>NZ_CP199709.1:0-49192 GCF_052606915.1 Streptomyces sp. LE64 | reverse complement strand
CCGGGGCGCTGCGCGCCCCGGCCGCTCCCGCTCCGCGTGAGCGGAGGCGGCTCGCTCCGCTCACCGCCGGGCGGCACGCGCTCCGCGCCCGCCACCCAACCGCAGGGCATCCGGCCCGCGTTGCGGGCTGGGGCCGGCCTCCGGCCGACCCGTGGCCTCCGCTGCGCTCCAGCCACCCAGGGCGCGCGCCCCACTCCCCCACCGGCCAGGCGTGCCACGCTCCGCGCGGCCCACCCACGGGCCTTGCGGCCCGAGCAGCAGCAAGAGGAAGGGGAGGTGACAGGTAGTCGGGCGGGTGACCGGGGACTCGGGGCCGGCCACCCGGGGGGAGGCCGGATTGAGGGGGCGTCAAGGTCCTGGATTGGCTGGCGATAAGGCAAGACTAACAGCTTTCAGCCACGTTCGGGGGAATCTCGGCATTCCTTGTGCTTCATTTCTGAGAGCGAGATAGACTCTGGACTCAGAGCACACCACCCTGGACCGCTCCGGAGGGTTATCGAGATCCATCCGGCCGCCTTGCCGATGCTCCGGCGGGGCGGATCAACCAGCCGATCGCGTCAGTCCCACCGTAGCCCTTGTGGCCAATCTACGTGCAGGTTTCCCGTTTCCCGCCGCTCGAATCGACCGGACGGCACCACAGGAGAAGGCAGGCGATATGTCGAGCACCGACCGCGCTGATCAGCGCGAGGCAGCCCAGCGAGAAGCCATTGACGCGGTCGTTCGCGCCCTCGAATTGCCTGCAAGATCACTTGTGCCCGAGCGAGGGCTTCGAACGCAGGTGATCATGGCGACCGGGTCCGGGAAGACCCGGGTGGCGGTCCGCAGCGCGGAGGAGCTCCACGCGGGCCGTGTGCTGGTGCTCGTGCCCTCGCTGGACCTGCTCGCCCAGACCGAGGCCGCGTGGCGCGAGGGAGGCCGCCGGGGGCCGATGATCGGGGTGTCCTCGCTGCGCGGTGAGGAGGTGTCCTTCCCCAACACCACGGACGTGGACGAGCTGGTGGAGTGGACGCGGGGCCTGGACAAGGTGACCGTGTACGCCACGTACGCCAGCCTCGGTCTGGGCACGCTGGAGCGGGCGCACGCCGGGGGCCTCGCGGCCTGGGACCTGATCGTCGTGGACGAGGCCCACCGCGTTTCGGGCCGGATCGGGAAGCCGTGGGCGGTCGTCCACGACAACCAGAAGATCCCGTCCCTGCGCCGCCTCTACATGACGGCAACGCCCCGGCTGTGGCAGCTCGGGGACGAGGACGAGGCCGGCGCCCCCGGCGAGCTGGTCGCGAGCATGGAAGACGACCCCGACGGCCCCTTCGGCAGCCGCTGCTTCACCCTGACGCTCTCGGAGGCCATCGACCGGGGAATTTGTGCCCCCTACCAGGTCGTCTGCGTGGACGTCACCGACACCGCGCTCCAGGCCGCGCAGCTCCTGGGCGCCGAAAGCCGCTCGGCAGAGGTGCGCGGGGCCCGGCTCGCCGCGCTCCAGACCGCCCTGGTGAAGGCGTCCGCGGAGGAGGGCTTCCGGCGCACGCTCGTGTTCCACCACGTGGTGAAGGAGGCCGAAGCGTTCGCGGCCGGCCTTCCCGACGTCGCCGCGCAGCTGCACGCATCCGACCCCGAGCTCTATCCCAAGACGATCTGGGCGGACTGGCTGTGCGGCGACCACAAGCCGCTCCACCGCCGTCGGCTGCTGGGCGAGTTCGCGGCCGGGATCGCCACGGACGGCACCGTGGTGGAGAAGTGCTTCCTGTGCTCGGTGAAGGTCCTGGGCGAGGGCGTCGACACCAAGAACTGCGACTCCGTCTACTGGGCCGACGTACGCGGCTCCATGCCCGACCTCGTCCAGGCCGTGGGCCGGGCGCTGCGGATGCAGCCCGGCGAGGGCAAGATGGCCAGCCTGGTCGTGCCGGTCCTGCTCGGGCCGGGCGAGACGGCGGACAACATGCTGACCTCCCGGGCGTTCGGCGGCCTCGCCAAGCTCCTGGAGGCGCTGCGGGCCCACGACGCCAGGATCGTGGAGACCCTCGCGGAGCAGCAGGCACCGAGCCGCTACAAGCCCGTCAGCAAGGACGACAGCGGCAAGAGCACGAACGGGAGCGGCGAGGGCTCCGGAGGCGTCAGCGCCCCCGCCAAGGCCCTGCTGAAGTTCTCCACGCCCCGCGACCCGGCCGCCCTCGCCGCGTTCATCAACCTGCGCGTCCTCAACCCGGAACACGAGCACTGGCGGCGCGGCGTGGAGGCCGCCGTCATCTACGCCCGCGAGCACGGCGACCTCCGCGTGCCGTTCACGTTCCGCGTGCCCGCCGCCGACGACCAGGAGGCGGAAGGCGAAGGGTGGCCGGCCTCGCTCGCCGGGTTCCCGCTCGGGCAGTGGACCGCCGACGCCAGGAGGTTCTACGCCCGCGGCGACATGGACGAGGACCGCGTCGCGCAGCTGGAGAAGCTCGGCATGATCTGGTCGCACTACGACGTCGCGTGGGAGGAGGGCCTGGCCGCCGCGCGCGGCTGGGCGGCCGAACACGGGCACCTTCTGGCCCCGCTGGACGCAACCTTCCAGGGCGCGAAGGTGGGCATCTTCCTGAAGAACGCGCGGGCCGCCGCCCGCAAAGCGCAGGAGAACGAGCAGCGGCGTGCCGAGGGCCTGCCGGTGGAGTCGTCGGCCGGAGCGCTGTCGGACGAGCGGCGCGAGCAGCTCGAGGAGATCGACGCCTCCTGGTGCCCGTCGTGGCCGGTGACGTGGCAGCGGTGCTTCCACCTGGTCCGGATGCACCTGGACGCCGGTGAGGCGCTGCCCACCGAGGCGGGCGACGTCGTGCGCCAGGGCGAGGACCTCGGGCGGTGGGTGCAGTCGGTCCGGCTCGGCTGGGACCAGCTCACGACCGTGCAGCAGTGGATGTGCGAGCAGGTCCTCGGGATCGAGCCCGCGACCGAGGACGAGAAGCCGCCGCCGCGCCGTACGCAGGCCGACAAGTGGGCGATGAACTACGAGGCCGCCAAGCAGTTCTACGAGCGCGAGGGGCACCTCCACGTCCCGAGGAAGCACGTCGAGCGGATCGTCGGCGAAGACCAGGAGGAGCGGCAGCACAAGCTGGGGGCCTGGATCGGGAACCAGCGCTCCCGGGCGGCGACGCTGACGCCGGAGCGGATGGAGCTGCTGTCCGCGATCGGGATGCGGTGGTCCTGATGGTGGGCGTCGTCGTCACCGCGGCCGCCGCGCTCGCGGCCGGCTATCTGCTCGGGCGGCTGCGCCCGTGGCAGCGGCTGAGCGACTGGGCAGCCGATCAGGTCCGCTTCACCGGGACGTGGGTCCGGGGCGGCGCCGGGCGGCAGGCCGTCGTCGCCCTGGCCCACGCCGTCACCGCGCCGCGCACCAGCTGGCGCATCCTGCGCGCCCCGGGCACCGACACCCCGGTGCCGGTGCCCGTACGCGATCCGAACTGGGTCGCCAACCGCAGCCCCAAGGGCGGCACCTGAGCAGCCGGGAATTCTCAGCGGGGCCGGGCAGGGGATCCTGTCCGGCCCCGCTGTTGTCGGATCACCCGACCGCGCGGGCTTGCCCAGGGCTGCCTTGGGCTTGCCCGGCTCAGCGACGCAGGCGCGAGAGCCAGCCGGTGGTCTTCTGCTCGGGCACGGCCTGGCCCTGCTCCTGGTCGCGCTCTTCCTGCCGGGGGCTCACGCCCCAGGCCCGGTCCTCGGCCTCGAACCGCTGATCGCAGTCCCCGCACAGAGACGGATGCTTCGCCGGGGAAGCGGTCCAGCCGACGCGTTTGGTCGCCTTCCACCGTTCGTCGGTGAACGCGGCACCGCACCAGGTGCAGACGGGGCGCTGGGGTTCCTCCCAGAAGTCGTCCGGCGCTGCCTCGTTGCGTACCGGCTCCTGGCGCTCCTGGGCGTCAGCCGCTGGGCTGACGCCGGCGCGGGCCATCTGCTTGCAGGTGTCGCACAGGTGCGGGTGGGAGTCCTTCGTGGCTCCCCAGTCCTTCGGCTCTACGGCCTTCCAGCGGGTGTCGGTGAACTTCGCCCCGCAGCCGGTGCAGACGGGACGGCGGGCCTCGCGTTCGGCGGCTTTCTTCGCGTCGTGTTCCTGCGCCGCGCGCCGTACCTGTGCCTGGTACTCCGCCGCGCGGGCCTTGGCCTCCTCTTCCTCACGGGCCTGGGCGGCCTCGAAGCGCGGGTTGCCGATCGCCTCCAGGAGGGTCTGCGGGCCGCTGCGTCCGAAGCGGGCGAACACCGGGCCGGCCGGACCGTGCTGGCGCAGCTGGTTCAGCCCGACCGCGATGATCGGGATCTTCCGGTCGTAGAGATGGTGGCCGCCACGCTGCCGCTCCCCCTGCCACAGGTGCCGGGTCAGCTCTTGCAGGCGCGGGACGGTGCGGTTGGGGTTGCGCTCGCCGATGCGGTTGAACACCAGCAGCACGGGCGGATGCGGTGCATCGCCGTACCGGCCCTCGGGGACCGTCCAGCGCGTACGCCACATCGGACGCTCCTTGCCGTCGGTGTCCTTCACCTTCCGCTTGAAGAAGCGGGCGTACTTCTCCAGCTTGTCGGCGAGTTCCTCGGCGGTCTCGTGGCAGTTGTCGACCTCGATGAACAGCAGCGGCACCCCGTCCTGCGGGGCGGTGAGCACGATGTCTGCCTGGGCGCCGCCCTTGCCCGGCGCGTTCCAGGTGCCGGTCGCCGGGAGCGGGACCTCGGTCCAGAACGAGGCGATCGTGCCGATCCCGTCCGGTCCGTCGACGGCGGCCTGGGCGGCAGCCTGAACGTGCGGCGGGTCGACGGCGAGCCTGGCCATGTTCGGCTTCGGGCGCAGCATCGCGATCACGGTCTCGTTGACGGCCATGGGGTGGGAGGCGCCGCTGGAGCCCGCGCCGCGCGCGGTGGAGCCCATCTCCGTCACCGGGCGCCGCAGCTCGTAGGAGGCAGCCTCCAGGCCCTTGGGGGTCAGGTTCCGCAGGGCGTCCCCTGTCTCGGTGGAGCCGCCGTTCTCGGACAGGCCGTGCTTGCGCATGTCGGAGAGCGCGGCCGTGTGCGAGGCCGTGCGGGCCTGCTTCCGCTTCGACGGGGTCTCCTTGTCGGCGTGCCGGAAGGTCAGGTGCGGTGCGCCGATCCGCTGGATCTGATCAGCCGTCGCGACCTTCAGCGCTCCAAGCACGCGCAGCACGTCGCCGCGGTAGATGTTCGTCGACCCCGCCGGGTTGTTCTTCCGCTTCCCCGCCATCAGCTCTGCTCCCTCGTTGCTCGCAACCGGCCGCCGGCCAACCGCCGCCGCGGCTGCTGCCGCTGGCCGCGCCCGGCCTGGGAGGACGTCCGGGCCCCCCGGAACCCGATGATCTCCTCCACTACGGACATGTAGAGGAGAGAAGAGGGTTGTGACGGCGCAGTTTTCGCGCCGATTGCGGCCCTGACAAGGGGTTTTCCTCCGGCCTGGGGTGCCGGGCACCAAAGGGGGTTCCAAAGGGGCCTTCGAAGTGGGCACCCAGGGATCCCCCTTGGGCTTGCCCGCCAGGCGCCGGCCTTCCGGTGTGATTGGCCCGAGCGGCGGTGCTGCCCGGCCTCCGGGTGGGTGGTCGTCATCGTCTGCTCTCCTTCGCTGCCCCGGCCGGGGCGGTCGGGGCGAAAAAGCAGCGTGCACGGACCCCCCTTGTCCGCGGTCTGACCGAGACCGGTAGCGGACGCTGTCTAGGGGAAACGTGGCCGTGGTCGGGCCGGTAGCAGAGGTGGACGAGGGGGTGTGGTCGGACTCGAGGTCGGGCCGACCACCCTGGACAAGGGGGCCCGGTTTGGCCCTTGCAGACCTGATTCGCCGGTTTCGGCTCAGGGGGGAGAGTTCTCTGGCCTCTGTCCACAGGGCCGCGCGCCGACCCTACGAAGACGACGCCGTGAGTCGCGCGGCGGTCATCGTGAGGAGCGCTTCATGCCGTACCTGATCCCGACCCGTACGCCGCTGACGCCCGAGCAGGTGGAGCGGGGCTTCGACTACCTCCTGGCGCTGCAGATGGGTGGCGGCGCCGCTGTCGCCGGGCGGGCGGAAGCGGACCCGGAGCTGGCGTTCGTCCTGCTGCGGCTGGCCGAGGACATCATCTGGCCCGTCACGGCCGTGGACGGAGAGGCTGCCGACCTGTGCGCGGACTCCTTCGTGCTGGACGAGGTCGGGTGCGTGCTGCTGTCCGCGCTGCGGGACTGGGCGCGCGACTCCGCCACCACGGCGGTGCCCGGCATCGCCCGCAGCATCATCCGCTTCGTCGAGAACGTCATCCCCGACCCCGACGACCACGGAGACACCCGCGCCACCCTGGAGGCGATGCGCGGCGAGCACCTGGCGCTGGCGCACGCGGTGCACTCCGCACCCGGTGCGCACCGCTGACCGCACCACCGCACCACCGCACCGAGTGGAGCGCACCCACCCGGTGCGCCCCGGTGCGGTGGTGCGCGCACCGCGTCCATCCGGTGCGCGCACCATGTCCATCCAGTGCGCCCCGGTGCGGTGGGCGGTGCGCGCACCGGTGCGGCCGGCGCGCGGGAGTGGTGCGCACCGGGTGGAGCCGGTGCGGTGGAGTGGGCCCGGGTGGAGACGGTGGAGGCGGTGCGTTTCTCCTTGACCTGAGCCGAGGTCAAGGAGAAACGCACCGGGTGGATGCGCGGCCCCACTCCCGCGATGGCGTCCACTTCCACTCGGTGGGCTCCACTCGGTGGGCTCCACTCGGTGGAGTGGATGGCGAGCACGGTGGCATCCACTCCCGGACGGTGGACTCCACTCGGTGGAGTGGACGCGGTGCGCACCACCGCACCGGGTGCGCACCACCGAGTCCACTCAGTGGCCGGCCTCCCGGCCACGGTGCGGTCCGGGCTCCTGCGGGTGGTGCGCCTGCTGGCCGTCCGGGCGCACCGGGCGCGTCGGGTGCACCGCGTCGGCGTCGGCCTGTGCGGTGTGGCGGTCGGAGCGGACGCGGGAGTCGTCGGCCATCTTGGTGGCCACCTCCTGGAGGTGGCGCAGTCGGTCGGCGGTGAGATCGAGGGCTTCCACGTCCGTGCGGGACTTCTGCAGGGCCCGCAGCGCCGTCATGTCGATCGCTCCCCCGCGTCCAGCCTTCGGCTCCTGGTCGTCGGGCTCGGGGTCGGCCGGCTCGGGCGCGAGCAGCTGCTCGGGCATCGCCGCCTGCTGGTGGGCGACGACGTCGTACGCCCGGCCCCGCACGGCGGTGGCGGTGGCGGTGGTGCGCAGCTTCTCGCGGACCACGGCGCCAGCGAGGACAGCGCGCTCGTACTGGAGCGGGATGCGAGGGATCTCCCACTCCCCCGCGTCCTGGCCCGAGGGCCGGAGCGAGGCTGTCTCGCCGGGATCGGCCGGGGGGTACCGGTCCGGGTCGGCCGCGGGGACCGGAGGGCGGCGTCGGGCGGGGAGGTCGGACAGGGACCACCGGGCGGTGTAGAGGCGGTAGTCCGACAGCAGGCCGATCGTGGTTGTCGGCTCGCTGATGTCCAGGCAGTGGGTGGAGATGGCGGCGGCCACGATCTCCTCGTCCAGGCTGGGGTCGCGGCGGCGGCCGCGCAGGACGAGGGCGAGGTGGCGGCGGGCTTCGGCGAGCAGGTGCCGACGGTGGAAGCGCCCGCCGTCGTTCATCACGAACACCGTCGCGGTGACGTCGACGGCCGCCAGGGCGACGTCGACCACGGCCGCCACCCGGGCCCGGATCGCGGCGGCCGCGGTGCGGGCGTGCTCGAGGAGGTTGGTGATGACGTCGGCGGCGACCTTGGAGGTGAGGATGGCGCTCACCTTCCACCAGACGCGCAGCTGCGCGAGCGGCTGGGTCTTCCGCTTGGGCGGGCGGGTCTTGCGGGCGGCGATCTGGTTCATCTTGGCGCGGGCCCGCTCGGAGACTACGGGCAGGAACCGCGGCTCGCCGTCGTCGTCGACGGCCGTGACGTACTCGTGCTCCAGCTCGGCCAGGCAGGCGGCAATCTGGTCACTGCGCCGGGAGGTCCAGCGGATCAGCTCGTGCGGCACCCCGGCAATCTCCATCACCGGCCGGCGCCCCGGAGTGACGATCCGCGGCTCGGTCGCCAGCCCCAGCTCCTCGCAGACCTCAGCGGCCACCAGCTCGTTGTAGAGCGCGGAGGCCGCGACCGTGTTCTCGTGCAGGGCCGTGGTGTGGATCGAGCCCCACTTCCCGTCCAGGCGCTGCCCCTTCACCGACAAAAGCAGATGGTCATGCAGCAAGGGCCGCCCGGAACGCGCCTCGTAGTGGCGGAAGCGGGCGGCGACCAGACCACCGGGCGGCCTCACCCGGTAGATCCCGTCCTTGCCGTACCGGATCACCGCGACCTCGTCCTCGATCCACTCCAGCACCCGTTCGATCGCCCGCTCGTGCGCGGCCTCGATCACCAGACGGGTCTCCTCATCCCCGAACGCCCACAACAGGTAGATCGTCGGCTGCGGCCGGAACACGAAGTCCACGCCCGTGACCGTCACCCGGCGTCCGAGGGCGCCAGCCTTGAACGCCTTCGTCGCCGACTCACCCTTGGCGAGCCGGTCGGCCTCGATCCGGTCCGCGTCCGGGTGGCGGCCCCGCTCGCCGAACAGGTTCCGCAGCTGCGCCTCGGTGACCTCCTCACCCGGCGCGAGTCCGAGCACGGCAAGTCCCCGGCCCATCCATCGCCCGACCGGGACCCCGGCTTGCTCCTGGGCGGCGCGCAGCGGCGTGCGGGCCGGGCGGCGACCGTCGCCGACGACGGTCTCGCGCAGGTAGTAGCGGTACATCTGACCGGCCCGGACGATCCTGATATCGACTGTCATGAAGCCACGCCACACGGCTCTGACCTGCGAGAAAAGGCCGATCAGCCCGGCGTCCCGCCAGGCGGGAGCAGCGGCCGAACTTTCTTCTCGGGTGCCCGCCGGGCGGGAAGCGGCGCCGGGCCGGACGCGAATGTCATCGCTCTCCGGCAGCACGCACATCACGACCCCAACGACACCATCCAGCACCGCTGAGCATCACCACGCGCCAAGGACGACGCACCGCCAAGGAAGCACCGCCTACCCAGCCCCCGGCAACCGCCGGGGGCTTCGTCGTGCTGCCCAGAGGAGACCACCGTGCCCACCTTCGAGACCTGCCCCCGCTTCACCGCCGACCTCCAGCACCTCACCCCCGCCCAGCGCCGGCGCTTCCGCCGCGTCGTCCTGGACGCCTTCGTGCCCGACCTGCGCACCGGCCGCCAGTTCCGCCCCGGCTTACGGATCAAGGGGGTGCGCCGCGCGCCGGGCGTCTACGAGCTCACCTGGGCGCCGGACGGGCGCGCGACGTGGTCGTACGGCCGGGCGGTGGTCGCCGGGCTCCCCCACGTCGTGTGGCACCGGATCGGGACGCACAGCATCCTGGACCGGCCCCTGGCCGAAGGCCGTCTTGCGGGCGTGGGTCGCCAGTTGGTTGGCTGATCGTTCCGATGACCAGGAGGGGACCCAGCGTGGCAGCGAGCGAGACCGTGACCGAGTCGGAGCACCTGAAGTCGTTGATCATCAGCACCGCGTCCGCGCTGTGGGAGGACAAGGAGGCGCTGGGCAAGTTCCTCGACGTCGTCCGGCGCAGCGAGACCTTCGCGCCGCTCGCCGACAGCATGGCGCAGTCCGAGGTCCGCCCCGCGAAGCCCACGTTCTACGGCGTGAAGAGCAAGGAGTTCCAGGACTGACACAGCGGCCGCTCGCCTCCTGACGGACTGGCGGTGCTATCGCGTCCGAGGGCCGGCTTCCCGAATTGGGGAGGCCGGCCTTCTGCGTCGCCCCTCGGAAGTGCTCCGGCCGGGACACTTCCGAGCGTCCGGCCCCGGTACCTCTCCCCCGTGTGGTGCGTTCATCCCGTTGAGCGGGCGGGGCGGCTGCGCTGGATCTTTCGTGTCTGGCAAGCTGTGGCGCGTCCGAGTAGCCGCACTGGGCGGTGAAATCAACGGACGACTGAGAGGCCATCGGATGACCACATCCACAGCCGTGCAACACGCCACCGAGACAGCAGCCCGAACTGGTCGGGCGGCGAAGGTGATCGTCGTCATTCAGCAGAAGGGCGGCGCGGGCAAGTCCACGATCGCGGTCAACACGGCTGCGTGCGCCGGCCGGTCGGCGGTCCTGTCGAACGCGGACGAGGACACCGGCTCGCCCGTCGTCGCCGCTGGCATCGACGTCCAGGGGACCCTGGAGAAGTGGTGCGCGGGCGTACGGGAGGCGGCGCTGCCCTTCGACTACGTCGTCACCAAGAGCAAGACCGGCATCCTTCCGGGCATAGTGCAGGACCCTGACCGCCGCCGGGTCATCATCGACACCCCGGGCTTCCTGGACGTCGACCCGGACGCGGAGTGGGGCGCGGACCCACTAGGCGACAGCCGTACGGCCGACGCCCTGCGTGAGGTCCTGGAGATGGCAGACCTGGCGATCGTGCCGATCACCCCGTCCAAGATCACCTGGGACGAGTGCGAGTTCACGATCGAGCGCGTCCTCAAGCCCCGCGGGATCCCTTTCCTGGTCGTGATCAACATGCACGACCCGGGCAAGGACCGCGAAGAGAAGCAGCTGAACAAGGTGAAGGTCTGGATCGACCAGCGGAACTACCCGCGCGTCTCCGACCCGATCCGCAGGTACACGATCCATGAGCACGCCTACGAGAACGGCACGCTCGTCACCGAGTACAAGATGAGCGGCACCGCGCTGAACGCCCGCGAGGACTTCATGCGCGTCGCCCTGACGATGGAGCAGATGCTCTGATGGGACGACAGATCAACATCAACGGCGCACCGCAGGGGCCGGGGAAGCCGGACACGGCGGTGGCGTTGGCGCGGTCGATCGACCAGCTGCCGACGAAGCAGCTCGCGGACACACCGGTCCTCATCGCCCAGGAGCAGCAGCTGCTGGTGCGCTGCGAGGCGGCGCTGGAGAACCTGCGGGTCGCCTACTGGGCTGCGGGTAAAGCTCTCCAGGTCATCAGGGACGGTCGGCTGTACCGAGCGACGCACGACAACTTCGAGGACTACTGCCAGGAGCAGTGGGACATCACCCGGCAGTACGCGAACCAGCTGATCCGGTCCTGGAAGATCGCAGAGAAGCTGTTCGAAATGGTCGGCGGGAAATCGAACGACCTGGAAAGAATTCTTTCCAAGAAGCTGGGCTTCGGGCAGGCGTGGGAGCTGGTCGCCCTGGCCGAAGAGCACAGCGTCGACGCGGCCGCCCTGCTGTACCTCGCCCTGATCCAGGTGAAGGGCATGGGCGTCACGGCGAACCTGGTGAAGGGCGCGGCGGGCAGCCTGCCGGCGGCGGCGGCCGGGAAGAAGAAGGCCACCGAGGAGGCCGTGCTCGCGTACCTGGCGAGCATCGAAGGCAAGACGGAGCTCCCTGCGGCTCGGGACCCGTACAAGGCGCTGACCCGGGCGACCAAGAAGCTGGACGCGGACACCCTCCAGGCCGCGATGGAGCGCAACCCCGAGGGCACCCGCACGATGGTGCGCGAGCTGATCGAGGCGCTGTCGGCGTCAGTCGGCATAGAGGTGGAGATCAAGGCGCCCGCCTCGGAGTCGACGGCGGCCTGACGGCTCCAGAAACACGAAAAGCGGCCCCCGCCGCTCGGACCGACGAAGGTCCGGACGGCGGGGGCCGCTTCGTGTGCTCAGGTGCTCAGGTCGATGCCTGCCGGGAGGTCGCATCCGGCGAGAGCGTGGGTGAGGAGTCGGTAGGGCCCGGTCCAGGCGCCGTGGATTCGCGTCCTGGCGCAGTGGAGGGTGCCGGTGAGGGCGGTCTCGGTGTCGGGGTGGATGAGGACCAGGGCGAGCGGGTCGGTGTCGGGCTGCTGCTCGGGGAGAGGCCGGCCGCGCTCCAGGCCGCGCTCGCCGATCCGTACGGCGACGTCGCCGCGGCCGGTCCACGGGGCCGGCCTCTGGCGGGCGGCGAGCATGGCGGTGAACTCCGCGACGGCCTTCTGGTCGCCGGGGTGCATCGGTCCGCTGCCGTGTCCGCATCTGCGGAAGCGGGCGGTCATGAGCGCGCCTCCTGGTGGCACAGCCACGCCTGCCCGGCCTCGCCCAGCGCGTGGTGCGGGAACGGGTCGTGCTCCACGGCCTGGACGTCCGGGTCCCAGAACCACCGGAAGGGGAAGGAGTGCACCCCGAGTTCGAGGGCGATGACGGCCCGGTGGTGCCCCTCGAAGACGAAGACGAGCCGGTCGGCTGCGCGGACGCCCAGCAGGAGCGGCTCGCGGATCCCGTCCTTGGGGATCGAGGCCCGCAGCTTCTCCAGCACCCGGCGGTCCCGGCCGTGCCGCTCGTGGTACCGGCGGGCACCGGCCCACGTGGAGAACTCGGCAGGCCGGACCAGGCCCCGCCGGAGCGCCGCGGTACGCATGCGCCCGGTCCAGGGCCTGCCGTCGGCCGCGCGGGCCGTCATGAGCGCACCGTCCGGCGGTACAGCCGGGCCCGGATCCGGTAGCCGAGCAAGGCGCGCTCCTCGCGCTCCTCGATGGCGTCGGCGAGCAGTTCCTCGAGCTCGGTCATCTGCTCTTCGGCGAACCACTGGGGCTGATAGTCCTCGCCGTGGCAGACCGGGCACACGTGATCGTGTCCGGCGAACTCCAGCCACGGCGCGCAGCCGACCTCGTCGCAGGTCGGTTGGGTGGGGTCCTCGCCAATGCCGGAGCAGTACGGGCAGCGGGTGAAGCGGTAGTCGACGGGGGCGCCCGCGTGGAGGTCGGAGTGGAGCTGGGCGAGGCCGCGGATGCCGAGCTCGCGCAGCAGGGCGTCGGCGGCGAGGACCTGGCGGTCGATGCCGGTGTGGTGGTGTTCGGCGAGCATCGTCACGGCGGTGCACCAGGCGAGGCTGGAGCGGTCGACCGGGACGGCGTAGTTGCTGGCCCACGGGTCGGCCGGGTTGAGGTCGGCGGGCGGCGGGGCCGGCGCGGTGAGCGGGATGCCGAGGGCGGCGAGCTGGGCGGTGACGTCGGCGGTGCGGCGGGTGAACTGGTCGAAGACGGTGGTGGGCATCGGCCCTCACATGGACGGGGCCGCCGGGACCGTGGTGGTCCCGGCGGCCGGGCGGGTGGGGGTCAGCGGGTGGCCGGGGTGAGGGCGGCCTTGTGGCTGTCGCGGTGCGCGGTCTGCGCCGGTTCGGCGAGGACGCGCAGGCCGTGCGGCTCGCCGACCGGGCCGCAGGCGCTGCACACCACGGCGTAGTTGCGGCGGCCGGCGCACCCGGCGTCCGGGTCGCGGGGCTTGCCGGAGGGGCTGACGGCGTGGGTGCATTCGGTGCCGTCGGGGTGGAGCGGGGCGATCTTCACGCTGATGCGGGCCATGGGCTTCGTCTCCTGTTCGGGCTCGGGGAAGGGCAGCTGGTGGAGCGCGGCCGCCGGGGCGCGGCCCCGAGTGGGGCGCGGCGGGGTGGGCGGCTCGGTGCGGGTGAGCGCGGTCTCGGGGAGGAGCCCGAGCTGTCCGGCGGCGGCCGCGCGGGCGGCGAGGGTGAGCGAGCGGGTGACCCGGTGGTGGCCGTGGTCGATGCGCAGGTGGCAGAGCTGGCAGGCGGCGAGCAGGTTCTCGTCTCGCACGTCTTCGGGTGTGTGGTTGAGGTGGGCGGTGGTGAGTCCGACCACGGACCCGGTGTCCGGGTGGATCTCCTCATGGACGGCGGGGCAGCGGCCGCCCGGGTGCGCCAGGCCGCAGTGGCCCGTGCACTCGCAGCGGCCGCCCGCCCGCTCGAACCGGATCCGCGTGCTGATCTGGGGCCAGTCGCGCGGGTAGCGGTGCAGGTTCTCGGGACGGATGGGCACGACGGCTCACTCGCCGCCGGCGGCCTGACGCTGCTCGAAGGCTTCGAGCAGCTCGCCGATCCCGTTCGGCTCGGGCGCGGTGCCGACCCACTTGCCGCCCTCGGTGAACACCTCCACGTCGGTGGTGTCGGCATCGAACCAGCAGACGTACGGGCCGTAGCGCTCGATGACGGCCGTGGCGACGGCGGCCGGGTCGGACAGCTCCGGCGCGGTCTCCAGCACGGCGAGCGTGGTGACGACCAGCCACATCGGCTCGTCCGGCGTGCGGGGCAGCCGGAGGTAGCCGGTGACGCGGAGCTTGTCGCCGGGGACCAGGTCGTGGATGACCGCGTGCGCGAGCGCCGGGTCGGCGACGCTGCACGGCAGGATCATCTCGTCCGTGCGCTCGTCCGTCGGGGAGACGGTGAGGCGGAACCGGGCCGTGCTGCCGTGCAGGTCGCCGGGCACGGTCTCCTCGTCCAGGAATCCGTCCAGGGCTATCGCGTCGTCGGCCACGGTCAGCCGGCCTTCCGGACCGGCGCCTGGTGTGCGGCGTCGTACGCCTCCAGGACTCGCTTGGGCACCATCCCGGCGTCAGCGACCTGGTGGCCGTTGGCGCGCGCCCACGTCCGGACGGCGGCGAGCTCCTCCCTGGTGCGGCCGCTGCCGAGGCCCGCCCGGATCGGGGTGGGCGCGGTGGCGGCCGCCGTGGTGGTGCGGGTGCCGGCCTTGACGGTGCGCAGCTCCTCCTGCGCCTTCTCCAGTTCGGCGCGGGCCTTGGCGACCTTCTCCTCCGCCTCGCGCTGCGCGGCCTCCGAGTCGCGGCGCTCGGACAGTTCGGAGAGGTCGGCGGTGATGCGGGCGGCGCGGCTGCGGACCGAGGCGGTCGGGTGCGCGGTCGCCCAGTCGATCAGCTCCTGGAGCGCGTTGGAGACGGGCAGCGCGACGACCGGGACGTCTATGGTGGCCGGGGCGGTGGCCTCGCGGGGCAGTCCGAGGACGTGGTTGGCGATGAGGTCGCTGAGCTCGGTCTCGCTCAGGCCGGTGGCCTCGCGGATCGCCTGCTCGGAGTCGCCGTTGTTGTGCATGGAGATCGCCATGGCCTCGAACGCGGACAGGGCCGGGGCGGCGGGGGTGTTCGTCATGGTGGGTGCGTCTCCGGTTTCCGGGATGAGGGGGAGCAGGGCGGTGAGGGTGTCGGTGGGCAGCCCGAGGACGTCCAGGAGCAACCCGAGGTCGTCCTTGTCGCGGGAGCTGCGTGCGGTGACCCGGGCCGCGGCGGCGAGCTGCTGCGCGGGGTTCGGGTCCAGGGGCAGCGACTCGGCTTCGAGGGCCTCGGTCCAGTCGGTGAACATCACGCGGCCTTGCCGCTGGCGACCAGCGCCAGCACGCGCAGGTTCGACGCCGCCTGTGCCGGGGTGATGGGTTCCTTCCAGCGGTTGTACGGCGCGGGCCGGGTGGGGATGGACTCCAGCTCCAGGCGGGCGAGGGCGAGTTCGCGGGCGGTCGGCGGCACGGCGCGCGCCGCGCGGGCCCGCTCCCTGCGGCGCCGGTCCTGTTCGGCGACCACACCGACCCAGTCCTCACCGAGCCGGGCCACGAGCTGCTTGCGCAGCTGCGTGCGGTCGCGCTTGGTGGTCGCCGCCCATACCCCGGTCTTGGTCAGGGCGGGGTTGGCCAGCGCCCACTTGAGGCAGTCCTTGACGATCGGGCAGCCGGAGCAGGCGTGCTTGGCCTGGGCAAGCGCCTTCTCGCGGGCGCGGGGGTCCTGGTCGGTGTTGGGGATGTCCTCGATCTGGAACAGGGCCGGGCTCGTACGGCAGCGCAGGACCTGGTCGGTCTCGGGGAAGGGGATCCGATCGTCGGCGAGGACGATGGCCGGCGCGTTGGCGACGCCGGTGCGGTTGCCGCTCATGAGGTGCCCTCCGGAGCGAGGTGGGGGAGCTGGAGGAGGACCTGGTCCACGAGGTCCTGCGGCGGGCGCCACGGCCCGAGCTGCCCGTGCAGCCACGGGATGGGCAGCGCGAGCTCCTGGACGTCGGCGAGGACCAGGTGGAACGCGTCGGGCTGCGCCCACTTCGAGCACGGGGCGGTGCCGGCGGCGTCCTGGTGGCAGTCGGTGAGGCGGGCGACGCCGATGACGGCACGGGTGGGCAGGGCGCGGCTGCGGATCGCGGTGGCGACCAGCGGGTCGCGCATCGGGGCCCGCTCGGTGGCCTGCCCGGCGTGCAGCAGCACCAGGCCGCGCCAGGACCAGGGGGCCGGGCGGTTCTCCACGTCCTTCCCGGCGAGGATGCAGGTCGTCCAGGGCTGGCGGATCGTGATGCCCCGGATCCAGGTGCCCGGGTCGGCGGTGGTGGTCTCGCTCATGCCGCCCGCCCCAGCGTGTGGGTACCCGGCCGTCCGGCGCGGCGGCCGTTGATGGAGGGCACCGTGGCGTGCGAGCGGTCGGCGAGGACCGCGCGGCCGGTGTGCTTGCCCGCGTACATCGCGGCGTCGGCGGCCCGCTGGAGCAGGGAGAGGTCCGTCGTGCCGAGGACGTCGGGGGAGGCCGCGCCGACGGAGGCGGCGACGTCGACCAGGACGCCGTCCTCGACCTCGACCGGCTGCGCGAGCAGCTGCATGAGCTGGGCGAGACGGAGCTCGCGGCGGGCCGGGCCGATCCGGACCGCGACGGCGAACTCGTCCCCTCCGAGCCTGCCGACCGCCCCGCGGCTGCCCGCCCACGCGGTGAGCCGGGTCGCGGTGGCGGCCAGGACGCGGTCGCCGGCGGCGTGCCCGCCGGGTCCGTCGTTGATCTGCTTGAAGTGGTCCAGGTCCACCAGGACGACCAGTGCGGCGTCGCCGTACCGGTCGGTGATCTGGCGGGCCCGGGTGGTGTAGCCGTCGCGTCCGAGCAGCCCGGTGAGCGGGTCGCGGCGGGCGGCGGCGAGCTTGCGGTGCAGGCTGACGGCGTGCACGGTCCAGCCGGTCAGCGGCACGGCGAGCGTGGTGATGAGCAGGGCGCGATTTCCCGAAGGGGCCTGTACGCGCGCGGTGGAGGCCATACTGGTCTCTCCCTCTCGTCTTGTACGGGATGGGTAGGCCCGAGGCAGGCGACGGTTTCCAGACCTGGTGCGCCTGCCTCGGGGCGTATCTACAGCTCGTAGGGCGTCTTGCCGGTCCAGTCGTTCGGGTTGGACCAGCGGCCGGCCTTCGCCGCCGCCCAGTCCAGCTCCCAGCCGTCGCGGACCCCGCGCGCTCCCCAGCCGCCGTCCTGCTGCCCGGGGACCTCGAGCCCGGCCTGCCGCGCGGCGAACGCGGCGTCGTAGACCTGGTGGGCGCGGGTCAGGGCCTCGGTGACCGAGGTCGCCTTGCCGGTGAAGACGTGCACGCCGTGCAGCGTCCGGTCGGGGGTGTGTATGGGGACGTCGACCTCGTAGAACTCCGTTCGCTGCATGGCTGCCGCTCCTTCCTGTCGCTGGTCGTGGCGGAACACCGCGACCGCCCCGGCGGGTGAAGCCGGGGCGGCACGGAGGAACGCCGCGTCCACGCGGATGAGGTCAGCGCCTCACGGCCTCCGCGACGATCTCGGCGTGGTCGAACGCGAGGTCGGGGAGGGCGGCCAGGGGCCACCAGCGGGCGGCGGTGGCGTCGTCCCCGGCGGTCGGTTCGACCAGCTCGGGCAGGGTGGCGGTGTAGGCGACGCTGACGTACCGGCCGCGCGGGTCACGGCCGACGGCGTCGAAGGCGCCGACCTGCCGGAGGTCGGCGGTCGGGACGGTGATGCCGGTCTCCTCGAACAGCTCGCGCGCGGAGGCGTCCAGGCTGCTCTCGCCCTTGTCCACGTGTCCGCCGGGCAGCGCCCACCGGGACTTGAACGGGTCCCAGCCCCGCTCGATCAGCAGGACGTGCCGGTCGGCGAACAGGACCACGTCGGCGGTGTAGCGGATCGTCTCGTCGGTGGTGTCGGTGATCACCAGATGTCTCCTGGTCTCGAAGAGGGTGGAGCAGGCCGCCCCGGGCGGGGCGGCCTGGAGAGCCGTGCGGCGGGTGGTCAGGCCGGGACGGGGGCCGGGGTGTCGAGCCCGGCACCGAGCAGCAGGCCGCGGATCGACTGCTCGTACTCGCCGTTGCGGATCCGGTCGAACATGAGCTGACCGGCGACCAGGCAGCGGGCGCGCAGCTGGATCAGGGCGACGGCGTGCGGGGCGGCGCCGGCGGCGGTCGCGGCCTGCGCGGCGGCGTCATCGGCGAGCTGGTCGGCCGTCTGCAGGCCCGCTTCGCGGCGGGAGTACCGCGCCCGGCAGGACGCCCAGGACGACAGCGCCCGGGTGTCGTCGACCCGCGTCTGCCACGCCTTGTACGTGCGGCGCGTGCCCTCGGGGTCGGCGGCCCACTCTTCGGCCCACTGCCGGGCGAGGTCGGGCAGCTGCGCGAGGACGGCCAGGGCCTGCATGCCGCGGTGCCCGAACGCACGCCACGCCTCGACCTCGCGGACGACGCGGATCTGGTGGGACATCAGCCAGTACGGGGCGAAGTCGTTGCCCCAGTTGCCGGTGTCACCGAGCGGTTCGACCTCCCACAGCCTCACCGGCCAGCGCTCCGCCACCTCCAGGCGCTCCAGGATCTCGCCGGGCCGGGTGTACATGTGGAAGTAGCCGAACGGCTTGTCGGTGTACCACTTCTCGCCGGGGCTGGGGTGGTCGACGGTCTCGCCGATGTGGTCGGCGAGGTTCACGGTCGGGATCGTCTCGCCCAGGCCGCTGTAGTAGCGGGCGAGGTGGTTGCAGGTGGGCGGGACGGTGCCGTCGGGCCGGGTGGCCATGTAGTGGACGACGGGCCGGGCGCTGCGTGCCATGAGGATTCCTCCAGGTCGGGACGTGCGGTGGGGTGGGTTCAGAGCCGTCCGGCGGTGCTGGCGGGGGCCGGGCCGCGCAGTTCGTCCACGCGCGTGGCCGACTGCTCGGTCAGCTGGGCGAGGTGGGCGATGCGGCTGGCCTTGTCGGCGACGGGCTCGCCGCGGATGAGGCCGGCGGCGAACTGTGCGGTGAGCCGGGCCAGCTCCTGGGCGCGCTGGGCGAGCTGCTCCAGCTCCCGGCCGACGGGGTCGGGGTGCGGGGCGACGGGCTCGGGCAGCGGCTGGTCGACCAGCCTGCGTACGACGACACCGAGGGCGTCGGCGACGGCGTCCAGGTCGCCGTCGGCGAGCCAGGCGTCGATGTCGTCGTGGCCCGCCAGGTCGGGGGTGTACTTCGCGTGGCACCGCCGGTCGGGAGCGGCCAGGGACGCGGTGATGAAGACGATCCGGCTGTTCTTGCGGTCCGGGTAGACGGTGAGGGCGAGGTCGGCGGCGGTGCGGGTGAAGTTCACCGGCCAGTTGGGGGCGCTGGGCGCACTCCACTCGCTTCCGACGATCTGCCCGACGATCGCGATGAAGCGTTCGGGGGCGTGGGCGGCGGGACGGGGCACGGGGCCTCCTTGCAGGGTCGACGGCTGACGGGGCACCGCGCCGTCCCGGCCGGGGCGGGACGGGGCGGCACGGTGCGCGGTCAGGCGGCGGTGTTCTGCGCGGTGGCGGCGGCGGTGGCCTCTTCGCGGGCGGCGGCTTCGGCCTTCCGGTTCTGCTGGATGACCTTGCCGACGATCTGCCCGGTGGCCTTCGCGGCTTCGGTCTCCATCTCGGCTTCGACCCGGTACAGGCTGCGGGCCTTGCCCTTGGACAGGACGTGGGTGCCCATCTCGTGCCGGGTCAGGGCGATGCGCCGCTCCAGCGCGCCCTTGCGGGTCAGCTGGTCGATCTCCACGAACGCCCAGACCAGCGTCGCGCCGATCTCACGCGGGCGGCGGCGCAGCCGCTTGGCGTTGATCAGGACGCGGATCGTGTTCTTCGGGGCGATCACGGTCAGCGAGTACAGGTCGTTGGGCTTGGCGGTGACGCTGAGGAGCTTCTCCATGAAGACCTCGGTGGGGACGCCCGCGGCCGCGCCCTGCGCCATGGCGGCGAGTCGGGGGATCCGCTTGGGGGAGGTGATCACCACCTCCACGGCGCTCAGCGGGCGGCGGCCGAAGTGCTCCTTCACCAGCTTCTGGGCGGTGGGCACGGTGTCGGCGATGTCGGCGGTCAGGCGGCGGGAGGTGAACAGGCCGTCGCGGATGATCGAGATCTGGTTGGACGTGGACTTCGGCATCAGGGGCCTTCCGGCTCGGTCGGGTGGGCTGATTGGCCACCGCACCGCCCCGGCCGGGAGGGGCCGGGGCGGAACGGGTAGCCCGTCAGGCTTCGAGGGCCTTGAGGTGGTTGTCGAGTTCGGCGATCGTGTCCGCGACCGCGTCCTCGGTGTCCTCGGTGTCGCCGGTCGCCGGGACGGCGGGAAGGCCGGCGGCGCGGGCGGCGAGGCGGTGGCGGATCTGCTCCAGGTGGGTGATCGGCACCGGCTGGTCGCCGTCACCGGTCAGCAGCGTGAAGCGCGCCGCGTTGCGGCCGTACTCGTTCTTCTCGGTGCGGTAGTGCAGCCAGACGCCGGGGGCGAGGAAGAAGGACGCGGTGGCGTCCTCGTAGCCGCGCCACCGGTCCTCGGTCCGCAGGAAGCCGTCACCCTGGTCGAGCGCCCACGCGTCGGAGGCGGCGCGGGAGGCGGCGTCGTTCTCGGTGGCGGTGGCAACCTGCGCCAGGCCCTCGGACAGGGTGACCGGCGCGGCCGGGGCGGTGCGCCTGCCCGTGGTGGTCGGCTGGGCGGTGCTGCGGGCCTTGGTGAGCAGGCGGCGCAGCGGGGTCAGGAACAGCTCGGCCAGGGAGTTGACGGCGACGGCGGCCACGACCGCGACGCCACCGGCGAAGGCCAGGCGCCAGTCGCCGGACCAGGTGTCGGGCGAGTAGGTGTAGCCCGCCCAGGCGCCGATGGCGCCGCCGATCACGACGGTGACCATGTCCAGGCCCTCGGTCGCGGCGTCGGCGACGGTGAGGGTGGCGCGGCGAACAGCTCGGTTCATGATGGTGGGGCTCCTTCTTCTGTCGGATGCGCTCTGGGAGGGGAGGGGGCGTTGCTCCGGGGCGGCCGGGTTCGATGCCTGCGGCCGCCCCGGGCGCTCAACTGGCCGCGTGGAGCGCGGCGGTGGTGCGGACGGTGTCCGCGAGCAGCACGGTCAGCTCGTGGCCGTGGTCGACGGCGTCCTCCAGGCGCTCGATGAGCTCGCCGGGCAGGCCGCGGTTGCGGGCGCCGGCCAGGACGCCCTCGAGGTAGAGGACGTCGGCGAGGACGCGGCCGCGGACGTCCAGGACGCCGGGCTGCACGGAGAGGACGTCGTCGTTCTTCGCGGTCGCCAGGGCCGCGTGGTCGGCGGCCTCGGTGTACGCGGTCTCGGTCTGCTCGGTGAGCAGTGCGTCGACCTGCGTGGTGGTGCCGTAGGCGCGGCGCCAGCCGAAGCGGGCGGCGGCGGCCTCCATGAGGGAGCGGCGGGCGAGGGACACGGTGACCTCCGGGGGAGGGCCGGTCGTCCGGTCTCGGCTGACCGGGCGGACACCGCGTCGCCCCCGGCCGCCGTCGTGCGGCGGGCCGGGGACGCGCGGAGAGCGCCCGGTCAGTTCTCCGGGAGGCGGCGGGCGTAGTAGGAGACGTAGTCGCTGTACTGGCTGCGCTCGATGCGCACGATCTCCGGCTCGTCAACGACCAGCTGCTGGAGCACGCTCACGATCCAGTCGTTGGAGCGCTGGAGGGTGAGGCGGATCAGGTCCAGGTCGGACACCCACAGCTGCGTGTCCTCGCCCCGGCGGCGGGCGCCGCGCACCCAGGCGTGCAGCCGCTCGCGGACGGTGTCGTCGTCCGGGCGGGCGGGGATGTCGCGGGGCAGCGCCCGGCAGGTCGTGGCGTGCTCGTTGGCGACCTTCGCGGCGTCGGCGAGGCCGTAGCGCGTGTTGTAGGTGCGCTGGCCGTCCTTCGCGGTGGCGTAGTGGCAGCCGAGGCAGGCGACGGAGTAGTAGGTACCGGACGGGCCGTCGTCGGTGGTGTAGACGAGGACGACCGCGTGCGCCTGGTTGTAGTACCGCTGGGCGATGGTGACGCCCTCGGGCTTCCAGGTCTCGCCGATCTCGGGCCACGGCTCCGGCTCGACGGCCGGCGGCTCGACGGGCTCGGGGCGGCGGGCGAACAGGGTGAGTGCCATGGGTTACTGCTCCTTCTGGTCGGCCTGGGCGTGGATGCGGGCGGCGGTGCGGCGGGCGGCGGCGATCACGAACGGGATGGCGAGCGCGCCGGCGATGCTGGCGTAGCTGATGACGAAGCTGGCGGCGGTGCTCACACCAGCACCCCGATCGCGGCGACGGTCAGCAGGGCGAGCGCGGCGAGGATGACGTCGACCGCGAGGGCCAGGCGCCGGAACTTGCGGACCGCGAGGATCGACAGCGCCTTCACGCGGGCGGGGCGGTGGTCCTGGCCCATCGCCTCCTGGAGCTCGTTCTCCTCCAGGTCCGCCCACTGCGGGAAGGTGCCCGGCGCGGGGCGGCCGGGCACGGTCAGGCAGGGCCGGACGACCAGGAGGAGTAAGACCGCGGCGGCGGCGAGGGCGAGGACGGCCAGGGCGCCGACGACCTTCGTGAACACGGGCAGGTCCTTGTCGGCGACGCTGGCCAGACCCGCGAGGACCGCGCCGTCGAAGGCGAGCAGCAGGCTGGCCTTGCTGTCGGTGCGGGCGATCTCGCCGCTCACGGTGGTACAGGCGGCGTCCAGGTTCCGGTCGCCGCTGATGGTGAGGGGGGCGGTGGTCACGTGCGACTCCCATCCGGGCCGGGCTGTCCGGCTCCCCGTCACCACCCGGCCCGCGTGTGCGGGGCGGGTGGATCAGGCAGCCGTCAGATCAGCGAGCCGGATGGTTGTGGTTGTGGTTGTGCAGGTGGATCAGCGGGCGGAGGGACAGGCCGCGCAGGGCGAGGAAGCTGCCGATCGTCCAGGCCAGGACCGTGAGGGCGGCGGCGACGGGGCGGCCGGCGGCGGGGGCGGCGTCCCAGACCATGAACACCGAGCAGGCGCCGTGTGCCGTCCAGGTCAGCCGGGCGCCGACGGCGCCGGTGATCCAGGACAGGACCAGGGAGACGATGCCGACGCCCTGCCAGATGACGAACGCGCTGGTCGCCGTCAGCGGCAGGCCGACCGTGTGCGCGCTCAGGTAGGCGTGGACGGGGTCGGCGACTGTGGCGGTCCACTGCGTGAACCACGCCCAGTCCTGGTGGTGGTACCAGTCGATGCCCTTGGGGATGCCCCACTTGAGGACGAGGACCAGGGCGACCAGTCCGACGACCCCGAAGGCGGCGATGGCGCCGGGCGGGACGTCGTCGGCGACCTTGATCGGGCGCGGCCGGGGCGGGGCCGGCCTTCGGGGCGGCGGGATGCGCTGGCTGTCGTCGATGGTGTCCAGCGGCGGGATGGCGGGGTCGGGCTCGTGCTTGTCGGGCTCGCTCACCGGGTGCTCCTTCACGGTGGTCGACGGCTGCGGGATGAGGTGGTGCGGTACGTGGGCGGGCCGGGCTCACCGACTCCCCTTCACCACCCGCCGGATGGGCGGGTGGATCAGGCAACCGGCAGACGCGGGAGAGGGGGTTCAGGCCGCGGCGGCGAGGTGCTCGCCGGGCGGGCGCATGTAGCTGCCGGGCGCGGCCGGGGTGCCGTCGTAGCACTCCAAACAGGACCCGAGGGTGCGCAGAGGAAGGCAGTGGTAGTACCGCCTCGAACAGGTCGGGCAGGTCTGCCGGGCCGCCATCGCCTTGTCGAGCGCGAGCTCCTTGGCGAAGGTCATCGGCCGTATCGGCTTGGCCTTGGCCAGGTCGTACAGCCATGCCTTGCGCTTGCCGCCCCGGCATTCGATGACGGCGACCGGGTCCTGGCCACCGGGCCGTAAGCGCCGCTCCCTCAGCTGCCGCCGGGTGGCGAGCCCTTGGGGGGCCTGCCTCCAGCGGTAGACGGGGAGCGCGCCGGTGGGGTCGGCGTAGACGTCGACGTCCCGGACGGCCGGCGGGGACGCGGGTTCAGCGGCGGCGGCCACGGTTGTGCCCGCGGCCGGTGTGGACCTGGACCTTGGCGCGGCCGCGGGCGTTGACGTTGATCGACCGGCCGCTGCCGGGGCCGGTGACGAGCATCTTGAGCAGGACGAAGCCGACCAGGGCGACACCGGCGATGATGGCGAGCGCCTTGGCGAGCTCGAGGAGGGCGGCGGCCAGGAAGTAGACGCCGACCCCGGCGATGCCGACGATGAACGCGACCAGCGCGGCCTTCACCAGGAGCGGGGAGACGTAGGGCTGCGGGGCTGGGGCGGGCGGCGGCATGTAGTAGGCGACCGGCTGTCCGTTCGGGCCCGGCATCATCACGACGCCGTCCAGGCCGGCGGTCGGCGGGTAGACGACCGCGCCCTGGGGGAGCGGGACGACGTGCTGCCCGTACGCGGGGGCGGGCGGCTGCCCGTACTGGGGCGGCAGCGGCATCGGGTAGTAGGTGGGCTGGGGCTGCTCGCCGTGAGACGGCATGATGGGTCCTCTCCTCGATGGGGAGCCCGGACGGATCGCTGGCGTGTGAGGTCCGGGGGAGGCTTCGGCCTCTTCACCGGCCCCCGAGGTGCTGACTTCATCTCGGGGGCCAGTGGAGCCGTCGAAGCTCGGGTGGCTGCGTCAGTCGGTGAGCTGGCGCCACCGCGTGGGCATCAGCGCGTCCCGGCGCAGCAGGATCGTGGGCGGGTGCTCGGGGCCGGCCTTGGGGAGCAGGGCGACCGGCTCGGTGCCCAGGTGGGTGAAGTCGAACTCGAAGTCCGTGTCCACGGTGTCCTCTTCCTCTTCTTCGGGCCGGTGGGTCATGCCGCACCGGCGCTGTCGCTGTCGTCGTCCTCGAAGACGTCCAGGGCGTCGGCGATGACCGACTCCTCGAATCCGTCCTCTTCCGCGAGGCGGCGCTTGGCGGCGCGGACGCGGTCTCCGACCCACGTCTCGCCCTTGCCGTACTGGTTTCCGAGGCGCTCCAGGTCCGGCGCGATGCCGGACAGCGAGCACTTCGCGATGTACCGCTCGGCTTCGTCACGCTGCTTCTCGCGCACTTCGCGAGGGATCCGGCCGCCGTTTTCCGAGGCGGTCAGGGCGGGCACCGCGCTGAGCGCGACCCCACTTTCCGAGGAGCGGCCCGCAGAAATCGAGGCGCGGGCGCCTGCACTTTCCGAGGTTCCGCGAGCCTTGGCGGCGGCCCGCTCCAGGGCGCGCTGCCGCTTCAGCTTCTCGGCTTCCTCCAGGGCGCGGGCCTCAGCCTCCGCCTTGATCCGCTCAGCCTCAGCGGCGGCTTCGGCCTCCTTGCGCAGCGCCTCCGCCTGGGCTTCGGCTTCCTTGCGCAGCGCCTCTGCCTGCGCTTCTGCCTTGACGATCTCGGCCTGGCGGGCGGCCTCACGGTCCCGCTCGGCCTGCTCCCGCTCCCACTCCTCGCGGCGGCGGCGGTCCTCGATCTCGGCCTCGGCCTTGAGGCGGTTCGCCTCGATTTCTGCGGTGCGCTCGGTCAGTGCGAGCCGCTCGCGTTCTGCCTCGATTTCTGCGCGGCGCGTACGGTCGGCCGCCTCGATTTCTGCGGCGCGCCGCTCGTTTTCGAGCCTCGCGATTTCCTCGCGTTCGCGCCGGGCGGCCTCGCGTTCCGCCTCCTCGCGCTTCGCGGCGGCCTCGCGTTCTGCCTCCTCGCGCTTGGCTGCGGCCTCGCGTTCTGCTTCCTCGCGGGCTCGCTTTTCGGCGGCCTCGCGTTCGGCGGCCTTCGCGGTCTCGAACTGCGCGATGACCGCGTTCAGTTCGCCGCGCCGCCGGGTCGCGTACTTGCGGTAGCCGGTGGCGGCTTCCGCGAGCAGGATCAGCAGCGCGGGGGCGACGGAGTGGAGCAGGATGCCGCCCGCGTCGGGCTTCTGCGGGATGAAGTGGAAGTGGCCGTCGGGGTAGAGCGACGTCCAGCAGTTCATCACCCAGGTGGAGAGGCCGGCGGTCCAGCGCAGCAGGAACGGCCAGCCGCCGGGCTTGTAGTCACCGCCGTGTTCTGCGAGGACACCGTCGACGTACAGGACGGTGATCAGGGCGAGGCTGGCCAGGGGGTCCAGCATCCAGGCGATGTACCAGGGGATCTCGTGGGAGATCCCGAACAGGGTCACATTCACACAAGTGAAGATCAAAGCGCCGCCCCCGAGGGTGAGCAGCGCCTTGGTGACCATGGCCAGGACCTCGTCCAGCTTGGCGATGGACTTCCGGGCCCTGGTGGCGTCCGCCTCGCTGACCGGCGGGGTGGGCTGGAAGGGGGTCTTGGGCGGCCCGGCCTGCTTCGGCCGGGGCACGGTCGGGGCGCTCATTCTGGCTACCTTCCGTAGTGTGCG
This sequence comes from Streptomyces sp. LE64, assembly GCF_052606915.1. Lineage (NCBI taxonomy): Bacteria > Bacillati > Actinomycetota > Actinomycetes > Kitasatosporales > Streptomycetaceae > Streptomyces > Streptomyces sp. LE64. Next base: position 23,087 of record NZ_CP199709.1, on the reverse strand, counting down.
GGGGGAGTGTGCGGCGCACACTGCACAGGGTGCAAACCGGGATCAATCACCTGTGTGCGGGCTTGCACACTGGAAATTCCCTAGGGGGAGGGAGGGGCCGCACAGTGCGGTGTGCGCTGTGCGGCCCCTCCCGGGTTCGGTGACTCTCAGTTGCCGTTTTCGAGCGGGGAGCGGATCAGGTCGTACGATCCGTAGCCCTCCTCGGACTCGTCCTTGGCGATGACGCCGTCGTCCAGGAGCTGCTTCTTCAGGCGGTTCCACCAGTCGCGGGCGCCCTTCTTGTTGACCCGCATCCACAGGTCGTTGAGCTCCTTGGGCTCGAAGTTGTCTTTGCCTTCGCGCACCCAGGAATCCAGGCGAGCAAAGATGGCGGCCTTGGTGTCCTCGGGGGAGAGCTTCTCCTCGTCGGCCACCGCGCCGGGCAGCTGGAAGACCGGGGCGTCGTCGGCCGGCGCCTCGATCTCGGTCTCGACGCTGAGGTGGTCGTACGCGCCGGGCTCGGGGTCGGCCTCCAGGATCTTGCGCAGCTCCTCGTCCAAGTCCTCGGTCTCCTTCGCGAGCAGGTCCGGGTCGATCTCCACGTCCTCGTCCTCCTCGTACTCGTCGTCGGCGTCGTACTCGGAGGCCGGGTCCCCGGCCGGGGCGGCGGGGGCGGCCTGCTGCTGGGGGAAGGCGCCGGATCCGTCGGCGTCGCCCTCCAGGAGCGGGGTGGTGTAGAAGGTGCGGTTGGTCCACAGCGCGCCGAACGCGTTCGCGGTCGTCTCGTCCATGGGGGTGCGCACGTTCATGCCCGCGGTGACGGCGGCCGCCAGGGTCGGGCGGTCGGCGTTGTAGGTGCGGGCGGTGACCGCCCAGCGGTCCTCGGGGATGCCCATCCCGGCCGCGTACAGGTAGCCGGGCTTCCTGTTCGCCCAGCCGGGGAAGGCGCCGGCGTCGATCGCCTCGGGCGGCAGGACGTACTGGGCTTCCGCTCCGTCGGACAGGCCGTAGGCCATGCCGGCGGGGTGGTTGGAGCGCGCCGTGGTGTCCATCTGGTCGTGCGTGGCGCGCTGGATGGAGGAGAGGAACCAGCCGCCGGTGGAGCGCAGGGTGCGCAGCACCTTGCCGTACGCCTCGCCGTCGGCGAAGTCGGCGGCCTCCTCACCGATGATCAGCAGGAAGTTCAGGCCGCAGCCCGGCTTCCACTTGGCCAGGCCCTTGGCCGCGAGGTACTCGCCGCGGGCCTTGATGACCGGTCCCATCTGCTTGAAGAACCGGCGGGCGTCCTTCTCGTTGGTGATCACCATGTCGGCGGCGTGCCGGACGTGCCCGTAGTCCTGCATGAACTTCGAGCAGTTGATGACGATGATCGACACCTCGGTGCGGGTGGCGGCCTCGGTCACGATGATCGAGTTGCCGACCGTCTTGCCCGCGCCGTTGACGCCCTGGGCGACGCAGTGCTCGACGTTCTCGCCGCCCTTGACCTCCTGCGGGTCGTTGAGGATGCCGGGCAGGTTGAGCTTGAGCGTCTCGCCGTCCTCGTACCGTCCGAGGCTGATCGGCAGGTCGCCGAACCCGGCGCCGAACGCGCTCGGGCCGGGCCAGGGGAAGCCGTCCTTGAGGAGGTCGGCCACCTGCACCCGCATGGTGATCAGCGAGGCGTCGTCGTCGTCGACGGTGTGGGTGATGCGGCCCTGCCCGAGCTTGAGCGCGGAGGTCATGGCGGGGATACGGCGGGCGAACTCGTCCGCCGTAGCCCCGTCCTTCGCCTCGATCTTGGCGACGACCGTGCCCTTGCCGTTGGACTTGGCCTCCTGGAGCTCGTGCTTGGCCAGTCCGATCTCGGACTCCAGCTTGGCCCACTTGCCGTCGGCCTTCTCGCCCGTGCCCTTCTTGTACAGCGCCGACCACAGGTGGTTGGCGATGCACAGGCCGGACCCGGCGAGCATCCAGGTGCCCATCGTGGCGCCGGACTCCAGGCCCACCACGGTGCCCAGGGTGACCCCGGCCGTGGTGGCGACGGCGTTGACCTGGTGGAGGTAGCGCACGTCCTTCTCGCGCTTGGCCTTGTGGTCCATGTGGTTGATGAACTTGGCCAGGGCCGCGCCGGTGCCGGCCAGCCCGAGCGCGGCGAGCGCCAGGGAGGCCGGGGTGGTGGCGAGCAGCACGTGGGCGGTCTCGGCGACGATGCAGCCGCCGATGTTGATGCCCCACGGCCCGCCGTAGGTGACCCATGCCTTCCTCGAGGACTCCTGCTCCTCTTCGGTACGGGTATCGATCTTCTTCGAACGGATACGGCGAGCCATCACGCTGCCCTTCCGGCCTCGCCCGGACGCCCGGCGGCGCCCTTGGGCTTGTCACCGATGGAGAATCCGGGCTTCTTCGAGCCCTTGCCCTCGCGCGCCTTCCGCTCAGCCTCGATCTCGGGCTGGATGAAGTGCTTGACGAAGGAGGCGTACATCTTCACGCCGCTCAGCCCGAGGACCTTCGCGGCCGACGCGCCGCCCTTGAGGTGGGCGGACACGAGCTTCGCGCGGATCTTGGACTGGGCACCGAAGGTCCACCACTTGCCCTTGTACTGGGCGAGGATGGCGCCGACCATGTCCGCGTCCATGCCGATCCGCATGTGGAGCTCCAGGCCGATCGCCCGCAGGATCCGGGCGTACTGGTAGAGGTCGCGGTCGCTCGTGAACTCGATCTTCTCCAGCTGCTTGATGAGCTCCGAGAGGTTCGAGCCGAGCTTCTCGCCGCTGTCGCTGCTGTCGCTCATGTCGGGGTGGGTTCCTTCCAGGTCGGGGGTCGTGCGGACAAGTCGGGGGCTGTCACCTCCCCGCGGGCCCGCACCTCGCGGTGCGGAGCCACGGGCAAGCGGCACAAGGTCACTTGCTGGCGGCGTTGTCGTTGGCGCTGGAAATCGCGGTGCCGATGCCGGTGCCGATGCCGTCGATCGCGTTCGCGAGCGGCGACGTCGCCAGGGCGTAGCCGCAGATGAGTGCGGCGATCAGGACGCCCGCTCGCATGTCGGAGCGCCAGAACAGCCAGGTGGCGCCACCGGCGAGCAGGAAGAGGGGCAGGGAAATCACGAGGTCCTCCAAGGACGGGGAGTCGGGGAAGGTGCTCTCCAGCCACGAGGGCCGAACCGAGCTGAGGGGCGGGTGCTCCTTCGCTCTCCACCGCCACCGGACCGCGCGGGGCGGGCCGGTGGCGACTGGGCAACGCAGGAAGCGGAGCGGGGTCAGCGGGCCAGGAGGACCGCGGCGATGACGATGAAGGGCCCGGCCATGCCGAGCAGGTAGATGAACCGCATGTCGCCTTCTTCCAGGGGGAGTTGGATGGTCAGGCAGCGGAGCGGGCCCGGTTGCGGGCGGCGCGGCGCTTCATGGCGCGGCGCTCGTCCTCGGACAGGCCGCCCCAGACGCCGTCGTCCTGGCCGGACTCCAGCGCCCACTGGAGGCACTGCTCCATGACCGGGCAGCGGCGGCAGACCGCCTTGGCCTCCTCGATCTGCAGGAGCGCCGGGCCGGTGTTGCCGATCGGGAAGAACAGCTCGGGGTCTTCCTCGCGGCAGACCGCGTTGTGTCGCCAGTCCACCGAGGTCACTTCCCCTGCCGGACGCGGCGCAGGGCCTCGTCCATGTCGGTGTCGGAGTCGCCGTTGTTCCGTGCGATGCTGATCTGCATCGGGGCCTCCATACAGGTCCTGGACAGCCCCGGGGGTCCGATCCCTGGGGCTGTCGCCGTTGGTAGAGCCGGTGTCCACCGCGCTCTCCACCGCCCACCGAACGACCCGAAGGCCGGCGGTGGGCGACTGGGCAGCGCGGGGCTGCAAAACAGGGGGCGCGGCCTCTGCCGCCGCGCTGCTCGCCTTGTGATCTGAGAGGGAGAACGAGGTTCCCTCAGTCCCGACGCGTCTCCTCGCCTCGGCTGGGACCGGGTGCCGAGGGTCTGGGAGTGTGTCGCGTCGTTCTTTTACGTCGTGGGGATGTCGGCCCTCCACGCTCTCCGTCAGTAATGAGCGCCCGGTTGGTACTGCACCGGGCCGCCCCCAGGAACTGAGCGCCTGACGGGTCATCGCGTGTGCCGACTGCCACCACCAGCGGTGATGGCGCCGCACGACGGGTTTCCACTCACCTCCGGCCGGTGTGGACACGGCCGGTACTGCGGTGGTGGATCACGCTGTGGAGTTCTCAAGGAACAGCCGCTGCCTTCCAGAGCCAGCCCAAGGGCTGGATGTCCGGGCGGATGCTGTCGGGAGTCGCGCTTCCGGCTCCCACATCCGGCGCCGCCCGCGGGGGCGGTTCCGGGTGAGGGAGCCGGGTCCGAAGACCCGGCGGTGGTGCGGGAGGTCAGGCCGCGATCGGCAGGGAAGCCGCGGCGGCCGGCCGCGTGATGCGCAGCTGCGCGGCGTAGGGGAGGAGCACGTCGACCAGGCGCTCGCGCACCAGCTCGGTGGCGGTCGGGTCGGTGGCGACGATGTCGCGGGCGGCGAGCATCCGGTTCTCGCGGGCCTCGATCGCGGCGATGGCGGCGGTGATGTCCAGGCCGTCCAGCCGCTCGTGGGGAAGGGCGCCGGCCTCGAACATCTCCAGCGGCATCCCGAAGGCGACGTCCAGGTCCAGGCCGCCGAACTCGGGGAGCGGGACCTCCACCGCCTCCAGGAGCGCGAGCGTCTCAGCGTCGAAGTTCTCGGTGGCGAGGCCGGCGGTGGGGCGGCTGGTGGTGTTCATGGGGTGGTGCTCCCTTCGGTAGGAGCCCGCACAGAAGCGGGTCAGGTGCGTTCGAGCAGGCCAAATAGGCGCCTTCTGGCGGCCCGTCCCTTGCGGGGTGGAACACCTTGGACAGTAGTAGCACTCCGAGTGCGAGTCAACACTTCGACTGCTACCTAGCACCGTGGCTTTAGGTGTGAGAATGTGTGCATGCTTACGCGACGTGGAGAGGACGACTTCGTGGCCAGCGGATACGCACTCGTGGTGCGCTTCACCCTCCGAGACACCTCGGCAGCCCGGCAGTTCGATGACCTGGTCGCCCTGACCATCGACGGCATCCGGAGTGAGGCCGGCACGCTCGTCTACTCGGTGCACACCCCGGTGGACGAGCCCCTGGTGCGGGTCTTCTACGAGCTGTACGCCGACCGCGATGCGTTCCAGGCGCACGAGGACCAGGCCCACACCCGGCACTTCCTCGCGGCACGGGAAGAGTTCCTGAGCGACGTCGACGTGACCTTCCTCAACGAGCTGGAGGCTCTGAGCAAGCGCCCCGGAACGGAGGAGGCGTGAAGCCGAGCGGGAAGGACGTCGATCCGCAGGACCGGGCCTTCGGGCAGCGCGTCCAGAGATTCCGGAAGGAACGCGGACGCACACAAGCCGAGCTCGCAGCAGCGCTCGGGAAGACCAGCAGCTGGCTTTCCCAGGTCGAACGCGGCGTACAGCCGGTCCAGCGCATGGACTTGCTCCAGCAGATCGCGGACGAGCTGGGCGTGTCCGTTCAGCAGCTGCGCCCCGGCGTTCCGGCAGACGGGCCATCACAGGCACCCACCGCTCAGTCGCTCTCCAACGATCTGGACGAGACCCGCCGCCTGCTGTCCGGCCACCCCGCGCTTCAGACCCTGCTCGGTGGTGCGGACGACGCCGGACCGACGCGGTCCCTCGACCTTCTGCGGGGCGACGTCGACGACCTCTGGGACTTGACCCACGCCGGCCATCTGGCGCAGGTCAGCACCCTCGCGGTGCAGTTGCTCCCCGAGCTGGAGCGCACGGTCCGGACCGACCTCGGCGAGCACCAGGCGGAGGTGAATCTTCTGCTGTCCCGGTCCTACCAGGCCCTGTCCGCGGCGTTCGTGCGGCAGGACGAGGCAGACGCCGCCTGGGTGGCCGCCGATCGCGCGGTCCTCGCAGCCGAGCGGTCCGGCGACCCGCTGCACGTCTGCGCCAGCGTCTTCCGCATGGTGCAGGCGTTCGTCCGTCTGCGCAGCCTCGGACAGGCCGAACATGCTGCACAGACCGCGATCAACGCTCTGGAAGGGCAGACCAGCCAGTCGCCGAAGTCCTTGTCCGTCCTCGGCTCCCTCCACCTGGCCCTGGCGCTCGTCCGAGCCCGCGCTGGGGCGCGCACCGAAGCGAAGGAGGAGATCGCCAGGGCCCGCGCCATCGCAGCGCAGCTCGGTGAGAACCGCAACGACTTCAACCTCGAGTTCGGCCCGGTCAACGTTGAGATCCAGGCGGTCAGCACCGCCGTGGATCTGGGCGATGCGGGTGAGGCGCTGGACATCGGCCTCACCATCGACGCCGCTGAGCTCTCGCCTGAGCGCCAAGGCCGGCTGCTGATGGACCTGGGGCGCGCCCACGCCCAACGGCGCCACGGCGGGGAGGCTCTCGACTGCCTGTTGCGCGCTGAGACCATCGCGCCCGAGATCATCCAGACCCACCAGGCCGCCCGCGCAGCCATCCGCGAGCTCGTCTTGGTGGCAGGGCCGAACGCATCCCGTGAGCTGCTGGAACTCGCCGAAAGGGCTGATGCCCTGGACTAGTTCGGATCCGCACTGGTGCTCCGTAGCCACTGCTCTGCCCCCTCCTGCCAGCCGCGTCGTTGTGTGGGGGCAATCACACCGGCAGCAGCGGAGATGGAACATCACAGAGGCTTGTCGAAGCCCGTGCACACTCTCGTTCACGGGTTTTCAACATCCACGTACACACGGGATTTGGGGCGCGAGCTCTAGGCTCGCGGCCATGACGATGACGGAGGGGCAGAGGGTGGGGAAGCAGCGCGCAGGGTGGAGGCCGGACCGGCTGCGGGAGCAGCGTGAGGCCCATGGCCTGACCCTGGAGAAGGCCGGCGAACGCCTTCGAGCGGTTGCCGAGCAGGCGAAGCTCAAGGGCATCCCCGCCGCGAATCCTCAGACCCTGTGGCAGCACGAGCAGGGTGAGGTCTTCCCCGGCCCCCACTACCGGCGGGCCTACTGCCTCCTCTACCGGGCCACTGAACCCGACTTGGGATTCCGTGCGGCCCTGCCCGGAGAGGAGTCCTCCTTCAAGCTCACGCCGCTGGACGACCGCCTCAACGGATCACATGTCCTGGCCGTTGAGCGTGCTGTTCACCGCATCGCGCCGGGCTCGGACGAGGCTGACCACTTCGACCTGCAGCAGCGGATCATCGACGCGTGGAAGCGCCGGCACACCGGCGGCGACCCTCACCGTCCCGTGCTCATCCTCGTCGGCGGCTACGCCGGCAGTGGCAAGACCGAGCTCGCCCGCTTCTTCGTCCAGCTCACCGGCTGGCCGCTGCTCGACAAGGACCCGCTCACCCGCCCGCTCGTGGAGCGCCTCCTGGTCGCCCTGGGCGGTGACCCGAACGACCGGCACACCGACCTCTACCGCGAGCAGGTCCGGCCGGTGGAGTACGACTGCCTCATGCAGTCGGCCATGGCCAACATCAAGTGCGGCATCTCCACCGTGCTCACCGCGCCGTTCATTGCCGAGATGACCGACCCGGCCTGGATGCAGCGCCTGACCAACCGGGCCAGCTCGATGGGCGTCGACGTCTTCCCTGTGTGGGTGCGTTGCGACGAAGAGTCCATGCGCGAGTACATCGGATTCCGCTCCGCGGCCCGCGACGCGTGGAAGCTGGCGCGCTGGGACGAGTACATGGCGACCATCGACCTGGAGCTGCGCCCGGCGGTACCGCACCTGGTCGTGGACAACCGGCTGGGCACAGCGGTGACGCTCGCGGACCAGGCCCGGCAGGCGATGGGGGCGATGTACTCGTGAACCCGAAGCAGGGCGTGATCCTGTACGGCCCGCCGGCCTCGGGCAAGGACACCGTCACCACCGCGCTCAGCGACCTCGACCCCAAGTACGCGCAGTTCGCGCGGCTCAAGGTGGGGACGGGTAAGGCCACCGGCTACCGGATGGGCACACCCGAGCAGCTGCACGAGTTGGAGGCCGCGGGCGATGTCGTCTACGCGAACTCCCGGTACGGCAACACGTACGTGATCGACCGACCCGGCGTCGACACGGCGTTCGCGGCCGGGGTGCCCGTGGTGCACCTCGGGCAGGTCGACGGCATCCGCGCGCTGGTCGACGGCTACCCGGCCGACTGGTCGGTGGTGCTGCTGTGGTGCCCGCGCGAGGTGACCGAGCAGCGGTCGGCCGGACGCGGCGACAGCGACACCGCGGCGCGCCTGTCGGCGTGGGACGCGACCCGCGAGGACCTGGAAGGGCACCCGGGTGTGACCTGGGACCTGACCATCGACACCACGGAAGCGTCCCCGCAGGATGCGGCGCGGCTCATCGACCAGCTGCTGGCGCAGCGGGCGGGAGCTGCGACGGCATGAACGTCGGCTACGGCTGGGCGAGCTGGTCCAAGGCGTCGGTGAGCGTGAGCTCACTGTCGTCCTTGGCGCCGTTCCACCGTGCCAGCGTGGCCGCGGCCGCGCGCAGCATCTCCGGCGGAAGGCCGGCGGCCGCGAGTGTGTCGGCGGCCTCCTCCAGCTCCGGGCCCCAGCGCCAGGCGCGCGCCGCCGTCTTGGCTACGTACTCCGGTTCCGCGAGGTACGAGTCGGTGCGCCGGGAGGCGACCTCGATGAGCTCCTGGTCGACGCCGTGCTCGCGCGCCATGCCGACCGCGAGCGCTACCAGCACTCGGCTCGCTTTCTGGAACGCGGCGTACGACAGCTTCAGCGCGGACGCCTGCCCCACCTTCGTACCCAGTACCGCTGTCCGGACGGCGGTGCCGGCGAACAGCGCTTCGATGCGCTCGGTCTCGCCGACCGGGCCGGACAAGTACAAGGTCGGTGTCTTGCCGCGCACCGGCGGGGAGCCGACCACGCCGCCGTCCACGACGGTCGCGTTCGGTTCGAGCAGCGCGGCGATCCGCTGTGCCCGCTCGGGATTGATGGCGTTCGCCTCCACGTACACCCCGGCGAAGCGGTGCGCGGCGATGTCGCGGGCCAGGTCCTCGGCAGCCGCGGGCGGGCAGAGGCTGATGACGATGTCGCTGCGGTCCAGCAGTTCGGCCAGCTCGGCCACCGGTGTCAGGCCGAACCGGGCGGCGCGCGCCGCAGACGCGGTGCTGCGCCCCGTCTCGCACCAGAGGACCGCGGCCGCGTTGGTCGTGGCGCAGGCGGCGACGGCGGCGCCCATGCTGCCGGGGTGGAGGATGCCGACGGTCGGCTTGGCCACGGTGCTACTCCGTCTCGTTGAGCAGGATGGTGATGGCGTCGGTGACGTCGTCGACGACGTGGTGCGCAGCCGGGAGTCCGTCGGGCCACGGTCGGCCGCGCAGCCAGATGGTGCGCAGGCCGGCCTTGTGCCCTCCGCCGATGTCTCCGGCCGGGTTGTCGCCGACCATCCAGCCGCCGTCCGCGAGGCTGACGCCGCACCGGGACGCCGCGAGCTCGAAGAGCCTCAAGTCCGGCTTGCGGATCTCCAGGTCGCCCGAGACGGCGACGCCGTCGACAAGGGAAGCGAGACCGGTCCCAGCGAGTTTGGCTCGCTGGATGTCGCCGGCCCCGTTGGTGATGATGCCGATCGTCCAGGCGGCCGCGCGCAGGCGGGCCAGGCCCTCGAGGACCTCGGGGCGGCAGGTGACGGCGGCCGACATGAGGTCGACGTACTCCTGCCACAGGTCCGTGGCCAGTGCCTCCAGGCCGAAGGCTTCCCGCAGCCGGGCGAAGTCGTTGACGGTCGCGCGGTCGGCCAGCTCGGTACGCAGCCACCGCTCGGCATCCGGGGAGAGCGCGCGGGAGCGACACAGGCACGTCAACGCGTCGCTGAGCGCCGACTGTCGGTCGGCCAGCGTGCCGTCGAGATCGAAGAAGGCGAAGCGGGACACGGGCACGGACCCTACCGGGCGCCGAACAAAACTCAGTTCGCGGCGGACCCTTCCCCCAAGCAGAGATCAGATCGTGTATCTTTCGTAGTTACAACGATCATGGAAGGCGTGGCTATGTCCGACTCGGACCGCTCGCAGCGGGTCGACGCTCTGCTGAACGGCCTGCCCGAGGCTCTGCCGTCTCCGCGCGTGCGCGCGAAACTGCGCCTCGCGGCCGGCCTCACTCAGCAGGACGTCGCGGACGCCGTGGGCGTGAAGAGGGTCGCGGTCACGCGCTGGGAGTTGGGCCAGACCAGTCCTCGGCGCCCCCACCGCGAGAACTACTTGCGTCTCCTCAAGGGCCTCGCAGAACGCTTCCCCGAAGCCGCGAAAGCGGATGAGGGCACGCCGACGCCAGCCTCGGATTCAAGGGGGTCGGGGTGACGTAGCCGCCACCGGCCGCGCGGCCACCTTGCGGACTGACAATCCGCTTCGGCCAGCGCGGCCCTTCGCACCGACTGGGCGTGACACCTCAGTTCGGTTGCTCAGTTTCGGTTGGCGCCGGTCCTGAGCTCCGGCTCATCGAGCCAGTTCTTTCTCTGCACTGCAACACCCCGCCTGACAAGCGGGTCGGCCCCTTTGACAAGGGCCACCAGCAAGACCCGGCCGCTGACAACGGTCGATGCCCTACCGATCCGCGGGGCCCTGTGACAGGGGCCCTGCGGTTCACCAGGACCGGGAGGGGAGGAGAAATCTCCCCCCACCTGATCCAGGTCCGCCCGCTTCTCACGAAGGGGGCGGTCCGAACACATCCGCACATCTGGCCGTCCGGCCCCGAGGGGCTCGGTTCGGTTCAGCTATATGGAAGGTCGGTCGTTCTCATAGTGCCCGAAGTGGTGTCCCCCTGTCAGCTCGGCCCTGTCCGTTTCACCCCGGTTCAGGCGCGGCGGTCGTCCCGTGTGACGGGATCGGCGTACCGTTCGCCCAGCTTTTTCCGTTCCGTACCGGAAGTTGGATTTCCGGTAGGAAGCTACAAGAGCGGGGCCTTCGAGGCGGTCTCGTCGGCCCCGGCCGTGACGTCGGCCGCCCGGCTCGTGCACCCCCTCGTCGACGTCGTTCGCAACTCCGTCGACGGGAGCGTCCTCGAGGGCGCCGTCCCGTGTGGCGGGACGCGATCTGAAGTTGTTGCCCGCCGTGCGGGAGCGCAGGGGCCGATCGGGGCTGAGCGGACTTTGTCCACAGGCCGCCTCGTGCAGGCTCGGCAGGTGGATGAGGATTCGAGCGTTTCGGCTGCTCAGGGGGGTGTCCGCTTTGGGGAGTACACCGGCCCCATGCAGACGCAGAAGATCGCGGCCCGTGCGGGTTCCGCTCTCGCCGGGGCGGTGGGCCGGTGAGCGCCGTGGCGGCACCGGCCGCGCTCCCGCGCCCCCGTACGTTCGTCGGCGGGGCTGCGCGCCGTCGGCTGCGGTCGGTCCCGGCACAGGCCGGACCGGTCGCGCGGCTGGAGGTGGGCAACCCGCTCCAGCTGACGAAGACGATGCGCACCCGGCTGCTCGCGGCGGTGCGCGTGCTGCTGGCCGACCCCGGCCTGAAGGGTGCGGACGACCCGGTGCGCCTGGCGGCCGTGGTGCTGATGGCGAAGGCCAAGGTGGCAACCGACTACAGCACGCGGATCACCGCGACGGAGCTGGGCCGGTGGATCGGGCTGAAGAAGTCCCGGGTCGCGCACCACGTGGTGCCGGAGCTGCGCGAGCGCGGCGTGCTCGGCTCGAACGAGACGACGAACGCTGCCGGGTGGATGACGGGCCTGGAGTGCTGGGTGATCCCGATGTACCGGGCGCAGCACGGCGGGGACCGTCGGCACTCCCTGGCGCTGTCGAAGGTGGAGCTGATCGTGCTCCTGAAGCTGATCGAGGCGCTGTTCGCACCGGGCTGGACGCACGAGGACGGCCGGGTGACCCCGGCCGGGATGCTCGCGGACCGTACGGGGCGCGGGGCGGCGACGGACCGGCTCGGGCTGCTGCTGATGGTGCTGTCCTCGAACGCGAAGGGCTGGCTGCAGCTGTGCTCGGGCAGCGTGGACAGCGAGCGGGGCCGTCCGGCGGCGACGGCTGCCCGGCTGCTGGGCTGCTCGCCGGCGGGCGGGGCGAAGCTGCTCTCCCGGCTCCAGGAGCAGGACGTGCTGTCGGTGGACCGGCGCGAGACCGCGTCGGGGCTGAACGCCCGCAGCCGGGTCCGGCTGCTGCCGGTCGCGGCTGCGCACGGGATCGCCGTCCGGGAGGCCCGCGAGGCCGCCGACGCGGTGTTTTCAGACCTCGCCGTTACTGCATCCGGAGATCTTGAGGCGACGGTTGAGGCTGCGGCCCCTGTGGTTACTGGGGTTCAGGGCGCCGGAGAGGGCTTGGAGGCCGATTCGGCAGACCGCGCCGATGCTGCACACCTTCACGCCTCTCACGCTTCTGTGGTTACTCCCGGTGGGTCTCTCTCGCTCTCTGGTGGTTTTTCCGGCGAAGGCCGTGGTGGGAACCACGGTCTGCCGGACCGCGCGTGCGTGCGCGAGGACGGCGGCCCGCTCCGCGGGGAGAAGCCGAAGAAGTCCCCGTCGATCAGCAGCGAGAAGCCCGGCCTCGGGCCGGTGGCCAGCGGTCCGGTGCGGGTTGTGGACGGTGCGGGTCAGGGCAGGCAGCAGCGGGGGAGGGTGCCTCTGCCGCCGGCGGATCTGCGGGCCGTCCTGGCTCCGGTCGACCTGGTCTGGGCACGGCTGGACCGTGCGGCTGCCCGCCGCCGGGTGGAGGCCGCCGCCCGCCGTGAGCTCAAGCGGGTGGAGGGCTTCGCGGGCCGTACGGACGCCTCCCAGGTGCTCGCCGACCGGCTCGTGCGGCGCCTGGACGAGCAGCTGCGCAGCGGTGGCCCGATCGCCGACCCGGTGGGTTGGCTGCTGGCCCGGGGCCTGCCCCAGCGTCAGCAGTGCGGCGATGCCCGGTGCGACGACCGGGTGCTGCTCGACTCCGGCCGGGACTGCCCGCGCTGCGAGGACCGGCAGGCCGACCGCCGCGCCCAGCGTCACGCGGTCGCGGCCGCCGTGGACGCCGCGATGCCCGGGGCCTCCGAGGACGAGCGCCGCGCGGCCGCCGACCGGCAGCTGCACGAGCGGGTGACCGCCCAGGGGTGGGCCCGCGAGCACGAGTGGGAGCAGGTCCGCGCCCGTCAGGCCGCCGCCAAGGCCCACCGCGCCGAAGCCGCGGCCGCGCAGCCGGCCGACGACGTCCCGGCCGTGCCGGTGGCTCCGGTCGCGATGCCCGCGCCGCGCCCGGCCGCCGTCATCGTGCCTGCTGCGGAGCCGGAGTTCGCCGACATCGACGACGACCAGGAGCTCGTCCTCGAGGACCTGACCCGCGAGCAGGTGCTGGACTGGCGCAACCGCGCCGCTGCCGACCACCAGCTCGTCTTCGACCACATCGACCGGTACGGCGAGCTGTCGGCGCAGCGCCTGTTCACCCGGGCGTTCGTCGCCCAGGTGCAGCGCCTGTCCGGCCTCGGGCACCTGGACCTCGGCTACACCACCTGGGGGCAGGCGTGAGCGGCGGCGAGACGTCCGGCGTCGACCTGGCCCGGGTCGCGCTGCGGGCCGCGATGGAGGCGGCCCGCAAGAACGGCGGCGGCCAGAAGGCGAAGCAGAGGCCGCGGGCCGTCACCACGGTGCGGCGTGACGGGCGCGAGCCGATGGGCCTGGGCGCGGCGATCGGCGCGCTGGTCACCGAGCGGGCCTGGGAGCTCCCGGCCGCCGGCGCTTCCCTGCGGGAGCGGTGGGCGGCCATCGCCCCCGAGCTCGCCGGGCACGTCGCCGCCGTGGCGTACGACGCGGACTCCGGCCGGCTCACCGTGTGCCCGGAGTCTTCGGCCTGGGCGACGAAGGCCCGCCTGGAGCAGACCCGCGTCATCGCGGCCGCCAACAAGGCGGCGGGCCGCACCGTCGTGCGCGCCCTGCGGATCCTGCCGCCCGGCGCCGCGCCCGTCCCAGGCCCGGCCGATGTCGTCCCGGCAGACCCGGCCCCGGCCGCACCCACCGGTCCGGTCAGGACCCGGGAGACGGCGTGCGAGGGCTACCGCCGCGCGCTCGCCGCGCACCAGGAGGTCGCGCCGCCGCGCCGGGTGGACCCGGGCATCGCGGAGGCGGTGGAGCGGCAGACCTCCGCGATGCGCGAGCTGTCCCGCCGCGCGTTCCCCGAGACCGAGGTCGTGGTGGAAGACGATGCGCCGACCCCGTTCGACGCCACCCGGTCCGAGCGGCGCCGCCAGGCTGAGGTGACCCGCGCGGCCGCGCTGCGCCGGGCCCGCGCCGAGAAGGCCGGCCGCCCGATGGCAACGCCGCAGCGCCTGGAGAACACGGCATGACCGGCGAGAGTGCAACGCACGCTGCAACAGAAAACTGCAACACACCCCGTGTTGCAGCCCTGACCTGCAAGAACCGCCGTTGCACTGCTTGCCCGCCCGCGTGTTGCAGTATCATCCATAGAGCGATTCATGCGCGATTGAATGCGCGAATCACTGCGCGATCCGCTATGATGTCTATTGGAGGTGACCTCTGTGTCCACTGAGAACGAGCTGTTCAGCGCCGTTGATGCGCTGCTGGAGCAAGTCGCGCAGGACGACCTGCCGGTCCCCGCGGAGCGCAAGCGTCTGCGTGAGGCGGCGGGCCTGAGCCAGGCGCAGATCGCCACGGCGCTGGACGCCCGCCGGGAGGCGGTGGGGAACTGGGAGACCGGCAAGACCGAGCCGCGGCCGCCGAAGCGCGCCGCGTACGCCCGGCTCCTGGAGGGCCTCGCCGCCCGCTTCCCCGCCCCGGCCGCCGACGCGCCCGCCACCCCGGCGCCGGTGGTCCCCGAGGCGTTCACCGGCCCCGCGCCCGTTCCCGCCCCGGCGGCCGAAGCGCCGGCCCCGGCTGCTGCCGTACGCCCGGCGCCCGCCGTGAAGCCCGCCGCATCGTCGCGGCGCCCGGGTGCGAAGAAGGCGGTGGCGAAGAAGACCACGGCGTCGGCGGCCGCCGTCGACCCGCGCTTCGAGAACGGCCCGCTCGCGGTCATCGACGCCGACGCCGACGGGCAGGTCTCCGCGTACTGCATCGGCGGCCTGGTCCTGGACGTGCCCGCCAAGACGATCCCCGCGCTGGTCGACTGGACCCTCGCGGAGGCAAAGCTCGGGCAGGCCCGCCTGCACCGCAACGGCCGCGACGCCGACCCGATCCTCGTCCTCACCGCGTCCGCGCTGGAGCGCTTCGGCCTGCCGGTCGCCCTGTCGGAGGAGGAGCGGCACGCGGGCCGCATCCCGGCCGGCCACAAGGTGGTCAAGCAGATCGACCGGGCCGGGCTCAAGATGAGCCAGCGCGGCTTCGGCCCGTGGGCACGGATCTACCGCGACCCCGAAGGCTCCCGGCGCCGCTGCGTCCAGCTGTGCATCCTGCCGTGGAACGCGCTGGACGCCCGCGAGTGGGACAAGAAGGACGACCCGCAGCTGCCGACGATGCACCCGGCCGAACTCGTCCAGTACCTCGGTCTGTACGCGGCCCGGGTCATCACACCGCGCGGCTCCACCGCGACGACCGGCCTGGAGCTGATGACCGCGCTGCGCCCGCCGACCCGCGCGCAGAAGGACGAGGCCACCGGGGAGTTCAAGCCCGCGTTCAACGACGACGCGATCACCGCCAAGTACGACGTCGTGCCATGCGAGGTGCCGGACGAGCACCCGATCCTGAAGGACGCGGGCTTCGCCCGGCACCACATCCGCACCCCGGCAGAGATGCTGATGGAGGAGCCGTACGACTGGTGCCGGCCGCTGACCGATGAGGAGTGCGCCAACCCGTACCTGGTCGTCGTCGACATCAACATGTCGTTCGCCGCGGCCGCGAACGGGCTCACGGTCGGGCTGAACGGGCCGACCCACCTGACCGGCAACCCGCAGTTCGACCCGTCGCTGCCCGGCTCGTGGCTGGTCGACCTGAGCCACGTGGACCTGTCCCGCGTCCGGGTCAACGGCCGCACGGTCGACGGCTCCCGGCTCCCGAGCCCGTTCACGCCGAAGGGCGACCACCCCGAGGGCCCGGCCTGGTACGCCACGCCCACCGTCGCCTACGCGGTGGAGCTCGGGTTCGACGTCGCGCCGATCGAGGCGTACGTGCGCACCCAGACCGGCCGTTACCTCGACTCCTGGTACAAGCGGCTGCGCGACGCGTACGTGGACACGATGGCCGACATGGGCGTCACCACCGACCTCCAGGGCGAGGAGTTCCTCGAGGCGATGGCGCGGCGTAAGCAGGTCGACCCGACGATGGCGCTGCTGGAGACCGCGATCAAGGCGACGGCGAAGGGCGCGATCGGCAAGCTGCGCCAGCGCTCCCGGGGCCAGGTGCCGTACTACGAGCCGTACCCGGCGCTGGACCGGTGGACGTGGCGCCCCGACATCCGGGCCGCCGTGCTCGCGAACCAGCGCACCGGCCTGCACCGCAAGCTGATGAAGACGGCGGCCGCCGCCGACCTCTACCCGGTCGCGATCGGCACCGACGCGATCGTCTACCCCTCGCCCGGCCCGTCGCCGCTGGACGTCCTGCCGTACACGCCCGAGGGCAAGCCGGCGCCCGGCGCGTTCCGGCTCGGGGTCTCGCCCGGGATGGTCAAGCACCAGGGCACCCAGACCGTCCTGTGGGCGGAAGCGCAGTTCGAGGAGCGCGGCGGCGTCTTCAACATCTCCAACCTGATCAAGACCGACCAGAGCGCCGGAGAAGGGGAGTAGGTCGTGGTGGACTCGCTCGGGGACAGCCTGGACCGCGCGCTGGAGGGGGCGTTCACCCGCCGCATCCCGCAGAGCGCCCAGGCGCAGATGAAGTACCTGGTCAAGCAGCTCAAGGGCACCAAGGCCGCCGCCCAGGCGCTCGGGATCTCCCAGCGCACGGTGGAGCGGTACGTCTCGGGCAAGCTCAAGCGGCCCCGCCAGGACCTGCGCGGCCGCCTGGAGCGCGAGGTGAAGAAGAGGTGGCAGCCGCAGATCCGCGCGAAGGCGAGGAAGAAGGCAGCGTCCACGGGCGGGCTGGTCGTCTCCACCCGCGCCCGCTTCGGCTTCGAAGCCGCCGGGGGTACGACAGACGACGCCCGGATCCGGGACATCACCCAGGCCCTGCCGCCCGAGTACGCCGACAAGCTGTTCAGCGCACGGGAGCAGGGCCAGAGCGAGGACCAGCTCCGGCAGATCGCCGCCGACGGCCTGGCCCGGATGTACTTCCGCGCCAACAACAGCAGGGCCCACGGCCTGGGCGTGGAGTTCACCGACGTGGAGAGGCTCGAAATCGAGCTGTGATCACCCGCCCACGGCAGGGGCCCCGAACCGCGCGCCGGTCCGGGGCCCCTGCCGTATGCCGCCGCCGGATCAGCCGGCGGCGGTCTTCTCTTCGGCGAGCTTCTTCCGGGCCCGCTGGTACTCCTCGTACGTCACGGCGTGCAGCGCCTCGATCCGGGCGAGCGTCTCCACCGTGTCGTGCTGCTTCATCGCGGTGTCCATGAACCTCAGCAGCAGCTCCACCATCGCGTGGCTCTTCCAGGTGCGCAGTTCCGCCTCGTTCAGCAGCTCCGGGCCGCCGGCCTCCATCATGTCGACCAACCGCTCCCGGGCCCGCCACTCCCGCCGCCGACGCCACCAGCCCCCGCCCGGCCGGTTCAGATCCCGCAGCTTGCCGATCTGGTCCACCATGGCCCTGATCTGCGTCTCCTGCTCGGGCGTCCATGCCTTCCCAGAGCCGTCAGCAAGCGCCTGGACGGCCTCCTGGGCGGCCTCGCTGCCGTCGCCCGCCCCGTCGCCGCACAGCTGCTCCACGGCCCTCCTGAGCGACGCTTCCGCCGCCGTGGTGTCGTCGTCTTCGGACACGCTCTCCCCTTCTCCTCGCGGAACGCGCAGCATGCCCGCCGCACCGCTCCCCGGGCAATCGGACGGCCGACCTACTGGGGACCCGGGTCCGCCTCGCCGGGCGCGGCCGCTGTACGACGGGAGCGCCGGCGGATGACGTCGGGCAGCTGGCGGGAGGCGGCGGCCGGGATGAAGAACAGCCCGGTCATGCCGAGCCCGGTCACGGCGGCGCTCAGCAGGCCCACCGACACCGACGGGTCATCGACGGAGGCCACTCCGCAGAACACCGAGAAGGCGGCGACGAACACCAGCGAGACGACGATCCACCTCTCCCGCAGCGACGACCGGGTGCCGGCCACCACGCTCAGCCACCACGTCCAGCCCGCCATCACGCAGAACAGCACGGCCGCCGGGGGCAGCAGCACGGGCGGCGCCCACCGGGCGACGTCGCCGCGGGGCAGCTCCTGCCCGGTCAGGTAGCCGACCTGGACCAGCCACACCAGGTACACCGGCACCTCGACGGCGATCACCACCCACATCAAGACCCGCAGACCCCGTAACGCGCCGCGCTCGCTCATCCCTTGGCCCTCCCCCTCGATCATCAAGTCCAGGGGAACGTAGCGGCCCGGCGACGGCGTCCACCAGGGCGCGTCACCCGCAGGGGTGGAGTCCGGCAGCAGGAGTGCCCTGTCGTCGTCGGACTCTTTCCACAGGCCCGACCGGGCCTGATGGGCACATGACTGCTGACGACATACAGCGCGCGGCTCGGACCCGCGCCAAGATCCTGGACGGCTTCGCCCGTGCGGAGCGTGCCCTGTTCACCCGGCCCGCGCCGAAATCCGCGCGAGCGCAGATGAAATTCCTTCGCACGCGGGAGAAGGGCTCCACCAAGAGCCTGGCGGAGCGGCTGGGCGTCTCCCGCAAGACGGTGCAGCGCTACCTCTCGGGTGCGTCCACCAAGCCGAACAAGCGCCTCCAGGCCGCGCTGGTGCAGGAGACCGAGTCGGAGTGGCAACCGCAGGTCAGGGCGCAGGCCAGGCAGCGCGCGGCGTCATCGGGCGGGCTGGTCATCTCCTGCCGGGCGTACTTCGGACTCGGCCCGGAGGGCACCTCCGACGCGGGCCGGGTCCGGGACATCCAGGTCGCCGTCAGCCCCTCCCACGCGGCCGCCATCATCGCCGCGCAGGAGGAGGGTGCGACGGAGAGCGATCTGCATGACGCGGTCGCGGAGGCCATTGCGGACGCCTATTTCCGTCAAGGTGGCGGCGGCCGTGCGGGCCTGGAGGTGAAATTCGCGGACGTGGAATGGTTGAACATCAAGTTTTAGCAGCGCGGAATTCGGGCGTGCGGTAGACCTGTGTGACCGGCCCACCGATCCGCGTTCCCGGCCGGTCCCTCATTTCCTTATCCGAGCTGAAAGCGAGTCCTGATGAACACGTCCGACGGGTGGCGGCCGCGCCGTGTCCCCGAGGCCCGCGGCCGCGCCGGCGCCCCGCGCACGCCGATCGACTACGCGAAGGTCGGCCGGTCCTCGGTGCGGCGCCGCGCGCGGGGCATGACGCACAGCGAGGCGGTGGCGGCGCTCGAAGAGGCGGAGCTGCACGCGCACCTGGACCGCCGCGACGAAGCCGCGGCCGACGACGGCGGCCGCCGTGCTGCGGAGCTCGCGGAGTGGCAGCGCGTCGTGCAGCTGCTCGCCGCGACCGGCGGCCCGTACGACCCGGACGCCGACGTCGTCGTCCAGGAGGAGCTCGCCGAAGAGCGCCGCCGCGAGGAAGCCGAGCAGCAGCGCCGCCAGGAGCAGCAGCGGGTAGCCGACCGGGCGGAAGAGCTCGCCCGGCTCGGCGGGGCTGGCCGCCTCGACCGGAGCGTGCCGACCCAGGCCGGGGACGAAGCCGCCCGCGAGCTCCTGGACGAGAACGGCGACTACCGGGCCGCGAAGGTCGACGACTGGCTCGCCCGTGCCCTCGCCGACCAGTCCGGCCACTACGCCGACCCGGCCGCCCGCGCCGCCGCCGTCAGCCTGCTGCCCGTCCCGGTCCGCGCCCGTGCCGCGCTGCTCGCCGCCCTCGCCCGCACCGGCGCGCCGGTCGACGGCGGCCTCGAGTTCGTCGGCCGTCTCGCCCAGGCCGACCCGGACGCCACGACCGCACTCGCCGCGTGGCTGGAGACCGCGGCCGCGGTGAAGGGCGGTACGGCGTGAGCGCGGCGGACGAGGTGGTGGTGGCCACCTGGAGTGAGCACAGCGAGATCGGCCACCACTACGAGGACCTGCTCGCCGACGGCTCGGTCATCGCCTGGACCGAGCCGCCCTTCGGCGAGACGCTCTACCCCGGCGACGACGACCCGGACTACAACCCGATCTGCGAGTGCCCGCGCGTCCCGCGCCAGTTCTGCCTGGAGTGCGCCGGCTGCGCCGCCTGCGGGCAGTGCACCGGCCCGCACGTCTGGCCCCCGTTGCAGACCTGACAACCGATTGCCACGCTCACCGAGGGTGATAGTCGGTTGTCACGCTGCCTGTCACGCCCCCTGTCACGTTGCCGGAAGACCGCGTGACAGCTCACGCGTGAAAGCCCATCAATTCGGACATACAGGCGTGGAAACGGCCCGGAAACCCCCCTCCGGGCCGTTTCCACGTGACAGGCACGACAGCGTGACACCCCACCGGCCGGTGATCACGTTCCGTGTCGGACGGCACCGAGCCGGAAGCGCCGGCCCTGCGCCCCGCAAAGCCCTTGCCGGTCCGGTTCGCCCGTACCGGGGTCCGGTGGCACGCCCCGGCGATACCGTGGTGACACACGCCAGACAGAAGCCCAGGAGCCCCGGATGAGCCAGCAGCCGGCCCCCGCGCCCGCCCGTCAGCCCCTCGATGAGCACGCCGCCGAATCGGTCCGCGCGTACGCCGCCGACCAGCGCGCGAAGGTCGACATCCTCGCCTCGGTCCTGGAGGACATCGCCGCCAACGGCTACCCGGCGCCCGAGTCCGGCGTGCCGTGGGAGACCGCCCGCGACGCCCACCTCGCCCGCCTCGCCGACGAGCAGCCCCGTGTCGCCTGAGCACGGCGCGCGCCGCTCCCAGGTCGTCATGGTGGAGCCCGCGCTCACCCAGCTCGGCAAGCTCACCGCGTCCGAGACGCACCGCCTGGACCGCGCGATCGTCGCCATCAGCGTCAACCCGGAGCTCGGCACCGAGGTGCCCGGCACCCTGCTGCGCGACTACGCGGACGAGGTCGACGGCGTCCGCGTGATCTACTACGTCACCGCCTTGAGGACCATCACGATCGTCGCGTACGTCGAAGCCTGATCACAGCAGCAGCGCCCCGGACCCGCTCGGGTCCGGGGCGCTGCTGTGTCTGCTGTACGAGGTGCTGCTGTCGGTGATCCGGGTGCCGGAGAGTGATGACATTCGAAGGCCGGCCCCAGGCGCCGCAAGGGTGCTGCTCGGGTAGCAGGCCGTGCTGCACAGAGCAGCGGGGCCGTGTAGCAAACGGTCGTTCGTCTGCTGCACGGCCCCGCTGCATCCGGTCAGTCAGCGGTGCCGGTGGCCCATCGCTCCAGGTCGCTCACCGGCTTCTTCAGCAGGGTGCGACGGCGGGACTGCGCGGTCGCCCGGCTCTCCAGGTGCATCGCCTTCGCCAGGTCGCCGTGCGAGACGCCCTTGGCCGCCGGGAGGCGCAGCGAGGCGTCCCGCACGGCCTCCAGGCGCTCCAGGAGCCCGGTGGTGCCCTCGATGGCGGCCGCGAGCTCCGCGGCGCTCGCACGGCCCGTACGCAGCAGCGCCAGGCCGTGCAGCGCGGTGGCGAACAGCGCGGCCAGCTGCTCGCCGTCGTTGCCGAGCGCGGCGACGTCCTCGGCGGCGAGCGGAACCAGGAGCTGCTCCTGGTGGTCGGGGTGCGCGGGATCGGTGCTCACCGCGGTCTCCTTCCTCGGGTGGATCGTTCGGCGGGCGGGTGGTCTACAGCCAGCGGAAGAGGTTGCGGACCTCGGAGGCCGCGCCGGAGAGGTTGTCGGCGTCCAGGCGGGCGTCGAAGTCGTACGGGTCCTCGGTCTCGTCCATCACGTTCTCGGAGGCGGCCGCCAGGACGTCGGCGAACCGCTCGTGGACGGCGGCCTCCTTCAGGGCCTGGACGACGCTCTCGCGGTCGGCGGTGCCCCGCTTGATGGCGTCGGCGAGCAGCCCGAGCGCGGCGGCCGCCGCCGGGGCCAGGTACGCGAGCTCGCTGTCGACGGCGCCCCGGTCGGCGCTGGTCTCGATGGCGGTGATGTCGGCGGCCTTCACGATCTCCGTGGACGTGCGCTCCATGACGGGCTCCTGTCTCGGTGGCGGGGGTTCAGGCGGTCCGGCTGAGGTAGCCGGCGGCGACGTCGACGAACCGGTCGTGGGCGTCCTTCGCGGCCTCACGGGCGGCGGTCAGGGCCTCGGTGGTGGCGTAGGCGTCGCGCAGCGCGTACGTCAGCGTGACCATCTCGTCGGCCGCGGCGCGCACCGCCTGGTCCTCGATGAGCACCCGCAGCGCGACCAGCGGCCGGGTGACGGCGGACCGGGTCATGTGGCTCTCGCCGCGCAGGGCCTCGATCCGCTCGGGGCCGGCCTGCTTGAGAACGGCGTCGCCGCGCATCCACATCGCCCGGCGGTGGTCGCTGACGGCGCAGGCGAGGGCGGTGACGGCCTCCAGGCGGTCGCGGCGGATCGCCTCGCCGTGGCTGACGCGGACGGACCGTTCGGCGGCGCGCTCCTGGAAGCGGCCGCTGACGATCGAGCCGAGCAGGGTGCCGACGATGGCGAGGGCGGCGGTGACGAGGGTGACTAACACGGTGGGTTCCTCCCCTGTATGAAACTCAATACATGTATTGAACTTAATACAGCGGGAGGGTGCAAGGGGGTCCGCTCATGATTCTTTTCGCGGGGCTGTGACCTGCGCGTTTCCCGCCCGCGGGAACCGTGTGCGCGTAGCTGACATACGCGTCCCGCGCGCGGGACGAGGTGCCGCTCCCCGACCTGAAGCCCGGTTTCCCCTCCAGGGGAACGATGTTCACGGGACTCTGCAGCGGTCCCGTGAGCTGGCGCAGTCCGCAGCGGTGGTGTTGCCGCCGACACCACGCGGACGGGCCTTCACCTGCGGTTTTCCCCTCCAGGGGAACGTTGTTCCACCTCTGCGTGGACAAACTCAGCCCCTTTGGCCACCCCCACGGGGACAAACTCCCGCTCGGGGAGGGGCCGCCGACTTGCTGGTTTCCCGCGCAGGGGAACGATGTATCGCCCTGCGCACACGCAGAAGCGGCGCCGCACCGTGAGGTGCAGCGCCGCCGTGCGAACGGGTGGGTTACGAGGCGTGGAGCTGCCGGACGGTCGCCAGGGGCGCGTCGTCATCCTCGGGCTCGGTGGGCGCCGGCTGACCGGTGGCCTTGGAG
>NZ_CP199708.1:5117500-6810986 GCF_052606915.1 Streptomyces sp. LE64 | reverse complement strand
GCCGGGGACTACGACCCGGATGACAAGCCGCCGTTCAAGGACGGAAAGCCGGGCGGCTGGCACAAGGCGGATGCGTCGATCTGGAACGACTTGGGCGCGGCCTGCATTCCGCACGCGGCCTTCTAAAAGACCACACGAATTCAGCGCTCGGGGAGACACAGAATGTCAGCGATTCAGCTCAAGGAACACCAGATCAATCAGCGGGCCGCGTTTAGGAAGTGGGTGGGGTTCCCTGCAAGGTCATCCGTGCCGCCGCAGGGTGCCCGGGGCACGATCGTGTCAGCGACCGGGTCAGGCAAGACGATCATGGCCGCCGCGTGCGCGCTGGAGAGCTTCGCGGACGGCCGGATCCTCGTCACCGTGCCGACCCTGGACCTGCTCGCGCAGACCGCCCAGGCATGGCGTCTGGTCGGCCATCGGGCCCCGATGGTCGCGGTGTGCTCGCTGGAGAACGACTCGGTGCTGAACGCGCTGGGCGTGCGGACCACCACGAATCCGATCCAGCTCGCCCTGTGGGCCGGGTCCGGGCCCGTGGTCGTGTTCGCCACGTACGCCTCTCTCGTGGACCGCGAGGACATCGACGCACCTGCGGGTCAGCGGAAGGTCCGCGGGCCGCTGGAGGCCGCTCTGGCGGGCGGGGAGCGGCTCTACGGCCAGCGCATGGACGGCTTCCACCTCGCCATCGTGGATGAGGCCCATGGAACCGCTGGTGATCTCGGCCGTCCGTGGGCGGCGATCCACGACAACCAGCGGATCCCCGCCGACTTCCGCCTCTACCTCACCGCGACCCCGCGCATCCTCGCCGCGGCCCGCCCGCAGAAGGGCACCGGCGGCCAGGAGGCGGAGATCGCCTCGATGGCCGACGACCCGGACGGAACGTTCGGCGCCTGGCTTCCCGGCGCTGAGCTGGGGCTCTCGGAGGCGATCGAAAGGGAGGTCCTCGCAGGCTTCGAGATCGACGTCCTGGAGATTCGCGACCCCTCCCCCGTCCTGGGCGAGTCCGAGGAAGCGCAGCGGGGCCGGCGCCTGGCGCTCCTGCAGACCGCGCTCCTGGAGCACGCCGCCGCGTACAGCCTGCGCACGGTCATGACCTTCCACCAGAAGGTCGAGGAAGCCGCCGCGTTCGCGGACAAGCTCCCGGAGACGGCCGCCGAGCTGTACGTCAACGACGCCACGGGGGACGATCTGGCCGCTGCGGACAAGCTGCCGAAGTCGTCGATCGACGCGGAGTTCTACGAGCTGGAGGCCGGACGCCACGTCCCGCCGGACCGCGTCTGGTCGGCGTGGCTGTGCGGAGACCACACCGTCGCCGAACGCCGAGAAGCGCTCCGTCAGTTCGCGAACGGGATCGACGCGGCCGGACGCCGGGTGCACCGCGCCTTCCTCGCCAGCGTTCGCGTCCTCGGGGAAGGCGTCGACATCACCGGCGAGCGGGGAGTCGACTCGATCTGCTTCGCGGACACCCGCGGCTCCCAGGTCGAGATCGTCCAGAACATCGGCCGCGCGCTCCGCCTCAACAAGGACGGCAGCACGAAGATCGCCCGCATCCTCGTGCCCATCTTCCTGGAGCCCGGCGAGGACCCCACCGACATGGTCGCCTCCGCCAGCTTCAAGCCGCTCGTCGCCGTCCTCCAGGGCCTGCGCAGCCACGACGAGCGCCTGGTCGAGCAGCTCGCCTCCCGCGCCCTCACCAGCGGCAAGCGCAAGATCCACGTCCGGCGCGACGAGAACGGGCAGATCGTCGGAACCGGCGGCGCGAGTGACGGCGACGACCAGGAGCACGACGACACCGACGCCGCCGCCGAGTCGGCCCTCCTGCACTTCTCCTCCCCGCGTGACGCGGCAACGATCGCGGCATTCCTGCGGACCCGGGTCTACCGGCCGGAGTCGCTGGTGTGGCTGGAGGGCTACCAGGCCCTCATCCGGTGGCGGAAGGAGAACGGGATCATCGGCGTCTACGCCGTCCCCTACGACACCGAGGTCGAGGTCGGCGTCACCAAGGACTTCCCCCTCGGGCGGTGGGTCCACCAGCAGCGCAAGGCCCTGCGGGCCGGGGAACTGGAGGACCGGCGCAAGACCCTGCTCGACGCGCCGGAAGCCGGGATGCTCTGGGAGCCCGGCGAGGAGGCATGGGAGGCCAAGCTCGCCGCGCTCCGCGCCTACCGGCGGGCGACCGGGCACCTCGCGCCCCGGCAGGACGCCGTGTGGGGCGAGGGCGAGGCGATGGTGCCCATCGGACAGCACATGGCCAACCTCCGCAGGAAGGGCGGACTCGGGAAGAACCCGGCACGCGCGGCGGAACGCGCGGCGCAGCTCACAGAAATCGACCCCGACTGGAACTGCTCCTGGCCGCTGAGCTGGCAGCGGCACTACCGGGTGCTCGCCGACCTGGTCGACGCCGACGGTGTCCTGCCCTACATCGCGCCGGGCGTGGTCTTCGACGGCGATGACATCGGGACGTGGAGGTGGAGGCAGCAGGAACCGGGCACCTGGGCGCAGCTCCTGCCCGAACAGCGCGACCGCCTGGAGGCGCTAGGCGTACGGGGCGCCACCCTCCCCGTGACAGCCGCCGCCCTGGCAGAGCTCCGTCCAGCGCTGGCCGCCGCCCTCAAGGGCCCCAAGAAGCCGGGGAGCAAGGCAAAGGCGGCGTTCCAGCGGGGCCTGGCCGCCCTGGAGGTGTGGGTGGAGAAAGAGGGGCAGCGGCCCGTCCCGCGCGGCGCGGTCGTGGAGATCGAGGCCGACGGCGAGGCGGAGCCGATGACCGTCAAGCTGGGCGTATGGATTTCGAACACGAAATCCAGGAGAGACCGGCTGGACGCCGACCAGCTCGCCGCCCTCGCAAAGCTGGGCATGGACTGGGCGAAGCCGGTGACTATCCCCCAGGCTGCCCCGGACACCCCCTGACGGCTGCTAGCGCCGTGACCGGACCCCGGGCCTCTTGGAGACCCAGAGTCCGGTGCCGTGGTCATGGTTCGGCCGATGTTCTGGCAGGTCAGGGGTGAACGGACTCTGGTGCACCCCGGTGTTGCACGCTCTGCGGCCCTCCGCGTCTGTGGGGAACAGACTTCACTGCAAGGCGAAGGGCGCTGGACCAAGCCCAGCAACGCCGACTTCAGCGTGGCCGCTTGTCGCCATGAACTCGCTCTCTCGCCCATCGGGCAGGCGGAGCACTCCCGGGTCCGCGTCGAAGAGGTCAACGCGGCTTCCCGGGTCTGCCAGTGTGATGCTGCCGGCCCAGGTGCTGTCCCGGTCCGACTCCCGGTTGTCGCTCCGGGGCGGGTCGTAGCGCAGAACGAGGGACGCGGTGACCGCGACTTCGCGACCGTCAGGCATGACAACGACAGCAGGGCCTGCGTAGCGCTGACGGCCATCGCCCGGGTGGAAGGGCCCACGAGGATCCATGCCGGGAGGCTAGCGCGCAGCACGCAAACCTCCCAGTCCCCGGGATTTCAGAGTCGGGCGGCTGGGGTGGCTGCGCTCCGCGGGGCGTACGGATCGATGGCTCATATGTGTGCCGAACGGCTCTCCACAGCCGTCACGCGCGGATTCGGTTGTTTGATCCGCTGGGTATCCGTTGCGAAAGCGTCCGCCGAGGTCGGCGAACACGAGACTGTGGACCGGTGACCCATCACCCTGGCTTCCTACAGACCGCTCCTCTGCAGGAAGAGACGACCTCGTCGCTGATCTGCCGCATCGCGGGCCGCTACGGGATGGAAGAGAAGGTGTTGCGGGCCTGTTGGAAGTGGCGCAACTACCCGCCTGGGCACGAGGGCGGGGGCGCGCGGGCTGACGCCGAGGTGCTGCTGAACGAGGCCGGACGCCAGCTCCTGGCAGGCATGTCCGGCGTGGAGGAGGACGTGCTGGCGCGGGCGTTGCCGTCCTGGGGAAAGGGGGACGCACGGCTGCGCGCCGAGAATGATGATCCGGTGGGGCTGTGGCGGACCGGTGGTGCGGTGGCCGGTCCGGTGGCGTTCGGCTGTCGGCTGTGTACGGCCCGGCGTTCGGGGGCGGCCGTGCGGGTGGTGCGGTATGCGCCGCAGTGGGAGCGGGTGTGCGGGCGGCATGGGCGGTGGCTGCTGGATGCGGACGCCAACCAGCCGCTGGAGCACCTCGGTCTGCGGGGCCTGCCGGAGGTGGTGGCGGCGCAGCGGCGGTGGGCGGGGGTGGCGCGGCGGGCGGTGCGGGCCGGGGCCGGGCCTGAGCGGGTGTTCGCGCTGGCGCGGGCGGTGGTGGCCCGGTGGTGGGAGCAGGCTTACGGCTGGGAGAGGGAGACGATCTGGCCGCGGCGCCTGCATCAGGTCGCGGGTGGGGATGCAGGTGGTGATCTGGAGCGGTGGCGGATCGTGGGGCGGGACGCGGTCGTCTTCCCGGAGGTGGTGACGGTCGCCGACGCACTGCTGGATCCGGGCATGGCCGAGCTGGTGTGGGCCGACAGCGGTGCCGGGCGGCCGCGGGCGCTGCCCGCCGATGGGCTGTTCTGCCGCAAGCTCGGTGAGCGACTGGGTCGGGGATGGCTGGGGCCGCTGGCGGCGACTGATCACGGCGGGCCGCTGATCGCGTGGATGGGCAGTGTCATCCGCCTTCGCCGCGGCGCCGGCGGGCCGCCCGGGTACGACAACGACCCGTGGTGGCTGCGGCAGGAGCACCAGGCCGCGACCATGGCCGGGCAGCTGCGAGTGCTGGGCAAGGAGAAGAGAGCGCCCGGTTCGGGGACGATGTGGCGGGCTGCGGTACCCGCCGAGCAGCGCCGGCTCATCACCAGCGCTATCGACTGCGCCGAGGAAGAGTTGTTGCAGCTGCGCGGGGTGCAGACCGGTGCGACCGCCGACGTCGCCCGACGGCTGCTGCGCGGGCTCGGTCACAGTGCCGGTCTGATCGAAGCGGCCTGGAAGCGGACCGCGGTGGCAGCGGTGAACGGCGGGGTGCCATTGGAGGAGGTGGCCCAGTGGGTGGACATGCCCGTTGAGATGCTCAGGGAGATGCTGACGGCAGACAGGCAGGAAGACGGCGGCTGAGAGCGATGCGTCGAAGGGCGGGTCAGCTGTTAGCTGATACGACACTCGTTCGTGGCAGGAATACTGAAAACGGCGGTGTCTGCCGACAGGAGCGGCTTGGCTGGCGCGGGTGACCAGCACAGGAGAAGCCCGGCCCCTAAGCCGGGCAGGGCGAGCGGCCGTGGACCAGGGCAGCGGGTTCGAGGCGGTGTTCCTTGACCCGGTGGGGCAGGCGGTGCAGCAGCGTTGGACGGATGCCGCCGTGACCGTGGCGTTCGAGGAGCTGCCGCCGGTGTCGGCGTTCCCGGTGATCCCGGGACGGCGATGGGGACCGGGCCAGTGGTGGTCGGCGACCACCGGGCGGCATGTGGCCGCAGGGTCGAACGCGATGCGCGCCCAGTTGATGGTCCTGGACCGCGACCCGGAAGTGACGGGCCTGGCAGGGCGGCCGGTGCGGCTGCTGTGGCGTGACCTCCGCGGGCAGGTGCGTTCCTGGGTGCCGCAGCTCTTCGCCCGCCGTGCCGACGGGACTGGTCTGCTGGCCGACTGCCCCAGCCACCTGGAGGCCGGCGGCGACCGCGCTGTAAAGGCCGCCGAAGCGGTGAGCGCGGCGTGTGAGGAGATCGGCTGGGCCTACCGGCGCCTTGCGCCGCTCGACGATGTGCCGGCCGCCAATCTGAAGTGGCTGGCCGGCTACCGCCACCCCCGCAACGCCGGTCGCCCTGGCCTGATGCCCGCGGTTGTGGAGGCGTTCGCGCGGCCGCGTCCTCTGATCGAGGGTGCCGAAGCTGTCGGTGACCTGATCGAGGTTCTTCCCGTCGTCTTCCATGCCTTGTGGCACGGACAGCTCACGGCCGACCTGGAGGTGGCGTTACACGAACGCGTCCTCGTCGGCCCTGGGAACTGGAACGGTCCGGGCAAGGCGGGAGGTGTCGGGTGAGCACGCGACGCCACGTGCGGCCGGTCGTGAAGGTCGGCGCGCATGTCCGCTTCCGCGGCGTGAAATGGCAGGTGGTCGCCCTGTCCGGGCAAGTGATCCACCTCCTCGGCCCGGGCGGCGGCGGTGAGGCTGTGCTCGCCGGGTACCTGTTCGCCGATCCCAGCTTCAGCGTCATCGGGGCCGAGGTGCCCCAGGCGGCCCCGCAGTGGGGGCTGTTCGAGACCGCGCCCGCCGCGGCGCGGGAGAAGGCCCTGGCCTGGCAGCGGCACGTGAGAGAAGTCGAATGCGGCCTTGCCGACGGGCCCGGCAGCGGTGGAGTGGTGCGGCCACAGTACGACCCCGCACGGCACACGCTGGCCGAACGGGAGCAGGCCAAGGCCGAGGAGCTGACCGCCCTGGGGTTCGGCCGCGTCTCGCGCACCACGGTGCAGCGCATGCGCCTGGCCTACCGCAAACAGGGCCTGTGGGGGCTTCTGGACCACCGCACCACGCGCACTTCCAGCCCCACCGGGCGTGCTGACGAGCGGGTCGTCGCCGCCGTCCGCGAGGCACTGCGCCGCCGGCGCGGACGTTCCACGGGCACCATCAACGGCCTGTTCCCGCTGATCAACCAGATCCTCAAGGACCGGCACGGCCCCGGCACGGTACCTGTGCCGTCCCAGGCCACGCTGTACCGGCTCGTCACCTCCCTCGCCCGCCCAGGCGAACTTCCCAGTGGCCCGGTGCGGCAGATGCCCGCGAGCTTCGAGGGGCGGGCTTTCACCCCCGCCACCGCGCTGCGTCCCGGCGAGCAGGTCCAGATCGACACCACCCGCCTGGACGCCCTGGCCCTCTTCGACGACGGGCGCCTCGCACGGCCCGAGCTGACCATCGCCGTCGACGTCGCCACCCGCGCCATCCTGGCCGCCGTGCTGTGCCCGAGCACGACCAAGGCCGTGGACGCGGCCCTGCTGCTGGCGGAGATGGCCGTCCCGCACCCTGCCCGCCCCACCTGGCCGGACATCCTGCGCATGGACCACGCCCACGCACTCCCCCACAAGCGGCTGGCCACGCTGGACGAGCGCCTGGCTGGCGCGGCGGCCAGGCCGGTCGTCCTGCCCGAGACGATCGTCGTCGACCGCGGCAAGGTCTTCGTCTCCCGGGCGTTCACCGCCGCCTGTGAGACCCTCGGCATCAGCGTCCAGCCCGCCCCGCCTCACGCCCCCACCGCGAAGGGCATCGTCGAGCGCGCCTTCGGCACCATCAACGCCCTGTTCTGCCAGCACCTGCCCGGCTACACCGGATCCGACGTCACCCGCCGCGGCCCCGACACCGAGAAAGATGCCTGCTACAGCGTCCCCCAACTGCAGGACCTGCTTGATGAGTGGCTGGTGCACTACCACTACCGGCCCCACGAAGGCCTGCGCCACCCGATGATGCCCAAGAAGGCCCTCACCCCGAACCAGATGTGGGCCGCCCTCGTCGCCGTCGCCGGCTACGTGCCCGTCCCGTTGACCGGCCACGACTACCTCGAACTGCTGCCCGTGCGCCGGCAGGCCATCACCGCCGCAGGTATCCGCATCCACCACCGCACCTACGACGCGGACCTCCTCGCCCCCTACCGCGGCCAGCCCTCCCCCACCGCCGGACGAGACGGGAAATGGGAGATCCACTACAACCCCCACGACGTGCGCCAGGTCTGGGTCCGCATGCCCGACGACGAGCTCACCGAGATTCCGTGGATCCATCGCGACCACGTCCACCGGCCGTTCGACGAACGCACCTGGCAGCACATCAGAACCCTGGCCCTGCAGGGCAACCACGGCGACACCCAACAGTACGAAGCCGACCTCGCCGACGCCCTCGATCAGCTCATGCGCCGCGTCCACAGCGGCCACGCCACCAGAACAGAACAGGCCCTCCTGGCCCGCACCGCTCACGTCCCGCTCCCCACAGCCCGCAATGGGGACCACGACACCGAAGCACCCGCCGACAGCCCGTCGCAGCAGGACGAGGACGACAGCATCGACGACCTCGACGACCTGCCCGACGACAACTTCAGCGCCGCCCCGGCCGCCGGATTCGGGCTCTACGACGCCTACGAGGAAGCTGATAAATGGTGAACCCGAGCCCGCCAAGCGCGAGCGGCACACCAGTGGGCGCCAACGACAACGACGGGGCCGAGCCGTCCTGGCCCCTGACCACCTGGCAGGGCTGGCACCGCTTCGCCACCACCGACCCGCCCGCACCGCCCAGGCCCGGCGACCCACCCCGCAGCATCGAAGAACGCCTCGCCTACCACTCCAGCTTCGTCACCATTCGCACCCCCGCCATCAGCCAGCTCGCCGCCCAGGTCCGCACCCTGATGATCCTCGGCCGCCACCAGCAAACAACCGCACGGCCCTCCCTGATCGTCACTGGACCCGCCGCAGCCGGGAAAACGACCGCCCTCCTGAACGTCGGCCGAACCTGCCACCTCGCCCACACCCGTAAAAACCCCGCACCGCCCGGATCAGCACACGCAGTGGTACCCGTCGCGTACGTCCTGGTCCCGCCCGGCGCGACCGCAAAGACCCTCGTCACCGAATTCGCCCGCTATCTCGGTATCCCCGTCACCGCCCGCATGACCCAGACCCAGATCACCGACGCCGTCTGCCACACCTACGCCGCCGCAGGTGTTCAGCTCGTCCTCATCGACGAGATCCACCGGCTCAACCCCCGCACCACCACCGGCGCCCAAACCGCCGACCTCTTGAAAGACCTCACCGAACGCCTCCCCGCAACGTTCGTCTACGCCGGCATCAACGTCACCGACACACCCCTGTTCACCGGCGTGAGAGGAGCCCAACTCGCGGGCCGGGCCACGCTCGTCGACTGCGGCCCTCTCCCCGCCCGCCACGGCACCCGCCAGCCGTTCCGCGACGTCATCACCGACATCGAAAACAACCTCGACCTCCAGCAGCACAAACCCGGCATCCTCCCCCGGCACGCCCCCTACCTCCACCAGCGCACCGCCGGCCGCATCGGATCCCTGACCCGACTGATCCGCCAAGCAGCCATCACCGCCATCTGCGACGGCACCGAATGCATCACCAAAGCTGCCCTCCACGCGGTACGACTCGACCACCTCGCCGAAACCCACCACCGCCCCCGAGGCCGCTAAACCACCACACCCGCCAGCGCAAACAGCTCTGACCAGCACAAACACCAACCGTGCCTTTACACGCTAGAGCTACCCACAACGAACCCACCCGCCCTCAGTACAGAACACATAACCCCAGCCCACACACCCCGGCCTTCCCACTGGAACCGATCAGCCGACCTCTCAATAAACCCGCAACACCCCAGACCAGCCACCGCCCCGTACACCAACAAACCCCCCTCCGAGCCTCACCGGCGCGTGCCGCCTACCGGGATCAGCGAGAGGACGGCAGTGACCAGCATGACGGACCAGGCCCTGGAAGTCACAGGGGGTGTGGACACGCACGGCGAGACCCACCACGCGGCCGTGATCGATCGGCTCGGCCGCCACCTGGCCGACCGCGAGTTCCCCGCCACCGGTGCCGGATACCGGCAACTGCTGGCCTGGCTGCGCTCGTTTGGGCACGTCACCCGGGTCGGGGTGGAGGGCACCGGCGCCTACGGCGCTGAGCTCGCCCGCACCCTGGGCCGGGCCGGGCTGACGGTGATCGAGGTCGACCGCCCGGACCGCAAGACGCGCCGGATGAAGGGCAAGTCCGACCCGATCGACGCCTACGCCGCCGCCGAGGCGGTGGCCTCCGGCCGGGCCAGCGGCACTCCCAAGACCCGGGACGGCATCGTGGAAGCGGTCCGCGCGCTGCGGGTGGTGCGCCGATCGGCGGTCAAGTCCCGCACTCAGGCTGTCAACCAGGCCCGGCAGCTGCTGGTTACCGCACCTGAAGCCCTGCGCGCCCAGCTGCGCGGACTGTCGACCGCCGCCCTGGCCAGGGCATGCGCCCGGCTCCGACCTGGCGACGACCTCACCGACCCCGCCCACGCGGTCAAGGCCGCCCTGCGCCGCCTGGGCAAACGCATCCTGGCGCTGACCGAGGAGGCCGACGAGCTGCAGGCCGAGCTGAAGACCCTCACCGCCCAGGCCGCCCCGGACCTGCTGGCCCTCAAGGGCGTAGGCACGGACGTGGCCGGACAGCTCCTGGCCACCGTCGGCGACAACCCTGACCGGCTACGCTCCGAGGCCGCCTTCGCCCACCTGTGCGGGGTGGCACCGATACCAGCCTCGTCCGGCCGCCGGGACCGGCACCGCCTCAACCGCGGCGGCGACCGCGCCGCCAACCATGCCCTGCACACCATCGTGCTGTGCCGCATGCGCTGGGACGAACGCACCCGCGCCTACGTCGCACGGCGTACCGCCGACGGACTCGCGACCAAGGACATCATGCGCTGCCTGAAACGACATGTTGCCCGCGAGGTCTACCGCGTCCTGATGCGGTCGATCCGGACCACCGACACCAACCCGCAAACCACTCAAAGCGACCTCACTGAAGCCGCTTGACATCCATAGGAGCATCACGCGGAACAGCGACGGGCGTATGCGGCCGGGCAGATGACCGGCCAGCGGGTCAAGCGGTTGGAGCGGCTCGGCATGGTCTGGAGCGTCGCGGATGAGCGGTTCCAGGAGAACTTGGCGGCGGCCCGGGTGTATTACGAGGAGCACTGGACGCTGTGCGCGCCCCGGGCCGCCACGGTGCTGGACCGGCCGGTGGGGCAGTGGTTGTCCAATCTCCGTCGCCCCGGTGCCCTTGAGGGGCGGCCGGAGTGGGAGGCGGCGCTCCTGGCCGTGGACGAGGACTGGAACCCCGAGTGGCCGGCGGACTGGCAGCGGCACTTCGCCGCGCTGCGCGAGCTGGTGCGCGACGAGGAAGGGCCGGCGGAGGTGATGCCCGGGTTCACCGTCCACGGGATGGACGTGGGGAAGTGGCTGGAGCGGCAGCGCACGCCGAAGGTGTGGGCTGCCTTGAAGGAGGGGCAGCGCGAGCGGCTGGAGGCCATCGGCGTCACGCCGCCCGCGCCCG
Organism: Streptomyces sp. LE64; assembly: GCF_052606915.1. Classification (NCBI taxonomy): domain Bacteria; kingdom Bacillati; phylum Actinomycetota; class Actinomycetes; order Kitasatosporales; family Streptomycetaceae; genus Streptomyces; species Streptomyces sp. LE64. Next base: position 6,800,019 of record NZ_CP199708.1, on the reverse strand, counting down.
TAGCAGCGGAGCCGGAGTTGCCCCCCCGGGCCGGCCACGACGCCCGTGAGCGCCTTCGAGAGGGGCGTTGCGGCCCTGGTCCAGTACAAGGACCGGGAGGGGTCGTTGAAGGTCCCCAGGGGCCACACAGAGGTGCTGCCGGATGGTTCCGAAGTTCGGCTCGGGGTGTTCCTCTCCAACACCAAGAGCCGCCGAGCCAAGCTCACCACCGACAAACTCGCCGCACTCGCCGACCTCGGGCTGGAATGGGCAGCCACGGAAGGAGCGGCGTGATGAACGCGAGCGGCCAGCAGGCCGCCGTGCAGCGGGTGCGGGACGCCGTGCGGCGGCACGCGCGCACCAGGGCCTTCGCGGAGGCGGAGGACGTCATCTCGGTGGCGCTGTCCGACCCGGGGGTGCAGGAGGCACGGGCGCGGGTGGAGACGGCGGAGACGGAGCTGGGCCTAGAGCTGGAAGCCCGCCTCCAGCCGTTCCAGGACCGCCACGACCACGCCGTGGCGGAGGGCGACGTGAACGGGCTCGCCGAGATCTGCGGGGGCAAGCACGGCCCTGGGGGTGGATCTGCGTCCTGCCCGACGGCCACGAGACCTCGATGGAAGAACCGCACTGGGGCCGCACCAGCGAGGGCCAGCCGATCGCGTGGGTGGGCAGCGCGCCCGACGACTGGTGAGAGAACACGATCACGGCGCCGCTTGCGGACTGCTGTGGGCGGCAGAGAAGCAGGCGGCCTGACGGCCGCGCGCGGTGCTGTCGTAGGGGCGCTGGCGGCGCCGTGATGCTGGACTCGCTGGACCCCGGGGCGTATTGGCCGCTCCGGGGTCTTCCGTTACCCGGGGTGAGCGACCGGGCACCCCAGCGCTTACACGAACATCTGCACGATTCTGCAGGTCAGAGCCCCGGTATCGCGCGGGCGCCCGTGTAGGCACTGGGATCTTGGGCCGGGTCCCCCTTGTGCGAACTACCGTGCCGTCGACGAGGGTTCGAGAGGTGGTGCAAGTGCGTAGAGGCAGAAGGTCTCAGAAGGCTCTGGCGGTTGGAGCCTGCTGGAATCCAGCGGCGATCTCATGATGACGTGCGGGCACTGTGTTCGGGCCGACACGGACGTAGAACTCCTGGCGTTGCCCCTCGCGGTAGGCGTACATCTGCCCCCCGCCTGAGACCTCGATGGCGAGGACCTTCTTGCCGTCGTGGTCGATCACGCGAGACTCGTACGGCGGTGGCGGCTCCACACTGTCCCGGATCATGCCGACGACTGCGAGTTCCTGTTTGTCGACGGCCGGCTTCTCGGGCAGGCCCACGATCTGCAGGTCGTCCCGGACGCCGATCAGCACGGTGCCGCCGTCCCGCGATGCGAAAGCGGCGATGGTCTTCAGCATCTTCTTCCGCGAGTCGCCCTCCGGGACCTCCCGTTTGCACTCCAGGTACGTTCCCTCTCCGTTCGCCAGGAGGATGTCCAGCTCAGGACCGGGCTGCTCCCAGACGACCGAGGCATCGCGGGCGCGCCCGTACGTGGGTGCCGGGAAGTGGCGCCAGTCCAGCCACTGGTCCTCGCGGCGGAGCATCAACAGGCTGTCGTGTGCGAGTCCGTGGGGCAGCGGGAAGCTGTAGGTGCCGGGACCGTTGACGGGCTGGGGCTGGTCGCCCGCCGCCCAGCTCAGCGCCAGTTGCGCGCCGTCCAGGTCGTCGCCGGCGACGACGGCCGTCAGCAGGTCGGGCCCGATGGTGATCTGCTCCAGCCAGCCCGCACGCTGCGGCAGGACTATGCGCCACAGGTCCGCACGGTCTGCGGTGCTCTCGTAGGGGCGCTGGTAGAGGAAGGCGCTGAGCGCCTGGTCGAAGTTCAGGAAGGAGGGGCCGTCGCCGACCAGGAGGTCGCGGCCGGGCTGGGGCGTGCTGTTGTCCCGGCTGATGGTCCACTCGGTGCGCGGCCACGACGTGGTCACCCGGCCCCACTCTTCCTGGCTGCGCAGCCGAGAGGTAGAGGCGCTGGAGGACGGCGGACCGGGCGGGACGACGGGGATGCCGTGGACGTCCTGGTCGTCACCGCGCAGCAGTGCGGCGGCCGTCGGGCCGGGCAGGGAGAGTTCCAGGAAGGCCGCCGTGCTGTAGCGCCAGGCTCGCTCCGCCAGCGGGGTGCCGTCGTCCATGGTGACCTGGGCATGGTGAAGCCGCCAATGCTCCGCGTCTCGGACCAGGGCCAGCCGGACGTTCACCGCGGCGCGCTCGTTGAGCATCGCCACCAGTTCGGTCGTCTCCGTCTGTCCGCTGTTCGCCATGTCCGGCTTCCCTCTCCCCGTAGCGTGTGGAGCGAAATCAGGCGCATCGTCACGGCCTGTGCTCCCGGAAGGCGGCAGTCAAGTCCTTGACCGCCTCCAGGGCGCCGCTTGCGAGGTCGGACCGGACACTCGCGGGGGCGCACGCGCTCTCGATTTTGCACGCTGTGCGGTCCCGGCGTCTGTGGGGGACGGATTTCACTGCGAAGCGAAGGGCGCTGGACCAAGCCCTGCAACGCCGACTTTCGTGTCGCCGCTTGTCGCCATGAACTCGCTCTCCCGCCCATCGGGCAGGCGGAGTACTCCCGGGGCCGCGTCGAAGAGGTCAACGTCGCTTCCCGGATCTGCCAAGGTGACGCTGCCGGCCCAGGTACTGTCCCGGTCCGACTCCCGGTTGTCGCTCCGGCGCGGGTCGTAGCGCAGAACGAGGGACGCGGTGACGGCGACTTCGCGCCCGCCGGGCATGACAACGACGGCAGGGCCCACATAGCGCTGACGGCCATCGCCCGGGTGGAAGGGTTGACGAGGATCCATGCCGGGAGAGTAGCGGCCCCACTCACGCTCGCGGGGAAGCGAGCGCGTCGACGGTGGTCAGACTCAACACGGACTGGAACTCCGTACACGGACTCCGCCCGCCGGTACCAAGCGCGACGCGCGGTCGGCGGGGTGGCCATACGGTGGCACCGGGCGGCCGGTGCCACCGTACGACGGTGGGTGTTACTGGCGGGATGCCGGATCTGCCGGGATGCCGAACGCGCGGCCGCCGACGTGCCGGCGGGGAAGGAGTCACCCCCCAGGAGGGGTGGTCGTGAAAGCCACGTCGATCTCTTCCTCTGCCCGCCTGACTCGGCGTTCGTACTGGGCGGGGTCGATCCCGAACTCAGCGAGAGTCGGCCAAGCCACGCGTGGTCGTGTGGAGAGGGCCTGATTGAACAGAGCGTGCCGAACGCAGAAGCGGACAGCGTCGGAGTGCCGTGCGTCAGTGCCTCCCATGACTTCCTCGGCGTCTTCTCGCCGCATAGCGGCAGCCATCAAGAAGAAGTGGAAGGCTTCGGCGTACTGCGCGGTCACGTGGTACTGCCACGCGTGCCGTTCGAGCCCGTGGTACTCCTCGTTGTTCTTCGCCGGGATGCGTGAGTCCACCACATGCGGTCGATGTGTCCCCCAGGGGTATCCCTTGCGCAAGGTCGGATAGACGCGGGCGAGATTCGGGGGCCGACCGAAGTAGCGAGTGAGGAACTCGCGGGCCATGCCGTCGTACTCAGGCTGCCACGTGTCGTCGACGTAGCTTGCCCCACGGTGCTCTGTCATGAGGTGACGGTATGGGCTGGGCGTTATGGCACGGGAGCGCTGTCCGTCTCCTGGTCCGGCCTTGCGCTGGGTCACACGCTGCGGGGCGCGCCCCTCCCGTCTCGTGCCGAGGGAATCACAGAGCTGAGACCACCAGCGGACCCGGAGGGCGCGGGAGCCATCGACAGTGGGGTCCGTCCTGAGCGGCTTGAGCGCGCTGGTACGCGAGTTGGCCTACCGGCTCTGTGAGTCAGGCTGGTTCAGTGCGGTCGATCAACGCGCGCAGCTTCTCGCGCAGGTCGAGATGCTCCTGGGCGGACGGCTGGGCCGCTGCCTCGGCCTCCCAGGCGGCGAGCTCCTCTTCGTCCGGCCACTGGAATTCGGGGGTGGGGGAGTTGAGGTAACGGAGGCCGAGGAGTTCGTAGTCGTCCGGCATCTTCAGCTGTTCGGTCTTCCGTTTGACCCTCTCATCCTGCTCCAGACGAGTGAGCATGCGTTCGGCCGCTTCGCACGCGGTAAGCGCAGGCGGCTCAGCTCGTACGACGGGCGGCTGTCCAAAGGCCCGCCGCGCGGGGGCATCGGCGAACAGACGGCGATGGGCGTCCAGCCAGTTTCGTCTGTCGGCGGCAGGAATGGACAGGGCTTCCATGAAGGCGGTGAACAGCGTTTCAGCGGGAGGTATCTGTCCCTGCAGAACCAGGTGGAGAGTCGAGTGGGGCAACCGCGTCCGGCCGTTCTCGTCCCTGCCCGCGTCCTTCTCGAGCTGGTGCAGTGGCGGATACCCGCACTCGATCCGCATGAAGATCATCGACTCGACGAGCTCGGCACGCGAGGTGACCATCTTCGGCCCCAGCGCCCGGGCGCCCGGCAGGACTTCCTCCGCCTTCGCGGCGTGCCAGGCCCGTGCCATATCGTCCTTCTTGCGACCGCAGGCGCGGGTGATGGCCTCCACCGTCTCCAGCGGGGGCACCCTCTTACCTGCGAGGGCGCGGCGTACGACGCTCTCCGAGATCCCGCTGTCCTTGGCGAGCGCCTCGAAGGTCTTGCCCGAGTCACCCTTGGCGTCACGCAGTCGCTGGACGAGAGCCCGCAGCAAGGGGGACGTGCTGACCGGAATGGGGCTGAGCGGTCGGCCGGCCATCTCAGAGCACCCTGCCGAACGCGCGGTGTACGTCCAGGCGCACTCCGGGCTGGGCATGCGCGAGCCGGCTGGCGACCGCGGCCGCCAGTGCCCCCAGCACGGCGGGCACTTCGTGGCCGGTCGCGGTCAGCGCGGTGACGGCTAGGACGACGATGACGATGACGACGACGTCACCGGTCGGGAGACGGTCAGCGAGCGGATGTGCGATGCCGCACTCGGCAGTCACCGCGACGACCGCGTCGGCCGTGGCCAGGCGGGCAGAGAAGACGAACATGGTGCTCCTCAAACTTGTGACGCGACAGATGCACTTCGCCGGAGGACTGTTGGGGGCGAAGCGCCCTCGCGGCCTTGGCGAGGCCTCGATCGTGGCACCTGACCGGGCCGGCGGGCCAGGCCGATCACCCGCATTGCGGCACCTGTGTCCACACGGACGTGCCGTCGTCGCGTGAGGCCTTCAACTCACCCCACCGCAGGTCAGCGGCAGTGCGGACATGGCATTCCGTCTCTTTATCCAATTCGGCAAGCCCGAAGCGGTCTGGCCGCTGGGCTGAACCTCACGGGCACGGCACCGGCCGCGCTGGCGCAGCACCGACAAGTCCTCAGCACCCGTGCTGGCTCAGGAGACCCTGGAAGGCGATCGGCGGCCGAGCGCCCATGGGCGTGAGCGTGGGACGTGCCGTTCGGGTCTTCCGAGATGCGGTGTGGTCGTGGTGGGGGGCTGCTGGCGGTACCACAGCGCCTGCCGCGTGGTATCGCACGCGCCCGCCCGGCCCGCTGCTCCGCACCGACCCTGCCCGCGCTACCCGCCTCCTGCGAGCCCTCCTCGTCCTGACGAACCTCGAAATCAACCGCTGACGGATGATCTTCTCCCCGGGCTCCCGCCCACGACCAGCACGAGTACCCCAAGGACCGATCACACCAGCCCTATGACCTGCGACTTCAAGTTGACGGAGGCTCAGTGCGCGGCATCGTCAGCGGGCGCACCTGATGCGGGGATGTTCCGCACGCCCCCACCCGGTGGAGCCCACCGAGTGGACCGCACCACGGTGGTCTCCACTCCTCTCCGTACGGGCGGGCGCGCGGTGGAGTCCACCGTGTCCACTCACCCCCGGCTGCGGGGCCGCGCGATGTGCCACGGCTTCGGCCGGCCGCCGGGGTACTGCCGTGCGCCGCGGGAGCGGCGCCGGGCGGGAGGCGATGGTTTCGGCACCTGGTACAGCGCCGCGCGCAGCCGGCCCGCGTCGGCGAGCTGCTCCAGGCGCTCGCGCTGCTCCGGCGAAAGACGCGACGGGGGCGGGGTCGGGGCAACCATCGGGCCTTCCGTGCTCGAGGGGCGGTCCCCACACCCTCCCCGTTCCCGGGTGGTTTCGGGGTGGGCGGCCGGTCGCGTCTGGGCGCACGGCAAGGTGACTTCACCATTTATCCCGCCGAGCGGTCACCCGCCGCCCGGCGGGAGTACCGCCGGAAGGCGCGGTGGTCCCGGCTGTCACGGCCGCACACCCCGGCCCTGGTCCTGGCCGGGGCCGGGCTGGTGGCGCTGCTGCTCGTGCTCTTGGCGGCGCGGGCCCGTCTCCGGGTCGGCGGCCGGGCCCGGGAGTTCCCCTTCGGCCCGTGCACGACGGCCGGTGTCCGCTTCGGCGAGGCTGCGTTTGCGGGCCTCGGTGGCGGCGGTCAGTTTGGCGAGGGCAGCGAGGCGTTCCGGGGCGGTGGTCCACGTCGCTGGGTCGGTCGTCCGGCCCTCCGCGTATTCCTGGGGCATCGCGGCCTGCAGATGGGTGTGGATGGCGGCGGCCCGCTGGGCGGGGGTGAGCCGGGTGTCCCGGCCGGGGTGGTCGACGGCGTGCGGCGGATCGGCTGCCGGCCGGTCGTCGTGGCGGTTGCCCGTGTGCGGGGGTGGTGTGGTCGCGGCCGGGGCGCCGTTCCGCGCAGGGGGTGTGGTGCGGGCGGTGCGGATCGCGTTCTGCAGGGCGAGGCTGGCGACTTGGGCCCGCTCGTACCGGGTCGCCGAACGGGGCGGTTTGCCGTTGGTGGCGGCGATGAACCAGCGGGCGGGCCAGGGGAAGTCGGCGGTGTAGGTGATCTGGTCCGGTGCCGGGGTGCGGCGGCCTTCCTGGGGCACGGTCAACTGGCGGCTGTGGCGGGCGAGGGCCTGGTCGGCGATGTAGTCGTCCACGCCGGGCGGGAACGCGCGGCCGCGCAGGGTCTCCAGCAGATGCCGTCGTGCTTCGGCCAGGACGTGGCGGCGGGCGAACGCGTTGCGGACGGTGTAGACGACCGCGGCGACATCGACCGCGGCGAGCGCGGTGTCCACCAGCGGGCGCACCCCGGCCCGGATCACCGCGGCGGCGGCGCGGCAGCGTTCCAGCAGCCCGTCGATCATCTGCTGGCCGAAGTTGAGGATCGCGGACGTGCGCCACCACGCCAGCAGCTGTGGCAGCGGGCGCGGGGTCTTCTTGTCTGGGCGGGTGTCCTGCGCCGCCCACCACCCCAGCCCGTTGCGGGCACGCTCGTCCGGCAGCCGTCCGTGCTCCTTGACGTATTGGTCGGTGATCGTCTCCAGTGCGTCCTTGATGCGCTCGCGGCGGGTCGACTTCCAGGCGATCAGCGCGGAGGGAACGCCGGGCCGGCTATCTCCATGACCGGCCGCAGCCCCGGCGTTACCTCCCGGGGCACGGTGGCCAGGCCGAGTTCCTCGCACACCTCCGTGGTCATGGCGAGGGTGTAGAGCGTCCCCGCCGCGACCGCGTGCTGGTAGAGCCGGATGGTGTCGAGCGCGTACCAAGTGCCGTCCGCGCGCAGGGCCCGGTTCAGAAGCAGAAGGTGGTGGTGAAGCAGCGGGAAGCCGTCGCGGTTGTCGAAGTGCCCGAACGCCGCCACCACCACACGCGGCGGCTTGGCCCACTTCCTTCCCGAAGACCAGCGGATCTCCGCGACCTCGCCCTCCAACCAGGCCAGGACCTTCTCGATCGCGCGTGCGTGTGCCCGCTCAATCACCTGGCGGGTCCACTCGTCACCCAGCGCCCACAACACCACCAGCGATACCTGCAGCCGGAACACGAACTCCAACCCGAGCAGCGGCACCAGGTCCCGCTTCTCGATCTCCTCGACCAGCTGCCCCAGAACCGTCGCCAACCGCGCCGCGGCCGGGGTGGCACCGCCGGCCAAGAGCTCCCGCTCAATGCGGTCCGCATCCGGATGCCGCAGCTCCCCGAACAGCAACTCCAACTCCCGCTCCCCCACCACCAACCCCGCGGCCAGCCCAAGCCCCGCCAGACCCCGGCCGCCCTGGTCGTTGGCGATCCTGACGGAGGTGCGCTCGGTGTCGATGTCGACATCGAGCTCGGTGACCCACTTGGGGAACCCGTAGCCGTCGTGGCCGTGCACCTGCGCGATCTCGGTGTTGACCGGCAGCGAGAGGACTTAGGAGTGCAGGGAGTCGTTCTTGAGCCCGGTGACAAGGTCGAGCAGGCCCAGCCCGCCGTGCCGCGCCGGCTTCACGGCGATGCCGACCGCGACCTCGGTGTAGAAGTCGATGTCGCACACGTCGTACCGAAAGGCCATCACGGAGGCGATCCCGCGCCCCGGGGCGATCTCGAGCGGGTCCAGCTCCTGGGACAGGCGGCCCGGATCGCCTTGGTCGGCGCGAGCATCGTGAGGCGGGTAGCGGAGATGCGGCAGTAGAAGTTCGGCGGCAGCGTGGATCCGATGCGGAGTCCACGCGCCTCTTGGGCATCCGGCGGAGGAAGTCGACGCTGCTGACCCGCGGGTCTCGCTCGACCTCGTCGAGGTCGGTGTCCATGCGGAACCGGTCACAGAGGCCGCCCTCCGAGACCGATCTCTACGGTCCGGTCGGTCAGCTTGCCGGTCGACGCCATGGACTCTCCTCCGATGCAAGCGGCGCTAACACTCAGGGATCGCACGGGATGTGAGCACCGTCAACAACGAAAATTCGGGCGCGCGACGGGCGGGTGGCACGGGTCAGGAGCCGACCGGCGTGATGGCGAGGAAGGTGCTGCGCACCCGGTCGGCGACCTCCTCGCCCGACGCAGCCTGCAGCTTGCCGTCGAGGTACAGGCAGGCCAGTCCGTGGGCGAGCCCCCAGCCGGCCGTGGCCAGGGCTGAGGCGTCCGCGCCGGGGAGGACGCGGTTGAGCGCGTCGGTCATCAGCTCGTGCAGGGCGTCGGCGGCCTTGACCCGCTCGTCGTCGGCGTCGTCGCACGGCTTGCCGAACATCACGCGGAACAGGGCTGGTCGCCGCAGGGCGAAGGCGACGTAGGCGACGGCGAACTCGGCCAGGTCCGGTAGCGAGGCGGGCAGGTCGCGCCCGCCGCTCAGGTCGGCCAACAGGTCCCGGAAACCCTCGACGGCGAGCGCGGACTCCAGAGCGTCGCGGTCCTTGAAGTGGCGATACGGCGCGGTCGGCGACACGCCGGCCTGGCGCGCGACGGCGCGCAGCGAGAAGGGCTCGCCGCGCTCCAGCATCTCCAGCGCGGCCGACACCAGCGCCGCCCGCAGATCGCCGTGATGGTAGCCGCTCTTCCCTGAAGTTGACATCGCTTACTTTACCCTCCTACGCTTTGTGAGCACTGTAAACATAGTGCATGTCCGGAGGAACCGAGATCCGATGCCCCCACGCACGCATTCGCGCCCCTTCGACGTCGCGCTCCTCGGCGCCACCGGCTTCACTGGCGCCCTGGCCGCCGAATACCTCGCCGCCCATCTCCCTCCCGGTGCCAGGCTCGCCCTGGCCGGACGCAACCAGGCCAAGCTGGAGGCCTTTCGCGACCGCCTCCTCCGGATCAACCAGCAGGTGGAGGACATTGCGCTGCTCCACGCCGACTCCTCGGACCCGCAGTCCCTGGCCCGCGTCGCCGAGGCTGCGCGGGTCGTGATCACCACGGTCGGCCCCTACCTGGAGTACGGTGAACCACTGGTCGCGGCCTGTGCTGCGGCCGGCACGGACTACGTCGACCTCGCCGGCGAGCCCGAGTTCGTCGACCGGATGTACGTCGAGCACCACGCGACAGCCGAGCGGACCGGTGCTCGCATCGTTCACGCCTGCGGCTTCGACTCGATCCCGTACGACCTCGGTGCGCTCTTCACCGTTCAGCAGTTGCCGCCCGGGGCGTCGGTGGCCCTTCGGGGAGTGGTCCGCACGAACGCCACCATCTCCGGCGGCACGCTGCACTCCGGCCTCGGTCAGCTGTCGCGACCGCGCGCCATGCTGCGAGCCGCGGCCGGACGCCGTCGCCTCGAGCCGCGACCGCGGGGACGACAGGTCCGCACCCGCATCGGCCGCCCCCGTCGCGACCGGACGCTCGGGATCTGGCTGATCCCGCTGCCCACGATCGACCCCGACGTCGTACGACGCTCCGCACTCGCTCGCTCGGACTACGGGCCCGACTTCACCTACTCCCACTACGCCGGGGCCCGACGCCTCGCGACCGTCGCCGGCACACTTGCCGGCTTCGCCGCAGCCCTGGCAGCCGTGCAGATCCCGCCCCTGCGCCGCGCCATCGGCCGACGCATCCCCCAAGGAGAGGGGCCGTCGGCGGCCCGACGCGACCGCACCTGGTTCACCGTCGACATCATCGGCGAGGGCGGCGGTCAGAGGGTGCACACCCAGGTCAGCGGCGCAGACCCCGGCTACACCGAGACAGCCAAGATGCTGGCCGAGTCGGCGTTGTGCCTGGCCTTCGACGACAATCCGCCCACCGCCGGCCAGGTCACCACCGCCACCGCGATGGGAGAGAACCTGCTGCGCCGCCTCGGCGACGCCGGCATCTCTTTCACCGTGATCACCTCGCAGACGGCGACCCATGTCGGACGTTGAGAAGGGTGGCACCAGCACGCCGATCGTTCTCATCACGCCAGCGATGGCCATCAGCTCCGGCTACCACCCGCCACTGGTCGCCGAGTTCGAGCGACACGGGGGGCAAGCCCGAGCGCTGCGCCGGCGAGGGTTCGAGCGCGGCGAACCACGAGCGAGCCGACGCGAGGACCGGGCCTACCGCAACGAGACCGACGACATCGCAGAAGCCGTCCCCCGCGGTACGTGCGGAGTCACCCGCACGGGCAGTGCTCCTCCTCGGTCACAGCCTCGGGGGACAGCTCGTAGCCGGACACGGGCTCACCCGTCCGACGGCCAACGGGGTGATCACGGTCACCGGCGCGATCCCGAACTACCGGCACTTCGCCTATGGGGCCTCCACGTTGCTGCCGTGGCGGCACTGGTGGGCCCGGCGATGACGGCGGTGCTCGGCTGCCTCCCGAAGCCGGCATTCGGCGGCCCCGGGGCGCGCACCTTGATGCGGGAACGGGCCGGCATGGTGCTCACCGCCGTACGCGGTCGACCAGCCAATCACCACGCCGACCCTCGTCATCAGCCTGGGCGACGACACGTTGTCTGTCGACGACCTCGCTCATCGCCTCTTCTCGTCCGCCTCGGTGACACGCTGGCACCACACCAGCGACCAGGTGCCCGAAGCCTCGACCAACGACCGCATCGGCTGGGTCCGCACCCCGGCCACGGTGGTCGACCGCATCGTCACGTCGTGGCACGGCACTCCACGCAGTTGACCTGTCGTCGCCACCCGCACCATCCATCTCAAGGAGACCAGACCCATGCAGACCGTTCTCGGCGCCGGCGGACCGATCGCCGACGAGCTCGTGAACGAGCTCCACCGCAACCACACCAAGGATATCCGCCTCGTCAGCCGCAAGCCGTCGAGGGTGAACGACACCGACGAGCTCGTGGCCGCAGACCTCACCAACGCCGACGCCACCAGCCGTGCCGTCGCGGGCAGCGATATCGCCTACCTCACCGTCGGCCTGCCCCTGGACTCGGAGCTGTGGGAGCGACAGTTCCCGGTCATCATGCGCAACGTCATCGACGCCTGCGCCGAACACGGCACGAAGCTCGTCTTCTTCGACAACACCTACATGTATCCCGGAACGCCGACGCCCCAGACCGAGTCAACGGCATTCGCACCGGGCGGACGCAAGGGACGGGTCCGCGCGCGGATCACCACCGTGCTGCTGGAGGCCGTGCGGGAGGGCCGGGTCGAGGCACTGATCGGCCGAGCGCCCGAGTTCTACGGTCCCGGTCGGACGATGAGCTACACGAACTCGCTGGTGTTCGACCGGATCAAGGCGGACAAGCGGCCGTTCGTCCCCGTCAACGCCCATGCCAAGCGTTCCCTGATCTGGACCCCCGACGCGAGTCGCGCCCTCGCCCTGCTCGGCAACACGCCGGATGCCTACGGCCAGACGTGGCACCTGCCGGTCGACCCGGACCGGCAGTCCTACGCCCAGCTCATCCAGATCGCTGGCGAGGTCACCGGCCGCAAGACCGGCTACACGGTGCTTCCGATGCTCGCCTTCCGCCTCGGACGCCGCTTCGTCAAGCCGCTCGACGAGATGTACGAGCTGCTCGCCCGCTACCGCGACGACAACATCTTCGACAGCTCGAAGTTCGCGGCCCGCTTTCCCGAATTCCCGGTCACGAGCTATCGGGAGGGAGTGGAGCGGATCCTCGCCGGCTGACCCGCCGACGCGTCCCCCTGCCGGTCGACCCCCTGCCGCGATGCCGAGGCGGTTCCGGTACCTCCGACGGCGTGACGCCCGTGGCGCGCTGGAAGAGCCGACGGAAGTTCGACACGTCCAGGTAGCCGACGCCCCAGGAGACCTGGGCGACCGGCTCACTGGTCAGCTCCAGCAACTTCGCGATGCGCGCCGCCTGGATGCACTCCGTCGCCGTCAGGCCCATAGCCTCCTTGAACCGTCGCTGGAAGGTGCGCGGGTGCCTAGCCGCGATCTGCGCGAGATGCTCGACGGAGTGGGGCTCATGCAGGCAGGCGTCCAGCCGGGCCCACCTCACGGATGTGGCTGTCGCCGTGCTGGAGCCAGGGCGTGAACTCCTGGTAAAGGGACTGCTGTCGGCGCGGCGGGGCGGCGAGGGCGAAGCGCCCCATGTGCAGCATGACGCTGGGACCGAGCATCCGGTCCACGAGGGTGAGGCCCAGGTCGACCCACGCCAGGATCCCCGCGGCCGTTCATGACGTCGACGTCGTCGATCACCATGCGTGAGGCGTCCACCCGAGCCTTCGGGTGTCGGCGCGCCAGCTCCTCGGCGAACGCCCAATGGGTCGTGGCGTCCCAGGAGTCGAGCAGGTGGCTCTCGGCGAGGACGAAGACACCGGCGCACACGGCACACACGGCACACACGGCACACAGAGTGGTAACCCTCAGACCGGAGCCCGACGCGCCAATCGGTGAGCTCGCCGACCGACGCCATCAGCTCGGGAACGACGAGGCTCTGCGGGATGACGACGTGGCTGAGCCGGTGGGCGAGCTCAGGATGAGTGTCCGAGGTTCACACCATGAACGGCCCGTCGTCGGTGGCGGACACCGCCCCGGTGCTGACCCGGATCACGCCCGCAGGGTCGGCGGACTCCACCGCGTACTCGCTGGCGACACGGAAGATGTCCCGCAGGCCACGGATCGCCGACACCTGGCAGTCGACGTACTCCAGCACGCAGACCTCACCGACGCCCCGCGCTCCGGTCCCGTCGGCGTGTGGACCTGTCGCGGTCGGGCTCATTGTTTCTCTCCTCGAAATTCCTAGTCGGCGCAGCGACGGGCTGGCAGACCCTGTCGGGTTTGCCACCCCTGTTCCCGGCTGCGCTCACTCCTGGTGGAAAGCCTGTCGCAGCGCGTCGACGGACAGCTTCCGTGCGAGGTTGGTGGCCGGGGTATCCCGCAGGCTGTCCAGCAGCATGAAGTCGTGGACGGTCCCGCTGATGCGGACGGCTGTCACCTCGACGCCGGCCTGACGGAGCTTGTTGGCGTAGAGCTCGCCTCCGTCCCGCAGGACGTCGGCCTCCGCCGTGATGACCAGGGCGGGCGGCAGCCCGTCGAGGTCCTCGAGGGTCGCCCGCAGCGGCGAGGCGTACTTCTCCTCGCGCTTGGCCTCGTCGGTCGTGTACGCGTCCCAGAACCACTTCATCCCGTCGCGGGTGAGGTAGTAGTGCTCGGCGAACTGGTGGTAGGACTGCGTGTCGAAGTCCGGCCCGGTCACGGGGTAGAGCAGGATCTGCGCCTTGAGCGCGAGCCCGCCGCGGTCCTTGTTCATTTGCGCGAAGACCGCGGACATGCATCCGCCGACCGACTCGCCGGCGACGGCGACGCGGGAGGTGTCGAGGCCGTGGTCCGCGCCGTTTGCCCGCAGCCACTGGCCGACTGCGTAGTTCTGCTCGACCTGCGTGGGGTAACCCTTCTCGGGTGCCCAGTCGTAGACCGGGAAGACTCCGGCGGCACCGGCTCCGACGGTGAGTTCGCGGAAGAGGCGGTCGTGGGTCTTGTCGTCGCCAAAGACCCAGCCGGCGCCATGGATGTAGAAGACGACGGGCAGCGGGCCAGTGGCGTCCTTGGGCTTGATGATGCGAGTGCGGACGGTGCCCCACGCACCGGCGTCGACGTCGACCCACTCCTCGTCGACCTCCGGGCGCTCGACGCCCTCGCCGTTCTGCAGGTCGCTGAGGATCTTGCGCCCTTCTCCGGGCGGAAGCTCGTAGATCCGCGGGTGCAGGTCGGTGGCGTCGGCGAGCTCCCTGGCCTCGGGCTCCAGGTACGGTGTGGTGGGGGCTGGAAGGTCAGTCATCGCTGGTCCTTTCCTCGAATGCCGGTTGCTTGCCTTATCGACGCTGCGGACGGTCCGCATCCAGGCCGAGTGCCGCAAACGACTCTCTTCGAGGTGATCGCGACACTCATTCTGAGGTGCGGAGAATCGGGCGAGCAGCGGACGGAAGACGTCGGAGTGCGGCCCGACGGTGACGGGGGCTCTCACCCTCAGCGGCGCCGCAAAGCGGCGCCGCTGAGGGACACGGGTGCTGCTCGTGAATGGACATGGCGGCCCCTCCGGAGGAAGGCTCCTCTTCCCTACAGGGTCCGACTCGCCAACGTTGATCGCATTCCGTGATGAGGGTGGGAGCGGTGTGCCGCATGCGCTCTGAGCGGCCCTGCAGGGTTGTGAACGCTGGGTGGTCTGGGAACCATCCCCTGTTCACAACCGGCGTCGGAAGATTCGTGGTGGGCGGATCGGGACATCGTTCTTGAGGAAGGCGAGACGCACGGTAGCCAGGCTCATCCCTTCGCGGTCGGCGATGTCCTGAAGGGAGGGGTGGTCGTGTTCGTACCAGGTGCGCCATTGCCCGATGCGGGTTGCGGCGTGCTGGGTGCGCCGGAAGCGGGGCGGGCTCCAGTCGACTGGTTGTCGGGACAGCAGGTAGATGACGTGTGCTGTGGTTGTTGTTCAGACCGGCACCGCACCCGCGTACGCGCAGGTGCAAGGCCCTCGTCGACGGGCCCGGCGTCACGTGCCGGTGAGCTTGTCGAGGTCGGGGGCGTAGACGGTCATCCAGTGCGGGTTCAGCCGGTAGTAGACGACCTCGTGGTTCCAGTCGAAGGCGTCGTCGCCGTAGAAGTCCTTCAGATAGGCGAGGAGTTCCTGCCAGTCTGCCGTGGTCTCGGCGCCCTCGGGGTTCAGCACCTCCACCGTGCCGTGGGTGAACACGCCGAGGTCCTCGCCGCGCATGTGCGCGACGCTGGCGGCCGGACGGGCCGCGAGATGACGGGCCTTGGCGGCGTTGCGCGCCGTGCCGAAGTGCCACCGGCCGCGCAGGAAGTGCCCGTCGACGCCACTGATCCGCGGTTCGCCCTTTGCGGTCACCGTGGAGAGGGCAAGCGTGCACATGCCAGTGAGGACCCCGGTGAGCTGCACCGCCGTGATGGTGCGGCCCTCGACGATCGAGCGGAGGTGTGCGGTCGAGCCGGAGAGGGAGGAGTCGAGGAGGGACTGGAGCTTGTCGAGTTCTTCTGGGGTTTCACGCATACGTCCATCGTCGGCCGTAAACCCGACACCCTCTGTCGTCATTGATGAAACAGCAGTGAGGATGCTCCGCGCGGGTTGCGCTCGTGCTGCGTGGATGGCAGGAGGTGGGGGACGAACCTGGCCGCCGGACGGCCCCGCGATCATGATGTGCCGGCATCCGCCGCCCGGCCCGACTCGTTGGGCAGGGCATGCCCCACTCCACCAACCGCCTCGACCCACTCGCCGAGAACGCAGTCCTCGCGTGTGCGCTCGCCGACGCCGCTACCCCCGACGGAAGGACCCCCCGGGTGGTCTCGGTCAGCGACCGGGCGGCGGCTTCAGCCGGCAGTAGTAGGTGGCCCTGGAGCGGCGGCCGGTCAACCGCCACGCCACCGTGATGCCCAACTGGTGATCGAGACCGGTGAACGCCTGGTCCACAACGGGTCGGCGGCGGGCTTCAGTCCGCGCCCACCGGGGACCACGGCATCACGCGCGGCCCGCCACTCGGTGGCGTGCGGGGTGGTACGGGCGCTCGCGGCGGAGCACGGCACCCGGCTCAGAGGCCGTATCTCAACCGAACGTGATCGGTTGATTTCTGCTGGTCAGGCATGGTCTAGCTCGGGGTGAGGGAGGCATGTCGCGTCTTGTGTTCGCTTCATGGGCGAGGGGTGCGCGGTGGCGTCGGTGCTGGGAATGCTGGAGGAGCGGGAGGCGGCTGCCCGGGTGCGGGTGGAGGGGCTGCGGGAGGAAGTCGCGCGGTTGGCTGAGGTGTTGGAGGCCGCGGAGATCGAGCTGGACCGGCGGGTGATCGCGCGGGAGGAGCTGGTCGAGGCCCTGGCCGTGTCCGCCGCCGAGACGACTGCCGTGACCGAGGCGAAGCAGGAAGCGGTGTCCTCACCGGTGCCGGGGTCGGTGGTGCCGCCCTGGCGGGACGGGTTGTCGGTGGCCGTGCTCGCGCCCGACTACCGGCGGATTCTGGGCGTGCTGGAGGAGCGGCGGTCCGCGGGCAAGGGACCGGTGAAGGCCAAGGAGATCGCGGCGGAGCTGGGCCTTGGGGCGGCGCCGGGGAAGGTCGAGGGGGTGCGGTCGAAGGCCAGGCGCCTGGCGGAACGTGGGTGGCTCCTCTTGGAGGCGTCGGGGATGTTCAGTGCCGGCCGGCGGCCTGTGGCCGTGCCAGACGCCGGCTCATCCGCGTGATCATCGACCACCGGATCACGGCCTCACTGCTGGCCGGCAACGTCTCGTAGTCCCGGGCCAGTCGACGGGAGTTCATCAACCACGCGAACGTGCGTTCTGCCACCCAGCGTCTGGGCAGCACCACGAACCCCGTCATGTCGTCGGTGCGCTTGACGATCTCCAGGGTCAGGGCGAGTTTGTCCCGGCACCAGTCGACCAGGCCTCCGGTGTAGCCGCCGTCGGCCCAGACGAGGGTGATGTCGCGGTGCAGGCGGCGCAGGCGGGTCAGCAGTCCTGCCGCGGCGTCCCGGTCTCCGATGTTCGCGGCGGTGACCGCGACGACCAGGAGCATGCCGAGGGTGTCGGTCACGATGTGGCGCTTGCGGCCCGGCACCTTCTTTCCGCCGTCGTAGCCGCGTGAGGCGGCCGGTACTGTCGCGGCGGCCCGCACCGACTGGGCGTCGATGATCCCTGCCGTGGGCTCGGCCTCGCGGCCTTCGCGTTCACGGACCTTCCCGCGCAGCCGGTCGTGGAACTCGGTGATCAGCCCGTGCTCGCGCCAGCGGCGGAAGAAGGCGTAGACCCGGCCCCAGGCGGGGAAGTCCGCGGGCATCGCCCGCCAGGAGATCCCGCCCGCGACCAGGTAGCGGATTGCGTCCAGCAGCTGGCGGTGGCAGTAACCCTCGGGGCGTCCACCCCGCCCGTTCAGCCAGGCCGGGACCGGCAGCAACGGCCGCACGGCCGCCCACTCCGCGTCCGTCATGTCCGACGGATACCGCCGCACCCGGTCGGGATGGTCCGCCGCGTTGCCGTACACGTGCGCGAGGCAATCACACGATGGTGCGGCCGAGTTGAACTGGACGGGCTCGGACACGTAGAACAAGGACACCAGGGCCTCCCGGTACTGCTCGATCAGATTCGCATCCCCGAGCTACCGAGAGGCCCTGTCTTCATGCGCGTACAACGGGAAGATCACCCGGGTGGGAAGCCTGTTCGAACCGCGCGTTCCATGATCGGTTGAGATACGGCTTCTCAGGGGGCAAACTGGTATGCGCCCGCGTCTGGCCTCGTGGTGGACACAGGGTCTCCCGTGAGGTCTGTGCCGTAGGGGACAGGCACACCACGGGCGATCGCGGGGCTGGCGTCGGTGAGCCGGAGGTCGGTGGCGGAGACGAAGGCAGGGTCGCCGAGGACGGAGCGGGGGCCCGGCTGGAACTGCGTCTGTGCGCCGAAGTGGACGCCCGCGTCCTCGTCCGCCCCGGCTCCGTCCTCGTAGCCGGTCTTGCCGACCGCTTTGATGATGTTGTTGCGGAGAGTGAGGACGTTCGGGGCGCAACCCGCGTAGCAGACCCAGCCCTCGCTCCGCGGGCCCGTCAGGTTCACGGAGTTGTTGATCGCCCGAGTACCGTACACGGGGCCTGTGCCGGTTTCCGCTCCCCGGGTGACCAGGAAGGCGCTCGACGGATGGACCGAAGTGACGGCGTTGAAGGCGAAGATGTTGCCGTCGGCGGTCCGGCCCGGCTCCCTGCCGAGTTCGGTGAAGGTGGTGTTGTCACGGGCGGTGTTGTACTCGACCCGGTTGCGGTCGCCGTTGAAAACCTCGACTGCCGCACCGTCGTGGCCGAAGTCGTAGCTCACGGCGCGGGAGTTGGTGATCAGGTTCCGGGTCACGATGTTGTCGTCGCCGTTCAGCAGAACGCCGAAGGCGCCAGAGTCGTCCGAGCCGCCCGGGGTGTTGACGCTCATCTTGTTGTTGTCGGTGAGGGTGCTGTTCTGGAGGGTGTTGTGGTGGGCGTCAGCGGCGACGGAGACACCTGCGACGTTGTTGTCCGCCCACACGGAGGACAGGAGGTTGTGGCTGCCCCGAATCTCGAACCCCGCCCACAGACAGTCGCTCGCGCGGATCGAACCGATGCGCCAGTACGATCCGGTGACGCGAACGCACTCGGGAACTGCGCCGCCGATGACGGGCGGCGCGGCCGGGGTGCTGCCGTAGGCGGTGATGCCGATGGGTGCGGACGGGGTGCCGCTGGCGGACAACAACAGCGAACCGGCCCATGTCCGGCCACGGCGGAAAGCGACGGTGTCTCCCGGGTACAGGGCCGCGGAGTTGACCCGGTCCAGGCTCCTCCACGGTGCGGCGGTGGCCGTACCGCTGTTGCTGTCCTGGCCGGTGACTGCGTCTATGTAGTAGGTCGTCCCGGTCGGACTTCCCGCCGTCCCTGGGCTGGTGTGGTCCGAGGCGACTGCCTGTCCGCCTGCGAACGTGGCGACGAACAACCAGACGAGGGACAGCACAAGGGTGAAGCGGACGCGGGTGGTCGGGGCAGCCATGCTCATGCCTCCAATATCCGGGGCGCGGCAGCCCCATGGTTCAGCTCCCTGGTGAAGGGGGTTGGCTGGGTTCGAAGCTGAACTCCTGGTCCTCACCGCCGTCACAGTTCTTCTGGGAGAGTTCCGCACCGTTGTCCGTGTCCACCTCTCCTCCGAGGGAACCCAGACAGAGGCTGGAGTGCAGGGGCCGCAGGCGGTACACGTTTCCCCTGCCGGGCCGGGCCGGCTCCACAGCAAATCGCTGATGCGCCGACCCCTTGCAGTCGACAGGGGCCACCAGTGCACCAGGGACCCTGTATGCGAGATCCACCGTCAGACACCCGACGCCGTGCTCGGGGTGGTGCCACTGGATCTGGTAGACGCCCTCACTGACCCGTTCCAGATACGTGGATGGTTCGACCGATCGGCACGGACGCTGGACCGCGAGCGGCCGTTTCGTTCTGCCGTTGCGCTCACGTCCTTCGCCGATGCACAGCCCCCTCCCCAGGACGTGCTGAGGCCGCATCTGGTACCAGCCGGCCGAGGGCAGGGACGCCGTCGACGGAGTGTCGTCGCGGTCCTCCGAGAGCTTCAACGCCGTGCCGATCGCCAGAGGCACGGCCAAGGCCACTGCTCCGGCGATCGACACCTTCAGCGCACGGCGGCGCGCTCCGGCCCGGCGGCCGGGGCCGTCCACCGCCGGAGCGCCGTTCCCCTCCCCATCGTCGTCCACGGCTGGTGCCGCCTTGTCCGCCTCTTCAGCCTGAACAGTCTCCGCGGCCGCCTCCTGCACGCGCTGCCGGGCGCGCAGCCAGCAGGCGACCGCGGCCTCGTCCAGACCCACCGCCCGTACCAGGGACGCGACCAGTTCCGGCCGGGGCAGGGTGTCACGGCGGAGCGCGGACGCGAGAGTGCTCGTCGGCAGTACCTCGTCGGCAGCCTGGGCCTTGGCCGCGAGCTGGCGGTAGGTAAGCCCTGACCAGTCACGCAGATCCCTGAGTGCCGCTACGTACTGCAGCACGGTCAGCGGACCGCAGGGACAGACAGGATCTTCCTCACACCGATGGCTCACGCCAGAAGGATCCGAGTCTCGAAGATCCGCAACAAGACGGGAATCCAGCCGTTCACTACATGTCCCGAAGAGAGCACACCCGCGCTCCCGGTCCAGCAGCAGGGCGGGCGAGAAGGTGAGCCCGCCCTCTCCTTCACTCCGTCGGCGTCGGTTGTGATCGCGCAGTGAGGGTCAGGGCCGGGCGGCGGGTCAGGCCCGCGCGAGAAGCCCGGTGTCGATGAGGAGGTAGAGGTAGTAGCGGCCACTGCGCAGTCGGCAGTCCCAGTCGACCACGTCGGGTCGGTTGTCGAACCAGTAGCGTCCGCTGGCGTTGCAGCGACTGAGGCTGGTGTAGACCTCGCCGGTGGGCTGCCAGACGTAGGCTTGGGCTGACTCGTGTGCAGCCCCCGAAGCATGGGCCATCGCGGGGACGAAGGAGTTCTCGGCGGCCTGGGCGACGGGCGCGGTCAACACTCCGGCCCCGACGAGGGCCGCCGACACGGCTGCGGTGGCGAGGACATGGCGTAACGACATGATGCTGTTCCCTTCTTCGCTCTTCTAGTGGCTCCTGGAAGCGGTCCGTCCCCGCCGTACACGACAAGGTGGCCCCGAGTGACGGTGCTTGTCCGGGTCTTTGCGTGAGCGGAGGCGGTCGATCTGCAGATGGCGGCTCCGCTGCCCGTCCGTGGCGACCTACCCCGCCCTGGCTGATCCACCGTCGCGGCGGAACCGCCCGGCGCCTTCCTGGCACCCACAGTCTGGGCTCACGGTGGAGGCTGCGGCCACAGCTGGCGGCTGTCCCGATCACGGATTTCTTGTTCTTGCTGCTCAGGGACCCTGTACGGGACACCCGGGGAGCTTGTCCCGGACAGCCGGGCGCTCCACCGTGGCCAGCTCCCTGAGGCGTGGCGGATGTGAACGGGTGGGGCGCGAGCCGGACGCGGTGACCGGTTCCGGCGCCGGGTGCCCGTTGCCGGAGGGCACCGAAACCCGCCAGCCCTGGTGGCACGGCGCACCCGTGCGCCCCGGGCAACCCCACGCGGTCCTCGCGGTGTGCACGTTCGCCGACGGAGGAGGCTGATCACGCGCGGTTCGCGTAGGTCTCAACCCACCGGATCGCGGCGCAGTGCGGGCAGGCGAGTTTCGAGCAGTTGCTCCTGCCGAAAGCACGCGAGGGAAGTGGGCAGGTGTCTGATCCTGCGTCAGGTTTCCCCGTGTGCACCGGGGTTCCTCTATGAACTTGCGCCGGCCCCGACGGGCGGTGGGGCAGTCGTTTTCGGCAGGTGCCACAGGTCCGGCTCTTCGAGCGGGACCGTCACGGTCCGTGGACGCGGCGTCGGCAGCGGCGACACGTACATGAACCGTGACAGACTCGGAGAGGGCGGTGCCTCAGTGCACCCAGAGGCCCGGGAGGGGCAAGTAGCGTTTCTGGAACGAAAATTGACGGTGCGTCGCTTCGGTGGCGCATCTTGTGATCAAGGTCACCGCACGCCAAGCTGGGCGTGAGCGTCACGGGGTGTGTCCGGTAGGGTCTGGGGTGCCCCTTGAGCGTGTGACACCGGGGGCCAAAACATGCACTGACCGGCCCTCTCCTCTTGACCGGATAACGTCAAGGGGTATGGTCTAGACCAAGCATATGCGCGGGAGAGCCCCCACATCGGCTACCGGTACCCCACCACCGGGCTGCCGTTCAGCTCGCCCGCTCGATGACCGCACGCTGCTCCGACGGAACCGCGCGGTGGCGTGCGCCCCCCACGTAGAAGGAGTTGCCATGCCGGGTACCCCTAGGCCGGCCACTGCCCGTACGGCCGTCGTCCCCCTCCTGGCCACGAGCGTGCCGATCCCTACGACGGCGAACGCCCTCCGCTTTTGTTCCCTCCCCTCACCGCTCCACCGGGTGACTCTCACCCACAACCCCATCCAGGCGTGAACACCAGCTGACGTCACGGCAGTTGCCGTCGACGCGACCCGCCCCGGAATCACCGGAGCGGGTCCGAGCAGCATCCCACCACGCCCCGCGCTCCAGCACTCCCGGGAGTTCCTTCCTCGGACTCCGCTCGGGAGCATCCGCGCGGTGGCACCGGCACCGGCCTCATCGCACCGCGCCCGCGACGGCCGTTTGCCGCGACACCATGTAGACACCGATGGGCAGGAGAGTACTCATGACGGTAGGAAACACCAGCGAGAGCCGGTTCTCCACCTCTCAGCAGCGGGTCCTCACTCGGCGCACCGCAGGAGCTCATGTGCGCCCCCGGTCCACCCGCCAACAGGTCACCCGCGCCGCGGACGGTCTGGCCGTGCGGGTCACGGTCCGCGGGCCGATGCTGCTGCGGTGGTCCGTGGGCCTGGTCTTCCTGTGGTTCGGCATCCTCAAGCTCTTCCCTTCCACCAGCCCGGCGGAAGGGGTGGCCGTTCGTGCCGTGTCCAAGATGACCCTGGGCCTGTTGCCCAAGGACGCCATCGTCCCCCTGCTGGCCCTGATGGAGACGGCGATCGGCATAGGCCTGGTCACCGGGCTGCTGCTGCGCTTGACGCTCGTCGTCTTCTTCGGCCACATGGTCGGGGTCTTCTTCGCCCTCTTCCTCCTCGCGGACGAGATGTGGCAGGGCGGATTCCTCATTCCGACGATGGAGGGGCAGTACATCATCAAGAACGTCGTCCTGATCGTCGCGTGTCTTCTCATCGCCGCGGACGAATGGAACCGTAGCGCTGCGTTCCGGATGCATGGTCGGCAGGACCCCATGGGTCCGCAGTGAGCGACGAAGCAGGAAAGCGTCCGGGCCCGGACGGATTCATCCGTCCGGGCCCGGCCGTGTGCGGATTCAGTGGGCCCCGTCGAGCCTGGCCCGCTGATCGGGGGTCAACTCCAGGTCGAGGGCGGCGAGGCTCTCGTCGAGTTGGGCGACCGAGGAGGCGCCGACCAACGGGACGGCCGGGACCTCCGCTCCGATCATCCAGGACAGCACCACCTGGTTGGCCGTGGCGCCCGTCTCCTTGACCACCTCCGCCAGGGCCGCCAGGCGCACCGGGGTGCCTGCGTGGTCGAAGTCGGGGCCGAGGGGCTTGTCCTCACGGGTGTAGGCGCCGCCGAGCAAGGGGGTGTAGGCGACCAGGGCGAGCGTGGGATCCGCACGGACGTAGCTGAGCACGTCGCCGTCCGCGATCCCGTACGCGCCGTCCTTGGACGAGGCGTCCGGCTGGTCCGTGCGACGGCGCAGGTAGCTGTGGCTGTACTGGAGGACCTCGAAGCCCGGCAGGCCCGCCGCGGCGGCGATGGCCCGGGCCCGTTCGACCTTCCACGCCCAGTGGTTGCTGATGCCCAGGAGTCCGACCGTGCCCTCGGCGACCAGGGCGGCGAACCCCTCGACCGTCTTGATCAGCGGGGTCTTCGGGTCCTCGACGTGGGCGTACAGCAGGGGGAGACGGTCCATGCCGAGTCGTTCACGGCTCTGTTCGGCGGCGATGCGGATGGCCTCGGGGGCCAGCCCCTCCCCGTTCTCGATGAATCCGGTGCCGGGTGCCAGCGGTCGCGCTCCCATCTTCGTGGCGATGGTGATCTCGTCGCCGACTCCCCTGCTGGCCCGCCAGCGGCCCAACAGGAGTTCGCTCTCGCCGCCCTGTCCGCCGGTGTGCCAGTAGGCGTAGTTGTTGGACGTGTCGATGAAGGTGCCGCCGGCTTCGACGTAGCGGTCGAGGATGGCGTAGGACGTCTCCTCGTCGGTGAGGGTGCCGAAGGGCATGGCGCCGAGGCTCAGAACGCTGATGTCGCGGCGGGTGTCGGGGTGGGTGCCGATCTGACGGTACTTCACGGATCTCTCCTGGTTCGGGCCCGCGCCTGGTCGGTGGGGCTGGGAGAGACCCTCCCTGTTGGAGCGCGCTTCAGGTCAAGCGGCGATTCCAGGGGGGGTGAGGGCGTCAGATGCGCCAGGAGCGGATGCGGTCGGCCGCGTCGTAGGTGTCCGCTCCGTGGTCGAGGTCACGGGCCAGGTCTATCAACGCGCCGTAGGGAGGGTCGATCCCCTCGCCCGCGGCGTGCATGTACGCCACGGCGATGCCCGCGCCGAACAGTGCGTTGCGGGCGGGCAGGGGGCGCAGTCGCACGATGGTGTGCATCAACACCGCGGCGCGCCAGGCGTTGTCGACGGTCGCGCCGACCTTGGGGGTGTTGACGCGGTGGCGGCCGACCGCGGCCACGAGGGCGGAGAAGTCGTGGACGGCGGGCTGCTTGGGCATGACCTCCGTCTGGCGTTCCAGGAGCCAGCGGATGTCGATGGAGAGTTCCGCCATCAGGCCGCCCGCCCCGACGCGTCCTGCCGGGCGTCATCGGGGAACGCCTGGTCGAAGGCGTCCGCGTGGTCGCTGACGAAGGAGCGGAAGACCTCCGCGGCGCCCTCCAGCCGCGGGTCGCGCACCGCGGCGTGGGCGGCGCGGGTGATGAGTGCCGTCACCGTGGTTCCTTCCGCTTCGGCCCGCTCCTGGAGCAGGGCGTGAAGTTCGTCGGGAACCCGGATCGTCACTGGCTTCGACATGTCCCGACCGTACCGCACGGGGCCTCCGGCGCGCGGCGCCGCGTGCGCCGGCCACGTACGCTCCGTACACCGTGGCGGTGTTCGACGTCGGCTCGGACACAGCGGTCCCCGACGGGGCATCCCGTACGGCGGAACGGTCAGGGTGGGCGGCGCCGCGCGGCGGATGACGGTGACGCGCCGCACATCTCGGGATTGGCCGTCCAGTTACGCATTTCACCTTGAGAAGTACCGGGCAGATGCCTCGACTGACCTCCCGCACCGCTCTATATTGAAGTATCTGGCTAAGCCATTTAGTTGGGTCCGTATGTCGGAGCGTGGGCGGAGAGCCCCGTCGGCCGACGTACCGCTCGCCCCTGTAGCCCGGAGAGCCCTCATGAAACTCACCGAAGCCCTCGACCTGTGCCCCACCGACCTGTTCGTGGACGGCGACTGGCGCCCCGCCACCGACCGTCGCCGGATCGACGTGCACGACCCGGCGACCACGGAAGTCATCGCCTCCGTGGCCTCCGGCGGGGAGGCGGACGCGGTGGCGGCCGTCGAGGCTGCCGCCCGGGCGCTGCCCGGGTGGGCGGCCACTCCCGCACGGGAGCGGTCCACCGTGTTGCGTCGCGCCTACGAGCTGATGACCGAGCGCGCCGACTACTTCGCCACCCTGATCAGCGCCGAGAACGGCAAGGCGTTGACCGACGCGCGGGCCGAAGTCGCCTACGCGGCCGAGTTCTTCCGCTGGTACGCGGAGGAGGCGGTGCGGCTCGCCGGCACCGTTCAGCAGGCTCCGGCGGGCGGGTACCGCATCCTCGTGGACCGGGCGCCCATCGGTGTCGCGGTCCTGGTCACCCCGTGGAACTATCCGGCCGCCATGGCGACCCGGAAGATCGGGCCCGCGCTCGCGGCGGGATGCTCCGTCGTGCTCAAGCCGGCCAGCGACACCCCGCTGACCGCCCTCGCGGTCGCTGCGCTGCTGGCCGAGGCGGGTGCGCCCGCGGGAACCGTCAACGTGGTGCCCGCCGACCGGTCCGGCGCGGTGGTCGGGGCGATGCTCGACCAGCCGGCCGTGCGCAAGCTCTCGTTCACCGGCTCGACCGAGGTCGGGCGCCGGCTGCTGCACAGTGCGGCGGACCGGGTGCTGAGCACCTCCATGGAGTTGGGTGGCAACGCCCCGTTCCTGGTGCTCGCGGACGCGGACCTCGACGCCGCGGTGCGGGGGGCCATGCTCGCGAAGATGCGCAACGGTGGCGAGGCGTGCACGGCGGCCAACCGCTTCTACGTCCACGAGTCCGTGGCCGAGGACTTCGCGTCCCGGTTCGCATCCGCCATGGCCTCCCTCACCGTGGGGCCGGGCCTGGAGGAGGGCACCGAGGTCGGGCCGCTGGTCAACGCGGACACCCGGGACAAGGTCGCGGAGTTGGTGGCGGACGCCGTGGCCCGCGGGGCCCGGGTGCGCACCGGTGGCCGGGCCCCGGAGCGCACCGGCTACTACTACGAGCCCACCGTGCTGGACGAGGTGGCACCGGACTCCGCACTGCTGAGCGAGGAGATCTTCGGCCCGGTCGCGCCGATCGTCCGGTTCCGGGACGAGGCGGAGGCCGTCCGGCTGGCCAACTCCACCGAGTACGGCCTGGTCTCGTACGTGTACACCCGCGACCTGCGACGGGGGCTCGCCGTGTCCGGGGAGTTGGAGAGCGGGATGGTCGGGCTGAACCGGGGCATCGTCTCCGACCCCGCGGCCCCGTTCGGCGGGGTGAAGCAGAGCGGACTCGGTCGGGAAGGGGGACACGAGGGCATCCTTGAGTACACCGAAGCGAAGTACATCGCCACCGATTGGTGATCCCGCACCGCGGGCCGGGGCCCGCCGCATCCTTCGGGGTGCGGCGGGCCCCGGTCGTTCCCGGGCACTGCGGTACGGGCGCCGCGTCGGGGACAAGTGGAACCGCCGTGCGCGGGCCGGTGCAGGACAGGGCATCGGCGGGCGCACGGCGGCTGGAGGGCCCGGGCCGGGGTGGACTCGACCCGCCCCGGACCCGACCCGGGGGCCGAACGGGGCTGGGGCACCCCGCCGACCGCCGGGCGGTCTGGATCCTGCTAGGTCACTCGGTGGGGCGCAGGCCGGCCGCGCGGGCCTCGACCTCGAAGAGGGCCGCGTAGTCCTCCTCGGCGAAACCGTGGCCGATCGCGGTCTGGATCAGCTGGTGCACCATGCTGCTCACCGGCAGCGGCACCTCCAGTTCGCGGGCGGCACCGAGGCCGAGGTCGAAGTCCTTGCGGAGCATCTTGTTGTTGAAGGTGGGCGTGTAGTCGCGCTCCACCAGGGCGCGGCCCTTGTGGCGGATGAAGGTGGAGCCGAGCACGGAGCCGTTGAGGAAGTCGATGAAGGCGGCGCGCGGCACACCGCCCTTCTCCGCGAGGGTGGTGACCTCCACCAGGGCCTGGGTGATCATGCCGAGCATCAGGTTGTGGCAGATCTTCACCAGCCGGCTCTGCTCGGCGGGCCCGGCGTGCACGACGGTCGGGGCGATCAGCTCCAGGTAGGGCAGGACCCGCTCGTAGGTCTCGCGGGGGCCCGAGGCGACGATGGCGCCCATGCGGTCGGCGACCATGTGCGGGTTGCCGCTGATGGGCGAGGCGATGAACGCGGTGCCGGCGGCTTCGCAGGCGGCACGGACCTCGGCGGACGCCTCCGCGGAGACCGTGGAGCAGTCCACGATGACCGACGGGGCCCGCTCGGCGCGCAGCAGCCCGCCTTCTCCGGTGACCACGTCGATGAGGTCCTGGCTCGCCGAGACCATCACGAACACCACGTCCGCGTCGGCGAGTTCGGTGATGGTGGCGACCGCCTTGGCGCCCTTGGCCACCAGCGGCTCGGTCTTGGCGGCGGTGCGGTTCCAGACGGTGAGGTCGACGCCGCCCGCGAGGAGGGCCTCGGACATCACGGCGCCCATCCGGCCGGTGCCGAGCCAGCCGATTCGCTCGCTGAGGGATGCGCTCATGGTGGTTCCTCGCTTCTCTGGGTGTTGAGGGTGTGGGTTGGTGCTCGGGGTGCCGGGCTGTCGCGGGCCGGATGCCCGCGGCGACCACCGGAGATCCTCGGTGACGAGGTGGCTTCACGCGCACGTGGCGGTGCCGGTGGTGGTGACGATCCGCTCCGCCGAGGGAATCGTCAGGTCCTTCAGGGCGTCGGCGGGGGCAGGGGACGCACGGGGGTGGTGCTCCCGTGCCCGGGCGACGGTGCGGGCGGTCGGGGGATCGCGTCCACCGAGCGCCCGGTGAGCGGGGCTCTGCGCCAGGCCTGACCGCCGTCGCTCCAGACGTCGGTGTAGAGCCGGGACAGTTCGGGCCAGCCGCTGCCCCGCGCTTCCTCGGCGGCGGCGTCGACCAGGAAGCGGACCTCTGCGTGGACGGCGTCGAGGTGCTCCGCGGCCACGCCCCGATCGGTGAGCCTGGCCCGGTAGGCGACCAGGGGGTCCCGTCCCGTACGAGGCGGGGCCCCGCCGGCGCCGTGGTGGGTGACGGCCTCGATCAGTGCGGGCCCGCCCCCCGCGCGGGCCCGTTCGATCGCTGCCCGCGCGGTCAGGTGGACCTCGTCGGGGTCGTTGCCGTCGATCACCACGGACGACGGGTCGTGGGTCTCGGCGCGGTCGACGGCGGCGTGCCGTGCGGAGTCGCCGCTCTCGCGCACGAGGACGACCGGCAGGTTCCACGCGACGGCGAAGCCCAGTGCCTCGCGGAGGGCTCCTCCGTCGGTGGTGCCGTCCCCGACGAGGCAGACGGTGACCTGGTCGCCGCCCCGGTACCGGGCCGCCCAGGCCGCGTCGTTGACGTGGACGAGCGGGGTGCCGAGGAGACGCGTCGAACCGCCCCTGCCGGGTGCCGCCGCGTTCTCCCTGCCGAGGAGTTCGGCCATCAGCGGGGCGAGCGGGGTGCCGCGCGCCACGAGGTGGTGGTGGCTGCGGTAGGTGGCGAAGGAGTGGTCGTCGGGACGCATGGCGCTGGCGACGCCGGCGGCCACGGCCTCCTGGCCGGTACCGGAGCGGACGGTGTCCTGGAGCAGACCCTGACGGAGGAGGTCGTGTGCCCGCAGCTCGAACCTGCGGACGGTGGACATGATCCGGTACAGGGCCAGCGAGGTGTCCACGGAGACCTCGCCGGTCACGGGGCGCGTGACCGGCGGGTGGGTGGCATGGGTGTCGACGGACATGGTCCGCGCCTTTCTGGGGCGGGGGTGCCCCCGGGGGCCGTGGGTTCGGCCCCCGGGTGCGGTGTGCTCAGTACTGGTTGGCGATGAACAGTTCGTCCGCGGGGAAGCGGGTGAGGATCTCGACGCCGTTGGCGGTGACGACGACCTCCTCCTCGATGCGGGCCGCGGAGACCCCGTCGGTGGCCGGGCAGTAGGTCTCCAGGGCGAAGACCATGCCCTCCTCGATGAGCATCGGGCTCTCCAGCGAGGTCAGCCGGCTGATGATGGGCCGCTCGTGCAGGGCGAGTCCGAGTCCGTGCCCGAAGAGCAGGCCGAACGCGGTCTTCTCGTCCTGGACGCCGATCTCCTCGGCGGTCGGCCACAGCCGGGCCACGTCGGCGGTGGACACGCCGGGCTTGATCGCGTCGATGGCGATGTCCATCCACTCGCGGGCCCGGGTGTAGGCGTCGCGCTGCACGGTGGTGGCGCGGCCCACGTTGAACGTGCGGTAGTAGCACGTCCGGTAGCCGTTGTAGGAGTGCATGATGTCGAAGAACGCCTGGTCGCCCGGGCGGATGATGCGGTCGGAGAA
This sequence comes from Streptomyces sp. LE64, assembly GCF_052606915.1. Taxonomy (NCBI): domain Bacteria; kingdom Bacillati; phylum Actinomycetota; class Actinomycetes; order Kitasatosporales; family Streptomycetaceae; genus Streptomyces; species Streptomyces sp. LE64. Next base: position 6,770,610 of record NZ_CP199708.1, on the reverse strand, counting down.
GTTGTGCGGGTGCGGGTTGCAGCGCTCGCCGGAGACCGCGTTGATGGACTCGACGTCGTCGGAACCCATCTCGTACAGGCGCTTGTTGGCGAGGGCGACGATCTCGTTCTCCCGCACACCGGGCTTGAGGGCCTCGGTGATGTCGTGGTAGACGCCGTCGACCATGGCGGCGGCCATCGACAGGAGGGTGATCTCGTCGCGGTTCTTGATCTGGCGGGCGTCCAGCATGGTCTGCTGGCCGTCGCGGACGTCGATGCCCTGGCGGGTGAGCTCGGTGTGCATGGGCAGGTCGAGCAGGTCCACGCCGATGGGCATGCCACCGACGCCGGCGGCGGCGAGGCGGTCCTTGATCTCGGCGACCGCGCGGCCCATCAGGTCGGCGTCCGGGGGCACCGCGCCGCGCATGGTGGTCCAGGACGACAGACAGTTCTCCGGCTTCATCCAGGGGGCGTACATCCGGTTGTGGACGGCGGCGGAGCCGAAGTCCCACAGGATCAGTTCCCCGGTGCGGGTGTAGATGGCGTACCGGGAGAGCTTCTCCCGGGTCCACTCGCCGATCGATATGCCGGTCAGGTAGCGGATGTTGTTGTTGTCGAACACCAGGACCGCGCCCAGTTCGCTGGCCTCCAGGGCCTGCTGGATGCGCGACAGGCGGTAGGAGCGCAGGCGGTCGAAGTTGACGCGCTCCTCGAAGTCGACGAGTCCGTGACCGGGTGCCGGTGCGATGGGCAGGGCCGGGGTGGGCGGAAGGCTCATGTGCTCTCCAAGGGAGTGAGGGACGGAAGGGGTCAGGAAGCCGCGGCGACGGGTGTCGGTTCGGTGTGGTGGCACGCCGCCAGGGCTCCGGTGCTCGCCAGCGGCAACAACGCGGGCTGCTCGGTGCGGCACAGGTCGTCGGCGCGCGGGCACCGGGGGTTGAAGGCACAGCCGGGGGGCGGTGCCAGGGGGCTCGGGAGTTCGGTGTCGCTGGCGAGTGCGCGCCGGCGGGCCGAGCGGGCGGCCTGGCGTGCCGGGTCCGCGAGGAGCGTGGACGCCAGGAGGGTCTGGGTGTAGGGGTGCGCCGGGTGGCGGTACACCTGGTCGGCGGGACCGGATTCGGCGAGTTGGCCGAGGTAGAGGACCCCGATCTCGTCGCTCATGTGGCGCACGACCTCCAGGTCGTGGGCGATGAACAGGTAGCTGACGCCGAGGTCGCGCTGGAGTTCCTTGAGCAGGTTGATGACCTGGCTCTGGGTGGAGACGTCCAGGGCGCTGACGGGTTCGTCGCAGACGATCAGTCGGGGCCGGGTGGCCAGGGCGCGGGCGATGGCGACGCGTTGGCGCTGGCCGCCGGAGAGTTCGTGCGGGTAGCGCTGGGCGTGGTAGCCGGACAGGCCGACCCGGTCGAGGGAGTCGGTGATCTCCCGGTTGCGTTCGGCGGTGCCGAGCTCCCGGTGCCGGGTGAGGGCCTGGCCGAGGGTGGTGGCGATGGTCTGCCGGGGGTTCAGCGAGGACAGCGGGTCCTGGAAGACCACCTGGACGTCCCGGTTGAAGGACGGCGGGGTGCGACGGCCGAAGGCGGCGACGTCCTGTCCGTCGAAGACGACCCTGCCCTCGGAGATCGGGGCCAGGCGCAGGATGGCGCGGCCGATGCTGCTCTTGCCCGAACCCGACTCCCCCACCAGGCCGAGGGTCTTCCCGGCGCCGATGGTGAAGCTGACGTCGCGGACCGCGGAGAGCAGCTTGGGCTTGCCGGTCATGCCCCGACCGAGCTGGTAGCGCACGGTGAGGTTCTCGACGGTCAGGAGGGGGGCGTCCGCGGTGGAGTCCGCCGCGGCGCGTGCCTTGTCGTTCATCGGGCACCTGCCAGCTGGAGTTCGGCGGCCCGCAGGCAGCGCACTCCGTCGATGTCGATCGGTACCGGGGTGGTGCGGCAGCCGTCGGTGGCGTAGGAGCAGCGCGGGTTGAACCGGCAGCCCTGGGGCCAGTCCCAGGCCGGCGGGACCCGGCCGGGGATGGTGGCGAGCGGCTCGTCGCCCGAACCGTGGTGCGGTACGGCGGCGAGCAGCGCCTCGGTGTAGGGGTGCCGGGGCTGGGCGAACGCGTCCAGCACGGTGCGCTGTTCGGCGATCTGCCCGGCGTACATGACGGCGATGCGGTCGCAGCTGTCGGCGACGACACCGAGGTCGTGGGTGATCAGGAGCAGGGACATCGACAGCCGCTCGCGCAGGGAGGCGAGCAGGTCGAGCACCTGGGCCTGGATGGTGACGTCGAGGGCGGTGGTGGGCTCGTCGGCGATGAGGAGTTCCGGGTCGCAGGCGAGGGCGCCGGCGATCACCACGCGCTGGGCCATGCCTCCGGAGAACTGGTGCGGGTAGTCCTTGAGCCGCTGGCGCGGTGCCGGGACGCCGACCAGGCCGAGGAGTTCGGCGGCGCGTTCGGTGGCTTGGGCGCTGTTGAGGTCGCTGTGGGCCCGGATGGCGTCCGTGAGCTGGCGGCCGACGGTGTGCACCGGGGAGAGCGCGGAGCCGGGGTCCTGGAAGACCATGCCGATCCGGCCGCCGCGGACCCGGCGCAGCGGCTCGCCGGTGAGGCCGGCGAGTTCGGTGTCCTGGAGTCGGATGGAGCCGGAGGCGACGGTGACGCCCTTGGGCAGCAGGCCGAGGATCGCGGAGGCGGTGATGGACTTGCCGCATCCGGATTCGCCGACCAGGCCGAAGGTTTCGCCGCGGTTGATGTGGAAGGTGACGTCGGAGACGAGTTGGGCGCCACCGGGGTCGGTGACGGTGAGGCCGTCGACCCGGAGCAGGGCGTCCGCCGGAGCCGCGGGCGCCGTGGCGGCGACCCGTGCGGGTGCCTTGGTGAGTGCGGGGCGCGGTTCCTTCTGGTCGGGGTCGGCCGCGGGGGTGGCGGGGTCGGGGGTCAGGTCGGTGAGAGCGGCGGGACCGATGCCGGTCGGGTCGCCGGTCTCGGTGACGGTGGTGGTGTCCGGGGTGGTCTCCTTGGCCGGTCGGGCGGAGCCGGCGGACCGGGGCGAGCCGGCGTCGCGCAGGCCGTCGCCCAGCAGGTTGAAGACGAGGACGCTCAGGGTGATCGCCAGGCCGGGCAGGATCGCCAGCAGCGGGTGCTCGGCGACGTGCTGGCGGGAGGCGTCCAGCATGGCGCCCCAGCTGACCTGGCTGGTGTCGACGCCGACGCCGAGGAAGCTCAGGGTGGCTTCGATGAGCAGGGCCGTGCCGAGGGCGATGGACGCCTGCACGATCAGTGGCGGCGACACGTTGGGCAGGACCTGGCGGAACATCACGAGCACGGGACGCAGTCCGAGGACGCGGGCGGCGTCGACGTAGAGCTTCTCCCGTTCGGCGAGGACCACGGCCCGGGTGATGCGCATGAAGCTGACGGCGAAGATGAAGCCGACGGCGAGCATCGCGTTGCCGAGTCCGTTGCCGAGGACGGCGACCAGCGCGAGGGCGAGCAGCAGGGCGGGGATGGACTGCATGACGTCGGCGACGCGCATGCCGATCCGGTCCCACCAGCCGCCCCGGTAGCCGACGAAGAGTCCGAGGCTGACTCCGAGGAGGAGGCCGATGGCGACGGACTCGCCGGAGGCGAGGAGCGCGGTGCGGGTGCCGTAGATCAGCCGGGACAGGGTGTCGCGGCCGAGGTCGTCGGTGCCCAGCCAGTGGTCGGCGCTGGGGCCCTGGAGCTTGTCGGCGACGCTGAGTTCGGTGGGCCCGTAGGGGGCGATCAGCGGGGCGGCGAGGGCGACGAGGACCTGGAGGCCGAGGAAGGCCAGGCAGAACAGGGTCAGGGGTTGCCGGAGCAGGCGACGGAAGGTCCCGGCCCGGGCCTGTTGGGTGCTCATTGGGGCCTCACCTTCGGGTTGATCACGCCGTACAGGACGTCCGCGCCCAGGTTGACGAGCAGGACGATCACCGCGACCAGGACGATGGCTCCTTGGAGCACCGGGTAGTCGGCCTTCATGACGCTGTCGATGAGCATGGTGCCGAGGCCGGGGACCGCGAAGATGCGTTCGATCACGAAGCTCGCGGCGACCAGGACGGACATCTGGATGGCGATGACCGCGAGGACGGGGACCATGGCGTTCTTGGTGGCGTACCGCAGGATGATGGTGCGGCGTCGGATGCCGCGGGCCAGCAGGGTCTGCACGTACGGGGACTCCAGGGAGTCGATCATGGCGCTGCGGGTCTGGCGGGCGATGACGGCCGCGGTGTGGGAGCCGAGGGCCAGGGCCGGCAGGATCATGCCCTCGAACCAGGCCGCCGGGTCCTCGGTGAGCGGGGTGTAGCCCACGACCGGGAGCCAGCCGAGGTTCACCGCGAACACCAGCACCAACAGCATGGCCAGCCAGAAGCTGGGGACGGCTAGGCCGAGGGCCACGACGGTGGTGAGCAGCCGGTCGGCGACGGTGCCGGGGCGCAGGGCCCCGAGGACGCCGAGCGGGACGCCGACCACGAGGGCGATCGCCATGCCGGCGATGGCCAGCGACAGGGTGATGCCGATGCCGGTGCTGATGGACTCGGTGACCGGGACGCTGGTGTACAGGGAGGCTCCGAGGTCTCCGCTGAGGGCGCCGCCGAGCCAGTCCACGTACTGGGTGAACAGGGAGCGGTCCAGGCCGAGTTGTTCGCTCATGGCGGCCTTGTCGGCGGCCGGCGCGCCTTCACCGAGGATCTGCGCCACCGGGTCGGTGGGCGTCAGGTGGACCAGGGTGAAGACGAACGCCGACACCAGCAGCAGCGTGGGCAGGGCGGACAGCAGCCGCTGCAGGATGAACTTGGTCACCGGACCGGCCCCAGGTCCGGGACTGGTCCGCCGTGGGCGGCCGCGTCGGCGAAGACCCGTTCGCGGACCCGGCGGGTCGCGGCGCCCGCTTCGGCGGGGTCGAGGTCGGTGAGTCGGCCGTCGCGCTTGCGGACCCGGCCGCCGACGATGACGGTGTCCACGTCGCGCGGGCCGGTCTGGAGGACCACGTGCGCGGCCGGGTCGCCGAGGGCGATGCCGTAGGGCTCGGTGTCGACGAGGACGATGTCGGCGAGCCGGCCGGGGGTGAGGCGGCCGAGGTCGTCGCCGAGGCCGAGGGCCGCGGCGGCGTTGACGGTGGCGTAGTGGAGCATGTCGCGGGGCTGGACCAGCGGGACGCCGGGGTGGTGCTCCAGGGGCCAGCGGCCGGCTTCGCGTTCGGTGGTGGCGTCCACGTTGCGCATCAGCAGGAAGGTGAGGCGCATGGCGGCGAACAGGTCGATGGCGACGCGGGAGTGGGTGTCGATGCCGAGGCTGGGGCTGGCGCCGAAGCGGTGGGCGCGGTTGAGGATGGTCATGGACCGGCCGCCGCCGAACTCACCTTCGGGGGTGAAGGAGATGCCGCCGCCGCAGGCCGCGAGGAGGGCGAGTTCCTCGTCGTCGGCGGAGTTGGCGTGGGCGGGGACGATGTCGGAGTCGAGGAGTCCGGCCCGGTGCAGGGCGCGGATCTGGCCGGGCGGGTTCTGGTGGACGCTCATCCGCATGCCGAGTTCGCGGGCGAGGGCGATCTCCTTGGTGACCCGTTCCATGGAGCCGTACTCGATGGAGCCGAGGGCCATGCCGACCCGCAGCAGCCCGTCGCCGTTCTCGTTGACCTCGTCGTGCAGGCGTCGGACGTGGTCGAGGCGCCAGGCGTGGTCCTCGGGCGGGGCGCCGAAGGTGCCCAGCATGCCGTAGGCGAACAGGGCGCGCTGGCCGGTGACGCGGTGGGCGCGCAGTCCGGCTTCGGCGGCCTCGGGGGACATGACGTTGTGGCAGAAGTCGAGGACGCCGGTGACGCCGGCGTCGAGCATCTGGGTGGTGCCGGAGACGGTCGCGTCGTAGATGTCCTCGGGGGCGAAGTGCTCGCGGAGGTAGAAGACCTCGTTCTGGTAGTCCTCGCCGGTCCAGCCCTGGGCGTGCAGTCCCTTGAGGGGGGTCTGCCAGGCGTGCATGTGGGTGTCGATGAGCCCGGGGATGGCGATCATGCCGCGGGCGGGGATGACCTCGGTGTCCGGGGCGACGCGGTCGGAGAGGTCCGGGCCGACGGCGGTGATGCGGTCGCCGGTGACGAGGATGTCGCCGGTGGTGAGGTCACCGAGGTCGGGGTCCATGGTGAGGACGGTGGCGCCCTGGATGAGCAGGGTGCGCTCGGCGTGGTTGTCGGTGGTCTCAGGCACGGCTGACTCCCTGGGTGACGGGGGCGGCGAGGGGCAGGTCGGCGTAGGGCTCGGCGGTGTACACGATCCGGCCGTCGACGAGGGTGAGCACCGACTCGATGCGCGGGATGACGTCTTCGTCGACGGTGAAGTAGTCGTCGCTGAGGACGGCGAGGTCGGCGAGGAGCCCGGGCTCCAGACGGCCCCGCTCGTTCTCCTCGAAGCTGAACCAGGTGCCGTCGGCGGTGTAGCCGCGCAGGGCTTCCTCGCGGGTCAGCAGGTGCCGTGCGTCGAGGGTGGGGTTGCCGGTGACGGTGCGCCCGTTGAGGAACCAGGCGAGCGTGGCGAACGGGTTGAACGAGGCGACGCGCATGGCGTCCGAGCCGAGGCCGAGCGGGATGCCCCGTTCGATGAGGGTGCGCAGCGGGGGCGCTTCGGCGACCGTCTCGGCGCCCCAGGCCGCGAGGGCCTCGTCGCCCTGGAAGCGGAACAGCCCCTGGGCGAGGACGCCGGCGCCGAGGGCGGCGATCCGGTCGACGTCGGCGGGCCGCAGCGGCTCGGCGTGGACCAGGGCCCAGCGCAGGTCGCTGATGTCGTGCTCGGCGTGCACGTCCTCCCAGGCGCTGAGGACGGCGTCGATGGTCTCGTGGTGGTGGGCGTGGGTGTGCACGGTCCACCGGTTGCGGGCGAGGTCGGAGAACATCTCCCGCAGCTGCCGCCGGACGTCGTCGTCGATGACGACGGGGTGGGCGATCTTGTCGACGGTGCGGTAGAGGGCGACCTCTCCGGAGCCGATGACCCGCAGCATGCCGTCGCCGACGTCGAGCGGGGTGAAGCGGAGGTAGCCGGCGAGCTCCTCCTGCTCGGTGCCGGCCCGGGAGGCGTGCACGGCGAGGCGGCTGCGGACGGTGAGCTGTCCGCGGCGCCAGGTCTCGCGGATGGCGGGGTAGGCGTCGGGGCCGCTGTTGAAGCCGCCGCCGTCGATCGCGCCGGTGATGCCGAGGCGGTTGAGGGCCCGGGACATCTCGGCGGTGGAGGCCACCTGCTCCTCGAAGTCGGGGCTGGGCATCCGCCGGTAGAACCACTCCATCAGCGGGGTGCCGTTGACCTTGCCGGTGAGTTCGCCGTCCGCGTCGGTCTCGAAGGAGGCCGGGTCGAAGCCCTCGTCGGCGAGGGTGCGCACCAGGTCGCGGTCGACGCCGAGGGCGCGCATGGCGGCGGTGTTGAGCACGGCCCAGTCGTAGAGGAACTGGACGTAGACCGGGTTGTCGGGGGCGGCGCGGTCGAGTTCGGCGCGGCTGGGGCCGCGGTTCTCGGGGAACTGGGCGGGGTGCCAGCCGCCGATGACCCTGATCCAGCTGCCTTCGGCGCGTTCGCCGACGCGACGGGTGATGGCCGCCAGTCCGCTCTCCAGGGAGCGCTCGTCCTCCCAGCGGACCTCGTCGCGCCAGGTGCGTCCGGCCCGGACGATGTGGACGTGGGAGTCGATCAGCCCGGGGATGACGCGGCGTCCGGCCAGGTCGACCACGGTGGTGGCGGGGCCGGCGAGGTCGGCGATCTCCTCGGTGGTGCCGACCGCCGCGATCCGCTGGCCGGTGATGGCGACGGCTTCCGCTTCGGCGCCGTCGGCGGCCGCGGACATGGTGGTCACGCGTCCGTTCAGGAGCACCAGGTCCGGGTGGGCCGGGGAAGGCGGTGTGCTGCTCATGGGTGGGTTCTCCATCCAGGTGTACGGAGGGTGTGGCGGGGTGCGTGGTGCCACGTGCGAAGGGGCGGCGGGGGTGGCGTGGGGCTCCGGATGCCCTCGGGCGCTGGTGGCCCGGGCAGGCCCGGCCGGTTGCTGTCGTGGTCCGGCGCGGGCGGTTCGGTGCACGTCCGTGCGGAACGGCGGTGCAACCGGAGGGGGTTCGTGGAGGACGGCCCGGGGGTGGGGCTCACGGGCCGACCGGGAGGTCAGAGGACCTTGACTTCCTTGTAGCGGAAGACCGCCACGTCGTTGGTGGTGGAGACGATGTTGTCGACCTTCTTCGGGTCGTAGGCCCAGAAGCCCGAGTAGTCGAAGTAACCACAGCCCAGCGCCTCGTCGTTCACCACCTTGGAGATCTTCTTCCAGGCGGCTTCGCGGGCTTCGGGGGTCTTGGCGGTGAGGCCCTCTTCCGCGGCGGCGTCCAGCTCCTTGTACTCGACCTTCATCGGGTTGCCGGGAGCGTCGGCGGCGAACTTGCGGTTGTAGTAGTCGTACGCACCCGAGCGGGAGCCGTCGGAGAGGATCGCGGCCGGGTACTTGCCGTTCTGATAGGTGCTCAGGAACTGCGGGAAGTTGGGGAGTTCCAGCTTGACGTCCACACCGATCTTGGACATCTGGCTCTTGAACAGCTCGGCGATGGTGCGCTGGGTGTCGTAGCTGATGAGCGTGAACGACTTCGGGCCCTTGGACTCGGCCATCAGCTGCTTGGCCTTCTCCAGGTCGAAGGGGTAGCCCTTCAGCGACGGGTCGTAGCCCGGCTGCCCCTCGGGGAAGCGCTGGAGCGGGGTCTTGCCCTTGCCCCCGAGCGCCGCGTCGATGTAGTCCTGCGGGTTCATCGCGTGACACACGGCCTGGCGGAACTTCTTGTCCTTGAAGACGCCCTCCGTGTCGTACATCTGGAGGTACCAGAGGACGGACGGGAACCAGGTGGACTTCAGCCCCTCCTTGTCCGCGCGGGCGGCGAGCGGGGGCGAGGTCCACACCACGTCGAGCTGTCCGGCGCGCAGGGCGTTGTAGAGGCTGTCCGGGTCGTTGATCTGGGTGACCTCGACGCGGGCGGGACCGACGGACTTCTTGTCGTAGTACTTGTCGAAGGAGGTGACGACGGTCCGCAGGCCCTTGGTGGACGACTTCGCGTCGAACTGCCACGGGCCGGTGCCGGCGGCCTTGGTCTTCCAGGTGCCGTCGGCGAGGGCCTTGGGCGAGACCATGAACATGCCCAGCCGGGCGAGGTTGTTGATGAGGCTGGGGGCCGCTTCCTTGAGCTCGATGCGCACGTGGGTGTCGTCCACGGCCGTCATCGTCTTGATGGCGGCGAGCTGGCTGCGGTACTGGCTCGGCTGCTTCTGGATGCGTTCCAGGTTCTTGACGACCGCTTCCGCGTTGAACGGCGTGCCGTCGTGGAAGACCACGCCCGAGCGGAGGGTGAAGTCGATGCGCAGGCCCGACTCCTTCCAGTCGGTGGCCAGTTGCGGCTCCAGGGTGAAGCCGTCGGCAGCGACGCTGATCAGCGGCTCGTAGACGAGCGAACTGAAGGTGCTGTTCTGCTTGTTGACGGTATCCCAGTCGTCGAACTGCTGGTTGGTGCCGATGCGGAGGGTGCCGCTCGGCCCGTCACCCGACTTCTTGGCGGTGCCGGTACTGCCGGTGGTGCTGCCGCCACCGCCGGAGCAGGCGGTGAGGGTGACGGCGAGGGCGATGGTCAGCAGGGCGCCGCCGAGTCGGGCACCCCCGGCTCTTGGCCCGGTGCGGTGTGCCCGCCCCCAGGGGGCGGACTGTCCGTTGTCGTTCACAGCAAGAACCTCCACACAGGTCTGTGGGCCCGTTCACAGCGGGGCTTGTGCGCTATAGTGCACGCTGCGTGCAGCCAGCTTGTCAAGGGATAAACCAAAGACGCATGAAGTCCGATTTCTTCGCCTCGGATGGGTGACAACCGTGCAGTATGTCGACCATGCTGTACAGCGGTGCACGCTTCTCTACAGTCCGCATGTTGTGCACGATGAGTCGGGGCGGCCGGACCGATCGCCCTCACGGAAGCGGGAGGCGTCATGAAGCCAGCGGGGGGAAGCCCCGGACTCGGGGCACGACTGAGGAAGGTCCGCACGCAGCGCGGTCTGTCCCTGCGCGAGCTGGGCCGGCTCGCGGGGTGTTCGGCCAGCCTCATCTCCCAGGTGGAACGGGGGCAGACCGCACCGTCCGCGGGCGTGATCTACGGGATCGCCAACGCGCTCGACATCTCCCTCGACTACCTGTTCGGAGTCGGTGAAGACGTCTCCTCCCCCGTCTCCCTCCGCCGCCACGAGGAACGCCAGGTCGACGCGCTCCCCCGGTTCGCGCTCGCCGGCCCCGGCGCGGCCTCCACCGTCGACGGCGTCCTCGCGGACCGGGCCGCCCCGCAGGCGGACGGCGACGAGGCCGCCCGCGGCAACGGCGCTCCGGTACCGCTCGACGAACCGGTGGTGCAGCGGCACGGACGCCGCCGCACCATCGACCTGGCGAGCGGGGTCCGCTGGGAGCGGCTCACCCCCCAGCAGGACGCGCAGGTGGACTTCCTCGAAGTCGTCTACCAGCCCTTCGGACGCTCCACCGACAGCCATGCCTCCATCCGCCACGACGGGCGCGAGTACCAGTTGGTGCTGCACGGGACGCTCCACGCCGACATCGGCTTCGAGACCTACGTCCTGGAGGCCGGTGACTCCCTGGCCTTCGACTCGGCGACCCCGCACCAGTACCGGAACATGACCGACCAGGAGGTCCGGGTCATCTCCGTCGTCATCCACCACGCCGTCTGAGCGAGGACCTGCGGCCGTGCCCCGACCGGGCGCGGCCGTGACCGCGGCGGGCCAGGGGACGGGCCGCCGCACCGGTGCGCCGCGTGGACGTGCGGGTCCGCACGGCGCACCGGTCGACCCTGCCGGGCCTGCGAGCCGCTCCGTCCCCTGTGGTGCACTGGCCCCATGAGGAATCCGCTGCCCGACGCGTTACAGGCCCTGGACCGGTTCCACTCCGCCCGCCCCTGGGACCACAACGCCCACTACCACCGCTGGCTGCTGCGTCAACTCCCGGCGCGCTTCGACACCGCCCTGGACGTCGGTTCGGGCAGCGGTGACCTGGCTCGACGTCTCGCGACGCGGGCCCGCTCGGTGCACGGAATCGACGCCGACGCCTCCCTCGTGGAGCAGGCGCGGCAGCGCACCGCACCGGACGCGCCGATCACCTTCACCTGCGGGGACGCACTCGTCGAGCCGGCCTGCGGTGCCTTCGACGTGATCACCTGCGTGGCCGTGGCCCATCATCTGCCGCACGTCGAGGCCCTGGCGCGCTTCCGTCGCCTGCTGGCGCCCGGGGGCACGCTCGTGATCGTGGGCGTGGCCCGGCCGGCCTCCCCGGCGGACCGGGTGCTCGGCGCGGTCGCCGTTCCGCTCAACGTGCTGATGGCGGTGTGGAAGAACCGTGGTCGACGGGTACCGCGCCCGGTGGCGATGACCGCTCCGGTGCGTCCGGCCGTGATGACCTTCGCCGAGGTCGTCCGCGACGCGCGTCGGGAGCTGCCCGGTGCCCGGCTGCGGCGCCGGGTGTTCTGGCGCTACACGCTGGTCTGGCGGAAGGAACCGGGGTGACCGGTCGGCGCCGGTGCCCGGTCCCGGCCGCCGACGTGCTCGACGGCAGTGCGCCACGCGGCGGTGAGCGCCCGGTGCGCCCGCTGCGTGGCAGCGGCCCGGTCGCCCTCCAGGTGCAGGGGTGCTCCGATGTGGACGTGCAGGGCGGGCCGCCGCACCGGGGCGGTGAACAGGCCGGCGGCGTGCTTGGCCGGGCCTCCGGAGAGCAGGCGGCGGGCGCCCGCCTGCCCGAGCGGTACGACGGGGGCCCCGGTGCTCGTGGCCAGGCGCCACAGGCCGCTGCGGAAGGGCCCGGGCGCCGCCTCCCCCGAGTCGTCACGGACCGGTAGTCCGCCTTCCGGGTAGAGCAGGACCGGTCGGCCGGCGGTGAGGGCGGCAGCGGCGCCGTCGAGCGCCTCGGCGGCGCGGGGGCCGCCGCGGCGCACGGGCACGAATCCCTCCCGGGTCAGTGCCGCCCCCAGCAGGGGTATGCGCCAGAGTCCGGCGGTGGCCAGCACGACCGGTCTGATGCCGCGTCCGTGCAGGGCGGCGAGGACGATCGCCGGGTCGGCCAAGGAGGTGTGGTTGGCGATGACGATGCTGCCCGGCCGCACCTTCGCACCCGGGTCCGTGGTCACCGTCAGGCGTGCCACGGCGGGGACGGTGGCGGCGGCGAGGTGGCTGAGCATGGACGGGTTCCCTCCCTGGTGGTGTGGCCCCATCTTCGACCGGCCGCGGCACCGTCACGTGAGTACGCCTACTCAGATCGCCCCGGCCACCGCCGCACGGGTGCGCAGGCACGTCCTCACAGCAGGAGGACGATCAAGGCCCACGCGGTCGCCGTCGCCACCACCACGGGCCCCAGCGGCATGCCCTGTTCCCCCGGACCGGCCGCCTCGGTGGGCCGCAGATGGGGATGGTCCACGAGGGCGCGCAGGGTGTCGGCGGCGCGGGCGGCGGAGGAGGATTCCCGGCGGCGGAACCCCACCGGGGACAACTCGACGTCGTCCTGCCCGCGCCGTTCGATGGTCAGGGCGTCGCCCCGGTGCCGGACGGTGGCGATCCCGTCCCACGGGAGGTGGCGCGCCCGCCACGGTCCGCAGGCCCAGACTCCGTCGCGGTCCGCGGTGACCCGCCAGTTGAGGGCGGTGGACACCGAGTGGACCAGCCAGGGCACCCCGAGCAGCAGGAGGAGCCACTGCCAGGAGAAGCCGTCGTCGAGGAGGGCCCACATGCCGCCGCCCTGGACGAGCAGGAGGAATCCGCCGACGAGTCGGGAGTCCCGGTCGGCGGACCAGCTCAGGGGGCGGGCCCCGGGGGTCATGGTGCGGGCGATGTCGGCGCTGCGGTGCGCGGAGCGGGTGCTCCGGCGCGGTCCGCGGCGGCCGCGGAGGGGGCCGGGGGCCACGGGCTTGACCGGGGTCACGCTGCGTTCGAACGCCACGTCGGTGCCGCCTTGGGCGGGTGCCAGGAAGACCGCTTCGTCCCCCGTGCGGGGAACGCCGAAGAGGACCGCCTCACGGAGCTCGGGCGCGGGCCCGGTGCCGCGGAAGGCCGCGACGATCTCCTCCCGCTGCCGTTCCCAGGTGGCTGCCTCCTCCTCGGGCCCGCGGTGCTCCGCTTCCGGGACGACGTCCTGCGGGCCCGCCACGTACAGGGAGTTGAAGCTCAGGACCGGCCTCGCAGCGGCCAGGTCGTCGGCGGCGTACACATAGGTGCGGCCGTCTTCGCGGCCCTCCCGCACGAGGACCCGCAGGACCGGCAGGCGGTCGGTGTCCAGTCGGCGGTGGCGCCGCTGCCCCACCGTGCCGTTGGCCAGGAACCCCACGCCGGGAACGGCGGTGACCAGGAGCAGCACCTCCCAGCCGAAGACGTCGTAGGGCTCGGCGATTAGACGGACCCACTCCCCGTCGACCACCAACTCGACGGTGCTGCCCACCGGGTGGTCCTCGGGGAAGAGCGCCTCGACCGTGCGGGTGCCGCCGTCCGGCAGGGCCACGTGCAGGAGGGACACGTCCTCGTCGTCGACCTCGGCGCGGGTGACCTCCGCGCTGACCCGGGCGGCGGTGGCGGCCCGGGTCTCGTAGGCTCCGGCCACCTGCTCGGCGCGCCAGAAGGCGAGGACCGCGACGGCCAGCAGGACGGAGGCGAGGGCGAAGGAGAACCGGCCCCGGGAGAAGGCCCGTGCCTCGGGGGGCAGTGCGTGTCGGTCGGGTCCCGCCGCCGTCTCGGCGAGCGCGCGCTGGCGACCGGCCGCGGCGAGCCGGTGGACGAGGCCGACGAGGGCGAAGGCCCAGGCCGCGAGGAGGGCGAGGTCCCAGGGCGCGGTCACGAGCTCGCCGACGCCGGCGTCCCACGCCGCGGCACTTCCGGTCACCGCCAGGCCGACGAGGGCGAGTCGGGGCTGGCGGGCGATCCAGTACAGCGTCACCAGGGCGAGGACGGACAGCGCCACGTAGGCCCATGCCGTGCCGCACGGCTGGTCCGGGGTGCACGCCTCGTCCGGGGCTGCGGCGATGTTCCACACCGTGGCGAGGAGGAGCGCGCCGATGGACCACAGGGGGTGCGTCCACCGCGGGGGGCCGGCGGCGGCCCACTGCACGGTGTCGTGCGTGCGCCAGTCACGGGCGCCTTCCGGGACGCGGTCCGGCGGCAGGGGCAGGGGGAAGTCGCTCACGCCCCGTATTATCGTGCGACCGCGGCGGTGCACCGGCCGCGGCCCGTGCACCGCCGCGCGGTCACCGGTCCCGGGCGGTCAGTAGGGCGGCGGCCGTGGCGATCAGCGTGGCGTCCGTCCGCGCCGAACGGTGGGCGGCGACTCCCGAGCGGAACAGCGAGGCTCCCTCGACGAGCATCACGAAGACCTCGGCGCGGGCCCGGCACTCGTCCGCCGGTAGGTCGGGGCGTCGGCCGCCGAGGTGGGCGGCGACTTGGTCGCGGTAGGCGGTGTAGAAGGCGCGGACGGCGACGGCGACCGTCTCGTCCAGGGCCGCCAGCGCCCACAGTTCGGTGAACAGCCGTACCAGGGCGGGGTCCTCCTGGTCCTCCAACAGTGCCGCCACCCATGCGCTCGGATCGGCTCCGGCCGGGTCGGCAGCCGTGGCCAGCAGGGGTTCCAGCCGGTCCAGGGAGCGCCTGAGGACACGGTCGAGGACGGCGGCCACCAGGTCGGACCGGGCCGGGAAGTAGTACTGGAGGTGCCCGAGCCGGACCCCGGCGGCGGTGGCGACGGCTCGCATGGACAGGTCCGCGTAGCCGGAGGCGAGCAGGACGTGTTCGGCCGCGTCGAGGAGTTCACCGCGTTTGCGTGCGCCCTTGCCGGTGGCGCGGGTAGTCGGGGCGGGTGTGCCCGCCGGGGTGTCCGTCATGCCGCGCGGTCCTGCGTCCCGTGCGCCTCGACGGTCTTCTCCAGGGTGACGCCCTGCGCGGCGAGGCGGTCGGCCAACGCCGCGGGCAGCGGCGTCTGTTCGGGGAAGGCCACCGAGGCGGGGGCGGGCGCACCGTCGGTGCCGAGCACCCGGTCGAGTGCGAGGAGGCCGCCGACGGCGGTGAGATGGGCCTGGCCTGCGGGGTCGGTGACGGTGGCGCTCCCGGTGCGCCCGCGGTGGGTGACGTCGACGCGCAGGGCGGCGGTGCCGCCGTTGCCGGGGGCGTGGAGCAGGGAGCGGCGCAGGGGGGTGAAGCGTTCGCCCCGTGCCCAGCGGAAGAACCCGAGGCGCTTCGCCGCGAGCAGTGCCGAGGTGGAGAGGGCGGAGCTGAAGCCGATGCGGGTGGAGGCGGTGACGGTACCGAGGGTGAGGGGCAGGGTGAACTGTTCCGGGGTGTCGATCCGGGCGACCCGGAGGTCGGTTCCGTCGATGTGCGCGGTGCGGCTGTCGGTGAGCGGCATCACCGTCCGGCGCTGCCCGTCCTCGATCACTTCGAAGTCGAGGCCCAACCGGTCCATGAACTCGACCGAGTCGACGCCCGCGCGGTCGTTCTGGTCCCAGCGGATCGCCACGTCCACGCTGTCGGCGCCGCCGAGCGTGCGGGCGAGGTCGGCGACGACGAGGCTCACCACGCCGCCCATCCACGCCGAGGACAGGAGGACCGGTGCGGTGGGACGCAGCAGGGCGGCGACGGTGGCCGCCCGCTGGAGCCGGGCGGTCCAGCGGGTGAGGTCGACGTAGGGCACTCCGCCGTGGACGGCGGCGCGCAGCACCCGGTCGTCGGGGTCGTTGACGACCGTGACCACGGCGCGGACGCGGGTGGACACGGGGCGGGGGTCGGCGAGGTCCCACGGGAGGAGGGCGGCGCCGGTCCGCCGGGCGAGGTCCTCGCCACGGGCCACGGTCCGACCGGCCAGCAGCAGCGGCCAGCGGGGGGCCGCCATCCGGGCCAGTTCCGTGCCGACGGTGCCGTAGCCGCCGACGAGGAGGACCGGCCCCTCGGGGTCGTGGATCAGTTCGTCTCGGGGTTCTTCGTTCACGCCCCCCACTATAGGTCACACGACCTATTTCCATCTTCGCGCAGCCCGGACCCGGGAACACGGCGGGCAACGGGGCGGGGGCCGCCCCCGCCCGAAGGCGCGGACGACCCCCGTCGGGTCGACGTCGGCGATGGATCAGATGCGGGTCCAGAGCACGTAGACGCCGGGCTTCCCCTCGAAGGGGCGGCAGAGGTACAGCACGCCCCACAGGTGACGGCCGGCGTCCCCCGCCGCCCTGCACTCGGCGAGCGAGGAGTGGTGGCTGCGCGGGAAGAAGAACGGGTCCGCCGCCGCGGACGGAGCGCTCGCGAAGAGGAGGCCGGCCGTCGCCACGGCGGTACCGACCATCACACCCAGACGCTTCAGCATCGAAACAACTCCCTTGTCATGCAACAGAAGTGATGTTTCATCAGAAGAGGAGGCGCACGTCTCACCCGCCTCCGCCGATCAGGGGAAACGTATCGGCGCCGTTCGAAGCCGCACAAGAGGTCTGGACCAGCAGGGAGTTCGGTCCGACGAAGGGTCGCTCCCCGCCCGGATGTCAGTCGTTCCATGAGGTCGGCCCGAGGTTTGGGGCCCGGATTCCGGTGGAAGGGCGTGCCCGGCACACGGTCGTGACGACGGTGTCGAGCGAGCGGGGCCGGGCATCCGGCGGGTCGGGGCGCACGGCGGACCCCGCCTGCGGGAGGGTCAGGCGCCGAGCCCCGCGTCCCGGGCCAGCAGCGCCGCCTGCACCCGGTTGTCACAGTCCAGCTTGGCGAGGATGCGGCTCACGTACGTCTTCACGGTGGCCTCGCTCATGTGCAACCGCCGCCCGGTCTCCGCATTGGAGAGCCCCTCGCCGAGCAGGGCGAGCACCTCCCGTTCGCGGTCGCTCAGCGTGGCCACGCGCGCCCGGGCCGCCTCGCCTCGGGCCGCGGCCCGGCCCGAGGCGAGGCG
Source organism: Streptomyces sp. LE64 (assembly GCF_052606915.1). Classification (NCBI taxonomy): domain Bacteria; kingdom Bacillati; phylum Actinomycetota; class Actinomycetes; order Kitasatosporales; family Streptomycetaceae; genus Streptomyces; species Streptomyces sp. LE64. Next base: position 6,753,696 of record NZ_CP199708.1, on the reverse strand, counting down.
GTCCACGACGTGCCGGGTGGCGGCCGGGGAGAGATAGGCGTCCCCCGCGGCGGCGGCACGCACCGCACCGATCAGCTCGGCCGGCGCGGTGTCCTTCAGCAGGAACCCCGCGCCACCCGACTCCAGGGCGCGCAGCACGTTGTCCCGCTCCCCGAAGGTCGTCAGGACGATGGCCCGGGTCGTGGGGGCAAGCGTGCGGAGCTCACCGAGCGCGCCGAGCCCGTCCAGGACCGGCATCTGGATGTCGAGGAGGACCACGTCGGGTGCGTGGGACAGGGTGAGGTCGACGGCCTCCCGCCCGTTCGACGCCTCCGCCACCACCTCGATCGCCGGATCCGAGGTGAGGATCAGGCGGATGCCCGCCCTGATGAGCGGCTCGTCGTCCGCGATGACGACCCGCACCCCCGACTCCACCATCACCGTCTCCCCCACTGCCGTGCCCCACCGCACTCCGGTGCGGTGGACGGCTACAGCTCCACCTCGAACGACTTCTTCTCGATCAGTGTGCCGTCCCGGAAGCAGAACCGGAAAACGGCCTCGGTGCCCCAGGAGCTGCTCGTTCCGGACGAGGAGAGCGTGAGGCAGGTGGCGTCGGCGGGTTCTGCGGGGGCGCCGTCCCTCCCGCCCAGACCTCGGTGGACGAAGTTGTCCTCGGACGGCAGGCGGTCGCGCACCTCCTGTTCGGGCGTCCCCACCCGTATCTGCTGGTAGGTCGAGGGAGCGACCAGTTCCTCGTTGCCGATCCGCACCAGGAGCACGGCGCCCACGACGACCGCGGCCAGCGCGGCCACCACGAGCGCCACGGATATCCCGCAGCCCAGCCCGAAGCCGCTGAGCCGCCGCGCCGGAGGCGCAACGGGCCACGCCCGGGGGTGCCCGGCGGCCGGCAAGAGCGCCCCCGGGTGGGCCGGGAGGGGGCCGAGGGCCGGAACGCCGGAGGGCGCGTCCGGCTCGGTGGGCTCCGCCGTGCCGTAGGGGAAGACGCCGGCGACCCGGAAGCCGCCCCGGTCGGTGGGGCCCGCGTGCACGATGCCGCCGACCAGCCGCGCCCGCTCCCGCAACCCGGTCAGTCCCTGCCGTCCGCTGACGACCGGATCGGCGGGGGAACGCACGGCGGGCGCGCTGACCACTTCGACGACGAGGGAGTCCGGCTCGTAGCGCAACTCCACCGCGATCGCGGCGCCCGGCGCGTGTTTGAACGCGTTGGTGAGGGCTTCCTGGACGATCCGGTAGGCCGCGTGCCCTACGGCCGGGGCGACCGGGCGCGGTGGTCCGCTGCGCCGCAACCGGACGGTGCTGCCGGTCCGCCCGGCATCCGCCACCAGGGCGTCCAGCCCGGCGATGCCGCGGTTGGCGACGGTGTCGCACGGCGGGGCCTCGACGCCGTCGCGCAGGATGCCCACCACCTCGCGCAGTTCGTGCATGGCGCTCACCGAGGCGTTGCGCAGCACGCCGACCGCTTCCCGTTGCCGCGGGGTGAGTCCGGGATCGACCTCCAGGGCACCGGTGTGCACGGAGATCAGCGCCAGCTGGTGGCCGAGGCTGTCGTGCATGTCCTGCGCGATGCGCTGGCGTTCGAGCAGCCGGGCCTGCCCCGCGACCATCCGGTGTTCCCACAGCAGTTGCGCGTTGCGCTCCTGAAGGGCGTGCAGCAGGGTGCGGCGCTGGCTCCAGTACCGGCTGGCGAGGCCGGGCACGGCCGTGAGCGCGACGAAGGCCAGGGAACCGATGAGGACCAGCGCCACCGGGGACTTGACGGCCAGGACCTCCAGGTCGGTCAGCCCGATGCCGAGGTAGAGGACGTAGGCGAGACAGAAGGCAGCCAGGGCGCGGCCGGCGGCGACGATCCGGCGCCCCGCCGACCAGGCGATCAGGGGTTCCATCGCGGCGAAGCCGCCGACGAGCGCGGCGAGCCCGGTCAGCACGACCAGGACCGTGGCGGGAAACCGCCGTCTGAGCAGCCACAGGGCGAAGGCGCCGGCCGCCGAGGCGGCCATCACGACCGTGCCGCTGTCCAGGACCTCCTCGACCCCGGCGACGAGCAGGGCCGCCGCCAGGGCGGTGAGCAGTTCCCGGGCGGCGCCCCGTTCCGCCACCGGCAACCCGGTGGACGCCGTCTCCCGCGGTTCGGGCGCGGCCAACCACCTCCAAGCGGCCCGGGCCATCGGTCGGGTCCTGCGCAACGTGTTCACAGCGGCACCCTAGAGCGGCCGCGGCACCGTTCACCTCCCCCTTTCGTTTCGCGCCGCAACGACCAAGGTCGCGCCCCGCCGACCCGGCACCGGGCTCAGTCCCGGAAGAAGTCCGCGTAGAAGGCCATCAGATCGACGACCTTGTCGGGGACCGGCGGGCAGCGACGGGCGTCCGCGGCCAGGTGGGCGAAGCGCAGGGCGAGCGCGCGGCGGGCGACGTCCGGGCGGGACGGGGGGACGGGCGGGGCGTCCAGTTCGAAGGTGGGCCCGGCGGTGCGACCGTGGCGTCCGGAGTCCAGGGTGACCAGGAGCTCGCCGAGCGGACGCATCATCCCGGTCATGACGTCGATCGAGGCGTTCATGAGCTTCGAGCGGCGCAGGCTGGCGTCGGGGGTCTGGGTGAAGTGCTGCGCCATCAGGTGGAGCGCCAGGTGGTAGGAGCGGTTGAACAGCGTCGCCACGGACCGTGCGGTGGGGTCGGTGATCTCGGTGCGGATGCCGTCTCCGGGGCGCAGGCTGGGGTTGCGCAGGACGGGATAGGCCGGGTCCCAGGGGACGGGACGCCCGTGCGGGCCCGGCACGCGTTCGGAGGTGAGGGCGTCCTCGATGTTGAGGAAGGACTCGAAGTGGGAGGGTTCGGCCCCGTCGGACGGGCTGCCGTCGTCGACGGCGCCCTCGCCCTGTTCGGTGATGACGTCCACGGCGAACAGGGCGCTGCTCAGGTCGTCCACCTCCAGCTGGTAGTCGGGGTGGACGGTGTTGGTCCTCTCCCGCAGGAACAGGTGGTGTTCGCCGCCGCCCCGGCCCTTGTCGACCAGGAAGAGGTCCGGGACCCGGGTGAGCCCCTCGCGGATGCCTGCGTACAGTTCGCTGATCGAGCCCCAGGTGAAGTGTGGCGGGCGGGTCCGGCCGGCGGGGCCGGGAGCGATCCTCGGGGTGCGTGCCGCTGGTTGTTCGATGGCGAGGAAGCGCTGGACGCTGCCGAGGTTCAGCGGCTCCAGGGCGAAGTCGAGCCGGACCGGCAGTTCGGCGCTGATGGTCGTGAAGTCGACGTCGGGGATCCGGAACGGTTCGCCGATCGCCATGATGATGTTGTTGACCAGCAGGAAGTGGATCATCTCTTCGCGGGCGACGGCGAGCAGGGTGCCCCGGATGCCGTCGTGGAGCTTCTCCCCGCCGGAGCCGCAGGCGAGGGCGAGTTGCCGGGTGGTCCAGTCCCCGCGGCGGACCAGGGTGAGCCCCGCGCCGTGGGTGGGCACGGAGTAGGCGGCGTAGAGGTACTGGAGCATGACGGAGAGTTCCAGCGCCGCGGCCTGGGCGAGCGCGGCCCGCAACTCGGTGCGGGTGGTGATCGCGGGTTCGGTGGGCAGCACGGCGGGCGCGGTGGGCGGAGGCGTGCTCCCGGCCTGTTGGTTGCGGAGGAAGGCGAGGAACAGCCGGGCCCTCGGATCGGAGAGGTCGCGTGTGGGCGGCATGTAGTAGGTCCGGGAGCGGTTGTCCGGATCGCACATCTGCCAGGCGAGTTGTGCGTAGGTCTCCATCTTGCACCGGTCGCTGAGCGAGAAGACCTCGGTCCGCATGAACGAGGACAGGTGCTCGTAGGGGGCGAGGACCTCGCGGTGGAGCAGGGCGAAGTCGACCTCCTCGCGGGGGATCCGGTCGAGGTGCCAGTCGTCGGGCAGCACCCGCACCGCGAGGTGGTCCACCCCGCCCCAGTACCCGAGGGCGTCCGCGTCGTCGTGGGCCGTCCAGGCGGAGCCGGCTGCCGTCGGATCGACCGGCGGGGCGTCGTCCGGCCGGGTGGCGAGCAGGACGCGACAGGTTCCGGCGCGTTCTCCGCGCAGGGTGAGGCGGCCATGTCCGGCGGCGTCGGTGGTGACGCTGCACCCGGGCCCGTACGCCCCGTCCCCGCGGGTGCCGAGGAGCACGGTGTCGCCGCAGCGTGCGTGGGGGGCGCCCGCGACGGGGTCGCCGGGCAGGGCGCGCGGGTTGTGGTACTGGCGGACGTGGACGGTGGCGGAGGCCGGCCGCCCCCGGTGGTGGGTGCGCACTTCGACGACCTGCTCGTGGTCCTCCTCCCGGGTCGCGTCGCGGTGGTGCAGCACCAGGAAGGGGTCGTCCACGTGGACGACCGTCTCCCGTTCGGTGAGGATGACCTCCGCGTCCCGGTCGGTCGCGCGGACGAGGTGCAGGGCCTCCTCGTCCGCGGCCCGCCACTGGTCGGTGGTGGGTACGGTGACCGGACCGTGGTGGTCCCGGGCGGCGTAGGCGGTGGCGGGGACCCGGGCGATGAGCCGGCCGGTCACGGCCGTGCGCAGTTCGAGGTCGCCGGCGTGGAGACGGGGGCCGGGGCGCCGTGTGCCGTCGGGGTGCGCGCTCCGCGAGGCCAGGGGGACCGCCGTGATCGCGTTGAGGGCGGCACGTCCCTCGGACACCTGCACGGTCAGCTGGCGCAGGGGGCCGTTCGGCACCGGGACCAGCAGCCGTCCCGCGGGGTGGGTGCGTGGTTCGTGAGCGTGCCAGGGGGCGATGGTGCCGCGGACCCGCCAGGTGGTGAAGGTGCCCGGACCGTGGGGCGGAACCATGCAGTCCAGGGCGAGTTGGACGACCAGCCCGGCGGTGTCGGAGCGCAGGGCGTGCAGTGCGGCGACGGCCGGCGAGTCCTCGGCCCCGGGGAGCCATGCGAGCGCGTCGTGCGCCACGGCGAACTGGTGCACCGCGCTGTAGCGCAGGTCGGCGGCGAGGTCGGGGAGCACGCCCTCGCCGATGTCCCGGACCTGCCGGAAGCCGACCCAGCGGGGTGGCTGGTAGCCCTCGACGCCGCCGGTGAGCAGGTAGCCCCCGTCGTGGGACCTGCCTCGGCGGCCGAGCCCGAACAGGCCGACCATCAGGGTGGCCGTCCAGCGGGAGGCGGGGTCGAGGTCGAAGATCCGCGCCCGGTTGACGGTGGTCTGGAGGTAGGGGTTGTAGTGGCCCCACAGGTCGACGCTCGTGCCCACGACGGGGTCCTCGGAGGACTCCATCGGCGGGTGTGCCGGGTCGGCCGGCGCTCCGGTCTCCACGCCGACGACACGGGCGTCCAGCCAGAAGTGCCCGTTGCCGACGAAGTCCCACCCCTCGGCGACGCTGTGGGGGCCCTGCGGGTCGGGGCGGCCGTCCGCGGCGAACCGGGGGCCGCGGGCACGGAGGAAGTCCCGGTACTCGGCGGGCGGACGGTCCGGGGAGAACGGCCCGTCGTCGTCGTGGACCCGGTGCGTGGCGAGGTCGAACAGCCCGCAGCGCGGGCCGGTGGGCAACCGCGTGGTGGCGGTGCCGGCGAAGTGGATCCGGGGCAGGTCGAACACGCTCATCCGACGGCCTCCGGCAGGGATCGGGGTGCGGGCGGGAGGTTCCCGGGGGCGGCCTCCGTCGGTGGGGACGGGCGTGGTGCCCAAAGCCCGGACGACGGCCGAGGAACGGCAGAGGCGCTGGTCAACACCCTTGTGCAGGGGCCGAGATGGTCGATCACCCGGGGAGCCTGCCCACACCGGGACGGTCCGCATCATCAGTACTTCTTTCGAGCTACAAGACCGCACCGCGGGCACACGCGCCCCGCCTTCGCCGTTACGTTCGGTAGCGATCCCTGTTCCCGGTTCCGTGAGGCGGGGCGAGGGAATGTCCGATCTGTTCTCGTACGCGAGGGACGAGGAGGGGAAGCGATGCGGACCAAGGTGACGGTCCTGGGCCTGGGACCGATGGGCGTGGCCCTGGCGGGCGCGTTCCTGACCACCGGTCATCCGACGACGGTGTGGAACCGCACCCCCGGCCGGGCGATCGACCTGGTCGAGGACGGTGCCCGGGAGGAACCCACGGCGGCGGCGGCCGTCATGACGAGTCCGGTCGTGGTGGTGTGCCTGGCGTCGTACGACGCCGTGGAGGAGGTGTTGAACCCGCTGGTGCCGCAGTTGCGGGGACGCACCGTCGTCAATCTGAGTTCGGGCTCCCCCGTGCAGGCCAGGGAGGTGGCGGGACTGGTCGACCGCGCCGGCGCCGCCTACCTGGACGGCGTGATCCTCACGACTCCCCCCGGGATCGGCCGCGCGGAGTCCCTGTTGTTGTACGGCGGTCCGCCGGAGGTCTTCGACGAGCACCACGAGCTGCTCGCCGCGCTGGGCGAGCCCCTCCGGGTCGGTGCCGACCCCGCGTTGCCGTCCGTGTACGACACGGCCCTGCTCAGCCAGATGTGGGGCACGCTGACGGGTTGGCTGCACGCGGTGGCGCTGATCGGGGCGGACGGGCCGGGCGGCGGGGTCAGCGCCCAGGCGTACACCGGGGTCGCCGACCGGTGGATGGGCTCGGTGCGGGCGTTCATGAACGCGTACGCCCCCCACATCGACGCGAAGAGCTACCCCGGTGAGGACTTCACCCTCGACCTCCATCTGCGCACGATGGAGGTCCTCACGCACGCGAGCGAGTTGCGCGGTGTCAGATCGGGTCTGCCCGAGGTCTTCGAGGGGCTGGCGCGGCGCGCGGTCGAGGCCGGTCACGGCGACGACAGCTACGCCCGTCTGGTCGAGTTCATCCGAGCGGGCAGCCCGGTGTGAGCGGCCACCCGGACGTGGTGGTGATCGGAGCCGGTCCGACCGGACTGGCGTTGGCGATCGCCCTGCGCACCTACGGCCTCGACACCCTGATCGTGGACAAGGGGGCGGGCACCAAGCACGAGCCGCGGGCCAGCGTGATCTGGCAGCGGGCCCAGGAAGCGCTTCGGGACCTCGGCTGCGCCACCCCGCTGGTGGAGCACGGACTGTGCCTGCGGCAGGGCGAGTTCCGGGTGGGAGGGAGGGTCGCGGGCATCCAGGAGATGGAGATGGAGCACACCGCCTTTCCCGGTCCCCTCGCGATCGAGCAGGACGCCATCGAGCGACTGCTGCGCAGTCGTCTCCAGGAGTTGGGCACCGACGTGCGGTGGTCCACCGAGGGGGTCGGCGTACGCCTGCGCACGGACGGGGCGGAAGTCGACCTCCGGGGCCCGGACGGCCGGGTCGCCTCCGTGGGGTGCCGGTGGGTGGTGAGCTGTGAGGGCTCCCGGAGCCTGGTCCGCAAGGCACTGGGCATTCCCTTCGAGGGCGAGCGCCGCACCAACCTCCAGTGCGTGCAACTCAACGCCCGCCCCCGGTGGGGCCAGCCGTCCCGGCTCGACGTGACCCAGATCTTCATCAACCACCAGGTCACCCTGGTGGCGGGCCCGGTCCCCGGCGGCACCACCCGCTTCTACGCCTTCCTGCCCGATCCGGATCCCACGGTGGAGACCCCGCCCACCGTCCCGGAGATGGAAGCGGTGGTCGCGGCGGCCACCGGCGAACCGGAGGTGAGCCTGGAGCCCTCGCAACCGCGGTGGGCCAACCGAGCCCGGTTCCACGACCGCATCGCGGGCCGCCTGCGGCAGGGGCGTGCCCTCCTGGTCGGTGACAGTGCCCATGTATGGGCGCCGATCGGCGGCCGGGGCCTCAACACCGGTCTGCTGGGCGCCCACAACCTCGGCTGGAAGCTCGCAGCGGTCCACCGCGGGTGGGCCCCGGACGCCCTGCTGGACAGCTACGACCAGGAGCAACGGCGGACCGCCGAAGCGGTGATGCGTGCCATGCGGCGCAATGTCGTGGAGTTGCCGCCGAACCGGGCGATGCTGGCCGCGATCCGGATGTTGATGCCCCCGTTGATGAGCAGCGACCGGGTGGTGCGCCGCGGAGCCGACCGCCTCAGCGACTTCTCCCGCAACCACCGGGGCAGCCCGTTGTCCACCGGGCGGCGTGGTGTGCTGGGCGGCCCGAGGCCGGGCGACCGCCTTCCCGACCTCCCCGTGACCACCGGCGCCGGAGTCCCTCGATCGTTGCACGACCTGTTGTCGTACCGGCGCTGGACGCTGCTGCGCATCGGTCCGCACGACGGGGGCGACGGCTCGACCGGCGGTCGGTTGCGGGCGCTCACGGACCGGTACGCCCTCCCGCTGGAGCACCACACGGTCCGCACTGAGGGGCGAGAGCGCCGCACGCTTGCGGAGGGCACGCTGTTGTTGGTGCGGCCCGACGGCCACATCGGGCTGCGGACCGGGGTCGACGAGGTGGCGGCGGTGAGGAGGTACTTGGACCGCTGGTCCCGTCGCATGTGATGTCAGTCACTCCACCAAGGGGCCAAAGCGGGTCATGAAGGCGGCCGGGACGAGGCCACCGCCGGCGCCGGGCGGAGGAACCCCGAGACGCCCCGTCGCGTCGCCTAGGCTGGTGCCGCGCACGTCAGGGAGTTGGCCGTCGGGCCACGGAGCGGACCGAGGACGAGGGGAGGGCACCGTGCGGCACTGTTCAGGGCGTACGGCACGCATCGCCCTCTCCGCCCTCCTGTGGGGCGTCCTACTCGTCCTCGTCGGGACCGTTCCCGCCACCGCCTCCGGCGCCCCCGTCACCACGGCGGTCGTGGAGACGCGGACCGGCCAAGGGGTTCCCGCCCCGGTGCGTTCCGAACCGCTGGACGACCCCGTCACCACCGCACTCCTCGTGGCGGTCGGGGAGCACGGCGGACGGCCCGTCCTGCTGCCGCCGGCGCCCGGGGGCCCCGTGGCCCTCGTCCACGAGCCGCCGGTGCTGTCCGGCGCCGTCCTCGCCGTACGGCGGGAGCGCGGTCCTCCGCCGCCGCCCTCCGACCCGCGCAGCACCCGCGCACCCCCTCCTCCCGGAGCAGTCGACGTCTGAGACGTCCGCCGTCCCGGTCCCCGGCCTGTCCCGGACCGGCGGGACGACGTCTCCCGTCCCCGCGCGCGGTGCGGGTCCGTGCCGTGCGTGTCCTGCGTGTCCGCGGGCTCCACCGGTGCCCGTGTGACAGCCCGTGGAGCCTTCATGACCTCTCGTTCCCCCGCGCGGCGTCCCCGCGCCACCCTCTGGCGAGCGCTCGCCGCGTTCGCCGTGGTCGCCCTGTCCCTGCTCGCCGCCCTGACCACCGAGCCACGGCTCGGGCTGGACCTCCGGGGCGGCACGCGCATCGTGCTGGAGACCCGTGACTCCCCCACCGTCAAGGCGGATGCCGCAGCCACGGACCGCGCCCTCGAAGTGCTCCGGCAGCGCGTCGACGCACTCGGGGTCGCCGAGCCGTCGCTGGCCCGCTCCGGTGAACGTCGGATCGTCGTCGAGTTGCCCGGGGTCCAGGACCCCCGCAAGGCCGCCGAGGTGATCGGCCGCACCGCGCAGCTGACCTTCCACCCGGTGGTGGGCGCGGCGGAGAAGGCTTCCGGCGCCCCCGACGCGAGCGGCGCGCGGACCCTGCCGGACCCCGACGCCCCCGGCACCCATCTGGAGCTGGGCCCGCAGGCGCTCAGCGGGGCGGGCGTCAAGGACGCCGAGCCCAGTCTCGACACCCAGGGCGCACGGGGCTGGACCGTCGCCCTGTCGTTCCACCGCGGTGCGGGCGAGGACTGGGCGCGGATCACCGGCGAAGCCGCCTGCAAGGCGCCGGGTGACCCGGCGCGCCGGGTGGCGATCGTGCTGGACGACGCGATCGTCTCGGCGCCGCAGATGGACCAGTCGGTGCCGTGCGGGGCGGGGATCACCGGGGGTACGGCGCAGATCACCGGAGGTTTCAGCGCGGACGAGGCACGGGATCTGGCGGCGCTGGTGAAGGGCGGGGCGCTGCCCGTACCAGTGGCGACGGTGGAGCAGAGCACGGTCGGTCCGACGCTCGGTGCCGACGCGATCCGGGCGAGTGCCATGGCCGCGATCATCGGCCTGGTGTGCACGGGCGTGTTCATCACGGTCGTCTACCGGCTCCTGGGCTTCCTCGCGACGGTGGCCCTCGGCTTGTACGGCCTGATCTCGTACGCCGCGGTGGTGACGTTGGGGGCCACCCTCACCCTGCCGGGGCTGGCCGGATTCGTGCTCGCGATCGGCATCGCCGTGGATGCGAACGTGCTGGTCTTCGAGCGGGCGCGGGAGGAGTACCTGCGGCCCACCTCCCGGAAGTCCGATCTGCGCCGGCCGTTGCAGATCGGGTTCAGCAAGGCGTGGAGCGCGGTCACGGACTCCCATGTGACGACCCTGCTCGCGGCCGGGCTGCTGTTCGCCTTCGCGACGGGGCCGGTGAAGGGCTTCGGGGTGACCCTCGCCATCGGTGTGCTGGCCTCCCTGGTCTCGGCCATGCTCATCACCCGCTTGCTCGCCGATTGGGCGCTGGAGCGGGGGGCGGTGCGGCGGCGGCCCGGTTGGACGGGCATGACCCTGAAGGGCAGGGTCCGCACGCGCTTGGAGAAGCGCCCGCCGCGGCTGATGCACCGCAGGCGCCGGTGGTTGGGCGTCTGCGGCGGGTTGCTGTTGGTGGCCCTCGCCGGGATCGGGGTGCGCGGCCTGGAGTTCGGGGTCGAGTTCACGGGCGGTCGCCTCGTGCAGTACGCCACCGAACGCACGGTGGACGCGGACACCGCGCGGCAGGCGGTCGCGGACGCCGGCTTCCCCCGGGCGGTGGTGCAGACCTCCGGCGACAGCGACATCACCGTGCGGACCGGGGAGTTGAGCGATGACGAGCAGCAGGAGGTGAAGGCGGCGCTCGCCGAGGTCGGTGGGAGTGCGGACGTGGTGCGCGACGACCAGATCGGCCCCAGCCTCGGGAGCGAGTTGCGCACCCATGCGTTGATCGCCCTGGCCGTCGCCGTCGCGGCTCAGCTCCTGTACCTCGCCGTGCGGTTCCGTTGGACGTTCGCGGTGGCGGCGGTCGCGTCGATGGTGCAGGACGTCCTGTTGGTGATCGGGCTGTTCGCCTGGCTCGGCAAGCCGGTGGACAGCGTGTTCCTGGCCGCGCTGTTGACCGTGGTCGGTTACTCGGTGAACGACACCGTGGTGGTGCTCGACCGGCTGCGGGAGTTGCGCCGTGCCGAACCCCGGGGGGCGTGGCCGGACCTGGCCGACCGGGCGGTGGCCCAGACCCTGCCGCGGACGGTGAACACCGGTATGGGTGCGTTGTTCGTACTGGTCGCCCTCGCCGTGCTCGGAGGGGACTCGCTGGCCGACTTCTCCGTGGCGCTGCTCGCCGGGGTGATCCTCGGGATCGGCTCGACGGTGTTCACCGCACTGCCCCTGTCGGTGATCCTCCAGACCCGACGCCCCGAGCAGCGGCGGGAACCGAGGGTGCGGCCCCGGGACCGGGACCGCTCGGGCGCGGTGGTCTGATCCGCCCCGGGCGCCGGGCTCCCCCGTGGGGCCCGGCGCCCGGCGTTCCCGGGCGGTGGGCGCCCGGGAACGGCAGGGACACAGGGACGGCCAGATGCACACTGGCCGGATTTGATGTTCACCCTACAAAGACTTAGGGTCCCCTTAGTTCCCCCGGCCCCGGACCGGGCGCGTCCGCGAGCCGTCGTTCCTCGACGCCGTACCGGCGCGTCCGTCGCCGCGCCCTGCCGTCCGACAAGAGGAATCCCCCATGCTCTCCACCTCCGCCCGCTCGGGCCTGCGGGCGCTCGCCCTCGTCCCGGCCGCCGCCCTCGTCCTCGCCCTCACCGGGTGCTCCTCCTCCGAGGAGGAGCCGAAGGCGTCGGGAGGAAAGCAGGGCGAGGGGGCGTTCCCGGTCAGCATCAAGAACGCGCTGGGCACCGCCGAGATCACCGAACGGCCCCGCCGGATCGTCACCCTCGGGCACGGTTCCACGGAGACGGCCATCGCCCTGGGTCACACCCCGGTCGGCATGGAACGGTACGAGTGGGGCAGCGACGGGACCGGGTACATGCCCTGGATCCACGAGGCCGTCAAGAAGAAGGGCGACACGCTCCCGAAGCAGTTCACCGGCGGGGAGAACCTCGACATCGAGGCCATCGCCGAGTTGGAGCCGGACGTGATCCTGGCGCCCTGGTCCGGGGTGACGCAGAAGCAGTACGACGTGCTCAAGGACATCGCCCCGACCGTCGCCTACCCGGGCAAGGCGTGGAGCACCAACTGGGACGAGCAGATCGAGATCGTCGCCCGGGCGCTCGGCGCGCCGGAGCGGAGCAAGGACCTCATCGGCGACATCGAGGAGACGTTCGCGAAGGCGGCGGCGAGCCGCCCGCAGTACAAGGACCACACCTTCTCGTACGTCTACAACACCGGCCCCGGCACGCTCGGCGTGTTCCGCACCGAGGAGCAGCGGGTCGCCGTGGTCTCCTCGCTGGGACTGAAGGCCGACCCGGTGGCGGACACCTTCAAGGAGGTCGAGGGCACCGACTCCGCGCTCATCGGGTTGGAGAACGGGCACAAGCTGGCCGAGAGCGACCTGATCTTCACGTTCTACTCCGATGCGAAGAACCGCAAGGAGATCGAGGCGCAGAAGTTGTACCGGGCGATTCCGGCGATCAAGAAGGGTGCGGTCGTCGCGGGGGTGGACAACCCGTTCGTGACGGCCTCCTCGATGATCAACCCGCTGACGGTGCCGTGGAGCATCGAGCGCTACCTGCCGCTGATCGACGAGGCCATCGAGAAGTCCGGAAAGTAGGGCCGACTCGATGACGACCACGGCCCGGCCCCCGGTCCGCCGTGCGGGCGCCCTGCGGTTGGCGTCCTGCCTGGTGGCGGCCGCTCTGCTGCTGGTGGCCGCGACGGCGGCCAGTGTGATGTTCGGCAGCATGCACACCGGCGTGGGCGACGTCCTCGACGTGCTGTCCGGGGACGCCGGGGAGCACGTGACGACCGTCGTGGAGAGCCGCTATCCGCGCACCCTGCTCGGGTTGCTGGTCGGGGTGTGCCTGGCGGTGTGCGGCACGCTGATGCAGGGCATCACCCGCAATCCGCTGGCGGAGCCGGGGTTGCTCGGGGTCAACACGGGGGCCGCGGCCGGTGTCGTCACCGCGACGGCCTTCCTCGGTGCCACGGGGGCCGCCTCCGCGATGTGGTGGGCGCTGCCCGGGGCCTTGGTGGCCGGAGTGCTGGTGCACGCCATCGGCTTCAGCGGGCCGTCCGCCAGTCCGGTGCGCTTGGTGCTCGCCGGTGCGGTGCTCACCGCGGTGCTGATGGCGTACGTCCAGGCGATCACCCTGAGCCGGCCGCAGACCTTCGACGACTACCGCTACTGGGTGGTCGGGGCGCTCGGCGGCCGGGACTACGAGGTGCTGTGGACGGTGCTGCCGTTCGCGGGGGTCGGCCTGCTGGTCGCGGTCCTGGTCGCACCCGGGCTCAACGCCCTGGCCCTCGGCGACGAGTCGGCCACCTCCCTGGGTGCCAACCCGGCGCTGACCCGGGCGTTCGGTTGGGGGGCCGCGGTGCTCCTCGCCGCGGCGGCCACGGCCGCGGCGGGGCCGATCGCGTTCGTGGGGCTCGCGGTCCCGCACGTGGTGCGGGGGTTGGTGGGAGCCGACCACCGCGGACAGATCGCACTCGCCGTGCTGGTGGGGCCGACGCTGCTGCTGGTGGCGGACGTGGTGGGCCGCGTGCTGCTGCGCCCCCAGGAGTTGATGGTCGGCGTGGTCACAGCGTTCGTGGGGGCGCCCGCGCTGCTGGTGACCCTGCGTCGGACGAGGCACGCGCTGTGAGTTCCCTGAGTCAACCTCTATGCCGCCAGAGGCGTGTCCGGGTCCTGCTTGATCTTGTTGCTGGCGCGGTGGACCTCGGGGTCGTAGCAGGTCCCGGTGCGCCAGCACGCCCAGATCACCCGCAGCCAGGACCGTGCGAGGATGCGGGCGGCATGGGGGTGGCGTTTCTTGTCCGCTCGGGCGTCGTTGTAGATCTTCGCGGCCCAGTCACTGCCGTGTCGGCTGTTGTCCGCGTAGCCCACGATGGCCAGCCGGGCGCGGCGGTTGGCCGCGTGGCGGAAAGTGACCACGCGGGACTTGCCGGAGGCGCGGGTCACGGGGACGACGCCGGTCTCGGCGATGAACTGTTCGCTGCTCCTGGAGCGTTCCAGGATCGGCCCGAGCTCGCCGATGATCTGCCCGAGGTTGATCTTCCCGATGCGGGGCATGGTGGCGAACAGCGGTGCGTAGGGGTGGGTTTCCACGGCGTTCGCGATGGCCTCGTCCAGGGTCCGGATGGTGGTCCGGATGCTCCGCACGAGCTGGACCTGGACGCGGACCAGCTGCTCGATGACGGTCTCGCTGAGGCGGGAGGCAGGCGTCGGCGCGGAGCGGAGCCGCTCGATGAGCGCGCTGCCGGGCCTTTTGCCGGAGTAGCCACGGCGCTTGCACCAGGCTTCGAGGCGCCCAGCGGTGAGTTTGGCGGCGGAGGCCGCGGTGGGGTATCGCTCCAGGAACGCCAGGGCGATGTCGCTGTCCAGGCTGGAGAAGACGGCCCTGCCGCCAGGCCAGTGCGCGTCGAGCAGGGCGGCGAGCTGGTTGACGGCCGCGATGCGAGCCGCGACGTGGTCGGCCCGCTGCCGGGTCAGGGCCTGCAGCTCCATCGTGGCCTGCTCGGTCGGCTCCAGGCGGGGCAGGAAGTGCCCGTCCGTGCGCAGGTAGTCGGCGAGCTTGAGGCTGTCGCCCGCGTCGGTCTTGGCCTTGGACGCGCCCCAGCGCGGGCGCATCGCGTGGAAGGCGTTCGGGTGCACCGGCACGACCGGGTGGCCGGCCTGGAGCAGCCGGTCCACGACCAGGCCGCGGGTCGTCTCGATGGCCACCGGCAGATCCGCCGGGCTGCCGTGCCTGGCGAGCTTGGCCAGCGTCCTGGCGATGCCCTCCTCGGTGTGTGTGAACTCCCAACGGGCCACCCGGGCACCGGTGTTGTCCATGACCGTCACGTCGTGGGTCTCGGTCGCCCAGTCCCAGCCGATGTACACGAAAGAAGTACCCCTGTGTCGTGCGCGGAGCACCTGCCCGGTGGTGAGGACGTCTGCCGGGAGCTCATTAATCGGCCCTCTGCGGGGCGTGTCCCTGATGCCGATCAGACGGCCTCGGCCCAGCGGGGCTGGCACAACTCACAGTGGCCATCGAATGGCTCGCGCCACAAGCCATGCACCCGCCGGGACCGAGAGGTCACAACCCTACTCGTGAGGGCTGCAGAAGGGATGGTCCTCTAATGAGCGGCCGGACGGACCTGCCGCACCCGCCCGGTCGTCCGGGGGCGGACGCGGGCACCGACGAGGGGTGGACGATGAAGGCCGATGGTCTGCCGAACGCGCCGGCCGGTCCGGTGACTGTCGCACCCGCGGCGCGCCCGACGGGTCTGCTCCGGGTCGGGCGGGTCGTCGCCCTCCCGGTCGACGGACGTGCGGTGCTGGTGGTGGCGGGCCTGTTGGCCCTGCTGGTGGTGGCGGGCACCGCGACGCTCTGCCTCGGGCGGCTCGGCATCCCCCTGGCGGACCTGCCGGCCGCGGTCACCGGCGGGGCCGAGGGCATGGACGGGCTGGTCGTGAACCGGCTGCGCGGGCCGCGGCTGGTGACCGCGATCGGTACGGGGGCGGCGTTCGCGGTCGCGGGCACCTTGTTCCAGTCCGTGACCCGCAATCCCCTGGGCAGTCCCGATGTGATCGGGGTGAGCGGCGGCGCCGGGGCGGGAGCCGCGACCGTGGCGCTGTTGGCTCCCGCCACCCCGGTGTCCCTCGGTGCGTTGGTCGGCGCGGTGCTGGCCATGGTGGTGGTGTACCTGGCGACCGGGACGGGTTTCCGTGACCCGGGCCGTCTGGTGGTGGCCGGCATCGGGGTCGCGGCGCTGACGGCGGCCCTGACCCAGTACGTGGTGTACGCGGTGGAGCGCGACCAGGCGACGGTCCTGACGGCCTACCTCAACGGCAGCCTGGCCACTCGGAGTTGGACCGACGCCGGCACGGTGTGGGCCTTGCTGCTGGTGGTGGTCCCGGGGGCGCTGTTCCTCTCCCGGGGGCTCACCCTCGGGGAGATGGGCGACGAGTTGTCCACCGCCCTGGGCGCCGAACCGCGGCGCACCCGCACCGCCGCCGTCGTGTTGTCCACCGCCCTGGCCGCCGGCGCGGTGACCGTCGCGGGACCCATCGCGTTCATCGCGTTGACCGCCCCGCAGATCGCCCGCAGACTGGCGCCCGCACCAGGGCCCCGGATCGTGGTGTCCGCCGTCACCGGAGCGACCCTGCTGGTGCTGGCCGACCTCGCGGCCCAGCAACTGCCGCTCACCGACGACCTGCCCGTCGGCATCTACACCATGGCCCTGGGCGGGATCTACCTCGGCCACCTGCTCGTCCGCGAATGGAAGAAGGGCACCCTGTGACCTCCCAGCCCGCCGTCTCCGGGGCCACCGGGCCGGCCGCGACGTCGGTTCCCGGGCTGTCGGCCCGCGACCTCACCCTCTCCTACGAGGGCCGCCCCGTGGTGCGCGGAGTCGACGTGGACCTGCCGACCGACGGGCTGACCGCGATCATCGGGCCCAACGGGTCCGGCAAGTCGACGCTGCTCAAGGCCTTCGCGCGGGTCCTCAAGCCGGAGAGCGGCAGTCTCACCCTCGACGGGGTCGACGTCGGGGGCATGCGCGGCAAGCGGTTCGCGCGCCAGGTCGCCCTGCTGCCGCAGAACCCGCAGACACCGGCCGGGATCACGGTGCGGGCGCTCGTCCAACGGGGTCGCCATCCGCACCACACGCTGTTGCGCCAGTGGACGCCGGACGACGACCGGCACATCGAGGCGGCCTTGCGGGACACCGGGCTGACGGGGTTGGCGGAGAGCCCGGCGGCGGCCCTCTCCGGTGGGCAGCGTCAACGGGCGTGGATCGCGATGATCCTGGCCCAGGACACCCGGCACGTCCTGCTGGACGAGCCGACGACGTATCTGGACGTGGCCCACCAGTACGACCTGCTGGAGCTGTGCGCCCGGCTCCATCGGCAGGGGCGGGCGATCACCGCCGTGCTGCACGACCTCAACCAGGCCGCGCACTACGCCACCCATCTGATCGTGCTCAAGGAAGGCGCGATCGCGGCGCAGGGTCCTCCCGGCGAGGTCCTCGACCCGGGCCTGGTCGCGGATGTGTTCGGCCTGACCTGCGACGTCATCCCGCACCCGCACACCGGTGCCCCGCACCTGATCCCCCGTCCACGACCGCGCACCGACGGGTGACGGCCCCACCGCGATGACCCGGTGGGTAATCGCGGCGCCGCTCGCGGCCGGACAGACTCCGTTCGGGGGCCGGGGAGTCGACCGTCCTCGGCCCCGACCGGATCCGTACGACCGATCGGAGTGTCCCGTGCCGCGCATGCGTTCCCTGCTCGTCGCCACCGCCGCCGCCACCCTGCTGCCCCTGGGCCCGGGGGCGGCCCACGCCTCGGCCCCCGAGTCGGCCTGCCCCGCCGTCACCGCCGCCGGCACGGCACGGGAGGCGCCCCTTCCCGCCGACGCCGAACGGTTCCTGCGGGCGTACTGCGCCTGGGGGGAGGACACCTCCGACATCGAGGCGTACATGAACCTGTTCGCCGAGGGCGGCGCCCTGATGGACTCGGGCCTGGACCGACCGCTCACCGCGGTGGCCATCCGCGCGCAGATCACCCGGGTCACCCAGGTGGTCGACCGGTACCGCTTCGTCCCCGTCGACGCGCACGCCTCGGCGGACGGCCGGGTCCTGTTCGTGAAGGCCCGCAACACCGGGTACGTGGGTCCGTCCAGGACCTGGGTCGACTACGTCACCACCCACCGGCTGGTCCTCCGGGGGGCCTTGGTGGCGGAGGGGCGACGGTTCTGGGACCAGTCCGAGCTGTTCCGTCCGCTGGAGCCGACGCTGCCCAACCTGTTCGCGGGGTTCGACACCGCGCCGACCACCGCGAGGGGCCCGCGGCACGGGCGACCGCTCTCCCCCGGGGAGCGGGCCCGGGCGTGGAACACCGGGGACGCGCATCGCCTCGTCGACGGCGTGCGGGGTCCGCTGCGCCTGACGGGCCCCGGGCTCACGGCGCCCCTGACGGGGAGGGCCGAAGCCAGGGCCTACCTGGAGAGGTTCTTCAGCCGGGTGCACCGACTGGACCTCGCGCCGGGCGAGACCGTGCACCGTGGCGGCGTCACCTACCGCGAGTGGGTGGGTACGGCCCGGGTGAGCCCGGACGGGAGCGAGCCCGTGCCGATGACGTACGGGATCGTGGAGCGGTTCAGCCGCAACGCCACGGGCGGCACGGACTGGAACCTCGCGTTCGAGACGCTGGACCTGGTCGCCACCCAGGACCGGATCAGGGCGCTGCGGGGGCGCATCTTCGGCTGATCACCCGGATGTGCGCAGGGCGCTGCG
Organism: Streptomyces sp. LE64; assembly: GCF_052606915.1. Taxonomy (NCBI): domain Bacteria; kingdom Bacillati; phylum Actinomycetota; class Actinomycetes; order Kitasatosporales; family Streptomycetaceae; genus Streptomyces; species Streptomyces sp. LE64. The sequence goes on along the minus strand of NZ_CP199708.1, from coordinate 6,735,356 downwards.
GTCGGAGGGGCCCGGATCCCGGGCCGCACGCCGAAGACCCGGCGGCACGGAACGGGTCCGTGCCGCCGGGTCCGGTCGAACGGCGATCAGTCGGTGATCAGCAGGCGCCCAGGTCCTGCCAGACGCCCCACTGGCCGGTGGTGCCGGGCTCGTCGCCCTTCGTCCACCACTTGGACTTCCACTGCTTGCCCTGGTGGCTGACGGTGGTGCCGGTTCCGTACTCGGAGGCGGCGCTCCAGGCGGGAGCGGTGCAGGTGCCGCCGGTGGTGCTGCCACCGGTGCCGCCCGTGCCTCCAGTGCCGCCCGTGCCACCGGTACCCCCGGTGCCACCCGTGGTGGTACCGGTGCTCGGCTCGACGACCGTGGTGCCGCGGTTCAGGTCGCTCGCGATGCCGTAGGTCTTGTCACCGATCTTCACCGTCCAGTTGGACGGGGTGGAGACGGGGAGGTAGTACGTGAAGTCCAGCTCGACCGAGGCGCCCGGGGCCAGGGACTGCCAGGCCGGGAGCTTCATGGCGACCCGGTGGAAGTCGCCCTTGAGGCCGCCGACGTTCGGACCCGTGTGGTCGCTGCGGACGATCGAGGTGTTGAACCCGGACTGGTCCTTGGCGTTGTTCGGCGCCGAGGTCGCGTAGTCGAACTGGAACTCGGTGCCACCCGGCAGGGTCGCCGTGGTGTTGTTGGTGATCTTCACCTTGGGGGTGATGGGGTAGTTCTGGTCACCCAGCTTGAACCCGCCGAAGTCCACGTCCACCTTGACGGCCTCGGTGGGCATCGCGATGTTCGACTTCTTGGCGCCGTAGCCGCTGGCGGCCTTGAACTTGTTGTAGAGCAGGTTGGTCAGCGTGGAGCCCGGCTCGTACTGGCCCTTGGTGGCGTTCCAGTCGTAGTCGCCGGCCAGCTCCCAGATCATCGTGCCGCCGAGGCCCTTGTCGACCACGTAGTCGGCCTTCGCACCCACGGACTGCTCGTCCTCGGTGGAGATGAAGACCTTCTTCTCGGCGTTCCACAGCCACGGCGCGACGAGCGTCGAGTCGTACTTGCGGACGTACTGACCGGTGAGCTTGGTGTCGGCCGGGAGACCGAACTTGGAGAGGTAGTCCGGGACGATGCCCTTCTCCAGGTTCTTGGCGTGCCACATCGGGTTGAACCCGGCGGGCGACTCCTTGCCGTTGGTGTCCTTGTCGTGCCAGACGTTGTCGACGCCGACGGCGCCGTCACCGCACTTGGTCAGACCCGAACCGGGCGGGCAGGAGGTGGCGGCCGACTTGCCCCAGAGCCCGTCGGTGCCGCCCTGGACGTTCTTCCAACCGCGCGTGTAGTACGGCAGGCCGATGTTGATCCGGCCGGCCGGCATCGAGCCGCGGAAGTAGTGGTAGGCCCAGTCGGTGTTCAGGTAGCCGATGCCGCCGTACTGGGCGGTGCCGTAGATGTTGGCGCCGGCCAGCTCGGAGTCCTTGCCGTCGTCGTACAGGGCGGCCTGGGGACCGACGTGCTCGTTCCAGGTGCCGTGCAGGTCGTACGACATGATGTTCAGGTAGTCCAGGTACTTCTGCACCTGGAAGGTCTCCATGCCGCGCAGCAGGTAGCCGGAGGAGGGGGCGGCCACGGTCAGCATGTAGTGCTTGCCGTCCGCCGCGCCCGCGCGGTCCAGCTTCTCGCGCAGGACCTTCATGAGGACGGCGTAGCCCTTCATGAGGCCGGCGCGCCGGGCGTTGGCCTCGGGCCAGTCGCTCGGGTTGCCCGCGTCCTTCATCGAGGTCGGGTACTCGTAGTCGATGTCGACGCCGTTGAACCCGTACTTCTTGATGAAGTCGACGGCCGAGTCGGCGAAGGTGTTGATGCCCGCCTCGTTGACCGAACCGTCCGCGTTGGTCGCCGTCTTGTAGAAGCCGCCCGTGTCGGTCCAACCGCCCACGGAGATCAGCGTCTTCACGTTGGGGTGCAGCTTCTTGTACTTGTTGAGCAGGTTGAAGTGGCCCTTGTAGGGAAGCGACGGGTCCATCTCGGCACCCGCGACGCCCGGCCAGGTCATCCCGGTGGAGGAGTTCTCGGGTCCGTCGGCGCCCACGCTGATCTTGTTGTTGGCGTCGATGGCCGCGAAGGCGTAGTTGATGTGGGTGATCTTGTCCCACGGAATCTGGTGGGCGAGGAAGGCGGGTCGCCCGTCCTTGCCGGTACGCCAGTTGGCGAAGTAGCCGATGATGCGGCGCTGGTGGTCCGCGCCCATCTTCTCGCGGCCTTCGGTGTCGTACACCGAGCAGTACGGGACGTCCACGCCGGGCGTCGAGTACAGCCCCTCGGGGCGACAGTTCTCCTGGGAGGCGGCCTGCGAAACACCGGAAGTGAGGGTTCCGGCCAGCATGGCGCCGATCGCGACCGCACCGGCGGCGAACATCGCCGGTTTGGCCCGCTTGGAAGACAGCACGTTCAGATCCTCCTGGTGGGGGTCCGCGGCCGACGGGGGCCGCGGTCATGCGCAAAGCGCGTCTGGGGTGGACGCGTCGACCCCGTGACTGGGTGTCACGGAGCCGGAGAAGAACGGAGGGAGTGCGTCGTTGGAAGCTGGGGTGACGCAGTGGCCAGACCTTAAAAGGACTAGACCAGGAGGGTCAATAGGTCTGGACCTTTACGGCGGTTTTGCTCAGGAGCACACCGGCCGAACACGGCGATCCGGTGCGCGACCCCGGCACGGCGCTTCCCCTCCCCCGTCCGTTCGACAGGCACCGCGCGGTGTGGCCTCGGTGACCATAACCCCGATGATCACTCCACGGAACACCGACTGAGAGAAGTCTCATCGCGGGCGGCCCCACCGACCGGTGGGGCCGGCACCGGGAACCCACCCGGAATGCGGGCGCGGCCCGGGGCCCGGGGGTGAGAACATGCGCGGGGAACCGTGCCCACCCGTACCACTTTGAGGAAGCGGACCACACACGCATGAACAGCCACCGTCACTGGACCACCCGCGTCGAGACCGAGGCGGACGCAGCCGCCGTCCGCGGAATCAACCTCGCGGCCTTCGAGACCTCCGCCGAGGCGGACCTCGTGGACGCGTTGCGCAACGACCCCGCCTGGATCGACGGGCTGTCGCTGGTCGCCGCGGAGGCCGACGGCCCGCCGGTCGGACACGCACTGCTGACGCGGTGTCACATCGGGGCGGCCCCCGCCCTCTGCCTCGGCCCGGTGGCCGTGCTCCCCGACCTCCAGCGGAGCGGGGCGGGCGCCGCCGCGGTCCGTGCCGCACTGGCCGCCGCGGCTCGGCTGGACGAACGGTTCGTGGTGGTCCTCGGCCATCCGGAGTACTACCCGAGGTTCGGCTTCGAGCGGGCCTCCGCCCACGGGATCAGCGTGTCGATCGACGTTCCGGACGAGGCCCTGATGGCGCTCGCCCTCACCCCCGGCGACCCGCTGCCCGGCGGAGTGGTCCGCTATGCGGAGCCCTTCGGCATCTGAGGCCGATCGCTGCCGGCCGCCACGGGCCGCGCCATCACCACGCGCGGCCACCGGTCGAGTCCCTGGGCGGTCTCGCGGGCCCGGATCTCCCGCAGACCGGGAGTCAACTCGTGCTCGGCGAGCACCCGGAAGCCTATCCGGGCGTAGTAGGCGGCGTTCCAGGGCACCTCGGCGAAGGTGGTCAGGGTCAACGTCACGGCGCCCGAGACGGCGGCACGGGCCGCCGCATGGTCGATCAGGGCCCGGCCCACGCCCCGCCGCGCCGCCCTCGGATGGACGGACACCTGCTCGACGTGGAACAGACGGCCGTCCACCGGCTCCGCGATCAGGTACGCCACGGGCTCCCCGGTGCCGCGGGCGACCGCCACCCAGCAGGTGCCGCGCGCGGCGTGACGGGCGAGGTCGTCGAGGGCCGGCGGGTCGTCCTCGGCGACCTCCGGCATGCCGACCTCCGCGAAGGGACGGCCGGCAGCGCGTTCGATCTCCTGGAGCGCCGGCAGTTCCGTCGGCCGCACCGGGCGGATCGTGAAGGAGGACTCGTCGAAGGCGGGGAAGGCAGACATGCCGCGATCATCCGGCGCAGGCGCCGGAGCCGGCAACCGGCTTCCCGGAGCGCCTCCGTCCCCGGGCGCCCCGTTCCCCTGCGAACCACGGCGTTCCGGTTGGCCGTGGCCCCGGCGGGCCAACTACCCTGACCCGGGGACATCACCCGCTCGGAGGGGGAACGGTGGGCGCGCCCGGTGACATCATCGACGACCGGTTCGAACTGCTCGAACGTCTCGGCGCCGGAGGCATGGGAACCGTCTGGCGGGCGCGGGACGCGGTCCTGGGGCGCGAGGTCGCGCTGAAGGAGGTCCGGGCCTCCTCCCCGGCCCTCTCCGCGCAGGGCAGCACGGTGTTGCGCGAGCGGGTCCTGCGGGAGGCCCGGGCGCTCGCCCGCGTGCGCCATCCCCACGTGGTGACGATCCACCAGATCGTGCAACCCCTTCCGGCGCCCGGTACGGACGAGCTTCCGCAGCCGTGGCTGGTGATGGAACTCGTGCCGGGTCAGACCCTCCAGGACCGGACGGCGGACCGTCCGCTGGCCCCGGCCGAAGCCGCCCGCCTGGGCCGTCAGGTGCTGTCGGCCCTGTGCGCCGCGCATGCCGCCGGCATCCACCACCGGGACGTCAAGCCGGCGAACGTCATGCTGCGCGAGGACGGTTCGGCGGTGCTGACCGACTTCGGCATCGCCGCCCTGCCGGACGCGGGGACGCTCACCCTCACCGGTGAGGTCGTCGGCTCGCCCGAGTACATGGCCCCCGAACGCATCCGCGGCGCCGAGGACGCTCCGGCCGCCGACCTGTGGTCGCTGGGGCTGGTGCTGTACACGGCGGTGGAGGGAACGAGTCCGCTGCGTCGGACGACCACCCTCGCCACGCTCACCGCCGTGCTGGAGGACCCGGTGCCGCCGCCCGCGCGCGCCGGTCACCTGGCCCCGGTGCTCTCCGCGCTGTTGGTCCGTGACCCCGCCGAACGCCCCGACCCGACCCGTTTGGACGCCCTGCTCGCCGAGGTGGAGCGGGGTCGGGCGCCCCAGTGGGCGCAGGCCACCGTCACCGCCCGGCGGCCTGCCGACGTCTCGACGGTGGGTGGCCGGGAGGGGGCGACGGCGGCCCGGCGCGAACCCCGCGCCCGAGGCTCCCGGGTGCCGCTGGTGGTGGCCACGGTATCCCTGGGCGTGGCGGTGGCGGCCACCGCGGCCCTGGTGATCGGCCTGCGCCCGGAGGACGGGGGGCGGCCCGAAGCGGCGGCGCGCCCGTCCGCCACCGCCGACGACGACCGCGTGCCCGCGCAGAACACGGTGCCGCCGCCCCGGACCCCGGACCCCACCGCGCCCCCGTCGCTGGGGTCGGGGCCGGCCGACACCTGGGTGGCGCAGCTCGCCTCGGTCGAGAAGACCCTCGGTGAGGAGGCCCGTGACCGACAGGCGGCCGAGTTGCGGGCCAAGGGGGTCACCGACGTCCGGTTCCTCGACAGCGACGCCTTCGCCTCGCTGCGCCCCGGCTACTGGGTGTTCTACCGGCAGGGCTTCGCCGACGGCCGGGAGGCGGTCGCCTACTGCCGGGAGAAGGGGCTCGTCACCCGGGACACCTGCGTGGGGCGGTACGTCAGCGACCGCACCTCGGACTTCGTCCTCCAGTGCTACCCGACCGACCGGGGCGTCCAACCGGGCAGCCGGTGCACCCGTGACCGAACGGGGACGGGTCGTCAGTAGCGCAGGGCCCGCTCGACCCGGGTGCGCACCTCGCCGGACAGGGTGCGGTTGCTGCGTGCGGTGGCCTCCCCGGTACCGCCGGCGGGCACGTCCGAGACGGTGACCGCGACGGTGTCGAGGAGGTTGCCGTTCGCGTCGTCGAAGGTCACCTGCACCACGAAGGACCTCGTGCTCTGGGTGGTGTTGCGGGCGGTGACCCGTACGGTGGTGCGGCCGTCCGCGTCGGTGGCCTGGCCGGCGAGGTCCACCTCGTCGCGGGCGTCCACCCCGTCGGCGATCTCGTCGAACTGCCGCTCGACCGCGGCGCCCGCCGAAGCGGCGGCCTCGGCGGCCCGGGAGGCGAGGTCCGCCCCGGCGGAGGCCGCCTGGGAGACGGTGCTGGACGGTGAGCCCCCGTCCGAACAGCCGGCCGCGCCGCCGAGGACGCACCCGACCAGCAGGGCGGTTCCGATGACGCTCCGTCCGACGTGCCCGTTCACCTGTCGCCTCCCGACCGTGGGGGTGGTCCCCGTCCCGTACACGGACAGTGAAGGCGGCGGGGGGTCGCCCCGCACCTCCACGGCCGCCGTACGGGCGAACGGGAGGCCGGCCGGGGCGGCGCGTCAGGGCTTGCGGCCGATTCCCCCGTAGGCGTCGATCCGCGGGTCCCCGTTGCTGCCGGGTTCCGGGCGCCAGCGGGTCACCGGCACGACGCCGGGTTCCAGCACCTCCAAGCCGTCGAAGTAGCCGGTGAGCTCCTCGGCGGACCGCACGTGGTAGGGCACGGCGCCGCTCGCGTTGTACGCCTCGGAGGCCGCGATCATCCCCGGACTGGTGGCCGTGCTGTCGCAGATCACCAGATGGCTGCCGGAGGGCAGTCCGGTCAGCAGTCTGGTGATCAGGGACCGCGCCTCGTCGTACTCGGTGACGTGGCCGAGGGTGTTGAGGATCATCAGCGCGACCGGCTGGTCGAGGTCCAGCGTGGCCCGGGCCGCCTCCAGGACGGCCTCGGGCCGGTGGAGGTCGGCGTCGAGGTAGTCGGTGCGGCCCTCCTCGGTGCTGGTCAGCAGGGCACGGGCGTGCGTGAGCACCAGCGGGTCGTTGTCGACGTAGACGATCCGGGCCTCGGGGGCGACCCGCTGGGCCACCTCGTGGGTGTTGTCGGCGGTCGGCAGCCCGGTGCCGATGTCGAGGAACTGGCGCATCCCCAGCTCCCCGGCCAGATGGTGCACGGCCCGCCGGAGGAAGTGCCGGCTGGTGCGGGCCACGTCCTCCAGCTCCGGGAAGATGCCCTTGATCTGGTCGCCGATCTGCCGATCGACCTCGTAGTTGTCCTTGCCGCCCACGAAGTAGTTCCAGAAGCGTGCCGAGTGCGGCTTGGTGGTGTCGATCCGCGCACGTATCTCCGCTGCGGCGCGCATCGAATCACGGTCGGGCACGAAGTCCCCCTCCAGGAACGTGAGTCGACCGGTGAGGCGTTCCGGCGCCGCCGCGCCGGGTGGGACACCGGCGTTCCACCGATCAAGTGGGCGTACGGGCTTGCGATTTGGCCAGTATGGCACGGTGCCGGGTCGTTCGCCGGTTCCGTGTGCGGGCCGGACCGCCCCCGGCGGGTGCGGATGGCGCCGGTCGGGGGCGTGGCAGGGTGAGGGCATGTCCTCCGCTTCTCCGGGCGGCCGAGCCGCCCCGTTCCGGTTGCACCCCGGCTCGCCGTCCTCGCCGGTGGTCCTGCACGTCCCGCACTCCTCGCGGGCGGTGCCGCCGGACGTCCGCGCGGACCTCCTCCTGGACGACGCGGAACTCGCGCGGGAACTCGACCGCATCACGGACGCGCACACGGCACGGATCGCGGCCCGTGCCGTGGCCGCCGGCGCCATCGCTCCGTGGCGGTTCGTGAACGGGCTGTCCCGGCTGGTGGTGGACCCGGAGCGGTTCCCCGACGAACGCGAGGAGATGGCGGCGGTCGGCATGGGCGCGGTCTACACCCGGACCACCCACCGCGCCGCACTACGGGCCGAGGGTTTCGACCCGGCGCCGCTCCTCGACCGGTACTTCCACCCGTACGCGGAGGCGATGCGGGCCGCCGTGGCGGACCGGCTCGCCGCCACCGGTCGGGCCGTGATCATCGACGTCCACTCGTACCCGACCGCCGCGCTCCCCTACGAGTTGCACGGCGACGGGCGGCGTCCGCCGGTCTGTCTGGGCACCGACGCCTTCCACACCCCGGGCGCCCTGACCGCGCTGGCCGGGACGGCGTTCGCGGGATTCGGCGGGTGCGGCCTGAACAGCCCCTTCGCCGGGACGTACGTGCCGATGGCGCACTACGGGCGGGACGCCCGGGTGAGCGCGCTCATGGTGGAGATCCGGCGGGACCTGTACATGACGGAGCCCGGGGGCGCGCCGGGCCCCGGGCTCGACGCACTGGGCGGTGCGTTGGCCGCGTTGGTCGACGGGGTCCACGCGTGGGTCGCGGCCGGCGGCACTCAACTGCCGGGGGCCACCGGCGGTGCGTAGGAGGTGGGTCCGGGGCTGGTGCGGTCGTTGAAGATGACCCCCGGGGCGGCCGGTGCGTGGTTGAGCACCCACAACCCGGCCAGGGTGGCGAGCGCGAACACCACGGCGATCAGGACCGCGAGCAGCAGTCGGCGCCTTCGCTCGCGGCGCAGCCACGCGCCGCGCACGGTGCGGTAGGCGTCCGGGGCGGGGCGCACCTCGCGCGCCACGGCCTCCAGGGCCTCCCGCAGTCGCCGCTCGGTGTCGGGACCACTCATCTGCGGGCCTCCATGGCCTTGGTGAGGGCGGCGATCCCCCGTGCCGTGTGGGTCTTGACCGAACCCGGCGAGATGCCCATGGCGTCAGCGATCTCCGTCTCCTTCAACCCCATCCAGTGGCGCAGCACGAGTGCTTCGCGCTGACGGGTCGGCAGTTGCCGCACCGCGGCGATGAGCACGCGTTGGTCGTCCTGGAGCAGTGCGTGGTGTTCGGCAGAGGCCACCGGGTCCTTGCCGGGCACCGGGGTCTCGGTGTGCCTGCGCACGGTCTGGAGGTGCCGGATGCGCATCCGGGTGAGGTTGCAGACGACCGACCGCAGGTACGCCTCGGCGCGGTCCGCGTGGCGGAGCCGGCGCCAGCGGCGGTACAGCTGGTAGTACGCCTCCGCGACGATGTTCTCCGGGTCGTCGGCGCCCAGCAGGGTGGCCAGCCGCAGCATGGCGGTGTAGTGCTCCCCGAAGAGTCCGGCCAGGGCGAGGTCCCGGTCGCCGTCCCCGGGGTCGCCGCCGGGCGGCCCCGGTGGGCCGGCCGCTGCCGGGCCGGCGGGCGGCACGGCCGGGTCCCTGCCCGTGGGCGCCGCGGGCGGCGAGGCCGCGGTGGGGACCCCGACGGCCGGTCCGGGCTCGGCGAGGGTCAGGGCGCGGTCGGATCGTCTCGTCCGTCTCATGGGCTAGCTCGCTCCTGTTCCGGGGCGGCGCCTGAAGGCCAGGCCGGGCGGGGGTGCGGTGGTGTCGCTGCCACGGGCGGCGCCGGACCGCTGGAGGACGCAGGTGGTCACCACGGCGACCACCAGGTTGGGCAGGAGCGCGGCGAGGCCCGCGTAGATCTCCAGGGTGTGTCCGGTGGGGCCGAGCGGCACGACCGGGGAGAAGCCCTGGTCGACCACCAGCCAGGTGCCGAGGACCATGCCGACCGCCCAGCCGGTGAGCAGGGCCCGCGGATGGAGTCGGTTGGTGTACAGGCCCACCGCGACGGCGGGGAAGGTCTGGACGATCCACACGCCGCCGAGGAGTTGCAGGTTGACCGCGGCCTGGTCGCGCAGTCCGAAGACGAAGGCGACGGCCGCCACCTTGGCGATGAGGGAGACCCAACGGGCGATCCGCACTTGGCGTTTGGGGGTCGCGGTGGGGTGGACGTACTCCACGTACACGTTGCGGACGAAGGAGGTGGCAGCGGCGACCGACATCACCGCGGCCGGCACCAGGGCGCCCACGGTGAGGGCGCCGAAGACGAGCCCCGCGACCGGGGGTGGCATCAGCCGGTCCACCAGCAGGGGTACGGCCGCCTCGGCTCCCCCGGCGGTCACCCGGATCCGCTCGGCGGCGGCGGCGAGGCCCAGCAGCCCGAAGAGGGCGAGGACCGCGATCCACGCGGGCAGGGCGAGGGTCACCCGGCGCAGGGTGCCGGGGCTGCGGGCGGCGAAGGCGGCGGTCAGCAGGTGCGGGTACATCAGGGCGGAGCAGGCGGAGCCGAGGGCGAGCGAGGCGAAGGCCGCCTGCTGGTGGGGGGCGAGGAGCAGGGCCGTGCTCCCGGTGCCCGGGGTCGGTTCCATGAAGCGGGCGGCCCGCTCGAAGAGTCCTCGCGGACCGCCGAGGTCGGCGAGGACGAGCCACACCACGAGGACGACCGAGGCGAAGACGGCGACCCCCTTCAGAGCGGCGATGACGGTCGGTGCGCGCAGCCCGTACCGGAAGGTGGCGAGGGCCAGCCCGGCGAAGAGGGCCACCATCACGAGGTCGACGGCGGGGTGCTCGGTGTCCACTCCGGTGGCGGCCAGGACGGCGCGGATGCCGAGGAGTTGCAGCGCCAGGTACGGCATGGTCGCGAGGATGCCGGTGAGGGCGACGGCGAGGGCGAGTCCGGGGGAACCGTACCGACCGCGGACGAAGTCGGCCACCGTGACGTACCCGTTGCGGGCGCACACGGCCCACAGGCGGGGCAGCAGCACGAAGGCGAGGGGGCAGGCGATGAGGGTGTAGGGCAGTGCGAAGAAGGCGGCCGCACCGTTGCCGTAGGCGAGTCCGGGCACCGCGGTGAAGGTGTAGGCGGTGAAGAAGGTGCCGCCGATCAGCAGCCAGGACCAACCGGTCCCCAGTCCCCGGTCGGCGAGCGCCCAGCCCTCCAGCGAGGGCAGCCGTCCCGAGGGACGGAAGCGGCGGGCGAGGACGGCGAGCGACGAGGAGGCGCCGACGACGGCGAGGAACGCGACGAGCGTGCCGCCTTCCACCATCGTCCCTCGTTCCTGCCGAAATGCCGCACCCGTTCCCGAGAGGGGTGCGGTCGTCGTCGATCCCGGAACGCGGCGGGTCGCTGTGCCCCGGTTCCGTGCCGGCCGGTCCGCCCCTTCGCGTGCGCCGGTCCCCCGTCGCGGCGTTCGAACGATGTGCATGGCGGAAAATCGCGGGGGGAATCCGACCGAGATCCACCGCCGACAGCTGTCAACCGAACCGGGGGTGCCGGCAACTCTTCCACAGACCGACGCGGTACGGGAGCGGGGAACCGGGGGAACGAGGAGGAACCCGTGACAGACGAGGGACGGACGCAGCTTTCCGGCCGGGGCGCGGCACGACGGGTCGTGGCGGCTTTCTGTCTCCTCGCTCCGGTCGTCGCCTTGGTCTGGGTGCCCTGGTACGCGGGTGCGCAGCCGATGTGGGCGGGCGTGCCGTTCTTCTACTGGTACCAGTTGGCGTGGATCCCGGGGTGCGCGGTGGCGTTGTCGATCGCTCACCTGTTGACCAGGGGGAGCCGCGGTTCGCCCGGGTCGTGAGCGACCCCGGGGGCGGACTCGGAGGTCGCATCGGTGGCGGTGCGCGGGGTGTTGTGTGAGTGCTTCACGTACGTTCCGTGAAATCCGTGACCGATGGGCCGGTTGCCCGGTACCCGTACGACTCGTTGTGTTCTCTCCCGCGAACCGAAGGATTCATCGTGTCCGGAACCCTCGTACCGCCGTCCCGGCTCCGCTGGAAATCCGTCTTCATCTGGTCCCTCGTCGCTCTGGCGGGTGCTCTCTCCTGGGGGGTGCTCGCCCTCTCCCGGGGTGAAGAGGTCTCCGCCGTCTGGCTGTTGGCCGCCGCACTCGGCTCCTTCGCCATCGCGTACCGCTTCTACGCGCGGTTCATCGCGCGCAAGGTGCTGCGCCTCGACGACACCCGGGCCACCCCGGCCGAACGCCTCGATGACGGCGTGGACTTCCAACCCACCGACCGCAGAGTGCTGTTGGGGCACCACTTCGCCGCCATCGCGGGCGCCGGGCCGTTGGTCGGCCCGGTGCTCGCCATGCAGATGGGCTATCTGCCGGGGACCCTGTGGATCGTCGCGGGCGTGATCTTCGCGGGGGCGGTGCAGGACATGGTGGTGCTGTTCCTGTCGATGCGACGCGACGGGAAGAGCCTGGGGCAGATGGCCCGGGAACAGTTGGGCCGGGTGGGCGGAACCGCGGCGCTGCTCGCGGTGTTCAGCATCATGATCATTCTGTTGGCGGTGCTGGCACTGGTCGTCGTGGGGGCGTTGGCGGAGTCTCCGTGGGGCACCTTCTCCGTGGCGATGACGATCCCCATCGCCCTGTTCATGGGCCTCTACCTGCACGTCCTGCGGCCGGGGCGGGTGTTGGAGACCAGTGTGATCGGGGTGGCACTGCTCCTGCTCGCGATCGTGGGCGGCGGCTGGATCGAGCACTCCTCCCTCGCGGAGGTCTTCACCCTGAGCCCGACCACGCTCGTCTTCTGTCTGGTGGGCTACGGGTTCGTGGCGTCGGTGCTGCCGGTGTGGATGCTGCTGGCGCCCCGTGACTACCTGTCGACGTTCATGAAGATCGGCACCATCGTGCTGCTGGCGGCGGGTGTGGTGATCGCCGCCCCTCGGTTGCAGGCCGACGCGGTGACGGAGTTCGCCTCCTCGGGGGCCGGACCGGTCTTCGCGGGCTCGCTGTTCCCGTTCCTGTTCATCACCATCGCGTGCGGCGCGCTGTCGGGGTTCCACGCCCTGGTGTCCTCGGGGACGACTCCGAAGCTGATCCAGAAGGAGTCGCAGGTCCGGATGATCGGGTACGGGGCGATGCTGATGGAGGCGTTCGTCGCCGTCATGGCGCTGATCGCCGCCGCAGTGCTCGATCCGGGGTTGTACTACGCGATGAACGCGCCGGCCGGTCTGCTGGGTCCGACCGTGGAGTCCGCCGCCCAGGCGGTCTCCGGCCTGGGCTTCACCATCTCGCCGGAGGAACTCGCCGCAGCCGCCAAGTCGGTGGAGGAGAGCAGCCTGGTCGCCCGCACCGGGGGCGCCCCGACCCTGGCGGTGGGGATGGCGCAGATCTTCTCGGAGGTGGTGGGCGGCGAGGGCATGAAGGCGTTCTGGTACCACTTCGCCATCATGTTCGAGGCCCTGTTCATCCTGACGACCGTGGACGCCGGCACCCGGGTCGGCCGGTTCATGCTCCAGGACATGCTGGGCAACGTGTGGAAGCCCATGGGCCGGGTGAACTGGAAGCCCGGCGCCTGGCTCGCCAGTGCCGCGGTCGTCGCCGGCTGGGGCTACTTCCTGTACGCCGGCGCCACCGACCCCTTGGGCGGGATCAACCAGCTCTTCCCCCTGTTCGGCATCGCCAACCAGTTGCTCGCCGCGGTGGCCCTCACCGTCGCGACGACCCTGCTCGTCACCTCGGGCCGGCTGCGCTGGGCCTGGGTGACCGGGGTGCCGCTCGCCTGGATCGTGACGGTCACCTTCACCGCGAGTTGGCAGAAGGTCTTCTCCGACGACCCCCGGGTCGGCTTCTTCGCCCAGCGCGAGCGGTTCGCCGACGCGATCGACGCCGGGGAGGTGCTGCGGCCCGCCACCTCGATGGACGACATGCACACCGTGGTCACCAACTCCACCGTCGACGGCGTGCTGATCGTGCTGTTCGTGCTCCTGGTGCTCACGGTGATCGGCAATGCCGGCGTGGTGTGCTTCAGGGCGGTCCGCCGTCCCGAACGCGTCGTCTCCACGGAGACCCCGCACGTCCCGTCCGCCATCGTCGCACCACCGCGCCGCGAGAAGACCCCTGCGGGCACCGGTCCGGCCGCAGGACCGGGGAACGGCTCGTGAGCGCGGGCGGGACCGCCCTGCGGGCCCTGCGCTGGGCCCTGTGGTACCTCAGGGAGGTGACCGGGGACTCCGCCTACGAGCAGTACTGCGCCCGGCACCGCGAACGACATCCCGGGGAGCCCGTGCCCACCGCGCGGCAGTACCAACGGCTCCAGGCCGAACGTAGGGAGGCCGCCTCCCCGTCCAGGTGCTGCTGACGACGTCCCCCTCACCCTCACCGCCCCGATCAGTACGGGCGCCGCGCGCCACGCGCGGCGCCCTCCCTCCCCCACAGAGGACGTGTGATGATGCGAAGAAGCACAACGGTGCGCATCCGCCCGGAGTTGGACGACCGCGAGCTGCGCCAAGTGATCACCGACATCCGCCCCATCCCCCCGTTCCCGGCGCTCGGAGTGGACCGCATCCGCCCCGCCTGGCAACCGGTGGCCGACCTGCTGGACGCCACCGGCCCGGACTGGGACCGCCGCACCCACCGGGTGTCGGTGCTCTCCCGCGTGCTGTCCCCGGCCGCTGCGGACCACTGGGTCGACTACGCACCGGACAGCCCGGACGCCGTGGTGATGCAGGCGTGCGTGGAGGCCTTGCGCGCCGCCTCGGGAACGCACCGGGTGGTGGACCGGGCGCAGACCCTCTGCGTGCGGGCCGCGCACGCCCATCCCCGGGACCCCACGCCGCTGATCGCCCTCCTGGACCTGATGCGGGCCTGCCGGGTCCCGTCCCGTCGGGCGGCCGCCATCTGGCGGGAGATCATCAGCCGGGACCCGGACAACCGCGCGGCCCATCACGTGGTGCTGCGCTACCTGTCCCCCCGCGGCTACGGTTCGGTGAGCGACATGACCACCTTCGCCTGGCACTCCGCCTCCCGGGCACCGGTGGGCTCACCGCTGGTGCTGCTGCCGCTGACCGCCCGCGCCGAGCACTTCGCCCACGTCGTCGAGGCCGGCGGCACCAGGGCGCTCGGCGCCCACCGCATCTGGCACGAGAAGGCGGCGGCCAGCGAACTGGAACTCGCCCTGAACAACTGGTTCCGCACCCCGGCGCCACCGCACGCCGAGGCCATCTCGGACCTCAACCTCCTGGCGTTCGCGCTGGTCCGGGCGCGTTGGCTGACCGAGGCCGCCGAGGTCTTCCAGCGCATCGGGCGGCACATGACGATGTTCCCCTGGGACGCGTTGGAGGATCCGGTGAAGGCCTTCACCTACTGGCGCGACCGAACGGGCGCGGCCTGACCGACCCGTTCCCGGACCATGACGGCGGTGGGACCACGACCCCGCCGCTCACCCGTCACCGTCCGCGGACCCCACCGGCGACTCGGAACCGCTCCCGGCGACCGGTTCCCCCACGTCGCCCTCTCGCCGGCGCGACCGCCGCGACCCGCCCGTGCAAGGGTCAGAACTCCCGCCCCGCCCAGCCGTGATCCGGGGCGACAGCCGTGCACCGCCGTGTCAGTGGCCTCTCCTAGGCTCGCGCCATGAGTTCTTCCCTGAGCCTCTACCTGCTCGACGCGACGGCCACCCGCGCCCTGATCGGATGCCGCGACGACCGATTGCTGGACGTGCTGCGCGAGCGCTTCGCCCACGACCTGACCCGCGACGACGAGTACCACCGCGACGCGATCGAGCGGGGCGCCCCGACGGCGGAGGCGGCGCTGCACGCGGTCGTCCACGGCGGACCCTTCAGCAAGGACCGCAGCCATGCCTTCCAGTACGGCTACGCCTACGAGCGGCTGTGCTCGTTCGGCGGCGCCTTCCTGCCCAACGACTGGTTCACGCCGCACCGCGGCGACTGGCTGTCCGTGGTCGACCGGGGACTGGGCGCGCTGGGCATCACCGCCGTGTCCGTGGAGGCCTTCGGCCACGGCGGACCGCCCGCTCCCCTGCCGTCCTCCTTCACCCCGGCCTGCGGCGAGTGGACGCCCGACGACATCGCCCGGGCCCTGGAGCAGTACGAGGCCGCCGGGTCGCACCGGACGCCCCCGCAGGATCCGGAGGTCGCACAGGCCGTCGCGCAGTGCCTCGGCTGGATGCGGCGCGCGAAGGCGCTGCCCGGCTTCGGCGTGGTCGGCTTCCGGTCCTGATCGAGGACCGGGCGGACGGAAGCCGCTCCGGACCCGGGACGACGCCCGCCCGAGGGGTGCTCACCGTGGTCGGGTGGGGCCGGGGTGCTCATGCGAACTCCCCTTCGGTCAGCCGGGCCAGGGTGCGCCGCCCCCGTGCGACGATCTCGGCGTCTCCCTGCTGGGCGCCCCACACCAGGGCTCCGGCCGCGTCGAGGGCGGCGAAGCAGCGCAGTGCGTGGCGCTCGACGGGGCCGGGCCGCCGGCCGTAGCCGGCCAGGAACGCGGACCGCAGTGCCGGACGGTCGGCCCAGGGGCCGGCGGCCAGTCGGACGAAGTCCTGGACGGCGGGGGCGAACCGAGCCCGCTCGAAGTCGATCCAGGCGGCGCGCCCCGCGGCGGACCACATCAGGTTGCGGGGCTGGGCGTCTCCGTGCACGAAGGCGATCGGCAGCGGCCCGAGGTGCGGGAGCTCCGCCACCAGGGCCCGCAGCAGAGCGCGTTCGCGGCTGCCGACGCGGTCCCCGCAGACGTGGAGGAGGCGTTCCAGCCGCTGCGGCGCCCGGTCCAGGACCTCCTGCACCGCCGCCCGGCGTTGGGGCGTCAACTCCCCCGCCGTGTGGATCCGTGCCAGGAGGGCGCCCGCACGCCGGTACGCCTCCCGCTCCTCGGTCGGGGGCAGCCGCAGTTCCCGCAGGGGGTGGCCGGGCACGGCGGTGAGCAGCAGGGCGAAGTGGGCGGGTTCGCAGTCCAGCAACAGCGGCGCGCCCCCCGCCGGGACGGCGGGTACGGCGTGGCGGTAGGCGAAGGTCTCGGTGCGGTAGGCGGTGGCGTTGCGGGCGACCTTGACGATGAAGCGGGTGGAGCGGTCCGGCCGGGTCAGTTCCCACACCCGGCAGGTGCCCGGTGCCCGCCGGCCGTGGACCTCCCGGACCGTGTCGAAGGCACCGACGGCCCCGCGCGCCCAGGCGTCGATGGTGTCGGGCAGGTGGTTCAGCAGCCGCATGCCCACCGCCCCGGGGCTCGTCGTGGCGACGGGGCGGAGGTCTGCGACGCCCCGTCAAGGGGGCGCGGGAAGCACACCGCAGGGGCGGTCCGGCAGTCGAACACCACATGACGGCGAAAGGGCGCGGGAACAGGATGCACGGGATCTCCCGATTCGAGGGTGGGGTCTTGACGCAAGCACAACGCACCAGATCACGGGCACGTCACGCTCACTTCCGGACGAATCTTCGATGGAGGGTTCGACGACGCTTCCCGAGGGCCGGTACGGCACGCTCGCCGACCTGTGACGCGGCGTTCGATTCACTCGGGAGGGTCCCTTCGCCTGTTCGAGGGATGGCCGCGCTGGGGCACGCACGAGGGGTCACCTCCCCGCAGGCTGGGTGAGCCCGGCCTCGGCGACCGGTGGGGGCGGTGGGACCGCGACGCCTTCGCCGAGGTCGGCCTCGTCCCCGTAGGTGGCCAGGTGCGAAGTGAAGCCGCCGTCCACCGAGATGGTGGTGCCGGTGATGTACCCGGCCTCGTCCGACACCAGGAAGGCCACCAGGTAGGCGACGTCCTCGGGTACGCCGGCCCGCGGGGTGAGGATGTGCCGGGTGAGCGCGCGCCGTTCCTCGGGGGTGAGGTTGTCCACCAGGGCGGGCGTGAGCACCGGCCCCGGGGCGATGCCCACCGCACGGACCCCCTGCTTCCCGTACTGGGCGGCGATGCTGCGGGTGAGGCCGAGGATCGCCGCCTTGGAGGTGCCGTACATGGGGCGCACGAACTCGGCGAGGAGCCCCGCCGCGGAACCGGTGTTGATGACGACCCCACCACCGCGCACGATCATGTGCGGTATCGCGTGCTTGGCGGCGAGCATGTAGCCGAGCACGTTCACGCGCAGCACCCGGGCGAACAGTTCGGGGTCGATGTCGGTGATGCGCTGGTCCCGCCCGAGGACGTCCGGGGAGAGCAGGGCCGCGTTGTTGTGCAGGACGTCCAGTCCTCCGAAGGCCGCCACCGTGGTGGCGATCATCGCCCGGACCTGTTCCTCCTCGCCCACGTCCACCACCACCGGGAGGGCGGACAGTCCGCGTGCGGTCAGCGCGACGGCGACGTCGGCCGCGGCGGCCCCGTCGACGTCGGCCACCACGACGCTGGCCCCGCGTTCGGCCAGGACGGTGGCGGTGGCCCGGCCGATGCCGGAACCCCCGCCGGTGACGACGGCCACCTTGTGCCCCAGGTTCGACGGACCGGAGGGACTCGACGGGTTCAGCGGGTGCGGAACGTTCTGTTTCGTCATGAGACTTCCTGGTCCGGCGCCGGTGGAGGGCGCTTGGTACGGGTAGGTCACACGAGCGATTTTCTTGTTCGAAAAGGGACTTGTTCGTCGGAACCCCGAGGATGGCCGGCAATGAGCGCTGGCTCCGCGTCGTCACGGCGCGCGGGGGCATCCGGAACACCGGCCCCACCCGCCCCCTTCGGGTCGACCGGTCGCCTCCACGGGCGGGCGGGAGGCGAGGCTACGCCTTGCGCCCGGGGAACGGAAGTTGACCGAAGCCCTTCGTTCCGGTCGGGCCGTGTGCCCGGGACGTGGTGGGGTCCGCGGCCGTGGTGTGTTGCGGGAGTGTTGCAGGCTCGTGGCCACCCCGGAGGCGTACTACCGAACCGGTCCACAGCCGGCTACTTTGCGGTGCGCCGGGTGTTTTGGGTCCTTCTCCCCGAATCCGCGGCAGGGAGGCGGTACGGGTCCGACCCGGTACCGCCTCCGTACCCCTCCCGACCCTCGCACGAAGGAACCGCATGAGCCAGCCCCTCGACTCGGTGGCCGCCGGCCACACCCCCGACGACGCGGTGGAGCCCGGTGCCGGGTGGTCGTTCGAGACGCGCCAGATCCACGCCGGGGCGGAGCCCGACCCGGCGACCGGCGCCCGGGCGGTGCCGATCTACCAGACCACTTCCTTCGTCTTCCGGGACACCCAGCACGCAGCGGACCTCTTCTCGCTCGCGGAGCCCGGGAACATCTACACCCGCATCCACAATCCGACGCAGGACGTCTTCGAGCAGCGGATCGCCTCCCTGGAGGGCGGAGTGGCCGCCGTGGCCCTGGCGTCGGGCCAGGCGGCCGAGACCCTCGCGCTCCTCACCCTCGCCGGTGCCGGCGACCACATCGTGTCCAGCACCTCCCTCTACGGCGGGACCTACAACCTGCTGCGGCACACCCTGCCCCGGTTCGGCATCGAGGTCAGCTTCGTGGACGACCCCGACGACCTGGACGCCTGGCGGGCCGCGATCCGCCCGCACACCAAGGCGCTGTTCGCCGAGAGCCTCGGCAACCCCCGGGGCAACGTGCTGGACGTTCGGGGCGTCGCCGACGTGGCACACACGGCGGGCGTGCCGCTGATCGTCGACAACACCCTGGCCACCCCCTTCCTGCTCCGCCCGATCGAGCACGGCGCGGACATCGTGGTGCACTCGGCGACGAAGTTCCTCGGCGGCCACGGCACCACCATCGCGGGCGTCGTGGTGGACGGCGGCACCTTCGACTTCGGCAGCCGCCCCGAGCGCTTCCCCGACTTCGTCGAGCCCGACCCGAGTTACCACGGCCTGCGCTACTGGCCGGACCTGGGCGCGGGGGCCTTCGCGGTGAAGCTGCGGGTGCAGTTGCTGCGCGACATCGGACCCGCGCTCTCCCCGCACTCCGCCTTCCTGTTGCTCCAGGGCGTCGAGACGCTCAGCCTGCGCATCGAACGGCACTCGGCGAACGCGCTCGCCCTCGCGGAGTGGCTGGAGCAGCGGGAGGACGTGGCGGCGGTGCACTACCCGGGGCTGGCGTCGAACCGCTGGCACCGGGCGGCGCGGCACTACCTTCCGCGCGGGGCCGGCGCGGTGCTGGCGTTCGAGCTCAAGGACGGGGTGGAGGCGGGCAAGCGGTTCGTCGACGCCGTCTCCCTGTTCAGCCACCTCGCCAACGTCGGGGACGTCCGGTCGTTGATCATCCACCCGGCCTCCACCACGCACAGCCAGCTGGATGCCGAGGCACTGGCCGCCACGGGCACGGCGCCCGGGCTGGTACGGCTGTCGGTGGGGATCGAACACGTCGACGACCTCAAGGCCGACCTGGCGGCGGGGTTCCGCGCGGCCAAGGAGGCGTCCTGACCGGGGCACCGCCCCACGCCCCGGCGGGTCCGCTCACCGTCCCCCTCCCGCCGGCCTCCGGGGCCTGGCGGGAGGGGGACCCGCCCGGGGAACGCCGCTGGGTTTCGCTGCTCGCGCCCTTGCGGCTGGAGGCCGGCGGCGAGTTGCCCGGCGTGCGCCTGGCGTACGAGACCTGGGGCCGGCTCGCCCCCGACGCCTCCAACGCCGTGCTGGTGCTGCACGCCCTGACCGGTGACAGTCACGTCAGCGGCCCCGCGGGGCCGGGTCACCCGACTCCCGGGTGGTGGGACCCGCTCGTGGGTCCCGGCCTGGCCCTGGACACCGACAGGTGGTTCGTGGTGGCGCCGAACGTCCTGGGCGGCTGTCAGGGCAGCACCGGCCCCTCGTCGGTGCGTGCCGACGGCGTGCGCTGGGGCGGCGCCTTCCCCTTCCTCACCCCACGTGACCAGGTGGCCGCCGAAGTGGCCCTGGCCGACGCGCTCGGCATCGACCGCTGGGCCCTGGTGGTGGGCGGTTCCATGGGTGGCATGCGGGCGTTGGAGTGGGCCGTGGGTCATCCGCAGCGGGTCGCTTCGCTGCTGGTGCTGGCCTGCCCGGCCGCCTCGGACGCCGAGCAGGTCGCCTGGTCCCACGTCCAACTCCGGGCGATCCGCGACGACGAGCGGTGGCGGGGCGGCCACTACCACGACGCCCCCGTCGGCGAGGGCCCGCACCGGGGGCTCGGCACCGCCCGACGTCTGGCCCACGTCACCTACCGCACCGGGGCCGAACTGGGCTCCCGGTTCGGGCGGGCGCCCCAGAGCGGCGAGGATCCGTGGCGGGGCGGCCGGTACGCGGTGGAGTCGTACCTGGACCACCACGCCGACAAGCTGGCGCACCGGTTCGACGCGGGCAGCTACGTCACCCTGACCGAGGCGATGAGCAGCCACGACGTGGGGAGGGGGCGCGGGGGGACGGCCGCCGCCCTGCGCCGGGTCACCGCCCGGTGCCTGGTCGCCGGCGTGGATTCGGACCGGCTGTACCCGTTGGCCCGACAGCGCGAACTCGCGGCCGGGCTGCCGCACTCCGACGCCCTGCGGGTTCTCGCTTCGCCCTACGGGCACGACGGGTTCCTCCTGGAGACCGAGCAGGTGGGCCTGTTGGTGCGTGAGCTGGTCGGAGGGGTCTGACCGCCGCGCCCGGCCGGTGCCTACAGCGTGGCCCCGCCGTGTTTGGCGTAGTTCTCGATCAACCGGGCGCGGGCGCCGGCCAGCCGATGGGCGAGGACCTCGGCGACCGCGCGCAGCAGCACCAGCCCGAGCGCGGGCTCCTCCTCGCACAGGGCCCGCACCTTGGGCGCGTCGAACTCGTAGGCGCGCACCGGGCTGAACGCCTCCGCCCCGAAGTCCCACTCGTGCGGGGGGAACAGCCAGGACCATCCCAGGAGGTCACCGGGGTGCAGGGTCTCCACGACGACCCCGCGCCGGCCGGGCACCCGGAGATCGAGGGCGACCGTGCCGGAGCGGATCACCCACAGCCGGTCCGCGGTTCCGCCCTCTTCGAAGATCCGGGCGTCCTGGGGGAAGGACACCTCCTGGGCCAGGTCCATGAGGCGCTGGCGATGATCGGCGGGCAGCGTCGTGAGCAGCCTCTTCACGGTCGTCATGCCGGGCCTCCTCGTGAGCGGTCGCGCACGTGCCGCCCGCACACGGGGACCTCCCCGCTCGATGGGCGCCACGCGCGGGGTGCGTGCGATTCTCTTACCCCGATTCATCCCTTTCGTCACTCCTTTGGGGGAGGAAAATCGGCGCCCGGAGCCCTCCCCGTCGGAGATCGACCACGATCCGTCACCCCACCGTCGCGCAGGACGTACGGTGTGGCACGGGGCCTCAGCCGGCGTCCTCCACCGCCCGCAGCGCCAGGTGCTGAAGGAGGGCGAAGCCGCCGACCGTCACGGCCTGGAGCACGGTCCACACCGCCCCCGCCGTCGTGGGCGAGAGCCAGAGGGCCAGGGCCACCGCGCTCAGCAGGGTCCACGCCGCGTTGACCTCGACCACGGCGCGCACGCCCGTCCTCCACGGCTCTCGGCGCCTCGCCAACGCCCCCACTCCGAGCCCGTACAGGGCGAGGAAGGCGCCGAGCCCCGTCAGCAGTCCCGGATCGACGCCCAGCAGGCGGCCGAGCGGCCCGGCGGCCGCGAGGTAGGCGAGGCCGTTGGCGCCGGTGACGACGGCGTCGAGGGCGAGGAAGCGCCGCACCACCGCCACCGGTTCGGCGGTGCGGGCGAGGACGGCGAGCGGAAGCGCGACGGACACGGGGGATCACCCTCCAAGGGGGAACGGGCCTGGCAGGCCGGCTCCCGGGGCGGAGTGCGCCGCCCCGGACGCCGGTGGCTCCACCCTGCCCGGGCTTCGGTGGCGGGTCGATGACCTCCGACGTCATGACCCGTCCCCTGTCGCGGCCCCACGGCGGGAAGGACCGGCCGCGTTCGGCATCGCATGCCCCCCTTGGGTATCGTCAGGGGTGGGCACCACCACTCGGGGCGCCCTGACCGTGCGATGCCATGAGGACGGACCACGTGCGAGCGAGCCGGACCCTGCGGGCGGCGGGTGCCTGGGGGCACCTCCTGCTCGTGACGGTGCTGGCGCTCGGCGTGTTCATGATGCACACGGTGGGCCACCCGGACACCCCGTCCGACAACGCCTCCGGTGCCCGGACCGGGCACCCGGCAGCCGTCTCGACGCCCGGGACCGCCGTGGTCGCGTCCGTCGCGGCGTTCCCGGCGGCGGACGCCGGGCCGGCCCCGTCGGGCCACGGGGAAGACTCCTCGCACGGCTCCGGCGCGGCGATGGATCTGATCTCCCTGTGCGTGGCGGTGCTCGGCGCCTTCGTCCTCCTGGCGCTGCTCCGGGCTGCGCTGCAGGGTCGGCGCGAGTGGCTCGTCCGGCTCCGCGCGGGCGCCCTGCGCACGCTCCTGCCGCTGCCCCCGCCGCGCGGCCCCGACCTCGCACAGCTGTCGATCCTGCGGATTTAGGCCGACGTCACCACGGGCCCGCGCGCTGCCCTCGCAGCGCGGCGCGTCCGTGTCCCCGTCTGCCCTCCGTCGAGACCGACAGCTTCCAGAGGTTGTGACATGACTGCCTTCACGCGCGCTCAGCGCCGTACCCCCGCCCGCCGTTTCGCCCTCGCCGCCGTCGTCGCCGCCGCGAGCCTCGTGCTCGCCGCGTGCGGCAGCGACGACGACATGGACGGCATGGACCACGGCGGCAAGGGCTCCGCCCCGGCCAGTGCCAGTGCCTCCCCCGCACCCGCCTCGCCCACCGGCGAGAACCCGGCGCCGGGCGCCTTCAACGACGCGGACGTGATGTTCGCGCAGATGATGATCCCCCATCACGAGCAGGCCCTCCAGATGTCCGCGCTCGCTCCCGGGCGGGTGAAGGACTCCGAGGTCAAGGAGCTCACCGAGGCGATCTCCGAGGCTCAGGACCCCGAGATCCAGAAGATGAGGTCCTGGCTCCGGGCGTGGGGCAAGCCCGAGTCCGCGGAGGGCGCCGGCGGCCATGCCGGGCACTCGGGCGGCTCGGGGGAGATGTCCGGAATGATGACGGACGAGGAGATGGCGTCCCTCAAGGACGCCAAGGGCACCGCCTTCGACAAGAAGTTCGCCGAGCTGATGATCGCCCATCACGAGGGTGCGGTCGAGATGGCCGAGGACGAGTTGAAGAACGGCAGGAACGCGACGGCCAAGGCGCTCGCCGATGACGTGGTGAAGGCCCAGACCGACGAGATCGACCAGCTGAAGAAGATCCTCGACCGGCTCTGAGCCATGACGGTACGGGCCCGGGGCACCCGGGTGCCCCGGGCCCGTACCCCCCTCCCCCGCCCGCGGCCGGCGCTCCCCAGCGGGAACCGGCCGCGCCCGACACCTGATCAGGACTTTCCGATGAAGCACCGCATGACCCTGTCCGTCTGTGCCCTCGCCCTCGGCCTCACCGTGACCGCCTGCTCGTCCGACTCCTCCGACGATGCGGCCGGGAACGACGCCGGGACCGCCATCAGCCACATCCACGGGGTGGAGATCGACCCGAAGGACGACGCGCTGTACGTCGCCACGCACAACGGCATCTACACCCCGGACGGCGAGGGTCGGCCGCAGTTGGTCGGCGAACGCAAGGACGACTTCATGGGCTTCACGCTCGGGAAGTCCGGTGCGTTCCTCGCCAGCGGTCACCCCGCACCCGGCCGGGACGCCCCCCACAACCTCGGACTCATCGAGAGCACCGACACCGGACGCAGTTGGAAGGAGAAGTCCCTCGGCGGCGAGGTCGACTTCCACTCCCTGGAGTACGCCCACGACACGGTCTACGGCTACGACAGCACCAACGGCCTGCTGCGGGTGAGCGCGGACGGCGTGCGGTGGGACGACCGGGCCTCCCTGACCGCCGTGGACATCGCGGTCAGCCCCGAGGACCCGGACACCGTCCTGGCGACCACCCAGCAGGGACTCGTCCGCAGCACGGACGGCGGCGACGCCTTCGGTGCCGCAGCCGAGCCCGTGCTGGCCTTCGTGTCCTGGCCCGAGGCCGCGAGCCTGTACGGCGTCGACCCGGCGGGCGCGTTGCGGGTGAGCGCGGACGGCGGGAAGACCTGGAGCAGCCGGGGCACCGTCCCCGGCGGCGCGCCCCAGGCCCTGACCGCGGTCGACGCGAAGCGGCTCGTGGTCGCCTCCCAGGACGGGGTGTACGAGTCCCGGGACGGCGGGAAGACCTTCGACCGCACCATGGAGGTGGCGGGCGAGGAGCACTGAGGACGGGCTCAGTCCAGGGGGGTGCCCACCCGCAGCCGGTTCCCGTCCGGGTCGGTCAACTCGATCTCCCGCGCCCAGGGGACGTCCTCGGCCGTGACGCCGAACTCGCCCGCCACCGCGTCCACGTCGGTGACCCTCAGGTACACCAGCGTGCCGGGGCGGGCGTCCCCCACGTGCTCGGAGAGGAACAGCCGGACCGCGCCGCGGGCCACCTCCACGAAGGCGGGCAGACCGGGCTCGAAGCGGTGCTCCCACTGCCGGGCGAAGCCCAGGCGGGCGTACCAGCGGGCGGCCCGGTCGGCGTCGCGCACCCTGAGCACGGGGATCGCCTCCTCCCGGACGGCAGGGGGGATGCGGGCCACCGGCGGACCGGGGCTGGACTCGGGGTTCGGCGTCGTGGTCATGCCGTCACTCTCCCAGAAGGCAGTGACAACCGGGGCGCAGGAACGATCCGCCGGCCGCGGCCCGCCCCTCACCCGCCGACGACCGCCTCCCGCTCGCCCCGGGTCAGGGGCGGCCCGGTCAGTGGGGGGCGCAGCGGCCCACGGGCGGCGGCGAGCAGCACGGACGGTTTGAGCAGGAGCAGGGGGCCGTGCTCCATGGAGGTCACCCGGGTGACCTCGCGGGCGATGCGACCGTTGCCGGTCGCGGTGTGCAGCAACCGGTCCAGATAGGCGGCCGAGGCCCGTTCGCGCAGGGTGGGGCCGTGAGGCGTGGCCCCGGGGTAGAACACGTCCTGGCTGGTCGCCATGGACCACGCGACCGACACCGGTCCGGCGACGGCCCGTTGCAGGTGGCGGGCGAGCCCCGGTGTCTCCCAGCCCCGGCTGCGCACCACCGCCCGCACGGCCCGGGCGCTCTGCGCCGCGACCGACATGCCCTGGCCGTAGGTCGGGTTGTAGGCGGCGACGGCGTCGCCGAGGGCGACGAAGCCCTCGGGCCAGCGCCGGGCGCGCTCGTAGTAGTGGCGGCGGTTGGCCGTGGTCCGGGTGAGCGCCACGTCCTCCAGGGGTTCCGCCCTGCTGATGAGGTCGGCCAGCACCGGGTGGCGCAGCCCGCGGGCGAACCGTTCGAACGCGTCGTTGCCACGGGTGGGTTCGCCTCCGGTGGTACCGGAGAGGGTCACGTGCCAGCGGCCCCCCTCGACGGGGATCAGGGTGCCGGCGCGCCCCGGGCCGAGCCCGCGCGGGTCGGCCTGGATGTTGACCGCGGGGAACCCGTCGTGGGTCGCCTTCGGCGCCCGGAACAACCGGCTCGCGTAGACCAGCCCGGAGGAGACCGTCCGTTGCGGGACCGGGGGCAGGCCGAGGTCGCGCAGCCAGGCGGGGGCGCGCGAGGCCCGCCCGGTGGCGTCCACGACCAGATCGGCCCGGAGCGCGTACCGCACGCCGTCGCCGTCCCGGACCCGGACGCCGATGACCTTCGAAGCGTCACCGACCAGTCCGAGGGCCTCCGTGCCCTGCCGCAGGGTGACCCGGTCGCAGGCGAGCACCTGGGCCCGGACCGTCGCGTCGAGGAGGTCCCGGGAGGACAGGAGCATGTAGTGGGCACCCGCCCAGCGCCGGAACCACCCCTGCGGCGAGAGCCCGACCATGTCGTCGGGCAGGGCGAGGCGGCGGGCTCCGCGGGCCAACAGCCGGTGGGTGACGCCGGGGAGGAGTTCCTCCATGGCGTCCGCGCCACCGGACCACAGCAGGTGGACGTGGCGCGCCTGGGGCAGGCCCCGGCGGGGCGCCGGCTGGGCCGGGAGCACGTCGCGTTCCACCAGCGTCACGTGGGCGACGGCGGACAGGGCCTGGGCGGTCAGCACACCGGCGAGTCCGCCGCCGAGGACGACGACGGATCTGCCGGAGCGGGCGGAGCGGTCACTCATGGGGGCACGCTTTCTGTTCGGGCGTTCACACGTGCGCGGACCGCCTCGACGACGGCCGGCGAGCGCAGGGCCCGGGCGATCTCCTGGGCCTGACCGCCGAGCGGCGCGCCGGGGGCCTCGCCCCGGACCGCGTCGTCGCGGGAGCGGACGGCCCGGTGCTCGATCGCGGTGAGCAGGGTGACGGCGCCCGCGATGCCGGCGGCCTCCCCGGGGGCGGCTCCCCCGTCCAGCGCCTCGTCGCGGGCCCGGCGCCACAGTGCGTAGTCGATGTACGGGCCCAGGTGGATGACCTCGTCGCCGATGTAGGTCTCGCGGGCGGTCAGGGCGAGGGCGGCGCTGCGCGAACGTCCCACCCGTAGGGCGGGCTTCACGTCGGCGTGGGACTTCAGCAGTCGGTACAGCGGGCGCAGCCGCCAGTGGCTGGCGCGGGCGTGCCACCAGTCCTGGGCGGCTTGTCCCGCGTGCGGGAGGATGAAGCCGGCCCCGATGAAGACGGCGCTGACGCAGGCGACCGGCGGGGCGACCCGGGTGCTCAGGTGGTCCAGGTTCCCGCCGGCCCACCGGGCCACCACGGCGGTCCACTTGACGGTGTCGAAGCCGAGGTTCGCCACGTAGCCGATGCCGAGGCAGACGACCCCGCTGCGCAGCCATCCGTGCAGGCGTCCTTGCCAGGACCAGATGAGGTAGGAGGTGATGAGCACCGCCACCGTGTGCGCCAGCAGGTAGAGGACCACCACTTCGCGGATGAACGGCGTGTCGGCGTAGTGGGTGTCGAGGTCGTGGACTCGTTCCTCGGGCACCTCGGCGAGGGCGAAGAGGACCCACAGCCCCACGATCACCGTGCTGTAGACGACCGTGACCCAGCACACCGCGCGACGGGTGGCCGCGCGGTCGTCGTTCTTCCAGACGATGATCAGGATGAGGCAGGACGCGCAGAACGCGGTCAGCAGGGTGTACACCCAGGGCGCGGAGACGTTCGGGACGCCGGTGACCCGGTTGAGCCAGACGATGGTCCGGGGGTTGGCGAAGAGGAACACCCCGCACGCGAGCACCAGCAGTCCGCCGACGGCGCGCAGCAGTTTGTCGCGCCAGAACCGGACGATGGCCGGGGCCTTGTAGAGCAGGGCGGCGATGAGGACGGCGGCGGGTACGAGGTAGGTGACGTCCAGGTCGGAGGGTCTCACGCGGCTACCGGACGCCGAGGGACGCTTGGATGCGGATGCTGATCCCGTCCTGTCGCACCGGGCGCCGGCGGTGGGGGTCCTCGATCAGGGCGCGCAGTCGACTGCCGAGCAGCAGGCCGAAGGACTCGGCCTCGCGCTCGTGGTGGTCGTGGCAGTGGCTGCGGGCGGCGAACGAGCGCAGCATGTCCGTCCACCGGCAGTCCGCCTCGTCGGAGGGGTGTTCCCCGGCGAGGGCACGGGCGGCGGCCGGATCGTGCGCGGCGGGGCGGCCGTGGCCCTCGGTCAGGTGCCACAGCTCGTGGCCGACGATGACGACCTGTTGGACGGGGTCGTGGCGCTGCTCGACCAGGATCATGTCGTAGTCGTCGAAGTTCAGCATGAGTCCGGTGACGCCCGCCTGGTCGGGGAAGGTCTCGAAGCGGAGCACGATGGGGCGGCCACGGCGCTGGGCCATCACCTCGCACAGGGCGGCGCAGAGCACCGGTGCCCCGGCGGGGAGTTCGAGGCCCCGGGCGGTCACCGAGTCGGAGAGGTTCAGGGCGAGGCGCCGCATCCTCCGGTTGATGTTCATCGCCGCGGACTTCCGCTCGCGGCGGCGGAGGGTTCCCGCGTGACGGTGTGCAAACGTGCGGGGCCTGCCGGGCGGCGATGGGCCGCGTCCTGCCGCGCGAAGGGTGTGCGAGGCGGAACGGAGGAGGGACTCACCGATGGTCTCCGTGGACGTGGGGTTCCGTGACGGGTGGGGGCAACCGGTTCGCAACGCCCCCGTGCGCCTGACCTTAACGCCTTCCGTGCGGACCGCAATGCCGGTTCCCGCGCGGATCGTTGGCGGGGTCCGTGCGAGCGGGTCGGCCCGCCTCGGAGGCGGGCCGGCCGCGGCGGTCGGTTAACGTGCTGATCATGCGTCGGAAGGCCGCGACGGGGCGGCCCAGGCGACGACCGACGGCGAGGAAGGCGTACGGATGACGGCGAAGGGCACGGGGTCGGGCGGCGGGCGGAAGCTGCCGCGGGAACCGTACGAGCGCGAGTTGTACCGGTTGCAGAGCGAGTTGGTGAAGCTCCAGGAGTGGGTGCGGGCCGAGGGGGTCCGTCTCGTCATCGTCTTCGAGGGACGCGACGCGGCCGGCAAGGGCGGCACGATCAAGCGGGTGACCGAGTACCTCAATCCCCGTGTGGCGCGGATCGTGGCCCTGCCACGGCCCACGGAGCGGGAACGCGGCCAGTGGTACTTCCAGCGCTACGTGGAGCACCTGCCGACGACCGGGGAGATCCGGCTGTTCGACCGGAGCTGGTACAACCGGGCCGGGGTGGAGCACGTGATGGGCTTCTGCACCAAGGCGGAGCACCAGCGCTTCCTGCACCAGTGCCCGATCTTCGAGCGGATGCTGGTCGAGGACGGTGTGCTGCTGCGCAAGTACTGGTTCTCGGTGAGCGACGCGGAGCAGGAACGTCGCTTCCGCAAGCGGCTGGAGGACCCCTTGCGACGGTGGAAGCTGTCGCCCATGGACCTGGAGTCCATCACCCGGTGGGAGGCGTACTCACGGGCGAAGGACGAGATGCTGGTGCACACGGACATCCCCGAGGCCCCCTGGCACATCGTGGAGAGCGACGACAAGCGCCGGGCGCGGCTCAACATGATCGCTCATCTGCTGTCGACGGTCCCCTACCGCGAGGTCCCGCCACCGGACGTCACCATCCCTCCCCGACCGCCCGCCTCCGGCTACCGGCGCCCGCCGAAGGACCTCCAGTCGTACGTGCCGGACCACGCGGCCGGTCTGGTGGAGTAGTCCGCGGCAGTCGGGGAGCATCGAAGACGTGCGCGCTCAGCCATCGAAGAATCCGCTTTCGTGTGCCAGCGGCGGGCCGCAGGATGGCGGGGAGCCCGTCTGCCCGTGGGAGGAACCGTGACCCCGTCAGCCATCGACCCGGACCTGCTCCCCCGCACCGCCACGACCGGCCCCGCGGGGCTGGCCGTGGGAGGGGTGCCGCTGACCGAGTTGGCGGAGCGCTTCGGCACGCCGCTGTTCGTGTACGACGAGGAGCACCTGCGGCGGCGGTGCCGCGAGGCGGTCGCCGCCTTCGGCACGGACCGGGTGGCCTACGCCTCCAAGGCGTTCCTGTGCACGGCCATGGCACGGCTCGCCCACGAGGAGGGCCTGCTCCTCGACGTGGCCTCCGGCGGGGAGTTGCGGACCGCCCTGCGGGCCGGGGTGCCGGCCGACCGGATCGTGCTGCACGGCAACAACAAGGACGTCGCGGAGTTGCGGACGGCCGCGGAGGTCGGCGTCCGGCACGTCGTGGTGGACAGCTTCGACGAGTTGGACCGCATCGAGGAGTCGCACCGGGACGGCGCCCCAGGCCCGCTGCCGGTACTGGTGCGGGTGGCGCCCGGGGTGGCCGCCGGGGCGCACGAGGCCATCCGCACCGGCGGTCGGGATTCGAAGTTCGGATTCGGCCTGGTCGA
Source organism: Streptomyces sp. LE64 (assembly GCF_052606915.1). Lineage (NCBI taxonomy): Bacteria > Bacillati > Actinomycetota > Actinomycetes > Kitasatosporales > Streptomycetaceae > Streptomyces > Streptomyces sp. LE64. The sequence goes on along the minus strand of NZ_CP199708.1, from coordinate 6,705,313 downwards.
CGGCACCGCCGCGGAGGCGGTGCGACGGGTCCGGCGCAGCCCCGCGACGCGTTTCGACGGGGTGCACGCACACGTCGGTTCCCAGGTGCTCGACCCCGCCGAACTGGCAGCGGGCGCCGCGGCGGTGGCCGGGTTCGCGGTCGGGGTCGGTGCGGCGGACCTCACCGTCGGCGGTGGGCTCGGGGTGGCGTACCTGGCCGGCCAGCGGGTGCCGACGTTCGCCGCCTGGGCGGACGCGGTGCACGGCGCGGTGCGCGGCGCCGGTTGGACGGGGGCGGTGTCGGTGGAGCCGGGCCGGTCGATCACGGCCCGGGCCGGGCTGACGCTGTACCGGGTCGGCACCGTCAAGCGCATCGAGGGGGTGCGCACCTACGTCAGCGTCGACGGGGGGATGAGCGACAACCTGCGCCCGGCGCTGTACGGCAGCCGGTACGAGGCGTTCCTGCCGCGCTGCCCACGGGCCCCTCGCCCGTTGCGGGCCCGGTTGGTCGGCAAGCACTGCGAGAGCGGGGACGTCCTGGTCGACGAGGCGGCGCTCCCCGCCGACCTCGCCGTGTCGGACGTCCTCGCCACCCCGGTGACCGGGGCGTACGGCTATGCGATGGCCTCCAACTACAACAAGCTCCCACGGCCCGCCGTGGTCTTCGTGCGGGACGGGCACGCCCAGCTGGTGGTGCGTCGGGAGACCGAGGAGGACCTGCTGCGGCTCGACGTCACGGCGCCGACGGTCCGTCCGCAGGGGTGGGCCGCCACGCCCGGCGCGGTCCGGGCGTGGCGGGGGCACGGGGCGGCCTAGGCTGACGCGATGCTGAACAGCGCACGTCTGCTCGTCCTGCTGGAGATCGCCCGCAAGGGCACCATCGTGGCCGCCGCCCAGGCCCTGCACCTGAGCCCGTCCGCGGTTTCGCACCAGTTGGCCCGGCTGGAGCAGGAAGTGGGGGTGGCCCTGGTCGAGCGGGCCCCGCAGAGCCTGCGGCTGACGGCCGCGGGGCAGCGGCTCGCGGACCACGCGCAGGCCATCGCGGACCTCATGGCGGTGGCCGAGGACGATCTGCGCGGTCATGCGGCCGGTGAGGCGGGGGTGCTGCGGTTGGGGTTCTTCGCCTCGTCCGGGCTGGAGTTGCTCCCCCGGGCGCTCGCCGGGTTCTCGGCGCGCCGGCCGCACGTCGAGTTGGAGTTGATCCTGGGGCAGCCGCACGAGTTGGTGCCCGATCTGGAGGCCGGCCGGCTCGACGCCGTGGTGGTCTTCGAGCATCCGCTCGATCCCTGGTGCCGCGACGCCTCGGTGGACGTGGAGATGTTCTTCGACGAACCCCAGCTGATCGTGGTGCCGCTGCGCCACCGGTTGGGGCGTCGGTCGACGGTGCGGCTCGCGGCCCTGGAGGGCGAGACCTGGATCGGCACCCGGGGCGGCAGCACGGGCGAGCCGGTGTTGGAGCGGGCCTGCGCGGCGGAGGGCTTCCTACCGCGGGTGCGGTGCCGCAGCGACCACTACCAGGTGACGGTGAACCTCGCCCGGGTGGGCATGGGCATCGCCCTGGTGCCCGCGCTCGGCCTCGGCGACACCGCCGGCGTGCACGTGTGCCGACTGGACCACCCCCAGTTGCACCGGCGGATCGGGGTCGCGACCCGGCCCACCCGGGTGAATCCGTTGCTCGACCACTTCCTGGTCGAGCTGCGGACGGCCGCGCGCGCGGTGGGCACCCTGCTGGGCAGCCAGTTCGGGCTCTCCCGGGGCTGAGACCGGGTGGTGCAGCTCCACCGTGCACCACCCGGTGCGTCAGTCCCGCCCGGGGTCGGTCGCGCAGGCGGCGAGGGTGCGCCCCACGTCCCGGATGGCGTGCACGGCAGCCCGTTCGGTGCTGGGTCCCAGCGCCGTGTCCCAGTGCGCGACGACCGCGTAGGCGAGCCGTCGGGTGCCGACGAGCAGTCCGGCGTCGGCGCGCACCCCGCGGTCGGTGCCGGTCTTGTTGGCGACGAGCAGGGCGCCGGGGAGCGGCCGGGGGAAGCCGGGTGCATAGGGGTCGTGGGCGACCAGCGCGGGGACCAGGCCGTGGTCGGTGTTGGAGCGCATCCAGCGCAGCAGCCGGGCGGAGGCCCCGGTGGAGACCAGGGTGCCGCGGGCGGCGTGGGCCACCAGGTGGGCGAGGTCCCGGGCGGTGCCGGTGGCGAAGACCGGGGGCACCCCGGGGCCGCGTTCGTCGCGGACGCGGTCGTGCAGGGCCAGGTGGCCCAGCCCCAGCCGGGCGGCGAGCCCGGCGGTGGCGTCCGGTCCGACGAGGCGCAGCAGGGCGTTGGTGGCCGTGTTGTCGCTGACCGAGGCGGTCAACCAGCACAGGTCCTCGACGGTCCAGCCGCCGCGTCCGAGCCGGGACAGCAGACCGGTGCCGCCGGCCCGGTCCTCGGGCAGGACGTCGACGATCCGGTCGGCGGGGAGTTCCCCGGTGTCGAGGCGGCGGGCGACCTCGGCGAGGAGGAGCAGTTTGGAGGCGGAGGCGACGGGCAGCACCCGGTCCTCGTGGACGCCGGCCTCCGTGTCCGGGCCGGTGGCGTCGAGGTCGACTGCGCTGACGGCGAGGACCAGGGGCAGTGCGGTGGCGCGACCGGCCGCCGCGGCGATGCGGGCGAGGCTCACCGCACCTCCAGGACCCGGCCGGCGCACACGCCGGTCGGCGCTCCGTCGCGGACCGCGACGCGCCCGGCGACGACGACCGCGTCGATGCCCTCGGGGGGCGACAGCGGGGTGTCGAAGGTGGCGCGGTCGCGCACCGCGGCGGGGTCGAGGACGACGAGGTCGGCGTGGGCCCCCTCGGTGACGGTGCCGCGTCCGGCGAGTCGGAAGCGGGCGGCGGGCAGCCCGGTCATCTTGTGGACGGCTTCCTCCGGGGTCAGCAGGCCCTCGTCCCGTGCGTAGTGGCCGAGGACGCGGGCGAAGCTGCCGGCCCAGCGGGGGTGCGGGCGGCCGGGTTTGGGCACGCCGTCCGAGCCGATCATGGACAGGGGGCTGGCGATGACCCGACGGACGTCGTCCTCGCGCATCGAGTGGCTGATGATCGTCACTTCGCCCCGTTCGGCGAGCAGCAGGTCGCAGGCGTAGTCCACGGGGTCGCAGCCGCGTTCGGCGGCGAGGTCGGCGATCCGTCGTCCCTGGACGTGCGGATGGGTGGGGGCGGCGGCGACGGTGATGAGGTCCCAGCCGCCGTTTCCGACGGTGTTCTCCCAGCCCGGGACGCCTTCCGCGATGTCGCGGCGGATGCGGGTGCGCACCGCGTCCTCGTGCAGCCGGGCCAGCAGTGCGCCGATGCCGCCCTCGTTGGCCCAGGGCGGGAGCATGGCGTGCAGCACGGTGCTGCCCGCGGTGTAGGGGTAGACGTCGCAGTACACGTCCACCCCTTCCGTCCGGGCCCGTTCCAGCCTGGGCAGGGTACGCGAGGTGGCGCCCCAGGCGTGCCGTCCGGCGGTCTTGTGGTGGGAGACCTGGAGCGGTGCGCCGGAGCGTGCGGCGATCTCCAGGGCCTCCTCCAGTGCGGCGTCCACCCGTGACATCTCGTCCCGCAGATGGGTCACGTAGGGCTTGCGGTGCCGTGCGGCGACCCGGGCGAGCGCCACGATCTCCTCGGTGTCGGCGTAGCCGCCGGGCGGGTAGATGAGTCCGGTGGAGAGCCCGGCGGCGCCCTGGGCGAGGGCCCGGTCGAGGAGGTCGGCCATGGTGCGCAGTTCGTCGGCGGTGGGGGGCCGGGCGTCGAAGCCCATGACCCCGGCGCGCAGCGTGCCGTGGCCGACGAGGGAGGCGAGGTGGGTGGCGCGCAGGTGGGGGGCCTGGCCCGCGGCGAAGGCCGTGAAGTCGGTCGTGGGCGGGACGGGGCCGATGCCGAAGGTCACCCGGGTGTGGGCGGCGAGGGCGGGGAGCCGCTCGGGGAGGGTCGGGAAGAGGCTGGAGCCGCAGTTCCCGGCGATCTCGGTGGTGACCCCCTGGAGCAGCGGCGCCAGCCGGAGCGCGGCGAGGGCGGGGTCCCCGGCGTCCTCGGCGTCCCGCGGCACGGCGAGGGCGTCGGAGTGGGTGTGCACGTCGACGAAGCCGGGGGTGACGACCCGGTCGGTGGCGTCGATGACGGTGGTCGCGGAGGCCCGGTGGCCCGCGGGCAGCAGGGTGATCCACCCGGCGGCGACCCCGATGTCGGCGGTGCGGGCCGGTGCGCCGGTGCCGTCGATGACCGTGCCGCCGTGCAGCAGCAGGTCGAGGGGGCGCCCCATCACAGCACCGTGGAGAGGAAGGCCCGGGTGCGGTCGTGCCGCGGGGCGCCGAACAGTTGCGCGGGGGGTCCGGACTCCACGACGACGCCGTCGTCCATGAAGACCACCCGGTCCGCCACCTCCCGGGCGAAGCCCATCTCGTGGGTGACCACGACCATCGTCATGCCGCTGCGGGCCAGGTCCTTCATGACGCCGAGGACTTCGCCGACGAGTTCGGGGTCGAGTGCGGAGGTGGGTTCGTCGAAGAGCATCAGGACGGGCTCCATGGCCAGGGCCCGGGCGATGGCGACGCGTTGCTGTTGGCCGCCGGAGAGCTGGCCGGGGTAGTGGTCGGCGCGGTCGGCGAGGCCGACCCGTTCCAGCAGGGCCCGGGCCGCGCGCTCCGCTTCGGCGCGGGGGCGGCGCTTGACGGCGAGCGGCCCTTCCATGACGTTCTGCACGGCGGTGCGGTGCGGGAAGAGGTGGAAGCGTTGGAACACCATGCCGATGCGTTCGCGCTGGGCCCGCACCTCCTTGGCGCGCCGTTCGCGCAGGACGCGGCCGGAGGACCCGTGCGGTTCGTAGCCGACGAGTTCGCCGTGCAGCCAGACGCGGCCGGCGTCGGGCGCCTCCAGGTGGTTGAAGCAGCGCAGCAGCGTGGACTTGCCGGAGCCGGAGGGTCCGATCAGGCACAGCACCTCGCCGGTGTCGACCTCCAGGTCGATGCCGCGGAGCACCTCGGTGTCGCCGAACCGTTTGCGGACCTGCTGGGCCCTGAGGACGAGGTCGGTCACGAGACGGCTCCCTTGCCGGTGCGCCCGGGGACGAGGTTGGTCAGCACCCGACGGCGCAGGGGTGCGGCGCCGGGGCTGTAGCGGCGTTCGACGAAGTGTTGGGCGACGCTGGCGACGGTGGTCAGCGCGAGGTACCAGAGGGAGGCGACCATCAGCAGGGCGATCACCTCGAAGTTGGCGAGGTAGAGGTGCTGGGAGACGGTCATGAGGTCGGCGCCCGCGATGACGGAGACGAGGGAGGTGGTCTTGAGCATCGAGATGAACTGGTTGCCGAAGGGCGGGATGATGACCCGCATGGCCTGGGGCAGGACGACCCGGGTGAGGATCTGCCGGTTCGACAGTCCGAGGGAGGCGCCCGCTTCCCGCTGGCCCGGGTCCACGCTCTGGATGCCGGCCCGGACGATCTCGGCGAGGTAGGCGCCCTCGTTGATCGACAGCCCGAGCAGGGCCGCGACGAAGCCGGTGATGACCGCGTTGGTCTGCCACTCGACGAGCTTGGGGCCGTCGAAGGGGACGCCGATGCCGATCACGGGGAAGAGCAGGGCGAGGTTGAACCAGAAGATGAGTTGGACGAGCAGCGGGGTGCCGCGGAAGAACCAGGTGTAGGCGCTCGCGGTGAGGCGGAGCACCGGGCTCTCGGACAACTGCATCACGGCGACGAGGACGCCGATGGCGATGCCGGCGGTCATCGAGACGAGGGTGAGCTGGATCGTCACCCACAGCCCTTCGAGGATCACCGCGTCGAACTGGTAGTCGACGATGACGTCCCAGTGCAGGTTGGGGTTGACGACGACGGTGTACCCGAGCCACACGGCCACGGCCAGGGCGATCACCACCGCGCACCAGCGGCCGGGGCGGGGGCGCCGGGTGATCCGGAAGGCGAACGCGTCGTCCGGACCGGTCGCCGCGTCGGGTTGCTCCCGGTCCGGCGCCGGGGGCCGCGCGGGGGCGGCCGGAGGGCGCACCCCGTCGGCGGCCCCGACCGTCTGCGGGGGATCGTCCTTGCTCAGACGCACGTCTTCCTCCACCGTCCCGGCTCACTGACCGTCGTTGATGGTGGCCCGGGGCACGGCGCTGCCCGCGACCCCGTACTCGTCGAGGACCTTCTTGTACGCGCCGTTGTCGATCAGGGTCTGGAGGGCCCGGTGCACGGCGTCGCGCAGTCCGCTCTGCTCCTTGCTGACCGCGATGCCCCAGGGCGCCGCGCCGTACTGGGTGGGGACGACCTCGTACGCGGGGTTCTTCTCGGCGAACATCTGGGCCACCGGGTAGTCGACGATGGTGGCGACCGCGCGTCCGCTCTCCAGCTGGAGGAGGCCGGTCGGGGCGTCCTCGCTCTGCGAGATCCGCATCTTCTCGCCGCACTTGGCGTTCTGCTGCTGACCGATCTCCAGGTTGGAACTGCCCTTGGCGAGGACGACGGCCTTGCCGCAGAGGCCGTCCAGAGTGGTGATGCCCTCGGGGTTGCCCTTCTTGACCATGATCACTCCGCCGGTGCGGAAGTAGTCGACGAAGTCGACGGCCTGCCGGCGCTGCGGGCTGTCGGTCATGGAGGACATGACGAGGTCGAAGCGTCCCGACTTCAGGCCCGGGATGAGTCCGTCGAAGGCGGCGTTGGTGAGCTTGAGTTCGAGGCCGAGTTCGTCGGCGAGGGCCCGGGCGAGGTCCGGGTCCACCCCGGTGAGTTCGGTGGTGCCGGGCTTGTACATCTCCATCGGCGGGTAGCCCACGGCGGTGGCGACCCTCAGCACCCCGCCCTTCTCGAACGCCTCGGGGAGCATCTCCTTGGCGGTCTTGCCGGCGGTGTCGCCGCCGTCCGTCTCCGCGTCCCCGCCCTGGTCGGACCGCCCGCAGGCGGTGAGCGCCAGAGCGGCCGCGGCGACCAGGGCCACGAGGGCGCGCAGCCGTCTGGATTCAGTCAGGATGGCCATTTCTCTCCCTCAGCCGGTGACAGTGCGCTGATGCTGGCAGCCACCCGTCACCGAGCGGAAGATGATGAAGCCATTCACGCCTGAGCATCGAATCCTTCGTTGCTCACCCCGGCCCCCGACCACCGCGTGATCGCTGCGGGCGGGCGCGGGAACGGCACGCGCACCGTGCGCCACCACCGGCGACCGTGCGCCACGGGAGGGGTCCACCGCTTTCCCCTCCGCGCAAGCGGAGGGACGCTGGAGGGAGAGCACACCCCACATCCCGTCTCCGCCGGCCTCGCCCCGGCGGCCGTACGGGCGGCCGGGACGGTGGGCGGGGCGGCCCGTCGTTGGAGGCACGTCATGCGCAAGGTCGCCGACTGCCGGGACTACCCGAGCGAGTCGAACTGCACCCTCACCATCGCGGGCGAGGAAGAGGAGGTGGTCCGGGCCGCCGCGGAGCACGCGGCGTCCGTCCACGGGCACGAGGACACCCCGGAACTCCGTGAGCAGCTCCGGGGGGTGTTGAAGGACGAGGTGCCCCAGCACGCCTGAAGCGCGCCGCGGCGGCTCCGGGCCGGGGCGGGGGCCGGCCCGCCCCCGGCTCAACCCGGCAGCGGACCGAAGAGGTACTGGTTGCCGATGTCGATCAGGGCGGGGGCGCGCCAGTCGGGGTAGCGCTCCACGATCGCCTTCTTGTACGCCTCGCCGTCGTCGCCGAGCAACTCCCGGGCGTCGGCGAGGTACTGCGCCATCTCGGTGAAGACCTCGCGCCCGGCGGGCAGCCCGTGCCCGGGCAGGACCGTGTCGTGGCCGGGGTCGGCGGCGAGCGCGTCCAGGGCCGCCCGCCAGCCCGCGAGGTCGTTGTTGCCGACGAAGAGGTGGGTGCGGTGGAACACCAGGTCCTGGGCGATCAGCACGCCCTGCTCGGGCAACCGGACCACCAGTTCCTCGGCCGCTTCCCCACCGGAGAGCGCCGCGAACTCCAGCCGGACCCCGTCGATCACCTCGACACCGGGTTCGATGATCCGCGTCGGGGTGATGTCGGCGACGGGGATCACCGTGCCGGAGGGGTCGCGCCCGTCGCCCTGGGCCACGATGCCGTCCCGAACGGCGGCCAGGGCGTGCACCGGGGCACCGAAGCGGCCGGCCCCCTGGAAGTGGTCGGGGTGGGCGTGGCTGATGACCACCCGGTCGAGCGGCTTGCCGAGGGTGCCCGCGTAGGCGACCACCTCCTGCGCGCACCCCAGCGCGAACTGCGCATCCACGGCGATCAGCCGGTGGGGCGTTTCGATCAGGTGAGTGGTCACATTCAGACTGTTGTCCGGCGCCATGTAGCTGTGGACGCGGATCGGCTGCCGATCGATGATCGTCATGGTGCCCTGCATGTGGATGCTCCGTTCGCTGCTCAGAGGGTTTCGTCGGGGAGCTCCCGTCCTCACCAGCCTCTGCCGTAGCGGGCTCCCCCGCGAGATAGACTGGGGACTCATCATGGTGAAGAACGGACACGTTCCGAAGGACGGGCTCGGCTCGGCAGCAGGACGCACCGAGTCGGGGAACCCGCCGATCCCCCACTACGGTTTCCACGCCCCCGACGCACCGGTCCCCGGGATCGAGGTCACGGACCTGGAGACCCTTCGCCACCGGGTCGCCGGCCGGGTGCTCCAGCAGGTCCACCGCACCGACTTCCACGCCCTGATGCTGATCACCCGGGGGAAGGGTCGGCACACCGTCGACTTCGTGGCGCACCCGCTCCGTCCCGGCACCCTGTTGTGGGTGCGCCCCGGTCAGGTGCAGCGTTTCCACCCCGCCGGACGGCCGGACGGACCCCACCTGATCTTCACCACGGACTTCCCGCCGGTTCCGGACGGCCTCGGGCACCTGCTGGCAGCGCCCTTCGGTCCCACCGCCTGGGACCTGTCCGACGACCCGGACCTCACCCCGACCTCCGGCCTCTTCTCCCAGCTGGTCGCCGAGTACGGACGCCCGCCCGGCCGGGTGTCCGCCGAGGTCCTCCGGTTCCTCCTGACGGCGCTGCTGCTGCACGTGGGACGTCTGCCGCGCTCCGACTCCGGCCCCTCCGTCGCCGACGCCCCGGGCACCTACGCCGGGTTCCGGGCCGAGTTGGAGCGCTCCTACCACCGCACCCGCCGGGCCGAGGACTACGCCACGGCCCTCGGCTACTCGGTCAAGTCGCTCACCCGCGCCTGTCTGGCGGCCACCGGGCAGCCCGTCAAGCAGGTCATCGACGCACGGGTCGTCCTCCAGGCCAAGCGCCTGCTCGCGCACACCGACGATCCGGTCGCCGGCATCGCCCGTCAGCTGGGCTTCTCCGAACCCACCAACTTCGGCACCTACTTCGTCCGGCACACCGGCACCACCCCGGGCGCCTTCCGCCGCGCCCAGCGGGGCGGAGGAGGGTGAGGGCGGGTCCACCGGAGCCCTGAAGACGCCGCGAAGGGCCCGGCCGTGGCGCATGCCCGGCCGGGCCCTTCGACGCTCGCCGCCTATCCGCGCGGACTCACAGGGTCGACTTGAACAGCAGGCGGTTCGGGGTGCCGCTGACGTTGCCCCGGATCGCGTTGGGCGTGCTGTTGTTGATCAACCAGTTGTTGACCGTGGCGCTGGAGGCGTCGCCGTAGGACGCCTTGTAGAGCGCCGCCACGCCCGCCGCGTGCGGGGCGGCCATCGAGGTGCCGCTCATGCCGGTGCTACCGCCGCCCATGCGGGCGGAGTTGATGCCCACTCCGGGCGCGTAGAGGTCGGTGCAGCGGCCGTAGTTGCTGAAGCCCGCCTTGGCGTCTCCGGAGTCGGAGGCCGCGACCGAGAGGGCGTTGGCCGCGCTCGCCGGGGAGAAGTTGCAGGCGTCCTGGTTGCTGTTGCCGGCGGCGACGGTGGTGTGGACGCCCGAGTTGGCCAGGTTGGTGGCCGCGTTGTTGAGGGCCGCCGAGTAGCCGCCGCCGAGCGAGGCGTTGGCGACCGCGGGCTTCGCGGCGTTCTGCCGCACCCAGTCGAAGCCCGCGATGATGCCGGAGAACGACCCGGAGCCCTGACAGTCGAGGACCTTCACCCCGCGCAGCTGGACGCCCTTGGCCACGCCGTAGGTCGAACCGCCGACCGTGCCGGCGACGTGGGTGCCGTGGCCGTTGCAGTCCCGGCCGTTGCCGCCGAAGGCGTCGAAGACGTTGCGGGCCCGGCCGCCGAAGTCGGGGTGGCCGGTGTCGATGCCAGTGTCGATGACGTAGGCGGTGACGCCCGCGCCGGTGCCGGTGTACGTGTAGGAACCGTTGCGACCGCTGCGCTGGTCTATTCGGTCCAGCCCCCAGGGGGCGTTGTTCTGGGTGGCGGAGGGAGCGGCCTTCTGGTCCTCCTCGATGGACTGGACGCGCGCATCGGCGCGCAGCGCGGCGAGTTCACCGGACGTGAGGGTGGCGGCGAATCCGTTGAGGACCTCGTCGTACACGTACTCCGGTGTGACCGAGCGGGCCTCGGCGACGGCAGCCGGGTCGTTGCCCGCCTTGACGGTGACGATGTACTGGCCCTTGATCTCGGTCTCGGCCGGGGCCTGCGTGACCTTGAGCAGCGGCGTGGGGGCGGGCGCGGCGGATCCGCTGGTGGGGATGAGGGCGAGCGGAAGGGCGAGACCGAGGGTGCCGGCGGCGAGGCCGCCGAGGTGGGTGGTACGCATGGGGAGGGCTGACACCTTTCGTGGGTCCGACCGCGGATGAGGGCGGTCGGAAGTGGGGGAACGCGCCTCGTGCGCACGTCACTCGGGGAGTGACCGCGAGGTGGAGAGGGGAACGGGACGCGGAAGGTGGAACAGCTCACCGCTGCTAGCGGCGGTGTGGGGAGGGCACAGCGAGGGAGCGGGCGATGACGAGGACGGCCGAGTGCCCTGCGCCCCGTCCCTCGTGACGGAGCGGCAGGCACGCTCCGGCACGGTGGTCCATGAGCGGGATCGCCGCTATTCGGAACTTCGTGTCCGCTGCGCGTGCGACAACATACCCCGTGGGCCACCCGATGACCACGGTTGAAATGCGCATGACGGATTGGGATACTGCCGCCCCTCCGCCGCGGCCCCGCACTCCCCCGTCCGCACCCGGTGCCGAGGCTCACGCCCCGCTCCAGCAGCAGGAGTTGTCCTCCCGAACGACAGCCGGTCGCTCCCGGCCGAACGGGCGGAGCGCTCCAGGCATCGGTGGACCGCCTCCGCACCCGGTCCGGGTCGCCGCCCGGGCGTCCCGCCGGGAGCGGCGCCGGGTCCGGTTCTTCAGGCTTCACCGGCCGGGGCGGGAAGGCCGGGCCCCTCCGGCACGCGGCGGGCCCCGTCGTGCCAGGACCCGGCGATGACCTCCGTGGTGAAGCCCGGGCCGAAGGCGAGGACGAGGCCCCGGGCGCCGTGCTCGGGGGAGCCGTCCTCGTGGTGCCGGCGCAGGACGTCGAGGACGGAGGCGCTGGAGGTGTTGCCGATCTGCGCCATGCTCTCCCGGCTGTGTCGCAGGGCGCCCGGCACGAGCCCCAGCCCCCGCTCCACCCCGTCCATGATCAGCGGCCCGCCGGTGTGGGAGACGCAGAAGTCCACCCCGTCGGCGGGCCAGCCGAGTTCGGCGAGGAAGGAGAGGATCTCGGGGACCACCCGGGGCACGGTGGCCCGCACCCGGGGGTCGGTCTTGAAGTGGAAGCCGTGTTCGGTGGTGGTGCCCGCGATGACCGAGTGGGACTGCGGGAGGAGGTGTTGCCGGACGGCCTGGACGTGGAATCCCGTGGCGTTCGGGGTCGCACGGCGCAGGACGGTGGCGGCTGCCGCGTCGCCGAAGATCCCGTTGGATATGAAGTCGCTGAGCGAGTGCTGGTTTCGCTGGAAGGAGAGGGAACTCAGTTCCACGGCGACGACCAGCGCGGTCGCGTCCGGGTACGCCTGGAGGAAGTGGAACGCCTCGGCGAGGGCTGAGGCTCCGGCCGCGCACCCCAGTTGCTGGATGGGGGTCCGCCGCACCGTCGGCCGGCAGCCGATCTCCTGGGCGATGTACGCGTCCGGGCCGGGCAGTGCGTAACCGGTGCAGGAGACGAGGACCAGGTGGTCCACGTCCGCGGCGGTCACTCCCGCGGCGGCCAGGGCCCGTTCGGCGGCGCGGGCACCGAGGCGGACGGCCTCCGTCGTGTACCGGGCGTTGCGGGCGCCGAAGCTGCGCGGGGCGAGCAGGTCGGCGAGGCCGTCCACGAGGTGACGGGTCCTGACCGTGGTGCTGCGCATCAGCTCCAGGCCGCGCTCCACCTGGGGGGCGTCCGCGAAGAGGTTCCCCACTGCGGCGGTGATCTCCTCCTGGGACACCCGGTGCTCGGGCACGACGACGGCGGGGCGACCGATCGCCACGCGGACGCGCGGCTCGTACTCCTGGGCACTCGGTCCTGACACGGGCACGGTGGGGGTCCTTTCGGAGGGAGCGCGGGGCAGGTCCTCGCCCGGGGCGGAGCGAAGGGCCCGGTGACGGGGAGCTCACGCACCGGGGAGACGGGTCGAGCGGACGGTCAGACCGCCGTGGGGGAACCCGCCGGACCGGGCACGGCCGGACAGCGGCGGACGGACGGCGGCGCGGAACGCACGAGGGTCAACGGTGGTCCTCAAGGTGGGGGGACGCGGCTCCGAGGGTGGGGGGTGCGGCGCCACGCCTGAGGAAGCATGAACCGCACGTTCGCCATCGGCAAGATCGTTTTTTCGCCACCACGGGCCGCGCCCCCGGAGTCGGACGACCGCCGCCCTGCCGCCCCTCTCCCTCCCGCTCGCCCGGGAGCCCTGCCCGGGACGCCCTCACCCCCTCAAATCGCACAAACATTCGACACTGGTCTATGGTGAGGACATCGACCCATGGGACGGGTGCGGACAGAACGACACAGGGGGTTTCGAAGGGTGAGGTGGTGGTCACGGTGCGAGGCTTTACGCATCTGCACACCGCCTCGGGGTTCTCCCTCCGCTACGGCGCCTCCCACCCCGAGCGGCTCGCCGAGCAGGCCGCCGAGCGGGGCATGGACGCGCTCGCCCTGACCGACCGGGACACCCTCGGCGGCGCCGTCCGCTTCGCCAAGGCCGCGGGCAGAGTCGGAATCCGGCCACTGTTCGGGGTCGACCTCGCGGTGGCGGCACCCGTCGAGACGGCCGGCCGCACCGAGCGGCGCCGCGCCCCGGTCAAGGGCGGCGCCTTCGTCGACGAGACGACACCGCGCGTGACGTTCCTCGCCCGGGACGGGGCGGCGGGCTGGGCGGAGCTCTGCCGGCTGGTCAGTGCCGCACACGCGGACCGTGCGGACGCGGTGGACGGACACCACCCCCTGCTGCCCTGGGAGGCCGTGGAGGGCTCGCACGTCACCGTGCTGCTCGGCCCCGACTCGGCCGTCGGCCGGGCCCTGGCCGCCGGCCGTCCGGACCGGGCCGCCCGACTGCTCGCGCCCTGGCGGGAGCGGTACGGAACGGAACAGTTGCGCATCGAGGTGGTCAGCCACGGCCTGAGCGGCACCGGGCCGGGCTCGCTCCGGGCGGCCGCCCGGGCCCTCGGGTTCGCCGTCGACCAACGGATCACACCGGTGCTGAGCAACGCCGTACGGTACGCCGACCCCGGGCAGGGGGCAGTGGCGGACGTGCTGGACTCCGCCCGCCGTCTGGTGCCGATCGACCCCCGGGGCACGCTCGACAGCGGCGAACGGTGGCTCAAGCCCGCCGACCGCATGGCCCGGATCGCCGGACGGGTGGCCGAGGCCGCCGGGCACCGGGCCGCCACCGCACGCCGGCTCCTCGACGTGACGGAGGAGACCGCCGCGGCCTGTCGCGTCGACCCCGAGGACGACCTGGGCCTCGGCCGGGTGCACTTCCCCGAACCGCAGCTCGTCGGGGCCGGGCGACGCACCCCCGAACGGGTGCTGCGCTCGCGCTGCGCCGCCGCGGTCCTCCGGCACCGCTACGACCGCAAGCGCGGCTACTGGGAGCGCCTGGAGGACGAACTGCGCCTGATCGAACAGCGGGGCCTCGCCTCGTACTTCCTCACCGTGGCCCAGGTCGTCTCCGACACCAGGGAGCTGGGCATCAGGGTGGCGGCCCGGGGTTCCGGAGCGGGGTCCCTGGTCACCCACCTGCTCGGCATCGCCACCGCCGACCCGGTCGAGCACGGGCTGCTCATGGAGCGCTTCCTGTCCGTGTGGCGGGAGGAACTGCCCGACATCGACATCGACGTGGAGTCCGCCCGCCGCTCCGAGGTCTACCGGGCGATCCTGGACCGCTTCGGCCCCGAACGGGTAGCCGCGGTGTCCATGCCGGAGACCTACCGGGTACGGCACGCGGTGCGCGACGTGGGACTCGCCCTCGGCCTGGACCCGGCCGAGGTGGACCGCCTCGCGAAGTCCTTCCCCCACATCCGCGCCCGGGACGCGCGCACCGCCCTGCGGGAGCTCCCGGAACTACGCGGCATCGACCCGGAGGCGTACGGGCCGCGCCTGTGGGACCTGGTCGAGGGGCTCGACGCACTGCCGCGCGGCATCGCCATGCACCCGTGCGGCGTCCTGCTCTCCGACGCCACCCTGCTGCGTCGCACCCCCGTCCTGCCGACCAGCACCGGGGGCTTCCCCATGTCCCCGTTCGACAAGGAGGACGTGGAGGACCTCGGGCTGCTCAAGCTCGACGTCCTCGGCGTGCGGATGCAGTCCGCGATGGCCCACGCCGTCGCCGAGGTCGAGCGGACCTCCGGGCACCGCATCGACCTGGACGACCCCGCACAGGTGCCGCCGGACGACCCCGCGACGTACCGGCTCATCACCTCCGCACAGACGCTGGGGTGCTTCCAGACCGAGTCACCGGGCCAACGCGACCTCATCGCGCGGCTCCGACCGGAGACCTTCCACGACCTGGTCGTCGACATCTCGCTGTTCCGCCCCGGGCCGGTGGCGGCCAACATGGTCGACCCGTTCATCGCCGCCCGGCACGGGCGCAAGGCCCCCGAGTACCCGCACCCGGACCTCGAACCCGCGCTGCGCGAAACCCGCGGCGTGGTCGTCTTCCACGAACAGGTCATCGAGATCCTGCACGTGATGACCGGGTGCAGCCGCGACTTCGGCGACCACACCCGGCGCGCCCTGGCCCGCCCCGACCAGGTCGGGCGGATCAGGGCGTGGTTCGCCGAGCGGGCGCACCGACGCGGTTACGACGAGGAGGTCGTCGAACGGACCTGGAAGATCGTCGAGGCGTTCGGCGCCTACGGGTTCTGCAAGGCGCACGCCGTCGCGTTCGCCGTGCCGTCGTACCAGTCGGCCTGGCTGAAGGCCCACCACCCGGCCGCCTTCTACACGGGGCTCCTCACCCACGACCCCGGCATGTACCCGAAACGGCTGCTGCTCGCGGACGCCCGACGACGGGGCGTGCTGATCCTCCCGTTGGACGTGAACGCCTCGGACACCACCCACAGAATCGAACTGGTGCCCGACGTGGAGGGCGTGCGGGCCCCGGAACCGGGCGTGCGCCTCGCCCTCGCCGACGTACGCGGGATGAGCGACGCCGAGGCGGAACGCATCGTCGGGGGCCGGCCCTACTCCTCGCTCCAGGACTTCATCGCACGAGCCCGCCCCTCCCGTCCGGTCGCCGAACGCCTCGCGCAGGTCGGCGCGTTGGACGCCTTCGGGCGCAACCGACGCGACCTGATGCTGCACATCGCCGAGGCGCACCGGGCACCACGCCGTTCGACAGCCGACCAGCTGCCCTTGGTGGAGAACACGGGAGAACCCGTCCCCGCGGCCCCCGCCCGACTCCCCGACCTGGACGAGGCGGAGCGACTGAGCGCCGAACTCGGGGTGCTCGGCATGGACGCCTCGCGCCATCTGATGCGCGACCACCAGGAGTTGCTCGACGAACTCGGCGTGGTGTCCGCCCGTCGTCTGAAGGACCTGCCGCACGGCCAGGTGGTCCTCGTCGCCGGCGCGAAGGGCGCCGTGCAGACCCCGCCGATCCGTTCCGGCAAGCGGGTCGTCTTCGCCACGCTCGACGACGCCTCGGGGCTGGTGGACTGCGCGTTCTTCGAGGACAGCCACGACGCCTGCGCCCACACCGTCTTCCACTCCTGGCTGCTGTTGGTGCGGGGGGTGGTGCAGCGTCGCGGCGACGGCGGCGGCAAGGCCCTGTCGGTGACCGGGTCGGCCGCCTGGGACCTCGCCGAACTCGCCGAACTGCGCCGCACGGGCGGTCTGTCGGCGGTCACCGAGCGCCTGACCGCCGAGCGTCCGCCGGCAACCGCACCGACCGCCCGCAGCATCCCCCTGGAGACCGGTTACGCCCTGCACCCGTGGGCGGACCTCCAACCGCCGGGCGCAGCCGTCAAGCAGAGCCGGGCCCTGTGGCACCGGAGCCCGGGGAGCGCGGGATGAAGATCCTCCACGTCCACTTCCACGACCTGGCGGACGAGCGGGTCCACCCCCGTCTGCTCGCCCTGTTGTCCGAGTTCACCCCCGTGGTGCAGGCGCTGCCGCCGGACGCCGCCCTGGCCGACGTCTCCGGCAGCCTGCGCTACTTCGGCACCGACGCCCCCGACCTCGCCGAACGCGTCCGGGCACGCGCCGGCGGTCTGCACGGAGTGCGCTCGACGATCGGGGTCGCCGCCAACCCGATGCTCGCCCGCATGCTCGTCGCGGACGGGCCGCCCTCGGCGGTGCGGGCGCTGCCCGACGACCCGGACGCGGTCGCGGCCTTCCTCGCTCCGCTGCCCGCCGCCGCGCTGCCCGACGTGGGGCCCGCGACCGTTCGCACCCTGTCCTCGTACGGCCTGGACAGCGTCGGTCGGCTCGCCGCCGCACCGCTGGGCACCCTCCAGCGCGTCCTGGGGGCCACCGCGGGGCGCAGGATGCACGACGCGGCCCACGGGCTGGACCCCACTCCGGTGGTCCCCGGCGGACCGGCCCCCTCGATCCGTGTGGAACACCACTTCGCCTGGGACGAGTTGGACCGCGAGCGGCAACGCGCCGCCCTCCTCGGCCTCTCCGATCGGCTCGGTCTGCGGCTCCGCGGGGAATCCCGTGCCGCCCGCGCGCTCACCCTCACCGTCCGCTACGCGGACCGCACCACGACCACCCGGACCCGTTCCCTGCACGAGGCCACGGCACACACACCGGCGCTGACCGCGCTCGCCTACGGGCTCCACGACCGCCTCGCCCTGCAACGCGCCCGGGTCCGCTCCTTCGCCCTGTGTGCGGACGACCTGCTGCCGGCGCGCCTCGCTCCGCGTCAGCTGGTGTTCGACCCGCTCGACGAACGGGCCCGGCGGGTCGAAGCCGCCGTCGACCGGGCCCGGAACAGGTTCGGCCCGGGTACGGTCCGCCCCGCCGCGGCGGTGCGTGGCCTCGCGCGCCTCAGGTCCTCGGTCGGCGACCCCGCCCCGGGGCACGCGCACCAACCGCTCGTCCGTTGACGCATGGCGTCGCGGACCGCACCGGGGTCCGCGGGCGGCATCGCCCCGCACGCGGCGCGTTCCCTGGCCGGGACGGTCATCAGCATGCTGGAGGGAGCGGAGCTGCTGAGCCGCGTCACCGCGGACGACACCCCGCTCCGGGACGCGGCCGTCCACCTCGCGCAACTCGTCGACGCGGCGCCCCGGACCTGATCCGGCGCGCGGCCCCGCGTCCCGCCGGGCGGGGGGACGCCCTCTCCCGCCCGGCGTCAGCCGCGCTCGCGGAGGTACGCGTCGAGTTCCGCGGCCCCGGTGAGCATGTCCCGCCCGCGGGTGGACAACCGGCCGTGCCAGTCGTGCAGTGCGGACTGCAAGGGGTCCAGCCCGCCGGCGGCCCTGACCCGGTCGAGCAGCGGAGCGATCTGCCGCAGGAGGTAGCCGCCCCGCCGGAGTTGGTGGGCCAGCCGCGCGTCCCGCACGTCGGCCTCGTCGTAGACCCGGTACCCGGTCCGCGGGTCGCGGCGCGGACGCACCAGCCCGGCGTCCTCCCACTTGCGCAGGGTCGCCGGGCGCAGGCCCAACCGGCCCGCCAGTTCCCCGATGAACGCGGCGCGGGGCCCGGGCCCCGCGCTCGGTCCGGGCGTCGAGGCGGGCTCCAGGTCCCGCAGGGCGTCCTCCACGGCGCGGAGGGTCCGCCGGTCGTCGAGGAGTTGGGCGTGGCTCTCGTCGATGAGCCGGAACGCCTCCGTCGCGGCGCCCCGGTTCACCGCCCGCATGATCTCCGTGGCCCTGCCGTGGCCGTGCCCGGGCACCAGGGCCAGGAACGCGCGCAGGGCGCTCGCGTGCAGCGGGGTGTACACGCGGTGCCCGTGCGGGGTGCGATCGGCCGCCGGGAGGATGCCGGCCTCCTCGTAGTTCCTGACCGCCTGGGCGGACAGACCGTGCCTGCGCGCCAGATCGATCGGCCTGAGTCGCCTACCGCTTTGAAGGTTTCTCCCCATGGGGCCGACGTTATCGCGCAAAGCCTCAACAGATGGTTCAGCGATAGCGTCGAAGGCATGGATATCGACTTCGAGGACTCCGTCGGTGCCGTCGACGCTCCCGCCGTGATGAAGCTGCTCCCGACCCGACCGCGGCTGCTCGCCCTGGGCGAACCCGTCCACGGCGAGCGTGCACCGCTCGACGTGCGCAACGAACTCTTCCGCGAACTCATCGAGCAGGAGGGCTACCGCACGGTCGCCGTCGAGAGCGACTGCCTGCGGGGGCTGGTCGTGGACGACTACGTCACCTCGGGTCGGGGCACCCTCGACGCCGTCATGGCACAGGGCTTCAGCCACGGCTTCGGCGCGTTCGCCGCCAACCGCGAGCTGGTGCGCTGGATGCGTGCCCACAACGAGGGCCGGCCCGCGTCCGAGCGGATCCGCTTCGCCGGCTTCGACGGTCCGTTGGAGATGACTGGCGCGGCGAGCCCCCGGCAGGCCCTGACCGCACTCCACGCGTACCTCGCCGACCACGGCGACGCGGAGCTGCTGCCCTGTACCGCGGACGCCCTCGACCGGTTGCTCGGTCCCGACGACCGGTGGACGGAGCCCGGGGCCATGCGGGACGCCTCCCGCTCGGTGGGACGCTCCGCCGGAGCGACGGAGCTGCGGGTGCTCGCCGACGACCTGGTGGCGGTCCTCGACGCACAGGCACCCCGGCTGATCACGGCCGCCTCACGGGAGGACTGGGACCGGGCACGCCTGTACGGGCGCACCGCCACCGGGCTGCTGCGCTACCACTACTGGATGGCCGACCCCTCGCCGAACCGGATGGGGCGGCTGCTCGGACTACGGGATTCGATCATGGCCGAGAACCTTCTGGCCCTCACCGAGCGGGGTCCGGTGTTGGCCTTCGCGCACAACGGCCACCTCGAACGGGGCGAGAGCAGGTGGCGTCTGCCCGACCGGCCGGAGCCGCTGAGGTGGTGGGGGGCGGGTGCGCTGGCGAGCGCACGGCTGGGCGCGGAGTACGCCTTCCTGGCCACCGCCCTGGGCACGATGCGGCACCGGGGGGTGGGGGCACCGGAGCCGGACAGCATCGAGGGGCTCCTGTACGCGCTCGACCGGGACCGCTGCCTCGTCGACGCCCCGGTGTTGGCCGCCGCCCTCGGCGCCGCGCGGATCGTCACCCGCACCTCGCCCCACTTCTACGCCCCGTTGGACCCGGATCGGCTGGCGGACCTCGACGGGATCCTGTTCCTCAAGGACGTGCCACGGTCCTGAGGACGGGCCGACGAGTTCGGCCTCCCGATGCGCGGCGTGCCGGCCGTCCCGTCCCACGACGGCCGACACGGTCTCCTCGGGGTCGATGCGGAGCACGAACGAGCCCGGTCGGACGCCGGGCGCGGCCCCGCCCAGGCTCCCGACCTGCGCGATCCGGGCCACCGGCCCGCCGGTGACCGCTTGGACGACGGGAACGGCATCGGGTGGTCGGGGCGAGTGCCGGTTCCCCGCCCCGACCAGCCGCACGGTGCCGTTCCGTCTACCGCGCCCCTCCTGCACGGCGCGCGGTTCGTCGGCGCCGCGGGGCTCCGGCTGCCGGCCCGGCGCGCCTCAGTACACGTCCCGCACGTAGCGCTTGGCGCGCCGCAGGTCCGCCAGGTACTGGGCGGCGTCCTCCTCACCGCGCCCGCGCTCCCGGGCGATGACGCCGAGCAGCTCCGCCTCGACGTCCTTCGCCATGCGGGAGGCGTCGCCGCACACGTACACGTGCGCCCCCTCCTCCAGCCATCCGTACAACTCGCGCGACTGCTCGCGCATGCGCGTCTGCACGT
Source organism: Streptomyces sp. LE64 (assembly GCF_052606915.1). Classification (NCBI taxonomy): domain Bacteria; kingdom Bacillati; phylum Actinomycetota; class Actinomycetes; order Kitasatosporales; family Streptomycetaceae; genus Streptomyces; species Streptomyces sp. LE64. Next base: position 6,685,146 of record NZ_CP199708.1, on the reverse strand, counting down.
AGACCTTCTCCGCCTGGTCGCGCGAGAACGCCAGGTCGAGCCGGGTGAGCACGCCGCTCTCCCGCAACCGGGCGAGCTCGTCCTCGTAGACGAAGTCGGTGCGGCGGTGTTGGTCGCCGAAGAAGAGCCAGTTGCGTCCGGCGGCACCCCGAGCAGCCCGCTCGTGGAGGAAGCCGCGGAACGGGGCGATGCCGGTACCGGGGCCGATCATGACCATCGGAGCGTCGTCGTCCGCGGGAACGCCGAAGGAGGTGTTCGGCTGGAGGTAGACGCCGGCGGACGGCTCGTCGGTCCCCCCGCCCGCCCGGTCCGCGAGGTAGGTCGAGGCGACCCCCTCGTACCGGCGGTGCCCGGTGGTGTACCGGACCGAGGCGACGGTCAGGTGGATGCGGTCCGGGTGGGCGAGCGGACTCGACGAGATCGAGTACTGCCGAGCCTGCAACGGGCGTAGCAGTGGCAGCAGTTCGGGTAGCTCGGGGGCGGCCGGTCCGGCGTCCCGCAGCAGGTCGAGCACGTCCCGTCCCCACAGCCAGGAGTCGAGGGCGGCCCGGTCGCCGTGCCCGACGACCGCGGCGAGGTCACTGCCCGGCGCCCGTTCGACGAGTTCGGCGACGAGTTCCTTGGAGGGGGTGCGGACCTCGCGACCGGTACGCAGCACCTCGACGAGCGGCTGCCCGTCGACGTCCTCGTCGCCGTGCGCGCCCAGGTGTTCGAGGAGGGCGCCGACCAGGGCGTCGTCGTTCACCGGGAGGACGGCGAGCGCATCGCCGGCGGTGTAGGTGATGCCGCTGTCGCCGAGTTCGAACTCGTAGTGGCGGATCTCCTTGGCGCTGTCCGGCGAGGACAGCAGCCTGTTCACGGCGAGCCGGGACCGGTACGGGGTGCGCTTGTTCCACGGGGAACGGGTCCGGGGGGCCGGGCCCGGGGCGCTCGACGGGGCGGGCGCGGGGGTCGTCGGGGCGCCGGTCTCGGCGGCGAGCCGGTCCAGGACCGCGGTCGTCCACGCCGCGGCCGGCTCCTCGAAGTCGACGTCGCAGTCCACGCGGTCGTGCACGCGGACGGCGCCGAGTTGCTCCAGTCGGGTGTCGATGAGCTTCGCCGCCTGGCAGAAGTCGTCGTACCCGCGGTCGCCGAGGCCGAGCACCGCGTAGCGCAGTCCCTCCAGCCGCGGTGCCGCATCGGCGCTCAGCGCTTCCCAGAACAGCCCGGCGTTGTCGGGCATCTCCCCCTCGCCGTACGTCGAGGTGACGACCAGCAGGTGGGACATGGCGGCGAGGCGCTCGGGTGTGACGGCGTCGAGGGCGGCGGGGGTCGCACCGAGGCCCCGGGCGCGGGCCCCGGAGACCAGTTCGTCGGCGAGGAACTCGGCGGTCCCGGTCTGTGTGCCGAACAGGACGTCCACGGTCGTGGTGGGTGCGTCGACCGCCCAGGCCTCCCGACGGCCGGCGGTGGCGATGCCGGCGAGGAAACCGGCCAGCCACGACTCCTGTGCGGCGGAGAAGGGGGCGTCGGCCGGGATGAGGGTTCCGGTGGGGGCCATGAGGGTCATGCGGTCACCGCCTGGGTGGGGGTCTGCGGGGTCCGGCGCTCGGCGATGTCCGCCAGGGCCGCGGTCGCGAGCAGTTCGTCGAACCGGGCGGCCCGGACGCGGCCGGTGTTCTTGGCGTTCTGGTGGAGGATCCAGCCGTAGGTGCCGGGGGCGTCCATGCTGAAGTTGTTGCGGCTGCTCAGGGCGCGCTTGTAGTCGTCGAGGCGCTTGATGGCGATGAGCGTGGCGAGTTCGTCGTCGTCGAACCGCTCCAGAGTGCCGCGCAGGTACTTCACCACCCGCTGCTTGACGGCGAAGTCCTCGGTGAGCACCAGGTTGCGGACCGCCTCGGCGACCCGCGGGTCGTCCGGGTCGCTCGCGCCGGGCACCCGGGCGAGCGCCAGGTCCTGGGCGACGGTGAGCACGGTGTACGAGGAGAGCAGCGAGAACATGTCGTCGCCGTCCCGGTCGCCGAGCGCGGGGGCGCGTCCGCCGAGCACGGTGCGACGGTCGCGGTAGTCGACCTTGAAGGCGCGGAGCTTGTCCGTCGCGATGGAGGTGGCGAGTTCGTCGAGCAGTTCGCCGCGGGTGGCCGCGGCGAGGATCTCGGTGGCGTCCTGGTACAGCAGCAGCGCGCGGGGCATTCCGCAGTACACGTGGCGGCGTTCGTGCTCCCAGTCGGCGAGGAGCCGGGCCGCTAGCCGGGAGCCGGTGGCCTCCAGGTGCCACTGGAGGAGCAGGCGCACGGCTTCCTGGTGGAAGACCCCGTGCTCGGTGTCGGTCACCGGGAACACCAGGAGCGAGTCCGCGCTCACCCGCTCGCGCAGTTCGCCGGTGGGGTCGTACTGGTACAGGAAGCCACCGCTCATGCCGTTGCCGAGGCCCTTGCCGAAGCCGCCGAGGTTGAGCACGGTGCCGCCGGTCATGTACTCGCAGCCGAAGTCGCCGAGGCCCTCCACGACCGCGGTCGCGCCGGAGTTGCGCACCGCGAAGCGGTCGCCGGCCTCCCCCTGGACGAACGTCCGGCCGCCGGTGGCGCCGAACAGGGCGAAGTTCCCGACGAGCACGTTGCCGCCGTGCTCGTCGGCGCCGCCGCCCGGAGCACGGACCACGATCCGGCCGCCGCTCTGGCTCTTGCCGACGCCGTCGTTGGCGGTACCGGTGTGCTCCAGGGTGATGCCGTCGTTGCAGAACACTCCGTAGGACTGGCCGGCGGACCCGGTGGTGCGGACCAGGACGGCGTCGTCCACCAGCCGGCGGCGACCGCGGTCGTCGGTGGTGACGGCGGGGGCTCCGGCCAACTCCGCGGCGTCGAGACGGTGGTTCAGCAGCCGCTCCACGTCGATGCCGAGCTGGCCGCCGACCGACTTGTCGCTGTTGCCGAGGCGGATGCCGTCGACGAGGACGGACGGCTCGCGCCGCTCGATCAGGGCGGCCCGCACCCGCTCGATCAGGGCGTCGTCGGTGGTGAAGTCCTTCTCCAGGTACTCCGGTTCGGCCACCGTCTTCTCGGGGACCCGGGCGAGCAGCCGGCGGACGTCCAGTTGGCCGACGCCCGCCGGGTGGTCCAGGAGTTGGAGCAGGTCGGTACGGCCCCGGGCCGCGCGCAGCGAGCCCAGGCCGAGGCGGGCGAGGATCCCCCGCACGTCGTGGGCGACGTTGAGCAGGTACTGGGCCAGCGCCCGCGGGTCGCCCTCGAACGCCTCGGGGTTGGTGGTGAGTCCGGCGGGGCACTTCACATTGCAGTTCTTCGCCATGACGCAGCCGAGCATCATCAGCGCGGTGGTGCCGAACTCGAAGCTGTCGGCGCCCAGCAGGGCCGAGGTGACGACGTCCCCGCCGGTCTGGTGCGCGCCGGAGCAGCGCAGGACGACCTTCTCGCGCAGCCCGTTCGCGAGGAGCGCCTGGTGCACCTCGGCGACCCCGATCTCCGCCGACCGGCCGGCGTACTTGAGGCTGGTGACGGCGGCCGCGCCGGTGCCGCCGGTGTTCCCGGCGACGTTGATCACGTCGGCGCCGGCCTTGGCGACGCCGACCGCGATGGTGCCGATGCCCTCCGAGGACACCAGCTTCACGATCACGCGCACCCGGGCGGCCTTGCAGTCGTGGATGAGCTGTGCGAGGTCCTCGATCGAGTAGGTGTCGTGGTGCGGCGGCGGCGAGACGAGTTCGATGCCCGGGGTCCCGCCGCGGGCTGCGGCGATGTCGACGGTGACCTTCGGCGCGGGCAGTTGACCGCCTTCGCCGGGCTTCGCCCCCTGACCGATCTTGATCTCCAGTTCCTGGAGCATCGGATCGGCGAGGTAGCCCGCCCAGATGCCGAACCGGCCGGACGCGAACTGCTTGATCCGGGAGCCGCGGATGGTGCCGTACCGGGAGTGGTGCTCACCGCCCTCGCCGCTGTTGGACAGGGCACCGACCATGTTCGCCCCGTGTGCGACGGCCTCGTGCGCGCTGGCCACGAGGGCGCCGTGGCTCATGGCGCCGGAGGCGAGCGCGGCGGTGATCCGGTGCGCGGGCTGCACCTCGTCGAGGGCGATGCTGTCGGGTGCGCCGTCGAGGAGGGCGAGCAGGCGCGCGGCGGCGCCGACGACGTGGACGGTGACGCTCCGGGCGTCGGCGTCGAGGGTCTCGACCTCGCCCGGGTACGCGAGGGCGAGGCCGGCCGCGAGCGCGGTGTGGCGCTCCGCGCCGTCCGCCCCGGGGGCGGTGAGGCGCAGGCGCAGGGTGGTCCCGTCGGGGGAATCGTGGGTGACTTCGGTGACGAGCCCGCGGACCGTGATGCTGGCGTTGCCGGTGGTGGAGAACCGGCCGAGTTCACGGGCGAAGTCCTCGGGGGTGCGCGGTCCCGTCAGGTCCGCGGGCAGCGCGAGCACGTCGCGCAGGGCGGCCGGGCGCCGGGCGCGCTCCTCGTGCGTCGCCCGGAGGAAGGCGCGGTATCCGGGGGTGATCCGGAAGGCGTCGATCTCGGCGTCGCCGAGTGCGTCGTACCCGGTGTTGCGGTAGGCGGTGTCGGTGATGCCGAACGCGTCGTCGAGTTGGCCGAGCGTGAGCAGGCGCAGCGCGTCCGCGTCATCCGGGCGGCCGAACTCCGGGCGCTCCTCGGTCATGCCGCCGAAGCCGCGGACGGCCGTGGTGCCGAAGGAGTGCCCGGCGCCGTCCGAGCGTTCCTTGAAGAGGCCGAGCAGGGGGATCTGCTGTTCGCCCTGCACGGTGCGGGCCCGCTCGTGCCACTCCGTCGCGGCCTCGGCGATGCGGGCGAAGCCCACGCCGCCGACCGGGGCCCGGTGGTGCGGGAAGATCGTCGCGAACACGTCGTCGCGGGTGTCGAGGTAGTTCGGTTCGAAGAACTCGCCGCCGATGTAGCTCTCGGCGGTGCACAGCCCGACCCGGCCCATGGTCTTGGCGAGCGACTTCTCGGCCGCCTTGCGGAACCGTGCCAGGGCCCGGTCGGTTGCGGTGGTCTCCCCGGCGGGTGCCGGTGCGCTCGGGTACTTCTCCTCCGCGCGCAGTCGTGCGCTGAGGCTGTAGACCGCCGAGGCCCCGAAGCCGAGGGCGGTGGCGACGTGGTGCGAGGAGGCGAGTTGGCCGCTCTCCGCCACCAACGAGACCCGCAGTCGCAGTCCCGTTTCGATGAGGCGCTGGTTCACCGCCGCGACGGCGAGGACGACCGGGAGCGGCGCCTTCGAGGAGGAGACCGCCCGGTCGGTGAGGAGGGCGATGCCGCCCCGCTCCGCGGCGAACCGCTCGACGTCGTCGCAGAGCCGTCCGAGGGCGGTGCGCAGGGCGTCGGCGTTCGCGGTCACCTCGCCGGGCACGGGGACGTAGAGCAGGTCGAACCGTTCCAGGGGCACGATCCGCTGGTCACGCAGTCGGACCATGTCGAGGTGGCCGAGCACGGGCGAGGACAGCACGAGTTGCCGGCCGTTGGTGTGGCCGGTGCCGTCCGGCTTGGGGCCGAGTGCGACCCGCATGCTCATGCCGTCCGCTTCGCGGATGCTGTCCAGCGGGGGGTTGGTCACCTGGGCGAAGCGCTGGGAGAAGTACTTCGCCATGCCGCCCTCGGTGTCGCTGAGCGCGTTGATGGCGTTGCCGTACCCCATCGCCGAGATCCGCTCCGCCCCGTTGGCGAGCATCGGATCGAGCATGAACCGGAAGCTCTCCTGGTTCAGCGAGTAGGCGACGTACCGGCCGGCGGTGGACAGGTCCCCGTCGTAGCCGAGGGTGGTGGTGCCGCGGTCGTAGTCGGGTGCGGGCAGGTCGTCGAGGTTCACCCGGGCCGCGGCCAGCAGTTCGGAGTACGGACGGCGGGCGGCGAGCGCGGCGAGCACCTGGGAGGTGCGCAGCCGACGGCCGGTGCGGTGGTCGACGACGAGCATGCCGCCGGCCTCGATGCGGCCCCGGTGCACGACCTCCTCGTCCGGGAAGGCGACCTGGCCGGCCTCGGAGGCCACCATGAGGTACTCGGCGGTCTCGACGGTCCGCAGCGGTCGCAGGCCGAGCCGGTCCAGACGGGCTCCGACGACGTCTCCGTCGCTGAAGATCACGGCGGCCGGGCCGTCGTTCTTCTCCTCGTACAGCGAGAAGTACTCCAGCATGTCGCGCACCGCGACGGGCAGGGTCCGGTCGTTCTCCCACGCGGGCGGCATCAGCGACACCACGGCCTCGACGAGGTCCAGGCCGTCGTCGAACACCCTGCTCTGGAGGGTCTGGTCGAGCCGGCTGGAGTCGGACTGGCCCGGGGGGCGCACGATGCTGCGGGTGCGGGCGCGGGCGAGCGCCTCGTCGGACAGACGGTTCTTGCGGTCGGTGTTCAACTCTCCGTTGTGCGCCATGAGCCGGAACGGCTGTGCCATGGTCGGGTGCGGTTCGGTGTTGGTGGAGAACCGGGTGTGGAAGTACAGCGAGCGCACCGAGTGCCGTGGATCGCACAGGTCACGGAAGTAACCGATGACCTCACCGGAGTTGAGCCGCCCCTTGAGCACCTGGGTCCGTGCGCTCAGCGACAGGGGGTAGAGCCCCGCGTAGGCGTCGTCCGCGTAGGCGGCGGCCTCGACCGCCAGGAGGCAGCGGTGGGCGGCAGCGTCCACGTCGCTGCGCTCCCAGCCCTCGGGCGCCCTGAACACCCATTGCACGATGGGGAGTTGGTACTGCTCGGCGGCAGCCCGGGCCACTGCGTGGTCCACCGGGACCTCGCGCACCACCAGTACCTCGAAGCCCTGTTCGGCGATGCTCCGAGCCACCAGGTCCAGTGCGCCGGCGCGGCGGTCGGCGTCGACGGGGACGAAGCAGTTCGCGACGCCGAAGTGTCCGGCGCGCAGTTCCTCACCGGTGATCACGCCGAAGAACTCCACCGACAGGTCGATGCTCACGCCCGCCCCGTCGCCCACGCCTTCGGCCGATGTGCCTCCGCGGTGCGGGATGGTGCGCAGCGCCTCGTCGCCCTTGCGGATGACCTCGTGGTGGGGGGTCCCGTCGAGGCGGGTGATGAAGCCCACGCCGCAGGCACTGTGGTCGCGGGCAGGGTCGTACAGACCGAAGGCAGAGTCGTTCACATGGGTCCCGTCAGCGAGAAAACCGGCAGCGGACGGCCAGGCTGCGTCGGTGGAGCGCTCGCCGCGGGCGGGCCGTGTGACGGCCGAGCCCCGAGTGGTGCGATTGAGCACGGTAAGGCGTACCTAAACGTCACCGCAAGTGGGGGCCGGCTTCCGTTGTGGAAGCCGGCCCCCGGGGCTGCCCGGCCGGTGCACCCGTCACACGGGCCGCCGGGGCGTGCCCGACGGGGGGCTACCTACCGAGGAAGGCGTCGTGGAGCGTGACCGTCGACCGGTTGCCCCGGGTGTCGGTGACCACGGCCCGCAGCGACACCGCCCTGCCCCCCGCAGGTGCCCGCACGATGACCTCGTCCGCGCTGACCGGGGCGGACTGCCACTTCTTGCCGTCGTAGGACACCGAGACCCGGAGCTTCTTCAGGCCGGCGCCGGCCGCCGCGCCCTGCACCACGACCGGAACGCGCACCCTGCCGCCCGCGGGGACGGTGGAGTCCAGTGCGAGCTCCGGGCGGAAGCGGACCGTGGACACCGGCAGCATCGTCGGGGCGTCGGTGCGGGCCGAGGTGAAGGTCCACGAGGCGTCGATCCGGGTGCCGGCACGGTGGAGGGCGGGGTTGCGCCGGACCGTGGTGGACACCGTGTACGCGGCGGCCTCCGGGGGCAGCGCGAACGTCCGCGCGTCGACGGCCGCGTCCTCCTGCGCGTACAGCACGCCGTTGCGGTGGATGGTGGTGCTCGCGCTGGTGTACCGGGCGAAGCCGAGGTGCCCCGCACCGTCACCGGCGAGCGTCAGCGAGCCGTACAACTGGTCGCCGTCGCGCACGATTCCGCTGCCGGCGTCCATCTGCGGGCCCAGCACACCGGCGTGGAAGTCCTCGGTGCGCGTGCTGCCCGCCGCGTACCGGCGCGAGACGGTGCCGTAGGCCGCGTCGAAGGACCGGAACCCCTGGGCGTCCGGCTCCCCCAGCACCCCCGCCTCGATCTGCCAGGCCGCCCCGTCGTCCGTGGACAGGTGCACGTTGCGGGTGCCCGGCGCCGGCTGCACCCGGAAGGCCGATACCACGCCGGAACCGCCGGGCAGTTCGCCGTGCGCGGCGAGGGCGCCCTGGGCTCCGGGCCCCGAGGCGCCGATGCCCGCCTTCACCAGGGCGAGGTCCCCGGCCGCGAAGGTCCGGTGGTACCCGTCGGCGAGGCGCTGCACCGGGCCGCCGGTGAGGACGTAGTACTCGTCGGCGCCCCGGGCCCAGTGACCGGACCAGGACTGCCGGAGCGTTCCGTCGAGCCGCTGCGGACCCTGGTAGGCGGTGCGGAGGTTGTCGAAGCTGGTGAACTCGCCGCCCTGGAGGAAGGCCGTCCCGTTCGTCTCCAGCACGTACAGCATGCCCGCCCGCGTCGGACGCGCGGCCGGGTCCGGCACCGTGATCGTCACCGGCTTGGTGGTGCGGGCGTCGAGGGTGACGGTCGTGGGGCCGGTCACGGAGAACTGCGGGTTGTCGATCAGATCGGCTCCCTTGGCCGGAGCGGCGGGATCGACCAGCAGGTTGGCCGCGAGGGCGTAGGTGCCGCGCGGCATCCGTATCGTGGTGGAGCCGGACGAGAGGTCGGGCAGGAAACGGCGGTCGGTGGCGGCGCCCGCGTAGCCCAGCAGTTCCGCCTGCCAGCCGGTGCCCGGAGCGCCGTCGCGCCCGAAGGTCTCGAAGGTGACGTCGTACGACTCGCCCTCGCGTTCCACCGCGGCCGCGGTCCGGACGGTCTGGCCGCCGCCGGAGGCGACGACGGTCGTCGTGTACGAGCCGTCGACGGCACCGCCGATCCGGGTGTCGGCCGTCAGCTCCACGGCGGCGGTGCCGCCCGCCGGAACCGTGACGCGCGGGGTCCCCAGGGTGAAGAAGCCGGCGGGGGCCGGCTGTCCGTCGCCTCCGGTGGGCGCCGCCAACGCCAGGTCCAGCACCACGTCGGTGGTGCCGCCGTTGCGGTACGTCACCTGCCGGGTGACGGGCGTGTCGTCCTGGTGGGGCCAGTGTTGGACGCCCAGGTCGATCGAGCCGGGCTCGGCGACGACCGTCTGGTCGATCGCCCGGTCGACCGCGATGCGACCCGCGCCCTGGTGGAACACCGAGGAGGCACCGCCCTGGGCGGAGGCCGTGAGCACCGCCTTGAGCCGGGCGCCCGTCCAGGTGGGGTTCTTCTGCTTCAGGAGCGCCGCGGCGCCCGCGACGTGCGGGGTCGCCATGGACGTGCCGTCCTTGCTGACGTACCCGGGCGGGTACTGTCCGCCGGTGCCCTCGGCGGCCGCCGCCGTGATCCCGACGCCCGGCGCGGTGACGTCCGGCTTGATCGCGTGGTCGCCGGTGCGCGGCCCCACCGCGGAGAAGTCGGCAGTCAGATCGTTGTCGTCGACCGCACCGACGGTCAGCGCGGCGTCGGCGCTGCCCGGGGAGGCCACCGTGGACCGGCCCGGGCCGCTGTTGCCGGCGGCGACGGCGAACAGGACGCCCTTCTCCGCGGAGAGCTTGTTGATCTGGGCTTCGGTCGGGTCGATGCCCGGCGTGTCGGGGCTGCCCAGGCTCATGTTGACGATGTCGGCGCCCTGGGCCACGGCCCAGTCGACCCCGGCCAGGATGCCCGAGTCCTCCCCCTCGCCCCGGTCGTCCAGCACCTTGGCGCTGATCAGCTGGGCTCCGGGGGCGACCCCCTTGAACCTGCCGTCCTTCGTTCCGCTGCCGGCGGCGACGGAGGCCACGTGCGTTCCGTGCCCGTCACGGTCGCGGGCGTCCGGGGACCTGCTGAAGTTCCGCTCCGCCACCACCCGTCCCGCGAGGTCCGGATGGGTGGCGTCGATCCCGGTGTCCACGACGGCGATCTTCACCCCGGTGCCGTCGTACGAGCGGGCCCAGGCGGACGGCGCGCCGATCCGCCCGGTGCTGCGGTCGAGCGACGCCTTGCGCACCCCGTCCAGCCAGATCCGGGCGATGCCGGAGGTCCTGGCCGCCGAACCGTCGCGGGTCGGACGGGTCAGGGCGTCCCACAACGCCCCGGTGCTGTCGGTGGCGCTGGTGACGGCGTCCGCGTCGAGGGCGGAGAGGGTCCGGCGGACGGTGGTGCCCTCGGCGGACCGCACCCCCGCACGGGCGGCGTCGGCGGCGCCGCCCCGGTAGCCGACGATCACCTTGAGTCCCGCCCGGTGGGCCCTGCGGGTCTCCGGCCTCGTCAGTTCGGTGACGTCGAACAGCCGCCGGTCCAAGGTGCCGTCCGCGATCAACCGCCGGGCGTCCCGCGGCACCACGTAGGTGCGGCCGTCGTGGACCTGGGTGAAGAAGGGCATGTCCTCGCGGCCGTCGGCCCGTTGGATGCCGCCGACACGGCCCCGCGCGTCCACGCGGACCCGGTCGCCGGTGATCAGGGTGACGGTGCGGACGGTTCCGGCCCCGTCGGCGAGGCGCTTCGCCGCCGCCGACGGGCCCGGCCCCGGACCGGCCTCGGCGGCCGACGCCGGGCCGGTCATGCCCGCCGTCAGGGCCACGACGCACCCGGCGGCAACAACGGCCGGGCACGCCCTCTTTGCTGGTGTGCGCAAGATTCCCCCTGCTCAGGAGTGAAGGGGGCGGGCGGGGGCCCGCCCCTGGGGGGCGCCCTCGATGGGTGTACGCCCCGGTAACCCGCGCAGTATGCCCAGGCCGTTTCGACGCACTCAATGATCGTTGTGTAACAGCGTTCCGGGGCAGGCGAGTTGCGGCGATCACCGTCGTTCCGACGAGGACGCATCCGCTGCGGACGCGGGCGCACGGGCTACCCTCGGACGGATGATGACGGCCGTTCCCCCGCCGCACCGGACGAGCTGCCCGGGCCCGGCCGCGGCACGCTCCGACCCGAGGAAGGCGCCTTGACGAACCCTGCGAGCCCCCGCCCGCCCGCCGACGCCCTCGACGAGGACCGACTGGTCGAGATCGGCCGCGCCCTCTTCGTCGGCCGCGCGGAGGCGCCGGCGCTGACCACCGTCCGACTTCCCGAGGGCCTGGGCATCTGTCTGGTGCACGCCGTCCGCGGGGGCGGCAAGGTCTACGTCGCTCCCGACGGGAGCGTTCTCTTCGTGGGCTCGGCCCTCGACTTCGACGCCGGTCTGGCGACGTTCCGGGCCGGGGCGCGCACCCTTCGCGAGGCGTCCGGTTCCGAGCGTCACCTGGGCCTTCGCCGTGCACCGGACTAGGCTGGTAGAGGACTCGGGGCCGCTCCACTCCGGGAGGCGAGTGACCATGGCTGGGCTGGTGATCCGTAACTTCGATGCTGCGGACGAAACACGGCCGTTCGAAGAGGGCAAGGGCAGGTTGGACCTGCTGCACACGGCCGGCGGCCCCGTCGGCCTGGCCGTCTTCCAACCGGGCTGGCGCTGGTCGGAGCACGTCAAACCGCTGGCGGGGACCGACAGCTGCCGGTCGGCCCACACCGGCTACGTGGTCAGTGGCCGTCTGAAGATCGTCATGGACGACGGGGAGAGCGCCGAAGCCGCTGCGGGCGACTTCATCGAGGTGTCGCCCGGTCACGACGCCTGGGTGATCGGCGACGAAGCCTGCGTGGCACTGGACTGGACCGGATACGGGGACTACGCCAAGCCCGCTTGAGCCGGGCCCCGCCGCCGCGCGGAAGCCTCCCTCGGGATGCTCCTATGGATGTCAAGCGGCTTCAGTGAGGTCGCTTTGAGTGGTTTGCGGGTTGGTGTCGGTGGTCCGGATCGACCGCATCAGGACGCGGTAGACCTCGCGGGCAACATGTCGTTTCAGGCAGCGCATGATGTCCTTGGTCGCGAGTCCGTCGGCGGTACGCCGTGCGACGTAGGCGCGGGTGCGTTCGTCCCAGCGCATGCGGCACAGCACGATGGTGTGCAGGGCATGGTTGGCGGCGCGGTCGCCGCCGCGGTTGAGGCGGTGCCGGTCCCGGCGGCCGGACGAGGCTGGTATCGGTGCCACCCCGCACAGGTGGGCGAAGGCGGCCTCGGAGCGTAGCCGGTCAGGGTTGTCGCCGACGGTGGCCAGGAGCTGTCCGGCCACGTCCGTGCCTACGCCCTTGAGGGCCAGCAGGTCCGGGGCGGCCTGGGCGGTGAGGGTCTTCAGCTCGGCCTGCAGCTCGTCGGCCTCCTCGGTCAGCGCCAGGATGCGTTTGCCCAGGCGGCGCAGGGCGGCCTTGACCGCGTGGGCGGGGTCGGTGAGGTCGTCGCCAGGTCGGAGCCGGGCGCATGCCCTGGCCAGGGCGGCGGTCGACAGTCCGCGCAGCTGGGCGCGCAGGGCTTCAGGTGCGGTAACCAGCAGCTGCCGGGCCTGGTTGACAGCCTGAGTGCGGGACTTGACCGCCGATCGGCGCACCACCCGCAGCGCGCGGACCGCTTCCACGATGCCGTCCCGGGTCTTGGGAGTGCCGCTGGCCCGGCCGGAGGCCACCGCCTCGGCGGCGGCGTAGGCGTCGATCGGGTCGGACTTGCCCTTCATCCGGCGCGTCTTGCGGTCCGGGCGGTCGACCTCGATCACCGTCAGCCCGGCCCGGCCCAGGGTGCGGGCGAGCTCAGCGCCGTAGGCGCCGGTGCCCTCCACCCCGACCCGGGTGACGTGCCCAAACGAGCGCAGCCAGGCCAGCAGTTGCCGGTATCCGGCACCGGTGGCGGGGAACTCGCGGTCGGCCAGGTGGCGGCCGAGCCGATCGATCACGGCCGCGTGGTGGGTCTCGCCGTGCGTGTCCACACCCCCTGTGACTTCCAGGGCCTGGTCCGTCATGCTGGTCACTGCCGTCCTCTCGCTGATCCCGGTAGGCGGCACGCGCCGGCCAGGCGGGCGGACAAGACAGTGGCGGGGCTTCTTGACCAAGCTCCTATAAGGTCACGGGCGCCCGTCCGGTCGCGTGCGGTGGCTCCTCCGCGCGGGCCGACGAATCCCGCAAAGGACAGCCAGTCGGCGTCGGTCAGTCCGTGAGTCAGACCCAGCGGAGAAGCCACGTCACATCCTCACTGTCAGTCCCCCTTCGCGAAGACGAGCACCTCCGTGGAGCCGATGCCCATGGGCGCCAGGAAGCTGGCCTCCAGGCCGCATCCGAGGCTCTCGAAGAGGTCGACGCACGTCTGACGCGGCAGGGCCGCCGGGTAGGAGTCGTGGCCCGCGCCGCCCCGGGCCGCCCAGGCGTGCACCGCGGCCGGGTCCAGGCAGGTCTCCGTCATCACGTCGAAGACGATCCGGCCGCCGGGCCGGGTCACCCGGGCCATTTCGAGGAAGTAGCGGGCGGCGCAGAGGAAGGTCACGGTGTTGAAGACCTTGTGGGCCTGGACGAGGTCGACGCTGCCGTCCGGTGTCGGGGCGAGGCTGCTCCCCTCGGTCGGCCGGGCCACCACGCCGAAGGTGTCCACCAGGTGTGCGGCCCAGGGCGCGGCGGTCTCGTAGATCTCGTAGCGGCTCGGCGAGCACTCCTTCAGCGTCTTCTCCAGGTACCGCCCGGAACCGGGGCCGATCTCCAGCACCGTGTCGGGCTTCGCGGCGTAGACGCCGAGGGTGCGCAGTTCGTCGACGGTGGACTGGGTGGCGCCGGGCGTTCCGTTCATGACCTCGTCGATGTGGTCGCCCACCGACAGGCCGGACGCCCGGGCGGCCCTCATCGTCGCCTCGAAGGGGAGGAAGTCGTCGACGCCCCCGCGGTTGTTGGTGCTGCGCACGACGTCGAAGCCGGTACGGCCGATGAGCCGTTTGACCGCCGCCCTCGCCGCTGCCGTGCCCCTGTCCACTGCCCTCATGAAACGCTCCCCCCGGTCGTCCCGTGCCTTCGGTGCCAGCATAGGTTCGCGGACGGCCACCCGCGGGCGGGACGGGCAATCCGCCGCACGGTCGACCGCTTCCGGTCCCCGTGGCGCTGGCGCGTTCCCTCAAGTCCCCTACGGGAGAGGCACCATGTCGACACGTTCGGTCCGAAACGGCACCCTTTCGGTGGTGTTGCCACGAGGGGAACGTTGGCTAGGGTGACGCGAAGGAACTGACCCGGGTCCAACGACCGTCCGTGCGACCCGTGTTCGGACCCGAAGGGCCCCACCACGGGGAGCGGGTACCGGGACACGGGCCGGCGACGGGTCCACCGGCGCCCGGCACGGGTACCGGACCGCCCGGCCGGAGCGATACAGGAGGCCGCTGCTTCATGGCTGCCCAACGGTCGGAGCAGGGGACGCCCCCTCCTCCCGCCTCGAACGGTCGTGACCCGGAGGGCGGTCCATCCGCCCCCGCGGACCGCCGCCGGACCGCGGGGGCGGGTGGACCGGTGCTCCCGCCCTCGCTGCGCACCCGGCTCGGTGCGGTCGCGGTGCTGGCCGCACTGGTGGTCGGGGCGCTCGGGGTCCGGTACGCCGGTCACGACCGGCCCGGCGGGGTGGACGCGTGGTGGTGGCCGGCGGCGGAGGGCCTGGGGCCCTCGTGGCGGCGCGTCGCCCTGGCCACCGACTTCCTGGGGGAACCCCTGGGGGCGGCGGCGCTGGTCCTGGTCGCCGTGGTGGGCTGTCTGCGGCTTCGGCGGCCTCGTGCCGCGGCGCTCGTCGTGGTCGGCACCGGCACCGCCGTGGTGACCACGAAGCTGCTGAAGCCCCTGGTGGGGCGCACCATCCATGACGGCCACCTGGCCTACCCGAGCGGGCACACCGCCTTCCTGACCGCGTTCGCCCTCGTCCTGGCCCTGCTGCTGGTCGGACGGCTCGCTCCGGGGAGGGCGGTCGGCCTCTCCTGGGTGCTCGCCGCGGCGCTGGTCGCCGGCGGCGCCATGGGCTGGGCGCAGGTCGCTCTGGGCGCGCACTATCCCACCGACGCCCTCGGCGGCTGGTGCACGGCGCTGGCGGTGGTTCCGGCGACCGCGTGGCTGGTCGACCGGGCGGCTCCCGCCGGGCGGCGGGAGCGCCGGTGACGGTGCGTCAGGCCCGGCGGCGGAAGACGGGCCGCACCGGCCGCCCGCCCGTCCAGGGGGCGGGGTCGTCGGCGTCCAGTGCCTTCCGGTAGACCGCGCACGCCCGGGCCACGGTGTCGACGGTGTGGTCGATGTCGGCGTCGGTGAGCGCGCTGCTCACCACGAACGACGGGGCGAGCACCCCGCCCGCGAGGAGTTGTCGCAGGAACAGGGTGCGGTAGGGCTGCGAGGGCTGCCGGTTCTCGTCGAGGGTGGCGAAGACCAGGTTGCTGGCCCGGCCCCGGACCACGAGGTGGTCGCCGACGCCCGCGCCGGCGGCGGCCTCGCGGACACCGGTGGCCAGCCGCTCGCCGAGGGCGTGCAGCCGCGCGGTGATCCCCTCCTCGACGTAGGTGGTGAGCACGGCCATCGCGGCGGCCAGCGAGTGCGTTTCCGCACCGTGCGTGGTGGACAGCAGGAACACCCGGTCGTGGGCGTGGCGCAGCCCGCCCCGTTCCATGAGCTCCCGGCGGCCGGCCAGCGCGGAGACGGCGAAGCCGTTGCCGAGCGCCTTGCCGAAGGTGGAGAGGTCGGGGACCACCCCGTACAGGCCCTGGGCGCCCGCTTCGGACCAGCGGAGGCCGGTGATCATCTCGTCGAAGACCAGGACGCAGCCGTGCCGGTCGGCCAGTTCGCGCAGGCCGGCCAGGTACCCGGGGGCGGGGTCGGCGCCGTTCGCACGGGGCGGTGGCTCGGTGTGTCCGGTGGGTTCGAGGATCAGGCAGGCGATCTCGCCCCGGTACCGGCTGAGGAGTTCCTCGGTGGCCACCAGGTCCCCGTAGGGGAAGGCCACGGTGAGCTCGGTGGTCGTCGCCGGGATGCCGGCGTCCATCGGGGTGGTGCCGATGAACCAGTCGTCGACGGAGAAGAACGGGTGGTCGCCGCAGACGGCCACCCGTGGGCGCCCGGTGACGGCGCGGGCGAGGCGTACCGCGGCGGTGGTGGCGTCGGAGCCGTTCTTCGCGAACTTCACCATCTCGGCGGTCGGCACGGTGGCCAGGAAGCGCTCCGCCGCCTCGGCCTCCACGAGGGACGGCCGCACGAAGTTGCTGCCGCGGTCGAGTTCCCGGCGCACCGCTTCGAGCACCCGGGGGTGGGCATGGCCCAGGCTGACCGACCGCAGCCCGGACCCGTACTCGACGTAGCGGTTGCCGTCGACGTCCCAGACGTGGGCGCCACGGCCGTGGCTGATGACCGGGGCCAGGTCCTCGGGGTACTGGTCGTCGCCCTTGGCATAGGTGTGGGCGCCGCCGGGGATCGCGGCATGCAGCCGTTCGTTGGCCCGTCGGGACCGGGGCAGGTGGAACTCGTCCGCGTCCACGCCGACCTCACTTCTCTCGCCGGTGCAGGACCTCGGCGAGGCTCGGGGCCCCACGGTCCCGGGGGGACACCGAGGTGGCCGGCAGCGGCCACGGAATGGCGAGTTCGGGGTCGTCGAAGGCGATCGTCACGTCCTCGGCCGGATCGTGCTCGCGGTCGATCCGGTAGGAGACGTCGGCGGTCTCGGTGAGCGCCTGGAAGCCGTGTGCGCACCCCGCCGGGACGTACAGGGTCGTCTGCGTCTCGCCGGACAGTTCGAAGAAGGCCCGGTTGCGGTAGGTCGGCGAATCGGCCCGCAGGTCCACGACCACGTCGAAGACCCGGCCGTACGAGCACCGCACCAGCTTCGCCTCGCCGGCCCCGGAGCGCAGGTGCAGTCCGCGCAGCACCCCCTGCACCGAGCGGGACACGCTGTCCTGGACGAAGGCGTCCGGGTCGAGGCCGACGGAGCGGGCCGCTTCGGCGTCGAAGGTGCGGCAGAAGAAGCCGCGCTCGTCGGCGTACGGCGTCGGCTCGAACAGGTACGCGCCGTCGATCGCCGGGACTGCGGTCGCTTTCACGGTGCCTCTCTCAGGGTGTGGGTGGGTGCGGCCGCCGGGAAGAGGGCCGCGGTCAGGGCGGTGAACTGCTGGTCGAGGCTCCGGGCGACGAGCCGGTTCCGCTCGGTGAGGGTCTTCCGCAGCTGCACCGCCGCCGCCTCCAGCGACCGGAACTGTTCGAGCAGTCGGTCGGCGTCGACCTCGCGGGCCGGATGGCGGTGGGCGTCCAGCCCCATCCGGGCCATGAGCGCGTCGCTCTTGGCCGCGTAGCTGAGTGCGAGCGTCGGCGTACCGACCTTCAGCGCGCAGATCAGGTTGTGGTACCGGGTCGCCACCACGGCATCGGCGGCTGCCGCCTCCTTCATCAGGTCGGCCAGCGAGCCCGCTTCGGCGGCGGTGACCAGCGGGGAGTCGACCGCGTCGAGGATCGCGGCGACCACCGGCGCGTCGCACGCGTCCCCGGTGAGCAAGCGGACCCGCCGGCCGTCCGCCACCAGCGCCCGGACGAAGCGGGTCGTCCCGTCCAGGTAGCGCCGGTGGATCTCCTCGGCCCGGGCGCGGTCGTCGTTGCCCCCGTGGAAGGCCATGACGCCCACGCAGACCGGGCCCGGTGCGTCCGGGCGGTCCCCGCGGAGTGTCGGCAGGGCGAAGGCCAGGTCGGGGTAGACCTCGTCGCGGGCGGTGTCCACGCCCATCGCCCGCATCGCCTCGCGGGACATCTCGTCCCGGTACGAGCGGTAGGCGGCCAGCCGTGCCGACCAGCGCATCAGCACCCGGGTGGGCCGGCGGCTGACGGCGGCGGCGCCGACGCTGACCAGCGCGACGCGAGTGCCGAACAGTCGGCCGCTCGCGCAGAGCAGGAAGAGCGCGTACGGGAAGCCCCACGGCCGCAGGGGCAGGGTGGCCTCCAGGACGCCCATGCCCGGCACGATCACCACGTCGTGCCGGCGCACCCACGCCGCGGTGCGGAAGGCGTCGACGAGTTTGCCCAGGCCCTTGCCCGCGATCGCGCCCGCCCGCGACGCGGTCCGGTACTCGCCGCGGTACCAGTGCAGCCGAGTCGCGGGGATCCCGTACCGGGCGGTGACGACTTCGGGGCCGCCGCACAGCGCGTCGACCACCGCGTCCGGGTGCGCGGCGCGCAGGTAGCCGAGCACCGCCTCCAGCGACCCGTCGTTGCCGATGTTGCCGGAGCCGAGCAGCCCGAACACCCCGACGCGCACCGGGGTCGCGTCCGCGGAGGTCATGCCCGCCGCCCCTCGCGGCCGGCGACGAGGGCGTCGATGGAGACGTCGAACCGGTGCGGGTCGACCGGGGCGCGGTCCTCGACCCGTTCACCGCTGCCCGGTCGTGCCCGGCTGGTCGCCCAGGCGGCCAGGTGGCGGTAGCAGGCGCGGCGGTCCGCCGGGGAGAGCGGCGCCCGTCGGATCGCGGCGACGAATCCCCACACGTACTCGGCGAGCAGCCGGGGCGTCGGGTGCAGGAGTCCGGCCCTGCGGGGGTCCAGGTTGACGCACCGGGAACGCTTGGAGGGGTTGGCCCGCTCGGCGCGGGTGGGGTGGTCGCGCCGGAAGTACAGCAGTTCGGGCACCTGGTGGAAGGGACCGTGCAGGCCGATCTCGGAGACGAAGGTGCGGTCCGCGTGGTGGTAGCTGTCGTGCGGTTTCACCCGGCGCAGCACCTCGGCGCGCATCACCCCGTAGAAGTCGTCGCCGCCGGGCTCGAACAGCATGCTGCGGAAGCGCTCGGGCGCGCGGGGCGAGTCGGTGGCGAGCCCGTACTCGTAGGGGACCTTCACCCGGCCGTCGCCGTCGATGACCGCCTGGCCGCTGTGCGCGAGGATCACCTCCGGTCGTTCGTCCAGCGCCTCCACGCAGCTCCGCAGGAGGTCGCGGGCGTACAGGTCGTCGTGGGAGGCCCACTTGAAGAGTTCGCCGCGGCACTGGGTGAACACGTAGTTGTGGTTGGGGGCGGCGCCGATGTTGCGGGGCAGCCGCAGGTAGCGGATGCGCGGGTCCTGCGCGGCGTAGCGGCGGCAGATGTCCGGGGTCCCGTCGGTCGAGGCGTTGTCGGAGACGACCAGCTCGAAGTCCTCGTAGGTCTGGCCGAGGAGGGCGTCGAGCGCCTCGGCGAGGTACTCCTCGCCGTTGTAGACGGGTAGGCCGATGCTCAGCCGGGGGGTCATGGTGTCCTCACTTCACGAAGGGTGTTCCGGTGGTGCTCGCGCAGGGCCGCGTGCAGGTGCAGCCACCACAGGGCCGAGCCGCTGACGGTCGCGGCGGCGACGCCCCAGGCCGAGCCGACCGTGCCGGCCACGGCCGCTCCGCCGAGGCCGCCGCCGACGTAGCAGGCGGAGGCGAACAGTTGGCAGCGCAGGCTGCGCCGGGCCGCGGCGAGGGCGCGCAGCCCGGCCGCGGCGCCGACGCCGAGGCCGGCTCCGGCGACGCCGAGCGCGGCCGGCACGATGAGCTCCGAGGCGGCGCCCCAGACCTCGCCGAGCACGAGTGCGCCGACCCGGTCCGGCACCAGGAGCAGCGCCGCGCCCCAGAGAAGGGCGCCGACGGCCTGTCCGGCGCCGAGCAGGAGGCAGAAGGCGCGCAGCCGGTGCGGGGCCCGTCGCAGCACCCGGGCCGCCTCCGCGACGGTGACCAGCGACAGGCCCATCAGCACGGCGAGGAACGGGCCGAGCAGGAGTTCGGCGCCCCGGACCACCCCCACCGCGCTGACTCCGACGATCGCGCCGAGGCCGTACCCCCGCAGTTGGGCGGCGC
The DNA here is from genome assembly GCF_052606915.1 of Streptomyces sp. LE64. Taxonomy (NCBI): domain Bacteria; kingdom Bacillati; phylum Actinomycetota; class Actinomycetes; order Kitasatosporales; family Streptomycetaceae; genus Streptomyces; species Streptomyces sp. LE64. Next base: position 6,665,483 of record NZ_CP199708.1, on the reverse strand, counting down.
CGCTGACCCCGACGTTCTCGACCAGGTACCGGTAGCCGAGGTCGCGGTGGTCGCGGAGCCAGGCGCGTGCCCCGGCCGGTCGGGGTCGGATGCCGGACTGGAGCCAGCCGTAGCCGGCGGCGACCGAGGCGGCCGCGCCCCAGGCCAGCACGAAGGCGGTCACGCTGCCCAGGTGGTCGGCCGCCACCATGGCCGGGACCAGGGCGATGCCGCCCAGGAGGTCGTTGACGAACGCCTTGCGCCCGGTGCCGGCGGCGAAGAACGAGAACCGCCAGGCGTCCTGGAGGAGCAGGCCGGGTAGGACGACGCCGAGCGCCGCGAACGCGAGCCCCACCCGGCCGCCCACGCCCAGCCCGACCACCAGGCAGACGGCGCCGACGACGGCGCCGACCCCGAGCGCGGTGCCCGAGGACCGGGCCGCCGCCATGCGCCAGCTGGCGTCCGGCACGCCGCTGAAGCGGACCATCAGCGGGTCGGTGGCCACTCCGCGGGAGACGCCGAGCACCACGCCGTAGGTGACCCAGGCCAGGCTGAACACGCCGAACGCGGTCAACCCCAGCGAGCGGGCCACGTAGATGCCCACCGCGAAGTTGGTCATGCTGCACACCGCCTGGTCGGCCAGTCCCCAGGACAGCCGGCCGACGAGGGCCCGCCGGGCGGTGGGCCGGGCGGCGGCCGTCGTCTCCTCCCCCTCGGTGGTCATCGAGCTCACGTCTTGATCAGCCCGGCGCCGTGCAGGGCGTCGGCCGCGGCGGCGACGGTGTCGAACGGCAGCCCGGACCGCTCGGCGACGTCCAGCAGGTCGTGCTCGCCGTCGGAGAGGTTCAGCACCCAGAGCATGGCCATCTGGGCCTGCCGGGCGTCGCTCCGGCCGCCGAGCGAGGCGTACAGCCCGCGCCGGCCGAGCTGGGGTTCGCCGTGGGGGCTGAGGTTGAGGTAGCGCCGGTTGCGGTCCAGTACCGCGCACGCTTCGCGGCAGACGGCGAGGGTGTCCGCCATCGCCTCCGGGGAGACGAAGTCCGGGTTGTCCGCGGAGGTGTGGTACTCGGGGTAGCCGGCGTACGGGGTCCGGGTGAGGGAGCCCACCCCGAGGTCGAACCCGGGCGAACAGAACTGCCGCTCGTCGTAGCCGTACGGGGTGAACTCGTTGATGCGGTGGGGCCGTTCGGAGGTGCGGAGCACGTGCCGCATCACCCGGTCGATCTCCGCGTCGCCGCGTCTGCTCTGCTTGTAGGTCACCTGGCCCCGGTCGCCGGCGCAGGCCAGCACCAGTCCGTGCGCGACCCTCCCCCCGGTCCGCGGCCCCTCCCCCGGCACCGGGGACGCCCGGCCCACCCGCTCCTCGTTGCGGGCCAGCCAGGTGATCGCCCCGATGGTGCCGGGTGCGAACAGGAACCGGTAGGTGTACCAGGGGGTGCCCTCGGCCAGTTCGCGGGCCAGTTGGGTCGCCACCGCGATGCCGGCCAGGTTGTCGTTGGCCAGCGAGGGGTGGCAGACGTGGCAGGAGACGAGCACCTCGTCGGGGACCTGCCCGGGGACCACGTGTTCGGCGTAGGTGAGGTGGCCGTCGGCGAGCGTGGAGTCGATGCGCACCTCGTACTCGCCGTCCGGCAGTGCGTCCAGGGTCTCCTGGGACAGGCAGAACCCCCACTCCGGCCGGTAGTAGCTGGTGCGGTACGGCACCCAGGTCGGGTGGTCCGGCAGGGTGTGCAGGTGGTTGCGGAGTTCGGCGAGCGGCATGGTCGCCGACACCGGCACGCTGTAGCCGAGCACGTGCAGGCTGGACGCGGCGAAGTCGACGACCCGGTTGCCCGCGCCGTCGGCGACGTACGCGTCCGTGATGTTCCATTCCTGGGGCACCGTCCAGTCGAGCACCTGCGTGCCGGTGGGCACCTCGTGCATCTGGAGCGGGAGCTGTTCGCCGATGATCTCCAGGGTGGCGCGCACCCCGTCGCCGGTGATGCTCCGGCAGAGCGGGTACAACCGCTCCACGAGGGCGTGCATCCGTTCGCCGGTCGAGGTCATCGGCGCCACCGCAGGGTGTCGTCGACGGTGTCGGCCTCGGCCGCCGCGCGCAGCACGGCCAGCCGGGTGAAGCGGCGTTCGAAGTCCTCCCGGGTCAGCCGGTGTTCGCGGTAGGCGTCGGCGAGTTCCAGCGCGCCCCGCTTCACCGTCCACTCGCAGTCGAAGCCCGGCACCGCGGCGCGGAAGCGGGAGAAGTCCACCCGGTACGACCGCGGATCGGCACCGGTCTCGCCCGTGATCACCACCCGTGAGCCGGCCACCGCCTCGGCGACCTGCTCGGCGATCTCGGCGACCGTGACGTTGTTGGTCTCGCTGCCGATGTTGAAGGCCCGGTCGTGCACCGCCTCGCGGGGCGCGGTCAGGGCGGCTTCAAAGGCCCGTGCGATGTCGACGGCGTGCACCAGGGGGCGCCAGGGGGTGCCGTCGGAGAGCACCAGCACCTCGCCGGACAGGAGCGCGTGGCCCACCAGGTTGTTGAGCACGATGTCCGCGCGCAGCCGGGGCGAGTAGCCGAAGGCGGTGGCGTTGCGCATGTACACCGGGCTGAAGTCGTCGTCGGACAGCGCGTGCAGGTCGTCCTCCACCCGCACCTTCGACTCGGCGTACGGCGTCACCGGACGCAACGGGGCGTCCTCGGCGACCAGTTCGTCGCCGCCGGCGGCACCGTAGACGGAGCAGGTCGACGCGTACAGGAAGCGTCCCACCCCGGCGTCGCGGGCCAGCCGGGCCAGCCGCACCGAGGCGTGGTGGTTGATGTCGTAGGTGAGGTCCGGGGCCAGCGCTCCCAGCGGGTCGTTGGAGAGCGCGGCCAGGTGGATCACGGCGTCCACCCCGGCCACGTGGTCGGCCGTGAGGTCGCGCAGGTCCACCCGGTGCCCCGGCGGGTCCGCGGGTGCCGGGCCCAGCACGCAGTCGGCGAACAGGCCGGAGTCCAGCCCGACGACCTCGTGGCCGGCGGCGGCGAGGACCGGGGCCATCACGGTGCCCAGATAGCCCTGGTGTCCGGTCAGTAGTACGCGCACGTTCATTCCCCCAGGTCGAGAGTGAGTTTGGTGACGGCGAACGCCTCGGCGTAGCGGGTGTGGCATTCGATGCCGCGGATCCGCGCCAGCCCGAGGAACGCCTCCCGGTCGTACCAGGGCCGGTGGCGTTGCGAGGGGTAGTGCTCCTGGAGCAGGGCCGCCTTCCGTTCGGCGGTCTCCGGGGACAGCGGCTGGTACGCGGTCGGACGGCCGAGGTCGCCGTCCCACTTGACGATCTCGTAGCCGAGCACGAGGTGGTCGCGGAACCCGGTGGACACCAGCTTCGCCAGCCCGCGGTGGTCCTGGTGCGCGTCCTCGGTGCGCGGGGCCAGCACGAGGTCCGGTTCGGTGCGGGCCCGCAGTTCCTCGACCGCGGTCTTGGCCTCGTCCCACTGGGCGGGGAGCCGGCCGTCCGTCAGCTTGAGCACGGTCAGCCGCAGGTCGGCGCCCGGGCAGAAGGCGGCGAGCGCGTCCCGCTCCTCCTGTTCCCGCTCGCTGCCGCCGCCGGAGAGCACCAGCGCGTCGACGCGCAGGCCCGGGTGGGCGAGGCACAGGGTCAGCAGGGTGCCGCCGGCGCCGATGGCGATGTCGTCGCAGTGCGCGCCCACCGCGACGATCCCGGCCAGGCGGCCCGCGCCGAGCCGGATCACCGGTTCCCCGCTTCGGCGCCGGCCCGCTCCCACACGGCCCACGGGCGGTCTCCCCGGGCGTAGGCGGAGTCGAGTGCGGCCCGTTCCTTGACGGTGTCGGTGGGCTTCCAGAAGCCGCGGTGCTGGTACGCCACCAGCCTGCCGCGCTTGGCCAGTTGGGCGCATCCGTCGGCGACCAGGTCGCCGCCCTCGGGGATGTGGTCGAAGACCTCCTGCCGCAGCACGAAGTAGCCGCCGTTCTCCCACAGCGGCAGTTCGCTGACCGCGGTGATGCCCCCCACCAGTCCGTCCTCGCCCAACTCCACGCAGTGGAAGGAGGACTGCGGCGGAACCACCGTCATCGAGGCACCGGCGTCGCGCCGGGCGAACTGGTCGATCATCTCCGGCAGCGGGGCGTCGGTGAGCACGTCGGCGTAGTTGGCGAGGAACATCTCCTCGCCGTCCAGGTGGTGCCGCACCCGGCGCAGCCGCTCCCCGATCGGCGACTCGATGCCGGTCTGCACGAAGGTGATCGTCCAGGAGGAGATGTCGGTGGAGAGGAGTTCGGTCCGGCCGCCGCGCAGCACGAAGTCGTTGGACGTGGTCTCCTCGTAGTTGAGGAAGAAGTCCTTGATGTGGTGGGCGCCGTAGCCGAGGCACAGGATGAACTCGGTGTGCCCGTAGTGCGCGTAGTAGCGCATGACGTGCCAGATCAGCGGACGCGGGCCGACCATCGCCATCGGCTTGGGCACGTCGTCGGAGGCTCCGCTGCGCATGCGCAGCCCGTAACCGCCGCAGAACAGGACGACCTTCATGGCTTGACCTCGACAATGCTCAGTTCCGGGATGGGGAAGACCAGCCGGCCGCCCCAGGCGTGCACGAAGGAGAGTTGCTCGACGAGTTCGTCCCGCAGGTTCCAGGGCAGGACGAGCACGTAGTCCGGTCGGTCTGCGGCGATCTGCTCGGGCGAGAGGATCGGGATGCGGGTGCCGGGGGTGAACCTGCCGTGCTTGTAGGGGTTGCGGTCGACCGTGTACGGAAGCAGGTCGGGGCGGATGCCGCAGTGGTTGAGCAGGGTGTTGCCCTTGCCCGGGGCGCCGTAGCCGACGACTGTCTCGCCGCACTCGGCCGCCTCGATGAGGAACTTCAGGAGGTCCCGGCGCACCTTCGCCACCCGGGCGGAGAACTCGGTGTACCCGGACAGTTCCTGGAGCCCCGCGGCCTTCTCCCGGTCCAGCGCCTCGGCCACCCGCCGGGTCGGTTCGCCGGCGGCTTCGGCCGGTCGGGCCCAGAGGCGGATGGAGCCGCCGTGCGTGGGCAGCAGGTCCACGTCCACGAGCGTCAGCCCGCCGCTCGCCAGGGCCCGGGCCGCGGACGCCACCGTGTAGTACTGGAAGTGCTCGTGGTAGATCGTGTCGTACTGGTTCTGCTCGATCAGGGTCAGCAGGTGCTGCACCTCGATGGAGACCCAGCCGTCGTCGGCGACCAGGGCGCGCAGCCCCCGGGTGAACCCGACCACGTCGGGGATGTGCGCGTACACGTTGTTGGCCACGACCAGGTCCGCCGGGCCGTGCTCGGCGCGGACCGCGGCACCGGTGTCCGGGTCCAGGAACTCGGTGACCGTGGGCACGCCCGCTTCCCTCGCCGCGGCCCCCACGTTCACCGACGGTTCGATGCCCAGGCAGCGGACCTTGCGGTCCACCAGGTGCTTCAGCAGGTATCCGTCGTTGCTCGCGACCTCGACCACGAAGGCGTCGGGGCCGAGGTCCAACCGCTGCACGGCGTCGGCGACGAAGGCGCCCGCGTGCTCCACCCAGGAGGTGGAGTAGGAGGAGAAGTACGCGTACTGGGTGAACGTCTCCTCCGGGGTGATCAGCGGCGGGATCTGCGCGAGCCAGCAGTCGGTGCAGACCCGCAGGTGCAGCGGGTACGCCGGCTCCGGTCGGTCCAGTTGGTCTTCGGCGAGAAAGCTCTCGCACGGCGGGGTCGCTCCGAGATCGACGACGCTCACCAGCGCCTTCGAACCGCAGAGTCGGCATCCTGTCATCCGCTTCCCCCATCCCTGCCCGCGCGGGCGTCCCGCCGCGGGCCCTTGTCGTTGCCCCTCGACGGCGTGTCGTGCACGCCGCCGGACCGCAGCGCGATCGCGGTGCGGTACCCCTCTTCCAGGCGCTCCAGTCCGACAGCCGGGCTGAAGCCCTGCTCGTACCGGCGCCGGGCCGCCCGGCCCATCTCCTGGTTGCGGACCGGATCGGCCGCGACCAGACGCAGCCGGGACGCCAGCGAGTCGACCCCGTCCGGCCGGTGCAGCAGCCCGCTCACCCCGTCCTCGACGAGTTCGGCGAAGGCGCCGTGGTCGGCCGCGACGGCCGGCACCCCGGCCGCCATCGCCTCCGCGACCACCAGGCCGAACGTCTCCCGGGCCGTCGAGGGGGCGACCACGGCGACGGAGCGTGCGACGGCCGCGCGGCACTCCGCCGGGTCCCAGAGGCCGGCGTACCGCGCGTCGTCCCGGCCCGCCGCCCAGGCGGCCACTTCCCGTTCCAACGGTCCCGCACCCGCGATCACCAGTGGTGCGCCCACCCCGCCGGCCGCCGCGAGCCGGTCCCACGCGGCCATGAGCAGACGCACGCCCTTGGGCTCCGCGAGCCGGCCGAGGTAGAGCAGGTGCTCGCCCGGGCCCTCGCGACGCTCACCCGGGTCGGGCACGAAGTTGTGCTTCACCACCAGCCGTTCGGTGGGCATCCCGGAGCGCACCAGGAGGTCGCGCTGCGCCGCGGAGATGCAGAAGAACCGCTCCACGCCGGACCACCACCGCCGTCGGTTGACCGCCAGGCCGACCGCCAACGGAACCGTCGCCAACCGGGAGCCGCGGTAGCAGCCGTGCCGGACGGCGGGCAGCGGCAACGCCGGCCCCGCGCACTCGGTGCACGGCCGGCCGTCGCGGTGCAGGGTGCCGGGCGGGCACACTTGGGCGTAGTTGTGCAACGTGGCGACGACGGGGACGTCGGCGTCGGCACAGGCGGCCAGCACCGCGGGCGACAGCAGCGGGAAGACGTTGTGGACGTGCACCACGTCCGGCCGTTCGGCGCGGAGCCGGGCGGCGAGTTCGGTGCGGACGGCCGGGTTCCACGGCACCAGCAGGGGCACCGCGACCTTGGCCGGCAGGGAGCGGGCGGCGATGTCGTCGCTGCGCCGCTCGAAGGCGTCGACCCGGTGGCCGGCCGCGCGCAGCAGCGCCACCTCCTCGTCGACGACCCTGTTCTCCCCGCTCGGCTGTGCCGAGGAGTATCGGTTGTGCACTACCAGGACGTGCATGCTCAGGTCATCCTCCGGGCCCGTCGCGGGATGGGTCGTGGGGGCGTCTCGACCGTCGGGTCGGGTGCGTCCGCGGCGGGCACCGCGAGCAGCGCGGCGGCCAGCGCCAGGTGCAGCAGGTACGCCGAGGCGTCGCCGAGCCCGACCTCCGTGTACGAGGAGATCGCGCAGTAGCTGATCAGGAAGATCGCGCAGGCCCTCGACAGCGAGGGCGGCCGGAGCAGGGCGACGCCGCCCAGCACGGCGATGATCGCCGCCACCAGGACGACACCGAGCAGGCCCTGCTCGTCGTAGACGGCCAGCCAGCTGTTGTCGATGGGTAGTCCGTCGAACGACTTGTCGCCCAGACCGGTGCCGAACGCCTTCTCCCCGGCCGTCCGGGGCGCGGCCAACAGGGCGTCCCAGACCTTGGCCCGACCGGTGAGGTTGGAGAAGTTCTCCTGGCTCTGCCCGCGGAGGAACCACGCCTGGAGCGCGGAGCTGAAGGCCACCGCCGCCACCACCGCGCACACCACCGCCCGGGTGAAGAAGCGGCGGGCGGCAGGGCTGGTCAGGACGAGCGAGCCGATCGCCACGACCAGTCCGGTGAGCAGTCCGACCGTCGCCGTCCGGGTGTGGGTCATCGCCAGGAGGACCGTCGCGGGCACGATGACCACCGCCGCACCGGAGCCGGTGACCCGGCGGCCCAGCAGCAGGAGCACGGTGAGCCCGATGATCACTGCGGCGTACTGTCCGATCTGCGGCGGGGTGAGCGGCCACAGCGCGCCCACCAGCCGCCCGCCGTAGTACTCGGGCATGGCCGTGCCGGGCGCGACGACCAGACCGGCGGCCACCAGCACCAACACGGCGAAGTACCACCGGACGTGGTACCGGACGAACTCCAGGCCACCGTCCCACCAGCGGCTGAGCAGCCACAGCGTGCCGACGAAGAGGGCCAGCCTGGTGCAGCGGAACAGCGCCCCGAAGCCGGACTCCAACTGGACGCTGGAGATCAGGCTGGGCACCAGCAGCAGGGTGAGCAGGAAGACGAAGGCGCTGGGGCGCACGCGCAGCCGGAGGTTGCACGCGAGCGCCAGGGCGAACGCGGCGACCAGTGCGCCCATCGTGACCATCTGGATCAGGGAGCGGGGCAGCGGGACGACGGTCTTCGCCCCGGCGGAGCCGAGGGTGTTGAGGATCAGCAGCCCCCAGGCGAGGCCGACCGCCTTCGGTGGGGTCACGGGGCGCGGGCCGGCGTCCTGCGGCGGGTCCGCCGCGTCCGGTCCGCTCGCGGGCGCGCCGCGGCACAGGTCCGGGCCCACCGTCAACCACCGGCCCGGGTATCGAGGGTGCTGCCCGTGTCCTGCTGGTAGGGCGTGCCCTGCCACTGTCCGAAGTAGAGCACCCGGCTGGGGTCGTGGGCGACGAACTCCCACGGTCCGAGGTAGACGTTGTCGTACCAGCGGTTGCGCTGCTCGTGGGTGATCGCCCGGGAGATCCGTTCCCCGTGGTAGGGCGACCAGTTGGGGTAGGTGCCGTAGTTGGCCAGCACCGCCATCCGGTCGCACTTCTCCGTGCACCCGACGACGGACTTGTCCAGCGCGAAGCGGTTGCCGTGGACCTCCACCCGCTGGGTCTTCCACCGGCAGTCGGCGTAAAGCGGTGCGGTGGCGATGGCGGGCTGCGCGCAGCGCTCGGGGTCGGGGACCAGCAGGGTGCAGTGGCCGGAGGAGGTGTTGGCCGGGCTGTTGCAGAACCGGTCGGCGTTCTCCCACAGGGTGATGCCGGACCAGTTGTCCTCCAACACGTTCCGGTAGATCTCGATCTTGTCCGTGCGGGCCCGGATCCGCGGTTCGCCGCCGGACTCGGAGAGGTAGACCGTCGCGTAGGGGAAGGTGTCGCCGCGTTCGGCGTGCTTGCGGCCCTCCACCCAGTTGTTCCGCCGGATCGTGTTCTTCCGGATGACCGCGTTGTAACTGGTCTCGTAGATCAGTGCGGCACCGTCGTTGGCTTCGAGCAGGTTGTCCTCGATGCGGAAGTCGTTGTTGTTGGTGTCCGCCCACAGGCCGGTTCCACGGTTGTCGTGCACCCAGTTCCCGCGGACGTCGGCGCCGTCGACGGCCCAGAACTTGACGCCCGCCGTGCAGCCGCAGCCCGGCCGTCGCCGCTCCCAGTCGTCGGTGTTGTTGCCGACGATCTCGTTGCCCTCGACCACCAGGCCGCGGATCCGGCCCTCGGCCTTGTAGGCGTTCATGCCGTACTGGCCGTTGCCGCGCAGGCAGTTGGCGCGGACCCGCTGCCGGTCGCCGGCCATCAGCCCGGCGCCGGAGTTGTGCTGGATCCTCGTGTGCTCGATCAGCCACCCGTCGGCCGAGTCGTGGTTGACGACCCCCTCGTCGTGCGGGGCGACGAAGCGCTGCACGGTCAGGTGGCGGATGGTGACGTCGGGGGCGGCGCCGCCGAAGGCGTACTGGTTGGTCTTTCGACCGTCCAGCACGGCACCCGGTGCGCCGAGGTAGCTGTTCCCCTTCTTGGGGACGACCTGGGAGTAGCGGTCCGGCGTGAGCCGATGGGTGCCGGGCCGGAGCCAGAACGTGGTGTTCGGGCCGCTGCTGCGGGTCTTCGCGGCCAGGTCGCCGACCACGTCGGGGTCGACCGTCACCGCGCCCGCCGGTGCCTTCGCCGGCCCGGCCGCGGGCCCCGCGCACACCCTGGCCACGGGCCGGGCCGCGGTCGCCGAGGACGTGCCGGTCGGTTCCGCCGGGGTGCCCTGGGTGCCCACGCAGCCGGTCGTCAGCAGGGCCGGCGCCACCACCGGCACCGTCCAGCTCCGCCACTTGATCCCCACGCGCCTTTCCTCCCTAGCCGTGGAACGCGAGTACGGTGGTGAACTCCTCGGTGCCGTCCACGAAGCCGGTGCCGACCAGCGTCGTGGCGGGCTCCTTGCGTCCGAAGCCGGCCGAGTACCAGCCCAGCGGCGGGTCGTTCTCCCCGCGATGGGCCCGCCAGTGCAGTCGCCCCGGGAGGTCGAGCACCGCGGAGCGGTCCTCCCCGTCCCGGGTCCAGGTGAGCACGGCCCGGTTCGCCACCAGCTCGGCGGTGATCGTCGGCCCCAGGTGGAACGTCAGCTGCGCGGCCCGGCCCGGTCCGCGCACCTCGTCGAGCACGTGCACCTCCCGGCGGTCGGCGAGCAGCTCCACCCGCCGGCGGTGCACGGAGCCCGGGTACCCGTCGTGCTCGGCGCACCAGCGGGCGGTGTCCGGGTCGGACGCGTCGGCGGTCAGGACGCGGCTGCGGGCGTGCCGGGTCCACAGGAACGGGCCGCCGGAGAGGGACTGGTCGGTGCCGTCCAGCCGCAGGGTGTTGTGGCCGAGGGTGGACCGGAAGTACTGCCGCCACTCGGGTTGCCCGTGGTAGCAGTAGGTTCCCGGGTCCGCGAGCACGTCGACCCCGTCGTGCCGGACCTCCACGGAGAGCGCGTCCGCGTGGGCGTGGGCGGCGATCGACAGGAAGCCGTGCGGGCCGCCGTCGCACCGGCACCAGATCCCGCCCGGGCCGCGCAGGATGGTCATGCCCGCATCGGCGAAGTGGGCCGGCCGGTGCTCCGGTCGGGTGACGGCCGGGGACGAGGGCCGGATGAGCGCGGCCCACAGCGGGGTGCGCACATCGGTGCCGGTCACCACCGGCCACCAGGGCAGCCGCCCGAACACGGCGTCCCCGGTCACCAGCAGCGAGGCCCAGCGGTCGGTGCCCCCAGCGTCCACCACCAGCCCGTGTCCGTCGTCGGCGTCGCCCTGGCGCGGCGGCCTCAGCCGACCGTCCACGACGGCCGCGAGCGCGTCGGTCATGCGCAGCAGCACCAGCCGGACGGTGCCGGGGACCGGGACGCCGGCGGCGTCCGCCTCGGCCAGCGCGGCCAGTCCGAGCTCCAGCACCAGACCGTGGTACTCGGTGGCCAGCTCTCGGTTGAGGCCGGAGGGGAAGGTGTTGTGCCGCAGGTGCCGTTCCAGCGACCGCAGCGCCTCGGTCCGCCAGCGCGCCGAGGAGGGGAACCAGCCGAACGCGCAGGACGCGGCGAACTGTCCGGCCGCCTCGGCGATGACGTGGTTGTTCGCCGAGGACCCCCGGCTGGGGAAGGCTGCCAGCCAGCGCTGGTGGTGCCAGATCTGGTGGAGCGCCACCGGGTTGCCCTCGAACAGTTCGGCCGCACCGGGCCAGTCGTGGAGCAGTCGACGGATCCACACCCAGGAGAGCAGCCGGATGCCCAGCTCGATGCCGCTGGTCCAGTGGACTCCGCACAGCGGCGGGTTCGCCGCCCACCAGGAGCGCAGGTGCTCGGCCACCCGCTCGGCGTACCGCTCGTTCCCGGTGAGCGCGTAGGCCGCGGCGAGCACGGTCAGGTGCTGGTGCCGGGACGGCTCCCATATCTGCTTGACGTCCCCGATGGCCTCCTCGTCGCGGTAGGGCACGTCGAAGGCGTAGCCGGCCGTGGCCCGGCGCCCGGTCTTGGGGTCCCACCACCAGTCCGGGTCGACCATGTCGTCGCGGTCCACCCCGAAGTACGTGGCGTGCCCGGCCATCAGCCGGTCGGCCTCGGCGACCAGGCGCTTGCCGGCGTCCGGCGGCACCGCGGCGAGGGCCCCGGCGGGCAGCGGTGCGGTGAACCGGGCGTCGGTCGGACCCGGGGAGTGCGGCTGCGCCGAGCGCCACCGCCGTCGGCGCAGGGCGTCGGCCGCCCGGCCGCCGACCTCCTGCGGACCCATCCGGGACAGTCGCCGCAGGTACCAGGCCGTGCTCATGGTCATCGCGCGCCCGCCAGCGTCACCGGCGCGCCCGCGGCCAGGCTGGTCCGCACCGCGAGGGTGGCCGCCGTGGTGGCGACCAGCGACTCCAGCGGCACCGGCATCGGGGCGCCGGCCCGCACGGCACGCAGGAAGGCGTCCAGTTCGGCGCGCTGTCCCTTGTCCCGTGCCTGGGGCAGCCGGGAGCTGACCCACCGCTTGCCGCCGTACACCGAGGCGCGGACGAAGTCGTCCAGGCGCAGCGCACGGCCGTCCGCGACCAGGTCCAGGGTCTCCTTGGGGAAGCCGCTGGGTCCGGTGGTGACGTAGCTGATGGTGGCGGTGGATCCGCCGGGGTAGCGCAGCACGACCTGGAGGTCCTCGTTGCCGGGCGTGGCGACCGCGTACACCGAGACCGGGTCGGCCGCGAGCAGCCAGCTCGCCGTGTCGATGAAGTGTCCGCCCTCGCCGGCGAACCGCGAGCCCTCGGTGCCCTGTTGGAGGTACCAGCTGCCGTGGTCCAGCCGGCCCGCGTTCACCAGGTAGCGCAGGTTCGCCGGACCGGTGGTGGGGCCGAACCGCTTGCGGCCCTCCCGCAGCAGGGGCGCGAACCTGCGGTTGAAGCCGACCTGGAGCCGGTCGTTGCCGGACTCCTTCACCGCCGCGAGCACGTCGGCCAGTTCGTCCTCGGTGAGCGCCAGCGGCTTCTCCACGAACACGGCCTTGCCGGCCAGCAGCGCCTTGCGGGTCAGTTCGGCGTGCGAGCTGTGGCGGGTGACCACGAACACCGCGTCGACGGACGGGTCGCCGAGCACGGCGTCGAGGTCGGTGGTGGCCCCGGCGAAGCCGAACTTCTGCTGTGCGTTGGCCGCGGACAGCGCCGTCGTGGTGACGACCGCGGACAGCTCGACGCCCTCGCGCTGCGCCAGGTGCGGCAGCAGCATGGACGTCGCGTAGTTCCCGGCGCCCACGAAGGCCAGCCGGACCGGTCCCTTGCCGGAACGGGTCGGGGCGGGCGCCGGCTCGCTGCGCCGCACGGCGGGCACCGTCACTTCGGGGGCCTGCGCCTCCACCGCGCGGGGAGCGCGGTCGGGGTAGCGGAACAGCACGGCCACGGCCTTCAGGTCACCGTCCTTCAGCCGCTGGTAGGTCTCGACGGCGTCGTCGAAGTCGGCGACGTGGGAGACGAGGGGCTCCACGTCGATGCGTCCGCGGGCGGCGAGGTCGAGGAAGCACGCCAGGTTGCGGCGCTCGGTCCAGCGGACGTAGCCGATCGGGTAGTCCCGGCCCTCCAGCTCGTACTCCGGGTCGTAGCGCCCGGGACCGTACGAACGGGAGAACCGGACGTCGAGCTCCTTCTCGTAGTACGCGTTCCAGGGCAGGTCCAGACGGCACTTGCCGATGTCGACGACCCGGCCGCGGTCCCGGCTCAACCGGGCGGCGAGTTCGACGGGCTGGTTGCTGCCGCCGCCGGCGGCCAGGTACACCTGGTCCACGCCGTGGCCGTCGGTGAGTTCGGCGACGGCGTTCTGCACGGCCGTGGACTCGGGGTCCCCGCAGGCCGCCGCGCCCAGCCGCTCGGCCAGTTCGCAGCGCCCCGGGTCCGGGTCGACTCCGACCACGCGGACTCCCGAGGCGGCCAGCAACTGCACCACCAGTTGCCCGATCAGCCCGAGGCCGATGACCAGGGCCACGTCGCCGAGTTGCGGCTCGCCCCGGCGGACGCCCTGCATCGCGATGGACCCGACGGTGCCGAAGGCGGCGTGCCGCGGTGCGAGGCCCTCCGGCACCCGTGCGTAGAGGTTCTTCGGCACCCAGTTCAGTTCGGCGTGCAGGGCGTGCTCGTTGCCGGCGCAGGCCACCAGGTCACCGACCGCCACGTCGTCGATCCCGGCGCCGACCTGCTCGACCACCCCGCACAGCGAGTAGCCCAGCGGGGTGTAGGAGTCCAGCCGGTTGTTCACCTTGCGGTAGGTGGCGGTCAGTCCGTTGGTGGCCACGCTCTGCATGACCTTGGCCACCTGGTCGGGCCGGGAACGCGCCTTGCCCAGCATCGACATGCTGGCCTCGGACACCTTCATGAGTTCGGTGCCGGTGGAGATCAGCGAGTAGGCGCTCCGGACGAGCACGCCGTTCGGCTTGCACCCCGGCACGGGCACGTCGAGCAGCGCCAACTCGCCGCTCTTGTAGTTCTGCACAACTTGCTTCACACGAGCTCCTCTTGTTTCTACGCGGTCAAGCCGTCCGGCCCTGGCCGGAGCCAGAGGTCGCGCCGCGGTACCAGTACTCAAGGGTCAGTACGTGCCAGAGGTGTTTGGAGAAGTCCCGCTGCCCGGCGGCGTCCTCGGCGACGAGCCTGGCGAGCGCGTCGCGACGCAGCAGACCGGAGCTGACGAGCACCCCGTCGTTCACCACCTCGCGCACCAGCGGAGCGAGGTCACGGCTCATCCAGGCCCGCAGCGGGGCGCTGAACAGGCCCTTGGGCCGGTAGACGATCTCCCGGGGCAGGACGGAGGTGGCCGCCTCCTTGAGGACGGCCTTGCCCTGCCGCCCGACGATCTTGCGGTTGCCGGGCACCGCGAACGCCGCCTTGACCACCTCGACGTCCACGTACGGCACCCGCACCTCGGTCGAGGCGGCCATGCTGGACCGGTCCGTGTAGGCGAGGTTCAGGCCCGGGAGGAACATCCGGGCGTCGCCCAGGCACATGCGGTTGACGAAGTCGTCGAGGTCGTTGTCCCGGTAGACCTCGGCGTGTTCGCTCAGCACGTCCTCGACGGACCGGGCCAGGTCCGGATCGACCAGGGCGAGCAGTTCGTCCCGGTCGTACATGGTGTAGCTGCGTCGGAACGCGGTCTCCTCCGGCAGGTCGGCGAAGGAGAGGAACCGCTTGGCGAACCGCACCGAGCGGTACCCCCGGCGGGAGGTGGCGACCGGAAGCCGGTCCACGATCCGGGACGCCCCGCGCCGCAGGGGCCGTGGAACGCGTTGGTAGCGCAGCGCCAGCAGGTTCGCCAGGTGTTTGCGGTATCCGGCGAACAGTTCGTCCGCGCCCATCCCCGAGAGCATCACCTTGACCCCCGCCTCGCGGGCGGCCGAGCAGATCAGGAAGGTGTTGATGGCGGCGGGATCACCGATCGGCTCGTCCAGGTGGTACGTCATCCGGGGCAGCAGGTCGAGCACGTCCGGCGCGATCTCGATCTCGTGCAGGTCGACGCCGAACCGCTCGGCGACCTGCCGGGCGTAGCGCAGGTCGTCCGGCATCGCCTCGAACTTGGCGTCGGCGGCGCGGAACCCGATCGTGTAGGCGGAGATCCCGGGCCGGTGGCGGGCGGCCAGCGCGGTGAGGTAGCTGGAGTCCAGACCGCCGGAGAGGAAGGTCGCCACCGGCACGTCCGAAAGCAGGTGCCTGCGGTTGGACTCCTCGACGACGGCGGCCAGGTCCGGCAGTTCGCCGCTGCGGGCCCGCTCCCGGCCCTCGGCGGCGACGTCCCGCAGGTTCCAGAAGCGGCCCCGCTCCACCCGGCCGTCCGGCCGGCACCGCAGCCAGGTTCCCGGCGGCAGCTTCTCCGCTTCGCGGAACGCGCAGCGCGAGTCCGGCACCCAGTAGTACAGCAGCGAGGCCACCAGTGCCGTGTGGTCCACCTGGAGCGATCCGCCGGTCACGGCGGCGAGCGCCTTGAGCTCGGAGGCGAACACCAGGCCCGTGCCCCGCCGGAGCAGGAACAGCGGTTTGATGCCGAGTTGGTCGCGCGCGAGCACCAGCTCACCGGTGCGCTCGTCGAAGACCGCGAAGGCGAACATGCCGCGCAGTCGCGGCAGGCAGTCCGTGCCCCAGCGCCGCCACGCCTCCAGCAGCACCTCGGTGTCGGAGGTGCCGCGGAAGCGCACCCCGGCGCCGGTCAGTTCGGCCCGGAGTTCGGGCGCGTTGTACAGCTCGCCGTTGTACGTCAGCGCGAGGCCGTCCGAGACCATCGGTTGGGCGCCGGTCTCGGAGAGGTCGATGATGGCCAACCGGCGGTGCCCGAGGTGCACTTCGCCGTCGCCCGCGGGGTGGCTGTACCGGCCCGAGCCGTCCGGGCCGCGATGGGCGAGGACATCGGTGAGCCGCTCGATCACGGCCTTCCCGTCCGGCCATCGGTACGTGCCTGCGACGCCACACATGTTCTACCGCGCCTCCTGGTCGCTGTCCGGGGCGCCGGCGGCCGTCGTCGACGGCTGCCTCGTCCCGTTCTGCCGGGCCGACCGCGTCCGCGGTGCGCCCGTCCTGTCCTGCGGTGCCGGTCGCCCGTCGGGGCCGCGCAGCGCGGTGTGCGGCCCGTCCCACAGCGTGCCGTCGGTCCGGTCCCGCGGGTCGGGGTCGATCAGCACCACGCCGATCACCCGGACGTCCCGGTCCGCGAGGTGTCGTGCCACGGTGTGCAGCCATGCCGCACTGGCGTGCCCGGCGCGCACCACGAGCACGGTGTGCTGCCCGAGGTGCTCCAGGTCGGTCCAGGCCGTGCCGGGAGCGACCGAGCCGACGGCGATCCGGCGGGTGGGCCGCGGCAGGGACCCGGCGTCCTCGGCGCTGACCACCGTCAGGTCCCCGGGCGTGCGCCTGCCGTCCACGAGCCGGCGGTCCGGCAGCGCGTCGACGAGGGCCACCTGCCCCTCGTCCGCGAGTGCGGCGGCGAGGTCCACGGCGATCGCGGCGGCGCTGCGGGCGGCGCCCAGTTCCAGCAGCGAGACCGGTTCCGCGTGTCCGCGCACGGCACGGAGCAGGGTCGTGGCCAGCCGCTCCCGTGCCGCTCGGGTCCGTCGGCGGTGCCAGGGCGCCGGCCGCCGGCGCAGCTCCGCGAGGACCGAGGCGCCGAGGTGGCCGGCGATCTGCCGGCGCAGCACGGGGCGGTCCGCCACCACCGTGCCGACCACGGCCAGTGCGAGGCCGAGGGCGAGTCCGAGGACGAGCCCGATGCCCGCGTTGGTGACGGCCGTCTTGGGCAGGGAGTGCCGTACCGCGCGCGGCCCGTCCACGATCTGGGTGCCGGAGACGAGTCGGGGCGTGCCGGTGCGCGCTTCGGCGGCGCGCTGGTCGAAGTCGGCGATGCGCGAGTTGAGTTCGGCACGGCGGGCGAAGAGCGACTCGGTGCTCGCCGACGCCTTCGGGTCGCTGCCCGGCGGCCGGTCCCCGATGGTCTCGTTGACCTGGGCGAGTTCCTTGCGCATGCGGTCCCGCTGGTCGAGCAGCGCCTCGGCCTCGGCCTCGGCCGCCTCCCTCATCCGGCGCACGTGGTCCGTGACGAACGCGTCGGCCAGGGCCTGGGCCCGGGCCACGGCGTCCGCGTCGCTGTCTCCGGTCACGTCGATCTGCAACAGGTTGTTGGTCAGGCCGGTTCCCCAGTACTGCTGCATGAAGTCCTCCGGTTCCTCCGGGGACCCGAGGGCTTGCAGGGCCTGGCCGGCGATCCGGGTGGTTCCCAGCAGGGCGACGTCGGTGCGGATCAGCGTTCCGGTGTCGTTGGGTTGGTCCTCCTTGTGCGCCACCAGCACCTTGGTCACCGCGCTCGGCGGGGGCGGCAGCAACACCGCCAGTGCCGCACCGGCCACCAGCCCCAACAGTGCTGCGGTGCACCAGAGTCGGCGGCGTCTGATCACCGAGACCACCAGTGCCTGGAGGTCCAGGAGCGGAGTCGCGGCGGGCGACTTCGCCGTCGTGCTCGTCGTCACGCCGGCTCTCCCGTCTCCTGGCCCCGGTCCCCGGGCGCGGGAGCGTCGTCCTTCGACGCCGGGTCGGCGGATGCGGCCGGCCGGGTCAGGGCCGTGCCGGCGACGACGGTGCCGAGGAGTTCGTACCCGCCGTCCGTGCAGGCCCCGGCGACACCGGCGAGTTCCTCGGCGGTCCACCGGTGCGCGCTGAGCACGACCAGGGCGCCGGCTGCGGTGTCGTCACGGTCCGGCACCATCGGCCGGGACACCGAGACCCGCACCACCCGCAGCGCCGGACGGCCACCGCCCGACGCGGGCGGAGGGGGAGCGTTCCGGGCTTCGACGACGAGTCGTTCCGCAGCACGGCGAGCGGTCTCGTCCCCCTCCGGGACGACCACCAACAGCTCGTGGGAGCCTGGCCGTTCGTCCCGGAGCCGGGCGCACACGCGCTGGTAGCGGATCCGGCTGCCGCTCTCGTCGCCCGCGGGGGACGGGCGTGGTGCGTCCCACCGGGTGTCGAGGGCGAGCAGGCGCCGGAGCCGGGCCCGTGGGTCGCGAGCTGCCGGGCGTGTGGAGCGGTCGACGGGCACGTCGACGGTGCCCAGGAGCACCGATCCCAGCGCCGCGGCGATCTCCGGCTCGGTGCGCAACCGGCGGCTCGCCCGTGCGGCCGCGAGGTGGCCGACGACCCCGAGCAGGAAGGACGACACCGCCCCCGCGCCGACGAGTTGCACCCGTGTCGGTGGCGCCTCCTCGGTCGGGCGGGCCGCCGGACCCATGACGACCATGCCGGACCTGCCGGTCGCCGGATCGGCCTCCTCCAGCTTCTTCACGGCCTCGTCCAGCGCGCTGCGCAGCTTTTCGAGCGTGGTCCGGGTCTGCACGCTCTCCACGGTCCGCCCCGGATCCGCCGCTTCGGCCAGGTCGGTGATGCGACGGTTGGTCTCCACCACCTTCTGCCGCAGCGCTTCGGGCCCCGTGGCCGCTTCCGTCTCGGCACCGCCGCCGGCGAGCCGCGTGGCGAAGGCGATGAACTCCTGGGCCACCCGGTCGGACAGGCGCTGCGCCCGCTCGGGGGTTTCGGCGGTGCCCGAGATCTTGATGATGGTTCCGTCCGTGGCCTGGGCGCCCACCCTGCCCCGGAGTTCGGCGGAGCCGACCCCGGTCCAGCCGAGTGCCGCGGCCGCGCGGTCGACCACCGTCGAACTGGTCGCGATCTCCACCTGGGTCAACAGTTCTCGTTCTTCCCACTGCCCCTGGAGCAGTACCGATGTCGACGTGGTGTACCGCGGAGGGAACACCAGCGAGGCGCCGTAGCCGACGAGTGCGCCCGTCAGGGCGAGGACCGTGAGGAGCCGCCCGCGCCGACGGAGGATCCGCCCGATGGTGACCAGGCGTATGGTGTCTTCGCTCAACGACGCGGTCGCTTCCCTGTCCGTGTCCGGGCGCCCGCCGAGGTCCGGGTGCGGTCGCGGCAGGCAGCGGCGTAGGCGGCGAGCAGCGCCCGCTGGGAGTTGCGCCAGGAGAGTTCTCCGGTGATCCGCTCCTGGCCGATCTTGCCCATCCGCGCGCGCTTCTCCGGATCGTCCAGCAGGAGCGCGACGAGTTCGGCGAAGGCGGCCTCGTCGTTGGCGGGCGCGTAGACAGCGGCGTCGGCGGCGGAGACCCTGGCCTCCCGGAGGTCGAACGAGACGATCGGGCGGCCCATCGCCATGTACTCCAGGACCTTGTTCATGGTCGACACGTCGTTGAGCGGATTGCGCGGGTCGGGGGACAGGCACACGTCCGCGGTGGACAGGTAGCGCACCAGGTCGGCGTCCGGGATGCGTCCGGTGAACTGCACCTGATCGGAGAGACCGAGTTCCCGGGACAGTTCCACCATCGCGTCGAAGGCGTCGCCGGAGCCGATGAACACCGCGTGCCAGTCGGTCCGCTTGAGGTCGTCACGGAGCTTCGCGAGGGCGCGCAGGGCGTAGTCGACGCCGTCCTGCGGCCCCATGACCCCGAGGTAGCACAGCAGATGGGGTTTCCCGTTCTTCAACTCCGTTTCGGGTGGAACGGGTTGGAACCTCTCGACGGCGGGCGCACTGCGCACCACGAACACGTCCTCGGGGCTGCGACCGCCACGGCGCACCGCGACGTCCCGGTAGCTCTCGTTCGTCGCGAGCACCACGTCCGCGGCCCGGTAGGTCAGCCGTTCCAGGGCGCAGACGGCGCGGTAGAGCAGGTCCTCGCCCCGGTCGAACCGGGAGAGGTACAGCTCGGGCACCAGGTCGTGTTGGTCGAAGACGAAGCGGGCGCCGCGCCGCTTCAGCCGGAGCGCGGGCAGGAACAGCAGGTCGGGCGGGTTGCAGGCGTGGACCACGTGCACCGGGCCGACCTTGCGGGCCAGCCGGGCGGTGTGCCAGAGCGCCGATCCGTACTCCCGCAGGTAGCCGGCCGGACCGCCGGTGGCCGCCCGCAGCGGGTAGCGGTGGATCCGCACCCCGTCGATCACCACGTACGACTCCGTGTCCCGTTTGGTCCCCCGGGGGCAGATGACGTGCACCTCCCAGCCGGCGTCGCGCAGCGTCGTGCACTCCTGCCACACCCGCCGGTCGAACGGCACCGAGAGGTTCTCCACCAGGATCAGAGCGCGCCGACCGGTCCGGTCGCCGCTGATTGCATCACCAAGCAAGGCCCACGTACCCCGGTTCGGTACGACGCACGTCGGCGTCGGGAAGACGGATGAGATCGATGAGCAGCGGCGCGTCGCCGTGGGGCAGCGCCGCCAGAACCGCCGGGTCCCTGGTCCCGATCAGGCAGACCTCGGCGTGTTCGAGCACCTCGTCGACGGTGTCGGCGAGCAGTTGGGCCAGGTGGGGCAGGCGGGTCTCGATGTACTCGCGGTTCGCGCCGAGCAGTCGGGAGAGGCTCACGTTGGCGTCGTGGATCCGCAGGTCGTAGCCCTTGCCCAGGAGCCTCTCGGCCAATTCGACGAGCGGGCTCTCGCGGAGGTCGTCGGTGCCGGGCTTGAAGGAGAGGCCGAAGAGTCCGACCCGGCGTTTGCCGCTGCGTTCGACCAGGTCCACCGCCCGTTGCAGGTGCGCCGAGTTGGAGGGCAGCACGTGTTCGAGGATGGGGACGTCGACGTCGGCACGCCGCGCGGCGTGGACCAGGCTGCGCAGGTCCTTGGGCAGGCAGGAGCCTCCGAAGGCGAAGCCGGGGCGTAAGTAGGCGGGGCTGATGTTCAGCTTCCGGTCGGCCAGGAACACGTCCATCACCTGGTGCGAGTCCACGCCGAGGGCCTGGCACACCGCACCCAGTTCGTTCGCGAAGCCGATCTTGAGGCCGTGGAACGCGTTGTCCGCGTACTTGATCGCCTCGGCCGTGGGAACCGGCACCCGGAACACCTCGCCGGGCAGGCCCTCGTAGAGCGCCGCCACCGCGTCGCCGCTGGTCGGGTCGATTTCGCCGATGACCGTCTTGGGCGGGTCGAAGAAGTCCCGCACGCTGGTGCCCTCGCGCAGGAACTCCGGGTTGACCGCGACCCCGAAGTCCACCCCGGCCGTGCCGCCGGCGCTCTTCTCCAGGATCGGCACCAGCAGCTCGGTGCAGGTGCCCGGAAGCATGGTGCTGCGGAACACGACGGTCTGCCAGCCGCCCCGCTCGGCCAGGGCGGCGCCGATCTCCTCGGTGACCCGCTCCAGGTACGTGGTGCACAGGCTGCCGTTGGGCTCCGAGGGCGTGCCCACGCAGACCAGTGACACCTCGCTGCCGAGGATCGCCTCGCGGACGTCGCCGGTGGCGCGTAACGCCCCGGTCCGCACGACCTCGGCGGTCAGTTCGCCGATCCGTTCCTCGACCACCGGGGCCTTGCCGTCGTTGACCAGGTCGACCTTCACCGGGTTCACGTCCACCCCGATGACCTCGTGCCCCATGTCGGCCAGGCACGCGGCCGACACGCAGCCCACGTAGCCGAGCCCGAAAACGCTGATCCTCATGCTCCGTCCCTCCGCCCAGGCAGGCCCCCACGGCCTGCGGTCCGCACGCGGGTCGAACGACGACCCCCGCGCATCAGTAGGCCCCCTGCCCGTAGAACACCGCACGCAGCGTCTTCCACAAGATCACCGTGTCCAGGGCGAGCGACCAGTCCTCCACGTACCGCAGGTCCAGCCGGACCGCTTCCTCCCACGGCAGGTCGCTGCGTCCGCTGATCTGCCACAGACCGGTGAGGCCGGGCTTGACCAGCAACCGCCGCCGGATGTCCGGACCGTAGGCGGCCGACTCCTCCGGCAAGGGAGGTCGCGGACCGACCAACGACATCGATCCGGTGAGCACGTTGAAGAGTTGCGGGAGTTCGTCGATCGAGTAGCGGCGCAGCACCGCTCCCACCCGGGTCACCCGCGGATCCCGGCGGAGTTTGAACAGCAGGCCGGCGCCCTCGTTGCGGTCGGCCAACTCGGCACGCGCCCGGTCTGCCCCCGCCACCATGGTGCGGAACTTGAGGATGGTGAACTCTCGACCGTCTTTGCCGACCCTGCGCTGACGGTAGAACGCCCCGCCCCTGCTGTCCACCAGGACGAGTGCTCCGACGAGCAGCATCAGCGGCGCGAACAGCATCAGCAGGATCGCGGCGCCCATCCGGTCCACGACCGCCTTGACCGCCCGGCGGCCTCCGGTGAAGGTCGGCATGCTGACCCGCAGCAGCGGTATCCCGAGCACCGCGTCGACGTGCAGCCGCGGACCGGCGACCTCCATGAGCACGGGGGCGACGACCATGTCGGCGTCGCTGCCCTCCAGGTTCCAGGCCAGCCGCTGGAGCCGGTCGGGCGTCCAGTGCGGGTCGGGGGTGACCGCGACGACGCGGTAGCCGCCGCGGCGCACGTGGTCGGCGACGTCCACCAGCCGGCCGACGACCGGCACTCCGTCCAGTTGGTCGCCGTCGAGCCCGCGGCCGTCCGTGGTGCAGACCGCGTCCACCCGCCAGCCGAGGTGCGGGAACTTGCGGGCCCGGGTGATCAGGTCGCGCACGGTGGCCGCGCTCCCGGCGGCGAGCACCGGTCTCAGGCACCGCCCTTCCTTGCGCTGCTTGTGCAGCCGGAGGCGCAGGAGGTAGCGCGCGCTCATGGTGACCAGCGCGATCGCGGGGATCGCGACGAAGATCCAGAGTTTGATGTTGCGCGAGGTGAGGGCGATCCCGCCGAGTGCCAGCACGACGGCGGCCATGAACAGCGAGTGCCCGAGCCGGCGGAACTCCTCCGCTCCCTGGCCGAGTACGGCCGGGGACCAGGACCGGCTCACCGCGAGCGCTCCCAACACCAGCAGCTCGGTGCCGAAGGCGAGGATGCCCCACTTCTCGTGCCAGTTGGCGGCGTCCCGGACCCCGAAGAAGTTGCCGATGGCCGCCACCACGAAGGCGGTGGCCAGGGCATCGCTGGCGATCACGGTACGGCGGTAACGTTCCTCCCAGTCGATCTCGGGGCGGCCGATCACCCCGTTCGCCAGACGCCCGTGTGCCGACGGCAACGGGTTGGCTAATCCCCCCTGCTCCACAGAACCCCCCAGGTTCCCAGCGGTTCGACGTGTGCGCCTTACACTGTTCCTTCGAGAGGCCCCCGCCTCCCGCGCCGCGCTGTTCCTCCCGGAAGACCTCGGTCTCCCGCGCATGCCTTTCCGACGAGGTCCCTGCCGTGCGAACAGCCCACCCCGGCGGCAGCGGACACGGGTGTGCCCTGCTGAACCTTCACCGTGTGCAGAACCCGTTCGACCTCGGACGCTCCCCGCGTCCAGGGCCCCCCTCGGGCTCCGTGATCGCTCGCCCCCCGCGGTGCGGGGGCGGCGAATGCTGGCTGTTCGTCACGCCGGACTAGAGATCGTTCATCGTTCGTTTCGCTCCCGAGCAGCTGAAGCACGGTCAATCTAGACCATCGGCGCCGGTATGGAGAGGGGGTGTGTGCAATTTGTGTTCAAGGTTTGGAACTGGATCTTCCGATGAGTGTCCGCCCAACAGCCTTTGGACAACGGGGACATGCTCGGTGACCTGCGCCGACGGACGTTCCCGGGCCCCCCGGAACCAACAACTCCGAGGCGTACCGGCGCCGCGGCCGGGACGCTCCCCCGTCCAGCTGACAGCCCCAGTAGGAGCATCACGACGGAGCCGCGTCTACGCAGTAGTGATGAGTGATCCACAACTGCCCTTCTGCGCCACCTAGTTCGACCGTTGCATCCCGCTGCCTCTGCGCCGGGGCGTGCGCCAGGGGGCGCACGAGGTGCGCGAGGTGAGCCACCCGAAGGACGGGGGAACGCACGACGCGATCAGGTCGGCCTCGGACGCCCTCCGCAGGCGCAGGACCGCACGGGCGGGCGAGACCCCGGTCAGCGCCACCGGACCGGAGATCGGCCCGAGGCTGATCGCGCGGGGCGGGAGGAGCCCGGGCCGGGACCCTGCCGGCGCTCGGGTCGAACGCCCGGCCGGGCCGGGACCCGAGCGCCGGTGGTCATGCCGGACGGCTGAAGCGGCGGGCGGCCCAGAGCAGGGCGGTCGCACCGACGGCCAGGAGGAGGGCGCCCTCGACGAGGAGGGAGGGCTGCCGCCCGAACCACTCCATGCCCGCGCCGGCCCGGTCCGGTGCCCTCAGCTCGATGCAGCCGCGCAGCAACTCCACTCCGTGGGCCAAGGGGTTGGCGACGGCCAGTGCGTTGGCCCAGCCCGGCAGGGACTGGAGCGGGAAGAAGCCGCCGGAGAGGAAGAGCAGCGGCATCATCACCAGCCCGAGCAGCGTGTGGAACACCTCGGGGCGATCGAGGCCCACGGCCAGTGCCAGGGACAGGGCGGTGATGGTGAAGGAGGTCATCACCATGCCGGCGAGGAGCAGGACCAGCAGGAGGGGGTCGTAGGGCAGGCCCACCGCGCCGGACAGAGCGAGCAGGACGGCACCCTGGATCGTGGAGACGGCGGTACCGCCGGCACAACTCCCCAGCAGCAGGGTGGACCGGTTGACCGGGGCCATCAGGAGTTCCCGCAGATAGCCGCTCTGCCGGTCGGTGATCAGGCGGATGCCGACCATGATGGCCGGCGCCTGAACGGTCATCATCAGGATGCCGGGGAAGAGGAAGGTCTGGTAGCCGACGCCCAGCGAGGAGTGGGGGATCAGCGCGGCCAGCCCCCCGCCCAGGATGAAGAGGTAGAGCACCGGCTGGATCAGCATCAGGGCGGTGTGGGTGGGCTGGGCCGACAGGCGCAGCAGATCGCGGTGGAGCAGGGCGTGCACGGCACGCAATTCACGGCGCACCCGGATCAGCGGGGCGCGCGCCGGTCCGCGCGGAGCGGCGGTGGCCGGTTCGGGGGAGACGGCGCCCGGGGTCCGGGAGGGCGGGGTGGTCATGGGCCCTCTCAGGATCCGGAGTTCGGTACGGGGCGGGGGCGGGCGACGGTGTGGATGCTGCGGCCCGTGTGGTGGAAGAAGACGTCGTCCAGCGTCGGCGGGGTGGCGGAGGCAGCGTGCACGGCGATGCCGTGGGCCTCCAGTGCCGCACACAGCCGGGGGATCCAGGCGCTTCCGTCGGGCATGCGCAGGCCCACCCCCTCGGGGTCCACGGCGACGGTGGTGTTCTGGGGGGTGATCCGGCGGACGACCTTGCCCGCCGTGGCGTCGTCACTGGTGCGCAGCGTCACCCGGTCGTCGCCGATGGCGGCCTTCAGCACCGCGGGCGTGCCGTGGGCCACGATGCGGCCGGCGTCGATGATGGCGAGGCGGTCGCAGTTCTCCGCCTCCTCCAGGTAGTGGGTGGTCACGAAGGGGGTGCTGCCGTGCCGGTCGCTCAGCGAGCGCAGGTGTTCCCAGATCTGGGCCCGGGCATGGGGGTCGAGCCCGGTGGTCGGCTCGTCGAGGAAGAGCACCCGCGGTGCGTGCAGCAGGCCCCGCGCGAGTTCCAGGCGACGCCGCATGCCACCGGACAGGGTCCGCACGGGAGCACGGCCGCGGTCGCCCAGCCCGACCACGTCGAGCAGCTCGGCGGCGCGCGGCCGGACCCGGCGGCGGCGCATGCCGTGGAGGCGTGCGTGGATGTGCAGGTTCTGCTCGACCGTCAGATCAGGGTCCAGGGCGCTGTGTTGGAAGACCATGCCGACCCGTCGCCGTACCCGCTCCGGGTGGGTGAGCACGTCGACGCCCGCCACGACGGCCTGTCCGGCGGTGGGGCGGGCCAAGGCGCAGAGCAGGGCGATGGTGGTGGACTTGCCGGCACCGTTGGGGCCGAGGAAGGCGAAGGTCTCGCCTTGCAGCACGTCCAGGTCGAGGCCGCGGACGGCGTGGGTGGTGCCCACCGGTCCCGTGTAGGACTTGGCCAGCCCGCGGGTGCTGATGGCGCGTTCCGTCCCGGGAACGGCGTGCGTAGGGTGCGGGTTCTGCGGAGCGGACGTCGGACGGGCTGCACGGGGCGGGGTGGGGTCGCCGGTGTGCGGCTGCATGTCGTGATCCTCGTCTGCGGGGTGCGATGGCGGGGGGCGCGCGGGGAATCCGACCGCTCCGGTCGGCGGCTGCCCGGGGGCGGCCACCGACCGGAGGGCCGTCTCTGCTAGGCGCAGCTGATGCCGATGCAGATGGTGTTGAGGAGGGTCAGCAGTCCGACGCACTCACACGTCGCGGCGAACGGGGCTCCGTCGACGCCGACGGGGTCGGTCTCCGGAAGGGCGTGCAGGCGGGCCAGCAGTTCGAGGGCCTGGTTCTCCATGACATTCTCCTTCTCCAGTGAGGTGGCGACAGGTTCCCTGCCGCTCAACCCGGCTGCTGGACCATCCAGTGCCGGGGGTCGGTGTGGCGTACCCGCAGGAGGAACGCCAGGATTCCCGCGGAGCCGTCGCTCCAGCCCGTCGAGACGTCCCCGTACTCGTTGGGGAAGACGACGTGCCCGTTGCGGTGGGCCCGTTCGGAGACGATGAGGCGGGCCAGGTCGGCGGCGTGCGCACGGTGGGCGGTGTCCCCCGTGGCCTCGGCCAGGTCGAGGAGGAAGTCTCCGTTGCCGGCGAGCCCGTGGCACTGGGTGAGGGGGGCACGGGAGGCACGCTCCACGACGGCGCGCGCGGCACCGCGGGCGAGGTCCCCGAACCGCTCGTCGCCGGTGACCCGCCACAGCCGGGACAGGAAGGACCCGATGCCCGCGGACCCGTGACACCAGTACGGGGCGGTGGGCACGTCCGCGCTCTGGGCCGGCCACTGGACGGCCCCGCCGATCGTCACGGCATCGGCCACCAGGCGCTCGCCCACCGCGGTGGCGAGGTCCAGGTGTTCCCGACGGCGGGAGACGTCCGCGGCGGTGAGGAGGAAGCAGCCGATGCCCGACGCTCCGTGCGCGAAGCCGAGATAGCGTTTGCCCGGCTCGGCGGAGGCCGCTTCTGCGGGCACCGGCCAGCTCACCCCGGTGGGATCCCGCCGCACGGCGGTGGTCAATCGGTCGGCCGCCTCGACGACCGCCTCGGCGAACCGCGCGTCACCGGTGCGGTGCCACAGATGGGCGGCAGCCAGTCCGCTGCCCGCCCAGCCGTGGGTGATGTCGTGGTGGAGCGTCGGATCCTGCGGGGCCAGGGCGACGGCCACCGCGTGGTCCGTCAAGGTGCGGTCGTCGACGGCGCGCCCGGCCTCGTACAGGGCCCAAGCCGTCCCACGGCCGCCGAAGTGCAGTCCGGAACGCACGGAGCGGGTACCGGTCCGGGCCGCGATCCAGTGCCCTGCGGTGGAGATCAGCGCCGGCAGGCGCGGGTCGCCGGTGAGTTCGAAGTACCTCGTCAGGACCGCCAGGACACCGGCCGCGCCCTGCTGCACGGTGCAGGGGTCGGTCTCCCCCGCGGTGGTGGACACCGGCCACAGCCGCCGGTCGTCCTGCGGGGTGATCGAGTCGACGAGGTGGTCCACGATCCCGGCCACCGCAGCCTGGATCACCTCGTGCGACTCCTCGCTCCGGTCCTGCCCGGAGGCAGTGCGCACGGGGTTCGCCGCCTCCTGCGCCCGGTCGAGGGCCTCGCGCGCGCCGGCCGGATCCCAACGCTCGACGGGCTCGTCCTTCATCAGTCCGAGGATGGTCTCCGAGAGGCCCTCCGGCAGGGGGAACGGGTCGGTGCAGGCGGCCAGCCAGGCGGCGAGCCGCTGTTCCGCGGGCCGGTCGGCCGGTTCCTCGGAGAGCAGGTTCGGCACTCTGCCGAGGAGGACGAAGCAGATGGTGGCACCGAGGCTGTAGTAGTCCCCGGTGGGAGAGACGGGCGCGTCGGCCAGGCGTTCGGGGGGGCTGAAGCCGGGGGTGCCCACCCGGGTCGGCAGCGGGAGGTCGTCTTCCAGGACGGCGAGTTCCAGGTCGATGAGGCGTAGTTCGCCGTCCGGGCGGACCATGACGTTGGCGGGGGTGAGGTCCCGCAGCACGCAGCCGTGGGCGTGGGCCGCCGCCACCAGGTCCACGAGCCGCCCGACCTGGGCCAGCGCCTCGACGCGGTACTGCCCGTGTCCCGCGTCGCGGAAGCGCTCGGCCACCCAGGTGCGCAGGGGCACGCCCGGCACTTCCTCCTGGGCCAGGAACAGGTGGCCCCCGTGCTCGAAGGTCGCCAGACCCTCCGGCGCCAACCCGGTGCCCTTGAGCTTCTCCAGCGTCCGGGCCTCGGCCCGCAGCCAGTCGCGGACATCGCTGCCGGACCGGTCGGCCTCCACGTGCGGCCTGGCCTCCTTGATCACCACGGGGGCGCCGGTGGTGACGTCCGTTCCCCGGTAGACGCCGCCCTTGTTGGTGTGCCGGATCGCCTCCCGCACCGAGAAGCGGCCGCCGAGCAGCACCGGTTCGCTCGCCGTCCGCTCGGCGCGCGGCGGAACCGGTACCGACGCGGGGAAGGGGCTGACCGCCCAGGGGGGCGGGTCGTACTGCCCGGAGCGCTTGTCCTCCACGGGGTTGCCCTCGGGGTCCTCGATGTACCACACCAACAGGCCGTCGTCCGACAACCGGCGCCGACCGACGAAGGCTCCGTAGCGGTAGTGCACCAGGCTGTGCGCGGCGTACGGCTGGTCCGACAGGATCCGCGGACCGGCCAACCCCGCCGTGGCCCGGTGCAACTCCTGTGCGAGACGGGCCGCGTCGGCGTCGGAGCACGGGTACACGGTGATGAACTTGCCCGAACTCCCCCGTGGTGTGGCTCGGGAGTTGAGGGCGCTCACCTGTTCCAGCGAGCGGGCGAACTTGAACGCCGACTCGTCCCGCAGCAACACGCCCAGGGATTTCACCAGCACCTCCGGCGCGGAGGCAGCCGTTGCTGACACGTGTAGCTTCCAGCCCTGCTGGCGTCGCGTCCCCGAGTCGGGCGTCAGACGGCACCACATCTCGTCGGTACGGGACGTCCACCGCGCGCTCGTGCCCGTCTCCTGCAACACCTCGCCGAGAACGCCTTCGAGGTCGACTCCGGTCGTCGGGCCCGAACGCCCGCCCGTCCCCGCAGCTCCCTGTGCTCCCCGACCGAATGCATCGTCGAGGTCGGCTCCCATGGTCTGACTCGTCATGCACGTCCCCCTCAACGGCGAGAACCGCCGGCGAAAATATGCCCGTTCACATGAACGTAACAAAGTAGGCCCGACAGGCAATACGAGAAGCAATGAGCGCGCGGTGTCCTTTCGGGGACTACGGGCGCCCACCAGCGCAGAGCGCGCCACGAAGGGCGCACATCACGCCAGCGGGAAGGAATTCGTCCGCCCGATGGGCGGCATATCACCACCCCTCCCCGGGAACACCACCGACTCCACCCCACCCGCCCGCCACCCACATCCCTCAACGAACACCCTGGTCGGACCGGGTCGGACATTCCCGAGCCACCCCACCCACTCCTCATCCACACCACAGCATCCCCTTCGTCCACCACCCCTACAGCACAGGGCAGAAACTCGAACGAGGCAGCGAGATGAAGTCACCCACACGGGTATTAGCAGCGTTTCCTAGCACATATTTTCGCCGCACAACTCCCCTCTTCGCGGAGAAATCACCCAGGACCCCCGAGACCCTCGAATCGGACGCACGATCAACACTCGAACGGATTCTCCGAACAAGTCGCACAACCGAAGGGCTCGGGGAAGTCCACCCCGACCTGGCCGGTGTAGCGACACCTCCGACCGCAGGCCGGGCAGTGCCTACGTGGACGGCCGGAACGCCTGGTCCATGAGGCCCCGGTACGCCGCTCGGCGCCTGCACGCCCCCGGAGGCCCGGGTCACCTTCGACGCGGTGACGCCGCTTCACCGCGCAGCGCGGGCACGTGTGCCCGTCCCCCGCAGCAGATGCGTGCGCCTCCCCTCGGCGTCCGGAACGGCCCGCCCGCAGGTCGCGGTGATCACGGTAGGGGCTCTGCCGCGGTGGATCCGGCGTCTACTGCGGTGGTTCTTCCGGCTTCCGCTGGGCGGCTGCGACGAGTTGGGCGGCCAGGTCCATGAGCGCCTGCCGTAGTGCGTCGGGTTGGTGGACGGTGAAGGGCCATTCCAGGGAGGCGAGCACACGGGCCATGCCCTCCAGCCGTTCTGCCCGTGCGTGCATCAGGACGCCGGTGGGCCGGGCGGTGAGGGTCACCGCTGAGCGAGGTAGCCGGCGAGCGACCTCATCGAGGGGGCCATGGATCGTCACCTCGACCTGCCAGCGGTATGTCCCCTGGGCGAGGGTCGAGGTGAGGTGGGCGACGGGGTCGAAGCCGTCGGGTGCGGTGAAGCTGTCGGCTCGGGCGGTGACGGAGGCGATGCGGTCGATGCGGAAGGTCCGCAGGCTGTCGCGGAGGTGGTCGTGGCCGACGACGTACCAGCGGCCGGTGTGGAAGACCACGCCGTAGGGGTCGATGTCGCGTTCGGTGTGTTCCTGGCGCCAGGAGTGGTGGCTGATACCGACGGTCGTGCGGGCCCGGGACGCCTGGGCCAGTGCCAGGAGGACGCCGGTGCCGGGTGCCTGGCCGGTCACGGCGTTGGCGGTGAACGACAGGGTCTCCCGCATGGCGGCGAGCGGTTCGCGCAAGGCGTGCGGAAGCACCCGCTCGACCTTGGCCAAGGCACCGGCACTGGCCGGCGCGGCGGTGCCCATGCCCAGACGTTCCGCCGCGAGCAGGCCGAGAACGACGGCGAGGGCCTCGTCGTTGGTGAGGACCAGCGGTGGCATCCGGTAGCCGCGGGCCAGTCGGTAGCCGCCGTGGCGGCCGCGTTCGGCCTCCACGGGGATGCCCACGTCGCGTAGGTGGGCCGTGTAGCGGCGCACGGTGCGGACGTCGGTGTGCAGGCGGTCTGCCAGCTCCGCTCCGGTGAGCCGGGCATGGGACTGGAGCAGTTCCAGCAGGGTCAGCACGCGGGTGAGGGGATGCGACACGGATCACTCGGCATTTCAGGGCGGATTCTGTCCTGTATCGACTCTACGCTCCCGGCAGCACCTACTTCTGGGAGATCACATGGCCACCTTCGTACTCGTTCCCGGCGCCTGGCTCGGCGCGTGGGCCTGGGAGGACACCGCCCGCGCTCTGCGGGAGCGCGGCCACACGGCGCTGCCGCTGACACTGACCGGCCTGGCCGAACACGCGGACCGGGGCGGACCCGGGACGGACCTGGACACACACATCGCGGACATCACGGGATGCGTCGAGCGGAACGATCTGCGCGAGGTCACGCTGGTCGCCCACAGCTACGCGGGCGCTCCGGTGACCGGGGCGGCAGGACGTCTCGGTGACCGGCTGGAGCGCGTGGTCTATGTGGACAGCGCCCCATTTACCGCGGGCATGTGCATGCTCGACCTCATGCCGCCGCAGGCAGCCGACCAGTTGCGCCGGCAGGTCGACGCGTCCGGCGACGGGTGGCGGCTGCCGATGCCGCCGTTCGAGGTCCTGGGCCTGTCCAGCAGTCTCGACGGGCTCGATGAGGGCCAGTTGGACGCCCTGCGCACGGGTGCCACCCCTCAGCCGTTCGGCACCTACACCCAGCGCCTCGCCGACGCGGCCGAACCCGGTCCCGGTGTGGACCGCGTCTTGGTGGCGTGCCATGACTTCACGGGGCTGCTGGATGCCGGGGTACCGATGCTGGCCTACCTGAACCAGCCGCCGTGGCGGCGCTTCGACCTGCCCACCGGGCACTGGCCGATGCTGTCCGCACCCGCCGAACTCGCCCGCGTCCTCGACCGGGCCGTCTCCTGACCGCACCGGCCGAGAGGCAGGGCCCGACGCCTGACCACGGGAGCGTCCGCAGGCTGCGGGCCTGTGCGCAGGCCCTGGCCGACGGAACGCGTGAGGCATCTGCCGAGGCGGTCGTCCGACGGGTCTTCGCCATCCAGGCCCAGGACGCCACGGCCGCCGACCTGGGCATCCGGGTACGCGGCCGGGGCCTCACCGCCCGGGCTCGGTGAGGGTGCCGTGGGCTGCCATACCGCAGCCGCCGTAAGGTCGTTCGACCACGCTCCGTTCCGTACCGCGCACGCTCTCTCCGTTTCGAACGCGCGGAGTACGGAGAGAGGAGGGCCGGTCCCAGGATGATCTTGTTCAGCTCGATCAGCTGAGGAAGCTCAGCCGCACCCGGCGCCGGGGGGTGTCGACGTTGGTGTCCACCAACGTCCGCGAGGACAACCCCGACTGTACTTCGGCCTCGGCATGCGCGGGCCGGTCCCGCTGACGACGAGTGATTCCCGTGTGGTGTCCTGATTGGTTCACGAAGCTGTCGCGGTTGGGACCCGGCCGTCCCCTTTGCGGTGCAGTGGCGGATAGCGTTCCTGACCTCGGGGTCGCACGTCCGTGCGGCGCCGACCATGCACCTTTCTGCTCTGATCTGACGACTCCACGGAGGTACGGCGACATGACCATGCGACGAGACGGCATGCCGGGTGGCAGGTTCTCCCGGCGGCGTGCACTACGGCTGGCCGGCGGCGGTCTCACGCTGGCCGTACTGACCGCGGGTGTGGCCGGTTGTCGCGAGAACGGCTCCGATGCCGGCGGATCCGGGGGGTCCGAGCCGGTCGGCGAGGACAAGCCGGCCGGGGGCGGCGCCGCTAAGGACGGCCAGGCTCCCGAGCCGCTGTGGACGAAGACGACATCCGCCCAGACCTACGGCGACAACGACGAGCTCGTGGCCGCCGGCGGTGTGGTGATCGCCAGCGGTGCTCCACTGGTCGCACTGGACGCGGCGTCGGGCAAGGAGCAGTGGTCACTGGAGGACGGCGCGACCCCCGGGGCACCGATGCTGCTCGGCAGCGGCACGCTGTACCTGGCCAGCGCAGCATACGACGGCACCGTCACCGGCTACGACCCGGCCTCGGGCAAGCAGACCTGGCGCAGCCACCTGGGCAAGGAGTACCGGCAGCCGAGACCGATCGCGGTGGACGGCGATCAGGTCTACGTCATCGCCGAGGTCCAGGAAGCCGACGGCTCGTCCAAGACCAACGTCATCGCCGCGCTGAACAGCAGCACGGGCAGAGTGGCGTGGAAGGAACAGCGCGACTTCGGCACCGAGCAGAACGGTATCCACGCCCATGCCGAGGGTGGCCGCCTCGTGTACACCGACTTCAAGAAGAACCTGACGGTGCGCGACACCGCCACCGGCAAGCAGGTGTGGACGCGCAAAACCGCCAAGACCAACTACGGCTTCTTCGCCGTGTACAAGGATCTGGTGATCGTTCCGCAGGGTCCGAAGCTTCTGGCTTTCGGCCTGGCCGACGGCTCGGCGAAGTGGTCGGTGGAGACCGCCGAGAGCTACGTCGCTTTCAAGGAGCCGGCCGTCCTGGACGACGTGCTCTACATCGTCGACGGCGACCGCACGATGCGCGCCCTCGACCCCCGTACGGGCAAGGAGATCTGGCAGTCGACGGCGCTCGCCGACGCGAATCTCACGGTGCCGCGGCAGTACGTGAAGGTGGGCGACGTCCTGTACGCGGCCACAGACCTGGACCAGCGGGGCGGCGTGATAGCCGTAGACGCGAAGACCGGTGCCGTGCGATGGACGTTCAACGACAAGACCGGTGACCATCACGCGTGGCTGGTGGCCACGGACGGGAAGCGCGTCTTCGCGCTACACGGTAAGAAACTGCACGCGCTGCCCGTCTGACACCCGCGCAGACCGTTCCAGCCCGGAACCGGCGGGCCTGCGCGGGCGCCGGCTGCCTGTGGGCAGCAGCCGAGCAGTACCGCCCGCGGTACCACTGAGCGTGGCCGGGCGCGTCGTAGAGGCCCGATTCGCGGTCGCGGCGCGGGGGCTGTCGGCCGGCCCCTGCTCCCGGCCGGACCACTCGCTGCCGCATGCGCGGTGATCAGTTGACGGTCACCTGGTCCCGGACAGGCGACTTCACGCTTCACTGGCAGGGCCGCCAGGCGCTGCGCGTCACTCCGCTCACGACCGACCTGTGCACGGCTCTCGACGCAGCCTCCATCGCCACGTC
Source organism: Streptomyces sp. LE64 (assembly GCF_052606915.1). Taxonomy (NCBI): domain Bacteria; kingdom Bacillati; phylum Actinomycetota; class Actinomycetes; order Kitasatosporales; family Streptomycetaceae; genus Streptomyces; species Streptomyces sp. LE64. The sequence continues at coordinate 6,631,657 of NZ_CP199708.1, read as the reverse complement.
GATCTCAGGCGTCCGCCGAGACAGGCCGGCGTCAGCCGGGCGATGCCAACGGGCGGATTGGGACCGCACCACGACCCCTGACAGTTGGTGCGGCCGGACGTGGCCCGGACAGTCATGCCTCGCCGCCGCCACCCAGGAACGACAACCGGACTTGACGGTTGACATTATCGATATTGGTGTCCACCAGACACACAGACTGCCAGGTCCCGAGTGCAAGGCGTCCGGAAACGACGGGGAGGGTCGCATGCGGAGCCACCAGGGCCGGGAGGACGTGGTCCCGGCCGTGCCCGGGGGTGCCGTGGCGGTGCTGCCAGCGATCGTCCGACGGCAGCAGTTGGTGCAGTGCGGCCAGGAGGTCGTCGTCGCTGCCGGAGCCGGTCTCCAGCACGGCGACCCCTGCCGTGGCGTGCGGGACGAACACGTTGAGCAGACCGCTTCGGCCCGGGGCGACGGCCGTGAGGAAGGCCGCGCAGTCGTCCGTGAGGTCCACGACCGTCTCCCGGGTCCCGGTGGCGACGTCGAGGACATGGGTGGCAAAGGTGTCGGGCATGGCATCATCCTGGCGCACACGGCACGACGAACGCTCCGACGCCGCTCCGATCCGGACGGTTGCCGCCCCTCACCGCTGCGGGAGCGGGCGAGCGGGGAAGATTCTCCTCACGCCCCTGGTTAGTAGAAGCGTGAACGACATGGGGAACCTCGGAAGCACTCCGGACACGACGCCCTCTCCCGTGGACGTGGTGGTCGTCGGAGCCGGACAGGCCGGCTTGTCCGCCGCCTATCACCTGCGGCGTACGGGACTCGTCCCGGATCGCGGTTTCGTGGTTCTCGATCGCTCGCCGCGGCCTGGTGGGGCCTGGCAGTTCCGCTGGCCCACTCTGACCTACGGCAAGGTCCACGGCATGCACGCGCTTCCCGGCATGGAGCTGACCGGCGCCGCCTCGGACCGCCCCTCCTCGGAGGTGATCGGGGAGTACTTCGCTGCTTACGAGCGCGCCTTCGCACTGGGGGTGCGGCGACCTGTCGCCGTGGAGGCAGTGCGGGACGGCGAGGAGGGACGGCTCCTGATCGAGACCTCAGCGGGTCGCTGGGCGAGCCGTGCGCTGATCAATGCCACGGGCACATGGGACCGGCCCTTCTGGCCGCGGTACCCCGGGCAGGACTCCTTCCAGGGCCGCCAACTGCACACGGCGCAGTACCGCGGGCCGGCCGAGTTCACGGGACTGCGCATCCTCGTGGTGGGGGGCGGGGCTTCGGGAACTCAACACCTGATGGAGTTGGCTCCGTACGCTGCCGCGACGCACTGGGTGACGCGGCGGCCTCCGGTGTTCGTGGAGGAACCGTTCGATGCGGAGGCGGGGCGGTCCGCGGTGGCATTGGTGGAGGAGCGGGTGCGTGCCGGCTTGCCGCCCCGGAGCGTCGTGTCGGTGACCGGCCTCCCCCTCACCGATGCCGTGAAGGCCGCACGTGCCAGCGGGGTCCTGGACCGGTTGCCGATGTTCGATCGGATCACACCACGGGGAGTTGTCTGGCAGGACGGCCGAAAAGTGGAGGTCGATGTCATCCTCTGGGCCACCGGCTTCCGTGCGGTGATCGACCACCTGGCGCCGTTGAAGCTCAGGCACCCGGGTGGCGGCATTCGTATGGTGGGGACCCGGACTGCGGCGGATCCGAGGGTCCACCTGGTGGGGTACGGGCCGTCAGCGAGCACCATCGGAGCCAACCGGGCGGGGCGGGCGGCCGTGCGCGACATCCACCGATTGCTGTCGGGGGAACTGACGAGCGTGTAGTCACGAGGTCGATCGGCACCTCAGGGTGAAGCCGAGGCAGCAGACCGTTGGCGATTCTCCTTCAACTCGGCCACATTGCGCTGGTGTTCCTGGTACTCCGCGGTGAAGCGGGTGTCGCCGCTCTTCACCGTGACGAAGTACAGCCAGTCCCCCGGGGTCGGCGCGATCGCCGCACGCATCGCCTCCTTGCTGGGACTGGAGATGGGAGTGGGTGGCAGTCCGGGGCGCGCATAGGTGTTGTAGGGGTTGTCGAGCGGCGCGTTGTGGTTCTCCGTCTGTCCGGTGTTCCGGCCGCGGACGTAGTCGATCGTGGAGTCCAGTTGGAGGGGCATTTCCTGCTGCATGCGGTTGTGGATGACTCTGGCCACCTTTCCCATGTCCGCCGTTCCACCGGATTCGGCTTGCACGATGCTCGCAATGGTGACCGTGCGATAACCGTTCTGCTGCGCCGAGTTGGCGCCTGCGGCGAGAGGAACGGCGCGCAGCTCCTTGTTGGCCGCGTCCACCATCTGGCTCAGGAGCGAGCGTGGAGTGGAATCCTCCGTGGTCTGGTAGGTCGCGGGGAAGAGGTAGCCTTCGGGGTTCCCCTTCGCCTCGGCGGGGAGCGGCAGCTTCATGGCGGGCAGCTCCTTCTTCGTGGTGCCGTTCCGAAGGGCCAGAACCTTGTCGACGGCGGTGTACACCTGTTCCGCGCGCCAGCCCACCGGGATGGTCAGAGAGGTGGGCTCCTCGACTTGCTCTCCCGAGAGAACCACGGGAAGGGCGACCACCGAACCGATCACCGCCGCGGTGGTGGCCACCAGAGCAATCCGGCCCCGGCGGGTCAGGCGGATGGAGCGACGTTGCGGGGTCTTGGTCTGCATGGCGGCACGCTAACCCGGCAAAGCCGCTGAATCCCGTAGGTATTCACCCTGTCGTCTCCAGTTCGGCATCCCGTTGCACCAGGGCGGCGTAACGTCCGCCCAAGGCCAGCAGTTCCTCATGCGTGCCGCGCTCGACGATCCTTCCGGCTTCCAGGAGCACGATGTGGTCGGCGTTTCGAACGGTGGACAGCCGGTGCGCAATGGTGATGGTGGTGCGACCCTCGGACAGGGCGTCGAGCGCTTCTTGCACCGCCGCCTCCGTCCGGGTGTCGAGTGCGCTGGTCGCCTCGTCCAGCAGGAGGATCGGTGGGTCCCGGAGGATGGTGCGGGCGATGGCGAGGCGTTGCTTCTCCCCTCCGGAGAATCGGTGGCCCCGCTCACCGACCACCGTGTCGTAGCCATCGGGAAGCGCAGCTATGTGGTCGTGTATCTGGGCGGTACGGGCGGCTGCCGTGATGTCCTCATCGGTGGCCTCGGGGCGGGCGAAGCGCAGGTTCTCTGCGACGGTCGCGTGGAACAGATAGGTCTCTTGGGCCACCACGCCAACGGCATCCGCAAGGGTGTCGAAGTCCAAGTCGCGTACGTCGATCCCGTCGACGGTCACGCGACCCGCCGTGACGTCGTACAGGCGCGGGACGAGGTGACCCAGGGTCGACTTCCCCGAGCCGGTTGCTCCCACGACGGCGAGGCTGCCGCCCGCGGGGAGCATGATGTCGATTCCTCGCAGGGCGTATGCGCCCTGGCTGTCGTACCGGAACTCGACCTCCTCGAAGGCGATGTCACCCTTGATCCCTCCTGGACGAACGGGATTCACCGGTTCGGCGATGTCGACGGGTAGATCCAGGTACTCGAATATGCGCTGGAACAGAGCGAGTGAGGCCTGGACGTCCACGCCGGTGGACAACAGGCCGACCGCGGGCCTGAAGAGCCCCTGCTGGAGCGAGACGAAGGCGACGAGGGTGCCGAGGGAAACGGCTGGCCCACCGAACGCGAAGGCCATGCCTGCCGACCAGTAGAGGACCGCGGGCATGGCGGACATGACGATGGAGATGACGGCCATCCGCCACCGTCCGGCCGTGCTGGAGCGCACTTCGAGGTCGATCAGCCGCTCGGACTCCACGGCGAAGGCACGGGTCAGGGACTCGGATCGCCCGAGGGTGCGCCCCAGGAGGATGCCACTGACGGACAACGACTCCGTCACCGTGGCCGCCATGGCAGCCATCTGCTTCTGGCGCTGCGCGGTGATCCGTTTGCGCTCTCGCCCCACACGACGACTGAGCCAGACGAACACCGGCAGCAGGAGCACGGACACCGCGGTGAGCCGCCAGTCCAGCACCAGCATCGCCACCAGCGTGGCCACGACCGAGGTGAAGTGGGAGACCAGCGAGGTCACGGTGGACGTGACCGTCGCCTGCATCCCGCCGATGTCATGGGCGATGCGGGACTGCACCTCACCGGTCCTCGTACGGGTGAAGAACGCCAGGGACATGCGCTGGAGGCGGGCGTACACGGCCGTCCGCAGATCGTGCATGACGCGCTGGCCGACGGTGGTGGATATCTGGGTTTGCCACACGCCCAACACGCTCGTCGCCACGGAACCGACGATCATGCCCAGCGCCAACAGCCCCAGGAGTCCGGTACGGCCCTCCGGGATCGCGGTGTCGATGACCGCCTTGAGGAGGAAGGGGGTGAACACCGAGATCAGGGAAGCGCCGCAGACCAGCAGGGCAACGAGTGCGAGCCTGCCTCGGTACGGACGGAACAGTTGCATGATGCGGAGCAGTTGCCCAGATCTCCATGGCGGAGAGGGCGACGTTTCCACCTCCGGTGACAGGGACGTCGAAGGCATCGATCCGGCGCGCATGGAACTCCTACGGACTCACGAGCGAGCGGAGGCGCGGCACCGTCCCCCGTATGCCGCGCCCTTGGCGCGGACAGGTGGGGCGACCCGACTCCACGAGGAGCATAGCTCATAGTTACCTATATTCACTATAACCTCCGCCCGCTAGGATTCGGCCATGAGCACCCCGGACCCGGACGGCGTCCTCGCCGAGCAGTTGCTGCGGTTCACCCGTCGCGTGCACCGCATTCAGAAGCGTCATCTGGAGGCACGGGGGCTCGGCGTCACCCCTGCCCAGTCCCGTCTCCTCAGGACCCTCGCGCTCTACGACTCACCGCCCCGCATGACGGACCTCGCGGAACGTCTGGAGGTGGTGCCGCGGGCCGTCACCACCCTGGTCGACGGCCTCGAAGCCGCCGATCGGGTGCGGCGAGCACCCGATCCGACGAATCGACGGGTCATCCGGATCGAACTCACCGACGCCGGACGCCGGACCCTGGAGGTCCTGCGCTCCGTGCGGCGGGCCGCAGCCGAGGACATCCTCGCCCCGCTCGACGGCGACCAGCGCGAGACCCTCGGGCTGCTGCTGGCCACCCTGATCGACGGTCCCGTTCTCCCGCCCGGACAGGGCACCCCCGCCCCGGACCGCCGGGCCTGACGGAGCCGGGGCGGAGACGGCCGGGCAGCCGGTGACGAACGGCAGCCGGGCGCCGCGGCACGAAGCGCACCCCAGGACGAGGAGGAGCCATGCCCCTGCTGGAACCGGACCCGGGCGCCCTGCAGCCCGCTTCCCGCCCGGACGAGCCCGCTCCCGATCGGGTCGGCGTCGACCGGGCGGGGGGCACACCGGAGCCGTTGCGCAGTGAACTCGTCTCCCTCCTCGGTGCGGACAAGGTGCTCACCGGGGTCTCCGACCTGGTCGCCTACGCCTCCGACGCGAGTCCGTACCGCTTCCTCCCGCAGGCCGTCGTGGTGGCGGAGGACCTCGACGACGTCTCCGCGGTCCTCTCCTACGCGCGGGGCAAGGGGCGGGAAGTGGTCTTCCGTGCCGCGGGCACCTCGCTCAACGGGCAGGCGCAGGGCGAGGACATCCTGGTGGACGTGCGCAGGCACTGGGCGGGCGTCGAGGTCCTCGACGGCGGCGTCCGGGCCCGCATCGGCCCCGGCACCACGGTCGTCCGCGCCAATGCCGCACTCGCGCGGTACGGACGGGTCCTCGGGCCTGATCCCGCGAGTGCCGTCGCCTGCACCATCGGGGGCGTGGTCGCCAACAACGCCTCCGGGATGACCGCCGGCACCGCCCGCAACTCCTACCGGACGGTCGCCTCCCTTACCTTCGTCCTCCCGTCCGGCACGGTCGTGGACACCGGCGATCCCGAGGCGGACGCCCACCTGGCCCGGGCGGAACCCGAGCTGTGCAGAGGGCTGCGGGAACTCAAGGCGGAGATCGAGGCGGACCCGGAGCTGGTCGCCCGCATCCGGGCGAAGTACGAGATCAAGAACACCAACGGCTACCGTCTCGACGCCTTCCTCGACGGTTCCACTCCGGTGGAGATCATGCGGGGTCTGATGGTGGGCTCCGAGGGCACCTTCGGGTTCATCTCCGAGGTCGTCTTCGACACCCTGCCGCTGGACCGGTACGTGACGGCCGCGCTGCTGTTCTTCCCCTCCCTGCCGGCAGCCGCGGCTGCCGTGCCCGCGTTCAACGAGGCGGGGGCCGTGGCCGTCGAGCTGATGGACGGCAACACGCTCCGGGCGTCCGTCAGGGTTGCCGGGGTGCCCGCCGACTGGGCCGGGTTGCCCGAGGGGACCACCGCGTTGCTGGTCGAGTTCCGGGCCCCCGACGCCGCCGCCCGACGCGTGCACGAGGCCGCGGCCCGACGGGTGACGGAGGCGCTCGACCTGGTCGCGCCGGTCGCCTCGATCACCAACGCGTTCACCCGCGATCCGGGAACCGTCTCCGGCTACTGGAAGGCCCGCAAGGCGTTCGTCACCGCGGTCGGCGGTTCGCGCCCCTCCGGGACCACCTTGATCACCGAGGACTTCGCGGTGCCTCCGGCCCGCCTGGCCGAGGCGTGCGAGGCATTGCTGGAGCTCCAGCACCGGCACGGCTTCGACGCAGCGGTCGCAGGGCACGCCGCCCACGGCAACCTGCACTTCCTCCTCGCGTTCGACGCCGGCGACCCGGCCGACGTGGACCGCTACGCCGCCTTCATGGACGACTTCTGTCGGCTCACCGTGGAACGCTTCGACGGCTCCCTCAAGGCCGAGCACGCCACCGGCCGCAACATCGCCCCCTTCCTCGAACGGGAGTGGGGCCCCCGGGCGACCGCGTTGATGTGGCGGCTCAAACGGCTGATCGACCCCACGGGAGTGCTGGCGCCGCGGATCGTGCTGGACCGCGACCCGAGAGCCCACCTCCGCGGCCTCAAGACCATCCCCGAGGTGGAAGCCGTCGCCGACCCCTGCATCGAGTGCGGCTTCTGCGAGCCCACCTGCCCCAGCCAGGACCTCACCACCACGCCCCGCCAACGGATCGTGCTGCGCCGCGAGATGATGCGCCAGCCCGCGGGTTCACCGGTCGAGCAGGGGCTGTTGCGCGCCTACGGCTACGCCGCCGTCGACACCTGCGCGGGCGATTCCACCTGCACGTTGGCCTGCCCGGTCGGGATCGACACGGGCGCGTTGATGAGGGACTTCCGGCACCAGCGGCATTCGGCGCGGGAGGAGCGGGTGGCCGCGTTCGCAGCACGACGCTTCGCGGCGGTGGAGGCGTCCACACGGCTGGCCGTCTCGGCCGCCCACCGCATCAGTGATCGTCTGCTCCTCGCGGTGACGCGGGCCGCGCGCAGCGCGGTCCGTCCCGACCTCGTTCCGGAGTGGCTGCCCTCCGTCCCCGGGGCCGCCCCGCGCAGGTTGCCGCGCACCCCGCGGGCCGGTGCGGTCGCCGTCTACTACCCGGCCTGCGTCAACCGCATCTTCGGCAACTCCCCGGGGCAGCAGGGGCCCTCCCTCCCCCGAGCCCTGGTGGAGGTCTCCGCCCGGGCGGGCAGGCCGGTGTGGATCCCGCGCGACGTGTCGGGAACCTGCTGCGCCACCATCTGGCACTCCAAGGGGTACGCCGCCGGGAACGCACTGATGGCGAACCGCATCGTGGAAGCCGCCTGGGGATGGACCCGGGGTGGCCGCCTTCCGCTGGTGGTGGACGCCTCATCGTGCACGCTGGGCCTGGCTCACGAAGTGGTCCCGTACCTGACTCCCGAGAACGGGGCGCGGCACCGGGAACTCACCGTCGTCGACTCGATCGCGTGGGCGGCGGAGGAGCTGCTGCCGCGGCTCACCGTGCACCGCACCGTGGAGTCGGCGGTGCTCCACCCGACCTGCTCGATGCGCCACCTCGGGAACGAGGGACAGCTCCGCGCGGTGGCCGATGCCTGCGCCGACGAGGTCGAGGTACCGGATGACGCGGGGTGCTGTGCGTTCGCGGGCGACCGGGGGATGTTGCACCGGGAGTTGACGGAGTCGGCCACCCGACGCGAAGCCGCGGCGGTGGCGGCCCGTTCGTACGACGGACACTGGTCGGCGAACCGCATGTGCGAGGTGGGCATGCACCACGCGACGGGTCGGGCCTACTCCTCGGTCCTGTTGGGGCTGGAACGGGCCACGCGTCCCCCCGCCCGGTGAGTGCCACGCGATCGCCCGTCGAGGCGGCAGCGGGGGCCCGCCCCGGTTCCTGGAGCACTGGGAGTCACAGGACGTTCAGCGCGAAGGCCCCACCCACTCCGCCGCAGAGCATGAACGCGGGCATCAGCACCTTCAGTTCGACCCAACTCCCCGCGCGGAACCGCATGAACCTCGGCGGACCCAACGGGTACCAGCGCCGCCCTGCGATCGGGAGGGGCCACAGCACGGGGCAGCCGGAGACGGTCAGTGCGTCTCCGAGGTCGTGCACCAGGGCTCCGAGCACGATCGGCAGCCCGAGCCACAGGTACTCCTGGCCCGGGGCGGTGAACAGCCAGCCCGAGCCGTTGCCGGGCTGATCCAGCACGCCGGCGAGTATCCACGAGCCGGCCGCGGCCAACAACCAGACGAGGACGTCGCTGCCCTGCCCACGGGTGGCCCGCCACAGCAGGCCCTCGATCGCGAGGACCAGGTGCACGAACAGGATCGCGAGCACGGCCCACCGGTCGCCGGTGAACGCCAGCGCCGAGGCGCCGGCGCCCATCAGGACGGCCCAGAGCCAGGTGTGCGTCAGGGTGCGGTGGCCACCCGACCGGCGCGGGTCTCCGGGTTTCCTGGTGGCCTTGTACACGGAGTAGGAGAACTTGTCGACGATCTCGCACAGGGCGCGGGACACCGGTCCGAAGGCCCGGGATATCGTCGCGGCCTTGTGGTCCAGGTCGGGCGCGAGTGCGGCGCCCGCGCAGATCAGCGCGCCGGTGAGCAGGACCGGCCAGGGCATGCTGTGCCCCGCCGCTGCCGCCGCGGCCCCCACCCCCAACCATGCTGCCGCTCCTGAGAGGGAGTGCGCCGGTCCCATCATGGTTCCCCGCCCCTTTTCTGTTGCTGTTCGCGTACGGATCGTCCCCGGCCCGGTCCGGCTGCCCGGGCGCATCCCCTGCCCCGTGCCGTGCCGTGCCCGACACGGCCGCTGGACCTGCGGTGATGTCGTGCCGGCGGATCAGCGTAGCGTTCGCGATCTTCGAGGTGTCGACCGATTCCCCGATCGGAGCGGGAGCCAGGCAAGATAGGCGGGTGACCCTTATCGCTCAGCTGCCGCAGTCCGCCGACCCCGACGCCCTCTACGAAGCATTCGAGTCGTGGGCGAAGGCGCGCGGTCTCACGCTCTACCCCCATCAGGAGGAGGCCCTGATCGAGGCCGTCTCCGGGGCGAACGTGATCGTGTCGACGCCGACCGGCTCCGGCAAGAGCATGATCGCGGCGGGCGCGCACTTCGCGGCCCTGGCACGGAACGAGGTCACCTTCTACACGGCGCCGATCAAGGCCCTCGTCTCGGAGAAGTTCTTCGAGTTGTGCAAGCTGTTCGGCACCGAGAACGTCGGGATGCTCACCGGTGACGCCTCGGTCAACTCCGACGCACCGGTGATCTGCTGCACGGCCGAGGTGCTCGCGTCGATCGCGCTGCGGGACGGTAGGAACGCCGACGTCGGTCAAGTGGTCATGGACGAGTTCCACTTCTACGCGGAGGGGGACCGCGGCTGGGCCTGGCAGATCCCCCTGCTGGAACTCCCCCAGGCACAGTTCGTCCTCATGTCGGCGACGCTCGGCGACATGTCGATGTTCGAGGAGGACCTGACGCGGCGGACGGGGCGGGAGACCGCGGTCGTGCGGTCGGCGACGCGCCCCGTCCCGCTGTCGTACGAGTACCGGTTGACGCCGCTCACGGACACCCTGACGGAACTGCTGGAGACGAAGCAGGCACCGGTCTACATCGTGCACTTCACCCAGGCCCAGGCCGTGGAGCGGGCGCAGGCGTTGATGAGCATCAACATGTGTTCCCGTGAGGAGAAGGACCGCATCGCCGAGCTGATCGGAAACTTCCGCTTCACCACCAAGTTCGGTCGGAACCTCTCGCGATACGTGCGGCACGGCATCGGGGTGCACCACGCGGGCATGTTGCCGAAGTACCGTCGGCTCGTGGAGAAGCTGGCGCAGGCCGGTCTCCTGAAGGTGATCTGCGGCACGGACACCCTGGGCGTCGGGGTGAACGTGCCCATCCGCACCGTGCTCTTCACCGCTCTGACCAAGTACGACGGGAACCGGGTGCGCACGCTGCGCGCGCGGGAGTTCCACCAGATCGCCGGACGGGCGGGACGGGCGGGCTTCGACACCGCCGGCTTCGTGGTGGCCCAGGCTCCGGAGCACGTGATCGAGAACGAGAAGGCCCTGGCCAAGGCCGGGGACGACCCGAAGAAGCGCCGCAAGGTGGTGCGCAAGAAGGCCCCGGAGGGCTTCGTCGGCTGGACGGAGAGCACCTTCGAGAAGCTGATCGCCTCGCAGCCGGAGCCCTTGACGTCCCGGTTCCGGGTCACGCACACCATGCTCCTGTCGGTGATCGCCCGGCCCGGCAACGCCTTCGACGCCATGCGGCACCTGCTGGAGGACAACCACGAGCCGCGTCGGCAGCAGTTGCGACACATCCGCCGCGCCATTGCGATCTACCGGTCCCTCCTGGACGGCGGCATCGTGGAGAAACTGGACGAGCCGGACGCGGAGGGCCGGATCGTCCGGCTGACCGTGGATCTCCAGCAGGACTTCGCGCTGAACCAGCCCCTGTCGACCTTCGCGCTCGCCGCGTTCGAGTTGCTGGACCCGGAGTCCCCCTCGTACGGCCTGGACATGGTTTCGGTGGTGGAGTCCACCCTGGACGACCCGCGACAGATCCTCGCCGCCCAGCAGAACAAGGCACGGGGCGAAGCCGTGGCCGCGATGAAGGCCGACGGGGTGGAGTACGAGGAGCGGATGGAACGGCTCCAGGAGGTGTCGTACCCCAAGCCCTTGGACGAGTTGCTGTCCCACGCCTATGACACGTACCGCCGCAGTCACCCGTGGGTGGGCGATCACCCGCTGTCGCCCAAGTCGGTCATCCGCGACATGTACGAACGGGCGCTCACCTTCACGGAATTCGTGTCGTTCTACGAGTTGGCACGCACCGAGGGGATCGTGCTGCGGTACCTGGCGAGCGCCTACAAGGCGCTGGACCACACCGTGCCGGACGACCTCAAGTCGGAGGACCTGGAGGATCTGATCGCCTGGCTCGGCGAGCTGGTGCGTCAGGTGGACTCCAGCCTCCTCGACGAGTGGGAACAGCTCGCGAATCCGGCGGAGATGACGGCCGAGGAGGCCCAGGAACGCGCCGATCAGGTGAAGCCCGTGACGGCCAACGCCCGCGCCTTCCGGGTGCTGGTCCGCAACGCGATGTTCCGCCGGGTGGAGCTAGCGGCTCTCGACCACGTCGACGAGCTGGGCGCGTTGGACGGGGACGCCGGGTGGGACGCCGACGCCTGGGGCGAGGCGATGGACCGGTACTGGGACGAGTACGACGACCTGGGCACGGGCCCCGATGCGCGCGGTCCGAAGCTGTTGATGATCGAGGAGGATGCGGAGCACGCGCTGTGGCGGGTGCGGCAGACCTTCGCCGACCCCAACGGCGATCACGACTGGGGCATCAGTGCCGAGGTCGACCTCACGGCTTCCGATGCGGAGGGCCGGGCAGTGGTTCGGGTCACGGGGGTCGGGCAGTGGTGAGGGGGCGGGGCACACGGCGCGCGGCTCCCCGCCCGGGTGTCCCGGCGCCCGTGGGGCGACGGATCTCGTCGGCAGCCGGATCGGTCGACGAGCCGCTGCGGTCGCTGGTTCTCGGGCGTCGGTGACGACGCCGCCAGCGGGCCGTTCCACGATCCCGCACGGGTAAGGGCAGCCGGTCCAGGGCCGCCCGGCCCGGGGGGCGCCTCCCTTGCCCGGAGGTCCGTTCGACCGACGGCGATTCCTCCCGTCAACCGTCCACGATCGTGGTGCGCTCGGAGTACCGGGCGCCCACCCGGAGGTGCTCCCCCACCCGGTTCACCAGCAAGGTCATCTCATAGGCGACCTGACCGATGTCGACCTCGGCGGTGCTGAGAACACAGAGGCAACTCCCTTCGCCGGCAGCGGTCACCAACATGACGGCTCCGTCGAACTCGATCATCGTCTGCCGCACCTGCCCGGCTCCGAAGTGCCGTCCGGACCCCTTGGCCAGGCTGTGCAGTCCGGACGCCACGGCAGCGAGGTGCTCGGCGTCCTCACGGGCGAGCGCGGTGCTGGCGCCGGTGACGAGCCCGTCGTTGGAGAGGACCAGTACGTGCCGGACGTGTTCGACCCGATCGATCAGATCGTCCAGCAGCCAACTCAGTCCCGTCTTCTGCCCCATCGTCCCGCTCCCCGCTCCCCACGCTCTCGGCCTCATCGACTACCGGCCGGAGTCTCCGTTCCGCAAGCCTTCCCCACCCTCGGCCCCTCGGCAAGCAGGATGGGCACATGGCAGAGAAGATGACCGACGAGCGGTGGAGGGCCTTCGTTTCACAGGACACTCACCCCGGAATGCTTTCGACCGTTCGGGCCGAAGGAAGCCACGCACATCGGACCGATCTGGTTCGTCCTGGACGGTGACGAGTGGGTGTTCACCACGGCGAAGGAGACTGTCAAGGGGCGAAACTTGGCCACCGGGCCGCGCGTCGTGCGCCGCACGGACGACGACCGCCCCTCTCGCCTTCGTTCTGCCGCAGGGGACCGCGCACGCATCCGACGGGCTCGACGGCATCCCGTGGCGATCGGGCCGCATCGGCGGCCGGCAGGCGGGTGGCGCGGATGACCCGTCACCGCCCGATTTCCTTGCGGCGCACGCGTCGCAGCCTGCGCCGCTGGGCGGGGTCGAGGGCGAGGTAGGCCGCCGCGGGGACGCCGAGGACGATCAACAGAACGCTCCACAACGGCAACCAGGCGGAGAGGACGAGCCCCACCGCCACACAGCCCACGACGATCTTCGTCTGCTTCGACACCGGTGATCGACCTCCTCGGGGACCTGCACTGCTCCTGATGGAAAAACGACGGAACGGGGCCACGGGTTCCGATGGGCACCCCCGACCCACCCCTGAACCCACCCCGATCCACCACCCCCTCCGCATGAGGGAATCCCCGGAGGAGAGAGGCGGGCCCGCCCATGCGACCGGCGTGGAGTGACTGCCATCACCAAGATTCCACTCTTCCCTCACCATCACTCCATGTATCATTACCCGCCGCTAAGTAGTCAAGTTTGAGGAGTGTGGCCCGGTAGTGCCGCGTACGCCCGACGTTCCCCTCGATGCCGTGTCCGACCTCGCCCGTCTCACCGTCCTGTTCCTCCCTTCCGACCGTGCCGGAGCGGAGCGGATGGCCTTCTGGAGCTCCTGGGACGAGCTCCTGCCACCTGCCCTCGTCGGCGAGACCACGGACATCACCGTCGTCGTACCGGACGAAGAGACCGGTGTGACGACGATCAGCGTCCCGGCGCGCCTCCTGGAGATCCGCGCGGCGCTGGCGGTGCTCGCCCCGTCCCAGGGGCTCCCCCCGGCCGGCGCCACCGCGGCCTTCTGGCACAGCGCCTCCCTGCTGGCCCTCCACTTCGCGGCCCGCGGCCTCCTCCTTCCCGGTCTGGCCGCCGATGACCGCGCGGCCTGGCGCTTCGGGCCGCTCGGCGCCCATGACGCGGAGCTCGTGCGCGAACTGGCGGCCGCCATGCCGCCGGAGGCGCACGCCCTGCCACTGCCGCACGACGACGAGGCCGTTCGCCTTCCGGACCCCGAGCAGCACCTCTGGGCCTTCCTCCACGCCGTGGCGGATGCCCTGCCCCGCTCCCCCGCCGCGGCGCTCGTGACGGGGGCGGGACCGTTCGCCACCCGAGAGCGCTCACCGGTTCCGGAGTTGCGGACGTGGGCGGCACAGGTGGCCGCCGCCCACGACTCCGGGGTGCGGATCTCCCTCAGGGTGGAGGTGCCTGGGCTGTCCGACGACCGGCCCGACCACGACGACCTCCGCTTCCGGGTGGTGCTCCAGGTGCACCACCCGGCCGACCCGACCGTGGTCGTGGACGCGGCCGACGTCTGGACGGCGCCCGGCGGCACGACCGGACTCGCCCCGGGGGTCCGGTTGAACGTCCTGCTGGCGCTGCGGCGGGCCACCCAGGCGTGGGCGCCGCTCGCCCCGCTGCTGTCGGCGAGCGTGCCGAACGCGATCGAGTTGATGGACGAAGAGGTCACCGAACTGCTCGGTGGTGGGTCACGGGCGCTCGCCCTCGCGGGGGTGGACGTCCACTGGCCCGCGGAACTCGCGCACCGGCTGACCGCCCATGCGGTCATCGGTCCGCCCGACCACGGCACGGAGCCGACCGGACGCGCGCCGGACGGGACGCCCTCGTTCCTGTCGGCCGATGCGCTCCTCGCCTTCAACTGGCGTTTCGCGCTCGGGGAGCACAGCCTGAGCAGGGCGGAACTCGACCAACTGGCCGAAGCCAAGCGCCCGGTGGTCCGGCTGCGCGACCGTTGGGTCCTCGTCGATCCGACCGAGCTCGCTCGCGCTCGGGAACGGGAGGACCGCCGGGTGTCCCCCGTGGAGGCGCTCGGCGCCGTCCTCACCGGGCGGACCGAGGTCGACGGACAGCGGGTGGAGGTCAGACCGGCCGGCTGGCTCGCGTCGGTGCGGGAACGGCTGGCCGACCCGGAGGGGATGCCCCCGGTCGATCCGCCCGCGGCACTCGCGGCCACCCTGCGCGACTACCAGGCGCGGGGGCTCGCCTGGCTCGCGCGGATGACCTCGATGGGGCTGGGCGCCTGCCTCGCCGACGACATGGGCCTCGGCAAGACGATCACCGTCATCGCGCTGCACCTGCACCGCCAACGGGAACCGGCGACGGCCGGGCCGACCCTGGTCGTCTGCCCCACCTCGTTGTTGGGCAACTGGCAACGGGAGGTCGAGAAGTTCGCACCGGGCGCCGCCCTGCGTCGGTACCACGGTGCGGACCGTTCCCTCGACGACTTGGCCGACGGCGAGTTCGTGCTCACCACGTACGGGACCATGCGCGTGGACGCACCACGGCTCGGCGGCGTCGCATGGGGCCTCGTGGTCGCCGACGAGGCACAGCACGTGAAGAACCCCTACTCGGCGACGGCCAGGCAGGTGCGGACCATCGGGGCCGGCGCGCGCGTGGCCCTGACCGGCACCCCCGTCGAGAACAACCTCTCCGAGCTGTGGGCGATCCTCGACTGGACAACTCCCGGGCTGCTGGGACGGCTGGGCGAGTTCCGCGACCGCTACGCGCGCGCGGTGGAGTCGGGGAGCGACCCGGGGGCGGCCGAGCGGCTCTCGGCACTGGTGCGGCCCTTCCTGCTGCGCCGCCGCAAGTCCGACCCGGGCATCGCTCCGGAGCTGCCGCCCAAGACGGTGACGGACCGGGCGGTCTCCCTCACACCGGAACAGGCCGGGCTCTACGAGGCGGTGGTCCGCGAGGCCCTCACGGACATCGCGGACGCCGACGGGATGGCCCGGCGCGGAATGATCGTCAAGCTGCTGACCGGACTCAAGCAGATCTGCAACCACCCCGCGCAGTACCTGAAGGAGGACGAGCCCCGGCTCCTCGGACGGTCCGGAAAGCTGGAACTCCTCGACGAGTTGCTGACCCCGATGCTCGCGGAGCGGGCGGGGGTGCTGGTGTTCACCCAGTACGTCCAGATGGCACGGCTGCTGGAGCAGCACCTCGCCGAGCGCGGGGTCCCCTGCCAACTCCTGCACGGCGGAACACCGGTGGCGGAGCGCGAGAACATGGTGAACCGTTTCCAGAGCGGTGGGGTGCCGGTGTTCCTGTTGTCCTTGAAGGCTGCCGGCACCGGGCTCAACCTGACTCGCGCGGAACACGTGGTGCACTACGACCGCTGGTGGAACCCGGCCGTGGAGGCGCAGGCCACGGACCGTGCGTACCGCATCGGGCAGACCAGGCCCGTGCAGGTGCACCGGCTGATCGCCGAGGGCACGGTCGAGGACCGCATCGCACGGATGCTGGTGCGCAAGCACGAGTTGGCCGAGTCCGTCCTGAGGGGCGGCGAGTCGGGGCTGACCGAGTTGTCCGACGCCGAACTGAGCGAGTTGGTGTCGCTGCGGCAGGACTCGCGGTGAGCGGGCGCCGTGCCGCACGGCGGACCGACACCGACGAGAGCACGTGGACGAACGAGGAGCGCATGGACCACGAGGATTTCGCCACTCCCGAGCACGAGCGGACCTTCGCCCCGCAGCCTCCTGCACACGGTCGGGGCTTCGCGAGGACCTGGTGGGGACGGTCGTGGCTGAAGGCGCTGGAGGACACGGCTCTGGACGCGGCCCAGTTGAAGTCGGGGCGTGCCCTTGCGCGCTCCGGTGCGGTGGGGGCGGTCACGGTGCGCCCCGGGCGCATCACGGGTGTGGTGCGCGACCGTGACGGCACCGCGCACCGCGCGGACGTGCTGCTCCAGCAGTTCTCGGGGGACGAGTGGGACCGGTTCCTGGAGGTGACCGTGGATCGCGCGGGCCACCTCGCGGCGCTGCTCGACCACGACATGCCGCCGGACCTCGTGGAGGACGCCGCCGCGGCGGGCGTGGAGCTCCTGCCGGGCATCGGCGATCTGGAACCGGAGTGCGACTGCGGCGCGTGGGACCAGTGCGGCCACACGGCGGCCCTCTCCTACCAGGTGGGCCGCATCCTGGACCAGGACCCCTTCGCCCTGTTGCTCCTGCGGGGGAGGGGGGAGCGGGAGGTGCTGGCCGCGGTGCAGGACCGCACCGCGGCGCGAGCCGAACCCACCCCGGCGGGCGCCCTGCGGGAGGACGTCCGGCCGGGAGTGGACGCCGTCGAGGCGTTCGCCACGGGGTACCTTCTGCCGCCCCTGCCCGGATCGCCCCCGGTGCCGGAGCCACCGCGGGCGGCCCCCTCGTTGGGGGGCGGGACGTCGCCCTCGGCGGACCTGCTCCCGGACGCCCTGGAGTTCCTGGCGCTCCAGACGGCCCGGGAGGCCCGGCGGCTCCTCGTCGAGTCGCTCTCCTCCGGCCTCGGAGCACGGCTTCCCGTCACGGAGCCGCCCCTGGCGCAGGATGCCGTCCGGCTCGCCGCGGGCGATCCGGACGAGGACACGGTGTTGCGGTTGGCATCGGCTTCCGGTCGGACGCCGGACACGTTGGCGCTCGCGGTGCGCGCGTGGCGGTACGGGGGTGCCGGGGCGGTGTCCGCACTGGAACGCGCATGGACCCCGACGCACGAGGAGGAGGCCCGGGCACGGGCGGTGGTGGCCGCGGCGTGGGAGGCGGAGGAGGCCCCGCCCCTGCACGGCGAGGGGGGTGCGTGGACGACGCCGGACGGGCGCGCCCGGATCGGGGTCGACGGAAGCGGCCGGTGGTGGCCCTTCCGACGGGAGGACGGACGCTGGGCCCCCGCGGGGCCGGCGGCCGAGGATCCGGCAACCGCTCTGGCGGTGGCGCGGGGTGAGGATTGATCCCGCTCGACGGACACCGGCCATGAAGGGTGACGCTGTGGGGGGAACTGGGGGGGAGCACTGCCCCGTGGGCGACCCCGCCGGGCTCTCCCATATGGGGACAAGCAAGCGGAATTACTCGTTCGAGTGCCGGAGTTATCCACATTCGCCCCTGCATCCTCAGATGCCGTGATCAGCCTTCCGCTGCCCTCTTCGGGAACCGTACCTTTGTCGGAGCGGGGCCCGTTCGACGGTTCCGGCAGCGACGACGGCAAGGAGCAGTACTCCATGAGTGACCCCCGGATGATCACGGTCCGCCCGGAACCGGGCGACTACGCCTGGACCTTCGGCGGGGCCGCCCCCTACGCCCGCATCACTCCGGGCACGGTGCTCGACGTCTTCACCGAGGACTGCTTCGGCGGCCGGGTGCGGTCGGAGAAGGACCTCGTGTCCCAGGTCTGCGAGTTCCCCTACCTCAACCCGCAGACCGGCCCGTTCTACGTGGAGGGCGCGGAGCCCGGTGACACGGTGGCGGTGCACTTCGTCTCCATCGAACCGGCGCGGGACTGGGCCGCCTCCACGACCGTGCCGCTGTTCGGGGCGCTGACGTCGACCTCGACGACCGCCTCCCTCCAGGCTCCGCTTCCGGAAACCGTCTGGATCTGGCAGTTGGACCGGGCCCGGCGGACGGCGACGTTCCAGGCCAAGGAGAGCGACCTGCGGCTCGCTCTGCCCATGGACCCCATGCACGGCACCGTGGGCGTCGCACCCGCCCATCTGGAGGTGCGGTCCGCCCTGGCTCCCGATGCCCACGGCGGGAACATGGACACACCGGAGATGAGGGCGGGCGTCACCTGCTACCTGGGGGTGAACGTGGAGGGCGCGCTGCTCAGCCTGGGCGACGGCCACGCCCGCCAGGGCGAGGGGGAGACCTGCGGGGTCGCGGTCGAATGCGCCATGAACACCGTGATCATCGTAGAACTGCTGAAGGGGGTGTCCACTCCCTGGCCGCGTCTCGAATCCGACACCCACCTGATCTCCACCGGTTCGGCGCGCCCGCTGGAGGACGCCTTCCGCATCTCCCAACTCGACCTGGTGCAGTGGCTGGTGCGGGACTACGGGTTCAGCGAGCTCGACGCCTACCAGTTCCTCACCCAGGCGGTCGAATCACCCGTGGCGAACGTCTGCGACACCAACTACACCTGCATCGCGAAGGTCCGCAAGGAGTGGCTCCCGGACCGGGAGACCCATCGCGGGCTCCACGCACGACTCCGGGACGTCGCCGCAACGCTCCCGAAGCCCGGGGTGCCCTCGATCTGAGCGGCCGGCCCGTGCGGTCGACCGGGGGCGGCGGCCGTGCGCGGCCTCGCCCGGCGCGGCTCCAGCCAGGCGAGCGTACGGCGCGCCGTCACCGGTGGGACCCGTTGACGGTGCACCGTGACGGGGCGCGGGCCGCCGACGCCCCTCCGGACCCCGTGCCCCAGCACGCACTGCGGGAGGTTCCCGTTCGGATCCGTCCCGTACTGCACTCCCGTGCCCACCACGACCGAGAGTCAGGAGAGTTCATGCCCCGATCCCAGGGGGAGCCGAGCCGGCGCCGTCTGTTGTCCTGCGCCGCCCTCGCCTCGCTCCCCACGCTCGCGCTCCCCGCATCGCACGCGCAGGCGGCCCACTGGAGCCCCGTCGACTACCCGCTGGCGGAGCCCGCGCCCGCGAGCACGTCCAACTACACCGCATCGCGCCGCCCGGCCAGCTACGCCATCGACCGCGTCGTCATCCACGTGACCCAGGAGACGTGGCCGGACACCCTGGCCATCTTCCAGAACCCGTCGCGGAAGGTGTCGGCCCACTACGTGGTGCGTTCCCTCGACGGACACATCGCCCAGTGCGTCCGGGAACGCGACATCGGCTGGCACGCCGGCAACTGGAACTACAACACCCGCAGCATCGGCATCGAGCACGAGGGGTGGGTCGACCGGCCGGAGTACTTCACCGACGCCCTCTACGAGAGTTCGGCCGCGCTGACCGCGGTCCTCTGCGAGAAGTACGGGATCCCCGTCGATCGGAAGCACATCATCGGACACCACGAGGTCCCGGGCGCCGATCACACCGATCCCGGTGACTTCTGGGACTGGTCGCGGTACCTGCGTCTGGTCCAGCGGGCCTGAGCCGCCGCACCCGGTCACCCTAGTAGTGGCGCCACTCGTGGCGGGTGTACTCCAGTACGGCCGGATCCATCAGGGTGCTGGCCCGTACGTCCTGGGGGCGGCGGTCAACGGGAAAGACGGTCGCCGCCCGGAGGACGGAGGGGTCCAGGAACCGTAGCGGCGGCGCGCCCGCGGCGAGGTGCGGAGTCGGTGCCGCAGCGGTGTCGCCCGGTGCGGCCAGGAAGAAGCCCCAGTTGCCGAAACTGGGGACATCGACCTGATAGGGCGTCACCGCGTACCCCGCCTCGGTGATCGTTTCGCCGATGGACCAGTACGTCTTGGGGGCGAAGAACGGGGAGCCGCCCTGTACCAGCACCTGGCTCTGCGGGGTCAGGACGCGCCCGAGCAGGTGGTAGAACTCGACGCTGTACAGCTTGGCGAGGGACGCGGTGTCCGGGTCCGGGAAGTCGATCAGCACGGCGTCGTAGCGACGGGTGGCGTCCCGGAGCCAGGTGAAGGCGTCCGCGTGCACCGCGGTGACCCGCGGATCGTCGAGCGCCCGCTCGTTGAGGTCGACCAGCGGGGGGAAGGAACGCGCCAGTCGGGTCATGGCGGGGTCGAGATCCACCAGGGTCACCTCGCGGACGTCCTCGTAGCGCAGCACCTCCCGGAGCGCGAGCGCGTCCCCGCCGCCCAGGATCAGTACCGACGAACGCTTCTTCGACAGCCCGGGATGCACCAGCGCCTCGTGGTACCGGTACTCGTCGACGGAGGAGAACTGGAGGTCGCCGTTGAGGAACAGGCGGGTGTCCGGAGCTCCGGTGAAGGCTCTGGACCGGGTGATGACGATGTCCTGGTAGGGGGTGGTCTCGGCGTGCACGATCGGGTCGCGGTAGAGCTGTTGCCGGGCGCCGACCTCGATGTCGTCGGCCAGGACGTAGACCGTGGCGAGCACGGCGAGGACGGCCGTCATCCCGGTCAGCAACCCGAGGCGGACCACCCGACGCATCTCGTGGCGGAAGATCCACAACACCACGACGACACCGGCGGTCGCATTGACCGCCCCCACCACCAGCGCGCCCTGGAGCTGGCCGAAGGCGGGCAGCAGCAGGAAGGGGAAGGCCAGACCGCCGACGAGGGCACCGATGTAGTCCACCGCGAACATGTCGGCGACGGCACTGCCCGCCTCCTGTCGTCTGATGCGCTGGAGGAGCGTCATCAGCAACGGGATCTCCGCGCCGATCAACAGCCCCACCACGAAGGACACGACCACCATGGCGGGCATGTAGATGCGGAGCCAGGCGAAGGAGACGTACAGGACGAGCACCGACAGACCGCCGACGAGCGCCAACGCGCCCTCCACGAGGGCGAATCCGCCGGCCGCGCGCTTCTGGAGGGGTTTGGCCGCCAGCGAGCCGATCCCCATGGCGAAGACCATCACGGACAGGACCACGGAGGTCTGCGTCACGGAGTTGCCGATGAGGTAGCTGCCGAGTGCGGTCAGAGCCAGTTCGTAGGTGAGCCCGCACGCGGCGCAGATGAACACCGCGAGCAGCAACAGGAACCGGGCCCCCCGCGACTGGGCGCCTCCCGTGGTGGGTGCGGTGTCGGCGGGGCGGGGGGTGGTGTCGACGGTCATGGGCGGGTCAGGAGACGGCGGCACCGACCATGAAGGCCGTACCGAGGTACATGGCGGCCTGGACCCAGGCCGCGGGGTGGGGACGGCCGTCGTTGTCCTCCAGCACCACGGCCCCCAGACGACCCGGCGTCAGCAGGCCGACCACCAAGGAGATGACCGTCATCACGACCACACCGGCCAGGCCGTACAGCAAGGTGCTGACCAGACCGTACTCAAGGCCCTGCTCGGATTCACTGGCGCGGATCGACTGCTCGATGACCAGGCCGATGGCGACCGTCTGCCCCGCGAGGAGAACGGCGGCACCACGATTGCGTTCCGTCCACACCACGTGGAAGAGCTTGCCGGGGGTGACGAGGTCGAGCGCGACGAAGCCCGCCGCCATCACGACGAAACCGACGAGTCCGTAAAGCAGGGCGGTGCCCGCCGACTCGAATATCTCTGTCACTGTGATGCCTTTCGAAGGTTCGTTGGAGGACGGCAGAGGGGCGGTCGGCCCCTCGGGACGGAGCGGCGTGCGGCACTACTTGCCGGTGCCGGGGCCCCCACCGCGGAAGGCGTCGCTGTCGGGGTGCGGCCAGCTGGAGGGCAGCTTCGTGTTCCACCGGTGGTAGCCGGTGCGGTAGTCCGCCACCTCGATCTGGCTGCCCCGGCGCTTGCGGGGGGTGATGGAGACGATGTCGTCCCGGTAGCGGAGGAAGAAGGCGTCTCCGGCTGCACTGCGGTCCCGGGCCGACGTGTGGTCGTCGATCTCCTCCGCGACTTCGGACGGACCGTCCTTCTCGTCCACGTAGCCGAGCGGCACCGAGGTGTACTGCTGACTGATCCAGTAGTGGGGAACGGAGTTGGCGTCCTCCGAGTCGCTGGAGCAGGCGGACAGCGCCACCGTGACGAGCAATGCCGCGCCCAAGCGTCGTGCGGTCTTCATCGGGCCTCCAGCCGGGTGTGCGTCGCCACGATCCGGCAGCTTTGCGGATAGGTGTGCCAGGTGTGCCAGTCGAGCCCCGTGACACGGGGGTCCACGGTCAGCGCCGTGACCGCTTCCGATGCTCCGGGAAAGATTCCGTAGAGAGCGCGGGGGTGGGCGTCGGTCCGCCGGCGCACCTGCTCCACCCGCGCGCGGAAGTCGTCCGTATCCAGGGTCTCCACCCGGGCGGAGAAACGATACTCCCACTTGTCGAACATCCGTGTGGTATCGGTCAATCCGCCCTCGATGCCGGGCAGGCAGGCCACCGTCTCCCGAACCGGCCCGACGAACACCTGGTGCGAAGCACCCAACACCCTGAGTTGGACGTCGGTTCCGTTGACCCTCAGGTCCCGTACCACCAGGGCCGCACGGGCGGGCTCGTCGAGGGAGAAGGAGAGTTGATCGGCGTCGGTGTCCAGATACGGCGTGGCGAGCGTGACGGCGGAAGCGCCGCTCATGCGGCGCCGTCCCTCCGGGTCCCCGAATCGGCCGGGCCCGGTGGCGCGGCCGCTCTTCCCTGTGCGTTCCCCCGAACGGCAGCATCGATCGTCACTGTGGCCCCCCGCTTCACGGTCCTGCTGGTATCCGGTGAGTATGCTACAAATCCCGCCCCTTCCTGCCATCGGGGTCCGATCGCGACAACCGGACCACGGCGCTCCGCCCACCGGCCCGTCGCGCCCCGGTCGACAGCGCCTCCCCGCCCCCGATGGCTCCGGGTGACGGTCCACTAGGAAGGGCGCCGCCGCCCATGCGCTACGGCTTCCTCGCGCGGCTCCGGGGCCGGTCTGGCGGCCGTCGTGGAGCTGACGGCGGAGTTCGGGGAGAACCGCCGCACTGCACCGGACGCGGACGAACGCGGGAAGAACGCCTCGATCACGCTTCCCCGGTGACCCGTCCCCCGCGCACCGCGGCGTTAGGACTCCTCGGTACCGACGTCAGCGGCCCGCAGCTCGGTCAACAGCTCGTTCTGCCCGGCGAGCATCTCGGTGAGGATGCGGCGGGCGGCCCTCATCAAGTCGGCGACGTCCCCGCCGGCCAGCGCGTACACCACCGTGGAGCCCTCACGGGTGGCCGTGACGATGCCGGAGCGTCGCAGCACCGCCAGTTGTTGCGACAGGCTGGAGGGTTCCACTTCGATCTCCGCCAGCAGGTCACGCACCGGCGTGGGGCCGTCCTGGAGGAGCTCCAGGACCCGGATCCGCACCGGGTGCCCCAACATGCGGAAGAACTCCGCCTTCGCCTGATACAGCGGAACCGCCGCGCTCACCAGCCGTTCACCCCGTCCTCGCCGTCGCCCGTGCTGAGGACATGCTCGCACGCCGGGCGCACGGCGTCCCCACGTTCCTCCCGGGCCCGCTGGGCACCGTGGACGCCGCCGACCCGGGCGCGCTCCCCGACCACTTCGACGAACCGGTCCGTACCACCCCGTTCCACCCCTGCGACCTCGCGCCGCCTGATGAATTGAAGAACTCTTCAAGTTGGCGAACGACCCTCCGGAACGTGCCCGTCCGGCCTTCGGAACGACCCCTTCCTTCTAGTCCCGGAGACCCGCCACCACCTCGTTGACCAGGAACGACACGGTTCGCCTTGCCCACCGCTCCGGCTCGTCGCAGCGGTACCGCCGAAGGCCCGCGCGGCTGGTGCGGAACGGGTTTCGTGAGGGCGCTCTCACGGTGATCTCACGGACGGCTCACACCGTGCGCGCATGATCCCGCCCCAGGCGCCCCACCCAGGTGCCCCAACACACTTCTGCCTTCCCCCCACCTGCCGAGCGAGGAGCGCGACGTGAGGCGACGACCGATCCCCCCGAGGAACCGGTCCCGTCGACACGGACTCCCCGACACGGCCCCGGCTTCCCCGCACCGGTCACCGCCGGGCGCCCCCGGGGTGCGGGCGGACTCCGTCGCCGGTCCGGCGACGGAGCGGGAACGGCCGATCCACCCTCACCCCCCAACCCGTGCGGCCGTCCGCCCGGCACGGCTCCCGGAACGCTCCGGGGACCGACCGGCGATCGGAGCACGACGAAAGGACCAAGGTGTCGACTCAACGCACGCGTCCCGCCACAGGGCGACACGCCCGTAGAAGCGGCGGAGCGACGACCGGCCAGGCATCCGGATCGTTCTCCGTCGCTTCCCTGGGCACGGACCTGATGGCCTCGGTGGTCGTCTTCCTGGTGGCGCTGCCCCTGTGCATCGGCGTCGCCGCCGCTTCGGGGGTGCCCGTGTCCCTCGGCATCATCTCCGGCATCGTCGGCGGTCTCGTGGTCGGCTTCCTTCCCGGCAGCACCTTCCAGGTGAGCGGGCCGGCGGCCGGACTCGCCGTCCTCGTCCTGGAGTTCACCACCGAACACGGCGTCGGAATGCTCGGCGTGGTGGTCCTGGTCAGCGGCATCCTCCAGATGATCCTGGGGGTGCTGAAGATGGGCCGGGTCTTCCAGTCCATCTCGCTCTCGGTGGTCCAGGGCATGTTGGCCGGCATCGGGCTGCCCCTGATCCTCAGCCAGACCTACGCCCTGGTGGACTCCAAGCAACTCGGCACCGCCACCAAGAACATCGCGGGCCTCCCGGACCTCGCCGCCGAGGTGGTGGGCGACACCCACAAGGTCGCGGCACTCGGACTGGGCGTGATGGCCGTGGTGATCTGCTTCGTCTGGAAGAAGGTCCCCGATCCGCTCGGCAAGGTCCCGGCGCCCCTGATCGCCGTGATGCTCGGCTCGGCCGTGGCGGCGTTCCCCGGCCTGGAGGTCAAGAAGGTCGAGGTGGGCAACATGCTGGAGGCGGTGGACTTCGTCGGCCCCTCGGACTTCTCCCACCTGACCAGCCCCGCGGTCCTGACGATGGTCATCACCTTCACCGTCATCGCCTCGGCGGAGAGCCTGTTCAGCGCCGCGGCCGTGGACCGCATGCACACCGGTCCGCGCACCAAGTACAACGCGGAACTGTTCTCCCAAGGCGTCGGCAACACCCTGTGCGGCTTCCTCGGAGCACTGCCCATGACCGCCGTGATCGTCCGTAGTGCGGCCAACCTCCAGGCCGGCGCGAAGACGAAGGTCTCCCGCATCCTGCACGGCGCCTGGCTGCTCGGCTTCGGACTGCTGCTGCCGGGGCTGCTGGGGATGATCCCGGTCACCATCCTGGCGGGCGTACTGCTGCACGCGGGGTGGAAACTCTTCAACCCGCCCTCGTTCGTGAAGATGTGGCGCACCGACCGCGGTGAGGGTTTGGTCATGTTCATCACCACGGGCGCCATCGTGGTCACGGACCTCCTGGAAGGCGTGATCGGCGGCCTCGCCGTCGCCATCGTCCTGATCGCCCTGCGGATGTCCCACCTGACGTTGCGCACCACCACCGAGGGGGACACCACCCGTCTGGTGCTGCGGGGCAACGCGACCTTCCTCCGGCTCATCCGGCTGATCCGCGCCCTCGACTCCGTCGCCGACAAGGACCGGGTCGTCGTGGACGCCCATGCGGTGACCCACCTCGACCTGGCGTGCAAGGCCCAGTTGGAGGAGTGGGCCGAGCAACGGCGCAAGTCGGGTGCCGAGTACGTCGAGTTGTTGCTGCCGGGCGACGAGCCGAACGACCAGCCGGCCGAGGAGGAGCCCGAAGTGGCGGACGCTCCGAGTCCCCGGGCCCGGGACTTCGCGGCCGAGGCGCCGGCCGCCGGCCAGCCCTGGGCGCCCGAACAGCCGAGCACCCCGGCGTACGCCGCTTCCCCGGAGACGATGCACGACTACGTCGGCTCCGGTGCGTACGGCGCGCACCCCCAGGCCCGCCCGCACCCCTACGCACAGCAGTACCCGGGCATGGGTGGACAGGTCTACACCAGGGCCGCCCACCAGCAGCAGGCCGTCCAGCACGGTCAGGTCCACCTCGCCCACCCGGCGCACAGCCACCGGCGGTACGCCGCCCAGGAGGCCCAGGCCGCCGTACCGCCCCAGGAGTACGGGCACCCGGGCGCCGCGACACCCGGAGGTCCCGCCCCGGAGTACGGGCCGACGTCCTGGGACCCCACCGCCCGGCCCGGCGATCCCTACCCCGGGGACGGCAACGGCTGGACGCAGCCGCCGTACGACGGCGGACACCGCGGCTGACCGTCGACGCATTTTTCTTTGCCCGCGAATTGCAGACATCTGCAATTCCACACTTGCCGTGTTGACGGGGTCCTCAGCCGTTCCCGCCGACGACACGGCTGTGGGGGCACGTCCTCGGACGTGCCCCCACAGGGCTGCCGCTCCGCCTCGCGCACGGCGCTTCGGGCCCGCCCCGTCCCTACACCTGCGCCCAGACCGTCTGACCGGAACCCGTCTGCCGGGTGCCCCAGGCGTCCGACAGGGCCACCACGATCTCCAACCCCCGGGCGTACTCCCGCAAGGACGCCACCGGGTCCCGACCGCCCTCCGCCGAAGGAGCGGGACGCGGGCTCGGCATGCACCTGCACGGCGGCCCCTGAACGGTGACCCGCACGGCACCCCGTTGCCAGTGCTCGACCTGGCACCGCACCCGGTCCGCGTCGGGGCGTCCCGGTTCGGCGCCGGCGTGCCGCACCGCGTGCGTGACGATCTCCGAGGCCAGCAGGGTCGCCGTGTCGGTGGTGGAGGGGTCCACGTGCCACCGGGCCAGGGCGGCCCGCACATGGGCGCGCGCCTCCCGGGGCCCTTCCGGGCCTGCCTGCACATAGCGGGCGAGCAGGCGCGGGCGCCCCGGTGGACGGGCGCTCCGCTGCCGGCCCGGTCGGGGCTCGGGGCACTCGTGGTCGGCCATGTCTCCACGATGCGCGCCATACGGTGCATGCGCAATGTACGCCGTTCGGCGCAGCGAGCGGGCGACCGGCCCGACACGCGGGGTGACCGGCGGGGGCCTCCCCGGCGGTGCAGCGGCCGCACACGAGGATGACCGGGACCGCACCCGCCGGCCCCGGCCCGCGGCGGCTCCCGCTGCCGCGAGGGGCCGCGGCCCGTCGCCCCGAGGAGTCGCAGCATGCCCGAGCCCACTCCCCCGCCCCAGGCGCCGACCGACATCGACACCTCCGTACCGCACTCGGCGCGGATCTGGAACTTCTGGCAGGGCGGAGACCTCCACTACGAGGCCGACCGGATCGCCGGCGAGGCGTTCGCGGCGCAGGTGCCGGAGATCCGGCAGGTGGCCCTGTCGAGCCGTCAGTTCCTGCGGCGGACGGTGCGCTGGGCCGTCGCCGAGGCGGGGGTGCGGCAGGTGCTCGACCTCGGGGCCGGGCTGCCGTCGGCACCGAACGTCCATGAGATCGCGCAGTCCGTCGATCCCCGGGCCCGGGTGGTGTACGTCGACAACGATCCGATGGTCGCGGCCCATCGGTCCGCCTATCTGGAGAGTTCTCCGCAGGGGGCCACCGCTTACGCCCACGCGGACGTCCGCGAGCCCGAGCGGGTGCTGGTCGAGGCCGCCCGCACCCTGGACCTGGCCTCGCCGACCGCGCTCGTGTTCAGTGACATGCTCGGTCACGTCACCGACCTGGACGAGGCGTACGCCCTGGTCCGGAGGCTGGTCGAGGCGGTAGCCCCGGGCAGTTGGCTGATCCTCAGCCACACCGCCCCCAGCTCCCGGCTCCCCCGGCTGGCGTTGGCGAACGACGCGTACGCCCGGGGCGGCGGCATCCCCTACGCCCTGCGCACGCCCGAGCAGATCGCCGGGTTCTTCGAAGGGCTGGAGTTGGTGGCTCCGGGGCTGGTGCCCATGCCCCGCTGGCGGCCGGACGGAAGCACGGTGGGGGTCGCCGCGGACGTGGGTTGGGGGGCGGTGGCACGCATTCCCTAGGTGCCTTCGGTCCGCTGCGCCGTGCGGAGCCGGCTCCGGCACCCGAAGGAGTGCGTTTTGTCCCCCGTT
Organism: Streptomyces sp. LE64; assembly: GCF_052606915.1. Taxonomy (NCBI): domain Bacteria; kingdom Bacillati; phylum Actinomycetota; class Actinomycetes; order Kitasatosporales; family Streptomycetaceae; genus Streptomyces; species Streptomyces sp. LE64. The sequence goes on along the minus strand of NZ_CP199708.1, from coordinate 6,603,525 downwards.
CGCCTCCGGTCAGGGCGGGCTCCCCCTACGGGGCGCACCCTTCTGCTGAACTCACTGCTCGATCATCGAAGGCCGTTCCTCGGAACGGAAGTTGGTCGTCGGCCGGCGGAAGGAGCACCACCCGTGACCGCACGCGGTACGGATACGAACGACGACGCGCGCCCGCGCCCCCGCGCCGACCGTCCGGGGCCTCGGGTCACCGTGCTGCTGACGGCGTGCCTCGCCTGTGCCGCCGTCACCGGCGCGGCCCTGTCCGGTGCGCCGCCCGCGCACGGAGCGTCCCCCGACCGGGCGACCGCCCGGGGCGCCGTCCGCGGCGCACCGCCCGGCGCGCACGGCGCACGGGGAGTGACCCAGCGGATCGCCGGTGGTGTGACCTACCGGCACTACGACATCGACACTCCGCGCGGTGTCACCCACGGCCACCTGCTCAGCGTGGACCTCGGCGCCCCCGGGGTGAGCGTCGGACTGCTCTACCCCTCGGTGGTCGGGGCGCGGGCCACGGTGTCCTCGCTGGCCGACGCCGAAGGAGCGGTCGCCGGCGTGAACGGTGACTTCTTCAACATCTCCGAGACGCAACACCCCGGCGTGTCGCCCACCTACGCGCCGGTGGGTCCGGCCGTCGCCGACGGACGGGCCCTGAAGGCCGCGGTCCCCCGCAAACAGCGGTTCGGCCCGTCACTGCCCTCCGGCACCTCGCCCGAGGACGTGCTGGGCGTCGACACCGGAGGCAGGGCCCGGCTCGATCGGCTCCGCCTCGACGGCGCCTTCACCACCGCGGACGGCACGGTGCAGCTCCACGGGCTCAACCAGTACGCCCTCAAGAACGGTTCGGTGGGGGCGTTCACCTCCGATTGGGGCAGCCGCTCCCGGCTCCGCGCGACCTGCGGCAGCGACACCAGCCGCGGCGCGCCGTGCAGTGCGGACGTCCACGAGGTGGTGGTGCGCGGTGGTGAGGTGGTCGACACCAGTGACACGCCGGGCAGCGGGCGCATCGCGGGCGGCACCACGGTGCTGGTCGGTCGGGAGGCGGGGGCCCAGCGGTTGCGGAAGCTCTCGGTGGGGGACGAGGTGACGGTGCGGCACCGGCTCGTCCCGTCGACGGCCGGCGTGACGTACCGGTTCGCGATCGGCGGGTTCCCGGTGTTGCGCGGGGGCACTCCGATCGCCGGGCTGGACACGGCGGCTTCGGCGGTGCGCACCGCGGTGGGGATCGCGGACGGGGGGCGCCGGCTGCTGCTGTTCGCGGTGGACGGGGCGCGCGCGTACCGCACCGGTCTGACCGTCGCGGAACTGGCCCGGGTCCTGGTGGAGGCGGGCGCCGCGGAGGGCTTCAACCTCGACGGCGGCGGCTCGTCGACCTTGACCGCGCGCTCCGCCGGTGCCGGCGGGGTGTCGGTGCGCAACCATCCCACGGACGGGTCGGAGCGGATGGTGGCCAACGGCATCGGCGTGTTCGCTCCGAAGTGACGGCGGCTCCGGAGTCGGGCGGGAGCACCGGGGCGACAGTCGTACCTCCTCTACGATCGTCGCTGTGTGCGCAGACGTCATGGTCGCCGAGGACGACGACAAACAGGCCGAACTGATCCGCCGATACCTGGAGCGCGAGGGACACGGCGTCACCGTGGTCCGGGACGGTCTGGCCGCTCTGGAACGGGTCCGACAGCGCGAACCGGACCTGTTGATCCTGGACGTGATGATGCCGAAGGCCGACGGTCTGGACGTCGTCCGCGTCCTGCGGGCCGAGTCCCGCGAGGTGGCGGTGCTGATGCTCACCGCCCGCAGCACCGAGGACGACCTGCTCCTCGGACTCGACCTCGGTGCCGACGACTACATGACCAAGCCGTACAGTCCGCGGGAGTTGATGGCCCGGGTCCGGACCCTGCTGCGCCGTTCCCGGCGCCCGGGGCCCGATCCCGTCGTCCCTCCGGAGCCGCCGGCGCTGCGGGTGGGCACGCTCACCGTGGACCCCGCCCGGCACGAGGTGCACGTCGACGGCGAGGCCGTCGACTGCACGCCCGGTGAGTTCCGACTGCTGGCCGCGTTGGCAGCCGAACCCGACCGGGTGTTCAGTCGGCAGCGGCTGCTCGCCGAACTCCACGGCTTCGACCGGTACATCAGCGCCCGCACCGTCGACGTCCACGTGATGAACCTGCGCAAGAAGATCGAGCGCTCCCCGCGCCGTCCGCTACGGCTGCTCACCGTGTTCGGCGTCGGCTACAAGCTCACCGACCCGGGCGGGCGCGGTGCGTAGGGCCGCCGAGCGCACCCGGCGACTGCCCCTGCGCAAGAGCCTGCTGGGGCGCTTCCTCGCCGTGTCGGCGCTGGTGGCCACGTGCTCGGTGGCAGCCACCGCATGGCTCGCCGCACAGACCACGTCCGGGGCGATCAGGAAGGAACAGGGGCGGTTGCTCGCCGACGACGCCCACGTCTACGACACCCTCCTCGCCTACGCGGCCACCCGTCCCCGCTGGGACGACGTCCAGGAGACCGTGGAAGGACTGGCACGGCGGACCGGACGCCGGATCACCCTCACCGACGAGCACCGCAACCCCCTGGCCGACTCCAGCACCCAGCGGCCGCGCCCGTTCCTGCCCGCCCGCGAATCCGCCGTCGTCGACCCGACCTACGTGGACACCGCCCTGAGTTCGCTGGGCACCGGCGGGACCCGGGTGACCCGGCGGACCCTGGAACCCGACGACCTCCCCCCGGCCGTCACCCCCGAGCCCGCCGAACCCCGGGCCCTCGTCCCCACCGACTCGGCGCCGGGCAGCCCCCGCCGACCGCTCGGACGCCGGGAGGCGCCCGTGGCCGCCGTCTCGCAAGAGGGGACGGACGAGGGCTCCCGTACGGTGGGAGAAGCGGAATCCGGTCGAATAGACCCCCGGGCGGTGGGCCCGTTCCGGCTCTCCCCGGCGGACCGCTCCCGGCTGCTGGTCCTCGCCGAACGGCAGGCCCGGTGCCACCTCCGGAGCGGATTCTCCGCCACCATCGTCACGGGTCACAGTGGGCGACCCCGGGTGGAACGGGGCGACCCGTCGAGGTCCTCGACCCGGATCTTCCTGGACGGGCAACTCTGCGAAGCGGCCGCCCTGAACTCCCCGACCCCTTCCGAGCGGGTCGCGCTCGACGCGCTGAACCGCCTCACCAACACCTGCCTCGACCGCAGCTTCCTCCCCCACGTGACGATCGCCCTCGATCTGAGCTGGTCGGACGCGCCCAGCGTGAACCCCCACCCGCACCCGACACGGTCCACGGTCGACAGACGGACCATCGCGAACTGTCTGGAGAGTGCCCGCCGCGAGCAGTTGTCCTCCCACGTGGCGCCCCGCGCCCTGCTGTTCATCACCGCGCCGGACGGGGGCAGTCCTTCGAGGTTCGACCTGTCGACCGCCAACACGGCGAAGATCGCCGGGGTCGCGGCGCTGGTGCTGGCCCTCACCGTCGGCGTCTCCGTGGTGGCGGGCACCCGGCTGGTGCGTCCGCTGCACGCGCTGACCGGCGCCGCGCAGCGCATGAAGGACGAGGGGGACGGGGACCGGTGGACGCCCGTTGCGGTGTCCGGGGACAACGAGGTCGGGCGGCTGGCCGCGGCGTTCAACGACATGGCGGCCCACCGCGCCCGGCTGGAGGAGCAACGGAAGGTGATGGTCAGCGATGTCGCGCACGAGTTGCGGACGCCGCTCAGCAACATCCGGGGCTGGCTGGAGGGTGCGCAGGACGGCGTCGCCGAGGCGGATTCGGCGTTCGTGTCCTCCCTCCTGGAGGAGGCGGTGCAACTCCAGCACATCATCGACGACCTCCAGGACCTCGCCGAGGCCGATGCGGGGGCACTGCGGCTGCGCCCGGAACCGGTGCGCATCGCGGAACTGTTGGCCCAGGTCGCGGCGGCCCATCAGGCGCGCGCCGACGCGGCGGGCGTCACCCTGACCGTGGGGGCGCGTCCGGACGGGCCGCCGTCGAGGAACGTGCATCCCGCGGCGGATCCGGTGCGGCTGCGGCAGGCGGTCGGCAACCTCGTCTCCAACGCGATCCGGCACACCCCGGCGGGCGGTGAGGTGACGGTGCGCGCGTCTCGGGGCGGGCCGCGGGGGGATCTGGTGCTGGAGGTCCGCGACACGGGAGAGGGCATCGCGCCGGAGCACCTCCCCTACGTCTTCGACCGGTTCTGGCGGGCGGAGAAGTCCCGCAACCGGCGGACCGGGGGCAGCGGGCTGGGGTTGGCGATCGTCCGGCGGTTGGTCGAGGCGCACGGGGGCACGGTGGAGGTGCGGAGCGCCGTGGGTACGGGTTCGGTGTTCACCCTGCGCATCCCGCCCCGCTTCGACGCCCCGGCGGACCGGGGGCGGAGCAGGGCGACCGATGCGGGCTGATGCGATCCGCACAGCGGGCTGACAGGTTCTTCACATCGGTGGGCGAGCCTTGCGGACGTCCCGGTGGGCCGGTCCCGACCGGTCACCGGGCGTCCGATCGTCCCTAGCCGAACTCGGGAGACCTCTCCATGACCCACCGCACCGCCCTGCGCCGGGCCGCCCTGCTGACCATCGCGGTCGGCGGGGTGCTCGCCCCGACCTCCGTCGCCGTGGCCTCGCAGCCTCCGGCCGACCGACCCGCCCCGCTGTTCGCGTCCGATGCGTCCCCGGCCCCCGCTCGGGACGGCGGCCAGCGGGTGTCACTGGTGCCCGTCACTCCGCGGGGCGGCGTCGCGGCCGGCGAGGCGACACCGACGCCGGGGCTGCGCGAGGCTCCCGTCGAGGACGCCGGCATGCGGGCCGCGCCCCGCGGCGGGGTCGCCGCCGGCGAACGTCCTGCGGAGCGGGGCGGATCCGCAGCGCTGGTCGGCTCCGCCGCCGGCCTGCTGATGCTGGCCGGCGCGGGCGGCTTCGTCGTGCGCCGCCGCACGGCCGGTCGACCGAGCGCCTGACCCACCGGTGGCGCCACCCGTCGGGCGGCGCCACCGCCACCTCGCCCCCACGACCCAGGGACCGCCGTGCTCCGTCCTTCCCCCTTCCGTGCCTTCGGGCCGGCCCTGTTGGCGCTCGCCGTGGTCGCGGCCCTCGCCGGCTGCGGCTCGTCCGCTCGACCGACGCCTCCCCCCGGGACGCCGTCCGCCCGGACGGACGGCGCCGCTCCCGCTCCTTCGAAGGGCCGAGCGGACCGTGCCGCCGGGGCCTCGACCCCGACCCGGGTGCTGGTCCCCTCGCTCGGCATCTCCAGCGGGTTGATGCCGCTGGGGCTGAACCAGGACGGCACCGTCGAAGTGCCGCCGGCCGACCGGGGCATGACGGCGGGGTGGTACACCGGTCGCCCGGTGCCCGGAGCGCCCGGGCCCGCGGTGATCATCGGACACAACACCACACGGCACGGGCCCGCCGTGTTCGAGCGGCTGAAGGACATCCGCGAGGGTGCGCGCATCACCGTGCGCACCACGGCTGGGAAGGACGTCCACTTCCGGGTCACCGCCCGGGAGACGGTGCGCAAGCGGTCCTTCCCCACCGAGAAGGTGTACGGCGACACGCCCGAACGGGCGCTGCGGTTGATCACCTGTGACGGTGCCTACGACGACGCGGGGCACCCGGTCGACAACCTGATCGTGTACGCCGTCCAAGGCTGAGCCTGCAAGACCGCGGGGTCAGGAGGCGGGCCGGTCCGTCCCGCAGGGGCAGGGCCGGTACTCCAGGCCGAGTTCGCCGTCGACGGCCGCACTGGTGCGGGTGGCGGCCTCGGTGACCGCTTCCCAGGAGCCGTACTTGGCGTACAGCTGGTCCGCGGTCGGGCCGAGCGGGTTGCCGTACTTGGCCACGTTCCGCTCTTCCAGCGGAAGCGATGGGTTGGCATGCCGCCGCATTCTGGTCGCGTCCCGGGGACGGCGCCGCGGGTACGCGCCCGGGGTCCCCCGCGCGGGGAGCCGTTCTCCTTCCGGCGGGGGACGCGGCGGTCAGGCGTGCGAGGGGGGTGCGGCGGTCCCGGTCAGCTCGGCCCAGGTGACGGTGCGGTCGCACCAGCGCTCCAACAGCACGCGGTCGTGGCCCACGGCGAGCAGCGCGGCGCCGGTTCGCGCCCGGTACTCCTCCACGACGGCGACCAGCGCGGCGGTGGTGGAGGCGTCCAGCATCGCGGTCATCTCGTCGGCGATGAGGAGGCGGGGCCGCAGCACCAGGGCGCGGGCCAGGCAGGCCCGCTGCAACTGCCCGTCGCTGACCTCGTGGGGGCGGCGACCGAGGAGATCGGGGCCGAGGCCGACGGTCCGGGCCAGTTCCTCGGTCCGCCGGGGGGCCTCGGCGGGGCGGCCGGTGGCGCGCAGCGGCTCGGCGATGACGTCGGCGAGGGTGAGCCGGGGGTCGGCGGCGAGCCTCGGCTGTTGGAACACCACGCCGATCGCGGTGCGTTGGGCCCGCGGTGCCTGGTGGCGCCAGCCGCGCACGGGTTCGCCGGCGAGGTCGACCTCGCCGGCGTAGGGACGGTGCAGCAGTGCGGCGACCCGGGCGAGGGTCGACTTGCCGCACCCGCTGGGGCCGAGCAGCCCGACGGACTCCCCGGGGGCGACGTGCAGGTCCACGCCCCGGACGACCGGTGCGCGGCGGTCGTATCCGGCGACGACGGAACGGAGTTCAAGCACCGGGGACCTCCGCGGCTTCGACCCGGGCGGGCAGCGGGTGGTGGCAGGCGACGGCCTCGGGGGCCCGGAGGGCGGGGAGGGTGCCGCAGCGGTCGGTGGCGCGGTCGCAGCGGGGGGCGAAGGCGCAGCCGGCGGGGAGGTCGGCGAGTTCCGGCGGCATCCCGGGGACGGGCGTGAACGCCCGCTCGGGCAGGGCGTCGAGCAGGCCGCGTGCGTAGGGGTGGCGGGGGCCGGGCGCGCCGAAGAAGGCGGGGGCGTCGGCGATCTCCACGATGCGGCCCGCGTACATGACGGCGACCCGGTCGGCGATCCGCTCGGCGGCGGCCAGGTCGTGGGTGATCAGCAGGAGGGCGCGGTCGTCGCCGGTGTGCCGGCGGAGTTCGTCGACGGTGCGGTCGACGAGTTCGCGATCGAGTCCGGTGGTGGGTTCGTCGGCCAGCAGCAGGGGGGCGTCCCCGATCAGGGCGAGTGCGGTGGCGGCGCGCTGGGCGAGGCCGCCGGAGAGTTCGTGGGGGTAGCGGTCCAGGTGGTCCTCGGGGAAGGCGGCGCGCACGGCCGCGGCCCGGGCTGCGGCCCGCAGTTCGACGCGCGGGGTGCCGGTCACCTCCCGCAGCGTCTCCTCCAGTTGGGAGCGGACGGTGCGCACCGGGGTGAGGTGGGCGGCCGGGCTCTGGGGCACCAGCCCGACGCGCCGGCCCCGCACCCGGCGGGCGAGGGTGGCCTCGTCGGCGGTGAGCAGGTCGACGGTCTCCGTGCCGGGCTCGGCGCCGTCGAGCAGGGCGCTGCCCGCGGTCTGGGCGTTGGCGGGCAACAGGCCGAGCAGTGCGGAGGCGAGCACCGACTTGCCGCAGCCGCTCTCGCCCACCAGGGCGAGGCACTCGCCGCGCCGGAGGTCGAAGCGGGCGTCGCTGACGGCGCGGACGTGGGCGCCGCCGCGCATGCGGAAGCGGACGGACAGGCCGCGCACCGTGAGGAGGGGCGGCCGGCCCGGTTCCGCCGCCGTGGTGGCGGCGGGCGGGCGCGGCCTCTTCGCCGTGCTGGTCACAGCATCAGCTCCGATCGGCGTCGCGGATTGAGGTGTTCGCGCCAGACTCCGGCGAGCCCGGCGATGGCCAGGGTCGGGATGATGACGAAGAGTCCGGGGAAGAGGGTCGGCCACCAGTCCCCGGCGAGCAGGGAGCTGCGGGCGGTCTGGACGAGGGTGCCGAGGCTGGCCTGGTGAGTGGGCAGGCCGAGGCCCAGGAAGGACAGCGCGGACTCGTGCCAGATGGCGTGCGGCACCATGAGGACGGCGGCCAGGCCGGCCTGGGGCAGGACGCCGGGGAGCAGGTGCCGCACGGCCACCCGGCGGCGGGAGGCACCGCCGGAGACGGCGGCGTCGATGTAGGGACGGGAGCGCAGCGACAGCACCTCGGAGCGGACGATGCGGGCGGTGGAGAGCCAGTGGGTGAGGGCGACCGAGAACACGACGGGCCACACCCCGGGGCGGAACATCGCCACGATGAAGATGCCGAGCAGCAGGTGCGGCACGGAGGCGAAGGCGTCCACGAGTCGCATCACCAGGCGGTCGACCCAGCCGCCGAAGACGGCTGCGGCGGTGCCCACGGCGGTGCCGATCACGGTGGCGACCAGCGCGGCGACGAGTCCCACCAGCAGCGAGACCCGCAGTCCGTAGATGCAGCGCAGCAGCAGGTCGCGGCCGACGTCGTCGGTGCCGAACGGGTGTTCCCAGGAGGGGGGCTGGAGCTTGGCCGCGAGGTCGACCGCCTGCTCGTCGAGGTGCACCAGCGGCGGGACGACCAGCACCGCGAGGACCACGGCGAGGACGATCGTGGCGGAGGACCACAGCCGCCAGGTCCGGGTGGAACGCCGGGGGCCGCCGCGGGAGGTCCAGACGGTGGTGGCACCGTCGTCCTCGGTGAGCGGGACCTGGGCGGTGGTGTCAGCCATCGAAGCCCACTCTCGGGTCGGCGAGGCCGTACAGCAGGTCGGCGAAGAGGTTGCCGAGCAGTACGGCGGCGGTGGCGAGGACGGTGAGCGCGGCGAGCAGCGGGAAGTCGACGGAGGTGGCGGCGTCGACGGTGGCGGCGGCGATCCCGGGCCAACTGAACACGGTTTCGACGAGGAGGGCGCCGGTGATGAGTTCGGGCACCCGCGAGCCGATGAGGGTGAGCACCGGCAGCAGCCCCGAGCGCAGGGCGTGACCGAGGAGGACGGTGCGGGGGGCGAGGCCCCGGGCCCGGGCGCCGCGCACCGGGTCCTCGTCCAGGGCGTCCCCGACGCCCTGGCGGACGTAGAGGGCGAACCAGGGCAGCTGGGAGACGGCGAGCACCAGGGCGGGCAGGATCAGGTGGTGGGCCACCTGGCCGGCGGTGACCGTGGTGGCGGCGGTGTCGGTGAGGCCGCCGGCCGGGAGCACCCCGAGCTTCAGGGCGAAGAGCCAGATGGCGAGGAGGCCGAGCCAGAACGGCGGGGCGGCCTCCAGGCCGTACGCCAGCGAGGTCAACACGCGGTCCAGCGGTCCGCCGCGGCGGCGGGCGGCGAGGACGCCCAGCAGGGTGCCCAGCACGATGGCGAGGGCGAACGCGGTGGCGGCGAGCAGGACGGACCAGCCCAGGCGCTCGGTGATGACGTCCGCGACGGGCTGTCGCATCACCGCGGAGTCGCCGAGGTCGCCGGTGACGGCGGCGGTGAGCCAGTCCCACCACCGGGCGACGAAGGACCGGTCCGGGTCAAGGTTGGCGCGGAGCTGGTCGAGGTTCTCCTGCGAGGCGGTGAGACCGGCGGTGCCCGCGTACGCCTTCACCGGGTCGAAGGGGGAGGCCGCGGCGACGGCGAAGACGCCGAGGGTGACCGCGAACAGGATCGGCAGGGCGAACAGGGCGCGCCGGGCGGCCAGCCGGCCCATGGGGCCCCAGGGCAGCCCCCGCGTGCCGCGGGGGCTGCCGGTGCGACCGTCGACGGGGGTGGTCACTTGGTGGGCTGCCAGTCCTCGACGTTCCACCACGGGCCGGCGGCGAGGCCGTGGTCGTGCGGCTCCACCTGGGTGGTGAGCGGGCCGAAGCGGTCCTCGGTGACGTAGAGGTGGTCGATGTGGGTGAGGAAGGTGTAGCCGGGGTTCTTCACCAGCTCGCGCTGGACGGTGTCGTAGGCGGCGCCCCGTTCGGCCTTGTCACCGCTGCGGCGGGCGTCGTCCAGGGCCTCGTCGACGACCGGGTTGTCGTACCAGGCCATGTTGTTGAACCCGTCGCCCGCGAGGGTGGACTTGAGCAGCGTGTACTGGTCGAAGTCGGGGTCGGCCGGGGAGCCGCCGCCGGCGAGGACGGCGTCCTTGGACATCCGCGGCTCGATGACCTCCCAGGTGCCGGCCTGCACCTTGATCTCGATGCCGGCCTTCTTGGCGTCGGAGGCGTAGGCGAGGGCGTGGTCCTGGCGGAGCTTGTCGCCGGAGGGGTACCAGAGCGGGAAGGCGGCGCGGACGCCGTCCTTGACGCGGACCCCTCCGTCGCCGGGCTTCCAGCCGGCGTCGTCGAGGATCTTCTCGGCGGCGGCGAGGTCGTGGGTGCGCTCGGTGCCCTCGGTGAACCACTCGCTGTCGGTGGGGACGGGGCCGTACGCCTCCTTGCCGGCGCCGTTGAGGATGGAGTCGACCATGGCACGGCGGTCCACGGCAAGGTCGAGGGCGCGACGGACGGCGACGTCCCCGGCGACCGGGTTGCCGGTGGGCAGGGTGACGACGCGGTAGTCGAAGGTCTTGGCCGTGTGGGTCTTGCGGTCCGCGTCCTCGGCGAAGGTCTCCGCGAGGTTGGGCGGGAGGATGGCGCCGTCGAGGTCGCCGGAGCGCAGCCGGGTGGCGCGCACGTCGTCGTCCTTGATGACGGCCATGGTGAAGTTCTTGACCTTCGGTGCCCCGCCCCAGTACTCGGGGTTGGCCCGGAAGGAGAGCTTCTCGCCCTTGGACCAGGTGACGAGCTCGTAGGGGCCGGTGCCGACGGGCTTGGTGGTGAAGGGGCCGTTGTTGACGTCCTGGCGGCCCGCGACGTGCTCGGGGGCGATGGGCAGGACGGTCCGCTCGGCGAAGGGCGCGTAGGGGTACTTCAGACGGAAGACCACGGTGTCGTCGCCCTGGGCGGTCACCGTCTTCAGGGCGTCGAGTTCGCCCTTGGAGGCGTTGTTGGTCTTCGGATCAAGGATGGTGCGGTAGGTGAAGACCACGTCCGCGGCGGTGAAGGGTTCGCCGTCGCTGAACTTCACGCCCTCGCGCAGGCGGTAGGTGTACGTCAGGCCGCCATCGCTGACCTTCGGCAGTTCGACGGCGAGCGCGGGTCTCAGGTTCATCTCGGCGTCGTGGGTGAGCAGCCCGTCGAAGACCTTCGAGTTGCCGTCCTTGCCGAAGCCGAGCAGCGGGCTCAGGCTCTCGGGCTCGTAGGCGATGCCGACGACCGCGGAGTCGGCGGGACCGCCGCCGGAGTCACCGCCGCCGGGGGTCGAGCAGGCCGTCGCGACCACCGCGACGGCCACCGTCACCGCCGCGATGCCCGTGCCACGTATCGATCGGCCCCTCATGCCACACCCCTGGCTTCCTGTTTCTTGATGATCAGATGTTGTTGCGTGTGATGCGCAACTGTGGATTATGCATCAGGTAACGGGCACGAGGCGAGGGCGGTCCGTACGGGAGGCACCGCGTGGTTCCCGTGGGGCGGGATGTGCGCGGGGACCGGGGAGGAGGGGTGTGCGGGACGTCACACCGGATGCCCGCTCTCCGGCCGCCCCGCTCCGTCGGACGTCGGGTCGGGCGCGGAGCGGGCGGGGCGGGCGCGCACGTGCATGCGCTCGCCCTGCGGGCCGAACAGGCTCAGGTACTCCACCGGCCCTTCGCCGGCGGCGCCGAACCAGTGCGGGACGCGGGTGTCGAACTCCGCGGCCTCTCCGGCGGCGAGCACCACGTCGTGTTCGCCGAGGACCAGTCGCAACCGTCCGGCCAGGACGTACAGCCACTCGTACCCCTCGTGGACCCGGGGGTCGGGCTCCCCCTGCCGGGCCCGTTCGATCACCTTGTACGCCTGGAGCCCGCCGGGCTGGCGGGTGAGCGGGAAGAGGGTGCGGCCGTGGCGGTGGATGGGGCGGGAGCGGACCCGGGGATCGGCCGCGGGGGCCGCCCCGACCAGTTCGTCGAGCGGCACCCGGTGGGCGCGGGCCAGCGGCAGCAGCAGTTCGAGGCTCGGCTTGCGCAGCCCCGACTCCAGTCGGGACAGGGTGCTCACCGAGATCCCGGTGGCGGCGGACAGACCCGCCAGCGTCGCCCCCCGTTCCTTGCGCAGGGCCCGGAGTCTCGGTCCGACCCCCGCCAGGACGTCGTGGGTGCGGTCCTCGTCGGCCGCCTCGAAGGCGGGCCCGGTCGTCTCGTCGGTCACGGGATCATTGCAGGTTCGGCAATGCCGGTTGTCAATTCCGGGAGGGGAGCGGGTGCGCACCCGGCGCGGCGACCGCGGGCGGCCGGCGGGAGGGAGGGCCGACCGCCCGCGGGGCCGGTCAGGACCGGTAGCTGGGGTCCAACTTGTAGAGCGTGGACCCGACCTCCGTCATCTTGCTGTCGGCCACCGCCTTGTGACAGGCCACGCCCAGGTCGGCCTCGAAGCGGGTCGCCTCGGAGCGACCCGGGGCGTCGGCGTCCTCGCCCCGCTGCTCGGTGAGGATCTCGAAGGCCATCACCCAGCGCTCCTCGGGGGTCATCTGCTCGCGGAACTGGTCGCAGCTGGTCTCGGCGCTCGACCGCTTCCAGGTCTGCTCGTAGGTCCCGTCCGGGCCCGGCTCGGGCAGCTCCGGCTTGGGGGTCTTGTCCGGCGCGGAACTGCCGGCTTCGGCCGCCGTGCTGGACTTGGTCTCCTCGGCCCCTCCCGGACTGTCGGTGCCGCAGGCGACGAGCGTCGCTGACAGGGCGGTGATGGCGAGTAGTGCGGCAGTCCTGGTGCGCATGGCGAGCCCCCCACGGGAACGGTACTTGTGGAGTGACATTCTGTAGGCAAAAGGCCCGCCCGAGCACGAATCCGAACGCTTCGTTTCCTACCCGTAACGCATGCCCAAAGTGGTCTGGACCAGCAGTTTTACCTGGTGACAGGGCTCCCGGGGATCAGCTCTGAACGCCTCTAGCCTTGCCCTGCATGGTTTTGACGAACCATCAACGGAAAGATCCCTTTCCTGACCGCCGGGGTATGCGCCCGGCGCACGCCCCGGCGCATTGCGTGAGCTGCGCCCCGCCGTAGCGCACGGCCCGCACGGCGGTGGCCTTGAGTCCCCGATCGGTCACGCTGCGCCACGGACCAGGTCCAGCAGGCGGTCCAGGACGCGTGCTCCACCGACCCGCACCCCGTCGTGCTCGAACTCGTCGGTCACCCAGGTGCGCAGCCCGCGCACGGTCCGGGCGGTGTCCAGCGAGTGGGCGGTGTCCACGTACATGTCGTCGTGGTAGACGGCCGCGGCCACCGGCACCTCGTTGCGGGCGAGCCGGTCCGCGTCGTAGAGCGGGGTCCAGTCGGTGCGCTCGGCCAGCAGCTCCGCCGTCTCCCGCAACGGGCTCAGCGCCGGGTCCGCCTCGAACATCCACGGGTGCACGGTCTCGCCGGTGAACAGCAGCGGTCCCGCGCCGGCGAAGGACCGGCGCGCGTCGAACTCCGGGAACTCCGCCCGGACCCGCTCCGCCGACCAGGCGGTCGGTCGGCGGTCCTGGGCGTAGATGGACTCGTGGACCAGCGCGTACAGCGGGTGCTCGGCGTGCGAGAGCACGGCGTGCACCTGGGACAGGAAGGCGTCCGCGAGGACGGGCCCCTTCGGGGTGCGGGCGAAGGCGTGCTCCAGCAGGTAGTGCAGACGGTGGCTGCCGTCCCCGCCGCCCAGGAGGATGCCGAGGGACTGGAACGCCTCCACGGTCAGCAGGTAGCCCCCGTCGGTGACCGCCCCCCGCTCCTCCAGGTGGCCGGCGATCCGCCAGGCCCGCTCCACGTCCATCGGGTAGCGGGCGTAGTGTCCCCCGACCTTGCGGGCGATCCGCGGATACGCAGCCCGGTAGACGTCGTCGGCGTGGGCGTCCAGGGACGGCAGCCCGCCGGTGATCAGGGCGGCGGAGAGCCCCTCGGGCGCGGCGGACAGGTAGTGGGTGGCGCAGAAGCCGCCGAAGCTCTGGCCCAGCACCGTCCAGGGCGCGCCGCCGGTCAGGGCGGGGCGGATGGCCTCGCAGTCCCGGACGATGGAGTCGGAGCGGAAGTGCACCAGGTAGTCGGCTTGGGCCTGCGGACCGCCGCGCAGCGGCAGGGTCTGCCGGGTGGCGGGGGTGGAGCGGCCGGTGCCCCGCTGGTCGAGCAGGAGGACGCGGTACTCCTCCAGGGCCCGCGGGAGCCAGGCGGAGGCGCCCGCGAAGCGGTTGGCGCCGAAGCCGGGTCCGCCCTGGAGGTAGACCAGCCAGGGCAGGCCCTCCGGGTCGCGTCCGGGGGCGACCGCCTCCCGGGCGAACAGCTCGATCTGCTCCCCCGCCGGGTGGCCGTGGTCCAACGGGACGCTGAAGTGGTGGTCCGTGTACACGACGCCCGGCTGGCGGTACGTGAGAGGCACTCGGATGCTCCTGTGATGCGTAGTTCCTGGGGAGTGGTCCCACCAGTGGACCACAGCTCCCCGCGCGGCCGTACGGCACCCGACGGGCAGCCGACGGCCCCGTGTGCGGGCGCCGGACGCCACGGCTAGCGTGGGGGAATGATCCGGTTCGAGCAGGTCGGCAAGCGCTACCCGGACGGCACGACGGCGGTGGACGGCCTCGACTTCGAAGTGGCGGAGGGGGAACTGGTCACCCTGGTAGGACCCTCCGGGTGCGGGAAGACGACCACCATGATGATGGTCAACCGGCTCATCGAACCCACCTCCGGACGCATCCTCGTCGACGGGGAGGACATCGCCGGGGTCGACCCCGTGCGGCTGCGCCGGCGGATCGGGTACGTGATCCAGCAGGTGGGGCTCTTCCCGCACCGCACGGTCCTCGACAACACGGCGACGGTGCCGGCGCTGATCGGCTGGAAGCGCGGACGGGCCCGGGCGCGGGCCGCCGAACTCCTGGAGTTGGTGGGGTTGGACCCGGCGACGTACGGACCGCGCTACCCCGACCAGCTCTCCGGCGGTCAACGGCAGCGGGTGGGCGTGGCCCGGGCGCTGGCCGCCGATCCGCCGGTGCTGTTGATGGACGAGCCGTTCGGTGCGGTGGACCCGGTGGTGCGGGAGCAGTTGCAGGACGAGTTCCTGCGGATGCAGGCGGCCGTGCGCAAGACGGTGCTGCTGGTGACCCACGACATCGAGGAGGCGGTGCGCCTCGGCGACCGGATCGCCGTGTACGGGAAGGGGCGCATCGAGCAGTACGACACCCCCGGCGCGGTCCTCGGGACGCCCGCGACCCCGTACGTGGCCGGGTTCGTCGGAGCCGACCGGGGACTGAAGCGGCTCTCGGTCACCGCGGTCGAACCCGACGACCTGGAGCAGCCGGTGGTGGTGCGCACCGCGGAGTCGGCCGAGCGGGCCGCGGGCCGGTTGCGCGCGGCGGGCGCCCGCTGGGGTGTGGTGCTGGACGCCGGCGGGGACCTGCACGGCTGGGTGGGCGCGGACGAGTTGGCGCTCGCCGGCCGGGGCGGCACGGTCGGGGACCTGGCGCACCGGATGAACGCGTGGGTGGCGGTGGGGGCGTCGCTGAAGCAGGCGTTCGGGGTGATGCTCCAGCACGACGCGGGTTGGGTGGCGGTCCTCGACGGGGCGCGGTTCCTCGGGGTGTTGACCCCGGCGAAGCTCCACGAGGCGCTGCGCAGGTCGGTGGACGCGGACGCCCAGGGGGTGACGCGCGGGGAGGTCGCGTTCGACTCGGTGGCGGACGTGTGACCGGGTGCCCCCGCCGGTGCCTCACAGCAGTCCCCGGTTCCTGAGGTAGGACCGGGCGACGTCCTCGGGCAACCGTCGCCAACTGTCGACCTCCCGGTTCAGGGAGGCGAGGTCCGCGGTGGTGAGGACCTTGTTGAGCCGGTCGAGGGCGGCGGTCACCCCTTCGGCGCCGGCCCGGGAGCGGTTGACGACGGGGACGACGTAGTCGGCGTTCTGGAGGTGCTTGTCGTCGGCGAGGATCACCAGGCCGAACTCGTCGAGCGTCGCATCGGTGGTGGTGGTGAGGACCATCTGGTCCTGGCCGCTCTGGACGGCCTTCTTGGCCTGGGTGGTACCGACGCCCTTGGGGTCGATCCCGGTGATGTCGATGCCGTACACCTTCCTCAGTCCGGGCTCGCAGTACGGCCGCTGGACGCACTCGTCCCCCGCCGCGAGCCGCACCGGCAGCCCGGAGCGCCCCAGGTCGCTGAGGGTCTTCAGCCCGTGCTCACGGGCGTAGGCGGCGGACACCGCGAACGCGTTCTGGTCGACGGCGCGGCCCGGGTCCAGGACCGTGAGCCCGCGGGGGGTCGCGAGACGGCGCAGGGCCTCCATGGTGGCCGTGAGGTCGGGCGAGCCCACGGGGGGTGCGTCGGGGCCGTTCTCCTTGGCGTTCAGCCAGTCCGCGAAGGTGGCCGCGTACTCGGCGACGACGTCGATCTGTCCCGACTCCAGGGCGGGTTCGTACAGTTCGCGGTTGGCGACGGTGAGCAGTCGGGTGCGGTAGCCGGCCTCGTCGAGGAGGAGTGCGTACATCTGGGCGAGCAGATCGCTCTCGGTGAAGCCCGCCGAGCCGATGACCAGGTGCTTGCTGTCGCCGGGCGGTGCGGTGACGGCGTCCCGGTCCTCCAACGCCGGGCCGGAGGCGCAGCCGCTGAGCACCGCGACGAGGAGCAGGGCGGCCAGCCGGGCGAAGCGGGCCGGGCGGGCACTCACCGCCGGCCCCGGACGCGGAACGGGGCGAGGCGTTCGACCACTTCGAAGAGGCCCTCCACGAGGAGGGCGAACGCGGCCACCAGGACCGCGCCCGCGACGACCATCGGGGTGCTGGCGAGGGCGAACCCGGTGGTGATGATCCGGCCCAGGCCTCCCCCGCCGGCGAGGGCCGCGATGGTCGCGGTGGCCACGAGTTGGACGGCCGCGATCCGCACTCCGGTGAGCACCAGGGGCAGGGCGAGCGGCAGCTCCACCCGCACCAACACCTGTCGCCCCGTCATGCCCATCCCCCGAGCGGCCCGGACCACGTCCCGGTCGACCCCGCGCATCCCGACGTAGGCGTTGGTGAGCAGCGGCGGGACCGCGAACAGCACCAGGGCGATGACCGTCGGCCCTTCCGCGTACTGCCCGACCGGTGTCAGCAGCAACAGGACGAGGACCGCGAAGGTGGGCACGGCACGGCCGACGTTGGCCAGGTTGACGGCGAGCGCGCCGCCCCGGCCGAGGTGGCCGAGGACCAGGGCGACGGGCAACGCGATCAGGCAGCTGACGACCAGGCAGACGGCGGTCAGGACCGCGTGCTGGAGCAGCCGGTGTCCGATGCCGTCGCCGCCGGACCAGTGCGCCGGGTCGGTGAGCCAGTGCCATGCCTCGGCGAGGGTGTTCAGGGCCGTCTCCCCTGGCCAGGGGGCAAGTCATTCACGGGCGGCCCTCGTCCAGGGCGTGAGCAGCCGTTGTACCCCGAGCAACAGCAGGTCGGCGAGGACCGCGATCACCACGCACAGCACCGAGGCGGTGAGGACCTGCGCCTTGAAGTAGGTGTTCATGCCCGAGTAGATCAGGTTGCCGAGTCCGCCGAAGCCGACGATGGCCCCGACGGTGACCAGCGACACCGCGGAGACCGTGGCGATCCGCAGACCCGCCATCGAGGCCGGCAGGGCGAGCGGGAGTTCGACCGACAGCAGCAGCCGGACGGGCCCGAAGCCGAGGCCGCGGGCCGCTTGCCGGGTCTCCTCGGGTACGGCGCGCAGCCCGGCCAGGACGTTGCGCACCAGCAGGGTCAGTGAGTACAGGACCAGTCCGGCGACGACCAGGGAGGCGGAGAGCCCGTAGGCGGGCAGCAGCAGCGAGAACATGGCGAGGGACGGGATCGTGTAGAGCACCGTGGTCACCACCAGGACGGGTCCGGAGGCCCAGCGCCAGCGTCGGGCGGCGACGGCCAGGGGGACCGCCACGACCAGGGCGATCAGCACGGCGAGGAAGGTCAGTTGGACGTGCTGGAGGACCGCGTCGGCCAGGATGTGGCTCCGGGTGGTGAGGTAGGCGCCGCAGATCCACTCGTTGCGGGCCAGGCAGTCGTCCGGGGGCGCGGTCATCTGCCCATTGCAGCGCGCGTCCACGGCGCCGCGCCCGGCGGGCTGGGCCGTTCGGGAGCGCCGGTCCCGGGCGCGGGGTCCGCTCGGGTGACCGGGCGCACCC
This sequence comes from Streptomyces sp. LE64, assembly GCF_052606915.1. NCBI lineage: Bacteria > Bacillati > Actinomycetota > Actinomycetes > Kitasatosporales > Streptomycetaceae > Streptomyces > Streptomyces sp. LE64. Next base: position 6,585,545 of record NZ_CP199708.1, on the reverse strand, counting down.
GGTGGGTGGTCGGGTCGGCCCAACGGGTGCGGGGTTCACCGCGCGGACGGGCACACATGGACACACCGGTGGGCCGTGCGTCCGGCCCCGCGAGCGAGAGGTGTCCCCGTGTCAGCGAGCCCCGCCCGAGCCCGTACCCGCCCGCAGCGCCCCGTTCGGGGGGTGCTCGCCACCCTGTGCTGCACGGCCTTGCTGGTGGGCGGCTGCTCCCGGGCCGACCCGACGGACGCGCCGGGTGCGGGAGGTGCCGGCGGGGGCGAGGACACCGCGTCCGTCGGCCGGCCCGGGCCCCCGGCCGGCAGCCCTCCGATCGAGGGCCGGCCGGAGCCGGGAACCGGCGGTGAGACGGCGGCGATCGCGGGACTCGGCTCGCTGACCCGGGCCCGGGTACCGTCCGGGGCGCGGCAGGCGCTGGTGGTGACCGGCACCGGCCGGGACTCCAGCGCGGGCACGGCCGCCCTGCACCAGCGGGACGCAGAGGGGACCTGGCGCACGGTCGCCGGCCCCTGGCCGGCGCACAACGCGCTGCGCGGGTGGACGGACGACCACCGGGCGGGCGACCTGCGCACCCCGATCGGGGTGTTCGGGCTCGGCGACGCCGGCGGTCTGCTGCCCGACCCCGGGACGGAGCTGCCCTACGACCGGGACGACCGGTTCGGCGACTCGGGCACCGGGTTCCTCGACGAGCCCTTGGCCGGCTCGTTCGACTACGTCCTGGCCATCGACTACAACCGGGTACCCGGGACGTCCCCCCTGGACAAGACCCGCCCGCTCGGCCTCGACAAGGGCAGCGGCATCTGGCTGCACGTCGACCACGGGGGCCCGACGAAGGGCTGCGTGTCGCTGCCCCGGGGCCGGATGAGGGAGTTGCTGCGCCGTCTCGACCCCGCGGCGCACCCGGTGGTGGTGATGGGGGACGCCGCCTCGCTGCGCCGTTGACCTCAGGTGCGCAGGGGCGTGCCCCGCCGTTCGAACTCCAGCAGGTACTCCACGTCCTTCGCCGCCTCGGACCCCACCTCGCGGTCCAACAGGTGCAGGGAGCCGTCGATGCCGGAGCTGATGCCGCCCGCGGTGACGAGGTCCCCGTCGTCGACGACCCGGGCGTCGCGCACGTCGCAGCCCCGCTCCCGCAGGTACGGCCGGGCGCCGGTGTGCGTGGTGCACGGTCGGTCGCCCACGAGTCCCGCCGCCTGCAGCAGCACCACGCCGGTGCAGACCCCGAGCAGGGTGGAGCCCCGACGGGCCGCCGTCCGCAGCTTCCGGGGCAGGACACCGGCGCGGATCTCCGGCCAGACGCCCGGCCGATCCCGGTCCCGGAACCCGCCGCCGGGCACCACGATCACCTCGGTGCCGTCCGGTTCCCAGCCGCGCGCGACCTCCACCCGGGTGCCGAAGGCGAGGGTCACCGGCCCCGGAGCGCCCCCGGTCACCAGCCGGACGCGCACCGGGTGGCCCATCGCCGCGGCCCCGGCGAACACCTCGAAGGGACCGAACACGTCGAGTTCCTCGACCCCGTCGAACAGGACGACGTCCACGCGCAGTGGACGGTCCGCGCGCGGGGCGTCACCGGAGCGGCGGCCCGAGGTGGCGGCAGCGGCGGGGCCGGCGAAGCCGGCACCCAGGGCCGCTCCGGCGGCGGTGGCGAGGGCGCTCCGGCGTCTGATGGTGCTCAACTCGGGCCTCCACGAGGGGTGCTGCGGGTGACGGTCACCCGCAGGGCGCCTCGGGGAGGTAGTCGGTCGGTGCCGGTGGCGGGTTCCCGGAGGTCACCGGACGGGGGTGCTGGGCAGCCCGCGCCAGAACCCCAGCCGGTGCGTGCGGGCGTAGTCGACGGGCCCGATCCTGTCCGGGGCGAGCGACTGGGTGTACGGGACGTCGGCCGCGGGGCGGTGGCGGGGCCAGGGGGGCAGCCCGGCCCCCACGGGCGCGCCGGTGTCGGCGAAGGCGGCCCACTGGTCGGTCATGGTGTCCGAGAGCCGCAGTTGGGCCGGGGTGAACAGCGGTTGGGCCTGTGGGTCCTCGAAGACGTAGGGGGTGTCGCCCGCGTGGAACGCGCCGAAGTCGAAGTCCCCCGACAGCGGCAGGTACATCGGGGCGTCGCGGTCGGCGAACTCGTAGGCGTACACGGGCACGTGGCGGGCGAGCACGGTGTGCTGGGCGTCGGTGCCGAGCGCCCACATCCGGTCGGTGACGACCGTGGCCCAGGCCAGGGCCGGCGAGGGGAAGTCGCGCAGCGGGTAGGCGGCCCGCACCCGGGGCGCGTCGGCGCCGAACGCGGTGTCCAGGGCGGTGGCGTAGTCGTCACGGGTGAAGGGGGTGCCGACGGCGTCGTACTGGAGGCCCACGAAGGTGCGGTGCTCGTCGAGGGTTGCCCCGGAGAGCACCGGCACCCGGTGGAAGCGCCCGGCGCGCAGCGCCTCCGGCGGCAGTTCCGGGAGGACGGGCGTGCCGTGGGCGAACGCCTGGAACACGTTCATGATCGACGGCACCTCCAGGATGCGCGCCACCGGGAGGGCCCTCAGGCAGCGCAGGCCCGCGGCCGGGTCGGCGCGGGCGCAGCCGAGCGGGGCGGTGATGTGGGCGCTGGCCTCCTCCACTTCGCGCAGGGTCCGCCACACGTACCACCGGTAGCCGGGGACGTCCGGGCCCATGGCTCCGGCGGGCATGTCCATCACCCCCTCGCCGCTGGCCAGGACCGCCCGGTCGAACAGGCCGCGGGCGGTGGGCGAGGTCAGGTGCGCGGTGATGGCGGAGGCGCCGAAGGAGGATCCGGCGACGGTGACCCGGGCGGGGTCGCCGCCGAAGGCCGCCGCGTTGCGCCGCACCCAGTGCAGCGCGGCCTGCTGGTCCTGGAGTCCGAAGGTGCCGGACCCGGGGAGGCCCGGATGCGCGAACCCGCCGAAGATCCCGAGCCGGTAGTTCACGGTGACCACCACGGTCCCCCGGTCGGCCAGTCGCCGCCCGTCGAAGAACGAGCCGGCACCGACCGCGCCGTCCCCGTGGATCCACACCAGCACCGGGGCCCCTCGCCCGCCGCGCGTCGCGGGGGCGGTCACGTCGAGGACCAGGCAGTCCTCCTCGGTGCTGGCCGACGAGGTGTAGGGCGAGGGCACCTGGGGGCACAGCGGCCCCGGCCGGGTGGCGTCCCGCACGCCCGCCCAGGGCGACACCGGGCGGGGTGGCGCCCAACGGTGCGCGCCGGTGGGCGGGTCGGCGTAGGGGATGCCGTGGAAGGTGCGGTGCGCGTCGGTACGGGTGCCGCGCACCCAGCCGGCGTGGGTGCGGACCCGGTCCTCGACCGCGGGGGCTGCCCCGCCGGGCGTCGGGCCGCCGGCGTGCGCCACGGGATGTGGCAGGACCGACGCGGCCAGGGCGGCCAGGAGGATCAGGGAGACCGGCGCCGCCCGCCGCAGGAGCGGACGCCGACCGCGGGGGCGGGCGCGTGTCATCACGCTCGTCATCGTCGACGGCCGGTCGGAGAGGTGCAACGCCGTCCGGTCCGAGCGGGCGAAGGAGCCGGCGGGACGGCGGTCAGTGCACCGAGAAGCCGCCGTCCACGAAGAGGGACTGGCCGGTGACGTAGGCGGAGGCGGCGGAGGCCAGGAACACCGCCGCGCCGGCGAAGTCGGCGGGCAGTCCGTTGCGCCCGGTCATGGTGCGGGCGGCGAGGGCCGTCACCCGTTCCGGGTCGGAGGCCAGGCGCCTGTTCAGGGGGGTCATCACGAAGCCGGGCACCAGGGTGTTGGAGGTGACGCCGTACGGCGACCACGCCTCCGCCTGGGAACGGGAGAGGGACTCCAGGGCGCCCTTGGACACCCCGTAGGCCCCGCTGTCCACGAAGGCGCGGTGCGCTTGCTGCGAGGTGATGTGGATGATCCGGCCGAAGCCCCGGTCGGCCATGCCGGGGCCGAACCGCTGACCCAGCAGGAACGGCGCTTCCAGGTTGACGGCCATGGTGGCGTCCCAGACCTCCTCGTCGAGTCGGCGCAGGGGCGGGCGGAGGTTGACCCCGGCGCTGTTGACGAGGACGTCGGGTTCGCCGAAGACCGCGGCGGCCCGCTCGGCCGCCGCGCGCACCCCGTCCCGGGTGCTCAGGTCCGCGCTGACCCAGGCGGCGCGGCAGCCGGCGGCGGTCAGTTCGTCCACGGTCGCCACCAGGTCCCGCTCGCCCCGGGCCACGACCACCACGCCGGCCCCGGCACGCGCCAGTGCCCCGGCGACGGCCCGGCCTATCCCGGAACTGCCGCCGGTGACCACCGCCACTCTGCCGTCCAGGGAGAACAGCTCCGTCAGGTAGCTCTGTGAGGTCATGCCGGCAGCCTATGCGCCCGGCGTCGGGCGCCTGCCCCTCGGACCGCGCGGACCTGCGGAAACCCGGATCTCGGGACGATCGGCCCTGCCCCCGGGCGCCCGGGTCGGGGAGGCTGGAGCGGGAGCGGTAGCCTTGCCGCTCCGTTGCGTCACGAGGAGGCATGGCACATGACCCGCGCTATCGCTGTCGGGGTGGACGGTTCACCGGCGAGCACGGCGGCCGTCGACTGGGCGGCCCGGGAGGCGGCCCTGCGGGGGCTCCCGCTCCGCATCGTCCACGCGCCCTGGTGGGAGCCGCGGGACTTCCCCGTCGTCGAGGGCGACGACGCCCTGGACCGGGCCGCCGAGGCCGTGGTGTCCGGGGCCCGGGAGCGCGCCGTGGACGGGCGCCCGGAGTTGGCGGTCACCACCGAGGTCCTGACCGAGGCACCGGTCCCCGCGCTGCTCGGTGCGGCCCGCGGGGCCGAGATGCTGGTCCTCGGCTCCCGGGCGCAGGGGCCCGTCCTGGGCTTCCTGCTCGGCTCGCACGGTCAGCAGGTGATCGCCCACACGCCCCGGCCCGTGGTGTCCGTGCGCGTGCCCTCCGGTGCGGCGGCGGCCGCGGGCGGGGAGGTCGTGGTCGGCCAGCAGGGCGGCGCCGAGGACAGCGACCCGGCCCTCGGCTTCGCCTTCGAGGCCGCCGCGGCACGCGGCGCGACCCTGCGGGTGGTGCGGGCCTGGAGTCTGCCGCCCTTCTACGCCTACCCCGAGTTCCTGCGCCGCACCGACGAGGCGGGCGGTCTGGAACCGATGGAGCGCACGGCACTGGCCGAGGTCCTCGCGCCCTGGCGGAAGCGGTTCCCCGAGGTGCCGGTGGTGGAGCACCTGGAGATCGGGAGCGCCGGACAGGTGCTGCTGGCCGCGGCCGGCGGGGCCGCACTGCTGGTCGTGGGGCGTCGGGCCCGCTACACCCCCACCGGGGGCCTCATCGGTTCGGTGGCCCACGCCGCGCTCCACCACGCGCACTGCCCGGTGGCGGTCGTCCCGCACGCGTGAGCGGGTCCGGAGCCGCCGGGCCTCGCTCATCGGCCGCGGAACGACATGTTCCGGCCATTTACCATTTGACTATATTTGGGACAGTACTGTCCTGAGTAGCATCGCACCGGCCGGGCCGTGGCCCGGCCCTTTCCGTGTCGGTCACCCCTGGGAGTTCCATGCGCCGCCGAATACACCCCGCTGCCCTCGTGGGCGGTGCCGTCGTCCTCGGAACGGGTGCGCTCTACCTGACCGGGTTGGCGCTCACCGCCGAGGAGGCGCCCACCGGCACCAGCGTGCTCGGCGTGGCCATCGGAGGGCTGGACCGGGACGGCGCGCGGCAGAAGCTGGACCGGGAACTGGCGGCCCGTGCCACGGCTCCCATCGAGGTCGTGGTGGGCGAGCGGACCGACCGGATCTCCCCGCGGGCCGCCGGGTTCGAGGTGGACACCGAGGAGACCGCCGCGCGGGCCGTCCGGGCCGGCAAGGACCCGTTCACCGTGATCGGCAACCTGTTCTCCTCCGACGGCGGTCCCGTGGACCCGGTGGTGCGCACCGACGAGGAGGCGACCCGGGCCGCGGTGCGCGAACTGGCGGAGGAACACGACCGCACGGTCCGGAACGGAGCCGTCACCTTCTCCGGGGGCGCGCCGAAGGTGACCCCCGCCCGGACCGGGACGGCGCTGGAGGTGGACGGCGCCGTGGACGCCCTGCGAAAGGCGTACCTCGCCCCCGAGGGGCCCCGTCCGGTGGTGCTGCCCGTGCGGGAGAGCGCGCCGCGGGTCACCGCCGCCGAGACCGACCGCGCGCTGCGCGCCTTCGCCCGCCCCGCGATGTCCGGGCCGGTCACCCTCACCACCGACGAGGGACGCATCACGATCACCCCCGCCACCCTGGGCGAGCACCTGAGCCTGCGCCCCGACCGCAACCACCGGCTCCAGCCGGCGCTGGACGAGAAGGGCCTGTTCAAGGACCCGGCCGTGGTCCGTGCCGTGGACGCGGTGACCACCCGGGCGCAGGACGCGACCCTGCGGCTGGACGGCGACCGGGTCGCGGTGGCGACCGAGGGCAGAGCGGGCCAGAAGGTCACCGCCGACGCCCTGGGCGAGGCGGTGCTGCCGCTGCTCACCAAGACGGGCGGGGCCCGGACCGGCGCGGTGGAGACGGTGAAGGAGCAGCCGACGCTGAGCCGGGCGAAGCTGCCGGAGCTGGGGCTGACGGAGAAGGTGTCGTCCTTCACCGCCAACTTCGAGAAGGCCGAGTACCGGACGAAGAACATCGGGCGGGCCGCCGAACTCATCAACGGCTCGACGGTCCTGCCGGGCGAGACCTGGAGCTTCAACGACACGGTGGGCGAGCGGACCGCCGCCAACGGCTTCGTCGACGGCATCATCATCCTCAACGACAAGTACACCAAGGCGTCCGGCGGCGGTGTCTCCACAGTCGCCACGGCGATGTTCAACGCCATCTTCTTCGCCGGCGTCAAGCCCGTGGAGTACGGGGCCCACTCGTTCTACATCGAGCGCTACCCCGAGGGCCGGGAGGCCACCGTCGCCTGGGGCAGCCTCGACCTCAAGTTCACCAACGACTCGGGCAGGGCGCTGCACATCCTGACCGACGCCACCGACACCTCGGTGACGGTGACCTTCGTCGGCACCAAGAAGTACGACTCGGTGGAATCGGTCACCGGGCCCCGGAAGAACGTCAAGGAACCCGGCACCCGGGAGGGCGCCAAGGAGGAGTGCCAGCCGCAGACCCCGTTGGAGGGGTTCGACGTCACCGTGGAGCGCGTCTTCCGCAACGACGGCGTCGAGGTGAAGCGCGAGCCCTTCCACACCCGCTACACCCCGCGCGACGAGGTCGTCTGCGACTGACACCGCCCGGGCGACGGCCCGTGGTCCGCCCCGCACGAGATGCGGGGCGGACCACGGGCCGTCGTCGCGCGTACGGTACTCGGATCGGGGTGAATCCTTTCGGGGGCGAGGTGGCTCTCATGGGTGTGCCGACGACCCCGTGGGCACGGAACCTGGAGGTAACCATGCTCGTCGGTGCGATCGTCACCGCCGCCGTGCTCGCGTGTCTGTGCACGGTGTTCGTCCTGCGTCGGCGGAGGGGTTCCCGTGGCTGACCCCGACTGGCCCGGGGAAGGGGTGGTGCGGGCCGCGCAGGGCGGGGACGTCCGGGCCACCGCCACCCTGGTCAACGGCTCCCATCCGCACGTGCGCCGCTTCGCCCACGCCCTGTGCGCCTCGCCGGAGGACGCCGAGGACGCGGCGCAGGAAGCACTGATCGTCCTCTACCGGAAGATCGGCATGCTGAGGGCCTCGGGGGCGTTGGCCTCCTGGCTGTTCCGCGTGGTCCACAACGAGTGCCTGCGCCGGATCCGGGCGGGGGTGCGCCGGGCCGACGCCCCGGTGCCGGACCGGCGACTGCCCTCCGCGGAGCAGCAGGTGCTGGAACGGCTGGAGGCGCAGTGGGTGGTGGACGCGATCCTCGCGCTCCCGGCCGATCAGCGTCGGGTGCTCGTCATGCGCGACATCCAGGGGTACAGCGGACGGCGGACCGCCGAGGCGCTGGGTCTCTCCACCGCCGCGATGAAGTCGCGGCTGCACCGGGCACGCGAAGCGGTGCGGCGCAGCCTCGACCCCGCGGACGGGACCCGGCCGGCCCGCGAGGACGGGGGGCGGTCGTGACGGACGCCCCCAGGTTCGCGAGCCGCTCGGTCCCCGTCCACCTGCTGCGCGGACTGATCGGGTTCGGCTCCCTGGCCGGCTCCTTCCTGCTGCTGCCGGTGGCCGGGGCCTGGAGCCTGTTGCTCGCCCCGGTCGGGCTGCTCGCCCTGCGGGGCTGCCCGATGTGCTGGACGATCGGGCTGGTCCAGACGGTGACCCGGGGTCGGCTGCGCCGGTCCTGCACCGGCGGGACCTGCGAACTGACCGTCGCCCACCGGCAGTAGCCGGGAGGGCGGGTGGGGCGGACGGCCCCACCCGCCACCGGATCAGTAGCCCGAGGGGCGGAAGCGTCCGCCCGGCTCGACGCCCGCCCGGGCGAGCACGGCGTCCCGGGCCCCGTTCACCAGGCCGACCACCCGCGACTCGTCCACGTCCAGGAGCCTGCCGGCCGCCTTGACCCGGCGTCCGGCGACCCAGACGGAGTCGACCAGGCCGGGGTGCCCGGCGAGGACGACGGCGCCCGCCGCGTTGTTCATCGGGGCCATCTCGATGCCGTCGGCCCGCAGCATCACCACGTCCGCGTCCTTGCCCGGGGTGAGGGAGCCGATCCGGTGGTCCAGGCGCAACGCCTTCGCTCCGTTGAGGGTGGCGAACTCGATCGCGTCCTGGGCGTCGAGCGGCAACTGCTCCTCCAGGGTCCCGCCGTTGCGTTCGGCGTCCGCGTGGGCGAAGGCCCGTTCGACGAGCAGGACGGTGCGCATCACCTGGAAGAGGTGGCCGCTGTTGCACGTGGCGATGTCGATGCCGATGCTGGGGGCCATGCCGGCGTCGAGGAGGCGTCGGGTGGCCGGCCAGCCGTGCCCCATCTGCATCTCGATCTCGGGCGTCATCGCGGCGGAGCACCCCGCGTCGGCCATGATCTGGAACTCGTCGTCCGCCAGCGAGTTGCAGTGCGCGCAGACCACGTCGGGGCCGAGCAGCCCGTTCTCGGCGAGCCAGGCCACCGGCCGGTCGCGTCCCCAGGCCCCGTCCCCGACGTGCACGGAGATGAGGACGCCCAGTTCCCGGGCGAGGGCCCAGTCGTCCCGGGTGACGTCGTGGGTGGCGTACTGGGGTCCGCGCAGCGCCATGCCCATCTGGAGGAGCTGGTCGTCAGAGGAGAAGTGCTGGGAGCGCACCCGGCGGGCGTCGGCGGCGTTGGTGGGCTTGCCGCTGACCGGGAGCCACTCGTCGTTGGCGTTGCCGTAGCACATCACGAACCGGCCCCGGGTCTCCCGCAGGGCCTCCACCGCGGCGTCCGCGTGTTCGGGCGTGTTCATGTTGTGGGACCAGTCGAGCACGGTGGTGACCCCGGCGTTGAGCGCCTCGTAGGCTCCCGCGAGGTTGCCCGCGTACACGTCCTCGGCCCGGAAGTGGCCGCCCAACTGCACGCGGACGCCGGCGAAGTACTGGCTCAGGGTCCAGTCCGCGGCGATGTTGCGCAGCACCGTCTGCCACAGGTGGCGGTGGGTGTCGACCATGCCCGGCATCACGATGGTGCCCCGCCCGTCGATGACCTCGGCGTCCGCGGCGGACAGGTCGGGGCCCACCGCGGCGATCCGGGTGCCCTCGATGAGCAGGTCCGCCCGGTCGAGGTTGCCGATGGCCGGGTCGACGCTGATGACACTGGCGTTCTGGATGAGAGTGCGCTTCACCACGTTCTCCTCGTGCTGTTTGCCCCGCGTCGCCGCGCTGTCCGTCGTCTCCTGGCGCCAGGCGTGTGTCACGCCTCACGTTCGCCAGAGCGTAGGAACCGCTCAAATCGGATGTCAAGTGTCACTGCACACTCTTCTTCTCCGTCCACGACCAGTCCGACATGCTCACTTCATCTCAACAGCCGGCCCGAGAACGGCACCGGGCGCCCGGCGCCAAGCACCTTCGTGCAGTTCCACCACACACCGGGATGTGCGGTCTAGACTGACGCCCGTGACTGCTACGACGCCTCCGGCGCCTCCCGCCTCCGGTGTTCCGACGCTCGGCGAGCGGCTCAGGTCCGCCCGCCGGGCGCGCGGCGAGTCGATCCGCGGGCTCGCCCGACGGATCGGGTGCTCGGCGAGCCTGCTCTCCCAGATCGAACTCGGGAAGTCCGCCCCCTCGGTCGGCGTCCTCTACCAGTTGGCCCGCGCCCTGGACGTCTCCACCGACCACCTGCTGGGGCCGGCCCCGCAGGAGGACCCCGCACCGCGCGCCCTCGCACCGGTCCCCCGGACCGCGGGCTTCGGGGCGCTGCGCGCGCTCCCGCCGACCCAGCGGGTCCAGGTGCAGCGGGCGACGGACCGGCAGACCGTCAGCTTCGGCGGCGGCGTCCGTTGGGAGCGGCTCACCACGACCTCCGACACCCGGGTCGACTTCCTGGAGATCGTCTACGAGCCCGGCGGCTCCTCCGACGAGGACGACCACCCCGTGGACCACCCCGGCGTCGAATACGGCGTCGTCGTCGAGGGCGAACTGACCGTCGACGTGGACGCGGAGAGCCACACCCTGGGGCCGGGCGACTCCGTCGCCTTCGACTCCGGCCTGCCCCACCTCTTCCGCAACACCGGCACCAGCACCGCGCGTGCCGTCTGGTTCGTCGTGCACGCCGAGACCGGTCCCGGGTACACCGCCCGCCGCTGACTCGGCGTCAGCCCGCCGAGGGGCCGGGGGCTGGGCCGGAGGGGGGCACCTCGCGGCGGGTCGGGGCCGCGACGGCGTGCCGGGGCGCGAAATGCGGGCCGCGGCTTATAGCTATGTCCCGTGCCCGGTGCCCCTCGCCCTGATCGGACCGCCGCGCGCGGTCCATCGGTTCCCGGGGCCGCATGGCGGCGCTGATCCTCGCCCACTTCCTGCTCGCCGCGTGCGCCGGCCCCCTCGTACGGCGGCTGGGCCCACGGGCGTTCGCCCTGCTCGCGGTACCCCCCGCCGCCGCCCTCGGCTGGGCACTCGCCCAGTGGGGCACGGCCGCCCGGGGCGGTGCGGTGAGCTGGTCGCTCGCCTGGCTCCCCGCGTACGACGTGGAGATCGCGCTCCGCTTGGACGCGCTGGCGCTGCTCATGGTGCTGCTGGCGGCCGGGGTGGGGGCGCTGGTCCTGCTGTACTGCGTGCGGTACTTCGAGGACGGAGCCCCCCGGCTCGGCGGTTTCGCCGGCAACCTCCTGGCCTTCGCGGGCGCCATGCTCGGCCTGGTCCTCGCCGACGACCTGGTGGTCCTCTACGTCTTCTGGGAACTGACCACCGTCTTCTCCTACCTGCTGATCGGCCACGACAGCGAACGGAAGCAGAACCGCCGGTCCGCGCTCCAGGCGTTGACGGTGACCACCCTGGGCGGACTGGCGATGCTGGTCGGTTTCCTGATGCTCGGTCAGGAAGCGGGCACCTATCGGATCTCGGAACTGCTGGCCGCTCCCCCCGCGGACTCCGCCACCGTCTCCACGGCGATCGCCCTGGTGCTCCTGGGCGCCCTGTCGAAGTCGGCGATCTGGCCGTTCAGCGTCTGGTTGCCCAATGCGATGGCCGCACCGACCCCGGTCAGCGCCTATCTGCACGCGGCGGCGATGGTGAAGGCGGGGGTGTACCTGGTCGCCCGGCTGGCGCCCGCGTTCGCGGACGTGCCGCTCTGGCGGCCGGTGCTGCTGGTGCTGGGGGCCGCGACGATGCTGCTGGGCGGTTGGCGAGCACTGCGGCTGGGCGACCTCAAGCTGGTGCTGGCGTACGGCACCGTCAGCCAACTCGGCTTCCTCACCGTGCTCGCCGGGGTCGGCAACCGGGACGCCGCGCTAGCCGCCGCGGTGCTCGTCCTCGCCCACGCGCTGTTCAAGGCTCCGCTGTTCCTCGTCACCGGCATCGTCGACCACGCCGCGGGCACCCGGGACCTACGGCGGCTGTCGGGGGTGGGGCGGGCCTTGCCCTGGGTGGCGGGGACCGCACTGGTCGCGGGGGCCTCGATGGCGGCACTGCCGCCGCTGCTCGGCTTCGCCGCCAAGGAGGCGGCCTTCGAGGCCCTGCTGCACGGCGACGCCGCCGATCGTTGGGCGCTGGCCGTCGCCACCGTCGGTTCGGCCCTGACCTGTGCCTACACCCTGCGCTTCCTGTGGGGGGCGTTCGCCCGCAAGCCGGGGCTCGACGACACCCCCGTCCACCGGGTGGGCCCGGCGTTCCTGGGGCCGCCGGCGCTGCTCGCCGCCGCGTGCGTGGTCTTCGGGCCGGGGGTGTCCTGGTGGAACGGGCTGCTGGGGGCGTACGCGGCCGCCTTCCCCGCACCGGCACACCCGTACGCGCTCTCCCTGTGGCACGGCCTCGGCACCGCCCTGCTGCTGTCCGCCGCGGCCTGGGCCGGTGGTGCGGTGCTGTTCCTGCTGCGCGACCCCGTGGTGCGGCTGTCCCGGCGCATCGCCTGGCCCACCGCGGACCGGGTGTTCGGGCTCGGGCTGCTGGGGCTGGAGCGGATGGCCCTCCAGGTGACCGGCTTCTTCCAACGGGGTTCCGTGTCGGTGTACCTGGCGACGGTGCTGAGCGTGCTGCTCGGTGGGCAACTCGCCGTGCTCCTGGTCGACGAGCCCTGGGCGGGGGCGGTGGCTCCGCGGTTGTGGGACTCCGGTGCGCAGGGCGGCATCGCCCTGCTGACCTGCGCGGCGGCCCTGCTGTGCCTGCCGGTGCAGCGGCGGATGAAGGTGGTGGTGCTGGCCGGACTCACCGGGTACGGCACCGCCCTGCTGTTCGTGGTGCACGGCGCTCCGGACCTGGCGCTCACCCAGTTCTGCGTGGAGACCGTGTCCTTGCTGGTGTTCGTGCTGGTGCTGCGCAGGATGCCGGTGTACTTCCAGGAGACCATCAGCCGCCGCAGGTTGCTGATGCGCATCCCGCTGGCCCTGGTCGCCTCGGCCGTGGTAGCCACCGCCCTGTGGGTGGTCGCCGCCGCCCGGGTGGCCGAGCCGGCGGGCGGGGCGTTGGTGGCGGCCACCGCCGGCCACGGGGTGAAGGAGGTGGTGGCGACGATCCTGGTGGAGTTCCGGGCCTGGGACACCCTGGGCGAGTCGGCGGTCCTCGCGGTGGCGGCGGTGGGCGTGACCAGTCTGATCTACGTGCACCGCCGGGTCGGCGTGGTGGAGCCGGTGGAGCCGGCCCCGGTGGCGGAGGCCGTCGAGCCGCCGGGCGGCCCCACCGCCTGGTCCTACGGTTCGCACTTCGTGGTCCGCGGGCCGGTGGCCGAGGACACCGCTCCCGAGCGGACCTGGCTCGCCGCTGGACGGACGCTCGCCCCGGAGTACCGTTCCGTGGTCTTCGAAGTGGTGGCCCGGCTGGTGTTCCACCCGGTGCTGGTGCTCTCCGTCTACCTGTTGCTGTGCGCGGAGAACCTCCCGGGCGGCGGGTTCGTCGGGGGGTTGGTGGCGGGCCTGGCCATGATGGCGCGCTACCTGGCCGGCGGGCGGCACGAGTTGGCCGACGCGGCCCCGGGCCATCCGGGGCTGTTGACCGGGTTGGGGCTGCTGCTGTCGGCGGTCGTCGGGATCCTCGGGCTGGTCGAGGGCGCCGTGCTCCATCCGCTGACCTACGAGACGCACCTGCCCGTCTTCGGTCACGTCCACGTCGGCACCCCCGTGCTGTTCGACACCGGGGTCTACCTCCTGGTGCTGGGGGTGGTGCTGGACATCGTGCGGGCGCTCGGGGCCCGGGTGGACCGGCAGATCGAGCGGGAGGCCCGCGAGACGACCGGGGGGTCCGCCCGGTGAGCGTCAGCCTGACCCTGTTGGTGACGGGCGCCCTGCTCTGCGCCGTCGGCGGCGTCCTGCTGCTGATGCGCGCCCTCACCCGCATCCTGGTCGGCGCGGTGGTCCTCAGCAACGGCATCAACGTCCTGCTGCTGGCCGCCAGCGGGGCGGCGGGGGCGGCGCCGCTGTTGTACCCGGGGGTCGACCGCGATCGGATCAGCGACCCGCTGCCGCAGGCCATCGCACTGACCGCCATCGTCATCACCCTGGCCACGACCGCGTTCCTGCTGACGATGGCCTACCGCAGCCAGCGGGTGAACGGGACCGACGAGGTGATGGACGACATCGAGGACCGGCGGGTCGCGCTCCGCGCCGAAGTGCAGGAGCAGCGGTCCGCGCTGCGGGAACAGCACGGACCGCGCGGACGGGGGCCGGAGGGCGACCGGGACGCCTACCGCTCGGAGCGTCGACGGCTGCGGGGGGTGCTGCGGGAGGACCGGGCGCTCCAGGCACGGGCCCGGGACGCCTCGGGCGATCTGTGGAACGACATCCTCGGAGAGGACCCCGCCGACTCCGAGACCTCCGGGGGGACCGTCCGGTGAACGCGCTCGTACCGCTGCCCGTGCTGTTGCCGCTGCTGGCCGCCGGTCTGGAGTTGGCCCTCGGCACCCGGTTCCCCCGAGCCCAACGGGTGGTGGGCGTGCTGGTGTTGAGCGCGGTGCTGGCCCTGTCGCTGACGATGCTGGTGGCGGCGGACCGGAACGGACCCCTCGCCGTGCACCTGGGGGACTTCGCCCCGCCGGTGGGGATCACCCTGGTCGCGGACCGGCTGTCGGCGCTGATGCTGTCGGTGTCGGCGGCGGTCACCCTGTGCGTGCTGGTGTACTCCATCGGCCAGGGCATGGCCGACCGGGAGGAGCAGTCGCCGCTGGCCGTCTACCACCCCGCGTACATGGTGCTGGTGGCCGGGGTGTCCTGCACCTTCCTCGCCGGCGACCTGGTCAACCTGTACGTCGGCTTCGAGATCATGTTGGTGGCCAGCTTCGTCCTGCTGACGCTGGGCGGCACCGCCGCGCGGCTGCGGGCCGGCGCGACCTACGTCCTGGTGTCGCTGGTCTCCTCGATGGTGTTCTTCACCGCGGTCGCCCTGACCTACGCGGCGGCGGGCACGGTCAGCCTGGGGCAGCTCGGGGTGCGCCTCGCCGAGCTGCCGCTGGGGGTGCGGACCCTGCTGGAGGCCACGCTGTTGACGGTGTTCGCGGTGAAGGCCGCCGTGTTCCCGCTCGCGGCCTGGCTGCCCGACTCGTACCCGACGACACCGGCGCCGGTCACGGCGGTGTTCGCGGGTCTGCTCACCAAGGTCGGGGTGTACTGCGTGCTGCGGGTGGAGACCCTGCTGTTCCCCGGCAACCGGCTGGCCGACCTGCTGATGTGGGCGGCGCTGGCCTCCCTGGTGATCGGGGTGCTGGGCGCGGTGGCGCAGACCGACCTCAAACGGGTGCTGTCCTTCGTGCTGATCAGCCACATCGGGTACATGATCTTCGGGATCGGGGTGGGCACCCGGGCCGGGCTGGGCGGAGCGATCGTGTACGTCGTCCACCACATCACCGTGCAGACCGCGCTGTTCCTGGTGGCCGGGTTGATCGAACGCCGTACCGGCACCACCGAGCTGACCCGGGTCGGCGGGCTGTCCCGGGCCGCGCCCGCGCTGGCGGCGCTGTTCCTGGTGCCGGCGCTGAACCTGGCGGGCATCCCCCCGATGTCCGGGTTCATCGGGAAGCTGCAACTGCTGCGGGCGGGCGTCGCGGACGCCGGGGTCCTGGCGTACCTCCTGGTCGCGGCGGCGTCGCTGACGAGCCTGTTGACCCTGTACGTGATGGCGAAGGTGTGGAACCTCGCGTTCTGGCGGGCGGCTCCCCCCGGGCGGCCCGCCCGGGGCACGGTCTTGGAGGAGGCCGATCCGGACGAGGAGCAGGACGAGCACGGCGAGGGAGGCGACGGGGCGGCGGGTTCGGACCGGCGGCCGGCGCCCGCGGGGCAGGCGGTCACCGCGACGCTGTCCGGGCGGGCCATCACGACGACCACCGACCGGCTGCCCCGCAGCATGACCTGGGCGACCGTCGCGCTGGTGGTGCTCTCCTTGGCCTACACGGTGCTGGGCGACCCCTTCACCGCGCTCACCGACCGGGCGGCGGCCGAACTCCTGGAACGTTCCCCCTACATCGAGGCGGTGCTCGGCCAATGACGTTCCCGTGATCTCGCTGCGGTTCCGCGACCCGAAGCTGCCGCCCTTCAGCTGCGCGGTGGTGGGACGTCGACGCCGGGTGCTGGACGCGCCGCTGATCGCCTGGCTGACCGTGGTGTGGATGCTGTTGTGGGGCACGCTCAGCCTGCCCAATGCGATCACCGGCGTCCTGGTGGCGGTGACCGTGTGCCTGGTGTTCCCGCTGCCGCAGGTCAACATCGGGCTGCGGCTCCATCCGTGGGGGATCGTCCGGTTGACGGTCCGACTGCTGTGGGAGATGTACACGGCCGGGGCGAAGGTGTCGCACCAGTTGGTGGACCGGCGGCCGTTCCGGGCGGGTGTCCTGGCCGTGCCGCTGCGCTGTCGCAGCGATCTGATGCTCACCGCGACCGCCATCGCCGTCTCCAACGTGCCCGACGGTTCGGTGGTCGAGGTGCACCGTGCGCAGGCGACGCTGTTCGTGCACGTCCTGGAGGCCGAGAACCCGGCGACGCCGGAACGGGCGCGGCAGGGGGTGTGGCGGATGGAGGAGTTGGTGGTGCGGGCGTTCGGCGACCGCGAGGAGATCGCCCGGGTCCGGCAGCCGCCGCCCCGGCCCCGGAGTCCGCGGTGAGCGCCGCGCAGGCCGTGGACCGGGGCCTGTTGGTGGCCGCCGCGGTGCTGCTGCTGGTCGCGGGGGCGTTGGTGCTGTACCGGGTGTGGCGCGGGCCGTCCATGTTGGACCGGGCGATGGCCCTCGACGTGTGCGCCGCGTTGATGATCGCGGGGATCGGGGTGCGTTCGGCGCTGAGCCGGGATTCGTTCTACTTCCCGGCGATGCTGGTGCTGGCGTTCCTGGGGTTCACCGGGTCGGTGGGGATCGCCCGGTTCATCGCGGTGCGGGACCGGGCCCCGGACCAGCCGCCGAGCGGGGAGGCCGGCAGGTGAGCGGTTGGGCCCAGGTCGCGGACACCACGGGGGCGGTGTTGCTGTTCGTGGGCGCCGCGGTCAGCCTGTTCGGCGCGCTCGGAATGGTCCTGATGCCCGATGTGCTCTCCCGCAGCCACGCGGCGACCAACCCCCAGGCGCTGGGCATGTTGTTGGTGTTGATGGGGGTGGCGCTGCGGCTGCGCAGCGGCATCGACCTGGGCACCCTGGGGCTGGTGGGCTTCTTCCAGCTGTTGACCGGGCCGGTGGCGGCGCACCTGGTGGCGCGGGTGGCGTACCGCACGGGGTACGCGGGCCGCGAGGGCCTGGTCTTCGACGAGTTGGACGAACAGCTCAGCGCGGCCCCGGAGCCGGAGGACGACGGGGCCGCGTGAGCGGGCGGCGGGAGCCTCAGCCGGCGGGCGCGCGCAGCGGGGCCAGTGCGGTGCTCCAGGCGATCAGCTGGTCCAGCATGGCGTTGACGGCGTCCTTCTGGAGCGGCTGGGGGGTGAGCTTCGTGAAGTCCTCGAAGTCGTTGAAGAGGGACAGCATCACCTGGTTGCGGACGGTGGCGACCTGGACCTCGGCCATGATGTGGCGGAGGTGCTCGATGGCCCGGGAGCCGCCCGCGCTGCCGTAGCCGACGAATCCGGCGGCCTTGTTGTTCCACTCGGCGTAGAGGAAGTCGATGGCGTTCTTCAGGACCGCCGAGGTGGAGTGGTTGTACTCGGGGGTGACGAACACGAAGCCGTCGTAGCCGTCGATGGTGGCGGCCCACTGCTTGGTGTGTTCGTTGGCGTACTGCTGGAGGGAGGGGGGCATGGCCTCGTCCAGGAACGGCAGGGGGACGTCGCGGAGGTCGACGAGGTCGAACTCGGCGTCGTCGCGTTCCTGGGCGATCTCGTGGACCCAGCGGGCGACGGAGCTGCCGACGCGGCCGGGGCGGGTGGCACCGATGATGATGGCGATCTTGGGCACGGGTTTCCTCGGAAGGGTGGGTGTGGGTGGAGGCGGGGGCTTCGGTCTCGGGGCGGGGCCCGGTCCTGCGCGCCGCGCAGGGTGCTCACATCGCCTCCCGGTCCGGGCCGCGGGGCGTGGTCAGCCGCTGGCGGAGCTGTTCGCTGATGTCGTGCAGCTGTCGGAGTTCGTCGTCGGTGAGGTGGTCCAGGAGCCGGGTCCGGGCACAGGCCGCGTGCCAGGGGGCGGCGTCCTCCAGTGCCCGTTGTCCGGCGGGGGTGAGCCGGGCCAGGTGGACGCGACGGTCGACGGGGTCGGTGTGGCGTTCGACCCGTTCCTGCTGTTCCAGTCGGTCGACCAGGTGGGAGAGCCGGCTGGTGGAGACCCCGGTGCGGCGGGCGAGCTCGCTCATGGGCAGTTGGCGGTCGGGCGCGTCGGCGAGCCAGGCCAGCACCTCGTAGTGGATCTGCGAGACGTCGCTCTCCCGCCGCAGTTCCTGGCCGAGTTGTTCGGACAGCAGTCGGGCGGCGGAGAGGAAGGCGCGCATGGTCCGCTGCGCGCTGTGTTCGGAGCGGGCCGCTGCGGTGGTCATGGCGTTCCTCCTCGGTGCTGCGGGGCGCGGGTCAGGACGTGCGGGGGGCGGGGTGCACGATGTGCTTGATCTCCTGGAACTCCTCCAGGGCGCGCTCGCCGTTGAGCCGGCCCACGCCGCTCTGCTTGAAGCCGCCCTCCTCCATCTGGTCGACGATGACGGCCCAGGTGTTGGACCAGACGGTGCCGGCCTCCAGTTCGCGGGCGACCCGCAGCGGCCGGTCCGCGTCCCGGCTCCACACGCTGGCGGCGAGGCCGAACTCGGTGGCGTTGGCGCGGGCGATGGCGTCGGCCTCGTCGTCGAAGACCTCGAAGGTGGCGACGGGCCCGAACACCTCCTGCTGGACGATGGGCCGGTCGACGTCGTCGACCTCCACCAGGCTGGGGCGGACGAAGGCGCCCCGGGCGAGCGGACCCTCGGTGATGCGTCCGCCGCGGACCAGGACCTCGGCGTAGGCGGCGGCCTCGGCGACGGCCCGGTCGACGCGGTCGGCGTTGGCCGTGTCGATCAGGGGGCCCATCTCGCTGGCGGGGTCGGTGCCGGGGCCGACCTTGACGGCCTCCAGCGCGGCCGTCAGCCGGGTGCGCAGTTCGTCCGCGACGCCGCGCTGGACGAGGATGCGGCTGCCCGTCATGCAGAACTGTCCGGTGAAGGTGGTGACGGCCTTGGTGAGGACGGGTACGGCCGCGTCCAGGTCGGCGTCGTCGAAGACGATCATCGGGGTCTTGCCGCCGAGTTCCAGCGACATGCCCTTCAGCGAGGCGGAGGCGTCGGCCATGATGGCGCGTCCCACCCGGGTGCTGCCGGTGTAGCTGATCACGTCGACTCCCGGGTCGGACACGATCAGTCGCGCACCCCGGCTGCCGGATTCGGTGAAGGCGTTGAACACCCCGCGCGGCAGGGCCGTGGTGCCGGCCACGATCTCGTACAGCAGGTGATTGGTGAGGGCGGTCTGTGCGGGCAGCTTGAGCACCACGGTGGCGCCCGCCGCGAGCGCCGGAGCGAAGGAGCGCACGGAGAGGATGACCGGCGAGTTCCAGGGGGCTATCACTCCGGCGACGCCGACGGGCTGGCGCAGGGTCATCGAGTAGAGGCCGGGCTTGACCTCCGCGGCGCGCCCCGACTCCGTCAGGGCCAGCGCACCGTAGTAGCGGATCTTGGAGACGGTGAGGTCGACCTCCAGCGCGGCTTCCGCGGGGATCTTGCCGTTCTCCCGGGAGAGCAGGGCGACGAGCTCGTCCCGACGGGCGGCCATCCGGTCCGCCATCTCGAACAGGGCCCTGGCGCGCAGGTCGCGGTCCCGGGCCCAGTCTCCGGTGCGGAAGGCACGTCGGGCCGCGTCGATCGCGGCGCGGGCCTCGTCGGTGCCGCCGTCCGCGTAGGTGCCGATGACCTCGCCGGTGGCCGGGTCGGTGGACTCGCCGACGGTCGTGGAGTCGGTCCACACGCCGTCGATGAAGTTGCGGGCGTGGGCGGTGCTCTGGGTGGTCATCGGGCTACTCCTGTGGGAAGCGTCTGCGGTTGCGGAGCCGTGGCCGTTCAGTGCGCGGGATGCGCGCCGCGCGTCGACGCGAGACGGTGGAACGGTGGGACGGACCGCCGTCCGGGTGGGACACGGGACAGGTTAGTTCGTTCCGCAACCAACCGTATACCGCTGAGCGCGCAACCGGAGTCAACTATTCCCCACCCGAGGGACGCCGAGAACGATGCGCGCGCATTCATTTGCCCCTCCCGCAAGAGTATGCTTATCATTCGTTGCACAACGAACTAAATGGGTTTGGTCGCCGGTGGCGAGGGACGCACAGCCGCCCGCCGTCGGACGCCCCCGACCCATCCCTCTTCAGCCGCTTCGGCGGCCCGTGGATCGCCCCCGCCCGTGGCCCAGGCCCGCCCGGGGAGCGCATCCGGTTGGGAGAAACGATCATGGCGGCAGCATCATCCGGCGGCCCCGCCCCGCACACCCAGGACGCCCCCCGTCCCACCGCCTCCCCGGTCAGGGCGGCGGTGGTCAGGGAGAAGGGCGGCCCCTTCGCCTTCGAGGACCTCGTCCTCGACACCGCGCTCCGCCCCGACGAGGTCCTCGTCCGGGTGGTGGCGACCGGCGTCTGCCAGACCGACGTCCACGTACGGGACCAGGCACTGCCCGTGCCCTTGCCCGCGGTCCTCGGACACGAGGGCGCCGGTGTGGTCGAGCGGGTCGGGGCGGGCGTCACCTCCATCGCACCGGGCGACCACGTGGTGATGTCGTACCAGTCGTGCGGGCAGTGCACGCCCTGCCGCAGCGGCAACCCCGCGTACTGCGCGCTCTCCTTCCCCGCCAACTTCGGCGGCTCCCGCCTCGACGGCAGCAATGCGCTACGACGCGGTACGGACGGCGACGGCGAGTCGGTGCACGGCCACTTCTTCGGCCAGTCCTCCTTCGCCACCCTCTCCCTGGCCACCGAGCGCAATGTGGTCAAGGTGCCCGAGGACCTCCCCCTGGACCTGCTCGCGCCGCTCGGCTGCGGACTCCAGACCGGGGCGGGCGCCGTGCTCAACTCGCTGGCGGTGCCGGCTGGTTCCTCCGTGGTGGTCATCGGCACCGGCACGGTCGGACTGGCCGCGGTGATGGCGGCCAAGGTCGCCGGGGCCTCGCCGATCATCGCCGTGGACATCGTCCCGGAGCGGCTGGACCTCGCCCGAGACCTCGGTGCGACGCACGCCGTCAATGCCAAGGACGAGGACACGGCCGCCCGGATCGTCGAGATCACCGGCGGCGGCGCGGACTACGTCCTGGAGATCACGGCGCGTCCCGAGATGCTCACCCTGGCCGTGGACTCCCTCGCACCGCTCGGCACCGCCGCGCTCATCGGCGGAGCCCCGGCCGGAGCCCACGCACCGGTGAACATGAACGCCCTCCTCGGCGGGCGGACCGTGCGGGGCGTGGCACAGGGCGACTCGATCCCCCAGTTGTTCATCCCGCAGCTCATCGACCTCTACCGGGCCGGGCGCTTCCCCTTCGACCGGCTCGTCACCCACTACGGCTTCGACGAGATCAACGAGGCCGTCACCGACACGCGGACCGGGGCGGCTATCAAGCCCGTGCTCCGCATCGGGGCCTGACCACGGCCCCGCCCCACCACTCCTCACGCACCACCAGAGCAAGGACATCACGATCATGACCGATCACCAGAAGCCCGGCACCCCGACCGACCGCCACCAGTTGGGCGCGGCCGGCATGCCGCTCAACACCCTCGCCGACTACCGCCCGATCCCGGCGAACGGCTACGGGGCCCTGTTCCTCCCCGAGCGGCTCGACAAGGGCTACCACGTCGAGGAGATCCACGACGGCGCCTACTACGTGACCTCGGGGGCCTACGACACCATGTTCGTCCGCACCGGGAACGGCGTGGTGGTGGTGGACGCCCCGCCGCTGCTCGGCGAGAACCTGAACCGCGCCATCGCGGAGGTCACCGACGAGCCGGTCACCCATCTGATCTACAGCCACTGGCACAGCGACCACATCGGCGCCGCCGGAATCTTCGCCGACGCCAAGCCGAAGGTCATCGCGCACGACTACACCCGCGAGATGATCCAGCGCTGGCCGGACCTCGGCGGCGAGCGCGGCATCCCGGTGCCGACCGAGACGATCACCAGCAGCGACAGTCTGGTCGTCAACGGGGTCCGCTTCGACCTCGACTACCACGGGGTGAACCACACCCCGGGCAACATCTTCATCTACGCGCCCCAGCAGAAGGCCCTGGCCGCGATCGACATCATCAGTCCCGGATGGAGCGCCTTCAAGCACTGCGACGCCTCCGAGAACATCCGCGGCTGGGCCGAGGCCCACGACTGGATCCTCGACTACGACTTCAAGGGCGTGGTCTCCGGCCACGTCAACCGCTACGGCACCCCCGAGGACGCCAGGGCGTCGCGCGACTACACCAACGACATCCTCACCTTCGCCAAGGAGGCCCTCGACAACGGCCAGGAGCTGGAGCACATCGAGCGCATCGGCTTCAGCAACGCGTGGGTCCTCTGGGAGAACTACTTCAACGAGATGACCAACTACGTCACCAAGAAGACCCTGGAGAAGGTCACCGACAACGGCCAGACCTGGGCCCAGCGGCTCGCCGGCGCGGACGTCATGACCAAGTACCACGCCTACTCGATCCTGGAGGCCCTGCGCCTGGAGTACGGCATGGTCACCGCCTTCGAGAAGCTCATCCTGCCGCAGCCCCGCGGCTGACCGGAGCCACTGCCGGACGGCCCGGCCCCGCCCCCGCGGGCCGGGCCGTCCCCCCTACGACCGTCCTATCATTCCATCCGAGACCGATTCGTTGGGGAACGAACGGACAGTCGACCAGCCGGGAGGGGCCATGGATCTGACCACCGAGACCCACGCCGAGCGCGAGCACCAGCAGGCACCGCGCCGGGGCTCGCCCACGCGCCCCCTCAACCGCACCGAGCGCGCGGTGTGGCTGGGCCTGCTCTCCACCCACCTGCGGCTGCTGCGCACGCTGGACGCGGAGCTGGTGTCCGCCGAGCGGTTGCCGATGTCCTCCTTCGAGGTGCTGCTCACCCTGGCCGAGGCGCCCGGGGGCCGGCTACGGATGAAGGACATCGCCGCCTCGCTGCTGATCAGCCGCAGCGGGCTCACCCGGATCGTGGACGACCTGGAGCGACAGGGCCTGGCGATCCGGGAGAAGTGCCCCACCGACGCACGCGGATTCGACGCCGTCCTGACCGAAGCGGGCAAGAAGGCGTACCGGCGGGCGCGGAAGGTGCACCTGACCAATCTGCGGCGCGAGTTCCTGGACCGGCTCAGCGAGGAGCAGCTCGCCTCCCTCGCGGACATCTGGCGCACCCTCGGCTTCGACGACGGCGCCGACGCCTGCTGAGCCGCGCCGGAGCGTTCCGCCGCCGTCCCCCGGGACGACGGCGCGCCACCCGAGACGACGAGGCACACCACCCATGACCGAACGCGAGCGGCGGGCACGCCCCGCCGCGACCTCCCTCCCGCACGCCCGTCCCCCCGCGGACGCGGCCGATCCCCTCGACGAGGCGACCCGCCCGCGGGCACCGAAGCACCCTGCCGCCGGGCCGCCGCGCCCCGGCGGCACCGGGCTGCGCCTCAAGCTCATCCACGACGGACTGCGCCGCGAGATGCGACAGATCCGCACGGCCGTGGAGCAGGTCGCGGCCGGACGGCTGGACGCCACCAGTGCCCGCCGGGCCGTCAACCAGCTCAGCTCGCGGCAGGGCTACCGCACCCTGGGCGCCTTCTGCACCGCCTACCACCGCACGCTCACGGTGCACCACACCATCGAGGACCAGTTGATGTTCCCCGAGCTCCGCGACCGGCAGCCGTCACTGGGCCCCGTCGTCGAGCGCCTGGAGCAGGAACACGGGGTCATCGCCGAGTCGCTGGCGAACCTCGACACGGCCCTGGTCGCCCTCGTCGAGGGCGACCCCGCCGGCTCCGCTGCGCGGCTGGACCGCGTACGGGCCCTCACCGCCCGGCTCGACCGGGTGCTCTCCTCTCATCTGCGCTACGAGGAGGACGAGCTCCTGGAGCCGCTGGACCGGCTGGGCATCCACGTCTGACCAGGGGGACCCCGCCCTGCCGGCCCTGGGGGAATACTGCCGCACACTCCCAATGTTGTTCGTTGCGCAACTAACCAATAGACCCTCTCCCGGAGCAATCCCATGGCTTTCGAACTCGGCATCTACCACTTCGGCGAACTGACGCCCGACCCGGTCACGGGAAAGACGCCGGCACCGGGGCCACGGCTGCGGGAGCTGGTCGAACAGGCGAAGGTCGCGGACGAGGCGGGCCTGGACGTCTTCGCGGTCGGCGAGCACCACCGCACCGACTTCGTCGTCTCCTCCCCCGCCGTGGTCCTGGCCGCCATGGCGGAGAACACCCGCTCCATCAAGCTCTCCAGCGCGGTCACCGTCCTCAGCTCCGACGACCCGGTCCGGGTGTTCCAGCAGTTCGCCACGGTCGACCTGCTGTCCGGCGGCCGGGCGGAGATCATCGCGGGACGCGGCTCGTACATCGAGTCCTTCCCCGTCTTCGGCTACGACCTGGGCGACTACTCCGAGCTGTTCGCGCAGAAGCTGGACCTCCTGCTCAAGCTCCGCGAGGAGAACCCGGTCAGTTGGCACGGGGCGCTGCGGGCCCCGCTGGTGGACGCCGACATCACCCCGCGGCCCGACCGCGAACTGCCGGTGTGGGTGGCCGTGGGCGGCACCCCCGCCTCGGTGGTGCGGGCCGGTCGGCTCGGGCTCCCGCTCTCCCTGGCGATCATCGGCGGCAGTTACCGGCAGTTCGCGCCGTTCGTCGACCTGTACCGCAGGGCCGCGGCCGAGGCGGGGCACGATCCGAAGACGCTGAAGGTGTCGGTGAACTCGCCGGGCTTCGTCGCCCCGAGCCACCGGGAGGCGATCGAGGTGTCGCACCCCTACTTCCAGGCGGGCTGGATGGCCAACCACCACCAGCGCGGTCAGGGCGTGCCGATGCCGAAGGCGGCCTACGAGGCCCAGGCCACCGAGGCCGGAGCCTTCTTCCTGGGCAGTGCGCAGGAGGTCATCGACAAGATCATGGCGCAACACGAACTCTTCGCGCACGACCGCATGATGATCCAGCTGGGATTCGGCAACCTGCCCCAGCGCGAAGCCCTCAAGTCCATCGAACTGATCGGCTCCGAGGTGGCGCCGGTGGTCCGCAAGGAGATCGCCTCCCGTACCGCGGCCGAAGCGGGGGTGGCCTCGTGAACCGCCCGCTGCGGGTGACCGCCGTGGTCGGCACCCTGAGCACCCCCTCGAAGACGACGGCCCTGGTCGAGTTGATCCTGCGGACGCTGGCCGACCGGACCCCGGTCGAGTCCCGGCTCATCGAACTGCACTCCTTGAAGGGGACGTTCACCGGAGCGGTGGCGCGGGACGAGGTGGGCGCCGAGGTGGAGGAGGCGCTGCGGGCGGTGGAGGAGGCCGATCTGGTAATCGCGGCGACCCCGGTCTTCCGCGGCTCCTACACCGGGTTGTTCAAGCACTTCTTCGACCTGGTGGACCCCTACGGGCTCGCCGCCACGCCGGTGATGCTCGCCGCGACCGGGGGCAGCGACCGCCACGCGCTGGTCATCGAGCACGCGATGCGCCCCCTGTTCGGATTCCTCCAGGCGTGGACCGCGCCGGCCGGGATCTACCTCAGTGCCGGGGACTTCGACGGGACGACCGTCCTCAACCCGGAGGTCTACGAGCGGATCGAGATGGCGGTCGGGGACGTGGTGCCGGTCGCCCGGGCGCTCGCCGCGGCAGCGGAACGAACCACCGCCCCGACCCCTTCCGCCTGACCCGTTTCGAGGAACGGACCCATGCCCCAGACACCTCCCGCGCCGCTCCGGACGGAGGAGGCCGCGACCGCCCCGCCCGTGGCGCGGCGCACGCTCCTCCACCGGACCGGGGCCGCCGCCCGCCCGGTGCTGCTCCCGGTCTCCGTGGCCGTGGCCATCGGCGCCATCTTCATCAGCGTCTACCTCTCCGCTTTCCACGCCCCGGTGGCGCGCGACCTCCCGGTGGCCGTCGTCGGGGACGCCGGAACGGCCCGTCAGGTGGCGGACCGTCTGCCGGGCCCGCCGGCGGACACGTTCCGGGTGACCGCCGTCGCGGACGAGCGGGCGGCCCGGACGGCCGTCGAACACGGCGAGGTGTTCGCGGCCTACTCGCCAGGGCCCGACCGTGCGGAGCTGTGGTACGCGGGGGCGCACGGACCTGCGGTCACCGCGCTGGTGACCGAGGGGCTGGCACCGCTGGCCGCGGCGGACGGCCAACGGCTGGAGGTGGTCGACGCGGTGCCCGCCTCACCCCAGGACACCCGCGGCCTCGCGGTCTTCTACACCACCTTCGGGCTGGTGTTGGCGGGGTACCTGTTCGGGATCATGACGTACCAGCTCTCCCCCGGGGTGTCGGTACGCCGGAGGCTGGCCGGGCTGGCCGCCTTCGGGGCGGTCGGCGGGGTGACGGTGGCCCTCGTGGTCTCCGCGTTCGGGGCCTTGCCCGCGCCGTTCGCCGGGGTGGCCGCGTTGGTGGCGCTGGTCGCCCTGGCGGTGGGCGCGGCCACCATGGTGTTGGTGCGGGCGCTGGGGGTGCTGGGGTCCAGCGCCGCCGCCGTGGTCTTCATGACGGTCGGCAACGCGACCAGCGGCGGCAGCCTGCCGGCCGAGTTCCTGCCCCCGTGGCTCGCGCCCTTCTCCGAGGTCCTCCCGGTCGGGGTGGGGGTGCGGGCCGTCAACGGCCTGGCCTACTTCCACGGTGACGGCGTGCTCGCGGGCGTGATCGTCCTCGGGCTGTGGATCGCAGCCGGGGTCGGCGGCATGCTGGTGCTCGAACGGGGCGGGTACCGGTTGCCGCTGCCCGGCGTCCCCCGCCCCTCCTGACCTCCCGGCGGGCCACTACTCGAAACGGTTCGGGTCCCCCGCGCCGTACCGCACGACCTCGGGCTCGCCGTCGGAGAAGTCGACGACCGTGGTCGGTTCGGTGCCGCAGTCCCCGGAGTCCACGACCGCGTCCACGACGTGGTCGAGCCGTTCCTTGATCTCCCAGCCCTGGGTCAGCGGCTCGTCCTCGTCGGGCAGCAGCAGGGTGCTGGAGAGCAGTGGTTCGCCGAGTTCGGCGAGGAGCGCCTGGGTGACCTTGTGGTCCGGGATGCGCACGCCCACGGTCTTCTTCTTGGGGTGCAGCAACTGGCGGGGGACTTCCCGTGTCGCGGGCAGGATGAAGGTGTAGCTTCCCGGCGTCGCGGCCTTGATCGCCCGGAACACGTCGTTGTCGATGTGCACGAACTGGCCCAGTTGGGCGAAGTTCTCGCACATCAGCGTGAAGTGGTGCCGGTCGTCGAGCTGACGGATCGCACGGATGCGGGCCAGTCCGTCGCGGTTGCCCACCTGACAGCCCAGGGCGTAACAGGAGTCCGTGGGATACGCGATGAGGGCGCCGGAGCGGACGCTGTCGGTGATGGTGCTGATCATGCGCCGCTGGGGATTGTCGGGGTGCACGTCGAAGTACTTGGCCATCCGGTGAGTCTACGACCCGCCCCGCCGGGCGCCGGGAGGCCACCGATCCGCGCCGGCGATCGGCTTCCGCGGCGCCACCGCCGTCACCCCGTGGTCGGGAGTGACGACGGCGGGCCGGCCGGACGGCCGCTCGGCCGGCTCAGCCGGCGGCGGGCGCGTGGTCGCCGACCGGCCAGGTCCACCCGGTGGAGCGGATCCAGGTGTCCTGGTAGTCGCCGGCGATGAAGGCCGTGGGCAGGGTGTCGGCGCTGACGCCGAACGCCCCGGTGATCAGCGGAAGCCGGGGGGCCAACGCGGTGGCCAGGTCCTCTCGCCGCTCCTCCAGCGCGGGGAGCTCGGTGGATTCGAGCGCCTTGTGGTGCAGGTACTCGGCGGCGTGGTCGAGGACGGTGTCCAGGGCGTAGAGCTCGGCGAGGTCTTCGAGGAGGCCTCGGGCCTCGGGGTGCTCGGTGCGCCGTGCGGTGTCCAGCAGGGCGTGGGCCGCCCAGGCGACGGCGTTGGCCTGGGCGGTGCGCAGGGCCTCCCAGCCGCTGTCGGGGTCGCTCCGCTCGACCAGGGCACGGGCGTGCCGGTCGAGGACGCCCTGCCACCGGGGTGCGCCGGGCGCCGGCGCGGGCAAGGGGGTGCGGCGGGCGTGAGCGAGGGCCCGGCCCGCCGCGACCTGGAGGACCTGGTTGTCGCCCTCGGCGGTGACCACGCCCTGGGTGCTCCCGAGGTACTCGGTGATCATGTTGGCCCGGAACATGCCCTGGGCACCGAGGCGCTCGCGGCACTCCTGGAGGGTCTCCAGGGCGATGTCGGACAGCAGGGGTTTCGCCAGCATGGCCAGCACCGGGCCCTCGGAGCGCCGGCGTTCGGGGTCGGTGAAGGTCTCCCGGGCCACCCGGGAGAGCGCGGTGACGGCGCAGACCCGGGCGGTGGCGAGGACGAGCGGGCGGTGGACGTTGTCCCGGGCGATCATCGGGGTCCCGCCGGCGGTGCGGCGCTGCCGTGCGTAGTGGACGGTCAGCCACAGCCCGGCGCGGGCCGCGGCGACGGCGGCCGACGACAGCGCGACCCGACCGGTCTGCAACTGGGCGACGGTGCGGTGGA
This sequence comes from Streptomyces sp. LE64, assembly GCF_052606915.1. NCBI lineage: Bacteria > Bacillati > Actinomycetota > Actinomycetes > Kitasatosporales > Streptomycetaceae > Streptomyces > Streptomyces sp. LE64. Next base: position 6,556,974 of record NZ_CP199708.1, on the reverse strand, counting down.
ACCGCTCGCGCAGGGTGGCCACTTCGCTGCGGAAGCGGCCGTGCTCGTCGAAGTCGGCGATCCCGCCCGAGAGCCAGCCGCCCTCGGGGACCACCGCTCCGTCGAAGCGGATGAGGGCGTTGTCCATCGGGCAGTACCCCTTGTCCGGCATCCGCTGCACCTCGACCCCGGGGGCGAGGCCGTCGGGGCCGCGCAGCGTCAGCAGGAAGGGGAACACCCCTTCGTCGCGCCCGTCGGCGATGAGCCGGGCCGCGATCACGGTCACCTTCGCCACCTGGTCGTCGGCCACGTTGGGCATGAACTTCACGGCCGCCGGCTCCGGGGTGTGCAGGGTGAACCGCCGCCGGGCGGAGTCCCAGCGGGCCTCGGTGCGCAACTCCAGCACGTTGCTGCCGTACCCGAGTTCGGTCAGCAGGAAGACGCCCGCGTACCCGGCGTCGTCCAGGAGGGCCAGGGTCTCCCGCTGCTCGGCCGTGTCGGTGCCGAGGCTCTGGATCGCCCCGACCGTCAGGGTGAAGTGGCCGCTGAGGACGGAGAACAGGTCGGGGGAGGTTACCAGGGACCAGTCGAACAGGTCGAAGAGCAGGGGGAGGTCCTCGGCGACCCGGCTCGACGGGCCCAGCCGGGCCACCACGTGCCGCAGCTGTTCGTAGCCGGCGCGGGCCCGCTCCTGGTACGACCGCTCCGTGCCGCCCGGAACGGTCGTTTCGGCCACGACGGTCCGGGCCCGACGATCGTCGCGCCCGAGGAGGGCTTCTTGCAGGACGGCAGCCGTAGGGGTGTCAAGCGCCAGGCCGTGGGTCACCACTCACATCCTCACATCGGGATACCCATGCACATTTTCGCGATGATCTTAGGATTGCGCACGGCCTTCCCACATCCGCGAAATCACGCCGAATCGCCCGCGCGGGCGGCTTGTTGGGCCTTCTTGCGCGCATGCGGAATCCCTGGGAAGGCAACCCCTGACGGGGTCGGCACCGGCGCCCGGCGCCACGCCGAGGAGGGGGGCGGGGTCAGGGCGGCGGGTGGGGGTGCGCGCTCTCGCCCTCGGGCCGGTCATCGCACACCAGCAGCAGGACGGTGGCACGCTCCTCGCCCACCGAGCGGACCTTGTGGGGCGTGGTGGCCTTGAAGTAGGCGCTGTCGCCCGGTTCGAGCGGGAAGACCCGGGAGGGGGTGATGAGTTCGACCCGCCCCTGGTGGACGAAGAGGAACTCCTCGCCCGGGTGGTCCCGGAAGGGGACCGGGTCGGCGTCGTGCGGCGGGTGGAGCACGAAGGGCGTCATCCGCTTGGTGCCGGCCTGGAGCGCGATGCCCTCGTAGCGGGACCCCGGCTCGTCGTCCGGGGTGAGCGCCTGCCGCTCGCCGGCCCGGGTGACCGTGACCTCGACCAGCTCTCCGGCATCGACGAAGAGGCTGTCGAGCGGTACGTCCAACGCCTTCGCCAGCGAGACGCTGACCGCGATCGACGGCACGCTCCGCCCCCGCTCGACCTTGGACAGGTAGCTCTTGGTGACGCCGGCCCGCGCGGCGAGCACCTCCAGCGTCATCAGTCGCTCCTTGCGCAACTGTCGCACCCGGTTGATCACCGCTCGCCTCCCTTCCCGCACCCCCGGACAGGAGGTCGACCGAACCCCAGTATGTCCCGAACCGCTCCGTGCCCCGGCAGCCCACCCCCGCCTCCTTGTCGCATGACACCTCGTGTCCTATAGTCCACCTTGTTTCCTCAAGGTGGCGCCCCCGCACCACCACCGCCCCGTCGGCGGGGCGGCCCGAGGACACGCCCAGGAACTGGAGCAGAGACATGGCAGACACCCTCGCGGAGACGAAGGACGTCCTCGTCGACCGCGCCCGACAGCAGATGCGCGACCACTTCCCCGACTCGGGGCTGACCACGCGCCAGAAGCTGGCCCTGACCTGTCGCATCGCCTTCGACGGCGGACACGACTCGGGGCTCGCCGGCCAGATCAGCGCCCGTGGACAGCAGCCCGGCACCTACTACACCCAGCGCCTCGGGCTGGGCTTCGACGAGATCACCGAGGACAACCTCCTCCTCGTCGACGAGGACCTCCGGGTCCTCGAAGGCGAGGGCATGCCCAACCCCGCGAACCGGTTCCACAGCTGGATCTACCGGGCGCGCACGGACGTCAACTGCATCATCCACACCCACTCCCTGCACACCGCCGCGCTCGCCATGCTGGAAGTGCCGCTGGTCGTCTCCCAGATGGACACCACGCCCCTGTACGACGACTGCGCCTTCCTCAAGGAGTGGCCCGGCGTGCCGGTGGGCAACGAGGAGGGGGAGATCATCTCCGCGGCGCTGGGCGACAAGCGGGCCATCCTGCTCGCCCACCACGGCCAGCTCGTCACCGGAGCCACCGTCGAGGAAGCGTGCAACCTGGCGGTGCTCATCGAACGCGCCGCCCGTCTCCAACTGCTGGCGATGGCCGCCGGAACCGTGCAGCCCCTGGACCCCGCCCTCGCCCGCGAGGCCCACGACTGGACCTCCACGGACCGGCGCAGCCGAGCGAACTTCGCCTACTACGCGCGCAGGGCACTGCGCAACCACCCCGACTGCGTGAAGGGCACGGTGGACCTCTGATGTCACAGCCGCCGCTCCAGGGCGTCATCTCCTATCCCGTCACCCCCTTCGACCCCGACACCGGTGACCTCGACCTGGCCGCGCTGGACCGGCTCACCCACGAACTGGTGGCGGCGGGCAGTCACGCCGTCGCCCCACTGGGCAGCACGGGCGAGAGCGCCTACCTGCGGGAGGTCGAGTGGGACGCGGTCTGCGAAACGACCCTCCAGGCCGTGGGCGGCCGGGTGCCCACGCTGGTCGGGGTCTCGCACTGGAGCACCGAGGGGACGGTGCGGCGCGCCCGGGTCGCCGCCCGGCACGGAGCCACCGCGATCATGGTGCTCCCCCAGGTCTACTGGAAGCTGACCGAGGACGAACTCCGGCAGCACTTCGCCACCGTCGCCGGCGCCGTGGACCTCCCCGTGATGCTCTACAACAACCCCGGCACCAGCGGGGTGGACCTCCTCCCCGAGACGGTGGTGGCGCTCGCCCGGGGGATCCCCAACCTCACCATGGTCAAGGAGAGTTCCGGGGACGTCGCCCGGTTCCGGGCCATTCCCGAACTCTCCGAGGGAACCCTCTCGGTCTACAACGGGAACAACCCGGTCGCGCTCGAAGCATTCCGGTCAGGTGCGGTCGGCTGGTGCACGGCCGCCCCCTGTCTGGTGCCCCGCTGGTGCCTCGACCTCTACGAGGCGGCCCGCCACGACGAGCGGGAACGCGCCGATGCGCTCCTCGCCGAGCTGCTGCCCTTCCTCCGGTTCATCGTCGGCCACGGACTGCCGCGCGCGGTCAAGGCGGGACGGGAGATCCAACGACGCGGGCTGGGCCGGCCGCGTCCACCGCTGCAACCCTTGCCGGACGGGGAGACACGGCGCCTGCGGGAGTTGCTCGCCCGACTCGACGCGCCGTCGGCCGCGGACGGTGCGGCCGGTCCGACGCCGAACGGCGTCTGACCCCGCGGGACCGGTCGCCACCGGCTCCGGCAGGAGGGGCCACCGCGGTACGTCCGGCGGGCCCGTCCGGGTGATCGCGACGGGATTTTCCGACGCCGCGCAGCACGGCCGCAGGCTCCGCCGACCCGACCACGCCAGGATGCTCATCGAATCATCAGTCGGGAGCATCCCCTCATGTACGGACACAAACTCGCCCACACCGGCATGGGCACGGTGGCGATCGGCGGCCTCTCCCTGGCCGTGGAGTGGCTGGTCGCCGTCTCCGCGCTGCTGGTCGTCTCCGGTGCCGTCCTCGTCCGTTGGGCCTTCCACAGAGAACGTCCCCAGTCATGACGCCGGCGCCGGAGGTCGGCAGGCGCTCGGGCACCCTCCTGGCCGCCGCCGCCCTCCCCCTGGTCGTCGCCGGCGTGTGGGCGGCGGTGCGGAGCCTGGAAGCCGCCGCGGTGATCGACGGACCCGGCTGGTCGCACGCCTGGCTGTGGGGGCCGGTCGGCGGCATCCTGCTGCTCCAGAGCGTCCTGTACGCCTGCGAGCGCCCCCACCGGGCCGCGGCCTCGGCCACCGCCTCGCTCCGGGTGGCGGTGCTCGTCCCCGTCTACAACGAGGACCCCGCCTATCTGCGCGCCACCCTCACCGCGCTCGCGGCCCAGACCCGCCGGCCCGACGCCGTCCACCTCGTCGACGACGGCTCGGCCCAGGACTACGCCGACCTGCGGACGTGGTGGACCGCTCACGCGCGCGAGGCCGGCATCCGCACCACCTGGCAGCGCACCCCCAACCGGGGCAAGCGCCACGCCCAGGCCCTGGCCCTGACGGAGGCGGGGAACCCGGACGTCATCGTCACGGTCGACTCCGACGCCACCCTGGTGCGCGAGGCGATCCACGAGGTGCTCCAGCCCTTCGCCGACCCCCGGGTGCAGGGCTGCGCCGGACTGGTCCTCGCCGCCAACCACCGGGCCACCTTCCTGTCCCGCGTCACCGACCTGTACTTCGTCGCCAACCAACTCGTCGACCGCTCCGCGCTCTCGCCGCTGGGCGCGGTCATGGTCGCCCCCGGCAGCCTCGCCGCCTACCGGACCCCCGTGCTCCGGGACAACCTCGACGCCTACCTCACCGAACGCTTCCTCGGCCGTCCCGTGCAGTTCTCCGACGACTCCCTGTTGACCCTCTTCGCCCTGCTCAAGTGACGCGTGGTGCAGCAGTCCAGCGCGATCGCCCTCACCGCCATGCCCGAGCGCACCGGCCACCACCTCCGCCAGTACCTGCGGTGGATGCGCGGCTCCACGATCCGCTCCCTGTGGCGCAGCCGCTACCTCCCCCTCACCCACCCCGCGTACATCGCCCAACTGCTGTGCTGGTTCCTCCAGTTGGTGTGCACCGGGGCGATCGTCTGGCTGGCCGTCCTGCACGCCCTGCACGGCAGCGCCCCCTCCCCCTGGGTCCTCGCCGTGCCCTTGGCCCTCGGCTACGCCCAGGCCCTGCGCTACCTCACCGTTCGACGCGACGACGAGACGACGGCCCACCAGGTCGGCACCTGGTTGCTGACTCCGGTGGCCCTGCTGTGGGCCGCGACCGTCCTGCGCTGCGTGCGCTGGTACGCGGTCCTCACCTGCGCCCGCATCCGGTGGGGCACCCGGGGCGACGGGCCGGAGGTGGCCCTGCCCGTGCCCGCGTGAGGTCGGTGGGGCGGACCCGTCCGCCCCACCGGTTCAACGCGCCACGGTGGCGAGGACGTCCTGGCCGAGCCGCCGGATCACGTCCGTCGCCAGCCGGTGCCGGACCAGCTTCCCGTCCCGGGTCGAGCGCACCAGGCCCGCCTCGCGCAGGGTGCGCAACGCCCGGGAGACCTGGGGTTCGGAGGACCCCAGGCGGGCGGCGAGCTCCGAGGTGGTGATGGGTTCGCCCAGCAGGTGGCGGCAGAGCTCCATCCGGGCCGGCGAGGTCAACGCCATCAGCCGCTGGTGCAGATCGCGCAGGGTCAGCTGTTCGTCCGGGGCGGACCCGCGCACCGCGTACTGGACCACCACGCACGACGGGTGCTCGTCCTTGACCGTCAGGTGCGGCCAGACCCGGGCGGACGGCACCAGGACCAGGGGGCGCGGGGCCACCTTCACCTCGTCGATCTGGAGCTTGTCCAACCGCACCCGCTCCCCCGGGCCGACCCGGACCGCCGTCGGCAACAGCTCGGCGAGCACCTGCGCCGGCGGTCGGGTCGCCAACCGCCGGCGCACCTCCCGCGCATGGTCCTCCAGGGCCGGCCGCAGCGAGCGCCAGTCCTCCGCGAAGAACGTCGCATCGGCCGCCCGCAGCACCTCCAGCAACCGGTCGCGCAGGTCCAGCGGGGCCGCCAGCAGCTGCCGCGCCAGCTCCCCGCGGGCGTAGGAACGGCGCAGGCAGCGACGCACGTACGCCTCGCCCGTCGTGGTGCCGGCCCTCAGTTCACCGGGTGCCGGGGCGGGCTCGGCGGTGGTGCCCAGGACGCCGGGCGCCACCAGCTCCAGGAACTCCTCGGCCGACAGCGCCCCGATCTCGGCGAGCTCCTCGTCCAGGTCTCCCGGGAGGGGCAGGGTCCGGGGGAAGAACAGCCGGCAGCGGAAGCGGGCCCACAGCGGGGCGAAGAGGGAGAGCTCGTCCCGCAGCCCGGGGCCCGCCGCGGTGGCGCGCGCCGTCCAGTCGGCGGCCTCCGGGTGGTGTTCCGGTTCGGCGAGCACGTGCAGGCTCGCCATCAGTTCCGACAGCGCGGAGGGCCCGGCCGCCAGGTCTGCGGGGCCGAGCCCTCCGAGGTCGAGGACGATGCTCACACGGTCAGCGTACGACGGCGCCTCAGCGCACCGGCGCACCCGGGCCCAGCGGGATGCCCAGGGCGTACCAGACGAAGAAGAGCACCGTCCAGACCGCCAGCATGATCATGGCGACGGGCAGGGTGAAGGAGACCAGGGTGCCGATGCCGGCCTTGCGGCGCAGGGTCTGGAGGTAGCCGACGCAGAGCATGAACGAGGTGCTCATCGGGGTGATGGAGTTGGTGCAGGAGTCGGCGATGCGGTACAGCGCCATGGTGGTGGCCGGGTTGGTGCCGATCAGCATCAGCATCGGGACCAGGGCCGGGGCGACCAGGGTCCACAGGGCCGAGCCGGAGGTGATGACCAGGTTCAGCAGGGCGATCGCAACGATCAGCACGGAGAACAGCACCAGGGTGGGCGCACCCAGTTCCTTGAGGAAGTCCGCGCCCTCGACGGCGACGACCGTGGCGATGCCGGTCCACTTGAACAGGGCCAGGAACTGGGACACCGCGAAGAACAGCACCAGCAGCGGCGCGATGGAGCGCACGCCCTCCGCCATGAAGGCGGGGATCGCCTGGCTGTCCTTGATCTGCCCGGTCAACCAGCCGTACACGGTACCGATGACCAGGAAGAAGAGGGTGAGGAAGACCGCGATGGAGTCCATGAAGGTGGACTCGACGATCGCGCCGCCCTCGCCGCGCAGCGGGGAGGAGGCGGGCCACATCGCGAGGACGATCAGCAGGGCGTAGCCGATCACGGCGGCACCGGTCAGCTTCAGGGCGCGCAGCTCGGTCGCGTCGTCCACCTTGGCGGCGACCACCTGACGGGCCGCGGCGGCCTCCAGGTCGGCGTCGGGGACCAGGTGGTGCTCGCGCTTGGCGAGGATCTTGTCCACGACCAGGGCGATGGTGCCGGCCAGGACGAAGGCCGAGACGGTGGTGAAGTACATGTTGTCCGTCGGGCGGACCACCATGTCCTTGTCGATGATCTGCGCGGCCTCGGTGGCCACCTCGGCGAAGAGCGCGTCACCGGGGGCGATCAGCGGGTTGGCGTCGCCCGCGGCGTTGATGGAGACGAACGCGACGATCATGCCGAGCATCGGGGAGCGCCCCACGGCCCGGAACGCCACCGCGCCGAGCGGGATGAGGACCACGTAGGCGGAGTCGGAGAGGAACTTGCCGAGCACACCGCCGAGGGCGACGCCCAGCACCACGGTGCGCGGGGAGAGGCCCGACAGCATCCGGCGGGCCATCGCCTCGAAGAGGCCCGAGCGCTCGGCGACCGCGACGCCGAGCATCACCAGCAGCACGGTGCCCAACGGGCCGAAGGTGACGAAGGACTCCTTGGACCCGGTGATCAGGTCCCGGACGGCCTCCGAGGAGAGCGCGCTGCGCACGCCGACCATGTCGCCGGAGGACGGGTCCTTCACCTCCAGGCCACTGGCGTTCAGCGCCCAGCTGGCGACGGCCACGACGGCGAAGAGTATCCAGAACAGCCAGAACGGGTGCGGCAGCGCGTTGCCCGCGCGCTCGACCAGGTCGAGCATCCGGGAGCCGCGCCCGCCCTTCTCGGGTTCGGCGGGTGGCACCGGTGAGGTGCTGGGGGCGGGACTGCTCATGGCGGGGCTCCTAGACAACGGCGAAACGGGACATGGCGCGGCCACGCCGCAAGCGATGCGCATCGGGGTCCCAGTGCCGCGCACACACCGTCGTGACGGCTCGCGGGGCTTTCTGGGCTGCGCTGCACAGTAGGTCCCGCGTCCGGTCCCGTCACCGTCCGGCGGAACAGTTGACCTGATGAGGTCAAGTGATCGCCATGACCTGGGCCACTGTCTAGCGTCACCGGCGTGACCTCGAACGACTCCCCCGCAGCCGACCGCTCCGAGCCCCTGATGGGGGGCGCCCTGTGGCGGCGCGCGCTGCGCGTGCCCCTGCGGGACGGCGTCCGCCTCGCCGCCGACCTGTACTCGGCCTCCCCCGAGCCGGAACGGGTGGCCCTGCCGGTGCTGTTGGAGCGCACCCCGTACGGCCGGCGGGCCCAGCGCGGCTCGGACCAGGACCGGGCCGGGGTGCTTCCCTCGCCCGAGGACATCGCGCACCACTTCACCGACGCCCGCTACCACGTGGTGCGCCAGGACTGCCGGGGCCGGGGCGACTCCGAGGGGACGTTCGTCAAGTACCTCGGGGAGGGTCCGGACGGGGTGGACACCATCGACTGGATCGTCCGGCAGCCCTGGTGCGACGGTCGGGTCGTGATGACGGGCGTGTCCTACTCCGCCCACTGCCAGGCCGCCGCTGCCGCCGAGGGGGCGGAGGGGCTGGTCGCCATGTTCCAGGACTCGGGCGGGTTCTCCTCCGCGTACGACGCGGGGATGCGGATGGGCGGCGCCTTCGAGCTGAAGCAGGCGACCTGGGCGCTGCGCCAGGCGGTGCGGAGCCCGGAGGCGGCGGCGGACCCGGTGCTGGCGGAGGCCCTGCGGCGGGTCGACGTGGCGGGCTGGTTCGGGGCGATGCCCTGGCGCCCGGGCTGCACCCCCCTGCGGCACCTCCCCGCCTACGAGGACTTCCTGCTGGAGCAGTGGCGCCAGGACGCGTTCGGGGACTACTACCGCAACCCCGCACTGTACGGGCGGGGCCACTACGACCGGTTCCCCGACGCGCCCAGCCTGCACCTGGGCAGTTGGTACGACCCCTACGTGCGCTCCACCATCGAGAACTTCACCGCCCTCCAGGAACTGAAGGCGGCGCCCTCGTACCTGGTGATGGGCCCGTGGACGCACGGGCACCGCTGCGACACGTTCGCCGGGGACGTGGACTTCGGCCCGGCCGCCACCCTGGACGGCAACCTCGCCCCGTCCTACCTGGAGTTCCGGCGCCGCTGGTTCGACCGGGCACTCGGTCGGAGCCACGCCGCGGAGGGCGACCTGCCCACCGTCCAGTACTTCCTGATGGGGGGCGGCGACGGCCGTCGGGACGCCGCCGGCCGGATGCGGCACGGCGGCGCCTGGCGCACCGACGTCCAGTGGCCGCCCTCCACGACGAGCCCGGTGGCCCTGTACCTCACCCCCGGGGGCGGACTGACCCCCGCCCCGCCGACGGCGCCCGCCGCGTCGGTGAGCTACGACTTCGACCCGCGCCGTCCGGTGCCGACCATGGGCGGCCAGGTCACCTCGGGCGAACCCGTGATGACGGGCGGCGCCTACGACCAGAACGCCCCGGACGCCCGGGTGCACGGAGCCAGGGCACCGTACCTGCCGTTGGACTCGCGGCCCGACGTGATCAGCCTCAGCACCGGGCCCCTGACGCGCGACGTGGTGCTGGCCGGTCCCGTGACGGCGAGGCTCCACATCTCGTCGACGGCGCCGGACACGGACTTCACGATCAAGCTGGTCGACGTCCATCCGCCCAACGCCGACTACCCCCACGGGTTCGCGGTGAACCTGACCGACGGCATCCTGCGCTGCCGGTTCCGCCGCTCCTTCGAGAAGCCGGAACCGCTCGTCCCGGGCGAGGTGTACGAGATCGAGGTGACGGCTCCGGACACGGCCAACCGGTTCGCCGCCGGTCACCGCATCCGGCTCGACGTGTCCTCCAGCAACTTCCCGCGCTTCGACGTGAACACCAACACCGGGGAGCCGGAAGCGGCGGCCCGTCGCACCGTCGTCGCCACCAACACCGTGCACATGGACGCGGACCGCCCCTCGCACCTGACGGTGTGGGTCGAGGGCGGCGCGGACGCGCTCGGGTGACCCCGCGGCGTCCGGTGCGTCGTGGCGCCGATGAGAGATCTGCCATCTCGTTGTCATCTCCGGCCCCGTGATTGACCGGCCGGTCGCGCCCTCCCTACGCTCGGCCTTCCGTCGTGCTGCGGCGCGGGGAAGGCCCCCACCTGTCCGGGTCCCTGACCGTTGCGAGGAGCGTCGTTGAGACCGGGCGTTGCGCCCGTCGGGAAGCCGGTCCCCGCCCCCCGCCCCGCGGGAGGCGGCTGAGGGGAGGCCCGGGCGCCGGCGGGGACACCATGACGCCCCCACCTGCGTCGGTGCGGCGCGCACCGGTCCGTGACCGGGTCCCCTTCCACTCATGGAGGAACGTTGAAGAGACACCTGTTACGTGCTCCGGGTCGCCGGGTCGCCGCCGTGGTGGCGGGACTCGCGGTGCTGCTCGGTCCGGCGACCCCCGCCTGGGCGGGACCGCCCAACCATCCGGGGGACCCCGTGGTCACGGCGGTCACCGACACCACGGTCTCCCTGACCTGGGCTGCGGCCCCCCACCCCGCAGAGGTCCGCCACTACCGGATCGTGAAGAACGGCGGGACGCCCGTCGGCACCACCCGCGACACCTCCTTCACCGTGACCCGTCTCGTTCCCAACAGGAAGTACTCGTTCGCGGTCGAGGCCATCAACCACGACGGTGGCGGGTGGTCCAGCAACCACATGCCCGTCCGCACGACCGGCGAGACGCCGTCGACGCCCGCCGAGCCCGTGGTGACGGGCCTCTTCCCGGAGAAGGACAGCCACGAGCGGGGCTTCCACGTCAAGGACCTCGTCACGGGCGGCTCCGCCGCCAAGCTCACCCACCTCACCTACGGGCACGGCACCGTCAGCGGCGGCCGGTGCGGCATCGCGGACCGCAACGCCGCACTGGAGCGGGCCTTCACCGCCGGGGACAGCGTCTTCGGCCGGGCCGACACCGCGCAGCAGCCCCTGCGCGGTCATCTGAACCAGTTGCGCGGCCTCAAGGACCGGTATCCGGACCTCAAGCTCCTCTGGTCCTTCCGGGGCACCGGGCCCGCCGACTGGGCCGCCGCCCGGCAGGACCCGGCCGCCTTCGCGGCCTCCTGCGCCCGGCTCCTCGACGACCCACGCTGGGCCGGCCTCTTCGACGGCATCGACCTGTCCCTGGACATCCGCCTCTGCTACTCCAGCCAGAACGGCTGCTACGAGGACTCCAGCGCAGCCGTCACCGCCCTGACCCGGGAACTGAGGAGCACCCTGGGCGCCGACCGGCTACTGACGGCGACCATCCGCCGCGCCAGCGTCGGCAAGGGCACCTACGCCCGCGACGACCTCGTCTCCGCGGCCGCCCACGTCAACTGGTACAACGTCGAGGCGTACGACTACTTCCACCCGCAGAGCGACCGCTGGGCGCACGTGACCGCGCCCCATGCGCCCCTGGTGTCCTGGGACGTGTGGGACTGCTGCCAGGACGTCCAGCACGACGTGTGGAACCTGACGGAGCGCGGCATCCACCCGAACAAGCTGGTGCTCGGCATCCCCACGCACGCCTGGGGGTGGCGGGGCCTCGTCGCGAAGCCGTGGCCGAACGAGTACACCGCCAGGGGACCGGCCGACGGCGCCTACGGCCCCGGTCTGGACGACTACCGCACCATCAGCACCCGCTGCGCCCCCACCGGACAGATGGGGAGGACGGCGATCGCCGTCTGCGGCGACCAGTACTGGACCTACGACACGCCGACGACGATCGCCGGCAAGGTCGCCTACCTCAAGGAGAACGGGATGGGCGGCGCGTTCCTGTCGAACCTCCGCGGTGACACCGCGCGGGGCGACCTGCTCACCGCGCTCACCTCCGCCCTGGCCCGCTGATCCCCCGGGCGGACACGGGCCCCGGTCCGCGGTGTGCCGCGGACCGGGGCTCGGAATCGTGGGCCCGACCCCCGCAGGGCCGGTGGGCGGTCAGCGGCTGGGGGTGGCGTGGGCCCGTTCGAAGGCGGCGAAGGAGGTCTCCAGCCGCCATTGCAGCCGGGCCTTCGCGCTCTCCTCGATCAGTCGGCGGCACTCCCCGGAACGGGCCGGGGTGCCCGGGCGTTCGCCCCGACAGGCGTCGACAGGCCGGTATCCGCCGGTGGTCGGGTTGCCCCGCCACAGGCTGGCGCCGGGCAGGAACGCGTACTCCAGGGAGGCGCGTGCCAGGTCCTTCAGGTCCGGGTAGGCCAACTGGTAGGTGTCGGCGGCGTACCGGTACTCGTGGCTGATGTCGATGCGGGACACACCCGGGTCGTCGGTGGCCAGCACCACCGGCACGCCGTGGGCGCGGTAGGTCTCGAAGGGGTGCTCGGCGCCCCGGACCCCGAGGATCTGCGCGTTGCTGGTGAAGGGCACCTCCACGGCGACCTCCCGGGCGGCCATGGTGCGCACGGTGCCCTGCCAGTCGTCCTCGTGGGCGAGGTCCACCCCGTGTCCGATCCGCTCCGCGCGGGCCACTTCGACGGCCTCCTTGACGTGGAAGGCGAGGTCGGCCGGCTTCACCAGGCCGGGCCGGAGTTCGCCGGCGTGCAGGGTGACGTGGGCCCGCGGGTAGACCCCGCGCAGGTATCCGATCATCCGCATCTGGAGGCGGTAGTCCCGTAGGGAGGTCTCCCAGTCCTCGGGCTGGACCAGGTTGATCGCCACGAACCGCCGGTCCCGTTCGGCCAACCGCATCCCGAGGGCGATCTGGGTGAAGACCCGCTCCGGGGCACTGGCCCGGGACACCTGGGAGATCCACCGCACCGTCACCCCGCAGCCCGGGCGGGGCCGGTCGGTGCCGCAGCGCGCCTCGGTGCGGAACTCGGCGTCGGCGTCGTCCGCCTCCTGACGGGCACGGGCCACCACCGCGTCGAGCTTGCCGTCCCGCAGCAGCTTGCGGTGGAGGGCGGCGGGGTCGGCGTCCCAACCGACTTCGGCAGCGAGTTCCTTCGCCTCCTCGGAGGCCGGGCTGACCATCGTCTCCAGGTACGACTGGTTCTGGCGTGCGACGACGTCCGCGTACTCGGCGAGGAGCTTGCCGCGGTGCCGCCAGGTCACCTCGCCGAACTTCCCGAAGGTGTCGAAGAAGTGGTCGTGGCCGTTGCCGTCCGGGGGGAAGTCCTGCATGGACCAGGCGCGCACCACGGCCTCGCGGAACTCCCCGTCCGTCAGCGCGTCGGCGGCCGGCCGGGTGCCCCGGTCGCAGGGCGGTGCGAGTGCGGTGAGAGTGGCCGTGTCGATGCACAGGCCGTCCTCGGCGGCCAGTCGGATCAGGTACTCGGGGGAGACCGCCCCGGACAGGTGGTTGTGCAGTTCCCCGCCCTTGGGCATCCGGTGGAAGAACTCCCGTGCGCGGTCGGGGTCCTGACGGACCGACTGGAGGAAGGCGTCGGTCCGGGCCTCGGCGGGGGTCACCGGACGGGGCGCCGGTGCGGCGCCGAGCGGGGTGCCGCCCGCGGGGACGGGGGTGGCGGGGGTCGCGGCCGGGGCGGGCGACGAGGACAACAGGCTGAGGGCGGCCACGACGGGGAGCACGTGTCGGGCGGCGCTACGGCGGGGCAACATCACCCGAGCATGATCGGCGCACTCCCGGGTCCGACACGGCACGACCGTCCGGGCGCGGAGCTCGACCACTCGACCGGGTGACCCCACGGCCCGGCTCCGGGCGGGGCCGTCGAACCTCCGGTAGGGGAACGCCCGTTCTGCGGACCGGTTCAGGTGCCGGCGGACCAGGTCAGATCGAGCCGGGAGCGCAGCGCGGCACGCCGCAGGACCTCGGCCGCGGCCGGGTGGCGGCCGTGCGGGCGCAGATGTCCGTGCAGTTGGCGCACGGCCGTGTCGACGGTCGCGGAGGACAGGGTCGCGCTCTGGTCGAGGAACGCCGCCCAACTGGCGCAGGCGGCCTCCACCTGGCCGCGGCGGACCTGGAGTTCGGCGGTCCGGGCCAGCATGAAGGCACGCGGCCACGGAAAGCCGGCCGGACAGGTGCGCACGCCCTGCCGGAGGGCCCGGATCGCCGCCGGGGCGTCGTCGCCGTGGTAGTGGGTGAGCGCCTCGTAGTAGTCGAGGTGCGCCCGTACCAGGTGCACGGCGGCGTCCGGCCCCCGGGTGACCTCCGCGATCTGCCTCCGCGCCTCGCGGATGCCGGAACGGGCTGCCTCGTGCTCGCCGTTGGCGGCGCTGGCCGCGGCCAACTGACCTATCAGCAGGGCTCGTTGCTTGCCGTCTGCGTCCCGCCCGTACTCCAGTGCCGTGCGGGCCAGGTCGGTGGCGACCTGGTAGTGGCCGAGCCAGCGCGCCTGCATGCTGAGCATGCGCAGCGCCTTGGCGACGGCTTCGCGGTCTCCGCTGCCGGCGGCCAGGTCGGCACTCGTCAGATAGGCGCGCTGGGCGATTCCGTGGAGTTCGTCGTCGTAGTGGACCGAACCGCAGATCCGGGTGAGGGTGGCCACGGCCCGCATCGTCTGCCGGCGGGCCTCGGGACGGGCGGAGGCGTCCGTGTCGGGCGCGACGGCTTCGGCGAGGTAGTCGACGAGGGGTTGGCGGACCGGGCGGGAGCCGATGGTGTAGGCGTTGCGGGCGAAGAGTTCCGTCATGGCGCGCAGGGAGCGGACGCTGCCGCGGACGAGGGCCGGTCCGGTACGGTCCCTCGCCGAGGCGGGGCGGCCGAGGCGGCGGGGCAGTTCGACCAGGTCGGCCAGCGAGTATCCGCACCGGGCCGCCGGGTCGTCGCAGGTCACCAGTGCGGCGAGGGGTCCGGCGGAGGGAAGCGGCTGGTGCGGGGCGGGCGGGTGCGCGAACCCGGCCTCCTCCGTGGTGACACGGCGACCCAGCCTCCGGGCGAACGCTTCGACGACCAACTCGGGCACGGGGTCGCGCGGCCGGCTCCCGCGGAGCCACTGGGCGACCGAGGTCCGTTCGTACCGCAAGCCCAGGCCGGCCTCCGCGCCGAGCCGGTTGACCTCCCGGGCGAGCCGTCCCCCGCTCCAGCCGCAGGTTCCCAGCAGGCCCCTGAGCGCGACGTTGGGCGTCCTCGGCGGTGTCATCGGATCCACCCCCCGGTGGTGTGCACGGTCGTCCCGAGTGGACCAGAAAGTATGCCAAGGGCATGGGCCCGAGCCCAAGTGCCCGGTCGGCCCGCCCTGCTCCGCGGCCGGAACCGCACGGATACCGAAGGGCGGCGGAGCCCTGGCATCGCTCCACGCCCCCTGCGTGCCCGCCGATCGGCGGGTCCCCGGCGCGACCAGCGCGGACGGCGGCGGCCGGGTCCGGCTCCCGGGCACGGCGCTCCGCCCCCGGTGAGGGCGGTGCACGGGTCGACGCAGAGGCGGACCGCGCAGGCGGTTCACGTCTTCCGCAGGAGGGCGGTGTCATGCATCCGAGCGAGGAGGGAATCAGCCTTCGGCAGGAACACCGTTTCCCTCCGCCCGAGTTGCGTCGTCCCGGGCGGGCCCCGCCGGGTCCACTGCGGCAGGAAGCGCGCTTCACGCCCCCGGGCCGCTTCCCGCTTCCGGGCCGGACGGACCGTGACAGCACCCGTCCGCCGGGGCAAGGTGACACGACCCCCGCACGACCCGTTCCCGTCCCCACCCGAGGGAGCGGGGAGGTTTGTCCTTCCTGCCGGACGACACCCACGGAGGCACCCCGTGAATCCTTCCGCTCCGCTCTCCCGTTCCTGTACCTGCGCCGCGCACCGGGCGGTCACGGAACCGGCCGCCCCCGGGCGGCCCCCCGTGCCCCTGGACGCGGCGGTGATCCGGAAGGACTTCCCCCTCCTCCAGCGCACCGTCCACGACGGGCTGCCCCTCGTCTACCTGGACAGCGCGGCCACCGCGCAGAAGCCCACCGCGGTGTTGGAGGCGGAGGCCGACTACTACCGGCTGCACAACGCGAACGCGAACCGCAGTCACCACGCGTTGGCCGACGAGGCCACGGAGTTGCTGGAGCGGGCCCGGGCGAGGATCGCCGCCTTCATCGGTGCGGCACCCGAGTCCGTGGTGACGACGAAGAACGCGTCCGAGGCCTTGAACCTGGTCGCCTACGCGATGATGAACGCCTCCCACGCGCCCCGCGAGTTGCGGTCCTTGGCGCTGGGTCCCGGGGACAACGTGGTGATCACCGAGATGGAGCACCACTCCAACCTGATGCCCTGGCAGCAGTTGTGCCGGCACACCGGGGCCGAACTGCGCTGGCTCACCATCACCCCCGACGGGCGACTCGACCTGGACGGCCTGGAGAGGACCGTCGACGAGCGCACCCGGGTCTTCGCCTTCACCCACCAGTCCAATGTGTACGGCACGGTCAACCCGGTGGACGTACTGGTGGCCCGCGCCCGTGCGGTGGGCGCGCTGACGGTCCTGGACGCCTGCCAGTCGGTGCCCCACATGCCCGTGGACGTGCAGGAGTTGGGCGTGGACTTCCTCGCCTTCTCGGGCCACAAGATGTGCGGGCCGACCGGGATCGGCGTGCTCTGGGCACGGCCGGAACTGTTGGCCGCGATGCCGCCCTTCCTGACCGGCGGCGAGATGAACGACTCCGTGTCCATGACGGGCGCGGAGTACGCCGATCCGCCCCGACGCTTCGAGGCGGGGACTCCGGTGATCGCCCAGATGGTCGGGCTCGCGGCGGCCTGCACCTATCTCGACGGGCTGGGCCGGGACGCGATCGCCGAGCACGGGCGACGGCTGACCGCCCGGGCCCTCGACGCACTGCACGCCCTGGACGGAGTGCGGATCGTGGGCCCCCCGGACACCCTCGACCGAGGTCCTGCCATCTCGTTCGCGGTGCGGGACCTGTACCCCGACGAGGTGGGTGCGCACCTGGACCGGAGGGGCATCGCCATCCGGGTCGGCCACCTGTGCGCCAAGCCGGCCTGCGTGCGCTTCGGCCTCCCCGCCACCGCCCGCGCCTCCTTCCACCTGTACACCACCGAGGAGGAGGTCGACGCGTTCACCGGCGCCCTCGCCGAACTGGCCTCCTCCAAAGCCGGCGTTCCCCCCGCCGCCCGGCCGGCGAGCGAACGGGCCCCCGCAGCCGCCGCCACCGCGTCCGCACCCGCGACGGCGGTGGGCGCCCCGCCGGACCGGGGGCTGGCCGAGGCCGCGGCGGCCTTCTCCGACACCGTCTTCGCGGACGCCGCAACGGCCGCCACCGCACTCTCGGTCTCCCTGGGCGACCGGCTCGGGCTGTACCGGGCGATGGCCGGCGCCGGCCCCTTGAGCCCCGCCGAACTCGCCGCCCGCACCTCCACCCAGGAGCACTACGTCCGCGAGTGGCTGCACACCCAGGCGGGATCGGGATACGTCCGCACGATGCACGACGCGGCGGGCCCGCCGCGCTACGCGCTCCCGGACGCCCATGCGCTCGTCCTGGCCGAACCGGACGCCCCGCAGGCGGCGGTGGGCATCTTCGGGGCGCTGGGCAGCCTCTTCGCCGTCGAGGACCGGCTCGCGGACTGCTTCCGGCGGGGCGGCGGAGTGGACTGGAGCGAGTACCCGCCGCGCATGTTCAAGGCGGTGGCCCGGTTCTTCCGCCCCGCCTACCGGGCCAACATCGTCCAGAAGTGGATCCCCGCCGTGGACGGCCTGGCCGAACGCCTCGCCCGCGGCGCGACGGTGGCGGACGTGGGGTGCGGGGTGGGCTACTCCACCCTGCTCATGGCCGACGCGTATCCCCGCTCGACCTTCCACGGCTACGACTACCACCACCCGTCCGTCGAGCGGGCCAGGATCATCGCCGAGGAACGCGGTCTGGACGACCGCGCCCACTTCCACGTGCTCGCCGCCGCGGAGTTGGACTCCGGCCTCCCGGCGGCCGACCTGGTCACCCTCTTCAACTGCCTGCACGACATGGGCGATCCGCTCGCCGCGCTGCGGGGCGTCCGCAGGCTGCTCGCACCGGGCGGGGCGGTGATGCTCGTCGAGCCCAACGCCGGGGAGGACCCGCAGTCCAACGCCCACCCCGTCGGCCGGTTGTTCATGGCACTGTCCACCGCGCTCTGCCTGCCCGCGGCCGCGGCCCAGAACGGGCCCCTCGCCCTCGGCAACCACGCCGGGGAGGAGCGGCTGCGCGACCTCGCCCGGCAGGCCGGTTTCACCGGCTGGCGCAGGGTCGCGCAGACCCCCCGCAGCGCCGTGTACGCGCTCACGGTCTGAGCGGGGAGCACCGACGTGAGCGCCGTTCCCGGGGACGCCGTGCTGCTGGCGACGGCCCCGACCCGCCTCCACCGCGCCCTCGACGGGCTCTCCCGCGCCGAGCTGGAGCACCTGCTGCACCGTGCCCACGGTCTGCCGGGGCCCCTCCCGCACCGGCGCCTCCTGGTGGAGGCCCTGGTCCACCTGCGGCGCACGGGCCGGAGCACGTACCGCTTCGGCTTCCACGCCGCCGTCGCACGGTACGAGGCACCGCCCGACCCCGTTGCCGTCCGGCACCTGGTCCGGGTGGCCCTGGCCCCCGCCACCCGGGTCCGGATACTGGGCGAGCCCCATCACGGCACGGTCAGGCACCTGGTCGTCTCCGCCGACCCGCCCGACGCACGGCCCGCGCCCTGGTACGTGGTGGCCGTGGACGCCCTGGGGCGCTGTCGGGCCCACGGTTCCGACGAACTCGAACTCTGTTCCCCAGCCCCCGGGCCCCGGTCCGTCCGCACCGCCCGGCGGTGAGGACGGCGCCGGGGGACGGTCACGCCTCCTGCCCCTCCGTGCGGCATCCCGGATGCCCCCATCCCCCGTCCACTTTGGTGATCTTGCTGCCTGCCGCGTACGCGGTGCCGCACGGACAGCGGCCGGCGAACTTCGCGGTGATGACCCGAGCGCCGCCGGTGCGCGCGGGGGTCGCGCTCCGCTTGCGCGGGGTGCCGGACCGCCGTGCCGCGGGGCGCGGGGCGCCCGCCCGCTGCGGATCGGGGACGGGCAGGTCGTGGCCGCGCGCGGTGCCCCCGGCCTGCTGGGAGTCGGCCGCGTCGCTCGCGGCCTGGTCGGCGATGGCGTTCAGCAGGTCACCGCCCTGCTGGTGCGCCCGGACGTGGACGAACTCCACCTCACGGCCCGCCAGCAGGGCGTCGATGCGTTCGACGAGTTCACGGTTGGCCACCGGGCCGCCGCTGGCCGTCCGCCAACCGTTGCGCTTCCAGCCCGGCAGCCACTGGGTCACGGCCTTCATGGCGTACTGCGAGTCCATGCGCACCTCCAGCGGGGTGCGTGCCGGGGTGGCGTCCAACAGGCGCTCCAGCGCGGTGAGCTCGGCGACGTTGTTGGTGGCGGTGCCCAGCGGGCCGGCCTCCCAGCGCTCCGGCCGTCCCTGCTCGTCGGCGATCACCCATGCCCATCCTGCTCTCCCGGGGTTCCCCTTCGACGATCCGTCGGCGGCTGCGGTCATGCGGTCCATGCCCGGGATCATGCCATCAACGAGGTCGGGGGCGGCGACGGCCCGGGGCGGAGGAACACCGGCCCGGCGCCGTCGATAGACTCCTGCGCACCGGCCGCCACCACCAGGGGGACGGGTGCGTCCGTCCGCGTCGCGCCCGCCCTCGATCCGCGGCCGGACCGACCGCGTTTCCTGCACGTCCGCGGACCGCCGACCACGGTCCGCGCCACTTCCACGGGGCCCAGCACCTTCATGACCTCCCACACCGCCGTCCGTAGGTTCCGTGCACCCCTCTGGCTGCTCCCGGCGGTGTGGACCCTGCTCCTCGGCGCCTGGGGGCTCTCCCGGCAGGACAGCGTCTGGCGGGACGAGGCGGCGACCTGGCAGGTGGCCCAGCGCTCCACCGCGGAGATCTGGCACACGCTGGAGCACGTCGACGCCGTGCACGGGCTCTACTACCTGGTGATGCACGCGCTCTTCGAAGTGTTCGGGCCCGGCACCACGACCCTGCGGTTGCCGTCCGTGCTGGCCGTCGCGGTCGCCGCGGCGTGCGTCACGGTCCTCGGTCAGCGACTGGTCGGGCCCCGGGCCGGACTGGGCGCGGGACTGGTGCTCGGGCTGCTGCCGGCCGTGCAGTTCCACCTCCAGGAGGGGCGACCGTACGCCCTGGTCACGGCCGGGGTCGCGCTCTCCACCCTGTTGTTGGCGGCCGGAACGGAGCGGCCCGACCGGTCGCCGTACTGGGCCGCGTACGGCACCGCGGTCCTGCTGTGCGGGCTGCTGAACTGGTTGTCGTTGCTGGTGCTGCCCGCCCACCTGGTGACCCTGGTGTGGACCCGGGCACCGCGCGGCACGTGGAAGCGCTGGGCAGCCGCCTCGACCACCGCCGTGGCGGGTGTGCTGCCACTGGTCCTGTTCTCCCGGAGCCAGTCCCAGCAGGTCGCCTGGATACCGCCGTTGACCTGGCACATGATGATCGGCCCGGCGGTCCTGTTGGCGATCGGCGGGCTGGGGGTCCTGCTGGACCGGCCCCGGGCGGGCCGGCCGTCGGCGGCCGCCGTCGGGTTCCCCCTGCTCGCCGTGCCGCAACTCGGCCTGGTCTCCCTCTCCTTGGTCAAGCCGCTCTTCCTGGACCGGTACGTCCTGTTCAGCATGGTGGGTCTGGCCTTGCTGATCGGGACCGCGCTGGACGCGGCGGCCCGAGCGGCCGGCGCACGGTTCCCCGGGGCGTCGAGTTGGCTGCTGCCCGTGGTGGTCGCCCTGACCGCAGGGGCGCTGCTGCCGCAGTCGCTGGCCAAGCGGTCCCCGGCGAGTCGGGTGGACGACGTCATGGCGATAGCCGTGGAGGTACGGCAGTTGAAGCGGAACGGGGACGCCGTGCTCTTCATGCCGGCGGAACGCCGCGACACCGAGGCCCTCTCCCCCGGTGCCTTCAGCGGTCTGCGGGACATCGCCCTGGTGGAGGGGCCGGAGGAGTCCGGGACGCTGAAGGGCAGGGAGGCGGACGAGGCCCCGATCCGGGCCGCGATCCTGGCCCAGCGGCGCGTCCTGCTGGTCACGGATGCGACGGGGGTGGCGAAGCCGCCGTGGACCGCTCGGGACAGGGCGAAGGCGTCCGTGCTCAAGGAGCACTTCGCCGTGGTGGCGGACCGGCAGGTCCGTGGGCGACGGGTGACGGTGTACGCGCGCCTCGAACCGGTTCGCTGATCCGGCCCCGGGGCGAGCCGTTCAGGCCGTGACGACGGCGATGGTGCACAGTCTCTTGGTCGCACGCGTGAGGGCGACGTACAGGTCGCGCTCGCCGCAGGGTCGGGCTGCCGCGATCTCCTCCGGGGAGACGACGACGATCGCGTCGAACTCCAGGCCCCGGGCTTCGGAAGCCGGCACGAGACGCGCCCACCGCGCGACGTCCGCCGACGTCAACTCCGCGACTCGGGCGTCCGCGCAGATCACGCCGAGCAGGTCCCCCGGGTGCGCTGCCGCCTGTGCCCGGAGCTCCCCGACCACCGTGGTGGCGACGGAGTGCGGGCGGGCGGTGAGGTGGCGGGGAGCGTCGCCGTGGCGGATCGCCCGGCTCGGGGGGCGACCGGGGGCGATCCGCGCCAGCAGGCCGTGCGTGCTCGCGAGGATCTCCCGGGTCGTGCGGTAGCTGACGGTCAACGTGTGCAGGGAGAACCTGCTGCCGAGATGCGGGCCCAGCGCCTGGGACCAGTCGCTCGCCGCCGTCGCAGGGCCCGCCTGGGCGAAGTCGCCCACCAGCGTCATCGACCTGGCCGGACAACGGCGCATCACCATCCGCCACTGCATCGCGGTCAGTTCCTGGGCCTCGTCGACCACGACGTGCCCGAACGACCGCTCCGGCAACCCGTCCACCAGGGCCGCCGCCTCGTCCAGCAGCGGCACGTCGGCATCCGTCCAGGGGGCGTCGGGCGAACGCACCAGCCGGGACCGGTCGTCGCCGGTGAGCGAGGGCAGGTGCCTCGCCAACGTGCGCGCGTCCGCCAACAGGGTGCGTACGACCGCGTCGGGCGTCAGCCGCGGCCAGAGCACCTCCACCGCACGGTCGACGTGGGCGTCGTCCGCGAGGTCCGCGCGGACGGCGTCCGCATCGAACACCTCGGCCGGATCCGCGGTCGGTGCGTCGTCGAAGCCGAGGGCCCGCAGATCGGCTGCGGCGGCGGCGTCGAGGTCCAGGCCCGTACTCTCGGCGATCTCGGCATCGACGCGTTCGAGGGCCTCGACGGCATCGCGCTCCAGGGCGTCCGTGACCGCGCCGATCAGGTGCTCCTTGAACGCCTCCCGCGCGGGGTTGTGCGCCAGACCGCTCGCCAGCGCGGCCTCCCGCGCCGCTGCGACCTCCACGCTCTCCAGCCGGGCCGACTGCCGGCCCACCCGGACCGCGAAGCCGCCGGCAGGTGCCTGCCGGGAACGCACCAGCTCCGCGAGCGCCCCGGCCAGCGCGGCACTCCCCTTCAGGCGCGCGACGACGAGCGAGTCCACCGCTGCGGGCACCGCCCCGGGCAGCCGTGCGCACGTCGTCAGGAGCACGCCGTTCTCCCCCAGCGAGGGGAGCACCTGGGACACGTAGTCGAGGAACCGCGCGTTCGGCCCGAGCACCAGCACACCGCGCGCGGCCGCTCCCGGGAACGCGTACAGCACGTATGCCGCCCGGTGCAGCGCAACCACGGTCTTCCCCGTACCGGGGCCGCCCTGCACCACGGTCACTCCCCGGTGCGGGGACCTCACGATCGCGTCCTGCTCCGTCTGCAAGGTCGCCACCGCCGCACGCATCCGCCCCGTGCGCTGCGCTTCCAGCGCCTCCGCCAGCGGACCGTCACCGACGACGTCGCCGGCCGCGGGCGGCGATCCGTCCAGCAACTCGTCGCTCACCGCACGTACCGCACGACCGTCGACCCGCAGATGTCGCCGCCGCCGCAGCCCCATGGGGTGGACGGTCGTCGCCTCGTAGAAGGACCGCGCCGCATCCGCCCGCCAGTCGACGAGCAGGGGCAGGTCCCGGTCACCGGTGTGCAGGCCGAGCCGTCCGACGTGCAGGACCGTTCCGTCCGCGCCGTCGACCCGGCCGAACGCCAACCCCTCCTCGGCCCCCTCCAGCCGACGGATCTGACCGGCCAGACGCTCTGCGGCGACATCGCGCGCGTACACCTCGCCCGCGCTGTCGACCGACGACCTCAGCACGTCCGCCAGCTGGACCCGTGCATCCGTCAATCGCTCGTCGAACACCCGGTACATGGCGGCCACACGGGCCTGTTCCACCTCGACCTGCCCCGCGGCGACCTCATTGGACTGGGACAAAAAGCCGCCTTCCCCTCGACCCGGCCCTCCACTATGCAGCCACATCCCTTCGAAGGTAAGGCTTGACTTACCTCTCCGGGTCGGCCGCCCGCGGAGACGGCACCACTAGACTCCCGGTGAGCGCGGACCGCCGGCCGGGCAGGCACGGTCCGGGTGGACGGCGACCACATCGTGCCGGGGGAGGCCGCGTCCGTGAACACGCCGTCAGCACCGTCCGGGGTGGAGCGCACCGACCGGTCGCCCGTACGCCTGGGCGTTCTCGTCCCGCTGACCCGGCCCGGGTGGGTCGAGGCGGGTCGCCACCTGCTCGCAGGACTCGACCTCGCCGTGCGGGAGGTCAACGACGGTGGCGGCATCCACGGCAGGCTCCTGGAGTTGGTGGTAAGGGACACCGCTGCCGATCCGGCGCGGGCCGTGGCGGTCGTGGACGAGTTGACGGGTCTGGGCGTGGTCGCCCTGGCGGGCGAGTACCACAGTGTCGTCGCCCGGGCCGCCGCGTCCCGCGCCGACGCCCTCGGCGTGCCGTTCCTCTGCTCCTCCGCGGTGCTCGACGCCCTCACCGAGGGGCCGACCCCGTGGGTGGCGCGACTGGCTCCGCCCCAGTCCCACGGGTGGCGGGTGTACGCGGAGTTCCTGCTCCGTTCGGGCCGACGCCGGATCGCCGTGGTGACCCAGCCGAGCGTCTACTGGTCCTCGGGGACTCGGGTGCTGCGGGGGCACCTCGCCCGCCACGGCGGCACGCTCGTCGAGTTCGACGCGCACGCGTTCCCTCCACGGGCCCTGTGCGACGCGCTCGCCGAGCACCGTGCCAGCGCGCTCCTGCTGCTGGTCGGGGTTCCGGAACCGGCGGTGCCGCTGGTCAGGGCCGTCCGGGGGGACCGCAGGCTGACCGAGGTCCTGATCGGCGCGCCGGCCGGGCAGCCGGAGTTCGCCGGTTGGGCCGCGGAGTTGGGCGGGGACGGCGCCGGGATCCCGTTCCTCCGCTACCTCCCCGAGTCCCCCGGCCCGTTGGGTGAGCGCGTCGGGCGGGAACTCCACGAGCGGCTCGGCACAGCGCCCTCCTTCGTCGCCTTCGAGGGCTGGGACAGCATCGTTGTCCTCGCCGAAGCGCTGCGCACCCACGGCACGGACCGGGAGGCCGTCGCCCGGTCCTGGCCGCACCTGGTGGTGGAGGGAACCCGTGGGCAGATCCGCTTCTCCCGTGTGCCCGGCACGGGCGTCTGGCAGTGGGCCGGGGCACCGGTCCAGGTCGCGGACCGGGATCCGGCGGCGTCCGATCGCCTGAGGGTGCTCGACGTCCGCTGAGCGTCCGGGCGTTCGCCCCGCAGCCCCCGCGCACCGCGAGCGCGTACGCGAGGGACGACCTCCGGGACCCGCCTTGCCTCGTCGTGCCGGCGCTGCGGTCACTGCCGGCCCTCCGCCTCGCTGCCGCCGGCGCCGTGGTCGTGGCCCTCCTCCCGCCGCGCGGCCTCGGCCGTCCGACCGGGGCCGTCCCCTCCCCAGCGGGGGACGGACGGCGGGGCGGCTCGGCCCGGGAGGGGACGGCTCGCTCCGGAGACGGTCGGATGCGTCCTGCGCTCGATGTCGGAGGGATGTCGAGGCGCGTTCCCGGGGGGTGCCGCGGCGGCGGCCCCGACTCGTCAACCCGGCTGCGGGGCTCCTCGCGAACCGCCCGGACGGCGTCGCTCCTCGCCGTAGAGTCCGCGATGAGCGCTTTCCGTCGGCACGGCGGCGCCCTCTTCGGCCCCGCACGGGACGCTCGGGATCAGGGGCCATCGCCTGACCAGGAAGGAACCGCATGATCTCGTTCGAGCCGGAGTTCTCCGAGTACCTGGACGTCGAAGAGGAAGCGACGGTGATCCGCACGTTCGAGATCGGGGTGATCTCCGGCCTGTTGGCCACGACCGAGTACGCGGCCGCCGTGGAACACGCGGCCGTCACGTACGGGATGCGCTCGATCGACGACGCGGCCAGGCGGGTCGCCCGGGTCGCGGTGCGCCAATCCGCGCTCTTCGACGGGGAGCGACCACCGCAGGTCTTCGTGGCCCTCGACGAGAGTTGTCTCCGGCAACGCGTCGGCGAACCAGCCGTCATGGAAAAGCAGTTGGAGCGGCTGATCGAGATCGCCTCGCTGCCCACCGTGTGGCTCCAGATCGCCCCGTTCGCCATGGGCGCGGCGCGCTCCTTCGATTTCCCGATCTCCATCCTCACGATGCCCGACCGCTCGCTCGTGTCCTACTCGGAGTCCGCGCTCAGGGGGGACCTGGAACAGGACGACGCCCGGGTGCTGCCGTTCCTGCGGTCCTACCACCACCTCCAGGCCGCATCGCTCTCTCCCCGGGATTCGGTGAAGCTGATCAACCGGGTGCTCCAGGAGCTGTAGGCCCCGCGGGACCGGATGTGAACACCGAGCCTTATTGCCCATATATTGCATGTGCATGCAGCATGCAGAAGGAGATGGGCGATGGGCGGACCGGTGGTACTCGGGATCGAATCCTCGTGCGACGAGACCGGCGCCGGGATCGTCCGGGACGGGAAACTCCTCGCCCACGTCGTGGCGTCGAGCATGGACGAGCACGCCCGCTTCGGCGGTGTGGTGCCCGAAATCGCGGCCCGGGCGCACCTCCAGGCGTTCACCCCGGTCGTGCGCGAGGCCCTTGACCGGGCCGGGCTGCGGCCGGGCCAGCTCGACGCCGTCGCCGTCACCACGGGCCCCGGGCTCTCCGGAGCCCTCCAGGTGGGGCTGGCCGGGGCCAAGTCGCTCGCCTTCGCGGTCGGGGTGCCGCTGTACGGGGTGCACCACCTCGCCGGGCACGTCGCCGCCGACACCCTGGAACACGGCCCGCTGCCGGCACCCTGCGTCGTGCTGATCGTCTCCGGCGGTCACACCTCCCTCCTCCTGGTGCGGGACCTGGTCGGCGAGCCGATCCTGCACCTCGGTGACACGCTCGACGACGCGGCCGGCGAGTGCTTCGACAAGGTGGCGCGGGTCCTGGGGCTGCCCTACCCCGGCGGCCCCGCCATCGACCGGGCGGCCCGGACGGGCGATGCGCACGCCGTGACCTTCCCGCGCCCGCTGTCCCGGCCCGGCGACGACCCGTACGCCTTCTCCTTCTCGGGTCTGAAGACGGCCGCCGCCCGCTGGGCCGAGGGACACCGGCTGCGCGGCGAAGCGCTGCCCGTGGCGGACGGGGCAGCCGCCCTCCAGGAGGCCGTCGCCGACGTGCTGACCCGCAAGGCCGTCGCCGCCTGCACGGCGTACGACGTCAAGACGCTGATCGTGGTCGGCGGTGTGGCGGCGAACTCACGGGTCCGGGCTCTCGCCGAGGAACGGTGCGCCAGGAACGGCATCGAGCTGCGCGTACCGCCGATGACCCTGTGCACCGACAACGGCGCCATGATCGCGGCCGTCGGCGAGCTCCTCGTGCGCTCGGAGGCCGAGCCCGCACCGCTGGACGTGTCCATCGACCCGTCCGCGCCCCTGGAGTACGCCTCGCTCACCCCGCTCCCCGCCCTCTCCCTGCACGCCGCCTGACGGCCGTGCTCGCCGGCCGGCCCCGGCCCCGCACCCCGGCGGCCCGCCCCGGAGCGATGCGCCTCCCCCCGCGAGGTGGCCGACCGGCGCGCGTGCCTGCGGAGCCCGGGGAGGAGCGGGTCGCCCGCCGCACGTGCGGTTGCGATCCCCGCCCGCCCTGACGTCCGCGGTCGGGGCGGTGCGGCCCTCAGTGGCAGTCGTGTCGCAAGGCGTGCGGCATACCCGGGCACTCGGTGCAGACGAAGAGGTAGACGCCTCCGGCGTCGCCCATGTCCATGTCGACCTCGTCGTCGCCCGTGACGCTCAGCAGGTGGGCCATCCGGTGTCCGGCCGCGCAGAACGGCCAGTCCGGTGGCTGGGTCCACGCGGGGTAGCCACCGACCTTGGACTCCAGCACGCAGGCCAGTTCCGTCAGGAAGAACCCGTGCTCCTCCTCGGCCCGCAGCACGAGCGCCCGCAGTTCCTCCGGCAGGTCCCCGTGGGGATGGTCGAGGGCCTCCACCGGGGACAGGGTGCACGGGTTGGGAAGGAAGTCCGCCTCGTACTCCCCGTCAGCCGGGCGCGGCACCTCGTCGGGACGGCCGGAGGGCACGATCGCGGACTCCGTGCGCCAGTGGAGGGCGGGACGCACCGCCTCGGAGGGCTCGTCGGGGTGGAGCAGGGTGCACCAGAGCAGTTGGAGGACGTCCGCGCCTTCGGGGAAGGGCAGGTCGGGGACGTCCCGGGCGAAGAGCTGGAGCACCGGGACCATGGGTACCGGGCCGGGCGGTACGGTGCCGGCCCCGTCATGGTGGTCCCGCCGGTCACAGAAGGGCCACGGGGTCTCCCGGGGCCACAGCAGCGGGCCGCCGAGGGAACTCTCCCGCGGCGTCGGTGCGCCCCGCTTCGGGCGCAGGGCCGTGGTCCGGCGGGCCAACGGCGCCAGCTCGGGGACGAGTCGGGCGATGTCGAGTGGTGGCGGAACGGGAGGGCGGTGGGGTGGCAGCACGGTGGTGTCGGCTCCTTCGGCGGGAGGTGGACAGGTGGTCGGGACCGCTCGGTGTGGGGGCGAGGCCCGGAACCCGTCGGGTCAGGGCCGCCGTCCGTCACCCGTTCTTCTTCTTCCAGGCGCTGACCCCCAGTTTCCCGGTCGTCCCCAGGTCCAGCTCCGGCACCAACGTCACCGGCCGGCCGCCCGGCTTCGGAAGCAGCCGGACGTACGGTGCGGTCGTCGCTCCGCCGGTGCCGGTATGGGTGTTGCGCCACATCAGACCCGTCGTCGCGCTCTCGCCCGGTGCCAGTGTCACCGGGCGCGGCGGCGCGTCGAAGCCGGTCACCTCGGCGATATCCCCGCCGCCGGGCAGGACTTGGACCTCGTGGAGCGGACGGTGGTCCTCGTCCAGTGGGGTCAGCCCGGGGTGTCCGTCGAGCGCGTAGGGGCGGGTTCCGCAGTTGGTGAGGGTGATGCCGACGACCCGGAGGCCCATCGCCGCGTCCCCCTGGTCCGCGGTCACCCGGACGCCGGACGGGGGACACGCACCGGGCGGGGCCCCGACCTCGTCCGAGGGGACCGAACGGATCTCGGCGATCTCCACCCGGGCGGCGTCACGCCCTTCCGGAGGGAGGGGCGGCGCGGTGAAGGTCCGCCGCACGCTCCGGCCCGCCGGCACGGCTTCCACGGTCACCCGATCCGTGCTGCGCACCGCGTCGGAGGACACGCTCGTCACGGAGAAGGCGACGGCGTAGGTGTACGGCTCCCGCTGCCCGTTGGTCACCTCGAACTCGGCGGTCCGCTCCCGGCCGGCGCAGTGCTCGGGCGCCGGGTCGAACCCCGTCGTGCTGGTGATCCGCACGCCCCCCGTCGCATCGGACGCGCCGGCACCGGCCGACCCCGACGAGGGGGACACCGCGATCCGGCAATCGTCACCGCCCGAGGCCGTACCAGCGTCGCAGGCGGTCAGGGCTGAGATCGCCACGAGGGCGACGGCAAAGGGCAGTTGCGTGGTGGCGGGGCGCATCGTCCCACCCCACCAGCAATGCGGTTCCGGCACCATGATCCGCGCCACACCGCACCCGGTCGCGCTGCGCGGACCTCGGTTCCGCACCGCCCGGGCCGCCCGGCGGCGGACGCCGCGGTCGCCCACTGGGCGGACGACTTCCCCGCCGAAGGCGACCGCGTCGTCGCGGGTCTCTTCGACCAGTACCCCGCCTGGCTCGGCGAGTTCGGCCACCGTCTGGTCATCGAGCGTGACAGTGGCCTGGTGGTGGGCTCGATCGGCCTCTTCTGGCCGCCGACGAGGGAACCCTCGACATCGGGTACGGCATCGTCGATTCCCGCCGGGGCCGGGGCTACGCCTCCGAGGCCACGCGGGCTCTCGCCGAGTTCGCGTTCACGGCGCCCGGTGTCCATACCGTGTCCGCCAACGCGGAGCTGTCGAACGCGGCCTCCGTCCGCGTGTGGGAAAAGGCCGGCTTCCGCAGATGGGCCACCGAACAGGGCACGACCCGCTTCTGCATCACGCGGCCGAACCACCGCGGACGGTGATTCGTGGGGGCCGGCGGGACATCGCCGGCCCCAAGCCGCAACGGCAGCCGCTCCGGGCGCCTTCCCGGTGCGACGAAGGCCGCCCCAGGAGCACCGGGAGTTCACCTGTTGCCCGGGTCTCAGCGTCCCCGTCTCTCGCCCCGGCCAGGTGCCGGCCCCTTGTGCTCGGTGGTGGGTGGGGTTCAGGGGGAGGTGAGGATGGTTACGCGTGCGGCGAGGGTGGGGTGTCGGTGGGTGAGGTGGGGGTGTGCGGCGGTCAGGGGGGCCAGCAGTTCGGCGGGGTCGTCGTGGGCGAGGGCGGTGCGGAGTTGGCGCAGTGGGGTGTGTGCGGCTGGGGGAAGGTCGGTCAGGGCGGTGATCTGGGCGGCGAGGGTGCGTAGGTCGGCGGCGTTGTGGCGGGCGCGGGCGGCGGTGTCGCGGTCGGCGGCGCGGCGTTGGCGGGTGGCTTGGACGCGTTGTTCGGCGGTGCTTCCGGTGGCTCCGGGGCGGCCTCGGAGGTAGCGGCGTTCGGCGGCTTGTCGGCTGGCGACGCCGAGGGGGTGGGCGAGGTCGGCCCAGCTGGCGCCGGCGTCGCGGGCGGTTTCGATCAGGCCGGTTTCCCATGTGGCGAGTTGTTCGCGTACCTGTCGTAGTAGGAGGAGCGAGGCGAGGGCCTGTTCCGGTCCGACCGGCCCCTCGGGGCCGCCCGGGGCATCGTCGCGGGCGACGCGGAGGGCTTCGTCAACGGTCTGGAGTGCGGTCGCGGCGGAGAGGAATGATGCCGGGCCGTGTATCCGCGAGCCGTCTGGTTCCGGCTGGTCACCCAGGGGCACGGGACCACCTCCCTCTGTGTGTCGTCGATGGGATGACGCCAGTGTTTGTCATCTGTTGGATGACATGTTACAACAGTGGCGTGAGGCGCATTGGCAGCCACTGCCCGACCCTCTGGAGGTGTTCTTCATGTTGATGCGCACAGACCCCTTCCGCGAGCTCGACCGGCTCACTCAGCAACTGATGGGCCCCGGAACCTGGTCCCGGCCTTCCGCGATGCCGATGGACGCCTACCGCGAAGGCGACCGGTACGTGGTGGCCTTCGACCTGCCCGGCGTCGGCCCGGACGCGATCGACATCGACGTCGAACGCAACATGCTGACCGTCAGGGCCGAACGCCGCCCCGCGGTGAACGCCGACGACGTGCAGATGGAGCTGTCGGAACGACCGCTGGGCGTCTTCTCCCGGCAGATCGTCCTGGCCGACACACTCGACACCGAGCACATCCAGGCCGACTACGACACGGGCGTACTCACCCTACGCATCCCGATCGCCGAGCGCGCCAAGCCCTGCAAGATCAGCATCGGCAACAACCCCCGCCGCGACGAGATCGCCAGCTGAACCAGCCCGACAGGGCCCACCAACAGCGGAGGACGGGGCAACCACTCTCCCCCTCCCCCGTCCTCCGCCCCCGCACTCCGGGGGGCGGGCGACATGCCGGTAGAGTGCGCCGCCGTTTCGGGCAGGTGACCTTGTGTCTGGCCTCGTTGCTCATGGTGACGCGTTCCCCGAGTGGCCTTGGCGGGGCGCACACCGCGTCCGGCCCCTGTTTGCCTGACCGGGGGTCGTGATCGCGTTGCCGGACCGGTAGCCGTAGCCGGGCCCGAACCGGCCCAGCGCGCCGCAGACCGCCTCCAACGAGGGTGGCCGGGCGGGCGTGTGGAAGATCGTAGGCTTACGTCGTGGACATGATCAACGTGTGGAATGGAGGCCCTCGTCCTTCGAGGGGGAAAGCCGAACAGCCCGCAGACGCGGTGGACGTTGCGCCCGCCGAGACCGGACCGTGGGAGACCGAGGGGACACCCTCGTGCTGCTCCGACCCGAACCGACCCGCGGACGATCGAACTGTCACTCCACACCACGTGATCGCCTTGGCCCGGGTCGCCACCTGCGCGGCCAACAACGGGGACCTGAAGACAGCACGGCACGTGATCGACCTGATCTGCGAGATAGGTACCGTTGTGGCCCAACAGGGGTGCCCAAGGCCCCCCGTTCCCGCTGGGGTCCTCGCTGATGTCGAGCGCGTCTTGGAGCGGGTCGCAGGGGAGATCGAGGAAGGCGAGTGGAGCGCCTGTCCGTGTGGGGGTGGTGCACGCGCAGAGTAGGGCCGAGGCCGTCAGAGAATTTCCCGGCCGTCGGATGAGGAAGCCACCGCCACGAAACCCCTGGTCCGCAAGCCCGGACCCGGGTCATCTCCCGAAGGGCCAAGCCACGACGGCACTCGGTCGAGCTGCCCGCACGACGCCCAGAGGAGCGGACGGCGGGATGGCTCCTGCGGGATGGTCGTCCCCGACACGGGCGGCACCCGGATGGAGGAGCGGGGCGCGGTTGTTCAGGGCAGGGCCACGACACGGACGGTGTCCAGGCCGGCGTCGGCGGCGTCGGGGACGACCATTCCCGCGGCAACTCCGCTGTGGAGATAGTCGAGTACGGCCCTGTTGAGACGTTCGCCGGGGAGGACGGTGGGGATGCCGGGCGGGTAGGGAGTGAGCATCTCGGCGGCGACGCGGCCTGCGGCCTGGTCCCAGGGGGTGTCCTCGATGGGTCCGAAGAAGGCGTCGCGGGGCAGCATCGTCTGCTCCAGACGCAGTTCGCCCGGGTTGGGGACCGTCATGCTGGGCCCGTGGCTCAGGTGTTCGGCGTGGCCGGCGAGTTCGGTGAGGGCCGCGGTCAGGGCGCCGGTGGTGGCGGGGGTGTCGGCGTGGGTGAGCTGGGCCGTGATGCGGCGGTGGTCGGCGATGTGGAGGTTGACCCGGTGGTGTTCGCGGATCCAGTCGGCGGCCTGGTAGCCGGTGATGCCGAGGGGGGTGAGGTCGATGGTGATCTGGAGGGGATCGAGGTCGGCGGCGAGGCGGGGGCCGCAGAAGTCGTCCCGTGTCTCGACGTGGAATCCGTCGATCCGGGCGATGCGCTCCTTCGTGCGTACGGCGAGTTCCAGAGCCTTGTCGTACAGGTCGGTGCCCTGCTGGACCATCTGACGGCGCCAGCCGTCGAGGGCGGCGTAGAGGAGGACGGAGGGGCTGGTGGTGCCGAGGAGGTCCTCCCGACTCTTGAGGACGCGGGGGTCGACGCGGTCGTGCTGGAGGTGGAAGACCGAGCCCTGCTCCAGCCCGGAGCCCATCTTGTGGACGGAGGTCACGCAGATGTCCGCCCCGGCGTCCATCGCCCAGGTGGGAAGCCCGTCGTGGAAGGGGAGGTGCGCGCCCCACGCCTCGTCGACGATCAGCGGCACGTCGCGGTCGTGGCACACCTCCGCGATTCCGGCGAGATCGGCGCAGGTGCCGTAGGGGGTGGGAGAGGTGACCAGTGCTCCTCGCGCGTCGGGGGCGTGCTCGAACGCGGCGGCGAACGCCTCCGGGCCGGGTGGATGGGCCAGATGTCGGGCGCTGTCCCAGTTGGGGTCCACCCACACCGGTTCGATCCCGGCCAGGACCAGTCCGGCGACGACCGACTTGTGGGCGTCCCGTCCCAGGACCAGTTTCTCGTGCGGGCGGGCGACGGCGAGTATCGCCGACTTCACGGACAGGGAGCTGCCCGCGGTGGCGAAGAAGGTGTGCTCAGCGCCGACGGCGTCCGCCATGAGTTCCTCGGCCCGCGCCAGCACCCGGTGGGTACTCCTGCGGTCGTCCAGCCCCGCGACCGCGAGCACGTCGGAGGCGAACACCGCCTCACCCAGCACCCTCCGCACCCGCGGGTCGGCGCCCCGGCCCTGTTTGTGCCCCGGCGGCGTGAACGGTGTTTGACCACTCGCGTGATAGTCGGCCAACGCATCCAGGACCGGCGCCTGGGGAGTGATCCCTCTTCACATCAGTGCCCCTTCCACGCTGTCACCCCCGCCCACTCGGGCGAGGGAGGTGACCGAACGGATCCACCCGCCCGGGCGAGCCGCCACACGGACTGTTCCGCCGACCCCCGCACGGGAGCGTTCCGGGCGACGGATGCACTCCGGGCTCAGTGTCCGGGTACCCGACTGCCGGATCCTCCCGCCCCGCCGCCACGTCCCTCGCATGCGCGGTACCTCCCTGAGCGCGGAGCCTGATGCCCGGCTACCCCCTCACGCCTGCGCGAAGCCGGCCCGGCCGGGACAGCGGCTCCAGCCCAGGCCACCTGCTGGCCGTCAACCCGCCTGCACGGGCCCACGCACCGGCTCCCCCCTCCGCGGTCCTTCGGGCACCGATGCGCGGGAGAAGGCTTACCGATTCCGAGCAGGTATGCCGTAGGCGGGTCGGGGCAGACGGGATGTGTCCGGTCCGGGCCACGGACCGGCGACGTCGACGAAGGAATCTCTCGCAGATCTTCCGGCTCCGCGCTCACCGGGCTCTCCCCGGTGGGCGGGCGCCGGGGGTGGAAGGGCAGTAATGGTGCGGAGTGTGGGTGTGGAGGAGGAACTCCTCCTGGTGGACGCGGTCAGCGGCGAGCCACGCGCGCTGGCCACCGCGGTGCTGGCGGCAGCCGTGCGCGAGGCGGCGGGCGGCGAGGAAGTGTTCGAGGCGGAGCTGCACCGGCAGCAGGTGGAGTTCGCCACCCGTCCGCAGACCGGAATGGGCGAGCTGGCGCGTGAGATCAGCGCGTGCCGGGCCGAGGCAGCCCGGCACGCCGAGAACCTGGGTGCGACGGTGGTGGCGATGGGCACCTCGCCACTGAAGGTCAGCCCGTCCATCGGCTTCAGTGAGCGGCACCGCTGGCTGCAGGAGCACTTCGGACTGACCACCCAGGAACAGCTGACCTGCGGCTGCCATGTCCATGTGTCGGTGGAGTCGGACGAGGAAGGTGTCGCGGTCCTGGACCGGATCCGCCCGTGGCTGGCCGTCCTCCTCGCGCTGAGCGCGAACTCGCCCTTCTGGCAGGGCCGGGACAGCGGCTACAGCAGCTATCGCAGCCGGGTGTGGGGCCGCTGGCCCTCGGCGGGCCCGGTCGAGCCCTTCGGCTCCGCCGACCGCTACCACGCACAAGTCGCCGACATGATCGGCACCGGAACACTCCTGGACGAGGGCATGGTCTACTTCGACGCGCGCCTCTCCGCCTCCTACCCCACGGTCGAGATCCGGATCGCCGACGTCCCCCTCGACGCCTCCACCACCGTCCTGATCGCCACCCTCACCCGCGCCCTCGTCGACACGGCCGCACGCCAGTGGCAGGCCGGAGAGCCACCCTCCCAGCACCGGGTGGAACTGCTCCGCCTCGCCTCCTGGCGGGCCGCCCGCTCCGGCCTTGAGGGCGAGCTGCTTCACCCGCTCACCATGCGCCCCGCCCCCGCCGAAACCGTGGTCCGTGCCCTGTTCGACCATGTCCGCGACGCCCTGGACGACAACGGCGACCTCGTCGCGGCCCAAGAGGCCCTGGCCGCCCTGCTCACCACCGGCAGCGGCGCCCGGACCCAACGCGACCTGCTGACCCGTCACGGCGGAGACCTGCCCACGATGATCGCCGCATGCGCCCACCGGACCTGCCCGAACCGCTCCAGGACCTGACCGCCTCCCCCGCCGGGCGGCACACGAATCGGGGGAAGCGGTCGAACAGGGGCGTCCGGCGGGAGTATCACGAAAGCGGTGTTCATCACTCGGTTGGCGTAGAGGTTTCTCGTTGGTCTGATCGGCCTACACCCGTCCGGCGGAGAGGCGGCCGTCGAAGACTATGCCGAACGCGTTCATGGCCTCCTTCCAGCGGCTGGTCCACCGCTTGCGGCCCTTGCCGGTCGGGTCGAGGGCGAGGGTGGTGAGGTAGAGCCGCTTGAGGGCGGCGGTCTCATTGGGGAAGTGCCCGCAGGCGTTGACCGAGCGTCGGTAGCGGGCGTTCAGGGACTCGATCGCGTTCGTCGTCGAGACGATCCTCCGGATCGGTGGCGGGAAGGCGAGGAAGGGCACCACCTCGCTCCAGGACCGTTGCCAGGCGCGGACTGTGGTCGGGTACTTGGCCTCCCATTTCTCGCCGAACTCAGCAAGCCGGGCAAGGGCCTCGTCCTCGTTCGCGGCGGTGTGGACGGGCTTGAGGTCGCGGGCCGCGGCCTCCCAGTCCTGGCGCGAGATGTATCTCAGGGTGGTGCGGATGAGGTGAACGATGCAGAGCTGGACCACGGTGGCGGGGAAGACGGTGTTGACCGCCTCGGGTAGGCCCTTGAGACCGTCACAGACGAGCATGAGGACATCCCTCACGCCGCGGTTCTGCAGTTCGGCGAGGACGTTCTGCCAGTACTTGGCGCCCTCGCCGCCGTCGCCGGCCCACAGTCCGAGGATCTCCCCGTGACCGTCGCAGGTGACCGCAAGCACGACGTAGATGGGACGGTTCGCCACCACACCGTCGCGGATCTTGACGTCGACGCAGTCGTACATGGTGCGCGGCAGGACGCGACGGGACGTTGGCCGGCTCGGCACACGCGTAACTGTGACGGCAGCACCCGCCGGCGAACGCCCTGCTCCCCCAGGCCAAAACCGCTGAGGCCTCACAGTGGATGCAACGGGCGTTCGGGGGCAGGCGTTGCACTGGTGACTGCCGGGACGGAGGGCTTCCGTTGCGGTGGGTTGACCCACGGAGGGGGAGGCAGTTCATGCTCAAGGCACACCCGGCCGTACTCAGGAATCTGCTGGCCATCCACACGTCCCTACGCGAGAAGATGTCCGAGGACGCCGCGACCGTGCACACCCGCCGTCAGCTCCTGGACACGGAGTACACGCTGTGCATCTCGACCGGCACGTACACCGTCGCCGACGCGCTGGCCGCCGCCCGCCGGCAGCTGAAGGAGGCGGACCTCCCTACCGACGAGTTGGTCGGCGCGGTCAGGGCCGAATACGGCCAGGCTGGGTGGTGACGCTCGCCGTGGAGGAGAAAACAGCGCGCTACCGCGATCTCTGTGAGCGCCTAGCCCCGGCCGCCCTGCAGAAGCCCGGACGGCCAGGGCTTGGGGAGAGGGCCAAGCAGGCGGCCGAGGGCGTAGCCGACGGGCAACCGGACGCTGTGCCCGGTCGGCTTGCGACCCCACGTTTCAGCGGCGGCCGTGAGACGGGGGAGCATGCGCCGGCGCCCCCAGCACAAGACGGGGAGTCGCCCCATCTCACCCGAGCGTGCGTCCGGTGAGTGGCGGGGTGGCTGCCCCGGCTCCTTCGCGCATGCCTTCGAGGAGTTCCTGCAAGGCGTCGACGGCACCGTGGCCAGGCTCCCAGCCCAGCTCGGTACGGGCACGCGTGGTGTCCAGGAGGGGCAGCCTCAGGACGGCGTCGAAGAGCTGAGGGGGAACCGGGAGGAGACGGGCGGCCCAGGCTCCGGCCAGCGCGGAGCGCGCCACGGATGTCGGAACGGGCACCCTACGGGAACCGAAGAGCCCGGCGAGCACCTCCGCGTCGATCGGCGGGTCGGCGGCGAGGTTGAACGGGCCGCGCTCATCCCCCAAGGCCGCGAGCCGGTACGCATCGGCGGCATCGTCGGTGTGCAACACCTGAAACCGGAGACCGGGCAGGTCCGGGACGACAGGCAGCAACTCGGGCCGGACGACGTTCCCGGGCAGGAAACGGCCTGCGAAGATCCGCCGCTGCTGGCTGGCCGACTCGCGTTTGAAACAGAACCCCGGCCGCATCCGCACCACCCGTACCTCCGGGTGGCGTGCTTCGAAGGTGTCGAGGACCCGCTCCAGATACGCCTTCTCACGGGTGTACGACGCCCCGGGCCAGCCGTGGGTCGGCCACTCCTCGTCCACCGGCCGGTTCTTCGGCCCTGGGGAGTACGCGCCGACCGACGAGGCGTGCACCAGCGCGGGCACACCGGCGTCGGCGACGGCCTCGAACAGGCGCAGGCTGCCAAGGACATTGGTGCGCCAGGTGACGGCGGGATCGCGGGCCGGGTGGAAGCGCCACGCGAGATGGACCACGGCGTCGACGTCTTCAAGGAGGGCCACCAGGTCTTCCCGGTCATGGCTCAGGTCCACCTGCCGCCAAACCACACCGGCAGGCGATCTGCCGGGGGCGCGGCGCGCCCACCCCTCCACCGACCCGGCCCGCGGATCGTCGGCCAGCAGCCGGACCAGGCTCGATCCCACGTTCCCGGTCGCGCCCGTCACCACGATCCTCGTGCTGATCTTCTCGCTGTTCATGGCCGCACGGCTCCTTCGCTGGCTCGTCAGACGCCCCGGAGGGAGCGCCCTGTCCCGTCCTCTCCCTCGTCGATCACCAGGGGGGCGGTCCCTCTGCACCCGTCTGCCCGGGTCCGGGTACCCACCGTGAGCGTCCGGTCAGTGCGTGCCGCGTCACGGTGGCGGAGTTCGCCGCGCCTCCTTCATCTCCGCCTCATACACGTGCCGGCGGCCATCGAGCAGATCGCGCCGGACGCGGGCCTCGATCTCGGTGAAGGGCTGGTAGTAGTGGGTGTCGTACGCCTCGATGATCTCGAATGTCCAGTAGCCGGGGATGACGTTTCGGCCCACGATTTCGCGTTCCACCAGTTCGGCCTGAGCCTCGTGGCCGGCGGCGCGCAGTCGTTCCAGTGCCCGGTCCAGCTTCAAGTCGGCACCGCCGGTCAGCTGGTGAAAGGCGTAGAGGCTCCCCCGGGCCCGTTCCACGGTCTCCAGAGCCTCCGAAAGCACACCCAGCGCCTCGACGGTGGCGTCAGTCGCGCCCTCTGGCCGGCGGGGTGATCGCCTGGTCCGCTCCTCTTCGGCGGGGTCGTCGTTCATCAGTCTCCCGTGGTTGGTCTCGGTCGCAGCCGCCCAAGGTCGGAGTCGGGCCGGCAAGGTGGTCAGGGGGTGAGCAGGGTCTTGACCATGCCGTCTTGCTTGGCCTGGAAGGTCCGGTACGCCTGCGGCCCGTCTTCGAGAGGGAGACGGTGCGTGGCGAAGCCGTCGACACCCAGTGGATCCGTGTCGACGAGCAACGGGAGGAGGTCGTCCACCCAGTGCTTGACGTTGGCCTGGCCCATGCGGAGCTGGATCTGCTTGTCGAAGAGGGTGAGCAGGGGCACGGGGTCGATGGCGCCGCCGTACACACCGATGAGCGAGACGGTGCCGCCGCGGCGTACCGCGTCGACGGCCAAGTCGAACGCCACCATGCTGTCGACTCCGACGCGGCCCATCATTCTTTCGCCGATCGCGTCTGGCAGCAGTCCGGCGAGCTGCTGGACCGCCTTGGTGACCGGAGCTCCGTGCGCCTCCATGCCGACGGCCTCGATGACCGCGTCGGTGCCTCGGCCCTGGGTGAGCCGGCGGATCTCGTCACCGGTGCCCTTGCCGTGCTCGCCGAAGTCCAGCGTGTGGACGCCGTTCGCGCGAGCGCGAGCGAGCCGTTCGGGCACCAGGTCGACGCCGATGACCAACTCGGCGCCTTGGTGGAGGGCCATACGCGTGGCCATGTCGCCGATCGGGCCGAGGCCCACGACGGTGACACTACCGCCGGGCGAGATGTCTGCATACTGCACGGACTGCCAGGCGGTGGGCAGGACGTCCGAGAGGTAGACGAAGCGGTCATCCGGCGGTCCGTGGGGAACCTTCACGGGCAAGGTGTTGCCGAAGGGGACCCGTAGGAACTCCGCCTGCCCGCCGGGCACCTGACCGTAGAGCTTGGAGAAGCCGAAGAGGGAGGCCCCCGTGCCGCGTTCGGTGACCTGAGTGGTCTCGCACTGGGAGTGGAGACCCCACTCGCACATCCAACAGGTCCCGCAGGACACGTTGAACGGTATGACCACCCGATCCCCGGCTGACACGGCGGTGACCTCCGGGCCGGTCTCCTCGACTATGCCCATCGGCTCATGGCCGAGAATGTCGCCCTCGTCAAGGTAGGGTCCGAGGACCTCGTACAGGTGCAGATCAGAGCCGCAGATCCCGGACGAGGTGATCCGCACGATGATGTCGGCGGGGTCCTGGATCGTCGGATCGGGGACGGAGTCGATGCGTACGTCGCGCCTGCCGTGCCAGGTCAGAGCCCTCATGGTGCCTCCCTTGTCGAGTGGTGCCCTCCCCTCGCCTGAAGTGGGGATACGGGCCGACTCGCTGTCGCGCGAGCTCACGCGTGACTACTTAAGCGGCACAGGTGCCCTCGGGGGCGGTCCCGCGTCCTTCTACCCAAGCCGACCCGTTGGCACCGGGCGTCACCCCGACAGCGCCTGCCCCCGAACGTGCGTCCCGTCCGCCGCTCATCCGGGCGCCGGGCGCCCCGTTGCGGAACGTTCCTCCGATGGTGGGGCACGACGGCGGCTCCCGCACCTGCAAACTTGTTAAGCGGTCAATCAAGACTCGCTCGTTTCCGGGCCGATGGTCCAACCCAAGGCGTCGACCTGTGACCCAGTCGGATCGGCCCGGGTACGGCCAGCCGGCGCGCAGACTCCCGAGCGTTCTCGCGCACGAGGTCGTGCGCTGCGAAACGCGTCCCCGCAGGGTGTGACGCGCACCGCACGGCACCCCGGCCGCAGCAGCGGACATGCCGGTTGTTCGCCCGTTCCGGCCAGGAGTTGTCCGGTCGATCATGTTCGGAGCCAGATGGTGAGGGTTGCGGCGGTGACGGTGCCGAGGTAGATGTAGCCGCGCTTGTCGTAGCGGGTGGCGACTGCCCGGCCGTTCTTGAGCCGGTTGATGGCCCGTTCGACGGTGTTGCGTTTCTTGTAACGCTCGTCGTCGAAGCCGGGTGGCCGTCCGCCTTGTGAGCCTTTGCGTAGGTGGGCGGCCTGGCTGTCGGTCTTCTCCGGGATCGTGTGCCGGATGCCGCGCCGCCGCAGGTATGCGCGGACGGGGCCGTTGCTGTAGGCCTTGTCGGCCGCCAGACTGTCCGGCTTCTTCCGGGGCCTGCCCTTCCCGGGGCGGGGGACTCGGATCTTCTCCAGCACGGACGTGAACTGGGTGCAGTCCGCCCGCTGTCCCGGCGTGACGACCAGGGACAGCGGGCGGCAGCGGCCGTCCGCGTTCAAATGAAGCTTGGTGGTGAACCCGCCGCGCGAGCGGCCCAGGCCCTCACCTCCCGCACCACCTCCACCAGGCGGGCGTGAAGACTCTGCCACAGTGTCTCGTCCTGGTGTTCTGCCGCCGCGTCCCCCTTTGCCGGGAGAGCCGGCGGCGGATCGGTGCGGGCACCGGCCGCGTGCTGATGGGCGCGGACGATGGTCGAGTCGAGTGAGATGTCCCAGTCGATCTCCCCGGCCGTGTCGGCTTCGACCTGGACCTGCTGGAGCAGGCGTTCCCAGGTACCGTCAGCGACCACAGCCGGTGGCGTTCATAGACGGTCTTCCACGAGCCAAACCGTTCGGGCAGGTCACGCCGCTGCACCCCGGTACGCACCCGGTGCAGAATCCCGTCGATCACCTGCCGATGGTCTCGCCACCGGCCACAACGCCTGTTACTGACTGCAGGAACGGCCGCAGCCGTTCCCACTCGGCATCACTCAGATCACCCCGCCCCATGCCCACACCAACGACCCGGACACCAAGCAGTCACAAGATCGACCGGACAACTCCTAGCCCTGCGCACCGTCCGCCAGGACGAGCAGGCCCTGGAACGCGCACTGCTGACCCTCGCCGACCGCCACCGCGCCGACCACGAGATCCACCATGTCGCCACCGACCTCGCCCGCTGGTCACACCACCACCTCGAACGGCTGACGGCACCGGACGCTGCCCGCGGCACCGCACGTTCGTCTTCCGCCGACGGACGAAGCACCACCTGACGCGGGCGGCGCCCGCTGCGGTCTCCCCGGGCCTCGTGCTGCTTGGTGACCTGCGGGCCCTGTACCTGACGGCGAGCCGAACGTCCCTGTCCTGGGAGGTGCTCGCCCAGTCGGTCCAGGTGACGCGCGACACCGAGCCCGCGCAATCATAGGAGCACATGGGCACAGCCGAACAAGACTGCGAAGGCGAGCGGAAGCTGGGCGAGGATTCCCGGTTGAGGAGGCCAGGGCCGTCGAGGACGGCCGCGCGTCCCGCCCGGCCGTGGTCGGGGCGCCGCCGATCCGTGCGGCGAGGTCACAGGCGCCGGCCCGCCGCTCGGCGTCGTCAGCCGCTTTGCCACCCCTCCTTGCGGCTGCTGCGCACCGGGGCTGTGAGCACCAGGGGCGAACAGCAAGGCCGGGCGACGCGCTGCCACCTGACCGCCGCACGCATAGTCGCATCCTGAGCCCGCCACCCGGCACTGAACTGCACCGGCTCGCCGCCCACGTGAGGATCGACCCGCGGCCCTGCCCTCCCGCTGGCCCCCCACCCCCTCGCACCCCCGTCTCGCCACCCGATCGACGGCCTCACCACCCGACAACTGCGCCAAGTCCGCCGCCACACACCTTGGTTCCCTGCCGACTCCGGCGGGCAGGGGCTCACCGGGGGCGTGGGACCGGTCGGAGCAGGAAGCGATGGCGAACCGGGTCGAAGCACAGGTGGAGCGGTATGCCCCGGGCTCGCGCAGCCCGATCCGCGCCCTACCCAGCAAGTTGGCGCACGGTGGTGCGAGGCGATGACCGCCTCGGCCGTCGCGCTCGTCGCCGGTCTGCTGGGACATCCGTTTCAACTTCAACGTGGAGCATCCGCCTGCAGAGACCGGTGCCGTGCGCGGGGTGGTCCTGACCGCTCCGGAGCAGGTGGAAGTCGGTGGCCCGAGGTCTCGGCCCCAGAGAACTGCTGAGGGCGGTCTGCTGGCGCTCGGCCCGCGAAGGCTGGTGTGTCCGGCCCCTCAATGCCCGGACGCCCGAGGGGCCCGCTCGCCCAGGCGTCCGTCGGAGCTTCAGTGCCGTCCGGGTTCCTTTGCTGCCGCCTCCTGCGGGGCAGGGCGACTCGGGATCGTCCTGCGTGCATCATGTCGTCCGGCCCCGGGTTGACAGGGAGAAGAGCATGGCCATGACAGGCACGCAGCCGCGTCGTCGCGGAGGGTACAGGTCCTTCTCCGTGCCGGCCGCGCTCGTCCTCGGGGTGTACTGCCTGAGCGGTTGTGGTACGACGGACCAGAGCCGGGCCCAAGCCGTGCGAGCGGCCCGCGACTTCGAACGCGCGCTCGATACCGGGGACGGGTCGGCGGCGTGTGAGTTGCTCGCCCCTCGGACCCGGCAAGAGCTGACTGAGTCCGGTACTGGTGAGGATTGCGGTGCCGCCATGGCCCACGAGGAGCTTCCGCGGGCCGGTAACGTGCGGGGCACGGAAGTCCGGGGCCGGCAGGCCATGGTCACGTTGGAGAGGGACACCCTGTTCCTGTCGCGGTTCCCCGGCGGCTGGCGCGTCGTCGCGGCCGGATGCGTACCACAAGGTGATCTTCCTTACCGATGTGCGGTCGAGGGGGGCTGACGGGGTGCGGGTCCTGTTCACCGGCTGCCTGGTGGCCGTCGTCGGCGGCCTGGCATTCTTCACGTGGGTGGGACTGAGCTACCGATGACGCGGACCGGAATCCGGGGCTTCCTCAGGGAGAACTCCCTCACCCTGGCCTTCGGGCTCGCCTTCCTCCTTGCCCTGGCCGGTCAAGCGCTGGCCGGGCACGCCGAGTTCAACGACGCTCTGGCGGACGACGGGCTCGCAGGTATCGGCCTCGGTGCCTATCTACTCTCCTCCGACTTCGCCGTGGACGTCACCGAGAACTGGCAGTCGGAGTACCTCCAGTTCTTCCTCTACGTCTTTGGCACCGTCTACCTGATCCAGCGCGGTTCGCCCGAATCG
Source organism: Streptomyces sp. LE64 (assembly GCF_052606915.1). Classification (NCBI taxonomy): domain Bacteria; kingdom Bacillati; phylum Actinomycetota; class Actinomycetes; order Kitasatosporales; family Streptomycetaceae; genus Streptomyces; species Streptomyces sp. LE64. The sequence continues at coordinate 6,514,051 of NZ_CP199708.1, read as the reverse complement.
AAGAAGACCGACCGCGCCGGCGTGGAAACGGAACGCGAACAGCGCTTGGGCCCCCACGCCCGGCCGGACTCCCCTCGGTGGGCGGCCACCGGTGATTGGCGTCAGACGGTCTTCTCCCGCTCCCTCGGCATCGTCATGGGCGGCTTGTTCCTGCTGTGCTGGCTGGCCCAGTCCATCACCGGCACCGCGGCCCTCGGTGAACAGCGGCTCCGGCAGTTCCAGGCCCCCGTCAGCTGGGGCGAGTACCTGGTCTCCGCCGACTTCTGGAGCCGGACCCTACAGAACTGGCAGTCCGAACTCCTCGCCGTCGCCTCCATGGCCGTCCTCTCCGTCTACCTCCGCCAGCGCGGCTCCCCCGAGTCCAAGCCTTTCGGCGCCCCGCACACCGCCACCGGCATCGAGGGCTGAACCCGGCGGGCGCGGGTGCCCGCCGCGGGTCGTCCCGACGAGCGGGGTACCCCGAGCCCATACGAGTGGACGTGAGCGATCGCGGAAATGGCCAGCGACGTACCGGTACACACGGTCGAGTGGAAGCTCCGGCTGCCGGTGCACGTCGAGACGGACTGCGCGAACGGGGACGGGGCCGGCCGGGCCTTCCGGAGCCTGGCTGTTCCGCTCGTCGGGCACACCCCCGTGAAGCTCATCGGTGATGGCGCCGACCGGCGGGCCGAGGCTCACACAGGCACCACATGCCAGGAAGGGCCGATCTTGGGTGAGCGCGTGGTGAGCAAGCCAGAGGCCTGTCCGTCCCTACGGGTCAACGCAGCGACCCGGCCCGGTGTGGACGCCGCGCAACCCGGTGACGGTGCCGGACACGGTCGAGTTCGGGAAGCAGTCACCGCTCGGCCGCCCCGCGCAGTCCGCGGAGAGATGGCCCCAGCGTTCGTGTTCCTCGCCTCCTCCCAGGGCGAGCTACATCACCGGGGGCATCGTCAAAGCCACCGGCTGCGCCCCTGCCCTGAACCGACCGCAGGGCCACCAAGCACGGTGGGCCGTGTGCGTCGGCGGTGCTCCTGCCGGGAGCGCCACCGACGTCGTGCGGGCGCGGGGTCAGCCGGTCGGCTCGTCCGGTTCCGCGGTGTCCGGGGTGGAGGGTACGGGTCCTCGTTCTCCTCACGGCATTCGTCCACCCGTTCGAGATCGGGGACCATGAGCGGGTCACGTCGTGGTGCTCGGTGGCCTGCCGGTCCCGGGGATCCCAGGGCAGCGGCTGCTCCGGCTGTGAACCCCGGCTCCGTGCCGGGTGTTCGTCCCGCCGGCTCGCCCTCCTCCCGCCCTCTCCTACCGCCGTGCGCGCGATGTCCTGTTCCGGATCCTCGGTGCGGACGGCCGGACAGTACGACCGGTCGCCGGGTGTGGGTGCGTCCTCTCCGCCGCGCCTTCACGCTGCGCCCGCTTCCCAGCCCGGAGGGTGGATGCCCGTCATGGCGTAGCCGCTGCGGGGCCGGGTGGGAATTCGGTGCAGCGGAATCGTGAGGTCCTGGTCGGGCACGGCGTGGTGGAGCGCGGCCAGCCGGGGCGCCAGGGAGGCCAGGAGGGCGGCGGTGACGTCCTCGCCGGGGCAGCGGTGTCCGGTCGCCGCCTCGCCGCCGCCCTGCGGGATCATCGTTTCCACCGCGATCGCCGCGGCGGGTCCGGTGAAGCGGGCCGGGTCGAAGACGTACGGGTCGGGCCACAGGGCGGGGTCGTGGTTGTGACCGTACAGGTCGAGCAGGACGAGGCCGCCCTCCGGGATGGGGACGCTGCCCCACTCGGTGTCGGTCGCGGCGAGCCCGGCGGCGAAGGGGTAGAAGCGGCGCACTTCCTGGACGAATGCCCACGGAGCGCTCCCCTCACCCGTCAACAGCGGGTCCCGGTGGTGGGGCCACCGGTGCAGCGCGTGGGCGGCGAAGGTGAGGAACCAGGCGACGGCGGCGCGGCCGTTGAGGGCCGCGATCCGTTCCGGGTCGATGAGCAGAGTCGTGAAGAGGGCTTTGCGGCCCCGGTGGGCGGCGCCGTCGAGGGTGTGCACGGCACCCCGGCCGAACAGCGTGTCCAGAACGGGCCCCGGAAGTGCTCCTTGGCTGCGCACATGGCGTTCGTCGTAGAAGAAGCGCACGGCCTCCGGCCCGTGCCGGGCCACCCCTCGGTGGATGAGCAGTCGAACCGGCACGGCCTCGGCGCCCTGCGCTCGGCGGCGCAGATCGGGCAGCCATCCGTACCCCTTCACCAGAAGGGACGCGGTGGAGTCCAGGACGGGCGCGTGGGTATGGGGGTCGGGTTCCACGGGGTCCGCGTCCCACACCCAACCGAGCGGGTGACCACCACTCTTTCCCGGGTACCCGACAGCCGTTCTCGCGGTAGCGGAGGAGGCGTATGAGAGTCGGCTACAAGCTGATGTCGGAGACATGCGGGCCGGGCGAACTCGTCCACCAGGCCGTACGGGCGGAAGATGCCGGGTTCGACTTCCGACCTGCCCGAGGCAAAGCCGCCGGCCTGACGAAGGATCAGGTCAGGGTCGCGCCCGAGTTCCACGGCGTGACCACTCCCCCGACGCCGACTATGGGGACACGCTCGGTGCCCACTACTGGCCCCGTGCCTGACGGCCGGAGCCGCGACAGGCCCGGGCGGCCGGGTCCCCGGGGACCGGCCGCCGCTGCTGCCCGGGGGTGAAGAGGGGCGCCGTTCAGGCGGCGGACCGGTTCAGACGCACGGCCATCAGGGCGACATCGTCCATGCCGTCCGGCGGGAACCGCTCCAACAGGTGGGAGCAGGCCGACTCGGGGTCGCGCGGGGTGGTCGCCGCTTCGGTGAGCAGTGAGGCGAGGGACACCTCGATGTCCTCGTCGCGCCGCTCGATCAGGCCGTCGGTGAGGAGCAGCAGCGAGGACCCGGGAGGCGTGGCCACGGCCGTGGCGGTCGGATGGGACAGGCCGAGTCCCAGGAGCGGGCCGTGCTCGCGCACGTACCGGGCGGGAGCGCCCGGGGCCCGTAGGAGAGGGGGCAGGTGCCCGGCGTTGGCGATGTGGACGCGGTCCTGGTGGTGCTCGATCAGGATGATGCACAGGGTGGCCGTGGCGCCGGGGGCAAGGGTGGTAAGCAGGTGGTCGAGACGGGTGAGGACGGTGTGGGGCGGGTGGCCCTCGGTGGCGTAGGCGCGCAGTGCGTGGCGGAGCTGTCCCATGACCATCGCGGCATCCAGGGAGTGCCCGGCGACGTCGCCGACGGCTATCAGGAGGCCCTCGGCGGTGTTCAGCGCCTCGTAGAAGTCACCGCCGATCTCGGCGTGTTCGCTGGCCGGAAGATATCGGACGGCGAGGTCGGCTCGGTCGGTCGCGGGAAGTGCGTCCGGGAGGAAGCTGCGCTGGAGGGTGAGGGCGAGTTCACGCTCCTCGTGCTGGGTTCGGAGTGCTTCGAGCGCGAGGGCACAGGTGTGGCCGAGTTGGGTGAGCAGGTCCTCTTCGTCGGGACTGGTGACGGCCGTCTCGGGGACGGCGATGAGCACGGGCGGGCGCCCTGCAGTGGCAGCGGCTGCGGCCACGCGGTACCCGCCCGTCCCGGGGTGGCCGTCCACGGGGTGGGGCCAGCGGTCGGCGGGCACGGTGTGGACGGTCACGGCGCGGGCCGTGGTGGCGTGCCGGACGGGCAGCTCATCCCTGGAGGACAGCGGCTGGTGGTGGGCCTCGCCGGGCCTCAGGGAGTCTGCGCGGCCGAGCAGGGCCTCTCCCGTGGGGGAGACGAGCACGGCGACGGCACCGGTCTCCAGGATTCCGGCGGCGCTCTCTGCCGCGGCGGCGGCCAGCTCCGACGCCCGGCCCGCACTGTAGAGGGCGAGGGTGCCCTGGTGGAGGCGGTGGAGCCGGTGGGCGAGACGTTCGGCACGGCGTCGTGCCCTGGCGTAACGGACGTTGGCCGTGATGGTGGCGAGGAGCTCGGCGGGAGCGATCGGTTCGGTGAGGTAGGCGTCGGCCCCTCGGTTGAGCCCCTGGGTGCGGTCGGCGACGGAGATCGCCGACGCGGAGATGTGGATGACCGGCAGGGAAGCGGTCGCGGGGCTGTTCTTGATCCCCTCGCAGACGTCGAAGCCGGTCATGTCGGGGAGTCGGACGTCGATGACGGCGGCGTCGGGCAGCGGGTCCGCGGTGCCCAGCAGGGCGAGGGCGCTGGTGCCGTCCTGGACCTCGATGACCCGGTGTCCGGCACGGCGCAGGGTGGTGGACAGCACGTACCGGTTGGTGGGGTTGTCGTCGACGACGAGGACCAGGCCGGGAGCGCTGTCGGCCTTCAACTGATGGGGCATGGGATCGACCGTTCCGGGTGGGGGCTCATCGCGGATCGCCGCACGGTTCGCGGGTGCGGCCCGTGGCGAGGACGGATGCGAGCCTGGCGGCGCTGAGGTGGGTCTTGGCGAGGACGTCGCGCGCCCGGGTGAGCCGGGTCCGGTCGATGTCGTCGTGGTCGGCCGAGGTGAGGACGACGACGGGAATGTCCGCCGTCCGTGGATCGGCGCCGAGGATCTGCAGGAGCTGGTAGCCGTCGGGTGCGGGCATCATCAGGTCCAAGAGGACCGCGTCGGGCCGGGCTTCCCGTATGGCGTGGACGGCTTCGCCGCTCCGGGTGACCTCGACCGTGGTGTGCGACAGCCGTCGCAGCACGGGGCGCAGGGTGGTGAGGAAGGCGAGGTCGTCGTCGACGATCACGACGGATTCCAGTGGGGGCCGTTCGGGCTCGGAGAGGGCGGAGGGCAGGTGCCCCGGTTCTCCGGCTCCGGCGCTCGCGGTCGGGATCTCGATCACCACACGGGTGCCCTCGTCGAGGGCACTGGTGAGGGTCAGGCGGCCGCCGAGAAGTTCGGTGAGGCGGCGGGCGTAGGGCAGACCGAGGCCGGTTCCGGGCCTGTGGAGCTGGTGCGGGCCGCGGACCTGGTAGAACTCCTCGAAGATGCGTTCCTGCTGGTCCTGCGGGATGCCGACTCCGGTATCCCGGACGGTGAAGACCCACCAGGACGTTCCGTCCCGGTCCTCCTTGTCGACGGTGAGGGCGACCTCTCCGGCCTCGGTGAACTTCAGTCCGTTCGAGAGCACGTTGCGGAGGATCCTGGTGAGCATGACCTCGTCGGTGACCAGGGACGAGGCGCTCTCGGACGGCGGGTCGGCGATGGTGAGCCGCACGCCGTGCTGGGCGGTGCCGTTCAGGGTGCCGCGGAGCTGGTGCAGGAGGGTACGCAGATCGGTGTCGACGAGATGGGGTTCGAGACGGCCTGACTCCGCCTTGGCGACGTCGAGGAGCTCCTCGACCAGGGCCAGGAGGGTGTTCCCCGAGGCGGCGATCATCGCTGTCTGCTGGCGTTGTTCGAGGGAGAGGGGTTCGGCGGCCGAGTCGAGGAGGAGCCGCGCCAGGGAGATGACCGAGTTGACGGGGGAGCGCAGCTCGTGACTGACGTTGGCCCAGAAACGGGTCTTGGACTCACTGGCGAGCCGGAGCTGGCGGCTCTTGTCCTCCAACTCGGCGTAGAGGGCGACCACACCGCTGTTGGTCTCCTCCAACTCACTGGCCAGCTCGGAGTAGAGTGCCAGGACACCGCTGTTGGTCTCCTCCAACTCGGCGTTGAGACGCTGTAGTTCCTCCTGCTGGGCGCGTGACTCCCTGAGTGCGGCCAGCAGTTCCCGGTTCTGCGTCCGCAGGTCCTCGGTCAGGTCGATGCCGTCGACGGTCTTGACGGCCGCGGAGGCACGGGCGGCGAGTGCCGCGAGCGGTTGGCCGTCGGGGGCCGACAGGTCCAGTCCGACGGACAGACGGGCACGGGTGCCCGTGCCCTCGTCTGCGGCATGTCGGGCGTGATCGAGCAGCCGTTCGGCTGCGGAGAGGATCTCCGGACCGGGGCTCGCCTCACCGTCCCAGTGGAACCGGACCGTGAGGCGGACCGGGACGGTTTTCTCAACGCTCATGTGTGCGGTCAGTTCGGGTGCTCCCAGAAGGTCCTGTCCCGCCTCGCTCACGACGGTCGCGAGCCGGACGAGCCCGGGCTCCGGTACCTCCAGGGCCCGGCACGCCACCTGCCCGCACCGCCGCAGGACAAACACGTCCTGCGGCCTCTCCAGCCGCAGGACCACGATCTCGTGCTCCTCGACCCCACGGGTCATGAGGCGGGCACCACGACGACGATGCCCGCGTCGTCCCGACGCACACCGGCCTGGGCCAGGATCTGTCCGGCGATCACGGCCGGTTGGCACGAGAACAGGCCGGGGAGGTCCTTGGGGGCCCAGCGGTCACTAAGGCCGTCCGAGTGCAGCACGAGAGCCGAGCCCGTAGGAAGGAGAGCACTGAAGAGACGGGGCGGGGGCATCTGGGCACCGACGATCCCGGGTTGCGACAACAGTGCGCTGCGCTGGTCCGGCCCGGCGACGAACGCGCTGATGTTCCCTGCACCGCACAGGGTCACCCGACGGGTGGCGAGGTCAACCGCGGCCACGGCCACGGCCGCACCGCGGGTGCCGCGCAGGTCGCGGTGGAGTTCGCGCAGGACGTCGGCCGGGGTGTGCCGGGTGGTCTCGCGGAACGCCAGTCGCGCCCGCTCACTGACCCGGGCGGCCAACGGCCCGTGACCGAGGCCGTCGCACATCATGACGGTCAGGGTGCCCGGACCGCCGTCGTGTGCCTCGTCGAAGCGGGCGGACCAGGTGTCCCCGCACACCGCCTCGCCGCTGATCGGGCGGGTGAGACCGGCGACATGGGTCATCGTGTCGTAGGCGACCCGGTCGGCCGTGGTCGGACTGTCAGGCGCCCGGAACCGGGCGAGGACGGTGGTTCCCCTGCCCGGGACCGAGTGGATGTCGAAGGTGTCGGCGAGCCGGGCGAGCGCGCCGAGACCGATGCCGAGGGTGTCGGTGGAGGAGACCCCGTCCCGCAGCGCGGACCCGAGGTCGGGGATCCCCGGGCCGTGGTCCAGGGACAGGAACTCCACCGCGGCCCTGCCGCCGAAGCTGATCACCCGTAGCGCCAGCGCGCCGTCGTCGGCATGCCGGAGCAGGTTGGTCGCGGCCTCGGTGACCGCGAGTTCGATCTCCGCGATCCGCGACGGTCCCATGTTGACGCGCCGGGCCAGCTCCGCCGCCTCGCGGCGTGCCGTGGCGGCCAGCGCCCCGCCCGCCCGCAGCCAGACCACGCTCTCCGCCTCGAACGGGATGGAGGCGCTCACCGGGCCCACTTCACCACGCGTACCGTGGTCCCCACGCCGGGTTGGGACTCGATGTGGAACTCGTCGACCAGCCGGCGGGTTCCGCTCAACCCCAGCCCCATCCCGCTCCCGGAGGTCCAGCCGTCGGTCAGGGCGAGTTCCAGGTCGACTATCCCCGGGCCCCGGTCGCTGAACTCGACCCACACGCCCTGCCGGCCACCGTCCTGCACCACCGCGGCGCGTGCGGTGCCTCCGCTGCCGTAGACGAGGGCGTTGCGGCCCAGTTCGCTCGCGGCGGTGACGAGTTTGGTCTGGTTCACCAGCGACAGCCCTCCGCGCTGGGCGAGGAGGCGCACCATCTGGCGGGCCCTGACCACGTCCCCGCTCCCGCTGATCTCGACGCTCTCCGAATCGGCGGCTTCGCTGCCGTAGTCCTTCATCGGCCGGCCGTCGACCGGCCGTGGAGGCGCCGGAGGTGGCCGAGCCCCTGCTCCAGATCGATGGCGGTGCGCACCCCGTTGAGGGACAGGCCCAGTTCGACGAGGGTGATCGCGACCGCCGGGCGCATGCCGACGACGACGGTCTCGGCCCCCAGGACGCGGGAGATGGCGGCGATGGTCGCCAGCATGCGCCCGACGAACGAATCCACGATCTCCAGTGCGGAGATGTCGATGACCACTCCCCGCGCACCGGTGGCCACGATCCTCTCCGAGAGGTCGTCCTGGAGGTCGATGACCATCTGGTCCTCCAGGTCCACCTGGATCGAGACCAGGAGGACATCCCCGATCTTCAGTACCGGCACACGCCCGCTCACAGCAGTCCCCCGGACCTCGACTCGGCGGCCTGGGCGATGTCCGCCAGGGTCTGCCGCAGTGCGTCCGCGAGGGTGGCCTTGGTGGGGATGTCACCGAACTCGATCCCAAGGGCCACGATGGTCTGGGCGATCTGCGGCCTGATGCCGGAGATGGTGCACTGCGCCCCCATCATGCGTGCCGCCACCACGGTCTTGAGCAGGTGCTGGGCGACCTGGGTGTCCACGGCGGGAACGCCGGTGATGTCGATGATGGCGTGCGCGGAGCCCGAGTCGATCAGGGCCTGGAGCAGCTTCTCCATCACGACCTGCGTACGGGCCGAGTCGAGGGTGCCGACCAGCGGCACGCCGACCACGCCGTCCCACAGCTTGACCACCGGCGTGGACAATTCCAGGAGTTGCTCCGCCTGGGAGGAGATGATCTCTTCACGGGTTCGGGCGTGTTCCTCCACGGTGAACATGCCCAGGTCGTCGAGAACCCGCGAGAACTGCAGGTAGGCGCGGACACCGTCCGCCGACTGGGCGAGGGCGGGCTCCAACACCTCCTTGAGCGCGAAGACGCTGGACGCAGTCTCCGTCGGGGTGAAACCCTGCCTGGCCCGACTCCGGGACAGCTCGACCAGCAGACTGCGGACCTCACGGAAATGCTCCCCACGGCTGGCGAGGTCACCACTGCCCAGGGCCTGCAGCAACGCCGTGTAGATCTCCTCCAACTCCCGGGAGAGTTCGGCGCCACTGAGCCGCCCGCGCAGCGTCGCGCCCACGGTGCGCACCCAATTGGCAGTGAACTCCTCCCTTTCCGTGGTCAACACCTCGACCAACCACTCGGATCGTCCCGCGTTCGTCATGCGCCGCCCTGTTCCGTCTCACGCTTCTACAATCGAACCGACAATAGTTCATTAGGGATCTTGCCCGGTCAGGGCCTGCGCCCCACTGCACCTCACGGCCGCCCCGCTGCCCCATACCGATCGAGGGCCGGCTCGGGGTGGGCCCCGAGGCACCGGATCGGGTGCAGGCGAGCACGCTCACCAGTAGTGACGCCGGCCACCGACCGCGCGCCCCACGCTCCCCAGGACCCAGAGCAAGGCACCGACTGCCACCAGAACGGCTCCGACGGTCCACAGGAACCCGATGCTCGTCACCATGCCGATGATCAACAGAACGAGGCCCAGGAGTATCACGTGGTTCTCCGATCGTTGGGAACACTTCTCCATGAGGCGACTGCCACCGGTTCGTCGGGGGAAACCTGAAATTTCAACTGGACCTCAGAACGTGAGTTCCCCCCGTCGGCTGGGTCGTGGCCGTGCCCACGTCGCAGTTCGCCGTGGGATGTCCCCGGATCGAGGGCCCACCAGCTCGGGACTCCACAGGACAAGGGAGAGGTCAGCCGATGGCGCCCTGCGGGGACTCCCGCGTGCCACCGGCACACCACACCCTCTCCGCGTACCCGCCCCGCCGGGAGAACGACGGAGGGGCAACCAATCAAGGATCGCGGACCATCGGCCGCCTCGACCCGATCCGACTGCTCGCCGGCAAAGTCAGCACGGGGTCAGCATGAGGTTTACCCAACCCAGCCACAGACAGCCGGACCCGCGACCGACGACAGCCTGACCAGGACCCTCGAAGGGGGCGTCCGCCCCGTGCCGATCGCTCCGTCGGGGCGGTGCGGTCACGCGAGGTACCCGGGATGCTCCACCGCCCCGAAACACCAGGTCAGCCCGTACGCCCCCGCTTCTTCAGCTGCCCCGGCGGGAGTTCGGGCGCGGGCAGCGGGGCACCGGCGTACCCCTTCACCTCGCCGAAGCGGGTGCCCTCCATCCAGTCCCGGCGCGCCTGCGCGATGTCCTCGTGGGACCTTCCGACGAAGTTCCACCACATGACGAGTTCCTCGGCGAACGGTTCGCCGCCCAGGAGCATGAGCCCCGCATCGGACTCGGCGCGCAGCGGCAGCTCGGACCGGCCGCAGCCGAGGTAGAGCATGGAGCCGGGCAGGACGGGGACACCGTCCACGCGGGCTTCGCCGGACATGGACAGGACGGCGTACTCGAAGTCGGGGTCCAGCGGGAGGCGGACGTCGGCGCCGCGGGTGAGGGCGAGATCGGCGCCGACGATGGGGGTGTACGCGGTGCCCGGGGAGACGGAGCCGTCGAGGTCCCCGAGCAGGACCGTGGCGGTGAGGCCGGGGGCCGTGACGGTCGGCAGCACCGCGTGGTGCTCGAAGTGCGGTTCGACGTGCCGGTGGGCGTCGGGCAGGGCGACCCAGAGCTGCGCGCCGTGCAGGAAGCGCGCATGTGACTTGGGGGACTCCTCCGAGTGGCTGATCGCCCTTCCCGAGGTCATCAGGCCCAGTTCGCGCGGGCGGATCGTCTGGAGGCTGCCGGTGCTGTCCCGGTGCAGCACCTCGCCCTCGTGCAGCCAGCTCACCGTCTGGAGACCGATGTGGGGGTGCGGCGGAACCTGCATGCCCGGCTCGTCCGCGATGTCGTCCGGACCGTAGTGGTCGACGAAGGCCCAGGCCCCCACCATGCGTCGGCCCAGATTGGGCAGCAGTCGCCGGACCTCGGTGGACTCACCGAGTTGGACGCGCCGGGGGCTCAACAGTTCCCGTACCGGTTCCGCCACGACGAAACCCCTCCCACCGCACAAGGTGGGCACCGCCTCACGATCAAGGTTGCTCATACCGGACAACCTAACCCCGCGGCCCCCGGAGCGTCAGGCCCGCTCCCCCGGTGGAATATCCGGGTGCCGGACCCGGTTGGCGCAGTCGACGGGTCGCTACGGCGACGACCACCACGGCGACATCGAGCGAGGTCACGGTGAGCACGACGTACTACGAGTTCGGCACGGCGGCGGACCGCTGGGACCGGGCCCGGATGTTCTTCGACTCCAAGGAGTACCTGACGGCCGCGCGCATCCTGTCGGGGCTCGTGGAGGAGGAGCCGGAGCAGGTCGCGCCGCGGCTGTTGCTGGCGCGCGCCTACTACCACTCCGCCCAGCTCGGCCGGGCCGAGGAGCAGCTGCGCGCGGTCCTGGAGCGCGACCCCGTGGAGGGATACGCCCGGTTGATGCTGGGCCGCACCCTGGAGCGCCAGGGCCGGGACGCCGAGGCCGCTCCGCACCTGCGGATGGCCGCCGCGTTCGCCGGCGAGTTCCCGGCCGTGCCGTCCGACGGTACGGCGGCGGGCGACGCAGGGGGCCGGTAGGGCCGACGCGGGCGTTGGATCCGCCCGCCCGAGCACGGGTTCGCCGTCGCATCCGCGTGGTGCGGCGGCGACGTGCGTGAGCAGGGTGGCTCGCGTGGTCCGCCGCGGTGCGTACCGGCCGTCCCGCTCCCCGTGCGCTCCTGTTCGATTGACAGCCCAAACCCCACCGAACTACCTTGCCGCAAGGTAACTCACCGTGGGGGCGCCATGACGCACGGCACGGGAAGGGGCGGGGGGTCGGCACCGCCCGGGGGCGCCGCAGCACCGTCGCGGCGGCAGTGGCTGGGGTTGGTGGCCGTCTCCCTCGGAGTGGCCCTGATCGTCGTGGACATCACGATCGTCAATGTGATCCTCGCGCCGATCATCGACGACCTGGACACCACCTCGGTCCAGGCGCAGTGGGTCCAGGAGTCCTACGCGATCTCCTTCGCCGCGCTCCTCCTGGTCACCGGCCGGCTCACCGATCTGTGCGGGGCCCGGCGCGTCCTCCTCGCCGGGCTGGCGGTGTTCGGCCTGACGAGCATCGCGGCGGCGCTCGCCCCGGGCGGGGGTCCGCTGGTGCTGGCCCGTTTCGTCCAAGGCGTGGGCGGTGCGCTGGTCCTGCCCTCGTCGCTGGCCCTGGTGAACGCCCACTTCACCGGGCGGGCCCGGGGCCGGGCGTTCGCGGTGTGGGGTTCCACGATCGGGGCGGCGGCAGCGGTGGGGCCACTGCTGGGCGGCTGGCTCGCCGGTCTCTCCTGGCGCTGGGCCTTCGGGATGAACGTACCGGTGGTCGTGCTGGTCGCCTTCGGCGTTCTGTCGTGCCTGCCGGCCTCGCCGCGCAGCGAGGGGCGCGTGGACGCGCCGAGCGGCGTCCTGTCGGCCGTCGCCCTGGGATCGCTCGCCTTCGCCTTGATCGAGGGGCGCACGCACGGGTGGCTGCTCACCACCGCACCGTTGGAGGTCGCGGGCTGGTCGTGGAGTTCCGGCCCCTCACCCGCGGGCGTCGCGTTCCTCGTGTCCGGGCTGGCGGTCCTGGTGTTCTGGCGACGGCAGCGGGCCCTGCTGCGTCGTGCCGAGGAGCCGTTGACGGACGTCCGGCTGTTCGCCGTCCCCTCGTTCCGCAACGGCAACGTCGTCACGCTCGTGGTCGGGCTCGGGGAGTTCGGCATCCTCGCGGTGCTTCCGCTCTGGTTGCAGTTCGCCCTCGGCCACACCGCGTTGGAGGCCGGGCTGTTCCTCGCGGTGATCGCGGTCGGGAGCCTGCTGGCGAGCGGCGCCAGCTTCTCGACCTCCGCGTCACCGCTCGCGTTGGTGCGGCTCGGGCTGGCCGCGGAGGCCTCGGGGCTGGTCGCCCTGGGGCTGACAGCCTCGGTGGACACCGGGTGGTGGGTGATCGCGGGTTGCCTGTTCGGGTACGGGATCGGGGTCGGTTTCGCCACCGCCCAGGTGACCAACATCGCCCTGGTGGACGTTCCGGAACGCAGCGTGGGGCAGGGGTCGGGCATCCAGAGCGCGGCACGCGAGCTGGGGGCGGCGCTGGGCATCGCGACGCTCACCACGCTCTTCTTCACCGCCATGACGTCCGGACTGCGCGACCGTCTCCGTGCGCAGGGGCTGCCGCCACCGGAGGCCGAGGGACTCAGTTCGGCGGTGACGGAGGGCGCGGGAGCGTCGGTTCCCGTCCTCGCGGGCGACCCGCGTACCGCGGAGGCCGGGCGGGCCGCGCAGGAGGCGATGACGGCGGGGTTGGAGGTGTCCGGGTACCTCTGCGCGGGGCTGTTGGTGCTGGCCCTGCTGGCCACGGTGTTCGTGGCGCCGAAGACGGCGGCGGGCACGGCGCGGAGCGCACCGGCCGGGGCCGCGGGGGCGGCGCCCGATCGGCGTTGAGCCGTCGGCGCCGGGGCCGCCGACGATGGGTGCCCGCCGCCTCCCCTCAGCGGAGGTTGTCGCCCCAGCCGCCCTGGGCCATGGTCTGGAAGGCCCATCGACCGTTCCGCTTGATCAGGACGTCGGCGTACCGGAGCTGCTGGGCGGTACCGCCCGCCGTCATGGTGGAGTCGGTGAAGACGATCACCATCGCCGCGCTCAGGAAGACCGGGGTGCGGACGGACTCGAAGGTGATGTCCTCGGTGCCGTCGCCCATGACGTGCGTCATGGTGTCCACGTACTGCTTGCGGTCCCACTGGGCGCTGGCGCCTTCGGAGGCGGAGTCGTCGCTGACGAGGTTGAGCGGGAAGACCGCGAGATCGGCCATGGCCTCGACGTCCCGGCGTGCGGCTGCCGCGTCGTACTCGGCGAACCACGCGTGGACGCCGGCGTGGTCGTCGGCGGTCGCCGCGTATCCGACATCGGGCAACTGGATCATCGGTGCCACTCCTCCTAGGAGCTCATCAAATTTGACTATGAGCACAGTACCCCCGAGCGAGGAATTAATCAAACTTGATTAGTCAGATGTGGTGCAGCTCGCCGGGCCCGGGGGCCCCGCCCCGACCCGCGTCGACCTCAGGGCTACGATGCGTGCGACGCACATGCGTTCGCGAAAGGGGTCGTTCCGTGGTGCTGGGCGTGGTGCTGCTGGTGGCTCTGTGCGTTCTGGTCGTGGGGATCGCCTGGTTGCTGTCCTCCTGGCGCCCCTCGCCCCGGTGGGCCCGTCGACGGGGACGCGCTTGCCCCGGATGCGGCGGCGGACGCGTACGGACCGTGGTCAGCGACGACCGGCTGAACGGGCTGCTGGAGTGCCGCGCCTGCCACCGGGCCTGGGATCCGACCGACCACCAGGGCTGACCGGGCCCGGGCCGGCCCCGCCGGCCGGCATCCGGAGCGACTTGCCGCATCGGCAAACCGACTCGTGTTCCCGGCACGGCTTCTGCACGATCAGCAGTACGACCGCGCGGGCCGCCCGGGACGCACCGCGCACCGATGCCGCGAGGAGAGTGCATGTCAGGGCAGACCACGGAGCTCACCCACCGTCTGGTCCCGTCGCCGGGGGGCCGCATCCACCTCGTGGAGCAGGGCACTGGCCCCCTGGTGCTGCTCCTCCACGGCTTCCCCGAATCCTGGTACTCCTGGCGTCACCAGCTGCCCGCGCTCGCGGCTGCGGGCTACCGCGCGGTCGCGGTGGACGTCCGCGGATACGGCCGTTCCAGCAAGCCGGCCCCGGTCGAGGCGTACCGGATGCTCGACCTGGTCGACGACGGCGTGGCGGTGGTGCACGGACTGGGCGAGGAGTCGGCGGTGGTCGTCGGCCACGACTGGGGGGCGACGATCGCCGCGCACTCCGCCCTGATCCGGCCGGACGTCTTCCACGCGGTGGGGCTGCTGAGCGTGCCCTACACACCGCCGGGTGGCCCCCGCCCCAGCGAGGCGTTCGCCGGGATGGGCGGCGAGGAGGAGTTCTACGTCGCGTACTTCCAGCAGCCCGGGCGGGCCGAAGCCGAGATCGAGCCCGATGTCCGCGGCTGGCTCGCGGGGCTCTACGCCGCTCTGTCCGCCGACACCATGCCCGGGCCCGGGGCGCCCGATCCGCACTTCGTCGGAAGGTCGGGGACGATGCGCGAACGCTTCCCGGTCGATCGGCTGCCGAGCTGGCTCGACGGGGACGACCTGGACTTCTACGCCGCCGAGTTCGAGCGGACCGGCTGGGGCGGAGCCCTCAACCGCTATCGGAACATGGACCGCGACTGGGAGGAGCTCGCCGCCTTCCGGGGCGCGCCGCTCACCCAGCCCTCCCTGTTCATCGGCGGCGCCCTGGACGCCTCCACGACCTGGTTGGCCGACGCCATCGACGCCTACCCCGCCACCCTGCCGGGCCTGATCGCCTCGCACGTCCTCGACGGCTGCGGCCACTGGGTGCAGCAGGAACGTCCCACGGAGGTCAACCGGTTGCTGATCGACTGGCTCGCCGCCCTACCGTCCCGACCGGGAGCACCCGCCGCCGGGAAGTGACCGGCGTCCCGTTCCGCCCCGTCCGGGGGTGGGAGGCGCCCGTCGCGACAGCAGCGGCCTCCGGTCCGCGGGGAGTTGCCCGGGGGCGACCGGCCCACGGGACGTCTGCCCCCTCCACCCGGGTCAGACGTCCCGGGCGGAGGGGTGTGCCCTCCCCCTCACCCGGCTCAGGCACCGCGGACGAAGGCCGCACAGTCCGCGCAGTCGTCGAGATAGCGGTGCCGGCACTCGACGGCGTGTTGCAGGAAGACGATCGCCCGCTGTCGTTGGCGGACTTCGCTCCGGAGCACCGCGATCTTCGCCCGCACCGCGACCTGCGCCGCGGACTTGGTCGGCGACACGGCAGCGGCGACCTCCGTCAGTGACAGTCCGACGCGCCGGAGCGTCAGCACGGTGCGCGCCCGTTCCACGGCCGCCTCGTCGTACACCCGGTAGCCGTTGCCGTCCCGGGGCACGAGGAGCGCGCCCGCGTCCTCCCAGTGCCGCAACACATGTGCGCCGATGCCGAGTTCGGCGGCCACCTCGCCGATCGTCTTCACTCGACACCTTGCCTTCAGGTCGACCTGAACCCCTAGCGTTCGATCATGCCTCATCCCCTCCGTTCCCCTCGCCCCCGTCTCCCCTCCTCGGTCCTGGTCACCGGCGCCTCGGGCAACCTGGGCCGGGAGGTCGTCGACCGTCTCCTGGCCCGGGGGGCCCGGGTGCGGACCCTCGCGCGCCGCCACACCGAACCCCGGCCGGGGGTCCGGGCGTTGACCGGTGACCTCACCGATCCCGTGGCCGTCCGCGAGGCGCTGGTGGACGTCGACACGGTGTTCCTGCTCTGGCCGCTGCTGGAGGTGGCCCCGGCCCGGGCCCTGGTGGCGGAGCTCGCCGCGACGACCCCCCGGATCGTCCATCTGTCCACGACCGCGGTGGTCGACGGAGCCGCTCGCCAGAGTGACCCCGTCGCCCGGGTGCACGCCGGGATGGAGGCCCTGCTGCACGGCGCCGGCCTGCGTCCGGTCGTGCTGCGCAGCGACACCCTGGCCTCCAACACCCGCGGCTGGATCGCCCAACTGCGGGGCGGCGACGTGGTGTCCGGACCGGACCCGGCACGCACCGCCGTCGTGGACGAGCGCGACGTCGCCGAAGCCGCCGTCGCCGTCCTGCTCGGACGGCACGGACGGCTCCGCCGCGAACCGTACGCGCTGACCGGACCCGAGGTGCTCGGTCGCGCCGACCAGGTGGCGATCCTCGGCGCCGCACTCAACCGTCCCCTCCGCTTCCAGGCGCTGCCCGCCGAGCTCGCCCGGGCGCGCATGCGGGCGGACGGCCTCCCCGAGCCGCTGGTGGACGCGCTGATCACCGCGTCCGTGCAACGACCGGAGTCCCGCTTCGTCACCGACCACGTCGAACGCCTCACCGGTCGACCGGCCGGCACCTTCGCGAGGTGGGCCGCCGACCACGCGTCCGAGTTCGACGGCGGATGACGGCACCGCACGGGCGGCCGCGCGGTCGGCTCAGCCCTGCCCCACCTGGGTGAGCCCGTGGTCGCCCACCCGGTCCTGGACGTCGCGGAGGAACACCCGCAGCAGGGCGGCCAGGTCCTGTTGCTGTGCGGGGGTGAGCCCGGCGAGCAGTTCGGCTTCCCGGCGCAGCACCCGGTCGACGGTGATCTCGACCAGTTCGTGGCCGGCGGCGGTCAGCGTGACGAGGACGGTGCGGGGGCGGGTCCCGGCCGGCGCCCGGTTGATCAGCCCCTCGCGCTCGGCCCGGGCGACGCGTTGGGAGACGGCTCCCGCCGTCACCAGGGAACGGCGGGCGAGTTCACGCGTGCTGAGAGTGTAGGGCGGTCCGCTCCGGCGCAGGACGCTCAGCAGGTCGAGGGTGGCGGCGTCCACTCCCGCACGGGCCAGCACCCTGCGCCGGTCGTCCCCGAGCAGTTTCGCCAACTGCCAGACGGGGGTGACGATCCCGATGGACGCCACCGGAGTGCCGGGGCGTTCCCGTTCCCAGGCGGCGGCGATGTCCTCCGCGGTGTCCGGGGCCTCGGGGGCCTGGTGGGTCGGCTCCGGCGCCCCATCGGATGTTCCGGTCATGGCCTCTCGCTCCCAGGTGTTAGATTTAGATCTAAATATAGATCGGACCATACCAGCACGAGGAGTTCCCATGACTCGCGACATCCTGGTGACCGGCGGCGGCACGGGCATCGGCCGCGCCGTCGCACGACACTTCGCGGAGGCGGGCCACCGGGTGGTCGTCACCGGTCGGCGGCCCGAACCCCTGGCTGCCACCGCACGGGAGATCGGCGCCCGAGCGGTGGTGTGCGACCACACCGACCCCGGGGCACTCGCCGCGCTCCTCGCGGAGTTGCCCGCCACGATCGACGTCCTGGTCAACAACGCCGGCGGCAACACCGACTTCGACGATGCCGGACAGGGCGCCGGGGCGGAGGGCACCGAGGCGGACCTGGCGTCCTGCGCACGGGCCTACCGGGCGAACCTGGACGCCAACCTCCTCACCGCGGTGCTGACCACCCGGGCGGTCGCCGACCGGCTCGCCGCGGGCGGCTCGGTGGTGCAGATCGGTTCCATCGCCGCCGACCAGGGGGCGGGTTCCTACGGCGCCGCGAAGGCGGCACTGGCCGCCTGGAACGTGGACGTCGCGACGGAACTCGGAGCCCGGGACGTCACCGCCAACGTGGTCTCCCCCGGGTACACCGGGGAGACGGAGTTCTTCCGCGACCGGCTCAGCGCCACCCGCAGGGAGCAGCTGGTCGCCGCGACCGCGATCGGACGGGCCGGCGCCCCAGAGGACGTCGCCGCCGCCGTCGCCTTCCTCGCCTCCCCCGGGGCACGCCACCTCACCGGTCAGGTCCTCCAGGTGAACGGTGGTGCCCACCGGACGCGTTGACGGTCCGTGGCACGGGTCCGCCCGTCGGTCCCGTGCCGTCCGGGGCCGGGGGTCGGCGCCCCGGGGTCGCGTCAGCCGAGGAGTGCCCGGGTGAGTTCGTCGGAGCACCGCGCCAGGTGGTCCATGTCGGTCCGGTAGTGGACGTGGTGTCCGGCGGCCAGGTGTCCGGCGAACGCCGCACTGCCGGCGGCGGCCTGCGCCTTCATGTGGGCCACCAGGTGTTCGAGCCGGGCGATCGCCGTGTCGACGAGGGCGGTGCGGTCCTCCTCGACCAGTCCGTAGGCGTCCGCGAAGAGCCGCAGCCGTCGAGCCTGCTCGGCCGTCGACACCGCGCCCTCTTCGGGCGCCACGGTCAGGGGAGCGAAGCGGTAGGCGGCGTAGGCCACGTCCCAGATCCTCGGCCCCGGGTGTGCGGTGTCGAAGTCGATGAGGGCCACCGGCAGGCCCTGGCGGAACACCGTGTTGTAGGGCGCCACGTCACCGTGGCACATCACCTCGGCGGGCGCGCGGGGAGCGAAGTACCAGTGGGCGTCGGCAGGCGCCCGGTACCCCGTGGTGGCGTCGTGGAAGGCGCGGAGCAGTCGGCCCGCGGCGACCAGCCGCGCGTCGCCGTGCCGTCCGGCCAGTGGTGGGGCGCCGACCTCTCCGGGAACGAAGTCCAGCACCTCCCGGCCCTGCCCGTCCAGGCCGTGCGCCTCGGGCGCGCCGGTGAAGCCCACGGCGGCGAGGTGGGCCAGCAGGGCGTGCACCGTCGGGGTCCAAGGGCCGGTCGGGCGGCGGACGGTGTCCCCCACGCGCACGACGTGGTTCACCCCGCCCCCGGTCAGGATCTCCTCCTCCACGCCTCAGCGCTCCCCGCGGGCGAGGAGTCCGTCCAGCAGGTGGTCCAGGGTGTCGGCCACCTCCGCGCGGGTGGCCGCCGGGTCGTCGGAGTGGGCGACCAACAACGCCGCCTCGTCGAGGGCGCCGAGGAGCACGTGGGCCAGGGGCGCCACCGGTCTGCGGCCCAGGGCGCCGTTCGCCATCGCCGCTTCCAGCGCCGCCGCGATCACCCCGAGCCCGTGTTCCTGTCCGATCTCCCGCCAGCGGCGCCAACCGAGCACCCCCGGAGCGTCCAGCAGGAGGATCCGCTCCACGTCCGGCTCGGCGAAGGCGTCCAGGAAGGCGCGTGCGCCCGCCTTCAACGCCACGACCGGGTCCACGGCGTCCGCCATGACCCCTCCGGCGATCCGCTCGGTCAGCTCGGCCTCGACCGTCTGCACCGTGGCGTCGAAGAGGTCGGCCTTGTCCCGGAACTGGTGGTAGAGCGCCCCGCGGGTCACTCCGGCCGCCCGGACGATCTCCTCGGTCCCCACGTCCGCGTAGCCGCGCTCGGCGAACAGCTCCCGGGCCGCGGCGACGAGCGCCGCCCGGGTCTCCCGGGAACGCCGTGCGTGCTTGTTGCCGGCCGATTCCATCCCGCCCCCTCGTGTTCCGTACAGTCTGCACCCCATCCTACGTACATACAGTCTGTATGTAATTGACGCAGGGGGCTTCCGCATGCCACGACTCACGCTCGACCAGGGCACCGTCCATTACCGGGACACCGGAGACGGCGAACCGGTGCTCCTGCTGCACGGCTACCTGATGGACGGCAGGCTCTGGGAGCCGGTCGTCGACCGGTTGGCCCCGGACTTCCGCTGCATCGTCCCCGACCTGCCCCTCGGCGCCCACCGCGTTCCGCTGAACCGCGGCACCGACCTCAGCCCGGCGGGGATCGCCCGGCTGGTGGCCGACCTGCTCGCCGCACTCGACCTGCGGCGGGTGACCCTGGTCGGCAACGACTTCGGCACGGCCGTCGCCCAGATCGTCGCCGCCCGCCACCCCGAGCGGATCGGTCGACTCGTCCTCACCAGCGGCGAGTGCTTCGACAACTGCCCACCCGTCTGGTTCCGGCCGCTCGTGCCGGCCGCCCGGGTACCCGGCCTGCTCGGCCTGTCCTTCCGGTCGCTCCGACTGCGCGCCGTGCGCCGACTCCCCTTCGCTTACGGGTTGTTGACCAAGGGTGCACTGCCCCACGAAATGATCGACGAGTGGACGGACGCCTTCTTCGGTGACGCCGGGGTACGCCGGGACTGCGCCGAGGTCACCCGGCACCTGGGCCCCACTCCCTTGTTCGACGCCGCCGAGCGACTGGCCTCGTTCGACCGTCCCGCCCTGTTGGCCTTCGCCCGCGAGGACCGGATCTTCCCCTTCGCCCACGGCGAGCGGTTGGCGGCCCTGATCCCCGGCGCCCGCCTGGAGGCCGTGCCCGACAGCCGCACCTGGGTCATGCGCGACCAACCCGAGGTGACCGCCCGGCTGATCCGGGAGTTCATCCGCGCCACCCCCGCGGGGACGCCCCCGAAGGACGGTGGTCTCCTCCCGCACGGGTGAGCGTGCCCGCCCGCCCCGACGGGCGGGCGCGCGGGGTCATCCGTCCCGGTCCCCCCGGAAGGGGGCCCGGGACTCCATGAGCGGTTGGATGCGCGTCCCGAACCGCTCCACGCCTTCGAGGAAGTCGTCGAAGACGAGGATGACCCCGCGCACTCCGGGAACCCCGCCGATCCGGTCGAGCATCCGCGCGACGGTCCGGTAGGACCCGACGAGGGTGCCCATGTTGAGGTTCACGGCGCCCTCGGGGAGCACCACGGTCTTCGCGGTGGAGGACGCGTCGGCGTGTTCGTCCCCGGCCGTCTGCGCCGCCACGTACCGCAGCGCCGCGTGGTCGGCGTGGTCGTGGTAGTCCCGCCACTTCGCCTGCGCGGCTTGGTCGGTCTCGTCCGCGATGATCATGAACAGCGCGAAGGCGCCGACGTCACGGCCGCTCTCGCGGGAGTGTCCGGCGAGCGCCGCGGTAGCAGCCGAGAGCGCCAGGGGGGTGTTGACTCCGCTGCCCAGGATGAAGTTGCCGTCGGCGTGCTCGGCCGCGAACCTCGTTCCCGCACCGCTCTGCCCGGCGGCCAGCACGTGGATGCGTCCGCTCGCCGGGCGGGGCGACAGGACGCAGTCGTCCATGGCGTAGAACGCGCCCCGGAAGTTGCTCCTGCCCTCGCTCCACAACTGCTTCAGCACGGTGACGTACTCGGCCGCCCGGGCGTAGCGGTCGACGAAGTGGGCGTCCCCGGGCCACAGGCCCATCTGCGCGTACTCGGCGGGCGCCCAACCGGTGACGATGTTGACGCCGGCCCGTCCCGGAGCGATCGCGTCGACGGTGGCGGCCATCCGGGCGGCGATCGCCGGCGGCAGGGCGAGGACGGGCGCGGAGGCGTACAGCCTGATCCGCTCCGTCACGGCGGCCAGGGCCGCGGTGAGGGTGAACGAGTCGAGGGCGTGGTCCCAGAACCCCGTCTCGCCGCCGAAGCCCCGGAGCTTGATCATCGACAGCGCGAAGTCCAGCCCGTGCGCTTCGGCCCGTTGCACGACCGTCTTGTTCAGATCGTAGGTCGGCATGTACTGCGGAGAGCTCTTCGAGATGAGCCAGCCGTTGTTGCCGACCGGGAGGAAGACCCCGATCTCCATCTCGTTCCTCCGTCCGCGGTGCGCCGCCGGTGGTCGCACGTGCGGGGCGCGGCGCCGCTCCCCGCTCAGTACAGTCCTTCGGGGGACGAGTTGGTCGTCTGGAGGGGACGGACGTTGGCGACGCCGTCGCTCGGCCACCGGTCGGAGCGGTGGCACAACGCCTGGTCGCGCTCCAGGACGTTGGGGAGGAACAGGTCGTCGTGCAGCACGGTGAGGCGCACTCGGCCCACCGTCCCGGGAGCGACCGGGGTCGACCGGTCGGACTTGTCGACCACCGCCATGGTGACCTGGGGGTAGTTCGGGACGTAACTGATCAGTTCCCCGTCCTCCTCCACGTCCAGGCAGGCCGCGTTGCCGAGGGTGTTGCCGTAGGTCAGGCCGCAGATCCCGCCTCGGAGGGCGCTCCTGAAGGTCCGGTACATGTCGCCGTTGATCTGGGTACCGCTCAGGCGTACCCCGTCGAGGGCGGCGACCTCCTCGGGGTGGCGCTGTCGGAGCGTCTGGAACAGGGCGGGCGTGGTGTTGAGGTACTGCACCCGGGCCTGCCGGAGCACGTCCGTGATCTGCTCGACCAGGTGGGTGGTGTAGTCCCCGACCTCGGCCAGACGGCCGGACCGGATGAGGCGTTTGACCCACCGCGGGTCCATGTCCACCGCGTACACCTGGCCGGCGTGCAGCTCCGAGACCTCCCAGGTCCCGTGGCCGATCAGGTGCGGCCCGGTGGGGGTGGCCTGCAACCAGGTCCGGCCGGGTGCGAAGCCCTCCCGGACGAAGGACCAGCGGCGCCAGGCCGCCCGGTGCAACAGCATGTCGGGGGTGTAGAACACCCGGCAGGGCGTGCCGGTGGTGCCGCCCGTGTCCCAGACCCGGCCGGCGAGCGGGCGGGGGACGGAGAGCGGTACGAGGTTCGCGGGGTCCTCCTCGCGCAGCCTGTCCAAGGGGAACGGGCCGAAGGCGCCGAGTTGGTCGTACCGGGTGATGTCACGGGGGTCGAAGTCCAGTCGGGGGACCTGCCCGAGCCAGTAGGGGCTCCCCGTCTGCGGGTCGAAGTGCCGCCCGAGGACCCTGCGGGTCCATGCGTCCAGGTCGGTGTCCAGCCATTTCGCGATCAGGGAGTCCGGGTCGTCCCGGGCCGGGGCGGTCATGACGGCACCGGGCCGCTGGTGAGGTCGATGCCGAGGTCGTAGGCGGTGCCCAGTGCCTGCTCGATGTGTTCGGGCCGCTCGATGTGCACCACGGGGAAGGGGAAGGCGAGGATGCCCTCCGGGATCGAAGGGCCCATCACCAAGCCGAGCTGCACGCCCTGTTCCTTCATCCCGCTGTAGACGTCGACCAGGCTGATGGGGTCCGTGGAGTTGCGTTGGAAGAGGTCCCTGACGTCGTCCCCGGACCGCAGCACCTTGGGTTCCAGGCAGGAGAGCAGGGGGACCTCGGGGTCGGTGAAGGACATGGCGTCGATGCGCCGGGCCATGAAGTCGCGGTAGGGCTTGCGCAGCGGCGTGTGCACCGCGATGGTGCGCCCGGGGAGCGGGACCACCGTACCCTGCGGGAGCTCGGCGGCGAGTTCGTTCAGTGCCTCGGCCCGGCCGGCCAGCATCAGGATGCGCTGGGTGCCGTCGACGGTGGGGCCGAAGTCCCCGGCCAGGTGGACGCCGGGGACGCCCTCGCCGGGGTGGGAGGGGGCACCGTCGCCGAGGCCGCCGAAGGCGATGGCGATGCCCTGCTTCGGCGCGTCGGCCGCCGGTTCCGGAACGTCACGGGACCCGGCGAGCATCTCGAAGAGTTGCTGCCGTTCCACGGCTCCGGCCAGACAACTGGCGGCCATCGCCCCGAGGCTCAGACCGCCGATGGCGGTGGGGCGCAGGTGGAAGGTGGCGAGGACGTCGTGCACGCCGATCGCGAGGGCGGCCTCGCGCACGGTACCCACGCTCTGCCGCTCCTCCTGGGCGGTCGGGAGGTCGTCCTCCAGGATCTGACTCACCGTCAGGCCGGTCCAGTCCGCCACCTGCTCGTACCAACTGCGCACCACCGGATACGCGCGGTAGAGCTCCAGGCCGTGAGGCTCCGTCCCTACGCCGCCGCCGAAGAGGTACCCCAAGCCCATGACAGCTCCCGTAATGTGAGGCCGGAAAAGAGGGGGCAGTGCGCCTCAACCGTAGTGCAGGGACACGGGAAATGTCAGCAGAAGGAGGGCCTCTTTGCGTTACCGCGACGCGGAGGTCCGGTCCGTCTCGCGGCACGATACCGATACGATATTCCCGCATGGGAGGATCTGCCCCAGGCGCCGTGGGGGAACATTTTCGATAATCACGGCGAAGATCACCTGGCTTTGAGTCAGTGTTGTCACGCCATTTACCTTTACCTTACTCAACGAATTCCGGAAGAACGCGGGGTGGCCATACGCCGATGCTCAGCACTCCGAGGGAGTGCGCACGGGAGACCAGGGCGGTCCGGTTCGAGACCTGGAATTGACGCATCAACAATCCGATGCGGTACTCGACGCCCTGACGGCTCAGATAGAGCGAGGCGGCCAGTCGGACGGTAGGAGTGCCGACCGCGACGCCTTCCAGGATACAGACGTCCAGGGCGGTCAGGCGTTTGACGCCCGGCCCGCCGGCGACGCCCGCTCCTGCGACGCCCCCGTCACCGGAGCCGCGGCGCGGCGGCTCCACAGTGGATTCGGTCCCCTCAGAGGCGGATACCAGCACCAACCTCAACACCCGCTTCCCCTGTTGTCCGTTGCCTCGCGCACAGCGCAGGGACGGCGAGGTGGTCGTTCTGCACGCGACCGCCTCCCACCGACTGCCCGGCGGGACCGACCGACAGGGAACGCCCCACGATCGAACGCCACCGATGTGCGCCGCGCCGGATGTGCGGCTCCCGCGGTCCACGTTCCGCGGTGGGGGTGGGCGGAAGCCTCGGCGCCTGAGAACGCTGCCCACGAGGAGGGCAGTCATGCCCCGCTCGTTCATTCCTTTCCCTGATCTGTACCCCGGCGACAAACAAGTGGCTCGATTTCATCGAACACTTCTTCGCACCGAAGGCCGGCGAGCGCCTTCCCCGTGATCATGCGGCACACCGCACACCACAAAAACGGGTCACCAATGCCCCCGGGGCCGCAGAGGGGACATGACCCGACGCACGCCGCCAGGGTGCAGCGACCCTCATTCGGGTGCGAAGGGGGAGGGAACTCGGTTCGTTGCCGGATACGCGATCCCATAGCCTTGAATCGATCTCCACCGTCAGACTCTAGGAGGACATCTAGATATAACAGGATTTGATTGACCGACACACCACTGCCAATGATGCTGAAGGCATCATTGGCCACCGGTCGTGTGACGAAGAAGGATTCCCCGTGAAATTCCTGCTACTTGGCCCGCTCTCCATCCGGTCGAACGCGCGCGAGGTGCACGTGTCGGCTCCGAGGCAGCGCGTGGTCATGGCGGCGCTCCTCCTCAACGCCAATCGGGTGATCTCGGTCGACCGGCTCGCGGAGTACGTCTGGGACGGCGCCGCACCGCGGAGCGCCCCCGCGACCGTCCGCACCTATGTCATGCGCCTGCGACAGGCCCTGGGCGAGCACGCCTCCGCCAGGATCCTCACCCGGGCACCCGGATACCTCCTGGAGATCAACGAACACGAGAGCGACCTGGGACAGTTCACGGCGCACCGCCGACGCGCGGCGGAACTGGCCGAGCACGGAGACCTGGAGGGCTCCTCCGCCGAACTGGCCGAGGCCCTCGCCCTCTGGCGCGAGGAGCCGCTGTCGGACGTCCCGTCCCGGACCCTGCGTGACGTCGAGGGTCGATACCTCCAGGAACTGCGCTTGCAGACCATGGAGCTGAGGTTCGACGCGGAACTCGCCCTGCTGCGGCACGCCGAACTCGTCCCGGAGCTCTGGCGGCTGGTCAGGAAGTACCCGCTCCGCGAGGCCCTGGTGGGCAAGCTCATGCTGGCGCTGTTCCGCTCGGGTCGGCAGTCGGAGGCACTGGACCTCTACCAGCGCACCCGCGCCCAACTCGTCGAACAGCTCGGTGCCGAGCCGAGCGCGGATCTGCGCGAGGTCCAGCGGCACATCCTGTCGGCCCACGACCGGCCGCGCCCCACGGCCCCGACGCCGAGCCCCCCGGCCGCCGTCACCACGGCGGCCGCCCCGGGGTGGAACGGTTCCGGCCGTCCGAGCCCGGCCCAACTCCCCTCCGTGCCGTCCCTGCTGCCGGCGCGCTCCGGCCTCCTGGCACGGCTGGAACGTCTCCTCCGCAGCTCCGCACAGCCCACGGGAACGGTGCCGACCGCGGTCGTGACCGGTCGCGGCGGGGTCGGCAAGAGCACACTGGCCCTGCACGCCGCCCACGCGCTGCGCAACAGCTCGGTGCACGGCCAGCTCTACGCCGACCTCGGCGGCGGGTCCCACCCGCTGACCCCGCGTACCGTGTTGCCGCGGTTCCTGGCCGACCTCGGGGTCCCCCGTGACGAGATCCCGCCGGAGCAGTGCGAACGGGTGAACCTCTACCGCTCGCTCACCACGGGCCGCCGCATGCTGGTCGTGCTCGACAACGCGCACAGCACCGCGCAGATACGGCCGTTGATACCCGGCAGCGGGGGCAACCGGTTGCTGGTCACCAGCCGACGAAGACTGGCCGACCTCGAAGGCGCGCACACCCTGCTCGTCCCCCAGTTGGACGAGGACGCGGCACTGGACCTGCTGGGCAGCATCATCGGGCCGACCAGGGCCGGCGCCGAACCGTGGGCCGCCCGCACGGTGCTGGCGATCTGCTCGGGTCTCCCGTTGGCCATCCGGATCGTCGGCACCCGACTGCTGGAACGCCCGCACTGGAGCACCGGGAGCTTCGCCCGCCGACTCGTCGAGGCACCGCGCCTGTTGGACGAGTTGCGCACCGACGACCTCGACGTCCGCCGCGGGCTCGACGTCGACCACGACGGGCTGCGGTTGACGACCTCGGGCGGCGTCCACCCGGCCGAGGTGTTCACCCTCCTCGGGACCACCGGGGCGCGTTCCTTCTCCGCCACCAGCGTCGCGGAACTGCTCGGCCGTTCCACGGCCGAGGCGGAGGAAGCCCTGGACGCCCTGGTCCGCGCCCATCTGCTGTGCCCGCCGACGGCGGGCGCCTACCGACTGGACGCGCTGGCGCACGCCTACGCCGGCGAGCGGGCACAAGCACACTGCCCGTCGCCGTCCGGTCGCACGTCCGTCCGCGTCGGGTGAGGGTGCGCCGCCCGGCCACCCCACCCCGACGGCCATCCCCTTCGAGAGGACGCCCCCGCCATGGCCCATCAGACGTCAGCCACCCCCGATCTGCTCGCCTACGTGCGCGAGGTCTCCCTCCGCGATGACGACCTGCTCAGGGAACTGCGGGAGGTCACCGCGGAGTTACCCGGGGGGACCGCCATGCAGGTGATGGCGGAGGAGGGCCAACTGCTGGCCCTGTTGGTGGGGCTGACCGGAGCCGGCAGGGTGCTGGAGATCGGCACCTTCACCGGCTACAGCACCTTGTGCATGGCCCGCGCGCTCCCGGCGGACGGGCTGCTGGTGTCCTGCGACATCGACGACAGATGGCCGTCCGTCGGCGCCGACTTCTGGAAGCGCGCCGGGGTCGACTCACGGATCGACCTGCGGATCGGGGACGCGGCCGGCACCCTGGACGCGCTGCTGGCGGAACGCGGCCCGGGCGGCTTCGACCTGGTGTTCATCGACGCGGACAAGGCCAACTACGTCCGCTA
Organism: Streptomyces sp. LE64; assembly: GCF_052606915.1. Lineage (NCBI taxonomy): Bacteria > Bacillati > Actinomycetota > Actinomycetes > Kitasatosporales > Streptomycetaceae > Streptomyces > Streptomyces sp. LE64. The sequence goes on along the minus strand of NZ_CP199708.1, from coordinate 6,486,777 downwards.
CTACGAGGCGTCACTGGCGCTGGTGCGCCCCGGCGGCCTGATCGTGGTCGACAACACCCTGTTCTTCGGCCGGGTCCTCGACCCGAACGCGGTGGACCCGGACACCGCCGCGGTCAGGGAGCTCAACCGGCTGCTGCACCAGGATCCTCGGGTGGAGGTGTCGCTGTTGGTGATGGCCGACGGCATCACGCTCGCCCGCAAGCGCTGAACGAGGAGAGCCGAACGGCGGAAACGGTGCCGGAAGGGGGCGGGCCCCCTTCCGGCACCGTTCGTCGGGCGACGGTGGCCCGCGGTCAGCTCCGGGCCGTGGCGGGCCCGCGCACCCGGGCGGTCAGCGCGGCCCCTCCCCCGCCGCCGGTGACCCCAGATCGGGTGCGTCCAGGGTCATGGTGGTGGACGCCTCGCGGGGCTGCGGGGTCAGGTGCAGCCTCTGGAGTCCCGCGGGCGCGTCCGCCAGGGGCGCGGCGCAGGGGCACGTCTCCTCCTCGAAGCCCGAGAAGCGGTAGGCGATCTCCATCATCCGGTTGCGGTCGGTGGCCCGGAAGTCGGCCACCAGGTGCACCCCGGCCCGGACCGCCGCACCGGCCAGCCAGTTCAGCAGGGTCGAACCGGCGCCGTAGGCGACCACCCGGCAGGAGGTCGCCAGCAGTTTGAGGTGCCAGAGCCCCGGGTGCCGCTCCAGCAGCAGCACGCCGACCGCGCCGTGCGGTCCGAACCGGTCCGCCATGGTGACCACCAGGACCTCGTGCCCCGGATCGTCGATCAGGCCGCGCAGCACCGCGTCCGGGTAGTGCACCCCGGTCGCGTTCATCTGGCTGGTGCGCAGGGTGAGTTCCTCGACCCGGGACAGTTCGTCGCCGGTGGCGCGCCCGATGCGCATCCTCAGGTCCAGGGAGCGCAGGAACGCCTCGTCGGGCCCCCGGGTCGCCGCCCGCTCCGCCTCCCGGCGGAAACCCGCCTGGTACATCTGTCGACGCCGACGGGAGTCGACGGTGCTGGTGGCGGGTGTGAACTCGGCGAGTCCGGGCAGTGCGGGGACCTGCTCGGCGGGGTAGCACCGCACTTCGGGCAGGTGGAAGGCGACCTCGGCGCGCTCGGCGGGCCGGTCGTCGACGAACGCGATGGTGGTGTGCGCGAACCCCAACCGGTCCGCGATCCGGCGCACCGACTCCGACTTGGCGCCCCAGCCGATCTCCGGCAGCACGAAGTACTCGGCGATACCGAGGGCCTCCAACCGCGCCCAGGCGTGCTGGTGGTCGTTGCGGCTCGCCACCGACTGGAGGATGCCGCGGGAGTCGAGCTCGCTCACCACCTTGCGGACCTCGTCCGTCAGGCGCACCTCGCCGTCCTCCAGCAGGGTGCCCTGCCAGAGCGTCTCGTCCAGGTCCCAGACCAGGCACTTGACCGTCACGGTCGCGGACTCCTCCACCGCCCGGGCGGGCGCGGGCCCGGTCATGAGGTCCCCGGGAGCGAGAGGGCGTGCTGTGCCAGCATCAGCCGGCACAGTTCGCTGCTGCCTTCGATGATCTCCATCAGCTTGGCGTCCCGGTAGGCCCTGGCCACCGGGTGTCCGTCCTGCGACCCGGCCGACGCGAGGACCTGCACGGCGGTCGCCGCGCCCCGGGCCGCCTGGGTCGCGCTGACGTGCTTGGCGAGTACCGCCGCGACCACCTGGTCCGGGGTGCCCTCGTCCCAGCAGCGGCTGGCGTGCTCGCACACCCGACGGGCCACCTGCTCGGCGGTGAAGAGGTCGGCGAGGTGCCCGGCGACGAGTTGGTGTTCGGCCAGCGGCTTGCCGAACTGCTCGCGTTCGGCGGCGTGCGCCGTGGCCGCGGCGAGACAGGCCCGCAGGATGCCCACGCATCCCCAGGCCACGGACATCCGGCCGTAGGCCAGCGCGGTCGTCACCAACAGCGTCGGGGGCAGGCCGTGCCCGCCGAGGACGTGGTCGGCCGGCAGCCGGACCCCGTCGAGGTGCACGTCCGCGTGGCCGGCCGCCCGGCAGCCGAGCGGATCGGCGATCCGCTCGGTGCGGACGCCCGGTGCGTCGGCGGGCACCACGACGGCCACCGCACCGTCCTGGTAGCGGCCGACGATCAGCAGCAGGTCGGCGTAGTGGGCGGCGGTCACCCACTTCTTGTGGCCGTCCAGGACGACCGCGTCCCCGTCGCGGCGGACGGTCGTGGTCATCGCCGCGAGATCGCTGCCGGCCCCGGGCTCGCTGAAGCCGATCGCCGCCAACTCGCCCCCCGTGAGCCGGGGCAGGTAGGCGGCCGCCTGCTCCGGAGTGCCCAGGCGCTGCACGGTCCAGGCCGCCATGCCCTGGGAGGTCATCACGCTCCGCAGCGAGCTGCACAGGCCCCCCACATGGGCCGTGTACGCGCCGTTGAGGGTGCTGCTGAGGCCCCAGCCGCCGTACTCCTCGGGGACCTGGGCGCACAGTCGTCCCTCCGCGCCCAGGTCGTGGAGCAGGTCCAGCGGGAGCAGGCCGTCCCGGTCCCACTTCCCCGCCTGGTCCCCGACCCTGAGCGTGGCCTCGGCCAGGGCGCCGGCCAGGCCCTCACCCATCGACGCCTCCGGCGGCGGGCTGCCGGAGGCGGACCACCAGTTCGGCCATCTGCCGCACGGTGCGGAAGTTGTCCAGCCGCAGGTCCGCGCCGCGGACGGCGATCCCGTAGGTCTTCTCCAGGTGCACCACCAGTTGCATGGCAAACAGGGAGGAGAGGCCGCCGGCCCGGAACAGGTCGGTGTCGGGCTCCCAGGGTTTCCCGGTGTGTCCCTCCAGGAACCCCAGCAGTTCCTTCTCCAGATCGTTGGTGCTCGGGACGTTCTCCGTGGTCATGGGCTGTCTCCTCGTCGGGGATCGCATCAGGTGTAGTCGTAGAAGCCGCGTCCGGACTTGCGGCCGAGCCGGCCCTCGCGGACCAGTCGGCGCAGCAACTCGCTGGGGCGGCAGCCGTCGTCGCCGGTCCTCTCGTGCAGCACCGTGAGGGAGTCGACGAGGTTGTCGATGCCGATCAGGTCGGCGGTGCGCAGCGGGCCGGTGGGGTGACCCAGGCAGCCCTGCATCAGGGCGTCGACGTCCTCGGCCGTCGCGGTGCCCGCCTGCACGACGCGCGCCGCGTCGTTGATCATGGGGTGCAGGATGCGGCTGGTCACGAAGCCCGGTGCGTCCCTCACCACCACCGCCTTCCGCCGCAGTGCGCCGAGCAGCGCGACCGCCGCCGCCAGGGTGGACTCCCCGGTCCGGCTGCCGCGGATCACCTCGGCGGTCCCGATCAGGTAGGGCGGGTTCATGAAGTGGGTGCCGACCAGTTCCTCCGGCCGCTCCAACGCCCCGGCCAGCTCGTCGACCGGGATCGAGGAGGTGTTGGTCACCAGCGGGGTCCCCGGGCGGACCAGCGCGGAGACCTCGGCCAGGACCTCGGTCTTGGTCCGGGCGTTCTCGGTGACGGCCTCGATGACCGCGGTGGCGCCGGCCGCGGCCTTCAGCGAGGTGCCGGTGACCAGGGTGCCGGTGGGGGTGCCTTCGGGCAGGGCGGCCATCAGCGCGGCCAGCCGGAGTTCACCGTCGATCCGCTCCCGGGCCCGGTCGAGCCGTTCCCGGTCCAGGTCGACCAGGTGCACCGGCAGGCCGTGCCCGAGGGCCAGCACGGTGATGCCGACACCCATCACACCGGCGCCCAGCACGGTGAGCGCGTGCGACGGTTCCGGTTCCTCGCGTGGAGCGCTGGTCAACTGACTCTCCTTCGTCTTCACGGGCCTTCAGGTGGTGCGGAGGGTGTCGTCGAGCCAGTCGGCGACGGCCTTGCCGGTGGTCGCGACGTGTTCCTCCATGATCGAGAAGTGGTCCCCGGGGACGTCGACGACGGCGTCGGCGGTCGCCCAGGAGGAACGCCAGTCGCCGGCTCCGGAGGAGGGTCGGCCCAGGGGCTCGGTCGCCCGCACCAGCAGCACCGGGGCGCGGACCGACGGCGGCTGCCAGGTGTCGAGCAGACGGAAGTAGCCGCCCATCGCGGTCAGCCTGGTCCCGTCCATCGGGGCCGCCCGCTCCTCGCGGGCGAACATCCCGCCCAACAGCACGTCGTTGAACTGGGTGATGCCCTCGTCGTCCGACAGGTAGGTGTCCAGCAGCACCACGGCCGCCGGGCCCCGGCCGCGCCGCTCCAACTCGGCGGCCACCCCGTGGGCGAGGGTGCCGCCCGAGGAGGAACCCACCAGCACCAGGGTTCGCCCGGACAACTCCCCCAACAGCGTCGCCGCCTGGAACTCCAGCAGCGCCGTCATATCGGCGGGCAGTTCCTCCTCGGGGGTGAAACCGGGCGCGTCCAGGGCGCTGACGGCGTAGTGGTCCCGGAAGGCCGACGCGAAGCGGGCGTACTGGTGGGCGCCGCCGAGCGCGACCACGGAACCGAAGCAGACGATCACCGGGGCTCCGTCGCGCTCGTTCAGGTGCAGCAGTCGCGGTCCCGTCCCGGCCGCGGCGAGCTCGTCCCCGCTGGGGAACGCGGGACGCAGGGCGGAGGCGTGCTTGAGCAGGGCGATGCCCTCGTCGGTCCGGCCGAGTTCGCACGCCCGGCGGAACAGCAGGCTCACCGGGTCGACGTCGACGCTGTCGAGGGGGGCGGCGGGTTCCGTCGTGGCCACGGTCCGGGCAGCGGTTTCGGTCCGTGCCGCGGCGACCAGGTGCGCGGCGAGCCCGGCCGGCGTTCCGCTGTCGAACACCACCGAGGGCCGCAGCCGCAGGCCGGTGGCGGCGGTCAGCCGGTTCCGCAGCTCGATCGCGGTCAACGAGTCGAAGCCGAGGGAGAGGAACGGCACCGTCCCGGAGAGCGCTTCGGGGTCGGGGTGCCCGAGGACCTCGGCGGCCTGGGCGAGGACGAGTTCCCGCAGGATGGACGGGCGTTCCTCCTCGTCGGCGGCGTCGAGCCGGTGCCGCAGCGATGCGGCGGCCGTCGCCGTCGTGCTCCCGCTGCTCGTCGGACGGCTCCGCACCAGCGAGCGCAGCAGCGGGTGCACCGGGCCCTCGCGGCGGGCCGTCAGGTCGAGGTGGGCGAGGACGGCGGGGACGCCGGATGCGGCCCCGTCCGCGGCCAGCACGGTGTCCAACAGGGCCATGGCCTCCGCGTCGGAGAGGCCGCGTGCCCCGCGCCGGTCGATCCGCCGCAGTTCCGCGTCGTCGAGTTCCGAGGTCATCCCGCTCTGCCGCGCCCAGAGGCCCCAGGCCAGGGACGTACCCGGCAGCCCGAGCCGCCGGCGTTCCGCGACGAGCGCGTCGAGGGCCGCGTTGGCGGCGGAGTAGGACGCCTGGCCGGGGCTGCCCAGGACCCCTGCGGCCGAGGAGAAGACCACGAACGCGGAGAGGTCCGTGCCGCGCGTCAGCAGGTCCAGGTGCCAGACGGCGTCGAGCTTGGGCCGCAGGACCGTCGCCATCCGCTCCCGGGTCATCCCCTGGAGCAGGCCGTCGTCGAGCGCACCGGCGGTGTGCACCACGGCGCGGAGCGGATGTCGCGCCGGAATGTCCGCCAGGGCTGCGACCAGCTCCTGACGGTCCGACACGTCACAGCGCAGGGCCGTCAACTCGGCTCCGGACGCGGCCAGCTCCGCCGTCAGCTCCGCCACACCGGGAGCGTCGGCGCCCCGGCGGCTCAGCATGCGCAGATGACGCACCCCGTGCTCGGCGGCCAGGTGGCGCGCCAGGACCGCGGCGAGCGCACCGCCCCCGCTCAGGAGCACGGTCCCCTCGGCCGGACCGAACGACCCGACCGGTCGGGTCGCCGCCGGGGGGACGGAGGGACGCCGTAGCCGCGGCGCGTACAACAGGCCCGCGCGGAGGGCCGCTTGTGGTTCGCCGGCGGCGAGGAGTCGGGCGAGTGCGTCCTCGACGCCGTCCGGATCGTCGAGGTCCAGCAGGACGAAGCGTTCGGGGTGTTCGAGCTGCGCGGCCCTGAGCATGCCCCAGACGGTCGCCGCGCCGAGGTCCACCGGCTGCTGCTCCCCGGTGTCCGGGCCCGTCGCCCCCCGGGTGAGCACCACCAGCGGGGTGCGGGCCGCCGTCTCGTCGGCCAGCCACCCCTGCACGCGGGCGAGCACCGAGGCGGCGACCGCGTGCACCCCTGCCGGCCCGTCGTCGCGGGTCCCGGTGGACGGCGGGCAGAGCAGGAGCACGGCATCGGGCGCCGCGGCGGGTTCGACGACGGGGAACGCGGCCGGCAGCAGCCGCTCGTCCCGCGGGCCGAGCAGACCCCAGCGGACCGGGGGACGCGGCTCGGTGGATGCGGGGAGCGGGGTCCATCCGACGTGGAAGACGGAGTCCGAGGGCGGCCGCAAGGAGGCGGTGGACGCCGCCCGCAGGGTGAGCGACTCGACCGACGCCACGGTACGGCCCGTGGGTTCGGTGATCCGCACCGTCACGGCGTCGGGTCCGTCGGAGCTCAGCCGCACGCGGAGCACGGGCGCATCGGACGGCTCGATCGCGGCCCGCTGCCAGGAGAACGGCAAGGGGACGGCGTTGCCGCGCTCCCCCGTCCCGAAGTCCCCGCGCACACCGGTGGTCTGAAGGGCCGCGTCCAGCAGGACCGGGTGCACCGCGAAGCCGTCGCGCCCGGAACCGGGCACGCCCGGCGGTCGTGCCACCTCGGCGTGGACGGTCCCGTCGCCGCTGCGCCACACGGCGCTCAGGCCCCGGAACGCCGGTCCGTAGTCCAGGCCCCGGGACGCGAACAGTTCGTGGAGCTCCTCCACGTCCAGGGGAACCGCGCCCGGCGGGGGCCACGCACCGGTCGGTGTCGCGTCGGCCGGTGGCTCCTGCGCCCGGAGCGTGCCCGTCGCGTGCCGGGTCCAGGGCCGCTCGGGGTCGGTGCCGTCCTCGGGCCGGGAGTGGAACTCCACCGGCCGTTGCCCGGAGCCGTCCTCGGCACCCACCAGGATCCGTAGGTGCACGGGGGCGCCGTCGGACAGCGGCAGCGGGGTGGCCAGGGTCAGTTCCTCCACCAGGCCGCAGCCGAAGCGACGGCCCACGTGCGCGGCCAGTTCCACGAAGGCCACGCCGGGCAGGATGACCGTGCCGGCCACCGCGTGGTCGGCGAGCCAGGGGTGGGTCGCCAGCGACAGGCGACCGGTGAAGAGGGTGCCCGCGCCGTCCGGCAGGTCGACCGCCGCGCCGAGCAACGGGTGGTCGGCCGCCTCCTGTCCGGTGGACACCGGGTCCCGGTCGGCAGGGAGGGCGTCGAGCCAGTAGCGGCTCCGTTGGAAGGCGTAGGTGGGCAGGTCCACCCGTCGGGCACCGGTCCCGGCGAAGAGTCGCTCCCAGTCGACCGGCAGACCCCGGACGTGTGCTGCGGCGAGGGAGAGCTGTAGTCGGCGGAGTCCTCCTTCGCCGCGCCGGAGGGTGCCGAGGGCCTGCGCCTCGGGAACGTTCGCGTCGGCGGCGGTCTCCTCGATCCCGTAGGCCAGCGAAGGGTGGGGGCTCGGTTCCACGAAGAACCGGAAACCCTCCCCCAACAGAGCCCGGGTCGCCTCCTCGAACCGCACCGTCTCCCGCAGATTCCGATACCAATACCCCGCATCCAACGACGCCGTGTCCAACCACCCACCCGTCACCGTCGAAAAGAACGGCACCGAACCAGAACGCGGCACAATCCCATCCAACTCAACCAACAACCGCTCACGAACCTCCTCCACATGCACCGAATGCGACGCATAATCCACCTCAATCCGACGCACCCGCACCCCCTCACCCACCAACTCCTCCACCAACTCCTCAACCGCCACCACATCACCCGCCACCACCGTCGACAACGGACCATTCACCGCCGCCACCGACAACCCACCACCCCAACCAGCAATCCGCTCCCCCACCTCCCCCACACCCAACGCCACCGACACCATCCCCCCACGACCCGACAACCCCCCCACCAACCGACTCCGCAACGCCACCACCCGCGCACCATCCTCCAACGACAACCCACCCGCCACACACGCCGCCGCCACCTCACCCTGCGAATGACCCACCACCCCATCCACCACCACACCACACGACCGCCACACCTCCGCCAACGCCACCATCACCCCCCACAACACCGGCTGCACCACATCCACCCCCACCAACGAACCCGACGAACGCAACACCTCCGACAACGACCACCCCACATAAGGCGCCAACGCCCGCTCACACTCACCCAACCGCCCCGCAAACACCCCCGACTCACCCAACAACCCCGCAGCCATCCCCACCCACTGCGAACCCTGACCCGGAAACACCAACACCGTACGACCCGACACCACACCACCACCCCGCACCAACTGAGGCACCACACCCCCCTCCGCCAACACCCGCAGCCCGTGCACCAGTTCATCCCGATCGGCACCCACCACCACCGCACGCTCCCCGAAACGCGAACGCCCCACCGCCAACGAGTAACCGACGTCCACCACGTCCAACGCCGGCTCCGCCGCCACCCGCGCCACCAACGCAGCCGCCTGACCCCGCAACCCCGCACCATCCCGAGCCGACAACGGCCACACCACCGACCGCGGAACGACCCCGGTCGAAGCGACCGGCTCGCCCGAAGCCACCACCGGCGCCGACTCCAGAACCACATGGGCATTGGTCCCGCTCACCCCGAACGACGACACACCCACCCGACGCGGCCGACCGGTCTCCGGCCACGGCACGGCCTCGGTGAGCAGGGAAACGGCGCCCTCGGTCCAATCGACCTGGGGCGAGGGCCGATCGACGTGCAGGGTCTTCGGCATCAGCCCGTGCCGCATCGCCAGCACCGACTTGATCACACCGCCCACGCCCGCCGCGGCCTGGGTGTGGGACAGGTTGGACTTCAGCGACCCCAGCCGCAGCGGCCTTCCGCCCGGCCTGCCCTGGCCGTAGGTCGCCAGGAGCGCCTGGGCCTCGATCGGGTCTCCGAGGGTGGTGCCGGTGCCGTGCGCCTCCACCATGTCCACCTCGCCCGGAGCGAGTCCGGCACGGTCGAGCGCCTTGTTGATGACGCGCTGCTGGGCCGGCCCGTTGGGTGCGGTGAGCCCGTTGCTGGCACCGTCCTGGTTGACGGCCGAACCGCGGATGACGGCCAGGACGGGGTGGCCGTTGCGCTGTGCGTCCGAGAGCCGTTCCAGCAGGAGCAGACCGAGTCCCTCGCCGAATCCGGCCCCGTCGGCGGAGGACGAGAAGGACTTGCTGCGTCCGTCCGGTGCCAGGCCGCGCTGGCGACTGAATCCGATGTAGAGACCGGGGGTGGACAGGACGGTCACTCCGCCGGCCAGGGCCAGTGTGGCGTCGCCGGAGAGCAGGCCCTGACAGGCGGTGTGGATGGCGACCAGGGAGGACGAGCAGGCGGTGTCCAGGGTCACCGCCGGGCCCTCCAGGCCCAGGGTGTAGGCGACACGGCCGGAGGCCACGCTGGGGATGGTGCCCGTTCCCAGGAAGCCCTCCAACTCGTCTGGCACCCGGCCCAGCCGGGACCCGTAGTCGCTGTTGATCACTCCGGTGTAGACGCCGGTGCGGCTGCCGCGCAGGGTCAGCGGGTCGATGCCGGCCCGCTCGACCACCTCCCAGGACGCCTCCAGCAGCAGCCGCTGCTGGGGGTCCATCGCCAACGCCTCCCGCGGCGAGATCCCGAAGAACCCCGGGTCGAAGTCGGGCGCGTCGTGGAGGAAGCCGCCCTCGCGGACGTAGAGGGTGCCCGGGGCGTCGGGGTCCTCGTCGAACCGTCCCTCGACGTCCCAACCGCGGTCGGTGGGGAACGTCGAGACCGCGTCGCGCTCCTTGACCAGGAGTTCCCACAGGTCCTCCGGGGTGCGCACGCCGCCGGGGTAGCGGCAGCTCATGGCCACGATCGCGACCGGCTCGGCCGCGCCGTCCAGGAGCCGCCGGTTCTCCTGCCGCAACCGCTGGTTGTCCAGCAGCGAGGCGCGCAGCGCCTCGACCACCTGGTCCGTGTCCATGGACATGCCGTTCAGCCTCTCCCTCGGTCCCGGTCGGTCAGTCACGTTCGCCGCCCAGCGCCATCCGGACGAGGTCACCGACGTCCATGCTCGCGATGTCCTCGGCGGGGCCCGACGCCTCCGCGCCGTCGGCGAGCCGCAACAGCGCGTCGAGCAGCCCGGCCCGGCGCAGTGCGGACGGCGGGATGGTGGCGAGCAGCGAGCTGATCTCGCGGTCCCCCCGGTCCGCGGTACCGGTGCCGCCTCCCGCACCGTCTGCTTCCCGGGGGACGAGCCGCCCGGTCAGGTAGGTGGCGACGGCGACCGGGGTGGGGTGGTCGAACACCAGGGTCGCGGGCAGCCGCTGGCCGCAGGCCGCGCTCAGCCTGTTGCGGAGTTCGACCGAGGTGAGCGAGTCGAAGCCGAGGTCCTTGAAGGCCCGGTCCGGTTCGACGGTTCCCGCGCCGCCGTGGCCGAGGACGTCCGCGACCCGGCTCCGTACCAGTTCGAGCACGGCGGGCACGCGTTCCTCCGGCGCGAGTCCGGCCAGCCGGCGACGGAGCGAGCCCACCTCGGCGGCGTCCGCTCCCGAGGCGGGGCGACGGGCGCCAGCGGGGACCAGCCCGGAGAGCAGGGCCGGGACGGAGGCGGACCGGGCCGCCGCCCGCAGCCGGCCGAGGTCGATCCTGACCGGGACCAACAGCGGTTCGTCCAGGGACAGTGCCGCGTCGAAGAGCGCCAGGCCCTCGTCGGTACCGATCGCGGCGGTGCCGCCCCTGGCCATCCGCCGGAGGTCCGTCTCGGCCAGGGCGCCGGTCATGGTACTGCGTTGCGCCCACAGCCCCCAGGCGAGGGACTGCGCGGGCAGGTGCCGGGCGCGGCGTTGCTGGGCGAGCGCGTCGAGGAAGGCGTTGGCCGCCGCGTAGTTGCCCTGCCCGGCGTTGCCGACCGTGGCGGAGGCGGAGGAGAACAGGACGAAGGCCGACAGCGGCAGTCCGAGGGTGAGGGCGTGGAGGTTCAGCGCCGCGTCGACCTTGGGCCGGAGCACCCGGTGCATCCGTTCGGGCGTGAGCGACTCGACCACGCCGTCGTCCAGGACGCCTGCCGCGTGGACCACCGCGCTGAGCGGACGGTCGGCGGGGACGTCGGAGAGCAGGGCCGCGAGGGCTTTCCGGTCCGCGACGTCGCACGCCTCGACGGTCACCCGGGCGCCGAGTCCGCGCAGTTCGGCGGCCAGGTCCAGGATGCCGGGGGCCTCCGCGCCGCGCCTGCCGACCAGCAGCAGGTTCCGCACCCCGTGCGCGGTCACCAGGTGCCGCGACACCAGGCCGCCGATCGTCCCGCCGGCCCCGGTGACCAGGACGGTCCCCGTGGCCGTGCCGTCCGGGAGGATCGGGGCCGGTGGCACCTCCGCAGGGACGCTCGTCCTGGCGAGCCGGGCGGCGAGGAGCCGTCCCCGTCGTATCGCCGCTTGGGGTTCCGCTCCGGCCAGCACCTGTGGCAGCAGGTCGACCACGGCGGCCGGATCGTCCGTGTCGAGCAGCACGAAGCGACCGGGGTGCTCGGACTGGGCGGAGCGGAAGAGGCCGCGGACCGCTGCTGCCGTGAGGTCGGTGACGTCTTCGCCGACCTCCGTGGCGACCGCGCCGCGGGTGAGGAGGACGAGACGGGTGTCCTCGTCCCAGCGGGGGTCCGCCAGCCAGTCCTGGACCAGTCGAAGGGCGTCGTCCAGCGCCGCGTGCACGGATGCGGCATCGGGGGGAGAGGGGAGCCGTGCGGCGTGGTCGCAGTGCAGCAGCACCGTGGCGGGCCGGGGCGTGCCAAGGTCCACCGCGGCGCGGAGCGCGGCGAGGTCCGGGTGGGCGTCGGGGAACGCTTCCCCGACTCCGATGACCGCCCAGTCTCCTAGGGGTTCGGCCGGCACCCGGGCCGGTGCCGGGGACCACTCCAGCCGGTAGAGGGATTCCGGGCCGTTGCCCGCGCGCAGGGCGTCGAGGTCGACGGGACGAACGGAGAGCGCCTCGACCGAAGCGACCGGGAGGCCGCCGGGGTCGGTGGCGTCGATCGACACCGACCCGTCCGGTCCGAACCCGAGCCGGACCCGGAGCGCGGTGGCCCCGGAGGCGTGGAGCCGCACACCGCTCCAGGAGAACGGCAGTCCGGCGGAGGCCCGGCCCCGTTGCGGGTCTGTTTCCGATCCCCCGGCGAGGAAGAGTCCTTGGAGAGCGGCGTCCAGGAGGGCGGGGTGCAGGCCGAAGGCGGTGGCGAACCGGTGCTGTTCCTGTGGCAGACGCACCTCGGTGAAGAGGTCGTCGCCCCGACGCCAGGCGGCGGCCAGCCCTCGGAAGGCGGGGCCGTAGCCGTAGCCGGCGGCTCGGAACCGTTCGTAGAGGTCGTCGACGGGGACCGGGACGGCACCGGGCGGGGGCCAGGAACCGGCGTCGATCGGCAGGACGGTCGGTGACGGTTCCTTCGCGGGGGCGGCACCGAGCACACCGGTGGCGTGGGCGGTCCAGAGCGGTGCCGCCGCGTCCTCGCGGCAGGAGAACAGGTCCAGGGAGCGCCGGCCCGACTCGTCGGCGGCGCTGACCCGCACTTGCAGACGGACCGCGCCGTCCGCGGGAATCAACAGCGGTGTCTGAAGCGTCAGTTCCTCCACCGACGGGCACCCCGCCTCGTCCGCGGCGCGCACGGCCAGTTCCGCGAAGGCCGCGCCGGGGAGCAGCACCGTGTCGGCCACGGCGTGGTCGAGGAGCCAGGGGTGGGTGCGCGGCGACAGGCGGCCGGTGAGCAGGAGTTCGCCCGTCTCCGCCACCTCGATGGCCGCGCCGAGCACCGGGTGGTCGGTGGAGTCCAGTCCGGCCGATCCCACATCGGCCGTGCCCGTGTGCACGGGCGTGGGCCAGTAGCGCCGGTGTTGGAAGGCGTAGGTGGGCAGTTCGACCCGCCGGCCTCCGGGGAACATCCCCGACCAGTCCACGGTGAGCCCGCTCTCCCATGCCCGGCCGAGGGAGTGCAGCAGCCGTTCCATGCCGCCCTCACCACGACGCAGCGTCCCCAGCACCGCCGCGTCCACCCCCGCCGCCTCGACCGACTCCCCCACCGCCACCGCCAACACCGGATGCGGACTCGGCTCCACGAAGAACCGGAAACCCTCCCCCAACAGAGCCCGGGTCGCCTCCTCGAACCGCACCGTCTCCCGCAGATTCCGATACCAATACCCCGCATCCAACGACGCCGTGTCCAACCACCCACCCGTCACCGTCGAAAAGAACGGCACCGAACCAGAACGCGGCACAATCCCATCCAACTCAACCAACAACCGCTCACGAACCTCCTCCACATGCACCGAATGCGACGCATAATCCACCTCAATCCGACGCACCCGCACCCCCTCACCCACCAACTCCTCCACCAACTCCTCAACCGCCACCACATCACCCGCCACCACCGTCGACAACGGACCATTCACCGCCGCCACCGACAACCCACCACCCCAACCAGCAATCCGCTCCCCCACCTCCCCCACACCCAACGCCACCGACACCATCCCCCCACGACCCGACAACCCCCCCACCAACCGACTCCGCAACGCCACCACCCGCGCACCATCCTCCAACGACAACCCACCCGCCACACACGCCGCCGCCACCTCACCCTGCGAATGACCCACCACCCCATCCACCACCACACCACACGACCGCCACACCTCCGCCAACGCCACCATCACCCCCCACAACACCGGCTGCACCACATCCACCCCCACCAACGAACCCGACGAACGCAACACCTCCGACAACGACCACCCCACATAAGGCGCCAACGCCCGCTCACACTCACCCAACCGCCCCGCAAACACCCCCGACTCACCCAACAACCCCGCAGCCATCCCCACCCACTGCGAACCCTGACCCGGAAACACCAACACCGTACGACCGTCGACCGCGCGGCCCACCCCGGGGAGCCCTTCCGTCTGCTCGCCGGCCAACCCGTGCAGCAGGGAACGCAGTTGCTCCCCGTCCCCGACCAGGGCCTTCCGGTACTCGAAGGCCGTGCGCGCGCTCAGCGAGAAGCCGACGTCGCGCGGATCCAGCTCGGGCCTGCCGTCCAGATGGCGGTCGAGGCGGTCGACCTGGTCCCGCAGGGCCCGGGGGCTACGGGCCGAGAGCAGCCAGGGCACCACCGGCGCACCGTGCTCCCGTGCGGGCTCCGGGGCGTCGTCCCCGGGGGCCGCCTGCTCCAGGACGGTGTGGACGTTGGTGCCGCTCAGGCCGAAGGAGGACACGCCCGCCCGGAACGGGCGGCCGGTGTCCGGCCAGGGCCGCAGCCCGGTCGCCAGGGCCACCGATCCGCGCGTCCAGTCGACGTGGCGGGACGGCTCGTCGACGTGGAGGGTGCCGGGCACCTGTCCGTGCCGCATCGCCAGCACGGTCTTGATCACGCCCGCCACACCCGAAGCGGCCTGGGCGTGACCGAGGTTGGACTTGAGGGAACCGACCAACAGCGGTCGGTCGGCAGGCCGTTCCCGGCCGTAGGTGGCGAGCAGGGCCTGCGCTTCGATGGGATCGCCGAGGGTGGTGCCGGTGCCGTGCGCCTCCACCACGTCCACCTCGGACGCCGTCACCCCGGCGGCGATCAGCGCCTCCCGGATCACCCGCTGCTGGGAGGGGCCGTTGGGTGCGGAGAGGCCGTTGCTCGCACCGTCCTGGTTGACCGCCGAGCCCCGCACCACCGCCAGCACCGGGTGCCCGTTGCGCCGTGCGTCGGAGAGCCGCTCCAGCAGGACGACGCCCGCCCCTTCGCCCATGCCCATTCCGTCGGCGTCGTCCGAGAACGCCTTGCAGCGTCCGTCCTCGGCGAGTCCTCGTTGGCGGGAGAAGGTGACGATGGCGCCGGGGGTCGCCATCACCGCGACGCCTCCGACCAGTGCCAGCGAGCAGTCACCGGCGCGCAGGGACTGGCCGGCGAGGTGCATCGCGACCAGCGAGGACGAGCAGGCCGTGTCCACGGTCACCGCGGGGCCTTCGAGGCCCAGGGTGTACGCCACCCGGCCGGAGACCACGCTGGGTGCGCTCCCGGTGAGCAGGTGCCCGTCGCCCTCGCCGGCCTGCGCGACCACCGCGGCGTAGTCCGCGTAGTTGACTCCGGTGAACACCCCGGTGCGGCTGCCGCGCAGGGCCACCGGGTCGATGGCGGCGCGTTCGATCGCTTCCCAGCTGGTCTCCAGCAGCAGCCGCTGCTGGGGGTCCATCGCCACCGCCTCCCGCGGCGAGATCCCGAAGAACTCCGCGTCGAACTCGGCGACGTCGTGCAGGAAGCCGCCGTGGCGGGTGGTCGAGGTGCCGGGGTGGTCGGGGTCCGGGTCGTAGAGGGCTTCGAGGTCCCAACCGCGGTCGGCGGGGAACTCCGAGACGGCGTCGCCGCCCTCGGCGAGCAGCCGCCACAGGTCCTCGGGGGTGCCGATCCCGCCGGGGAAGCGGCAGGCCATGGAGACGATCGCGATGCGGTCGTCCTCGGGTGCGACGGCGGCCCGGACGGCCGGTTCCGCCGTGGTGGGCCCTTGGCGGCCCACCAGTTCGGCGCGGATCTCCGCGGCGAGCGCGGTGGGCGACGGATGGTCGAAGACCAGGGTGGACGGCAGGCGGAGGCCGGTGGCGGCGTTCAGACGGTTGCGCAGTTCCACGGCGGTGAGCGAGGCGAAGCCCATGTCCTGGAACGCCTTGCCCGGCCGGATGTCGTCCGCCGCGCCGTGACCGAGCACGGCCGCCGCATGGGTGCGGACCAGGTCGAGCAGCAGGCGCTGCTGTTCGGCCGGGCCCAGTGCGGTCAGCCGTTCACGTAGCGCCTGGGCTGCGGGCGCCTGGGCCGCGCCGTCGTCCGCCGGCCGTTCCAGCGCGCGGCGGGCCTCGGGGACTCCCGTCAGCAGCGGGCTGGGGCGGCCGGAGGTGAACACGGCCGCGAACTGCTCCCAGTCGACGTCGGCGACGGCGAGCAGGGTCTCGTCGTCGTCCAGTGCCTGTTGCAGGGCGCTCACGGCGAGGTCGGGGGAGATGCGGGGCAGGCCGTGTTGCTCCAGTTTGAACAGGTCGGCGTCCTCGCCGGCGATGCGGTCCTGCCAGGGGTTCTCCGCCTGCCAGACGCCCCAGTCGATGGTGGTTGCGGTCAGGCCACGGGCCCGGCGGTGCTGGGCCAGGGCGTCCAGGTAGGCGTTGGCCGCGGCGTAGGCGGCGTGGTCGCCGCTGCCCCAGACGCCTGCGATGGAGGAGAACAGGACGAAGGCGTCCAACTCCCGGTCGAGCAGGGCGTCGAGGTGCCCGGCTCCGGTGGCCTTGGCGGCGACGATCTGCTCGAAGGCGGACAGGGGGGTGCGGTCCAGGGGGGCGAGCGCGATGAAGGCGGCGGCGTGGAAGACCGCGGTGACCGGGGTGCCGGCCGCTTCCAGACCGGTGAGGAGTGCCTCGACGGAGTCCCGGTCGGCGAGGTCGCACACCGGCAGCGACAGGCGCACGCCGAGTTCGTCGAGTTCCGCGGCGAGTTCCTCCGCGCCGGGTGCCTGGGGGCCGCGGCGGCCCGGGAGGACGAGGTGGGTGGCGCCGCTGCGGGCCAGCCAACGGGCGATGTGCGGGCCGACGGCTCCGGTGCCGCCGGTGAGCAGTACGGTTCCGCGGGGCTTCCACCTCCGCGTCCCGCCGGTCCTGGGGGCGTGGCGCAGTCGGCGGGCGAGGAGACCGCCGGGGCGCAGCGCGAGTTGGTCCTCGCCGCCGGTGCCGGCTTCGCCCGGGGTGGCCGTCAGTACCGCGGCGAGCCGGGTCCTGGCGCGGGCGTCGAGGTCGACCGGCAGGTCGATGAGTCCGCCCCAGCGCCCGGACGCCTCCAGCGCCGCCACCAGTCCGGTGCCCCAGACCATGGCCTGGGCGGGTTCCCTGATCGGGTCGTCGTCGCCGGTCGACAGGGCCCCGTCGGTGACGCACCAGAGGGGGGCCGTGTGCGCGAGGTCTCCGAGCGCCTGGACGAGGGCGACGGTCAGCGCGGTGCCCGTGGGCAGTTGGGGGTGGTCGGGGTGCGGACGGGCGTCCAGTGCCAACAGCGACAGCACTCCGGTCGGGGTGCGGCCGTCGAGGGCTGCGGTGAGCGTGTCCGCGAGTCGCTCGCGGCGGACGTCGTCCGCGGCGAGTTCGACCGTGATGACCGAGGCTCCGGTCTCGGTGAGGGCCAGGACCGGGCCGGGGGTCCGTTCCTCGGACCCGTGGCCGGCGGGCAGCACCACCAGCCAGGTCCCGGCGGTGGTGGGGGCGGTCACCGGGTCGGGGAGCGGCTGCCAGTCGATGCGGTAGCGCCAGGAGTCGAGGACGGCTCCGTCCTTCTGCTGCTGCCGCCACTCGCGCAGGGCGGGCAGCACCCGGTCGAGGGTGTCCTCGTCGACGGAGAGGTGGGCGGCGACCTCGGCGGGGGCCTCGTGCTCGACCAGGTGCCAGAAGGCGGTGCCGGTCGGATCGTCGTCGGCCGGTCCCGTGGGACCGGGCGCCTCGGGTTCCAGCCAGTAGCGCTGCGTCTGGAAGGGGTATCCGGGCAGGCCGGCCGTGCGGGCCCCGGTGCCGGCGAACACCGCGGCCCAGTCGACGGCCGCGCCCGACACCCAGAGTTCGGCGGCCGAGGCCAGTGCCCGGCGCATCCCGCCGTCGTCCCGGCGCAGGGTGCCGACGACCACCGCCGGTCCTCCGGCGGCGAGGTCCTCGACGGTGTCCTGGACGGCCATGGTCAGCACGGGGTGCGGTGACACTTCGAGGAACACCTCGTGGCCCTGTGCGGCCAGGGCGCGGACGGCCGTGTCGAAGCGGACGGTCCGTCGGAGGTTGCGGTACCAGTAGTCGGCGTCCATGAGTGCGGTGTCCAGCCAGTCGCCGGTGACCGTGGAGAACAGCGGCACCCGGCTCGTGACCGGACGCACGCCCGCCAAGGCGGTCAGCACCTCCGTCTCGATGCGCTCGACCTGCGCCGAGTGGGAGGCGTAGTCCACGGGCACGGCCCTGGCCCGCACGCCGTGCGCCGTGCAGTGGGCGAGCAGTTCCGCGAGCGCCGTCGCCTCCCCGGAGACCACCACGGCGGCCGGCCCGTTGACGGCGGCGATCGACAGCCGGTCCCCCCACGGGCGGATCTCGGCACGGGCCCGGTCCTGCGGCAGGGAGACCGCGGCCATGCCGCCGGGGCCGGTCAGCGCCCGGATGGCGCGGCTGCGCAGGGCGACGACCGCGGCCCCGTCCTCCAGGGTCAGCGCCCCCGCCACCACGGCGGCGGCGATCTCGCCCTGGCTGTGGCCGACCACGGCGTCCGGCCGGACGCCCCAGGACTCCCAGAGCGCGGCCAAGGACACCATCACCGCCCAGAGCACCGGTTGCACCACGTCCACCCGTTCCAGCGAGGGCGCGTCGGGCGCCTCCTCCAGGACCGCGAGGAGCGACCAGTCGACGTGTGCGGACAGGGCGGTGCCGCAGGCGGTGAGCCGGTCCCGGAAGACGGGGCTGGTGGCGAGCAGGTCCCGGGCCATGCCGGCCCACTGCGAGCCCTGACCGGGGAAGACCAGCACCGTGCGCCCCTCGACGACGCGGCCGGCGCCGGACACGACGAGGGCGTCGCCGGTGGGGGCGTCCGCGGTGCCCGCGGCCAGGGCGGCGAGCCCGGCCGACAGCGCGGGTTTCCCGTCGCCGATGACCACCGCCCGGTGTTCGAAGGCGGACCGGGTGGTCGCCAGCGAGTGGCCCACGTCGACCGGGCGCAGGCAGGCGCGGGCGGCGAGGTGGGCGTCCAGTCGGACCGCCTGGTCCCGGAGTGCGGACGCGGTGCGGCCGGCCAGGACCCAGGGCAGCACGGAGACGGGCGCGTGGCCGGGACCGTCCGTCGGGTCGGTCTCCGGGTCGGGTTCCGGCGCCTGTTCCAGGACGACGTGGGCGTTGGTGCCGCTCATGCCGAACGCGGACACCCCGGCCCGGCGCGGTCTGCCGGTGGCGGGCCAGTCGCGGGCTTCGGTGAGCAGTTCGACGGCCCCCGCCGACCAGTCGGCGTGCGGGGTGGGCCGGTCCACGTGGAGGGTGCGGGGCAGGACCCCGTGCCGCAGGGCCAGCACCGTCTTGATCACTCCGGCCACCCCCGCCGCGGCCTGGGTGTGGCCGATGTTCGACTTCAACGACCCCAACCACAACGGCCGCTCCACCGAACGGTCCTGACCGTAGGTCGCCAACAACGCCTCGGCCTCGATGGGATCGCCGAGGGTGGTGCCGGTGCCGTGCGCCTCGACGGCGTCCACGTCCCGGTGGGTCAGGCCCGCGTCGGCGAGCGCCGCGCGGATGACGCGCTGTTGGGAGGGGCCGTTGGGGGCGGTGAGGCCGTTGCTGGCACCGTCCTGGTTGATCGCCGAGCCGCGGAGGACGGCGAGTACCTCACGGCCGTTGCGCCGGGCGTCGGAGAGCCGCTCCAGCAGCAGCATGCCCACGCCCTCGCCCCAGCCGGTGCCGTTCGCGGCCGCAGCGAAGGGCTTGCAACGGCCGTCGCCGGACATCGCGCCCTGCCGGCTGAACTCCACGAACACGGCCGGCAGCGCCATGACGGTGACACCGCCGGCGAGCGCCAGCGAGCAGTCGCCGGCGCGCAGCGCCCGCACCGCGAGGTGCAGGGCCACCAACGACGCCGAGCAGGCGGTGTCGACCGTGACGGCGGGGCCTTCGAGACCGAGCGCGTAGGACACCCGCCCGGACATCACGCTCATCGAGTTCCCGGTCATCAGGAAGCCCTGCACGGCTTCCGGCGCGGTGGGCCCCAGGGTCGCGTAGCCCTGGTCGATGGCCGCGGCGAACACCCCGGTCCGGCTGCCGCGCAGGGTGAGCGGATCGATGCCGGCCTGCTCGACGGCCTCCCAGGCGGCCGTCAGCAGCAGCCGCTGCTGGGGGTCCATGGCCACCGCCTCGCGGGGCGAGATGCCGAAGAACTCGGGGTCGAAGTCCCCCGCCCCGTCGAGGAAGGCGCCCTGTGCGGGGACCTGGCCGTCCGCCGGCCAGGCGGCTTGCCAGCCCCGGTCGTCGGGGACCGGGGTGACCGTGTCGCGGCCGGCGAGGAGCAGGTCCCACAGGTCCTCGGGGGTGCGGACGCCGCCGGGCAGGCGGCAGCTCATCGCCACGATCGCGATGGGCTCGTGCGCGTCCGCCTCGGCCTGCTTGAGCTGCTGCCGGGTCTTCTGGAGGTCGATGGTCACCCGGTTGAGGTAGTCACGCAGTTTCTGGTCGCTCACAGGACCCTGCCGTTCTCGTCGAAGGATGCGCGGGCAACGGTGCTCGGTCCCGGGCTCATGTGAGTCCCAACTGCCGGTCGATGTAGTCGAAGACCTCGTCGTCGCTCGCCGCCTCGATCCGGTCGGGGGCCAACTCGTCCGGGCCGTCCCCGGTCGGGGCGGGGTCGGACGGCCGGCGGGTCTGCCAGCGGGACAGCACCTGGTGGAGCCGGGCCGCCAGTTCCTCACTGACGGCCTGCTCCGGCAGCGCGTCCAGCAGCGTCTCCAGGGAGTCGAGTCCGGCGCGGACCGCGGAGTCGTCCGTGGGGCGGCCGGCGGCGGTGCGGGCCGCGAGGTGACGTGCCAGTGCCTCCGGCGTGGGGTGGTCGAAGACGAGTGCGGGCGACAGTCGCAGCCCGGTCGAGGACGCCAGCCGGTTGCGCAGTTCGACCCCGGTGAGGGAGTCGAAGCCGATCTCCTTGAACGGGCGGGCCGCCCGGACGAGCTCCGGCGAACTGTGCCCGAGCACCGCGGCGGCGCTGCCGCGCACCAGGTCGAGCAGCACCCGGTGCAGTTCGGCCGCCGGGAGGGCGGCGAGTTGCTGCGCCGTGGAGGAGCCCGTCTGCGGAGCGGCGGAGGAGGCGACCGTGCGGGCCGGCCGGACCAGACCGCGCAGCACGGCGGGCACCCGGTCGCCCGCCCGCAGGACGGAC
Organism: Streptomyces sp. LE64; assembly: GCF_052606915.1. Taxonomy (NCBI): domain Bacteria; kingdom Bacillati; phylum Actinomycetota; class Actinomycetes; order Kitasatosporales; family Streptomycetaceae; genus Streptomyces; species Streptomyces sp. LE64. Next base: position 6,465,867 of record NZ_CP199708.1, on the reverse strand, counting down.
GGGGAGATCCTGGCCGCGAGCCGGTACGCGTGCGGGGAGCTCAGCGCCGCGTCGAACAGGGCGAGGCCCTCCGCCGTGGTCAGCGCGCCCGCTCCGGCGCCACGGCCGGCCGTGACCCCCGCGGTCATGGTGCTGCGTTCCTCCCACAGCCCCCAACCGATGGACACGCCGGGCAGCCCCTCGGCCCGGCGTTCGACGGCGAGGGCGTCGAGGACCGCGTTGGCGGCTGCGTAGTTGGCCTGCCCGGCCCCGCCGAAGAGGGCGGCACCCGAGGAGAACAGGACGAAGGCGGCGAGGTCCCGGTCCCGGGTGGCCCGGTGGAGGGCGAGCGCCGCGTCCGCCTTGGGCCCGAGGACGCGGTCGAGTCGGTCGGGAGTCAGCCCGGTGACCGTGGCGTCGTCCAGGACTCCGGCTGCATGGACGACCGCGGTCAGCGGATGCGCGTCCGGTACGGTCGCGAGCAGGGCGTCGAGCGCGCCGCGGTCGGTCACGTCACAGGCGACGACGCTCACCGCGGCCCCCCGTTCGGTGAGCTCCGCCGCCAGCTCCGGCATCCCCGCGGCGGTCTCCCCGCGGCGCCCCGCCAGCAGCAGGTGCCGGACGCCGTGCGCGGCGACCAGGTGCCTGGCCAGGAGCCGTCCCAGGGTGCCGGTGGCCCCGGTGACCAGGACGGTGCCGTCCACGTCCAGCGGGGCGGGAAGGAGCAGGACGTTCTTGCCGGTGCCCGCGGCCTGGCTGAGCGACCGCAGCGCCGCCGGGGCGCGTCGCACGTCCCAGCCGGTGACCGGCAGGGGACGCAGCACGCCCCGTGCGAACAGGTCCAGGACCTCGGCCAGCATCTCGCCGATGCGTTGCGGCCCCGCCTCCATCAGGTCGAACGCCCGGTACCGCACGCCGGGGTGCTGCCGGGCGACCGCCTCCGGATCGCGGACGTCGGTCTTGCCCATTTCCACGAAGCGCCCGCCGCCGGGCAACAACCGGAGGCCGGCGTCGACGAACTCCCGCGCCAGGCTGTCCAGCACGAGGTCGACGCCCCGTCCCGAGGTGGCCGTGAGGAAGCGCTCGGCGAAGCCGGTGTCACGGGTCGAGGCGATGTGCGCGTCGTCCAGGCCGGCCGCGCGCAGGACCTCCCACTTGGGCGGACTGGCCGTCGCGAACACCTGCGCACCGGCATGGGCGGCGAGTTGGTGCGCTGCCATGCCCACGCCGCCGGCCGCGGCGTGGATCAGTACGGACTCCCCGCGCCGCAGCCCGCCCAGGTCGAAGAGGCCGTAGTAGGCGGTGAGGAACACCACCGGCACGGACGCCGCACGGGCGAAGGACCAGCCGGTGGGGATGCGGGCGACGGTGCGCCGGTCGGCGACGGCCACCGGGCCGAAGGCGCCCGGGAAGATCCCCATCACCCGGTCGCCCGGTGCCAGGTCGTCCACACCGGGCCCGACCTCGATGACGGTTCCGGCCCCCTCGCTGCCCAAGCCCTGTTGCTCGGGGTCCGGGTCCAGGCCGAGGGTGGCGATGACGTCGTGGAAGTTCAGTCCGGCGGCCCGCACCGCGATCCGCACCTCGCCCTTGCCCAACGGGGCCAGGACCTCGGGTGCGGGAACGGGCGCCACGTCCTCCAGGGAGCCCCGACCGTCGGTGGCGAGCCGCCACGCCGGCTCGGCGGGCGGTGGGGGCAGCGTCCCGTCCGGCCGTTCGCCGCGGGCGAGTCGGGGCAGGAACAGTTCCCCGGCCCGTACCGCGAGTTGCGGTTCGCCTCCGGCCAGGGCCGCCGACAGGACGTCGGCCGATGCGTCCGCCCGGTCCAGGTCGATCAGCACGAAGCGGTCGGGGTGCTCGGTCTGCGCACTGCGCACCAACCCCCACAGGGCGGACTGGGCGAGGTCGACGGGGCGGTCGGTCGGCCGGGTCCGGACCGCGTCCCCGGTGAGCACGACCAGGGCGGTCTCGGCGAACCGCTCGTCGTCGAGCCACTGCTGGACCAGGGCGAGGCCGGCCCGGGCCGTGGCACGGATCCGGTCGGAGGGGTCGGCCGAACCGGTGGTCGCCACCCTCGCGACGACCGCACGGGGGAGGGGTGCGCCCGAGTCCAGGGCACTGCCCAGGGCGTCGAGGTCCTCCCAGCGTTCCGCGCCGGGGACGGCGTCGCCCAGGGCCGCCCAGGTGGGAACGGAGCCCTCGACCGGGGCGGTGGCCGGTGTCCAGTCCAGGCGGAACAGCAGGTCGGCGTGGGCGGTGGTGGGCAGCGGCCCGCCGGCGGCCGGTGGCCGCAGGGTCAGGGAGTCCACGGCGAGCACCTGCTGACCGGCCAGGTCGTGAACGGCGAGGGTCACCGTGTCCGCGGCGTCGGCGGTGAGCCGCACGCGCAGGGTGGTGGCGCCGGTGATCCGGCTGGTCACCCCGGCCCAGCTGAACGGCAGTCGGGCCCGGCCGTCCTGCTCGGGTAGGAGCGCGGCGGTCTGGAGGGCCGCGTCCAGCAGTGCGGGATGCAGGGCGCAGCCGGCTGCGTCGGCGTGTTGCGGCTGCGGCAGCACCACGTCGGCGAAGACCTCGCCCCCGCGGAGCCATGCGGATCGAATGCCGCGGAAGGCGGGACCGTAGTGGTAGCCGGCCTCGGCGAAGCGTTGGTACAGGTCGTCCGTGTCCACGGGTTCGGCACCGGCCGGTGGCCAGCTCAGCATGCCGGTTCCGGCTCCGTCCGCGGCGGGCCGGGACGTGAGGGTGCCGGTCGCGTGTTCGGTCCAGGTCTGGTCCGGGTCGTCCCGGCTGCTGCGGGCGAACACGCTCAGCGGTCGGCGACCGTCCTCGTCGAAGGCGCCGACCCGCACCTGCAACAGGACGGAACCCTCCTCCGGCAGCACCAGCGCGGACTGGAGGGTGAGTTCCTCCACCACGGGGCAGCCCGCCTCGGCGGCGGCCCGCAGCGCCAGTTCCAGCAGGGCCGTGCCGGGGAACAGCACGACGCCGGACACCGCGTGGTCGGCGAGCCAGGGATGGGTGTGCAACGACACCCTTCCGCTGAGCAGGAGTTCACCGGAGTCGGCGGCTTCCATCGAGGCGCCGAGCAGCGGGTGGCCGGTGGTGGCGAGGCCCGCGGAGAAGACGTCCCAACTGGTGGTCGGTACGTCGAGCCAGTAGCGCCGGTGTTGGAAGGCGTAGGTGGGCAGTTCGACCCGCCGGCCTCCCGGGAACATCCCCGACCAGTCGACCGGCAACCCCCGCACATACCCCTGACCGAGGGAGAGCAACAGCCGTTCCATGCCCCCCTCACCACGACGCAGCGTCCCCAGCACCGCCGCGTCCACCCCCGCCGCCTCGACCGACTCCCCCACCGCCACCGCCAACACCGGATGCGGACTCGGCTCCACGAAGAACCGGAAACCCTCCCCCAACAGGGCCCGGGTCGCCTCCTCGAACCGCACCGTCTCCCGCAGATTCCGATACCAATACCCCGCATCCAACGACGCCGTGTCCAACCACCCACCCGTCACCGTCGAAAAGAACGGCACCGAACCAGAACGCGGCACAATCCCATCCAACTCAACCAACAACCGCTCACGAACCTCCTCCACATGCACCGAATGCGACGCATAATCCACCTCAATCCGACGCACCCGCACCCCCTCACCCACCAACTCCTCCACCAACTCCTCAACCGCCACCACATCACCCGCCACCACCGTCGACAACGGACCATTCACCGCCGCCACCGACAACCCACCACCCCAACCAGCAATCCGCTCCCCCACCTCCCCCACACCCAACGCCACCGACACCATCCCCCCACGACCCGACAACCCCCCCACCAACCGACTCCGCAACGCCACCACCCGCGCACCATCCTCCAACGACAACCCACCCGCCACACACGCCGCCGCCACCTCACCCTGCGAATGACCCACCACCCCATCCACCACCACACCACACGACCGCCACACCTCCGCCAACGCCACCATCACCCCCCACAACACCGGCTGCACCACATCCACCCCCACCAACGAACCCGACGAACGCAACACCTCCGACAACGACCACCCCACATAAGGCGCCAACGCCCGCTCACACTCACCCAACCGCTCCGCAAACACCCCCGACTCACCCAACAACCCCGCAGCCATCCCCACCCACTGCGAACCCTGACCCGGAAACACCAACACCGTACGACCCGACACCACACCACCACCCGACACCACACCCACCGACTCCACACCACGCGCCAAGGCATCGAGCCTTGCCGCCAGTTCGTCGCCCTGGCCCACCACCACCGCGCGGTGTCCCAGCACGGCACGGCCGGTGGCCAGGGAGAACGCCACATCGCCCGGGGGCGTGTCCGGCCGCTCGCCCACTGCGCCGGACAGCGCCGCCGCCTGGGCTCGCAGCGCCTCGGGGCTCCGTGCCGACAGCGGCCAGGCCACGGTGACGGGCAGGTGCTCCGGTGCGCCGGGCCGATCGACCGGTTCCCGCACGGGCGGCTGTTCCAGGACGACATGGGCGTTGGTGCCGCTCACCCCGAAGGACGAGACGCCCGCCCGACGCGGCCGACCGGTCTCCGGCCACGGCACGGCCTCGGTGAGCAGCTCGGCCGCCCCGGCGGACCAGTCCACCTGGGGGGTCGGGCCGTCGACGTGCAGGGTCTTGGGCATGACCCCGTGCCGCAGGGCCAGCACCGACTTGATCACGCCGCCCACACCGGCGGCCGCCGAGGTGTGGCCGATGTTGGACTTCAACGAGCCGATCCGCACAGGCCGTTCCGCCGGGCGGTCCTGACCGTAGGTCGCCAACAGCGCCTGCGCTTCGATCGGGTCCCCGAGGGTGGTGCCGGTGCCGTGCGCCTCCACCACGTCCACCTCGGACCCCGCAAGACCGGCATCCGCCAACGCCGCCCGGATCACCCGCTGCTGCGACGGACCGTTCGGCGCCGTCAACCCGTTCGACGCACCGTCCTGATTCACCGCCGAACCCCGCACCACCGCCAACACCGGATGCCCCCTACGCACCGCATCCGACAACCGCTCCACCAACACCAACCCCACACCCTCGCCGAAGCCGGTGCCGTCCGCGGCGCCGGCGAAGGACTTGCACCGGCCGTCCGGAGCCAGGCCCCCCTGCCGGCTGAACTCCACGAAGAGTTCGGGGCTGCACATCACGTTGACGCCGCCGGCCAGGGCCATGGAGCACTCCCCCGAGCGCAGTGCCCGCACGGCCATGTGCAGGGCCACCAGCGAGGAGGAGCAGGCGGTGTCCACGGTGACCGCGGGACCCTCCAGCCCGAAGAAGTAGGCCAGGCGTCCGGAGACGATGCTGCCGGAGTTGCCGGTGCCGAGGAATCCCTCGACGTCCTCCGGGATGTAGGGCAGGAGGCGTGCCGCGTAGTCCTGCTGCATCAGGCCGACGTAGGTGCCCACGGGAGCACCGCGCAGTTCCGAGGGATCGATGGCGGCGCGCTCGAACAGTTCCCAGGTGGTCTCCAGCAGCAGCCGCTGCTGGGGGTCCATCGCCAACGCCTCGCGCGGCGAGATCCCGAAGAACTCCGCGTCGAACTCGGCGGCGTCGTGCAGGAAGCCGCCGTGGCGGGTGATGGAGGTGCCGGGCCGGTCGGGGTCCGGGTCGTAGAGCGCGTCCAGTCCCCAGCCCCGGTCCGTGGGGAACTCGGAGATGCCGTCGCGGCCCTCGGCCAGCATCCGCCAGAGGTCCTCGGGCGAGCGGACCCCGCCGGGGAAGCGGCAGGCCATGGAGACGATCGCGATCCGGTCGTCGTCCGAGGTCCGGGGCGCGGGGCCCGCGGAAGGGGCGGAGTCGGTGCGGTCGTCCGTCAGTCCGGCGAGCAGGAAGCCGGCCAGTGCGGTGGGCGTCGGGTAGTCGAACACCAGGCTCGCCGGGAGCCGGAGTCCGGTGGCGGCGTTCAGACGGTTCCGCAGTTCCACCGAGGCCAGCGAGTCGAAGCCGAGTTCGCGGAAGGCCCGCCCGGGGTCCAGGTCGTCCGGGGAGGCGTGGCCCAGGACCGCGGCCGTGCGGGTGCGGACGAGTTCGAGCAGCATCCGCATCCGTCCGGCGCCGTCGAGGTCGGCGAGGCGCCGGCGCAGGGCGTCCTCGTCAGCCGTCGCCTCGGTGGCCGTCGCCGCCCGCCTCAGTGGTGTCCGGACGAGGCCGCGCAGCAGCGGCGGCAGCGTCCCGGCCGCCGCTGCGGAGCGCAGGGCGGCGGTGTCCAGGCGCATCGGCACCAGGACGGCGCGGTCCACGGTGAGGGCCGTGTCGAAGAGTTCGAGTCCCTGCTCGGTGGCCAGCGGCTGCATCCCGGAGCGGGCGATGCGTCGCACCTCGGCGTCGTCCAGGTGGCCGGTCAGTGCGCTGGCCTGCTCCCACAGGGTCCAGGCCAGGGACTGGCCGGCCAGTCCCGCGGCCCGGCGCTGTTCGGCGAGGGCGTCGAGGAAGGCGTTGGCGGCGGCGTAGTTGGCCTGCCCGGGGCCGCCGAAGGTGCCGGCGGCCGAGGAGAAGAGGACGAAGCCGGCGAGGTCCCGTCCGCGGGTCAGCTCGTGCAGGTGGAGGGCCGCGTCGACCTTGGGGCGCAGGACCTCGTCCACCCGTGCGGGGGTGAGGGCCGTGACGACGCCGTCGTCGAGGGCGCCCGCGGTGTGGACCACCGCGGTCAGGGGGTGCGCCGGCGGCAGGTCGGCGAGCACGGCGGCGAGGGCGGTGCGGTCGGCGGCGTCGCAGGCGACGATCCTGGCGTCGGCGCCCAGGGCCGCGAGTTCGGTCCGCAGGTGTGCGGCGCCTTCGGCGGCCGGGCCGCTGCGGGAGAGCAGGAGCAGGTGTCGGACGCCGTGCCGGGCGGCGAGCCGGCGGGCGACGTGGGAGCCGAGCAGGCCGGTGCCGCCGGTGACGAGGACCGTGCCGTCCGGGTCCAGGGGTCGGGCGGGTGCGGTCGGCCGGCCGGGGGCGTCGCTCGGAACCCCGGCCAGACGCGGTACGTGGACCTGGTCGCCGCGCACGGCCGACTGGGCCTCCCGTGTGGCGAGGGCCGCCGCCACGCCGGGTGAGGTCCCGGACTCGTCGGCCGGGTCGAGGTCGAGCAGGGCGAAGCGGTCCGGGTGCTCGGACTGTGCGGAGCGGACCAGGCCCCACAGGGCGCTCTGTGCCGGGTTCCGCAGGTCTCCTCCGGTGACGCTGACCGCGCCTCGGGTGCGGAAGACCAGTCGGGATCCGGCGAAGCGGTCGTCGGCCAGCCAGGTCTGCACGTCGGCGAGGGCCCGGTGCACGCAGGTTCGGGCCGCCGCGGCCGGGTCGCCGTCGTCCTCCTGCTCCGCGCAGGCCAGCAACACCGTCTCGGGCACCGGGGCACCGGCGTCCACCTCGGCCACCAGCGAGGCCAGGTCGGTGGTGAGCCGGGCCGGTGCTTCGGCGCCGGTGGAACGCGCCGGGACCCACTCCACCCGGTACAGGTCCCGGTGGTGGCGGCGACCGTCGCGGGCGGGGGCGAACCCTTCGGCGGCGGCCGGCCGGAGCACCAGCGAGTCCACCGTGGTCACGGCGCGGCCGGTCGGGTCGGCGACCTGGAGGGTCACCGCGTCGGGTCCCGCCGGGGTGAGCCGGACCCGGATCGCGTCGGCGCCGGTGGCGTGCAGCGTGACCCCGTTCCAGGAGAACGGCAGCCGTCCCCCGGGGTGTTCCTCGGTGCCGGCGGCGCCGGGCAGTCCGGTGGCGTGCAGGGCGGCGTCCAGCAGCGCGGGGTGCAGGCCGAAGCGGTCGGCGGCCGGTGCGGGCCCGTCCGGTAGGACGGCTTCGGCGAAGACCTCCTCGCCCCGCCGCCAGGCGGCGCGCAGGCCCTGGAACGCGGGGCCGTAGGCGAATCCGCCCTCGGCGAAGCGGTCGTACAGCCCGTCGAGGGCGACGGGTTCGGCCCCGGGCGGGGGCCAGGCGGTCAGCCCGGTGTCCTCCGCGGCGGTCGTCGGGGCCTCGGCGGCCAGGACGCCCCGGGCGTGCCGGACCCACTCGCCGCCCTCGCCGGCCGGTGCGTCCGGCTGCGCGTGCAGGCTCAGCGGGCGGCGTCCGTGCCGGTCGGGGGCGCCCACGGTCAGCCGCAGCATCGTCCCGCCGGAGCCGGCCAGCAGCAGGGGTGCTTCGAGGGTGAACTCCTCGACCCGGGGGCAGCCGACACGGGCTCCGGCCTGGAGTGCGAGTTCGAGGAAGGCGGTTCCCGGGAGCAGCACGCTGCCCCGGACCGCGTGGTCGGCCAGCCAGGGGTGGGTCAGGGTGGACAGCCGTCCGGTGAGCAGGAGGCCGTCGCCGTCCGCGAGGACCACGACCGCGCCCAGCAGCGGGTGGTCCGCGGGTGCCAGGCCGGCGGCGGTGACGTCGGCGGCGGGCTCGGCTCCGTCCTCCAACCAGTACCGTTCCCGTTGGAACGGGTAGGTGGGCAGGTCGACCGTCCCGGGACGGCGCCCGGCGAAGACGGCGTCCCAGTCCAAGGGGACCCCGCGCAGGTGGAGTTCGGCGAGGGATTCGGTGAACCGGTGGAGTCCGCCTTCGCCGCGGCGCAGCGTGCCGTGGGCGGTGGCGTCGGCGCCGGCGTCCTCGACGGTCTCCAGCGCGCCGACGGTGAGCACCGGGTGGGGGCTGCTCTCCAGCAGCACCCGGTAGCCGTCCGCCAGCAGGGCGCGGGTGGCCTGTTCGAACCGGACGGTGCCGCGCAGGTTCCGGTACCAGTAGTCGGCGTCCAGGACGGAGGTGTCCGTCAGGAGGCCGCCGGTGACCGTGGAGTAGAACGGGATCCCGGATGCGCTCGGGTTCAGCCCGTCGAGCCGTGCGAGCAGTTCGGTGCGGATGTCCTCGACGTGGGCGCCGTGGGAGGCGTAGTCGACGGGGATGCGCCGGTTGCGCACCTCCCGGGCGGTCGCCCGGGCGAGGAACTCCTCCAGGGCGTCGGCGTCCCCGGAGACCACGGTGGAGGCGGGGCCGTTCACCGCGGCGACGGAGAGCCTGCCGGTCCAAGGGGCGAGCCACTCGGCGACCCGGTCGGCGGGCAGGGCCACGGAGGCCATGCCGCCGCGGCCGGACAGGTCCCGTATCGCCCGGCTGCGCAGGGTGACCACCCGTGCGGCCTCGTCCAGCGAGAGGGCGCCCGCCACGCAGGCCGCCGCAATCTCCCCCTGGGAGTGGCCGACGACGGCGCCCGGGGTGACGCCGTGGGAGCGCCACAGTTCGGCGAGGGAGACCATGACCGCCCAGAGCACCGGCTGGACCACGTCCACCCGCTCGGGGGGCGGGGTTCCGGGCTCGCCGCGCAGGACGGCTTCCAACGACCAGTCGACGAAGGGGGCGAGGGCGCGCTCGCACTCCGCCACGCGGGCCGCGAAGACCGGTGCGGAGTCCAGGAGTTCCACCGCCATCCCGGCCCACTGGGACCCCTGTCCGGGGAACACCATGGCGACTTCGCCGCCCGCTCCGGCCGTGCCGCGCACCAGGCAGGGGGCGGTGTCGTCCGCGGCCAGGGTGTCGAGTGCCCGGCGGAAGCCGTCCGGGTCGGTGCCGATCAGCACCGCCCGGTGTTCGTGCGAGGCGCGGGTGGTCGCGAGGGCGTGCCCGACCTCGGCCGGCCGCCATCCGGGGCGGGCGTCCAGGTGGGCCCGGAGCCGTTCGGCCTGGGCGCGCAGCGCCCCGGCGGTACGGCCGGAGAGCACCCAGGGCAGGACGGGGTGTCCGGTGCCGGCTTCGGCGTCCGGTGCTTCCGCGGCCGGGTCGTCCGCCGGCCCGGTCGGGGCGTCGGCCTGTTCGAGGACGACGTGTCCGTTGGTTCCGCTGACGCCGAACGAGGACACCGCCGCCCTGCGGGGTCGTCCGGTGTCCGGCCACGGGGTGCTCGCGGTGACCAGGCGCACCGCGCCCGAGGCCCAGTCGATCTGCGGGGACGGGTCCTGGGCGTGCAGGGTCGGCGGGACGGTGCCGTGCTGCATGGCCATGACGGCCTTGATGACGCCGCCGACGCCGGCGGCGGCCTGGGTGTGGCCGATGTTGGACTTCAAGGAGCCGAGCAGCAGCGGTCGGTCGGCGGGCCGTTCCCGGCCGTAGGTGGCGAGCAGGGCCTGTGCCTCGATCGGGTCGCCGAGCGGGGTGCCGGTGCCGTGCGCCTCCACCACGTCCACCTCGGTGGGGGCGAGCCCGGCGTTGGCCAGTGCCTGACGGATCACCCGTTGCTGGGCGGGGCCGTTGGGCGCGGTGAGCCTGCTGCTGGCGCCGTCCTGGTTGACGGCGGTGCCGCGGATCAGGGCGAGTACGGGGTGCCCGTGCCGGCGGGCGTCGGAGAGCCGCTCCAGCAGCAGCACGCCCACGCCCTCGCCCCAGCCGGTGCCGTCCGCGGCGGCGGCGAATGACTTGCAGCGGCCGTCCCTGGCCAGGCCGCCCTGTCGGCTCATCTCCACGAACGGGACCGGCGTCGACATCACCATCGCGCCGCCGGCCAGGGCCAGCGTGCAGTCGCCCTGCCGCAGGGCCTGGGCGGCGAGGTGGATGGCGACCAGGGAGGAGGAGCAGGCGGTGTCGACGCTGACCGCCGGGCCCTCCAGGCCGAAGGTGTAGGCGATGCGGCCCGAGGCGACGCTGTCGGAACTGCCGTTGCCGAGGTAGCCGGCCACGTCGTCGGGGACCCGGCGCAACCGCACCGCGTAGTCCTGGTACATCACTCCGGCGAAGATCCCGGTCCGGCTCCCCCGGAGGGACGCCGGGTCGATGCCGGCGCGTTCGAACGCCTCCCAGGTGGTCTCCAGCAGCAGCCGCTGCTGGGGGTCCATCGCCAGGGCCTCGCGCGGCGAGATCCCGAAGAAGCCGGGGTCGAACCCCTGCACGTCGTCGAGGAAGCCGCCCCGCGCGGCGTAGCTGGTGCCGCTGCGCAGCTGCTGCGGGTCGTCGAGGTGGTCCAGGTCCCATCCGCGGTCGTCGGGGAAGCCGGTGATCGCGTCGGTGCCGGTGGCGACCAGCCGCCACAGGTCCTCCGGCGTCCGCACGCCGCCCGGGTACCGGCAGCTCATGGCGACGACGGCGATCGGTTCGCGGGCCGCCGTCTCGGTCTCGGTCAGGCGCTGCCGGGTCCGGTGCAGGTCGGCCGTCACCCGCTTGAGGTAGTCCCTCAGCCTGTCGTCGTTCCCCATTGCCTCGTCACCTCGGTTCGCGCGCCTCGTCGTCATGCCATGCCGAGTTCGTTGTCGATGAAGTCGAAGATCTCGTCGTCGGTCGCACCGTCCATGCGGTCCTCGATCCCGTCGCCGGTCGCGTCGGCGGCCGCGGGGTGGAGGCGCCCCAGGAGTTCCTGGAGTCGGACGGCGAGCCGTTCTCGGGCCGCGTCGTCGTCGACTCCGTCGTCGAGGGCGCGTTCCAGTCGGTCCAGTTCGGCCAGTGCCGGCACCGGGGCGGGCCCGGGTTCGGGGGTCAGTTCGGTGGTCAGGTGCCCGGCGATCGCGGCCGGGGTCGGATGGTCGAAGAGCAGGGTCGCCGGGAGGGGGAGGCCGGTGGCGGCGCGCAGCCGGTTGCGCAGTTCCACCGCGGTCAGCGAGTCGAAGCCGATCTCCAGCAGCCCGCGCCCCGGTTCGACCGCGGCGGGGCCGCTGTGGCCGAGCACCATCGCGGCGTGCGAGCGGACCAGGTCGAGCAGCACCCGCTCGCGCTGCGGACCGTTGAGGGTGCCGAGCCGTTGCTTGAGCGCATCCGGCCGGTCGGGGCCGCTGTCGGTGGCGCGGCCCGCGGTGCCGCGCCGGGGGGCGGGGCGCACCAGGCCGCGCAGCAGCGCCGGGACGCCGCCGGAGGCGGCCTGGTCCCGCACCGCGGCGGTGTCCAGCCGCAGCGGCAGGACGACGGTCTCGTCGAGTTCCCCGGCCGCGTCGAACAGGGCCAGTCCCTCGGCGGGGGTGAAGGCGACGATGCCGCCCCGGGCGATCCGTTTCAGGTCAGCCTCGGTGAGGCCGCCGGTCATCCCGGTCCGGTTGGCCCACAGCCCCCAGGCGAGGGAGCGTCCGGCCAGGCCCTCGGCCCGGCGGCGGTGGGCCAGTGCGTCCAGGAAGGCGTTGGCCGCGGCGTAGTTGCCCTGGCCCATGCCGCCGAAGACGCCCGCGATGGAGGAGAACAGGACGAACTCGGTGAGGTCCAGGTCCGCGGTCAGTTCGTGCAGGTTGACCGCGGCGTCCACCTTGGGGCGCAGCACCGGGTCGAGTCGGTCGGGGGTCATGTCGGCGACCACGCCGTCCGCCAGTACGCCCGCGGCGTGCACCACCCCGGTCAGGGGGTGTTCCGTCGGCAGTCCGGCCAGCAGGGCCGCGAGGGCGTCCCGGTCGGCGGCGTCACAGGCGACGACCTCGACGTGGGCGCCCGCTGCGGTGAGTTCCGCGTGGAGTTCCGTCGCCCCTTCGGCGGCGGGCCCGTTGCGGCTGGTCAGCAGCAGGTGGCGGACGCCGTGCTCGGCGACCAGGTGGCGGGCCACGTGGGCGCCGATGGCGCCGGTGCCGCCGGTGATCAGGACGGTTCCCCCGGGGTCCCAGCCGGGCCTGCGTTCGGGGGTGGAGAGCGGTACCCGGGCCAGTCGGGCGACGTGCACGTTCCCGGCGCGGACCGCCAGTTGGGGCTCACCGGAGGCGAGGGCCCGGGCGAGGGCCGCGGGCGAGGCTTCGTGGGCGTCCGTGTCGAGCAGGACGAAACGGTCGGGGTTCTCGGTCTGCGCCGAGCGGACCAGCCCCCACACGGCCGCCCGGACCGGGTCCGGGGCGTCCTGGTCGTCGGGCAGGGGCACCGCGCCCGAGGTCACCAGCACCAGCCGGGATCCGGTGAGGCGCTCGTCCGCGAGCCAGTCGCGCAGCAGGCCGAGGACCGCGCCGACCTCGCGGTGCACCGCCGCTCGGAGGTCGTCCGACGGGCCCGCCACGGTCGGGCAGGCGGCCCACACCAGCGGGGGCGGCGGGGTGCCCCCGTCGATCAGTTCGCCCAGTGCCGCGAGGTCGGGCACCGTCCGGCCCGGGAACGGCGGGGATCCGCACCACCAGGGCGACCGGGTGCCCAGTACCGTCCAGGACTCCGGGCCGGGGAGGGCGTCGGCGGTGCCGGCGCCCGCGGGCAGGGGCTGCCACCCGGGGCGGAACAGTTCCTCGTGGTGTCCGTGCTGCGCGGCCTTGAACTGGTCGGCCGAGACGGGACGGAGCACCAGGGACCGGGCCGAGACCACGGGTCGTCCGGTGTCGTCGGTCGCCACCACCTCGACGGCGTTGCCGCCGGTCGGGGTCAGCCGCAGCCGGAGTTCGGACGCGCCCGCGGCGTGCAGCCGCACCCCGTTCCAGGAGAACGGGAGCCAGCCCTTCTCCGGTCCTTGCAGCACGTCGAAGACCAGGGCGTGCAGGGCGGCGTCCAGCAGGGCGGGGTGCAGGCCGAAGCCGGCGGCGTCGGCCTGCTGTTGCGGGGGCAGGCTCGCGGTGGCGAAGACCTCCTCGCCGAGCCGCCAGGCGGCCCGCAGGCCCTGGAACGCGGGACCGTAGGCGAATCCGCCCTCGGCGAAGCGCTGGTAGAGCCCCTCCACGTCGAGGGGGACGGCTCCGGCCGGCGGCCAGGGCGCGGGGTGCGTGGGGTCGTCCCCGGCCGGCTCGTCGTCCGGGGCGAGCAGTCCGCTGGCGTGCCGGGTCCACGGCGTGTCGGTGTCGGAGCCCTCCGGCCTGGCGTGGATGCTCAGCGGGCGGACTCCGGAGCCGTCGGGGGCGCCGACCGTGAGTTGCAGGGCCACCGCCGTGCCGGCGGGCAGCAGCAGCGGTGCCTCCAGGGTGAGTTCCTCGACCCGCTCGCAGCCGACCTGGTCACCCGCGCGCACGGCGAGTTCGAGGAAGGCGGTGGCCGGGAACAGCACGCCCTCGAAGACTCCGTGGTCGGCGAGCCACGGGTGGCTGCGCAGGGAGATCCGGCCGGTGAACAGGAAGCCGTCCGAGTCGGCCAGTTCGGAGCCGGCGCCGAGCAGCGGGTGATCGACCGTCAGCAGTCCGGCCGAGGGGAGGTCCGCTCCGGCGGAGTTGCCCTCCAGCCAGTAGCTGCGGCGTTGGAAGGGATAGGTCGGCAGGTCGGTGGGGGTCGCCGCGCCCTCGGTGTGGACGGCCTGCCAGTCCACCGGGACGCCGTGCACGTGCAGCCGGGCCAGGGCGGTGGTGGCGGTGGCGACCTCGGGGCGGTCCCGGCGCAGCAACGGAATCAGCACGGCGCGGTCGGAGTCGCCGGTGAGGCAGTCCTGTCCCATGGTGCTGAGCGCGCCGTCCGGGCCGAGCTCCAGGAAGGCGGTGACGCCCTCGCGTTCCAGGTGGCGCATCCCGTCCTGGAACCGGATCGTCGCGCGCACGTGCTCGGCCCAGTGGTCCGGGGAGCCGAGCTGTTCGGTGGTGGCCGGCTCCCCGGTGAGGTCGGAGACGATCGGGATGGTGGCCTCGCCCGCATCGATCTGCGCGGCGACCTTCCGCAGTTCGTCCAGGACCGGTTCCATCAGGGGCGAGTGGAAGGCGTGGCTGACCTTCAGTCGCCGGGTCTTGTGCCCGAGCGCGGCGAGTTCGGCGGCGAGTTCGGTGACCGCCGTGTCCTCGCCGGAGATCACGGTCGAGGCGGGCCCGTTGACGGCGGCCAGGCCGACGGTGTCCTCCCGGCCCGCCAGCAGCGGCAGCACGTCCTCTTCCGGGGCGGTGAGGGCGACCATCGCGCCGCCCGCCGGCAGTGCCTGCATCAGCCGGGCCCGTGCGGCCACCAGGGCGGCGGCGTCGGGCAGCGAGAGCACTCCGGCGACGTGGGCGGCGGCCAGTTCGCCGACCGAGTGGCCGAGCAGGTAGTCGGGGCGTACGCCCCAGTGTTCGACCAGCCGGAACAGGGCGACGCCGAGGGCGAACAGGGCGGGCTGGGTGTAGCCGGTGCGGTCCAGCAGACCGTGGTCGGGGGTGCCGGGGGCGGCATCGACCACTTCGCGCAGCGGACGGTCCAACAGCGGGTCGAGTGCGGCGCACACGGTGTCGAAGGCGTCGGCGAAGACCGGGAAACGGGCGTACAGTTCGGCGCCCATGCCGGGCCGCTGGCTGCCCTGGCCGGGGAAGAGGAAGGCGGTCTTGCCGGCGGTGTCGGTGACGCCGCGGACCAGGTCCGCCGCCGGCTCGGCCGTGCTGAGGGCGGTCAGCCCGCGCAGCAGGGCTTCGCGGTCGGTGCCGGTGAGGGCGGCGCGGTGTTCGAAGGCGCTGCGGTTGAGCGCCAGGGTGCGGCCCAGGTCCTCGACGCGGAGCCGGGGGTCGCGCTCCAGGTGCCGGAGCAGCCGCCCGGCCTGCGCGCGGAGCGCGGCCGCGCTCCGCGCGGAGAGCAGCCAGGGCAGCGGGGGGGCCGTCGAAGGCGGGGCGTCGGGGGCGGGGACGGGGTCGGTGGGCTGTTCCAGGATGGTGTGGGCGTTGGTGCCGCTGACCCCGAACGAGGAGACCGCGGCCCTGCGGGGGCGGCCGGTCTCCGGCCACGGGGTGTCCTCGGTGAGCAGCCGGACCGTGCCGGCCGACCAGTCCACGAAGGGGGTCGGCGCGTCGACGTGCAGGGTGCGGGGCAGTGCCCCGTGCCGCATCGCCTGCACCATCTTGATGATCCCGGCCACCCCGGCGGCGGCCTGGCTGTGCCCGATGTTCGACTTGAGCGAACCCAGCCACAGCGGCCGGTCCGCCGCCCGTTCCCGGCCGTAGGTCGCCAGCAGGGCCTGCGCCTCGATCGGGTCGCCCAACCTGGTCCCGGTGCCGTGCGCCTCCACCGCGTCCACCTCGGAGGCGGCCAGCCCGGCGTGGTCGAGCGCGGCCCGGATCACCCGCTGCTGCGAGGGGCCGTTGGGGGCGGTCAGTCCGTTGCTGGCACCGTCCTGGTTGACCGCCGAGCCCCGTACCAGGGCGAGCACCGGGTGCCCGTTGCGGCGGGCGTCGGAGAGTCGTTCCAGGACCAGCAGCCCGGCGCCCTCGGCCCAGGAGGTGCCGTCCGCGGCGGCGGCGAAGGGCTTGCAGCGCCCGTTCTCGGCGAGCACCCGTTGCCGGCTGAACTCCACGAACGCCCCGGGCGTCGACATCACGGTGACCCCGCCGGCGAGGGCGAGCGAGCACTCCCCCGCCCGGAGCGACTGGGCCGCCAGGTGCACCGCGACCAGCGACGAGGAGCACGCCGTGTCCACGGTGACCGCGGGTCCTTCCAACCCGAGGGTGTAGGAGATCCGTCCGGACGCCACGCTGCCCGCGCTGCCGATGCCGAGGTAGCCCTCGGTCTCTTCGGAGGGCCGGGCGACCCGTGAGCCGTAGTCGTGGTGGCTGCACCCGACGAAGACGCCGCTGCGGCTGCCCTTGAGGGAGAGCGGGTCGATGCCGGCCCTTTCGAACGCCTCCCAGGAGAGTTCGAGCAGCAGCCGCTGCTGCGGGTCGATGGTCAGCGCCTCGCGCGGGGAGATCCCGAAGAAGGCCGGGTCGAAGCGGTCGGCCTCGTGGAGGAAGCCGCCCTCCCGCGCGTAGGTGCTGCCGACCCGGTCGGGGTCGGGGTCGTAGAGGCCCTCCAGGTCCCAGCCGCGTCCGGTGGGGAAGCCGGAGATGGCGTCCTGGCCGCCTGTGACGAGTTCCCACAGGTCCTCGGGGGTGGCGACGCCTCCGGGGTAGCGGCAGCTCATGGCGACGACGGCGATCGTCTCGTCGTCCGGTTCCGCCGCCGGTGCGGCTGCCCGCCGCGGGGCGGCGGGCAGCGCCTCGGCGGCGCCCAGCAGTTCGGTGCGCAGATGGCCGGCCAGCACCGTCGCCGTCGGGTAGTCGAAGGCGAGGGTCACCGACAGGCGCAGTCCGGTGGCCTCGGCGAGCCGGTTGCGCAGGTCGACGGCGGTCAGCGAGTCGAAGCCGATGTCCTTGAACGCCCGGTCGGGTTCCACCGCCTCGGGTCCGGGGTGGCCGAGGACGGCGGCGACCTCCGTGCGGACCAGTTCCAGCAGGGCCTGGTCCCGTTCCTCCGGGGGCAGCCCGGCCAGCCGCAGCAGCGGCGAGCCGGTGGCGTCGTCCGTCCCGGGGGCGGGCCGCCCCGCCGCGAGCACCTGCCGCACCTCCGGCAGGTCGCCGATGGCGGGGCTGGGCCGGAGCGCGGTGAACGCCCGGGTGAAGCGTTCCCAGGCGAAGTCGGCGACCAGCACCGCCGTGTCGTCGTGGTCGAGGGCCTGTTGCAGTGCGGCCGTCGCCGATTCGGGGGCCATGGCCGGCAGACCGTTGCGGACCAGCCGTTCGCCGACCGCCCCCGAGGCGAGGCTGTCGCCGCCCCACAGGCCCCAGGCCACCGAGGTGGCCGGCAGCCCGAGGTCACGGCGCTGCCGGGCCAGGGCGTCGAGGTAGGCGTTGGCGGCGGCGTAGCTGCCCTGGCCGGTGCCGCCGAGCGTCCCGGCCAGCGAGGAGAAGAGGACGAAGGCCGTCAGGTCGTGCGCCCGGGTGAGCGCGTCGAGGTTGCGGGCGGCGTCGAGCTTGGGACGCAGTACCCCGGCCGCGCGCTCGGGCGTGATCGAGTCGATCACTCCGTCGTCCAGGACCCCCGCCGCGTGCAGGACGGCGCGCAGCGGGCGTTCGGCCGGGATCGTGGCCAGCAGCTGGGCCAGCGCGTCCCGGTCGGCGACGTCGCAGGACGCCACGGTGACCTCGGCGCCGAGCCCGCGCACCTCCGCGAGCAGGGCTTCCGCGCCGGGTGTCGCAGCTCCGCGACGGCTGGTCAGCAGCAGGTGCGCGGAGCCCTCCCGGGCGAGCCAGCGGGCCATCTGGGCTCCGAGGCCGCCGGTTCCACCAGTGATCAGGACAGTGCCCTCGGGCGTCCAGCGGCGGACCGGGGTCGCCTCGCCGAGTCCGGCGCGGGCGAGCCGGCGGCCGAAGACGCCGGAGGCGCGCACCGCCACCTGGTCCTCGTGGTCCAGCCCCGCCAGCACCACGGCCAGTCGGGCCGCGGCCCGGTCGTCGAGTTGCTGCGGAAGGTCGACCAGTCCGCCCCAGCGCTGCGGGTACTCGACCCCGGCGACGCCGCCGAGGCCCCACACCAGCGCCTGCACGGGGCTGCCGGTGCGGTCGGAGCGGCCGATCGAGACCGCGCCCCGGGTGGCGCACCACAGGGGGGCGTCGGCGCCGAGGTCGCCCAGCGCCTGGAGCAGGGCGACCGTCTGCACCAGCCCGAGCGGGAGCGCCGAGCCCTCGCCGTGGGGTTCCTCGGCCAGGGCGAGCAGGGACAGCACTCCGGCCGGCGCCCGGTCGGCGTCCTGGGCGGCCCGCAGCAGGTCGGCGAGGTGGGTCCGGTCGGCGGCGGACGGGCCCGCCTCGACCAGGACCGGTGCGGCGCCGTGTGCGCGCAGGGCGTCGAGGGCGAACGCGACGGCGGGGTCGGCAGCGGTACCGGCCACGACCAACCAGCTTCCGGAGAGCCGGGGTCGCCCGGTGGTCGGCAGGGGCTTCCAGGCCACCCGGTAGCGCCAGCCGTCGGCGGTGCCGCTGGCACGTCGTGCGCGCAGCCAGTCCGACAGGGTGGGGACGAGGGAGGCGAGGGAGGCGCGCAGCTCACCGTCCTCGACGCGCAGGGTGGCGGCGAGGGCGTCCAGGTCACCGCGGTCGATCGCGTTCCAGAACCCGGCTTCGGCCGGGTCGGAGCCGGTGAGGACGTCGGTGGAACGCCCCGGGGCGGCCGTGTCCAGCCAGTACCGCTGCTGTTGGAAGGGGTAGGTGGGCAGGGGTTGCTTGCGGGCGCCGGATCCGGCGAAGACGGCCTCCCAGTCCACGGCGGTCCCGTGCACCTGGAGCGTGGCCAGCGAGGCGAGCAGCCGCTCGGGGCCGCCCTCGTCGCGGCGCAGGGTTTCGACGACGGCTCCGCCGACGACGTCGGCTGCCTCCAGGGCCTGTTGCAGCCAGACCGCGAGCGTGGGGTGGGTGCTGCATTCGACGAAGGTGTGGTGGCCGTCGGCGATCAGCGCCTCGACCGTCCGTCCGAACTCCACCGGCCGCCGCAGGTTCCGGTACCAGTAGTCGCCGTCCAACTCCGCCGTCTCCACCGGCCCGCCGGTGACCGTGGAGTAGAACGGCACCCCGGACGCCCGCGGCACGATCCCCGCGAGCACGGTGCGCAGCTCCTCCTCGATCTCCTCCACCTGCACCGAGTGCGCGGCGAAGTCCACCCCTGGCACCGGCCAGGTCAACACCCCGGCCGCGGCGTACCGTTCGCCCAGTTCCGCCAGGGCCTCCGGATCACCGGAAACCGTCACCGAGGCCGGCCCGTTCACCGCGGCGACACTCAACACCCCGCCCCAGGGCTCCAGTTCCTCCCGGACCGCGTCGACCGCCCGCGGCACGAAGAGCATTCCGCCCCGGCCGGTCAACGCCGACAGCGCCCGGCTCCGCAGCGCCACGATCCGCGCCGCGTCCTCCAGGGAGAGCGCCCCCGCCACACAGGCCGCGGCGATCTCCCCCTGCGAGTGGCCCACCACCGCGTCCGGCACCACCCCGTAGGAGCGCCACACCTCCGCCAGCGCCACCATCACCGCGAACAGCACCGGCTGCACCACGTCCACCCGGTCCAAGGGGGGCGCGTCCGGCTCGTCCCGCAGGACCGCCGTCAACGACCACTCCAGGTGCGGGGCGAGAGCCCGCTCGCAGGCGGCGATGCGCTCCGCGAAGACCGGAACGGCGAGCGATTCCCGCGCCATCCCGACCCATTCGGCGCCCTGGCCGGGGAAGACGAACACCGTCCTCGTCGACCGGGCCACGCCGACGCGCACCACGGCGGGGTCCTGGCGCCCCGCGCCGAGTGCCGCCAGACCGCGCAGCAGGGCCGTGCGGTCCCCGCCGACGACGGCGGCACGGTGCTCGAACCCGGTCCGGGTGGTCGCCAGCGAGTAGCCGATGTCGACGGGGGAGGTCTCCGGGCTCCCGGTGAGGTGGGCGTGCAGCCGTGCCGCCTGGTCCTCCAGTGCTTCGGGGGTGCGCCCGGACAGGACCCACGGGACGAGGGCGGGCACCCCGGGCGCGTCCGGCGCGGTGGGTTCCGCCGGGAGGGCGGGGGGTTGTTCGACGATGACGTGGGCGTTGGTGCCGCTGAGGCCGAAGGAGGAGACGCCGGCCCGGCGCGGGCGGTCGGTCTCCGGCCACGGGGTGGCCTCGGTCAGCAGGCAGACGGCACCCGCGGTCCAGTCGACGGCCGGGGACGGCCGGTCGACGTGCAGGGTCCGCGGCAGCATCCCTTGCTCCATCGCCAGCACCATCTTGATGATGCCGCCGACGCCGGCGGCGGCCTGGGTGTGGCCGATGTTGGACTTCAGCGACCCCAACCACAGTGGCCGGTCCCCGGGCCGGTCCCGGCCGTAGGTGGCCAGCAGCGCGTCGGCCTCGATCGGGTCGCCCAGTCGGGTGCCGGTGCCGTGCGCCTCCACCGCGTCCACGTCGGCGGCCGTCAGCCGGGCGTTGGCCAGGGCGCCGCGGATCGCCCGTTGTTGGGCCAGGCCGCTGGGCGCGGTCAGGCCGTTGCTGGCGCCGTCCTGGTTGATCGCCGAGCCGCGGAGCACGGCCAGCACCGGGTGCCCGTTGCGCCGCGCGTCCGAGAGGCGTTCCAGGAGCAGCAGCCCCACGCCCTCCGCCATGCCGAAGCCGTCCGCCGCGGCGGCGAAGGACTTGCAGCGCCCGTCCTCGGCGAGCCCCCGCTGCCGGCTGAACCCGGTGAAGGACAGGGGGGTGCCGATGACCGTGGCGCCGCCGGCGAGGGCCAGGGTGCACTCGCCCGAGCGCAGCGACTGGGCCGCCAGGTGCACCGCCACCAGCGACGAGGAGCACGCCGTGTCGACGGTCACCGCGGGCCCGCGCAGGCCCAGGTGGTAGGCGACCCGCCCGGACAGGACGCTGGTGGAGATGCCCGCGATGAGCAGGCCCTCCAGTTCGTCGGGGACGTCGCGCAGGGTGCCGCCGTAGCCCTGGTAGGACGCGCCGGCGAAGACTCCGGTCGCGGTGGAGTGCAGGGACGCCGGGTCGATGCCCGCGCGTTCGATGGCCTCCCAGGAGGTTTCCAGCAGCAGTCGCTGCTGGGGGTCCATCGCCAGCGCCTCGCGCGGCGAGATCCCGAAGAACCCCGGGTCGAACAGGCCGGCGTCGTGGACGAAGCCGCCCGCGGCCGTGTAGCTCTTGCCGGGCCGGTCGGGATCCGCGTCGTAGAGGCCGTCCAGGTCCCAGCCCCGGTCGGACGGCAGTTCGGAGACGGCGTCCCGGCCGTCCGCGACCAGGCTCCACAGGTCTTCGGGGCTGCGCACGCCCCCGGGGTAGCGGCAACTCATGGCCACGATCACGATCGGGTCGTCGTCCGCGGAGGTGGCCGGAACCGGCGGCGGGGCGGGGGCGGGTTCCTCCTCGGTCGCTCCCAGCAGCCCGGTCTCCAGGTGACGGGCGAGCGCGGAGGCCGAGGAGTGGTCGAAGACCACGGTGACCGGGAGTCGCAGCCCGGTGGCGGCGTTGAGCCGGTTGCGCAGGTCGACGGCGGTCAGCGAGTCGAAGCCGAGGTCGCGGAAGGCGCGGCCGGAGATGACGTCGTCCGACGAGCCGTGGCCGAGGACGGCCGCCGCCTGGGTGCGCACCAGCTCGACCAGCACCCGGGTCCGTTCGGCGGCCGGGAGCGGGCGCAGTCGGTCGGCCAGGGCCGAGGGCGCCCCTTCGGGGCCGGCGCCCTGGTCGGCGGCCAGGGCCCGGCGCACCTCGGGCAGTTCGGCGATGAGCGGGCTGGGGCGGGCCGAGGTGAACACCGCGGCGAAGCGGTCCCAGTCGATGTCGGCGACCAGGACCACCGTCTCGTCGTGGTCCAGCACCTGCTGGAGCCCGGTGATCGCCACCGCGGGCGGCATGAACAGGACGCCGTGACCGCGCAGGGTCTCCTCCACCAGGGCGGCGGCCATGCCGACCCCGTCCTCGGGGTTCCAGATGCCCCACACCACGGAGGTCGCGGCCAGCCCGCGGCTCCTGCGGTTCTCGGCGAGGCCGTCGAGATAGGCGTTGGCGGCGGCGTAGGCGCCGTGGTCGGCGCTGCCCCACACCCCCGAGATGGAGGAGAACAGCACGAACGCGTCGAGCGTGTCGCGGTCGAAGAGCAGGTCCAGGTTCCTGGCCCCGCCGACCTTGGCGTAGAGGGTGTCGGCGAACTCGTCCAGGTCGGTCGTGGGCAGGGGCACCAGGAGTCCGGCGCCGGCGGCGTGGAAGACGGTGCCGATCCGCTCGCCGTCCCGTTCCAGACCGTCCTTCAGGTCGCGCAGGGCGTCCAGGTCGGCCACGTCGCAGGAGGACAGGGTGACCCGGGCGCCGAGCGCGGCCAGTTCGTCGGAGAGTTCCGGGGCACCGGGGGCGTCGGCTCCGCGACGGCTGATCAGGACCAGGTGCTCGGCTCCGCGCCGGGCCAGCCAACGGGCGATCTGCGCGCCGATCCCGCCGGTCCCGCCGGTGATCAGGACGGTTCCGCCGGGGCGCCAGGCGCGCCGCGGGACGGCGTCGCCGAGGGGGGACCTGACCAGACGTCGGCCGTGGCAGGCGGTGGCCCGCACGGCCACCTGGTCCTCGGGTCCGGCTCCGCCGGCCAGCACCCGGCACAGGCGGGGGGCGGTGTCCCCGTCCAGGGTCTCCGGGAGGTCGACCAGGCCGCCCCAGCGCTGCGGGTACTCCAGCGCGGCCACCCGGCCGAGGCCCCAGAGGAGGTTCTGCGCGGCGCTGACCGGGCCGTCCGCGTCCCCGACCGAGACCGCGCCCCGGGTCGCCCACCACAGGGGCGCGTCCACCCCGACGTCGCCGAGGGACTGCACCAGGGCCAGGTTCAGCGCGGTCCCGAGCGGGACGGTCGGATGCCCGGGGTGCGTGCGTTCGTCGAGGCCCAGCAGCGACAGCACCCCGGCGACCGGGCCGGTCAGCGGCTCCAGGGCCGCGCCGAGCCGCGCGGCCAGCGCCGCGCGGCGGGAGTGGTCCTCGGTGAGCTCCACGTGCACCACGGCGGCGCCGGCGCGTTCCAGGGCACGGACGGTTTCGGCCGACCGGTGCGCCCGCTCCGCGGGCTGTCCGGCCGACGACAGGACGAGCCAGTGGCCCGTCAGCGGGGCCGGGGGGCCTTCGGGCAGGGCACGCCAGGCGACCCGGTAGCGCCAGGACTCCCCCGCCGACCGCTCCTGGCGCTCGGTGCGCCAGTGGGCGAGTGCGGGGAGCACCACGGCCAGCGGGTCCTCGGGGGCCACCCCGAGCGTCGCCGTGAAGCGGTCCAGGTCACCGCTGCCGAGGGCCTCCCAGAGGTCCTCGCCCTCCGGGGACGGTCCGGTGCCGTCGCCCGGTGTCGGGTCGGTGTCCTCCAGCCAGTAGGTGCGGCGTTGGAAGGGGTAGGTCGGCAGCCGGACGTCGTCCGAGCGGTGTCCGGCGAAGAGGAGGTTCCAGTCGGGTGACAGACCGCCGGCGTGGGCCTCGCCCAACGAGAGCAGGAAGCGGTCGAGGCCGCCCTCGCCGCGCCGCAGGGTGCCCAGGGCGACCGCCGGTCCCTGCGCCGAGTCGGCGGTGTCCATCGCCTCCGCGGTCTGCTGGACGCCGAAGCCGAGCACCGGGTGCGGGCTGGCCTCGACGAAGAACCGGAAGCCCTCCTCCAGCAGGCCCCGGGTGGCTTCCTCGAACCGCACCGTCCCGCGAAGGTTGCGGTACCAGTAGTCGGCGTCCAAGGACGCCGTGTCCAGCCAGCCGCCGGTGACCGTGGAGTAGAACGGCAGCGAACCGGAACGGGGCGTGATGCCGTCCAGTTCGTCGAGGAGCCGCTCCCGGATCTCCTCGACGTGTGCGCAGTGGGACGCGTAGTCCACCTCGATCCGGCGTGCCCGGACCTCCTCCCGGACGAGTTGCTCGACCAGTTCGGCGACCGCGTCCGCGTCACCCGAGACCACGGTCGCCGCGGGACCGTTCACCGCCGCCACCGACAGTCGGCCGTCCCAGGAGGCGATCCGCTCCCGTACGCGTTCCGAGGGCAGCGGCACCGAGGCCATCCGGCCCCGCCCCGACAGCACCCGCACCGCCCGACTACGCAGGGCCACCACGCGAGCCCCGTCCTCCAAGGAGAGACCACCCGCCGCGCACGCCGCCGCCACCTCGCCCTGCGAGTGCCCCACCACGCCGTCCACCGCCACACCGTGGGAACGCCACACCTCCGCCAGGGACACCATCACCGCCCACAGCACCGGCTGCACCACGTCCACCTCGTCCAACGGGGCGGACGTGCGCAGCACCTCCGTCAACGTCCAGTCGACGTGCGGCGCCAACGCCCGCTCGCACTCGGCCATCCGCCGCGCGAACGCCTCCGACTCGCCCAGCAACCCGGCGGCCATCCCCACCCACTGCGAGCCCTGACCCGGAAACACCAACACCGTACGCCCGGTCGACACGCCGTCGCCCCGCACCACATGGGGCACCGCGCCCCCCTCGACCAACGCCCTCAGGCCCTCGCTCATCGCGGCCGGGTCCTCGCCCACGAGCACGGCCCGGTGCTCGAAGGCCGTGCGGGTGGTGGCGAGGGCGTGTCCCAGTGCGCCGAGCCCCTGCCCGGGGGAGGCGCTCAGGTGTGCCAGCAGTCGGGTGGCCTGCTCCCGCAGCGCCTCCTCGGTCCGTCCCGACAACACCCAGGGCAGGGGCCCGGGTCGGGCGGGGGGCTCGGCGGGGGCGGCGTCCGTCGTCGGTGCCTGCTCCAGGATCAGGTGCGCATTGGTGCCGCTGACGCCGAAGGCGGACACCCCGGCCCGGCGCGGACGGCCCGTGTCGTCCCAGGCGCGCGGTTCGGTCAGCAGTTCCACGGCCCCCGTCGACCAGTCCACCATCGGGGTCGGCAGGTCGGCGTGCAGGGTCCGCGGCAGTTCACCGTGCTGGAGGGCCAGCACCATCTTGATGACGCCGCCGACTCCGGCCGCGGCTGAGGTGTGACCGATGTTGGACTTCAACGAGCCGAGCCACAGCGGCCGTTCCGCGGGTCGGTCCTGGCCGTAGGTCGCCAGCAGCGCTTGGGCCTCGATCGGGTCCCCGAGGGTGGTGCCGGTGCCGTGCGCCTCCACGGCGTCCACCTCGGACGCCGTGAGGCCGGCGTCCGTCAGCGCCGCGCGGATCACCCGCTGCTGGGCGAGGCCGTTGGGCGCCGTGAGGCCGTTGCTCGCGCCGTCCTGGTTGGTGGCCGAGCCCCGCACCACCGCCAGTACCCGGTGGCCGTTGCGCCGGGCGTCCGACAGCCGCTCCAACAGCAGCACGCCGACGCCCTCGGACCAGCCGGTGCCGTCCGCGCCGGCGCCGAACGCCTTGCAGCGGCCGTCCGCCGACAGGGCGCGCTGGCGGCTGAACGCCACGAACGGGTCGGGGGTCGCCATCACCGCGACGCCGCCGGCCAGGGCCAGTTCGCAGTCTCCCGCCCGCAGCGCCCTGATCGCCAGGTGCAGGGCGACCAGCGAGGAGGAGCAGGCCGTGTCGACGGTCACCGCGGGGCCTTCGAGGCCCAGGGTGTACGCCACCCGGCCGGAGACCACGCTGCTCGCGGTCCCGGTGTCCAACAGGCCCTGCACCTCGGGGAGGTGGCGGGAGCCCGCGCCGTAGCCGTTGCCGATCGCCCCGAGGAAGACGCCGGTGGCGGTCCGGCGCAGTGCACGCGGGTCCATCGCCGCCCGCTCGACCGCTTCCCAGGCGGCCTCCAGCACCAGCCGTTGCTGGGGGTCCGTCGCCAGCGCCTCCCGCGGCGAGATCCCGAAGAACTCCGCGTCGAACTCGGCGGCGTCGTGCAGGAAGCCGCCGTGGCGGGTGGTCGAGGTGCCGGGGTGGTCGGGGTCCGGGTCGTAGAGGGCCTCGACGTCCCAACCGCGGTTGACCGGCCATTCGGATATCGCGTCGACGCCCCGGGACAGCAGGTCCCACAGCGATTCCGGCGAGTTCGCCCCGCCGGGGTACCGGCAGGCCATGGAGACGATCGCGATCGGTTCGTGCCGGGCCTCTTCGGCCTCCCGCAATCGTCTGCGGGCGTCACCGAGGTCAGCCGTGGCGCGCCTGAGGTAGTCGAGCAGCTTCTTGTCGTCGGACACCGGTGCCAACTCCCTCTCAGGACATTCCGAAGTTGTTGTCGAGCAGGGCGAACAGTTCGTCCGCCGTCGCGGTCGCGGGGTCGTCCACCGGTGCGGGCGGGGGCGGCGTGCCGTCGGCCTGTTCGGTGCGCCGCGCCCAGGTGCGCAGCAGTTCGCCCAGTCGGTCGCCGACCCGGTCGGCGCCCGCCGTCCCGGGCGGGACCGTCGCGAGGGTCACGGCCAGCCGGTCGAGCTCGGCCAGCAGGGGCGGGAGCGGCTCGGGGACGGCGGACAGTTCCGCGTCGAGGTGGGCGGCGAGCGCCTCGGGCGTGGGGTGGTCGAAGACGATCGTCGGGGGGACGGCCAGTCCGGTGGCTTCGCACAGCCGCTTCCTGAACCGCACCGCGAGCATCGAGTCGAAGCCGACCTCGGAGAAGGAGCGTTCGGGCCGCACCGGTCCCGATCCGACGTACCCGAGGACCGCTGCCGCATGGCCGACGACCAGGTCGAGGAGCGCCTGGCGGCGGCCCTTGCGGTCCAGGTCGGCCAGCCGTTCCGCCAACGGAGCGGCCGGGGCTTCCGCGCCGTCGCGGGCCGCTGCGGCGGGTTCCGCGGCGACCGGCGCGGCGAGGACCGACGCGCCGCTCCGGCCCGGTGTGGGCAGCCAGTAGCGTTCGCGCTGGAACGGGTAGGTCGGGAGGTGGAGCGGGGCGGGTTCGGGCGGGGCGGGCACCCAGGTCGACCAGTCCACCGGGCCGCCGGCGGCCCACGCTTCGGTCAGCGAGGCCAGCAGTCGGTCCCGGCCGCCGTCGCCGCGCCGCAGCGTGCCGACCGCCGACACCTCCCGCCCGGCGTCCTCGGCCACCGCCTCGATCCCGCCGAGCAGCACCGGATGGGGGCTGACTTCGACGAAGAGGGCGTGGCCCGCCTCCATCAGGGTGCGGGTCGCGCCCGCGAAGTCGACGGGCTCGCGCAGGTTGCGGTACCAGTAGTCGGCGTCCAGCGACTCTCCGGCGACGGGCTCCCCGGTCACCGTGGAGTAGAGCGGGACCGTCGAGGCGCGGGGCCGTATCCCTGCCAGTGCGGCGCGCAGTTCGTCCTCGATCTCGGCGACCTGTGCCGAGTGGGCCGCGTAGTTCACCGGGACGGTCCTGGCCCGCAGTCCTTCCCGGTCGCACGCGGCCAGCAGGGCGGACAGGTCCGCCGGTTCCCCCGCGACGACCACCGCGTCGGGGCCGTTCAGCGCGGCGACGCAACTGCGTCCGCCGGCCGGTAGCAGGGCCTCGGTGCGTGCGGCGGAGGCGGCGACCGACACCATGCCCCCGCTGCCGGCCAGGCGTAGCAGTGCCCGGCTGCGCAGTGCCACCACCCGGGCCGCGTCCTCCAGGCAGAGGGCTCCGGCGACGCAGGCGGCGGCGATCTCGCCCTGGCTGTGTCCGACCACGGCGTCCGGCGCGATGCCGGTGTCGCGCCAGTGCGCGGCCAGGGCGACCATCACCGCGAAGAGCACGGGTTGGACGACGTCCACGCGGTCGAGCGAGGGCGCGCCGGGGGCGTTGCGCAACACCTCCGTGAGGGACCAGTCGACGTGCGGGGCGAGGGCGTGCTCACAGGCGGCGACGGCGTCGGCGAACGCTTCCGAGACGTCGAGCGCCTCGGCCGCCATCCCGGCCCACTGGGAGCCCTGGCCGGGGAAGACGAAGACCGTCCGCCCGCCGCGCACGCGGTCCTGCACCGCGTGCGGTGCGGGTGCTCCCGCGGCGAGCGCGTCCAGCCAGGCGAGGAGTTCCTCACGGTCGCGGCCGGTCGCCGCGGCCCGGCAGGGCAGGGCGGGGCGGGTGGTGACCAGTGCGTGCGCCAGGGCGGCCGTTCCCCGCCCGGGGTGGGCCCGCAGGTGCTCGGCGAGCCGCTCCGCCTGGTCCCGCAGGGCGGTGGGGGTCCTGGCGGAGAGCAGCCACGGCGCCGTCCGCCCGGCCTCCTCGGGCGGCCCGGCGGGCGGGTCCTGAGGGGCCGTCGTCGAGCCGGTGCCGGGGGCGGCCTCCAGGACGGCGTGAGCGTTGGTGCCGCTCATGCCGAACGCGGACACCCCGGCCCGGCGCGGCCGGTCCCCGTCCGGGGCGGGCCAAGGGCGGGCCTGCGCGAGCAACCGGACCGCGCCCGCGGACCAGTCCACCCGGCTCGACGCCTCGTCCGCGTGGAGGGTGCGGGGCAGGACCCCGTGCCGCAGGGCCAGCACCGTCTTGATCACTCCGGCCACCCCCGCCGCGGCCTGGGTGTGCCCGATGTTCGACTTCAACGACCCCAACCACAACGGCCGCTCCGCCGAACGGTCCTGACCGTAGGTCGCCAACAACGCCTGCGCCTCGATGGGATCGCCGAGGGTGGTGCCGGTGCCGTGCGCCTCGACCAGGTCGACGTCGGCGCCCCGCACCCCGGCGGTGGCGAGCGCGGCCCTGATCACCCGCTGCTGGGCGGGGCCGCTGGGCGCGGTGAGGCCGTTGCTGGCACCGTCCTGGTTGACCGCGGTGCCCCGGACCAGGGCGAGCACGGGGTGCCCCAGGCGTTGCGCGTCGGAGAGCCGCTCCACCAGCAGCACGCCCACGCCCTCGCCCCAGCCCGTGCCGTCGGCCGCCTCGGCGAAGGACCGGCAGCGGCCGTCCGGCGACAGGCCCTGCTGCCGGCTGAACTCGACGAAGGCGTCCGGGCTGGCCATCACCGCCGATCCGCCGACCAGGGCGAACGAGCAGTCCCCCGAGCGCAGCGCCTGCCCGGCCAGGTGCAGTGCCACCAGGGAGGAGGAGCAGGCGGTCTCCACGGTCACGGCGGGGCCGTTCAGGCCGAGGGTGTAGGCGATGCGGCCCGAGGCGACGCTGGTCACGGTGCCGCTGAGCAGGTGCCCCTCGGCTTCGGCGGCCGGGTCCTGCGGTCCGGCGCCGTAGCCCTGGGCGGCGACGCCGACGTAGACGCCGCCTTCGCTGCCGCGCACCGAGGAGGGGTCGAGGCCGGCCCGTTCCAGCGCCTCCCAGCTGGTCTCCAGCAGCAGCCGCTGCTGGGGGTCCATCGCCAGCGCCTCGCGCGGCGAGATCCCGAAGAACTCGGCGTCGAACTCGGCGGCTCCGTCCAGGAAGCCGCCTCCGGTGGTGGCGAAGGTTCCCGGGTGCAGGGGGTCCGGGTCGTACAGCGCGTCCAAGGGCCAACCGCGGTCGGTCGGCAGGGCCGTGATCGCGTCCACCCCGTCGGTCACCAGCTGCCACAGGTCCTCGGGGGAGCCGACGCCGCCGGGGAAGCGGCAGGCCATGGAGACGATCGCCAACGGTTCCCCGGGGGCCGCGGCCACCGGGGCGGGCCCGGGCGGGCCGTCCACGGCGACGGCTTCCGCACCACGGAACTCGGCGAAGAGGTGGCTGCCGAGGGCGGCCGTCGTCGGATGGTCGAAGACCGTCGTGGCGGGCAGCGGCAGGCCGGTGGCCGCGACCAGCCGGTTGCGCAGTTCCACGGCGGTGAGCGAGTCGAAGCCCATCTCGCGGAACGGGCGGTCCAGGGCGAGGTCGCCGGCCGATTCGTGGCCCAGGACGACGGCGGCCTCGTCCCTGACCAGTTCCTGCAACAGCTTGCGGCCCTCCGGCGCGGGCAGGTGCTCCAGCCTGCGCCGCCACGAGGGGTCGCCCTCCGGGTCCGGGGCGCCGGGCGCCCCCGTCGCCGGGGAGTCGCCGTCCGCCGCCTGGGGCAGCGCGCGCAACAGGGCGCTGTGCCGTACCGAGGTGAACGTGGGGGTGAAGCGGCTCCAGTCCACTGCGGCGAGCACCGGTTCGGCCTCGTCCCGTGCCACGGCGAGGCCGAGCGCGGCGAGCGCCGACGCGGGGGCCATCGGCACCAGCCCGTGGCGGCGGAGGGCGTCGCCGACCTCCCCGTTCGCCATGCCCGCGCCGGCCCAGGGGCCCCAGGCCACCGAGGTCGCCGTGAGGCCCCGGTCACGGCGGGCGGCGGCCAGGCCGTCCAGGTGGGCGTTGGCCGCCGCGTACGCGCCCTGGCCGCCGCTCCCCCAGGTGGCGGAGATCGAGGAGAACAGGACGAAGGCGTCCAGTTCGGGGTCCTGGAACAGGGCGTCGAGGTGGGTCGCGCCGCGGGTCTTGGCCGCGGTCCGCTCGGCCAGTTCCTCCAGGGTGCAGTCCGCGATCGCGGTGTCCGTGGTGAGCCCCGCCGCGTGCACCACCGCACGGACCGTGTCGCCCGTGTCGTGCAGCTGCCGCAGAACGTGTTCCAGCGCCGTGCGGTCGGCGACGTCGCAGGCCAGCACCGTGCTGCGGGCCCCCGATTGGGCCAGGGCGGCGGCCAGTTCGGCGGCTCCCGGCGCCCGGGGGCCGCGCCGGCTCAGCAGGACCAGGTGCTCCGCGCCCCGGTCCGCCAGCCAGCGCGCCACCTGGGCGCCGAGGCCCCCGGTGCCACCCGTGACCAGGACCGTCCCCCGCGGCGTCCAGGCCGGGCCCGCGGAGGCGTCGGCCGCCGGTGCGGGAAGGAGCCGGCGGGCCAGCGGGCCGGCCGGCCGCAGCGCCACCTGGTCCTCTCCGTCCAGCCCGGCCAGTACCGCGCACAGCCCGTCCGTGGCGGGTGCGTCGAGGCGTTCCGGCAGGTCGACCAGGCCGCCCCAGCGGTCGGGGTGTTCCAGCGCGGCCACCCGCCCCAGTCCCCACACCTGGGTCTGCTCGGGATGCACCGGTCCGGTGCCCCGCGTCGTCACCGCGCCCCGGGTGGCGCACCACAGCGGTGCGGTGGTGCCGCTGTCGCCCAGGGCCTGGAGCAGCAGCAGGGAACCGCTCAGCGACACGTCGAGCGCGGGCAGCCGCGGGTGACGGCCGGTGGCCAGGCCCAGCAGCGACAGGACGCCCGTGAGGTCACCGGACTCCCGGAGCCGAGCGGTCAGTTCGGCGCGGTCCGCGTCGGCCGGTACCCGGAGCACCGCCACCTCGGCGCCGTGTGCGGCGAGGGCCCGTTCGCAGGCGGGGGCGGTGTCCTCGGCGCCCGGACCGTCCGGGGTGACGAGGAGCCACCGTCCGGAGAGCCGGGCCGGGGCGGGCGGGGCCAGCGGCGTCCAGTCGATGCGGTAGCGGTCGGGTCCGGTGGCTTCGGCGCCGCGCCGGGCGCGCCAGGACGGGACGACCGGGGTGGGCGCCGCTTCGGGCCAGAAGCGGCGGCGCCGGAAGGGGTAGGTGGGCAGGTCGACCCGCCGGACGGGGGTGCCGTCTCCGCCGGCCGACCAGTCCACCTGGACGCCGCGCAGGTGCAGCGAGGCGAGGGCCGTGCGGACCGCGCCCGCTTCCGCGCGGCCGTCGCGCAACAGCGGCACCGTCCCGCACTCCTCGGGGTCCGGCAGGCAGCCGGACACCATCCCGGACAGGACGCCGCCCGGCCCCACTTCGAGGAAGGTCGTGGCGCCCTCGGCCCGCAGTCGACGGGCGCCGTCGAGGAAGCGGACGGTGCCCCGCACGTGGCGCACCCAGTAGTCCGGCGAGCGGAGCTCCTCGGCGGTGGCCGTCCGTCCGGTCAGGTTGGAGACGACGGCGACCGTGGGCGCGTGGTAGGTCAGTCCTTCGGCCACCTGCCGGAACTCGTCGAGCATCCCGTCCATCCGGGCGGAGTGGAACGCATGGCTGACGCTCAGGCTCCGGGTGCGTCGCCCGAGGGAGCGGAACGCGCGGGCGAGGCGGTGCACCGCCTCGCCGTCGCCGGACAGCACCACGGAGGTGGGTCCGTTGACGGCGGCGACGTCCACGGCGCCCGTGCCGTCCTCCGTGCCGGCCCGGTGGTCCTGGAGCGCCTGTCGCGCCTCCTCCTCGGTGGCCTCCACCGCCACCATCGCGCCGCCGTCGGGCAGGGCGTCCATCAGCCGTCCCCGGGCCGCCACCAGGGCGCAGGCGTCGCTCAGGTCGAGGACGCCGGCCGCGTGGGCGGCGGCGAGTTCGCCGATCGAGTGCCCCATCAGCAGGTCGGGCCGTACGCCCCAGTGCCGGACCAGCCGGAACAGTGCCGTCTCCAGGGCGAACAGGGCGGGCTGGGTGTAGCGGGTGCGTTCGAGCAGCTCCGCTTCGGGGGTGCCGGGTGCGGCGAACAGGACGTCGCGCAGCGGCAGGTCGAGGTGCGGGTCGAGCCCGGTGAGCGCCTCGTCGAGGGCGTCGGCGAACACCGGGTCCTCGCGGTACAGTCCGGCGCCCGCGCCCACCCGTTGACTGCCCTGGCCCGGGAAGAGGAAGGCGGTCCGACCGGGGTGTCCGGTTCCGCCGGTGAGCACCGAGGCGGAGCTCCTGCCCCGGGCCAGCGCCGTCAGCGAGCGCCGGACCGCGCCGCGGTCCCGCCCCAGGACGGCGGCACGGTGCTCGAACGAGGCGCGCCCCGCGGCCAGCGAGTGGGCGACGTCGGCCAGTTCGACGCCCGGGTCGGCGTCGAGCCGGGCCAGCAGCCGCTCGGCCTGCGCCCGCAGGGACTCGGGGGTCCGGGCGGAGAGCAGCAGCGGTACGGTCACCCGGGAGCGACGGGCGGGGGCCGCGGGCGCCGGGTGCGGCGCGGCGGCCGGGGCGGGCGCCTGCTCGACGATCACGTGCGCGTTGGTCCCGCTGATGCCGAACGACGACACGCCCGCCCGGCGCGGCTCGTCGCCGCGCGGCCAGGGCGTCCGCTCGGTGAGCAGCCTCACCTCGCCGCCGGACCAGTCGACGTGCGGGTTCGGCGCGGCGACGTGCAGGGTCCCCGGAAGTTCGCCGTGCCGGATCGCCAACACCATCTTCATCACCCCGGCCACCCCCGCAGCCGCCTGGGTGTGGCCGATGTTCGACTTCACCGAGCCCAGCCACAACGGGCGGTCGGCCGGCCGGTCCTGACCGTGGACGGCTTGGAGCGCCTGCGCCTCGATGGGGTCGCCGAGCACGGTGCCGGTGCCGTGGGCCTCGACCGCGTCGATCTGGTCGGCGCGCAGCGCGGCATCGGCCAGGGCGGCCCGGATCACCTGTTGCTGGGAGGGTCCGTTGGGGGCGGTGAGCCCGTTGCTGGCGCCGTCCTGGTTCACCGCGGTGCCGCTGATCAGCGCGAGCACGGGATGGCCGTGACGCAGGGCGTCGGAGTGGCGTTCCAGCAGCAGGACGCCCGCGCCTTCGCCCCAGCCGGTGCCGTCCGCGTCCGCGGAGAACGCCTTGCACCGGCCGTCGCCGGCGAGTCCGCGCTGCCGGCTGAACTCCACGAAGAGCTTGGGCGTGCTCATCACGGTCACTCCGCCCGCGAGGGCCTGCTCGCAGTCGCCCCGCCGCAGCGCCTGCACGGCCAGGTGCAGGGCGACCAGCGAGGACGAGCACGCGGTGTCCACGGTCAGCGAGGGCCCTTGGAGGCCGAGGACGTAGGAGAGTCGCCCGGAGAGCACGCTGGCCGTGTTCCCGGTCAGCAGGTGTCCCTCGGAGATCCCCTCGGCGTCCTCCAACAGCGCCGGGTAGTCCTGGCCGTTGGTGCCGACGTAGACGCCGACCCGACGGCCCTTCAACGCGGACGGGTCCTGGCCGGCGTTCTCCACCGCTTCCCAGGAGGTTTCCAGCAGCAGCCGCTGCTGGGGGTCCATCGCCAGCGCTTCCCGCGGCGAGATCCCGAAGAACTCCGC
The DNA here is from genome assembly GCF_052606915.1 of Streptomyces sp. LE64. Classification (NCBI taxonomy): domain Bacteria; kingdom Bacillati; phylum Actinomycetota; class Actinomycetes; order Kitasatosporales; family Streptomycetaceae; genus Streptomyces; species Streptomyces sp. LE64. Next base: position 6,432,160 of record NZ_CP199708.1, on the reverse strand, counting down.
GTCGAACTCGGCCGCCTGGTGCAGGAAGCCGCCCCGTCTGCTGTACGTGGTGCCGGGGTGGTCGGGGTCCGGATGGTACAGCCGCTCGGTGTCCCAGCCCCGGTTCGACGGCCAGTCGCCCACGGCGTCGGTGCCCTCGGCCAGCAGTCGCCAGAAGTCCTCGGGGTGCTCCACCCCGCCGGGGAAGCGGCAGCCCATGCCGACGACGGCGATGGGCTCGCCGTGGTCGGGCGCGCCGGCCGCGGCGTCGGCGCCGGCGGTGCCCGCCGGGGTCTCGGGGGCGGTGTCCGGCAGGCCCAGTTCCGTGAGCAGTCGCCCGGCCAGCGAGGTGGGCGTGGGATGGTCGAACAGGACGGTGGTCGGCAGTCCGAGTCCGGTGGCAGCGGCAAGCCGGTTGCGCAGTTCCACCGAGGTCAGCGAGTCGAAGCCGAGCGTGGAGAACGCCTTCCCCGGCAGCACCGCCCCGGCGTCCGGGTGGCGCAGCACCAGCGCCGCATGGGTGCGCACCAACTCGGTGAGCGTCCGGAGCCGGTCCTCGCGACGGGGCAGGACGGCCAGCCGTTGCCGCAGCTCTTCCGCGGTGTCGCCGGCCCGTGCGGGCCGCCCGGCGGCGGTGTCCGGTGCGGCCGTCACCGCGGCGGGGTCCGGCATCCCGTCCAGCAGGGCCGTGGACCGCAGTCCGGTGGCGGCGGCGAAGCGCCGCCAGTCCACGTCGGCCACCAGGACCAGGGCGTCGTCCTCCGTGAGGGCCCGCCCGATCGCGGTGACCGCCGACTCGGGCTCCATCACCGGCATGCCGAAGTCCCGCAGTCGTTCGGCGACGCCGTCCGCCAACAGGCCGGGCCCGGACCAGGCGCCCCAGGCCACCGACGTTCCCGGGAGCCCCGCGGCCCGGCGGGCCGCGACCAGGGCGTCCACCGCGGCGTTGGCCGCCGCGTAGTTGCCCTGACCGGCGTTGCCGACGACGCCCATCACCGACGAGAACACCACGAAGGCGGAGAGGTCGAGCCCCGCGGTGACCTCGTGGAGGTGCTGCGCGGCGGTCAGCTTGGCGCGCAACGGGGTCGCGAGCCGCGCCGGGTCCAGGGCGCCCAGCATGCCGTCGTCCAGGACGCCGGCCGCGTGGACGACGGCGACCAGCGGGTACTCCGCCGGAGTGTCCGCGACCAGGTGCGCCAGTGCCTCGCGGTCGGCGACGTCACAGGCCGCGAAGGCCACTTCGGCGCCCAGCGCCGTCAGCTCCGTCCGCAGTTCGTCCGCACCGGGTGCCTCGGCACCGCGCCGGCTGACCAGCAGCAGTCTCGCCGCGCCTCGGCCCGCGAGCCAGCGCGCCGTGTGCGAGCCGACCCCGCCGGTCCCGCCGGTGACGAGGACCGTGCCGTGCCGAAGCGCGTCCCACGGCGCCCCGGCGTCCGGGGCGTCGGTCGGCAGGGCCCGCGGGGGTGCCGGACGCAGTCGGCGCCCGTGGACCCCGGTGGACCGCACGGCCACCTGTTCCTCGTCGGCGACGGCTCCCGCGAGCACCGCGCACAACCGGCGGACGGCCCGCTCGTCCGGCACCTCGGGCAGGTCGACCAGCCCGCCCCAGCGGTGCGGGTGTTCCAGTGCCAGGGTCCGGCCCAGCGCGGCGGACGCCGCCTGGCCGACGTGCCCGGGTCGCTCCGAGCCGCCCAGCACGGCCGTGCCGGTCGTGAGCACCCACAGCCGGGTGTCGATCCCGGCGTCCTCCAGCGCCTGGGCCAGTGCGAGGGTCAGGGCTGGACCGCCGGGGAGGTCGGGGTGTTCGGGGTGCGGGCGCTGCTCCCAGGACAACAGGGAGAGCACCCCGGCTATCGGCTCCTCCCCCGCGGCCTTCAGCAGCAGCGCGGCCAGCTGTTCCCGGGTCGCGCCCGGGTCGGTGACGGGGCATTCGACGAGGTCGACCCCGTTGCCGTGCAGTGCCTCCAGGACGGCGTCGGCGACGGGACCCTCGGGGCGCGGGACGAGCCAGCGGCCGACCAGACCGTCCAGGGGAACGGTCGACAGCGGCACCCAGGAGACGCGGTACCGCCAGGAGTCCGCACGCCGTTCACGGGCTCGGGCGGCACGCCAGCCCGACAGGGCGGGCAGGACCTCGTCCAGCGCGTCGCGGCGGACCCCCAGCTCACCGGCCAAGCGGGCGGGGTCCTGGCCTTCGAGGTCGTCCCAGCCGTCTTCTACGGCGGAGGAGGTCGGGACGGGGTCGGGGGACGCCAGCCAGTAGTGCCGGTGTTGGAAGGCGTAGGTGGGCAGTTCGACCCGCCGGCCTCCCGGGAACATCCCCGACCAGTCGACCGGCAACCCCCGCACATACCCCTGACCGAGGGAGAGCAACAGCCGTTCCATGCCCCCCTCACCACGACGCAGCGTCCCCAGCACCGCCGCGTCCACCCCCGCCGCCTCGACCGACTCCCCCACCGCCACCGCCAACACCGGATGCGGACTCGGCTCCACGAAGAACCGGAAACCCTCCCCCAACAGGGCCCGGGTCGCCTCCTCGAACCGCACCGTCTCCCGCAGATTCCGATACCAATACCCCGCATCCAACGACGCCGTGTCCAACCACCCACCCGTCACCGTCGAAAAGAACGGCACCGAACCAGAACGCGGCACAATCCCATCCAACTCAACCAACAACCGCTCACGAACCTCCTCCACATGCACCGAATGCGACGCATAATCCACCTCAATCCGACGCACCCGCACCCCCTCACCCACCAACTCCTCCACCAACTCCTCAACCGCCACCACATCACCCGCCACCACCGTCGACAACGGACCATTCACCGCCGCCACCGACAACCCACCACCCCAACCAGCAATCCGCTCCCCCACCTCCCCCACACCCAACGCCACCGACACCATCCCCCCACGACCCGACAACCCCCCCACCAACCGACTCCGCAACGCCACCACCCGCGCACCATCCTCCAACGACAACCCACCCGCCACACACGCCGCCGCCACCTCACCCTGCGAATGACCCACCACCCCATCCACCACCACACCACACGACCGCCACACCTCCGCCAACGCCACCATCACCCCCCACAACACCGGCTGCACCACATCCACCCCCACCAACGAACCCGACGAACGCAACACCTCCGACAACGACCACCCCACATAAGGCGCCAACGCCCGCTCACACTCACCCAACCGCCCCGCAAACACCCCCGACTCACCCAACAACCCCGCAGCCATCCCCACCCACTGCGAACCCTGACCCGGAAACACCAACACCGTACGACCCGACACCACACCACCACCCCGCACCAACTGAGGCACCACACCCCCCTCCGCCAACACCCGCAGCCCGTGCACCAGTTCATCCCGATCGGCACCCACCACCACCGCACGCTCCCCGAAACGCGAACGCCCCACCGCCAACGAGTAACCGACGTCCACCACGTCCAACGCCGGCTCCGCCGCCACCCGCGCCACCAACGCAGCCGCCTGACCCCGCAACCCCGCACCATCCCGAGCCGACAACGGCCACACCACCGACCGCGGAACGACCCCGGTCGAAGCGACCGGCTCGCCCGAAGCCACCACCGGCGCCGACTCCAGAACCACATGGGCATTGGTCCCGCTCACCCCGAACGACGACACACCCACCCGACGCGGCCGACCGGTCTCCGGCCACGGCACGGCCTCGGTGAGCAGGGAAACGGCGCCCTCGGTCCAATCGACCTGGGGCGAGGGCCGATCGACGTGCAGGGTCTTCGGCATCAGCCCGTGCCGCATCGCCAGCACCGACTTGATCACACCGCCCACGCCCGCCGCGGCCTGGGTGTGCCCGATGTTGGACTTCAACGAGCCGATCCACAGAGGGCGTTGTGCCGGGCGGTCCTGACCGTAGGTCGCCAACAGCGCCTGCGCCTCGATCGGATCGCCCAACCGGGTGCCGGTGCCGTGCGCCTCCACCACGTCCACCTCGGACCCCGCAAGACCGGCATCCGCCAACGCCGCCCGGATCACCCGCTGCTGCGACGGACCGTTCGGCGCCGTCAACCCGTTCGACGCACCATCCTGATTCACCGCCGAACCCCGCACCACCGCCAACACCGGATGCCCCCTACGCACCGCATCCGACAACCGCTCCACCAACACCAACCCCACACCCTCGGCGAGGCCGAACCCGTCGGCCGCCGCCGCGAACGCCTTGCAGCGACCGTCCGGAGCCAGGCCCCCCTGCCGGCTGAACTCCACGAGCATGCCGAGCGTGGGCATCACCGTGACCCCACCGGCGAGCGCCAGCGAGCACTCCCCCGACCGCAGTGCCCGCACCGCCAGGTGGAGGGCCACCAGCGAGGACGAGCACGCCGTGTCCACGGTGATCGCGGCTCCCTCCAACCCGAGGGTGTAGGCGAGCCGGCCGGACACGACGCTTCCGGTGTTGCCGGTCAGCAGGTGGCCGCCGAGGTCGGTGCCCTGTTCCAGGCGGGGTCCGTAGTCCATGGTCATCGCCCCGACGAAGACGCCCGTGCGGCTCCGCCGCAGGGTCGACGGATCGATCCCGGCCCGCTCCAGCACCTCCCAGGCGGTCTCCAGCAGCAGCCGCTGCTGGGGGTCCATCGCCAACGCCTCCCGCGGCGAGATCCCGAAGAACTCCGCGTCGAACTCGGCGGCCCCGTCGAGGGTTCCGGCCTCGCGCTGGTAGTACCGCCCCGGCGTGCCCGGTGCGGGGTCGTACCGGCCTGCGGTGTCCCAGCCCCGGTTGGTGGGGAGCGCGGAGACGGCGTCGGCGCCCGCCGACACCAAGGTCCAGAGCTCCTCCGGACTGTTGACGCCGCCGGGGTAGCGGCATCCCATGCTGACGATCACCACGGGGTCATCGTCCGCGGCCCTCGCCGGCTCCACGGCCGGGTCCGCACCGCTGCCGGGCCGGTCACCGACGAGTTCGGTGCGGAGGCGTTCGGCCAGTTCCTCCGGGGTGGGGCAGTCGAACACCACGGTCGACGGAATCCGCAGCCCGGTGGCCGCGCCCAGTCGGTTGCGCAGTTCCACTGCCGTGACGGAGTCGAATCCCAGGTCGAGGAAGGTCAGGTTCCCGGGCACCACCGGATCGGTGCGCCCGGTCAGGGCCACGACCTCCCGTGCCACCAGGCGCAGCAGGACCGCGCGTTGTCCGGGCTCGTCCTTCTCCGCCAGTTCCGCGCGGAGCGCCAGGCCGTCTCCTTCGCTGCCGGTGGCGTCGTCGGGCAGGGTCAGGTCGGCCGGGGCGGGCTCCACGAAGGCCGCCAGCGGCAGGTCCAGCGGGCGGGGCTCCCGTCCGGCGGACGCCGTCTCCGCGTCGGGCGTCACACCCTGCACGTACAGCTCGCCGAGCGAGGCGAGGAAGCGGGCGGGGCCGCCCTGGTCGCGGCGGAGCGTCCCGAGGACGGCGGCCCGCGCGCCGCGTTCCTCCGCGCAGTGGGTGAGGGCGGAGGTCAGCACGGTGTGCGGGCTGACCTCCAGCAGCACGTCGTGGCCGGCGTCCAGCAGGGACTCCGCCGCCTGCTGGAACCGGACGGTGCTGCGCAGGTTGCGGCACCAGTAGTCGGCGTCCAGCACGGGGGCGTCCAGGAGTCCCCCGGTCAGCCCGGAGTAGTACGGCAGGTGCGCGGTGAGCGGCTGGAGCGGGGCCAGGTCGGCACGGAGCCGGGGGACGATCTCGTCGATGTGCGGGGAGTGCGCGGCCAGCCCGACCGCGACCTTCCGTGCGTGCACTCCGTCCGCGGCCAGTTCGGCGAGGAGTTCGGCCGCGGCGTCGGAGTCTCCCGAGACGATCACGGACCGGGGCCCGTTCAGGGCGGCGACGACGAGGCGGCCGTCCCAGCGCCGCAGCCGTGGCTCCACCTCGCCGACCGGGGCCATGACGGAGACCATGTCCCCCCGGCCGGCGAGGGTCGCCTGGGCCCGGCTCCACAGGGCCACCACCCGCGCGGAGTCGTCCAGGGAGAGTGCGCCGCAGACCGCGGCGGCGGTGACCTCGCCGACGCTGTGCCCGAGCACCGCCTCGGGTTCGACCCCGTGGGAGCGCCACAGCGCTGCCAGGGACACCGTCACGGCGAAGAGCAGGGGTTGCACCACGTCGGCCCGGTCCGCCGCCGGCCCGTGCGGCGCTCCCGGGTCCCGGAGCGCGTCCGGCAACGACCAGTCGACGAACGGTTCCAGCGCCTGGACGCACTCGTCCATCCGGTTGCGGAACACCGCGGAGGCGTCCCACAGGTCCACCGCCATCCGGGGCCACTGGGCGCCCTGGCCGGGGAACACGAAGGCGACCCGGCGGTGCGAGCCGCCGGTGTTCCCCTCCAGCAGACCGGGGGCGCCCCGGCCCGCGGCGAGTGCGTCCAGCCGGTCCAGGAACCCTTCGCGGTCCTGCGCCACCAGTGCGGCACGTCGGCTCCCGTCGGCGGCGGCGCGCGCCAGGGCGAGTGCGATGTCCTCGGGGTTCCAGTCGTCACGACCGGCCAGGTGCGCGCGCAGGGCGCGCGCACCGGCCGCCAAGGATTCCCTGCCGCTGCCGGCCATGGTCCAGAGCAGCGGCGATCCCGTACCCGTTGAGTGCGCCATCGTGTTTCCGGACTCCTTCACGGCGAGCAGGACGCATCAGTCACCGGACCACCGGGGTGGGCCCGATTTCCCGGGTCGACCCCTGCCCGTTCGCTTGTCTTGACGTCCGGCGCGAACGACTGCCGGACCCGCGTGCCAGATCCTGCCGGAGCGGAATAGCGGCCTGATAGCGCAGGCCGCGACACCGGCACGGATCCCGTTCCTTCGGGAAACGACCGGGTCAGCCGGCCGTCGTCGCGGGGCGCTCCGCGCGCGGTAGGCCCAGTTCCCGCCAGATCCCGTCCAGTGCAGTGACCAACTTCCGCACCTCGGACGGGTGGTGCACGGCGCCGGGTGCGGTCCGGAGGATCTCCTGCCCCGGACGCACGCTCGGCGAGTTGATGGCCTGGACGTAGGCGCCGTGGCGCTCCAGGAGGAGCGCGGAGACGCGTTTGGAGAGGGCGTCGTCCCCCACGAAGACGGAGACGATGTGGGATTCGTCGGAGACGAAGGGGATCTCGTGCTCCCGGAGCAGTCGGTGCATCAGCCGTGCGTTCTCACGGAGCCTCTCGCGTTCCTCGTCCGAGGTGCGCAGGTGCCGGACCGCGGCGAGTGCGCCGGCCACGACCGCGGGGGGAAGCGCGGTGGTGAAGATGAAGGAGCGGGACAGGCCGCGCACCGCGTCGACCAGTTCGGCCGGGCCCGCGATGTACCCACCGGTGGTGCCGAACCCCTTGGCCAGGGTCCCCATGATGACGGTGAACTGGTCCGCGAGTCCCAGGCCGGCCGCGATGCCGGCTCCCTGGGGCCCGTACATCCCGACCGCGTGCACTTCGTCGAGGAAGGTCATGGCGCCGTGCTCCCGGGCGATCCGGGCGATCTCGGCGAGCGGGGCGACGTCGCCGGCCATGGAGTAGACCGATTCCATGACGATCATCTTCGGGCGGGCGGGATCGGCGGCGGAGAGCAGCTCCTCCAGGTGTGCGGTGTCGTTGTGGCGGAAGATCCGCTTCTCCGCGCCGCTGTGCCGGAGTCCGTCGATGATCGAGGCGTGGTTCATCTCGTCGGAGAAGACGACGCAGTCGCCCAGCACTCCGGCGAGCACCGAGAGGGCGCCGTCGTTGGCGGTGTACCCGGAGGTGAAGAGGAGGGCGTCGGCCTTGCCGTGCAGTTCGGCCAGTTCCTTCTCCAACAGCACGTGGTAGCGGTGGGTTCCGCCGATGTTCCGGGAGCCGCCCGCCCCGGCGCCGTACTCGTCGAGGGCTTCCCGGGTCGCGGCCAGCACGCTCGGGTGCTGACCCATTCCCAGGTAGTCGTTGCTGCACCAGACGGTGATCTCGGAGACGGTTCCGTCACGCTGGTTCTGCGCCGCCGGAAACTTTCCGGCGAGCCGCCCGATCTGGAGGAATTCCCGTTTTCCTTGCGGGGACGATGATTCCTGCATGCGTCGCGAAAAGATCTCCAGGTAATGGTCCATGACGTCAACTCGTTTCTCTGAGAACTTCGTCGATGCGGGACTCGGACTGGCTGAGGGGATTGTCCCAGAGCGGCATATCATTTCGATGGCGCGGCCTGTTGCATTCCTACGGCCTGGCACATTCGTTCAAGAATCCCGACTCCTGGCACATCCACCTACCGTGTTGTATGCTCCCGAAAATTCCTCGTAACGGCACAACGGGAGTTCTGCATGCCGCCGAACGAAACGTATGTCAGCACGATTCTCGAGGTGATCTCCGCCGAACCGGAGAAGGTGGTGCTGTCGTGGCACGGGAAGACCCTGACCGCAGCTGAATTGACGGCTCGGGTCCGGTCCGCGGCTCAGGCCCTGCGACAGCGCACCGAGGGGACGACCACCGGCAGCGTGGTCGCGATCCTCACCGTCACCAACACCGCCCCGACCCTGATCCTGCGGTACGCCGCGAACCTGATCGGGGCCACGGTGGTCCACCTGCACACCACCAACGCGGTGGATCCCGGCGACCACATCGCCGCCGAGGCCAAGCTCAGGATCCTCCGGCAGACGGGCGCGACGCACCTGGCCGTCGACGCGGAGAACCTCGCCGCCGCCAGGGAACTCCGCGACCGGCTGTCGGCTCCCCCCGCCCTCGTCGGCCTCGGCGATCTCGGCCCCGACGTCCTCGACCTGACGACCGGCGACGCCGATGCGTTCGACCCAGCCGGCGTCGAGATCGACCTCGACCGTCCGGCGGTGGTGACGTACACCAGCGGTACGACCGGTCAGCCCAAGGGCATCGCCGTCGACTTCCGCGCCCGCAACGGCTTCATCTCCGCCGGGCTCAAGATGCGTTGGCGGTCGGTCTACCTGGCCACCCTGCCGCTGAGCCACTCCAGCGGCGCCACCACCGACGACTCGCTCGCCTCCGGCGGTTCGGTGGTGCTCCAGGACGGCTTCGACCCCGGTGACGTGCTGCGGGCCGTGGAACGGCAGCGCATCACCCGGCTGTTGGTCTCGCCTCCCCAGCTGTACCTGCTCATGGACCATCCCGACGTGGGCTCGACCGACCTGTCGTCCCTCCAGATGGTCACCTACGTGGGGTCCCCCGCCTCCCCGGAGCGCTTGGCCGATGCCGTCAAGCTCTTCGGCCAGGTCCTCACCCAGGTCTATGCCACCAGCGAGGCCGGTCTGGTCAGCATGCTCGCGCCGGCCGAGCACCTCGACCCCCCGCTGCGGATCACGGTCGGACGGCCGATGCCCGGCTGGGTCCGGATCCGCGACCAGGACGACCACCACGACCTGCCGGACGGCGAGATCGGCGAGGTCTGCGTGCAGTCGCCGTTCACGATGCGCGCGTACGTGGGGGAACCCGAACTCACCGCCCGGACCGTGCGGGACGGCTGGGTGCACACCGGCGACCTCGGCTTCATCGACGGTGACGGGTACCTCCACCTGCGCGGCCGGATCGGCGAGGTGATGAAGACCAACGGCATCAAGATCCACGCGGTGACGGTCGAGAACGCCTTCCTGGCCCACCCCGAGGTCGCACAGGCGTGCGTGTTCTGCGTCCGGGACGCGGACCGGATCGAGTACATGCACGCCGCCGTGGTGCTGCACCAGGGAGGCACCGTCACCGTCGCCGAACTCGCGGACCACGTCCGCACGGCCATCTCCCCCAAGCACGTCCCGGCCGAGATCCGCATCCGCACCTCGCTGCCCCTCACCGGCGTCGGCAAGCCGGACAAGACCCGGCTGGCCGCGGAAGCGGGCGGGTGAGCGCCGCGTGCTCTCGGTGGCGGCCGTGCTCGCCGAGTCGGCACTGCGACGACCCGACCACCCGGCGGTCGTGTTCGCCGCGCGCCGGATCACCTACCGCGAACTGTGGGACGGAGCACGGCGCTACGCGGCGGCACTGCGCGAGCGGGGCATCGGTCCGGACGACAAGGTGGCGCTGCTCCTGCCCAACACCCCGCACTTCCCCCTGGCCTACTTCGGCGTGCTCGCCCTCGGCGCCGTAGCGGTCCCCGTCCACGCCCTGCTCCGGGCCGACGAGATCGCCTACGTCCTCGACGACTCCGGCGCCACGGCGCTGATCTGCGCCGCCCCCCTGCTCACCGAGGGCGGCGCAGCCGCAGCGGCGACCCGGACCCCCCTGCTCACCGTCATGGCGGACGAGGAGGACCCCCGGGCGCCGCGCCTGGACGCGCTCGCCGCCCGGAGCACCCCGATCGACCGCCACGTGCTGCGCGCCCCGGACGACATCGCCGTCGTCCTCTACACCTCCGGCACCACCGGCCGCCCCAAGGGCGCACTGCTCACCCACCTCAACGTGGTGATGAACGTCGACACCACCATGCTCTCCCCGTTCGAGGTCACGGCGGACGACGCCCTGCTCGGCTGTCTGCCGCTGTTCCACACCTTCGGCCAGATCTGCGGGATGAACACCTGCTTCCGGGCGGGGGCGACCCTGGTGCTCATGCCCAGGTTCGACGGACCGGGAGCGTTGGACCTCATGGTGCGGGAGGACTGCACCCTGTTCATGGGGGTTCCCACGATGTACGTGGCCCTCCTCGACGCGGCCCGCACCGACCCGCGCCGGCCCCCGCTCACCCGGGCGTTCTCGGGCGGCTCCGCACTGCCGGTGGCGCTCCTCGACGCGTTCCGGGAGACCTTCGGCTGCCCGGTCTACGAGGGCTACGGACTGACCGAGACCTCTCCGGTGGTGGCCTACAACCAGAAGGCGTGGCCGCTCAAGCCGGGCACCGTGGGCAAACCGGTCTGGGGCGTCGAGGTCGAGATCGCCAGGGCCGAGGTGGCGGACCGCATCGAGTTGTTGGCCGCCGGCGAGGTGGGCGAGGTCGTCGTCCGGGGGCACAACGTCATGGCCGGCTACCTGAACCGGCCGGAGGCGACCGCCGAGGCGATCGTGGACGGCTGGTTCCGCTCCGGCGACCTCGGCGTCAAGGACGACGAGGGCTACCTGTCCATCGTCGACCGCAAGAAGGACGTGGTGCTGCGCGCCGGGTACAACGTCTACCCGCGCGAGGTGGAGGACGTGTTGGCCCGCCATCCGGCGATCGCCCAGGTCGCCGTCGTCGGACTGCCGCACGCCGTCCACGGCGAGGAGGTGTGCGCGGTGGTGCGGACCTCGCCCGGCGCCACGCCCGGCTCGGGCCTCGGCGCCGAGATCGTGGCGTGGAGCCGGGCACGGATGGCCCCGTACAAGTACCCGCGGCTGGTGGAGTTCGTCGACGCCTTCCCCCTCGGCCCCAGCGGCAAGGTCCTCAAACGCGAGCTCGTCTCCCGGTTGGGCGGTGCCCGGGACCGGGAGCCGGAGGACGGAGCGCCGCCGGGGTGAGCCCGCCCCCGACTCCCGCGGGGCGACGTGCCGGTACGTCGGGCCTCGTGCCCGAGGGCGGCGGTCTCGGCGATCAGTCGCGACTGCACGGGGTCGGGCGGGTCCCGTGGGCGCACAGGTAGTCGAACAACTCGTCCGACAGGGGCGTGGGGGGGGCGCGTCATGCCAACGACCCTATCCGCGGGGCCGGTCGGGCCCCGCGGATACGGCCGACCAGACCGTACGCGCTACTCCGGCGCCTGGAAGCCGCCGATCCTCTGCTCCAGCAGCTCGGCCAGCCTCAACGGCGTGCGGTCCTCGAACATCGGACCGATGAGCTGCACGCCCACCGGCAGGCCCTCGGGCGACCGGCCCGCCGGGACGGCGGTGGCGGGCAGACCGGGCAAGGTGGCCAGACCGGCCCAGACGAGTTGGTCGAAGTAGGGGTACTCGACGCCGTCGATGTCGATCCGACGCTTCAGCAGGTCGGGGTCGTGGTCGTGCGGGTACGCGGGAGTGGGCGTGACGGGGCACACCACGACGTCGAACTCGGCGAAGACCTGCCGCCAGCCATGGCGGTGGAGCTCGCGAAGGCCGTTCGCCCCGATCCGGTCGCGGTGTCCGAGCACCATGCCGCGCAGCCGCGCCGCGTCGAGGCTCTCGTCGTCCCGGCTCAGTGCTGCGGCCCGGGCCTGTAGTCGCTCGTACGCTTCGACGGGAAAACGGGCAACGGAGCCCGAGAACAGGAACGTCATGTAGAGCACCGCGGCTTCGGCCAGATCGGGCAGCAGCGGGCTGTCCCGTTCGACGCGGGCCCCGCCGTCGACGAGTGCGTCGGCCACCCGGCCCACGCCCGCCCGCACCGCGGACCCGGTCGCGATGAGCGGATGCTCGTCGAGGACCAGGACCCGGAAGTCGCGGAGCCGTTCGTGGCGCGCGGCCGGCAGCCTCACCTCGTGCGCCACACCGAGCGTCAGCGGGTCCGGTCCGGCCATGACGTCGAGCAGGAGCGTCAGGTCGCGAGCGGTGCGCGCCATCGGTCCGACGACGGCGAGGTCGTACTCGACCGGCAGGGCCGGCCCCGGCGGCGGGACCATGCCGCGGCTCGCCGCCAGCCCGAGCGTGGGCTTGTGCGCGTAGACGCCGCAGAAGTGCGCGGGGGTGCGCAAGGACCCGGCGAGGTCGGAGCCGATGGACAGGGCACCGAATCCGGACGCCAGCGCCGCCGCCGAGCCGCCGGAGGAGCCGCCCGGCGTACGACGGTGGTCCCACGGATTGTTGGTGGTGCCGTAGATCTCGTTGAAGCTCTGCAAGTCCTGTAGTCCCAGGGGCACGTTGGTCTTCCCGAGCACCACCGCGCCCGCGGCCTTGAGCCGCGACACCTGCACCGCGTCCTCGGCCGGCAGGTAGTCCCGGTACAGCGGCATGCCCCAGGTCGTGGGCAGCCCGGCGACGTCGTAGGACTCCTTCACCGTCACCGGAACGCCCAGCAGCGGCCGGTCCTCGCCACGGGCACGTGCCCGGTCGGCACGGCGCGCGGCGTCCCGCGCCCGGTCGAAGTCCGGCACGCAGATCGCGTTGATCGCCGTGTCGTCCCGCTCGATGCGGGCGATCGCCCCCTCGGTCAGTTCCGCCGAGGTCACTTCCCCGGCGCGTAAGGCGGTGACGAGCCGTTCCGCCGTCGAAAGGTTCCATTCCATGGATCCGACGGTACGGACCCGCGGAAGAGGCCACGAAATGCCTCTTCGCGCAACGGAGGGAACCCTCCCTCGCCTGGACGGCTTCCTCTGTCGGCAACCCCAGCCGTCCGCAGGCCGGGCAGAGGGACGCCCCGGTCTGCCTCTTCAGCGATCGCCCCGTCACGGACTCCGCTCCACGGCACCGCGTCGGCCCCGACGAGGCCGCCTTGCTCGCCTCATCCCTCCTGACCTCACTCGCGGATTCCTCCCACGCGGCATTCCGGTCACCACGAGAGCTCGGATGCCTTCGTCCGTGTGTGCTCCGCCGTCGGCGAGCCGCCGGCCGGGCGCTGACCGACCCGGGAAGGGTCTTCGAAGAAGTCGACGACCCGGGGCAGGGCCTCCCGCACCGAGGCGTTGTGGTCGTGGGCGCCCACACCGACGACCGCGTGCCGCGCCCCGTTCTCCGTCAACTGGTCAAAACAGTGCTGGGCGTGGCTCGGCGGGACGTCCTCGTCCCGGTTGCCGTGGAAGATCCGCACGGGCACCCCGGGGCGCCAGTCGCAGGTGGTGTCCAGCGGGCGCAGCCTGGCCTTCAGCACACCGGTGGGCCTGCGGACCAGGTCGAGGAATTCCGCGGTGAACAGTTCCTTCGAGCTCGCCGGGAGTTCACGCAGGATGTCGGAGGCGGTGTGGTGGCCGTCGAAGAGCCTCTCGACCTTCTGGTCGTAGGGGGCGCGGAACGCCTCGGCGGGCGCGCCGTAGAGCCCGTACATCCTGTTCCAGGCCGTGGCGAAGTACGCGAGGTAGATCGCTCATCCGGGTATCGTCCTCGACCGCCACCACGGCCCCGCCCCGCGCGGTTCCGAGGACCAGAGCGGTGGAACGCTTTTTACCGGAGAGGGCATGTGTTGATCACGCTTCGGCCGGGTCGGGGCAGGACATGGAGCGGACCCCCGCATGCGGTGGGGGGACAGCACCCGGAACCCCTCGGTGCGGTGCTCGCCCGTGGTCATGCGCCCGGCTGCCGAACACCGGGGAACGACCCACGGGGGTGGTCGGCCACCCCCGAGGGCCCCTGTCACACCCGCCGACCCAGGAAGTTCAACAACCTGGTCTGGGCGTCCGCGTCGACGGCCGAGGGGACCTTGGCGCCGAACGCCCTCGGCATCCGGATGTCCCCGTCCTCCGGCAACAGGATCTCCGTCGCCACGGCCACCGCTTCGGAGTCCAGCACCTCGTCCTGACCCGTCGCCCGGGCCAGGTCCCACCCGTGGATCAAGGTGTCGGCGCACGCCATCCGCCTCACGAATTCCTCGAACGGGAGGGAGCCGAACTGCTCTCCGAGGCGGGCGTGCGCCTTCACCGGATCCCTCAGGGCGGCCTTGACCTCCGCGGATGCCGCCTCCCATGCCCGAGACAGGCCCTCGCCCCGGCCGGGCCCGGAGTAGTCCGACCCCTCCAGTCCGGCGACGGCCCGCCGGTGATTCGTCACCACGTGGGCCACCACGTCCCACGCCGTCCATCCAGGGCACGGAGACGCGGCCTCCCAACCCTCTCGTGGGCAATCACGGATCAACTCCCCGAAACGCTCCGCGATCCGCCCGTAGAGTTCTGGTACTGACGATGCCACTCGACCCCTCCGCTCCGTCCGGGTACCGGCCCTTCCCGCGCCGACCCCTCCATTGTCGATCAAGCCGGGCGAACAGTGGGCCGTACGCGGATCGCCCCCGGCCGTCACCGTTGCCGCGCCGTGGTGAGGGCTGGGATCTCAGGGCAGTTGTCGGGGTCCGCGGGGGGAGACGGCGGATGCGCCGCGTCCGTTCCGGCGCCTCCGGCACGCGGGAACACGAGGCAAGGCCCCTCCGGCTTCACACCGTCTGGACGCAGGTGCACTGGCAGACGGCGAGCGTGCCCTGTGCCGCCTCGGTCTCCTCCCGGACGGCGGGGTCACCGAGGGTTCCGGCGGCCTGGGCCAGTTCCTCGCGCGGCCAGAGCGCCAGTGCGGCGACGGCTCCCAGCGCGGCAAGGACGGCGAGGATCGTCCAGGTGAGCGTGAACCCCGATTCCGTGGCGATCCAGCCGGCGACGGGGTAGGTGACCAGCCACGCCAGATGGGACAGCGAGAACTGGGCGGCGAAGACCCCGGGCAGTCTGTTCGGCTCGGCCGAACGGCGCAGCACCCGCCCGGTCGGTGTGACGATCAGCGCCATTCCGCCCCCGATGACGGCCCAGACGGCCGCCGTCCCCGGCCACGTGGTGAAGCCGGCCGCGCTCATCGTGACGGCGGCGGCGACGCCCGTCAGCAGGACCGCGGCGCCGGTCGTCATCACCGTGCGTTCACGGACGCGGTCGAGGACACGGGGCAGCAGGAGCGCGACCAGCAGGGTGCCGCCCCCGGAGGCGGCGAGCATCCAGGCGACGTCCGTTTGGGTTCCGTCGAGTTCGTCGCGGACGTAGTTCACGGTGTTGACCACGACGATCGAGCCCGCGGCGGCGACCACCAGGTTCAGCGCGATGATGCCGCGCAGCCTCGGGGTGGTGACGAAGGTCCGGATCCCCGAAGCGACGCGGTCCCACGCCCGGGTGTGCTCGCTGGGCCGGGCGTCGGGGATCCGTGTGGAGAGCACGAACAGGGCGGAGACGGCGAACCCGATGGACGTGCCGACGAAGAGCCAGTTGAAGCTCATGAAGGACAGCGCCACCGCCGCGAGGACCGGGCTCAGCAGGCTCTCCATGGTGTAGGCGACCTGAGAGGCCGACAGCGCCCGGGTGAAGTCCGCCTCATCGGTGACGATGTCGGGAATCACCGCCTGGAAGGTGGGGGTGAACGCGGCGGACGCCGCCTGGAGGACGCCGATCAGCACGTAGATCTGCCAGACCTCCGTGACGAACGGCAGCGCGATCACCACCACGGCCCGGACCACGTCGAGAGCGGTGAGGAGCTTCCGCCTCGGTAGACGATCCACATAGGCCGCAGCCAGCGGCGCGATGACGACGTACATGACCATCTTGATCGTCAAAGCGGTGGCGAGGACCGCGCCGGCGCTCGGGCCCGCGAGCTCGTAGGCGAGCAGTCCCAGTGCGACGGTGGCCAGCCCCGTGCCGAACAACGCGATGATCTGCGCACTGAACAGACGGCGGAAATCTCGCAGCGCGAACAATCCCATGGCTACCTTCCTCCCGGGCCACATACCCCGGCAGGGTATCTCACGGCCTCCGCGTGCATCGGTCGGGGGATCCTCGTGGCCCGCCTCAGGGCCGGCCTTCCGCGGGAGGGCGGCGCGCGCTCGGCCATGCGGAAGGCGGTGACGGCCCGTCAGGACCGGTGAGGTCGGGTTCCTCGACGACTTCGACCAGCAGGGCCGCCACCTGCGCAGCGCTCCGGACGGTCCGGCGCGGTCCACGCCGGTGCGGACGCTCGCCCTCGGGGCGCGGAAGATCCGCGCACGTGCGGTGTCGGCAGGAGAGCCGCGAACCGGCCCCACGGGCACGGGCCTCCGTGTGATCACTGAGCGTGGAGAACGCCGCGATCACGCGGAGCCCGTGCCTGTTCCCGCTTGCCGGGACCCCTCGCCGCTCCACCGTCCGCAGGGCGGTCAGCGTCACGCGGTTGCAGGTGCCTTCCTGGGTGAGGCCGTGCAGCGCGCCCGACCCACCCGGGTCCGCCGGTCCCTCACCAGGCCGCACGGCTCACGACCCGCTCGCACCACGCTCCACACGTCGACGCGCGTCCCCACCGACGTCGGCGGCCTCGCGTGGCACGCCGTCAGGCCGGGCGACGCGCCCGGACGGAGATCATGACCAGACTGACGTCGAGGAAGGCCGGATCGTCGAAGCAGTCGATGCCCGCCTGCCACTCCTCCTGCGTGAGGAGTCCTGCGGAGATCAGCGGAGCGCGCATTTGGTTGATCATGAACGTCCAGTGGCGGTCACCCGAGCCCCCCTGCCCGCACTGCAGCGTGCGGGTGGAGACGGACAGGTCGGTCAGGCCGTTCCGCAGGGCCAGACCGGGCAGGGACCTGGCCCACCGCAGGTCCGCGCCGTGCTGACCCCAGAGGGTACTGACGGCTCGGGTCATCTTGCTGAACTCCGGGTAGGGTGATTCCCGGTCATCGATGATCACGGGCTCCTCGGTCACGAGCCATCCACCGGGAGCGAGCCACCGAGCGGCCCGCCGATAGACCTCCTCCCGCTCGCGGAGGTGAACCAACAGCGCACGGGTGTGGATCAGGTCGAAGGACCGCGGAGCGAAGTCGCACTCGACGACGTCCCGTTCGCTGATCGTGAGGTGTGGGAAGGCGCTCCGGTCGAGGAAGCGGGTGTCCAGGTCGACGGCGGTGGTGTGCCCCTCGGGGCTCGTTCCGGCGAGCCAGTACGCGATCGACCCGGCGCCCGCCCCCAGCTCCAGACTGCGCCAGTTCGGCCGTATCCCGCAGTCGGAGAGCAGGCTGATCGTCTCGGGGTCCCACGAGTCTTCCAGACGGCGAAGCCTCTCGAGCTCGCTGTGCACCTGATGGCCGATCGAACTCTCGTTGTACCCGTGCGCGGGGTTCTGCAGCTGCTGGCTGGTCATCGTTCGGTGCTCCTTGCGTGTCGTGGCAGTCGGGTACGGCCGTGGGGGGAGGTCGTCTGACGTGGTGAGTCCGCGGTGGCGGATGAGGGTGCGGGCGCTGCTGGTGAGGGCGAGGAAGCGCCCGGTCTCGCGTCAGCTCCTGAGCGCGGAGAAGGTGAGCGCCGGCAAGCGCCTGGCCTGCGGTGCGGCGACGAAGTGGGTGAGTCGTTCCAGGGTCGCGCGCCCGGTGCGACTCGTGGCGAAGTACGGCGGGCGTGGTGAGAGCGACGGAGAACCGACGAAGAGGCCCCGTGGCGCCGGTGCGAAGGGTGCGCGGAGCACGGTCTTCTCGACCTCTCCCAGCATGAAGGCGTTGTGCACGAATCCGGTGCCGCTGCCGACTGCCCGGCGGGTGTGGCCGGGGTAGGCGCCCCAGGGCGTGTAGCCGAGGAGGAACCCCACCCCTGGCCAGCAGTTGACGCCCACGGTCCCGTAGCGCAGTGCGGCGATGGCGTCCCGAACGGCGGAGGGTGCCGCCTTCTCCGTCCGTGGGTGGACGAGCACCGTGGCGCCCAGCGTCCCGGGCAGGACGTCGTTGGCGAAGTCGACCGCGCGGCGGAGGAACTCGTGCGGACCGTCGCTGCGAAGCCTGACCACGCCCAGGGCGCCGGCGAAGACCTCGGTCGTGATGAGCGGATCGTCGTGGTCGTGCAGTTCCGGCACCAGGACGAGGCCCGTGGTGCCGAGGATCTCGGCCTCCGGGTGGCGGGCCAGGACTTCGGCCGACCGGTTCTCGGTGCCGGGGTAGTAGCCGGCGCGTGGCGGAAGCGCACGCGCGAGAAGGCGGATCTCGTCCAGCAGTCGCCGGGATCCGGTCCAGCCGGCCGGCAGGACGAGCACCTGACTGGCGACGCAGTTGTGGCCCGAGTTGTTCATCTTGCTGGTCACGATGTGCTCGGCCTGGAAACGGAAGTCCCTGTCGCTCCAGTCCCCGGGGAGGACGATGACGGGGCTGACTCCGCCCAGTTCGCTGGTGAAAGGCTTGGTGACCAAGGGAGCGTCTTCGCGGCGCCGCCGCTCGGCCAGAGCGTCGGTGCCCCACACTATGGCGTCGTGAGTGCGGTCGCTCCCCGTCACGTGCAGGGAGTCCACGCTCGGGTGTGCGGTGAGGTACGCGCCCTCCGCCTCGCCCCCGTCGACGAACCGCAGCCAGTCGCGCCTGACGAACTCGCCGAACACCCAGTCGAGGTGGGGACGGAGGTAGGCGTTGACCGGGTGGGTCTTCGCCACGACGACCTGACCGTCGGCGTAGAGCTTGTGGAGGACGTCGAGCGGGGTGATGGAGGCGACGTTGCCGCCTCCGAGCACCAGTGCGACGCCAGGCGGGCTCGCACCGCCACGGTATTCCTCCGCCGCAGCGGCCAGGACGCTCTCGGGCGTGGCGCCCTCCTGCATCCGCACCTCGGCACGGTATCCGTTGAGGAGGACGCGGTCCCACCCCGTGGCGGGGAAGACGTCGACCGCGAGGCGTCCGTCACGGATGCGCACCGCGTGGGACTCCACCGGGTCCCTTCCCGTTGCCACACGACGCAGCACCTCAAGACGGGCGTTGACGCCCTGGAGCAGGGCCCAGGGGCCGCCCGCCCAGTCCTCGGCCGCCCACGGGGAGTCCGGAGCGTAGCCCTTCGCGCGGGCGGCCGCGGTGACCATGTCCGAGGCCACGTCGAGGATCCTCGGTACGAGTCGTTCGAGCAGGGCGATGCGTTCCGTGATCGGAGTGGCGGCCCAGGAAGGGGCGCTTCGCCGCAGTGCGTGCACGGCCTCGTCCATCGCTACCGTGCCGGAAACGATCCTATGCACGACAGGTCGCCTCCCGGTCACGCACCCGTTTTCCCAAGCGTCCGTTCCCTGCCTGGTTCCGCACCGGGAGCCGTATCATTTCCTCTCCTCGTGAAGCGTGTCCAAGAACTTCTGGATCTCTCCGCTCAGTTTTTCCGGGCATTCGAGGGGCAGGAGGTGGCCGGCGCGAGGGATCATGGACAACCTGGCGGACGGGAGCTCTTCGGAGAGTTGCCTCATGTATCGACGCGAAGCGATCCTGTCACGCCCCCCGGCTGCTATCAGGACCGGAACCCTCCTCATGGCGGTGAGATCCGGTAGCGAGAATTGGGAGAGCAGTCCGAGCATGACGCTCAGCGTGTACGGCGAAGTGCTCGACAGCATGGTCGAGAACTCGCGTCGAGCCCCCCTGGAGGCGTCGGCACCATAGAGGGGCCACCGCCGGGCACTGATCACCCCTATCGCCTTCATCGCGCCGCGCGCCACCAGTCGGCCGACGTGTCCGCCGCGCTCCGCCTTCACGGCGACGCGAGGCAGAGAGCGAAGAGCCCGTTCCAGGAAGCGTCCTGGACTCCCGCTCACCGAGCAGCGGAGATCGAGACGGGACGCGCTGACCAAGACGACGCCGACGATCTCAGAATCCGATCCGAACAGCGTCGGTTCGAGAGCGGCGAGCTTGAGGACGGCGGCACCTCCGGCCGAGTGCCCGACGAGAACCACAGGGCCGGTCAGGCGGGCACTCCGGACGACCGCACCGAGATCCCCCGCGAGCCGATCGAGCGTCAGCTCCTCTTCCCCCAAGGGCGTTTGCCCGTGTCCACGTTGGTCGTAGGCGTACGACTCGTACCGGGGAAGGACCCTACGGACCTTGTCCCAATACGTCCCGTCGGCGCCCAGTCCATGAACGAAAAGCAGGGAAGGTTTTGAATCCATAAGCCACTCTCGCTTCCTGGCCAGGACCTGGCTGATTCGCCGTGTTATCGGATGTCGAAGTGCGAAGGCTGGATCCGTGACAGCATTTCGTGATGCGCTCTCACCGTCCAGGGCCAGACCATCAGATTCCCCTGAGGATCGTGGTACCACGATGTACACCCGGACGAGAAGGCCGTACCGGGCATGCCGCTCCGCAGGAGTTCGTTGAATTCATCGGAGGCTTCCTGGGTCGGGGACATCTCCGCAACGGCACCGGATCTGAAGAGTTCGATCCAGCGAAGGACGTAATCCGACTGCGTCTCGGCGATGCGCATGACCGACTCGCTGGAGAACGGGCTGTTCGGGCCCACGAGCATGAAGAAATTCGGGAAGCCCGGAAGCGCGACCGTCTGATACGCCTTGGGGCCGTTGGACCAGAAGTCTTCAAGCGTTCTTCCGGATTTTCCCATTATTTTCATCGAACGCATGAAGGCATCTGTGCGAAACCCCGTGGCGAAAACGATGACGTCCGCTTCCCTCTCTACACCGTCACAGGTGAGTATCCCCCGTTCCGTGATCCTCCCAATCCCCTCGCCGATTACCGTGACGTTGTCCCGCTGTACGGCTCGGTAGAATCCCGAAGCTGCCACCAGTCGCTTGCACATGGGGTTGTCGGGAGGCGTGAGAAGTCGCCGCAACTCTGTGGACCGGACCCGCCTGAGAGAAACTCGACAGACCCCCGCGATCAGTCTTCGCTGCCACCCCGGCCTGACCACTGCCGCACTGACGGTGCCCTGGAAGACCACCCGCCAGAAGCGATCTGCGAGCCGGCTGAAGCCCGGCACCACGCGATGGAGTCTCTTCGCGAACGTGGAGTACCGTAGCGCGGGCTTCGGGAAGACCCACTGCGCGGTGCGCTGAAACAGATAGAGGTGCTCGGTCTCTGCGGCGAGTGCACAAGTCATCTGCGTTCCCGTGGCCCCCGTGCCGATGATGGCGACACGCTTCCCCCGCGTTTCCACTCCGCTCTCCCACTGAGCGGAGTGCATCATGGCCCCCCGATAGGCGCTCTTGCCCTCCAACTCCGGCAGGGCCGGCTGGACGAGTAGCCCTGTCGCACACACCAGGAAGTCCCAACGCGACTCCACCCCCCGGGACGTCCGCACCATCCATTCGCCTGAGGTGTACCTGGCCTCTGCGACCTCTTCGCCGAGTCTGAGATGAGGGCCGATTCCGTACTCCTCCACCACCTTGTTGAGGTAGGAGAGGATCTCATCTCCTCGGGCGAAATATGAATCCCATTCGGGGTTCGGTGCGAAAGAGAAGGAGTAGATCCGGCTCGGAACGTCACATGAAACGCCTGGATAGACGTTCTCCCGCCACACTCCCCCCACGGCCTCCGCCCTGTCGTACACGACGAAGTCATCGATTCCGGCTTGCTTGAGCTTGACCGCGAGGCAGATCCCGGAGACCCCGGCGCCGACGATCGCGATCCGGGCCTTCTCTCGTCGGCCCGTCATCGCTCCTGCCCCCCGTCGTCGCACGCTGCCCCGGCCAGTGACCCCGACAGCAGCTCGCGCGTCTGCTCCAACACGGTTCGACGAGTCGCCTGACGTATTCCGAACCACCGAGCGGCCTCACGGATGTAGGGGTCCGGCTCGAACAGCAGCGACAATCCGGCCCGGTTCAGGACCTCGATGTCCGGCCAGGAGTTTCCCAGCGCGTACGCGACGTTCCAGTCCACCGCCCCGGGCTGAACCACCTCCTCCAGTACCGCCTTCTTTCCTCCCGGCAGCGCAGGAGCCAGTTCGAGGCGGCCGGTGTACTGGCCCTCGGTGCGGACGAGTCGAGTTCCGCACCCGGCATGGACACCGAGGTCCCGGGCGACCAGACGCACGATCTCGTCCGGACTCCCGGAGACGAGAAGCGTGTGATATCCGGCCAGGTGGAGTGTGTCGATCAGCGGCTTCGCGTGAGGGTACATGGACCCCTTCTCGCGCTGCCACACCTCCTCAGCCAGCTCCTGCATCACCGACTCGGGCCGGCCGGCCAGCGCCTGAGCGTATTTTTCGTAGAGCGAGTACATTCCCACGACGGACGTTTGGGCGTCCTGGTAAAGGCGTCCGAGGTCCTTCATCACCGCGGGGTTCACGAGCTTCGTGGCGCCTTCGGAGCCGAGCATGGCCATCCCCAGCGCGTGGGGCGTGAGGGTGCCGTCCATGTCCAGTAGCGCGATTTTCATCAGACTCCCCCTCTCCCGACGCGCCGGCCCCTCGCCGTCGAATAGTCACGCCTGGACTCACCGCTGAGCTCGGCGAGTCGCCTCAGCCTTCCGGTGCGAGCGCGTGAAAGGCCGCGACGTACGGCACGTAGGCGGGAACGTTCACCACCGGACGTGGTCGAACCAGGGACCTGGCGATACCCCGTGCGACCTGCTCCGGTGTCGCCGCCGGGAAGAGGTCACTGAGCCGCGACATCCTGCGGGAGGACACATGACGGAAGAAATCCGTACCAGCCACCGCTCCGGGGCGAACCAGCGTCACTTCGACGGGGGTACGGGCGAGTTCCAGACGCAGTATCTGGCTGTACGCCTCCGCTGCCGCCTTGGCTGCGGCATATGCCGCAGCCGGACCGCGGACGTAGACGTTCCCTGCCAGCGATCCCATCGTGATGACGTGCCCGCCTCCGCCGGCAAGCATCAGCGGGACCACCGCGCGGGTCGCGTGGACCATGGCGTCGAAGCTGGTCCGCATGGTGCGTTCGATGTCGTCATCGCTCATGTCGGCGTCGTCGACCCAGCGGCTGTACGCCGCGTTGTTCACCAGCACGTCAACCCGCCCGTGGCGGCTGTGCACGGCGGATATCCACCCCTCCAGGGCTTGCCGGTCGGTGACGTCCACCTGCTCGACGTGGAAGGATCCGGGCGATGCCGTGGAGCGAACGGCCTCGATGTCGCTCCTCGATATGTCACAGACGTGGACGATCGCGCCGTGTGCGGCCAGGAGGCGTGCCACGGCCCGACCGATGCCTTGGGCGCCTCCGGTGACCAGGCAGACCGCGCCGGTCAGGCGGTCACGCAGGGCCTTGTTCTGTCGGGATGTCATCTCCGCTCCTTCAGTCGGACCTTCGCGGCGGGTGGTCTGGCCTCGACGGCCGCCGTCCCCTCGGCCCGTCCGTGGCCGTCGATCGGCGACGGGGCCGGTACGGGACGTCGGCTCCGCGAAGGGACGCGGCATGCCACTTCGATGATCTTTATGTCCGAAATGAAGCCTGTCAAGGCATATGAAACATTTGCCGCTTCATGGGATCTATGGGGCATTGTCTTGTTTGATGGGGTAGTTGATACCGCCGAGTCCGCTGGATTCCCGATCGACGACCTCTACTACTCCTCCGCCGGCTGCTGCCGGCCCGGGGGATCTCCTTCGTGCCGGTGACGTCCTGCTGTCCGGGCAGGAACACGAGGAGGCCGCGCCTCTCCCCGCTCACGGCCCGGAGCGGGTGAGCCCGGCGACGGGGAACGGCGCCCGAGCGGAGACGGCACGCGCGGCCCCCACTGCCCCAGTGCCCACCCGCGGGTGGGCACTGGGGCAGTCGTCGGAACAGGTCGTCGACGGGAACGATCTACCGACTGGTGCCGGCGGCACCGTCACCGAGTCGGCGGCGTCGGCTGCGCATGACGATCCAGCCGCCGAGCCCGAGCAGCAGGGCCGCGACGAGTACGGTGGCCGAGATCTCGGCACCGGTTCTGGGCAGGATCCCACCCGATCCCTCGGCTCCCGGCGCAGCCGACGGGTCGGTGGGGTTCTCGGTGCACAGGGGGTTCTCCGGGGCGCACTCGGCCGGCGGTTCCTGGCCGGTGGGGCTGAGGAGGTTCCGGAGGTGGTGGTCACCCTGGTCGTCACGGGGCTTGACCTTGACCTGGTAGGTCACGGTCACGGTCCGGTCGGGTGCGACGGTGCCGGTGACGAGCAGGGCGCTTCCGGTGGGTCCGGTCGCGGCGAGCCCGTCACCGGTGGTGACGTTACCCACCCATTCGGCGTCGTCGAGCACACCGGCGAGGTGGTCGGTGTAGTCGACCGGAGCCGGTACCCGGCCGGTGTTGGTGAACGACAGGGTGTAGGTGAGGACTTGCCCGTCGCCGACGGGCGTGCCCGTCTTCGGGTCGACCGACTTGGCCGGGGCGACGTCTCCGACGGGGTTGGTGGTGCAGTCGGGCAGTTCCCCTCGGCCCGGTTCGCACACCGGCTCGGCGGGCGGCCGCTGTGAGGGGGCGAGCAGGTGGTTCACGAGCACGCTGTCGCCGCGTTTGCCGGTCGGGTTGACCTTGACGCCGTAGGACACCGTGACGGCCTGTTCGGGCTTGAGCTCACCCGTGATCCGGATTCGGTCGCCGTCCCTGGAGACCGTGAAGGCGTCGTCGGAGGCGGCCGGTTCGCTGGTCACGGTGGCGTCGTCGAGCACGTGGGACAGGTCGTCGGCCTTGTCCACGGTGCCGGTGGCTTTGCCGGTGTTGGTGAACGTCAGCGTGTAGGTGAGCTCTTGGCCGGGGACCACGGGGGTTCCGGAGGCGGGGTCGACCGACTTGGTGTCGACGATCTCCGGGATCGGGTGCTCGGTGCAGGACACCCCGTCCTCGTCGCACTGCGGAGCGGTGTTCCCGGTTTCCGCGAGGACGTTCTCCAGTCGGTTGTCCCCACGCTTCCCGTCGGGCTTCACGGTGACCGTGTACGTCACGGTGACCGTCTGACCGGGTGCGAGCGTGCCGCTGACCCGGATGGTTCCGTCCTGACCGGACGTCGCGGACAGGGCCGGGTCCGACGAGGTCGGGTCTCCGGTGAGGTCGGCGTCGTCGAGCACCTCCTCCAGACGGTCGGAGTGGTCTACCGGGCCTGCCGCTTCCCCGGTGTTGGTGAACGTCAGGGTGTAGGTGACGTCCTGATCCGCGACTGCCTTCGCACCGGACTCGGGGTCGGAGGACTTCGCGGCGGCCACGTTCGGCAGCGGTGTGACCGTGCAGTGCGCATCCCCCTCCGCGCACTCCGACGGCGGCTGTTCACCGGCGGGGACCAGGAAGTTGTCGGCGGTGTCGTTGCCGCGGTCGGCTTCGTCCTTGACGGTCACCTGGTAGGTGACCGTGACGGTCCGCCCCGGCTGGAGCTCTCCGTCGACCGTGAACGAACCATCGGCGACCGGTGACACGCGGAGCGCGTCGTCGGAGGCTTCCGGGTCGCGGGTCAGGTCGGTGTCGTCGAGCACGTCGGTGAGGACGTCGGTGTGGTCGACGACCGACGGGGCTTCGCCCTGGTTGTCGAAGGTGAGGGTGTAGGTCAGCACCGTCCCGGCCTCGACCGGGGCAGTATCGGCGGAGACCGACTTGCCGGTCAGGAGCCGTCCGATCGGGGTGACGGTGCAGTCCGGACGTTCCGCGTCGGCCGGCTGGCACACCGGGTCGGTCGGCGGTACCGGCGGGTTCTCCGGGTCGTCGGGGAGCAGGAAGTTCGCCGCGACGTCATCGCCGCGCTCGTCGTCCGCCTTGACCGTGACCCGGTAGGTCGCCTCGTAGGTCTCGCCCGCGGGCACCTCCCCGGTGATGGTGATGCGGTTCCCGTCACGGGCGACCGTGAGGCCGTCCGAACTGGTGGGTTCGGTGGTGACGTCCGCGTCGTCGGTCACGTGGTCGAGCAGATCGACGCTCTCCACGGTCGCGGGTGCTTCACCCGTGTTCTCGAAGTGCAGCGTGTACGTGAGCACCGTCCCGGCGGCCACCGGAGTCCGGTCGGCTTCGACGGACTTCCAGAAGTCCAGCAGCGGCACCGGGTGCTCGGTGCAGGAGACCCTTTCGTCCTCGCAGTCGGGTTCGGTCGTGCCGGTGGGAGCGAGGACGTTGCCCAGGCGGTTGTCCCCTCGTTGCCCGTCCGGCAGCACCGTCACGGTGTAGGTGACCGTGCGGGTGGCACCGGCGGCCACTTCGTCCATGTTCCAGGTGATCGTGTCGTCCGACGCCAGGGCCGCCCGGCCACCGTCGTCGTCGGTGAGGGAGCCGAACGCGGCGTCGTCGAGGACGTCGCCCAGGTCGTCGGTCAACGCGATGTCGTAGACCGGGCGTTCCGAGTCGTTGGCCACGGTCAGGGTGTAGGTGATCGTGTCTCCGGCGTTCACGGCGGTGCCGGATGCCGGGTTCGAGGTCTTCGACAGGGTCCACTCGCCCTGACGCGGGTCGTTCTCGATCTCCCCCAGGTCGAGCAGGTGGGTACCGCGGTCGACCCCGGCGGGTTCGACGTTCACCTCGACCGGGTCTTCGAGGGGCAGGTGTCCGGACGGTGTCGTGGTCTCGGTGAGCGTGTACTCGCCCCACGGGACGCCGGCCACGCGGAACTGCCCGGCCTCGGGGTCCTGATCCGTACCCGAACACCCCTCGTCGGTGCAGTCCGTGATCCTCAGGGGCCACCCCTCGGGCATCTCCAGGCCGTTCTCGAGCACCGGGGTGAGGGTCCACCCGGAGCCCGCGAGCAGGTCCCCGGTGCGGCTGTCGGTCTTCTGCCAGGCGACGTCCGGCAGGAACTGCAGCCCGACGGCTGATGCCTCGGTCGGTAGGATCGGACGCCCCGACAGTGCTTCGACACCGGTGACGGCGGTGTTGTTCCACGCGATGCCGTCGAGGCCGGCGCTCGTGCTCGGGCCCGCGGCCTTGGCGGCGAGTACGGTGTTCTCGCCGTCGCCGGGGGCGAAGACCCGGGATCCGAAGTCGATGCGCAGGGCGGTGACCGCTGCGTAGTCGTCGCCGGGCGGCGTGGCCGCCCAGTCGTTCTCGCAGTCGGCGGGTGCGCTGTCCACGGCGCCGCCGCCGGTACCGGCGAGGTCGCCACGGCACGGGTTGGCGCTGGTGGAGTACCGCAGGGTCGCGCCCGCGGGCGCCGCGACCGGTCCGGTCAGGTGCACCGGGAACGCCGAGCCCCGGGCGCCTCCGGCGCCGGGGAGGATCAGGGAGTCACCGATCCGGGGCAGCAGGTCGTAGGCGACCACGTTGCGGATGTCCACCGAACCCGAGTTCTCGACGCGGATGGTGTACTCGGCCTCGCCGGACGGGTCGGTGCTCCCGACGCCGAGGGCGCCGATCGCGGCCGCGTCGTGGGTGCCCTGCACCGTCTTGCTCGTGTTCACGCCGGAAACGGGAAGGACGTTGAAGCTCGCGGAGGCCAAGCACCCGATGGCGGCGGCGCGGTCGGTGGTCGGCCGTAGGTCGGCGTCGACCAGTGTCCCGACCCCGCACTGCACGTAGGTGTCGGGCACGCCCGGCCCGCCTTCGGCGCCGGTGAGGAGGTAGTCGTTGGTGTACACGCCCGCGGGGACGCCCTGGTTGACGCGGACCTGGAACCGCACGAGGGCGGTGCGGCCCAGGGTCGCGTTCGAGGTGATCTCCGCGTCCGGGAACGTCACGGTGACCCGTTGCCGCCGCTCACCTCGGTGGTCGACCGTCTCGACGGCGAGCTCCGGCTCGCCGAGTGCGGCCGCGAACGGCGCGTCTCCCCCCGCGGCGACGACCTGGAGCGAGTCCTCGACGATGGTGAGCGCGGCCGGAAGGTACTCGGTCGCGGTCGGGGTGAAGGTCGACGCGTCGAGGACCGCCTGGTCCGCGTTCCACTGCGCCCGGCGCATCGCGAGATCGACGGTGAGCAGGTCGCCGGTCTGCACCGCCGGGGTGGCGGGGCGGGAACCTTCGGGGATCGCGGGGTCGTACATCGACTTGACCGGCCGCAGCGTGAGCGGGTTGGTCATGACCTGCCGGTAGCCGCAGATGCCGGCGGCGCTGGCCGCCGTCTGTGGCTCGTGCGGAAGGTACTGCCGTCCGCCTTCGAAGGTGATCACGTTCTTGACCGGGCAGTTCTCCACGGTGACGTACCAAGGGTGGACGTCGGAGCGGTCCACGTCGAGGTTCGGATTGTTGTACACCGTGCCGACGTTGCTGAACGGCACGTCCTCGGAGACACGACCGTGGATGAAGAAGCTGCCGCCACCGAACGGAGGGATCTCGGTGTCCACCTCGATCTTCGTGATCCACTCGCCTGCCGGCACCGGAGTGGGCGTGGTGCCGTTGGTGCCGTCGCAGTAGCGCTTGGCGGTGTCGCTCATCGACGTGCCCGCGGCGATCGTGCACGTTCCGGTGCTGCCGGCGTTCGTCGTCCACCCCACCTGCAACTCGGGGAGGTACCTGTCCGCGGAGAACTGCAGATCCACCAACGCCGGGGTGGCGCAGTCGATGTCGTCGGCATCGGTCGGCGAGGTCAGCCCGCACGGCAGCATGTCGGTGAACGTCCACCGGCCCGCGGTCGGCTCGGTCGAGGTGCCGTTCAGGGTGTAGATGCCGTTGCCCTGGGCGTGCACGGTGCGGTAGAGCGGCGAGCCGATCGCCCAGTCGTAGCCGGGCCTCTTCTCGACGCTCGCACCGGCAGCACCCTCACGGAGGGGGTGCGAGGCGGAGCCGTCCGAGGAGAGCGTTTCCGAGGACTGGCCCCACGCGTTCGCGGTGGCCACGACCGAGTTCTTGACCGCGCTCGGGTCCGGGTCGGCGCTGAACACACCGTCGGGGTAGACGACGGTCGCCTTCAGCGGCGCACCCGTCCAGGTCGTGCTGCCGGAGTACGGCTTGCAGGCATGGGGCGGGGTGTCGTTGATCGAGGAGCCGAGGCTCCAGGTGATGGTGTTCGCCGTCGAGTCGTACACGCCGCCGTGCGTGGCGTTCACGAACTGCGCCCCGGCGGGAAGGGTGTCGACCACGGTCAGGTTCTCGAGCGCCTGCGTTCCGAGATCGGAGCAGACGTTCCCCATCGTGCGCTCGTACTGGGAGGGAGCGCCCGCGGTGGGGAACTGGGAGTCGTAGCCCACCAGGATCGAATAGGTCACCTGCTGGTTCACGTACGGAACGCTGGTCGGGTTGGACTTGACCTTGAAGACCTCCAGGGAGATGTCGGAGGTCACGGTCGTGGTCGCCGAATCCGTGACGGGCCCCACGCCGGCGGCCGCGAAGGTCACCTCCGGGGTGATCGTCGCCCCATCGGGCGTGACCGAGTTCGGCGGGGTGAGCGTGAAGGACACGGTGTCGGAGGTGCCGGTCGTCACGGTCGCCGGGAACCTCCACACGAGCGTCTGGTCCGGGGCGGTGCCGACGATCGTGGCCGCCCCGGGCACAGCGGCTCCGTTGATCTGGAGCGAGCTCTGGCTGGTCACCGTCAGAGGAACACCATCGGGGAACGCGTCCGACGACGCCAGCGCCCTCGGTACCGGAACCGAGATCGTCGCGTCGTCGCAGGTACCGCTGCCGCTACACGTCCACTGCACCCGGAACGACGTGCCCTGACCGGACCGCACCGTTTCCGGGACCGCCTCCACCGACACGTTCAGCGTGCCACCGGCGGCCTGCGCCGGCGTGTGGGCGAGGATCGGTACGGCGAGGAGCAATGCGAGCGCGTACCTCAGCAGCACGCCCGGGCTACCCCGCCCCCTTTCACGCGATGTCGGCCGGAAGCGCCGCCCGGAGGCGCGCGTGGCTATGTGCATCGAGGCCCTCTTCCCTTGCTCGTCCCCGCCCCTCGACCAGAGCACGACCCCGGGCCGGGACCCTCCCTCCACGGTGGGTCCCCGACCTGCGTGATCTGACGAACGCTCGGGATCACGTCGTGGATCGATCCGCTCCACTCTCAGTCACTCACACGGGAGAAAGTGCAAATTTCACCCTTACAGGTGATATTCGTACCTGTATAGGCCGCTTGAGCACAAGAGCCACGGGTTTCCCCTGAGATGTCGGGGTGTCAGGGACGGGTGACAGCAGGTGGGGTGGGTCTCCGACCTCGCCGTGGAGACCCACCACACCGGGATCTCCTCACCCTTTGGCACAGGCCGCTGGAAGAGGCAGGTGCCGTCCCCCGTTCAGGCGTGCCGTGACGGCACGCCCTCGTGTCGGCCAGGGCAACACGAGGGCCCGGCCTCGCAGGAGGACCCGGACCCGGGTGCGACGGTCAGGCCATGCACCCGCCACCAGCGGGACGTCGCCCCTTGGCCCACCCACGCGCACCTACGAGCCGCGCGCCCCGGCCGCGAGTGCGAGATCACGGTTGAACTGCTGGTATTACCTTGGGGTTGTTCGCGGTGGTGGTAGCAGGGGGTGCGGACGGTGGCGCCGGCGCCCTGGTAGGACCGGTCCGCTGGCACGAGAATCTGCCGAGTGAGACGGGCCTGGACGATGTCGAGGGCGCGGGCCGCGGTCAGGTCATGAGTCCGTCCCGGCGTCGCGCGGGAGAACCAGAGCGGGGTGCCGTCGGGGCGTGCGCTCGACCTACACGTTCATGCCATGCTGTTTGCGCTTCTGCGAGCAGTACGGCTCGTCTGCAGCCACCCGGTCGGTCGGGATCAGCGTGCTGTCCAGGATGACGAAGTCCCTTCGCCCAAGCCGACGAGCGCCTCGCGGAGCCCAGGCGCCTACTCGGCCGGTGCCTCGACGTACCGCCATGCCGTCGCCTCCGAGACGCCGAAACCGGCTCCGACCTGGGCGAACGTCTCGTTCTTCCGTAGATGGGCCAGCGCGAGCAGGGCCTGCTCGAAGCCGCTCAACTTCCTTCAGGGAGAGCGCAGTTCATGCCTTCGGGCGTAGATGAGCCAGGAGACGTGCTCCACCAGCTCGTAAAGCACGTCGAGCATGGAAGGATACGGAACCAACAGAGCCCCCGGGGTGTCGGCAGTATCGAGTGGAATCAACACCGCCAACAATCGAGGGCTCTGCTCTATCACCACTCTTGACCAGGCCTCTTCACCCTCGGAGCACAGGATGAAAGAGGTTCACTCGACTCAGGAGAAATCATGGAAGACGACCCAGTACTCGCTATCTTCTTCCGTAACAGCGCACAGAGACCGCCCGTCGAATGACATTGCCATGAAATCTACGTTTTCCTTTCGATGGCTCAACCGGGATGAAATTTTGGCTCCATCCACCCATTTAACGCAAATCCATCCGGCACCGACCGCCCCCGGCCCGGGAAGAGCGATGAGGAACTTCCCGTCATTAGTGAAAAGTGAATGACTCCTTGCCGTGGCAAGCCACTGGCGATCAGCTTCATCCAGTGCACCGGGGGAATCGGAGGGGATGACCCTGGCGGGCCGCACCTCCATATTCGTCACGCTCAGCAGTGCCTGACTCACGCTAGGGACGCCTTCCGGAGCGCACTCATCCAGGGTTGTGAGCCCCATGTCGATCGCTCTGCCCAACCAGAACTCTCTGCTCGTCAGATCGCTCATCGCGCCTACTCCTCATAGAAGAAGTGATGATCCCCGCCCTCTTTGTTCATTTTCGCGTATCTTTCCATACTCCGATAGCCTCCGCTGTGATCCCATCCAAAGTTGACGAATGTTCTGGATTCATCGATCTTCGGCTTTCCGGCATGGAAGTGCGGGCCTGCTGGATCGTGCGTGTGCTCGACGACAACTCTTGATCCCTGAGGGGTTTCATACTGTCGAAAATTCCCCCAATGCGATGCCTCAGAAGAGTAGACGTAGCCGTCCATATTACTCATTCTCACATCGCCGACCACCTGCCATTCAGCCCAGAATTCTGCCTCACCGAGGCGGATTCCCGCCAGTTCATAGGCCGCTTTCTTCGCTTCAGCGCGCGATCCGAACGGGTTGGACTTCTCCCCCTTGGGGTAGGACGGCGCAAGGCCGAGGGGGTCGGTCCAGCTGTAGGGGTTGTGGACGTAGGTGTGTGGGTTGGGCGCAGGGACCAGGCCGAGGGGGTCGGGGGTCGTGTAGCGGGCGGTTTCGGGGTCGTAGTGGCGGAAGTAGTTGTAGTGGAGGCCTGTCTCGCAGTCGAAGTACTGGCCCGGAAAGCGCAGGGGGGTGTATGCCGTCGCGTCCGTGTTCCAGGTGGTGGTTCCCCAGAGGGTGGTGCGGGTGTGCCAGGCGATCTCGCCGTCCTCTGCCACGAGTTCGCGTGGGGTGCCGACGAGGTCGGTGACGATGGCGAAGAAGCGGGAGTCGATCTCCGTCTGGGGGGCGTCGGCGGCGGTGATGCGTTCGGTCTGGGTGATCGGGTGCAGGCCGCGGTGGTCCCAGGTGAGGGTGACCGGGTTCGGGGCATCGGGTGTCGAAGTGGTCTGTTCGCAGTGGGCGGTGCCGTCCCAGGTGAACGTGATCCGTTCTGCCACCGTCGTGTCGTCTGCCGATAAGCGTTGTTTTGATGTACGGCGGCCGAGTGGGTCGTAGGTGTAGCGCCATACGGTGCCGTCGGGGGTAGTGACCTGGGTGAGGCGGTCCTCCGGGTCCCACTGGTAGTGCCAGGTGTCGGGTTTGCGGGAGAGGCGGGTTTTCTGGCGGAGGGTGACGCGGCCGAGGGCGTCGTGTTCGTAGCGGACTCCGCCGGCGCGGGTGAGGCGGGTGCCGGTGTAGGTGCGGTCGCCGGTGGCTTCGTAGCCCGGGTGGGTGGCCGGCCAGGAGGCTGCTGCCTGATTGCCTGCCGCGTCGTAAGCGTAGGTCTCCGACCAGTTGCCCGCGTGGACGGCGGTGACGCGGCCTGCGGGGTCGAGGGTGAAGGTGCGGGGGCCGTCGAGGTGGTCGTCGAGGGCGGTGAGGTTGCCGTCGGCTCGGTAGGTGTAGGCCCGGCGTTGGAGGGTCTCGCCGTCTGTGGTCGCTGTCTGGGTGGTCAGGCGGCCCATCGGGTCGTAGGTGTTGGTGAGGGTGAGGAAGTTGCCGATTCCTCGGGTGAGTTCGCGGCCGGCGTGGTCGTAAGTGATGTCGATGGGACGGCCGGAGACGACCAGGTTCGTGCGGCGGCCTGCGGCGTCGTACGACCAGGTGGTGCGGGCACCGGTAGGGGTGGTTCGGCCGGTGCGGCGGCCCAATTCGTCCAGGGTGTAGGTGAGGACGCGGCCGTCGACGGTCTCGCTGCGGACGCGGCCGTACTGATCCCGCAGGATCGTCAGTCGGATGCCGTCAGGACCCATCGCCTCGGCCAGCTGATCGGTGAGGTCGTAGGCGAACGTCGTGATATGACCGGCGGCGTCCTTGCGGGTGGGACGTCCCAACGGGTCGCGCTCGAAGGTCGTCGTCTCGTCGAGTGCGTTCGTGCGGGAGACAAGACGGTCTGCTGCATCGTGGGCGTAGGTGAGGGTGCGGTCGTCGAAGTCGCTCTCGGATGTGAGGCGTCCGGCCGGGTCGTAGGTGTAGTCCCAGGTGAGGCCCTGGGGGTTGGTGACGCGGGTGAGGCGGAGTTCGGCGTCGTGGGTGAACTCGTGGCGGGCGCCGTCGGGAGTGGTGCGTGCGGTGAGGAGGTCGAAGTGGGTGTACTCGAAGTGGGTGGTGCCGCCGAGGGGGTCGGTGTGGGTGGTGCAGTTGCCTTCGCCGTCGTAGGTCCAGGTCTCGCTGGTGCCGTCGGGTGCGGTGCGGCGGGCGAGTTGGCCTTCGACGGTCCACTCCAGGTTAGTGGTCAGGCCGGTGGGATCGGTCATCGTCGTCGGGCGGCCGAAGGCGTCGCGCTCGTAGCGGGTGATGGCGCCGAGCGGGTCGGTGATCTCGACCGGCAGGCCTGCGCGGTCGCAGCGGACGGTCGTGACATGGCCAAGGGGGTCCGTGACGGAGGTGAGGCGGCCCGCTTCGTCGTGCGTGAAGTGGGTGGTATGGCCTGCCGGGGTGGTGCTGGTGAGGCGGTTGCCACGCTCTTCGTAGGTGTGGCGGGTGGTGTTGCCGTCCGTGCCACGGATACGGGTGAGGCGATTGAAGTCGCCGTGCTCGGCCGTGACCTCGCGGCCGTCGGCACGCGTCACCGAGACGACGTTGCCCATGTCGTCGTACCGGCAGGTGGTGATGTGCCCCAGCGGATCGGTACGGGTCAGCACCCGTCCGAACCGGTCCCTCGTGAAGCGGACGGTATGGCCCATCTGGTCGGTCTCAGCTACGACATGCCGGTGCTCGTCGATGTAGTAGCGGCGGGTGTGGCCCTCGTTGGTGGTCGTGGTCGTGATGCGGTGGCCGGTCTCCGGGTCCACGTCGTCGTATGTGAGGCGGAGCGTCATGTGGCCGGCTTCGCCGCCCTCGGCGGTGCAGCGGTCTTGGTCGTCGTACTCGTAGGTGTACGAGTGGTCGTTGCTGTCGGTCCAGGACGTGACGCGGCTGTGGTCGTCGTAGGTGAACGTCAGTGGTAGGCCGGAGGAGTTGAAGACCTGGGTCAGGTGGCCGGTCTCGGAGTAGGCGTAGCGTTTGATCTCTTGGTCGGTGCCGTCGGGGGCTGCGCCGGCCAGGGACAGGGTGGTGACGCGGTCGTCTTCGATGGTGAGGGTGAGGCGGTAGCCGCCGGAGGAGGTGATGGCGAGGGGGGTTCCTTCGGGGGTGTGCTCGAAGGTGATCCAGTTGCCGTTGCGGTCGTCGATCTGTTCCAGGGCGGCCAGTTGTTCGCTGCGGTCGGTGAAGTGCCAGGTGCGGCTGGTGTGGGGGTCGGTGATCGTGTAGCCCTCGTCGACGCGGTTCAGGGGCCAGCGGCGGGGGCCGTGTGTGGGGAGGGTGGGGACGCCGGGGGCGGGGTGGGGGTAGGTGAGGAGGAGGCCGTCCTCGGTGACGAGGATGACGCCTTCGGTGTCGATCTCCAGGCGTTGGTCGAGGGTTGAGGTCCAGGAGGGGCCGAACCAGTGGCCGAGTCGTGAGCCTGATTCGAGGCGGCGGGTGAAGGCCAGGGGGAGCGTGCCGGGCAGGGTGATGTCGGTTTGTGGCAGGTACATCGTGCCGGTGACGAGGTCGACCGGGTCGCTGGGGTCTTTCTCGACCTTCTCGCGTGGGTTCTCGTGGCGTGGTTCCTTCGTTGTCGTCTCGCGTGCGGTGTTCGCGTCTTTTGGGGTTGCTGCCCGTATTCCGCTGCGTGTGAGCCCGGCGCCTTTCGTGCCGATGAGTTCGGGGATGAGGCGGCCGGTGAACTCGGAGGGGTCCTTCTTGAAGCCGTCGACGACGGTGGTGAGGATGCGTTCGGGGTGGGCGGCGGTGGAGACGAGGCCGGAGAGCGTCATGGAGACGTTCTGCAGGTAGGCGGCGGGGTGGGTGAGGTTGTAGGGGTCGGTGGGGTTGAGGCCGCGGGCGAAGTTGACCAGGCCGGCCGTGCCCTTGAGTGCGCCGCCGACCACATGGGTGAGTTCGGTGTTGTATGCCTGGTAGCCGTCGATGATGTTGTTGCCGAGGCGGTCGAGTGGCGGCGGTTCGGCTGGGGCGTGGGCGAGGGCCGCCTTCACCTTGCCCTGGGCTTCGCTGGCGGCGGTGTTGCGCTGTTTGCGGGCTTCGGCGAGCGTCTCGTGGGCCTTGTTGATGTCGGCCTTGCCGGGGTCGTGGAACGGCTCGGGCCGGGGGCCGGGGTCCTCGTTCGCCTTGATCTTCGCGTTGTAGGCGTCGACCCTCTTGTTGTACGCGTCGACCGCGTCGTCCGAGGCCTTCTTGCCCTTCTTGTAGAGTTCGACGGCCTCCTTCGCCTTGCCCTGCGCCCACGTGACCGTGTCGGCGTACGCTTCCAGGGCGCCGCTCGCCTTCTCGCAGGCGTTGGCGGCCTGGGCCCACTTGGCGGGGTGGACGCCGAACTTCTTGCGGAACGCGTCGCCGCCCTCACCGGCCCAGCCGGAGGAGTCGACCTTGCGCATACCGGAAGCGACCTGGTCGAACGCCGTGTGGAAGTCCTTGAGGTGCTTCGCGGACGCGCGGATCTTGTCCGGCTTGCCGTGGACGAGCTCGTTCGCCTCCTCGGTCTGGCCGAGCTGCTGCTCGCCGGGCGTGGCACCGAGGTCGGAGGCGACCTCGTCGCCCCAGTCCTCGACCGTGTCCGCGGCGCCGTGCGCGCCGACGTAGTCGAGGCCGTCGCCGACCTTGTTGGTGGTCCAGTCGACGCCCTCGCCGACCAGCTTCTTGCCCGCGTCGACGCCGTCCTCAAGCTTGCCGAGGCCCGCGTTGACCAGATCGCCGATACCCATCAGCCCGCACTCCCGCCGTGCTGTTGTTCGGGGGCCTGCGCGCGTTCCTCGGCGGAGGGGCCGAAGGTGGAGTCGAGCCACCTGTCGTACTCCGCGTCCGACATGCCCGCGGCGCCGTGGAGGTTCTCCGGGTTGAGGCCCATCGGGCCGACTGTGCGGGAGGTCATCACGTCCCGGCCCGCGTCCTTCCAGCCCTGCTCGCTGTTGGCCAGCGCCTGGTCGAAGGACTCCTTGCTGTAGTCCACACCGCCGAAGGCGCCGGAGGTGGCGATGTCGCCCCAGCCCTGCCGGGTGACTTCTTCCTCGGAGGCGTACGGATTGCCGATCAGCGAGTTCGTCACGACCTTGAGGCTGCCCTCGACGTACTGCTCGGTCTCGTAGTACGTGCCCGCAGACATGCCCGTCTTGAACGCGAAGGCGTTGCCCTCGTTCACCAACGAGCGAACCCCCCACTCCCAGCGTTCACAGAACGACGTGAAGTCACCGGTCAGGCCCTCGTGGCCGAGTTCAAGGCCGGACAGCGCGATGTCTCCGAAGCCGCGCCCTGCGCTGGCCTCGCCGACCATGCCGAGCTCCTTCAACTCGGCCAGCGCCTCGGTCAGCCCCTTCGCGATCAGCGCGAGACCGTCGGCCTTCAGATCCTTGCCACCGCCGCTCATCGCCCGGCCCCCTCCTCGACGGTCACCTCACGGTCGACCGCTACCGGGTCCGGCACGATGCCCCTGACCGGCGGGAACACCATCCCGTCCGTCCCGTCCGCACAATCCAGGACCACCCCGCACGGCACACCCATCGCGGGCACCGCGACATCCAGCAGCCGCGCACCCAGAATCGTGCGGTACGTCCACTCGCGGGCGAACTCGCCGCGGGCCCGGGCGTACCGGGCCAGGGCCTGTTCGTCGGAGAAGGCCAGGATGAACCTGATGCCGTTGAAGTCCGCCGTCAGCAGCCCTCGTTCCTCACCCGGACCCGGTTCCCCGCCCAACGGGACCAGGACCGCCGTCCGCCGGAACCCACCCAGGAGCCGAGCGAACTCCCGCTTACGGGCCACCACTTCGGAGGCAACGAGCAAGGCACCGGCATCATCAACCACCGTGCCAGGATCATCCGCCTGCGCACCGGGCTCTTCCCGCACGGGCGACGCCGGTTCACCCACTCCGCCCTCGACGTCCCGCCCAACGTCGGGCGACGACACCGATCGAACCGGACCACTCATCTCCACGTAGTCGGCGAGACGAGACCTCGGCGTTTCCCGCGGCTGATCCACCGCACCCCCGTGCTCAGTCATCCAGACATCATGGCGCACCCCACCTCCCGAACCACAACACGCCTACGTCACACCCATGTCACGGAACCCGAGCCCGGACGCACACTCCGAAAGGTCACCGCCACACCCGGCACCGATGCGACGTCACCCACCAGGAACAGCAAGCGCCGTGACGGTCACCTCGCCGGTTGCGGCGCCGGATGACCCGCAGTTCTACGCACCCCATGCTTCCCACGGAGAAACCGCGGCGAGCACGTTGTCGTGCTGGCGCTGCGGGGAAGAAGTGGCGGCAGTCGGTGGTGGGTACTCAACCCCGATACGTCTCCAGCAGCCGCAGCCACACCTCGCTGATCGTCGGGTACGACGGGACGGCGTGCCACAGGCGTTCCAGCGGGACCTCGCCGGCGACGGCGATGGTGGCCGAGTGGATCAGTTCGCCCACTCCGGGGCCGACGAAGGTGACGCCGAGGAGGACCTCCCGGTCCAGGTCCACGACCATCCGGGCGCATCCGCGGTAGTCGTCTGCGTAGAGGTAGGCGCCCGCGACGGAGGAGAGGTCGTAGTCCACCGCGCGGACGCGGTGACCGGCGGCTTCGGCTTCGGCGAGGCTCAGGCCGACCGCGGCGACCTCCGGGTCGGTGAAGACGACCTGGGGGACGGCGGTGTGGTCGGCGGTGGCGGCGTGGGCGCCCCAGCGGTCGGTTTCCAGGAGCGGTACGCCCTGGGCCCGTGCGGTGATCGCCGCGCCCGCGATCCGCGCCTGGTACTTGCCCTGGTGGGTGAGGAGGGCGCGGTGGTTGACGTCGCCGACGGCGTAGAGCCAGGGGTGGTCCGGCACCCGGAGGGTGTCGTCCACGGTGAGCCAGTCGCCCGGTGTCAGGCCGATGGTGTCCAGGCCGATGTCGTCGGTGCGGGGGGCGCGACCGGTGGCGACGAGGACCTCGTCCGCGGTGACCCGCTCGCCGTCGCCGAGTTCCACCGTGACGGCGTCCGCCTCCCGGGTCACCGCCCGTACCGAGGTGCCCGTGCGGACCTCGGCGCCGGCTCCGCGCAGCGCTTCGGCGACGAGGTCGCCGGCGAAGGGTTCCATCCGGGGCAGCACCCGGTCACCGCGCACCAGGAGCGTCACCCGGGAACCCAGGTGCTGCCAGGCGGTCGCCATCTCCACGCCGACCACTCCCCCGCCGATGACGACGAGCCGCCCGGGGGCCCGTTCGGCGCTGGTGGCCTCACGGCTGGTCCACGGGTGGGCTTCGGCCAGGCCGGGCAGGTCCGGGAGCCGGGCGCGGCTGCCGGTGCAGACGGCCACGGCGTGTCGCGCGGTGAGGTGGTGGGTCCGCCCGTCGGGTGCGGTGACGGTGACCCGGCGGGGGCCGTCCAGACGGCCGTGGCCGCGGTGGAGCCGGGCACCCGTCGACTCCAACCAGGTGACCTGTCCGTCGTCGCGGTGGTGGGCGGTGACCTCGTTCCGGTGGGCGAGTACCGCCGCGGTGTCGAGGGGCCCCTGGACGGCGTCGGCCAGTCCGGGGGTCCGGCGGGCGTCGGCGTGGGTGATCACGGGGCGCAGCAGGGCCTTGCTGGGCATGCACGCCCAGTAGGAACACTCGCCGCCGACGAGCTCGGCCTCGACCACCGCCGTGCTCAGGCCGGCCGCGCGGGTGCGGTCGGCCACGTTCTCCCCCACCGGTCCGGCGCCCAGCACCACCACGTCGTACTCGGTCGTCTCCGTCATGGGCACCAGTCTGGAGGCAGGTGTGTCGCCGGGCCACACGGGTACGCGTTCGACGGGCGCGCCCGCCCGTGGGCTCGGGTGGAATATCCCCCGGGGCGTGATCGTTGTGCGGAACGGTGCCGCCCGTTCGGCCGAAGGTCCGCCGGTGCGGCCGGGATCCCGGGGCCCCGAGGTCGCGGGCCCGGAGCAGAGCCCCCCGTCACGACCAGGAAGCAGGCAGCGGACATGAGCAAGACCGTGGAACTGACCAAGGAGAACTTCGACCAGACGGTCACGGACAACGAGTTCGTCCTGATCGACTTCTGGGCGGCCTGGTGCGGGCCGTGTCGTCAGTTCGCCCCGGTCTACGAGCAGGCCGCGGAGGCCAATCCGGACCTGGTGTTCGCCAAGGTCGACACGGAGGCACAGCCGGAGTTGGCACAGGCGTTCGAGATCCAGTCGATTCCGACGTTGATGATCGTGCGGGACCAGGTGGCGGTGTTCTCGCAGCCGGGCGCCCTGCCGCAGGCGGTGCTCGACGACGTGATCAGCCAGGCGCGGGCCCTGGACATGGACGAGGTGCGCAAGTCGATCGCCGCGGAGCAGCAGGGCGGGAGCTGATCGAGCGTTTCCTCGCGCGCTGCGCCCGGTGGCCCTCGACGGCCACCGGGCGTTGTTGTGGACGGGGTGTTCGCTCAGGTCAGAAGGGATGTGCGGGGACGTCCGCGTCGACGGTGATCCAGCGCAGTTCGGTGAAGGCGTCGGCGTTGGCGTCGCCGCCGAACCGGGTGCCGGTGCCGGACACGCCCGTTCCGCCGAAGGGGGCGAGGGCCTCGTCCCCGACCGTCTGGTCGTTGATGTGGGCGATGCCGGTGGGTATGCGTTCGGCGAGTTCCCGGCCCCGGGCGGCGTCCCGGGTGATGATGCCGAGGGAGAGCCCGTACGGACCGGCGGCGGCCAAGGCGGCGGCCTCGTCGAGGGTGGTGAAGGGGCGTACGGGGGCGACCGGCCCGAAGACCTCCTGGGCGTAGGCGGGGGTGTCGTCGTCGACGCCGGTCAGTACGGTGGGCCGGTAGT
The DNA here is from genome assembly GCF_052606915.1 of Streptomyces sp. LE64. NCBI lineage: Bacteria > Bacillati > Actinomycetota > Actinomycetes > Kitasatosporales > Streptomycetaceae > Streptomyces > Streptomyces sp. LE64. The sequence continues at coordinate 6,391,792 of NZ_CP199708.1, read as the reverse complement.
AGGGGCCGTCGTGGGTGCCGCCCGCGCGGATCACGGCGCCGGCGGCGACGCTGGCCTTGACCAGGTCGTGCACGGTGCGCGTCTGTTCCCGGTCGATGAGCGGCCCGAGGTGGACCTTGTCCCGGTGGGGGTCCCCCACGATCAGGGCGTCGGCCTTGGCGGCGAGCCGTTCGACGTACTCCTCGTAGTGCGAGGCGTGGACGAGGTGGCGACCGGTGGTCATGCAGATCTGGCCCTGGTGGAAGAAGGTCCCCCAGGCTCCGGCGGACAGTGCGGCCTCCAGGTCGGCGTCGTCGAGGACGATCAGGGCGGAGTTCCCGCCGAGTTCCAGGTGGGTCCGCTTCAGGTGCCGTCCGGCGGTCTCGGCGACCGAGCGGCCGGTTCGGGTGGAGCCGGTGAAGGAGATGACGGGGACGTGGGGGTCGACGAGGAGTTGCCGGCCGGGGTCGGGGCCGCCGGGGAGCACGTGCAGGAGGTCCGTGGGCAGGCCCGCGGCGTGGAAGAGGGCGCCGAGGGCGAGCCCGCCGGAGACGGCCGTGCGGGGGTCAGGCTTGAGGACGACGGCGTTGCCGAGCGCCAGCGCCGGGGCGACCGAGCGCAGGGACAGCACGAGCGGGGCGTTGAACGGCGCGATGACCCCGACCACGCCCACGGGCACCCGCTGGGTGTACGCGAGGCGGGGGGCCGTGCTGCTGAGCACCTGGCCGGTGGGGCGGGTGGCGAGGGCGGCGGCCTCGTAGCACTCCTGGGTGGCCACCGAGAGTTCGAAGTGGGCCTTGCCCGGCACCGAGCCGGATTCGCGCACCAACCACTCCCGCAGTTCGTCGCCGTGGGCGACGAGCAGGTCCCCCGCCCGGCGCAGCACGGCTGCGCGGTCGGCGGCGGGGCGCGCGGCCCAGGACCGCTGGGCGGCGGCGGCCCGGGCGACGGAGGCCGTGACGTCGCTGGGTCCGGCGCTGCGCACCCGGGTGAGCACGGCGTCGGTGGCCGGTTCGATCACGTCGTACCACGGGCCCGTCACGACGGGCGACTGCCAGGTCATGGGGTGGAGCGGGGTCATCGCGGGTTTCCCTTTCACCGAGGTCGGGCCGGGTCGGTCGTGGTGCGCCCGGGGTCGCCGCGTCCGGCGGGCCACGGGGTGGTGCGAGGGGTACGCGGTCGCCGGGATCGCCGCGCGGACGTACGGGGCCGGGCGGCCGGCGGGCTGTGGCACCGCGCGGGCCGCCCGGCCGGTGCCGGACTTTCCCGGTCGAACCGCGGTGCGCGGTCCGACCGGGCGGGGTCAACCGCTTTCGCGCTCCACGAGGACCGCGCCGAGGAGTTGCCGGGTGAGGGGCTCCACCGCCGGCTCGTGGACGACCCGGTCGACCAGTGCGGCGAGTTCCTGACCGGAGGGCAGTTCGGTGCGCACGGTGGTGAGCCGGGGGCGCAGCAACCGGCCGAGCATGAGGTCGTCGGCGCCGACGAGCCCGGTGTCGTCGGGTACCCGGATGCCTTCGTCCTGGAGGGCGCGCATCAGGAGCATCGCGTACTCGTCGTTGTGGGCGAAGACCCCGTCGAGTCCGAGGTCGCGCCAGCGGGCGGCGAGTCGGGCGGCGGAGGTCTCGTCGTAGCGGAGGGGGACCTCGACCACTTCGGCCCCGGATTCGTCGGCGCTCTCCCGGACGCCGTCGGTGCGCGGCCGGGAGAGCGCCTCGAACCCCTTCTCCTCGGGGACGATCACTCCGATGCGCCGTCGCCCGCGGTCGACCAGGTGGGCACCGGCCGTGCGCCCGACCGCGTGCTGGTCCATCAGCAGGGCGTGGGCTCCGGTGACCTGTCGGGGGCCGAAGGTGATGACCGCTCGGGCCCCGGACCGTTTGAGCAGGGACACGCTGCGCGGGCCGAGGTCGTGCACCCCGGGGGCGAGGACGGCGACGGGCCGTAGTTCCGCCCAGGCCCGGGCGGCTTCCTCCCCGCTCAGGCCCACCCGTCCGTACTGGACGACCGTGTAGTCCAAACGGCCGAGGGCCCATTGGAGTTCGCCGAGGAAACGGCTGTAGAGCGGGCTGACCGGCACGGCCGGGGTGGGCATGAGGACCATGCGGCTGTGCCCTGCCCTCAGGCTGCGGGCGGCGGCGTGCGGGACGTAGCCGAGCTCCTTGGCGGCTTCGTGCACGCGGCGCCGGGTGGGTTCGCTGATCCGCACGGCGCTGGTGTTGTTGAGGACGTAGGAGACGGTCGCTCGGGAGACTCCGGCGAGGCGGGCGACGTCGGCGCTGGTGGGCACCGCGCGGGTGAGGGGTCTGGGGGAGGAACGGGACGGAGTGGGACTGGCGTTGTGTGCGGGCTTGGTGGACGGGGAGTCCGTCAGGCGTGGGGCACGCCGCGGTACGGGCTCCCGCTCGGCTGACTGATCGGATACGCGCACGACGGGCTGCTCGGGTATCTGCACCATGACGCTCCGCATCCTTCCATGGGACCGAGCGGTATTTTCGGCCTACCTGGAATCGGCCAACTGCCTTTCTGGTAACGCTTGTTGACTATTGTTCAGGCCGGAGGGGGGCCGATCCGGCGCCACGGGCGGACCTCGGCCCCTCACCCGCCTGCGGTTCCCCACCCGGCGAAGGCGGCGGGGTCCTCCTACCGTGGCGCCCATGACCGACTTCCCCGAAGGTCCCGACGCCGCCGGTCGCTCCGGCCCGCACGCCACCCGGCAGGTCGCGGCGCACACCGCCGTACGGGTCCGCACCGACTACGCCCCCGATCCGGACGGGGACCCCGATCCGGGCGAGATCGTCTGGACCTGGGTGCCCTTCGAGGAGGGCGACGGCCGCGGCAAGGACCGGCCGGTGCTGGTCGTGGCCCGCGAGGCGACCGGCACCCTGCTGGCCGTGCCGCTGTCGAGCAAGCCGCACGAGGACCGCACCTGGGTGCCGATCGGCAGCGGCCCCTGGGACCGCGAGGGCCGTGACTCCTGGGTGGACCTGGACCGGCTCCTGCGCGTCCACGAGGACGGCATGCGCCGGGAGGCGTGCGCACTGGACCGGCCCCGGTTCGAGGGCGTGGTCGCACGGTTGCGCACGCTCCACGGCTGGCCCTGAGCCGCCGCGGGGGTCGGCCCCCGCCCGCCGCGGCGAGCACGATGGGTACCCGAATCAGCTCAGTGCGGGAGGCAGGCGTCGGGCGTTGTCCGTAGGGGCGGCGCGACGGAGGTAGACGCCGTACGGCGCGGGGTACCACCCGTGGGCCGCAGGACGGCCGGGCAGGGTGCCGCACCCCGTCGCACCCGGGCCCCGGGACGCACCGGTCCGACGACCGGAAGGGGCCCGGGGCGGACGTACGGGCGAACGGTGGCGCGGGCACGCTCCGGGGCGTCGACCCGGGTCGCGCGCGCACCCCCGCTGTCCCATGCTGTGCTCAGGGCCGAGCACCGCGTGCGCCCCGGGGCACTCCGCCGGGGCGTGCCGTCGAAGCATCCGGCCGCATCGTCCGATCGAGGGTCGCGGGCACCCTTGTGCGGACGGTGCCGACCGTCTTGGGTGGACGAGTACCACCGAACCGGGCCATCCCGGCCCGGTCGGTTCCAGGAACTCCACCTGAGGATTTGGAGGGTCCCGGCCATGTCAGAGAGTGACTGTACTCACTCCAGCACCCTGCTCTCGGACGCGGACACGGAAGAGCTGGTCCGCGGCATCTGCTTCAAGACCGGCCCGCCCCGCACCCTCGGCGTCGAACTCGAATGGCTGGTCCGCGCCGTCGACCGGCCCCACGAGCAGGTGCCCCGAGCCCGTCTGGACGAGTTGTACGCCCTGCTGCGCACGCTGCCGCTGCATTCGGCGCTCACCGTGGAACCCGGGGGGCAGTTGGAGCTCAGCTCCGCGCCCGCGCCCGCGCTCACCGAGTGCGTCACGGAGGTGGCGAGCGACCTGGCGACCGTACGGGCGGCCCTGCGTCCGCTGGGGCTCGCCCTCGTGGGGGTCGGCACGGACCCGTGGTGCGGTCCGGTGCGCTGGCTCCGGGCGCCCCGGTACGCGGCCATGGAGACCTACCTCGACCGCGCCGGGCCCGCCGGACGCATGATGATGTGCTCGTCCGCCTCGGTCCAGGTGTGCGTGGACGCGGGGTACGAGGAGCCCGGGCCGCTGGGCCTGGGGCGCCGCTGGCGACTGGCCCACCTGTTGGGGCCGGTGCTGGTGGCAGCGTTCGCCAACTCTCCCTTGGCCCGGGGCCGCCTGACGGGATGGCGCTCCACCCGGCAGGCGCTCTGGGCGGACATCGAGCCCGGCCGCTCCGCCGCCCCGCCGCTGGGGGCCGAGCCCCGCGCCGGGTGGGCCCGCCGGGTGCTGGACGCCCCGGTGATGTGCGTGCGCACCGAGGAAGGTCCCTGGCTGGTGCCGGACGGACTGACCTTCCGCTCTTGGATACGCGGCGGGCTGCCCCGCCCGCCGACCCGCTCCGACCTCGACTACCACATCAGCACCCTGTTCCCGCCGGTTCGTCCGCGCGGACACCTGGAGCTGCGGATGATCGACGCCCAGCCCGGGGAGGACGGATGGATCGTGCCGCTGGCCGTGACGGCCGCCCTCTTCGACGACACGGAGGCCACCGAGACCGCCTACCGGTGCGTGAAGTCGCTCTCCGAACGGGACGACGCACCGGCTCCCGGTAGCGAGCTGTGGCTGACGGCCGCGCGGCAGGCGCTCGGCGACCCGGAACTGCGGGAGGCCGCCGGGGTCTGCTTCGACGCCGCCCTGTCCGCGCTGCCCCGCCTCGGTGCGTCCGCCGGCGTCACCTCCGCCGTGGCGGCCTACGCGGACCGCTTCGTGCACCGCGGACGCTGCCCGGCCGACGAGTCGATCGAGGGCTTCGCCCCCCGTGGGAAGGACCCCAGCTCATGACCGAGTCCGCCGACACCACGCCGAGGGACCCCGATGCGGTGCGCGAACGTGCCCGGGAGGCCCTGCTCGGCGCCCGTGAACGCACCGCCCTGTTGACGGAGTGCGTCACGGACGGGGAGTTGACCTCGCAGGTCTCGCCGTTGATGTCACCGCTGGTGTGGGACCTCGCGCACATCGGCAACCAGGAGGAGCAGTGGCTGCTGCGGGCGGTGGCCGGGCAGGGGGCGATGCGCCCGGAGATCGACCCGCTGTACGACGCGTTCGAGCACCCGCGCGCCGAGCGGCCCTCGCTGCCGCTGCTGGCCCCCGCCGAGGCCCGCGCCTACGCGGCGGAGGTGCGCGGTCGGGCCCTGGACGTCCTGGACGCCGCCCCCGTGCACGGCTCACCGCTGCACGACGCCGGCTTCGCCTTCGGGATGATCGCCCAGCACGAGCAGCAGCACGACGAGACGATGCTCATCACCCACCAACTGCGCACCGGGCCGGCCGTGCTGACCGCGCCGGCCCCCCGGCCGGCGACCGCGTTCACCGGCCCCCACGAGGTCCTGGTGCCCGGTGGAGCGTTCACCATGGGCACCTCGGCGGAGCCGTGGGCGCTGGACAACGAACGTCCCGCGCACCGGCGCACGGTGCCCCCGTTCTTCCTGGACACCGTCCCCGTGACCAACGCGGCGTACCAGCGGTTCGTCGAGGACGGCGGCTACGACGACCCGCGCTGGTGGGAGCCGCGCGGCTGGGAGCACATCCGCGCGCACGGGATCTACGCCCCCCTGTACTGGCGCCGCGAGGGCGGGGTGTGGCTGCGGCGCTCCTTCGGGGTCACCGAACCGGTGGTGCCCGACGAGCCGGTGCTGCACGTGGGCTGGTTCGAGGCGGACGCCTACGCCCGGTGGGCGGGGCGCCGGCTGCCGACCGAGGCGGAGTGGGAGAAGGCGGCCCGCTTCGACCCGGCGACCGGTAGGTCCGCCCGCTATCCCTGGGGGGACGCCGACCCCGGCCCCGACCACGCCAACCTGGGGCAGCGGCACCTACGGCCCGCACCGGCGGGCAGTTACCCGGCCGGGGAATCGTTCCTGGGCGTCCGACAGTTGATCGGTGATGTGTGGGAGTGGACGGCGAGCGGCTTCGAGCCGTACCCCGGTTTCACCGCCTTCCCGTACCGGGAGTACTCGGAGGTCTTCTTCGGGGGCGACTACAAGGTGCTGCGGGGCGGTTCGTTCGCCGTGGGCCCGGTGGCCTGTCGGGGCACCTTCCGCAACTGGGACCACCCCGTGCGGCGGCAGATCTTCTCGGGCTTCCGCACCGCCCGTGACGCCGCCCCGGACCGGGGCGGCCCCCGGGAGGGGGTGCGCTGATGTGCCGCCACCTGGCCTACGTGGGCGCGGAAACGACGCTCGGGGCGCTGCTGACCGCACCGCCGCACGCCCTGCACCGCCAGGCGTGGGCGCCCCGCCGCCAACGGCACGGCACGGTCAACGCGGACGGCTTCGGGGTCGGTTGGTACGCCGACGGGGACCCGGTACCGGCCCGGTACCGGCGCACCGGGCCGATCTGGGCCGACCTGTCCTTCGCCGACCTCGCCCGGGTGGTGCGCACCCGGGCCCTGGTGGGCGCGGTGCGGGACGCCACCGTGGCGGACGCCGACGGGGAGGCCGCGGCGGCCCCCTACGCCTTCGGCCCGTGGCTGTTCAGCCACAACGGGGCGGTGCGGGGCTGGCCGCACACGGTGGTGTCGCTCGCCGCGGAGTTGCCGCCCGTCGACCTGCTGTCGCTCGCGGCCCGGTGCGACGCGGCGCTGGTGTGGGCTCTGGTGCTGCGGCGGCTCACCGACGGGGTCGCGCCGGGGCGGGCCCTCGCGGACACCGTCGCGCAGGTGGCCGAGGCGGCTCCGGACTCCCGGCTGAACCTCCTGCTCGCCGACGGGTCCGCCGTCGCCGCGACCGCGTGGGGCGACTCCCTGTTCGTGCTCTCCGATCCGTCCGGGCGGCCCGGCACCGGCACGGTGGTCGCGTCGGAGCCCTACGACGACGACCCCCGGTGGCGGCAGGTGCCCGACCGGACCCTGTTGACCGCCACCGCCACCGAAGTCCATCTGACCCCGCTCAAGGAGCCCGTCCCGTGAGCCCGTTCCGCCTCACCCGCACCCTGCCCGAGGACGCCTCGGGCGCGGCGCTGCGCGCCGATGTGCGCGCAGGTCTGATCCGAACCCCGAAGACCCTGCCGCCCAAGTGGTTCTACGACGCGCGGGGCAGCGCCCTGTTCGACCGGATCACCACCCTGCCTGAGTACTACCCGACGCGGGCCGAACGGGAGATCCTGCTCGCCCGCTCGCCCGAGATCGCCGCGGCGACCGGGGCCCGGACCCTGGTCGAACTGGGGTCGGGGTCCTCCGACAAGACCCGCCACCTGCTGGACGCCCTGGTCGGACTGCGGACCTACGTTCCGGTGGACGTCAGTGCGAGCGCGTTGGAGCAGGCCGGGGCGGCGCTGCTCGCCCAGCGGCCCGCGCTGGACGTCCACGCCCTGATCGCGGACTTCACCACGGCCGTCGACCTGCCCGTCGACGCCCCCGGTCCGCGGCTGGTCGCGTTCCTCGGCGGCACGATCGGCAATCTGCTGCCCGCGGAGCGGGCCGCGTTCCTGCACTCGGTGCGCTCCCTGGTGGCTCCCGGGGACGCGCTGCTGTTGGGGACGGACCTGGTGAAGGACGAGGCGACGCTGGTCGCGGCGTACGACGATGCCGCCGGGGTCACGGCGGCGTTCAACAAGAACGTCCTCACCGTGATCAACCGCGAGCTGGGGGCCGACTTCGACCTCGACGACTTCGCACACGTCGCCCGGTGGGACGCCGAGCGGGAGTGGATCGAGATGCGGCTGCGCGCCCGCACCGCGGTGACCGTGAAGGTGCCTGCGGTGAACCTGGCCGTCGACTTCGAGGCCGGGGAGGAACTGCGCACGGAAGTGTCGGCGAAGTTCCGCGAGGCGGGCGTCCGGGCCGAGTTGGCCGCGGCCCGGTGGGAGGTCACCCGCTGGTGGACGGACCGGGCGGGGCGGTTCGCGCTCTCGCTGAGCACGGCCCGCTGAGCGGACCGGCGCCGGTGCCCGAACGGGCACCGGCGCACGGGGTCAGCCCAGGGCCCGCGTGATCAGCATCGACGCCTTCTTGGCTTCGCTGGCGGGGTCGCTACCGGTGAGCACCGCCGTCATGTACTTCTTGATGGGGTTGTCCAGCTCGACCTTGCCCCAGTTCGGGGAGTTGGGGGTGGCCCGGCCGCGCACGGACCCCTCGGCCATCGCGGCGACGCCGGGCTCGCCGGCGACGACCCGGGCGAGGGTGGTCTTGTTGGGCACGTAGCCCATGGTCCGGGCCAGCTCGGTCTGCCACTTCTCGCCCGTCAACGCCTGGATCAGGGCGACCGCCCCCCGGCGGTCCGAGGTGTTCTCGGGGACGACGAGGACGGAGCCGCCGATGAAGACGGAGCCCTTGCGGTTCGCCGTCTTCCCCGGGATGGGGAAGTAGCCCAGCTTCTCCGCCACCTCCGCGTTGGTTTCCTTGATCTTGGCGGCGGCGCTCGGCAGGCTGACGATCTGGGCGATGTTGCCGCGGGCGAACTCCACGGCCTGGTCGGGGTTCTTCTCGTCCGACCGCTTCGGCCCCTTGCCCAGGGCCTGCAACTCGGCGTAGAAGTCCATGGCCCGTCGGGCTTCCTCGGTGTCGAGGGAGCCCTCCCAGTTGCCGGAGCGGTCGGTCGCCAGGTCCCCGCCCTCGTCCCAGATGAAACCGGCCAGCGTGTACCACTCCTGGCCGGGCAGGTAGATGCCCTGGACGTTGCCGCTGTTGAGGGTCTTGGTGATGGCCAGCCACTCGTCACGGGTCTGCGGCACCTTCTTGATGCCGGCTTGCTCCCACAGCTCCTTGTTGTAGATCACCACGCGGTTGGCGGCGAACCAGGGGATGCCGTACTGGCGGTTGTTGAACTGTCCCGGCTCCGAGAGGCCGGTGACCCAGTCCTCCATGCCGAAGTCACGCGCCGACTCCAACGTGAGTTCCAGCAGCCCGCCCTCGTCGACGTACTGGGCGACCTGGGTGTTCCCGACCTCGATCACGTCCGGGCCGCCGCTCTTGGAGTCGAGCGCCTCCCTGATCTTCTGACCGATGCCTTCCCACTCGAAGATCTTGACCTTCAACTCGACGTCGCCGTGTTCCTTGCCGAACCATTCCCTGAACTCGTCGAGGAACGCATCGGAAGCGCTGTCCTTCATCAGCCACATGGTGATCGTGCGGCCTCCCGAACCCCCACCCGGCAGGATGCTGCACCCGGTGGCGAGGGCTGCGGTGGTGCCCAGGGCTAGCGAGAGGACGGTCCGGCGGCGGGGCATCACATGGGTCGCTTTCTTCCAACAGCAAGGGGAACATCAACCCGATGTGGGGGAAGAGCGTCGGCTCCATACGGGTGGGCTCGAAGTCTGGTACGCGTCAAGGACGCAGGTCAAGAGGCTGAGTGAGCTCTGTGAGTTTACCGTGAAGGGGGACGCCAACATGAGGCGGAGAGGAGAGCACTCATGTCCGACCACACGTACCGGGTGACCGAGATCGTCGGCACCTCCACCGAGGGGCTGGACCAGGCCGTACGGAACGGAATCGCCCGGGCCTCACGCACCCTCCGCAACCTCGATTGGTTCGAGGTCACGCAGGTCCGGGGCCAGATCGAGGACGGCGAGGTGCAGCACTTCCAAGTCGGTCTGAAAGTCGGTTTCCGCATCGAGGACTGACCGCGCGGCCCCGCAGCGGGGGCCGCGCCCCCCTTCCGGCACCGCCGTGACGGGCCGCCACCGGGTCGGACGATGGCCGAAAATGAGGGAAGTCTCACGTCCGCACAACCCCATGCGCCCCTTGGATTCCCTCGTTCCCCGGGCGAAGCACGGATGGCGGGAATCATCCCCGGGCCCCCGCCCGGGAACGACGGCTCGGCCTCCGCCCGGGGCCGCTCGACGCCAGGGGCACCGGCCCGGGCAGTTCAGGCGCGGCACCCCACTGCTGTCGCGGCCTCCTCGGTCCGTCTCGGGTGCCCCGCCCGGACCGTGGTCGAGGCGGCGGAGGGAGCCGGATTCCCTGGTGGTCGGGCGACGGGCCTCCCCGTCGGTACGGCACGCCCGGGCGATGCGGCCCTCCGCCACGCCCGCTGGCCGGTGGCTGTCGTTCCGCACGCATGAGACGGGTCCACCGGGCACCGGCAGTTGCACCCCGGGGACGATGGCTCAGCGGGTGCGCAGATCGCGTCCGGTGACCTCCCTCGGCACCACTCTGATCCAGCGGGTCCGCCTTCCTTCGGCCCAGGGCCGCGAGCCCGTGCGACGGGTGAGTGCGGACAAGGTCTCGACGTCGGTCACGGACTCGGCCACTCCCGTCACCAGGATGCTCCAGCCACGACTCCTGGCGTCGTCCAGGTGGTCGGCTTCGAAGGAGATCGGGGTGCCCGACTCGACCGCCGCGGGACTCCCCGGCTCCGTGCGGTAGACGATGCTCCTGCCGTCGACGAGGAAGTTGACCGGCAGGATCACCGGCGTCTGGTCTCCCCGCAGCCCCAGGCGCCCCACGCCGTGCGTGCCGAGCCGTTCCCAGCACTCCCGTTCCGAGAGCCGTGCGAGGTAGGCGTGTCCCGTGGCCTCCCCCAGCCCCGGCGGAGGGTCGGCACGACCGTGGAGCAGCTCGTCGTACGTCGTGCCCAGGGCGGCGGCGACCCGGGCCAGTCCGTCCGGGTCGAAGCTTCCGTCCTCGACGAGACGGCGCAGGTACGGCGGGGACATCCGCGCGTGGTGCGCGAGCTCGGCCGTGGAGAGTCCCTGTTGCACCCGACGCAACTCGACCCGTTCGGCCACGGTTGGCGTCGGGGGCCCGCTCTCCGCGTCACGGTCCGGCTTGCCTGGGGTGCCCATGCCCCGCCTCCCTCGCTCGTGGCACCCACGCTTCCGCGAGCGCCACCGTGGACCCGGAACGACATCTCCAGCATCCCGCCTCGGGCGGCCGTGGGCACGCCCGGGCGGGTGGGACCGGCGGAGTAGAGCGACCCCGGCCACCGTCTGCCATGGGCCTCTCACTCGCGGAGCACCACGGCCACGGGTGTCGCGGCCTGGTGCAGGACGGTCCGGGTCACCGATCCGGTGCGCGCGTGCGGCGGCCCACGGCGGCAACCACCCCACCGAACCGATGCCCTGGCGCGGACCGGGCCCCACGTCCCGCCCGGCTGGTCCAACCTCTGCGCCTCTTCCCCGCGATCGGCCACGACGGCTACCTGCGCTCACCGGGGGAGTCAGTCAGGAGGTGGGTCAGACCCCGCCGGGCAACGCTCACGTACATCCTCACTGTCAGGAGGCGGTCCGTCGGCCCGGGTGTGCCGCCGGCGGCCCGGGCGGTCCGGGAAGCTCGCGGTGCAGGTCTCCCCCGGTGCCACCGAGACCGTGCGGTCGGGGAGCTCGATGCGGACGGGCGCCAGGTCGGAGTCCGGTACCGACACCTGCAGTCGGCCGGCGCTCAGCCGGAGCCGGATTCCCCAGTGCCCCCGGTAGCGGATCGCGAAGCCGTACGCCTCGGATCCGGCGTACAGCACGGACAGGGGGTCGAGCCGTAGGGCTTCCGGGCGGGGTTCGAGGCCGGTGAGGCAGCGCTGGACGAGGTCGAGGGTGCCGGCCATGGCCCCGAGGTGGATGCCCTCGCCGGTGGTGCCGCCCTGGAGGTCGGCGATGTCGCCCATCAGGGCCTCCCGGGCGAACGCCCATGCCTCGGTGCGCCGCGCACGGGCCAGTGTCCAGGCGTGGACGAGGCTGCTGAGGGTGGAGCCGTGGCTGGTGCGGCGTAGGTAGTAGTCCACGGTGCGTTGCCAGGAGGCCTCGTCGAGGTCGTACCCCAGGTGGTGGAAGGCTTCCCCCAGTCCGGACGGGGTGAACAGGTATCCGAGCATCAGGACGTCCGCCTGTTTGGACGCCTGGTAGCGATTGGCGGTGTCCCCTTCGGCCTCCAGGATGCGGTCGAGCCTTCGGATGTCCCCGTAGCGGTGGCGGTAGTCGTCCCAGTCGAGCTCGGCCAGGTCGCCGTAGCCTTCGAACTGGCTGATGACCCCCTGGTGGTGGGGGACGTACAGCTTCCGTGAGACGTCCTCCCAGTGCTCGGTCCCGCCGGTGTCGAGGCCGGTGCGCCCGAGGAGTTCGTCCTTCAGCGGCGCCGGAAGGGTGCGCAGCACGTCGAGGGCGCGGGTGAGCACCCAGGACGCGGTGACGTTGGTGTACGCGTTGTCGTCGATGCCCGGCGCGTCGCTGTCGGGATAGGCGTCGTGGTACTCGTCGGGGCCGACCACGCCCCGGATGCGGTATCGGCCCAGCCCGGTGTCGTACACGGCGGTGTCCGCCCAGAAGCGGGCGATCTGGAGGATCGTCTCCGCTCCCCGTGCGTGGAGGAAGTCGGTGTCCCCCGTGGCCTGCCAGTACGTCCACACGTTGTACGCGACGGCCGAACCGACGTGGTGTTGGAGACGGGAGTGGTCGGGCAGCCATCGGCCGGAGCGTGGATTGAGGTGGATCTGCTGCGTCTCCTCCCGGCCGTCGCTACCGCTCTGCCAGGGGTAGCGGGCGCCCGTGCGGCCGGTGTCGCGGGCGGCGTCGCACGCGCGTTCCAGCCGTCGGTGGCGGTAGGTGAGCAGGGCGCGGGACACCTCGGGGAAGTGGAGGTTGAGGTAGGGCAGGACGAACAGTTCGTCCCAGAAGACGTGCCCCCGGTACGCCTCTCCGTGCAGCCCCCGGGCGGGGACGCCGGCGTCCAGGTCGACGGTGTGCGGGGAGAGGGTCTGCAGGACGTGGAAGAGGTGGAGCCGCAGGATCGAGCCCGCTTCGCCCGGCACGTCGAACTCGGCGTTGCGCCAGAGTCGGTCCCAGGCGGCCCGGTGGGATTCCAGGAGTGCGTCCGCGTCCGGAGCCCGCGCCACCCGGTCGAGCGCTGCGTGCAGGGGATCGCTGATGGCCCGGTCGCACGAGGTGTGCAGGGCGACGGTCTTGTCCACGGTGATCCGTCGCCCGTCGGTCAGCGGCACGCGGAAGGCGAGCACGGCCCGTCCGTCCGTGGACACTCCGGCGTTCGGAACGGCGTTGCCCTCCACGGTGGTCCGTGCGGCCAGTGCGACGCGGATGCCGGAGGTGGCCGTGCGGCAACTGAGCCACACCGTGCCCGGCGCAGGGGCGCCGGCCCGGACGTGCGCGAGGTGGTGTCCGGCGAGTTGCCGGTAGCGTTCGACACCGCTGTTGGTGACCGTCCCGTCGATCGCGGATTCCACCTCGATCTCGCCGGACCAGCCTTCGGCGGTGAGTTCGGTGCGCAACAGGGCGAGGTGGGGGTGGGCCATGTGCACGAGCCGTACTTGCCGCACGGCGAGTCGACGGCCGTCGGCCTCGTAGCACAGGGTGCGTTCCAGGACGCCGGAACGCAGGTCGAGCCTCAGGCGCTGGCCGTGGACGGGATGCGTGTCCGGTGTGAGCCAAGAGGTGTCCGCACCGTTCGGGAGGCGGAAGCGCAGGGGAAGCCAGTTGGGCAGGTTCACCATGTCCTCGTTCTCCACCTGCTGTCCTGCCACGTTCGAGACCAGCCGGTCGTAGCAGCCCGCGGCGTAGGTGCCCGGGTAGTGGACGGCGTCCGCGGCGCACTCGGGGGCCGCGCCACGGGTGGCGAAGACGCCGTTGCCGAGCGCGCACAAGGATTCCCGAACCCTCTCGTGATCCGGCTCGTACCCCTCGTACTCCCAGATCCACGCGGCCACGGGTCAGCCCCTCGTCAGCGGGGGCGTCGGGCACGGGCCGGCAGCGGGCGGGGCGTCCCTCGTCGCGTCGTCGGAGGCCGCTGCGATCACGGTGCTGATGCGTGTGGGGGAACCACGGCCACGGGGCACCGGGCGTGGTGGCAGGGGGTGGGGGCGACGGGGCCGAGTTGCAGCCCGAACCGGCCGCCCCGGCGCAGTGCACCGACCGCCAGCAGATCGGTGGTTGCCGAGGCGTTCAGCAGGACGTTCCGGGCGGATCCTTCGGCCGTGCCGGTGCACCGGCACGGGCAAGCTCATCGCTCTGGTCCTTCCGTCTCGCACGGAACAGTCTGGTCACAGCAGGGCCCCGGTCGCGACTTTGGAGGGGGTGAACCGGGCGGACGAGGAGACACCGGAGCCGCCCCCCTCCGGGCCGGCGCCCGGGCGATGCCGGTGTGAGCACCGGCGTCGACGCCCGCGGGGCGCTCCTCGACTCCTACCGGAGACCGGCCCGGGTGGCGGGACCGCACCGCACCGGAGAAGGTGGGGGTGTGCCGTCCCGGTGGGCCGTCGGGCACCGCCCGGGGCGGACGTCCCGCCCGCACCGGAGTGGAGCCGTGTCCCCAGCGTTCCCCGAACCCGACCCCTACGTCCGGGTCCGCGGTGCGCGCGAGCACAACCTGCGGGGCGTCGACGTGGACGTCCCCCGCGACGCGCTGGTGGCGTTCACCGGGGTGTCCGGCTCGGGCAAGTCCTCGCTGGCGTTCGGCACCGTCTACGCGGAGGCGCAGCGGCGGTACTTCGAGTCGGTTGCCCCCTACGCACGGCGGTTGATCCACCAGGTCGGGGCGCCTCAGGTGGCGCGGATCACGGGGCTGCCACCGGCGGTCAGCCTCCAGCAGCAGCGTTCGACGCCGACCGCGCGCTCCTCGGTGGGCACGGTGACGACCTTGTCCAACTCGTTGCGCATGCTGTTCTCCCGGGCCGGCAGGTACCCTCCGGGGGCGCCCCGGCTGGACTCGGACTCCTTCTCCCCCAACACCGCGGCCGGGGCGTGTCCCGGATGCCACGGACTGGGCCGGGTGCACCGGACCACCGAGGAGCTGTTGGTGCCCGACCCGTCGCTGTCGATCCGGGAGGGCGCCATCGCCGCCTGGCCGGGCGCGTGGCAGGGCAAGAACCTGCGGGACGTGCTCGACGCCCTCGGCCACGACGTCGACCGCCCCTGGCGGGAGCTCCCGCCGGCCGAGCGCGAGTGGATCCTCTTCACCGACGAGCAGCCCGTGGTGACCGTGCACCCGGTCCGGGAGGCGGACCGGATCCAACGGCCGTACCAGGGCACGTACACCAGCGCCCGGCGGTACGTGCTGAAGACGTTCGCCGACTCGAAGAGCCCCGCCCTGCGGGCCCGGGCGGAGCGGTTCCTGGACAGCGCCCCGTGCCCGGTGTGCGACGGTCGACGGCTGCGGGCCGAGGCGTTGGCGGTGCGGTTCGCCGGCCGGGACGTCGCCGGGCTCGCGGCACTGCCGCTCGACGCGTTGGCGCGGGTGCTGCGGGAGCACCGGGACGATTCGCCGACCGCCCGGGTCCTCGTCGACGACCTGCTGTCCCGGATCGAACCCGTGCGGGAGCTGGGCCTCGGCTATCTGAGCCTGGACCGGTCGGCGCCGGGGCTGTCGGCGGGGGAACTCCAGCGGCTGCGGTTGGCGACCCAGTTGCGGTCCGGACTGTTCGGCGTGGTGTACGTCCTCGACGAGCCGTCCGCCGGGCTCCACCCGGCGGACGTCCGAGCGCTGCTCGCGGTCCTCGACCGGCTGCGCCGGGCCGGGAACTCGGTGTTCGTGGTGGAGCACCACCTCGACGTGATCCGGCACGCGGACTGGGTGGTGGAGGTGGGGCCCGGTGCGGGCGAGCACGGCGGGCGGGTGCTGCACAGCGGTCCGGTGGCGGACCTGGCGGGGGTGCCGGACTCGGCGACCGCCCGTTTCCTGTTCGGGCAGCGCCCCGCCGCGCCGCCGGGGACGGGGGACCGACCGGGCGGTGCGGACCGGGGTCGGCTGCGCATCGGGCCGGTCACCCGGCACAACCTGCGCGGGGTGAGCGCCGAGGTGCCGCGGGGCGCCCTGACCGCGGTGACCGGCGTGTCGGGGTCGGGGAAGTCGACGTTCGTGGGCGCGATCACCGAGGAGCTCGACGGGGTGGGACGGTTGGTGAGCGTCGACCAGCGGCCGATCGGCCGGACCCCGCGCTCCAACCTGGCCACGTACACGGGGTTGTTCGACGCGGTCCGCAAGGCGTTCGCGGGCACGGACGCGGCCCGGGAACTGGGGTACGGGGTGGGCCGGTTCTCGTTCAACGTCGCGGGCGGTCGGTGCGCGACCTGCCAGGGCGAGGGGTTCGTCTCGGTGGAGCTGCTGTTCCTGCCGAGCACCTACGCACCCTGCCCGGAGTGCGGGGGCGCGCGCTACAACGCCGAGACCCTCCGGGTGCGGTACCGCGGTCGTACCGTCGCCGAGGTGCTGGACCTCACCGTGGAGTCCGCGGCGGCCTTCTTCGCCGACGTGCCGGTCGCGGCTCGCAGCCTCGACGCGCTGCTCGACGTGGGGCTCGGGTACCTGCGGCTCGGGCAGCCCGCGACGGAGTTGTCCGGGGGCGAGGCGCAGCGGATCAAGCTCGCCACGGAGCTCCAGCGGGTGCGGCGCGGGCCGGCGGTGTACGTGCTGGACGAGCCGACGACCGGGCTGCATCCCGCGGACGTGGCGGTGTTGATGCGGCAGTTGCGGAAGCTGGTCGGGGCGGGGCACACGGTGGTCGTGGTGGAGCACGACATGTCGGTGGTGGCGGACGCGGACTGGGTGGTGGACCTGGGGCCGGGCGGCGGGGACGAGGGCGGTCGGGTGGTGGCCGCCGGGCCGCCGCGGGAGGTGGCCCGGGCTGCGGGGAGCCGCACCGCCCCCTACCTCGCGCGGGAGGTGGCGGGCCGTTGAGCAGGTCGGGCTGACGGGGCCGGGGATGAGCACCACCTCCCGGCCCCGTCCGTTCGCGGTGGGTGGCGAACGGTCCCGGGGCCGGCGGCTACCGCTCGCCGGCGGAGCGGGTGGCGCGCAGCCACTCGCGGTTCATGCGGGTGATGGAGACCAGCGGGATGCCCTTGGGGCAGGCGGTGGCGCACTCCCCGGCGAGGGTGCAGCCGCCGAAGCCCTCCGCGTCCATCTGGGTGACCATGTCGAGGACCCGGGTCTCCCGTTCCGGTGCGCCCTGGGGCAGCACGCCGAGGTGGTTGACCTTGGCGGAGGTGAACAGCATCGCCGCGCCGTTGGGGCAGGCGGCCACGCAGGCGCCGCAGCCGATGCACTCCGCGTGTTCGAAGGCGAAGTCGGCGTCGGGCTTGGGTACCGGAGTGGCGTGGGCCTCGGGCGCGGAGCCGGTGGGCACGCTGACGTAGCCGCCGGCCTGGATGATCCGGTCGAAGGCGGAACGGTCGACGACGAGGTCCTTGACCACCGGGAAGGCAGCGGCGCGCCAGGGCTCGATGTCGATGGTGTCGCCGTCCCGGAAGGACCGCATGTGCAGTTGGCAGGTGGTGGTGCGCTCGGGGCCGTGGGCGTCGCCGTTGATGACGAGGCTGCACGCGCCGCAGATGCCCTCGCGGCAGTCGTGGTCGAAGGCGACGGGGTCCTCGCCCCTGAGGATGAGTTCCTCGTTGAGGGTGTCGAGCATCTCCAGGAAGGACATGTCGGGCGAGATGCGGTCCACCTCGTACGTGGACATGGCGCCGTCGGACTCGGCGTTCTGCTGGCGCCAGACGCGCAGGGTGAGCTTCATGCGTAGCTCCGCTGGGTGGGGTGGACGTACTCGAAGACCAGGTCTTCCTTGTGCAGGACGGGGGCGGTGCCGGTGGAGGTGAACTCCCAGGCCGCGGCGTAGGAGAAGGCGTCGTCGTCGCGCTTCGCCTCGCCGTCGGCGGTCTGGGACTCCTCCCGGAAGTGTCCGCCGCAGGACTCCTCGCGGTGCAGTGCGTCGAGGCACATCAGCTCGGCGAGTTCGAGGTAGTCGACGATGCGGTTGGCCTTCTCCAGCGACTGGTTGAACTCCTCGCCGGTGCCGGGGACCTTGAGGCGGCGCCAGAACTCCTCGCGGATCCGGGGGATGCGTTCCAGCGCCTTGCGCAGCCCGGCCTCGTTGCGGGCCATGCCGCAGTACTCCCACATGAGTTCGCCGAGCTCGCGGTGGAAGGAGTCGGGGGTGCGGTCACCGTCGACGGAGAGCAGTCGCCGCAACCGGTCCTCGGTCTCGGCGAGGACCTCCCGCACCGCCGGGTGGTCGACGCCGAGGTCTTCGTCGGCGGGGCGGGGGTGGCGGGCGAGGTAGTCGTTGATGGTGGACGGCAGCACGAAGTAGCCGTCGGCGAGGCCCTGCATCAGCGCGGAGGCGCCGAGCCGGTTGGCGCCGTGGTCGGAGAAGTTGGCCTCGCCGACCGCGAAGAGGCCGGGGATCGTGGTCTCCAGGTCGTAGTCGACCCAGAGTCCGCCCATCGTGTAGTGCACGGCGGGGTAGATCCGCATGGGGGTCTCGTAGGGGTTCTCCGCGGTGATCCGCGCGTACATGTCGAAGAGGTTGCCGTACTTCTCCTCGACCTTGTCCCGGCCCATGCGTCGGATGGCGTCGGCGAAGTCGAGGTAGACGCCCTGGCCGCCGGGGCCGACGCCGCGGCCCTCGTCGCAGACGTTCTTCGCGGCGCGGGAGGCGATGTCGCGGGGGACGAGGTTGCCGAAGGAGGGGTAGATGCGCTCCAGGTAGTAGTCGCGCTCGTCCTCGGGGATCTCGGCGGCCGGGCGGGTGTCGCCCTGGGCCTTGGGCACCCAGATCCGGCCGTCGTTGCGCAGCGACTCGCTCATCAGGGTGAGCTTGGACTGGTGGTCGCCGGTGCGCGGGATGCAGGTGGGGTGGATCTGGGTGAAGCAGGGGTTGGCGAAGTGGGCGCCGCGGCGGTGGGCCCGCCAGATCGCGGTGGCGTTGGAGTTCATGGCGTTGGTCGACAGGTAGAAGACGTTGCCGTAGCCGCCGGAGGCGAGGACCACGGCGTCGGCGAAGTACGTGTCGATGCGGCCGGTGACCAGGTCCCGGGCGACGATGCCGCGGGCGCGGCCGTCGATGACGACGAGGTCGAGCATCTCCGTGCGGGCGTGCAGTTCGATGGCGCCGGCGGCGATCTGCCGCGACATGGCCTGGTAGGCGCCGATGAGGAGTTGCTGACCCGTCTGGCCGCGGGCGTAGAAGGTGCGGGAGACCTGGACGCCGCCGAAGGAGCGGGTGTCGAGGAGTCCGCCGTACTCGCGGGCGAAGGGGACGCCCTGGGCGACGCACTGGTCGATGATCTCCACGGAGACCTGGGCGAGCCGGTGGACGTTGGACTCCCGGGCGCGGAAGTCGCCGCCCTTGACGGTGTCGTAGAAGAGACGGTGGATCGAGTCACCGTCGTTGCGGTAGTTCTTGGCGGCGTTGATGCCGCCCTGGGCGGCGATGGAGTGGGCGCGGCGCGGCGAGTCCTGGTAGCAGAACTGGATGACGTGGTAGCCCTGCTCGGCGAGGGTGGCGCCGGCGGAGCCGCCGGCGAGGCCGGTGCCGACCACGATCACCGTCTGCTTGCGCCGGTTGGCGGGGTTGACGAGCTTGGCCTCGAACCGTCGGGTGTCCCAGCGCTCGTTGATGGGTCCGCCGGGGGCCTTGGCGTCCACGAGGGGCTCGCCGGTGGCGTAGTCGGCGTACGGGGGGAAGGCGTCCTGGGAGGCCATGGTCAGCTCACCAATCCGGTCATGACGCCGACGGGGACGGAGACGAAACCGACCGTCAGCAGTAGTGCGAGCGCGTTCGCGGAGGTCTTGAGGAAGCGGTCCCGGGACCTGCTGCCCGCGCCGAGGGTCTGGGCCGCGCTCCAGAATCCGTGGCGGACGTGGAGGCCGAGGGCGAGGACGGCGGTGATGTAGACGACGTTGCCGTACCAGGTGGAGAAGGTGTCGACCACGTTCTGGTACGGGCGGCCCTTCTCGAAGCCCCCGGGGTGGGCGTGGCCGGTCGTGAGGTCGAGGATGTGCCAGACGAGGAACAGGACCAGGATGATCCCGCCCCAGCGCATGGTGCGGGTGGCGTAGCTGGCCCGGGCCTTCTTGTGGACGTAGCGGGCGGGGCGTGCCCTGATGTCCCGGCGGCTGAGCTGGTAGGCGCAGACGCCGTGCGCGACCACCGCGACGACCAGGACGACGCGCAGCATCCACAGCGCCCACTCGTAGTGCAGGATCGGCTCGCCCAGGGTGCGCAGCCAGTGGGCGTACTCGTTGAAGGAACTCGTACCGAAGAAGATCTTCAGGTTGCCGATCATGTGGGCGACGAGGTATCCCAGCATGATCAGACCGCTCACCGCCATCACGGTCTTCTTGCCGACGGTGGAGTCCCAGATCGTGCGCGTCATGGACGGCCGTCGATCCGTCCGTGTTGCCAGAGCCATGCCACAGCACGCTACGGGGCCGATTCCGATCGGTCCAAGACATGGGTTAGCTCATTTTGATAGCCATCCGCTATGGCACCCGTACACTGGTCCCATGCAGTTGCAGCAGCTCCGCTACTTCGTCACCGTTGCCGAGACCCGGCACTTCACGCGCGCGGCCGAAGTGGTGCACGTCGCCCAGCCCTCGCTGTCCCAACAGATCAGGGCGCTGGAGCGGGAGCTGGGCGCCGACCTGTTCCTGCGGGCCCGTGGCAACATCACCCTGACCGACGCCGGCGAAGCCCTGCTCCCGTTGGCCCGGCGCATCCTCGCCGACGCCGACACCGCCCGGCACGAGGTGCAGGAACTGGCCCAGCTGCGGCGCGGACGGGTGCGGCTCGGCGCCACGCCGAGCCTGTGCACGGGCCTGCTGCCGGAGGTGCTGCGGGCCTTCCACGACCGCTACCCGGGCATCCGGCTGCACATCGAGGAGGGCGGCTCGCACGACCTGGTCCGCGAGCTGGCCCGGGGAGCGCTGGACCTGGCGCTGGTGGTGCTGCCGCTGCCCTCCCCCTCGCCGGCGCTGACCACGGTGGAGATCCTGCGGGAGGAGCTGGTCGTGGTCTCCTCCCCGGAGCTGCCCGCCCCCGGGCAGGGCGGTGAGGTGCGCGTCACGGACCTCTCGGGCGAGCCCATGGTGATGTTCCGGCACGGCTACGACCTGCGGGAACTCACCGTCGGCGCCTGCCGCGCCCAGGGCTTCGAGCCGGAGTTCGCGGTCGAGGGCGGAGAGTTGGACGCGGTCCTCGGCTTCGTCCGGGCCGGGCTCGGCGTCGCGGTGGTCCCCCGGATGGTGGCCACCCGTCCCGGACTGGGCCTACGGGTCAGTCGGCTCTCCCACCCCGGGCTGCACCGGACGATCGCCCTGGCGCACCGCAGCGACGTGGCCCCGCCCCGGGCGGCCCGCGAACTCCAGCGGCTGTTGCTGGAGCGGAAGGCCACCGCCGGACGCTGAGCGGGGCGCCCCCGCGTCGCCGGGGGCGGGTGTGCGCACCCCCGAGGGCCTCCGCGTCCGGCGGGGCGGCCGCGGAGAGCCGCGTCCCCCGGTTCCGGGCCGGAACACCGCCCGGTGTCCCTCGGGGCCGCACGGTCCGCCCCTCGGGCGCGTCCGCGGCGTGGGGGAGGGCATGGCGCCGTGCCTCCTCGGGCGAGCGCACGCCGATCACGCTGCCCGCGACGGCAGGGTGCCGCAGGGGACGCGGCGGCGGCCCGGGGACGAGGAGCCTGCCGACCCCGGTCGAGGGGGTGTGCTCAGCCGGTGGCGTCCGCCAGGGCGAGTTCGTGCAGTCGGTCCGGTGGACCGGGGCGGGCGTAGTACCAGCCCTGCGCGGTGTCGCAGCCCAGCTCCCGCAGCTGCTCGGCCTGGGCCCCGGTCTCGACGCCCTCCACGGTCACCGCGAGGTTCAGGCTGTGGGCGAGCGAGACGATGCCTTCGACGATCTTGAGGTCCACCGGATCGGCGGGGAACTGCTGCATGCCCTGGGTGAAGGAGCGGTCCAGCTTGAGGACGCTGACGGGCAGTCGACGCAAGTTGGCGAGATTCGAGTAGCCGGTGCCGAAGTCGTCCAGGGCGATGTCCACGCCCATCTCGGCCAGGCGCCGCAAGGGCTTGAGGAGGTCGTCGTCCGCGCCGATCAGGGCCGACTCGGTGACCTCCAGGCAGAGTGCCGCGGGGGCGAGGCCCGCCCGTTCGAGGATCTCCACCGTGTCGGAGACCAGTCCCGGGTGGGTGAGTTGGCACGGGGAGAGGTTGACGTTGACGCGCAGCGGACCGGCCGGAGCGCCGTGCCGGGCCTGCCAGCGGCACGCCTGGCGCACCGATTCCTCCAGCACCCAGCGGCCGAGCGGGACGATCAGTCCGGTGCGTTCGGCGAGCGGGATGAAGCGGTCGGGACCGAGCACCCCGTGCTGCGGGTGCGACCAGCGCACCAGGGCTTCCGCACCGCTGACGCTGCCGTCGCCCAGTTGGACCAGGGGCTGGTACTCGATGAAGAACTCGCCGCGCTCCAGGGCGGTGGGCAGTGCGGTGGTCAGACCGTGCCGGGTGATGGCCCGGGCGTCGGCCTCCTCGTCGGCCATCTCGTAGCGGTTGCCGCCCGCCGACTTGGCCCGGTACATGGTGATGTCGGCGCTGCGCAGCACTTCGGCGGCGCCCCGCTCGCCCGCCGGGCCCTCCACGATGCCGATGCTGCCGCGCACGGACAGTTCGCGGCCGTCGACCAGGATGGGGGTGGCCAGCGCGGTGAGGATGCGGCCGGCGAGTTCGTCCACCGCGTCCTGGGTGTCCGGGCCGGTGGTGAGGGCCACGAACTCGTCCCCGCCGAGCCGGGCGACCATCTCGCCGGGGGCGGTGGCGCACGCCTGGAGCCGGTCGGCGACCTCCACCAGCAGCCGGTCCCCGGCCGCGTGCCCGAGGCTGTCGTTGATGATCTTGAATCCGTCCAGGTCGAGGTAGCAGAGCCCGAAGCGCTGCCCCTCCCCCGCGGAGAGCGCCTTCTCCAGCCGCTCGAAGAACAGGGTGCGGTTGGGCAGCCCGGTGAGGGCGTCGTGGGTGGCCTCGTAGCGCAACCGGAGGTTGAGCAGACGGCGCTCGGTGGTGTCCTCGATCAGCGCGAGCTGGTACTGCGGCTGCCCGTCGGCGTCCCTCAGCAGGGAGACCGTGAGGTTGGTCCACAGGGCGGTGCCGTCGGGGCGCTGGAACGCCTTCTCCACCCGGTAGTGCTCCCGCTCGCCGCGGATCAGTTCCGCGTACAGCTGCCAGACGTGCGGGGGGTCGTCCGGATGGGTCCACTCCACGAGCGGCCGACCGCGCAGTTGCCGCTCCCCGCTGCCGAACATGCGGACCAGGGCGTCGTTGACCTCCAGGACCACGCCGTCGAGGTCGGCGATGCAGATCCCTATGGCCGCGCCCTCGAAGACCGCGCGGAACCTGGCCTCGCTGGCGTGCAGGGCCTCGGCGACCATGCTCCGCGCGGCGAGCGCGGCCCGGGAGATGGCCTCCTGCTCGACCAGCGTGCGCTCGCGCAGGGCGTGCGCGAACCCGGCTGCCGCGGCGTGCTGGAGCCGCGCCGAGCGGGCCCGGAGCCCGTCCGGGGGGCCGTCGCCGCCGCAGTACAGCACCAGGTACGCCTCCACCACGTCGAGGGTGCGGCTCAGCGCCTCCGGGTCGGTGCAGTGGGCCTCGACGAGGGCCGCGCCCACCGCCCTGCCCTCCGCGGCGTCGAAGGTGCGCGCGTGCAGGGCGTCCCGCAGTCGCCGGGCGAGCGGCAGCAGCGCCCGCTCGAACTCGACGCGGGTCCAGGACGTCGCGGTCACCGGGTAGAGGGTGCGGCTCCAGATGGTGGCGAATCTGCGCGCTCTGTCCTCCGGCCCGTCCGGCTCGGTGCTCACGCTTTGCGTCCCACCCCGACGAATCCGCCGAACAGCGACGGGTCCGCCTCGTTCGGATCGGTTTCGGGCCGCCAGTGGGGCAACGGCACGAGCCCGGGTTCCAACATGTCGTATCCCTCGAAGAACCGCGCGATCTCGTCGCGAGAACGCATGACCAGTGGATTGCGGGTGCTCTTGTAGACGTCCACGGTCCCCTCCGCCCGTTCCGCGGCGATCCTCATCCCTTCGTATGAACCGTGGGTGACGGCCAGCAGGCTTCCCGGGGCGAGTGCGTCCCCCAACTGCGCGACCGCGGCGTGCGGGTCGTCGGCGTCCTGCACGAAGTGCAGCACGGAAACGAGGAGCAGCGCCACGGGCCGGTCGAGGTCGAGCAGCTTCCCCACGGGCTCGGAGGTGAGGATCTCACGGGGACGGCGCAGGTCCGCACCGACCACATCGGCCTGTTCATTCTCGGCCAAGACCGCTTTGCTGTGGGCGACGGCCACCGGGTCGTGGTCGACGTAGACGACCCGGGCCGCGGGGTCCGCGCTCTGTGCGACCTGGTGGACGTTTCCGAAGGTGGGAATGCCGGAACCGATGTCGAGGAACTGCGTCACCCCGTCCGCGACGGCCAGTTCGATGGCCCGGCGCATGAACGCCCGGTTCGCCTGGGCCACCTTGGGGATGGCGGGAATGAACTGCATGGCTTGACGGGCAGCTTCCCGGTCCACCTCGAAGTTGTGCGAACCTCCGAGGTAGAAGTCATAGATCCGGGACACGCTCGGCACCGTGATGTCAATGCCCTGGGGGGCCCACGAAGGGCGGTCCATCGCAGTCTCCTACGCGTCGTCGTCCGGCCGGTGTTCGAGCCGAGGCTACTGATCGGCGGCCAAGGGGGCGAGCCGATGAGGAAATTCGCGATCCGTTCTCGGTCATTGCCAGCGGCACGTGCCGCTGGCGGGGGGTCGGTCGTCCACCACCTCGGGGACGGGGGTCGGTCCCACCGCCCCCGGGGCGGTCTCGCAGCCTTTCGTTCGCCAGGCCCGGGCGCACCCCGCGCACGGACCTCACCTGCGTCTGCGTCCGCGAGCGGCCGGACGTTACTGGGCGACCGGTCGACCGTCCGGCCTGACGGCGTACCAGGTCCCGCCGACCCCCTGCCCCTTGACGTCACCGGCCTTCGCATCCTGGGCGAACCGGTACATCGGCCAGCCGGCGAGGGTGAGCTGCCGGGTCCCGTCCGCCCTGGTGAGCGTGCCGAGCAGGCTGGCGTCCATACCGCTCGCGGCGCTGGTGTTCTCCGCGAGGACCGGCGGCCAGGCGGTGACGCAGGCGTGGACGCAGGTCGACTTCGGCGGCTCCGCGCTGTCCTCGTCGAAGCGGTAGAGGGTGAACCCGGCGTCGTCGGTCACGAGGTCGCCGAGCGACGCGTCCGCACGGACGGAGAGTTGCCCCGCGGCCTGCGCGCCGCCCTGCCCCGAGCCGCCCGAGCCCTCGGCCCCGCCGGGTGATCCGTTCGCTCTGAGGGGCTCGTGTCCCTCCGCCCCGCCGGCGGTCACCGACACGCCGGAGTTCCCTCCGTCCGCGGACCCCTCGACCCCGCCCTGGCCGCACGCCGCGATCAGGGTCAGCGTGGCTGCCACCGCGCCGACCAGTACGGCGCTCCGGCAGGTTCTCATAGCCAACTCCCCTTTTTTGTTTGGGTGTTGAGCAGTTCCTCAGTCCCGCTCTCGACTTATGTACGTCCTGGTGAGGAGGCGGCGTTCAACACCGTGCGAAAAAAGTCACGCCATCGGTAGGGGGTGAACCATGCGCGAGGGCGTTCGTCAACCGAACTGACCTTCATACCACCCGTTCGAAGTATTCATGTTCTCGCGAAGCCCCAGGTCGGGACCGTCCCTCCATGATCAGAGGGGTGTACGGATACCGACGGACCTGGTCCGCCCTGCTGATAAGGGTGTTGACCCCCCTCGCACTCGCCGGAGTCACCACCGCACCCGCCGCGGCGCTGACTCCGCTGACCGCGTGCGCCTCCGCATCCACCGGTGAGGGGAGCGCGATGGCGGTCGCGGGGACCGCGTCCTCCTGTTCGCCGCATCCCACCCCGCCCGCGCCCAGCCCCACGCCGACGCCGGCTCCCAGCCGGACGCCCGTGCCCAGCCCGACACCGCCCCCCGCGCCCACTCCTCCGCCCGTTCCCCCTCGACAGGAGCCACGACCGTCCTCCCCGCCCGCTCCCCCGGCACCCGTGTCCCGGGCGCCCGCCGCCCCGGTGCCGGCGCCCGCGCCACCGCCCAGTCCCCGGCCCGCCGCGAAGCCGGCCCCCGACCCCGTCCGGCCGGCCCCACCTCCCGACGCGCCCGCGCAACGGATCGCGCCACCGAGCCCCGGACCCACCCCTGCGGCGCGACCTGCTCCCCCGCAGGTGGCGTACCCCGAGTACCGGCCCACGGCCCGGCGTGCGCCGGTCCGCCACGGCCCCTCGCTCGTCTCGTTGACCCTGCTCATCACCGCACCCGCGGTCCTCGCCGTCGCCGCACTGCGTCCACGTTGACCCCCGGAGGAATATCCGATGCCGGAATGGCTTGTTCTCGCTCTCGCCATGGTCGCCGTGTGCACGGTGATCGTCCTCGTCACCTTCGTCCAGCACCGTCGGATCGGGGTCGATGACGATCCTTCGGAGACCCCCGACGTGATCGAGTACATCACCATGATGATCGGCGTGGTGTACGCCATCGTCCTGGGCCTGGCCATGGCGGGGGTGTGGGAGGCCCGCAGCGCCGCGGAGGAGCACGTGCACGCCGAGGCCCGGGCGCTGCACGAGGTCCACGAGCGGGTGCGGGTCTACCCCGCCGAGGTGCGCGACCGCATCCGGGCCGACGTCAACGCCTACGTCGGTCACGTGATCGACGTCGAGTGGAAGAAGATGGTGGACACCGGCGGGCTCACCGACCGGGGCGACGCCCTGATGGAGCGCATCCGGCACGACGTCACCGACTACCAGCCGCGGACCGACTTCGAGGCGCAGGCGTACCAGCCGCTCATGGACCAGGTGACCATCGCCGACCAGGCGCGCACCGGACGCGGGGAGGCGGCCCAGCCCACGATGCCCGGGGTCGTGTGGTTCGGGTTGATCGTCGGGGCGGTGGTGACCCTCGGGATGATGTTCGCGCTCCAGATCCGACGTACCGCCCGCGAACTGGTCCTCGCCGGACTGTTCTCGGTGCTGATCGCCTTCCTGTTGTTCCTGGTGTGGGACTTCGACACGCCGTACGGTCGCAGCGTGGCCAGCGGCGGGGAGCCGTTCCTGAGCCTGTTCCCCAAGCTCGGCCCCTGATCGGTGCGGGCTCCCGCCCCGGGCACGGCCGGGGCGGGAGCCCTGGGCGGCGCGCCCGTCCGGTCCCCCGCACGAGTGAGGCCAACGGGCCGTGGTTCCCCCGTGCGGCCCACGGCCGTGCCCCGTTCGCCCGACACCGATCGCGGCCCGGGAGGGGCGTCCCTAGCGTGGCGGGCAACGAGGCGCACGACCGACACCAGCGGAACAGGTCCGCGGCTGCCCCTCGGGACCGGAGGTCATCATGCGCGCGATACGCCTCGCCTCGGCCACCGCGCTGGCGGGCACCGCACTGGTCGCCAGTGCCCTCGCCCTCGCCGCTCCCCATGCGACCGCGGAGGACCGGGGCTCCGGGGAGGACCGCGACGCCGAGCACGGTCGGTTCGAGGCGAGTGCCGCCCCGACGACGATCGCGGCGGGCGGGCGACTCACGCTGCGGGCCTCCGGTTGCACGGGCGAGACCCGGGTGACCGCGGGGGTCTTCGACGCGGTGCGGCTGCGCGAGGGCGAGCGCTCCCGGTCGGTGACGGTGGACGGGGACGCCCGCGCGGGCGCCTCGTACGCGCTGACGTTCAGCTGCGAGAACGGTGCCAGCCGGACGGTGCACCTGACCATCGCGGGGCACTCCCCGATGGAGCACCCCGCGCAGCCGGAGCACCAGCAGTACGGGGTGCGGGCCGGCACCGGGGGCACCGTGGCCGGCTTCGACCTGGGCGAGATCGGGCTCGGCGCGGCGCTGGTGGCCGGCGCGGTGGGTTCGGCCTGGTACGCCTCCCGACGTCGGGCCGACGAGGGGCCCTCCTGAGGGGCGGGCCGGTGCGCCGGCGGGCGGCCCACCGGTGGGACCGCCACGGTCCCGGCCGGCGGGCCGGGACCGTGGCGGCGGGGGCCCGGTGGGGCGTCTCAGGTGCGGTTCTCGGCCCGGCGTCGCATCCAGAAGAAGCCGCCGCCGATCGCCGCCACCCCGACGAGGCCGCCGCCGATCGCCATGTCGGTGCGGGTGGCTCCGCTCTCGCTGCTGCCGCCGAGTCCTCCGCGCACGCCGCCGATCACGGTGAACGCGTGCGGGCGGGTGTGCCGACGTCCGTCGCACTCCGCGGTGATCCCGTGGGAGCCGGCCGAGGCGAACCGATGGACCGTGACGGTGGCGGTGGCGGTGCCCCGTCCGTCCCGGTCGTCGCGGCCGAGGCCGGTCAGCCGGGTGCGTTCGAAGACGGGCGACTCGATGAATCCGTTGCCGCACGAGCGCCCGTCCACCGTGACCGTGAGCCGTCCGCCCGCCGCGATCACGCTCGGGTGGGCGGTGATGTCACCGATCTGGTCGTTGTCGTCATGGCTGTTGTGGCCGTTGTTGTTCTGGTCGTTCCCGGCGGTCGCGGTGGGGGCGGCGCCCCCGAGTGCGGCCACCACGGCGGCCGAGACCACCAGGGCACGGAAGCTACGCATGGACATCCTCCGCGGGGCGCCCCGGGGTGACGGTCCCCGGTCGGTCGACGCGAGCGCCTCCGCAACCGACCCTCACGGGGCGTGCGCGGGCGCGCATGTCGACGCTCCGCCGTCCCGGTGAGCGGGCCGATCGGGAGACGGCACACGATCCGCCATCACCGCAGGTCACGAAGTGTCAGAAATTTCCGCGCGGTGGCGACTCGGATGGCTCACGCCTCGGGCGGTCCACCACCCGTTCGCCGTCGTCGCGTCGCAGGTGGTGCCCCCCGCGCTTAGTTTTCTCGTACGCATCGACGGGCGACCGGTCGCGAGCGGATCACGTCGAGAGGGGAAGGGCCATGTCTGCGTCCCAGCCGTTCGAACCGGAGCGGCCGAAGAAGCGCGCACCGTGGGGCGTGATGGCACTGGTGCTGTTGACCGGTCTCGCCTTGATGCGGAACGGGTCGGGCGAGTTCGACACGGGTCCGCCGCAGCCGGCCACCGCCGCGGCGACGGACCGTCGCGGACCCGCGCCCACCCCGGTCGCCGGGAGGGACGTGACGGCGCTGCCCTTCGCCAGACCGGAGCGGGTGGCGATCCCCGCGATCCGGGTGGACGCCCCGATGATGCCGGTGGCGCTGGACGCGGAGGGCTGGGTGGACGCACCGCCGCCGGAGGATCCGAACCTCGCGGGCTGGTTCTCGGGGGCGGTCACCCCCGGCGAGAAGGGAACCGCGGTGGTGGTGGGCCATGTGGACAACACCCGGGGCCCGGCGGTCTTCTACGGCCTGGGGGCCCTGAACAAGGGCAACAAGGTGGAGGTGCGGCGCTCGGACGGCAAGACCGCCGTGTTCGAGATCTACGGGATCGAGGTCTTCCAGAAGCACGACTTCCCCGGCGAGGTGGTGTACGGGGACACCGGGTACCCGGAGGTGCGGGTCATCACCTGTGGCGGCGGGTTCTCGAAGCAGGACGGGTACGACGGGAACGTCGTGGTGTTCGCCCGCATGGTCGACGTCCGCTGAGGCCGCGCGGTCCCGGGCCGGTGGCTCCAACCCGGGACCGCGGCTCAGAGCGCGGCCCGGTCCGGAAGCACCATCTCGTAGCCTCCGGCGAGCAGTTCGGGCAGCCAGACGCGCAGCGCCCGGACGGTCTGGGAGCGGTCACCGCCCGCGTCATGGGAGAGCACCACCGCCCCGGGCTCCGCGCCCTCGCGGACCGCCCGGGTGATGGCGGCGGTGCCGGGGGTGTCCCAGTCGACGGTGTCGACGGTCCAGGCGAAGGGCTCCATGCCGAGGTCGGCGCCGATCTCGAAGACGGCGCGGTTCCAGGCTCCGTAGGGGGCACGGAACCACAGCGGGGGCGCTCCCACCGTGCGCTCGACGATGTCGCTGGTGCGGGCGATCTCGGAGCGGACCGCGTTCCGGCCGAGCGAGGGCAGCAGGGGGTGGCTCCAGGTGTGGTTGCCGATGACGTGGCCCTCGTCGGCCATCCGCCGGGTCAGGCCCTTGTTCCACCGGACCTGTTCGCCGCAGACGAAGAACACCGCGGGAACCTCGTGTTCGCGCAGCACCCGCAGGATGTCGGGGGTGTAGGCGGGGTCGGGGCCGTCGTCGAAGGTGAGGACCATGCTCCGTCGTCCCCCGTCGTCCCAGCTCAGGATGGGAGCCCGGCGCACCGCGGGCTTGGCGAGGGGGCGGGTGCGGGGCGGGGGCCCGTACCCGGTGAGGGGTTGGAGCCGGTACGCCGAGGGCTTCAGGGGGGCGATGGCCGGGGGTCCCGGGGCCGGGGCCGCCGTCGCGGTCGCCGCAGCGCCACCGGGGGTGCGCGCCCGGTCCACCGAGAAGCAGCCCGCCGTGGCGGCGGCTCCGAGGGCCGCGGCGGCACGGAGCAGTGTTCGGCGCGCAGGAGTCGTCCGATCATCTTTCATGACTAATCCGTCGCATGGCGGACCCCACGGGTGGATCACCGCCCCCGGAGCGCCGTCCGAATGCACCCGATGGGAGCAAGCGGGGCGGGACGGACCGGTCCGCGGTGCGCAGTCTGCCACGCGCACGGGCCCGTCCCGCGGGCGACGCGCGGAATCCCCGGGTGACGGCGCTCCCGTCGGAGCGGGCCGGGAGCACGGTGCGACGAGGGCGCACAACCACAGGACGTACGCCCCGGTGCGGGCGTGCACTCCAAAAGCGCCGGCATGCGGGTCACACGGACGGGGCGCCGGGTGCGCCTGCTTCCCGCGTCCGGGAACGCTCGCCACAGTGGCGTCGTCCGCCCGGAGGTCGGGTGCCGCGTCGCCGCCCCCGCCGGGGCGGCAGGACCGCGGTGCGCGGCCGGTGCGAACGGCCGTCCGCCGCCCGACCGGAGCCGAAGGGGCGAGACCGTGGCCGTACCGCGCAGGGGCGAGGGCGTTCTGCGCCGCAAGCCCATCGAGCACGTCGAGGAGACCGAGGAGGGGGCCGGCCCCGGGCTGGCGCGCTCGCTGGGCCTGTGGCAGCTCACCGCCATCGGGGTGGGCGGCATCATCGGCGCCGGCATCTTCACCCTGGCCGGTACCGTCGCCAACGGCACGGCGGGACCGGCCGTGTTGCTGTCCTTCCTGATCGCCGGGGTGGCGAGTGCCTGCGCCGCGCTCTCGTACGCGGAGTTCGCCGGCCTGATCCCCAAGGCGGGCTCGGCGTACACCTACGGGTACGCGGTGCTCGGGGAGTTGGCGGGGTGGTTCATCGGCTGGGACCTGCTGCTGGAGTACACGGCGATCGTGGCGGTCGTCGCCATCGGCATCTCCGGGTACTTCGGCTTCCTGGTCGAACAGACCGGTGCGGAGCTGCCCGCCTGGGCCTTGGGGGCACCGGGAACGGGAGCGGGTCACCGGGTGGACCTGTTCGCGGCGGTGTTGTGCCTGCTGATCGCCTGGCTGCTGAACCGCGGCATCCGCAGCGCGGCCCGCTTCGAAACCGTGGTGGTCGTGTTGAAGGTCCTGGTGGTGCTCCTGGTGATCGGGGTGGGGGTCTTCCACATCGACACGGCGAACTACCACCCCTTCTTCCCCTACGGGGTGAGCGGGGCGTTCACCGGGGCGGCGACGGTGTTCTTCGCGGTGTTCGGCTACGACGCGATGAGCACCGCGGCCGAGGAGTCCAAGGACGCCCGGCGCCACATGCCCAGGGCGATCCTGTACTCGCTGGCCATCGCGATGGTGCTGTACGTCGCGGCGTGCCTGGTGCTGACGGGCATGCAGGACTACCGGGACATCGACCAGGAGAGCGGGTTCTCGACGGCGTTCGAGTCGGTGGGGCTGGACGGGCTCGCGAACGTGATCGCGATGGGCGCGATCATCGGCATCCTCACTGTCATGTTCACGTTTATGCTGGGGGTGACCCGGGTGTTCTACAGCATGTCCCGCGACGGCCTGTTGCCGAAGTGGTTCGCCGCGACGCACCCGACCCGGCACGTGCCCACCCGGGTGACCTGGATCGTGGGGGCGGCCTCGGCCGGCATCGCCGGTTTCCTCCCGATCGGCGAGGCCGCCGAACTGACCAACATCGGCATCCTGCTGGCCTTCGTGGTGGTCTGCGTGGCGGTGATCGTGCTGCGCTACCGCCGCCCGGACCTGCCGCGCACCTTCCGCACCCCGGGGATGCCGGTGGTCCCGGCGCTCGGCGTGGTCTTCTCGCTCTGGTTGATCACGTTCCTGAGGTGGGAGACCTGGGTCCGGTTCGCCGTGTGGTTCGCGGTCGGGATGGTCGTCTACTTCGGCTACTCCTACCGGCGCTCGGAACTGGCCGACCGCCCGCAGGAGTGAGCCCACCTCCGCCTCAGCGCCCCATGGTGAGGCCGTCCCCGGCGGCACCCCGGCTGAGCACGACCTCCCGGACCCGTTCGCGCACAGCGGCGGCGCGCGAGCCCTCCTCGATCCCGGCGGAGGTCAGGTCCACCACCCGGCCCCGCGCGGTGTCGAACCACTGGGGGAGGAACTCGGCCTTGGCGACCTCCCAGCGGGCTCCCGGGCGGACGGGGGGCGCGAACGTGAAGCGGGCGATGCTGCCCTCGTTGCCCCGGGCGTCCCACTCCCCGTCGTAGTTCATCATGTCGCCCGCGACCTGGTCCCCCATGCCGTAGACGATCCACGTCCCGTTGACCTTCTCGTACGCCTGGGGGACGTGGGCGTGGGTACCGACGATCACGTCGATGTCCGGGCGCCCGTCGGTGCGCAGGGCGGTCAGCTGCTCCCCCAGGGCGAGTTGGTCCTCGTCGGGCTCCTCCTGCCACTCGGTGCCCCAGTGCAGGGAGACCACGACCACGTCGGCACCGGCCGCCCGGGCCGCCCGGGCGTCCGAGGTGATCAGTTCGGGTTCCATCGGGTTCACCGCCCACTGCTGGTCGTCCGGCAGCGGATTGACGTTGGTCCCGAAGGTGTAGGCGAGGTGGGCGACCTTGGCCGTCCCCCCGGACAACCACGCCGGGGTGCGGGCCTCGCGCTCGGTGCGGGCCGAGCCGGCGTGCTTGACGCCCGCCCGGTCCAGCGCGTCCAGGGTCCGGGCGATCCCCTCGGCACCGTCGTCGAGGGTGTGGTTGGAGGCGGTCGAGCACGAGTCGTAGCCGGTGGCCCGGAGGCCGGCGGCCACCTCGGGCGGGGACTTGAACGCCGGATAGCCGGTGTAGTCGCCGTCCGCACCGTAGATCGTCTCCATGTGGCAGAGGGCGACGTCCGCCGCGGCGATCACCGGCCGGACCCCGGCCAGCATGGGCGCGAAGTCATGGCCCTCGCCCGTCGCGTCGGCCCTGGCGCGACGGATGATCGAGTCGTGCGGCAGGACGTCACCGGTGGCCACCAGGGTGAAGCCGCGCTCGGCGACGGCGGTCGGCGGAGCGGGCGCCGGCGAACGGGCCGGGGCGGAACGTCGGGGCGCATCGCGCCCGTCCGACGGATCGGGGTCGGCGCACGCGGTGGCCGCGGCGCCGAGCAACAGCGTGGCACCGACCGCGAGCGCGCATCGGACGCGGGGGGCGGTCAGGGGGTGGAGGGGTTGGCGCGAGGTCATGGAACCGCTTCCCGTCACTACGCGGGTCGGCCGGGTGCGCGGACCGCGGAGTGCGCGCGGGGCTGGCGGCACGGCCCCCGTACCGACTTTTCCTATTTTCTGACTTTTGGACTCCATAAGGGATGGACGGTCCGGGCAAGGAGCCACACGGGGCCGCCCCGTCGGAGCCACCCGAACGGGCGTCGACCTCCACCCGACGAGCGCCACGGAGACACATGTGACGCATTTCACGTTTCGCCCATCGCCCTTTCGGTGCGTGACGATGGTCCACCGTTCAACCCCCGCATGTGCCCGGACTGCAACGCTGTGTAGCGGAATTCGACGTTCCGGTGGGCCTGTTGCGACGAGAAGGCCCGTCTGCGGCCCTCGGGACGGTTGCGGACCGACAGCGAGCCCCTCGCCCGCTCCCTTCGCGCCGTCCGTCAGCCGGTTCCTCACCGACTCGGTTCACGATTCACCATCACATTCCGCCGGGGACGGCCGTAATGTGAGGGCTCGGCCGACCGAACGCCCGGGGTTCCCCGCCCCGGTGCGTCCACATCTGTGGCCTGCCGTTCGGGGCCCCGCGAACCCCGGCAGGCCCACCCCGAAGCACAGCGTCAACGTGAGTGAGCCGGACCCGACCGTGCGTCTCACCCCGTGGTGCCCGCCCGGCGATCGGCGCGGAGACCAGGGGGTGCCGAGGTCCGAGAGAAGGTGGAACGGTGCTGCCCGACAAAACGAACGGCACGAGTGGCGACGAACTCGTGATCCCCATGGCCTGGTTGTACGCCGAGTACATCGCGGACGAAGTGCTCCGCACCGGCGATCTCGTCCCCTCCAGCACGCTCGAATTCCGCGCCGGGCGTCAGACCCTCGCCCTCACCGTCTATCTGTCCGACCTCAACGACGAGCTGTCCGGCATCCGCGTCGTCTCCCAACTCGACGAGTGGCTGTCCCTCACCGCCTACGGACACCCCTGGCAGGAATGGGTCCGCGAACGGTTCGTGGGCCTCGCCGCCGAAGAGCGCGCCCGCGGCCGCACCAATCCCGACCTACGACTCGCCGAAGCCGCCTGGCGGTGGCTGGAGCACACCGAACTCCTCGCCCCGGACCTCGACACGGGCCTGGTCTGGCGACCGAACGGGCCCGCCGTCGACGAGAGCGAACAGGTGTGGACCCCTGCCTGGCGGCTCGGCGTCCCGCTCGGGCACCTGGCCATCCACCTGTTCTGACCACCGGGATTCCGAGGGGCCTTGAGCGGAAGCGGAAGCCGCTGCGTATTCGAGGACGGCATCCCCGCCCTCTCCCCACCGTGTCCCGAGGACCCCCACGTGAGCCCCTCCCCGCGGCACCGGGACGTCGCCGCCTATGCGCTCGGCGTCCTGGAACCGGCCGACGCCCTGCACTTCCAGGAACACCTCCCGGGCTGCCCGCCCTGCCGGGTCCAACTCGGCGACCTCGCCCCCACCATCGTCTTCCTCACGCCCCTCGCCCACCCCGGGGCGGCCGGCCCGCCACCCCTGCCGGCACGCCCCTCCGAGGCCCTCCTCGACCGTCTCCTGACCGAGGTCGCGGAGCGGACCGTCCGCACCCGTCTCCGCAGCCGCCGCCTCGCGCTCCTGGGCCTGGCGCTCGTCGCCGCCGCCCCCGTCACCGCCCGTACGCTCGCCCACCGCCCGCGGCCCGCCCCCACCGCACGACACCTGAGCAGCACCGACCCGGTCACCGGCGCCCGCGCCGAGCTGACCCTCACCGACCGCGACTGGGGCACCGCGGTGGCGCTCTCCCTCACCCGGGTCCCCGGACCGTGCACCTGCGTCCTGGTCGCCGTGGGCCGCGACGGCACCGAGCAGGCCGTCCTGACCTGGACGGTGCCCGACGGCTCCGCGCCGACCGGCGGCCGCACGGCGGGCCCCCTCGTCCGGGGCGGAACCGCGCTGCGGGCGACCGGGATCGCCCGGTTCGAGGTCCGCACCCGCGACGGCGACCGGCTGGCCACCGTGGTCATCTGACGGCCCGTCCGGGAGCGCTCCGTCCGGGATCCCCCGTCACGCCGTGAGCTGCGTGAAGACCCTCCTCAGGTCCAGCGCCTCGCCCCCGCTGACCCACGCCAGCGGCGCGTAGTGGTGGACGACCCCCACCGGGCGTTCCAGCAACGGCCGCCCCACGGCGTCCGTGGGCCACTCGACCGCACCGGTGAGGGTGCGGGCCGCGAAGCTCCAGTGGTCACCGGAGACGTACCGCCCACCGGGCGCGAAGTGGATCTGGACCCCGTCCTCCAGGTCGAGCCACTGGCCCTCGACCAACCGCACCGCACCGCCCGCCATCCCGGGTGCACCGCGCCGGCGGGGCTCCAGTTGGTCCCAGCGCCGCAGGTAGGGGTGGTGCGCGGGCTGCCGCCCGACCGTCGGGTCCGGTTCCGCCGACAGCCGGACCCGCCGCCCGGGCAGGTCGACCTCGACCACCTGCGGCAGGTCGAAGACCTCACCGCGCCCGACGGACGCGTCGTCACCGACCTCCACGAAGTCACCGACGTCCACGGTGAGCGCGTCGTCGCGCCCCATCGCCTCCAGGGTGACCCAGGCTCCGTCCACGGCGGTCAGCGGCAGCACCACCGACCCGTTCTCGCGCGACCACTTGTACGTGGCTTCGCCCGCCACGCCCCCGCGGTGGACCTCCACCCGGTACAACTGGTTCTCCGGCCCCCGGTACCGTGCGTCCGGCGCGACCAGGCACGGATCGTCCTCGGCGCGCGCCGGCCGCTCGGCACGCGCGGCGAGCCGACAGGTGCGGTCCTGCTGCTCGGCGACCCACTCGGCGAACGCCGCCGCGGGGTCCCGCTGCTGCTCCTCCGCCAGCTCCAACGGCAGCACCTGCCAGTCGGCTCGCACCCGAGCCGTGGTGTCCGGCAGTGCGGAGCCGAGCGCGGTCTCCCGCAGCCGCGGGTCCTGCACCGCCGTCACCAGTCGGTCGTGCACCCGCAGGTAGGCCAGGAACGGGCCGGACGGCAGTTCGTCGGCGTCCCGTTCGAGATCCCGATGGGCATGGGGCTGGTCCCAGTAGGTCCACGAGCCGGCTCCGGTGCCCTCCCCCGCGTCCGCCGGCGGCGGGCCCTCGACCGCGCCCACCGCCGGCGGCGCCTCGGGGCGGGTGGCATCGACCGCGATGCCGTCCACGTAGTACCGACCTGCCGCGATCGAGAGCGACGCCTTCTCGCCCTCGGACTCCGCCCGGTACGCGACCTTGAAGCCGTCGCCGGGCCCGCCGTGTCGGCCGATCAGGTCGGCGGCCAGCGACCGGTCGGCCGCCAGCCGGAGCTCGGCCTGCTCGTTGGACTCGGCGTCCAACAGCACCCGTCCCTGCTGGCTGACCACCGCGAGGTAGTGGTCCTCCGGTCGGTGCGTGCGGCGCGAGAAGTCGCCGTGCATCTTTCCCTCCCGAGCAAATGATTGACGTGGTGTCAGTTGACCTTGGTGATGCCGGCGTCCATGCCGGCAGGCGTGAACTCCGCGAGCCGCGCCCACAGGTTGTCCTCCCGCTGGGGCAGGAACAGGTCGTGCAGCACCCCGAGTTCCGAGCCGTCGTCCGCGCCCCGCTCGATCTCGACCGCGCACGACGGTGCGAGCTGGAGGTAGGCCGGCGTCCCGTACCGCCGGCTGGTGAACCGCGGCCGCACCCGTGCGGCCTCCAGCGCACGCAACCGCGGCAGGTCCGCCTCGTCCACGTCACCGGACTCGACGAGCCGCCGCAGGGCCTCGGCGACCAGGTCCGGTTGGCAGTGGTACCGGCGGGGCGTCCGCGACCCCACCGGCAGGTAGCAGAACCGCAGGCAGCCGACGCCCCGCCGCACGACGTGCACCAGGCCGTCGAAGACGGCGTTCTCGCCCAGCCGGATCGCGTGCGTGCGCACCTCGCCGATCACCGTCGACCGCCGTACCGTCAGCTCCGCGTGCGCGTGCCGGCACTCCGGCGCCGACACCGCCTCGCGGTGCGCACCGGTCGCGTCCAGCACGGAGTCCGTGACGCACACCCGCACGGGGTCGGTCCCGGCCTCGTCGTTGGTCACCAGGACCGACCCCACGACGCTGTGGGAGATCTCCACGCACGCCGTGGTGTCCTCCAGCACCAGGCTGGGCTCCTGCGGGTGGGTGGGACGGCAGCGCGGCTCCAACGACCACCCGGGCACCAGCGTCGAGTGCCGTACCACGACCCCGCCCATCGGCCCGGTCACACTGACCCCGCGGCCGGTGACCAGCAGTCCGTCGAGCACGAACCGCGGCGGCGGCCGGTCGTCGCCCTCCTGCGCGCCGAGCGCCCGGATCTGCAACGAGTCCGGCCGGTTGCTGTACCAGTCCAACAGCCGCAGCACCGGCCGCTTCCGGTCCGCGGCGCGCACCTCCAGCCGGTCCCCCGGCGACAGCACGAACTCCAGTTGCTCCTGGTACGCCCCGCCGTCCGCGATCTCGATCACCGCCTCCGGCTGGGCACCACCGCAGTTGTCTCGCTGCCACGCCGCGTAGGCCCACTGGATCCGCTCGAACCGCTCCCCCGGTCCCACCCGGTACACCTTCGCGGCACCCGGCGTCGTCACGCCCCGCGGGTACTCCCCGCCGCCGAGTTCGGACGGCTGGAGGAAGTGGTGGCCCACCCACACCCCGCGCCGCGGCGCCGACCGCGCCCCGAACACGATCCGCCCGAGCTCCGGGTCCACGACCACCTCGGTGCGCCGCGCCCGGTAGAACCAGCCGGACAGGTCTGCCACCACGATGTCGCCGGGCGGCACGGGGTCCGGGTGCCCGTCACGCCAGATCGCGAAGCTCTTGTCCCGGCCGTAGAAGTCCGGCAGCCGGTCGGCGAGTTCGCGTCGGGTGATCGGAGCCGGCACGTGCTCCCGTCGCGCGAGGTGCTCCGGCGAGGGCTCGGGCACCGGCTTCGTCGCCAGTGGCACGTCGTTGCCGAGGATCGAGAACGTGTACCGGTTGCGCGCCCGGTCGATGCAGTAGGCCGGCGCACGGGTCAGTGACTGGGGCCGCAGCCGCCACGCGTACACCCCGACGTTGGACGGACCGTACCGTCCCCGTCGCCGCGAAGAGCCGATGCGCGCGGCCTCGGCGAGGTGGCCCTGCGTCTCGAACGGCCCGCCGATCCCCACCAGTTCCGCGGCACGGCGCACGTCGACCAGCCCGGGTGCCGCCCCGACCCGGCGCACCGCCGCCGCATCGGAGGACGGATGGAGTCCGACGGGCTGGTGGCGCAGCAGCAGCCGGTGGAACTCGACCGCCCGCGACGGCCAGTCGGCCACCGAGGACGCCAGCTCCTCCAGCATCGGCAGCGTCCCCTTGCGCCGTCTGGACCCCACCGTCGCGGCGACGTCCCGGCGCGGCGCCAGCCGGGCCACCAACCCGTCCGCGGCCGCCGTCGCGAGCGCCTCCTCGTGGCCCGGCGGCAACCGGTAGCCCACCAGATCGCCCAGGTAGGGGACCGCCCAGCGCTCGGCGGTCTCGACGAACCAGTTGTCGTACAGGCGCTCCAGGTCGCTCTGCACCAGGTCGACCTGCTCGCCGATCACCGCGAGCAGCGCCCGCAGCGCGGACCCGTTCTCGGCGTCGGACCGGCGGGTGTGGAGCGCGAGCAGTTCGCTCAGCCGGTCCGGCTTGCGGCTCATCGGCGTACCTCCTTCAGGATCAAGGTGTTCGGGACGGCGGGCGACAGCAGCACCAGCTGCGCCGGCCGGACGCCGGCGAACACCACCACCCGGGTGCCCGCCGACAAGGGCTCGGCCGGCGGCAGCCCGGGGTTCAACCGGAGCAGTTCGGCCACCGTGATGCCGCCCCGCGCGGCGACCGACGTCAGGGACTCGCGGTACTCCGCGGAGTCGTCGGACCCGGGCGGCCGGACCTCGTGGTACTCGACCGCGTAGGACGCCTGCCGGGCCGGCACCACCGGGTTCGGCGTGGTCAGCGCGGAGGCCAGCTCCTGCAACCCGGCCGGTGTCATGCTGCCCGGGACGCCCGCGAACACGTCCACGTCGACGTACTCGACGCCCGGCACCGCC
Source organism: Streptomyces sp. LE64 (assembly GCF_052606915.1). Lineage (NCBI taxonomy): Bacteria > Bacillati > Actinomycetota > Actinomycetes > Kitasatosporales > Streptomycetaceae > Streptomyces > Streptomyces sp. LE64. The sequence continues at coordinate 6,352,381 of NZ_CP199708.1, read as the reverse complement.
TGGGCCGCGGCGATCGCCTCGGACAGGTACGCCGGCTGCCCCAGTTCCCGTCGGTCGAACCCGAGCCGTTCCAGCAGTGCGCGCCGCACCCTCGGTTCCACCAGGTCGTAGGAGTGGTCCGGCGCGATCTTCAGTCCGGCGGACATCACCAGCAGCACCAGTTCGCGCACGTCCACCCGGACCGGTAGCTGCGGGTCGCCGTACCGGGCGAGCGCGGAGCGCAAGGACCGGACGATCTCGCCGTCCTCGTCGAGGGTGATGTCGTCGACGCCCGCGACGGTGACGTGGACGAGTTGGCGTCCGCCGAGGACGCGCCGTGCCGCGGCCCGGCCGATCCCGGCCCGCGACCTGGTGAAGTCCTCGTAGTCGGTGATCCCGACCAGGCGGTCCAGTGCCGCGACCGCGAGCGGGATCTGTCGCCGGGTCTGCCGCAGCCCGTCCGGGTCGGCGCCGCCACTGGCCGGCAGCGGGTTGGTGACGCCGGTGACCCCGAGCGGGCGGGTCAGCGGGGTGGTCACGGTGTCGGCGGCGACGTTGCCCGCGGCGCCGGTCCCGACCCGGTAGCGGGCCCGGACGTTCTCGTAGCCGGTGGGCAACCGGGCGCCGTGCACCCCGTCGCCGAAGCCGACCGTGGTGCGGCCGTCCTCGGCGGCGCCGGTGACGTAGACCTTCGCGGTCGGCGCCTGCCCGGCGAGGCTGTCCACCTCCTGCCACAGCACCCCGTCGACCCGTACCTGGAGCGTGTTGCGCGCGCCGCGCGGGGTGTCGGCCGGGAGCCAGGTCAGCGGAGCGGCGAACAGCGTGAACGTCTGCCCGGCGAGGCTGGCGTCGCCGCTGCCGATCGGCTCGTCCCGGGTCGTGCCGGCATCTGCCCGCACGACGTTGCCGTGGATCGTCACCGTCGTGCGGCGGTAGGCGTACGCCAGTGGTCCCGCGAAGGTGAGCGTGGTGTGCACCGCCTCCCCGGGCCTGGCCGGGTCGACGTCCTGCGAGACGCCGGCGATCATGGCGAGCTCGGCGGCCCGCACCCCCGGCGTGTCCGGGATGTCGGTGCGCTCTCCGGCGACGACGACCCAGCGGCCCGGCTCCAGCCCGTCGTACAGCTCGGCCAGCTCGACGGTGCTGCCGGCCACGTCGTCGGGGATCGGCTCGGTGGCGACGGTGAGCGGCTCGCCGCCGGCGTACACCGTGGTCCTGCGGATCTGGGACAGCTGCGTGTCCTCCGGGCCGAGCCAGGCGTCCGCCAGGGTCAGTTCGGTGACCTTGCCGGTGATCCCGAAGTCGGACTGCGAGATGACCCGGGCGGTCTCGACCCGGGTGATCAGCTTCTGCAACGACGGTACGGCGCCCGGCCGCTCGACCACGACCCAGCTGTCCGGTCCGATCCCCGGGTACACGGCGTCCAGCACGAGCACCTTCGGCGACACCGTACTGGTGGTGGTCAGGGCGACCGTGACCCGGTCCGGGTCGTCGGCCCGCTCGGCCCGCCCCAGGACGACGTTGACGCCGCCGTGGGTGGTGGTCTCCTCGTCGCCGGGTTCGAGGTCCTTGCCGACCGGCGCCGGATCGGTCCCGAACGAGGGGGCGACCTCGACCGTGATCATGCCGTCCGGGGTGCCGCCGTCCGGCTTCGGGCCGGTGAACGTGACCTTCCGCGCGACGTCGTTGCCCCAGCACAGCACGGTCACCGTCGCCGGTGCGTCGGCCGGTGTCGTGGTGGTGACCCAGACCCCCAACGGCCCCACCTGGAGGACGCCTTCGAACGGCAGCGCCGTCGACTCGCCGACCGGGCTGCCCGATTCGATCCACTGCGAGACGAGCGTCTTCGGCTCGCCTTCGTCGTACTCGACGGTGAAGGTCAGTGACGTCGATCCGGTCAGCGGCCAGTCGACGTGCCCGACGATCCGGCCGTCCGCCGCGTACTGCGGTTGCAGCGGTGCGGTGGCGCCGAACGGGGTGGCCACCGTGCGCAGCACCTGCAACCCGGCGAGCGGCGGCGGTTTGGTGAGGTCGACGTTGCGCCACGCCTCGTACAGCGAGGCGAGCCGCGGGTCGAGCGCGGTCAGCAGCCGGACACCGGCGTCGGAGCCGGTGCCGAAGACGTCCGCCGGGTCCAGCGGCAGGGCGCGGGAGGACGCCGGCTGCGGTGTGCGCGGCTTGCGCAGCGCCCCGAGGAGCGCGGCCAGTCCGAGCAGGGCCGGGTCGTCCCCGGGGGGCCGTGCGCCGCCGGGCCCGTCGTCGGTGGCGACGGAGCGTGCGAGGGCCAGCTCGTGGAACAGTCCCCCGCCCTCTTCCACGGGCCGGTCCTGTTCCGGCTCCAGTCGCCCGACCTGCAAGCGGATCACGGTCAGGTCAGCCCGCAGGTCGGCGAGGAAGGCGTGCACGTTCGGGTACGGTGCCGCCGCCGCCGAGGACTCCTCCAGCAAGCGCAGCGCGTCGTCGAGCGCCCGCCCGAACTCGGTCGGCGTGGTGATCGCGTCCGGGTCGGTGCCGCCCTCCTCGCGGTCGGCCGCGGTGATCGGAACGGGTGGCCCGGCGACGGGTTCCTCCGCCGGCAGCCGGTCGCGCAGCGGGACGAGGACGGTGTCGACGTACCGCCTGACGATCCGGCTGCCGCGGTACCGGTCGTCCTCCGACAGCGCGGCGACCTTGTCCCGGAACCGCGTGCACAGCTCGGCGAACGTCGGTGGCTTGGCACCCGGCATGAGTACCGTGGTGATCCCCTCGACCTCGTCGACGGTGCACTTCTGCACCACGTCGAGCGCCTGCCGACCCGGTTCGGTGCCGAACACGAACAGCAGCCGGTCGCCGGTCTGGAGCCGCGTTCCCGCGCCGGCCAGGTGCACCTCGCGCCGGTCGACCGTGCGGTCGGCCCGCAGCCGCACCGGATAGGGCCGCCGCAGCCGCACCGCGAGGTCGTTCCACGCCGTCCGTGCGACGAGGTCCTCGACGGTTTCGAAGGACTGCGGTTCCTGGCCCGTCCCCGGCACGCTCTGGGACCGTGCCCCGGCCGGGATCGTCACCGCCCGGTCCCGGTCCACCCGGTGGGCGAGGTACACGCCGGCGCCGACCCCGGGCCGCGGTGCGTGCCCCACCAGCCGGCCGAACAACAGCAGGGAGTCCGCCCGGGTCGCGGTGCGCAGGTAGCCCTCGTTCGCCACCCGCTCGGTGTGGAAGCCGAGCAGGTCGCCCAGGACCGCCCACGCGTCCAGCCAGGACAGCGCCGGGTCGTCCGGGGTGCGCACCAGCAGGTCGCGCAGCTCCGGGTACGCCGGGCTGGACAGCCTCGTGAGCATCGACGACCAGAACGCGCGGTGGTCGCCGGTCCGGTACGCGATCTGCGGCAACCCCGGCGGGTTGGCCCTGCCGAACGGCGTCTTGAGTTCGGTTCCGGTGCAGCAGTCCCCGCCCGCACCGCACCGGCAGTCCCCGGTCATCGGCCTCCTCCGATCTCGATGTGCAGCCGGCCGTTCTCCGGCCGGTCCGGATCGTCGTCCAACTGCGCGACCTCCAGCGGGCCGATCCGCAGCAGCCCGTCGTCCAGTTCGCCGGCCTCGGGCGCGAACAGCCTCCGCAGCCGGGTCACCAGCACGCTCGTGACGCCCGGTGCGGCGGCCACCGCCGCGACCACCCGACTGATCCGCACCGGGTCGCCGAAGGTCACCGCGTCCGGGGCGAACAGCGCGAGCACCGTCTGCCGCACCGCGTCGTGCACATGGCCGCGCTGGTGGCCGGCTGCGGCGCAGACCTGCAGTTCCAGTTCCACGGGCACCGGCGTCGCCGGCCGGGCGACCACGTCGTGCCCGATCCGTCGCACGCCGTCCAGCGCGTGCTCGACCCGGGCCAGCAGCCCGGCGTCCGGCTCCGCGGTGCCCAGGGCGTCGACCGCGACGTGCACCTCCTGGCCGGTTCCGGTCCAGCGGAGGACGGCCGCCGCACGTTGCACGCCCGGCACGGCCGAGGCCAGTTCGGCGTAGTCGTCCGCGGTCACCGCTCGGAGTCTCACCCGGTGCGGCTGGAGCGGTGCCAGCCGCCGTACGTCGTCCAGGGCCTCCGGCTCGGTCCCGCCGTGCGCCGGCAGCGGGTTGCGCACCAGGGTGACGGCCTCGTCGCCGCCGTCGCACAGCACCAGGTGTCCGATCGCCTCGGCACCGACGTTGCCCGCGGCACCGTTGCCCACCCGGTACCGGACCGCGATCCGTCCGCCCGCCGGCGGCGCCTCGCCGTTCACCCCGTCGCCGAACCGCAGGGCCAGCCGGCCGCCCTGTTCGCTCTCGCCGACGAACGCCTTGGTGTCGGGCGCGGCCGTCAGCAGGTCGCGGCGCGGGAGCCACTCCCCCGCCTGCGTGCCGTCGGCCGTGCGGGCCGTCACGGTCACCGCGGGCAGCGCGGCCCGGGGGTCCTGGGCGAGTGCGGCCGCGGCCGGCCCCGCCAGCCGCGGGTCCTCGGCCCGCAGCCCCTCGGCGTACGGCGGGCCCCAGGTCTGCGCGAGCTCGTCCACCAGCCAGTCGCCGAGCACCTCGCCCTCGCGGGCCCGGCGGGACAACCGGGCCAGCCGCCGGATCTTCGCCCCCAGCAGCGATGCGTGGCGCAGCAGCAGGGCGTGCAGCGCCCGCGCCTCGTCGTCCGCCAAGCCGAGCCGGTCCAGCACGGCCTGGCCGAACAGGAGCCGCAGTTCGGCGATCTCCCGCCCGGTCAGCGGCCGGGCGGCGCGCCACAACGCGGTCACCCGCGCCCGGGCCCGCGCCGGGATGCCGTCGAGGAGGTCCGCCTGCCCGGACGAGACGAGCGCCGGGACCGGGTAGGGGGTCCGTTGCGTCACCGGTGCGTCGGTCAGCTCGGGACGGAAGGGCTCCGTCGTTCCCGGGTGGCTCAGCTGGGCCAGCAGCGCGACCAGACTCGCGGCCTGGTCGGCCGCGGGGGCGGCGGCGTCCAGCCCGGCCCGGTCCAACGCCGCCCGGCCGACCAGTCCGCCCAGGGCCAGGACCTCGTCCTCGGTGAGTTGCCCGCCGTTGCGCGCCTTCGTCAGCAGTCCCACGATCGCCTCCCCGGCGGGCCCCTGCCGGGGCCGGTCGGGGCAGCAACCGGGCTCGCACACCAGGGGCAGCACCGGCGCCGGCGGGACGTCGTGCTCCTCCGGGTGCCCGCCGCAGGCCGTCAGGTCCCGCCCGTGGTCGACCAGGACGACGTTGCCCCGTGCGACGGTCACCTCGGAGAGCCGCTCGCACGCCGGGCCGCCCTCCGTCGTCAGACAGGCGCTGAAGGTCAGCGCGTCCCCGGCCGCCCAGGTCACCTCCACGACCGCCCGGTCGTAGAGCGCGTCGCACGCCGGGGTCACCGAGGTGAGGCGCACCACCTGCCGGTGCGTCGGGTCGGCGTCGGCCGGTGAGCCGGTGCGCGGGCCGAGCACCTCTTCGATCACCAGCAGGTCGCCGGGCACCAGGTGCAGTCCCTCGTCGACGAGGGTCGCCGAGGTCGTGCCCTCGGGCAGGCAGCACTCCTCGTCGCCCCAGGTGTGGAACCTGATCCGGTTGTGCTTGGGCCTCAGTTCGGTCTCCCCGCTCGCGACCGGTTCGAAGACCTCGGTCCGGACGGCGGGCGGCAGCGCGGCCAGCGCCGTCTCGGTGACGACCGCCTTCAGGTCCGGCCGGTCCACCGGGTCCACCCGGCTGACGTCGATCGCCGCGAACCGGTAGGTGCCGGGCCGCAGCGTCACCTCCTCGTCCACGCGCAGCGTCACCGCGGCCCGCGCGTTGCACCCGTCGTGCATCGGGTAGTCGACCAGCCGGGCGTGCCGCCGCAGCGAGGTGCGTCGCCGCGCGGTGTGCAGGTACGCCTCGGTGGCCACCGCGTCGAGTTGGTACTCCAGTTGGTCACCGACGTACGCGAGCAGTTCGACCACGGTCGTGCCGAGGTCCGGCACGTGCCGCTCCACCCAGGAGGGTGCGATCAGGGTCATCCGGTCCAGCAGTTGTCGGCGTAGCGTCGGGTAGTCCCGTGCGGTGTAGTCGATCACCGGCGCCGGAGGGGCGTCGGAGCGCTCCGCACCGCCTCCGCAGGCGCAGTCGGACCGTGCCGGGCACTGCGGGTGGAACACGAAGTCGGCGCGGGAGTAGCGCGGGTCGAACCCGGCCAGCGGCTCGGTGCCCGGCCGCCCGTAGGCGTCCGGTTCCACCACGGAGAGCGTGTACGGGGAGGTGTCGCCGGTGCGGTCGACCACGACGAACGCCCGGTCGTCCAGGTCGGCGTCCTCCTCGCGTTCGATCGTCACCTCGACGACGTGCACCGCGGTGATCCGGCGGCCGCCGTCGATCCGGATGTTGCCCGGGGCGAGCCGCTTGGGCGCCTTGCCGAGGAACGTCACCAGCAGGGTCAGTCCGTCGTCGTGCGCCTCGACGGCATCGATGCCGTTCAGCTCCGCGGCCCTGAGGTCGCCGCGCCGGTGCCCGGTGCGGCACCCCGTCGTCGGTCCGGTGGTCATGCCGCCCTCCCCTCGAAGGTCTCGGTACGGCGGTCGCCGGTCGCTCGCAGGACGTAGGCCACCCGGACCCGGAGCACGTTGTCGTCGCTCTCGACGACCACCGCCTCGATCTGGATCACGTCGCCCAGCCAGCGTTCCAACTGTGCGTGGACGGCCAGTTGCAGGGTGGCTGCCAGCTCCGGGCTGTTCGGCTCGAACACCAGGTCCATCAGGCCGCAGCCGAAGTCCGGCCGCATCACGCGTTCGCCCGGGCTGGTGAACAGCACCGATTCGATCATGTCCCGGACGTGGCCGTCGTAGCCGACGTCCGCGGTCCGCCCCCGCCGGTCCACCCGGAACGGGACGTCGATGTCGATCCGCTCGGTCACCTGCTCAGACCCCCTTGGTCCGTTGCTGTACGACGGTCACCAACGGCGGCCCCTGCGGTACCTGCTCCGCGCTGACGCAGAGCCCGGTCGACGCCTGCGTCACCACCGGTGCGCCCGCCAGCGTCACTCGGGCAGCGGGCGTCACCCAGCGGATCGTCACGCACGGCTGCGGCTTGGTCCCGACGGTGAACGGGCAGCCCGCGACCAACCAGGCGCCGGCCACGGTGGCGGCGGGTTGGCCGGAGAGGTTCGCCCGTCCGGACGCCGGGCGGTACGAGGCCCGCCCTCCGTGGGGACAGCTCACGGTCGCGTTCACATGCAGCACGTTGGTCATGGTCAGGTCACCGTGAGTCCACCGGTGTTGACGTCCACCACGGTGCCGACCAGCGAGATCGTGGCGCCCTTGCCGTTGCTGATCAGGATGCCGGTGTCGTTGACCGTGATCACGGCACCGGCCGGCGAGCGCAGGGTGATGCCCGGGCCGCCGGGCAGGTCGGACATGAGGATGGAGTACTGGCCACGGGTCTGGAGCAGGATGTTCGGCTGCCCCGGTGGTCCGGCCAGCGCGGTCGGCGGCACCTCGGCCACCGAACCGAACCAGCAGCCCGTCCAGATCGGGTAGCTGGGATCGCCCTGCTCGAACTCGATCCACACCCCGGCGCCGACCACCGGGACGACGTACACCCCGTTCTGCGGCCCGGCCAGCGGAAGGCACGGCAGCGCGAAGGTGCACGGGGTGTCACCGAGCACGTCCGGCACGGTCGCCTGGATCCGGCCCTGCTGCATCGGGTCGACGTTGTTCACCACGGTGCCGCGGTACTTGCCGAGGTACTTCGTTGGTTCTGGCATTCTTCGTCCTCACGGGAGCACGGCCGGGGTCAGGGACACCAGGCCCTCGCGGGCCAGCGTGAAGTTCTGGGTGTACGAGCCGCGCTGAAGGTTGTGGGTCACGGACTTCACGTAGTAGAGGCCGTCGTAGGTCAGCCCCGCCCCGCGCACGCCCACCAGTTCGCGCGGCCTCAGCACGTGTCCGTACCGGGTGACGTCCAACTGACCGGAGCCGCTGACCGCGTCGGACGACTCGACCGCTCTGGCCAGCGCCTCGGCGACCGCCTGCGCCGGGTCCTTCTTCGCCGTGTCCGCGATCACCTTCTTCTTCAGCGCCGGCGCGGGCCGGGCGGCGAGCGGGGGCCGCAGCACGCTGACCTCGGGCACCGGCAGCAGCAGCGCCACCTTGGTGGCGGGGATCTGGATCCGGGCGACCGGTTGCTCCCGGGCAGAGCCGTCGAACCCGAAGGTCATCTGGTCCACGTTCGACACGTGGTCGGAGTTCACGGTCAGCGCGTGCTGCGGAACCCCGAGCCGGATCTCCGGCCCCCAGTAGCCCTTGCTGGTCCCCGGCACCGGACCGGGGTCGAGGTAGAACACGTAACCGTTCGCCTTGGCCAACTCGTTGAGGTACCCGAGGTCGGTGCCCTTCTGGAAGTCCACCCGCTGCGTCGGCAGCGGCGTCTGCGGCACCAGTTCGGGGACGACCAGCGGCACGACCCCGTACTGGGCGTACTGGGCGATCAGCGTCGCCACCCGGACCGCCGGTCCCATCGCCGGGTAGGGCACGCCCTCGCGCTCCTCCAGGTCCATCAGCACCGTCAGGTCCTCGCCGGTCAGCGTCAGCGTCGACTGTCCCGGCACCCCGCTCACCCCGACCTCGTGGCGCAGGACGATCCCGTCCATCAGCACCGTGGGCGTCCCCCGCACGATCGCCGTCAGCACCACCCGGGTCGGCGGGTCGAAGAACCCGGAGGGCAGCAGCGTCCGCCCGATCACCCCGCTCTTCGACAGGTCGAACGCCAGTTGGAACCCGCTGCGCTGCCCCGCACTGACCGTGATCTGCGCCGACAGCAACGCCTCGGTCACCGCCTCCGGGGCAGGCACCGCGATCTGCCGCCCCGTCATCAGCAACAGTCGAACGGGCGTCTGAGCCATCGGTCCCTCCTCCCTCTCCGTTCACCGGCCCCGCGAGCCGGTGCGCCGCCGCGTGCCGGCCCCGACGGCCGCCGCTCCGTCAACCGGTCTGGTCCGGCAGCGTGATCCTCAGCACCCGGCCCGGGGTGCGGGTCAGCTCGGCCGGGTCCAGGACGGGGTTGGCGTCCGCGATCCGCCACCACTGCTCCGCGTCGCCCAGGTACCGGTTCGCCAGGTTGTCGGCGCGGTCCCCCTCGACCACCACGTGCTCGTCGACCTGCACCAGCCGCTCCGGCGGCGGCAGGATCCGCCGCGGGGTGTACGGGACCTCCTGCCCGTCCGCCGTCGTGTGCACCACCTGCCCGATGCCGTGGTACCTGCTGGTCCGCGGGTACGGATCGGGCGCCGGGATGCCGTCGAGCAGCCCTGCCATGTGCTCTTCCCTTCCTCGGGCGACGCTCGGGGAACGACCGGTCAGATGCCGGTCAGTCCGAGCTGGGCGAGTCGGCCGGCGGCGAGTTGTCCCGCCAGGCGTTCCTTCTGTGCGAGGTGCGCGAGGTACAGTTCCGCGCCCCGGTGCCCGGCGGGCAGGTCGCTGACCGTCAGCAGCCGCAACCCGACCGCGAGCGTGGCCCGGACGGGTTGCAGCTGCTGGTCGAACGCCTCCTCGGTGACCGACAGCTCGGTCAGCCGGACCGGCACGACGCGCCGCGGACCCCAGACGAACAGGGTCAGCGGCTGTTCGACGGGCGTGATCTCCAGCATCCCGCGGGCGGCCAGTCGGCTGTTCTCGCGCACCTGCGCGGTCGGCGGCTGGAGCAGCATCTCCAGCGCCGCGAGGTGTGGGTGGATGCCGAGCGGGGAGGGCACGGCCGGCTGGTCGGTGGCGTCCAGTTCGGCGGTGAACTTCCACGACTCGACCGCCGGGCCCTTCAGCCGCAGCGCCTCGGTCCGGTCGCCCTGCTGGTCCCCGCCGCCCGCCTGCGGCGCGATGCTGCGCTCCAACGAGTCCGGGTTGAACTGCAACACGATCACCCGCTGCGGCGTGCCCCGTTCGGGGTCCACGATCACGAGGCCGGACTGGAGCGGCTTGGGGAGGTCCGCGTACCGCGTCATGACTCCGCGACCCCCGCCCGGTCGTAGGACTCGATCATCTCCCGCGCGCCGTCCCTCACGCTGCTTTCCGGATCATGCTGGGCGAGCTCCCGCAGGCGCGAGCGGTACCGCGGGAACGCTCGGTACGACGACGCCCAGACGGCCATCTCGCGCACCCGGTGATCCGCATCGCCGAGGCCGTCGAACACGCGCTGGGCGATCTCCGCGTCGTAGTGGATCGGCGAACCGATGCCCAGACGGATCAGTGCCAATCCGCGGGCGACCGGATCCGTCGCGTTGTCCACCGCGGCGATCAGCTCGTCCGGTGACCACACGTCGAGACCTTCCACGACCATCCGCAGTGTTCCCTCGACGAGGGTGGGCACGTCTCCGGACACCGAGACGTAGCACTCGGACGCCACCACGTCCTCCACGTAGTGGAACGTCGCCGCGGCGCTGACGATCCAGCGCGCCTCGTACCACTGATCGTCCAGGTCCTCGTCCAGGAAGGTCGCCTGCAAGTCCCCGACCCGCCGCAGAACTTCATCGCGCGCGGGACAGTGGCGCAGAACGACATTCCGTGTCCGATACGATTTTTGAACCGACATTCTTACTCCTGGCATGTCAATCACTCCGGCGTGAAGCCGGGTCGATACCCCAAGCTTTGAACATGCGTTCTCGGATTTCCCTCTTGAGGTACTCCAACTTGGCATCGGCTGAAGCCTTGTCCGTGAAGTCGACGTTGTCGAGCGTGCGCACCCATGCCTCCAGTCCCGCGGTGTGCTTGAGCCAGCTCCGCAGGATCGCGAGCTCCCGACGGCGCATCTGGTCCGGCTTCCGCCCGGACGTCAGGTCTCGCGGCCGACGCCCCGAAGCGGTGTCCTGCCGGTGCGCCTCGACGTCCCCCAGGTGGGAACTCAAACGCTCAGAGGTCTTCTTCGCCCCGACCGGGCGCATCGGGTGCTCGGCCGCCACCTCAAGCAGATCCCTCTTCCCACGCGCTGCGAGATCCACCGACATGGCACCGGTCACGAACGTCGCCGGTGAGCGTCTGCCTTCCTGGTGGACGAACCACTGGACCAACTCCACGCCGTTCGTGCCGCTCAGACCAGACGTCACCTTCCCCTGCATCGCCTGACCGGCGTGACGGGCGATACTCGAACGCTGTTCGGGTGTCATTCTTTGAAGCAATCTGTCGAAATCCGGATAGCTCAGATACTTGCGGATCGGTTTACCGTCCCTCTCGACCGTCCAGCCGACGAGCTGATTGCTCGGATCGGTCGCGTGCGGGTTCGTCCTCGGCCCCATCATCTGAATCGAATGGACGTCGATGGTCTTTCCGTCGTCCGTCGTGTAACTCATGACGTTCGTCCCTCGCGGGCCCTTCGTCGGCTGAGCACGCATCGCTGCCTGCACGTCGATGCCCGACTCACCGAGTTTGACCGGTTCGCCATGGGCGTCCGTCATGCTTCCGGCCCGGCGCGCCGCCTCCTCCGCGATCTCGGCGCCGAGTTGGTGGATGAAGTGCAGCAGCCGGTTGGCGAAGTCCGCGGGGACACCGTCGATCACAGGTCGGCTCGGATTGAGCCACGCACGAACCCGGAACGCGTCGCTGCCCTCGCGGGCGAGGCCGGTGATCCGGTACCACGCCCGCAGGCCGGCGAGCAAGGCTCGAAGCAACCTGGAGCGGATGCCCTTCCCCAGGCTGCCGCGGACGATCGGCCTGATCCGCTCCACGATGCGGGCTAGTCGGGCGTCCTTGGACTCCCCGTGCCCCTTCTTGTCCCGGCGGTTCTGCCTGCTGCGGTCGGCGACCGCCTTGCGCCAGTCCCTGAACTTCTGCCTGCCCTTGGCCACCAAGCCCTTCAACTTGCCGGCGCTCGCCTTCAGCGCGCGGCCGAGCCCGCTGCGCGAGAGCCGGCCGCCCAGTCGCTTGAGCGTCCGGTTGACCGCCTTCAGTGCGGGCGCGACCACCCGACCGACCGCGCCGGCCGCACGGCGTGCCCCCCGGGCCGCCCCGCGCAGGCCGCTCCCGGCGGCTGCGCCCACCCGGCGGGCACCCGAACGAACCGCCCGCGCACCCGTGGTGAGGCCGCGCCTGACCGCGCCGGCGGTGGCGACGGCACCGCGCCTGACCGCCGCGACCCCGCGCCGCAGCTGTTGGCGGGCGGCGTTGACCGCCCGGCCGGCGGCCTTCCTGACCCCGCGGGCCCCCCGACCGAGGCCCTTCATGATCTTCTCGGCGATGCCCTTGAGCTTCACGCCGACGCCCTTCAGCGCGCCCGCGATCCGCGCCATCAGGAAGTTGGCGATGAAGTCCAACAGCGCCACCGCGCCGCTCGCGACCGCCTTCGCGAACAGGCAGGCGGCAGCGACGCCCCCCGTCTTCACCGCTTTGGCGAAGGTCAGGAACGCGCTGAGCGCGGCGATGATCCGGCTCGCGCTCTGGTAGGCCGCCATCACGCCCTGCGCGATCGCGATGATGCCCCCGACCGCTGGGACGAGAAGGCCGACGAGTTTCTCGATGACGATCGAGACGATCATCGCGGGCAATGACCTCACGATGGCCTGCCACGCCATCCGGCCGATCTGCGCGACCGACATGCAGCCCTTGACCAGCACGTTCCACAGCAGCTTGCCGACGCCGACCACGGACTCGACCTTGGCGTTGAACCACTCCTTGACCGCGGTCTTGACGGCGCCCCAGAGGAAGGTGCGGACGCCTTCCTTGGCCGCGGTGCCGAAGTTGCGGACCCAGCCGAGCGGGTCCGGCGCGATGTCCTTGACCAGTGCCGCGAGCTCGCCCAGGACCTTGATCGCCGACTCGACGAACGCGATCGCCGCCGTCACCGCGCCGCGGACCACCTCCACCGCCGCGAGCAGCAGCTTCTCGTACAGCCGCAGGACCGCGACCAGAGCTCCGGCCAAGGCGTCGACGAGTGCGTTGACCGCCTTCTTCAGTCGGTCGGCGAACCGCTGCACCCTGGCGATCGCCGCGTCGCGCAGGGAGACGATCGCCTTGCGCATCCTCTCCGCGATGCCGGGGAAGACCGTGCCGATCACGCTCACCACGGCCAACAGGGCGTTCGCGAGGGCCTTGATGATGCCGGTGATCGCCCGTGCGGCCAGGTCGATCAGGCCGTTGACCGCCTTCTTGAAGCCTTCCTTGATCGCGTTGATCGCCTTGACCGCCAGGTCGAACAGACCTCTGATCGCCGAGACGAGCGCGTCGAACGCGGCCTTGACCTTGGACTTGACCCAGCCCCACCAGCCGGAGGACTCCTCCTTCGCGGCCTCGCGCTCCTTGCGGGCCTTCTCCTCGGCGGCCTTGCGCTCCCCCTCGATCCGCTCGTCGTCGGCGTTCTTGCGCTTCTCGATCTCGGCATCGGTGTCGGTCTTCTTCGCGCTGGTGTCCTCGCGGGCCTTCCCATGCGCCTCGGTGGCGGTCGTGGTGTTGTCCTCGACCGCCGCGTCCTGCTCGTCACGCCACTCGCCGCGTTTTCCGGCGGCGTCCTCGCGGGCCTCCTGGCGCACGGCGGCCTGCTGGTCGGCGTTCTCCGCGATCGTCTGCCGGACCCGCTCCCGGTTGTCCGTCTCCGCCTGGTCGGACCGGGTCTGCTTGTCCTGCCGGGCCCGGCCCATCCGGCCCTGACCGTCGGCGAACCCGGCCCGGATCTGCGGGCCGCGTTCCTGGACGGCGACTGCCGACACGGTGTCCGGATCCGTTCCGCCCGCGCCCGGACCGCCGGCCGTGGCGGGCGCGCCGCCGGCGGGCGCGCGGTCGGGCACCGAGGCGGTGAGCGTCTCACCGGGCACGTCCGGATGGATCTGGTCCTCGCCGAGCCCGACGGCCGCGTCCTGCCGGCCGAGCACGTGCGTCCGGTGGATGCGGTCCTCGGTCTGTCGACGCTGCTCGTCGGCGAGGGCCGGATCGGTGGCGCCCGCGAGCGTGACCGTGGGGGCGGCGCCGACGGTGGTGTGGAGCCGGTCGTCGCTGGTGGGTACGCCGTTGACCGCGCCCTGCAGTTGCTGGATCTCCTCGGCACCGGCCTTCTCCTCGTTGCCGCCGGCCACGAGGGGGGCCTTGACCCGGGTCGCGGGGTTCGGGGTGTCGGCGGTCGGCGGCGGGTCGGCCCTGCGCTGCTCGGCCAGCGTCTGCGGGGTCACCTCCGTCATCGGTTCGACCGCGGTGGACACCGGCGCACCGGTCGACGGGGCGCCCGCCCGGGTCCGAGGTGCGCCGCTCGGACGTAGGAGCGTGGGCGGAGCGTCCTGGAGGTCCCGGTGCTCCCTGCCGACCGTGCTGCTCACTGCCCGGTCGACGCCGCCGAGTGCCTGGGGGATCCGAGCCGGTGGCTGGGACGAGATCGTCGCGAGCGCCGCCGCCGGCTCCCGGTCGGTGACGTCCGGCGGGGCGTCCGCCTCCTTCTCCGCGGGGGCCGCCGGGGCCGCCGGCGCACCGCCTCCGCAACCGCCTCCGCCGTCGCCGCCTTGGGCATCGGCCTCCGTCGTGGCGGTCGGCGCTCCGGCGCATCCGCCGCCGCCGGTCTCCAACGATCCTTCGGCGCCGACGCCGGGGGCGCCCCCGCCGGCTCCCGGCTGCCCGGGCGCCGACTGCGCTGCCCCCGGGCCCGCGCCGGGTGCGGCTGCCGCATCCGCGAGCGGGGGATCGCCCGGCATCGGTTCGGCCGGTCGTGGTTCCTCCGGGACGGGCGTGGCCGGGCCCCCCGCTCCGGCCGGCGCGCCGAGGGGGGCCGGGGCGACGCCGTCCGCTTCCCCGCCGGTCGGCCGCGGTTCGGTCGCCGGGTCGACGGGGTTCCCGGTGGCTGGGGGTTCGGCCGGAGCCGGGGCGACCGACGCCGGTGGAACCGGGTCCGCGGCGGCCGGCCCTTCGGGGGCGCCCGGGGGCACGGTGGCCTCGACCGCGGACGTCGCCGGCGGCGTGTCGGACGCGGTCCGTTCGCCTTCGGCCTCGACCGCCCGGTCCTCCGGGGCCTGCGCGTCGGCGCGTTCCCACTCCGGCTCGGCGGCCCGTTCGGCCTTCTCGACGCGGTCCGGATCCTGGGGTTCGGCCTCGACCGGTGGCGGTGCGGGCAGACTCGGGAGCTCCCGCGGCTTCGGTGGCGCACTTCCCTGGGCGGCCGTCAGTTCCTCGTCCACGGCGGGCACCGCGGACAGGTCCGGGTCGGTCTTGGGCACCGGATCCGGTGCCGGCCCGTCCGCACCCGCCGCGTGTTCGGCGCCCTCGACGGCCCGCTGCGGCGGTTCGGGGTCGGCGGCCGCGTCCGGCGCCGGCACCTCGGACTCCGCGCCGGCCTCGGTGTGGAGGGGCTTCTCCTGCTCCGGTGGTTCGTTCCGTCCGTCCGGCTCCTTCGCCAGCCCGTGCTTGGCCAACGGGCCCTGCGGGTCGTTCGCGACCGCCTCCGCGCGGTCCTCGCGCACCGGGTCCGTTCCGGCGCTGCCGACGGGTGCGGCCGTGGCGACCTGGGCCCCGACGATCACCTCCGGCCCGGCGCCGTCCACTCCCGCTCCGGACGGGGCCGCCGTCGACGGTGTGGCCGCACCGCCCACCGGTGCCTCCGCCGAAGCGGGCCGGCCCCCGGCAGCGTGCTCCCCGACTTCCGGCTCCGCCTCCTCGCCCTTCTCGGCGGCACTGCGACGCTCCTCGTCCTCGCGGCCGCGCTCGTCCTGCTCGTCCGCTTCCTCGCCGCGCTTGCGGTCGAGCGCCGCCTCCTTCTCGCGCTCGATGTCCTGCTGCTTCCGCTCGGCCTCCTCGGCCGTGCCCTCGTCGGTCCGCTCCCGGTCCTGCGCGTGCTGCCGCTGCTCCTCGGCGCCGTCGCGCTCCCGGTCCGCCCGGCCCCGCTCGTCGCCCGCCTCCCGCTCGGCCAGGTCGCGCCGTTCGGTCCGCTCCCGCTCGGCCGGCTCCACCACGGGTTCCGGTACGGTGGCGGCGCCGACCGGGGTGCCCGCGGGCGTCTCGGCCTCGGCCACCAGCCGCTCGACCCGGAGGCACTCGGGCGAGGGCAGCCGCTGCCGCAGCCGGGTCAGCACGGCGGAGCGCAGTTCCGGCGCCAGCCGTACCAGTTGCTGCCGCACCCGCCCCGCGGCGTCCGCCGGATCGCCGTGCAGCGTGCGCACCACCCCGGCGACGATCCGGTCGACCAGCGTCGCCGGATCCAGTTGCTCGGCCCGCATCTGGGAGACGTCGACGCTGACGAACCGCAGCCAGGACACCGGCTGCGCGCCCCGCCCCCGCGCCTCCCGTTCGCCGACCCCGGCGGACTTGCCCCCGGCCGCCCGGTCGTCCGCAGCGCGGTTCACCCGCTCCTCGGCCTCGCGCTCGACCCCGTCCAGGGGCCGGCTGAGCGCGCCGTCCTGCCGGCCGAGCCGCAGCCGGCCGGGCGCGTCCGGCACCTGCACCGTGTGCAGGAGTTCGTGCGCGAGCAGCCGCAAGCCCTGAGCAGTCTCCGGGCGGTACGCGCCCGCGGCGAAGAAGATGTCCCGGCCCACCGCCACCGCGTCCGCGCCGACCGTCTCGGCCAGCACCGCCGCGTCCCGGTCGCTGTGGATGCGGACCGCGCTGAAGTCGTGGCCCAGCCACTCCTCCATCAGCCGTCCGACTCCGGGTTCCAGCGGCTTGCCCGCCCGCGCGAGCACCTCCTGCGGCGCCGGCGGCGTGCGTCGCGCCCAGGCGTCCCACAGCGGTGCCGACCGCTTCGCGCGCGTGCGGCGCGGTGGCTCCGGCTGCTGCTGCCGCACCCGCGTGACGCCGCTCATCGCACCAGCTCCCGGTGCACCGCACGCGCCAGCTCCCGCCCGAGGCGGCGTGCGGAGGTGGTCGCGGGCAGCGGCCGCAGACCGCTCACCACCTCGTACGACACGGCCTCCGCGGCCGGCGGCTGCTCGGTCAGCAGCCGGGTGAGCTCGCGGGTGAAGGCACCCGCGATCCTGTCGGCATCGACCGGTCGCACGCCCTCGACGCCGCGGATCACCAACTCGTCCACGTGCAGGCTCACACCCACCCGGCCACCTCCGTCGGCGTCACCGAGCGCTCGAACTTGACGTACTCGGTGTGCGCGGCGGCGAGCAGATGCCGCATCCGCAGCGCGGTGCCCTCGTCGGCGGCCAGGAAGGCGGCCGACAGCGCGATGTTCCGGATGCTGCCGCCCGCCACCGTCAGTTGGGCCAGCCGCTCGACCTCGACCCCGTCGACCGGGGCCCGGGGCGGGATCACCCGCCGCCAGATCTCGGCCCGCTCGGCCTGGTTCGGGAACGGGAAGTCCACCACGAACCGCAGTCGCCGCAGGAACGCCTGGTCCAGGGACTTCTTCTGGTTCGTGGTCAGGATCGCCAGGCCCCGGTACGACTCCATCCGCATCAGCAGATAGCTGACCTCAAGGTTCGCGTACCGGTCGTGCGAGTCCTTCACCTCGCTGCGCTTGCCGAAGAGTGCGTCCGCCTCGTCGAAGAGCAGCACCGCGCCCCCGCGTTCGGCCGCGTCGAAGACCCGGCGCAGGTTCTTCTCGGTCTCGCCGATGTACTTGCTGACCACCTGGGAGAGGTCGATGACGAACAGGTCCAGCCCGAGTTCGCCCGCCACCACCTCGGCGGCCAGCGTCTTGCCGGTGCCGCTGCTGCCGGCGAACAGGGCGGTGACGCCGAGCCCGCGCCGCAACACGTCCTCGAAGCCCCAGTCCTGGTAGACGGTCGCGCGCTGCCGCACGTGCGCGACGATCTCGTGGAGGATGCCGCGCTGCCGTTCCGGCACCACCAGGTCGTCCCAGCCGGCCCGGGACTCCACTCGGCGGCCGAGTTCGTCGAGCGCGATCCGCGCATGCGCCAGGCCCGCGCGCCAGGCCGCCGCCCGGAGATCGCCGCCCACCTCGCGGGCGAGGGCGCCGGCGGCCCGGATCACGTGTCCGGGCAGGCTGAACTGCGCCACGAGGGCCGCCACGTCGGCGTCGTCGCCGTGGCCGTCCAGCGCGTCGCGCCACAACCCGCGCTGCTCGCCCTGGTCCAGCGGCGCGACGACCAGGTGCGCGCGCTGCGCCGTGGGGGCGGGGAGCGGATCCTGGCTGGACAGCACCACCGGGACCCCGAGCATCGCCACGAACGCCTCTGCCGCCGGCGCCTTCGCCGGGTCGGGCACCTCGACCAGCAGGGCTGCCGGCAGCAGCACCGCCTCGCGTTCCCACAGCCGGGCCAGCGCCACGCGGTCCGCGGGTTCGGCCGGCAGGTCGGCGGCCGACAGCGCGAACGTCCCGAATCCGGCCGCGCGCGCCGCGGTGACCACCACGTCGCGCCGGGTCTGCGGATCGCCGCCGGACAGCGCCGCCACGCCGTCGGCGCTGACCGCTTCCGCCAACTCCCCGGCCAGTCGCGCTTGCGACTCCGGCAACCGGCCGGGCGCGGCGGTGCGCGAGACCAGGCCCTGTACCTGCGGCTCGATCTGGGGCACGCCCAGCAGGAAGTGCAGCACCCGCTCGTCGATCCGCAGCCGCGCGGTGGTCAACGCTCCGTCGTCGGCGACCTCGACGAGCCGGTACCGGCGCAGCGGGGCGTCCGGCGTCAGCGCGCTCCAGTGCGGCTCGGCCAGGGCGGCCAGGGCCAGGGAGAAGGTCGGGAACTGCCGTCCGCTCGCCGCCGCACAGCGCGCCGCCGCCGTCGGTCCCAGTTCCATCGCCGCGCACAGCACCAGCAGGTCCCGTTCGAACGGGGTCAGTCCGAAGCAGGCGACCAGCGTCGCCAGTGAGCCTTCGCCGTGCGCCGCCCCGCCGGGGCCGCCCTTCCGGGCCCCGTCATCGCTCGGGTGGGCGTCGGCCCGCCGGGACTCCGCCGCCGGGTGTCGGGACCGACGCCGCGACCGTCCGTCAGCGACGTCCGCGGCGGTGTCGGTGGTGGTCCTCGCATGGGCGTCGAGGCGCGCGAGGACCTCGGCCGTGGCCGTGGACATGACCGCCGCGTCGGTCTGGTGCCCGGCGTCCATCAGAACTCCACCGCCGGCGTGCGCAGGTCCTCGCCGACCGCCGTGTCGACCCCGTCGATCCGGATCCGGAGCAGATAGGTGCCGGCGGCGACGCCCTCCGTCACGACCTCGACCTCCCTCGGGTCCCGCGGTCCGGGGAGGGGGTACGGCGCGTCGAACCGATGGCCGACGGACCCGTCCAACTCGTCCAGCAGCACCGACACCCGCTGCCGGTCGCCGACCGCGACGTCCAGGGCGGCCACCACCTCGCCGTTGGTGACCCGGGCGGCGGTCACGGTGGCCTGCCGCGCCATGGCGACCCTGTTCGAGTCGAGGATCCGGACCGTGTCGCCGAGCGCGATCCGGTGCAGCACCCGTACCGGGTGCGCTCCCGGGGCCAGGCCGACCGGCGGGGTGAACACCACCCGACCGTCGTCGACCACGGACGGTTCCACCAGCGCGCCGCCGACGTCGACCGTGACCCCCTCGCCGTTCAGGTCGTGCCCGGTCAGCACCACTTCGTGGCCCACCGGTACCGGGCCGGAGCGCGGTTCGGTGTCCGAGGCGGCCGGGCGGCTGCGCAGTTCCTCGACCACCGGCCGCCGTCCCGGGACCACCCGGACCCGGTGCTCCCGCACCGGGCGGCCGACGGCCGGCGTCCGCCGGCTCTCCAGCAGGACCAGCGAGGCCTCGAACGCGATCGACGGTGTGTAGGGCGTCTGGATCAGCATCGACCACAGCTTCGACAGGTCGTCGAGGTCCATCTTCGACGGCGTCAGCCGGACCGCCTGCGGGGAGGCGGCCAGGTCCGCACCGGCCAGGAAGACCTGCCCGGCGGCGTCCTCCAGGTCCCGTGCGGAGAGCGCCGGCTGTTCGTGCAGCGTGCGCGCCACCGAGCCCAGCAGGGCCTGCGGCACCAGCTGGGCTTCGTTGCCGTAGCAGCTGATCAGGTAGTGCAGGTCGTACGCCGCCGTGGGGGTCCGCAGCAGTCGTCCGTCGCCGTCCCGGGTGGGCGTGTCGGCGTTGCGCCGGGACGCGTTGGGGGTGATCCGGTAGCAGAAGACCGTGATGACCGGCTCGGTCATCGGCTCGCTCGGCGGCTTGCGCGCCTCCACCTGCACGGCGTAGGGCACGTCGGACTGCACGGAGCGGGCCAGCAGGCCGCGCAGCGCCTCGGTGGCCTGGGCGATCGCCAGGTAGTTGCTCACGTCGCCTCCTGCCGGTTGAGGAAGGCGTCCAGTGCGACGACCGGCTCGGGCCGTCCGCTCCGGTCGCGTCGTTCCGGCCTCGGTTCCCGCGTCGCCGTGGTCACTTCGAGCCGGCCGATGCTGACCCGGACCGGGGGCGGAGCCGGAGGGGTCCGCGCCTCGTGCCGCCGGGCGGAGCCGGCGGCCGGGAGTACCGGTGCACGTGCCGCGGCCGCCGTCCGTGCGGCGGCCGGGGGGCGGGCGGACCATGGCTGCGGCTGCGCGACCGGCCGCGGGGAGGCGGACCGTTCGACGGGCTCCGTCGCCACGGCCGGCGCCGGCGCCACCCGCTCCACGATGCTCCGCAGGACCACGGGTGCGACCGCCCCCGCCACGGCCGGCGCCCCGGGGGGTGACGTGCGCACCGTCTCGATCGACCGCACGGTCCGCTCGATCCGGTGCAGCACCGACGCCGGCTCCGGCAGCGCCTCCCGCGGACCGGACCGCGCCGTGGCCCGCGGTGCCTGCGATGCCTCCGGTACCGGCCGCGACGGGGCGGCGTCGATCTCGGCCTCGGTCTCGGTCGGCGCCGCGGGCGGCAGCCGCTCGAACGGCATCGCCGTGCGCGGTCGTGCCAGTGGCACCACCTCGTCCGGCCGGCCGGGCGTTGCCGTGCGGGTGAGCAGCCGGTCGAACAGGTCCGGCGTCCGTGTCTCAGCCATGTCCGGCCAGCTCCAGGTAGTAGCGGCGACGCAGCGGTGACAGCGCCAGCACGTCGGGTTCGGTCCACCCGTAGCTCGACGCCAGTGCGTGCACGTCGGCGAGCGTCGTGCGGGCCCATGAGTCGAGCTCGTCCCACAGGTAGGTCGCGGCGTCGAGTGGGGTCCGCATCCGTGCGGCGCAGTCCGGGCACTCCAGGGCGAACGAGATGTCGGCCGCGGGATCCGCCGTCGCCACCGCCTCGGCGAGCAGGTGCACGATGCGCTCCGGCAGCCGGTCCCCGCGCACCGCTCGGCCACCGCGCCGTGCATCGAGCACCAGCCGGGCCGCGAGTTCCCGTCGTCGGTCCCCGGCGGCCCCATCCCGCACCGCGAGCAGGTCGGCCGAGGTGACCAGCCGGAACCGAACGGTCCAGTCGCCCTCGGTCAGCGGTTCCGGTTCGGTCCGGGGCGCGGGGGCTGCCAGGCCGGTCGCGTCGACGTCGAACTCCAATTCCGCCCCGCACTCGGGGCAGTCGATCCGAACCGACAGGACTTCGCCGAAGAGTGCGATGCGCAGGTCCAGCAGTTCGGCGTCGCGGGTGCCGACCGGGACGCCGAGGAGTTCAGCTGCCTCCTGACCGGGCCTGGCGAGTGCGTGCAGCAGCACCGTCCGCTGGAGCGAGGAGGCGGGCAGCGCGAGCCCGATCTCCCAGGCGGCGAGCATGTCCGTCGGGGAAGCCACCGCGCGCCTTACGGAACCTGGTAGGACGGCTCGTCCGGCTCGGCGACTTCCAGGTCCCGTTCCCAGCCCTCGCACTCCAGCTTCAGGTGCTGGATCGCCACCGCGTTCGCGTTGGCGTCCATCTCGCCGAGCACCTGGTACTCAGACGGGAACGCCCGGTACACCTTGTACGCGAGCGCCACCTGGCCGGCCTCGTTGAGGACCTGGATCACGATGTCCTTGCGGAAGTCCTTGAGCGAGGACTCGTTCCCGAGGCCCTGGCCGACCATCCAGACCTTGTTCGCCCAGCGGTCGAACTCCGGGTCGTGGGTGACGCCGCGTTCGATGGTGATCGCCTCGAACTCGGTGCGGCCGGCGGATTTCCGCGGTGAGTTGGGATCGCCGCCGTTGCGGTGCTTGACGACTTCGGTGGTCCTCTTCAGCGGGCTGATCTTGCTGCATCCGGCGACGGTCTTGCCGTCCCAGAGCACCAGGAACTTGAAGTTCTTGTAGGGGTCGAACCGCTGCGCGTTCACGGTGAACTCAGCCATGGTGATTCCTCATGCCTCGATCCGGCCCGCCATCTGTTCGATCTTCACCACGACGAACTCGGCCGGCTTCAGCGGTGCGAAACCGACGATCACGTTGACGATGCCGCGGTTGACGTCGTCCTGGGTCGTGGTCTCCTTGTCGCACTTCACGAAGTAGGCTTCGCGCGACGCCGTGCCCTGGAACGCGCCTTGGGTGAACAGGTTGTGCATGAAGGCGCCCACGTTCAGTCGGATCTGGCCCCACAACGGTTCGTCGTTCGGTTCGAACACCACCCACTTCAGGCCCCGGTACAGGCTCTCCTCAAGCATGAACGCCAGCCGTCGAACCGGGACGTACTTCCACTCCGAGGCGAGCACGTCCGCGCCGAGGAGGGTGCGTGCGCCCCAGATCACCGGGCCGACGACGGGGAAGGTCCGTAGGCAGTTCACCCCGAGCGGGTTGAGCAGTCCGTTCTCGGCATCGGACATCCTGACGCTCATCGAGCGGACGCCGGTCAGCCGCACGTCGGTGCCGGCGGGCGCCTTCCACACGCCGCGTTCCGCGTCGGTCCTGGCCATCAGCCCGGCGACCGCTCCCGACGGCGGGAACGTGCGCAGTCGTCCGGTGAGCGGGTCGGTCAGCGTGATGTGCGGGAAGTACAGCGCCGCGTGGTCGCTGCGGACCGCGTCGTAGGTCGCCAGTCCGGCACGGGCCTGCTCGATGCCAGTCCACTCCGGCGGGCTGTCGACGATCAGGAGCATCCGCTTGTCCTCGCAGAGCTCCTCCGCAGTGGTGATCACGCTGATCGGATCGCCGGTGTAGTCGGGTCCGGCCAGGTCGGGGAGGCAGAGCAGGTTGACGTCCTGCACCTCCCGCAGCGCGTGCACTCCCGTCTTGTCCGCCTCGCTGCCGCGGAACTCCGCGTCGGTCGGCGGGACGCCGTCGTTTCCGCCCGTCAACGGGTAGGCGGTCGGGCGCGCGGCGGTCAGGCCGAGCAGGTTCGCCACCTCGCCGGTGAGCGTCATCGTGGCGCCCGCCGTGCCGGCCAGCACCTGTAGCCGCTGGCCGGTCACGTCGACGTCGGCCCGGGTGAAGGCCCGGTCGGGCGACGCGCTTCGGAGGGTGCGCTCCAGCAGGAGACCGAGCCCGGTCAGGGACGCGGGTGGGGTGTCGGCGGCGGTGTAGAGCGTGATCTCGACGGGCTCGACGCCGTCGACGGTGGCGGTGAGCTTCTTGTCCGCCAGGTCCGGCAGCGTGTCCACCGGTCCCGAGACGGTGCCGGAGAAGTCCGGCACCGCCTCGCCGGCCGCCTCGGTGTTGATGAAGGACGACTCGTTGACGACCGCCTCGACGAAGCGCGGCGCGGCGGGGTCCATGGACAGGTCGCGGTACCGCTCCAGCACCGTTCCGGAGGCGTCCAGCACGCGCACGGTGAAGGTGTCGTCGGACGTGCCCGGGTCGATCGCGACCCGTAGCCCGTTGCCCCAGGCGCTGGCGTCCCGCGAGGTCACCGTCAGCGCGTTCGGCTCGCCGCCCGCCGCCAGGTCCCGCGATGCCGGCTCGGCACCCTTGGCGACCCGGACGATGACCGCGACCGAACCGCCGACCAGGAAGAACTGTTGCACCGCGTAGCTCAACAGGCTCTTCGCGTCCAGGCCGCCGTACTGCCGCTCGAAGTCGGCAAAGCTGGTGATCGTCACCGCCTCGTCGAGGGGTCCGCGTCGGGTCGCCCCCACGAACGCCGTCACCGACGTGGTCACCGCGGTGATCGTGCGCACCGCGCTCGGTAGCTCCTCGATGTAAACTCCGGGATACGAGACAGACGTCGCCATATCCCCTCCATTCCCTTGGGAACTGCCCTTGTGTCATATGGACATGGAGGCAGTGGCAACGCCTCCAGGAAATGCATGGAAACCGCACGCACGGACAGGGAAAAGCGGTGCGGGAAATGCGCGCTCGACAGCGCGAAGAAGTAATGAAAGCGGCTCCCGGAAGAGGGGTTTCCCCTGCCCGGCACCCCCTCCCCCAGAGATGTGGCGGATTTGGCCGACCGACCTCATAGGTAACACGCACGCAGCATCACGGTCAACCATTCGTCGCAATTCCATGATTGGCCGCACAAGAACATCAACAACCATCGGACAATCCGACTTTATGATGCATCGCCATTTCGATCATAATTTGCTAGCGAACGGATCCGGATTCTGAATCGTCGATCCACCGCGTGCACTTTCGATCACAGGCGCCGGTCAGTTCCGAAGGGCCCTTCGGAGCCGCCGAAGACGCGTGCACGCCCCCCGACGATCCTCGCTACCGCAGGAGACGGGACATCCGGCGGTCGGCCAGGGGCTTCCCACCGGTCTGGCACGTCGGACAGTACTGGAGGGAGGAGTCGCGGAAGGAGACCTCGCGGATGGTGTCCCCGCACACCGGGCAGGGCTCGCCGGTGCGGCCGTGCACCCGCAGCGCGCTCTTCTTCTCCGCCTTCAACTTGCCCGCCGCGATTCCGTGCGAGCGGGCGACCGCCGCGGTGAGCGTGTCGCGCAGGGCACTGTAGAGGGTGGCGGTCTCCTCGGGGGTGAGGGAGGAGGCCAGCTTGAAGGGGGACATCTTCGCGGCGTGCAGGATCTCGTCGCTGTAGGCGTTGCCGACGCCCGCGATGAGGCTCTGGTCGCGCAGGGCACCCTTGAGCTGGCGGCGTTCACCGGAGAGCAGGGCGGCGAAGGCGGCCTCGTCGAAGGCGTCGGCGAGGGGGTCGGGGCCGAGCCGGGCGATGCCGGGCACCTGCTGCGGATCGTCCACCACGTACACGGCGAGCCGCTTCTGGGTGCCGGCCTCGGTGAGGTCGAACCCCGCGCCGGTCTCCAGGGCGACCCGCAGCGCGAGGGGGCCCTTGCCCGGGCGGGGCGGCCCGTCGGGGAGGCGCTCGCGCCAGTACAGCCAACCGGCGCGCGCCAGGTGGGTCACCAGGTGGGGCCCGCCCTCGGTGGCGAGGTCGAGGAACTTCCCGTGCCGTTCGACCCCGTTGACGGTGTGGCCTTCCAGGGCGGACAAGGGCGGGTCGTAGGTCTTCAGGACGCTCACCGCGACGGGCAGCACCCGGACGACCTCGTGACCGACCAGGTGGTCGGTGAGGAAGCCCTTGAGGGCTTCGACCTCGGGCAGCTCCGGCATGATCCCAGCCTCACACGGAGCCCGCCGCCGCGCCCGGGGAGGGCGGTGGGGTGCGGCCGGGCACGGCGAACTCGGTCCACACCGACTTGCCGCCGCCCCGGGACTCCACGCCCCACACGTCGGCGAGCCGGTCGACCAGCAGCAGGCCCCGGCCGGAGGCGTCCTCCGCCCCGGCGTCCCGGCGTCGGGGCAGGGCGCTGGAGGGGTCGTCGACCTCGATCCGGAAGCGGCGTTCCGCCCCGGACAGGACGCGGAGGGTGACCGTGGTGGGGCCCTCGGTGTGGATCAGCGCGTTGGTGATCAGTTCGTCGGCGACGAGCTCGATCTCGTCGGCCCGGTCCGCGGCGCCCCAGGCCGCGACCGCGGAGCGGATCATCCGGCGCGCCTCGCGCAGGGCACCGGGGTCGCCGGGCGGCACCCGCTGCTGGAGGCGGCCCCCGGACTGGGCGGCGCCGACGCCGAGCCGGCGCAGCAGGAGCAGGGCCACGTCGTCGTCGCCGCCCCGGTCGTCCGCGGTGGCGCACAGGCGGTCGGCGAGGAGTTGCAGGTCGCGGGGTCCGTCCTCGACGAGGCCGGTCAGCGCCATCAGCCCGTCGTCCAGATCGGCGCCGGGGGTCTCCACCAGCCCGTCGGTGCACAGGATCAGGGTCTGTCCCGGGTCGAGTTCCACGGTGGTCACCGCGTAGGCGAGGCGCCCGAACTCGGCGGAGAGCCCGAGCGGCAGTCCGCCTTCGACGGGGAGCCGTCGGCAGGTGCCGTCGGTGGACCGCAACAGCGGGTCGAGGTGGCCCGCCCGGACGAGTTGGACGACTCCGGTGGACAGGTCGGCCTCGGCGTACAGACAGGTGGCGAAGCGTTCGGTGTCGAGTTCGTGGAGGAAGACGGAGGCCCGGGCCATCACGGTGGCGGGGGTGTGTCCCTCGGCCGCGTAGGCGCGCAGCACGATCCGCAGTTGGCCCATGACGGCGGCGGCGTGGGTGTCGTGCCCCTGGACGTCGCCGATGACCGCCCCGACCCGCCCGCCGGGCAGCGGGATCACGTCGTACCAGTCGCCGCCGACGTCCCGCCCCAGGGAGGCGGAGCGGTAGCGGACCGCGAGGTCGGCGCCGGGGACCGCCGGGATGGTGCGGGGCAGCATGGCGCGCTGGAGGCCGGTGGCGAGGTCCTTCTCCTGTTCGTAGAACATCGCCCGCCGCAGGCCCTGGGCGATGCTGCTGCTGAGCGCGACGAGGATGTCGCGCTCCTCCTCGGTGAACCCGTACCGGTCGTGGTAGAGCAGGCCGAGCGCGCCGATGGGCCGGGCCTGGGCGATCAGCGGCAGATAGGCGGCCGAGGTGATCTCCAGGTCGGTGAGGTGCGGCCACAGCACGGGGTACGAGGCGGCGAACTCCTCCGCGGACTCGATGAACCGGGGGGTGAGGGTGCGGACCACTTCGCTCATCGGGTAGGGCTCGTCGACCCGGGTGACCCGGGTGGCGGGCACGAAGCTGCCGGCGGGCCCGTCGGCGACCAGGCGGATGCGGCCGGCTTCCACCAGTCCGAGGACCAGGCTGGTCGCACCGAGGTGGGTGAGGCCCCGGGTGTCCTTGAGGACGTCGATGACGTCCTGGACGGTACGGGCGTGGGCCAGCGCGTCGGTGGCGACCTGCACGATGCTGGTCCGGCGGTTCGCGGGGCCGTCCCCGGTTTCGGGGGCGTCGCGGAGGATCCCGACGATCCGGCGGGGGCGGCCGGTCGTGTCGCGCAGGAAGCGGGCGTGGGTGCGGACCCAGTGCAGCAGGCCGTCGCGGTGGCGGATGCGGAAGGCGGCGGCGTAGCCGGCGCTGCCGTCCTTCATGGCCTGGGCGACCCGTGAGTCCAGGCGCTGTGCGTCGATCGGGGGAATGCGTCCGGACAGCGAGGCGGGCCGGCCGTCGAAGGTGTCGGGGTCGAGGTCGAGCAGTTGGTGGGCCGTGCGGTCCAGGTGCATCAGCCCGCGGTCGAGGTCCCAGTCGAAGCTGCCCACGCGGTTGAACGACAGGATCGCCGCCGGCCCGGCGGGCCAGTCGTCCGGGAGTGACGGGTCTCTCGCTGCCCGCTCCACCATGGGGCCACTCTGCCACCACCCCCGCGATTGTTCGACTCGTCCGGCCGCGCTCACCGAGGGTGACGGACGTCACAATGGAGGGGTGCGGTGGTTCACGGAGCCGGACTACGAACTGGCGCGGCTGCTCTTCCAGCGCGGGTTGGCCGTCGTGTACCTGTGCGCCTTCCTCGGAGCGGCCCGGCAGTTCCGGGCGCTCCTCGGCGACCGGGGCATGCTCCCGATCCGGGCCCATGTGGCGCGCACCCGTGCCCGCGCCGCCCCCAGCGTGTTCCGGTGGCACTACTCGGACCGGTTCTTCGCCGGCTGGGCGTGGACCGGCTGTGCGGTGTCGGCGGGCCTGCTGGTCGGGGTGGACCGGGTGGTGCCGTTGTGGGCGGCGATGCTGCTGTGGGCGGTGCCCTGGGCGATGTACCTGTCCGTGGTGAACGTGGGGCAGACCTGGTACGGGTTCGGCTGGGAGTCGCTGTTGCTGGAGGTGGGGTTCCTCGCGGTCTTCCTGGGCAACGACGAGGTGGCGCCACCGGTGCTGGTGTTGCTGTTGTTGCGCTGGGTGCTCTTCCGGGTGGAGTTCGGCGCCGGTCTGATCAAGATGCGGGGGGACGCCTGCTGGCGACGGTTGACCTGTCTGTACTACCACCACGAGACCCAGCCGATGCCGGGCCCGCTCAGTTGGTTCTTCCACCGGTTGCCCCGCCCCCTGCACCGGGTGGAGGCGGCGGCGAACCACGTGACCCAGCTCGTGGTGCCGGTGTTCCTGTTCGCTCCGCAGCCGGTGGCGGGCGCGGCCGCGGCGCTGATGATCGTCTCCCAGCTGTGGCTGGTCCTGTCGGGGAACTTCGCCTGGCTCAACTGGCTGACGATCGTGCTGGCGGTGTCGGTGCTCGACCTCTCGGCGGTGTCCGGCCCGCAGCCGGCCGCCGCCGCTCCCCCGGTCTGGTACGCGGTCGTGGTGTGCGCGGTGACGGCGCTGGTGGTGGTGCTGAGCTTCCGGCCGGCCCGGAACCTGGTGTCGCGCCGGCAGGTCATGAACCGCTCGTTCGATCCCCTGCACCTGGTGAACAGCTACGGGGCCTTCGGCAGCGTGAGCCGGGTGCGGTACGAGATCGTCATCGAGGGCACCGCCGACCCGGTGCCCCGCAAGGACGGCACCTGGCTGGCGTACGAGTTCCGCGGCAAGCCCGGCGACCTGCGCCGGTGGCCGCGTCAGTTCGCGCCGTACCATCTGCGGCTGGACTGGCTGATGTGGTTCGCCGCGCTCTCCCCCGCCTATGCCCACCCCTGGTTCGGTGCGCTCGTGGAGCGGCTGCTGGCCGGCGACCGGGACACCCTGCGGCTGTTGCGGCACTCGCCGTTCCCCCCGGACGCACCGCCCCGGTACGTCCGGGCCAGGCTGTTCCGCTACGCCTTCAGCACGGGGCGCGAACTGCGGGAGACGGGGGCCTGTTGGACCCGTGGCTACGTCCGGGACTTCCTCCCGCCGACCCGGGCTGCGGGAGGGGTCGCAGCGCCCGGCACCTGAGGTGCAGCCCGACCGGTCCCAGGTGTACGTCTCGCCCGCCGCGACGATCTCGTGCCGGAACGGCCGGATCCGCGACCGGTCGCCCGGGTCGTCGGCTCCGGCGGCCGACCGCCGCGCCTCCCTGATCGACGTGCCGGCGAGTCCGGCGGTGGCGCCGGGAGGCGGCGGGTCCCGGGTCAGTCGACGCTGGGCAGGATGTGCGGCTCGGCGAGGTCGTCCTCGTACCCGGCGAGCCTGATCGGCGCCGAGCGGGACCAGACCTCCAGGCTGCCGAGCGTCTCCGGGCCACGACGGGCGGGCCGTTCCGGGGGCTCCGTGGTCTGTTCGTCGGTGGTCTTCTCCGATGTCACCGCGCACTCCTTCTGTGTCGGGTCGCCCTCCGGGCAAGGAGCCCGCACCCTGTCGGTGGGCGCCCGGCGCCGGCTCGGGCTTGGCTAGAGGGCAGTTCGGACGCGGTGGCGCCGGCAACTCGCCGGGGCGGATCGTGTGAGGGGTCGCCCCGGGCGGGCGGTGTCGAAGGGGGGCTCGGGTGCGAACCCCTCGGTACCGTCCGTTCGGTACAGAGTAACCATTTGAGCGGACGTCCGCTCTATAGCGTGGATAACAAATACGGGCGTCCCGGCCCCGATGTATGTCATCTGGCCATGATCCGCGGCGCGGCGCACACCGGAATGGGTCCGTCCGGGTGACGGCGGCCGGTGCCGGGCGGAAGGAACGCCCGCACCGGCCCCCTCCGGGTCACCACTTGCCAGGCGCGTAGTCCTTCATGAAGACGCCGTAGAGGTCCTCGCCGGCCTCGCCGCGCACGATCGGGTCGTACACCCGGGCCGCGCCGTCGATCAGGTCCAGCGGGGCGTGGAACCCGGCGTCGGCGAGCCGGATCTTGTCCGGATGCGGACGCTCGTCGGTGATCCACCCCGTGTCGACGGCCGTCATCAGGATGCGGTCCTTCTCGAACATCTCCTGGGCGCTGGTGCGGGTCAGCATGTTCAGCGCGGCCTTCGCCATGTTGGTGTGCGGGTGCCCGGCGCCCTTGTAACCGCGGTCGAAGACGCCCTCCATCGCGGAGACGTTGACGACGTAGGCCCGGCGCGCCCCGGCCTCGACGGCGGCGGCCATCGCCGGGCGGAGCCGGCTGATGAGGATGAACGGCGCGGTGGAGTTGCAGAGCTGCACCTCCAGCAGCTCCACCGGGTCCACCTCCTCGACGGTCTGCACCCAGCTGTTGCTGGCGTGCAGGTCGGGCACGAGTCCGCCGGCGTCGATCGCGGTGCCCGCGGCGATCCGTGCCAGGGAGGCCGAACCGGAGACCAGGGCCAGCTCCGTGACGTCCTGCGCGGAGAGTCCTCCCGCACGGGCGGCGGGCAGCGCGGCGACGGCTCCGGAGCCGAACCCCCCGATGATCTCGGCGGCGGGCAGCTCGCCCGGGGGCAGCGGCGCGGACTCCGCGGCGAGCAGCTCGCCGTACGCCTGCGGGGAGCGGCGGACGGTCTGGGCGGCGTTGTTGATCAGGATGTCGAGGGGTCCCGCGGCGCTCACCGAGTCGGCGAGCGCGACCACCTGGGCGGGGTCCCGCAGGTCGATGCCGACGATCTTGAGCCGGTGCATCCAGTCGGCGCTGTCGGGCATCGCCGCGAAGCGTCGGATCGCGTCGTTGGGGAACCGGGTGGTGATCGTGGTGTGGGCGCCGTCACGCAGCAGCCGCAGCGCGATGTACATGCCGATCTTGGCGCGGCCCCCGGTGAGCAGCGCCCGCTTGCCGCTCAGATCGGTCCCGGCCTCGCGCTTGGCCCGGTTGGCGGCGGCGCATGCGCGGCACAGCTGGTGGTAGAAGGCGTCGACCTCGACGTACCGCGCCTTGCAGGTGTAGCAGGAGCGCGGACGCTGGAGTATCCCCGCGAGTTCGCCGGTGGCGGTCCCGGAGGGCAGGATGCCCTGGGTCTCGTCGTCGATGCGGTCGGCGGAGCCGGTGGCGGTGGCCTCGGTGACGGCCCGGTCGTGCGCGGTCTTGGCCGCCCTGCGGTCCTGGCGGCGGCGCTGCTTGACCGTGCGGTAGATGCCGGCGGTGGCACGTCGGACGGTGATCGCGTCGGGGTGGTCGACGTCCAGTTCGTCGAGCTCCTCCAGCACGCTCAGACACACGGCGAGCCGTTCCGGGTCGATGCCCGGACCGTAGGTGGGCAGGTCATCTGTCGCCGTCATGCCGTTCCTCGTGCCGCTCGCGCCGCCGCGCCCCGGGACGCCCCGGGGGCGGGGGTGGTTGGTGTCCGAAAGCGGAACTTTACGTGAGGGGCGCGTCCTGGCGCCAAACAGCGGCGCGGGGCCGGTGGTGCGGGCCGGCGGTGCGCGGACGGGTCAGGGCCCCGTCGCGCCGGTGGCCGGGAGGACGGCGGCCCGGTCGGTGCCCCAGGCGGACGGGGTGGTGCCCACGGTGTAGGAGAGGGTGCCCAGCCCGCGCAGGGTGTCGGTGGTGAGGTGGGTGCGCGGGTGGTCGACCCCGTCGAGCCGGGCCGACCGGATGTAGCGCCGCTCGGGCGAGACGTCCGGCGCCAGCACGCGGAATCCGCCCCGGGGGAAGAAGCGGCGGTCGAGCGAGAGGTCCACCCGGGGGAAGACGGGGGTGGACAGGCCCCAGACGTCGGTGCCCGGGCGCACGGGGTAGAGGCCGAGGGCGGACAGGACGTGCCAGGCCGACATGGTGCCGAGGTCGTCGTTGCCGGTCATTCCGGTGGGGGCGTCGGTGTACAGGCTGAGGGCCGCGTGCACCACGTCGGTGGTCTGCCAGGGCCGACCGGTGGCGAGGTAGGTGTACGGGGCGAGGAGGTCGGGCTCGTTGTGCGGGTTGTAGGTGGTGGCCCCGTAGTAGGCGTAGGGCTTGTTCACCCATGCCTCGCGGGCGGTGCGGGCCGGGTCCGCCAGCAGCCGGTCGTAGGCGAAGAAGGCGTCGAGCCGGGCGTTGGTCCGCTCCGCGCCGCCGAGCAGGTCGATGAGGCCCGGCAGGTCCTGGGGCACCAGCCACTGGTACTGCCAGGAGGTGCCCTCGTGGAAGCCGACGCCGTGCGCGGGGTCGGCGGGTCCGGTGAAGGCACCGGTCTCGTCACGGGCGCGGAAGAAGCCGGTGGCGGGGTCGAGCAGGGCCCGGTAGGCGCGTGAGCGCGCGGTGTAGCGGCGGGCGTCGTCGTGGTGGCCGAGGTCGCGGGCCATCTCGGCGAGGGCCGCGTCGGCGAGGGCGTACTCCAGGGTGGCGGACGCCCCGTGGTCGAAGTCCGAGTCCCCCGGTTTGGCGTGCGGGCGCTTCAGGTACGGCACGTACCCGTGTTCCAGGTAGGAGGCGTTGCCCTCGCGGCCGACCGCCGGGGAGTCCGCGGGCGGCACCCCGTCCGCGTTGCGGGTGAGCGCCCGGTAGGTCTCCTCCTCGTGGCCCTCCAGCAACCCCTGCTGGTAGGCGTTGGTGAGGAACGGGGTGACGGGGTCGCCGGTCATGATGTTGGTCTCGACGGGGCCGTAGCCCCACTTGGGCAGCCAGCCGCCGTCCTCGCCGATCCGCAGGACCGACAGGGCCATGTCGCGGGACTCGCGGGGCGCGAGCAGCGCCAGCAGTTGGGCCTGGGTGCGGTAGGTGTCCCACAGGGACCAGTTCTGGTAGTAGGTGAAGCCCCGGGCGTGGTGCACCCGCTGGTCCCAGCCGCGGTAGCGGCCGTCCGCGTCGCTGCCGACGTTGGGCGCGAGGAAGGACCGGTACAGCGAGGAGTAGAACGTCCGCCGCAGTTCGGTGCTCCCCCCGTGGGCCCGTACGTCGGCGAGGCGGTCGTGCCAGGCCGCCCTGGCCTCCCGGTGCACCCGGTCGAAGGAGCGTCCGCCCTCGGCGCGCAGGTTGCCGGCGGCTCCCGGGGCGTCGACGTAGGAGAGCGCGGTGGTGGCCTCCACGGTGCGGTCCCCGCGGGTGTCGAACCGGACCCAGGCGCCGCTGCGGCCGGTGGTCGCGGTGGCCCGGGTGGTGCCTTCGGTGACGGTGGCGCCGCGCCAGGTGCCGAAGGCCGTGAAGGGCCGGTCGAAGCGGGTGAGGGTGTGCACCGTGTACGGCTCGGTGGCCTGGCAGAAGCCGCTGCCGGTGATGCTGGTGCGGATGGTGCGGTCGTCGAGGACCTCGACCTCGCTGGCGCGGTTGCGGTGCAGCGCCTGCCCCGCGTTGAGCAGGACGTTGGCCCGTTCCGTCGCGGGGAAGGTGTAGCGCTGGACGCCGGTGCGGGTGCTCGCGGTGAGTTCGGCGCGGACGCCGTTGGCGAGGTCGACCCGGTAGTGGCCGGGGCTGGCGCTCTCGTCCGCGTGGTCGAAGGACACCGCGTACGCGGCGTTGTCGGTCTCGGTGACCTCCCCGACGGTCGGCAGGACCGGCAGGTCGCCGCCGATCCGGCAGCCCACCCCGGACAGGTGCACGGCGGAGAAACCGCGGATGCGGTCGTCGGCGTGGTCGTAGCCGGTGTTGTGTCCGGTGTCCGGAGAGAGTTGGACCATGCCGAAGGGCACGGCGGCCCCCGGGTAGGTGTTGCCCTCGTTGGCGGTTCCGATGAACGGGTTCACCAGGTCGACCGGTTGCGACGGGGGCGGGGCCGGGGCAGCGACCGCCGCGCCGGGCGCCGCGGCCGACGCCCCGACGAGCAGGGCGAACGCCATCGCGGCGGCGGCGCGGCGCGGGCGGTGGGGGCGCCTGGTCCGTGGCATGGGGAGGACCTCCGAGGGGGTGTCGCCGTCGACCGCGTCGTCCCTCGTGTCGGAGCGTCAGGAGGGCGCCCCGGTACGTCGTGACGGCTGCCCGGGTGGGGGCGGGCAGGGGTGCGACGGGGGCTCATTCTCGGCAGTGCTCCGAGGCCGGTCAAGGCGCCGTGCCGCGGCCGGGGGGGGAGCCGTCGCGCCGCCACCCGGACGGCCGGCCAGGGAGCACGGGCGCTCCGCTCCGACCCGTCCCGGGAACCGCACGGGTCCCTCCCCGGGACCACGGAGGAGCGCTGCCCCCGGGGGCCTACTCCATCGGCAGTAGGACGGATTGCGTGCTCAGGTACGACGACAGGGGCGCTCCGGGCGACGAAGCTTGGGTCATGACATGCCACCCATCGGCGCAGCGGGCGCGCCGCAGTCCCCGACCCGTTCGTTCCACGGAGGTCCGGGCATGAGCGGCTTCGCGCTCGCGGTGGTGCTGTGCCTGGTGTCGGCCGTGGCGTACGCCGGCGGCGCCATCGTCCAGGAGCGCGTGGCTGCCGGCGGCCGGGGCCGGGCTCCGGTGCGGCGACCGGCGTGGTGGGGCGCGGTGGGACTCAACGGCGTGGGGGCGCTGCTGCACGTGATCGCCCTGGCCTACGGGCCGCTCAGCCTGGTGCAGCCGCTCGGCGGACTCACCATCGTGTTCGCACTGCCGATGGCGGCCCTGTTCGCGGGGCGGAAGGCGGAGGGCGCGGCCTGGCGCGGTGCGGTGATGGCGGGGGCCGGTCTGGCCGGGATGCTGGCCCTCACGGGTGCGGGCACCGACCGGGCGATGACGGACGGGGAGCAGGGGGCGCTGGCCCTGGCGACGGCGGGCGTGTTGGGGGCGCTGGCCGCGGCGGGGCGGGCGACACGGCACCGGCCGGCGGTGCGGGCCCTGTTGCTCGCCGGTGCGGCCGGAGTGGCGTTCGGCATCGGGTCGGTGTTCACCAAGGCGCTGGCCGTGGAGTGGACGTCGGGTTCCCGGGCGTGGAACCTGCCGGTGCTGGCGGGGGTCGCGGTGATGGCGACGGCGGGCATGTTCCTGTCCCAGGCCGCCTACCGGGGCGCCGGTCTGGCGGCGCCGCTGGCGACGGTGACCGTGGCGAACCCGGCGGTGGCCGCGGCCGTGGGGTTGACCCTGCTCGGCGAGTCGTTCCGGTACGGGACCGCGGGCACCCTCCTCGCCCTGGGGTGCGGGGTGGTCACGGCGGGCGGTCTGATCCTGCTGACGACCGAACGGCTCGCCGGTGGGGCGTCCGCGCCGGACGGGGCAACGTCCCCGACGGACGGCCTCGACGCCCGGCGGACCGACCGGGCCGCCGCCGACCGGGCCGCACCGGTGGTGCCGTCCCCCGCCGGCCGGGAGTCTCCGGTCCCGCCCCACGGCTCGACGACGGTGTTCGAGGCCCGGCGGGAGGCCGGCGTCCTGCTGCCGACCGTCCCCTTCGGGGCGTTGGCGGTTCCGGTGCAGCACCGGAAGCGTCCCGCGGGCCGGCGCGGCGTCCTGGTGCCGCGCGATGCGGTCCCTCCGGCGGGCGACCGGGTGCGGGCCTGACGCCCCGGACGGGGCGGCGGACGGCCCTTCAGAGGCGGACGCCGCCCGCACGGAGGTAGGACACCGGGTCGATGTCGGTGCCGAAGCCGGGGCCGGTGCGGACCTCGAAGTGCAGGTGCGGGCCGGTGCTGTTGCCGGTGGAACCCGAGCGGCCGATGCGCTGTCCGCTCACCACGTCCTGCCCGGCCCGTACCGAGATCGCCGACAGGTGGGCGTACTGGCTGTACCGGCCGTCGGTGTGCCGGACGACGACCTGGTAGCCGTACGATCCGGCCCATCCGGCGGACACCACCTCGCCGTTGGCGACCGACATGACCGAGGTGCCGGTGGGGACGGGGAAGTCCACGCCCGTGTGGTAGCCCTTCGACCAGTGCTGTCCGGAGACCCGGTAGCCGGTGCCGGTGGCTCCGGCGACGGGGGCGGAGAGCCCGCCGGTGGAGCGGCGCTCGTCACTGCGGGTGGCCGGAGCCGTCCGCTGCCTCGGCTTGGAAATGGCCGGATCTCGACGGGGTTTTGCCGGGGCCGCTGCCGGTTTCCGCTTCGCGGGCTTCTTGGCGGTCGGCTTCTTCGCCGGCTGCTCGACCGCCGGGCGTCCGGGGGACGTGCCGGTCCGGGAGTCCAAGGACAACCGCTGGCCGGGGACGATGTGGTGGGGGTCGCTCCCTATCGTGGCGCGGTTGCGCTGGTAGAGGCGCTGCCAGCCGCCGGCGACCCGCCGCTCGTCGGCGATCTGCGAGAGGCTGTCCCCGCTGACGACCTTGTACATCCGCGCCTTGCCCGCCCGGGACTGCGGAGTGGTCTCCGGTTTGGCGTCCGGTACCCGGTTGCGGGCGATCGCGTTCGGAACGGCCTGCTCCCGGGCGGCGGTCGGGGCGATGTCGGGGGCGTCGCCCCCGCGCGTGAGACCGGCGCGGACCGAGCAGGTGGGCCAGGCGCCCGGGCCCTGTCCCTTGAGCACCCGCTCGGCGACGGCGACCTGCTGGTCCCGGGTGGCGAGGTCCGCACGCGGGGCGTAGGCCCGACCGCCGTACTCCTCCCAGGTGGACTGCGTGAACTGGAGGCCGCCGAAGTAGCCGTTGCCGGTGTTGGCGTTCCAGTCGTTGGTGGACTCGCAGGCGGCGACCTTGTTCCAGGTGCTGAGGTCCGCCCCGTGGGCGAGGTCCGCGGCGATGAGCGGCATGGCGATGCCGGCGCCGCCGACGGTGAGGGTCAGCGAGGTTCGGTTGATCCGCTTCGGCTGGACCCTGCGGTGTCGGCCGCGCACGGTCATGGTGTGTGCCCCCTCGTCGTCCTGTGGGGGCGCCCCCCAAGGCATCAGGATTCTGCAAGCTACGGGGTGCGCACCAGCCCGACAAGAGGGTAATCAGTCGCCCGTCCGGCGCCGGCGCGTCGTCTGACGCCCCCTCACCACACCTACGGTCCGGAACCCGTGGGAACGGACCGGTGGGCACGGAAGTTCCCGGAATCCCGGTGTCGGCACCGTCGCCCGCCACGGGGGCGTGGTAGGGACGACCGCAACCGGCACTTCCGACGTCAGGAGCCACCAGATGGCCACCACCGCTCAGATCGGGGTCACGGGCCTCGCCGTGATGGGACGCAACCTCGCCCGCAACTTCGCCCGCAAGGGATACTCGGTCGCCCTGCACAACCGCACCGCCGCCCGCACCCGCGAACTCGTGGCGCAGTACGGCGAGGAGGGGGCCTTCGTGCCGACCGGGAACCCAGCGGAGTTCGTCGCCGCCCTGGAACGCCCCCGCCGACTGGTGGTCATGGTGAAGGCGGGCGGACCGACGGACTCGGTGATCCGGGAGTTCGCCCCCTTGCTGGAACCGGGGGACATGATCGTCGACGGCGGCAACGCCCACTTCGCGGACACCCGACGCCGGGAGCGCGAACTGCGGGGGCGGGGCATCCACTTCGTCGGCACCGGGATCTCCGGCGGCGAGGAGGGCGCCCTGCACGGACCCAGCATCATGCCCGGCGGCTCCGTGGAGTCCTATGCCGCACTGGGCCCGATGCTGGAGGAGGTGGCGGCGAAGGCCGCGGACGGCAGCCCGTGCGTCACCCACATCGGGCCGGACGGCTCCGGACACTTCGTGAAGACGGTGCACAACGGCATCGAGTACGCCGACATGCAACTCATCGGCGAGGCCTACCAGTTGCTGCGCGATGTCGCCGGCTACTCCCCCGCCCGGATCGCGGACGTCTTCCGCGAGTGGAACACCGGCCGACTGGACTCCTACCTCGTCCAGATCACCGCCGACGTGCTCTCCCACCGGGACGCGGCGACCGGGAAGCCGTTCGTGGACGTGGTCGAGGACCGCGCCGAGCAGAAGGGCACGGGCCGCTGGACCGTCCAGATCGCCCTCGACCTCGGGGTTCCGGTGTCGAGCATCGCCGAGGCGGTGTTCGCACGGTCCCTGTCCGGCCACGCCGACCTGCGCGCGGCCTCCCGCGCCCTGCCGGGGCCGGGCGCCCGGCCGCTCGACGAGGCCGGTGCGGCGGCGTTCGCCCGGCAGGTGGAACAGGCGCTGTACGCGTCCAAGATCGTGTCGTACACCCAGGGCTTCCACGAGATCGCCGCCGGCAGCGCCGAGTACGGCTGGGACGTCGACCTGGGGGCGGTGGCCGCGATCTGGCGGAACGGCTGCATCATCCGCGCGGCCTTCCTCGACCGCATCCGCGCCGCGTACGACGCCCGCCCCGGTCTGCCGAGCCTGCTCGGCGACGAGGGCTTCGCCGGGGAGATCGGGGCGGCCCAGGACGACTGGCGGGCGGTGCTGGTGGCTGCGACCCGGCAGGGCGTGCCGGTGCCCGGCTTCGCGGCGGCCCTGGCCCACTACGACGCCCTGCGCGCCGAACGGCTGCCCGCCGCGCTGACGCAGGGGCAGCGGGACTACTTCGGGGCGCACACCTACCGGCGCGTCGACCGGTCGGGCTCGTTCCACACCGTGTGGGGCGGCGACCGCTCCGAGGTGGACGCCTGAGCGGCCCCTGCGGCCCCGGGCTCCCGACCGGGGCCGCACAACCGGCGCGTCAGCCGGCCGGCCCCGGCTGGGGCACCGGTTCCGGACCGGGCGGTTCGGGGATCGGCGAGGGCGGGGGCACCGGTTCGGGGGCGGGCGGGGACGGCGGACGGGGAGCGGGCGGCGTGGGCACCGGATCGGGCTGCGGCGGGCGCGGCCGGTCCGGACCCGGTAGCGGCCCCGGAGTGGGACCGGGCGGTACGGGCTCGGGGTAGGGATGGGTCATCGTGTCCTCCCGTGGGGTGGATGACTCTGGATTCCTCCCCCGCCTGCCCGACCCGGCGCCCTTCACTCACCCCTCTGGCGGGTCGGCCCGCCACGGGTCAGGTGAGCAGCCGCAGCAGATGGGCGCACGCCCCCGCCTCGGTGGGATGGTGTGCGATCACCTCGTGGTGGCCGCGTTCGTAGACGCCGGTCTCCCAGCCGCCGTCCGGCGACCGGCGCAGGAACAGGAAGTCGGGGGGCGTGGGCACCGGCTCATGGGCGCCCTCGATGCGGTAGTGGCCATCGGGGACGCCCGCGGCGACGAGTGCCCGGTGCAACCCGGAGCGGTTCACCCGGTCACCGGTCCGCGCCCGGCGCAGTACGGGAACTCCGGGTCAACGGGCGACCCGGGTGAGGAAGCCGTGGTCGAGGAGCCACTTGACGTTGAGCCGCTGGCCCTGGCCGGGGTCGAGGAAGACCGGGTCCAGCTTGATCTGCCGGCCGCCGCCGGGCTGCTCGAACCAGGGGGCTATCCGGCCCTGCCACACCCAGAACGGCTTGGCGACCCGGTAGACGCGGTAGTCGCAGGGGACGCTGGCATCGCGGGTGTTGAGACTCTGCGGGGGCAGCGCCCGCTTGGCGTAGGCGTCCCCGGCGGGGGCCAGGTAGGACCCGTACTCGGAGCCGAAACGGTCCAGGCGCGATCCCTTGCGGAGCTTGGCCGGTTCCTTGTCGAGCTGGCCGTTGACCTCGGCGAACCCGTCGTGGGGCGGGTACTTCCAACCCCCGGTGTCGGCCGGCCCCTCCCAGTACTTCTCCAGGAAGTCCCGGGACCCGAGGTGCCCGGTGCGCTGCCACCCCTTGAGCAGCGGCCCCACCGGCCTGTCCCGCTTGGCCGGCAGGTGCGCGGAGCCGAGCCGCGGGTCCCCTTCGTGCGCGCCGCTGCACGGGGCGGGGGTGGGGGCCGGTCGGGCACTCGCCCCGGCGGGTGCGGGCGCCGCGGCCTGGGCGGCGGGGGCCGTGGCCACCACCACCGTGGTGCCGAGCGCGGCCAGGACGGTACGGGTGCGGTTCACTCGGGCAGCTCCTCCAGTGTGATCATCCGAGTGCGCAGCCTACGCACCGCAGCCGCGCGGACGCGATCCGTGCACCCGCCCGGTCGGACGGGTGGTGGCCGGATCCCGTCGTCGAGGGTGCGCGTCGGTCACGGCGGAGCCCCCTGGACCGGGTAGGTGTGGACCCTGCGTGACGGGACCATAAGCAGGATGACCCCAAGGAGGTCCCCACCGTGCAGACGCCCTCACCCACAGCCCTCCGCGAGCTCCTCACCCGGTACGCGACGCTCCGCATCGCCCTCGCCGAACGGGAGGACCCGGCCGTGCGCACGGCCCTGCGGGCCGTGACCCGCGCCCTGTGCGAAGCGACCCGGACCGAGGACCCGCGGGACGCGGTCGTGGCCGCCGACGAGGTGCTCGCCCGCGGCTGTTGCGGTGCGCACCCGGCCGTGCCCGCCGCCGCGTGAGCCGTGGGCGCGGCGGCGGACGGGCGGTCGGGGTCAGAGGCCGCTCACCACTGCTCGGGGTGCGCCGCGACGTGCCGCTTCGCTGCCTTCAGCAGCTCCGGGTGGGCGGCGGGGGCCTCCTCGGGGTGACGGGCGGCCCACTTCACGACGTACGGGCACAACGGAGCGACCGGCAGCCCCTCCCGCGCGGCGATGCCGTACAGCTCCCGGGCGAGGGACCCCGCGATGCCCTGGCCCTCGAACTCCGGACGCACCACGGTGTGCACCGGAACCAGTGCGCGGCCCGGCTCCTCCAGCACGAAGTAGGCGATGTGGCCGGCCAGGTCCCCGCCCTCGGTGCGCGCCTCCAGGCGGCCCGCGGCGCGGTCGTCGTGGATCTTCGTGTCGGTCATGGCTGCCGTCCGTTCTCTGGGGCGGGTCGGGTTCCGGGCCGCACGGTCCGCTTCCCGGATGATCATCACGACCGGTGCAACCACCGGCGGATGCCGAACCTTCCCGCACGTTCCGGGGGCACCGACGGTACGCGCCCCCCGCCGCCCCGCGGGTCAGGCACGCCCCGGAGGACTCAGGCCGGACCCGCCACCGCGTGCGGGCCCCGGCGGGCGTCGCCACCGGGCACCGGTTCCGAGGGGTCACCACCGAGCGCGACGATCCGGTTGCCCCCGTCCACGTGGACCACGCGCGGGCGCAGCACCCGGGCCTCGGCGTCCTCCACCTGGGCGTAGCTGATGAGGATGACCAGGTCACCGGGGTGCACCAGGTGCGCGGCGGCCCCGTTGATCCCGATGACGCCGGAGCCCCGTTCGCCTTCGATGGCGTAGGTCTCCAGGCGCGCGCCGTTGGTGATGTCGACGATGTGGACCAATTCACCGGGCAGCAGGTCGGCGGCGTCCAGCAGATCGGCGTCGATGGTCACCGAACCGACGTAGTGCAGGTCAGCCTGGGTGACGGTGGCCCGGTGGATCTTGGACTTGAACATGGTGCGCAACATCGCGGTACTCCTGGGCATCGGCTCCCTGCCTGCGTTTTTGCAGGTCAAGTGCTGTTTCCCCACCTTACAACGAGTCGCATGTTCGGTCAGCTTTCACCGAGTTCCTGAGGACTGATGCTGACCCAATGCTGACTTTCCTGACGCACCATCAGGCAGAGAGGCTCAGCTGGGTCACTCGCTCCCTCATCACGACGACGCCAGCCTACGCAACGACCGTCGGCGCTCGCCCGCAAGCACCCTCACTGAGCGGTGTGCATCGCGAAAACTGCACGTCAGGTGGGCTGGTGTGCGTAGGTGTCGGGACGCTCGGCCAGGTCCGGGGCGGTAGTCCAGCGACAAGATCATCGGTCATCAGCGGGCGACTTCCTGGTTTGTCAGCACCAGCAGGGCCCGCACCAGCGTGGTCGCCCACCTCCGGGCGGACCTTGCCCAGCACGCGCCAGTTCTTCAGGTGCGCGAAGCCGTGCTCGACCGGGGCGCGTACTGCGGCCAGTGCCTTGCTGGAGAGCTTCCGGGCACGGGTCAGGGGCCGGTTCCGGGCGGCCTTGTAGCCGGTGATCACCACCGGGTCGTCGTCCGGGCCGCTGTCGTCGAGGCCGACGAAGCCCAGGTCGGCGATGGCCGTGGCCGCGTAACAGGTCGGCCAGCCAGTGACTTCGTCACATACGCCTCGGCGTGCGCGCACGGTCCCGTCGGCGCTTTCCCTGTACAGGAGCGGCGCCGGCCTCACCCCTTCGCCGCTTCCCACAGCAACCACACGACAATGATCACGGGGACGCCGATCGACGCCCAGAGCAGCGGCTCGATGAGCAGTTCCGAGAGGCTCACGGATTTGCGGTAGTTCCGCCACGCCTGAAACGGCGAGAGCTGCCGGCGTATGACAACCGGTTCGAATCCGAGAGTTCTCAGCTCCTCCACCAGACAACCGTCGCGAGGGGTGAACGCGCCAACGGTCGTGTTCTGTCCTCGAAGCACCACCCTCGGCACCTCGGACGCCCCGGTCAGCGCGGGCAGACGCAGTGCCTGCAACAGCACCACCTCATCGAACTCCGATACCGGAATCACCCGGCGGCGCCGCAAGACGTACCGGAGAGTGATCGATCCCCCGTCGATGTCGGCTTCCACGAAATTCGAGCAGAGCGGAACGCCGACGATCATGGCGACCGCCGCGACCAGTGCGAGCACCATCGGGGCGACGGACCCGTCTGACCAAGCGCCGAGCGACAGCCACAGGAGACCGAACCACGCCAGGCAGACGACGAACACGGCGCATACCACCGCGAGGAACACCCGGCCGGCTCGAATCGACAACCGTCACTCACCCCTTGTCCAACAAACCTGAACCGTCCCCGGGTGCCGCTCCCGTGCGGGTCCGGGCATCGGGACATGTCTGTCACGATGCTAATGCCCGGGCGAGGGCAACCGGCGGACCACATCCAGGAAGAAGGGGGTGCTGATCAGCGGGTCGGGAATGACGTCAACGCGAGATCCCACTGATCAGCCGCGTGATGGAGCTCAGCCGTATCCATCTGCACCTCTACGGAGTACTGGTAGACCCGCTGCGTCATCGCCCCGCTGCCACGGAGGCGCCCACCCGGATGTCTACAGGCCGGGGTGAGGATCCCACCGCGTGATCAAAGAGTCGTGTCCACCACCACGGGGAAAGGCCCGCTCCCGGGCCGACACCGATCGAGCGCGTCCCGCGGGCCTGCGGTCTCATCTCCCAGGCGGGCGTTCGTCTTCCGGGGCGTCCGATGCCTGGTGCGCGGCCGGGGCGGGGTCGGGCTCATCGCCCCAGGCCAGTCGGCGGAGGGAGGAGAGCAGCCCGGTGTCGCGCATCCTCGCGAGCTGCCACGCCCAGGCCATCCCACAGATCAAGTCGGCGACGACCACGTAGCACAGGACGCGCACGGCGCCGAGGTCCGACGGAGCGCGCAGGAGGCGGACTCCGGCCCAGATTTCGAAGACCACGAGGCACAGCAGTCCGGCGACCAACCCGTACGGTCGTCGCCCCGTGCCGTCCCGGACCCGCAGCGCGGCGAGCGAGAAGGCAAGCACGCAGACTCCCCCGACGGCGGACCACCAGCCCAGGTCGACCCCGGGCACCAGGGCGGCCAGGGAGATCACCAGGGCGTCGGTGAAGACCAGCAGGGCGGCCGAGGCCAAGGTGCGGGAGTCCGTGTTGCCCACCGCCCTGGCCACCTGCTGCGGAGGCAGCGAGAGGGCGACGAAGAGCAAACCGGCCAAGGCGCCCGTGGCCCCGGCCGCCGCGGCGAAGAAGTCGCGGTACTCCTCCGGCATCATGCGCGCACGCTATCGCCCGCCATCCTGACGCG
This sequence comes from Streptomyces sp. LE64, assembly GCF_052606915.1. Classification (NCBI taxonomy): domain Bacteria; kingdom Bacillati; phylum Actinomycetota; class Actinomycetes; order Kitasatosporales; family Streptomycetaceae; genus Streptomyces; species Streptomyces sp. LE64. Next base: position 6,309,214 of record NZ_CP199708.1, on the reverse strand, counting down.
CTGGGCGCCGCGCCAAACGGGCGATCCCGCCCGGCGCCGGGTCCGACGGCCAGCAGGACCGAACGGCCGTCGGGTCGGTGCTCAGCGCCCGGCGGCGGCCGGGACGGTCGTGCGGGCCGCGGTGTCGTGCAGGCCCAGGCGCAGGTGCTCGACGTGGTAGAGGGCCTGGTCGAGGAGCTCGGCGACGTGGTCGTCGTAGAGCGAGTAGACGATGGAGCGGCCCTGACGCTCGCCGGTGACCAGGCCGAGGTTGCGCAGCAGCCGGAGCTGGTGGGAGCAGGCGGAGGCTTCCATGCCGACGGCCTCGGCGAGCTCTCCGACCGAGCACGGGCCTTCCTGGAGGCGGGCGAGGATGTAGAGCCGGGAGGGGGTGGCGAGGGCCTGGAGGGTGGCGGCGACGTCGGTGGTGCCGACCGCGTCGAGGCGTTCGCGGGTGCTGGCGCTGTTGGCGGTGTCGCGTCCGTGGCCCATGGCTCCATCATAACGATGACATCTGAAGATCTGTTCAGATGCTCCTGTATGGTGAGGACGTAGCCCCGTTCCGCCCGTGAAGGGTCGTCTCGCCATGTCTTCGGTCCTGGACCAGCAGCGGTCCGCGCCGCCCGCCGGCACCGGGCGTCCGGTACCGCCCCGGCGCCGTGCCTGCCTGTTCGCCCTGCCGGAAGTCCGCTGGGCGCTCGCGGCGCTCGTGCTGTTCCTGCTCGCCCTGCCGGTCTACCTGTGGGACGGCCCGGTGTGGCTGTGGGGGGTGCTGCTCGCCGCCACCTACGTCACAGGCGGCTGGGAGCCCGGATGGGCGGGGCTGAAGGCGCTCAAGGACAAGACCCTGGACGTCGATCTCCTGATGATCGTCGCGGCCCTGGGGGCCGCCGCGATCGGGCAGGTACTCGACGGCGCCCTGCTGATCGTCATCTTCGCCACCTCCGGCGCCCTGGAGGCCGTCGCCACCGCGCGGACCGCCGACTCCGTGCGCGGGCTGCTCGACCTCGCCCCGACCACGGCCACCCGGCTCCTGCCCGACGGCACCGAGGAGACGGTCGAGACCGGGCGGTTGTCGGTCGGGGACACGATCATGGTCCGGCCCGGCGGGCGCATCGGTGCGGACGGCGAGGTCGTCGACGGGGCCAGCGACGTCGACCAGGCCACCATCACCGGCGAACCGCTCCCCGTCGCCAAGCAGCCCGGGGATCAGGTGTTCGCCGGCACCGTCAACGGCACCGGCGCTCTCCGGGTGCGCGTCGAGCGCGACCCCTCGGACTCGACGATCGCCCGGATCGTGAAGATGGTCGGGGAAGCCTCCGAGACCAAGGCCCCCACCCAGTTGTTCATCGAGAAGATCGAGCAGCGCTACTCGATCGGCATGGTGATCGCGACCGTCGCTGTCTTCGGCGTTCCGCTCGCCTTCGGGGACACCCTCTCCGCAGCGCTGTTGCGGGCGATGACCTTCATGATCGTGGCCTCGCCGTGCGCGGTGGTGCTCTCCACCATGCCGCCGCTGCTGTCCTCGATCGCCAACGCCGGCCGGCGCGGCGTGCTCGTCAAGTCCGCCGTCGTCATGGAACGCCTCGGGGGGATCGACACCGTCGCCCTGGACAAGACCGGCACCCTCACCGAAGGCACCCCCCGCGTCACCGACCTGCGCCCGCTGCCCGGCAGCGGCCTGGGCGAGGACGCGCTCCTGGCCCTGGCGGCCTCGGCCGAGCACCCCAGCGAGCACCCGCTCGCCCGTGCCGTCGTCACCGCCGCCCGCGAACGCGGTCTGCCCCTGGACGACGCCGAGGACTTCACCTCCGCACCCGGTCAGGGCGTCACCGCCACCGTCGACGGCCGGACCGTCTCGGTCGGAGCCCCGGCCCGGCTACTGGACGGCGATGCCCCTCGGGCGGTCGTGGCCGAGTTGGAAGAGGCCGGACGCACCGCGGTCGTCGTCATGCGCGACCAGGAGCCGGTGGGCGTGCTCGGGATCGCGGACCGGTTGCGGCCGGACGCGGCGGCCACCGTCGCCGCCCTCGCCCGCCTGACCGGCCGCCTCCCCGTCCTGCTGACCGGCGACAACGAACGCGCCGCGAAGCACCTGGCCGCCGAGGTCGGCATCACCGACGTCCGTGCCCACCTGCTGCCCCAGGACAAGGTCGCTGCGGTCAAGGAGTGGGAAGCCCAGGGACGCAAGGTCCTGGTCGTCGGCGACGGCGTCAACGACGCCCCCGCCCTGGGCGCCGCGCACTCCGGCATCGCGATGGGCAAGGCCGGCTCCGACCTCGCCCTGGAGACCGCCGACGCCGTCGTCGTCCGCGACGAACTGACCGCCGTCCCCTCGATCGTTCAGCTCTCCCGCACCGCACGCCGCCTGGTCATCCAGAACCTGGCCGTCGCCGGCACGTTCATCGCCGTCCTGGTCGCCTGGGACCTGATCGGGACCCTGCCCCTGCCCCTGGGCGTCGCCGGCCACGAAGGCTCCACGGTCATCGTCGGCCTCAACGGCCTGCGCCTGCTGCGCGAGGCCGCCTGGCCCCGGCTCGCCGAGGGCACCGCGTGAGCATACGCACCCGCCGGGCCGCCCCCGGCCCGGCAGACGAGCGCGCCCAGGCACGCTCGTGGGACCGCGGTCGCCGGCATGGTCGGGCGTGGGAACCATGCGGCGGGACGGCTCCCCCCTTCGTCCGCCGCGCCAAGCCCTGGCGGTTCGAAGGCCGTCCCGCGAGCGTGTGACCGCACGGTGGTCACGGGTCCGCACCTGACCGCCCGGAGGCGGCTCCTCCGCGCGGGACCCCTGCCGTCCCGTGAAGCCGGCCCCCTCCATCATGATCGGGGCCGATTCCCGGTCGAACGTCTTGGTGCGGCCGGTGTAGTGGTTCTGGGTGTGGCCCGCGCCGTGGTGACGTCCTCGGTGTCGCCGTCGTTGTAGGACGGGCCGTTGCCGCCGACCGCATTGACCACCTGCTGCCCCTGTGCGTTGGGGTTCACGGTGACCAGCGCGAAGTCGTAGGGCAAGGGCCCGCCGTCCAGCCAGTGGTCGAAGGTGCGGAAGTACTTGGCGACGAAGGCTCCGGGGACCGGGCGCCGCACGCCGGCGTTCACTCGCGCAGGCCCGTGGAACGGCCGACTCCCCGGGGGAGTGATATCCATCGGATAGGCCCTACGGATCACCGGGGACGGACGCCTCGTCGCCCGACGGGGACGGTTCCGTCCCGGCCGCTCCGTAGGAGCTCGACCGCTTCCCCCCATCCGACGAGGGGGGCTCCTCGGAAGGTTGGCGATGGCCGGTCGGTACGCCGCGGAGGGCTCGTCTCCGGTGGCCGCTCCGCGCGTTTCCGTGGTGGTGCCCTGTTTCAACGAGTCCGAGGTGATCGAGAGCTTCCACACCGCCCTGCTCTCCGCCGTCGAACCCACCCGGGAGTCGTTCGAGGTCTGCTACGTGGACGACGGCAGCAGCGACGGCACCCGGTCCCTGCTGCGGGCGATCGCCACCACCGACCCGCGGGTGCGCTACACGGCCTTCAGCCGGAACTTCGGCAAGGAGGCGGCCCTGCTCGCCGGTCTGCGCATGGCGAGGGGGAGGGCGGTCGTCATGATGGACGCCGACCTCCAGCACCCTCCGGAACTCCTCCCGCGGATGTTCGCGCTGCACCGGCAGGGCTTCGACCAGGTGGTGGCCCAACGCGACCGCGTGGGCGAGGGCCGGGTGCGGTCCACGCTCAGCCACGCCTACTACCGGCTGGTGCGGCACTGCATGGACGTCGACGTGGTCGACGGGTCGGGGGACTTCCGGCTGCTGTCGCGCAGGGCGGTGGAGAGCGTGCTGTCGCTGCCCGAGAGCAACCGCTTCTCCAAGGGCATCTTCTCCTGGATCGGCTTCGACACCGTCCACTTCACCTACCACAACTGCGAGCGGGCCGCGGGGACGTCGAAGTGGGGCAGCAGACGACTGCTCAACTACGGCATCGACGGACTGATCTCCTTCAACAGCCGGCCGCTGCGCCTGGCCATCCACACCGGCCTCTGGGTCGTCCTCTGTGCCGTCGCCTTCGCCCTGTGGACCGTGGCGAAGGTCGCCCTGTACGGGGCTTCGGTCCCCGGCTACGCCACCTTGTTGACGGTGGTCGTCGCCCTCAGCGGCATCCAGTTGGTGACGCTCGGCATCATCGGCGAGTACGTGGGGCGCATCTACCACGAGGCCAAGAAGCGCCCGCACTACGTGGTGCGCGAGACCGAGGCCACCGCGGTCCCACCGGCCGGGGAACCACCCACGGGGCCGGTCGGCGCGGGCCCCGGGGTCCCGGTACGGGCGCACCGGGCGGTACGCCAGTTCCTGACCTTCGTGACGATCGGCTTCGTCAACACCGCCGTCTACTTGATGGTGTACGTGTCGTTGAACCCGTGGGTCCCCTACGTGGCGGCCCATGTGCTCGGGTACGTGGTCAGCGTGGTGGGATCGTTCCTCCTCAACACCTACCTCACCCTTCGCACCAGACCGACCTGGCAGGCGTTCGTCCGCTATCCGCTGTCGAGCGTCGCCGGCCTGGTGGCGGCCGGCGGGCTGCTCTACCTCGCCGTCGACCACCTGGGCATGGACGAGAACCTCGCCGCGCTGGCCGCAGGGGTCCTCGTCACCCCGTTGTCCTTCCTGCTCGCCCGTTGGGCCATCACCTCGGGGGCCCGGGCATCGCGGGAACGGGGCCGGGACGGCGTCGGACGGACGGTGGACGAGTCGGATCCCGTCTGACGGCCCACCACCGGATACCGACGCAGGAGAATCGACGGAAGGCGGCACGACCCATGGTCGTCGACGGGCCCGGAACGGCCGATCCGCAGCGGTCGGCGAGGACGACCGGGGAACCGCGCCGGCAGCGGGGCGCACCGTCCCCCCGGCCGTGGAGGGAGCACTGGGCCGCCATCTGCTCCCTGGTGCCCCTGGGGCTGCTCGCCGCCGCCATGTGGTTCGGACGCTGGGTGCGACCCAGCGGCGACGACTGGTGCTTCCTGCCAGTGGTGCGCGACGGCGGCCTCGTCGCCATGCTCGACAAGTTCTACGTCCACGACAACGGACGGGTGGCGAACGCCCTGCTCGTCTGGGCCTACGCACGGTTCGGCGTTCCCGGACACCAGTGGTTCGCCCTGGTCAGCGGGGTGGTGGTGCTCGGCGTGCTGTGGGCTCTGGTCCTCGCGGCGGTGCGCCGGGCCGGGGCGACCGTCCCGCCGGGGGTGCCGCTGCTGGTGGCGTCCATGGTGACGGTCCTGTTCCTGTTCGCCTCCCCCAACACCTACAAGACGTTCTACTGGCCCGCGGCCTCCGTCTCGCACACCCTCGCCCCCGTCCTGGCCGCCGCCGCGGTGATCCCGCTGCTCCGAGCGCGGACGCGGGCCGCGGAGGTCGTCTCCCTCGTCGTCGTCCTCCTGGTCGGCGTCTTCGTCGGCACCCTCTCGGAGGAGACCACCGTCGCCGCCCTGGTCCTGCTGGTCGGGGTGTTGCTGCTCAGCCGCTGGATCGTCCCGCTCCCCCGGCGGCGCCACGTGCGGATCTGGTGCCTCACGGGAACCGCCGGAGCGGTGATCGGCAGCCTCGTGCTCGCCACGTCACCGGGCTCCCGCAACCGACGTGACGGACGCGACGCGGGACTGGCGTCCATGCTCGGGCCGGAATCCCTGCGCGGAGCCGCCAAGAGCTTCGCGCACATCCTGGAGGCGCTCCTCACCAGTTGGCCGTACCTGGGAGCGGTGGCGGCCGGAATCCTGTTGGGTGCGCTCGCCACCCGACCCGGCGGTGGCACCACGCCGCCGGTGAAGCACCTGCTGCTGGTGGGCGCCGGCTTCCTGGCCTTCCTGGTCTCCGGCTACCTGTGCACCCTCGCCGCCTATCCGGTCTTCGGCCCCGGAGTGGTGGCGTCCACCCGTCTGTGGAACGACTTCCTGTTCGTGTACATCGGGCTGCTCCTCGGCGCCGGCGTGCTCCTCGGGCACCATCTGCGCCGGCGCATGCACAGCACCGTGGTGCCCGCGGTGGCCGGCACCGCCGTCTGCGGCCTGGTGTGCCTGTCCCTCGCGCTCTCCCTCGCCCCGTTGGAGGACACCATGCGGGTGCGGGCCCGCCAATGGGACCGCCAAGACCAGTGGCTCCGTGCCGGGGCAGCGGGCGGAGCCCGGGAACTCCCCTACCGACCGACCTCGATCAGCAAGATGACGGAACCCTTCGGCCGCGGCGGTCAGCGCACCTGGCCCAGCGGCTGCGTGGCGAGGTACTACCACCTGGAGCGGATCACCCACACCCGGACCTTCCCCTGGCAGTGACGCCGCGCGACATCACCCGGCCCACGCGCGAAGGGCGGGCCTCCCCGGGACGGCGGTGGCGTCGACGGAGGAAGCACGGGCGCGGCTGAATCCTCGTTTCGTCCGGCATGCCCCCGACTCCGAAGGGTCCAGCAGGGTCTGGCGACGCCGGGGTCGGGGCCCGCGCCGCACTCGCTGCCGGCCCCGCCCCGCACGGACCGTCCGGGCGACGGTGTGGGCCAGGTGCTCACGGGGTGGGAGGCGGCCCGGCCCGCCCGGTGGCCTTGCGGGCGTGCAGCACGCTGGCGCCCAGGGGCAGCGGCGAGTGGCCGAGGAGTCGGAGTCCGGCCTCTTCGAGCAAGCGCGCGTAGTGGTCGGCGCGGCGTTCGCGTCCGCCGACGTTGCACATCATGTGGAGGTCCCAGGCCGTCGCCAGGGAGGGCGAGCCGTCGGTCGGCAGCAGGCGCTCGACGACGAGCAGGTCGGCGTGGTCGGGCATCGCGCGGGCGCAGTGGCGCAGGATCTGCCGGCAGCGCTCGTCGTCCCAGTCGTGCAGGACGCGGGAGAGGAGGTAGACGTCCTGGCCCGGAGGCACGTCCGCGAAGTCGCCCGCCCGGTAGTCACAGCGCGCGCCGACTCCGCGGGCGTCGAGCCGGCGACGGGCGGCTTCGACGACGTGCGGACGTTCCAGCAGGACGCCGCGCAGGCCCGGGTGGGCGGTGAGGAGGCGGCCGAGGAGGTCACCGGTGCCCCCCGCGACGTCGACGACGCTCCGGGGACCGGGGCCCGCGGCAGCGGCGAGGAGGACCGGATGCGCGGGGAGCGGTTCGAACATGGGGGAACCCGCGGCCATGGACCGGTCGAAGAGCTCGGCCAGTTCGGGGTCCCGTGCGAAGTGGTCGAAGTGGTTCTCGCCGAAGTGCTCCTCGAAGCCGGTCCGTCCGGTGCGCACGGCGTGGGGGAGGTGGGCGAACGACTGGTAGAACGGGCCGCCGTACAGCAGCGCCAGCGCCCGCATCGAACCGGGGGTTCCCTCACGCAGCAGCGTGCCGAGTTCGGTGAGCCGGAATCCGTCCGGTTCCTCCGTCGTGACGCCCAGCATGGCGAGGTAGCGCAGCAGCGTCGCGAGGCTCGACGGGCGGGCGTCCACCGTTCCCGCGAGTGCGGTGACGCGGGTGGGGGTGCGGGTGTCGAGGGCCTCGGGCAGGCGGAGTCGGGCGCAGGTCGCCAGGGCCTGGGTCGTCCAGGCGCCGGTCAGCAGGCGCAGGAGTGCTTCCGCCGGCTGGTGTGCCCGGTGGTGGCCGAGGTGGGCGGCGAGCACGTCCTGGTGGTCCCCGGCCGCGTGGAGCTCCATGCGCCGGTAGCCGGCGTTCGCCTCGGCGGGGGCGGTGAAGTAGAACACCGTGCCGTCCTCGTGCGGGTTGTACCCGCCGCCGTCGGGTACCGCGCCATGCCGTGCGAGGCTCGCGCACAGGCCGCGCAGGACCACGGGGTCCGGTCGCTCGACCTCGAAGGCCAGGTGGGCCTCGTGTTCCCGGGCCCGCTCCCGTGCGGCGATACCGGCCAGTTCGGAGCCCGGTGGGACGGTCAGCGCGAACACCTCGACCGTCCGGTGGTCGCCGTCGGTGCCCCGCACGGCGGGACGGAAGATCCACACGTCGAGTTCCCCGACCGCACGCCGGTATCGGGCGGCCAGCCGTTCGCGGACGACGACGCTGGGCCGGGGCGGTGCGGCGGCGGTCAGCCCGCACGCGCCCAACTCCTCGTGGAGCGCCTTCAGGTCCGGCGGGAAGACCAGCAGCGCGGCGTGCGCGAAGCGGCAGCGGTCCACCAGTGCACGCAGCTCCGGGCCGTCGAGACCGGGCAGGAGCAGCGGGAGCAGGGCGTCGGTGCTCCGGACCCTGACGAAGTCGGCCGCAGCCCGCAAGCGGGACGCGTCCTCGGGAGCGTTCGTCGTCATCGCGGAGCCGTCCCCGTCCCCTTCGGTGCCGGAGGACGCCGGCTTCTCCCGCCGGGCGGGGCGGAACGGCCCGGGTGCGCGGCGGGCGAGGCCGTCGCGGCGGACCGGGCGGGGTGCCCGTGCGGCTGGCCCTCCGCCTGGTGCGCGGCCACCGGGTGCCCGTGGCGGAGTGCCGTGGAGTGCTGACTTTCCCTCACACATGCGGATCGTATGCACGGAGGAAATCCACGGGTCTTCGAGGATCGAGAATCACCCGATCGAGCGGACGGCGCGGAGAACGGCCACCGGCCCCGCCGTCACCGTCGGTTCCTCCCCCGACCTGCGTGCCGTCAGATCCACTCCGTCTCGTCGGTGTAGCCGAGGCGGTCGGCCAGGGCCCGGTCCGCGGGGCCGACCGCGGCCGAGATCCGGGCGGCCCGGGCGCGCCACCGGCCCGCGCGGGGCTCGGCGGTCGCGACCACCGGCCCGATCCCCTCGTGGGCGGCCCGCCGGAACGCGCCTTCGAAGGGGACGCCGAGCCAGTCGGCCAGGCGCTCGAAGCAGTCGATGCGTCCGGCCGCTCCGCCGATCAGGTCCTCGAAGCGCAGGGTCAGCCGCTCGACCTCGCCTCCGGCGAGTTCGTCGAGCACCGCCTGATGGGCGCTGCGCCACTGGAAGGCGCAGACGTCGAGCAGCGGTGCGCTGGTGAACTCCTGCCAGCCGGGGGCCAGGTCGAACTTCCACCACCACCGGTTGTCCGGCGCCCGTTCCACGTATCCGCCGATGCCGAGCGGTCTGGTCATGCGGTGGGCGTGGAATCCGTGGTGCAGCCACCCGTCCCAGAGTCCGTTGACGGCGGCGGCGGGGTTGCGGGTGAGGTGGACGACGCGGAACCGTGCGTGCGGGAAGAGCGCCCGGAGGAAGCCGAACCGGTAGGCGTTGCTCGGGGTCTTGACCACCAGCGGCTTGGTCCGGGCGTCCTGCGGACTCGCCGGACACCAGGGGCGGGGCAGGATGAACGGGGGCTCCTCGACGAGGAACCCGCCGGGTGGGCCGGCCGGGCCGGGACCCGGCACCTCGGGGCGGACCAGCCCGCGCGGCAGGTCGTAGTAGCCGGGCTCGACCGGCAGGCCCCGGTCCGCCAACTCGGCGAAGAACGCCGGGAAGAAGCGGTGGGCGTCGAAGGGCGGGTCCTGGGGCCCGCGCAGGCCGGCGCGCTGGGCGGCCAGTACGCGTTCGGCGGTCTCCGCCACGCGCCCCGGTTCCACCGGCAGTTCGGGCCACTGCATGACGAGCCGGGCGGCCAGGTCCGCCGCGTACCGCCGGTCGTCGACGGCGTGGGCGGGGTCTGCGGCGGATCCGATGTCGTGCGCGAGTTCGGTGTCGAGGACCTCCCGCAGGGCCGGGTCAAGCCCGGCCAGGTGCTCGGCGTCGAGCCGGTCGCAGTCCCCGCTGTCGGGGTGTGCCAGGCCCGTGATGCGCAGGAACGGGTTGATCTCGCCCTGGAGGTGCAGCAGGTCCCTCGACGCGCGCAGCGTCTCCGCGACCATGCTGGAGCCGCCGCGCGAGCTGGAGGCCAGCACCACGACGTCCCGTATCTCGCCCGTCAGGTCCGCCGTCGCCCGGGGGCACAGCCCCCGGGCGACGGCCAGCCGCTCGGTCAGGTCGGGTCGCAACCCCGTGGCGGCGGGCGCGTGCAGGGTCATCCGAGGTCACCGGGCTTCTTGAGCGAGTAGACGCACCAGCGCCACTGGTCGCGGATCGATCCGTCGGGGAGCACTTCGAAGGGGTGGATCTCGCGGACCTCCTTGGGCGCCTGGTGGAACAGGCGCTGGATCTCCCGGCGGTGGGACGGTGAGGTCTCGTGGGTGTCGATCCACCGGTCGATGGACTCCCACAGCAGGTACTCCTCCATCACCAGGTCGCCGAACCCGGCGCCCAGCAACAGCTCCCTGAACTCCCGCTCGCTGAACATCTGGTGCAGCAGGGGCTGTTTCTTCTTGAAGACCCGGTACATCCAGTAGGCGTCCTCGTCGGCGTACGGGACGATCTGGCCGACGATGAACTGCCCGCCGGGTCGCAGCACCCGGAAGATCTCGGAGAGCGGTCGCTCCGGCCGGGGCAGCAGGTGCAGCACCTCCCGGGTGACCACCAGGTCGAAGCTGGCGTCCGGGTAGGGCAGGTCGTAGACCGTGCCCTGGTCGACCCGGTCCAGCCGGGTGGAGGCGAGCTCCACCATCTCCGGCGTGAGGTCGAGTCCGATGCTCTCGCCGACCCTGCCCCGGAAGGCCCCGCCGACGACCCCGCTGCCGCAGCACACGTCGAGCATCCTGGCGTCCTTCGGCACGTCGCACAGGGCGGCGTGCCGGGCCAGCAGCCCGTCGTCGGTGAGCCAGGTGCAGGAGTCGTGCCAGTCGCGCGAGCGGGTCCCGAACTGCCGTTGGTAGACGCCGTAGTCGATGGCCAGTTCGCGCTGCTGGAACCGGCTCGTGCGGCTGGCCGTGCGCGCCGCCGTCCTGGCCCTGGTCGCGTCGAGGGCGCGGGTCACGATGCGTCTGCCGAGTTCGTCGTCGGTCGCCAGCAACCGGCCGAACTCGCGCTCGACGGCCTCCCGGACGAGCCGACCCACCTCGGGGCTCTGGAGGCGCTTCTTCGTCTGGCCGTCGAACTTGGGGTCGGCCATGCGCAGGGAGACGATCGAGGTGAGCCCTTCGAGGATGTCGACCGTGGTGATCCGCTCGACGCAGGCGTCGAGCAGCCCCCGGTCGCCGGCGTACCGGTTCACGGCGTTCGCAAGCGCCGTGCGCAGTGCGTCCACGTGCGCGCCGCCCTGTTCGGTGCGGACGCCGTTGACGAAGCCGCGGATCTCCTCCGCGTACCCTTCCGTCCACTGGAAGGCGAGTTCGAAGCCGAGCCGGCCGTCTCCCCCGGTGACGATCACCGGTTCGGGGTGCACGGCGACGGCGTCCCGGTTGTGGTGGTGCAGGAAGGCGCGGATGCCGCCGTCGAAGCGGAGGTCCACCCGTTCGCCGCTGACCTCGTCGGAGAAGTGGACGGCGAGGCCGGGGTGGAGGAAGGCGACCTCCTCCAGCCGGGTGGTGATCGTCCGTGCCGAGAACCGGGCGGCGCCGAAGATCTCTGGATCGGGCAGGAAGGTGACCGCGGTGCCGCGCCGGCCGTCGTACCCGCCCTCGGGTGCCGCGGAGGCCAGGTCGGCGTCCGGCTCGCCCCGGGAGAACTCCTGCCAGTGGTGGGCGCCCCCGCGCCAGACGTCCAGTCGCAGCCGTGCGGAGAGCGCGTTGACGCAGGACAGGCCGACGCCGTGCAGGCCCGCCGAGTGCGTGTAGGTGGTGCCGGTGAACTTGCCGCCCGCGTGGAGCGTGGTCAGCACCACCTCGGAGGCGGGGCGTCCGGACTCCGGGTGCGGGTCCACCGGGATGCCCCGGCCGTCGTCGTGGACCGAACAGCTGCCGTCCGCCTGGAGGCTGACCGTGACCGCGGTGCAGTGCCCGGCCTCCGCCTCGTCGACGGCGTTGTCGAGCACCTCGTAGAGGAGGTGGTGCAGACCGTCCGCAGCGGTCGATCCGATGTACATCGAGGGCGTGCGCCGGACGGCCTGGAGGCCCGTGAACACCACGATGGACGAGGCGTCGTAGGCGGTCGCCGGCTCGGCCGTCAGCACCGGTCGGTCAGTCATCGGCACCTCCGTCGGTGGCCAGGGCCCCCGGGGACGGGGGGACGAGGGGTTGGTCCAGGGCGGTCAGCAGGGCGTCGAGCTTGGCGAGGTGGGCTCGTTTGAGGCTCGCCAGGGTGGTGAGCCAGCTGGCCACGTCGGCGTGGCCCTCCTCGTGGGCGTGGGCCGTGAGCCCGGGGTAGACCTCGTTCGCCTCGTGCAGCGCTTCGGCCGCGGACGAGGCGAGGTTGAGGCGAGTGCCCCCGACCGTGCCGCGGGTGTGCGGGTCGGCGACGTCCCGGAGGGCGTCGATGTGCCCGTGGGCGACGCACGCGACGCTCTCCGCGAGATCGGTGAAGAGCCGGGCGATCTCGCCGTGGCCCTCGATCTCGGCGACCTGGGCGAAGTAGGTGTAGCGCTGCACGGATGCCGCCTCGGCGGCGAACACCGACCGCAGGTCGCCGGTGAGGCCCTCACCCAGCTGTGGCATGTGACTCCTCGGTGTCCGAAGGGGTGTGCCCCGCGTCGGCGGGGAGGGGACGGGTCACGGCTTCCGTCCCGCGGCGGCGACGAACAGCATCTGGTCCACGAAGCCGCCGTCCGTCTCCTTGACCGCGTGCAGCGACAGGAAGTCAGCCGAGGCGTTGCGGTAGACCTCGCGGATCGCCTCCCGGCGGGACTCCTCGATGGCCCCGTTGTCGGACCAGACGTCGACGTCCTCGGCCGAGACGAACCGGTGCAGCTCCACCTCCTCGCACCCGGCGGCCCGCAGCAGGGCCTCCAGGTCCTGCGGCAGGAAGAAGTGCCGTCGGACGGGGTTGCGCAGCCTGAGCACCTCGAAGTACTCCGCCCGGTCCGCGGTGCCGTACGCGCACAGGTTGACCAGGACGATCCGACCGCCCGGCCGGAGCACCCTGACCATTTCGGCCGCGGCGTCGGGCAGCGTCATGAACTGCACGCCCTGCCGGCACACGACCACGTCGAAGGAGTCGTCGGGGAAGGGCAGCGACTCGGCGGGGGCGATGACCAGCCGGTCGAGGTGGGGCCGCGCCCGGTCGGCCATCTCGGGGGTGATGTCGACGCCGGTCACCTCGGCGACCCGGCCGCCGAACAGGCGGGAGACCAGACCGGTTCCGCAGGCGACGTCCAGCACCCGGTGCTCGGGGCGGGGTCGGGTGAGTTCGATGACGAGACGGCCGAGTTCCGCGTCGGTGCACCAGGAACTGGACCGGTCGTACGTGGCGGACCGCGCGGCGAAGTGGCCGGTCACGTCCTCTTGGCTGGTGGTCACGGGCAATCCGTTTCATGTCGTGGGGACGGACGCCCTCGCGGTCGGCTCCGTCCGGCGGGCGAGGGACTTCAGCCGCAGCCACCGGACGTAGGCGTCCCGGGCGAGCCGCAGGCGGTGGTTCTCGTCCTGCCGCATCGAGCGGTACTCGACGCGGGAGCGCAGGAGGGCCGACCGGAGGACGACCGACGACGGGGAGGGGTCCGGTGCGTAGGGGGAGCGCGGGTCGACCGGGTACCCCAGCCGTTCCTTGAGCGGCGCCGTCACCTTGTCCACGAGCAGCCGTTCCCGGGGCGACAGCCCGGTCCGGTGGGCTCCGACCCGGCCCGTTCCGATGGGGTCGCCGGCCCGTCGCCAGGACTCGGAGAGGCTCGCGGTCCGCCGGGCCGCGGGCGAGGTGTGGTGGGCGAGCATCGCGGGTTCGAACCCCTCCCCCAGGAAGGCGCACAGCGTGCGCAGTTCCTCCTCGGGGCGCGCCACCAGGTCCTCGTAGCGCAACCGGTGCACCGCGTCCGGGCCCCGGTGGACGAGGGCGGCCAGGGCCCGTTCCTGCTCGGCCCGCCACAGCCGGGCCATCCGGTAGGGGTGGCAGGGGCCGAAGACCGCCCGCTTGGCCGAACTGGCCACGTCCTGCGGGTCCCTGACCAGCCAGACGAACCGGGCGTCGGGGAACACCCTCGCCACCTCGTCGACGTGCTCCACCATGAAGGTGCTCTTGCACCCCCAGCGCGCCTTTCCCTCGGCCGTCCGGTACTGGTCGTACACGGCGGCGACCACCTCGAAGAGCGAGGGTCCCGCGGTGGCGACCACCCGCTCGGCGTCGATGGGGTGGGGCCACGGGTGGATGTGCCGGGCGAGCAGCCCCAAGGCGTCGTCGACGAGTGCGCGACGGTTGTGCTCGACCGTGAGGTCTCCGTACGAGGCGGCCAGGGGCTCCAGGAACCGCATGAAGTGCGGGGGGTGCGGCACCGTGATCCGCGAGTGGGCGTTCAGGATCAGGCGCAGCAGGTTGGAGCCGGACCGTTCCGTACCGATGATGAAGATCGGCGCCTCGGGGCCAGGACTCATGCAGCGCCCTCGGGCGCCTGCTCCGCCATGCGTTTGGCTCCGCAGTCCATGAGGCTGCTGCCGGCGGCGGCGACCTCGGGACTTGCGCACTTGTCCAGGGTGAACCGGTCGGAGTTCGGGACCAGCGGGCCGGCCGCGGAACTCCATGCGGTGCGCCACCGGGACCCGGCGTAGGAGGTGGAGCGCATCTGGCCGTCGTCGGACTGGGGGTGGAAGTACTGGAAGTTCTCCGGGTAGTGCCGGAAGTCCATCACCGGGCCCGGTTGGTAGGCGTCGTAGATCCGCTTGTAGGCGTCCCGGCACACCTGCTCGGGCAGGCCGCTGACGTTGAGGAACTCGTCCTCGTGGAGGGCCTGTTCGACGGACAGCCAGTTCAGGTGGTCTATCTCGGAGCGGATCGCCTTCGAGGCGACGGCCTGCTGGTAGACGGTGGTGCCGGGCATCGCCGAGAGGTACTTCACCCGGGTGACGTGGTTGTACGTCTCGGCGAACTCCACCATGTGGCCGAGGGACTCCTCGCTCTCGTTGGGCAGCCCCACGATCAGCAGCGAGCCGAACCGGACGCCGGCGTCGAAGGTGGTGTTCATGGCGCGGATGGTCAGGTTCTCGCTGCTGCCCTTCCTCGCCTCGCGCAGCACGTCCTTGCCCAGCGACTCGACGCCGTACAGGACGATGTCGCACCCGGAGTCGCGCATGGCGTTGATCCTCGGCACGTCCATGTCCGCGCACCGGGTCAGGCAGGTCCACCGGATGTCGTGGTCCTTGATGACGTCGCAGATCTCCAGGGTCTGCCCGCGGTGCGAGCTGAAGGTGAGATCGACGAAGAAGCTGAAGTCGATGTTGTACTGGCTCTTCAACCAGGCCATGTCGCGGTCCATCTTCTCCGGTGACTTGGCCCTGACCTGGGGCGTGGTGCGGTAGCAGAAGGAGCAGTCCATCTTGCAGCCGCGGCTGTACGAGGAGATGATCTGCGGCTGGAGGCCCATCGGGCTCTGTGCCTGTGGCCACAGGTCCAGTCGCATGCGGGGCAGCGCGTCCAGGTCCATCATCTGGCCGCGGGCGGGGGTGCGTTTCGCCTTGCCCTCCGGGTCCGTGTAGCAGATGCCCTTGATCTTCGGCAGGTCCAGGTCCCAGCGGCCGGCGGCGTAGCTCTCCATCAGCTCCAGGATGGTGAGTTCGCCCTCGCTGATCACCGCGACGTCGCACGCGGTCTCCGCCATGAAGATGTGCGGGACCGAGGTGACCAGCGAGCCGCCGCAGATGATCGGGACGTCCGGCTCGGCCTCCTTGACCTTCGCCATGAGTTCGCGGCAGAAGGGGAAGTTGTCCTCGAAGGTGCACACCCCCAGCACGTCGGTCTGCCCGACGATCTGCTCGTACGCCGTTGTGATCGGGTCCAGGTCGTAGCGGACGTCGACGATGCGGACCGGGTAGCCGGCGTTGTGCAGGACCGTCGATATGTAGGTGGCTCCCTCGTACGGGGAGGTGAGGAAGAACTCCCAGCCGCGGGGCATGGTGAAGGGCGAGGGGCCGACCAGCAGGGTGAAGCGGGGCAGGGACGGGTCGGTGGCGACCGGCGTGCTGTCCTGCTCACGCATCTGGTTGATGTACCGCTGATCAACCGACTCGTCCGCGTTCACGTAGAGTTCCAACGCCAGGGATTTGCGCGCCATCAACAATCCCCCTCGGGATCAACACATCAGGCAGGCTTCTCCTGCCACTCGTTGTGATTCGCGCACCGGAACGTCAGGCAGCGGAGGTCGGCGCGCAATGTTTTCCACCATGGCATAGGCCGCAGGGGCCGTAAAGGACCCGCCCCGCGCACCTGATACGGCTAAAGCGGGTCACCGATCCGGCTGCGTAGCCGTACGGCAAACTCGTGCCAAGTCCTGGCGAATTCCAACGCCAACGCGGCGACGGCATCGACCCGGTGCGGCGGAACGTTGT
Organism: Streptomyces sp. LE64; assembly: GCF_052606915.1. Lineage (NCBI taxonomy): Bacteria > Bacillati > Actinomycetota > Actinomycetes > Kitasatosporales > Streptomycetaceae > Streptomyces > Streptomyces sp. LE64. Next base: position 6,293,035 of record NZ_CP199708.1, on the reverse strand, counting down.
CGATCAGCTTGGTCACATTCTCCTTGTCCAAGGTCTGCGCACCCAGAAGGCGGAGCAGCAGACGGCCGGTGCCGGAGAACCTCAGGGACGGGTCCTGCCGCAACTTCCGCAGGGTCGCGTCCCGGTCTGGATGGGGGGTCAGGTTCCCGAGCGGGCAGGGGCCCGCCGGGCGGTAGGGGGTCGCGTGCCCGGCGCGACCCCCGCCGGTACACCCCTGGCGACCGTGGGCGGGTACCGGGTCCCGGCCGCTGCGCAGCCGCTCCCGCACGTCGTGGGCGGTGCCCAGGGAGATGCCGGCGGCCTTGGCGACGTCACGCAGGGAGGTGTCCGGGTCCTCCTCGATGAGTCGGGCGGCTCGCCGGCGTCCGTCCCCGGAGTCCACCGGGCGGACCCGGCCGTCCCTGCCGACTCGGGCGTTCAACTGCGGACCGTCGGGGTTTGTACGCCGGCGGACGGCCGCTACCGTCTTCGGGGAGAGCCCGGCGAAGGAGGCGATCGACCGGTCCGACAGGTGCGGACTGTGCGTCACGATGCGTTCGGCGGCGGCGGTGCGGTCCGCGAGGCTGAGCGGCAGTCCGTGGGCGACGTTGGCGCTGACGGCGAGGATGAACGCATCGGTGTCGCCGCCGTCGAAGAAGCGGGCCGGGATGGCGGGTTCCCCCCGCAGGACCGCGACCCGCAGCCGGTGCATCCCGTCTATGACCCGCATGGTCTGGCGATGGACGAGAATGGGCGGTAATTCGGCGTCCGAGGTGAGGAGCAACTCGATGTGCTCGCGGCTTTCGCCCCCGAGACGGGGGGAATCGGCCTCGACAAGGGTACTCACCGGAATCAGGTGAACGTCCTCCTGCTGCTCAAGGGACCGCTTTTCACCACTCACCACAAGATCTCCAGACTCTAGATTTCGCAGGAATGCTTCGTCCACCTCCGAGCAATCACCGGGATCCGCCGCAGCAGGGAAGCGCGGGGTGGACGGAACGAGGAACGTGGCGTACGGAATCGGTGCCTGTACGTCAGTGCGAGCCGGGTGCGTCAGATGAGCTGACATGCTGGAAGGCGCAACCATCAGCTTCCTATCATCTCCTTGTTCTGTCCACCATCCCGACCGCGAGCCAATTCCTCCGCACGCCGTTTTCATTTCCGCCGCGACCGTCCCCGCGCCGCGGCCGCCTCCCTCCCCGGCGGCGGGGCGGTGCCGACCACCGCACGGCCGTCCGTCGGCCGGGAAGGAAGCCATGCGCAACGTGCTGCTCGTCTCCCTGGACACCGTGCGTGCCGATGTCGCCTACTCCGGGAAGATGGCCGGAATCGAGGCCCTGCGGGCCCGCGGGGTGACGTTCCGGCAGGCGATCTCCTCGTCCCCGCTCACCCCGATCAGTCACGCCAGCGTGTTCACCGGCCGGCAGCCCGCCGGACACGGCATCCGCCACCTGTTGCGCGAGCGCCTCGCCCCCGGCGTCACCACGCTCGCGGAGCGGCTGCGCGCGGCCGGCTACGCCACCGGCGCCGTGGTCTCCTGCCCGGGGCTGAACCGCTGGTACGGCCTGGACCGGGGGTTCGACTTCTACGACGACGAGATACCGCGGCTTCCCGACGGCACCGACCCGCTGACGGTCTCGGACGTGAAGATGCGCGGACTGGCGCTCAAGCGGGCACCGTTGGTCGCCGAGCGCGCCGCGGACTGGGTGGCCTCCCGGTCCCGGGAGCAGCGGCCGTTCTTCCTCTTCGCGCACTTCTTCGACGCCCACTGGCCCTACGAGCCGCCGGAGGACGTGGGTGCGGACGTCGCCAACCCCTACGAGGGCGAGGTGGCCTACAGCGACCACTACCTGCAACGGCTCCTCTCCCGGATCGAGGAGTCGGGGCACCCCCTCGACGAGACCCTGGTGGTGCTCTTCTCCGACCACGGCGAGGACCTGGCCGGCTGGTACCCCAACGACCACTCGGGGGAGCTCGGCCACCCCTACGAGGAGGGCCACGGCTGCCTGTTGTTCGACACCACGCAGCACGTGCCCCTGGTGGTGTGCGGCCCCGGGCTCCCCGCGGGCAGCGAAGTGACCGGTCAGGTGCGGCTGGTGGACATCGCCCCCACCGTGCTCGACCTGCTCGGGCTGCCCGGCGTCGAGGCGGACGGCGCCTCCCTGGTCGAGCACCTCACCACCGGGGCGGGGACGTCGCGGCCGGCCTACTGCGAGACGTACTACCCGGAGGAGCGGCGCCGGTCGGGCGAGTACCCGGACCTGCTGCCCCTCAAGGCGGTGCGGCTCAGCCCGGACGGGGACCGGCGGAAGGTGATCTGGCAGGTCGGCGGGGAGGCGGTCGAGGTGTACGACCTCCTCGCCGATCCCCACGAACTGCGGGGCCGACCGCTGGTGGACGGGTCCGGCGCGGGCTGAGCGGACCGGCCCGACGCCCTCCGCGTCCGGTGCGGCCGGGCGTGGCCGGCCGGCGGGTCGGGGCCGGGCCGGGGCCGCCGTCATCGGTTCCCGGCGCCTGCGGTGCCCTCGGTGGTCCCTTCGTCGTCCGTGGCCCGGTGCAGGATGCCGGTGAGGCAGCCGAGGGCGCCGGCCGCCTTCACGTACTCGCCGACCTCGGCCTCCGCCACCTCGATGCCCGCCGCCTCCAGCCGGCGACGGGTGTGCGGACACCCGGCGGGCATCAGCACCCGACCCGGGGCGAGCGTCACCAGGTTCAGGCTCCTGCGCTGCACGACCTCCTCGTCGGGTCCGAACTCCAGCACCTCGTACCCCCGGGCCCTCAGGACCTCGCCCAACCGGTCGCCGGCCGCGGGCGCGTAGACCAGTGCCCGCCGGTGGTCGACCGGGACGAAGGCTCCCAGCAGGTGCTGGACGCCGGGTCCCAGGGGTACGGGCACCACCTCGGCCCCCTGTTCGCGCAGCACCTCCCGGACCGCGCGCACCCCGGCCCCGTTGGTGCGGAAGCCCGAACCCACCAGCAGGGTGCGGTCGTCGGCCCAGAGGGCGTCGGCGCCTTCGAAGGTGGCCCCGCCCCGGACCGTGTGCAGGATCGGGATGCCGGCCTCGGCCAGGACGACCGCGGCGTACCGCTCCTCCCCCGCGCGTTGCGCCGAAGCCGTGCGGCCGAGCACCGCCCCCTCCGGCGTGACGAGGAAGAGGTCGCGCTGGAAGACCGCGTTGGGTGGGCAGTGCGCCGGCGGCTCCGCGAGCCGCACCGCCACGCCGTGCGCCCGGTAGGTCGCGACCAGGGCGTCCGTCTGGGCCCGCAGGCGGCCGAGGTCGACCGCGGCGTCCATCAGGTGGGCCTGCGGATCGGTGACCGCGGCGAAGCTCTCCGGAGGCCGGGCGAGCGACACCGCGCGCAGGGGGGCCACTTCGGAGCGGTAGCCGCACCGGGACCAGATCCGGCCGGCCGTGACCTCGGTCCGGTGGTCGTGCCCGCGGGGCACCCATCCGCGGCCGCCGAGGGTGCTGGGCGGCTCGCGCCGCGCAGGGGCGTCCATCGTCTCCCTCCCGCTCACACCGAATAGCCGAGGGAGCGCAGTTGGGCGCGCATCTCCTCGGTGAAGGGCACCTGTTCCGGTTCGCGCAGCGCGCTGCGGTAGTCCTCCAGCATGGCGAGCAGGTCGGCGCCGTCGTCCCGGGCGTCCGGGTGGGGCACCCGGGAGCCGTCGAACCGCTCCACCCAGGTGTGGTCCTGCCGCGCCGCCCGCTGGAACGCCTCGGAGTAGTGCCGGACCATCCGGACCACCCTCCGGTCGCCGAGGTAGGCGGCGTGTCCGACCAGGAAGTGGCGCAACGGCTGCGGCGTGCCCCCGCTCAACTGTTCCTCCTGGAAGGCGATGAAGTCGTTGAGTTCGGCGTTGTAGGACTCGGCGAGGGCGGGGGCGTCGCCGCCGAGGGTCTCCTCGCCCCGGACCACGCCGGCCCGTGAGGTGCCGTCGAAGACGCCGGTGGCGGGGGCGGGGACGCCCGCCAGTTCCAGGACCGTGGGGGCGATGTCGACGGTGCGGATGCGTCGTTCGTGCGTTCCCGGTACCACTCCGTCGCCGAAGACGATCAGCGGGACCCGCAGCACCCCCTCGGACATCGAGTTGAAGTGGCCGTTGGTCTGGTCGTCGAACTCCTCGCCGTGGTCGGCGAAGAGCACCAGCAGCATGCGCTTCCCGGTGTCGGCGACCCGCTCGCGCAGACGTTCCAGGAAGGAGGTGAGACGGGTGGCCAGGAAGTGCTCGACCCCGTCCAGGTAGAGCTGGAAGAGCCGGTCGTACTGCTTCTCGGCGTGCAGATGGGTGGCCGCGCGCTTGTAGCGCATCAACAGGTCGGTGTCCTCGGGGCCGCGGTGGCTCTCCACCAGCCGGTCCACGAAGGGCAGCGAAGGGGGCGTGTCCGCTTCCAGCTCGGCGACCTTCTCCCGGTACGCGTCCCCGCCCAGGGCCAGGTTGTGGAAGCCGTAGGGAAGGTGCACCGACCCGAAGTGGGCGCAGGCCAGGGTGGACGGGGCGCCGGCCACCGCCTCGATGAAGGCGTCGTCGTCCTCGACGAGATAGGTGTCGACGTCCCGGGTGAAGCCGAGTTCGGGACCGAGGATGATGGGGAAGTCCACCTTCATCACCGTGCGACGGCCGGCCCGGCGGCCGTAGGTGAACACCGAGGGTGCGCGCAGGGTGCCGTTGTAGAATTCGTGCAGCCCGTTGTGCAGCGGATACTGGCCAGTGAAGATGGCGCCGTGCGAGGCGGCCGTGTACGGCGCGGCGCTGATGACGTTGGGGAAGTAGGCCCCTTGACGGGCGAGGTCGTCCAGGAGCGCCGTTCGTACGGCGTGGGCGCCGGGGTACTTGTGGGGCCAGAGCGGATGCGGGTGGACGGACAGCGCGTCGCTGCGCAGCGTGTCGATCGAGATGAGGACGACATGGTCGTAGTGGCTGGAATCGTGCACGATGGCCTCCGCCTCCAGTAGGGGTCTCCGCTCGTGCAGGGGCGTCGAGCGGTCCCGCGTCCGCCGCGGGACGGGCGCCGTTCAACCGGGGAGAGGGCCCGGTCGAACATCGGTTCCGGGCGCGGTCGGGCTCAGTCGGGCCCTCGCCGGTCCTGCTCCCGGTCCTCCGCCTGCGGCGGGTAGACGGTCGGGTCGTCCAGGGGCAGCTTGAGCCAGGCCAGCATCTGTCGGAGCTGGTGATAGGCGCGCAACCGCTGCTCGTCGCTGTCCGCGCGTTCCGCCTCCGCCACCGGGGCCCACAGCCGGTGCACCATCACCGGTCCCAGTTCCAGGAGTCCGCCGCTGCCTCCGGTGGCCCATTTCGCCAGCACGTACCGGGCGATCGCGCCGATCGGGAGGGACAGGTTGCGGGACATGCCCCGCACCGTCTCCAGGGGGTCGAGGAGCCCGTATCCCACCACGTCGGACTTGAAGTTGGCGTGCGGGTCGTCCGCGTCCCAGGTCCCCTTCCAGCGGCGGAGGCGGATGACGTCGTGCCCGTCCGGGTCCGTCCACACGTCGCCCGTGGGCTGTTCGTCCGCCACCCTGGAGCTCCCTTCCGGATTCCGTCAGGAAGCACGAGTTCTACGCTCAACCAGCAGGGTGCGCAAGGCACTTCGGTTCCGCTCGGGTGCTTGCTGGACAAAGGGATCCGAGGCCGGTAGACCAGAAAGAACGTGGCTCCGCCCGCTGGTCGCCCCGCCGACCGCCTCGCGCTCCTCCCCGCTCCCACCACGGCCTCGGCACGCCCTCCCCGCGTTTCGCCTCCCGACAGATTGGACAGGGCGCAGTGAGCATTCCCCCGCCGCGTCGCGCACCACGGCACCCCGTGCCCGGACGGTGCGCGTGACGTCCACCCGGGAGGCACCCGCGGGCGTCGGCGGACCGCGCGGGGCGATGACCCGGCGGGTGCTCGTTGCCAGCACCATCGGCAGCGTCATCGAGTGGTACGACTTCTACCTCTACTCCACCGCCTCGGTGCTGCTGTTGGGACCGCTGTTCTTTCCCGAGCAGTCCTCGACGGCGGCCACCCTCGCCGGCTTCGCGACCTACGCCGCGGGGTTCGTGGCCAGGCCCCTGGGGGGCGTGGTCATCGGCCACTTCGGGGACCGGATCGGCCGCAAGTCGATGCTGGTGCTGACCTTGATGATCATGGGGGTGGCCACCTTGCTGGTGGGGGTGCTCCCCACCTACGAACAGGCGGGCGTCTGGGCACCGGCCATGCTCGTCACCCTCCGGGTGATGCAGGGCATCGGGATCGGCGGGGAGTGGGGCGGCGGGGTGCTCATGACCACCGAGTACGCTCCGGCCCACCGGCGCGGGCTGTACAGCAGTTTCGCGGCGGCCGGGTTCCCACTCGGCCTGGCCGGTAGCACGGCGATGGTCGCGCTGGTCACCCGACTGCCCGAGGAGGACCTGTTCTCCTGGGGCTGGCGACTGCCCTTCCTCGCCTCGGGCCTGCTCGTGGTCGTCGGCGTGTTCGTGCGGCGCGGAGTGGCCGAGAGCCCCGAGTTCCTGCGGGACCGACGGGACGGTCCGGCGCCCCGGGTGCCGCTCGTCGAGGTGGTGCGGGAACGACCCGGCGCGGTGGCGCGGGGGGCGCTCGCCTCACTGGGCCTGGCGATGGTCGTCAGCGCCTTCTCGGTGTACCTGCCGGCCCACGCCGCAGCCCGGGGGGCCGATCGGGACCAGTTGCTCACCGGTCTGATCGTCGGCGCGCTGGTGGAGGCCGCCCTGCTGCCGGTGTTCGGTGCGCTGTCCGACCGGTTCGGCCGTCGGCGGATCATCGTCCTCGGCTACGCGCTGTGCGCCCTGGTGGCGCTTCCGGCGCCGCTCTGGCTGACTTCGGGCAGCACGCCGCTGGTCGTGCTCACCTTCACGCTGGCCATGGGCGTCGGTCACGCGGCCGTGTACGGGGGCATCGCGGCCTTCTTGGTGGAGCGGTTCCCGACCCGGCACCGCTACTCCGCACTGGCCGTCACCTACCAGCTCGGGGCGACCGTGGCCAGCTTCGGGCCGCTGGTCGCGGGTGCGCTCGCCAGCCCGGAGCGCACGGCCTCGCCCGGAACCTCGATCCTGCTCGGCACGCTCACGGTTGCCGGCCTCGCCGTGCTCACCACCCGGGTGCACGGCGCGAAAGGGAGTGACCATGCTGTCCATCACGAAGGAATTCCACTTCTCCGCGAGCCATCGGCTGGACCACCTGACCGCTGACCACCCCTGTTCGAGGATGCACGGGCACAACTACGTCCTGATGGTGGAACTGTCCTTGCCCTCCTCGCAGTTGTCCCGGTCCGGTTTCGTCCGCGACTACGGTGACCTCGACGTGCTCAAGAAGTGGATCGACGAACTCCTGGACCACCGCCATCTCAACGACGTCATGACGGACCGCAACCCCTCGGCCGAGAACATCGCGATGTGGGTCTACGAGAACTGGCGGGAGGAGATCCCCGAGATGACCGCGGTCCGGGTCTCGGAGACGCCCAAGACCTGGGCCACCTACCGGCCCTCCGGCTGAGCGCGCGGTCCACCGGGACCTCGCAGAACGGGAAAGGGGTGAGGCACATGGAACGGTCGAAGCTCGTCGTGAACGAGATCTTCGGCCCCACCTGATCCGTCCAGGGCGAGGGGCCGTCCACCGGGAGGTCGTGCGCCTTCCTCAGGCTCGGCGGGTGCAACCTGACCTGCCACTGGTGCGACACCCCGTACACCTGGGACTGGAAGGGGGTCTCCCAGAGCCGGACCGCCTTCCGGCCGGCGGAGGAACTGCACGCGATGGCCGTCACCGAGGTCGTCCGGCGGCTCCTCGGCTTCGGCACCGGTCTGGTCGTCGTCTCCGGCGGCGAGCCGCTGAGTCAGCAGGACCGGTTGCTCCCCGTGGTCGAGGAGGTCCGTGCGCACGGCATCGACATCGAGATCGAAACCAACGGCACCGTGGTGCCCGCCGCGGCGCTGGTCGAGGCGGGGGTCCGGTTCAACGTCTCGCCCAAGCTCGCCCACTCCAGGGTGACGGCGGACCGAAGGATCGTTCCTGCGGCGCTCCGGGCCTTCGCCGGGATCAAGGGGACCTGCTTCAAGTTCGTCTGCACCGGCCCCGTCGACCTGGCGGAGGTGGAGGCGCTGACGGAGCGGTTCTCCTTGGACAACGTCTGGATCATGCCCTGCGGCCAGGAGCCCGAGGAGATCGCCGGGGTGCTCCGGCTGCTGGCGGAGCCGGTGGCCGAACGCAAGTGGAATCTGACCGGAAGGCTGCACGTGACGCTCTGGGGAAATCGACGGGGAGTGTGAATGTCACCGGATCCTCTGGAACGCATCGCGCGGGAGCTCCTCGTCGCCATCGGCGAAGACCCCGAGCGCGAAGGACTGCGCGACACACCGGCGCGCTACGCCCGCTGGTGGCGGGAGTTCACCGAGTACGACCCGGGCACCCTCAACACCGCCTTCGAGTGCACCACCAGCGCCGAGACCGTCTCCGTATCGGGAATCCGCCTCTGGTCGCTGTGCGAGCACCACCTCCTGCCGTTCTCGTGCGAGGTGACGATCGGCTACCACCCCCGGGGGCGGGTGCTGGGCCTGAGCAAGTTCGCCAGGATCGCCCACCAGCACGCCCACCGACTCCAGTTGCAGGAGCAGTTGACGACCGACATCGCCGACTCCGTCGAGAAGCTCACCAGTTCGCCGGACGTCGCCGTGGTGTGCCACGGGGAGCACCTCTGCATGGCGATGCGGGGCATCCGCACCCCCGCGACCATGACCACGGCCGTCTGGCGGGGCAGCTTCGCCCCCGCCGCCGCACGGACCGAGTTCCTCGCGCTCCAGCCCGCCCGCGCCCCGGGCGGCGGGCGATGACCACGGACGCCGCACAGGAAGGAACCGAACACCAGGTGCGCACCTCCCATCCCCTGCGAACCGGTCTGAGCTTCGACGACGTGCTCCTCGTCCCGCAGCGGACCGCCCTGCGCAGCCGTCGGCACGCCGACCTCACCACCGAGCTCCTGCCCGGAGTCCGACTGAAGGTTCCCGTCCTGTCGGCCAACACCCAGTGGTGCACCGGGGACCGGATGGCCGCCGCCATGGCCCGCTGCGGTGGGCTGGGCGTGCTCCACCGGATGCAGACCGTCGACCAGCAGACCGGACAACTGGACGCGGTCAAGGCCGCACCGCCCGACCCCGGGGCGACCCGGTCCGGGGACGGGCGGCTGTTCGTCGGCGCCGCGGTGGGCGTGAACGGCGACTGGCGGGAGCGGGCCGCCCGCCTGGTCGACCACGGGGCCGACCTGCTCGTGGTCGACGTCGCCCACGGCCACAGCGACCAGGTGCTCTCCGCGGTCACGACCCTGCGCACGGCGTACCCGCGCCTGCCGCTGGTGGCGGGCAACGTCGCGACCGCCGCTGGTACCCGCGAGCTCGTCGAGGCCGGAGCCGACCTGGTCAAGGTGGGCATCGGACCGGGCGGGGTGTGCACCACCCGGCTGGTCGCCGGCACCGGAGTCCCGCAACTCACCGCGATCCTGGACTGCGCCGCCGAGGCGGCCCGGCACGGCGTGGGGGTGATCGCCGACGGCGGGATCCGGCACGCCGGGGAGATCGCCAAGGCCCTGGCGGCCGGCGCCCGCGCGGTCATGCTCGGCAGCCTCCTCGCGGGGGCCGAGGAGAGCGAGGCGCAGGCGGTCGAACGGGACGGCCGTCGCTACAAGACCAGCAACGGATTCGTCTCGCTCGGCATGGACCTGACCCTGCGGCGGGCCGCCGGACTGCCGATCACCCGGGCCGAGGTCGACGACTACGTTCCCGAAGGCGTGGAGGCCACCTTCCCCCACACCGGCCCCCTCACCACGACCCTGCGCCAGCTGACCGGGGGCGTGCAGTCCGCACTGAGCTACTCCGGCGCCACCTGCCTCGACGAGTTCCGCGAGCGGGCCGAGTTCATCCGGATCACCGACGCGGGGCGCGGCGAGAACGGGCCGCACGCCCGCAACCGCACGGAGCACATCGCGATCGACCACGTGGCCAGGGCGGTGGGGGAATGAGCCGAAACCGACCGGTACCGGACCTGGGCGGCGCCGTCCCCGGGGAGGTGCCCGGCATGTGGACCCGACAGGGTCCCTACGAGCTGGGCTGGGAGGACCTCGGCACCCTGCTCGCCCGGATCGCCGACGGCGTCCGGAAGGAAGGGTTCGTGCCCGACGTGGTGATCGGCGTGGCGCGCGGCGGCCTGCCCGCCGCGAGCCATCTGACCTGCGTCCTGGACGTGCCCGTCCTCCACACGGTGCGCGTGCGCCGGACCGAGAGCGACGCCCGGTACGCGGCGAAGCTGGCGCCGCGCCTGGAGTCCGCCGAACTGCCCGGCGTCGGCCCGGGCACGAAGGTCCTCGTGGTGGACGACGTCGTCGGTACGGGCGCCACGGCGGACCTGGTCCGCGACCACCTGCTCGGACTCGGGGTGGACCCCTCGGACCTGCGCTTCGCCGCCCTGGTCCGCAACCACCGCTCGGGATACCGTCCCGACCACTGCCCGGCGGTCATCGACGACTGGATCGTGTTCCCGTGGGAACGGGGCTGGGGCCGCACGGCCGACGTCCGTCCCCTCCTCCTCCGGCAGGAAGAGGGGTGAGCGTGCGCCCCTCCCCCGCCGGGCCCGACCCGGAGGAGCTCGCCCGGAGCGGGCTGCGTCCCGTGGTGCCGGCCGAGGTCGGACTCCCCCCGTGCTACGGGGCCACCGACCTGTACGCCTGCGACGCGCCCCGCAGTTCGGTGATCGAGGTGGCCCGGACGCTCGCCGAGCTGGAACGCCGCTGGGGGACGAGGCCCACCACGGTCTTCACGGACATCACGGACCGCCCCGGCAGCCGGGTCCTGGGCCACCCCTACCCCCGGGCCGTCCTGTTGGCCGCGTTGGGCGCGGACGAGGGCGGTCACCTGACCGAGTTGGCCTCCCGCCTCTCCGGCCCACCGCACCGGGTGACGGTCGATCCGGGCGGGGACACCACCCGTCGGGAGCTCGACGGCTTCGACGACCTGCCCGTGCTCCACCACCGACCCGGCGACGGCGGTCGGTACGTCACGGCCGGCATCGGAGTCACGACCCGGCCCGACGGCTCCGCCGTCAACCTGGGGTTCTACTGCGTTCAGGTGGTGTCCGCGCACCGCGCCAGGATCTTCCTGGACCGGCGCACCGACGCCCACCGCAACCTGGACGCGTGGGAGGCCACGGGTCGCCCCATGCCGATCTCGGTCTTCCTCGGGGCCGACCCGCTGTACGCCGTGGTGGCGGCGACGCGGCTGCCCGCGACGGGCGACGACTACCAGATCGCCTCGCGCCTGCTGCGCGCCGACGTCCGGGTGGGCGGTTCGCCCCCGGTGCCGGTGGAGGCCACCCACGTCATCACCGGCCTGGTCCACCACCGGGTCGAACCCGAAGGCCCGTTCGGCGAGTTCAAGGGCTACTACGTGGAGGAGCGCCGGGGCAACGTGCTGGAGGTCACCGGGGTCACCGCTCGGCCCGGCGCCCCGTTCCCGAGCATCGTGGCCGGCGCCGAATCCGGGCTCACCCTGATGGGCTTCCAGAACGAGTACCTCATGTACGCCCATCTGCGTGCCCGCGGTCTTCCCGTCACGGACGTCCGGTACTCGCTGGCGGCGCGCGGGGAGTTCCTCGCCCTCATCGAGTCCGAGCACCCCGGTCTCGAACTCGTGCGCGAGGCCATGCGGTTCGACGTCCGTGCCAAGCTGGTCGTCTGCGGGCCCGCACTCCACGACGTGGGGCAGGCACTGGCGACGCACGGATTCGTCACCCACCGCGAGCCCTACTACCGTAAGGGCAGGGTCGAGGGCGAGCGGGTCGGCCTCGCACTCGTCATCCCGCCCACGGGCCGCCCCGTCGAGTACTGATGCCGAGATCCCGAAGGACACCGCACCGTGACCGATCGCTTCTCCCGGATCCTGCCCGTGGCGCTCATGGTCCTCCCCGGGCCGGACGGCACCATGACCTTCGTGCACCAGCTGAAGGGGCCCTACGCGGGCAACTGGTTGCTTCCGGGGGGCGGCATCGATCCGGGCGAGAGCGCCGGAGCGGCGGCCATCCGGGAGACGGCCGAGGAGACCGGCTGCCGGGTGGCCGCCTGCTCCCCCTTCGCCGTCTACGAGTTCACCGGGACCTGGGCGCACGGCAGCTACCACCTGATGCTGTTCGGGTTCCTCGCCGACCGCGCGTACCGGGTGCCCACCGGATTCGACGGTCACAACGTCGGAGCGGTCCGACAGGTCAGGATCGGGGAACTCCCCCTGCACTCCACGGACTTGCAGATCCTCACCGATGCCGGGGTGGTCTCGTACCGCGACACCGAGATCGCTCGGGCGCTGTCCGCCGACGGCATCTCCATGACCGCCCACCGGGTGGACCGCAGCATCAGCGTCCCGGGCGGGTCCGCAAGCGCGACCGTCCCCGCCCGGAACCGGACGCCGACGTTCCCGTGACTCCCCGCCCGTGAAGGAGCCGCCCACCGGCCGACCGTCGCCGGCTGCGGCGTTCCGCCACCGCGACGCCCGGTGCAGCCGCGGTGGCCGGGTCCGGGCCCCATCCGCCATCGACAGGAGGTCGGACCATGACGGGCCAACGGCCGGCGCCACCGCACCGGACGGTCGCCGTGGTCGGAGCGGGCGCGGCCGGCGCCATGGTCGCGATCCAGCTCTGCGAGGAGGCGGTGCGCCGTCGTCGCACCCCCGGCGCCCCGGACGCCTTCGACGTCGTGCTGGTCGATCCGGCGCCGGAAGCCGGCCGCGGCACGGCCTACGCCACCGCCGACCCCCGGCACCTGCTCCATCTGCCCGCCGACGCCATGAGCTGCCGTCCGGACGACCCCGGGCACTTCGTGCGCTGGTTGTGCCGGCACGGCTCCCCGCAGGGCGGGGCCGGGGAGTTCGTCGAACGGTACCGGTACGGCGCCTACCTGGCCGAGGTCCTCGGCCGGGCCGTGATCGCGGCGCACGGCACGGTCGGGGTCCGCAGGCTCCGCACCCGGGCCACCGGCTGTCACTGGCCGGGGCACAGCGCCCGGCTGGAGTTGGCGGAGGGTCCCCCGGTGGACGCCGACTGCGTGGTGCTGGCGACGGGTCCGGGTCCGGCGTCCGCCGGCTGGGCCCGCACCGTACTGCGCGGAACCGACCGCCTGGTGCTCTCCCCCTGGTCGCCCGGTGCGCTGGACGCGGCACTGGGCGCGGGGCGCACGGACGACGTGCTGCTGGTCGGCACCGGTCCGGTCGCCGTCGACCTCGCCCTGCGGCTGGAGCGCCGGGGCCGCACCGTGCACGCGGTCTCGCCCCACGGTCGTCTGCCGCGGCCCCGCCCCGAGGACCGGGCCGCGGGGCGGAGCGACCCGCCGTGGGACCCGCACCCGTACCGGCTGCCACCGGCCACCGCGCGGGGCCTCTCCCGGATGCGCCGGTTGCGGCGCCTGCGGACCCACGCGGGGCGGCTCGCGGGCGCCCGCGGCCGTCCGGACGGCTCGCTCACCGTCGCCGTGGACCTGGCCGACGGGGGCGGGACACGGCAGCTCACCGTCGGATGGGTGGTGGACTGCACCGATCCGGAGGCACTGCGGCGGGACACCGCCGATCCGCTGTGGCGCGGGTTGCTCGACGCGGGAGGCGCGGTGCCCGGTCCGCTCGGCACCGGCGTGTCCACCGACCGGGGGCGGTTGCGCGATGCGGAAGGACGCTCCGTGCGACCGCTGTGGACGCTCGGCGCACCGCGCCTCGGCGAGTTGCCCAGGAGCACCGCCGTCCCGGAGATCCGGGAGCAGGCCGCGGCCGTCGCCGAGGCGGTCGTCGGCGAACTGACCGCCCCCCGCGGCCCCTCCCCCCGCACCTCCTCGCGCGCCGGTGGGGCGGCGGGGAACGTCTCCGACCCCCTTCCGGAGGACCAGTGGTGACCCCGCTCCCGTTGCTCATCGACACGGACACCGGTTCCGACGACGCCGTGGCCCTGCTCCTCGCGGCGGCCGGCGGCCTCGCCGAGGTGCGCGCCGTGACGACCGTCGCCGGGAACGTGCCGTTGGCCGTCGGCACGCGCAACGCGCTGATCTCCCTGGAGACGGCCGGGGCCCGGGACGTCCCGGTCTACCCGGGGTGCGAACGTCCCCTGACGCGTGCCCTGTCGACCGCCCAGCACGTGCACGGCGCGGACGGGATGGGAGACATCGGTCTGCCGGACCCCCGTCGGGCCCCCGAGCGGGGGCACGCCGTCGACGCCCTGTCCTCCTATCCGCGGCAGTGCCCCGGTGAGCTGACGCTGGTCACCCTGGCCCCGCTCACCAACGTGGCCGCCGCGCTGGTGCGCGACCGCGAGCTGTTCCGGCTCTACCGGCACGTCTACTGCATGGCCGGAGCACCGGACGGGTGCGGCAACATCTCGGCCACCGCAGAGTTCAACGTCTGGGCGGACCCCGAGGCCGCCCGCGTCGTGTTGCAGTCCGCCACGCCGGACAAGGTCACCTGGATCGGCTGGGACGTGTCGCGCAAGGACGCCGTCATGACCCCGGAGGACCAGCTGCGCCTCGAACGCGCCGGCACCCCCATGGCGACCTTCGCCCACCGGATCAACCGCACCGCGGCCGCGTGGGCCCGGGACGTCACCGGGCTCGCCGGCTACGACCTGCCGGACCCGGTCGCCATGGCGGTCGCCCTGCGGCCCGACCTCGTCACCGAAGCGGAGCGGGTGCACGTCGACGTCGCCGTCGGCGACGAGACCCGGGGGCAGATGATCGTGGACCGGCGCCGTTCGGCTCCGGCGCCCAACGTCACCCTGGTGCGCCGGGTCAGCGAGACCGGGTTCAAACAGTTCCTCTTCGACGTGTGCGCGCCCGCACCGCGCGCATGACCCCCACCGACCGCCCCGGGAAGAACAGCATGAACCCCGCACCCCGCATCCCGCCGGGTCCCCGCTACGAGTTGCACTGCCACCTGGACGGTTCGGTCCGCCCGGCGACCCTCCGCGCACTCGCCGACGAGCAGGGCCTCGCGCTCACCCGGTCGGTGGAGGAACTGGCCGTCGCCCCCGCCAGGTGCGGAAGCCTGACCCGCTTCCTCACCCACCTGGAGCTGCCGCTGAAGGTCCTCCAGACGCCCGACGCGCTCGCCCGTGCCGCCCGTGAACTCGTCGAGGACTGGGCCCTCGACGGTGTGGTCCACGGCGAGGTCCGCTTCGCCCCGCAGTTGCACGGGCGGCACGGGATGGGCCTGGACGACGCGGTGCGGGCGGTGGCCCGCGGCCTGGCGGACGGCCGGAGGGCCACCGGCGTCCGCACCGCCCTGCTGCTGAGCTGTCTGCGCCACCAGAGCCCCGAGGAGAGCGAGGCCGTCGCCGAGGCGGCCCTGCGTCACCGCGACGCCGTGGCCGGGCTTGACCTCGCGGGGGACGAGCGGCTCCACCCCGGTGCACCGCACCGCCCCGCCTTCGACCTCATGCACCGGGCCGGGATCCCCTGCACCGTGCACGCCGGTGAGGCGGCCGGTGCCGAGAGCGTCTGGGAGGCGATCGACGTCCTCGGCGCCCGGCGCATCGGGCACGGTGTGCGCTGCACGGGCGACCCCTCGCTGCTGCGCCGCCTGCGGAGCGAGCGCATCGCGCTGGAGATGTGCCCGACGAGCAACGTCCAGACCGGGGCCGCCCCCGACCTCGCCGGACACCCCGCGGCCGGCCTCCTGGCCCGGGGGGTTCCGGTGACCATCAGCACGGACGCGCGCACCACCTGCGCGACCACGCTGGACCGCGAATTCCGGGTCCTGCGCGAGGTGTCGGGCTGGATCGCGCAGGACGAGGAGCGCGTCCAGCGGCACGCGGTCGCCGCGGCCTTCGCTCCGAAGGCTCCCCCGGAACGTGCGGTGGGGGCGGCGCGGACGTAGGGGTGAGGCGCGGAGGACCGGCGCGACCCGGCCCTCCGCGCCGCCCCGGTCTCAGAGTCCGGCGATGACTTCGTGGAGGTAGCGCAGGCTGAGGTCCTCGGCCTGGTGGCGACGTGCCACGTCCGCTCCGTCGACGTCGGACCACCGGCGGTACAGGTCGACCGTGGCGAGGAGGGCCCGGGCCGCCTCGTGCCGGTCGTATCCGCACAGGGTCGCCCGGAGGGCGCGCGCCTCCTCGGGGGCGACGGTTTCGAGGTGGCGCACGTTGCGGGGAGGCGCTCCCGCGCGCCGGGCGGCCAGGGGGCCGAGCACGGTCTCGCGCAGGTAGGTGAGGAAGCCGATGGTTTCGAACAGTTCGCCGCGGCCGAGCTTGGTCGCACCGTAGTGCACCCAGATCCAGAACCGGTCCTCGAACCACTGGAGGTCGAGGGAGGGAGGCGCGGGGGGCTTGCCGGCGAGGGCCTCGGCCAGGCTGCCGTCCCGGTCCCACAGGACCTCCGGGTCCTCCGTGCGCTCGGCGAAGTCGGACACCCGCACGAACTTGAAGTCGACGTGCAGCAGGGGCGGCCCGACGAGGGTGACGATCAGTCGGGGCTCGCCGACGTGTTCCCCGGTGAAGCCGGCCACCAGCGCGGACCAGGAGCCGATCAGCGCGAGCCGTTCCTTCATGACCGCGTCGTACGCCTCGTCGTCCACGGCCAGGACCAGGTCGACGTCCGAGTAGACGTCGGGGCGGCCCCCCACGAGCGACCCGGTGATCGCGACGCCGGCCACCCGGGCGTCCTGTCGGATCCGGGGAAGCACGTCGTCGAGGAACTCGCTGTGCAGGGCGGGGGCTTCCATCGCTTTCCTTCCGGTCGGAGCAAAGCAGACCAACGTAACAGGCCGTCAGGCGGGAACCACAACTCGGATTCTCCCGAACGGCCCTCCGCCCGGCCGGGAACGAGCCGCGGTCCGGCCGGCAGCGGGTGCTGCCGGCCGGACCGTGATCGGGGCGCCGTGCGGCTCAGGCGGCCTTGGTCAGCGCGGACCGGGCCCTCGTCGCGGAGCCGTACCGGTCGGTGGTCACCGGGGCCGTGGTCGCCGGGCCCTCGTGGCGGGGCCACAGGAGGAGGGCGGCGACCGCTCCCGCGCCGGCGAGGGCCGTGAGGACGGACCAGGCGGGGGCGAGTCCGGCCGTGGTGCCGAGCCACCCCGCGACGGGGTAGGTGATCAGCCAGGCCAGGTGGGAGAGGGAGAACTGGGCCGCGAACGCCCCGGGGATCGCGGTCCGTGCCACGGAGGAGCGCAGCACCTTCCCGGTCGGTGTGATCACCAGCGCCGTGCCGATGCCGACGAGGGCCCAGACGACCGCCGTACCGGTCCATCCGAGGGCGCCGGCCGCGCGCAGCGTCACGGCGGCGGCGGTGGCGGTGACGAGGACCCCGGCGCCGGTCAGCATGACGGTGCGGGCGGCGATGCGGTCGAGCACCCGGGGCAGGGCGAGGGCGGCCAGCAGGGTTCCGGTGCCGGAGGCGGCGAGCAACCAGGCGACGTCGGACTGCGAGCCGCCGAGCTCGTCGCGGACGTGGTTGACGGTGTTGACGACGACGATCGCGCCGGCGGAGGCGACCACCAGGTTGAGGGCCATGACGCCGCGCAGCCGCGGTGTCCGGAAGAAGGTCCTGATGCCTCCCGTCACCCTGTCCCGGGCCCCGGTGCGGGTGTCCGGTCGGGCGTTCGGGATGCGCGTCGCCAGGACCAGCAGGGCGGAGACGAGGAAACCGACGGAGGTGCCCAGGAACAGCCGGTCGAAGCTCAGGAAGGTCAGGGCGACGGCGGCCAGGACGGGGCTGAGCAGGCTCTCCATGGTGGAGGCGACCTGGGAGGCGGACAGGGCCCGCGTGTAGTCGGCCTCGTCGGGGACGATGTCGGGGATGACGGCCTGGAAGGTGGGGGTGAACGCCGCGGAGGCCGCCTGGAGCAGGCCGATCAGGACGTAGACCTGCCAGACCTCGGTGACCAGCGGCAGGGCCAGGACCACCGCGCCGCGGATGACGTCGAGGAGGACCAGGAGGGTCCTGCGGGAGATGCGGTCGACGTACGCGGCGGCCAGCGGGGCTATGACCACGTACATGACCATCTTGATGGTCAGGGCGGTGCCGAGGACCATGCCGGCGCGGGTCCCGGCGAGGTCGTAGGCGAGCAGTCCGAGGGCCACGGTGGTCAGTCCGGTGCCGAACAGGGCGATGACCTGGGCGCCGAAGAGGTGGCGGTAGTCGCGGACGGCGAACAGACGCATGGCGGGTTCCTTCCGTGTCCATGCGGCGGGGCACGGCCCCGGGACGGGGTCCGTGCCCCGCGGGTGCGGGCGGCGGGGGTGTCCCTACGCACCGGTGCGGCTCTCCGGTGTGAGACCGGCGAGCAGGTTGAAGGCGCCGGTGAGGACGTTGAGTGCGACGACGCCGACGACATCGGCTATGGCGCGGTCGCTGTAGCCGTGCGCACGCAGCGCGTCGACCTGTTCGTCGGTGATGGACGTCGGCTCGCGGTGGACCCGGAGGGCGAGGGCGATGATCGCGGCGATCGCGGGATCGGCCGAGGTGCCCGTGCGGGCCCGCTCGATCTCTTCCTCGTCCACTCCCCGGGCGCGGGCGGCGTCGACGTGCGCGTCGAGGCAGAGTCGACAGCCCTGTCGGGCCTGGACGGCGATGGAGATCCGTTCGCTGGTCCCGCGGTCGAGTTTGGCCCGTCCCATGGCCCGGCTGAGCTGGAAATATCCGCTCAGGACCGCCGGGGAGTGCGCCATGGTGGCGACCATGTCACCGGTGTGGCCGTGCCGGGCCACCAGGTCGGCGAGGAGGTCGCGCGAGGTGCCGACCGCCGTGTCGGGCGTGAGTCGGGTCAGACGGGGCACGGGGGCCCTCCTTCCGTGGCGTCCACGCCGTCAGTGGTGCGCGTGGCCGTG
This sequence comes from Streptomyces sp. LE64, assembly GCF_052606915.1. Lineage (NCBI taxonomy): Bacteria > Bacillati > Actinomycetota > Actinomycetes > Kitasatosporales > Streptomycetaceae > Streptomyces > Streptomyces sp. LE64. The sequence goes on along the minus strand of NZ_CP199708.1, from coordinate 6,274,230 downwards.
GTGGTGGCCGCCGTGTCCGGGCGCCGCCTGGGCGGCCGCGGCCGGGTGGGGGGCCGCCGTGCCGGTCGGCACCGTGAACTCGGCCGTCCGGACGACGCCCTCGTGCTGGAAGTCCAGGAACAGGCGGTAGGTGCCGGCCGAGGGCGCGACCGCCACGAAGGCGATCTCCGGGCCCGGTGCGGTGGTGCCGTCGCCGGGTGCGCCCTCCGGGTGGACGTGGAGGTAGCCCAGGTCTCCGACGCGCAGGGCCACCAGGTGCCCGTACGCGGCCAGGTAGGGCTGGAGGTCGGTGACCGGGCGGTCGTCGCGACGGACGGTGAGGGTCAGTGCGCGCGCCTCGCCGGGCAGCAGCTCGCCGTCGAGCGTGACGGTGTACTCCCCGGTCCGCGCGGTGCGGACGGCCTCGGGCAGCGGCCGGGGGTCGTACGGTCCGGCGACCGCGAGGTCGGCCCCCAGGGTGAGGGTCCCGTCGTGTCCGGCCGGGTGGATGTCGGCGAAGATCCTCCAGTCCCCCGGTTCCAGGGCCAGCTCGACGCTCCAGGTGCCCTCCGCGTCCCGCACCGGGTGCACGTGCTGGAAGCCGGCGGTGTCCCGGCGAACGGCGATGAGGTGCAGTTCCTTCTCGTGCTCGGCCACGAACGAGGTCACCGGGCGGGCGTCGGGGCCGAGCACCCGGAAGGCGATCCGCTGCACACCGGCGGTCCGGATCGTCGCGTCGAGTTCCAGGGTGTACCCGTGTTCGGAGACGGACAGTCCGCCCGGCCGGGCGGCGCCGTGACCGTGGTGGCCGCCGTGGTGGGCCTGGGCGTGTCCGGCGTGGTTCTCCATGATGTCTCCTCGGTGCGCTGCGCCTACCGGCGTCTTCCGTTCGGAACGATCACCACTATATACCCCCCAGGGGTATGTGGGAAGGGTTTCGGCGCCGAAGATCCAAAGAGGGCGCCCCGGCGGCGCCCCTCAGCGGGGCGCCGCCGCGGTGGGCCTCGTGGGGACGGTGTGCGAGCCGGCGGCGGCCGCCGCGGCGTAGTGCGCGGCGGTGGGCGGTCCGGTGGGGCGGATCCGGCCGACCAGGAGGGCCAGGGCGATGCCGAAGGCGCAGAAGAGGCCGAGCCCCACCGCCGCCCGGGAGAAGCCCGCCGCGAGGGCGTCCGCGACCGCGGTGCCGCTCGTGTGGTGGCGGGTGTACACCGCGCTGAACAGGGCGGCGGTCACGGCGGTGAGGACGGCCGCACCGACGTAGCGGCCCATGTTGGAGATCCCGGACGCCGCGCCGACCTGCTCCTCGGTGACGCAGGCGGTGGCGACGGAGGAGGAAGGGCCGTTCGCCAGCCCCAGCCCGACGGCGAGCACGATCATCGGACCCACGAACGCGGCGTACCCCCAGGACGCCTCGACGAAGGCGAACGCGGCGAAGGCGGCGGTCGCGATCCCGAACCCTCCGGCGATCACGCGACGGGCCCCGATCCGGTCGACGAACCGGGTGACCAGCGGCGCGGTCACCACGATCCCGGCCGCGGCGGGCAGTGTGGCCACCCCCGCCTGCAAGGGCGTCATGCCCAGGCCGTCCGGGTTCTGGAAGTACAGGCTGCACACGTACATCAGCGCGTTGATGCAGCCCGCCACCACCAGGATCGCGACGGTCGAACCGACCAGGTACGTGTTCCTCAGCAGGGCCAGGTCGACCAGCGGAGCCCGTACGCGCTGCTCCGCCAGGACGAAACCGACGACCGCCACCGCCGACACCACGAAGCACGACAGGGTCGGCGCACTGAGCCAGCCCCAGTCGGCGCCCTCGGTCACTCCGAAGACGAACGGCACGAGCACAGCGGCGATCAGCACCGTCCCCGCCAGGTCGACGGAGCGGGCCCGCGCCGGGTCACGGGACTCCGGCACCGTCCGCAGGGTCAACGGCACGCAGAGCGCGGCGATCACCGCGTCGAGCCAGAACAGCCCCTGCCAACCCGTGACGTCCACGAGCGCGCCGCCCAGCAGGGGCCCGGCCGCGGCTCCGGCCGCCGAAGCCGCTCCCCACAGCGCCACCGAACGCATCTGGGCGTCGCCCGAGGAACCCGCGGACAGCAGGCTGAGCCCGCAGGCCAGCAGCGTCGAGCCGGCCGCGCCCTGGATCGCCCGGCCGGCGATCACCGTCCCGGCGCCGTCGCCCAGGGCGATCAGGACGCACGAGGCGACGAAGAGCAGCAGACCGCCGAGGAAGATCCGGCGGCGGCCGAAGATGTCCCCGAGGGCGCCCGAGGTGACGATGACCGCCGCGCCGACCAGCGAATAGCCGGTCACCGCCCACTGGAGGGTGGCCAGGGAGGCACCGGTGTCCTCGCTGATCGCCGGCAGGAGGATGCTCACCGCGGACGTGTTCGCGTTCACCACGAAGGCGGAGACGCAGGTGGCCGTCAGCACACCGGAAGCACCACGGGAGCCGGCCGGGGGGCCGCCCCGGGTGGTGGGGGGGTCGTTCGCCATGCGGGTCCTCCAGGAGGGGGCGGCTCTCCGGCGAGCAGGGAACGTGCTCGCCGGACAGCCTCCGGACCCCCCTGTCCGCTGTCACGGCAACGCGAGCCGGGCAGCCGGAACACCACCCGCCGGGAGGCGGAAGACCCGGCCAACCGGCGCCCGCACCGAGGACCGCCCTCCCACACCCGGCCGACCGCCCCGGCCCGGGCGGGCACCGCCGGGGGCGGCCCGGAGTGCGGGAGAACCGACGGCCCGTCGAGGGAACGGGAACCGTCGCCGCCCCCTCCTCCCTCGTGGCGGGCTCCGACCACGGACCCGTCCACCGGGAGACCACGGGCTCCCCAGGCACGAGAGGCATCATGCAGCGACGAACCTTCCTCACCGGCACCCTGCTCGGCGCGGCCTTCGCCACCGGCACCGTCACCGCCCTGACCACCGGCGCCGCGGCCGCCACGGTGACCGTCAGTTCCCTCGCCGACCTCCAGCGGGAGATCGACCGCGCCGCACCCGGCGACCGGATCGTCCTGGCCGACGGCACCTACGACGTGCCCGCCGGAGGCATCCGGATCTCGGGCAAGCGGGGTGCCGGCACGCACCTCACCATCGTGTCCCAGAGCCGGGGCGGGGCCGTGCTCCGGGGCGACCGGAGCTTCGTCCTCAGCAACTCCGACTCCGTCACCGTCAGCGGCTTCGCCTTCCGCCAGCGCCAGACGCTGGTGATCCCGGCGGACTGCTCCGACATCCGGCTCACCCGCAACGACTTCATGTTCGCCGACCTCGCCGGCGTCGACTGGGTCGTGGTGAAGGCGAACGGGGTCAAGGTCGACCGCAACCACTTCCACGACCGCACCACCCAGGGCGTGTTCCTCGTCGCGGACGGCCCCGACGCCCCCACCGACCCGAACCGGGAGACGATGGCCCGGGGCCTCACCGTGCTCCGCAACCACTTCGCCCGCCACACCTACCCCGGGACCAACGGCGGCGAGGCGATCCGGCTGGGTGCCAGCCACCGGGCGCTCGACGACGCCGGGGCCTTGGTGGAGTACAACCTCTTCGAACAGTGCAACGGGGACCCCGAGGCCATCTCGGTGAAGTCCTCCCGGAACACCGTCCGCCACAACACCCTCCGCGACTGCGCCGGGGGCATCGTGCTGCGCCACGGCAACGGCACCCTCGTGCACGGCAACCACCTTGTGGGCGGCGTCGAGGGCATCCGCCTCTACGGGAACGACCACAAGGTCTTCAACAACCACCTGACCGGGCTGTCCGGGCGCGCTCTGGTGATCGGCAGCGGCACGGTCCGCGACCACCTCCCCGGCGAGCCCCCGGCGCAGCAGCGGGGCAACGACGCCTGCGAACGGGCGCTGATCACCCACAACACCCTGGTCCGCAACGCCCGCACCCTGGTGGGCGAGGACCGCGCCCACGAGCCCCGGGACGTGGTCCTCAGCAACAACATCCTGGTCGCCGACGCGGGCAGCCTGGTCGCGCTGCGGCAGAACACCGGCTTCACCTGGCAGGGCAACCTGCTGTGGGGCGGGGCTGCCGACGGCACCGTCCCCCCGGGCGGGTACGTCCGCGCCGACCCCCGCCTCCGGCAGGGGGCCGACGGGGTGCACCGCCTGTCGTCGGGCAGCCCGGCCATCGGCGCCGCCGTGCCGACGACCCACCCGGTGACCGACGACCTCGACGGCCATCCGCGGGGCGGCAGCCGTGACATCGGCTCGGACCAGTACACGACGGCGGCGCCGCTCCGCTCCCCGCTGACCGCCGCCGACGTGGGCCCCCACGCTTCCTAATGCTGTTGTCAAGCGGTTGTGGTCACTGGAGGCGTGACTTCGTAGCCCCGTCGGTCGCGGATCAGGGCCCAGATGACGTTGACGCGTCGGCGGGCCAGGGCGAGCACGGCCTGGACGTGCTTCTTCCCCTCAGCGCGTTTGCGGTCGTAGAACTTCCGCGAGTTCGGGTCGCATCGGACGCTGACCAGCGCCGAGGTGTAGAAGACGCGCTGGAGCCTTCGATGGTAGGTGACCGGCCGGTGGAGATTGCCGCTGACCTTGCCCGAGTCGCGCGGTGCGGGGGCGACGCCGGCGAAGGCCGCCAGGGCGTCCGGGGAGTCGAACTCGTCCAGGCCGCCGCCGACGGCGGCCAGGAACTCGGCGCCCAGCACGGGCCCGATGCCGGGGACGCTCAGGACGATGTCGGCGAGGTCGTGCTCGCGAAACCGGCCCTCGATGAGCTTGTCCATCTCTGCGATCTGCTCGTTGAGGGCCATCACCTCCTCGGCCAGGGTGTGGACCAGCTTTGCGGTGGCCTTCTCCCCGGGGATCGCGGTGTGCTGGCGCTCGGCGGCCTCGACCACCGTCTCGGCCAGCGCTCTGGCGTTGCGGACCTTGCGGTTGGCCAGCCACTTCGTCAGCCGGGCGACGCCGGCGCGACGGATCGCGGCCGGGGTCTGGTAGCCGGTCAGCAGTCGGAGTGGGCCGGTGTTGGTGACATCCAGGACCCGTTCCAGGGCCGGGAACATGCTCATCAGAGTGGAACGCAGGCGGTTGACCGAGCGGGTGCGGTCCTCGACCAGGTCGGACCGGCGTCCGGTCAGCAGCTTCAGCTCGATGGCCGCTTCGTCGCCGGGGCGGATGGGCCGCAGGTCGCGGCGCATCCGGGCCTGGTCTGCGATCACGTAGGCGTCGCGGGCGTCGGTCTTGCCCTCGCCGCGGTAGCCGTCCGAGGCCCGGTTGACCAGGCGGCCGGGGATGTAGAGGACCTCCTGACCGTGGTTGACCAGCAGGGCCAGCAGCAGCGCGGGCTCGCCGCCGGTCATGTCGATGGCCCAGGTGACCTCACGGCCGTCGGCCAGGTCCAGGACATCGCCGATCAGCTTCAGCAGCTCGGGCTCATCGTTGGCGACCCGCCGCGACAGCAGTTTCTTGCCGTCTGCGTCCAGCGCGAGCCCGTGATGGTGGCCCTTGCCGCTGTCGATCCCCGCCCATATCCGGCTCATCATGCTCCTGGCGTGCTCGTTCGTTCCGTTCGTACCACGGACGACCTCGCCGGCATTGCTCTACTCAGCGACATGTTCGCATTTCCTAATCGGCGGCCGAGTCGTCGTGGGGTGCCGGGCGGCGAAGCGTGCACAGCCACGAGACGGCAGCCGCCTGATAGCCACACCCAGCGCCCCTGGGTGACCCAACCCTACGAATGGCTCGATCAACCCGATCAAGAAGGTAGAGCCGCCTGAGCGGTGGTGGACCCCGCTCAGCGGAGGCGTTCGCCCCGGGTGTCGGCGCCCGGGGCGAACGCCGGGCGGCGGCACGTCGAACGCCGCCACGGCGTCGTCCTGCTCTCCTTGTGGGGCCCGGAGGAGTGCGCCCGCCGGCGCCGCATCACCTCGCGCGCACGGCGCGGACCGGCCGCAGCCCGGGGACGGACATCAGGGTCGGCACCCCCGATTCGGACTCGATCCGGTAGATCACCCCGTAGTCACGGGCGAAGTGGTTGGCTTCGGACGCCGATCCGCAGAGGCCGCGGAGGTAGAACACGTAGGCCACCGAGTCGATGTGACGCAGCGTCAGATACATGCACCAGCGGTTGGCCACGGGGTCGAAGTCCGCGGTGCGCACCCGCTCCAGGAATCCCGGGGCCGGCTTCCTGGCGAGTTCGTCGGCCACCCCGACGGCGACGCGGAGCGCCTCCATCTGGGCCGGACGCAGCTTCACGAGCCGCTCCCCCCGCCCCGGGCCCGCTTGTCCCGGGGCGGCGGCGCCCGCGTAACGGCGCACGTCACGGCCCAATGCGGTGATCCGCACCGCCCAGGCCACGGGGCGGCCCCCACGGGCGGAGAGCAGGCTCCGGGTCGCACCGTCCGCCCACTCCACCAGTCCGTCGCGCGCGACGGATTCCGCGCTCTTGCGGAATCCGGCGGGTAAGTCCCCGTCCACCACCCAGCCCTGTCGTGTTCCCGGCTCGCGCTCGTGGAGCGCCTCCAACACGGTCAGCCGCTTCTCCGCGCCCCTCATCCCCACCTCGATCGCCTCGCCGTCGGCATGTGCCAGACGTTAGTTCCGCGGGCACGGGGCTGTCAGCGAATGCCGGCAACTCTCCCCCGGACGAGGGTGTTTCCCCGGCACGTCACCGCGGGCGGGTCCCGCCCGCAGCCCGGGCCACGCGGTCATCTGCCCCGGAAGCGTGACTCCGTGCGGCCCGCGGCGTTCTCCACGTCGAGGTCATCGATCCGGTGAACGGAAACGACCCCGACCACCGTGCACCCCGGGCGGGTGCCCGGCACGGGGCGGAACCGGAGGGCGGGGAGCACACATGGGCATCGACACCGCACCGGGGCCCCGTGCCCGAAGCCGTGCGGCCCGGGCCTCCGGCCCCCTCGCCCTCGCCACCCTGCTCCTCCTCCCCGCGTGCTCGGGACCCGGTGCCGACGACGACCGCTCCCCTGCGCGCCCTTCGCTGGCGGCGGTCGGCGCCGTGGTCGCAGGGGCGGCGGCCCTCGACTGGTCGGGGTCGTGGCGGCAGTACCACCGCAACCCGGACGGCACGACGGCCGACGACCCGTCGAGCACCGTCACGGCCGAACTCCGTTCCCTCGGCAACGGCGACGTGTTCGGCACGATGTCCGCCAACGGACGTACCGCACGGGTGATGCTGGTCTCGGGCACCACGCTGTTCACCAAGGCCGACCGGGCGATGCTGCACACGATGGGCGTCGAGAACCCCGGTACGGACGCCGGACGTTGGCGGGAGGTCCGCCGGCCGGACGGGTCGCACGAGCTGCTCGGGCTGCGACTGGACCGACTCGCACCCGCGGCCCTCGGCGCGGCCCTGGCCCCCTCGAAGGCGAGCGGCCCCGGGAAGGACACCACCGGTCCGTCGCCGATGCCCTCCTCGGCGGCGGGGCGGTTCCGGCGCCCGGCCGGGGTTCCCGCCGACGCGGTGGCGGTGCCCGTCCGCGGCGACGGCACCACCAGGGGCGGCACCTACTGGCTCTCGGCGGACGCCCCGCACCGGCTGCTCGGCTACTCGGGGCTCGGCTTCCGGCACGACAGCCAGGCGGGGCCCCACGAGACGATGTCGGACGCGGCTGCCGCGGCTCTGACGGTGCGCGCCGGGGACACGGCGAGCGCGCGGGCCGGCTACGCGGGCATGCGCTCCGCGCTCCGCGCCCTCCCGGCCACGGTGCCGGTCAGCACCACTCCGACCGCCGCGCAGCTGTCGGACACCACCGACGAGGAGTGCGGCGTGCGCTGCCACACCGTCGTCGTGACCGTCGCCCTGACGAACCGCATGCCCAAGGAGTCGGTGACCGCCTCGTACCGGCTCGCGTTGACCGGTGCGAAGCGGATGGACGGCGGTCGCCTCCTGCTGGACAACCTCGTCCACGAGGAACTCGGTTCGTGCACCGTCAGGTTGCCGGCCGCCCGCCCCGGTGCCACCGTCCGCGGCGCCTGCACGGTGTCGGGGGCCGCGCTGCGGAAGGCCGTCGACGCGACCCTGGACCGGCACGGTTTCCTGCACCTGGACTTCAAGACCGAGGCGACACGGCGGATCGACCGGATCACCGGCCCGAGCCGCGCCGAGGACCTGCTGGAACGGCTCGTCTCCGGGTCGACGGACGTCCTGGGCGCGGGCCGAGCCGGCACCAGGCCGGTCCCCGCGCCGGGACCGACGGCACCACGAACCGACGTCGAAGGGCGACCATGACAGCTGCCGCAGAACGGAACGGCTCGGCCGACCGGCCGGCGAACGACGAACGGGCGGGGGAGCACGCGCCCCCGGAGGAGACCCATGTGCCGTTGATGGCCGCCGTGGGGGCGGTCGGGGTCACGGCTGCCGCCGTGGCGGTCGTCCTCGGGCTCTCCGGAACCCCGGCGTTGCCGTTCCCCACCGACGTTCCGCCCCTCCCCACCGAAGCGGTCCTGCCGGGCGCACCGCCGACCGGGCGCCCCGACGCCCCCCGGCCCGCCCCGCTGCCGACCGGGGTGCCGAACCTGCCCACCTCCTTCCCCGGTCCGTCCGACTTCCCGAACATCGGCGGTGCGCCGTGACCACCACGTCCGAAGCCCGTTCTCCGTCTCCCCCGCACGGCGAACGACCCCCGCGCCCGGCCCGGGACGGGCTGGCCGCGGCGATCGCCGTGGCCCTGGGGCTGTCCCTGGTGTACGCGGCCGGGCAGGTCCTCTTCTGGGCCGCGCCCGAACCCACCGCGCACTCACCCTGGTTGAAGCTGTTCCTCCTGCCCGAGCCCCTGCCGTTCCGGCTGACCCGAGTGCTGGTACCGGCCGGCTGGGGCCTTGCCCTCCTGCTCGGTCTCGGTCTGCTGCTCGCCCGGTCCCACGCCGCCCCGCTCCCCGAACGGGCCTTCAGGGCCTGCGGGTTCGGCATCCTCGGCGCCCTGCTGCTGCCCTTCTCGATCATGCCGTTGGCCGCGGTGGCCGACCGACTGCCGCAGGTCCTGCTCTGCCTGCCCGGCACCGCGGCGGCGCTGTTCCTCGTCCACCGCGTCCAGCTCTACCGGCGGATGCCCGGCCGGCTGCTGCTGGCAGGGTTCGGATGGGGCGCGCTGGTCGGGGGCGGCTTCGGCCTGGTGATGATCACATGGCTCCAGCGCACCGTGCCGGGCCACTTCACGTCCACCGTCCCGGAGCACCCCCTGGACGGCGTGCGCACGCTCTACACCCTGTTCCCCCTCGGCACGGCCGTGATGACGGAACTGGGCAAGGCGGCGGGTGTGGCCGTCCTCTTCCTGCTCTTCCGTCGTCACATCGACGGCGTGGTCTCCGGAGCGGTCCTCGGAGCGGCGGTCGGGCTGGGGTTCAACCTCACGGAGACGGTCCACTACCTGGGCCTCGTCTCCCCGGACCACCACCCCACCCAGTTCTGGGACCGTCAGGTGGTCGGGCTGCTGACCGTGCACGCGGCGTTCACCGCGCTCGCGGGCGCCGGGATCGGGGCGGCGCGCTGGCTGGCGGGCCGCCGGGACCGGCTGCTGGCAGTCGGCGGCGGGCTGGCCGCCGCGGTCGGCGGGCACGCCGAGACGGACGTGGTGCTGATGCGCCTCGACGGACTCAGGGCGGACTGGTACCCGAACGACGTCCTCGGGCTGCTGATCGGCGTTCCGGTGATGACTCTCATCACCTCGGGGGCGTTCGTGGCCGCGTGCGTGCTGGTCCTGCACCGCGGTCTGCGGGCCCAGGCCGCGGGAACCGCCCGTGCCCTGGCGGCCGAGGCCGCCACCGGTCACGGCGCCGTGACCGGACCGGAGGTGGCGCTGTTGCTCTCCCCGCGCCGTCGCCTCCTCCTGGAGTTGCTGGTGTGGCGCCGTGACGGCATCGCCGGGCTGCGCCACCTCCAGCGGTTCCAACAGGCGCAGCTCGACCTCGCGGTCCAGCGCTGGCACCGTCAGCGTCCGGGCGTCGACTCCGCCGTCCCGTCCGAAGAACGCCTCCGCGCCCGGGTCCACGCGTTCAAGGGCTCTCCCGACCCCGCACCCACCGCTCGGAAGGCGTCGTCATGACCGGTTCCCGTGCCGTACGGCTGTCCGTCCTGGCACTCGCCACCGCGGCCCAGGTGCTCGGCGCGCCCGCGACCGCCTCGGCGATGTGCGCGGCCCCCACGTACCACGGCGGCATGCCCCTGTGGATCGGCGAGTGCTCCGAGGCGGTCGCCGGCGGAGCCTCCGCGGCGGTGTGGGGGGCGGTCGTGGTCGCCGTCGGGCTCCGGGTCGCCCGCGCCCTGGTCGGGTCGGACTCCCGGTCCGCGGACCTCCGGTTGATCGACCGCGTCTTCGACCCGGAGACGTCGGACGAGGCCGGGGACGAACGGTGAGCCGCGCCCGGGCCGCTCTGCCGGGGATGCTGACCGTCCTCCTGCTCACGCTCCTGACGGCGCCGACCTCGCCCGCCCTGTCCCGGGAGGCGGCGCCGGGCGGCGCGGGTTGGTCCCGGGTCGAGGACCTGCACCGGAACCCGATCGGACGGATGGCCCATGTCGCCCGGTGGGCCAGGAACCTGTCCGGTTCCCAGCACTCGGGAAGGGTGATGGCCCTCGGGTTCGTGGACATCACGGGTCGGGACGACCTGCTGACGTCCGGGCACCAGGTGGTCGACGTCGCCGAGCTCAAGGAGGGCGACCCGGAACTCCACCGTCAACTCCGCATGGACGAGCGGCCCGGGATCGAACGCTTCCTGGTCGTCAAGCGCAGCAACGACCGGTCCGTCTTCCGCGGCGACGAGATCGTCTTCCAGGGAGACCACGCGGAGCAACGCGTGCTGAAGGACATGTTGGAGCTCCGGGTCCCGACCTCCCGCCTCTTCGCCCTCTACGCCGACCTCTCGCCGTGCAAGGGCAAGTGCACTCCTGCGGTGCCTCCGCACACCGACGTGTTCCACGGGCCGGTCTACCGGGAGAAGGGGTACCGGCAACAGTTCAAGAACCTCCTCGACGAGGCGTCGAACGCCGCGACCCGGGACCCGGCCTTCCAGCGGGAGGTGGCCGGGGAGAAGGATCAGCTGGCCGCCCTCAAGAAGGCCAACCGCAAGCGGAAGTACGCGAAGGCCCGGCGGGCGAACGCGACGGTCAAGAAGGCGAAGCACCTGCTCCGGGTGAGCGGAGGCGGCTCCTGCGGCAAGCGGAACCTCGGTCTGCGACTGGCGCTCACCGCACGCCCCGGTTCCCGGGGGGACGGCTGCGGTACGGACTCCGGAGCGACCGAAAGCGGTCTGGTCAAGGCCCTGACGGAACCGGTTGCGAAAACGGGCGGGATCGACTTCTCCAGCGTCGAACTGCGCTACCTGTCGGACCCCGGAGACGGCAGCGGGCTCCAGTACGCGTTCCGCACCGACCGCGACCCCGTCCACGGCGACCTGCGTCCGGACACCGGGATGGACGCGGCCCAACAGTCCTCGGACGCCTTCTTCGTCTGGCTCTCCCTCCCCCGGCGGGACCTCTGGGTGAACCTCCACCCGCATCAACCGGATCGCATCGTGGAGGAGCGACTGGGCCGCACGGACGCCGGGCGCGTCCTGTTGGAGGCCGACCTGCGGATGAAGCGGACGGTGGGCGAAATCATCCATCCGCGCACCGCGCTCGGCAAGCGGTACTGGCAGGGCGTCCAAGAGGGTTGCGTGTCGTCCCGCAACTGGATCGTTCCCGGGCCGGCCTCGATCCACCAGGACGGCGAAGCCCTGTACATCCTGGACGCCCCCCTCGACGTGAAGATGGAGACGGAGCAGGTGACGTCCGCCGGGAGGACCGCGGGCGTTCCCGACTGCCCCGGGCAGGACCCGGCCGCCGAGGCCCGCTACGAGCACCTGGAACGCACCCTGGTCCTACCCCGGCTCAGGAAGGCCGTCAACACCGCCCCCGAGTACGCGGCCCTGCGCCGGGTCCACCTCGCCCGGGTGGCCGCGGAGTGGTACCGCGAGCTGAGCGCGGGCGGGGACACCACGTACGGCGCGCTGGTGGACTCCGGAGACGTCACCGAGTGGCGCCTGACGGACGGTTGGGAGCCGCGCGAGGTCTTCGACGAGTTCGTGGTCTCGTACACGGAGGGCGAGTACGAGGTCACCGACCGGACCACCAGCGGGGGCACCACCCGTGTCCAGCGGTACACCTACGGCGGGGTGGACCTCACCAGCGTGCCCCTACGCAGGCTCTCCAGCGACGCGTTCGACGCGGACTTCGACGCCCTGCCCGCTCGGGTGGCCGGCTCCCTGCACGCCCCCTCCCCCGGCGGTCCGGACGAGGTGGTCTGGCTCGGCGCCCCCACCCCCCGGCAGGCGGCGGACGGGTTCGGCGCGGCGCGGGGCGCCGTGTCGCCGGGGACCTGGGCGATCCGTCTGTTCCCGGTGCCGCTGGTCGCCCTGGCCCTGTGGTGGTGGCGACGGCGACGGGTGCGCTCCGCACCGGCCAGCCCCCTGCGCCGGGCCGCCACCGGCGGGCCTCGGAGACGGACGGGAAGGACGGCGGCGGACGCGGAGGACGGGTGCCGGGACTTCGGGAACCCGTGATCGTCAGCGGACAGCAACGGGTGACGCGGCACGTCCGGTCGCCCCGGGGAACCGCGGGGCCGGGCGGGCCGTCCCGGGCCGGGTCGGCGGGCCCGGGTGCGTCGCACCACCGAACGTCCTCCGAAAGGCCCGAGCATGACCGCTTCCACTCCCACCGGCTTCCGCCGCACCGCACTCGTCCTCGGCACGGCCGTGGCCGTGGTGGCGTCGGCCACGGCGGCGTACGCCCTCCCGCCGTCGTCGCCCTCCGACCCCCGGGCGCGCGGGGCGTGGACGATGTCGGAGGTGACCGGGGCGGGGTCCGACGCGCACGCCTTCGCCGTCACCCGTCCCGCGCCCCACACCACCTGGGCGGCGGGCATCCGCTTCGAGCGCGGGAGCGAGGGGTTCTTCCGCACCGTCCCGACGCTCTGGGAGCGCGACGCCCGCGAGGGGGGCGGGTGGCAGGCGCTGCCGACCGCCGCGCTGCCCGCGTCGTACGACGTCCGTTTCAACGACGTCGACGCCTCCTCGCCGCGCCATGCGCTGGTCGTCGGCGACTACGCGGAACAGGCCCGCGGGATCGTCACCCAACGGTGGGACGGCAGGAGCTGGCGGACCGCGACGGCGCCCGTGCCGGCGCAGACCATGACCGCCGGGTTCCTCTCCGTCGACGTCCGGGGCGCCGGGGACGCCTGGGCCGCGGGCTGGTCCGCCGTGCCCGACCCGGAGTACATGGTCAAGGCCGTGGGCGAGCTCCAGCACTGGGACGGGCGGCGGTGGACGCCCGCCGCACTGCCGGACGTCGGTGAGGGGCCGGGCGGCAACTGGAGCCTGTCCGGCGTGGCCGCACTCGCCCACGACGACGTGTGGGCCGTGGGCGAGGCGTTCAACGACGCCTGGTCCAGGCCCGTCCTGTTGCACTACGACGGCACCGGGTGGCGCATGGCCCCCGCACCCGACCTCGGTACGGAGCGGGTCCGGTTGAACGGAGTGGCGGCCGGGCCGGACGGGCGGGTGTGGGCGGTCGGCCGGGCCAAGGCCGCGGGGGCGCCGGCGCGCGGTCTGGTGGTGGAACTGCGCGGCGGGAAGTGGCGGGAGGTGCCGCTGCCGCAGGGGGTGACCCCGCTGCGGTCGGTGGCCGTCAGCGGCGGCGAACCGGTGGTCCTGGCCGAGGGCCGGGGCGCGGTGGCTCCGGTGGTGTGGCAGCGCACCGGTGCGTCATGGACGTCTCTGGGCCTGCACGTGGCCGGGGGCGCGGAGTTCGCGGCGGTGGACATCTCCGCGCGCGGGCGGAGCCTCGACGTGGCGGGCAAGCTCCCGGGCGCGGACGCCGATCCGGCCGGTCCGGCGGTCGTGGTGAGCTCGCGGCGTTGAGCCGGTGCCGCCGGACCGACCGGGTGCGGCCGTCGTGCCGCGCCGGTCGGCCCGGCGGGGCCCGGCGCGTGTCTCCGTGTCTCCGTGTCTCCGGGAGGGGGTCCGTCGTCCGGCACCCCTTCAACGGAGGCACCCTCCGGAATAAATTTCAACGGCTGTACAGTTTTCTCGGTGTCATCGGGAGGGTTCCGGCCCCGCGGGGTCTCGCCCCCTCCTGGCGACCTGCACACGCACCCTCCGACCGAGCCCCTCGCACCCGTGACTGGAGACACCATGCCCCCCAGAGTCGTGATCATCGGCGGCGGATACGGCGGCAGCGCCGCGGCCAAGGCCCTGGACGGCGTCGCCGACGTGACCCTCGTCGAGCCCAAGGACGCCTTCCTGCACAACGTCGGCGCCCTGCGTGCCGCGGTCGACGCCGACTTCGCCCCGCGGATCTTCCTGCCGTACGACAAGTTGCTGACCAGGGGCCGCGTGGTGCGCGACCGCGCCGTGCGCGCGGAGCCCGGGAGCGTCGCCCTCGCCTCCGGCGCCACCCTGGACGCCGATTACCTGGTGCTGGCCACCGGCTCCGGCTACCCCTTCCCGGCCAAGAGCGACCTGGACGACTCCTCCGCCACCCTGGAGCGGTTCGGCGCCACCCGCGGACAGCTCGCGGAGGCGGACCGCGTGCTCCTCCTCGGGGCGGGGCCGGTGGGCCTGGAGTTCGCCGGGGAGATCAAGGCCAAGTGGCCGCGGAAGGAGGTCGTCCTCGTCGATCCGGCACCGGAGATCCTCAGCGGCTACTCCGAGCCGTTCCGCAAGGAGATCCTGCGCCAGCTGGCCGACCTCGGGGTCGAGCTGCTGCTCGGGGACTCGCTGGCCCAGGAGCCGCCGACCGAGGCCGGTACGGCGCGGGCGTTCACCGTCACCACCAGGGCGGGGGTCGAGGTGACCGCCCAGACCTGGTTCCGGACCCACGGGGTGACCCCGGCCACCGGGTACCTCGCCGGTGCGCTCGCCGGCGCCCGGCGCTCCGGCGGCCAGATCGAGGTGACGCCCACGCTCCAGGTGAAGGGCCAGCGCACGGTCTTCGCCCTGGGGGACATCACCGACGTGGCAGAGCCCAAGCGGGCCGGCGCCGCCGTGCGGCACGCCGAGGTGATCGCGGAGAACATCACCTCCCTGATCGGGGGCGGCACGGAACTGACCCGCTACGCCCCGGGCCCGCCGCTGCTGCTCCTGCCGCTCGGCCCGACCGGGGGTGCGACCGAAATGCCCGGCGGGGAACTGCTGGGACCCGAGACCACCGCCCAGTACAAGGGGGCGGACCTGATGGTCGGCCGGTTCGCCGAGACCTTCGGGCTCGACCGGTGAGGCCGAGCGGCAGGACGATCACCGTCGAGGTCCACGCCGACCTCGTCTGCCCCTGGTGCTACATCGGCAAGCGGCGCCTGGACCGGGCGCTGGACGCCTTCCCGCACGCGGACGAGGTGCACCTGGTCCACCGGGCGTTCCAGCTCGACCCCGCGGCGCCGCGCCCCGGCACCCCGGCGCGCGAGCACCTCGCCGAACGGCTGGGCCCGCGGGCCGACGCCGTGCTCGCCCACACCGCGCGGGTGGCGGCGGAGGAGGGCATCGCGATGGACTTCGGTCGTGCGCTGATCGGCAACACCTTCGACGCCCACCGGGTGCTGTGGCTGGCCGGGACCGAGGGGAAGCAGACGGAGGTGAAGGAGCGCCTGTACGCCGCCTACTTCTCCGAAGGCCGCGACCTCACCCGCCCCGAGGTGCTCGCCGCGGTGGCCGCGCCCGACCTCGACCCCGACCGGGTCCTGGAGGTGCTGGCGGGCACCGGGGGTACGGCCGAGGTGACGGCTGACCTCGGCACGGCGCGGACCAGGGGAATCCGTTCGGTGCCGACCCTCGTCGTCGACGGTCGGCTCTCGTTGGAGGGAGCGCAGGACACCGCCGCGCTCCTCGCCCTGCTGGAGCGGGCCCGGGAGGAGGCCGCACCGCGGTCCGCGGGGTGACCGCGGACCACGGCGGGGACGGCCGCGGCGGGATCACCGCCGCGGCTTGTCCGCGAACACCCACCGGTTGCCCGCCAAGGGGTCGTCCGGCTCGGGCAGCGGGCCGCGGCCGAGCCGGCGGCTGAAGTCGAAGGGGGTGCGGACCGTCGTGGACCAGCCCCGGCCGACGAGACGACCGGCGGAGTCGGGCCGCGGTTCCGTGACGAACAGGGTGAGCAGGTCGATGCCGGTCTGCCGGGTCGTCGACGTGTACAGCGGTGCGTGCCGGTACGCCCACAGGTCCTCGTCGAGCTTGACCTCGTACGCCAGCGCGCTGCCCGGGGCGGCCAGCCGGTCCACGGTGTCGACGAGTGCGGTCTCGGCGGTCGCGGGCAGGTAGAACAGCAGCCCCTCGGCGAGCCAGGCGCTGGGGACGGCCGGGTCGAAGCCCGCGGCGAGCAGTGCCGCGGCCCAGTCTGCACGGAGGTCCATCGGCACCGGCACCCGCGTCGTCCTCGGGGCCGCCGACAGTCCGTCGAGGACCCCGTGCTTGAACGCCAGCACGCGCTCCCGGTCGATCTCGAAGACCGTGCAGCCGGGAGGCCAGTCGAGCCGGAACGCCCGGGTGTCCAGCCCCGCCCCCAGCAGGACCACCTGACGGACGCCGCCCGTCCGTGCGGCACGCAGGAGGAACCGGTCGAGGATTCTCGTCCGCAGCCCGAAGTAGCGCGCGAACCTCCCCCACAACGGGTTCGCCTCCCCGCCCGGAACCTGCTGCGGCCGCACCGGCCAGTCGGCGCACGCGGGAGCCGCGCGCACGAAGTGCTCCGCGTAGCCGTCCGTGGCCAGGGAGTCGTGGCGGTGGGTCTCGATGGCGCGTGCCGCGGCGACCAGGAGGGCGGTCAGCCCCACGCCCGAGCCGACGCCTTCCCCGGCCCCGGCCGTGGTGATCCCGAAGGGTGTACCGACCACATGTCCTCCATGGGTGCGTCGAGTTCGTCACGGGGTGCCCGACCGCCGCGCACGGCCGGGCGGGCGCCCCGTCACGGGATCAGAACGGGCTTGACCACGCGGCCGGCCTCGCAGTCGCGTTCGGCTTCGTTGACGTCGGCGAGCGGGTAGGTGCGGATCAACTCGTCGAAGGGGAACCGGCCGGCCCGCCACAGCCCGATCAGCCGGGGGATCAACAGCCCAGGCACCGCGTCCCCCTCGCAGACGTGGGAGATCCGGCGGCCCCGGTCCAGGGTCCCCGGTTCGAGCGGGAGTGCGGTGTGCAGCCGGGCCACCAGGCCGAGGTGTCCGGTCGGGCGCAGGGCCCGGAGGGCGTCGTTGATCAGGCGGGGCGAGGCCGTGGTGTCGAGGGCGTACCGGGCGCCGCCGAGCAGGCTCCGGATGCGGCCGGGCAGGTCCGGGGTCGAGGCGGAGAGCGGGACCGCCCCGTACCGTTCGGCGAGGGCCAGCCGTCGGGGGTGCCGGTCGACGGCCACGGTCACCGCTCCGGCGGCGGTGGCCGCCATCACCGCGGCCAGGCCCACCGCTCCGGCGCCGAAGACGGCGAGGGTGTCACCGGGCCCGGCGGCGAAGGTGTGGAGGACCGCCCCGGCACCGGTGAGGAAGCCGCAGCCGAGCGGTCCGAGCAGTTCGACCGGCAGCGCGGGGTCGACCCGGACGGCGTTGCGCGCCGGCACCACCGCGTACTGGGCGAAGGCCGACTGGCCGAACCAGCGCGGGGCCAGGGCGCCACCGGTCGCGTCGGTGAACCGGGTGGTGCTCCCC
Source organism: Streptomyces sp. LE64 (assembly GCF_052606915.1). Lineage (NCBI taxonomy): Bacteria > Bacillati > Actinomycetota > Actinomycetes > Kitasatosporales > Streptomycetaceae > Streptomyces > Streptomyces sp. LE64. Next base: position 6,256,619 of record NZ_CP199708.1, on the reverse strand, counting down.
GTCCGCCCGCCGAAGAGGTTGAGCGGGGCGAAGGCGTCGCAGTGGGCGGGGGCGGCGGCCAGACAACTCGGGCAGTTCCCGCAGGAGTCGAAGCTCAGCACGACCCGGTCGCCCTCGGTCAGTCCGGTGTGCGGGCCGCCGGCCGCGGCCACCACCCCGGCGCCCTCGTGTCCGAGCACCGCCGGCAGCGGCGAACGGCTGCCCGGTCGCCGCACCGCGAGGTCGGTGCGGCACATGCCGCACCCCGCGATCCGCACCAGGACCTCGTCGGCGGCGGGCCCCGCGGCCAGGACGACCTCCTCCAGGGCGAACGGGCCGGTGGCGGTGCGCAGCACGGCCGCGCCGAACCTCATCGTCACGTCTCCTCGGGGCGGTGCACGACGAACGGGCGGAGGTTGCCGTGGAGACCCCACGGTCCGCCCGCGACGCCGACACCGCTCTGCCCGGCGCCGGCGAAGGGCTGGGCCAGGGACAGTTCGGCGTGGTGGTTGATCCACGCCGTTCCGCACTCCAGCCGGTCGGCCACCGCCTCGGCCCGGTCGAGGTCCGTCCCCCACACCGAGCCGCCCAGCCCGAAGCCCGTGCCGTTGGCGGCCTCGACGGCCTCGTCGAGCTTCCGGTACGGCAGCACCGGCAGCACCGGGCCGAACTGCTCCCCCGTCACCACCGGGCTGTCGGGCGGGACGTCGGCCAGGACCGTGGGGGCGTGGAAGTAGCCGGGTCGGTCCAACCGGTGTCCGCCGGCCGCGGCGCGGGCGCCCTCGGCCAGGGCACGGGCCGTGCAGTCCTCGACCCTGGCCAACTGGGGGGCGTTGTTGACCGGGCCCAGTCGGGTCGCCGGGTCGAGTCCCGCGCCGACGACGACGGTCCTCGCCCGCTGGGCGAGCGCCTCGACCACGTCGGAGTAGAGCCGGGCCGGGGCGTAGACGCGTTTGACTGCCATGCAGACCTGCCCGCAGTTGCGGAACGCCGCCCAGAACAGCCGGTCGGCGATCCGGTCGACCGCTGCGTCCTCCAGCAGGATCGCGGCGTCGTTGCCGCCCAGTTCGAGGGTGACCCGGGCGAGCGAGGACGCCGCACCACGGGCCACGGCCCGCCCGGTGGGGGCCGCGCCGGTGAAGGTCACGTGACGGATGCCCGGGTGGGAGGCCAGACGGGCGCCGAGGGGTTCGTGACCGGTGACGACCGTCAGGACGTCCTCGGGGAGCACCGCGGCGAGGACGGAGCCCAGCAGCCGGGTGGCGAGGGGGGTGAAGGGCGAGGGCTTGAGCACCACCGTGTTGCCCGCGGCGAGGGCGGGGGCGAACTTCGCGGAGGCGAGTTGGAGGGGGAAGTTCCACGGGACGATCGCGGCGACCGGCCCGATGGACCGCCACCGGACCTCGCTGCGCACCGGCCGACCGTCCACCAGGGGGCGGGGCTCGGGACGGAGCCCGGCGAAGTAGCGGATGCGGTCCGCGGTGCGGGCCACCTCGGCCCGCGACTCGGCCAGCGGCTTGCCCTGTTCGCGGGTGAGCAGGGGGGCGAGGTCCGCCCCGGCCGCTTCCACGGCGTCGGCGGCCTCGCGCAGTGCCGCGGCGCGGGCGGCGGGGTCGGCCCGCCACCCGCGCCAGGCCGCGTGGGCCCGGGCGACGAGGGCGTCCACCTCCTCCGGCCGCCGGGCGGGCGCCTGTGCGAAGGTCTCACCGGTCGCCGGGTCGACGACGGTGAAGTGCTGCCCGGGGGCGGCGGGCACGGGGCGGGGCGGACACGTGGTCATCCGCGGTCAGCCCGTGGCGCCGGCGGCGGCACGGCTCCGGGCGTGCCGGTCGAGTTCCGCCCGGAAGGCGGCCACCAAGGCGGGCTGAATCCTTCCTGCGGTGCGGTCACCGCCCTCGCAGACCGCTCCGCGCACCCCCACGATGTCGGTGCCCATGCGGGTCAAGCAGCCGAGGTCCTCGGCCTTCACGCTGCCGGCGAGGGCCGCGAGCAGACCGGCCCGGTGGGCCCGCCGGACGAACTCCTCGCACTCCGGTGGCGGTACGTGGTCGAACAGCCGGGTGCCGTCCTTGACCGCGGTGTCGAGCATGGCCGCGTCGGCTCCGGAGCGGTGGGCGATGTCGGGCAGCGCCAGCGGATTGACGCACCCTATTCGGTGGGCGTCGGCGTATCCCGAGGCGACGACCAGGGCGTCCGGCCGGTGGTCCTTCACCGCCCGGACGACCCCGCTCATCACCTCGACGGCCTGTTCGGGCGTGGTGCACCCGTAGAGGCCGACCTTGATGTACGTCGCCCCCGAGACCACGGCGCCCAGCGCCGCCTGGGCGACCGTGCCCGGCTTGTAGGGGACGTCCCCCACCGTGGCGGAGACCGGCTTGTCCGCCGGGATCGCGTCGCGGACCTCCCGGATGACCCAGGGGAAGTTCGCGCCGAGCGAGCCCTCGTCCGGCTTCTTGACGTCGACGATGTCGAGGTGTTCCGCGGCCCTCGCGCAGTCGAGGGCCTCCTCCATGCCGTCGGGAGAGATGAGGAGCAGCAACGCACGTCCCTTCCCCCGCGTGTCCACCCGGCCGGGGCCCGGTGCGCGGAGTCGTCCGGATCACTCGCGGTCGGCTCATCATCACTGCGGCGCGCGATCACCGGGTAGGGCGCACGGAGCCCGGACGAGTACTGTTTCCGCCCGGCAGTGCGCCGTGCGCGCTGGGCGCATTCGGGGCGGAGTCAGCCCCCGAAGGCGGCTGCGTTCTCCCGCACCCAGTGGGCGAAGGTCCTGGCCGGTCTACCGGTCACCTCCCGCACCGTCGGCAGGACCGTGTACCCGGCCTCCGGCGGGTCGGTGCGCATCGCGAGGAAGAACGCGATGTCCTCCTCCGCGTAGCCCTGTTGCCGCCACTGCCCGACGACCTCGTCCCGGGTCAGCTCCACGTGGCGCACCTCGCGGCCGAGGACCTCGCCGATGATGCGCACCTTCTCGGGCGCCGTGAGCGACTCGGGGCCGGTCAGCCAGTACTCCCGGCCGGCGTGGCCGTCCTCGGTGAGGGCGACGGCGGCGACCTCGGCGATGTCCGCCTCGTGCACCACGGCGCTCCGGACCTCCGGGAACGCCTCGCGGACCACGCCCTCCGTCCGCACGGACCCGGCCCACTCCAGCGCGTTGGACATGAACTCCACCGGTGAGAGGCGGGTCCAGCCCAGACCGCCGGCCTCGACGGCCGTCTCCAGGGGGCTCTTCTCCACGTCTCCCCCGAGGACCGTCACCCGCCGCACGCCCGCCCCGCGGGCCAGTTCGGCGAGCGCCGCGCCCGTGGCGAGCGGAGCGTGGTCCGCCCCGTCGAAGGTGATCAGGTGCACGGCGGTCACGCCGTGGAAGGCCCGGCCCAGACCGGCGGGGTCGGCCAGGTTCCCGGCGACGACCTCGACCCCGTCCGGGAAGTGGGCCCGTCGCGGATCGCGGGTCAGGGCGCGGACCCGCGCCCCGCGGGCGAGCAGGTGCTCGACCAGGGCGCGTCCGACGGTGCCGGTGGCACCGGTGACAAGAACGGTCATGGCTTTCCTTTCGTCACGACGGACGTTAGGGGCCTTCGCGGTCAGCCTCTGTCCGCGACCGGTGGGAGACTCCCGTCATGCTGCACACCTCGGCCCGGCTGTTGCGTCTGCTCGGGCTGCTCCAGACCCGCCGGGACTGGTCGGGACGGGACCTGTCCGACCGGCTCGACGTCAGTGCGCGCACCATCAGGCGCGACGTCGAGAAGTTGCGTGCGCTGGGCTATCCGATCGGTGCCGTGGGGGGTGCCGGCGGCGGGTACCGGCTGGGGGCCGGCGCCTCGCTGCCGCCGCTGCTGCTCGACGACGAGGAGGCGGTCGCCGTCGCTGTGGGGCTGCGCACGGCGGCGGCGGGTGCGGTGACGGGCATCGCGGAGACCTCGGTACGGGCGCTGGCCAAGCTGGACCAGGTGTTGCCCTCGCGGCTGCGCCACCGGGTGGACGCGCTCAACGCCGCGGTCGTCACGCTGCCCGGGGTCGGCCGCACGGTGGACCCGGCGGTGCTCACCTCGATCGCCTCGGCGGTCCGGGCCCGGGAGCGGCTGCGGTTCGACTACGTCTCGTACGGGGGCGAGCCCAGCGTGCGGGACGTGGAACCCTATCGGCTGGTGCACGACGCGCGGCGCTGGTACCTGTTCGCCTGGGACACCCACCGGTCCGACTGGCGCAGGTTCCGGGTCGACCGGCTGACGCTCAGGGTGCCCACGGGACCGGGGTTCACCCCGCGGCCGCTGCCGGCGGAGGACCTGGTGGCCTACCTGGAGACGGGTCGCGCCGGTGCCCCGTTCCGCCACCGGGCGGTGGTGACGATGCGGGGCCCGGCGGACGAGGTCGTCGACGAGGTGCCGCCGATGCTGGGCACGGTGGAGCCCCTCGACGACGGGTCGTGCCTGCTGCGCATCGGGGCGGACAGCCTGGACCACCTCGCCGTGTGGGTGGCGGCGTTCGGCTTCGACTTCGTGGTGCACGAACCCGAGGAACTGGTCGAGCGGTTGCGCACGCTCTCGGCGCGGATGCACCGGGCGGCCCGGCCCGAGGGGGACGACCGGGTGCGGTGCGGCGGTGCGGGCGCAAAGGACGGGCGGGGGTGAGCGTCGCGCCCGTCCGGCGTTCTCCGGAGGCCCGGCGTAGCCGTTGATCACGTGATCCGCAGTGCCCGCACGGCGTCTCGCTGATCACGGCCCCGTCCAACGGTGAACGTTATCTTGCACATTCGTACAGCAAACAAGACACCTTCCCCCTGATGCAGGGATGACCGCTGGGCGTCTTGTCGCCCTTCTCCGCTTCCTCCCCTGGCATTCCCAGGATTTCGCGAGGGATTACGCGACTCTTGACAGGAATACTGCACATGCGTCCACCATGACGCACATCGCATTCTCGCTCACACAACTGTGCGGAGGATTTCGCTGTGACGAACAACGGAGTGCGCACGCCCGTGGGACGGGCCACCCTCTCCCCTCGAAGACGCACCGCCCGGACGGCCGGAACGGCCCTCCTCGCCACCGCGCTGGCCGTCACCCTCGCCGCGTGCAGCGACACGGGCACGGACGACAAGGCCGGCACCGAGCGGACCGCCGGCGGGCCGAGCGGAACCCTGCGCTTCGGCACCAACCAACAGTTCACCGACTGGGACCCCGTCACCAAGCAGAACAGCACCTTCACCTCGCTGGTCTACGAGTCGCTGCTGAGCATCGCCCCGGACGGCTTCACCCTCCAGCCGCAACTGGCCACCGAGTGGAAGCAGACCCCGCTGCGGGTCGACTTCACCCTCCGCTCCGACGTCACCTTCCACGACGGCACGCCCTTCGACGCCACCGCCGTCGTCAAGAACCTGGAACGCGTCAAGAACACCCCCAGCCAGTACCGGAACCAACTCGGCGCCGTCAAGTCGATCACCGCGGTCGACGCCACCCACGTCCGCATCGACCTCAAGGAACCGGCCCCGAGCCTCGTCAACAACCTCGCCCGGTTCGCGATGTACATGATCTCCCCCAAATCGCTGGAGGCGGGCGACTGGAAGACGGCCGGTGTCGGCACCGGGCCCTGGAAGTACGACGCCAAGGCGTCCACCAAGGGGCTGCGCACGGTCGTCACCGCGTTCGACGACTACTACGACAAGGAGTCGGTCGGTCCGGAGCGCATCGAGGTCACCCAGATCAACGACCCCGACAGCCTCTACAACGCCCTGCGCGGCGGACAACTCGACGTCGTCTGGACGAGCCCGCCGCTGGCGGAGCGCGCCGAGAAGGAGGGCCTCGCCTCCGCCTCGTTCCCGTCCGTGCTCTGGCACCTCCAGATGTACGACACCGAGAAGGTGTTCAAGGAGAAGGCGTTCCGCCAGGCCGTGTGCCACGCGATGAACCCGCAGGACTACCTCGACGCTGCACTCGGCGGCAAGGGCGAGATCCACACCCAGCGCTTCCCCGAGGGACAGCCCGGCCACGACCCCTCGCTGAAGGGCTACCCCTACGACCTGGCCAAGGCCAAGGAGCTGATGTCCGAACTGGGCGGCGGGAAACGCTCGTTCACCCTGATCAGCTATGACACCCAGCGGCCCGTGGCCGAGCTGTTCCGCGACCAGATGGCGAAGATCGGCGTCGACGTCACGCTCGAACTCCCCAACTTCGCCCAGTTCCTGAGCACCTTCCAGAGCGGCGAGTACCCGGCCTCGATCCTCTCCGACGGTTCGCGCTCCGGCCCCGACGACTACTACAAGCGCAAGTTCGCACCGGACGCCGCCGGCAACCCGCTGAAGCTTCCCTACCCCCGGCTCGCCTCCGCCGCCGCCGACGCGCTGGCCGCGAAGACGCCCCCGGCGCAGGACGCGGCCTGGCAGAAGATGTCGCGGATCATCGACGAAGAGGCCCTGGACTGCGCCTACTTCGACTATTCGGGCTTCTGGGCGTACAACCCGAAGAAGGTCGAGAACGTCGTCTCCACCACCGGCGACGTCGCCGTGTTCCGGTACAAGGAGGCCAAGCCCCGGGGCTGAGCCGCGCTCCGGAGCCCACGCCGCGCCCCCGGGCGCCCGACCGAGCCCCCACCACGCCGGCGAACGGTCCGCCCACACCGCGGTGACCACCGCCGTGCATCCATCGCCTTCCCCCGTCTCCCAGGGAGTCAGCCGTGCCCGAAAACCGCTCCACCGAGTCCCGCCTGCTGATCAAGGGCGCCACCGTCCTCACCATGGACCCGGCACTCGGTGACCTCACCACCGGCGACGTCCTCGTCGTCGGCGACCGCATCTCGGCCGTCGCCCCCGAACTCACCGACCCGCAGGCCGAGGTGATCGACGCCCAAGGGATGATCGCCTTCCCCGGGCTGATCGACACCCACATGCACGCCTGGCAGACCCCGCTCAAGGGCCTGCACGCCACCGGCTGGACCTTCGACGACTACCAGTCCCGCGTGTTCTACCTGCGCGAGCACTTCGGCGTCGAGGACATCCACGACGCCACCCTCGCCGGCTCCATCGAGATGCTGGACGCCGGGGTCACCGGAGTCCTCGACTTCTGCCACAACGTGATGTCGCCCCGCCACGCCGAAGCGGCGCTCGACGCCCACCGGGCCACCGGGCAGCGCACCCTGTGGGCCTACGGCATGCTCTCCAGCCTCGACGGCGCGCCCCGCGAGGACGCCTGGCGCCTGGACCACGTCAGCGAGCTGAGCAAGGAGACCGGCGACGACGGGCTGCTCCGGGTGGGCATGGCGCTCGCCTCGATCGAGCGCGGCAGCATGGGCCGGATCGCCGAGGAGATCGCGCTGGCCCGGGAGCTGGGCATGCAGATGACCGTGCACCAGAACCCGGCCGGTCAGATCCGCGCCCTGCACGAGGCCGGACTGCTCGGCCCCGACATCGTGCCCGCGCACTCCAACGCCGCCGACAACGAGGAACTGGAGTTCATCGCCGCCTGCGGCGGAAGCATCTCCTTCACCCCCGAGTGCGAGTTCGGCGGCGGTCGCTCCATGACGGTGCTCAACCGCGCCCACCGGGCCGGGGTCGCCTCCACCCTGGGGATCGACACCCCGGCCCGGGTTCCCATCGACCTGTTCGCCGCCATGCGCCTCACCTTCCTCCTGATGCGCAGCGTCGATGCGTTCGACGAGCGCGAGGCCGGCCGCTACCCGCTGACCCGCCGCCCCGGGGTCCCCATGGTCGAACCCCGCCACATGCTGGAGTACGCCACGGTGAACGCGGCACGCGCCATCGGCCTCGGCGAGGACCTCGGCCGCCTCGCCCCCGGGCAGCTCGCCGACATCGTCCTGATCAACACGGCGCCCTACGGGGTGGCCCTGGGCGACCCTGCCGCCCATGTGGTCCTCCGGACCCAGCCCAGCGACGTGGACACGGTCGTCGTCGGCGGAGCCGTGCGCAAGCGGAACGGGGTGCTGACCGACCTGGACCGGGCCGACGCGGGCGCGGCGACGGAGAGGGTCCGCGAGCGGATCTTCGCCGACGTCGAGGCCGCCGCCCAGGGCCGTGACGCCTGAGGGTGGTGACGCGCCCCGGTGAACCGTCGGGGCGGGGAGGTTCTCCGCCCCGACGGTTCGCCGGGTGGTCGCTCAGGAGCGCGGGGCGCGCTGCGGCTTGGGGAGGGTGAATCCGCGTTCGGCCATCACCGCGCGGAGCCGATTCGGGTAGTCGGTGATGATGCCGTCGACCCCGTCGTCGATGAGCTTGTTCATGGTCGCGGTGTCGTTGACGGTCCAGGGGATCACCTTCATCCGGGCCGCGTGGGCCCTCTTGACGAGACCCGCGGTCACGTACGGCCGGTACCCGGGGTCGTCGACGCTCCCGCCCTGGGGGTCGCCGTGCACCGGTGAGATGGCGACGGCCCCGAACGACTTGGCCGCCGCGACCAGGTCGCCGCCGAAGTCGTCGATGTCGAGGCCGCCCAGCCAGGGCGACTTCCCCTCCACGCCGACCTGGAGGAACTGCTGACCGTTGGTGAGGGCGACGACGGGCAGCTTCGGCTCGACCTCGCGCATCCTCATCAGGGCGCCCCAGTCGAAGCTCTGGACGGTGACGCGCTTCAGGAACCCGGCCTTGCGCACCTCGTCCGCGACGACCCGCACGAACTGCTCCCGGGGCGCGGTCTCGTGCGGCGCCGCGGCTTCGACCTTGGTCTCGATGTTCATCCGGACCTTGTTCGCCTTGTAGCGCTTGACGAGGTCGAACACCTCCGACAGCAGCGGCATCTTGGCGCCGGGGCTCGGGCGCTGTCCCGGGTACTGGGGCAGGGTCTGCGTACCGCAGTCGAGGGTGCGCACCTGGGCGAGGGTCAGGTCCACGACGTAGTCGCCCACGTAGGGGTACTGCGGGTCCCCGGGCACCACCGGCCCGGTGTCCCGGCACTTCGTCGCGGCGACGCGCCGGTCGTGGGTGACGACGGCGTGGCCGTCCTCGGTGATCTGCACGTCCAGCTCCAAGGTGCTGACGCCGGTCTCCAGGGCGTTCGAGAAGGAGGCGATGGTGCTCTCGACGACGAGGCCGAGGCCGCCGCGGTGGGCCTGGAGGTCGAAGCGGTGGCCCTGCTGCTTGCCACCCCCCGGAGCCGCCGTTGCCGGCGGGGCGATGAGGGTCGTGGTGGTCAGCGCGGCCAGGACGGCCACGGCGAGACCGCGCCCGGAGGAGCGCCGGAGGCGCGCGGTCACGGAACGGTGCGACATGGGGTGCCTTTTCTGGAGGAGCGGGTGCGTCCGTCGTGACGAGCATCGGGCACGCGGGTGCAGGTCGGGGGGCCGTCGGGCGACGCGGGGATGTCGCACGGGTGACCATCGCTCGCGTCGGCACGGCACGTCCGTACGGGTGGACGCGGTGCGCGGGCGGTGCCGCGGCGGAGCCGCAGCACCCCGGACGCACCGTGCCGCCCGCGGCAGGTTCGCCACGGGCGGCACGGACGGCACGGGCCGCGGGGCGCTCCGTCAGCCCTGGTGGGCGACCAGGCTCGCGGGGCGCAGATCGGTCCAGTGCTCCTCGACGTGCGCCAGGCACGCCTCGCGGGTGTCCTCGCCGAAGACGGTCCGCCAGCCGGCGGGCACCTCGGCGAAGGACGGCCAGAGCGAGTGCTGGTCCTCGTCGTTGACCAGGACCAGGAAGCGGCCCTCCGGGTCGTCGAACGGGTTGGTGCTCATGCGTCGCCACTCCTTGTGGGCACGGGGGTGAACGGTGGGGGGACGGCCGCGCGGAAGGCGCGCCACGGGTCCCGGCCGGGGCCGGGCCAGGGAGGGGACTCCGGGAGGGAGCCGCGTCTCAGCGGACCGAACCGATGCCGTCGACCACCGGTCGGGGCTCGTCCACAGCGCTCGCCGCACCGCGTTCGACGATCGAGTCCAGGATCTCGCCGACCCGGACGGCGATGTTGGAGAGCAGGGAGGAGGTGATGCCGTGGGTGTGTTCGGTGCCGCCCTGGAGGTAGATGCCGCACCGCACGTCGGGGTCGGTGGTGAGGCGGTAGTCGCGCTCGACGCGGGCGCGTCCCCCCTCGTCGCGGTGGCAGCGGGCGGCGACCTTCCCCAGGACGTCGAAGGGGTCCACCGGGCTGTAGCCGGTGGCGAACACCACCACGTCGGCGTCCAGGGCGGTGTCCTTTCCGGTGACCGAGGAACGGACGGTGGCCCGGACCCGGTCGCCCGTCTCCTCGACACCGGTGAGGCGCGACATGTTGAGGAAGCGCAGCCGTTCGGTGCCGAGCACCTTCTCCTGGTACGCCTGCCGGTAGAGGTCGGCGATCAGGTCGACGTCCACCACGGAGTAGTTGGTGTTCCCGTGGTAGTCCATCAGTTCGTGCTTGACCTCGTCGGAAGCGGCGAAGTACTCGTCCACCGCGGCGGGGTCGAAGACCCGGTTGGCGAAGCTGCTGTCGTCGGCGGGGCTGTAGCCGTAGCGCGAGAACACCGCGCAGACCTCGGCCTCGGGGAAGAGGCGGTGCAGGTAGGCCACGTTCTCCGCGGCGCTCTGCCCCGCGCCGACGACGACGAACCGGGAGGGGTCGGCGCCGTCGAGCAGGTCGAGCTTGGTGAGCAGCTCGGAGGTGTGCCAGACGCGGTCGGTGCGCTCCACCCCCTCGGGCACGAAGGGGCGCAGCCCCGTGCCGATGACGAGGTTGCGGGCGCGGTGGGTGACCGTTTCGGTTCCGGAGCGGGCCGTCACGTCGAGGTACTCCACCACGCCGTCGTGCACGACGGGTTCGACGGCGATGACCTCGTGGCCGTAGGAGACCATGTCGTCGACCTTCGCCGCGGCCCACTCCAGGTAGTCGTGGAACTCCACGCGGAGCGGGAAGAAGCTCTTGTGGTTGACGAAGTCGACCAGCCGCCCCTTGCTCTGGAGGTAGCACAGGAAGGTGTACGCGCTGGACGGGTTGCGGAGCGTCACCAGGTCCTTGAGGAAGGAGACCTGCATCGTGGCGTCGTCGATCAGCATGCCGCGGTGCCAGCCGAAGCGCGGCTGGCGCTCGAAGAAGTGGGCAGTGACGGCATCCCGTCTCGCGACGCCCGCGTTGTGCTCATGGAGCGCGATCGCCATGGCCACGTTGGACGGGCCGAAGCCGATGCCTATGAGGTCATGGATCAGAGGTGCGTCGCCAGGAAGAACCTGTGACATGTCACTCCCATCGTGTGGGGCAGCAGCCTGTGAGGGGTGGAGGAGGTGAAGGGGGTGTCGAAGCCGTCCGTTCACGGACACCGCTCCCCCTGAATTTAGGTAAAGCTAACCTTACTTGAGCCACCCTGTCGACGGGACCGAACCGCCAAGTGACGGATCCCATTTCCCAACACACTTGCGCATAAGGCGTGTTGGGAATCGCCGGGTGAGACGCGCCGTATCCGGCGCGCCGTCGACCCCGCCGGAGGGATCCCCCCGGACGGGTCGCCGTGCCGTGCCCGGACCGGTCGCGTGCGGCGGCCCCGGACCGGGCACGGGGTCAGGCGTCCTTCCCCGCATGGGTGCGGGGCAGTCTGGTCGCCCCGACCGCGGCCAGCAGACAGCATCCGAGCACCCACCAGAAGGCGTCCGCGAACGCCTGGGAGACGTCCGCACCACGAGCGGCCAACCGGTCCTGCAACACCACGGCGAGCGCCGCGGTACCGAGCGAACCGCCCACGGTGTTGAGGAGGTTGAGCGCACCCGCGGCGCGCGGCAGGTGCGCGGGCTCGATGCGGGAGTAGACGATGTTCATGAGGGGTGCACCCACCATCGCCGCGCCGACGCCCCGCACCACCAGCGTCACGGCGATCACCGCGTCCGCCGGCTCGTGGCCCAGCTGGGTGAACGGGACCGTGCCCACCAGGATCAGCACGATGCCGGTCACCACCAGGGAGCGGGGGGCCACCTTGTCGATGGTCCGGTTGACCAGCACCGTCCCCACCACCGCCCCCAGACCCTGGGGGGCCAGGAGCAAGCCGGCCTCCCACGCGGACAGTTCGCGACCGGTCTGGAAGTACAGCGGCAACAGGAACATCGTGCCGAACACCGACGCGCCCAGCACGACCAGCGAGAGGGCCGCGGCACCGAACGGCGGCCGGGCGAACAGCCGGGGGTCCATCAGCGGGGTGCCCCGGGTGCGCAGCCCGTGCACCACGAACCCGACCAGCATGCCCAGGCCCGCCGCCACGCCGATCACGGCCGGCACCGTGCGCCCGTGGGCGACCTCGGTCAGCCCGAACACCAGCACGGCCAGACCCGGCGAAAGCAGCGCCGCCCCCCGCAGGTCGAACGCCGCCCGCCGCTCCGAGGGCGGCACCGCCGGCACGTGCCGACGGGCCAACACCATCGCGACCGCACCGATCGGCAGGTTGACCAGGAACAGCCACGGCCAGGACGCCACCCCGAGGATCGAGCCGCCGACCATCGGGCCGAGCACCGGCGACAGCAGGGGAACGACGGCGACGATGCTGATCACCCGCCCGGTGCGGCCGGGACCGGCGACCCGCGCCAGCAGCGCCTGCCCGGTCGCGGGCAGCAGTCCGCCGCCGAGGCCCTGGACGACCCGGAAGACGATCAGACTGGTCGTGGACCAGGCCAGCGCGCAGAGCAGCGAACCGAGCAGGAACAGTCCCACCGCGGCGATCCAGGTCCGTCGTCCGCCGAACCGGTCGGCGAGCCAACCGGACGCGGGCACCGCGGCGACGACGGCCAGCAGGTAGGCGGTGGAGACCCACTGGATCTCGGCGACGGAGGCGTCGAACTCCTCTGTCAGGGTGTCGATGCCGACGCTGACGATCGTGGCGTCCACCGTGGCCATGAACGTCCCGAGGACCAGGATGAACGCGATCCGCAGCAGGCGTCCGTCGATCCGCTCGGTCGGGGGCGCGGCGTTCTCGCTCATCGGGGCTCCAGGAGGTCGCTGACGTCCTCGTCGAGGTGGTCGCCGAAGGACCGCAGCAGGTCGAGCAGTTCCCCGGCCAGCCCCGCGACGTCCACTCCGGCGCGGTGCGCGAGCACACCGGTCCAGCCCTCGCCGTCCGGCATCACCGTCAGGGTGACCGGGTGGTGGGTGGCCTCGCGGAAGCGGGTGCCCACCACCTCCAGGCCGGGGGCGGGTTCCCGGAGGCGGTCCGGATCGACCGGGTAGTTCTCGAACACCAACAGGCTGTCGAAGAGCCTGCGCACCCCGGTCAGCCGCTCCAGGTCGGTGAGGGCGACGTGCTGGTGCTCGACCAGTGCCTGTTGACGGTTCTGGAGGTCGACGAGCACCTCGGCGAGCGTGCCGCCCAGTCGGGCCCGCACCGGCACGGTGTTGGCCAGCAGACCGATGATCTCCTCGACGCCCTCCAGCCCCGGGGGCCGGCAGGCCACCATGGCGCCGAAGCAGACGTCCCGACGGCCGGAGCGCCGCGCCAACAGCACCGACCAGGCCCCTTGCAGCAGGGTGTTGCGGGTCAGGCCGCGGCGGGCGGCCTGCCGGGCGAGGTCCGCCACCAAGGCCGCGTCGAAGGTCAGGACCGCGGGTTCCTGCCAGGCCGGGCCGACCTCGCCGCCGACCAGGTGGTCGCCCTCGGGCAGGCCGGCCAGCTCGGCGGCCCAGACGTCGAGGTCGGGCTCGTGGTCGGCGCGCCAGCGCAGATAGGCGTCGAAGGGCACGGGGGCCGGCAGGTCCGGGGCCCCACCGCGACAGCGGGCCGCGTACAGGGCGAACAACTCGGTGAGGATGCGCGGGGCGGACCAGCCGTCGGAGAGCACGTGGTGGCTGGTCATGACCAGGTCGGCGAGTTCCTCGCCGCGGCGGATCACGGTCAGCCGCAGCAGCGGCCCGGCGGCGAGGTCGAACGGTTCGGCCAGGTCGGCCGCCAACACCTGCTGCGGGGGCCCGTCGACCACGCGGTACGCGAGCCGCGGGGCCGCGGGGATCACCGCGAGGTCGGCCGGGAACACGGCGCCCAGGTGGGGGTGACGGGCCAGCAGGTCGGCGCCGGCCGCCCGCAGCGCTTCCGGGTCGAGCGGGCCGGCCAGGGAGAACGTCGACTGCACGGTGTACGGGTCGGGGCGTTCGGTGCGCGAGTGCCGCAGCATCACCTCCTGGAGCGGGGTGAGCGGTTGCACCGCGGCGATCGTGAGGTCGCCGTCCAGGGCCCGGACCTCCGGTGCGGCGGCGGTGCTCAGCAGCGCGCTGCGCAGGTGGGCGGCCAGGTCCTCGACCTCGGCGGTGGTGAACAGGGCGGCCGGCCAGGTGATCCGCACGCCGAGGGCCTCGTCACGGACCAGGGCGTTGACCATCAGCCCGTACGGCAGGGGCAGTTCGTCGGTGCCGCCCGAGCCGAGCGGGTCCGCGTCCGGCGGCGCCTGCCACGGGGTCTCCTCGGTGGGGGCGCCCGGGAACTGCCCGAGGTAGTTCCAGGCCACCTCCACCGGCACCGGGTCCACCAGGCCGGCCGCGGTGAGGATGCCGTGGCCCAGTCCGTCGCCCTGGGCGCGCAGCCGGTCGGCGACCGCCTTCACGTCGTCGTCGGCGTGCAGGCGCACCGGGTGGACCGTGGTGAACCAGCCGACGGTCTGGCCCAGGTCGACCTGCGGCGGACGGCCGTGACTCTCCAGGGCGACCAGCAGTTCGGGCACCGCGCGCCAGGCCCGTACCGCTCGGGCGAGCGCGCTGAGCAGGACGGCGTCGGGAGTGGTGCGGTGGGCGGCGGGCAGGGTCGTGATCAGGGCGCGGGTGGTGTCGGCGTCGAGCCGGAACTCGTGGTGCACGGCGGTGGCCGCGGTGTCCCGGGCGGGGTCGAGCGGCTCGGTGAGCGCCGGGGTGGCGGTGATCCCCTGCCAGTGCGGGAGTTCGGTACGGCGGTCGGCCTCGCGCAGCGCACGCGCCCAGCCGAGGAACGACTGGCCGTGGCGGGCGAGCGTGCCGCCGTCGTGGGCGTGCTGCACGTCGTCCAGCAGGATCCGCCAGGAGACGCCGTCGACGATCAGGTGGTGGGCGAGCAGGACCAGTCGGCCCGGGCGGGCGGGTCCGGCGTCCACCCACAGGGCGCGCAGCAGCGGACCGGTGCGCGGGTCCATCGCGCGGCGGACGTCAGCGATCCAGGAGTCGACCCGTGCCCGTGGGTCGCCCGTCGCGGGCAGCCGGGTCAGCACCGCGGCCCCGGTGACGGCGCCGACCGGCGGGATGCGCAACGCCCGGTCGACGAGGGTGGCGCGGAGCACGTCGTGCCGGGCCAGCAGCGCGTCGAGGACGCCCCGCCAGCTGGTCTCGTCGCCGCCGGGCGGGACGCAGACCTCGATCCACTGGCAGAAGCCGTCGGCCGCGGTGCCGGCGCGGCGCAGCAGGTCCCGCATGATCGGGGTGAGCGGTGCGTCGCCGACCGCGGGGGCGTCCTCGTGGGCGAGGGCACGGGCCCGGGCCGCTATCCCGGCGACGGTGGCACCTTCGAACACGTCCCGTGCGGTGAGGCCGAGCCCTCGGCGGCGGGCGCGCGAGACCACTTGGAGGGAGACGATGCTGTCGCCGCCGACGGCGAAGAAGTCGTCGTCGAGGCCGACCTCTTCGGTGCCCAGGACCTCCTGGAAGAGGGCGAGCAGAGCGGCTTCGGCCTCGGTGGCGGGTGCGCGCCGGGCGGTGGCGGCGGTCTCCGGGTCCGGCAGCGCGGCGGTGTCGAGCTTGCCGCCGGGGCCCAGCGGCAGGCGGTCGAGGGACACCAGCGCGGTCGGCACCATGTGGTCGGGGAGTTCGGCGGCCAGGTGGGCGCGCAGTCGCACCGGGTCCGGGTCGGCGCCGTCGGTCGGGATGACGTAGCCGAGGAGCCGGCCGGCGCGCACGATCACCGCGCAGGCGCGGACGTCGGGGTGACGCCCGAGGGCGGACTCGATCTCGCCCAGCTCGATCCGGCAGCCGCGGACCTTGACCTGGTGGTCGGCGCGCCCCAGGAAGGCCAGCTGTCCGTCGGGGCGCCACTGCACCAGGTCACCGGTGCGGTACATCCGGCTCCCCGCCGGGCCGTACGGGTCGGCGACGAACGCCGCCGCGGTCAGGGCGGGTCGGCCGAGGTAGCCGCGGGCCAGGCCGGGGCCGGCGAGGTACAGCTCCCCGGTGACGCCGACGCCGACGGGCTGGAGCCCGCCGTCGAGCACGTAGGCGCGGACGTGGAGGTCGGGGCGGCCGATCGGCAGTGGCCCGGGGTCGTCCGGGTCGTACCTCCAGAGCGTGGAGTTGATGGTGACCTCGGTGGGCCCGTAGGCGTTGAAGAGCGCCTTGCGGCCCTCGCCCCAGCGCGCGGCGAGGGCGGGGTCGAGGCGTTCGGCGCCGACGATGAGGAGCACGTCCGGGTCGATGGTGCGGTCGTCGGGCATCGCCGCGAGGAACGAGGGCAGCAGGTTCACCACGGTCACCCGGTGTTCGGCGATGTAGTCGAGGAGGGCGTCGCCGGAGGTGCGCACCTCCTCGGGCGCGATCACGGAGGTGCCGCCGGAGAGCAACGGCATCATGGTCTGCCAGAACGCGACGTCGAAACTGGTCGACGCGAAGTGCAGGAACCGGTCGTGCGCGGTGAGCCCCAGGACCTCCTCCTGGAGCGCGTGGAGGTCGGGCACGCCGCGGTGGGTGACGCCGACGCCCTTGGGGCGTCCGGTGGTGCCGGAGGTGTAGATGACGTAGGCCAGGGAGTCCGCGGTGAGCCCGGTGCGGGCCTCCACCGGGTCGGTGTCCGCGAGCCGGGCGAGCGTGGCAGGGTCGTCCAGCCGCACGACCGGGACCGCCCGGTCGCCCGGCGGTACCGCGCCGGCCGTCACCACGGCGGCGGGGGCGATGTCCTCGACCATGTAGGCCAGCCGGTCCTGCGGGTAGCCCGGGTCGAGCGGCACGTACACCCCGCCCGCCTTGGCCACCGCGAACAGTGCCACCGTCATGTCGACGTCGCGCCCGAGGAGGACCGCGACCGGGTCCTGGGGTCGCACCCCGCGGGCGATGAGCGCCCGGGCCAACCGGTTGGCCCGGCGGTCCAGTTCGGCGTAGCTGAGGCTGCGGTCGCGGCAGACCAGGGCCTCGGCGTCGGGGGTGCGGTGCACCCAGGCGGCGAACTCGTCCAGCCAGTGGCCGCGTTCCCGGGCGGGCGCGCCCCCGTCGCCGGTGGCGAGCATCCGCGCCCGCTCGTCGGGGTCGAGCGCGGGGATGCGGACCGCCGGTCGCGTCGGGTCCGCGACGATCTCCCGCAGCAGGTGGTGCAGCCAGCGGCCGTAGTCGCGCACGGTCGCCCTGGTGAAGGCGCGCGGCTGGTAGCCGAGTCCGATGGTGATGGCGTCGTCGGGGATCACGATGACGGTCAGGGGGTAGTGCGTGGCGTCGGTGATCTCCACCCCGGCGAGGTCGAGCCCGGGGGCGAGCGGGGTGCGCTTCCGGCTGGAGAGCGGGAAGTTCTCCATCACCAGCATGGTGTCGAACAGGTCGCCGATGCCGACCGCCCGCTGGATGTCGGGCAGTCCGACGTAGTGGTGCTCGGCGAGGGCGACGCTCTCGGCGTGCACCTGCGCCATCAGGTCCCGGGCCGTCGTGTCCGGGGCGTGCCGGACCCGCACCGGGATGGTGGTGCCGAGTTGCCCGATCATCGACTCGACCCCGTCGACCTCGGAGGGCCGTCCGGACACCGGGCAGCCGAACACGACGTCACGGCGGCCGGTGAGCCGGCCCAGCAGCAGGCCCCAGGCCGTCTGGAGCACGGTGGTCAGGGTGACGCCCTGCTCGCGGGCGAAGGCGCGCAGCCGGTCGCTGAACTCGCGGCCCAGGTCGACGGCGACCCGGCCGGGCCGCTCGACGCCGGTGCCGGTGCTGGCGGGTGCCAGTCGGGTGGCCTCCTCGACGCCGGCGAGCGCGGTGCGCCAGGCGGCGAGAGAGGCCCCGCGGTCGCGGTCGGCGAGCCAGCGGAAGTACTCCGTCAGCGGCGGGGCCGTGGGGGCTGTGGGGCCGCCGCCGAGTTCGGCGTAGATGGCCAGCAGGGTGCGGCCGACCAACGGCATCGACCAGCCGTCGAGGAGGGCGTGGTGGTTGGTGATGACCAGCTTGTGTTCGGTGGGGCCGACCCGGGAGAGCAGGAAGCGGATCAGCGGGGAGCGGGTCGGATCGAAGGGCCGGGCCAGTTCGGCGCGGGCCGCGCGGGGGAAGTCGTCGTCGCGGCGCCAGTCCAGGACGACCTCGGCGGGGACCACCTGCACCACGCCGTCCCCGGTCGGGGCGAGGTGGACCCGCAGCGCGGGGTGACGGCGCAGCAGTTCCCGGGCGGCCTCGGCCATCCGGTCCGGGTCGAGTTCGCCGACCAGGGTGGTCAGGGCCTGGACGACGTAGACGTCGGTGTCCTGGTCGTCGCGGACCAGGGTGTGGAAGGAGAGACCGACCTGGAGGGGGGTGGCGGGCAGGACCTCGGCGATGCGGCCGACGCCGTCCGCGGCCTCCAGGGCGTCGACGGCGGCCTGGTCGAGGTCGACCAGCGGGAGGTCGGAGGGGGTGAGTCCGCCCGGTGCGTCGAGCACGTGGGCGAGGAGCGCGTCCAGGGCGGCGGCCCAGGCGTCCTGGAGGGCCGTCACGGCAGCGGCGTCGAGGACTCCGGTCGCCGCGGTCCACTCGACGGCGAGTCGCGGCGCGCCCTCCTCGTGGACGAAGCAGTTGAGGGCCAGCACCTGTTCCAGGGCCTTGGCCCCGGGTTCGACGACCGAGAAGGCGTCCTGTTCCGGCAGTCGCCAGCTGGTGTCGGGCAGCGAGCCGAACCGGCCGAGGTAGTTGAGGAGCACGTCCGGCGGCGGCACTGCCGACAGTTCGGGACCGGCGACCGGGTCGAGGGACCGCAGGACCCCGTAGCCGACGCCGGCGTCGGGGACGCCGCGCTTGGCCTCCTTGGCCGCGCGCAGCACCTCCCGCACCGTGCCGGCGGCGGGGACGCGGACCGGGTACTCGCTGGTGAACCAGCCGACGGTGCGGGACAGGTCGAGGTGTTCGCGGCCGTGGCCCTCCAGGGTGACGGTCACGGCGTCGCCGGCCGCGCCCAGGCCGCGCAGGGTGAGCACGACGGCGGCCAGGAGCACCTCGTCGACACCGGCGCGGTAGGCGGCCGGCAGGGTGGTCAGCAGGGCCTCGGTGACCTCGGGCGAGGCGAGGGTGAC
This sequence comes from Streptomyces sp. LE64, assembly GCF_052606915.1. Lineage (NCBI taxonomy): Bacteria > Bacillati > Actinomycetota > Actinomycetes > Kitasatosporales > Streptomycetaceae > Streptomyces > Streptomyces sp. LE64. Next base: position 6,237,517 of record NZ_CP199708.1, on the reverse strand, counting down.
CGAGCGGTGGGCGGTGGCCGCGGTGTCCCGCTTCTGGTCCAGCGGTCGAGCGCCCAGCCGGGAGGCGGAGGCCAACGCGGTGCGCCAGTGGTCGAGTTCGTCCCGGCGGGCGCCCGAAGCGCCCTGTTCGGCCAGGAGCGTCGCGTGGCGTCGCCAGGAGGCGCCCACCGGTTCGAGGGTGCCGCCGGTGCAGGCGGTGTGCAGGTCGGGCAGGAGGATGCGCCAGGACACGCCGTCCACGGCGAGGTGGTGGACGACGACGACCAGCCGGTCCGGGGCGTCGTCCTCGGTGCGCACCAGGGACACCCGCAGCAGGTCGCCGGAGCGGGGGTCGAGTTCCCCGGCGAGGTCCCGGGCCAGGGCGGCCACGTCCTGGTCGTGGGTCTCGCGGACGACGGCCGGGGTCTCGCCCGGGGCGAGGACGTCCAGCCGGGGGCCGTCGTCCCCGTCGACGACCCGCAGGCGCAGCGCGTCGTGCCGGTCGAGCACCGCCCGGACGCCGGTCAGCAGGTCCCGGTGGGCGAGCGCGTCGACCTTCAGGACGGTCCACTGGGCGTATCCGGCGATGACGTCGACGTCGGGGTGCGGGTCGAGCAGGCTGCGGACGATCGGTGACGCCGGTACCGGGCCGGTCGGCTCGTCCAGCGGCTCGGGGGCCCCGTCCACCTCGGCGGCGGAGGCGGCCAGGGCGGCGAAGCTGCGGCGGGCCAGCAGGTCCCGGGGCCGCAGGTCGAGGCCGCGGGCCCGCAGCCGGCTGCTGACGGCGATCGCGGTGATGCTGTCGCCGCCGAGCGCGAAGTAGTCCTCGTCCACCCCGACCCGCTCGACCTCGAACACCTCGGCGAGGACCCCGCACAGCAGGCGTTCGCGTGCGGTGCTCGGTTCCCGGCCGCCGCCGGAGGTCGTGGGGGCGGGCAGGGCGGCGCGGTCGAGCTTGCCGTTGGGCGTGAGGGGCAGGGCGTCCAGCACCACCACCGCGGCCGGCACCAGGTGGTCGGGGAGCCGCTCGGCCAGGTGGGCGCGGACCGCCTCGGGGGTGACGGAGGTGGACACCACGTAGCCGAGCAGTCGGGAGGAGCGGACCGTGGCGGCTGCCGCGGTGACCCCGGGCACCGCCCCGAGCGCGGCCTCGACCTCGCCGGTCTCCACCCGGTGGCCGCGGATCTTGACCTGTCCGTCGCCGCGGCCCAGGTACTCCAGGCCGCGGTCGGGCACCCAGCGGGCCAGGTCGCCGGTGCGGTACATCCGGGTCCCCGGCGCGCCGAAGGGGTCGGCCACGAACCGCTCCGCGGTCGCCCCCGGCCGGCCCAGGTAGCCGCGGGCCAGGTGCGGGCCGGCCAGGAACAGTTCGCCCACCGTGCCGTGCGGGACGGGCTGGAGCGCGCCGTCCAGGACGTAGGTGCGGGTGCCGGCGAGCGGGTGGCCGACCGTCGGCTCGTCACCGACGACCGGGGCGGTGCTGCTGGTGACGGACGCCTCGGTCGGGCCGTACATGTTGCGGGCGGCGACGCCGGACGCGGCGAGCCGCTGCCACAGTGCGGGCGGCAGCGCCTCGCCGCCGAGCACCAGGAGGGCGGGGGGCAGGTCGAGGAGGCCGCCGTCGATCAGTGGCGCGGCCATCGACGGCGTGGTGTCGATGATGTCGATGCCGTCCCGGCGGTACGCGGCGAGCAGGGCCTCGGCGTCGCGGGTGGTGTCGGCGTCGTAGACGTGCAGTTCGTGCCCGCAGAGCAGCCACACCAGGTGTTCGAAGGCGGAGTCGAAGGCGAAGGAGTAGGTGTGGGAGGCGCGCAGGCGCCGGCCGGCGGTCCGCTCCGCCTGGGCGACCGCCGTCGCCCGTTGGTGGTGCAGGAGTCCGGCGAGGCCGCCGACCCGGCCGAGGACGCCCTTGGGGCGGCCGGTGGAGCCGGAGGTGTGGATCACGTACGCGAGGTGCTCGGGATGGCGGGGCGCGGCCAGTTCGTCGGCGGTCAGCGGAGTGCCGGAGAGCGCGGCGGACTCGTCGACCAGGGTGGCCCAGGGCTCCCCGTCGACGGTGCCGTCGGTGAGGACCAGGGCGGGGCGGGTGTCGTCGATCAGGTCCCGCAGCCGCTCGGGCGGGTGTGCGGCGTCCAGGGGCAGGAAGGCGGCCCCCGCGTCCATGACCGCGAGCAGGGCGACCACCATGTCGGCGGAGCGGGGCAGCGCCAGCGCCACGACGTCCTCGGGGCCGATGCCGCGGGCCCGCAGCGCACGGGCGAGCCGGTGCACCCGGTCCGCCAACTCGGCCGCGGTGAGGCGGTCCTCGCCGCAGACCAGGGCGGTGTGCTCCGGGTCGGCGGCGACCATGGCGTCGAAGGCGGCGGGGACGGACTGCGGGGTGCCGGGCAGGGCGCGGGGGGACCAGTCGGCCAGCAGCCGGTCCGCGTCCGCGGCGAGGGCGATCCGTCCCACTGGCATCCCGTCGACCAGTCCGGAGAGCAGGGCGCGCAGCCCGGACAGCTTGCCGTCGACGGCGGCCTGGTCGGTGCTGCGGGCGTCGACCTCGAAGCCGAGCAGCAGTCCGCCGTCCCGGGTCGGCAGGACGCTCAGTCCCATGTCCTCCGGCGGGCCGCCGGCGACGTTGCGCATCACCCCGGTCGAGCCGGCGAAGTCCAGCGCCAGGTCGAACGCCTTGAGGTTGATCCCCCGGCCGTGCAGCAGGGCGCCGGCGCCGGGCACGCCGAGGTCGCGCGGCAGGTCCTCGCCGCGGTACCGCTGGTGCTCGCGCATCTCGCGCATCGCCGCGGAGACCCGCCGGCCCACCTCCGCCAGTCCGTCCCCGGGGCGCACGGTCACCCGCAGCGGCAGCACGTTGACGGCCATCGCGGGGGTGCGCAGTTCGGCCGAGCCGACGCGGCACATCAGGGGCAGCGCGAACACCACGTCGGTGCGGCCCAGGACGCGGTGCAGGAAGGCGGCGTAGCCGGCGATCAGTGCCTCGCCCCAGGTGATGCCGTGCTCGGTGGCGAAGGCGCGCAGCCGGGCGGTCTCCTCGGGGGTGACGACCGCGCGGGCGGTCAGGGTGCGCTCGGGCGGGCCGGCACTCGGGTCGACCTCGCCGAGGTCGGGCAGCGGGGTGAACCGCTCCACCCAGTAGGCGCGGTCCTCGGCCGCCCGCTCGCCGTCGCGGTAGGCGCGGTCGGCGGCGACGAGGTCGGCGAACCGGCCGAAGGTCGACGCCGGCAGCCGGGTGCCCCGTACCAGGGTGGTGTAGCGGGCGGCGGTGCGGCGGGCGAGCATCGCGGCAGAGTAGCCGTCGAAGACCAGGTGGTGGCCGAGTTGGGTGTACCACACCTCACGGTCGGAGAGTCGGATGACGGTGCGCGCGCACAGCGGCCGGTCCGCCATGTCCCGGCACTCCGCGGCCACCCGGGCGCGCTCGGCGTCGACCAGGGCGTGCGCGGCGGCGAGGGGGTCGGGGTGGCCGCTGACGTCGATCACCCTGGGGCGCTCGACCGGGTCGTCGCTGACCGTCTGGCGCGGGCCCTCGGGGGTGTCGTGGATCCGCAGTCGGAGGGTCTCTGCCTCCTCGGTGGTCGCCCGGACCGCCTCGACGAGCGCGTCGACGTCGACCGGCTCGTCACCGGATATCTCCACCACGTCGCCGACCAGGTAGTACGGCGAGTCGGGTTCGAGGCGCTGCGCGTTCCAGATGCCCAACTGGGCGCTGGTCAGGGCGAGCGGTCCGTCCGAGGGCACGCGTGCGGTGCTCAACTTACTCTCCTTGGAGTGTGGGGACGACCATCGGCGTGTCCGTCACCGGGTCCGGGACGATGACGCTCGGCAGGTCGAACACGTCCTTGATCAGCGTGGCGTTCACGATGTCCGCGGGGTCGCCCTCGGCGACCACCCGGCCGTCCTTCATGGCGACCAGGTGGTCCGCGAACCGGCACGCCTGGTTGATGTCGTGCAGCACGGCGATCACCGTGCGCCCCTGATCACGCAGCTTGGCCAAGAGGCCCAGCAGTTGGTACTGGTGGGTGATGTCCAGGAACGAGGTCGGCTCGTCGAGCAGCAGGTACGAGGTCTGCTGGGCGAGCACCATCGCCATCCACACCCGCTGGCGTTGGCCGCCGGACAGCTCCTGGACGAAGCGGTCGGCCAGGTCGGCGACGCCGGCGGCGGCCATCGCCTCGGTGACCGCCGCCTGGTCCTGGGGCGACCACGCGGCCAGCAGCGACTGGTGCGGGAACCTGCCACGGCCCACCAGTTGTCTGACCTTGATGTCCTCGGGGGCCAGCGGGTCCTGCGGCAGGAAGCCGAGCTGTTTGGCCAGCGCCTTGGGCGCGTAGTCGCCGACGTCCCGGCCGTCGAGTCGCACGTGTCCGCACTCGGGGCGCAGCAGCCGGACGAACGACCGCAACAGGGTCGACTTCCCGCAGGCGTTGGGGCCCACGACGGCGGTGAACGCGCCGTCGGGGACGTCGAGGCTCAGCCGTGTGGACACCACCCGGTCTCCGTAGCGCAGGGTGATCTCCTGCGCGGTCAGGCGTGCGGTCACGCTCGCCTCACTTCCTTGGTCAACAGCCAGATCAGGTAGCAGCCGCCGATCGCGGTGCTCACCACGCCGACGGGCAGCGCGACGGGCGCCAGCAGCATCTGGGCGAGCAGGTCGGCGCCTTGGAGCAGGACCGCTCCGGTCAGGGCGGCCGGGAGCAGCGGTACGCCGGGCGCGCCCGCGAGCCTGCGGCCGATCTGCGGGGCGGCGAGGGCGATGAAGGCGATGGGGCCGGCCACGGCGGTCACGGTGGCCGTGCAGCCGACGCCGACCAGCACCATCAGCAGGCGGAGCCGGTCGAGTCCGACTCCGGTGGTCACCGCGATGGAGTCGCCGAGGGCCGCCTGGTGCATGGCGTGCGCCCGGGCCGCCATCAGGGCCAGCAGGACGGCGATGAGCGTGAGCGGGATCCACAGGTCGTCCCAGCCGACGCCGTTGAGCGAGCCCGCGCTCCAGCCGACCGCGGCGATCGCCACCTCCAGTTCGGCGCGGAGCACGATCCACGAGTTGACGGCGGTCATCATCGCGTTGACCGCGATGCCGATCACCACCAGCCGCAGGCCGGAGAAGCCGTGTTCGAAGGAGAGCAGGTAGATCACGGCGGCGACGATCAGTCCGCCGGCCACCGAGCCGACCGCCAACTGCGCCGAGGTGCCGGACAGGACGGTGATGGCGACCAGGGCGCCGGTGTAGGCACCGGCGTCCAGGCCGATCACGTCCGGGCTGCCCATCGGGTTGCGGGTGAGGTTCTGGAAGATCGCGCCCGCCACGCCGAGCGCGGCGCCGAAGACCAGGCCGGCGACCACCCGGGGCAGTCGCCATTCCAGGATCACCGGGGAGCGGTCGGTGCCGACCAGGGCGGCCAGCACCTCGCCGGGCGAGGACCAGGAGGCGCCGTAGCAGAGTCCGAGCAGGGCGAGGCCCAGCAGCAGGACGGTCATGGTGACGCCGAGCACGACGGTACGGGGTTCGGCCCGCATGCCTGTCCGGGCGCTCACAGCGAGCCCGCCCCGTAGCGGCGGACGGCCCAGATCAGCATGGGACCCCCCAGGAACGCGGTGACGATGGCCACCGGCACCTCGCCGGTGGGCAGCAGGACCCGCGAGCCCATGTCGGCGACCAGCAGCAGGATCGGTCCGAGCACCATGGTGTAGAGCAACAGCCAGGGCACCGATCCGCCCGCGGGCCGGCGGACCAGGTGGGGCACGATCAGTCCGACGAAGAGGATCGGGCCGGCCACTGCGGTCGCCGCCCCGCTGAGGACGGTGATCAGCACCAGCACGGCGGCCCGGACCCGGTGCACCCCGGCGCCCAGGGTGTGCGCGACGGTTTCGCCGAGGGTCAGGGCGTTGAGCGCCCGGCTGAGCAGCAGCGCCCCGAGGAGGGACACCGCGATGGCGGCCAACGGCAGCGCCAGCGGGGCCTGTTCGCGGGCGGCGAGCGAACCGACGGACCAGAAGCGGTAGCTGTCGAAGACGTCCGGCAGCATCAGCCGCAGGCCCAGGGCGACGCCGCTGAGCACCGCCGTCACCGCCACGCCGGTGAGCACCATGCGCAGCGGGGAACGGCGGCCGACCGCGGCGACCAGCAGGGCCGCGAGGACCGAGCCGAGGACGGCGAAACCCATCTCGCCGGCCTGCCCGCCGGCCCAGCCGAGCGCCGAGCCGACGGTGATGGCGAAGCCGGCACCCGCGGTGACCCCGAGGATGCCGGGCTCGGCCAGGGGGTTGCGGGCCAGCGTCTGGATCAGGGCGCCGGCCACCGCCAGCGCGGCGCCCACCGCGACGGCGAGCAGCGCGCGGGGCAACCGGACGTCCCGGACGATCACGTGGTCGTCGGTGCCCTGGAAGTCCACCAGGGCCCGGACGACCTCGGCGGGGGGAACCGAGCGGGCGCCGACGCCGATGCTGAGCAGGGCGATCACCAGCAGCAGGACCAGCCCGCCGACGAGGACGCCGATCTGCGGCACGGCCCGCTTGGTTCCCCCCGGCCGTGACGCGTGGCCTGCGGCGGTCACCGGTCCAGCAGCGGCGCGAACGCCTTGTCGACGGAGTCGAGGGTCTTCATGGCCTGCCCGTAGGTGGCGGCCTCGGTGTAGCCGATCGGGTAGGTCTTGCCGGCCTTCACGGCGGGCAGGTTCTTCCACAGCTTCGAGTCCATGACGTACTTCACCATCTCGGGCACGCTGCCGTCGGCCTGGACCGAGTAGGTGATGGCGTCGGCCTCGCCGAGGGAGGCGGGGAGTTCCTCGATGGAGGGGTACTCGCTGACCGCGCGCGAGCCGGGGCCGGGCTTCTTGACCTTGCCGTAGTACTCGGCGCCGATGTCCTCGGCGATGTTGGTGCCCCAGGAGCGGCCGAACTCGCGGTGGAAGGTGCCCTTGGAGACCTCGCCGTAGGAGCCGACGTGTCCGAGCTTCAGCTCGGGCAGCACGGACGCGTACTTCTTGGCCAGTTCGGCGGCCTTCTTCTCGTAGGTGGCCTTCACGCTGTCGAACTGCTTGAGGGCGCCGGCGGCGTCGGCCTGCCGGTGGGAGAGGTCTCGCCAGGCGGAGGGCACGGTCGGGCCGATCGCGACGACCGGGGCGATGGACTCCAGTCGCTTGACGTCGATGTCGCCGAGCACCGGGGCGGGCACGCCGATGACGATGAGGTCCGGGTCGGCCTCGGCGATGGCCTCGTAGTTGGTCTCCGCGGCGGCCTCCCCCGCCACCTTGGTGAGCTTCTTGTAGGCGGCCAGGTCCTTCTCGCTCATCATGGGTTCGCCGCGCTGCCACGAGGAGATGCCCACCAGCGGTGCGCCGGCCTCGATCAGGACGGGCACGGCGTAGCCGGTGGCCACCACGCGCTGGGGGTCGACCGGGATGGTGATCTTGCCGTTGTCGGCGGCGAAGACGCGGGTCTCGTTCTTGCCGTCCTTCGCGCCCGAGTCCTTCCCGTCGTCGGACGAGCCGCACCCGGCCAGGGTCAGGCTCAACGCCAGGGCACCGATCAGGCCCGACGATCTGCGCACGAACATTGCCTTGCTCCTTGAATGGTGAGTGGTGAGAGGAACCGCCCGGGGAGGGCGTGGTGGAGGGGCCGCCGGGGTGGGCGGGACGCGGTCGCGTCCCACCGTCGTGCCGGTGGTCAGTGGTCGTCGTCGAAGTCGGCGACGCCGCGCTTCCAGTAGCCGGTGATGTCGTGGTCGGCCTTCGCCAGCCCCAGGGCGTCACGGGCCCAACGGCGCAGGGGTTTGATCTGCCCGGCCTCCCCCGCCGCCCAGAGGTACACGCGCTCCCCCGCGGGGACGGTCACCGCGGTCACGGCGCCGGCCAGTGCGTCTCCGGTGCCCGCGGGACGCTCGCCCCGGTGCAGCCAGTGGACCTCGAACCCGTCGGGCTCGGAGAGTTCGATCTCCTCGCCGGCGTCCGCGACCTCGATGAACGCCCAGCCCTTCGCGGTGCGGGGGAGTTCCTCCAGCCAGCGGGCGATGGCGGGCAGCGCCGTGATGTCGCCCGCGAGCAGGTAGCGGTCGTAGTGGTGCGGCACGATCAGACCGCCGGGCGGTCCCGCGACGTGCACCACGGCGCCCGGTCGGACCGAACGCGCCCAGTCGGAGGCGAGGCCGTTCTCGTGCGGGGCGATGTCGATGTCGATCTCGCCCGCGACCGGGTCGTAGCGGCGCACCGTGTACTCGCGCGAAGTGGGCGACGGACGCGGCCACTTCAGCATCGTCCCGTTCGGTTCGGGCAGCCGGAGCGAACCGTCCGGCTCCGGGAAGATCAGCTTCACGTGCTCGTCCGGCGCATGGGCCTCGAAGCCCGCGGCGCCCGGACCGCCCAGGGTCACCCGGAGCAGTCCGGTGCCGACCATGGCGGTCCGCACCACCTCCGTTTGCCGGATGTGGATCGGGTAGCCCACCTTCTCGGGCTCCCGCCCCGCACGGACCTCGGCGATCCGTTCCAGGTGGCGGCCCCGGTGGTCGATCCGGGTCATGCGGTGCCGCCCGTCAGGAGGGCGGTCCAGTGGGCCAGTTGGGGCTGCTCGGCCAGATCGGGGAACTCCAGGGTGGTGGCCCCGGCCTCGCGCCAGCGCTCGACCAGGGTCATGATCCGCATCGAGTCCAGGCCGTAGTCGACGAGGTCCGCCTCGGCGGCGAGTTCGGCCGGGTCGCAGCCCAGCAGCTCCGCCACGTCGGCGCGGACGCGTTCGGGGGACAGCGGCTGGCTCATCGGGTGGCTCCTACGGGAACGGGTCCGGAGGGCGCCCCGGTGGACGGTGGGATCTCGTTCGGGCACATGCGCAACTACTCCTTCCGCGCGAGCGCGGCCAGGGCCGCTCTCAACTCGCGCTTGCTGGTCTTGCCGACGCCGGTCACCGGGAACTCCTCGACGACCTGGACCAGGTCGGGCACCTTGTACGCGGCGATCCCGCGCTCGCGGACGAAGGCCCGCAGTTCCCGGCCGGTGGGCACGGTGCCCGCGGCGGGCACGACGTAGGCGCAGATCCGCTCGCCGAGATAGGCGTCCGGCACCGCGACGACGGCGGCGTCCAGGACCTCCGGATGGGCCATCAGGTGGTCCTCGACCTCTTCCGCCGCCACCTTCTCCCCGCCGCGGTTGATCTGCTCCTTGGCCCGCCCGACCACTTCCAGGTGCCCCGAGGGGGTGCGGCGCACCAGGTCACCGGTCCGGTAGAAGCCGTCCGCGGTGAACGCCGTGGCGTTGTGCTCGGGGGCCCGGTAGTAGCCGCGGATCGTGTAGGGGCCGCGGGTGAGCAGGGCACCGGTCTCCCCCGGTGCGACCTCGGCACCGGTGTCCGGGTCGACCACGCGGACCTCGTCGTCGGGGGAGATCGGACGGCCCTGGGTGGTGAGCACGGTCTCCTCGGAGTCGTCCGGACGCGTGTAGCAGACCAGGCCCTCGGCCATGCCGAACACCTGCTGGAGCGTGCAGCCGAGCGCGGGCCCGATCCGTTCGGCCAGCTCGCGGCCGCACTTGGCGCCGCCGACCAGCAGGACTTCGAGGGAGGACAGGTCCCGGTCGGTGCGGGCGGCGGCCTGCACCCAGGCGGCGGCCAGCGGCGGCACCACTCCGGTGATCGTGACCCCTTCGGCCTCGATCAGCCGGAACGCGGTGTCCGCGTCCGGTCGCGGCGCCATCACGGTGGCGGCACCCGCGTACAGCGCGCCGAGCACCCCCGGCGAGCTGAGCGGGAAGTTGTGCGCCACGGGCAGCGTGGCCAGGTGGACGCTGTCCGGACGCAGGGCACAGATCCGGGCGCTCTCCCGGACGCTGTAGAGGTAGTCGTCGTGGGTGCGCGGGATCAACTTGGACAACCCGGTGCTGCCGCCGGAGAGTTGGAGAAACGCCACGCCCTCCGGGTCGGGGTCGGGCAGGTCGCGCGGTGCGGTCGCGGCCAGCTCGTCGAACTCCTCCGACCCGACGACCAGCACCTGCCGGACGGAGTCCACCCGGGACGCCACCAGGCGGGCGGTCGCGGCGTGGTCGTGTCGCTCGTGCTCGCCGACCGTGATGACAGCGGCGGCCTCGCTGTGCGCGGCGAAGTGCAGCAGTTCGCTGCGTCGGTGCGCGGGCAGCGCGAACACCGGCAGGACGCCCGCGCGCCACATCCCGAACACCACCGGCAGGAACTCCGGGACGTTGGGCAGTTGCAGCACGACCCGGTCGCCGGCCGCGAGTCCGCTCTCGACCAGCCCGGCCGCGATCCGATGGGCCCGCTCGTCCAGTTCGGCGAAGCTCCACCGCCGGTCCCCGCCGATGACGGCGGTGCGGTCGGCGTGCTCGGCGGCCAGCGAGGAGAGCAGGGCTCCGAAGGTCTGCCCGCGCCAGTGGCCCGCGGCCCGGTAGCGGGCGGCGATCTCCGGCGGCCAGGGCACGTGGTCCACGGTCATCCCGCCTCCTCCACTCCGAGGGCACGCAGCAGCGTGCCGAACTTCGCGCTGGTCTCGGCCAGTTCGGCGGCCGGGTCCGAACCGGCGACGATCCCGGCCCCGGCGGACAGACGGACCGTCCGGTCCGCGACTTCGGCGCTGCGGATGGTCACGGCCCACTCGCCGTCGCCGTCGTGGCCGGTCCAGCCGACCATCCCCGCGTAGTAGCCGCGGTCCTCGGGTTCCAGGTCGGCGATGGCGGCGAGGGCGCCGGCCGCGGGCACCCCGCACACCGCGGGGGTCGGGTGGAGCGCCTCGGCCAAGCCCAGGGCGGAGGCCGTGGGGTCGGTCGGGTCGGCCAGTCGGCCGGTGATCCGCGTGGACAGGTGCCACATGGTCGGGGTGCCGATCACCTCGGGTTCCGCGGGAACCTCCAGGTCGACGCAGAACCGGCCGAGCACCTCCGCGACCTGTCCGGCGGTGTGGGCGTGTTCGCCGAGGTCCTTGGTGGAGGCGCGGAGCCGGGCGACCCGTTCGCGGTCCACCGCCTCGTCGCCCGACCGGGGGGCGGAGCCCGCCAGCGGGTTGGCCACCACGGTCGCGCCCCGGCGGGACACCAGCAGTTCGGGGCTGGCCCCGACCAGGGTGCGCGGGGCGGGGTCGCCGGGCGCGGTGACGTCGACGGCGAAGCCGTACGCGGCGGGGTCCGCCCGCACCAGGCGGGCCAGCAGGGCGGGCACCCACACCGGGGCGTCCGCGGTCAACTCCAACGAGCGAGCCAGGACGACCTTGTGCAGGTCGCCACGGTCGATCAGCTCCAGTGCACGGCGCACGGCGTCCGCGTAGCGCGCCCCCTCGGGGCGCGGGGCGACCGTCCACGAGGTGCCGGACTCCGCGTCCGGCGCACGGACGACGGCGGGGGCCTCGGCCCGGCGCACCACGGCGGGCACCACCAGCCCGGTCCGGTCGGAGGGGCGGAACCCGACCGCCCCGGCGACGACGGGTTCGGGCAGTCCCGCGGCGAGCGCGGCGTCGAGCGCCGCTGCCGCGGCGAGCGCCTGCGAACCGGACCCGGGCCGGACCCGGGCGTGCACGCCGTCGGCGAGCAGCGTTCCGCGGGAGGAGGAGAAGAACAACGAGCCGGGCAGGTAGGCGGCCAGCAGGTCGGCGGCCCGGTACTCGGGCCTCGGGCGCACCAGCGCGGGTATGGACACGTCAGCGGTTCCTTCCTCGGGCACGCGGGTTCGCGCCGCCGTCGACGAACGGGTGCAGCAGGGTGGGGTGTTGATGCGTTCGACCGATGGTCGAACGGTGCGGTCGAGTGCCGGGCCGCCGGAATCGGTCCGGGGTTCCTCGGTCACCCGGGCGGGGCCGCTCCCGTCCCGCGCCGGCCGTTGCCGCCTCGGGGTTCCGGTCGAACCGGTGGGACGCCCGGTCCGCCGGACGGCCCGGCGAGCCGCAGTGCCGCGCCCGCCTTCCCCCCGTTCCGGGCAAGCATGCATCCCCCCGCTTCGCTTAAGTAAGGCTAACCTAATCAGTGGGGTCAGCATACGCAAGGCGAGGTGGACGGTTGATGACTCCGTGACATATGACGTTGCGTCACATCACCTTGGACAAACCGGAAATGAGCACCGTCTGCCACGCCACGGCCCTCGAAGGGGGCCCTTGACCGCCATGAGCAGCCTCCCCCGACGGACGCCGCCCCACTCCTCTCCGCGCGGGAACGAGGAGACGCCTCCCCCCTTCGGGCGCACCCGGCTTAGTACCACCGCGGTAGACCTCGCCTCCGCACCGACCCGAACGACTCGTGGGAGTGGAGCGCCCTCCAGGGTCGGACGGTCCTCCGCATCCAGGAGGACGGCAACGCCGTGGTCCACGACACTCCGGGCGGCTGACACCGGCGGCGGACCCCCAAAGGCCGGTTCCGCTCCCCCGAACACGCGTGATGCCCCCGGGGCGGCAGTTGCCGCCCCGGGGGCATCACGCGTCTCCTCCCGGTGCTCACCCCGTGCTCGTGCCGCCCCTCCCCGGGCGGCCGGCCGCGGCTTCGCCCACGGTCCAGGCGAGCAGCCCGTACAGGAGTTGCGTGGCACCGGGCATGAAGGCGGAGCCGTGGTGGTAGACGGGGTCCATCGTGGTCACCACCAGGCGGCCGGGCGTGGAGACCCGGTCCTCGTAGAGCAGGGCCTCCCGGGGGCCGGGGCCCTCCTTCAGGGTGAGGGCCAGGACGTCGGCGCCCGGCGGCGGTTGGAGCAGGCCGTGGTAGTGCCAGCGGACCGAGCGCTCGGTGAGGTGTCGCCAGGCGGGGTGGTCCGGGGACCGCAGCCGCACCCCCGGGTCCGCGCCGGTGCGCCACCACCAGAAGTCGGTCTCCGCGGGACGGTGGGAGCGCAGTCCGGGCAGCCAGGGCGCGATCTCGTTCTCGCCCAGGACGATCACGGTCCCCCCGCGCTCGGCCACGGTGAGGATCTCGGGGGCCGCCGAGACGAGCAGGGTGGGGTGCAGCCGGTCGCAGACCAGGAGGACGTCGAGGTCCGCGAGGTCGCCCGCACCGAGGTCGGGGAGGTAGTGGGCGCGCGGTCGCCAGAGCCGGACCGCGGGGTCGTCGAGGGTGGCGAGTTGGTGGAAGCTGCCGCCGTGCAGGATGCCCAACCGTACGGGATCGGCGTGCGTCACAGCCCCTCCAACCAGTCGAGCAGCCGCGGACCGAGGTGGCGGGTCGTGCGGTCCCGGTCGGTGAAGGACAGCAAATCGTTCCCCGCGTGGGCCAGGACTTCACCCGCGCCGAGCGGGTAGCCGATGTCGACGGGGAGCCGGTCCGGACCGATGCCGTTGACGACCGTGCCGCCCTCGGGGAGCGAACCGTGGTAGCCCCGGCCGTAGAAGCCGGCGACGCCGACCCGCGCGAGCTCCGCACCGGTGGGGGTGCCGGGCACCCCGGTGCGGTAGAGGAGTTCGTCGAAGTCCACCCCCTCCCAGACGGGGTGCGGGGTGACCGGGGAGATCCGCAGATCGCGCGGTCCCCGGTGGTCGAGGCGTCGCCAGGGCGGGAGCCCGGGGAGGAAGGGCCGGTGGACATGGCCGTTGACGAGCAGGCGTCCACCGGCGCGGACCCAGTCGGCGAGCAGTTCGGTGCGCGTGCCGAGGAAGACCTGGTCGCAGTTGAGGGAGAGGATCAGCCCGCGACAGCCGTCGAGCCGGGCGGCGGAGAGGTCGTACAGGTCGAAGGCGGGGACCGGCCGGCCGGGGACCGTGCGGTCGGTGGCCGGGGGACCCATCGTCGCCTTCAGGACGCGGGGTCGGGGGGCGGAGCGGAGGTTCACGGGATGCCTTCAGCGGTGCTCGTGGGGCGGGCCGGCCCGAGGTCGGGGACGACGAGGGTGCGCGGGCCCCGGGGGCCGTCGACCCGGTCCGTGGTGACCGGCAGTCCGTACACCTCGGTGAGGAGTTCGGCGGTGAGCAGGTCGGCCGCGGGGCCGGTGCGGACGTCCTCGGGGCCGAGGACCAGGGTGACGTCGTCGGCGAGGTGGAGTGCGTGGTCGGGGTGGTGGGTGGTGAGCGCGATGCCCATGCCCTCGGCGGCCAGCGACTGCAACAGGGTCAGGACCCTGGCCTGGTTGCGCAGGTCCAGCGCGGACACCGGCTCGTCCAGCACCATGATGCGGCACTGGGCCGCCAAGGCCCGGGCGATCAGCACGAGTTGTCGTTCGCCGCCGCTGAGGTGGGCGTAGTCCCTCTCCCGCAGCTCGGTGATGCCGACGCGGTCCAGGGCCTCGTCCGCGAGGTGCCGGTCGCGGCGCCCCGGGGAAGCGTACGCCTTGAGCTGCCGGGAGCGGCCCATGAGGACCATGTCCGCGACGGGGTAGGAGAAGGTGGCGCCGTGCGACTGGGGGACGTACGACACCGGACTGTCGCTGGTCACCGTCCCCTCGGCGGGGGTGAGCAGACCGGCCAGACAGCGCAACAGGGTGGTCTTCCCACGGCCGTTGGGACCGAGCACTGCGTGCACACGCCCCTCGTGGGAGGCGAGGGTGACGTCACGGAAGACGAAGCGCCCGCGCGGGTAGTGGTAGCCGATGGAACGTGCCTCGATCATTCGTTCGTCCACAGTCGGTTGCGGGAGCGGGCCAGGATCGCGATGAAGAAGGGGACGCCGATGACAGCGGTGAGGATCCCCAGAGGCATCTCGGCTTCGGTGGCGGTGCGCGACAGCGTGTCGACGAGGGCCAGGTAGGCGCCTCCGATCAGGAAGGACGCGGGCAGTTGGACGCGGTGGTCGGTGCCCACCCAGAGTCGGGCCAGGTGCGGCACGACCAACCCCACCCAGCCGATCAGACCGGACACGGCGACGGCACCGGCGGTCATCAGGGCGACCGCTCCGAGCAGCCACAGCCGCGTGGTGCGCGGCGGCACGCCGAGGGCCCGCGCGTCCTCGTCCCCGAGGGAGAGGACGTTGAGCCGCCACCGCAGGACGAGGACGACGACGGCGCCCGCGAGCACGGGCACGGCGGCCACCAGGACCTTGCCGTAGTCGGCGGTGGAGAGGCTGCCGAGGAGCCAGAAGACGATCGAGGGCAGCTCCGAGTAGGGGTCCGCGACGTACGTGGTGAAGGAGACCAGCGCGGAGAAGAAGGCTCCGGTGACGGTGCCGCCCAGCACGATCATCAACAGCGGCGACCCGGTGGAGAGCCGTCCGATCATCAGGACCACCGCCAGCGCAGCCAGCCCGAAGAAGAAGGCGCTGCTGACCAGGCCGACCGAGCCCAGGCCGAGGACCAGGGCGAGGACCCCGCCGAAGGAGGCTCCCGAGGAGACCCCGATGACGTCGGGGCTGACCAGCGGATTACGGAAGACGCCCTGGAGGGCTGCGCCGCCGAGGGCGAGTCCGCCGCCGACCAACACGGCCAGGACCAACCGGGGCAGTCGCACGTCGAGGACGACGGTCTGTTCGGTGACCGTCCAGGTGCGGTCGACGGGCAGGACCTGGCCGACGAGCATCCGCACGATCTCGTTGGGCGGGACCACGTAGCGCCCCAGGGCGAGGGCGCCGAGCGCCACGACCAGGCAGAGCGCCCCCAGCACGGGCAGACCGCGGGTCCACGGCCGGGCGGGGCGGTCCGCGCCGGCCGCCACCACGCGTTCAGGCGCGGAAGCCGTCATGGCCGGCGCTCCTGGCGTTGAGGTCGAGCCGGAGCACCTCGTCCACCTGGGCGGCGGAGATCCGGTAGTCGTAGAGCCGGTCGAAGGTGCGGGTCAGCTGGGCGCGGAGTCCGTTCGCGGCGGCGGTCGACGGGTGCAGGACCTGCGCCATCCACCGCCACATCAAGGGGGACTCGGCGCACGGCGGGTCCCATCGGTACCCGCCCAGCGGGATCTTGTACACCCTTCGGTCGCGCACCGCCCGCACCCGGGAGAGCCGGGCGTCCGCGTAGAGCGCGGCCGGCGGCTTCTCGTCGAAGGCGCTGAGCAGGATGACGTCGGGGTCCCAGGCCAGGATCTGCTCCGTGGAGACCTGGGGGCTGGCCGCCTTGAGGTCCTTGGCGGGGTTGACCCCTCCGACGAGCTCGGTGCAGAAGTTCATGTAGCCGCTGCCGTTGTAGGAGGTCCAGCCGTCGGCGGCGGCCCTCAGGTACAGCACCTTCTGGCCGGGTCGGCCCTTTCCGCGGACGAGCGCGCCCACCGCGGTCTTCTCGGCGTGCATCCAGGACACGAGGTCGGCGGCGCGGTCCTCGTTCCCGGTGATCCTGCCGAAGAGGGAGATCCAGGTCTCCAACTTCTCCTGGGTCCCGTACGTCAGTCCGATGACTTTGAAGCCGGCGTTCTCCAAGGGCGCGATGACCTCGTCGCCCATGTCCCCCCACTGGATCACCACATCGGGCTTGAGCGAGAGCAGCGTCTCCACGTTGGGGACGAAGTCGCTGCCGGAGACGGTCCGGGTCTTCCGGGAGGCCGGGAACATCTCCCCGAAGATGCCCTGCTTGTTGGCGACGAGGGTCGACTCGTTGATGCCGACGATCCGGTCGACGCCGCCGTCGACGGCGGCGAGGATCGACGGGGAGGGGATGACCGTGGTGGCGATCCGGGAGACCGGACCGTCGAAGGAGACCTCGACGCCCCGCTGGTCCGTCACGGTGAACCCGGACGAACCGCTGCGCACGGCCCCCTTCGCGTCCTGCTCCTCGCGCGAGGAGCAGCCGACCAGCACGGTGCCCGTGGCCACCGCCGCCCCCGAGGCGCCGAGCAGCTTCAGGACACCGCGTCGACTGCTTCCTCTCCGGCTGGTTCCGGAACGTGCTGCGGAGCCGTCGAGCAGGGGTGGCACGGGGTCGGGCATGGCGAACCTCCGAACGAGCGAATTAGGTAAGCCTTACCTTACTTACGTCGAGCGCGGGGGCAGCCTCCACCGGAGGCGCGACAGTGAGGGGTCGCGCCCAACCGAGGTGCGTCAAGGGGTGATTGAGGGAGATCGGGGGCGATTTGTGCGCTTGATCACACCCGGTCGGACGATCCGGGCGGCACTTCGGGAAGCGCACGCCCCCGGGGCCGCCGCTCCCGCGGCGGGACGGGTCTCCGCCGTCCGTCGCGGGAGTCGATCGCGCACTCCGCCGGGTGAGCGGGGTCGCGTGGCCGGGGCCTCACTTCCGGCAGGACGTCCGGAGTGACGCCCCAGCGCTGGAACTCCTCTGCCGTCGGCGCGCGCCGGAGCCCGGGCCCGTCGGTGGCCCGTGCGGCGGTCCTCAGGGGTGGTGCGCCACGTACTGCTTGTCGAGGAGCGCGAGATGACCGCCCATCGACTTGTTCTCGCTGCGTGTGTCGACCTCGAAGACGTCCGAGAAGGTCTCCCCGTTCCGTGTCCACTCAAGCCGGTATTCGATCCCCGAACAGACGTGGTAGCTCCCGATCACCATCTTGGCCGTCGCCGTGACCTGCACCTCGCTGACGCCCGCCTGAAGGATCATCTTCTTGACCAGGTTCTCCAGGACGAGGTGGTGTCCGTTGGCGGCGGCTAGCCCGGCCACCAGGTTCTCCGGCGCGTTGGGCTGTGTGCCGTCGTGGCCGCCCATGGTGAACGCGATCAGGTGCAGCCACTGCCAGACGCCCTCGGTCTCGCCGCTCGCCTTGGCGGCGTCGGACGCCGACACCCCCTTCATCGCACCGTTCTGGTCGGGCTTGTGTCCGGTGCGCTGGCCGCTCCAGGTCCTGAGCACCTTCTCGTCGACCGTGACGGGGCCGGCCGTCTTGGTGGCCTGCGTCACCGGCGTCAGTCCCGTTCCGAGTGCCGCGGTGGGCACCGGGATCGATGCGGGCGGCAAGGCGAGGGGTGGTATCTCGGCGGGCATGTCCTTGGCATAGGTGATCATGCGGTGCCTGGTCATGCTGGGGGACACGAAGGCGTAGGTGGCGCCGCGCGTCATCGCCGTGCCGTCGCCGAGGGAGACCTGGTCGGGTGTGGCGGAGCCGGGAGCCGGTTTCAGGACGGGGGACTCGTAGAAGGGCAGTTCGTTGAGCGCCTTCGAGGAGGCCGCCTGCTTGCCGGGGGACAGCGGGGGCTTCACCAGCAGCCACTGCTTGTCGCTCTTGGAGTGCATCAGGCCACCGCCGTCCATGACCCGGGTACGCGCGCTCAGGTAGTCGTGTACCGCCTCGACCTCGGCCCGGACCTTCGGCCAGGACTCCCGGTCCCAGTGCCAGGTGTGGTCCTCCTCGGGACCGGGGTCCTCCGTGTAGAGGCGCTTCAGGTGGTCCATGCCGATCTGGCTCAGCTTCTTGGCCCGGCCCGGGCGGCCCGCTCTCGGCGCTTCCCACACCGTCGCCGTCAGGTACGGACCCATGTGGCTCAGGTTGTCGGTCTTCTGCTCGGAGAGGCGCTTGGTCACCGCCGCGTAGTGGGCCGCGTCGACCCCGGGCGGAGGGTCGACGTCCGGGGCCGGACCGGACGGATGGTCGACGTCCATACCGGAACCGCTGCTGGACTGGCTCGCCATCTCGATGTCACTCGTGCGTTGCACGGGTGTGTCCGGGCCCGCCCCGCCGGACACCGGCGTGTCCCCGTCCCGGATGCGCCGGGCCGGGGTCGGGCCGCCGAGCACCCGCCTCGCGTTGGCCTCCGCTTCCCGCTCGAAGCGGTCCGACGGGTCCGAAACGCGCAGCCCCGACCCGTTGTCCGTGCCGGCCACCGGGCCCTGTCGCTGCTGGATGACGTGGGTCAACTCATGTGCGAGCGTGTGCTTGTCGTCGCCGCCGTCGCCGATGACGACGTGGCTGCCGGAGGTGTAGGCGCGGGCGCCGACTTCGGCGGCTGAGGCCCTGGCGGCAACGTCATCGTGGATGCGTACGTCCGAGAAGTCCGCACCCAGCCGGCTCTCCATGTCGGTACGTGTCGCGTCGTCCAGGGGACGCCCGCCGGTGCGGAGGACGTCGTGCACGGCGGAGCGCTGCACCGGTGCGGGCGAGGACGCGATCTCCTGGTGGCCACAGCCGGCGCCGTGCTGGTGCTGTTCCCGGGCCCAGGGGTGGCCGGCGCCGCGGAGCATCTGGACGACCGCGGCGTTGCCCGCACCGGCCTGTAGGCCGACCAGGCCGTGCTGCGCGGGCGGGGCGACTGCGGGCCGACGGGCAATGACACGGCCGGTGCCCGCCCCGGTGTGGGAGCCGACCTTCTCGTGATCGTGCACGGGAGCCCTCTTCTCGCCTGGGATCGTCAGCTTCCTTGCATACGTGTGGGAAGTCGATGGCTCAAGGTACGGGCGGGCAGCATGCGATGACCGCACGGGCAGATCAGGCGCCGCGCCCGTCCGCTCCGGACAGCCCTGCACCCGCGCCAAGTGGAAACGCCTGGTCACACTCGGGACCCTCACCCGAGGCACCGGCATCGACACCGGCGACTTCGCCGGGAAGCAGTAACCGATGCAACCTCCACCAACGACCTGCCCCAGCCAGCACCCTACGAACCGCCGGCGGAACCCGTCCGGTCGGATTCCCCTCCGTCGTCGAGCGAAGGCACCCTCAAGTGAGGCGGGTTGGGCGGCCCGTTGCGGCGTCCGGTGTCCTTCGGCCGCCGACGCTGCTGGGCGAGCCGGTCCGACGTTGCGCGTTCCTCGGGCCGGGCACCCCGGGTGGACCGGCCTCAGACCCGGGTGTAGTTCTCGGCGAACCAGTCCTGTTCGGCGCGGGAGGTGCGGAGCGTGTCGAGGCAGGAGGGCCTGGGCGGGGCGTCGCCGTCGAGGAGGAGGGGCGGGGCGTGCGGCGGGGGGACGTCGTGCAGCAGGTGGACCATCCACTGCGAGAACCACTGGGCGCGCCGGATCCGGGCCAGGCAACGTGCGGAGTAGGCGTCGAGGCCCACGGGCCGGTCGTGCAGCAGGTCGTCGACGAGCGCCCGGCCCAGTGCCTCCGCCTCGCACACCGCGAGGTTGGCCCCCTTGGCCGCGGACGGGCTGAGCAGGCTCGCGGCATCGCCCACCAGGAACAGGGTTCCGTGGCGCAAGGGGGTGAGCACGTCGGACTCCAGGTCGACCACGGTCCGTTGGAGGACCGGGCCGCGGCGCAGGGGGCCGTAGGCGGCGGAGCGCATCCGTAGCTCCAGTTCGGCCCAGATCCGCTCCTCGGACCAGGCTTCGGCCGGGGTGCCGCGCGGGCACTGGAGGTAGTAGCGGGTGACGTCGGCCGTGCGCGCCATGTGTCCGGCGAACCCCCGGGCGTGCACGGCGTACCCGACCGCGTCCAAGCTCGGCGGCGCCGCGACGAGCAGGCCGAGCCAGCTGACCCGGTGGTCGCGGTGGTGGCGCCGGAAGGCGCCGGGCGGGAGGGAACGGCGGGATGCACCGTGACGGCCGTCGCAGCCCGCGACGTACCTGCCCCGCCAGTGCCCGGGGCGGCCGTCCGGACCGCGGACGGTGACCGAAGGCCGCGGACCGTCGGCCTCCAGCACGGCGAGCGCCTCGGTGGTGAAGTGGATCCGTCCGCCACCGTCCTCGTAGCGGGTGAGGAGGTCCGCCACGAGTTCCTGCTGGGGGTAGACGGTGTGCGACTCGCCCCGCCCGAGCCGGCCGTAGTCCAGGCGGAACCGGCAGCTCGGGGTGCGGAACTCGCAGACCGAGTGCCGCCGGCCGTTCGCGTGCAGCCCCTCGGCCAGACCGTGCCGGTCCAGGACCCGCACGGCGTTCTCGGCGAAGAACCCGGCCCGGGCCCGGGTGCGGACCTCCGCCCGGGCGGACCGTTCCAGGACGACGCAGTCGACTCCCGCCGACCGCAGGAGGTTCCCGAGCACCAGCCCTGCGGGGCCGGCACCGAGGACGATCACGTCGGCGGTGCCGTGGAAGGCGCCGGCTCGTCTGCCCCTCATGCCGGCGGATGATACGCACCCGAGGGGCCGGCGGACGCCGGGATGGACCCCGTGGTGCGGGACCCCGCACGAACGGGGCGGCGCAGCGCGTCCCCGCGGCGGGGGCGCACGTCCGTGGCCGTCCGCGCGCGGCCCCCTCCCCCGCACGATCGTTCACCCTCCTGATGGCATGAGGGAGTTGACGAGAAAGCAGGGAGTTGACGGAACCGAACGGCCCGGCTTGACCCCTGACCGGGCCCGGCTGGGACGATTCGGTCCATGGGCGAAACCATCACCGGAAACGAGCCGTTGTTCTCCGCCGACGCGGAAATCCACCTCACCGCGGCACCCCTCGACGTCTACGCGGTGGTCAGTGACCTACCGCGCAGCGGGGACTGGAGCCCCGAATGCCGGGGCGGTTCCTGGATCTCCGGAGACCCCTGCGCGGTGGGAGCCGTCTTCCGGGGCGAGAACGTCCGCGCGGCGGAGGTCGTCGCCTGGGCGCCGGTGGTCCGGGGCGCTTGGACGACGTACGCCGAGGTGGTCGCCGCCGAGCCGGGGCGCACCTTCCGCTGGGCCATGCACGACTCGGCCGGACGCCGGCAGGAGAGCGTCTGGGGCTTCGACCTCGCACCGGGCGCGGACGGCGGCACCCTGCTGGTCCACCACTTCCGCATGGACGCGCCCACCGAGGGCATCCGCGGGATCACCGCGGCGATGGACCCGGTCGAACGGCGCCGCTTCTTCGTGGAGTGGGGGGAGAAGATCGCGGACGACCTGACCGCCACCCTGCAACGGATCCGGACCGCCGTCGAGACCCCCGGGGGCTGACCCCCGGCAGGCGGGTCGGCCGGATCCATCGGCGCACCGGGGCGCGTGCACGCGGTCCCGCGCGTCGGAAGGCGGGCGCTCCGGGACGAGGACCGTGCCGTTCGTTCCGCACCGCGGGCGCGTCCGACGTTCCGCCCTGCCGATTTCCGCCGGCGTCCCCCGCGGTGTTCCATCCCCATCCACGTCAAGGACCGCGGCGCGCAGCCGTCGCCCGGGAGGCGGACAGGTGCTTCTTCAACGTATCGGAAACCGGGGAATCCAGCTCGGCAGGATGTTCGAGCGGGCGGCCCGACGACACGGGGCCAACGTCCTGATCCTCGACCACGACCTGGACGTGGCACCGGAGTTCGGACGGCGCGCGACCGTCGCCGAGGTGGCCGACCTGGTGGCCGACCTCTCTTCGCGGCTGCACGCGGCGGGCGTCCGCTCGGGCGGCCGGGTCGTGGTGCACAAGTCCGACGGTTTCGACATCACCCTGCTCGCCTGCGCCGCGGCCCGCATGGGAGCCGTCCCGGTGCTGCTCTCGCCGTCGCTGGACGGCGCCACGGTCACCGAACTGGTCCGCCGTACCGAGCGGCCGACCCTCGTCACCGACCGGGCGAAGCTGGCCGACCTGCCGGACAGCGTCTTCGGCCTCGCCGAACGGGTGCTCCTGACCTCCGGCTCGCACCGGGACGCCGTGCCGCTCGACAAGTTCGCCGGATGCGAACGGGTCCCGTCCGTCACCCTGCCGCCGCACCGTCCGGCCCTGGTCACCCACACCTCGGGCACCACCGGTACGCCCAAGCTGGCCGTGCACACCGGTTTCAGCCTCCAGTCGCGGTACCGCCCGCAGGCATCCGTCCTCGCCCCGCTGGTCCGGGGCCGCGAGACCATCGCCGTCCACGTCTCCTTCGTGCACTCCCGGCTGGTCACGGCCCTCGCCCTCGCGCTGTACCGGGGCTTCCCACTGGTGGTGCTCCGCGATCCGGACCCCGGCCGGGTCGGCGACCTGTTCGCCCGGCTGCGCCCGGGCATCCTGGAGGCGCACCCCAACTCCTTCATGGAGTGGGAGGAACTGGCGGACGACCCCCGCGGCCCGCTCGCCAACGTCAAGCTGTTCAGCAGCACCTTCGACGCGATCCACCCGCGCACGGTGCACCGACTGCTGCGCGCCACCCGCCGCCGCTCGCCGGTCTTCGGGCAGTTGTACGGGCAGAGCGAGGTGGGGCCCGCGGTGGTCCGGGGCTTCACCCGGCGCCGCACCCTCGACGACGACGGCCGCTGCGTCGGCATGCCGTTCCCCGGGATGACGGACGTCCGGGTGGTCAGCCGGAACGGCCTGCCGCCCTCCGAGCGGAACCCGGGCCACATCGAGGTCCGCAGCGACGGCCGCATCGTCACCTACCTCGGCGAGCAGGACCGCTACGAGGCCCAGGTGTCGGCGGACGGCTGGTGGCGGATGGGGGACGTCGGGTACCGCACCCGCTGGGGCTGCGTGCACCTGCTGGACCGCGAGGTCGATCTGATCGACGGCTTCGGCAGCACGCTCGCCGCCGAGGACGCCCTCTTCGGACGGCTGGCCGGACTCGCCGAGGTCATCATCGTTCCGGGGCCGGACGGCAGGGCCGTCCCGGTGGTGTGCACCAAGGACGACCGTCCGTTGGACCCCGTGGCCTGGCGACGGGCCGTGAGCACCTTGCCGCCGATGGCGGATCCGGTCCAGTGGCGCCTGAGCGAGTTGCCGCAGACCGCGACCATCAAGATCAAGCGTCTGGAACTGGCCCGTCTGCTCGCAGCCGGGGCCGGGACGGACGTCACCGAGAGCGACCGCAGCCAGAAGGAGGCGACCCCGTGACCGGACCGGAGCGCAAGGCGGAGTTGGAGGTCTGCGTGGTGGGCGCGGGCCCGCGTGGCCTCTCCGTGGTGGAGCGGTTGTGCGCCAACGAGCGGGCCTCGCCCGCACAGGGCTCGGTCACCGTCCACGTGGTGGATCCGGCGGCGCCCGGTGCGGGCGCGGTGTGGCGCTCGGACCAGTCGCGCCACCTGCTGATGAACACGGTGGCCTCGCAGATCACCGTCTACACCGACGGCAGTTCCCGGATCGGCGGGCCGATCGAGCCGGGACCGAGCCTGTACGCGTGGGCCCGGGAGACCGCCGCGGCGGGCCCGGTCTCCGGGGAGGACGCGCCGACCCTCGCGGAGGCCGTCCGGCTCGGCCCGGACGACTACCCGACGCGTGCCTTCTACGGCCGCTATCTGAACGCGAGCTTCGGCCGGGTGGTGGCGCACGCGCCCGCGCACGTCACCGTGCGGGTGCACCGCTCGCGGGCGGTGGCGATGGCGGACGTCCACGGGGTCCCCGGCGGCCCGCAGGGGGTCCGCCTGGAGGACGGCACCCGACTCGACCGCCTGGACGCGATCGTCCTCGCCCAGGGCCACCTGCCGACCCGGCTCACCCCGCAGGAGGCGCGGACGGCGAGCCTGGCCCGGATCCACCACCTCACCTACCTCACCCCCGCCAACCCGGCCGATCTCGACCTGGACGGCGTGCGGCCCGGCGAGCCCGTCCTGATGCGCGGGCTCGGGCTCAACTTCTTCGACCACATGGCCCTGTTCACCATCGGCCGGGGTGGTTCCTTCGAGCGCCCGGGGGGTCCCGACGGACCGCTGGTGTACCGGCCTTCCGGCCGGGAGCCGAAGCTGTACGCGAGTTCGCGGCGCGGCATCCCGTACCACGCGCGCGGCGAGAACGAGAAGGGCGCGGACGGGCGTCATCTGCCGAGGCTGCTCACCCCCGCGTACATCGCGGGGCTGCGCGAGCGGTCCGGGCAGGGGCGTCCGGTGCGCTTCGGAACCGACCTGTGGCCGCTGATCGCGCGCGAGGTGGAGAGCGTCTACTACGGCACCCTGCTGGAGTCCTGGGGACGCGGCGACGAGCGGGAACGTTTCATCACGCGCTATCTGGCGGCCACGGAGGAGGGCGACCCGACGGACCTGCTCGACGAGTACGCCGTCGGCGAGGACGACCGCTGGAACTGGGAACGGCTCTTCCGGCCGTACGGGCAGCGGACCTTCTCCGGACCGGACGCCTTCCGGGACTGGCTCCTGCCCCATCTGAGGGAGGACGTGCGGCAGGCCCGCGCGGGCAACCTCAGCGGCCCGCTGAAGGCCGCCCTGGACGTGCTGCGCGACCTGCGCAACGAGGTGCGGCTCGCGGTGGACCACGGCGGTCTGGACGGGGGCTCCCACCGGGACGACCTGGAGGGCTGGTACACCCCGCTCAACGCCTTCCTGTCGATCGGTCCGCCGGCTTCGCGGATCGAGGAGTTGATCGCCCTGATCGAGGCCGGCGTGGTCGAACTGACCGGCCCCGGCACCGAGATCCGGATCGACCCCGAGACCCCCGCCTACGTCCTGACCTCGCGACAGGTGCCGCGACCGCCCCTGCGCGCACGGGTGCTGATCGAGGCGCGGCTGCCCGAACCGGATCTGCGGCGCACCACCGATCCGCTGCTGGTGCACATGCTGAGCACCGAACAGGCGACGGTGTACCGGATCCCGGCGGAGGACGGAACCAGCTACGAGACCGGCGGTCTGGCCGTGACGGAGCGGCCCTACCGACTGCTGGACACCCGGGGCCGGGCCCACCCCCGGCGGTACGCGTACGGGGTGCCGACCGAGTCGGTGCACTGGGTCACGGCGGCCGGCATCCGGCCGGGAGTGGACTCGGTGACGCTCGGGGACTCCGACGCGATCGCCCGTTCGGTGCTGGCGCTGCCGCCCACCACGCAGATCCCCGTCGAAGTCCGTTCGGGGGCCGCCGAAACCGATCTCACCGGGGTCCTCGTATGAGCGGGACGACAGCGGGGTCCACCGGAGTCACCGCGGCGGACGCCGACACCGGGCTGCTCTCGCCGGTCCGCGCCGGCACACCGGTCGAGGCGGTGGTCTGCGACACCGCCTGGCTCCAGGCCATGTTGGACGCGGAGGCCGCGCTGGCCCGGGCCCAGGCCCGGCTGGGCACCCTGCCCGCGTCGGCCGCCGACGTCATCACCCGGGCCGCCGACGCCGGTCTGTTGGACGTGCGGGCCCTCGCGGTGGCGTCCCGGGAGACCGCCAACCCGGTGGTGGGCCTGGTCCGGGCGTTCACCCGGGTGGTCGCGGAACGGGACTCCGCCGCCGCCGAGTACGTCCACCGGGGGTCGACCAGCCAGGACGTCTTCGACACCGGCGCGATGCTGGTGGCGGCCCGCGCGCTGGAGACGGTCCGGGCGGACCTGGACCGCACCGCGCGGGCCTTGGGCGCCCTGGCCGCCCGGCACCGGGACACCGTCATGGCGGGCCGGACCCTCGGCCTCCAGGCGGTGCCGACCACCTTCGGCCTCAAGGCGGCCGGCTGGCGACAGTTGGTGGTGGACGCCGACGAGCGGCTGGGACGGGTCGCCGAGGAACTGCCGGTCTCGCTGGGCGGTGCGGCGGGCACGCTCGCCGGATACCTGGAGTACGCGCGCCTCGACGGGCCCCTCCCGGACCCGGACGACCCGCAGGACCATGCCGAGCGGCTGGTGGCGGCGTTCGCCGAGGAGACCGGGTTGGCCGCGCCCGTCCTGCCCTGGCACACCCTGCGCACCCCGGTGGCGGACCTCGCCGCCGCCCTCGGGTTCACCGCGGGCGCCCTCGGCAAGATCGCGGTCGACGTGCAGTCGCTGAGCCGCACGGAGGTGGGCGAGGTCACCGAGCCCGGACGCGCCGGGCGCGGCTCCTCCTCGGCCATGCCGCACAAGCGGAACCCGGTCCTGGCCACCCTGATCCGCTCCGCCGCGCTCCAGGTCCCGGTGATCGCCGCCGGACTGACCCAGTGCCTGACGGCCGAGGACGAACGGCCGTCGGGCGCCTGGCACGCCGAGTGGCAGCTGTTGCGCGAGGCGCTGCGCCTGACCGGCGGCGCGGCCCACACGGCGGTGGAACTCGCCGAGGGGCTGGAGGTGCGGACCGCACGGATGCGGACCAATCTGGACCTCACCGGTGGCCAGATCGTCTCCGAGCGGATCGCGGCGGTCCTCGCGCCCCGCATCGGCAAGGCGGCCGCCCGGGAACTGCTCACCGCGGCGACCCGGGAGTCCGACCGCACCGGCCGCCCGCTGCACGCCGTCCTCGCCGGGACGCCCCGACTGGCCGGGGTCGCCGACCCCGCCGAGTGGGAACGGTGGTGCGACCCGGCCGCCTACACCGGCGCCGCCGGCGCCCTCGTCGACCGGGCCCTGCGCACCCCGTGAGGCTCCGGCCGGGGCCGCCGGGCGGCGGCCCCGGCCCCGCCGCGCGAACGCAGCCGCCCGCGCCCATCGAACGGGAAGAGGCACCATGCTCCTGCACCGCGTCACCAACCGGGGCATCCGACTGGGCACGGTCTTCGACCGGGCGTCCGCGCGGCACCCGGCGAGCCCCGTCTACCTCGATCACGACCTCGACATCGCCCCGGAACTCGGCCGCCGGGTGACGCTCACGGAGATCGCCGACCTCGTCGCGGACCACGCCTCCCGGTTGTGGGCCGCCGGGGTCCGTCCCGGTGAGCGGGTGGTGATCCACAAGGCGGACGGCTTCGACATCTCCTTGCTCGCCTACAGCGTGGCCCGGATCGGCGCGGTGCCGGTGCTCCTCTCGCCGAAGCTGGACGGCGCCACCGTCGCCCGGTTGCTGGCACGGTTGGGCCGCCCCGTCCTCCTCACGGACGCGGCCAAACTGGAGCGGGACCTCCCGGCCGAGGTCCTCGAACTGGCCGAGCGGGTGCTGGTGGCCACCGGACGGTTCCCGGGCACGACCCCGCTCGCCGCGCTCGCCGGGGTCCAGCGCGTCGCACCGGTGACCGCGCCCCAGGACCGGGCCGCGCTGATCACCCACACCTCGGGCACCACCGGACTGCCCAAGCTGGCCGTCCAGACGGGGCACACCATCCAGGCCCGCTGCCGGCCGCAGTCCGTGCTGCTCGCTCCGGTGGGCCGGCGCGAGCCGATCGCGGTGCACGTCTCCTTCGTCCACTCCCGGATGATCAGCGGGACGGCGCTGTTCGCGCTCCGCGGCCATCCCCTGATCGTGCTCCGCGAGGACGACCCGGAGCAGGTGGCGGAGTTGTTCTCGCGGGTGCCTCCGGGCGTGATCGAGTCCCACCCCAACACCCTGCTCCGGTGGGAGGTGCTGGCGGACCACCCGGCGAAGCCGCTGGCGCGCGTCCGCTGCTTCAGCAACACCTTCGACGCCATCCACCCCCGCACGGTGCACACCCTGTTGGGGGCGTCCGAGCGGAAGCTGCCGTTCTTCGCGCAGACCTACGGGCAGAGCGAGACCGGCGCGATCGCCGCCCGCACCTACACCCGGCACCGGTCCGGCGGCGCCGACGGACGCTGCGTGGGCCGGACCTTCCCCGGGATGACCGAGGTCCGGGTGGCGAGCCGGGACGGCCGCAGGCCGAGCCGTGAGTCCCCCGGGCACATCGAGGTGCGCAGCGGCGGGCAGATCATCGGCTACCACGGGGAGGACCAGCGGTTCGACCGGAACTTCTCCCCGGACGGCTGGTGGCGGATGGGCGACCTCGGCTACCGCACCCGCTGGGGCTGCCTGCACCTGTTGGACCGGGAGGTCGACGAGATCCCCGGCATCAGCACCCTGGACCTTGAGGACAAGCTCTTCACCCGGCTGCCGGAACTGCTGGAGGTCATCATCGTGCCGGGCGCGGACGGCCCGCCGGTGCCGGTGGTGTGCACCCGGGACGACCGTCCGCTCGATCGGGGCCGTTGGGACGAAGCGGTGACCGGACTGCCCCTGCTCGCGGCGCCGGTGCAACGACGGCTGGACGAGCTGCCGCACACCGCGACCACCAAGGTGAAGCGGCTGGAGCTGGCCCGGGAGCTGGCGCCGCGCCCCATCGGCCCGGATCGTCCGTGAACCCGTAATGCGGGCCCGGGCCGTCGAGCAGGACCCTTGGACGTGCGGCGCGCCGGGCCGGGCGGAACGGCCCGCACCGTTCCGCCCGCCGCCGGACGACGGCTACCCGGCGGCCGGGACGGGGGCGACCCCGAGCACCCCGGCGAGCAGGTCCCCGGTGATCCGGGGCCCGTCCTGGGTGAGCACCGACTCCGCGTGGAACTGCATGGAGGCGAAGAACGGGCCCCGCAGCGCGTGCACTTCGCCGTCGTGGGGATCGCGGCTGACCTCGACGGCGGCGCCGGCCACGGGGCCCGTCGGGCCGACGGGGACGAACCGGTCCGCCCGGGCGACGGCGGCGAAGGTGTTGTAGAAGCCGACGCGTTCCCGGGTCCCGAACAGGTCGATCTCGCGCTGGATCCCCTGGTTGGGGGCTTCGCGGCGGCGCAGCGGCAGTCCGAGCAGGGTGCAGAGGACCTGATGGCTCAGACAGACCGCGAGGAACGGGCGCCGGCGGGCGAGGAGTTCCGTCGTGATGGTGCGCAGACGGGCGATCTTGGGGTGGGAGACCCGCCGGGGGTCCCCCGGCCCGGGGCCCATCACCACCAGGTCGTGACCGTGGAGGGCGTGCGGCTCGTCGAAGCGCCGGTTCACCACCGACAGCCCCAGGGAACGGAGTTGGTGGTCGATCATGGCGGTGAAGGTGTCCTCGGCGTCGATCACCAGGACCCGACGGCCGGCCAGGACCGTCGCCGGTGACGGGTGGTGGTCCGGGCCGCCGGCGTGGTCCGGGCCGCCGGCGTCGTCCGCGCCGTTCGCGAGCCAGAAGCCGGCGATGGTGGTGTTCCGGCGCGCCAGAGCGGCCCGCACCCGGGGGTGGTCGGCGAAGCCCCGCCGGCCCCCGGCCTCCAGCGCCGCCAGCAGCCCGGCCGCCTTGGCCCGGGTCTCGGCGGCCTCCGAGGCGGGGTCGGAGTGGCGCACCAGGGTGGCGCCCACCCCGATCCCCACCCGTCCGGTGGCGTCGATGTCGGCGGTGCGGATGAGGATCGCCGAGTCCATGGTGGGGGCGCCGGCGGCGTCCCGTCCGATGAGTGCGGCGACCCCGCTGTAGTATCCGCGGCCGGCGGGCTCGTAGCGGCGGATGACGCGGGCGGCGCTCTCCAGGGGGCTGCCGGTGACGGTGGGGGCGAAGAGGGTCTCGCGCAGGATCTCCCGGGGGTCGCGCGCGGTGCGGCCCCGGATCAGGTACTCGGTGTGGGCGAGTCGGGCCATCTCCTTGAGGTAGGGGCCGGTGACCCGACCGCCCCCCTCGCAGATGCGGGCCATCATCTTGAGTTCCTCGTCGACCACCATGTACAGCTCGTCGGTCTCCTTGCGGTCGGCGAGGAAGTCCATGACGCCGGGGAGGGTGGAACCGGAAGCCGGGTAGCGGTAGGTGCCGCTGATGGGGTTCATCACGGCGACCCCGTCCGCCAGGCTGACGTGCCGTTCCGGGCTGGCGCCGACCAGGGTCCGCTCGCCGGTGTGGACGACGAAGACCCAGTAGGCCCCGACCTCGCCTTCGACGAGCCGGCGGAAGAAGGCCAGGGCGGCGTGGACGGTGTAGTCGGTGATGTCGGCGACGAAGGAGCGCCGGACGACGAAGTTGGCGCCCTCGCCCCGGCCGATCTCCTCGGCCACGACCCTGCGGACGGTGTCCGCGTACGCCTCGTCGTCGGGCTCGAACCGGGCACCGGTCAGTTCCGTCGGCCGGTCCGGGACGAGGGCGAGGGCCGCACCGAGGGCGGTGGTGGCGTGGTCGGTGATGGTGAGGGCGAGGAGCGGAGTGCCGTCGTCGGGGGCGTCGAAGCCGCGCTCCACGATCTGCCGGTAGGGGATCAGGACGAGGGTCTCCGGGCCGGGGCGGCCGGGGGCGGGGGCCAGGGGGACCCGGTCGAGGGTGCCGGGGGCGGTGACCTCGCCGAGGAGGACGTCGAGGGTGCCGGGGCCGGTGCTCTCCGGGCGGTACAGCAGGGCGAAGGGCGGCGGCCGGTCGGCGAGCACCCGGCGCAGCAGTCGGCGGGCGCGGGTCCGTTCCCCGTCCGGTTCCCGGCCACCCGCGGCCGCTCCCCGGGGTGCTGTTCCGGTCACGAGAAGACCTCCTTCGCGGTCAGGAGCATCGCGCAGCGCGAGGCCGCGTACTCCAGGGCGAGCCGGTGGTGGTCGGCGGAGAAGTCCGCGACGGCATCGGCGACCAGGAAGGGCTGGATGTCGTGGGTGAACGCGTCGACGGCGGTCATCAACACGCCGACGTGGGCGTAGACCCCGCACAGCACCAGTTGGTCGCGCCCCGTGTCGCGCATCAGCCGCAGCAGGTCGGTCCGGTGGAAGGCGCTGTAGCGCCACTTGGTGAGGATCCAGTCGCCGGGCGCCGGCGCCAGCGGCTCGACGACCTCACGGTCGGCCGGGTCGACCCGCATGCCGGGCCCCCAGAAGTCGGCGAGCAGTCCGCGCTGTTCGGGGGTCATGCCGCCCGGCTGCGCGGTGTACGCGACGGGGACGCCGCACTCGGCCGCCCGGCGGCGCAGCAGCGCCGCGTGGTGCAGCAGCTCGCCGCCGGGGGAACCGCCCGGCGGGAAGGGTCGTAGGAAGTAGCGCTGCATGTCGTGGACGAGCAGCACCGCGCGGTCCGTGTCGACGGTCCAGGACACGGTGTTGCGGGGCAGCTCGCCAGCGGTCGGCATCGAGTAGGGCGCGATGGGCGGAATGCCTGCCATGGGTCGGTGCCTCCTGGGCGGGAACGGGGACGGGTCAGGCGCCGAGCCCGGCGCCGCCGTCGACGGTCAGGTCGTGCAGGGTGATGTGGCCGGCCCGGTCGGAGAGCAGGAACAGCACGGCCTCGGCGATGTCCTCGGGCCGGGCCAGCTTGTTCAGGGGGATGCCGGTGCGGAACGCCTCCGGGTCGCCCGCCAGGGTGGCGCGCGGGCCCGACTCGTCGTGCCACATCGACCGGAGCATGGGCGTGTCGGTGGATCCGGGGGCGACCAGGTTGCAGCGGATGCCGTAGCGGGCGACCTCCAGGCCGAGGCTCTTGGTGAACTGGGTGGCGGCGGCCTTGGAGGCGGCGTACGCGGCCATGCCGGCCCGCGGGGTGCGGGCGGCGTTGGACGCGACGGTGACCAGGGCGCCCCGGCCACGCGGGATCATCCGGTCGACGACCGCGCGGGACATGTGGAAGACGCCGTTGACGTTGACCGCGAAGGTGGTGACCCAGTCCTCGGTGGTGAAGTCGCGCACCGGGCCGAGGCGCAGCACCCCGGCGGCGTTGACGAGCTGGTCCACCGGCCCGAGTTCGCGTTCGACGGTGTCGACCAGGGGAGCCGCGGCGGCGGGGTCGGCGACGTCCGCCGGATACCCCCGCACCGGCAGTCCGTCGGCGGTCAGGTCGGCGACGGCCCGGTGCAGTGCCTTCTCGTCGCGGTCGACGGCGGCCACGGGGGTGCCGCGCTCGGCCAGGCGTCGGACCACGGCGGCACCGATCCCGCCCGCGGCGCCGGTGACCAGGGCGATGCTGTTCGTCACTGCCGTTCCCCTCCTCTGCCGGCCCGGGGCCGGACCTCGTCTCGGTGTGGTGCGCGGCTGGTGCCGGGGTTCAGGCCGCCCAGGCGGAGACCACGGTGACGGCCTGGCCGGGGTTGAGCCGGGGATCGCAGAAGCTGGTGTACTTGTCGCCGACCCGCTCGATGCCGGTGGCGTCGGGGACGCACTCGGTGACCTGGTCGGGGGTGGTCTCCAGGTGCAGCCCGCCGGCGACGCCGCCCTCGGCCAGGACGGCCCGCTGGAACTCCCGGACCTCGCGGACGACGGTCTCCACGAAACGGGTCTTCAGTCCGCCGGGGGCGGTGACGGTGTTGCCGTGCAGCGGGTCGGTGAGCCAGACGACCGGATGGCCGGCCCTGCGCACGGTCCTGACCAGCGACGGCAGCCGTTCCCCGACGAGGTCGGCGCCCATCCGGGCGATGAGGGTCAGTCGGCCCGGCTCCCGTGCGGGGTCCAGGCGGAGGCACAGCTCCAGCAGTTCGTCGGCGGTGGTCCCGGGGCCCACCTTGCAGGCCACCGGGTTGTCGACGGACGCGAGCAACGCGACGTGGGCGCCGTCCGGCTGCCGGGTCCGTTCACCGATCCAGGGCCAGTGGGTGGAGGTCAGCAGGGTTCCGCCCCGCGGGGTCCGGCGGGTCAGCGGGAGTTCGTAGTCGAGCAGCAGGGCCTCGTGGCTGGTCCACACCCGGCGCCCCCGAGCCGGGCGGCGGGCCGGGCCGAGCCAGCCGAGGTGGGTGAGGGCCTCGGCAGCGGCGTGGTAGCCGGTGAGCATGCGCCCGGGGTCGGGGCGGCGCAGCTCCGGGTCGGGCTCCGGACCGTTGACCATGTGCCCCCGGTAGACGGGCAGTTCACGCCCGTCCACCCGTTCGGTGGGGTTCGAGCGGGGCTTGGCGAACTGTCCCGCGATCCGGCCGACCCGGAGCACGGGCCGATGGGTGGCCGTCTCCATCACCCCGGCCAGGACGTCGAGGAGTTCACTCTTGCGGGCCACGTATCCGGCCGAGCACTCCGCCGGGTCCTCCGCGCAGTCCCCCGCCTGCACCACCCTGAACTCCCCCGCGGCGACCCGGGCGAGCAGCCCGCGCAGCCGCCCCACGTCGGCGGCGTCGACCAGGTGCGGCAGACCCGTCAGTCGGTCCCTGACCTCCTCCAAGCGCTCGTGGCCGGACCACTCCGGCTGGTGCTGTGCGGGCCTGGAGCTGAGGGCTGGCTGTGCGGCGACCATGGATGTCTCCCGGTACGGGGGCGGGGCGGGCCAGGGGCGTCGGGACGGACGTACGGGGCCGGAACGGCGGCAGGCGCCGCTGCCCGGCCCGGGCAGCGGCGGTCCGCCGGCCGCGGGACGGCTGCGGCTCCCCCAGATCTTGTGGGGCGGTGGCGGGTGTCGCCAAGTGGTCGCGAGGTCACTCCGTCAGGTACCGGATACTTCATCATGTCGCCATGGAACAGCTCGGGTTGACGAGGTGTCAGTCCGAGGCCGGCGGGGTACCCCCGCACGGTCCGGGCCCTGCTCGGGCGGGCCGGCCGGTTCCCGGGCTCCCCCACCCGGTCGGAGCGGGTGGTGTCGGCACACCCTGCTGCCGGTGGTCGGAGCACACCACTTTGGGGGGCGGGACGGACCACGTCCTCCCGGCGGTCACGGAAGGCGACGGGCCGATGGCGGGAGGTGCGCGCCGAGCCCGTCAGCCGCCGGTGGGGTGCGGTGGCGCGGCCGTGGTCACCTCGACGAGCAGGTGCTCGATCGCGTGGGCGCCCTCCTGGAAGACGGCCCGGCGCACCGGCCGCAGCGCCCGTCCGCACTCGGCGGCGATCCGGCGCAGGGCGTCCAGATCGCCCCGGGCACTGAAGTGCAGCAGTACGGTGCCGCCGGGGGCGAGCCGTTGGGGCGCCTGGGCGAGGAAGCGCCGGTGGGCGGCGTATCCGGGGTCGACGTAGCCGCGTTCGTGCATCGACGCGTACCGGTAGTCCGCGGGCGCCAGGACGTAGTTGGAGTGCCAGAAGATCGTGTCGAAGCGTTCCCCGGGCGGCAGGGCGTCGAAGAGGTCGCTGTGGACGGCGCGGACGCGGTCGGCGACCCCGTGGCGTTCGGCGTTCAGCGCGGCGTTGCGCACGGCTGCCTCGTTGATGTCGACGGCCACCACCCGGTCGTGTCCGGCCAGTGCCCCGGCCACCGCGATGACGCCGGTGCCGCAGCCGATCTCCAACAGCGAACCGGAACGGGAGCCCGGCCGGGGGTCGTCGAGGCCGAGCAGGCGCAGGGAGAACCCGGTGGTGGGCGAGTAGACCGGGGCGAAGACTCCGGGGAGGAGGTCCCAGGTGGAGCCGCAGAGCTGGAAGGTGTCCGGCCGGCCCGCGTGGGTGAGGGCCCATCGGCTGCGCGCCAGGGAGCGTCGGTAGTCCTGTATGGCCTCCATGCCGTTCGCCGCCGTCCCCGTCCTCGTCCGGCCGGGCGGCCCGACCGCCGTTTCCGCGCCCGGACCATCCTCCTCGGGGCCCCCGACGTGCGGGAAGGTGGGCCGGCACCACATCGAACCGCTTCCAGCAGTGGGCCGACCACCGTCCAGAGCGTGGATCCACGCTTCCTGACGGAGTGTTACATGGTAAATACTTCGATCGACATGGCATATGCGCTGCCAGGGGCGACTGCCACGGACTGAGGCGGGGTGGGACATGGCGCTACGGGAAGCCGGGAACCGGCCGGACGCGCTGACCGTACTGGGGCTGTTGGCCGAGGAAGCGCCGGCGGCCTCCATCGAGTCGTTGTCGGAGGAGGCCCGTCGCAGCGGTGCCGCCGGCACCGAACTGGCCCACCTGGAGCGGGCGGTACGGCTCGGACTGGACGTCCACGCCCGGCACCGACAGCGCCAGCAGCGCGAAGCGGGCCTCTCCGCGCTGCTCGACACCGCCCGGGACCTCGTCGCCCCGGACGGGCTCGACGAGCTGCTCAAGATGGTCACCCGGCGGACCCGGCTGCTGCTCGGCGCGGACATGGCCTACATCAGCTTCCCCGACGCGGAGGAGGGCGTCTTCCGCGTCCGGGCCTCGGACGGGCACGTCTCGGCGCTCAACGTCGGTCTGCGACTGACCGGCGAGGCGGGGCTCGGCCATGTGGCCGTGGCCAGTTCGGCACCCGTCTGGACCCCGGACTACCTCGATGACGTCAGGATCCGGCACAGCACGGACATCGACCAGGTGGTCCAAGCGGAGGGCCTGCGCGCGGTCATGGCGGTCCCGCTGAGTCACGGGACCCGACCGTTCGGCGCGCTCTACATCGCCGACCGGGACGTCCGCCACTACACCCGGGAGGAGATATCGACCGCGAGCGCGCTCGGCGAGCTGGCCGGCCTGGCCATCGAACGCGCCCGCCACCTCGACGAGGCCCGCGCCACGGTGCGGACGCTGCGCGGGGAAGTGGGCAGGTACGCCGAGTCGCTGGCGCTGCTGCGCGAGCAACGGCGCGCCCACACCGACCTGATCGAACAGGCGTTGTCGGAGACCGACCCCAAGGCGCTCACCGTCGCCGCTGCCCGCTGCCTGGGCGGTTCCTTACGGATCCACGCCGTCGACGGCACCGTCCTGGCCGGTACCGGCACGTTCCCCGGTTCGGGGGCGGAGGACCGCGTGGGAGCGGCGCTGACCGAAGCGCACGCCGCCCACCGTCCGGTCCGGGCTCCGAACGGGGTGTGGGCCATGCCGGTCACCGGCGGGGGCGAGGTCCTGGGCACGCTCGCGGCCCAGCCCGGCTCGCGCCGCCGGGAGGAGATCGAGGAACTGCTGCGGCTGGTCGCCCAGGCGGTGGCGGTGCACCTGCTGCGGACCGGGCGGGCCAGCGTCTCCCAGGGCCGGGCGTACGACGAACTCCTGGAGGACCTCCTCACCAACCCCCCTCGACCGCCGCAGCAGTTGACCGAGCGCGCCCGCCGGATCGGCATCGACCTGAGCACCCCGCACGTGGTGGTGGTCGCCCGTCCCGAGGGCGGGGCCTGCGGTCGGGCCAGCTTCCTGGTCTCGGGCCTGGCCCAGCGGCTCAACGGGCTCCGCGCCAGCCACGGCGGTGCGGTGGTCCTGCTGCTGCCCGGCGCGGACGCCGCCGCCACCGCACGCGCCGTCCTCGACGAGCTGACCCCCCTGCTCGGCGAGGACGTGACGGTGGCCGGCGCCGGTCCGGTCTCGGACGCCGCCTCCGTCCTCCACTGCCACCAGGAGGCGTTGCGCTGCCTGGACGCGATGACCGCGCTCGGCACCACCGGACGCTCCGCCTCCACCCACGAACTGGGCTTCCTCGGGGTGCTGCTCGCGGACAACCGGGACGTGCGGTCGTTCGTGGACTCGGTCCTCGGCCCGGTGCTCGACTACGACCGACAGCGCCTCACCGAGCTGTGCCGCACGCTGGACGTCTACTTCGGGACCGGTGGCAGCCCGACCCGCGCCGCCCAGCGGCTGCACGTCCATCCGAACACCGTCGCCCGGCGGCTGGAGCGGATCGGCGAGTTGCTCGGCCCCGACTGGCAGGAGCCCGGGAACGCCCTGGAGGTGCAGCTCGCCCTCCGGCTCGCCCGGGTGCGGGACGTCCTGATGGGCGAGGAGTCGGCGCCGGGACGGGCACCGTGACCGCGGCACGCCCCCTCGGGGCAGGGCTTCCCGCTCCGGTGGCGGGCGGGGCTCACCCCGCCCGGCACAGCGGCCGGTGCCCCGCTTCGGCCAGGGCCGCGACGGCGTGCGCGGCGGAGGCCAGGGTGACGTGTCGGTGCCAGCCGTTGAACGACCGGCCGGTGTAGTCGCGGATGCCGGTGCGGTCCGCGATCTCCTCGAAGTCCCGTTCGACCCGGCCGGTCAACCGGCTCAGTCGGAACAGCGCCCCGGGCGACGCGTCGGGCACGTCGGCCAGCCACAGTTCCTGGGGCCAGCGGCACCCCGGGGCCCCCGCGCCGAGCAGCAGCAGGTCCTCGTCCGCGCCGGCGTCCCGGCGTCGGGGCCGCCGTCCGAAGGTCGGCGTCTCGGGGAGACGGACCCGCACGGCGGCGACCAGTGCGGTGCGGGGCGAGGCGTCGAGCCCGTGGTCGGTCCAGACGACCGGGCGGCACAGGGCCCGGGACGCGCCGACGATCCGGTGCGCGGGCAGGGCCTGGGGGCCGGGTCGGGCCGGGGCCGCGTCGACGGGGCGGAGCGGCAGCGTGCTGTTGACCCGGAGGACGAACGGGACGCCCGCCGCCCGCAACCGTCGGGCCGCCTTCATCCCGTCGAACTCGCGCACGTCCGTGACCACGGGCCGGACCGGCAGTCGCCAGTCCGAGGTCAGTTCCAGCGCCGCCTCCACCGCGCAGTCCCCGAGCGTGCGGGCGTGCACGTCCGCGGGGATGGACGCCTGGCTACGGCGCGGCACGTCGTCGAGCCATGCCTGGGAGAGGTGGAGCCGCCAGTTGACCGGCATGCTCACCGCGTCCGAAGCGGACCAGACCCCCACCGCCTGCTGGGCGTTGAGCACCTGTCCGAGGGAGGAGATGAAGCAGCGGTCG
This sequence comes from Streptomyces sp. LE64, assembly GCF_052606915.1. Taxonomy (NCBI): domain Bacteria; kingdom Bacillati; phylum Actinomycetota; class Actinomycetes; order Kitasatosporales; family Streptomycetaceae; genus Streptomyces; species Streptomyces sp. LE64. Next base: position 6,199,974 of record NZ_CP199708.1, on the reverse strand, counting down.
ACACCGACCGAGTGTTCCCCGGCCTTCGGGATGACCGTGTGCCGCGCCACCCACGCCTGCGGCGGCACCGCGGCGGTGACGTGGCCCGCCAGCACGGCGCGCACGGGCGCCCAGTCCCAGGTGGAACTGCTGATGAAGTGGTGCAGGTTCTGTTCCGTCGTCTGTCCCCCGACCAGTCGAGCGATGTTGCGGATCGACTTGCGGCCCTCGGCGTCCAGCAGCCCTCGCAGGTACTCCACGCCCTTGCGGCGCTGGTCCACCCGGGGCAACGACGCGAACAGGACCGAGCTCAGCTCGGTGAGGACGACGTCGTGGAAGTCCGCGTCCACCGGCGTCGGACCGGGCGGCCGTGCATCCCCTACGCACAGGGACAAGTCGCTCATCGAGATCCCCCAACTGAAAGCGGTGCGGACCTGGCAACGGTGAGATGACCTTAGACAGTCCCCTCCGGTCGGGCCCAGGTGGACAGAGCACACGGCTGCCGCGGGTGATCGATGGCGTGACCACCAAGGGGGCGGGCGGGCCGCCCGGACGCGGCCGGGGTCCACCCGGTGGTGGGGTGCCGGGGCCATCAGGGGCCGAGTTGACGGACCAGGCCGTTCCCGCATGCATCCGCCGCGGGCCCGGTGCCAGACTCCGTACCCATGCGAGCAGCCTTCATCGAGCAGCCCGGCCCGCCGGAGAACATCCGCTACGGCGAACTCCCCGTCCCGGTGCCGGGACCGACCGACGTCCTGGTCGACACCCTGGCCACCACGGTCAACCCGGTGGACACCTTCGTCCGGTCCGGCCTGTTCCCCACCCCGCTTCCGCTCCCGTTCGTCGTGGGACGCGACCTGGTGGGCACGGTGACCCGGGTCGGCCCCGGGGCGTGCGGCTTCAGCGTCGGGGACCGGGTCTGGACCAACAGCCTGGGGCACGGGGGCCGCCAGGGCGCTGCCGCCGAGCGGGCGGTGGTCGCCGCCGACCGTCTCTACCCCCTCCCCTCCGGGGTGCCGGTCGAGGACGCCGTGGCCGTCGTGCATCCGGCGGCCACCGCCCGGCTGGCCCTCTTCACCCACGGCCGGCTCCGGGCCGGCGAAACGGTGTGGGTGGCCGGCGCCGGCGGGAACGTCGGGTCGGCGATGGTCGTCCTGGCCGTCGACGCCGGGGCCCGGGTGCTGGCCACGGCCGCCGCCCGCGATCTCGACCACTGCCGGGACCTGGGCGCCGCCGAGGCGTTCGACTACCGCGATCCGCACCTGTCGGCGCGGCTCGCGGCGGCCTGCCCGTCGGGGGTCGACCTCCACCTCGACACGTCCGGCACGAACGACCTGACGAGCGCCGTCGAGCTGCTCGCACCGCGCGGGCGGATCGTGCTGCTGGCCGGCGCCCGCGCCCGACCGGTGCTCCCGGTGGGCCCGCTCTACATGAAGGACTGTTCGATCGTCGGGTTCGTGATCTCCCACGCGACGACCGCGGAGTTGGCCGAGGCCGCGACCGACATCAACCGGTTGGTCGCGACGGGGCGGCTGCGCCCCCGGGCGACGGAGGTGCTCCCCCTGAGTGCGACGGCCGAGACCCACGCCCGGCTGGAACGCGGCGAACTGCACGGCAGGCGGGTGGTGTTGCGCCCGGGGAGCTGACCGCGCGCCCGACCCCCGCGGCGTCCGACGTCCCGTCAGGGCGGGTCAGGAGCTGCCGGTTCCGGCTCTTTCCGGCCCTCACCCGCGCTCCCGCCGACCAACGGGAACCCGGACGTGTATGGTCCTGGTTATGCGGATGGGCGAAGGAGTCGAGTGGGGCCTGCACTGCTGCCTCACCCTGGCCTGGCTCGGTGACGAGGAGCCGGTGCCGACCCGACGGTTGGCGACCTGGTTCGACCTGCCGCCGGCCTATCTGCACAAGCGTCTCCAGACGCTGGTGCGGGCCGGCATCCTCAGCAGCACCCCCGGCGCCCGGGGCGGATTCCGGTTGGCACGACCGCCGGAGAGCATCTCGCTGATGGACGTGGTCGCCGCCATCGAGGGCAAGGACGACATGTTCCGCTGCACCGAGATCCGACAGCGGGCCCAAGGCCGCGAGGCGCCGGAGCGGGAGTTCCGGCAGCCCTGCGGGGTCGCCACCGCGATGCGACGGGCCGAGCTGGCCTGGCGCCGCGCGCTCGCCGAACAGACGGTGGCCGATCTGATGGCCGCCGCACCCCCCGGGGCGGCCGACCGCACCCGGCGCCACTACGGACGCATGACCGGCTGAGCCACCGGCCACGAGGGGCCGGCGCTCGCGCACCACCCACCAACACGCGCAGAACCACGAGGAGAATCCGGATGTCCAATGTCTCGATTCCGGTGGGGCGGTCCACCACCCACGGCCAGGCACCACCCCAGGGCGGACTGTCGTCCACCCTCGTCCTCGCCCTGGGGACCTTCGCCGTCGGCACCGACGCCTTCGTCGTGGCCGGCTTCCTCCCCGAGATGGCCGCCGACCTGGAGGTGTCGAAGGCCACGGCGGGCCAGTCGATCACCGTCTTCGCCGCCGCCTACGCCGTGCTCTCCCCGATCCTGGCCACCCTCCTCGCCCGCCTTCCGCGCCGTACCGTCCTGATCGGCTCCCTGATCGTCCTGGGGCTCGCGAACCTCGGCTCGGCCATCGCGCCCGACATGACGGTCATGCTGGTCAGTCGGGTCCTCGCCGCCGCCGGCGCCGCCGCGTACACCCCCAACGCCGGGGCCGTGAGCGCCTCCCTGGTCCGTCCCGAACTACGGGCCCGGGCCCTCGCCGTGGTGGTCGGGGGCCTCACCGTCGCCACCGCGCTCGGCGTGCCCCTCGGCAATGCCGCCAGCAACTGGTTCGGCTGGCGCACCGCACTCGCCCTGGTGGCCGGGCTCTGCCTGCTCATCGCGGTGGTCCTGCGGCTGACGATGCCCTGGGTGCCGGGCAACGAGCGGGTGCCGCTGCGGACCCGGCTCTCCGTGCTGCGCCGACCCGCCGTCCTCGCCGTCCTCCCGCTGAGCGTGCTCGGCATGGGCGCCTGCTACACCGCCTACGCCTACAGCGTGCCCGTCCTGGAGGCGGTGGGCGTACCGGAGAGCGCCGTCCTCTGGATGCTCTTCCTCTACGGATTCGGCGCCGTCCTCGGCAACCTGGCCTCCGGGTACGCCACCGACCGCTGGGGCTCCCGCCGGGTGCTCACCACCGGGTACGTCACCATGGTCGCGGCACTGGGGCTGCTGGCCTGGCTCGCCGCGGTCGGTGCCGAGGTACGCCCGCTGGTGGGGCTGCTGGTGCTGCTCTGGGGCGCCAGCAGTTGGTGCCAGACGCCCCCGCAGCAGCACCGGCTGATCGAGGTGGCCCCCCAGGAGGCGCCCCTGGTGGTCTCCCTCAACTCCTCCTCGATCTACCTGGGCATCGGCCTCGGCACCGCGATCGGAGGCGCCGCCCTCGGGGCCGGCGCGGCCACCGTCTACGGCGCCGGCGCGGCCATCGCCGCCGTGGCCCTGCTCTTCCTCCTCGCCACCGCGCGGGCCCCCGCCCAGGGCGGCTGAGGCGCGAACCGGCCCCGGCCCGTCCCGGGACGGGCCGAGCGAATCCCCCGCGGACCGGAGGACCGTCGTCCGGGCCGCGCTTCCAGACGGTACGACGTCGCACCACCCGCTGAACCACCCCTCAGCGCGCGACGACCGGCGACCGGCGCGGAGAGAGACCCTGCTGCCCGGTGTTCCCGACACCCAGCCCGGCACCCCGGGGCGCCGCGTACCGAAGCGGCCCCTCGGCCCGGCTCCTCCCCGCCCCCGGCGCGGGAGCCCCACGTCGACGAAAACCGAGAGGTGTCCCATGACCGACTACGCGATGGAGCTGGGCTGGGAGGCCGGGACGGACGTCCCTCCGCCACCGGCACCGGACCCCGCCGACGCCACCGGCCCCACCGGGGCGCAGGCACTCATCCGCGCCCTGGAGGACGAGGGGGTGGACACCGTCTTCGGCATCCCCGGCGGAGCGGTCCTCCCCGCGTACGACCCGCTGATGGACTCCACCCGGCTGCGTCACGTGCTGGTCCGGCACGAGCAGGGCGCCGGCCACGCCGCCACCGGCTACGCCCAGGCCACCGGCCGGGTCGGGGTCTGCATGGCCACGTCGGGTCCCGGCGCCACCAACCTCGTCACCCCCATCGCCGACGCCTACATGGACTCGGTGCCGATCGTGGCCGTCACCGGGCAGGTGCCCTCGGCGATGATCGGGACCGACGCCTTCCAGGAGGCGGACATCTGCGGCATCACGGTCCCCATCACCAAGCACAACTACCTCGTCACCGAGCCGGACGACATCCCCCGGGTCATCGCCGAGGCGTTCCACATCGCGGCCTCCGGCCGCCCCGGCCCGGTCCTCGTCGACATCACCAAGGACGCCCTCCAGGGCCGTACCCGGGCCCGCTCCGTCACCCCCGCGCTGCCCGGCTACCGCCCGGTGCCCCGTCCGCACGCAAAGCAGGTCCGGGAGGCCGCACGGCTGCTCGCCGAAGCCGCACGGCCCGTCCTCTACGTCGGCGGCGGCGTCGTCAAGGCGGGCGCCGCACGGGAGTTGATGACCCTGGTGGAGCTGACCGGGGCACCGGTCACCACCACCCTGATGGCACTCGGCGCCTTCCCCGACAGCCATCCGCGGCACCTGGGAATGCCCGGCATGCACGGCACGGTCACCGCGGTCACCGCGCTCCAGAAGTCCGATCTCATCATCGCCCTCGGCGCCCGCTTCGACGACCGCGTCACCGGGAGGCCGGACGGGTTCGCGCCGGAGGCGAAGGTCGTCCACGTCGACGTCGACCCGGCCGAGATCGGCAAGATCCGGGCCGTGGACGTGCCGATCGTCGGGGACGTCCGCGAGGTGCTCCAGGAGTTGGTCGCCGCCGTCCGGGCCGAGCACGAGGCCGGCAACCGGGGCGACTACGACGGCTGGTGGGACCGGTTGGAGGACTGGCGGACCCGCTACCCCCTCGGATACGTTCCCGCCCCGGCGGGCCGGCTGGCCCCGCAGCAGGTGATCGAGCGGGTGGGCCGCCTCGCCCCGCCCGGAACGATCTTCACCGCGGGCGTCGGCCAACACCAGATGTGGGCCAGCCAGTTCATCCGCTTCGAGGAGCCGGGCCGCTGGCTGAACTCCGGCGGCGCCGGGACGATGGGGTACGCGGTGCCCGCGGCGATGGGCGCGCGGGTCGGCCGGCCCGACCGCACCGTGTGGGCCATCGACGGCGACGGGTGCTTCCAGATGACCAACCAGGAACTGGTCACCTGCGCGCTGAACAACATCCCGATCAAGGTCGCCATCATCAACAACGGCGCCCTCGGCATGGTCCGCCAGTGGCAGACCCTCTTCTACGAGCAGCGCTACTCCCAGACCACGCTGCACGCTCAGCCTGCCGGGCCCGGCGCGGAGCCGGGCACCCGGGTCCCGGACTTCGTCCTGCTCGCCGAAGCGATGGGGTGTCTGGGGCTGCGGTGCGAACGGCCGGAGGACCTGGACGCGGTCATCGAGCGGGCCAACGCGGTGAACGACCGGCCGGTGGTGGTCGACTTCGTCGTGCACCAGGACGCGATGGTCTGGCCGATGGTGGCGGCCGGGACGAGCAACGACGAGATCCAGTTCGCACTCGGGATGCGCCCCGACTTCGGTGACGCCCTGGAGTGAGCCGCCGGGAGCGGGGGCGTCCGGCCCCGGCCGTGGCAGGGGTCCGACCGGACGCGCACGGGTCGGACACCGGGTTCGCCCCCGGTGACGGTCCGACCCCTCCGGCACCGGGATCGGACGGTCAGCGTCCTTCGGAGGCGGAGCGGAGCAACCGGGGATCGATGTCGGTCACGGTGTCCGCCTGGTCCGGCAGGCCGGCTGCCGTGACGAGGCACCCGTACTCGTCCTGCCGCAGGGCGAGCCGGAACGCGTTGAGCGTGCTGACGAGGTAGTCGACGGCGATCTCCGCCTCGTCGTTGGCGAGGAGGGCGCGGACCGGACGGAGGGCCGGCAGGGCCTCCGTCCGGTCCGCGAGGGCTCGTCGTTCCAGAGCGTCGACCACTTCCGCGGAGGGTCTCCTCCGCGGAACGGTTCATTCGCGCCTGGCTCCTCGGTGCCGCGGGGAACCCACCTGCGGGGAGGCGGGGGCGGGGCGCTCCCCCGCCGCGCGGCCGGGCGGCCCGCCCCGGCCACGGCACCCGCACCGATCCGCGCGGAGGACCTAACGGAGGATGAGTTCCTCCTCGGTGTGCTGCCAGCCGGTCCGTCGGTACTCGCGCGGCGACATCCCGTGGGCGCGGGTGAAGACCCGGGTGAGGGCGGAGGCGTCCGCGTAGCCGAGGGTTCGTGCGGCTCGACCGACCGTCATGCCCTCTTCGAGGTACTGGCGCGCCAGGGTCATGCGGAGTTGGGTCCGCCACTGCGCGTAGGTCTGACCGGTGGCGTCGAGGAAGTCGCGTCCGAGGGTCCGCGCGTCCACGTCCAGTTCGGTGGCCCACTGGACGAGGGTGCGACGGCTCGCGGGATCGCGTCGGAACCCCTCGACGATCCGGGTGACGGCGGAGGCGACCGTTCCGCCGGCGGCAGCAGGGAGGTCGGGCGTGGAGGAGAGTTCGAGGAAGCGTCGGGTGACGGCGTTGGGGTCGTGCCCCTCGGGGCGGAGGAAACTGTAGTTGGCGACGGCCGTGTGCAGGAGGAAGCCCTCGGCCCGCGGCGGGAAGCCCTGCACCAGGGCGTGCTCCGGCGGGGCGGCCGAGGACCCGGGACGGGAGCCGAGCGGGAGCAGGAGGGCGTCGCGCGGCAGCGTGATGCTGTTGCGCACCCCCGCCGGGAGCCAGGCGACGTCGCCCTGCCGCAGTCGGTGCCGTCGGCCCCCGACGACGAGCCGCGCGGTGCCCCGGTGGACCCAGACGAGCACGTGGAAGTCGCTGATCCGGTTCCAGGTCCGCGACGCCGGGATCGACGGCGGCTCACCGGTCTCCCCGCCCTCCGCACCGCCGTGCGCATGGGCGTCGAGCTGCGCTTCGAGGGCGCTCGGGAGCGGCCGGTTCGCTGGCGGACCGGTGCGGCGCCCTTGCCCGTACGCGCGGGGAGTCACTCCGGTGTGCGCGCGGAACGCCTTCGTGAACCCCGCGGGGGTGGCGAAGCCGACCTGTCTGCCGGTCCAGCCGACGCCGTGGCCCAGGTCGAGGTAGCTCGCCGCGGCGGCCACCCGGGCCGCGGTGCGCCACCGGGCGAAGGGCAGTCCGGTCTCCTTCAGGAACTGCTGCTGGAGGGTGCGGACGCCGATGCTGACCGACCGGGCCAGCTCGTCGACCCCCGTTCCATGGCTCGGGTTCTGGAGCAGCGTCCGTGCGACGGTGAGGGCTTCGGGCGACACGGGCAGCGGCGGGGTGGGGAGCGGGCTCCGGTGCTCGCGCGCCGCGTCAGCCGGTCGTGCGCGGGCGAGGAGGTCGAGCAGCCCGCTGTCGTCCGCGGCACCGCGGAGGTAGCCGAGGCTGCGGGCGAACTGGTGGGTGAGCCAGTCCGACCAGTTGTCCGGGAAGTCGACGCGGAGGGGACGGTTGATCACGGTCGACCGGGAGCGTGCGGCGGGGAAGATCGGAAGCGCGAGGGATCCCGGCTCGACCTCGATCTCGTAGGGCAGGCCGGCGGGGACCCAGAGGCCCTGGCCCCTGGTGAGGCGGTGCCGCTCGGTCGCCGTCCGTACGCGGGCGGTTCCGGTGTGCATCCAGAGCAGGGCGGGCTCCCGCGCGTTCCCCGGTGAGGTGGCGCGGGCGGCCGGGACCTCCGGGATGGGCACGCTCGGGAGCCGTGGGCGTGCGGCCACGCCACCCCCTCCCTGTCAGTCCATGGATCGTGCGCCTCAGGATAACCAATGACCGAAAAGCAAGGTTAGCCTTACTTAAGTGGCCCCTGTGGCGATCTGACGCCCTGTTCCCCGGCCCCGTCCCGTTCTTCGAGGAGTCCTTCCGTGTCCCTTCCCGCGCGCCCGCTGACCGTGTTCCCCGTGGCCCTGCGGGAACTGGCCGTCGCCCGGATCGTCGAGGTCACGGCGGGGATGCGGCGGGTGACCCTGACCGGTGACCAGCTGGGCGCGTTCACCTCCGCGGACGGAACGCGGTGGCCGGCGTTCAGGTCGCCGGGTTTCGACGACGACGTCCGACTGCTGTTCCCGTACCCGGGCGAGAGCGAGCCCGTCCTGCCCGTGATCGAGGACGGACGGGTCACGTTCGCGGAAGGACGCCGCCCGATCGCCCGCGCCTACACGGTGCGCCGCCACGACCCGCACGGAGGTGAGCTGGACGTCGACGTCGTGCTCCACGGCGAGGGCGTCGCCTCGAACTGGGTCCGGACGGCGGCGCCGGGGGACCGGATGCACATCGCCGGTCCCGGCAGGACGCGGGGGCTCCCGGTGGGCACCGACCGGCTGCTGGTCGCGGGCGACGACACGGCGGTCCCCGCCATCGCGCGTCTGCTGGAGGAGCTTCCGGACGACGCCCTCGGACGGGTGCTGATCGACGTCGAGCACGCCGCGCACGCGCTGGAACTGCGCGGTCCCGCGGGAGTCGAGGTCACCTGGCTGCCGCGGGCGTCCGCTCCCCCGCGCCCCGGCGCGCTGCTGGCCGCCGTCCGCGCGACGACCTGGGCGGACGGCGCGTGGTTCGCCTGGCTGGCCGGTGAGCAGTCGGAGGTCCAGCGGATCCGTCGGCACCTCGTCCACGAGCGTCGGATGCCCGCGTCCGCGATCGACTTCACGGGCTACTGGAAGCGCGGGGCCACCGGCACCGACCGGTCCTGACGCCCCGCACCGGGAACCCCTGCCCTCCCCTCGCCCGCTCCGGTCCCTCCCCCACCGGTCGCCGGGCGCGCCCCGCCCTGCCCTGTTCCGTCCCTCCCCGTCCCGAGAAGCACAAGAACGGCACTCATGAACATCACCCGACGCAGCAGCATCACCGGTTTGATCGGCGCGGCGCTGGCCGCGGCCCTCGCACTGACCGGATGCTCGTCCACCGCGTCCCCCCAGAAGACCGCGACCAGCGAGGGGCCGAGCCGGCTACCGGCCGCCGAGGGGCGCACCTCCTACCCTCTGACCCTCAAGTCGCCGTTCGGCGAGACCGTGCTGGAGAAGCGCCCCGAACGGATCGCGGCGGTCGTCCCGAACGCGATCGACACCGAGTTGCTCCTCGCGCTCGGCGTGACGCCCGTGCTCAGCTCCGGTCTCGTCGACGAGGGCGGATACCTCGACGAGCACGGCGCGGAACACCTCGCGACCTACGAGTTCGTGATGGGCGAGAAGGTGCCGGTGGAAGCCGTCGCCGCGAGCAAGCCGGACCTGATCGTCGCCGTCGGCTGGACGGACGGCCTCGGCGGGGTGAAGCTCGCCGACCACTACGACCGGCTGGCCACCATCGCCCCGGTCGTGACCAGTCCGGACACCGCCTCGCAACTGCTCATCCCCTGGCAGGACTCGGTCCGGGTGCTCGGCGAGGCACTCGATCTCGCCGATGCCGCGAAGGCCGTGGTCGACGACCACGAGAAGCACTTCGCGAAGGTGCGCGAGAAGCACCCCGAGTTCGACGGACTCACCGCGACCTGGGCGATCAACTACGGCTCCGCCAACGGGCTCCAGTACCTCTCCCGGCCCGGTTCCGCGCCCGAGGCGTTCCTGGCCGAGCTGGGCTTCGCCAAGAACCCGGCGGCACGGGAGTTCGCCCGCGAAGCCACGGTGAGCGACGAACTGCTGTCGAAGATCGACGCCGATGTGCTGCTGCTCGGTCAGAGCGCCGCCGCACGCGACGCGGAGATGCGGGAGCTGACCGGCCGCGACCTGTTCCGCAACCTCGGCGCCGTCTCCTCGGGGAACTTCGTCCAACTCCCCCCGAAGACGGACGACGGCGGTGACCTGCTGTGGGCGATCAGCAGCGGCGGACCGATCGGGAACAAGTGGGCGGCCGAGCACCTCGTCCCCCTCGTGGCCGACGCCCTCTGACACCCCGCACGGGCGGGGCGCGGGCCGTGCCGCGCCCCGCGTCCGTCCGATCGAGGAGAACCATGACCACCGATGCGACGCGCTCCGGCCCCCCGGGACCGGAACGCACGGAGCGGCTCCCGCACACCCGGCGGCTGCTCGGACTGGTGGCGCTGACGTGCCTGCTGGCCTGCGTGCTGGCGTTGAGCGTGAGCTTCGGAACGAATCCGCTCCCGCTGCGGGACGTGTGGCGGAACGTGTTCCGTCCCGACGGGTCCGAGGCGGCGTCGATCGTCTGGACCCTGCGGGTGCCCCGCACCCTGGTCGGCGTCGTCGCGGGCATCGCCTTCGGAGTCGCGGGAGCGCTGATCCAGGCGATCACCCGCAACCCCCTCGCCGACCCGGGCATCCTGGGCGTGAACGCCGGAGCGGGGTTCGCCATCACCATCGGCGTGGGCCTGTTCGGGGTGTCGGGCGTCACCGGGTACGTGTGGTTCTCCTTCCTGGGTGCGGTCCTCGCCACGGCGGCGGTCTACGCCATCGGCTCCGCCGGACGGGGTGCCGCCTCGCCGGTCACGCTCGTGCTCGCCGGTGTGGCCCTGGCCGCGGTGCTGACGGCGTTCTCGACGTTCGTGATGTTGATGGACGAGGAGACCTTCCGGGCCTTCCGCAACTGGGGCCTCGGATCGCTCGCCCGCACCTCGATCGCCGACACGCTCTCCGTGCTGCCGTTCGTCCTCGTCGGGCTGGTGATCGCCTGTTGCCTGGGCGGAGCGTTGAACGCCGTCGCCCTCGGCGACGACCAGGCGGCGTCTCTGGGCGCCGGCGTCACCCGCACCCGCATCGCCGGGATCGCCGCGGTCACGCTGCTCGCCGGCGGGGCCACCGCCCTCACCGGAGGGATCGCGTTCATCGGGCTGATGGTCCCGCACGTGGTGCGCTGGTTCACCGGACCTGACCAGCGGTGGATCATCGCGTACACCGTCCTGGCCTCCCCGACCGTCGTCCTCGTCGCCGATGTGACCGGACGCCTCGTCGCCCGCCCCGGAGAGATCGAGGCGGGCGTGCTGACGGCACTGGTCGGCGGACCCGTGCTCATCGCACTCGTACGTCGCAGGAAGGCGGCCGGCCTGTGAACCGCTCCCCCTCCCGACCGGAACCGATCGACTTCGGCTACCGGCACGTCCACCTCCGCGTCGGACGCCTGGTGGCGGCCCGCCTCAGCGTCCGGAGCCTCGCGGTCAACGCGCTGCTCACGGCGATCGCGCTCGGCGCCGCGGGACTGGCCCTCGGCTTCGGCGACTACCCACTCACCCCCGCCCAGGTGGTGCGGGCGCTCACCGGCCGGGGCGACGACTTCCACCGGATGATCGTGACCGAGTGGCGACTGCCGATGGCGATCGGCGCGGTCCTCTTCGGTGCACTGCTGGGGATCGGCGGGGCGGTCTTCCAGTCCCTCACCCGCAACCCCCTCGGATCGCCGGACGTGATCGGCTTCGACGCCGGCTCCTACACGGGCGTCGTCATCACGATGCTGCTCCTCGGCTCCCACCGGCACTGGTCGGTGGCCACGGCGGCGCTCGCAGGAGGTCTCCTCACCGCGGGCGCGGTCTACCTGCTCGCCCATCGGCGAGGCGTGCAGGGGTTCCGGCTGATCATCGTCGGTGTCGCCGTCTCGGCCATGCTCGGATCGATCAACGCCTACCTCGTCACCCGTGCCGACATCAACGACGCCATGAGCGTCGGCTTCTGGGCGGCGGGCTCGCTGAGCCGCGTGGGATGGGCCGCGCTGATCCCCTCCCTGATCGGCGGGGCGCTCGTCCTGGGATGCGTCATCGCCCTCGCGCCGGCACTGCGGCAACTGGAGTTGGGGGACGACGCGGCGCTCGCCCAAGGGGTCCGCGCGGCCCGCGCCCGACCGGTGCTCCTGATCGTGGGCGTCGCCACGACCGCGCTGGTGACCGCGGCTGCCGGACCGATCGGGTTCGTCGCGCTCGCCGCGCCGCAACTCGCACGCCGGCTGACCCGCACCCCGGGGGTGACGGTCGCCTCCGCCGCGTTCATGGGAGCCGCGCTCGTCGCCCTCGCCCACGCCTCGTCGCTGGCGATCGCGCAGGCGTACCGACCCGTGCCCGTCGGCCTGATCACCGTCTGCTTCGGCGGGCTCTACCTGATCCGGCTGCTGATCCGCGAAACGAGACGGAACACATGAGCCCCTCCGACCCCGAAACCCCCGTGCGCCCGCCGGGGCCTTCCCGGCTCCGCGCCGAGGACGTGACCATCGGGTACGACGAACGCCCCGTCAATGCAGGGCTGTCCGTGGCGATCCCGGACGGATCGTTCACGGTCGTCGTCGGCCCCAACGCGTGCGGGAAGTCAACCTTGCTGCGCGGGCTCTCCAGACTCCTGCGCCCCTCCCAGGGGCGGATCGTGCTCGACGGCCAGGACATCCACTCCTACAAGGCCAAGGACGTCGCCCGCCGGCTCGGGCTCCTTCCGCAGTCCTCGCTCGCCCCCGACGGCATCCGCGTCGCCGACCTCGTGGCCCGCGGTCGCCACCCGTACCAGAAGCTCATCCGGCAATGGACCGACGACGACCAGCGGACCGTCGCGGACGCGATGGCCGCGACCGGCGTCCAGGACCTGTCCGCACGCCTGGTCGACGAGTTGTCGGGCGGGCAACGCCAGCGCGTCTGGGTGGCGATGGCGCTCGCCCAGCAGACCGACATCCTCCTCCTCGACGAGCCTACGACCTTCCTCGACCTCACCCACCAGATCGAGTTGCTCGAACTCTTCACCGACCTGCACCTGGCCGGTCGCACCCTCGTCGCGGTGCTCCACGACCTCAACCAGGCGGCGCGGTACGCGACGCACCTGATCGCGATGAAGGACGGCGCCGTCGTGGCCGAGGGGCCCCCGTCCGACGTGGTCACCGCGGAACTGGTCCGGGAGGTCTTCGGGCTGCGGTGCCTCGTCGTCCCCGACCCCGTCGCCGGCACCCCCCAGGTCGTTCCGATCGGACGCGACCGCACCACTCGACGGAAGGCCCCCCATGACGCCTGAACACGACTCCCGGGCAGCGCCGACCGGGCGTTCGCCCCTCGTCCGGGCGCTGCTCCCCAGCCTCCCGGCCCTCGGTCTCGCCTCGTTCGCCGCCGCCGTCTCCGGGCTCTGCGGGCTCGGTGCGCTCTGGTTCACGACCCGGCTCCTCACCGACCCGGAGCCCGTGCACGCCGTGCGCGCCGGTGCCGCGTGGCTCGCCGGCAGCCTGCTGTCGGCGGTGTCCTCGTGGACCGCTCACCGCGGCGAAGCACGGGTCGCGGAACGTCTGCGGCACGAGGTCGCGGGACACCTGGTGCGGATGCCGGCGAGTGCGCTGGCCCGGCGCGGCGGTGACGCGCTGCGCCGCCTGGTCTCCGACGACATCGCGGCACTCCACCACGCCGTCGCCCACCTGCCCGCCGAGATCGCGGCGCTCGCGGTCGTCCCCCTGGCGAGCACGGTCGTCGTCCTCGCCGTCGCGGGGCCGGCCGCGCTGCTCGCCCTCGTCCCGGGGCTGCTCGCCGCCTGCTACCACCTGCTCGTGGTGCCCCGGACCTCCGCCCGCCACGGCGCCGAGAGCGCCCGGGTGATGAGCGAGGTCGTCACCGCGGTCGACGACCACGCCCGCGGCATACGGATCTCCCGCGTCTACGGTTCCCAGGGAGGCGCAGCGGCCCGCTACGCCGCGGCCACCCGACGCTTCACCACCGCAATGGTCCGCTGGGTGGGGCGGGTCGCCACGCTCGCCGCCGTCGCGGGCGCACTGCTCCAGGCGGCCGCGACCTACGCCGTCGCCTACGCGGTCGGCCACGGACGGGAACCCGCAACGCTCGCCGTGATGCTGCTGTTCGGCCTGGCCACCGTCACCCCGGCGCTACGCCTCGGGCACGGGCTGGACTACGTCCGCGCGGGCCGGGCCGCCGCCGACCGCATCGCCGAGGTGTTGCGGGAACCCGTCGTCACGCCCTTTCCGCAGCGGGCCGACACCGGGGGGACGTCCACCGGGACGTCCCTGGAACGCCTCACGGTGGGGAGTCCGGAGCACGTCCTCGTCCACGAGGCGACGCACACCTTCGCGCCGGCGACGCTCACCTCCGTCACCGGGCCCAGCGGCAGCGGCAAGACGACGCTCCTCCGGGTCATCGCCGGACTCGAACCGGCGAGGGCGGGGAGGGTGGTCCTTCCGTCCGCCCCGGCCCCGCAGTCACCCGTCTCCGCCCCGTCGGGGCCGGTCCTCCTCGTGCCGCAGGGCGGCGACGCACTGCCCGGGACGGTCCGCGACACCCTCCGCCTCTCCGCCCCCGACGCGGCCGACCGGGACCTCGCCGAGGCACTGCGGCGGGCCCAACTCGACGTCCCGCCCGGGGCGGAGACGACGAACCTCTCCGGCGGCGAGAGGCAGCGCCTCGCACTGGCACGGGCCTTCCTCACCGACGCGCCCGTGATCCTCCTCGACGAACCCACCAGCGCACTGGACGAACCGACGGCCGCCCGGGCCGTGGCAGAGCTGCGCCTGCTCGCCGCCGAGGGGAAGACGCTGGTCATCGTCACGCACGACCTCACACTGGCCGCGGCCGCGGACGAACACCTCACCCTCGCCGAGGGGCACCTCACGACGACCGGAGGAAGGCGATGACCGCCCCCCTGCTCCCCGCCGCGGCGAAGCGGCGGCTGACGCGGATCTCCCTCGGCTGGGCGCTCGTCGCCGTCGCCGAAGCCGTCGCGTACACCGCGCTCGCCGCGGCCCTCGCGCACGGACTGCCGCCCGGACCCGTGCTCGGCGCGGCGGGAGCGGCCGTGGCGACGACCGTGCTGGTCTCACGCAGCGGCTACCTCACCGGCGCCCGACTCGCGGGCGACCTCTACGACGCGCTCGGCACCGCGTTCGCGCGGACCAAGCTCTCCTGGTTCACGGAGGCCAACCGTGCGCTGGTCGGGACCGTCGCCGGACGTGCCGTCCCGACGCTCATGAGCGTGCCCGCCCACCAGTTGCAGACCTTCGTCCTGTCGCCGCTGATCCCCTTGCTGCTGCTCGTCGGCATCGGGATCGTCAACGGGCCGTCCTCGATGCTCTTCGTGGGTGCGCTCCTGGTGGTCTCCTTCCTCGCGCAGAGCGTGGCCCAGCGGGCCCTGGCCCGCGCGGACGCCGCCCGGGGCGAGGCCGAACAGACGGCAGCCGCAGCGTCGTTGGAATTCGTCGACCACCTCGAACTGCTCCGGACGGCCGCGGGCCCCGACCGGGCGGCGGCCCGCCTCACGGCCGCCTGGAGGGCCCAGGGGGCCGCTCTCTCGCGCACCAACGACGCCGCCGCACCGGCGGGCCTCGTCTCCGGCCTCGCCGGCGCCCTTCCGCTCGCCGGAGTGGTCGTGCTCCTCGCGGTCACGGGAATCGAGGACCCCGCGGCGGCGCTCGCCCTCCTCGTCCTGACCGGACGGGCCGCGGCACCGCTGGAGGCGCTCGCTCTCGCCGGCCCGGCGGTGAACGACCTGCGCACCACGGTCCGGCAGTACGGCGCGGTGGTCACCGCGCCCGCGCTGCCGCAGCCCGCGCGGAGCGCCCCGGGCAACGGGCACCGGCTGGAACTCGCGCAGGTCTCGCACCCGCCCGTGCTCCGTGAGGTCTCCGCCGTGATCCCCGAAGGGGCCCGGGTGCTCGTCACCGGCCCCACGGGAAGCGGCAAGAGCACCCTGCTCCAGCTGCTCATGCGCTTCGACGACCCCGAAGAGGGACGGGTGACCCTGGGCGGAACCCCCCTGACGGAGCTGCGTGACGAGGACCTCGCCGCGCACTTCGCCTACGTCCCCCAGGAACCGATCGTGTTCGACGGCACCCTCGCCGAGAACATCCGGCTCGGCGATCCCTCGGCCACCGACGACGACGTCCTCGAAGCCGCCCGCACGGCACGGTTGGACGCCGTCGTCAGCCGGTCCCCGGACGGCATCCACCAGCAGGCCGGACACCACGGGAACGCGCTCTCCGGCGGGGAGCGCCAACGCGTCGCCCTGGCGCGCGCGCTCCTGAAGGACGCACCGGTCCTCATCCTCGACGAAGCGACGTCGGCCCTCGACGCGACGACGGAACGGCAGGTCGTGGCGGCGCTACGGCAACGGCCCGGCACGATCGTCGCGGTCACCCACCGGCACGCCGAGCTCTGGGACGCCACGGAGGTGATCACCCTGCCCGGGCGTGCCCCCCGGGCGTGACGCGACGGGGGCGAGAACCGCCGTCGACGGCCCGGAGCTGACCCCGGCAGGGCCGGGGCTCCGCGGCCCGGCGCCGCGGAGCCCCAGCCGTGGGAGCCGCCCCCCACCAGGGGTCCCGTCGGGCGGCGGACGTCAGCGCTTCCAGACGGTCGCACGCCAGGTCGTCGCCTTGTCCGCGCCGTCGGTGCCCACGGCGAATCCGGCGATCAGTCCGGCGTCGTTGATCGCGAACGCCGCGGCGTAGGGCCCGAGGGGCGAGGGCGGCAGCGGGACGACGGTGCCGTCCGGCTTCCACAACAGGGCCTTGTCCAAGGCGGGGTTACCGGCCGGCGGCCACGCGTACCCCACGGCCGCACCCCGGTTGTTGATCGCCAGCACTTCCCCGGCCGCTTCCGCCGGGTTGGGGAGCACGGTCCGGGTGCCGTCCGCGTTCCAGCGGGCCGTGTCGCCGTTCGGGTCGTCCTCCAGGGAGGCGCCCACGGCGGTACCCGCCCGGTTGACGTCATAGCCCCGCCCGGGCCCGGCATCGCGGACGGTGCCGTCGGCCGCCCACACCAGGACCCGGTCGTACGTGGTGCTTCCGGCCAGCCGCCCGTGGCCGAGGATCACCCCGTTGTCGGTGATCCGGCTCGTCCGGGCCCCGACGAAGCCCGCCGGGAGGGGCAGCGCGCTGACGGCGCCCGCCGCGTTCCAGCGCACGGGGTGCGCGGGTGCGTCGGTGCCGTCGCGCTTCTCGGTCCACCCGACCGCCGTGCCCGCGTTGTTGATCGACTTCGCAGTGCCGCTGTCGTCGCCGGGCAGCACGGGCAGGTCGGTCCTGCTGCCGTCGGGCTGCCAGCGCAGCGGAAGCGAGCGGTCGTTCCCTGCGGACGCCTCACCGGCCACCGTCCCGGAGTCGTTGACGGCCGACGCCTTGCCGCCGCGCGCCCGGTCGGGAAGCGTCAGCCGCGTCGGGGCGGCGCCCGGCGTCCAGCGGACGGGGTGGGAGTCGGCCAGGTCGTCGTAGGACAGGCCGACCGCCCATCCGCGGTCGCTGAGCGCGGTCGCGGTGCTGAACTGCGCACCGGGTAGCGGCGCCAGCCGGGTGTAGCCGGGGCGTCTCGCGTTCCACCGGATCGCGAGCGGTCCGGTGGAACCCTCGGTGTAGTACTCGCCGACGATCGTGCCCCTGCCGTTGAGGTCCTTGACGAAGCTGTGGAGGCCGCCCGGCGGGATCGGGAGGAGCCGCGAGGTCAGCGGTCGTTCGGAGGGTTCGGCCACCGCGACGGGTGCGGAGCCCAGGAGGAGCAGGGCCGTTGCCGCTGCGGCGAGGGGGACGGATCGGGGAGCGTGCACACGGGTCATTTCGGGCACTCCTGATCTCTTCGACGACAGAGACGTGCACATGCATGGGTACTGCGTTCGTTCCAGGCCAACGAGGAGCCCAAGCCGGCGCTCAAGTTTCCTTCTCTGACTGGCTGTTGGCAGCCCGATCTCCGAAACGGCCGGATGCGCACGCACGTTCGCCTCGGGTCGCCCCCTCCGTCGCTCGACGCCTCCCCCGACACATCGGCACCCGACTTCCGGGCGAGGGCGCCCCAGCAGTGCTTCCGTCCCGCGGCGATGGTCACGGCCCACGAGCGGCGGGCGTCCCCGTCCGCCCGCGGGCAGTGGGGGACTGCGGAGAATTCCGGCCACCGCCCGCGAGGACCCGCCCCGGCAGCAGCGCCCTTCACCCCGGCGGGGACGCATCCCCCCGATCCGAGCGGGAGCCGTCGATGGCCCACGCACCCTTCCCCGGCGACCTGACGGTGTGGGCGGCGGCCGGCTTCCGTTCCGCCGCACCCGTCACCCCGACGGCGGACCGGGACCTCAGAGGAAGTTGTTCGGCCAGATCATGGTGCGCCACATGTGGGCCACCGGGGACCCGTCGAAGCCCAAGCCCTGCGCGGGCTGGCGGAAGTTGCGGCCCACCACGTCCTCGAAGTCCTCGAACTCCACGTGCTCCTCGGGGTCGAAGTCGTACACGTCGTTGAGGGTGACCACCCGGGCGGACATGTACCAGCGGTGGTTGCGGGCTTCGAGGTAGGCGAGCCGGGTGTGAGCGGGAGGCCGGTAGTCGGCGCCGAAGAAGTCCACGTACGCTTCCGGGTAGCCGTAGCCCACGCTCTCGTCGGGGAAGTAGCGCAGGACCTCGTGTTGACGGATGGCCCAGGCGACCTCCTCGTCCACGTAGGGGCCGACGAGTTGGGCACCCCAGTGCCCGTGCTGGCTCCGCACCAGGCAGCCGATGGAGATGTCGTGGAGGAGGCAGGCCAGCACCACCTTCTCGCTCATCCCCTGCTGCCGGGCCCTGTGCGCGCTGTGCAGCATGTGCCGGGCGGTGAAGGGATCGAGCGCGAGCCGCAGCCGGAAGAAGTCGGCGAGGGTGGGCCGTTCGGGCATGGCGGGAAGGGCCTCGTTGTCGCCCATCATGAACACCTCCCCCGGCCCGAGCGAGGACAGCCGCCGGTCCCCGGAGAGGTGGGCGTCGGTGCCGAGCGTCGCGACCGCCGGCGGACAGATGACGCGGACGTGGTGGTGCTGACCGTGAGGCATGCAGGACCCTTCCGAACGGACCGTGTGCTCCGGGCCCGATCCCACCAGAAGGATCAAGACGCGGGACGCCGCGTTCACCCGTGCGGCGGAGCGCGCCGACGGGGGGGGCGCCCGGATCACCGCAGCACGGTCCGGCTCCCCGACCCGGGCGGTCCGAGCCTCGATCGCGGCCCGTCCGGCCGACCGGGACCCGGGGTCCGTCTGGTCTCCCGTCGTCTCCCCGACGCCCGGACCGGCAGGGGAGCCGCGCTCGGCGCCGAACTCCACGGCGCCGACCGCGACCGGGTGATCGTCTGCGTCGTCGACGCCGACGGCACAGGTCTCACCCGATGCGCTCGACCGGGTCAGCGGCCCGGGCGGCTTCGCCGACCCGGAGACCGGCGGCGTGCAGATCGGCGTCCGCATGCGGAACACCGACGCCCCCCGCCCCCACCGGGGACGGCTCGCCAAGGCCCACGCGCGCCTGCTGATCCGGGTGCAGGAGGTGGAGTTCGCCGCCTCCAACACCGGTATGCAGTTGCTGCGCTGCCGCACCGGTTCGGTCGGCCTCGGTGGCAACGGCCAGTTCACCCGGCTCACCACCCTCGACCGCATCGCCGCCGACGCGCCCCCGCCTTCCTCGCCGACGGCCGATCGGCCCGGCGCTCGGGGCGGGCACCGGCGGCCGCTCACGTCACGGGCTGCCCGATGCGGCGACGAAGGTGTACGCGCCGAGTTCGAGGAACAGGGCGTCCGCGGTCTGGGGCACGCCGGTGAGGGGGACGGCCAGTCGCCGTTCGCGCGTTCCGGCGTTCCTGGTCACGGGGTTGTAGGCCCGCAGGACGAGCCGGGCGTCGCACGGGAGGGGTTGGTCGAACTGGACCACGACCGTCACCGTGCCGGAGTAGTTGGCGGGCAGGAGGACGGAGCGCGTGTACCCCTCGTCCGTACCGGGGGCATAGACCTGGGCCGTCAGGCTGAACGGCGCCTGCTGGTCGGTGTTGGAGAAGGTCGCGGTGCCGGCGGGCAGATCCGTTCCGGAGACCCCGAAGACGAACCGGGTCGGAGTGTCGTTCAGGTTGACGACGGCCAGGTCGGAGAGGACGTACCGGGTTCGCTGGCACGGGATGACGTCGATGTTGCGCCAGCCGACGTTGGGGTTGTACCTGACCCAGTTCAGGTAGTCGACGAGCGAACTGAACGTGGGCAGTTGGGGCGGCACGGGGTGGGCGGGCGTGTCCACGGTGGCGATCATGCAGTAGTGGCCCGGCGGCACCTCGCTCGGCCAGACGAAGGCGGACCTGCTGACGCAGATCTGCCCGGGGGGCACCTCCCGCCCGCCGCCCCGGACGGTGAACGGCACGGTGGTGCCACCGCCCTCCGCGGGGATCGGGGTCCACGCCCGCGGGTCCAGGAGCAGCCCTCCGGGGGCGTAGTACAGCCTGACGTTGCCGGAGGCGGGGCAGCCGGTCCTCAGGTTCCTGCCCCGGACGTAGATGCGGTTCAGCGCCCCGTGCACGACGGGATGGCCCACGCCGAGGTCGGGACCGCCGTAGCTGGACTCCAGCAGGTCGAAGTCGAGGATGTCGCTGCCGAAGGGGATGATGTCCGGGGACTCCCAGACGGGGTTGGACGTCGGGGTCTGTCCCACGTCCGGGAAGTTGTCGCGGACGAGGATGTCGTTCCAGCTGGCGGCCGTGTTGATGATTCCTCCTGGGTGCGGAGTGGTGACCGGGTGGAGGACGGGCTCGGGTACGTCCTGTGCGGCCTTCGCACACCGGAGGTGCATGTCCTCCGGGGTGATTCCGCCATCCGTCGGGCGCAGTTCTGGTGCCGAGGGGCGGGCGTCGGATTCCACGGAGGGGCGGCACCGTCGTTCGCGCGGTGCGGAGTCCCCGAATTCCTCGTGGGGACGCCCTGCTGACCGCCGCGGGGCAGCCGTCCTCATCGGCGACCGCATGGTGGGGCGCCGGATGCGTCGGTGAGCCGGTCCTGTCGTATCGAGACGGCGAATGCGCCTGCGCCGGAAGCGGATCCCCCGTGCACGGGTTCCGCGGGGAAGCGTCCCGATGCAGCCACTCTAGGGGGATCGCCGCACTCGGCCCAATCACCTGGACGAGTGAACGCGCGGCGTGCCCCGTTGCCGTGTGCCCGAGCCTGGACCGGTGCGGGCGCGCCGGCCGGGAGCGACCAGATGCCCGGCGCGACCGCAGCGGCGTCACGCCCCGGTGCCGAGCCTTCCGAGGGCCTCGGCACTGGGGCTGCCGGGTTCGGCGTGGTAGACGACCAGTTGCTGGCCTGGGGCGTCGCGGACGTCGAACACGTGGTGGGTGAGGGTGAGGGCGCCGACGTCCGGGTGGTGGAAGTGCTTCTTTGCCCGGGACTTTCCGCGCACCGTGTGCGTGCGCCAGATGCGCGCGAAGTCGGCGCTGAGAGCGTCGAGTTCGGCGATGAGACCGCGCAGTCTCGGGTTGTCCGGATCGATGCCGTACGCCTGTCGCAGATGGCCCACCACCGTCTCGGCCGTGCGCTCCCAGCGGGAGTGGAACCGCCGACCGGCCGGTGCGAGGAGAACCATGCGGGCCAGGTTGTCCATCGGTGCGAAGGGGCTGTACAGGGCCCGGGCCGAGGTGTTGGCGGCCAAGACGTCCAAGCTCGGGTCGATGACGAACGCCGGGGTGCCGGGGTAGCCGGCCAACAGGGCGCGGAGCGCGGGGTCGACCCGGGAACCGGTGGCAGCCGGCTGCTGCCGGGAGGCCGTGGTCCCGGCCAGCCGGTGCAGGTGCTCGCGGGCGTCGGCGTCCAACCGCAGCGCGCGGCCGAGCGCGTCCACCACCTGGGCGGACGGGCGGCGTTCGCGTCCCTGCTCCAGGCGTGCGTAGTAGTCCGCGTTGACCCCCGCCAGTACCGCGACCTCCTCGCGGCGCAGTCCGGCCACCCTTCGCACGCCGTGGCTCGCCATCGCGACGTCCTCGGGCCGTACGGCGGCCCGCCGCGCTCGCAGGAACTCCCCCAGGTGGTTGTCGGCCATGCACCCAGGCTAGACCCGGGGCCGGTGCGTTGCCTGGGTGCGGTGCACCCGGGCAGCACACGGCCTGGGCCGCCCGACGCCCCGAACCCAGGATGGGTGTCCTCCGACAGGAAGGCGAGGCCGTGACGGACACGACGACGAAGGTCATCGCGATCACCGGTGCCAGCAGCGGGATCGGCGAGGCGAGCGCCCGGCGGCTCGCCGCCGACGGGCACCGTCTGCTGCTGGGAGCACGGCGCACCGACCGGCTGGACCGGCTGGTGGCGGACATCACCGCTGCGGGCGGTACGGCGGCGGCCCGGCGCCTGGACGTCACCGATGCCGTGGACGTCCGGGACTTCGTGGCGGCGGCCGGCGAACGGTACGGCCGGTTGGACGTGACGGTCAACAACGCCGGAGTGATGCTGCTGTCACCGCTGGAAGCGCTCAGGACGGAGGAGTGGGACCGCATGATCGACGTGAATCTGAGGGGTGTCCTGCACGGCATCGCCGCCTCGTTGCCCGTGATGCGGGCGCAGGGCGGCGGGCACATCGTGAACGTCGCCTCCGTCGGCGCCTACGAGGTCTCACCGACCGCCTCCGTCTACTGCGCCACCAAGTTCGCGGTCCGCGCCGTCTGCGAGGGCCTGCGGCAGGAGTCCGCCGGTGACGTCCGGGTCACCCTGGTCTCGCCGGGCGTCACCGAGTCCGAACTCGCCGACCACATCTCGGACCCCGCCGCCCGCGAGCTCATGCGGACCTACCGCGCCGTGGCCCTGCCCGCCTCCGCGGTCGCGGACGCCATCGCCTACGCCGTCTCCCGCCCCCCGCAGGTGGACGTCAACGAGATCGTCGTCCGACCCGCCGCGAGCGCGCAGTGACGGCAGCGAGCAGACGGGCGTGCGGCCCGTGCGCCGCCTCCCGTCCGCAGGCTCGCGGCACCCCCTGCTTCCGGAGCCTTGATCCCCCACGGCCTCGGGACCGCCGCCGGCCAGTCGGCCTTTGGCGATCTGGACGGAGCCGCCGGGCGGGACGGGGCATCGCCCGGTGCCCTGAGCCTCCGCCCGTCCCACCGGGTCCGGGGCCGCCCGGACCGCGGGCTCACCCCGTCCGGTAGGCGTCCGGCAGCGCCTTCAGGTACGCCGGGAGATTCGGGTTGGCCCGCAGCCGGTGCGCCCAGTCCGGGTCCTGGTAGGTGGTCAGGGGGCTCAGCGGGAGACACCCGCCACCTCGCTGTCTGAGCGGACCCGCCCGCGCGGGACGGGCCTCCGCCGAACAGAGTGCCGATCTCCTGCGCCGTGCGCCGCGTCCGCAAGAGATCGGACGAGACCAGATCGACTTCGGCCTCCCCGGGGATCTCGGCTCTCGGGGCTCGGGCGATCGCGGCCGCGTCACGCAGGCCGTCGGGGGTGAGGACCGAGTCGTGCCAGCCCCCCACCACGCCCTCGACCTGGCGACTGGCCTCCGGGTGGGTGACGACGTGAATACTGCGCACCGCGGCCTCGCGCTTCGCTATTGCAGGGTTCCGCCGGACGGTACCGGGTACGCCCGACCCGTGCGGACGGTCCGTCAGGAAAGGGCGATATCCAGCACCATCAGGCCCCACACCAGGCGCGCCTGTCACGGCGCGCGGCGTGTCGGTCCAGCACCTCGCGCACCGCGGCGCCGCTCAGGAATCCGTCGGCGCACAGCCGGGGCCTGGCCAGGACGTCGGTCGCGAACCGCCAGAGCCCGGTGCCCGGCGCCAGGAAGCTGTCGACGGGGAAGGTGAACGGCTGCTTCTGCCTGGTCCGGACCGATTCCGGAACGAGCGGACGGCCCGCGTCCCAGAGGATCCGCTTGCGCCGCCCAGCGGCGGCCTTCAGCGGGTCGGGGGTGCGCCGGGCGAACTCGGTGACGGCCGGCTGGCAGTAGGGGACATGGCCCTCGATGCCGTGGGCCATGGAGAGGTGGTCGAGCTTGCGCAGGTTGAGGCCGGGCAGTTTGTGCAGCCGGTCGAAGGTGAGCAACTGCTCCAGGCGGGAGGGGCGGGCCGGCAGAGCAGTGCGAGGGCACTGTCGCGGCCGCTGCCGCGGGCCGGCTGGTCTCCAGCACCTGGTCCGGGGCTGGCCCCGCCCGTACCCGTGCCCCGGATGACCTCGACCGCGCGCGGTCGGACAGGACTGGTTCATGAAGCGGAGAGTGCGGGGGTGATGCCCGCACCCATCCCCCCGCGCCGACGACCGTCAGGCGGCGCCCGCCGCGCCCTGCACCGTCCGCTGTCGGCCGCTCCCCCTCCCGGGCGTCGTCACCGTGCGGTCACTCGCCCGCACGGCTCACCCGGTTCCGGGGCGGGCGTGTCGGGGCCTTACCGTCCGCGGCTTCCGAGTAGAACTGCTGTGCCCACTGCCGGTAGCGGCCGATCGGACCGTCGCCCTTGGCGAGCTTCGGAGCCTCGACGTGCTGCTGGTGGTGCCACATCAGCAGGTCGGCGCCGGTGTCGACGCTCGCCACCCGCTGCATGACGGTGCTCGCCAGCCGGGCGAGCGGGGTCGCCACCGCGCGGCCCAGCCGTGCTGGCAGCCCGGGAACGCCGTTCAGCTCCAGCTTCGTGCCGAACCGCAGCTCTATCCGACCCGGGGAGGTCGGCGTCGCGTGCAGCAGGACGTACAGGGTGCCGAGCTCCCGGGGCAGTTGCGTCCGCGCGGCGATGGTGCCGAGTCCGATCACGGTGAGGGTGTACGACGGGCGGAAGCCCCGCATGGCGGTGCCGCGCGCGGTCGCGGTGACCGTGCTGACCGGCTTCCCCGGCTCGGGCGTGCCCTCGATGTCGAGGTCCCGCAGGCCGTGCAGCGCGGGCAGGTGCCCCCAGTCGAAGGCGTTCTCGATGACGTCCTGGGGATGCCCCGCGATGTCGAAGGTGTCGTGGCTGAACGGCTGCCGAACGTCCATGGGAAGCACCGGGACCTCCCACTGCGGAGGCAACCCGAGGGCGTGCCACCACACGTAGACCCCGCCGTTGGCCTCGCACACCGGGTACGAGGTCAGCGATGCCTTCGGCGGTGTCAGACCGTACCCCGTGCGGACGCACGTCCCCGACGGGTCGAAGGCGAACCGGTGGAACGGGCAGACGAGGTCTTCGCCCTCGACAGAGCCGCCGACCCCGAGGTGCGCCCCCAGGTGGGGGCAGTGCGGGCGCACGGCGCGCAGCAGTCCCCGCCCCGTCCGGTACAGGACGACCTCCGCCCCGGCGAGCCGTCGGGTGGTGAGCGCCCCCGGCCGCAGTTCGTCGGAGAAGGCCAGGCAGAACCATCCGTTCGGGCGGGGCCGGACGGGACCGCCGAGGGAGTCCGCCGGGGCGGCTCCGGGTCGCCGGACCCCGCGCTCGACGAGGAGCTGTTTCACGAGGGGCTTCAGATGCGGCTTCATGGCGTCACTCCTGGTGCTTCACGGGGCAGCCCACGTCGTCCGGCAGGCCCGGCGAGGGGCCGTCCTCCGGCGCGTCCGGCGGGGCGGACCCGGAAGGGGGCCGTGCCGAACGGTCGTCCGCCGCGCAGCCGGGCCCACCGGACGGCCGCCGCTCGCGCAGCCTCAGGATCATCCCTCGCGAGCTCAGACTGGTCTCCACCTTGGGCCGGAAGGGCTGTTCGCCCGCGGGCAGCAGCTCCCAGCGTGCGACGACCGCGGTCAGGGCGATCACCGCCTCGGTGAGCGCGAACTGGTCGCCGATGCACTTGCGGGGGCCCGCACCGAACGGGATGTAGGCGGCCCGGTCCGGCTGGCCGTCGAGCCAACGGTCCGGGTCGAACAGTTCGGGATCCGGATAGAGGTCCGACCGATGGTGCAGCAGGTAGGGGCTGAGGACGAGGGTGCTGCCCTCCTTGAGCAGCACGCCGCCGAGGACGGCGTCCTCCCGGAGCGTGCGGGTCATCATCCAGGCGGGCGGATACAGTCGGAGGGTCTCCGTCACCACCCGGGAGGCGAGGCCGGACGAGGGAACCAGCGTCGGATCGAGCCGCCCGCCGCCGAGGACCCGGTCGGTCTCGTCCTGGAGGCGGCGCTGCACCTCCGGGTTGACCGCCAGCAGATGGAACGCCCAGGCCAGGGTGATGGCGGTGGTTTCCATCCCGCCGAGAAAGAACGTCAGGGCCTCGTCGGCCAGTTCGGAGTCGTCAAGCTGCCGCTTGCCTTCCTCGCTCTCCTCGTCCACCGCCGCGATCAGGGTGGACAGCAGGTCTCCCCGATCCGCCGGATCGGCCCGTCGCTCCGCGACGATCTCCGCGATGGTGGCTGAGAGCCGCTCCCGGGCGTCGTCGTACTGGCGCTTCTTCGGGGTGGGCAGCTCGCGCAGCGGGCCGGGCACCATCATGCGCCGGAAGAAGGCTGAGACGATGACGGCGGTGTCGGCCAGCGAGCGCCTCATGGTCTCGGCCGACAGCGCGCCGCTGAACATCGTCTCCATGGTGGCCCGGGTCGTCAGCGTCATCATCTCCTGGGTGATGTCGAGGGCGTCTCCGTCCTCCCAGGAAGCCGCCCGTGCCTCGGCGGCGCGGGCGAACACCGCCGCGTACCCGGTGATGCGACCGGGGTGGAACGACGGCTGACACAGCCGCCGTTGCCGCCGGTGCAGGGTGTAGGAGCAGGTCGACAAGCCGTCGCCGATGACCTCGCTGATCCGGTCGTAGATCGGGCCGCCCTTGTCGAAGACCCGGTCGTTGAGGAACACCTGCCGGGTCAGGGCGGGATCGCAGACCATCACGGCCGTGCTGGGGCCGAGCCGGACCCGGACCATCCTGCGGTACCCGGACAGCGACGAGATGAAGGCGAGCGGATCGCGCAGCAGGGGCAGCGCGTGGCCCAGCAGCGGCAGGGCGCCGGGGGCGAGCGGCACCTCCGCCGCCGTCACGGTGGTCGTATCGGTCATGAATGCCCTTCCCGAGGGGTGGTACGGGCCGCTGCCGGGGGCCCCGCGTCGCGGGTGACCTCCAGCAGCGCCGTGGTCCAGCGGAAGCCGAAGCCGAAGCTCACGACGAGGACGCGATCCCCGGCCCGCAGGGGGCCGGAGCGGAACAGCCGGTCGAGGGCGAGCAGGGCGTCGGACGGACCGGCGTGGCCGAGGTGGCGTCCGAAGGTCCAACTGGTGTCGTCGGCGCGGATGCCCAGCGGGGTGTCGGAGAGCACGAGGTCGAGCACGACCGCCCCGATCGCGATGGGCACCACCCGGGTGATGTCCTCCGGTCGCGCCCCTGCCTCGTCCAGGACGTTCTCGATGCCGCGCCGGGTGCCCCGGCGCAGGGTGTCGACGTGGGGCACCAGCCCGGTCTCCTCCAGGCGGAAGCGCCTGCCAGTGTGCGGGGAGGCCCGGGTCAGCACCTCCAGCTCCGGCTCGGTGACCTGCGAGGTGGCCACCAGCCGGGCCAGACCGGGGCCCCGCGTGAGGACGGCGGCGGCCCCGGCGTCACCGGCCACGTAGCCGTCGTCCCGGACGTGCCCCCACCGTGCCTCGGGGAACCGGGCGCCGGCGGTGACCAGGACGGCCCGCGCAGCGGGGCGGGCGGTGAGGTGGTCGGCCGCCGTGACCAGCGCGGCCGTGCCGCCGTCGCTCGCGGCTCCGAGTTCGAGACCGGCGGTGTCCCGTCCGCCCAGCACGCGGAGCAGATAGGTCCCGGGCGTGAAGTGTTCCTCGTCCTGGAAGTTGGCGTGTACCAGCAGGCTCAGGTCCTCGCGGGTGACGCCCGCGTGCCGCACCGCGCGCAGCCCGGCCCTGGTCGCCATCTGGGTGGCCGTGGTGTCCTTCGCGACGGCGGACGACGTGAAGCCGTTGAGCGCCGCCGCCGAAGGCCGTCCGGGAACCGGTCCGCTCCAGGGATCCCGGTCGGGTCTGATCGGGGGGATCCAGGAGCCGGTCCCGGCGATGAAGATGTCCCGCCACAACACTGTTGCCTCCTCGGGCCGTTAGGAGAGGGACGGCTGGGGTGCGCCGGACCTGGGTCGCAGCAGGGTGCCGCTGTGGTCCGGGGCGTGCGCACTGACCCCGCTGATCCGGGCCAGTACCCGCCCGTCGTCGGAGGTGGCGGTCAGGACGCCGTCGGCGTAGCCGCCGTACAGCCGGACACCGGGGTGTTCCGCTCCGATCTCGCAGTCGTTGCCCGGACCGCCGAGGTCGACGGCGTCGAGTCCGGCCATGGGGCCGAACACGGGCGGGCTGCCGCCGGGGGGCGGGAGCAGCAGCAGGTGCACCATGGCGTCCAGCAGGATCGCCGGGACGGTCGTCCCGGCCAGGACCGGTGCCCAGGTCTCGTGGTCCAAGGCGAACCGGGCGCTGTTGCCGTCCGGCCCCCGGGCGTGGTCGTGGGTTCCGGCGAACGGACCGGTCAGTGAGATCGGCGCGTCGGGGGCGTAGACGGGCACCGCGAACCAGGGTTGCGGCCGGTGGGCGGAGACGTCCGGCGGCGTGGGGAGCTCGGGGAAGCGCTCTGCGAGGAGGACCGTCGTTCCGCACAGCGGGTCGTTGAACCGCAGCACCTTCCCGTTCTGACCGACGCGGTGTGCCGTCATCCGTACGGCGACGCGGGCTCGGTCGCGCCCCTGATCCACCACCCGGGCCTCGACCGTGACGGTGCGCGGTGGCCCCGAGGCCCTGACGGTGACCGAGGAGCGGCAGTCGAGGTTTCGGAAGCCGGTGACGACGAGCCCGGGGCGCAGGACGGCGGCAGCGGCCGCAGCCGCCTCCAGGACGAAGGTGCCGGGCAGCGTGTGCTCGCCGTTGACCCGGTGGTGGCGCATCCACCGTCCGTCGCCCTCGGCGTGGGTCCGCGGGTCCCAGGTCTTGGTGAAGACGGCCCAGTCGCGCCCCCGGTGGAGGACGCCGTCGAGCAGCGGCGAGGCCAGCGCCGGGCCCGGTGGGGCGGGCGGCGGCGCGTCCGGGGCGGGCGGCGGCGCGAGGACGGCGCCGGGGCCCGGGCCGGGGCGGCGACCGCCCGCACCGGGGCCGGGAAGCTCGATCCCGCGGCCGCCCAGCAGGGCGCGCTCCTCGTCTCGTGCGAAGAAGGTCACCCCGCCGGCTGGAGCGTGCGCCAGGACCGAGAGGAACTGCGCGCGTCCCTGTGCGGTGCTGATGTATGCGTCCATCCGGTTGCGCTTGAGGGTCTCCCGCATGGTGGTGGTGCTGGCGACCCCGACCTCCCGCCAGCCGCTCCACAGGATCGCGGTCTCCTGGTGGCCGTCGGGGGCGTCCCGGTGGGCGCGGGCGCTCGCGTACGCGAGGTACTCGTTGACGGCGCAGTAGTCGATGTCGCCGGGCGCGGGCGCGACCGTCGCGAGGGTGCTGAAGTTGCACCAGATCCGGGGCGCGTGCCCGACGAGGGCCCGCTTGAGGGTGCGGTACCCGGTCGCCTTGGTGGCGCGGACCGCCCGGAAGTCGGTCAGCGTCTTGGCGTGCAGTGCGCGTGACCGCAGGTCGAGGACGGAGTTCACGAGCAGGTCGATCCGTCCGTGCCGGTCCAGGACCTCCCGCAGCACGGCGGCGGTCCGGTCGGCGTCGAGGACGTCGCAGATCCGGTGGTGCACCCGGCCGGGACCGCACGCCTCCACGAGCCGGTCCACCGTCCGGCGCACCTCCAGCCGGGCCAGGACCCGCTCGTAGCGGTCGCGCAGTTCTCGCACCGGCACGCCGGGGTGTTCGCGCCGCCCGGCGAGGATGAACTCGGCCTGGGACGGCAGGGGCTCTCCGGACTCCGACGGCGGTGTGCGGCCGATGACGTACACGTGCGGGCGTTCGGTGGCGCGGGCGACCGCGTGAACGAGTTCCGGGGTGATGCCCCGGGCGCCGCCGAAGGCGACCACGACCCCGCCGGGCGGCAGCGCGGCCGCGCTCGCCGGGACTGGTGGCGCCGGATCGTCCGCGGCCGCGAGGACGGACCAGGAGTCCCCTCGGCAGGCGACGGTGTGCGTCGGCACCCGGACCGCCGCCGCCCGCGCCAGCAACTCCAGCGCGGTGGCGGGGTCCGTCGCGTCACTGAGCAGGGCGATCCCCTCGCACTGCGGCACTTCGGCCCGGACGGAGCGGATCAGTCCGGTGAACAGACCGCTCAGCGGCGGGGGCAACGCGTCCGGACCCGCGCCCAGGAGCAGTGCGCTGAGCGAACCACCGGAGCGCAGGGCCGGTAGCGCCGCCTGGAGGGTGGTGAAGGCGAGGTCTTGGAGGTCTTCGAGGCGGGCTGCCCCGGGCGGATCGTCGGTGCCGTCGTGGTCGGGGAGCCGGGTGAGGATCCTGACGTGGCGCGGGATGAACGGCAGCCCGGCCAGGGCCTCGGCCGCCTCCTCGGGCGGGACATGGCAGGTGCCTGCGACACCGGGTCCGGGCGACCAGACGGCGGTGTCGGGGCCGGTGGAGAGCACCGCGAGCTCCGGCAGGTCGGTAAGGACCACCGTGCCGGACGGGATGGCCGGTCCGTCTCCCGAAACGGGGGGAGGGACCGTCGGGACGAGCGCGAGGGTCTGCCGTCGACCGGTGAACTCCTCCTCGGAAGCGGCTCGTTCCAGGCGGAACGCATCATCTACCGGTTCACCGGGAGCCGTGCCGAGGGCCTCCCTCGGCGCGGCGGAGACGGGCACGGTCGCGGTGGCCCGGCTGTCCGGCGTACCGTTCGCCGGTTCCGGCGCGCCCGGCGGCGTGAACCGGATCAGCGGGGAGCCGGCCGCAGCGGGAGCCACCGTCGCGGCCGTTGCGGTGACGACGCCCCGGACCACCGCGAGCAGGGCGTCGAGCGACAGGTAGGTGTGACCTGCGTCCGCCAGCACGGGCAGGGTGTGCGCGGGCATGACCGGGTCCGTCGACCCGGCTCCGTCGACCGGGGCCGAGAGCGTTCCGAGGATCGGCAGGCCGTGCTCCCGGGCGGTGGAACGCCGGGCGACCGCCACGACGGCCGCGCCCTCCGCCACGGTCCTGCCCTCCGGCACCAGACCGGAGAGATGCCGGTCCCAGCCGCTGATCGGGCGCAGACAGACCGCGCCGACGAGGGCCAGGTCGCATGCCTGGTGCCGGAGTTGGCGCAGGGCCAGGTCGACGGCGGTGTGCGCGGAGTCCCGGTGGGAGTAGACGCTGGTGCCGAAGGCCCGCAGGTCGTAGTAGTTCGCGGCCGCCCGGACAGGATGCAGGAGACCGCCCCGGTGAAGTCGTCCTCGTTCAGGTCGCCCGGGATGACCCCCTCGGCCTCCGCCATGCCCTTCGCCAGGTACTCCCTGAGCGTTGCGACCACCTCGGGGTCGGGCAGGATGTCCAGCGCGTCGGCGCACTCACGGGCGTGCACCCGCAGGGCGGCCCGGGTGTTGTGGGTGGTCGGCAGCGCCGAGCCCACGATCACCGCCGTGGCGGGCCGCAGGCCGGTGCCCGCCTCTCCCAGCCCGTCGAGCAGCGGACGCAGGGCCTCCAGCATCATCAGGTGCGCCGCGTCCATGTGCCGCATCGTCAGCGGGGGGATGCGGACCTCACGGGGAGACGGCAGGGGGTACGGGGAGCCGAACCACGCCTCGGGGCGCGGGCCCCCACCGTCCAGCCAGGCGGGCACCGAGGCGGTGTCCAGACCCGGGAGGTGGGTACTCCAGCCCACGACGACCAGCTCCTCCGCCGCCGCGTCGGGACCGGGGGCGCGCCGCCCGGCGGGGGCGGCTGGGGCCGCTCGGTCCGAGAGGACCACGTGGGCGTCCGCACCGCCGAGTCCGAACGAGGACACCCCGACCACCCGGGGCCGTTCGTCCGACGCGGGCCAGGGCACGTCGTCCACCGGCACCGTCAGGCGCGTCCCGTCGCCCAGGAGCGGGTGCGGGTCGGTGACCGCGGGCTGCCCGGGGACCGTTCCCCGCTCCAGGGCCACCAACGCGTGAGCGAGGGACACCAGACCGGCCAGCACCCCGGTGTGGCCGAAGACCTGTTTGTTGGAGGTGAGCAGACAGGCCCGTGCGCGGTGCTCGGGCAGCCCGGCGAGCAGCGACCGCAGCTCGGTCTCGTCACCCACCGGCGTCCCGGTGCCGTGGGCCACCACCCAGTCGACGTCGTCGGCCGTCACGCCCGCGTCGGCCCAGGCACGGGCGATCGCCTGCTCCTGCCCGCGGGTGGCGGGCGCGTGGATGCCCTTGCCCCGGCCGTCGGCGGCGAGGCCGCTGCCCCGGACCACGCCGAGGATCCGGTCGCCGTCGGCCACGGCCCGCGCGTAGGACTTGAGGACGAGCAGGACGGCGCCCTCGCCGATCAGCGTGCCGTCGGCCGACCGGTCGAAGGGACGGACCCGGCCGCTCATCGAGATGCCCTGTGCCCGGCAGAAGAGGGTGAACCCGATCGGTTCGATGATCGAGGTGCCCCCCGCGAGCGCCACGTCGCAGGAGCCCTCGCGCAGCGCCTTGACGGCCGCGTCCACGGCGAACAGGCCGCTGGCGCAGGCTGCGTCGAGGGTGAGGTGCTGGGTGTCGTCCGGGGCGAGGCCGCGGAGCGCGTCACGGACCACGGACGCGGGCAGATAGTCCTTCGGGTCGCCGCCGTCGCCGCCGTAGTAGGCGCTGATCGCGTGGTCGGCCAGCTCTGCCAGCCACTCGCTGTCCTTCCCCTCGGGGATGGCCCCGCGCACCATGCGCCGGTATTCGTCGCCGAGGACGACCCCCTGGGGTCCGAGCCCCGTCTGGTCGTGGATGCCCGTGGTCGCAGTGAACCACCGGTCCGCGGGGTGCAGCCGCACCCCCTTCAGTGCGTGGACCGCGCAGTGCCGCAGCCACCGGGTCGTCCGGGGTCGCCCCGGATGGTCCGCGTTCCCGTCGGGTTCGGCGGTGGATGCGGGATCCGGTACGAAGGTGTGTACGTACCCCGCCTCCCGCACGTAGAAGGCGTCCGTCATCTCCCGGGTGGGGGCCCAGAAGTGGTCGAGGTCGAAGGCGGACGGCTCGCTGAAGAGGGAAACGCCCTCCCGTAGCCGCTCCCAGAACTCGTCCGTGTCGTTGGCGCCGGGCAGGACGACGCCGAGACCGACGACGGCGACGGCGCCGGGGTCGGGGTCGTCTGCGGTCGAGGTGCCGTGCGCGGCGGCCCGGGCGGGCGCCGGGTCCGGTGCGGACCCGCCCGCCGGGACCGCACCGGTGGGCACCGGGGCCTCGTCTGACGGCGCGGTCCCGACGGGGGATTCCGGGAGGGGCTCCGGGCCGGCCTCCGTCGGGGGCGCGGCCACGGGCGCTGCCGGGGGGCCGAGGCCGGATCCGGGAAGGAGGTCGACGGGGGGCTCGACGGGCGCGCCGGCGCGCTCCGCGTGGGTCTCCACGAGGGCACTGGCTCCGGCCCGGGCGGGTTCCGTAGCGGAAACCTGGTCCGCGAACCTGCTCCGGAGCTGGGTTCCCTGCATCCCCGCGATGCTGATGCCGCCGTCCGCGACGATCGTCTGGCCCGTGATGAAGCCCGCGTCCTCGTGCAGCATGTGGACGATCAACCGGGCCGCCTCCGGGGTCGAGAGCCGACGGCGCATCATCTCGTGTGCCTCGGGCAGCCCTCCGAGCAGTGTCCGGGGGTCGTCGAGGTTGTCGAAGATCTCGCTGACCACGGTGCCGAGCAGCACCGTGTTGACGCGGATGCCCGATCCAGCCAGTTCGAGCGCCAGGTAGCGGACCAGGGACTCCAAGGCCGCCTTCGTCACGCCACCCGGGCCGTACCCCGGGATCGGCTGGTGCGCCCCCACGGCGGACAGGCAGAGGATGCTCGCACCCGGGCGCCCGGCCATGAGCACGGCGGCCCGCCGGGAGCAGTGGTAGGCCGCCATCACGTTGGTGGACCAGGCCCGCTGCCAGTAGACGTCGTCGACGTCGAACAGCGGCAGGAATGCACCGCCCGCAGCGTTGTTCACCAGGATGTCCAGGGCGCCGTGCCGCTCCTCGACGAGGTCGAACATCCGGTTGATCTCGTCGGTCTTGGCCACCGAGGATCGGATGAACTCGCAGCTGAGACCGGCCTGTTCCAGCTCGGCGCGGAGCTGCGCCGCTCGTTCGGCCGAGTGGAAGTAGTTGACGACGACATGGGCGCCGCCGTGCGCCAACTGACGCACGATGTCCGCTCCCAGGCTTCTCGCCGCACCGGTCACGAGCGCGATCCGGCCCCGTAGGGCGCCCGGGGAGACGGAGGGACTCACGAGGGTGGTCATCGCCCGGCGGCCTCCGCCCAGGAATCCGTGACCGCCCGCGCGATCCTGCCCAGGGTGCCGGAGGTGAGCAGAGAGGTGTTCTTGATCAGGTCCGGCAGCTCGTACCGCTCGGAGACCCGCTTGAGCAGGACGACCTGCTTGAGCGATTCCACGCCGAGCTCGGACTCCAGCCCGTCGTCCTCGCCGAGCAGGTCCGGCGGGTAGCCCAGGAAGTCCCCGTAGATGGAGCGCAGTTCGGCCAGCACCGTTTCATGGTCGAGTCCGGCGGCCCCGGACGCCGCCGGGGCGGGGGACGGGGGTGCGGCGGTGGCCGGGCCGAACGTGGTGACGGGCCCCGGGGCCCTGCGGGACGACGGCGCCAGGGTCACGGGCGCGGGTATCGTCACGGTCCTCGGTTCCGCCGCGCGTGAGGAGGCGGTGTCGTGGGCGACCGGAGCGGGGCGCGGAGGGGCGGGCGGGCGCACGGACTTCCTCTGCTCCGGCGCGCGCGGCGGGTGGGGTCCCTCGGCGGTGGAGTCCGCCGCCAACGCCCGTACGGCCGCGCAGGGATCGCTCTCGCTCAGTGGCACCAGGCACCGCACGCCCGGTACGGACGCCTCGACGAACTTGGTGACGACGGGCCACTCCCCGCACTCCACGAAGACGTCGGCGCCCGCCGCGTGCAGTTCGCGGATGGTGTGCAGCATCCGGACCCGGGCCGTGAGCGCGCCCGCCACCAGGTCCACCGGGTCCTCGTCACCGATGTCTCGCCCCAGCCAGGGCGAGCGTACCCGCCAGCGTCCGCCCCCGTAGGGCACGCGGGGTGCGTCGGCCCTGAGCAGCCGGGCCCCCTGTGCCATCGCGGGCGTGTGGGTGGGGTGCGGGACATCCAGCCGCAGATGGGACCAACCGAACGCGTCGGCCACCCGCTCCACGCGGGCGATCAGCGGCTCGGGCCCGCTGACGACGCTCTGCCGGGGCGCGTTCTCGCAGGCCAGCACGAGGTGGGGGTCGTCGACCAGTCCGGCCAGCGTCTCGGCGCGGCGCCCGTCCACGCCGATCGCGAGCATCTTCCCGCTCCAACCCTGGAGGGTCAGCGCCCGGGACCTGGCGACGGCCAGCCGTGCCGCGTCCTCCACCGACACGTGCTCGGCGGCGGCCAGGGCCCACAGTTCGCCGATGCTCTGTCCGACGATGGCGACCGGCTCGACTCCCTCGGCGACCAGCATGTGGTGGGTCGCCAGGGTGACGGCGAAGATCTCCAGGTACTGGACTTCGGGACCGCGCCGGTCACTCGCTTCGGTCCGCCCGGTCAGACGAAGGCTGATCGCGGGCAACTGCAACTCCCGGGCCGCCTCGTCGATGCGGGAGAGTGCCTCCCGTACGCTCTCGTAGCGGTGGTGGAGGTCGCGGAGGACGCCCCCCCCCCGAGGGGCAGCCACCGTACCGGGGATGACAAAGACGGAATCGACCACGTACATCACTCTCATCTCGGTCTTGGCCGTCGACGACGTCGCTCGGCATACCGGGGGGCGTAGGACGTGGGGGTGGCACACCGTGCCGCCGCAGCGCGGTCGCCCGCGCTCTGTGCGTCTTCACCCGTTGATGGCGACGCGGTCCGTGGGCACGGCCCCTGGGCCCGCGCTCGACGGACCGTCGGAACCCGCTCCACCGCGGACACGACGTCGAAGGAATTCGGTCAGTTCTTGCTGCGCTGTCGGGAGCCCGATTCACTCGGACGGGGTCCATGGAATTTCTGTGCGAAAATCCGCGAGGGGGTGGCAGAATTCCGGCGCCGACCTGCTGTCCGGCGTCATTCGACCGGCCCTCAACAGGAGGCGTTCGATGAGTTCCGAAGAAAACTAGGCGGATCAAAATTCAGTTTTCACGGCCGGAGCCTCGACGTCAATCGAACCCTTGATCGTGGCCGATAACGGCCCGTCTGGGTCCCGGCGAGAAGGCGGCGGAACCGTCACGGCACCGTCGGCGCAGGGCGACCCGCAGCACCGCGCAGAGGCGGAACGCACAGGCCGCCGGGGCCGCCTTGCGGCACGGACCTGCCGTGGAACTGCACCTGACCAGCGCACGGAGAAGGTCCGGTCCTGCCCGTCGCGAACGAGACGGGACACCCTGCCGGGCAGGCCGCGCCACATCCTCCCGCAGCTCTCCGCACTCGCTCGACGACACCTCGCCGAATGGGGCGAGCAGTTCCGTGGCCGTTTCCGTCCGGCCGGACATGGCGTGACGGCTCCGGACAACTCCTCTGCGGTCCACAGTTCCGGGGGCGCCCGGAACCCGGGCCTTTCTTTCCCGAGTCGACGGGTTCGCGCTCCCCGCGCTCTCGGGTGGTGATTTCCTTGCGCTGCGCCGGGGACATTCACGCGCGCCGCGCCGGACGCCGTGGTCGCGGGCGGGGGCGGCGACGGGGTGGCCCTCCAGGCGCGCGGCGCGTACGGCCTCGGGGCGCCGGCGCCGAGCGGTGGGGGCGTGGACAGCGGAGCCTCTTCGAGCCGCGATCCGTTCCCGGAGGTGGGGGCGGTCGGACGGACCCTGCTCCGGCGTCAGATGGGTCACCCCTTCCGAACAAAGCGACATAAGGGTAGGCTCACCTAAGTTGATCATTGTGTGTGGTGGAGGAGATCGTGATCGAAGCGCGCTCGGCGCGCCGGGCCCCCCTGGAGGTTCGACCGGCGCGGCAGCGGCTGACAGGTGTCGGCAGCCTCCGTCGCTGGGCCGGGCTTCTCGTGCTGCTGGGAGTGGTCGCGCTGGCCGTGCTGCTCTCCATCGCCCTGGGGACCAAGCCGCTCACCCCAGGCCAGGTCTGGCACGGGCTGTGGAGTCCGGAGGGCCTGGAGGCTGACGTCATCGTCCGGGACCTGCGCCTGCCGCGCACCTGGCTCGGGCTCGTGGCCGGTGCAGCGTTGGGGGTGGCCGGCGCGCTGATGCAGGGTCACACCCGGAACCCCATCGCCGATCCGGTGGTTCTGGGCATCAGCGCGGGAGCCGGAATGTGTGTGGTTGCCGCCGTCTTCCTGCTGGGCGTCTCCGGCCTCCACGGCTACGTGTGGTTCGGATTCCTCGGTGCCGCCGCGGCCAGCCTGCTGGTTCACTCGGTGGGGCGCCTCGCTCGGGGCGGCGCCACTCCCGTCACTCTGGCGCTGGCGGGTGCGGCCGCGCACGCTCTCTTCACGGCACTCACCGCGGGCATGGTGTTGATCGACCGACAGGCTCTGGAGGTCTACCGGTTCTGGACGGTGGGCACCGTCTCCGGCCGCCCGGTGGAACTCGTCGTGCAGATGCTCCCGTTCATCCTGGTGGGTCTGGCGCTGGCCGCCACCAACGCCGGCGGGCTGAACGCCCTGTCACTGGGCGAGGACGTGGCCCGGTCCTTGGGCCTGCGGGTGGGACTCACTCGGGCGGTCGGCATGACGGCCATCACCGTGCTGACCGGCACTGCGGTCGCCGTCTGCGGGCCGATCGGCTTCGCCGGGCTGGTCTCCACGCACATCGCGCGGTACTTCACCGGACCCGACTACCGTTGGATCCTCGTCTACTCGGGTCTTCTCGGCGCCTCCCTGGTGGTCCTCGCCGACACCCTCGGCCGTCTGGTCGCCCGCCCCGGGGAGCTACAGGTCGGCATCATGCTCGCGCTGATCGGCGCCCCCGTCTTCATCTACCTGGTGAGCCGCCGAAAGCCCGTGCAGCCATGACCCTTCCCATGACGCCCGGACCGCGTTCCTCAGCACCCGCGGACACCGCCGCCGAGCACGACGGTCCCCGGCCCCGTCGTCGGCCGGCCGTTCTCGGCCGCCGGCCGTTGCGCGCCGGCCCGCTCTCCCTCGGCTGGCGCCCCCGGCAGGTCCTGGTGCCGCTGCTGATCGCCGCAGCGCTCCTCTCGGCCGTTGTGGTGAGCACCGCCCGGGGCAGCAGTTCCCTCTCCGCCTGGGAGGTGGCCCTGCGGCTGCTGGGCGGGGGCACTGCGGACCACGACTTCGTCATCTTCGAACTACGGCTGCCGCGCGCTCTGCTCGGTGTTCTGGTGGGCGGCGCGCTCGGACTGGCAGGAGCGATCGTCCAAGGCATCGCGCGCAACCCACTGGCCAGCCCCGACATCCTCGGGATCACCAGCGGAGCCGGGGTCGGCGCCGTCACCGTGATCGTCCTGGGCGGTTCCTACGGCAGCGTCAGCGGCCCGCTGGCCGACATCGGCGTTCCCACCGCTGCCGTGGGTGGCGCTCTGGCCGCCGCCCTGGGCATCTACCTGCTCGCGGTGCGGCGCGGAATCTCCGGCTACCGGGTGCTGCTGGTCGGCGTCGGGGTGAACGCCGTGCTCGGCAGCGTGCTTTCCTGGCTGCTGGTCAAGGCCGACATCGTGGACGTCGGTCGGGCGCTGGTCTGGCTCAACGGCAGCCTCGACCAGGGCACCAGCTGGTCCGTCGTCCGAACCACCTCCGTGGCGCTGGCCGCGCTGATGCCCGTCGCCCTGATGCTCTCCTTCACCTTCGGGGCCCTCGTCTACGACGAGGACACCGCGCGGGGCCTCGGGGTGCGCATGACCGGGGCCCGGGTGGCCCTGCTCCTCGTCGCCGTGCTCCTCACCGCCACCGCGACCGCGGCGGCCGGGCCGGTCGCCTTCGTCGCACTGGCCGCACCACAGCTCGCCCTGCGGCTGACCCGCACCGGTACGCCACCGCTGCTCGCCTCGGGCCTGTTGGGGGCAGCCGTCACCGTGTGGGCCGATGTCCTGGGCCGTACCGCCTTCGGCGATCTGCAACTGCCGGTCGGCGTGGTGACGGCCGCACTCGGGGCGCCCTATCTGCTCTACCTGCTCGTCCGCAGTGGAAAGGCGGCGCGTACCTCATGACCGGGACCATCAAGCCGGGCAAGGCGACAGGGGTGTCCCCGCCACGGGGACGGAAGGCGGCCGGAGGGGATGCCGCTCCGGTGCGGCTGCAAGCACGGGGGCTCACCTTGGGCTATGCGCAGCGCCCGGTGATCGAGGGGCTCGACCTGGAGATCCCGAACGGTTCGTTCACCGCGGTCATCGGCCCCAACGGCTGCGGCAAGTCCACTCTGCTCCGGGCCTTCGGGCGGCTGATGAAGCCACGCGCCGGCGAGGTGCTGCTGGACGGCACCCCGATCCACCGGATGCCGACCCGACAGGTCGCGCATCTGGTCGGCCTGTTGCCGCAGTCCCCGGCGGCGCCCGAAGGAATCAGCGTCGCCGACCTGGTGGCCCGGGGCCGGCATCCTCACCAGAGCTGGTACCGGCGCTGGACCAGCGAGGACGAGGCGGTCGTGGCCCGGGCCATGCGGGCCACCGGCACCTACGAGTTGGCGGAGCGGAGCCTGGACGAACTCTCGGGCGGGCAGCGGCAACGCGTCTGGATCACCATGGTGCTCGCCCAGGAAACCGAGTTGCTGCTGCTGGACGAACCCACCAACCACCTGGACCTGGCACACCAGGTGGAGGTTCTGGACCTGGTGCGGGCGCTGCACCGGGACATCGGGCGCACCGTGGTGCTGGTGCTGCACGATCTGACGTTGGCGGCCCGCTACGCGGATCGTCTGGTGGCGATGAAGGAAGGGCGCATCGTCACGCAGGGCACGCCACGGGACGTGCTCACCGAGGAGATGCTGGCGGAGGTCTTCGGGCTGCGCGCCCGGGTCAGGCACGACGAGGAGACCGGTTGCCCCCTGGTCATCCCGCTCAGCCGCTGAGCGGAACAGGACGGCTGAGCGGAACGGGACGGCGGACGGAGCCAACCGGGGCTGGAGCCGGGAATCGGCCACGCTCGCCCCCTGCCGCCGGGGCCCCGTCGGGTGCGGGTCCCCGGGCACGGGCGAGAACGCTTCCGTACGGTCGCGAGTTCGGGAGGCGTGCCGATCCGACACGAGGGCCCACTCCCGCCGGGGGACGGGGTGGGCCTCACGCGAACTCCTGTGCCGTGCCGCGCCGTTTCAGCCGGCGGCGGTGTCGGCTGACGCCGTCCAGGCGGGCCGTCCCATCCGGGGCAGCGGTCGCCCGTCGCGGACCCGTGCGTACAACGCGATGTGACGGTGGCGCACCTGCACCTCGCCCAGCAGCGCGGCGTCGTTGTTCTCGATCATCTTGCGGGAGGCGGAGTTGGCCGCGTCGGGTTCGAACACCACGGCGTCACAGGCGCGGTCCCGCTCCAGGAACTCCTCGGTGATCTCGCCGATGATCCGGGACCCCAGGCCCCGGCCGGTGTCGGCCGTGTCGGCGATGGCCAGGTGGACGCTGAGGTCGTGGGGCTGAGCCTGGTAGTGGTGGCCGACGATGTCCTGGGCCATCCGGTAGAACTCCATGTAGGCGAGGGGGCGCCCGTGCTGTTCGACGACGATGGGTCGTGAGTAGCCGGTGCGCAGCTGAGCCTTGATGTGGGCGTCCCACCGCTCCAGTGGCCAGTCGTACTCCCAACCCTTGGCGGTGTGCGGCCGGTTCATCCACTCGCAGATCATCTCGATGTCGCCGTTGTCCGTGCGGGCGTCGCGGAAGTGCAGTTCCCCGCGGTGGAAACCGGTGGGCGGCGGTGGGACGGCAAGCCAGGAGGCGGGCAGTCCGTCGGGGGCGTAGCGGGGCAGTACAGGGGTGCTGGCATTCACGGGAGTGCTCCATGGAGGGGGCGGGTGTCCGAGGTGCGGGGCTCCTGCGCGGGACATCTACGGCTGCCGGTCCGCCGGCTGCGTTCTGTCCGCCCTGCGGCACGTGGGGCGAGCGGGGCTCGGGACCACGCGGGCCGGCCGCTCAGGACGGGCCGGACGTCGTGAGGCGGCTGCCGGGGATTTTTCAGTACGGGAGGAGGCGGAGGCAAGCGTGCTCCCGTGAGGCGAAGATCACGTACCGCCGCTCCCCCGGGGGGCGAGGCCCTCGGCGACCGCGATGCGCGGTGCCACGGCCCGTGTTTCCGCGGTGGTGCCGGCGGTGGGACGTGCACACCTGGCCAGTGATCAACTTAGGTAAGGCTTGCCAAAGTAACGATGGGTCGATTAGCGTCCTGTTTCAGCCAACTCGACCACTCGAAATGTCGAGTTGGCCGGGGGAACACGTGCTCCTGCGTCACGTCGTTCCCCGGCACGGCCCTGTCCCTGTGGGTGCCCGTGCCGTTCCGCACGGAGGGTCGGCCGGACCCCAGTCCGTGATGTCAGGCGCCGCCACCGGACGCGCACCACAGCGCTGACCGAGGGCAGGCGGCCCCCGTCCGCCCCGCGCGGCCACCATCCCCTGCCAGAAAGGGTGTTCTCCACGTGCGATCGCACATCCTCGGACAGATAGAGCTGGATGACCGCCGGCTTGCCCCGGACCTCGCCTACCTCGCTTCCGTGCCGCGCGGGGAGGAGGGCTACGACGAGTTCAGCAACGGGTACTGGAAGAACATCCCGCTGTGGAACGCCAGTGGCGACGCCCGGGACGACCTGTACCGGGACATCTCCTCGCCCGCCCAACTCACCGAGCACGGCAAGCAGACCGGCTACCTGCGGGAACTGGTGGAGAGCGTCTTCGACACCGACCGGATCACCATGGTCCGCACCCGCAACCTGGTGGACGCCGTGGTGATCCCCCACCGGGACTTCGTCGAGTTGGAGCGGGACGCCGAGCAGTACTTCCGGGTGCTGATGTTCCTGGAGCCCAACTCCGCCGCACTGCACTCCGAGGACGACACCGTGCTCAACATGCGCCCCGGGGAGATCTGGTTCCTGGACGCCGGGGCGGTGCACGCCGCCGCCAACTTCTCGGCGGACAGCAGGCAGATGCTCTGCGTCGACTTCGCCTTCGACGGCCCGTACGAGGAGGCGGACGTCTTCCGCGACAAGTCCTACCACCGACCTGGTGCCGAGCCCCGGATCATCGAGCGCCCCCAACTCCCCGCCGAGCGGCGGGAGGCGATCCTGAAGCTCGGCGAGGTGGTGGACCGCGCCAACTTCAAGGAGTTCCTCTTCCTCCTCTCCAAGGTGCACTTCCGCTACGACGTACCCGCCGAGGAGACCTACGGCTGGCTCCGCTCGATCGCCGAGTCCTCCGGGGACGACCTGCTGGTGCGCAACGCCACCGAGCTCCGTGACTACGCCATCGGCGCCCGCACGCTGAGCGAACGCTTCTCGTTGAGCTCCTGGTCCTAGGGGATACGGGCGCCATGGGGTGCGAACCGGCGCCCCATGACGGACCGCCGGGCGGCGGGGCCGCACACGGCGGCGACGGGACGGATGCCCCACTGCTGGGGAAAGAGCGATGAGGAGAGGCACGATGGGCGCGACGGACACCGCTGCGGCGGAGCGCGATCGCCGACGCAGACTCGCGGCGCTGCGCAAGCGCATGGCCGAGAGCGGCAGCGCGGCAGGAGGAGGCACGGAGCCCGAACCCCTGGCCTTCGCGCCCGGAGCGAAGACCCCGGCGAGCCCCGCGCAGCAACGGCTGTGGCTCCAGCACGCTGCCGACGCCACCGGTGCCGCACTCAACGTGGGCACCGCCCTCACCCTGCGCGGGCCCGTCGACGTCCCCGCCCTCACCGCCGCCGCCCGCACGGTCGCCGACCACCACGAGATCCTGCGGACCCGCTACGCCCTGACCGACACGGGCGAACTGCTGGCCGTCCCCGACCTGACGGCCGACACCTTGCCGGTGACCGTCACCGACGCCCGGGGCAGCGACCTGGACGCGCTGATCACCGCCGAACTGCGCGTCCCCTTCGACCTGGAGGCCGCGCACCCGGTACGTCTGACCCTCTACGCCGAAGGCCCCGAGCAGCACACCCTGTTGCTGACCGCCCACCACATCGCCTGGGACGACTCCTGCTGGGCGATCTTCTTCAACGACCTCGCCGCCGCCTACCAGGGACACGCCCTCGCCCCGACGGTCCGCTACGCGGAGGCCGCCCACGCCATGGAACGCGAGCGCTCGGCGGCGCTGCCCGCCCTGCGCCGGCACTGGGCCGAGGCCCTGGCGGGTGCGGACCCGGCCACCGGGGTCGGCAGCGCCGCGGCCCAGGACCACACCGGCGCCTGCGGCTTCCACGAAGCAGCCCTGGACGCGTCCCTGTCCGGGACGGTCGAGGAACTCGCCAGACGGTTCTCCACCACCCCCTTCGTCGTCCTCCTCGCCGCCTTCGCCGCGGGGCTGCGCCGCCACACGGGCAACGACCGGGCCGTGATCGGGACCCCCGTGACACAGCGGGACAGCGAGCTGTGCGCCCGCTCCCTCGGCTACTTCGGCAACGTCGTGCTGCTGCCCCTCGACGTTCCCGCCGGCCACGGCCTGGGCAGGCTCGCGGAGCGCACCGGACACACCGTCGCCGACGCCCTCCAGCACCAGGACCTGCCCTACGGCGAAGCGGTCCGGCTGCTGGGAGCCGCCGGACGGCCCCGGCCGATCGAAGTCAGCTTCGGCATCGAGGACGCCGGAGTCCATCTGGCGCTGCCCGGCGTGACGGTCGAGGCCCGCGCGGCGCGCGGCGGAATCGGCCAGGTCCCCCTGTCGGTGATGGCCCGCCGCACCCCGGACGGCCGCTGGGTGCTGCGCTTCGAGTACCTCGAAGACGCCTTCCCCGACGGCCGGATCGGCTCCCTCGCACAGACCTCCCTGCGGGTACT
Source organism: Streptomyces sp. LE64 (assembly GCF_052606915.1). Taxonomy (NCBI): domain Bacteria; kingdom Bacillati; phylum Actinomycetota; class Actinomycetes; order Kitasatosporales; family Streptomycetaceae; genus Streptomyces; species Streptomyces sp. LE64. The sequence continues at coordinate 6,156,470 of NZ_CP199708.1, read as the reverse complement.
GCGAGCGGCCCTGCGGGACCCCGGAACCTCCTTCGCCGAACTCCCGCTGGTCACCGAGGAGGAACGCGAACTGCTCCTGGGTCGGGGAACCTCCCCGGCGTTCATCGGGCCCTGGCGCTCCGCGACGGACCGGATCGAAGCGCAGGCCGCCACCCGACCGACCGCGGTCGCGCTGCGCACGGCCGGGTCCACGCTGACCTACCGCGAGCTGAACGACCGCGCGACCGCCGTGGGCCGTTGGATCGCCGCCCGGGGCATCGGCCCCGAGGACCTGGTCGCCTGCGCACTGGGACGCACCGTGGACAGCGCCGTCGTCGCGCTCGGGGTCCTGAAGTCCGGTGCGGCGCTGCTGCCCCTCGACGTGGCACACCCGGCCGACCGCCTGGCCCGCCTGCTGGCCGAGGCGGCCCCCCGCCACCTGTTCACCAGCACCGACACCGACGACCGGGTACCCGCAGGCGCCGTCCCGCGGACCGTCGTCGACTCCCCCGCCTGGCACACCGAGCTGGAACCGCTCTCGGGTCCGGGCGAGCTGACCGATCGCGATCGGGTGCGCCCACTGCGTCCACAGAACCTGGCGTACGTCATCTACACCTCGGGTTCGACCGGCGCGCCCAAGGGAGTGGGCACCACCCACGCCGCCCTCGGCGACCACCTGGAGTGGTTGACCGGCCATTTCCGCGACACCCACGACGAAGGCGAGAGGGTCCGCTGGCTCCAGCTGGCCTCGCCCGCCTTCGACGTCTCCCTCGGTGAGCTGTTGGGCCCGCTGTGCGTGGGCGGCGAAGTGCTGGTGCCCCGGGCGGGCGCCGAGGCCGACCTGGACCTGCTCTTCGCCGAGGTGGCCGCCCTGCGGGCGACCGTCGTCCACGCCGTGCCGTCCTTCTTGAACTACCTGGCCGCGGCGGCGCCGAAGAGGCCGCTGACCTCGCTGCGCTGGCTGCCGGTGGGCGGCGAGGCGCTGCCCGGCGAGCTGGCCGACCGGGTACGCGCCCGGTTCGGCAACGGCGGCAGGCTCACCCTGGGCAACTACTACGGCCCCACGGAGACCACCCAGTCCGTCACCGGCTACCGCGTCGAGGGTCCGCAGGGGCATCGCACGGTCCCCATCGGGCGGCCCAAGTGGGGAAACACCGCGCTGCTCCTGGACCCCGCACTCGGCCTCACCCCGCCGGGCGAGACGGGAGAGCTCTACCTCGAAGGCAGTTCGCTGGCCCGCGGCTACCTGGGCCGCCCGGCGCTCACCGCCGAGCGCTTCGTGCCCAGCCCGCTCACCCCCGGCCGTCGGCTCTACCGCACCGGGGACCTGGCGCGCTTCGGCGCGGACGGTGAACTGGAGTTCGCCGGCCGGGCGGACGACCAGGTCAAGATCCGTGGCTTCCGAGTGGAACCGGGCGAGATCGAGGTGGCGCTGCGCGCCCAGGAGGGCGTGGAGCAGGCCGTCGTCGTGGCCCGCGAACAGGCGGAGACCGGAACCGGGCTGGTGGCCTACCTCACCCCGGAGGGAGAGCAGGACATCGACCTGCCGGCACTGCGGGCCCGACTGGCCGCCGCGCTCCCCGCCCACATGGTGCCCGGATCCTTCGTCGTCCTGGAGGCGCTGCCGCTGACCCCGGCCGGCAAGACCGACCGCCGCGCGCTGCCCGAGGCGCCGCCCGAGGAGACCGCCGCCTTCCGTCCTCTCCACGACGTCCTGGAGCAGGAGATCGCCGCGCTCTTCGCCGAGCTCCTCGCACCGGCCGCCGAGCCGACGGGGGACGGTGCGCCGACGGTCGGCGGACGCCGGGTCGGTGCCGACACCTCCTTCTTCGAACTGGGCGGCCACTCGCTGCTGCTCACCCGTCTGCTGTCGCTGATTCGCCGTGGGTACGGCACCGTCCTCTCGGTACGGGACGCCTTCACCCGCTCCACCCCCGCGGGGCTCGCGCGGCTGATCCGCGACGGCGCCGCGGACGATCGGGACTCCGGCCCCGCCCTGCCGCTGACCGCCCGGAACCGCCCGGAGACCGTCCCGCTGTCCTTCGCCCAGCAGCGCATCTGGTTCGTGGACCGGATCGAGGCGGACAGCACCACCTACAACGTGCCCATCGCCCTGGACCTCGCCGGCCCGCTCGACACCGACGCGCTGCGCGGCGCCCTCGGTGATCTGCTGCTCCGGCACGAGAGCCTGCGCACCGTCTTCCCCGACCACGAGGGTGTCGGCCGTCAGGAGATCCTCAACGACCACCGAATCGAACTGCCGGTGACCCCGACGGGTCCCGAGGACCTGGAGTCAGCCCTCGCCGGGGCCGCCGCGCACCCCTTCGACCTCGCCCACGAACGGCCGCTGCGCGCAGCACTGTTCCGCGTGTCCGGGCAGCACCACGTGCTCTCCCTCTTGCTCCACCACATCGTGTGCGACGAGGTGTCGGCACGCCTGCTCGTCGACGACCTCACCCGCGCGTACGCGGCCCGGCTGGGCGGCGGCGGCCGGGACGGCGCCCCGGTGCTGCCCCCACTGCCCGTCCAGTACGCCGACTACGCCCTGTGGCAGCGGGAGCGGCTGGACGCCGCGGACGGTCCGGCCGACCGCCTGGCGGAGTTCTGGCGCGGCTACCTGGCCGATCTGCCGCAGGACACCGCCGTGACGCCGGACCGTCCCCGCCCGGCCCGACCCGACCCGACCGGCGGCGTCGTCACCTTCTCCTTCGACGCCGACGTCCGCCAGGGCGTCGAACGGCTCGCCGAGGCAACCGGCGCGACACCGTTCATCGTGCTCCAGGCGGCCGTCGCCACCCTGCTGTGCAAGCTCGGCGCCGGCGACGACGTGCCGCTCGGCACCCCCGTCGCCAACCGGCCCGACGAGGCGGTGACCGAGGCCGTCGGACTCTTCGTCAACCTGTTGGTGGTACGGAACGACCTCACCGGGGACCCGACCCTGGAGGAGATCGTGCGCCGCGCCAGGGCGCGCGCCGTGGACGCCTACCACCACGCCGAGCTGCCCTTCGAGCGGATGGTCGAAGCCGCCGGGGCCGAGCGTTCGCTGAGCGTCAACCCGCTCTTCCAGGTACTGGTCCAGCTGCGGGACGAGGAGGACCTCACCCGGGCGACCGGCCGGCTGCACTGGCACTCCCTGCCGCAGCACACCGCCACCGCCAAGTACGACCTCTCCGTCAACTTCGAGCCCAGCGGGGGGTCCGGCGGCTGGATCGGAGAGCTGATCTACCGACGCGACCTCTACGAAGAGGCCACCGTGCGGCAGTTGGTCGACCGGCTGGGCCTGGTGTTGCGCACCATGGGCAGGGAGCCCGGACGTCGGCTGCACGCCCTGGAACTGATCACCGAAGCCGAGCGGCGGCTGATCCTGGACGAGTGGAGCCGCGGGCCCGAGGCCGCCCCCGAATCCGCCGAGACCCTGCCCGAACTCGTCGAGCGGTCCAGGGCCGCACTCGAACTGCCCGGCGCCGCCGAGCGGACCGCCGTGGAGTGCGCGGGCCGCACCCTCGACTACGCCGAACTCCACCGGCGCAGCGACCGGCTCGCCCGGCTGCTGCTGGCGCGCGGCGCGGGACCGGACCGCTTCGTCGCCATCGCCGTACCCCGCTCCGTCGACATGGTGGTCGCGCTGCTCGCGGTCGTGAAGACCGGAGCCGCGTACCTGCCGCTGGACCTGCGGCTCCCGGCCGAACGGCTGGCGTACATGATCGGCGACGCCGCCCCCGTCGTCGTGCTCACCCGCTCCGACGCCGTGGCCGACCTGCCCGACACCTCCGCGGCGCCGTTGCTGGCGCTGGACGGTGCCGAGGCGAGGGCCGAACTCGCCGGGCAGTCCGACGAACGGCTGCCCGCGGAGGTGGCCCACCGCGCCCGGGGCCAGAACATCTCCTACTTCCTCTACACCTCCGGGTCCACCGGCGTGCCCAAGGGCGTGATCGGCACCCAGCGGGCCTACGCCGCCCGGCTGGCCTGGCAGCCCCTGCGCTACCCCGTGGCGGAGCCCGACGTCCGGCTCTGCCAGGGCTGGCTGAGCTTCCACGACGGCGGCTGCGAGATCCTCGCCGGCCTGATCGCCGGGGCCCGTCTGATCGTCGCCGACGAGGCCGAGGCCCGCGACGTGGGCAGCCTGACCGGTCTGCTCGAGAACAACCCGATCGGGCAGGTCACCGCGGTTCCCACCGCCATCAACGCGCTGATCGGCGTCTCCCCGCAGGCGTGCCGCTCGGTGCCCCGCTGGATCAGCAGCGGCGAGCCCATGACGGCGAGCCTGCTGCGCCGGCTGCGGGAGGTCGCACCGGACGCGGAGATCGTCAACAACTACGGTGCCACCGAGCTGAGCGGCGGCGTCGTCCGGGGGCCGATGCACCGTCACGGGCTGCACCTGGGCACCCCCGTGGACGGCGCCCGGGTGCTGGTCCTGGACCGCCACCTCAACCTCTGCCCGCCCGGGGTGCCCGGCGAGGTGTACGCCGCGGGCCCCCAGTTGGCCCGCGGCTACTGGAAGCGTCCCGGCCTGTCCGCCGCCCGCTTCCTGCCCGACCCCTACGGCGACGTCCCCGGCACCCTGCTGTACCGCACCGGGGACCGGGCCCGCTGGAGCCGGGACGGCCGGCTGCTCTTCGACGGCCGCACCGACCACCAGGTGAAGCTGCGCGGCATCAGGCTGGAACTCGGCGAGATCGAGGCCGTTCTCCGCCTGGCGCCCGAGGTGGCGCTGGCCGCCGCCCGCACCCACCGGGAGAACGACTCCACCCTGCTGGCCGGGTACGTCACCCTGGCCGACCAGAGCGTCGACCGGGACGCGGCGCTCGCCTCCGTCCGCGCGCAGCTGGCCCGGGAACTGCCCGTCTACCTGCATCCTTCGGTGCTCACCGTGCTGGACGTCATGCCGCTGACCGGTTCCGGCAAGCTGAATCGGCCCGCCCTGCCCCTGCCGGACCCGCGTACCTCCGGCACCCGGCAGCCCCCGCGCGGCGCCACCGAGGAGGCCGTCGCCGCGCTCTTCGCGGATGTGCTCGGCACGGCGGACATCGGGCGGGAGGACGGCTTCTTCGCCCTCGGCGGGGACAGCATCATCTCCGTCCAACTCGCCAGCCGGGCCCGTGCCAAGGGACTGCGGGTCACCGCGCAGATGGTGTTCGAGAACCCCACCGTCGCCGAACTCGCCGAGGCGTGCGAGCGCGCCGAGGCCGACGACGCCCGCGGCCGTGCAACCGCCCCGGGCACGCCGGCTCCGGACACCGAGGTCTCCGGCCTCGACAAGGACACCCTTCAGGCGCTGCTCGGCAGCTGGAAGCGAGCCTGACATGCCCGCCGCGACACCCCCCACCCAAGCAACCCCGCCCCCGGCGGGACCGTACGGAAGCTGGAGCACCGAGCCGATGGAGTCGCTGTCCCTTCAGGACGCCGAACGGCGCTTCGGCGCCGGGAGACCCGAGACACGGGGGCTGATCTGCGTCGTCGGCGCCGGCCCCAAGGCGCTGGCCACCGCGGCCAAGAGCCAGGTGCTCCGAGAACTGGGCGTGGACGCGCCTCGCGTGCTGGTCGTCGAACCCTATGACGTCGGGGCCAACTGGACGGCCGTCGGCGGGCGCACCAACGGCCGCCCCCGACTGTCCACCAGCCCGGAGAAGGACCTCGGCTTCCCCTACGCCTCCCGGGGGCACGGCGCCGAGATCGACGCCGCGGTCAACACGCGGATGCAGGAGTTCTCCTGGACGGCGTTCCTGGTCTCCACCGGCCGCTACGCGGCCTGGGTCGACGCCGGACGCCCCAGCCCGCGCCACGCGGACTGGGCCGCCTATCTGCGGTGGGCCGCCGAGAACGTCGACTTCCCCCTGGTCAACGGCTGGGTGCGGGGGTTGGAGACCTCCGGCGGTCAGTGGGAGGTCACGGTCGAAGGCAGCACCGGAGGGTCCGCCGTCCTCTGCGCCGACCGGGTCATGATCAGCGGGCCGGGTCCGCACGACGGCCGGCTGGCGAGCGACGCGGTCTGCAGCATCGAGGAGTTCTGGCGGCTCGGCCTGGACACCACGCTGGTCGACCCCAGCGTCGCCGTGGTCGGCGGAGGAGAGACCGCCGCCGCCGTCGTCGAGGACCTGATCCGCCAGCACTCCGGCCGGACCACCGTGATCAGCCCCTACCCCGTGGTCTACAGCCGGGGCGAGGGCTTCTTCGAGAACGCCCTCTACTCCAGCCCCGAACGCTGGCGCGAACTGCCGGAGCACGACCGCCGCGAGGTCATCGCCCGTACCGACCGGGGGGTGTACTCGCCCCGCGCCATCGAAGCCATCGCGACCGAGGCGGCGGTACTGCACCAGCAGGGCACCGTCACCGCCGTGCGCCGGGCGGGAAGCCAGGTGGAACTGACGCTGCACAACCCGGGCCGCGCCGAACACACCTGCCGCTTCGACGTGGTCATCGACGCCACCGGAGCCCGCCCCGACTGGTTCCTGGACCTGCTGGGCAACCGGGCCCGCACCGCCGTCGCAGCGATCGTCGGCGACGCCCCCGAGACCGCCGAAGCCCTGGAGCGACACATCCGCACGGACCTCTCCGTCGACGGCCTGCTGCCCAAACTGCTGCTTCCCACCCTCGCCGCCTACGCACAGGGCCCCGGGTTCGCCAACCTCAGCTCCCTGGGGCTGCTGTCCGATCGCGTCCTGGCGGAGAACCGGGACTCCCCCGCGCCCGCCACCCGGCCGCGGGTCTCCCTGCCGGAGGGCGGCACGCCGGCATGACACACACCGAGCAGGGTGCCCCGCCCCGGGGCACCCGGAAGGAAGACGCCCCGCGGCCGGCCCGCCAGGACATCGCCGTCGTCGGCCTCGCCTGCCGGGTGCCCGGCGCCGACACCCCCGACGAGCTGTGGCGCCTGCTGGCCGAGGGCCGCCGCCCCGACGGCCGCGCGCCCGAAGGCCGCTTCGCGGCCGCAGAGGCGCCGGCCGAGGTGCGCACCCGGATCGAACAGGGCTCCTACCACCCGGACGCCGGGCGCTTCGACGCCCGTCTCTTCCGCATGTCCGACCGGGAAGCCGCCGCCGTCGACCCCCACCAGCGGTGGACGCTGGAGCTGGCCTGGACCGCACTGGAGGACGCCGGCCAGGATCCCTCGGCACCGCGCGAGCGCGACCTCGGCGTCTTCGTCGGATCCATGGGCGCCGACTGGGCGATGGAACACGCCGCCGGCCGTCGCGGCGCCATCGGACCGGGCACCCTGGCCGCCACCGCCCCCTCCATGATCGCCGCCCGGGTCTCCCACGCCTTCGGGCTGCACGGCCCCAGCCTCGTCGTCGACACCGGGCAGTCCTCCGCGCTGGTCGCCGTCCACCACGCCGCGCAGGCCATCCGGGCGGGCGACTGCGCCGGAGCGCTGGTGGCCGCCGTCAACCTCAACCTCTCCACCGAGAACGCCACCGCCACCGCCTCGTTCGGCGGCCAGTCGCCCTCCGGCCGCGCCACGCTCTTCGAGGACGACGCCGACGGCTACGTACGCGGCGAGGGCGGCGCCGCCGTCCTGCTGCGCCCCCTCGCCGACGCGCTGCGCGACGGGGACCGCGTCCACGCCGTGCTCCGGGGCAGCGCCGTCACCCACGACGGCTCCGGCACCCTGCTGGTGCCGGCCCCCGAGGCGCACGCCCGGACCATCCGGCGGGCCTGCGCCGCCGCGGAGGTCGCCCCCGCGGCCATCGGCTTCGTCGAACTCCACGGCACCGGCACCCCGGTCGGCGACCGCGCCGAGGCCGACGCCCTCCGCCGGGTCTTCGCCCGCCCCGGTGACACCGGACCCGCCGTCGGCTCGATCAAGACCACCGTCGGCCACCTGGAGGGCGCGGCCGGACTCCTCGGCCTGGTCAAGGCGGTACTGGTGGTCGCCCGCGGGACGGTGCCGGGCACGGCCGGGCACCGGGGCGGCGAACTGGCCCGCCGCCTCGCCGACGACGGCATCACCGTGCCGGCCTCCCCCGTGCCGTTGCCGCCGGGAGCCCTCGCCGGCGTCAGCTCCCTGGGCATGGGCGGCACCAACTGTCATGTGGTGCTCGCCCCGCCGCCGGCGCCCGCGGACCCCTCCTCCGGGCACCCGGGCGGCGGAGCGCGGACGCCCGTCCCCGAGGCCGTCCCCGTGACGCTGTCCGCGGCCTCCCCCGAGTCGCTGCACGCCACCGCCGCCGCGCTGCGCGACTGGGCCGAGGCACAGGGCGAGTTGCTGGCCCGGCCCGGAGCCCTCGCCTCCGTGGCCCGCACCCTCACCGCCCGGCGCGCCCGGCTGTCCCGGCGGGCCTCCTTCACCGCCCGCTCGGCCGCCGAACTCACCGCCCGCCTGGACCGGATCGCGCAAGGCGTCCCGGGGCGCGCCGTGCACCCGGGCGCCGGGGCGCGCACCCGTACCGCCTTCCTCTTCCCCGGGCAGGGCGCCCAGCGGCCCGGCATGGGCGGCCGGCTTCTCGACCTGCCCGGCTACTCCGCGCGGTTCGACGCCGTGGCGGCACACGCCGACCCGCTGCTCGACATACCGCTGCGCGAGCTGGCCCGGGTCCGCGACGCAGCGGGGGAAGACCATCCGCTGCACGGCACCCGCTACACCCAGATCGCCCTGTTCGCCCACGGGGTGGCGCTCAGCGGCCTGGCCGAGGACCTCGGCGTCCGCGCCGACGTCCTCGGCGGACACTCCGTCGGAGAGCTCACCGCGGCCCACGTCGCGGGCGTCCTCGACCTGGGCGACGCCGTACGGCTGGTGGTGGCGCGCGGTGCCGCCATGGCCGCGGTCGAACCCGTCGGCGCGATGGTCTCGGTACGGGCCGAGGAGAGCCGGGTGCGGGAGACGCTCGCCGCCCTGCGCTCCGAGGTGGAGATCGCCGCTCTCAACGGCCCCGCCTCCACCGTCATCTCCGGAGACCGCGCCGCCGTGCTCGCCTGCGCCGAGGCCCTTCGTGCCCGTGGACACCGCACCCGGCAGCTTCCGGTCCGCCACGCCTTCCACTCCCGGCACATGGACCCGGTACTGGCGGAGTTCCGTGCCGCAGCCGCCGCGATCGCCTACCGCAGACCGGCCCGACCGGTGCTGTCCAACCTGAGCGGGCGGTTCGCCGAGGGCGGGGACCTGACCACCGCCGACTACTGGGTGCGGCACGTGCGCCACACCGTCCGCTTCGGCGACGGCCTCGCCGCACTGCGGGCCGACGGCGTCCGACTCTGCCTGGAACTCGGTCCCACCCGCACGCTCACCCCTTTGGTCAGGGCAGCCGGGGAAGACGGCCCCGAGGTGAGCGCCGCCTCCTTCGGACACGAGGAGGACTCCGAGTACGTCGCCTTCCTGGACGCACTGACGCTCGCCCGCTCCCACGGCCACGAGGTGCGGTGGCACGAGTTGCCGGGTCTGGACGGCCCCGGGTGGACCCCGCTGCCCACCTACCGCTTCACCGGACGCGACCACGGGTTTGGCGGGCAGGCCGCAGCCGCCTCCCGCCCGTCCGACCCGGCGGCCGGAGCCCCGGGGCCGGCGGCGCAGGCGCTGCGGGACCCGCTGGCCCTGGTGCGTGCGGCGATCGCCGAAGTACTGGACGTCGCCGACGTCCACGCCCGGTCGGCCGACACTCCTCTCGCCGACCTGGGAGCGACCTCGGTCGACGGCTTGGAGCTGCGCGCCGAACTGGCCTCGCGCACCGGCCTGGACCTCGCCGCGTCGCTGGTATACGACCACCCCACCCCCCGCGCGCTGGCCGAACACATCGCCGCCCGCCTCGGGCGGCGCCACGACGGACCGCCGCGTCCCCCGGCCCCCGCGGGACCGGTGCGGCACTCCACCGACTCCGATCCGGAGCCCGATCCCGTGGTCATCACGGCGGCGGCCTGCCGCTTTCCCGGCGCGGTGTCCTCCCCCGAGGACCTGTGGCAGCTGGCGTCCTTCGGGCCGCACGCCGTCGGGGGCTTCCCCGACGACCGGGGGCAGCACTGGTCCGACGAGCGGATACGGGTTCGATCCGGCGGATTCCTGGCCGACGTGGCGGGCTTCGACGCCCCCTTCTTCGGCATCTCACCGCGCGAGGCCCGCGCCATGGACCCGCAGCAGCGCATCATGCTCGAACTGTGCTGGGAGTCGCTGGAGCGCGCCGGGATCGACCCCCGCTCCTTGCGCGGCACCGAGACGGCGGTGTTCCTCGGCGCGATGGCGGGCGACTACGCACAGGCCGCCCGCGAGGCCGGCGACGAGCTCGGCGGACACGAACTGACCGGCACCTCCAACGCCGTCCTCTCCGGGCGCATCGCCTACCACCTGGGCCTGACGGGACCGGCGATGACCGTCGACACCGCCTGCTCCTCCTCCCTGGTCGCCCTGCACCTCGCGGTTGGCTCGCTGGTCCAGGGCGAGTGCCGAATCGCCCTGGCCGGCGGGATCACCGTGATGTCCACCCCCAGGATGTACCGGGACTTCCAGCGGCTCGGCGGACTCTCCGCGGACGGTCGCTGCCGCCCCTTCTCCGCCGACGCCGACGGCACGGTGTGGAGCGAGGGAGCCGGCGTGGTGGTGGTGACCCGCCGCTCCGAGGCGCGTCGCCGGGGCCTGCCGGTGCTGGCCGTCGTCGCGGGCAGCGCCGTCAACCAGGACGGGGCCAGCAACGGCCTGACGGCACCGAGCGGCACCGCGCAGCGCCGGGTCATCGAGCGGGCGTTGGCCGACGCCGGCCTGCGCCCCTCGGACATCGACGCCGTGGAGGCGCACGGAACGGGAACCGTGCTGGGCGACGCCGTGGAGGCGCAGGCGCTGATCGACGGCTACGGCACCGACCGGGCAGCCGCGGGCGGCGACCCGGCGGCCGGCCCGGGCCCCCTGCGCATCGGCTCCCTGAAGGCGCTGACCGGGCACACCCAGGCCGCCGCGGGAATCGGCGGGGTCATCACGGTCGTCGAGGCACTGCGCCACGCCGAACTGCCGCCGACCCTGCGCGGCACCGAGCCGACGCCCAAGGTGGACTGGCCGTCCGACGCCGTGCGCATGCTCACCGAGCCGGTCCCGTGGCCGCGGGGGAGCCGCGTCCGCCGGGCCGCCGTCTCCTCCTTCGGCATGAGCGGCACCAACGCCCACCTCATCCTCGAAGACCCGAACCCGGTCCCGGGTCCGGAACTCCCACCGGGAACCCGCTCGCCCCGGACCTCCCTGCCGTTCGTCGTCTCCGCCGCCTGCCCGGAAGCGCTCGACACCCAACTGGGCCGGCTGGGCGCGGCGTTGGCCGGGCCCGGACCGGGGCTGCCGGAGGCAGCCCGTACCCTGGCCACCCGCCGGGCCGCGTTCCCGCACCGGGCCGCCGTCGTCGCGCACGACCGCGCCGGGCTGCTCGCCGGCCTGGAGGCGGCACGGACCGGGACGCCGCGGGAGGGAGTGGCGCGCGGCACCGCGCACGCCGAGTACGCCGTGGCCTTCGTCTACCCCGGCCAGGGCTCCCAGTGGCCCGGGATGGGCCGGCGGTTGCTGCGGGAGGCTCCGGCCTTCGCCCGCGAGGTGGACCGCTGCGCGGACGCCTTCGCTCCCCATGTGGGCTTCTCCGTCCCGCGTCTGCTCGCCGGGGAGGAACCGGCCGCTGTCGCGGACTCCCTGGAGGGCGTCCAGGTGGCGCTGTTCACGATGATGGCCGGGCTCACCGCCCTGTGGCGGAGCGGCGGAGTGGAACCGGACCTGGTGCTCGGCCACTCCCAGGGGGAGGTGGCGGCGGCCTACGCGGCCGGGGCCCTGACCCTTCAGGACGCCGCCGCCGTGGTCGCCACCCGGGCGCGGCTGCTCTCCTCCCTGGCGGGTACCGGCGCCATGACCGTGCTCGGCCTGGACGAGGACGAGACCAGGCGGCTGCTGGCCGGGCGCCGTGACGGCTCGGTGGAGGTCGCCGTCTGCAACGGCCCGGGCAGCACCGTGGTCTCCGGGCCGCCGGAGGCCGTCGAGGAGCTGGCCGACCACTGCCGGCGCGCCGGGATCCGCACCGTCGCGGTCGCCGTCGACTACGCCTCGCACTCCGCGATGGTGGAGCCGGTGGCCCGAGCGCTGACCGACCGGCTCGCCGGGATCGTGCCGCGCCCGGCCCGCGTCCCCTTCTTCTCCACCACCCGGGCCGACTGGCTCACCGGCGCCGAAGTGGACGCGGGGTACTGGTACGAGAACCTGCGCGGCACGGTCCGCTTCGCGGACGCGGTGGCCGCCGTCAGCAACACCCGCCCCACCGCGTTCGTCGAGGTCAGCCCGCACGAGGTGCTCACCGCGCCGATCACCGCGGTGCTGGACGCTCTGAGGGAGCGGCCCGCGCCCGTCGTCGGCAGCCTCCGCCGCGAGCAGGGCGGCTACCGCGACTTCCTCGCCCGACTCGGTCACGCCTGGACCCAGGGCGTCCCGGTCCGCTGGGACGACGCGTTGCCCGGCGGGCCCGGGTCACGTTCCCGGGACGGCACGGCGGAGGCCGCCGACCTGCCGCCCACCCCCTTCCGTCACCGGCGGTACTGGATCCGGACGGACGCCCCGGCTCCCGCCCGGCCGGTCCTGCCGGCCCCGCCGCCTGCCGAGGGGGCCGCCCCCGGCCGGGCATCGGCCCCGGCGGACGCCGAGGCGGCCGTGCTGGCACGGGTCACCGAGGTGCTCCAGCTCCCGCCCGGCCGGGCGGCCGAGGCGGGCGACCGTCCCTTCCGGGAACTGGGGCTGGACTCGCTGACCACGATCGACCTGCGTCGCCGCGTCCGGGAGTCGCTCGGTGTGCTGGTGCCGATCGACGTCTTCCAGACCCATCACACCCCGCAGCGGCTCGCCCGCTGGGTGCGGGACCAGCTGACCACCACCGAGGAGGAGCGGCGCGATGCCTGAGACAGCACCAGGATGGACCGAACTGACCGCGGCCGACGCCGCGTTCACCGAGGAGCGGCTGCCCGGCCTGCTCGACCGGCTGGCCGAGTACCCGTTGGCCGAGCTCGAATCGTCCACCAGCCCGGTACTGCCGCTGTTCCGTGCGGCGGGCGGCCCCGGGCTGCTGATCCCCGCCCGCCACGGCGGCCTGGGCCTGGACTGCGGTGAGGCGCTGCGGGTGCAGTCCGCGCTCGCGACCCGCTCCCCCTCGCTCGGCGTGGGCACGATGATGCACCACCTGGCGGTGGTCTCCTTCGTGGAGTACCTGCGCGTCCACGTGGGTGACGACGCACCGCAGTGGTCGCTGCTGGCCGCCGTCGCCCGCGACCGCCGGCTGCTCGCCTCGGCTTCCTCCGAGGCCCGCCGCGGCGACGACGCCCTCGTGCCGCGGACCACCGCCACCGCCGTCGCAGGAGGGGAGGAGTTCCTGCTCAGCGGCGCCAAGAAGCCTTGCAGCCTGGCCCGTTCCATGGACCTCCTCACCACCAGTGTCCGCGTGTGCTCCGAGGACGAGCGGGACGGCACGGTCGCCCTGGCGGTCATCCCCGCCGGCCTGGACGGGATCCGGGTGCGGCCGTTCTGGAACAGTCCGGTGCTGGCCGCGGCCGAGAGCGAGGAGATCGTCCTCGACGAGGTGCGGGTGCCCGCCGTGATGCTGTTGCCCGGAGGGCACCCCGAGCGCGGCATGGACGAGCTCCAGACCCGGGCCTGGATCTGGTTCGAGATCCTCGCCTGCGGCACCTATCTGGGCACCGCCCAGGCCCTGTTCGACCGGGCCGCACACGCCCCGCGCGCCGATCGCCGGGCACTGGGGGAGGCAGCCGCCGACCTGTACGCCGGGCGGGCCGCCTGCGCGGCCGCCGCCGCGACCTTCGACGCCGGCGCCTCCGCCGAGAAGGCCATGGCCGCCGCACTGCTGGCCCGGCTGCACGTGGAGGAGCGCCTGCCCGAGCTGTGCTCCCGGCTCGCCCGGCTGCTCGGCGGACTCGCCTTCGTCACCGGCCCGGACCCCGCCTATCTGCTGTCCGCCGCCCGGGCCCTGGCCTTCCACCCGCCCGGTCGGGTGCCCGCCGCCGACTCCGTCGGACGGCACCTGGCCGGCGAGCCGCTCGACCTTTCCATCTTCTGAGGAGCACGACTGTGTCACGTCATCGTTCGGAGGCGGAGTGAGCATGGGGATGCCGATAGCCCACCTGGTGCTGCGGATCCGGGGCGAGCTGCCCGCCGGGCGCTGGGCGACCGCCCCCGGCGGGGACGTCCGCCCCGCCGCGCACACCGCCACCACCGACCTCTCCGGGAAGGAGCCCGCAGCCGCCCTGTCCGCCTTCCGGGAGGTGCAGCGGGAGCAGTGGCACGACGCGCTGTCCCGCCCGGACGGCGACTGGACGCTGCGCATCGCACGGATGCCCGCCCACCCCGCGGAGCCCCGGGAGACGCACCTGGTCTCACTGGCCGCACCCCGGTCGGCGGTCACCGCCCACCTGCCGTACGCGGCGGCCGCCGCCCTGTGCGCCGGACTCCGGGACGGCTCGCCCGCCCCGACGCCGGACGCGGTCCAGGACGCTCGCACCGGCGCCGACGCCGGTTCCACGCCGCGCCCGAGGTTCGCCGAACGGCGCCGCGTCCACGCCGCGGTACCCGATCGGGTCCCGCAGGAGCGCTTGCGCTCCTGGCTCTCCGCCCTGCTGCCGGCGGCCTCGCCGGGAAGCGTCCGCGACGCCTCCGAGGGCCCCGCCGACGCGCCCTGGCACACCGCGCACGCGCCCGACCCCGAGGGCGGGTCCCTGCTGTTGGTGGACCGGGCCTGGGTACTGGACCTGCCCGAGGACGCCGCGGGTCCGGGCCGGACGGTCACCGTCGAGGAGCACAGCGAGGACCCCCGGCACGCCTACCCGCTCGCCGTCGAGGTGCGCATCGGGGACGACGGCGGCCGTACCGTCGTCGTCGACCACGACGTCACCGCCGTTCCCCGGGCCGACGCCGACCGGCTGGCCGCGCGCATCGGCCGGGGCGAGGACCTGCCCGCGCCGGACGCCACCGCGCTGCCCGTCCGCATCGCCCGCCGCATCACCGACGCGCCCGACGCCCCCGCCGTCGTCCGGGGCGGCAGCCGCCTGGACTACCGGACGCTCGGGGAGCGCTCCGCCGCGCTGGCCGGGCTGCTGCGGCACCACGGCCACGGGCGGGGCAGCGTCATCGGAGTCGCGCTGCCCCGCTCGGTGGAGGCCGTCGTCGCGATCGTCGCGGTCCTCCGCATCGGCGCCGCCTACCTGCCGTTGGACCCCGCCTACCCGCGCGGGCGCCTCAGCCACATGGCCCGGGACTCCGGAGTGCGGACGGTGCTCGGCGACCGCTCCACCCTCGCCGCCTACCCGGAGCTCACCACCATCGCGGTGGACGCACCGGACCCCGCCACGGGCGGGAGCACGGCCGGAGCCGGCGAGCACTGGGCGCGGACCGGCCCCGACGACGCCCTGTACGTGCTCTACACCTCCGGATCGACCGGCACCCCCAAGGCCGTGGTGCACACCGTCGGCGCCATCGGCAACCTGGTGGACTGGCACGGCCGCACCGCCACCGCCGAGACGGACGGCCGGGTCCTCCAGTTCGCCAGCCTCAACTTCGACGTCGCCAGCCAGGAGATCCTCACCGCGCTGGCCGCCGGAAAGTGCCTGGTGCTGCCGGAGGACGAGGAGCGCACCGACCCCGAGGCGCTGGTGCGGCTGCTGGCCCGACAGCGCGTCACCGAGTACTTCTGCCCCCAGGTGATGCTCCAGGAGGTGTGCCGCGCCGCACGGGAGACCGGCACCGCGCTGCCCGACCTGCGGCACGTCTACCAGTCCGGTGAGCCGCTGGTGATGAACGACTGGATCGCCCGCTTCCTGGACGCCAACCCACAAGTCACCCTGCACAACCACTACGGCCCCACCGAGACCCACGTCATCACCGGTTTCCCGCTGCCCCGGGGCGGGCGCGGCCACGCGCGCGGCCCGGTGCGCCTGGGCCCGCTCCTCGACACCTGTTCCGCCCAGGTGCTCGACGAGGAGCTGCGGCCGGTGGCGGTGGGCGGGGTCGGTGAGCTCTACGCCTCCGCCCGGCAGCTCTCCCGCGGCTACCTGGGCCGTGCGGCGATGACCGCCGAACGCTTCGTCGCCGACCCCTTCGGGCCACCCGGTTCCCGTATGTACCGCACCGGGGACCTGGTGCGGCTGCTGCCGGACGGACAACTCTCCTACGTCGCCCGGGCCGACTTCCAGACCAAGATCCGCGGCCACCGGGTGGAGCCGGACGAGGTGACCGCCCGGTTGCTGGACGCGCCGGAGGTGGCCAACGCCGCGACTGCGGCCCGCACCACCGCCGGCGGTGCCAAGGTGCTGGTGTCCTACGTGGTTCCGGCCGCCGGCTCCGCCCCGGACCTGGCCGACCGGCTGCGCGACCGGCTGGCCGCCGCACTCCCGCCGTACCTGGTGCCGTCCGCCGTGGTGCTGCTGGACGCGCTGCCGCTGACCCCCAGCGGCAAGGTGGACAAGGCCGCGCTGCCCGCACCCGAGACCGTCGGCCGGCCGGCGGCGCTCGCCGACGCGGGCGGGACCGTCGCGGAGATCGCCCGCATCTGGGCCGAGGCCATCGGGACCGGTGAACCCGGCCCGGACGACGACTTCTTCCAGGCGGGCGGCAGTTCGCTGGCCGCGATCGCGGTCGTCGCCGCCGTGCGCGGACGCTTCGGGGTCCGCATCGACGTCCGGGACATCACGGCCCAACCGCGACTGCGGAACTTCGCCGCCCTGGTGGAGGACCGCGCCCGGGGAATCCGGGAGGACGACGGCGAGCTCACCCTCGTCGCACGCCCCGACCTGCGCTTCGAACCCTTCGACCTGCTCGACCAGCAGCAGGCCTACCTCATCGGCCGGGGCAGCGACATCGAGGGCGGTGGCGTCGCCTGCCACCTCTACCTGGAGTACGAGGGACGCGAGGCGACCGGCCCGGGCGACCCCGACGGGCTGAGCATCCGGGACGCGGAACAGGCCCTGCGCCGGGTCATCGAGGCCCACGACATGCTGCGCACCGTCTTCGACGAGAACACCATGACCCAGCGGGTGCTGCCCAGCGCCGACGTGCCGCCCTACCGCTGCGAGACGGTGGACGCCGTCGCCGACCCCGCGGCAGCCGCTCAGGTGCGCCACCGGCTCTCCCACGAGACCCGTCCGCCCGGCGTCTTCCCGCTGTTCAGCGTGGTCTTCGTACGGCTGCCGGGCGGACGGCTGCGGATGTGCGTGAGCATCGACGCGCTGCTGGCCGACGCGCGCGGGGTCCAGGTGCTCTTCGACTCCTGGGCCGCCGCGCTGCGCGGTGAGGCCGCCGCCCACCCCTCGACGCCCTCCTTCCGTGACTACGTCGCCGCCGTCGCCCGGGTCCGCGAGACCCCCGAGTACCGGAGGGCCGCCGCCTACTGGACCGAACGGCTCGACTCCCTCCCCGAGGGCCCCCGGCTGCCGCGCCGAAGCGGCCCGGACGTGGCCGCAGACGCCCCCGTCTTCGTCAACCGCCGCCATGTCGTCGAGGCGGAGAGGTGGTCCCGGGTGTCCCGGGCCGCCTCCGCACGCGGGCTCACCCCCACCGCAGTGGTGCTGGCCGCCTACGCCTGGGCACTCGCGCAGTGGGCCGACGAGCCGCGCTTCGTCCTCAACGTGCCGCAGATGAGCAGGCACCCCGTCCACCCCCGGATGGACGACGTCCTGGGCGAGTTCGCCTCCTTCACCCTGCTGGAGGTCGACACCGCGGGCGTCTCCTCCTTCGAGGAACTCGCCGCCCGGATCCGCGACCGGCTGGTGAGCGACCTGGACCACCGGCATTTCAGCGGCATGGACGTCACCCGCGAGCTGATCCGCCGCCGGGGCGGTGTCACCGGCGCGCTCGCCCCGGTCGTGATGACCAGCGAGCTCGGCGTCGGCGACGGCGTGGACCGGATCCTCGACGGCCGGCTCCACGAGACCTTCGCGCTCAGCCAGACCCCGCAGGTCTGGATGGACCTGCTGCTGCGGGAGCGCGAGGGGGCCCTGGTGCTCAACTGGGACGTGGTCGAGGAGCTGTTCCCGGTGCCCGTGGTGGACGGTGTCTTCCGGCTGCTCACCGGGCAGTTGGAAGCCCTGGCCCGGGACGACGCCGCCTGGTCGGCGCGTCCGCTCCCGGCCCTCACCGCGGAGCACGCCGGGGAGCGCGACCGGGGGCCGCACCGCGAGCCCGCCGGCAGCTGGCCGCACACCGCGATCGCCGAGCTGGCCGCCGCCGACCCCGGCGCACCCGCCCTCGTCGACGGCGAGGTCACCGTCACCCGGGGCGGACTCGCCGCCGCCCGCCGGGCGGTGGCCGAGGCCGTCGGGGCGGCACGCGGCGCTCCCGCCTCCCCGTCCGAGCCGGTCGCGGTGCTGCTGGAACGCGGCTGGCGACAGTACGCGGCCTGCCTCGGCGTGCTGGAGGCCGGCCACCCCTACCTGCCCCTCGCCGACGACCTGCCGCCCGACCGCATCGCCGCCGTCCTGCGCCGGGCCGGCGTCCGGCTGGTCGTCACCGACGCCTCGACCGCCCGGGCCGCCGCGCTCGCCGCCCCGGAAGGCGTGCGGACCGTGGACGTCTCCGCGGTGCGGCCGGACGCCGCGCCGCCGCCCGGGCCCCCTCCGGCCGACGGGCGCGGGCCGGAGGACCTGGCCTACGTGCTCTTCACCTCGGGGTCCACCGGCGAGCCCAAGGGAGTGCCGATCACCCTCGGCGGGCTGGCCAACTGCGTGGAGCACACCGTCGACTCCTTCGGGCTGACCGCCACCGACACCTCGCTGGCTCTCGCCTCGCTCCACCACGACCTGTCGCTGTTCGACCTGTTCGTGGTCCTGGGCGCCGGAGGCACGGCCGTACTGGCCGGGCGGGGCTGCGCCACCGACCCGCAGGAGTGGGCCCGGACGGTCGCCCGCCACCGGGTGACGGCGCTGTGCGCGGCACCCGCCGTGGTGGAGATGCTGCTCGACGGGGCCGGAACCGGTGAGGCCCTGGGGTCCCTGCGACTGGTCCTCACCGGCGGCGACTGGGTGCCCCGGCCGGTGCTGCGCCGTCTGCGCCGGGCCGCCCCCGAGGTGCTGCCGGTGAGCATAGGCGGCCCCACCGAAACCACCGGCTGGAACATCTGGCACCCCGTCCCCGACCCGGACGCCGACACCGGCGAGTGGGCCACCGTCCCGTACGGCCGCCCCATCTCCCGCACCCGCTACCGGGTCGTCGACGACGATCTGACGGACCGCCCGGAATGGGCGACGGGCGAACTGCTGGTCTCCGGAATCGGGGTGACGCCCGGATACCTGGCCGACCCCCGGGACGCCCGCCGCCGTCACCACACGGACCCCGCCACTGGCGAGACCTACTTCCGCACCGGCGACCTGGGCCGGTGGCGCGACGGCGTCATCGAGTTCATCGGCCGCAGGGACGACCAGGTCCAGATCCGCGGTCACCGGGTCGAGCCCGGGGAACTCGCCTCCTTCCTCAACGGCTGCCCCGGGGTGCGTCGGTCCGCCGTGCTGACCCTGCCACCGGGCGAGCGGCACGCCGTGCGGGGACTGGCGGCCTTCGTGGTGGTCGACGGCGACGCCGACCCGCACGAAGCGGCCGAAGCCGTCCGGACCGCGACCCGGCGGGGACTGCCCCCGTACCTGCGCCCGCAGCGGGTCGTCGTCGTGGACACGCTGCCCACCACCCGCAACGGGAAGGTGGACCGCGAGGCGCTGGCCCGCCGGTACGAGGAGGAGCAGGGCCGGGCCGGTTCCGCCGCTCCGCAGGGAGCCCCGGCAGAACCGGAGGACGCCCTGGTGTGGCTGGTCCGTGACGTCTGGTCGCGCCATCTGGACGGCGTGCCGGTCGGCCCCGGGGACAACTTCTTCGCGCTGGGCGGTGATTCCCTGACCGTCTCCCGCGTGGTGGTGGACCTCCGGGAAGTGCTGACCGGTGCGCGCGTCCGCCCCGGCGGCGTCTTCGCCACCCGCAGCGCAGAGGAGTTCGCCGCCCATCTGCGCCGGACGGAAGAAGATCCCAGCCGGCTGGTGGAGATCGCCGGGCTGTACCGGGAGGTCTCCGCGATGACCGCCGACGACCTGGACGCCTATCTGGAGGAGGAGGGGTCCCGTGCCGGCGACTGACTCGGCGCCCGAAGCGCGCGGGGCCCGGCCGCGCGCCCTGATCACCGGGGCCAGCTCGGGTCTCGGAGCGGCCTTCGCCGACCGGCTGGCACGGGACGGACACGACCTGGTGCTGGTCGCCCGCGATGCCGGGCGGCTGGCGGAGGTCGCCCGGCGGGCCGAGGAGCGCCACGGAGCGAACTGCACCGTGCTCCTCGCCGACCTCACGGACGCCGCCGACCGGCGGAAGGTGGCGGAGCGCATCGAGGAGGGGGTGGAATTCCTGGTCAACGGCGCGGGCTTCGGCCTCTCCGGAAGCTTCTGGGAGTTGGACCGGAAGGTCCTGGAGGACCAGCTCGCCGTCAATGTGACGGCACCTCAGGAGTTCACCCACGCCGCCGTGCGGACCATGCTCAAGGGCAACGGCGGCACCGTGGTGAACCTGTCCTCCATCACCGGCCTGATTCCGGGCAGGGGATCCACCTACGCCGCCTCCAAGGCGTGGACCCGGTACTTCTCCCAGGGGCTGAGCGAGGCCCTGCGGGGGACCGGGACACAGGTGATGGTGCTGTGCCCGGGCTTCGTGCGCACCGAGTTCCACGCCCGTGCCGGAATAGACGTCCACCAGGTCTCCGAGGGCTGGTGGATGGAGCCGGGCGACGTCGTCGACCGGTGTCTCAGGGACGCGGCGCGCGGTCGGACCTTCTCGCTGCCGGGACCGCGCAACAAGGTCTTCATCGCGGTGGTGTCCCGGCTGCCCAGACCACTCGCCCAACGCGTCAACCGGATGCTCGGCAACGCCGGTGCCCGGGCCTGACCGCACAACCGAAACCACCGACAACCCGACAACCGACAACCGACAACCGACAACCACGGAAACCCTCTCGCCGCGCTCCGCGGCAACGCATCACTAGGAAAGCGAAGAAACCCCAGAATGAGAACCCGCCGAGCCTTCGCCGCAGCTGCGCTGGCCCTCCCGATCCTGCTGACCGCCTGCGGCAGCGGTGACGCCGACCCCGCGCCCGCCAAGGCTGCCAAGGCCACCGAGAGCCAGAGCGCCCCGGCCCTTCGCGAGGTCTCCCACGACCTCGGCACCGTGAAGGTGCCCACCAAGCCGAAGGCCGTCATCGCCCTCGACGAGGTCGCCGGACTGACCCTGCTCTCCTTCGGCATCAAGCCCGACGCGGTCTACCTGGCCAGCGCGCAACCGCGCGCCCAGGAGATCCTCACCGCCAACGGCGTGGAACTGCGCAAGATCGAGGTCGGCAAGACACCCGAACTGGAAGCGCTCACGGAGGACGCGCCCGACCTGCTGGTCGGTACCGGCGCGGCCGGGGCCACCGGGCAGAACTACAAGAGCCTCAGCCGACTGGCCCCCACCGTCGTCCTGCCCATCGAGGGCGAGTGGCGCGAGATCGTGCGCCGGACCGCCGGCTTCTTCGGAGCTGAGGAGGTCGGCAAGCGCCAGATCGCCGCGGCCGAGACCGTGCTGGGCACCGCCGCCGACGCGGTGAAGGGCGAGCGCACCCTCTCCCTGCTGGGCAACTCCTTCGGGGCCAACAACTTCACCATGCCGCCGCACGTGCCCATCTCCACTCTGATCGCGGAGGCCGGCTTCACCCGCCCCGCCTTCCAGCAGAAGAAGGTGAAGGGCTACTCGGTTCCGCTGTCGGAGGAGTACCTGCCGGAGCAGGACGCCGAGCTCATCGTCATCCCGCGCGGCGACTTCTACACCCCGGACGCGCTGACCAAGAACCCGGCCTTCAAGGCCACCGGAAAGGTCGTCACCCCGGACGCCGACGTGTGGTTCGGCATGTCCGGCTTCGCCTTCTACGCGTCCGCCCACGACCTGCACGCGCTTGCCTCCGGCAAGGGCAAGCTCAGCTCGGCCGACAACATCCAGGACATCTGGGCCGCCTACCTGGAAGCCACCACCAAGGCCTGACTCCGAGAGCCGCTGCGCCGCAGCGGACACGCGGTGCCCCCCGTGGCCACGGGGGGCACCGCGCCACCAGCCGAGACGACAGGCCGAGGAGACGATCAGCCGGCGATGGCCACCGACACGACGAAGAGGAAGAGCGCAGCGACACCACTGTGGCTCCCCGTGCTCTTCCTGACCATATTCACCTTCTACACGGACGACCACGTGATCGCGGGCATCCTGCCCGAGGTCGCGGCCGGCCTCTCCGTCTCCGAGGCGACCGCCGGCCAACTGGTGACGGTCTTCTCCCTCACCATCGCGGTCGTCACTCCCGTGGCCGGTCTGCTGCTGGCCTCCACCGCGCGCAGGACCGTGGTGCTCGCGGCCCTCGCCGTGTTCACCCTCGCCAACCTCGCCGCCACGGCCGTCGATCACTACGCCGCGATGGCCGCACTGCGGGTCGCCGCCGCCCTGGCAGCAGCCGCCGCCACTCCGCTGGTCTTCGCCGTCACCGTCGAACTCGCCCCCGAGGCCCGGCGCGGGCGCTACCTGTCCGCGCTCGCCGTCGGGGTCACCGGCTCCCTCGCCTTCGGCGTCCCGCTCGGAAGCTGGATCGGCACCGCCTGGGGCTGGCAGGCCACCTTCGGGGCGATGGCGGCCCTGGGCGCGGTGTGCCTGGTGCTGGTGGCCGTATCGCTGCCCGCCACCGCGCCCAAGCCGCCCCTGCCCGTCCGCCGGCAACTGCGGGCACTCGCCGCCCGCCCCATCCTCCTGGCCCTGACCGGCGGCGGGCTGGCCATCATGGGCTCCGTCATGCTGCTCACCTACCTGGTTCCCTTCCTGGAAGGAGTGCTGACCGAGCCGGACGGAGTACGCGCCTTCGCCTTCGCCGTGCTGGGGGTGGCGGGCACCGCCGGGGTCTTCCTGGGCGGCTACGCCACCGACCGGCTCGGCCCCGACCGCACCATCAGCTGGGGCATGGGCGTCTTCACCGTGCTGATGATCGCCCTCGGGACGCTCTGGCTGCTGCGCCCCGTACCGCCTGCCGTGGTGCTCGCGCTGATCGCCCTGTGGGGCGTCACCGCCTACCTCAGCGCGCCCGCCGTGCAGACCCGGTTGCACGAGGTGGCAGGGGACCTCACCGCGCAGGCCCTCGCCCTGAACACCAGCTTCGGGTACCTCGGCATTGCCACCGGCGGCGCCCTGGGCGGCGTGATCGTCGCCCACGTCGACGCCGGCTGGCTGCCCGCCGCCACCGCCCTCACCTCGGCGCTGGCCCTGGTCCTGATCACCATGGCCTTCCGCGGGCCGCACGACACCGGCGCCCGCCCGAGCCCGGTCCAACGAGACGGAGCCGCCCCGTGAGCGTGCCGCCCCCCGACCCGACGCCCGTACCCACCACCCTGGGTGCCCTGCTGCGCCCCGTCCGGGGCCGACTCGTCCTCACTGCGCTGTGCTCGGCGGTGGCCGCCGTGGCCTCGGTGGTGCCCCTGGTCTGCCTGGTGGAACTCGCCCGGATCCTGCTGCCCGGCCTCACCGGGGGTCCCATCGACGAGGGCGGGGCATGGAGTGCCGTCGCCGTCGCCGCCGCCGCGCTGGCCCTGCGGCTGGTGCTGCTGCTGTGCGCCTCCACCCTCTCCCACCTGGCCGACGTGCGACTGGGGTCCCTGCTCCGCCGCAGGGTCGTCGGCCACCTGGGCCGCCTTCCGCTGGGCTGGTTCACCGAGCGCAACTCCGGCCTGGTGAAGAAGGCCGTCCAGGACGACGTCGGTGCCCTGCACCACCTGGTCGCGCACTCGGTCACCGAGCTGACCACCGCGCTGGTGGTGCCGACCGTGATCGTCGGGTACCTGCTGCTGTCCGACCCGCTGATGACCCTCATCACCCTGGTCCCGGTGGCGGCCGGCATGCTCGGCCTCAAGATCGCCACCCGGGGCACCACGGAGAAGCTCGTCGAGTACGCGGGTTCGCAGGCCCGCCTCGGATCCGTCGCCGTGCAGTTCACCGACGGCATCACCGAGGTCAAGACGTTCGGCACCCTCGGTCGGGCCCACGACGCCTACCGGGAGGCCGCCGAGGACTTCGACGACCGCCACCGGGACTGGATGCGCTCCAGCTCCGCCGGGGCGACCTTCATGGAACTGTCCCTCTCGCCGATGACCCTGCTGCTGACCACGGTGCTCGCCGGGGGAGCCCTGGTGCACTCCGGGTACCTCGGCGGCCCGTTGGAGCTGCTGCCCTTCGTCGTCCTGGGGCTGGCGATACCCGCGCCGGTGCTCGCCGTCGGCTTCAACTACCACGCCCTGCTCGCGGCCCGGGGCGCAGCCGCCCGGGTCCGCGAGGTCCTCGCCGAGCCCGTGCTCCCCGCACCGGCCGAGCCCGCGACCGCACCGGACGCCGGCGCCGCCCTGCGCCTGGAGTCCGTGGACTTCGACTACGGCGACCACGCCGCCCTGCGCGGCATCGACCTGACGCTCCGCCCCGGAACCGTGACCGCCCTCGTCGGCGCCTCCGGGTCGGGCAAGTCGACGCTCGCCAAGCTGGCCGCCCGCTTCCACGACCCGTCCGCGGGACGGATCACCCTGGGCGGCACCGACCTGCGCGCACTCTCCTTCGAGGACCTCTACGCCCACATCGGCTTCGTCTTCCAGGACACCACGCCGCTCGGCGTCTCCGTCCGGGACAACATCCGGCTGGCCCGCCCCGACGCCGACGACGCCGAGGTCCGGCGCGCGGCCTCCGCGGCACGGCTCACCGAGGTGATCGAACGCCTCCCCCGGGGCCTGGACTCCGTCATCGGCGACGACGCCGTCCTTTCCGGCGGCGAGTGCCAGCGCATCGCCATCGCCCGTGCCGTCCTCGCCGACCGGCCGCTGCTCGTCCTCGACGAGGCCACCTCGGCGGTGGACCCCGACAGCGAGGCGGCCATCCAGCAGGCGCTCAGTGCGCTCAGCGCGGGCCGGACCCTCCTGGTGATCGCCCACCGGCTGCACACGGTGCGCGGGGCCGACACCATCGCGGTGCTCGACGGCGGCCGCATCGTCGAACGGGGCACCCACGAGGAGCTGCTGGCGAACGGCACCCGCTACTCGGCCCTGTGGGCCGCCCACCAGGGCGGCCCAGAGCCCCAGCGGCCCGACGACACCACCGAAAGCGAGCTGTCGAACCGATGATCCGCTCCCTGTTCGCCCTGCTCGACCCGGCGGGCCGCCGCCAGCTGCGGGCCCTGCTGATCCGCGTCAGCGCGGCCGCCGTCCTCCAGGGGCTCGCCGGCTGCACCCTCATCCCGCTGCTCGGTGCGCTGTTCACCGACGACTGGGACGCGGTGTGGACCTGGGCCTCGGTCCTGGCCGGCCTGGTGCTGGTCCATCACACGGTGATGCTGCGCAACCACCGCCATGCCGGTGAGCTCTCCAGCGCCCTGCTGCGGCTGCTCCACACCCGGCTGGGCGAAGCGCTGACCCGCATCCCGCTGGGATGGTTCGCCGAAGGACGCGCGGCGACCGTCAACCGGCTGGTCACCAAGACCGCCGTCGACGTGGCCACCGCCCCCGCCCACCTGGTGGCCCCGGTGGTGGCGGCGGTGGCCACCCCGGCGACGATCGTCGTCGTCACCCTGGCCGTGCAATGGCAGATGGGGCTCGCCCTCCTGCTCGGCGCCCCGCTGCCGCTGCTCGCCTACCGCCTCTACCTCCGGGTCATCGAGCGCGTCGAAGACACCTGGGAGGCCGGCACCAACCGCGCCTCCGAGCGGGTCCTGGAGTACGCACGGCAGCAGCCGGTGCTACGGGCCTACGGTGGCGGCGGTGCTCCCCTGGAGCGGGCCCTCACCGACCAGGACGCGGGTGCCCGGAGCATGGTCCTGGGCAACTCCGCTGCCACCGCACCGCTCTTCCTGGCCCTCCAGACGGTACTCACCGCGGTGCTGGCCCTCACCGTCGTGCTCGCCCTCGGCGGCGGAGACATCGCGGTGCTGATCGCCGTGATGGTGCTGGCCGTGCGTTTCGTGGAGCCGCTGACGGCCGTGGCCGAGGTCGCCGGCGGCCTGCGCATCGCCGCCGTGGGGCTGCGGCGCTTCCGCGAGGTACTGGACACCCCGACGCTGCCGGAGCCCCGGCGGCCCGCTGCCTGCGGGCCGCCGTCCGTGGAGTTCCGTGAGGTGAGCTTCGGCTACACCCAAGACCGTCAGGTCCTGCACGAGCTGTCCTTCCGCGCCGAGCCCGGCACGCTGACCGCGCTGGTCGGGCCCTCGGGGGCCGGGAAGTCCACCGTGCTCTCCCTGATCGCCCGCTTCCACGACCCGGACGGCGGCGCCGTCCTCGTCGGCGGCCGGGACGTACGCGAGTTGGGCACGGAGCAACTGCTGAGCCGGGTCGCCCTGGTCTCCCAGCACCCGTACCTCTTCGAGGAGTCCATCGCCGAGAACATCCGGCGTGCCCGGCCCGGCGCGGGCCCCGAGGAGCTGGACCGGGTGGTCCGGCTGGCCCGCGTCGACGAGATCGCCGCCCGGTTGCCGGACGGCCTCGGCACCCGCGTCGGAGAGGGCGGGGCCACCCTCTCCGGAGGCGAGCGGCAGCGGGTCTCGATCGCCCGTGCCCTGCTCAAGGACGCCCCGATCGTGCTGTTGGACGAGGTCACCTCCTCGCTCGACGCCGTGAACGAGCGGCTGGTCCAGCAGGCCGTCGCCCGGCTCGCCGCCGACCGCACGGTGCTGGTGGTCGCCCACCGGCTGGAGACCGTCGAGGGCGCCGACCGGATTCTGGTGCTGGACGGGGGCCGCGTCGCCGAGTCCGGTTCCCCCGAGGAACTACTGCGGCTCGGCGGCGTCTACAGCCGCTTCGTCGACCACCGCCGTCGAGCCGCCGCCTGGCGTCTCACGGCACCGGATGAGCCTGCCCCCGTCCGACCGGCCCGGAATCCCGGCCCTGTCATCCCCACTCCCACCCCAACCGAGAACGGAGTCACCCCATGAGCACCAACCCCTTCGACGACGACAACGGCCGCTTCCACGCGGTGGTCAACGACGAGGACCAGTACGCCCTGTGGCCCGCCTTCCGCGAGATCCCCCCGGGCTGGCGGTCCGTCCACGGCGAGGCCACCCGCCAGGAGGTCCTGGAGTTCATCGAGAACGCCTGGACCGACATGCGCCCCCGCAGCCTGCGGGAGGCGATGGCCGCCGACCACACGGGCTGACACGCCGGGAGGGGGCGGAACCCGCCGCCCCCTCCCGTCCGAAGACCACGACCCACCGCCCCAGCGAACGACGAGGAACCCGCGGTGTCCTTCACCGGCAGGCACGACATAGCCGATGTCCTTGCACTCGGCCCGCTCCAGCACGGGCTGTACGCGCTCAACCGCCTCCACCACGACCACCCCCACGCCGCCGGGCCGGCGGCAGGGCCCGAGGCCGACGGCTACGCCATCGCCGTCCTGACCGACTTCCGCGGCCCGCTGGACACCGAGCGGCTGCACCGCGCGCTGCGCACCGTGCTCACCCGCCACCCCCAGCTGATGGCCAGCTTCCGGGACAAGGACCTGCCCCACCCGGTACAGCTCGTGCCCGCGACCGTCGACGTGCCCTGGCACGTCGCCCGGATGACGCCCGAGGAGTTCGACGCCCACGTCGAGGTCGCACGCGAGGCCCCGTTCGACCTCACCGCCGGGCCGCCGCTGCGCGTCACCCTCGCCCGGCTCGGGCCCGAACACCACCGGCTGCTCTGCGTCTTCCACCACATCGTGATCGACGGGTGGTCGGTACCCGTCTTCTGGAACGAACTCGCCGCCGCCTACACCGAGGACGGCCCCGGACCGGTCACGCCCCACCCCGCCTACCGGGAGTACATCGGCTGGCTGCGCCGTCAGGACGGCGCGGCGTCGCTCGCCGAGTGGGCGCGCGCCCTGAGCGGAGTCGGCGAACCGACCGTCGTGGCCTCCCGCACCCGGGTGGACGGCGAGCCCCACCGGGCGACCCTCACCATGCGGTCCCTCCAAGGGCCGCCCCTGGAGGCGTTGCTGTCCCGGGTGCGCGCGGCCAACCTCACCGTCAACACCGTCGCCCAGGCCGCCTGGGCCGTCCTCCTCAACCGGCTGACGGGGCGTGAGGACGTCGTGTTCGGCGTCACCGTCTCCGGCCGGCCCGAGGAGGTACCGCAGATCGAGTCCGCCATCGGACTGTTCATCAACACCATCCCCGCCCGGGTCACCCTCGACCGCGACGAACCGCTGATCGAGCTGTGCCGACGGATCCAGCGCGACGCCGCCCGGCAACGGTCCCACGGCTACACCGGGCTCAGCGAGATCCAGCGCGCGAACGGCTGCGGCGACCTCTTCGACACCCTGATGATCTTCCACAACACGCCCAGGGGAGCTGCCCGGGACACCCTGCGGCTCGGCGACGGGGTGAGCATGTCGCCGGTCTCGATGGACAGTTACACGCACTACCCGCTGACCGTCGTGCCGTTCCTGCTGGACGATCGGCTCTACGTCAACGTCGACCACATCGACGCCCTCCTCGGGGGGCTCGACCCGGGCCGGCTGGCCGAACGCTTCCTCCAGGTCGTGCAGGACATCGCCGCCGGCGTCGCCGACCCCTCCCGCACCAACCGGGACCTGGACGTCCTCCTCCCGGGGGAGCGCGCCGAACTGACCCGTCTGGCGGACGGCCCCCGCGTCGCCGAGCCCCTCGGACGACCAGAAGCCGAGGCACTGCGGGAGACCGACCACGGGGTGCACCGGGAGTTCGAGCGGGCCGCCGCCCGGCACCCCGACCGGGTCGCCGTCCGCGACCGCCGGTCCGAGGTCCGGTACCGCGAGCTCGACCGCTGGTCCAACGCCCTGGCCCGGCGGCTGCGCGCCCTCGGCGTCGGTCCGGAGACCCGGGTCGCGGTCGCCCTGCCACGCACCCGGGACTACCTGGCCGCGCTCCTCGCCGTGCTCAAGGCCGGCGGCACGCTGGTACCGCTCGACCTGGCCGCCCCCACCGACCGCAACACCACCATCGCGCGGCTCGCCCGCGCCCGGCTGCTGATCGCCCTGCCCGGGCAGCAGGACTGGTGGACCGGCCCGCGCTGCGCCCCCGGCACCCCCCGTGACGCCGACGCTCCCGGCGCCGCCGCACCGCTTGCCGGCGACACCCACCCGGACCAGGCCGTCCACACCGTCTTCACCTCGGGATCCACCGGCGAACCCAAGGGTGTGGTGGCCACCCACCGGGGGCTGGCCACTCTGCTGCACGCCCACCGGGCCGAGATCTACGGTCCGGTGACCGCAGGGACCTCGAAGCCGCTGCGGGTCGGGCACTCCTGGTCCTTCGCCTTCGACGCCGCCTGGCAGCCGCAGCTGGCCCTGCTCAGCGGACACACCCTGGAGCTCTTCGACGAAGAGGACCAGCACGACCCGGCACGGCTGGTCCGCGGCATCCGCGAGCGCGGAGTGGACATGCTGGACACCTCACCGTCGATGCTCGCCCGGCTCTCCGAGGCCGGGCTGATCGAGGACGGCCACTGCCCGCTGCGCATCCTGGCCCTGGGCGGGGAGGAGATCTCCCGCGCCACCTGGGACACGCTCGCCGACCTGCGGGGCACCCGCGTCCACAACTTCTACGGCCCCACCGAGATCACCGTGGAGGCCGTCAACGCCCGTGTGCGGGCGGGGGAAGAGCCCGCCATCGGCAGGCCCGCACCGGGCTCCCGCGCCCTGGTCCTCGGCCCCGACCTCCAGCCCGTGCCGCTCGGCACCCGGGGCGAGCTGTACCTGGGCGGGTCCCAGGTGGCGCGCTGCTACGAGTCCCGCCCCGGGCTGACCGCCGAGCGCTTCGTCCCCGATCCGGAGACCGGGGAGCGTCTGTACCGCACCGGGGACGTGGTACGGCGCGACGCGGCCGGCCGGCTGGTCTTCCTGGGGCGCGCGGACGAGCAGGTGAAGATCCGCGGCTACCGGGTGGAACTCGCCGAGGTGGTGGCCGCGCTGGAGGCGAGCGACGACGTGGCCAAGGCCGTCGTCGTCCCGTTCGCGAGCGGACAGGGAAAGGCCCTGGCCGCCTACGTGGTCGCCGCCCGCACGCTCGGGGAGACGGGCCGCTCCCTGGACCCGGTGGCGCTCCGCGACGAGCTGGCCGGGCGGGTGCCGGCCTACCTGATCCCCGCGCGCGTCACCGTGCTGGACCGCATCCCGCTGACCGTCAACGGCAAGACCGACCTGAGGGCGCTGCCCAGGCCCACCGGTGACCAGGCGGCCGACGGCACCGCCCGGCCCCCCCGCACCGCCACCGAGCATGCCGTCCACCGGGTGGCGCGGGCCTTGTTGGAGGCTTCGGACCTCGGCTGCGAGGAGGACCTCTTCCACCACGGCCTGGACAGCATCGCCACCATCTCCCTCGTCGGCGAGCTGCGTCGGGCGGGACTGCCCTGCACTCCGCGCCAGGTGATGGTGCACCGCACCATCACCCAGCTCGCCCGGGTGATCGACGCCACCCCTGCCCCGGCCCGGCCCCCCGGGGCGGCCGCCGGGGAGGAGGCCGTCCAGGAGGTGGCCACCCCGGTCCTGGACTGGCTGCACCGGCTGGGCGACCACCGCCGCTTCGCGCTCTCGCAGCTGATCACCCTGCCACCGGGACTCGACCTGGACCGGGCCGAGGCGCTGCTCGACGCGGTGCGTCGCGCACATCCCCAGCTGTCGGCCCGCACGGTCACCGGGGCGGACGGACGCCTGCGGTTGGTGAACCGCGCGCCCGGCGCCGCGCCGGGCGGCGAGCCGCCGGCGATGCTCACCGAAGAGGCCCACGAGGAACTGACGCCTCCCGCGGTGCTCGCCGCGGCCCGCCGCGCCTGGGACCGGCTGGACCCGGCCGGCGGCGCCATGCTGGCGGGCGTGCTGCTGCGGGAGAACCGCACGGGGCGGGACCTGCTGTTCCTCGCCGTCCACCACGCCGCCGCGGACCTCGTCTCCTGGCGGATCATCCTCGCGGACCTGGCTGCCGCCGCCGGCGACGACGGTGAGCCCGTCGTGATCGACGTTCCGCCCGAGCACACCTCCATGGCGGCCTGGTCCCGGGGGCTGGCCCGCCGTGCCCGGGGCCCGGAGCCGGCCCGGCAGGAGCCGTACTGGCAGGGTGTCCGGAAGGCGGTGGCCGGGGCGCTCCGACTCGCACCGGCCGCACCCTGGCCCCCCACCGGCACGCGGGGCGCGCTGCGCTCCCACCGGGTCCGCGCGGACCCGGACTCGACGGCGGCCCTGCTGCGCCACCCGGCGGCAACTCCCGAGGCGGCGCTGCTCGCCGCCACGGCACTCGCGGAAGCGACCTGGCGGGCCGCCCACTCCACCGGCACCGGCACCGAGGCCGGTCTGGCTCTGGTCCGGGAGGGCCACGGCCGCCGCGACGAACTGGTCGAACCCTATGTCAAGGCGCAGGACGGCGGGCCGGTGGACACCTCCCGCACCGTCGGCTGGTTCAACGTGCTCCATCCCCTGGTGATCGACCGCGCCGCGCGGCGCACCACCCTGGAGCACGCCGAACGCGACACGTCGAAGGCACTGCGACTGCTGTCCTCCGTACGCGAGGAGCTGGACGCCGTACCCCACGGCGGCTTCGACCACCCGCCGGTCCCGGCGGCCGGCGAGGCCGGGCCGGACGTCCTCTTCAGCTATCTGGGCCGCATCGACCGCCTGCCGGCCCCGGACGGCGCGGGGAAGCGCCCCTGGACCGCGGTCGCCGACGAGGCGCTGGTCCGGGAGTTCCCCG
Source organism: Streptomyces sp. LE64 (assembly GCF_052606915.1). Taxonomy (NCBI): domain Bacteria; kingdom Bacillati; phylum Actinomycetota; class Actinomycetes; order Kitasatosporales; family Streptomycetaceae; genus Streptomyces; species Streptomyces sp. LE64. The sequence continues at coordinate 6,124,800 of NZ_CP199708.1, read as the reverse complement.
AGGACAGCGAACCCGAGCTCCGGCAGGCCTTCGCCCTGGAGCTCATCACAGCAGTGCATCCGGGCCCGGACGGACCGGAGTTCGAGGCGGCCTGGCGCCACGACCCCGAGGTCGTGGCCACCGCCGACATCGAGGAGCTGGCCCGGTACTGGGTGCGGGCCCTGGCCGTGCTGGCCCGGGCCGCCCAGCAGCAGGAGAGGAACTGAGGAATGAGCGGAACCATCGACGCGGGCGGAATCACCCTTGCCTACGAGGAGACCGGCAGTGGTGAGCCGGTCGTCCTGGTCATGGGCGCGGGCTCCCCGGGCAGGGTGTGGCGCCCGTACCAGGTACCGGCGTTGACGGCGGCCGGGTTCCGGGTGATCACGTTCGACAACCGGGGAGTGGGCGGCAGCTCGGAGTGCCCCGAGGGCTTCACCCTCGCCGATCTCACCGAGGACCTCGCCGCCGTCATCGAGCAGGTCGCGGGCGGCACCGCACACGTGGTCGGCACTTCCCTCGGCGCCCGGATGGCCCAACGGCTGGCGACGACCCGACCGGAGCTGGTCGACCGGCTCGCCCTGTTGGCGACCAGAGCGCGAGCCGACGCCGCGCTGACCACCTTCGCGCGTGCCCAGATCGCGGTCCAGCAGCAGGGCCTGGCCCTGCCCCCGGAGGTGTCGGTGGCACTGGGTGCACTCGCCAACCTCTCCCCTGCGAGCCTGCGCGACGAGGTCACCGCCGAGGACTGGCTCGCCATGCTGAGCATGGCTCCCCCGACACCATCCGCAGGAGTACGGCGCCAGTTCGAGGCCGCCCTGACCCACTTCCCCCACAGCGTCTCCGAACTGGGCCGGATCACCGCTCCCACCCTCGTACTCGCCTTCTCCGACGACCGGCTCTCTCCGCCGCACCTCGGCGTCGAAGTCGCCGAGGCGATCCCGCAGGCCCACTGCGAAGTACTCCCGGAAACCGGGCACTTCGGCTACTTGGAGCGCCCCGAGGAAGTGAACGACCTGCTGGTGCGCTTCCTCACCGACCGCTCCCCCGACCGACCCCGGCGCGGACACCGCCAGACAGGGGGGAGCCACTCAGGTCCGTCTGATGATTGATCTTGTAGCAGGTCGAGGAGAGTTGACGGAAGCGGCGTGGGAGCGAATCCCTTGTTGCCGCGGGTGCCCGGGCGTGCCGTCCCTGGCGTGATCACCGGCAGGTGGTCAACGGTGTGCTGTGGAGGCTTCGGACGAGATCGTCGTCCGGCCCGCCGCGAGCGCGCAGCGACAACAGCGAGCAGACGGGCGTGCGGCCGTGCGCCGTCCCGCGTGCGCGGACGCTTCCGAAGCCCCGGTCCCACGGCGCCGGGGACCGCCGGCCGGCCCGTCGGTCCCCGGTGACCCAACGCCGGACGTACCGCGCGAACCCTCCGTCCCGGGTGAGTGCCTCAGGCTCTCCCGGGAGCACCGGTGGTCCGCCCGCCGTGGAGGCGTCGGGGTTGCTCGCCCGGAGCCGATGGAGGCACGGATGACGGACCGGAACCGTTGCGGAACCAGGGGCGGGCCCGGTCCGGGGAGGCACCCGGTCGCCGCTGCTCCCCCGGCAGCGGCGACCGGCCCGGTTCTCAGCTCCCGTCGCGTTCCCGCTCGGCCGCCAGGTCCAACGCGACATCGATGATCATGTCTTCCTGGCCGCCGACGTATCCCGCCTCGCCGACCCGTTGCAGGATCGCGTGCGCGGGTACCCGGTAGCGTGCGGCGGCCCGTTCGGCGTGCAACAGGAAGCTGGAGTACACCCCCGCGTATCCCTGGGTGATCGCGGCCCGATCCGTCCAGGGCAGTCGGGCGACGAACGGACGGACCACCTCGTCCGCGGCGGCCAGCACCGCCTGGGTGTCGACGCCGGTGGGCACGCCCATCCGCTCCAGTACGGGAACGAGGATCTCGGTGGGCGCGTTGCCCGCGCCCGCCCCCAGGGCGCACAGGGTCCCGTCGATCTGCCGGGCGCCGGCCTCGTAGGCGGCGAGCGAGTTGGCCAACCCCAGGGACAGGTTCTGGTGCGCGTGGATGCCCACTTCGGCGTCCGCGCCCAGTTCGGCGACGAGGGCGGCCACCCGGTCGCGGGCCTGGCTCGGGAGCAACGCTCCCGCCGAGTCCACGACGTAGACGCACTGGCATCCCGCGTCGGCCATGATGCGGGCCTGCCGGGCCAGGGCCTCGGGGGTGATCCGGTGCGAGAGCATCAGGAAGCCCACGGTCTCCATGCCGAGCCTCCGGGCCGCCGCGAAGTGCTGGACCGAGACGTCCGCCTCGGTGCAGTGGGTCGCGATCCGGGCGACCCGGGCGCCCGCGGCGTGGGCCCGTTCCAGGGCCCGCACCGTTCCGACGCCCGGCAGGAGGAGCACGGCGATCCGGGCCCGGCGGGCCTCGTCCGCCGCGGCGGCGACCAGGGTGAGTTCGTCGGTGCCGGAGAAGCCGTAGTTGAACGAGGACCCGCCCAGTCCGTCGCCGTGCGACACCTCCAAGACGGTGACGCCCGCGTCGTCCAGGGCGCGCACCACGGCACGCACCTGCGGGACGGTGAAGCGGTGGTGCACGGCGTGGCTGCCGTCGCGCAGGGTGGAGTCCGTGATCCGTACGGGGGCCGGTGACGGGGTGGCTGCCGTGGTCATGTGGTCGACCCCTTCCGTGCGAGTTCTTCTCCGACCTGGGTGGCGGCAGCGGTCATGATGTCGAGGTTGCCGGCCCAGGGGGGCAGGTGGTCGCCGTTGCCGCGGACTTCGAGGAAGACCGCGACCCGGGCGTGGCCGTCCCAGTCGGCCCGGGCCTCGTCGTACTGCGGGTCGGCGCGCAGGGTGTAGCCGGGGACGTAGCGCCCCACGCGCTCCACCTGGCGCACCACGGATTCGGTGACGGCGTCGCGGTCGGCGTCGGCCGGGATCGCGCAGTAGACCGTGTCCCTCATGATCATGGGCGGCTCGACGGGGTTGAGGACGATGATCGCCTTGCCGCGGGCCGCGCCTGCGACCTCTTCCAGCGCCGCCGCCGTGGTCTCGGTGAACTCGTCGATGTTGGCGCGGGTTCCGGGGCCTGCCGACCGGGAGGCGATGGACGCCACGATCTCCGCGTACGCGACCGGGACCACGGCGGAGACGGCGCTGACGATCGGGACGGTCGCCTGGCCGCCACAGGTGATCATGTTGAGGTTGGGGGCCTCGGCGAGGGCGTCGAGGTTGACGGGCGGGCAGACGAACGGCCCGGTGGCCGCCGGGGTGAGGTCGATGGCCCGGATGCCGGCCTCGGCGTACCGGGGTGCGTGCGCGAGGTGGGCCCCGGCGGAGGTCGCCTCGAACACGAGATCGGGCAGTTCGTCCCGGCCCAACAGCCAGTCCAGGCCCCCGGCGGACGCGGTGACGCCCAGTTCCCGGGCCCGCGCCAGTCCGGCGGAGTCCGGGTCCACGCCGACCACGGAACGGAGGTCGATCAGTTCGCTGCGCAGCAGCTTGACCATCAGGTCCGTCCCGATGTGTCCGGGACCGACGATCGCGGCGGTCAGCACGTGTGCTCCTCGGAGAAGTCGGCGGTGACCGTGCCGAGTCCGGCGAAGGTCGCGGTGACGACGTCGCCCGCGACGACGGGCAGCGCGGCGGTGAGGGAGCCGGGGAGGACGACGTGTCCGGGCTCCAACCCGATGCCCAGGGGCGCCAGCGTGTTGGCCAGCCACACCAGGGCGTTCAGGGGGTTCCCCAGTACGGCAGCTCCGGCGCCGGTGTCCGCGAGGACGCCGTTGCGGTGGAGCAGGCAGGGGGTCGAGGCCAGGTCGACGGCGTCGAGGCGGACGGGGCGGGCGCCGAGGACCACCCCGCCGCTGGAGGCGTTGTCGGCGACGGTGTCCACCAGGGTGATCCGCCAGTCCGCTATCCGGGAGTCGATGATCTCCAGCGCCGGCAGGACGAAGTCGACCGCCGCCGCCGCCTCGGCCGAGGTGACGCCGGGGCCCTCCAGCGGGCGCTTGAGGACGAACGCGAACTCCGGCTCGATCCTCGGTTGGAGGAAACGGGCGGGGTCGATGGGGGCCGAGTCGGTGTGGAACATGGTGTCCATGAGGTGGCCGTAGTCCGGCTGGTCGACCTTCAGTTGGCGGCGCATGGCCGCCGAGGTGAGGCCGACCTTGTGCCCCTTGATCCGGGCGCCTTCGGCGAGCCACCGTTCGACCTGGAGCCGCTGGATGCCGTAGGCGTCGGCCGGCCCGAGTCCGGGGAGGGCTTCTGACGGCGGACGGACGGGGGTCCGCGTCGCGTAGGCGCCCAGGAGTTCGGCCGCGGCCTTCTCCCGGGTGTGCGTGTCCATGCTGGTTCCCTCCATGGCGGTCCTTTGCGTCGAGTCGGGGGCACCCGGCCGGCCCGGGCGACCGGGTCCTGGCGGGGTGCGTGGGGTGGGGCGACCGTCAGGCGCGCGCGTCCAGCGAGCGCACCAGGTAGGCCCAGGCGTCGGCGAGTTGGCGGGGGCCGTAGCAGCGGTCGCGCTTGGTCAGCGCCTCGGCGGGGTCGTCGTGGTGCCCGGCCGGGTCGGGGGGTGCGGCGGACGCGACGGTGAGCTGCATGCGGCACGCCTTCTCCAGGAAGATCGCCGTCAGCACCGCCGTGGGGACGTCGGGTCCCGCCGTCACCAGCCCGTGCCGGTGCAGGAGCAGGGCGTTGCGGTCGCCGAGCGCCGCCGCGACGGCCGCACCGCGTTCGGGGGTGTCGACGAGGTCGCCCGTCTCGCTGAAGCGCGCGATGTCGGGCGGCCAGAAGAGGGTTGCCTCGTGACCCACCGGTCGCAACGGCAGGCCCGTGGCGGCGAACGCGACCGCCGCCTCGCCGTGGCTGTGGACGACCGCCCCCACATCGGGGCGGGCCGCCATGATCGCGGTGTGGATGGGGTGTTCCAGGTGGACGCGGCCCTCGCCGCCCGTCGGCCGCCCCTCGTGGTCGATGCGGACGACCCGGTCGGCGGTGATCTCCTCCATGCCGTACCCGGCGGCCTTCAGCCACAGGTCCGTCCCGCCCGGATCGCGCCGGGACAGGTGCCCCCACACCAGGTCGGCGTTGCCGTGCGCGGCCAGGACCCGGCAGCCGAGGGCGACCTCCTCGGCGGGCGTCATCCCGCGTCCCCGGCGAGGAAGTCCCCGACGATCCGGTTGAACTGCCCGGGCTGCTCGAACATCGGCCAGTGGCCGGCGCCGGTGATCATGTCGAAGCGCGCGTTCGGCAGGATCTCGGACGCCCGGCGCCCCACCTCTGCGGGCGTGGTCGGATTGTGGTCGGTCCAGACCACCAGCGTCTCGGCCTCGATCCGTGCCAGTGCCGCCTCGTCCAGCATGTGCGCCCGGTTCTCCTCGCCGGGCTGCTCGGCGACCAGCTTGGCCTGTGCCTCCTGGGTGCCCGGCAGGGTGTAGTAGCGGTAGCGGCACTCCACGAGTTCGTCGGTCACCACGGCCGGGTCGACCATGAGCCATTCCAGCCGCGCCCGGACGCTCTCCCGGGTCGGCGCCGCCGCCGCCTTCGCCGTGACCGCCTTGACCCGGGCGTGGACCTGCTCGCTCTCCTCCTTGCTCCCCCGGTCCGACAGCAGCAGGCCCGCCCCGGTGACGGAGACGACCCGGCCCACCCGGCCGGGGTGGTGCAGTGCGGTGTGCAGGGCCGTCCATCCCCCCAACGACTGGCCCACGAGATGGGCGCGTTCGGCGCCTATCGCGTCGAGGAAGCCGATGAGGTGTTCGGTGAACAGCGGCGCGTGGTAGGTGACGTCGGTGGGCCGGGCGCTCAGTCCGTGCCCGACGGCGTCGAGGGCGTACACCCTGAGTCCGCGCTCGGCGAGCGGGACGACGTTGCGCAGGAAGCCCTCCGCGTGGCCGGTCAGCCCGCCCATCAGGACGACGGGGTGTCCCTCGCCGGCTTCGATGGAGCGGGTGCGCCAGCCGGCGGCCTCGCGGAATCGGACCTCCGCGCCCAGTGAATCAGTCCAGAACGACATCGGTACTTCCTTCTGCCAGGAATCGGTTGAGGAGTTCGTTGACCTGCCGGGGTCGTTCGAACTGGGGCCACTGTTTGGCGCCGGGCACGGTGACGACGACCGCGTCGGGCACCGCACGGGCGGCGGCCTCGACGACGTCAGGCGGGGTGTGTCCCGACTCGCCGCGGAGGAACAGGGTGGGGACGCTCAGGTGCGCCAACCGCTCCTCGGTGAGCAGCCAGGGCGTGTTGTCCGCCGCGCGCACCCGGCGGTGGACGTCGCGGGCCGCGGGCGGCCCGTAGAGGCTGGTCCGCAGCTCGACGAGTTCCTCGTCCACGGTCGTCGGATCGGCGAGCAGACCGCCGAGCCGGGCCCGGACGGCGTCGGCCGTCGGTTCCTCGTAGGCCCGGCCTCCCCGCCGGTAGGCCGCCCGCACCGCGTCGTCCGACAGCCGTTCGACCTCCGACTGGAGCCCGGCGGGCTCGATCAGGGCGAGCCTGCGGACCCGGCCCGGGGCCTCCAGTGCGGTGAGCGCGGCGACCCAGCCGCCGAGCGACTGGCCGACCAGATCGGCCTGGGCGAGGTCGAACGCGTCCAGCACGGCCCGTACGTGGTCGGCGAGTTCGCGGACGGTGTACCGCCCCTCGGTGCTGCGGCCGGTCAGGCCGTGGCCGAGCAGGTCGACGGCGATCGCCCGGCGGCCCTGTGCGGCGACAGCGGCCAGGTTGCGGGCGAAGGTTTCGAGGTGCCCGCCGCGGCCGTGGAGGAAGAGCACGGCCGGTCCCGTGCCCAGGGACACCGCACGGGTGGGCGTTCCGTCCGCGTCGACGTGCTCGACCTGGGCTCCGAGCAGGTCGGTCCACAGGCTCACAGGTGCTTCCGCAGGAAGTCGAGGGTCCGCTCCCAGGTGAGCCGGGCGGCCTGTGGATCGTGGTTGGGATGGGTGTCGTCGTGGTAGGCGTGACCGGCGCCCTCGTACACATGGACCTCGGTCGGATGGTCGCTGTGGCCGAGGGCCTCGCCGAGCCGTTCGACCTGGTCGAGCGGGATGACCGAGTCGGCGCCGCCGAAGTGGGCCTGGACCGGGCAGCGCACCCGGTCGGCGATGTCGATGCGGGAGCGGACGGCGCCGGTCGGGCTGTAGGCGGCGGGGAGTTCGGGGATGCCGTACAGCGGTACCGCGCACGACAGCCGGTCCGACTCCGCGGCCCAGACGAGGGCGAGCCCTCCCCCGAGGCAGAAGCCGACGACGGCGGCGCGGTCGGTGTCGACGTCGCCGCGGGCGGCGAGGTGGTCGAGTCCGGCCTCCAGGTCGGGAACGGCCTGCTCGTCGCGGGCGGCCAGGAACGCCTTGGCCCGCCGTTCCTCCTGGGTGGTGTAGTCCTGGGGCGGTTGGCCTCCGATCCGGCTGAAGAGGTCGACGGTCAGGACGGCGTAGCCCTCGGCGGCGAGTTGCTCGGTGACGCGCTGCCGGTGGGGGATGACGCCGAGGTTCTCGTGCGCCATGATCACTGCCGGCGGGCGGTGGGCGCCCCCGGTCGGCAGGGCCAGGTAGCCGCGGATCTCGACGCCGCCGCTGGGGAAGGTCACCCAGTCCGCGGTGATTGCAACCATGGTCTCTCCTTGTGTGCTGTCAGGTTCCGGCCCTGGGCGGGGCCGGCGGGCGGGCCGCCCGGCCCCGCAGTTCCTGCGTCAGGGCGGCGATGCTCTCCAGGCGGCGGCGGGGCATCCGGACGGTGGGGCCGCAGACGGCGACGGCTCCCGCGGGACGGCCCGCGACGAGGACGGGGACCGCCACTCCCGCGATGCCCTCGATGAACTGGTCGATCTCTATCGCGAAGCCCCGGGAGCGGCTGGCCTCGATCTCCTGGAGGAGCGCTCCGGGGTCGGTGATGCTGAGGGGGGTGCGCCGGGCGAGCCGCAGTTGCGGGACGATCCTCCTGGCCTCGTCCGGGGGCAGGGCGCTGAGGATCGCGCCGCTGATGCAGCCGTTGGCGAGGACCGAACGCTGGCCGATCGAGGACAGGGCGTCGGGGGCGTGTCCCACTTCGCGCCGGCCGGTGATGATCAGCGATCGGTCCCGCCAGTCGACCTCGGCGATCAGTACGGTCTCCCCGGTGGCACGTGCCAGTTCCTCGGCCACGCCCTGGGTGAGGTGGGCGAGGGCCGTCGTGGTCGACACCAGGCTGCCCAGTTCCAGCAGCCGGGTGCCCAGTACGTAGGCCCCGTCCTCCTCCTGGCGCAGGAACCCGCGCCCCACCAGGGTCACCGCGATGCGGTGGGCGCTGGTCTTGGGCAGCCCGGCGACCTCGGCGAGCTCGGAGAGCTGGAGGCGGGGGTAGGCCGCGCTCAGGGCGCTGAGGATGTCCAACGCCCGGTCGACCGACTGGACGCCGCGGCGGCGCGGACCGTTGTCGTGGTGTGCCATCGGAGATACCGCCTCACGCGCAGTAGGGGGGTGCCTCGCTGACGTTGGCCTTGGTGACCAGCAGGTTCGGCACGGTGGAGATCTTTTGTACCCCTTCCTCCTGGTGCATGAGCCCCACCACGTTGTCGATCGCCATCTCGCCGACGGACCTCGGGGTGTTGCTGACGGTCGCGGCGATCTCCCCGGTGCGGATGCCCTCGGTGCCCTCCGGGCTGCCGCCGTTGGTGATGACCTTGACGTCGTGGCGCTCGGCGGCCTTGAGCGCGGCGAGGACGCCGATGGCCATGTCCTCGTTGTGGACGAAGACGTACTGGACCCCGGGGCGGGCCTGGAGCATGTTCTCGGCCACGTCCTGTGCCTTGGCCCGCTGCCAGAACGCGGGCTGGTCGAAGACGACGCGCGCCTGCTTCGGCAGCGCCTTCTTGAAGGCGGCGTCCATCAGGTCGGCCGCCGCACCGGGGGCACCGCCGATGACGCCCACCTCGACGGACTCGCCCTTGCTGTCCTCGCCGAGCCATGTGCCGAGCTGCTTGCCCACGCCCGCGACGTCGGTGACCACGGCACCGAGGATCTTGGACTGGTCCACGGCGGCGACGGAGGTGAGGAAGATGGGGATGTTCGCCCGGTTGGCCCGGGCGATGCCGCCCTCCAGGGCGTCCATGTTGACGGTCTGCACGACGATCACGTCGACCCGCTTGGCGATCATGTCGTCGATGTTGGAGAGCTCCTTCGCCGGGTCCATCGCGGAGTTGGCGGTGAGCAGTTCCACCTTGTCCTTGGCGCGCGCCTGCATCGATCTGAGCAGACAGGTGTGGAACTCGATGTTGTTCCCGTTGACGAAGCCGATCGTGAGCTTCTTGCTCCGGTCGACGGGAGCGGCGTCCTTGCTCTGGCCCTTGTCCACGGAGCAGGCTCCGACCAGCAGTCCGAGGGCTGCGGTGAGGGCCAGTGGTGCGGTGAGGCGTCGGGTGGTGGTGCGGCTCATGACGTTTCCTTTCACCGGGGGGAACGAAGGGGGGCTCAGGTGCGGCGACCGCGCTGGTGGTTCACGATCGCGGCGATCATCAGGACGGTGCCGACGGCGATGTCCTGGAAGACGGGGTCGATCTGGAGGAGATTGAGCGAGTTGGCGACCAGGCCGAGCAGCAGGACGCCCAGGACCGTGCCGACGAGGGTTCCGCTGCCGCCGTGCAGGGAGGTGCCGCCGATGACGACGGCGGCGACCACGGTGAGCTCCAGCGGCAGGCCCCCCGTACCGGGGCTGGCCGCGCCGAGCCGGGCGACGAGCATGACGCCGCCGAGCGCGGCGAGGAATCCGCCGAGCGCGTACAGGAGCAGCTTGCTGCGGACCACCGGGATGCCGGAGAGCCGTGCGGCGCTCTCGTTGCCCCCGATGGCGAAGGCGTTGCGGCCGAACGCGGACCACCGCATCAGCAGCCCCACCACCAGGCACACCAGGACGGCGAGGACGACCAGGGAGGGGATCGCCCCGAAGAGCTCACCGAAGCCGAGGACGTCGAGGTGGTCGCCGATGCTGACGCTCATGCCGTCGAGCAGCAGCAGGGCGACCCCGGTGAGGATGGTCGAGGAGGCCAGGGTCGCCACGAACGGGGCGACGGAGAACACCGTGACGACACCCCCGTTGACCAGGCCGATGGCGGTGCCCAGGGCGAGGGCGACCAGGACCGCGACCCACTCGTTCATGCCGCCCTGGATGAGCTTGGCGACCACGGCGTGGGAGACGGCTGCGATCGCCCCGAGGGAGAAGTCGATGCCGCCCGCGGTCATCAGCAGGGTCAGCCCGGCCGCCAGCACGGCGACGACCGCGACCTGCTGCGAGACGTTGACCAGGTTGGGCGTGGTCAGGAAGACCTCGCTGTTGAGGGAGGTGAACAGCCCGATCAACAGCAGGACGCTGAGGAGTCCGACGTGTCGGGCGACACCGGGCGGCAGGCTCAGTCCGGTCCGGTCGCGGAAGGCGGATGCGGCGCTCATGAGACGTGTCCTCCTACGGTGAGCGAGACGAGATCGTCGCGGGACCACTCGTCCCGGTTCAGTCGGGCCACGGCGCGTCCGCCGCGGACGACGACCACGCGGTCGGCCAGTCGGCTGACCTCGTCGACGTCCGCCGAGGTCAGGAGTACGGCGGCGCCGCGGTCGGCGAGTGCGTCGACCAACTGGTGGATGTCGGCCTTGGCCGCCACGTCCACGCCGCTGGTGGGTTCCTCCAGCAGGCACACGGTCGGCTCGGTGTCGAGCCACTTCGCCAGCAGCACCTTCTGCTGGTTGCCGCCGGACAGGGAGTCGACGGCGGGGTCGGCCGACAGGGTGACGACCCCGTAGCGTCGGCGGGTGTCGGTGGCCTTGCGGTGCAGTGCCGCCCAGCGCACCAGCCAGGGCCGGTTCATGCCCCGGTCGGCCAGCGCCAGGTTCTCGTCGACGCTGAGGCCGGGGACCAGTCCGTGCAGCAGCCGGTCCCCGGTGACGCAGCGCAGCCCCGCCGACAGCGATGCCCGGACGCTACCGGCCCGTATCCGGGTCCCGCCCACGTCGACGGTTCCGGACGAGGGCTGCCGCACCCCGCTGAGCAGCGGGAAGAGTTCGCGTTGGGCGTCCCCGGCCGGGCCGAGCACGGCCACGATCTCGCCGGCGCGGATGGTGAGGTCGAAGTCCCGCAGCCGGGCTCCGCCGAGTCCGTCCAGTTCGAGGGCGGGTGCGCCGAAGTCCCTCTTCCGGGCGGCCGGTTCGGCGACCAGGCGGTCGCCCACCATGGCCCGGACCAGGGCGGGGAGGTCCACGTTCTCGACCGCCTCGGTCAGCGCGGTCCGGCCGTCCCGCATCACCGTGATCCGGTCGGCCAGTGCCAGGACCTCGTCCAGGTGGTGGGAGATGTAGACGACGGCCGTGCCCCGGGACCTCAGTCGACGGACCAGGTCGTGGATGCGGGCGGCGTCCGCGCCGCCGAGGGCGGCGGTCGGTTCGTCCAGGATGAGGACGTTCCCGCCGACGTGCACTTCCCGTGCGATCTCGACGAGCGTCTGCTGGGCGGGGGTGAGGTCACCGACGGCGGCCCGCACGGGCACCTCGACGCCCAGGTCGTCCAGGGCTCTGGCCGCCTCCGCCCGTACCTCGGCCCAGTCCACCCGGCCCTTGGCCCGGGGGAGCCTGCCGAGCAGCAGGTTCTCCGCCACCGTCAGCTGGTGCACCAGGGTGCGCCGCTGGTGCACGATGCTCACGCCGAGGGCTCGCGCCCTGCGGGGGGTGAGCGACGGGCTGCTCTCGCCGCCCACCAGGATCTCACCGCTGTCCGGGGACAGCGCCCCGCAGACGACCTCGACCAGCGTCGACTTGCCGGCGCCGTTCATGCCGGCGAGGGCGTGCACCTCGCCGGGGCGAAGGGTGAAGTCCACTTCCCGCAGGGCGTGCGCCCCGCCGAAGGACTTGCTGACCTTGCGGAGTTCGAGCGCGGACCCGGCGGTGGCCGTTCCTTTGGGCACGGTCGTCACTTCAGGCCCCCGTCCGTCGTGCCGGGTACATCGCGTGGTGGGCGATGCCCAGGACGACCATGAGGTTGCGCAGGGCCACCGGGTTCATTCCGTGGGCGAGCAGCCAGGTGGCATCGGTGTGGCACACCGCCCGCTTCTCGTCCTCGCTCAGGTGGTACGCGCGGAGCACCGACTGCGGGGCTTCGCGGAACCGGTCCAACAGGCCGGGTGTGTGCTCCAGTTCGCGGGCGAGCCGGTTGAGGCCGACGATGCTCACGGCGCCTCCTCGACATCGAAGGCGCAGATGCCGATGCCGACGGTCCAGGAGGGCATGGGCTCGTAGGCGAGGACCCGGGCAGCGCCGCCGGCGGCGGCCGCGGCGATCAGCCAGGTCCGGACCTCCAGTGCTCCGTTGCCCGCCTCGTCCTGGATCCGCTCGTCGCTCCAGGAGGCCGCTCCGTCCGCCCGCCCCTCGGTGAGGAGGGCGAGGAAGTCGTGGTCGAAGTCCTCGTTGATCTCGCCGAACCGGGGCAGGCCCACCCAGTGGGAGAGGCCGCCGGTACCGAGGACACCGATCCGGGCGTCCTTGGGCAGGTCACCGGCCGCCGCGGCGATCGCCCTTCCCAACTCCAGGCAGCGTGCCAGTGCCGGCAGCGGCTCCGTGTTGCAGTTGACGAAGAGCGGGACGACACCGGCGGCTGCGGCCGAGGGGAGCTTGGTCAGCGGCACCATGAAGCTGTGGTCCAGGTCCATGGTGTGGGAGCGGGACACCTCGAAGCCCCGCTCGGTGAGCCCCTTGAGGAGGTACTCGGCAACCACGGGCCTACCGGGCACCGTTCCGCCGGGGTTGCCGAACTCGGCCCAGCCCCGGTGTTCTTCGGCGAGCCCGATGCAGAACGCCGGGTAGTTCTCCAGGCCGAACGTCTCGTAGTGGTCGGTGGCGACGACGACGACCGCGTCGAGTTCCGCCTCGGCGATCTCGCGGTCGAGCCGCTGCCACGCGGCGTGCAGCACCGACGAGCGTTCGGGGTCGGCGTCCGGGTTCTTCACGATCGCGCCGACGTGTGAGGTGGCGGCGGCCAGGACGACGCGTCCCATCAGCGCTCGCCTCCCGCGCCCGCGGTCAGCCGGACGTCGTCGGGGTGCGGGGCGCCCCGCCGCACGACGTCGGTGGAGTGCAGCAGCCCGCAGCCGGGGCAGGCGTACTGCCGCAGCTCCAGGTCCTCGTCCAGCCGGGTGGCATGGCTCAACGCGTGGATGTCGCCGGTGGCCCGGAACGCCGCGTACGGTCGCCAGGGTTCGTCGGCCGGGGCGAGCACCCGGGAGCAGGCGCAGGCGGTGAAGCGGCTGCCGGCGATCTCCACGACGCTCAGGACGTCGCCGAGGGGGTGGACCCGGGTGGCGGGCCCGTCCGGGACCCGGGGCTGGGGGCGCGCGACCGGCCAGGACGTGCGCTCCGCGCGGATCTGCTCGCGCTGCCGGGCGGTCGCCTCCGGGTCCACCCGGCCGTCCTCGCCGAGCACCGCCCGGTAGATCCGCTGCGCGGCACCGGGGGTGACCGCCCCGAAGTCGAGGTCGGCCTGTATCTCCTCGGCGGGGCGCTCCAGCGGGTCGCCCCAGCCACCGCCCGCCTGTGGGACGGTGGCGAGGACGTCGTGGTCGTCCAGGTGGTAGAGGCCCTGCCGGCCGCGCATGTCGGGCCGGGTGCCCGACAGTTCCTCGACCTCGGGGATGCGGCCCGTGGCGAACCGGTCGGCCAGATCGCTGTCGTGCAGGACGGTCCGGGTGTTCTGTGCACCGGGGTATCCGCCGAAGATCCCGGTCGAGTTGGGCACCGTCCAGCCGTGTGCCGAGTTCAACGCGGTGACGTCCCTGCCGCCGCGGACGGTGTAGACGGCTCCCATGCTCATGCCGCCGCGGCGGCGACCGGCTCCGCCGGAGTCGGCGACCAGGCCGCGCCACACGTACAGCAGCGGGGAGTCCATCTCCACCGCTTCGATGTTGGAGATGCGCTGCCGTTCGATGTTGTGCTGGCCCTGGGTCCAGGCGCCGTCGCGGTGGGCGTAGGCGCCGCCGCCGGTGGCCAGACAGTCCATGATCACGTACGTCTGGCGGGCTCCGTTCTCGCCCGTTCCGGTGAGCACGAACTTGTCGGGTCCGCCGGCCGGGACGGCCTGGGCCTCGGAGAGCAGTTCGTCGGAACAGGCGGCGAGCTTGGACAGGCATTCGACGGCGGTCATCTCGACCAGCCAGCCGGCCTCCAGCGCGCCGCCGCTGACGGCGGCCGGGCGGGAGGCGTTGCAGATGAGTCCCTCGGGGCAGATGACGTCGACGGGCCTGAACAGTCCCTCGTTCCACGGTGCGTCGAACGCCAGGGTCGGCAGCAGGGCCGCGGCGATGCCGGCCATCATGCCGGAGCGGGCGCAGTTGACGTAGCCCTTGGCCTGGGGCGACGAGGCGGAGAAGTCGAACTCCAGGGTCTCGCCCCGTTTGGTGAGCACCAGGTCGACTTCGTAGACGGCGTCCTCGGTGGACTGGGCCAGGCCGCCGTCGTTGTCCAGGAACGCGCGGGAGTGCACCCGGGCGTCCGGTAGTTTGGCCAGCCGGTTGCGCAGCCGCCGCTCGGAGAGGGTGATGAGGTTGCCCATCACCGTGCGGACGGTGTCGGCGCCGTACTTCTCGGCGAGCGCGGTCATGGCGCGGACGGCCGTGTTGTTGGCGCCGATCAGGGCCCGTAGGTCGAGGTTGACGGTGGGCGCCATGCGGGTGTGGGCGAGGATCAGGTTCCACACGTCGGTGCGCACCCGTCCGCCGTCGACCAGTTTGGTCGGCGGCATCTGGAGGCCCTCCTGGTACGAGTCGGTCGCGTCGACGCAGAAGCTGCCGGGGGTCATGCCGCCGACGTCGACCATGTGGCACATGGCGCCGGTCCAGGCCAGGAGTTCGCCCTCGTGGAAGATCGGCGCGATGAGTCCGACGTCCTGGGCGTGGACCGTGCCCTTCCAGGGGTCGTTGACGATGAACATGTCGCCGGGGTTGATGCCGGGGTCCTCGGTGCAGTCGTCGATGACGGAGCGGGTGATGGCGGCCATGGACGAGGAGTGGGAGAGGATGGTGCGGCCCATCGCCGCCACGGAGCCGTCGGGGAGGTAGAGGCCGACGTTGTAGTCGCTGGCCTCGACGACGTGCGTGGAGCCGGAGATGGCGGCGAGCGTCGCGCCCTGCTCGTCGGTGATGGCCAACAGTCGATGGCGGATGACCTCGAAGGTGACGGGGTCGATGGGCGTGGTGGGCGTGTCGATGGCGGTCACGCGTCCCCCTTGCAGTCGATGACGAGGTTGCTGTGGCGGTCGACGGTGAGCGACTGCGAGGGGCCGATCACCACGGTGGTGCCGGCGAACTCCAGGATCGCCGGGCCCCGCAGGGCCGCTCCCGCTCCCAGGTCCTCGCCGCGGTAGACACCGGTGGGAACGCGTCCGGCGCCGGGGAAGTGGACGTCGCGCTCGCAGATCCTGGCCGCCTCGACGTCCCGGGTGCCGGGGTAGTCGCCCTCGGTGACCTCGGTGACGCTGACCCGGCCTTCGACGCGCAGGGTGTGGAGCTCGACACCGGCGCCCAGCAGGGCGGTTCCGGCGCCGTAGATGCGTTCGTAGACGGTCCGGAACTCGTCGATCAGGTCCCGCAGGACCTCCGTGGTGACCTCGCCCACGGGCACCGCGACGGGCAGTTCGTGGGACTGCCGACGGAACTTCAGGTAGGCGATGCGGCTGAGCCGGGTGCGCGGGTCCCCGTCGAGGTCCTCGCGGCAGCGGGCGGCCAACTCGTCGAGGGTCCGGCCGATGCGTTCCGCGTCCAGGTGGGCCGCGGGGTCGCTCGCCCCGGGCGGGGTGCGGTGGACCTCGGTGGTCTGCACGGCGCGGTAGCGGTCGGAGGTGACCGTGCCGTAGGCGGAGTGGACGGTGGAGGTGGGCGGCACGACGAGCGTCGCGATGCCGGCCGCCTCGGTGTACGCGTAGGCGTGGGTCGGCCCGGCGCCGCCGTACGCGTAGACGACGAAGTCACGCGGGTCGTGTCCCTGTTCGACGGTGACCTTGCGCAGCAGGTCGGCCATCTGGTTGTCGGCGACGCGCTTGATGCCGGCCGCGGCCTCCTCCACGGTGAGGCCGAGCGGGTCGGCGACGTGCTCGCGGATGGCCTTCTCCGCCAGTGACCGGTCCAGCGGCATCCGGCCGCCGAGGAAGCGGGAGGGGTCGATGACGCCGAGGACCACATCGGCGTCGGTGACGGTGGGACGGTCGCCGCCCCGGGCGTAGCAGGCGGGGCCCGGCACCGATCCGGCGCTCTCGGGTCCGACGACGAGGACCCCGGACTCGTCGACTCCCGCGATGGAGCCGCCGCCCGCGCCGATCGCTGTCACCTTGATGCGGGGCAGGGCCAGATGGAGGTCGCCGACCTCGCTGACGCGTTCGACGACCGGCTCCCCGTCGATGATCAGGCCGACGTCGAAGCTGGTCCCGCCCATGTCGGAGGTGATCACATGGGGGTGGCCCAGTCGACGCGCGAGGGCGGTCGACGCCAGCACCCCGCCGGCCGGGCCGGAGGTCAGCATCGACGCGGAGCGCCGTGCGGCGTCCTCGGCGCGCATGACGCCACCGCCGGAGTCCATGATCGAGAAGTCTCCGGTGAACCCGGAACCCCGCAGCCGGTCCTCCAGATTGGCGACGTAGTCGCGGATCACCGGACCGAGGTAGCTGTTGACGACGGTGGTCGCCGAGCGTTCGTACTCCCCGATGACGGGGGCGACCTCGTGCGAGAGCGTCAGGTACGCCTCGGGCCACTCCTCCTGCACGATCCGGGCCACCGCCGCTTCGTGCTCCCCGTTGACGAAGGACCACAGGAGCGACACCGCGAGCGCCTCGACGCCGTCCTCGCGCAGTCGGCGCAGCGTCGCCCGGACCTCCTGCTCGTCGAGCGCGACGACCTGCACGCCCGAGGAGTCGATGCGCTCCGTCACGGCAGCGAGCCGGGACCGGGGGACGATCTGTCCGGGGTTGCGGCGGCGGCTGTAGTGACCGGTCGCGGCCCCCATGCCCACCCAGGAGGTCATCGAACGCTGGATCAGCATCGTGTCGGTGAACCCGCGGGTGGTGAGCAGGGCCGTCGGGGCGCCCTTGCGCTCGATCAGGGCGTTCGTCGCGGCCGTGGTGCCGTGGGCGAAGTAGACGATGTCCGCGCAGAAGGACGGCAGGTCCCTGCCGTAGGACTCGGCCGCCAGCCGCAGGGCGGCGATGACCCCTTCCGAACGGTCGTCTGGAGTGGTCGGTGACTTGTAGAGCCGTGGCGCGCGGCCGTCCTGTAGGACCACGAGGTCGGTGAAGGTCCCACCGACGTCCGTGCCCACGAACAATCCTGTCGCGGCACCCTTGTTTCTTTGCACGCTGTCCTCACAAGAAAGGGAGATATGACGCGAGAACCACCGAAGGTCGGGCAAGCAGCCGAGTCCGACATTTACGCTGCGTCCCGGGATCACTGTGAGGTGATGGCCGCATCGGATCAACGGTTCGGTCCGCATCGCGGAACGCCGCAGGTAGAACCTTGATCAACATTCGGGGTGTGAGGCAGAACACGCACTTTCCGGCCACTGTGCAACGGCGCGAGGACTCGAAGACCGCGAGCGGCGAGCATCCGCAGGCCGACAGCGGCCCCGTCGATCCGCCCCGCGTCCACCGGTGGCCGCCGGACCGGGCCGGTCGGCGCGGCACCGGGGCTCGCCGTCACGGCGGGGAGCGCCAGCCGTGCAGGCGGGCCGCGCGGACCGCTCCTGAAGCCCGTCGGCGGGACCCCCGACGAACCGGGACGGCGCGCCCGCGCAACGGTCTGATCTTCGCGTCGACTTCCGCCTGACGGAAACACCGAGGACGGACGGGCCCGTGGTCATCGACTGTCACGGACACTTCACCACCGCCCCGCCGCAGCTGGCCCGGTGGCGGGAAAGGCAGGTGGCTGCGGCCGGTACCCCGAAGGGCGCGCCCGACCCCGACGGTCCGGTCATCACCGACGACGACCTGCGCCGGGCGGTCGAGGGCAACCAGCTGCGGCTCATGGACGAACGCGGCGTCGACCTGACGGTCTTCTCCCCGCGGGCCAGCTTCATGGCCCACCACCTCGGCGACTTCGAGGTCTCCTCGGTGTGGGCGCGACTCTGCAACGACCTGGTGCATCGGGTCGGCACGCTCTACCCGGACCGGTTCGCGGTGGGGGCGATGCTGCCGCAGTCGCCGGGTGTCGACCCCGCGAGCTGTCTGCCCGAGTTGCGTCGTGCGGTGGAGGAGCTGGGCGCGGTGGCGATCAACCTCAACCCCGATCCGTCGGGCGGCCACTGGACCGCGCCGGCGCTGACCGACCGCAGCTGGTACCCGCTCTACGAGGCGATGGTCGAGTACGACGTGCCCGCCATGGTCCACGTCAGTACGTCGTGCAACCCGGCCTTCCACACCACCGGGGCCCATTACCTCAACGCCGACACCACGGCGTTCATGCAGCTGGTCCAGGGCCGGTTGTTCGACGACTTCCCCACCCTTCGGCTGGTGATCCCGCACGGCGGCGGCGCGGTGCCCTACCACTGGGGCCGGTTCCGCGGCCTGGCGATGGCCCTGGGCCGGCCGGACCCCGAGACGCTGCTCGACAACGTCTCCTTCGACACCTGCGTGTATCACCAGCCCGGGATCGACCTGCTCACCAGCGTGATCCCCAGCCGGTCCGTCCTGTTCGCCAGCGAGATGATCGGCGCGGTCCGCGGCGTCGACCCGCGCACCGGTCACCACTTCGACGACACCAGGCGGTACGTCGAGGCCACCTCGAACCTCACCGACGCGGAACGCGCCGCCGTCTACGGCGGCAACGCGCTGCGCGTGTTCCCTCGGCTCGCCGCCCGGCTCGCCCCGACCGGCCACTGAACCCAGGGGGAGAACGCATGGAGCACACCGAGATCGGTGTCGTCCGCACCTCGATCCGCCGTGCCGATCCCGAGGCCGTCGCCGCGCTGTCGACGTTCGGCGTCGCGACGATCCACGAGGCGATGGGCCGGACCGGGCTGATGCGCCCCTACCTGCGCCCCGTCCACCCGGGGGCACGCCTGTGCGGGACCGCGGTGACCGTGCTGCCGACGGGCGGTTCGGGTGGGGCCGGAGTTGACTGTTGGGGTGTCAGGTGGGGAGGGCCATGAGGAGAAGGGGGGAAGTGGTGGGCCGGGGCGAGCCGCGGGAGGGTTCGACGGTGAGTCCGAGAGCGGAGGCACGGGCGGGGTCGCCGTGGAGAAGGACGGTGCCGTTGTGGTGGATGAATCCGGCGGGGCGCATGGTGCCCTGGTGGGCGAGCCAGAGTTGGTAGGTCGTGCCGGCGGCGGGTTGGGGCAGGCCGGTGGCGGTGAAGACGGCCTTGTTCCGGCTGGTGGAGACCGCCACCGTGGTGAGGGCTCCGTTGCTGCTCTTGCCGTGGACGGTGCGGGTGTCGGGCGCGGCGAGGACGCTGCTGATGTCGTCGAGCTGCTGTTGGGTCCGGGCGGCGTGTTGCCGGTGTTCCTGGCTGGTGTGGTGCTGCCAGGCGGCGAGTCCGGCGAAGGACGCCGCTGCGGCGACACTTGCGGCCAGGGCGAGGGGGACGGCGATGCGGCGACGCTTGCGGAATCCCGTTCTCGGTGCGGCGGTGTGCGGGGGTTGCTGGCGGATGCCGTCGATGGCGGTCATGGTCTGCTGTTTCATGTCCGGCGGAGGCTGCTGGGCGACCGCGGTGGCGAGGCGGGCGGCTGTGGCCTCGAACTCGGCGACGTCCTGCCGGCACGCCTCGCACTGGCGCAGGTGGTGGGTGAACTCCTCACGGTCGGTGCCGTCGAGGGCGTTGAGGGCGTGGGCGGCCGCGAGGGTGTGGATGTCGGACGTGGGCTGTTTCATGTGGTCACCCCCATGCAGTCGCGGAGCCGGATGAGGCCGTCGCGCATGCGTGTCTTGATCGTGGGAAGCGGTGTGCGGAGTGTCTCGGCCACTTCTCGGTAGGTCAGCCCCCGGTAGTAGGCGAGGGTGACGGCCTGGTTCTGGAGTTCGGTCAGGCCGCGGAGGCAGCGGCGTACCTGTTCGCTGTCGAGGCGGGTCTCGACCTGTTCGGCGACTTCGTCGAACGCGGTGGTGTGTTCACGGGCGGCCCGGGCCTGTTCGCGGTCGGCGGCGGCCTGGGCGGAGCGGACCCGGTCCACCGCGCGGCGGTGGGCGATGGTCGCCGTCCAGGTGGTGACGCTGCCGGCACCCGGCTGGTAGTGGGCGGCCCGCCGCCACAGGTCGATCATGACTTCCTGGGCGACTTCCTCCGACTGGGCGCGGTCGCGTACCACCTTGACCACGATCCCGAAGACCAGGGGGGAGAGAGCGTCGTAGAGGGCGGAGAAGGCTTCCTTGTCGCCCCGCGCGGTCTGCTCCATGAGGGTGGCGAGGTCGGGTGCGGCAGTGTGTCCGGCGGGGGTGGTGGGGAGCGGCCGGCTCACCGGGCGGGCTCCGGCTGCGGCGGCCGGGTGAGGCGGAAGCCGGTGCCGGCCGCCCTCGGCCGGGGTGTCCATGGCATGGCGTTGTCCTTCACTGACAGGCATGCGGCCGACGGGGCTCGTCTCGAACCGACGGTCGCGTGGTGCGGTGGTCTCCTGTTACGTGTTCGGAGCGGGGCGGGCTCCGGATGGGTGGGCGGGTTCGTGTCATCGGTGCGGTGCTGGTTGCTTCCTTCGGCGCGTCCCGGCTGCCTTGAGCCGTCCGGGAGCCGGAGGTGACGGAGCAGGGTCGAGAGGGCGGCGGGTGTGGTGCCGGGTCACTCACCGGCTGGTCGGGGCTTCCGAGACCGGTGTTCCATGTCCGGGAGGTACGTGTCATGGTGCGGGAGCGTCGCGACAGGGGTGGCCGCCGGCGCCCCGCGGGCGGTTCGCTGGTGGTGGCCGACCCGGGAGCGCAGGGATCGGCAGTGCGCTCTCTGGTGGGCACGCCACGTGAAGCGGCGGCCTGGCACGGCTGGGGCCGCTCCTGGGTCACCGGAACGGATGACAGACCCATCCGGTAGCCCGGTGGCTGCGAACACCGGACATGAAGCCTCCCGCGCCCCCGTCCCCGCACCACTGGCACCACAAGCACTACCAGCACCAGAGGGGTCCCCCTCGCCACCTTCGGCGGTATCGGCCCATGAGCCGCAACCCCCTGTCGTTCTCGTGGTGCAGCCCGCCCGCCACGGAGCGACCAGCCGACCTTCCCCCACCAGCCGGGACACCCACCCTTCGTTCTGCCACAGGAGATCCTGATCATGAACCGTCTGCGTACCCGCCGTGCTGCGACCGCTCTCGCCGCGGCCGTTGTCCTGCCCCTCGCGCTTGTCGCCTGCTCCGACTCCGGCTCCGGGAAGGACACCAAGGCCGCTGCGACCCCGGCCTCCGACGAGGCGGCCGACAAGGCACCAGTGAGTGACGCGACGGCCTCCGGTCAGCCGTTCGGGTCCGCCTGCGCCGGTGTCCCGAAGGAAGGTGCGGGCAGCTTCGACGGCATGGCCAAGGACCCCGTCGCCACCGCCGCCTCCAACAACCCGGCCCTGTCCACCCTGGTCGCAGCGGTCAAGCAGGCCGGCTTGGTGGACACCCTCAACAAGGCCGAGGGCATCACCGTGTTCGCCCCGACGAACGACGCCTTCGCGAAGATCCCGAAGGCCGATCTCGACAAGGTCCTCGCCGACAAGAAGGCGCTCACCGACATCCTGATCTACCACGTCGTCGGACGGAACCTGACGCCGGAGCAGCTGGAGAACGGCTCCTTCGAGACCCTCCAGAAGGGCGTGGTCACCACCAGTGGGTCCGGCAAGTCCTACAAGGTCAACGACACCGCGAACGTGGTCTGCGGCAACGTCAGCACCTCCAACGCCACCGTCCACATCGTCGACACCGTGCTGATGCCTCGGTAGCCACCCCTTCCTGCTGCTGTCCCCGCCCGGCGGCCCGGTACCCCTTCGAAGCCAGAACGGGGTCCCGGGCCGCCGGGGCGTAACGCCGCACCGGGGCACACGCCCGCAACCGCCCGACGGCCGTGCGCGGTCCTTCGCAAGCGCGGCGAGCACCCATCCATCGGGGTGAGGGGTCCGAATCATCTGCCGAGGGGACGCGTCCGGCGTTCCACCGGCAGAGGCGGTCGCCCATGCTCACCCTTGTCCTGATCGGCCTCCTTGGCGGTCTCATCACTGCCGTCTCGCCCTGCATCCTGCCCGTGCTCCCGGTGGTGTTCCTCGCCAGCGGCACCGCGGGAAAGCCCCCACCCGACGCCCACAGCACGGGCACCACGGCTGTCGAGGCGGCAGGCGGCGAGGTCCTCCTCCACTCCCCGCCCGAGACCGCCGTGCGTCCGCACCGGAACCGTCGCCCCTACGCCGTCGTCGTCGGCCTCGTCCTGAGCTTCGGCTTCTTCACCCTGCTCGGCGTGACGATCGTCTCGGCCCTCGGACTGCCCGAGGACATCCTGCGCCACACCGGCCTGGCCCTCCTCGTCCTCATCGGCCTCGGGCTCCTCTTCCCGCCCGTCGAACGGCTGCTGGAGAAGCCGTTCTCCCGCATGCCGCAACGCCCGGTGAACAAGGACGGCAGCGCGCTCGTCCTCGGCCTGGGCCTCGGCCTGCTCTACGTGCCCTGCGCCGGACCGGTCCTCGCCGCCATCACCGTCGCCGGCGCCCGCGGCGAGATCAGCGCCGACATCATCGCCCTCACCCTCTCCTTCGCCACCGGCACCGCGGTCCCGCTCCTCGCGTTCGCCCTCGCCGGCCACCGCGTCGCCGAACGCGTCGCCGCCTTCCGCACCCGCGCCCGCGGCCTGCGGATCACCGCCGGAATCCTGATGATCGCTCTCGCCACGGCCCTCGCCCTCGACCTCACCACCGCGCTCCAGCGCGCCCTGCCCGACTACACCGCCACCGCGCAGCGCACGGTCGAGGACAACGAGATCGCCCGCCAGAAGCTCTCCGGCCTCTACGACGACTCCAACAAGGAACTCTCCCGCTGCCAGGACGGCGCCGACGAACTGCGCTCCTGCGGCCAGGCACCACCCCTCGAAGACATCGACTCCTGGCTCAACACCCCCGGCAACCGCCCCCTCGACCTCGCGAGCCTGCGCGGGAAAGTCGTTCTGGTCGACTTCTGGACCTACTCCTGCATCAACTGCCAGCGCGCTGCACCCCACCTACGGGGCTGGGACCGCGCCTACCACGACGCCGGACTGCGCATCATCGGCGTCCACTCCCCCGAGTTCGCCTTCGAGAAGAAACGCGGCAACGTCGCCGCCGAGGCCCGCAAGCTCGGCGTCACCTGGCCCGTCGCCCTCGACAACGAACTCACCACCTTCAACAACTACCGCAACCGGTTCTGGCCCGCCAAGTACCTCATCGACGCCGACGGCACCGTCCGCTACTTCACGTTCGGCGAAGGCCAGTACGACCGCACGGAGCACATGATCCGCGACCTGCTCCGCCGGGCCGACCCCACCGTCACCCTCCCCGCCCCCACCGACCGGGCCATGGACGACCTCACCAAAGGCCGCACCCCGGAGACCTACCTCAGCACCCACCGCATCCGCGGCTACACCGGCACCCCCCTCACCGACGGCACACCCACCCGCTACCGCTTCCCCCAGCGGCCCCTCCCCCTCAACCGCATCTCCCTGGACGGGACCTGGACCGCCGGCTACGAACACTTCACCGCCGGACCCGACGCCCGCCTCGCCCTCACCTACCACGCCAAGAACGCCAACATCGTCCTCGCCGGGACCGGCCGGGTCGAGGTCCTCGTCAACGGCACACCCACCCGCACCCTCACCATCTCCGCCACCCCCACCCTCCACCGCCTCACCGACGACGACAACGCGCGCACCGCGCGCCTCGAACTCCGCATCGGGGAAGGGATCCAGGCGTACGCCCTCACCTTCGGATGAGAACCCCGTCGCTCGCCGCGAGCGAACGACGTGCCTCCAGCGCCCCCGCCGACCACGTGCCGGCGGACTCCCCAGGGACCGCCGGGCGCGGACACACCCGTGCCCTACGCACACGCCCGCCTCGACGACGACCTCACCACAGGGTTTGACCGGCGCATGGGCGCCGCACACGAGGCGAGCGGTGTCGAAGGCTGATGTCCGTCCTCGTAGGTCGCCGGACGGCGCGGCGGCGCCCCGCCTGCCCCAGGGGGAGCAGACCCCTTGAGCGGAGAGGCCAACGGACGCGTGTCGGGGCGGGCGGCGGGCACCCGCCCTGCCAGGGTGGGCACCCGGCCCCCTCTGCGGGGATCCGGACCGGACACGGGCGGTGTGCCCGGCGGGGCGCCCGCCGGAAGGGAGACGTGGTGCCGGACACCGCGCTGATCGTCATCGACATGATCAACACCTACGAGCACGAGGACGCCGGCCTGCTCATCCCCTCCGTCCGCGAGGCGCTGCCGCGGATTCGGGACCTGATCGACCGCGCCCGCGAGCAGGGCGTGGACGTGATCTACGTCAACGACAACTTCGGACGCTGGCGCTCGCACCACGACGAACTCCTCCAGGCCGCCCTGCGGGGCCCGCACGCCGATCTGGTCGAACCCGTCCGACCGGACGACACCTCGACGTTCGTGGTGAAGGCCCGGCACTCGATCTTCTACCAGACCCCCCTGGAGTATCTGCTCGACCAGCACGGCATCAGGCGGATCGTGCTGTGCGGGCAGGTCACCGAGCAGTGCGTGCTGTACTCGGCGCTCGACGCCCACATCCGCCACCTCGCTGTCACCGTCGCGAAGGACGCCGTCGCCCACATCCACCCCGACCTCGCCGAAGCGGCCTTCCACATGATGGAACGCAACATGGGCGCCGAGATCCGGCCTGCCGTGCAGATCAGCCTGGACCGGCCTCCGCCGGACTGACCGCCCGCGCCGGCCGGCAAGGGCAGGCCGTCGGTCGCGCGTTCGGCGGGCGCGAGATGGCCGGCGAGGGTGGACACCTGACGGGCGGTCGGTTCAGTGGCCGAGTGCCTTTTTGAGCTGCTGCTTGTCCATGGTGGAACGGCCGTGGATGTTCTTCTTCCTCGCCTCCGCGTAGAGCTGGTCCTTGGTGGGGCCCTGGGATCCGGAGTGCGAGCGCTGCCCGCCGCGCTGGGAGGCGGACTTCGGGTCCTGCGTGGAGGTCTTGCTGGCGGTCTTCGACTCGCCGGAGCGGGCGCGTTCCTTGTTGACGGTCCGCGCGGCGATCTCCTTGGCCCGCCGGGTGGACTCCCCGCGATTCTGTGCGGACTCCTTGATGTGCTCGTACTGGCGTTCCCTCTTGGGGCTCGAACCTCGGGGCATGAGCTTCTCCTCAACTGGAGCGGGGTGCTGTCGGTGTCCATGCATCCAGGCCCCGTACCGGACCGCAACCGGAGCACAGGCGTCTGGCCCTTCTACCCGAGGTGGGGGAGGTTCAGCCGGCGAGGGCCCGGAGGAGTAGCGGGGCGCCGGGGCTTCGCCCTGTACCCGGGCGCCGCCGGCCGGTCCGGTTCTTCGCCCGGCCCCGCGAACCAGCCGACTGAGGCGGACCGCGGGTCACGCGGGTCAGGGGAAGCCGGGCGGGGTCGCGGGCGCCCGGCCGGGGGTGAGGACGGTTTTGATCATGCCGTCCTCCTTGGCCTGGAAGGCCTTGTACGCTGCCGGGCCGTCTTCCAGGGGGAGGGTGTGGGTGGCGAAGTGGTCGACCCCGAGCGGGTCGTCGTCCGTGAGGAGGGGGAGAAGGTCGTCGGTCCAGCGGCGGACGTTGGCCTGGCCCATGCGGAGCTGGACCTGCTTGTCGAAGAGGGTGAGCATCGGTACGGGGTCGACGGCGCCCCCGTAGACGCCGACGAGGCTGATGGTGCCGCCGCGGCGCACTGTGTCGACAGCGGTGTTGAAGGCGGTCATGGAGTCGACGCCGGCGTTGCTCATCAGCTTCTTCCCGATCGCGTCGGGCAGCAGTCCGGTGAAGCGCTGGACGGCCTTGGTGAGCGGGGCACCGTGCGCTTCCATGCCGACCGCTTCGATGACGGCGTCGCTGCCCCGGCCGCCGGTGAGGTCGCGGACCCGGTCACCGACGCCGTTGTCGTCGTGGTCGGTGAGGTCGAGGGTGATCACGCCGCGGTCGCGGGCTCGGGCGAGGCGCTCCGGGACGAGATCGACGCCGATGACCTGGGACGCGCCCCGGTGGAGGGCGATCCGGGCGGCCATGTCGCCGATGGGGCCGAGCCCCAGGACGGTCACCGTGCCGCCGGGCGGCACATCCGCGTACGCCACCGCCTGCCAAGCGGTCGGCAGGACGTCGGACAGGTACAGGTATCGCTGGTCCGGCGCAGCGTCCGGGACCTTGATGGGGAGCGTGTCACCGAACGGGACCCGCAGGAGCTCCGCCTGGCCGCCGGGCACCTGGCCGTAGAGCTTGGTGTAGCCGAACAGCGAGGCCCCCATGCCGTACTCGGTGACCTGGGTGGTCTCGCACTGGGAGTGCAGCCCGTGCCCGCACATCCAGCAGGTTCCGCACGAGATGTTGAACGGGACCACCACCCGGTCCCCGGCGGCGAGGGTACGCACCGCGGGGCCGGTCTCTTCGACGATGCCCATGGCCTCGTGGCCGAGGATGTCCCCGGGGTCGAGGAAGGGACCGAACAGTTCGTACAGGTGCAGATCGGAACCGCAGACCCCGGTCGAGGTGACGCGCACGATCACATCGGCCGGGTCCTCGATCTTCGGGTCGGGCACGGTGTCGACGCGGACATCGCGCTGACCGTGCCAGGTCAGAGCCCTCATGTTCGGTCCCTTCCTTCTTCTCGGCCGAAGCGCTCCGGCAGCCCGGAGCCGCAGCCGGACTGCCGGTGCGGGCCGCTCGGCCGGGTCAGCGCTTGAAGACGTCCTTGGCCTTCTCCTTGGCCTGGCGGGCGTCACCCTCGGCCTGCTTGGCACGGCCTTTCGCCGCCATGCCTTCGTTGCCGACGGCCCGGCCGGTCTCCTTCTGAACCTTCCCCTTGACCTGCTGGGCCTTTGCCCGCGCCTTCTCGTCCTTGGCCATCACGCACACCGTCCTTCCGGGAATCAGGGCACAGGCCGTTACCGGCGCCACGCTTGCCGGGTTCCCGGGGACCGTGACGGTAAACGACTCACGGAACATGACCTTCCGTTTTGCCGGGAACGCGCATCGGGGCCGGCTGTGAAGACGTGCCCCGGGGCCGCCGAGTGGATGCGTCTCTCAGGCGGCAGGACGCAGAGCGCTCCGGCCATCGCCCCAGGCGTCGAGCAGACGGGCGGTGAGCCGGTCCTCCAGCAGGGTCGTGGCCCGGATCCCGAGGACGACGTCGTCCTCCAGGTGGGGCTCGTCGTCCAGGAGCGGGGCGACGACCTCGTGGCGGACGAGTTGTTCGTGAACGGCGTCGGCTTCGACGTGTTCGTCGTAGAAGCGCTGGGCCGCCGGGCCCGCGCCGCAGCGGCGCAGCGCGTCGGCCAGCCGGGCGGAGCCGGGCGAGGAGGTGACCTCGACGGCGGCGAAGTGCCCGACGAGGGCTCCGCGGTGTGCCCGGTGCAGACCGAACAGGGACATCATCGTCGCCACGGCCAGCATCTCGGCCGGCACCTCGTCCACATAGGCGCCGTAGGCACTGGTCAGGCCGAGGTCGTCCAGGAGTTCGGCATAGAGGCGGGCATGGATGTCCTGGGCGCGTCCGGCGCCGAACTCGTCGTACTCGACGGCGACCATGCCCGCCTTCGCCCGCCCCGTCAGCCGGGGCACCACCCACAGGTGCGGGTCGGCCTCCTTCAGGTGGTAGAGGGAGCGCAGCGCGGCGTACTCGCGCAGCTGCCACAGCTCCCCGGAGCGCAGCAGGAAGTGACTCGTGCTCCCCTTCCCGCCGGGTGGTTCGTCCATCAGCTCCGCCAACGCCTCCCGGGCGCTCCCGCCGGACGGCGTGTCGGTGCGCAGGGCGGTCAGGAACCGGCGCTCCAAGTGGGCCCGCAGCCGCAGGAGGTCCGCGTCCCACTCCAGGGCGTCGTCCACGCCGTCGAAGCCCCGGTAGTGGAGCTCGTAAAGGGTGTAGAGGGCGAGTTGCAGATCGTCCCCGTACGGGTCCGCCCGTTCGGCCGCCGCGTGGTGCGGGAGCGGGGTGGTGCCGCCGGTCAGGCGGTCGAGAACAGCGGCCGACAGCTCCCCTCGCGCCCGGGGCGGTCGAGGTCGGGGGGAGAGCGGGGCGGTCACCGTGTTCCCTCCTGGCCGCCGGCTTCGGCTCCACCGCCGTCGCGGGGGTTCCTGCGGGGATGGCGGCGGTGGCTGGTGTCGCACCAGGGGTGGATCCGGCTGCGCCCGCAGGTGCAGAGGGCGACCACGGGCCGTCGGGAGACGGCGGTGGTGCCGTCGCGGCGCACCGCCTCCACCGGGCCGTCGACGAGGACCGGTCCGTTCGTCTCGGCCCGTGCGCGGCGAGGGGCGGGGTCAGGGGCGGTGGGCACGGATGATCACCAGTTCCTCGCTCTCGTCCCAGGGCTTGAGCAGACCGCGCTCGCACAGCCAGCCGCAGCGTTCGCGTAGCACGGGCCCGAAGGGTACCCGCGCCCGGACGCTGACGGTCGCGCGCAGTCCGGTGGAGGTCAGCCGCTGCAGCGTCTCCTGCGGGTTGCACAGGCCGGAGTGGACCAGTAGGAGCAGACCACCGCGGCGCAGCAGGGGCGGGACGTCGTCGCAGATCCGGTCCAGCAGCAGCCGCCCGCCCACGCCGGCGTCCCATGCGCGCCCGGCCCCCGCGGTCGCGGTGTCCGGGGAGGGGACGTAGGGCGGGTTGCTGACGACGAGGTCGAACCGGCGGCCGTGGGGCAGCGGAGCGGTCAGGTCGCCGCGGCGCACCCGGATCCGCCGCCGTGCGAGCAGCGCGTTGAGGCGGGCGTTCCACACCGCGCGGCGGGAGATGTCGACGGCGGTCACGCGTGCTCCCCGGCGGGCCGCTGCGAGGGCGAGCGTGCCGCTGCCGGTGCACAGGTCCAGCGCGTCGGTGTCGCGCGTGATGTCCTCCCGGGCGAGCGCTGCGGCCAGGAGCCGGGTGTCGTCCTGCGGGGCGTAGACCCCGGGGACGGTCACCACCTCGGGGTCTGGGAAAGCCGTGCCGGACACTGCGGTACTCGCCATGAGGGCTCCTCGTCTCACACGACGGATGGGCGTCCGGGCACCCGCCCCCTGGGGGCTCCGGTGATGTGCGGATGCCCGCGGGCGCCCGGCGCACACCTGGCGCGGTTGCCGTTCGAGGGGCCCCTTCCGGCACCGCCGGAAGGGGTGGCCGCCCGCGTCCGCCCGGGCAGGGGCTGGTGGCGGCCCTCGGGTACCAGGACCGTTACCAGTAGTGGCGCCGGCCGCCCACCGCGTGCCCGACCGCGCCCAGCGCCCACAGCACGAGCCCGATCGCCACGAGGACGATGCCGATCGTCCACAGAACGCTCAGGCCGGTGATCAAGCCGATCACCAGCAGAATGATCCCAAGAATGATCATGGTCGCTCCCGTGAAGGACTTCCGGGTCCTTGCCCATTGTCGCGCCGCACGGTCCGGAGCGCAGCCGGCGAGGAGGTTCGCGGCGACCAGCCCGTTGGGGCCGGCCCCGATCACGACGGCGTCCGTCATGCGTTCTCCCGCTCCGGACCGGGGTGGAGAAGGGGGTGCTCGCGTTCGACCACCGTCGCCAGGCTCGGAAGCATCCGGCGGTGACGGAGCTGGATCAGCGCGTCGACCAGGGTGTTGTGGAGGGCGCCGGCCGCGCCCCGCAGGGGGTGCTCGTCCAGGATCACGAGGGTGTGGTCGCCCCAGGGCCGGATGTCGAGGGCGATTCGGGCCGACCCCAGAGGGTTGTGTGCCTCCAGTTCCAGGTGGCGCGGGGGCTCGAAGCGGCGGACCACCGTGTGTCCGTCGGCCCGCCGCCGCCCCGGGAGGGCGAGGGTGTAGGTCAGAGTGGAGCCGACCTCCGGCCAGTCACCGGAACCGGGGGCGGAGTCTCGGGTGCCGACCACCCAGTCGGCATATCGGGCCGGGTTCGACAGCACCGCCCACACGGCGGCGGGGTCGCGGTCGATCAGCTGGTGGCGAATCGCCATGGGATGCTCCGTCCTCGGGTCCCCGGGCCGGGCTGCCCACTCCGAGGACTCTCGTTCGTCGTGCGCGGGGCGGGAAGGCCCGGGCCGTTCAGGTCCGGGAAAGGATCTGCGGCGCAAGATTCCTGATCATCGTGTTGGTCCAGCGGATCTGACGGAGGGTCTGCGGGTGGCACCGGGAGGCGATGTCCAGCAGCTCCGTGTCCCGCGCGGACTGGGCCGCCTGGGCGAGCAACTCCCAGGACAGGGAAGCGCGGCCCGCCGCCAGATGCAGGGCCCGCAGGTCACCCAGCAGGGCCAGACCGGCAGATCCGCCGGGGGTTGCCACGCGGCGCTCCGCCCGCCAGGGCCGCCACCGGCGGGCGGAGCGCCGGGCGCCCGGGCAGCGCCCGGTTGCCGCCAGACGGTCGAGATGGTCATGTGTCCACTCAGCGAGACCAGTGGCGGCCCCACCGATCTCCCGGTCCGCGCGATGGCGCGCCGCGAGGCGCAGCAGTTGCCCTTCCAGCATCGTCTCATCGACGTGGACGGTGCGCAGGGTGTGCAGCAGTCCGTTCATCTCGGGCTCTTTCCCTCCGATGGAAGTCCGGGGCGCCACGCCACCGGTCGGTGAAGTCGTCCCCCGGGGTGCCGGGGCACCTGTAGGGCCCGCGGGCGTGCACCGGGGCGGCCCCACTGGTGCGCGGGTACCCGAGAACCCGGTTCTCACCCCGGCGGAGCGTTCGGACGGTCCGGGTGAAGACGGACGACCCACGGATGTCCGCCGCCCGGGGCGTCTGCCGCTCTGGACACCGTCTTCCGCCTCCTGGCGGGTTTCTCGACGGCTCGGTCGGCCGCTTCCGCGCAGCCGGTCCCCCGGCCCGCCTGCGGCCGGCGGAGGGAGCGGACTGCTCGGTCAGGGCAGGGGGGTGCCGCCGGTGGCGTTGACGATCTCGCCGGTGATGTAGCTCGCCCGCGGCGAGGCGAGGAAGACGAACGCGGGTGCCATTTCGGCGGGCTGGGCGGGGCGGCCGAGCGGGGACTGCTTCCCGAACTCGACGGTGTCGGGGAGCGTGGCGGGGATCAGCGGGGTCCACACCGGGCCCGGGGCGACGGCGTTGACGCGGATGCCGTCCTTCGCGAGCATCTGCGCCAGGCCCTGGGTGAAGGTGACGATCGCGCCCTTGGTCGTGGCGTAGTCCAGCAGGTGGGGGCTGGGCTTGTAGCCCTGGACGGAGGCGGTGTTGATGATGCTGCCGCCCTTCGGGATGTGCGGCAGCGCCATTTTGGAGAGCCAGAACATGCCGTAGAGGTTGGTGCGCATCACCCGGTCGAACTGCTCGGTGGTGATCGCGGCGATGCCGTCGGGCTGGGACATCTGGTAGGCGGCGTTGTTGACGAGGACGTCGATCCGCCCGAACTCCCCCACCGCCCGGTCGATCAGCGCCCGGCAGGCGTCCTCCTCGCGGATGTCGCACTCCACCGCCACCGCCCGCCGCCCCGCCTCTTCCACGAGTTCCGTGGTCCGGCCGGCTTCCTCCTGTTCCTCGGTGAGGTGGGTGAAGACGATGTCGGCGCCCTCGCGGGCGTAGGCGAGGGCGACGGCCCGGCCGATCCCGGAGTCCCCGCCGGTGATCACCGCGATGCGGTCCGTGAGGACACCGTGCCCTTGGTAGGAGTCTTCCCCGTGGTCGGGGGGCGGGTCCATCGGTCCGGTCCACCCGGGATGCTGCTGGTTCTGGTCGGGAAACTCGGGCCGGGGGTGACGGGTGACGGGATCGTCGGTCTCGTGAGCCATGTTCGGAACCTCCTGAAGAGTGGCTGCGGACGCCGCGCGGGCCCGGTGTTCAGCGCGGCGGGTACGGCGACCGGCCCAGCACCCGCGCCAGATGGGCGGCGTTGAGGGCCAGCTCGCGGGTGGTCTTCGCGACCGCTTCGGGGGCTTCGTCGAGGTCCTGGTAGTCGGTGCCGTGCTGGGCCTCGCCGACCCAGTAGGTCACCGCGCCGGGGGCGAGGGTGAAGCCGAGGTCGTTGAGGCCCTGGAAGAGTTCGGCGCTGACGTGGTGGGCGCCGTCCTCGTTCCCCACCACGGCCACCGCCGCGACCTTCCCGTAGGGAAGCTGACGGCCGTGGTCGTCGGTCTCGGAGATGTCGGCGTTGAGCCGCTCCAGGACGCGCTGGGCGAGGCTGGAGGGGTGGCCGAGCCAGATCGGGGTCGCCAGCAGCAGGATGTCCGCCGCCAGCACCTTCTCCCGCAGCGCGGGCCAGGCGTCCCCGTCGCCCAGGTCGACCGCCACACCGGCCTTCACGTCGTGGTCGGCGATCCGCACCACCTCCCCTTCCACCCCCAGGCTCCCCAGTTCCTCCATCACCTGCCGGGCCAGGAGATCACTGCTGGAACGGTCGGGGGACGGAGTGAGCGTGCACACCAGGGCCAGCGCACGGGACATGATCACAACCTCCGGGCATCGGGTGACGTGAAGTCCAGCCTGCCCGGGTGGGTGCCCGCACCGCGCGGTGCGGGCACCCACCCGGCGGTGCTCACGCGGTGCCGCGCCATCCGCCCGTCGCTGTTCCGCGGTCCTCGATGAACGCCTTGAACCGCTCCAGATCGCCCTTCGCGCGGTGGCGGACGAAACCGAGCTTGTCGCCGACGGTGTCGGCGATCCCGGACGGGTCGTGGTCCAGTTGGAGCATGACCTTGGTCCGGGCGTCGTCCAGACGGTGGAAGGTGACCACGCCGGCCTGCCGCACCTCGCCGCGGACGGTCGTCCAGGCGATCCGCTCGTCGGGGCGCTGCTCGGTGATCTCCGCGTCGAACTCGCGGCGGACCCCGCCGACCTCGGTCACCCAGTGGGTGAGGGTCTCGGTGCGCTGCTCGATCCGCTCGACGCCCTCCATGAACCGCGGGAAGTCCTCGAACCGGGTCCACTGGTCGTAGACGGTGGTCAGGGGGACGGCGACCTCGACGGACTCCTCGATCTTCGACACGCTCGACTCCGTTCCATCGGCTTGCTCGGATCCCTTGCGGGCTGATGACGCTGCGGGTACCCAGCCCGCCGCCCGTGACACAGGCCGGCTCAGGCGCATGACCGGCCGCGTCCCGAGAAGACATCCACGGCGGGCCCACGACGGACAAGCAGCGCTCCTCCCCGCCCTTCCCGCCGCCGAGCCCCGCTCAGCCGTCTACCATCCCGGCGTCGCTCTGCCGGACCGGGACCGCGGGCGGTGGTCCCGCTGCCCGGCAGGCAGCGTGCCTCTGGCCAGGGACGCCGGCCGAAGCGTGCGTTCCCGGTGACCGGACCGGGGCCGGGCACCGGGAACGACGACCGCCGGGGCAGACGGGGGCGGCCGTACGCCCACCACGCCGATGCCGCTCCCACGCCCCGGGGCACGGCGCGTCGCCCCCGTCCGCCGTGATTGACCCGAACGGGTACCGCGGCGTGCTGCCTGCGGCGGTGCGGCCCCTCGCGGCCGGCCCCGTCCGGATGACTGGACCGTGCACCCACCATCGGGGCCAGCGGCAGGGCCGACCGACACGGTGCAGGACCGGGAGGACAGGTATGGAACGGTCGGTGGACCGGATCGCGTCCCCCTGGGGCACTCGCACCCCGTACGGCAGGCACGGGCGATGGCCGGTGCGGGTGGACAGCTTCTTGGCCGACGGCGTGGAACCGCACATGGTGGAGCGGTGGGTGCAGGCCGCGTCGCTTCTGCACTCCGACGGTGACGCCATGGACATCGCCGTGGTCGGCGGGCGGATGGCGGGCGTGCGGGGCCGGGCCACGGATCGGGTGAACCTGGGCCGTCTCGGCCCCAAGGACCTGTTCGCCTGGCGGGCGAACACCTCCCCCGACCGGCTGACCCGGCCCCTGCTCCGCACCGGCGGCAGGCTCGTGGAGTCCGACTGGGACACGGTCATGGAGCGCATCACCGCCCGTTCCCGGGTCCTGCTGGCGGACCGCGGGCCGGGTTCCCTCGGTTTCTACACCAGCGGGCAGCTGTTCCTGGAGGAGTACTACACCCTGGCGGTGCTGGCCCGGTCCGGTATCGGTACGAACCATCTGGACGGCAACACCCGGATGTGCACGGCGACCGCGGCGGAGGCGTTGAAGGAGTCGTTCGGCTGCGACGGCCAGCCCGGCAGCTTCGACGACTTCGACCACGCGGATGTGATCGCCCTGTTCGGGCACAACATCGCCGAGACACAGCCCGTGCAGTGGATGCGCATCCTGGACCGGCTGGACGGCGCCGACCCGCCCGATCTGGTCTGCGTCGACCCGCGCCCCACTCCCGTCGCCCGCCGGGCGACCGTGCATCTGGCCCCCAGGGCGGGGACGAACGTGGCACTGCTGAACGCCCTGCTCCACGAGATCATCCGCACCGGCCGCACCGACCCGGACTACATCGCCGCGCACGCGGTCGGCTTCGATGCGCTGGCCGAGCGAGTGAAGGAGTGCACCCCGGAATGGGCGGCGGCCGTCTGCGACGTCCCGGCCGCGCGCATCACCGAGGCGGCCCGTCTCCTCGGGCGCGCGCGGCGGCTCACCTCCACCGTCCTCCAGGGCGTGTACCAGTCCCATCAGGCCACCGCCGCCGCGGTCCAGGTCAACAACCTCCATCTGATCCGCGGGATGCTGGGGCGCCCGGGTGCCGGGGTGCTCCAGATGAACGGTCAGCCCACCGCGCAGAACACCCGCGAGTGCGGTGCGAACGGGGACCTTCCGGGTTTCCGCAACTGGCAGAACGACGCCCACATCGCCGACCTCGCCCGGGTGTGGAACGTGGAACCGTCCGCGATTCCCCGTTTCGCGCCGTCCACCCACGCCATGCAGATGTTCCGCTACGCCGAGCAGGGTTCGATCCGGATGCTGTGGATCAGCGGCACCAACCCGGCCGTGTCCCTGCCCGAACTCGCCCGCATCCGTCAGATCCTCGCCCAGGAGCGCCTCTTCGTCGTCGTACAGGACCTGTTCCTCACCGAGACCGCCCAGCTGGCCGACGTGGTGCTGCCCGCCGCGACCTGGGGCGAGAAGACCGGGACCTTCACCAACGCCGACCGCACCGTCCACCTCACCGACCAGGCCGTCGAACCCCCGGGTGACGCCCGCCCGGACCTGGACATCTTCCTCGACTACGCCGCCCGGATGGACTTCCGTGACAAGGACGGCCGCCCGCTCATCGGCTGGCACGACCCCGAGTCCGCGTTCGAGGCGTGGAAACGTTGCAGCGCCGGACGCCCCTGCGATTACACCGGCCTCACCTACGACAAACTCCGCGACGGCACCGGCATCCAGTGGCCGTGCAACGACCAAGCCCCGCGCGGTACCGGACGCCTCTACACCGACGGCATCACCTGGGCGCACTCCGACGACTGCGAGTCCTACGGCAAGGACCTGATCACCGGTGCCTCCGCAGACGTGGCGGAGTACCGGTCGTTGAACCCGGACGGCAAGGCCGTGATCAAGGCCGCCGAGTATCTCCCTCCGCACGAGGAACCGTCCCCGCAGTACCCCTTCCAGCTCACCACCGGACGCACCATCTACCACTTCCATACCCGCACCAAGACTGCACGGGCACCCCAGCTGAACGCCGCCGCCCCCGAGGTATGGGTGGAGATCTCCACCAGCGACGCCGGCGCCAGGGACCTCCGCGAAGGCGACCTCGTCGAGGTCGCCACCCCGCGCGGCAACCTCCAGGGACGGCTGCGGACCACCGACATCCGCGCCGGACTGCTGTTCGTCCCCTTCCACTACGGCTACTTCGACACCCCCGCAGGCCACCAACCCGACGCCGGCACACCGCCCCGTGCGGCGAACGAGACCACCGTCACCGACTGGGACCCCGTCTCCAAACAACCCCTGTTCAAAACCGCCGCAGCCGCCCTGACCCTGCTCGAACGCGGCGACGGCGCCACCGCACCGGCACCCACGACGGCAGCCTCCGCCGCCGCCCGCCCCGGCAGGATCAGGGCGACAACCGGTGGGCGCGGCGCCCTCGTCACCGAGACCTTCCACAGCCCCCCGCGCCCCGAGGAGGACACGCCGTCGTGAACAGCGTCACCGCCGTCCTGCGTGCCCTGCACCACGGCGAACAACACCTCGCCGAGGAATTCCTCGCCGTCGTCGACCGGCACCCCGGCGAGCACGAAGTCCACCACGTCGGCCGCGACCTCGCCGCCTGGTCGCGCGAACACGCCCACCGCCTGGCCGAGACCGCAGGCGGGGGAACCACCCTCGCTCCCGGCCCCGGCCTCTTCGGAACACCCGGGGCCGCCGTGGGAGCCGGCCGGCCCCGGGAGCCCGGACTGCTTCTGCTGCACGACCTCGGAGCACTGCACCTCTCCGCGTCGGGCAATTCCCTGCGCTGGGAGATGCTCGCCCAAGCCGCCCAGGCGATACGGAACGAAGAACTCCTCGACCTGGCGTCCGCATGCCACCCGCAAACGCTCCGGCAGATCCGCTGGACCAACACCATGATCAAAAACCTGTCGCCCCAGATCCTCACCAGTGCATAGAGCACCCCCCGGGTGCCGCGGGGCCCACGGCACCCGAGGTCGGATGTCGGCCCCGACGAGCGCCGGCAACGGCCACCTTCCTGCCGTCCCGAGTTCTCGCACGGCATAAGTGAATCGAACAGAACCGGCCGACAGCGGCCGTTTCCGCGACCCCGACCGCCCTGGCCACCCGCTGCTGGCGGGGCTCTCGGCCGCCCTCGGGCTGCTGACCCTCTCCACCGCCGAGCACGCCACCGCTGACACGCTCCTCGGGCCGCCGGTGGTGTGGTTGGGCACAGTCCGGGCAGACGCCCCCGGCAAGGACCAAGCGCACCCCACCCCTTGACATGACGGAGGCCCGCTCATGCTCATGGCCCACCCCGCCGTTCTGCACCGACTGGTCGGCGAGTACGAGATCCTGCGTGCCCTGCACGCCCAGGACGGCAGCGCCGGGGCGAGGCGCAGGCTGGACGACGTCACCTACACCCTGTGCGTCGCGACCGGTACCCGCGACGCGGACGCCGCCGTGCTTGCCGCCCGTCACCAGCTGCCCGGGGCCCGCCCCGCGGACGACTCCCTGCTCAGCGCCCCGCGCCCCGGCACCGCCTGCGCGCCGTGACCGCGGCCCCGGCCGACGGGGTCCGCCCCGCCGGAACCACCGCGGGCGACCGGGACCACGAGGGGCGGGTAGCGGGGGCGGGAGAAGCGAGCTATCGCAGACAGGGCCGTGAGGAATCGCTGGAGGAACGCGCGGACCGGCGGTGGGCGGAGCTCCTCCAGGAGGTGCGGGTGGCGCAGACCGGGGTGCAGATCCTGTTCGGGTTCCTGCTGACCGTGGTCTTCCAACCCCGCTTCGCCGACCTCCCGCACACCGACCGCGTCATCTACCTCGCCACCGTCTTCCTCGGCGCCGCCGCGACCGGAGCGCTCATAGCGCCGGTCGCGCTGCACCGGATGCTGACCGGCCGCCGCGTCAAACCCCAGACCGTCCGGTGGGCCTCCCGCCTCACCGTCACCGGCCTGGTCTTCCTGCTGTGCACCATGATCACGGCCCTCCTGCTCGTCCTCCGCATCGTCCTCCACGACACCCTCGCGCTCTGGCTCGTCGCCCCCCTCGTGCTCTGGTTCCTGCTGTGCTGGTTCGCCCTCCCCCTGTGGGCACGGCTCCGCTCCGAGCCCTGCCGCACGGACCGGGCAGGCCCTCACACCGGAGGAACGAATCCCATGAAAAGCGCATAACCGACCGGGGCCGGGGCAGGCGCCCGTCCGAGAACGTGAACGGCTCCCGTACCCCGGAAGAGAGGAAACGTCTCATGACGCACAACGCCTGGAACTACCCTTCCACCGCCGGCCACACCGCAGGGTCCGACCTCGCCGGCTTCAAGGTCGAGGCCCTTGACGGCGGCATCGGCAAGGTCGACCAGCACACCGAGGACGTGGACGCTGCCTGCCTGGTCGTGGACACCGGACCGTGGATCTTCGGCAAGGAAGTGATGATCCCGGCCGGCGCCGTCACCCGCGTCGACACCGCCGAGGAGAAGGTGCACGTCGGCCTGACGAAGGACCAGATCAAGGGCGCGCCCGAGTTCCACCGCCACGACCACCTCACCGACACCGGCTACCGGGACACGCTCAGCGCCTACTACTGGCCCCGCGCCTGACACACGGCGACCGCACGGCGGCGCTCTGGGGGGGGCGGCCCATTGGGCCGCCCCCCCCCCAGCCATGTCCGTGGCGCGGGCCCGTCCACCGCACCAGGTCCCGGGAACGCCTGCATGCGGGCTGCGTGGAAGGTGGAGCCTCAGTGAAGTGGCCGGCGCCGCTCGGGCGCCGTCTCGGAGCGGAGCCCCCGGGGGGAGCGGTCACCGGGAAGGGCCGTCTCGTCAGGGCCCCGCCGCCGGTGGTTCATCCGGTGGGCTCGTCCGGTTCCGGATGTTCCGGGTGCACGGTGCCGGTGCTCCGGCCGCTTGTGGGACCGGAGCCGGCTTCGTCGGTGTCGGGCAGTTCCTCGTCCTGGTGGTGCCGACCGGGCAGCGGGACGGCGAGGGGGTCGTGGTCGCCGGTGGCCTGCTGGTCCTGGGGGTCCCTGGGCAAGGGTTCCCTGTCCCGTTCGCTGTCGTCGCGCTTGGTCATGACCGTTGCCTTCCTGTCGTGGCCGGGGTGGACCGGCGTGCGAGGTCTTCGGCCGGGGCGGCGCCCCGGAGGCCGGTGGTCTGCCGGTGCCGCGGGCGAAGGCGGCGCACGGCGCGGCCCCGAGCAGCGGCGGCAGAGCGCTTGGACCCGGGGCGACCCGTTCCGCGCCGGGCCCGCGGTGCTGACGGGGAGGAACCCCCTGTCGTCCGCGATCGCGCACGCGGCGTCGCGCTGCCGTTCCATGAGGTGGCCGCTGTCGCTGAATCCTCATGGGAGACGGGTTTCCGCAAACCACTTGCGCCACACCCACCACCCGGATGAAGCACCGGTGCACCCGCCGCGGGCGGGTACCCGCCCCCCGGGGGAGAGGACGATCCGCCAGGGAGGCGAGATGAAGATCGGGTACAAGCTGATGTCCGAACAGTTCGGCCCCGCCGAGTTGGTCCGCCAGGCCGTGCGGGCGGAGGAGGCCGGGTTCGACTTCGTCGAGATCAGCGACCACTACCACCCCTGGCTGGAAGAACAGGGCCACTCCCCGTTCGCGTGGACCGTGCTCGGCGCCATCGCGGAGCGCACCACCCGGATCGGCCTGGCCACGGGGGTGACCTGCCCAAGCGTGCGCTACCACCCCGCGATCATCGCCCAGGCCGCAGCCACTGTTGCCCTGCTCTCCGACAGCCGGTTCACCCTCGGCCTCGGCTCCGGCGAACGACTCAACGAACACGTCACCGGCGGCTTCCCCGACACCGTCCACGACCGGCACGAACTCCTCACCGAAGCGGTGATCATCATCCGCGCGCTCTGGCAGGGCGGGTACCACTCCCACCAGGGCAAACACCTGTGTCTGCGCGACGCCCGCGTCTTCGACCTCCCGGACACCCCGCCACCGATCGTCATCGCCGCCGGTGGGCCCCGGGCCGCGCGGCTCGCCGCCGAACACGGCGACGGCCTCTTCGCCACCGACGACGACCGTGAACTGGTCCACACCTACCGCACCGCCGGCGGCACCGGCCCTGCCTACGCCGAAGTCCCCCTCGCCCACGCCGCCGACCCCGGGACCGCGGCTCGGGCAGCCCATCGCACCTTCCGCTGGTCCGTCCACGGCTGGAAGGTCCTCGCCGAACTCCCCGGCCCCGCCCACTTCGATGCCGCCTCCGCCACCGTCCGCGAGGACGACATGTACGAGGCGTTCGCCTGCGGCCCCGACCCCGCGGTCCACCTCGAACGCGCCCAGCGCTACACCGACGCCGGCTTCGAGCGTCTCGTTCTGCTCAACGCCGGCCCCGACCCCGACGCCTTCCTCGACTTCTACCGAGACGAACTCCACACCCCGCTGCACAGCAGCGCCCCCGGCCGCTGATATCCGGGCAGTGGGGTGTGGTCGGTCTCGGGTGAGGCGGTGTCCAGCGGCACGGCCGTCGAGCACGCTACCGGCGGCAGCACCGAATCCAGCAGCCGGTCCGCGGCGACCCGGACCCGGTCGCCCCGGCCTCGCGGCCAGGTGGTAGCCCCGGGTGAACGACGCGGCCCCGCACGTCAGTCGGTCCTACGTTGTTGGTGGGTCGGACGGGCCGTCGTAGGGTCCAGAGATCCAGAGACACCGGGTATGGCTTTCAGTCGGTTGCCCTCGATTGTTCAGCTCACCTGGCCGCCCGGTGTCTCACGACGACTCGACCGCTGATTAGGAGCTGCGGGCCCCTCGGGTGCATCGCTGAGTAGGACCACGCTGGCGAGGTCGTCCGGACGAACAGTGCACATCGAACGACCGGAGGAACAGGTGGTCCAGATCTGGGCGGGGACGGACATCGGCAAGACCCACCACCACTGCGTGGTCCTGGACACAGAGGGCAGGAAGCTGCTCTCGCGCCGGGTCCTGAACGACGAGCCGGAACTGCTGGCCCTGCTCGCCGACGTACTGGCCATCGACGAGAACGTGGTCTGGGCGGTCGACGTCGCCGACGGCATGGCCGCCCTGCTGATCAACATGCTCCTCAACCACGGCCAGCAACTGGTCTACATACCCGGCCTGGCGGTCAACCGGGCCTCGGCCGGCTACCGGGGCATGGGCAAGACTGACGCGAAGGACGCCACCGTCATCGCCGACCAGGCCCGGATGCGCCGGGACCTGGCCGTCATCCGGCCGGACGACGAGCACGCCGTCGAGCTGAGGATCCTCACCAACCGCCGCGCCGACCTGAACGCCGACCGCACCCGCCGGATCAACCGCCTCCGCGGCCAACTCACCAGCATCTTCCCCGCGTTGGAGCGCGCCCTGGACCTGGGTAACGTCGGCCCGCTGGTTCTGCTGACCGGCTACCAGACACCGGCCTCCCTGCGCCGGACCGGCCGCAGCCGGCTGGAGACCTGGCTGCGCAATCGCAAGGTCCGCGGGGCCGACACGCTGGCCCAGGCCGCCCTGACAGCCGCCGAGCGCCAGCACACCGCCCTCCCCGGGGAGAAGGTCGCCGCGCAGGTGATCCACACCCTGGCGAAGGAGGTGATGGGCCTCAACGAGCAGATCGCAGAGATCGACAAGCTCATTGCGGCCCGGTTTCGCGAGCACGACCTCGCCGACGTGATCGCCAGCATGCCCGGCATCGGCCCCCTGCTGGGAGCGGAGTTCCTGGCCGCCACCGCCGGCGACATGAGCCGCTTCGGCAGCGCCGACCGCCTGGCGGGCTTCGCCGGGGTCGCCCCGATGCCCCGCGATTCCGGCAACGTCAGCGGCAACCTGCACCGCCCCCGGCGCTACCACCGCGGCCTGCAGCGCGTCTTCTACACCTCCGCGCTCATCAGCATCCGCAGCTGCGAGGAGTCGCGCCGCTTCTACGAACGCAAGCGCGCTGAGGGCAAGCGGCACACCCAGGCCGTCCTCGCCCTGACCCGACGACGGGTCAACGTCCTGTGGGCCCTCATCCGTGACGGACAGCGCTTCCAACGTGAACTCCCTGTCACAGTCGCCGCTTGACAACAGCATTAGGAGGTGCGCTCGGTGAGGCCGTCGGCCCAGGTCCGGACGGCTCGGGCGGTGGTCGCGGCGTGGTCGTCGACGATGGTCCAGTGGTCGCCCGGGACCTCCGCGGTGTCGTACGGGCCGGGCCAGGGCGCCCGTCCCGTACGGCCGGTGTCCGCATCCGACGGGCGTTCGGCGGCGCGGACCAACAGGGTCGGGACCCCGAGGGGTTCGGGGCGCCAGCCGCGGAGCATCCGGACGTAGGAGCCGAACGCGGTCAGGGCCATGTCGTCCACC
The DNA here is from genome assembly GCF_052606915.1 of Streptomyces sp. LE64. NCBI lineage: Bacteria > Bacillati > Actinomycetota > Actinomycetes > Kitasatosporales > Streptomycetaceae > Streptomyces > Streptomyces sp. LE64. The sequence goes on along the minus strand of NZ_CP199708.1, from coordinate 6,082,923 downwards.
GCGGTGTCGAACGCGGTCCCCATCGCGAGGGCCATCCGGGCGGGTAGGGCGAGCAGCCACGGCTCGTCCTCCCGGTCGGGGGTCACGTGGTAGCTGTCGAGGAGGACCAGGCCGGCGGGCGGCGTGCCGGTGTCCGCGAGTCGGGCGGCGACCGCGTGGGCCGGGCAGCCGCCCATGGACCAGCCGACGAGGACGGGGCGGCGCCCGTCCAGCCGTTCGCGCAGGGTGGCCGCGTGCAGGTCCACCAGGGTCGACCAGTCGCGCGGGGCCGCGTCGCCGGACGCGATCCCCGGATGCCGCACTTCCAGGGCGTCCCGTTCGTCCTCGAAGTGGCGGGCGAGCGCGGCGTACCAGGGCCTGCCGAGGGTCGGGGAGAAGCCGGGGAAGCACACCAGCGGCGGTCGGTCCGGGTCGCCCTTGGCGAGGTGCAGTGGGTCGACGGCGTGTGCGGCGGCGTCCTCGGGGCCGAAGCCGGGGATCGCCAGGGAGGCGGTCACGAGCAGGTGCATCGCCGAGACGGTGTCGCCCGTCGCGCACACGCGACGGTAGAGGGAGGCGAGGGTCTGCGGGGAGCGGGGCACCGCGGGGCGGGTCGGTTCGACGGCGGCCCCGCCCTGCGGTGGCGGTGTCTCGGCGAGCCGGGCCAGGAGATGGTCCGTCAGTCGTCGGCAGGTGGGCAGGTCGAAGGTGAGGGTGGGCGGCAGGTCGAGGCCGGTGAGCAGACCGAGTCGGTTGCGGAGTTGTACGGCGGCCAGGGAGTCGAGGCCGAGTTCGCCAAGGGCCCGGTCGGGCGTGACGGCGGCTGCCCCGCTGTGCCCGAGCACGTCTGCGACCGCCGCGCGGACCAGGTCGAGCAGTGCGGGGGCCCGGTCGGCGGCGGGCAGTTGTGCCAGTCGGACGTGCCAGGCGCCGGGCGTCTCGTCCGAGGTCGGGCCGGTGGTGTCCGAGCGGGTGCCGGCCGTGGCCTGCTGTGGGATCACGTCGTGCAGGAGCGGTGGAACGGCGCGGCCCGGCCGGGCCGCGGCCGAGTCCAGCGGCAGCGGCGCGAGGACGGGCTCGCCCGTCGTCAGGGCGGTGTCGAACAGCGCCAGTCCCTCGTCGGCGGTGACGGCCCGGAGCACGCCGTCGCTCGTCCTGCCGGTGCGGACGGCCATGCCCCCGCCACCGGCCTCCGCTGACGCCCACGGCCCCCAGACCAGCGAGAGCGCGGGCAGCCCCCGGGCGGTGCGGTGTAGTGCGAGGGCGTCGAGGAAGGAGTTCGCGGCGGCGTAGCCGCCCTGGCCGGGGTTGCCGAGCAGGCCGGCCGCCGAGGAGAAGAGCACGAACTGGGAGAGGGGCAGGTCCTGCGTCAGCTCGTGCAGGTACCAGGCCGCGTCTGCCTTCGGGCGCAGCACGGCCGCGACGCGGTCGGGCGTCTGGCCCTCCAGTACGCCGTCGTCGAGTACGCCCGCCGTGTGCACCACGGCCGTCAGGTCGGCGCCGTGCTCGTCGATCAGCCGGGCCAGTGCGGAGTGGTCGGCGGCGTCGCAGGCGACCACGTCGACCCGGGCACCGGCCCGCTCGATGCGGCCCCGCAACTCCCGTGCGCCGGGGGCGTTGGGTCCGCTGCGGCTGGTGAGCAGCAGGCGCCGTACGCCGTGGTGCTCGGCCAGATGGCCGGCGAGCAGGGCGCCGAGCGCCCCCGTGCCGCCGGTGATCAGCACCGTGCCGTCGGCCGGGAACGCGCCCGCAGAGGGGGGCGCGGCCGGCGCCTGGCGGGTCAGCCGCGGTACGTGCACCCTGCCGGCGTGAACGGCGAGTTGGGGTTCGTCGCTCGCGAGGGCGGCTGGCAGCCGGCGCGGGGAATCCGGGTGGTCGTCGATGTCGACGAGGGTCAGCCGGCCGGGGTACTCGGACTGGGCGGTGCGTGCCAGGCCCCATACGGCCGCGGCCGAGAGGTCCGGGTTCCGACCGGTGGCGCCGTGGGTCACCAGGACCAGGCGTGTTCCCGGGGTCAGGGCGGGCAGTCGGCGGCGCAGCAACTCCAGTGCGCGGGTGACCAGGGCGCGGACGGCGACCGGCTGGTCCGTGGTGGGGGCGGGCGGAGCCAGGGAGACGACGAGAGCGGTGGCGGACGCCCCGGGGCCCGACGGGCCGGGACCAGGAAGCCCCGGCGCCAGGTCGAGGTCGTCCGGCGTGCCCACCGCCCAGCCGGGCGGGGTCGCGGGGGGCGGGTCGACGGGCTTCCAGCGCGGGCGGTACAGCGGTTCGGGCCGCGCGCTCGCTCCGGCGTCGCCCACCGGGCGGGTGGTCAACTCCGCCATCCGCAACACGGGCCGCCCGGCCGGGTCACTGAGGTTCGCCGTGACGGTGTGGTACCCGGTGGGGCGCAGCCTGACCCGTAGGGCGGTGGCTCCCGCGGCGTGCCGGCTGACGCCCCGCAGGGCGAACGGCAGTCGGCCGGTGCCGCCCGGCCCTCCCGGTTCGGCGGGGAGCAGCAGCGAGGCGTGCAGTGCGGCGTCGAACAGCGCGGGGTGCAGGTCGTAGCGGTGCGCATCGGGCCCGGTGTCCTCGGGCAGGCGTACGTCGGCGAGCAGGTCGTCGCCGTGTCGCCACAGCGCCCGTACGCAGCGGAACGCCGGGCCGTACGTGTGGCCCGCGGTCGCCAGGCGCTCGTACGCCCCGGTCAGGTAGACGGGTTCGGCGTCCACCGGCGGCCAGGACTCCTCGTCGCCCAGGGCCTGTTCGGGGTCGGCGGTCGCGGGGCCGAGGCGGCCGGTGGCGTGGTGGGTCCACGCGCCGAGGGGGCCGTCGTCCCCGGGGCGTGCGTGCAGGTCGACGGTCCTGCGGCCGGACGGGTCCGGGGCGCCGAGTGCCACCTGCACGTCGACGTGCCCCTCGGGGTCGGGCAGGAGCAGCGGGTGGAGCAGGGTCAGCTCTTCCAACTCCGTCAGGTCGCAGGCGGCGCCGGTGGTGAGCGCGAGGTCGGCGAGCGCGGTGGCGGGCACCAGCACCCGGCCGTGCACGACGTGGTCGCGCAGCCAGGGCTGTCCGGCGGTCGACAGCCGGCCGGCGCTCAACAGCCTGTCCGTGCCCGGGAGGCTCGTCGTCCCGGTCAGCACCGGGTGGTGGCCGGTGGGGTGCGCGGTCGGGTCCGCGGGGCCCGTGGCGGGTGGCACGGTCAGCCAGTGGCGTGCGCGTTGGAAGGGGTAGGTGGGCAGGTCGACCCGTCGGGCGGGCGGGCCCGCCTGGCCCTGGCGGACGGCCGCCCAGTCGACGGGGAGACCGTGCACGTACAGCCGGGCGAGGGCCGTCATCAGGGTGCGGGGCTCGGGGTGGCCGCGCCGGGTCGTCGCGGTGAACACCCGGCCCCCGGGCTCCCCGACGGTGCTCAGCGCGGCCGAGGTGAGGTGGCCCGCGGGACCGACCTCGACGAACGCGCTCACACCTGCCTCGTCCGCGAGGTGGCGTACGGCGTCGGCGAAGCGCACCGCCTGGCGGGCGTGGCGCACCCAGTAGTCGGCGGAGCGCAGGTCGTCCCCGGTGGCGGGGCGTCCGGTGAGGGTGGAGACCAACGGGACGCGGGGTTCGTGGAAGGTGACGCGGGACGTGGCGGCGGCGAACTCGGCGAGCGCCGGTTCGACCAGCGGGGAGTGGAAGGCGTGCCGGGTGCCCAGGCGTTCGGTGCGGTGGCCGCGGGCGGCGAGGTTCCGTGCCACCGCCGCCACGGCGGGCTCCGCCCCGGAGACGACGACGGACCGCGGGGCGTTCACCGCGGCGATCGCGACCGGCCCCGCGGCCGCGGGGGTCCGCGCGAGTTCCGCCGTCACCTCGTCCTCGGTGGCGTCCACGGCGACCATGGCGCCGTCGGCCGGCAGACGCTGCATCAACCGGCCCCGGGCGGCGACCAGTTCGACGGCGTCGTCCTCCGTGAGGACACCGGACACATGGGCCGCGGCGAGTTCGCCGACGGAGTGGCCGGCCAGCACGTCGGGCCGCACGCCCCAGGAGGTGAACAGCCTGAACAGGGCGACCTCGAAGGCGAACAGACCCGCCTGGGCGACGTCGGTGCGGTCGAGGGCGTCGGCGTCACGGCCCGGCTCGGGCCACAGGCTCGCGCGCAGCGGCCGGTCCCCCGCGCCGACGGCGTCGAACCGGCCGCACAGCGCGCCGAAGGCGTCGGCGAAGACGGGGTGGGCGGCGCACAGTTCCCGGCCGAGGCCCGGGCGCAGGGAGCCCTGGCCGGTGAAGAGCAGGGCCAGCCGCGGGGCCGTACGGATCGGGGCGGGGACCGGCGCCCCGGCGGCCAGCCGGTCCAGTTCGTCGAGCAGGGCGGCGCGGTCGTCGGCGGGAACCGCCGCCCGGCGGCGAAGGGCGGCACGGGTGGTGGCGGCGGTGAACACCACGTCACCGAGGGGCTGTTCGGGCCGCTCCCGGAGGAAGGTGGCGGTGCGCCTGGCCTGCGCACGCAGGGCGTCCTCGTCGGCGGCGGACAGCAGGAGCGGCAGTTGCGCGGCGGCCGGTCCGTGCTCGCGGTCGGCAACCGCGTCGGGTTCCGCGTCGGCCTCCTCCAGGATCACGTGCGCATTGGTGCCGCCGATGCCGAAGGCGGACACCGCGGCGCGCCGCGGCTGCCCGGGGGCGGGGTGCCACGGCTGCTCCCGGGTCAGGGGCCGCAGGGCGCCCGAGGCCCAGTCGACCCCGGGGGACGGCTCGTCGAGGTGCAGCGTGCGCGGCAGTACGCCGTGCTGCATCGCGAGCACGGTCTTGATGACTCCGGCGACTCCGGCCGCGGCCTGGGTGTGGCCCAGGTTGGACTTGAGGGAGCCGAGCCACAGGGGGCGGGCGGCCGGGCGCTGCGGGCCGTAGGCGGCGAGCAGCGCCCGCGCTTCGATGGGGTCGCCGAGCGGGGTTCCGGTGCCGTGCGCCTCCACCGCGTCGATGTCGGCGGGGGTGAGTCCGGCGGCGGCCAGGGCCTGGCCGATCAGTCGTTCCTGGGCGGATCCGCTGGGCGCCGTCAGGCCGTTGGACGCCCCGTCGCCGTTGACGGCGGAGCCGCGGAGCACGGCGAGCACCGGGTGTCCGTTGCGCCGGGCGTCGGACAGCCGTTCCAGCAGCACCAGTCCGACGCCCTCGCCCCAGGCGGTGCCGTCGGCGGCGGCGGAGAACGGTTTGCAGCGGCCGTCCGGGGCGAGCCCGCGCAGCCTGCTGAACGCGACGAAGGGCGCCGGGCTCGCCATGACGGTGGCGCCGCCGGCCACCGCGAGGGAGCACTGCCGCGAGCGCAGCGCCCGCGCCGCCCAGTCCATCGCGACCAGCGACGAGGAGCAGGCGGTGTCCACGGTCACCGCGGGTCCCTCCAGGCCGAGGGTGTAGGAGACGCGCCCGGACGCCACGCTGCCGGCGGAGCCGAGGGCGAGGTGGGCCTCCTGCTCGTGGCCGCCACGGTGCAGCAGCCGGCCGGCGTAGTCGGCGTGCATCACCCCGACGAAGACGCCGGTGTCGCTGCCGCGCAGGTCGGTGGGGGCGATGCCGGCCCGCTCCAGCACCTCCCACGCGGTCTCCAGCAGCAGCCGCTGCTGGGGGTCGGTGGCCCGCGCCTCCCGGGGCGACATCCCGAAGAAGGCCGCGTCGAAGTCGGCGGCCCGGCGCAGGAACCCGCCGCGCCGGGTGGTCGAAGTGCCCGGCCGGTCGGGGTCGGGGTCGTACAGGGCGGCCAGGTCCCAGCCCCGGTCGGCGGGGAAGCCGGAGGTGGCGTCGGCGCCGTCGGCGAGCAGCCGCCACAGCTCCTCCGGAGTGCGGACGTCGTCCACGGGGCCCGGGAAGCGGCAGGCCATCGCGACGACGGCCACCGGCTCGTCGGGCTCCGCACCGGCCCCGCGTCCGTGGATGGCGCGGGATGCCGGGCCCGCAGCGCCGAGCAGCGCGTCGCACACGAAGTCGGTCACGGCGTCCGGGGTCGGCCGGTCGAAGACCAGGGTCGGGGGCAGGTCGAGACCGGTGGCCGCGACGAGCCGGTCGCGCAGCAGTACGCCCTGGAGGGAGCCGAGCCCCCGGTCGGCGAAGGTCTGCCCGGGGTCGCAGCCCCCTTGCTCCCCGGCCGTGGGCATGGCGTCGAGGACGAGCCGCAGCACCGCGCGCCGCCGTTCGGGGGCGGACGAGGCCAGCAGCCGGGCGCGCAGTTCGTCGCGGGTGTGCGCACGGCTTCGTGCGAGGGCGTCGGCGAGCCGGGCGGCGAGGACGGTCCGTCGGACCTTGCCGGACGACGTACGGGGCAGGGACTCGCTCGTGCGGAACTCGTCCGGCACCTTGAACGCCGACAGCCGCCGTCGGCACTCGGCCCGCAACTCCGCGAGGTCGACGCCCTGCGGGCCGGGGACCACGAACGCCACCGGGACCTCCCCCAGCACGTCGTGGCGGCGGCCGACGACGGCCGCGTCCGCGACGCCGGGGCAGGACAGCAACGCCTGTTCCACCTCCACCGGGTTGACGTTCTGGCCCCCGCGGATGATCAGGTCGACCGCGCGGCCGGTGACCCGCAGCCCGCGGTCCGGGGTGCGGTGGCCGAGGTCGCCGGTGCGGTACCAGCCGTCCCGCAGGACCTGCGCCGTGGCGTCGGGGCGGCCGTGGTAGCCGGTCATCAGGCCGGGGCCGCGCACCCAGATCTCGCCCTCGTCGCCGTCGGCGACGGCGTCCCCGGAGACCGGGTGGGTGAGTTTGACGTCCGTGCCGGGCAACGGCCGCGGCACCCGGTCCGGGCCCGGCGCGCCCGGCAGGGCGAGGGTGATCTTGCCGCTGGTCTCGGTGGAGCCGTAGCCGTCCAGCAGCGGTGCGCCCAGCAACTCCTCGGTCGCGGCGAAGAGTTCGGGGGGACAGGGCGCTCCCCCGGTCAGACAGACCCGCAGCCCACCGGGGAGCGGCGGGGCGTCACGCACCGCGCTGACCAGCAGGTGGTACGTGGCCGGGACGCCGGCCATCATCGTGAAGGGCTCGTCCGGCGGCTGTCGGCGCAGTGCCTGTTCGACGTCCACGCCGCGGTCGAGGAGGTGGGCGCTCGCGCCGGTGGCGACGACCGCGACGAGACACAGCGACTGGGCGTAGGCGTGGTGCAGCGGGAGCGGCCACAGCAGCCGGTCCCGTTCGGACATGCCGAGCAGCGGCGCGTAGGCGGCGGCGGTGGACCACAGCAGGGCCCGCTGGGTCGTCACGGCGCCCTTGCGGGTGCCGGTGGTGCCGGAGGTGTAGAGGATCCACGCGGGCTCGTCGAGTCCGAGGTCGTCGCGCGGCGGTTCGGGGGCGTCGGTGTCGGCGAGTTCCTCGTACGGCACCGGGTGGCCCGGCTGCTCGGCCGGCGGACCCGCGGGGCCCACGACCACGCCGGCCCGCAGCGGGGTCCGGCCGTTCGCCGCCCGCGTGAGCCGGGCGAGGAGCGGCGCCTCGGCGAAGGCCGCCACGGCGCCGCTGTCGGCGAGGACGTGGGCGAGTTCGCCGTCGGCGGCCTCCGGGTCCAGCGGCACCCCGACGGCGCCGGCCCGCAGGACGGCGAGGGAGCCCTCCACCGTCTCCAGCCGGCTGGGCAGGCAGAGCAGCACCCGGTCCCCGCGGCGGATCCCCAGCCGGGACAGATGGCCGGCGACCCGGGCCGTGCGGCGCTCCAACTCGGCCCACGTCACCTGGTGCCGACCGGCGCTGAACGCGGTCCCGCTCGCCGCGCGGGCGGCGTGCAGCCGCAGCGCCTCGGCCAACGGACGGACCAGCTCCGCGTGAACCTCCGCCATGCGCACCCCTTCTGCACTCCCGGTCCCGATGCTCAACGACTATAGGGTCGAGACGAGTTCGGGCCCGGTCGGCACGGCGTCACCGAAGTGCGCACTTCCTTTCGTCAGGCGTCGGGCAGCGGGTCCACCGGGTGCTGGGCCAGGGCGTGCACGGTCACGTCCATCCAGGGCCACACCGGCAGCGAGGAGATGATCGCGTGAAGTTCGGTGGCGTCGGCCGCGCGCCACAGCCCCCAGTTCTCGGTGCGGCCGGGCACCCGCCACATGCGGACGAGGTGGCCGGCTTGGGCGAGTTCGGCGGCGCGGCGGCGCTCGGCGGTGGAGACGGCGTCCTTGTGGGCGGGGTCCATGTCGTGGGGCCAGACGATGTGGATGTTGACGAGGAATTCCATGGTGTCCTCTCCGGACGGGTCGGGGGGCGGAGCTCGGTGGATGGGTGGGGCGGTCAGTCGCCGAAGGGGTCGACGGGGGTGCCGTGCTCGGTGACGACCGACTTGGTCTGGAGGAATTCGTGGACGGCCTCGACGCCGTTCTCCCGGCCGATGCCGGACTGCTTGTGGCCGCCGAACGGCACGGACCAGTGGAGCAGTCGGTAGGTGTTGACCCAGACGACGCCGGCGTCGAGCCGTCCGGCCAGCCGGTGGGCGCGGGCCCCGTCCCGGGTCCACAGGCCGGCGGCGAGGCCGTACTCCAGCGAGTTGGCGAGGGCCACGGCCTCCTCCTCGGTGGTGAAGGGCTGGACCGTGGCGACGGGGCCGAAGACCTCTTCGCGGCAGACCGCCATCCCGGTCCGTACGCCGGCGAGGACGGTCGGCAGGTACCAGAAGCCGCCTTCGGCGTCGGGCCGGCGGCCGCCGGTCACGGCACGGGCCCCGTCGCGCACCGCGTCGTCGACGTACCCCTCGACCCGAGCGAGCGCCGCGGCCGACGCGAGGGGGCCGACGTGGGTGCGCGGGTCCCCCGGGTCGCCCACCCGCAATGCGTCCACGGCCTCGGCGAAGCGCTCCAGGAACGCGTCGTACACCTCGGCCTGGACGAGGATGCGCGAGCCGGCGACGCAGGTCTGTCCGGCGGCGGAGAAGGCGCCCTGGCGGGCGGCGGTCACGGCGGCGTCGAGGTCGGCGTCGGCGAAGACCAGGTGCGCGGACTTGCCGCCGGCCTCGCAGACGTAGCGCTTCATTCCGGCCGCGGCGCGGGCGCCGATCTCCCGGGCGACGGCGGTGCTGCCGGTGAAGGTGACCATCGCGACGTCGGGGTGGTCGGTGAGCAACCGGGCTTCCTCGGCCCCCCCGATGACCGTGTTGACGACGCCGGGCGGCAGGCCCGCCACCAGCGCGAGTTCGGCGAGGCGGACGGAGGACGCGGGGGCCTGCGGCGGGGGTTTGAGGACGACGGTGTTGCCGGCGGCGAGGGCGGGGGCGAGCTTCCAGGACCCGAGGGAGAGCGCGCCGTTGAACGGGGTCAGGGCCGCGACGACGCCCAGCGGCTCCTGCCGGACCACCGCGTGCGCCGTGGCGCTGAGGGTGCGGGCGCGGTCCTCCAGGGTCTCGGCGACGCCCGCGTAGTAGCGGTACCAGCGGGCGAGGGCGGACACCTCGGCGCGCGTGGCGGTCAGCGGCTTGCCGTTGGCGAGGGTCTCCAGGGCGGCGAGTTCGTCCCGGTGGTCGGCGAGCACGTCGCCGAGGCGGTGGAGCAGGTCGGCCCGGGCGTGCTGGGGCAGCCCGCCCCAGGACGGCGCGAGGAGCGCGGTGCGGGCGGCGGCGACGGCGGTGTCGACGGCGGCGGGGTCCTGGTGCGCGGTGCCCCAGGTCTCCCCCGTCGCGGGATCCACCAGGGGGACCGCCGTGCCCGCGGCGGGCGTCCTGCGCCCGCCGGCGTACGACGTCCACACCGGGGCGGGCGGGGTGGGGCGGCTGTCGGCTCGGGTCATGGTGCCGGGGTCCTTTCGGTCAGTGCGGTGCGCACCTCGGGCGCCGCGTGGTGGTGGCACGCCACGGTGCTCCCGCCCACGTCGGTCGGCGGCGGGGCTTCGGTGCGGCAGAGGTCGGTGGCGAAGGGGCAGGCCCGCTGGAAGCGGCAGCCGGGCGGCGGGTCGGCGGGGTCGGGCGGTTCGGTGCGGATGCGCGCCCCCGCGCCGGGCGCGGGCGCCCGGGGGTCGGGCACGGGCACGGCGGCCAGCAGGGAGTGGGTGTACGGGTGGCGGGGCGCGGTGAACACCTCGGCGCACGGGCCGCTCTCCATCACGCGACCGCCGTACATGACGACGACGTGGTCCGAGATGTGCCGCACCACGCTCATGTCGTGGGAGATGAAGAGGAAGCTGAGGTCGCCGTCGCGGCAGAGGTCCTTGAGGAGGTTGACGATCTGGCCCTGGACGCTGACGTCGAGGGCGGAGACGACCTCGTCGCAGACGACGATGCGGGGTTCGACGGCGAGGGCGCGGGCGATGGCGGCCCGCTGGCGCTGTCCGCCGGAGAGTTCGTGCGGATGGCGGTCGGCGAGTTCGGGGGCGAGTCCGACGTGGCCGAGCAGTTCGACGGCGCGGGCCGCGGTCCTGTCCCGGGGGACGGTGCGGTGGACGTGGACGACCTCGCGGACCGTGGCGCCGATGGTCATCCGCGGGTTGAGGCTGGCGTACGGGTCCTGGTGGACGATCTGGACCGTACGGGGCAGGGACTTGTCGGCACGCAGCTCGGCGAGGGGACGGCCCTCGATGAGGACACGGCCCGCGGCGACCGGGGAGAGGCCGACGAGGGCACGTCCGGTGGTGGTCTTGCCGCTGCCGCTCTCGCCGACGATCGCGACGATGCTGCGGGCGGGGACCGTGAAGGAGACGCCGTCGACGGCGCGCACGGTGCCGGTGGTGCGGCGCAGTACTCCGGTGCGGACGGGGAAGCGGACCTCCAGTTCCTCGACGGTGACGGCGGGGGGCGGCTCGGCGGTCGCGGCGGTGCTCATGCGGGTGCTCCTGCGGGGTGCGGCTCGCCGGCGGCGGGCGCGGGGTAGGGACAGCGGACCTCGTGCGTGGAGTGGGCGCCGGGCGGGGCGACGAGTTCGGGTACGGCGTCGGCGCAGTCGGGGCGCGCCCGGCCGCACCGCGGCTGGAAGGCGCAGCCGGGCGGCGGGGACGCGGGGTGGGGCGGGAAGCCGGGGATGGCCGGCAGCCGGTCGACCTGACGGTCCATCCTGGGGACGGCGGCCATCAGGGCACGGGTGTAGGGGTGGGTGGGGCGGTCGAAGAGTTGGGTGGTGGGTGCGGCCTCCACGATCCGGCCGCCGTACATGACGGCGATGTGGTCGGTGACCCCGGCGACGACGCCCAGGTCGTGGGTGATCAGGACGAGTGCCGTGCGCAGTTCGCGGCGCAGTCGGTCGATGAGTGCGAGGACCTGGGACTGGATGGTGACGTCCAGGGCGGTGGTGGGTTCGTCGGCGATCAGGAGGCGGGGCTCGCGGCTGACGGCCATGGCGATGAGGACGCGTTGACGCATGCCGCCGGAGAGTTGGTGGGGATGGCTGCGCAGGCGTTCGCGCGGGCCGGGTATGCCGACGAGGTCGAGGAGTTCCGCGCAGCGTGCGACGGCGGCGCGACGGCTGTACCCGTCGTACCGGATCAGGGGTTCGGCCATCTGACGGCCGACGGTCATCGCGGGGTTGAGGGCGGACAGGGCGTCTTGGGAGACCAGGGCGATGCCGCTGCCCCGTACCTCGCGCAGCTGCTTCGGGGCGAGGCCGGTGAGGTCGCGGCCGTCGAAGCGGATGCGGCCGGAGACTTCGGCACCCTGGTGGCCGAGGAGTCCCAGTACGGCCAGCACCGTCTGGCTCTTGCCGCAGCCGGACTCTCCGACGATGCCGAGGGACCCGCCTTCGGCGACGCGGAAGGAGACGTCCCTGACGGTCTGCACCGCGGCGGCGCCGGGGCGGTCGCGGTAGGCGACTTGGAGGTGTTCCACTTCGAGGACGGACACGTCGGTGCCTCTTCCTAGGCGAGTTTGATCTTGGGGTTGAAGTACGCCTGGAGGACGTCCACCAGGAAGTTGATGAGGACGAAGGCGACGGCGATCATCAGGATTCCGCCCTGGACGAGGGGGATGTCCCGGGTGGACACGGCCTGGTGGAGCGCGAGGCCGAGGCCGGGCCAGGAGAAGACGGTCTCGGTGAGCACCGCGCCGCTGAGCAGGAAGCCGGCCTGGAGTCCGATGACGGTGACGACGGCGGGCATCGCGTTGGGCAGGACGTGGCGGGTGATGACGCGGAACTCGCCGACGCCACGGGAGCGGGCGGTGCGCACGTAGTCGTTGCCGATCACCTCCAGCACCGCGGAGCGGGTCATCCGGGCGATCACCGCGAGGGACCAGGCCGCCAGGGTGATCACCGGCAGCACCAGGTGGGCGGCGACGTCGAGGACTCCCCCGTCGCCGCCGATGGAGGTCATGCCGGTGGCGGGGAGCATCCGCAGTTGGAGCGCGAAGACGACGATCAGCACCAGGCCGAACCAGAACGAGGGCACGGAGTTGAAGAAGAGGACGAGGACGTTGAGTCCGCGGTCCCGCAGGGAGCCGGGCTTCATGGCGGCCCAGGTGCCGATCGCCACGCCGGCGACGGTGGCGAGGACGATCGCGGTGCCGGAGAGCAGGGCGGTGTTGAGCAGCCGGTCGGAGAGCACCTCCGACACGGGCCGGCCGAAGGAGAGGGAGCGTCCGAGGTCGCCTCCGAGGAGGTTGCCGAGGTAGGTGAAGTAGCGGGAGATGGCGGGTTCGTCGAGGCCGAGGTCCGCCCGGAGGGCTTGTCGGTCCTCCTCGGTGGAGGTGGGGCCGAGCAGGGCGGTCGCCTGGTCGCCGGGGATGATCTGGCCGAGCCCGAAGGTGGCGACGGTCACCCCGAGGACGACGGGGATCATCTGGAGCGCCCGGCGCAGGGTGAAGGTCAGCATGGCGCGTCTCCTGGACTGTTCACGATCGGCTCCACCGGGTGCGGAGGATGCCGGGACTGGCGCTGCCGGTGGACCGCTTCCGGCGGCTGCGGGGGTCGAGCCGGTCCCGTGCGCCGTCGCCGAGGAGGTTGAACCCCACGGCCAGGACGACGATGACGAGCCCGGGGACGGTCGCCACGTGGGGCGAGGTGACCAGCAGGGCGCGGCCGCCGCTGAGCATCTGGCCCCAGTCGGGGGCGGGCGGTTGGGCGCCGAGGCCGAGGAAGGCGAGGCTGGCGCCGAGGATGACGTTGCGTCCGGTCTGAAGGGTGGCGAAGACGGTCAGGGGGCCGAGGAGGTTGGGGGTGATGTGGCGCAGGGCGATCCGGCGGTGGCCGTAGCCGAGGGCCGCCGCGGCTTCGACGTAGCTCTCCTGGCGCAGGGACACCACGCTGCCGCGGACGATGCGGCCGAACTCGGGGACGGTGACCACGACCATGGCGATGACCATGGAGGTGAGCCCGGGGCCGAGGGCGACGCCGATGCCGAGGGCGAGCAGGATGCCGGGGAAGGAGAACATCACGTCGAACACGCGCATCAGCACGCTGTCGAGCCAGCCGCCGACATAGCCGGCGAGGAGTCCGAGGAGCCCGCCGATCAGCAGGGCGAGCAGGGTCGGGACGACCGCGACGAGCAGGGCGAGCCGGGCGCCGTGCATGAGCCGGCTGAGCACGTCCCGGCCGACTTCGTCGGTGCCGAGGAGGTGTCCGTCGCTGAGCGGGGCGAGACCGATCGCGGCCGGGTCGGTGGCGAGCGGGTCGGCGGGGGCGAGCCAGGGCGCGAACAGGGCGACCAGGACGGTGACGGCGACGATGCAGCCGCCGACGGCCGTGGCGGCGTTGCCGCCGCCGACCGCCCGCAGGCGGACGCACCAGGGGGTGCGGGGTGTTGCGGGTGCCGCAGTGGCCTTCATGGCAGGGCTCTCCTCACCGGCGGCGGATGGTCGTGTAGTCGATGTAGACGGACGGGGCCGGGACGACGCCGTCGACCTTGCGGCTGAGCAGCCGCGGCAGCCGGTCCTGGTAGAGGAAGACCCAGGGCGCGTCGACCGCGACGGCGTCGGCGGCCCGGCGGTACAGGTCGGTCCTGGTCGCTTCGCGGGGTTCGGCGCGGGCCTCGTCGAGGAGGGCGTCCACGGCGGGGTTGCGGTACCAGCCGCGGTTCACGCCGTTGGGCGGGTGGAGCGTGCCGCCGAACATCCGCTCAAGGAAGTCGGCGGCGTCCGCACCGGTGGTCCAGCCGTTGAAGGAGCCGTGGACGCCCTTCTTGTATCCGGCGCCCTCCTCCGCGACGAGCGAGGCGAACTCCATGTACTGGACCTCCAGCTTGACGCCGACCGCCTTCAGGTCCTGCTGGATCAGCGACATGATCTCGGTGGCCTGGGAGAAGCCGGGGCCGCTGTCGGGGGCGAGCAGCCGCAGCCGTACGGGCGTCGGCACGCCGCTCTCGGCGATCAGCCGCTTGGCGAGGGCCGGGTCGTGGGCGTAGCGGCCGTCGGCGGCCGGGTCCGCCCGGTACGCCTCGTTGCCGCGCGGGAGCGGGCCGTGCGAGGGCGCGACCTGCCCCGCGGTGAGGGTGGCGATCGCCTCCCGGTCCACGGCGTGGTTGAGGGCCCGGCGCACGAGGGCGTTGTCGGTGGGGGCGGTACGGGTGTTGAGCCGGAGGAAGTACTGGTTGGCGGGCTCCGGGTACTGGACCGTCATCGTGCCCTGGCCGGCGAGTTGCCGCACCTGTTGGGCGCCGGCGCTGAGGATCGCGTCCACCTCGCCGGTCTGGGCGGCGATGGCGAGGGTGGTCGGGTCGCTGACGGACTCGACGATGATGGTCTCGGTCCGCGGGACGCCGCCCCAGTAGGAGTCGTTGCGCTGGAGCGTGATCCGTTTGCCGTGGTCGGCCGCGCGCTGTCGGAAGGGGCCGGTGCCGACGGGGTGCAGGCCGACGTCGTCGGGGGCGTGGGCGCGCAGCGCGGCCGGGCTGACGAGCGACATGCGCCGGTCGGTGAGGAGCCGGAGCAGTCCGGCGTACGGCTTGGTGAGCCGCAGCGTCACGGCGTGCGCGCCGTTGACCTCGACGCGTTCGATCCAGCGGCTGAGGAACTTCATGTTGCCGGCGGCGGTGGCGTCGTACACGGGTGACTTCTTGTCGAGGATCCGGTCGAAGTTGGTCTTCACGGCCTCGGCGTCGAAGGGGGTGCCGTCGCTGAAGGTGACGTCCTCGCGCAGCGCGAGGCTGTAGGTGCGGGCGTCCGGGGACACCTGCCAGGAGGTGGCGAGGGCGGGCCGCAGCGCGGGCGCGCCGTCGGTCTCGGTGCTGAGGTCCTCGCGGACGAGGGGGTCGAAGAGGGCGTCGACGACGCGCAGGCCGACGGTGCCGGAGAGACGGTGCGGGTCGAGTACGGGGATCTCGCCCTCGGCGCCGATGACGAGGGTGTCCGGGTCGCGGCCGAAGGCGGCCGGCGCGGTGCAGCCGGTGAGCAGCAGCGCGGCGGCGACCAGGGCGCCGAGGGCGCGGCGCAGGGGTGGGCGGGGCCGGCCCGCGCGGTGGGTGGTGGTGGGTCTCATGAGTGCGGCCTTTGCTCGTGGGCGAGATCGCCGAGGACCGTCGTGGCGGCGTTCCTGCCGGGGGTGCCGGTGACGTATCCCCCGGGCCAGGTGCCGCTGCCGCCGAGGTAGAAGCCGCGCAGCGGGGTACGGTAGCCGGCGACGGACGGGTGGGGACGGGCGCCGAACAGTGCGGCGGGGAGCATGTCGCCGTGGGTGATGTTGCTGCCGAGCAGGCCGAGTTCGGCCTCGATGTCGACGGGGTTCATGAAGCGGCTGTCCACGATCCGGTCGGCGATGCCGGGCATCAGGGCGTCGAGCCGGGCGAGGCAGCGGCGGCCGAACTCCTCGGTGCGCCGGGCGTTCCAGGGGCCGTCGTGCGGCCGGTAGGGGGCGTGCCAGGCGTTGACGCTGATCAGCTGGGTGGTGCCGGGGGTGAGGGCGGGCGAGGTGAGGGTGGGGGTCAGGCCCCACATCAGGGGTTCGGCCGAGGCGCGGCCGTCCAGTGCGGCGCGTACGGCCCGTTCGACCTCGGCGATGGAGGAACCGAAGCGGAACTGACAGGCGCGCACCGCGTCGGGGTCGGCGTCCTTCGGCAGCCCGGCGTACGAGGGCAGGGAGTCGACTTCCAGCACCAGCTTGAAGGCGGAGCCCCGCATGGGGGTGCTCAGCACCCCGTCGCGGACGGCGGGGTCCATCGCGCCGTCGTCGAGGAGGTCGCGGAAGAGGTGGACGGGGTTGACGGTGGAGATCACCCGGGGTGCGGTGAACTCCTCTCCGGCGGGGGTGACGACGCCGCGCACACCGAGCGGTCCGTGGAGCACCCGGGCCACGGGGGTGTTCGTGCGCACGTCCACCCCGTGCTGTCGGCAGGCACCGGTCAGCGCGTCGACGATGGCGCTCATCGAGCCGACGGGGAGCCCGGTGGAGCCACGGAGCGCAGTGCGCTCCGCGGCGTCCGGGGCACTGGCGCCGGCGGCGGCGAGCGCGAAGGGGCGCATCATCAGGCCCACCGCGGTGCCCGGGGCGGACGGTGGGACGAGTTGGGCGTTCAGCGCGAGCAGCGCCAGCAGGGCCTTCGCCCGGTCGGAGCGCAGGTGCTCGTCGAGCAGTTCGGTGAGCGAGCCGTCGAAGACGGCGTCGAAGAGCCGTAGGTCCACGGGGTCGGACAAACGTTTCTTCAAGTGGTCCGGATCCGGTGGCGGGGTGTCGAGCCGGACTCCGAGACGGGCGCCGAGGCGTTCGAGTCCGGCGATCAGCGCGCGGTAGCGGGCGGCCTCGCCGGGGGCGAAGGCTTCCAGCTGGGCGTCCACCCGGGCCTGGTCGCGCCAGCCGACGAAGCACCCCTCGTCGAAGTGGTGCACCACCGTCGGGTCGACCCGGACGAACCGCAGCCCGTGGCGCGCGAGGTCGAGTTCGGCGACGACGGCCGGGTTGAGCGAGCCCGGCGAGTTGGTGAAGGCGAGGCGGCGGCCCGGCAGGAACTCGTAACCCCCGCAGGGTCCGCCCGGCGTCGACCGGGCTTCCAGGAGCGCGACCTTCAGCCCCGCGCGCCCCAGGTAGGCGGCGGTCACCAATCCGTTGTGGCCGCCGCCGACGACGACTGCGTCGTAGTGGTTCATCTGCGGCCCGCCCTCCTGCTGCCGTGGCCGTGCACGTCAGCTCCGGGCGGCGGGGGCGAAGCCGGCCTCGAACAGGTCCGCCCAGTTCCCGCCGGAGATCCGCTCGACCTCGGCGGCGGTGAACCCGCGCTCCAGCAGCCGCTGCCGGACGGCGGCGTACCCGCGGCCCGCCGCGTACCAGTCGGGGAACTCGACCGGGCCGGAGATGGGGACCATCGGCTTGCGGCTCCACCGTCCCTGCCGCCACCAGTGCAGTTCCTCGTCGCCGTGTCCGGCGTAGTAGTCGGAGCCGAATCCGACGTGCTCCACTCCGATCAGCTCGACGGTGTGGGCGACCATGTCGCAGAAGCGGTCCACGGTGCAGTGGACGCCGTCGGGGGCGATGCGCGGGTACATGCTCAGCCCCACCACCCCGCCCGAGGCGGCGGTCTGCTTGAGGACGGTGTCGGACTTGTTGCGGAGCGCGAGTTCCACGTCCTCGCCGACGAAGGCGCGGGGGTTGGCGTGGGTGACGGCGACGGGCCGCTCGGACGCCTCGATCGCCTCCAGCGAGGTCCGCTCGTTGCAGTGCGAGATGTCGACGACCATGCCGACCTGGTTCATCTCCCGGATGAGGTTGATCCCGTAGGTCCGGGAGAGCCCGGCGTCATCGCCCTCCCAGCAGCCGGCGCCGGCGGAGTTCTGGGTGTTGTAGGTGAGCTGGGCGATGCGGACGCCGGCCTGGTGGAAGGCGCCGACGAGGTCGAGGTCGTCCTCGAAGGGGCTGCTGTTCTGGAAGCCGAGGACGACGGCGGTGCGTCCCTCGTCCGCGGCGCGGTGGAGGTCGGCGGCGGAGCGGCCCTCCCGCAGGAGGTCCGCGTTCTCGGCGAGCAGGCGCTGCCAGCGGCCCACTTCGCGCATGGTCTCGGTGGAGTCCTCCCAGATCGCGACGGTGGCGTGGATCGCCGTGATGCCGGCGGCGCGCCACTCCTCGAAGCGCTCCCGGGACGGCTTGACGAACTGCAGTGCGTCGACGAGCACGACGTGCTCCTCCTCAGGTTTCGGTGGGTACGGATGAGGGCCGGCTGCCCGGTCGGGGCCGCGCGTCAGCAGTCGGCGATGCCGCCGAGCCGGCCCAGCGCGGGAAGTTCGTCGCGCAGCCCGAGCAGGCGCAGCGCGCGCCACAGCGACGCCTGGTTGCTGGTGACCACCGGCACCCCGGTGTCCGACTCCAGGTAGGGCAGGACCTCGAAGGTGCGGAAGGTGCCGCAGGAGATCAGCAGGGCGTCCGCGTCGGGCGCGGCGCGGTGGAGTCGGCGGCCGAGCCGGTAGGCGCTGTCGGCGTCGTGGACGCTGGCCTCGTACGGGTCGGTGATCTGGAGCCCTTCGACGACCGGGACCTCGAAGCCGACGGCGGCGAGGTAGGCGCACAGTGCCTCGTTGACCTCGTCGGTGTAGATGCTGCCGACGGCGACCGAGGTCGCGCCGACCGCGCGCAGGGCGTCGACCTGGGCCTGCATCATGGTGAGGGCGGGGATCCCGGTCTCCTCGGTGATCTGCGCGACCACCTTCTCGTCGGTGCCGGGGCCGGGGATGAAGGTGCCGGGGGCCCCGCACTGCACGATGAGGTCCACCTTCGCCGTGGCCAGTTGCCGCGACGCCTCCAACACCTGGGACATCATCGTCTCCAGGCCCTCGGCGTCCACCCTGGGGACGATGGTCCGGGCGTCGGCGAAGGCCACCCCCACCGGGGCGACGGAGCGCCATTCCTCGGCGCCTTCGATCGCGGTCGCCGGACGAATCTGTCCAATACGGGCACGCCAGCCAAGCAGCATACGGATCGGCTCCTCATGGTTGTCGTCCGAGCGGCCCGCGAGAACGCCGGGCGGTGGCGTCGGACGGTGGAATCGTTTTCGGTCTGCGGGTCCAGGAGGGGCGGGGCGGCGCTGCCGGGGTCTGCCGTGCGGAGCACCCCACCCGATCTGGGACAGTGGACCAGATCTGCATGGACAACGTACCCACGGCTTTCGAGACAGGTCAATGGGCAGGACGGAAGCAATGAATGCGCCATATCCCGCCGACGTTCGGCCAACGGGCGCGGGCTCGGCGGCGCGGTAGCCGCGCACGGCGGCTCGACGCGTCGGATACCGGGGAGAACGAAGCCGCCCACCGGCCGCTGGAGGCGTCAACCACGTTGCAGGAAACGGCCGTTGGGGACGGCGGCTACCGCTCCCCGAACCGCTCGCAAGATCGGCAGGACGGACCCCCTCCCGTACCGGCGAAGCCTCGTGCGCTGCCCTGTGCGGGTGGACGTGGGCGCCGTTTCCCCTCTGAGAGGAGGCCGGTCTGAGAATCGATCCTCTGGCTGGTTCGCGGAGCCAGAGGATCGGTGAGGCCGGGACGACCCCAGCACGGTAGCGGTCTGCGAGCTCGTCGAAGCGGGTGGAGGCGGCGCGGAACTGCTTCAGGCATGCGAAGCAGCGTTCGACCACGTTTCGGTCGCGGTAGAGGGCCGGTCGAATACGGGTGGCCGGCCGGGCAGGGCCCCGCGCCGTCGGCGGTCGTCCGCCTGGTCGCGGCGCTCGGGGATCGTGACGGCGCTGCCCTGCGCCGGAGCAGGTGCCGGATCGCCCGGCTGGAATGGGCATGGTCGCCCAGCACGCGCTCCGGCGTCGTGCGCGGGCGGCCCGAGGCGGCACGCGGAACACGGGTCCCGCCGGGTACCTGGCCGGACGTGGTGGCGTCGTTGACCTTGCCCGGCGTGAGCACGATCGACAGCGGCAGGCCGCGACCCTCGACAGCCAGGCGGACGACCACGCCCGCCCACCCGCGGCAACAAGAGCTCCATCCGCCCCCGTGCCACGTGCGTCAACTCTCCCCGACCCGCCACGAGACCAATCATCAGACAGGTCTTAGGGCGGCCACGTCCACACGCACGCGACTCCGCGGACCCGCTCTAGCGCCAGCGGACGGTGATCTCGGCCGCGGCGGTCCGCAGCACGGGCACGAGTTCGGCCATGCGCTCGTCGGTCATCCGCGTCTCGGGGCCGTAGATGCTCAGCGCCGCGACGACGCTGCCCTGGACGCCGAGCGGGACCGCGACCCCGCACCCGCCGGCGATCCACTCCGCCCGGCTGATCGCGTACCCCCGCTGCCGCGCCGCGTCGATCCGCGCCACCGCGGCCTCGACGTCCACCTCCACGTCGGCTTCGCCGCGGGCGTGCTCCGCCACCAGCTGACGGGCCCGCTCGGGCGTCAGCATGGACAACAGGACCCGCCCGGTCGCCCCGGAGAAGACCGAGTAGGGCCGCCCCACGCCGGTGATCAGACGCAGCGGCTGGGGGCTCTCCGCCTCGTAGACGGTCACCCGGCGGCCGTCCACGATCGTGGAGACGCACGCCGTCTCGCCGGTCACCGCGGCGATCCGGGACGCCGTGGCCGAAGAGGCCCCGACGAGGTCGCTGTTGGCCGCGTGCCGCCAGGCGAGCGTGAGTGCCGCGGGGCCGATGACGTACTTGCGGGTGCCCTCGTCCGCGACGGCGAGCCCCTCGCGCTCCAGCGACACGAGGATGCGCTGCACGGAACTCTTGCTGATCACCAGGTCCCGGCTCAGCTCCCGCACCCCGCGCGGCCGATCGGCCTCGGCGATGGCCTTGAGCACCTGGATGGCGTGGTCGACGATCTGCACCGTGCCGGCGGCGCGCGCGACGGAACCGGCCGGATCGCCCTGCGCGTCGAGGCCGGCGGGCCGACGTTCGGCGCCTTCGGGAGCCGCGGAATCAGGTGCTGTCGCCATGACGCGGCAATCCCCCTCATGGGCACGGGCAGGAACGCGGCGGGGCGCACGCCGGACTCCGCGCTCCACCAAAACCGCAGTATCACACAGCCGGTACGGCCCCTGACAATGCCGCGGGGAGTGGGAACGCTGGTGGGACCACGCTTCTCCTCCCTCCCACCGATGAGTCCTCCGGCACCGCACGGTCGACACCTTCGTGGGCAACCGCCCGCGGACGAACGAAGTGGGAGCGGTTCCACCCTCAGCCTCGCCATCCAGCCCGCCCTCGGCCGACGTCGCTGGTCCGACTGGTCCCCAACCGAACCCCAAGAACAACGAAAAGGCGGTACCGGATTCCTCCGATACCGCCTACGACCTGCGAAAACACAAGTCGGGACGACAGGATTTGAACCTGCGACCCCTTGACCCCCAGTCAAGTGCGCTACCAAGCTGCGCCACGTCCCGATGCGCTTCCCGCGGTGTCCCGCGTGATCACGCAGGAAGAACTCTACCGCACCCGGAACGGTGCCCCCGCCAGGGCCGCCGGGCCTCCTGGCAGGGGGCGCCGGGCGGGCGGGACAATCGGTGGATGGATGAGGACACGGCCCCGGAGGTCCGGGGAGGCGGGTCGGCCGGCGGGCGGGACCGGGACGAGGACGGGCGGGCGCGGAACGCTCGCCCGCGGGACGGTCTGGGGCGTCCCCTGCCCTACGGGACGGCGGGGGTGGCCCGACAGCCGGAGGGGGTGGTCCGGACCCCGGCGGCGACCGTGGCGGAGGCCCAGCGGCTGCTGGACGCGGGCATGCCGTTCCATGCGCACGAGGTGTTCGAGGACGCGTGGAAGAGCGGCGCGGCGCCCCTGCGCCCCCTGTGGCGGGCCCTGGCACAGCTCGCGGTGGGGCTCACGCACGGGGCACGGGGGAACGCGAGGGGCGGCGCGCGGTTGCTGCGCCGGGGAGCGGCGGGGATCGAGGGGTGGGCCCGGGGGCCGGACGGGGCACCGCGGCCGTGCGGACTGGACCTGGCCGGGCTGGTCCGCTGGGCGCGGGGACTGGCGGACGCCCTGGAAGCGGAGCCGGACCGTCCGCTGGCGGCGGTGCGGGACGCGCCGCGGCTCACCGCGGCGGGGTGAGCCGGGTCGGCTGACGGCTGCGGGCGGGCGTCACCGGGACGGATGGCCCCGGGTGCGGGCGGGCGGCGGGGGTGTGACGCTGCTGTGCGTGACCACCACCGACGTCCCGGCCGCGGCGGACCCCGCCGGAGCGCCCGCCGCGCCGGTCCTCGACCGCCGTGGTCGCAACGTGGTCTTCGTGACGATCGTGCTGGGGATGCTCCTCGCGGCGCTGGACCAGACGATCGTGGGGACGGCGTTGCCGACGATCGTGTCGGACCTCGGTGGCGGCGACCACATGTCGTGGGTGGTGACCGCGTACCTGTTGGCGGAGACCGTCGCCACGGTGTTGGTGGGCAAGTTCGGCGACCTGTTCGGCCGCAAGATCGTCTTCCAGGTGTCGACGGTGGTCTTCATCGCGGGGTCGTTCCTGTGCGGGCTGGCGACGAACATGACGCTGCTCATCGTGTGGCGCGGGGTGCAGGGGGTCGGGGCGGGCGGGTTGATGGTGACGTCGATGGCGTTGATCGCGGACGTCATCCCGTTGCGGGAGCGGGGCAAGTACCAGGGGGCGATCGGGGGCGTCTTCGGGGTGGCGACGGTCATCGGACCGTTGCTGGGCGGGTTGTTCACCGACCACCTGACGTGGCGGTGGGCGTTCTACGTGAACGTGCCGATCGCGATCGTGGTGGTGATCGCGGCGGCGCGGACGATTCCGGTGGTGCGGGCGGCGACCCGGCCGGTGATCGACTACCTGGGGATCGCCCTGGTCGCGGTCGGGGCGAGTGCGTTGATCCTGGCGACGAGTTGGGGCGGCAACGAGTACGCGTGGAGTTCGGGGCTGGTCATCGGGCTGTTCGTGGGCGGGGTGGCGGCCCTCGGGGCGTTCTGCCTGGTGGAGGCCCGGGCTGCCGAGCCGATGCTGCCGATGCACCTGTTCCGCGATCCGGTGTTCACGGTCTGTTCGGTGCTGAGCTTCATCGTCGGGTTCGCGATGCTGGGCGCGATGACGTTCCTGCCGACGTTCCTCCAGTACGTCGACGGGGATTCGGCGACGGTGTCGGGGGTGCGGACGCTGCCGATGGTCGTGGGGCTGCTGATCGCGTCCGTCTTCAGCGGCAGCGTGGTCAGTCGGACGGGGCGCTACCGGGTGTTCCCGATCATGGGGACGCTGGTGACCGGGGCGGGTCTGTACCTGCTGTCGCTGATGGGGAGCGGGACGAGCACCTGGCTGTCCTCGCTCTACATGTTCGTGCTGGGGACCGGCATCGGCCTGTCGATGCAGGTGTTGATGATCGCGGTGCAGAACACCGTCGCCTACGCCGATCTGGGGACCGCGACCTCGGGGGTGACGTTCTTCCGCACCTTGGGGAGTTCGTTCGGCACGGCGGTCTTCGGCACCATCTACGCCAACTCCCTGGGGCCGAACCTCTCCGCCGGGGTGGCCGAGGCCGTCCGGGTCGGCGGGGTGGATCCGGCGGTGGTGGGTCGGGCCGCGACGAGCCCGCAGGAGTTGCACCGGTTGCCCGCCGAGGTGGCGGCGCCGATCGTGCAGGGGTACCAGGACACCTTGCAGACGGTGTTCCTGTGGACCGTGCCGGTCGCCCTGGTGGGCTTCCTGGTGGCCTTGTTCCTGCGGGAGGTGCCGCTGCGGGACAGCGCGCGGATGTCGTCGACGGACATGGGCGAGGGTTTCGCCCGGCCGTCGCCCTGTGACAACCAGAAGCTGTTGGAGACGGCGGTGGCGCAGGTGCTGCGCACGGCGGGGCCCGAAACCGCGCGGCGGATCGTCGCCGGTTCCGACACCCGGCTCGATCCGGCGGGCGCCTGGGCGGTGATGGAGGTCGAGATGCTCCACCGGTTGGTGGGGCACGCGAGCCTGGGGTTGATGGCGACCCGGCGACACATGCCGCCGGAGGTGTTGGTGCCGGTCTTCGAGCGAATGGTGGCGGAGGGGTACCTGACGCGGGACGGTTCGCTGTTCTCGCACACGGCGGCCGGGGAACGGGAGGCCGCGGTGATCACCCGGGCGTGGGCGGCGTGGTTGGACGAGCGGTTGGAGCACGAGGGCGGACGGCCCCCGGACGCCGCGCTGCGGGCCGCGGTGGACGGCATCTCCAAGCGGTTGTTGACGGAGGACATGTCGGGGGTGCTCTCGGCGCGGGCCGCGCAGGGGTGACCGCGGCCGAGGCGGGCCGGACCACCCTTGCCTCATATACCCAGTGGGGGTATAAATGTCGAGGGCGGAGGGATACCCCCGGGGGGTACCGGGCTCCCGCTCCGTCCCCACCCACCCATCTCCAGGAGGAAACCACCATGTCGTCCTGCTGCTCCACCGACGGCACCTGCTCGACCGGCGGCACCACCGTCGAGATCACCGACGGTCGCACCACCGTCTACCAGGTGTCCGGCATGACCTGCGGCCACTGCAAGTCGTCGGTCACCGAGGCGGTGGGCGCGCTGGAGGGCGTGCGGTCCGTCGAGGTCGACGTGGCGAGCGGCCGGGTCACGGTCATCACGGAGGCGGAGCCGGACGACGCCTCGGTGTCCCGCGCCGTCGAGGAGGCCGGGTACGAGGTCACCGGCCGGGCGACCTGAGCCCTCGCCGACGGACCCCGTCCGCCCGACGGATTCCATGCGCCCTCCCGGACCGGACGTCCGGGAGGGCGCGGGCGTCGGTGCACCGATCGCCCCGTCCGACGGGTGTGCCATGGTGGAGGCGTGCTCGACGACATCGACCGCAGGATCGTGCAGGCGCTGACCCGCGACGGCCGGACCCCGTACACCGGTCTCGCCCGGGACCTCGGCGTCTCCGAGACCACGGTGCGCCAGCGGGTGGCGCGGCTCCAGGACAGCGGGGTCCTCCGGATCGTCGCCCTGTGCGATCCGTTGACGATGGGCCACCAGTCGGTGCGCCTGATGATCCGGGTGCGGGACCTGACCCCGCGCGCCGTGGCCAAGAGCCTCTCCGGCATGCCGATGATCAACCACGTGGCGCTCTGCGCGGGCAGCCAGGACATCTTCCTGGAGGGCACCTGCCGCGACCAGGCCCAACTCGTCCAGCTGCTGGACGACATCCGCATGCTGCCCGGGGTGTCCCGGGTCCAGGTGCTCCTGCTGCTCGAACTCTTCAAGGACTACTCCTGGAGCGGGCTGGCCAGTGCGGTCGGCCAGGGCGTCACCGCGGAACAGGGCTGAAGCGCTCCGCGGGCAGCACGCCCCCTCAGCCCGGGATGATCCGCTCCCCCGACCGCACCGGCACCTCCCGGAAGCCGGCCCACAGGTAGGAGTCCTTGATGACCTCCAACACGGTGAGCGCTTCCGCGTGGGCCACCCCGTTCACCCGCCGCACCCGCTCGGTCAACAACTCCGCCAGGTGTGCGAGGTCACGGCAGCGCACGTCCACGATGAGGTCGTAGGGGCCGACGCAGGACGCCACGTAACGCACCTCGGGCATCCGGGACAGTTCACGCGCCACCAATGCCACGGGCACGTGGTGGACGCGCACGGCGAGGTGCACCTCCATCTCCCCCATCCGCACCGCATCGGTCATGCCCACCACCTGGAGCACGCCCTTGCGCTGGAGCCGCTGGTAACGGGCGCGCACGGACGCCTCGGAAAGCCCGACCGTGCGCCCGATCTCCGCGAACGAACGCCGCCCGTCCACCCGTAGCTGGTCGATGATCTGTCGGTCCAGGTCATCGATCACGGGACACCTCCGAGAGAGTGGGTGGTCTACGCACCAATGATCCCCCGCGCTGTCAAGGTCCCCCTTGGAGGAACGCTCACATCGCGAGATCCGTGGAAATCACCCTCACCTTCCACGGAATTCGTTTGTCCTTCATCTTTCCGGCCACTGGCGCATCATCGACGCTGTTCTCCATCACGCCCCGCCCCGGACCCAGGAGAACGCGCATGCACTCGACCCCTCCGCCCGACCGGACCGGCTGCCGGACGCCCCGGTGACGGCGACCGCGCCGGGCCCCGCGGGCCGGGCGGCCGTCACCACCGCGCTGCTGGCCCCGGCCGGCATCACGGTGATCGGCCTGGTCCTGGTGCCGCTCGTGCTCGTGGTGCGCAACAGCTTCGCCACGTCGGACGCGTACGGCAGCGTGACGGGCGGGTTCACCCTCGCCCACTACCAGGACCTGTTGGAGCCGATCTACCTCAAGGTCTTCGGCTACAGCCTGGGCATGGCCGCCCTCAACACGGCGGTCTGCCTGGTGCTGGGCTACGTCGTCTCGTACTACATCGCCAGCCGGCCGCCCCAACGGCAGATGCTGCTGCTCCTGCTGATCATCGTCCCGTTCTGGACGGACTTCCTGGTCCGGACGTTCGCCTGGATCAACCTCCTGAGCCCGAGCGGTCCGGTCAACAGCCTCACCGACGCCATCGGCCTCACCGACGGGCCCACCCAGTGGATACCGAGCCAGGGGGCGTCGTTCATCGGCCTGGTGTACGCCTTCCTGCCCACCGCGATCTTCCCGATCTACGCGGCGCTGCGCGGGGTGGACTCCTCGCTCGGCGAAGCCGCCCGGGACCTCGGCTGCGGCTGGTGGCGGGTGCACGGCCGGGTGCTGCTGCCCATCGCCCGGCCCGGGATGCTCGCGGCGGCCCTGCTCACCTTCATCCCCACCCTGGGCGTCTTCGTCATCCCGGTCCTGCTCGGCGGCGGACGCGACCAGCTGGTCGGCAACCTGATCGTGACCCTGTACACCGAGTTCCGCAACCAGCCCATGGGGGCCGCGGCCTCCGTGATCCTGCTGGTGCTCATGGTGGCCTCGACGGCGGCGTTCGGACTCGCCGCCCGGCGGCTGAGGAGGAAGACGGCATGAAGCACGCCCTCGACACCGTGACCGCCTGGCTGGCCCGGGGCGTCATCGCCTTCCTGTACGTCCCCATCGTCGTCGTGGTGGTGCTGTCCTTCAACGACTCCGAGGTGACCTACCAGTGGGCGGGCTTCTCCACCCGCTGGTACGGCTCCCTCGCGGAGAACGCCGAACTCCTGGCCGCACTGCGGGTCAGCGCGGAGGTCGCCCTCCTCTCCGCGACCCTGGCCACCGTCTGCGGACTGCTCTCCGCCATGGGCATGGCCCGGCTGGCCCGCCGCTGGAAGGCGGTGTTCTCCGGCGGGCTCTTCCTGCCGCTGATCATCCCGGAGATCGTGCTGGGCGTGGCCCTGCTCTCCGTCTTCGGGGCGATGAACGCCACCCTCGGGATGACCACCCTGGTCCTCGGACACCTGGTGGTGACCCTGCCCTACGCCTCGCTCATCGTCCTCGGCGCCCACAACGCCCTGGACCCCTCCCTGAAGGAGGCGGCGACCGACCTGGGCTGCGGCCCCTGGGAAGCGTTCCGACGGGTGACCCTGCCGCTGCTGCGCCAACCCCTGCTCGCCGCCTGGCTGCTGTCGTTCACCATCTCCTTCGGCAACATCGTGATGTCGACCTTCACCAACGGCATCGGCTCGACCACCCTGCCGCTGCGCGTGTACTCGATGCTCAAGGGCGGCCTCACCCCGGAGATCAACGCCCTCGGCACCCTGCTGGTGCTGTTCACCCTGCTGATCATCGTCGGCGTCGGCATGCGCCAGATGCGTCAGGTGCTCCTCGGCGGCAAGCGCGGCTAGCGCCTCGTCGGACCCGTCCCACTCCCGTCCCCCTGCCGGCTCCCTCACCGGCCTCGTGAAAGGCACGCCCTCATGCGCAAGAAGAGCCTCTCCAGAACCGTCCTGGCCGCCTCGGTCGCCACCGTCACGGCCCTCGTCGTCACCGGCTGCGCCGGCTCGGACGGCGGGTCCGGGGGCGGGGGCAAGAAGCTCAACGTCTACGCCTGGGCCGGGGAGATCCCCGAGTCGGTGGTGAAGGCGTTCGAGAAGGAGACCGGCATCGAGGTCACCCTCGACACCTTCGACAGCAACGAGACCATGACCGCCAAGCTGAGCTCCGGATCGGCCGGGTACGACCTGGTCGAGCCCAGCCAGTACACGGTGCAGCAGCTCATCGGGCAGAAGCTGATCCAGCCCCTGGACCACTCCCGCATCAAGGGGCTCGACAACCTCGCGGAGAAGTTCCGGGACCCCTCCTACGACCCGGGCAACAAGTACAGCGTCCCGTGGATCTGGGGCACCACGGGCCTGGCCTACAACGACACCTGCATCGACTCCGCGGACAGCTGGCAGACCCTCTTCGACGCGGAGCACAAGGGCAAGGTCTACATGCTGGACAACATGCTCGCGGCCTACATCGCCGGCCTCCAGATCACCGGCTCCCGCGCGACCAGCACCGACGAGGGCGAGATCGCCGCCGCCACCGAGGCCCTGGCGAAGCAGAAGGACCTCCTGGCCGGCTACAACTCCACCAACTACCCGCAGCTCCTGGCCAGCGGGCAGGCGTGCGCCGCCCAGGCGTGGAGCGGCACCGCCATGGCCAAGGTCGTCGCCGCCAACGAGAACGTCCACTACGTCATCCCGAAGGAGGGCGGCTCGATCTGGACGGACGGGCTGTCCATCCCCGAGGGCGCCAAGAACACCGACGCGGCGTACGAGTTCATCAACTTCACGCTGCGTCCCGAGATCGCCGCCATGGCCACCGACGACGGCGGCAGCGCCAGCACCAACGCCAAGGCCCGCGAGCACATCAAGGACAAGAAGGCGCTCGACAACCCGGCGGTCTACGCCTCCGACGAGTCCATCGCCGAGGCGGACTTCCTGCTCGACCCGGGCACCGCCATGAAGCACTTCCAGCAGGGCTGGACCAAGGTGAAGGCGTCCTGACATGACGACGACCGTCAACGGAGCGAGCGGCACGGAAGCGGGGTCCGCCCCCGCGGTGCGCCTGGTCGGGGTGGGCAAGTCCTTCGACGGGACCCCGGCCGTCCGGGACGTCACCCTCGACATCCGCCCCAACGAGTTCTTCTCGATCCTCGGCCCCTCGGGCTGCGGCAAGACCACCCTGATGCGGATGATCACCGGGTTCGAGACCCCCACCGAGGGCACCGTGGAACTCGGCGGGGTCCCCGTCGCGGGCGTGCCCCCGCACAAGCGCGACCTCAACATGCTCTTCCAGAGCTACGCCCTGTTCCCCCACCTCAACGTCCACGACAACATCGCCTTCGAACTGAAGGTGCGCAGGTCCCGGCCGAAGGCGGAGATCGGCGCCGCCGTGCGGGAGGCCCTGGCCCTGGTGCGGCTGGAGGGGTACGGCGACCGGACCGTGGCCCAACTCTCCGGCGGGCAGCGACAGCGCGTCGCGATCGCCCGGGCCCTGATCGGACGTCCCTCGCTGCTGCTCCTGGACGAACCGCTCGGTGCGCTCGACCAGAAGCTGCGGGCCGAGATGCAGGTGGAGCTGAAGAAGATCCAACGCGAGGTCGGCGTCACCTTCGTCACGGTCACCCACGACCAGGAGGAGGCCCTGACCATGTCGGACCGCATCGCGGTCATGGACGGCGGGCGGGTCCTCCAGGTGGACACCCCGGAGGCGATCTACGAGCGGCCCGCCACCCGCTTCGTCGCCGACTTCATCGGCACCTCCACCCTCCTCACCGGCACCCTCACCGCCGGCCGGCTCGACGTACCGGGACTCGGCCCCCTCGATGTCCCGGACGGCCACGGACTCCCCGACCGCAGCGAAGCCCACCTCGCGGTCCGCCCGGAGAACGTCCGCCTCGCTCCGGCGGGCACGGTCCCGGACGGCGCCGAGGTCACCGTGGCGGGCACCCTCCAACAGGTCGTCTACCTCGGCAACGCCACCCGGTACCACCTGGCGCTGACCGGTGGCGGCGAACTCGTCGCCGAGGCCCGCGGGGCGGACGCCGGCGGGCTCGCGCCGGGCGCGCCGGTGACCGCGGGCTGGGCGGTCCGGCACGGGCGGGTGCTCGCCGAGTGACCCGCCGCCCGCTCCCCTCCCCCGCACCCCCTCCGTACCCGACCGCCAAGGAGACCCGGCCGTGAAGGTCGCAGCAGCCCAGTTCGCCCCGACCGCCGACCCGGCGGCCAATCTCGCGGTGATCGAGGAGATGACCCGCGAGGCCGCCGCGGGCGGCGCCCGACTCGTCGTCTTCCCCGAGGAGTCCATGGTCCCCTCGGACGCCGACGGAACCGCCGGCACCCCCCTGCGGGAGCTCGCCGAGCGGCACTGGCCCGCCTTCCTCGACGGGCTCGCCCGGATCGCCGCCACCCACGGGATCGCGCTGATCGCCGCCGGCTTCGAGGACAGCGGGGAGGCCCTCCCCTACAACACCATCGCCGCCGTGGACGCGGGCGGCGAGGTCCTCGGCCTCTACCGCAAGATGCACCTGTACGACGCCTTCGACTACCGGGAGTCGCAGAAGATCCAGCGCGGGGACACCGGCCCGGTCGTCGTCCGCATCGGGGACTTCAACGTCGGCCTGGTGAACTGCTACGACGTCCGCTTCCCCGAGTTCACCCGGTCCCTGGTCGAGATGGGCGCCGATCTGCTGTCGGTGTCGGCGGCCTGGGTCAAGGGCCCCCTCAAGGAGGACCACTGGACGACCCTGCTGCGCACCCGGGCGATCGAGAACACCTGCTGGGTGGTGGCCTCCTCGCTCACCACCCCGGACTGCATCGGCATGAGCATGGCCGTCGACCCGCTGGGGGTCGTCCGGGCCGCCCTGGGCGAGGAGGAGCGGTCGTTGCTCCTCGTCGACGCCGACAAGGACCGCATCGACCGGGCCCGCACCGTCCTCCCGGTGCTCCGCAACCGCCGCATCATCATCGGACCGAGGTGACCTGCCCCATGCCGCTCGACATCCGCGCGCTCCCGGCCCCGGCCGACGCCGCACTCCTCGCCAAGCTGCGCCGGGTCGACTTCCCGACCCTCGGCCACTACCTGGAGGAGGGGTTCTGCGCCCCCGGGCTCCAGCGCATGGCCGGTACCGAACGGCTGGTCGGCCGGGCCGTCACGGTCCGGACCACCGCCACCGACTCGACCCTGCTGCACCACGCGGCCGGGCTGGTGGAGCCGGGTGACGTGGTCGTCGTCGACTGCGGCGGAGACCGCCGGCACGCCCCGCTCGGCGAGGTCGTCGCCAACGCCCTGGCCTCCCGACGCGCCGCGGGCGTGGTGGTGGACGGACTGTGCACCGACGTCGACGCCCTGCGCGCGCTCGACCTGCCGGTCTACGCCTACGGCCGCACCCCGCTCACCACCAAGCTGCACGGCCTCGCCGACGGTTCGCTGTGCGCCCCGGTGGTCTGCGGCGGGGTGCCCGTCCACCCCGGTGACCTGGTGCTCGGCGATGCCAACGGGGTGATCGTCGCCCCCGCCGAGCGGCTGGCGGCCGTCATCGACCAGGCCCTCGCCGACGACGCCGAAGAACCCGCCCTGGTGGCGCGGCTCTGGCAGGGCGAGCCCCTGGGTTCGCTCACCGGCGCCACCGAAACCCTCCAGCGGCTGTCCTGATCCTCCGGGCACCCGCTCCCCCACCGCACCCCACGAAAGGCCAAACCCCGTGTTGCTCAAAGCCGCCGTCAACGGCGGACGTTCGAAGGCCGAGCGGCCCACCGTCCCGCTCACCCCGGCGGAACTCGCCGCCGACACCGTCGCGGTGCTCGCGGCCGGAGCGGACGTGGTCCACTTCCACGTCCGCACCCCGGACGGCGGTCAGACCATCCGCCCCGACGCCCTGGCCGAGGTCCTCACCGCGATCCGCGCCGCGGCCCCCGACGCCGTGGTCGGCACCACGACCGGACTGTGGACCTGCTCCGGCCCCGCCGAACGGTACGAACTGGTCCGGGCGTGGACGCAGTTGCCGGACTTCGCCTCCGTCGCGTTCAGCGAGGAGGGCGCCGCGGAGACCGCCGTCCTGGTACGGGAGCGGGGCATGGTCCTGGAGAGCGCGGTGTGGACCCGCGAGGACGTACCGCGGCTGCTGGCCTCCCCCACCCTGCACGACAACGTGCGCATCCTGATCGAACCCGTCGAGGAGGACCCGGTGCGGGCGGTCGTCGAAGCGCGGGCCATGGCCGCGCAGGTCCGGGCGGCCGGGGTGGCGTGCCCCATCCTGTACCACGGCGACGGCGCCACGGTCTGGCCGTTGGTCCGGGCGGCGGTCGAGGACGGGCACGAGACGCGGGTCGGCTTCGAGGACGGCACCGCCTTGCCCGACGGAGCGCCCGCCGCCGACAACGCGGCCCTGGTGCGCGCGGCACGGGCGCTGGCCGCCGGCTGACGGCCGCTCACGCCCCGGGCCGTCCCCTGGCCGGGGGGACGGCCCACCCGGTCGGGGGTGCGGCACGGTGCGAACCGGGACGGGCCGGACTCGATCATCTCGCCCTTCGTACGGGGGAGTTGAAACGCGTCAGGTGTTCCGTACGATCACGCGGGTGCCGTCCCGCCCGCGGGCGGGCGGCCCGTTGGTCCCAACCGTTCAGGAGAGGCGGCCCCCACCCATGAGAAGACCCCCACGCACCCGGTTGCGCAACGTCGTCGCCGGGGCGCTCGCCACCGCCCTCGCCGGCATCGGCCTCGCGGCGCTCCCCACCACCGCGCACGCCGCCGGCGGCGGACTCGTGGTGCAGTACCGCACCGGCTCGACGGCTGCCAGCGCCTCCCAGGCGGCGCCCTCGTTCCGGGTGCGCAACACCGGCCCGACCGCGTTGCCCCTCCAGCAGGTGACGCTCCGGTACTACTTCAAGGCCGACTCGGCGCAGGCCGGGTACCGGTTCGCCTGCGACTGGGCCGTGAAGGGCTGTGCCAACGTCACCGGCACCTTCGGCACCCCCGCCCGCCCGACGGCCACCGCCGACCGCTATCTGGAGGTCGGCTTCACCGCGGGCGCCGGTTCGCTGGCCGCCGGCGCCGACACCGGGGACGTCCAGCTCCGGTTCCACCGCACCGACTGGCAGCAGCTGACGCAGAGCGACGACCACTCCTTCGACGCCGGGCGGACGACCTACGCCGACTGGCCGAAGGTCACCGCACGGGTGGCCGGCACCACCGTCTGGGGCACCGAGCCCGGCGGAGCCACCGAACCGCCGCCCGGGCAGGTGCTGTTCGACGACTTCTCCTACACCTCCCGCACCGACCCGCGGCTCGCCGCGAACGGCTGGCAGTTGCGGTCCTGGGCGGGCGGCCCCGGCGTGCCGGGCGCCACCTGGTCCCCGGAGAACGTCTCCTTCTCCGAGCAGGGCGGCTCATCGCTCATGACGCTGAAGGCGGGCACCGCCGGCACCTCGGCGAGCACCGGCCAGGCCGAGATCTCCACGACCTCGATGAAGTTCAGGAACGGCACCTACGCGGCGCGGGTGAAGTTCGCCGACGCCCCCGTCCAGGGCCCGGACGGGGACCACGTCGTGCAGACGTTCTTCGCCATCAACGACCTCAAGGCGCCGATGGCAGACGACTACGCCGAGTACGACTTCGAGTACCTGCCCAACGGCGGGTGGGGGGAGACCTCGAACGCCTTCTTCACCACCTCCTGGGACACGTACCACCCGGTGACCGGGGACGCCGTCAAGACCTACACGGTGGCCCGCAGCAGCCATGACGGCTGGCGCGACCTGGTGTTCACCATCGACGGCAACGACATCCGCTACTACGTCGACGGGCAGCCGTTCGGCACGCACGGCGCCGGCTTCCTCCCGGAGCGGGGCATGCTGATCAGCTTCAACCAGTGGTTCACCGACCTGACCGGGCAGACCGGCACCGAGCCGCGGTCCTACGAGCAGCAGGTCGACTACGTGCTGCACGTCAAGGACGAGGTCCTCACCCCGGCCCAGGTGGCCACCCGGGTCGGCGCGTACCGGGCGGCGGGCACCGCCTTCACCGACACGGTGACCGCGGGCTGATCCGCCCCGCGAAGCGGTCCGGCGGTCCGTTCGGTCCCCTTGGACGTGCCGCCGGACCGGCCCTGACGGAGTCTGGCGGGGAACGCCGTGCGGCGGGCTGAGGAGACGAGGTCGCGGATGGCTCAGGAGACCCCTCCCAGCGGGGCGCGTCCGGTGGGCGAGGTGCTCCGGGACCCCGGCTACCTGCGGCTGCTGTTGCTCTCGGCGCTGCTGGGGGTGCCGCTCTCGCTCGCCGCGTTCGGGTTCCTGACCCTGGAGCACGCCCTCCAGAACGGGCTCTGGGAACACCTGCCGCGCCGGCTGGGCCATGCGGTCGCCCCGTGGTGGTGGCCGTTGCCGCTGCTGGCGATCGGGGGACTGCTGGCCGCCCTGCTCATCACCCGACTGCCGGGGGCCGGCGGCCACGTGCCCGCCCGGGGTCTGAGCGGTCGGGCCACCGAGCCGTCCGCGCTGCCCGGGGTGGTGCTCACGGCGCTGGTGTGCCTGCCCTTCGGGGCGGTGCTCGGGCCGGAGGCCCCCCTGATGGCGCTCGGCAGCGGGCTCGCCCTGCTGACCGTCCGCTCCGCCCGCCGCGCCCGGGCGCCCCGGCTCGTCGCCGTCCTGGGGGCGGCCGGCTCGGCCACCGCGATCTCCACCGTGTTCGGCAGTCCGCTGGTCGCCGCCGTCCTGATCATCGAGGCGGCCGGGCTCGGCGGCCCCGGGCTGCTGGCGCTGATCCTGCCCACACTGCTGGCCAGCGGGGTGGGCGCCCTGGTCTTCACCGGGTTCGGCCGGTGGACGGGGCTCGACACCGGCGGGCTGACGCTGCCGTCGGTGCCGCCGGTCGACACCCTGGACCCCGGTGACTTCCTGTGGGGGCTGCCGCTCGCGGTGGTCATCGCGGCCACGGTGTCCACCGCCTTGGCGCTGGGTCGCCGGGTCGCCGACTGGACGGCGAAGCGCCCCGGACCGCGGACCGTGCTGGGCGCCCTGGTGGCCGGGGCCCTGCTCGCCGGGTACGGCTTGTGCACCGGTCGGTCGCCGGAGGAGGCCGCACTCTCCGGGCAGGCGGCGCTGGCCCGGCTGGCCGCCGACCCGGGGGCCTGGCCGGTCGGGGTGCTGCTGTGGCTGCTGCTGTTCAAGGGGCTCGCCTGGGCGGTGTGCCTGGGGGCGTTGCGCGGTGGTCCGATCTTCCCGGCGGTGTTCCTGGGGCCGGTGCTGGCGATGGTCTTCGCCCCGATGCCCGGGTTCGGCTCGACGACGGCCTTGGCCGTCGGCATCGCCTCGGCCGCGGCCGCGGTGACCCGGCTGCCGGTGACCTCGTCCGTGTTGGCGGCCCTGTTGCTCGGCCCGGACGCCGCGGACCAGATGGCGGTCGTCCTGGTGTCCGCGGTGGTCGCCTTCGGCACCGGCGAACTGCTCCGGGCCCGCAACGGTACCGACCCCTCCCCCGCCTCCGCCCCGGCCGAGGGCGCCGGCCCGGGGGGCTGAGCCCGCTCCGGGCGTTGCCGATCCGACCGTTGCCGCCCGCAACGGTCCCCGCACCCTCCATGCTGTGCCTCGCCCGGGGTCGTACCGGGGGAAACGGCTGCCGTCCGGTGTGCTCAGGCGCCCGCGGCGGAGAGAAGAGGAGATCACGATGGACCGGTCGCTGCTCTCGGTGAGGACGGCGCTCGTGCTGCTGCTCGCCGTGCTGACGGGTACGGCGGTGGGCGCGCTCAGCGCTCTCGCCGGGGACGGCGCGGCCCGTAGCCTGCTCGCCGCCCTGACCGCGGTCGGGCTCGCCCTGCCGGTGGCCCACCAGGTGATCGCCCCCGAGCCGGCGGGGGAACGGGCCGCGGGGCGGGGGCGTCGTGGCTGAGTTGCGGCCGCTGGGACCGGACCTGTCGCGGGAGGCGCGGGCCCTGGCCCAGGCGCTGCGCGAACTGTTCGAGGGCCTGGAGGTGTCGGTGCGACGGTACGCGGCGCGTCGGCGCCGTGATCCGGGCACCCTCTCGCGCTATCTGAGCGGTACCCGGGTGCCGCCCTGGGACGTGGTGACGGACCTGTTCACCGACCTGGCCGAGCACCGGGGCACCCCGGCCACGCCGCGGGCGATGGAGTTGCTGCGGGACCTGCACCGGGCCGCGGTCGCCACGAGCGGCTCGCCCCGGCACGCCATGGAGGTGCTGGAACGCCAACTCGCCGATGCCGACCGGGACTCCCGTCGTTCCACGGTCCGCGGTGACGCGCTGGGAGAGGCGCTGCTCGACCGGATGCACCGGATCGCCGATCTGGAGGTGCGGCTGCGCCAGTTGGAGGCCGAGTGGAGCGCGGAACGGGCCCGGGCCAACGCCCTGGAGGCGGCGTGCCCGGACGTCTCCGAGCTGCTGCGGGAGCGGGACGTGCTCCGCGAGGAGGTGGCGCGCCTCGCCGCGGAGCTGCGTCAGGCGCGGGAGCAGCACGAGGAGGCCGAGAGGCGGTGTGGACTGCTGGAGCGCCAGTTGGAGGCGGTGGAGCGGGCTCCACGCGGCGCCGTGCTGACCGCGGGGTCGTCCTCGGAACGGCGGAGGCTGCCGAAGGTGCTCGTGGTGGACGACCAGGCGGACAACCTGTTGGCGATGACCGCGGTGTTGGCCACGCTCGACCAGGACGTGGTGGCGGTGTCCTCGGGGCGGGAGGCGCTGAAGGCGCTGCTGGACGACGACGACTTCGCGGTGATCATCATGGACGTCCAGATGCCCGACATGGACGGGTACGAGACGGCGGCGCACATCAAGCGGCGGCACCGGACCCGGGACGTGCCGATCATCTTCCTCACCGCCATGGGCACCGACCCGGAGCACTCGGCCCGGGGGTACGCGGCGGGAGCGGTCGACTACCTGGGCAAGCCCTTCGACCCCTGGGCGCTGCGGGCCAAGGTCGCCGTGTTCACCGGCATCCATCTGGAGCGGCGGGCCGGTGGACGGTGACCTCCCCCACAAGCCCCCGGCACCGTGCTGGTGCTACCCCCAGCTCCTTCCCCCTGCCAGCCGGAGGGCGTAACTGACGGAGCATCAATCACGCTGTCCCCATGACGACTTACTCCACTCCGGGCATACTGCTGGCACTGTCCGCGGGCTTTGCGGGGCTGCTCGCCCCGGTCGCCGAAGTCGCCCCCACCACCCGGGCGGCGGCCTCGTCCACCGTGCGGACGGGCGACCTGGCGTGGCAGAGCTGCGCCCGGCCGGGCGGCCCCCAGCAGCAGGAGTGCGCCCGCCTGACCGTGCCGCTGGACCACCGCGACCCCGACGGTCGACAGATCTCCCTGGCCGTGTCGCGGCTGGTCTCCGACCGGCCGGAATCCCGCCGGGGCACGCTCGTCGTGATCCCCGGCGGGCCCGGCGGCTCGGGCGTCCAGCGGCTGGCGCAGCGGGGTGCCGCCCTCCAGCGCGAGTTGAAGGACGCCTACGACCTGGTCGCCCTCGACCCCCGGGGGGTGGGTGGCAGCACCGGCGCCGGCTGCGGGTTGACGGAGGACGACCGGCGGTTCCACCACCTCGCACGGGCCTGGCCGGGGCCCGACGGTTCCATCGACGCCAACGTCGCCCGGGCCCGGCGCGTCGCCGACGCCTGCGCCCGTGCCGGCGGACCGGTGCTGCGCAGCATGAGCACCGCGAACGAGGTGCGCGACATCGAGTCCTTCCGCAAGGCGCTCGGGGTTCCGAAGCTGTCCGCGTGGGGCACCTCGTACGGGGCCTACGTGGCCGCGGTGTACGCACAGCGCCATCCGCACCGGATCGACCGCTGGGTGCTCGACAGCAACGGCGACCCCGATCCGAGGAGGGTCGGCCGGGGGTGGCTCGCCAACCTGGGGCGGGGCGTCGAGGACCGGTTCCCCGACTTCGCCGCCTGGGCCGCCCACCCGGACCGGGGCGCCCTCCGGGTCGCCGAGCGTCCCGAGCAGGTGCGTCCGACCTTCCTCGCACTGGCCGGGGCCCTGGACGCGGCGCCCCGGGACACCGCGTCCAGGGACGTGCGGCTCACCGGCAACCTGCTGCGGCTGCACCTCCAGTCCGCGCTGAGCGGGCCGGAGGCGGGGTTCGCCGGGCTCGCGCGGGTCATCCGGGCGGTGCAGGAGGACCGGGTGCCGGAGCCCCCCGCGGAGTTGACCGCGGTGTGGGGACAGGAGGAGGCCGCGGCCATGATCGCGACCGTCTGCAACGACGTGGAGTTCCCGGGCCGGGTCGAGGACTACCGCAGGGCGGTGGCCGCCGACCGGGCGGCCCGTCCGCTCACCGCGGGGCAGCCGGAGAACATCGTCGCGTGCGCCTTCTGGCGGGAGCGACCCGTCGACGCGCCCACCAGGATCACCGACCGGGGCCCGTCCCGGGTCCTGATGGTGCAGAACCTGCGGGACCCGGCCACTCCGTACGACGGTGCCCTGCGGATGCGCCGGGCGCTCGGCGAGCGGGCCCGGATGGTCAGTGTGGACGCGGGAGGCCACGGGGCCTACCTCACCACGGGGAACAGTTGCGCGGACCGCACCGTGACGGCCTTCCTGACCACCGGGGTGCGCCCGTCCACCGACGTCCACTGCCCGCGGGAACCCTGATCGCCCCGTCGGCCCCCGGAGTGCCGGGGGCCGATCGGTGCGGTCAGGTGCCGGCGACCACCGCTCGGGCGCTCACCAGGAGGTTGACGGGCTGTTCCACGCCCGGCGGCAGCCCTTGGAGGGGCTCCCACACCACGTCGTCGAAGCCGGTGGCGCGCAGCGTCTCCTCGATGGTTCCGCAACTCCAGTAGCGCGCCGGCAGCGTGGTGGGCGGGGTGGTGGGGATGGTGAGGGGGGACGGGTCGCCGTCGCGGGCCCGGTCGGGACGGTGCACGACCAGTCCGTTCACCTGGGCGGTGCCCGCGGGGAGCCGCGGGTTGCCGACGAAGGCGACGAAGCGACCGCCGGGCACCAGGTTGGCGCGGGTCCGTTCGAGCATCCGGGTGAGCTCCTCGCGGTCGTCCGCGTAGTGCAGGACGGCGACCGCGACCGCCGCGTCGAAGGCGCCCAGCACGGGCATGTCGATCGCGTCGTGCACCTCGTAGCGCACGCCCAGCGGGTCGCGCTGCTCCCACCGGCGCGCCACGTCCACCATGCCGGGGGACACGTCCACGCCGAGCACCCGTTCGGCGCCGCGCCGGCTCAGCAGGCGGGTGTAGGCGCCCGAACCGCACCCGATGTCCAGCACCGTCGCACCGTCGACGGGTCCGAGGGCCTTCAGCAGGGAGGGCTCCTCGACGAGGGTGCGGTAGGTGCTGAACACCCGTTCCACGTCGGTGTAGTCGCTGGAGATTTCGTCGTACTGCTCGGTGAGCGTCAACTCGTTGCTCCTCGTAGGGAAGGGCGGTGACCAGGGACGGTCCGGGGATCGCAGTGGCGCGGGCCGCACCACGAGGAACCCCTGGCGGGGGTTGCGGTGGAGGGAGCCGAGGCCCCCGAACATCTCCTGGACCACGGGCATCAGCTTGTGGTAGCAGGTGACCGAGGAGGGGACGTCGAGGATGGCCGGCGTGTCCAGCAGGAAGGGCAGTTCCGCACGCAGATAGGCGAGGCCGGCCCGCATCTGGGCGTCGGCCAGGTCCGGTTCGGCGGAGTCCGGCACATGGGAGACCAGGAGTTCGCGCACCTGGGCCGCGGCGGACTCCGCGAGGGGCCCGTCCGCCCCCAGGGTCGGTTCCAGGCGCGCCAGCACCGTTTTGTACTGGGGTAGTTGGAGGTACTCGGAGAGGGGCCGCGCCCGGATGCGACCGTGTGCGGCCCCCGAAGTCATCTCCAGGGCGCGGCGGATCCTGCGCCGCACGTCCTTGAGCATGCTCTTGGTGCGGCTGCGGGCCTGTGCGGGCTCCAACCCCGTCGCCGTGAGCATGGCGTCGATGTGGGTGTCGACGTACACCACGTCGACCAGGGAGAAGCGCTGCTCGGCCCAGACCAGTAGGGAGCCGAGGCGGTCCTGACTGAAGTAGCTGTTGCCGGTGCTGACTCCGATGAGCGCGTGGTCACCGCGTTCCAGGACCCTTCGGCACGTGCCCGTGACGGGCATGACGTCGAACATGGTGATGTCGTCCTTCTTCGACCGGCACCCTCGCCGCCGTGCTCAGACGACGGGGGCGGGGGCCCGCTGGATCAGGTCGGAGTCCCTGAGCAGCACGGTGAGCCTCCCGCACACCTCGTCGAGGAAGGCGGGCAGGTCCTTCGGGGTCATCGGCCCACACATGAAGTCCTCCAACTGTGCGTGCACGCGCTCCAGTTCCTCGTGAGTGACGGCGCCGCGCCCGCGCAGCAGCACGAGGACGCGCCGGGCGGCGTCGATGCAGCGGAAGGGGCCGTACTGCTGGGGTTCGTCGATCAGTCCCCGCCCGCTGCTCAGCAGATAGGCCGCGAGCAGCAGGAGTTCCTCATCGACGGGCCAGGCTGTGGTTTCCCCAGAACTCATAACTGACTACCTCACTGCGGTCTCGACGGGGTGGTGACACGAGGGCCCGCGTCGGCTGTCCGATGGGCACCATGAGCAGGGGTTCGAGGTGGTCCGGCAGCCCCAGCAGCATGCGGGCCGCGTGCCGGCGGAAGCTCGCCGCGGGGCAGCCTCCCAACCCGAGGGCGTGTGCGGCGAGGAGGAGGTTCTGCACGGCCATGGCGACGCAGAGCAGCCCCTCGTCCCAGAACTCCCCGTCGTCCTTGACCGCCCGCGAACGGTCGAAGCAGGCGACGACGACCAGGGGCGGCGGTTCGATGATCCCCGGGGAGAAGGCCCTCAGCAGCCGCAGGGTCCTCGGATCGCGGACCGCGACGAAGGCCCAGGCCTGCTTGTTGCCGCCGGTGGGGGCGGCCAGTATCGCGTCGAGCAGGCGCTCCAGTTCGGCGTCCTCGACGGGTCGTTCGGTGTACTGCCGTACCGCGCTGCGCGTTTCGAGCACCTGGATGAGGTCTGATGCATTCCGCGTGGACAACCGCTTCCTCCCTGGACTTCACCGACCGCAGGTGCGCCGACGGCTTGCCTCGGGGCGGCCGGAGAAGTCGATCGGGGTGCCGTGGGGAGAGGCACCGGAGGAACTCTGGCACGTCCCGTGGAGTTCGGGCGAACGGAGGGATGATGTTCACCCGCGCGGATGTTAAGTCTTCTTTTCGACAGAATGCGTTCGGGCGTGGCGAGAACCGTCCTGACGACCCGGGACATTCCCCAACAGCACGGCGCGGACAACGGGTCGACCCCGCGCGGGCGTGCGCGGGGTCGACGTTCAGTGCGCCGTCGCTCGGGGGTCGGGTTACTGCTTCTCGCCGCCCTCGCTCCGACTCTCGTTGTTGCTGCTCTCGTTGCTGCCGTTCTTGTTGTTGCTGCTCTTGTTGTTGCTGCCGAACAAGCCGCCCTCGAACTTGGCCTGCTCGTACATCTGGTGCACCGACTGTCCCAGGATCGGGATGCTGATGTGCTCCAGGATGTCTTCCAGGAAGTCGATGTCACCGGTGTTGCTGATCAGCGGGCCGTTGATCAGCGGAGCGTTGATGTTGATCAGGCTGAACGAGCCGGGGGCGTCGGACGAGCCCTGGGCCTGGGCGGTGCCGCTCGACAGCGCGACGGAGACACCGGCCACCAGGGTGGCCACAACGGACGCACCGCGGACACGACGGTTCATTTTTACTCCTCGATCCGAGATCTCAACATGAAGAGAACTCAGCCCAGGCATCAATTCCCTTTGAGGGAAAGGGCGTTGTGAGGGTTTCACCTGTGGGGGGCTGAAGTGAAAGTCAGCCTGCCATCGAGCCAAAGCAAAGTAAAGAGTTCCGGGGACACAGAATGATCATGACCGGATCGCCTGAAGTCGCCCTCGATTGAGCGGCTTTACTCTTTTTGGTCCACCGTTTCGATTCCTTGTTCAGCGAGCTTTCGGAGAACTTCTTCGGTGAATGTCGTAACCCGGCACCGCCCCTCCGCGACGAGGACGGTCTGCAGGTCGTGCTCCCGGGACACGGGGGTACTTCGACCCCGTCCGCAGCGACCCGAGGACCGTCCCGCACGTCCCCGGCGGGCGCGGCTCGCGGGCGGCCTTGGACGCGGCCGGCGGCGGGTAGGACATCACTGTCGGTCCCGCACCGCACGGGGCGGGACGCGTCGTCGGAGAGGAATCCATGAGGAGCAGAACCGGCACGACCCTGGTCGCCCTCGGTGCGGTCGCCGCCCTGGGTGTCGCCGTCCCCCAGAGCGCCCACGCCGCCACCGGAGAATTCGTGTACCACGTCCAGCCCGGTGACGTCGCCCGCACCCTGACCCACCCGATGGACGGCAACTGCTACCCGGTGGGCCGCAACGCCCGGGGGAAGGTGGTCAACAACACCGATCGTCGGGCGGTGTTGTACGTCGAGAAGAACTGTCGCCAGACGGTGGCGGAGGAGCTCGACCCCGGGCAGTGGAGCGCGGACAGCGCCTTCATGTCGGTGCTGTTCACCTCCTGACCCCGCCGCCCGGTGCGCCCGCTCGGCCCCTCGTGGGCCCCGGTCGCGTGCGCCCGCCGGAGGCGCGCGGGGCCCGCCACCGGGCGGACCACCACGCGCGGCCGGGTGCTGTCCGTCCGGACGGCGGAACCGGGCCCGCCCCACCCCCGGCTCGCACACGCTTCCATAACGAGTCGGGACATCGGACCGCACCCACCCATCGATCATACTAAGGTGAGCTTTACCTAACTCGTCCCGTTGAGCCAACGGTCCTGCCCCGAAAGGCGTCCCCACCCATGTCGACCATCCGTACCCGTCGTGCCGCGGCCCTCGCCGCCGTGGCCGCGCTCGCCCTGTCCGCCTGCGGCTCCGACAAGGAGGAGGAGAAGCCGAAGGCCGGAGGCGACCAGCGCACCGTGGCCACCGTGATGGGGGACGTGAAGGTGCCCGGAACCCCGAAGCGGGTGGTGGTGCTCGACACCGACGCCCTCGACTCGGCCGTCACCCTGGGGGTGACCCCGGTCGGGGCCGTCACCGCCGAGGGGGGAGCGCCGCTCTCCACCTACCTGCCCGAGGCGAAGCTGAAGGGCATCGAGAAGGTCGGCCTGATCTCGGAGCCCAACCTGGAGGCCATCCACGGCCTCAAGCCGGACCTGATCATCAGCAGCAAGGCGCGGGACGAGAAGAACTACGACGAGCTGTCCAAGATCGCCCCGACGGTCTTCACCGAGACCACCGGGCCCGACTGGCGCAAGAACTTCACCCTGCACGCCGACGTCCTGGGGAAGAAGGCGGAGGCCGAGAAGGTCGTCGCCGACTACGAGAAGTCGATCGCGGAGGTCACCGAGGCCCTCGGCGGCGCCGACGCGGCGGCCGGGACCACGGTCGGTTTCGTCCGCTTCCTGGAGGGCGCCGACACCCGTCTGTACATGAACGACACGTTCATCGGCTCCATCCTCAAGGACCTCAAGGTGGGGCGGCCCGACAACGTCGACAAGACGGGCTTCTCCCTCGACGTCAGCCCCGAGCGGATCAACGAGGCCGAGGCGGACGTCATCTTCTACTCCACCTACGGCGACCCGGCGAAGGCCAAGGAGACCTCCACCACCGGAGGCGCGCTGTGGAAGAAGCTGGGCGCGGTGAAGGACGGGAAGACCTTCAAGGTCGACGACAACCTGTGGATGCTGGGCATCGGCTACACCGGGGCCGGCCAGATCCTGGACCAGATGGGCGAGAAGCTGTCCTAGGCTCCTCCCCCGGCACCACCGGGTGGGCCCGGTCACGGAAGTTCCGTGACCGGGCCCACCCGTTTTCGACGGCAGGGGTCAGAGGCGTTCGAAGCCGCGGACCCGCTCCCAGTCCGTCACCGCGGTCTCGAAGGCGGCCAGTTCGGTGCGGGCGGCCTGCGCGTAGTGCCGCACCACCTCGGGGCCGAAGACCTTCGCGACGAGTTCGCTGTTCTCCCAGCGGTGCAGCGCCTCGGTGAGCGTGCCCGGCAACTGCGGCACCGAGGCGTCCGCGAGCGCGTTGGCCGCGTGCGGCGGCGGCGCGGTCAACGCGTTCTCGATGCCGTGCAGCCCGGCCGCGACCGCCGCCGCCACCGCCAGGTAGGGGTTGGCGTCGCCGCCCGGCACCCGGTGCTCGATCCGCAGCGAGTGGCCGGTGCCGACCACCCGGATCGGGCAGGTGCGGTTGTCCCGCCCCCAGGCGATCCCGGTCGGGGCGAACGCCCCGGGCTTCAGCCGCTTGTAGGAGTTGACGTTCGGCGCCATCAGCAGCGCGAAGTCCGGCAGGCAGGCGAGTTGTCCGGCGACGAAGTGGCGCATCAGCTCGGACATCCCGTCCGCCGCCGAGGGATCGGCGAACACGGCGGAGCCGTCCGTGCCGCGCAGCGAGAGGTGGATGTGGCACGAGTTGCCCTCGCCCTCGTCGTACTTGGGCATGAAGGTGAGCGCGACCCCCTCCTGCTCGGCGATCCGCTTCGCCCCGTACTTGAAGAAGACGTGGTTGTCGCAGGTGGTCATCGCCTCCGCGTAGCGGAAGACGATCTCGTACTGGCCGGGGTGGCACTCGCCCCGCGCGGTCTCCATGCTCAGGCCGGCGCGCACCATCTCGCGGCGGATGCGGCGCGTCACCGGTTCGATCGCCGAGAGTCCCTGGAGGGAGTAGTCCACGTTGTAGTCGGTCGCGGGCCGCAGCCCCGCGTAGCGGCGTTCCCAGGCCGTGCGGTACGACTCGCCGAAGACCAGGAACTCCAGCTCGGTCCCGGCGAAGGCGGTGAGCCCGCGGGCGGCGAGCCGGTCGAGCTGGGTGCGCAGGACCTGCCTCGGGGCGACCTCCACCGGCTCGCCGTCCTGCCCCACCGCGTCCGCGAGGACCAGTGCGGTCCC
Source organism: Streptomyces sp. LE64 (assembly GCF_052606915.1). Classification (NCBI taxonomy): domain Bacteria; kingdom Bacillati; phylum Actinomycetota; class Actinomycetes; order Kitasatosporales; family Streptomycetaceae; genus Streptomyces; species Streptomyces sp. LE64. The sequence continues at coordinate 6,038,546 of NZ_CP199708.1, read as the reverse complement.
CTCGTCCCAGGGCAGGGTGCGCAGGGTGGCGGGGTCGGGGTGGAGCACGAGGTCCCCGAAGCCGCTGCGCCAGGCGTCGAGGGCGTAGCCGGGTCCGGTGTTCATGTCGACGTCGGCGGCCAACAGGTAGACGCAGGCCCCGAATCCGTTCCGGGCCGCCTCGTCGAGGAAGTACGGCGCGGACAGCCGGCTGCCCTGGATGCGGCCTTGGAGGTCGGGGACGCCGACGATGACCTCGTCGATGCGTCCGTGGGCCGCGTCCTCGCGCAGCCGGGCGTAGGGTGCGTCGCTCATATCCGCTCCTCGGCGGGGGCGGCCGGGTGGGCCAGGGGGTTGGGCACCGTGCCGTGGACGACGTCGAAGCCCTCGTCCTTCTCGGCACGGTCGTGGAATCCGCCGCCGAGCAGTTGTTCGCGGTTGAGCGCGACCCGGTCGAAGGCGGGGGCGAGCAGTCCGAAGTCGTCGAAGCGGTCGGCCAGTTCCGGGAAGCGCTCGTGGTAGCGGACCACCTCGGCGCGGACCATCACCCAGAACTCCTCCTCGGGAACGTCGAGTTGCTCGGCGACCAGGGGGGCGAAGAAGCGGAAGTGGCCGGCGAACACGGCGCTGAGCAGCGAGTGGGCCAGTTCGGCGGCGGGCCAGCGCAGCAGCAGGGCGTCCGCGCGCGGGGACAGGGCCTCGTACTCGGGGTGGTGGCCGGGCAGGAGGTTGACGTCCTCGGCGAAGTCCTTGACCGCGATGCCCAGGGGACGGTCGTGGGCGTCGTAGAGGACGACGGTGTTCTCGCCGTGCGGGCAGTAGGCCACGCCGTAGCGGTACAGGTAGTGGAGCAGCCCGGGGAGCAATGCCGCGAAGAATCGTTCCAGCCAGTCCCGGGGCGCCAGGCCCGACCGCTCGACCAGTTCGGCCACCAGGGACCGTCCGTCGGAGCCGACCTTCAGCAGGGCGGCCATGGTCCGGGCGCGCTCGCCCTCGCGCAGCAGCCCGGTCACCGGCTCGCGCCACACCGCGCCCAGCAACTCGTGGTAGCGGTACGGGGCGTCCCGGACGGACTCGTACAGCGGATGGCTCACGGCCACCCCGGCCACCTCGCCCAGCGGGTGGAAGCGCAGCTCGTCGCGGAGGTAGGGATCGGCCTCGCGCACGGCGTGCAACCAGGCGCTGACGTCCGGCGCGGCCTCGGTCGGCCGGGTGGACAGCCCCCGCCACACCAGGGTGTTGCGGATCAGCAGCGGCACCTTCACGTTGCGGCGCCCGGGGTGGTCGAGGTTGGCCAGGGTGCGGATGGACTGGAGGGGCCGGTAGCGATCGGGCCCCTCGCCCAGCAGGACCATCCGGCCCTCGGCGAGGTAGGGCGCGAAGAGCGGCGCGACCGCCTCGTCCCAGTGGAAGGGGTGCACCGGCAGCCAGTGGAAGTCGGCCGGGTCGAGGGCGCCGTCGTGGCAGGCGGTGCGCAGGGCCCCGTCGAAGGTCCGCCGGGTCCCCTCGTCCAGTTCCTCCCCGAGGAGGGTGTCCGCGTCCAGCCCGGGCACCCCGGAGTAGGAGGCGAGGGTGCGGTGCACCGCCAACCACAGCAGTCGCACCGCGCCCCGGGCCTCCGGGGCGTAGGCGGCGGCGTCGGAGGCGGAGAACCCGAGGCGCCCCTTGTTGAGCAGCATGCAGGGGTGGCCGTCCTGGTGCGCCTCCAGGTCCAGGTGGTCCAGGTCGGCGAGGTCGGCGGCGGGCACCCCGCGGGCCAGCACCTCGGCTTCGGCGCGCCGGGTCGCCGTCAACTCGCGGAGCACCTCCGCGGTGGTGGGGCCGTCCCAGCCGAGCACGGACCGGGCGTCCAGGAGCAGGTGCTCGGGGCCGGGCTCGGTGGCGTCGGCGGGCTCGGGGTGGCGGCGCAGGGTGCCGGGCACCGGTCGCCAGGTGGCGAAGGTGCCGCGGGCGGCGCGGAAGGTCCAGTGCACCCCGTCGGCGAAGTCCAGTCGGTACGCGTCCGGTGCTCCGGCGGTCGGGTCCGGGACGGGTACGAGGAGTTCCTCGTAGGCGAACTCCGCCACCGCCTTGCCGAGCAGGCGTCGGCCCGCCTCGTCCCAGGCTTCGCGGACTGCGCTGTTCATAGGGGGTTCTCCTCGGTTCGGGCCAGGGCCGCGAAGGCGGCGGGTTCTGCGACGGCGGGCACAGGGCTCGCGGTCGCCGGGGGTCGGGGGTGCGGCGGGGCCTCGGCCGCCGGCGGTTCGGCGGCGGGCCGGCGGGGCCGCAGGGCCAGCAGCACGGCACCGAACTGCACGGCCGCGGCGATCGCGAGAGGCAGGGCCAGGTCGTGGGTGACGGCCGCCGCGGCGGCCAGCGGGGCCAGCAGCAGACCGGCGTTGCGCACGGTCTCCACCGCCGTGTAGGCGGGGCCTTCGGTGCCGGTGGCGCGGAACACCCACAGTTCGACGGCGACCTGGCCGAGGCCGAGGCCGACCCCGTACAGGAGGCGGCCGGCGGTCAGGGCGGGGAGCGAGTCGGCGAGGAACGACCAGACGAGCCCGAGGGCACCCACCGCGAGGGCCGCCGGCAGCAGGCGGTCGCCGAACCGGGCGTGGCAGCGGCGCACCAGCGGCAGCACCGCGAGCGCCGACAGGCTCGGCAGGAAGAACAGCACGGCGGAGCCGACGGAACCGCTGCCGAGGTCCTCGGAGAAGGCGGTGAGGAAGGGGCGCGACACGTTGACGGAGAAGTCGAAGGCGACGCCGATCAGGGCGACGAAGGCGAGCGCGGTGCACCAGGCCCGGCGGTTCGTCCGACGCTTCGGGACCGGAGCGGTGCGGGGAGCGGCTCCGTCCCCCACCGGCACGGCCACGGGCGGGTGGAGCGGGGCGGTGGGGCGTCGGCCCAGGATGCGGTAGGTCCAGGCCGCCAGGACCAGGTCGACCACGGCGAAGGCGGAGATGCCGAACCGGGGGTCGGGCAGGGCCAGCACCCCGGCGCCCACGAGGGTGGACACCACCACGGAGAGGTGGAAGACGACGACGAGGGTGCACACTCCGGCGAGCCTGCCCCGTTCGCCGTCCGCGGACTCGTCGCCGTGCTCGGCGATGAACGCCGGATAGGCCAGCAGCAGGGCGCTGTTGGTGGCGACGACGAGGGTCGACAGCACGGTGTAGGCGGTGTAGTCGGGTGCCATGCCGAGCAGCAGGTCGAAGACCGCGGAGCCGCAGAGGCCGGCGAGCACCAGCCGGTGCAGCGCCCAGCGGCGGGCCGCCAGGCCCCACAGGGGCAGGGCGGCCAGTCCGACGATGCGACAGATCCAGATGTAGACCCCCGTCGCCTGCGGGTCCTCGATGCCGTAGAGCCGGTCGAAGAGTTGCGGCAGGAAGGGGGTGAGGGCGGTCTCGGCGACGAGGTGCAGGCCGATGACGGACAGCAGGACCGTGCGGGCCTGCCGTCCGTCGCGTCGCGGGCGCCCGGCGACGGTCACCGTGGCCCGCCCTCGGACTCCGGGGCGGGCACGCCGAAGGTGGTGAACGCCTGCCGCTCGGCCATGGGCAGGACCGGGCGGCCGGTGACGGCGTTCAGGATGGTGGCGGAGCGCCAGGCGCCGAGGGTGAGGTCCGGGGCGCCGACCCCGTGGGTGTGCATCTCCGCGTTCTGCACGTACAGCGTTCCGGTGATCCGGTCGTCGAGGGCGACCCGGTACGCGCCGTCGACCCGGTAGCGGCCCTGCGCGTCCCAGGCGACGAGGTCGGCGAGGGGCTTGAGGAAGGCGGGGCGGGAGGCCCGGTAGCCGGTGGCGCAGACCACGGCGGAGGTGTGCACCTCGAACTCCTCGTCCTGCTGGCCGGACCGGCAGGTGAGGCGGTAGCCGCGGTCCTCCGGGGCGGCGGCCACGACCGCGGTGTCGGGGTGCAGGGACGCCCGGGGCTGTCCGCCGCCGATGGTGCGTTCGTAGAGTTCGTCGTAGATCTCGCCCAGGGTGTCCCCGCTGACGCCCTTGTAGAGCTGCCACTGGTCGCCCACCAGGCGCTCCCGGGTGGCCTCGGGCAGGGCCCGGAAGTGTCGGACGTAGTCGGGGGTGAAGTGTTCCAGGCCGAGCTTGGAGTACTCCATGGGGGCGAACGCCGGGGTGCGGGCGAGCCAGCGGACGTACGGGCCGCCGAGGCCCTCGCCGTCCTGGTGGCGCAGCAGGTCGAGGACGACCTCGGCGCCGGACTGGCCGGAGCCGACCACCGTGACGTCGGTGGCGGTGGCCAGCGCCGCGCGGTGGGTGCGGTAGTCGGCGCTGTGCAGGACGCGGGCGGCGTGCGGGCCCGTCGACAGGTCCGCGAGGGCGCTCGGCAGCACCGGGTCGGTGCCCACGCCCAGGACGACCTGGCGGGCCAGCACCCGGTGTTCGGCGCCCCCGGTGCGGTAGGTCACGGCGAAGGCGTCCGCCCGCTCGTCCCACTCCAGGGCGGTGACCTCGGAGTCGAAGCGGCAGGAGTCGAGGCCCTCGGCGACCCAGCGGAGGTAGGCGTCGTACTCGCGGCGCGGTATGTGGAAGCGTTCGGAGAAGAAGAACCGGAACATCCGGTCGTGGTGGCGCAGGTAGTTGAGGTAGGACCAGCGGCTGGTGGGATCGGCCATGGTGACCAGGTCGGCGAGGAAGGGCACCTGGAGCGTGGTGCCCGTCATCAGCATGCCGGGGTGCCAGGAGAAGCCGGGCCGGGAGTCGAGGAAGAGGGCGTTCAGGTCGGTGGCCGAGTCGGCCAGCGCCGCCAGGGACAGGTTGAAGGGGCCGATGCCCACGCCCAGGAGGTCGTACGGGGCGTGCTGGTCGACGGGGGTGGGGGCGGTCACCGCGGGGCCTCCGTGAGCGGGTTGGGGAGATCGATGTAGACGGACTGGGTGTGGACGTCCCCGACGAGTTCGTCGAGTCCGTCGACGCAGGTCAGGTAGTTGCCCTTGCAGCGCAGCACCGGGGCGTCGAGCAGCAGGTCCAGCAGGCCCTTGGCGGCGGGTTCGGCGGCGCGCAGTCGTTCCAGCACCTCGCGCACCACGCCCAGCAGGTCCCGTTCGTCGGCCAGTCCGAGGGCGCCGAAGGCGCCGACCAGTCCGAGGACGTTGTTGACGCCGAGGTAGTAGGCGACGCGTTCGTCGACGAAGGCGTCGTCGAAGACGAGTTCCACCCCCTCGGTGGCGCCGGGCAGCAGGCGTTCGGCGTCCTCGGCCCGGGAGGCGGCGAGGTAGTAGCCCTGGCTGTCCCGGTACCAGCCGGCGCACGGCACTCCGTCGGCGTCCAGGGTGACCAGGACGTTCTGGTGGTGGGGTTCCAGGGCGATGCCGTAGCGGGCCTGGAGCCGGATCAGCGGGACCACCAGGACCCGCAGGTACCGCTCCAGCCAGTGCCGGGACGCCTCGGCGGGGGTGGTGCCGGCGGCCCGTGCGGCCCGTTCGACGGCCTCGCAGAGCAGGGCGCGGTGGCGGGGCGGGCGGCCGTCGCCGGGGCCGGTGCGCTCGGCCAGGAGTCCGGCGACGCACTGGCCCTCGGGGGCGCCGGTGCCGCGGAACGGGTTGTCGCGGAAGGCCGTCTCCAGTCCGGTTTCCGGGCCGTCGGGGCCGACCGAGATCCACGCGAACTCGCGCAGGACGCCGAACTCGGGGTGTTCGGCGCGCAGCCAGTCGTTCGGCCCCGCGGCCAGCAGCCGGCTGGCCCGCACTCCCAGGTGCATCTCGGAACGCAGGTTGTTGCGGCGGGAGTTGGTGATCCGCATGCCGAGGGAGAGCTTGAGCATCACCTCGGCGTCCGGCCGGTGGACGGTGCGCACCGAGGAGGTCGGGTACCAGGCGGGGCCGCCGGGGCCGAGCGGGCGCAGCAGGCCGGCGTCCACCAGGGCGGCGACCTCGGGCCGGGCCAGCACGTCCCGGGCCTGCCAGGGGTGGGCGGGGACGGCGGACCAGCCCTCGGGCACCGGGAGGCCGGCGGCCGAGGGGGCCAGCAGCTGCTGCGGGGTGCGGGCGTCCGCGCTGTCGCCGACCACGACATCGGGGTGGGCGGCGAACCAGTGCAGGGGGAAGGATCCGCGCACCTCGGGCGAGTAGGCGGCCAGTTCGGCGTCCGACGCCTCCTCACGGCTCTTGGGGGCGGGGTGGAAGGGATGCCCCAGGAGCAGGGCCTGTTCGGCGTCGAGGAACGGGGTGGGGCCGTGGCCCGCCTCGCCCTCGGCACGCCGGTGGGCGAGGTGGGTGGCGGTGCGGCGGGCGGAGTTCAGCACCCGGGCGGCGGCGTCGGTGCCCAGGTGCGGACCGACGCCGCGGTCCGCGGTGGTCTCCCGGATCAGGGCGGCGGCGACCAGGGCGGCGTCGGCCTCGGGGCCGCCCCCCTTCGGCCGCGGAATGCCGAAGCGGTGCCAGCCGGTGGTCGAGCGGTGGCGCACCGGGACTGACAGGGTCAGTCCGCTCGCCGGCAGGTCGAGCGTCAACGTCCCTCCGGTCGGCGGGACTTCGGTGCCGGTCTCGCGGACGTAGGCGCGGACCAGGGTTTCGGTGGCCGCGGCGTCGCCGGCCCGGAGCGGGTCGGGGTCGTCGAGCGGGTCGGGGGTGACGGGGTGCCGGGTGCTCACCGGTCCTCCTCCTCGGTCCGGCCGGCGGCCACCACGGTCCGCAGCAGGTGTTCCAGGTCCGCGGGGGTGGTGTGCGGGTTGAGCAGGGTCAGCTTGAGCCGGACGCGTCCGGGGCCTTCGCCGGGCAGCTCGGTGCGGCCGACGACGGCCCGGCCTTCGCGCAGCAGTCGGCGGCGCAGGGCCGCGTTCACCCGGTCGGCGTGCACGGGGTCGGGGTCCTCGGGCAGGTAGCGGAAGAGGAAGGCGGTCAGCACCGGGTCGGCGTGCAGTTCCAGCCGGGGTTCGGCCCGGACCGCCTCGGCGCCGTGCCGGGCCAGGGCGTGACAGGTGTCGACCAGGGCTCCCAGTCCGCTGCGCCCCAGGGTGCGCAGGGTGACGGCGATGCCGAAGGCGTCCGCGCGGCGGGTGGTGCGCAGGGAGAGTCCGAGCAGGCTGGGGTAGCCGGCTTCCTCGTCGTCCTGCGGGTTGAGGTAGACGGCCCGGCGTGCGAGGGAGGCGTAGGTGTGGGCCTCGCGGGCGAGGAAGACGCCGGCCGCGACCGGTTGCCAACCGAGTTTGTGCCAGTCCAGGGAGACGGAGTCGGCCCGGTGGATGCCGTCCAGCAGCGGGGCGAGCGCGTCGGACAGCAGCGCACCGCCGCCGTAGGCGGCGTCGACGTGCAGCCAGGCCCCGTGTTCGGCGGCCAGGTCGGCGCAGGTGTGGAGGGGGTCGACGGCGCCGGTGTCGGTGGTTCCGGCGGTGGCCACGACGGCCAGGGGCACCTCACCGCGCGCGGTGCTCTCGCGCAGGGCCGCGGCGAGCGCCTCGGGGCGCATCCGCAGCTCGTGGTCGACCGGGACGGCGACGACCGCGTCCTCCCCGAGGCCGAGCAGGGCCGCCGAGCGGGCCACCGAGAAGTGGGCGGCGGCGGAGGCGAAGATCCGGGGGCGGAGCGTGCTGCCCGCCACTCCGGTCAGCTCGATCTGCCGGTCGGTCGCCCGGCCCAGGACCCGGTCCCGGGCCAGCATGAGGCCCATCAGGTTGGACTCGGTACCGCCGGAGGTGAGGACCCCGGCCGCGGTGGTCGGGTCGTAGCCGACCAGGGCGGCCAGCTCCTGGAGGAGTTGCGTTTCCAGGGTGGTCGCGGCGGGGGCCTGGTCCCAGGAGTCCTGGGAGGGGTTGAGCGCGGACACCGCGAGGTCGGCGGCGACCGCGACGGCCAGCGGCGGGCAGTGCAGGTGCGCGGCGCACCGCGGGTCCGCCGGGTCGGCGCTGCCGTGCGCCAGCGCTTCGGTGAGCAGGCCGAGGGCCCCGTCCCCGTGCGCGGCGGCGAGCGCCGCCACGACTTCGGCGGCCCCCTCCTCGGGGGCGCCGGCGGGCAGGGGGCCGCGGCGGCGGGCCGCCCCGGCGGCGAGGGCGTCCAGCACGGTGCGGACCAGGGGCTCCAGGGCGGCCGGCCCGGCGGTGCTCCCGGACAGGGCGGCGGCCCGGCCGGTGGGGCCGGCGGGGGTCACCGGCGCGGCGGGAAGGGGGTCGACGGGCGGGGCGTCCACCGTGGCGGAGCCGCTGCCCGGGGGGACGGCGAGGTCGTGCGTCATGCCGGGGCCCCCGGGCTGCGCAGTGCGGTGACCGTGGCGATGGCGTCGGTGAGCCGGTCCAGCACCGCTTCGACCTCCTCGTCGGAGATGATCAGCGGCGGCAGCAGTCGGACCGTGGCGTCGTAGCGTCCGCCCAGTTCCACGATCAGCCCGCGTTCCAGGCAGGCGGCCCGCACCTGCACCGCGGTCTGCGGGTCGGCCGGGCGGGCACCGCAGGCGTCGGGCTCGGCCTCGGGGTCGACGAGTTCGACCCCGAGCATCAGGCCACGGCCCCGGACGTCGCCGATGGCGGGCAGCGCCGTGCGCAGGGCCTCCAGCCGAGCGGTCATCAGGGCTCCCACGGTGGCCGCGCGTTCGACGAGCCCCTGCCCGGCCACGTACTCCAGGGTCGCGGCTCCGGCCGCCATGGCGAGGGTGTTGCCGCGGAAGGTGCCGGTGTGCGCGCCGGGGAGCCAGCCGTCGTAGTCCTGGTGGTAGACGAGCACGGCGAGCGGGAGGCTGCCGCCGATCGCCTTGGACATCACCATGGCGTCCGGAACGATGCCGCTGTGTTCGACGGCCCAGAAGGCACCGGTGCGCCCGACCCCGGTCTGGACCTCGTCGACGATGAGCGGGATGTCCCGTTGCGCGGTGATGCGGCGCACCTCGCGCAGCCAGTCGTCGGGGGCGGGCACCACGCCGCCCTCGCCCTGGACGGCTTCGAGGATCATCGCCGCCGGCTGGACGATCCCGCCGTTGGGGTCGTCCAGTTGACGCTGGATGTAGGTGCTGGAGAGGCGGGCGCCCTGTTCCCCGCCCACGCCGAACGGGCAGCGGTAGGGGTACGGGTAGGGGAAGCGGGTCACGTCGGCGGCGATGCCGGGGACGGGGGTGCGGGTGGCGACCCCGCCGGAGGCGGCGAGGGCGCCGGCGGTCATGCCGTGGTAGGCGCCGCCGAAGGAGAGCAGGCCCCGGCGTCCGGTGGCGGTCTGCATCAGTTTGAAGGCCGCCTCGACCGCGTCGGTTCCGGCGGGCCCGCAGAAGTGGACGCGGGCCCGGTCGGCGAAGCCGCGGGGCAGGGTGGCGAACAGGGCGTCGGTGAAGCGGTCCTTCTCCGGGGTCGCCAGGTCCAGGACGTGCAGCGGGGCCCCGGAGTCGAGGGTGCGCTGGATGGCCTCGCGCACCACGGGATGGTTGTGTCCGAGGGCGAGGGTGCCGGCGCCGGAGAGGCAGTCGAGGTAGCGGCGGCCGTCGGTGCCCTCCACCCACATGCCTTCGGCACGGGCGGGGACGATAGGGAAGGAGCGGGCGTAGGTGCGGGCCGAGGATTCCCGGGAACGCTGGCGCTCCAGGATCTCGGCGGCGCCCGTGGCGGTGCGCTCGGCGGGGTGGACGGTCATGGTCACTGCTCCTGTGTGGGGTTCGGGGAGGGAGCGGGCAGCACGGGACGCGACCGGGCGCGTCGTCGGCCCCGGTCGGAGGTCCGTGCGTGGAGCGGGTGGGCTCAGATCAGGTGGCGTTCCGCCACCGGGTGGCCGAGGAACCGGTGCATGGCGAACTCCCAGCCGTAGGAGCCCGCGTAGGGGAAGACGACGAGGTCACCGGCGCGCACCCGGTCCACCCGGACGTCGCGCAGCAGGGTGTCCTCGGGGGTGCAGAGTTCGCCGACCACGGTCACCCGGGTGTCCTCGGCGACGGGGCGGGGACAGGACTCGGCCCAGTCGTCCACCGGGAGCACGGCGATGTTGTGCACGATCTCCCAGGAGGTGGGGAGTTGGAAGTGGTTGATGCCGCCGCGCAGGATGACGAAGGTCTCGCCGTAGGAGGTCTTGAGGTCGGTCACCTCGGCCGCGTACCAGCCGCAGTCCGCGACCAGGAAGCGGCCGGGTTCCAGGACGACCTTGACGCCGGGCGGGACCTCCACGGCGGCGGCCAGTTCGCCGAACCGGGCGACGTCGAAGGGCGGCTCGCCCTCGAAGGCGACGCCGATGCCGCCGCCGATGTCGACGTGCCGCAGGTCGATGCCGTTCTCCCGCGCGGTGCGCACGCTCCACTCCACGCACCAGCGCAGGTAGGCGGCGTGGGTCTCGGCGTCGAGGTTGTTGGAGGCGGCGTGGATGTGGAAGCCGACCAGGTCGATCCCGGGGAGGGTGCGGGCCTCGCGCAGCACGGCGGGCACCTCGGGCTCCGCCACGCCGAACTGTGACGGGGCGCCGCCCATGTGCAGCGACCCGGAGACGGGGATCTCGGCCGGGTTGACCCGCAGGGCCACCCGGGCGGTGACCCCTTCGGCCCGGGCTATGCGGCTGATCCGGTGCAGTTCGAGGGGGCTCTCGGCGTTGACGGCCTCGACGCCGGCCCGGACCAGGGCGGTGAGGACGGGCACCGACTTCGCTGGGCCGGCGGCGACCAGGGGGGCGGGCGCGCCCGCGGGCGTCCCGGTCGCGGCGAGGGCCAGCTCGACTTCGGAGCGGGAGGCGACCTCGAAGCCGTCCACGTGCGGGGCGAGGGCTTCGACCAGGGCGGGGAACGCATTGGCCTTGACCGCGTAGTAGACGGCTGCCCATTCCGGGAGCGCTTCGCGCAGTTGTCGGGCCCGGCCGATCGCCACCGCGGGGTCGTAGAGGTAGGTCGAGACGGGGATCTCCCGGCGCGCCAGCTCCGTCAGGCGGGCACGGACCGCCGGCGGGAGGACCTCCACCGGGTGGGCGGAGAGGGGGGCGGAGGAGGGTGGCAACTGAATGGACACGAGTCTGCCTTGGGTCGAGAGGGGGCACGGCGGAGCTGACGCCCGAGGACGCCGTGGGAGGTCCAGCGTGGGGGGACGCGTCGGTGTCAGGGGAAGGTCGACCCGCAGAGGGCGTGTGACGACCGCGGCGACCGGACGGGCGCGGGCGCCGACCCGGTGTCGGTGCTGTCCGATTGAGACACGACTCTCCTATGACGGCGCACGAGGAATCCCCGACCGCGGACTCTTAACTTAGGGGAGCCTAAGCTAACGACCCGCGGTTTGTCTCGCACGGTCGGTCACCATACCGCCCCGGTCCGCCCATAGGACCGTCAACTTACGTAGTTTCCCGCCAACTTGACTGAACATCACATACGAAATTCAGGGTCGGTGAAATGTTCGCATCTGGCGGTTGATGACCAGATCGTCATGCCTCCATCAGGTGACCGGACCCGCGCTCCGCGCCACGTCCGGGCCCCGCGGACCCGGACGCCCCCGCCCGCCGGGCCGGTACCCGTCCACACGCCCGGGTGAATCCCGGCGCGCGACTGCGCCCCCGTCCGCCCCGGTGAGCTACGGGGCGGACGGGGGCGGGCGGGCCGGAACCGTCAGACGCGGTCGGCCGCGATCAGCAGGTACTGGAAGGAACCGTCCTTGTAGGAGTTGAGGAACGCCTCTTCGATGCCGGTGACCAGGGGCGAGGTCGCCCGCAGCTCCCAGTAGGGCAGGGTCTGGGGCGTGAGGTCGATCACTGCCTGCGGGACCAGTCGGTTGTCGGCGAGGGCCCGCATGTACTCGCGGCGGGAGTGGATGTTGCACTCGAAGTGCGCGTTGATCTGCGAGACCCACTTCGAGGGCTGGCCGTAGACCGGGTTCCAGCAGCCGGTGATGGTCACGTACCGACCGCCGGGGGCGAGGATGCGGGAGTGTTCGGCGAACAGGTCGTGCAGGTCGACGTACATGCTCGACTCGTTGTTCCACGAGGCCGCCGCCCGACCGGTGCCGAACGGCATGTCGAGCATGTTGCACACCCGGGCCTGGACCGCGTCGTCGATGCCGAGTTCACGGGCGCGGCCGTTGGCGAAGTCGGCCTGCTTGGCCGAGAGGGTGACGCCCTCCACCTGGCAGCCGAAGCGCTGGTGCGCCATCACCAGGGAACCGCCCCGACCGCAGCCGGCGTCGACCAGCAGGTCGTCCCGTCGGACCGGACCGAGGTGGTCCAGCAGCACATCGGTCTGCGCGGACTCCAACCGGTGCAGCTCGGCGATCAGGCGCTGGGCCCGGTCGGCGTCGTCGGTGCCCTCCAGGGCTGCGTGGTCGACGTCCCCGATGCCGTAGTGGTGGTGGTACAGGCCGTCCACGTCACCGAGCCGCAGGTTCACGGGCCGGGCCTCGTGGTCCCAGTAGCGGGCGATGTCACCTTGGTACGGGGTGGCCGGGGCCGGCCCGTTGACGACGTCGCGGACGGTGGTCTCAGGGATGGACACGGAGGTCACGGGCGTTCTCTTTCCTCTACCAGAAATCGGGCAGGCTGTAGCGGTAGGTGTTGCTCTGGTGCCAGTGGTGGTTGCCGTCCACCCAGGCGGCGACCCCGCGCAGGAAGCGCGCCAGCACGGGGACGGGACAGGCCGCGGCCAGCGCGGCGGACTCGGCCTCGAAGGCGTGCATGAGTTCGTTGTGGACCTCGACCGCCTTGAGGTACGCCTCGCGGGCGGTGCGCCCCTCGCGCTCGGCGATCACCACCGGCAGGTTGAGGTGGGTGCCGGGGCTGTCGAGTTCCTTGGTGTACGAGTACAGGTCGTTGACGACGGTGGTCGCGTTGGAGGCGAGGGCGATCACCCGCTGGACGGCCGGTTGGGCGTGCAGGTCCGCGGGGAGCTCGTAGCCCCCGACGCTGTCGGTGATGGTGGGGCAGGGGCGGAAGTTGTTGAACTGGCGCATGGCCAGGTACTCCCAGACCTCGGGCACGTGGTCCATGTGGTCCCAGGCGCCTTCCGCCAGGTACCCCAGGTGCAACCGGGCCATGTCGTGCCGGAAACGATCCGCCTGGGAGGCGGTCGCCGCCTCCAGGAAGTGCTCCATCGCCGAGTGGTAGGCCCGCCGGGGGGCGTCCGCGTGCAGGGAGGCGGCCCACGGCGGTTGGTACTCGCCGACGGTGTGCAGCGGGTCGAGGGCCGTGTGCGCGAGCAGCAGCCGTCCGCCGAGGCCGACGGGCGAACCGCCGTGGTCCTCGCAGTAGCAGTCGTCGACCGCGTTCTCGGCGACCATCAGCCGGGCGGCGATCATGAGGTGGTCGACGGTGGGGGCGTCGGGGTGACAGACCGTCATGTACTCCCCCACCCGGAACCCGTCGAACTCCTCCTCCCACTCCGGCGGGTACAGCTCGATCTCGTCCATCGCCCACGTCTTGATCCGGCGGTCCACCTCCGCCACCCGCGTGGGGTCGCACTCCGTCACCGGATGGTGGTAGAGCCCCGGGATCGGGGTGCCCGGGGAAACGGGCGCGGTCTCCCGTCGCCCGGGGTAGAGGCTCGCCGTGCCCAGGCCGGTCGGGCCGCGCAGGACGCGTTGCAGCGCTTCGGTGCTCATGGGCGCACCACTTCTCCTTGACTGGGGTGGTCTTGTTCCGGGCGCACCGGTTCCGGCGCCCCCGGGGGTGCCGGAACCGGACCGTGCCGACCGCCGAATCGTTCACTCGGTCGGGTCGGGGCGACCGGGGACGGTCGGGACACGGGGACCGACCGGCGGCACGCGGTGGGGCGGGCGCCCGGCAGCCGGGCGCCCGCGCGCTCAGCCGCTGGTGCGCGCGATCTGCACGTTCTCCAGCACGCCCAGCGCATCGGGCACCAGGACCGCGGCGGAGTAGTACGTGGTGACCAGGTAGGAGATGATCGCCGTCTCGTCGATGCCCATGAACCGCACCGACACGCCCGGCTCGTACTCGTCGGGCAGCCCGGTCTGGTTGAGGCCGATGACGCCCTGGTTGTCCTCGCCGGTGCGCATCACCAGGATGGAGCTGGTGTTCTCCTTGGTGATCGGGATCTTGTTGCAGGGCAGGATCGGCACCCCGCGCCAGGCCGGCACCTGCTGACCGCCCACGTCCACGTGGTCCGGGTACAGACCGCGGGCGTTGAACTCCCGGCCGATGGCGGCGATGGTCCGCGGGTGGGCGAAGAAGAACTTGGACCCGCGGCGGCGGCACAGCAGCTCGTCGAGGTCGTCCGGGGTGGGCGGGCCGGAGCGGGGCTGGATGCGCTGGTTGAAGGCCGCGTTGTGGAGCAGGCCGAACTCCCGGTTGTTCACCAGCTCGTACTCCTGGCGCTCGCGCAACGCCTCGATGGTGAGCCTGAGCTGCTGCTCGGTCTGGTTCATCGGCTTGTTGTAGAGGTCGGCGACGCGGGTGTGGACCCGCAGCACCGTCTGCGCCAGGGAGAGTTCGTACTCGCGCGGGTTCAACTCGTAGTCGACGAAGGCGCCGGGGAGCGCGAACTCCCCCTCGTGCCCGGCGGACATGGCGATCTCCGCCTCGCCGAGCCGGTTCTGCCGCTTCTCGGGAAGCGCGGTGAACTCCCGGATGTGCGCCTGGAGGGCGGGCGAACCCGCCGTCACGGACTCGAAGTCGGCCCGGGACAGGGTGAGCAGGGTGCCGGCGGTCCGGGCGACCGCGGTGTACTCCCAGCTGGCCTCGGCGTCCAACAGCGCCTGCTGGCCGAAGCGGTCGCCGTCGGCGAGCACCGCGGTCACGGTCTCGTCCCCGTACGGACCGGTGGAGACCTGCTCGACGCGGCCGTGGGCGATCAGGTGGATCTGCTCGGCCGGAGCGCCCCGCTCGATCAGGGTCTCGCCGGCCCGGAAGTCGCGCTGCACGCAGCGGTCGGCGAGCGCGGTCAGCACGTCCACCTCGTCGAAGCCGCGCAGCAGGGAGAGTTCGCCGAGTTCGCGGGGGATGACCCGGACCGCGGCACCGTCCTGCACGAACTCGATGGAACCGTCGCCCACGGTGTAGGACAGTCGGCGGTTCACCCGGTAGGCACCGCCGGACACCTCCACCCAGGGCAGCATCTTGAGCAGCCAGCGGGAGGTGATCTCCTGCATCTGCGGAGCGGACTTGGTGGTGGTGGCGAGGTTGCGGGCAGCCGCCGTGCTGAGGCTGCTCTGCTGGCGCGGTTCCTGGTGCAGCTCCGGGCTGGAGTCCACGGTCATCGGGCTGGGCTCTCCTTGCTGGTCGACGTCCGGCGCGTGCGCGCACGTCGGGTGAACTTGGTTTCGGGCGGGGGCACTTCGGGACGATCCGCGGAGTCCGGAAGGTCCGGGAAGGCGGGGAAGGGGAGAAGGGACGGAAAGGGGGCGGATGCGCCGAGGAGGAGGTGTCCGCGAGGTCCGTCCCCGATCCGCGAGAACCGTAGGTCGTGCCGTGCCCGTTGAACCACGGGAAGCGGTATTTGATCCTTCAATACGGTGAACTTGATCCACTTCAGGTTTACGACTGTTCGAAACGGGACTGCGGGCGGATGCCCGCAAATGACCCCAACACCCCTGCTGGCAGGGGGTGTTCGATGTCACGTTTCACCCGGCCGTCCGAGCCGCAACGGCGGTCGGCCGAACACCGACGTGCCCGGCCGACCGCCGCGTCCACCCCTGCGCGCGTTCCCCTCCGGTCACCCGGACCGCGATGCCAGGCTCCAGCCGCGGGCCCGGGTGCGCTCCTCCCAGAAGCGGGCGTACCGACCGCCGAGGGCCAGCAGTTCCTCGTGGGTGCCGCACTCGACGACCCGTCCCTCGTCCAGGAACGCGATCCGGTCGGCCGCCACGATCGTCTGGAGGCGGTGGGCGATCACCAGGAGGGTGCGGTCCTCGGCCAGCGCGGTGAGCGCGCTGTGGACCACGTGCTCGTTCTCCGGGTCGAGCGCCGCGGTGGCCTCGTCCAGCAGTACGACGGGGGCGTCCTTGAGCAGGGCCCGGGCGATCGACACCCGCTGGCGCTCCCCGCCCGAGAGGGCCGCCCCGCCCTCGCCGACCCGACTGTCCCACCCGTCGGGCAACCGGGCCGCGATCTCGTCCGCTCCGGCCAGTCGCGCCGCCCGGTGGAACTCCTCCTCGTCCGCGTCGGGGCGGGCCATCCGGATGTTCTCGGCGATCGTCGCGTCGAAGAGGTAGACGTCCTGGAACACCAGGGAGATCCGGGACATCAACTGCTCGGTGGTCCACTCCCGCACATCGGTGCCGCAGACCAGCACCCTGCCCTGCGTGGCGTCGAAGAACCGGGCCAGCAGCCGGGTGACGGTGGTCTTCCCGGAGCCGGACGGGCCGACCAGCGCCGTCAGGGTGCGCGGGGGCACCCGGAGCGAGAAGCCGTCGAGGACCGGCGTCTTCGGGTCGTAGCCGAAGACCACTCCGTCCAGTTCGACGGAGGTGTCCTCCGGGTCGGCCGGCACGGCGGGCGCCCCGGGCTCCGGGAGCGGCTCGGTGGCGAGCAGCGCCTCGACCCGGTCCAGCGAGTTCCCGGCGATCCGCACCGAGGCCGCGAGGTCGGCCGCGACCACGAGCGGTTCCACGAACCGGGCTGCCAGCACCAGCAGGGCGATCAGTTCCGGGGCTCCCACCGATCCGTCGAGGGCCAGCACGGTGCCCGCCAGGAGCACCACGGTGAAGGCGAGTTGGAGGGACATCACGAAGGCGGCGAACCCGGGAACCGCGGTCAGCAGCAGCCGGCGCCCGGTGGCCCGGTGGGCGACCAGGGCGGCATCGAGCGCCCGGTGCCCCTCGCCGGAGCGGGAGAAGGCCCTCAGCACCGGCTGGGCACGGGCGAACTCGATCACCCGGCCGCCGGCCTCGGCCGACGCGGCGTCGTGGGCGTGGTCGTTGCGGGCCACCACCCGCCCGGTGATCCGATGGGCGAGCGCGGCCAGCGGCAGTCCGACGAGCGCGGCCAGGGCCAGCCGCCAATCGAAGAAGAACATCAGCGCGACGGTCACCAGCGGGGTGACGAACGCGGTGACGATCGGCCGCAGCAGATGGGCCGGGACGCCCATCACGTCGATGACGCCCTTGGCGGTCAGCTGGGTGAGCCGGCCACTGCGTTCGGCGGTGAACCACCCCAGCGGGAGGCTCGCCACGTGGTCGCCGATCCGGTGGTGGAGGGTACGGGCCAGACCGGCCCCGACGTGGTAGCCGCACAGCGTGCTGTCCCAGTGGGCCACCGCGTAGCCGGCGCCCACCACCGCGAGGGCTCCCCACCACGGCAGGGCGTTCCCGGCGCCGCCGCCGTCGAGGAGTTCCCGCAGCAGGGGGACGAGCAGGGCGAAGGCGACCCCCTGGAGGACGGCGCAGAGCACCAGCCCGACCAGCATCCGGCGGAGCCGGGCGGCGCCCTCGGGGTCGAGCACGGCGAGCAACCGGCGGATCATCGGGTGGCCTCCGGGGCGCGCCGGTCGGACGGGGCCGCGGCGTACTCGTCGAAGGCCCAGGAGCGGGCGTAGCGACCGTTCAGGGCCAACAGTTCCTCATGGGTGCCCTGTTCCGCGATCCGTCCGCGGTCGAGGACGACGATCCGGTCGGCGCCGGCGACGGTGGAGAGCCGGTGGGCGATGACCAACAGGGTGCGTCCGGCCACGAGTGCGGAGAGTCCTTCCTGGATGGCGGCCTCGGACTCCGGGTCGGCGAAGGCCGTCGCCTCGTCCAGGACGAGGACGGGGGCGTCGGCGAGCAGGGCCCGGGCGATGGAGATCCGTTGGGCCTCGCCCCCGGAGAAGTGGGCGTCGGTCCCGACGACGGTGTCGTAGCCCGCGGGCAGCCGCAGGACGCGGTCGTGGATGCGGGCCGCGCGGGCCGCGGCCCACACCTCGGCGTCGCTCGCGCCGGGGCGGGCGAGGGCGATGTTCTCCCGGACGGTGGCGCGCAGGAGTTGGACGTCCTGGAAGACGAAGGAGACCAGTCGGTAGAGGCGTTCGGCGGGGAGGTGGCGCAGGTCGACGCCGCCGATCCGGACGGCTCCCCCGGTGACGTCGAAGAACCGGGGGAGCAACCGGGCGAGGGTGGTCTTGCCGGAGCCGGAGGGGCCGACCAGCGCGGTCACGGTGCCGGGCCGCAGGGTGAGGGAGACCTCCTCGACGGCACGGGAGCGCCGGTCGTAGCCGAAGGTGACCCGGTCGAACTCCACGGTGGTGTCACGGGGTTCGGCGCGTTCGTGGGGGGCGGGGTCGGGCAGGGGCGGGGTCGCGAGGACGGCGCCCACCCGGCCGGCTGCTTGGCGGGCCTTGCGGACGTCCTCCACCGAGTAGCCGAGGCCGAGCAGGGGCGCCGTCAGTCCCAGGCCGAGCAGGGCGAAGGGCAGCAGGTCGACGGCGGGCGCCCACCCCCGACCGACGAAGAGGCAGCCGGTGCCGAGGATCCAGAGCAGCAGGAACACCGGCGAGAGCACCAGTTCGACGGTGGCGCTGGTGCGGAACGTGTTCCGCACCCAGCCGAGGAAGAAGGCGGCGAGGTCGTCGGTGGCCTCGGTGAAGCGGTGGTGCGCACGGCGGCTGCGCCCGAAGGTCTTGACGACCGCGATCCCGTGCGCGAACTCCACCGAGGCCGAGCCGACCCGGGCGAGGGCCTCGTCGTAGCGGGTGTAGGCGGCACGGGCGGAGGCACTGCCCGTCATCCGGCCGTAGAGCGCCAGCCCCACCACCACGGGCACGAGGACGGTCAGGGTCAGGCGCCAGTCGACGGCGAAGAGGTACGCCAGGGAGACGAGCGGGACGACGATCGCGCGGGTGAGGTCGGTGAGGGTGTGTCCGACCAGGTGGTGCATGGCCGAGACGTCGTCGTGCACGGACTTGCGGACGAGGCCGGAGTTGCGTTCGGTGAACCAGCCGAGGGGCACCCGGCCCAGGTGGGCGGCGAGGCGGCGGCGCAGCGCCAGGCTGAGGTCGTTGTCGGCGAGGTGGGCCAGGGCCGAGGCGGCGAGGGTGCACAGCAGGCCCAGCAGTATGGCGGCGGCTCCGGTGCCGGCGACCCACCAGGCGCGCTCCCGGTCGACGGCGCCGTCCGGCGCGGTGTCGAGGAGCACCCGGCCCAGTTCCGCGACCGCCGCGAAGGGCACCACCGAGGCGACGGCGGCGAGGGCCTGGAGGGACACGGCGAGGACGAGGCGTCCGCGTACGGGGGCGAGCAGGTCACCGAGCCCCGCCCCCCGGTCCGGTTCGGGGGCGGGTTCCGGTTCGGGGGGCGGGGCCGGCGGTCGGGCCCCCGCGGGGGTCACCGGGCCCTCGTTCGGTCGACGTGGCCCGTCGTGGGTCGTGGGCATCCCGCCTCCACAGGTATACGGCGTATACAAAAGTGAGGCTGCCCTAAGTGACTTGACGGTGTCAAGGTTTCCCCGACGGGGCGACGGACTTCCGGCCGGGCGGGGCTACGCCCCGAGCACCCCGTCCAGGAGGCGTTCCAGGTTGAGGGCGAAGCGCTCCCGGTCACGAGTGCCGGGCGGGGCGCCCGTGGCGATCGCGGCGGCCAGCCGGGGATAGCGCTCCGGGTCGAGCTCCCGCATCATCCGCCGCGCCTGGGTGCCCTCGTGGTCGCTGTGCGTCACCAGGGTCTCGCCGAAGAGGAAGCTGAAGAGCATCGCGTACGAGTCGCGCGCCCGCTGCGGCGGGATGCCGGCATCGGCGAACGCCGCGAACACGACCTCCAGCACCGGCAGGACGCGGGTGCTCGCCAGCCCCTCGGTCGCCAGCACCTGCACCACCCACGGGTCGCGGTGGAAGGCGTCGTGCATGCCGTGCAGCACCGCGGTCAGCCGTTCCCGGGGGGTCCCGGTCGCGGGGGGCGGCGCCACCCCGTCCGCGACCACGTCCAACATCCGGATCAGCAGGTCCTCCCGGTCCGCCACGTGCCGGTACAGGGCCATGGCGGAGACGCCGCACTCCTCGGCCAGCCGCCGCATGCTCACCGCCGGCAGTCCTTCGGCCCGCGCCACCCGCAGGGCGGTGTCGACCACGGTCGCGGCGGTGAGTCGGGGCGTGCGCTGGGTGCGGGCGGGGCGTGCGGACATGGCGGTCATTCTCCCCGACCCGGCCCACCCGGCGGGGTCCGCACACCGGGCGCCCCGCGACGAGGTGGGGGAAGCTGTCGGAGAGCCGTCCCGCGCACGCCAGAAGGAGCGGAACCGATGCCCCTCGAACGCCCCCCGTACTTCGGACTGGACGCCAACGTCCCGTTCCCGCAATCGGCCGCGCTCTCCGAGCGCGTCCTGGTCGCGGAGGAGGCCGGGTTCGACCTCTTCTCCCTGATGGACCACCCCTACGCGGGTGACCACCACGAGGCGTACGCCGCCCTCGGCTTCGCCCTCGGCCGCACCCGACGGATCTCGGGCTACGTGGGCGTGACCAATCTGCCGCTGCGGCCGGCGCCGGTGCTCGCGCGGACGGTCGCCACCCTCTCCGCCCTCTCGGGAGGACGGTTCGTCCTGGGGCTCGGCTCGGGCGGCATCTGGAAGCGCATCGCGGCCTTCGGCGCACAGACGCTGGCCCCCAAGGACGCGGTCAGCGCCTTCGAGGAGGCCATCGTGCTGATCAGGCTGCTCACCGGTGGCGGCGCGGGCCCCGTGGACTTCGACGGACGCTTCTACCGGGTCAGCGGGGTGCTGCCGGCCCCGGTCCCCACCCCGCCGATCTGGACGGGCTCCAACGGCCCCCGGGCCCTCGCGATCACCGGGCGGCTCGCCGACGGCTGGATCCCCAGCTTCGGTGCGGACTGGTTGGCGGAGAGCTACCGGGCCGCCCGTCCGCGCATCGACCGCGCGGCCCGCCAGGCCGGCCGGGACCCGGCCGAGGTGATCTCGTACTTCAACTTCGGCGGGGTCCTCACCGACCGGGACGTTCTCTCGCCCCGCGATCCGGAGGGCCGGTGGACGGGCGGTTCGGTGCGGCAGTGGGTCGAGGAGCTGACCGGCGCGGTCCTGGAGCACGGCGCGGGCGGGTTCAACACCCATGTCGTGGACGCCTCCGGCGACGACGGGGCCGATGTCGTCCGGAGGTTCGCGGCGGAGGTCGTGCCGGCGGTCCGGGCGGCCGTGGCGGCGGGCTGAACCCGACGCGGCGGTGACGGCGTGCCGCGCCCGGACGGTCGGGCATAAACCGCCCCCCTGTTTGGTTTATCAATCAACTAGGTTGTTGGTTGACGCGCAGAGACCTCCAGGGGAGACAGCACCATGGCCGACTACGGGCACGAACTGGAATTCGGCTCCTTCCTCACGCCCGGCAGCGGCGATCCCGAGGGGGTCGTCGACCTCGCCGTGCTCTCCGAAGAGGTCGGCCTCGACCTGGTCACCTTCCAGGACCACCCCTACAACCCGGGTCTGCTGGACAACTGGACCCTGATGACCTGGGTGGCCGCCCGGACCGAGGGCATCCGGATCGCCAGCAACGTCACCAGCGTGCCGCTGCGCAACCCCGCCGTCCTCGCCCGCGCCGCCACCAGCCTGGACCTGCTCTCCGGCGGCCGGCTCAGCCTCGGCGTGGGCGCCGGCGCCTTCTGGGACGCCATCAGCGCCATGGGCGTGCCCCCGCTCACCCCCGGCCAGCGCATCACCGCGCTCAGCGAGGCCATCGACATCATCCGCGGCATCTGGGACGCCGACGAACGCGGCCCGCTGCGCATCGCGGGAGAGTTCCACTCGGTGAGCGGCGCCAAGCGGGGACCGGCGCCCGCCCACGACATCCCCCTGTGGCTGGGCGCGTACAAGCCGCGCATGCTGCGCCTGGTCGGGGCCAAGGGCGACGGCTGGCTGCCGAGCCTGAGCTACCTGGGCTCCCCCACGGTGACCGAGAGCAACGCCCTCATCGACCGGGAGGCGGAGCGCGTCGGCCGCGACCCCCGCGAGATCCGGCGCCTGTTGAACGTCTCGGGCAGCTTCGGCCCCTCCACCGGACAGCTCCAGGGCCCGCCGGACCAGTGGGTGGAGGAACTGCTGCCGTTCGTCCTCGACGAGGGCTTCAGCACCTTCATCCTCGGCTCGGACGACCCCCGCGCCCTCTCCGTGTTCGGCCGCGAGGTGGCACCCGCCCTGCGGGAGGCGGTGGAGGCCGAGCGGAGGACCGCCGGCACCGCCACCGGCCACCGGGTCCGCCCCGCCGCGGCCCTCGCCGCCCGCCGCCCGGGCATCGACTACGAGGCGGTGCCCGACTCCCTGGCGGACCGGGCCGTCGAACCCGGCGACCGGGCCTACGGCTCCGTGCGCTCCACCTACCTCTGGCCCGGCGCCCCGGGCCTGGTCCTGCGCCCCTCCACCACCGGGCAGGTGGCCGAGGCGGTGCGCTACGCCCGCGCCCAGTCCGTACCGCTCTCCGTGCGCAGCGGCGGCCACGGCATCAGCTCCCGCGCCACCAACGACGGCGGGATCGTCATCGGCCTCGGTGCCCTCGACGGGGTCACGCTGCTGGACCGGGAGCGGCGTCTGGTCCGGGTCGGGGCGGGCGCCCGCTGGGGCCGGGTCGCGGCGCAGCTCGCCCCGCACGGACTGGCCGTCAGCTCCGGGGACTCCGGCGGCGTCGGGGTCGGCGGCCTCGCGGCGGCCGGCGGGATAGGTTTCCTCGCCCGCTCCTACGGGCTCACCATCGACCACGTCCGGGCCGCCGAGGTGGTCCTCGCGGACGGGCGGACGGTGGTCGCCGACGCCGAGCACGAGCCCGACCTGTTCTGGGCGGTGCGCGGGGCCGGAGCCAACATGGGCGTGATCACCTCCTTGGACGTCGAGGCGACCGAACTCGGTGACGTCGTCCTCGCGGTCCTCACCCACGACGCCTCCGACCTGGCCGGGTTCCTGAGCGCCTGGGGGCAGGTGGTCGAGGCCAGCCCGCGCGAGCTGACCCCGTTCCTCACGGTGGTCCGGCAGGGCGGGCGCATGATCGGCCAGACGTACGCGATGTGGGCGGACGACGAACCGAACGCGGCGGTCGCGGCGCTCGAACCCCTCCTGGCGGTCGCGCCGCTGCTCCAGCAGCAGGCGCACCTGGTGCCGTACTCGGGGGTGGTGACCGAGGGCCGCAACGCGCACCGGGGCGAGGGCGGCTACCGGATGCGCTCGGCCCTCGTCGACCACCTCGACGAGCGGGTCACCACCACGGTGGCCGGCATGTTCGAGAGCGGGGACACCGGTTACTTCCAGATCCGGTCGGTCGGCGGCGCCGTCAACGACGTCCCGGCGGACGCCACCGCCTACGCCCACCGCACCCAGAACTTCGCCCTCTCCGCGATGCTGCGGGGGGCACCCGGCGGTCACGGGGACACCGCCTGGGACGCGTTGGGCGCCACCGGGCTGTACCTGAGCTTCGAGACGCACGACCACGACGCCGCCCTGCCCCGGGTGTACCCGCCCGCCACCCTCGACCGGCTGCGTCGGGTCAAGGCCGCCTACGACCCCGACAACGTCTTCGGCGCCAACTTCCCCGTGCTGCCCGGCTGACCGGCCCGCGCCCACCGCGATCGCGGTGGGCGCCCTCCCGCCCGCACCGCGCCTCTGCCATGCTGGCGCCGTGCAGGAGCCAACCCCGGTCACCCCCGACGCCCCGGTGCCGATACCTCGGCCGCTGCTCACCCAGCAGTGGCTCGACCTGTGTTTCGTCCACTGGGCCGTGCCCCCCGAGGAGGTGGCGCACCTGCTGCCCGCGGGCACCGTTCCCGACACGCACGAGGGGCTGACGTACGTCGGGCTGATCGCCTTCCGGATGCACCGGGTCGGCTGGCTGGGACTCCCCGCGGTGCCGTACTTCGGCTCCTTCCCGGAGACCAACGTCCGGCTGTACTCGGTCGACGCACGGGGACGGCGCGGGGTGGTCTTCCGGTCCATGGACGCGGCGCGGCTGGTCCCCGTACTGCTCGGGCGCATCGGCTTCCGGCTGCCGTACCTGTGGTCCCGGATGGGCGTGCGCACCAGCGGGGACACCGTCACCTACACCAGCACCCGCCGCTGGCCCGGGCCCCGGCGCGCGTCCAGCCGCCTGGTGGTGCGCACCGGCGCCCGCATCCCGGAACCCACCGAGTTGGAGCACTTCCTCACCGCACGTTGGGGCCTGCACAACGCGTTCTTCGGCAGGGCGTCCTACTTGGCCAACCACCACCCGCGCTGGCCGCTGCACCGCGCCGAGTTGGTGGCGTGCGAGGAGGACCTGCTCACGGCCGCCGGGGTGCCGGCGCCCCGGGCCGCACCGGTCAGCGTCCTGTACTCCCCCGGCGTCCCGGTCCGGCTCGGCGGCCCCCTCCGTCCGGCCGCCGCGCCGATCCGGTGACCGCCGGTCCGTCCGGCCCCTCGGGGCTCCGGACGGAGAGGGGGGTGGCGATGTCCTCCAACGACCGTCCTTCGGCGGCGACGGCGAAGAAGAGGGCGACCAGGCCGGCGGCCACCATCAGGCCCGCGCCGATGCAGAAGGCGAGGGCGGCCTCCGCGACCACGCCGCTCTCGGTGAGCCCGGCGAACACCAGGGGACCGGAGATTCCGCCCGCCGCGGTGCCGATGGCGTAGAAGAAGGCGATGGACATCGCCCGGGTCTCCATCGGGAAGATCTCGCTGACGGTCAGGTAGGCGGAGCTGGCCCCTGCGGAGGCGAAGAAGAGGACCACGCACCAGCACGCGGTCATCGTGGTGGCGGTGAGGACCCCGGCGCCGAAGAGCGCGGCGGTGACGAAGAGCAGCACCCCCGACAGCAGATAGGTGCCGGCGATCATCGGCCGCCGCCCCCAGGTGTCGAAGAGCCGCCCGAGCAGCAACGGGCCGAGGAAGTTGCCGAGCGCGATGACCGCGAAGTAGTAGCCGGTGGCCCCGGTGGGGACGTCGAAGAAGGTGACCAGGATGGAGCCGAAGCCGAAGGTGATGGCGTTGTAGAGGAACGCCTGTCCGACGAAGAGGGCGAAGCCGAGCGTGGCCCGGCGGGGGTAGACCCCGAAGACGGTGCGGGCGATCTCCCCGAAGCCGATGACGCCGCGTTGGTGGACGGTCAGCTCGCCCTCGGCCTCGGGCAGCGGTCGTCCGGTCTCCCGCTCGACCTCCCGTTCCACCTCGTCGACCAGGTGTTCGGCGCCGTCGGCGTGGCCGTGGACGAGCATCCACCGCGGGCTCTCCGGAACGTGCCGGCGGACCAGCAGGATCACCAGTCCGAGGACCACCCCGAGGGCGAAGGTGAGCCGCCAGCCCAGGTCCTTGGGGAACAGGTCCGTGTCGAGGGCCAGCACGGACAGCAGCGCCCCGCCCACGGCGCCCAGCCAGTAGCTGCCGTTGATGATCAGGTCGACCCGGCCGCGGTACTTGCGGGGGATCAACTCGTCGATGGCGGAGTTGATGGCCGCGTACTCCCCGCCGATCCCGAAGCCGGTGAGGAAGCGGAAGAGGAAGAACCACCAGGCGGAGAAGGAGACGGCCGTCAGTGCGGTGGCGGCGAGGTAGACGGACAGGGTCACGAGGAAGAGGCGCTTGCGGCCGTACCGGTCGGTGAGCCGGCCGAAGAACAGGGCGCCGGAACAGGCCCCGGCCACGTAGAGGGCCGCGGCGACGCCGGTGACCTGCGCGTCGGTGATGGACAGCCCGCTGCCGTCCTCGGAGATGCGGCTGGCGATGGCGCCGACCACGGTCGCTTCGAGGCCGTCGAGGATCCAGACCGTGCCCAGCCCGACGACGATCATCCAGTGCCAGCGCGACCAGGGCAGCCGGTCGAGCCGGGCGGGCACCCGGGTGGTGACGGTCCCCGGGTCCCCCGGGCCGTTGCGGCTCACGGCGGCGTACCCGCCGGAGCGGCTGTCCGTCCGTGCGGGAGCGGTCCGGGGCCCCGGACCGTGCCGCCCCGTCGGCTCCCCGCCGGCTGGCGCCGCTGCTCCCGGTCCGGGCTCGGTCCTCGCGGCACGGTGCCTCCTCCTCGTTCCCGTCGTTCCCACCGTCATCCCCATGGAGGGCGGGCGGCCCGCCGGCCGCAACCGCGGGGGCTCCGGGTGGGGGTACCCGCCACCCGGACGGGCATCCGGCGCGCCCGCCGCGGGCGGCCGTTCCGCTCCGCCGGCGACGGCTCGGGCACGGACGGTCACCCCGTGAGTGCGCGGATGCGGGGGTGACGGGAGTTTGCCAGGGTGGAAGGAGGGCAAGCGCGCAAGCACGTGCTTCGACACCCAGGCACCGAGCCGGGGCCGGGTGGCGGCGGGTGCGCACCGCATCCGCTCCCGCCGGCACCACCTGCTGGTGCGCCCCCGGACCGAGCGTGACACGCCCTGTCAAGGAGTAGGTCCCATGAGCACGCCCCTTTCCCCGACGGTTCGCCGTGCCCATCCCCATGACGACGCCCCGGACACCGCCGCGGCCTTCCGCCTGCTCGCGTCCCTCCCCACCGGCACCGAACGCTCGCGGGTGCGCGAGGAGGTGACCCGGGCCTGGCTGCCGATGGCGCACCGGATCGCCGCCAAGTACCGCAGCAAGGGCGAGCCCCTCGACGATCTGAGGCAGGTGGCCGCGCTCGCCCTGGTCAAGGCCGTGGACCGGTACGACCCGGACCGGGGGTGCGCCTTCGAGAGCTTCGCCGTGCCCACCATCACCGGTGAGGTCCGCCGCCACTTCCGCGACCACTCCTGGACCCTGCGGGTTCCGCGCCGGGTCCAGGAACTCCGCAACCGGGTGCGCACCGCCCGTCAGGAACTCGGCGGGGAGGGCGGCGAGCCCGCCGTCGCCGCCCTCGCGGAACGCACCGGGCTGGCCGAGGACGAGGTCCGCGAGGGGCTACTCGCCCTGCACGCGCACAGCACGCTGTCCCTGGACGCACCGGTGAACGGGACCGGCGACGCCCCCGACGGTGGATCGGTGCTGGCGGACACCTACGGGGAGCCCGACCCCGGGCTGGACACGGTGGTGGACCGGGAGGCGGTCCGGCCGCTGCTGTCCCGGCTGCCGGAGCGCGAGCGGCGGATGCTCTACCTGCGGTACTTCCGCGACCAGACCCAGGACCGGATCGCCGCCGAGTTCGGCCTCTCGCAGGTGCACGTCTCCCGCATCCTCTCCACCACCTGCGCGAAGCTGCGCCGGGACGCCCTGAGGGAGGTCAGCTGACGTCCTCCGCACCGCCCCGGGCGATGCGGGGCAGGGACGGCAGGTCGCCGGCGGGGAGGGGCTCGTGGACGCGGGCCAGAGCGGTGAGGACGAGGGCGACGGCGACCGCGCCGGGGTCCGGACGGCCCTCGCTGTACCCGTCCGCGTAGCTGGCCCTGCCCCGGCGTGCGGTCAGGGCCGCGGTGGCGTGCGCCCCGGCGATGGCGGCGCGGGCGGCTGCGGTCAGGGCCCGCTCCGGGCTCGCGAGTGGTGTCGCGGCCAGGGCGTCGGCGGCCGGGGCGAGGGCGTCGACCAGCGTGCAGTCCCCCGGCGCGGCGCCGCCGATCGTGGTGATCCGGGACAGCGACCGGCGCAGGGCGGTGGCCAGTGCCGGCACGTCGGGCGGGGTGCGATCGGCGACGGGGGCCAGCGCGGTGAAGAGCACGCCGAACAGGGGGCCGCTGGTGCCGCCGACGTGGTCGCGGAAGGTGTCGGCGAGGGCCTCGGTGCCCGCCGCGCCGCTGCGGTCGGCGAGGCCCACCGCCGCCGTGACACCGCCGCAGAAGTTGTCGCCGAAGTCGCCGTCCCCGGTCGCCCGGTCGAGTTCGGTGAGTTCGGCGTGGGAGAGCCGGCTGATGCGGTGGAGTTCGTCCAGGAAGGCGCGCGCCCCCCGCTCCGCGCGGGGCGGGGCGGGCGCGTCCCACCGGGAGGTGACGGAGGTGCCGTGGGCCGGGGGGAGCGCGGTGGTGCGGAAGGCGGCCGCGCCGGGGAGGCGCAGGGGCGTGTCGGTGGGCAGGTCCCACAGTCCGGCCCAGCCGGGTGCCAGGGCGGTCAGGGTGAGGGTGAAGCCGGCCATGTCGAGGGCCGAGATGTACGTCCCCACGGCCAGGGCGTGCACCCGGGCGCCCCGGTTCACCAGGTGGCGGTGGGCCAGGGCGCCGACGGCCCGGAGTTCCAGCTCGCTGGTGCCGCCGAGTCCGGACACCACGACGACGACCCCGTGCGGACCGGGACGCACGTGCTCCAGCAACTCGTCGAGCATGCGGGCGACGAGTTCGTCGGTGCCGACCTCGGCGATGGTGCGGGCCGCTCGTTCGCCGTGGATGCCGATCCCGAAGTCGAAGTGGCGGGGGTCGAGGCGGAAGGAGGGCGAGCGGTCCCCGGGCGAGGTGTGGGCCCGCGCGCAGACGGCGAGGCTGCGGGAGGCACCGGCCACCCGGGTGCCGAGTTCGGCGAGGCCGTCCAGGTCGGCCCCTTGGTCGGCCAGGGCCCCGAGGAGCTTCTCCACCACCACGGTGGCGCCGGTGCCGCGCCGCCCGACCGCCGTGTGCTCGGTGGCGAGGTCGTCGTCGACGACGACCTCGGCGACCGGGATGCCCGCGGCCCGGATCTGGTCGGCGGCGAGCGCGAAGTTGATGCGGTCGCCGGTGTAGTTCTTCACGATGTGCACGACGCCGTCGCGTTGCCCCAGCGAGGCCGCGGCGTGCGAGGCCGCCACGATCTGCGCGTTGCCCGGTGAGGTGAAGACCGGTCCGGGGACCACCGCGTCGAGTCCGCCGCGCCCCAGGAGGCCGGTGTGCAGGGGTTCGTGACCGGCTCCGCCGCCGGCCACCAGGGCGACGCGGCGTTGTGGGGCCGGTCTCGACGCCAGGAGGTACAGCGGTTCGACGCACAGGCCGATGCCGGGGTGGGCGAGCGCGAGTCCCTGGCAGGCGGCCAGGACCGCCTCGTCGTCGGGCAGGAAGTAGCTCATCGTGCCTCCGTACGGGTGAGGCGACGGGTCGGATCCGCGTCCGTGCCGCACCGGCGGCTCCGGCCGCGAGGACGGCTGCCGCGCGGCGCCTCCACAGAGAAGATCCTAGGCCAAATCCTTCAGAAGGCGATAAAGCGGACGGCCATTGGAGGGACCGGCGGGAATGCGGGCCGATCCGGGGCGGCGACCCGCGCCGGGGCGCACGATTCGCCCCCCGCCCCGGGGCACCCCCTCCCGCGCACTTCATCGGATGGACCGACCGTCATTCCGCAACACGCCCACGTGGGGGTGAATCACACCGGCGGATCAGCAGGCACACCCCAACCACTACTACCCATCTTCACCTTCCGTAACTGGGTTCACAATTCCCCTGAGTAGCAACAGTTCTGACGTGGCATCACATAGGAACCTCGCACCCCGCCCGACTTGAAGAATCATTTCTTCTTGATTTTTCATGGAAGATCCACATTCAATGCCACATTGCCCCCTCGTTTTTGTCTCCGTACCGTCAAGCGGGACGCCCGGGAGGAACATCCTTCCGGAGCGGCGAATCACCCACCCCCACCCCTCCTGAACAGGGAATACCCCTGTCTTCGCATGCCCGTCACGGCTGTTCGCGCATGCGATCCTCATGAAAGGGAACCCCGCATGACCGTTTCTGCTGTCCTTTCCACAGCCCCTGCGGCCGTGGTGTTCGACTGTGACGGAACACTGGTGGACAACGAGTCCCACTGGCAGTCGGCGCGCGTCCACGCGTTCGCCGACTTCGGGCTGAAGGCTCCCCCCGACTTCGCCGCCAAGGCCGCCGGGGTGCACTACGTGGAATGCGGACTCCTCATGGCCGAGGAGGCCGGGAAGCCGGAACTCGCCGAGGAGTTGACGCAGTCCCTGCTGTCGCACTTCACCGCGCTGGCCGACGCGGTGCCGGTCGTCCTGCCGGGTGCGGCCGAGCTGGTCCGGCTGCTCTCGGGGCGGGTCCCGCTCGCCGTCGCGAGCAACTGCCCTGCGGCCGTCGTGGAGGCCAGCCTGGGACGGACCGGGCTGCTGAAGCACTTCGACCACCTGGTGGTGCCCGACGAGGACCTCCGCCCCAAGCCCGAACCCGACCTCTACGCCAAGGCCGCCGAGCTCTGCGGCACCGAGGGCCCGGCCACCCTCGCCGTGGAGGACTCCCTCACCGGCATCGAGGCCGCGCACCGGGCGGGACTCAAGGTCATCGGGGTCGGGGAACCGGCGCCGGCGCACCGGGGCACCACCGCGGACTGGTGGGTAGCTGGCCTCGACGACCCCGACCTGGTGACATGGGTGCGATCGTCCCTGACGGACGCACCGGCGTAGTCGGAGACGGGCGGGCGCGGGCCGTCGCTGGCCCCGGTGCGGGCCCGGACCCGAAGGTCCGGGCCCGCACCGGGGCGTGGCCGAGGGACACGGGCGGACCTCAGCCCCGCGGCGGGGGCGGCGGGCCCTCCCGGCCCGGGTCCGCCCGCCGATGGCTCGGCGGTCGGGGCTGTTCCTCGGGACGGGGCGGCGGGCCCTCGCGGCGGCGCCGACGGATGCCGCGCTGCACCATCACGATCAGCAGGGCCACGACCGCCGCGCCCGCCAACAGGAGCCCGAGGGTGCCCGCGACGCCGTCCGTGGCGGCGAGCGGCAGGACAGGAGCGTTCGATGGGGTCATGGGGAGCGGGTACCCGTGAACCCGCTGGCCATGTCACCGCTCCGGCCGGGCCGCTCGGCCCCTTCCCTCGAACGGACGGCGGGGCGCCACACGGCCGCTCCGGGCCCCGGTCGCGGCGGGCGGCCCCGGCCCGTTCACGGGACCGTGCGCTGCACCGCCGCGCAGAGCAGGGACGCCAGCCCCGCGAAGCCCGCGGCGGTGACCACCGCCCGCCAGGACACCGCCCGGTGACGGCCCCGGCCGTCGCCCCGGGGAGCCGGCCGGACCGCCCGCGACGCCGGGCGGCGGCCGGACGGCGCCCCGGCGGCACGGGGGACGGTCCGGGCGACGGGCGTTCCGGTCAGGGACAGGAACCGCGCGACCGGTGGCCGCAGGACACCGGTGAACTCCACCGGCACGCCCTGGCGCGCCCCGGCGCTCCGGGCGGCCTCCAACAGGCCGAACCCCGCGCTGTCCAGGAAGGTGACGGCGGTGAGGTCGACGGCGATCGCCTCGGGTCGGCACCAGCGGCAGAGGGCGAACGCCGCTTCCAGGTCCTCCCGGCAGCTGACGTCCAGGTCGCCGGAGAGTCGGAGGACCACGTGCTCGTCGCCGTCGGCGGGACTTCCCGTGAAGACGGCGGAGTAGCCGAACGCCACCGTCACGGAGCACCGCCGGGTGCTCGACGGACGCGACAGGCCGCCGCGGGCCCGGGGGGACGGCCGCCCCGGGGGGCGAACAGGGGGGTGCTCATGGGATCTCGCTCCTTGCACGGGGTTCTTCGCCTCGGTGGGAGAGCGGTCCCGGTCGCGCCGCACACACCGGGCGGCCGGAACCGGTTCCAGGAGTGTGCCTGCGTTCCCAAGCACGGCTCACGTGTGCCCCGGAAGCAACGCTTCAAACCATCCGCCTCATCCGTACCGTCCGGTTCAGGCCCGTAGGGTGTGGGACGGACGACGACCGTAGGCGGCCCGGTACTCCCGGGCGAACCGACCCGGGTGGGCGAAGCCCCACCGCGCGGCCACGGTGGTGACCGTGACGCCCCGACCCGGGTCGGCCCGCAGTAACTCCTCGTGCGCGGCGGCCAGCCGCACCCGGCGCAGGTACCTCATCGGCGTGGTGCCCAGGTGCCGGCGGAAGGCGTACTGGAGGGCGCGGGTGGTCACGTGCGCCGCGGCGGCGATGTCCGCGACGGTCAGTTCGCGGTCGGCGTGCGCCTCGATGTGGGCGACAGCACGACGCACCGTCAGGGGGCGCGCGTCCCGGCGGTCCCGGGCCGTCTCCTCGGTGGGGGCGGTGTGGGGGAAGGCGCTCAGCACGCTCGCGGCCAGGTACTGGGCCGCCGTGGACAGGACCAGCGGCTGGTCGTGGAGATCGGGTGCGTCCAGGACGTGGTCCCGGAGGTGGGTGATGATCCCCTGGAGCCTGCGGGCGGCCTCCTCGCAGCGGGGACGGTGACCGGTCAGCCGCACCGCGTCGGGCTCCCGGTCCGAGGCCGCCGAGGCGACCTGGGCGAGCAGTTCGGGGGCGATGAGCGTGACGTGGTAGCGGGCCCGGTCCACCCGACCGCGGTAGGGCTCGTCCGGTGGGGCCAGGGAGAAGACGTCTCCGGGGCCGTAGGTGTCGGCGGGGGCCGAGGCGGCGTGGTCCCGGATGAAGCCGGTGTGCATGCTGCACAGACCGATCCGGCCCAGCGGCCCCACCTCGTAGCTCATCTCGAAGTTCATCTGCACCAGGTCCACGCTGACCGACGCCGAAGCGTGGCGCGAGATCCGTGCGTGGCTCTCGGCGGGCGTGCTGCTGCCGATCCTCATCGCAGCGTACGCCCTGCTCAGGAACTCCTCCGTTCGCTCCAGGTCATCACTTTCGAACATCAGCGCGCCCATGCTGACCGGCTCCCCACCCTCACGCTCGTGTGCGCCGGGAGGGCGCGTGCCGAGGCTCACGCTACGCGTGTCACTTCCCGGACCCGACGCGCCTCCCGGCCGGTGGGAGCGCGGTGCCCGGAAGGTGGCTGCGCGACCGGAGCACCACCCGCCACGTGCGGGCCTTCGTTTTTCGACCCGCGTGGCGAAAGGTCTTCGCGCTCGGTACTCGTGGGCCCGCCGGCCGCCGGAGAGGGTGGGAGCCGTCCCCGGGGCCGCTGGCCCCCCGTTCGTCCGGAGGCCGCTCGTCATGTCCCCCCACCGCATCCCCCTTCCCTGCGCCCAGGTGGTGCTCCTGCCCGAAGGGGCCGGTGCGCTCTGGGTCCTGCACCTCGCCGGCCCGGTGTCCGCGCCGGAGTGGGAAGCCGTGGCCGCGAGCCGGCCCGGGGACTGCGTCGCGGTGGTCCTCGACCTGAGCGCCACGGCGGCGGGACCCGGTGCGGCCGGGGTGCCGCCCGTCGTGGCGACGGCCCTGGACCGCTTCCCCGGGCGCCTCATCGTCATCGGGGCGCGGCCGGACGGGTGGCGTCCCGCCGGCACGGTGTCGACCGCGGCGTCGGTGGCGGAGGCGGTCGACCGTTGCCGACGGCCGAGGCGCACCCACCGCCCCCCGCCCGGGTCTCCGGGCGCACCGGTGCCCCTGGAGTCCGGTGCGGTCGACGGGCCGCTCCACCACCTGGTGCGGAAGATGCGGGCGCGCACCGCGGTCGCCCAGGCGCAGGGCGTCCTCCAGGGCCGCTACGCGATCGGGGCGGCGGACGCCCTGGAACTGCTCAAGGCCGTGGCGCAGCGGCACAACCTGAAGCTGCGCCACCTGGCGTCGGCGGTCGTCGTCGTCAAGGCCCCGCCCACGCACGGTCCGTGGTTCCCCGGGCGGGGCCGACGGCCGACGCCCCCGGTCCCGCTCGGGGAACGGAGGGCGGTGGCCCTCACCAACCACACCGAGGTCCTCAGCGCCTCGCTGCGTCGGGCGGCGGAGCTCACCGGCGCCCCCACCGGCCTGGTCCGGCTGGTCGACCCGCTCACCGGCGGCCTCGTGGTGGAGGCGCACCTGGGTGACGAGTCCGCGGCCCTGGAGACGCACCGACCGCCGGGGGAGGACGGGGTGCGGGCCGCTCGGCCGGGGGTGCCCGTGACCGTACTGGACACCTCCCTTCCGGGGGCCGAGGCACCTTGGGGACGCACCCGGCACGGGGTGGCCCTGGTGGACGGGGGCGGACGGTTCCTGGGAGACCTCTCGGTGTTCCGTCCCGGGCCCCACGAGGTGCTCGCGGCCCCGGCCGCCCGGGGGCTGTGCGCACTCGGTCGCGGGACGGGGGCGTGGTTGACGTGGCACCACCGCACGATCGTGTTGGACGCCTTGGAAGGACTCCACGCGCGGGCGGTGGCCCTCACCGCCGGACCCTGAACACCCGTTCGCACCTGCTCGCCCGCCCCGGCGACGGGCCTCCCGCCGCGGACGGGCGCGCTTGCGCGCCGCCCGGGTCGTGCGCGTGCGTTCCGTATGGACGGCGTCCCGGGGGTACCCGGGACGGGACGCGCCGTTGTGCCCCGTGTGGTGCACGGCGATCGAGCGAGAAGACGAAAGGTGCCGGCGATGGCGAAGAGCGAGAAGGCCCGCGCGAAAGCGCAGCAGGTCAAGGGAAAGGTGCAGAAGGCCGCAGGGCGTGCGGTGGGCAGTGAAC
The DNA here is from genome assembly GCF_052606915.1 of Streptomyces sp. LE64. NCBI lineage: Bacteria > Bacillati > Actinomycetota > Actinomycetes > Kitasatosporales > Streptomycetaceae > Streptomyces > Streptomyces sp. LE64. Next base: position 6,004,631 of record NZ_CP199708.1, on the reverse strand, counting down.
GCACCGCCGCGGAAGGGCGGGCGAAGGAGGCCGAAGGCGACGTCCGGGCCGCCAAGGAGAAGGCCAAGGACGCCTTCAAGCCCTGACGGCCGTCCGATGCCCTCCGCACCCGCCCGGGTCGCGTACCGGACGGGTGCGGGCGCGCCCGGGGCACGTGGCCGCTCCGGTGTCCCGAGGGACCCCGGCGCTCGGTCCGCGCGGGCCCGGGGCGCGCACCGGGAACACGACGAGGTGAATCGATTCGTCTACTCGTACCTGGAGTAATCATGATCGTTCTCGGTGTCGCCCTGCTGGTCGTGGGGCTGCTCACCCAGGTGAGCGTCCTCTGGAGCATCGGCGTCGCCCTCGTGGTGATCGGTGTCGTCCTCTGGCTCCTCGGGGCGGTGGGCCATGCAGTGGGCGGCCGACGCCACTACTGGTAGCGGGCCCGAACGGGACGGGCGACGGAAGGCTGGGCCATGACCGCCGGGTCGCACCTGGTCAGGGACGCCCACGGACGGACCCTCGACCTCGCGGCGGACCGGGCGCAAGCCCCGCAACCGGTGTTGCCCGCCGCGCGCGGGGGCTGCGGTCGCGGTGCTCGCGTCGCCCTCGGGGTCGCGGCCGTGCTGGCGGCGGGTCTCCTGCTCTCGGTGCTGCTGCTGGTGGTCCGGGACCTCGTCACCAGTTCACTGACGAGCGGTCTCGCCGGGCTCCTGGTCCGAACGGTCCTCGGGCCCCGCCGCCGCGAGCGACCCGGATGACCCGGACGGCCGGGCGAAGGCGGGCATGGTCGCCGTCGAGTACGACGAGTTCGGTGCGGGCCGGGCCGAGGACGTCCACGCCAGATTGTTCGCGGACCTCATGGTCGACCTCGGTCTGGCCCCCGCCTACGGCACCCATCTGGACGCGGCACCGGGCGACGTGTTGGCGGGTGGTGACCACGATGTCCCTGTTCGGCCTGCACCGGGCCCGGCGCGGCTCCCTCGTCGGGCACTTCGCCGCGGTGGAGGTGACCGTCTCCCCCGGCGCGGCCCGGATGGCCGACGCCCTGCGCCGGTGCGGGGCGGGGCCGCGGCCCGGCGCTTCCACGACGGGCACGTGGAAGCCGACGCGGTGCACGAGCAGTCGGTGCGCGGCGAGGTCGCCGAGGGGCTGTTGGCCGACGAACCCGAACGGGAAGCGGACCCGGTCTTGGGCGTGCACGCCACGACCTTCATGGAGGACCGGCTCGGCGCCCGGCTGCTCGGCTCCCGGCAACGGAGGCGCACCGCGCTGCGGGCCGGCTGACCGACCGGGGCGCGGTCAAGGCGGCGTCCGTCAGCGCTCCGCGGGCCGGGGATGATCCGCGGCCCGCCGCGAGTGGGGCAGTGGCCGCGGATCCGGCCCGCACCCCCTCCATCCACCACGCCGAACCGTTCGCATCCGCACATCTCGCAAAATGCCCGAATGACACATGTCCACTGACGGCATACCACACCCTCCCTCCGTCCGAGCCAAGTTCACTCTTAAGGATTAATTTCACTACCTTCTTTTTCCTCAACGCGACCCGCCGAGCGCTTGCCATATTGCGGGACACCCAAGGTGCATATGCAAGAGAGTCGATAACCACCCAGATTCCATACAAATCCAAATGAACAAGCGCTTACATTCGATCAACTCTCATCATGACCCATCAAGAGGAGCCCAACATTCAAACTTGACAAACAAACGCTTCCCATGCATCGACATTTACGTTTCCTCTCCGGCGTTTGCTCCAAGGTCAGCAAAGCGGAAGGCAGCCCTACGAAGGGAGGTACGGTCATCGGCACATCAGCCCGCGGCCCGCCCGGTACCGGAAGGCCCGGTACGGCGCCCCGCCGCCCGATCGACGAGGAGATCCACCACCGTGCGCCATTCGTTCCGCGGAGCAGCCGCGCCTTCCGTCCCCACGGTCCGCGCGGTGCACGGAGGACGCCGGGACGGCGCCGGGCCGCTACCCGGCCGACCCGAACCGAACGGCTGCCGCCGGCCCCGGTCGAGGCAGAGCTGACGGCTGGCCCGCGTAGCCCGCGCACCGTGCACGACGCCCTGCCGTCCCCGGACCCCGGTGACCGCCCGCCGCCCTCCACCCGTCGACACGACTACCAGGCGTTCCGCACGCTGGCCCGCCCCGTCTATCTCCGCTACGCCGAGGCCCGGCTGGGCCAGGAGACCGTCGCGGTCGCGGAGGAGGCGCTCACCTCGATCGCCGTGCGCTGGACCGCTCTGCTCAGCAGCCCCAACACCTTCGCCTCCGCCTGGCAGGTGCTGCGCCACACGGTCACCGGTGAGGCCGCCCGCCGCCAGTGCAAGGACTCCCCGCTCTACCGGCTGCTCCCGCCTGCCCACGCCGATGCGGTGCTCCTCTCCCGCGACCTGCGGATGACGCCCTCGAAGATCGCGCAGATCACGGGCACGTCCCCCTCGGCCGTCCGCGCGCTGATCGCCCATGCGGAGCGCTCAGGACTGCCCTACTGATCCCCTCGCGAGTCCGGCATGAGGACGACGACAGGTGACGGCCCCTGTCCCGTCGCACCAGGCAGTGTCCCCGGGCGGGAGCCCATGCAGGGGCGCCCCGGGACGCCCGGCCGCTCCGGTACCGCCACTCCGTGCGCCCGGCGCGCCCCCCGACCTCGCTGACAGGCCCCAACCCTCCTACTAGCATGGGCACTTCACATCTCACGCCCTGTTGCACGGGGAGTTCTGGGGGTCGCATGGGTCAGGGAGAGCAGTCCGGTCCTCCTCGGGTGGACACGCACACGCCGAGTGTCGCCCGCATGTACGACTGGCTGTTGGGGGGTGTCGACAACTACCGGTCCGATCGCGACGCATGCGCGGAGTTGCTGGAGATCGTGCCGGACTCGCAGGCCCTGGCGCTGAACAACCGCGCCTTCCTGCGCCGGGTGGTGCGGTTCCTCGCCGAGGAGGCCGGCATCCGACAGTTCCTCGACCACGGCTCCGGGCTGCCCACCCTGGACAACGTCCACGAGATCGCCCAGCGGGTGGATCCCGACTCCCGGGTCGTCTACATCGACAACGACCCCATCGTGTCCGCCCACGGCCGGACCCGACTGGAGCAGAACCGACAAACGGCCGTGGTCCAGGCCGACATGACCGACACCGCGGCGATCTTCGCCCACGACGAGGTGCGCCGGCTCATCCGCCCCGACGAGCCCACCGCCGCGCTCTTCGTCTCGGTCCTGCACTGTCTGAAGGACGAGCAGGTGCTCCCCATGCTCCACCGGGTGAAGCGCGAACTGGCGCCCGGCAGCATCTTCGTCATCTGTCAGCTCGTCAGCGAGCGGGCCGACATCCGCGACCGGGTCACCGGGCTGATGGCGGACGCCACCCACGGCTCCTGGGGCCGGGTGCGCGCCAAGGCCGAGGTGGCGGCCTACTTCGACGACCTCGGCGTGACGGTGCGGGAGCCCGGACTGGTCAACGTCACCACCTGGCGTGCGGACACCGAGGTCGTCCCCCGGCAGCGCACCGACGACTGGGAGGAGTGGGGCGGCATCGCCCTGCTGCCCTGACCCGGGCGGGGGAGTTCAGCGCTCCCCCGCCTCCTTCTCCCGTACCAGTCGCCGCATCAGGCGCGCGCTGTCCTCCCAGGACAGCGCCAGGCCCATGGCCCGCTCCATGCGGGCCCGGTACTTCTCCAGCCGGGTCTCGTCGGTGCAGTAGTCGGCGCCGTCGATCTTCTCCACGTAGACCACCTGGACCTGCTGCGGCCGGTCGGGCAGGACCAGATGGGTGAACGCGAGGGGGGCCGGCGCCCGGAAGCCCCCGTCGCGGGGGATGACCCGGATGGAGATCCCGTCCGTCTCCGCGAGGTCGAGGAGACGGCGCAGTTGCCCGGCCATCACGGCGTCGTCGGACACGGACCAGTGCAGCGCCCTCTCGTCCATGATCACCAGGAGTTCGGCCCCTCCCGCGTCGCAGAAGTCGGCCCACCGGTTCCGGCGTGCGAACACGTGTCGCTCCACGAGCGCCTCGTCCGCCCGCCCGTCCTCGTCGGCCAGTTCCGACAGGACCATGGCCCGGGCGTACTCAGGGGTCTGCAACAGCCCAGGGACGGCGTAGGGCTCGTAGGAGAACACGCGCACGGCCCGCTGTTCCAACCTCACCAGCCGGCGCAGGAAGCCCGGGGTGACGTCGCTGTACTCCTTCTTTCCCTGGTCCCTGCGCACCCGTCGAAGCAGTTCGTTGATCTCGGCGCGCTCGTCGGCCGGGGACCCGTACCCCTCGACCAGGTCCCACACATCGCGTTCGGAGACGGCGCTCTCGGCCCGCTCCATCCTGCTGACCTTCGACGCGGAGCCCCGGATGAAGGCGGCGGCCGCCTCCAGCGTGAGACGCCGTTCCTCCCGCATCCGCCGCAACTGGGCGCCCAGCAGCAGGGCCGGCGGATCGTCCCGCCGGCCCCGGTGCAGCGAGAGGACACGAGCTGTCGAAGGCGAACGATCGTACGGTTCGGCGGGCATGGGACTCCTCGACGTCACGAGCCATCGACACACAGTATTCCAGCGCCCGAGTCCACACGTCCGCCGAACTAACCTTCTCTCGGATGCAGTTCAGGACACCAATCCGTCGAACTCGCCCCGCTTCACCCCGGCGAGGAAGGCACGGGCCTCGGCGGCGGTGTAGATCAGCGCCGGGCCCGAGGCGTCACGGGAGTTGCGCACCGCGATCCCGCCACCCGGTAGGGACGCGACCTCCACGCAGTTGCCGATGCCCTGGCTGTCGCTGCTCTTGACCCAGGTGACGCCCTCGATCTCGGTCGCGTCGACACCGTTGACGAACTCCATGCGGTCCCCTCCCGGAAGGTGCCCGCCCTCCTCCGGCCCTTTTCCACGGCACCGGAATGTGCACGAGCACGTGATGGCGAATCCCATCTGCAAGCAATGGAATTCCTCAGATGCAAGGATTCTAGTGGCGTCCCTTCATCGATCAGATCACCCGGAAGGGTGTTCATCGGAGTGTTTTCGGCCTCCCTGCTCACACACGTCACCCGAGCAACTGCAGGCCCGTGCGTTCGCTCCCGGACCCGGACCACGGCATGCGGGACGCCTGCGTTTCTGCGACGTTGTTCCCGTCCGCAACGCAGTCGGGCCCGGGGGCCCGTCCCAGAGGAGGCGCGTTCGCCATGTCCGACGACGCATTTCTCACCCGTGTGCGGGAGCGGGGTGAGTACACCAGCCACGAGGAGGCCGCGGTGGTCAGCCACGCCGTGCTCGCCGTGCTCGCGCAGCACCTCGGACGCGAAGGGGCCGAACGGATCGTCTCGTGGCTCCCCGACCGGCTGGCCAAGACGGTGAGCGCGTCCGGCGCGGCGAAGGCCGAGGGGCTGGGGGCGGAGGAGTTCTGCGGCCGGGTGGCCGGGCACACCGGGGTCCGGCCGCGCACCCCCCAGTGGGACATCCACGCCGTCCTGTCCACGGTCGCCGGGGCCCTCTCCCCCGCCGAGCGGGCGGTCTTCCGCAGTCGGCTCCCGCACGGGCTGATGCCGCTGCTCGACCCGGAGCCACCGGGGTGAGCGACGGGCTCCGGGGGCCGGCCCCACGACGTGCCGCCCCCGCACCACGCCCCGCGGGCGTCAGAGCGCGAGGGTGAGGGCGTAGACGAGGAAGAACGCGGCGAAGACCAGCGCCACGATCAGGATCAGCGTCAGGGGGAGGGCAGCCCATCCCCGTTCGGTGTCCTCCCGGGGCCCGGTGGCCGGGCCGGTGCCGGACTCGGCGGGCGGGGTCTCCCCCGGCGGCACTCCCCCTCGGGGATCGGGTCGCGCACCCGGGACGGGCTCGCCGGGATTCCTGCCGTTCGCATCGTTCATGCCGTTCATGCCGTCCGAGTACCCCGCATCGTCCGGGCGAAAGGACCCTGCCCGGCATCCGCACCCGGGGCGGGAACGGGCACCCTCGGTACTCGACGGTCCACGGACGGCGACGCCCCGGGCCGCGGCACTGGCCCGCCGCGGCCCGGGTACCCGTCCGGTCGGGGCCGCCCCGCCGTCCCCGGACCGGGTACGGCGGCAGCACCCGTCCGGCGGCCCCGTCACGGAGAGGAGTGAGGAGACGTGAGGATCGCCTTCCTGGTCGCCCCCGAGGGCGTCGAGCAGGTCGAGTTGACGGAGCCCTGGCAGGCCGTGATCGACGCGGGGGACGTCCCGTCGCTGATCTCGACCGCACCGGGCCGGGTCCAGGCGTTCCACCACCTCGACCGGGGCGACACCTTCCCCGTCGACCAGGTGGTGGACGGGGCCGACCCGACGGAGTTCGGGGCGCTGGTCCTGCCCGGCGGGGTGGCCAACCCGGACGCCTTGCGCACGGACGACACCGCGGTCGCGTTCGTGCGCTCGTTCTTCGATTCGGGCAAGCCGGTGGCGGCCATCTGCCACGCGCCGTGGACCCTCATCGAGGCCGGCGTGATCACCGGACGCACCCTGACCTCCTGGCCCAGCCTGCGCACCGACGTCCGCAACGCCGGCGGCACCTGGATCGACGAGCCCGTCCACGTGAGCCGCACCGGCCCGAACACCCTGGTCACCAGCCGCAAGCCCGACGACCTCCCGGAGTTCACCCGCGCCTTCACCGAGGAGTTCGCACGGGCGGGCACGGTGTGAGACGCCCGGCACCGGGCACCGGGCTCGGGCCGAGCGGGTCGGGCTGGTCATCAGCAACCCGCCGTACGTTCCCGCCCCGTGCGAGGTGACCGCGTCCCACGGAGCGGCCCGGGCCTGGGACGCGGGGACGCACGGGCGGAGCCTGCTGGACCGGATCTGTGCCGACGCGCCGCGCCTCCTGTCCCCGGCCGGGCTGTTGCTGGTGGTGCACTCCGGGCTCTGTGGAACGGACGAGACGCTGCGGGCCGCCGGTCTGCACGCAGGCGTCAGCGAACGGGCCCGGGTGCCCTTCGGTCCGGTGTCGCGCCGTCGACGGGACTGGCTGTGCGCCCGCGGTCTGCTGGAGCCCGCCGCGGTGCACGAGGAGTTGGTGGTCGTCCGGGCCCGGCGTCCCTGAGCGGGCACCCAGGCCCGGTACGCACGCACCCGCTGCGGGTGCGGAGGAGCGGTCGGCCCTCACGCCCGGGTGCGGCGGGCAACTCCCCTGGCGCTACCGACCAGTAAGGTCCGACGGGCCGTCCGCGTACCCATCGCCCGCCTCCCTCCGTCCGGGGGTGCCGTCGCGACGTCCCCGTCACGCGAGGCTAGCCCAGGACCCCGGCGTCCGGAAGGGCTTCCGGAGCGCACGCCACCACCTCGGCGGGAGCATCCGCGAGGGCGGTCGAGACCTTGCGTTGGATACGAAGAGGTCTCAAAGTTTCGAAACATCGTTGACTCCTCGAATGTGAAACGGTTACACATGTGGTCATTCCGCAAAGAGCCGAGCTCCTCGCGGACTGACACAAAGGAGTGGCCATCGTGGAAGTGGCATGCGAGCGCGGCGACGCAGTCGATGCGCGCAGGAGCCCGGGGCGGATCGTGCGGGGTGACGCACGGCCGTGGACGGCGGGGCGGGGCGGGGCGGAACGATGACCAAGTTCGTTCTCGGAAGAATCGTTTCTGCGCTGCCCACGCTGTTCCTGGTGTCGCTCCTGGTGTTCATGCTGGTCCGGCTGACGGGCACCGACCCCGTCGCCCAGATCCTGGGCGAGGGAGCCGGACAGGACCAACGGGACGAGCTCTCGCGCCAGCTGGGTCTTCAGGAGCCCCTCTGGCAACAGTTCACCGACTGGCTCGCCGCCGCCCTCCAGGGCGACCTGGGAGCCTCGCTGTACACCGGGGTCCCGGTGGCCGAGTCCATCTCGCAGCGCCTCGGCATCACCCTCTCGCTCTCCCTGGCCGGCATGGCGGTGGCCCTGCTCGCCGGCATCCCGCTCGGACTGCTGGGCGCCCTGCGTCCCGGTTCGGTCCCCGACCGGCTGCTGACCGTGCTCGTCGCCCTGGGCCTGGCCCTGCCGAGCTTCTGGGTGGCGCTGCTGCTGGCGCTGACCTTCGCGGTCGAATTGGAGTGGCTGCCCGCGGTCGGATACACCCCGCTCGGCGAGGATCCCGGGATGTGGGTGCAGAGCCTGGTGCTACCGGCGCTGGCGCTCGGACTGAGCACCGCCTCCGTGGTGGCCCGGCAGACCCGTAGCGCCACCATCGAGGCGCTGGAGTCGCCCTACGTCCAGTCGCTGCGCGCCCGCGGGGTGAGCCGGCGGCGCATCGTCCTCAAGTACGCCACCAAGAACGCCATGGTCCCGGTGCTCGCGGTGCTCGCGGTGCAGATGTCCGTCCTGGTCGCGGCGAGCTTCGTGATCGAGCGCATCTTCGCCATCCCCGGCCTGGGGACCCTGCTCATCGACAGCGTGGTCCGCGCCGACTACCCGGTCCTCCAGGGCTCGATCGTCGTCGTCGCCCTGATCGTGCTGGGCGTCAACCTCGCCGTGGACATCCTCTACGGCATCGTCAACCCGAAGGTGAGGCCGCAGTGACCGCCGCAACCATCGGCGAGAAGCCCCCGGGCACCGAGGGTGCCGCACCGGGTCGGGCGCGCCGCAAGCAGGCCGGCGTCCTCAGCCGGACCGTCCGACAGCCGATCGCCGTCATCTGTCTCGCGCTGTTGCTGATCCAGGTGCTGGTGGCCCTGACCGCCGGTTTCGTCGCCCCGCACGACCCCATCCAGCCCGATGTCTCCAACCGATTCCAGGGCCCGAGCGCCGAGCACCTCCTCGGCACCGACGACCTGGGGCGCGACATCCTCTCCCGGCTGATCTACGGCACCCGCACGGCCCTGATCGCCGCCTTCCAGAGCGTCGGCATCGGTGTGGTCCTCGGCGTCGGCCTCGGCCTGCTCGTCGGCTACCTCGGCGGCTGGTGGGACCGGATCGGGATGCGCATCGCGGACGTCATGCAGGCCATCCCGGCGCTGCTGATGGCCCTGGCGCTGGTCGCGATCATCGGCAACGGCCTGGTCAAGGCCATGTTCGCGGTGGGCCTGGTGTTCGCGGTGAGCTTCATGCGGATCACCCGGGCCGTGGTGCTCGCCGAACGCGAGCGGCTCTACGTGGACGCCGCCCGGGTCTCGGGGCTGCGCACGCCGGCGATCATGCTGCGGCAGATCCTGCCCAACATCGCCGCCCCGGTGATCGTCCAGGCGTCGATCGCCCTGGGCACCGCCCTGTTGATCGAGGCGATGCTGAGCTTCCTCGGCGTCGGCATCGACACCACCCAGGTGAGCTGGGGCGGCATGCTGGACGCCTCCCGCGCCCACTTCGCCGACGAGCCGATGCTCGCGGTGTACCCGGGTGTGGCGATCACCCTGAGCGTGCTGATGTACAACCTGCTGGGCGACTGCCTGCGGGACGCCACGGCCCGGCGCACGCCCTTCACCCGCAAGCACCGCAAGGCTTTCGCCGCGCTCAAGGCGACCCGGGCGGCCCAGGCCGCCGAGGGGAAGGCGACCGCTCCGCTCACCGCGGTGAAGGCGGTCGGCGCGGAAGCTCCGCTGCTGCGGATCGAGGGGCTGACCGTCACCGCCATCCAGACCCCCGGCGGTCCCGCGGACCTGGTCTCCGAGGTCAGCTTCGACATCGCCCGCGGCGAGGCGTTCGGCCTGGTCGGCGAGTCCGGCTCGGGCAAGTCGATCACCGCGTCCACGCTCCTCGGCCTGCTGCCGCGGGGGGTGGAGGTCTCCGCCGGCTCGGTGACCCTGGACGGCACCGAACTGGTCGGGCTGAGCGAGCGGGAGTGGGGGGCGATCCGCGGCAAGCGGATCGGCATGGTGTTCCAGGACCCCATGTCCGCGCTCTCCCCCGTGCACACCATCGGGGACCAGCTCGTGGACGGCATCCGCGCCCACAGCGACATGTCGCGCGGCCAGGCCAGGGAACGGGCGGCCGAACTGCTCTCGCTGGTCGGCGTGCCCGACCCGCAGCGCCGACTGGCCGACTACCCGCACCAGTTCTCCGGCGGCATGGCCCAGCGCGTGGTGATCGCCGCGGCGCTGGCCAGCGAGCCCGAACTGCTGGTGGCGGACGAGCCGACGACCGCGCTGGACGTCACCATCCAGGCGCAGGTGCTGGAGCTCCTGTCCGACCTGCGGGAGCGGCTGAACATGTCGCTGCTGATCATCACCCACGACCTGGGCGTGGTCGCCGACGTCTGCGACCGGGTGGGCGTGATGTACGCCGGCCAGGTGGTGGAGGTCCGCGACGTGCGCGGGGCGCTGGGCAAGCCCAAGCATCCCTACACGGAAGCCCTGCTGAACGCGATGCCGCAGGGCAGCGTGGGGGGCGCCGAGCTGGCGACGATCCCGGGCCGGGTTCCGGCGGCCTGGGAGTGGCCGCAGGGCTGTCGCTTCAACCCGCGCTGCGAGTACGCGACCGCCGCCTGCACTTCGGGGCCGGTGCCGATCACTGACGGGGTCCGTTGCGTGCGGGCCGGGGAACTGCGTCTGGTGGGAACGAAATGAGCGCCAACGAACCACTGCTGTCCGTGGACAACCTCAGCGTCCGGTACGGCCTGGGGCGGGGCATGACGGGCCGACGGCGCTCGTTCACCGCGGTGCGCGACGTCAGCTTCACCATCGGCAGCGGACGCACGCTGGGACTGGTGGGCGAGTCCGGCTCGGGCAAGAGCACCATCGGCCGGGCGATCCTGCGGCTGGCGCCCGTCTCCGAGGGCACGGTCGTCTTCGACGGCCAGGACATCTCGGGGTTCGGCCGGCAGACCCCGCTGTCGTACCGCAAGGACGTGCAGGTCGTCTTCCAGGACCCGCTGTCGTCCCTGAACCCCCGGCAGACGGTCGCGACCATCATCGGTCAGACCATCGCCCGGCACCGCCCCCTGTCCCGGGCCGCCCTGGACAAGGAGGTCGCCCGGGCGCTGGACGACGTGGGACTCTCCGCGTTCCACGGCGACCGGATGGCGAGCGAGTTGTCCGGCGGACAGCGCCAGCGGGTGGCGATCGCCCGGGCCCTGTCCGTGCGGCCGAAGCTCATCGTGTGCGACGAGCCGGTCAGCGCGCTGGACGTGAGCACCCAGAGCCAGGTCATCAACCTGCTGATGGAGCTCCAGCGCGAGTACGGCATCAGCTACCTCTTCATCGCCCACGACCTCGACGTGGTCCGCCACGTCAGCCACGACATCGCAGTCCTGTACCTGGGGCGGATGGCGGAGAGCGGTCCGGCGGAGGCGGTGCACGGCGATCCCGGGCACCCCTACACCCACATGTTGATGGCCTCCTCGCTGGTCACCGACCCGGACGAGCAGGCCGAGCGGTCGCGGCTGCGCCGCGAGTTGACCGGTGGCAAGGCGGAACCGCCGAGCCCCCTGGACGACAAGCCGGGCTGCCCTTACCAGAACCGCTGCCGCTGGGCCACGGACCTCTGCCGCACCGAGACCCCACGGCCGGTCTCCCTCCCCCTGCCGCAGGTTCCCGCCGCCGGCTCCGGGGAGCGACTGGTGGCCTGCCACCACGCCGAAGAGGTCCGCGGATCGCGGACCGCTGCCTGACCCCCTCTCCCCCCGCACCTCCTGCGCGGCGGGCCGCTCCCCGCCGCGCAGCTCACCCACCTAGGGCCCTCGGACCCTCGAAAATCGGAGAGCACCATGAGCAAGACCACGCCCGTCTCCTCCACGGGGCGGTCATCACGCCGCAGGAGCCGTCAGGTCTACCCCGCCGTCGGGGTCGCCCTCGCCATCGCCGTCGTCTCCGCCTGCGGTTCGGGCGACAGCAGCAGCAGCGGTGGCGGCGCGAAGGGCACCGGCGGCAAGGGCATGGCCCGCTTCGGCGTGGCCGTCCCGCTCAACGACTGGGAGACCATCGACCGCGCGAACAGCACCTACACCGCCCTCGTCTACGAGGGACTGGTGGGGCTCGCGAAGGACGGCGTCACCATCGAGCCGAAGCTCGCCACGTCCTGGAAGGAGACGGCGAAGGAGATCACCTTCCAGTTGGAGAAGGGCGTCGTGTTCCAGGACGGCACCCCCTTCGACGCCGCCGCGGCGGTGAAGAACCTCGAACGCATGAAGGCCAGCAAGGGCCAGTGGACCTCGGTGATGGCCCCGGTCACCGCCATCGAGGCGGTGGGCACCGACCAGGTCAGGATCAGCCTCAAGTCCCCGGCGCCCAACCTGGTGCCCAACCTGGCCCGGAGCCAGGGCTACATGATCTCGCCGAAGGCGCTGGACGCCGGCGACTGGGCGAAGAAGCCCTCCGGCACCGGGCCGTTCGTGTACGACGCGGGGGCCTCCGTCGCCGGTTCCAAGGTGGTGGCGAAGGCGTTCGACAAGTACCGCAACGCCAAGGACCTCAAGGTGGGCGGGATCGAGGTGCACTTCATCAACGACCCCGACTCGCTGATGAACGGACTGCGCAGCGGTCAGCTGGACATCGCCTACACCACGGCGCCCTACGTCGAGCGGGCCAAGCAGAACGACCTGTCCCTGCTGACGTACAAGCAGTCCATCTTCCACCTGCTGATGTACGACACGGAGGGCGTGTTCGCCGAGCCGAAGGTGCGGCAGGCCATCTGCACCGCGATGGACCCGCAGGAGATCGTGGACGCCCAGTTCAACGGCATGTCCAAGGTCCACCAGCAGCGCATGAGCGAGGGTCAGCAGGGCTACAACCCCTCGGTCAAGGGCTACCCGCACGACGTCGAGGCGGCGAAGAAGCTGATGGCCGAGGCGGGCAACCCCAAGGTCAGCTTCACCCTGCCGACCTACGACATCCAGCGCACCGTGGCCGAGCTGTTCCGCGACCAGATGAAGCAGATCGGCGTGGACGTCAAGCTCGACATGATGACGTGGGGCCAGTACTACACGGTCTACAACAACGGCAAGTACCCGGCCGCCATCATGGCGGACTTCGGTGACGCCAGCGTCTACGACTACTACCTGTACAAGTTCGGTCCCAGCGGCGCGGGCAACCCCAAGAAGAACGCGTACCCCGAGCTGGACAGCGCCGTGGAGCGCGCCCTCGCGGCGCCCGACGCGAAGGCCGCGGACAAGGCGTGGCAGGACATGACGAAGACCATCAACGACCAGGCGCTCGACTGCGGTTTCCACGAGGCGCAGTCGTTCTGGGCCTACAACGGCAAGACCGTGGACAACGTGCAGGGCACCCCGACGCTCCCGTCCGTGATCCGGTACTGGGAGCTCGAATCCAAGCGGTAGTCCCCGCCCGTTCCGTCCCACCCCGCTCTTCACCCACAGGAGTTGACACGATGCCGTCGAGCATCCTCATCAAGAACGCGACCGTCGTCACGATGGACCCGCAGATCGGCACCCTGGAGAACGCGGACGTGCTGGTCCGCGACAACCGGATCGAGGCCATCGGCACCGGGCTGGCGGGCCCGGCGGACAAGACCATCGACGCCACCGGGAAGATCGTCATCCCGGGCATGGTGGACACCCACATCCACATGTGGCAGCAGCCGCTGCGCGGCATCGCCTCGGAGCTGTGGACCCACGACATCTACAAGAACGTGGTCTCGCGCGCCCGGGAGGACTTCAGCCCGAAGGACTACGAGACCGCGGTGTACGCCTGCGGCGTCGAGATGATCGACCGGGGCATCACCGGCGCGGTCGACTTCGCGCACGGGCTGCTCACCCGGGAGCACGCCGAGTCGGTGTTCGCCGCGCACCACCGCACCGGACAGCGGGTGCTCATGGGGTACGGACTCACCCTCGGCTACGCGCTGGACGGCCAGCGCTACCCCGAGCGCGACCTCGACGAGAAGTTCGAGCACATCGCGGAGTTGAGCAAGACCGTGGTGACCGGCGAGGACGCCCTGGTCCAGCTCGGGGTCGGCCTCTCGGAGATCGAGGTCGTCGGCATGGAGCGCTTCAAGCGCGAGGTCGAGTTCGCCCGTTCGCTGGGGCTGCGCTCCACGCTGCACCAGAACGCCCCGCACCAGCTGCGCGACATGCGGGACGAGGGGCTGCTGGGCAGCGACCTCATCCCGGTGCACGTGAACGCCGCCTCGGACGAGGAACTCGCCATGGTCGCCGAGGCGGACATCGCGATCTCGGTGACGCCCGAGGTCGAGGTGTCGGTGGGGCGCTCGCTGACCGTCCTGAACCGGGCGATCAAGCAGGGCGTCAAGCTCTGCATCGGCACCGACACCCCCGCCCGGGTGCCGCTGGACCTGTTCTCGCAGCTGCGGATCAGCAACACCCTGATGCAGGCCCAGGACGCCCTCCAGGCGCGGGACGGCGGCCGGCTGCCGCTCAACCCGCGGGAGAACCTGGCGACCCTCAAGCCGGGCGAGCTGCTGGCCACCACGACGGTGAACCCGGCGTACGCCTTCGGCCTCGGGGACAGCCTGGGCACGCTCGCGCCGGGCAAGCTGGCGGACCTGGTCGTCATGAACAGCGGTCGCTTCAGCCCGCTGGTCGGGGACCCGGCGGCCTACGCGGTGATCTTCGGTACCTCCGCCGACGTCGAGACGGTCCTGGTGAACGGGGTCGTCCGCAAGGAGGAGGGGCGCCTGGTGGGCGTCGACGAGGAGGCGCTGATGGAGTCGCTGGTCGAGCTCAAGTCCCGGGTCACCGGCTGACGGTGAGGGACTGACCGCGTCGGACGGCCGACGGCTCTTGGGGGGCCGTCGGCCGTTCGGCGCGCCCGGACCGAGCGGCCGCACACAACGGGAGCGGGCCGGTCACCAGGTGGTGACCGGCCCGCTCCCGTTGTGTGCGTGCGGCGTACGGTCCGTCAGACGTGCAGCGGGGCGGCCGTCGCCCGGCGGACCTCCTCCTCGCTCACCCCGGGCGCGAGTTCCCGAAGGCGCAGGCCCCGGTCGGTCACGTCGATCACCGCGAGGTCGGTGATCACCCGGTGCACCACGCCCCGCCCGGTGAGGGGGAGGTCGCACCGTTCGACGAGCTTGGGCGCGCCGTCCCGGGTGGTGTGCTCCATCAGCACGATGACCCGGCCGGCACCGTGGACCAGGTCCATGGCCCCGCCCATGCCCTTGATCATCTTGCCGGGGACGGACCAGTTGGCCAGGTCCCCGGTGGCGGAGACCTGCATCCCGCCGAGGATCGCGACGTCGAGGTGGCCGCCCCGGATCATCCCGAAGGACAACGCCGAGTCGAAGAGGGCGGCGCCGGGGCGGACGGTGACGGTCTCCTTGCCCGCGTTGATGAGGTCGGGGTCCTCCTCCCCGTCCACGGGGTAGGGGCCGACGCCGAGGATGCCGTTCTCGCTGTGCAGGACGACGCTGATGCCCTCGGGCAGCAGCCCGGGGACGAGGGTGGGCAGGCCGATGCCGAGGTTGACGTACTGTCCGTCGACCAGTTCGGCGGCGGCCCGGCGGGCCATCTGTTCACGGGTGAGCGCCATGGCGGAGTTCTCCTGGTGGTGGGTGGGTGCGCGGGAGGCCCCGAGGAGGGCGACGAACGGCCCCGGAAGGGCCGTGGGCGCGGTTGCGGGGTCCCGCGCGCCCCGGGGAGCGGATGGGGTGGGATCAGCCCTGCACGGGGCGGACGGTGCGCTTCTCGATGCGCTTGATGCCCTGTGCCACCGGGACGACGCGCTGCACGAAGACGCCGGGCACGTGGACGTGCACCGGGTCGAGTTCGCCGGGCTCCACCAGGCGCTCCACCTGGGCGATGGTGATCTTGCCGGCCATGGCGCAGAGCGCGTTGAAGTTGCCGGCCGAGCCGGCGAAGACGAGGTTGCCGTGGCGGTCCCCGAGGGCCGCGTGCACCAGGGCGAAGTCCGTGGTGATCGAGTGTTCCAGGAGGTGCTCCCGACCCTGGAAGGCGCGGGTCTCCCGGGGCGGCGAGGCCACGGCCACGGAGCCGTCCGGGCCGTAGCGCCAGGGCAGTCCGCCCTCGGCGACCTGGGTGCCGGCGCCGGCCGGGGTGTAGAAGGCCGGGATGCCGCAGCCGCCGGCGCGGAGCCGCTCGGCCAGGGTGCCCTGGGGGACGAGTTCGACCTCCAGTTCGCCCGCGAGGTACTGGCGGGCGAACTCCTTGTTCTCGCCCACGTAGGAGGCGGTGACCCGGTCGATGCGGCCGGCGGTCAGCAGCGGGCCGAGGCCCCAGTCGTCGACGCCGCAGTTGTTGGAGACGATCCGCAGCCCTGCCGTACCGGAGTGCAGCAGGGCGTCGATCAGCTCGTCGGGTATGCCCGACAGGCCGAAGCCTCCGACGGCCAGGGAGGCTCCGTGGGTGATGTCGGCGACGGCGTCCGCCGCCGTGGGAAGGACCTTGTGCATGGGAGCGCGAACTACTCTCGTGCGGGGCTGCCCTGCTCCGTGTTCGGTTCGTCCACGGCGCAGGTGATCAGCAGCCGGGTGGTGTGGGAGATGTGGTCCCGCAGCAGTCGGGCGGCGAGATCGCCGTCGCGGCTGACCGCGGCGTCGAGGAGGGCGCGGTGTTCGCCCGCCAGGTCGCGGTGGGGCTCCTGACCGAAGGAGACCGACCACTGTCGGTAGAGCTCGGCTTCCTCGCGCATGGCCTTGGCCGTGTCCAGCAACCGGCGGTTGCGGCACGCGGCGATCAGCGCGAGGTGGAACGCGGCATGGGCCTCGGTCCAGTCGTCGGAGATGCCCCCCTGCTCGCCCTCGGCGAAGAAGGGGGTGCGCTCCAGCATGTGGTGGGCGGCGACCGCGTCGGACTCCCAGCGCATGTCGCCCTGCTCGACCGAGAGCCGCAGGACCAGGGGTTCGATCTCCGTCCTGGCCTCGGTGAGGTCGGCGAGGTCGGAGTGGGACAGCGGCGTGACCATGTAGCCCTGCCGGGGCTGGGCCTTGACGAACCCCTCCCCCTTCAGTCTGGTGAGCGCTTCGCGGGCGGCACCCACGCTGGTGTTGTAGCGCTCGCAGAGGTCGGGGAACTTCAGGCGTTCGCCGGGAACGAGGCGGCCTCCCAGGATATCGCTGCGCAGTGTGCGGTAAATGCCCTCTGTGCGGGTGGTCCCCCCGCGCCCCTCACGTGCCATGCGAACACTGTATCGGAATGCGAACCCGAGATAAACTTTCGAAAGATGGTTGACCGGTCGAATATCGAGGGGTACACATAGGGCATTCCGTGAACCATCCGGTGTTTCACGGACCAGCGGTCGGCAGCGCCGGGCACCGTTCCGGCGGCCCGTGGACCCGCTCGACGGGTCGTCCCACGGCTGACGAGCCGCTGCACCGAGCAGAGGAGCAGTGCACGTGAAAGTCGCCAACGTTTCCGGTCGATTGAGCCTGATGACCGCCCCCCTAGAAGCCGTTGACGTCGAACGCGCCAGCGCGGGACGGTTCAGCTCGGACGTCCAGTCGGCCTACGAACGCTGGGACGCCCTCACCGAGTTCGCGGCCACGGTGACCCCGGGCCGCCCCGACGCCGTGCGCGTGCGTCCGGAGGACCTCGGCAACCCGGTCCCCAGCCCGCGCCAGGTCTTCGCCATCGGCCTCAACTACGCCGACCACGCCGCCGAGTCCAAGTTCGCGGTCCCCGACACCCCGACCGTCTTCACCAAGTTCATCTCCTGCCTCACCGGCCCCTACGGCCAGGTCACCCTGCCCGCGGGCGGAGACGTCGACTGGGAGGTCGAACTGGTCGCCGTGATCGGCCGGTACGCGGACCAGGTCTCCGAGGCCGAGGCATGGAACCACGTCGCCGGGCTGACCGTGGGCCAGGACATCTCCGAGCGGCGGCTCCAGCTCTCCGGCCCGGCCCCCCAGTTCAGCCTGGGCAAGTCCTTCCCCGGCTTCGGTCCCGTCGGCCCCGTCCTGGTGAGCCCCGACGAGGTCCCCGACCGGGACGACCTGGAACTGGGCACGCTGATCAACGGCGAGCAGGTGCAGCAGGGCCGCACCCGCGACCTGGTGTTCCCGATCTCCGCGCTGATCTCGCGGCTCTCCGCGGTCGCCCCGCTGCTGCCGGGCGACGTGATCTTCACCGGTACGCCGGCCGGCGTCGGCCTCGGCCGCACCCCGCAGCGCTACCTCCAGGACGGCGACGAACTCGTCAGCTACGTCAAGGGCATCGGCGAGATGCGCCACCGCATGGTCGCGGCCCGAGGGGCCTGACGTGACCCGCCGCACCCGCGTCACAGGAAGGGAGGGCGTTCCATGCCCCTGCACGGTCTGACCTCGGTGGTGATCGGCGTCCCCAACGTCGCCGCGACCACCGCCTACTACGAGGACTTCGGCCTCGGCCGTGGTGAGTCGGGCTGGCTCACCACCCTCGACGGCGGCGCACAGCTGCGGATCGTCGACTCCCCCGTCCGTCGCCTGGTCGCCGCGAACATCGGCGCCGACGACGCGGACGACCTGGCGCGCGCCGCGTCCAGCCTCACCACGCTGGGCGTGCCGGTCACCCTCGACGACACGTCCCTGACGGCCGTGGAGGCGGTGACCGGGGTGCGGGTCACGGTGCGGATCGCCGAACGCATCCGGCAACCCCGGATATCGGCGACGCCCTACAACGGGCCCGGCCGCATCGAGCGGGCCGGCGCCCGCGCCCCCGGCGTGCTGCGCGAGGGGCCGGTGCGCCCGCGCAAGCTGGGCCACGCGGTGATCGGGTCGGTCGACTACGAGGCGACCACCCGCTTCCTCGTCGACGGGCTCGGCTTCCGGGCCAGCGACTACATCAAGGGCAAGGGCGCCTTCCTGCGCTGTTCCACGGACCACCACAACATCCTGGTCCTCAACTCCCCGGTGAACTACCTGCACCACACCTCCTGGCAGGTGGACGACATCGACGACATCGGGCGGGGCGCGCAGGCCATGCTGGAGGACCACCCGGAGCGTCACGTCTGGGGCCTCGGTCGGCACCACGCGGGGTCCAACTTCTTCTGGTACCTCAAGGACCCGGCCGGGAACTTCTCGGAGTACTACTCCGACATGGACACCGTCTCCGAGGACGAACTCTGGACGCCCGAGGTCCTCGAAGGCGCCAAGGGACTCTTCAACTGGGGGCCGCCGCCCCCGCCGTCCTTCCTCAACCCGGAGGACCTGGCGGCGCTGATGACCGGCGCGCACCAACCGAAGTCCTGACCCCCGCGGCCCCGTCCCGACGGGGCCGCCCCGGGTCCGCCCCCGCGCCACGGCGGGCGCTGCGCACACCCCGGCGGCCCGACCGGTCCAGGCGGTCCGGTCCCGCCGCCGCGAAGCGCCCCCCGTTCGGTGCCGGTCCGCAGCCGGCACCCCGGTGGGCCCGCGAGGACCTCGCGGGCCCACCGCCTCCCCTTCACCACCGCTGCGGCGGACCCGAGAACAGACCACGAGGAGACACCCATGGAAATCGGCCTGCTACTGCTGCGGCTGGCGCTCGGCGGCCTGCTCTTCGGGCACGGCGCCCAGAAGATGTTCGGCTGGTTCGGCGGGCTGGGGTTGGACCGCACCGGCGGGGTGTTCTCCAGTTGGGGCCTGCGACCGGGCCGCACCATGGCCTTCGTCGCCGCCGCCTCGGAGATCACCGCGGCCGCGCTCCTGGTGCTCGGTCTGCTGTCCCCGCTCGCCGCCGCCATGACCTGCGGCACGCTGATCGTGGCCGGTTCGGTGAACGCGTCGAAGGGCCTGTGGGCCCAGACCGGCGGCTTCGAACTCCCCCTGCTGTACGCCGTGGTCGGAGCGGCCCTCGGCTTCACCGGTCCCGGCGAGTGGTCGCTGGACCACGCCTTCGGGCTCACCGAACTGTCGGGGGCGGCCTGGGGTTCGGCCGCGGTGGGCGCGGCGGCCCTGGCCGCGGCCGGGGTGATCACCCGGGCGAGCCTGCTGCGCCGCCGCTCCGTGACGGCCTGATCCGCCCCCTCCCCGCCCATCCCCTTCCCCTCCGCCGTTCCCCCGCCCGGGAACGGCGGAACCACCATCGAGGAGAACGCACATGCTGCGACCGGACAGTCACATCGTCATCATCGGCGGCACCCGGGGCCTGGGCTTCGCGGTCGCGGAATCGGCCGCCGCCCAGGGCGCCCGCGTGACCATCACCGGACGCGACGAGGCCCAGGCCCGGTCGAGGGCGGCTCAGATCGGCGGCTCGGTCACCGGAGCCGCCTGCGAACTGACCGACTGGGACTCGATCGGTGCGCTGTTCGACGGCATGGACCGGGTCGACCACCTGGTGCTCACCGCCCTCGACCGGGACCACAACACCATCAGGGACTTCCGCCCGGACGACTGCGCCCGCACGTCCCTGATGAAGACGGTCGGTTACGCCACCGCCGTCAACAAGGCGCTTCCCAAGTTCGCCGACGACGCCTCGGTGGTGTTGTTCAGCGGGCTGTCGATGTGGCGCCCCGTTCCCGGTTCCACCACCATCTCCATGGCCAACGCCGGGATCATCGGCCTGGTCAACTCGCTCGCCGTGGAGATCGCCCCGGTCCGGGTCAACGCGCTGACCCCGGGGGTGGTGGGCGGCACCGCCGCCGTGGACGAGGCCGATCCGGTGCGGGCCGACTGGTACGAGGCCATGCGCCTGCGGACCCCGGCGAAACGACTGCCCACCCCGGACGACATCGTGGCGACGACGATGCTGCTGTTGACGTGCCGCGGCATCAACGGGGAGAACATCGTGGTGGACGCGGGCATGCGGTTCGCCTGACCGGGCGCGGCCGGGCCCCGCTGAGCCCCGCCCGGGGTGGAGCGGGGCTCAGCGCTCGGCGTAGGGCAGCAGTGCCATCTCCCGCGCGGTCTTGACGGCCGCGGCGAGTGCGCGCTGCTGACGGACCGTCACCCGGGTGACGCGACGGCTGCGGATCTTGCCCCGGTCCGAGATGAACTTCCGCAGCAGTTCGGTGTCCTTGTAGTCGATGGTGGTGATGCCGGCGGCGTCGAGCGGGTTGGGACGCGGTCGGCCCTGCTTGGCGGGCCGGGGCGGGCGGGTCATGGAGACTCCTTCACTGGGTCGGGGGTGCCGGACGGGGTCAGGGGGCGTCGAGGAGGGCGTCGAAGGCGGCGGGCAGTCGCTTCCAGCCGTCGCGGCCGGCCGCGTACTCCGCGTCGGTCAACAGGCAGGAGTCCAGGAGGCGTTCCAGCCCGTCCCGGTCGAGGCCGGGCGAGGTGAAGACGAGGTGCTGGCAGCAGTCGCCGTGGTCGGGGTGCCAGTCGAGCGCGGCCGCCGCCCGACGCACCGGGGGGACCAGTTCCCAGGCGGCTTCGGGCAGCGAGGCCAGCCAGGGGCCGGCGTTCTCCACGCAGAGCGCTCCCCCGGCCGCGTCCCAGGCGAGCAGGGTGTCGGGGCGGTCGGCGAGCCAGAACCGGCCCCGGCTGCGGGCGGCCGCGCAGCAGAGTTCCTCCAGCGCCTCGTGGAGCCGTTCGGGGTGGAAGGGTCGGCGCCGGCGCCAGACGAACGTGGCGACGCCGGCCTCGTCGGCGTCCTGCGGCAGCAGCGCGCTGGCCGCGTGTTGGGCCGCCGCCGCGGCGTCGACGTCGAAGCCGGCGAAGACGATCCGGGCGAGGGCCTCGGAGTCGGCCGGCACCCGTAGGGCGGTGGGGTGCAGTTGGGCGAGGAGCGCACGGTCCTCCTCGTCGACCGGTTGCGCCGCCCCCTCGACGAGGGCGAGCACGGGGGCGTACTCCACCTGCCGGGCCCAGGTGTCGCCGACCGTGCGCCGGTCCGCGGGCGCCGCGGCGAGGCCCACCTCGGCGAGGTCGTCCCCGTTGGCGAGGTAGGGCAGGACGAGCGCCGGGTCCACCGCGGTGACCACGTTCGTCAGGGCCAGCCGTTCGCTGCCGTGCGCGGCGATCACCTCCGCCATGGCCTTCGGCTCGACGGAGTCCCACAGTTCGACCACGGCCAGCCGGTTCACCGGGTCGTCGGCCAGCCGCTCCAGTTCGGGGACCAGGTCCTCGCGGAGCGTGCAGCACGCGCAGTCGTTGACCCAGGCCGCGTCCCGGTGGGCGAGGGTGCCGGAGGCGTCGCGGAGCAGGGAGCGGACGGTGCCCCCGGCCGCCCCGGTGAGGTCGTGGTGCAGGGCCACGCTCCCGGGCACGGCCCGCAACAGCCGTTCGACCACCTCGGTCCGCGCTTCGGCGTGGAGTCCGGCGACCACGACGACCGACAGCCGGTGTGCGCGTTCCATCACCGCCCCCCGCCGTCGACCGGGCGGGCGGGGGACCTACGGGGGAAGCGGTCGGCGGGCGGACTCATCCGGGAACCCTTTCGGTGCGGGTGGAGACGGAGCGGGACGGCGGGGTGTCGTCGAGACGCGGAGGCGGCCGGCGGCCGGCCGATCGAGTGGTCCTCGTTGCGCATCACCAGGGCAGTATATGACAATGATTTCCATAATCATTTACGGAGCCCTTCGAGAGGACGCACCACCGATGTCAGCCCACTGCCAACTGACCGGCGCCAAACCGGGGTTCGGCAACGCCGTCTCCCACTCGCACCGCCGCACCTCGCGCCGCTTCGACCCGAACATCCAGCACAAGCGCTACTGGCTGCCGAGCGAAGGGCGGCACGTCCGCCTCACGCTGAGCGCCCGGGCGATCAAGACGGTGGACTCGATCGGGATCGAGGCCGCGGTGGCCCGCATCCGGGCCCGCGGAGGGAAGGTCTGATGGCCAAGAAGAGCAAGATCGCCCAGAACGAGAAGCGCAAGGAGGTCGTCGCCCGGTACGCGGCCCGGCGCGCCGAGCTGAAGGAGGTCGTCCGACGCCCCTCCAGCACCGACGCCGAGCGGGAGGCCGCCGCCGCGGAACTGCGCCGGCAGCCCCGCGACGCCAGTGCCACCCGGGTGCGCAACCGCGACGCCGTGGACGGCCGCCCCCGCGGCTACCTGCGCAAGTTCGGCCTCTCCCGGGTGCGCACCCGACAGCTGGCGCACGCCGGGTTCCTCCCGGGGACGACCAAGTCGTCCTGGTAGTTCGGACGCGGCGTCCCCCGGGCGGGCGAGGCCCGGGGGACGCCGACGCCGGAGCCCGGGCGGCGCCGCACTGCTTGTACGATCGCCCGGTCCCCGTCGTCCGTGGAAGGTCCCCCGGTGAGCACCGTCGTCCCGCCGCCCCGCACCTCCGTCGGCCCGCTCCGGGTCGAGCGGCTGGCCCGGGTCGAGGACGGCGGGACCCTGGGCGCCCTGCTCTGGCGGGCGGGTCCCGGCTGGCGCATGGTCAGCAGCTCCGTCCTGGGCGGCGGCCTGGGCGAGCGGGCCTGGGTGCTGAACGCCCAGGTCTCGCACGGCTACCGGCGCACCGACCCGGACCGGCACCTCGCCGCACTCGCGGCGGACGCCGGAGCGCGGGGCACGGGGGTGGGCCTGATGACCGCCGCCGACGTTACGGCCCACGGCCGGGCGCAGGACGGCGGGGTCGGCGCGGTCGCCACCGCGGGGCTCGGAGTCCGCGGGTGGGCCGCCTCCCCGGCCGGGAGCGCGACCGTGCCGCATCAGCCCGGCACGGTCAACATCGTCGTCGCACTCCCGGTCGCCCTGACCGACGCCGCGCTGGTCAACGCGGTCGTCACCGCCACCGAGGCCAAGGTCCAGGCGCTGCTCGACGCCGGATACGACTGCTCCGGCACCCCCACCGACGCCGTGTGCGTCGCCGCACGCGTCCCCGCCCCGGGGGCGGAGGTGCACGGCTTCGCGGGCCCCCGCTCCCCGTGGGGCGCACGGCTCGCCCGGGCCGTCCACCGCGCGGTGCGGGCCGCCGCGCCCCCGCCGTAGCGCGGCGGGCTCAGCGGGACCGGCCGAACGCGAGCCGCAGGAGACGCCGCCAGTCCAGCGGCGGGGCGGGCACGGGCCCGGGCACCGTCCTCCGTGGCACCCGGACCCGCAGCGCACCGGGGCGGAGGGCGCACACGAGGGGAGTGGTCAGCCGCAGGGCCTCGCCGTCCACCGCCACCGGGATCTCGCCCGCCGCGGAGGTGACCTCCACCACACGGGCGGTCAGCACGGTCAGCCCCGCGGACCGCGAGCCCCGCACGGCGAGGTCGGCGGCCTGCGCCGCCCCCTCCACCCGCAGCCCCAACACGCCCAGCAGGCCGGAGTCGAGACGGGGCCGACGACCGGCACCGCCGAACGCGTCGGGCGAGGCGTAGGGGTTGTTGCTGACCAACAGCGCCTGGAGGGAGGTCAGCACCGTGTCGTCCGCCCGTGCGTCCACCCTCCGGACGCCCTCCCCCAGCAACAGGTCCGGCATGAGGTTCAGTGCCGTGCCCGCCTTGGCCCCGCGGTACTCGGGGCGCTGCACCACGTCCGCGTACACGCCGAACGAGACCGTGTTGACGAAGGGACGGCCCGCGACCTCGCCCAGGTCGACGCGGAACTCCTCCCCGTCGGTCAGCGCCTCCAGGCACCGCGCCGGGTCCTCCCGGTCGAGTCCGAGGTCCAGCGCGAAGTGGTTGCGGGTGCCGGCGGGCACCACGAGGAACGGCAGACCGTGTTCGGCGGCCACGGCCGCGACCAGCGCCAGGGTGCCGTCCCCGCCGGCCGCCCCCAGCAGGTCGGCACCCTCGGCGACCGCCGCACGGGCCAGTGCGGTGACGTCGGCGGGGGCCGCGGGGTCGAGCAGGAGCACCCGGGCCCCCCGTTCCCCGGCCCGCTCGACCAGGCCGAAACGGCCCACCTTCCCCTCCCCCGACCTCGGGTTCATGATCAGCACCGGGTGCTCCGGCCGGGGCGCGACGCTCGTCCTGCGCGGCGGCCGGTCGGGGGAGCCCCGCAACGCCGCCCGGGCGCAGGCCACGGTGGCGACCCAGCACAGGCCCAGCACCAGTGCCGTGAGCCACAGGCCCTCATGGGTGAAGAGCACCAGAACGGCCGCCGGCGCAGCGATCGCCACCACCGCGCCCAGGAGGCGTACCGCGCCCCGGTGAGCCAGGAACCACCACGCCCCCACGGCACAGACGACCACCCCGAGCAGTCCGATGCCGACGATCACCAGCCCGGCTTCGCCCCACGCGACCACCAACACCACCAGCACGCCCAGCGCGGCCAGGACGGCGAGCCGCGCCAGCCACCGGCGAACCGGGCCCCCGGTCCCCCCTTCCTGCTGGCCCATGCCGCTTCCGCCCCTCGCACCCGTCCGGTCCGGCCAATCTGCCCGGGCACGGGCCCGGCGGCATCCCGAACGGGCCGGGCGGGTGAGTTCCCCGTCCCCGGCGGGTGCGCCGCGACACCCCGCCCCGCGGTGGACGCCTGCCGGGGTTCCCTCCGGCGGCAGGGCCGGCTTCGACGCCGCGTTCGAGATCCGGGCGCGCGTCCACCGCGCCGGTGGAAGCTGGCCCAACCAGGATGCACAAGGGCGGAGTTGACGCGTCGTGGCCTTCGGTTCGCGCCGCTCCCGGGCCGGTTGACGTGCTGTCAGGACTCGTCGGTCGACGCCCGGACCACGAGCTGCGGGGCGAACCGCTCGACCCGCTCGGCCCGTTCGCGGCCGGGCGCCTGGAGCAGGGCCAGCCCCCGTTCGGCCATCGCGGACAGCGGATGGCGGATGGAGGTGATCGGCGGGTCGAGGAGCTTGAGCATCTCGGTGTCGTCGAAGCCGGTGACGGCGATCTCCCCGGGCACGGCGACCGACGAGCGGTGCAAGGTGCTCACCAGCCCGACGGCGAGGACGTCCGCACCGCAGACGACCGCGTCGATCCGGTCGCGCCGCTCGATGATGCGGCGGGCGGCCGTCCGGCCGGCGTCGGTGGTGAAGTCCGGCAGCAGGATCGTGGTGGCGTCGGGCCCCTGCGCCGCGGTGAAGGCGGCCACGCGCTCGGCACCCGCGGAGGACGCCTGGTCGGCCACCAGGGCGATCCGGTGGCGCCCGATGCCCTCCAGGTGGTCGACCAGCAGCCGGACCGCGGCGGCGTTGTCGAGCGTGACGGCCACCGTGCCGGACTCCTCGGCCCAGCGGTCGAAGAGGACGACCGGACGGCGTCGGGCGGCGTCGCGGATGGCGGGTCCGGAGGCGCCCGCCGACACGGGGACCACGAACAGGCCGTCCACCCGACCGCTGAGCAGGGTGTCGATCTGCTCGGCCTCGATCGCGGTGTCGTTCGCCGCGTCGGAGACCACCAGCGTGCCCCCGGCCGCGCGCACGTGTTGGGCTATGGCGTCGGCGAGTTGGACGAAGTACGGGTTGGCGAGCGTGGGGAGCACGACGCCGATGGTGCCGGTCTCGCCGGTGCGCAGCGCCCGGGCCGAGTGGTTGGGCTGGTAGCCCAGCCGGTTCGCGGCCTCCTCGACGCGGCGCGCGAGCTCGGGGTCGACGTTGCGCGGGGTGCCGGCGAGCACGCGCGAGGCCGTGGCGCGGGAGACGCCGGCGGCTTCGGCCACGTCGATCAGTCGGGGCGCTGTCACGTGGGTGGTCCCTCTCGGTCGGGGCGGGATGGCGCCACGGCATCGGGGCGAATGGGCACGATGAGGCTACTTGACGTCTCGGGTGCTCTGGTACAGCATGTCGGAAATCGATCTCCCAAGGAGTTCACATGTCGCCCATCACCGTCGTAGGTTCGGTGAACCGCGACTTCGTCCTGACCGTCGCGGACCTTCCGCACGCCGGCGAAACCGTGCTCGCACAGCACTTCGTGGAGGGGGTCGGCGGCAAAGGCGCCAACCAGGCCGTCGCCGCCGCCCGCCTCGGATCGCCGGTGCGGCTCGTCGCCAGGGTCGGGACGGACGCGGACGCCATCCTCGACACGCTCGTCTCGGAGGGCGTGGACGTCGAAGCCGTGCGGACGGACGAGCACGCCACGACCGGAATCGCCGCGGTGGTCGTCGACGGCTCCGGTGAGAACACCATCGTCGTGAACCCGGGGGCCAACGCCGACCTCGACGTCGACGACCTGCCGGACCGGCTCGTCCGCTCGGCCGGCGAGATCGTCCTCGTGCAGCACGAGATCGCACCCGAGGTGGTCGAGCTGGCGGTGCTGCGGGCCCACGAACAGGGCGGGGTCGTCGTCCTCAACCCGGCACCCGCCCGTCCGCTGGACGACCGGGTCCTGGCCGCCGTCGACGTCCTCGTGCCCAACCTCGGCGAACTCGTTTCGCTCCTCGGCGCCGACCGGCCCACCAGCGTCGACGAGGCACGGGCCCTGCTGGAGCGCGCCGCGCTCCCGTGCCGGGCCGTGGTGGTGACGCTGGGTGCCGACGGCGCCGTCCTGAAGGAGGCGCACGACACCACCACCCGCCACGTCCCCGCACCGACGGTGGACGCCATCGACACCGTGGGCGCCGGCGACACCTTCTGCGGCGCCCTCGCGGACGCGCTCGCCCGCGGCAGCGGCCTCCCGGCCGCGGTCGAACGGGCGGTCCGGGCGGCATCGCACGCCGCGACCGGCCGCGGCGCCCAGACCTCCATGCCGTACGCGGACCAGCTCGACGCACCCGCCGTCGCCTCCTCCCTCTGACACCCCCCGCGGGTCACCCCGCCTGCACTACGGAGAACCACCATGAGGAACCTCAAGATCGGCCTGTTCGAGAACGCGCAGACCAACGCGAGCGGCACCGCCACCTGGCGCCACCCCGACAGCCAGCGGCACCTCTTCGACACCCTCGGCTACTGGCGCGAGCTCGCCACCATCTGCGAGGACGCCAAGCTGGACTTCCTCTTCCTCGCCGACGCCTGGGGCTGGTCCGAGATCGACGGGAAGCGCCCGCCCATCGCCACCGAGGAGACCCTCGACCTCCCCCGGCTCGACCCGGTGGTCGTGGCCTCGGCCCTGCTGTCCACGACCACCAACCTGGGCCTGGTCATGACGGGCTCGGTCCTGGTGGAGCCCCCGTACGCGTTCGCGCGCCGCATGGCCACCCTCGACCAGCTCTCCGGCGGCCGGATCGGCTGGAACATCGTGACCACCGGCACCGCCGACACCGCCGTCAAGGCGTTCGGCATGGAGATGGTGGCCCACGACGACCGCTACAAGATGGCCGAGGACTTCCTGGAGCTCGTCTACAAGTACTGGGAGGGCGCCTGGGAGCCGGACGCCCTGGAGAAGGACAAGGAGGGCCGGTTCGCCGACCCCTCCAAGGTGCACCTGATCAACCACGAGGGCCCGTACTTCCGCTCGCAGGGCTACGGCAACACCGCGCGCTCCCCGCAGGGCACGCCCGTGCTGTTCCAGGCCGGCGCCTCGCCCGCCGGACGCCGGGTCGGCGGGCGCCACGGCGAGTGCATGTTCGTGGGCAGCGGCTCGATCGCGCAGCTCGCCGGACACACCTCCGCCATCCGCGAGGAGGCCGTCAAGGCCGGCCGCGGCGCCGACGAGGTCAAGGTGATGTCGGCGTTCTCCTGCGTCGTGGGAGCCACCACCTCCGACGCGGAGCGGCGCTACCAGCGCATCCTCGACGCCCAGCGGCCCGAGGTGACCGTCGCCAGCTACGCCATGTTCACCGGGCTGGACCTCTCGTCCTACGCGCCCGAGACCCCCATGAAGGACCTGTCGACCGAGCTGTCGCAGACCCAGGTGGCCCGCTTCGCGGACAAGACCGTCGGGGACGTCCTCGCCGACTGGCACACCCACGGCGTGGGCGCCCGTCCGGTCGTCGGCACCGCCGAGGAGATCGCCGACGAGATCTGCTCCCTCGCCGAGGGCGCCGACCTCGACGGGTTCCTGCTGTCCCCGACGATCCAGCCGACCTCGACCACGGACTTCGTCGAGTCGGTCCTGCCGATCCTGCGGGAACGCGGGGTCTTCCGCGGGGAGTACACGGAGGGCGAGAGCCTGCGCGAGCGCCTCACCGGGGCGTCCGACCAGGCGCTGCCGGCCAGCCACCCCGCCGCCCGGTACCGGCACTGAGCCCACCACTCCCGACGAGAGGATGACGAAGACCATGGCCACGTCTGCCCACACCCCGCCCGTGGCGCCCGTGCCCGCGGAGCTGGACGCGGCGATGCTGCGACGGGCGTTCGGGGCCTACCCGACCGGTGTCGTCGCGGTAGGCGCCCTGCGCGGGACCGAACCGGTCGGGTTCGCGGCGAGCTCGTTCGTCTCGATCTCGCTCGAACCGCCCATGGTGGCCGTCAGCGTGGCCCGCACCTCGGCCACCTGGCCGCGCCTGGCCGAGGCGTCCGTTCTGGGGCTGAGCGTGCTCAGTCACGGTCAGGGCACGCTCTGCCGGCGGCTGGCGTCCCGGGACGGCGACCGCTTCGAGGGCGTCGCCTGGCGGGCGACGCCCGAGGGCGCGGTCCTGATCGAGGACGCCGCCCTGTGGCTGACCGCCCGGGTGAGCGCGGTCTACGACGGCGGTGACCACGAGATCGTGCTCCTGGAGCTGTTGACCGCCGAACTGTTCTCCGGCGTGGAGCCGCTGGTCTTCCACACCAGCCAGTTCCGGGAGCTCATCCCCCATGGGTGAGGTCCTGCCGGTGTCCGCGCACCTCACGGGTGCCGTGGTGCACGGCGCCGGTCGGGGCCGTGGGCTCGGGTTCCCCACCGCCAACGTGGCGGCGGACCCGGGCTCACCGGTACCGCCACCGGCGATCTACAGCGGTTGGGTGGTGCGCCACTCGACCGGCACCGTGCACCGCGGCACGATCAGCATCGGGTCGAACCCGACCTTCTGCGACACCCCCGAGGTGCACGTCGAGGTCTACTGCCACGACACCACGGACGAGTTCTACGGAGAGCGCGTGGGGCTGTGGTTCGTGGCACGGATCCGCGACACGGTGAAGTTCACCTCGGCCGACGACCTGGTGCGCGCGGCCCGGCAGGACGTCCTGCGCTCCGAGGCGCTGCTCGCCTCGGAGCGCGGGCGCCGCGTCCTCACCGGCGCGCTCACCGCACACGACACGACCGTCCCCGTCTGAGACGTCCCTCCGCACCGCTGCACACAGACTCGGCGCGCACTGCCGAAACCCCGCGTCATGACTGGCCCGTCCGGGCCCACACCCCCACACCCACCTGCCCCGAACGAACAAAGGTGTGAGCAATGAGCGCATTCGAGTGGCTGAACGAGCAATTCAGCTTCTTCGGCCTGCCCGTCTACTGGTCTGACTTCTTCGGCAACATCCTGGCGCTCGCCACCGTATGGCTGGCCCTGCGCCGGTCGCTCGTGGCCTGGCCGGTGCAGATCACCGGTTCGATCCTGCTGCTGATCGCCAGCCTCAACGTGGACCTCGGCGGCAACGCGGCACGTCAGATCGTGATCATCATATCAGCGTCGTGGGGATGGGCGACGTGGCGGCGCAGCCGGGAGAGGGAGGGTGCGATCAACGTCCGTTGGGCTTCGTGGACGGAACGGATCGCGCTGCTCGTGGCCATGATCGCCGGTACCTTCGCGTTCGCCTCGCTGCTCAAGGCGACGGACGCCTCGTTCTACCCCGGCGCCCCCTGGTGGATGGTCCTCGCCGACGCCTGGATCTTCGTCGGCTCCATCCTCGCGATGTACACGCAGGCCCGCCGGTACGTGGAGTTCTGGTTCGTGTGGCTGGCCGTCGACCTCGTCGGGGTGCCGCTGGCCATCCACTCCGAGCTGTACTTCTCCGGAATCGTCTACGCGATCTTCTTCGTGATGGTCCTCATCGGCATCCGCGACTGGGCGGCCCGCAGCAAGGACCAGGAACTCGCCTCCCCGCTGGAGCCGGCGGTCGTCCTGGAGGGCCGGACCGAGTCCGCCCCGACGGCCGGGACCAAGGCCGACCGCGTGGGCACGGACACCGCGAGCGGCTCCAAAGGAGTCGATGCGGATCGGTGACCACCGCGATTGACACGAGTCAGTCGACGATGGCGAACCCAACGCCCCGGGAACGAAGGCGGTGACCCGCCCCCCGTTCCCGGGGCGCCGTCGGCGAGTTCGGGGCACGCTGCGCGACGTCGGTCTTCAAGGCCCGGTCGTGGTCGCGGAGACCGACGTCGTCGTACCGGGTGGATGCCGATGCGGCCGACGGGAGTCCGCTTCCCCGCGACGGCGCCCCCGGGGCCCTCGCCCTTCGTCGGCCCGTGAGCCACGCCGGTCGTTCAGGAGCAGGACCGTGGGGGGGCTCGCCGGATACCGGGCCTTCAGCTGTTCGAAGGGGGGCGGGGGCGGACGCATCGGGCACGGTGCCGGGTCCGGCGGCGTTAACCTCGTGCGGTGGGCGACGGGTGCCGGGGGCGCCCAGGACGAGGAGGCACGGTGTTCGGTAGGGGTGTGCGGTTGCTCGCGGGTGCCATGGCCACGGCCTGCGTCCTGCTCGTCGGCCCCAGCGCGCCCAACGGGATCCCGTTCGCCAAGCCGCTGCCCGCGGACGCCGTCAAGACCGTGGTGCCGAACCGGGTCATGTCGTGGAACGTCTGCAACCCCTGCAAGGAGAGCGACGTCGACCGGGCGGCGGAGATCGCCCGGTACGCACCGCAGGTCATCGGCTTGCAGGAGGCGTGCGTGCGGGACGTCGAGCGGATCCGGGACTACCTGAGGCGCTACTACGGGCTGGTCTACCACGTCGAGTACGGGACGGTCCTGAGGGACTGGGGGCGCTGCGGCGGAGCCCCCTGGCACCCGGGGGCCTTCGGCCAGGCCGTCCTCTCGGCGGCTCCGATGACGGACCGGGTGAGCGTGGAGTACCCCGACGGCGGCTCCGAGGACCGCGGGTACATGGCGGTCACCACCCTGGTGGACGGCCGGCCGGTCCGGGTCTTCAACACCCACCTCGCCCAGTTCCAGCAGGGCGCGGTCCGCGCGGACCAGGTCGGTGTGCTCGCCGAGGAGGTGGCCCGGCACGAACGGGCGGTCGTCCTCGGCGACTTCAACGCCGTGCCCCAGGCACCGGAACTCGCCGACATGTGGGAACAGGCCGCGGAGGTCGACCCCCGGTGCGCCGCCTCGCCCGCCGGCTCCTGCCCGCCGACCACCGACTGGCAGAGCAAGTTCGACTACGTCTTCCTACGGGGCCTCGCCCCGCTCGACCACGGTGTGCACCCCAGCGCGTACTCGGACCACCACCTGGTGCGCTCCGACCTGCGCACCGCCTGACTCCTCCCGGCCCCGGCGGCACGGTCACCACGTCGCTCCGCCACGGCCGCTTCTCGCTCTCGACGGTGGCGGTAGCGACACCGCGGCGTTTGCCACACCACTGGGCGCGCAGCCGCTCGTCCTCGCGCATCGGGGTCTCGTTCGGGTGGACGAGCATGTCCATCAGCGCACGGCTCATCCGCACGGCCGTGGGCCGGGGGTGCGGAGACCGTCCGCTCTCCCCGGGGTGCTCAGGTGGTCTCGCCGACCGGATCGGCGGTGCCGTCGCTCGGGGCGAGGGGCCACGGGCGCTGCCCTTCGTCGTGCCAGAGCGGACGTCGGTCGACCCGCAGGCCGAGGATCTCCGGTCGTGCGTAGTGGCCGCGGGAGTCGACCCAGACCTTGACGGCGTTGATGTCGGCGAGGTCGATCTCGGCGGTGACGAGCTTCTCCTCGATGCCGGTGTGCGGGCCGGCGAGGTACTGGTTGAAGGGGTGGATCACCGCCGACCAGCCCCCGCCGGCGGTGATGTGCCCCTGGGGTCCGACGGCGGACTCCATCCACCGCAGGCAGGACTCGTCCACCGGGTTCCCGGCGGAGACCACGAACACCTGGGCCGTGAGTGCGTGGGTCTTCATCATGGCGTCGATCTGGATGTCGGCGACGGCCTCGAAGCCGGCCATGGTGGACAGCCCGGGCCAGGCCGCCGCGTGGATCTGCTGGCCCTGGAGGATCAGGGACTGCCGGGCCAGGTTCATGGTGTGCTCCCAACAGGCCAGACCCCCGATCCGACCCAGGGC
This sequence comes from Streptomyces sp. LE64, assembly GCF_052606915.1. Taxonomy (NCBI): domain Bacteria; kingdom Bacillati; phylum Actinomycetota; class Actinomycetes; order Kitasatosporales; family Streptomycetaceae; genus Streptomyces; species Streptomyces sp. LE64. Next base: position 5,972,044 of record NZ_CP199708.1, on the reverse strand, counting down.
GCTGTCGAAGACGCTGAGGGTGGCGCCACCGCCCTGGGCCCACACGATCCGTTCCGCGTAGGTGGGCTGGAGCTTGCGGTGCACCCCGAGGAGCGTGCCGTCCGGCTCGATGAAGACCTGGCTGTTGAAGCACGTGCGGGTCCCCGCGAGCCGTTCGCTGACACCGAGTACGACCCCCACCCCGGCCCGCTCGCAGGCGGTCTGGACCCGGGCCACCTGCGGTCCGGGGACCTCCACGGACGCCTCGGCGTAGGCGGCGTTGGCGCCCTGCTGGTCCAAGGGGGCGTACGCCTCGATCCAGTACGGGTAGCCGGGCACGAAGGTCTCGGGGAACACCAGGAGGTCGATGCCTTCCCGGCCGGCCCGCTCGACGAAGCCGACGACCTTGTCGACGGTCGCCTCGGTGTCCATGAAGACCGGAGCGGCGTGCACCGCCGCGACGGTCCGCTTCGTGGAAGTGGCAGCTGGCATGTCTGGGTCTTCCTGGGGAGTGGGGTGCCGACGGGAACGCCGTGGCGCGGCGTCGGGACCGCCCGGTCCGGATGCGGTCGGACCGACGGGCCGGTCACACGAGTGTGCCACCGCGCGCAGGAGCACGCGCCCGTTCCGGCCGCTTCCGCCGGAACGCGTGAGGAGCCGTCGGCCCCGCCGGGGGCGCGGGCTCCCCGCGCCGGCGAGGGGAAGCACCACCGGCGGGGCCGACGTCGTTCGTTCCTCAGTATCCGCGGGCGCGCCATTCCTCCAGGTGGGGCGCTTCGGCACCGATGGTGGTGGATTCCCCGTGCCCGGTGTGCACCACGGTCTCCGGAGGCAGGACCAGCAACTCCTCCTCCAGGGAACGGAGGATGGTCGGGAAGCTGGAGAAGGACCGTCCGGTGGCACCGGGGCCGCCCGCGAACAAGGTGTCCCCGGTGAAGACGGCCGTCAACTCCGGTACGTACAGCGAGACCGCACCGGGCGTGTGGCCCGGCGTGTGCAACACGATCACCTCCGTGTCGGCGATCGTCAGGCGCCGTCGGTGACCGAGGTCGCCGTCGGGCTCCCGGTCGGGGTGGCACGCCTGCCACAGGACCCGGTCGTCGGGGTGGAGCAGTACCGGGGCGTCCGTGCGGTCGGCCAGCGCCGGCGCCGCGTTGACGTGGTCGTTGTGGGCGTGGGTGCAGACGACGGCGCGGACCGTGCGGTCCCCGACCCGGGCCGCGATGGCCTCCGCGTCGTGGGCGGCGTCGATCACGATGACCTCGCGGTCGTCACCGACGATCCACACGTTGTTGTCCACCTCCCAGGTACCGCCGTCGAGCGAGAAGCTGCCCGAGGTGACCAGGTGTTCGATGCGGGGCGCCATCAGAGCACCACCACGGAACGCAGCACCTCTCCGCGGTGCATCTTGGCGAACGCCGACTCGACTTCGTCGAGGGCGATGGTCTCGCTGACGAAGGCGTCCAGGTCCAGCCGCCCCTGGAGGTAGAGGTCGGTGAGGACGGGGAAGTCCCGCTCGGGCAGGCAGTCCCCGTACCAGGACGACTTCAGCGATCCGCCCCGCCCGAAGACGTCCAGCAGCGGAAGGTTCAGCTTCATCTCGGGAGTGGGCACCCCCACCAGCACGGTGGTGCCGGCCAAGTCCCGTGCGTAGAAGGCTTGTTCGTAGGTCTCCGGGCGTCCGACCGCATCGATGACCACGTCCGCGCCGAACCCGCCGGTCAGCTCGCGGATGCTCTCCACGACGTCGGCGTCACGGCCGTTGACGGTGTGCGTGGCACCCAGGCCGCGGGCCGTGACCAGCTTGCGGTCGTCCAGGTCCACCGCGATGATCGTCCCGGCGCCGACGAGGCGGGCTCCGGCTATCGCCGCCGCGCCCACTCCGCCGCACCCGATGACGGCCACGGAGTCGCCCCGCTCGACGTGACCGGTGTTGATGGCCGCGCCCAGGCCGGCCATGACGCCGCAGCCCAGCAGCCCGACCGCGGCCGGCGAGGCGGCGGGGTCGACCTTGGTGCACTGCCCGGCCGCGACGAGCGTCTTCTCCGCGAACGCGCCGATGCCCAGGGCCGGGGCGAGGACGGTGCCGTCCAGGAGCGTCATGCGCTGGGTGGCGTTGTGGGTGGCGAAGCAGTACCAGGGGCGACCGCGCTTGCACGCCCGGCACTCCCCGCACACCGCTCGCCAGTTGAGGACCACGAAGTCACCGGGGGCGACGTGCGTGACGTCCTCCCCCACGGACTCCACCACACCCGCGGCCTCGTGGCCGAGGAGGAAGGGGAACTCGTCGTTGATGCCGCCCTCCCGGTAGTGCAGGTCGGTGTGGCACACCCCGCACGCCTGGATCCGCACCACGGCCTCGCCGGGGCCGACGTCCGGGATCACGATGGTCTCGACGCTCACCGGCTCACCCTTGCCCCGAGCGACGACGCCTTGCACTTGTTGGGCCATTCCATTGTCCTATCAGCCAGTGGGAAGACGACGGATCGGTACCCCGCTGCGCGACGATCACCCGTCGTCGAGAACAGTAGCCACGAGGACTGGTCGCGGACGGGGGCGGGTGGGACGTCCGGTCCCCCGTCCGTGACTCCCCGCCCCGGACGTCCTGCTGCTCTCGGGGCGGATGGGCCCCGGAGCCGGCCGAAGGCCGGGAACGCGAACGAGGTGGGGGAACGGCGGTACCCCCGCCGCCACCGGGCCCGGCGGCGCCGTACGGCCGAGCCCGGTGGGCTCGCCGCCCGGGCGCGCCGCGCGCGTTCCGACCATCTGGGGAACCCCGCACCCGGGCCCTACCCGCATCGACCGGCCGACCTGGCCTCGCTCCACCCCGTGTACGCCTCAGCGAGATAAGTGGAGCCCGCCGTGGAGTCGACCACTGCCCTCAGTTCGCCGAGCTGGCGGCGTTCGTCAAAGTCGGTAGTGCGGGGGGCGCGGTGCAGCATCGTGGTCATCCAGTACGAGAAGTGTTGGGCACGCCAGACGTGGCGCAACGCGCGGGGACCGTAGGCGTCGAGGGCGGTACGGTCGTGCTTGGTCAGGGCGGTCTGCAATGCCTCGGCCAGCAACTTCACGTCGGCGAGCGCCAGGTTGAGGCCCTTGGCACCCGTGGGCGGCACGGTGTGGGCGGCGTCGCCTGCCAGGAGCATGTTGCCGTAGCGCATCGGCTCGCATACGAAGCTGCGGAAGCGCAGGACCGAACGGTCGGTGACCGGGCCCTCCTCAAGGGAGAAACCGTCCACCCCGCTCACCCGTGCCTGCAGTTCCGCCCAGATCCGGTCGTCCGGCCAGGCCGCCGGGTCCTCGTCCGGGTCGCACTGGAAGTACATGCGCTGCACGGACTCCGTGCGCTGGCTGATGAGGGCGAAGCCGCGCTCGGAGTGAGCGTAGACGAGTTCCCGAGCGCTGGGCGGGGCGTCGACCAGGACGCCAAACCAGGCGTAGGGGTACTCGCGGAAGAAGTGGGTGCACTCGGCAGTGGGGACGGCGGAGCGGCACACCCCGCGCGAGCCGTCGGCGCCGACCAGGATGTCGCAGCGCACTTCCCGGGCCACGCCCTCGGCATCGGTGAACAGGATGCCGGGGCGTTCGGCAGTCAGGTCGACCACCTGGGTCCCCGAGACGCCGAAGCGTACGTCTCCCCCGTCGCGGGCACGGGCATCGGCGAGGTCGGCAAACACGTCGGTCTGCGGGTAGAGCCACACACCCTCCCCCACCAGTGCTCGAAAGTCCACGCGGTGGCTCTCGCCGGCGAAGCGCAGTTCGACCCCGTCGTGCCGGCGGCCGTCGCGGTAGACCCGATCCGACGCCCCGGAGTCGGAGAGGAGTCGGGCGCTGTCGGCCTCCAATATGCCCGCGCGGCTGGTGCCCTCGATCTCGGCGCGGGTACGGTGATCGACCACCACTGAGTCGATTCCGGCACGGGCCAGCAGGTGCGAGAGCATCAGTCCGGCCGGACCCGCGCCGACTATGCCGACCGCGGTCCGGGTGGGCGGGTGTGGCATGGCTCGTCCCTTCAAGTCGAACGGAGGCCGTGCTCGGCCACCAGACGCGTATCGCGCGTCGGGCGAAGTCGCGCCGCGCAAAAGGTTAATCACCCTTGGCAGCCGTCCGGTTGTCCACGGGCGGACAGCTTCCGCCCGCGTTGGCCCGCTGCTCCGCGTCATCGGTCGAAGAGAAATCCGGTTGCCCCTGGTGACCAGAACTGTCCGAATCGGAACTTGCCCCCCCTCCATGCCTCCATGAAGGTTGAATGTGGTTCACCGATGCGAAAGCGTGGCTCAGTGATCTCCACTGCCTCCACGGGTCGCCCACCCGAGCGCGGCAAGCAACCGGTGCGAGGGCACCCGGCTTACCACGTCGACAGGCGGCCATCCGCGTCGGCAGTGACCGAAATGATACCGTCACCATCATCGCCGAAACCGTTGCCAGCATCGCATGGGGGATCATGTCGACAGTTTCTGAATTAGCGAACGAGGATCGCGCCGATCACTTCCTTCCACTCCAGCGGTACGTGAGTGAGCACTGCGTCTCCCTACCCATAGAATCGTTGCTGCCTGCCGATTCCCCCCGCCTCAACGGCGAGAGCACGGAGCACGTGCGGCTCATCGCGGAGCTGGACGACGAACTCCAGCCGATCATCGTGCACCAGCAGTCCCTGCGAGTCATCGACGGAATGCACCGTCTGCGAGCCCGGGCCGAGCGCGGTGACACCACCATCCAGGCCCGCTATTTCACCGGAAGCGACAGCAAGGCTTTCCTCTTCGCCGTCCAATGCAATACGCAACACGGCCTTCCGCTGACCCGGGAGGACCGCAGGGCCGCTGCGGAGAGAATCATCAAGTCCTTTCCGACGATGTCCGACCGGGCGCTGGCGAAGTTCACCGGGCTCGCCCAGCAGACCGTCGCCCGAATTCGCCACCGACTTCCTCCCACCGAGTCCAGCGAGGCCCGCATCGGCGTCGACGGGCGCGCCCGACCCGTCAACCCCAGAGAGAACCGCCGAATCGCCGAAGAGTTCCTCCAGGAGAACCCCTACGCCTCACTCCGGGAGATAGCCCGAGCGGCGAACATTTCCCCCTCGACTGCCCAGGACGTAAGGCGACGCGCCATGCTCCAGCGCGGTTCCCCGGACCCCCAGGCACGTCGGCAACCGACCCCCTCCCCGATGGCCAGGCCGGACCCCGCCCCTGAGCAACTGCGTCATCTTGAAGTCCTCGCCCGCGACCCGTCCGTGCGGCACACCGACACGGGCCGCATGCTGGTGCAGTGGCTGCGGCTCACCGCGGCCGTCAGCAAGAACCACACCGTCATCGTGGACAGCATTCCCGAGCACTGCTCCGCGATCACGGCCAGCGCGATGCGGGTGTGCATGGCGCACCTCGAAGAGTTCGCGAAGAAACTCGAACAGCGCTAGCCCCGCGGTTTCGCTCGAATACGGATAGCTTTGGCGTGTAAACGCAGAGTGCCCTCCTGAACCGGGACGATGAACCTCGCTGAAGGGTTCTCTCGGCCCGGTCGGAGGGCGCTTCCTCCGCGCTGGCTCGGATTGCGTCCCGAGGTCCCCTCCCGTGGCGATCGCCCCTCCCGCTACTTCGGCATCGGCACCGTCTGGCTCGAATGCAGCCTCGCCTCGATCGACCTGCCGGCCGGGCCCTCGTTCCGTCATCGCCTCACCCCGCTGCCCCGTCCGGCCGGTTGACCGCAAACCCTGCCCACCGGGGCCCCAAGGGCCGCGCAGAACCCGACCACCACACCGGGCTCCGCCACGTCGGAGCAGCGACTTCGCACCACCACTCTTGGCGGCCCTCAGCAATTCCTCACCGCCACAACAGAAATGACGGTGCCAGGATCAGGTCGGGCCCTAGGGTCCCTTGCATGATTGAGGTCTGTTCGGACTCATCCGGTAGTGCCGAGGGCGGTCAGGGGCCTGCGCCAGTCGCGAGCGGTGTGACGTAGGGCGGCGGCGACGTTGGCGTGGCCGTCCTGACGGTGGGCGCCGATGGCGAGGTTGCGTAGGTCGGCCATGATGCGCGGGAGATGACCAGCACGGATCTTGGCGTCGTCCTCGCGGAACGTGCGGTCGCGGACGTGGTGCAGAAGATTTTCGATCTTCCAGTGGCCTCTGATCCAGTCCGCGAGTTGGGCGCCGGTGACCCCGCCGGGCGGCAGGCTGGTGATCAGGTAGACACGCTCGACGGTGAGCTTGCCGCTGGTGAAGTCCTTCCTCCAGCGCACGACTTGCAGGGCCTGACGGCGTCGGGGTAGTCGAGGTGGCGAAAGCGGCGGTCTTGAGCCGCCGGATCTAGATGGTGGTGAGCCCGGGTGCGGTCGTGGTGGTCGAGTGTGATCTCGCGCCAGGGCAGGCGGCGGACGCGGTGAAGAGGCGGGGTGGTTGGCCTTGACCTGGGCGATGTAGTGGGCACCGCGCCCGTGGAGGTAGGTGCCGTGAGCGTGCTGGGTGTGCAGCGCGTCGGCGGTGATGACCGTGCCGGTCAGGTCGACGCTGTCCAGCAGGGGCCGGAAGGCGGGGATCTCGTTGCTCTTGTCGGCGACCTGGCGCTGTGCCAGGACGTGACCGGTGTGGCCCATCGCGGCGAGCAGGGTGACGTGCCCGGTGACGCGGGTGCGCGAGCCGCGCAGGGCCTTGCCGTCAACAGCGATCGCCCGCAGTCCGGGGCCGGCCGGGGTGGCGCGGGCGGTGAGGGAGGCGCCGATCGCCCGGTCCAGGGCGTCGCCGTCGAGCTGGACGAGCAGACGGCGCAGGGTGTGGGGATGCGGGACGGACACGGTGCCGGAGAGCGGATCGGTGGGGAAGCCGAGAACCCGGCAGGCCCACGCGGGGACGTCGCCGATCCATTCCGTGATCGCGGTCAGGGAGCGGGCACCGGCCAGGACACTCGCCGCGGCCGCGGCGACCAGGGCGGACAACCGGTAGCGGCGGCCACGGACGCCCCGCGGGTCGGGCACCAGATCCAGGAAGCCGGACAGTGCGACCGCATCCGCCAGAGGGACCGGCGCGGCAGCCCGGCCCAGTTGGGCCAGCATGGTGGGCAGGGGAGAAGACGCAGGAGCAGGCACGGACCCGCCAGGTGTTCATGGGACTTCGACACTCACATGATCACCGAGACCGTGCCTGTACTGCGTCCGCTTCCTGCCCAAACCGGGGTGTCCCAGGGCCAGCGCGGCACTCCGGACCAAACGCGATCATGCAACGGCCCCTGGGTCAGTCCCCTCCCGAAGGTTTCAGGTGTTCGACTGCACAACGTTGTGCAGTCGAACACCGCTTGACCATCGACTTATCTCGCTCATAGCCTTCTGCCGAGTGATATCGAACGAATCAGCAGCCCGATTTCCGTTTCCTGGTCCGCCCTACGTCGTGGAACGGTCGTGATATGACGGAACGACTGAATCAATTCTCCTCGGCTCCACCGCAGACGAGAATGCTCATCTGCACGGACGGATCGACGACCCTGCTACTCAACGCCCTGGTCGGCGAGCAGCTGAGCGTGCGAGTCGATCACCAGCAACAGGTCCCCGCAGCTCGGGTCCGGCGCATCGGGTGCCACATTCTCGGCATCGCCCCCGACGTCCTGGTGGTAGACCGCCAGACCAGAATCTTCATCCCGGGCAAGGAAGTCGTCAGTGTGAACCGGGTCGTCATCGCAGGGCGCGAGAGCGACCGCCTGGTCCCCCCGCCGGACGAACTCCTGGGCCCCTATCTCAAGAAGGTGGGGCTGGCGTTAAAACGCGAACTGATCGCCGCCTCACGGGACATCTGGCCACTCGACGAAAATTCACCCGCCTGCGTCAGCAAAGAATACATCATTGACTGTGGCACCGCGGGCCGAATGTACGTGCACGAACGGTTCAATCCTCGATTCGTCCCCCTCGAATCCCGCGAATCCCTGGATCCTATGGAGAAGGACGGTTGACGGACATGAATTCCACCGACGCATCCCCATTCCGAAGCGAATCGGAGTGAAACGCGCGCTGATCACCGGAATCACCGGTCAGGACGGCTCCTATCTCGCCGACCTCCTATTGGACAAGGGCTACGAAGTCCACGGCATAGTCCGTCGCAGTTCCACGTTCAACACCCGTCGGCTCGACCACATCTACCGCGACCCGCACGACGCGGGACGACGACTGATCCTGCACTACGGCGACATCAGCGACGCGAGCCGGCTGGTGACCCTACTGGCCCGCATCCGGCCGGACGAGGTCTACCACTTGGCCGCGCAGTCCCATGTGCGGGTGAGCTTCGACGAACCGGAGAACACCGGCAACATCACCGGGATCGGCACCACCCGACTCCTCGAAGCGATCCTCATGACCAACCGGGACATCCGCTACTACCAGGCCTCGTCCTCGGAGATGTTCGGGGCCGCCCCGCCACCGCAGGACGAGCGGACCGCCTTCCACCCGCGCAGCCCGTACGGCGCCGCGAAGGTTTACAGCTACTGGATGACGCGCAACTACCGTGACGCCTACGGGCTGTTCGCCGCCAACGGCATCCTCTTCAACCATGAATCGCCCCGGCGCGGCGAGACCTTCGTCACCCGCAAGATCGCCCGTGCTGCGGCGCGTATCAGGAGCGGGCTGGAGAAGCACCTCTACCTGGGCAACATCGACGCCGTCCGCGACTGGGGATACGCCCCCGAGTACATCGAGGGCATGTGGCGCATGCTCCAGCGCGACAAGCCGGACGACTATGTCCTGGCCACCGGAATTGGCTCCACGGTGCGGGAGTTCGCCGATCACTGCTTCTCCCACGTCGACCTCGACTGGCAGAACCACGTGCGCTACGACGAGGCGTATCTTCGTCCCACCGAGGTCGACTCGCTGATCGGCGACGCCTCCAAGGCCCGTACCGTGCTGGGCTGGAGCGCGCGCACCTCGGTGCAGCGCCTCGCCCAGATCATGGTGGACGCCGAGCTCGCCCGGCTCGGGGCCAGCGGCCGGGAGCCGGTGCACCCCCTGTCCTTCACGGATTCCTGGGCCCCCCGCGATTAGACTCGGAGCCGTCTGTGACCCCACCCCCCGACCGCGCCGCCTGGCGGGCCGCGCTCGACCAGCGCTCGCACACGGCCGGCCTCCGCGGTCTCACCCAGCGTCTGCGCCATCCGGTCCGGACCACCTACCCCACCACCCGCGCCCTGCGCGCGCGACGCCACCGCGGCGAGGGCGCGCCGTCCACCACCAAGACCTTCTGGGGCCGGGAGATGTCCATCGCGCTCCCCGAAGAGGTGTCCATCTCGCTGCACCGACACGGCTTCGTGGACTACGACCTCACCGCCTTCCTGCTCTCGCATCTGCGCCCCGGCGCGACCGTGCTCGACGTCGGTGCCCACATCGGCTACTACACGATGTGGGCGAGCGACCTGATCGGCCCCGCCGGCACGGTGGTCGCCTTCGAGCCGACCCCCTCCACGCTCTCGGTGCTGCGTGCCAATGCCGAACGATTGCCCAACGCCTCGGTGGTGGCCGCCGCGGCGTGGTCCAGGAAGGAAGAGCTCGTCCTCTTCGACCACGGCCTCGGCTACAGCGCCTACAACTCGGCCTTCGAAGCACGTCTGCCCGAAGCCGTGCGGGCAAGGATCCCCTCCGAGCCCTTCACCGTCCAGGCGCTCGCCCTCGACGACTACGTACGCGCCGAAGACCTCACCGTCGACTTCGTGAAGATCGACACCGAGAGCGCGGAGGCTCACGTCCTGGCCGGCATGCACGAGCTGCTCCACGCACAACGACCCGTCATCTCCCTGGAGGTGGGCGACCTCGACGTGGCCGGCGCGCCCTCCAGCCGCGAGCTGGTCGACACGCTGACCGCCGCCGCGTACGAGCCGTGGGAACTGCGCGGCGGCATCCCTGTGCCCCACCGGCCGCAGAAGCACTACGAGTACCAGAACCTGCTCTTCGCGCCGGCCGGTCTGTGGCACACATCCGACACGAGGAGTCCGCATCGCCATGCATGATCTGATCATCCGCAACGGATCCGTGTGCGACGGGTCCGGCATCCCCGCACGCGTCGCCGACATCGCCGTGGATCACTGCGTGATCACCAAGGTCGGACGGGTCAGCGAACGGGGGCGCACCGAGATCGACGCCGAGGGCCACCTGGTCACCCCCGGCTTCGTCGACATCCACACCCACTTCGACGGACAGGTGAGCTGGGACCCCCAACTCACCCCGAGCTGCTGGCACGGAGTCACCTCGGTGGTCATGGGCAACTGCGGGGTGGGCTTCGCCCCCGCCCGGCCCGGCAGCCACGACTGGCTCATCGGCCTGATGGAGGGCGTCGAGGACATCCCCGGCGCCTCGCTCTCCGAGGGCATCACCTGGGAGTGGGAGAGCTTCCCCGACTACCTCGACGCGGTGGAGCGCGTACCACGGGTGCTCGACGTGGCCGCGCAGGTCCCGCACGGCGCCCTACGCGCGTACGTGATGGGCGAGCGGGGCGCCGACAACGAGGCGCCGACCGAGGACGACCTGCGCCGGATGTGCGCACTGGTGCGTGAAGGGCTGGACGCGGGCGCCATCGGCTTCTCCACCTCGCGCACCCTCACCCACCTTGCCATCACCGGCGTCCCGGTGCCCGGCACCTTCGCCGCGGAGGACGAACTGTTCGCGCTCGGCGGGGTGCTCGGCGAGGCCGGGACCGGGGTGTTCCAACTGGTGCCGCTGGGCGCGGGCGGCGAGAAGGTCGACGATCCGCTCGGCGAGATCAAGTGGATGCGCCGACTCTCGGCCGCGGTCAGGCGACCGATCACCTTCGGGCTGTTCCAGAACGACAACGCCCCCGACGGGTGGCGGGAGCTGCTACAGATCGCCGAGGACGCGGTGGCCGACGGCGCGGATCTGCACCCGCAGGTGGCCGGGCGCCCGTTCAGCGTCATCGTCAGCCTGGACTCCACCCACCCCTTCCACAAGCGGCCCTCCTACAAAAGGATCGCCCATCTGCCCGCGCTCGAGCGGCGCGTGGCTATGCGGGACCCCGCACTGCGCGAGCGGATCCTCGCCGAGCAGCCGGAGAACTCCGACCCGCGCTCCGCGCTGTTCCCGCAGGGCTACGAGCGACACTTCCCGATGTCCGCGGCCGCACCCGACTACGAACCGGCCGCGGACCAGTCCTTCCACGCGCTGGCCCGACGCGCCGGGCAGGACCCGGAAGCTCTCATCTACGACTTCCTCACTTCCGAGCAGACCAGCGGCATGATCTTCCGGCCGCTGCTCGGGTACACCGAGTACACCCTCGACCCGATCCGCGAGATGCTGCTGCACCCCCAGGCCGTACTCGGCCTCAGCGACGCCGGCGCGCACTGCCGGCTCATCTGCGACGCCAGCACCCCGACGTCCATGCTCACCCACTGGGTCCGTGACCGCAGCCGGGGCGAGCGACTCCCGCTGGAGTACGTCGTCAGGAAGCAGACCTGGGAGCCGGCGCGGCTGTACGGGCTGCGCGACCGGGGCCTGCTGCGCCCCGGCTACCGGGCGGACGTCAACATCATCGACCTCGACCGACTCACTCTGCGCTCTCCCGAGTTCGTCCACGACCTTCCCGCAGGGGGCGGACGGCTGATCCAGAAGGCCGACGGCTACGTGGCGACCATGGTCGCGGGCGAGATCACCTTCCGCGGCGGCGAGGCGACCGGCGCACTGCCCGGCAGGCTCGTCCGCGGCACCCGCAAGGCCGGGACAGCGCGGTGAACGCCCGGCTCCGTGCAGTGCCGCCGGGCCGGACCGACACCTCAGGACGTCAAGCTACCGAGGGGACCACGCCGTGACCGACGTTTCCGATGCGCTCCGGCTCGACAATTCCATGAAGTTGCTCGCCCGCGGCCGACTCGTGGACGCCACCTTGTCCGAGAAGGACTACGTGATCGAGCGGGACCGGCTGGTGGACGGCGCCTACCCCGTCTACGGCGAACGGGCCAAGGGCGCCCGCATCTGGGACGCCGACGGCAATGAGTACCTCGACTACATCCTGGCCTACGGCACGATCATCCTCGGGCACGCGGACCCGGCGGTGACCCAGGCCGCCCTGCGCGAGATCGAGGAGGGCTTCTCGATTACTCTGCGCAAGCGGACGCAGATCGAGCTCGCCGAGCGGTTGGTGCAGATCGTCCCGGGTGCCGAGCGAGTGTTCCTGTTGAAGACGGGCTCGGACGCCACCAGCGCGGCGGTCCGCCTCGCCCGCGCCTACACCGAGCGCGACCGCGTGGTGCGCTGGGGCTACAACGGCTGGCACGACTGGGCCGCCCAGCGCCCCGGCGGGATTCCCGACACGGTACGCACCCAGGTCGACACCTTCCGGTACAACGACCTGGAGAGCCTGCGCGAGGTCTTCCGCGCGCACCCCGGCGAGGTGGCGTGCCTGCTGTTGATGCCGTTCGAACTCGACAGCCCCGCGCCCGGATTCCTCCAGGGCGCCGTCGACCTGGCGCACGAACACGGGGCGCTGGTGGTCTTCGACGAGATGCGCTCCGGGTTCCGGGTCGCCCTCGGCGGGGCGCAGGAGTTGTTCGGCGTCCGGGCGGACCTGGCCACCTTCAGCAAGGCGATGGCAAACGGCTGGGCGGTCTCCGCACTGACCGGCCGGGCCGACGTGATGGCCATGGTGGGGCGCACCCACATCTCGTCCACGTTCTACTCCAACACCGTGGCGATGGCGGCGGCGGTGGCCACCATGGACCGACTCGCCGACGGAACCGCCTTGCAGCACGTCCAACGCCTGGGTGTCCGGCTGCAGAGCGGTCTGGAGGAGATGATCCAGCGCCACGGTGTCCCGGCCCAGGTGCGTGGCGTGCCGCAAATGCCGTTCCTCACCTTCTCCCACCCCGATCCGGTCCGCGCCCGGCTGATGCAGGACACGTTCTTCACGAACACCACCCGTCGGGGTGTGCTGCTGCACCCGACCCACCACTGGTTCATCTGCGCCGCCACCACAGAGGCGGACCTCGACCACACCCTGACGGCCTGCGACGAGGCGTTCCGCGCCGTGGCGAAGGTGGCCTGATGAGCATGGACACCCAGCAGGCGATGCGGGCCCGGGTGCGGGCAAAGCTCGCGCACCAGCTGCGAGAGGAACCGAGCCTGCCGTGGCTCAGCGACACCGAGCCGCTCGCGCCCGCCGGAATCGACTCGGTAGAACTCATCGCTGTCGTAGGCCAGTTGGAGGTGGAGTTGGGTGTGACTCTGCCCGATGACGCGGTGCTGGAGTCGGCGAGCATCAGCTCGCTGGCCACCGCGCTGACCCGGGGAGAGTACCGATGAGCGGCACCCGCGCCGAAGTCGCCGTCACCGGTCTCGGGGTGTGCAGCCCGGGCGGTGTGGGCGTGCCCGCACTGTGGGAGGCGCTGGCCACCGGAGAGGCCCACCGCCCGCCCGTCACCGCCTTCGACGCGACCGGGGCCACCCTGAAGGCGGCGGGCCGGGTGCCGGGGCACAGCGGCGGGGACGGCGTCTGGCGGGCCCTCGACCTCGCTGAGACGGCCGTGCGCGAAGCGCTCGACGGAATCGACCGCCAGCGCGTCGCCCTCGTCCTGGGCACCACCGACCCCGGTGTGGTGCCGCCCAGGCCCGGGTACTTCACCGGCGACCTGGCCGGGGCATGCGCAGAACGGACGGGGCTCGGCGGCGAGGCCCTGACCATCGCCAACGCCTCCGCCTCGGGCGCCGCCGCCATCGCGGTCGCCCGCGACCTGGTGGCCCTCGGCGAGGCGCCCGCGGTCGTGGTCGGTGGCGCCGACGCGGTCACCGACCTGGCCTTCCTCGGACTCAACTCACTGCGCACCCTCGGCCCGGAGGGCTGTCGGCCCTTCAGCACTCAGCGACGGGGCATCGGCGTGTCCGAGGGTGCCGCGGTTCTGCGCCTCGAACCCTTCCACGGCACCGGGCCGGGCGGCACCGCACCGTTGGCCGTGCTGGCCGGCTGCGGCCTGACCAACGCCACCGGCCACCTCGCCGCCCCCGGGGCCGACGGCATCGAGCTCGCCATACGCCTCGCCCTGGCCGACGCGCGGCTCTCTCCCGAGGACGTCGACTTCGTCAACACCCACGGGCCGGGCACCCGACGGGGCGACACCGCCGAGATCGCGGCCCTGCGCGCGGTGTTCGGACCCCGGCTGTCCGAGATCCCGGTCAACAGCGTCAAGGGCGTTCTGTGGCACCTCCAGGGCGGCGCGGGTGCCGTCGAGGCCATGGCCTGCGTGCTGTCACTGGTGCACGAAGCGGTCACCCCGACCTGGGGCGCCGAACCGGTCGACCCGATCTGCGCCGACCTCGACCTGGTCCTAGAGAACGCTCCGCGACCGCTGCCCGGCCTGCGTACCGCGCTCAGCGTCTCCTGTGGCCTGGGCGGCATGAACACCGCACTCGTCTTCCGGAGGCCCTGATGGACGACCAGGTCGTGATCACCGCCGTGGCCTCGGGCGAGGTGGATACGGCGGCGCTGTGGGAGGCGCACGCCGCGGGCGCCGAGGGCTGGCAAGACGTCAACAAGTGGACCCGGGAACTGCCGGAGCGCATCGCCGAGCTGGCAGGCCGCGCGCTCGCCGGGGCGGGCAGTGTGAACCTGGACGGGACCGCCTGTGTCATCGGCTCGGTGTACGGGGCGGGACACGTGGCCGAGACCATGCGCGCCAGGCTCGACGCCGACGCCCGCTCGTCACTGGCGCCCGAGTCCTTCCTCTACTTCAACGCGCACGGCGTCACATCGCTGATCTGTCTGCGCCACCGGCTGGGCGGCTACTGCGCCACCGTGCTGGGACCGGGCGCGGGTCTTCAGTCCCTCCTCCTCGCGCAGCGCAGGCTCAGCCTCGCGGGCGACAGCCCGGTGCTGTGCGGCGCGTACGAGATGCTCAGCCCTGCCGCCGCGCGCGCCCGAGGCGGCGAGCCGGTCACCGGCTGGGCGGCGTTCCTCGTCGTGGAGGCGGCTGCCGGGGCCCGTGAGCGGGGCGCCCGCGCCCTCGCCCGGCTCGGCCCCGTCCAGACCTGCCCGCCGCCGAAGCCATCGGCCGACCCGCGCGCCACCGCTCCCCTCACCGAACTGGCCGCACTCCTCACCGACGACGGCGCACCCGCCACGACGACCGTAACGGTGGCCGGGCACCGGCACGGCTACCGCTGCACCGCGCACAGGGAGGGATGACCGTGGACGACACACTGGTGGACGTCCTCGCGGGCCACCGGCGGGCCGGGCGCGGCGACCGCCCGGCCCTGGTGGACCAGCGGCGCTCGGTGACGTACGCGGAACTGGAGCGCGAAGTCACCGCTCGGGTGCGGGAGCTGCGGTCGGCGGGCGTCGGCGCCGGGACCCGGACCGGCGTCGTGTTGACGGCGTCGCTGGACTCGGTGGTCGACTTCGCCGCCGCGACCTCCCTGCACGCGTCCTTGCTCGTGCTCCAGGACCGTGCGGGCGCGGCCGAGCGTTCGGCCGCACTGGCCGACTTCGGCGCCGAGCTCAGCCTGGACGCCTCGGGGGCAGCCCGGCTACGGCCGCCCGGGTCCGGCCCGCACGAGCCCGCCTTCGCGGTCACGAGCTCGGGCACCAGCGGCCGTCCGAAGGTGATCTGCCGCGAGTGGTCCGGCACCCTGCACAACTCGGCCGTCTTCGCGCGGGGGCTCGGCATCGAAGCCGACGACGTCGTGCTCACCACCAGCCCGCTCGGGCACAGTTACGCGATCGAGGCGGGCACCCTGGCCGTGCTATCGGCAGGGGCATGCCAGGTGGTCCCGTCCGGGCTGCTCACCCCTGCGCGGGCCGCGGCCCTCGTCGCGCGCCACCGACCCAGCGTCCTGCAGAGCGTCCCCCTGGTCCTGGACTGGTGGGGTCGGAGCGGGGTGCCGCGGGTCTGCTCCTGGCAGCGGTGCGTCAGCGCGGGCGAAGTTCTCCCGGCCCAGGCGGTCGCCGCCTGGCACGACGCGGACATCGCCGTCTACGACCACTACGGCAACTCCGAACTCGGCCAGCTCACCCTGCACCCCGCCGGAGGCGGCGGCAGCGTCGGACAGCCGTTGCCCGGCGTTGAGCTCAAGGCGGGCGGGGACGGTCCCGGTCCGGTGCTCGCACGCTTCCCCGGCCTGTCGCCCGTACGGATGGAGGAGGGAAGGGCTGTACCGCTCGCCGACGACCAGGGCTGGGTCGCCACCGGTGACCTCGGGGTGCTCGACGACCACGGGCTGCGGCTGACCGGCCGCAGCGACCTGGTCATCAACATCGGCGGCAACAAGGTCTCCCCCCTGGAGGTGGAGAACGTCCTGCGCACCCTGCCCGGAGTTGACGACTGCGTCGTGGTCGGCCGGCCCGGGCCCTCGGGAGAGAACCAGGTGTGGGCCTTCGTCGAGGCCGAGGCCGCAGGGTTCGACGCGGCGGTGCTGCGCCGCCGGGCGGGCGAACTCCTGATGACGGTGAAGGTCCCCTCGGTGATCCGCAGGCTCGACCGGCTGCCCCGCACGGGCAGCGGCAAGATCCGCCGGGGGCTGCTGATGGAGGAGGAGATCTGACGCACCGCGCCCCACTACCCACCGATCTACCACGGCGACAAGGAGAGAACAGCATGACCAACAGTGCCGACGCACAGCCGATCGACCGCGAGGACGTCCTGGAGCTCATCACGGCGGTCCTCGCCGAACGCCCCCATCTACCGGACCGACTCGACGAGAACACCACCCTGGAGGAGATGGGGATGGACTCGCTCGACCTGATCGTGGTCCTCTCCCGCTTCGAGGAGAAGTGGGGTGTTCCCTACAGCGGGGAGGAGACCGACGGCACCGCCTTCCACAACCTGGGGCACCTGGCCGACACCTTGGTGGCCCGTGCGCGGACCGCAGGGCGAGAGCAGAGGTGACCGCCACGACGGCCCCGCGGTTCCACCGGCTGGGGGCGCTGGGGTGGCAAGACCGGGCGCTGGACGGGCTCAACTGCGTCCTGCGCTGCATCGAGTCCGTGCTGCGCTTCCGGGGCCTGGACCCGCTGGCGGTCGCCCGCGCGCTCAATGGTCCGCTCGACCCGGTGGGCCGCGATCTGGCGAACGACTTCGACGGCTGCCGGGTGGCCTACCGCACCGAGTTCGACGACGGCAGCCGCAACGTGCCGTTCGTCCTGGAGCGGGTCGGCGCGGGCGAGCCGGTCATGGTACTGCCGGACCGCTTCCACCTGCCCGGCGACGTGTACGAGGGCCGCTTCCACTTCCACGACCACGCAGTGCTGGCGGTCGATTGGGCGCCGCCCGACGGCGTCTTGACCGTCCTGGACACCGACGCCGATCCGGCTGACGGCTTCCGACGGCACTGGACGCTGACGCCCGCCTTGGGAGCCCTGTTCACCTGGGTGGGCACGGTCACGGTCACCGGCGCCCCGGACCACCGCGACCCGCAGGAGTACTTCGCCGAGCGGCTGCACCGCGACACCGCACTGCTCTCCGTGGGCGCGGACGCCCTCGGCACTCTCCTCGACGAACTCGCCGTGGCCGGGCTCGGCGCGGTGTCAGCCAGGGCCCTGCACGTCCTGGTCCTGGGCGACATCCAGCCCCAGCTGTTCATCTACGCCAACGCGCTGGCCGTGGCTCCGGCCTCCGGTCAGCCCCTTGCCCTGCCAGCGGAGTTGGCGGCCGTGCGGCAAGCCGCACTCGACGCCCGGGTGCACGCCAAGCGTCTCGGCATCGCGCTGATCGCGGCGCACGAGAAGCCAGACCCGCTCGCGGTGTACCCCCGCGTCCTGGAGTTGGGACGGCCACTGCGCACCGCGCTCGACCGGCTGCGCGGCGCCCTGGTCGACGCGGGCGGGCAGGAGGGGCCGGCCGAGCCCGGCGCGGCCGACCGACTGCGCGAACGCTTCGGGCGGATCCAGAGCACCTGCTTCCCCGTCCCCGAGGAAGCGGCGTCATGAGCGCGCCGGTGGCCCTGGTGACCGGGGGCTCGGGACCTCTGGGCCGGGCGATCGCCCGGTCCCTGTCCCTGGCGGGGTACGCGGTGGGGGTGCACGCGCACCGCAACGAGGAGGCCGCGGCGGCGGCTGTCGGCGATCTGCGCGCGGCGGGTGCGGCTGCGCTCAGCCTGACCGCCGACTTGTCCCGCCCTCGTAGCGGCGAGCACCTGGTGACGAAGGTCGTACAGGAGTTCGGCCGGCTCGACGCGCTGGTGATCAACGCCGGGGTCCACCACGACCGGCTGCTCCTGAACATCGCCGAGGACGAGTGGCATGACCAGCTTGCGGTCAATCTGAGCGGCGCCTTCCGCTGTCTGAAAGCCGGAGTGAAGGCCATGACACGGCACAGAGGCGGGAGGATCGTCCTCGTCTCGTCGGTGGCGGGCCTGCGCGGACAACCTGGCCAGGCAGCGTACGCGGCCACCAAGTCCGGCCTGCACGGGCTGGCCTGGACGACCGCCCGGGAGTACGGGCGGTACGGGATCACCTGCAACTGTGTGGCCCCTGGGCTGATCGCGGAGACCCCCGCCCACCAGCATCTGCACGCGAAGGCGCTGGACGGCGTACTCAAGCGCACCCCACTCGGTCGGGCGGGCCGGGTCGACGAGATCGCCTCCGTGGTGGCCTTCCTCTGTTCGCCTCCGGCGTCCTACGTCACGGGACAAGTGATTGCGGTGGACGGCGGGTTGACGGCATGAAGGCGACTGACGAACAGGAGGACGCGTGACCGAGCGAGTGTTGTTCTTCCCCTGGGGCTGGGGCGGCGGTGCGGCGTACACCGGCCGCTGTCTCGCCCTGGCCTCGGTGCTGGCCGAGGCGGGTGACGAGGTGGCGTTCGCGGACTGCGGCATCAACGCAATGGTGCGCGAAGCGGCTTTCCCGCT
This sequence comes from Streptomyces sp. LE64, assembly GCF_052606915.1. NCBI lineage: Bacteria > Bacillati > Actinomycetota > Actinomycetes > Kitasatosporales > Streptomycetaceae > Streptomyces > Streptomyces sp. LE64. The sequence continues at coordinate 5,953,258 of NZ_CP199708.1, read as the reverse complement.
CCTGGACTCCGCACCCGAGGCGCCGCGCCCGCCCGACCGGCATCCGATGCCGCCGTACTTGCCCTTCGCGGACGTGGAGCGCGTCTTCGCGGTGGCCGCGACCTATCACCGCGTCGAGCGGGTCCAGCGCCGGTTCGCCGCCGACGCCCGGCTGATCGAGGCGTACCGACCGACCCTCGTCGTCATCGACATGTGTCCCACCGCGGCCCTGGCCGCCCGGGCCGCCGGCCTCCCCGTGGTCTCCCTCGCGGACGCCGACTTCATCACGCCCCGGGCCAACGGCTGGATGCCGTGGTCCACGGTCGCGCCGCGCGACCTGCTGCCGCATCCGTCGAGCCTGCCGGTGTGGGACCGGCTCTCGCGCGAGCTGGGGCTGGGCCGGGTGACCCGCGCCGAGCACCTGCTGTGGGGCGACGTCACCCTCGTGTCCAGCCTGGCCGCCCTGGAACCGGTCGACGGGCCGCCGCACCGGGGCGCGCTGCACTTCGTCGGACCGATGTACTGGAACCCTCCGGTGCACTCCGGCGCACCCGCTCCGCCGCGCACCGACCGGCCCAGGGTCTACGTCACCATCGGCAGCGGCGGCACGGTGGGCCGTCCGGCACTGCAGAACGTGCTGGACGCCTGTGCCGACCAGCCGTGGAGCGTGTACGTGTCCAGCGGATTCGCCTTCGAGGGCGACCTGAACGTACCCGGAAACGCCGTACTGACGGGCTTCACCGGCCTGGACACCCCACTGGAGTGGGCGGACGTGGTGGTCGACCACGGAGGCTCGGCCACGGTCCTCGCCACTCTGCTGCACGGCAAACCGCAGGTCGTGATGCCCTACATGTCCGAACAGGAGATGAACGGGCGGCAGTTGGTCGAGGAGACCGGCTCCGGCGTCCTGCTCCGGACCAGTGCGACCAACCCCTACGGTCGGCTGACCTTCAGCGACCGCTACTCCGGCCCGTCCGGCCAGCCATGCGTAGGCGTGGACGACATCCGCAAGGGCATCGCCGAGGTGCTCGGCGATGCTGCCTACACCCAGCAGGCCGCGCACTGGGGCGCCCGACTGCGCGAGTGCCGCGCGACGACGGACCTGGTGGCCCTGGCCCACTCCGCCTCCTCCAGTGCAGGGGAGGAGCGCCGATGAGCGCGGGAGCGGTCGTGGGACTCGTGGGCTGCGGTCACATCGGCACGATGTACGCCGAGCACCTCGACGCGCTGGGCCCCCACAAGGTGGTCTGCGTGGACGCGGACCGCGCTCGCGCCGAGAAGCTCGCCCGGGGTGCGGCCGCACGGACCGTCGCCGAGTCGGTCGAGGAACTGCTCGCCGAAGGCTGCGACGCGGCGCTGGTCACGGCCGCCACCACGAGCCATCCGGAGCTGGTGGACGCGCTGATCGAGGCCGGGGTGCCGACCCTGTGCGAGAAACCCCTCGCCGTCGACCTCGCCAGGACCGAGGCGCTGGGCACCCGTGCAGAGGAGCTCGGGGTGCCACTGTGGGTGGGCTTCCAACGCCACTTCGACCCGGGATTCGCCGATCTACAGGCCCGTACGGCGGGCGGGGAACTGGGACGGGTGCACTTGCTCCGCCTGGTCTCGCACGACGTGTCGATGCCGCCCCTGGCGCGGCTGCGCGAGAGCGGCTCGATCTTCACCGACCTCATGCTGCACGACTTCGACATGGTGCGCTGGCTCACCGGGCGCCGTATCGTCCAGGTCGTCGCGGACGGCGCGGCATTGTCCGGCGCGGGCCTCGCGGAGATCGGCGACTTCGACACGGTCACGGCGGCGGTCCGTCTCGACGACGGCGCGCTCGCCGTCCTCTCGGCGGGCCGGTGGCAGCCGGTGGGTTACGACGTGCGAGCCGAAGTGCTGGGCGAGAGCGGCAATCTGGAGGCCGGGTTGACCGGCGCGCAGCCACCGGGAGCGGGCAGTGTCCCGACCGCGCGGTTCCGTGGCTACTGGGACCGATTCACCACCGCCTACCGCGAACAGGTGCGGGCGTTCCTGGCCGAGGCCGCAGGAGGCCCCGCCACCGCTACGGCGGGCGGCTGGCGCGACTCGCACGAAGCGCTGCGCTGTGCCCTGGCAGCGGAACGCTCGGCCAGGGCGGGTTCCGTGCCGGTGACGCTCTGATCCGCGGCACTCAGGTGAACGACCCCGATCGACCGATGACCAGTGATCCTTGATGCGTCCGTGAAGGGAAAGCCATGGGCAAGATCCGTGTAGCCATCGCCGGCATCGGCAACTGCGCCGCCTCGCTGGTGCAGGGAGTGCACTACTACGCCGATGCGGACCCCGCACAGCGCGTCCCCGGCCTGATGCACGTCGAGTTCGGCGGCTACCACGTGCGCGACCTCGAGTTCGTCGCCGCGTTCGACGTGGACGCCAAGAAGGTCGGCCAGGACCTCTCCGCCGCCATCACCCAGTCGGAGAACAACACCGTTCACATCTGCGACGTCCCACCGACCGGCGTCACGGTGCGGCGCGGGCCCTCCCTGGACGGACTCGGCCACTACTACCGCGAGACCATCAGGGAGTCTCCCGAAGACCCGGCCGATGTCGTCGCCGTACTGCGCGACTCCGGGGCCGAAGTCCTGATCTCCTACCTGCCCGTCGGCAGCGAGGAGGCCGACCGGTTCTACGCCCAGTGCGCCCTGGACGCCGGCGCGGCCTTCATCAATGCGCTTCCGGTCTTCATCGCCTCCGATCCCCGCTGGGCGGCGAAGTTCACCGAAGCCGGGGTGCCGATCATCGGCGACGACATCAAGTCGCAGGTCGGCGCCACCATCACGCACCGTGTCCTGGCCCGCCTCTTCGAGGACCGCGGTGTCCACCTCGAACGCACCATGCAGCTCAACGTGGGCGGCAACATGGACTTCCGCAACATGCTCGAGCGCAAACGGCTGGTGTCGAAGAAGACATCCAAGACCCAGGCGGTAACCTCGCAGATCGACCACACCCTGGGGAAGGACGACGTGCACATCGGCCCATCGGACCACGTGCCGTGGCTCGACGACCGCAAGTGGGCCTACGTGCGCCTCGAAGGGCGCGGCTTCGCCGACGTGCCGCTGTCCCTGGAGTACAAGCTCGAAGTGTGGGACTCACCGAACTCCGCGGGCGTCATCATCGATGCTGTGCGTGCGGCCAAGATCGCCCTCGACCGGGGCATCGGCGGGCCGCTCCTCGCGCCGTCCTCGTACTTCATGAAGTCACCGCCCGAGCAGTACCGCGACTCGGACGCCTTCGACGCGGTCGAAGCGTTCATCGCCACCGCCCCTGCGTCCCCGGCCCCGGTCACCCTGACATCCCCCGACGAACAAGCACACCCGTGACCGACCGCGGGCTCCCCGAGCGGGACCCGCGCGGACCGAGAAGGAGGGGCACGCGCCATGTCCGGTCCCGTCACCCTGGCGACCGAGTCCGTCCGCGAACGGGACTTTCGGCTGCTCTGGATCGGCAGCGGCATCAGCCAGCTGTGCGGAATGTCGACGGTCGTCGCCTTCCCCCTGCTCGCCGCGCAGACCCTCGGGGCCTCGATAGGCGAGGTCGGTCTGATCACGGCGGCGGGGTACCTGCCCTGGCTGATCCTCACGCTGCCCGCCGGGGTGTACAGCGGGCGGCTACCGCCGAGAACCATGCTGCTCCTGGCCGACCTCAGCCGTGCGCTGATCGTCACCATGGTGCCGATCCTCGCAGCGACCGGACACCTGGCCCTGTGGCACCTCTACCTGTCCAACGTGCTGGTCAGTTGCGCGACCGTGTTCTACGAGATCGTGTACCTGTCCATGCCCCCGCGGATGCTGCCGAAGAACAAACTGGTCTACGGCAACATCCGCCTCCAGATCGCCCGTGCCGTCTCGCTCGCCTTCGGGCCGACACTGGCGGGTTTCGCGGTGCAGGCGCTCGGCCCGGAGCACGCTCCGTTGCTCAACTCGGTGGGCTTCGGCGCCTCCGTGACCTGCAACCTCCTCATGCGCTCCCGCATCGAGGCCCACTCCACGACGTCCGGCGCCAAGGGCATGTGGGCCGAGTTGTCCGAGGCCATGCGTTTCATCACCCGGCGGCCCGTCATCCTCGCCTCGATCACTGGTTCGGCCGTCGGCAACTGCTGCTTCGCCGCGTACGAGGCCCTCGTCATCATCTTCCTGGCCCACGACGTCGGAGTCGCCCCAGGCACCCTCGGGATGCTGCTCGGGTCGGTGGGCATCGGCGGACTGATCGGCGCGTTCAGCGCGGGCCACATCAGTCGCCGCCTCGGCACGGCCCGAACGGTGTGGATCCCGGCCGCCGTCCTCGCACCCGCAGGACTGCTGCTGCCGCTGGCCCAACCGGGATCCGGGCTCCTGCTCTTCTTGGTTGGTGCCTTGCTCTGCCACGCCGGCTTCTCCGTGTTCACGGTCGGCCAGGCCACCCTCGTGCAACTGCTCACGCCACCCGAGCTCCTGCAACGGACCGTCGCCTGCGTCCGGTTCATCAGCCGCGGCATGCTCTTCTTCGGCGGCCTCCTCGGTGGGGGGCTGGGCACTCTCTTCGGCCCCAGGGTCGGGCTGGCCGTCGTGATGTTCCTCTGGCTCAGTGCCCCGCTCATCGCCGCCTGCTCCCAACTGCGGTACTGGCGGGACATTCCTACCGTGGAGTGACCACATGTCTGAGACGACCGACATCGTCATCACAACCATCGGTTCCGGGTCGTTCCTGGAGCACTACGCCGACACCCTGGCCGAGACGGGCGCCCGGCTCGTCGTCATACCCGACCGGAAGACCCCCAGGTCGTTCTACGAAGCCTGCGAGAAGGCCCGTGGCCGAGGCGCCACCGTCCTCTCCCCCGACGTGGCGGAGCAGGACCGACTGCTCTCCGCACTCGGTGTCCCCGATCTGATCCCGTACGACTCCGACAACCGCCGCAACATCGGCTACCTGCTGTCCTATCTCCACGGCAGCGCGATGGCGGTCTCCATGGACGACGACAACCTGCCGATCGACAGGCCCTTCCTAGACGAGCACCGCGTGGTGCTGCAAGGCCCGGCGCTACACCGCACGGTGTCGGCCGGCAACGGCTGGTTCAACGCGTGCGACCTACTGGAAGTGAGCCCCTGCCGGGTCTTCCCGCGCGGCTTCCCCTACGGACCTAGGGAAGCAACGACCGAGGTCACCAGCACCGAGGAAGTGTCCGACGTGCGCGTCAACGCCGGCCTGTGGCTGGACGACCCCGACGTGGACGCGGTGACCCGACTCGCGGTCCGGCCCCGGGTGACCGCCTACGACGGGCAGCCCGTCGTACTGGCCCGGGACACCTGGTGCCCGGTCAACTCGCAGAACACCGCCGTGCACCGCGACGCCCTACCCGCCTACTACTTCCTGCGGATGGGCCAGCCGATCGGCGGGGCCGCGGTCGAGCGCTTCGGTGACATCTTCAGCGGGTACTTCGTCACCGCCTGCGCCAAGCACCTCGGCCATTCAGTCCGATTCGGCGGCCCCCTCGTCAACCACGAGCGCAACGAACACGATCTGCTCAACGACCTCGCCATCGAACTGCCCGCGATCCGGTTCATGGACGAACTCCTCGCCTGGCTGACCGAGTTCAAGCTCCAGGGCGGTGACTACCGCGAAGCCTATGCCTCGCTCAGCCACGGTCTGGAGGACTTCGCCGAGCAGGCGAGCGGGCGAGCCTGGTCGCCGGAGGCGAGGGCGTTCCTGCACCGCAGCGCCTACCTCATGCGCACCTGGCTGGCCGCGGTGCGCCGCGTCGACGGAGGCTGAGCACAACGCGTCCGGCGCGGCCCCTCCCGGAACCGCCCGCGCCAGACGCGTTCACCTGCCGCTCAGTCCTTCGCCAGAACGGCGTCGACCGTCTCCTCCAAGGTCAGGTCAGAACTGTCGAACCACGTTCCGGCACCGTCGAGTTCGCTGCGCAGCGCGTCATCGAGGAAGGACCAGTCGTCCGCCAGGACCTTGTCCCGCTCGGCGACCCGGCGGGAGACGACGTCCGCCGCCGGGGCGAGCACGATCAGCCGCAGCGGCAGGTCCTCCAACTCCGCCAAGTAGAAATCCAGATGCGCCCGCCGCACCACCACGTCGTCGATGACCGGCACGACACCGGCGGCGTGGAAACTGCGCGCCAGGACCGACGCGTTGCGGGCTCGCAGCAACAGTTGACGGTCCGCTTCCAGGTCCTCCTCCGGCGAGGGCAGATGTCCGCCCGCGACGATGAGGTCCTGGAGGTGGTCGCCCTCGATGTGCGCGCCGAGGGGGAAACGGCGGGCCAGCGCCGCCGACACCGAACTCTTCCCGGACCCGGGGATGCCGATGACGAGAAATACGTCGGAGGCGGGTTCGGTGTCAACAATCTGGCCCTGGAAGGAGGTTTCCGGCATGCTTCCTCTGCTCCTTTATCGAGTTGTCGGCCAACGGTCTGCAGGACGGTCCAATATTGCCAGGCCAGCGATCGTACAACTACCGCCGACCTGTCCGATCCCCTTATGGGTAACCAAGGAGTTTGTGTGCCCCTCATCGATGTGATGCCACCTTCCCCGCCGTGGTTGCTGACGTTTTCCGCCACCGACCCGGCCGCTTTGGCCGATACCGCCCGAACAGCAGCCGCATTACTCGTCGATGGGGCACGGCCCGAAGCGGTGCAGCCCCGTACGAGCGGAGACGTGGAACGCCTGGCCGTCGCGGCGGCGGACCCGGCGGGCCTGATCGAGGGGCTGTCGTTCTTCGCCGAGGGACTGGCCAGTGCGCGTTGGACGGCAGGGCGCGCCGACGGTGCCGCCTCCCGGGTTGCCTGGTGCTTCGGCGGCCACGGCAGCCAGTGGCCCGGCATGGGCCGCGCCCTGCTCGGCTGGTCACCGGAGGCCGCTACCGTACTGACGACACTCGACGCCCTGCTGCCCAACGGAGTGATCGAACCGCTGACGAACGCGGCGGACGGCGATTTCGGCCCGCCGGACACCACGCAGCCACTCATCTTCGCCGTCCAGGTGGCGACCGCCGAGTGGCTACGGTCGCTCGGCCTGCGGCCGGAGGCGGTCGTCGGACACAGTCTCGGCGAAGTCGCCGCCGCCCACGTCGCCGGTGCCCTCACCCTTGAAGAGGCGGCGCGAGTTGTGACCGTGCGCTCTGGGCTCCTCGCGAAGGCGGCGGGCGGCGGAGCGATGGCCACGGTCAACCTCGACCGGCACACCGTCGCACGTCGGTGCGAGCAGATCCCCGGGACAGTGGTGGTCGCCGCTCACAGCGCACCGAGGCAGACCGTGGTGACCGGCGAGAACGAGGCGACACGGGCACTGGTGGGTGCGCTGGAGGCCGAGGGGGTGCGGTGCCGGCTGATCCGCATCAACGCGGCGTCTCACAGCCCGTTCGTCGACGGCGTGCTGCCCCAGCTCCGCGCCGAACTCGCCGGTCTCACTCCTGCGACACCGTGTGTCCCCTGGATCTCGACGGTCGACGCGGACCGCGACCCGGCCGGGCTGGGCGGTGCCGACTACTGGGCGCGCAACCTACGCCAGCCGGTCCGCTTCACCCAGGCGGTGTCGACACTGGCCCGCCGAGGCATCCGGGCCTATGTGGAGATCGGTCCGCACCCGGTCCTGATCACTCCGATCCGCGAGACCCTGCAGGCCGCGGGGGTCCACGATCCGCTCGTCATCGCCTCGGGCCAGCGGGGCACTCGCGAGTCCGTATCGCTGCTGCGTCTGCTGGGGGCGCTGCACTGCCGGGGCCTTGAGCTCCCGTCCGACGACCGCATCGCTTCCGCCGACCTAGGATGAGAAGGCCCATGCCCGTGCCCCTCCCCACCCTCGACCGCTCCGCGACGGTGCTCGTGGCGGGCTCCTCCGGCCTCGTGGGCTCCGCCGTCATGCGCCGCCTGCGAGCCGAGGGATTCACCTCCGCAGTCGGCATCCGCTCCTCGGACGTGGACCTCACGGACGCTCGGGCGACCTTCGGCTACCTCACCTCCCTCCGCCCCGCCGTGGTGATCGACGCGGCCGCGCGCGTCGGCGGCATCGCCGCCAACGACGCCGAGCCGGTGGAGTTCCTCGATGACAACCTCCGGATCCAAACCAACCTGTTCGCGGCGGCCCACGCAGCGGACGTGGACCGACTGCTCTTCCTCGGCTCCTCCTGCATCTACCCCAAGCACAGCCCCCAGCCCATCCCGGAATCCGCCCTGCTCACCGGTCCGTTGGAGGAGACCAACGTGGCGTACGCCATCGCGAAGATCGCGGGGGTGGTCGCGGTGCAGTCCTACCGCAGGCAGTACGGCCGCCGATGGATCTCCGTCATGCCGACCAATGTGTACGGCCCCGGCGACAACTTCCACCCCACCCGCTCGCACGTTCTGCCCGCGCTGGTCCGCCGCTTCCACGAGGCGGTGCGCTCGGGCGCCGAGGAGGTCATCGTCTGGGGCACCGGGGCGCCACGGCGCGAGTTCATCCACGCCGACGACCTGGCGGCGGCGTGTCTGCACTTGCTCGCGCACTACGACGACCCCTCACCGGTCAACATCGGCGTCGGCGAGGACCTCACGATCGCGGACCTCGTCGTCCTCGTGGCGGAGGCGACCGGCTTCGCCGGCCGGATCACCTGGGACGCGAGCAAACCGGACGGGACCCCGCGCAAGCTGCTCGATGTCTCACGGCTACTGGCCACGGGCTGGAAGCAGCGGATCGGGCTGGCGGAGGGCATCCGGAGCACGGTCCGCTGGTACGCCGACGCTTCGCCGACGACGGACGAGCGTCCGCGTGGTCAATGACCTGCGGGAATGCCCTCCGACTCACTCTGCTGCCGGACCGGTCCCCCGCAGGGCGAAGACGCCCCGGTCCACCACGATCCTGCCCTGCGACCGCACCTCGAAGAGCGCCCGTTCCCCGCGCTCCCAGATCCGCACGGTGAGTTCCTGTCCCGGAAACACGGGCGAGGTGAAGAGCGACGACATCGTCCCGAACCGAGCCGGGTCGCCTCCGCAGAGCTTGTGCAGCAGCGCCCGGCCGGCGAAGCCGAAGGTGCAGAGCCCGTGCAACAGCGGTCTGCGGAAGCCCAGACGTGCGGCGATCGCGGGATCGTAGTGCAGCGGGTTCGGGTCACCGCTGAGCCGGTACAGCAGAGCCTGGTTGGGAGCGGTCCGGTAGTCGACGGTGTGGTCAGGCGCCCCTTGCGGGCGCTCCCACGGCTCGTCCTCGCCCGGCTCTCCGCCGAAGCCGCCCTCGCGCCTGATGGTGAGTCCGGTGCGTACCTCGGCGAGCGGCCGGCCCGTCGTGGGGTCCACACAGGAGGACTCCAACACCGCGAGCGCGCTGTTGCCCCGGTCCCACAGCGCGGTCAGCCGCGAGGTCGTGGCCGCGGACCCGTCCGCGGGGAGCGGTCCGTGCAGCGTCAGGGACTGCTGGGTGTGGAACAGTTGCACTACGTCGAAGTCCCCCAGAACGGGCTCGGCCCGCCGGGAGGGCAAGGTGGCGGCGAACGTTGGCAGTACCGAGGGCGCGACTCCCCCGGAATTCTCCGTGGTGAACTCCAGTTCATGGCAAGGATCATCGCCACCCGCGCCCACTCCGAGGGCATACAGGAATGTGTCCGAGAACGACCACCTCCGGGTTCCGGAATCCCAGGCCCGTCCGACGAGATCATGGTAGAGCGTCATCGCTCAGCTCCAAGAATGACGTGTTGACCGAAACCGTATATACAGCGTCCGAAGCCCACCGAGACGGGGTTGACGAAATGATTCGAGTACTCCTGGTCGACGCAGGGGGAATTCTGTTCAACAACATCAACGAGGAGACCTCCTTCCTCCCGGACATCGCACGCCGCTACGCCGTCGACGAAAGCCGTCTGTTGGCCGCCGTGCTGTCGTCGGCCCATGCCTACGAGAGCGGCGCCTGCGACGCGCACGATGTGCTGCGTGGCCTCCTGGAGGAGGCGGGCAGCCCCGTCGTGGAGTCCTACGACGACGAGTGGGTGGACCGCCTGTACGCCTCTCATGTGCGCTGCTACGGCTCCAACGTCGTAGCACTGAACGAGGTGTCCCGCGATCGCCCGGAGCTCACCCTGGTCCTGGCCAACAACGAGGCCGAGCAGTGGGATCATCTGAAGGACCGTCACCACGGCCACTACGAGCTCTTCGACCACCTGTGCTCGTCGTGGCGCGTGGGCCAGGTCAAGCCTTCCGCCGAGTACTTCGCCGAGGCACTGGGCCGCTGCGGTGCCGATCCGCACGAGGCACTGATGGTCGACGACCGCGCGACCGTCGTCGCGGCCGCTCGAAACCTCGGCATGCCCACCCTGCACATCACCAGTCCCGAGGAGTTGCGCACCCGCCTGCGGAGCACCATCGAGAGCCTGGTGCCGTCGATCCGAGGCTGACCGACCTCCGCTTCTCAGAATTCACTGACCCCGGCGTCGACGGCCATGGCGTGCGCAGTGACGTGGCGGGAGGCATCAGAGACCAGGAACAGCACCGCGTTCGCCACGTCCTCGACCGAAATCCCGTCCACTGGCTGCATGTTGACCAGCATGCCGCGCAGCCGCGGATCGGCCATGCTCGCCTTGGCGACCTGGGTGAGCATGGCACGGCTACCCATCGCGGTGTCGACTCCGGTCGGGTGCACGCTGTTCACCCGGATCCCGAACCGTGCGAGTTCGGCGGCGAATGCCTTCGCCATGCCGCGTACCGCGAACTTGCTGGTCGTGTACGGAATCATGAACGGCTGCACCTTCAGACCGGCCGACGAACTCATCAACACGATGGAGCCGCCGCCCGCCGTCACTAGATGGGGTGCGGTGGCCATCACGGTGTTCCACGTTCCGGTGACGTTGACGTCCATGGTGTCGCGGAAGATGTCCTCGGTGACCTCGTCCCAGGCCCGGGGCATGCAGATGCCCGCGTTGGCCACCACGGCGTCGAGCCGCCCGAGTTTCTCCACGGCGCCGTCGACGGCTTCGCGCACACCGGCCAGGTCGCGGACGTCGGCGATCAGGGGTATCACCCGCTGTCCTGACTCCTCCGCCAGGGATACGGTCGCATCGAGGTCGGTCGGCTCGGACGAGGCGTAGGCCACGCCGCCGGGCAACGCGGCGCATAGGTCGAGGGCGATCACGTCGGCGCCCTCGACCGCCATCCGGACGACGTGTTCCCGGCCCTGCCCACGGGCCGCACCGGTCACCAGCACGACCTTGCCCCGCATCAATCCACTCACGGCCTGTCCCTTCCCGAGCGGTTCCCCAGGGTTTCGACCTCACCCACGCTAGCGAGCCGCACGACTTTGTTCACGGTGTCCAGGTCCATCGACTCGGCCCGTTCAGACAGCGTTCGCCACAGGGGGGCAAGAGCGCTAAGGTCGAAGGACCACCTCCTGTCTCGCTTCTCGCCCGACTCCGCACATGACTCCATCGACTCGCACCTCACCGTGCCGGGTCGCACGAGGGAGACCGTTGAACTGACAAGCGCCTGTGGCTCCTCGTCCCGGACCGGCCGGCTCGGTACCGCACCGACCGCCACCGGGCCGACCCCTACCGGACCGTCTCAGTTCCGCCGTGGACCGCGCGCTGGCCCGTCCGGTCGCCCAGCAGCCCCGTGACCAGACTCCGAGGCCGTGCGCAGGTGCGGGGCCGTGTTGGAGGGCGTGGCGCCGGTTGTGAGCACGGAGGAGGTCGACCGACTGCGGACCCAGCTGGCCGCGGTGGCCGGCGACACTGCATTGCTCCGCCAGGACGGCGACTGCGCCGAGACGTTCGCCGGGACGGCCGAGCACTCGATCGCAGCCACGGCCGGCACCCCGCACCGCATGGCAGCAGTTCTCAGCCCAACGGCCGGACTGCCGGTGGTCCCGGGTCGGCAGGCTCGCCGGCCAACCGGTCGAGCAGGTTCCGGGTGGCCCGGCGGGGCGGGTCGGCGATGTGCGCACGAGCCGAGGCTGAGGGGCGTCGAGCTGAAGGTGGCGGGGCCGGCGGCTGGCCGCTCGGCGTGCGACACGGATTCAGCTGGTGAATGCTCGGATCAGGAGCATGCGTCGACGTCGATCTCAGCATCCCGTACGGGACGCCCACACGGGGTACGTCATCGCAGGGAACAACAGCACACCGGCCGAAACGTCGAACGTGAAGGACCGCCACGGGTCACCGGCCGCCCGTGGCGCGCCGCCCCACGGGCACCACGGCGGCCCCCAGCGCGCGTCACAGCACGTTCGGCCCAAAGGCATGGAGGTGGACGCATGCAGTCGGTCATCCCGGACTACCTGGCCGAGGCCCTCGGGGACGTCGAGTCGGACACCTCCGGAGAACCGGCGGACTACATCCCCGAGCTCGCGACGGCGGACCCGGAGCTCCTCGGGGCGGTCTTCGCCACCGTCGACGGCGAGGTCTACGGCGCCGGCGACATCGACACCGAGTTCACCATCCAGTCGATCTCCAAGCCGTTCGTGTACGCACTGGCCCTGACGGACCGGGGCTTCGACCCCGTGCTCGCCAAGGTCGGCGTCGAGCCGTCGGGAGAGGCGTTCAACCGGATCTCCCTCGAAAGCGACACCGGGCGCCCCTTCAATCCGATGATCAACGCAGGTGCGATCACCACCCACTCGCTGGCTGGCCCTGCGGGCATGGATCCGCAGGAGCGCGTGGAGCGCGTGGTCCGCGGCCTGTCGGCGTTCGCCGGTCGCGGGCTGCGGGTGGACGAGAGGGTGTGCGTGTCGGAGATGGAGCACGCGCACCGCAACCTCGCCATCGCGTACATGCTGCGCGGCTATGACATCCTCATCGAAGACCCCAGGGTCGTCGTCGAGGGCTACACCCGCCAGTGCTCCGTGCTCGTCACCGCGCGAGATCTGGCCATGATGGCCGCCACGCTGGCCCATCGGGGCGTGAACCCCCTCTCCGGCGAGCGCGTGGTCAGCGAACCGGTGGTGCGTCAGGTACTGAGCGTCATGTCCACCTGCGGAATGTACGACGCGGCCGGGGACTGGGCGACCCAGGTCGGCATCCCGGCGAAGAGCGGCGTGGCCGGGGGTCTGATCGGCGCGCTCCCCGGCCAGATCGGCATCGCCACGTTCTCGCCACGACTGGACCCCCACGGGAACAGCGTGCGCGGGGTGTCGCTGTTCGAGCGGTTCTCCTCGGACATGGGGCTGCACGTGATGGAGGTGCCAGCCGCGGCGCGCGCCACCCTGCGGTCCAACCACGTCGTCGGCAGCGGTCCGGATGCGGTCCGGGTCCTCCAACTGCAAGGGGGGATCGGGTTCGCCGGAGCCGAGAGGGTCGTCCGGGAAGCAGTGACCACCGCCCCCACGGAGACCAGGGTGGCTTTGGACCTCACGATGGTCTATGTGGTCGACGACGTGGCACGGCGCATGTTGCTGGAGGTCGTGCGTCGACTCACGCTGGACGGTCACCAGGTCTACCTCGTCGACCCGGATGCGATCATGCCCGATCCCGATCCGGGCGACGGCGGCCGAGTCACCGTCGTCAGCGAGGTGGGACAGGGCGTGGTTCCGCCGCGCGAGGCGGCCCCGCGCAGAGGCCGTCCGGAAGAGGGGGGAGGGGTGCCTGGCTCATGATGTGCGGCGAGCAGGTCGCCGCGTTCGTGACATCAGCGCGTCCGCCGCCGGTGCCCCGCGGCGGTCGCGGTGCGGTGCCGGATACCAGCGGGCGGGATGTCCTCGTGCGACCGGAGGGAAGGGAGGACCGCATCGGTCACACCAACCCCCTTGACGAGAAACGTTCCTGATGGCTCATCAGGACATTGCGCCGCCATGACGCCCCGTTCGCGGCGGCGACGGGTCCACCCGGTCTCGGATCCTGGAACGCGGGTTGTCGGGAGCCGACAGCCATCACCACAATCGCTCCGATGAGCGACAAGCACGGGTACGTACGCCGGTTCGCACCGGCTTCCGCCGTCACCGCCGGACTGATCGCCGTACTGGTGGGAGTCACCAGTTCCGCCGCTATCGTCTTCACCGCCGCGAAGGCGGCCGGTGCCGGGCCGAAGGAGATCACCTCCTGGATGCTGGCCCTCGGGGTCGGCATGGGAGTCACCTGCATCTGGTTGTCCCTGCGCTACCGGGCGCCGGTCGTGACCGCCTGGTCCACGCCCGGGGCGGCCCTGCTGACGACGGGACTGGACGGCGTCACCCTGCCGGAGGCCATCGGCGCGTTCCTGGTCTCCTCGGCGCTGATCGTGCTCAGCGGGCTGACGGGCTGGTTCGAGCGGGCGATGGGCAGGATTCCGGTGCCGCTGGCGGCGGGGCTGCTGGCCGGCGTTCTCGTACAGTTCGGCACCGGGCTCTTCGCGAGCATGGAGAACGACTTCGCCGTCGCGTTCTCCCTCTTCGCCGCGTACCTCGTGGGCCGTCGACTGGTGCCCCGGTACGCGATCGTGGCCTCGCTCGCCGTGGGCGTCCTGGTCGCCACCGTTCAGGGTTCGCTGCAACCGGGCCGCATCCAACTCGGCTTCGCCGAGGCGGTCTTCACCGCCCCCGACTTCTCCTGGTCGGTCGTGCTGAGCGTGGCGCTGCCCCTGTTCGTCGTCACGATGGCCTCCCAGAACCTCCCGGGCGTGGCGGTGCTCACAGCGGACGGATACGGTCGGGTGCCGGTGTCCCCGCTGATCACCACCACGGGAGCCGTCAGCACCGTGTTGGCGCCCTTCGGCTGCTTCGGCCTCAACCTGGCCGCCATCACCGCGGCGATATGCACCAGCCGCGAGGCGCACGAGGACCCGGACCGGCGCTACCTGGCCGGCGTCTGGGCCGGTGTCTTCTACCTGTGCGTGGGCGTGCTCGGCGGCACCGTCAGCTCCCTGCTCACCCTGCTGCCCCCGGCGCTCGTCCTGGGCATCGCCGGGCTCGGCCTGCTCGGCACCATCGGAAACTCCCTGCTCTCCGCGCTGTCGGACGAGGACTTCCGGGAGTCCGCCGCGGTCACGTTCCTGGCCACCGCGTCCGGCGTGACGCTGTGGGGAATCGGCTCGGCGTTCTGGGGCCTGCTCGCCGGGGTGCTGACCTTCGCGGTGACGCACCGGGGTCGACGCCCCGTCCGTCCCCCCGCCGCGCCGTCCCCCTCCACCACTCCTTCCCGCCCGCCGCAGGACTCCGCCCACCGCCCGTCGAGCTGAGACGGCGCACGGAGGGCAGGAGCACCGCCCCCGAGCCGGCGGCAGGAAGAGTGCGCCCGGCCGCCACACTCCACCTCTCCCGCCTCGCGCGTGGAAAGGAACGCGCCACTTTCTTCCGCGAGGGGTGAGCGGTCGTCCTCGTCGGGAGCGAGAAGCGGAGACAACTCCCCTATAGAACAAGGCACTTCACACGACTTCCTACGGCGACGCACATGACGACCCAATGGGGCGATGTCTCACCATCTGGACGCCTCCCGGAGCCCCTGAACACCCTCTGACGTGCGAGTGTTCGAGAATTTCGGCGAACTCCCCAGTAGACCCCCTTGAAAAGCGTGTCGATCACATGCCAATGTCATGCGTCGATGACACGAGCCGCAGCGTAACCCCGCAGACGGTGGTCGTGCAGTCGTCTCAAGTCCCCCCATCCGAAACCCGGATGGGTCAGTGCGTGGCCCCGTCACGGGGCTGGTCGTCCGTCATTGCTCCATGGCTATTTCAGCAGAGGGAGCCCCATGCACGGCTTAGGCGCATTCACGTCAGGACGCAAACACATTCCCCCGGGTAGCCGGTCGGCGTCCATCGCTGGACCGATCCGTCATTGCCCGGTCGATTTCCAGAAGCTCCACCGATGTTTCCGCGGCGGACTGCTCCCCCCGTTCCGCGCCGGCAGTCAGGCCCTCGTGCCTCACTCCTCGACCGGCGCGTCGTCCCGCGCCGTCGCCACCGTCGGCGCGGCACCGCCCGGGCATCGGGTCGCGAGTCCGCGGCCGTGGCGGTCGCCCGGTGCCGGCAGGAGTCCCGGGCCCGGTCGAGCCCGCCCCGCTCCCCCGCCGCACCCGGAGGAGCCGCCCCACCTCGCCGCCCACCGCTGAACCGTCGCACCACGGCCTCCACCTGCGCTCTTCCCGCCGCTCGTGACGCCCCTGCCCGGACGCACGGATCACGGAGGGGAATGACCCCCGCACCTCGCGACGCCCCGGCTCCGGTACCGCCTCCCCCTTCCACGCAGCGCTGAGCCCGCTTCCCCGTACTCCCGGACCGACGCCCGGGGTCCCCCCACCTACACGTGTCCGTCTTCCCGCGTCTTCCACGTCTCCCAGGTCCACCTCGGCACCTCCTGCCCGCGGCAGGCAGGGGCGCCGTGCCGGTGGTGCTCGGCATCACCGTGCCCGGAACGGGCCCGCCCCACCCCGCACCCAGGAGCCGACCAACCGCGTCACGGGTGCCGCCGGCAGCGCCGCCGGCCGGAACCCGTCCCACCTCACCTCAGACGCGCTCCCACCCGGCGTCCGAAACCCACCGACCGGTGTCACCGGGTCCGCGCACGCCTTCCCGGTGCCCCCAACCCGACAGACCACCGAGAGAAAGAGTCGAGACATGAGTCAGCCCACGCGGACCAAGACGTTCTCCCTCACCCCCGAGGAGCTCAGGAAGTTCCACCAGGACGGCTACATCGGCCCGTTCGACCTCTACGAGAAGGACGAGATGGAGGCGAACCTCCAGGCCCTGCGCCCCAAGCTGCTGAACACGAAGAGGGCCATCTACAGCAGCGGAAAGGCGGTCTCGGGAAACACCAACCTGGCGAACTACGACCGGCACCTCGACGTCGACTTCCTCGCGGACCACATCACCCGGCCCGAGATCGTCGACCGGGTCTCCAGCATCCTCGGCCCGGACACCCTGTGCTGGCGGAGCGAGTTCTTCCCGAAGTACCCCGGCGACGAGGGCACCGACTGGCACCAGGCCGACAACTTCTCCAACGTCGCCGGTTCCAAGCATCCGCAGATCGTCTGGCCCGAGGACGCGGACTTCGGCGGCACCATCACGGTCTGGACGGCGTTCACCGAAGCCAGCGTGGAGAACGGCTGCCTCCAGTTCATCCCCGGCTCGCACAAGACGATGAACTACGACGAGTCCAAGACCATGGACTACGACCCGGACGCCATCAACCGGACGGAGAAGAACGGTGTCCGCCGGGGGTTCTTCGGTCATGACTACCGTCAGCTCCAGAAGGACCCGAACTGGAGCCCCGACGAGTCCAAGGCGGTGTCCCAGGTCATGCGCCAGGGCCAGTTCATCGTCTTCTGGTCGACGTTGATGCACGCCTCGCACCCGCACTCGGGCCTCACCGATCAGATGCGTCTCGGCTTCGCCGCCCGCTACCTGCCGACTTCGGTGAAGGTCTACCCGTACTCCACCGATCTGGAGGAGTTCGGCGGCCAGGCGAGCCTCGCCCAGTTCGGCAACGTCCTCACCACCGGTCAGGACACCCACGGCCACAACCGCTTCGTCGACCGCACGGTCACCGGCCACCCGTTCCGGACCCGCTGACCCGCCGAAAGGACTACCACGGTGTCGAACAACACGCAGAGCAGCAGGACTCCGAGCCAGGAGGAACTGGAGCAGTGGGTCCTCAGCGCCTGCCGGGACATCGGGCTCGGTGCCGAGGACGCCGATTCCGACTTCTTCGGGGCGGGCGGCACCTCGCTGACGGCGATCCGACTGATCGCCAAGGCGGAGGAGGGCTTCGGTGAGGACGCCCTCGACCCGGAGGACCTCTTCGCCCGCAGCAGCATCCGGGAGATCGCCGCCACGATACTCCGCAGCACGCGGACATGAGGCGACCGGCCGTGCAGTCTGCCGGCGACACGTGGGTACCGCTGATCCGGCCCGCCTCGGGGACCCGTCGCATCCGACTGATCTGTTTCCCGTACGCCGGCGGCGGCCCCGACCTCTTCAGAACCTGGGCGGACGGCCTGGACGACGGGGTCGAACTGTTCGCCGTCAGGCTGCCCGGCCGGGGACCGAGGCTACGGGAACCGCTCTACGAGAGTTGGGAACCGCTGGTCAGGGACACCTACCGGGCGCTGTCCGAGGCCGGCTGCCTCACCGACCCGCACGCCTTCTTCGGTCACAGCTTCGGCGCCCGGCTGGCCTACGAGACGGCCCGCCTGGCGGCCGACGCCCGGCCGGGCGCCACCCGGCGGCTGTTCGTCGCCGGCAGCCGCAGTCCCAATCGCCCCCAGCACCGGCCGTACCTGCACCAACTCCCGCAGGAACGGTACGTCGAAGCCGTGCGTGCCATGGGCGGGACCCCCGCCGAGGTCCTGGACAACCGGGCCATGATGCGGCTGTTCCTGCCGACCATGCGCAGCGACATGCGCCTGGCGGAACTGTGGGGCGACCGTCCCGGGAACTCCCCCTTGGACGTGCCCATCACGGCGCTGTACGGGCGGGACGACCCCGTCGACGGACGGACGGCGATGCGCGACTGGACGCTCTACACCCGCCGGGAGGCGGAGCTGCTGGAACTGCCCGCGGGCCACTTCTTCCTGGACACGCACCGCGAACTCCTACTGGAAACGATCAACGCAAGGCTGGTGAGCAGCGTATGACCACCGCGCCCGACCGGTCGGCCGCGCCGACAGCGGCACCCCTGCGGATCGAGGCCGGGCCGGCCGCCCTGGCCGCCCACCGGGCCCTCAACCAGGACACCGACACCCCCTACCCGGACCTCGGCGTCAAGGAGTTGTTCGAAGCACAGGCCGCCCGCCGCCCCCGTGCCACCGCCCTGGTCCACGAGGGCGGCAGACTCGACTACGCCGCGCTGAACGGCCTCGCCAACGACCTGGCGGAGACGATGCGGAGCGCGGGCGTCCGTCCCGGTGACACCGTCACCGTGCTGATCGGCCGCTCGGCCGAGCTGATCATCGCCCTGCTCGCGACCATCAAGTGCGGCGGCACCTACCTGCCCGCGGACGCGGACTGGCCGGACGAACGACTGCGCGCCCTCCTGGACCGCACCGGCTCCGTACACGTCCTCGGCCGGGCCGGCGATCTCGACGCCCTCGCCGCGCGGCTGCCCGGTCGGCGGTTCCTGCCCGTCGAACGCGACCGGTTGACCGAGCGGGAGCAAGCCCCTGCGCACCGCGGCTCGCCCGACGACATCGCGTACATCAACTTCACTTCCGGCTCCACGGGCGTCCCCAAGGGCGTTCCGATCCGCCACCGCAGCATCGTGCGTCTGGTCCACCGAACCCGGTACTGCCGCCTGGACGAGGAGTCCGTCCTCCTGCAACTGGCCCCGGTCTCCTTCGACGCGGCCACCTTCGAGATCTGGGGGGCCCTGCTCCACGGCGCCACCCTGGTGCTGTACCCGTCGTCCTTCGTGCGCCTGGGCCGACTCCACCGCGTCCTGACCGAGCACCGGGTGACCGCGGTCTTCCTCACCACCGCGCTGTTCAACACCGTCGTCGACGAGGCGCCGGACACCCTCGCCGACGTGCGCACGGTCCTCACCGGCGGCGAGGCGCACTCGCTCACCCACATGGCCGCGGCGCTGCGGATCTACGGGCCGGATCGCGTGGTCAGCGTCTACGGACCGACCGAGTGCACCACCTTCGCGACCTACCACCCGGTCCGCGCCCTCGACCGGGACGAGTCGAGCCTCCCCATCGGCCGGCCCATCCAGAACACCCGTGCCTACGTGGTGCGGGACGGGCACCTGTGCCCGCCCGGCGATCCGGGGGAGGTGCTGCTCGCCGGCCCCGGTCTCTCCCCCGGGTACCTGGGGCTGCCGGAGGCCACCGCGCGCCACTTCGTGGATGCGGAGGTCGACGGCGTGCCGGAACGGCTCTACCGCACCGGTGACCGGGCCTTCCTCTCCGAGCACGGGCACCTGGTGTTCCAGGGCCGCCTCGACGACCAGGTCAAGATCAACGGATTCCGTGTCGAACTCGGCGAGGTCGCCTACCACTTGGACGCGCAACCCGCCGTGCGCCGCAGCTTCGTCACCACCCGGCCGAACCGGCAGGGCGGTCGGGAACTGGTCGCCTTCGTCGTGCCGGACACGGCCGACTGCGACCCCGAGACCCTCCGCGCCCGCCTGCGCCAGCGCCTGCCGCACTACCTCGTCCCCACCGTCCTGCGGCTCCGGGCCGACCTGCCGCTGACCGCCACGGGCAAGGTGGACCGCAGTGCGCTCCTCGCCGACCTCGACGCCCCCTCCGCCGCCGTGGAAGGAGCGTCATGAGCGTCTCCCCGCCCCCGGTCGGCCGCCTCCTCACCGAGCGCGCGCTCGCCCACGACTTCCCGTTCTTCGACCACGGGCACGATGCCTTCCGGGCGCTGGTCCGCGCCCGGCTCGCGGAGCACGTCCTGCCGCACGCCGAGGCGTGGGAACGGCAGGGACGCATCGCCGCGGAGGGCTGGAAGGCCCTCGGCGCGGCCGGCCTCCTCGAAGTCGGCCACAGCGGCGACGACTTCCTGCACAGCGCCGTCCTCCTGGAGGAACTCGGGGCCACCGGGTACGCGGGCATCAGGGCGTCCGTCGGGGTGCACGCCTACATGGCGCTCTCGTACGTCCTGTTGTTCGGCACTCCGCAACAGCGGGAAGCGTGGGTTCCGGCCGCCCACCGCGGCGAGTCGGTCACCGCACTGGCCATCAGCGAGCGGAACTCGGGATCGGACCTGCGCGACCTGCGCACCCGTGCCCGGCCGTCCGACGGGGCGGACGGCTTCGTGCTCGACGGACGCAAGAGCTACGTCGCCAACGGCACCCGGGCCGGTCTGCTCGTGGTCCTGGCCCGCACCCGGCACCCGGACGGCGCGACCGCCGGTACGGGCGGCGGACGCGGGCTGGCCAACGCCAGCATGCTGCTCGTCGACGCCGACAGTCCCGGTGTGACCCGCCGGCCCCAGCCCATGGCCGGCTGGCGGGCCGCGGACATCGCGGAGATCGACTTCGACCAGGTCGAGGTCCCCGAGACGGGGCTGCTCGGACGCCGCCACCGCGCCCTGCTCCAGCTCATGCGCGCACTCGACTTCGAGCGCCTGGTCGCGGGCCTGTTGGCGGTCGGCGGGGTGCGGTACACCCTCGAACTGCTCGACACCCACGTCTGCACACGGCACGTCAAGGGCGTGCCCCTGGGGGCTCACCAAGCGGTGCGACATCGACTCGCGGAACTCTACGGCGAGTTCGACATGGTGCACCGGTACGCCCACCACGCGGCGTGGCTGCACGCACAGGGGCGGTTGGACACCCGCACGGCGTCGGTGCTGAAGCTGCGTTCCACGGAGCTGGCGGTGACCGCCGCACAGGTGTGCGCCCAGTACCACGGGGCGCTCGGCCAGCAGGAAGGGGCCGACGCCGCCCGTGTGCACCGTGACGCGACGGCCGGGACGATCGCCGCGGGAGCCAGCGAGCTGCTGCGCGACATGATCTTCGAGGGGAACTGACATGGCCGCACGCTCCTCCGCACCCGAGCGTTCGACGCGTCGCCGGTCCTGGGCGGCCGTCGCTCTCACCGGTGTGCTGCCGCTCGTCGTCATCGTCCTCGTCATGGTGATCGCCGAGGGCAGTTCCGGCGACGCGTCCGGTTCGACGGCACGCGACGGAGCCACCGGCCCGCACCTCGGGGCCACGGGGCACTTCCTCCTCGCCGCGGCCGTCGTGGTGGCCGCCGCCCACCTCGGAGGCGCGCTGCTGAAGCGGCTCGGCCAACCCCGGGTCGTGGGCGAGATATGCGCCGGCCTCGCGCTGGGGCCGACCCTCCTCGGGAATCTGGCTCCCGGCACCATGGCCTGGCTGTTCCCTGACAGCGTGCTCGGTCCCATCAACGGACTGGCCCAGATCGGTCTGGTCCTCTTCATGTTCGGCGTGGGGCAGGAGTTGGCGGGCATGCGGCTGCGCGGCGCGGCCACGCGCATGCTCATCGTCAGCCAGTCGTCGACGCTGGTGCCCTTCGCCCTGGGCGCAGCCGTCGGCGTCCCCCTGGTCGCGCACTACGCCGGACCCCACGGGGACGGCATCGTGTTCGTCCTGTTCATGGGCTGTGCGCTGAGCATCACCGCGTTCCCCGTCCTGGCCCGGCTCCTCGCCGACCTGGGCATCACCCGCACCGAGGCCGGGCGGCTGAGCCTGTTCGCGGCGGCGGTGGGTGACGGCGCGATCTGGCTGGTCCTCGCCGCGATCCTGGCCGTGACACACGGCGGGGACCCCACGGCGCTGCTGCTCAACGGGGTGATGGCGGTCGCCGTGGTCGCGTTGCTCCTCGGGCCCGTGAAGCGTCTGCTCGCCCACTGGGCGGAGCGGAAGCGCAGTGGTGAAGTCGGCGTGCTGATGGTCGTGGTCGGGGTGACCGCCATCGCGGCCCTCACCGCCGCGATCGGGGTGCACCAACTGATCGGAGCCCTGCTGGTCGGACTCGCCTGGCCGGTCCGCCGTGAGGGGGCGTCCGGGATCGGCCCGGGCATCGAGCAGCTGATCGATACGGCCAGAACCGTCCTGCTGCCGTTCTTCTTCTTCGGATTCGGCCTCACCGTCGACCTCAGTGCGCTGGAGTGGGGCGCCCCGCTCGTCGTGGTGTTCCTGGCGCTCCTGGCGCTGGCCGTCTTCGGCAAGGTCGCGGGCCCCGGCCTCGCCGCGTGGTTGTCCGGCATGCAGCCGCGCCCCGCGATCGTGCTCGGCGTGCTGCTCAACGCACGGGGACTGACCGAGCTCATCGTCATCCAGATCGGCTACGACGCCGGCATCATCGACTCCCGGATGCAGGCCGTCCTCACTCTCGTCGCCCTGAGCACCACCATGATGGCCAGTCCCCTCCTGCACCTGTTGAAGGCGGGCGGGGACGAGCGGCCCGGCGGCCGCGCCCGGACCTCGTCGGGGACGGCAGCGCCGGGCGACGGACCGGGCCCGCCGTCCCAGGAACTGACGTCCGCCGTGGAAGGACCCGTCACGGGCCCCTCGCCCGGCCCCGCCCGCACCCGGTGACCAGGCGCTGACGCCCCGGCCCGCCGGCGCACGCCCTCCGACTCCCGGCGACGGGCCGGGGGGGTCGTGCGCCGCCGTCCGGTGGCGTTCGGCGCCCGTTCGGCGGGCGGCAGGAAGCCGGAGCAGGCCCCCGCACGTCCCCGGATCGTTCACGGACGCGGTCGTGGAAGGTCGACGTCGGCGTCAGTCGGCCCGGAGACCGACCGCCAGCGTCAGTTCGAGGACCCGATGCGGCGATGCGAGATCCGGAAAGAGCTCCCGCAGTTGCGACATCCGGTACCGGACCGTCTGCGGATGGACGAACAGCGCCGCCGCCACCTCCTCCCGTCTGCCCTGGTGCAGCAGCCACGCCCGCAAGGTCTCCTCCAGCCGCCGTGCCGTCGCGACGGGCAAGGCCCGCAACGGTGCGAGGGCTCGGGCCCGCAGGTCCGCGAACGCGTCCGCGTCGGCGCTCAGCACCAGCTCGGGCAGGTGGTCCTCGGTGTCGCGAACGTCCGGGGAGAGGGAGCGCGCGCGCACGGCCCGTGCGTACGAGGCGGACGCCCGGGTCCACGGACGGGCCGGACCGACCACGGCGGTGCGGTCGGTCAGCTGGTTCAGGAGGTGCGGCCGGTCGGCATCGGGGACGAGCAGCACACCGGTGGCGTCCGGCACGTCGTCGAGGACGAGGGTGCTCGGGTCGAGCGTGCGGTAGGCGGGCCGGGCCTGGGCGGCGGGCAGCAGGACCGCGGTCAGCGACACCGGAGGCTGCCACCCCGCG
The DNA here is from genome assembly GCF_052606915.1 of Streptomyces sp. LE64. Classification (NCBI taxonomy): domain Bacteria; kingdom Bacillati; phylum Actinomycetota; class Actinomycetes; order Kitasatosporales; family Streptomycetaceae; genus Streptomyces; species Streptomyces sp. LE64. Next base: position 5,929,636 of record NZ_CP199708.1, on the reverse strand, counting down.
CGTTGGGCGGAGGCCAGCAGCACGTCGGGGCTGGCGCCGGCGAGGAGGTCGCGGGCCAGGTGTTCCAGGTGGAGTTCGTGGGCCCGGCCGCGGGCGGCCAGTTCGTCGGCGTGGCCCGCGGCGCTCGCAGCGGAGAGCTCGTCGATGTAGGCGAAGGTCAGCTCGGCGAACTTGGCGACCTCGGCCGCGGGCAGACCTGCGGGAACGGCACCCGCAGCCAGGCATCGCCAGGCCACGCGGGCACCGACGCGGTAGGCGCTGAGCAGGGCGTCCATCGAACGGCCGTCGCGCACCTCGCCGCGGCCCAGCTCGTAGGCCGCGTCACCGGCGTCGCCGCCCGTGACGTTCCCGCTCGCGAGGTCCAGGTAGTGCCCGAGGGCGGTGCGGACCGATCGACGGATGGTGCCGCCCATCCGGCCCGAGAGGGCGTTGGCGTACGGCGGAACCTCATCAATGATCGCCTGGACGACCTCGTCGGCCGTGCTCTTCAGCGCGGCCCGAAGTGCGGTGACCGTCGCCTCGTCCAGGGCCAGCTCGGTGGCCCTCCGGATGGTGTACCCCATGTTTTGTTCCCAGCAAACAAATCAGCCGACCAGATTCACGTCCTACGGGTAAGACTTTACGCGCGGAGGCACATCAAGCTGGAGCCATGACGAGTGCAGCCCTCCGCAGTAGGGCGTGGAAACTGCTGGAGATGGTCACGACGCCGCTGTTGCCGTCGGACTACCTCGACCTGGTCAGCCCCCTGCGTACGGGGGCCGACCTGCGGGGGCGCATCGAGGCCGTGCACCCCGAGACGAGTGACGCCGCGACCATCGTGATCAGGCCCGGACGGGGCTGGCGCGGCCACACGGCCGGCCAGTACGTGCGGATCGGGGTCGACGTCGACGGGGTGCGCCTGTGGCGCGCGTACTCCCTCACCTCGCCGACGAACCGTCGGGACGGCCGCGTCACGATCACCGTGAAGGCGATCCCGGACGGCAAGGTCAGCAACCACCTGGTGCGCAGGGCGAAACCGGGCACGCTGGTCCAGCTCGACCAGGCGACCGGTGACTTCGTGCTGCCGGAGTCCCGGCCCGCCAAGGTGCTCTACCTGACGGCGGGCAGCGGCATCACGCCGGTGATGGGCATGCTGCGCGACACCGAGTTCGACGACGCCGTCATGGTCCACTGCGCGCCACGGTCGCAGGACGTGATCTTCCGCAGCGATCTGCACGACCTGGTCGCGGAGAAGAAACTCCGGCTCACCGAGGTGCACACCGACACGGACGGCATGCTCGACATCGCCCGTCTCGACGCACTCGTGCCCGACTGGGCCGAGCGCGAGACCTGGGCCTGCGGGCCCGCGGGCCTGCTCGACGCCGCCGAGGAGCACTGGGCCGGGCACGGCCTCTCCGAGCGCCTGCACACCGAACGCTTCCGCCCCACCGTCACCGTCGTCGGTGACGGCGGCGAGGTCACGTTCAGCACCACCGGCAAGAGCGTCGACGCGGACGGCGCCACGCCGTTGCTGGACGTCGGCGAGGAGGCCGGCGTGCTCATGCCCTCCGGGTGCCGCATGGGCATCTGCTTCGGCTGCGTCACGCCGCTCAAGGCGGGCGCCGTCCGCGACCTGCGCACCGGCGAGATCACCGAGTCCGCGCCGGGCGTCCTCATCCAGACCTGCGTGTCCGCCGCGGCGGGCCCCTGCGACATCGAACGGTAGGAGCACCGTGACCGCCATCGACCCCACCGCCCACCTGACCGCGGAGCAGATCGAGGAGCTCGGCCGCGAGCTGGACGCGATCCGCGACGAGGTGCTCGCCAGCCGCGGCGAGAAGGACGCCGCCTACATCCGCAAGGTCATCTCGGTGCAGCGCAGGCTGGAGCTGGTCAGCCGGGGCGTGCTGCTGTTCTCCCTCTTCCCGCCCGCGTGGGTGATCGGAACCGTCGGTCTGTCCGTGGCGAAGATCATGGACAACATGGAGATCGGCCACAACGTCCTGCACGGCCAGTGGGACTGGATGCGGGACCCGAAGATCCACTCCACCACCTGGGAGTGGGACCACGTCTCGCCGGCCGACCAGTGGAAGCACTCGCACAACGAACTGCACCACACGTACACCAACGTGATCGGCAAGGACAACGACCTCGGCTACGGCATCATGCGCGTCGACGAGGACCAGCGGTGGCACCCGTTCCACCTGGGCCAGCCGCTGTGGAACTTCATCAACGCCTGCTTCTTCGAGTACGGCATCGCCGCGTACGACCTGGAGCTCGGCAAGAACCTGCACAAGCGTCGCCGCAAGGACCCGGAGTTCCGCGCGCGGGCCAAGGCCGTGGGCCGCAAGATCCGCAAGCAGGTGCTCAAGGACTACGTGATCCACCCGCTGCTGTCGGGCCCGTCGTTCCTCTCCACGCTCGCCGCCACCTTCACCGCGAACCTGGTCCGCAACCTCTGGTCCCACTCGGTGATCATGTGCGGGCACTTCCCCAAGGGCGTGCAGGTCTTCGAGCGCCGGTCGATCAAGGGCGAGACGCGCGGCCAGTGGTACCTGCGCCAGATGATGGGCTCGGCGAACATCAGCGGCAGCAGGGCCATGCACTTCATGACCGGCAACCTGTCGCACCAGATCGAGCACCACCTCTTCCCCGACCTGCCGAGCAACCGGTACGCCGAGGTCGCCGTGAAGGTGCGCGCGCTGTTCGAGAAGTACGAGCTGGAGTACGTCACCGGGCCGCTGCCCAAGCAGGTGTTCTCCGCGTGGTGCAAGGTCTTCCGGCTCTCCCTGCCCAACAGGAAGCCCAAGGTCAAGACGCCGGACCGCGAGCTCCTCGCGGCCTGATCCCGGTACGGGTGCGGACCTGTCGGCCGCGGCACCGGACCGTGGGCGGCGTGGACGCGGTGGGTCGCTGACCGCGCCGCCGCCCCCGCGGTCCACGAGCGCGCGCGGCCGACGTCGTCCCCCGCGGTCAACCCGGTTTGACCGCCAGCGTCGCGAAGTAGCTCGACATGTACGGGGCGGACGCGTCGGAGTGGTGCGGCGCTTCCGCGAAGCCGGTGAGGACGAACCCCGCGGCGAGTTGCCCGCCGATCTGGTCGGTGAGGGTGTGGCCGTACTCAAGAGCGGCATCCGCACCGAACTTCGCGGCGCGTTGCTCGGCGGAGTAGTGCGTGACATCGCTGTAGGGCAGCTTGTGCACGACGATCAACTCGTCGCGCTCGTCGAGCGCGTCCTGGTCGAACAAGTACGCATCGGGGTTGAGGAAGCCCGCGAGCAGGGTTCCGCCCGGTCGCAGGACGCGGAAGCACTCACTCCACACCGGCGCCAGGTCCGGTACGAACAGGTTGGAGACCGGATGGAACACGAGGTCGAACGTCGCGTCGTCGAAGGCGCCGAGGTCGCGCATGTCGCCCAGGACGGTGCGCAGTTCGAGCCCGTCGCGCGCCGCCACCAACCGATCCTGGTCGAGCTGCCGGGGTGAGTTGTCGAAAACGGTGACCCGCGCCCCCGCGGCGGCGAGGATCGGAGCCTGTTGGCCACCGCCGGAGGCCAGGCACAACGCCTCCTTGCCGGTCAGATCCGCCGGCAGCCAGGAGCGGTCGACCGGCTCATGCCCGATGAGAACGATGGACCAGTCTCCCGCGCGGGCGCGTTCGATGACCTCAGCGCTCACCGGCCTCGTCCACTCGCTACCCTCTTCGACGTACTTGTCCCAGGCTGCCCGATTGTGGGCAGCGGGGTCGGCCACCACGTCCTGCACGTGCGACTCCCTGCTTCGGCCGGGCGTACACCCGCGGTACTGACAGTTCGACGTCGCCAGCCAACACGATCACTGAGCGCGGCTCAACAGGATTTGCCGGACCTCCGCACCTCGACGAATCCCTCCGTTCGCCACACGGACCCCGCCGAGAGCCGGGCAGCCGGGCGAGGACTCGCCGATCCGATGCATCGACCGGCTACCCGACCCAGGCCGCCTGACGAGCCAACTACAGCCCCTCGCTTCGCTGTTGTGACAGTCGGTCCGATCGATTAGGGTCGCCCGACGTGAACACCGGACCGGCGCTACGCCACGCACGGATTGGCCACCCGGTGGGGGGCTGATCGCACGACGGGTGCAGAGGACGCACCCCCTCAGTTCGGCACGCGGACCTCCCGGCACTCGCGCACCGCGAGTCCGCATCGAGCACTGGGCCGACCCTCAGATGCGCCGTCCAGGCGAGATCAACAACGAGCACGGCGGTCGAGGCGTGTACGTCAAGGACCCCGCCGGTCACGCGATCGAGCTGATCACCCGCCCGTATCTGTAGCGGAGGGAGGACCTGGTCGGGCGCCCGCAGCAGCGCGCCCGACCGGGCGGCCGACTGGCCGCGCCCCGCGTTTCCCGGGGCGTCCAGCGCCCGGTTCATCGCCTCGTACACGATCGCCCTCCGGACCTCGGCCGGCGTCACCAGGGGCTCCTCCCCCTCGGCCACGGCACGGTGGAGTCGAGGACACCCGCCGCGCGGCCCGCTCCCGCGGATGCGGGGTGGTCCCGTGTCTACCATCGGAGGGAATCACCGGATGCCCACAGACACGCCTGCGCACATCCGGGTCGGGGCCCGGCCACATTGGCGCCATGACCGCGCACTCGATGAGGGACCTGCTGCTGCGTGCGCAACGCGACGCGGCCTTCGCTGAACTGGCACGTACCGACCCGGACAGCGCCGCTGCCGACTACGACCTGAGCACCGGGGAGCTGGAGAGCCTGAGGCGCCTCGACTGGGACCTCTACCGGTATCTGGTCCCCGCGCTCGCTGGCGGAGATCTGTCCATGACGCTCCCGCCCACCACACTCACCGAGCCCATGCACCTGACCTACCACTCGTTCTCGGAGCTGGTCCGCGGCCCGAAGGGCCCCGAAGCGGAGGCGAAACGCCGGGACCTGGTGGCGGAGATCGAGACGCTGAGCGGCTCGGCCCGCCGCGCCAAGCTCGAAGAACTGATGGAGTACGTGTGAACGCCCAGGAGAAGAGCGTGCGTCGGCCGGTCGACATCTACATCGTCGGCCTCGGCATCCGCAACGTCCAGCAGATCACCCGCGAGGCCGAGCAGGCGGTGCGCCTGAGCAAGAAGGTCTTCACCGTGGACGCCGGTTTCGGCATCGACGAGTTCCTGAGGACCTTGTGTCCGGACGTGCGCAGCATGTTGGACCACTACGAGGAGGGCGGCGACCGGCTGCGCACCTACCGGGCGATGGCGGCGGAGGTCGTGGACGCCGCGGTGGACGACGCTCCGGTCTGCTTCGCCACCTACGGGCACCCGAAGATCTACGTGTATCCCAGTCAACTGATCGAGCAGGCGGCGTCACTGCTCGGTCTGACGGTCAGGGTCCTGCCGGGCATCTCGGCCCTGGACACGATCATCACCGACCTGAGCCTCGACCCGGGTCCGCACGGCCTCCAGATGTACGAGGCGACCGACCTCCTGGCGCGCGAGCGGCCCTTGCAGCCGGAGGTGCCCTGTCTGCTGTGGCAGGTGTCAGCCGTCGAGACGGCCATGTACACCACGAAGCGGGGCAACGCCGAGCGGTACCGGCGGCTCCAGGACTACCTGCTGCGCACATATCCGGCGGACCACGAGGTCACCATGGTCCTCAGCTCCACCTACGCGTTGTTGGAACCGTTGAAGGAGACCTTTCCCCTGGGGGAGCTCGCTCGGTTGCTGGCTCGCGGCCTCCAGGTCGGGACCCTCTACATTCCGCCGTTGAAGGAACGGCCGATCAGCAACCCCGACATCCTCCACGACGCCTTCAACGCCGACCACCTGGAGCGCATCACCGCCGCGTCCTGAGAAGAACGGACTGCCGTGACGGCGAGCGCGGCCACCCGGACACCTTGCTCGGCCTTGCAGCGCTCGCCCGGTGGCACCCTCAGCACGCCCGCGACCCCGCCGACCGGTCCCCAAGAACACCGAAAGGTCGAAAAAGCGGTACCGGATTCCTCCGATACCGCCTACGACCTGCGAAAACACAAGTCGGGACGACAGGATTTGAACCTGCGACCCCTTGACCCCCAGTCAAGTGCGCTACCAAGCTGCGCCACGTCCCGGTGCCCGCCCTGACCTGGGGTTTCCCCCGGCCGAACGTGCAGGGAAACCATACCGCACTCCGTGCCCTGGTCGTGCACGTCGCGCCCGGTTGACCACAAGCCCACTTGAGGTTGCACAGTGGGACGCATGACCAAGGCGACCGACGCCAGCTGGCGTGAGAGGCCCGGGGAACGGGCGGGGAAGCAGACCGGGGTGCAGGGGGGAACGCACGGGTACGGGGATCTGGAGCGGCTCATGGGGCTGCTGGCCGGGGACGAGAAGCACGACACTGCGGCGACTTCCACCCTGGACGTGCTCTGGGTGCTGTACGACCGGGTGCTCCGGGTGGACCCGGCCACCATAGAAGCGCCGGGCCGGGACCGGTTCCTGCTGTCCAAGGGGCACGGGCCGATGGCGTACTACGCGGTGCTGACGGCGAAGGGGTTCGTGCCCGAGGGGTGGTTGCCCGGTTTCGGGGAGTACGCGTCCCCGCTGGGGCACCACCCGGACCGGATGCTGGTGCCGGGGGTGGAGATCGGCAGCGGCTCCCTGGGGCACGGGTTGCCGCTGGCCGTGGGCACCGCGCTGGGGCTGCGCGCCCAGGGGCTGGCCGACCCCGCGGTGTGGGTGCTGATCGGGGACGGGGAGCTGGACGAGGGGAGCAACCACGAGGCCATCGCCTTCGCCGGGCCGGCCGCCCTGGACCGGCTCCACACCGTGGTGATCGACAACGCCTCGGCGAGCCGGTCCCGCCCCGGCGGGATCGCCGCCCGGTTCGAGGCGGGCGGCTGGTCCACCGTCACCGTCGACGGACGCGACCACGCCGCCCTGTACGCGGCCTTCACCGCCCCGCACCCGGGACGCCCGCACGCGGTCGTCGCCCGGGTCGACGTCTGAGCACGGAGAGGCTGATCGATGGACACGATGCGTGACCGTTTCGCACCCGTGCTGACCGAGCTGCTGGACGAGGACCCCCGGGTGGCCGTGGTGCTCGCCGTGATCGGCTCGGACAGCTTCGCGGAGGCCGCACGCCGGCACCCGGAGCGGGTGATCGACGTGGGCATCCGCGAGCAGTTGCTCGTGGGAGCGGGCGCGGGGCTGGCGCTGACCGGACTGCGGCCGGTGGTGCACACCTTCGCGAGTTTCCTGGTGGAGCGGCCGTTCGAGCAGATCAAGCTGGACTTCGGCCACCAGGGGGTGGGCGGGGTGCTGGTGAGCGCGGCGGCCTCCTTCGACTGGCCGTCGGGCGGCTTCACCCACATGTCGCCGGGCGACGTGGCGCTGCTGGACACGCTGGACGGCTGGACGGTCCACGTCCCCGGGCACCCCGACGAGGCCGAGACCCTGCTGCGGCACGCCGTCGCCGCCGGCGACGACAAGGTGTACGTGCGCCTGTCCGTGCAGTCCAACCCGCGGGCGTGGGACGTCGACGGGGAGCGGTTCCTCACCGTGCGCGACGGTGGGCGGGGGGTCGTGGTGGCGGTGGGACCGACCCTCGGCAACGTGCTGACCGCCACCGAGGGCCTGGACGTCACCGTCCTGTACGCGACGACGGTGCGCCCCTTCGACGCGACGGCGCTGCACCGGGCGGCGCTGGCCGCCGCGGGACCGCACGGCACGCCGGACGTCGTCCTGGTCGAGCCGTACCTCGCCGGTACGTCCACGACCGCCGCCAACGACGCACTGGCCGACGTACCCCACCGGGTGCTGGGGCTCGGCGTGGGCCGCCGGGAGCTGCGCCGCTACGGAACGGTCGAGGAGCACGTGGCCGCGCACGGGCTGGACCCCCGCTCGCTGCGCGAGCGGATCACCGGCTTCCTGGGCGACGGTCGGTGACCCGAGTCGGGTGTTCGGCACCGGCGCAGCGCGCCGCGGCAGGGGCGGCGGGGCGACCTCACGGTCCGAGCGTCAGCACCGCCTTCCCGCGTAGCCGGCGCGCCAGGAGGTCGTCGATCGCCGACCCCGCCTCGTGCCACGAGGTGACGCTGCCGACTCCCGGGTCCAGTTGCCCCGCGGCGACCAGGCCGACCAGGTGGGAGAGGTCGGCCGCGAAGCCGTCACCGGGCTGGAAGCCGATGAGCCTCAACTGTCCCTTGACCAGTTGGTAGGGCGCGAGGGGCGTGTCCTGCCAGGAGGTGGCGCCGATGGACACCACCGTGCCGCCCTGGGCCATGTGCCCCAGGATCTCGGCCAGTTGCGGTCCGCCCACGTTGTCCAGCACCACGTCGAGCGGTGCGTCGAGTTCCTTCGGGTCGACGAGGACGTGGTGCGCCCCCAGTTCGACGAGGCCGGCTCCCCGCGCGGGGTTGCCCACCAGGGCGTAGACCTCGGCACCGAGCCGGCGCGCCAGTTGCACGGCGAAGTGCCCGACGCCGCCGGACGCCCCGGTGATCGCCACCCGCTGCCCGGGCATCACGCCCGCTTGGCGCAGGGAGCGCAACGCGGTCAACCCCGCGACGGGCACGGCCGCGGCCTGTGCGAAGGACACCTCGGACGGGAGGACCGCCAGGTCGTCCACGCGGACCGTGCGGAGTTCGGCCCATCCTCCCGACCGCCCCCAGGTGACGACCCGGGCACCGGGGGCGGGGCCCCCGCCCGAAGGGGCGGCCCGCTCGACCACGCCCGCCGCGTCCCAGCCGGGGACGGCGCCTTCCGGCGCCGTGTTCAGTTCCGTGGGGATCTCCCCGTAGTTGAGGGAGGTCGCGTGGACTCTCACCAGGACTTCGCCCGGCCCCGGGGCCGGGTCCGGGACGGTGGTCAGCCGCAACCTTCCGGGTGCCTCTCGGTCGACGACCAGCGCGCGCATCGGGCTCAGCCTCCTCATCGGTCGGACACCGTGACCGCGCCGGTACCACCGACGTCGTGGACGTCGCCCGCACGGACCTCGGCACCCGGTGCAACGAAACGGATGAGGGCCGAGGCGTCGAGGTCACGTCGCGCCCGCCCTCCCCTACACCGATCAACCCTACGCCCCCTGGGCGCAGTTGACGGATTGGGCCGGCCGGGCACTCCTGTGGCCACCGGCCGGCGCCGCCTAGCCCTCTGCCGGCCCCCGACGGCCGGCACCGCCCCCGGGGCGGACCGCCGGGGGCTGGTCGGGCAGGCTGCCGGGGCCGCCGGCGATCACCGGTGCGGGCCGCGGATCGGCGCGGACCAGCCCCCGGATCGCCGGGACGAGCAACAGGGTCGCGGGGACGGCCACGGCCATGGCCGCGCCGAAGAGCAGGACGCCGTCCCCGCCCGCGGCGGTGGCGGTGGCGGCGGGGCCGGCGAGGGCCTGGCCGACCGGCATCATGGCGAGGGAGCCCGCCACGTCGTAGGCGTGGATGCGGTTGAGCACGTCGGGCGGGACCTGGGTCTGCACGCTGGTGGCCCACATCACGGCCCAGAACGAACCGCCGGCACCTGCGACGGCGGCGCCCAGGCACATGGCCCACACCGGCAGGTTGGCGCCGACGGTCGCCGGGTGGGCGGCGAACCCGAAGAGGGCGATCGACCCGGCGCGCAGCATGCGGCGGGGACGCAGCCGCAGGGCGATCAGTCCGCCGATGACCGTGCCGGCGCCGAGCGCCGAGTTGACCAGGCCGTAGGCGCGGGGGTCGTGGTCCTGGATGACCTCGGTGGCCACCAGGGGGATGGCGGGACCGGCGACGGCGACGGAGTAGGCGCACCAGATGGCGATCACGCCCCAGAGCCAGGTGCGGGCCCGGAACTCCCGCCAGCCCTCGACCAGGTCGGCACGGAAGCCGTGGGGGTGGCCGCGGTCGTCCGGGGCTGGCGCGGGGAGGCGCATCAGCACCAGGCAGAGGGCGCTCACCCCGTAGGTCGTGGCGTGGGCCGCGAAGACCCCACCGGCCGAGGAGACGGCGACCAGCAGCCCTGCCAGCGCGGGGCCGGCGAGGTGGGCGGTGGACTCGGCGACGCGGATCGCGCCGTTGGCGGCCTGCACGTCGGCGGCGAGCCGGGGGACCGTGCTGGCGACGCCGGGCTGGAAGATCGCCGCGGCGGCGCCGTTGACCGCGCCGATGACGCAGATCTGCCACAGGACGACGTGCCCGGCGAAGAAGAGGCCGGCAGTGAGGGCCTGGGTGCCCAGGCGCAGCACGTCGGAGCCGATCATCAGCAACCGGGGGCTGAAGCGGTCCGCGAAGACCCCACCGAAGATGACCAGGCCGGCGAAGCAGGCCACGGAGGCCGCCATCGCCAGGCCCACCGCCCCCGCTCCGTAGCCGTGTTGGAGGAGACCGGCGGCGAGGGCGACGGGCAGCATGGTGTCGCCGAGCTTGGCGACCGCGCGGGCGGTGAAGAAGAGGTTGAAGTTCCAGGACCAGAGGCGGGGGCGCGACTCGCCGCCCTGGTGGGGGCCGCCTCCGGCTCCGCGGCCGGTACCGGGGCGAGGGCGCCGGGTGGGGACGGGCGCGCCCGGCCCGGTGGCGTCCTCCGCGGCGGGTCGGTCACCACCGGCGGGCGTTCCGTCCCCGGCCGTCCGGTGCAGTCGTCCGGGCGCGGGACGGCGGAGCGCCGGGCCGTCCGCCCGTCTTCGGCGGGCGGACGGTTTCCCTCGTCGCCCTCCGCCCGTGGAGAAACCCGATGCGTCGGACCCGATCGATATCGCTGACATCGCCGTCCGTGCCCTCCCCAGTTCCCCCGGGTCCGCGGTCCCTTGTCCCCTGGGGTCCTCCGACCCCTGTGCGGATGATGCCAGGTGGCCGCGGTCCGCCGAAAGCGGTTTCACCGTGCGGGCGGGGCCCCCAGCCGGGGGTGGGCCTCCACCAGGCGGGTCGGGGCCGCCTGGCGCCAGGAGTCGGCGAGGATGTCGGCCAGTTCCGTCTCGTCCTCCAGGGCGGCCAGGCGCACCCGGACCCAGGCGAACGCCTCTTCGTGGCCGGCGATCCAGAACTTCTCCGGCTCGGCCAGCACCAGTTCGTCGCGCTCCTCCTTGGGGCAGCGGACCGCGATGGAGGTCTCCCGCTCCGGCAGGGTGGCGAACATCTTGCCCGCGACCCGGAACGTGGGCATCTCCCAGGCGGTCTTCTCCGTGGTGTCCGGGAAGGACAGCGCGATCCGGCGTACGTCGTCAGCGTCTGGCATGGCACGAACCGTAGTCAACGCCACTGACAACCGCTCTCCGCCCGCCCCTCACCGGGACCGCGCGGACCTCGCGCCGCCCTCCGGACCGTCGACGCGCTTGTAGAAGAGCGTGGTGGCGCGGAGGGTGCCGTGCGGGTCGGCGGCGTAGTCCGGGATCGTCCCGGCCGCCTCCCAACCCGCGGTCCGGTACAGGCGTTCGGCGGGGCTGTCGGTCTCGGTGTCGAGGCACAGCAGCCGGACGCCCGCTTCGGCGGCCCCGCGTTCGGCTGCGGCGAGCAGCGCGCGGGCCAGTCCCCGGCCGCGCGCCCTGCGGTGCACCATCAGCTTCACGAGTTCGGCGCGGTGCACGCCGTTGGGCGTCTCGGTGAACCGCACGCCCACCGTGCCGGTCGGCCCCGCCGCGTCGCGGGTCACCCAGACCGCGTGCAGCCCGGCGTCGACGGCGGGGGCGACCCCGCGCCACCAGGCGGCCGCGTCCGCGGGTTCCAGGGAGGCCAGGAATCCGAGGGAGGCCCCCGCGTGCACGGTGTCGACGAGGAGGTCGGCCAACGGGTCGACCAGTTCCAGCAGTTCGGCCCCGGTGCGCAGTCGGGTCACCTCGTCGGCCGGTCCGGGGCCGGCCCGGCCCGGGCCCGCCGCCGGGGTCGTGCGGTCGCTGCTCACGGTGTCTCCTCCAGTGCTCGGTGGGGGTGCCCGTCGCCGGGGCGGCGGGACGTGCGGGGCGGGCGCTACCGGACGGCGGGCGCGGTCCCGCGGGCCGCGGCGGCGCCGTCCAGCGCGCTCAGCACGGGACGGATCAGCGGGTGCTCCTCGGCGCCGCAGCGCACCGCGGCGAACACCCGCCGGGTGGGGGCTCCGTCGAGGGGGCGGACCACCACGCCGCCGAGGTCCATGTCGCGCAGGGCGGCCCGGGGCACCAGCGCCACTCCGGCGCCCGCCGAGGCCAGGGCGACCACCGCCCGGAAGTCGTCCGACTGGTGTTCGAGACGGGGGCGGAATCCGGCGTGTTCGCAGGCCAGGACCACCACGTCATGGCAGGGGTTGCCGGGGTAGGGTCCGATCCAGGTGTCGTGGGAGAGTTCCGAAAGCGCTCTCAGCGACGGGAGTCCGGCGAGTTCGTGCCCGAGCGGGAGCACCGCGTCGAACGGTTCGGCGTACAGCGGTACCCGGGTCAGTCGGGGGTCGTCCGCGCCGGGCGCGCCCCGGTACTCGACGGCGACCGCGATGTCCACGCGCCGGTCCAGGACCATGGGGAGGCTCGCGTCCCCCTCTGCGTCCTGCACCCGGACCCGGATGCCCGGTGCGTCCGCGGCGAGCCGGGCGAGCGCGGGGGCCACGACCAGCCCGATGCCGGTGGCGAAGGCCGCGACGGTGACCGTGCCGGCGGCTCCCGAGTGGTAGGCGGCGAGTTCCGCGTCGGCGCGTTCGAGTTGGGCCAGCACCACATGCGTGTGGCGGAGCAGGATCTCCCCCGCCGGGGTGAGCCGCACGCCCCGCGCCCCGCGCTCGACGAGGCGGTGACCGGTCTCCTGCTCCAGCGCGGTGAGCTGCTGGGAGACCGCGGACGGGGTGAGGTACAGGGCGGCGGCGGCAGCCGTGACCGTACGGTGGTCGGCCACCGCACGGAGGATGTGCAGCCGTCGTGCCTCGATCATGCGCGTGCCCCGGTCGTCTTGCCTGCTCGGTCAGGTGTCCGATTCTCGCAGGTGCCGCGGCCGGCTCCGGAGCCGCTTGACCTTGACACGGTGACAAGGTCTTCACTGTGGCAGCAGGAGGTGGTCCCGATGGCCATGGAGACGGACACGAGGACGCCCCGTCCGGGGTTGGAGCACGACAGCGCGTCGGTGCGGCTGCGGGCGGCGCTGGCGATCGGCACCGACCCGGACCCGGCGCAGGTCGGTCCGCTGGTCGAGCGGTGCGCGCAGGAACCCGACTTCTCCGTGCGCGAAATGCTGACCTGGGCGCTCACCCGCCACCCGGCCTCGCTGACCGTCCCGCTGCTGGTCGACGAGGTCCGCACGGGGGGCGCCCGGGCGCGCAGCCAGGCCCTGCACACCCTGTCCAAGATCGGCGATCGGCGGGCCTGGCCGGTGATCACACCGGCGTTGTGGTCGGACCCCGACGAGGAGGTGGCCCGCAGCGCCTGGCGGGCCGCGGTCGCCCTGGTGCCCGAAGGTGAGGAGGGCGCCCTGGCCGTAGGGTTGGCCACGCAGTTCGGTCGCGGGGAACGCGAGACGCAGCTCAGCCTCAGCAGGGCGCTGATCGCGCTCGGGGAGGCGACGGTTCCGGTCCTGGCGGAGGCGAGGACGGCCGCCGACCCCCGGGTGCGGGCGCACGCGCTCGCCACGGAACGGCTGCGGCGCGACCCGGACGCCGGATTCGACTTCTCCGTCGAGGAGGCGAAGCGCGTGGTGGCCCTCGGCGGGGCCGGTGAGGAGGAGTGACGGACCGTGTTGATCGGTGAGGTCGCACGCCGTTCCGGGGTCAGCGCCCGCATGCTGCGGCACTACGAGTCGCTCGGCCTGCTGGGAACGACGCGGCGCACCGACTCCGGCTACCGCGCGTACTCCGACGAGGACATCCGGCGGATCTTCCACATCGAGAGCCTGCGGTCCCTGGGGCTGTCGCTGCGCGATGTCGCCCGGGCCCTCGACGACCCGGGCTTCGCCCCCGCGGCGCTCGTCGCGGACCTGGTCCACCGCACCCGGGAGCGCATCGCGGCGGAGACGGAGTTGCTCACCCGGCTGGGCCGGATCGCCGCGGCGGAACCCGCCGGCTGGGAGGACGTCCTCCGTACCGTCGCGCTCCTCCAGGCACTGGGTTCGCCGAGCGCGCCGGACCGGCAGCGCGCGGCGCTGTCCACGGTCGACGACCGGCCGGTGCCGGTGGCGGCGCTGGTCGAGGCCGTGCTGGCGGAGCCGGACCCGAACGTCGCCGGTGCCCTGCGATGGGCGCTGGCACGATCGGGCGCGGACGGGCTGGCGCTCCTCGCGGAGGGCCTCGACTCCCCCGCGGCCGAGGTGCGCGAGCGTGCCGTGCGGACCGTCGCCGAGCTCCCCCGGGACGAGGCGACCGCACTGCTGCGAACCGCCCTCGACCACGCCGACCCGGTGGTGCGCGGCCAGGCTGCCCTGGCGCTCGGCGCACGCGGACTCACCGAGGCGGTCCCCACGCTCATCGAGATGATCGTCGAGGAGGGCGGGGCGGGCAACGACGCCGACGCGGCCGATGCGCTCGGCGCGCTCGCCGTCGACTCCGCGGCGGCCGACCGGATCGCCGGCGCACTCGTCGCCCACCTCGCCGACGACGCCCTCGGACCGTCGGCACGTCGACGGCTGGCACAGGCCCTCGCCGACGTGCCGGGACCGCTGGCCGCCCGCGCCCTCACCGAGCTGTCGCACGACGAGGACCGGGCCGTCGCGCTGACCGCCGCCTACGGGCTCGTGCTGCGCACCCGGCGGTAGGGCGCGCCTCAGCGCGCCGCCCGCTCGGCCGCGAGGTCCGCCCGGGCCGCCACGAAGGCGTCGACGGCCCGGTCCACGTCGGCGGCGGAGTGGGCGGCGGAGAGCTGGACCCGGATGCGGGCCGCGCCCCGGGGGACGACCGGGAACGAGAAGCCGATCACGTACACGCCCCGGTCGAGCAGCAGCTCCGCCATCCGGGCGGCCTCGGCGGCGTCGCCGATCATCACCGGGACGATCGGGTGGTCACCGGCCAGGATGTCGAAGCCCTCGGCCGCCATCCGGGTACGGAACCGGGCGGTGTTCTCCACCAGCTGCCGGCGTAGGCCGTCCGCGGACTCCAGCAGGTCCAGGACGGTCAGCGAGGCCGCGGCGATCACCGGGGCGAGGGTGTTCGAGAAGAGGTACGGCCGGGACCGCTGGCGCAGCAGGGCGACGATCTCGGCCCGGGCCGCGACGTAGCCGCCGGAGGCGCCGCCGAGGGCCTTGCCGAGGGTGCCGGTGACGATGTCGACGCGGTCCTCGACGCCGTGCAGGGCGGGGGTGCCCCGGCCGCCGGGGCCGGTGAAGCCGACCGCGTGGGAGTCGTCGACCATGACCATGGCGTCGTAGCGGTCGGCGAGGTCGCAGATCTCGGCCAGCGGGGCCACGTAGCCGTCCATGGAGAACACGCCGTCGGTCACGATCAGGCGGCGGCGCGCCCCGGAAGCGGCCTTGAGCTGCTGTTCCAGGTCGGCGAGGTCGCGGTTGGCGTAGCGGAGGCGGCGGGCCTTGGAGAGCCGGATGCCGTCGATGATGGAGGCGTGGTTGAGGGCGTCGGAGATGACCGCGTCCTCCTCGCCGAGGAGGGTCTCGAAGACGCCGCCGTTGGCGTCGAAGCAGGAGGAGTAGAGGATCGTGTCCTCCTGCCCGAGGAAGGCGGAGAGCCTGGCCTCCAACTCCTTGTGGACCTCCTGGGTGCCGCAGATGAACCGCACCGACGCGAGCCCGTAGCCCCAGCGGTCCAGGGCGCCGTGCGCGGCGGCGACCACCTCGGGGTGGTCGGCCAGCCCCAGGTAGTTGTTGGCGCAGAAGTTCAGGACCTCGCCGCGGGCCGGGGTCCCGTCGGGGCCGGTGGTGACGCCCACCGTCGCGGACTGCGGGGTGGCCAGCACGCGTTCGGGCTTGTGCAGCCCGGCGGCCCGGATCTCGTCGAGGGTGGCACGCAGGTCGTCACGCACGGAGTCGAACATCGTCGGGTCCAGTCTTCGTAGGGGCGGCGGAGGGGGTGGGTCAGGCGGTCCAGTCGAGGATGACCTTGCCGCCGCGTCCGCTGGCGGCGTCCGCGAAGGCGGCTTCGTGCTCGCGGTAGTCGTAGCGGCCGGTGATGACCGGGGCGAGGTCGAGGCCGCCCTCCAGCAGCACGGACATCGCGTACCAGGTCTCGAACATCTCCCGTCCGTAGATGCCCTTGAGCGTGATCATGGAGGTGACGATCCGGGCCCAGTCGACGGGGAACTCCTCGGTCGGCAGGCCGAGGACGGCGATCCGGCCGCCGTGGGTCATGTTGGCGATCATGTCGCGCAGGGCCTCGGGACGGCCGGACATCTCCAGGCCGACGTCGAACCCCTCGCGCAGGCCCAGTGCCCGCTGTCCGTCGGCGACGGTGGCGGCGGAGACGTCGAGGGCGAGGCTGACGCCGATCTTGCGGGCGAGGTCCAGGCGCTCGGGGCTGACGTCGGTGACCACCACGTTGCGGGCGCCGGCGTGCCGGGCGACGGCCGCGGCCATCAGTCCGATCGGCCCCGCACCGGTGATCAGCACGTCCTCGCCGACCAGCGGGAACGTCAGCGCGGTGTGCACGGCGTTGCCGAACGGGTCGAAGACGGCGGCGACGTCGAGGTCCACCGGGGCCCGGTGCACCCACACGTTGGTGGCGGGCAGCGCGACGTACTCGGCGAACGCCCCGTCGCGGCCCACGCCCAGGCCGACCGTGGCGCGGCACAGGTGGCGGCGTCCGGCCAGGCAGTTGCGGCAGGTGCCGCAGACCAGGTGTCCCTCGCCGCTGACCCGGTCCCCCACCGCGACGTCCCGCACGTCCCGGCCGATCTCGACGACCTCGCCGACGAACTCGTGCCCGACGACCAACGGGGTCCGGATCGTCCTGCGCGCCCAGCCGTCCCAGGCCCGGATGTGCAGGTCGGTGCCGCAGATGCCGGTGCGCTGGACCTTGATGAGGACGTCGGCGGGGCCGATCCGGGGATCGGGCACGTCCATGAGCCGCAGTCCCGGTTCCGCTCGGTCCTTGACCAGTGCCTTCATCGCCACGGCTCCCTGTCGTCGTCGCACACCAGGGCACGGCGGAGCAGGGCTCCGCCGTCCGTGGAGGGGTGGTTGACCGGCGGGCGGACGCTGGGGCCCGCACGCCGACGGGACGAATCTGCCGTACGGCGGGGTCCGGGTCCATCGAGGATTTCTTAACCGGAGCCGCAGGTTTGCTACAGGTGGCGGGCGGTCACAGGAAGTCGGCCTCCCGGCGCCGGATCTCCGCGGCGAGTTCCGCGGCCCGGCTCTTGATGGTCTCCAGTCCGGCCCGCCCCCAGGGGCGGGGTTCCGTGTCGATCACGCAGACCGTGCCGAGGGCGATCCCGGTGCGGTCGAGCACCGGCGCACCCAGGTAGGTGCGCACCCCGGCCTCGTCCACCAGGGGGTTGCCCGCGAACCTCGGGAAGTCCCGCACGTCCTCCAGCACCAGGGCGCGGCGCCGGACGACCACGTACGGGCAGTAGCCCCGTTCGCGGCCCATCCGGCGGCCGGGGGACGACGCCCCGGCCCCGGTTCCGGCGCCCAGCAGGAGCGCGCTGCGCCCGCCCGGGGTGCGCAGGCCGGCGAGGAACTGCTGGTGTTCGTCCACGAAGTTGACGAGGGCGAACGGGGACCCGGTGGTCTCGGCGAGCAGGTCCGCGAACGCGTCGAACACCGGGTCGGGCAGCCCGCCGAGCCCCAGTGCCCGCAGCCGCCGCGCCCGTTCGGGTGCCTCCCGGTCGACCGGGGTGAGCAGGAACGGAACGGGTCGGGCGGCCGGTACGTGACTCATGCGCGGGCCTCGTGGCCCGTCGGGTGGGCGGGTGCGTACACGAGGAGGTGGCGCACCAGGGTCAGCAGGGTCTGGATGCCGGAGCTGGAGATGCGGGCGTCGCAGCGGACCACCGGGACCTGCGGGTCCAGGTCGATCGCGGCGCGGACCTCCTCGGGGTTGTAGCGGTGGGCGCCGTCGAACTCGTTGACGGCCAGGACGAAGGCGAGGCCGCGCTGTTCGAAGAAGTCCACGGCCGGGAAGCACTCCTCCAGCCGGCGGGTGTCCGCGAGGACGACCGCGCCGAGCGCGCCTTCGGAGAGTTCGTCCCACATGAACCAGAACCGTTCCTGGCCGGGGGTGCCGAACAGGTACAGCACGTGCTGCGGATCGAGGGTGATCCGACCGAAGTCCATGGCGACGGTCGTCTCGGTCTTGTTCTCGATGCCCTCCAGGCTGTCGGTCGTCGCGCTGACCGTGGTGAGCAGTTCCTCGGTGCTCAGCGGCGAGATCTCGCTCACGGCGCCGACGAAGGTCGTCTTGCCGACTCCGAAGCCGCCCGCGACGAGGATCTTGAGGGCCGTGGGGAAGGGGTCACAGCTGCCGTCGTAGTCCATCAAGCACTGCCTCCAGAAGGGACCGGTCCGTGGGGTTGTGGAAGAAGGCGGGCGGTTTCGTCGTGAGGGCCCCGCAGTCGACGAGGTCGGAGAGCAGCACCTTGGTGACGGCCGCCGGCAGTCTCAGCTGGGCGGCGAGTTCCGCGACGGAGACGGGCGCGTCGCACAGCGCCAGGGCCTGGGTGTGCTCGGGCCCGAGGTAGCCGAGGGGCCGGGCGCCCGTGGTCATCACCTGCGAGAGCAGGTCGAAGGAGGTCGAGGGCCGGGTGCGGCCGTTGCTCACGGTGTAGGGGCGCACCAGCCGTCCGGCCGCCTCGTCGAGCCACGGCCCGTCCGTGGGGGCGACGGTGCTCAACGCGGTGTCCCGGTGGGCACGACGGCGGAGGCCGTCTGGCGCGGGGCGGTCATGAGGTACGGGCGCACGCTCTTGACCAGCATGGCCATCTCGTAGCCGAGGACGGCGGCGTCGGCGCTGCGGTCGGCGAGGACCGCCAGGCAGGTGCCCGATCCGGCGGCGGACACGAACAGCAGGGTGTCGTCGAGTTCGACCACGACCTGCCGGACGTCCCCGCCGTCGCCGAAGCGGATGCCGGCGCTGCGGCCGAGCGAGTAGAGGCCGGACGCCAGTGCGGCCATGTGGTCGGCGCCGTCCGGTTCGAGGCCGTGCACCGACTTGACCAGTCCGTCCGAGGACAGCAGGACCGCGCTGCGGGTGTGCGGCACCCGCTGGACCAGTCCGCTCATCAGCCAGTCGAGGTCGGTCGTCTGGCCGGACTGCACATCGCTCGCCATGGTGGTTGGGCTCCTTGGGGTACAAACGGTACGAAGAGGGGTGCGGGGTCAGCGTCCGGGGGGCGGGGGGCCCTGGTCGGGCGCGGGCCGGGGGGTCCCGGCAGCGGCCGGCGGGGCGGCCGACTGGGCTGCGGTGAAGGCGCTGAGCGCCAGGTCGTGGATGGGCGTGCGGGTGAGGGCCGGCAGTTCGTGGGCGGGGACGTCCAGGGCGGTCAGCACGGCCGGCTTGGTGGGCGACGCGTGGTCCACCGGGGGGTGGTCCCGGGCCGTGGGGGGCTGTGGCCGGCCGGCCGCGGGGGCGGGGGCGGACGTGTGGCGGGCTTGCGGAACGGCCCGGGCGGCCGGGAGGCGGGCCTCGTCCTGCACGCGTTGGGCGTGCTGGGCCTCGGCCAGGTCCACCCCGCGTTGGAAGGCGGCCATCAACCCCGGGTCGGCCTCGGCCGACGGGCCGGGGGCGGGACGGCTCGGGGCCTGCCGGAGTTGCGGGACGAGGTGCTCCTGCGCACGGCGCCGGGGCAGGTGGGGGCGGTCCGGCGCGGGTGCGGGGGCCGTCCGCGAGCCGAGTCGTCGGGTGGGGCGCTCCTCGGCGAAGTCGTCGCCCCGCGGTCGAGGGGCGCCCCCGGGGGCGGGGGCCGGGGGGAGGGCGGCCGGGTCCCCGGGGACGGGGCGGGAGCGGGTCGCGTGCCCGTCGGGCGCGGGACCGGCGGGGATCCGGGGGCGGGACCGGGAGTCCCGGACCGGGAGGGAGCCCGAGCCGCCGCGCGGCGGCCGGGGAGCGGCTCCGCCGGTGCCGGGGGGCGGAACGGGCACCACGGCCCGGGAGCCGGGTCGCAGGGCCCCGGGGGAGGACGGCCGTCCGGTGGGGACGGTGGTGCCCCCGGTGCCGGACGGGAGGCTCGGGGCCGGGGTGCCGCCGCCGGCGCCCAGCAGGTCCTGGGGCAGCACCAGGACGGCCTGGGTGCCGCCGTAGATGTTGCTCTGGAGTCGGACGACGATGCCGTGCCGATGGGCGAGTTGGGAGACCACCAGCAGACCGATGCGTCCGTCCTGGAGGAGGCTCGCGACCTTGAGCTGGTCGGGGGCCGACAGCAGGTCGTTCATCCGGGCCTGTTCCTCGACGGGCATTCCCAGCCCGCGGTCCTCGACCTCGATGGCGATGCCGGAGGCGACCGGGGCGACCCGCAGCAGCACCTGGGTGTGCGGGGCGGAGAACACGGTGGCGTTCTCCACGAGTTCGGCCATCAGGTGGACGACGTCGGCGACGGCGTGGCCGCGCAGGGTGCCGTCGAGGGGGGGCACCAGCCGCACCCGCGCGTACTGCTCCACCTCGGCGACGGCGGAGCGCATCACCTCGTGCAGGGAGACCGGGGTGGTCCACTGCCGGCGGGAGACCGCGCCGCCCAGGACGGCGAGGTTCTCGGCGTGGCGGCGGATCCTGGTCGCGAGGTGGTCGACGTGGAAGAGGCCCTTGAGGAGCTCCGGGTCCTCGACCTCGTTCTCCAAATCGTCGAGGATCGTGATCTCGCGGTGCACCAGGGACTGAAGTCGGCGCGCGAGGTTGACGAACACCTCCACCTTCTGTTCGCTGCCGGCCCGGCCGGACAGGTGGGCGGCGTGGTGCACGGCCCGTTCGGAGGTGGCGCGGGCGTGTGCCAGTTCGCGGGCGAGCCGGGTGAACTCGTCGTCGGCGGAGGTGGCTTCGGGATCCGGGGCGTCGGTGAGCGGGGGCGGTTCGGGGGTGACCTCCCCCCGGTCGAGCGCCGCCACCAGCTCCCGGACCGCTTCCCGGCCCTCGATGCTGGTCCTGCGCAGGGCGCCCAGCCGGTCGCCGAGGGCGCGGGCGGCGCGGCGAGCCGCCACGGCGGCGATGACGATCCCGGTCAGGGCGACGGAGAGCGCCCCGGCGAGGACGGCCCAGAGGGTGATCCCGGTGGGGGTGGTGGAGGCCCGTACGGTGAAGAGTACGGCGGCGGTGGCGCTGAGGGCGACGGCGACGGCGGGCAGCACGGCGATCCGCAGCAACTGCGCCCGTATGTGGGGCTCGGGCAGGGGGAGGGCTGTGCCGCCCGGCCCGCCGTGTCCGGTGTCGTCCCGGCGGTCTGCGCGTACGGCCGGTGCGCGGAGGTGTGGCATCGGTGTCCTTCTCGGGTCCAGCTGGACTGCCGGGTGCGGGGACGGGCACGAGGACGGGACCACGCCCGCCCGCGCTCCGTTTCGTCACCCGGCGACCACACACCGTAGTCGCCCTTCGTGCGGCCGCGTCCCGTAGTTGGAGAACTCCGGCGCGGAACGTCCCGCTCTGGTATGAGGCTCCGCACGGACATCCGAAATCGCCAACCTCCCTGGTTCGGGAGCGTGTTCGAGGGGCGGTCAGTCGGGGCGGGGGCCGGTGTCCCGGAGGAAGGAGCCGATGTGGGCGGCGAGGACCTCCGGCTGGTCCTCGGGGATGAGGGTGTAGCTGTCGGCGATCTCCACGTGGCGGGCGTTCGGCAGGATCTCGGCGAGCCGCCGGCCGTGGGCGGGGGGCATCACCTTGTCCTCGGCCGCCCAGGCCACCAGGGCGGGGCCGGTGAACCCGGCCAACGCATCCGTCCACCGCAGCAGTTCGGCCTTCGACGGGACGCCGAGGACGTACCTGCGCAGGTCCCGCAGGACGCCGGGGGTGGTCCACGCGGGACGGAACCAGGCGTCCATCACCTCGGGCTCCACCGGCCGCTTGGACATCCACCCCCAGGTCATCGGAAGCCGACGCAGGGGACGCCACCGCAGGGCGGCGAACGCCAGGCGCAGACCGCCGGGCACCTTGGCCGAACGGACCAGGTTCGCCCCGGGCAGCCCGGGCGGGAAGTTGTCGAACGCCTCGCAGGAGGTGATGACCAGGCGGCCGATCCGCTCGTCCCGGCCGAGGGCCACCAGGGCGAGCGCACCGCCCCAGTCGTTGACGGCCAGGGCGACGTCGCGGAGGTCCAGCGCCTCCAGGAACTCCGCGACCAGCCCGGCGACCCCGGCGACGGACAGGTCGGCGTCCTCCCGCACGGGTGTGCGGTGACCGCCGAGCGGGAGGGTGGGCACCACCACGCGGTGGTCGGGCGTCAGCGAGGGGACCACGGACCGCCACAGCGTGCCGTCCATGGCGACCCCGTGCAACAGCACGACGACGGGCCCGTCGCCGCCGCTGTCCGTGTACTCCACCGTCCCCGCCGACAACAGCACCCGAGCCATGCGGCCCTCCCCCTCACGACCCGGGGGCTCCGGCCGCCCCCGTGAACGCCCTGACGTCCACACGCTATCGGTGACCGGGCGGCGAGGCCCGTCGGACGCCACCTTCCGGACACCTCCTCAGGCGGCGACCGCCTCCACCACGCTGAGCACGGTCGGGGTGTCCACCACCCGGTTCAACCGCAGCCCGGCCGCGGCGAACAGGGCCCGGAACTCCTCGCGGGTGCGTTCGCGGCCCACCAGCGAGGCCATCATCAGCAGGTCCAGGTCCTTGGCCTGGTGGGGACGCCCGTCGGACCGCACCACGGCGTCGACGACCAGGACCCGGCCACCGGGGGCGAGCGCCCGGCGGCAGTGGCTCAACACCAGTACGCACTGGTCGTCCTGCCAGTCGTGCAGGATCCGTTTGAGGACGAGGAGGTCCCCCGTCGGCACCGCGTGGAAGAAGTCGCCCTCCTCGGTCGTCCACCGGCCGGTGAGGGCCGCCTCCCCGGCCAGCCGGTGGCCGGCGAGCACGTGTCCGCGGTCGTGGAGGACACCGGTCAGCCCGGGGGCGCGGCGCAACGCGGCGGCGAGGAACCCGCCTCGGCCGCCGCCGATGTCGACCACGGTGCCGGTGGCCGGGAAGTCGTAGGCGTCCGCGATCGGTCCGTCCTCGACGGAGGACATGGCGGCCATGCCGTCGTGGAACACGGCCGCGGTCGCCGGGTCCTGCGCGAAGTGGTCGAAGAAGGGCCGGCCGAAGACCTCCGGGAAGACGGACTCCCCGGTCCGCAGGCAGTGGTCGAGACGTGCGGCCGGATCCCAGAAGGCGGGGTCGGTGAGCATCAGCACGGCGTCGCGCAGCGATCCGTCCTCCCCGCCGCACAGCGACCGCCCCTCCTCGGTCAGCGCGAACCGCCCCTGCGGGTCCTCGGTGAACACGCCGCGGGTGGCCAGCAGGCGCAGCACCCGATGGAGGGCGTCCGCGTCCAGGCCGCTGGCCGCGGCCAGTTCGGGGGCGGTCAGCGGTCCCCCGGCGAGGTGGTCCGCCACCTTGCACGAGGCGACGGCGCGCAGTGCGGCCGGCACCACGTAACCGAGCACCTCGTCGAGCAACCGGATGCCGGGCAGCCGCCGTTCGGCGCTCCCGGCATCTCCTGCACGCTCCGTCATCGCGCCTCCCGCGGTCTCGTTCGTCGGTCCGTCCCTGCCCTTCCCCTCCCGGTGGCCCGCCATCCGCGGCGACCCCGACGAACACGCGTGCGACCCGATGCGGGTGGGTCGCCCCGGTCCGTCAGCCGGACGGGGCGGCGAAGGCCCCGCCGGCGCCGAAGGCGTGCCGTGCGAAGTTCTCGGCGATGCGCCGGTGTCCCGCCGGATCGGGGTGCACGGCATCCGGCAGCGGGAACTCCTCGTGGTCCGCTTCCCCGTAGAGCGCGCGCCCGTCGAGGTGGTGCAGGTGCGGGTCCTCGTCCGACCGCTCGGCGACGATCCGGGCGAGGGCCTCGCGGATCACGGTGAGCGTCAGCCGGCCGGCGGCCCGTTCGGCCGGGTCGCCGACGGCCTTGAACCGCAGGGTGCCCCCGGTGAAGTCGGGGGCGAGGGGGCCCGGGGTGTCCTCGTGGACCGGACAGAGCAGGGGGGACACGACCAACAGCGGTGTGGTCGGATGCCCTTCGCGGAGGGTGTCCAGGAAGCCGTGGACGGCGGGGACGAAGGCGCGCAGCCGCATCGCGTCGGTGTTGACGACGTTGATGCCGATCTTCACGCTGATCAGGTCCGCGGGGGCGTCGCGCATCGCGCGGGCGGTGAACGGGTCGAGCAGGGCTCCGCCGCCGAATCCCAGGTTGACCAGTTCCACGCCGGCCCGGGCGGCGGCGAGGGCCGGCCAGGTGGCCGTGGGGTGGGTGGCGTTCGAGCCGTGGCTGAGCGAACTGCCGTGGTGCATCCACACCGGGCGCCCGCGGTCCGGGGCCGGCTCGACCGGGGCGTCGGTGCGCAGGGCGATCAACTCGGTGATCTCCGTGTGCGGGAGCCAGATCTCGACGTCCTTGTCCCCCGCGGGCAGGTCGGTGAAGCGAGCGGTGCCGGCGGGGCCGGGGCGCACCTCCACCGAGGAGGAGGCCGGGTCGAGGATGCGGAGGTTGCCGCCGGCCACCGTGGTGCGGGCGGTGAGCCGACCGTCCACCAGCAGGTCGTACACCCCGTCCGCCGGGTCCGGGAGACCGCGGTAGCGCCGTTTGGTGGGCAGCACGTCCACCTCGACGGTGGTGGCCCGGGTGCGGAAGACCAGCCGCACGCCGGAGGGCTGGGCCTCGGCGGTGGCCAGTTGGTCGTCGGGGATCTGTCGCCGGGCCCGGGCGGGCAGCCGGTGCGGCAGCAGGCCGTGCGCGGTGGTCTCCGCGTCGAGGTGGCCGCGCAGGAGGTCGGTGGTGATCGGGGTGGTGATCCGGGCGTGGTCGGTGGTCATCGTGCGCGTCTCAGTCCCTCGGTCGGGGGTGTGGTGCCGCGTGCCCGGGGGCCGGGGCCCCGCCCCGGGTGCGTAGCAGGGCGTCCAGGGAGTCCACGATCCAGGCCCAGGACTCCCGCGCGTCGACGGCCGTGTGGGCGAAGCCGCCGGCCGCCTCCAGGCTGATGTAGCCGTGGAAGACGCTGCCGAGCAGGCGGACCGCGTGCGTCTGTTCCGGCTCGCCCAGGTCGTAGCCGCGCAGGACGGCCCGGGCCATCCGGGCGTGCCTCACCCCGGCGCTGGCCGCGGCGGTCTCGGGGTCGAGCCGGAGCCGGGCCGCGTCGTAGCGGCCCGGGTGCTCCCGGGCGTAGTCGCGGTAGGCCGCCGCGAAGGCCGCCAGCGCGTCCCTGCCGGCCCGGCCGGCCAGGGCGTCGGCGCACCGGTCGGCGAGTTCCTCCAGGGCCAGCAGGGCGATCCTGGTCCTGAGGTCCTGGGAGCCCTTGAGGTGCGAGTAGAGGCTGGCGACCTTGACGTCGAACCGCCGGGCCAGCGCCGAGACGGTCACCTGGTCGAATCCGACCTCGTCGGCGAGTTCGGCCCCCGCCAGCACGAGGCGCTCCACGGACAATCCGGCTCGGACCATGAACCTTCTCCCTCTAGGCGAAAGCCATCATGCATGTGGCTAAAGCCTTTAGGCAAGCGCGGAGGGGGTGTCCGTCACCGCCGTCCCGGAGCCGGCGCGCCGGTCGGGACTCCGCAGAGCAGCCGCGAGGCGGCCCGCTCGGCGAGGGCGCGGTAGGAGACCTTGCCGGTCGGCCCCAGGGGCATCTCCTCGACCAGCAGCAGGCGTTCCGGGTGCTTGTGCCGGGCCAGTCCCCTGGCCCGCAGATGGGCGACCACCGTGTCCAGGGTGGGCGCCGCGGCGCCGGGCGCCGGGCGGACGCAGGCGCACAGGCGCTCGCCGAGGTCGGCATCGGGCACCGGCACGCAGGCCACCTCCGCGATCGTCGGGCAGGTGCCCAGCTCCGCCTCCACCTCCGCCGCGCTGATGTTCCGGCCGCCACGGACGACGATCCGCTTCGACCGTCCCAGCACGTGCAGCCGCCCCAGGGCGTCCAACCTGCCCAGGTCCCCGGTGCGCACCCAGCCGCCGTCCGGGCTGCGGTAACGGGCGTCCAGCTCGGGGGCGTCGACGTAGCACAGGGGGGTCATGGGGCCGAGCGCCTCGATCTGTCCCGCCCGCCCCCGCGGCAGCACCCGGCCGTCCGGGGCGGTGATCCGGATGCGGGCGACCTCCGGGTCGGGGGTGCCGGTACTGCCCGCGACCGGGACGCGCTCGCCGGCGGTGTGGCAGTTCACCCCGTCCGAGGACCCGTACACCGTGATCACCGGACGGCCGAAGCGGGACCGGCACAGCAGGGCCGTCGACGCGGGCAGGGCAGCACCGCTGGAGACCACTGCGCGCAGGGACGAGAGGTCCTCACCGGCCGTGCGGGGCAGGTCGGCGATCCGACGGAGCATGGTCGGCACCCCGAAGAGGTGCGTCGGGCGGTGCGCGGCGACGAGTCGGAGCGCGTCGCCCGGGTCGAAGGACTCCTGCACGACGAGCGTGCCGCCCAGCACGGCCAGGGTGACGGGGGTGCCGAGCGAGCCGAAGGACGAGGCCAGCGACACCAGCACCAGGTGGCGCGGGGGCACAGAGGTCTCGGGGTGCAGGGCACGGACGTAGCGGGCCCGCCCCCCGGCCAGGGCCTGATGGCTGTAGGCGACCATCTTGGGTTCGGCCTCCGAACCCGAGGAGACCAGGATGCGCGCCGGCCCGTAGGGGTCGACGCACCGCTGCGGAGGGGCGGAAGGGGTCCCGGGGGCGTCCTCGGCGCCGGGGACCAGGACCGCACACGGTAGGAGCGGTGCCGCGAGCGCCGCCCGTTCGTCGGCCGGGAGGACCACGGCCCGCGCCCGGCTGCGCTCCACCAGTCGGCGCAGGTCCCGGTCGTCGCCGCCGGGCGGCACCGGCAGGGCGACCCCGCCGCAGGCGTACACCGCCAACTCCGCCGCGACCGCGTCCCGTCCGTTGGGCAGCCGCAGCGCCACCACGTCCCGGGGGCGCACCCCGGCCCGCGCCCACCGCGCCGTCCACCGGAGGACCAGGTCGTGCAGGGCGGCGTAGTCGAGGACCCCGACCGGATCCACCAGGGCGTCCCGGTCCGGGTGGGCCCGGACCCGCCGGACGAACAGGGTGTACAGGTCGTCGTCCGGGCACAGGCCCGCCCTCGCCCAGGCCGCGCGCCGGGCCCGGGGCACCAGATCCGGGAAGGCGAGTCCGGCCCGCGAGGTCCACGCCGCGGCCGGGGCCGCGGCGGGGGCGTCCTCGTGGAGCGGCCGTGCCGTCGGGCTCACACGAACTCCCAGGGGGTGGCCGGTCGGGCGGGGACCGGTGGGCGGGCGTCGGGCTCGGCCGGCAGGACCGCCGAGCGGAAGTCCGGGTCCTGCGGCAGGGCCGCCAGGTCCGTGCGGACGGGGACCGCGGACAGGCCGGACGAGGCGAGGTGCGCCACCAGTTCCGCACTGGTCAGGGTGTCGCCGGGGGCGGGGAGGCGCGGCAGGCCCCCCGGTCGGGAACGGGCCTCCCGGCCCAGGTACACAAAGCCGTCCGCGGTGGGCAGGGGCAGGTCCCGGGGCGTCCAGCGGGCCCGCCGCGCGGGGCGGGGCACCAGTGCCGCGGCGGAGGCCAGGGAGGATTCGACCCGGGCGCCGCGTCCGGTCCGCTCCCGGGCGAGCAGCGCGGCGAGCACGCCCTGTGCGCAGACCAGACCGCCGAGCACGTCGGTGAGGGTCATCAGGGACGGCGCCGGCGGGGTGCCGGCGGGGCGCACGGCCGCGGCGAGCCCGTCGTGGACCTGGGCCAGGTAGTCGGTGCCGAGCACCGGCCGGTCACCGAGCGCGGAGCCGAACCCCGAGGCCCAGGCGTGGACCAGGCCGGGACTGTCGGCGGTCAGTGCGGGGGCGTCGAGGCCGAGCCGTTCGGCCCTGCCCGGTGCCCAGTTGTGCAGGAAGACGTCCGCGTCGGCGGCGAGTTCCCGCACCGTCGCCCGACCGGCCGGGGTGGTGAAGTCCGCCTCGACGACCCGCTTGCCGGCGTTCAGGGCCGCGAACCGGGCGGAGCACTCCCCGACCATCGGGGGCAGCCAGCGCATCGGGTCGCCGCCCGGCTGTTCGATGCGGACGACCTCGGCGCCCAGGAGCCGCAACAGGTGTCCGGCGAGCGGGCCCTGGACCCGGCGGGTGGACTCCACCACGCGCAGTCCGTGCAGGGGTGCCGTGGCCGTACCGCCGGCCGGCCGGGTGCGGGGGCGCCGGGGCGCGGGGGCCGTCGGGTGCAGGGTCCAGGGCTCGGGCCCGCTGATCGGCGCGGGGTCGTCCCCGACGACGAGCAGGCTGACCCCGGTGGCCTCCGCGACGGCCCGCAGCACGGTCGACGGGGTGCCGGCGGCGGTGGCGCGCAGGGCGGACGGCAGGGGGCACACGGCGGTGGCGAACCGTTGCTGGAAGGGTCGCCAGCCCCGGCCCGCGGTACCGGCCGGGAGCCCGAGCCGGGTCCAGAAGTCCCGCCAGGCGTCGGGGTCCAGGGTCTCGATCTCCACCCGGACGCCGTCCGCCGACACCAGGGTCGCCGTACCCGGCCGCTCGGGGGGTTCGGCGTCGTCCGGGTGCCGGGCGGTGGCCGCCGCGAGATACTGGGTCAGCGCCACCAGCGCGCCCTGGGCCACCGAGGTGCGCACCGTGCTCAGTGCGAGGCCCCTGGCCCGGGCGAGCAGGACGGCGGTGGCGCCCTGGGCCGCGAGCGCTCCGGCCACCACCGAGGCGTACTCCACGGCCAGGGGGAGCGGCCCGCCGGTCGCCCGGCCGTGGACGTGCATGATGCCGCACACCGCCTGCACCGAGCGCTCGTCGGTCAGTTCGGCCCGTACCGGTCCGGCCCAGTCGACCTCGTACGGGACGGGTTCCTGGTCGGGTGCGGCGCGGTGCAGGAGGCGGGCGGCCACCTGCCGGGCGACCTGCGGCCGGAGGGCGGTCGGGGTCGTCGTCACCGTGGCCCTCCGCCGGGCCGGCGGCCCTGCACCGAGTAGAAGGGGCTGGAGGCGGCCCGGAAGGAGGGGTCGCGCATCAGGGTGCGCACCCGCGTCAGGTCCTCGTCGGTGAGCCCCTGCGCCCGTAGCCGGTCCCGCAGGTTGTGGGTGTGGTTGTGCTGGAGGCCCAGACCGGGTTCTCCGGCCTGCCGCACCGTCAGGTGGATCTGCACGTCGATGTCGGTGAGGCCGGCCGCCCGCATCGCCGCGGGGGCCTGGCGGCCCCAGTGCGGATCGCCGCCGGCCGCCCGCATCGCCGCGGTCTTCGCCGTCAGGAAGCGCCGGTAGAGCGCCCCGGACGCGCGGTCCGGGGTGAGCAGCGGGGGCTCGTAGGACGCGTCGATCTCATCGACCTGGAGCACCCCGCCGGGCCGCAGCGCGCGCACCAGGACGCCGAGCACGGCCTCGCGCGCGGGCAGGTGCTGGAGGACCAGCCGGGCGACGACCAGGTCGTACGTCGACTCCGGCAGCGGGTCGACGGCCAGGTCCAGGGCCGCCACCTCCAGGTGCGGGCCCGGGCTCAGGTCGCGCGGGTCGACGTCGGTGGCGAGCACGCTGCCGCCCGGGGCTACCCGGTCGGCCAGCCAGCGGGCGACGCTGCCGCCGCCGGCCCCGACCTCCAGGCAGCGCCAGCCGGGACCGACGCCGAGCGCGGCCAGACGGGGCAGGGTGACGGGGTCGTAGGCGGCGGCCAGCCAGCGTTGTTGGTCCCGGCTGTGCGCGGTTCCGTTGCCGAAGACGCGGTCGTCGGACGGGGGCATCGGGTTCTCCTGGGCGGGAAGGGGGTCAGGTCCAGCGGCCGGTGCCGAGGAGCGCGCCGACGCCGGTGAGGCGCTCGGCCAGCACCGCGCGGCGGACCTTGCCGGTTCCGGTGCGCGGCACCTCGTCCCAGCGCAGCACGACGGGTTCGGCGAGCTCCGGCAGCTCGGCGACGGCCCGCTTCCACTCCCCCGGGTCGAGTTCGCCGTCATCGGTGACGACGACGGGCAGCGGGGGCCCGTCGGGGACGGCCAGCACCACGCACTCCAGGGCCTGCGGGAGTCGTGCCTCCACTTCGTCCTCGGTGCCCAGGCAGCTGAGCTCCGGTCCGCTGTCGACCTCCCGGTCCAGCAGGGTGACGCTGCCGTCGTGGTGGTGCACCCCCAGGTCGCCGGTGGACCACCAGCCGCCGTGGCGCTTGGCGTTCCAGCGCTGCGGCTCCTCGACGTAGCCGAGCGCGAGGGCCGCCGTCCGGACCTGGAGCAGCCCGGGCCTGCCCCGGGGCACCGGGCGCAGGGTGTCGCGGTCGACCACCCGCAGCCGGGTGCGAAGGGGGACGGGGCGCCCCAGTCGGCGGGCGTCGCTCGCGGGGCCCAGGGCGGCGCGGCGGGTGTGGAACCGGAAGGTCAGCGGACCCGTCTCGGTCTGCCCCCAGCCCTGCATCCAGACGGGGCGGGCGGCCCGGGCCGCGGTCAGGTAGTCCCGTAGGACCGGTGGGTGCACGGCGTCGTAGGTGCTGATGTAGAGCCGTACCGCGCGGAAGGGGTTGTCCAACCGGGTGGTGAGGGGCCGCAGCCGTACGTAGGTCGAGGGCAGTGCCTCCACGACCGTGGGGCGGTGCGCCCGCAGCAGCGGGTCCGCGCGGTCGGGGTCGTCGCCGGTGAGGATCACCACCGTGGCCGGCGCCCGGGACACCATCACCGCCGTCCAGCAGAAGGTCCGCCCGTGGGCGTAGGCGCTCGCGTTGAGCAGCACGTCCCGGGCGCCGACCCCGATCCGGGGCAGCGGAGTGGTCTCGAAGCGGGCGAGCTTGTGCACCAGGGTGCGGGTGGAGTGGACCACGAGTTTCGGTGTGCCGGTGGTGCCGGAGGTGTGGTGGATGACCAGCGGCTCGTCGTCGTGGCGGCGCACCGGGTCGCAGGGGCCGGTGGGATCGAGTGTGGCGAGGTGGGTGGCGGCGGGGGCGGGGCCGTCCACCGTGACGCGGATCGGGACGGTGCGGGCGGGGCAGCGGGCGAGGACGTCGACGGTGGTGACCAGGGCGGCCGGGGCGAGCCGGGTGAGGAGCACGGCGAGGGCGTCGTCGTCGAGCCGGTCGGAGAGTTGGGCGGGGACGGCGCCCAACCGCACCACGGCGCAGGCGAGCAGGTCGTAGTCCCAGTGGTTGTCCTTGACCAGGGCCACCCGGTCACCGGGCCGGACCCCGGCGGCGGCCAGCCGGGAGGCGGTGGTGCGGACCAGTCCGGCGAGGGCGCGCATCGTCCACCGGGTGCCGGCGTCGGGGGCGATGTCGAAGGGCCGGTCCAGGTGGACCACGGTGCGGGCGCCGTGGGCGACCGCCTCGTCGAAGAGGGTGCCCATGTCATGCGGCCGCACGGTTCGGCTCCGTTCGTTCGGTACCGGACGGCACGGGCCGCCCGAGGTGGCTCAGGACGCGGGAGGCGGCGAGGGCTCCGGAGCGCACCGCGCCCTCGGCGGCCGGCCGCAGCATCACCCAGTCGCCGGCGTACTCCACGGCGCGCGCCGGGCGGGCCAGGAACGCGGGGCGCTCGTGCAGGGCCCGGGGCCGGGCTTCGGGCAGTCCGTGCCGGAAGGCGTGCACGAAGTGGCGGACCACCGCGTCGGGTTCGCCGAGCCCGGGGACGTAGCGCTCGGCGGCCCGGGTGAGTCGGCGGGCCGCCTCCTCCTCGGGTGCCGCCAGCAGTTCGGGTACCCGTGCGGGAGCGGCGACCAGGCTGATCAGCCCGTGTCCGGCGGGGGCCCGGCCGGGGTGCTTGGCGTGGTCGACGACCACCCCGGAGAGCTCGGCCTCCTCGACGGCGGGGGTGAGCAGCACGTGCACCGGTCGGTCGCCGGCGGGGGCGAGGGGACGCCGTAGCAGGCAACTGACCTTCAGCATGGGGGTGAAGCTGCTCGCGGTGAGGAACGGGACTTCGTCCGGCGGGAGTTCGGGACGCAGCGCGACCGCGACCGGGGCGGGGACGGCGAGCACCACGGCCCGGGCGGTGACGGCGTCGCCGTCGGCGAAGCGCAGCACGGCCCGGTCGCCCTCGTCGACCACCTCGCGCACCGTGCGGTCGGTGACGACGTCGAGGTCGGCGGCGAGGCGGCGGGTCAGGAAGTCCATCCCGTCCCGGTAGGTGAGCCAGGCCGAGGGGGCGCCGCACTCCCCCAGGATGTCGAGCAGGGGGGCCGCCGCGGATCGGGCGGTGTCCCAGCCGAAGAAGCAGCCGGCGACCGGTTGGAAGAGGTAGTCGTGCAGGTCGGGGTGGTAGCGGTGGGTCAGGTCGCGCAGGGTGGCGGCGCCGGGGCGGGCGAGGGCCGCCCCGGTCAGGAGGCGGAGCAGGTCGAGCCGGGCCCGCGGGGCCAGTCCGGCCCCGGTGAGCGGGGCGGTGGGTTCGCCCACGCCGTACCGGGCGCGGCCCTCGCGCCACACGGCCAGCCCGGCCCCGACCCGGGTGACGTCGTGGGGTGCGACGTCCAGTCGGCGCAGCAGTTCCCAGGTCGCGTGGTAGCCGCGTGCCGAGAGTTGTTCGGCCCCGGTGTCCACCGTCCACCCCCGGTGGCGCAGGGTGCGCATCCTGCCGCCCACCTGCGGCGACCGCTCGTAGACCCGGACCTCGCGACAGCCCGCCCGGCGCAGTTCGTGGGCGGCGGTCAGCCCGGCCGGGCCCGCCCCGACCACGGCGACGTCCAGTTCGGGTGCGGCGCTCATCCGGCGGCCCCCGCTCCGACCAGGACGTTGGCCGCGACCATCAGCACCACGCTGAGCCGGTGGACGCGGAAGCCGAGGCGGCGGGCGGTCATGATGTCGCCGCGGACGAACCCGGTGCGGTACTGGTGGGTGCGCAGCGCGGTGGCCGGCAGCATCAGCAGCACGAACCAGACGGGGGCGACTCCGGTCGCCGAGGCGAGGGCGCCGATCAGGAACTCGGTGGCGCACAGGGCGGCGATGAAGACCGTGTTGCCCCGCTCGGACGTGAGCGCGGCCACGGTCGGGCGCCCCACAGCCCGGTCGCCGGCCACGTCGTTGGTGTTGGAGTACACCCCGAACATCAGCGGTCCGAAGCCGAACAGCAGTGCCTGCGTCATCAGGAAGCCGGAGAAGCCGCCGGTGAGCAGGGCGTGCGGAACGATCACCAGGACCGCGCCGAGGGCGACCAGGAACACCTCCTGGAACCCGTGGTAGCTGAGCTTGAGTCCGTAGGAGTACTGGAGCGACACCACGAAGAGGGCGCCGGCCGCGACCAACGCCCAGCCGGGCCGGTGCGGGGCGCACAGCACCGCGGCGGTCCACAGCGCGGCGCCCCCGACCGCCGACGCCACGGCGAAGCGCAGCGCCTGGGGCACCGTCAGGGTGCCGGCCACCAGCGGCTTGCGGGCCTTGGCCCGCAGCCGGTCGTCGGGGGCGTAGTTGGTGAGGTCGCTGCCGTCGCGGAAGCCGGTCACGTCGTCCAGGGCGACCATCGCCATCAGCACGCCGACCGAGCCCGCCGTGAACAGCACGAGCACCAGGGCGTCCCGGCCCGTGAACGCCGCCAGCGGGAAGGCCACGGCGGCGAGCACCATGAAGACGCCCAGGTAGTAGTCGTACACATCGAGCTTCCCGAGCCGCGCGTAGGTGCGCAGCGGGCTTTCGCGGTGTTCCGCGGCCGGCCGGGGGCCGGCGGCGACGCTGTCCGTCAAGGTGACCTCTCTGGTGTGTCGGGAGGGTGCGCGCGGCGCGCGGGCCCGGATGACGGACCGCGTTCGCGGTGCTGCTCAGGCGCGGGCCCGCCCGCGGACGAAGGAGACGACGCCCTCGGCGACCCGTTCGACCTGGGCGTCGGTCAGCAGGTGGTGGACCGGGAGGGCCAGGTGCCGGTCGGCGGCGGCGCTCGCGTGCGGCCAGTGGGTTCCGGCCCGGGCGTACGGGGCGAAGGCACGGTGCTCGGGGAGCGGTCGGGGGTAGTAGACGTGGGTGGCCACGCCCCGCTGCGCGAGGTGGGCGGCGAGGGCGTCCCGTTCCTCGGCGAGGACGGCGTACACGTAGAAGCAGCGGCCGTCCGCGTCGGGCACCGGCGGGTGCACCCCGTGTTCGGCCAGCGGGGCGAAGCGCTCGGTGTAGTGGGCGGCGATCTCCGCGCGGCGCGCCAACCGGTCGGCGAAGCCGGGGAAGCGGTGCGTCTGGAACGCGGCCTGCACCTCGTCGAAGCGGCTGTTGACGCCCACCGCGTGGTGGACGAAGCGCTGCCCCGGCCGCTGGCCGTGGTTGCGCAGCATCCGCAGTCGGTGTCCGAGTTCCTGGTCGCGGGTGGTGATCACGGCGCCCTCGCCGGGCATGCCGCAGGTCTTGACCTGGACGAAGGAGTACACCCCGGCCTCGCCCCACAGTCCGGCGGGCACCCCGCGCAGCGTGCCGCCCTGGGCCACTGCCGAGTCCTCCACCAGGCGCAGGTCCCGGCGGGCGGCGAGGTCGACGAAGCGGGGCATGTCGGCCATCACGGAGAACATGTGGGCGGGCATCAGCGCCCGGGTCCGGGCGGTCACCAGGCGTTCGGCCCGGTCCGGGTCGATGGTCAGGGTGTCCGGGCGGACGTCGGCGAAGACGGGTACGGCACCGGCCCGGATCACGGAGGCGGCGAGCGGTGCGCAGCCGAAGGCGGGCACGATCACCTCGTCGTCCGCGCCGATCCCCATCGCCGACAGGATCAGGGTGAGCGCCGAGGTGCCGCTGGAACAGGCGATCACGTCGGCGGCGCCGAGCGCGGTGCGCAGGAGGTCCTCGAAGGCCGCGGTGCGACGGCCGAGGATGAACCGCTGTTCGGGGTCGAGCCCCACCTCGCGGACCAGGCGGATCAGCGCCTGCCGGTCCTCCTCGAAGAGTCCGGGCGGGAAGAAGTCGACGGTGTCGGGGGCGCCGTGGTGGGCCGTGGGGGCGTCCGCGCGGCGGACGGGGTCCGGGGTCATCGGGTCCTGTCCGTCGGGGTGGAGTGGAAGTCGCGGACGGCCGCGCAGACGCGCTCCAGCCCGGCGGTGTCGAGGTCGGGGTGGAAGGGCAGGGCGACGGCGTGGCGGGCTGCCGCCTCGGCGTGCGGGAACTCCCCCAGCCGGTGGCCCAGTTCGGCGAAGGCGGGCTGGTGGGGCAGGGGCAGCGGGTAGTACACCTCGGTCTCGATGCCGTGGTCGGCGAGGTGCTCCACCAGGGCGTCCCGCCGTTCGCTCTCGATCAGGTACACGTAGAACACGTCGCGGTCGCCCGGCTCCTTCGCCAGGGAGCGGGGGAGCCTCAGCAGGCCGGGCAGGCCGCGCAGACGGGCGGTGTACTCGGCCGCCAACTCGGCCCGGCGGGCGATCTGTTCCTCCAGCACGGAGAGCTTGGCCAGGAGCACGGCCGCCTGGACGTCGTCCATCTTGCTGTTCACTCCGGGCAGGGCGCTCTCGGTGGCGACCGCCGGGAAGTCGTCGAGGGTGCGGCCCCCGCGTCCGTGGTGGCGCAGGGCGTCGACGGTCGCCGCCACCGACGGGTCGTCGGTGAGCACCGCGCCGGCGTCCCCCAGGGCGCCGAGCGTCTTGGAGGGGAAGAAGGACAGCACGCCGCCGACGCCGTGCAGGCCGGCGTGCACACCGGCGCGGCGCATCCCGATCGCCTCGGCGCTGTCCTCCACGACGGTCAGCCCGTGGTGCCGGGCCACCGCGGTGATCGCGGCGGTGTCGGCCATGGTGTGGAAGAGGTGGACGGGCATCACGAAGCGGCTGTCCGGGGTCACCGCCGCGGCCAGCGCGTCCGGGTCCATGGCGTAGGTCTCCGGGTCGATGTCCACGAACTGGGGCCGTCCGCCCGCGAGGACGACCGCGGAGGCGGTGGCGAAGAAGGAGTAGGCGGGCACCAGGACGCCGTCGCCCGGCCGCAGCCCGCAGGCGCGGAGCAACAGGACCAGGGCGTCGGTCCCGCTGTTGACGCCGATCACATGGCGCGCGCCGGTGTACGCGGCGAGCGCCTCCTCGCACGCGCCCACCTGTTTTCCGTGCGAGAACTTTCCGTTGTCGAACACCTCCCCCAACAGGCTTTCGATTAACGGCCACAAGCGTTCGAACGACGACGCCTGGGAGAAGAAGGGGATCGCGGCGCCCCCGCCCTCCTCGGACGCGTCCGCGCTCCCCCGACTCGACAGGGAATCCCTGACACCGGCCACTTCCCGCCCACCCCCTCGGAACTCAGACCGGGAACGTTAGTCAGCTCGGCGCGGGAGGGGGAAAACAAAAGGATCATGTTCACACGTGCGGGTTATATGAATTCGAAAGGCTTGACGTTCCCGGTTCCGTACGGCAATAGTCCCTGGGCGCCTCCCTGTTGGCGGCACCGGAATCCGTCCGCCCCGCGCCGGGGACGGAATCCCGTGGGGCCCGTGCGGGGACGCGGTTCGCCGCGGGTTCGCCGCCGCCCG
Source organism: Streptomyces sp. LE64 (assembly GCF_052606915.1). Classification (NCBI taxonomy): domain Bacteria; kingdom Bacillati; phylum Actinomycetota; class Actinomycetes; order Kitasatosporales; family Streptomycetaceae; genus Streptomyces; species Streptomyces sp. LE64. The sequence goes on along the minus strand of NZ_CP199708.1, from coordinate 5,893,384 downwards.
TCCCGAGCGGGGCCGCGACCCATGCCCTCGGCCGGCCCCACCGCCCGCCCCCCTGACGGAGGTCACATGCTGCAACCGCTCCTGGTCGGACTCGGTCGGTCCGGTGTCGGGCTCCATCTGCGGACCCTTCGGAAACTGGCCCGCCGCCCCGCCCCGTTGGTGCGCTTACCGGCGGTCGGCTGCGACCCCCGCGCCGCCGACCTCGCCCTCGACTCCCCCGACCTCCTCGTCGTCCCCACCCTGGAGGACGCCCGGTCCCGCCTGGACCCGACCGACACCGTCGTCCACCTGTGCACTCCCCCGGGCAGACGCCTGCCCGCCCTGCGCACCCTGGCCGAGCTCGGCTTCCGGCGGGTACTCGTCGAGAAGCCGCTCGCCGCCGACCGGGACGAACTCGACGCCCTGGTGCGGTTGCGCGAGGAAGCCGCCCTCCACCTGGTCGTCGTGGCGCACTGGACCACCTCGCAGCTGGCCGCACGGCTGCGCGCGCTGGTGCGTTCCCACGGACTGGGAACCCTGCGCGGCATCACCGTCGACCAGCACAAGCCCCGGTTCGCCCGGTCCCTGGCCAACCACGGCCATCCGAGCGCCCTGGACGTCGAGATCCCGCACGGCCTCGGCCTGGCGCTCGACCTGGCCGGCCCCGCGGACCTGCACACCGCGCACTGCTGGGACCTGCGGTGCCCGGACCGCACCCTGCCCCGGCTCGGCGGCGCCCGGGTCGAACTCCGCCACCACAACGGCGTCCTGACCCGTCTGCGCTCCGACCTCGGGGCGCCCGTCCGACAGCGCAGCGTGGTGTGCGCCTTCGACCACGGCACGGCCACCGCCCACTTCCCGCTCAGCGAGGACGACCACCACGCCCAACTCGTCCTCGACCCCGCTCCGACCGCCGGCGAGGGGGCCGCGGGCGCCGATCACCACGTCCTCCACGACGACGCCCTCACGGACTTCCTCGCCCACGCCTACCGGGCCTTCCGATCGCCCGGGGCGACGGGTCCGAGCCCGGCGTCCGGCCCCCGCACCGACTTCCCCGCCGCCCACGACGCCGCTCGCCTGCTCTGCGAGGCCAAGGAGCGCTGCGCCACGCCCCACGACCCGACCGGGACCCATGACTGACCCCGCACCGCACTGCTTCGGCCCCCTGACCGGCATCGGCGACGAGGCCGCCCACGCCCTGCCCGACCAGATCGCGGCCGTCCACCGACTGGGCTGGCGACACCTGGAACTGCGCAACGTCGACGGCACCGCCCTGGCCGACCTCGACCGCACCGCCTTCCGCGCCCTCGTCCGACGGCTGTCGGACGCCGGGATCGGCGTCGCCGCGGTCGCCTCCCGGATCGGCAACTGGTCCCGGCCCGTCACCGGCGACTTCGACCTCGACCTGCGAGAGCTCGACGCCCTGGCCGACCGGTGCGCGGCCCTGGACTGCCGCATCGTACGGATCATGTCGTACCCCAACGACGGCCTCGACGAAGCCGACTGGGCCGACCGCGTCCTCGACCGCACGGCCCGCCTCGCGGAACGCGCCGCCGCGGCGGGCCTCGTCCTCGCCCACGAGAACTGCGCGGGCTGGGCCGCCGACCGGGCCGACCGGGCGCTGCGCCTGGTGCAGGCCGTGGACAACCCGGCGCTACGGCTGCTGTTCGACATCGGCAACGGCGTCCCCCACGGCTACGACGCCCTCGCCCTGCTGCGCGAGGTGGCACCCCACGTCGTCCACGTCCACGTCAAGGACGCCGTGCGCGCCCCGGACGGCACCACCCTCTACACCCTGCCCGGCCACGGGGACGCGCAGGTCGCCGACTGCCTGCGCGTCCTGGCGGCACACGGCTACCGCGGCGCCCTCTCCCTCGAACCGCACCTCGCGATCCAACCGCACGCCGACCTGCTCCGGCACGGCGAGGACTCCCCGGACCTCTTCGTCAGGGCCGGACGGGCGCTCACCGGACTGCTGGCCGCCGACCGGCAACCCGCCGGGAGGCCGGAATGAGCACCCTGTTCACCGACGGTGACCGCGAGCTCCTGCTCGCGCTCCTGCGCCTGCGGACCGTCAACCCGCTGGAAGGCCCCCAAGGCGCGGCCTCCCCGGGGGCGTTGGCCGAAGCCCAGCGGAGGTACGCGGCAGCCGCCGCGGCGACCGGCCTGCGCACCGTGCTCCACACGAGCCCGCCCCCGACCGTGCTGGAGCGCCCCGGGGTGCCCGCGCCGGTCCTCCGCGCCGCCCGCGACCCCGACTTCCTCGCCGCCCAGCCCAGCCTGCTGCTGCGCCTCGGCCCCCCGCAGCCCCCCGCCCGCACCCTGATGTTCAACGTCCACCTCGACACCGTCGCCGGGGCCGAACCGGTCGCCTTCGACGGCGTGCGGTTCACCGGACGCGGCTCGGCGGACGCCAAGGGACCCGCGGTCGCCCTGCTCGCCGGGTTGCGGGCGGCAGCCGCCCACCCGCGGGTGGGGTCCGCGCTCTCGGTCCTGGTCCAGGCGGTCGCGGGAGAGGAGGGTGGTGCCCTCGGCACCTACGGCACGCGCCCCCTGATCGAGGCCGGACACTACGGACGCCTCAACGTGTTCTGCGAACCCACCGGGCTGGTCGCGCTCCCCCGGGCCACCGCCGCCATGACCGCCCGGATCACCGTCACGGGTCGGGACGCGATCGACGACCGCCCGGACGCCGGGCACAACGCGAGCGTGCTGCTGGGCTTCCTCGCCCACCACCTGGCACGAGGTCTCGACGGCGCCGTGCCCGGCACCCGGGTCTGTGTCGCCGGACTCCACACCGGTCACCTCCACAACCGTGTGCACGGCACCGGCACCCTCCTGCTGAACCTCTCCTACCGCACCACCCGGGGCGGCGCCCGTCTGGCCGACGCGGTCGCCGAGCACCTCGACGCGGGGCTGCACGCCTTCGGCGAAGCCTTCGGCGCCACCCGGGAGTTCAGCCGTACCGCCCGGGACGCCGCGCGCATCACGCGACTCGACTGGGACAAGCGGGACCTGCCCGCCCTGGACAACCCCCGACCGTGGGCCGATCGACTGCTCGCACGGGCCGGCGCCCTGCCCGCACCGCCACAGGACCCGGGCTTCACCTGCGACGCCATCTGGGCCGCCGGCCTGGAGGACACCCACACCACCGTGCTCGGCCCCGGCCGGCTCGACGCCAACCGGGCGCACGCCGAGGGCGAGTTCATCGACCTGGACGACCTGGAGGCCTACGCCCACCTCGTCCACCGACTCACCACGCTGTACGCCGAGAGCCTGCCGCCCCGGGACGACACCGGCGACACCGGCCGGCCCCGGCGGGCCCCCGTCCGACCGTCATCCCCTCGCCCCTCCCAGGAATCACCATGACCACACCGCTCGCGCCCGCCCCGACCGACGGGAACGCTCCCGTCCTCGTGGACCATCCACGGTTGCGCACCGCCCTCACCGAGTTCTTCGCCCGGCACGGCCTGCCGTCCGCTCGCGCCGAACTGGCCGCCGACGCACTCTGCCACGGCGATCTGACCGGCCACGCCTCCCACGGGGTCTTCAACCTCGCCCGGCTCTACCTGCCCCTGCTGGAGTCCGGCCGGTGCGACCCGGGGGCCACCCCGCGCACCCTCACCGACCTGGGTGCCTGCGCCCTGGTCGACGCCGAACGGGCGCTCGGCCTGTGGGCTGCGGCCGAGGCCATGGACGACGCCGTCGCCCGGGCCCGCCGCCACGGGGTGGGACTGGTGTCCGTGCGCGGCGCCACCCACTTCGGGTGCGCCGGCTTCCACGCGGCGCGCGCCGCCGAGGCCGGCATGATCGGCGTGGTCATGAGCAACTGCGGTGGACAGCGCATCGCCTGTCCGCCCGGCGGCGCGCTGCCGATGCTGGGCACCAACCCGCTGAGCGTGGCCGCGCCGGCCCTGCCCGGACACCCCTTCCTCCTCGACATGGCGACCACCACCGCCCCGTCCGGGCGGGTCCGGCTGGCCGCCCGCGAAGGCCGGCCGGTGCCGGGCGGCTGGCTGGAGGACACGGCGGGGAACCCGGTCACCGACCCGGCCGCCTTTGACCGCGGCGAAGCGTTCCTGCGCTGGTTGGGCGGCACCCCGGACGACGGGGTCCACAAGGGCTACGGGCTCGGGCTCGCGGTGGAGCTGCTGGCCGCGGTGGCCTCCGGCGCCGGTCGGGGTCCCGCGCCCGCCGCCCTCGACGGCGACGGCGGCCCGCACGGCCGCGACGACGACATCGGCTTCCTCCTCCTCGCCCTCGCCCCCGACGTGCTGCGCCCCGGCGCCGACACCCCGGCCGAGGCCCGGTCCCTGTTCACCGCCCTCACCGACTGTCCGCCCCGGCCGGGCCGACCCCCCGTGCGCTACCCGGGCTGGCACGAGGCGGAACGCGCCCGTCTGCGCCGCCGGGACGGGATCCCCCTGCCCGGACACGTCCACGAGGAGCTCACCGCCCTCGGGCTGTTCGCCCCCGCGACGGGAGGCGCCCGGTGACGCGTCCCCTGCGGTTGGGCGTGATCGGCCTCGGCGCGATCTCCCCCTACTACCTCGCCGCCGCCGAGCGCTCCCCGCGCTGGGAGCTGGCCGCGGTCTGCGACACCCGCCCGGCCCGTCCGGACCTCGACGCCCCGCACTTCCGCGACCACCGCGAACTGCTGGACCGGGTCCGACCCGACGCGGTGGTCGTCGCCGTCCCCAACCACGCGCACCTGGAGGTGTGCCGGGACGCCCTGCTCGCCGGGGTGCCGGTCTGCGTGGAGAAGCCCCTGGCGCTCACCGCGGCCGAGGGGCGCACCCTGGTCGACCTGGCGACGGTCCGGGCGGTTGCGCTGATGACGGCCTTCCACCGCCGTTACAACGCGGCGGTGCACGATCTGCTGGACCGGATCGGCGGCCGCCCCGTCCGCTCGGTGCGGGTGCGGTACCTGGAACGCATCGAGGAGCACCTGGGCGGCGAGGACTGGTACCTCGACCCGGCCCGGTGCGGCGGCGGCTGTCTCGCCGACAACGGCCCCAACGCCTTCGACCTGGTGCGGCAGTTGCTTCCCGACGTGCCCCTCTCGGTGGCCGCGGCGGAGGTCCGGCGCGACGCCTCGGGGACCGACCGGCAGGCGGTGGTCGAGCTGCGCGCCGGCGCCGCATCGGCACGGGTGGAGCTGGACTGGTCGTACCCGGGGGAACGCAAGGACCTGGAGGTCGTGCTGGCCGACGCGTCGACGCTCCGGGCAGACGTGCTCGCCGGGCACACCGGCTTCAAGGGCTCCCTGTGGCACGAGTACGAGGCCCTGCTGGCCGAGTTCGCCGCCCTGGTCGAGGGGCGTGCGGCCCCGGACCGGGGCGCGCACGGCGGCCTGGCGGCCCTGGAACTGGTGGAGGCCGCCTACGCCCTCGCGGCCGAGCGGTCCGAGGGGGCCGACCCGGCGACGGCGAACACGGGCGCGGACCGGTGAACCCCGTGGAGGACGGCCCCAAGCGGACGGTCATCGGGCGGGTGGTGAAGGTGCTGGTCCACCGCCGCACCGACCGCGGCATGCGGCTCCAGGAGCACGCGTCCCGCTGTGTGCGCCGGGGCGAGGTGCACGAGTTGGTCACGACCGACCAGGGGGACACGGCTCCCGGGGCCAGGATCGACCGGGTGGGGTTCCTGGGCTTCGCCGAGTTGGAGCACGGCGGGGTCATCGACCGCGGTGACACGGTGACGGTCGACGGCGTCGAGATCGGCACCGTCCTCGGTTTCGACGGCTGTCACCTGCCCAACCACCTCAACGTCCTCGTCCGCACCCGTGCCCCGCTCACCGGTTCCGACCTGGGGTTGGGGCCAGAGGCTCCGGTGGTCTTCCGCCAAGGGCCCCCCGTGGAACGGCGGTAGGCGCCCGGGAAGCCGTGGCGTGCGCGAACGAGCGGGCCGGAAGGTCGCTGACGCCGTCCGGCCCGCTCGTGGGCCGTGCCCCGCCGTCCCCCGCCCGGCCCGTGGTACGGCACCACGGGCCGGGTGCAGGGGGACGGCGAGGGTCCGGGATGCTCAGCCCAGCAGCTCGACGTCCAGCCGACCGAAGTGGAACTCCCGCAGGACGCGCAGCAGTTCGTCCTCGGACAGCAGACCGTTTCCGTCGGTGTCCACCTTGTCGAACAGCCCCTCGCTCTCACCGGCCGGCAGGCCGATGCCGACCAGCCAGGAACGGAACTCGGAGGCGTCGATCTGCCCGTTGTGGTCGTCGTCACAGATGCCGATGATCGCCTTGACCAGCGGGGAGAGCGCACGGTTGAAGCTGGCCTCGCCCTCGCTGAAGAGCAGGGCGCCGGTGACCTCCAGGAACTGCTCCCGGGTGAGGCCCTGTCCGGCGGGGACCCCGGCGAGCCCGGCGAGGTGCTCGTAGAGACCGACGAACGCGGCGGTGAGGGCCTCCGCCTGCGGCGAGTCGCTGCGGCCGATGTTCTCGGCGATCCGCGAGGCTTCGGCCTGGAAGTCACCGGCTTCGAGCAGCCCGTTGCCGTCGGTGTCCCACCGCTGGAAGCGCTTCTCCAGGCGGGCGTTGGCGATGGCGGTGCTCATGATGGTCTCCTAGCGGATGAGTGGTGACGCGGGAGGGACCGGCGGTCTCCCCCGTCCGCACGGTTCGTTCTTCGACCGCACGGGGACTGTGGGCCCCCGCGGTGCGCGGAGGCGGCGGCGCCTCGACGGGCCGCGAGGGGGTGGCGTCAGAGCAGGGTGACGCGGCGGCCGGCGGCTCTGCCCCGGGTGTCGAGGAGCGCGCAACGGGCCCGGACCAACTGGCCCATGTCGTAGCAGGGATGTTCCTGGAGCAGGATGGCGAGGTCGCTGCCGTCCAGGGCGGTGGCCAGTTCCGTGGCACGGGACAGGGGGCGCCCCTCCACCGAGAAGCCGTCCACGTACGGGTCGTGGTAGCTGACCTCCACCCCCACTGCACGCAGTCCTGCGGCCACGGGCCGGGCGGGGCTCTCCCGGACGTCGGCTACCCCGGGTTTGTAGGAGACGCCCAGCAGCAGCACCCGCGCGCCGCGCGGATCGCCGCGGACCTCGGTCAGCAGACGGAGCGCACGTTCGACCACGTGCCCGGGCATGCGCCCCAGGACGTCGTGCGCGGCGGCGAGCATGCGGAAGGGGAAGCCCTGCGCGGCGGCTCCGGCCGCGAGGTAGTGCGGGTCCACGGGGATGCAGTGGCCGCCCACTCCGGCCCCGGGCGTGAACGGCGCGTAGCCGAACGGCTTGGTGGCCGCGCAGTGCAGGACGTCCCAGGTGTCGATGCCGCTCTCGTGGCAGAACAGGGCGATCTCGTCGACGAGGGCGATGTTGACGTACCGGTAGGTGTTCTCCAGCAGCTTCGCCATTTCGGCTTCCCGGGTGCCCCGGGCGACGACGAGGTTGTCCACGAGCCGTCCGTAGAAGGCGGTCGCACGCTTGGCGCAGCGGGGCGTGTGCCCGCTGACGATCTTGGGGGTGCTGCGGACGGTCCAGTGCGCGTTGCCCGGGTCGATCCGCTGGGGCGAGTAGGCCAGGTGGAAGTCCTCGCCGGCCCGTAAGCCGCTGGCGTCCTCCAGCAGGGGACGCACCAGGTCGCGCGTGGTGCCCGGGTAGCTGGTGGACTCCAGCACGACCAGGGTGCCGGGACGCAGTTCGGTCGCCACGCTCCGGGTCGCCGCCTCCACCGAGGAGAGGTCCGGCGTTCCGTCCCGGGCGAGGCCGGTGGGCACGCAGATCACCACGGTCCGTGCCGCACCCAGCACCGTGGGGTCGACGGTCGCCTCGAAGCCCGCGCCGAGCATGGCCGCCACCTTTGCGTCGTCGACTCCACCCACGTGGGACCGGCCGGCCGACAGCCCGTTCACCACCGTCTCGGACACGTCCAGGCCCACGGTGCGCAGACCGGCCTCCGTGGCCCGGTGTGCCAGGGGGAGCCCGACGTGGCCCAGGCCCACGACGACGAGATCGACGGACTTTCGCAAGGAAGTGCTCCAGGAGGACGTGAGCGGTGGGGGTGCGGGTCAGGCAGAAGGACTGCCGTTTCCGGGGACCACGACGGGGGCGGGACCGAGGCGGAGCGGATCGATCTGCACGGCGACGGGACGCTGCGACCGACCCGTGTCGCACATATGAAGATCCTTTCGGCTCCGCGTGAGGCAAGTGTCGACCCCCACCGGAACGGTCCTCTCGATTCTTGATGCCGTTCCCACGAACGAGTGATCTTGACCGGACGGCATTAACGAACTGTTCGAAATGAGAGGGGGGCGAAGAGGACTCGTTTCGAACTCATGACCACACGTCATGGGCCAACGGGCCCGGGCCGGAATGTCAACTGGCTCTGGACGCGCGTCAGATGACGTCCGTTATCACGGAGAATCCCTCGGCTCCGCATCCCGGCGAGGAGCGGCAGCGATCCGGGGCCCCTCAGGTGGGGAGGTGGAAGGGAACGGTGGTGATGACGATCTTCGGCAGCCGACGCAGGGCACGTCGCAGCCGCGTGGCCGTGCGACTGTGCAGGAACCGGTGGCGACGGCGGCGGGTGACCACCTCGGGGAGGAGCACGGTGAGCGTGAGGTCGGGGTGGAGGCGGTGCAGGGTCTCGATGTAGTGCACGAGGGGTGCCACCACGGCGCGGTACGGGGAGAGGACGATCTGGAGGGGCAGGTGGTCGCCCCACAGCTCCCAGTAGGCGCGGAACCGCCGGGCCTCCTCGTCGGTGGTGCTGATGTGGACGGTCAGGACCGGCTGCGCCAGGGACGCCGCGTACGCGAGGGTGCGCATGGCGGCGAGGTCGAGGGTGGCGATCGCGACCACCGACAGGTGGTGCACCTCCTCCGGGATCTCCTCGGCCTCCAGGTCCTCGCGGGCGCCACCGCCGCGCACCGCCGGGGCGAGCGGCCCGGCGCCCGTGGCGGCCGGGATGTCGACGGCGTGCGGTCGCAGGCGGAGCGCCTCCCGGGCGACGGCGTAGTGCCGCTGGATGCAGGTCGTCACCCACAGGAAGAGGGCGATCGCGATGAGCGCCACCCAGGCCCCGGAGGTGAACTTGCTGAGGCCCGCGGTCAACAGGACCAGCCCGGAGAGCACGGCCCCGGTGGCGTTGAAGACCAGGCTCTTGCGCCAGTGCGCGTCCCGCCGACGCCACCAGTGGACGACCATCCCGGTCTGGGAGAGCGTGAACGCGAGGAACACCCCGACCGCGTAGAGCGGGATCAGGGCCCCGGTGCGGCCGTCGAAGGCGACGTACACCGCCGCCGCGGCCAGGGAGAGGAGCACGATGCTGTTGCTGTAGGCGAGGCGGTCGCCGAGCCGCAGGAAGACCTTGGGCGCGTAGTCGTCGCGGGCCAACAGGGAGAGCACCCGCGGGAAGTCGTTGTACGCGGTGTTGGCGGCCAGCAGCAGCACCGCGGCGGTGGCCGCCTGGACGTACGCGTAACCCCAGCCCTGCCCGAAGGAGAGGTGGGCGAGTTGGGACAGGACCGTCTCCTGCCCCCGGGGGACCACTCCGGCGAGGTGGCTCAGGACGACGATGCCGGCGAACATCGTGATCAGCAGCCCCACCATCCACGTCAGGGTGGTGCGGGCGTTGCGCCACTCCACCGGCCGGAAGGCCGGGACGGCGTTGGAGATGGCCTCGATGCCGGTCATGGCCGTCGCCCCGGAGGAGAACGCACGGGTGATCAGCAACAGCCCGACCGCCTCGGCGGCCGGGACCCGGGGGGCGGGGGCCGCGGCGAAGCCGCCCCGGGCGGCGTCCACCAGGCCGAACGCGATCAGCGCGCCCACGGCGGCGACGAACGCGTAGGTGGGGGCGGCGAAGAGGGCGCCCGCCTGGCGGATGCCGCGCAGGTTGCCGGCGAGGAGCACGAGGATCACCGCCACCCCCAGGGGGACCCTCCAGGGCGTCAGTCCCGGGAGCGCCGAGGCGATGGCGGCCACCCCCGAGGCGATCGACACGGCGACGGTGAGGACGTAGTCCGTCATCAACCCGGCTGCCGCGACCAGCCCGGGCACCGGCCCCAGGTTGTCGCCCGCCACGATGTAGGAACCGCCGCCGTGCGGATACGCCCGGATCGTCTGACGGTACGACAGGCCCACGGCCAGCATGAGCAACACGATCACCGCGGCGACCGGAAGGGAGTACCCGAGGCCCACCGTTCCGGCCAGCACCAGGACCGCCAGCATCGCCTCCGGCCCGTACGCCACCGAGGACAGGGCGTCCGCGGAGAGCACGGGCAGGGCCACCAGCTTGCGCATCCGCTCCGTCACGAAGGCCGAACTCGCCAGGGGAGCGCCCAGCAGGACGCGGCGGGCCCGGGACGCGGTCGGGGGAACCGGAGCCCCCTGCTCGACCGCGGTCCGCCCGTCCCCGGCGCGCGTACGCAACGGGGGGAGCGGCACCAGCCGCCCGAACCACGCCGGTGCGGCCTCGGCCGTCACCGGGAAGCGGCCCACGTCGGGCTCCAGGGGCAGGGCCCGCCGCCACACCGCGGGCTGAGCCGAGACCCGCCCCCAGGCCCGTCCGAGCCGGCGCAGCGCCCGCACCTGCTCCTCGTTCATGCCCGGCAGCACCGCCGCCGGACCCGGAGGTCCCGCCGTGTCGCCGCTCCGGCCACCGCGCCCGTCTGTCACACCGGACATCGTGGACGCGAACCCCGACCTGGTCCGTCAGCGACACCCGGGGACCGCCGATGCACGTGCCCGGCGCTTGTAAGCTGCCGTAATGGCATTCACGAGCGTTCCGCACTGCTTCCTGTGACCGGAGAGCACTGAGGGCGACGCCGAACGGCATCGCCCTCCTCGGCGTGCCCGCGGCACGACCGGCCGCGCGATCCGCCCGAGCGGAGCGTCCGGTGCGGTCCCGCACATGGGCACGGCCCCCTTCCCACCGCCCCGACCAGGAGTGCCGTGTTGCTTCGCCCTGCCCTCGAACTCTTCCTCGACGTGTTGCGCTGCCCCCTCTGCCGCACGTCCCGGCTCCACCCCGAACGCGGCGCGCTGCGCTGTCCCGCCGGCCACGGTTTCGACATCGGCCGCCACGGCTACGCCGCTCTGCTCGCGGGCACCCGTGCCACCAGTGGCGACGACGCGGCCATGGTCCGGGCCCGGAACCGGTTCCTGGCCGGCGGCGGGTACGCCCCCGTCCGCAGTGCCGTGGCCGCCCTGGCCGCAGAGCCCCGGCCGGAACGGGCCGCCGTCCTGGACGTGGGGTGCGGCACGGGCCACTACCTGGCCGGGGTGCTCGACCGGTTGCCCGACGCGCACGGCCTGGGTCTGGACACCTCGGCGCGCGCACTGCGTTCGGCGGCCCGCGCACACGGGCGGGCCGCCGCCGCGGCCTGGGACGCCTTCCGTCCCTTCCCCCTGGCCGACGAGGTGGTCGACGTGGTCCTGAACGTCTTCGCCCCGCGCAACCCGGCCGAGTTCCACCGGGTGCTCCGCCCCGCCGGAAGGCTGGTCGTCGTCCGCCCCACGCCGCGACACCTGGGCGAACTGCGTCGACGGCTGACGGCGATGCCCCGCGTCGACCCGGTCAAGGAGGACCGGCTGCACCGGGCGCTGGACCCGTCCTTCGAGTCCATCGCGACCGTGCCGGTGGAGTACGTGCTGCCCCTCACCGAGGCCCTGGCCCTGGACCTGGTGGGGATGACGCCCGGCGCCCGCCACCTCGACCCGGCGGCGCCGGTGGACGGCGGCGCCCTGCCCCGGGAGGTCACCGTCTCCGTCCTGGCCACCGCCTACCGACCGCGGTGACCGGACACCGCGCACGGCACCGGCGACCACGAAACGGCCGGCGGTTCACCGTTCCCCCGACCGGTCGCCATTCCGCAATAAGGACTAGGACCAAGGTATCAGCGACATTCGTGCATGATTCACGGAAACGTCCCGGTAATCTCGGCAGGAAAGTCGCCCCATTCGACGCGTTGAATTCCCTCGTTCCCCTCGGAACGTCTCTCCGCGCACCACTGCAACCGAATCGGCCGCAGCGCCCGCGCGCGAGGACGCACCGCCCGCGCAGAGAAGAGTGCCCCATGCCGTACGCCGATCACCCCCAGGGCTCCGTCCACTACGAGGTCGAAGGAAGCGGCCCGGGTCTGGCCCTCATCCACGGAGTCGGCGGCAGTGCCGAAGGAGCCTTCGGCACCGTCGTCCAGGCCCTCGCCCGGGAGCACACCGTGGTGCGCCCCAACCTCAGCGGAAGCGGGGAGACCACCGACGGAGGCGGTCCGCTGGTCCTCCAGCAGCTCGCCGAGCAGGTGGCCGGCGCCCTGGAGGCCAGCACGGACGGACCGGCTGACGTGCTGGGATTCTCCCTGGGCGGAGCGGTGGCGGCGACCTTGGCGGCCACCCGGCCCGAGCTCGTCAACCGACTCGTCCTGGTCGGCTCCTGGGCGTACCCCGACCCCCGGCACCGGTTCTACTTCGAGACCTGGGCCAAGTTGCTGACCGCCGACGTCGACCTGTTCAGGCGGTTCACCACGCTGACCGGGTTCAGCCCGGCCACGGTGAACGGCTGGGGCGACGAGGGGCTGGCCGCCTCGCTGGAGAACCACGCCTGGCCCGAGCCCGGCATCGCGCGCCAGGTCGAGGTGGGCCTCCACAGCGACGTCCGCGACCTGCTGCCGAAGATCACCGCTCCGACCACGATCATCGGATTCGGTCAGGACGAAATGATTCCCGTCGAGGGTTCACGGCAACTGCACGCCGGAATTCCCGGCAGCAAGCTCATCGAGCTGGAGAAGCAGGGCCACATGGACTGGATCGGGAATCCGGACGAGATGCTGGGACTGCTCCGCGACATCCTCGGCTGACCCGCGCCGACGGAAGTCAGCTCGTACCGGACGCTCCCGTGTCGCCGGCCAGTCGCGGCGCGGGGGCTTCCGGGCGGGCCGCCCGGGCGGGAGCCGGGCCGGTCCCGCGCCACGAGCGCACCACGGGGGGTGACACGGCACGCCACCAGGGGTCCACGGGGAGGTCCCCGGCCGGTTCGAAGGGCTCGCCCGGGCGGGGCAGGGCCACGGGCTGCGCCGCCTCCTCGGCCGCGTCCGCGGTCCACTCCCCCGGCTCCGCCCAGGCGTGCGGGGCCAGGTTGAAGGTTCCCCAGTGGATCGGCAGCAGCACGCCGTGCGGCCGGCCGCCCTGGAGGTCCAGATGGGCGCGCACGCCCTGGGACGGCAGCATGTGGATGTCCATCCAGAACTCGCTGTAGGCGCCGATCTGGATCATCGTCACGTCGAACGGACCGTGCGCCGCGCCGATCTCCCGGAACCCCTCGAAGTACCCGGTGTCACCACTGTGGTACGCACGGTGGCGGTCGCCCTCGACGACCCAGGAGGCCCAGAGGGTGTGCTGCCGGTTGCGCAGGCCACGGCCGCAGAAGTGGCGGGCGGGGGTCGCGGTGAGGGTGAGGCCGCCGATCCGGGTGGACTCCGTCCAGTCCAGTTCGCGCAGCCGGTCCGGCCGCACGCCCCAGCGCTCCAGGTGGGCGCCGACTCCGAGCGGCACCGCGAACACCGTGTCCGTGCCGGCCAGCGCCTTGATCGTGGGCATGTCCAGGTGGTCGTAGTGGTCGTGGGAGATGACGACCGCGTCGACCTCGCCCAGCGCGGCCAGCGGTAGCGGGAGGGGGTGCAGCCGCTTGGGACCGGCGAAGGCGAACGGGGAGCAGCGCTCGCCCCAGACCGGGTCGAACAGCACCCGGTGCCCGTCGATCTCGGCGAGCACGCTGGAGTGTCCCATCCAGGTGATCCGCAGCCCGGACTCCGGAGGGCGGGAGAGTCGCGCGGCGGTGTCCCGGTGGATCGGGATCGGGCCGCGGGGGGCGCGCAGGACGCGCTGTTCCTTGTCGAAGTAGACCTTCGCGAAGCCCCTCGCGGACCCCGAGGGACGCGTCCGGGTCTCCTCGGGATTGCGGAACGCCCCCCGTACGAAGTGCGGCGAGCGGTGGATCCGGGCCAGCCGCTCCCCCGACGGGTCCGCGCCGAAGGCCGCGGGCCGCAGGGCGCGCAGTCCGGAACGCAGGGAACGCGCGGGGGGCGGTGGGGTCATGTGGTCTCCTCGGGCATGCGGTCGGCTTTCCCATTATGGGCGGGGCCCCGGTGCGTCCGGGAGGGTCGGCGCGTCCACGGCCCGGCCGGCGTCTCCCGCGCGGCCCCGGCCGGGACCGCGCGGGCCGGGATGTCACATCCGGCGGGGGCCCATCCGTCGTACGGGTGAGACAGCCTGCACCCCGTACGTCCGGAGGGCGATGACCATGACCCGCGTTTCGATGAATCCACCCCGTACCCCCTTCTACCGCGCCGTCGAGTGGTACGCGAAGCGGTCGTACGGTCGGGTGCTCGACCCGGTGCGTGCCGCGGGACACCATGCGGGGGTGTTGCGGGCGGTGTTGGGCTTCGAGCGGTCCGCCGCGAAGTGGAACCGGCTCGACCCGACGGTGAAGGCACTCGCGGAAATGGGGTCCGCGACCGTGATCGGCTGCTCGTGGTGCGTGGACTTCGGCTACTGGGAGAGCAGCCGCCGGGGCGTGCCCGCGGCCAAACTGCGCGCGGTGCCGTCCTGGCGCACGAGCGAGGTGTTCACCACCGTGGAGCGGGACGTCCTGGAGTACGCGGAGGCCATGACCGCGACTCCGCCCGCGGTGACGGACGAGTTGGCCGACCGGCTGCGGGACGGGTTGGGGGAAGCCGCCTTCGTGGAGCTGACCGCGGTGGTGGCGCTGGAGAACCTGCGGTCGCGCACGAATGCGGCGCTCGGATTGAGCAGTCAGGGGTTCAAGGACTCCTGTGAGGTCCCGCCCCCGCCGGGGTCCTGAGCCGTGCCCGGGCCTCCGGGGTGCCGGAGGCCCGGGCACGGCTCCCGCCGTTCGACGCGCGGCGGTTCCGGCGGGCGGCCCGGCGGTCCGTGTCTCGGGAGGGGCACGGGGGCTCCGGAATCCCGCCCGGACGGCTGATCAGGTCGCGTTGACAGGCCCCTGACGGGGTCCCGATACTGACCGGCACTTCAGTTCCTTCGGGGACGGCCGGCCCGTGCCCTGCCTCCCTCTCGGGCTGTCGTGGGCCGCCACGGTCCCCGTGATCCGCCCCAGCCCCAGGAGTGCGCGTGTGTAGTCTCCCGTCCCGGCCAGACCCCCTGATATCCCTCGTGTGGACCGACCACGTCACCTCCCGGCGGGGGTACTTCGTGGTGGACCGGTTAGTGCGCGGGGTGGCGAGCGGCGGCCTGCGGATGCGCCGGGGGTGCACCTCGGAGGAGGTCACGGCGCTGGCCCGCGGCATGACCGTGAAGGAGGCCCTGCGCTACGACCCGAAGGCGCGCTCCGTGCCCCTGGGCGGCGCGCAGGGCGGCATCGACTGCGATCCCCGGGATCCGGCGGCGTACGGGGTGCTGGTGCGGTTCCTGCGGGCGGTGCGCCCCTACGTCGAGCGGTGCTGGACGACCGGGGAGGACCTGGGCCTGAGCCAGGAGACCGTGGACCGGGCCAGCAACGAGGCGGGGCTGGTGTCGAGCGTGCAGGCGGTGTACCCGCTGTTGGACGACGCGGGCGGCGGACACGAGCGGCTGGCGGACGCGTGCGCGGTCGAGGTCGACGGGATCGGGCTGGCCGAGTTGGTCGGCGGTTGCGGGGTGGCCGAGGCGGTGCTCACCGCACTGGACCACGGCCGGACGCCGTACGCGGGCACCCGGGTGGCCGTCCAGGGGTTCGGCACGATGGGCGGGGCGACGGCGCGCTTCCTGGCCCGGGCCGGATTGACGGTGGTCGCGGTCTGCGACGACCGGGGAGCCCTGGTCAATCCGTCCGGCTTGGACGTGGAGGCGTTGCTCGCGGCGCGCGACGGCTTCGGGACCGTGGACCGGTCGGCGCTGCGGGAGGGCGATCGGGAGATGCCCGGCGGTGACGCCTGGCTCTCCGTCGACGCGGACGTCCTGGTCCCGGCCGCGCTCTCGCACGTCATCGACGGGACCAATCAGCACCGGGTGACGGCGCGGTGGATCGTCGAGGCCGCGAACATGCCCGTGCTTCCGGCGGCCGAGTCGTTGATGGCGGGGCGCGGGATCGCCGTCCTGCCGGACGTGGTGGCCAACTCGGCGACCCACGCGTGGTGGTGGTGGACCCTCTCCGGCGACCTCGCGGCGGAGCCGGAGGCGGTGTTCGCCCGGGTCCGCACCTCGGTGCGCGAGTCGATCGGGCGGGTGCTGGCCCGGGCGGAGGCCGACGGCACGAGTGCCCGGGCCGCCGCGCACGCCCTGGCCGGCGAGAACCTGGCGGAGATCACGGAACGGTTCGGGGCGTACGACTGAGCCTCGGGCGTGACGACGACCCCGGCCGGGGCCGGGTGGGCCCCGGCCGGTCCGCCGGGTGCGTCATGAACACATAAGGTTGGGGGGTGGCGAGAGTGCGGTTGAGCGTCGGCGAGCGGCGCGAGGAGTTGGTGCTGGCCGCCATCGAGCAGATCGAGGCGCGGGGCGTGGCGGCCGTGCGGATCGCCGACGTGGCCGCGGCCCTCGGGGTGAGCAATGCGCTCGTCCTCTACCACTTCGCCTCCAAGGAGAAGCTGGTCGCCGCCGCGTTCACGCACGCGGCCGAGGCGGATCTGGCGCGGCTGCGCGCCTCGCTGGCCCGTCGGACGAGCGCGGTGCGGCGGCTGCGGGCAGCCGTGCGGTGGTACGCGCCCACCGGTCAGGCCAAGGGGTGGCGGCTGTGGATCGAGGGGTGGGCGGTCTCCCTGCGGGAGCCCGCGCTCCGCGCGGTGACGCGGGACCTCGACCGGCAGTGGAAGTCCGCGATCGCCGAGGTGATCGCGGAGGGCGTCGCCGCCGGGGAGTTCGTCTGTGCGGACCCCCGGGCGACGGCCCTGCGCCTGACCGCGCTGCTGGACGGGTTGGCGGTCCAGGCAGCGGTCTACACGGGTAGTGTCTCCCGGGCCCGCCTCCAGCAGTGGGTGGACGAGGCACTGGCCCGGGAGCTGGGGCTCACGGCCGGGGAGTTGGCGGCCATCCCGCGCCGTTCCCGGGCCTGACCGCCGGGCAGACGGGCACCGGTCAGGTCTCGCGCAGCGGTGCGTACTCCGCGGCGGTGAGGCCGAAGGTCCAGGCCACGCCCTCGCGGGCGGTCGTGGTGCTCGGCGGCACCCGGAGCCAGTAGGTGCGGCTGGTGCCGTCGGGTTCGGGCGTGGAGTTGACCACCTCGACCATCACCACGTCCTCGTCGCCGACCAGGGGAATCGACCAGAGCCGGCCCGTCCCGTCGCGGTGCAGCGGCACCGCGCCGGACTCGGCGAGGTAGCGCTCGTAGCCGAAGTGCTCCAGCATCACCCGGCGGAGCTCCGCGTTCTCCTCCGTCCTGATGCGCTCCGGGGTGAGTCCGGCGAGTTCGTCCAGGAACGCGCCCGGTACGGGCATGCCGCGCCAGGAGTGCAGGGCGAAGCCGTCCGGGTAGGCGACGGCCGGGCCGTCGGCGCGGTCGAGGCGGCCGGCCTCGTCGCGGTGGAGCACCAGGGGGCGTTCGCACACCACGGCGACCTTCTCGTACGGCCACCACCACCCGGCCGCGCGGGCGACGGCGGCGATGCCGCCCAGCGGGCCCTCGGTGTCGAAGGCGCAGAGCCAGGCGGCGTCGTGCTGCCCGAGCACCGCGTCGAGGAGCAGCAGCCGCAGCTCGCCCTCCTTGCGCACCCGTTCGGCGCGGCGGGCCGGGGCGTCCGGTGCCGTCTCCCGTCGGCCGGCGGGGCCGGTCGGGGCGGCCTCCTCGATCAGGCCCTGGCGCAGGCGTCGGACCAACAGGTCGGCGGACTCCCCCAACTGTCCGCCGGTGGTGGCCCAGTGCGCGGACCAGCCGAGCGGCCCGAGCGCGTCGAGCAGGCGGGCGCGTTCGGCTGCCCAGGGCACGTTGCGGACCGTGTCGCGCACGCAGGGCCCGGGTTCGCCGCCGAGGGCGTCGGCACCCCGGGCGATCAGGTGCACGGCGTGGTGGGGCGAGTCCGCCCACACGATCCGCGCCGGCTCGGCGAGCCCGGCGTTGCGGTAGGCGAGGCGCACCCCGGCCTCGGCGGACGGCCGGTCGGCGGCTCCCGTCGCCGCGGCCGCGGCCCGCCACCGCGCGACGCGTTCCAGCACGTCCCCGCCCGTTCCGTCCGTTGCCGCCTCGGCCACCTGCGCTGTCATGTTCCGCCGCCCGCTTCCTGGTGTTCGGTTCTGTTCTCGGGTTCTCGGGTTCTCGGGTTCTCGTGGTGCCGGTGGTGCCGGGTGCGTTCAGTCCGCGACGATGCGCACGGCGTCCGGTGCGTACTCCCGCTGCCTGACCACGCGGTACCAGCCCTTGGGCAGCGGGATCGCCGCGTGCTCCTCGTGCACCACCCGGCCCCCGTCCGGGAGGTGCAGCAGGAACGGCCCGAGCGGCCCCGGTTCCCGGACCAACCGACCCGGTCCCACGACGGCGTGGGCGTGGCCGGTGACCTCGCCGAGCGCCAGGATCAGCCGGCCCCGCGCGTCCCTCGGCTCCCCCGCCGCCTCGCGGGCGTTCGTCGGCACGGCCTCCGGCCGCACCGGTACGACGAGCACGTCTCCCTGCCGGTACATGGCTCTCCCCTCCGTTCCGCCGCCCGGTGCGACGACCCGGTTCCGACCGTAGGGGCGGGGTCTGACAACGGGGTCCGACCGGCCGTCCGGTCCGCTTCGCCGACCCCGTCAGCACGTCCTGTCAGTGGGACTTGGTACAACTTCAGGCACATCGGGCCCGAGGCCCTCGACCCGTCGTCCGGATTCCCTCCAGGAGCAGCGCATGATCTCGTCCTACCAGGAAACGCACTTCGGTCTGCCGGTCTTCGACTTCCCCCGGAAGGGCGAGGACGCTCCGGCGGTGTACCCGGAGGCCGGGTCGGTGACCTGGCGCGTCGCGGTCGCCTCGTACGACAACGAGGAGACGTGGGCGGAGGCGTTCGAGCGGTTCCGCGCGGCCGTCGACCTGCGCGGGGTGGTCGCCCTGATCGTGGGCGCGTGGGAGGAGCCGTACGACACCAGCCCGCGGTCCGTCATAGACGCGCTGGTGGGGGCCGGGGAGGATCTCACGGAGCTGCGCTCGCTGTTCCTGGGCGAGATGTCCTCGGAGGAGTGCGAGATCTCCTGGATCACCCACACCTCCGTGAACCCGCTGCTGGAGGCCTTCCCCCGGTTGCGGGCGCTCACCGTCCGCGGTGCTTCCGGGCTGGAGTTCGCCCCGGTGCGGCACGAGGGCCTGGTCAGGCTGAGGTTGGAGGCCGGCGGCCTGCCCCGGGAGGTGGTCCAGGGGGTCGCCGGCAGCGACCTCCCCTCCTTGGAGGAGCTCGACCTGTGGCTCGGCACCTCGGAGTACGGCGGGGACGGCACGGTGGCGGACGTCGCGCCGATCCTGTCCGGGGCCCGGCTGCCGGCCTTGCGGCACCTGGCCCTGCGCAACAGCGAGATCCAGGACGAGATCGCCGCGGCCACGGCCACGGCACCGGTCGTCGCCCAGCTCCGGGTCCTCGACCTGTCGATGGGGGTGCTCACCGACGAGGGCGCCGCGGCGCTGCTGTCCGGGCAGCCGTTGACCCACCTCGCCACCCTGGACCTGCACCACAACTACCTCGGCGAGGAGATGCGGGAGCGGGTGCGCCGGGCGCTGGAGCCGGCCGGGGTGACGGTGGACGTGGACCAGGACGACGCCGAGGAGTACGACCAGGGCGACGGCGACGTCTGGCGCTACGTGGCGGTGTCGGAGTAGCCGTGCACGTCGAGTCCCCCCGTTTCGTGGTGGTCGGGAACCCCGACAACCGGCGCACCGCGTTCTTCCTGGACGCCGTGCGCGCCGCCGGGCTTCCCCCGGCCCGCGTGCTGCCCTGGCGTCAGGTGCTCCGCGGCGCCACCGCCTTCGAGCCCGGGGAGACGGTGCGCATCGACTCCCCGGGGGAGGACGCCGAAGTGGAGCGGGTGCTGCGCGGCACGGACGATCCCGCGCGCGTGGAGGGGACGGCGCGGTGGTACGAACGGTTCACCCGGTCCGTCCGGGAGGTGGCGGCCGAGGCCCGGGCGGCCGGCTGCCGGCTCCTGGACGACCCAGCCGAACTCGCCGAGCTGTTCGACAAGCGGCGGTGCCATGCGGTGCTGGACCGGGCGGGGGTGCCCGTGCCGGCCTCGCCGACCTCCGACGGTCATGCCCCGGTGCGGGGCTGGGAGGACCTGCGGACCCTGATGCGGGAGCACCGGATGCCCCGGGTGTTCGTGAAGCTCGCGCACGGTTCGTCCGCGTCGGGGGTGGTGGCGGTGGAGACCGCGGGCCCCGGTCGGGTCCGGGCGGTCACCTCCGTCGAGGGCACTCCCGAAGGGTTGTTCAACTCGCTGCGGGTGCGCCGGTACGGCACGGAACGCCAGGTGGGGGCGTTGGTGGACGCCCTCGCTCCGGACGGTCTGCACGTGGAGCGGTGGTTACCGAAGGCGTCGTTCGGGGACCGGGCGGTGGACCTGCGGGTGGTGGTGGTCGCCGGTCGGGCCACCCATGCCGTGGTGCGCACCAGCCGTTCGCCGATGACCAATCTGCACCTCGGGGGCGAGCGGGGGGACCTGGCGCGGGTGCGGGAGGCCGTGGCCGGGGCGGGGGGCGACTGGCGGGACCTGCTGGCGGTCTGCGAACGGGCCGCCGCCTGCTTCCCCCGCACCCTGTGCGTGGGCGTGGACCTGCTGCCCGCGGTGGGCTGGCGCCGGTTCGCGGTCGGCGAGGTCAACGCCTTCGGCGATCTGCTGCCGGGCCTGACGGGGCTCGCGGGCAGCGGCGCGGAGGGCTGGGACACCTACCGTGCCCAGGTCGCCGCCGTGGGGGGCACCCGCGCCTCGACCGCCGTCCCCGCACCGAGCGCGTACCCGGAAGGACCCTGAGGTGGAGAACCCGGACATGAACGAGGTGGTCGGACGGGACGACCTGCTCCTCGTCACCCTCGACACCCTGCGCCACGACGTGGCCGCCGAGCTCGCCGCGGCGGGCCGGCTGCCGAACCTGGCCGCCCACCTGCCGGGCGGGAGGTGGGAGCGGCGGCACGCACCGGGCAGCTTCACCTACGCCTCGCACCAGGCGATGTTCGCCGGCTTCCTGCCCACTCCGGCGGCGCCCGGTCGGCATCCCCGGCTGTTCGCGGCCCGGTTCGCGGGCAGCGAGACGACCGAGCGGGGCACGTTCGTGTACGACGCCCCGGACCTGGTCGCGGGTCTGGCCGGGGCGGGCTACCGCACGGTGTGCATCGGTGGGGTCGGGTTCTTCAACAAGCGGGGTGCCCTGGGGGACGTGCTGCCCGGGATGTTCCAGGAGAGCCACTGGGAGCCCGCGTTCGGGGTCGCCTCCCCGACCTCGTTCGAGGCCCAGGTCGCCCGGGCGGAGGAGGTGGTGGCCAAACTGCCCGCAGGGCAGAGGCTGTTCCTGTTCCTGAACGTGTCGGCGCTGCACCAGCCCAACTGGTTCCACCTGCCGGGCGCGACCCGGGAGGCGGGCGACGACCGGGGCACCCACGCCGCCGCGCTGGAGTACGTCGACCGGCACGTCGGCCGGCTGTTCGCCGCGATGAGCAGCCGCCGCCGGTGCTTCGCGATCGTCTGCTCGGACCACGGCACGGCGTACGGCGAGGACGGTTACACGGGTCACCGCCTCGGTCACGACGTCGTCTGGACCGTTCCCTACGCCCACTTCTTCCTACCGCCGTCGTCCCCGGCCGACGCGCCGTGAGTCCGAGAGGCACCCGATGAGCACCACCTTCCCGACCGAGGTCCCGACGGCGCGGGAGACGGCACCGCCGCGCCCGTACCAGCACTACGTCTACGCCTATCCGCACAAGACGGCGTACCGTCCGCTGCCCGCCCGCGGCCCCCGCCTCGCGGAGCTGTGGCGCGGGGAGCCGAAGGACGCGCTCTCGCTCTACCTGCACGTGCCGTTCTGCGAGGTCCGGTGCGGGTTCTGCAACCTGTTCACGCGGATCGGCGCGCCCGGGGAGTTGACGCGTCGCTACCTGGACGCCCTGGAGCGGCAGGCGGACGCGGTGCGGGAGGCGCTCGACGGGGACGGTCCGGTGCGCTTCGCCACGGCGGCGTTCGGCGGGGGCACGCCCACGTACCTGACCGCGGACGAGTTGGGCCGGCTGTGCGACCTCGCCGAGTCGCGGATGGGCGCGGACCTGCGGTCGGTGCCGCTGTCGGTGGAGGCGTCGCCGGCGACGGCCACCGCGGACCGCCTGGCGGTGCTGGCCGAGCGCGGGGCGACCCGGCTCAGCCTGGGGGTGCAGAGCTTCGTGCCCGAGGAGGCGCGGGCGGCGGTGCGGCCCCAGCGACGGGCGGACGTCGAAGCGGCCCTCGGACGGATACGGGAGGCCGCGATACCCGTGCTGAACATCGACCTGATCTACGGGATCGCGGGGCAGACCGAGGAGTCCTGGCTGGGCTCCTTGGACGCCGCCCTGGCCTGGCGCCCGGAGGAGCTGTACCTGTACCCGCTGTACGTGCGGAACCTCACCGGGCTGCACCGGAGGGTGGACGTGGCGCAGCGCGCGTGGGACGAGCAACGGCTGCGGCTCTACCGGGCGGGTCGGGACCACCTGCTGGCCCGGGGCTACGAGCAGCGGTCGATGCGGATGTTCCGGCGGGCGGACGCCCCGGCCGAGGGACCCGAGGACCACGCCTGCCAGACGGACGGCATGGTGGGTCTGGGCTGCGGGGCCCGCTCGTACACCTCGACGCTGCACTACTCCTTCGACTACGCGGTGAACGAGCGCGAGGTGCGGTCCATCATCGACGCGTACACCACGACGGAGGACTTCGGCCGGCCGGTGCACGGCCGGTACGTGGCCGGGGGCGCAGGAGGCGGGGAGGCGCGGCGCCGCCATCTGCTCCAGTCGCTGCTCCAGGCCCCGGGCATGGCCCGGGAGGAGTACCGCACCCGGTTCGGCGCCGAACCGGAGGAGGACTTCCCGGGCGAGCTGGCCCGGTTCGCACGCCGGGGCTGGCTCGATCCGGCGGCCCCGGCAGGGGTGCTGCGGCTGTCGGCGGAGGGATTGGCGCACTCCGACGCGGTCGGCCCGGAGCTCTTCTCCCCCGAGGTGCGGGCAGCAATGGCCGCCTACGAGGCGCGGTGAGTGCCGTGGGCGCCGACCTCACGGTGCTGTACCGGGGTCCGTTGGCGTCCTGCGACTACGACTGCCCGTACTGCCCGTTCGCCAAGCGCCGGGACAGCCGGGAGCAACTCCGGGCCGACCGGGCCGCGTTGGAGCGGTTCACCGCCTGGGCGACGGGGTACCGGGACGGCCGGCTGTCGGTGCTGTTCACCCCCTGGGGCGAGGGCTTGGTGCGGTCCTGGTACCGGCGGGCCCTGGTGGAGTTGTCCCGGCAGGAGCACGTGGAGCGGGTGGCGATCCAGACGAACCTGAGTTGCCGCACCGACTGGCTCGACGCGGCTGACCTCGACACGGTGGCCTTGTGGTGCACGTACCACCCGGGCCAGACGCCCTACGAGCGGTTCCTCGACAAGTGCCGCGCCCTGTCCGAGCGCGGGGTGCGGTTCAGCGTCGGGGTGGTGGGGCTCGCGGAGCACCTGGAGCACGCCCGGCGACTGCGTGCGGCGTTGCCGGAACGGGTGTACCTGTGGGTGAACGCGGCCGAGAGGCACGTGTACACCGACGAGGAGGCCGCGGCCTGGACGGAGGTGGATCCGCTGTTCCCGTTCAGCCGTCATCCGCACCGCAGCGGAGGGCTGCCATGCCGGACGGGTGCGTCGGTGGTGTCGGTCGACGGGGACGGCACGGTGCGGCGTTGTCACTTCGTCCCGTCCGTGCTGGGCAACCTCTACGACGGTTCGTACCGGGCGGCGCTGGCGCCGCGGCCGTGCCCGCTGGCGCGGTGCGACTGCCACATCGGGTACGTGCACCTGGAGTCCCTGCCGCTGTACGACGTGTTCGCCGGGGGCGTGCTGGAGCGGATTCCGGCACGGTCCGGGCCGGTGTGGCTACCGCCGCCGGGCGATCCGGACTGACCCCGGCGCCAGCGGCCGTTCAGAGGGGGAGCAGATCGGGGCGCTTGGCCTCGACCCGGTCGCCGGAGGACACCCCGCGCAGTCGGCGTCCGATCCAGGGCACCAGGTACTCGCGCGCCCAGTGGATGTCGTCGCGCCGTTCTTCGAGGACGCCGCGGGGCGGCAGCGGGGGCCAGGGCTGGTCGGGGTCGGCGGGCACCTGGACGTCGAGGACCTGGGCGGCGCGGAGCGCGACCCGGGTGTGCCCCTCGGGCGAGAGGTGCAGGCGGTCGGTGTCCCAGGCCCGGCGGTCCTGCACGGTCCTGAGGGACCACAGGTCGAGGACCGGGCAGTGGTAGCGGTCGGCGATGGCCCGCACATGGCCGTTGTAGGTGGCGATCTTGCCGCGGAGGCGACGGAAGACGGGGACGCCCCGGGTGTCGAACCCGGTGGTCAGCATGACCGTGCCGACGGTGGAGGCGAGGTGGGCGACGGCGCGTTCGAAGCGTTCGGCCACCTCGTCGGGATCGCTGCCGGGGCGGATGATGTCGTTGCCGCCCGCGCAGAAGGTCACCAGGTCGGGGGCGAGCTCCCGGGCCCGGGGTATCTGCTCCTCGACGATCTGGTCGAGGAGCCGCCCGCGGACGGCGAGGTTGGCGTAGCGGAAGGCGTGCTCGGGGAGCCGGTCGCCCAGGAGGACGGCCAGCCGGTCGGCCCAGCCCACGAACGATCCGTCGGGCCCGGGGTCACCGACGCCCTCCGTGAAGCTGTCGCCGAGCGCCGCGTAGGACCGGATGCCGTCAGGGGGGAGGAACGTCGACTCTGCTGTCACATCGACCCATCCTTCCTCGCCCGGCGTGACCTACGCCACCGTAACAATGCCTTCCAGGGGGTTGACGGGACGTGAGAAAGGCCATGCGGTCGACCGGCGCGACACGGGAATAGGGGGACGGCCCGGCCGCGTACAGCGCGACGCGGGGCCGCATCGGAGGATGCGGCCCCGCGTGCGGGAGCTCCCGGCGGGTCGCCGGACGGATCAGACGGAGACGCCCTTGGACCGCAGGTAGGTCAGCGGGTCGATGTCGGAGCCGTACTCCGGCGAGGTGCGGATCTCGAAGTGCAGGTGCGGCCCGGTGCTGTTGCCGGTGGAACCGGCGAGGCCGATCTGCTGGCCGCCCGAGACGGACTGTCCCGCGCTGACGCCGAGCTGCGAGAGGTGGGCGTACTGGGAGTACTTGCCGTCGGCGTGCTGGATGATCACCTGGTTGCCGTAGGCGCCCGCCCAGCCCGCCGAGACGACGGTGCCCGGGCCGACCGCCTTGAGCGGCGTGCCGGCGGGGACGCTGAAGTCGACGCCGGTGTGGTAGCCGCTGGACCACATGCTGCCGGAGGCCCGGTAGGGGGTGCCCACCCCGCTGGCGACCGGCAGGGTGAAGCCGGAAGCGTTCGCAGCGGCGGGCACCTCGGCCGCCGCGGGAGCGGCCTTCGGGGCGGCGGGCTTCGGAGCCGGTGCCTTCTCGGGGGCTGCCTGCCGGGCCTCGGGCGCCTGGGGCTGGGCGGCCTTCGGGGCCGGGGCCTCGGGCGCGGCGGCCTTCGGCGCGGCCTGCTTCGGGGCCGCGGACTGCGGGGCTGCGGCCGGGGCGCCGATGGCGAGCTCCAGACCGGGGCGGATCAGGTTCGGGTCGGCGCCGACCGCGGCCCGGTTGTCCTGGTACAGCCGCTGCCAGCCGCCGCGCACGTCCTGCTCGTCGGCGATCTTCGACAGGTGGTCGCCGATCTTCACGGAGTACGTGGTGACCTCGGCGCGGGGGGTGGCGGTCCGCTCCGCGGGGGCCTGCGGGGCGGCCGGGGCGGTGACGGCGGCGGAACCCTTGGGGGCGGGGGCGGCCTCCCCGGCCTGGGCGTGGGCCTGGGCGGCGCCCATCAGCGGAAGCGCCAGGGCGGCCGCGCCACCGGACCCGGTGAGGGCGATGGCGCGGACGAGCCGGGCGGACGTGGGACGGCGGTGCTTACCCGTCGCGGGCATGGTGCGTTCCTCTCCGGCGCCTACGAGGTGAGCTGTCGGATTCGGGCGGGAGGTGCCCGGCCGCGCTCGCGCGGCTTCACCCCGAGCCGGTCCGGTCGCCCGGACTCGGCGTACTGCGTGTGGGTTCCCCGCTCCTGCCGATGTCGGTACGACGGTGGGTGCCGGACGGTGGCAGGACTCGGCGTCCGCCCGGAGTGAGCGTGACGCTAGGCGAGCCGGAACGGCCCGGACAACCGCGAGCACGTCGATGACCAGGTATTCCTTGATCCTTGCGGGATTTCCCGGTCACCCTGCGTCGACGACGGCGGGGGCCGCGGAACTCAATTCCCGGGCTGTGGACGGCAGGCGGAGCACGGCCGGCCACCACGTTCGGTGACCTCTATGATCCCGGTCACGACCGGCTTCCCCAGGCGGCTTTATTCCCGGCCCAGTTGGGATGAGGGCCACCAAGGTTCGTGAAAGCGACAAAAATTACCATTGCAGGACATAGCGACCAGGGCTCGCCCTCCGTGTTTCACAAGAAAAGCCCATCACATCCCGATTGTCGGACGATGTGATGTCGTATCGTCTGAACCGGCCCGCCGTCCGACGGCGCCGGCGGGGGAACCGGAGGAGCCCCGTGACGCAGCAGATCCCGTCCACCGAGCCCGAACTGACCGGCGTGCGCAACTTCCGGGACCTGGGAGGACTGCCGACCGCGGACGGTCGCCGGATCCGCCACGGGGTGCTGTTCCGCAGCGGCCACCTCGCCCGCGCGACGGCACGGGACAGCCGGTACCTCGACTCGCTCGGTCTGCACACCGTCTTCGACTTCCGCAACGACGCCGACCGCGCCCTCGACGGCCACGACGTGGAGCTCCCCGGGGTGCGCCAGGTGAACATCCCGCTCAGCGACCCGGCCGACGGCGCCGCGTTCTGGCACCTGGTGCGCAACGGCGACCTCACCGAACTCCGCGCCCTGCTCGCCGGGGGGCGCGCCGTCGACCAGATGGTGACGTCCTACCGGGTCATGATCGAGCAGCGGACGGCGGAGCACGCCCGGGTGCTGCACGCGCTCGCCGAGGACAGCGTGCCGGCCCTGCTGCACTGCGCCGCGGGCAAGGACCGGGCCGGACTCACCGTGGCCGTGGCGCTGCTGGCCCTCGGGGTCGAGCGGAGCGCGATCGAGGAGGACTACCTCAAGTCCAACGCGGCGCACCGGCGGTACCGGGTGCGCCGCGACGCGGACGCCGTCGACGGCTCCGCGCCCGAGGCCATGGAGTTGCTGAGCCCCCTCTTCGACGCCCGGGTCGAGTACCTGGCGGCCGCCTTCGAGACGATCGACCGATGTTGGGGCGACACCGACACCTATCTGCGCCGGGCCCTCGGTCTCACCCCCGGGCTGCGCGAGCGGCTGCGCGGACGACTGCTCGACTGAGCCGGTACCCGGCCGCCGGCGGTGTCACTTGGCTCCGACCTCGAACAGCAGCCAGATGAAGGCGGCGACCAGGTGGCCGACCGCGACGTAGATGACCAGTCGGATCCAGATGCTCGGCGGCATCTTGTCCTCCATGCGGGGCGTGGAGGTCCGCGGGGCGACCGGAGGCGCCGCGGGGTCGGTGGGGGGTACGGGTTCGGTCATCGGAGGTCTCCCGGGGTGTGGCCGTCCGCCGGGCCGAGGCACAGCGCGGCGGTCGGACTCTGCAACAGGGTGTGCACGAAGAGGAGGTCGGTGCCGTCCTCGTCGGCGGCGCCGATCCGGTGCGGGGTCAGCGAGTCGAAGTGGGCGCTGTCACCGGGGCCGAGGAGGTGGGTGCTGTCCCCGAGCCTGAGCCGCAACCGCCCGGACAGGACGTACAGCCACTCCTCGCCCGGGTGGACCCGCACGATGTCGCCCTGGGTGCCGTACGGCACCCGGACCCGCAGGGCCTGCATCCCCCGGCCGGAGGCGCCGGCCTGCCAGTACGTCCAGCCGCCGGCCCGGGTGGGCTCCATGGTGGCGGCCTGCACCACGGCGTCGCGGTCGACGACCGTTTCGCCGAGCAGCTCGGAGACCGTGGTGCCGTACACCCGGGCGAGCGCCAGCAGCATCGGCAGGGAGGGCTGCCGTCGACCGGTCTCCAGCCGGGACAGGTGCGCCGGGGACAACCCGGCCGCGGCGGCAGCCGTCTCCAGGGTGAGCCCCGCGCCGCGCCGGAGCTCCCGCAGCCGGGGGGCGACGAGGGGGACCTCCGTCTCCGCGGCGGGGGCCGAGGCGGCGGGTGGTTCCTCGGGAGGGACGGACTCTGGGTGGCTCATGCTTCGATTGAGCCAGAAAAATGCCCCTCGGGCAAATTTCTTGCCCGAGGGGTAAAAAACCGGGATCGCGGTCGCTCCACCGCTCAGCGGACGGCCACCGCCTGCTTCACCAGTGTCCTCCCGAAGTCCCACATGAGGCCACCCCCCCGGTGCGCGTCGTCCATCACGGCGGTGAAGGCCGTGACGAAGCGGTCCACGTCCGCCTCGTCCACCACCAGCGGCGGAATCAGTTTGATCACTTCCAGCCGGTCCCCGGACACCTGGGTGAGGATGCGGTGCCGCTGGAGCAGGGGGGCCACCACCATCTGCGCGAACAGGCCCTTGCGGGCGGCCTGGAGCATGGTCCAGCCGCCCCGCAGCTTCAGCGACCGGGGGCGGCCGAACTCGATCCCGATCATCAGTCCCCGGCCCCGCACCTCGCTCAGCAGCTCGTAGCGGTCCACCAGGGCGGCCAGCCGGGAACGCAGCAGCTCCCCGACGGTACGGGCGCGCTCCACCAGGTGCTCGGACTCCAGCACCCAGAGCACCGCGAGCCCCGCCGCCATAGCCTGCGCGTTCGATCCGAAGCTCGCCGAGTGCACCAGGACCCGGTCCATGGAGGCGTACACCTTCTGGAAGATCCAGTCCCGCCCCAGGGTCGCCCCGACCGGGACGTACCCCCCGGACAGGGCCTTCGCCACGCAGATCAGGTCCGGCTCCACCCCGTCCTCGTGCTGGTGGGCGTAGAAGTCCCCGGTCCGGCCCAGCCCGGTCTGCACCTCGTCCGCGATCAGCAGCGCCCGGTGCGCACGCAGCAGCTCCTGGGCGCCCCGTAGGTACCCGGGCGGGGCCTCGTGGACGCCCTTGCCCTGGATCGGCTCCACGATCAGCGCGGCCACGTCGCCGCGCGCCAGCTCCCGGGCGAGCGCATCGAGGTCGCCGAGCGGCACCGCCGTGTCGGGCAGCAGGGGCCCGAAGCCGTCCCGGAAGCCGGACTCCCCGTTGACGGAGAGGGCACCGGCGGTGAGCCCGTGGAAGGCGTGCGTGCAGTACAGCACCCGGGGCCGGCCGGTGGCGCAGCGGGCGAACTTGAGCGCGGTCTCCACCGCCTCCGTGCCGCTGTTGCCGAAGAACACCCGGTCCAGATGGGGGCTGTGGGCGAGCAGGCGTTCCGCGAGCAGCCCCGGCAGCGGCGGACAGTCGAAGCGGGTGAGGTCGGCGAGGGAGGCGTCCAGCACGTCGTGGAGGGCCTTGCGCACCACGGGGTGGTGCCGGCCGACGCCCATCACCCCGAACCCGGCCAGCATGTCCAGGTGGTCGTTGCCGTCCGCGTCCCAGAAGTGCGCGCCCTCGGCCCGTTCGTAGACCTTGTCGAAGCCGATGGTGCGCAGCATGCGGGGAAGCTGGTGGTTGAGGTGGCGGGAGTGCAACGCGTACCGCTCATCGCCGCGTTGGGAGAGCAGTGCGCCGAGGTCGAACGCCTCTCGCGGACGGCCCTCCGTTCCCTCCGTCGCAGGTCCGGGGGGCGGTGCCGTCACGCGCGGTTGCCCGAGACCGTGTCGCGGGCGGCGCGCAGGCTCTCCCTGAGCGATCCCATGGTGGCGAGGACCGCGGTGGGTTCGTAACCGCAGTGGGCCATGCAGTTGGCGCAGCGCGGGTCCTTGCCCCGGCCGTAGGCGTCCCAGTCCGTCTGCTCGACGAGTTCCCGGTAGGTGGGGACGTAACCGTCGCTCATCAGGTAGCAGGGGCGCTGCCAGCCGAAGAGGGAGTAGTTGGGGATCGCCCAGGCGGTGCAGGGGAAGTCGACCCTGCCCTCCAGGAAGTCGAGGAACAGCGGCGAGTGGTTGAGTCGCCAGCGGCGGCGGTTGCCGCCGGCGAACGCCTTCCGGAAGAGTTCGCGGGTCTGTTCCACGCCGAGGAAGTGCTCCTGGTCCGGTGCCTTCTCGTAGGCGTAGGCGGGCGAGATCATCATCTCGTCCACCCCGAGGTCGTCGTTGAGGTAGTTGAGGACCTCGATGACGGTCTGCGGGGTGTCGGTGTTGAAGAAGGTCGAGTTGGTGGTGACCCGGAAGCCGCGCTCCTTGGCCTGCTCGATCGCCGCCACCGCCTCGTCGAACACGCCCTCCTTGGCCACCGACTCGTCGTGACGCTCCCGCAGTCCGTCGATGTGCACGGCGAAGGCGAAGTACGGGGAGGGGGTGAACTTCTCCATCTTCTTGCGCATCAGCAAGGCGTTGGTGCACAGGAAGACGTACTTCTTCCGGGCCACCAACTGGCGCACGATCTCGTCGATGTGCGGGTGCATCAGGGGTTCGCCACCCGCGATGGAGACCATCGGGGCCCCGGATTCCAGGACCGCCCCGACAGCCTGCGCGACCGGCATCCGTTGCTTCAACACCCCTGCCGGGTGCTGGATCTTTCCGCAGCCCTCGCACTTGAGGTTGCAGGCGAAGAGCGGTTCGAGCTCCACGATCAGCGGGAACTTGTCCCGCTTGCGGAGCTTCTGTTCGAAGAGGTAGGTCGCGACCTTGACGGACTGGCGGAGCGGCATGGCCATCTCAGCTCACCTCCGGGGGAGCATCACAGTGCGGTGCCATTCACTGAAGACGGGGAGCACGGCGCGGAGAACGCGGAAAGCCGATATTCCACCGCGCAGGGTGCCGATGCGGACGAGTTCGTGTGCGGGGGCGTCGACGACCACCCGGACGGCCGCAACGGGGCGGGGGCCCGGCCGGGAACCGCTTCCGGGGGCGCGCACGGCGGTGCGCAGGCTCACCGCCGACTCCATGTCCACCGCGATGGCCCCCGTGGTGCGCAGCGCGGCGCGTTCGGCCCCCCGGATGACGTGGTCGGAACCGATCAGCACTCCGGTGTGCACGGTCCGTCCGGGCGACCGTCGCAGCAGCGCCGCGACCAGCGGCCCGGTGCCGGAGCAGCGGACCGAGCCCTGTGCGTCCCGGGTCTCCTCGGCGACCACCAGGTCCCCCGGGCGCATCCCCGGGGCGAGCCCGGCGCAGAAGCCGGTGGCCAGGACCGCCGCGTCGTGCAGGGCGGGGCGCTCCAGGGCCCGGGACAGCGCCCGGGCCGCAGCCCGGGGCCCCATGCCGGTGCGCACCACCGTCGGTTGCGGGGCCGCGGTCGGGCCGTGGGTGCCCAGGCGCAGGGCGAGCCGTTCGATGCCGAGTGCACAGGCGACCAGGAGGGGGACGGCGGTCCCGGGGTCGGTTGGGCCGGCCGACGACCCCGCATCCGGCGGCTCGTCCGGGGCGGGCCGCATCAGCCCGCCTTACCGGTCCGCTCGGCAATGCGTCCGGCCGCCGCCGCGACCAGCGATCGTGCGGTGCGCACCACGGTCGGACGGACCGGGCGGCGGTCCGGGGGACGGGTCCCCGGGCCGGCGGGGGCGGTCCCGGCGGCGGTGCCGCACCCCGGAGCACGGCCCGCGAGCGGGTCCCCGTGCAGGAAGCGCCCGAGCGCGGTCAGCGGGAACACCTGCCGGTACAGGTGGTAGTTGATCGAGAAGTCCCAGGGGAAGCCGGTGCCCGTGTAGTACGGCTCGTCCCAGGAGCCGTCCTCGCATTGGGTCTGCACCAGCCAGGAGACACCGCGCTCGGCGGCCTTGCCGTGGCGTTCCCCCGCGGCGAGCAGCGCCATCAGCGCCCAGGCGGTCTGGGAGGCGGTGGAGGCGCCGCGACCGCCCCAGCCGGGCGCGTCGCGGTAGGAGCGCAGGTCCTCGCCCCATCCGCCGTCCTCGTTCTGCACCGCCTCCAGCCAGGCCACGGCGCGCCGGATCGACGGGTGCGAGCGCGGGAGCCCGGCGGCGACCAGTGCGGGCACCACCGATCCGGTGCCGTACACGTAGTTGACGCCCCAGCGGCCGAACCAGGCGCCGCCGGACTCCTGGGCGGCGAGCAACCAGGCGATCCCGCGGCGGGCGCCCGGCTCCCCCGCCCGGCCCTCGACCGCGAGCATCTCCACCACGTGCGCGGTGACGTCGGCGGACGGCGGATCGATCACCTTGCCGAAGTCGCAGAACGGCAGCCGGTTGGGGAACGGACTGGTGTTGTCCACGTCGAAGGCGCCCCAGCCGCCGTCCCGGGACTGCATGCCGAGGGTCCAGGCGACGCCGCGGGCGACGGCTCCCTCCAGCCGTTCGCGGTCGGGGTGGACCACCCGGCGCAGGGCGAGCACCACCTCGGCGGTGTCGTCGATGTCGGGGTAGGTGTCGTTGTGGAACTCGAACGCCCATCCGCCCGGGGCGAGTCCGGGGCGCCGCACCGACCAGTCCCCGTGCCGGTCGATCTCCTCGCCGAGCATCCACTCGGCGGCCCTGACCAGTTGGGGGTGGTCGCCGGGCACTCCGGCGTCGGCCAGGGCGATGGTGGCCAGGCAGGTGTCCCACACCGGCGACTGACACGCTTCAATCATCCGGGAGCCGTCCGGACGCCACACGGCGAACCGGTCCAGGGAGGCGAGCCCGGCCTTCAGCACGGGGTGGTCCAGGTCGTAGCCCAGCAGGTGCAGGGCGATGATCGAGTAGACCGCGGGCGGCTGGATGCCGCCCCAGCAGCCGTCCCGTTCCTGGCGTTCGATGATCCAGCGGGCCGAGGAGCGCATGGCCGCCGCGCGCAGCGGCCGGGGGGCGATCCGGTGGTAGAGCCGCAGCACCTTGTCGAAGCGTTGGAACACCCCGTCCCAGGAGGTCACCGGCGCCAGCGGGCGGTGCGGGCAGGGGTCGGTCGGATCGGTGTGCAACTCGTCCAGGGGGAAGGGCGCGGGGCGCACCGGTCGCTGGGCGGAGACGACGGCGAGCGGCACGATCGTCTGCCGGGCCCAGCAGCCGAAGTCGTAGATGTTCAGCGGGAACCAGCGGGGGACGTAGATGACCTCCGGGGGCACCTCGGGCAGGTCCTCCCACCGCCACCAGCCGAACAGGGCCAACCAGATGCGGGTGAAGACCCGGGCGGCGGCGATCCCGCCGCGGGACCTGATCCACTCGGCGGCCTGCGCCATGTGGGGTGCGTCGGGGTCGTCGCCCGCGAGCCGGAGGGCCACGTACGCCTCGACGGTGGCGGAGAGGTCACCGGGGCCCTGGTGGAAGGTGGCCCAGGTGCCGTCGCTGCGTTGTTCGCCGCGGACGAAGAGGGCAGCGGCCCGGGTGGTGGCCTCGTCCCGGATGCCGAGGAACTCCCTGAGCAGCAGGTCCTCGGCGTCCATGGTGACGTTCGTCTCCAGGTCCCCCTTCCACCAGCCCTCGGGGCTCTGGAGGGAGAGCAGGAAGTCAGCGGCGCGACGGGTGGCGCGCCGAACGGCTTCGTGGTCGTCGGGCGCGCGGGGGGTCTGCTCGGCGTGTTCGTCGGTCGCCGAGGCCGCGCGGGGCGGTACCGCCCCGTTGCCTCCGTCGGTCCTCGCTGTCATGGCTTCCCCTTCGATGCAGTGTGGATCTTCTGCTGGGTCCGCCGTCGGCCGGCGCCCGGGAGGGCACCGGCCGGCGACCGCGAGTCATATGCTCCGGATGTTGATGGTCATCTCTTTCGTACGACGACGAAGTCGGCGAGCGCCACGAACTGCGCCCGCACCAGGTCGGGCATGTCCACGGAGTCCAGGGCCTCGACGGCGACGGCGTGCTGGCGGCGCGCCTCCTGGGAGGTCCACTCCCGGCCGCCGGCCTGCTCGATGAGGGCGGCACGGGCGGCGAACTCCGCCTCGGAGAAGCTGTCGAAGTCGTTGCTCTTGGCGTCGGCGGCCAGCAGCTCGGCGAGTTGCTCGGAGGCGGGGCCGCCCGCGTCGAGGGCGGCGACCACGGGCAGCGACTTCTTGCGCTGGCGCAGATCGCTCCAGGTCTGCTTGCCGGTGGCCTCCGGGTCGCCCCAGATGCCCAGCAGGTCGTCGATCGCCTGGAAGGCGAGGCCGAGGTGGTGGCCGTACTTCTCCAGGCTGTCGGCGGTGCGGTCGTCGGCGCCGCCGAGCACCGCACCGATGGAGGAGGCGCAGGCCAGCAGGGCGCCGGTCTTGTTGCCCTCCATCTCCAGGCACTCGGCGACGGTGACCCGCTCCCGGTGCTCGTAGGAGATGTCCTGGGCCTGGCCGTCGATGAGGGCGCGGGTGGCGCTGGTGAGCCGGCGGGTGGCGCGACCCGCCTCGACGGTGCCCAGCTCCAGCAGGACCTCGCCGGCGAGGGCGAACAGGGCGTCGCCGACCAGGATCGCCTGGGCCGGACCGTGCACCTTCCACACCGTGTCGCGGTGGCGGCGCTGTTCGTCGCCGTCCATCAGGTCGTCGTGGAGCAGGGAGAAGTTGTGCACCAACTCCACGGCGACCGCACCGGGCACGCCGGTCTCGGGCGGGGCTCCGGCGACCTCGGCGGACAGCAGGGCGAGCGCGGGGCGGACGGCCTTGCCGCCGTCGCTGTCCGCCGGGTTGCCGTGGGCGTCGATCCAACCGAAGTGGTAGGAGGCGACGGTGTCCATGGGCGGGGCGAGGCGATCTACCGCGGCCTTGAGCACGGGGGTCGCCAGGGTTCTGCCCCGCTCCAGCAGCGCGGCCACGTCCACGGCCTCGGCGGACGCTTGGCCCGGGGGCACAGTGGGCACAGTCTCTCCTCTTGTTGCGGTGGTGCCGGGGGCGCGCAGATCGATGGTCATGCCGCCTCCCGGAAGAGATGGTCACGTGGCCGGCCCAGGGCGTGGAGGGCGGCGTCGGCCGCACTGACGCCGCTGCGCACCGCTCCCTCCATCGTGGCCGGCCAGCCGGTGGCGGTCCATGCTCCGGCCAGGAACAACCCGGGTGACCTGGTGCGTGCACCGGGGCGCAGGGCGCCGCTGCCGGGCGCGGGCGTGAAGGTGGCCGTGCGCTCCCTGGTCACGAAGAAGTCGCGGACCTCCGCGCCTCGGGCGGCGGGCAGCAGCCGTTCGAGTTCGGGGAGGTAGCGCTCGCGCAGGACGGCGACCGGCTCGTCGATCTCGTGCTGCACCGCGGACTGGGAGACGGCGAGGTACTGGCCCTCGGTCAGTCCGGAGGCGGCGGTGCGGTCGAACACCCACTGCACGGGCGAGCCCAGGGCCGCGAAGAACGGCCGGCGCAGCACCGTGCGGTCGTAGATCACGTGCAGGTTGAGGATCGGCGAGGTGCCGAGCGCGAGCAGCTTGCCGGGGGCGTCGAGGGCGCCCGGGGGCAGCAGGTCGTGCGTCTCGCGCTGGGGCGCGGCGAGCACGACGGTGTCCGCCGTGATCTCGCCGCCCGGCGCCTTCACCGTCCAACGGCCGTCCGGCGTCGGGGAGATGCCGGCGACCCGGGTGCGCAGTTCGGTGCGCACCCCCGCGGTGTCGAGCGCCTTGCGGGCGAGGGTGTCGTGGAGTTCGCCGAGGGGGACCGAGGCCCAGCCGATGTCGGCGGCGCCCGGTTCCTGGAGCAGCCCGGTCCGGAAGACCATGGCGGCCAGGGCCAGGGACACGTCCCCGGCGACGGCGTTCAGGGTGGCGACGCCGACGAGGTCCCACAGCGCTTCGACGGCGCGCGCCGACTGGCCGTGGCGCGTCAACCAACTGCCGAAGTCCTGGGCGTCCAGGGCGGGGTCGGCGGGGTCGAGGGCCTTGAGGGCGAGCGCCGCCCGGGCGACGGACAGCCGCTCGGCGACCGACAGGTGGGGGTAGGCGGCGAGCGAGCGCGTGAGGTGCAGCGGTACCGGCAGGGCGGATCGGCGCAGGGTGCCCAGCCGCGGGCCCTCGCCGGAAGGGGTGCGCACCCGGCTCGCGGCGTCCACCACGGGGACGGTGAGCCGCTCCTGGACGGGGGCGAGCGCGGTCGCGTCGATCCGGTCGAGGAACCAGCGGTAGGCGGTGCAGCACCGCAGGTACACGTGTTGGCCGTTGTCGACGGTGAGGTCGCCGCGCTGGAAGGAGAAGGCGAGTCCGCCGAGCCGGGGACGCCCCTCCAGCAGGGTCACCCGGACCCCGGCGTCGGCGAGCGAGAGGGCGGTGGTGGTCCCGGCGATGCCGCCGCCGACGACGACGGCGGTGGGCGGCTCCGCGTCCGTGGGCGCCCGCCCGTGGGAACGTGGGTCGGTGGTGGTCACGCGGCTCCCCCGGGGGTGTGGTCCTGGTGCCCCGGGCCGGGGGCGGCGAGTGGTGCCGAGGCCCTCATCAGGCACGCCTCCTGACGGTCCGTCGAGGGCGGTGGCGGGTGTCGAGTCCGGACAGCCCCCGCACGGCCACGTACGCCTTCTCGTGGCCCGGGAGGGAGACCCGGCCGCGCAACACGGCCTGCGGGTCGCGCTCGATGCGGTCGAGGAGTCTGCGGTAGATCCCGGCCATGGCGGCCACGCAGGCTCCGCTGCGGCGGTCGAGCAGCGGCAGCAGCCGGTAGCCCTCGGCGAACAGCGCCCGGGCGCGGCGCACTTCGAAGCGGACGAGCCCCTCGAAGTCGCCGCCTTCGGGCGGGCGGGGCCCGTCGAAGCCGGCGGAGCAGCCGAACTCGGCCAGGTCGTCGGCGGGGAGGTAGACCCGTCCGCCGAGGGCGTCCTCGCGAACGTCCCGGAGGATGTTGGTGAGTTGCAGGGCGAGTCCGAGGGTGTCGGCGTACTCGGGTGCGCGCTCCGCACCGCGGGCACCCGGTTCGGAGCCGAAGATCCCGAGGGAGAGCCGGCCGATGCCGCCGGCGACGCAGCGGCAGTAGACCTTGAGCTCGTCCCAGGTGGCGTAGGTCTCTCCGCGCACGTCCATCAGGACGCCGTCGATGAGCTCGTCCAGGGCGTCCAGGGGGATCGGGAACGCCCGGGCGGTGTGGCTGAGGGCGACCGCCACCGGGTCGGTGTCGTCCTCGGCGACCTCGCCGTCCCGGACCCGGGACAGCACGGTGCGGGTGTCCTCCAGCCGCTTCTGCTTGACGTCCGGGGGGAGGTCGCCGTCGCCGATGTCGTCCACCCGCCGGGAGAAGGCGTACAGCGCGGACATGGCGCGGCGCTTCGCGGTCGGCAACAGGCGGATGCCGTAGGCGAAGTTGCGGGCCTGTTGCCCGGTGACGGTCTCGCAGTAGCTGTACGCGGCGAGCACCGGCGCGGATGCGCGCGGCTCTGACTCCACGGCCCGGTTCACCCCTCTCCTCGCAGTGTGGTGGCCACCTCGCGCAGGAGCTGGGCCTTGGTGGGCTTGGGCGGGCCGGGCAGCACGTCGTAGGCCGCGGCGGCGAGGGCGCGGACGGCGGCGCGTCCACCGCCCACGAACCCGGCGAGGAGCAGCCGGAGCCGGCCCTGGACGCTGCCGATCAGGGCGCCGCCCTCGGCGAGGAGCTCGTGGGCACGTTCCGCTTCGTGGGCGACGAGGGCGCGCACCGAGGCACCGGTGGTCGGGGCGGCGAGGTCGGCCTCCCGGACGTGGAAGCGCGCCATGGATTCGGCGGGCAGGTAGATCCGGTCGCGGGCGAGGTCCTCGGCGACGTCCTGGAGGTGTTCGACGATCTGCAGGCCGGTGCACACCGCGTCGGAGCGGCGGACGCGTTCCGGGGTGGTGGTGCCGGTGACGGCGAGGACGAGCCGGCCGACCGGGTTCGCCGACAGTTCGCAGTACGCCAGCAGGTCGTCGTGGGTGGCGTACCGGGTGACCGTCTGGTCCTGCCGGTTGGCGGCGATCAGCCCGAGGAAGGGTTCGGGGTCCAGGCGGTGGCGGTGGACGGTGGGCGACAGGCGCTGGAGCAGCGGGTGGCGGGGGCCGTCGGAGGCGGGGGCGAAGACGCGGCGCAGGTCGGCCTCGAAGGCGTCCAGGAACAGCAGTCGGTCCGCCGCGTCGGCGGGCGCGAGGCCGAGGTGGCGGGCGTCGGCCCCGCCGGGGGCGAGGTCGCCGTCGCCGATGTCGTCGACGAGCCGGGCGTAGCCGTAGAGGGCCATCAGGTCGCCCCGCCAGGCGCGCGGCAGGAAGAAGGGGGCGACCGGGAAGTTCTCGTGCGCGGCCTTGTCCAGGGTGGCGAGCACCACGGGGTCGGCGGGCGCGGGGGCCGCGGCCGGTCCCGGGGGCCGCGGGTCGTCCGCGCGGGCCGCGAGGGCTCCGCTACGGAACGTGCTGTGCATGGGGGTCCTCTCGGCGTCCGTCACCACGCGCCACCCGGTACGGAGACTGCGGAAGCGTCGCGGAGCCGGAGACTTTCCGTAGCCATTGCCGTCACATCTCCGTTCTACACTACCGACCGAAAACATCCCCTTTCGGACACACCGCCCAGGTCAATCATGGTGGAGGCACCGGGGCTTTGACCGCTATCGCCCTAGTTGCCGCGAATCGGTACCGCTACAGCTTACGTTGTACGGCGTCGAAGCACGGGCCGGGGCTCCTCCCCACCCTTCCCCCTGTTCTCTCCCCCCGGCAACGAACCGGCCCCCGCCCGGGTTCCGGAACGGCGGCACGGTTCACGAAGCGTCAGGGCCGCGCCGCGGCACGGGGGTCGCGGCCCGGCGCACGGGGACCCCGCCCGTTGGTTGCGGCGGGGTCCGTGCGCGGCCGGGCTCGGGGCGGGGCCGCTACTTCCCGGTGAACTTCTCGTACTCCTTCAGCACGTCCGCCGTGGGGCCGTCCATCCTCAGCTCGCCGTGTTCCAACCAGATCACCCGGTCGCAGGTGTCCCGGATGGACTTGTTGTTGTGGCTGACCAGGAACACCGTGCCGGCGTCCTTGCGCAGTTCCCGGATGCGGGCCTCGGAGCGCTTCTGGAAGCTGCGGTCACCGGTGGCCAGCGCCTCGTCGATCATCAGGACGTCGTGGTCCTTGGCCGCGGCGATGGAGAAGCGCAGCCGCGCCGCCATGCCCGAGGAGTAGGTGCGCATGGGAAGGGTGATGAAGTCGCCCTTCTCGTTGATCCCGGAGAAGTCCACGATCTCCTGGTACCGGGACCTGATCTGCTCCCGGGACATCCCCATGGCGAGACCACCCAGGATGACGTTCCGCTCTCCGGTGAGATCGTTCATCATCGCCGCGTTCACGCCGAGCAGGGACGGCTGGCCGTCGGTGTAGACCTTGCCGCGCTCGGCGGGCAGCAGCCCCGCGATGGCCCGCAGCAGGGTCGACTTGCCGGAGCCGTTGGAACCGATCAGACCGATCGCCTCGCCCCGGTAGGCGACGAAGGAGACGCCGCGCACGGCGTGCACCTCGCGCACCCCGCGTTCCCTGCCGCGCCGGACGATGCGGCTGAGGGCCGAGGTCGCACTGCCCTTGCCGGTCTTCGCGCCGTTGACGCGGTAGACGATGTGCAACTCGTCGGCGATGACGGTGGGGCGCCGGGCGCCCGTGCTCTGCTCAGCCACGGCCGTACCGCTCCTCCGCCTTCCAGAAGTACACGAAACCACCGACCGCCACCAGCACCGCCCAGCCCAGGGCGACCGCCCAGACGTGCGCGGGCAGGTACGCGGAGCCGTAGTCGTCGATCAGGGCGAACCGCATCAGGTCCATGTACACCGCGGCCGGGTTCCACTGGAGCACGTCCGCGATCCACGCCGGCTGGTCCTCCAGCATGACCGGGAGGGAGAACATCACGCCGGACGCGTACATCCAGGTCCGCATCACGAACGGCATCAGCTGGGCGAGGTCCGGGGTCTTCGCCCCCAGCCGGGCCATGACCAGGGCGAGTCCGGTGTTGAAGAAGAACTGGAGCACCAGCACCGGCACGATCAGCACCCAGGACAGCGTGGGGTAACTGCCGCAGGCGACGACCACCACGAAGACCACCAGCATCGAGAACAGCAGTTGCTGGAGTTGCTGGAGCGCGAAGGAGACCGGCAGCGAGGCCCGGGGGAAGTGCAGTGCCCGCACCAGTCCGATGTTGCCGGAGATCGCCCGGACCCCGGCCATCACGGAGCTCTGGGTGAAGGTGAAGACGAACACCCCCGTCACCAGGAAGGGGATGTACACCTCGCGGTCCATGCCCCGGTCGGCGTTCAGGATCAGCCCGAAGATCAGGAAGTACACCAGCGCGTTCAGCAGCGGCGTGACCACCTGCCAGAGCTGGCCGAGCTTGGCCTGGCTGTACTGGGCGGTGAGCTTGGCCTGGGAGAACGCCAGGATGAAGTGGCGCCGGCCCCAGAGTTGGCGAACGTACGCCACGAGCCCGGGGCGGGCACCGCTCACGGACAGCCCGTGCTTGGCGGCCAGCGCCGCCGGGGAGAGCCCGTCGTCGGGCGACGGGGGCGCACTCACCGCGACACCGCCGTCATGCGTTGTCTCACTCACAAGTGGAAACTTTCGTCTTCAAGAGATGAGCTGCCTGGCCGGACACGGACGGTGCCGGTTGCCCGCCGGGGCCGGGGCACGGCCGGACGTCCTCGGACCCGATTCTCCCTCGGACCCGAACGTGCCGGAATCTCCGGTGGGCGACCCCGGTCGGATCGTTCGCCACACCGTACGCCACCGCGTCGAACGCCGGGGAACCCCGATCGGGCTCCGCCGGGCCGGTGGCCGTTCCGGTCGGTGCCGTGCGGCACCGACCGGAACGTCTCACTTCAGTCTGCTGGAGACCAGGATCGAGACCAGGTGCAGCAGGGTCTGGAGCAGGGCGATGCCGGCGAGGACGGCGACGCCGAGCCGGCTGAAGAACAGGTCCCCGCGGGCCGTGTCCACGATCGCCAGGGCCAGGATCAGCAGCGATGCCTCGATGCCGAGGATCAGCCGGTGGAACTTGAGCGCGGCGGCGGCGCGACGTGCCAGGGCCATGCCGGAGGAGCGGGGCTCCGCCGCCGACTCCCTGACCGGCGGCAGTCCGCCCTGGTGACGGGCCACCCCCACCAGGTCCGTCTCGGCCTTGATCAGGATGGCGCCGAGCGCGGCCAGGGTGCCGAGGAAGGCCCACAACCAGTCGATGCGTCCCGTCCCCCACAGGTCCGCGGCGCGCAGGCCGAAGCCCACCAGTACCGCGGCGTCGGTGAGGTAGGCCCCGACCCGGTCCAGGTAGACCCCGCTGAGCGAGAACTGCTGCCGCCACCGGGCGATCTCGCCGTCCACGCAGTCCAGCAGCAGGTACAGCTGGACCATCACCACGCCGAGCACGGCGCCCGGGATCCCCGGCACCAGCAGGGCCGGGGCCGCGAGCAGTCCGCAGACGGTCATCAGGTACGTGAGCTGGTTGGGGGTGACCCGGGTGTCGACCAGGTACCGGTCCACGCGGAGCGAGACCTCCCGCATGTACAGGCGTCCCGCCCAGTGCTCACCGCTGCGCCGGTCCTTGACCCCCGCGGGGTGCACGACCGGGCGGAGTTCAGCTACCGATGGCCTTGGCATAGTCGGCGTATGCGTCCTTGATCTGGTCGGTGTTGAGGTCGAGGTGTTCGAGGATGGTGTAGCGGCCGGGCCGGGTCTGCGGGGCGAACTCCACGGCCCGGACGAACTCCTCCGTGCTGAAGCCGATCTCCTGCGGCAGCACGGGCAGCCCGTGCCGGCGCAGCACCTCGGCCATCCGCCGGGACTCCTCCTGCGCCCCGCGCAGGTGCATGGCGAACGCGGCGCCCAGGCCGACCTGCTCGCCGTGGCTGGCGGCCCGCTTGGGGTAGAGCAGGTCGAAGGCGTGGTTGATCTCGTGGCAGGCGCCGGAGGCGGGACGGGAGTCGCCCGCGACCGACATGGAGATGCCGGTGAGGACCAGCCCTTCGGCCAGCACCTGGAGGAAGCCGTCGTCGCCGACCCCGCCGGGGTGGCGCAGCACCGCCTCGCCGGCCTGCCGGGCGATCGCCGCGGCCAGTCCGTCGATGGACTCGCCGGTCTCCCGGTGGGCGAGCTCCCAGTCGGCGACGCAGGAGATGTTGGAGACGGCGTCGCCGATGCCGGAGCGGACGAACCGCACGGGGGCCTCGCGGACCACGTCGAGGTCGATGACGACCGCGATCGGGTTCGGGACCCCGTACGAGCCGCGGCCCGCGTCGTTGTCGAGGGTCGCGACCGGCGAACACAGGCCGTCGTGGGCCAGGTTGGTCGCGACCGCCACCAGGGGCAGGCCGACGCGGGCGGCGGCGAACTTGGCGCAGTCGATGATCTTGCCGCCGCCCAGGCCCACCACCGCGTCGTAGCGGCCCTTCTTCATCGCGTCGGCGAGCCTGACCGCGTCGTCCAGCGTGCCGCCGCCGACCGGGAACCACTCGGCGCCGGGGAGCGCGGGCTCCAGCCGCTCCCGCAGCCGGGCGCCGCTGCCACCGCTGATGGCGACGGCGAGCTTGCCCGACGTGGAGATG
This sequence comes from Streptomyces sp. LE64, assembly GCF_052606915.1. Classification (NCBI taxonomy): domain Bacteria; kingdom Bacillati; phylum Actinomycetota; class Actinomycetes; order Kitasatosporales; family Streptomycetaceae; genus Streptomyces; species Streptomyces sp. LE64. Next base: position 5,850,946 of record NZ_CP199708.1, on the reverse strand, counting down.
CGCTGGTCCGCGAGGACCCCCACCAGGTCGTCGAGGGCACCCGCACGGATGTCGACGACCAGCGGCGAGGGGATCAGACGGGTCAGTACTGGCACGCGATCTCACGCCCCTTGGCGAGGTCGTCGTGGTTGTCGATCTCGACCCACTTGACGTCGCCGATGGGGGCCACGTCGACCTTGAAGCCGCGGTTCACCAGCTCCTGGTAGCCGTCCTCGTAGTAGAGGTCGGGGTCGCGCTCGAAGGTGGTCTTCAGGGCGTCGGCCAACTCGGCGGCGGCCTCGCCCTCGATGAGGGTGACGCCGATGTACTCGCCGGTCGCCTCGGCCGGGTCCATCAGCTTGGTGATCCTCTGGACGCCCTTGGCGGGGTCCACGACGACCTTCATCTCCTCGTCCGCGAGCTGCTTCACGGTGTCCAGGGCGAGGATGATCTTCTTGCCGTCGCCGCGGGCGGCCAGCAGGGTCTTCTCGACGGAGACCGGGTGGACGGTGTCGCCGTTGGCGAGGATCACCGAGTGCTGGAGGGCGTCACGGCCGCACCACAGGGAGTAGGCGTTGTTCCACTCCTCGGCCTTGTCGTTGTCGATGAGGGTCAACGTGAGGCCGTACTTGGCCTCCAGGGCCGCCTTGCGCTCGTACACGGCCTCCTTGCGGTACCCGACGATGATCGCGACCTCGGTCAGCCCGATCTCGGCGAAGTTGCCGAGGGTCAGGTCGAGGACCGTGAGGCTGTCCTCCGCGCCCTCGGGACCCACCGGCACCAGCGCCTTGGGGAGCGTGTCGGTGTAGGGACGCAGACGCCGTCCGGCGCCGGCCGCCAGCACGAGGCCGATCATGCGGGTTCTCCTTCATCGTGTACGGCGGGTGCTCCGGAGGAGACCCAGAAGCGGATGCTCTCGGCGAGCACCACGAGTGCCACGGCCACGGCGAGGACCGTGAGCAGGGCGGTGAAACCTGTGTTGCCGAGCAGGGCCGCGGCGAAGGTCACCAGGAGGACCCGGCCCTCCTGCCCCCCGACCGCGCGCACCAGCCAGGTCGGTGGCGCGCCGGTGCCACCGCGGATGCGGTAGACCGTGTCGTAGTGATGGTAGGCGACGGCCGCCACCAGCCCGAATGCGGCGGCCAGGGCCCCGCTCGACCCCGACTGTGCGGCCAGTGCCAGCACGGTGCCGTACTCGGCGGCCCGGAAGAAGGGGGGCACCAGCCAGTCCAGCGCTCCGGTGAGCGGGCGGGCCACGGCGAGGCCCGAGGTGGCCACGTACAGGCAGGCGACGGTGACCGGCGCCCAACCGCCGAAGTCGGTGAGGAGGGCCGCGGCCACCACGGCCGCGCAGCCGAACAGGGCGACCGCGGGCGGAGCGAGGGCCGGCAGCCGGCGGGCGACGCCGCCGAGGGCGGCGGCGAACGCCTCGCCGAGGGGGCCGGTGTCGGTGAGGTCGTGCAGGGCACGGGCGGCCCGCTCGGTGCGGGCGGCCCTGCGGGTGAGCGAGCGCAGCACCCGGCCGGCGGTGGTGTAGCAGGCCGCGAACGCACAGCCCACGAGCAGGACGACCAGGGTGATCCGGGGGGTGGTGACCGCGGTGAGGACGGCGATCAGCGCCCAGCGCTCCCCGATCGGCAGCACGATCATGCGGCGCACCCAGACCGTCCAGCCGACGCTGTCGAGCCGGTCGGAGAGGGCGGCGGTGGGGCTGGTGTTGGCGGTGGCGTCGTGGTTGGCCTCGGTGAAGGAGAAGTCCACCACGTGCCGGCAGGTCTGGAGGACCATCGCGCCGAGCGCGAGCGCCCACACGTCGTCCCCGCCGCGGGCCGCGCCCAGCGCCAGGCCCGCGTAGTAGGCGTACTCCTTGGCCCGGTCGAAGGTGGCGTCGAGCCAGGCCCCGAGCGTGGAGTACTGGAGGGAGTAGCGGGCGAGCTGGCCGTCCGCGCAGTCGAGGACGAACGAGAACAACAGCAGGGCTCCGGCGGCGACGAAGCCGGCCCGGCTGCCGGTGGCCGCGCAGCCCGCGGCGATCAGCGCGGTGATCAGGGAGGCGGTGGTGACCTGGTTGGGGGTCAGTCCGCGACGGGCGGCCCAGCGGGCGACGTGCCGGGAGTAGGGGCTGACCGCGAAGGTGGTGAAGAAGCCGTCCCGGGACTTGACCGCGGTGCGCAACCGGACGTCCTCGTCGTCGACGGCGGCGACCGCCCGGCGGGCCTCGTCGCGGGCCTGCGGGTCGGCGGGCACGACGGCGACGAGGGGGCCGAGCTCGGGGCGGTGGACGGGGGTGCCGCCGGTCTCGACGAGTGCGGCGGCCCGGTCGGGGGCGGGGGTCTCGGGGTCGGGGGCGGTCACCGTGCCGTCCGACGGGGCGTCGGAGGCCGTGGCCGCTCCGCCGTCGGCGGACCCGGGGCGTCCGGTTTCCTCGGCGCCGTCCTGCCCGGTCCCCGGCCCGCCGGCGCGCACCGCGCGCTCCAGGGCCGACCGGGCGGCCCGCTGCGCGGTGACGGCGCCGGGGACGGCGGCGGCGTCGAAGCGCGGGTCGGTGAGGGCCAGCCTCAGTGCGTGGACGTGGCCCACGAAGCGGCTGTCCACGAGGGCCACGCGCCGTCCCGCGGGTACGGCGTCGAGCAGGGCTGGGACGTCGGAGGCGTCCTCGGCGACCCGCACGTCGAAGCCGAGGCCCCGCAGATCGTCTTCGAGCGACGATCCCGGGACCGGCCGGCCGGTGAGGATGGCGGTCGACAGCGGACTCACTCCCTGGGTTCCGACACGCGCTGACGCCGGGCGTGTGCATGGGTGGGGGCGCGCCCCGGGACCGGGGTCGGCCGGGCGGCACGTCGGCAGAGGCTATCGGATGCGTACCCATGGGCGTTCACCACCCGTTCGGGGGCCGATCGGCGGGCTCCGCCGTCCCCTCGCCACCGCGATCATCATTGTTGATCAGGGGCCCTTAGCACAAACGGCCGAGGACGAGTGGTGCGCCGGCGCACCGGCGACCGGAAGGGCGTACCGACGCCGCGGTCGCTTCCGCGGAGCGCGGACGACTGCCTCCTCGAAGCTCCGCGCGGAGCGCACAGGTCGCATGCGCCGGAGCACGGTCGGCCCGGCTCAGCCCCGGCGCACGGGGGCGCTCGCAGCAGCTTCCACCTCTCTGACCAGGCTCTCGTTTCCGCAGGTCAGAGCAGATGACAACGGTGTTCAGTGCCGTGTTGCCGGATACCCCCCACCCGTAGTTGACTGGCAGTGCCAGGAGCGCCACCGGAGCACCGACCACTGCTGCGAGAGGATGGGTTTTCATGGGGGCAGGGCACGATCACGGGCATGCGCACGGCGCACCCCTCACGGGCACCGCGGCCGCCGCGTACAAGGGACGACTACGGATCGCGCTGTCCATCACCCTGACGGTGTTGGTGATGGAGGTCATCGGCGGCGTCGTCACCGGCTCGCTCGCGCTCGTCGCCGACGCTGCCCACATGGCGACCGACGCCGTGGGGCTCGGGATGGCCCTGCTAGCGATCCACTTCGCGAACCGCCCGCCCAGCACCAACCGCACCTTCGGCCTGGCCCGCGCCGAGATCCTCGCGGCGCTCGCCAACTGTCTGCTCCTGCTCGGCGTCGGCGGCTACGTGCTCTACGAGGCGATCGAGCGGTTCGTCACCCCGACCGAGACCCAGGGCGGGCTGACCGCGGTCTTCGGTCTGGTCGGCCTGGTCGCCAACCTCGTGTCGCTGTCCCTGTTGATGCGCGGGCAGAAGGAGAGCCTCAATGTGCGGGGCGCCTTCCTGGAGGTGCTCTCGGACGCCCTCGGCTCGCTCGCGGTGGTCGTTTCCGCGCTGGTCGTCATGGGCACCGGCTGGCAGGCCGCCGACCCGATCGCCTCGCTGCTCATCGGCCTCATGATCATTCCGCGCACCGTGAAGCTGTTGCGCGAGACCCTGAACGTGCTGCTGGAGTCGGCACCCAAGGACGTCGACATGAACGAGGTGCGGTCCCACATGCTGGCGCTGAAGGGCGTCGAGGAGGTCCACGACCTGCACGCCTGGACGATCACCTCGGGGATGCCCGTGCTGTCCGCGCACGTGGTGGTCGACGAGGAGTGCCTGGAGCGGGCGGGGCACGAGCGGGTGCTGCACGCCTTGCAGGAGTGCCTCGGCGACCACTTCGACGTGGCGCACTGCACCTTCCAGCTGGAGCCGAGCGGTCACGCCGCGCACGAGCGGGTCTGCCACTGAAGCCCACCGTCCGGGCGGGGCCTCCCGGACGGTGGCCTCCGCGCAGGTCATCGCACTATCGTTCCTCGAACAGGTGCGCAAGGCGGGGTCGGGGTGTTTTCCGATCAGAGGTGGGAAGCGAGTCGGGTAGCCGATGGCCCCGGGCGTCCAGAGCAGTGGCACGACGCGAGCGGGCGGCCGCTCCGCGGCGCGCGGCGGAGACCGCCGATGCCGGAAGTGTCGGTGTTGTGCGGCAGACTTGACGTGCGAGGACCGAAGCGAAGGATGGGTATGTCGATCACACCTGCGACCGCGGAGCACACCGTGCCGGGCGCCACAGCCGAAGCGATCATGCTGGAACTGGTCGACGAGGACGGCGTCACCATCGGCACCGCCGAGAAGCTCTCCGCCCACCGGGCTCCGGGCCGGCTGCACCGCGCGTTCTCCGTGTTCCTCTTCGACGAGCAGGGGCGGCTGCTGCTCCAGCAGCGCGCACTGGGCAAGTACCACTCCCCCGGCGTCTGGTCGAACACCTGCTGCGGCCACCCCTACCCGGGCGAGGCCCCCTTCGCCGCGGCGGCCCGTCGCACCTTCGAGGAGCTCGGCGTCTCCCCGTCCCTGCTCGCCGAGGCGGGCACGGTCCGGTACAACCACCCGGACCCCGCCTCGGGGCTGGTGGAACAGGAGTTCAACCACCTTTTCGTGGGCATGGTGCAGGCGACCCCGCGGCCGGACGGGACCGAGGTCGGGGACACCGCCTTCGTCACCGCGGAGGAACTGCTGGCGCGCCACGGGAAGGACCCCTTCTCGGCGTGGTTCATGACCGTGCTGGACGCCGCACGGCCCGCCATCAGGGAGCTGACGGGTCCCGCCGCCGGCTGGTGACCGTCCCGACCGTGCACGAGGCGTGGCCCGGATCCCCGAGGGGATCCGGGCCACACCTCGTCTTCCCCTCCCCGCGCGGTCAGTGGTGCGCGACGGCGCGGGGGACGAGCGGCAGGGCGGACCAGATGACCTTCCCGCCGCCCGGCGTCTGCTCGACGTCGCACACCCCGCCGACCTCCCTGGTCACCTCGCGCACCAGGAGCAGGCCCCGGCCGCCGGTCTGCCCGTGGTCGGCCTCCAGGGCGGTCGGACGGTAGGGGTGGTTGTCCTCCACCGACACCCGCACCCATTCGGCCCCGACCGCGAGCTCCACGGAGAGCAGCGGTGACAGCAGGGCCGCGTGCTTGACCGCGTTGGTGGCCAGCTCCGAGACGATCAGCAGGAGCCCGTGGAGGACCTCCTCGGCCAACGGAACCCGCTGGCGCAGCAGCAGGTCGCGCACGGCACGGCGGGCGCGGGGCACCGAGGCGTCCGCCGCGGGGGCCTGGAGGCGCCAGACCCCCTCGTAGGGCAGGGGGTCGACGACGCCAGGGGGTACCTGGTGGCCGACTCCGGAAGGAGGTCCGGAATCCCACCCGCCGCTGTCCATCGTCCGCTCTCCGCCCTTGCGCTCGGTTGTCTCCACATACCGAGTGTTGGGAACGCGCGGACCCTTCTCGGAGAACTGACCAGAAGTCAGCACGTATCGATGCATTGTGACCGAACGCGCATGGGGCCCGCCGGCCGCGACGACTACTCGTGAATCGATTTGTCGCGTTCGGACACTCTCCCGTTCTTCGGGTTGTACGCGATCCTCAGTGGGTAGGGGTTCCGCGCGGGCCGGTCGGGGGCTTCGGCTCCTCCGGTCCGACCAGGGCGTCCGTGACCAGCCCGACGATCTGGCGCCCGCCGAGGCCGGTGGCGATCAGCCCGAGCCCGTCGAAGAGCAGCGCCAGCGAGAAGAAGCAGCCGATGACGTACACGCTGCTGCTGGGCCACTCCGCGAGGACCAACACCCCCAGAAGCACCCCCAGGGCTCCCTGCACCAGCGCCCAGCCGAGCTGGGGACCCCGCGCCACCAGGGCTCCGACCAGCCGGAACAGCCCTCCGGCCAGGAACAGCAGCGCGGCGAACATGGTGAGCGTCGCCGCCGCCACGTCCGGGCGGCGCAGGATCACGATGCCCGCCGCGAGGTACAGCGCGGCGATGAGCACCGCGGGCCAGAAGTAGCTCTCGTGTCGCGCCTGGACCGCGTGCACCAGGCCGACCACCCCGCCGATCAGCAGCAGCCAACCGAACAGCAGCATCGAGGTGAGGGTCGCCACGCCGACGTACACCAGCCCGACCACACCGGCCACGACCAGCAGCAGGCCGAGCACCACAAGACCCGTGAACCCCCGGCGCAGCTTCTTGGCCTCGGTACGGGGCGTACTCATGGGCGCCTCCCGGAACGGCACGACCCCCACTGATGATCGTACGTTCACGCGCGGCGGATAGCATCCGGCGCATGGAGCCTCAGTTGCCGTACGGCGTGACCGACGGGGTGGCGACGATCGTCATCTGCCAGCCCGCGAAGCGCAACGCCATGACCGAGGAGATGTGGCAGTCGCTGCCGCCGATCCTCGACGAGCTCGCCGCCGACCCCGCCGTCCGGGCCCTGGTCCTGACCGGTGCCGGCGGAACGTTCTGCGCGGGCGCGGACATCTCCACCCTCAGCGGGCCCCCCGGCACGGCCGAGGCCACCCAGGCCCTGGCCGTGCGCGCCGAGGAGGCCCTCGCCGCCTTCCCCAAGCCGACGCTGGCCGTGGTCAGGGGGCACTGCGTGGGCGGCGGCTGCCAGCTCGCCGTCGCCTGTGACCTGCGGTTCGCCGACGAGGAGGCCCTGTTCGGGGTGACGCCCGCGAACCTGGGCATCGTCTACGCCGAGTCGTCCACCCGGCGACTGGTGTCCCTGGTGGGGCCGGCGACGGCGAAGTACCTGCTGTTCTCGGGCGAGTTGATCGACGCCGCCCGGGCACTGCGCACCGGCCTGGTGGACGAGGTGCTGCCGGCCGACGCGCTGGACGAGCGGGTCGCCGCGTTCACCGCGCTGCTCACCACCCGCTCGCAGCTCACCCAGGCGGCGGCCAAGGACTTCGCGGCGGGCCGTACCGACCGGGCCGAGCAGTGGGCGGCGCTCGCCCGCGGCAGCGGCGAGACCGCCGAGGGCGTCGCCGCCTTCCTCGACAACCGGCCGCCCCGGTTCCCCTGGCCGCCGCAGCCCGCGGAGTAGGCCCGCGGCGTCCCGCGGACGCACCCCGGGAAGGGCCTCAGCCCGCCGTCGCCCTCCAGTGGGCGACGAGGTCGGCGGGGGCCTTCTCCGGGGCGCCCGCGTCGTAGGGCGGTTGCGGGTCGTACTCCAGCAGCAACTGGACGCTCTGGGCCGCACGGTCACCCGCGATCCGGCCCACCAGGGTCAACCCCATGTCGATGCCCGACGACACCCCCGCGGCGGTCACGTACTTCCCGTCGAACACCACCCGCTCCGGGCTCGGCACGGCCCCCGCGGCACGCAACTCCTCGCGCGCCAGCCAGTGGGTGGTGGCCCGGCGCCCGGTGAGCAGCCCGGCCGCGGCGAGGACCAGCGACCCCGTGCACACGGAGGTCGTCCAGGTGGTGTGCGCGTCGACGGCGCGCAGCCAGTCCAGGAGGTCGGGGTCCCGGGTCTGCGGGGTGACGTCCGGGCCGCCGGGGACCACCACGACGTCGGGGCGCGGCACCTCGGCGAAGGTCCGGTCGGCGACCAGCGCCAGACCACCCGAGTCGTTGCGGACCGGGCCGCGGGCGGCGGCCACCAGGGCCGTTTCCGTGTCCGGGAGGTGTTGCAGGGTCTCGTAGGGACCCACGGCGTCCAGGGTGGTGAACCCCTCGAACAGGACGACGGCCAGTTGCATTCGGGTGCCTCTCTCTCGGGTGTGTCTTCTGGTGCGGGGCGCGGGACGGGCCCGCGCGTCAGGAAGGGGGACGGAAGCGGCGGCGGTAGTCGGCCGGCGGAGCGCCCACGGTGCGCACGAAGGCGCGGCGCAGGGCCTCCGGGGTGCGGTAGCCGCAGCGGCGCGAGACCTCCTCGATCCCGTCGGCCGTCTCCTCCAGCAGCCGCCGGGCGTGCTCGACGCGGACCCGCTCCACGTACCGCCCGGGGGTCACGCCGGTCTCCGCGCGGAAGGCCCGGGCGAAGTGCCGCGGGGACAGCGCCGCCCGGGCGGCGAGCGCGTCCACGGACAGGTCGGCCGCCGGGTGCTCCACCACCCAGCGCTGCACCTCCCGCAGCGGCGCCCGGCTCGCGGTCTGGGCGGCCAGCGCCGCGCTGAACTGGGCCTGGTTGCCGGGCCTGCGCAGATAGACCACCAGGTGGCGGGCGATGGTCAGGGCGACCTCGCGGCCGTGGTCCTCCTCGACGAGGGCCAGGGCCAGGTCGATGCCCGCGGTGACGCCGGCCGAGGTGGCGATGGCGCCGTCCCGGACGAAGATGGGGTCGGGGTCGACCGTCACGGCCGGGTGCTCGCGCGCCAGGGCGTCGCAGTACGCCCAGTGGGTGGTCGCCCGGCGGCCGTCCAGGAACCCCGCCCGGGCCAGCAGCACGGCTCCGGTGCAGACCGACACCAACCGTTCGGCGCCCGCCCCGTGCTCCCGCAGCCAGGCGACGACCGATTCCTGCGCCGGGCCCTCGCCGTCGCCGCCGGGCACCACCAGGACGTGCGCGGACGGCGCCCCGGCCAGGTCGGTGTCCGGAACGAGCAGCAGGCCGCTGGAGGTCCGCACCGGGCGGCCGTCCGGTGCCGCAGTGCGCACCCGGTAGCCCCCGGTCGGGTCGCCCAGGGCGTACGAGGCGCCGTTGAACACCTCCGTGGGCCCGGTGACGTCGAGGCTCTGCACCCCGTCGAAGAGGAGCACGAGGACGGTTCGTTGCATGTCGTCGATCCTCTTCGCTCCCGGTGGACGACCGCAATGACGGGTGTCCCACCTTTCCTGCCACGGCCCTCGGCGGGCCCGGAAGGGACGGGCCCGGCGGCGGACTGACCGCCCGTCAGCACGGGTCCGTACTGCGGCCCGAGCGCCCGCTGGGCGCGGAGGGGGCCCGGGGGCGCTCCTCCTCGCCGCTGCCCACGCACCCTGGCGGGGCTGCGGACGGTGGGGGACGGCGACGGCGCCGGGTCGGCCCGCTCCCGTCGGCCGGCGAGGCGGCGGCCGCCCGTTGTCACCGGCACCTGCGACAATTGCGGCGCAACCTCAGTGAAGAAGGCGGGACGGGATCGTGACGACACCCCTCGTAGGGTCCATCGAAGGCAGGATCGCCGAGGAGCTCGGCGTGCGGGAGCGGCAGGTGCGGGCCGCGGTGGAACTGCTCGACGGCGGTGCGACGGTGCCCTTCGTCGCCCGCTACCGCAAGGAGGCGACCGAGTCCCTCGACGACGCCCAGCTGCGCGCCCTGGAGGAGCGGCTGCGCTATCTGCGGGAGCTGGAGGAGCGGCGGACCGCGGTCCTCGACTCGGTGCGCGAGCAGGGCAAGCTGACCGGGGCGCTGGAGGCGTCGATCCGGGCGGCGGACACCAAGGCCCGGCTGGAGGACGTCTACCTGCCGTTCAAGCCGAAGCGGCGCACCAAGGCGCAGACGGCCCGCGAGGCGGGGCTGGGGCCGCTGGCGGAGGGTCTGCTCGGCGACCCGTCGGTGGAGCCGCTGGCCGCCGCGGGCGCGTTCGTGGACGCCGACAAGGGCGTCGCCGACCCGCAGGCCGCGCTGGACGGGGCCCGGGCGATCCTCACCGAGCGGTTCTCCGAGGACGCGGACCTGATCGGCGAGTTGCGGGAGCGCATGTGGACGCGGGGGCGCGTCGCGGCGAAGGTGCGGGCGGGCAAGGAGGAGGCGGGGGCCAAGTTCGCCGACTACTTCGACTTCGCGGAGCCGTTCACCGCACTGCCCTCGCACCGGGTGCTGGCGATGCTGCGCGGCGAGAAGGAGGAGGTCCTCGACCTCACCCTGGAGCCCGAGGAGCCGCGGGACCCGACCGCTCCCCCGGCCCCCACCTCGTACGAGCAGTCGATCGCCGCGCGCTTCGGCATCGCGGACCGGGGTCGTCCCGGGGACAAGTGGTTGAAGGACACCGTCCGTTGGGCCTGGCGGACCAGGGTGCTGGTGCACCTCGGGATCGATCTGCGGCTGCGGCTGCGGACCGCCGCCGAGGACGAGGCGGTCCGGGTCTTCGCGGCCAACCTGCGGGACCTGCTGCTGGCCGCCCCGGCCGGCACCCGGGCCACGCTGGGCCTCGACCCCGGTTTCCGCACCGGGGTGAAGGTGGCCGTGGTGGACCCCACCGGCAAGGTCGTGGCGACGGACGTGATCCATCCGCACGTGCCGCAGAACCGCTGGGACGCCTCGGTGGCCACCTTGGCTCGGCTGGCCGCGGAGCACGCGGTCGAGCTGGTGGCCGTCGGCAACGGCACCGCCTCCCGGGAGACGGACAAGCTGGCCGGCGACCTGATCGCCCGGCACCCCGAGCTGAAGCTGACCAAGGTGATGGTGTCCGAGGCCGGTGCTTCGGTGTACTCGGCCTCGGCGTTCGCCTCGCAGGAACTCCCGGACCTGGACGTGTCGCTGCGCGGGGCGGTGTCCATCGCACGGCGGTTGCAGGACCCGCTCGCCGAGTTGGTGAAGATCGACCCCCGGTCCATCGGGGTCGGCCAGTACCAGCACGACCTGTCCGAGGTGAAGCTGTCCCGTTCGTTGGACGCCGTCGTCGAGGACTGCGTGAACGGCGTGGGGGTGGACGTGAACACGGCCTCGGCGCCGCTGTTGGCCAGGGTGTCGGGCATCAGCACCGGCCTCGCCGAGAACATCGTGTCGCACCGGGACGCCCACGGCCCGTTCCGGTCCCGGACCGCGCTCAAGGACGTGTCCCGACTCGGCCCCAAGGCGTACGAGCAGTGCGCGGGCTTCCTGCGCATCCGGGGCGGCGCCGATCCGCTGGACGCCTCCAGCGTCCACCCGGAGGCGTATCCGGTGGTGCGGCGGATGGTGCGGGCGAGCGGGGGCGAGGTGGCCGCCCTGATCGGCAACGGCACCGCGCTGCGGTCCCTGAGGCCCGGTGACTTCGTGGACGGGACCTTCGGTCTGCCGACGGTCACCGACATCCTGCGGGAGCTGGAGAAGCCGGGGCGCGACCCGCGGCCCGCGTTCCGCACGGCGACGTTCAAGGAGGGCGTGGAGAAGCTCTCCGACCTGGTCGCGGGGATGGTGCTCGAAGGGGTCGTCACCAACGTCGCCGCGTTCGGCGCCTTCGTGGACGTCGGTGTGCACCAGGACGGGCTGGTCCACGTGTCGGCGATGTCGAAGACCTTCGTCAAGGATCCGCGGGACGTGGTGAAGCCCGGAGACGTCGTCCGGGTGAAGGTCGTGGACGTGGACGCGGTGCGCAAGCGGATCTCCCTGACGCTCCGGCTGGACGACGAGCCCGCGAAGGGCCGGGACGGCGTGGCCCGGCCCTCCCGGGAGGGCGCCGCCCGCGAGGGCCGGCGGGCGCCCCAGCCGCGACAGGGCAGGGGCGGCGGCGGGTCTCGGCCGGCCGCGCAGCCGGCGAACGGCGCGATGGCCGACGCGCTGCGGCGCGCCGGCCTGGGCTAGCGACGGTGAGGGGGCGGCCGGGACCCGCCGCCGCCCCCCTCGTGCGTCGGGTGGCTCAGCCCTCGGTGATCCGACCGTCGGCCACGGCAACCCGGCGGGTGGTGTGGACGGCGTCCAGCATCCGCCGGTCGTGGGTGACCAGCAGCAGCGTGCCCGGGTAGGCGCCCAGTGCGGACTCCAACTGCTCGATGGCGGGCAGGTCGAGGTGGTTGGTCGGCTCGTCCAGCACCAGGAGGTTGACGCCCCGGCCCTGGAGCAGGGCGAGGGCGGCACGGGTCCGTTCACCGGGTGACAGGGTGGCCGCCGGGCGCAGCACGTGGTCGGCGCCCAGCCCGAACTTGGCGAGCAGGGTCCGCACCTCGGCGGGCTCGGTGTCCGGCACGGCGAGCCGGAAGGCGTCGATCAGCGGCTGCGGCCCGTGGAAGAGGGCCCGTGCCTGGTCGACCTCGCCGACGACGACGCCCGGGCCGAGCGCGCTGTGCCCGGCGTCCAGGGGGAGGCGTCCCAGCAGAGCGGCGAGCAGGGTGGACTTCCCCGAGCCGTTGGGGCCGGTGACGGCGATCCGGTCGGCCCAGTCGATCTGGAGGTCGACCGGACCGAAGCGGAAGTCGCCGCGGCGCACCTCGGCCCCGCGGAGGGTGGCGACCACGGCGCCCGAGCGGGGCGCCGCGGCGATCTCCATCCGCAGCTCCCACTCCTTGCGGGGTTCCTCCACCTTGTCCAGCCGCTCGATGAGCCGATCGGTCTGCCGGGCCTTGGCCGCCTGCTTCTCACTGGACTCGGCACGGGCCCGACGCAGGATCTTGTCGTTGTCCGGGGACTTGCGGAGCGCGTTCTTGACGCCCTTGTCCATCCACGCCCGCTGGGTGCGGGCCCGGGACTCCAGGGACGCCTTCTTGTCGGCGTACTCCTCGTAGGCGGCGCGGGCGTGGCGGCGCGCGGTCTCGCGTTCCTCCAGGTAGGAGGCGTAGCCGCCGCCGAACAGGTTCACCTGTTGCTGGGCGAGGTCGAGTTCCAGGACCTTGGTGACGGTGCGGGTGAGGAACTCGCGGTCGTGGCTGACGAGGACGGTGCCCGCGCGCAGCCCCTGCACGAAGCGTTCGAGCCGGTCGAGCCCGTCGAGGTCGAGGTCGTTGGTGGGCTCGTCCAGCAGGAACACGTCGTAACGGGAGAGCAGCAGGGAGGCGAGCCCGGCGCGGGCCGCCTGGCCCCCGGAGAGGGTGGTCATGGGCTGGTCCAGGTCGACGCCGAGGCCCAGTTGGGCGGCGGTCTCCTCGGCGCGTTCGTCCAGGTCGGCGCCGCCCAGGGCCAGCCAGCGCTCCAGGCTCACCGCGTAGGCGTCGTCGGCGCCCGGGGCGCCGTCCACGAGTGCCTGGGTGGCGGTGTCCATGGCGTGCTGGGCCTCGGTGACACCGGTGCGGCGGCCCAGGAAGGCGCGGACGCTCTCGCCGGGACGCCGGTCGGGTTCCTGGGGGAGGTGGCCCACGGTGGCGTGCGGCGGGGAGAGCCGTAGGACGCCCTCCTCGGGGGTGTCGAGTCCGGCGAGCAGTCTCAGCAGGGTGGACTTGCCCGCGCCGTTGGCGCCGACGAGGCCGATCACGTCCCCGGGGGCGACGACGAGTTCGAGTCCGGAGAAGAGGGAGCGGCTGCCGTGGCCCGCGGCGAGGTCCTTGGCGACGAGGGTGGCGGTCATGGGGTCCGATCGTGGGAGTGGGTGACGAGCGTACGACGGACGCACACCGCTGCGCCCGCGCCGGGTGCCCGCGGGCACATGCGCTGCGGCCCGGGGGCGGGGCGTCGTCCGTCGGGACGGTCCTCGGTCACCGGCACATCGGCGGGTACCCCCTGCTGGTCGTGGTCCTCGTGGACGGCGCCCGGCGGCCGCCGCCGTCACCGTGCGGACGGCGCGACGAGCACGCTGTCCGTGGTGCGCGCCACCAGGAAGGATCGGCTCCGACGCAGGCCACCGTCAAGCGGGATTCGGTGGTGGCCGGGGCCGAGCACCCCGTCGAACACCTCCTGGGTGCGGGCACGGCGCAGTCGGTCGAGGCGGTAGGCCAGCACGCGGACCCGGCAGGTGGAGGTGACGTCGATGCCGGCGTCGTCTCCGGAACGCGCGAGGCGGGTGAGCCTGCGGCGTCCGGCCGGGGCGGTGTCCAGGGCGTGTTCGACCTGGGCGACGAGCAGGGGGACGATGGGCGCCAGTCCGTCGACGTAGGTGACGTTGACCCCGGCGTGCGCGAACGCGGCGCGGACCTGGGTGCGTTCGCCGGCGGGGACGGTGGCGCCGAAGGCGACCGCGCCGTAGGTGCGCAGTTCGGCCGGGGGCACCCGGGCGGCGTCCCGGGTGATCTCGGCGCCGATGCCGATGGTGCGCAGGGCCGCGGCGAGCCGGGCCAGTACGGCGACCCGGTCGCCGACGAGCAGCACCCGGCGCGGAGCCGGCCCGGCGGTGTCCAGGAGGGGGCGCAGGGCCGCGCGGTACTCGGCGCCGCGGAACCGGAACGGCCCCAGCCCGTGGTAGCCGCCGAGCACGAGGTCCACGCGGGGGGTGGTCTGCCAGGCGAAGTCGCGCCAGACGACGTCCTCCGGGGAGGCGGGGTCCCGTTCGATGACTGCGGTCACCGCGCCGCAGGCGAGGTCCTCGCACTCCGGACAGGCGTAGATGATGTGCCGGCGGTGGGCGAGCGGGGCGGGGGCTTCCAGGAGGAGGCTGCGCACCTGGGAGGAGAAGATCGCCGGTGGCACGTCCGCGGCGAGCGGGGAGACGGCGTCGAGGTCGGCGAGGCGGTACAGCAGCGGGCGGCCGTCGACGATGAAGTCCACGAAGTCCCGGTGTGCCTGGGGTTCGCCGTTGGCGTGGATCTCGCCCGCACGGGTGGCGGGTGCCAGGGCGAAGGTCGCGTACGCGGCAGACATGGGGCGAGTATCCCCAGCCGGGCCGGCCGGGGGGCGGCGCGCCACGGCTGCGGAGGGGGCCGGTCGGGTGCCCGGGTGAGGGACGGCGGTGGCGGGGGCGGCGGATGCCGGACGGACGGGGCCCGCTCTTCGCTGTGGGCAAACGGTGCGGTGGCAGGCGATCACCTCGACGGTCGCGGCGTCCGGGGGGTGGTTCGGTTGCCGTTGCGAATCCGCCGCCCCGCGCCAGCCGGGCCCGGCGCGGGGCGGCGCGGGGGCGGGTGCCGCGCCGGCCGTGCGCGGGGGCGCACACACGGTCGAGGGCGTAGCCGGCGCCGTCCGACTGGACGGACGGGGCGGGACGGCGCGCCGCGCGGTGTCCCGCCCCCGGACGGTCCTCGACCGGCCGCTCAGTCCAGTCCGTGCCGGACCCGGGCCGCATGGGCGTCGGGAAGGTAGCGCATGCGGTGCGGAAGCCGGGAGACCACGGCCCCGATGGCCCGGCACAGCCGCCGTAGGCGACGCTCCTGGGCCTCGGTCCACGGCAGCCCCAGCGCGGTGCGCGCTTCGGGCGGCAGCAGTCCGATCGACAGGAACCGGCGCAGCCGCAGGAACAGCGGGCGCAGCGCGGGCCACAGCAGGCGCACCGCGATCCGCACCGGTCGGGGCCCCGCTTCGGGGACCGGTAGCGGCCGTCGGACGTCGAGCAACTCCTGTGCCACTTGGGTGAGTTCCAGCTCCTTGAGGGTGGCCCGGTAGTAGGGCCAGAACTCTTCGACGGTCTCCGGCAGATCACGTTCGTGGATGCCGAGGAGTTGACCGACCCGACGCCACTCGGCGAAGTAACGGCGCTCCTCGTCCTCGGTGTAGGGGCGGGACCAGAGGTACGGGCGGGCGTAGCGGGTCACGGGGTACCCGGTGGCGTGCACCCAGGCGTAGGTGCGGGCGGCCAGTGCGTGGTAGCGGCGCCCCCGGGCGTCGGTACCGCCGACGGTGCGGTGCAGGGCACGCAGACGGCGCCCCTCCGCCACGGCCCGTTCCTCCCCGTACACCCACAGCAGCACGGACCGCACGGAGCGGGCGCCACGGCCCCAGGGGTCGGTGCGGAACGCCGAGTGGTCGTCGACGCCGGCCCCGACCGCGGGGTGGCTCACCTGGAGGACGAAGGCCGGGCCGAGGGTCAGCAAGGTGCGGATGTCACCTGTGTCCTGCCAGAGGATGCCTCCGGGCGGAGGCGGTTGGAGAATACGAGAATGTTGGACATCGAGCGACATATGGCCAGTATGAGGAAGATGCTTCCGGAGAGGCTCATTTGACTCCGCGCGTCAGGTGATTCCGTTGTGGCGTGGGCCACTTCGCCCCGTGCACCGGTGGGCACGCGGGGCGAAGCCCTGCGCAGGGGTCAGCGGTCACGGAGGGGTTCGCCGCGCCGGGCGCGCGCCACCAGGGACTCCGGCGGGGCGAAGCGGTCCCCGTGGCGCTCGGCGAGTTCACGCGCCCGGGTCACGAAGCCGGGCAGCCCGCCCCGGTAGCCGTCGACGTACTGGAGCGCTCCGCCGGTCCAACCGGGGAAGCCGATGCCGAGCAGGGAGCCGATGTTGGCCTCGGCGACGGAGGTGACCACCCCTTCGTCCCACGCCCGGACGGCCTCCAACGCCTGGGCGAAGAGGAGCCGTTCGGACAGCTCGGGCAGGGACGCGGGCGCACCGGAGCGGGTGAAGTGGGTGCGCAACCCCGGCCACAGGCCCGCACGTCGACCGTCGACGTAGTCGTAGAACCCCGCGCCGCCCGCCCGACCGGGGCGGTCGAACTCGTCGACCATGCGGTGGACGACGGCCTCCGTGGGATGCGGCTGCCAGGTGCCCCCGGCGTCCTCCACCGCACGGCGGGCGGCGGCGCGGATGCTGCGGGACAGCGTGAGGGTGACCTCGTCGGCGAGGGCGAGCACCTTCGTCGGATAGCCGGCCTGGGCGGCGGCCTGCTCGACGGAGGCGGGTTCGACGCCCTCGCCGACCATCGCCACTCCTTCGTCCAGGAACCTCCCGATCACCCGGGAGGTGAAGAAGCCGCGGGCGTCGTTGACGACGATCGGGGTCTTGCGGAGCCGGCGCACCAGGTCGAAGGCGCGGGCGACCGCCTCGTCGCCGGTGCGTTCGCCCCGGACGATCTCCACCAGGGGCATCCGGTCCACCGGGGAGAAGAAGTGCAGGCCGAGGAAGTCGGCCGGGCGCCGCACCCCGTCGGCGAGGTCGGTGACGGGCAGGCTGGAGGTGTTGGAGCACAGCAGGGCGTCCG
The DNA here is from genome assembly GCF_052606915.1 of Streptomyces sp. LE64. Classification (NCBI taxonomy): domain Bacteria; kingdom Bacillati; phylum Actinomycetota; class Actinomycetes; order Kitasatosporales; family Streptomycetaceae; genus Streptomyces; species Streptomyces sp. LE64. The sequence goes on along the minus strand of NZ_CP199708.1, from coordinate 5,834,038 downwards.
GGGCCAGGAAGGGCTCGACCTCCTGGAACACCCGGCGCTTCAGGTCGGGGTCCTCGAAGACCGCCTCGATGACCACGTCCGCCCCGGCGAAGTCCGCGGCGGTGGCCGCGGGGGTGATCCGGGCGAGCAGGACGTCCGCCTCCTCCCGGCTGCCGCGGCCCCGGGCGACGGCCTTGGCGCACCGCTCCGCCACGCGTTCCCGCCCGCGCTCGGCGGCGTCGAGGGAGACGTCCCCCAGGACCACGTCGATCCCGACGCGGGCGCACGCGTGGGCGATGCCCGCCCCCATCCGGCCGGCGCCGAGCACGGCGACCCTCCCGATCGGGCGCGGCCGGGCGTCCCGGGGCCGGGCGGCACCGGAGTTGACGGTACGGAGGTCGAAGAAGAACGCCTGCATCATGTTCTTCGCCGTCTGCCCGGTCACCAGGGCGGTGAAGTGGCGGGACTCGATGACCTCCGCGGTGGCGAAGTCCACCTGTGCGCCCTCGACGGCCGCCGCGAGGATGGCGCGCGGCGCCGGGCAGGGCGCCCCAGCGGTCCGCTTCCGCAGGGTGGCGGGGAAGGCGGGCAGGTTCGCGGCGAGCCGGGGGTGCGCGGGGGTGCCGCCGGGGATGCGGTGGCCCGGGGCGTCCCAGGGCTGCCGCGACTCCGGATGCGCGTCGATGAACGCCCGTGCCCTGACCAGGAGTTCCTCGGGGCTGTGCACGACCTCGTGGACGAGTCCGAGTTCCAGGGCGCGCCGCGGGCCGTACTGGGTGCCCTGGAGCAGGACGTTGAGGAGGGCGTCGGAGACGCCGAGCATCCGGACCGTGCGGGTCACCCCGCCGGCGCCGGGCAGGAGGCCCAGGGTGACCTCCGGGAGGCCGAACTTGACGCCCGGGGCGTCCAGGGCGATGCGGTGGTGGCAGGCGAGGGCGATCTCGTACCCGCCGCCGAGGGCGGTGCCGCCCAGGGCCGCGACCACGGGGACGCCCAGGGTCTCGATCCGGCGCAGGTCGCGTTTGACGCCGAGGCTCGCCTCGAAGACCCGGGCGGCGTCCTCCGGGCGGGCGGCGAGCAGTTCCTTGAGGTCGCCGCCGGCGAAGAAGGTCTTCTTGGCGGAGGTGACGAGGACGCCCCGGACGCTGCTGCGTTCGGCCTCCAGTCGGTCGGCCACGGCGGTGAGGGAGGCTTGGAAGGCCACGTTCAGGGTGTTGGTGGAGTGGTGGGGGTCGTCGAGGACGAGGGTGACGACCCCGGCCCGGTCCTGTTGCCAGCGGATCGCGGACGGCTGCCGGACGGTGGTGGACTCGCTCATGGGTGACTGCTCCGGGGTGCGGCGGGCGGGTGGAGGGGGACGAGCGGCGCGGTCAGAGGCGTTCGACGACGGTCGCGACGCCCATGCCGCCGCCGACGCACAGGGTGACCAGTCCGTAGCGCCCGTCCCGGCGTTCGAGTTCGTCCACGAGGGTGCCGAGGATCATCGCCCCGGTGGCGCCGAGCGGGTGACCGAGGGCGATGGCACCGCCGTTGACGTTGACCTTCTCCAGGGGGAGGCCCGTCTCCCGCACGAACCGGAGCACCACCGCCGCGAACGCCTCGTTGATCTCCACCAGGTCGAGGTCGTCGACGGTGAGCCCGGCCTTGGCGAGGGCCTTGCGGGTGGCGGGCGCCGGTCCGGTGAGCATGATGGTCGGCTCCGAGCCGGACACCGCGGCGGAGACGATCCGGGCCCGCGGCCGGAGCCCGTAGCGCTCCCCCACCGCCCGTGAGCCGACGACGACGAGCGCCGCGCCGTCCACGATGCCGGAGGAGTTGCCGGCGTGGTGGACGTGGTCGATGCGCTCGACCCAGTGGTACTCCTGGAGGGCCACGGCGTCGAAGCCCGCGCGCTCGCCGATCTCCGCGAACGACGGCTTCAGCGCGGCGAGGCCGTCCACCGTGGTGCCGGGGCGCGGATGCTGGTCGTGGTCGAGGACGACGAGCCCCGCCCGGTCGCGCACCGGAACGACGGAACGGTCGAAGCGGCCGTCCGCGCGCGCCGCCGCCGCGCGTTCCTGGGAAAGCACCGCGTACGCGTCGACCTCGCGGCGGGAGAAGCCCTCGATGGTGGCGATCAGGTCGGCGCCGATGCCCTGCGGAACGAATCCGGTGGCGAGGTTGGTCAGCGGGTCGGCGAACCAGGCCCCGCCGTCCGAGGCCATCGGCACCCGGGACATCGACTCGACGCCTCCCGCGAGGACGAGGTCCTCCCATCCCGAACGGACCTTCATCGCGGCGAGGTTGACGGCTTCCAGCCCGGAGGCGCAGAAGCGGTTCTCCTGCACCCCGGCGACGGTGTCCGGCAGTCCCGCGGCGAGCGCGGCGATCCGGGCGATGTCGGAGCCCTGGTCGCCGACCGGGCTGACGACCCCCAGGACCACGTCGTCGATCGCCGCCGGGTCGAGGTCCGGGAAGCGGTCGCGCAGCTCGTGGATCAGTCCGACGACCAGGTCGATCGGCTTGGTGCCGTGCAGGGCGCCGTTCGCCTTGCCGCGCCCGCGCGGGGTGCGGATCGCTTCGTACACGAATGCTTCGGTGGTCACGGGTGGGCCTTTCGACGGCGCCCGTGCGGGCGCGCTGCGGATGCGTGGCGTGCGCGACCGGCCCGCAAGCGGCTCGCGGCACCGGAAGCGATGCTAAAGGGCTGTCCCCGTGGATACCCACCGATAGCCGCACGAGGCGCCGCCCGCGCCCGCCACCGGTCGGAATCCGGCGTCACGGGCCCGGTCCGGTGGCGTGATCGTTCAAGACGGCGGCCCGGACCGGGCCCTAGCGTGAGGGCACCGGACGGAGGGGAACCATGGACGAGGCGTACGCGAGTGCACGACTGGTGGCGGTGGCCCAGCGCGCCCTGGCCGCCGAAGGCATCCACACCGTGGCCCCCGCCGGGTCCGGAGCGCTGCTCCCGCTCGCCGCCAAGCGCCGGTTCCTGGCCGAGGTGGCCCACGAGCACGGGCTGCTGCCCCTGCTCCGGGTGGGGCGGCGGTTCTCCGAGGTCCGCTCCGACCCGGCCGTCTCGGCCCTGCTGTCCGCCGCCTCCCCGCACGACCTGTTCGAGCGGTGGTGCCGGCTGGAACGGTTCACCCACGCCCGGCACCGGGTGCGGGTGCGGGACAGCGGGGCCGGTCGACTGCTCGTCGAACACACCGGCCCGGTCGGGGCGCCGCCCGAACCGGCGGAGGACGCCGTCGTCATCGGGGTGCTCACCGCCCTCCTGGTCATGATCGGCGCCCTGGACGTCACGGTCACCGTCGGACGGCACCGGCCGCTCACCGTGTTCAGCGAGGGCGCGTTCCGCGTCGAACCGGCCCCCGGGGACAGCGCCCACTGGCACTTCGCCTGGTCCGGCAGCCGACCGCCGCGCCCCGATCGAAGCGCGGAACCCGGCACCGACCCGGCCGCGCCCGCCCGGGAACTGTTCGCCGCCGACCCCGCCCGCCGCTGGACGCTCGCCGACCTCGCCGGGGAGTTGGCGCTCTCCTCACGGGTCCTCCAACGGCGGTTGGCGGCCGCGGGGGGCTTCACCGGGCTGCTCGGCGAGGTGCGCGCGGAACGGGCCGCGAGCCTGCTCGTCCGCGGTGAACACCCCATCGGCGTGATCGGCTTCGCCTGCGGCTACGCCGACCAGCCGCACTTCACCCGTCAGTTCAAACACCGCACCGCCATGACCCCGGCGGCCTACCGGTCCACGTTCGGGCCCCCCGCCCGACGCCCCGACCCAACGAAGTGAAGGTCACCCCATGGAATTCCACGACACCACCGTCCTCGTCACGGGCGGAGCCCGCGGGGTCGGCAGGGAACTCACCCGACAACTGGTCGGGCTCGGCGCCCACGTGGTGGCCGTCGGCCGCGACCGGGAACGACTCGCCGCGCTCGCGGCCGCGCACGGCGACCGGGTGTCGATCGAGGTCGTCGACCTCGCCGACCCCACGGCCCTCGACGCCCTCACCGAGGCGCTGCCCACCCGCCACCCCGCGCTGCGCGCCGTGTTCAACAACGCCGGGGTGCAGCACCTGACCGACTTCCTCGCCGACGACCTCCCCCGCACCCGGCAACTCCTGCGACGCGAGCTGACCGTCAACGTGGACGCCGTCATCACCCTCTCCACCGGGCTGCTCCCCCATCTGCGCCGGCAGCCGTCCGCGGCGATCGTCAACATCAGCAGCGGGCTGGCCGTCGTGCCCAAGCCCTCCGCCCCGGTGTACTGCGCCGCCAAGTCGGCGGTGCGCACCTTCACCCGGGCGCTGCGCTACCAGTGCGAGGACGGCGCGCCGCACGTCCGGGTGGTCGACGCGGTCCTCCCCCTCGTCGACACGGACATGACCGCGGGCCGTGGGCGCGGCAAGATCAGCCCGGCCGCCGCAGCCCGTTCCGTGCTGCACGGCGTGGCCCGGGGGCGGTCGGAGGTCTACGTCGGCAAGGCGCGGCTGCTGCCGCCCCTGATGCGGCTCGCCCCGTCCCTCGGCTACCGGACGCTGCGCCATGGCTGAGACCGCCACCGCCCCTGTGCCCTCCACCCGGACCGGACGGCTGCTGTCCCGGCTGGACCGATCGGCCGACCGGCGCTGGTTCCTGCCCGCGGTGGGCGCCTTCCCGCTCGGCGACTACGTCCTGCCGGTGCTGCCCGGCCAGTTGCTCCTCGCCGGGCTGGCGGCGCTGCATCCGCGTCGCTGGTGGCCGCTCGTCCTCACCTTCGTCACCGGCTCGGTGCTGGGCGCCCTGCTCACCGCCCTCGCCGTTCGGGCCGCCGGGGACAGACTTCTCCAGGTCGCCGGGCAACTCGCGCCGGACCGGGCCGAGTTCCAACAGGCGGCCGAGTTGGTCGCCCAGCACGGACCCTGGGTGCTGGCCGCCCTGTCCATGCTGCCGTTCACCCCGCGGACCGCGGTGCTGGCCTGTGCGCTGGCCGGTGTCGAACCGCTGACGATCGTCCTGGCCGTCCTCGCGGGCCGGCCGGTGCCGCTGGTGCTCATCGGCCTCGCCGGAGCCCGGGCGCCGCGGCTGCTGCGTCGCTCGCGCCGGATCGACCGGGTCCTCGCCGAGGTCGCGGCGGGCCGCACCGCCCCGGAGCCCTCAGGAACGGCCGGCCAGGACCCTGCGGCAGAGCGAGTCGGCGTGCCGGGTGGTCTCCGGTAGGCGGTAGCGCGGGCTCAGGGACAGGGTGTGGGCGAGTGCCGTGGGCAGCGACACCCGGTGGCCGACCGAGACGTACACCGGTTTGACGCCCGCCCTGGTCCGCAGCGCGGCCCCCACCTGCTCGTCCCCGGCGAGCAACGGGGCGGCGGCTCCCCGGTGTTCGGCCAACTCCCCGTGGGTGAAGACGAACGGGTTCTTCGCGACGCCGATCGTGGGCCGCCCGGTGAGCACTCCGAGATGGCTCGCCAGACCGAAGCGGCGCGGGTGGGCGAACCCGTAGCCGTCGCACACCACCAGTCCGGGATCCACGGACAGCGCCTCCAACGCCGCGAGGACGGCCGGGAGTTCACGGAAGGCGAGCAACCCGGGGACATAGCGGAAAGCCACCGGACCCACCGCGGTGGCCTCCTCGACCACCTTCAGGGTCGCGCAGTCGAGGACCACCGCCGCCGCGGCCACGACACCACGGGCGTCGTCGTACGCCACGTCCACCCCGGTCGCGTGCCCGAGACCGGGCTCGGGCCCGGGTTCGTCGTGCACGACGGCGTCCCGCAGGGCGTCCTGGACGGCGCGGGCCCCTTCCTCGCTCACGGGCCAACCGGCGGGCAGCGGGGCGGGGCGGGGATTCGCGACGGCTTCCATTGCGTCGAGGGTACGGGGTCGGCGGGCGCCGCAGCCCACGGCCCGGACCCCGGGCCGGGCCGCGCGGTTCGGGATGAAGCCGATAGGGTTTCGGTCATGTTCGTTCTGGAACTGACCTACACCGCACCCGTCGAGGCCGTGGACGCCGAGTTGGCCGCGCACATCGCGTGGTTGGACGCCTTGTACGCCTCCGGAGTGGTGATCGCCTCGGGCCGCAAGCAGCCGCGCGACGGCGGGGTGTTGCTCGCGGTCGGCACGGACCGCGCGGCGATCGAGGACCTGGCCGCGACCGATCCGTTCGTGACGGCCGGGGTCTGCGCCTACCGCATCACGGAGTTCGTCGTCACCCGGACGGCACCCGCGCTCGACGCGTACCGGCAGCCGGCCCCGTCCTGACGGGCCGCCGTTCCGGTCCGGCGGCCCGTGCCCGGCGCGGCGGCCGTGACCGAGGTCACTGACCGTCCGGGTGTACGTGAAGGGGCTTTCCGTCGTCTCTTCAGGTGTCCGGCTTCGTCGGCCCGCCGGGCGCCGGGCCGACCTCACCGCCGTCACGAGGGAGCACGCGTTGTCCATCGTCATCGAGCAGGCCGTGGAGGCGCGACTGGTCGCCGCCGCGCCGCGCATGGCCACCATCCCCGCGATGCTGCGCTACACGGAGGACGATCCCTTCGCGATCAGGATGACGTTCCCCGCCGCCGCGACCCTGGAGGGCGTGGACGTGTGCTGGACGTTCTCCCGGGAACTGCTGACGGCCGGGATGGAGGAAGCGGCCGGCCACGGGGACGTACGGGTGCGACCGTACGGGTACGACCGCACGGTCATGGAGTTCCACGCCCCCGAGGGCACCGCGATCGTGCACGTGCGCAGCGGTGAGCTGCGCCGGTTCCTGCGCCGGACCGACGCCGTGGTGGCCCGGGGCGACGAGTACCTGCACCTCGACCTGGACGGTGACCTCGCGGCGTTGATGCGCGACCCCTGCTGACCGACCCGCCCCGCTTCCGCCGTCACCGCACCGAGCCACCGCGGTGACGGCGAGGCGCGTCCGGGCCCGGTGACACCGTCGCCGCACCCGGCCGATCGGACCCGACGGTGTCGGGAGGCCGCCCCGTCGACGTCGATCGCGGGTGTCCCTCCGGCCGGCCCGGGGAACCGCGCGGGCCGAGGGCGGCGCGGCCCGCCACGGCCTGCCGCTCCTGGAGCGGCCGGGATCACCCGGGGCCGTCCCGGGCACGGGAGCCTGCCCCGCCCGGGACGCGCCGCTGAACGGCGGTGTGAGGTGCCTCTCAGTCCGCTTGCGGGATGCGTGCGCCCCGGGCGCGCAGAGGGCGGAAGTGCCGTGGTCAGGCGTGCGCCGGCGCCTTACCGGCCACCCCCGGCGGGGAGGCGCCTTTACAGCGGGCTTAACCTACGGGTTCGTAACCTACGCGGACGTAGCCTACGACTGCGTAGGTTACGGTTCCCGGCATGCACTCCCCTTCCCTGGAGCTCCAGTGACGCTCACTTCTCCCCACCTCGGCGCCCCGTCCACCTGGACGGACGCCAGACTCCTCCACGCGTTGGAGGAAGTGGTCGAGAAGGAGCTCAACCGCCATCTGAAGGTGGCCAAGGACTGGATGCCCCACGAGTACGTGCCGTGGTCGGACGGCCGCAACTTCCCCGGGCAGTTCGAGGACGGCGACCCCTGGGAGAAGGAGCAGTCCAAGGTCACCGAGATCGGCCGGATCGCCCTCGTGGTCAATCTGCTGACCGAGGACAACCTCCCCAGCTACCACCACGAGATAGCGTCACTGTTCGGACGGGACGGGGCCTGGGGCACCTGGGTGCACCGCTGGACCGCCGAGGAGGGCCGCCACGGCATCGTGATGCGGGACTACCTCCTCACCTCGCGCGCGGTCGACCCCGACAAGCTCGAAGCGTTCCGCATGTCGCACATGTCGGAGGGATTCGAGTCGGACAACCGGCACTCCATGCTGCACTCCGTCGCCTACGTGGCCTTCCAGGAGCTCGCCACCCGGATCTCGCACCGCAACACCGGGCACCAGTCCGGCGACCCGGTCTGCGACCGGATGCTGGCCCGCATCGCCACCGACGAGAACCTGCACATGGTCTTCTACCGGAACCTGCTCAAGTCGGCGTTCGACCTGGCTCCCGACCTCACCATGCAGGCCGTCCGGGACGTCGTCGTCGACTTCCGGATGCCCGGACACGGCATCCCCGGGTTCGAGCGGGCCGCCGCGCAGATGGCCATCGGCGAGGTGTACAACCTGCGCATCCACCACGACGACGTGCTCCAGCCGGTACTGCGGTTCCTGAAGATCATGGACATCGACGGGCTCGGGCCCGAGGGACTCAAGGCCCAGGAGGAGCTCGGCTTCTTCATGGAGGGGCTCGACAGCGAAGCCCGGGCGTTCGACGAGAAGCTCGCGGCCCGCAAGGCGCGGATGGCCGCGCGCAAGGCGTGACCACCGGTCGGCGGGGTCAGGGGCCCGAGCGCCCCCCCGCCCCCTTCGACGGGGCGCTGAACAGCGCGTTGATCGTTCGTTTTTCCCCGCGCGGCACGATCGGGGCATGCAGACGGACGGTGTCATTGATCAAGAAGCGGAGCAGGGCGTCGACTGGGACCGCGCCCTGTGCGCACAGACCGGGGCCGAGTTCTTCTTCCCGGAACCCGGCAGCTCCGTGCGCGAGGCCAAGCGCATCTGTCGGATGTGCGACCTGCGCGAGGCGTGCCTCCGGTACGCCCTGACCCACGACGAGCGCTTCGGCGTCTGGGGCGGCCTCTCGGAGCGCGAGCGGTTCGCCTTGCGCCGGGCATCCGGCCGGGACTGACCGGTCCCACCGCGGCGACGGGCGCCGCGCCCGCGCTCAGGAACCTTCGTCCACCGCCTCGTGGCGGGCCCTGCTCGGCTGGACGCGCTTGGGTTCGCCCGGCATCTTGGGGTACTCCGGCGGGTACGGCAGGTCCCCCAGGCCGTGGTCCCGCTCGTCCCTCCTGGCCAGCTCCAGCAGGGGCTCCAGGGAGAACCGGTGCTCGTCCATGTCCGCGTGGACGTCGCCCAGCTCCGCGTAGCGCACGGGCATGGTCGCGAGGTCGAAGTCCCGGGGGGTGACCTCGTCCACCTCCGCCCAGCGCAGCGGCGCGGAGACGGGGGCGTGCGGACGGGGGCGCACGGAGTAGGCGGAGGCGATCGTGCGGTCCCGGGCGGTCTGGTTGTAGTCCACGAAGATCCGTTCGCCGCGCTCCTCCTTCCACCAGGCGGTGGTCACCCGACCGGGCATCCGGCGCTCCAGTTCCCGACCGCAGACGATGGCGCAGCGCCGGACCTGGGTGAAGGTCCAGCGCGGTTCGATGGGCACGAAGACGTGCAGGCCGCGACCGCCCGAGGTCTTGGGCCAGCCCCGCATGCCCGCCTCCGCGAGCACGGCCCGCAGTTCGTGGGCGACGGCGACCGCGTCGGCGAAGTCGGTGCCGGGCTGGGGGTCGAGGTCGAGGCGGAGCTCGTCGGGACGTTCGGTGTCGGCGCGCCGGACCGGCCAGGGGTGGAAGGTGAGGGTGCCGAACTGGGCGGCCCAGACGACGGCCGCGACTTCGGTGGGGCACATCTCGTCGGCCGAACGCCCGCTGGGGAAGGTGATGTGCGCGCGGGGGATCCAGTCGGGGGTGTTCTTGGGGGCGCGCTTCTGGAAGAAGTGCTCGCCGTCCAGTCCCTCGGGGTAGCGCTCCAGGGTGGTGGGGCGGTCCCGCAGGGCCCGCAGGATGCCGTCGCCGACGCCGAGGTAGTAGCGGGCCAGGTCCAACTTGGTGAAGCCGCGCTCCGGGAAGTAGACCTTGTCCGGACTCGACAGTCGTACGGTCCGCCCACCGGCCTCCAGCTCGACCGGCTTGCCGTGGCTGCTGGCACCCATGACGGCCACGGTAGGCGCAGGGCCGGGGACGCGCACGTCGGCGCTCCCCGGTCGAGGGGGCCGAGGATCGACGGATCTGCACCGAACGTCCCGTTCGGCGAGAATCGCGGTATGGACCTCCCGGTGATGCCGCCCGTGAAGCCGATGCTCGCCAAGTCCGTCAAGGACATCCCGCCCGGCATGCAGTACGAGGCCAAGTGGGACGGCTTCCGGGCCATCGCCTTCCGGGACGGGCCCGAACTGGAACTCGGCAGCCGCACCGGCAGGTCGCTGACCCGGTACTTCCCCGAACTGGTCGCCGCGCTGTCCGCCCGGCTGCCGGGCCGGTGCGTCGTGGACGGGGAGGTCGTCATCGCCCGGGAGGGGCACCTCGACTTCGACGCGCTCACCGAACGCATCCACCCCGCCGACTCCCGGGTCCGGCTGCTCGCCGAGCGCACCCCCGCGTCCTTCGTCGCCTTCGACCTGCTCGCCCTCGGCGACGACGGCCTGCTGGAGGCGCCGCTGGTCGAACGCCGCGCACTGCTGGCCGGAGCCCTCGCCGACACCACCCCACCGCTGCACCTGGCGCCGGCGACGACCGACCCCGAGGTGGCGCGCTCCTGGTTCGAGCGCTTCGAAGGGGCCGGCCTGGACGGGATCGTGGCCAAGCCGCTGGACCTGCGGTACCGGCCGAACGAGCGGGTCATGTTCAAGGTGAAGCACGAGCGGAGTGCCGACGTGGTGGTGGCGGGCTACCGCTTCCACAAGTCCGGCCCGGTGGTCGGTTCGCTGCTGCTCGGGCTGTACGACGACCGGGGCGTGCTCCAGCACGTGGGGGTGTGCGCCGCCTTCCCGATGAAGCGCCGGGCCGAACTGGTGGACGAACTGGAACCGTTGCGGCTGGAGTCGGCGGCGGAGCACCCCTGGGCGGCGTGGGCGGACGGGGCGGCGCACGAGGCCGCCCGGCTGCCGGGGGCACCAAGCCGCTGGTCCGGCAAGAAGGACCTGTCCTGGATCCCCCTGCGCCCGGAGCGGGTGTGCGAGGTGGCGTACGACCACATGGAGAACGGGGCGCGGTTCCGGCACACCGCACGGTTCAGGCGCTGGCGTCCGGACCGGACCCCCGGAACCTGCACGTTCGAGCAGTTGGACGAGCCGGTGCGCTACGACCTCGGGGAGGTCCTCGGCGGCTGAGCCCCGTCCGGCCGGCGGAACGCGCGCGTTCCCGGGGCCCCGCGGCGCAGTCGGACGTACCGTGGGGGCAGTCGGACACCGGGGGTGTGCGGATGACGAAGTCCTTCCGGGCGGGTGCCCGGGCCAGACGGGGCGGCTGCGTCGCCCTGGCCGTGCTGGTGCTGGCCGTGCTCGGCACGTCCTGTTCCTCGGGCGGTCCCTCGCCCGCCGAGTCGAGCGCGCCCCCGTCCGGTGCCGCTCCCCTGCTGGCCGTGAAGATCGACAACGTGGCGGCCGCCCGCCCCCAGCTCGGCCTCGCCGCGGCCGACGTGGTGTACGCGGAGCAGGTCGAGGCGGGGCTGAGCCGACTGATGGCGCTCTACGCCACCCGGCTGCCGCCGGAGGTCGGGCCGGTGCGCAGCGCCCGGGAGTCCGACCTGGAACTGCTGGCCCAGTTCCCCGATCCGGTGCTCGCCTTCTCCGGGGCCCAGTCCAAGCTGCTGCCGCTGATCGACGCGGCGCCGTTGCGCCCCGTGCAGCCCGAGGGTGCTCCGGCCGGCGCGTACATTCGCGACCCGTCCCGGGTGGCCCCGCACGACCTGGTCCTGCACCCCGCGGAGGTGGTGGACCGGCCGGCCGGGGCCGCGGTGCTGGCGGAGGCGGGTTTCCGTACCGGGGCGGCACCCGAGGGGGGAGAACCGGTGACGGAACGGACCGTGCGCTTCCCCTCGGCCCGGTTCACCTTCACCTGGTCGGCGGAGGCGGGACGGTGGCAGGTCGCCCTGGACGGGCGCCGGGCGGTGGACGCCGACGGCACCGCGGTGACCGCGGCGACCGTCGTCGTCCAGCGGGTGGAGATCCGGGAGTCACGGTTCCAGGACTTCATGGGCAACAACTCGCCGTTCACCGTGACCGTGGGCTCCGGGCCGGTCGAGGTGCTGCGGGACGGGCGGGCCCACGCCGGCGAGTGGCAGCGGCCCTCGGCCGCCGGGGGGACCACCTTCACCACCACCGACGGCCGACCGCTCCACTTCGCCGCGGGCCCGGTCTGGGTGCTGCTGGTGGAGCGCTGAGGGCGGACCCGCCCCGGCGGGGCTCAGCCCCGCAACCGCCGCCACGACGCGAGGACCTCTTCGCCGCGGGCCGCCACGGTGTCGGCGCCGCAGGCGCGGGCGAGGGCGGTGCCCCGCTCCAGTTCGGCGGTGGAACGGGCCGCGATGCCGTACTCGATCCGGGCCACGGCGTGCTCGTACCCGCAGGGCGAGGCCTCCAGGTAGGCGGCGGCCTGGGCGTGCAGCGTCACCGAGCGCTGCCCGGTCGCCAGGACCGCGGCGCACCTCAGGGCCTCCCCGATGGCCGTGTCGGTGCCGAAGCGCTCGGCCTGTGCCCGGCACACCGCGGCCAGCCGCGCGGCCCGGGCGGGGTCCTCCTTCGCCAGGGCGCGCGCCAGGTCCCCCGCCCAGGTCGCCATCACCGTGTTGTGGCGACCGCTCGCGAGCGCGGCCCGCTCCGCGGCCTCCAGCGCCTCGATCCCCTCCGGCACCCGTCCCGCCTCGATCAGGAGCCGCCCGCGGACCGAATCGGGGTCGGGCATGATGAAGGTGGACGGGTAGGGCGGGGCGACCTTGTACTTCTCCAAGACCTCCATGGCGCCGTCGATGTTGCCGCGGGCGATGAGGGTGTCGATCAGCATGCAGGCCGCGTCCCAGTGCATCGGCAGGCCGGTGCCCACCCGGTCGGCCAGGCGCAGGGCCTCCCGCAGCAGCCCTTCGGCGGGGACGAGCTTGCCGCGCCGCCGCAGGACGTATCCGCCGAAGCAGTGGGCGAGCGCCAGATGGGCTCCGGTCCAGCCCCTGTCCTCGTACTCCCGCCGCGCGTCGTTGAAGAGGTTGCCCGCCCGGTCCAGACGGTCGGCGAACAGGTACGAACTCCCGAGCATCATCAGGAGTTCGAAGCCCCACTCGGTGTCCGTCCAGCCGAGCCCGGGCGGCAGCTCCCCGTTCACCAGGGAGCGGTCGCACAGCTCCACGACGAACGCCGCGTTCTCCCCGCGGGTCAACGCGTCGAACGCCCGGATGATGAGCAGGGCTCGCTCGGAGTTGTCCCGGCCGTTCAGGGGGTCGGCGAGCTCCTTGAGGCTGCGTGAGCGCCGGGTGGAGTCCTGGTGGCCGGCGTGGATGCCCTGCCACATGAAGCGCAGGGCCCGCAACCGGAGTTGGTGCGGCCCCGGCGGCAGCAGGTCGACCTCGCCGTCGATCACCCGCACGGCCTCCTCCAACTCGCCGTTGTGCACCAGCGCCTGGGCGAGGCGGCAGACCGCGTCGACCCGGTTCTCCCCCGTGAAGTGGGGCAGGGCGAGCGCCTCGCGCAGATGGGCGATGGTCTTGGTGGGGGCGGTCAGCAGGGTCGCGCAACCGAGTTCGTAGAGCACCTCGGCGTGGTGCTCGGGCAGCGGCGGTTCGCGCAGGGCGCGCTCCAGGCAGCGGACGGCGGCCTCCGGCGCGCCCACTCCGAGGTGCTCCCCGGCCGCGGCACGCAACTGCGCCACCAGCTCCGGGTCCTCTTCGGGATGGACCTCCAGCAGGTGCCGGGCCACGACGGCGGCCGGTTCCTGCGCCTTGCGCAACTGGCCGGCCGCGGCACCGTGCAGGGCGGTCCGGGTGGCCACGGGGATCGCCTGGTAGACGGTGCTGGCGATGAGCGGGTGCACGAACTCCAGCCGGTCCTCCTCGTCGGGGCGGTTCGGCGGCCGTTCGGCGAAGATCCGGGCCGTGCGCAGGTCGGCGGCGCGCCCGCGGGCCTCCTCCACGGGGATCCCGGCGATGCCCGCGGCGACGGGCACCGCGATGTTGGTGCCGAGGATCGCGGCGGCCCGGGCCAGCTCGACGGTGGCCGTCCCGAGGGCGCTGAGGCGGGCGATCAGACCGCCGTCCCGGGCGGACCTGTTGAGGCCGCGCAGTTCCTCGGCGGAGGACTCGACCGGTTCGAGGCCCCGGTCCTCGACCTTGGCGAGGAGTTCCACCGTGTCGTAGGGGTTGCCGGCGGTGACGGCCCACACCTGACGGCAGAAGGCGTCGTCGGCGTGGCTGCCGAGCCTCGCCCGGGTGAGTTGGGCCGCGGCGCCGGGGGTCAGGTCGTGCAGGACGCCGCGGAGGCCGGCGAGTGCGCCCACGCGCGCCAGGGCGGGCGCGGCCTCCCGGCCCGGGGCGACGGCCCGGTGGGTGACGACGAGGAGGATCCGCAGTTCGTCCAGGCGCTGTGCGAGGTTGACCAGCCAGCGCAGGGTCTCCTGGTCCGCCCAGTGGGCGTCGTCGACGAGCAGGACCAGGGGGAAGCTGATCTCCGTGAGGTCGCAGACCGCGCCCACGAGCCCGTCCGAGACGGCCTGCGGATCGACGTGCCCGCCGCTCGGTTCCGTCATGCCGAGGGCGGGACCGGCGATGTCGAGCCAGCCGCCGAGCCGGTCGTACTCCTCGGGGCTGAGGGAGAGCAACGCGGGTTTGAGCAGTTGCCGCACCACGTAGAAGGGGACGGAGGCGAGGGTCTCGCCGCCGCGCGCCGACCAGACGGCGCAGCCGCGGTCCCGGGCCGCCTTGCGGGTCGCGTCGAGCAGTGCCGTCTTGCCGACGCCCGGTTCGCCGGTGAAGACCAGGAGGCCACCGGGGCTCTCCGGGCGGGAGGGCACGCTCCGGGGCGTCTGTGTGCACAGGAGGTCGATGGCCGCCCGTACCGAGCCGAGTTCGGCCTCCCGTTCCCACAGCGGGCTCGAACCGGCCCCTCCGGGCCGTTCCTGTGTCATCCCGCGTCCTCCCCAGATCACTCAACCGGCTTACGGAACACCGAGGTTAGCGGGCCGAAGGCCGGATTCGCGGGGGGACCGAACAGGTTGCCCTGCCCGAGTGACGCCCGCACTCGAACAGGGCGAACACGCGTTCAGAACCGTGGTGCCGTCCGCGGGCCCGGAGTCCGTCGCCGGGGTACGGCCGGGAGGGCGGGCCCGGGGCCCCGCCGCTGGTCGCGGGGAGGGCAGCGGCATCCCCTCTCATCCGGATTTCAGGAGGAGCTCCTAGTGTGGGCGCCATGACCCAGATGACGCCGCCCGGCTGGTACCCCGATCCCGGGCAGAGGAGTGACGCGCCGACGACCGAGCGTTGGTGGGACGGCACCGCCTGGACCGAACAGACCCGGGTACTCGGCGCGGCGGGCGCCTGGGGTCCCCCGACCGCACCGGCCTGGCCGCCGGCCGCACCGCCCTCCGCACGGCGGCGGGCGGTGCGCGCGACGATAGGCGGGGTCGTCGCCCTCGCGGTGCTCGGCGGTCTGGTGGGCGGCGTGTACGCGCTGACCCGGAACGACGGGGACGGCGGGGACGACGACCGGAGCCGCGCTTCGTCCCCGGCGCCGCAGGGCGCTCCGACCCCGGAGCCGGGCCCCGAGACCGAGAGCCCCGACGCACCGAGCGGGCCCCGCGGCCCCGGCGGGCCGGCACAGCCGCCCGCGGAGGAGGGGTACGTCACCGACGGGGCGAGCGGCATCAGCCTGCCGGTGCCCGAGGGGTGGTCAGGCGAGTCCGCGCCCATCGGCGCGCAGTTGTCGACCGGGCCCTACCCGTGCCCGGGCGACGCCGGGGAGCAGTGCGCGCGGGCCGGGGCCGACTCCGCCCCTGCCGCGGCGTACCGGCATACCCAGACCTCGGCGGCGGCGATCGCGCGGACGGACATCGAGCAGGCGGCGGAGCGGGCGTACGGCGGGAAGACCTACGGCAGGATCACCTCGCACCAGGTGTTGGCGAACCGCGCCACGACCGTCGCGGGCGGCGAGGGCCACCTGGTCCGCTGGAAGGTGGTCACCGAGAAGGGCGACGACGGCTACGTGCAGTCGCTCGTCTTCCCCTCGCCGAAGGACGCGAAGCAGTTCGTGGTCGTGCGGTTCGGGTTCGACGTGAGCGACGAGGCCCCGGCGCCGTCCGTGATGGACAAGATCGCCAAGGGCATCAAGAAGGCCCCGCAGGGAGTCGGCAACGGCCGGTCGGCCTGACGCCCGCGGATCGGGCCGGGTGGGTGCCCTCCGCGGGAGGGCACCCACCCGGCCCGGGGGTGCGCGCCGCCCCCGTCCCCACGGTGCGGCGCGGCCAGGCCGCCACCGGTCATCCCCGGGGCGGCGGCCTGGCGCTCAGGGGGCGGGACTGGCCCCGTCCGCCGCGGGACGGGGCGGCGCGGTGAGGCCGAAGGCGGGCAGGATCACCGCGTCCACCAGCCCGATCAGATAGGCGGGGTCGGCGAAGCGTCCCTCCAGTTGCGGTCGCACCCGGGTGACGCCGAAGAGCAGGGCGGCCACGTACTCGGCCGCCGGGTGTGCGGCGCCGATCTCCCCACGGGCCTCCGCCCGGGCGAGCATGGCGTCGAGGGCGGCCAGTTCCGGTTCGACCAGCGCCTCGCACAACGCCCGTTGCAGTTCGTGGTCCTGGAGCGTGGTGTGGCCGAGGGCGTGCAGCAACCGGGTGTCGTCGCAGGACTCGGTGCCCGCCGCGTGGGCGGCGGCCCTGAGGTCCCCGGCCAGGCTGCCGGTGTCGATGCCGGCGAAACGGGGGCACCGTTCGGAGCGCAGGGCCGCGGCCACGAAGCGGGGCTTGCTGCCCCACTGGCGGTACAGCGTGGACTTGCCGCACCGGACGCGGGCCGCCACGCCCTCCATGGTGACCGACTCGTAGCCGTGCTCGCGGAGCTGGTCGAGGACGGCGGCGAAGAACTCCCGTTCCCGTTCCGGGCTGATCTTGGACCGACGGGCCGGAGCCGCCGGCTCCGACACCGGCACCGGCCGCGCTGACTGCCCCGCCATCCCGCTCCTCCTGCCCCGTTGGTCCCGTCCGGCACCGCTGGTTCCCGTCCGCGATGCGACAGCCCAGCGATACGCGAGTGTACCGATACGCTGCCGTATCGGTACACTCGCGTATCGATACGTGTTGAGCGGCACAACCAGACAAAGGGGCAGGGCATGGACTCCCGCACCGGGGCTCTCCCCCCGGCACCGATCCGGCCGGGCCGGCGTCCCGCGCCGCCCTCCCCGAGGACGGCTCCGTGAACCCCACCCTGCTCGCGGTCGGCCTCTCCCTGCTGTCGGCCGTCGCCTACGCCACCGCCGCGGTCACCCAGGAGCGCCTCGCGGCCCGCATCCCACCGCGTTCCCGACGCCTGCGGACGCTGTGGGGCGCCCGCGCGTGGTGGCTCGCCGTCGCCCTCAACTCCGGGGCCGCGCTCCTCCACGTCGCCGCCCTGCGGTTCGGCCCGCTCACCCTGGTACAGCCGCTGGGCGCCCTCACCCTGGTCGCCGCGGTGCCGCTGGGCGCCCGACTCACCGGGCGCCGGGTGGGCCGACGCGAGTGGCACGGGGTCGCCTGGACGCTGGCCGGACTGGGCGCGCTGACGTTCGCCGCCTCGGGCCCGGCTCCCGAGGCCACCCTGTCGCTCGCCCAGGCGCTGGGGGTGGCCGGGGCGACCGCCGCGGTCCTGGGCCTGCTGGCGTGGCCGGGCGCCCGGCCGGGACTGCGGCACGCGACCGCTTCCGGACTCTCCTCGGGGGTCGCCTCGGCATTGACGCAGACGGTGACCGTCGCGGCCACCGGGGCCGGCGCCGCGCTACTGAGCGGCCGGGTGGCGGTGGTCGTCCTGCTCGTCGCGGGGTTCGCGGTGGGCGGCCTGCTGCTGGCCCAGACCGCGTACCAGGACGGACTCGGGGCGCCGCTGGCCCTGCTCACCCTCGCCAATCCGGTGGCCGCCTCGACGATCGGGATCGCCCTGCTCGGCGAGGGCTTCCGCGGCGGCGCCCTGGGAGCGGCCCTGGCCCTGGCGGGCGCGGTGGTCGCGGCGCGCGGAGTGCTGGTCCTCAGCCGGGCCGCCGCCGCGGACCGCGCCGCCGGAACCCGCACCGCGGCGCGGGGACGGATCGTCGCCGCGGGCCCCGCCGTCCCCCGCCCCGAGGCGCCCGGGGTGCGCCGGCCGGCGTCCTGCCGCTGATCCCCGCCGCCCCGGGGGTCCCGTCAGCGGAGGTAGCCGAGACCGGGGTGGACCTCCGTGTACCCGGCGACGAGCCGGCGGGCGACGGAGACCGAGTCGACCAGGGGGTGCAGGGCGAACGCCTTGACCGCCCTCGCCCGGGAGGCGCCGTCGGCCGCCGCGATGACCTCGCGCTCCACCGCCTTGACGGTGGTCACCAAGCCCAGGGCGTGCCCGGGCAGCGGGTCGGCGGGGATCGGGTGGGCGCCGGCGGCGTCGACCCGGCAGGGCGTCTCGATCACCGCGTCGGCGTCCAGCCCCGGCAGGGCGGCGCGGTTGCGGACGTTGAGGACGAGGGTGGTCCGCTCGTCGCGGGCGATGGCCCGCATCAGGGCGAGGGCCACCTCCTCGTACCCGCCGGACGCGGTCAGCGACGCCTCGTCCCGCTCGCCCGCCCCGGCCGCCTCCCGGTTCTCGGCCATGTAGGTGGCCTCGCGTTCGGCCCGCACGGCGTTCCAGGTGGTGAGCGCGGGCACGGCCGGATCGCCCACCCGGGCGTAGAAGCGGTCCTGCTGTCGGTGCAGGAAGGCCCCCCGGGTGAGCGCGGCTTCGCGGTAGGCGCGCACGGTCTCCCGGTTGAAGTAGTAGTAGTGCAGGTACTCGTTGGGGACGCAGCCGAGGGAGCGCAGCCAGTCGGCGCCGAACAGCCGGCCCTCCTCGAAGCCCTCCAGCAGCGCGGTGGAGGCGAACAGGTCCGGCAGCACGTCCCGGCCGTCGACGCGCAGCCCGCGCAGCCATCCCAGGTGGTTCAGCCCCACGTAGTCGACCTCGGCGCTGCCGGGGTCGACGCCCAGGACCCGGGCGACCCTGCGGCCGAGCCCGACCGGCGAGTCGCAGATGCCGATCACCCGGTCCCCCAGGTGCCGGGACATGGCCTCGGTCACCAGGCCGGCCGGGTTGGTGAAGTTGATGAACCAGGCGTCGGGTGCCACGGCGGCCACCCGTCGGGCGATGTGGTCGACGACCGGCAGGGTGCGCAGTCCGTAGGCGATGCCGCCGGCGCCGACGGTCTCCTGGCCGAGGACCCCTTCCGCGAGGGCCACCCGTTCGTCGGCCGCGCGGCCGGCCAGTCCGCCGACCCGGATCGCGGAGAACACGAAGTCGGCCCCGTGCAGGGCGGCGTCGAGGTCCGTGGCGACCCGGACCCGGGGGGCCGCGGCCGGGTCGGCGGCGGCCTGGTCGGCCAGCACCCGGGCGATGGCCGCCGACCGCGCCGGATCGGTGTCGTACAGCACGACCTCGTCGACCCGGCCCTCCCCCCGGTCCGTGAGCAGGGCCCCGTACACCAGGGGGACCCGGAATCCCCCGCCACCCAGTACGACCAGTCGCACGCGTCACCGCCTCGTCCTCGACGGCATCCTATGCGGCCGGCCGGAACCGGCCGGCCCCTGTGCCGGCGGGAGTTCAGCCGGCGGCGGCGAACCGGGGTGCGTCGAGCACCGCGGAGAACCGGTCGAGGACCCGGGTCACCGCCCGTTCCGCCTCCGGTGCGAGCGTGAGGGTGTCGTCGGCCTCCACCGTGATCTGCCGGTCGAGGGTGAACCACCCCTGGACGATGTGGTCGGCGCCCATCGAGGTGAGCACGGGGCGCAGCGCGTAGTCGATGGCGAGGACGTGTGCATGGGTGCCGCCGGTGGCCAGCGGCAGCACGGTCTTGCCGCTGAGCGCGTGCTGGGGCAGCAGGTCCAGCAGCGACTTCAGCAGTCCCGAGTAGGCGGCCTTGTAGACGGGCGTCCCGATGACCACCCCGTCCGCCCGCTCGAACAACGATCCGGCGCGGACGATGTCGGGGTGGGCGAAGTCGGCGCCGAGCAGCGCCTCGGCGGGGAGGGTGCGCACGTCGAGGGGTATCACCTCGTGCCCCTGCTCGCGCAGTCGTGCGTCGAGGTGGCGGAGGAGTCGTGCGGTGCGGGAGGCGGCGGAGGGACTTCCGGAGACGGACAGGACGGTGGCCATGGGAATCCTTCGGATCGGGGGGCACGAGCCGGAGCGGGTGCGCCCGCGCGCGCACCGGCGGCACGCGCGGCGGGAGGGGTGGTTCGGGAGCGCACGACGGCGGGAACTCCCGGCGCGGGGCGCAAGGGCGGGCCGGGCGCCTCGGGGCCCTACGGGAAGCCGAAGCCGACCGGGGAACGCTCGCGGGCGGCCACGGGGCCGGGCTGTTCGAGGGGCGGCCGGCGGTCAGGAAGGACAGCAGGAACTGGCGACGCGGACGAGGTCGACGTGGCGTCGCCTCGTGAGTTCCTGTCGTTGCCGCATGCTCGGGATCAAATCAGGCGCGGTCGAGGCGGGTCAAGGGCGGTCCGGGCTGCGGGATCGCACGGCGGCGCGGCCCCGGAGGCCGGCGCGCCGCCGGCCGGGACCCGCATCGGGTCCCGGCCGGCGGCGGGGAAGGGGAGGGCGGCCCGGCGCGGCCCCCTGACCGGTCGCGACGGCCGCCCTCCCGGGTCGGTTCAGCCGTCCGCGGGGACGGCCCTCAGGTGTCGGGGCCCTCGGCGGGCCGCGCCGCGGCGCACCGGACGGGGTTCTGCCCGGCGCGGCTCGCGCAGGACCAGTGTCAACCGGGACAGGCCCATGGACTGGAGCGTTTGGGGGGTCTCGCCGACCACCCGGCAGTGGGTGCGGCCCCAACGCGGGTCGGGGTGGGTCAGCGGACGGAGCGCGCCGTCGTGGGCGACCGCCTCCGCGCCGACCGCGCTGATCCAGCGGGGCAGCCCCTCGCGGTAGGCGGCGTCCATGATCGGGTCC
This sequence comes from Streptomyces sp. LE64, assembly GCF_052606915.1. NCBI lineage: Bacteria > Bacillati > Actinomycetota > Actinomycetes > Kitasatosporales > Streptomycetaceae > Streptomyces > Streptomyces sp. LE64. The sequence continues at coordinate 5,813,378 of NZ_CP199708.1, read as the reverse complement.
TCGGCGATGGAGCGGCGGACGGCCCGGAGCTCCTCGTCGTTCGGGTGCCGCTCCAACGCCTCCGCGAAGTGCGCGAGCATGGGCAGGCACCAGCTGGCCTCGCGGTCCGCGAGGACGGAGCCCGCCTCGGGGTGGAAGAGGACGAACCGGAGGAGGTTGTCCCGGGGGTCGGCCGTCGGGTGGGGCGACACCGCCCCGAAGAGCGCGTCGAACGCGTCGTTGGCGTGGACCACGTTCCAGCGGTGGTCGACGACGAGGGACGGGAAGGAGACGGCGTCCAGCAGTACGGCGTAGTCCTGGAGGTAGGCCCGGCTCTCCGGCTCGGTCCGCGTAATCTCCCGAGCCGTTCGCCGGCGCCCCTCTGCCTCGAATGCCACCGGGTGGTCACCCCTCTTACGGCTCTGACGGCGAGCGCTGGTCGTGCGGCACGGCGTTCGCCGGAAGGACGGTCGTGGACCGTTCCGGGGGCGTGGGCCCCTCAACACCGCGTGATGATCGTGCTACCCCGCCCGGAGTCGTGTCAACTATCGTGGCATTTACGGTCGGTTGACGGCTGATTCTCGCCACAGATGTGGCGCGGCCTGGCACCCCCGCCCTTCGGGCGGCTAACCTCTGGTGCTGTCCATTGCACAAGCCGGACATCGGCGTTCCCGGACCCGTCACCACGGGCCCGTACGTTGCGGATGACACCCCGTCCGGCGTCACCGGAGGCCCCGGGAGGACCGGGGCGTTCGATCGGCGGGGGCGCGGAAGCCGCACTCGGGTTCGGCAGGGGCGCGGACGTGCTGTAGAGGGATGTCGACCCTGTTCGACCTGTCGGTGCTAGGAGACCTTCGGTGACGGATGGCTTCTCGGTACCGGGTGGCGTCACCGCCTCGGGCTCACTGCCGGGTGTGCTCACCCGGGTCCGCGGTCTCGCCAACCGGCTCGGCGTGCCTCCCGCCGAGGTGTTCGACGTGACCAGACTCTCGGTCGCCTCGGGGGTGCCCGACACCGTCGTCAAGGACCTGTTGTCCGGGCGGTCGGGAGGCGAGCCGGACCTCCAGGTCCGCTTCCTCCAGCGGTTCGACCTGTTGCGCCGCACCCGCCTCAAGCCGAACGGGCGCCGCTACACCCAGCAGGAGATCGCCGACGGTGCCGGCATGTCCCGGCAGCAGGCCGGCGCCCTGATCAACGGTGACCGACGGCCCACCCTGGAGCACTGTGCGGCCATCCAACGGTTCTTCGGCGTCCACGCGGGGTTCCTGTCCGCGGAGGACTCGGACGCCCTCGTCTTCGCCCTCCAGCTCACCGAGCAGGAGTTGCTCCAGCGGGCGGCCGCCCAGGAGCGGAGCACCCGGGACCGACAGGTGATACCGGCCACCGGCCACGGCGGCGCCGCGCACGGCCCTTCCGACGAACCCACCGGATCCACCACCATGGACGACGCGTTGGAGCGCCTCCTCCAGAACCACGGCGTGCGCGGCATCGCCTGGCGGGCCGCCCAACTCCCCACCGACAAGCACCGCGACAAGGTCACGGAGTGGCTGGACATGCTGCTGGAGAGCGTGAAGCCGCCCCACGGCCCCACGGAGCCCTGATGCGCACCCGGGTCAGCAAGGACATGCGCAGGCTGTGCGGCGAGCTGATCGCCGGCCTGCCGCCCGAGGTCCCCGGCGGACCCGGCGACCTGCTCACCGCCCTGTGCGAGGCCATGGCCAGACGGCGCGGGCGCCCCGTCAACCACCGCATGGCGGCCTTCCCGCCGGGCACCGCCAGCGGCCTGTGGCTGGACATGGCCGACCAGGACCTCATCGTCATCGAGGAACGGACCGCCCCGGACCACCAGTTGGTGATCCTCGGCCACGAACTGTGGCACATGACGGCGGGCCACAGCAGTCGCCACGTCGACCCCGCGGGAACGGGCGTGGCCGCACGACTCCTGGCCGACGGGGTGAACCTGGGCGACACCGTCCGCAAGATCGCCGCCCGCAGCCGCTCGCACGCCGCCGAAGAGGAGCAGGCCGAGAGCTTCGGCCTGCTGCTCGCCAGCAAGTGCCGGCCCTGGCTCGGCGGCACGTCGGTCCCGGGGCACGCCCCCCGGGACGGGCTCGCCGCCCGGATCGAGGCGTCCCTCGGCTACCGCCGCCCGCAGGGCTAGGGCGGGCGTGAACGGGTCCGACTACTACATTCCCGCACTGGCGACCGGTTTCGCCCTCGCCCTCAAGCTCCCCGCCCTGGCCCGCAACTGGCCCGATCCGCTGTTGCGGTCGGTCTGCGCGCTGCTCGCCCTCGGCACGGCGGTGTTCTTCTTCTCCGCCCCGCCGACGATCGCCCGGGTCAACCGGCTCACAGGGGTGCCGAACGTCTCGGGGCCGCTGGTGTATGTCCTGCTCTCCGCGTTCAGCGCCTCCTGCGTGGTGCTGATGGTCAACTGGCGGGGCGGCCCGGCCGAGGTCACCCGCCGCACCTCGCGGCGGTGGGTGGCCGGATACGGAGCGGTGAGCCTCGCGCTGATCGTGCTGTTCGCCCTCGGCGACGCCCCCGTGGAGCGGCTGCGCGACCTGGACACCTACTACGCCACCACCCCGTACATGCGCGAGATGATCGTGCTGTACCTGACCGGATTGACCATCGCCGGCGTCGCGATGGCCTGGCTGTGCCTGCGCTGGTCGGTCCAGGTCGGCGGGCTGCTGCGGATCGGTCTCGTCTCCATCGCGGTCGGCTACTTGTTCAACCTGTCCTACGCCGCGGCCAAGTTCACTGCGGTGTTCGCCCGCTGGGCCGGACGGGACGACCTCGACTGGCTCAGCACCCACACCGCCCCGCTGCTGGCCTCGGTGGCGGCCGTGTTCACGGCCTTCGGCTTCTGCCTGCCGCTGGCCTTCCAGGGGCTGCGGCACCGCCTCACGATCTGGTCGACGTACCGACAGCTGGGGCCGCTCTGGCACGAGCTGCGCGGGCTCTCGCCCCGCGGGGACCAACCGCAACGCCTGTCGTGGTGGCCTTCCGCCGAACTCCTCGTCATCCAACGCGAGTCCGACATCCACGACGGCATGCTGTGCCTCTACCCGTACTTCGACGACCGGGTGCGCTCCCGCGCCTACGCCGCGGCCGTCAGCGCAGGCAGCGGCCCCGACCAGGCGCACGCCGTCGCCGACGCGGTGATGGTGACCACGGCGGTGCGCGCCCGGGCCGCCGATCCCGAGGGCACGGCCCTGGACGGCCCCGTCCGGCCGCACCCCCCGCTGCCGGCCCACGACGTCCCGCGGAACCTGGTGCGCATGTCGCATGCCCTGCGCCACTCCCCCGTGGTCGCGGCGGCCCGCACGGCCGGCTCCCGCCCGGAAGGCTGATTCACCGGGACGCGGGACGCCCGGAGCGGACGGATCGTCAGTGGCGGGGGGCAAGCTGGAGGCGCACCACCAGCGATCGCACCCGATACCGAGCAGGGGGACGACCGATGCCCACCAGCGTGCCGACCGACCGCGAACGTGACGCGGTCCAGGCGTACCTGCGGCTGCTGCACACCGTGCGGGCCGCCCTCGACACCTCCCCGCCCGCCCCGGCCCACCCGGCGCTCGTTCCGGAGGGCGTGCTCGACGAGGCCGAGCGGGCGCTCGCCGGCGCCGGACTCGCGGGGAACGAGGAGGAGTTCTTCGCGCTGCTGCGCGGAGCCTGCGCCTTCGACCGGTGACCGCTCCTTCAGGGGCGTCGGGTCCGCGTGGCCAGCAGCACCGTGAGGGTGCACGGGACGAGGAGCAGCAGGAAGGCCGTGACGTAGCCGACGGTCTCCCCGGTGCCCCGGGCGAGGCAGAAGTGGAGGACGCCCGACCCCGCGCCCAGCACCGTCACCTGACCGAGGTTCTGTGCGGTCTGCATGGCACCGCTGGCGTAGCCCTGCCGCCCCTCGGGGCTGTGTTCGAGGGAGAGCACGGTCAGCGAGGGGACCAGCATCCCCATCCCGAGGGCCGCCAGGACCATGGCCGAGGCCGCCACGAACGGGGGCAGCGCGGGAGAGGTGCCGACCGCCGCGACCAGGATCGCCCCCGCCATGAGCGCGGCGCCCGCCCGGACCAGTTGGTGACGCGGACGGCTCTCCAGCAGATGGCCCTGGACCCAGGAGGAGGCGGCCCAGGCGATCGCGGCACCGGTGAAGACCAGGCCGACCAGCAGGGGTGACACGTCCCGTTCGGTGACGAGCAGCAGCGGGACGAGGGCCTCCAGCGTGAAGAACACCCCGGAGGACAGGCCCCGCGACAGCACCGTGACCGGAAGGCGCCGTGCGGCCCGCAGGGTCCCGGGCGGCAGCAGCCGCGGGGCGAAGCCGGCGAGCAGGGCCAGACCGGCCACCGCGAACGCCAGGTGTCCCGCTCCCCCGCCGGATACGCCGTACTGGGCGACCGCGGCGCCCAGGCTGACCGCGGCGGCGGTCAGCAGCGCGGGGCGCGGGACGTCCTTCGGCTCGGGCACGGCGAGCGCCCAGGAGTCGCCGCGCAACACCGCGACCACGGCCAGGGCGGGGATCAGGGTGAGCACCGCGAGCCCGAGGAACACCGTTCGCCAGGACCACACCTCGGCGACCACGCCGGCGAGCGGCGGGCCCAGCAGCGAGGGGACGATCCAACAGGTGCTCATCAGGGCCAGGGCGCGGGAGCGCAGCGCCGAAGGATAGGACTGGCCGATCGCGGTGTTGATCGACACGGCCACCATGCCGGCGGCCAGCCCGTCCAGGAACCGGCCCGCGGCCAGGTGCCAGATCGACTGGCTGGCCCCCGAGACCACCAGGGTGGCCACGGCGAGCAGCATCCCCACGGCCAGCGGACGGTGGGCGCCCGAGCGGTCCGCCCAATGCCCGCCGAGGACCCCGCCGAACAGGCTCGCGGCCACGAAGCACCCCGCCACCAGGGGGAAGAGGTGGACCCCGTCGAGGGCTTCGGCGGCGGTGGGCAGGGTGGGCAGCACGGCCAGCGCGGCCAAGCCGGTCAGGAACATCACCGCGGCGAAGGAGGTGGTGGCCGCCGCGTACCTCTTCGAGAAGAGCCCCTCGCCGGTCGCGGGGGGCGTCCCGGGGGCGGGAGGGGTGTCGGAGGGGCCCGCGGCCGGGCCGCTCGGCGGGCGCTGCGGATCATGGGTCACGAGTACCCAAGCTAGGTGTGAGCCCGGCCCGGGGCCACCGCTTTTTCGGTCGGTGCCGCGGGCCCGCGGTGCCCGGCCGCGGCGTCTCGCGGTCGCGGTCGGACGGGTTCGCCGTGGGGTGCAACCGCCCGTCCGATGCGGGTGTCTGAACTCATGCCGGGCAGTGGTGACTTCGAATCGGAAGCTGATCAACTCCTCTTCCTTTTAGATCGATCCGTGGGCGGCTTCCGTAACTCGTCATCGCGGGGAGGCACTTCGATGGGAACGCGCACGATCGAACGGTTCACGGGGACAGAGCGGGACGGCCGCGCATCGGCCGGGGCCCCGCGGCGCGGCCGCACCCGTCTGGTCACGGCCGTCGTGATCGGAGCCCTGACCGGGTCCGTCCTGGTCGCCGTGGACGCCACCGCCGTGGCGGCGCCGCGCAAGGTGGTGTACCTGACCTTCGACGACGGACCGGGCGTCCACACCCCCAAGGTGCTGGACCTGCTGAAGCAGCACGGGGCCAAGGCCACGTTCTACCAGACCGGGGTCAACGCCGCGGCCCGTCCCTCGGTCACCCGTCGAGCGCACCGGGAGGGCCACAGCGTCCAGAACCACACCTGGTCGCACGTGGACCTGCGGCGGGTGGACTGGCCGACCTTCAAGTCCGAGGTCTCGCGCACCGACACCGCGATACGCAACGGGACCGGAACGACGCCGACCTGTCTGCGCCCGCCCTACGGGGCGGTCGACCAGAAGGTGCGTGAGCGGGCGGCGGCCCTGCGCAAGGGACTGCGGTTGTGGACGGTGGACACCCGTGACTGGGCCCGGCCCGGTCGGGCCGCCATCGAGTCGCGGGTGCTGAACGAGGTGCGCGACGGTTCCGTGGTGCTGATGCACGACGCCGGCGGGGACCGCAGCCAGACGGTGGCGGCACTACCGAAGATCCTCAAGACCTTGAAGGCGCGAGGCTACTCCTTCGGCAAGCAGACCTGCTGAGGCCGCCGGACCGACGCTTCGGCGGCCGGGGCGACGACGGTCAACCGTCCGGGCAGCGGGGGCAGGGCCCTGCCGTGCACCCAGGCGGCGAAGAGTTCGTCCAGCGGGCGGCCCGCGTGCCGGGCCGCAGCCGGGCGCCGCCGGCGGCGAGGACGATCCGGCCAGGCCGGGTGAGGAGCAGCACGACCCCGGCGGCCACCGGCCACCAGGGGCGGGTGGGTGCGCGGGGGCCCGGGACCTCGGCGACCGGGACGGACCCTACGACTGGACGAGCAGATCCGCTCCGGCACCGCGGCCGGACCGCGGATCGTCACCGCCGGAGCGTTGGCGACCCGTCCCAGGGGCGCCACGGATTCATGCGCACCGGCGTGTCGGTTTCCCGGAGCGCCGCTCGCCTTCGCCTGGGGCACAGAAGTTGCGCTCGGGGAAAATAAATACCTACGTTCGCGGAGGGAGAGTTTAACGGGCCGCGCAATAAGGATTTCGGGCGCACCGAGCGGAGTGGGATCATTCGTCGATCACAGACGGCCGAGACGTGCTACCGTCGTCTCAGCTGCAGTTGTGGTTCCCAAAACTTCAAGTGCTCCCGATCAAAAATCAGGACGGGGGCACTTTCGTGTTGACCGGTAATTTCCGGCGGGTTGATCATCGCGGCGACACGGCATTCGCAGAGCGCGGATACCGAATGCACTGCCCCCAAAGGAGATCGACATGGCCAGTGGCACTGTGAAGTGGTTCAACGCGGAAAAGGGATTCGGCTTCATCGAGCAGGATGGTGGCGGCCCCGACGTGTTCGCCCACTACTCGAACATTGCCACCCAGGGCTTCCGTGAGCTCCTCGAAGGCCAGAAGGTGACCTTCGACATCGCGCAGGGCCAGAAGGGCCCGACGGCCGAGAACATCGTTCCCGCCTGATACTGACGCGCAGTTCGCAGCTGGGGCCCGCATCCTTCGGGGTGCGGGCCCCAGCTACATGATTTTCCTCCGGCGGCTTCACCCGTGATCCCCACTCGGCGAGATCTGCAGCATCAGCGCAGGCCGGTGCTCACGCAGCGACGGGGACACGGCCCCGCACACCCAAGACCGGCACCTCGCGCCATCCATGTCAGTGCCTGCGCCCGCACATTCTCATTGCCGGTCAGCTCCACTGTCGTTTTCCATCGGTACATTCTTGTGATTCTCTGCACCGTTCGCTTTTGGCGGGAATTCCTTGACATGCACCGCATCGAGGAAGGTGCCCGCATGAACCGCACACGTACGGACGACCGTTTCAGCCGAACCCGCGGCGGCAGCGCCGATACCAAAAAGGGCGGGCGCCGCTTCAGTTCGCCAACTCCGCGCCGTTCCGGCAAGCCCGCTCGCTCGGGCAATCACAGCCGTCGGAACTCCGCACTGCAGCGCGAGTTCACGCTTCCCACGACGATCACTCCCGGGATTCCCGCCGTGGAGGACTTCGCCGATCTCGACATGTCCGCGCAGTTGCTGGCCGAACTCAGCAGCCAGGGCGTCGCCACACCGTTCCCGATCCAGGGTGCGACGCTACCGAACTCCCTCGCAGGCCGTGACATCCTGGGCCGTGGGCGCACCGGCTCCGGCAAGACGCTCGCCTTCGGGCTCGCCCTGCTCTCCCGCATCGCCGGACAGCGCGCCGAGCCCCGCCAACCGCTGGGGCTGGTCATCGTACCCACCCGCGAGCTTGCTCAACAGGTGACCGACGCGCTCGCTCCCTACGCCCGCTCCGTCAGGCTCCGCCTGACCACGGTCGTCGGCGGAGTGTCGATCGGCCGGCAGGCGGGCGCACTGCGCGGCGGAGCCGAGATCGTGGTGGCGACCCCGGGCCGTCTCAAGGACCTCATCGACCGTGGTGCATGCCGACTGGACCAGGTCGGCATCGTCGTGCTGGACGAAGCCGACCAGATGGCGGACATGGGCTTCATGCCCCAGGTCACCGCGCTACTCGACCAGGTGCGCCCCGAGGGGCAGCGCATGCTGTTCTCCGCCACACTGGACCGCAACGTGGACCTCCTGGTGCGCCGCTACCTGACCGACCCCGTGGTCCACTCGGTCGACCCGTCGGCCGGTGCGGTCACGACGATGGAGCACCACGTTCTGCACGTCCAGGGCACCGACAAGCACGCCGTCACCACCGAGATCGCCGCCCGTGACGGCCGAGTGATCATGTTCCTGGACACCAAACACGCCGTCGACCGACTGACCCGGGACCTGCTCAACAGCGGCGTGCGCGCCGCGGCGCTGCACGGCGGAAAGTCACAGCCTCAGCGCACCCGCACCCTGGAGCAGTTCAAGACCGGGCACGTCACCGCCCTTGTCGCCACGAACGTCGCTGCCCGGGGCATCCACATCGACAACCTCGACCTCGTCGTCAACGTGGACCCGCCGACCGACCACAAGGACTACCTCCACCGCGGCGGTCGTACCGCCCGCGCCGGTGAGTCCGGCAGCGTCGTCACCCTCGTCACGCCGAACCAACGCCGCGGCACGGTCCGTCTCATGTCGGACGCCGGGATCCGGCCGCACGTCACCCAGGTCAGCTCCGGCGAGCCGGAACTGCACCGCATCACCGGCGCACGGACTCCCTCCGGCGTTCCGGTCGTCATCGCCGCGACGGCGGTCGACCGCCCCAAGCGCGGCAGCGCCTCCCGCGGCCGCCGGCGCCCTTCTTCGGCGAGTCGGCGCGCGTCCGTTCGGCAACGCCCGGTCGAGAAGGCGGTCTAGCACCTTCCCGGTCAGGAAGCTGATCCCTCTCTGCAGGAGACGTCCTTGGACGCCAGCTCGGACGCAGCTCCACCCGGCGAACCCCCGAGAGCCCTGAACGTGCCCAGCCTCGCCCTCCGACTCCCTTTGGTTCACCACGATCGGTCCCGTCTCCCTTCTCCTTGTGAGGTCTCATGCGCTGTGTCATCGCCCGCTTCCCGTTCGACCTGACCAAGGCCGGCGTACTGGAATCGATGAAGGGCGTCAGGCCCGAGCCGGTCACCGGTGAGTCGGTGACCATCGGACGGCGCCAGTACCCCGTCAAGCAGGTCGGCCAGGTGATCACCCGTCAGGACCGCCGCGACTTCAGTGCCGGCGAGGTCATCCGGGCCCTGACCCGACTCGGCTTCACCTGCAGGACGGCCCCTGCGACCGCTCCCAGCCCACTCCAGCGGGCTTCCGCCATCCTGGGGACCGACGTGGCCTGAGTAACCAGAGCAGGCGCCAGACGACACCAGAACCACAGTGAGGGTCCGACCGGTCGTGCCGGTCGGACCCTCACTGCGTGCCGGTCCCTGGCCATAGCGGGGCAGGCCCGCCCTCCCCCGTCATCCATATGCCGGCGGACAGGATTACCTCATTGGCAGATACCCAAAAATCTATCATCGCTGGAGTAGACATTGGGTCATCGCGTAGTTATAGTCTCTGTTGTAGCCGAGATCGATACAGGCCAGGCAGACACGAACTGCCAGGCAGCAACGCACGCATCACGGCACGGTGGTGGAGTTTCGAAGCCAGGGCTGTTGCACGAACGGCGACGGGGCTGACCACCGGACCGGGTGGCCCGAGGTGATCAGTGGGGCCGCCGCCAGCAAGAGAGCGAATGAACCAGAGGGAAGAACGGAGGAATCGATCGCCATCAGGATCGCCCGGGCTCACGGCTGAGCCCGGGTACCGCAGGACATCGATAGGCAGGTGGTCTCCGGTCACGCATCCGCGATCCCCGCGCTCCCGTCGAAATTCCGGACGGTCGTGCGGAAACAGAGGGCCGACGTCGCATCATGGTCGGCAGATGGTGTAGTAGTTCCTTCGGGGCCTTGGTGCCGTACGGCATCAAGGCCCCTCAACGCGTTCCGCAGAGAGGTGAAATGACAGCAGACAACTCGCTGGGCCGTCTCGATGACGACGACTACCCCGCATACACCATGGGCCGGGCCGCCGAGATGATCGGCGCCACTCCTGGCTTTCTGCGCGCCATCGGCGAGGCACGGCTGATCACGCCCTTGCGCTCAGAGGGCGGGCACCGCCGCTACTCCCGCTACCAGCTGCGGATCGCAGCCCGCGCGCGTGAGCTCGTCGACCAGGGCACCCCGATCGAGGCCGCGTGCCGGATCGTCATCCTCGAAGACCAACTCGAAGAAGCCCAGCGCATCAACGCCGAGTACCGGCGCGCCGCCGGATCCTCCGATCCGACGGCCACAGCCTGAGGCGAGCGCCGTTCCAGCACGGCTCCGATCCCCCCGGGGGTCGCGCAGAGGGCGAGGGATTGATGCAACGCCGGGCACAACCCCTCCGCCGTCGGGGTCCGGCGACGGCGGGATGCGATCTCGCCCGCGGCCGTCACAGCGGCGGCGGTGCAGCGGGGCCATCTGACGGCAGGAGACGACTCGGCTTCCCCGCCCTCGTCGTCGAAGCGGCCCACGGGACGGTTCCGGCCGCAACGCGCACCGGGCCGCTCGACTCTTGGTCCCGCAGCGAAGCCCTTCGCGCAGACTGACCAGGTCGGTGTCGGCGTCGCACCACGGGCAGAGCGGCATCGGCACTGTCCACCCGTTCTGCACTCCAACGGTGCCAGCAGGCCAGGCGTGTAGGCCAGCACGGTCTCACTCCGCGCGAACCGCCCGAGGAGCCTGCCCGACCACCGTCACGGCAAGCACCGTTGCCGCGCCGGGGCGCGGTGGCCGGAGTGGTGGCCGCCATCGGGTCCTCGTGTCTCGTTCCCGCCGGGTGGCCCGGACCGTCGAGACACGACCTCGCCCGATACATCCGGTGTGCATCGAATGGCCGGGATCAGCCTACGGCGCCGCGCGGGAAACCTCTCCACGAGCGGGCACCCGGCGGAGGGAACGCCCCGGTGCCCCCGGAGAACGGGGGCACCCGCACCGGTCAGCCGGCCGGCCGCCCGGCGGGCAGCGCCAGGATGTCCACGTGGTGCACGGTGACCCACAGCGCGCCGGTCACGCTGTCGTCCAGGCGGTGGGTCAGGTAGTCGTCCCACGCGGAGGCGCGGTCGGGCCGTTGGGCCTGCGCACCTCCCACCCACCCCCGCAGCCAGGCCCCGGTGAGTTCGGCGGCGGGCCTGAGCCGCCAGGGGCTGGCATGGGTGCAGACCGCCATGCCCCGGCTGCCGAACTCCTCGGTGGCCACGGCCACCGCGTCCGGGCCGAGCAACCCGCGACCGCGCTGACCGGCGTTGAACGCCTCGGTGACCTCCGCGTCGGCCGGGCGGGCGGGACGCAGGTCCACCCGGCCGACCGCCGACAGCGGGAGCAGCGCGGGGCACCCCGCCCCGGCGCAGGCCGCGGCGAGCGCCGCCACCTCCTCGCCGGTGAGGAGGTCCAGGGACGTGGACGAGGTCACCAGCGACGCCCCGGCGAGGGTGGACGCCGTCAGCTCCGCCAGTCCGCCCTCCCGGCACGCCGCGGTCACCGGGGAACCGTCCGCCGCGGCCGGGGGCATCCGGTCCAGGGCCAGCCGGGCGAAGGAGGCGTCGGCGTCGTGCACCACCCAGTGCTGGGCGCCGGACAGCCGGGGCGCCAGCCACCGGGCCATCGCCCCGGTCGCGCAGGCCGGGTCGTGCACCACCAGCCGCCCCCCGGGCGCGGGGCGTCGGGCGAGCCAGGCCCCGAGCGAACCGAGCAGGGCGGCCGAACGGGCCACTGCGTCGGCGGGTTCGCGCAGGGCGAGCCACTCGGGGGTGAATGCGGTCGCGTCGGCGGCCGACTGGGTCACAGAGCGCTCCAACTGTCGCGACGGAGTTGTTCGAGGACTCCGGAAACACTACGCGCCGTGGTGGCCCAGCCGTCGAGGGACGTCCGCCGCCACCGGGCGGCGGTCTTCAGCCGTTGCCGTTCGTCGTGCTCGTCGAACCACCGGCGCACCGCCGCGCCGAGCGCCCCGGGGTCGTCGGGCGGCAGCAGCATCCCGGGCAGCGAACCGTCCGGCGCCCTGCCGACCGCCTCGGGCAGGCCGCCCACGTCGTTGACGAGCACGGGGATGCCGCGGGCCAGGGCCTCCGTCACCGCCACGCCGTAGGTCTCGGCGCGCGAGGCCAGCACCATCAGGTCGGTGCTGGCGTAGCTGGCGTGGAGTTCCGCACCCGACTGCGGTCCGGCGAGCCGTATCCGGTCGCCCAGGCCGTGCCGGTCGATGAGGGCGGCGAGTTTGGCCACGTACTCGGGGTCCCGGTCCAAGCTGCCGACGCAGACGCAGCTCCAGGGCAGGTCCGCCACGCTCGCCAGGGCCCGGACCAGCCGGTGCTGCCCCTTGCGGGGCGTGACGGCGGCGACGCACAGTAAGCGCGAGACGCCGTCGGTCCCGGTGGCCAGGGGCCCGATGTCCGCACCGGGGGCGGCGACGTGCACCCGACGCCGGGCCAGGCCGTGGTGGTTGACCAGCCGTTGGGCGGCCCAGTCGCTGGTGGCGACGACCGCGGAGACGGCGCGCAGCACGGTGCGCTCCAGGGCGTCGAGTTCGGTGACCGCATCGGGATCGAGTCCCGCCCCGTCCGCCAACGGGAGGTGCACCAGCACCGCGAGCCGCAACCGCTTGGCCTCCGGGACGACGACCTCGGGGACCCCGCCGGCCACCAGTCCGTCGATGAGGACGACGCTGTCGTCGGGCAGGCCGGCGAGCAGGTGCGCCAACTGGGCGGCGGCCAGGGGATCGGGCTTCGGCCAGTCGCCGGGCAGGGCGTGGGCCCGGACGACCCAGCCGAAGCCCGACAGGTCCAGCCCCACCCGGCGGTCGTAGGTGGCGCCGCCGCTGTACGCGTCCGGGTCGTCCACCGTGCCGGGCATCACGAAGTGCACCGGGCGCACATCGGCGGGGCGCAGGTCCGCCGGGGTGAGGGACCCCTGGAGCACGGCCGGAGCCCCCCGGCCCGGCGCCGGTGGCGGGCCGGGGGCGGGGGGCGGTTCGGCCGAGGGCTGCGGGGCGCTCCCGCAGCGGCCGGCGGCACCCCGGGCGGAGGGCGGACGGTGCGCGGAGGCGGGCGCGGGGGGCGCGTTCACGGGCCGCACCCCTTCCCCGTCGACGCACGGTACGACCCGTGGGGCGCGGCACGATCGGGACCCGCCCCTCGGGAGTGGTGGGCGGCCATCGGATGGCCATGGACGGTGAAGCGGAACAAGGACCCTCCCTTTTACGGCATGTCGGTCCATCTGCCGGGGCTCCACCTTGGGTACGCGCCCCGTCACGGATTTGTTCAGCCGGCGTGATGTCCCCGCCGCAACGAGGCGGTCGGGCGGCCCGGGCGTGGCCGGGATGCATCGCGGGGAACGCCGGCCGTCCGATGCACCGGGCCCCCGGTACCCAGCGCGCACCGGGGTGCGGCCCCGGGACGGGCGACGTCCGCCTCATGCGTCCGGGTATTGGCCGGAACGCATCGGTTGTCACACCTGCCTCATTCCGGAATGGAATGTTCCGCTCACCATGTTCAAAGTTCAGTCAAATTTTGGCTACTTTAAGTCAAAGCAGATTCTAGGTGAACTGTAGGTGAACAAATCGACGTACTACTAGACATGGCGAGGGGCGTTAACCGCCTCGGGCCCCCACGACAACGGGAGGTTCGGCTAGATGTCCGACAAGAGCAGCAGCAAGAAACGCAGTAGGAGACGAGAGGGCGGCAACGACGACAGCGCGCCGAGAATCGGCAGCGGCCGCAGCGGAATCGCCGTCTCACCCGGGACGATCCGCGGCGCGGCGGCGGGCGGCGCGCTCGCCTTCCGAAAACCGGTGAAGACCCACTGGGCGAACGCGACCAACAGCACCCGGGACGAACCGCGCTGGCAGCTCGACGAGGTGCCGCCGCAGCCCGACCACTGGTCGCGCTCCTGGAACGGGAACGGCTACGGCAGCCCGACGCACGCCACGGCACCGGGCAACGGCCAGCTGGTGCACCCCGGGCCCGCGAACGTCCCGGCGCCCGCCGCTCCGGAGCCCGCGCCCATCACCGAGACCAGCACCCAGGCGTACGCCGAGATCCTCCAGGAGGTCCGGGTCGCCCAGACCGCCCTCCAGTTCCTCCTCGGCTTCCTGATGGCCATCTCCGTCACTCCGCGGTTCGCCGAGTTCGGCACCTCGGACCGGGCGATCTACGTCTCCGCGCTGGTGCTCGCACTGGCCTCCTTCGGCCTGCTCACCGCACCCGCGCCGTTCCACCGGATGGTCACCGACCCCCGGCGCAAGCGCCGGCTGGTGAACGTCTCCAGCAAGCTCGCCCTGTGGGGGCTGGTGCTGATGATGCTCGCGCTGACCTGCTCCGTGCTGCTGGTGCTGAGCGTGGTCATGCACATCACCTTCGCCGCCTACCTCTCCGCCGCGATCCTCCTCTGGATGACCGGCTTCTGGTTCTGCATGCCGCTCCGGGCCAGACTGCGCGACCGGCGCAGCTCCTAGCACCCGCGAGTACCGCCCCTGAGCCGACCTGACTTCCGGTCCGGACGGTGCCACCCCCCTCACGAGCCGCAACGGCTCACCGTCGCCCCCCGCCCCGCCGGTTCCACGGCGTCCGGGCGGGGTTCGTGCGTGCGGGCCCGTTCGGGGAAGGACCCGGACCTCCGAGGCCCCGCCGGTGCCCGGGGTCATCCCGTCTCCCAGGCCGCCACGCACAGGGACTCCGACACGGCGGACGCGTAACGGGCGGCCGAGAGCCAGTGGAGCGCGAAGCCGTCGGCGTCGGCGGGCAACAGCCGGCCGAAGGGGTCGCGTGCCCTGCGGGCGGCCGAGGCGCACAGGGCGGTGAGGAGGCCGGCAGCCGTGGGAAGGCCCGCCCGACGGAGGCGGTGGCTCTCGGCGGAGACGTCGCCGAGCATGCCGAGGGCGGCGCGGCCCGCCGGAACCGCCTGCTCGACGCGGCGTTCCAGAAGGTGCAGGGGCGCCTGCCCGCCGGAACCCTCGGGCTCGTGCGGAGCCGGGTGCACGCGGGCTCCCGGGACGGGCAGGTCGGCGCGGCGCAGACGGTCGAACCCGAGGTCGACGGTGCCCTGACCGATGGGGTGCGCGCAGGCGAGGAGGGTGAGCCTGGGGTGGAGGGCGGGCACCAGGCGACCGATGAT
This sequence comes from Streptomyces sp. LE64, assembly GCF_052606915.1. Lineage (NCBI taxonomy): Bacteria > Bacillati > Actinomycetota > Actinomycetes > Kitasatosporales > Streptomycetaceae > Streptomyces > Streptomyces sp. LE64. Next base: position 5,798,226 of record NZ_CP199708.1, on the reverse strand, counting down.
CCGCAACCGGGTCCCCGGTGCCGAGGCCAGCAGCATCAGATTGTCCCGGTGGGCCAACGCGGGGTCGTCGTCGGCGACCGCGAGCCGGACGCGAACGCCCCCCTCACACCGCGCGAGCAGACAGGTGCCGGCCGACTCCCGCACCGCGCCGAGCAGTTCGACGTCCAGGAAGAGCAGGTCGCCGGCGCCGTCCGGGTCCGCATCGCGGGAGGCGGACCGCAGGGCCCTGACGACCTGACGGGGCGGCGGCGTCTCCCACAGGGCGGCGAGCGGCGGCTCCGTCCACGCCGCGCCCCGGGCGGAGACGGCCTTGACGCCCTTCCCGGCGCCCAAACGGCCGTCCGGGGAGACCGTCGCCCCCGAGACGGCCAGGCCGGCCCGGCCCAACTCCCGGTGGGTGAGCGCGCTGTCCCCGAGGCGCACGGCACGGTCGGCCACGCCCAGGGCCCGCCCCACGCCGCCGGGTGCCACGTCACCGACCGACCAGAGCCGACCGTCCGGTCCCGCGACCCAGGTGCGGACGCCACCGTGCCCCGAGTCGGTGACCACGGGTTCGGTGAACAGCCCGTACAGGCGCAGCGAGCCGTCCGGGCGGTACGGGCGGCGCGCCCGGCCCCGGACGGCGGCCAGCTCCGGCCCGGACGTCCTCCCCACCCGGTGCGCGGTGCCCAGGAGTTCGGCCAGGGCGGCGACGAGGTCGGCGGTGCGGTAGGACGGGTCCCCGGCGCGGGCCGCGCGCAGCAGCGTGACGACGGACAGCGCCGCGCCCGCGGGACGCGGCAGGGACCGGAGCCGTGCGGTGTGCGCGGCGCGCAGGAGCGCTGCCTGGGCGACGGCGCCGGCCCCGTCGACCCCGGCCTCCAGCACCGCGGCACCCGCCGACCACAGGGCCTCGGCCGCGGCGCGCTCGGCCGGGCTCGCGGTCTCGGGCGGGAGGACGGAGAGGGCGTCGGGGTCGTCCCGGCCGGGGTGCGGGGCCGGCTCGGGCTCCGCAGCAGGAGCGGGGGCGGGCTCCGCCGCGGGAGCGGCACAGGCGGCGGCCGCACGGTGGACGCAGGCCGGGGCGAGGAGGCAGCCGCAGCGGATGGCGTCCACCGACACCACCGCACCGCCCGGTGCGTGCAGGCGCAGTTCGGTCTCGTCGTCGACCGCGATCGTCACCGTCTCCCCGTCACGGTGGGTCGGCCGGGCGCCGAGCTTGGCGACCGCCGCGTCCAGCCGCTTGCGCAGCCGGGGGGAGAGGGCCTCCACCAGGGTGGCCGTGACCTCCGGCGCGACCGGGGGCAGTGGGGCGGTGGTCATGCGGTCTTCTCCCCTATCCAGCGGGCCAGTTCGAGCGGGCTGAGCGCGGCCACGGGCATGCCGGCGGCGACGAGTTGCCCGGCGGTTCCCGTCGAGTAGCGGGGCCGGCCCGCGTCGTCGAGGCTGGCGCACCCGAGGAGGTGGCAGCCGGTGGCCACCAGAGTCCGTACCTCGGCCAACAGTCCGCCCAGCGGAGCGCCCTCCTCGAAGTCGCTGATGACGACGACGAGGGTGCGGGTGGGCACCGTGACGAGGCTGCGCGCGTGCCGCAGCCCGGCGGCGATGTGCGTGCCCCCGCCCACGCTCACCTCCAGCAGGAGGGCGAGGGGATCGTGCACATGACCGGTGAGGTCGATGACCTCGGTGGAGAAGGCCAGGAAGTGGGTGCTCAGGGTCGGCACCCCGGCCAGCACGGACGCGGTCAGCGCGGACCAGATCGTGGACGCCTCCATGGAGCCGGAGACGTCGGTGACCAGGATCAGACGCCAGTCGGCGGACCGGCGGGCGCGGCTGCGGAACACCGGCTTCTCTGGTATCACCCGGACCGTTCCGTCGGTCGTCCGGCGGGCGGCGGCCAGGTTGGCGCGCACGGTGCGCGGCAGGTCCAGCCGACCTCCGGGGCGGCGGGTGGGCCGGGCCAGCATGGTGCCGGTCAGGGCGGGCCGCAGCCGGGTGGCGAGCTGCCGGGTCAGTTCGTCGACCAGGCGGCGGACCAGCGGGCGCAACGCGGCCAGGCGCGCCTCGGGGAGGCCGCCGGCGTATCGCAGGACCGTCCGGAGCAGCTCCACGGAAGGGGTGGCGGCGGCCGGGTCGAGCTCGGCCAGGACGTCCGGTCGGCCGGTCGCGGCAGCGGCGGCGAGGACCTCCTCGCGGATGCCGGGGCCGAACAGCGCGGCCAGTTCCTCGGACCACTCGCGCACGCCGGGGAAGGACGCCTCGCGACCACCGCGGCCCGGGCCGGTGGTGCCGCCGCGGGAACCCTCGCCGTGTCCCGCCCCGTACAGCTCGTCCAGGGCGGTCGCCAGGCGGGCGGCACCGGACGGCAGCCGGTCGGGACGCCGGCCGAGCACGAGCCGCCACCGGTCGGCGGGTGCGAGGGTGCGCCCGAGGGCGGCGGTGGACGTCGCCGGGTGCGCCTCGGGGTGCGCCGAGGACCGCGGCGGCCGGTCCTCGTGTGCCGGGGTCGGCACCGGCAGGCCGAGGTCGGACAGGAGGGCACGGGCCGCGAGGTCGGCGGCCGTGCGGCGGGCCAGTTCGGCCGGGTCCTCGGCGTCGGGGCCGTCCACCCGCTCGCCCAAGCGCTCCTCGACGGTGTCCAACAGCCGGTCCCGGGCAGCGGGGCTCAGCGTTTCGAAGCCGCCGCGCAGGGCGGGCAACCGGGTCAGGAACGCGGCGTCGTCCACCTCGACGACGCGGTGCAGCAACGGGTCCAGGGCGCCGACGCCGACGGTCAGCAGCGGGCCGGCCGCCGTCAGCACTCCGGTGAGGCGGGCGGTGAGCGCGGCCCGGGAAGCAGCGTCCACGGCTCCGTCCACCCAGGAGGCGATGCGGACGCCGAACGCCCCGGCCTCCTCGTGGCCGGTGAGCACCCGGACGGCCCCGGCCGCAGCCGCGATCAGCGGGGTGCCGTTGGCGACCAGCCGCACCAGGGCGTCCGCGAGGCGGATGCCGCCCAGCCGGTCGGCGCGCTGGGCCAGTTCCAGCAGGGCGCGGGCGTCCTCGGGCTCCTCGGAACCGGTCAGGCCGTCGACCTGCCGGACCGCCGCTGCCGTCAGGAGCTCCACCGCGTGCGCCACCTCGACGGCACCGGCGGGAGCGGTGGCTTCCGGGACCCGGGGCGCGTCCTCGGCCGGCGGGGCGTCGGGGTTCGCCGGGCAGCCCGGCAGGTGGCCCGCCGCGATGCGGTCCAGGAGGTCGAGCCCGGCGAGGAGCTCAGGGAGGGTCCCGCTGGCCGGGAGCACGGCCGCGAGTTCCGTGAGCCGTTCGCCGGACAGGACGGGCAGCCCGCACTCGGCGGCCTCCGTCAGGCCCCGCACCGCCTGGGCGGCCGTGGGGCCGCCCGCCGCGCGCTCGGCCGCGTGCCGCTGCCGGAGCACCCCCTCGGCCGCCTGGGCCGGGGTGACACCGCGGACCCCGGCCGCGGTGAGCATCGCGGCCGTCGCCGGAGTCCACCGCACCTGCCAACGGGTCGTCAGGCCCTCCGCACCCGCGGCACCCGTCACCCCCTGTTCCTGCGCGTAGGGGATGCCGCACACCGTCAGTCTGCGCAGCAGCAGTTCACGCCGCCCGTCGAGGCCGGAGCGGGCCGGGTCGAGCCGGAGGTCGCGCGGTGCCTTCTCGTGCGCGTCCCCGGGGCCGGGGAGCGAGAGCGCTGCGGTCTCGGCCTCCACCGCGGGCCCCAGTCCGCCGCGCGGAGCGGCGGGGGCGGGTCGTCCGGTGCGGGCTCCGACGAGTACGCGTTCGAGGGTCCGGGCGACGGCCCGGCCCGTGCCGTGGGTCTCGCCGCGACCGAGGACCGTCTGCACGGCCTCCAGGAGTTCGCCGCGGCCGGGGGCGGACAGGTCACGCAGCCGGGCCAGGTCCGCGGCGACCCGGACGACCTCCCGGGCGTCCGCCGGGCCGGAGGGGTGGCCGTGTTCGCGCAGGTCCGCGCAGATCCGTACCGCGGTGCGGACCAGCGCCTCGTGGAGCGCCGCCGGGTCACCTGCCGCCTCCAGGACGGTGTGCTGCCACTCCGGGTCCCGGATGCCGGACGGGTACCCGGACCGTGAGTCGAGGAGCGGGTAGGTGTACGGGATCAGCGAGACCGTGCACGTCGTCCCGTCGGCGGCGGGCTCCGCCCGGCCCTCCTCGACCGGCCCCGGCGGGACCGGCACGGAGGCCGGCGGCAGCAGTGCCGGGGTGTGGAAGGCGCCCACCACCACGGCGGGCCGCCGCCCCCTCGCCAGGGCCTCGGAGAGGTGTCCGCGCATGCACGCCTCGCGCGCCAGGTCCGTGCCGTCCACCCCGCCCCGCGCCTCGGCCTCGTACCGGAGCGCCCAGCCGGTGAGCAGGGCGGCCCGACGGAGCGCCTCGGGTGTCGAACCGGGTGCGGGGGCCTCCACCAGCCGGTCCCACAGGTCGTCGCCGTCCCGGCCGGTGAGCCGGGACCCGAGGGCCGCGGAGAGCCCTTGCGCCTCCCCCGCCGTGGGCGGGGGCGCGGGGACGGGGGCGGCGTCCGGCCCGCCCCGCGCCCAGGCCCGGTCGGCCAGCGGCAGGTCGCAGGCCACGGCCGGGACCCCGTTGCGGGCCGCCCACCGCAGGGCGACCAGTTCGGGCGAGAAGTCGGCGAACGGGTAGAAGGCGGGCCCCCGTTCGCCGGCCGCCCCCGTCCCGTCCCCGGCGACCGCGGCCAGCGCGACCGGGGCCTCGGTCTCCTCGTGGGCGAGCCAACCCAACCAGGGTTGGAAGTCGGCGGGCAGTTCGACGAGCAGGACCTCGGGGGCCGCCGCGTCCAACAGGGCCGGGAGGGCGGCGGCGAGCGAGGGTGCGTGGTGGCGCACCCCGATCAGGTACGGCAGCCCCGGGCCGGTGGCCGCGAGGGCGGCCACCGCGCCCTCCGGGGTGGTGGCCGGCCCCGGACCGGGGGTGGTCGAGTGGTTCATCCGTCAGCTCTCCAGCACCGCGCGCAGCTCCCACAGGGCGCGCCAGGTGGCCGAACCCTGCTCGGCGCGCCTGCGCACCGGACCGTCCCAGTAGCCCAGCAGCCGTGCGGCGTCGGCGGGGTCGTCCTTGCGCACGACTCCCAGCAGATGGCCGGGGAGCAGCGAGAGCACGTCCCGGTCGCCGGGGAAGTAGGAGGCGGCCAGGCCGAGCGAACCGGCGACGGAGACGGCCTCCGCGGTGCTCATCACCGTGGAGGGGCGCTCGACCTCCCAGCCCTCCGCGGAGCGACCCTCGCGCAGGTCCCGGAAGGCGGTGACGAGGGCCTCCAGGACCGTGTCGTCCACCTGGTAGGCGGTGCCGGCGCGTTCGACGGCGGCCCGCGACTGGCGCCGGACGAGCGCGGTCTCGGCGTCCAGGTCCCCGATCGGGCCCACGGTCTCGAAGTTGAAGCGCCGCTTCAGCGCGGCGGACATCTCCGAGACGCCCCGGTCGCGCAGGTTGGCGGTGGCGATGAGGGTGAACCCGGGGGCCGCGTGCAGTGCGGAACCCTCGCCGCCCGCGAGTTCGGGCACCGCGATCCGCCGCTCGGAGAGCAGCGACACCAGCGCGTCCTGCACCTCGGGCAGACAGCGGGTGACCTCCTCGACGCGGGCGACGGCGCCCCGGGTCATGGCGGTGAGCACCGGGGAGGGCACCAGTGCCTGGGGGGTGGGGCCCTGGGCGAGCAGCAGCGCGTAGTTCCAGCCGTACTTGAGCTGGTCCTCGGTGGTGCCCGCGGTGCCCTGCACGGTGAGCGCGCTGGTCCCGCAGACGGCCGCCGACAGCAGCTCGGAGAGCAGGGACTTGGCGGTGCCGGGCTCGCCCACCAGCAGCAGCCCGCGCTCCCCGGCGAGGGTGACCACGCACCGCTCGACCAGGGCGCGTTCGCCGACGAACTTCTGCTCGATCACCAGACGGCGCGGCACCCCGGCGCCGGGCCGCGCGCCCTTCGGCAGGCCCAGCGCCTCGCCCGCGCTGCCCATCACGAAGGTGACGACGGCGCGCGGGGTGAGCAGCCAACCGGGCGGGCGCGGCCCCGGGTCGTAGGCGGCGAGGAAGGCCAGTTCGGTGGCGTGCCGGTCCTCGGGCGGGACGACCTGGCGGTTCTCCCCGCCGCCGGGGGCGAGGGGGGGCTCCGTCGGGTCCGGGACCCCGTCCGTGGCGGGGGTGTCGGTGGTGTGCGTGTCGCTCGTCATCGGCGGCGGCCCTTCCGGGGTGCGCGGGTGTCCAGTTCTTCGAAGGCGGGGGCGTCGCCGCTGCGGACCCGGGTCCACGCCGCGGCGAACAGCTCGGGCACCGGGAGCTGGGGCAGGACCCGGACGGACCCCGCCACCGGGTACAGCCCTTCCTTCCAGGTCTCCAGCGGCAGGCCGGGGGCCCCGCGTTCCAGCCAGCCGCAGGGCAGGAACAGGGAGCGGCCGGCGCGGGAGCGCTTGGCCTCCACCACGAGGTCGGTGGCGGCGAGTTCCGCCCGGGCCCGCTTGACCCGTGCCGGCCCCCACCCGGTCCAGCGGACGCAGTTGCGGTCCGTCGGGTCGGGCAGGGCGAGCAGCATCAGGTACAGGACGGTGGCGTCGGCGCTCAGGCCGAGCGTCCCGGCGGCCTCGGCCACCAGGTCCGGGACCGTACGGGTCGGGTCCTGGGCCGGGTGGTGCGGGGTGCCGTCGGGGGCACCCGCCGAGACCATGGCGTCGGCGTCCTTCGCCAGCAACGCGCGCAGGGCGCGGACCTCGTCCAGCCGGTACCGCTGGACGGTGCCCTCGACCAGGCCGAAGGCCGGGTCCTCGGGGCCCTCCAGGCCGGCCGGGCGGATCAGCAGCTTCTCCCGGCCCCCCTCGTCGGACGCGAGGAGCAGCGCGGCGCCGGCCCGGACCAGCCCGTCGGCCCCGGCGCCCCCGGTCTCCGGCAGCTGGTGGGCCGCGCGGATCACGGGACCGACCGGGCCGCCCTCCTCGGTCCAGTCCAGTTGGAGGTCCAGCACCAGGTCCGGGTCGGCGAGGGTGCGGCGCACGGCCGCGAGGCCGGTGACCAGGCCCGCCCGCAGGGGGTGCCGGTACGGCAGCACGTAGGCGAGGGTCCGCAGCGCGGTCAGCGCGGAGGAGAGCGAGCCGTACGTGCTCACCCTTCGCAGCCCCGGTCCTCCGGCGCCGCCCTCCATCCGGGTGCCCCGGCCCAGCCAGGTCCGGGAGTCCGCGTTGAGGACCAGGTCGACGGCGCCCGCAGTGGTGCCGGACAGGTCGAGGTCCAGTTCCTCGGGGACGCGGACCAGCGAGCCCAGGCGCTCCCGCCAGACCTCGACGGCAGCGTCGACCTGCGGACCCGCGGACCACAGCTCGGCCGGGTCCGCCGGCAGCAGGGCCCGCTGCACCGCCTGGTGGTCGGCTCGGGGCAGGGCGTCCAGTTGCGCCTGGGCGCCCCCGAAGGCGCGCGCCTTCACGTCGAGCGTCGCCAGCGTCCCGGCACCGGAGTCGGGAACGGCGGCCGACAGCAGGGCGGTGGACTGGAGCGGGCCGATGCCGGTGGCCGTGTGGAACGCCTTGGCCGCCTCCGGGCGCCAGGGCGCGGGCCCCCGCTCCCGGACCAGGGCCGTGAGCCGGGTCAGCCGGTCCCGGGCGATGCCCTGCCGGTGGACGTGCTCGTCCTCCAGGGCGAAGCCGGCAACGGGTCCGAAGGCGCCGCTGGGGTCGTGGTCCAGGGCCAGCCAGCGCAAGGTCTCCTGCCCGGAGTTCCAGCCGCCTTCGGCGATGACCACGACGGTGCGGTCCCCGTTGCGGAACACCTGGCCGAGACGGGACGGGGCCTTCCGGCGGTTCCCGGCGGGCGTGACGGCGGCGGACGCCTCGGTGAGCCGCACCCGGCGGACGGTACCCGCCGGATCGGCCAGCGGTCCTTCGGCGAGGGCGTCCAGCAGGACCAGGAGCCCGGCCCGGTGCTCCGGGGAGGTGGCCGCCGAGGCGGCCCGGTAGGCGAGTTCGGGCAGCACGTCGAGCAGCCGCGTCCAGTCCGGGCACTGGGCGGGGACGGTGTGCTCGTCCCGCTGCCAGCCGTCCACCGGGGTGAACGGCTCCTTGGCCGGCACGGGCGGGCCGTACGCCGGATCACCGCCGAGGACGTGGTTGACGGCGAGGAGTTGCCGGACCAGCGTCCACTGCGGCCCGGAGCCCCACCAGCCGCGGTACGGGCGGTCCGAGCCCCAGGCGGTGGCCTGCGAGAGGGTCAGGTCGTCGGCGTGCTGGGGTGCGCGGTCGAAGAACATGCCCTGGGTGCGCGCGGTGGTCCGGGGGGTGACCGGCCGTGCCGGCTCCGGCGGTGCCAGGTACCGGGCGAGCGTGGCGGCCTGCTGCACCGCGTCGCACACCAGCGCGGTGACGCCGCTGCGCAGCCGGGCGTCCGACACCTCGGGGAGCACCTTGGCGACGGCCTCCTCGGTCAGCTCCCGCGAGGTGGGCCCGGTGTACTCCTCGACCGCCCGGAACGCCTCCAGGTGCCGGGCGAGGGTGGCGGCCACCACCTCGACGAGCTCCTCCGCCCGGGAGTCCGTCAGCTGCCGCAGCGCGGCCGAACCGCGCTCGTCCCTCGGGCGCAGGGCGTGCCAGTAGGCGACCGGCGGTACGTAGGGGGTGCCCGCCGCAGCGCCCTGGCCGGAGGAGTCGGTGGTCACGTACCACATGCTGCCGCCGGCGCCGTCGGTGTCCGCCGGGTGCGCTTCGACGGAGCGCCGGCCGAGGGCCATGACGGGCCGCGAGCCGCCGGGCAGGGCGAGGGCGCCGAGCGGCACCGAGGAACCGCCGTCGGGCAGCGCGGCCGTGTGGCCGTCGGGCGTGCCCGCGACGATCCGGTGCCCGCCCGCGGGGGCGGGTGCGCCCGGTTCGGTGACCGTGCGGCGGACCCAGCGGCCGAGGACCGTGCCGTCCGTGCCGAACGGCGTGGTCTCCAGACCGGGTTGGAGGGGCAGCACCTGGCAGTGCTCGGTGAGCAGCCGGGTGCCGTCCTGCACCGCGGAGCGGAGGAAGGCGGGCAGGGAGGAACGGCCGTGGGTGCCGCTGGCCGGGTCGTACTCCAGCCAGACCCGTCGGGTGCCCTGACGGCCCGCCCGCCAGTGCCCGGTGCCGTCGGAGATGATGGCGCGCTGCGGCGGCAGCGAGGTGTCGCCGGCGTGCAGGGCCTTGCCGCCGGTGGCCCGGCCGCCGCCGGGAAGCGGCAGGCAGACCTCGTCGGAGGGACCGGAGTTGCCCCAGCGGGGTATCTGCTCGCCGCCGACGGCGAACACCTCGGCGGGACGGTGCGACCAGTAGCCGCGCTGCTTGCCGTCCTCCCACCAGATGACGAGCAACTCGCCGTCGACGTAGCGGAAGGCGACCGCACGCCACCGGTCGACCGTGCCGGGCAGCCGCAGGGTGTGCTCCAGCAGGACGCCCTCGGGGCCGACCACGACGGCCCGTTCGCGGGTGCTCAGGATCAGCGCGGGCCAGGCGCCGGTGACGGTGACGCCCTCCGACCTGCCTGACCGCTGACGTGTGGCGGCGACCTCGGCGGCCAGTTCGGCGTAGGTCTCGTCGAGCGCGGACCAGCCCAGTTCGTCGAGGAGGCCGGTGCGCAGGGTGGCGGCGAGCAGCGGCACCACCTCGTGTTCCGCGAGGAGCCGTACCGCCTCGGGGGCGACGTCCGCGATCACCGCACGGAACGCCGAAATCCGGTTGAAGGTGGTGAGCAGCCGGGGCAGCCCGCGGGCCTTCGCGTACTCCTCGGCCCGGGCGGTCAGCCACTCCCTGAGGACCCCGGAGAGCACCGGATGCGCCGCCAGCCCCGCCATCGCGGCGGTGCCCAGCTGCTGGGCGCGCCCGCCGCCGAATCCGCCGATGGTCCGGCTCAGCAGGGCGCGGAAGACCGGCCGTCCGGCGACGGCGGCGAGGTCGCGCGCGCCGGGCGCGGTGTCGGTGAGCCAGGTGCCGAGCGGGACCTCCGAGGGAGTGTCCGCATCCGTTTCGCCCGGGTCGACGACCGGGACGTCCGAGGCCAGGCAGAGGTCGAGGAGGTCCAGGTCCGCGGTGCGCCGCCAACGGCCCTGGAACAGTTCCACCGGCCGCCCCTCGGCGCGCAGCCGGTCGGCCATCCGCGCGACGAGTTCGAGGGTCTCCGGGCTGCGGCCGCAGATGGCCCGGTTGCGCCGGCGGTGCGCCTCCCAACGGCCGAGCCACTCCGCCGCGGAGACGGAGGGGTCCCGGGCGGTGTCGGAGGCGTCCGGACGGGCGGTCAACAGCTCCTCGGCGCCGGTCTCCGCCAGCAGGGCCAGCCAGCTGCGTTCGCCGTCCCGGTCCTGGCCGCTCTGGCTGAAGTTCTCCGGGAAGAAGCCGAGGAGCCGGGTGCGCACGCTCTCGTCCTGCCGGGCGAGGGCGACGAGCGCGGAACCGTAGGCCGTCCAGAACGAGGCGGGGGCGCGGACCACGCCCGGCGAGCCGATCAGATCGCCCACCAGCTCGCGTTCGGCCCTCTCGCGGTCCAGCCCGGCTTCCTTGACCAGCGCGCGCACGTCCTGGGGCAGCGCCGCGTACGGCGGCATGCCGGCGGCGCAGCGCTCGACCAGCAGACGGCGGAACTGGGCCCAGGCGTCCGCCGGCGCGAGCCGGGCCACCAGGTCCCGGACGTACTGCCGCAGCGCCTTGACGGTCAGGGCCCCGGCGAAGGCGAACTCCAGGAAGACGGCCCGCTGCCGGTCCTCGTCCACGACCAGCCCGTGCACCCGCTCGGCCTCGCGGGCCTTGCCGAAGAAGGACGCGGCGTAGGAGGTGTTCTCGACCTCCAGGAAGAGGCGCGCCACCTGCTCGTAGTAGGTGGGGAGGAAGTGCGGTACGGCCCGACCGAGCCGGGTGCCGAGGGCGTCGAAGCCCTCCTTGGCCGCGCCGGCGCGGCTCTTGGCCTGCCGGCCCAGCCGCTCGATGTCCTTGACCAGGGCCAGGGCGTGGTGCCCGTTGGCCGGGTCGTTGACCAGGGCCCAGGCGGGGAAGCCCAGCGTCTCGCGGCGCACCTGGCCCACGACGGGGGCCTCGGCGGACCGGGCGAGTCCGAGGAACTCCAGCGCCAGGTCCTCGGCCTCGCCGAGGGTGCCGGGCACCAGTCGGACCACGGGGCGGTCGCCGAGCGCGGTGTGGGTGTAGGTGCGGGCGGTCAGGTCGTCGGCGTCGTCCCGGTCGCTGGTGCCGGCGGGGAGCACCGCGCCCGCGTCCAGCAGGGCCGCCGCGCGGCTCGCGTCGGCCGGGCCGGAGCCGGACTCCGTGTCCGTGTGGGTGTGCGTGTTCGTCGTCGTGCTCATGCCGCCCGCTCCTCGTCCTCCACGTCGCGACCGGCGTAGAGCGCCGCCGCCATGCGCATGCCCTCGGACCACGCCACGGGACCGACCTCGGCGGCCGTCAGCGTGCGCCCCGCGGGGTCGGTCCAGCCCAGGGGACCGGTCTCGGTGTCGTGGGCGTCGTATCCGTCGTGCTCGCCGATCCAGATGCGCGCCTCGACGGTGGTCCCGTCCTCGACGACCGGGCAGACCGCGTACCCGCCGCGCGAGCGGTAGCCGAGCTGGGTGACGCGGCCGTGCAGGAAGCGCAGTTCCTTGAACGCTCCGCCGGCGTAGGTCTCCACGGAGGTGGTGTCCGGGGCGAAGCCCGGCGGGCGGCGCCACACCTCGCGGAACAGCTGCTCCACGTTCTGGCGCACCTCCAGTTCGACCGCGAACTCCCGCAGTTCGTCGAGGTCGTCGAGGAGGACGGGGTGGGGCAGGCGGACGACGTCCGGGGTGATGCGGACCGTGTCGCCGTCCAGGTCGACCAGGCCGAGGCCGCGCTCGGGGTCGACGTCGCGCAGGAACCCGGCGACCCCGCCGTCCGCGCCGACGACCACCACGTCCCGCAGGGCCGCCTGCCACGCCGGATCGGGCCAGACCCGGGCCAAGACAGCCGCGGGAACGGGCAGCGAACGCACCATCCACTGCTCGACGTCGGTCAGGCACCGGCGCTCGTGCCGCTCCAACCACTCGGTCAGTTGCCGAAGTCCGACGACCGCCGGATCGTCCTTGAGCTTGGCCGGAACGGACTTCAACCGCCGGCCCTTCCCGTTGCGGCAGACCACCGTGCCCGCCTCCAGGGCGACCTCGTAGTCACCCGCCGATACCCACCCCATGCGCTGTTCCCCTGTGGTTCTCGACGCCGCCGGACCGACGGCACGTTGATGAGACCCGTCCACGGCAACGCGCCGTGACGAGTGGAAGAGACTCTAGGCGCACCCTGTGACAACGTCTTCGGAGCGGTCCGCCCTGGTCGTCGGGCCGGCGCCGCCTCATCGGCCGCCGCCCGCCGGACTCGTCGCGTCGACCGTGTGCGGCCTACGGCCCGCGTCGAACCGACGGAGCGGACAGGCCGGCCGCCCCGAGCGCGAGCCGGACCGACCTGGGTGGCCGGACCGGAAGCCCTCGGGTGCGCGGGTGGTCACGGGCCTGCCCTGAAGAACGAAGAACCCCACACGCCGGTGGGGTCCCTGCCGGTGTACGAGGGGGCTTGAACTCTTCCTTCGGCGCCAGCTCCCAACGACTCTGACCTGCGAAAACGCGCTCCAGCAAGCGGGATTTCGGCTGGCGCTCCTCCTCTTCCTTCCTGCTGTTTCCTGTGCTTTCGGGCCTCTGTTGGTCATGCGTGATCACGCCGACCCCGCCCGTCGATCGCCCTCTTCTCGGACGCTCCGAGACCGTTCCGGTCCGTCGAGCCGGACGCCCCACCCGCACGGCCACGCCTTGAGAGGGGCCGACCACGCGAGCACATGCTGTTGCGCCGCACCCCAGAAAAGCAAAAAACCCCAGGTGAACTGGGGTTTCTGCTGGTGTCCGAGGGGGGACTTGAACTCTCCACTCGGGCACCAGCCCACAACCGATCTGGGGAAACGCCCGCTGACAGGCTTCATTTCGGCGGGCGCTTCTCCTGTTCTTTCCTGCTGGTTCAGGCCCTCGGGCCCCTGTTGGTCACGCGTTGGTCATGTGACCAGCCCTCCTCGGGGCGTCCGTCCCTGGTCAGGCTTCCCGGACGGCGCCACGGGGCTACGCCCAGTCTGCACGGTCGCGTACGTGACCGCGTACGGGGTGGGCTGGCGCGGTCGGGGACCTGTTTATGCAAGGACACGCATAGTCGCGTTCACGCATAGACGCGTAGCGCCACCCCCTCTACTGTCGTTGGCCAGGCGGCCCAAACGGGGCCAGAGCAAGGGGGTTTGGCATGGCCGAACGTTCGGCACTCACCCGGCTCACGGGCAACGGCAACGGCGAGTGCGGGGAGAAGGACTGCCCGAACGTGTACCGCACGGCCACGGGATCGTTCGTCGTGCAGGGCGACGTGTCCGACGCCTTCACCCCGCCCGCCGGGGAAGGGCTCGTGGAAATCCCGGAGGCGGTTCTCAGGGAGGCAATCCGTGCACTTGGATGGTGACGCGTGGAATGACTGCTTCGATTCCATGGAGCGTGAGGCGTGGCGGCTGGAGACGCTGCCCGTTTACACCATGCCCCAGGAAGCGGAAAGGCTGAAGCGCTTCCTCGCCGGGGAGAAGTCCCCGGACGATTACATGTCGGCCTGGATGGACGAGGTTCGGCAATGGGCCTCGGAAGGGAAGAGCGTAGGCAGGGTGCATGTCGTAACCCGCCCGCTCTCGGACTACCTCCGGTTCGAGTTCGAGTATTACTACCGGCACCACGTTAAGGCGGGCGAGGATATCCGCATTCTCGACCTCACCGACCGAGAGAGCCTGGGGCTTCCAGGCCAGGACTTCTGGATGTTCGATGAGTCCAAGGTGGTGCTGATGAACTACCGGGCGGACGGGACGCAGATAAATCGGGAACTGTACGAGGGTGATCCTGAGCCGTATCGGCAGTGGAAGCGGATTGCCGTTGCCGAGTCGGTTCCATTCCTGGAGTACGTGAGCGGGTGACGTTCGACCCTGAACAGTTGGGGCAGCCGAAGCAAGAATTGGCCGCCCTGCTAAAAGAACTACGTAAGCGAGCCGGCCTCACTGGGGACCGACTCGCTCGGCGTTGCAACATGTCCCAATCGAAGATCAGTCGGATCGAGAACGGGAAAGCGCAATCGAGCCTGCTCGACCTGGAAAGAATCCTCCGGGCTGTCGTTGCTCCGCCCGAGGTCATCGAGGAGGTCATTGCCCTCGCGAGGCTGGCCAATACCGAGTGGCAAGACCTGCGCTCGCTACGGCGACGGGGGCTGGAGAAGAAGCAGACCGAACTTGCCGCGCTCGAATCATCCTCTACCGAGTTCCGTTTCTTCCTGCTCTCGATGATTACGGGACTGCTGTCCACCCCTGAGTACATCCGGGCCAGCCTTGCCCATTCACCGGCTGATGTCACTAAGACGATCGCGAGGAAGCTGGAACGGCAGGAGGTTCTTTACGACACGAAGAAGCGGTTCACCTTCATCCTCACCGAACAGGCCGTGAGGTGGCCACTCCTGCCCCCGGCCGCGATGGCGATGCAGATTGACCGGCTGGCCTCACTGAGCCACCTGCCGAATGTGAAGCTCGGTGTCATTCCAATCGCGGGCCATAAGCCCATGGCTCCGATGGACACCTTCACTGTCTACGACAACACCCTGGCCACGGTGGAGAACACCACCGGAGTCGTGATCCTGAGAGATCCGCGCGACATCGAAATGCATTTGGAACTGTTCTCGACACTGGAGGGGTACGCGCTGTTCGGGGCCGAAGCGCGAGCCTTGTTGACGGAGTGGGCTACCGCCTGCCGTTCATGATCTTTAGTCCATGACGGGAAACAACTACACAGCCCCCGCTTTCTGGGCCAATGATTTCCCCCATGACAGCGACCGAGCGAAACGAAGAGCGGGTGCGTTACGGCGTAGGTCAGGGGTTGGAGTACCGGCGGACGTTCGGCCCTGATGGTGGTGTGCGCTCGTGATGGGGCGCATGACTATGCGGGTGTCGTACGACGGCGGCCGGACATACGGCCCGGTTCGTGAGGTGCAGGTGGAGCCACGCAATGCGGTGATCCTGGGTTCGCCGACCAAGTACCCGCCGTGCGGGTGCCCTCGGTGCACGGGTCGCAGTTCGTTGCCTGCCAGTGCTCTCCGCCCCATGGCGGTGGAGCCGAAGGCGACGTGATGCGTCGCCTGGGCCACTGGGTGCTGCGCCGCTTTGGCCGGTACGCGGGGCCGCTCTACCTGGCCACGATCCTCGGCGGCTGTGCCCTGGTTCTCGCTGGAACCCTGGCGTTTCGGTAACTGCTGCACTCGTCGTTGTCCCCCTTTGCTTCCTGCCGGATTCCCGGCGGGAGTTCCCGAGAAGAGAGGTAGTCCGATGGTGGAAGAGAACACCGGTTCGGTGGCCCCCGAGGGGGGTGGCCTGCTCGTCGCGAAGCGGAAGATCGTGGCCGCGCGTACCCGTGCCGAGCAGGAGTCTGACGTCAGCAGTGGCCGTTCCGACGGCAACGACTGACGGGAGCGCCCACGTTGCTTGATGCAGCCTCGTGGGCGGGGCGTCTGGGCGGGGACAGGTTCCTCGCCCAGACGTACCACCGCTCATACGCGCACTTCCCCGGGGTCGCCGACACGGCGGGCTTGTTCTCCTGGGATGACCTGAATCGGATCATCGCCACGCAGCGGCTGGAGCCGCCCCGGCTGCGCCTGTCGGTCGACGGCGAGATGGTCCCGCTCCACCGCTACGCGATCCCCACCACGAACCGCCGTGCGGTCACCTGGTCCCGCATCCAGCCGTCCGACTTCCACGCCCAGCTCAGGGACGGGGCGTCGCTGGTCCTTGACGCGGTGGAGAAGATCCACCCCGCCGTGGGGGCGGCTGCGGAGGCACTGGAACGCTTCCTCGGAACTTCCGTGCAGGCCAACGTGTACGCCTCGTGGACCGAGCGGGAGGGCTTCGGCCGGCACTGGGACGACCACGATGTGGTCGTGGTCCAACTGCACGGCTCGAAGCGGTGGCGCCTGTGGGGGATGACCCGTGAAGCGCCCACCTTCCGGGACGTGGAGTCGCCGGAGGAGCCGGAGGGCGACCCGATGGCGGACCTCGTTCTGTCCGCGGGCGACGTGCTCTACCTGCCGCGCGGCTGGTGGCACTCGGTCACCGCCGATCAGGGGACAGAGTCCCTTCACCTCACGTTCGGGATGGTCCCGCACACAGGTGCTGACCTGATGCTGTGGGTCGTCGATCAGCTCAGGGCGTCCCTCGCGCTCCGCCGGGACATTCCGCGCTTCGGCTCGTCGGCGGAACAGTCGGACTTCATCGACGCTGTACGCCGTGAGGTGGCCGACATGATGGCGGACCCCCGCCTCGTGGAGCGGTGGGCGGAGTCGATCGACACGACGGATCTGGGCCACGCGATTCCGTCGCTGCCCTACGTGGGCGAACTCCCCGCACGGGGGGAGATCGCGGTCAAGCTCACCACTCCGAGGGGCCGCCTGACGGCGAACCGCGAACAGGGCACGGTCACCTTCTCTGCGGCCGGTACGGCTTGGGACTTCGCCGAGTCCGCCGCGCCCGCGCTGGGCACGCTGCTGACCAACCAGCCGACCACGCTCGGCGAACTCGCCGACTCCGCCGGGCTTGAGGTCAAGGAGGTGGCCGAACTGGTCTCCGTTCTCATCGACGGCCACGCCGTCGCAGTCGTGGGGACGGCGCTGTGACCGCCGCGCTCTGCCTGGGGACATACCGCGTGCGTGCCGTCAGTCGGGCGGCGCGCACCGCCCTGGCGGCCGGGAGTCCCTGGGTGGACACGGCACCCAACTACGCCCGTGGTCGGGCGCATGAGGAACTGCGCCCGGTTCTCGGAGAGTACCCGACCGTGCGGGTAGCCACGAAGACGGGGTTCTTCACGGAGGAGCAGGGCCGTGCTGCCCTGGCTGAGGGCATGCTCGCCCGGGAAGAGGCGGTCGGTAGGCACAGCCTTGAGCGGGGCTTCGTCCGCTGGCAGACGGAGCGGTCGTTGGCCG
This sequence comes from Streptomyces sp. LE64, assembly GCF_052606915.1. Classification (NCBI taxonomy): domain Bacteria; kingdom Bacillati; phylum Actinomycetota; class Actinomycetes; order Kitasatosporales; family Streptomycetaceae; genus Streptomyces; species Streptomyces sp. LE64. The sequence goes on along the minus strand of NZ_CP199708.1, from coordinate 5,781,247 downwards.
CGCTCGGGCGCGTGGACCTGGTGTTCGTGCACAACCCGGAGCACCACGGGCACGGCCTTGACCGTGCCGCTCTGCACGGGCGGGTGCGGCAAGCCTTCACGGCGCTGGAAGAGTTCGCCCACGCGGGCAGGATCGGCGGGTACGGCGTTGCCACCTGGTCGGGCCTGACCTCCGGAGCGCTCAGCGTGCCCGAATTGCTCACGCTCGCCCGGCAGGCGGCCGGGTCCGCCGAGCACCACTTCACGGGCTTGCAGATGCCCGTCAGCCTGATCATGGATTCCCCGATCACACAGGCCCTGAACGGCGGCGGACCACTGGTGCAGGCGAAGGACGCGGGGCTGATCACCTTCGGCTCCGCTCCCCTGCACGGGGGCGAACTCCTCGACGCCATGACACCCGAACTGGTGAACCTCATCCGCCCCGGCCTGTCGGCGGCAGCCACTGCCCTGCTGGCCGTTGGCTCGTGCCCCGGCCTCGATGTCGTCCTCACCTCCGCGAGCACCTGCGAGCACTGGGACGATGTGGCCAAGGCTCTGGCTGCGCCGCTGACGGCCCAGGAACTCAGGAGGGTGACGGATGAACTCGCCGGTGAATGAGGGGGTGCAGGCCCTGATGGAGGCCGCCCACGACCGGGCGGCCAAGGCACTGGGGCTTACCTGCACGGGGCCGCTGGCGTGGGGCTTCCTCGGTGTCACTCTCGGACGCCGAGTGGGGGACCGGTGGCTACGGGTCAGCCGGACGGCGAAGAGGAACGCGGGCAGGAAGGCGGGGGAAGGCATCGTCGGGGCCTCGGAGCTGGTGCCTGACGGCGTGCCCCGCCCCCGCCTGTACGGGGTGCACGACTGGACTGACGGCGAGTGGGCTTTCGAGGCGGAAGTCCTGGACTACCTCACGCAACCGGTGGTGTCCCCGGACCGGGCCGACATCGACCACGACCCCGGGTTGCCTGACGAGTGGTGGGTGGATCTTCGCCAAGCCCTTGCCCTGCTTGCTGAAGCGGAGGTGCGAAGACGACCGTCCGGGACGGGTGGATCGAACGGGCCTTTCCTCAGTTCCTTGGCATCCCGGCCCCTGCCAGGGTAAAGCGGGTGACCGGTCACGGTGACCTGCACTGGGGCAACCTCACCACCGCGCCCCTGTGCCTGCTGGACTGGGAGCGATGGGGCCTCGTGCCGTTCGGCTACGACGTGGGACTCCTCTGCGCCAACAGCCTGCTTGTCCCTGACGTAGCCGCCCGCATCCGCAAGGAATTCGCGCCGACACTCGACACCCCCGCCGGCCGAATCGGCGAACTCGCCGCCTTGGCCGAGATGCTGCAAGCCGTAGCGCGTGGCTGGTACCCGGACCTTGCGCCCCGCCTGGTTGCCCGAGCGGAGGCGCTCACCGGAGTGCGCCCGCCCGTTCCTGTGCACTCCGAGGTGAGCGCCTGACTGCGCCCCTGTGCGCCTGTCTCAGGCGCTCTCACCGATGTGCCGGTAAGGGTGGCTCGGGAGATCCCCCAGGGCCTTGGCGATGACGGTGACGCTCTCTCCCTTGGCGTGCCGGGCGCGGGCTGCGGCTAGCTTGTCGTCGTCCACGACGGTGGGGCGTCCCCCGTGGTTGCGCTTGCGGGCTGCAGCATCAAGACCTTCCAAGGTCTTCTCCCGGATGCCCTCTCGCTCGACTTCCGCGCTGACAGCGAGTACGGCGAAGACGATGGCGCCCGCCCCGTTCGGGTCGTACACACCCGGGAGGGGGCCGGAGAGGAGTTCAGTTGGATGCCGTCTGCTTGGAGGGTGGCGGACAGGGACATCAGCTCTGCCGCGTTGCGGGCGAGTCGCTTCATCTCGACCACGGTGAGGATGACGGCTTGCCCGGGTGCGGCCTGCCTGGATCTCCCGCGCGAGGGCGAGAGCCTTCTCCAACTCCGGCCGCTCCTTCACGCGGGTACTGATCTTCTCGGAGAACACGCGGGTGCACTGCGCACCGGCAAGGGCGTCCAACTGGGACTGGAGTTCCTGACCCACCGTGGAGCACCGGGCGTAGCCGAGCCGGATCGCTGCGCCCGGCTTCCCTCCGGGCGCCTGTGTCACGGGTGCGCCCTGTGTCCACGCTTTGCCAGGCTGCCTGTCGGCCGGGGTCTTCACGGTGAGTTCTGCCTTCAAGGCGGGCACGAGGGCGAAGCGCCCCGTGTGGTAGCGAGGCGACAGGGAAGCGGGAGCGCCACTGGATAGGCCGGGAATACAAGAACAAGACGGCGGCGGAGAGAGCACTCCGGGTCTGGATCACCGACTACGAGGCAGGCAAAGTCGCCGCCCGCTCGGACATGAAACTCGGTGACTGGCTGGACAAGTGGCTGAGCAACCACAGGAAGGAGGGAACGACCATGGCCGGTTACGAGACGAAGGTCCGCCTGCACATCAAGCCGCACATCGGCGGCGTGAAGCTGTGCGAGGTCACCGACGACACCCTTGACGACCTGTACCGGCTGCTGGAAACGACCCCGTGCCCGACCAACAAGGGCAAGCCGCTCGGGGCCAAGTCGGTGCGCCACGTGCACAACATCCTGTCCGGCGCGTTGGGGGCGGCGGTGCCCAAGCTGATACCCGTCAACCCCGCCGCGACGGCGCACCCTCCCACCGCCCGGCAGATCCGGGCGCAGGAGTCGAGGTATCCGACGCTGGACGACGGTCAGACGACCCGGTTCCTGGGGACGGTGTGGCAACCGGGCCTGTGACGGGGGCCTGACCCACCACTGTCTGCGGGACGCCCCGCTGTGGACCCTGTACGCCGCTACCGGCGTGCGCCGCAGTGAGGCACTCGGCATGAAGTGGTCCCTCATCAACTGGGATGCGGGGTCCATCGAACTGGGTTGGGTCGTGGTCGAGGAGGGCAATACCTATCGGCTGCGCAAGCTCACCAAGGACGGCGACGACAACGCCGTCATCTACGTGGACCAGTCCGTGATGAACGTCCTGAAGTGGCAGAGGGAACGCCAGAACGCGGAGCGAGAACGGCTCGGCTCCGCGTGGGCGGACAGTGATCTCGTCTTCGCCCGCGACGGCTTCAAGCTGTACCGGGGCGAGGCGGGCGGACCGCAGGACCCCGAGAAGGTTGCGGCGCGCTGGCGCACCCTGCGCACCCGGCTCCACCTCCCGAGGACTTCCGCATCCACGACTGGCGGCACAGCAAGGTCACGAACGACCTGGAGGCCGGGGAGAACCCCGTAGAGGTCTTCGCCAACGTCCGGCACTCGCCGGGCTACACCATGGCCCGGTACGGGCACTCACGTAAGGACGGAGCGCGCCGACTGGCCGCCTCCGGAGCGGGCCGACTCGGCCTGTCATCCCTGGTCTGACCTGGGGATTCGCTCGGCTGTTGGTCACGTGGTTGGTCACGCCACAGCCGGAGAAACAGAAAAACCCCAGGTGAACTGGGGTTTCTGCTGGTGTCCGAGGGGGGACTTGAACCCCCACGCCCGATAAAGGGCACTAGCACCTCAAGCTAGCGCGTCTGCCATTCCGCCACCCGGACTGGTGTGGTGTTTCGCGGGCTTCCCCGCGGCGACATGGACAACAATACCAAGGTTTCCGAGTGCCTTTCACCCACGTATCCGCAGGCCGGCGGGGTGGGTGACGGTCCGTCGACGGCCACTGACACGGGGTGACGCGCACGGGGAACGGGCAGCTCGGGGCGGGGCGGGGCCGCCCGGTTCCGGCGGCGCGTCCGGTGGGGGTGGCGGGGGTCAGGGGCAGCGGACGACCTGGCCGCCGTAGGACAGGTTGCCGCCGAAGCCGAAGAGGAGGACGGGGGCCCCGGAGGGGATCTCGCCGCGTTCGACGAGCTTGGCGAAGGCCAGCGGGATGCTGGCCGCCGAGGTGTTGCCGGAGTCGACCACGTCGCGGGCGACCACCGCGTTCACCGCGCCGATCCGCTCGGCCAACGGCTCGATGATCCGCAGGTTCGCCTGGTGGAGGACGACCGCGGCCAGGTCCGCGGGGGCGACGCCCGCGCGTTCGCACGCCTGGCGGGCCAGCGGAGGGAGCCGGGTGGTGGCCCAGCGGTAGACGCTCTGCCCCTCCTGGGCGAAGACCGGCGGGGTGCCCTCGATCCGCACCGCGTGACCCATCTCCGGGACCGAGCCCCACAGCACCGGCCCGATGCCCGGTTCCTCCCCGGGGGCGCAGGTCTCCACCACGGCGGCGCCGGCCCCGTCGCCGACCAGGACGCAGGTGGTGCGGTCGGTCCAGTCGGCGATCTGGGTCATCTTGTCGGCGCCGATGACCAGTGCCCGGGTCGCGGCGCCGGCCCGCAGGGTGTGGTCGGCGGTGGCCAGGGCGTGGGTGAACCCGGCGCAGACGACGTTGAGGTCGAGGACCGCAGGGCCGGGCATGCCCAGGCGGGCGGCGACCCGGGCCGCCGTGCTCGGGGAGCGGTCGATCGCGGTGGAGGTGGCGACCACCACCAGGTCGATGTCCGAAGGGGTGATCCCGGCCGTGGCCAGGGCCTTGGCTCCGGCGTGCGCGGCCAGCTCGTCCACGGGCTCCTCGGGCCCGGCGATGTGCCGGGTGCGGATGCCGACTCGTGACGTGATCCACTCGTCGCTGGTGTCCACCATCCCGGCCAGGTCCTCGTTGGTGAGGACACCGGACGGTTGGTAGTGGCCGAGCGCCGCGATGCGCGTGCCGTGCAAGGGTCCCCCTCGGGTTCCGGTGAGATCACGGATTTGCCAGTCTGCTGACCGACTCGTCAGTAGGCGGACGACTAAAGCGACAGGATTCGAGCGTGGGCGTTGTTGGCTCCGGTCATGCGCCCAGGCCCGCCGAGTGTGTGGTGCGCGAGAATGGGCGGCCGGTGCGCCCACCGGCGCACACCGGCCGCTACGGACAGGATCGGGACGGACACACATGGGACGCGTCACCGAGCGCCGACGGGTGCTCCGGGTGCGGGACGGGCGGGCGGACCGCCGCCCGGACAGCCTGGTCGCCGAGGAGCCGCTGGAGATCCGACTGAACGGGAAGGCTCTGGCCATCACCATGCGCACCCCGGGCGCGGACTTCGCGCTCGCCGCCGGGTTCCTGGTGAGCGAGGGGGTGCTCGCCGCCGCGGACGAGGTGCGGACCATCGCGTACTGTGCGGGCGCCTCCCCCGACGACGGCAACGCCTACAACGTGGTGGACGTCCGGCTCGCCCCCGGGGTGCCGGTGCCGGACATCCGGCTGGAGCGGAACGTCTACACCACGTCGTCCTGCGGGCTGTGCGGCAAGGCGAGCCTGGACGCGGTGCGGACGCGGACGCGGTGGCCGGTGGCGGACGAGCCGCCGGTGCGACTGGCGCCCGAGGTGCTGTCGGCGTTGCCGGAGCGGTTGCGCGACGCCCAGCGGGTCTTCGACCGGACGGGGGGTCTGCACGCGGCGGCCCTGTTCGACGAGGGCGGGGACCTCCTGGACGTCCAGGAGGACGTGGGGCGGCACAACGCCGTCGACAAGGTCGTGGGGCGGGCCTTGCAGTCCGGCGCCCTGCCCTTGTCGCGGGGGGTGCTGCTGGTGTCGGGGCGGGCCTCGTTCGAGTTGGTGCAGAAGGCGGTGATGGCGGGCGTGCCGGTGCTCGCCGCGGTCTCCGCGCCCTCGTCCCTGGCGGTGGACCTCGCGGTCGAGACGGGGGTCACCCTGGTCGGCTTCCTGCGCGGGGCGTCGATGAACGTCTACAGCCACGACCACCGGCTGGTCCTGGACGACCCGGGGTCCACGGGGCGCTGAGGGGGTCGGCGCGGGATCCGGACGGTACCGCGCGCCCGGTACGGGCGGCCCGCGTGGAGGCCGTGGTGATCCGGCGGAGCCGGTGGCGATTCGGTGCAGATCGCGGTGTCCGAGCCGCGCGGTCGCGAGGATGCCGGGTGGAGGTTCCCCGTGGTGGGGGTGACCGGACGGGCGTCCGGTCACCCCCACCACGGGGGTTCGCCGTCCCCCTCCCGCCGCGCGACCGGGTGGGGTACGGTCTGCGGCGCCGTGGGAGAGCCGGCACGAGGAGCACATTTGCGCGAGTTCACCAGCCCACCGTTGTCGCACGTCCCGCAGTCGCTCGCGGGCGGGCTCGCGGACACCGTCTACGAGCACGCCCGGCTCGACCCCCGGCGGGTCGTCCTGGCCCGCGAGGTGGCGCCGGGCGTCTGGCGCGACGTCACCGCGGCGGAGTTCCGGGACGAGGTGTGGGCGCTGGCCAAGGGGTTGTTCGCGCAGGGGGTGCGCGCCGGGAGCCGGGTCGCGATCATGTCGCGGACCCGCTACGAGTGGACGCTGTTCGACTTCGCGCTGTGGACCCTCGGCGCGGAGGTGGTCCCGGTCTATCCGACCTCCTCGGCGGAGCAGGTGCTGTGGGTGCTGCACGAGGCGCAGGTGAGCGCCGCGGTGGTGGAGCACGAGGACCACGCGATGACCGTGGCCACCGTGATCGACCGCTTGCCCGGATTGCAGCGGTTGTGGCAGCTCGACGCGGGCGCGCAGTGGGAGCTCACCGAGGCGGGGCGGCACGTCGAGGAGGAACTGGTCCACCGGGAGCGCGGACGGGTGGGCCCCGGGTCGGTGGCGACGGTCGTGTACACCTCGGGCGCCACGGGTCGACCACGGGGCTGCGTGCTCACCCACGGGAACCTGATGTTCGAGGCGGACACGCTCTACCACCGGTGGCGGGATGCCTTCCGCCCGCGGCGCGGCGAGACCGCTTCGACCCTGTTGTTCCTCCCCCTGGCCCATGTCTTCGCCAGGACGGCGCAGGTCGCGGCGGTCCGTTGGAAGCTGCGGCTGGGGCACCAGCCGGAGTTGACCGCCACGGCCCTGGAAGCGGGGCTGGGCACCTTCCGGCCGACGCTGTTGCTGGTGGTGCCGCACCTGTTGGAGCGGGTGCTCGACACGGCACGGCGGCAGGCCGAGCGGGAGGGCAGGGGAAGCGTCTTCGAGAAGGCGGTGGAGACGGCCGTGCAGTACGCGGAGGCCCTGGAGGACCGGGCGTTCGGCACCGGCCCCGGCCCGTCCGCGACCCTGCGGGCACGGCACCGGATGTACGACCGGCTGGTGTACGCCCGGCTGCGTCGGACGCTGGGTGGCCGGGCCCGGTGCGCGATGTCCGGGGGGTCGCCGATGAGCCGGGAGCTCGGGTTGTTCTTCACCGGCGCCGGCATCGCCGTGTACGAGGGGTACGGGCTGACGGAGACGGCCGGGGCGGCCACCGGCAACCAGTTCGGGCGGGTGCGCTGCGGGACGGTGGGGCCGCCGATCCCCGGCACGAGCGTGCACATCGCGGCGGACGGTGAGGTCTGGTTGCACGGCCCGCACGTCTTCGCCGGCTACCTGGACGACGCGAAGGCCACCGATGCGGTGCTGCACGAGGGCTGGCTGGCCACCGGGGACCTCGGGGTGCTCGACGTGGAGGGCCATCTGACGATCACGGGCCGGAAGAAGGACCTCCTGGTGACCTCGGGCGGCACGAGCGTGTCCCCGGCCCGGTTGGAGGAGCGGGTGCGCAGCCATCCGCTGGTGGCGCAGTGCCTGGTGGTGGGGAACGACCGCCCGTACGTGGCGGCGCTGATCACCCTGGACGCCGAGGCCGTGGCGCACTGGTTGCACATGCGGGGCCAGGAGGCACCCGGGGTGGCCCGGTTGGTGCGGGACCCGGAGTTGGAGGCGGAGGTGCGGCGGGCGGTGGTCACCGCGAACACCGTGGTGTCCCGGGCCGAGTCGATCCGCACCTTCCGCATCCTCGCGCACCGGTTCACGGAGGAGCACGGTCTGCTGACGCCCTCCGGCAAGCTCAGGCGCGAGGAGATCGAGCGGACCTATGCGACGGAGGTGGCGGCGCTGTACCGGGTGTGAGGGGCGCGTCGCACGCGGGACGGAATGCGCGGGCGCACCCGATCGTTCACGATGGAGGTGTGCTCCGTGTGCACTCCAGCGGCTTGACCCCACGACGCGAAGGATCGTATTCCCGTGAGCAGCAAGGTCCCCCCGGTCATCCTGAACAACGGCGTCGAGATGCCCCAGCTGGGGTTCGGCGTCTGGCAGGTCCCGGACGCCGAGGCGGAGCGGGCCGTGGCCACGGCCCTGGAGGCCGGCTACCGCAGCGTGGACACCGCCGCCGTCTACGAGAACGAGACGGGCACCGGGCGGGCGCTCGCGGCCTCGGGCCTGCCCCGCGAGGAGCTGTTCGTCACCACCAAGCTGTGGAACAGCGACCAGGGGTACGACGCCACGATGCGCGCCTTCGACGCCTCCCTCGCCCGGTTGGGCCTGGACCGCGTGGACCTGTACCTGATCCACTGGCCCGCGCCGGCGCTGGGCAAGGCGGTCGACACCTACCGGGCGTTCGAGAAGATCCACGCGGAGGGGCGCGCCACGTCCATCGGGGTGTCGAACTTCCTCCGGGAGCACCTGGAGCGGTTGATCGAGGCCACGTCGATCATCCCGGCCGTCAACCAGATCGAGTTGCATCCCCGGCTCCAGCAGCGGGAGGCCCGCGAGTTCCACGCCCAGCAGGGCATCGCGACGGAGGCGTGGTCGCCGCTCGGCCAGGGCAAGGGCCTGTTGGAGGTGCCGGCGATCGTGGCCATCGCGCAGAAGCACGGGCGCACGCCGGCGCAGGTGGTGCTGCGCTGGCACGTCCAGCTGGGGAACGTGGTGATCCCGAAGTCGGTGACGCCGTCCCGGATCGTCGAGAACATCGATGTGTACGGCTTCGAACTGGACACCGAGGACCTCGCCGCGATCAGTGCCCTGAACGAGAACCGCCGGCTGGGCCCGGACCCGGCCGGCTTCAACGTGACCTGACCGGCGGACGCGCCCCGGGTGGCCGGAGCCGCGGTGGGCCCGCGGCTCCGGCCACCCCGCTCAGGCCGGGTCGGCGACGGCCGTGTGCACGGTCCGCGCCGTGAGCAGGAAGACGTCGGGGCGTCGGGCGAGCCCCTCGTCGGCCTCGGGGGCGAGGAGCCGGTCCAAGGCGGCGAGGTCGGCCGGGTCGAGGACATCGCCGAGCGACCCCCGGCGGCGGCCGACGGCGGCGATGACGTAGTCGCGTTCGTGGTCGGTCAGCGGCGCGGTGCGGTCCAGCAGGAAGGTCTTGCTCCCGGTGGGTCGCAGCCCGGCCGCGGCCAGCAGGGCGGACCAGTCCTCGGTCTCGCGCACGGTGCCGGGCAGTTCGGTGCGCATCGCCGTGAAGTGGTCCTGTTCGGCGGCGTCGATCCGGGCCTGGAGGCCCGGGCGGCCGAAGCCGATGTCACGGGGCAGCACGCGGGTGGGCAGGCCGCCCTCCAGGAGGGCGACGACCCCGCCGGGGGCGACCCGCCGGGCGACGGCGGTGAGCGCGGCCCGTTGGTCCCCCACGTGGTGCAGGGAGTTGCCGAGCCACACCAGGTCGGCGGGGTCCAGGGCGTCGAGTCCGTCCGGGAGTTCGGCCCGGTGGGTGCGGACCCGGTCGGCCACTCCGGCGCGGGCGGCCCGTTCAACGGCCCGGCCGAGGAGGTACTCCTCGGGGTCCACGGCGGTGACCTCGGCCTCCTGGAACGCCTCGGCGAGCAGGCAGGAGACGACTCCGGGGCCGCTGCCCACGTCGAGGATCCGCCCGGGGGCCGGGCGGGAGGCGGCGAGCCAGTGGGCGACGTCCCGGTACAGCGGCGCCATCACCTCGCCCTCCTGTTCGAGGTAGGGGCCCATCTCGGTCCAGTCCATGGCGTGCTGACCCGACCCGTGGTGGTGTCCGTGGGGGGCCTGCGGGCCGTGCTGGTGCGGGGTGTGCGCCATGGGGTCGCCTTCCGTGTGCGGGGCGGCGCGCCGGGCGGCGCCGCTCCGGTCAGGGTGCGCGGCCCGGGTGTCGAGGGCCAGTGGCGTTGCCGGTCCGGCAAACCGGACGGTCGATGCCCTGCGGTCGCTTGGCGGATTCACGCCAGGCGGGGCGGGGCGCCGGAACCGGACGCAACCGACTCGCCCCCTTTCGCCCCGGTTGTTCCCGCCGCGTGCGGGGCGCGACGGCGGGACGGGGCCCGGCGGGCGCTCCGGGGGTTCCACACCGGACGCACGGGTCGATTACGGTCGGGGGCATGAGCACCCCGGCCGCGGCCGTCCACCGACCCGCCCGCAGGAGCCCCGCCCTCCCCGAGGGGACGCGGAGCGTGGGACCGCTGCTGCGCGACTGGCGCGAGCGACGGCGGCTCAGCCAGCTCGAACTGGCCTTGCGTGCGGACTCGTCGGCGCGGCACATCAGCTTCGTGGAGACGGGGCGGTCCCGTCCCAGCGAGGAGTTGATCCTCCGGCTCGCCGATCACCTGGACGTCCCCGTGCGCGAGCGCAACGCCCTGTTGTTGGCCGCCGGTTACGCGCCCCGGTTCCCGGAGACGTCGATGGACGACCCGGCGATGGGCGAGCTGCGCGAGGCCCTGGAGCAGTTGCTGCGCGGCTACGAACCGTATCCGGCGCTGGTGGTCGACGGGACGTACCGGGTGGTCGCGGCGAACCGGGGCATCACGATGCTGCTGGCGGGGATCCCCGAACACCTGTTGGCCCCGCCGATGAACGCGATGCGGCTGACCTTGCACCCGGAGGGTCTCGCGCGGCGCATCCGGAACCTGGCCGAGTGGCGGGGGCACCTGCTGGAGCAGATGGCCCGCCAGATCGCGCTCGACCGTTCACCCGCGGCCCGGGAACTCTACGAGGAGGTCGCGGCCTATCCGGTGCTCGACCCGGGTAGGAAGGCGACGGAGAACTCCGGGGCACCGTACTTCGCGCTGCCGATGCAGTTGGAGCACGAGGGCCGCCTGCTCTCGTTCGTGTCGTCCATCGCCACCTTCAACACCCCGATGGACGTGACCGTCGCGGAGCTCGCCATCGAGACCTTCGTCCCCGCAGATCGGAGCACCGCCGACTACCTTCGGTCACTGGAATTCTGACGGAGCGTCACCGTGACGGGCCCCTGCTCGCCGCCCGAGGAACCCCGTGTGACATCCACCACGAAGGAGCCTCCGGCGCCGCCGGTTCTCTTCCCCTAACGCCCGGTTCCCACCCCGCACCGAACCCGTGACCGGAACGTAACTTCCTCTGCGAACGGCGGAGCGGCCCCGCCCCGTAGCCGCGACATGACACACTGCTCACGTGTTCGGCAGGTGGGGAGGCGTGACATGAGCGAACGGCGTGCCGCGCCGACCGTGGGACAGGTCGTCCTCGGCAAGCGGCTGAAGGATCTGCGGGAGGCCAAGGGCCTGAGCCGCGAGGAGGCCGCGGGCGAACTGCGGGTCACCGCGGCCACCGTCCGGCGGATGGAGACCGCCGAGGTGGCGCTGAAGGTGCCGTACGTCCACATCCTGCTGCCGCTGTACGGAGCGTCCGCCGAGGAGACGGAAGCCTTCCTCTCCCTGGTCGAGGACGCCAACCGGCCGGGGTGGTGGCAGCGGTACCACGACGTGCTTCCCGAGTGGTTCAGCCTGTACGTGAGCCTGGAAGCGGAGGCCCGGCTCATCCGGTCGTACGAACCGCACTTCGTGCCGGGCATCCTCCAGACCGATCGCTACGCCCGCGAGGTGATGACCGCGGGCACCATCGGCCACTCCCATCCCGAAGAGGTGGAGCGCCACGTCGCCCTGCGTCTCGACCGGCAACAGCTGTTGGCCAAGCCCGAGGCCCCACACCTGTGGATCATCATGGACGAGACGGTGCTCCGCCGCCCGGTCGCCAGCGCCGAGGTGATGGCCGAGCAGATGGACCGGCTGGTCACCGCCGCCCACGCGCCCCGGCTCACGCTCCAGGTGGCGGAGTTCGCGGAGGGGCCCCATCCGGGGACGTACGGGCCGTTCTCGCTGTTCCGGTTCACCCAGCCGGAGTTGCCGGACATGGTCTACTGCGAGTTCCTGACCGGGGCGCTGTACCTGGACTCCCCCATCGAGGTGGCCAACCACCTGGAGGTCCTCGACCACATGTCGGCGCAGGCCGCCTCCACGGACCGCACCCGGGAGATCCTGCGGGACGCCCGCGACCACTACCGGTCCCTGACCAAGGACGAGGACCCCTTCCCGGTCGAGGCGCTCGATGCGGCCGAGCGGTGCGAGGCCGGCGCCGCCCGGCACCACCCCGGGTAGGGCCCGGGCGGGTTCAGCCCCCGTCGACCGCCGGCTCCGTGCTCGGCCCGGCGGCTCCCGCCCCGTGCATCCGGGCCGAACGGTCCACCTGGGCGAGGTGCCGCAGCGCGGCGAACATGGCCTCCCCCACCACCGTCCCGACGATGACGCCCTCCACCACCTCGTCGAGGGTGCGCCGGCCCGACACGAAGTCGAGGTCCGCCCGCGCCACCGCCTCCGCGGCCTCGGCGTAGTCGTCGAGCACCACCGCGAACCCGTCGAGTCCGACCCCGTCCAGCGCCGCGAGCGCCACGGCCAGCGCCTCGACGCCCGGACAGGTCTGCTGCACCCGCCAGCCCCGACGGGCGATCAGTTCGAGCGCCCGGGCACGAGCCGCCGTCAGCACCTCGTCCCTCTCGGGCTCCGTCTCCGCGGACCCCTGCGCCGGCGTCGGGCGGATCAGCACGTCGGAGGCGGCGCCCAGCACGCTGTGCAGCGAGCGGCCGGAGTCGTCGACCGCGGCCAGCACCTCCCGGATCACGGCGACCCGCAGGCCCCCGACGTCCAGCAGGGCACGGATCAGCCGTAGTCGGTGCTGGTGGGACTCGCCGTAGGTCGCCTGGTTGCGGTGGGTCAGCTCACCGGCCGGCAGCAGGCCCTCCCGCACGTAGTACTTGATCGTCGGCACCGGGACCCCGGTGCTGCGGCTCAACTCGCCGATGCGCACGACCCCGCTCGCCCTTCCTCGCCCTTGCGTCTAACGGTCCCCATCCTAGATAGTGCACAACAGAAAGCAGATAGTTCTGCTATCCATAATGGAACGGGGGTCTCCATGTCTTCCTGGCGTTCCTGGCATCGACCGTTGATGCTCTTCGCCGCCCTGATGGTCGCGACGGGTCTGCTCTCCGCTGTGGGCCTGCTCCTCGACGACCGCACCCTGGTGGGCTCGCCCATCTGGTTCAAGCCCTTCAAGTTCTCGGTCTCGTTGCTGGCGTACGCACTGTCGTTGGCCTGGATGCTCTCGCTCGTCACCCGCGCCCGCAGGGCGGCTTGGTGGGCCGGCACGGTCATCACCCTCACCGGCACCGTCGAGATGGTCCTCATCATCGGCCAGGTGTTCCGCGGCCGGCGCAGCCACTTCAACCACGAGACCGCCTTCGACTCCGCCCTCTACGACGTCATGGGCCTCAGCGTCGCGGTGCTGTGGACGGCCGCCCTGGTCATCGCCGTCCTGCTGTTCCGTTCCCGGCTCGCCGACCGCGCCTCCGCCTGGGCGCTGCGCCTCGGCTCGGTGATCGCACTCGCCGGCGCGGGAGTGGGATTCCTGATGGCCCAACCCACCGCCGCCCAGCGGGCCGCGATGGGCGACGGCCCGTTGGACGTGGTCGGCGCGCACAGCGTGGGCGTGCCCGACGGCGGCCCCTCGATGCCGCTCACCGGGTGGTCCACCACCGGCGGCGACCTGCGCATCCCCCACTTCGTCGGCATGCACGCCCTCCAGGTGCTGCCCCTGCTGCTGCTCGTCCTCGCCGCGCTCGCCCCGCACCTGCCCCGGCTCGGCACGGAGAGGGTACGGGTACGCCTCGTGCTCACCGCTTCGGGCGGTTACGCGGGGCTGCTGGCCCTGGTGACCTGGCAGGCACTGCGCGGACAACCGCTGCTGCGCCCCGACGCCGTCACCCTCGCCCTGGGTGCCGCCCTGGTCGCGGGCACCCTGCTCGCCGGCCTGGCCGTGCTGCGGGCGGGGGGCTCCCCGCCGGACCCTGCCGCCGCGCAACGGCGCGAGGCGGCCTCCGCATGACCGGACTCCTCTTCGGCCTCGCGTTCTGGTGCACCGAGACGACGGCGAGAACCGGCCGATGCGGGGTGGGTGATCCGGCCGTTCCCCGCCGGCCGGTGGCGCGCCGTGCCGCCACTGGAGCAGCATCGACGCGTCCCCGTGTGCGGAATGGCGGTTCCGCGGCGATCCACCCTGCCCAGGAGCCCCCATGCCCGCCGCCGCAGCCCGCATCCCCGACGCACCCGCCCCGGAAACCGACGCCGTCGTCGTCGGGGCCGGGATGTCCGGGCTGTACCAATTGCTCAGACTGCGGGAACTGGGGTTGCGGACCAGGGTGTTCGAAGCGGGGGACGACGTCGGCGGCACCTGGTACTGGAACCGCTACCCCGGGGCCCGGTGCGACATCGAGTCGATGACGTACTCCTACTCCTTCTCCCCCGAACTGGACCAGGAGTGGGTCTGGTCCGAGAGGTACGCCACCCAGCCCGAGATCCTGCGCTACCTGCGCCATGTGGCCGACCGGTTCGGGCTGCGCCCGCACCTCACCCTGGGCACCCGCGTCACCCGCGCCGTCTACGACGAGCGCCACCGCTGGTGGGAGGTGTCGACGGACACCGGCGAGCGGGTCACCACCCGGTTCCTGATCATGGCCTCGGGCTGTTCCACCGTGCCCAAGGACCCGGAGGTGCCGGGACTCGATGCCTTCGCGGGCCCCGTGCACCACACCGCGCGCTGGCCGCGCACCGGTGCGGACCTCGACGACCGCCGGGTCGCGGTCATCGGCACCGGGTCCTCGGGGGTGCAGTGCATCCCGCTGATCGCCCGCCGGGCCGCCGCCCTGGCCGTGTTCCAACGCACCCCGGTCTACGCACTCCCCGCCCTCAACCGGCCGCTGAGCGGACCAGAGGTCACCGCGCGCAAGGCGGAGTACCCGGCGTTCCGGGACGCACAGCGCCGCAGCAAGGGCGGCTCGGTGCTCCCGATGCCCACCCGGTCGGCGCTGGAGGCGTCGGCGGCGGAGCGCGTCGAACGGTACGAGGCCGCCTGGTCCGAGGGCGTCCTCAGCGCCCTGTTGCGCTCCTACACCGACCTGTTGGTGGACCGGACGGCGAACGAGACGGTCGCCGAGTTCGTCCGCGGCAAGATCCGGGCGACCGTCACCGACCCGGCCACCGCCGAACTGCTCTCGCCGCGCACCTACCCCTTCGGCACCAAGCGGCCCTGTCTGGACACCGGCTACTACACGACGTTCAACCAGCCGCACGTGCGCCTGGTCGACCTGCGGCGCACCCCGTTGGTGGAGGTCACGGCCAAGGGGCTGCGCACCGAGGAGGAGGAGTTCCCCGCGGACGTCCTGGTGCTGGCGACCGGTTTCGACGCCATGACGGGCGCCCTGACCGGCATCGACCTGGTCGGACGGGACGGGGTGACCCTGCGCGAGAAGTGGGCGCACGGCCCGCTCACCTACCTGGGGCTCGCCGCGGCCGGATTCCCCAACCTGTTCACGGTGACCGGGCCGCTCAGCCCCTCGGTGCTCACCAACATGGCGGTCTCCATCGAGCAGCACGTGGAGTGGATCACGGACTGCCTCCGGTTCCTGCGGGACGGCGGCTGGACCGAGATCGAGGCGACCGGGACGGCCGAACGGGAGTGGGTCCGGCACGCCGCCGAGGTCGCGGACCGCACCCTCTACCCGGCCGCGGAGTCCTGGTACACGGGGGCGAACGTCCCCGGGAAGGCCCGCGGCTTCCTCGCCTACACCGGCGGGGCCGACGTCTACCGCGAGCGCTGCGACGCGGTCGCCCGCGACGGCTACGCCGGCTTCGCCCTCGCCTGAGCCCCCCGCGGGCCCGGGTGGTGCGGTGCCCCGAACAGGGGGCACGGCACCACACAGCGGGCCCGGACCGGCTCCGCCCTCAAGAGCCCGGGTCCAAGGGAAGGTCGTCATAGCTGAGCTTGACCCGGTCCGCGGGTGCGACGGTCCGCAGGACTTCGAGGACCCGCCCGCCCTCACCCCGGGTCAGGCGTTCCACCATCAGTACCGAGACCTTGCCACCGATGCGGAGTCGAGCGGCCTCCTCGGTGGTGGGCGTGCGGGCCGTCACCGTCTCGCTGATGCTGACCGGAGCGAACCCGGCGGCGGCGAGGGCCCGGTAGACACCGCCCCGGACCTTGTCCGAGGTGGCGATGCCCGCGGCCTCGGCCAGGTCGACGGGGTACCAGGCGTGCTGGATCTGCACCACGTCGTCGGGCCGGATCACCGCGTGGCGGAGGCGGTACACCAGTGGCCCGCCCCGGGCGTTCAACAGTTCCCCCAGTTCCGCGTCCGCGGGAACCCGCTCGACCCTGACCAGTTGCATGGAGCCGTCGAGCCCCTGCGCGGCGGTGGCGGTCTCCCACGGCCCACCCGCATTGCCGGGTGCCATGGCGCGCCGGTAGCGGTTCAGCGGGATGACGACGGGCGTCCGGTGTCGGACGATCGTCCCGGCCTTGCGGATCGCGACCACCAGCCCCTCGTCGGCGAGTTCGCCGATGGCTCCCCGCACGGTCTGACGGGCCAGCCCGTACTCCTCCATGAGTTCCGTGATCTTGGGGAGCTTGTCGCCCGGCCCGAACTCCCCGGAGTCGATGCGTCGTCGCAGCTCATCGGAGAGTTCCTTGTACCCGATCACCACGCTCACCTCCTTCGCACCGCCTCATGTCCACTCTTTAAGGCTAGCCCTGTTGACATGCGCGAGCAAGATCTCCAATCTGAATACGGCTAGCCCTTACGGACTGTGCTTGTGTGCAAACAACAAGGAGCGGCGTACGCCTGCCAGCAGTTCCGCCGCTCCCCGACCCTTGGAAGGGTGTCTCCATCATGCCCGGAAACATCACGGGGCCACGCGTCGAACCCGTCACGGCCGAGGTCACTGCAACCACGACGCCCACACGGAGCGCAGAGCCGCCGAGTCCGCCGTTCACCGTGGTCTTCCTGTACGACCGCAGCGCCAACTCGCCCGCTTCCGCACTGTGTCTGGCACGTGTGAAGAGCGCCCGTGAGTACGCCTCCGACCGGGGCTGGCGGGTGCGGGGAGAGTTCGTCGACCTGGGCGCCCACGCGCTCCTGGACTACAACCGTCCGGCCTGGGGACGGCTGTTGCTGGCCGTGCGGACTTCGGAGGCCCTTGACGTGCGGCTGCTCTGCCTGGTCCCCTCCGAACAGAGGCTGGCGACGCTGCCCGGGGTCCGCAGGGCCCTGGCTCGGGAACTCGTGATCGCCGGGGCACGGCTGGTGTCCCAGGAAGACGAGGAGCGCACGTGACCGTGGTCCCCGCGGGGCCGGGGCACCGCTCCACCCCATAGGCGGACCGGGCCTGGGCACGCCGCCGTCAGCACGACGACCGGCCCAGGCCCGGGCACATCCGGAGCGGCCGCTCCGGAACGCCGGCGGATCAGACCAGCTTCGCCGACAGCGTGATCGTCGTACCGGTGAGGGCCTGGCTGACGGGGCAGTTGGCCTTGGCGTTCTCGGCGGCGGCGACGAAGGTCTCCTCGTCGACGCCCGGAACGGTCCCCTCGACGGTGAGGTGGATGCCGGTGATGCCCTCGCCCGGCTGGAAGGTCACGTCGGCCGAGGTGACCAGCTTGGTCGACGGGGTACCCGCGCCGGCCAGGCCGTGCGACAGCGCCATCGAGAAGCAGCTGGAGTGCGCGGCGGCGATCAGTTCCTCGGGGCTGGTCTTGCCGTTGGCCTGCTCGGCGCGGGACGGCCAGGACACCGGCTGCTCGCCGATGCCGGAGGAGTCGAAGGTGACGACACCGTTGCCCTGGAGGAGGTTGCCTTCCCAAACGGTGTGCGCGGAGCGCGTGGTTGCCACGTGAGTGCCCTTTCCTGACGTACGGCCGGGTCCCCGTCGACGGGGACCGTCGCCCCCCATCCGATCACACTCCGGGGTGGGCGCGCGCGCCCACCCGCTCAGTGCACCCGGAACACCGGCCCCCGGGCGTGGAACGGGAGCCCTGCGCCCTGGGGGACCAGGTAGGCGTGTTCGCGGCGGATGCGCAGCACGTCGCAGTCGCCGTCGGTGATGACCAACAGCGGAGCACCGGGCGGGAAGTCCTCGGCGCGGGCCAGCAGGTCGACCGCGGGCTGGAGCACGGTCCCGCCGCGGCCGGTGACCCGGACCCGGCCGGCGATCTCCTCGACGGGGAGGTACCCGGCGTCGTGGGGGGCGGCGTCGCAGAACACCACCCGGGCCGCGGGCACGTCGCGGGCGGCTGCGTAGGAGGCGATGGCGCCCAGCGCCTTGCCGAGCAGTTCCCTCGGCATCGAGCCGGAGGTGTCCAGGACCACGCCGAAGGTGCAGCGGGCCACCTCCTCGGGCGGGAACCAGCGTCCGGCGCGCGGGATGTCCGGGGTCGACGCCTGTCGTCGGGAGGGCCGGGCGAAGCTGCGCAGCGACTCGGGACGGGGGACCTGGGCGTCGAACCAGCGGGCCAACCGGGCGTCCCAGGGCAGCGGTGGGTGGCTGAGCGCCCGGATCTCCTCCACCAGCCCCGCGGGCAACAGCCCCCGGTCCTGGTACCCGTGCAGGTCGAAGCCCTGGACCAGGCCGCGGCGGTAGAACTCGTCGAGGTCGACGTAGACGCCGGCGGAGCGGGCCGGCGGCTCCCCGAGGATGTCGCCGCGCCCCTTGCCGCGCAGGGTGCCCAGCCGGCGCATCCGGCGCAGGTCGACGGTGATCCGGTCGTACACCTCCTCGACCGACAGGTCGGCCAGGGCGGCGTCGTGCAGCAGTCCCTCGGGCATCCGGCCGACGTCCATCGCGTGGAGCCACCCGTTGACGACGTAGTCCGCCGCGACGTTGAAGAGGTACGGGTCCCGGCCGCCGAGCCGTTCGCCGTGGCGGAGCGCGGCGTGCAGCATCTCGTGGGCCAGGACGAACCGCCACTCCTCCTCGGTGAGGTGGGCGAGGGGGTTGACGTAGATCTCGCCCGCCTCCGGATGGACGGCGGCGATCGCGATGTCGTGGCTGCGGGCCACCCCGGCATCGGCGACGACGGTCATCCCGGCGGCGATCCCGCCGAGCAGGGGGTAGGAGGAGACGAACCAGTTCAGCGCCAGGTCCCAGGGGTGCAGCGCCGGCGCTTCGGCGTCGGCGGAGGCCCGGCGCCCGCCGGCCACGTCCATCGCCAGGGAGACGCCGCGGGTGAGTTCCCGGGCGAACGCTTCCCGCCAGTCGGGGGGATTCGGCTGGCACGGTTCCTCGGGCCAGGGCACCAGGATCTGGTCGGGGGAAGCGCCTGCGGTGCCGCAGCGTTCGTGGGCGGGCGGCAGACCGTCGCGGCGCCAGCGGGCGGCGAGTTGCTCCTCGTCGCCGCCGGGCCAGTGCGCGGGCAGGTCCTCGGGGGCGCGCCCGCAGGGGAACGTCTCCTGGAAGCGGCTGACCACGGTGCAGCGGGCGGCGGTGTCGAACCGGTCCGGCTGGATCCGCACTCCGGTCGCCGCCGGGACGTGACCGAATCCCAGGTGGATGACGCAGTGGGCGACCGCCCAGGCCCAGGCGTCGGGTTCGGCCCGGCGGGTGGGGTTGACGTGCAGCACGCCCGTGGAGTCGATGCGGCACAGCCCCTCGCGGGGGCAGTCGCAGCACTTCTTGGTGCGGCACACCCGGGGTTCCAGGGCGGCCAGCGCGGGGTTGGCGAGGGCGCTGCGCAGCCCGGTGGCGAACGCCTCGGCAGCCGGGTCGCTGGCCTTCGGGTACCGGCGGGCCGGGCCGCGGCGGCTCACCGCCGGGCCTCCACCAGACGGGGCATGTCGCGTACCGCCTCGATGAGGAACCAGGCGGGCAGGACCGGTTGGCCGGCCGCGTCGTCGGCGATGACGGTCTGGGCGACCTCCACGGAGATCTCCGCGAGTTGGACCAGGAGGGACTTGGCCCGGTAGGCGGTCTGGCGGACCGTCGGCGACACGTGCTCCCGGTCGGCGGGCAGCTCCTTGATGAGCCGGCCCCGGAACGCCTCGGCGAGGTAGTAGAGCAGGTCCCGGTCGCCCCGGCCGCGGGGCCAGGAGGCGTCGCCCTTGATGATGGCCTCGATGCCGTAGGCGTGCCGCACGATCTTCACGTAGCCGCAGAAGGCGACGGCGTGCGCCGGGGAGAGCGTGCCGTGGGCGACGATCTGCACGGTGTCCTCGTCGATGCCCGGCCCGAAGGAGTGCAGGGCGTCGGAGAGCATGTGCCAGGAGCGGGGCGTGGAGAACGGCTCCTCGGTCTTGGGCGGGGTGGACCACAGGTGGTCGGGTCGGTCGGTGAGGTGGTCGAGGACCCAGGGGTGGATGTCGTGGCCGGCGGCCCAGGTCAGCCAGTCGGTCGCGGAGGCCCGGAGGTGGACGTGGGTCAGCCGGTTGAGGAGCGCGGAGGCCATCGGTCGGGCGAGCGCGTTGTCGGTGGCGCGGTTGCCGGCACCGATCACCAGGGACCCTTCGGGCAGTTCGTAACTGCCGATGCGACGGTCGAGGATCAGCGAGTAGAACGCCTTCTGCACATCGGGCGTGGAGGCGTTCAGCTCGTCGAGGAAGAGGCAGTACGGCTCGTCGCGGGCAATGGTCTCGGGCGGGCAGAACACGGACCGTCCGTCACGGATCTGGGGAACGCCGATCAGGTCCTCGGGGGCGAGCTGGGTGCCGAGCAGGCTCACGCACTCCAGGCCGAGCGAGTCCGCGAACTGCCGTACCAGGGAGGACTTTCCGATGCCGGGCGCGCCCCAGAGGAACACCGGCCGCACGGTCGCGAGGCCCAGCAGCAGTTCGGGGATCCGGGAGGGGGTGACGGTGACGGCGGACTGCACTCGGCGGCTCCAGCGGGTGGGGACGGGGGCGGGCCGGTGGAGGGAGCACCGACCGGAGCCACCAGTGTGCCGGGCGGGTCCTGCCGGTGCAGCTGCATTTCGCGCGGCGTCCGGAAGCCACCGACCGGGCCCGGCCGGGCCCTCGGTAGGCTCCCCGCATGGACGGTGGAGCCGTGGTCGGACTGCGCGTGCGGGGCACGCCCGCGCTGGGGCACGTCGACTTCGACGTCCTCGACGGGTACCGCTTCGCGGACGGCGGTGGGTTCCCGCCCTCGTACCGCGCGTTCGTCCGCCGCGCCGGGTGGGGGCGCGCCTTCGGTCTGTGGCTGGTCCATCCGCCGGTGCTCGCCGGGTACGCCGACGGCTGGCAGGGGCGCGGCGCGGAGCTCACGGAGCGTTTCCGGGCGGCGTACCGCGAGGGCGAGCACGAGGGCTTCGACTGGATGGTGGAACCGGACGGCCGCTGGGCCCTGCCCGGCTCGCTGGAGGTCTTCGCCCGGAGCGAGAACGGCGACGTGCTGCTCTGGGAGACCGCGTCGCGCACCGCCGAGGGGGAGTTCCCCGTCTGGGAGTCGCGCCGCTCCGACACCCTGCACCGTCTCGGTGCGGACCTCTACGAGGCGCTGCCGCTGGTGCGCGCCCGGTCCGAGGAGGCCCTGGGCGTCCGCCCGTTCGACGTGGAGCCGCTGCCGGCCGTCCGGCTCGGGTGACCTCCCCGGTCGGGCTCCTTCGGGGGGACGGCGGTGGGGGGCGTGCGGACGGTACGGGTGGCGGTGAGCGGTATCTGGGGGCCTTCGGTCTCGGCGAGCCAGGTGCGGAACACCCGGTGCAGGTGCTCCGCGCCGACGAGTTCCGCGCCGTCCGTCCGGGGATCGGGCAGGTCGAGGGGGTGGAGCAGGAACGGACGGTTCTGGTCGCCGCCGAGTCCGCCGTGCGAGCCGATCTGTTCCTCGAAGGCGAGGACCTCGCCGCTCTGCGGGTCGTACCAGGAGTTCACCATGATGTCGGCGACGTGCGGGAAGGCGTGGGTGCGCCGGACCGCGTCGGCGGCGCCCGGACCGAAGTCGGCGAGCGGGCCGGGGGTGCGGTCGAGTTCGGTGAGCGGGACCGCGAGGCCGCGGGCGCCCAGCACCACCCCGCCGTGCTCCTCGTCGGCGACGAGGAGGAAGCCGATGCCGGGGTGGTTGGCGAGGGTGGACAGCAGGGCGGGGTGGCGGCGGTCGATCTCCTGACGGGTCATCCGGTGCGGCACGTCGGGGAAGGACACCAGGCCGAGGTTGCCGGAGGCCAGGACCAGGGGCTCAGCGCGGGGTGTCGGGGCGTCCGGTACGGAGGAGGGCTCCTCGACGGGGCGGTGCAGGGCGGCCCGGACCGCGGCCCGGGCTTCGGCGCCGCTGTGGGTGCGGTGCGCCCGCCGCGGTACCGGTAGTCCGCAGCCGGCGCGGACGAGGTTGCCGAGGCTGAGGCCGTAGCGGCCGAGGAACGTTTCCCCGGGGCTCTGGCCGTGGTCGGAGAGGACCACGATGCGGTAGGGGCGGGGTGCGTGTTCGGCGACCTGCGCCAGCAGGGCCAGTGAGCGGTCCAGCCGGGTGAGGACGCGCTCGGTGTCGCCGCTGCGGGGGCCGGAGTGGTGGGCGACCTCGTCGTAGGCGACCAGGTCGGCGTAGACGGCGCCGCGGCCGGCGAGCATGTCACCGAGGACCGCGGCCACCACGACGTCGCGTTCCACGACCGTAGCGAAGGCCCGCACCAGGGGGTAGAGGCCGCCGCGGGACACCCGCGGGCGGTCGTGCCGCAGCCGGGACCGGGTGGACTGGGTGATCTCGCGGGACACCTCCGCGACGAAGGAGAGGGCGGTGCGGACCGCGTTGGCCGGGTCGCTGAAGTACGCGAAGTACCCGGCGCGGGACCGGTTCTCCCGGCCGCGTCGGGCGGAGACCGAGAGCACCAGGGCGAGTTGGTCGGCGCCGCCGCTGAACAGGTTGCCCCGGCTGGCCCCGTCGAGGGCGAGCAGCCCGGGGCCGCCGGTGCGGGCGACGGCGCGCCGTTGCAGTTCGGCGGCGCTGGTGGGGCGGTTGCACACCACCACCTCGCGGGTGTCCTTCTCGTACCAGCGGAAGGCGGGGACGTCGTGGTTGCTGCCGTGCAGGATGCCGAGTTGGCTGGCCCCGGTCTGACTGGACCAGTCGGTGCGCCAGGGGACCAGCCCGTGGGTGGCGGTGCCCGTCGGGGCCCCGGGCCCGTCGGCCGGGTCGGGGACGCCGAGCCAGGCCGCGACGGTGGGCATCAGCCCGTGGTCGACGGCGTGCACCAGGACGTCGTGGCCCACGCCGTCGAGTTGGATGAACACGGTGCCGGGGGTGCCCGGGCACCTGTCGGTACGGGCGCGCCGGCGGGCCGCCAGCCGGGAGAGGCGGCGCCGGTAGGCGTCGTCGTCGCGGACCGCGAGGGCCGCGCCGGTCGCCGAGGCCACGGCGGACATCACCGCGGCGACGACCACCGCGGTCTCGGGCGCGACCTCGCCCCGGCCGGCCGGGTTGAGGCGCATCGCGAGCAGGAGCAGGGAACCGTTCAGGAAGAACACCAGCAGCCCGAGCACCAGCGCCGGCACCAGCAGCAGGGCCCGCACCAGCAGCGGCCAGACCAGGGCGCTGAGCAGGCCGAACGCTCCGGCACCGAGGGCTGCGGTGACGGCGATGCGGGTGGCGCTGTCGCCGTCGGCCGACTGGAGGCGGAAGTCGGGCAGGATGCCGGCGAGGACGAGCATGGTGAGCGTGCTGACCGCCCACACGGTGACCGAGCGCCATGCGGCACTGCCGATCCGCCGCCATCGTCCCGTGGCCACCCGACGTCCACCCGCCTCACGCATCCGCTTCCCCGTCCACCCTCGCACACCCCGGGGTGACGTCGCCCGGCGCCCGGAGGCGTCGCAGGTCGGGACCGCGCCCCGGGCACCCGTGCGCCCGCCTTCCGCTCCGGGGCGCACGCCCGTACGCGCCGGAGCGGACCGTAGGGCAGGGGGACGACCGGTCAGCGTCCGTCGTACCCCGCGGTGGGCATCGACAGCCTGCGGTGCACCCGGGCCTTCATCTCCGCGTCGTACGCCGGTTCCTCGGAGCCCACCGTCTCCACCCGCACCCCGCGCCGGGCGCATTCGGCGGTGAACTCCTCCACGGAGCGCAGGGCGCGCTCCAGCACCCGGCGACTGGGCGCCACGAACAGGTCGACCTGGCCGTCGTCGACGTCGGTCCACAGGGCGCGGTGGTCGAACCGGAGGGCGTGCACCAGGAGCTCGCGGGTGATCACGTAGCCCTGCGCGGCGGCCCAGCGGGCGCACATGGCGTACTGGCTGCGCGAGTCCACCAGGAACGGGTCGGCGTCCAGTTCTTCCAGCGGGGTCAGGCTCGCGATCGCCGCGACCCGTACCGCGCCGCCCGTGTCGCCGTCGTCAACGCCGCCGTCGCCGTTGCCGTCGCTGTCCATGCGAGCCCCTCACGTCATCGTTCGGGCGTCGACCCTACCGCTGCCCGTAGGCTCGGGGGGAGTCGCGCGGAGGAGGAAAACCGGTGCCGGTGGAGATCACCTGGTGGGGGCACGCCACCTGCACGGTGGAGGATTCGGGGACCCGCGTGCTCACCGACCCGCTGTTCGCGCGGCGGCTGGCCCACCTGCGGCGCCGCCGGGGCGCCGTGCCGCCGGGGCGCGCGCGGGCGGCCGATCTGGTCCTCGTCTCGCATCTGCACGCCGATCACCTGCACGTGCCCTCGCTGGCGGCGCTCCCCTCGGGCACCCGGGTCGTGGTGCCGCGCGGCGCCCTGCGGGCGGTGCCCGCGCTGCGCCGGCTCACCGGGGCGCGGATCACCGAGGTCGCGCCGGGCGAGGAGCTCGCGCACGGGGACCTGTCGGTGCGTGCGGTCTCCGCGGCGCACGACGGACGGCGGCTGCCGGTGGGTCCGCGGCGCTCGCCCGCCCTGGGCTTCGTGGTGAGCGGCCAGGCACGAACGTACTTCGCGGGGGACACCGGACTGTTCGAGGGCATGGCGGCCGAGGTGGGGCCGGTGGACGTGGCGCTGCTGCCGGTCGGCGGCTGGGGCCCGTTCCTGGGCCACGGGCACCTGGACGCGGGCCGGGCGGCGGAGGCGGCGGCCCGGCTGGCCCCGCGCAGCGCGGTGCCGGTGCACTACGGCACCTACTGGCCGATCGGGATGGACGGGGTGCGCCCGCACGAGTTCCACTCCCCCGGTGACGAGTTCGTGCGGTCGGTCGCGGCACGGGCGCCGGGCGTGGCGGTGCACCTGTTGGGGCACGGCGAGAGCGTGCGGCCGGAGGTCGGCCGGTGAACTGGTTGGCCGCCTCGGCGGTGCCGCACGAGTCCACCCAGCAGGCACTCGGATATCCGTCGCTGTTCCTGCTGGTGCTGATCGGGGCGTTGGTGCCGGTGGTGCCGACGGGCGCGTTGGTGAGTTCGGCGGCGGTGGTCGCGTTCCACCAGACCGCGCCGTTCGCCCTGCTCCTGGTGTTCGTGGTGGCCTCGTTGGCGGCGCTCGTCGGGGACGTGACCCTGTACTGGTTGGGGCAGCGGGGGCTCCGGTCGCGGGGCGGCTCGCGCTGGCTCGGGGCGATCCGGGCGCACGCCCCCGCGGACCGGTTGGCCCGGGCCCAGCAGGGGCTCCAGGACCACGGGGTGGCGGTGCTGGTGCTGTCCCGGCTGGTGCCGGCCGGGCGGATTCCGGTGATGCTGGCCTGTCTGCTGGCCGAGTGGCCGGTGCACCGGTTCGCCCGGGGCGCCGTGCCGGCCGCCCTGGCCTGGGCGGTGACCTACCAGTTGATCGGCATCCTCGGCGGGGCGTTGTTCGCGGAGCCCTGGGAGGGCGTCGCCACCGCGGTGGGTCTGACGCTGCTGCTGAGCGCGGTGCCGGCGGTGTGGCGGCGGCTGCGCGGCCACCGGGCCCCCGGGGCGTCCGGCTGACGGGCGGCGGACGGTCAGGCGGGGGCGGGCAGCAGCCGTGAGCCGCCGACCGGCAGGTCCCACAGGTCCGCGCGGTCGAGTCCGGCGGTCCGCCAGGCGGCCCGGACCCGGTGGAGGGGCTCCAGCACGGGTTCGGCGGAGAGCAGGAAGGTGCCCCAGTGCATGGGGGCCATGCGACGGGCGCCGAGGTCCCGCACGGCCCGGACGGCCTCCTCCGGGTCGCAGTGCACGTCCCTCAGCCACCAGCGCGGGGCGTAGGCGCCGATCGGCAGCAGGGCCAGGTCGATGCCGGGGTAGCGGCGGCCGATCCGGTCGAACCAGTGGCCGTACCCGGTGTCGCCGGCGAAGTACAGCCGCTGCCCGTGGGCGTCGGTGAGCACCCAGCCGCCCCACAGGCTGCGGCAGGTGTCGAGCAGGGTGCGCTTGGACCAGTGGTGGGCGGGGACGAAGTCGATGCGGACGCCGCCCAGGGTGGTGCCCTGCCACCAGTCGAGTTCGGTGATCTGTTCGAAGCGGCGCCGGTGGAACCAGCGGCCGAGGCCGGCCGGGACGAGGACGGGGGTGTCCCGGGGCAGCCGGCGCAGGGTGGGGGCGTCCAGGTGGTCGTAGTGGTTGTGGCTGATGAGGACCGCGTCCACGGGCGGGAGCGCTTCCCAGGCCACGCCGACCGGGGTGACCCGGGCGGGGGTGCCCAGGATGCGACGGGACCACACGGGGTCGGTGAGGACGGTCAGCCCGCCGATCCGCACCACCCAACTCGCGTGCCCCGCCCAGGTGACGGCGAGGGTGCGGGCGTCGACGCGGGGCAGCGGCCCCGGGGCGAACGGCAGTCGGGGTACGTCCCGCAGCCCGTCCGGGCGGGGCCGCAGGGCGCCCTCGCGGGCCAGCCGGGCGAGGGCGCCGGGCCCGGGCAGCGGCGAGGTGAGCCGATCGGCGAAGGACTTCGGCCACAGCCGGCGGGGCGCGGACGCGGGGAGGTCTGCCGGGGGCCGGGGTGCGGCCGGAGGCGGCGCCGTCGTGGTCCCGCCCGGCGGGGCGGCACCGGCCCGGTGGGCGCCGGGCGGAGCCGGGGGGCCGCCCGGGCCGGGGGTCGCCGTGCGCGGGGGCTCGGAGCGGTGACGGGTCATCGGGGGCGCTCCCTTCGCTGGGCGTCGGCGCGGCGGGCATCGGCGCGCAGGCCGTCCAGGACGGCCGCGAACATCGTCACCGCGTCCCGTACGGCGGGCACGTCCAGCGGGTCCGCGGCGGTGAGCGAGGCGGTCCGCTCGGGGGCGGTGGCGCCCAGGAACGCCGCCGTGTCCAAGCGGACCCGGAGCGCGGCGGGGTCGTCGCCGAAGCGGTGGCCGCCGGGGACCGGGAAGCCCAGCAGCCCGGTGAGGTGGTCCTCCAGCTCCTGGGCGTCGCCGACGCCGCGGGCGGCGAGCGCCTCCCCCAGCGGACCGAGGTCCGCGTACAGCTGCCGTCCGCCGCACGGCGGCAGCGCGAGGGCGCCGGCGGTGCGGAGCACCCCGTGCAGGGCGGCGGCCAGTCGGCCGTGCACCCGGGCGGCGTCGACGGCCTGGGCGACCACCTCCTCGGGTTCGGCGAGGGCGTGCGCTCCGGCCGCGGCCACCGGGGCGGCGAGGACGGCACCGGTGCCGGCGAGGACGTCCAGCACCTCGTCGTGGAGCACGGCTCCCCGGTCGGTGGCCGGGAACCGGGCCACGGCCACCGGCCAGCCGCCGGGCAGCAGTGCTCCGGCCAGGTCGGTAAGCACGGTCACCTCCGCGGGCAGCATTCCGGCCGGTCCGGCCAGCACCGGGGCCCGGCCGGCGGGGACGGGGTGGACGGTGTCCCGCCAGGTCTCGTCGCTGACGACGTGCAGGCCCGCCTCGGTGGCGGCCGCCACCGCCTGGTGGAGCAGTTCGGGCGGGGCCGCGGTGCCGGTGGGGTCGTCCACCACGGCCAGGACCAGCAGCCGGGGGTCACCGCCCTCGTCCCGGATCCGCCGCACCGTCTCCCACAGCGCGTACGGGTCGGGCACCCCGCCGCACTCGGCGGGGGTCGCCACCGGGTGCGCGGTCCGGCCCAGCAACGGGGCCTGGGGCAGCCACCAGGCCGGGCAGGGCCGCGGCAGGAGCAGGTCCCCGCCGAGGGCGGCGGCGAGGGCGAGCAGCAGCGGGGCGCCCCCCGGGGCGGCGACGACCTGTTCCCGGGCGGTGGCCAGGCCCCGCCGCGCCCAGTAGCCGCAGGCGGCGGCCCGCAGGGCGGGGCCGCCGCCGAGCGGTTCGGCGCCGGGCGCGGCCCCGGCCAGGGCCCGGCCGGTCCCGGGCGGCTCGGGGCGTCCGGTGCCGGGCCGGGGCGGGGCGTGGCGGAGCGCGCCGTGTCCGGTGGGCGAGCCGGCGCCGACCGCCTCGTCCGTCCACCGCATGGGCACCTCCGCCGTGGGTCGGGCACCCGGCCGGTGCCCGGCGCTCTGGTACTCAGGGTTCCGTCGTTGGGGGGCGTCCGCGACCGGACGGGGGCCGAGGGGTGCGGGGCGGCGGTCCGCGGGCGGGCGGCCAGGCAACCGGGGACGGGGTCAACGACCCTTCACCACGCGGGAGTCAACCCCGTGGCACCGGTCGGAGTCATCTTCGACGACCGGGACGGGCCCGGGACCGAAGGAGCGGGGAATGACGACGAGACGTGCGGCGCGGGCGGCTGCGGTGGGCATCGCGGCGGCGGTCGTGGCGAGCGTGTGCACGGTTCCGGCAGCGGCGCAGGGGGCGGGGGGAGGTGTCGCGGAGCGCGGGGCGACCCAACGCGCCTTCGAGCGGGTGGTGGCGAACGGGGCGTACGGCGTCACCGGCCAGGCACGGAAGGGGCACGGGGTGTGGAAGGGCGCCGCCGGCGTCGGCGACGTGCGGACGGGAGCCCCTCACGGCAAGAACGACCGGTTCCGGATCGCCAGCATCACCAAGACGTTCGTGGCGACGGTGCTGCTCCAGCAGGAGGCCGAGGGCAAGCTGGACCTCGACGACACGGTGGAGCGGTGGCTCCCGGGGCTGGTGCGCGGCAACGGGCACGACGGACGGAACATCACCGTCCGTCAGCTCCTCAACCACACCAGCGGGGTGTTCGACTACCTCAGCGACGAGGACTACATGCGGGACTACATGTTCGCGCCGAACTACCTGAAGAACCGTTTCCTGGACCGCGCCCCCGAGGTGGCCGTGGCGGTGGCGATGCGGCACGCGCCCACCGGCCCGCCCGGTGCCCGCCAAAGCTACTCGAACACCAACTACGTGCTGGCCGCACTGGTCATGGAGAAGGCGGGCGGCCGTTCCTACGAGCGGGAGGTGCGGGAGCGGATCATCAAGCCCCTGAAGCTGCGCGGCACCGTGATGCCGGGCAACACCCTGGGGCTGCCGCGGCCCAGCAGCCGCTCGTACTCGGTCCTGTCGCCGGACCCGAACGCGACGAAGGTCTACGACGTGACCCTCCAGAACGGCAGCCAGTCGTGGGCGGAAGGCGACATGATCTCCAGTGCCGGGGACCTGAACCGGTTCCTCGGGGCGCTGCTCGGCGGTGAGCTGTTGCCCGCCCGGCAGTTGGAGGCGATGAAGACGCTGGTGCCGGACGAGTCGGACCCGGGGACCGGGTACGGGCTGGGCCTGGAGAAGATGCGGACGGCCTGCGGCACGGTCTGGGGCCACACCGGGGGCTGGATGGGGTCGGTCACCGTGGCGATGGCCACCGAGGACGGGAAGCACTCCCTGGCCTACAACCTCAACAGCGACTGGACCTCGAAGGGGCTGGAGGCCCCCTTGAACGCCGAGTTCTGCGGCACCGAGCCGGAGGGCGCCGGTCCGGCCGGGGGCCGGGACGGGGTTCCGAGGCGGTAGGGCGCGCGGGGTCAGCCGGGGCCGGCCAGGGGGGTGCGCTCGCGTGCCCCCTCCCGGGTCCGGCCGGAGGCCACCGGTCGGCGCGGGTGGCGGCGCAGGTACTCGCCCTCCAGTTCGGCCATCCTGGCGTTGTGCATCCGCAGCGCGTCGTTGGAGCCGTGCAGCAGGGTGTCGTGGCGGGTGCGGTGGATGGTCTCCAGTTCCCGCATGAGCTGCTGGTCGTCCAGCCGCGCGGGTTCGACTCCGGTCATGGTGCACCACCCCGCTCGGATCGTGTGCGTCCTCCTCCCACTCTCCCCGCTGGACGCCCGCCCCGCCTGTCGGGCGGGGCGGGCGTGCTCGGGTCAGCGGGCGCGGGTGACCCGGCGTTCGTCCCAGACGGGTTCCGGGGTCTCGCGGACCCGCCCGTCGCTGCCGAACACCAGGAACCGGTCGAAGCCGCGCGCGAACCAGCGGTCGTGGGTGACCGCGAGCACCGTGCCGTCGAAGGCCTCCAAGCCCTCCTGGAGGGCGTCCGCCGACTCCAGGTCGAGGTTGTCTGTGGGCTCGTCGAGGAGCAGCGCGGTGGCCCCGGCCAGCTCCAGCAGCAGGATCTGGAAGCGGGCCTGCTGCCCGCCCGAGAGCCGGTCGAAGGACTGTTCGGCCTGGGCGGTCAGCTCGTAGCGGCGCAGCAGGGACGAGGCCGCCCCGCGGTCCCGGGCGTGTTCGCGCCACAGGATGTCCAACAGGGTGCGTCCGGCCAGCTCGGGGTGGGCGTGGGTCTGGGCGAAGTGTCCCGGGACCACCCGGGCCCCCAGTTTCCACAGGCCCTGGTGGGCGACCTCCCCGCCGGCCAGCAGCCGGAGGAAGTGCGACTTGCCGGAGCCGTTGGAGCCGAGGACGGCGACCCGCTCGCCGTAGAAGACCTCCAGGTCGAACGGCTTCATCAGCCCGCTCAGCTCCAGGCCCTCGCAGGTGATCGCACGCACTCCGGTACGGCCGCCGCGCAGCCGCATCCGGATGTCCTGCTCACGGGGCGGCTCGGGCGGCGGCCCGGCCTCCTCGAACTTGCGCAGCCGGGTCTGGGCCGCCTTGTAGCGGGAGGCCAGCTCGTGGCTGATCTCGGCGGCCTGGCGCAGGTTGAGCACCAGCTTCTTCAGCTGGGCGTGCTTCTCGTCCCAGCGGCGCCGCAGTTCCTCGAACCGGGCGAAGCGCTCCTTGCGGGCCTCGTGGAAGGTGGCGAAGCCGGCGCCGTGCACCCAGGCGTCGGCCCCGGCGGGCCCGGGCTCCACGCTGACGATGCGGTCGGCGGCGCGGGCGAGCAGTTCCCGGTCGTGGGAGACGAACAGGACCGTCTTCCGGGTCTCCCGCAGTTGCTCCTCCAGCCAGCGCTTGCCGGGCACGTCGAGGTAGTTGTCGGGCTCGTCCAGCAGCAGCACCTCGTCGGTGCCGCGCAGCAGGGCCTCCAGGACCAGTCGCTTCTGTTCGCCGCCGCTGAGGGTGCGCACCTCGCGCCACTGGGCACGTTCGTAGGGGACGCCGAGCGCCGCCACCGTGCACACGTCCCAGAGCGTCTCGGCCTCGTAGCCGCGCACCTCGGCCCAGTCGGCGAGGGCCTGGGCGTACTGGAGCTGGGCGGCCTCGTCGTCGACGGTCATGATCGCGTGCTCCGCACGGTCCACCGCTCGGGCGGCGGCCCGGATGCGGGGCTCGGCGACCGACACCAGCAGGTCACGGACGGTGGTCTCGTCGCGCACGGAGCCGATGAACTGGCGCATCACCCCGAGGCCGCCGTTCACCGTGACGGTGCCGCCGTGCGGTTTCAGCTCGCCGGAGATCAGCCGCAGCAGCGTGGTCTTGCCGGCCCCGTTGGGTCCGACCAGTGCCACGGCCGCCCCCTCGCCGACCCGGAACGAGACGTCGCCGAGCAGCGGTCTGCCGTCCGGGAGGTCGTAGGCGAGGTGCGCGGCTTCGAGGTGTCCCATGGGGTCGCATTCTCCGGGGCGGGCGGCGGGGGACCAAATGCTTTTCGCCACGTTCCGGGATCGGCGGGGCCGGAGCGGGTAGACGAGCCCCATGCGTCCTGACCAGGTTGATCACGAAGGGTTCGGGTTCCGCCCGGTCCCACTGGGGGTGCGCCGCGCCGGTCGCGCGGCGTACGAGCGGCTGCGGAGGGCGACGGGCGAGCCCCCGGTGCCGCCCTCGTTCAAGGACCGACTGGCGACGGTGGACACCCGGTTGTTCGAGTCGGTCGCCGACCACCACTGGCCGTACGGCGACCGGGTGCTGCCCCGGCTGAGCCGCAGCGCCAACCACGGGTTGCTGTGGGGTGCGGTCGCGGCGGGCCTGGTGCTGACCCGCTCGCGGCGGGCCCGCCGGGGCGCGGTGCGGGGGATGGCCTCGCTGGCGGTGGCCTCGGCGACGATCAACACCCTGGGCAAGCGTTCGGTGCGCCGGGCCCGGCCGGTGCTGGACGCCGTGCCGGTGGTGCGGCGGCTGAAGCGGCAGCCGATCACGACCTCGTTCCCCTCGGGGCACGCGGCCTCGGCTGCCGCGTTCGCGGCAGGGGTGGCCCTGGAGTCCCGGGGGTGGGGTGCGGTGGTGGCGCCGATCGCCTTCTCGGTGGCCTTCTCCCGGGTCTACACGGGGGTGCACTACCCGGCGGACGTGCTGGCGGGGGCAGCCCTCGGGGTGGGGGCGGCCTTCGCGGTGCGGGGCCTGGTGCCGACCCGCGACCAGTTGCCGTCGCCGGGGCGCCCGCTGGTGGACACGCCCGCGCTGCCCGGCGGGCGGGGGCTGGTGATGGTCGTCAACGCCGGCGCGGGCACCCCGGACCGGGTGCGGGCCTTGCGCGAGGCGCTGCCGTTGATGGAGGTCGTGGAGACCACGGGCCCCGATCTGGCGCGGGAGTTGGAGGCGGCGGCGCAGCGCGCGGTGGCGCTGGGGGCGTGCGGCGGGGACGGGACGGTGAACACGGCGGCGGCCACCGCGCTGCGGCACGGTCTGCCGCTGGCGGTGCTGCCGGGCGGCACGCTCAACCACTTCACCTACGACCTGGGGGTCGAGGACCCGCAGGACCTGGTGCGGGCGGTGGAGCGCGGGGAGGCGGTGGCGGTGGACGTGGGGCGCTTCCGCTCGGGA
This sequence comes from Streptomyces sp. LE64, assembly GCF_052606915.1. Classification (NCBI taxonomy): domain Bacteria; kingdom Bacillati; phylum Actinomycetota; class Actinomycetes; order Kitasatosporales; family Streptomycetaceae; genus Streptomyces; species Streptomyces sp. LE64. The sequence goes on along the minus strand of NZ_CP199708.1, from coordinate 5,748,611 downwards.
CCGGAGGGGACGTCGGGGATCTTCCTCAACACGTTCAGCCTGGGGGTGTACCCGGAGTTGGTGCACGAGCGGGAACGGTGGTCGGGGCGGATCGGCGGGCGGCTGGCGGACGTGGTGGCGGCCGTGCACGTGCGCCGGCGGAGCCGGCCGCTGCGGGCGGTGGTGGACGGCCGGCGACGGGCGCTGTGGCTGTTGTTCGCGGGGAACTGCACCTACGGCCGGATGGGGCTGACCGCGGGGCGGCGGGTGGACCTGGCGGACGGGTTGCTGGACGTGCGGGCGGTGCACGGCGGGCGCTGGCCGGGCGTGCGCCTGCTCGGGGCGGCCCTGGCGGGGCCGCTGTCCCGGTCGCCGTTCCACGCAGCGGTGCGCCGGCTGCGGGTGCGGGTGGAGGGGATCGCCCCGGGGACCCGGCTGGCGTTCGACGGGGAGATCGGGCCGTGCGGTCCGGTGCTGCGGGTCGACAAGCTGCACGAGGCGCTGACGGTGTACCGACCGCTCACCCTGTAACCTGACGTCTCACCATTCAAGACGTCCTGTCTCAGGATGCGATCGGGGGCGTACGGTCGGAGGGACGGTCCGGGGTGCCGTGGAGCGGCGGTCCGGACCGTCCCGAGCCGCGCCGCGACCCGCGTCGGGCGGGCCCGGGCCGTGGTCGACGCGGGAGGGCCGGGACCGCCGTCCGGGCCGGGGGACACCGGGACAGGGGAACACGATGTCGAAGGACACCGCCGTCTACACGCACGGCCACCACGAGTCCGTGCTGCGTTCGCACACCTGGCGCACCGCCGCCAACTCCGCCGGCTACCTCATCGGTTCGCTGACCCCGGGCCTGACGGTCCTGGACGTCGGCTGCGGCCCCGGGACCATCACCGCCGACCTGGCCGCCCTGGTACCGGAGGGACACGTCACGGGGGTGGACCGGGCCCCCGGGATCGTGGCCCGGGCCCGGGCCACGGCCGCCGAACGCGGCCTGACCAACACGGACTTCGTCGTCGCCGACGTCCAGGACCTCGACTTCCCGGACGACTCCTTCGACGTCGTCCACGCCCACCAGGTGCTCCAGCACGTCGGCGACCCCGTCCGGGCCCTGGCCGAGATGCGACGGGTGACCCGACCGGGCGGTCTGGTGGCCGTGCGGGACGCCGACTACGCCGCCATGGTCTGGCACCCGCGGGTGCCCGGCCTGGACGACTGGCTGGACCTGTACGAGCGGGTGGCCCGGGCCGGCGGCGGCGAACCGGACGCCGGACGGCGGCTCAGGTCCTGGGCGTTGGCGGCCGGATTCACCGAGGTCACCGCGACCGCCGACACCTGGTGCTTCGCCACCGAGGAGGAACGGGCCTGGTGGGGCGGGCTCTGGGCGGACCGCACGGTGGCCTCCTCCTACGCCGACCGGGCCCTGGCCGGCGGCCACGCCGACCGGGCCGGACTCCAGCGGGTGGCCGAGGCGTGGCGGCAGTGGAGCGCGGCACCCGACGGCTGGTTCGCCGTGCTGCACGGCGAACTGCTCTGCCGGGCGTGACCGCCCCCCACCGTCCGGCGGGTCAGTCGCCGCCGTACGGAGCGGGCGTGAAGGAACGGGGCGCCCACGGTCCCGACAGCGAGGCCGTCGGTGCGGGGCGCCCCGCACCGTACCGGTCGACGGTCTCCACGAACTCCTCGCTGAGGGTGCGGGGCACCAGATAGGCGGCGCGCAGCAACACCGGGCCCTGCGACGGGGGCGGCGCGCCGTGCCGGTCCGGCGGATCGAGGCGCCACTCGTCGGCCAGCGCGGTCAACCGCTCGTGCACCTCCCGCACCGCACCCTCCGGTGCGCCGCCGGGGGGCGGCCGGTCGTCCGCCGCACCGGGTTCCCCGGTCACCGTCACCGTCCACTCGACCCGCCCCGCGAGCCGGTCCAGGGTGCGGGCCAGCCGGTCCCCGTCCGCGGCCAGCAGCACCCGGACGGCGCTGTCGTCCGGGAACACCGCCCCGGGGCGCACCGGCAGCGGGGTGGTGACCGTCGCGAGCGCGGAGAGCACCGCCTCGTGGGCGCGGACGACGCCCGCGTACCACTGCGGGTCGGCCAGGTGGGCACGGAGCGACTCGCCGGCGAAGGCCCGGGCGGGCACGGCACTGACGACCGCGACGAGGGAGCCGTGCCGCACCTCCCGGGCCGGCGCCCCGGCGACGCCCCGCAGTTCGGCTTGGAGCGGTGCGCTCCAAGGACGGCACACGGCGTACAGGTATCGCGGATCGGTCATGGTGCCACCCTTCCCCGCGGCGGGCCCGGGACGACATCTTCGAGCCGGCGGCGCGCGGGGCCCGGGCGAGGACCAACCGATCGGGGTACTGCCCGGGGCCGGCCGGAACGCCCTTCGGAGGAACCGATCACCTGCCGCGCGGTGGCCAACTAGGCTCGCCCGCATGGAGATCCTGGGAACCACACTGCGCATCTGCGTCACCGACCTGACGTCCTCGGTGTCGTTCTACGAGCGGTTGACCGGCCGTCCGGCACAACGCTTCGAACGCGGCGGGGTGTCGGTGGCCGCGGTCGGCTGCTTCCTGTTGATGAGCGGTCCGGCCGAGGAGTTGGACCTGTTGCGCCGGGTGGCCGCGACCATCGCCGTGCGGGACGTGCACGAGACGGCAGCGGTGCTCGGCGCGTCCGGGGCGAAGGTCCTGGCGGGGCCCGTGGACACCCCCGCCGGGCGCAACCTGATCGCGCTGCACCCGGACGGTTCGGTGTTCGAGTACGCGGACCGGGGGGCGGGCGGGGGTCAGGACGCCGGGTAGGCCCCCGGCGGGCGCCGACGCCGGCAGCGGTCAGCGGCGGCCGCGGCGGCGCAGGAAGTACGCCCCGCAGAGCGCCCCGATGATCCACATGGCCAGCAGGGCCAGCCAGAGCGGCATGGTGACCTCGGGGATCAGCAGCCTGATCTCGGTGTCCTGGGTGTTCTCGAAGATGAAGATCAGGGCCAGGATCGCGAGCACGATGACGACGATCCGGCCGGGCGTGGCCAGTTCGCCGACCGTGCTCCGGGACTTGGTCGTGGTCGTTCTGGAGCTCATGGTGCCCACCCTTCGCCGTGTCCGGGCCTCCCCACCAGCATGGGCAGCCACCGGCCGCTCCGCACGGCGAACCGGAGGGCCGGCGACACCGGGCGAGCGGGTGGACGCGGACGGTCAGCCCAGGGCGGGGGCGCCGAGGGTCAGGGTGCCCGCGTCGGCGTCGAGGACGGCCGGCGCGCCGAGCGGCAGGGTGCGGGCCCCCGGGGCGTGGCCGAAGCCGCACTCCTCCAGCACCGGCACCCGCAGCGGGCCGAGCCGGTCGGCGAACACGGCACGGACCGCCTCCGCGGGGCCGCAGTCGCGCCAGGAGCCGAGCAGGACTCCGGCGACCCCGTCCAGCCAGCCGGCGCGCAGCAGTTGGGTCAGGTAGCGGTCCAGCCGGTAGGGCTCCTCCCCCACGTCCTCCAGGCACAACAGCCCGCCGCGGGCCCCGGGGCGGGCGTGGGGGGAGCCGAGGTCGGCGGCGAGCACCGAGAGGCAGCCGCCGAGGGTGGTGCCCTCGGCCCGGCCGGGGAACAGCGCGCGCCCCGTGGCGGGGGTGCGCACCTCCTGCGGGGCGAACAGGGTGGTCCGCAGGTGCTCGCGGGCGCGGTCCCCGGCCCCGGTGGGGGCGAGGAAGTCGGCGGTGGCCGGCATCGGTGCGTGCAGGGTGGCGAACCCGGCCCGGACGGCGAGGGCCTCGTGCAGGGCGGTGACGTCGCTGAATCCGACGAAGACCTTGGGGCCGGCGGCGCGCACCGCTGCCCAGTCGAGGAGGTCGACGATGCGGGCGGCGCCGTAGCCGCCGCGGGCGCACACCACCGCGGCGACGGAGGGGTCGCACCAGGCGCGTTGGAGGTCGGCCGCCCGGGCGTCGTCGGAGGCCGCGAGGTGGCCCAGGTGCGGGTGCCCGTCGAGGACGTGAGGGGTGGCGAAGGCGTCGAGGCCCCAGCCGCGCAGCACCGTGAGGCCGGCGGTGAGCTGGTCGGCCGGTACCGGACCGCTGGGGGCGACGACGGCGACCCGGTCGCCGGGGCGCAGCCGGGCGGCACGGGCCGGCGGGGCCGGGGGCGGGGGCGTCACGCGGTGCGCAGGAAGCGGTCGAGCACCCGGACCCCGAAGTGCAGGGCGTCCACCGGGACCCGTTCGTCCACGCCGTGGAACATCGCCCCGTAGTCGTACCCCGCGGGCAGCCGGAGCGGGGTGAAGCCGTAGCCGGTGATCCCGAGGCGGGAGAAGTGCTTGGCGTCGGTGCCGCCGGACATCATGAACGGGACGACGCGGGCGGTGGGCGCGAACTCCTCCAGCGCGGCGCGCATCCGGGCGTAGGTGGGGGTGTCCACGGGGGACTGGAGGGGAATCTCGTGGTGGAGGAACTCCCATTCGACGTCGGGTCCGGTGAGTTCGTCGAGGGTGGCGCGGAACTCCTCCTCGGTGCCCGGCAGACAGCGGCCGTCGATCAGGGCGGTCGCCTCGCCGGGGATGACGTTGACCTTGTAGCCGGCCTTGAGCACGGTCGGGGTGGTGCTGTTGCGGACGACCGGGGCGGCCAGTGCGGCGGCCGGGCCGAGGGCGGCGAGGTGGGCGTCGACGTCGAAGTCGGGTGCGTGCGGGTCGGCGTCGAGCCCGTACAGGGAGCCGAGGGCGGCGAGCGAGGCGCGCACGGTCGGGGTGAGCCGGACGGGCCAGGCGTGGGCGCCGATGCGGGTGACGGCGGCGGCGAGCCGGGTGACCGCATTGGCGTGGTTGATCTTCGAGCCGTGACCGGCCCGGCCGCGGGCGGTCAGCCGTACCCAGGCGGTGCCGCGTTCGCCGGCGGCGATCGGGTAGATCTGGGTGCCCCGCCCGTCGTGGAAGGTGTAGGCGCCGCACTCGCTGACGCCCTCGGTGCAGCCCTCGAAGAGCGCGGCGTGCCGGTCGGCGAGGAAGGCGGCCCCGTCCGCGGCGTTGGCCTCCTCGTCGGCGGTGAACGCGATCACCACGTCACGGCGGGGGCGTACCCCGGCGCGGGCCCAGAAGCGCACCAGCGCGAGGACCATCGCGTCCATGTCCTTCATGTCGACGGCGCCCCGGCCCCAGACCACCCCGTCGCGGACCTCCCCGGAGAACGGCGGCACGGACCACCGGGCGGGCTCGGCGGGGACCACGTCCAGATGGCCGTGGAGCAGCAGGGCGGGGGCGGTGGGGTCGGTGCCGGGGTAGCGGGCGACGACGTTGGTGCGGCCCGGAACCCGCTCCAGGAGGACGGGTTCCAGCCCGGCCCCGGCCAACCGGGCCGCCGCGTACTCGGCCGCGGGGCGCTCCCGGCAGGTGCCGTCGCCCCGGTTGGTGGTGTCGATGCGGATGAGGTCGGAGGTGAAGCGCACGACCTCGTCGAGGGCCCGCTCGTCGACCCCGGTGGCCTCCCCGGACGCGGCGGCGGCCCCGTCGGCGCCGGGGTGGCCGGGGCTCAGCTCAGCCATAGCTCTCCTCCACCGCTGCCGAGACGATCGTGGTGACCGCCTTGAACGTCCGAATGCCCTCGTACATGGTGTCGCTGGTGTAGACGACCCGGCGCTCCCCGCTACGGCGCACGCCCGGGACGACGGTGGCCGCGTGGCCGAGGTGCTCCGCGTCGAACTCCATCTCCACCGTGAACGGCCCGTCCCCGGCGGGGGCGTGGCGTCGTGCCAGGGCCACCGCCTCGGTGGCCGCCGAGCGGATCGCGGCGGCGGTGCGGGTGGGGGTGCGGCAGACCGCGGCGTACCGCGAGACGTGGTCCTTGACGGCCACCTTGAGCGCGCCCGGTGCGTAGCCGAGGGCGTCCTCGCAGGTCAGGTCGTCGCCGGTGACGAGGATGACGGGCACTCCGAATTCGGCGACCACCCGGGCGTTGAGCAGGCCCTCGCTGGCGCGTTCGCCGTTGAGCCAGACGCCGGTGAGGGAGTTGGCGAGGTAGGTGTGGGCGAGGACGCCCTCCATCCCGGCCCCGGTGTGGTAGCCGAGGAAGGCGATGCCGTCGATGTCGCCGTGCTGCACGCCCTCGACCATGGAGAGCGACTTGTGGCGGCCGGTGAGCAGTTCGACCCGGTCGTCGAGGCGTTCCAGCAGCAGGTTGCGCATGGTCCAGTGGGCTTCGTTGACCAGGACGGCGTCGGCGCCCCCGGTGAAGAAGCCCTGGACGGCCGCGTTGACGTCGGAGGTGAACAGGGTGCGGCAGCGTTCCCACTGCGGGGTGCCGGGCAGTACGTCGGCCGGCCAGGTGACTCCGGTCGCGCCCTCCATGTCGGCGCTGATGAGGATCTTCACACCGGGGCTCCCCTCTTCCTCCGGTCACGGTACGCGCCGCCCGGGGGCGGGGCCAGGAACCCCGGAGCGGGTTCACCGGTCCGGACCCCTGCCGCGCGCCGGGGCACCGGCCGGTCGTTCAGCGCTCCCGGGCCGTGACCAGCAGCCAGCGGGAGGGGAGCACGATCGGGCCGGCCTCGGTGGTCTCGGTGGTGGTGAGGGGGAGGTCGCCGCGGGCGAGGATGCCGAGCCCGGCGGCGCGCACGTGCACGGGCACCGAGGCGTCCGGCACCTCGCCGGGCGCGATCCCGTGGGCCAGGACCGGGGCGAGCTTGGCCGGCGGGCCGGTCGGGGCGGCGGCGAGGCCGCGCAGCAGGGCGCCGGCGGCTTCGGCGGGCTCCACCAGGAAGCCGCGGCCGCGGGCGCCCAGCAGGGTGGCGATCCCGTCCACGAGCGGTTGGCGCTCCTCGGGCGGGCACTGGTGCAGGACCCCGCGCATGTACACGTGGGCGTCGCCGAGTTCGTCGTGCAGTTGCTCGGCCGTGGCGGGGTCCGCCATGTCGGCGGTGCGGAAGTCGACGGTGCCGGCGGGGTCGGCGCGTCGGGCGTGCGCCACCGCCGCGGGCGCCAGGTCGGTGCCGACGACCCGGGGGAAGCGCCGGGCGAGGTAGCGGGTCTGGGTGCCGTTGCCGCAGCCGATGTCCACCAGTGGCAGTCCGCCGATGAAGTGGGATTCGAACAGGGTCAGGTGGACGGCCACGGTGGTGGCGGGGTCGGCGTCCCAGAACACTCCGCCCGCCTCGCCGGGCGCCTCGCTCCAGAACCCCTGCCAGGCCGTTTCGTGCGCCCGTCCCTCGTCCATGCGGTGCCCCGTCCGCCGGCGCGTTCGAGCCGCTCCCGAACGTCGGTACGAACGGTCTACCCAGCGGGAGACATCGGCAAGGGTCGCCGCCCGGGCCGGGCCCGGACGTGCGGCAACGGGAGTTCGCACCACACGGTCTTGCCGGTGGCGGTCCGCCCACTGCCCCACTGCCGGGCGAGTGCGCTGACCACCCGCAGTCCACGTCCGGCCTCGTCCCGGGAGCCCGCACTGAGCAGCGTCGGCAGGTGGTGGTCCCCGTCCGTGACCTCGCACAGCACGCCGTCCGCGCCCCGGACCAGGCGCACCGCCACCTCGCCGCCGCCGGCGTGCCGCACCGCGTTGGCGACCAGCTCGCCGACCAGCAGTCGGGCGGTGTCGACGAGCGGGGCCAACCCCCAGTCCGTGAGCCGGTCGGCCACGAAGGCCCGGGCTCCGGGGACCCGCGCCGGGTCGGCGGGCAGCAGGTGGTGGGCCACGTCCCCGGCGTCGATGCCGTTCAGCCGGGCCATCAACAGCGCCACGTCGTCCTTGCGGCCGCCCCGGCGGGCCAACGCCCGGATGATGGTGTCGCAGGCGGCGTCCATCGAGGCCGCGGGGTGGGCCGCCGACTCGCAGAGCGTGGCCAGGCCCACCCCGATGTCCTCGTCGCGGGCCTCCACCAGTCCGTCGGTGCACATCACCAGGCGGTCGCCGGGGGACACCGGCACCCGCACCGTCTCGAAGGGCACTCCGCCGACCCCGATCGGGGCGCCGGTCGGCAGGTCGAGGAGCTCGCTGCGCCCGTCCCCGGCCCGGACCACCACGGGCGGGACGTGGCCCGCGTTGGCGATCTCCAGCCGGCCCCGCACCGGGTCGTACACCGCGTACAGACAGGTGGCGAGGTAGTGCTCGCCCAGTCGCTGGGCGAGGTCGTCCAGATGGCGCAGCAGTTGCGCGGGCGGCAGGTCGAGGGCGGCCATCGTCTGGACGGAGGTCCTCAACTGGCCCATCATCGCGGCGGAGTTCAGGCCGTGCCCCATCACGTCGCCGACGACCAGGGCGGTGCGGGAGCCCGGCAGCTTCACCGCGTCGAACCAGTCGCCGCCGATCCGCCCGAGCAGGGTGCCCGGGAGGTAGCGGGTCGCGAGGTCGCAGCCCGGCATCCGGGGCGCGATGTGCGGCAGCATGCTGTCCTGGAGGGTCTCCGCCACGTTCTCCTGGTGGGTGTACATCCGGGCGTTGTCCAGGACGAGCCCGGCGCGGGCGGCGAGTTCGGCGCCGGTGACCCGGTCCATGTCGTTGAAGACCGGCCGCTCCCGGTGGCGCAGCAGGATCATGAAGCCGAGCACGACGTTGCGGGCCTTGAGCGGAACGACCAGCATCGAGCGGTGGGTGATGAGGGGGCGGATGTCGCGCTTCTCGAACTGCGCGGCGATGGCGTTGCCCATCTCCTCGCTGATCCGCGGGACGAGGACGGGGTCTCCGGTGGTCATGCACTGGAAGAACGGGGTGTGCACCGGGAAGGGCATCGACTCGCCCACCGGCACCACGTCGTCCCAGCGGCCGGGTTCGTCGGTGTGCTCCACGGCGACCCGGTGCCACAGGGTGCGCGCGTCGGGCGGCCCCTGGGGGAAGCCCTCGCCCGCCACCACCTGTTCCCGCAGGTAGGTGCCGGCGACGTCGGTGAACCGGGGCACCACCGCACGGCTCACCTCCAGGATGGTCCGCGCCAGGTCGAGCGAGGACCCGATCCGGCCGCTCACCTCGTTGAGGAACTCCAGGCGCTCCCGCACGGCCGCGTACTCCAGGTCGACCGCCTCCTCGTCCGGGGCCGCGGTACCGTCCGGGGCGGGTGGTGCGGCGGCGCGGGCCCGGCGCTCCCGGCGCTCGGCACGACGGGTCACTCCCCAGTCCGGGGTGACGGGGACGCGGTCGTACTGGCTGAACTCCATCACCGGATAGCCGAGTTCGAGGACCTGTTCGGCGATGGCGGCGCTCTCGGCGACGCTCATGCTGGGCAGGATCTCGGGCAGCCGTCGGGCGAGGTCCTCGGCGTCGGGGAACTCGGTGTGCCGGGCGAAGCGGGGCGCCACGCTTCGCGTACCGTCCGGGGCGTCGAGCTCCTCGGCGTCGCCGCTCCGGTCGATCTCGGTGGCGAGGACGAGCAGTCGCGCCGCTGCCGGTCCGACCAGCGGATAGGCCCACCACAGGACCTCGGTGCGGTGGCCGGTCGGGGCGTCTGCCGCCGCGGACCGGGGGTGCGGCACCCGGACGCGGCGCGCCGTGTGCGCCCCGGCCGGGGCTGCGGGGAGCCGGGCGCGCCCGGCGACGGCGTACCCGGTGCCCTCGTCCAGGGTCCGGGCCAGGTCGGGGCCGTCGTCCTCGGCCGGCAACCCCTCCGGGGTGTCGGGGAGCACCCCGGCGACGGGCAGCAGATCCGTGACGGGGCGCCCCACGGCGGTGTCCCGGGCGGGTCCGAAGAGCCGCCGGGCACCCGTGCTCCAGTGGGTGACCAGGCCCGCGCCGTCCACGACGACCACCGCGAGCGGGACCCGGCCGGCCGGGCCTCCGGCGCCCCCGGGGCGTACGGGTCCCGTGCCGTGCTCCATGGCCGAGGCTCCTTCCGGGGCGTGCCACCAGTCTGGTCCGGTGACCACGGTACGTCCGGCGCGCGTCGCGGTGTGCGACAACGGCAGAACTCGCGCCGCCCCGCGCCGCCTTCCACGCCCCCGCACGCCCCCGGGCGGCCCGCACCGCCCGGGGAGGGAGCGCTACTTCTCCATCTCGACGGCGAGCCGGGCGAGGAGGGCGTCGTAGATCCGCCCGAGGCCCTTGGGGGCGAAGGTCCGCTCGAAGAAGCCGCCGATGCCGGTGGCGCCCTGCCAGCGGGAGGTGACGACGACCCGGGCCCGGCCCTCCCCCGCCGGGGTCACGATCCAGGTGGTGACCATGGAGGAGTTGCGGTCCTTCTCGACCAGTTCCCCGTCCTTGGGCTCGGTGACCTCCAACAGGCAGTCCCGCACCCGCTTGCTGGTGGCCTGGAGCCGCCAGTGGACGAGGGTGCCCTCGCCGTCGCCGCCCTCGCGGACCTCGTACTCGCTGAACTGCTCCGGCAGCAGCTTCGCGCGCACGTCGCTGTAGTCAGCAAGTGCGTCGAAGACGTCGTCGGGGTTCGCCGCGATGATCCGCTCCGTGGTGGCCTCGACCTGCGCCATTGCACTTCCTCCAAGGCTCGTTTTCCCAAAGGTCCACGGAAAGCCAACCACCCCGGCGGTCACGCCCCCAAATCGGGGTCGTGGTTCGGGTCGCCCGGGGCGGCGGACCGGGCCGTCGACCGCCCTCGAACGACCGCCCGCATCCCCGTTCGACACAAAAACGAACATCTGTTCTAGTCTGTACGGGTGAGCTGACGAGGAGGCGCCATGCGCTGGGAGAACCTGACCGACGACACCGCACCCCGCGCGGGCGGCACCCCGGGACTGTTCGACGCGAACGCGGTGACCACCCGCACCTTCGACACCCCCGAGTTCCGCGGGATCACCTTCCACGAGGTCCGGGCGCGCTCCCTGCTGAACCGGGTGCCCGGGGCGTCCCGGATGCCGTTCGAATGGACCGTGAACCCGTACCGCGGCTGCACCCACGCCTGTGTGTACTGCTTCGCCCGCAAGTCGCACGGCTACCTCGACCTGGACTCCGGGGTCGACTTCGACACCCAGATCGTGGTCAAGGTCAACGCGCCCGAGGTGCTGCGCCGCGAACTGGCCTCACCCCGCTGGTCGGGGGAGCACGTCGCCATGGGCACCAACGTCGACTGCTACCAGCGGGCCGAGGGGCGGTACCGGCTCATGCCGGGCATCCTCGCGGCGCTGCGCGACCGCGCCAACCCGTTCTCGGTGCTGACCAAGGGCACCCTGATCCTGCGGGACCTCGACCTGCTGCGTCAGGCCGCCGAGGTCACCGAGGTCGGCGTCTCCTTCTCCGTGGGCTTCACGGACCCGACGCTGTGGCGCACGATCGAACCGGGCACGCCGGACCCGCGGCGCCGCCTCGACGCGATCGCCACCCTCCGGGAGCACGGCATCCGGTGCGGGGTGCTGATGGCCCCGGTGGTGCCCTTCCTCAGCGACTCCCCCGAACAGCTGCGGGAGACCGTCCGCGCCGTCGCCGCCTCGGGAGCCGGCTCGGTCACCCCGCTGGTGCTGCACCTGCGCCCGGGCGCTCGGGAGTGGTTCACGGCCTGGCTGGCCCGCACCCACCCGCGGCTGGTGCCGCGCTACGAGCGGCTGTACGCCCACGGGGCGTACGCGCCGACCTGGTACCAGCGCCGGATCACCCGACAGGTCCACGAACTCGCCGCGGAGTACGGGATCGGCCCGCGCACCGACCACCGACGCCCGGCGGCGCGGAACACGGACCGCTCCCCCACCTCCGAACCGCCCGGAGCCACCCAACTGACCCTGCTGTGACCCGTGCCGCCCCTCACCCGTTCGGGGCGACGAGCGGCAACACCCGGGCGACCGGGGCCGATCCCCCAGCGCGGTCCGGAAGCATGCGCGGGGGGTCCGTGGGTCCACGGCCCCGCACCCTCCGCCCCGGAAGGCCCCGTGAAGAAACGCACCGCCGCGCTCTGCGGCCTGGCCGCGGCACTGCTCCCCGCCCTCGCCCTCCCCCCGCAGGCCGGCGCCGCCCCCGCACCGGCACCCACCGCCCTGGAGTGGTCGGACTGCGGCACCGCACGCCACCCCGCCCTCCAGTGCGCCTCCCTCGACGTCCCGCTGGACCACGACCGCCCGGACGGCCGGCACATCACCCTGGCCCTGTCCCGGGTCCCGCACACCGCACGCACCCACCGGGGGCCCCTCCTGGTCAACCCCGGCGGTCCCGGCGGCAGCGGACTGTCCCTCGCCGGGGTGGTGGCGGACGGCCTCCCGAAGGAGGTGGCGGCCCGGTACGACGTCATCGGCTTCGACCCGCGGGGCGTGGGCCGGAGCGAGCCCGCCCTCGACTGCCTCCCGGGCCACTTCGACCCGCTGCGCCCGCCCAGCGTGCCCGGCACCGCCGCCGACGAACGGGCCAACGTCGAACGGGCCCGGGCCTTCGCCCGGGCCTGCGGCGAGAGGCACGGGGACGTCCTCCCCCACCTCGACACCGTCAGCACGGTGCGGGACCTGGAGGCGATCCGCACCGCACTGGGCGCTCCGCGGATCAGCTACCTGGGCTACTCGTACGGCACCTACCTCGGCGCGGTCTACGGCACCCGCTACCCGCACCGGGTGCAGCGGATGGCGCTGGACTCGGTCGTCCACCCCGAGCAGGTCTGGTACCGGGCGAACCTCCGGCAGAACACCGCGCTCAACGCCCGCCACCGGGCGTTCCTGGCCTGGGTGGCCCGGCACGACGCCGTCTACCGGCTCGGCACCGATCCCGAACGGGTGGCGCGGGCGTGGTACGCGATGCGCGAGGCGCTCACCCGCGCCCCGGCGCACGGCGAGGTGGGCGGTGCGGAGGTGGAGGACACCTTCCTGCCCGGCGGCTACTTCGACGGCTACTGGCCCCACCTGGCCGAGGCGTTCGCCGCCTACGCCCACGGCGGCGACACCGGCCCGCTGGTCGCCGCCTACGAGCGGTTCGGCGCCCAGGACGCGGCCGGGGACAACGGCTACAGCGTGTACACCGCCGTGCAGTGCCGGGACTCCTGGTGGCCCCGCGACTGGGACGACTGGCGCGCCGACCAGCGCCGGCTGCACCCCACGGCACCGTTCTCCACCTGGAACAACGCCTGGTACAACGCGCCCTGCGCACACTGGCCGGTCCCCCCGTCGGTCCGCCCGCGCGTCGGCACCGACGAGCTGCCGCCGGTGCTGCTGTTCCAGGCGACCGGGGACGGCGCCACGCCCTTCGCCGGCGCGCTCGCCCTGCGCCGGGCGCTCGGGGGCTCCCGCCTGGTGGTGGAGGAGGGCGGCGGGAACCACGGGGTGACCCTGAGCGGCAACGACTGCCTCGACCGTCACCTCGCCGCCTACCTGGACACCGGTCGGGTGCCGCGGGGGCGGGCCCCGGGTGCGGACGCCGTCTGCGCCCCCGGGCCCGCACCCGCACCGCGTCCCGGGCGCGGTGCCGCGACGGGCCGGGGCGCGGCCCTGCACGGGGCGTTGGGCTTCGGCCGCTGAGCGGGGCGGGGCGGGCTCAGCCCAACCGGGCCAGCGCCCGCTCGGCGCTCGGCGCCAGGGCCGCGCGGGTCCTGGCCTCCCGGAGCACCGGGCGGGCGCGGGCGTCCCCCAGCTCCCCCAGCCCGTCGACGCACGCCAGGGCCACCGCCCGGTGCGGGTCCCGCGGGGCCAGCCGGCGTTCCAGCACGGTGATCAGCGCGGGCACCGATTCGGGCGCGCGCAGGACGGTGAGCAGACGCACCGGGTGCAGCGCGTACCCGACCCTGAGTTCATTGGTGGCGAGCGCCGCCGCGGCGCGGGCGGTCCGCGGGTCGGCCAGCCGGGCCAGCGCCGCGGCGGCGCCGGCGCACCGCCGGGGATCGCGGTGGTTCAGGAGGAGCACCAGGGGCTCGAAGGCGCGCCGGTCCCCCGTGGCGCCGAGCCGCAGGGCGGCCAACTCCCTTGCCCACAACGGCTGCCCGGTCGTCACCAGGGCCTCCGCCAGCACCTCGGGGTCGCTCGTCGCGGCCAGCCGCCGGTAGGAGGCGCCACCGCCGGACTCCTCGCGCAGTCGCTCCATGAGCACGCGCCGCTCCTCGTCCACGATCCGACCCTACCGCTGCGGAACGTCACCCCGGGGACACCCGGGGACACGGCGGTCCGGCCGGGCGGGGGCGGGGGGCGTGCGCCGTCGCCCCGGAGCGGGGACGTGCGCGCCGGAACGATCGGATGGAGTACGTTCATGGCATGTCCCAGTCCGCGGATTCCGCCCGCCGTCCGCCCCGTCCCCCCGCGTCCGAGGCACCCGGGAGCTCGGCCGGGAGCCGCGCCGCCGCCCAGCGTCTGAAGATGCGCCGGGAACTGGCCGCGGCGGCCATGGAGCTGTTCGCGACGAAGGGGTACGAGGCCACCACGGTCGACGAGATCGCCGCCGCCACGGGGGTCGCGCGCAGGACGTTCTTCCGCCACTTCCGGTCCAAGGAGGAGGCGATCTTCCCCGACCACGACGACACCCTGGTCCGGGCCGAGGCGGTGCTCAACGCGGCCCCGCCGCACGAGCCCCCGTTGGACACGGTGTGCCGCGGGATCAAGGAAGTCATGAAGATGTACGCCGCCTCGCCCGCGGTGTCGGTGGAGCGCTACCGGCTCACCCGGGAGGTGCCGACGCTGCGGGAGCGGGAGATCGCCTCCGTGGCCCGTTACGAACGGCTGTTCACCCGCTATCTGCTGGCGCACTTCGACGAGCAGGCGCACCACGACGGCAATGACGATCCGTTGCTCGCGGAGGTGGCGGCCTCCGCGGTGGTGACGGCCCACAACCACGTCCTGCGGCGGTGGCTGCGGGCCGGCGGCGAGGGCGACGTGGAGGCCCAGCTCGACCACGCCTTCGCGATCGTCCGCCGGACGTTCGGCACCGGCATCGGCTCGGGGCGGACCGCCTCCGCGGCCACCGCGGAAACGGCCGGCGGGGGGCAGGTGCTGGTCGCCGTGGCCCGGACGGACGCGCCCCTGGACGAGGTCATGCGGACCATCGAGGGCGCGTTGCGCGCGGAGGGCTGAGCCCCCCTCCGCGCGCGCGGGTCAGGACGCGCAGAAACCGCGCTCCAGGGCCGCGTTGAGCTTCCTGCCCTGCTCCTCGGTGGTCTTCACGCCCTCGTAGCTGAAGCGCTGGGCCGCGAGCCAGTCCACCTTGGGCGCCTTCGCGTGCATCGCCGCGCACTGGTTCTGGGCGGCGATCACGGCCTTCTGCTCGTGCTGGGCGGCCTCGGGCGCCACCTCGGCGATGGCGGCGATCAGTTCGGTCCGCGCCGCGCCGGTGGGTTCGTCCGGCACCCCCGCCGCCTCGCGCGCGGCGGCCAGCCGTTCCTCCGTCGCCTTCTGAGCCCCTTCCTGGGCGGCGGGCCCGGCCGCGGCCGGCGCGTCGGGCTCGGCGCTACAGGCGGTGAGCGTCAGCAGGGCTACGGCGCCGACGACGGCCGTGGTGATCCGGGTGCGCATGTTTCTCCCCAGGACGGTCGATGAACGGCCCCATCATGCGGGACCCACCGGGGAGAAACAGCAGAATCGTCGAACGCCCCCGTCCCGTGAACCGCTTCCGTCCCGTACCTCCGCGAAAGTCCGTTCGGGCGGGGCGGTCGTCGGGCTGCCCGGGGGATTCGGCACCATCGAGATCGACAGCCGTATCGTCGACGGGACCCGCTCGGCGAACCGCCCCGACCCAGGAGGTCCCCGCATGACCGCCCCCGTCAACCGACTCCGTCCGCGCCGCTCCTGCCTCGCGGTCCCCGGGTCGAACCCCCGGTTCCTGGAGAAGGCGCAGCAGCTCCCGGCCGACCAGGTGTTCCTGGACCTGGAGGACGCCTGCGCACCCCTCGCCAAGCCCGGGGCCCGGCACACCGTCGTGACCTTCCTCAACGAGGGCGACTGGGGCGGCAAGACCCGGGTGGTCCGGGTCAACGACTGGACGACGGAGTGGACGTACCGCGACGTGGTGACGGTGGTCGAGGGCGCGGGCCAGAACCTCGACTGCCTGATGCTCCCCAAGGTGCAGGACGCCCAGCAGGTGGTGGCGCTGGACCTGTTGCTGACCCAGATCGAGAAGGCGATGGGCTTCGAGGTGGGCCGCATCGGCATCGAGGCGCAGATCGAGAACGCCAGGGGCCTGGTGAACGTGGATGCGATCGCGGGCGCTTCGCCGCGGCTGGAGACCATCGTCTTCGGCCCGGCGGACTTCATGGCCTCCCTCAACATGAAGACGCTGGTGGTCGGCGAACAGCCGCCCGGGTACCCCGCGGACGCGTACCACTACATCCTGATGCGGCTGTTGATGGCGGCCCGCGCCCACGACCTCCAGGCGATCGACGGCCCCTACCTCCAGATCCGCAACACGGACGGCTTCCGCGAGGTGGCGGGGCGGTCCGCCGCGTTGGGCTTCGACGGCAAGTGGGTGCTGCACCCGGGGCAGGTGGAGGCGGCGAACGAGGTGTTCTCCCCCTCCCAGGAGGACTACGACCACGCCGAGTTGATCCTGGACGCCTATGCGCACCACACGTCGGAGGCGGGCGGGCGCAAGGGTTCGGCGATGCTCGGCGACGAGATGATCGACGAGGCGTCCCGGAAGATGGCCCTGGTGATCGCGGGCAAGGGCCGCGCCGCCGGGCTGTCCCGGACCTCGGCCTTCGAAGCTCCCGGGGAGCGGTAGGAGGGCGGAGCCCCCCGGCCCCGCACGGCCCGCGCATTCCGGCCAATCACGGACCGGGGGGTGTCCTTCACCGGGGCTTCCATCGGATGATGGGAACAGCGGGAAGCAGGGCGGGGGACGGGCCCGTACACGGCCACCCGGCCCCGGGGCGGGTGCGGGAACTGGCGCTTCTCACCCATGGCGACGGACGGCGCGCGGAGCGTCAACGGCGGGGGTCGGGCCGCCCGGTCAGGGCTGGCCGAGATGGCTACCACGGTCGGGACGGCGCGTGCGATGATGGTGACCGCAGCGCGCAAAAAGGACTCCGGACGACGAAACGGCCTCGGGGCCGGGACGGCGGGCGCCTCACCTCCGGGCAAGGTCGCGGAGGTCGCGGGGACACCGTCCGGAACCACGCGGTTACGGCTCCTCCACGGGGTACGAGATCGAACGCCTCCACCCGGGGCCACCGATGCTGCTGATCGGCGAAGGAACCGCCCGGATCCAGACGGTGCCCCTCGGCTCGGACCGTTCGAAGGACACCGACTCCCTGGACGGCCATCGGGCTGGTTGCCCCGATAAGGGTGGTTTCTTCGAGAAGAACGTCACATCCTGTCCACCCTGTTCGGGCTTCGACTCAGCTTCCTGGCTTGCCCAGTTGCGGCCCGCAACCGATACGATCGCGGAACAGCCGCCGTCCCCCGTCCAGCGCGGCACCACCCGCTACGAAGGTCATCCATGCCCGACAGCCAAATCTCTGCACCTCGCGGCCGGGTCCGCCTCGCTCGCGGAGCGTCCCCGTGGCTCCTGCCGACGGTCGCCACCGCCGCCCTCAGCCTGGCCCGGTCGCGTCGTTCCTCGAAGGCCGCCGCCATCGCCGTGCCCGCGACCGCACTCGCGGCCGGCATGCTGTGGTTCTTCCGCGACCCCGAGCGCGAGATCGCCCAGGGCCGGGTCATCTCCCCCGCCGACGGAGTGGTGCAGAGCATCATGCCGTGGAAGGACGGACGGACCCGGGTCGCGATCTTCATGAGCCCGCTCAACGTCCACGTCAACCGTGCTCCCCTCTCCGGCACCGTGACGTCCGTGGAGCACGTCCCGGGTGGATTCGTTCCCGCGTTCAACAAGGAGAGCGAGAACAACGAGCGCGTCGTCTGGCACTTCGACACCGAGCTGGGCGACATCGAGATGGTGCAGATCGCCGGAGCCGTCGCGCGTCGCATCGTGCCGTACGTGCCGCAGGGCACCAAGGTCGAGCAGGGTGATCGGATCGGCCTCATCCGCTTCGGCTCGCGCGTCGACATCTACCTGCCGGAAGGCGTGGACGTGGATGTCGAGGTCGGGCAGAAGACGACCGCGGGGGTGACTCGCATTGACCGTGATTGATCCCGAAACATCGCCCGGAGCCCAGCCCGGCTGGGTGCCCGAGGCCAAGGCCGCCGAGGGGCGCGAGGGAACCGAGGACGAAGCGGAGGACATGCCGCTGTCGCTCCGGCTGTCGATAGCGGACACCCTCACCCTCGGCAACGCCACCTGCGGCTTCATGGCGGTGTACTTCACCACCACCGGCATCCTGATCCCGCACCTCACCGGCAGCGACGAGTCCGGCATGGCCCGGCACTCCGCCGCCACCGCGGTGATCCTCATGCTGTGCGCGGCGGTCTTCGACCTCTTCGACGGCCTGGTGGCCCGCAAGCTGCGGTCGTCACCGATGGGAGCGGAGCTCGACAACCTCTCCGACCTCATCAGCTTCGGCCTCGCCCCCGCCTACTTCGTGCTCGTCTACGGCATGGTCGCCGACGACGCGTACCAGAAGGTGGCCGCGGTCGGGGCGATCGTGGTGCTGTTGGCGGTGGTGCTGAGACTCGCCCGGTTCTCCTGCGTCACCCTGCGTGACGGGGTCTTCCAGGGCATGCCCAGCCCCTTCGGGGCGCTGACCGTGGTCTCCATCGTGCTGCTCGGACTGCCCTTCTTCGCGACGCTGCTCGCGATCGTGGGCACCGCGTGGCTGATGGTGAGCCGGGTGGAGTATCCCAAGCCGCGCGGACGGCTCGCGGTGGCGATGCTGTCGTGGATCGTGCTCAGCATGGGGCTGCTCGCGGCCTGGGCGTTCGACGCGCCCGGCGGGCTGCTGCTGCTCCAGACCGGCTGTGCGCTCCAGCTGGTCATGGGTGCGGTGATCCCGCTGTTCGCCACGGCCCGCCGGGTGAACAACTTCCGGGACAACCGGCGCGAGG
Source organism: Streptomyces sp. LE64 (assembly GCF_052606915.1). Classification (NCBI taxonomy): domain Bacteria; kingdom Bacillati; phylum Actinomycetota; class Actinomycetes; order Kitasatosporales; family Streptomycetaceae; genus Streptomyces; species Streptomyces sp. LE64. The sequence continues at coordinate 5,729,903 of NZ_CP199708.1, read as the reverse complement.
CCCGCGCCGCCCACATGCCGTAACCGCGCGCCCCGCGCAGACGCCGGTGGGCCCCGACCACGTGGTCGGGGCCCACCGGCGTCCGTGGTGCCGGCGATCAGACCAGACGGTCCTCGGCCAGCCGGGCGGCCAGGCGCTCCAGCAGCGGTCCGGCCTGGGCCATCGAACGGGCCGGGTCGGGCTCCAGCTCCGCCAGGGCGTAGGCGCGGCGGATGCCGGCGCGCTCCAGCTCCCCGGCCGACAGGGCGAGGCGTCCGCACACGGCCACCACCTCCACCCCGGCGGCCCGGGCCGCCGCGGCCACCCCGACCGGTGCCTTGCCGTGCAGGGTCTGCCCGTCCAGGGAGCCCTCCCCCGTCACCACCAGGGTGGCGCCCTCCAACGCCGCGGCGAAGCCGAGGACCTCCAGCATCACCTCGATGCCCGGGCGGAACCGGGCGCCGAGGGCCACCAGCGCCCCGTAGCCCACGCCGCCCGCGGCGCCCGCCCCGGCGCGTTCCGCGGCGCGCACGCCGGTGGCCCGTTCCATGAGCGCGGCGAAGCGGCTCAGCGCCGTGTCCAGGGCGGTGACGTCGGCCGCGTCGGCGCCCTTCTGCGGGCCGTACACCGCCGCCGCTCCCCGGGGGCCGGTGAGGGGGTTGTCGACGTCGCCGGCGAGGACCAGGTCCACTTCGGCGAACCGGGGGTCCAGGCCGGAGAGGTCCACCGCTGCGAGGTCCAGCAGACCTCCACCGCCCGGGCCCACCGGTTCCCCGGCCGCGTCCAGGAACCGGGCGCCCAGGGCGCTGAGCATCCCGGCACCACCGTCGGTGGTGGCGCTGCCGCCGATGCCGAACACGATGGTGCGGGCGCCCGCGTCCAGCGCGGCGCGCAGCAGTTCGCCGGTGCCGTGGCTGGTGGCGGTGCGGGCGGCGAAGACCCCGACCGGGAGCCGTTGCAGTCCGGACGCCCCGGCCATCTCCACCACGGCGGTGTCGTCCCGCAGGGCGAACCGCGTCGTCACCGCGTCGCCGAGCGGCCCGCGCACCCGGACGTCGCGGGGCGCGAAGCCCGCGGCGAGGGCGGCGGCGACCGTGCCGTCGCCGCCGTCCGCGACCGGAAGGGCGCGCACCTCCAGGTCGGGCACGGTCCGGCGGAGTCCGGCCGTCACCCGGTCGGCCACCTCGACCGCCGTCAACGAGCCCTTGAACTTGTCCGCGGCCACGAGCACGAGCCGCCGCGGGGCCCCGCCCCCGCCGCGTTGGTCGTCCGCCCCGGTCACCGATGCCTTCGTCACGTGCTGTCCCGTCCCCTTCACTCGTCGGCCCGCGCCGCTGCGACCCTAGCCGGCGTCCCCCCGGCCGGCTCGGGCTCCCCGTCACGGACACGGCGCGCCACCACGGCGAAGCCGGATGTTTCCCCCCATAGTGGGGCGCGATGAGCACAGAGACGCTGGAAACGGACCCCGGGGAGAGCGGCGCACCGGACGGGGCGAGCCCACCGCCCGACCTCATCGTGGTCGGCGTCGGGGTCGGGGTGGTCCTCGCCGTGGTCGCCTGGGCGGCGATCGGCAAGGAGTCCTTCGACTCGGTGTCGGGCACCGCACTGGACTGGGTGCTCGCCAACTTCGCCTGGCTCTTCGTCATCGCCGCGGACGCCTTCCTGGTGCTGTGCCTGGTGCTCGCCCTCTCCCGGTTCGGGCGGGTGAAGTTGGGCACGGACGACAGCGAACCGGAGTTCACCAACCTGGCGTGGATCGCGATGATGTTCAGCGCCGGCATGGGCATCGGGCTGATGTTCTACGGCGTCGGGGAGCCCCTGACCCACTACCTGGAGCCGCCGCCGGCCAGCGGGGTGGAGCCGCGGACGCCCGCCGCGGCCCGGGTGGCCTTGGAGTACTCGTTCTTCCACTGGACGCTGACCCCGTGGGCGATCTACGGGATCGCCGGACTCGCCCTGGCCTACGCCAGCTTCCGCAAGGGCCGGGGCAACCAGCTCAGTTCGGTGTTCGTTCCCCTGCTCGGGGAACGGCGGGCGGCCGGCTGGCCGGGGCGGGTGATCGACCTGCTCGCGGTGTTCGCGACGGTCTTCGGGACGGCGACCAGCCTCGGCGTGGGCACCCTCCAGGTCGCGACCGGCCTCGGGCTGACCGCCGGGGTCGACGACTCGACCACGCTGCAACTGCTCATCGTGGTGGTGCTGTCGGGGGCGTTCGTGCTCTCCGCGTTCTCCGGGCTCCACAAGGGCGTGAAGTGGCTGAGCACCCTCAACGTGGTGCTCGCCGCCTGTCTGATGGTGTTCGTCTTCGCACTCGGGCCGACGGTGTTCATCCTCGACGCCGTTCCGGCGAGCGTCGGCGGCTACCTCAACGACCTGGTGTCCATGGCCACCCGCACCGGTGCCTTCACGGACAGTGCCTGGCTCGGGGCGTGGACCATCTTCTACTGGGCCTGGTGGCTCTCCTGGGCGCCGTTCGTGGGCACCTTCATCGCCCGCATCTCGCACGGCCGGACCATTCGGGAGTTCCTCTTCGGGGTGCTGCTGGTGCCCAGCGGCGCCACCGTCGTCTGGTTCTGCGTGATGGGCGGCACCGGCATCCGGCTGGACCAGACCGGCCGGGTGGACATGGCGGAGAAGGTGGAGCAGGGGGCCGAGGCGTCGTTGTTCGCGATGCTCGACGCGCTGCCGCTCGGCTCGGTCACCTCCTGGGTGGCGATGCTGCTGGTGATGACGTACTTCGTCACCAGTGCGGACTCCGCCTCCCTGGTGATGGGGTCGCTCAGCAGCCGGGGCGCCCTGCACCCGCGGACCTGGTTGGTCGTGACCTGGGGCGTGCTGATGGCGGCGGTGGCCGCGGTGCTGCTGGTGGCCGGGGGGCTGGAGTCGCTCCAGACGGCGACGATCCTGGTGGCCCTGCCGTTCGTGGTGGTGATGCTGGTGCTGTGCTGGGCGCTGTTGGCGGAGCTGCGGGTGGACCCCGGGGCGGGGGCCGCCCGTACGCAGCGGTTGCACGGGCTCCGGGACGCAGTGCGGGCGATGGTCGGCGAGGCCATCTCCGAGGTCGCGCCGGAGCGGCACCGGCGGCTGCGTCGACTCGCCCGCAAGGGCCCCGGGCCGGGCGAGTCGGACCCGCCCGAGTGAGCCCGGAGGGGGTCAGAACAGGGCGGTGCCGCGTTCGAAGTCCAGCAGCCGCTGCTTGCGGGCCAGGCCGCCGCCGTAGCCGGTGAGGTCCCCGTTGGCGCCGATCACGCGGTGGCAGGGCACGATCACGCTGATCGGGTTCTTGCCGTTGGCGAGCCCGACCGCCCGGGAGGCCGCCGGATTGCCGAGGGCCTCGGCGAGTTCCCCGTAGGTGCGGGTGCGCCCGTACGGGATGCGCAGCAACTGGTCCCAGACGGAGCGCTGGAACGGGGTGCCGTCGAGGCGCAGCGGAAGGTCGAACGCGGTCAGTTCGCCCGCGAAGTAGGCGTCGAGCTGACGGACGGCCTCGGTGAAGGGCCCGGGATCGCGGTCGCCGAAGGTCTCCTCCGGCGGACGGTGCCGTTGGTTGGTCATGTACACCCCGCTGAGGACGCCTTCGGTGGCGACCAGGGTGAGGGTGCCGTAGGGGCTGTCGTGGTGGAGGTGCTGCCGGACGGGGTTCATGGTGGCTCCTGGTGCGTGCTGCCGACCGGGGGCTAACCCGGAAGGACGTTGATCGGGTGGTCGTCGGTCGCCCAGAGGTGCTGCACCGCGTACGCCCGCCAGGGGCGCCAGGCCGCGGCGCGGGCGGTGAGGGCCGCGGGCGTCGAGGGCAGGCCGAGCCTTTCGGCCGCACGGCGCACGCCGAGGTCGGTGGGGAGGAAGGCGTCCGGGTCGCCGAGGGCGCGCATCGCGATCACCTCGACGGTCCACGGGCCGAAGCCGGGGAGCGCGGCGAGACGGGCGCGCGCCTCGGCCCAGTCGGACTCGGCGCCCAGGCGCAGCGTGCCCGCGGCGAGCCCCTCGACGAGGGTGGTGAGGGTGGCGCGGCGGCTCCGGGGCAGGGCGAGCGCCTCGGGGTCCAGGGCGGCCAGGTCCCGTGCGGTCGGGAAGAGATGGGTGAGTCCGCCCTCGGGGTCGTCGACCGGGGTGCCGTGCGCGGTGACCAGCCGGGCCGCGTGGGTGCGCGCCGCGGCGGTGGACACCTGCTGGCCGAGCACCGCCCGGACGGCGAACTCGTCCTCGTCGACGGTCCGCGGCACCCGGCGGCCGGGGGCCTTGTCGACCAGCGGTGCGAGCAGCGGATCGGCGCGGAGTTGGGCGTCCACGGCCACCGGGTCGGCGTCCAGGTCGAGCATCCGGCGGCAGCGGCTGATGGCGACGGGCAGGTCCCGCAGGTCCGTGAGGGTCAGCCGGCAGCCGATGTGCTCCGGTCCCGGGGTGAGGGCGACGATGCCGTGGCCGTAGGGCAGCCGCAGGGTCCGGCGGTACGCCGCGCCGTGCCACTCCTCCACCCCGGGGACGGCCGTGGCCACGAGGTGCCCGAACAGGTTGTCGGGGGTCAGGGGGGCGCGGAACGGCAGCCGCAGGGAGAGCGCCCCGGGGGTGCCGGCCGGTGCCGCCGGGGCGCCCGAGCGGCCGGCGGCCCTGGTCCGCAGTTCGCTGGGGGAGAGCGCGAACACCTCGCGGACGGTGTCGTTGAAGGTGCGGATGGAGGCGAATCCGGCGGCGAAGGCGATCTCCGCCATGGGCAGTGCTGTGGTCTCGACCAGCAGTCGGGCGGTCTGCGCCCGTTGGGCCCGGGCGAGGGCGAGCGGGCCCGCGCCCAACTCGGCCAGGAGTTGGCGTTCCACCTGTCGGGTGCTGTAGCCGAGGTGGGCGGCGAGTCCCGGAACGCCCTCCCGGTCCACCAGCCCGTCGGCGATGAGCCGCATGGCCCGGGCGACGAGGTCGGCGCGCTGGTTCCACTCCGGGGAACCGGGGCTGGTGTCGGGCCGACAGCGCTTGCAGGCCCGGAACCCCGCCTGCTGGCAGGCCGCGGCGCTCGGGTGGAACACCATGTTCTCGGGCTTGGGCGGCACCGCGGGGCAGCTCGGGCGGCAGTAGATTCCGGTGGTGAGCACGGCCGTGAAGAACCAGCCGTCGAACCGGCTGTCCTTGGACTGCACCGCTCTCACGCACCGCTCGGTGTCGGCGTGCATCGCGCTTCGCATGTCTCCAGCATCGGGGACGCGAGACGGTGTCGCTGGCAGGAATCCGACATGAGTGTTCCGCTGACGTGGCCCCGGGTGGTGCCCTGGCCACTCCCGAGCGGGGTCAGCGGGCGGGGCCTCCCTGGTGGTGCGGCCGTGGAAGAAGGTCCGCTCGACGACGGTCCGGGTGCCCCCCTGGTCTCGACCCGGAAGCTCCGGACGACCGACCTCCGGTGCGCTCCGCGGTAGCCGGAGCGCCGGGCGCTATCCCCGTGGGGCCTTCGGCAGGCCACCCCGGGCGAGCAGCAGCACCGTGGCGGCGAGGGCGAGGACCGCGCCCGTGCCGGTGAGCAGCCCGAAGCCGCCGGAGGCGACCAGCATCCCCGAGGCCAGCCCGCCGGAGGCGCCGGCGACCAGGACGCCCACGTCCATGAGGCCCTGGTAGGCGGCCCTCCGGTCGGCCGGCGCCGCATCGGTGACCATCGTGGTTCCGCTGACGAAACCCAGGTTCCAGCCGATGCCGAGCAGGATCAGCGCCGCGGCGAGGGTGGGTGCCGAACCGGGCGGGGCGACGTACGCGAGCAGTGCGGCGGCGCCCAGCACCACGGCTCCCAGGGCCGCGGTGGGCAGCCGCCCGGTGCGGTCGACCAGGTACCCGGAGAGCGGGGAGGACAGGTACATCGCCCCCATGTGCAGCCCGATGACGAGTCCGGCGACACCGGTGCCGTGACCGTGGTCCGCCATGTGCACGGGGGTCATCGTCATGATCGCGATCATGACGACCTGACTCAGCACCATCACCGCTCCTCCGGCCGCCATCCGGCGGAGGTCCTCGCGCGGCAGCCGGCCGGCCACCGGGGCCGGCTCGGCCGGCGAAGGGGCCGGTGCTGCGGGGGGCGTCGCCCGGCGGGCCAGCACCAGCGGATCGGGGCGGAGGAAGGACCAGGTCACCAGCGCTGCGGACACGAAGGCCGCGGTCGCCAGCAGGAACGGGCCCGAGAGGCGGGGCAGGTCCCAGGCTTCGGCGAGGTCGCCGGTGGCGCCCACGAGCCCGGGGCCGGCGATCGCACCGGCGGCGGTGGCGAACAGGACGGTGGACACCGCACGACCGCGGCGCTCGGGCGAGGCGAGGTCGGCGCCCGCGTACCGGGCGATCATGACGGACGCGGTGCCCGCGCCGTACACCAGCAGGCCCAGGAAGAGCAGCGGCACGCTGTTCCAGGCGGTGGCGGCGACCACGAGGAGGCTCCCCACGGCGCCCCCGCCGTAGCCGAGGGTGAGGCCGGGCCGTCTGCCCCAGCGCTGACAGGCCCGGCCTATGCCCGCGGCCCCCACTGCCGCGCCTATGGTGAACAGCGCGCTCGGCACACCGGCCAGGCCGGTGGAACCGAGCATCTCCTCGGCGAGCAGTGCGCCGACGGTGATTCCGGCCGCGAGGGCCGCGCCGCTCAGGATCTGGGTGGCCACGAGGACCGTGAGGACCCGCCGCTGGGCCGGGTGCTCCCCGCGGTCCGCCGTGACGGACGGTGCGGTGGGGGACGTCATGCGCTCGCTCCTCGTGGTGCCGGTGAGGGCGGCGGACGCGCCCCGGTCCGGAGAGGCTACGCCGCGCGCGCCGAACGCAGTGCGGCGATGTCGGCCAGGGACAGGTTCATGCGGTCCCGGAGGAACCGGACGATGGTCCAGTGCGGGACGGCCTCCTCCTCGAAGGGGCCGAACTCCTGGCAGTACAACGGGATCCAGCGCAGGGCTTCCTCGATGGTCCGCTCGCGGCCGGGCTCCTCGGCGTACTCCTCGTACCCGATGCTGCGGTGGTTGATGAAGAACTTCCCGGGAAGGCGTTCCTCGCAGAGTTCCCGGTATTCCCGGGTCTGGAGGATCAGGTAGTGCCATATCTCGTCGATGTGCTGTTCCACGGGCAGGAAGAGTCCGGCCAGTTCGGAACGGTGCCGGGAAACGAGATAGAGATAGCGCAGGCATTCGGCGACCTGCCGCTCGACTTCGTGTCGATCGGCGCCGGTTTCCTTCAGGAAGTGGGTGACGACTTCTTCGTGCAGCGGCTCACCGAGCAGGCCGATGAGGTCCGCTTCCGTCATGCGCTCCTGCGTCTTCATCGTTCTCCAGACCGGGTGGGGTTCTCCGTCACGAGCCAGGCGTGCTTCCCGGAGGGGCCCACCGGTATGTGCGTACGGTGCCGGGCGGTGCACGGCATTCCGGTGAGGTCCGCCACGAGTTTCTCCAGCGCCGAGGATTCGGACGGTTCGAGGGGTTCGTCATCGAAAGTGGTGAAGTGGAGACGTGCTTCTGCCCGGTCCGACAGGCGCAGCTGGTAGAGGAAGACGCGCGGCGAGGCGGCGGCCACGCACTCGTCCAGGTCGCCCTGGGAGACGGGGCCCCCGGGAGCGTCCAGGAGTTCCTTCTCCCGACCGCAGAAGCGCATGGCCTTCGCCGGGTCGGGGCTGCCGTCGAGGGTGCGGACGCAGTCGCCGGAGCGGTAGCGGACCAGCGGCATGTAAGGGTTGCGCACGCTCGTCACGATGAGGCTGTAGAGCGTGCTGCCCGGGGCGACGGGCAGCAGTTCCAGGCTCATCCGGTCGAGGTGGGGGTGGTACCGCCCGGAGCGGTCGCTGTAGTAGAGGTAGCCCAGCTCGGTGCTGCCGAAGAGGTCGATCACCGGGCGGCCCAGCCGGCGTTCCAGGAAGCGGCGGACGTTCAGCGGGGTGTACTCGTACGCGGTGATCACGGTCTCCGGCAGCGGGAACCCGTCCCACAGGTCCCAGCGGAGCGCCTTGCGCACCAGGTGGGCGAGGTGGTAGCCCGAGCAGTCCAGGTGGTACCAGCCCTCGGGGTGGGCGGCGCGCTCGGCCCGGATCTCCGCCAGCATGCGCTGGACGTCGGTCCGTTCCCACAGGTCCGGGTCGAGCCGGAGGTTGAGGTAGACGGTGCGCTCGTCGAGCCGGCGCTCGTCGAGGGCGGGCTCGGGGTCCGGGGCGGCGCCGCGTTTGCGGGCGTTGACCCGGGCCACGTGTTCGGTGGCGAGGACCGTGGTCAGGGAGACCCGCCGGCAGCCCGCCTGCCAGGTACGGGCGATGTCGGGGTGCTCGCTCCACAGCTGGTAGTAGCTCTTGAGCAGGAAGTACGGCGGGCGGATGAGCTGCATCCGGGCGTGGTTGGTGCCCGTGGAGAGCACGAACTCCGCTTCACCGCGGTCCAGCGCGGCGGCCAGTCGGGGCGTCATCCAGTTCTCCGGGAACCCGCGGGCTATCTCCGGTTTCTCCAGGATCGGGAAGTGACCGCGCTCGATGTGTTCCCGGTAGATCGGGATGTCCCTGATCTGGTCGATGACGTCGGGGCCCGGCTGGCTTTCCATGCTCGCCTTCGTGGGGTGTGGAACAGGGAGGGAGAACAGAAGGGGAATCGAAATCGGAATTCCGGAAAGCACCTGGGGGGCGACTGGCTGCCGCCACCCGGGCGCGCGATCCACCGGGTGGATGTCCGAACCGGACGAGCGCCTAGGAAATACAGCCCGTCTTGGGGGCGGCACTGATGCAGCCGCTCTTCGGGGCGGCACTGATGCATCCGGTCTTGTCGCCGGCGGTCGCGGAGTTGAGCGCGTTCCACGCCTGCCAGTTGTCGTCCTGGGCCATCTTCTTGATGAGCTGTTCCATTTCGACCTCCCGTTGGGGGCAGCGCGGCCCATTGACCGCGCTTTCGATGAAAGGAAGCTAGGAGTCCGCAGCTATGCGTGTCAATGGAAGCAAGAATGAGAAAACGCTCATGGTCATCGGGCCGGAAGACGGGTAGGAAAACGGGGGCGTCCGGGCGCGGTGGAGCCGCGCGGGACGGGTGGGCACCGACCGGGCCGCCCGGTGGTCAGGCCGTGGTGCGCAGCCAGCGCCAGACGGCCTTGGCCGCGTTGTGCCCGGACATGCCGTGCACCCCCGGGCCCGGGGGCGTGGCGGAGGAGCAGAGGAAGACGGCGGGATGCGCGGTGCGGTACGGCCGCAGGCTCGGCCGGGGCCGCAGCAGGAGTTGCAGTCCGTCAGCGGCACCGCAGGCGATGTCCCCGCCGACGTAGTTGGCGTTGCGCGCGGCCAGTTGCGGGGGCCCGGCGGTGGCCCGGGCGAGCACCAGGTCCCGGAAGCCCGGGGCGAACCGCTCCAGTTGGCGTTCCACGGCATCGGTGAGGTCGCCGTCCCACCCGTTCGGCACGTGGCCGTAGGCCCAGAACACGTGCTTGCCCTCGGGGGCCCGGCCCGGGTCGACCAGGGAGGGCTGGACGGTGATCAGGAACGGCTTGTCGGGGGCCCGGCCCTCCCGGGAGGCGGCGCGCAGGGCGGTGGCGATGTCCTTGCTGCCGGGTCCGACCTGCACGGTGCCGGCGCGGCGGGCGGCCTCGGCGGTCCACGGCACCGGGCCGTCCAGGGCGTAGTCGATCTTGAACACGGAGGCGCCGTACCGGTACCCCTCGTAGGCGCGGCCGAGGCCGGCGATCCGGGCCAGGGCGCGCGGCGAGGTGTCGAAGACGTAGGCGCGGGCGGGCGGGAGGTCGTCCAGCCGCTTCACCTCGAAGTCGGTGTGCACCCGGCCGCCGAGGTCGCGCAGATGGCCGGCGAGGGCATCGGCGATGGCCTGGGAGCCGCCCCGGGCCACCGGCCAGCCGCCGGTGTGCGCGGCGAGCGCGAAGACGAGGCCGACCGCACCGGTGGCGATGCCGCCGAGCGGGGCGATGACATGGGCGACCAGTCCGGCGAAGAGGGCCTTGGCCCGGTCGTCCCGGAAGCGGCGCATCAGCCAGGTGGAGGGCGGCAGCCCGGCCAGGCCGAACCGGGCGAGGGTCACCGGGTCCCGCGGCAGTGCGGTCAGCGGCAACGCCATGAAGTCCCGCACCAACTGGTCCCAGCGGGGGACGAACGGGGCCACCAGCCTGCGGTAGGCGCCCGCGTCCCGGGGACCGAAGGAGGCGGCGGTCTCGGCGACCGACCGCGACAGCACGGCGGCCGTGCCGTCCGGGAAGGGGTGGGCCATGGGCAGCGGGGCGTGCAGCCACTCCAGTCCGTACCGGGCCAGGGGCAGCGCGGAGAAGGCGGGGGAGGCGATTCCCAGCGGGTGGGCGGCCGAGCACGGGTCGTGGCGGAAGCCGGGGAGGGTCAGCTCCTCGGTGCGGGCGCCCCCGCCCACCGTGTCGCGGGCCTCGAACACCGCGACGGACCGGCCGCGCCGGGCCAGTTCCACGGCGGCGGTCAGCCCGTTCGGCCCCGCGCCCACGACGACCACGTCGAGCATCGACGACACTGTCGGACTCCTCACGTCACGATGGCCGGACCCCCAGGATAGGCCCGGTGGAAGAGGCTCAACCGACCGGGCGCAGCAGGGCCAGCACCCGGTCGACGGTGTCCGTGTCACGGGCCGCGGAGAAGGGCAGGGCGTTGCCGCCGGCGAGCCGGAACGGGGCACCGGCCAGGGTGGCGTGGCCGCCGCCCGCCTCGGCGAGGAGCAGCAGGCCGGCCGCGTGGTCCCAGGCGTTCTGCCAGGTGAAGGCGAGGGCGTCGGAGGCGCCCCGGGCGAGGGCCAGGTACTCCAGGCCGGCGGAGCCGCACGGCCTGGCGCTGATCCCGGGCACCCCGTGCAGACCGCTCAGGGCGCGCTCCTCGACGGGGGTGGTGAAGTCGGGGTGCGAGGTGACCACCCTCAGGTCCGCCCCGACCTCGGGGGTGCCCGCGCTCAGCGGCAGGCCGTTCAGCCGGGCACCGCCGCCGCGGACCGCGACGGCCAGTTGCCCGAGGACGGGCGCATAGGTCCAGGAGGCGAGCAGTTCGCCGCGGTGGGCCAGGGCGACCAGGGTGCAGAAGGCGGGTTCGCCGCGGACGAACTGCCGGGTGCCGTCCACGGGGTCGACGATCCACACGGGCGCGTCGCCGTCCAGTGCCGCGTAGGTCGAGGGGTCCTCGGAGACCGCCTCCTCGCCGACCACCACCGAGCCCGGGAGCAGTTCGGTGAGCGCGGCCGTCAGGTGCTTCTCGGCGAGCCGGTCGGCGGTGGTGACCAGGTCGTGCGGGCCGGACTTCTGGTGGATCTCGGCGACGTCGAGCTGTCGGAAACGGGGGGTGATCTCGGCCGCCGCGGCCTCGCGCACCGCAGCTTCCACCCGGGGGAGGTCATGGGCGAGGAAGTCGTTGATCATGCCTCCATCGAAGCACGTGTAGCTGACATCCCTCGACGGGCTCCCCAACCCGGGCCGAACGCCGGGTGTCCTGCGGGTGTCGGTCGGGCGGGGCGGCCCGAGCCGACCGGAACGCCGGTCAGTGCCGTCCGTCGACGGCCGTGAGAGCGGGGATGACCTCGGCGCCGTAGGCGTCGATCGTCGTCTCGCGCGCGTCGTGCATCGCGTAGACGGCGAACTGGTCGACGCCGAGGTCGCGCAGCGCCCGCAGCCGCTCGACGTGGGCGGCGGCGGGGCCCAGCAGGCAGAAGCGGTCGACGACGCCGTCCGGGACGAAGTCCGTGGAGGGGTTCCCGGCCCGGCCGTGGTGGGAGTAGTCGTAGCCGTGCCGGTCCTTGATGTACGCGGTCAGCTCGGCCGGGACCAGGGCGGAGTGTTCGCCGTACCGGGCGACCAGGTCGGCGACGTGGTTGCCGACCATGCCGCCGAACCAGCGGCACTGTTCGCGGGCGTGGGCGAGCGCCCCGGGCGAGTCGTCCGCGGTGACGTAGGCGGGGGCGGCGACGCAGATGGTGAGCGCATCGGGGTCGCGGCCGGCCTCCCGGGCCGCGGTCCGCACGGCCCGCACCATCCACTCGGTGAGGAAGGGGTCGGCGAGTTGGAGGATGAAGCCGTCCGCCTTCCGGCCGGCCAGGGCAAGCGCCCGGGGGCCGTACGCGGCCACCCACACCGGCAACCTGCCGTCCTTGACCCAGGGAATGCGGACCGGGTTGCCGTCGACGACGGCCTCGCGGCCCTCGGCGAGGTCGCGGATGGCGTCGACGGCCTCGGCGAGCCGGGCGAGGGTGTTCGGTCGGCGGCCGACGACGCGCAGGGCGGAGTCGCCGCGGCCGAGGCCGCACACGGTCCGGTTGCCGAACATGTCGTTGAGGGTGGCGAAGGTGGAGGCCGTCACCTCCCAGGCCCGGGTTCCGGGGTTGGTCACCATCGGGCCGACGTGCAGTTCGGTGGTGTGTTCGAGGATCCGGCTGTGGATGACGAAGGGCTCCTGCCAGAGCACCGCGGAATCGAAGGTCCAGCCGTAGCGGAAGCCGTTCCGCTCCGCCCGGCGCATCAGCTCGACGACCCGCGAGGCGGGCGGATCGGTCTGGAGGACGAGTCCGAAGTCCACGCGGGACCTCCTGGTTCGGGGTGTGGGGTGTGGGGGTCAGTCGAGGTACTGGCAGGTGGTGCGGGGGACGAAGGTTCCGTGGCCGGCGCGGCCCGTGTACGTTCCGCGGTCGACGACGACCGTGCCGCGGGAGAGGACGGTCTCGACCCGGCCGGTGACCGTCCGGCCCTCGTACGCGGAGTAGTCGACGTTCATGTGGTGGGTGGTGACGGACAGGGTGTGGACCGCGTGCGGGTCGTAGACCACGAGGTCGGCGTCGGCGCCCGGGGCGATGGTCCCCTTCTGCGGGTAGAGGCCGAACATGCGGGCCGGGGCGGCGCAGGCGATCTCGATCCAGCGCCGGCGCGAGAGGTGTCCGTCGACGACGGCCTGGTGGAGCAGGTCCATGCGGTTCTCGACGCCCGGGAGACCGTTGGGGATCTTGGAGAAGTCACCGCGTCCGAGTTCCTTCTGCCCCGCGAAGCAGAACGGGCAGTGGTCGGTGGAGACCACCTGGAGGTCGTCGGTCCGCAGCCCCCGCCAGAGCGCCGCCTGGTGCTCCTTCGGCCGCAGGGGCGTGGAGCAGACGTACTTGGCGCCCTCGAAGCCGGGCGCGGCCAGGTCGTCGGTGGACAGGAACAGGTACTGGGGGCAGGTCTCGCCGAAGACCGGCAGCCCCTGGTCGCGCGCGGCGGTGAGCTCGGCGAGGGCCTCGGCCGCCGACACGTGCACCACGTACAGCGGGGCCCCGGCGACCTGAGCCAACCGGATCGCCCGGTGGGTGGCCTCCGCTTCCAGCAGCGCCTTGCGGACCTCCCCGTGGTGACGGGGCGCGGTCTCGCCGCGGGCCAGGGCCTGGGCCACCAGCACGTCGATGGCGACGCCGTTCTCGGCGTGCACCATGATCAGCCCGCCGGTTTCGCCGGCCCGCTGCATCGCCCGCAGGATCTGTCCGTCGTCCGAGTAGAAGACCCCCGGGTAGGCCATGAACAGTTTGAACGAGGTGACGCCGAGTTCGATCAGTCTCGGCATCTCCCTGAGCGTCGCCCCGTTGACGTCCGAGACGATCAGGTGGAAGGCGTAGTCCACCGCGCAGTTGCCGTCCGCCTTGGCGTGCCAGGCGTCCAGCCCGGCCCGGAGCGCCCCGCCCTTGGACTGCACGGCGAAGTCGACGATCGTCGTGGTCCCGCCCCAGGCCGCGGCGCGGGTGCCGGTTTCGAAGGTGTCCGAGGCGGCGGTGCCGCCGAAGGGCAGTTCCATGTGGGTGTGCGCGTCGACGCCGCCCGGGATCACGTACTTCCGCGTGGCGTCGATCACCCGGTCCGCGGTCCAGGAGCGGGCGGTGGCGGTGGTGTGGCCGGCGAGCGCGGCGATGCGGCCGTCCTCGATCAGGACGTCGGCGTGGACCTCCTCGGCGGCGGTGACGACCAGGCCGCCGCGGATCAGGGTGCGGGTGCTCATGGGGTGTGCTCCGTCGTGTCCTGGGACGAGGCCGCGGGGGCGTGCGGGGGCTCAGAGGGCGTGCAGGGCGTCGTCGAGGATCGCGGCGCCCTCTTCCGCCTCGGCGACCGTGAGGGACAGCGGCGGGGCGATCCGCAGCACGCTGGTGTCGTGGCCGCCGCCCTTGCCGATCAGCAGACCGCCCCCGCGGGCCGCTTCGAGTACGGCGGACGCGGCGTCGGGGTCGGCCTCGTCGGTACCGGGTCGGACGAGTTCCACCCCGATCATCAGGCCCCGCCCCCGCACTTCCCGCACGGCCGGGACCCGGGCGGCGACGGCACGCAGCCGTTGGCCCAACAGCCCGCCGACGCGCCGGGCGTTGCCCTGGAGGTCGTGGTCGAGGAGGTGGCCGAGGTTGGCGAGGCCCGCGGCCATGGTGATCGGTGAACCGCCGAAGGTGGAGATGGAGCGGGCGTCCAGGCAGTTCATGACCTCGGCCCGGGCGACGACCCCGCCGATGGCCATGCCGTTGCCGATGCCCTTGGCGAAGGTGAGCAGGTCCGGCGGGCCGCTGGCGCCGTGCGCCTGCCAACCCCAGAAGTGTTCGCCGGTGCGGCCCCAACCGGTCTGCACCTCGTCGCTGATCCACAGGATGCCGTGGCGGTTCAGCACCTCGCGGAAGGCCGCGTACAGTCCGTCCGGCGGGGCCGTGAACCCGCCGACGCCCTGGACGGGTTCGGCGATCAGCGCGGCCACCCGGCCGTGGCACTGGCCGAGCAGGTCCTCCAGGTCGGCGACGCAGGCGGCGGTGAAGTCCGCGTCGGACAGGGCGGCGTACGGGCCGCGGGTGCGGACCGCCCCGTGCACGTACAGGGTGTGCAGGGGCGAGAGGTGCGTCGGGGACCAGTCGCGGTTCCCGGTGATCCCCACGGTGCTGAAGGAACGACCGTGGTAGCTGTTGCGCATCGCCAGGACCTGGGCGGAGCCGCGGTACGCGGTGGCCAGTAGCAGGGCGGTGTCGTTGGCCTCGGTGCCCGAGGTGGTGAAGAAGACGCGGGCGTTCGGGATGCCCGACAACACCGCGATGCGTTCGGCGAGTTCGACCATGGAGCGGTCGAGGTACAGCGTGGAGGAGTGGACCAGCCGCCCGGCCTGTTCGGACACCGCCCGGGTGACCTCGGGCAGGGCGTGGGCGGTCATCGTGGTGAGGATGCCGCCGAAGAAGTCGAGGTAGCGGGTGCCGTCGGCGTCCCAGACGTGGCGTCCCTCGCCGCGGACCAGTTCGATCGGCTCGCGGTAGTACGGGGTCACCCAGTCCGGGAGGACCGCGCGGTGGCGGGCGTGGAGTCCGGTCACGGCCGCACCAGCCCCTGGTAGGCGTCGGGCCGGCGGTCGCGGTAGAAGGCCCACTGGGTGCGGACCTCCTCGATCAGCGCGAAGTCGAGGTCCCGAACCAGGAGTTCCTCCTTCCGGTCGTCGGCGGGTTCGCCGACCAACCGGCCCCGCGGGTCCACGAAGTAGCTCGTCCCGTAGAAGTCGTCGTCGCCGTACTCCTCCCGGCCGACCCGGTTGATCGCGGCGACGAAGTACGCGTTGGCGACGGCCGCCGCGGGCTGTTCCAGCCGCCACAGGTGGGCCGAGAGGCCGCGCGAGGTCGCCGAGGGGTTGTAGACGAGCTGGGCCCCGTTCAGGCCGAGTTGGCGCCACCCTTCGGGGAAGTGGCGGTCGTAGCAGATGTACACGCCGATGCGCCCGACCGCGGTGTCGAAGACGGGCCAGCCCAGGTTGCCGGGGCGGAAGTAGTACTTCTCCCAGAACCCTTCGACCTGGGGGATGTGGTGCTTGCGGTACTTGCCGAGGTAGCGGCCGTCCGCGTCGATCACGGCCGCGGTGTTGTAGTGGAACCCGGGGCCCTCGGTCTCGAAGACGGGGGCGACGACCACCAGGCCCAGTTCGGCGGCGAGCGCCCGCATCCGGGTGACGGTCGGCCCGTCCGGCACCGGTTCCGCCCAGCGGTGGTGCTCGGGCTCCTGGACCTGACAGAAGTACGGGGCGTTGAAGACCTCCTGGAAGCCGATGACCCGCGCCCCCTGCCGGGCCGCCTCGCGGGCGTGCGCCTCGTGTTTGGCGATCATGGACTCGGTGTCGCCGGTCCAGGTGGCCTGGACCAGGGCGGCACGGACGACGGCGGCCATGGACTGCTCCTTCGACTCCCTCGACGGACGCCCTCGGCGGCACCGTGGAGGACCTTCGCCGGGCTGCGCCGCCCGGCAACCACCCGAACCCGTACGGACATACGGGGCGTAGATGGACGAACCTAGGCCCGCGGGTCGGACGGAGCAAGACCATCCCGGGGAACGGGCCGAGCCGACCGCGTTTCGCACCCGGGTGGGTGAGGAACGGGCCGGCTCGGTGGGCCTCAGGTGTGGAGCCCCGCCACCCGCAGGGCGTGGACGAGGTCCCGGCGCCGCTGCTCGGAGACCCGGTCGGCGGCTTCCAGGAACAGCGGCACCAGACGCCCCGGGTCGGTCCCGGCGCACCGGGCGACCTCCTCCGCGGTGCGGACCCGCAGGTACACCTCGGCCAGCGCGCGCACCTCACGGCGCCGCCCCTCCACCACCAGGTCGGTGATCACCTCCCCGATCTCGGCCGGTGGACGGCCCACCCCCTGGCGCAGCACCAGTGCGGCGTCATCGGTGCGGCCGGCGACGGCCAGCGCGTCGGCGACCGCGACGAGCCGCTCCACGGGCAGGCAGGCCGCTTCCCAGAGCAGGGTGGCCCAGTCGGCGGCCAGCCCGGCCCGGTGCAGTTCCACGGCGAGCAGCGGGAAGCGGTCGGCGGGGCCGGCGGCGGCCTCCACCAGCACTCCGTGCGCCTCGCCGCCGCGCCCCTCGGCGCGCAGGCGGACCAGGGCGGCGACGGCGGCGGCGGTGTCCCGGCCGGCCTCGTCCCCGTCGACGGCCTCCGGCCCGGGTTCCGTGCCGGCGAACCGGGCGCCCCGCGGTGCGGTGCCGCCGCTGGGCGGCACCGCCGTGCCGCCGGTGGACTCGGAGTCGCCCGCCACCCCGTAGCGGGCGCCGCGCAGTCGGCGGCCGGCGCGCAGCAGGCCACGGCGGCCGGTGGGGGGATCGGGCGCCTCGGGCGCCGCGGGGTGCCGCGCCCGGGTGGGCGCGGGGACGGGAGCGGGCGGCGGCGCCGTCGGCCGGGGTGCGGCGTCCGCGGGCGGGGCGGGTGGCGGGGCGACGGGGGGCGGGGGCGCGCCGTGCCGGGGGGAATCCGCCCCGTAGGGGCCGCCCGGAGCCGGTGCGGCATGGCCCCGGGGGTCGTAGTGCGGGGTCCCCCCCGGCGTGCCGAGGGCGTACGGGTTCGGGGCGGGCGGCCGACGGGAGACGGGTTGGCGCCCGGAGTCCGGGTCGGTGGTGCGTTCGCCGTCGGGCCCGGAGCGGTACGAACGGGCGGGACGGGACACCTGGGGGTGCGGGGGCAGGGCAGCGGGGCCGGACCCGGTGGTCCCGCCGCCCTGTTCCGCGGGCTCCTCCCGGTCCCCGCGGTGGGCGACCGAGGGGTCCGGTCGCCCCGGTGGGGCGACGGGCGCGGGTCGGACCGCGGGGCGGGGCCGGCCCTCGCTCCGGCCGGTCGGCGTGAGCCGCCCGTTCGGCGTCGCCAGTCGGTCGAACGCGAGCATACGGGCCCGCAGTTCCCCGCACCGGGCGGTCGCCCGCTCGTGGTCGTCCTGCGCCCACGCCAGGTCGCGGCGGTACCCCTCGGCCTCCTCGGGGTGGGTCGCGGCGTCCAGTAGACGACTCAGTTCCAGCCGCCGTTCGGCGGCGTACCGCTGTTCCCCGAGCATGACGTCCAGCCGTCGGCCCAGGATGTCGCGCCCGCCGGGGCGCGCGTCGAACGCGGCCAGGGCGGCGGCGTGCAGGGTGCGGGCGCGGGCGGTCTCCAGTCGGGCCACCCGCGCCCCCAGGTTCGCTCCTACGTCCTGGAGCAACGCCTCCACCACGTCCCAGGGCGGCATCTCCCGCCCCTCCATACAGGCCCGCATCCCCTCGGGATCGCGCTGCCAGAACACCCCACACCAGCCGGCGCGCTGGTCAACACGCGCCAACAGGTCCCTCAAGTATGCCGCGAACTCCCTTACATGTTCCGGGAGTTGATGCAAGGTCATCGAAACCCACCCCCGTGTCGGACGGGAATCCCCCGGTCCGCTAGCAGTGCGGTCACTGTCCGGCGTCAGCCCGGTAGCCAACACCCACGGTGTTACAGCATGACTACACGCGGTTTTCGCCTCGGGGAAGAAACTCCCGACGAAGCATCACAGAGCGGACGACCCACCCCACCCCGTCCGGGGGAGGGAGCGCTCCCGCACCACGGATCACGCACCCAAAACACGCCCGGCACGAATCCGCACCCACACCATTGAACGCAGTCGGACTACGACCACCGAGGGATCACCGGCTACCCGGAGCGCCGGACCGACGAGAAGGACGCCCAGGCCAAGGTTCCCGTCGACCGCACGGACGCCCGCGCAACGGCCGAACCGTACGGCGCATCCGGTCGGAAGAGCACCCTCAGCCCGGCCGACCCCACGCGCCCCCTCGGCAACGCCGGTCACACCGGCACCTCACACGGGCACCAGGGCGCAGCGCGACACCAGTTCGTCCAGCGAGAGCCCGAGCACCCGCGCCAGCGCGGCCACCGTGAAGAGGGCGGGGGTGGGGGCCCGCCCGGTCTCGATCTTGCGCAGGGTCTCGGCGGAGATGCCGGCCTGCGCGGCCACCTCCGCCATGCTGCGCGCACCACGCGCCTCGCGCAGCAGGCGACCGAGCCGCTCGCCGCGCTCGCGCTCTTCGGGGGTCAAGGGGGTTCGCACCATGGCACCATTCTAATACCGGTATAGTAATTGGCATGATTGAGCTCAAGACCGATGCGTCCATGGACGCGATGCGGGCCCCCGGACGCGTGGTGGGACGGGCCCTGGCCGCAGTGCGGAAGGCGGCCCGGCCCGGCGTGACGCCCCGGGACCTCGACGCGGTGGCCCGGGCGGTGCTGGACGAGGCGGGGGCCACCTCCCCGTTCCTCGGCTACCGCCCCTCGTTCGCGCCGGTGCCCTTCCCCGCGGTGCTGTGCGTCTCGGTGAACAACGCGATCGTGCACGGCATCCCCACCGACCTGCCGTTGCGGGACGGGGACCTGGTCTCGGCCGACTTCGGCGCACTCCTCCACGGCTGGGCCGGCGACGCGGCCGTCAGCTTCACCGTGGGCACCCCCCGCCCGGCTGACCTCGCCCTCGTCGAGACCGCCGAACGCGCCCTCGCGGCCGGCATCGACGCGGCCGTGGTCGGCAACCGCATCGGGGACGTCGCCCACGCCATCGGCGCCGTCTGCCGCGGCGCCGGCTACGGCATCCCGCACGGCTTCGGGGGCCACGGCATCGGCCGCCGGATGCACGAGGACCCCTCGGTGCCCAACGAGGGCCGCCCCGGGCGCGGGGTGCGCCTGCGACACGGCATGGTGCTCGCGATCGAGCCCATGGTGATCGCCGGCGGCGGTGACGACTACCTCACCGCCGCCGACGGCTGGACCCTGTGCACCACCGACGGCAGCCGGGCCGCCCACGCCGAGCACACGGTGGCGATCACCGACGACGGCCCCCGGGTGCTCACGCTGCCATGACGGCTACCCGGCCGGCCGGACCACCATGGCCGACCCCCCGCCCCGGCGCTCGCGCTCGGCGGCGGCGAGCCACCGGCCGTCCGGGAGGCGCTGCACCCCGGTCGCCGCGCCGATCTCCGGATTCCGCCGGAAGGCGTGTCCGACGGCCTCCAGCTCGGGGCGCACCGCGCCGTCCCACAGTCCCGGTTCCAGCTCGGTGGTGGCCTGGTTGCGCTGGCTGGCGCGGGGCGCCGCGATCGCGTCGACCAACGGCAGCTTCCGGTCCACCACCCCGGTCAGGGTCTGGAGGACGGTGGTGATGATCGTCGCCCCGCCCGGCGAACCGAGCGCCAGCACCGGACGGTCCGCCCCGTCCAGGACGATCGTCGGGGACATCGAGGAGCGCGGGCGCTTGCCCGGGCCGGGCAGGTTGGGGTCGTGCACGGCCGGGTCGGCGGGCGTGAACGAGAAGTCGGTCAGCTCGTTGTTCAGCAGGAAGCCGCGCCCGGGAACGGTGATCGCGCTCCCGCCGGTCTGTTCGATGGTCAAGGTGTAGGAGACGACGTTGCCCCACTTGTCCGCGGTCGTGAGGTGGGTGGTGCTCTCCCCCTCGTAGGTGGTCGGAGCCGCCCGGTCACCCGCGGCGCACGGCACCGGCCGTCGGGGGTTCCCCGGGGCCAGCGGGCTGCGCAGCACCGCGTCGTCCCTGATCAGGCAGGCCCGGGAGTCGGCGTACCGCTGCGAGAGCAGTTCGCGCCGGGGCACGTCCTCGAAGGCCGGGTCGCCGACCCAACGGCCGCGGTCCGCGAACGCGATCCGGCTGGCCTCGATGAACCGGTGCAGGTACGCCGCTTCGGACTTCTTCGACAGGTCCGTGCCCTCCAGGATGTTGAGGGCCTCCCCCACCGTCGTCCCCCCGGAGGAGGAGGGGGCCATCGAGTAGACGTCCAGCCCCCGGTACGCGGTGCGGGTCGGCTGCTGGAACTTCGTCCGGTACGTCCGCAGGTCCCGGGCCGTCAGATCGCCGGGCCGCACCACCCGGGCCGCCGCCGGGTCCACCGGCGGAGCCTGCACCGTGCGGACGATGTCCTCGGCGATCGGGCCCCGGTACAGCGCGTCGACGCCCCGGCGCGCCAACTGCGCGTAGGTGCGGGCCAGATCGGGGTTGGTGAGGGTGGAGCCGACCACCGGCAGTTCGCCGTTCGGCAGGAAGAGTTCGGCGGTGGCGGGGAAGTCGCGGAACCGCGCCTCGTTGTCCGCGGTCTGGGCGCGGAACGTGGTGTCGACGGTGAAGCCCTCGCGGGCCAGCCGCTCGGCGGGCCGCAACAGGGTGGCGAGGCTGCGGCTGCCCCAGGCGTCCAGGGCGGCGCGCCAGGTGGCCGGCGTCCCGGGCACCCCGACCGCCAGCCCGCTGGTGACCGCCTCGGCGAACGGGACCGGCTTGCCGCCCTCCAGGAACAGCCCGGCGTCCGCCGAACGGGGCGCGGTCTCCCGGCCGTCGATCGTGCGCACGGTGCGCGAGGCGGCGTCGTAGTACACGAAGTAGCCGCCGCCCCCGATGCCCGCCGAGTACGGTTCGGTGACCCCGAGGGCCGCAGCGGTGGCGACGGCCGCGTCCACCGCGTTGCCGCCCTTGCGCAGCACCTCGATCCCGGCCGCGGAGGCGTCCGCGTCGACGCTGGCGACGGCCCCGCCGTGCCCGACGGCCACCGGCGCCTTCACCGGCACCCCCGGCGGAGCGCCCCCGGTCGCGGGGGCGGGCGGGGCCGCCGCGCCGACACCGACGGCACCGGTGACGGCGACGGCCAGCGACAACAGGTTCCGGGTGACGTAACGGCGCATGCATGCCTCCGGTCAACAGACGTCCGCGCAGCGTAACTTCGCCACCATCGCGCGGGCAGGACGGGTTCGCGCCACGGTCCCGCACGAACCAGCCGAACGGCCCCCTCTCGAACCCCCGTACGGGGGGCCGCTAGCATGCCCGCCCATGACCGACGTCCTCCCCCTCCTCGTCCTCGGGACGGTCGCCGCCGCCGGCGGCACCGCGCTCGGCTGGACCGTCCGCACCCAGTTGTCACGGCGCAGGCTCCGCCGCAAGCAGGCGTTCTTCGGGTTGCCCGAGCATGCGGAGTCGCTGCTGGTGGTCAGCCGGGACCCGGGCGGGGCGGACCTGTCCGTCAACCGCTTCGACATGTCGGCACTGCTCGAACTCGCCGCCCTGGTCCAGGAGTGCGGGGCGCACGCCCAGGTGGTCGCGCACGACACGGCGCCCCAGGGGTTCGGGGAGCGGACCGAGTTCGTGGTGGGCAATCCCACGGTCAGTCGTCGGATGGCCGCCCACATGGCGAGCCTGTTGCCCGGGGTGCGGGTCAACGCCGACCCGGACGGCGGCCCGGACCGCGGCGCCTTCCAGGTGGGCAGCGAGCGGTACCGCCTGGAGACCGGCCGGACCGAGTACGTCCTGTTGGCGCGGCTGACCGCCGGACAGGACCGCAAGGCCCGCCCGGTGTTCCTGTTCTGCGGCCAACGCGCCATCACCAACCAGGCGGCCACCCGCTACCTGGCCCGCCACCACGAACGGTTGGCCCGCAAGCACGGCACCGACTCCCTGGTGCTGCTGCTGAAGGTGGTGAATTCCCAGGCGTACGGGCCCGATGTGGTCGAACTCGTCGCGGACGTCACCCGCGTCGCCCAGGAACCCGTCCCCACCCCGGCCCCGCGGACCTCGCACCGGGCCTCCTGAGGGAGCAGGGCGGCTCCACCCGTGCCACCGGAGCGCCGGCGCGGCTCGCTGCTCGTCGGGAGGTCCCGTGCGAGCCGCTCCTCCCCGCCGGACCCGCCCGCCCGACGATCGGCACCCTGCCTCACATGAACCAGCAGTACCCGCCGCAGCAGCCGCACCAACCGCAGCCCGGCCACCCCGCGCAGCAACCCGGTTGGGGCGCGCCCCACCAGCCGGGCTACGGCTACCCTCCGCCCCCGCCCGGTTTCCAGGCCCCCGCGCCCATGCCGCCGAAGAAGAGCAACACGGGGAAGATCATCGGATTCGGGTGCCTCGGCATCGTCGTCCTGCTCGTCCTCATCGGGGCCATCGGCGCGGCCCTCGGCGGCGACACCTCGGACGGAGCCGGTGACAAGGCCACGGTCGCCGAGGAGAAGCGCGACGACAAGCCGGCTCCGGCAGCCGGAGGCGACAAGGCCCCGGAGAAGGCGGAGAAGCCGAAGCCCGCCGAGGAGCCGGCCGTGAAGCTCACGGCGAAGAAGACCTCCTTCGCCAAGGGCTTCCTCGCGGACGGCACCGCGTACACCAGTGTCCTCGTCACCATCAGCAACAACAGCAAGGACACGATCAGCGTCAACCCCCTCTACTTCGCCATCACCGACAGCAACGGCACCAAGCACACCGCGGAACTCGGCGTGGACGAGAACCAGATCGACACCGTGGACCTGGCGCCCGGGGAGAAGGTCTCCGGCGCCGTCACCGGCAAGGGGACCTTCACGGCGGACTACGTCACCTACACCGACGGGCTCCTCGGTGACCCCGTGCGCGTCGACGTGTCCTGACGCCGGCGCGCCGCAGCAGCGGCCTCGTCGTCGTCCCGCGGACCCGTACGCGTGCCGTGGCGTGACCGTCCCGAGCGCTCGATGCCGCAGGTGCCTCGCCCCGCCGCCACCACCCACGGGTGCACCCGGCGGTCGACGGTCGAGGCACCGGCCGGCGGCGTGGGCGGAGTCGGGGGTGCCGCTACGTCCTTCGTCAGGCGTGTGGGCAGCTTCGGCCCGGCGTTCGATCCTCTTCGTGGAGCATGAGGCCGTCCGGTCGTGCCAGAGATGACGAGTGGGTCGGAGGCGGCCTTGGCTGAGGCATCGTCGCCCTCGTGGACGCAACGTGTTCGTGCCGGGCGCGAGCTTGCTTCCTTCGCTGATGTTCCCGAGGCGGCGGAAGTGCTGGTGGGGCTGCTGTTGGACGTCGAGGACACGGCGGTGACCCGGCAGACGGCAGAGGCCCTGGCCCGGACGGGGACAGTGGCGGCCATGAGGCTCATTGCTCTTGCGGTTGCCGGGGCTGACGACAACCAGGCTGACTGGCTGGAGACCGGGGTGCATGACGCGCTCGTGGGACCGGACGACGTGCCGGACGTCGCAGCGGCCTGCGCGAGCCTCGCCTGGGACCAGGAGGACGCCGTCCGGCGGGCTGCCGCCGCCATCTCGGCATGGGCGGACGGCACAAGGCGTTGACCTGAATCGACCTGCCTGCGGGCTGGTTCATGCAGCCGCGGCTTGGGAGAGGGGGGTTCACAGTGGTGCCGTCGCCGACGGTGACCAGCAGGACGGCGACGGTCCTGACGCCGACGCCGGGGCGTCGACGTCAGGACCGGGCAGAGAGGGCGCGCCTCCCGCAGGGTGTTGAGCTGGATGTCCAGGGGCCCGGCCCGCTGTTCGTGGACGGCCACGAGCGAGCGGGCCAGGGAGGGTACGACGGTGTCGAGAGCGCCGGTGCCCGGGATGACGACGGTCCGTTCGTCCAGAGCGGGTGAGTGGTGGACGGGGCGGGAGGGGCCACAGGGGCGTGGTTCTCGTCCCGGTGGGGCCCGTATGTCCCGGTTCTGTGACAACGGCGCTCCGGGGCGAACGGAGGGGAACCTTCCGGCCGCGCACGCGCTCTCTCCGATCGATTCCGAATCGCACGGAGGTACGAGACCCATGTCCAGCTCACCGCTCACGCCCGCACCGCGCTCACACGTGCCGACCGGCGCGTTGTCCGCCCGGGGCCGTCGTGGGCGGCTCCTGACCCTCGGCGCGGGCGCCGCCTGCTGCGCCGTCCTGCTCAGCGCCTGCTCCTCCGGTGGCTCCGGCGACGGCAAGGGCGGCGGGTCCACCGCGGCCGGCCCCGCCCGGGCCGAGATATCCGTGAACCTCAAGGGCGAGCGGGCCGCCGCGGGCAAGCCCGTGACGGTGCGGCTCGCCGAGGGCGAACTCGACGGGGTGAAGGTGACGGCGGCCAAGGGCGCCGCGCTGACCGGCAAGGTCTCCGCGGACGGCCGGAGCTGGACCTCCGAACGACCGGCCGCGCCCGGCACCGCCTACCGGGTGCGGGCCACCGCCAAGGACGGCGGCACCGCCTCGGCGGCCTTCACCACCGTCGCCGCGGAGAAGGTCAACAAGCTGACGCTGGCCCCCGGCAAGGGCACCACCGTGGGCATCGGCCAGCCGCTCTCCATCACCTTCGACCACCCGGTGAAGGACAAGGCGGCCGTGGAGCGGGCGTTGAAGGTCACCACCTCCAACGACACGGTCGGGTCCTGGGGCTGGATCGAGCACTACGACGGCAAGGACCGCATCGACTGGCGCCCGAAGGAGTACTGGCGTCCCGGGACCACGGTGCGCCTGCGCGCGGACCTCAACGGCGTCGACTCGGGTCCCGCGGGCGGTTTCTTCGTCCGCGACTACGACACCTCCTTCACCATCGGCGCGGCGCAGGTCGTCAAGGCCGACCTCAACACCAAGCAGCTGCGGTTGGAGGTGGACGGCAAGGTGGTGCGGAGCCTGCCGATGTCGGCGGGGACGCCGGGCGGCAAGAAGCGCTCCTGGGGCGGCACCACGGTGCTGATGGCCAAGGAGGGCACCATCCGGATGAACTCCGAGACCGTGGGGCTCGGCAACGCGTACGACAAGATGGTCGACTACTCGATGCGGCTGACCTGGTCCGGGATGTACGCGCACGCGGCCCCGTGGAACGCGGCCCACTTCGGCAACGCCAACCGCAGCTCCGGCTGCCTCGGCCTGAGCACGGAGAACGCGGCCTGGCTGTACGGCAAGGTCCGCCCCGGCGACCCCTTCGAGGTCTCCGGCGAGGGCCACAAGGGCGCCCCGGCCCCGGGCAACGGGTACGGCCAGTGGAACCTGTCCTGGGCCGAGTGGCAGCAGCGGAGCGCCCTGCGCTGACGCCCGTCCACCGGTGGCCCGTGCCCCCGCCCCGCGACCGGCCGGTCGCGGGGCGGGGGCACGGCGCGTCACGGAGCCCGATTGCGGGGCGTGTCGGGGGGTGTTTGTGTGGGTGTGTTCCCCTACGGACGTCCTCGGAGCGTGCCATGTCGCTGTCCTCCTTCGGGTCGCTCGGCGGCCCGGACCCCTTCTCCGACCTCCTGAACCGCTTCTTCGGGATGTCCCCGGGCACCGCTCCCCCGGCCGTCCAGCGGGTGCCGATCGGGCGGCTGCTCAGCGACTCGGCGCGGGAGCTGCTGGCCACCGCTTCGGCACGGGCCGAGAAGGACGGCAGCCCGGACCTGGACACCCAGCACCTGCTGTGGGCCGCCACCCGGACGGAGCCCACCCGGTCCCTGATCGAGGCGGCGGGCGCCGATCCGGACGCCCTGGGGCGGGAGGTCTCCGAGGCGCTGCCCGGCGAGTCGGCCGCGGCCTCGGCCGAACCGGGCCTCACCCCGGCCGCCAAACGGGTGCTGATCAGCGCGCACACCCGCTCACAGGCCGCGGGCTCCTCGTACATCGGTCCCGAGCACGTCCTGGGGGCGCTGCTGGAGGACCGGGACTCCGGCGCCGCGCAGGCCCTCGCGCACCACGTGCCGGACGCCGGCAGGCTGCGCCGGGCCGCAGACGCCCCGGCCCGGCGCGGTCCCGCGCCGGAACCGGAGAGCGCCACCCCGACGCTGGACCAGTACGGGCGGGACCTGACCGCGCAGGCGCGGGCGGGTCGGCTGGACCCGGTGGTGGGTCGTGCCGAGGAGATCGAGCAGACGGTGGAGGTGCTCTCCCGGCGCACCAAGAACAACCCGGTGCTGATCGGTGACCCGGGGGTCGGGAAGACGGCGATCGTGGAGGGGCTGGCGCAGCGGATCGTCGCCGGAGAGGTCCCGGGCACCCTCAAGGACCGCCGGGTGGTGGCGCTGGACCTGTCGGGTCTGGTCGCCGGCTCCAAGTACCGGGGCGAGTTCGAGGAGCGGCTCAAGAACGTGATCGACGAGGTGCGGGCGGCCTCGGAGTCGACGGTGCTGTTCATCGACGAACTGCACACGGTGGTGGGGGCCGGCTCGGGCGGCGAGGGGGCGATGGACGCGGGGAACATCCTCAAGCCCGCCCTCGCCCGCGGGGAACTGCACGTGGTGGGGGCGACGACGATCGACGAGTACCGCAAGCACGTCGAGAAGGACGCGGCGTTGGAGCGCCGCTTCCAGCCGGTCACCGTGCCCGAGCCGACCGTGGCGGAGACCGTCGAGATCCTCCAGGGGCTGCGGGACACCTACGAGGCGCACCATCAGGTCCGGTTCACCGACGAGGCGCTGGTGGCCGCCGCCGAGCTCTCCGACCGCTACCTCACCGACCGGTTCCTGCCCGACAAGGCGATCGACCTGATGGACACGGCGGGCGCCCGGGTCCGGCTGCGGTCGCTGGGGCGTTCCACGGAGGTGGTGGAGCGGGAGGACCGGATGGCCCGACTGCAACGCGAGAAGGACCAGGCGATCGCGGCGGAGGACTTCGAGCGGGCCTCGGAGCTCAAGCGGCAGATCGCGACGGTCGAGGACGAGATCGCGGGGGTGGCGGAGCGCCGCGAGGGCGTCATGAGGGTCACCACCGACGACGTCGCGGACGTGCTGTCCCGGCAGACCGGCATCCCCGTCTCCCAGCTCACCGAGAGCGAGAAGGAGAAGCTGCTGAAGCTGGAGGACGCCCTGCACGCCCGGGTGGTGGGGCAGGACGAGGCGGTGGTGGCGGTCGCCGAGGCGGTGCGCCGCAACCGCGCGGGGATGGGCGACCCGGACCGGCCGGTGGGATCGTTCCTGTTCCTCGGTCCGACCGGGGTGGGCAAGACGGAGCTGGCGAAGGCGTTGGCGGAGCTGCTGTTCGGGGACGAGAACCGAATGACCCGCTTCGACATGAGCGAGTTCCAGGAACGGCACACGGTCTCCCGCCTGGTGGGTGCGCCGCCCGGCTACGTGGGCCACGAGGACGCCGGCCAGTTGACCGAGAAGGTGCGCCGTCAGCCGTACGCCGTGCTGCTCTTCGACGAGATCGAGAAGGCGCACCGGGACGTGTTCAACGCCCTGCTCCAGGTGCTGGACGACGGACGGCTGACGGACGCGCGGGGCCGGACGGTCGACTTCCGGCACACGGTCGTCATCATGACCAGCAACGTCGGCGCCCAGCGCATCCTGGCCCGGCGCGGGGAGGTGGACGACGGCAGCGGGGCGTTGAGCCAGCAGCTCAAGGACGAGTTGATGGACGACCTGCGGGACCGGTTCCTCCCGGAGTTCCTGAACCGGATCGACGAGATCATCGTGTTCCACGGCCTGGGCGAGGGCGACCTGACGCGCATCCTGGACCTGTTGCTGGACCGCAGCGAGCGCCGGGTGCGGGCCCAGGGGCTGCACCTGGAGGTGACGGACGCGGCGAAGCGGCTGCTGGTGGCGCACGGGACGAAGCCGGAGTTCGGCGCCCGCCCGCTGCGCCGGACGATCCAGACCGAGTTGGACAACCGGCTGGCCGCGCTGCTGCTGAGCGGGGAGGCCGACCCCGGGGACACGGTGGTGGCCGACGTACGGGACGACTCCTTGGTCTGCACGGTGCGCAAGCCGCCCGGGGAGGCGGAGGGGTCTGCGGAGTACTGAGGGGCGGGTGCGCCGGGCACCCGAACGGCCCCCCGGCGCGGGTCGCGCGCCGGGGGGCCGTTCGGCCTCGGCAGCCGGTCGACGGGGCCGTGGCGGCCGGGCGTCGCAACGCCCCGGCCCCCGACCCGGCCGACCCGCTCGGAGCGGCCCGACGGCGCACGGCTGACCTTCTTCCGACCGGGGACGGCACGCGGCGCGTGTCGTACCCCGGACGGACAGTGATCTCCGGCCGTCACCGGTCGGGCGTGGCCCGGTTGTGCCGCTGCCCCTACAGCCTCGGGGCTGCGGGCGGACCTCCGCCCGGCAGCAGCGTCCCTGGTTCGGCCGGTGCGACGTCGACGGCCTCCGTCCTGGGATTGCGGCGCTGGCGGCGGGCCACCCAGTGGGCGAACCACGACAGCAACATGCACATCCCGATGTAGATCGGTGAGATCACCATCACGACGGGGATGAAAGGCAGATCGTAGTCGAGGTTCGACGCGATCAGCTTCCCGGCGTGGAGGAACTCCTCATAGGTGATCAGATAGCCCAACGAGGTGTCCTTGAGGGCCACCACCAACTGGCTGATGATCGCGGGCAGCATGGCCCGCGCGGCCTGGGGCACCAGGACGTACGACATCACCTGGGTCTTGCGCATGCCGAGCGCGAACGCGGCCTCGCCCTGGCCGCGTTCCACCGCGTTGATCCCGGAGCGGAAGACCTCGGCGAGGACGCTGCCGTTGTACAGGGTGAGTCCGGCGACCAGGGCGGGGAACGGTTGCACCTTCAGCGCCACGAAGATGAAGAAGATCATCACCAGCACCGGCATCGCCCGGAAGAACTCCACCACCAGGGTGGCGGCCCAGCGCACCGGGGCGTGGTCGGAGAGCCGGCCGGTGGCGAGGAGCGCGCCGAGCGCCAGGGAGAGCACCGCCGCCATGGCGAACGCCCTGAGGGTGTTGCCGAGCCCCCTCAGCAGGAGTTCCTGGATGCCCTTGTACTCGAAGGGCGCCCACTTGGTGGCGGTGAACTGCCCGGTGTCGAAGAGCAGGTAGAGCAACCAGCCCAGCAGGGCGAGCAGCACCGCGCTGGCGATCAGGCCGTAGGTGCGGTGGCGGCGCCGGGCCCTGGGCCCGGGGACGTCGTAGAGCGCCGTCGACTCGGGGGCGGGTCCCGCGGTCGGGGAGGTCGTGGCGGTCGTGGTCTGCGCGGCGTTCAACGGGCCACCCCCCAGCGCTGTTCCATCAGGTGGAACAGGGCACTGATCGTGAGCGTGATGATGAGGTAGCCGACGGCGATCCAGACGAAGGTCCAGATGATGTTGTAGCCGAGCTCGCTGAGCGTCTTGTAGGTGCCGAGCAGTTCGGTGACGCTGAAGGCGCCGGCGATGGCGGAGTTCTTGGCGAGGGCGATCAGGGTGGAGCCGACCGGGGGGATGACCGAGCGGAACGCCTGGGGCAGCACCACCAGGGTGAGGGTCTGCCCGAAGGTCATGCCGAGGCTGCGGGCGGCTTCGCCCTGGCCCTTGGGGACGGTGTTGATGCCGGAGCGCAGCGCCTCGCAGATGAACGCGGAGGTGTAGCAGCCGAGGGCGAGGACGGCGAACACCTCGAAGGGCAGGACCAGTCCGAACCGGGGCAGTCCCAGGAGCACCGCGAAGAACAGCAGGGTCAGCGGGGTGTTGCGGAGCACCGTCACCCAGGCGGTGCCGAAGGCCCGCAGGGAGCCGATGGGCGCCACCCGGAAGGACGCCATGACGAAGCCGAGCACCAGGGCGAGCAGGGACGCGTAGACGGTGAGTTCGACGGTGCCGAGGAAGCCCTCGGCATAGGTGTCGAAGTTGTCGATCAGTACGTTCACGGGGCCTCGTTCAGCTCGCCGGGTAGCGGTCGATGGCGGGCGGCTCCGGGGCGGGGACGCCGGACAGGCCGAGGGTCGCCTGGTACGCCGCCTTCCAGTCGCCGTCCTCCTCGCGGGCGGCGAGCGCGTCGTCAAGGGCGAAGCGCAGCGCGTTGTCGCCGCGGGGGACGCCGATGCCGTACGGCTCCCGGGAGAAGGGCTTGCCGACCACCTTCAGCTCCTCGGGGACCTTGGCCGCGTATCCGATGAGGATGGCGTCGTCGGTGGTGACGGCGTCGACCTGGTACGTCAGGAGGTTGTCCACGCACACCGAGTAGGTGTCGTAGGCGACGAGCGTGGCCTTCGGGTAGTCCTTCTGGATGCGCTGGTAGGGGGTGGAGCCGGCGGCGGAGCAGACCCGTTTGCCGGCGAGGTCCTGGGGGCCGTGGATGTCGTTCTCGTCGGTGCGGACGAGGAGTCCCTGGCCGGCGAGGTAGTAGGGGCCGGCGAAGCCGACGAGCTTCTTCCGGTTGTCGTTGATGGTGTAGGTGCCGACGTAGTAGTCGATCTGGCCGTTCTGGAGGGCGGTCTCGCGGTTGGCGGAGGCGATGGTGCGGAAGCGGATCGTCGCGGGGTCCAGGCCCAGGGAGGCGGACATCATGCGGGCGATCTCGATGTCGAAGCCGGCGTAGGCGCCGGTCGCCGGGTCCTTCTCACCGAGGTAGGGCTGGTCCTCCTTGGCCCCCACGGTGAAGTGGCCGCGGCGCTTGGCGCGTTCCCAGGTGGGCGAGTCGGGGAGGCGGAAGTCCGTGGCGACCGCGTAGTGCGGTAGCGCGCCGGGGGCGGGCCCCTTCACCGGCGGGCTGCCCTCCTTTCCGCAGGCGGAACCGAGGAGGGCGAGCGCGGCCAGCAGGAGGGCGGCGGCCTTGCGGAGGGCGGGGCGGGGAGGCCCGGGCGGGGTGCGGCGCATCGGTCCCCCTTCAGTGCTTGAGGATCTTGGAGAGGAAGTCCTTGGCCCGTTCGCTCTCCGGGTGGGTGAAGAACTCCTCGGGGGTGCGGTCCTCGACGACGCGGCCGTCGGCCATGAAGACGACCCGGTTGGCCGCGGAGCGGGCGAAGCCCATCTCGTGGGTGACGACGACCATCGTCATGCCGTCGTGCGCGAGTTGGCGCATGACCTCCAGCACCTCGTTGATCATCTCCGGATCGAGGGCCGAGGTCGGCTCGTCGAACAGCAGGGCCTTGGGATCCATGGCGAGGGCGCGGGCGATGGCGACGCGCTGTTGTTGTCCGCCGGAGAGTTGGGCGGGGAACTTGTCGGCCTGGTCGGCGAGGCCGACCCGGTCGAGGAGTTCCCGGGAGCGGGCCGCGGCCCGGCCCTTCTCCCGGCGACGGACCTTGATCTGGGCGAGGGAGACGTTCTGGAGGACGGTCTTGTGGGCGAACAGGTTGAACGACTGGAAGACCATGCCGACTTCGGCCCGCAGCCGGGCCAGGGCCTTGCCCTCCTCGGGCAGCGGCTGGCCGTCCAGGAAGATCGTCCCGGACTGGATGGTCTCCAGGCGGTTGACGGTCCTGCACAGGGTGGACTTGCCGGAACCCGACGGGCCGATGACGACGACCACCTCCCCCTTGCCGACGGTGAGGTTGACGTCCTGGAGGACGTGCAAGGTCCCGTAGTACTTGTTCACATCACGCAGTTCGATCAAGGGATCGACGGCCATGCCCTGCCCTGCCCACTGTCGGCGTCTCGGTTCGCGCAAACTATCCACGACAATATGGGACTTAACAGACGACACGCACGGTGAGGGATTAACCGTATTTGCGGCCGGCCCGGCGACGCACCAGGGGCGGGCCCGCATCGCCGCCTCACCCTTCCGCGGCCTCCGCGTACACCTGGGAGAGTCCGGGCGCCCCGCTCGCGGCCCACTCGGTCCCCACGGCCACCACGCCGATCTCCCGGCCGGAGGCGAGCCGCACCCGTGGCGCCCCGTCCGGGCCCACGCGCCAGGACGCCCCGGGCACGGTCCGCACGATGACCGTGCCGAGGTAGAGGCCGGCGTCGCTGCCGAGCCCGGGCAGCGTTTCGGGGTCGTCGCGCCAGCGGGGCGGGAGTTGGTCGAGCCCGCCCAGGGAGGCGGCCGAACCGTCCAGTTCCAGGCCGGCACCGGCCGCCCGGTCCCGCAACAGGTCGCACTCCCCGAACAGTTCGATCACCCCTTCGGGGTCGTCCTCGAACGCGGTCGCGACAGCGGACTCCGATCGGTCGGGGGAACGTCCGCGCCAGGCGCGCAGGAAGGGAATCCTCATGCCCGCAGCCTGTCACCGGTGGGAGCCGCCGCACCCCAGGCGCGCCAGCCCGCCCGGGCCGTGCGCACCGGGTGATGGCGCGTCGCACGTTGACGGGCCGGGACGGGCTGCTTAGCGTCTGCGGAACCACGTGCAACATCCATCTCGCCAGCCCCACCGTCCTCCAGGGAGTGACCATGCCGCGGACGACGGGCGCCCTCCGGCGCCTCGCCGCCCGGGCCGGGGCGGGGCTGCTCGCCCTCGCCGCGGCGATGACCCCCGCGACGGCCGGTACGGTGCCTCCGCGGGCCGGCGCCGCACCCCTGCCCGGGGCGCCGGGCACGCCCGCGGACGGCACCCCGCTCCCCCTCGCCCGACACTTCGACAACCGGGGCGTCAGCGAGGACGCGCACCCCCAGTACGCCGACTTCGACGGCTCCGGCGCCTCGCTCTCCGCCGGCGCCCTCGCCGCGGCCGGCTGGACGCCCGGCCGGACCGTCGCCCTCGACGGGGCCGAGCTCACCTGGCCGCGCCCCACCCCGAGCGGTGACGACAACGTCCGGGCGAACGGACAGTCCGTGCGGGTCGAGGGTCGCGGTGAAGCCCTCGTGCTGCTCGTCGCGGGCACCCGCGGTGACGCCACCGGGACCGGCACCGTGCACTACCGCGACGGCGGGCACGCCGCGTTCACGTTGACGGCGCCCGACTGGCGACGGGGCCCGCTCGGCGCCAAGGCGGTGGCCCTGCCCCACCTCAACAAGCCCTCGGGACGGGTCGCCGAGCGGGCCCTGCTGTACGCGGTCAGCGTGCCGCTGCGCACCGGACGACCGGTCTCCTCGGTGACCCTCCCCCGCGATCCGGCCGGCGCCGACCTGCACGTCTTCGCGCTGTCGGTACGGCCCGCCGCCACCGGCTGGACCGGCACCTGGTCCGCCGCGCCCGGCACCTACGCCCGGGTGGGTCCGTGGACCGACCGCACCCTACGGCTGGTGACCCGGACCACCGCCGGCGGCCCCCGGGTGCGGCTGCGGTTCGAGAACGCCTTCGCCCGGGAACCGGTGCGGATCGGGGCCGCCTCGGTGGCACGGCGGCGGGCCGGCGCACAGGCCCTGGGCCGCCCGGTGCCGGTCACCTTCGGCGGGCGCGCCGGGACCGAGGTGCCGGCCGGGGCCCGGGCCGTCAGCGACCCGGTCGACCTCGCCGTGCCGGCCGGGGACGACCTCCTGGTCAGCTTCCACCTGCCCGGCACCGTGCGTGCGCTCCCGCTGCACCGGGAGGCGGCCCACACCTCCTACCTCGGCGGGCCCGGGGACCGGACCCGGGAGACCGGCGGCGGCGCCTACCCGACGACCCTGCGGTCCTGGCCGCTGTTGACCGGCGTCGACGTGGCCGGGGGCGAGGGCTCGTTGGTCGTGGTCGGCGACTCGATCACGGACGCGTCCTCCCGGACCCGGGACACCGACCGCCGATGGACCGACCTGTTGGCCGCCCGGCTGCACCGACAGCACCGCACGCCCCGGTACGGGGTGCTCAACCAGGCGATCTCCGCCAACCGGATCCTCACCGACCGGTACCCCGGGGACGGGGAGTCGGCGGAGTCCTCCGGCGTCAGCGTGCTCAACCGCCTTGACCGGGACGTGCTCGCCCAGACCTCGCCCCGTGTCCTCCTGGTCTTCCAGGGCGTCAACGACCTGCGGTGGGGGGCCACGGCCGAGGAGGTCCTCGACGGCCTGCGGCGGGTGACCGAACGGGCCCGGGCGCACGGGCTGCGCACGGTGGTCGCCACACTGGCGCCGTGCGGCGGGGAGAAGCGGTGCACGCCCGAGGTCGACGCCCGGCGGCAGACCGTCAACGCGGCGCTGCGCGCCCGGCCCGGGCACGTCGACGCGGTGCTCGACGCCGACCGGGTGCTCCGGGACCCGGAGCGGCCCGAGCGGCTGCTGCCCCGCTACGACAGCGGCGACCACCTGCACCCGGGCGACGCGGGGCTGGTGGCCCTCACCGACGCCGTGGACCTGCGGACCCTCGGATCCTGAGCCCGTGCCCGCGGGCTCAGACGTCCAGGTCCACGACGACCGGGGCGTGGTCGGAGGCGCCCTTGCCCTTGCGCTCCTCCCGGTCCACATAGGCGTCGGAGACGGCCTTGGCGAAGGGCTCGTTCCCGTAGACCAGGTCGATGCGCATGCCCCGGTTCTTCGGGAAGGCGAGCTGCCGGTAGTCCCAGTAGGTGTAGGGGTGGTCGTACTTGAGGGGGCGCGGCACCACGTCGGAGAGTCCCGTGCCGCGCAGGGCGGCCAGCGCGGCGCGCTCCGCGGGGGTGACGTGGGTGGCTCCGTCGAAGGCCGCGACGTCCCACACGTCCTCGTCGGTCGGGGCGACGTTGTAGTCGCCGAGCACGGCGAACGGACGGCTGCCCGCGGCGTCCCCCGCGACGGCCGCCTTCAGCGCCTCGAACCACTGGATCTTGTACGCGTAGTGCGCGTGGTCGACCTCCCGGCCGTTGGGCACGTACACCGACCAGACCCGGACCGGTCCGCAGGTCGCCGCGATCGCCCGGGGCTCCTGGACCCCCTCGTACCCCGGATCGCCCGGCAGGCCCTTGACCACGTCCGCCAGCCCGACGCGGGAGATCACCGCGACCCCGTTCCACCGGCCGGTGGCGTGCACCGCGGCCTCGTACCCCAGCTCCCGCAACTGCTCGGCGGGGAACTGGGCCTCGGTGGTCTTGGCCTCCTGGAGGCACAGCACGTCCGTGCCGGTGCTCTCCAGCCAGGCCAGCAGCCGGGGGGTCCGTGCGGTGATCGAGTTCACGTTCCAGGTGGCGATGCGCATGCCGTCCAACCTACCGGGCGGCTCTGACAGCGCCCGCCCCCTCGACCCGGGGCACGGCTACCGCGCGATCGTCTCGCCCGGGGCGAGGCGCAGGTGCTCGGTGCCGCCGAGGGCGCCGATCTGGCGGTCGTAGATGGGGCGCGCCCGTTCGGTGAGCAAGGCGTCGTGGATGTCGTACGCGCGCCGCGGGGCCACCTCCCGCACGTAGTCGATGACCTCGGAGATCTTGTTCCAGGGGGCCTGCACCGGCAGCAGCAGCGTGTCCACCGGCCGGTTCGGGACGGTCAGGGCGTCCCCGGGGTGGAACAGCGCTCCCCCGCCGCTCCCGGCGCCCTCGACGAGGAACCCGACGTTGGTGACCCGGGGGATGTCCGGGTGGATGACCGCGTGCCACTCGCCGTGCACCTCGACGTCGAACCCGGCCGCCGTGAAGGCGTCGCCGTGGCCCACCGTACGGATGCGGCCCGGGTGGGCGGCGGCCAACCGCTCGGCCACCGAGCGGAGCGTCCACACGGTGGCCGCCGGGTTCGCGTCCAGGGCGGCGCGGAGGTGCTCCTCGCTGAAGTGGTCGGGGTGCTCGTGGGTGACCAGGATCGCGGTGGCCCCGGCCACGGCGTCCGCCTCGGTGAACCCGCCCGGGTCGATGACCAGGACCTGGCCGTCCCGCTCCAGGCGGACGCAGGAATGGGTCTGCTTGGTCAGTCGCATGGTCCGTCCTGGTGGTCGGTGCGCGTCGTGGGCGGCGGTGCGTGCGCCGGTGGCGCCGGGCACCGCCCGGCACCACCGCGGCGTCACTGGGGGGTGGTCTCCTCCTGGATGATCCGCTGGGCCACCCGGAAGGCCCGGTTGGCCGCGGGGACCCCGCAGTAGACCGCGGTCTGGAGGAGCACCTCCTTGATCTCCCGCGGGGTGAGCCCGTTGCGGAGCGCGGCCCGGGTGTGGGTGGCGATCTCCTCGGTGTGCCCCCCGGCCACCAGTGCGGTGAGCGCGATGGTGCTGCGCATCCGGCGGTCCAAGCCCGGCCGGTCCCACACCTCGCCCCAGGAGTAGCGGGTGACGAACCGCTGGAAGTCCTCGGCGAACTCGTCGGCATCGGCGAGCACCCGGTCCACGTGGGCGTCCCCCAGCACTTCGCGGCGGACCTTGAGGCCGACGTCGTAGCGGTCCCCGGGGCGGAAGCCGCCGGACTGCTGTGCGGCCGGTGCTATGGCGGCGACCGGGGCGGTGGCCGGCGGGGGGATCACGGCCGGGGCGGCGCCCGGCGGGACCAGCCGGTGCTGGCCGGTGGAGTCGACGGAGCCGCCCCACGGCGTGGCGAAGTGCCGCACGAGCAGGTCGGTGACGGCTGCGGGCTGTTCCACGGGCGCCAGGTGCGAGGCGCCGGGGACGACCGCGAGTCGGGCGTCCGGGATCCCCGCGACCAGGGTGCGGGCCTCGGCCGGCCCGGTGACCTTGTCCTCGGAGCCGACCAGGACCAGGGTGGGCACCCCGATCCGGCCGAGCGCACCGCGCACGTCGAAGTTGGCGAGCGCCTCGCAGGCGGCGATGTAGCAACCGGGGTCGGTGGTGCGGACCATCTGCACGGCCCACTCGGTGATGGCCGGCTGGGCGGCGGCGAAGCCGGGGGTGAACCAGCGTTCGGGGGAGGACCGGGCGATCGGGTCTAGCCCGTTGGTGCGCACGACCACCCCGCGTTGGCGGAACTCGTCCGCGGTGCCGAACCTGGGGGACGAGGCGATCAGGGCCAGCGAGGCCACCCGGTGGGGGTGGCGCAGGGCGAGGTCGATCCCTATGGCGCCGGCGTACGCGCAGCCCGCGTAGCCGAAGCGCTGCACCCCCAGGTGGTCCAGCAGGGCCAGCAGCCGGTCGGACAGTTCGCCGACCGAGGGGGCGGGTCTGGCGGGGGCGCCGCCGTGTCCGGGCAGGTCGAACCGGAGCACCCGGAGCTGGCCGGAGAGTTCCGGCACCTGCCGGTCCCACATGTGCCAGGTGGTGCCCAGGGACGGCCCCAGCACCAGGACCGGTGCGTCCTCCGGACCGTCGACGCGGTATTGCAGGGTGTTCGGCGGTGTCTCGCTCACCCGTCAGACCCTCTCATCTCTCACGGGATCCCGCATGGCCGGTCCCAACCTAACGGCTCGCGCCCCTCACCACGACGGTTCCGGCACCGCCGAACCCTCCGGGGGCGGGCACGCGTCCGTGGTGCCGCGTCCGGAGGGCCCGGGGCGACGGCCCCGGGCCATCCGGACGCGGTGGGCTCAGCCGCCCAGGAGCCCGATGATCTGCTGCACCAGCTCCACCACCGGCTGGCCGAGCGCCCCCGCCGTGGCCGCGACCCCCGTGATGGCCATCAGGGCGCGGTGCCGTTCCTCGGGCTGCACCTCGGGGCCCCCGGTCAGCACCGGAACGGACTCGTCGATCGACCGGGCCGACAGCGGGGGCACGTTGGTGCGCAACTCGCGCAGGAGCACCAGCAGTTCCTGGACGGCCTCCTCCAGCGCGGGCGAGGACGCCCGGGCCGGACCGGCGTACTGGTGGACGATGCCCTGGTTGCCCACCCCTCCGTGCATGTTCACGTTGTCGCCGAAGTAGTAGTTGCCGCCGCTCACGAGTTCGCCATCCCCACGTTGCCGTTGCCGCCGTACATGTTCACGTTGTCGCCGAAGTAGTAGTTGCTGGGGCTGTTGATCACCAGCGTCTCCACCCGCGCCCGGAACTCCTCCGAGGGGTTCTCGATGGCGTGGGAGATGTCCAGCACCAGCTGCCGCAGTTGCGCGTGGTCCCGGCCGGCGATCACGGCGGTGGACGGTCCGGAGGTCTCGATCCCCAGCACGAAGTGGGTGGGCGAGGACAACACCATGATCATGTCGACCAGGGCGTAGACCAGGACGCCCAGGGCGACGGCCCACGCCAGCGACACGAAGGTTCCGCCGCCCCCGTCCCGTCCCAGGATCTCGATCAGCATGCCGAGCAGGCTGAGCACCGTGGTCACCGCGAGCGTGAGGCCGACCCGCCGGACGAACCGGACCACCGCTTCCTTGCGCCGCGGGTGGAGGGTGTACGTGTAGACGCGGGCGATGTTGTGGAGCGGGTAGACCGCGCCACCGACCCAGAGCAGGCGCTGGCTGACCCTCAGGTCGAGCGAGCCGGTCAGACCGGTGGGCAGGCTGCCCGTGCCCCCGGTCGGATCGGGCGGCGGAGCGGCGGGAGCGGGCGGGACGTGCCAGGGCCGTGGTGGCGGCTCCGGTGGCTGGGCGGGCGGTTCTACCGGTTGCATCGTTCCCCCTGTTTGGTGCGGCACCGTCGTCGAGAGTGAGCAACATTAACCACCCGATCCGGCCCCCGCGCAAAGGGAGTTTCCGGGAAGTGACGGAGGGTCAACCCGGCTTGCTGGCCCTGGTGTTGCGCTCGGGACGCCGAAACACGGGAGGGGCGGGCGACCCGGCCGTGGAAGACGCCGGGGTTCCGGCGGAGCCGGGTGCGCCGGCCGGCGCGCGGGGGCTCGCCGGGGCGCGCGCCCCGGGCGCGGAGTGCGATCTGCGCACCGGCCCGTACCAGGAGGCGGCGGAGGACCATCTGTCCCTGCCCGAGGACGGGGTCCAGTCGGCGGACGACTGCGAGGCGATACGGCAACTCCAGGTGCGCAACGAGTTGACGGCCGCGGACGGTTACGCGGGGGTGGAGACCTGGCGGATCATCCAGTTCGAACGGGCGGCGGCGCAGCCGTCGAGCCTGGTGGGGTGTGGCCAGGAGACGGGGGTGGTGGTGTGCGTGGACCTGACGCGCCAGGTGTTGTGGGTCCGTGACGGGACCCGGGTGCTGTTCGGGCCGGTACCGGTGCGCTCGGGCATGCCGGGGTACGCCACCCGCACCGGTCGGTTCGCGATCTACCAACGGGTCGAGGAGCAGTGGTCGGACCTCTACGACGGGCCGATGCCGTTCAGCCAGTTCTTCAGCGGCGGGCAGGCCTTGCACGGGAGCTACCGCGAGATCTGGGAGGAGCCGGGCTCCCACGGCTGTGTGAACCTCCGCTACCGGGACGCCGAACGGTTGTGGCGCGCGCTGCGGGTCGGGGACACGGTACGGCTGTGGGGCGAACGGGACGGTTGAGGCGCGCCCGTCACGGTCTCCTCCTGCTCTTGTCCGGTGACCTCGTCGTGGGTGGTGCACTGCCAGTCGGTGCTGCGGGCCGGGCAGTTGTTGCCCGGGACCTCGGAGACGACCGTGTTGTCCAGTTGCAGATCACCGAACGGACGGTCGTGGACCGGGGGCGGACGTGGAGACCGCACGTCCGCCCCCGGGATCCTGTCACCGGATGCCGGTCAGGGGCTGCTCACCTTGGGGGATTCCCCTCTCTTGTTGGACAACGAGACCGAGACCGTCTCGTCGGCCTCGGTGATCTCGTAGGGGCCGCTGATCGGGTTGGAGGGCAGGACGTAGCCCTCCGGCACGGCCGTCTCCCGCAGGTAGTACGAACCCGCTGGGAGGTCACCGAAGTCACAGGTGCCCGCTCCGTCGGTGGAGCAACCGCTGTTGACCTCGGTGTCCGGGTTACCGCCGCCGGTCTGGAGGCCGGCGACGCCGTTGGTCTCCCGCCACAGTTCGAACACCGCGCCCGCCAGGGTTTCGCCCGTCTTCTTGTCGGTCTTGGTGAGCCGGATCGTCCCGCGGACCGGTGTCTCGGTGTTGTCGGCGACCACGGTCACCCCCTCGTCCGCGTTGGCCGCGGTGAGGATGAGCGGCCCGAACACCGGGTCGGCGGGAAGGTCGTAGCCCTCCGGCGCCCGGGTCTCCTGCCAGTAGTAGGTCCCCAACGGCACGGTGCGGGTGCAGGTGCCGTTCGCGGGCGTGGTGCAGGAGGCCCCGACCCGACTGTCGGAGTCGGCGCCGGTGGTCTGGAGACCGGGAACGCCGTTGGTCTCCTCCCAGAGTCGGAAGACCGCCCCGGGCAGAGCGGCGCCGGTGACGGAGTCCTCCTTGACCACGGTCACCTCACCGCGGGTCGGCGGCACGGGCGTCCGGGTGTTCCCGGCCGTGACCGTGACGCCCTCCTCGGCGTTGGCCTGGGTCAGCGGCAGCGGCCCGACCGGGTCGGCCGGCAGGTCGTAGCCCTCCGGCGCCGCGGTCTCCCGCCAGTAGTACGTCCCCGTCTCCACCGTGCGCGAGCACTCGCCGTCGGCTCCGGTGGTGCAGGAGCCGTTCACCCGGGTGTCGGGATCGGCGCCGCTGGTCTGGAGACCCACCACTCCGTTGGTCTCCTCCCAGAGTTCGAAGACCGCGCCGGCGAGCGGGGTCCCGGTCTCCTCGTCCTGCTTCACCACCGCGACCTCGCCGGTGACCGGGGTCGGCGGGACCGCCGTGTCCCGGGCGGTGACGGTGACTCCCTGCGCGGCGTTGGCGGCGGTGAGCACGAGCGGCCCGAACACCGGCTCGGCCGGCAGGTCGTAGCCCTCCGGCGCCGCGGTCTCCCGCCAGTAGTACGTCCCCGTCTCCACCGTGCGCGAGCACTCGCCCCGGGTGTCGGTCAGGCACGGGGTGCCCACCCTGGTGTCCGGGTCGGCGCCGGTGGTCTGGAGGCCGGCGACGCCGTTGGTCTCCTCCCACAGTTGGAACAGCGCGCCCGCCAGCCGGGTGCCCGTCTCCTCGTCCACCTTGACCACCGTGACGTCACCGGTGACCGGAGTCGGCGGGACCGCCGTGTCGTCGGCGGTGACGGTGACTCCCTGCGCGGCGTTGGCGGCGGTGAGCACGAGCGGCCCGAACACCGGCTCGGCCGGGAGCTGGTACCCGTCGGGGGCCTCGGTCTCGCGCCAGTAGTAGGTGCCGAGTTCCACGACCGTCGAGCAGGTTCCGTCGGTGCCGGTGGTGCAGGGCAGACCGACCTGGGTGTCGGGATCGCCGCCGCCGGTCTGGAGGCCGGCGACGCCGTTGGTCTCCTGCCACAGTTCGAACACGGCACCGGGGAGGGCCGCTCCGGTCTCGTCGTCCTCCTTCACCACGGTGACGGCGCCGGTCACCGGGGGGACCACGCCGGTGTTGTTGGTGAAGGTGACGGGGGCCGCGCGGTACGAGCCGCCGTTGGAGTCGTTGAGGATGGCGCCGCCGCCGGCGAAGAAGCCCCCGACCTCGACGGCCTCGATCAGACCGCGGTCGTACTCCTGGAGGTAGGGCCAGGCCAGCAGGGCGTCCTTGAGCGTCTGGGTGACGGGTACGTAGGCCACCGGACGCTCGACACCGTCCTGGGTGGTCGACTGCAACCGGTATCCGGCCGCCCACTCCTCGGGGCTGATGTACTCGTAGGCGGTCAGCTGCCATCCGGCCAGCGGATCGGTGTTGTACGCGGTGCCGTCCGAACCGGTCCGGGACGCGTAGATCGCCGTGCAGCACACGCCGCCCACCCCGCCGACCGAGCCGCCGAGGTTCTTGTTGGTGAACAGGATCGTCCGGTCGGCGACCGATCCGGCCGTTCCCGGGGCCAACTCCTTGACGGCGGTGACGGAGAAGTGCTTGGTGATCGTGGTGACCTTGCGGACCGCGCCGGCGTCCACCGTGACGGGTAGGATACGCCCGCCCAGGTAGCCGCCACTGCCGCCCGAGAAGTAGGCCCGGTCACCGGAGGGCGTGACGTACAGGCCCGAGTCGTCGAAGTGCGACCCCGCCGGGAAGCCGCCGTCCACCCAGTACCCCAGCGACCAGTCCGGCCCCAGGCCGAACTGGGTGAGGTCGCGGTAGCCGACGAGGTTCCCGCTGGCGTCGAACTCCCGCTCGTACTGCACCACGTAGTAGGTGTGCGCGGTGTCCACGACGACATCGGTGCACGAGCCCCCGTGGACCTCGTACAGCTGGCCGCCGTACAGCTCGGGGCTGGACGGGTCCAACAGGCCGTCGGCGGTGTCCAGGTTCGCGGCCACCTGCCGTTGCGTCGGGACTCCGGCGATGCCGTCGTACACCTCGTCGGCGAACTCGCCCGGGGTGACCCCCGCGTCGTAGACCGCCATGTACGTGGTGTGGCCGGGCGGCAACGGCTGCTCGGTGCTCGTCTGCCCGGTCGAGAAGGGCCCGCCGTCCACGCTCCGGTCCGCGCACAGGCGCAGCGTACCGGTGGCGCGCGGTGCGGCCTCGGCGGGCACGGTCAGGCCCATGAGCGGCAGCACTGCCGCGCACGCCGTCACCAGGCCGG
This sequence comes from Streptomyces sp. LE64, assembly GCF_052606915.1. Lineage (NCBI taxonomy): Bacteria > Bacillati > Actinomycetota > Actinomycetes > Kitasatosporales > Streptomycetaceae > Streptomyces > Streptomyces sp. LE64. Next base: position 5,687,617 of record NZ_CP199708.1, on the reverse strand, counting down.
CCCACAGCGCACTGCGGCGTCTTCGACTCGATCCGCGGGGACTCGTGGCCCCGCTCTCCTCGTACGCGGCACCACGGCCGCTCATCGTTCGCATAGACCGCATCACACCTCCGCCCCCGGGCGTCCGGCAGGAACACACCGGCCGGGGCAGTGAACTTCACTCACCTACCCGACAGGGCACCTCCCGGGGCATTCGGGGGTCGACTCGCTGGGCGCGCCGACCGGACCGGCGCCCTCCCTTCCGGTGCTGTGCGCAGGCGTCAGTCGGTGGTGTCCAGGCCGGTGAGCGCGGAGACGGGGTCGGTGGCGGGGGTGCCGCGCGGCCACCAGTCGTCGTGGCCCGGTTCCGACTCGTACGCGTACCAGAGGGCGTCCCGGCCCAGCCGTAGTTGGCGGTGGCCGCGGGGGTGGGTGAGGTGGTTGCGCACCGGCCGGAACGGCGGCAGGCCGGCGGCGAGGAGGGCGGGGCGGGCCCGGTCGAAGCGGCCCGCGGGCGGGTCCCAGGGCTCTTCGAGGACGGTGAGCCCGGCGGCGCCGCCCTGGCGCCAGGCGGCCACCGCACGACGGAGGTCGGTGGTCGTCCGACCGGTCGCGGCGGCGAGCGAGGCGTACGGGGCGCGGGTGGTCGCGGTGAGGCCCGAGCCGGGGCGGGCCGCCGCCCAGCGGACGGCGTCCTGCCACGGGGTCAGCCCGGCGAGGGGGTCGTGCCCGGTGGTGAGCAGCGCGTGCGCGCGGGCCGCCGCGTCCGAGGCCAACTGGTCCAGTGCGTAGGGGTCGGGGCCGTCCGGGTGCGACGGGTAGGACGGTGGGGCCTCGGGGTGCGCGAGCACCGGCAGCGGGGGCGGCAGGGCGGGCAGGGCACGGACGGCGAAGGCGGTGCGGGCCCGCACGCCGGGGAGGGGCGGCGCCCCCGCCGGGTGTCGCCCGGTGCGGGCGGCGCGCCGGGAGAGTGCGGTGAGCAACTCGTCCTCGCTGCGGCCCCGCAGCCGCAGCAGGACGAACGGATCCTCGTCCACCAGTCGGGCGGCGGCGTAGCCGAGGGCCGCGGCGTGGCGGCAGGGTCGGTCGGGACCGGGGCAGCCGCAGGACGCGGTGAGGTCGCCCGGGCCGGGCAGCAGGGCGCCGCAGTCGGCGAGGGCGGGCGGCAGTTCCCCGTCGAGCAGGGCGGCGAGGTGGCCGGGGTGCTCGGCCGCGGCGTCGAGGAAGGCGTCCCACTCCTGGTCGGTGAGGGTGCCCAGTTCCAGTTGGGCGCGGTAGGGGCGGGGGCGGTCGTCCTGGACGTAGGCGAGCAGCCGGCCGGGGGTGGCGGCGATCGTTCCGACCCGGCCCCCGGCGGCGTGGCCGCGGCCCCGGAGCAGGCGTTCGGGTCCGTGGTCCTCCATCGCGCGGATCCACTCGGTGCCCCACCAGGTGCTGGCGAGGGGGACGGTCGGCTCGGGTGCGGCAGCGGGTCCCGGGGTCTCGACGGGGGCCGGCCGGGGCGCGGGGCCGCGGTCGGCGGGTGCCGCCGCGGTGGGCTCGGTGATCCGTCGTGCGCGGGCCGTGCGCAGGGCTCGCCGGGCGACGTCCCCGGGACGGTCCGCCGGCTCGGGGGGTGCGGGGGCGGGCGCCGGTCTCGGGGGTTGACCGTCCTCGACGGGGTTCCGGGTGCGACGGGCCGCGCGGAGGGCCTGCCGGGCGGCCTCGGAGGGGCGGCGGGAAGCACCGGCGGGGGCGCGGCCGGTCGGCTCGTTGGTGGGGAGCGGTGCCGTGCCGGTCATGCGGGCCTCCGGAGGGAGACCAGGTCGGCCAGTTCCCGGTCGGTGAGTGCGGTGAGGTCGGGCAGGGCGGTGCCGTCGGCGTCGAGGACGGCGTCCGCGAGGGCGCGTTTGGCCGTGAGCAGGTCGGCGATGCGGTCCTCGACGGTGCCTTCGGCGACGAGCCGGTGCACCTGGACCGGCTGGGTCTGGCCGATCCGGTGGGCGCGGTCCGTGGCCTGGGCCTCCACCGCCGGGTTCCACCAGCGGTCGAAGTGGACCACGTGGCCCGCGCGGGTGAGGTTCAACCCGGTGCCGGCCGCCTTGAGGGAGAGGACCAGCACGGGGGTGGTTCCGGCCTGGAAGCGGTCGACCAGGCGTTCCCGTTCGGGTACGGGGGTGCCGCCGTGCAGGAGTTCGACGGGGACGGCGCGGTCGGTGAGGTGGCTGCCGATCAGCCGGGCCATGGTGGCGTACTGGGTGAAGACCAGGGCCGACCCCTCCTCGGCGAGGACGGTGTCCAGCAGCTCGTCCAGCAGTTCGAGCTTGCCGGAGCGGCCGGCGAGTCGGGGGCGCCGTCCGTCGGGGCCGTCGAACGCCTCCTTGAGGTACAGCGCGGGGTGGTCGCAGACCTGTTTGAGCGAGGTGAGCAGGGCCAGGACCTGCCCGCGGCGGGCGATGCCCTCCGCGGCCCCGATCGCGAGCAACGACTCCCGGACGACGGCCTCGTACAGGGCAGCCTGCTCCCGGGTGAGGGGGACGGGGTGGTCCGTCTCGGTCTTGGGCGGCAGTTCGGGGAGGATGCCGGGGTCGGACTTGCGGCGGCGCAGCAGGAAGGGCCGGACCAACCGGGCCAGCCGTTCGACGGCTTCGGTGTCGGGCGCGTCGGGCACCGGGGTGGCGGGCCCGGGGGTGAGGGAGTGCAGGGCGACGGCGGCGCTGGTGGCGTTCTCCACGGCGCGGGCGTGGCGGGCTCGGAAGGCGGGCAGCGGGCCAAGGAGTCCGGGGGTGGTCCAGTCGAGGAGGGCCCACAGTTCGGAGAGGTTGTTCTCGACGGGGGTGCCGGTGAGGGCCACCCGAGCGGGGGCGGGGATGGTGCGCAGCGCCCTGGCGGTCGCGGAGTGGGGGTTCTTGATGTGCTGGGCCTCGTCGGCGACGACCATGCCCCAGTCCCGGTCCGCGAGTCGGGCGGCGGCGGAGCGCATGGTGCCGTAGGTGGTGAGCACGAAGCCGCCGGCCAAGGCGTCGGGGTCATCGGGGACGTCGAGGGTGCGGGAGCTGCCGTGGAAGCGGTGCACGGGCAGGTGGGGGGCGAAGCGGCCGATCTCGCGCTGCCAGTTGCCGAGCAGGGAGGCGGGGCAGACCACCAGGGTCGGTGCGGTGCGGGCGCGGCGCAGGTGGAGGGCGATCAGGGTGACCGTCTTGCCGAGGCCCATGTCGTCGGCGAGGCAGCCTCCGAGGCCCAGGGAGGTCATCAGGTCGAGCCAGGCGAGGCCCCGGCGCTGGTAGTCGCGCAGCTCCGCGTGGAGTCCGGGCGGGGTGTCGGCGGGCGGCAGTCCGCCGGTGAGGCGGTCGCGGAGGGCGGCGAGGGCGCCCACCGGGACGGCGGGGACGTGCTGCCCGTCGACCTCCGCGGTGCCGGTGAGGGCGGCGGCGAGCGCGTCGACGGGGTCGAGGAGGCCCAGCTCCCGGGCGCGGGCCTTGCGGACCAGCGCGGGATCGACGAGGACCCACTGGTCGCGCAGCCGGACCACGGGGCGGTGGGCCTCGGCGAGGGCGTCCATCTCGGCTTCGCTGAGCGGGTCGTCGCCGAGGGCGAGCTGCCAGCGGAAGCGGAACGGCTGCGCGCCCTCGGCGGGGTCGAGGAGGCCGCCGAACACGGGGCTGCCGTCCGTCGCCGATCCGGGGGCGGCGTGCACGACGGCCCGGGCGGTGAGGTCCCGGGCGAGGTCGCGCGGCCAGTGCACGGCGGTGCCGGCCGCGGCCAGCCGGGAGGCGGCCGGCCCCAGCAGGTCGGCGAGTTCGTCCTCGTCGAGGGCGAGGACGTCGGGCACCGGTTGGTCGGCGAGGCGCTCCAGGGGCGGCCAGGTCCGGGCGGCGCGCCGCACCGCGAGGGCCGCGTCCACCTGGGCCCGGGGGCCGAACGCCGGGTCGGCCGTGCCGGCCCACAGGGTCGCGGCGTCGGCCACCAGCGTGGGGTCGGCGAGGCTGTGCACCTGGACGACCGCCGCCCCGGCGCGGCGTTCCGGGGCGTCCTCCTCCGCGCGGTCGAAGACCCGGGCGGCGGCGAGGTCGAGGCGGAGCGAGATGCGCACGCCCGCGTCGGCGCCGGCGGCGACCTCGGCGGCCCACTCCCCGGCCCGGGGCAGGTGCTGGGGTTCCCGGGCGGCGTAAGGGGCGCCGGTGGCGTGCCGGGCGGCCGGGGTGCGCGGCAGGGTGTCGGCGACGGCGTCGAGGAAGGCCCGGACGAGGTCCTCGGGCCGGGGCAGTTCCAGCGGGGTGCGGCCGGGCAGCGGGGTGGCGTGGCCCTCGGGCGGCAGGGCGGCGGCGACCGCCCGCAGGTGGGCCAGGTCGCCGGGGTCCAGGGGCCCGGCGCGCCAGGCGTCGTGGGCGTCGGGGGTGAGCCCGGGCAGGATGCGGCCGCGGGCGACCAGGCGGAGGGCGAGGAGCGCGGCGGCCCCCCAGCAGGCGGTGGCGGGGGCGGCGGCCGGGTCGCGGCGCGCGCGGACCAGCAGCGGGAGGGCGTCGACGAGGGGGAGCAGCCGGGCCGGCACGGTGGCGCTGCGTACGCCCGGGCCGTGCGGGCGGACGACGAGGAGTTCTCCGGGCGTCCCCGGACCGTCGGCTTCCGGAAGGGTGCCCTCCGGGTCCCAGAGGGCGATGCGGCCCTCGCGCGGGGGCTGCCCGGGCAGGAAGACCGCGGTCAGTCGTGACCAACGCATCCCCCACCTCCTCGCTCCGGGTCGGCCGTCGTTTCCGACTGTACGTGCGCGCTCTGACAACGCCGTCGGGCCGGCGGCGGGGTCAGGGCGTGGTCGAGGAGACGACGTACACCATCGGGTGGTCGGGATTGGAGCGATTGACGACGATGTCGTGGGAGGGGCGCGGGTCCTCGGCCTCGCGCTTCAGGCCGTACCAGGGGCCCTCCCCGGAGAAGTCCCACCCCACGATCCCCCGGTCGCGGTCGCTGATGGGCAGTTCGCCGGCGTGGAGCAGGTCGCCGTGGAGCCCCAGCTCCGTGAGGAACCGGTCGAGCCCCTCGTTGCTGGTCAGGAACTGGACGTAGAGCCGGCTGGTCTTCCAGTTGTTGGTCTCGTAGTAGGCGACCTCGGCGGACCAGGCCGGGACGGGCACCTCGTAGAGGCGGCGCTGGACCTTGGCCGGCCAGCCCTCGGTGAGGCCCGTCGCGGAGTACTTGGCGGCCTTGTCCCGGCCGCTGTCGCGGCTCTGGGCGGCGGAGATCACCAGGTAGCCGGCGGGCACCCCGATGAGCAGCAGGATGGTCAGCAGGGTCAGGGCCCGGCGGCGCACCACCCGGGCTCGGCCCTCGGGGCGGGACTGCCGGTCGGGTGGCGGGGCCTGGCGCGGCACGTTCGGCATGGCTCTCAGGTTCCCTGGGCGGCGCGGCGGGTCCGTGCGTACCGCTCGTAGCGTTCGTGGCGCTCGACCCGGCGCCGGTTGGCGCGCCGGAAGCGGCGGGCGACCAGCCGGGCGAGGTCGGCGGCGCCGACCATGCCGGCCTCGGGGCCGAGCTGGGCGCGGGCGATGCGTGCTTCGGGCCGGTAGCCCCGGCCGGTGAGGTGGCGGGCGAAGGACTCCCGGGCGGGGCCGATGAGCAGGTCGTCGGCGGCGCTGACGCCGCCGCCGACGACGAAGCAGGACGGGTCGAGGGCCGCGGCGAGGTTGGCGATGCCGACGCCGAGCCACTGGCCGATGTCCTGGAGCAGTTCGACGCACATGGGGTCGCCCTCGCGGGCCAGCTCGGTGATGAGGGGACCGGTGATGTCGGGGATGTTGCCGGCCACCCGCTCGATGATGTTGTAGGCGACCGGGGAGTCGGCGGAGGCCAGTTCGCGGGCCTCGCGGACCAGGGCGTTGCCGGAGCTGTACTGCTCCCAGCAGCCGCGGTTGCCGCAGGCGCAGCGGTGGCCGCCGGGGACGACCTGCATGTGGCCGAACTCGCCGGCGACGCCGTACTTGCCGCGCTTGACCCGGCCGTCCTCCAGGATGGCGCCGCCGATGCCGGTGCCGAGGGTGATCATGACCAGGTGGTCCTCGTCGCGACCGGCGCCGAACCGCCACTCGGCCCAGGCGGCGGTGTTGGCGTCGTTGTCGACCATCACCGGCACCGCGAGGCGGCCGGAGATCCGGTCCCGCAGGGGTTCGTTGCGCCAGGACAGGTGGGGGGCGAACAGGACCCGGTTGCGGTCGGCGTCGACCCAGCCCGCCGCGCCGATGCCGACGGCGTGCACGTCGTGCCGGTCGGAGAGGTCGAGGACCAGTTCGACGATGGTGTCCTCGACCACCTTGGGGCTCTTGGACTTGTCGGGGGTCTCGGTGCGGACCTTCTCCAGGATGGTGCCGTCGGCGTCCACCACGCCCGCCATGACCTTCGTGCCGCCGATGTCGATGCCCACGGTCGGCACCCGGGGCGCGGCCAGCAGGGACCGGCGCTCGCGCGTACCGACGGTCCGCAGGACGGTGGCGCGCGCGGAGCCGCGGTGCGCGAGGTCGCGGTAAGTGCTCATCGGGCCGATTCTGCCTCACCGGCGCCCCGCGCCGCACGCGTCGCCGGTGCGGCGGGGGGCCGGCCGGACTCCGGGGTGCGCCGGCCCCTCGGGAGGTCGGGCACGTCAGCGGTCCCGGGTTTCCCGGGTGGGGTGGCCGCCCAGATGGGTGGGGGCGGGGGCGCGTTGCAGCTCGTGTCGGAGGTCGTCCAGTTCGCTGCCGCCGGCCATCTGGCGGGTCAGCTCGTCCAGGGTGATCTCGCCGCGGGTGTGGCTGCCGGCCATGACGCCCCGCTTGAGCAGCACGAACCGGTCACCGACCAGGTAGGCGTGGTGCGGGTTGTGGGTGATGAGGACCACGCCGAGGCCGGCGTCCCGGGCGGCGGCCACGTACTTGAGGACGACCCCGGACTGCTTCACGCCGAGCGCCGCGGTCGGTTCGTCGAGGACCAGGACCTTCGCCCCGAAGTAGACGGCCCGGGCGATGGCCACGCACTGGCGTTCGCCGCCGGAGAGGGTGCCGATGGGCTGGTCGACGTCCCGGAGGTCGATGCCCATGCGCAACAGTTCGGTACGGGTGGTGCGCCGCATCAGGTCGACGTCGAGCCGGCGCAGCGGGCCGGTGCCCCGGGTGAGTTCGGAGCCGAGGAAGAAGTTGCGCCAGACCGGCATCAGCGGGACCACGGCGAGGTCCTGGTAGACGGTGGCGATGCCCAGGTCCAGGGCCTCGCGCGGGGAGCCGAGGCGGCGCTCCGCACCCTCGATGCGCAGGGTTCCCGCGTCGTGCCGGTGCAGCCCCGAGATGATCTTGATGAGGGTGGACTTGCCCGCGCCGTTGTCGCCGAGGACGCAGGTGATCCCGCCCGCGTGCACCTCCAGGCTGACGCCCTCCAGGGCGCGGATGGTGCCGTAGTGCTTACCGACCCCCTCCAACCGGATCAGGGGGGCGGACTCGGTGCCCTCGGGGGTCGGGGCGGTCATGTGGTGGCCTCCGCACGCTTGCGGACCCAGGCGTTGAGCAGGGTCGCCAGGAGGAGCATCGCTCCCAGGAAGAACTTGAACCAGTCGGGGTTCCACTCGGCGAAGACGATGCCCTTGCTGGTCATGCCGAAGATGAGGGCGCCCACCGCCGAGCCGATGGCGGAACCGTAGCCGCCGGTGATCAAGCAGCCGCCGATGACGGCCGCGATGATGTAGATCAGCTCGTTGCCGACGCCCTCTCCGGACTGGACGACGTCGAAGGAGAACAGCAGGTGCTGCCCGGCGATCCAGGCGCCGAGGCCGACGCCTGCGTAGAGGCCGATCTTGGTGGCCGTGACGGGGACCCCGACCGCGCGGGCCGCGTCCCGACCGCCGCCGACCGCGAAGATCCAGTTGCCCACGCGGGTGCGCAGCAGGATCCAGGTGGCGAGGGCCACCAGCGCGAACCACCACAGGATGGTGACCTTGAAGTCGACGCCGCCGAGGGTCAGGGTCGAGGCGAAGACGGCCTTGGCCGACGGGAAGCCCTCCATGTCGGCGATGGACTTGGTGGAGACGGTGCCGCTGATCAGTTTGGTGAAGCCGAGGTTGAGTCCGGTCAGCATCAGGAAGGTGCCGAGCGTGATGATGAAGCTGGGCAGCCGGGTGCGGGTGAGCATCACCCCGTTGAACACCCCGATCGCCAGGGTGACCAGGAGGGACACCCCGACGCCGACCCAGACGTTGGCGGTCATCTGGTAGCTGAACATCGAGGACACGAGGGCGGAGCTGGTGACCAGCACCCCGGCCGACAGGTCGAACTCGCCGCCGATCATCAGCAGCGCCACCGGCACCGCCATGATCCCGATGGTGGAGGCCGCGTACAGCACCGTGCTCAGGCTGGAGGGTCGCAGGAAGCTGTCGGCGACGAGAGCGAAGAACAGGAACACCGCGACCGCGCCGACGACGGAGCCCAGCTCCGGCCGGCCCAGCAGCCGGCGCAGCGGGGAGGACCGCAGCAGGCGTTCGTCGGTGGCCGCCGCACCGACGGTCATCGGGTGCCCCGCTCGGTGTAGTCCGCCAGCTCGGCGGCCTGGTCGCGGGTGACGATCTGGGGGCCGGTCAGCACCGGGCCGCCGCCGCCGAGGACGTCGGCGTTGTACTTGTAGAGCCACAGCAGGTCGACGGCCTCGTACCCCTGGAGGTAGGGCTGCTGGTCGACGGCGAAGCCGAGGGAGCCGTCGCCGAGGGCGGCGGCCACGGAGGCGTTCAGGTCGAAGGTGTCGATCTCGGCCTCGCTGTCCGCGTCCCGCTTGGCCTTGATCGCGGTGGCCGCGAAGGGCGCGCCGAGGGTGACCACCGCGTCGACGTCCCGGTCGGCCTGGAGCTTGGCGACGATCGACGCCTGGACGTCGGGCATGTTGGTGCCGTCGACGTACAGGTTCTCCAACTCGCCGCGGAAGGTCTTCCGCGCCCCCGCGCAGCGCTGCTCGTGACCCACGTTGCCCTGCTCGTGCAGGACGCACACGGCCTTGCGGTGGCCGCGCTCGGTCAGCTCGGTGCCCACCGCCTCACCGGCCACGGTCTCGTCCTGGCCGATGTGGGTGAGGCCACCGAACTCCTTGGACTCGGCGGACCCGGAGTTGATGGTGACCACCGGGATGCCGGCCTTGCGGGCGCGCTCCACCGCGGCCTTCATGGCGGCCGGCTTGGCGAGGGTGACGATCAGCCCGTCCACCTCCTTGTCGACGGCCGCGTCGACGAGCTGCGCCTGTTGCTGGGCCTCGTCGTGGTGGGAGTACAGGAAGTTGATGTTGTCCTTGGCGGAGGCTTCCCGCGCGCCCTTCTGCACGATGTCCCAGAAGGTGTCGCCGTCCCCCGAGTGCGTCACCATCGCAAAGGTCCAGCGGGGGGTGCTGACGGCGGCCTTGCCCCGTGCCGCGGCGGCCTCGCGGGCGTCCTCGGCGCGCTTGCCCCCGGTGCTGGAGCATCCCGCGAGCGCCACGGCGAGCGCGATCACCAGCGCGGCCCTCGCTCCGCGTACCCCTGTTCGTACCCTTGCCACGAACCCGTGCCCTCCTTGCCGTACTGCCCGGTGCGCCGGGACCGGTGCGCCGGTCCCGGGGGTCGGTTTTGCGACCCCGAACGCTCCAGTATCGGCCACGGAGCCGGTGCGGGCGTTGCTGGGGTGTCGTGCCGGCGCTCCCCGTGCGGCGAGCGGAGTAGCCCGCCGCGGGCCGGTGCGGGCCCGTCAGGGGCGGACGAGCAGGTGGAACTCGAAGGCGTACCGGGAGGCCCGGTAGGTGTGCGCCCCGTGTTCCACGGGGCGTCCGGTGTCGTCGAAGGTGGTGCGGCCCATGGTGAGCAGGGGCGCGCCCACCGGCTCGCCCAGGAGCTCGGCCTCCTGGGCGGTGGCGGCCCGGGCCCCCACCGACTGGCGAGCGCTGTGCAGGGTGATCCCGGCTCCCCGCAGCATCCGGTAGAGCCCGGTGGCCTCCAGCCGTTCGGTGTCCAGGGCGAGCAGTCCGGCCGGCAGGTGGTTGCGCAGGTACGCCATGGGTTCGCCGTGCGCCAGCCGGAGCCGTTCCACCCGGTGCACCTGGGTGCCCTCGGCGACCCGGAGCGCGGCGGCCACCTCGGCGGAGGCGGGGACCAGTCCGTTGACCGTCACCCGGGTGGCGGGGCGCTGCCCGGCGGCCTCCAGGTCGTCGTACAGGCTGCTCAGCTCCGGGGAGCGGCGGGCCCGGTCGTGCACCACCTGGGTGCCCACGCCCCGGCGGCGCACCAGGAGCCCCTTGTCCACCAGGGACTGGATGGCCTGGCGGACGGTGGGGCGGGACAGGCCGAGGCGGCCGGCGAGGTCGATCTCGTTGCCCAACAGGCTGCCCGGAGCGAGGACGCCGCGTTCGATCGCCGCTTCGAGCTGCTGGGACAGCTGGAAGTACAGCGGGATCGGGCTGCTCCGGTCGACACTGAGGTGGAGCGCCACGGACGGGTCGGCATCTGGTCGGGACACGCTTGGGGAGCGTACTCGGCCGATCGGGGGGCGTGAAGTCGGCGAGGTCCGATTGTCCGGACAAACCATTGACAGGGGGTGCGGGCCGCTCCACCGTGGACCCATGCGCATCGGACTCATCGGGACGGGCCGCATCGGCACGTTCCACGCGGCCTCCCTGAGCCGCAACCGCGAGGTGGGTTCCCTCGTCGTCACGGACGCCGACCGGGCGCGCGCCCAGGCGCTGGCCGTCCGGCTCGGGGCGACCGCGGCGCCCGGCGTGGACGAGGTGTTCACCTGGGGCGTCGACGCGATGGTCATCACCACCGCCACCGCCGCGCACGCCGAGCTGATCTCCCGGGCGGCCCGGGCGGGGCTGCCGGTCTTCTGCGAGAAGCCGATCGCCCTGGACTTGGCCGGCACCCTGGCCGCGCTGCGGGACGTGGCGGCGGCGGGCACCGTCCTCCAGATGGGGTTCCAGCGCCGCTTCGACGCCGGGTACGGAACGGCCCGGGCGGCGGTGCGCGAGGGGCGGCTGGGCCGGCTGCACACCGTCCGCGCGATGACCTCGGACCAGTCGCCGCCGCCCGCCGCGTACCTCCCGCTCTCCGGCGGCCTCTACCGGGACTGCCTGGTCCACGACTTCGACGCCCTGCGCTGGGTGACCGGCCGCGAGGTGGTGGACGTGTATGCGGCCGGTTCCGACGCGGGGGCCGCGATGTTCCGGGAGGCCGGGGACGTGGACACCGCCGCGGCGCTCTTGACGCTGGACGACGGGGTGCTGGCCACCGCGACGGCGACCCGGTTCAACGGCGCCGGCTACGACGTGCGGATGGAACTCGCCGGGGAGGCCGACCAGGTGGCGGTGGGCTGGGACGACCGGACGCCGATCACCTCCACGGAACCGGTGGGGCCGCCCGCCGCCGACAAGCCGTGGACCGGGTTCCTGGAACGGTTCGCCCCCGCCTACGAGGCGGAACTCACGGCCTTCGTGGACGTGGTGCGCGGCGAGCGGCCCAACCCCTGCGACGGGTACGAGGCGTTGGCGGCGCTGCGCATCGCCGAGGCGTGCGAGGTGTCGCGGCGCGAGAGGCGGCCGGTGGCACTGGCGGAGGTCCCGGGGGCGTGAGCCCGGCCGGACGGCCCGTCAGGGCCGCGCCTCCTGCTCGTCCTGCGGCAACCAGCCCGCGTCGTGGGCCAACAGGGCGATCTGCACGCGGTTGTTGAGCTCCAACTTCGTCAGGATGCGGGACACGTGGGTCTTCACGGTGGCAAGGCTCATGTAGAGCTCGGCGGCGATGTCGGCGTTGGGCCGTCCCCGGCCGATCGCGACGGCCACCTCCCGCTCCCGTTCGCCGAGTGCCGCCAGCCGCTGACGGGCCAGTCGGCTGCGGTCCCGGCGGGGGTCGTCGCCGGCGACCCGGCTGATGAGCTGACGGGTGACCGCCGGCGACAGCACGGGCACCCCGGCGGCCACCTTGCGCACCGCCGCCACGATCTCGGCCGGCCGGGTGTCCTTCAGGACGAACCCGGCGGCACCGGCGCGCAGGGCTCTCAGCACCTGTTCGTCGGCGTGGAAGGTGGTCAACACCACTACCTCCGGCGGGTGTTCGCCGGCGCGCAGCAGCTCGGTGGCGGCCAGTCCGTCCACGGTGGGCATCCTGATGTCCATGAGGACGACGTCGGGGGCCAGGCGTTCCACCAACGGGGCCACCTCGCTCCCGTCCCCGGCCTCCCCGACCACCTCGATGTCCGCGGCCCCGCCCAGCATCAGGCGCAGGCCCGCACGGACCAGGGGGTCGTCGTCCACCAACAGCACCTTGATCGCAGTCATGAGGGCCACGGTAGCCAGGCGCTGACGCGGAAGCCCCCCGCACCGTCCGGTCCGTGCTCGATCCGGCCGCCGGCCAGGGTGGCCCGTTCGGTGAGGCCGATGAGCCCCTGGCCGGAGCCGGGGACGGCGGGCACCCGATCCGAGGGCGGTGGATTGCGCACCGTCACCGTCAGACCGGTGCCGGGAGCGCCGGCCACCCGGACCGAGACCCGGGCGCCGGGCGCGTGCTTGCGGGCGTTGGTCAGTGCCTCCTGGGCGATCCGGTAGGCCGTGCGACCGGCGGAGACGGGCACCGCGGCGAGGTCGGCGACCCGGTTGTCGAGGTGGACGGCGGCGCCCGCGGCACGGGACTCGTCGACCAGGGTGTCGAGCCCGGCGAGCGTGGGTTGGGGCCGGCCGGCCTCCTCCCCCTCCCCCGCCCTCAGCACGCCGATGATCTCGCGCAGGTCCTGGAGCGCCTCGTGGGAACTCTCCCGGATCACCCCGGCCGCCCGCACCACCTCCTCGCGCGGGGCGTCGGGCCGGAACTCCAGGGCGCCCGCGTGGACGCTGAGCAGCGTGAGCCGGTGGGCGAGGACGTCGTGCATCTCCCGGGCGATGGCCTCCCGGGCCAGTCGCTGGGCCCGCTCCGCCTTCAGCGCCGCCTCGCTCTCGGCCCGTCGCGCCCGTTCCCGCAGGGACAGCAGGAGTTCGCGGTGCGAGCGGACGAACATGCCCCAGCCGACGACCGCGACGGTCATCAGGAGGGTGAAGGCCAGGGCCGCCGGATAGGAGAGGCCCGGCGTGGGCCGCAGCCAGAGGTGGACGGGGGCGATCGCCAGGGAGATCCCGGTGGTCCAGGCGACGTACGCGAACCGTCGGTGCACGGCGAGCGAGAAGGTCAGCACGCCCGCGGCGCCGCCCGCGGTCACCGACAGGGCCCCCACCGGGATCAGGGCCACGGCGATCGCCACCGGCCAGCGGCGGCGCAGCCACACGGCGCCGCAGGCGAGTGCCCCGAGGACCTGGTCCACCGCGTTCATCGGGAGCGAGGAACCGGGGTGGTCGGCCAGGCTCGCCCCGTCGAGCATCCCCACGAAGACCGCGAGCAGGAAGCACACGGAGTCGACGAACCAGTCGCGCAGGGTGCGGCGGGGGGAGCGCCGTTCGCCCCGCCGCGGGTACAGCTCGGCGGCCACCGCGGAGGGCAGCAACCAGCGCATGCGGGACGCCGCGGGCGGGCGCTCGATGGGTTCTCTACCGCTCATGCTGCGCCAATCTACGGACCGGCACCAGCCGTTCCGGCTCCCGGGACGGAACGGGCGACTCACGTCGGCACGGGTGCGACCATCGACGGACCCGGCCCGACGGAAGTCGGCCGATCGGCGTCGGACGTCCACCCGGTGGCCGACCCCCCTGGCCGGGCGAGGGGGGAAGCATCTGCGTCCATGAAACGTCTGTGGGAACTGCTGGGATTCCTCGCACTGCTCCAGGGCGTCATGGGGATCGCCCATCGATACGCCGGCCGGGAATGGGGAGTGGTGCGTCGGGTGCCGTTCTTCGAGGGCCACGAACTGTTCGTGAGCCTCTGTCTGATCCTGCTCTCGTTCACCCTGTTCGGCGTCGCCGGGAGCACGGGGAAGCGGAGCGGAGGCCCCGGGGGACGGGAGGACCGGTGACGCCGTCCGGTCCTCGCCGGCCACCGGTGGGCGGCGTGCCGACACGGTGCCTTGCCCGCAGCCGACCCAGGGGGGCCGGGTAGGCTGCTTGCTCGCCCGTCCGCCCCGAAAGGACCGCGCCGTGCCCACCCCCACAGCCCGCCCCGTCGACGCCGTCAAGCCCCGTGGGCCCGCAGCCCCGAGCGGCGGAGTGCAGTCCCTGGAGCGGGCCTTCGACCTGCTGGAGCGGATGGCGGACGCCGGGGGCGAGGTCGGGCTGAGCGAGCTGTCGACGTCCAGCGGGCTGCCGCTGCCGACGATCCACCGGCTGATGCGGACGCTGGTCGCCTGCGGCTACGTGCGCCAGCAGGCCAACCGCCGCTACTCCCTGGGCCCCCGGCTGATCCGACTCGGCGAGTCCGCGGCCCGCTTGCTGGGGACCTGGGCCCGCCCCTACCTCACCCGTCTGGTGGAGGAGACCGGGGAGACCGCCAACATGGCGCTCCTGGACGGCGACGAGATCGTCTACGTGGCGCAGGTGCCGTCCAAGCACTCGGTGCGGATGTTCACGGAGGTCGGCTGCCGGGTGCTGCCGCACACCACCGGGGTCGGCAAGGCCCTGCTCGCGCATGCGCCCGCCGAGGAGGTGCGCGCACTGCTGGGGCGCACCGGCATGCCGGCGACCACCGAGAAGACCATCACCACGGTGGACGGTTTCCTCGCCGCGCTGGAGGACGTGCGCCGCCACGGGTACGCGGCCGACGACAACGAGCAGGAGATCGGGGTGCGTTGCCTCGCCGTCCGGGTGCCCGACGCACCGACCACCGCGGCGATCTCCATCTCGGGCCCGACCGGTCGGGTCACCGACGCGGCGACCCGACGCATCGTTCCGGTGCTCCAGCAGGTCGCGGTGGAGCTGTCCGCGGAGCTGGCCAGCACGGGGCCGTCGATCTGACCGAGGACCCCGTGCAGCAGACGGTGCGTCAGTACCGGCTCGGCGGGCCGCCGAAGAGGTCGACCGCGTTGCGCACCCGGGCGAGACTCACGGCAAGCGCGCTCACCGAACCGATGGAGCCGGCGATCAGCAGGAGGGAGCGGCGCAACCGGGAACCCTCGGGGGCGCCGGCGAGGGCCATGGCGTCCAGGGCGGCCAGTTCGTCCTCGGCGATGGTGCGATCGGGGAACTCGGCCGGGTGCACGGCGAGTTCCTTGCGGAGTCGGGACACCGCGTCCCGCAACTCCAGGACGCGCGGGTCGTCGTCGCTGCCGGTCACTGGCTTCTGCCTCGCGCTCCGCAACATCGCTGCTCCCCCCGCGCACATCGTTGTGCGCATTTTGCTCATCGCTCGGCCGTCCCCCGCCGGACCGGTCGATCCAGGGGTTGGCGGTCAGTAAACGCCACCCGGCGGGGTCACCGCCACCGCGCGGACGGAATTTCCCCGTGGCTTTGCCCAACGATCCACCTGGCGGTCGAATCTGACGGCGCGTGGAGGATCAAGAGGGCGTGCGGACTTCTGCGCGCGCCGGCGGAAACCGTTTGCCGCACGCCCTGCACGAGTCCTGCCCCGAGGCCGGTGCGGGGCTCGGCGTCAGGGGCGGTCGCTGTGGCCGAGGGTGCGTCCGGGGGCCACCCGGTTCCGGACGAGGCGCTTGACGGCGGTCGGTTCGGGGAAGCCGTCCCGCTTGCGGTCCCACACCACCTCCCCGTCGACGCGCACCACGAACACCCCGCCCTTCCCCGGTACGAGGGACAGTTCGACCAGTTCCGCCTCGAACGTGGTGAGCAGCTCCTGGGCGAGCCAGGCCGCCCGGGGCAGCCAACGGCACTGGGTGCAGTACTCGATGCCCACCCGGTGCACGGGTGCGGGTCCGGCGTCCTCCCGGCCGGGTCCGGGCGGTACGGGGCTCGTGGGCGCGGTCACGGCTGGTTGCTTCCCTTCCGGGGGTTGTCCACATGGGTCGACCAGTCCTGGGCCGCGGCGGGCTTGCCGTGCAGGTCCGGTACGCGCTTGAGCCAGTCGGGGCGACCCGCCTCGGTGGCCGCCGCCCGCCGGGCGTCCTCCTCGGCGAGCCGGTCCCGGGTCGGGAAGTCGGTGGGCAGCCAGTGCGCCGAGGCGGCGGCCCGGGCCGCGAGGTGGTCGACGTAGGCGGCGCGGACCGCGTCGGCGTCGGGGAAGCCCGGCTCGTCGGCCAGCCACTCGTCCGGGACCAGGGCGGTGATCTCCCGCAGCAGACCGCGGGTGACCCGGGGGGCCAACTCCGCGTCCGCGGCCGCCGTGTCGGGGGCGTATCCGCCGAGCGCGTGACGGCGGAAGTCGTAGCGCTTGGCCACCGCCTCGGCGGCGCCCGCCCAGCGGTGGTGGAAGACGAGCGCCGCCCCGTGGTCGATGAGCCACAGCCGCGGCACGTTCACGGCGGGGCCGCCGAAGGTGGGCCAGACCATCAGGTTGGAGCTGTGCAGGGTGCGGTCGACGTTGGCGGTCAGCGCGTCCAGCCAGACCACCCGCCCGGCCTCCAGCGGGTCGACCCGCAAGGCCGCCGGGGGCGCGTCGGGGGCGAAGTCCGCGCCGCCCGGCAGGTAGTCCATGCCGAGGTTCAGCCCCGGACTGGCCTCCAGCAGTTCCCGCACCTCCTGGTGCGGCTCGTGCGCGCCGACCGCCGGGTCGAAGTGCACCCGCACCAGTCTGGGCACCCGCAGCCCGAGGGCCCGCGCCAACTCCCCGACGATCACCTCGGCGACCAGCGCCTTGCGCCCCTGGGCGGAGCCGGTGAACTTGACGACGTAGGTGCCGAGGTCGTCGGCCTCCACGACACCGGGCACCGAGCCGCCCGCCGTCAGGGGCTCGATGTAGCGGGTGGCGGTCACCTCGGTCAGCATTCGCCCAGGCTATACGGCGTGGCTCGGTACGCATCCGCCGACCGGGGCCCCGAGCGGTTCCCGCCCGCCGCCCCGCGGGCCGGGCCCGCGGGGCCTCGGATTCCGGATCGGGACCCGAAGCGCCGCGGTCGGGGTGCGGCCCGTCCCGGGCGTCAGTCGGTCCTACGTTGTTGGTGGGTCGGACGGGCCGTCGTAGGGTCCAGAGATCCAGAGACACCGGGTATGGCTTTCAGTCGGTTGCCCTCGATGGTTCAGCTCACCTGGCCGCCCGGTGTCTCACGACGACTCGACCGCTGATTAGGAGCTGCGGGCCCCTCGGGTGCATCGCTGAGTAGGACCACGCTGGCGAGGTCGTCCGGACGAACAGTGCACATCGAACGACCGGAGGAACAGGTGGTCCAGATCTGGGCGGGGACGGACATCGGCAAGACCCACCACCACTGCGTGGTCCTGGACACAGAGGGCAGGAAGCTGCTCTCGCGCCGGGTCCTGAACGACGAGCCGGAACTGCTGGCCCTGCTCGCCGACGTACTGGCCATCGACGAGAACGTGGTCTGGGCGGTCGACGTCGCCGACGGCATGGCCGCCCTGCTGATCAACATGCTCCTCAACCACGGCCAGCAACTGGTCTACATACCCGGCCTGGCGGTCAACCGGGCCTCGGCCGGCTACCGGGGCATGGGCAAGACTGACGCGAAGGACGCCACCGTCATCGCCGACCAGGCCCGGATGCGCCGGGACCTGGCCGTCATCCGGCCGGACGACGAGCACGCCGTCGAGCTGAGGATCCTCACCAACCGCCGCGCCGACCTGAACGCCGACCGCACCCGCCGGATCAACCGCCTCCGCGGCCAACTCACCAGCATCTTCCCCGCGTTGGAGCGCGCCCTGGACCTGGGTAACGTCGGCCCGCTGGTTCTGCTGACCGGCTACCAGACACCGGCCTCCCTGCGCCGGACCGGCCGCAGCCGGCTGGAGACCTGGCTGCGCAATCGCAAGGTCCGCGGGGCCGACACGCTGGCCCAGGCCGCCCTGACAGCCGCCGAGCGCCAGCACACCGCCCTCCCCGGGGAGAAGGTCGCCGCGCAGGTGATCCACACCCTGGCGAAGGAGGTGATGGGCCTCAACGAGCAGATCGCAGAGATCGACAAGCTCGTTGCGGCCCGGTTTCGCGAACACGACCTCGCCGACGTGATCGCCAGCATGCCCGGCATCGGCCCCCTGCTGGGAGCGGAGTTCCTGGCCGCCACCGCCGGCGACATGAGCCGCTTCGGCAGCGCCGACCACCTGGCGGGCTTCGCCGGGGTCGCCCCGATGCCCCGCGATTCCGGCAACGTCAGCGGCAACCTGCACCGCCCCCGGCGCTACCACCGCGGCCTGCAGCGCGTCTTCTACACCTCCGCGCTCATCAGCATCCGCAGCTGCGAGGAGTCGCGCCGCTTCTACGAACGCAAGCGCGCTGAGGGCAAGCGGCACACCCAGGCCGTCCTCGCCCTGGCCCGACGACGGGTCAACGTCCTGTGGGCCCTCATCCGTGACGGACAGCGCTTCCAACGTGAACTCCCTGTCACAGTCGCCGCTTGACAACAGCATTAGGAGGTGAGGTCGAGGGCGGCGGTGACGATGCTGTCGGTGTCGATGTGGTGGTGGCGGTAGACGTCCTGGATGGTGCCGGACTGGCCGAAGCGGGTGACGCCGAGCGTGGTGACGGGCGTGTTGTTGATGGTGCCGAGGAAGGCGAGGGTGTGGGGATGTCCGTCGAGGACGGTGACCAGGGGGGTGGCCCGGTCGGCGGGGAAGACCTGGTCGAGGATCCCGTGCGGCCCCTCCGTCAGGCCCCGGCGCGCTTGGAGGGCTCGGAAGAGCAGGTCGGGGCTGGTGACGCAGACCACGTCGGCCGGGATGCCGAGCGCTGCCAGGCGGCCGGCGGCGGCGAGGGCCTCGGGGACGAGGGCGCCCATGACCGCGATGGTCACCGCGGGCGCCTCACGCCGAAGGAGCGGGTAGGCGCCGGCGACGACCTGCCGGCGGCGACGTTCGCGTGCGGCCGGGTCGGTGGGGACCGCGGCCAGCGTCTGGTCCACCGGTCGGGTGGACAGGCGCAGGTAGGCGGAGGTGCCGTCGGGCTTGCCGAGTTGGTTGAGGGAGGCGAGCAGGCACCACTCGGTGTCGAGGGCGAAGGCGGGTTCGTAGGTGGTGCAGCCGGGTTGTTCGATGCCGAGCGAGGGGGTGGTGATGGATTGGTGGGCGCCGCCTTCGGGGGCGAGGGTGACGCCGGAGGGGGTGCCGACGAGGATGGACTGGCCGCCTGCGTAGATGCCGAAGGACCAGGGTTCCAGGGCTCGGTTGACGAAGGGGTCGTACATGACGCCGATGGGCAGGAGGGGCTGTCCCCAGCGGCTCCAGGTGGCGCCGAGTTCGCCGAGGAGGGAGACCAGGTTGGTCTCGGCGATGCCCAGTTCGACGTGTTGGCCGGTGGGTCGCTCCCGCCAGTGCAGGATCGTTTCGGCATCGTCGGCGAACCAGTCGGTGCGTTCGGCGACGGACCAGATCCCGGCCTTGTTGATCCAACCGCCCAGGTTCGTGGAGGAACTCACGTCCGGACTGACCGTGACGATCCGTGCCGCCGCTTCGGGGGCCTGGCGGGTGAGGTCGAGCAGCACGCGCCCCAGGGCCTGCTGGGTGTTGGCGGTCCCGGCAGGGGTGCGCCCGATGTCGGTGGGCACGGTGGGGGGCCGTAGCGCGGGCGGGTCCTGGCGACGGAGCCGTTCCGCGGCCCGGGCGCACAGCAACCCCGCCGCGCTCTCCTTTGGGAAGCGGCCCCAGGGGGAGTCGAGGTCGGCGCCCAGCCGGTCGGCCAGGTCACGCATCTGGTTCTCCGTCAACAAGGAGGAGTGGTTCTGCGGGTGGCCCTCGTTGGCGAGCTGGTAGCCCTTGAGCGTGTACGCGAAGATGACGGTCGGCCGGGTGTCGTCGATGCTGTCGTAGGCGTGCAGCAGGGCGCCGAGGTCGTGGCCGCCGAGGTTGCGCAGGGCGGCACGGAGTTCGGTGTCGTCGAGCGGGGCGATGAGGGCGGCGATCGGTTCGCGGGTGGATCCGGTGCCGGGCAGCCGGTCGCGCAGTTCCGCGGGGCTGCAACGCAGGAGTCGCTGGTACTCGGGGTTGCCCATGGAGTCGATGCGGACCCGTAGCGCCTCGCCGCCGGGGCGGGTGAACAGTTCCTCCAGCAGGCGCCCGTACTTGAGGGTGAGCACCTGCCAACCGGCGGCGTCGAACATGCCCTGGAGCCGGTCGGCGGCCTGGTGGGGGACGACCCGGTCCAGGGACTGCCGGTTGAGGTCGACGATCCACACGACCTCGCCGAGACCGGCCACCATCGGGTCCTGGACCGTCTCCCAGATCGCGCCCTCGTCGAGTTCGGCGTCGCCGAGCAGCGAGAACTGACGCCCCCGACCGGCCTGGCCGAAGCGGCCGTCCACGTACCGACGGGCGATCGCCGCCCAGACCGGTGCCGTGGCCCCGATGCCCACCGACCCGGTCGAGTAGTCCACCGGGTCCGGGTCCTTGGAACGACTGGGATAGCTCTGCAACCCGCCGAAGGAGCGCAGCGTGCTCAGGTAGGACTCGTCCAACTCGCCGAGCAGGTAGTTGACGGCGTGCAGGACCGGCGAGGCGTGCGGCTTGACGGAGACCCTGTCGTGCGCGCCGAGGTGGTGGAACCACAGGGAGGTCATGATCGACACCATGGAGGCACTGGACGCCTGGTGACCACCGACCTTGAGCCCCTCGGGATTGGGCCGCACCCGGTTCGCCTGGTCGATGATCGCCGTGGACAACCACAGCACCCGCCGCTCGACCTCCCCCAGCGTCCGCAGCACTCCCTCGTCGACACCGTCCGCGTCACGTGACCCAGCCGAGGACACAGCATTCACGATCATGCCCGACCACCTCCGTACCTATGTACACCTTGCGTTGGTTTGCCTGCTTGTGTTCAGCGAGTAGACACCCCGTCGGACGACTCGACAAGGCGCCGGCACCCTTCGGGACAGTTGGCTCAATCACACCTGTCAGCCGGCTACTTGGCCGAACGAGCCCAGCGGCGGAGCGGGCCCCGGTCACCCCTCGGCAGCCGTTCAGGTGGGCACCCCGCGACGGCCCGGCAGGGCAGGCGGTACGGGGGTGGCATCGCCGCCGCAGATGCCGTTCCGGGTGCGCGACGCCCGGCGGAGCGCGCCAGCGCCGTCGGCTCAGCCCTTGGCCGCGCAGCGCCGCGCCGCCGCCACCGCGGCGTGACCCAGTCGTGCGAGGTCACCCTCGGAGAACCGGAATCGGGGTACCGAGACCGTGATCGCCGCGGGAGTGATGCGGTCGCCGTTGGGGATCATCGCACCCACGGTCGCCACATCGGGTTCCACCTCCCCGACGCAGACGGCGAAGCCGCGCTCGCGCACCTCGGCCAGCAGCCGGATGAGTGTGGCCCGGCTGGTGACGGTGTCGGGGGTGACCGCGTCCAGTTCCTCGGACGGGAGCAGCGACAATACGCGCTCCTCGGGCAGTTCCGCCAGGACCGCCCGTCCACCGGCTGCCGCGTACCCCGGCGTCCGGACCCCGACGCGCGAGCTCACCCGCAGCGCCCGCGGGCTCTCCACGGCGTCGATGATGAGCATGTCCGCACCGGAGAGGATCACCAGGTGCGCCGACTCCTGGACCTCCTCCACCAGGTCCTCCAGCACGGGCCTGGCGATCGCCCGGATGTCGAGGTTCTGTAGCGCCCCCGCCCCGATCTCCAGCAACCTCGGGCCGGGCACGTACGCACGGGTCAGCGGGTCCTGCTGGGCGAATCCGTGCAGTTGCAGCATCTCCAGCAGCCGGTGCGCCGTCGAGCGGGCCACCCCGATCCGGCGGCCGGCGTCGGCGACCCGGATCGCCCGCTCCTCGGCGAGCAGGCACAGCAACCGCAGCGCCCTGTCGACTGAGCCGATCGGATAGTTCGGGGTCAAGGTGTCCGTCTCCTTGGCTGGCTCGGTCATCTGATCCCCTCCTCGCGTCCGGCGTCCGGAGGGGCGGCGCCGAGTCTAGGGCGCGTCACGCGAGTTGAGTGAGTTGCGCGGTGCCGTACAGCGGTCCGAACCCTTGACAGCTTCACAACGGCGCGAACATATTGTTCTGAGTAACGGTTACCTGTTCTGTTATGCAGAACATTATCAGACTAGCCCACCGCCCGTAGAAGGGGTCCTGGGATGAACTCTGCTCTGAATCGGTACAAGGCGGTCACGACATGACGGCGGCGCGCACACTGTTGCGCGGCGGGCGGATCGTGTCGATGGACCCGGCCGTGGGTGACCTGGTCGGTGACGTGCTCGTCGAGGACGGTCGGATCGCCGCCGTCGGTCCCCGTCTGGAGGTCGCGGAGGGCGACGTCGAGGTCATCGACGCCTCGCGGCACCTCGTGATCCCCGGCTTCATCGACTCCCACCGGCACCTCTACCAGGCGCTGCTGCGCGGTATCGGCGCCGACTGGTCGCTGTTCCAGTACTTCACGACGATGTTCGGGATGCTCGGTCCCCACATGACGGCGGAGCACATGTCCCTGGGCACCACGCTCGGGGCCTACGACGCCCTCGACTCCGGAGTCACGGCCGTCTACGACTACTCGCACAACCAGTCCTCGCCCGAGCACACTGACGAGTCGGTGCGCGCCCTGAAGGAGAGCGGCATCCGCGCGGTCTTCGGCTACGGCGGTTCGATGGCCGAGCAACTGGAGATCCTCTCACCGCCGTTCACCAGTACCAGCCCCAGCAACGAGGCCGAGATCCGACGGGTGCGCAGCCGGTACTTCTCCGCCGACTCGGGCCTGGTCACCATGGGCTTCGCGGTCCGCGGCCCGGACAGCTCGACCATGGACGTGGTACGGGCCGACTTCGCCCTCGCCCGCGAGCTCGGGCTGCGGATCAACACCCACATAGGCATGGGGGTCCTCGACCCGGAGGGCCGCCCCAACGTGACCCGGCTGCACAAGGAGGGGCTCCTCGGTGACGACCTGATCTTCGGGCACTGCAACCTCCTCACCGAGGAGGAGTTCCGGCTGATGGCGGACGCGGGGGTGTCCGCCTCGGTCACCCCCGAGGACGAGTCCGCGATGGGACACGGATGGCCGCCGATCACCCAACTGCTCAGGGCCGGCATCAGACCCAACATCGGCATCGACACCTGCATGGCCGTCGGCGGCGACCCGTTCACGGCGATGCGCTTCGCCCTCGCCGTACCGCGCGGGCTGGCCAACCAGCGCTCGCTGGACGAGTCGGTCAACCCGTGGCAGCTGGACGTCTCCGTCCGTGACGTGCTGGAGTTCGCGACCATCGAGGGCGCCCGCGCCCTCGGCATGGAGAGCGTCACCGGAAGCCTGACCCCCGGCAAGCAGGCCGACATCGTCATGATCCGTGCCGACCACCTCTCCATGACCCCGGTCCTCGACCCGGTGGCCTCGATCGTGCACCACGCGAGCCGGCAGACCGTCGACACCGTCTTCGTCGCCGGCAGGGCCGTCAAGCGCGACGGCGAACTCCTCGGCGTGGACGTGGCCGCCCTCAGCCGCCGGGCGACCGGAGCCGCCGCCGCACTGCTCGAAGCGGCCGGCGTCGAACCCGGCTGGGCCCCGGAACCGCCCCGGGCTCCCGAGGGCGATCACTGACGTCCGCCGCGCGCCCACGACGTCAACCACGGGCGCCCGGACGGTCACCGCCCCTCTCCCCGCTTCCACCCACGAAGGAACTCCCTCCCCATGCGTATCGCACTCTTCGACCAGTACCGCATCGGCATCGTCGACGGAACGTCGGTGCGTGACGTCACCGACGTCGTCGACAGCCGGTGGCACGGCACTCCGTACGTGATCAACGAACTCATCGAGCACTTCGACGAGCTCGAAGCGCCGCTCCGGGCGGCGCTGGCCGCTGCCGAGGAGCGCCCACTGGCCGACGTGCACCTGCTGCCGCCCGTCCCGCGTCCCGGGCAGGTGCTCGCGGCACCCGCCAACTACCACGCGCACGTCGCCGAGATGACCGACTCCCGGTACCGGCCGACCAATCAGCAGGCGCTCCAGTCACCGAGCCGGGCGGGCTTCTTCGTCAAGAGCTCCGGATCGATCTCGGGTCCCGCCGACCCGATCGAACTGCCGCCGATGCCGGACCGTGCCTTCCACCACGAGGTGGAACTGGGGATCGTCATCGGCAAGCCCGCCCGCGGGGTCCCCGCGGAGCGGGCCGCGGACCACATCTTCGGCTACCTCGTCCTGCTCGACCTGACCCTGCGCACCGAGGGCGAGCAGCAGGAGGAGCGCACCATGCGCAAGTCGTTCGAGACCTTCACCCCGATCGGCCCGTTCCTCGTCACCGCCGACGAGGTGCCCGACCCGAACGCCCTCGACCTGAAGCTGTGGGTCAACGGCGAGCTGCGCCAGCAGGCCAACACCCGCGACCTGATCGTCGGCATCGGCGAGCTGATCGCGCAGGCGAGCGGTGTGGTGACGCTGCGGCCCGGCGACGTCTACGCGACCGGCACCCCGGAAGGCGTCGGCCCCATCGAGGTGGGCGACGTGGTGCGCGCCGAGATCGACGGGCTGGGCGAGCTGACCCTGCCCGTGGTGAAGCGCGGTTGGTGAACCACCCCGCCGTCGACGCCCGAACAGCACGAGCCCCTGGAGAACACATGCCCCGAACCAGCATCGACGGCGTCGCGCCCGGCCCCGCGGCCGCGATCGACGCCGAGCAGTACTACGCCGGTCTCGACTCGTTCAACGTCGAGCCGCTGTGGCGCAACACCGACCCGCGGCTGCTGCCCGCCGAGCCCAAGAGCCGTGCGGTGCCGCACGTCTGGCGGTACCAGGAGGTCCGCGCCCAACTGATGACCGCGGGACGGCTGATCAGCGCCGAGGAAGCGGAACGCCGCGTCCTGATGCTGATCAACCCCGGTCTGGCGCCCGAGGTGGAGACCGCCAACAACCTCTACGCCGGCATCCAACTGGTCCTGCCGGGTGAGATCGCCCCGATGCACAAGCACGCGGCGGCGGCGTTCCGCCTCGTCATCGAGGGATCGGGGGCGTACACCGCGGTGGACGGGGAGCGCGCCCACATGCGGCCCGGCGACATCGTGCTGACCCCCTCCTGGGCCTGGCACGACCACGGCAACTTCAGCGACGAGCCGATGGTGTGGATGGACGGACTCGACCTACCGCTGATCAAGAAGCTGGAGGCGAACTTCTTCGTCAACGGACCGGAGCGCGCCCAGGACGAGCTGCGCCCGGCGAACTCGACCGAACGGCTCTACGCCACCAGCCGGCTCAACCCGGCCTGGCAGACGTGGGACAAGCCGTACTCGCCCGTCATCAACTACCCGTGGAGCCAGACCGAGCAGCTGCTCAAGACCGCACTCGACGACTGGAGCGGCTCGCCGACCGACGGCGTCATCTTCGAGTTCACCAACCCGAACAGCGGTGGACCCATCATGCCGACCATGGGTGCGTACATCCAGGCGCTGCCGGCCCGGATGCACACCCAGGCGCACCAGCACACCAGCAGCGCGATCTACCACGTGGTGCGCGGTCGCGGTCGGACCGTGGTGGACGGCACCGTGCTCGACTGGTCCGAGCACGACACCTTCACGGTGCCGGGATGGTCGGTGCACGAGCACATCAACACCGAGAACGAGCCGGCGATCCTGTTCTCGCACACGGACATCCCGGTGCTGAAGGCACTCGGCTTCTACCAGGAGCGGGCATGCCCGCGCCAGGCGTGAACGGCGACGGCGGGGTGCCCCGGGCGGGCCGGGTGACGGGCCCCGCACCGGCGGCCGACTACGCGCAGGACCGCGCCCGCGTCGAGGACACGGTCGCCGCCTTCGTCCTCGCCCTGGACGGCCGCGACATCGAGGGCGCCGTCCGGTGTCTGGCCGAAGAGGTCACCTGGGACTACGCGTCGGTGAACGGGCGTCCCGCCGCCGTGCTCGGCCCCGGAGAGCTGGCAGCCCGGTGGAACGCCACCCTCGTGCACACCGACGCCTCGCAGCACTTCCTGTCGCTGCCCCGGATAGGCGTCGACGGCGACCGGGCCACCTGCACCGTGCACGCCCGCGTCGAGATGCGGCTCGCCAACCCCGCGGGCAGCCCCGGCACGTCGACCAACGGAACCTACGCATTCGGCCTGGTCCGTGCCGGGTCCGGCTGGCTGATCACCTCGGTGACGATGGTGCTGCTGTGGAACGACGGCAATCCGCGCATCATGGAGCTCGCCGCGGAGAAGGGGCGGCGGAGATGACCGCGACGCCCTCCGGCCACGCCGTGGAGCCGTTGAAGAAGCACTTCTTCGTGATCTTCTCCGAGGCCGGCGCCCGGCCGGAGGAGCTGCCCGCGCAGGTCCCGGCGCACCTGGAGTACCTCGCCGGGCTGGAGAAGCGGGGCGCGCTGTTCATGTCCGGGCCGTTCCTCGACGTATCGGGCGACCCCGGCCCCAGCGGCATGCTGATCGTCCGCGCCGCGAGCGCCGAGGAGGCCGCGGACCTCGCCGCGGGCGACCCGTTCCACCGCAGCGGCGCGCGGACGTTCCGGGTCGAGGAGTGGCAGGTGCACCAAGGCCGCATCGACCTCGCCATCGACCTCTCGGACCGCACCTATCTGCTGCGTTGACCGCACATCCACCCATCTGCGCGAACGGCGCACGTACCAAGGAGGCACCCGGTGACGGCACAAGGCTCCGACCTCACCGTCGGTCTGATCGCACCCGGCAAGATCGGCCTGCCGTTCGCGGCGAACCTCATCGCCGACGGCTACACCGTGTGGGGATACCGACGCAGTTCGATGGCGGACTTCGAAGCCGTCGGCGGCAGGGCCGCCGCCTCGGCCAGGGAGGTGGCCGAGCGCGCCGACGTCATCTTCACGTGCGTCACCTCGGCGGACGCCCTCGACGAGGTCATCGGCGGCGAGCAGGGCATCCTCGCGGCCGGCCGCTCCGACCTGCTCGTGGTCGACATCGGCGCGATGGCGCTCAGCCGCAAGGAGGCGGCGCACGCCATCCTGCGGGCGCACGGCATCACCATGCTCGACGCCCCGGTCAGCGGCACCCCGCCGATGGTCGCCGACCGCAAGGGGACCGTCTTCGCCAGCGGGGACCAGAAGTCGTTCGAGCGGGTCCGCCCGGCACTCGAAGCCCTGGGCCGGGTCATCTACACCGGGGGTTTCGGCTCGGGCTCCAAGATGAAGTTCGTCGCCAACACCCTGACCTTCGTCCACATCACGGCCGCCGCCGAGGCGATCGCCCTGGCCAAGGCGGTGGGCCTGGACACCAAGTTGGTGATCGACACCATCAGGCCGTCCGCCGCCGCGTCGACGATGTTCAACGTACGCGCACCCATGATGGCCGAAGGCCAGACCCGTCCCGTGAAGGGCACGGTCTCCGGGGCCGTCGAGGTGGTGGAGGCGATCATGGCGACGGCGGCCGAAGCGGGAGCGGAGATGCCACTGCTCAGCGAGGTCCTGGAGATCTGCGAGGAAGCCTGTGCGAGCGGCCTGGGCGAGGAGGACATCGCCGTCCTGGTCTCGGTCCTGGAATCCCGGGCCGCCGGGTCCGTCCGCAACGACCGCCCCGGCGTGGCCGTGGTCTGTTGAACGGCCCGTAGCCGCGCCTGATCGACCCGTCCGGCACCACGAACACCACCCGCACCAGTCACCCAACCACCACTGATCGGAGCAGCACGATGTCCGTCGACACCGGAGCCGAAGCGATGCAGATACCGCGCCCACTCGCGCCCGTCACCAAGCCGAAGGGGCTGGGCATCTTCCGCACCGGCCACGTCTCGCTCTTCAGCCCCGACCCGGCGGCCTCCGCCGAGTACGCCGTCAGTCACCTGGGCTTCCTGCACGCCGGCAACGACGACGAGGGCCGCCACTACCTCGCGGGGCACGGGCCGGACGCCTACTCGCTCGTCTACTCGCCGGGCGTCAGCGGGCTGGAGACCATCTCCTACATCGTCCCCGACGACGCGGCGTTCGAGGAGGCCGCGTCGACGCTCGCCCGGGCCGAGGTCGACGTCGTCCGCGACGAGGGGACTTCGCGGTTCCGTCCCGGACCGACCCTGAGCTTCCGGACCCCGGCCGGCCACCCGATCGAACTCAGGGTCGGCCACGCCCCGGAGGTGCCCGTCGCGGCGTCGACCCGGCGGCCCGAGGCGGCGCCCGCCCCGATCGCCTCGGACCACGTCGTGCTGCGCACGGTCGACATGGAGGGCGAGATCGAGTACGTGAAGACCAAGCTGGGTCTGATGGAGAGCTCCCAGATCCAACTGCCCGACTCCTCCGCGCTGATGGCCTTCTTCCGTGGCAGCAAGCTCTACCACTGCATGGCGCTGGCCCGGGCCGATGTGAACGGCCTGCACCACGTGCAGTTCACCGTCAAGGACGGGGCCGCCGTGCTGGAGACCTTCGAGTCGATGACCCGGAGCGGCGTCGAGGTCCTCTGGGGACCGGTGCGCCACGGCCCGGGCCACAACATGGCGGTCTACTTCCGCGACCACGTGGGGCACATCATGGAGTTCTCCTCGGAGGAGATGACGATCCTCGACGACGAGAACTACTCGCCGACGCACTGGTCGGTCACCGACCCGCGATCGGCGGACGAGTGGGGCACCTTCCCGCCGGAGAGCTTCACGTAGCCGCAGGCCCGGCGCGCCGCGTCACCCGGCCGGCCCCGACCGCTCCACGGCGGGGCCGGCGCCCCACCCCGACCGCCGGGGCCCGGTCGTCGCACCACGGCGCACCGCGGGCCCCGACACAGCTTGGAGGAACCTCGTGCGTCTCGTCAGTTTTGCGGACCCGTCCGGTCGGCCGGCCCCCGGCGTCGACCTCCCCGACCTGGGCGTGGTCGACCTGTCCCGGGTCCTGGACGCCCATCGCGTCCCGGTGCCCTCCTCCGTCGCGGACGTCTTCCGGCGCGGGCAGGACTACCAGGACTCCATACGCGGCGTGCTGGCGGAGGTCACCGCCGATCCCCGGCGCGCCCGGGACCGGGGGTGGCTGCTCCCCGGGCCCGTCACGCTGCTGGCCCCGCTCGGCGAACGCGTGCTGATCGTCGCCGCCGGTGTCAACTACGCCAGTCACGTACGGGAGATGGGCGGGGAGCCGCCCAAGAAGCCGGCGTGGTTCGTCAAGTCGCCGCACGCGGTGACCGGGCCCGGGGCGCCGATCCGCATCCCCGCCGCGGCCCCGGACATGGTCGATTTCGAGGGCGAGTTCTGCGTGGTGTTCGGCCGTACCTGTCACGGTGTGAAGGCCGTGGACGCCCTGGACCACATCGGCGGCTACACCATCATCAACGACGTGTCGGCCCGTGACGGCTTCCCCGCGATCAACAGTGCCCTGACTCCGGAAGAGGGGCGTGTGACCTGGAGCGACATGTTGCTGGGCAAGCAGTTCCCGACCTTCTGCCCGATGGGGCCCGCCGTGGTGACCGCGGACGAGATCGCCGACCCGGAGGACCTGTGGATCAGGACGACGCTCAACGGGCGGCTCATGCAGGACGGGCACACCTCGGACCTGTTGACCGGCGTCGCCGAACTCGTCGAGCAGTTGTCGCGGTACTTCAGCTTCGCACCCGGCGACGTGCTGAGCACCGGCACGCCCGCGGGAGTGGGCATGGGCCGCAAGCCCCCGGTGTTCCTGCGGGACGGTGACGAAGTCCGGGTCAGCGTCGAGGGCATCGGCGAACTGGTGAACCGGGTGACCGGGGCCTGACGACCGCCCGCGCTCACCGCGTGCGTACGGGCAGGCCCTCCAGCAGGCGGCGCTCGGCGGCGGTGAACGGGGGGCCGTCCAGCGGGCGGCGCAGCGGTCCGACCAGGGCCCTGACCAGGGCACCCGGCTTGGCCAGGGATGTCGGCGGCTCCTGGAGGGTGAGGACGTCGGTCAGGGCGGTGGCCGCGCCGAACGATCCGACGGCGGTGCGGGACAGGCGGCTGACGTACCGGTGCAGCAGGCGGTCGGCGGGGGTGGGGGTCCGGCCCGTGGTGGTGGGGAAGTGGATGTCCTGGCCGGTGGCGAGGGCCCAGGCCGCGTCGACCGGGCGGGCGACGGCGCGTTGGGCACGGCGGGTCAGGTCCTCGGCCGGTCCGGCGGCGAGTTGGTCGCGCAGGGCGAGGGCTCCGCGGGCGGCGGCCGAGACCCCGTGGCCGTAGACCGGGTTGAACGCCGCGAGGGCGTCGCCCAGCACCACCAGTCCCTCGGGCAGGTCGGGGAGGCGTTCGTAGTAGTGGCGCCGGTTGGCGGTGGTCCGGGTCAGGGTGACGTCGGTGAGCGGCTCGGCGCGGGCGATCAGATCGGCCAGCACGGGGTGGCGCAGGGTGCGGGCGAAGGGTTCGAAGGCCTCGGGGTCGCGGGTGGGGTGACCGCCGGGGGCGCCCATCAGACTCACGTGCCAACGGTCGCCCTCGATGGGCAGGACGCCGCCGGAGTTCCCCGGCCCGGGCCGTCGCGGGTCGGCGTGCACGGCCACCATGGGCCAGCCCTCGGTGGGGACGGGTGCCCGGTAGATGCGGCTGGCGTAGACGAGCCCGGACTCGATGCGGTCCTCCCGGAGGCCGGTGATGCCCAGGTGCCGCAGCCACTGCGGGGTGCGGGAGGTGCGGCCGGCCGCGTCGACGACGAGGTCGGCCGACAAGTCGGACTCGCCGGCGGCGGTGCGCAGGCGCACGCCGGTCACCCGTCGGCGGTCGCCGAGCAGTTGGACCACCCGGGCGCGGGTGCGGACGGTCACCCCGGGGTCCTGGAGGACGCGGGCCCGGACCACGTGGTCGGTCAGGTCCCGGCTGGCGGCCATGAGGTAGTGGGTGGCCCGTCGCCAGCGGCGGTACCAGCCTTCGGGCGAGTGGATGACCATGTTGGTGGTCATCGGCATGCGGTGCGCCCCGGCGGCCGCCAGCCGGTCGAGGGTGCCGGGCAGGAGGTCCTCGATCGCTTCGGCGCCTCCGGTCTGGAGCAGGTGCACGTGTGCGGCCTGGGGCACTCCGAGGCGCGGCTCGGGGCCGTGCGGCAGTTCGTGGGCCTCGACGATCTCCACGGTGTCGACGTGGTCCTTGACCGCCGCCGCGGCCAGGGTGCCCGCGATGCTGCCTCCGATGACGACGGCTCGGGTGGTTCTTCGGCGCGGACGTCCGCTCACGATGTGCTGCTTTCCGTGGGAGCACGGTGGTGCTCGTGGAGGGCCTTGACGTGGGGCGAGGCGAGCGCCAGGGAGATCGGGATCAGGTCCGGCGCCTGCCAGGCCGCGGGGGGCGGGTGGTCGGGGAGCCGGTCCGGCGCGGCGCGCTGCCGCTCCCGCGCGGCCATGATCATGGCCGCGTCCGCGGCGGCCGCCGCGGAGGGTTCCTGGTCTCCGGAGCGGAGCGCCGCCCGGTAGACGGCCTCGCGCAGGGTGCGGTCGCAGTAGGGCGCGAGGGCCAGGACCGCGTCGTACAGGGCGGTCTTCCGGCTCGTCAGGAGCACTGCGGGCGAGGTGCGCCACCACGGGAGCAGGCTCCGGACGGCACCGGGGGCGGACACGTTCCGCAGCGCCCGGCTCAGGGGGGCGAGTTGTCGCAGTTGGTGCACCGCCCGGGCGGCGGCCGCGAGTCGCGGTCCGAAGAGCGGCAGGGTGAAGCCGATGGCGCCGATGAACGCGGATGCGGCGACGAACCGGGGGGAGACCTCGTCGACCAGGAAGTCCAGGTCGCGGCCGGTCCACCGGGCGGCCACGGCGACCAGTCGGGTGCCGTCGTAGCAGAGGTGGAGCAGGTAGGCCACGACGAGCAGGCGCAGTCCCGCCCGCAGCGAGCCGCGGATCTGCTTCGACCAGCGCCAGCACAGGACGACGTTGGCGATCGCCGCCACTCCGTGGGCGACCAGGTAGGTGACGATCATCTCCCGGATGAACGGGGTGTTGGCGTAGTGCGCGTCGAACAGCGTGACCTGTTCCACCGGGGCGTCACCGGCCCAGAACAGGAGGAAGACGGCGGCGACGGCGAGGGCGTAGGCGATCACGCACCACCGTGCGAGGCGCCGGGTCTGCTCGGGGGGTGCCGGTCTCCAGTGGATGATCAACAGGAGGCTCGACCCGGAGTAGGCGGTCAGCGTCGCGTACACCACGGGGGCGGAGAGGTTGGTGATCCCGCTCCACCGGTTGAGCGCGACGATGGTCTGCGGGGCGGCGAGGAACATGATGCAGCCGCCGGCGAGCAGCAGCCGGCAGGCGGCCCGCAGCAGGGCGTTGTCCGGGCGTCGGATCAGGGCCGGCACCTTCACCGCGCAGGCCAGCAGCAGGACGAGCCCGCTGCTGAAGTAGACGAGGTTGCCCGGCCCGGAAGTCACCGCCTGTTCCCTCCCGTGCCCGCCCGACCGGTGTCCTTCCGTTCCCGCGACCGGTGGTGCGGCGGTCGCGGTACGGCGTCCGTGGTCGTGGGACGAGCCGGGATGGCGTCACCCTACCCTCCCCTCCACCGCATCTCCACGAGTGGTCCGTGGAGTTGCCCCGGCCGCTCAGGCGTAGGTGTAGAACTGCGTGTGGTCCAGCACGCTCTGGGGGGTCGCGTTGGTCCAGGGCGGCATCGTCTCGTTGAGGTCGATGACGTCGACCGTGCCGCCGGCGGGGAGGTACTCGGCGCTGCTCGGGTGGAGTGCGTGCCAGTCGGCCCAGAGCTTGTCGACGAACGCGTGGTGGACCCAGAACACGGGGTCGTTCGGGGAGACGCTCGACTCCATCTGGCCCCAGACCCAGGTGTGCACCCGGTTGTGCATGCTCAGGTAGCCGGCGGAGCCTTCGAGGGCGGAGCGGAAGCCCGCCGAACCGTCGCGCCAGGGTGCGGAGTCGTAGGTGGGGAGGGCGAGGGCGGCGTCGACCTCGGCTCTGGTGGGGAGGGTGGGGACGCGGTAGCCGAGGTTGCGGGCGAGGAAGGGGCGGCTGTCGACCTGGACGGTGATCGGCCACTTGCCGGCGGCGTACGCGAACGGTCCGTCCATCACCTGGTCGTCCAGGGGGCGTCCGGTGCCGCCGAGGAAGTCGGGGGCCCAGAGCGAGGAGCCCACGGTGTTGTCGACGGTCCAGTCCCAGTAGGGGATGGACACCGAGGCGTCCACCTTCTGGAGTTCGTTCTCGAAGTCGATGAGGAACTTGCGGTGCCAGGGCAGGAACGAGGGTCCGAAGTGGCCGACGTATATCCCGGTGTTCATGTCCAGGGCGAAGCGGAGGCGGTGGGCGGCGACGAACTCGTCGTACACGCCGAGGCGCTTGACCTCCAGTACGGCGTCGACGAACGCCTTCTTCTCGGCGGTGGTGAGGTTCGCCTGGTTCTTGCGTACGGTCATGGCGGCTGCTCCCGGGCTCAGACGGCGGGGTGGAAGGGGACGACGTGGGCGCCCTTGAGCGAGGTGACCGCGGTGCGGGCGGCGTCGAGCGGGGTGGCGAACCGTTCGTAGTGGTTGATCGCGCTGCTCCAGCCGCTCTTCCCGTGCTGCATCACCTGGAGTTCGCGGCCGTCGATGAGGACGCGGTAGGTGGAATGGTGTCCGGCGTGGCCGTGGGCGCGCGCGTGCTCCGCGGCGGGTTCGCCCTGGATGCGGCGGCCGCGGTAGACCTCGTCGAAGGGCGCGGGGCCGCCGGTGCCGGCGGCGGGTCCGCTCCGGTCGCCGGTCGAGGTGGTGTGGGCGACGGCGGTGGCGACGCCGGCGAGTGCGGTTCCCGCGGCTACGCCGGTGATGGCCCCGACGGCCTGACGGCGAGTGATTCCGGGCATGGCAGAAGACCCCCAGACGGATGGTGGAGGCGGCCCCCGGACGTTCGGGGCCGCCGTGACCATGCCTACCCGGGGAGTGACGGCCGGGAGTAGACGGACGTTTTCGGTTGGCTGTCATACGGACACGTTCGGGCCCGCCCGCGGCGGGTCCGCGGCACCGGAGGGCGCGGGCACCGACGCGGCGGAGGCGATGCGGGGAAAGATCCTCCACCCCGGGGCCCGTTGCCTGGACTTCTTCCGGCTGACACCCGGTCACCCCAGCTCAGAGCAATGATCCGAACATGGCTGGAAAAATCAGGGGGGGATCCCGCACCTCATCCGGGGCGATGGCCGGACGGGCCTGTCGAAGCTCCCAGCAGCACCGCGACCTCCCCCGTGCCGTGCACGCGGACCTCTCCCCGCCGCACCGCTTCGGCCAGGGAGAGGTCACCGCGGGCGAGCGCCGCGCAGACGGTCGTGGAGAGGGCGAGCCGGGTGTCGGCACCCCCCGGCGCGGGCCCGTCCCCGTAGGGCTCGTGACACTCGTCCACGGGGAGGGCCCCGACCCGTACGTGGAACTCGCCCTCGTCCACCCGGACGTCGACGAGGCCGGTCGCGCCCCCGGTGGGCAGCGCGCCGAGCAGACGGCGCAGCGGCAGGGCGAACCAGTGGGCGCGGACGGCGTCGGTGGGCCCGGGGTCGGTGAGCGCGGGGCCGCCCCAGGCGGCGAGGGCGTCGAGGACGGGGAGCAGGGCGCGCCCGCGGTCGGTGAGGGCGTAGACGGTGGCGGCGGCCGGGGCGGGCAGTCGTCGGCGTTCGGCGACGCCCTCGCGTTCCATGTCCTTGAGGCGGGAGGCCAGCATGTCGGTGCTGACCCCGGGCAGGTCGGCGTGCAGGTCGGTGTAGCGGCGGGGTCCGGCGAGCAACTCCCTCGCGATCAGCAGGGTCCAGCGGTCGCCCACGGCGTCCAGGGCCCGGGCGGTGGCGCAGTACTGGTCGTAGCTGCGTCGGGGACGGCCCGACGCGGCGTGCAACTGACGTGGCATGCGCCGCAGTCTAGCCATGCCATTGGACTTTCCAAGCTCACGCTTGGTAAAACCAAGCAACACGCCACACAGGACGCCGGCTCCGTCCCACCGGACGACGTCCGCCCACGGTCTGGGAGGCCCGCGCATGGAGTTCCGGCAGTCGAGCAAGCTCAACGAGGTCTGCTACGAGATCCGGGGCCCGGTGATCGAGCACGCCAACGCCCTGGAGGAGGCGGGCCACAGCGTGCTGCGCCTGAACACCGGCAACCCGGCGCTGTTCGGCTTCGAAGCCCCCGAAGAGATCGTCCAGGACATGATCCGGATGCTTCCGCAGGCCCACGGCTACACCGATTCGCGGGGCGTCCTGTCGGCCCGGCGCGCGGTCGCCCAGCGGTACCAGGCGCTCGGCCTGGAGGTCGACGTCGACGACGTGTTCCTCGGCAACGGGGTGTCCGAGCTGGTGTCCATGGCGGTGCAGGCCCTGCTGGAGGACGGCGACGAAGTCCTCGTGCCGGCACCGGACTTCCCGCTGTGGACCGCCGTGACCACGCTCGCCGGCGGCAAGGCCGTGCACTACCTGTGCGACGAACAGGCCGAGTGGTACCCGGACCTGGCCGACATGGCGGCCAAGATCACCGACCGGACCAAGGCCCTCGTCCTCATCAACCCGAACAACCCGACCGGTGCGGTGTACCCGAAGGAGGTCGTCGAGGGCGTCCTCGACCTCGCCCGCCGCCACCACCTGATGGTCTTCGCCGACGAGATCTACGACCAGATCCTCTACGACGACGCCGTGCACCACACCGCCGCCGCCCTCGCGCCCGACCTGGTGGTGCTCACCTTCAGCGGGCTGTCCAAGACCTACCGGGTGGCGGGCTTCCGCTCCGGCTGGCTGGTCGTCAGCGGCCCCCGCCAGCACGCCCGCAGCTACCTGGAGGGCCTGGCCATGCTGGCCTCCATGCGGCTGTGCGCCAACGCGCCGGCCCAGTACGCCATCCAGGCGGCGCTCGGCGGACGGCAGTCCATCCGCGAGCTGACGGCGCCCGGCGGACGGCTGCGGGAGCAGCGCGACCGCGCCTGGGAGAAGCTCAACGAGATCCCCGGGGTGTCCTGCGTCAAGCCCCGGGGCGCCCTGTACGCCTTCCCCCGGCTCGACCCGGAGGTGTACCCGATCCACGACGACGAGAAGTTCGTGCTGGACCTGCTGCTGCGGGAGAAGATCCAGGTCGTGCAGGGCACCGGCTTCAACTGGCCGCGCCCGGACCACTTCCGCATCCTCACCCTGCCCCACGTGGACGACCTGGACGCCGCGATCAGCCGGATCGGACGGTTCCTCGCGGGGTACCGCCAGTGACCCGCGGCGCCCGCCGGTGCGCTCCCCCGGCCCGGCCGGTGGTATCAAGGGCCCATGGGTGATCTTCTTCTGGTCCGGCACGGGGAGACCGCGTGGTCGCTGTCCGGACAGCACACCAGCTGGACCGACCTCCCGCTCACCGCGAACGGTCGCGCACAGGCCCGGGCGCTGGCCCCGCTGCTCACCTCGCACCGGATCGCGTGCACCCTCAGCAGTCCGATGCAACGGGCCCGGCAGACCGCCGAACTGGCCGGACTGCCCGAGGTGCACGTCGACCCGGACCTGCGGGAATGGGACTACGGCGGCTACGAGGGCCTGACCACGGTGGAGATCCACCGCACCCGCCCCGGCTGGTTCCTGTTCGACGACGGAGTGACCGCCGGTCCGCCCGAGCACCCCGGCGAGAGTCCCGAGGAGGTGGGCGCGCGGGCGGACCGGATGCTGGCCCGGGCCGATGCCGCGCTCGCCAACCTTGAGGGCAGCGTGGTCCTGGTGGCCCACGGCCACTTCCTCCGGGTGCTGACCGCACGACGCCTGGGGTTGCCCGCCTCGCACGGCGCCCTGTTCCAACTCGCCACCGGAACGGTGTGCCGGCTCAGCACGGAGCACGGCCGCCCGGTCGTCGCCGGATGGAACGTCAGGCCCTGAGGTCCGCGTCGTCGAGGACGGGCCCTGCGCCGGGTCCGTGCGGGGGGCGGCCCCGGGGAGCGGCGTCCGCTAGGGCCGGGCCGCGCGGCCGGACGTGGTGCTGATGGACGTGCGGATGCCGGAGGTCGACGGCATCCGCGCCACCGAACGCATCCTCGCCACCATGACGGCCCCGCCCCGCATCGTGGTGGTCACGACCTTCGAGAACGACGCGTACGTGTACGAGGCGCTGCGGGCCGGCGCCGCCGGCTTCCTCCTGAAGCGGGCCGAGCCCGAGCAGTTGGTGCAGGCGGTGCGTCTCGTGGCGACCACGGACTCGCTGCTGTTCCCGGCGGCGGTGCGGGCCCTGGCCCGGGCCCACGGCAGGGCGACGGCCCCGGTGTGGGCGGGACGGCTCACCGAACGGGAGGAACAGGTGCTGCGGTTGATGGCCACCGGGCTGACCAATGCGGAGATCGCCGGGCGGATGGCGGTGGGCCACGCCACGGTGAAGTCGCACGTGGCGGCCGTGCTGGCCAAGACCGGTGCCAGGGACCGTACCCAGGCGGTGATCGCGGCCTACGAAGGCGGCTTCGTGGGCGCCGAGGGCACGGATCCCCCGCCCGGCGCGTGGGGCCGGGCAGTGGACGGAACGGACCGGCCCCCGCGGTACTAGGCTGACCGGAGCGGGGGACGGGGCAGGGGGCCACCGGCGCTGCGAGTTGGGGAGGCCAGGCGTGGACCGGACACCGACCGCGGCCCAGCGCCGCCTCATCGCGGCGGCCGATCCCGTGACCGGGCGGCTGCGCGGCACCGCGGCACGACTCGCCGCCCTCGGTCGGCTGGGGCTCGCCTTCCGACACCCCCGGCCCCCGCACGACTGGTTCCTCACCCCGGCGGGCCGCCGGTGGACCCTCCCCCAGGAGCCCGCCCCGGCGCCGGCCGCGGCGCCCGCGCCGCCGCCGGCGGTGTTCGCGGCCCGGATCGGCGGGGACGCACCGGACCGCGGGGGCGCCCGTCGGGCCCGTGAGGTGGCCAGCGCCTGGACGGGGCTGCTGGAGCTGCGGCGGATGACCCGGGCGGACGGCGCGACCGACCGGCCCTGTGCCTGGGAGCGGGCGCATCTGGTACCGGCCGCGGCCCTCGCGCTGGAGGCCGCCGGCTGCGTACCGGAGACCGGGGAGGGCCCCGGCTACCGGGTGGTGGCCTCCGCCCAGCCGGAGGCGGTGGGCGTGCACGCGGCGGACCCGGCCGGGCTCCGCTCCTGCGCGGCGGCCCTGGAGGGGGCGGGCTGGCAGGTGAGCGAGCACACCGAGCCGCGCAGCGGCGGCCGTCGGCACCTGCTCGCCTCGCCGCGCCGCGGCTGAACGGGCGGACCCGCCGGGTGCGGGCCCTGCCTTCCCGACGACACGGGCGTGCGCTCCCCGCCCGACGGGAGCACAGCCGCTACACAGGTGCCGACCCCGACACCGTCCTGGGAGGCACCGTGCCGCTGCCCCGCCGCGCCCTGCTCCGCGCCACCGCCCTCGGGACGACCGGTGTCGCCCTCGCCGGCCTCGCCCCGTCCCCGTCGGTGGGCGCCCCGGCACCCGCCGACGGGGACGGAGCCGCCGCCCGGGCCGCCCGGCGGCTGCTGCCCCGCCACGCCGACCAGTTCGTCTTCCGCACCCTGCCCGCAGCGGCGGAGCGCGGCGGGGCCGATGCGTTCGGGGTCTTTGGGGAGCGGGGGCGGATCGTCCTCGCCGGCACCACGCCGGCCGTCCGGCTCACCGCGCTGCGCTGGTACCTCAAGCACACCGCGCACGCGCACCTCGGATGGGCGGGCGAGCAACTCGACCTGCCCCGGGTGCTCCCGGCGCCCCCGGCCGACACCGTGCGGACGGCCCGGGTGCCGCACCGCTTCGCGCTCAACGACACCAACGACGGCTACACCGGCGCCTACCGGGACTGGGCCTACTGGGAGCGGGAGGTGGACGTCCTCGCCCTGCACGGCTACAACCGGGTCTTCGTCCAACTGGGCGCCGAAGCGGTGCACCACCGGGTCTTCCAGGACTTCGGGTACACCGGGGAGGAGGTGCGGGCCTGGCTCCCGGGGCCGGCCCACCAGCCGTGGTGGCTGCTCCAGAACCTCTCGGGCTTCCCGGCTCCGCCGTCCCGCCGGCTGATCGGCGAGCGCGCCGCGCTGGGCCGGCGGATCTGCGACCGGCTGCGCGAACTGGGCATGGAGCCGGTGTTGCCGGGGTGGTCCGGGATGGTGCCCCCGGGGTTCGCGGACCGCAACCCCGGGGCGCGCACCATCGCCCAGGGCGAGTGGTACGGCTTCGACCGGCCGGACTGGCTGGACCCGCGCACCGGGGTGTTCGCGCGGGTCGCCGCCGCGTACTACGCGGTGCAGCGGGAGGTCTTCGGGAGCACCGCGTTCTTCAAGACCGACCTGTTGCACGAAGGGGGCACCGCGGGGAACGTGCCGGTCGGGGAGGCGGCCCGGGCGGTGCAGCGG
The DNA here is from genome assembly GCF_052606915.1 of Streptomyces sp. LE64. NCBI lineage: Bacteria > Bacillati > Actinomycetota > Actinomycetes > Kitasatosporales > Streptomycetaceae > Streptomyces > Streptomyces sp. LE64. Next base: position 5,648,559 of record NZ_CP199708.1, on the reverse strand, counting down.
GCGCTGCGGGCGGCGCGCCCCGATGCGGTGTGGGTGACGCTCGGGTGGCGGACGAACCCGCCGCGGGAGGTCGTCGAGGCGGTCGACCGGGAGGGCATGCTGGTGGTCGACGGGGTCGCCGACCGGCTCGCCGCGGCGCAGGACCGGGAGGCGGCCTGGGGCGGGACCCCGTACGCGTACGGCTCGATCTGGAACTTCGGCGGGCACACCGTGCTCGGCGCGAACGCGCGGGAGTGGGTGCGGGCGTTCCCCGAGCGGCTGGCCCGGCCGGGCGGTGCGCTGCGCGGCACCGCCCTGTTGCCGGAGGCGGCGGACAACAACCCGGCGGCCTTCGAACTCTTCTCCGAACTCGCCTGGTCGGACGGTCCGACGGACCTCCGCGACTGGTTCGCCCGGTGGGCGCACGCCCGGTACGGGGAGCCGGACCCGAAGGCGGCGGCGGCCTGGGACCGGTTGCGTCGAACGGTGTACGGGACGACCCGCGAGGACGGCTGGAGCGAGGGCGCCGACGGCTTGTTCGGGGCCCGTCCCTCGCTCACCGCGGTGCGGGCGGCCCGCTGGTCGCCGAAGGCGGTGCGCTACGACCCCGCGGAGTTCGCCCCCGCGCTCGGCGAACTGTTGGAGGTCCGTCCGGGACTGCGGAACTCCTCGGCGTACCGGCGGGACCTGCTGGACGTGGCGCGCCAGGTCCTGGCCAATCGGAGCCGTACCCTCCTGCCGGAGGTCAGGGCCGCGTACGAGGCCCGGGACGCCGGGCGGTTCGAGGCACTCAGCGGGCACTGGCTCGATCTGATGGACCTGTTGGAGCGGCTGCTGGCGACGGACGGGGCCCACCTGCTGGGGCGGCACCTCGCCGAGGCCCGTTCCTGGGGCGGTGACGCGGCGGAACGGGAGCGGCTCGCCTACGACGCGCTGTCGCTGATCACCGTGTGGGGACCCCGCCGGGCGGCGGCCGCGGGGCTGCGGGACTACGGCAACCGGGAGTGGGCCGGTCTGGTCGGCGGGCTGTACCGGCAGCGGTGGTCGCGGTACTTCGCGGACCTCGCCGAGGCGCTGCGCACCGGCCGGGCTCCCGTGCAGACCGATTGGTACGCGGTCGAGGAGGAGTGGACCCGCTCCCCCGGGCCGCTGGCCACCGCCCCGCGGGGCAGCACCCATGCGGTGGCGACCGAGGTGTACGAACGGGTGGTGGCGCGCTGAGCGGCCCGCGCTCCGGATGCGCCCCGGATCGCCGGGGAAGAACGACGCGGGAAATCATAGTAAAACCCACCAAAGCACCCCATCTCCCTTGAGATCGTGACCCGAGTCACGGCACCTCACCCATCGACAAGCCTTGATCGATCAAAGCGCGAGGTGGTTACCATATGAGCGCCGCCTAGCTCGAAAGATAAATCTGTGACTGTCGTGACTGCCAACGAGGACTCCTTCACCAACTGGAAGACCCGCGAGGAGATCGCGGAGTCGATGATCCCGATCATCGGGAAGATGCACCGGGAGCGCGACGTCACCGTCCTGCTCCACAGCCGCTCCCTGGTGAACAAGTCGGTGGTGAGCATCCTCAAGACCCACCGCTTCGCCCGGCAGATCGCCGGGGAGGAACTCTCGGTCACCGAGACCGCGCCGTTCCTGCGGGCGCTCACCACGCTCGACCTGGGGCCCTCCCAGATCGACATCGGCATGCTCGCCGCCACCTACAAGGCCGACGACCGCGGCCTGTCGGTGGAGGAGTTCACCGCGCAGGCCGTCGCCGGAGCCACCGGTGAGCACAAGCTGGAGCGCGGCACCGGACGCGACGTCGTCCTGTACGGCTTCGGGCGCATCGGCCGCCTGGTGGCCCGGCTGCTGATCGAGAAGGCGGGCTCCGGCAACGGGCTGCGCCTGCGTGCGGTCGTGGTGCGCGGGGGAGGCGAGAGCGACCTCGTCAAGCGGGCCTCGCTGCTGCGCCGGGACTCGATCCACGGCCAGTTCAACGGCACCATCACGGTCGACGAGGCGAACAGCACGATCATCGCCAACGGCAACGCGATCCGGGTGATCTACGCCAACGACCCCTCCGAGATCGACTACACCGAGTACGGCATCAAGAACGCCGTCCTGATCGACAACACCGGCAAGTGGCGCGACCGCGAGGGCCTCGGCCAGCACCTGCGGCCGGGCATCGACAAGGTGGTCCTCACCGCCCCGGGCAAGGGCGACGTCCCCAACATCGTCCACGGCGTCAACCACGACACGATCAAGCCGGACGAGCAGATCCTCTCCTGCGCCTCCTGCACCACCAACGCCATCGTCCCGCCGCTCAAGGCCATGGACGACGAGTTCGGCGTGCTGCGCGGCCACGTGGAGACCGTCCACTCGTTCACCAACGACCAGAACCTGCTGGACAACTACCACAAGGCCGACCGTCGCGGTCGCTCCGCGCCGCTCAACATGGTCATCACCGAGACCGGTGCCGCCTCCGCGGTCGCCAAGGCGCTGCCGGACCTCAAGGCCCCGATCACCGGCAGTTCGATCCGCGTCCCGGTGCCGGACGTCTCGATCGCGATCCTCAGCCTCCGGCTGGGCCGCGAGACCACCCGCGAGGAGGTCCTCGACCACCTGCGCGACGTCTCGCTGCACTCCCCGCTGAAGCGTCAGATCGACTTCACCACCGCCCCCGACGCCGTGTCGATGGACTTCGTGGGCTCCCGTCACGCCTCGATCGTGGACGCCGGGGCCACCAAGGTCGACGGCGACAACGCGATCCTCTACCTCTGGTACGACAACGAGTTCGGCTACTCGTGCCAGGTCATCCGGGTGGTCCAGCACGTCTCCGGCGTGGAGTACCCGACCTTCCCCGCTCCGGCGGTGTAGACCGCGGGTCCCCGACCAGGTTCCCGCTGGAGGGGGGACGGACACGGCGGTGTCCGTCCCCCCTCCGCCTTTCCGCTCGCCGCCTCCGCTCCCCCGGCCCTTCCGGGCCCGCCGCCCCGACCCGGTCGGGGCGGCATGGACCTCATCTGGCATGGGCATGATGTAGCGTCCCCATCTGTCAGCCGAGCATCGGGAGTCCCTCCGGGCCACAGGCACCCCACGCACGACGGGGCGGAGCGGACGGGGGGCGTGAACCCGGCGCGTCAAAGGACCACGGGCATGGGGTGAAGTGCTGCGCGCGCGGGGGAGAGTGGAGCACGATGGAGGGGCCGTCGAGGTACCGCCCGGGAACGCTCACGGGTCGGCTCCGGCTGCCGGTGCGCCCGACGGCACCCACGGACCATCGAGCCCCGCCCTGGAGAGGTCATGACCGAGAGCGTGCCGGTGCGGTGCCCGATCTGCCGCCGCGACCACCGGTTCACCCCGACCGCCTACCCCTGTCCGTGCGGCGAGGCGCTCGCCCCGCGGGTCGCCGCGGGCGGAACGCCCGAGAACGTGACCGACCGCGCCTGGGCGGCGGACTGGGTCACCGTCCCCTGCCCCTCCTGCGGACGCGCGGACTCCTGGCCCCGGCCCGAACTGGGCTGCGTCTGCGGGGCCGTGCTGCGGGTGCCCCTGGCCGCACCGTCCGCACCCGACCCGGCCGCGGACGACCGGGACCGGACGGCCTCCCGTCCCGGGGACTGCACCGGCCGGGAACGGCGCGCACGCCCCCGGTACCCCGCGCACATCCCCCTGCCGGCGACCGCGGCCACTCCCCGCCCCGCCTTCCGGCCCACCGTGATCCGCTCCGCCCGGGACGCGGTGACGGTCACCGCGCTGTACCTGCGCTGGCTGGGCTGCCGGGACATCCGGCGGGCCGAGCCCCCGACCGCGTCCGGGGTGCACCTGTCCGCCGACGCCCTGTCCGCCGTGGTCGAACCGACCGTGCGGGTGGTCACCCTGCGGGACGTCGAGTGCCTCTGGCTGGCCGCCCTCGCCGAGGCCCGGCGCTGCGCGTACTTCGCCCTCTCCGGGTACGAGGACGGCGTCCCCGAACGCGCCGACGCGCTGGGGGTCCCGCTGTTCGTGGTGGACCTCACCGGGGTGCCCCGACCGGTCAACGGACCGGCCGAGGAACTGGTCTCCACCGGAGCCTGAGCCGAACCCGGGAAGAGGTCCGGGCCCCGCGCCGACACGGGGCCCGGACGACCGTCACTCCGCGAAGCGCTCGCGGAGTTCGACCTTGCGCGCCTTTCCACTGGCCGTCAGCGGAAAGGCGTCGAGGAGGCGCAGCCGGCTCGGGACCTTGTAGTGGGCGAGCCGGTCGCGGCAGTACGCGCGCACCTCCTCCAGGGTGAGCGGGTCCACGGGGTCACGCAGGATCACGCAGGCGAGCACCTCCTCGCCGTAGCGCTCGTCCGGGATCCCGACCACCTGGACGTCCGCGATCTTGGGATGACCGTGCAGGAACTCCTCGATCTCCCTCGGGTAGACGTTCTCACCGCCTCGGATGATCATGTCCTTGATGCGTCCGACGATCTGCACGTAGCCGTCCGGGCGCATCACCGCCAGGTCGCCGGTGTGCATCCAGCGCCCCCGGTCGATGACCTCCGCGGTGCGTTCGGGGTCGCCCCAGTAGCCGAGCATCACCCCGTAGCCGCGGGTGCACAGTTCACCGGGCTCGCCGCGCGGCAGGGTCACCCCGCTCGCCGGGTCCACGATCTTGACCTCGGTGTGCGGCAGGACCCGGCCGACGGTGCCGGTGCGCCGTTCGAGGTCGTCGTCCCGGCGGGTCTGGGTGGACACCGGGGAGGTCTCCGTCATCCCGTAGCAGATCGCCACCTCGGCCATGTGCATCTCGGTGACCACCCGGCGCATCACCTCCACCGGGCAGGGCGAACCGGCCATGATCCCGGTGCGCAGCGAGGAGAGGTCGTAGAGGGCGAAGTCGGCGAGGTTCAGTTGGGCGACGAACATCGTCGGCACCCCGTACAGGGCGGTGCAGCGCTCCCGCTCCACGGCCTGGAGGGTGGCCACCGGGTCGAAGGAGGGCGCGGGGATGACCACGCAGGCGCCGTGCGAGGTGGCGGCGAGGTTGCCCATCACCATGCCGAAGCAGTGGTAGAACGGCACCGGCACGCAGATGCGGTCCCGTTCGTCGTAGCCGATGGTACGCCCCACCCAGTAACCGTTGTTGAGGATGTTGTGGTGGGAGAGGGTGGCCCCCTTGGGGAAGCCGGTGGTGCCCGAGGTGTACTGGATGTTGACCGGGTCGTCGCAGCTCAACTCCCCGGCTCGGAGTCGGAGTTCCTCGTCGAGGTCGGGGTCGGGCCCGACCAGCAGCTCCTCCCAGGAGAGCTCCCCGATGAACGCCGTCGTCCGCAGCTGCGGACAGTCGCCCTCGCGCTCCCGGACCAACGCCCGGTAGTCGGCGGTCCGGTGGCCGGTGGCGGCGATCAGCACGGACACCCCGGACCGTTGCAGCACGTACGCCAACTCGTGGGCGCGGTAGGCGGGGTTGACGTTCACCATGACCGCGCCGATCCGGGCCGTCGCGTACTGGACGAAGAGCCACTCCGGGCAGTTGCCCGCCCAGATGCCGACCCGGTCCCCCTTCAGCACGCCCCGCAGGAGCAGCCCGCGGGCCAGCCGGTTCACGTCCGCGTCGAACTGCGCGTAGGTCCAGCGGCGGCCGGAGGCCAGGTCCACCAGGACCTCCCGGTCCGCGAAGGCGGCCACCGCGCGGTCGAGGTTCTCGCCGATGGTGTCCCCGAGCAACGGGGTGGGGTCGGTGCCGTGCGCGTAGGACGGCGGCGCGTCCGTCGTCACCGGACGTCCTCCTCCCGGTACTCGGTGGCGGACCCGTGCGCGGTGGCCTCCCGGAGCTCCACCCGACGGATCTTGCCGGAGACGGTCTTGGGCAGCGGGGCGAACTCCAGCCGCCGCACCCGTTTGTACGGGGCGAGCACCGCACGCGAGTGGGCGAACAGCAGGGCCGCGGTCTCGGGCCCGGGGACGTACCCCTCGGCGAGCACCACGTACGCCTTGGGGACGGCCAGCCGCAGCGGGTCGGGGGCGGGGACGACGGCGGCCTCGACGACGGCCTCGTGCTCCAGGAGCGCGCTCTCCAGCTCGAAGGGACTGATCTTGTAGTCCGACGCCTTGAAGACCTCGTCGCTTCGACCCACGAACGACAGACGGCCGTCGGCGGCGCGGCGGCCGATGTCCCCGGTGCGGTAGTAGCCGCCGGACATGGCCTCGGCGGTGCGCTCGGGATCGCCGTGGTAGCCCGCCATGACGCCGACCGGCCGGTCGGCGAGGTCGACGGCGATCTCCCCCTCCTGCGCGCCGGGTTCGCCGGTGACCGGGTCCAGCAGCACGATCCGGTAGCCGGGGGCCGGGCGTCCCATCGAGCCGGGCACGACCCGTTGGCCCGGGGTGTTGGCGATCTGGACGGCGGTCTCGGTCTGGCCGAAGCCGTCGCGGACGGTGACCCCCCAGGCACTGCGGACCCGCTCGATGACCTCGGGGTTCAACGGCTCCCCGGCGGCCACCGCTTCGCGCGGCGGGGTGCGGAGCGCGTTCAGGTCGGCCTGGACGAGCATCCGCCACACGGTCGGCGGGGCGCAGAAGGTGGTGACCCCCGCCGCGTCCATCTGGGCCAGCAGTCGGGTCGCGTCGAAGCGCGCGTACTGGTGCACGAAGACGGTGGCCTCGGCGTTCCACGGGGCGAACAGGTTGGACCAGGCGTGCTTGGCCCACCCGGGCGAGGAGACGTTCAGATGGACGTCACCGGGGCGCAGTCCGATCCAGTACATGGTGGAGAGGTGGCCCACGGGGTACGAGACGTGGGTGTGCTCGACGAGCTTGGGGCGGGCGGTGGTACCGGAGGTGAAGTACAGCATCAGCGGGTCGTCGGCGAGGGTCTCCCCGTCCGGCTCGAAGTGCGCGGGCGCGGCCTTCCCGTCCGCGTACGCCAGCCAGCCCGGGACCGGTTCGCCGACCGCGATCCGGGTGAACGCGCCGGGGACGTCGGCGAACTTCGCGGTGTCCGCCGATCGGGTGATCACATGGCGGACCCGGCCGCGCAGCACCCGGTCCGCGAGGTCGGCGGGGCCGAGCAGCGGGGTGGCGGGGATGACGACGGCACGCAGCTTCATCGCGGCGAGCGCGGTCTCCCACAGTTCGGTCTGGTTGCCGAGCATCACCAGGACGCGGTCTCCGGCGGCGACGCCCCGGGAGCGCAACCAGTTGGCGATCCGCGCGGAGCGGCGCGACAGTTCGGCGAAGGTGGTCCGCTCCTGCCGGCCGTCCTCCTCGGCGATGTGCAGGGCGACGCGGTCGTTGCCCTCGGCGATCACGTCGAACCAGTCGAGGGCCCAGTTGAAGCGGGCGGGGCGGGGCCAGACGAAGCCCTCCCGGGCGGCGGCGAGATCCGCACGGTGGCGCAACAGGAAATCCCGCGCGGCACGGAACTCCCCGGTGGCGGTGGTCGGGGTCAACCTGGCCTCCTTCGCTCACGGACGTCACGGGCAGCGGCAGGTGGGGCGCCCGGGCGCCCCCTTCGCGTGCGTCCCCTGCCTACCATCCTGGAATCCGTGATACAGGTCTCACTACCCCCGAACGGGGGTGGTGGCGAGCCGTGTGCGGGAACGGCCGAGCGGGAGGCGGACGGACCGGTGACGACGACGAGGACGGACGCGGCCGAGATCGGGGCGGCGCTGCTGCGGTTGCGCCGGACGACCGGGTTGCCGGTCGCCTTCGGCGGGCTGATCGAGGCGGGCGGACGGCAGATGCGCATCCAGCAGTTGTCGGGCACGGCCACGGCATCGCTGCGGGCGCTGGTGGTCTCCCTCGGCAACGGTCTGGGCGGCAAGGCGCTGGCCCGCACCCGCCCCTGCGCGGTGACCGACTACCGCGCCTCGCGCCAGATCAGTCACGAGTACGACGAGGCGGTCCGGCAGGAGGGCCTGCACGCGGTGCTGGCGGTGCCGGTCGTGGTGCGCCGACGGGTCCGGGGCGTGCTGTACGGGGCGCTGCGGGCGGCGCAACCGTTGGGCGACCGGACGCTCGGCGCGGCGGTCGCGGCGGCCCGCGACGTGGAGCAGGCGTTGGTGGTCCAGGACGAGGCGCGTTCGCTGTTGACCTCGGCCGGGGCGACCCGCGGCGACCCGGACGGGGCCCGGGCCGCGGCGTGGGAGCAGGTGCGGGAGGCGCACGGCGCGCTGCGCGCGCTCGCCCCGCGGATCACCGATCCGGGACTGCGGGCCGAACTCCTGGCCGCATGCGGCCTGTTGACCGGCGGTGCCGACAACGGTCGCCGCCCCGAGTCGGGGTTGACCGCGCGTGAGGTGGACGTCCTCGGCTGTCTCGCCTCGGGGGCGACCAACGCCGCTGTCGCGGAGCGGCTGGGACTGCGTCCCGAGACGGTGAAGGCGTATCTGCGCTCCACCATGCGCAAGTTGGGGGCGTCCACCCGGGGGGAGGCGGTGGTGGCGGCCCGGCGGGCCGGGTACCTGCCCTGACCGCGGCCGTCACGGCTGCTCCCCTCCGGCGCGGTCGGTGACGGCGAAGGACCGCCGGAGGTGGCCGAGCGCCACCCGCACCGCGGGGTGGTGGCCGTTCTTCCAGACCAGTGCGAGCAGCGCCGGCGTCTCGACGTCGACGAGCGGGCGGCGGGCGGAGAGCCGGTCCGCCCGGGCCCAGGTCGTCAGGCGTCAGCCGGACGGGAGTTGGCTGCGGGTGCTCGACCAGCCGGAGTTCGTCCGGCCGACCGTCTGAACCCCGCCGGGCCGGGGTTCAGACGCGCTCCACCAGCAGCGCGACGCCCTGTCCGACGCCCACGCAGAGCGTGGCCAGCCCGTACCGGGCCCGCTCCCGCTCCAGTCGGCCCAGCAGGGTGAGCAGGACCCGGGCGCCGGAGGCGCCGAGCGGATGCCCCAGGGCGAGGGCCCCGCCGTCCGCGTTCACCCGTTCCTCCTCCAGCCCCAACCGTCGGATCACGGCCAAGGTCTGAACGGCGAACGCCTCGTTCACCTCGACGGCCCCCAGGTCGTCGGTGCGCAGCCCGGCCCGGGCCAACGCCTTCACGGTGGCGGGCACCGGGCCGATCCCCATCAGCTGCGGGGGGACGCCGGTCGCGGCGGAGGTGACCACCCGGGCCCGGGGGGACAGTCCGTACCTGCGGACGGCGGCGCCGCTCGCCACGACCAGGGCCGCGGCGCCGTCGGACAGCGGCGAGGCGGAGCCGGCGGTGACCACCCCGTCCGGGCGGAAGGCGGGGCGCAGGGCCGCCAGCTTCGCCAGGGTGGAGGTGGGGCGGGGGCCCTCGTCCGAGGTCACCGTGGTGTCCGCGACCGGCACCGGCACGATCTCCGCGGTGAAGCGCCCGGCCTCCCGGGCCGCGACGGCCCGCTGGTGGCTGCGGAGCGCGAAGGCGTCCGAGTCGGCGCGGGTGATGCCCTCCGCGGCGGCGACCTCCTCGGCGGTCTCCCCCATCGGCAGGGTGACCCGCACGGCCTCGGGGCCCGCGCCGGCGGGCACCGCGCGATCGGCTTCGGTGAAGCGCGGATGGGTGAAGCGCCAGCCCAGCGAGGTGTCGTGGAGCGGGCCGGGGGACGCCCAGGGGGTACCGGGTTTGGCCATCACCCAGGGGGCCCGGGTCATCGACTCCACTCCGCCCGCGACGACCAGGTCGGCCTCCCCTGATCGGACGGCCTGGGCGGCGGAGGCCACCGCGGTCAGCCCGGAGGCGCAGAGCCGGTTGACGGTGTAGCCGGGCACGGTCGCGGGGAGGCCGGCGAGCAGCACGGCCATCCGGGCCACGTTCCGGTTGTCCTCGCCGGCCTGGTTGGCGGCGCCGAGGACCACCTCGTCCACGGCTTCGGGGGGGACGCCGGCCCGGCGGACCGCCTCCCCGACCACCAGGGCGGCCAGGTCGTCGGGGCGGACGGTGGCCAGGACGCCGCCGTAGCGCCCCTGGGGGGTGCGGGCACCGTCGACCAGGAACACCTCGTCGGACATGGGCGGACTCCTCACGGCGGGACGGAACCCGGCGGGGGTGCGGCGGGGTGCCGGGCGCACCGCAAGCTAACCGAACGGTCGGTCGACGGGCAAGGGCCCCACCCACACCCCCCACCATTGGTATTGATTACCGTTTTCATATAGCGTCGAGGGCGTTCCCGACCAGGAGGTTTCCGTGGCAGTCCCCAAGCGCAAGACGTCCCGCAGCAACACCCGCCACCGCCGGGCACAGTGGAAGGCGAGCCCGCAGCAGCTGGTGCCGATCACCGTCGACGGCGCCGTCCACCGCGTACCGCAACGACTGGTGCGGGCCTACGAACGCGGACTGCTGCACCCGGAGGACTGAAACCGCGCCGGGCCGCCGGCGGCGCCGCGACCGGGCAGCGGGGTACTGGTGTGGGCAGGGCGGCTCGCGTAGGCTTCGTGACCTGTGGTGTTCCTACCGGGCATGTGGCCCGGTTTTCTGTGGGGGTGACGGCATGGTTGCCGGTCGTGTGGTGCGGTTCGACGGTTTGCGCGGTTACGGATTCATCGCTCCGGATCTCGGTGGGGAAGACGTGTTCATGCACGTCAACGACCTGTTGATGCCGGAACAGCAGGTGCGTCCGGGACTCGCGGTCGAATTCGAGATCGAGGAAGGGGAGCGCGGCCCCAAGGCGTCGGACGTGCGGCTCGCCGAGGGAGCGGTCGTACCGATCCCGGTGCGCAGCGGCGGCGCCGGTGTCGCGCGCCAGGTACAAGTGGACGACGATTCGCTGTGTGACGTGCTCACGTCGGAGGAGTTCCTCCACGACGTGACCGAGGTCCTGCTGTCCGCGGCGCCCTCGCTGACCGGGGAGCAGATCCTCGCGGTCCGCCGCGGGCTGCTCCAGTTCGGCAAGAACCACGGGTGGACCGAGGGCTGACCCGGAACGGACCGGTGGCCCGGGCGGAGTCCTTCCGCCCGGGCCACCGGCCTTTTCGGGAGTCCCCGTCACCCACGAGCGGGGTTCCCGAGGAGGGTGCGGTCCCGTTCAGCCCTGTCCGCCGCTGGCGGAGGAGTGGCTGGCGACGACCGCGCCGTAGAACGGCATGGCCAGGCTGCTGAAGATGTCGGCGGTGCCGGGGCCGCCGGGGTTCTTCCAGTCCCGCAGCAGTTCGGAGATGACGCCGACCGTGCTGTTGAGGGTCGCGCCCGCGTTCTGGAGGCGGAGCAGCGAGGTCTCGCGGGCCAGCTTGTTGGTGGTGCCGGAGGCGTCCGTCACGGCGTGCACGTGGTAGCCACGGCCGAGGGCGGAGAGCGAGGCGAACATCAAGCACACGTCCGTGATGACGCCCGCGATGATCAGGTTGGGGCGGTCCATCGCACGGACGGCCTCGTCGAACCGCGGGTCGTCGAAGGCGTCGACCTCGCCGCTGCGGTGGATGATCGGCGCACCCTCGGGCAGTTCGGCGACCAGTTCCGGCAGGAGCGGCCCGTTGGGACCCTGCGGCGCGGAGGTGGTGGCCACGATCGGGAGGCCGAAGACCTTGGCGGTGCGGGCGAGCGCCTGGGCGTTGCGGCGGACCTCGTTCTGGTCGTGGTCCTGGACGCCGAGGATGAGACCCGCCTGGTGGTCGACCAGCAGGATCCCGGTGTTCTCGGGGGTCAGCCGGTCGGTGAGGTAGCTGTTGCTGCTCATGTCTTCCCGTTCCTTGGGGGTCGGGCCGTGGGGACGGCCCCGGCTTGTCGCGCTTTTTGTTGCTTGCGCAAGCACCATAACCCAGAACGGACGCCCCCCATTCCCGCCCCTCACCCCCGCACGGAGTGATCTGAGTCACATGACGGGGGTCAGCCCTCGGAGACCTCGGGCGCCTTCAGCCGGGCCACCAGGGCGTCCAGGGTGCGCAACTCGTCGTCGGTCAGCTTGCCGGCGAAGGTCCGCTCGACCACCTCGGCATTGGTGCGGACCGCGGCGCGCAGCAGCTTGCGCCCCTCCTCGGTCAGGGTGATCATCGCGCCGCGCTGGTCCTCCTCCAGCGGGCTGCGGGCCAGCAGTCCGCGCTGGGCGAGCCGGTCGAACAGGCGACTGAGCGCGCTCTGGGTGAGGACGACCCGCTCCTTGAGGTCCTTGAGCCGGGTCCCGGCCAGCGGAATGTTCACCAGGACGTCGAACTCGCTGATCGACAGGCGGTGCCGGTCCGCGAGCGCCCGCTCGATGGCGGTCAGCACCTGGTGGTTGACCTCCATGTAGGCCCGCCACACCCCGACCTTGAACCCCCGGGACACCACCCGCTCCGACTGCGCCACCACGATCTCTCCTCACACCTGCATTTGCTTGCGTATGCACCATTCTCGCAGGTGGTGGCGGGACGGGGCGCGGCACCGGGCCGAGCCCGGTGCCGCGCGCGCTCAGGAGGTCAGCACGGCCGCGCCGCACCGTCCGCTGTAGGGGCCGTGGACCCGCACCTCACGCAACGGCAGCCGGGCGGACCACTGCGCGTAGACCCAGCGGGCCAGCTCGTCCGGGCCGGCCCGGTGCCGCAGCTCGTCCGCCACCTCGTTGAGGTGGGCGTCGTCCAGGCTCCGTCGGGCCCACCGGGCGAACTCCGCACACGCGGCCCTCGCCGATTCCGTCCCGTCCGGTGGCATCCCGTCCGGGCTCTCGTCGGGCAGGACCGTCTCCAGGGTGACGATCCACAGGTGGCTGTGCGCCACACCCGCACACGGGTGGCCCGGCGGAAGGCCGTGCTCCGTATGGGTCGCGCTGAAGTACACCGTCTCCGTGCCTAGCGCCATCGGGCACTCATCCCTTTCCCTGTCGGGCGAGGACTTCTCGTCCGTCCGTGTCGAGTTGACCCGCCCACGCTGCCACGCCCGCCGGCCCGGTACCAGTGGCACGACGGCGACCGGGTGATCCATCGACCGACGGACACCCGTACGGCCTCGCTGCCGGAACCCGCGCACGGCGGCCCGGAGCCGCTCGGTCCGGAAGCCCGGCTCAGCGCCCCCCTCCACCGCGGTGGGCCGTGGCCACACCGCCGTGGGCGCGACGCCGCCGCGCGGGGAGGTCGGATTCCCCGCGCCCACCCCCCTGGACGACGGGTTCGCTGGTCAGATGGCGTATGCGGTCGGTGAATCCCGGTTCCGGAAGCGGAAGTTCGACGTCCTCGTCGACCCACGCCACAGCGGCGGACACGTAATCCAGGACCGCGTCGACCACGGCCGGCACCCGCCAATCGGCGCTCACCCGTAGCGCGTTCAACACCCGTAGCGTGGTGTCGAGGCTGGCGTCGGCGGCATCGAAGTGTCTGAGGTCGTCCGGCAGTTCGGCCGAGATGCGTCGTACAGGAATCGGCTCCGAAGCCCGTAGCGGGCGCTGCTGCTGGACGTACCACCAACTGGCGGGGGCCTCCTCCCCCAGCGCCAGGTGGTGGAGGTACAGACAGGAGACGGCAGTCGGCTCCCCGGCCCCCGCGGCGTACTGCCACCAGAACCGTGCGGCCTCCTCCCCGCCCTCGCCCTCCGCCAACTGGAGGAGGCAGCCGAGCAGCAGCGCCCCGTCCGGTTCGGGCATCGCCCGGGCGAGGAAGTGGCGCAGCCGACCGAGTGCGGCATGGGTGACGACCGTCTCGCAGAGGGTGGTCAGTCGGAGCGCGGCGGCCCGCCGGGCGTCACCCCGCGCGGCCCTGCCCTCCCCCGGCGGGCGCGCCTCGGGCAGGGCGGCCGACCTGGCGGCGATGCGGACCTCCGCCGCGGCGATGTCCGCGGTGGTGCAGGGACCGTCGTCGACGAGGCGGGCACGGGAGAGCCGGTCCAGCAGGTCGTCACGCACCGGAGCGTCCCTCCATGGTGGAGCGGTCGGGCCCGAGGATCTCCCGCAGCCTGCGCCGGGCGTGCCGGTCGCTGGAGCGGACGGCGGCCTGGGAGATGCCGAGTTCGTAGGCGATGCGCTCCACCGGCAGGTCGAGGAGGTAGCGCAGCACGGTCACGTCCTGCTGCCGTTCCGGGAGTTGACGGATGGCCCTCATCAAGGTGAGGGACTCCTCCAGTTGGGCGATCGGATCGACCGTGGCGCGCAGGGCGACGGTCTCGAAGGCGGCCTCGTCGAGGGGTTGGAGGCGCGGACGGGCCCGCCGGTAGTGGTCGGCGACCTGGTTGCGCAGCACGGCCCAGGCGTACCGGTCGGGGCTGTCGCTGCTCAGGACCTGCACCCACTTGGTCAGCAAGCGTTCGAAGGCGGCGTCGACGGCCTCTTCGGCGTCCGCGTGGTTGCGTAAGAAGGCCCGGGCGTAGCGGAGGTAGGCCGGGCGGTGCATCTGGTGGAACGCCGAGAAGTCGATCGGCGGGGCCGGAGGCATCGACGTGACGCGCTGGGGCGTGGGGGCGCCGTGGTTCTGGATCACCGGCCCTCCCGCGCGGAGCGGGGCGGGGCCGGCGGGGTGCCGGGGCCGCTCCCGGGGGTGCGGGTCGGTCCGGTGGCCGCCCGGGTGACCGGCCCGGGGGCGGTCGCCCCGGTGGACTTCGCGGCACGTGTCGTGGTCATGAATGGTTCGGTTCCCCTCGCCGGTCGCCCGGCGGCCGGCCCCGCTTCGCGCCCGGGGGACCGCCGAGAGTGCGTCGCACTGCGCACGTCACCCTTCAGGACTGATCTGAACGGCATTGTGTGCAAAGGCAATTCGACTTTGCCATGGGGATCTTCCAAGTTTTGCTCATTACTGACCACCGGAGTCCCTTTGCCCAGCAACTTCGATCTTCGCGACCGGGCCCGCAGCACCGCCCCGACCAGCCGATCGGCGGACCGCTCCGACCACGGACGTCCGTTTGCACCGCGTTCGCCACCCCCGCCCCGGAAGGATGGTGACTTAGGTCACACTGCATCGGGGTGGCAGGCTACCGGTCGACGGTCTTGCCGGTGCGTTCGTTGAGGCCGGCCAGCAGGTACATGACCTCGACCTGGTGGGCGACGTCGAGGTAGGTGGTGGGCTCGTCCAGCAGCAGCGTCGCCGTGTCCTGGGCCAGGGCGAGGGCGATCCACACGCGCTGGCGCTGGCCGCCGGAGAGTTCCTCGACGGGGCAGTCGATCAGTTCGGCGGTCCCGGTGGCGGCCAGGGCCTCGGCGACGACCGTCTCGTCGGCCGCGGTGCGGCGTTGGCCGAACCGGTGGTGCGGTGCCAACCGCGCCAGACCCGGGACATCGCCCGGGACCTCGGCATCCTGCCGGCAGTCCGTCGATCGCCCCGGAGAGCATGTAGTCGGCGAGCCCGCTGCGCAGGCCGAGCGGACGGCGGGGGCGCGGGCCGCACAGGCCCCGCCCCCGCCGTCGGTGTCTTCACGTCACGCCACGTCCGGCTCCCGGCGCAGGGCGCGGCGACCGCGGGGACCGTACGCGCTGACGGCGCCCGGGCCCGGGAGGCGGGTCGGACCCGTACCGTCCCGGGCCGCAGGGAGCGGGCGGCGCCTACTTGGTGAGCGCGGTCTCCAACTCGCCGAGGATCTTGGTGGCGCCGGTGTAGCCGATCGCCTGGATCCACAGCTCGTCCTTGACGGCGTGGGCATCGCCCTTCTTCACCGCGTCCATGTTCTTCCACAGCGGGCTGGCGAGCACCTGGGTGGCCTTGGCCTTCTTCGGGTCGCCGATGGTGGAGTGGAAGATGACGTCCGTGTCGGCCATGTCGATCTTCTCGGGGCTGACGTTCAGCATGAAGCCCTCCTCCGCCTTGTCCGTCACGGCCGGACGGCCGAGGCCGACGTCCTTGAAGATCGTGCCGAGGTAGTTCTCCTTGCCGTAGATGCGGATGTCCGCACCTTCGACGAAGCGGACCATGTTGACCTCGATGGCGGCGGCCTTGTCCTTGCCGCCCAGCGCCTCGGTGACCTCCGCGGTGCGCGCCTGGTAGGCGGCGATCGCCCGCTGCCCCTCGGCCTTCTTGCCCACCGCATCGGCGTGGACGAGGAAGTTCTCCTTCCAGGGCAGGCCGGTGGTCTCGGTCATGACGGTGGGCGCGATGGCCTTCAGCTCGTCGTACCGGTCGCCGTGGCGGAGCTTGCTGGTGAGGATCAGGTCGGGCTTGAGGGCGGCGACGGCCTCCAGGTTCGGCGTGGTCATCTCCCCCACCAGCTTGGTGTCCTTGACCTGCTCCGCGGGGACGTGCCCGGGGAATCCGGACACGGAGTCGGTGCGGGTGGCGCCGACCGGCTTGACGCCGAGGGTGATGAGCGAGTCCAGCTCGGCGGTGTCGAGGGCGACGATCCGCTGCGGCTGCGCCTTGACCTCGACGTCACCCATGACCGTCTTGATCGTGCGCAGGTCGGTGCCGGCCGTGGACTTCCCGTCGCTCTTCTTGGCCTCGCCGTCGGCGTCCGAGTCGGACGAGCCGCAGGCCGTCAGGGCGAGGGAACCCGCGAGGGCGGAGGCGAGGGCGATGGCCGCGCGGCGGCGGACTGCGGTCTTGGCGGTCATGGTCTCTGCTTTCCGGTGCAGGGCACGGCGGCACATCCACCCGGTTAGGTTTGGTTAGGCTTGGCTAAGTTTAGATCCTCCTTTACTCCACCTTGACCGGACCCCCCGCGCGCGGCACCGCCGGACCCGGGAGGGGAATCCAGTCACCACCCAACCCGCCCTGCCCGCAAGGGCGTTCGACTCCACCGGGCCGCGCAGGACCCGAGTGATTATTTTCGGCCACCCCTCTTCGGGGGCCGGCAGCCGACGTCAGCCGGCCGGGGCCGGCCGGGCGTCGGCCAGCGCCAGGGTGGCCCGGACCACCTGGTCCAGGATTCGACGGGTCTGCGGACTCGGCTCCGTTTCGCCGCGCAGCAGGTACCCCATGCAGACCCCGTCCAAGCCGGTGACCAGGAAGTCGGCGAGTTCCTCCGCGGGAACCGCGTAGCCGCGGCCGGTGCGGCTGCCCGTTTCGGTCAGCGCGTCCGTCGCGATCCGGGTCATGTACCGGTAGTGGCGCTCCACCACGTCCCGCAGTTCGGGGGTGCGCAAGGAGAAGGCCACCAGTTCGAACCAGACGAGGTGCAGTTCGGGACGGTCGCCCAGGTCCGCCCAGAACGCGTCGGCGGTGGCCCGCAACGCCTCCTCCAGGCCGTTCGCCGCGGCCACCCCCCGCTGCGCCCCGTCGATCAGTTCCGCGGAGAGCGACTCCAGCACCGCCCGGTACAGGTCCGCCTTGGTGCCGAAGGTGTAGTGCACGGTCGCCTGGGCGACCCCGAGTTCCGCTGCGATCGCCCGGGTGGAGCCGGCGGCGACCCCTTCGCGGGCCATGAGTTCGATGGCCGCGGCAATGAGCTGGGGTCGACGCTCGGCGGCGGTTACGTGAGCCATACAAGCCACTATAGCGACATAGTCATCCGTCCCCGTCAGGCGACTTTGTCAGCCGACAAAGTCATGCGTAGGCTGACGGTCAGGAGCGGCCCGGGCGGCACCCCGCCCAGCCGCCGTGGACCTCGTGCGCCGCGGGCGTCCACGCAGCGAAGACCACGAGGGGACGGTCCATGAACCCGACAGCAGTCCACCGCACCACGGGCACCGCCTCCGTTCCCGAGCGGCCCCGGATCCCCGTCTTCGGGCACGCCCTGCGCATCCCGACCGACGCCTTCACCCGGTGGTCCATGCGGGAGGCACGGGAACTCGGCCCGATCTTCAACGTCCGGGCCTTCGGAGAGGACACCCTGATGGTCTCGGGCGGCGACCTGGTCGCCGAGGTCTGCGACGAGAGCCGGTTCCGCAAGACCCCCGCCCCCTTGGAGCCGGTGCGGGACTTCGCCGGTGACGGCCTGTTCACCGCCTACGGCGACGAACCCAACTGGCGCAAGGCGCACCACATCCTGCTGCCCGCGTTCGCCTTCGACGCCCTGCGCTCCTACCACCCCACCATGGTCCGGGTGGCCCGACGGCTGCTCGCCGCGTGGGACGCGCAGGAGGGACGCCCCGTCGACGTCGCCGAGGACATGACCCGGCTCACCCTCGACACCATCGGACTCTGCGGCTTCACCTACGACTTCGGCTGCTTCGAGCGCTCCGAGCCGCACCCGTTCATCACCGCGATGGTCCGGGCGCTGGACCACGCGCAGAGGAAGACCGCGTTCGTCCCGGGACTCGACCTGCTGTACGCGGCGGCCGAGAAGCGCCAGCAGGCCAACGTCCTGACCATGAACCGCCTCGCGGACGACATCGTGCGCCGCCGCCGGGCCGAGGGCGCCCCCGGGGACGGCCCCGACGACCTGCTGTCGCTGATGCTGCACTCCGTCGACAAGGACACCGGCGAGGCGCTGGACGACACCAACATCCGGTACCAGCTGATCACCTTCCTGATCGCCGGCCACGAAACCACCAGCGGCGCCCTCTCCTTCGCGCTCTACTACCTGCTCAAGAACCCGGCCGTGCTCGCCGCCGCCCAGGCCGAGACGGACGCCCTCTGGGGCGACGCCGCCGACCCGGACCCGTCCTACGCGGACGTGGGACGACTGCGCTACGTGCGCCAGGTGCTCAACGAGAGCCTGCGCCTGTGGCCGACCGCCCCCGCCTTCGCCGTGGAGGCCCTGGCGGACACCGTCATCGGCGGCCGGTACCCGGTCCGCAAGGGCCAGGTCGTCACCGTGGTGACACCCATGCTGCACCGCGATCCCGGCTGGGGCGACAACCCCGAACTCTTCGATCCGACCCGGTTCGACCCCGAGGCCCTGGACGCCCGCCCCGGACACCTCTACAAGCCCTTCGGCAACGGCGAACGCTCCTGCATCGGGCGCCAGTTCGCCCTGCACGAGGCGACCCTGGTGCTCGGGCTGCTCCTGCACCGCTACCGCCTGCTGGACCGGAGCGACTACCGGCTGAAGATCAAGGAAACCCTGACCATCAAGCCGGACGGCTTCACCCTCGTCCCGGTACGGCGCACCAGCGCCGGACGCGCCGCCGTCGCGCCGGCGCCCGAACGGGCCGCGACCGGAGCCCCGGCGCACCGGGACCCCGTCCCGAGCGGGCTGCGCGCCCCCGGCACCACCCTCACCGTCCTGTACGGCTCCAACCTCGGCACCTCGCGCGCGATCGCCGCCGAACTCGCCGACGCGGGCGCCCGCCACGGCTTCGCCACCGTCCTCGCCCCGCTGGACGACGCGGTGGACTCCCTGGACCCGGCCCACCCGGTCCTGGTCGTCGCCTCGTCCTACAACGGCCGCCCCACCGACGACGCCGGCCGGTTCCTCGCCCGGTTGGAGGAGGGCGGCGCCCCGGCGGGGCTGCGGTACGCGGTGCTCGGCATCGGCGACCGCAACTGGTCCGCCACCTACCAGCGCATCCCCACCCTGATCCACGACGGCCTCGCCGCCGCCGGTGGCGCCCCGCTGCTGGAACGGGTCGCCGTCGACGTCTCCGGCGACGCCCGGGCGTCGATCGACGCGTGGAGCGCCCGGGCGTGGACGGTGCTCCTGGAGCGGTACGGGGTGCCGGTCGAGGAGGCGCCCGGGGGCGCTGCCCCCGGCGCCCGGTACACCGTGGCGGAGGGCGACCCGGCCGCGGTCGAACCGCCGGCCACCGACGGCCTGCTCCCGTTCGTCGTCACCGAGAACGCCGAACTCGTCGACACCGCGCACGAACTGGGCCGCTCCAAGCGGTTCCTCCGGCTGGGCCCGCCCGGCGGCACGGAGTACCGCACCGGCGACCACCTGCTCGTCCGACCGGCCAACCCCACCGCCCTCGTCGACCGCGCCGTCACGCTCCTCGACCTCGACCCGGGCCGGGTGGTGGTGCTGCGCGCCACCGGCGGGGGTCGGCCCGCGCTGCCGGTGGACCGTCCGATGACGGTGCGCACCCTGCTCACCCACTTCGTGGAACTCGGCCGGACCGCCACCGCACGCCAGATCGGCGCACTGGCCGGCCACACCCCCTGCCCCCCGGAACGGGCCGCCCTGGAAGCCCTCGCCACCGCACCCGGCGGCGACTCGGTGGTGGACCTGTTGGCCCGGCACTCCTCCTGCCGGCCCCCGCTCGCCGAACTCCTCGACGTCCTGACGCCGATGAACCCGCGCTACTACTCGGTGTCCTCCTCCCCCGCCGCGGCCCCCCGCACGGTCGACCTCATGGTGGCCGCGCACCCGGTACCGCACCGCGACGGCACCGGCACCTTCCTCGGCACCGGCGCGGCGTTCCTGGCCACGCGGCAAGCCGGGGACACCGTGTACGCCCGGCTCGCCCCGTGCCGGGAGGCGTTCCGCCTCCCGACGGACCCCGCGGTGCCGGTGGTGCTGGTCTCCGCGGGCACCGGGCTGGCCCCCTTCCGGGCCGCCGTCGCCGACCGGGTCGCCACGGCGGGGACCGCCCGGGCCGCGATGCTGTGCTACTTCGGCTGCGACCACCCGGACGTCGACTACCTGCACCGGGCGGAGTTGGAGGCGGCCGAGGCCGCCGGCGCGGTCGGGCTGCGCCCCGCCTTCTCCCGCGCCCCGCGCGGGGGCGCACGGTTCGTCCAGGACCGCCTGCTCGCCGAAGGCGTCGAAGTGTGGGGGCTGCTGGCGGCCGGGGCGCACGTCCGGGTCTGCGGCGACGGCCGTGCCATGGCCCCGGCGGTGCGGGAAGCCCTGCGCACCCTGCACCGCCGGCACGCCGGTTCCACGGCCGAGGGGGCCGAGGCGTGGCTGTCCGCGCTGATGGCCGAGGAGCGTTACGTGGAGGACGTCTGGGCGGGTTGAGCCCCGGCGGGCCGGTCCCGTGCCGGTGGGCACGGGACCGGCCGCGTCAGCGCTTCAGGGTGCGGAGGTAGTCGGCGAACTTCTCCAGGCCGTCCACGTTCCGCGGGCCGCTGATGCCCTCGTTGTAGTTCAGGACGAAGAACCGGTCGTTCTTCACCGCGGGCAGCTTGCTGGTGCGGGGCGACTCCTTCAGGAAGTCGATCTTCTTCTGGGCCGGCTGGTCGCCGTAGTCGAGGATGATGACGACCTCGGGTGCCGCCTCGGCGACCGACTCCCAACTGACCTGGGTCCAGCGGGCGTCCAGCCCGTCGAAGACGTTCCGGCCGCCGGCGGTCTCGATGATGTCGTTGGGCGGCACCTGGTTGCCGGCGGTGAACGGCTGGTCGGTGCCCGAGTCGTAGAGGAAGACCCGCGGGCGGTCCCCCGCCGGCACCCGGCGGGCCACCGCGGCGACCCGCTCCTTGAGCCCGTCGACGACCTTCTCGGCCCGTTCCTCCACCCGGAAGATCGCGCCGAGCCGTTCGAGGTCGGTGTAGAGCGCCTCGAAGGGGGCGGTCCGCTGCGGGAAGCGGGGGTAGTTGTAGCAGCTCTCGGTGTGCATGAAGCTCTGGATGCCGAGCTTGTCGAGGATGTCGGGGGTGATGCCCCGTTGGTCGCTGAAGCCGGAGTTCCAGCCGGCGACCACGAGGTCGGCCCGGTGGGAGACGATCAGTTCCTTGTTGAGCAGGTCGTCGCTGAGCATCTTGACCTTGGCGTACTCCGACGCCCAGGGCGACTGGCTGACGGGCGGGTTCGCCGGCGGCAGGACGTAGCCGAGGACGTGGTCGGTCAGGCCGAGGCTGAAGAGCTTGTCGGCGCTGCCTCCCTCGTAGGCGACGGCGCGCCGGGGGACGCTGTACGACACCGGCTCGCCGCAGCGCTTGACGGTGACTTCGGCGCTCGCCGCGTCGTCGGTGTCGACCTCGGCGCCGCAGGCGCTCAGCAGGGCGACGGCCGTCAGCACGGCCCCGAGGGCGAGGAACCGGCGGGGTGCGGAAGGGGCGGATGCCGTGGGCATGGGTGCGTTCTCTCTGTTCATGGGGCGGGGGTGAGCGAGTACAGGAGTTGCGGGCCACCGGTCAGCGGGTGGCGGACGACGCTGGCCCGTACGCCGAAGACCTCGTGGACGAGGTCGGCGGTGAGGACCTCCTCCGGGGTGCCCGAGGCGACCAGCCGGCCGTGGGAGAGCACCCCGAGCCGGTCGCAGGCCGCCGCGGCGAGGTTGAGGTCGTGGAGGACGACCAGCACGGTGATCCCCGCGGTGCGCAGCCGGGACAGCAGCGCGATCTGGTGCCGGACGTCGAGGTGGTTGGTGGGTTCGTCCAGGACCAGGACCGCGGGTTCCTGGACCAGGGCGCGGGCCATCAGCACGCGTTGGCGTTCGCCCCCGGACAGGCTCAGCACCCCGCGGTGGGCGAGGTGGGCGACGTCCAGCCGGTCCATGGCCGCCTGGACCAAGGCCCGTTCGCGGGCGTCCGGAGCCCGGTTGCCCGGGAGGTGCGGGGCGCGGCCCAGGGCGACCACCTCCGCCACGGTGAAGTCGAGGTCGACGGTGCCGTCCTGGGTGAGGGCGGCCAGGGCCCGGGCGCTGCGGCGCAGGCTCAGGGTGGCCAGGTCGGTCCCGTCGATGCGCACCACGCCGCTGGTCGGCTTCAGCGCCCGGTACACGCAGCGCAGCGCGGTGGACTTGCCGCTGCCGTTGGGGCCCACGAGACCGACCACCTGGCCCGTGCCGACGTGCAGGGACAGGGCGTCGACCAGTCGGGAGCCGTCCACGGCGACGGTGAGGTCCTCCAGGGTCAGTTCCATCTCAGCGGCCTCCGAAGACGTAGCTCCTGCGCTGCATCAGCGCGATGAAGACGGGGACGCCGACCAGGGCGGTGATGGCCCCGAGCGGCAGTTCGCGCGGGGCCACCGCGGTGCGGGCGACGAGGTCGGTCCAGACCATGAAGACGGCCCCGGCCAGCGGGGCGACGGCGAGCACCCGGGCATGGCCCGCCCCCACCACCAGGCGCACCAGATGGGGCATGACGAGTCCGACGAAGCTGATGGCGCCGCTGGCGGCCACCATCACCCCGGTGACCAGGGACGCGAGCACGAGGAGCAGCCGTCTGTGGTGGTCGGGGCCCACGCCCAGGCTGGCCGCGGTCTCGTCGCCGAGCGCCATGACGTCCATCGTCCGGCTCCGCCGGTGCAGCAGGGCGGTGCCGAGCAGCACGGCGCCCGCGACCACCGGGAGCGATTCCCAGTTCGCCGCGCCGAAGCTGCCCATGCTCCAGTACAGGATGGTGCTGGTGGCCTCGCTGTTGGGCGCCAGGTAGACGATCACGCTCATCACGGCCTGGCAGCCGAAGGACACGGTGACGCCGATGAGCACCAGCCGGAGCGGGGAGAGCGAACCGGAGCGCGTGGAGACCAGGTACACCAGCGCGGACGCGATCAGGGCGCCCGCGAAGGCGCCCACGGACATGGCGTGGACGCCGAGCACCGCCAGCGAGCCGGTGACCGTGACGGCGACGGCTCCCACCGAGGCTCCCGAGGAGATGCCGAGGACGAACGGGTCGGCCAGGGCGTTGCGCACCATCGCCTGGACGGCGACGCCGATCGCGCTGAGTCCCGCCCCCACCAGCGCGGCGAGCAGGACCCGTGGGGTGCGGATCTCCCAGACGATGTGGTAGGCCGTGAGGTCCCCGGCGGGCAGGGTGCCGCCGGTGAGCGCCGCCCACAGGAAGCGGGCGGTGTCGCCGGGGGCGACGGCGGCCGGCCCGAGGCCGATGGCCAGCAGCATCGAGACCAGGAGCAGGGCCGTGAGCGCCGCGCACACGGCCAGGACCGCTCCGCGCCGGTGGAGGGGTGCCTCCCGGGCGGGCGGTGCGGGCTTCGGGGAGCCGGTCCCGGGGCGGATGGTGGCGGTGGAGGTGGAGGTCATGGCCGGGCCCGCCCGGTGCGGGCGGGCGCCGTCGACGAGGCGGCACGAGGGTGCATGCGAGGGGTTCCTGACGGTGCGGCGGAGTGGTGGGGGCGGGCGCGCACGGCCCGCGGGCCGGGGAGCGGGGGCCGTGCGGTGCGCACCGGCCCCGCGGCTCTCCGGGGTCGCGCCCGGGGAGGGGCCCGGCCCGCCGGAGCGGCGGCCGGGGCACCCCCACCGAACGTTATTGACAATGATTTCCATTCTTATATCACGGAGCGGCCCCGGCGCGGGAGGCCCCCTCGCCCACCCGGCCGTCGAACCCGGAGCCACCGGGCCCCACCGGTCTTCGATTCCACCGCATCCGGGACCAGGGGAGGACGAGTTCCTTTGGCCCTGCGACCTCGCGCGGGGCGAGGTCCGCCACCGGGACCGCCTCCTCGTGCCGGGCGAACACCGAGTCGACGTACCGGTGACCGGTGTCGGCGGCGACGAAGACCACCATCCGGTCCGGTGCGCGGTCCCGCTCCCAACGGGCGGCGAGGTAGGCCGCTCCGGTGGAGAGTCCGGCGAAGACTGCGCGGGAGCGCAGCAGGTCGACGCTGCCCGCGAGCGCCGCCTCGAAGGCGAGCCAGTGGATGGTGTCGTAGAGGCCGTGGTCGACGTTGGCGAAGGGGATGGAGCTGCCGATCCCGGCGATGATGATCTCCGGATCGCGGACGTGGGCACTGCCGAAGGTGACGCTGCCGAAGGGTTGGACGCCCACGAGGCGCAGGTCCGGGGCGCGTTCCCGCAGTGCGCGGGCGAGCCCGCCGGTGGAGGCGCCCGAGCCGATCCCGCCGACCAGGGTCAGCCGCTCGGTGCCGAGCTCCCGACGGATCCGGTCCGCGACGGTGCGGTAGCCGAGGTAGTGGACGTCGTCGTGGTACTGCCGCATCCAGTGGTACTCGGGGTGCTCGGCCAGCAGTGCGCGGACCCGGGCCACCCGGCGGTTCTGGTCGAGCTTCAGGTCGTCGCTCGGCTCCATCTGCTCCAGGTGGGCGCCGAGGACGGCGAGTTGGGTGCGCAGGGCGTGGTCCACGGTGCTCGACCCGATGATGTGGCAGCGCATGCCGTAGCGGTGGCAGGCCAGGGCCAGCGCATGGGCGTAGATGCCGCTGGAGCTGTCCAGCAGGGTGTCCCCGGGGCGCACCACCCCGGTGTCCAGCAGATGCCGTACCGCCGCCAGGGCGGAGACGACCTTCATCGATTCAAAGCGCAGGCAGACGAAGCCGTCGTCCAGCCGTATCAGGTCCGGTCGGGCCATCGCCTCTGCCGGGTGTCGGTCCATGCGGGAACTCCTCGCCCGTGGGGAACGTCGTGAAGGTTCGGGTGACGGGGATGCCGTCGTGGTGCAGGGCGCGCGCGCAGTCACGCAGTCGGGCGTCGAGCCCGGGGGCGGTCGGGTCGAAGAGGAGACCCGCCACGCTGCCGCTGTGCGCGATCTGCACACCGGTGGCCCCGGTCCGCTCCGCGATCCGCACCAGCCGGTCGAACTCCACCCGCGGGAGGACCCGTTGCGACAGGCGGGCACTCTCGGTCGCGATGTGCCCGAGGAGTTCGACGTCCGCGTCGCCCACCGCCCGGCGCAGCAGCCGGCGCAGCCGCTCGTAACCGGCGAGGTCGTCCGGGCCGGAAGGCCGGGAGGGCAGCGACAGGGTGTCCACCGGGCGCCCTCCGTCGAGTGCGCAGCCCACCACCACGGCGGGCGGCAGCGCCTCGCCGAAGGTTTCGAGGACCCGGCCCTCCCGTTGGGCGAACAGCCGTGGCCGGTCGTCGAGCATCAGCGGATCGGTCGCCTTCTCGGCCGCCACCGCGAGGCTGGCGACGGCCTCCGGCGCGAGCCGGCGTCCGTACGCGTCGGCGACCGCGCGCACCGCGGCGACCACGTCGCTGCTGGACGATCCCATCCCGAGGCCCAGCGGGACCGTTCCGCCGAGCCGCAACACGCCGCCGGGGGGCGGGGCGTGGGGCCCGGCCCGGTGGCACTCCGCCAGGGCGAGGGTCGCCGCCCGTAGGGCCTTGGTGCGGTCGGCCGGCGTCACCGTGAGGGGGCCGGGCGTCCCGTGCGGGTCGGGGGTGAACTCCGCGCGGGTGCCCGGTCCCGCCATCGGCAGGGTGACCAGGCCGGCGCAGGCGCGCCCCCGTTCGTCGAGGAACACCCCCTGGAGGATCTCCCCGTGGTGGCAGGAGGCGCGGCCCCGGCCGACGGCGGCACGGCCGGGGGGACGGGCCCGGGGGACGGACCGTCGGGTCATGAGGTGCGGTCCGCTCGGTAGCGGTAGAGCGTGGTCGGTCCGGCACTGAACTGGGAGAAGGGAAACGGTTCTGCGGACAGGGCGCTCACCCCGACCCCCAGGAAGGCCCGTGCCACCGCGCTGCCCGACTGGGCGTAGACGGTGAGCGGGATGCCACGGGCACGGCACCGGGCCAGCAGGGTGTCGAAGGTGCCGTTGCCGAGGGTCATGCCGGTGGCCACCACGGCCTCCGCGACGTCGAGGACCTCCTCCATGTCGTCGGTCACCGCGTCGCCCCACTGGGTGGTCCGCAGGTTGAAGTCGCACGGCAGGGGAACGCCCCCACGCTCCCGGATCGCCGCCACCAACGGGTTGACCACGCCGATCAGTCCGACCCGGGCGCCCCGGGGGACGTCCAGCAGGCCGGCCACGGCCGCGTCCCGCGCCCGGGCCCGGACCTCCGGGGTGCCGGCGGGCAGGGTCACCGGTTCGGCGCCGGGGTCACCCTCGTACGGTCGGGCGTCCGCGAGCACCACGTCCAGCGCGGCGATCCGCAGCGGGCGCGGAGCCTCCCGCAGGAGCACGTCCAGGGGGGCGCCCGAGGCGTCCTTGCAGACGGCCGCGTCGATCTCGCCGGGCTCGAAGGCACAGGCTCCGAACGCCCCGCGCAGTCTGACCAGGACGTACTGGTTGAGGTAGGTGGTGTCCCCGCCGGCGAGCCGGGTGCCGTGGTGGAGCCAGAACACGCTGGTGGCCACGGACCCGGCGGGATCGACGCCGTGGGCGCCGTCGAGCACGGAGGCCATCAGCCCGTCGACGGTGGCGGGGTGCGGGGCGGTCATGCCCGACCTCCTCGGGTCAGCCGGAACAGGAGGGTCACGACGCCGTCGCCCCAGTCGTGGTGGTGGGCGATCTCCGGCACGAGGCGCCGGTCCCACGCATGTCGGACGATGGCCGGCAGGTCGGCGGTGTTGGAGACGACGACGAACGCCTCCCCCCGCTCGGCCAGCAGGTCCCGTTCGTCGAGCTGGGCGAAGAACCGCTCCAGCAGGGGCGCCCCCACGCAGACGTTGCGGATGACGTCGGGATCGGTGCTGACCCGTTCGCGGACCGCGGGCGGGTTGAAGGTGACGACGTCCAGGCGGACGCCGTCGGGGAGGGCGTCGAACACGTCGCTGACGAGGGGGTGGAGGGGAGGCGCGGCGTCCTGACCCACGATCCTGCGGTAGTGGTCGGCGGTGGCGGCGACGCTGCCGGGGTGGACGTCCAGCGCGTAGACCTCGCGGGCGCCGCGCACTCCGGCGGCGACGGCCTCGACCCCCAACCCGACGCCCATGGCCGCGTAGACCCGCCCGCGGACCTCGATCCGGCCGTCCAGCACCCGCTCGTGGATCAGGCGGCTGGTCCAGCCGGGGAGGAAGACCCCGGGCGGCGCCTCGAAGGACCAGCCGTTCCAGGCGTGGTGGCGGGTGGTGTGCAGATCGGCCTTCGGTTGGTTGAGCGCGATGACCCGGGCGGCGGGCAGGGGCGGCGGTAGTTGGGCGAGCAGGGCGGAACCGGTCGCTGTGGTGTCCACGGAACTCCTCCGGGTGGAAGGGTGATTGGTGTGCGCGGGGCGGATCAGCCAGTACTCTAACGATAATCATTTTCATCACGCTACCCCCGGGCCCTCCTCGCCCCTCGCCGGGCCGGGGTCCGAGGGGGAAGCCCGAGACGAAGGAGGCCCCTGCCGTGCAGACCTCACCCCCCGCGACCCCCGCCCGCGAGGCCGGTCCGCCGTCCGGCCGTTCCCTGCTCCGCGACCCGGCCTTCCTGCGGCTGTGGTCGGGCACCACCGCATCGGGCCTCGCCACCTGGGCCCTGCCCTTCGTCCTCGGCCTCGCCGTGCTCGACCGCGTCCTGACCCCCACCGGTCTGGGCCTGGTGCTCGCCGCCCGCACCGCCGGGTTCCTGCTCGCCGTCCCCGTGGGCGGGGTACTGGCCGACCGCCACTCCCGCCGGGGCGTCGTGCTGTGGTCGGGGCTCCTCGCCGCCGGCGCCGCACCGTTGCTGGCCTTCGGCGCCGGGCACTCGCTCCCGCTGATGGTGGCCGCCGCCGCCGTCACCGGGGCCGGCCAGGGGGCCTGCCGACCGGCGTTCCAGGCGCTGACGGCCGAGGTCGTCGAACCCGACCGCCGCAAGCAGGCCAACGCCGCCATGACCCTGTCGATCCGCACCAGCACCCTCACCGGCCCCGCCCTGACCGCCCTGCTCGCCCTGGTCCTCGACACCGGCACCCTGCTGCTGGGCACCGGACTGCTCTGGCTCGTCGCCGCACTGGCACCGGGCGCCGGCCGGCCCGGCCCGGCCCCCGCCGTCCACCGGACGTCACTGCTCGCGGAGTTCGCCGAGGGCGTGCGGGAAGCCCGGCGCCACCCCTGGTTCGTCGCCGGCCTCGCCGCCCTGACCACCGTGATCGCCACCGGCTACTCCGCCACCGGCGTCGCCCTCCCCCTGGTCAGCCGCGACCGGTACGACACCGAGGTGGTCCTCGCCGCCGCCACCACCGCCTACACGGCCGGCGCGCTGGCCGCCGCGCTGCTCATCGCCCGGTGGCACCCCGTCGCCGAGGGCTGGACCGCCCTCGCCGGACTGGCCGCCTACGGCCTGGCCCCGCTGAGCCTGCTCCTGCCGGTGCACCCCGTGGTCGTGATCGCCGCCTACGCCGCCGCCGGCATCGGCATCGAACTCTTCAACGTCCCCTGGTTCACCGCCACCCAGCGCGAGATGGCCCCCGACAAGCTGGCCCGCGTCTCCTCCCTCGACTTCATGCTGTCCTACGGGCTGGCCCCGGTCGGACTGGCGCTCATCGCACCGGCCATCGACGCCTTCGGGGCCCGCCCCGTCCTCGCCGGCTGCGCGCTGGCCTGCTTCGTCGCACCCGCGCTGGCCGCCCTCGTGCCGAGCGCGCGTCGCTTCTCCCGGGACGACGCTCCGCATGGCAACCTCACCGGATGAGTGCGCACCACACCACCTCGACCACGACCCCCTCGACCCGCGGCCCCGCCCCGGCCGCACCGGGCCGCCACCCCACCGCGGGCATCACCCCGGCCCGGCTCGCCGCCGACGACACCGGGCGGGCCCGGGAACTCCTCGCCCGGCAGGGCGCGGTGGTCCTCAGCGGCTACGGCACCACCCCGGACGCCCTGGTGGAGGCGGCCGCCCGCACCCTCGGCAGCCGACTGAGCGAACTCTTCCCCCAACGGCTGCGGGCCTCGCGGGACGGCGGCCCCGTGCACCTGCACGCGGACGGCTTCGACGTCGTCGTCGACGTCGCCGGCGTCCCCGGCCGGCGCCGCCACCCCGACGAGGACCACGTCCTCCTCCAGTGCGTCGAACCCGCGCCCATCGGCGGCGAGACCTTCCTCCTCGACGCCTACCGCTTCGTCGACGCCTGCGAGAGCGAGGACCCGGACCTGTGGGACTTCCTCACCGGCTGCGACGTCGACCTCTACGGGGCCTGGGCCGGGCTGCGCGGGCTGCCCGCCACCCCCCGGGTCGCCCGCCACGTGGAGTACACCCGCACCGGACGGCGGGTGGTGCGCCGCGGGGACGGCGCGGTCCCGCTGCACCGCGACCCCGACGCCGACCGGATCAGCGCCATGCTCACCCGGTTCACGGAGACCGTGCACGCGCTCGAAGCGGACCTGCCCCGCGTCCGGCTCGACGCCGGTGACGTCCTCGTCCTGGACAACTACCGCTGCTGGCACGGCCGGGACGCGCACACCGGGGCCCGTCAGGTCCGCATCCTCACCCTGCGCACCACCGACGCCCGGTGAGCCCGCCCGGCGCGGCCCGCGACGGTGCGACGGGCCGCGCCAGGGCGCGCTGCGGAAAATCGGTTGGCCGGCCCGCGGGGGCGTTGTTACCGTCCTCGAACGCCCGTACCAGGGCGTCCCGCGGCCACCCGGGCCGCGGCCCTCCTCCCTCGGGCCCCCGGCCCCGGAAAGCGGTGATGTATGCCCCGGCCCCTGCCGAGCGCGCCTCGTGGAGACGTGAGCGCAACCGGCTGCTGACCCCGCCGCCACCGCCGTGCCCGCCGCCGACCCGATCGGCCCCGGTGCCCGACGACTTCCGTGCGCGGGTCCTCCCTGCCGCATGCCACCACCCCGCCCGCCCCGTCCGGACCGGGCCCGCCGTCGCGCCCCCGCGCCGCCGGTGGTGTCCCCGGGCGTGACCGCGGAGCCGCGGGGCCCCGTTTCCCGACGCCGCTCGGTGCCTCCTGCTGCCCATCGCCTTCCTTCCAGCCAGGAGACCCAGGGTGTCCACCCTTCACCAGGGCCACGGCCCGTCCGACCGTCCGTCCCCGCAGCCCGGTCCCGTGCTGCGCACCCGGACCTTCACCTGCGTCCGCTGCGGGCTCACCGTCGGCACGCTCGACCCCGCGGGCGCCGTCCGCAACCACTGCCCGAGTTGCCTGCACTCCCAGCACCTCGTCGACCACGTGGCCGGCGGCCGGTCCGACTGCCGCTCGCGGATGAGCCCCATCTCCATCGCGGTGCTGCGCACCGGCGACTGGCGGGTCGTCCACCGCTGCACCCGCTGCGACGAGTTGACCTCCAGCCCCGTCAGCCCCGACGACAACCAGCTCATCCTCATGCGGATGGCCGTCCGTCCGCTGGCCCAACCCCCCTTCCCCCTCGACGTCTTCGCCCAGTGGTGACGAACGCGACCGAGCGACCGGAAGGAGAACGGACCGTGCCCCGACGCACCAGACGCACCGCTGACGCCCGCCCCGGCGGAGGAGGGCGCCGCGGCACCCCACGGCCCCAGCGACCCAAGGACGTGTTGCACGGCCCGGGCGGTGAGCGCGGGGAGTCGTTCCGCTGCGCGGGCTGCCGGTTGGACGTGTCCCTGCACGCCCCCGGCACCGCGCACCGCAACCACTGTCCGCACTGCCTGCTGAGCCTGCACGTGGACGGCCGGGTACCCGGCGACCGGGCCGCCCGGTGCCGGGGACGGATGCCGGCGCTGAGCGTGACGGTGCGGGAGGACGGCGAGTGGCTGATCATCCACCAGTGCCGGTCCTGCGGGGAACTCAGCGCCAACCGGATCGCCGGGGACGACCACCCGGTCTCGCTGGTCCGGCTCGCCACCCGCCCGCTCGGGGACCTCGCCACCCCGGTGCGCGCCTTCGCGCTGTACTGATCCGCGCCGTACCGACCCGGACGGCCCTTCGGGGCCGTCCGGGGCACCGGTCCGCGTCCGCCACTCGCCCGGGTCTCACCCCCGGGCCGGCGACCGCACCCCCGCACAGAGGGCGCGGTCGCCCTTCGCCGGACGCGGACCGGCTTGTGACGCCCGAGATCGATGGTGGCGGACCGTCCGAGGACACGCCACGGTTGCTGCCCGCTTTTGCTCTGTACTGATCAGCTTTTTAGGTCGCGTTGAGCGATCCCGTCCGTGGTCTTGACCGAGTCGCCCCGGACGCGCACGGTCCCGAGACCCACCTCGACGGGCTCACCGCAAGGCGGTACCGCACCGGGCGCAGAAGCGGGCGCCCGGCTCGCGCGTCGGCTGGCCGCACTCCCCGCACGGCTCCCGCCCCTCCTGCGCACCGGCACCCGTGGTCACGGGTCCCCGACGGATCGTCAGCCCGGGACGTCGGCGGTGCACCGTGAGGTACGTGAGCCCGTCCCCGTCCGCACCGATCTCCCGGGCGGTGCCGCGGGGCAGCCAGACCACCGCACCGGGCAGCGCCTCCTTGCGCACCCCGTCCACCACCAGCCAGCCGCCGCCCCCGGTGACGTACACCAACACGTCCAGGTCGGGCTCCACGTGTGCGGCCACCGTGGCGCCCGGCCGCAACCGGATGACGTTGGCGTCGAGTTGACGGGCCCGGGCCGCGAGTCGCCACAGCGCACCGCCGTGCCCGCGCGGGGCGCCCCGCACCAGTTCGGGGACACGTGCCAGCACCCCGGTCGACGAAGAAGACATCACACCTACCACCTCCGGCCCGAACTGGGCATATTACCCACACCGGGACCCGACCACCCCCGCACGGGGCGCGCACCGAACCGCCGCGCCGGGCGACACGCGCCGTGGGCGCCGTACGTGCGTCCACCCGGGCCGGACCGGGGGCGACCGGGTCAGCCGGCGACGTCCGGACCGGGGGCGCAGCGCAGCGACAGGACCATGGTGAGGCCGCCGCCGGGGGTGTCCTCCGCGGTGAGGGTGCCGCCCATGGACTCGGCGAAGCCGCGGGCGACGGCGAGCCCGAGGCCGACCCCGGCACCGCGCGGGGCGTCCCCATGGCGCTGGAAGGGCTCGAAGATGCGCTCCTTGGCCTCCTCGGGGACGCCCGGGCCGCGGTCCACCACCCGGATCTCCACCCGGCCGGCCATGGCGCTGGCCGAGACGAGGACCGGGGTGAGGGGCGGGCTGTACTTGACGGCGTTCTCGACGACGTTGGCGACCGCCCGTTCCAACAGGCCCTTGTCGACCTGGACCATCGGCAGCCTCGGCGGGATGTGGAGCAACACGCTCACCGCCGGGTCGGCCAGTCCGCCCAGGGCCATCGGCACGACCTCCTCCAGATCGATCGCCCGGATCAGGGGTTGGACGGTGCCGGTCTGGAGCCGGGACATGTCGAGCAGGTTCCCCACCAGGTGGTCAAGGCGGTCGGCCCCCTCCTCGATCGCGGCGAGCAGTTCGGTCTGGTCGTCCTCGGACCAGGCGACGTCGTCGGAGCGCAGCGAGGAGACGGCTGCTTTGATGCCGGCGAGGGGGGTGCGGAGGTCGTGGCTGACGGCGGCGAGGAGGGCGGTGCGGATGCGGTTGCCCTCGGCGAGGCGGCGGGCCTGTTCGGCCTCCTCGCGCAGGCGTCGGCGGTCCAGCACCACCACCGCCTGCGCCGCGAAGGCCGCCAGGACGCGGCGGTCCTCGGCCGGCAGCACCCGCCCGGACAGCGCCAACGCCAGGTGGTCGTCCACCGGCACGTCCACGTCCGCGTCCTCCGGACGTTCCGCCGGTGCGGGGCCCACGCTCCCCACGCACGTCCAGGGCGCCACGTCGCCCGCCCTCTCCAGCAAGGCCACCGACTCCATCCCGAACGTCTCCCGCACCCGGTCCAACAACGCGTCCAAGGACGTCTCCCCCCGCAACACGCTCCCCGCCAAGAACGACAACACCTCCGACTCCGCCCGCAACCGCGCCGCCTGATGCGTACGCCGCGCCGCCACGTCCACCACCGACGCCACCGCCACCCCCACCCCCACGAACACCACGATGGCCAGCAGGTTCTCCGCGTTGGCGACGGAGAAGGCGTGCAGCGGCGGGGTGAAGAACCAGTTCAACAGCAGCGAACCGAAGACCGCGGAGGCCAGCGCCGGCCATAGTCCGCCCAGCAGCGCCGCGGCCACCGTGAGCGTCAGGAACAACAACATGTCGTTGGCCAGGCCGACTTCGGGGGTCGCCAGGTCCAACAGCAGGGTCAGCAGCACGGGACCGACGAGGCCGGTGAGCCATCCCCACACGATCCGCTGCCGACCCAGCCGCGCACCCCGCGCCACCGGCAACCCACGCCCCCGCGCCACCTCCTCGTGCGTCACGATGTGCACATCCAGATCAGGACCCGAATCCCGCGCCACCGTCGCACCCACACCCGGCCCGAACACGTACTGCCACGCCCGACGCCGCGAAGACCCCAACACCACCTGCGTCGCATTCACCCCACGAGAAAACTCCAACAACGCAGACGGCACATCATCCCCCACCACATGATGAAACGTCCCCCCCAACCCCTCCACCAACCCCCGCTGCACCGCCAACTCCTTCGGCGACGCCGCCGTCAACCCGTCACTCCGCGACACGTACACCGCCAACACCTCACCCCCCGCACCCTTCTCCGCCAACCGCGCCGCACGCCGTATCAACGTCTCCCCCTCCGGACCCCCCGTCACCCCCACCACGATCCGCTCCCGCGAGCCCCAGATCTTCTTCACCCGGTGTTCGTTGCGGTACTGCTGGAGGTACTCGTCGACCCGGTCCGCCACCCACAACAACGCCAACTCACGCAACGCCGTCAAATTCCCCGGACGGAAATAATTCGACAACGCCGCATCGACCTTGTCCGACTGATAAATGTTCCCGTGCGCCATCCGACGCCGCAACGCCTGCGGCGACATGTCCACCAACTCGATCTGATCCGCCCGCCGCACCACCTCATCCGGCACCGTCTCCCGCTGCCGCACCCCCGTAATCGACTCCACCACATCACCCAACGACTCCAAATGCTGAATGTTCACCGTCGACACCACATCAATCCCCGCCGACAACAACTCCTCCACGTCCTGCCACCGCTTCGCATTCCGCGACCCCGGCACATTCGAATGCGCCAACTCATCCACCAACACCACCACCGGCCGCCGCGCCAACACCCCCACCACATCCATCTCCTCAAACACCCCACCCCGATACCCCACTCCCACCCGAGGCACCTGCTCCAAACCGTGCAACATCACCTCCGTCCGCGGCCGACCATGATGCTCCACGAACCCCACCACACAATCCGTCCCCCGCTCCACCCGCCGATGCCCCTCCGACAACATCGCATACGTCTTCCCCACACCCGGCGCCGCACCGAGATAAATCCTTAGCCTGCCGCGTCCCATGTTCCGGTGGTCCTCATTTCTCGAATCGATACCCCCTACCCGGTTCGGTGATGAAGTAGCGCGGGTGCGGCGGATCGGGTTCCAACTTGCGGCGCAACTGGGCCAGGTACACCCGCAGGTAGTGGGACTTGTCGCTGTGGGACGGCCCCCACACCTCGTGGAGCAGTTCCCTGCCCCCCACCAGCCGGCCCGGATTGGTGACCAGGATCTCCAGGATGTGCCACTCGGTGGGGGTGAGCCGCACGTCGTGCCCGCCGCGCACCACCCGCTTGGTGACCAGGTCGACGGTGAAGTCGTCGGTGGCGATCGCCGGCGGGTTGACTCCGCCGACGACACTGCCGCCGCGGCGGGCGGCGGCCCGCATCCGGGCGAGGAGTTCGTCCATGCTGAACGGCTTGGTCACGTAGTCGTCGGCCCCCGCGTCGAGGGCGGCGACCTTGTCGTCGGGCGACCGGCGCGCCGACACCACCACCACCGGCACCGGGCCGCGTTCGCGCAGGGCGCGCAGCACGGCGACGCCGCTCATGTCGGGCAGCCCCAGGTCGAGGAGGACCACGTCGGGCGGGTGCGCGGCGGCGCTGTCGAGGGCGGTGGCGCCGTCCGAGGCCGATGCGGTGTCGTAGCCCCGGGCTCTGAGGGTGATGACCAGCGCCCGTACGAGTTGTGGATCGTCCTCCACCACCAGGACCCGGGTCATCGGTGTGCAGCCTCCTGCGGTCGGTGCGCGACGGGTGCGGGAGCCGGTGTGCCGGCCCCCGCACCCCGGTTCAACGCTGGGTGAGTTCCTTCAGGGCGATGTTCAGTTCGAGCACGTTGACGGTGGGTTCCCCCAGGAAGCCGAGGAGCCGGCCCTCCTCGTGCTCGTCCACCAGGCGCTGCACCCGCTCGACGGGCAGGCCGTTGCGGGCGGCGACCCGACGGACCTGGAGGTCCGCGTAGGCGGGGGAGATCGCCGGGTCGAGGCCGGAGCCGGAGGAGGTCACCGCGTCGGCGGGCACGTCCTTCGGGTCGACCGGGTGGCCGGGCACCGAGTTGTCCTCGACCACGGCGGCCTTGGCCTGCTTGACCTGCTCGATCAGCTCCGGGTTGTCCCCGGCCAGGTTGGTGGCGCCGGAGAGCAGCAGCTCGTACTGGGTGTTGACGGAGTTGGTGCCGAGGCCGTTCTGCGGCCGGCCCTGGAACCAGCGCAGGTCGGGGGCGCGGTCCTGCTCCCCCTCCTTCGCGGGCAGCAGGTACGACTGACCGATGAGGGACGAGCCGACGACCTTCCCGTCGGAGGTGACCTCGGACCCGTTGGCCCGGTCCCGGAAGGCCGTCTGGGCGATCCCGGTGACGAGGAGCGGGTACAGGACGCCGGTGACCAGGGTGAGCACCAGCAGCGCGCGCAGCCCGGCGCCCAGGAGTCGGGCGGTGGTGAGGACGGAGTTGTTCATGGCGGTCAGCCGATCCCGGGGATGAGGGAGATGAGCAGGTCGATGGCCTTGATGCCGAGGAAGGGCGCGATCAGCCCGCCGAGTCCGTAGACCCCGAGGTTGCGGCGGAGCAGCCGGTCGGCGCTCACCGCCCGGTAGCGCACGCCGCGCAGGGCGAGCGGGACCAGGGCGATGATGACGAGCGCGTTGAAGACGACCGCGGACAGGATCGCCGAGTCGGGCGAGGAGAGCCGCATGACGTTCAGCGTGTCCAGGCCCGGGTACACCGCCGCGAACAGCGCGGGGATGATCGCGAAGTACTTGGCCACGTCGTTGGCGATGGAGAAGGTGGTGAGCGCGCCGCGGGTGATCAGCAGTTGCTTGCCGATCTCGACGATCTCGATCAGCTTGGTCGGGTTGGAGTCGAGGTCGACCATGTTCCCGGCCTCCTTGGCGGCGGAGGTGCCGGTGTTCATGGCGACGCCGACGTCGGCCTGGGCGAGCGCCGGGGCGTCGTTGGTGCCGTCGCCGGTCATCGCGACCAGCTTGCCGCCCGCCTGCTCCCGTTTGATGAGGGCCATCTTGTCCTCGGGGGTGGCCTCGGCGAGGAAGTCGTCGACGCCCGCCTCCTCGGCGATGGCCTTCGCGGTCAGCGGGTTGTCCCCGGTGATCATGACGGTCTTGATGCCCATGCGGCGCAGTTCGGCGAACCGTTCCCGCATGCCGTCCTTGACCACGTCCTTGAGGTGGATCACCCCGAGCACCCGCGCTCCGGCCCCGTCCTCGACGGCGACCAGCAGCGGGGTGCCGCCGGAGGCGGAGATCCCCTCGGCGAGGGCGGAGGCGTCCGGGGCGATGGTGCCGCCCTGGTCGCGGACCCAGGCGAGGACCGCCCCGGAGGCGCCCTTGCGCACCTTGCGGCCGTCGACGTCGACGCCGGACATCCGGGTCTGGGCGGTGAAGGCGATCCAGTCGGCGTCCGCCAACTCCCCGCGGTGGCGCTCGCGCAGCCCGTACCGCTCCTTGGCGAGCACGACGATCGAGCGGCCCTCGGGGGTCTCGTCGGCGAGGGAGGACAACTGCGCGGCGTCGGCCACCTCGGCCTCGGTGGTCCCGTCGACCGGGACGAACGCGGCGGCCTGACGGTTGCCGAGGGTGATGGTGCCCGTCTTGTCGAGCAGCAGGGTGGAGACGTCGCCGGCGGCCTCGACGGCGCGGCCGGACATGGCGAGGACGTTGCGCTGCACCAGCCGGTCCATGCCCGCGATGCCGATGGCGGAGAGCAGCGCCCCGATGGTGGTGGGGATGAGGCAGACCAGCAGCGCCACCAGCACCACCATGGACAGTTCGGTCCCGGCGTACTCGGCGAACGGCGGCAGGGTGACCACCGCCAGCAGGAAGACGATGGTGAGCGAGGCGAGCAGGATGTTGAGCGCGACCTCGTTCGGGGTCTTCTGCCGGGCGGCGCCCTCGACCAGGCCGATCATCCGGTCGATGAAGGTCTCGCCGGGCTTGGTGGTGATGGCCACGACGATCCGGTCGGAGAGCACCTTGGTGCCGCCGGTGACCGCGGAGCGGTCGCCTCCGGACTCCCGGATGACGGGTGCGGACTCGCCGGTGATGGCGGACTCGTCGACGGAGGCGACGCCGTCGACGACGTCGCCGTCCCCGGGGATGATGTCGCCCGCCTCGCACACCACCCGGTCCCCGACGCGCAGTTCGGTGCCGGGCACCAGTTCCTCGGTGCGGCCGTCCGCGGCCAGGCGCCGGGCGACCGTGTCGGTCTTGGCCTTGCGCAGGGTGTCGGCCTGGGCCTTGCCGCGCCCCTCGGCGACGGCTTCGGCGAGGTTGGCGAAGAGGACGGTGAGCCAGAGCCAGGCGGAGATGGTCCAGCCGAACCAGTCGCCGGGGTCGGTGAGGGAGAAGGCGGTGGTGAGCACCGAACCGACCAGGACCACGAACATGACGGGCGACTTGACCATCAGTCGCGGGTCGAGCTTGCGGACGGCGTCGGGCAGCGACCGCAGCAGCTGCGCCGGGTCGAAGAGGCCGGCGCCCACCTGGTCCTTGCGTCCGGTCGGGACGTCCTGGTGGGGCGCCCGGGTCGGCGAGGCGCCGGGCGGCGCGGAAACGGTCATGGGGTCACCTGCGGTGTTGTCGGTGCGCGGGGTCATCACGCCAACCCTTCCGCGAGCGGGCCGAGGGCCAGGGCGGGGAAGTAGGTCAGACCGGTGATGATGAGGATGGTTCCGGCGAGGAGCCCGGTGAACAGCGGCTTGTCGGTGCGCAGGGTGCCGGAGGTGACGGGCACGGGTTGCTGCGCGGCGAGCGAGCCGGCGAGGGCCAGCACGAACACCATGGGGACGAACCGTCCGAGCAGCATCGCGAGGCCGATCGTGGTGTTGTACCACTGGGTGTCGGCGCCGAGGCCGGCGAAGGCCGACCCGTTGTTGTTGGCGCCCGAGGTGTAGGCGTAGAGCACTTCGGTGAAGCCGTGCGCGCCGGGGTTGAGGATCGAGTCCGGCGGGGTGGGCAGGGCCATGGCCGCGCTGGTGAAGACGAGGACGAGCGTCGGGGTGACGAGGATGTAGCAGGCGGCGAGCTTGATCTCGCGGGTGCCGATCTTCTTGCCCAGGTACTCGGGGGTGCGGCCGACCATCAGTCCAGCGAGGAACAC
This sequence comes from Streptomyces sp. LE64, assembly GCF_052606915.1. Lineage (NCBI taxonomy): Bacteria > Bacillati > Actinomycetota > Actinomycetes > Kitasatosporales > Streptomycetaceae > Streptomyces > Streptomyces sp. LE64. Next base: position 5,610,030 of record NZ_CP199708.1, on the reverse strand, counting down.
CGCGATGATGGCCATGATCAGCATGCCGTAGAGCCCGGAGCCGACGCCGCCGGGCGCGATCTCGCCCAGCATCATGCCGAGCAGGGTGATCCCGCCGCCCAGCCCGGTGTAGGAGGAGTGGAAGGAGTCCACCGCGCCGGTCGAGGTGAGCGTGGTGGAGACCGCGAAGATCGCCGAACCGGCGATGCCGAACCGGGTCTCCTTGCCCTCCATGGCACCGCCGGCGATCTCGTAGGCGGGCGAGCGGTGGGCGAACTCGGTCCACCACATCAGGACGATGAAGGCGACCCAGATGGCGACCATGGTGCCGAGGATCGCGTACCCCTGGCGCACCGAGCCGACCATGGTGCCGAAGGTACGGGTGAGGGAGAACGGGATCAGCAGGATCAGGAAGACCTCGAAGAGGTTGGTGAAGGCGTTGGGGTTCTCGAACGGGTGGGCGGAGTTGGCGTTGAAGTAGCCGCCGCCGTTGGTGCCGAGTTCCTTGATGACCTCCTGGGAGGCGACGGCACCGCCGTTCCACTGTTGGGCGTCTCCGGCGAACTGGCCGACCTCGTGGATGCCGGCGAAGTTCTGGAGGGCGCCGCAGGCCACCAGCACCAGGGCGCCGACCACCGCGAGCGGGAGCAGGATGCGGACCACTCCGCGCACCAGGTCGGCCCAGAAGTTGCCGAGTTCACCGGTGCGGGAGCGGGCGAAGCCGCGGACCAGGGCGACCGCGACGGCCATGCCCACGGCGGCGGAGACGAAGTTCTGCACCGCGAGGCCGCCGGTCTGGACGACGTGTCCCATGGCCTGTTCGCCGTAGTAGGACTGCCAGTTGGTGTTGGAGACGAAGGAGGCCGCGGTGTTGAACGCCTGGTCGGGGTCGATCGAGGCGAAGCCGAGGGAGCCGGGCAGGCTGCCCTGGACCCGTTGCAGCAGGTACAGGAAGAGGACGCCGGCGAGGGAGAAGGCGAGGACGCCGCGCAGGTAGGCCGGCCAGTGCATCTGGACGCCGGGGTTGGCGCCGATGGCCCGGTAGGCCCACTTCTCGACCCGCAGGTGGCGGTCGGAGGAGTAGACGCGTGCCATGTGGTCGCCCAGCGGGCGGTAGGCCAGCGCGAGCGCGGCCATCAGCGCCAGGAGCTGGAGCACTCCAGCGAGTTCGGGGCTCATGACCGGGCTCAGAACCTCTCCGGGTAGATGAGGGCGAGGACGAGATAGCCCAGCAGGGCGACGGCCACGACCAGGCCGACGGTGTTCTCGACGGTCACAGCTTCGTCACCCCCTTGGCGACGAGCGCCACCAGCGCGAAGACCGCGATCGTGGTGACGACGAAGGCCACGTCGGCCATCGTGAGCTCCTGGGTGTGCGGGACGGCCGGCATGATCGACCGGGCGTAATCAGACAATCGGACGGGTTTGAGGAAACCGCTCCCGGGCGGACACCGGCCCTTCGTTGACGCTCCTCTTACGGCGGCCGGCGCGGTCTTGACGGCTCCCATACGTCCTTCGGGCCCGCCCGCCCTGACCTGCACAAAGATCGCCCGACGGGAGGGCGGACAAGGGTGTGACGCGAGAGGCGGAAGGGGCCTCGCGCCGGCCCGGCACCCCCCGGCGTCCAACCCCCGCGAGCGCTCGCCGCGGGGCCGCACGCCGCACGAGGGCACCCCCGCTCGACCGGCGCACGCGGGGGCATGCGATGCGGGTGCAGGGGCGGCCCGGCACGGGCCGGGGCGCACGCCGGCGTCCGGGCCCCTCGGGCCCGGACGGTGCTCGGACTCCCCGGTTCAGAACCGTTCGGGGAAGATCAGCGCGATCACCAGGTAGCCGATCAGGCCCAGGGCGACCAGCAGGCCCACCACGTTCTCCACGGTCACGGCTCGGCTCCTTCGGGGCGCCGGGCGGCATGGCGCGCGTCCGGCTGTCGGGGTTCCGTTCTGCCCCCACACAACCCCGCGCACGGGGTCGACCGGGCCGGTCTTGACGGGCCCTTGGCGGGTCGGCCCCGGACGTTGACATCCCGTTGACGCGGGGTCGGGCCGGTCCGGGTCCGACCACCGCGGTGCGGCCCCACGGGCCCGGAGCCGGTGGGCCCGGCGGGCCGGAAGGCGCCCGGCACCCCCACTATGAATTCCGTGTATACACCCTGCGTATAGTGACGCCCATGCATGAATCCGATGATCAGCTCGGCGCGACCGCGCCCCAGGAACCCGTCACGGCCAACAAGACGGGCAAGCGTCGCTTCAGGTTGCGTCCGCGCACCGTCATCGCGGCTGTGGTGATCGTCACCACCGCCGTGGTCACCACCGGCTGGCTGACCAACTGGGGCCGCCTCGAAACCGAGTCCCCCGCGGACGTCCGGGCCGCCGCCGCGGACGACGGCAAGAACGTCTCCGGCCCGGTCGACTGCCGGAAGGAGAAGTGCATAGCGCTCACCTTCGACGCCGGCCCCGGCAAGTACACCCCGCGCCTGCTGGACATCCTCAAGGAGGAGAAGGTCCCCGCGACCTTCTTCCTGCTGGGCCGCAAGCACATCGACACCTACCCCGAGCTGGTCCGGCGAATAGCCGACGAGAAGCACGAGGTGGCCAGTCACACCTGGACCCACCGTCGGCTCACCGACCTCTCGACCGAGGAGGTGCGCGTGGAGCTGAAGCGGACCAACGACGCGATAGAGGAGCTCACCGGCAAGAAGCCGACGCTGATGCGCCCCCCGCAGGGCCGCACCGACGACGACGTGAACGAGGTCTCGCGCGAGCTCGGGCTCTCCGAGATCCTGTGGACGGTCACGGCCAAGGACTACAAGACCAACGACTCGGACCTCATCGAGGAGCGGGTCCTGAAGCAGGCCGGACGGGACGGGATCATCCTGCTCCACGACATCTACCGCGGCACGGTCCCCGCGGTGCCCGGCATCATCGACAAGCTGAAGGCCGAGGGCTACACCTTCGTCACCGTCTCCCAGCTCTTCGCCCCGGGCGTGCCCGAACCGGGCACCATCTACCGCTGACCCGGGCCGACCGCGGCGCAGGCGGGAACCCCGGCGATTCAGGGACGGGGCGGCACCACCCGCTCGGCGCGCAGGGTCGCGAAGAGCGAGGCGAACGCGGCCAGGGTGTCGACGTGCTCGGTGAACCCCGCAGCACGGCTGCGGGACACGTCGGCGAAGCACTCCACGGGCCGGTTGAGGTCGGCGTCGGTGTGCCACCAGGAGGCGACCCGCCCCAGGACGGGTTCGACGAGCCTCTCCCGGGCCGCGATCCTCCGCCAGGTCTCCTCCGTCCCCGCCATCTGCTCCGCCAGCGGTCGGGCCCGGTCGGCGTAGCCCTCCGGCTCGACGCCCAGGAACTCGGCGATCCGGGGCCACATCCAGCGCCAGCGGAAGGTGTCCCCGTTGACGGCGTTGTACGCCTGGCTGGGCAGCCCCTCGGTGGTCGCGGCCCAGATCATCTGCCGGGCGAGCAGCCCCGCGTCGACCATGTCGGTGACCCCGTTCCACTGGACCTCGTTGCCGGGGAAGACGAACGGCCGCCCGGTCTCCCGGCACAGGGCGGCCTGGACCGCCAGGGTCGTGCCCATGTTCATCGCGTTGCCCACCGCGTGGCCGATCACCGTGTGCGCCCGGTGGACGCTCCACGAGAACCCGTACCGCGACGCGGCCCGCCACAGCTCGTCCTCCTGGGCGTGGTAGAAGTTCGGCACCGGCAGCCGGGGCGCCGTCTCCCGGAACGGGGTGTCGCTGATCTCCCCCAAGGCGTAGGCGTCGAAGGGCCCCGTGTAGTGCTTCATGCCGGTGACCAGGGCGACGTGGCGCAGACGGCCCGCACCGCCGGCGGCGTCCAGCACGTGGCGGACCATCGCGGAGTTGACGGCGATGTTCTCCGCCTCGGTGGCCCGCGGGCTCCAGGCGGTGAGGAACACCCGGGTCGGGGCGAGCCCGGCCAGCGCCGCCGCCACCGACCGCGGGTCGGTCAGGTCGGCGGTGACCGCGCGCACCCCGGCCCGGGGTTCCGGAGCGGTCCGGGAGAGGCTGAGGACCTGCCAGCCGCGCTCGACGAGTTCCCGGCACAGGGCGCGGCCCGCGATGCCGGTGCCGCCCACCACGAGGGCGAGGCGCGGCCCGGTTGGTTCCGGGGCGGACCGGCGGGGGACGGGGGGCACGGGGTGGGTGGTCACGAGGGTCTCCTGGTTCGTTCCGACAGCGGGCAGCGCTGATCGCCGGACGGCGCGCGGCCCGGTAGGTCGGTGGTGGGGTCGGTGGTCCGCCGCGGCGGAACGGGCTCAGCCTCGTCGAGGTGCCGGGGCGGCGGCGCCGGTGAGCAGGGCGAGGGCGTCCGCCGACGGGGTACCGGGCTCGGCCGTGTAGACCTCCAGCCGGCAGTCGGGACTGTCGGGCTGGAGCCACACCTGGTAGGTCAGCTCCAGCGGGCCGGCCTCCGGGTGGTTCAGCCGACGGCTGCCGAAGGTGCAGTCCCGCACGTGCCCCACGGCCCAGAGCGCGGTGAACTCGGGGCTCTTCATGGCGAGTTCGCCGATGAGCGCCGCGAGCTCGGGATCGTCCGGGTGGCGGCCGGCGACCAATCGCAGATGGCCGACGTGGGTGCGTGCGTACGCTTCCCAGTCGGCTTCCCGTTCGCGCGAGCGGGGGTCCAGGAAGAGCATCCGCGTCAGCGAGGGCCGCCGCGCCGGGTCCTCCGGCGCTTCGGGGTCCAGGTGGCCGGCGAGCAGTGCGTGCCCCGGCGGATTCCAGGCCAGGACGTCGTTGCGGCGGCCCAGCAGCACGGCGGGCAGCCCCGGCAGTGCGTCCAGCAGGGCCAGGGTCCTCGGGTGCGGGACCTCGGGCGGCGCGGGGCGACGGGTGACCCGCCGGGGGGCGCGCGCCAGGTCGTACAGGTGGGCCCGTTCGGTCTCGTCCAGGCGCAGGGCCCGGGCGAGACCGTCCAGCACGGAGTCCGAGGCGTTGCGGCTGTGCCCCTGTTCCAGCCTGGTGTAGTACGCCACGCTCACCCCGGCCAGCCGGGCCAGTTCCTCGCGGCGCAGCCCCGGGACGCGACGGCGCCCGGGCGGCGGCACCAGGCCCGCGTTCACGGGAGTGGTGCGGGCACGGCGGCTGTGGAGGAACTGGCCCAGGTCGCAGGGGTTCATGCGAGCGACCCTACGGCGGGCGGACCGGCGTCGGGCGGTGCGAAGGTGTCCCTGCGAGTGGTCGGTCGCGGTTCGGGGTCGGCGGGACGGCCCTTAGGCTCGGGGCATGGCACTCGTCATCGTGGAACGGCACTCCCCGCTCACCGTGATCGAGACGTGGCGGCGGCTGGTCGACTGGGAGCGGCACGGCGTGTACGTCCCCTTCACCCGGATCACCGTGACCACCCCGCCGCCGGTCGGCCCCGGCACCCGGTGCGTGGCCCGCACCGGGATCGGCCGCCTCGGGTTCGACGACCCCATGGAGATCACCGTGTGGATGCCGCCCACCGGGTCCGGCCCCGGGCGCTGTCGTCTGGAGAAGCGGGGACGGCTGGTGCACGGCTGGGCGGAGATCGAGGTGCGTTCCGACTCCTCGGGCGCCCGGGTGCGGTGGCGGGAGGAGCTCCGGGTGCGCGGACTCCCCGGCCCCGGGGACCCGCTGCTCGCGGCGGCCGGTCGACGGCTGTTCGGGCGCACCGTCGACGGCCTGCTGCGCGAGGGCCGCTGAGCGGTCGGAGCGGTCCGCGGATTGGCTGGCCAGATGTCCGGTCTTGTAGATTCGTATGAAGAACGGCTTCCCGTGGGTGTCGGCCCCGGGGCGTTCGGCCGACCCCCGGGACGGCCTCCGGACACGGGCAGGACCACGAGGATCGGCGGCGACACATGCGGCTGCGCGCACTGCTGGACACCGACGCGCTGGGGCTGCGGCTGCTCAGCGGCGCGGACGAACTGGACCGCACGGTGCGCGGGGTGATGACCACCGACCTGCGGGACCCCAGCCGCTACCTCTCCGGGGGCGAACTGGTGCTCACCGGGCTGGCCTGGCGGCGCGGTGCGGAGGACCCCGAACCGTTCGTGCGCGTCCTGGCGGGCGCCGGGGTGGCCGCCCTCGCGGTCGGCGAGGCGGAACTCGGGGACGTGCCCGAGGACCTGGTCGCGGTGTGCGTCCGGCACCGGGTGCCGCTGTTCTCGGTCGACGAGCGGGTGGCCTTCGCCACCATCACCGAGCACGTGGTGCGGCAGGTCTCGGGGGAGCGCGCGGGCGACCTCGCGGCGGTGGTCGACCGGCACCGCAGGCTGATGGCCCCCGGCCCGGGGGGCGGCGGCCCGGACGCGGTGCTGGACCTGCTCGGCACCGACCTGGACCTGCGGGCCTGGGTGCTCTCCCCGACCGGGCGTCGGATCGCCGGCCCGCACACCGCCGGACGCACGCTCTCCGAGGAGGCGTGCACGGCGCTCGCGACAGCGCACCTGACCGCGGTGCGCAGCGGTCGACGGGGCCCCTACCGGACGACGGTCGGCGACGCCCCCTATGCACTGTTCCCGGTGCGGGGCGGGCGGACCGCGCCGGGCGGCGCCCGGGAGGCGCGCGAGCTCGCGGGCACCGCGGCCGCGCTCACCGAGTGGGTGCTGGTGGTGGCGGCCGACATCGCGGACTGGCCCGAGGAGCGGCTCGACCTGGTGCACGGGGTGGGCCAGCTGATCGCGGTGGAACGGGACCGCCGGGACGCGGCGCGCACCGTGCGGCGGCAGCTCGCCCACGAGGTGTGGGAGTTGGTGCGCTCGGACGCGGCCCCCGCCGAGGTCGCAGCCCGGCTGCGGGTGGCCGGACCGGTGCTGTTGCCGGGCCGGACGACCGCCCCCCACTGGCAGGTGGTGGTGGCCCGCATCGAGGGGTCCGGGGCGCCGGACGGTCGGGGCACCGGCGCCGAGCAGGGCGTCGAGGACCGGGGTCGGCTGGCCCGGGCACTGCTGGAGGAGGTCCTGGTCGACCCGTTGGCGACCGGGACCGGGCCGGCGGACCGGATCGCCGTGGCCTATGCCGGGGACGAGGCCGTCGCCCTGGTGCCGTTGGTGGCGTCCGATGCCGAGGAGCGGGACGCCGAGCCGGGCGAGGGCCCCGCCCGGGGCGAGTTGGTGGCCGAAACGCTGCTGCGGTCGGTGCGGGAGCCGTTGACCGCCGGGCTCGGCGAGGGCGGGCGGCTCACCCTCGGGGTGAGCGCGGCGGTGCACTCGGCGGAGGGCTTGCGCGGGGCCCTGGAGGAGGCCCGGCACGCCCGTCGGGTGGCGGCGGCCCGGCCCGGCCCGGTCAGTGCGGCGGGCCACCAGGAGTTGGCCTCGCACGTGTTGCTGTTGCCGTTCGTGCCCGACGACGTCCGGCGGGCGTTCACCGCACGGCTGCTCGACCCGCTGCGGGCCTACGACCGGCGGCACCGGGCGGACCTGGTGGAGACCCTGGAGGCGTTCCTGGACTCGGACGGCTCGTGGACCCGCTGCGCCGCCCGACTGCACCTGCACGTCAACACGCTGCGCTACCGCGTCGGACGGATCGAGCAGTTGACGGGGCGGGACCTGTCCCGGCTGGAGGACAAGTTGGACTTCTTCCTCGCCCTGCGGATGAGCTGACCCCCAAGGGGCCCGTGCGTCTCCGGTCGTCCGCCGTCGCCTCCCGGACACCGCTGCTACCCCGCTCCGCTCCGGTGCGCACCCCCAAGACTTTGTGAAAAGTTTCACCCATCCTCTTGGCCCGGCCCTCGGTTCCGTGCTGAGATTCCGCATCGGCTCAGGAACACGAGGGTGTGCTCGGGGAGGGCGATGTGGCGTTTACCGCGGTGTCTGGTTCAGGAACGACCTCCAGTGACGATCCGCTCCAGACCGCGGTATGGCGGTTGCGTTCGCGCGCGTGCTGGGGCGATGCCGCCGCACTGCTGGAACGACGGGCCCGGACGGACTTCGGAGCGGCGCTCCAACGGGTCGCCCTGTTCGTCGAGCGCTGCCTCTACACCGAACAGGGCTGGGCGGAGGCGGAGGACGCGCTGCGCACCGCCGAAGCCCTGGCCCGGGGGGACGACGAACGGGGCGCCGCCGCCTGCGAACGGGGCCAACTCGCCTACGCCGCCACCCTGCTCGGGGTGCGCGACCGCGCCGACGAGGCCCGTTCCGCGCTCGGTCGGGCCGCGGCCCTGATCGCGCCGCAGGCACCGGGACGGGCGCTGTTGGACTTCCGCCGGGGCCTGATCGCGGAGAACCTGACCGATTCCCCGGAGGCCGCCCGGGCCGCCTACCGGCGCGCCCACACCGCCGCCACCACCGCCGGGGACGCCTTGCTGCTCTCGTTCACCTGGCGCCAGCTGGCCGGGCTCGACCTGCGCGAGGGCGAACGGGGCGGGGCCCGGCACGGCTTCGCCGAGTCGTTGCGCATCCGCGAGGAGTTGGGCTACCTGGTCGGCACCGCCCCGGCGCTGGCCTCGCTCGCCGAAGCGGAACCGGAGCCGGAGGCCACCCGGCTGCGCCAGGAGGCCGGACGGCTGCTGCGCCTGCTGGGCGGGGTCCCCACCTGGCTCGGCGGCCAGTTGGCCGCCGCCCAGGCGCTCGCGGCGCGCAGCGCCGAGCCGACGGCTTCCTGAGCCCGGGCCTCCGGCCGCGGCTCAGGAACCGGAGAAGTGGGCGCGGGCCAGTCGCTGGACCGCGTCCGCGTCCCGGGCGGCCAAGGCGTCGAGGAGCGCGGTGTGCTCGGCGGCGTCGGCCATCAGGTCGGCCTGCTGCCGCGGCAGCGGGCCGCTGAGCAACGGCCACTGGGCGCGGCGGTGCAGGTCGTCGGCCACCTGCACCAACTGCTGGTTGCCGGAGAGGGCGAGGAGCGCCCGGTGGAAGGCGCGGTCCGACTCCGCGTAGGCGGCGCGGTCGCCGCACGCAGCCGCCGCGGCGGCTGCCTCGGCCAGCGGACGCAGCTCGGCCCAGCAGGCCGTGGGCACGGTGGTGGCGAGCCTCAGCAGCACGGGCACCTCGATCAGCGCCCGCACCTCGGCCAGCTCGGCGAGTTGTCGGGCACTGCGCTCCACCACCCGGAAGCCCCGGTTCGGCACCACCTCGACGGCGCCCTCGGCGGCGAGTTGCTGCATGGCCTCGCGCACCGGGGTGGCGGAGACCCCGAGCCGTTCGCCGAGCAGGGGCGCGGAGTACACCTCGCCGGGTGCCAGTTCCCCCTCCACCAGCGCGACCCGCAGCGCGGCGAGCACCTGGCCGCGCACGCTGGCGCGGACCACGGAGCCGCGACGGGGCAGCGGCGGGGGCTGGTCGTGGGTGTGCTCCCCGCGGGCGCTCGGCCCCGGGTCGCCGGGACGGGCCTGGACCGGTACCCGACCACGCTCCTGTCCGACCGGGGCGGCGGAGGCGTGGCGGGCGGGGTCCCCTAACGGCCGGGGCGGGCGGCCCGGGGCCCGCGGGGTGCGGTCGTCGTCGACCGGGCCGGTACCGGTCGGGACCGGTGCGGGCAGTGGTCCGGGACGGGTCATCGGGGTCCTCCTCCGGCGCTCGTGCACTGCGGCGGCCCGGTGACCGCTCCCGAGAACCATAGGCCGACCGGCCCCCGGCCCACACCACGATCACATCGGGTAAGGTTAGCCTTACCTGTCGGCATTCATGATTCGGTGGTCCAGGATGAGCACTCCCGCCCCCGCCGTGGAGATCCCCCGCTCGCATGGCGCACGCCCGTGCACGGTCACCGACGGTCGTCCGCCCCTCTCCCCCTCCCCCGTCGCCGCGGCCTACGCCCGGCTGACCGAGGTCTTCCCCGGACTCAGGATCGACGAACTGGCCCCCGGCGAACGGCAGCCGGAAGGCGGCGGCTGGGTGACCGCGACCCGACTGTCCGCCGGAGGCGCGGAACTGGACGCTTTCCTCGCCTGGGACGCGGCCCAGGTGCTCCGGGACTACGGTCAGCAGGCCCGGCCCGACGTGGTCGCCAGCTTCGGCCTGCACCGTTACGCCTGGCCCGCCTGCCTCCTCATCACCCTGCCCTGGTTCCTGCACCGCCGGGTGCCCCGCTTCCCCACCGACCGGGTCTCCTTCCAACGGGCCCTGGGACGGATGTCGGTGCGCGTGGGCACGTTCTCCTGCCTTCCGGACGACCCGCTGGCCGAGCACCCCGACGCCCGGGTGGTCCCCGACGAGGAGGCGCTGCGGGTGGAGGTGCGGGCGGCGGTGGCCGAGCACCTGGAGCCGCTGCTCGGCGGGTTCGGCCCGCGCATGCGCCGGCGCGGCCGGGCCCTGTGGGGCATGGCCACCGACGAGATCGTGGAGGGGCTCTGGTACGTCTCCCACCTCCTCGGCGAGGAGGAGCGCGGCATGCGCGAGCTGGAGGCGCTGCTGCCGGGGGCGACCAAGCCCTACGCGGGGGCCGCGGACTTCCGGATGTTGACGGGCCCTCACGGGCAGTCTTTGCCAACCCGCGACCGCGCGAGCTGCTGTTTGTTCTATACGCTGCGCCCCGAGGAAACCTGCGTCACGTGCCCCCGGACCTGCGATGAGGATAGGGTGGCCAGGCTCAGTGAGGCAGCTTCCTCCTGAACAGCCCGTACCGGTAATGTGAGGCGAACTCAACTCGCACCACTCGCGCGGGAGTTCGAGCGGATGGCGACACGTGGTGGCTCCCCACACCCCCTTGGCGTTCTCTTGCACCGAAAGCTCCTGTCCGGCTCCGGGTTTGAGGAACGATGGCGCCCGAAAAGCCCTACTGCGACGCAAGGGACGCGTGATGAGATTGACCGACATATCGCTTGACTGGTTGCTTCCGGGCGCCGTTCTGCTCCTGGGCATTCTGGCGGCGGTTGCGGTGCTGGCGCGGTCCAAGCGGGCCAAGGAGCAGTCCAAGCCCGCGGACGACTCCTGGGAGCGCAGCGAGGAGCGCCGCAGGCGCAAGGAGGCGATGTACGCCACCGCCTCCTACGTGCTGCTGTTCTGCTGTGCGGCCGTCGCGGCGGCGTTGTCCTTCCACGGGCTGGTCGGCTTCGGCCGGCAGAACCTGAACCTGTCCGGCGGCTGGGAGTACCTCGTTCCGTTCGGTCTGGACGGTGCGGCCATGTTCTGCTCCGTCCTGGCCGTCCGCGAGGCCAGCCACGGAGACGCGGCCCTCGGTTCGCGCTTGCTGGTGTGGCTGTTCGCCGGTGCCGCCGCCTGGTTCAACTGGGTGCACGCCCCGCGCGGACTGGAGCACGCGGGTGCTCCGCACTTCTTCGCGGGGATGTCGCTGTCGGCGGCGATCCTCTTCGACCGCGCGCTGAAGCAGACCCGCCGGGCCGCGCTGCGCGAACAGGGCCTGGTGCCCCGTCCGCTGCCGCAGATCCGGGTGGTCCGTTGGCTGCGCGCTCCCCGGGAGACCTTCGCGGCCTGGTCGTTGATGCTGCTGGAGAACGTGCGCACACTGGACGAGGCCGTGGACGAGGTGCGGGAGGACCGCCGTCAGAAGCTGCACAACCGTCAGGTCCAGCGCGAGCAGCAGAAGCTGAAGCGCGCTCAGTTGAAGGCCATCAGCCGCAGCCACCACCGGGGGGTCCTGACCCGCGGCGGACGCCAGGTGGAGGTGCAGCCCGCGGTGACGGCGGGCACGGGTTCTGCCCAGTCCGGCGCGGACCCTGCCATACCGGAGGAACAGCCGCCCTCGCCCGCATCACCGCGTTCCCTCGCCCCCGTCCGTCGGAAAGGTGAGCCCATCACGGTCGACCTGACGGCCGAGGACGACACCCAGGCCCTGCCGAGGTTGGACTCCTTGGAACGCAAGCTGAAGGACCTGGAGCAGCAGTTCGGCTGACGCCCGGCCACCGGATGGTTCCGGTGCGGGACCCTCACGGGGCGGTGGTACCGGTAGGTGCCGCCGCCCCGCGGCCGTCAGGGGTGGCCGCTCTCCAACTCGAACCACACCGCCTTGCCGAAGCCGTGGCCCCGCACCCCCCACCGGTCGGACAGGGACTCCACCAGCACCAGTCCGCGCCCACCGGTTCCCTCGTGCGGCACCGGGACCCGTTTCTCGGGGCGTCTGCGGACGAAGTCCCGCACCTCCACCCGCAACCGTCGCGGGTCGGCCGCCACCCGGAGGACGGCGGCGCGTTCGGTGTGCACGAGCGCGTTGGTGACCAGTTCGCTGGTGAGCAGTTCGGCGGTCTCCGCCTGTCCCGGCCGCCCCCAGTGGTCGAGGAGTTCCCGTACCGCGCGCCGGGACTCCGGTACCGCGCGCAGGTCCTCCGTCCGGGTGAACCGCCGCTTCAGCCGTCGCACTCTCGTCCGCCCCCTCATGGCCCCCGCCCCCATGGTCTGCCCGCCGCCTTCCGCGTCCTCGTGTGTGCGTCAACGTCCGCCGGTCGTCCGTGCCGTTCGGTTGCGACGGGGTCCGCACGACCTCTCGGCCCCCGTTACGGAATGCATGCCCGTACCGGTCCGGTGCACGCCTCCCGCGGTGGGCGGGGGTGTCGCGGTATGGCGTGCGCCCGGCGCACCGACGTGCGGGGGCGCGGGGCGCGGCGGATCGGGGCTCACGGGGGCGCAGGGGTTCACGGTCGGGGCACGTTACGGAGGTTGGAACGGGCCATCTGCACCATGCGGCCGACCCCGCCGTCCAGCACGATCTTGGAGGCGGAGAGTGCGAAGCCGGTCACCATGTCGGCGCTGATCTTGGGCGGGATGGAGAGGGCGTTGGGGTCGGTGACCACGTCGACCAGGGCGGGGCCCCGGTGCCGGAAGGCGGCCTTCAGGGCGCCCGGCAGGTCCTTGGGCTTCTCCACCCGCACCCCGTAGGCGCCGCAGGCGCGGGCGACGGCCGCGAAGTCCGGATTGCGGTTGTCGGTGCCGTAGGAGGGCAGCCCGGCCACCAGCATCTCCAACTCCACCATGCTGAGGGAGGAGTTGTTGAAGAGCACCACCTTGACCGGCAGGTCGTGCTGGACGAGGGTCAGGAAGTCGCCCATCAGCATGGCGAAGCCGCCGTCCCCGGACATCGAGACCACCTGCCGGTCGCGGTCGACGCACTGGGCGCCGATGGCCTGCGGCACCGCGTTGGCCATGGAGCCGTGCGAGAACGAGCCGATGATCCGGCGGCGCCCGTTGGGCGAGAGGTAGCGGGCGGCCCACACGTTGCACATCCCGGTGTCCACCGTGAACACCGCGTCCTCGGCGGCCAGGTCGTCCAGGACCGACGCCACGTACTCCGGGTGGATCGGCACGTGCTTGTCGACCTTGCGGGTGTACGCCTTGATGACGCCCTCCAGGGCGTCGGCGTGCTTCTTCAGCATCTTGTCCAGGAAGCGGCGGTTGGTCTTCTCCGCGACCCGCGGCAGCAGGCAGCGCAGGGTCTCCCGGACGTCGCCCCACACCGCGAGGTCCAGCTTGGAGCGCCGTCCGAGCCGTTCCGGGCGCACGTCGACCTGCACGATCCGGGCCTTGTCCGGCAGGAAGGCGTTGTAGGGGAAGTCGGTGCCGAGCAGGATCAGCAGGTCGCACTCGTTGGTCGCCTCGTAGGCGGCCCCGTAGCCGAGCAGCCCGCTCATGCCCACGTCGTACGGGTTGTCGTACTGGATCCACTCCTTGCCGCGCAGGGCGTGTCCGACCGGGGACTTGATCCGGCCGGCCAGCTCCATCACCTCGGCGTGGGCCCCCGCGGTGCCGCTGCCGCAGAAGAGGGTGACCTTGTCCGCCGCGTCGATCATCCGGACCAGTCGGTCGATCTCCGCGTCCCCGGGGCGGACCGTGGGCCGGGAGGTGACCAGCGCGCTCTCGGCCGCCCGCTCGGGGGCGGGCTGTGCGGCGATGTCCCCGGGCAGCGACACCACGCTCACCCCGCCCTGCCCGACCGCGTGCTGCACGGCGGTCTGGAGCAGCCGGGGCATCTGCCGCGGGTTGGAGATGAGCTCGCTGTAGTGGCTGCACTCCCGGAAGAGCTGGTCCGGGTGGGTCTCCTGGAAGTAGCCGAGGCCGATCTCGCTGGACGGGATCTGGGAGGCCAGGGCGAGGACGGGCGCCATCGAGCGGTGGGCGTCGTAGAGCCCGTTGATCAGGTGCAGGTTGCCGGGCCCGCAGGAGCCCGCGCAGGCCGCGAGCCGTCCCGTGATCTGGGCCTCAGCACCCGCCGCGAAGGCCGCCGTCTCCTCGTGGCGGACGCTGACCCAGTCGATGTCCGGGTTGCGGCGGATGGCGTCGACCACCGGGTTGAGGCTGTCGCCCACCACCCCGTACAACCGCTGGACACCCGCGCGGGTGAGGATGTCGACGAACTGCTCGGCGACGTTCTGCTTGGCCATGGCTCCACGTACCCCGTCCGTGCCTCGCGGGGCCGTTGTTGCGCCTCGTCCCCGCACGCCTGTTCCGGTCGTCAGCGCCCGTGCCCGTTTCCGGCCCGGGTATGCGTTGCGTCCATCAAGGCACAGGCCGCGGGGTTACGCCTCCCAGACCACCGCGGCCGTCCGGTCCTCGGCGTACCCCGTGACGCGGACGGTGGCGTCCGCCAGGAAGGCGGCGAGCCCCGGGGGCCCGTCCGCCCAGCGGCCGGCGAGATGGGCCGCGAGGGCCTGCTCGGCGCGCAGCGGGACGGCGAGGCCCTCCGAGCAGAGCAGCAGGGCGTCCCCCGGGCGGGCGACGGAGGCGCGGAAGCGGAACGGGGCGCGGGGCGCCCCGAAGGGTTCCGGATCCAGCGGGCCCGGCGGGGTGACGGAGCGCGGGCCCGCGGGTGCCCGGTCCGCGTCGCCGGGCGGCGAGCCGAAGCCGACGACCGGTTCGCCGGCGGTGTCGGTGACCCGCGGCTCGATGTCCTGCCACGCCCCCTCGCGCAGGCGGAACAGCCCGCCGTCACCGACCCCGAAGAACACCCGCACCCGGCAGGCGGGATCGGCCGGGAGGAGCAGGCAGCGCAGGCTCAGCGCATCCGCCGCGGCCTCCGTGGCCGCCCCCGGAAGGCCGGCCCGGAGGGTGCCGAGGCTGCGGTCGGTGAGCCGGTGCAGACCCGACTTCAACTCGCCCCGGCGGCTGGCGCGGAGGTCGGCGGCGAGCCGTTCGTGGCTGCGGCCGACAGCACCCGCGATGTGTTCGGCGGCGGCCCGGTGGGTGCCGGCCGGGCCGGCCCCGGTGGCCACGGCGACCAGGACCAGGGCGTCGTCCCCGGTGCCGAACCGGGCGGTCAGCAGGGCGTCCCGGCGGGTTCCGCCGCCGTGGCGGGCGGCGTCGCCCCGGGTGGAGACGGTCCGCAGGGTGCCGGTTCCGTACCGGGCGCCGTCCAGCACGGTGTCCGGGACCAGTTCGGCCAGGGCGTCCGGGTCGGCGGCGGGCAGGGCGGTCGGTTCCCCCTCGTGGGCGGGCGACCGGTCGCCCAGGTGCTCCACCGGGGGCGGCAGCGCCACCACGACCGGGTCGTCCCCCTCGCCGCCCCCGGTGCTGCGGCGTCCGAACCGGCCCAGCCGGAAGGTGCGCGGCTCGGAGACGGCGCCGCCGGGCTGCCAGGGCGGCCGCGGGGCCGTGGCCGGCGCCGCCGGACGGGACGGGGGCGGGGCGCCGGGGGTCACCGGGGCGGGCGGCTCCACCGGTCCCGCCGCCGAGCGCCCGGGGGTGGCGCTCGGTGCCGCACCGGCGGGCTCCGGGGCCTTCGCCCCCGCCTCGGCCGGGGCGGTGTGTTCGAGGTCCTGGGCGCCCTCCGCGCGCGCCGAGGGTTGGGCCGGCACCCGGGCCACTTGGGGCCACCCCGCGTACAGGTCGCCCCACCAATCGTCCTCCGGGCGGGCCGACGTCCGCTCCCCCTGCTGGCTCATGCCGACATTGTCCACGGCCGGCCGCGCCCGAAAACGGTCACTCAGAAAATCAGCCGACCCGGAAGGAGATGAATCGACAAAGCGAGCCACGCACCGGAGCAGGTTCCGGTGCGACACCGCCCCGATGGCGATCTCCCCAGGTCAGGACGGTACGCTCGGCCCCGGGGCGGACCCGTGACCATGTGCCCACAGGTGTGCCCCCCTTCCCTCTCGCCCGTGCGGTGCGGCTGGGTCCGCCCCTGCAAGTTGGCCGAAGTCCGCCCCTCCTGCCGGTGGAGCGCGTCCGGCCGAGGCCGAGCGCCCCGGACCGGTCGCCCGCACCTTGCCGTCAGGGCGGGGGGTGCGGGGATGATGGGCGGCAACGGTGAACGCACGGGGAGGAAGCCGTCAGATGTTGTCCGCGCTGGGGCTGGACGAAACCCATGAAGCGGCCTACCGCGCCCTGGTCTCCCTGGGCGCCGCCGACGTCCTCGACCTGGCCCGCAGGCTCCCGCTCGGCGAGGTGGCCACCGAACGGGCGCTGCGGCACCTGGAGCGGCACGGACTGGCCGCGCAGACGTCCGGGCGCCCCGGACGCTGGGTGGCCGCACCCCCCGACGTGGCGCTCGGCGCCCTGGTGACACGACGGCGGCACGAACTCGAACGGGCCGAGTCCTCGGCCGCGCTGCTCGCCCGGGAGTACCGGGCGCGCAGGAGCGAGCCCGGCGTGCACGAGCTGGTCGAGGTGGTCACCGGCCGTGCGGCCGTGACACAACGGTTCCTGCAACTCCAACTCGGTGCGGTCGAGGAGGTCTGCGCCCTGGTGACCGACGGCCCGATCGCCGGTGCGGACGCGGAGGAGGGGACCCGGGCGCGGGCCGCCGACCGCGGGGTGGCCTACCGGGTGGTGGTCGAGCACGAGGTGCTGACCCGGCCCACCGGAGTGCGGGACGTGAGCGCCGCCTTCGGCCGCGCCGAGGAGGTGCGGGTCGCCGAGCGGGTGCCCACCAGGCTGCTGATCGCGGACCGCTCGCTGGCGATGGTGCCGCTGTCGGAGCACGCCGACGAGCCCTCGGCGCTCGTCGTGCACGACTGCGCCCTGCTGGAGTCCCTGTACGGCCTCTTCGCCACGGTGTGGCGGCACGCCCGGCCCCTGCACCTGGGAGGGGCCCCGCACGAGCCCGAGGGAGCGTCCGTGCCGGAGACGCCGGACGGGACCGACCTGGCGATCCTGTCCCTGCTGCTGGCCGGGCTGACCGACGCCAGCGTGGCCAAGCAGCTCGACCTCGGTCTGCGCACCGTGCAGCGACGGGTGCGGGGGCTGATGGAACGCGCCGGGGTGACCACCCGGCTCCAGCTCGGCTGGCACGCCCGGGAGCACGGCTGGGTGGGCCGCCCCCGCTGAACGCCCCGCCGGGCGCGCCGGCGCGCCCTCCGGCACGCTGGGCGGATGGGAGCGTGGGAACTCCTGCTGGTCGGCCTGGTGCTGCTGTTCGGGCTCTGCGGGGTGATGGTCCCGGGGGTGCCCGGGGCGTGGCTGGTGTGGGCGGGGCTGGCCTGGTGGGCGGTGCAGGACACCCGCACCGTGGCCTGGGCCGTGCTGGTCGGGGCGACCGCGGCGCTGTTGGTGGCCCAGACGGTGCGCTGGCTGCTGCCGCCCCGCCGGCTGCGGCACACCGCCGCCACCCGGCGGCTGGCCGGGTACGCGGGCGCGGGCTCGTTGCTGGGGTTCTGCCTGGTGCCCGTGGTGGGCGCGGTGCCGGGCTTCCTGGCGGGGATCTACCTCGGGGAGCGGATCCGGCTCGGCGGCCGCGGCGAGGCCCTGGCCTCCACCCGGACCGTGTTGCGGCTGGGCGGCTGGAACGTGCTCGTGGAGTGGTTCGCCTGCCTGCTGGTGATCGCGGCCTGGCTGGGGGTGCTGGTGTGGGGCTGAGCGCCCTTCGTGCCGCCGGCCCCACCCGTACGGAGCAGCGGGCCGGCGGGGTGCGTCAGTCGCCGGGCAGGGCTCCTTCGAGGGCGAGCAGACGGGTCTTGCGGTCGAGGCCGCCCGCGTAGCCGGTGAGGGAGCCGTCCGCGCCGATCACCCGGTGGCAGGGGCGCAGCACCAGCAACGGGTTGGCGCCGATCGCGCCGCCCACCGCGCGGACCGCCGCCCGGGAGGCCCCGATCTCGGCGGCGATCCGCCCGTAGGTGGTGGTGGCCCCGTACGGGACGGCGTCGAGGGCGTCCCAGACGCGGTGTCGGAACTCGGTGCCGGAGGGGCGCAGCGGGAGCGAGAAGGCGGTGAGTTCCCCCGCGAAGTAGGCGCCGAGCTGCTCGCGGGCCGCCCGGAACGGCTCCTCGGCGCGCCGGGGAGCCGGGCCCGGGGGCCGGCCGCCGCGTTGTCCGGGAACGGACAGGGAGGTCAGTGCGCCGTCCTCGTCGGCGGTCAGCAGCAGCGTGCCCAGCGGACCGTCCACCGTGGTCCACAGCGGTTCGGCGGTCGGTCGGGGCGGGGTCGGGGTGCTCGTGCGTCGTTCCGTCACCCGTCCATTGTCCCGGGCGGCCCGCCCAGGGGCTGGCAGGAATCCGACACGGCGCCCGAGCGGCCCGGCGCCGATGCGCCGGGCCGCTCGGCACCGCGGTCAGCCGCGGCCCTCGCGCTTGACCTGCTGGGCGGCCCGGCCGATCATCCCCCGGCGCCGGCCCTCGCGGCGCATCTCGACCCGGGCTCGGGCATCGGTCTTGGCGACGATGTACCGGTTCTCGCGCTGGAGCTTGCGGAAGCTGTCGAGGCGCCGTTCGGGCAGCGCCCCCTCGTCCACCGCGGCCTGCACCGCGCAGCCCGGTTCGGACTGGTGGGCGCAGTCGTGGAAACGGCAGTCGCGGGCCAGCTCCTCGATCTCGGAGAAGACCTGGTCGACCCCGCTCCCGGCGTCCCAGAGCCCCACGCCGCGCAGCCCCGGGGTGTCGATGAGGGTGCCGCCCCCGGGGAGCACCAGCAGGTTGCGGGTTGTGGTGGTGTGGCGTCCCTTGCCGTCGACGTCCCGAGCGGCCTGGACCGCTTGGGCCTCGGTCCCGAGCAGGGCGTTGGCCAGGGTGGACTTGCCCGCCCCGGACTGGCCGAGCAGCACGCCGGTGCCGCCGGCGACCACGGCGGCGAGCACGTCCAGCCCCTGACCGGTGGTGGCGCTGACCGGGAGCACGGGCACGCCCGGTGCGCTGGTCTCCGCGTCCCGGACGAGATGGGCGAGGGTCACCGGGTCGGGGACGAGGTCGGCCTTGGTGAGGACCACGACGGGCCGTGCCCCGGACTCCCAGCCGAGGGCGAGGAGCCGTTCGATCCGGCCGAGGTCGAGTTCCACCGCGAGGGACACCGCGATGAGGACGGTGTCCACGTTGGCGGCGAGGATCTGGCCCTCGGACCGTTTGGAGGAGGTGGAGCGGACGAAGGCGGTGCGGCGCGGCAACAGGGTCCGCACGTACCGCGGATCGCCGCCGGCCGGGTCGACGGCGACCCAGTCGCCGGTGCAGACGACCTTCATCGGGTCACGGGGCACGACGAACTCGGTGTCGGCGCGCACCGTGCCCTCGGGCGCGAGGACGTCGCACAGTCCGCGGTCCACCCGGGCGACCCGGCCGGGCACCAGGCCGCGGGCGGCGTACGGGGCGAACGCGTCTGCCCAGTCCCGGTCCCAGCCGTACGGGGCGAGGGCGGCGTGGACGGCGTCGGCACGGCCGTCGGAGGATGCGGAAGGGCCGGACGGACCGGCGGAGGGGTCGAGCGGATTGCTGGACAAAGCGGGGAAACCCTTCGGAGGGTGGCCCCGGCGGCGCGCTGCGCGCGGACGGATTGGGTGTCAGCCGGAGACCACGGGAATGGGGAGGACGAACTCCTGCGTGCGGGCAGCGCCCGTGACCATGACCGTCACCACTGTCCTCACCTCCTGCTCCACCTCGACGAACCGACGAACCGCCGCCGGCGCGGGCACGACGCGGCGCCCTTCCGACGGAACGTCCGAAGGGTAGTCCCGCCGCGTGACCGTCCGCCACCCATTTGTCGGCGACGCCCCTCGGCCGGGCGCCTGCCGGCCGGGGTGGGATCCTGGCACCGGACGGAGGAGGAAGATGCGCATCGGGGAACTCGCGGAGCACATCGGGGCCAGCCCCCGCTCCCTGCGCTACTACGAGCAGCAGGGGTTGCTGGTGCCCGCCCGCAACGACAACGGGTACCGGGAGTACGACGGGGCCGCCCTGGTGCGGGCCCGCAACATCAAGGAGTTGCTCGACACCGGACTCACCACCGAGGACGTCCGCCACTACCTGGAACGCGGCTGCCTGGAGCGCCCGTTGACCGACGGACCGCGGTGCAGCGGGGAACTGGACACCGTGCGGCACCGGCTGGAGTCGCTGGACGACCGGATCTCGCGGCTCCGGGAACTACGGGACCGGCTGGTCCGGCACCGGGCGGAGGTGGAGGCGTCCCTCGGACCCCCGCCGCCCGGCGAAGCCCGGTAGGCCGAGCTTCGCCCGCGACGTCCTTGGCGGGCCGGACGCCGAGGGCGCCCCGGGCGGAGCGCGGCCCCGGTCGACCCCGCGGGGTTGACCTTGACACCGGTGTCAAGGTCCTACCGTCCCGCCATGGTTACCGACGTGAAGGAAACGCCCCGGCCACGCGGGGCGGGCTGGCTCGTGTGTCTGCTGCTGACGACGTTCGTGATCGGCACCGACGACTTCGTCGTCGCGGGCGTGCTGCCCGAGATCGCCTCCGGACTCGACGTCAGCACCGCCGCCGCCGGACAGCTGGTCACCGTGTTCTCGGTGACCTACGCCCTGGCCGCGCCGCCGTTGGCGGTCGCCACCGCGCGGCTGCCCCGGAAACCGGTGATCGTGGGCGGGCTGGTCCTCTTCGCCCTCACCAACGTGCTCACCGCGCTCGCCCCCGACCACCCGACCCTGATGGCGCTGCGCGTGCTGACCGCGTTGATCGCCGCCGGCATCACCCCCGCGGTCTTCGCGACGGCCGGGCGGGCCGCCGCGCCGGAGCGGGTGGGACGGGCCATGGGCACGGTGGCCGCGGGGCTGACCGTCTCCCTCTTCGTCGGCGTGCCGGCCGGCACCCTGCTCTCCGCCGCCTTCGGCTGGCGCTCCACCTTCGTCGCCGTCGCCCTGCTCGGCCTCGCCGTGGCCCTCGCCTCCTGGCGGCTGCTGCCCGACCTCCCGGGCGCGCCCGGGATCGGAGTCGGTCGACAGGTGCGCGTCCTCACCCGCCCCGCGGTGCTGCTCGGGGTGGCCGGCACCGTGCTGGGCGCCTCCAGCGGGCTGATGACGTACACCTACATCGCCCCGCTCACCCGGGACCTGACCGGCCGCACCGGGGCGGTGCTCGCCCTGTTCATCGCCGTCATCGGGGTGTTCGGCGCCCTCGGCTCCTTCCTCTGCGGACGGCTCACGGACCGGTGGGGCGCGGACCGCACGCTGGTGGCGGCCTTCGGCGGGTCGGTGGCGGCCACGGCCGCGCTCGCCGTGACCGGTCTACTGACCGACGAGGCCCCGGTCTGGGTGGTGCTGCTCTTCCTGGCCGGCTGGGGCTTCGCCGGCTGGGGGTTCAACCCGCCGATGAACACCCGTGCCCTGGCGCTGGCCCGGGGCGCGGAGGCGGAGGCCGTGGCGCTCAACACCAGTGGGCTCTACGTCGGCATCGCCCTCGCCGGGGCCGTCGGCGGCTGGGCGGTCTCCGCCCACGACGGCACCGGGGTGGCGGTGACCGCCACCGGCCTCGGGGTGGCGGCCGGCCTGCTGATCGTCGGCTCCGTCCGCCGCTACCCCAGCCGCCCCGCCGACGTCCCGTCCGGACCGCGCACCGGCTCCGGCCGGTAGATCACGGGAGGGTCAACTCCGCTCCGCGCGCCGCCCCGTTGACGCATCATGGGGGGCAAGGGGGACAACCACCACGCACCGGGGGGAACCGTGCACCGTCGTGTCGTCGCCGTGCTGCTCACCGTGGGGCTGACCGCCCTGTCGGGCTGCGGCGCCGCCGAGGAGGAGACCGCGAAGCTGCCCGATCTGACGGGCAAGGGCCTCCAGTACGCGCAGGACGAGGCCCGGGAGGCCGGCTTCCGGCGGCTTGAGTCGCACGACGCGCTGGGGCGCGGGCGGCTCCAGGCGATGGACCGCAACTGGAAGGTGTGCGGGCAGACCCCGAAGCCGGGCACCCACCCCACGAGGACGAAGGTCGACTTCGCCGCGGTGAAGCTGGCGGAGCGGTGTCCGGGCGAGGACGGGGCGCCCCCGCGCACCGAGGACGCCCTGCCGGACTTCGTGGGCACCTCGGTGCGGGCCGCGCGGCAGTCGCTGGACAGTTCCACCAGCCTGTCCGTCAAGGACGCGACCGGCGAGGGCCGCAAGGTGATCGTGGAGTCCAACTGGAAGGTGTGCGCCCAGCGGCCGAAGGCGGGCACGCCGTTCACGGGGCAGCCGATCGCGCTGGACGCCGTGAAGTACGGCGAACGCTGCTGAGCACCGCCCCGGTCCCCGCGCGGGGACCGGGGCGGTCCGGCGCACGGGCTCAGCCCTCCTCCGCCGCCTCCTGCGGGGCGAGGCTGTCCATGAAGGAGCTGACCGAGAACACCGCCCGGCCGGGCCCGGCGGGGCCGTAGCCGGGGGGCGAGGTCAGGCCGAACTCGTCCATCGTCGCGCGGTAGGACTCCAGCAGACGGATGTGGTACTCCAGCGGGGCGCCCTGCGGGTTGGCCTTGCCGAGCGGGGTGGTGGGCTCGGGGCACCAGGTGGTGAAGCGGGGCGTGATGCCGTGCGACATGAAGAACCGCAGGCCCTCGGTGGTGGAGGCGATGGCCTCGTCGACGGTGGTGAAGCCGAAGGGCTCCGCCATCTCGACGCCGGCGACGAAGTTCGGGATGACGTTGCGGGCGCCGAACACGTCCGCGGAGTCCAGGATGCGGCGGTGCCACTCGTCGCGGCCCACGTACCTCTCCTTGCCGGGGCAGTAGAGCTCGAACAGCCGCCGGTCCCACACCTCGTAGTTGGGGTGGTAGATCTGCACCCCGTAGTCCTTGAAGCGCTGGACGTCGTCCTTGGGCAGCGCCTGGGCGACGACCTTGCCGATCCAGCGGCCGGGGAAGCGCTCCTCGATGGCCTTGGCGTAGTGGCCGTAGAAGTCCGCCTCGTCGCGGCCGGCGACCTTGGAGGTGACGGCTCCGCCGGTGAGGGTGTAGGCGGTGGAGGTGCGGGCCGTGTCGTAGGTGTCGATGATCTCCAGGGCCTCCAGCACCTCCGCCACGTCCTTGACGCCGGTGTAGGGACGGCCGGCGGCCTTGTGCTGGCGCCAGTTGTGGTTGATGTCGCAGTACTGGCACTCCTCCTTGGCGCCGAAGTACTGGCAGACTCGGAAGACCGTCAGGTAGATGAGGTAGCCCCACTGGATGGTCGGGGCGACCTCCATCACCGACTTCCCGCCGGCCAGGGCGTGCCGGTAGTAGTCCGGCATGGGGGGCAGTCCGACGTCGGAGATCCGGTGTCCGTCGAGGTACAGCCCCAGCATGCCCTCGTCGTCGGCGGCCACCCGGTACGGGGAGGACGGGTTGACCCGGACCGACACCACCGTGCGGCGCAGGTCGTAGGGGCCGCCGGTGAGGACGATCTCCTCGGGCGGGCGGCGCAGCGCGGCGGCGCCCAGTTCGGGCAGGGTGCCGTGGTCGAAGGAGAAGATGAAGTACGACTTGGGCTTGACGTCACCGGTCGCCTCGTTGGCGGTGTCGCTGAGGGCGGACTCGTCGAAGGCCATGCCCCCGCGCAGCAGGTCCTCCTTGATGACCGCTTCCCGCGGGACGTGCGGGAAGCGTTCCATCAGGTCCTCGACCAGTTCGGTGCGGCGTACCGTGCCGTCCGCGGTGCCGGTGCCCGTGGTGCCCATCGTGTGTCTCCTCGCTCCCCGGCCGCGGAGGGTGTCTCCGGCGGGGCCCGGGTGTCGGGTCCCGCCGCTCTCGGTGCGTGCGTCCGGTCCTCCACCGTATGCCCCCGCCGGTGGCGGTTCGACGTGCCCCCGGGGCCGCGGGACGTAGGTCCGCAGGCGGAGCGGGTCCGGGCTCAGCCGGTGGCGGTCGGTGCGAGGGCGGGTTCGCCGGGGCCGGGTTCCTGCTCCCAGAGGGCGAACGCCCGGTCCCGGGGGCCGTGGAGCACCGTGCCGCCGGGCTCGGGGCCGAAGCGGCGCACCGGGTGCCGGGCGTCCCAGGCGGGCCACCCGGGGTCTCCGTGGGTGATGAAGCGCACCCAGGCCCCGTGCATCTCCCGGGCGAGCCAGCGCGGTGCGCCGGCCCCGGTGAGCTGGGCGGCCTCCGGTACGTCGACCGTGTCGAAGACGAAGCCCAACTCCAGTGCGTGGCAGGCCCCGAGTCCGGGCACCCCGGACGGCCAGGCGAACTCGTAGAGGTGGGTGCGGGCGCCCGGAGCGGCGAGCCGACGGACTTCCGCCAGCCGGTGGACGGGGCGTCTCAGCAAGTGGTCGGTGACGACCTGGCCGACCACCTCGGCGGCGCCCGCCCCGGGCAGCAGGGAGCGGTAGCCGCGGACCACTCCCGGCCCGCCCCGGCAGCGGGCCTTCGCCCAGGCCAGGGCGAGGGGGCCGAGCCGGTCGAACTGCTCGGCGAGGCCGCTGGGGCCGAGCCACAGCAGGTGTTCCTGGGCGGTCCACCCCATCAGCAGGTCGATGCCCGCCGCACCGTCGCCGCGGGTGAGGGCGGTCATCGGGTCCTCGGGCACCAGGTCCCCGTCCACGACCACGCCGAAGGCGGCGCCGCCGAGCAGGGGGCTGGAGCGGCGGCCGGCCTCCCGTTGGGCGGCGAGCAGTGCGGCGGGGTCGACCCGGGCGAACGCCTCCGCGGTGGCGGGGACCTTCATCCGGGCGGCCATCCGGCGCACCATGCGGCGGGCCCGGTCCCGTTCCACGGTCTGCGGGGGCCCGCTCTGGAGCACCGCGCGGTGGAACAGTCCGCGGGCGCGGGGGCTCGCCAGCAGCACCCCGATGCTGATGGCGCCCGCGGACTCGCCGAAGACGGTCACCCGGTCCGGGTCGCCGCCGAACGCGGCGATGTTGTCGCGCACCCATTCCAGGGCGGCGAGTTGATCGCGCAGTCCGGCGTTGGGCGGGGCGTCCGGGAAGAGTCCGTACCCTTCGACGCCCAGGCGGTAGTTGAAGGAGACCAGGACCACCCCGTCGCGGGCGAAGGCCCGCCCGTCGTACACCGGGAGCGCCGAGGACCCGCGGGTGAGGGAGCCGCCGTGCACCCACACCGCGACCGGCAGCCGGGCCGCCAGGGCGGGGTCCGGGGTCCAGACGTTCACGGTGAGCCAGTCGTCACCGGGGAGGGCCGGGTCGGCGAGGATGCGGGCGAAGGGCTCGCTGTAGGGGGGCTTGGGCGGGGTGGGGCCGAAGTCGGCGGCGTCCCGGACGCCGTCCCAGCGCTCGGGGGGCCGGGGCGGCCGGAAGCGGTGGGGGCCCTGCGGGGGCGCGGCGTAGGGGACGCCCTTGAAGACGGCGATCGGCCGCCCGGCCACGGTCGCACGGCGTCCGCGCACCGTCCCGTGGACGGTGCTGACCTGCGGGTCCGATACCGCTGGCACCCGGCTCCCCTTTCGTCCCACCAGCCCCGCGCGGTGCCGGGGCGGACCTCCAGGGTGGACCAACCGGCCGCCCCGAGCCACCCGGGCGGGGGTCGCCCGGCTGTCCGATTCCTTCAAGACCGTAGGAGCGGGGTGCCCCTACTCTCGCCGCATGAACGCACGATTCGATCTGGTGAGTGTGGTCGTCTCCGACATGGCGGCGTCCGTGGCCTTCTACCGTCGCCTCGGTCTGGACTTCCCCGCGGGGTCCGAGGAACTGCCGCACGCGGAGGCGGAGCTGCCCGGGGGGCTGCGGTTCGCCCTCGACACCGAGGAAACCATCCGCGGATTCCTGCCCGAGTGGCACGGGGTCCCGGAGGGGCGGGTGGGCCTCGCCTTCCTCTGCGAGGGCGGTGCGCGGGGCGTCGACGACACCTATGCCGCGCTGCTCGCGGCCGGTTACCGGGGCGTGCGCGCCCCCTGGGACGCGCCCTGGGGTCAGCGGTACGCGCTGGTCGCCGACC
Organism: Streptomyces sp. LE64; assembly: GCF_052606915.1. Classification (NCBI taxonomy): domain Bacteria; kingdom Bacillati; phylum Actinomycetota; class Actinomycetes; order Kitasatosporales; family Streptomycetaceae; genus Streptomyces; species Streptomyces sp. LE64. The sequence goes on along the minus strand of NZ_CP199708.1, from coordinate 5,584,197 downwards.
CGGACGGCAACGGGGTGGACCTGTTCGCGCCGCTCGCCTGACCGTCCGGCGCGGGCCCGGGGACGAGCCGGCCGAGGGTGGTGCCGGCCAGCGCACGGGTCTCCCGGGCCAGGTGTGCCTGGTCCGCGTACCCGGCGGCCAGGGCCGCGTCCGTGCGGGCAGTGCCGGCCCGGACCAGGGCGAGTGCCCGTTGGAAGCGCAGCACCCGGGCCAGGGTCTTGGGCCCGTAGCCGAAGACCTCCAGGGACCTGCGGTGCAGCGCCCGGGCGCCGAGGCCGACCTCGTCGGCGACCGCGCCCACGCTGCGGCCGGCGCGCAGCCCGGCCACGATCCGGGCCACCCGGGGATCGTCGGGGCCGCCGGCCGCCCGGAGTCCGAGGGCGACGGCGTCCAGGGCGGCCACCGGGTCGGGGGCCGCGGCGATCCGGTCGGCCAGGGCGCGGACGGTGCGGGCGGGCCAGAGGTCGGCCAGCTCCACCCGCTGGTCGCGCAGCGCCCGGGCGGGCACCCCGAGCACGGGGTGCGCGGTGCCGGGGGCGAACCGCACCCCGGCGTAGGGGGCGGTGCGGTCCGGGCGGTGCGGGCGGGTGTCGGGGCCGGCCACCCACAGCCGGCCCGCGCTCCACATCAGGTCCATGCACCCGTCGGGCAGGACCGTCCCGCCGCCGGGCGAGGGGCCGCTGCTCCAGAGCGCCGCGCCGGGCACCCGGGCGGGTCGTTCCGCGTACCCGGTGCGCTCCGGCGGGCCGGGGAGGGTCGTGCTCAACGCCCGTGGCCGCCTCGGTGGCGCGGGTCGCCGGCGGTGGGGTCGTCGGGGTGCGGCGGCAGGGGCGGGACGCTGTCCGCGGGGCGCCGCAGGGGGGTGAGCAGGCGGGAGCCGACGTCCTCGGGCGGCAGGAACTTGGACCACCGCTCGGGGAACTCGGACGGCATCTCGGGGTCGTCGGAGTAGTCGGCGTAGTCCGCGTCGTCGGAGTAGCCGGTGGGGTCGACGACCTCGTGGCCGGTGCCGGGCAGGTCGGGGAAGACGGAGTACTGTTCGCCGCCGTGGCGGCGCCAGGCGGCGGCCCGGGCCACGTACTCGGCGATCTGCTCCTGCTTGGCCCGCTCCTGGGCGGCGCGGGCGGCGGCGGTGGCGACGGAGGGCCAGACCCGGTCGATGGCCGCGTTCACCGCGGCCCCGACGAGGACCGCGAAGGCGGAGACGCCGATCCACAGGAGCACGGCGACGGGCGCGGCGAGGGAGCCGTAGATGGTGGGGCCCTCGACGGTGTTGGTGAGGTAGATGCGGAGCAGGAAGCTGCCGAGCACCCACATGCCGAGGGCGACCAGGGCCCCGGGCACGTCCTCCACCCAGGGGGAGCGCACCGGCACCGACACGTGGTAGAGCGTGGTCAGGAAGGCGACGGACAGCACGATCACCACGGGCCAGTAGAGCACTTGGACGACCGTGGTGGACCAGGGCACCACCTTCACCACCGCGTCGGGGCCGGCCACCAGCAGCGGCAGCGCGATCGAGCCGATCAGCAGCGCCACGATGAACAGCAGGAAGGCCAGCAGCCGGGTCTTGACGATGCCCCGGGCGCCGTCGAGCCCGTACATCACGGTGATGGTGTCGATGAAGACGTTCACCGCGCGGGAGCCGGACCAGAGGGCGAACAGGAAGCCGAGGGAGATGACGTCGGGCCGGCCGCCCTCCATCACGTCGTCGAGGATCGGCCGGGCGATCTCGCTGACGCCCCGGTCGGACAGGACGGTGCGGGACGCCTCCAGGAGGTTGGACTCCAGACTGGCGATGGTGGAGGCACCGGTCCAGGAGTCCACGTACCCGAGCAGTCCCACCAGGCTGAGCAGCAGCGGCGGCACGGACAGCAGGGTGAAGAAGGCGGCCTCGGCGGCGAGGCCCAGGATCCGGTACTCGATGCACGAGTTGACCGTGTCCTTGAGCAGGAGCCACGTGGTCCTGCGCTTGGAGACGTCCCGGTACAGGGCTTTGGCCCGATGGAGACGGCCGGCTGGCCGATCAGGTGTTTCGTTCGCCTCGTGCACCTCCTTACCGTAGCGGCATGGCAGCGCGCACTCACACCGTGACCAACCAGCCCCCACCCTTGACCGGGTATGACGTTTTCGCCGGTGACCTGGCACTTTGGGAGGCCGTCGGTCGCCACCTCGACCCCGCGCTGCTGCCGGAGGCGACCGCGGAGCTGTCGTTGCTCGGGCGGGCCGCGGGCTCGGCGCAGGTGCAGCGGTGGGGGGCGCTGGCGAACGAGAACCCGCCGCGGTTGCGGACCCACGACCGCTACGGCCACCGGGTCGACGAGGTGGAGTTCCACCCCGCCTGGCACCGGCTGTTGGGCAAGGGGGTCGGGGCGGGGCTGACGGCGGCCTGGACGACGCCGGGCGGGCACGTGCGGCGTGCGGCCGGGTTCCTGGTGTGGTCGCAGGTGGAGGCGGGGCACGGCTGCCCGTTGTCGATGACCCACGCCGCGGTGCCCGCGCTGCGCGCCGAACCGGCCCTGGCCGGGGTGTGGGAGCCGCGGCTCACCTCCCGCACCTACGACCCGGAGTTGCGGACCGCGGACCGGAAGGCCGGCGCCCTGTTCGGCATGGCCATGACGGAGAAGCAGGGCGGCAGCGACGTGCGGTCCAACGCGACGGTCGCCCGCCCGCTCGCCGAACCGGGCGCGTACGAACTGACCGGGCACAAGTGGTTCTGCTCGGCGCCGATGTCCGACGGGTTCCTGGTGCTGGCCCGGGCCCCCGAGGGGCTGAGCTGCTTCCTGGTGCCCCGGGTGCTGCCCGACGGGACGCGGAACCCGTTCGCGATCCAACGGCTCAAGGACAAGCTCGGCAACAGGTCCAACGCCTCCGCGGAGGTCGAGTTCGACGGCACCCTGGCGCACCGGGTCGGGGACGAGGGGCACGGGGTGCGCACCATCATCGGGATGGTGGCGGCGACCCGGCTGGACTGCGTCCTCGGGTCGGCGGCGCTGATGCGGCAGGCGGTCGCCCAGGCGGTGCACCACGTCACCTACCGGGAGGCGTTCGGCGGGCCGCTGGTCGACAAGCCGCTGATGCGCAACGTCCTCGCCGACCTCGCGGTGGAGTCCGAGGCGGCGACGGTGCTGGGGCTGCGGCTCGCGGCGGCGTACGACGCGGCGCAGGACCCCGGGGCGCCCGGTGCGGCGGCCGAGCGGGCGCTGCTGCGGCTCGCGGTGCCGGTCGCCAAGTACTGGGTCACCAAGCGCTGCACCCCGCTGGTGGCGGAGGCCCTGGAGTGCCTGGGCGGCAACGGGTACGTCGAGGAGTCCGGGATGCCGCGGCTGCTGCGGGAGTCGCCGCTGAACTCGATCTGGGAGGGCTCGGGCAACGTCCAGGCGCTGGACGTGCTGCGGGCCCTGCAACGGGAGCCGGAGGCGCTCAACGCGTTCCTGGTGGAGGTGGGGCGGGCGCGGGGCGCCGACGACCGGCTGGACCGGGCGATCCGGGACCTGCTCGCGGAGTTGGCCGACCTGGGGGCCCTGGAGGCGCGGGCGCGGCGGGTGGTGGAGCGGATGGCGCTGGTGCTCCAGGGGGCGCTGTTGGTGCGGTTCGCGCCGCCCGCGGTGGCGGACGTGTTCTGCTCCTCGCGGCTCGCCCGCGACTGGGGCGGCGCCTTCGGCACCCTCGCCCCCACCCTCGACCTGGCGTCGGTGGTGGAGCGGGCGCGTCCGCAGCCGCGCTGAGGAGCAGGTCGCGGGGGTGGTGCCGCGCCGACACGGCGCCACCCCCGCTACGGCCCCGTGGTGCGGAGCGGGCGCCGAACGTGCGGCGCCGCGCCCAGCTTTGAGCACGTCACGGCCGTCTGCCAGAGTTGCAGGGGGTTGCAGCACCCCGGCCGAACGGCGCGCTCACCCCGCCGGGCACCATGGAAGCGCACGCACCCGTGAAGGGTGCGGTACGCGCGGGCGGTGCGTGAACGGGAGGGCTTGTGGTGATGCCGTCGACCATCGAGGGGGCGCGGCTGGCGGCCATGGACCCGGAGCGGGCCGCGCGGCTGCTGCGGGAGGTCCACGAGGCGACGCTGAGGGGCGGCCCGGCGCAGGCCGCGCCGCGGCCGGTGATCGGGGAGTCCTGGACCCGGGCGGTGCGCGACGGCATCGACCCGGAGCGGGACTGCCGGGGGGAGTTGCTGAGCGGGGAGCAGTTGGCGGACCGGCGCCGCCGCTCGCCGCTGGGCCGGGTGCTGCCGCTGCTGCGCGAGGTGCTCGGGCCGGTGACCGGCGAGTCCCGGTCGATCCTGACCGTCTGCGACGCGGAGGGTCGGGTGCTGTGGCGGGAGGGCCATCCGTCGGTGCTGCGCCAGGCGGACCTGCTGGGGTGCGCCCCGGGGGCGGACTGGAGCGAGGCCGCCGTCGCCACCAACGGGGTGGGCACCCCGCTGGTGGTCCGCCGACCGGTGCGGGTCCACTCGGCCGAGCACTACGTCCGCGCCCAGCACCCGTGGACCTGCGCGGGCGCACCGGTGTCCGACCCGCGCAACGGCCGGCTGTTGGGCGCGGTGGTGGTGAGCGGGCCGTACGGGACCCAGCACCCGGCCACCCTGGCGCTGGTGTCCTCGGTGGCGAAGCTGGCGGAGTCCGGGCTGCGCGAGGAGCACCTGACGGGCCTGGGCCGGCTGCGGTCGGCGGCGGCGCCGGTGCTGGCCCGGGTCGGCGGGCGGGCCCTGGCGGTGGACCGGGACGGCTGGACCGCCGGGGTGGTGGGGATGGCGCCGGTGGACCGGGTGGCCCTGCCCCGAGGGCTGGGGCAGGGCCGGGCCTGGCTGCCCTCGCTGGGCGACTGTCTGGTGGAGCCGCTGCCGGACGGGTGGCTGATCAGGGTGGCGGAACCGGGGGACCCGGCCGCCACCCGGGTGCGCTTGGACCTCTCCGAGCCGCGGCGCTGGCAGGTGACGGTCTTTGGCGGCTCCGGGGACTGGACGCACGAGCTGACGCCGCGGCACGCCGAGTTGCTGTACCTGTTGGCGGTGCACCGCCCGGGCCGCAGCGCGGGGGAGCTGGCCCGGGCGGTGTTCGGGGACGGCGGGAGGACCGTGACGGTGCGGGCCGAGGTCTCCCGGATGCGTCGGTACCTGGGCGGGCTGCTCCACCACCGCCCCTACCGGTTCCGGGAGGACGTGGCGGTCGAGGTGGTGCTGCCGGAGCGCCGCTGCGACCTGCTCCCCCATTCGACGGCCCCGGAGGTCCGCTCGCCGGGCGCGGGACGGGGGGCGGACGGGGCCGCCGGGCGAGGGTCGGACGGGCCCGGGGCACTCCGTACCCTGGGCCCATGAGCATCACCGTGACCACCTGGTCCCTGGAGCAGACCTCGCCGGGCGACCTGATCCCCGCCAAGGAGCCGGAGGGCGACGTCCGCATCGTCCGGGCCGAGGTCCCCTCCCCCGAGTTCAGCCGGTTCCTGTACACCGCGGTGGGCGGGGACATCCGCTGGACGGACCGGCTCCCCCTGCCGTACGCCGCGTGGCGGGAGCAGATGGAGCGGCCGGGCACCGAGACCTGGGTGGCGTACGACCGGGGCACCCCGGCGGGGTACGTGGAGTTGGCGACCGGGGGCGAGGGCGCGGTGGAGATCGTGTACTTCGGTCTGCTGCCCGCCTTCCGGGGGCGCCGGATCGGGGGCCATCTGCTCACCCTCGGCACGGCCCGGGCCTGGGACCTGGCGTCCCGCTGGCCGGACCTGCCGCCCACCCGCCGGGTGTGGCTCCACACCTGTAGCAAGGACGGCGTCCACGCGATGGACAACTACCTGCGGCGGGGCTTCCGCCTCTTCGACACCGCGGTGGCCGAGGAGCCCGAGGTGGCGACCCCGGGGCCGTGGCCGGGCGCCGGGCCCTGCTGAAACGGCGCTGGACGGCGGGGCGTTCCCTCCCCCGTCGACCGTTTCGCCCCCCTGTCACCCCGCTGTGACCAAGAACACCCTTGTCTCGCGATGCGAGACAAGGGTGTCCACATGTCGGATTACGCTAGACCGGTCCGACGCCCCCGTGCCACGCTTCCGTCATGTCTTCAGCTGGAATTGCCTTGGTGAGTCGACGCCACGTCGACCTCGTTCGCGTGTCCAGCGCCATCTGTCCGGCGCGCTGACCGCCCTCAGCACCGCCGCACGTTTCACCCTGCCGCCCCCCAGCCCCTCAGCGTCCTCCGCCCCGCCGAACGGCTTCGTCCCCATCGGACCCCGCCGGGGTGCGGTCGTCGCTCCCCCCTGACTGCGCAGTGCCGCGCACGGACGCCCGCACCCTCCGTGCTGTTCCCGTATGCGCAGGTAAGAGCCGCTTCCCTGCCTGTCCGAAGGACGTATTCCCATGGTCTCCTCGGCTTCGACGCCGCCGCAGAAGCCCGCCGCAGCCGCGGCCCGCCGCAAGGTGGGTCGTCACCGGGGCGAAGGCCAGTGGGCCAAGGGCCACCGCACCCCGCTCAACGGCAACGAGCAGTTCAAGAAGGACGACGACGGTCTCAACGTGCGGACGCGCATTGAGACGATCTACTCCCGTACGGGGTTCGACTCGATCGACCCCAACGACCTTCGTGGCCGCATGCGTTGGTGGGGTCTGTACACCCAGCGCAAGCCCGGCATCGACGGCGGCAAGACCGCGGTGCTGGCGCCGGAGGAACTGGACGACAAGTACTTCATGCTGCGCGTCCGCATCGACGGCGGGCGGCTCAGCACCGAACAACTGCGGGTGATCGGCGAGATCTCCCAGGAGTTCGCGCGCGGCACCGCCGACATCACCGACCGGCAGAACGTCCAGTACCACTGGATCCGCATCGAGGACGTGCCCGAGATCTGGCGCCGGCTGGAGGGCGTGGGCCTGTCCACCACCGAAGCCTGCGGTGACACCCCCCGCGTGATCCTGGGCTCCCCCGTCGCGGGCATCGCCGAGGACGAGATCATCGACGGCACCCCGGCCATCGACGAGATCTACCGCCGGATCGTCGGCAACAAGGACTTCTCCAACCTGCCCCGCAAGTTCAAGTCCGCCGTCTCCGGCTCGCCCCTGCTGGACGTCGCCCACGAGATCAACGACATCGCCTTCGTCGGGGTGCACCACCCCGAACTCGGCCCCGGCTTCGACCTGTGGGTCGGCGGCGGACTCTCCACCAACCCCAAGCTCGGCGTGCGCCTGGGCGCCTGGGTCTCCCTGGACGACGTGCCCGACGTCTACGAGGGCGTCATCTCCATCTTCCGCGACTACGGCTTCCGCCGGCTGCGCAACCGCGCCCGGCTGAAGTTCCTGGTCGCCGACTGGGGTCCGGAGAAGTTCCGTCAGGTGCTGGAGGACGAGTACCTGCTGCGCAAGCTGCCCGACGGCCCCGCCCCCGAACAGCCCGTGCAGCAGTGGCGCGACCACGTCGGCGTCCACCGCCAGCAGGACGGCCGCTACTACGTCGGCTTCGCGCCCCGGGTCGGCCGGGTGGACGGCACCATCCTCACCAAGATCGCCCAGATCGCCGAGGACCACGGCAGCGGCCGGCTGCGCACCACCGCCGAGCAGAAGATGATCGTCCTCGACATCACCGAGGACAAGGTGGACTCGGTGGTGGCCGCCCTGGAGGCCCTGGACCTGCGGGTCACCCCCTCACCCTTCCGCCGTGGCACGATGGCCTGCACCGGCATCGAGTACTGCAAGCTGGCGATCGTCGAGACCAAGGCGCGCGCCTCCTCCCTCATCGACGAACTGGAGCGCCGCCTCCCGGAGTTCGACGAGCCGATCACCATCAACCTCAACGGCTGCCCCAACGCCTGCGCCCGCATCCAGGTCGCGGACATCGGCCTCAAGGGCCAGCTCGTCCTCGACGACGACGGCAACCAGGTCGAGGGCTACCAGGTGCACCTCGGCGGCGCGCTCGGCCTGGAGGCCGGCTTCGGCCGCAAGGTGCGCGGGCTGAAGGTCACCTCCGCCGAACTGCCGGACTACGTCGAGCGGGTGGTGCGCCGCTTCGAGGCCGAGCGCGAGGACGGCGAGCGCTTCGCCGCCTGGGTCGCGCGCGCCTCGGAGGAGGCGCTGTCATGAGCGAGCGCGCCGCCCCCTTCCACTGCCCCTACTGCGGGGACGAGGACCTCCGTCCGAACGAACAGGGCCACGGGGCCTGGGAATGCGCGGCCTGCAACCGAGCCTTTCAGTTGAAGTTCCTCGGGTTGCTCACCCGGGGGCTCCAGCGACAGGACATCGGAGGGGACGCGACATGACCGCCACCGACACCACCGCACCGCACGCCTCGGACGACCACCATCCGGGCGCCCCGGACGAAGCCCGTGCAGCCGAACTCCGCGACCTCGCCGAGCGGGCCGGACGCGAACTGGAGGACGCGTCCGCCCTGGAGATCGTGGGCTGGGCGGCCGGCACCTTCGGCGACCGCTTCTGCGTGACCTCCTCGATGGAGGACGCGGTCGTCGCCCACCTCGCCTCCCGGGCCCTGCCCGGCGTGGACGTGGTCTTCCTCGACACCGGCTACCACTTCCCGGAGACCATCGGGACCCGGGACGCCGTCGAGGCCGTGATGGACGTCAACGTCATCACTCTGACGCCCCGTCAGACCGTGGCGGAGCAGGACGCCCAGTACGGGCCGCGGCTGCACGACCGGGACCCGGACCGGTGCTGCGCCCTGCGCAAGCTCGCCCCCCTCCAGCAGGGGTTGACCCGCTACGAGGCCTGGGCGACCGGACTGCGCCGCGACGAGTCCCCCACCCGGGCGAACACCCCGGTCGTCGGCTGGGACGCCAAGCGCCTCAAGGTCAAGGTCTCCCCCATCGCCCGCTGGACCCAGGACGACGTGGACCGCTACGTCGCCGAACACGGCGTGCTCACCAATCCGTTGCTCATGGACGGCTACGCCTCCGTGGGGTGCGCCCCCTGCACCCGCCGGGTCCTCGAAGGCGAGGACGCCCGCGCCGGCCGTTGGGCCGGCCGGGGCAAGACCGAATGCGGGCTGCACGGATGACCGCGCCCCGACACCCCCACCAGGAAACCGAGAATGCCGAGGAGACTCACGTGAGCGGAGCCACGGTCTGGCTCACGGGCCTGCCCAGCGCGGGCAAGACGACGATCGCGTACGAACTGGCCGGACGGCTGCGCGCCGACGGCCACCGGGTCGAGGTGCTCGACGGCGACGAGATCCGGGAGTTCCTCTCCGCCGGCCTCGGCTTCGACCGGGCCGACCGCCACACCAACGTGCAGCGCATCGGCTTCGTCGCCGAGCTCCTCGCCCGCAACGGCGTCCTCGTCCTCGTTCCGGTGATCGCGCCCTACGCCGACAGCCGCATCGCGGTGCGCGAGCGCCACACCAAGACGGACACCGCCTACGTCGAGGTGCACGTGGCCACCCCGGTGGACGTGTGCGCGGTGCGCGACGTGAAGGGCCTGTACGCCAAGCAGGCGGCCGGCGAGATATCCGGGCTGACCGGCGTCGACGACCCCTACGAGGAGCCCACCGCACCGGACCTGCGGATCGAGTCGCAGGACCAGACCGTCCAGGAGTCCGCCGCGGCGCTGCACGCGCTGCTCACCGAGAGGGGTCTGGCATGACGGCGACCACCGCCACCACCCGCGACGGCGACGGGCTCCGTCCGCACTCCGCACCGGGCGCCAGGAGCCCCTACGCGCTGACCCACCTGGACGCGTTGGAGTCCGAGGCCGTCCACATCTTCCGCGAGGTGGCCGGCGAGTTCGAGCGGCCGGTGATCCTGTTCTCCGGCGGCAAGGACTCCATCGTCATGCTGCACCTGGCCCTGAAGGCGTTCGCCCCCGCGCCCGTCCCGTTCACGCTGCTGCACGTGGACACCGGACACAACTTCCCCGAGGTCCTCGACTACCGCGACCGCGCGGTGGCCCGGCACGGCCTGCGGCTGCACGTCGCCTCGGTGCAGGACTACATCGACCGGGGCGTGCTGCGCGAGCGGCCCGACGGCACCCGCAACCCGCTCCAGACCGTGCCGCTCACCGAGGCGATCCAACAGCACCGGTTCGACGCGGTGTTCGGCGGCGGGCGACGCGACGAGGAGAAGGCCCGCGCCAAGGAACGGGTGTTCTCGCTGCGCGACGAGTTCTCCCAGTGGGACCCGCGCCGCCAGCGGCCCGAGCTGTGGCAGCTCTACAACGGACGGCACGCCCCCGGCGAGCACGTGCGGGTGTTCCCGCTCTCCAACTGGACCGAACTGGACGTCTGGCAGTACATCGCCCGGGAGTCCATCGAGCTGCCGGAGATCTACTTCGCGCACGAGCGCGAGGTGTTCCCGCGCTCCGGCATGTGGCTCACCGCGGGCGACTGGGGCGGCCCGAAGGCCGGCGAGCCCGTCGAGACGCGCCTGGTGCGCTACCGCACGGTGGGCGACATGTCCTGCACCGGTGCCGTCGACTCGGACGCCACCACGCTGGAGGCCGTGATCGCGGAGATCGCCGCGTCCCGGCTGACCGAGCGGGGGGCCACCCGCGCCGACGACAAGCTGTCCGAGGCCGCGATGGAAGACCGCAAGCGCGAGGGGTACTTCTAGCCATGACCAACAGCACCGCGACGGCCGCCGAGTTCGCCGGCCTCTCCGCCACCACCCTGCTGCGCTTCGCCACCGCCGGTTCGGTGGACGACGGCAAGTCCACCCTGGTGGGACGGCTGCTGCACGACTCCAAGTCGGTCCTCGCCGACCAGCTGGAGGCCGTGGAGCACGCCTCCCGCAACCGCGGCCAGGACACCCCCGACCTGGCGCTGCTCACCGACGGGCTGCGCGCCGAGCGGGAGCAGGGCATCACCATCGACGTGGCGTACCGCTACTTCGCCACCCCGCGCCGCCGGTTCATCCTGGCCGACACGCCGGGCCACGTGCAGTACACCCGGAACATGGTGACCGGGGCCTCCACCGCCGAGCTGACCGTGATCCTGGTGGACGCCCGCAACGGCGTCGTCGAGCAGACCCGTCGGCACGCCGCGATCGCCGCCCTGCTGCGGGTGCCGCACGTGGTGCTCGCGGTCAACAAGATGGACCTGGTGGCGTACGCCGAGGAGGTGTTCGCGGACATCGCCGAGGAGTTCACCGCCTACGCCACCGAGCTGGGCGTGCCCGAGGTGACCGCCATCCCGATCTCCGCGCTCGCCGGGGACAACGTGGTGGAGCCCTCCGCCCACATGGACTGGTACGGCGGCCCGACCGTCCTGGAGCACCTGGAGACCGTGCCGGTCAGCCATGACCTCGCGGAGTGCCACGCCCGGCTGCCGGTGCAGTACGTGATCCGGCCGCAGACCGCCGAGTTGCCCGACTACCGGGGCTACGCGGGCCAGATAGCCGCCGGCACCTTCCGGGTGGGCGAGTCGGTCACCGTGCTGCCGTCCGGGCGCACCTCGACGATCGCCGGGATCGACCTGCTGGGCGAACCGGTGGACGCGGCGTGGACCCCGCAGTCGGTGACGGTGTTGCTCGCCGACGACGTCGACGTCTCCCGCGGCGACCTGATCGTGCCGACCGTCGACGCGCCCGCCACCTCGCAGGACATCGAGGCGACGGTCTGCCACGTGGCCGACACGCCGCTGGTCGTGGGCCAGCGGGTGCTGTTGAAGCACACCACCCGCACGGTCAAGGCGATCGTCAAGGAGATCCCGTCCCGGCTCACCCTGGACGACCTCTCCCAGCACCGCGAGCCGGGCCGGCTGGTCGCCAACGACATCGGCCGGGTGAAGGTGCGCACCGCGGAACCGCTCGCGGTGGACGCGTACGCCGACTCCCGGCGCACCGGGTCGTTCCTGCTGATCGACCCGGCCGACGGAACGACCCTGGCCGCGGGGATGGCCGGCGAGTCGTTCACCTCGACCACCACCCCGGCCGCCGGGACCGACGCCGCCGGCGAGGACGACGGGTGGGACTTCTAGCCATGCACGCACGGGGGGAGCGGACCGGCTGATGGACGACAGACGGACGACCGGAGTGGACGTCTTCTCGACGTTCGCGAAGGAAGGAGGGCGGGTCGGCAGCGGCGCGCTCGGCAGCGGGCAGGGCGGTGTCGGGCGATGTGCGTGAAGACGTACGCGCACCGCTTGCGCGCCCTCACCCCCCACCCGCTGTGCCGAGCAAGACGAAGACCTGCCGATCTCCCGGCCACGACATGAGTACGTGACCGCCGGGCCGACGAGGGGAACACCTCCCGTGCCTGCACGCCTCCGCTCCACCACCGTACGACGCGGCCTGGCCGCCGCCCTCGCCCTGCCGCTCCTCGCGGTCGCCGCCACCGCCTGCGGCTACGGTTCCAAAGCCGAGGACAAGAAGGACGGCGACACGGCCCCGACGGCCGGCGCCAAGAAGCTCTCCGCCGACAGAGTCCGGATCGGCTACTTCCCGAACCTGACGCACGCCACCGCGCTCATCGGCGACCAGCGCGGCCTGTTCCAGAAGGAACTGGGCGGCACCACGGCCTCGTACTCCCAGTTCAACGCCGGCCCCTCGGCGATCGAGGCCCTCAACTCGGGCTCCGTCGACATCAGCTGGATCGGCCCCAACCCGGCGATCAACGGCTATGTGAAGTCCAAGGGTTCCAACCTGCGGATCGTCGGTGGTTCGGCCTCCGGCGGGGTGAAGCTCGTGGTCGACCCGAAGAAGATCAAGACTCTGGACGACGTCGAGGGCAAGAAGATCGCGACCCCGCAGTTCGGCAACACCCAGGACGTGGCGCTGCTCAACTGGGCCGCCGAACGGGGCTGGAAGGTCGACCCGCAGAGCGGCAAGGGCGACGTCAACGTCGTCCGCACCGACAACAAGATCACCCCGGACGCCTACCGGTCGGGCTCCATAGACGGGGCCTGGGTCCCGGAGCCGACCGCGTCCCGGCTGGTTGCCCTCGGCGGCAAGGTGCTGCTCAACGAGGCGGACCTGTGGCCGGACAAGAAGTTCGTGATCACCCATGTGATCGTGTCGCAGAAGTTCCTCGACGCCCACCCGGACGTGGTGGAGGCGGTGCTGCGCGGCACGGTGAAGACCAACGCGTGGATCAAGGCCAACCCCGACGAGGCCAAGAAGACCGCCAACGAGAAGCTCAAGGCGCTGTCCGGCAAGCCGCTGCCCGAGGACGTCCTCGACAGTGCCTGGCCGTCGATCGAGTTCACCAACGACCCGCTGGCGTCGACGCTGAAGACCGGGGCGGAGTACGCGGTCAAGGCAGGGCTGCTGGAGAAGCCGGACCTGAAGGGGATCTACGACCTGTCGACCCTGAACAAGGTCCTGGCGGCCGAGGGCGAGCCCGCGGTCGAGGACGCCGGACTCGGCGTCAAGTAGCGGATCGACGACCCCAGGAAGGTGACGACCATGGCCACGACGCTCGCCAAGGCCGCCGACGGCACTGACGCGGCCACGACCGCGGCACGCATCGCACACGTCTCGAAGTCCTTCGACGGCCCCGCCGGGCCACAGCTCGTCCTGGACGACATCAGCCTTGATGTCGCACCGGGAGAGTTCGTCACCCTTCTGGGGGCCTCCGGCTGCGGCAAGTCGACCCTGCTCAACCTGGTGGCAGGGCTGGACCGGCCCTCCGCGGGCACCATCACCACCGACGGGCGCCCCGCCCTGATGTTCCAGGAGCACGCCCTGTTCCCCTGGCTCACCGCGGGCAAGAACATCGAACTCGCCCTGAAGCTGCGGGGCGTGCCGAAGTCGGAGCGCCGCGAACGGGCCGAGGAACTGCTGGAACTGGTCCGGCTGAAGGGCTCGCACGGCAAGCGGGTGCACGAACTGTCCGGCGGCATGCGGCAGCGGGTCGCCATGGCCCGCGCCCTGGCCCAGGACAGCCAACTGCTGCTGATGGACGAGCCGTTCGCCGCGCTCGACGCCATCACCCGGGACGTGCTGCATGACGAGCTGACCCGGATCTGGAGCGAGACCAGGGTCTCCGTCCTCTTCGTCACGCACAACGTCCGCGAGGCGGTGCGGCTCGCCGAGCGGGTCGTGCTGCTCTCCTCCCGGCCGGGCCGGGTGGCGCACGAGTGGCGCGTGGACATCCCGCAGCCGCGCCGCATCGAGGACAGCGCCGTCGCGGAACTGTCCGTCGAGATCACCGAACAACTGCGTGGGGAGATCCGCCGCCATGGCCAGCACTGACACCACGGCCGACCAGGACGGCACGGGCACCGGCCCGGGACAGGGCACGACGACCGTCGCCAAGGCCGGGAAGGACCGGCCGGACCCGCACGACCTCGCCGGTCTGGAGGCGGGGCTGGACGCCCTGGACTCCGTCCAGACCAACCGCACCCCGCTGCGCCAGGCCCTGGTGCGCAAGGTGCTGCCGCCGCTGGTGGCGGTGGCACTGGTGCTGGTGGTGTGGCAGGTCCTGGTGTGGGCCGAGGTCACCGACAGCTACAAGCTGCCGGCGCCGTCCGAGGTGTGGGACGAGGTGGTCACCTCCTGGGAACAGGGCACCCTGCTCGACTTCATCTGGACCAGTGTGTCCCGGGGTCTGCTCGGGTTCCTGTTCGCCCTCGCCATCGGCACCCCGCTGGGCCTGCTGGTCGCCCGGGTCCGGTTCGTCCGGGCGGCGATCGGGCCGATCCTGTCCGGCCTCCAGTCGCTGCCGTCGGTGGCGTGGGTGCCGCCCGCGGTGATCTGGCTCGGACTCAACGACCAGATGATGTTCGCCGTCATCCTGCTCGGTGCGGTCCCCTCGATCGCGAACGGGCTGGTCTCCGGCGTGGACCAGGTGCCCCCGCTGTTCCTGCGCGCGGGGCGCACCCTGGGCGCGACGGGGCTCCGGCACACCTGGCACATCGTGATGCCGGCAGCGCTGCCCGGCTATCTCGCGGGCCTCAAGCAGGGCTGGGCGTTCTCCTGGCGTTCGCTGATGGCCGCGGAGATCATCGCCTCCTCTCCGGAGTTGGGCGTGGGGCTCGGACAGCTCCTGGAGAACGGCCGCAACGCGAGCAGCATGTCCATGGTGTTCCTGGCCATCCTGCTGATCCTGATCGTCGGCATCGCGATCGACCTGCTGATCTTCAGTCCGCTGGAGCGGTGGGTGCTGCGCAGCCGCGGCCTGTTGGTGAAGAGCTGATCCCATGACCGATCCCGTCCTCCTCGTCGTCGCCCACGGCAGCCGCGATCCGCGGCACGCGGCGACCGTGCACGCCCTGGTGGAGCGCGTACGGGCGCAGCGGCCCGGACTGCGGGTGGAAACCGGCTTCCTCGACTTCAACGTGCCCACGGTCAGCTCCGTGCTGGGCGCGCTGGCCGCCGAAGGCGTGCGCGAGGTCGTCGCCCAACCGCTGCTGCTGACCCGGGCGTTCCACGCCAAGGCCGACATCCCCGCGGTCCTGCGGGAGGCGCCGCCCGGACTGCGGGTGCGCCGGGCCGAGGTGCTGGGGCCGTCACCGCTGCTGACGGCCGTGCTGGAGAGACGGCTGTACGAGGCCGGGCTCAGGCCCGGCGACAAGTCCACGACCGGGGTCGTCCTCGCGTCGGCGGGCTCCACAGACCCGGAGGCGATCGCGGTGATCGCAGAAATCGCGCGGGAGTGGCGGCACACCGGTTGGTGCGCCGTGCGGCCCGCGTTCGCCTCCGCGTCCCTTCCCCGCACCGAGGACGCGGTGCGGGCCCTACGGGCGGAGGGGGTCCACCGCATCGCGGTGGCCCCCTACGTCCTGGCCCCCGGTTTCCTTCCCGACCGGATCGCGCGCGGCGCGGCCGAGGCGGGCGCCGATCTGGTCGCCGGGGTGCTGGGGGACTCACCGGAGGTGGCGCGGTTGCTGCTGCGCCGCTACGACGCGGCGCTGGCCGCCCGGCTGGCGCCGCGGACGCCCGCGTCCGTGGTGCGGTTGGGCGCCTGAGCCCCCACCGGCAGACACGGCTTCGGGACACCGACATGAGATTCGACGACCACCGCGTGGTCATCACCGCAGCCGGCCGCGACTTCGGACGCACCGTGGCCGTCCGTCTCGCGGACCTCGGCGCCGAGGTCTTCCTCTCCGCGCGCGCCCTCACCGCCGCCGAACGGGTCCGCGACGAGATTCGCGGCCGGGGCCACCAGCGGGTCCACGCCTTCGCCTGCGACCTGACGGACCCGGCCTCGATCCGCGCCTTCGCGGCCGGCGTCGCCCGGCACACCGACCGCATCGACGTGCTGGTCAACAACGGCTCCCGCTACCTCGAAGGGCCGGACCTTCCCTCCGCCTCCGACGCCGAGATCGTCGACACCCTCGCATCCGGCGCCACCGGCACCGTCCTGACCGTGAAGAACTTCCTCCCCCTCCTCCTCAACTCGAACAAGCCGGACGTGGTGACCATGGTCTCCGCCTGCGGAACGGCCGGTCACCACCGCTCGGACGCACACGACGCCTTCTACGCGGCCAAGAGCGCCCAGGCGGGGTTCACCGAGATCCTCTCCCGGCGCCTGAGGCCCCGGGGAGTCCGGGTGATCTCCCTCTACCCGCCCGACTTCGACAACCCCGACCCGCTCTCCGAGGAGTGGGAGAACGCGCCGCGTGGGGCCGAGGACGCCCTCACCGCGCAGTCGCTCGTGGAGTGCGTCCTCTTCGCCCTCGCCCAGCCCCGCGACTGCTTCATCAAGGCGTTCCACTTCGAACAGGTCTGACCGGTTCCGGTCGAACGCCGGCTACAGGGCCGCGATCCAGGGGTGTCCCGGGTGCAGGCGGCTGAGCATCCCGGCCAGGGTCTCGCGCCGGGCCGGGGCCAGGTGCGGGACGGTCGTCTCGAAGTCCGTCTGATCCTTCGGGCGGGTGTGCTTGGCCTTGAACAGCAGGACCAGTTCGGGCGCCAGGTAGGGGATGCCTTCACGGGTCCGATGGACGATGTCGCCGTAGGGGAACCGGATGCCCTCGTCGCGTCGACAGATCCAGGTGTCGCCTTCGTGCGGTTCGCGGAACACGTCGAGCAGGTAGTTTCCGGTGGCCGGATCGCGGAGCCACGTCTGGTGCACGGCGGCCAACTCCTCCGGCGTGGCGTCCTCCCAGATCCGGCCGCTGCCCACCGCGTCGAAGACGTGTCCGGGGAAGCGGTGGCGGACCTCGGCGAAGTGCGCGGCCGGAACCGCGATCTCGATGTCCCCGTGAGCGCGCGTCTGCCGGCCCCGGAACAGGTCCAGCGCCCAGCCCGCGGCCACGTACCAGGGCGTGCTGATCCCGGCCAGCCGGCGCGCGACCTCGCCCGGGGTCCAGCAGGACGACCACCTGGCGGGGAGGGCTTCGATCTCGTCGGGTGACAGCTCGATGCCGCCGTCGGGCAGTTGCCGGCTCATCGCAGGAACCTATCAGCGGGCTCGAAGCCGCGGACCCGGTGGCGGCGAGCCGGCCGGGGTGGTCGGTCGGTCCGCCGCCCGGCGTTCCCGACGGCGCGTCAGCTCCCCGCCCCGGGCGGCCCTGTGGAATCCGACCGTCTTGACCCGATCCTGACGTCCTGTCAGCTCACTTTGGCGAAGCCTTGACGGTGCGTCGGCCCCGCCCGTCAGGACAGCGTCAATTCGGGTCATCCCACGCCTATTCGGGGCCCGGGTGGCCTAGCTTTTCCTCGGTCGCCCACCGGACCGCGGGGACCACCGCGGGCTCGCGCGCCCCGGCCGCGGGCGGGCGGAACGGCACCTCCGCCAGGCTTCCGCGCGACTCCCGCACGCCCGCTCCCCGCACGACGCCACCCTCCGTCCCCCAGCCCACCGTCCCTCCGCCTCCCCCGCACCGGGAAGCGCACGGGGACGGCCCGCCAAGCCCTCCCGGCCCCGCCGAGCGGGCCGGGCCGGGCCGGGCTCAGCAGAAGGTCATCCGCGATGCACACCCGCGCACCCCAGTCGCCCCCCACGAACGTTGCCGTCACGACGCCGCAGCGTCCTGCGACCCCGCCGGACCACCGTTCCCCCCGCGGCAGACTGCTCGACCCGGTGCAACTCGTCAGGTGCCTCCCGGAAGCGGTGCGCAAGCTGCACCCGCGGTCCCTGGCACGCAACCCGGTGTTGTTCGTCGTGGGCATCGGCTCCGCCCTCACCACCCTCTCGGCCGTGTTCGACCCCTCCGTGTTCACCTGGGTGATCAGCGTCTGGCTCTGGCTGACGGTGATCTTCGCCAACCTCGCCGAAGCGGTGGCGGAAGGCCGGGGCAAGGCCCAGGCCGAGTCGCTGCGCAGGGCCCGGACGGACATGACGGCGCTGCGCATCCGCCACTGGCAGTACGGGACGAACCTGCGCAACGCCGAGATGGAGCGGGTCTCCACCGCCGACCTCAAGCCCTTCGACTTCGTGCTCGTCGAGGCCGGCGAGCCGGTGCCCGCGGACGGGGAAGTCGTCGACGGGGTCGCCACGGTCGACGAGTCCGCCGTCACCGGCGAGTCCGCCCCGGTCATCCGGGAGGCCGGCGGCGACCGCACCGGGGTGACGGGCGGGACGACGGTGCTCTCGGACCGCATCGTCGTACGGGTCACCTCACGCCCCGGCCACTCCTTCATGGACCGGATGATCGCCCTGGTCGAGGGCGCCACGCGGCAACGCACCCCCAACGAGACCGCGCTGCACATCCTGCTCGCCGCGCTCACCGTCGTCTTCGTGCTGGTGGTCGTCACCATCCAGCCCATGGCCTCGCACGCCGGTGCCGTCCCGTCCACCACGGTCCTGGTGGCCCTGCTCGTCACCCTGATCCCGACGACGATCGGTGCGCTGCTCTCGGCGATCGGCATCGCGGGCATGGACCGGCTCGTGCGACGCAACGTCCTGGCCATGTCGGGCCGCGCGGTCGAGGCCGCGGGAGACATCGGCACCCTGCTCCTGGACAAGACGGGAACCATCACCTTCGGCAACCGCAAGGCCGTCGACTTCGTCCCGCTGCCGGGCGTCGAGGAGGCACGGCTGGTCACCGCCGCGCAACTGGCCTCCCTCGCCGACGAGACGCCCGAGGGCCGCTCGGTGGTGGCGCTCGCCCGGGAACGGTACGGGCTACGGGCCCCGTCCCACGAGGAGTTGGCCCGCGCCCGGTACGTGCGGTTCAGCGCCCTGACCCGGATGAGCGGGATCGACCTGCCCGCGGCGGACGGCTCCTACCACGTCCGCAAGGGCGCCGCGGCGCAGGTCATCGCCTGGGTGCAACGATACGGCGGCACGGTCCCGGACGAGGCCCGCGTCTGGAGCGACCGGATCTCGACCGCGGGCGGCACCCCGCTGCTGGTCGCAGCCCACGACGGACGCGCCCCGCACCTGCTCGGGATCGTCTACCTCAAGGACGTGGTGAAGGACGGCATCCGGGAACGCTTCGCGGAGCTGCGCCGCATGGGCATCCGCACGGTGATGGTCACCGGCGACAACCCGCTGACCGCGCGGGCCATCGCCCAGGAGGCGGGGGTCGACGACTACCTGGCCGAGGCCACCCCGGAGGACAAACTCGCCCTGATCAAGGAGGAGCAGGCCGGCGGCAAGCTGGTCGCGATGACCGGCGACGGCACCAACGACGCCCCCGCCCTCGCCCAGGCCGACGTCGGCGTCGCCATGAACACCGGCACCTCGGCGGCGAAGGAGGCGGGCAACATGGTCGACCTGGACTCCGACCCGACCAAGCTCATCGAGATCGTCGAGATCGGCAAGCAACTCCTGATCACCCGGGGCGCACTAACTACGTTCTCGGTCACCAACGACGTCGCGAAGTACTTCGCGATCATTCCCGCCATGTTCACCGGCGTCCACCCCGGACTCGAAAAGCTGAACGTCATGGGCCTGCACAGCCCCATGACCGCGATCACCTCGGCCATCATCTTCAACGCCCTGATCATCGTGGCGCTGATCCCGCTCGCCCTGCGGGGCGTCCGCTACCGGCCCGCCTCCGCACACGACCTGCTCCGCCGCAACCTGGCCGTGTACGGCCTCGGCGGACTCGTCCTGCCCTTCGTCGGCATCAAGCTGATCGACCTGGTGGTCACCACCGTCCCGGGCTTCGGCTGAGGCTTCCCCTCCTGTCCGTCTCCGGGTGCGCTGGTCGGCGCCGTTCCTCGACGGGCACGGCCCTCACCCGCGTCGGGTCCCGGACCCGGACATGACGGTGGCCCCCGTGCGAACGGGGCGAACGGGCCCCACCGTTGCCGTCTACGGACGCCGCTGACCGAGGACGCAGAACTCGTTCCCCTCGGGGTCCGCCAGGACCACCCACGACTGCTCGCCCTGGCCGATGTCGACGCGTCGTGCGCCGTGGGCCACCAGACGGGCCACCTCGGCGTCCTGGTCGTCGGGCCGGAAGTCGAGGTGCAACCGGCTCTTGGCCCGCTTGGCCTCGTCGACCCGGACGAAGTCCAGGCCGGGCAGGCGATCCGGCGCGGGGCGGATCTCGAACTCGTCGTCGGAGGTGTGGACGACGACCCAACCGAGCGCCTCGGCCCACCACTGCCCCAGGGCAGCCGGGTCCACCGCGTGCACGATCACCTGTTCCCATTCCAAGGCCATCCGCCGAGCATAAGCCTGGTGCCCAGTCGGGACCAGGCATGACGCCTTCGGCCGGCCGGGCCCAATCCCCGGCCCTACGCCGGGGTCAGCGAGGGCTTGGGCTTCAGACCCCCGTTGTCCTTGCAGCCCAGTTCCTTCGCCATGGCCAAGGCCAGCGAGTGCACCAAGGTCGCATAAGCATCCTTCAGAGCGCGAAGATCATCCCTCGCATTCACCTCCTTCCTCGCGATCAGAGCGTCAATGGTCACGTAATCAGGAGTCACCGTGAGATCGTCCTTCTTGTAGCAAGCAAAGGTCAAGAAAGCGGCATTGGAATCAGCACCCGACCCCACACCCATCGGCAGCTTCGTAAATCTCGAAGTGGGACTCATGGGCTTTCCTAGAACATTTGACAATCGCCAAGTGGAACGCACCTGAAAATCATCCAGGGGAGAAGAAATACGACAGACGTCTCCGTATCCAGTCACGGAGCTCTCCCCGGCACGGACCAACTCCCGGGCAGCAGCACGGACCGTGGATTCATCAGCAGACGGCCGGAAGCGAGAAACATCGGTGATCAACTCAAGAGCCTTCCCTGCCTCCTTGGAGAGAACTCCGCCACAAAGACGTCCAGCTGCCACAGAATCTTCTTCCTGATCCTTGCTGTCACCATCGGCACTACAGCCCGTCAAGGCGAACAGCGCAAGCCCTACCACCACCGCACAGAGCTTACTCGTTTTTGTATCAGAAATTTTCATTCCACCCTCCCGCACTATCGACACAAGACAACCCACTTCAGCCGGTTTCCGGACCCTTACCCTGCTGATCCTCCTTCCCTTGCCCCCTGCTGTACCCGCTCTGCATCGATTCCTTGAGGTCTTGCGGGAACCCTTCCTTGATTTCATCTTCATGCAGGTCCAGGAAAGAAATCATCGGCGCTTCAGTCCTCCTTTCACCAATCTTGTATATTCCTTCAGTCTCGTCTCCGATGAGTTCTTCGGTCTTCTTCTTGTGCTCTTCGATCGAGCTGCCGGAAATTTCCCCGACGACCTGACCGACGGCCTGCTCCACCGCTATTCCACCAGTCTCCGTCGCAAGCGGAATGAGAACGGCGGCTGTACCCACGGCCGCGGTCGCGGGAAGGAAGGCGACGCCCGCCGTCACACCGATGGCCGCACCGAACTGAATGAGTCCAGCGCGTTTCTGGACCGCCTTCTCGTACTCCTCGTGAGCCTTGAGGCCCTCCGCCTCGACTTGATCAGCACGCGACTTGTCAAGCATGCCCTGCACTTCGGAACCCACGAAGAGTGCCGACCTCGTGCCACCGGTGTCGATCTTGCCTTCCGGGCTCACCTGGCTTTCCATCACGCTGCGTGTGTAGACCTGCTCCGCCGTCGCGAGCGTCGCATAGGCATCGGGGTGTTGTCCGAGGGCGCTGAGGAAGTCCCTGGCAATGTCTCGTCCATCCGGATAGGGAGTATTGTCCGAGAAGTCCAGGCGGCCTTCCGTATCCCTGCCCGATGCGAAGACGCTGTCCTTGTCGTTCAGGTCCAAGGCCCAGTTGATGTCGTCGATGTATCCGGCGCCCATGTTCCCGAGGCTGTCGGACAGGGCTTCTTGGTTCTTGAGCAGGCCCGTGTCGGAGCCGTACTTCTCCATGACCTTGCGCATGAGGTCGGCGTTCTCCGCGTCCCGCACCACGCTTCCGTCCGGCTGGCCGGCCGGATAGCCGAGGGTCGCGGCTTCCAGGGCCTTGCCCAGGGCGTCGGGCATGTGGTTGAGGGACTCCTTCATGTCCCCCATGTCGTGCGTGGTGATGTCGGCGAAGCCGTCCCACTTCTCGGTGCCGAAGTAATCGAGGTAGTTGTCGATCGGGACGTTGTTGGCCTTTCCGAGGTCGGCCGTTCCCTTGCTGTCGACGGTACCGTCCTCCTTGTAGGCGGTCGGCGGGTCGGTGAAGAAGCGCTTGGCCGCCTCCGGGCTGTTGCCAAGGGCCTCCAGCATGGCCGTCATGGGGTCGTAGCCCGCGCCGTTGACGCCGGAGGGGTTGAACGGGTTCTTGAAGGGGCCGTTGATCGACTTGTTCTCGGCGAACAGCCTGGAATCCTTCTGGTGGAGCTGGGCCACGTGCTCGGCGATCGGGTTCAGGAACTTGGGGTCGTAGTTCCCGTAGCGCATGATGCCGCCGAGGAGCTGGTACCCGAAGGGCTTGTTGTAGTCGTACTTCTCCAACTGGATCCGCTCGGTGCCCAGTTTGCGCAGCTCCGGGCCCCACTCGGCGGTGAACGCCTTGTCATGGGAGGCGGTGGCCAGATTGAGCCCCAGGTTCCGCTGGAGTTCCTGGACGTCCTTGAGTCGTTCCTTGTCGACCTTGCCGCGGTCGTAGGTGTCGGTGGAGAGCTGGCCGAAGAAGGCGAGGGACTTCTCCGGGCCGAGCTTCTCGTAGAAGTTCTTCGAGAACTCCACGGACTTGCCGTTCTCCCTCAACAACTCGTTGAGGGACTGGAGTTCGGTGTGGGTCAGGTCGCGGCCCTTGGCCGCCAGGCCAGCAGCCCGCGCGGCCTCCTCCTGGTCCAGGTTCGTGTACTTCGGGGCGCTGAAGTCCTTGCGGTCGGTGACGTTGGCCTCAAGGGCCTTCTTGAAGGAGACGTCCACGTCGTTGCAGTTGTCGACGATGGTGTCGATCCTCTTCTGCCAGGAGTCGACGGCCTTCCGCTGCTGTTCGAGGATGAGCGGGTAGTCGGGATCGCGCATGCGCTGGGCCGGGGGGATGTCCTCCACCGGGTTGCGGGCGGTGACCTTGCCCTTGGCGTCCACGTGGATGCGGGCGGCCGGACCCTCGTCGTCGCGGATGCTCACCAGGTCGTCCTTGGCCTTCTTGATGGCCGCGTGGGCTTCCTCCAGGATCAGCTTCACGCCCTTGGCCTCGGCGGCGGCGTCCGCGAACTCCTTGGCCGTCTTGGTGATGAACTCCTTGGTGACGCCCGCGTTGACGCCCTCCCACCTGGCCTGGTTCGCCCGGGCCCGCATGCCGTCCGCGGCGGCCTGCGCAAGCCGGTCCAGCTTGCGTTCCATCTCGGCCCAGTCGTCGGCGGCGGCCTTCAACTTCCCCACGGGCGCGTTGATGATGTCCTCGTACTTCAGCACGTCGAGATTCCCCCGGTCGTTCGGTACTGCGGTCCGTGCGCGTCGTCCACTACTTCAGGTACTCGGTGAGCTTGGAGATCGAGGCCATCTCGCCGCCGATCTTCACGTCGTCCTTGGAGTGGAGGGCCTTCGTGTAGTCCAGGTGGTTCGAGATCTGCGAGCACGCGTCGAGCAGCGTCTTGACATGGGTGTTCCAGCGGTCGTGCACCTTGAGCAGCGCAGAACCACTCGCGAACTCGCCGTTGGTCAGGGCGATCGCCGCGTCGAAGGTGGTGGTGCGGGCGTGGTCGCCGTCCTTGGTGAGCCGGGTGCGCAGGTCGTAGGCGTCGTTGCCGATGCGGCCGAGGTCGTCCCGGTTGACCACCAGGTCGGACGTTCCTCCTCCCCCGCCGCCCTGGGCCGCGGCGCTGTTGAGACGCATGGCGGTGCGCTGCGCCGCCGCAGCACGGAGCTCGGCCCACTCCTCGTCGAACGACATCGATCCCCCGTCGTGCTCGCAGGCCGGCCCGTCCGGTGAGCGCGGCCACGGAACTCCCTACCGTACTCTCACCTTCCCGTGCCCCTGCCGGGCCTCGTCGGGCGCGCGCCGAGCCCCCACACCCACCGCGCCCATGACGAACCTCTCGGAGGAACGGGGCGGGTGCCCGGGGGTTCAGCGCACCCGGACGGCACCGCATCCTGGTGGCCCGGACGGGGAGCGGCCCCGTCACCACCGGCTCGGGGTGACGGGGCCGTCGTGCTCGCCGGGTCGGCGTCGGCGGTCAGACCGCGCCGAACTCGCCGCCCTTGACACCCGCCACGAAGGACGAGAACGCCGTGGTCGGAAGGGTCAGCACCGGGCCGGCCAGGTCCTTGGAGTCACGGACCGGGACCGTACCCGTCACGGCCGCGTCCGGCGCCCACTCGACACAGGATCCACCGTTGCCGCTGTAGCTGGACTTGACCCAGCGGAGAGAAGGAGATTCGGAGCTCATGGGGTTCCCTTTCGCATGACTAGAGATGCAGCTACCAGGGGCGTTGGCACCCTTGTTCGGACACACGGTTCCGGCCCGTTCGGCTCTATCCCGCCCGAACCAACGTCACCAGCCCCACCCACGCCTGCGACGTCACCATCAACACCGGACCTCCAACACACTTGCTGTCACGCACCGGCACCACACCGCTTGCACCCGCATACCGCGGCGCCCACTCGACGCACTCGCCACCGTTTGCGCCGCTGTAGCTGGACTTGACCCAGTCCCGATCGGTTATGGGCATGTGAATCATGAGTATTCGTCCTTCAGAACAGAGTCGATCAGTGCTGTCGACTCATCGGGAGGCAGAGCCATGGCCGTTAGCAGATCAAAGGTATCCCGCGCCTCGCTCACATCGTCCGGCTCGGCAAGCAGGTAGCCGCGGGGGAACCCGTCCGCATGGACCACGTCGGCCCCTTCTGCGAACGACAAGATACCGAAGGGGCTGAACGGACTGGGGTAGCCGTGCTCCCGCTCCTTGTTCTCAATGATCTGCACTCGATGAAGGGGGGTCTCCGCGATACTCTGCAGGTGGGTAAGTTGCTCCCGCATGACTTCCCGGTTGCCGACCGTGGTGCGCAGCACGTTCTCGTTGACAACGAGCCACAACCGAGCAGGGTTCTCCCGCCTCAAGATGCGTTGGCGCTCCAGTCGAGCCGTAACCAGATCCTCCAGGTTGTTGGGTCTGCCCCCGCGTAGTACCGCGCGGGCGTATCCCCCGGTCTGAACCAGTCCAGGCAGCAGTTGAGGCTGGTACATGCGCACGACACTGGCTTTCCACTCCAGTTCGACGTACCGCCGGAACCAGGGTGGAAATGCATACCTCAACGCCAACGGCCACATCCGAACGAACCGCCCCCGCGCGTGAGGGAAAACTCGATCACAGGTCTCGGCGAACTCCAACTGCGGGACACGGTCGCCGGATTCAATCTTGGCTACCAGTGAATGGCCGCAGTGCGCTTCCTTTCCGAGTTCTCGACGCGACATGTTCAGCGCTTCACGCTCGATCCGGACCTCATTACCGAAGTGAGCAAGAGGAGACACCGTCGGGTCCAACTTCTCGGACTCCGCTTCGACAATCAAACAAACCTCCGAGGAACCTCGGACAAGGAGCCCTGTCCGACTTTTGGGGCTGTCGGAGCGTACGCCTCGCCCGTTCTCATGGCGGAACCACGAACCAACCGGAACGAGCAGGCGATGCACGGCGAGATGGTAGCCCCCACCAAGCACCCAGTGGATACCCGCACGACACGATCGACAGTCCCCACAACGGAGTTGACCCGCAGGCGGGAGGAGGACCAGGGCAGCGACCGCATCCGTGTGGGTGATCTGGCCTACGACATCCGGAGGCACGTCAGAGGCGTGGCCATGGACACGAGTACAGGGGCGGACCTGCTCAGCCTCCGCCCCCGGGGCGGTGGGGTCGAGTGGACGGCCAGGAGGGCGGAGGTCCGCCCCGCAAGGACCGCGGACCGGCCGCGTTCCGCCCTGGTCGAGGTGAACGCACGGAGTCACCGGCGCTACGACCGGGTGCTGTTCGACACGGTGCAGTGGGACCCGCCCGAGGGCGTCGACCCGCGCACCCTGCCGGGGGTGACCACATGAGGTGGTCCCGCGCGCGTCGCGTGCGCCCTCACGCCCCGGTCGGGGCGACCGCCCCTGCGCCCCCGCACGTGCCCTCCGTGCCCGATTCCCCCCGGTTCTACCGGGCCTTGGCCCTTTCGGAGAGTCGGATCGCCGGTACGAGCCGGCGCGAACAGGTCGTCCTGGGCTCGTTCGCCAGCCCGTATCCGGGGCGGGTGTTGCGTTGGCTCCGCCGGCAGGCGGTACGGATCGCCAACGGGTTGGACCCCGACCCGTTCGTCCTCCCCTCGGTGTCCGCGGCCGTGCTGCGGCCCGACCGCAGCGGGCAGCGCATCGGGGACGTGCCCACCGACCTGCGGGCCTGGGCCGAGGACGATCGGCCCCGGCGTGCCGCGCGACACCGGCTCCTCGCCGGTGACCCCTTCCTCCTGGTGAGCGTGGACCACACCGGCTGGTACGCGCTCACCGCCTGGCCCGTCCGTGCACCGGAGCCCGGCTTCCCCCCGTCCTTCACCACCCTCGACCCCTGGCAGGACGCATGACCTCCGATCGGCTCGAAGAACTCCGCGACGCCCTCAACGGCTTGGCCCGTTGGTCCGCCGACACCTCCCGGTGGGAGGACGTGCAGGTCCTGGCCGGGAGGGCGACGCCCCTGGTCTGGGAGGAGTTGAAGGCGCGGGAGGTGTGGCACGAACTGGAGCCCGCCGACCGCGCCGCCCTCTACTGGTGCCTGCACACCGGTCACCGGATCAACCTCGGTGTCGATCCGGACATCGGTGACTGGCGACCGCTGTTCGCCGAACTCGCCCGCGAGTGCGCCTACTTCGCTTCCCGCTGCACGCCCGGGCACCCCGAGCGCTGGCCCGAGGCACGGCACCGGGTGCACGAGCACACCGAGGTCGTGCCGGCGCTGCTGTGGTACCGGTCCCTTCCCGCGGCCTGGCGGCCCGAGGTGTTCCGGGCCCTGGAGTCCACCCCGGGGACGGCTCGGGACTCCGCGGACGAGCCGCCCTCCCTGTGGGACGTCCTCAGCGCCGTCCAGCGGAGCGCCCTGCACGAAGACGCGCCCCGTACGGAAGGCCGCCAGGCGTCCGGCGACGGGATCGACACCGCCGAACTGTTCGACTCGCTCCCCGAGGGCTGGCAGCTCGAAACCGTCCGCCGGCTGGCCGCCGGTCGCCGGCCCCGTCGCACCGTCACCGCGGCCAGGGAAGTGATCGCCGGGCTCCCCCTCTTCGGGGTGCGGCTCCTGCCCGCGCCCCCTCCGTGACCTCTGCGGGATTCGTCCCCTGGTCCGGTCCCTCGCCCGTCGTTCGGCGGCCCGGCGGGGGGAGCGACGGTTCCGGTACGGCGCACGGGTGCGTGCCGTGGGACGCCGTGCCCGGGGCGCGTCCCACTGACCCCTCGGCCACCGCGGGGGCGGCCGGTCGGTGGGCCCGGGCCCGATGGACGCGTCCGGTGCCGTGCGCCAGAGCACACGCGCCCGGGCCCGTGCCCGCACGCGCCCGGGTATGCATCTGGACGTACCGGGCGGAGCCGGCCACCGTCGAATGCGGAACCGCCCCAACAGACCGCGCCAACGGTCCGTCGGGGCTCGCCGAACCAGCTTTAAGGGAGCTGACCGACGTATGCGTGATCGTATCGCCCGGACACCCGTACGAGTGTCCGCCCACCTGCCGTTGACCTGCGCGTCCCTCCGGGACGCCACCTCGACGCCCCGCGCGCCCGTTCCCCTCCCCACTCCCGGTCCCCGCCCGGTCCGCAGCGGTGCGAGCGGGGGCCGGCATGACGCGTGACGCGCTCATCAGCGGACCGCCCGCCGAATCCGGTGCCCACTGCTGCCTGTGCGGGCGTTGGACCACCGCCCCCGTGGTGATCGGATACGACTGCCAGGGCGGCGGCGCCGGGTTCGTCGCGCACCGCGTGTGCCCCCAGCACGTGGCGACGCCCGGTTCGTGCACCGCGAACCACGGCAGCGGCCCCTGAGCCCGCCCGCCCCGCCCGACCGTGCTTCGGGCGGGGCGGGCGCCGTCACCGGCCGTCTCCGCCCGTCTGCCGGAGCCGGTCGTCAGACCGGCCGGACGGTGTCGTGCGGAGGCACGTGGTGGCGGGAGCGGTCCGCGGGCCCACGGCCGGAGGTGCCCGCCGAGGTCCGGTCCGGCGCCCGGTGTCCAGCGGTACGGACGGTGCGTCACCGCAGGCGGACCGGGCCGGAATCGGCCGTCCGCCGCGGGGCCCGCACGGTGGGTCCATCGCCCTCCAGCCGCGCCCCGGGGGGCGGGAGTGGTGCACGGGACGGGTGACGGCGACCCGGCGGCGTTCGGCGGTGCACCAGGGGTGGCGCGAAGACGCCCTCGGAGCGCGGCGGGTCTTGTTCCGCGTGCAAACGGCACGCAATACTCACCAGCGCAGACTACCTTGCGTGATCGTCAACTCCCTCTTCGTGGTGATCGCGCTTCCGTCACGGCGATCACGGATGGTGCGACACCGCCGACGTCAGGACGACTCCGCGCCCGCGCGTCTCCCCTGGCCCGCCGTGCCGCGGCCCTCCGTGCGTGCCGTCGTCCGAAAGGGGTGGGTCGGCTCGGTGCCGTCGTCCTCCGGGGGGCCTGGGGCCCTCGACGCCGCACAACGCCATCAGTTCACGGAATCCGGGTACCTGGTCCTGCCCGGACTCCTCCCGCCTCAGCTGCGCGCCGGCCTCGTGCCGGAGGTCGACCGCTGGGTGGACGAGGGACTGCGCGCCCGTTCCATCGCCGCCTGCACCGATCCAGGCAGCGCCGCCCCACCACCCATGATGGAGCTGGAGCTGGGGGCGCACGGCGCCCTCCTCACCCACCCCCCGCTCCTGCGGGCCCTCGCCCAACTCCTCGGCCCCTCGTTCGTCTTCCACCACCTGCACAGCGACCGTCAGGCGCCGGACCTCCCCGGCAAGTCCTGGCACCACGACTACGAACCCAACGACCGTGCGGACCCGGGGCTGTTGATGGTGCACGCCCTGCACTACCTGGGCGGCTTGGACGAGAAGGTGGGGAGCCTCGCGGTGCTCCCGGGCTCGCACCGGCGGTCCGTCGACAAGACCGCGCTCGCCCACCACGGCACCGAGGTGCTCCCCGGGGAGGTGGTGCTGGACCGGCTGCCGCCGGGCACGACCGTGCTGCTCAACTCGGCGCTGTTCCACACCCGCCGGCCCGCGCCGCTCGGCGGCGACAGCCCCCGCTACTTCGTCGACGCCTCCTACTGCCAGGTGGGCGCCCGATGGCGGCCCGTCAAGCCCTTCTGGCGCCAGATGCTCGCCCGGGCCCGTGAACTGGACCTGGCCGGAGATCAATGGCCGGAGCTGTTCGCGGAGCGACACTTCACCGAGTACACCCGAGCGGTCTGAAGGAGCATCGCCGTGGAAATCGTCACCCCCGTGGACTTCAACGACGTCCGGCGCGCCTATGCGCGGGACCATCCACTGGAACGGGCCCACGAGGCCAACACCAACGCGGACGGCGTGCAGGCCCTCGCCCTCGCCGACCAGGACCTGCACCACTGGTGGCACGTCCGGCTGTCCCGGGCGGACGTGCTGCGCGTCGTGCTGCCCTGGCACCTCAGCGAGGGCGGTGCCCGCGAGTTGGTGCCGCGCAGCGGGCTGACGGTCGCTCAGGCGGCGGAACGCATCCGGGACGGCGGGTCCGGCTGGACCGCCGACAACCCGGTATGCGCCCACAAGCTGGTGCTGATGGAGCGGGCGCCGTTGACCCCGATCTACCTCAGCACCCGGGCCATCGCGCACTCGGACTACTCGGACCTGAAGGTACGGGAGGGACTCATCCACATCGACGGCCTCCACCGCATGCTGGCCTGGGAGTTGACCGGGCGGCTGCCCGACCGGCCCGAGCTGGACTGCTTCCTCGCGGGCGACCCCCAACTGCCGGTGGGCACCGGGGACGCGCCGCACCGGGCCCGACCGGCCGGCAGTCGAACGGGGGACGACCAGGCGTGACCTCGGCGACGCAGCACGCCCCGCTGGCCAGATCCACCGACTCGCTCTCCGACCTGCTGGCCCGCACCGCCCGGGCCCACCCGCACCGCACCGCCCTGAGCGACCCGGTCCGCACCCTCGACTACCGCACCCTGGACGCCGTCGCGGACCGGGTGGCGGGCCGGCTGGACGCACTGGACGTCGGCCCGGGCGACCGGGTGGCCCTGCTCGGTCCCCGGGACGCCCGCATGGTGGCCCTGCTGCACGGGGTGCTGCGCTCGGGGGCCGCGGCGGTGCTGGTCGACCCGGAGTGGTCGGCGGCCGACCTGGCCCGCCGGCTGGACGCCGTCCGGGTGTGCCGGGTGCTCAGCACCGAGTCCGCACTCAGCGGCCCGGGGCCCACCGAGTGGGTGGACCTCGACGGGGACGCCGGGGCCGCCGTCGAGGTCCGCCGGCCCGGCGCCGTCCGCCCGGTCGACACCGACCTGGCCTACCTCTCCTTCACCTCGGGTTCGAGCGGCGAACCCAAGGCGGTGGCCGTCACGCACGCCAACGCGGTGCACTACGCACGGGCCTTGGCCGGCCGGCTGGGGCGCACGGACGCCACCGCGGACGTGCCGCGGATCGCGCACGTCACCACCCTGGCCGCCGACCTCGGGCACACCGCGTGGCTGTGGGCGTTGGCGGTCGGCGGCTCGGTGCACGTGGTGTCGGACCGGGAGGCCCGCGATCCGCAGGCGTTCTGGGCCGCTCTGCGCACCGCGGGCGTCACCGCGCTGAAGACGACGCCGTCCCATCTGACGGCACTGCTGGACGGCCGGCCGGCCGCCTCGCGACCGCTGCACACGGTGCTCCTGGGCGGAGAGCCGCTGCCCAGGCCGCTGGCCGCCGCGGTGCTGGAGTCGGGGGTCGCCGCCCGGGTCGTCAACCACTACGGTCCGACCGAGACGACGGTCGGCGCCGCCTGCTTCGTCGCCGACCGGGCCGGCCGGTTGCCCCCCGACGAGCCCACCGTGCCGATCGGCACCGGCATCGGCGAGGTGGTGCTCCGCGTCCTGGACGAGCAGGGGCGGCCGGTCGCGGACGGCACGGTCGGGGAACTCTTCATCGGGGGCCGGGGCGTCAGCGCGGGCTACTTCGACCGGCCCGCCGAGACCGCCCGCAGCTTCCCCCGCCCCGCGGCCGGGGCGGGCGGCCCGGCCTACCGCACCGGTGACCTGTGCCGCCGCCGGGCGGACGGCGCCCTCGTCTTCGTCGGCCGCGTCGACCGTCAGGTGAAGGTGCGCGGCTTCCGGGTGGACCTCGCCGAGGTGGAACGGGCCGTCGACGCCTTCCCCGGGGTCAGCGGCGGTGCCGTACTGGTCCGGGACACCCCCCTGGGCAAGCAACTGGTCGCCGCGGTAAGGGTGGTGGACCGGACCGGGGAGACCGTCCGACGGCTCGGGGCACATCTGCGCGACCGGCTCCCCGCGCACGCCGTCCCCCAACCCATCCTGCCGTTCCCGGAGTTACCGGTCGGCGCCAACGGCAAGCTGGACCGGCGGCGGCTGGACGCCCTGGTCGCCGAGGCCATCGAGGCCCGGGCGCAGGACGGCTCGGCGGGGCCCCTCGCCCCCGCCGACCATCCGCGTCGGACGGCCCTGGCCGGGACGCTCGCCGCGTTCTGGGCCAGTGCGCTGGGACTGACCCGGGTCGGGGTGCACACCGAGGTGCTGGCCCTCGGCGGGGACTCCCTCCTCGCCATGCGGACCATCGCCTTCCTGCGCAGGTCGGGCCACCACGTCGGCTACGAGGACTTCTACCGGCACCCGACCGCCGCCCGGCTGGCCGCCGCCGCCTCCACCGCCCGCCCGACCGTCCCCGCGCCCCGGGCCGACGACCGGGGCCCGCACCTGGCCCCCGCGCAGCGGTGGTTGTTCGGGCAGCGCCTGGACGACCTGCGGCACTGGAACCAGTCGGTGGTGCTGCGCTGCCGGAAGGACGTCGACCCGGGGGCGCTCGGGGCGGCCGTGGCGGCCGTGCTGACGCGCCATCCGGCCCTGCGCCGGCCGCTCACCGCGGACGGCTACGGCCCGCCGCGGCCGGTGGCCGAGACGGACGCGCTGTCCTTCTCCCGGTTGCCCGCCGACCCGGGGGCGGTGGCCGACACGGTCACCGGGCTCTGCACCGCACTCCACCGCAGCATGGACCCGGAGGCGGGCCGGCTGCTGCGCGTCCACCTGTTCCGCGGCGCCGGGGGCACCGACGACCGGCTGGCCCTGGTCGCCCACCACCTGGTCGTCGACGGGCTGTCGTGGCGGGTGCTGCTGGACGACCTCGCCCACGGCTACCGGGCCGCCGCCGGGGGGCGCCCGGTGGACCTGCCGCCCACCCCGGACTTCTACCGGTGGGCGGCGAGCGCGCCGCCGGCACCGGAGGCGGCGGAGCCGGAGCCCGCGGCCGCGAGCCAGCCGGGCACCCTGGTCTGGACGCTCGACCAGCCGGGCACCGCCCGGCTGGTCGCCCGGTGCGGCGCGGGCCCCGGGCTGGAGGCCCTGCTGCTGGCCGCCTTCGCCGACGCGCTGCTCGCCGAGGACGACCGCCCCCGGCTCGCGGTGGAGGTCGAGACCCACGGCCGGGACGCGGCGGGCGGAGCCGACGCCCAGGTGGACACCGTCGGCTGGTTCACCGCCGTCAAGGAGGTGGTGCTCGACGCGTCCGCCGCGGGGCCGGGCGGACCGCCCGGGGACGTCCGGGTGCGGGAGGTCGGCGAACGGTTGCGCCGGGCCCCCGTCCGGCCGATGGACCGGGCGGGCGCCCGCCCGCGGACCGGGTTCAACTTCCTGGGCACCTTCCGCCTGCCGCACGAACCCGCCCTGGACTGGACGGTGGCCGACGAACCGGCCGGGCTCGCCCGGTGCCCCGGCGGCGACCCGCTGTACGCGCTCCGGCTCACCGCGCGCATCGTCGAGGACCGGCTGGTGACCGACCTGGTGCACGGGGTGCCGATGGTGCCCCGGGAGACGGCGCGGCGGGTCGTCGGACGCTTCGCCCGGGCCGTCGCCGAGGCGGCGGGCGCCCGGGCCGCCGCCCCGGTCCCGGTCCCCCTGTCGACCTCCGGGCAGTTGCTCCACACCGGCCGGCAGCGGCCCCGGTCCGCCGCGCCCGGGCGGCTGGTGGTCGACGAACCCGCCCGGGTGCTGCTCACCGGTGCCACCGGCTACCTCGGCGGGCACCTGTGCACCGCGCTCCTCGAACGCGGTGCCCACGTCGTCTGTCTGGTCCGCGCCGAGCACGAGGCGGCGGCGGCCCGTCGGCTGGCCGCGGCCCACCCGCGGGTCGAGGCGGTGGCCGGTGACGTCGACCGGGAGGGGCTCGGGCTGTCCCCGGCGGGGCTGATCCGGGCCCGCACCGCACGGATCGTGGTCCATGCCGCCGCGGACGTCCGGCTGGTGGCCCCGCCCACCGCGCTGGCCCGGACCAACCACCACGCGGTGCGGCGCCTGTTGACCTGGGTGGACGCCCACGCCCCGGAGGCCCGCTTCCACCACGTCTCCACCCTGGCCGTGGCCGGCACCCTGCCGGGCGACGGGCCCGCCCGCCGGTTCGGCGAGGCGGACCTCCACCTGGGCCAGGACTTCGGGACCCCCTACGAGCGCACCAAGTTCGCGGCGGAGGAGACGGTGCGGGCCTGGGCCGCGACCGGCCGCCCGTACTGGGTGCACCGCAGCGGGCACATCGCCGCGCACAGCCGCAGCGGCGCCTTCCAGGCGAACCCGGGCGACAACCGGATCTACCAGCTGCTGCGCGGCTACCTGTTGGCCGGTGCCGCACCGCGGCGGCCGTCCACCGCGTTCGCGTTCTCCCACGTGGACACGGTGGCGGCGGGCATCGCGGCGATCGCCCTGGACCCGTGCGCGGCGCCCGGCGCGTACCACGTCGAAACCCCCTACGACACGCCGCACGACGAGGTGGTCGGATGGCTCGCGGCGCACGGTCACCGGGTCCGGCTCACCGACGACGACGCGTTCGCCGCCGCCCTCGACCGGGTCGGACGCAGCCACCCGGAGGCGGCGGGGGTCGCCGCGGCGTGGTCCCTCCAGGGGGAGCGCCGCATCGCCGTCGACCGCTCCTACACCACGGCCGTCCTCGACCGGCTGGGCGTGCGGTTCGCCGCGCCGACGGCGCAGTGGTTCGGCGCGGCGCTCGACTGGGCCGCCGGCACCGGCTTCCTCCCGCCGGTCGACGTCCCCGGCCGACCGCACTGACCCGGCCCCGGCCCACCACCCGTCCGCAGCACGACCGCACAACGCCGTCCGTCCGTCGTACAGAAGGCAGGCTCCGTGTCGCAACTGTCCCCCGTGCTCAAGCAGGCCACCCCCGTCGTCGCCACCCGCGGCGAGGGGCTCCACCTCTTCGACGCCGAAGGCCGCCGCTACCTGGACTTCACCTCCGGGGTGGGCGTGACCAGCACCGGTCACTGCCATCCGCGGGTGGTGGCCGCGGTCCGGGAACAGGCCGGCCGGCTGATCCACGGCCAGTACACCACCGTGCTGCACGACCCCCTGCTGGAGCTCACCGAACGGCTCGGCGAGGTGCTCCCGCCCGGGCTGGACTCGTTGTTCTACGCCACCGCCGGCACCGAGGCGGTGGAGGCCGCCCTGCGGCTCGCCCGGCACGCCACCGGCCGGCAGAACGCGATCGTGTTCGAGGGCTCCTTCCACGGCCGCACCATGGGCGCGGCGGCCCTCACCACCGCCGGCAGCCGCTTCCGGTCCGGGATCGGCCCGTTGATGCCGGGGGTTGGGGTGGCCCCGTTCCCGTACGCGTTCGACCTGGGGACGAGCGGGGCGGAGGCGGTGGAGCACGCCCTGCGCGGTCTGGACCGGGTGCTGGCCACGGTCAGCGCGCCCGAGGAGACGGCGGCGATGTTCGTCGAGCCGGTGCTCGGCGAGGGCGGCTACGTCCCGGCGCCGGCGGGTTTCCTGGCCGGGCTCCGGGAGCGCGCCGACCGGTACGGGATCCTCCTGGTCGTCGACGAGATCCAGAGCGGCTTCGGGCGGACCGGCAGGTTCTGGGCCCACCAGCACCACGCGGGGGTCGTCCCGGACGTCCTGATCACCGCCAAGGGGTTGGCCAGCGGGTTCCCGCTGTCCGCGATCGCGGCGCCGACCGGGCTGATGGAACGGGCCCGGCCCGGTTCGCAGGGCGGCACCTACGGCGGCAACCCGGTGGCGTGCGCCGCGGCGCTGGCCACGCTGGACGTGATCCGTGACGAGCGCCTGGTGGAGAACGCCGCCCGGCAGGGGGAGCGGCTGCTGGACGGGTTGCGGACGGTGGCCGCCGGGGTGCCGCGGTGCGTCGACGTGCGGGGCCTGGGGCTGATGGCGGGTACGGAGTTCCGTCGTGCGGACGGCACCCCGGACCCGGAGACGGCGCGCCGCGCCCAGCAGGCGGCGGCCGAACTCGGTCTGCTGGTGCTGACCTGCGGGACCGGGCTCAACGTGGTGCGGATGGCCCCGGCGCTGGTGGTGACCGCCGAGCAGGTGGACGAGGCGCTGGCGCTGTGGTCGAAGGCGGTGGACCGGGCCGCCACCCGGACGGACGAACACCCGTAGGCGCCGCGTGCGGTGCGCAACGGGAACCGGTGCGGTGAGGTCGGGATGTCGGTGCTGTCGACGACGGGAGAGTGCGGGATGACCGGTGACGTGGTGGAAGAGGTCGGTTGGAGCAGCGCGGACCTGGAGGCCCGGCGGGAGCTGTGGTCCCTGCCGTTCGGTCCGGACGAGCGGGGGCTGCTGTGGGAGGACGCCCGGCGGGGGCGTTGGGACGGAGGCTCCGCGGTGCGGGACCGGTTGCGCGGGTTCGTGGCGCGGAGCACCCGTTCGGTGGGGATCGCCCATGTCGGCGGTCTGATGGACCCGACCGTGCCGTACGAGGAGTTGGTGGCCGCCTTCTCGTTCGTGCTGCGGGACTTCGGCCGGATCGTGCCCCAGAACGGGCAGGGCGATCTGACCCAGGTGCTCCGGGACCGGGACGGTGACGGCGCCACCGAGTTGGGCTTCCACTGCGACACCTGCGATCTGCTCGTCCTGCTCTGCATCCAACCCGCCGTCCGGGGCGGCGGGTTGACCAAGCTGGCCAGTGCGCGGCACGTCCACGAGTTGTTGGCGAAGGAGCGGCCCGACGCCCTGGCCGTCCTGCGCGAGGAGTGGACCTTCGACCGCACCGGGCGGGCGGGGCCCCAGGTCGTCGTCTCGCCGATCCTGTTCACCCAGACGGACGGCACGGTCGGCTGCTACTACCAGACCCGTACCGTGCGTTCCTCGCCCGAGCGGGGCGGTCCGCCGCTCACCGCCCGGCAGTGGGAGGCCCTGGACGTCCTGGACGAGGTGCTGTACCGGCCGGAGATCGCGTTCGGGCTGATGATGGACGCGGGGGACCTGCTGGTCATCCGCAACAGCCGGGTGCTGCACGGGCGTTCGCCGTACGTCGACGAGCCGGGACCTCGCTCCCGGCGCATGCTCCGGGTGTGGCTGGACGACGCGGAGCCGAACGCCGGGGCGGGCCGATGAGCCCGCGGCCCGTCGAGCCGGGGCGCATCGCCCTGGTCACCGGCGGCGGCAGCGGTCTCGGCCGGGCGAGCGCACTGGCCCTGTTCGACGCGGGCTGGAGCCTGGTGCTGGCCGGCCGGCGGGAGGAGGCGCTGAAGGAGACCGTCGCCCTGGCGGGGGCGGACCCGGCGCGGGCCCTCGCGGTGCCGACCGACATCAGGAACCCCGGGGAGGTCACCGCGCTGTTCGACGCCGTGCGCGACCGTTTCGGCCGCTTGGACCTGCTGTTCAACAACGCGGGTGCGGCGGCCCCGCGCCGACCGATCGTGGACACCCCGGTCGAGGACTGGCACCGGGTGGTCGACACCATCGTCACCGGGGCCTTCCTCTGCGCCCGGGAGGCGTTCCGGCTGATGGGCACCCAGTCCCCGCGGGGCGGGCGCATCATCAACAACGGCGCCCCGTCCGCGCAGGTGCCCCGGCCGAACACGGCCGCCTACACGGCGGCCAAGCACGCCCTGCTGGGGCTGACGAAGGTGCTGTCCCTGGACGGTCGGGCGCACGGCATCGCCTGCGGGCAGATCGACGTCGGCAACGTGGCGCCGCTGGACGGCGGCCCGCAGCCGGCGGCGCTCCAGGCGGACGGCACGCGGGCGGTGGAGGCAACCATCCCGGTGGAGCGGTTCACCGAGGCCCTGCTGTTGATGGCCTCGATGCCCTTGGACACCAACGTCCAGTCGTTGACGGTGCTGCCGACCACCATGCCGTTCGTGGGGCGGGGCTGAGATGCTGGTCAGTGCCCGTTCCTTCGCGGAGTACCGGGCGATGTTCGCGCTGACCGACCGGGACCTCACCGGACGGGTCCTGGACTGTCCGGGCGGGGCGGCCGGTTTCGTGGCGGAGGCCGGTCGGCGCGGGGTGGACGCCGTGGCCGTCGATCCCGAGTACGCGGGCGAGCGGGGCCTGCTCGGGGTGCGGGCGCTGCGGGAGGTCCGGCACAAGCACGCGGACCTGGTGCGCGACGCCGCCCGCTACCTGTGGAGTTGGTACGGGGACCCGGGGCGCTACACCCGGATGCGGATCGGGGCGGCGCGGTCCTTCGCCGCCGACCTCGCCGCCCGCCCGGAGCGCTACGTCGCCGGTTCGCTGCCCCGGCTCCCCTTCCCCGACCGGTCGTTCGACCTGGTGCTCAGCTCCCACCTGCTGTTCTCCTACGGCGCCCGGCTGGACGAGGACTTCCACCTGGCGGCGCTGCTGGAGCTGGCGCGGGTGGCCCGCCGGGAGGTGCGGCTGTTCCCGGTGGTGCAGCACACCACCGATCTGCGGTACGCCCCGTTGGAGCGGCTGCGGGGCGTCCTCGCGGAGCGTGGGGTGCCGAGCCGCTTGGACCGGGTCCGGTACGCGTTCCAGCCCGGCGGGGACGAGGTGCTGGTGCTCTGCTGCACCGACCACCGGGCGCCCGCGGGGGCCCCGGAACGGGGCGGGGACCCGAGGGCCGGGGTGGTCGACCCGGTGCGCTGGCGCCATCGGGAGGGTGACACCGGGCCGGACGGGGAAGGGGGTCACATCTCCTCGTCGTCGATGAACGGCGTGCCCTGGTGGAAGTAGAGCTGCCAGCCGGTCCCGGTGCGCCGCCACAACGAACTGCGGTGGGCCAGGCGTCCGTTGTTGTCGGTGTCGAAGGCGAGGTGCACCCAGTCCGGGGCGAGCCGCGCGCCGCGCATCCGGGAGGTGGTGATGGGGCGCACCCTGCTGGCGGGGCGGTCGGCGAGGGCCGCGATGATCGACGCGCGGTCCCAGAGCCGTCCGGAGGCGCCGATCTCGGTGAACTCCGGGTGCAGCAGCGCGCCCACCAGGTCCGGTGAGGGGCGGACGTCGGGGTCGAGGAGCCGCAACTCGCCCTGGATCGCCGCCTCGACGGCCCCTTCGGGGTCGGGTGCGG
Source organism: Streptomyces sp. LE64 (assembly GCF_052606915.1). NCBI lineage: Bacteria > Bacillati > Actinomycetota > Actinomycetes > Kitasatosporales > Streptomycetaceae > Streptomyces > Streptomyces sp. LE64. The sequence goes on along the minus strand of NZ_CP199708.1, from coordinate 5,545,610 downwards.
CGGACCCGGCGGGACCGGGGGGTGCGTCAGTCACGGGTCATCTCCACGAGGCGGGTGACGGTGTTCCAGTTGCGGCTGGTGGTGACGACGCCCTTCCAGCGTGCGGGCCGGGCCAGTGCGGCGGCGAGGGCGGAGCGGCCCAACCCCTCGGGTGCGTACAGGTACAGCGCGCGGTCCCCGAGGCGGAACTCCTCCGGGAGGAAGGCGGCCCGGTCCAGCCCGGCGAGACGGTCGTCCCCGACCCGTTCCGAGAGGTAGGTGACGTGGAGGTGGCGGCCGTCCACGCCGTCCACCGGGAAGGGGCAGTCGGCGACGACGGACCGCAGGTAGGCGTGGTCGCGGACCAGGAGGTCCACGGCGAAGCCGAAGCGTTCGGCCAGTCCGCGGCCGAGCACGGCGGCGACGGCCCCGGTGTCGGGTGGCTCCCCCGCCGCCGTGGGCACCGAGAAGACGGCGTTGCCGCTCTGGAGGTAGGTCCGCACGTCCCCGTAGCCGAGGTCCGAGATGACGGTGCGCAACTCGGCCATGGGAACCTTCCGGTGGCCTCCGACGTTCACTCCCCTGAGCAGGGCCGCATAGGTCGTCATGCGGGTCACCATAGGGGACCCGGGGGTCGGTCTCGGGGTCGTCCCGGGGCCATACGGGGCAAGGTCGGTTGGGCCGTGCGGGTCGGGAGCCGGTACGGGCCGGCCCGGTGCGCCCCTGAGAGGACGCCCCGTCTTCCCCCTGAGCGTGTCGGGGTTCGCCGTCATCCGCCGTACCGACCGCGCGCCCGTCTCTTTCAGCAGGTGGTACGAGGTGAACAGCCCCTTCCCGGCCATAACTTCGTGGTCAGGCGGTGGCGCACGGCCCCGCCGCACACGAGGGGGCGACTTCCCACCATGGGGCAGAGAGACACACGGGCGCGGGGCTTCGCCGCGCGGGCCGGCGGGTGGAGCGCCCGGCACCGCTGGGCCGCCGTCGCGATCTGGGTGCTGTTCGTGATCGGGTCCATGGCCGCGGGCTCGGCCATGGGCCGCGAGGAGGTGGCCTCGGGCGAGCAACTGCGGGGCGAGACCCGGCAGGCCGCCCGGATCATCGAGGACGCCGGCATCGAGGAGCCGGCCGGCGAGTCGGTCCTCGTCCAGGCGAAGGAGGCAGGCGGCAAGGCCACCGACGCCGACTTCGAGGCGGCGGTGACCGCGGTCATCGAGGCGGTCCAGGCCACCGGCGAGGTCACCGCGGTGACCTCGCCCTACGACACCCGGACCATCTCGGAGGACGGCCGCAGCGCGCTCGTCCAGTTCGCGATGCGCGGGGAGAGCGAGACGGCGAAGGAGCGGGTCCAACCGGTCCTCGACGCCGTGGCGGAGGTCCAGCGCGACCACGACGGGCTGCGGATCGAGCAGGTCGGCGGTGCCAGCCTGGGCAAGACGATCGACGACGCCTTCGGCGACGACTTCAAGCAGGCCGAGTTCTCCGCCGTGCCGGTGGCCCTCGGCATCCTGCTGATCGCGTTCGGCGCCCTGGTGGCCGCGCTGCTGCCGGTGGTCCTCGCGATCACCGCCATCATGGCGACCATGGGGCTGATGGGCGTGGTCAGCCACGTCCAGCCGATGAGCGACACCGCCAATTCGGTGATGCTGCTGGTGGGCCTCGCGGTCGGGGTCGACTACTGCCTGTTCTACCTGCGGCGCGAACGGGAGGAGCGGGCGGCGGGCCGGGACGCGGCCACCGCCCTGCAGATCGCCGCGGCGACCAGCGGCCGGGCGGTCATCGTCTCCGGCGTGACGGTGTGCGTGGCGATGGCGGGCATGTTGTTCACCGGCCTCGCCGAGTTCCAGGCGATGGGTCTGGCCTCGCTGATGGCCGTCGCGGTCGCCATGGTCGGTTCGGTGACGGTGCTGCCCGCACTGCTGTCCCTGCTGGGGAAGCGGGTGGAGACCGGGCGGGTGCCGTTCCTCCACCCCGACAGGCGCCGTCGGCGCGGGGGGCGTCCGGGCGCCGGCAACGAGTCCCGGTTCTGGAAGGCCGTGCTGAAGGGGGTGCTGGCCAAGCCTGCGCTGTCCCTGCTCGTCGCGGGCGGGGCGCTGGTCGCCGTCGCGGCCCCCGCGTTCGGGATGCGCACCGAGGACCTGTCCCTGAACAAGGAGCTCGGCGACTCCGTCCCGATCATCGCCACCTACGAGCGGCTGGACACCGCGTTCCCGGGCGGCTCCGAGCCGGCCGAGGTGGTCGTCCGGGCGGAGGACGTCGACGCACCCGAGGTGAAGGCCGCGCTGGCCGACTTCCGGAAGCAGGCGGTGGATTCGGGGGCCTCCCGCGGGCCGGTCGACGTCGAGGTGCACGCCGCGGCGGACGTCGCCGTGGTGTCGGTGCCGCTGGTCGGCGGCTCCGACCAGGAGCGGGCCGAGAAGAGCCTCGCCCTGATCCGGGACGAGGTGCGGCCCCGGACGCTGGGTTCGGTGCCGGGCGTCGAGGCCCCGGTCACCGGCCAGGTGGCGGCGTCGAAGGACTTCAACGAGCAGATGACGGGCTCCGTCGCCCCGGTGTTCGCCTTCGTGGTGGTGTTCGCCTTCCTGCTGATGCTGCTGTGCTTCCGCTCGCTGACCGTCGCGGTCACCTCGATCGTCCTCAACCTGCTGTCCGTGGGCGCGGCCTACGGCATCCTGGTGGTCGTCTTCCAGCACGGCTGGGGCGCCTCCCTGCTCGGCGCCGAGCACGCGGGCGCGGTCGTCAGTTGGCTGCCGCTGTTCCTGTTCGTGATCCTGTTCGGACTCTCGATGGACTACCACGTGTTCGTGGTGTCCCGGATCCGGGAGGCCCGGGCGCGGGGATACGCCACCCGGAACGCCATCTCCCACGGGGTGGTCACCACGGCCGGTGTGGTGACCAGTGCGGCGGTCATCATGGTGGCGGTGTTCGCCATCTTCGCCACGCTGTCGATGCAGTCGATGAAGCAGATGGGCGTGGGCCTCGCGGCGGCCGTCCTGATCGACGCCACCGTCATCCGCGGCGTGCTGCTGCCCGCCGTGATGGCACTGCTGGGCGAGGCCAACTGGTACTTCCCCAGGTGGCTGCGGTGGCTGCCCGACCTCTCCCATGACGAGGCCCCCGAGCCGGTGGCCGCCGGGCTCCCGGCGTCCGGCCCCGCGGTGGGGACCGCGGAGGAGGGGACCACCCGGGTGCGGGTGTAGGCCGGCGGCCGTTCGGACGGTACGGGGCACGGGACGGAACCGGATGTTCCGTCCCGTGCCCCGTACCGCAACCGACCGTGCCGTCGAGTTCGTCCTGGGGAGGAGGAACGAAACGGACGGAAGGCGGGGTGCGGGTGAGCACGGTGGTGGACCGGTGGCGGCGGATGCGGCCCCGCCCGGCGGCGCCGGCCCACGGCGCGGCACCCGGACGGAGACGGCGGGGACGCCTGACCGCGGCCCTCGCGGTGGTGACGGCCGCCCTCCTGGTCCTGCACCCGGCGGTGCCCAACTCGGTGGGGCGCCTCGGCAGTCTGCTGGAGTCCTTCCTGCCCTGGCTCGGGCTGGTGGTCCTGGTGCTGCTCGGGGCGGCGCTGCTGCGTCGTTCGCGGCTCGCCTGCGCGGCCTCGCTGCTGCCGGTGGTGGCCTGGACGCACCAGTTCGGCGCGCTGTTGCTGCCCGGACCCGGGTCCGGCCCCCGTGACCTGCTGGTGGTGCAGCACAACGTCAGCGACGAGAACCCCGACCCGGCGGGCACGGCCCGGGCCTTGGCCGCGGCCGGGCCCGATCTCATCGCCCTGGAGGAGTTGGTGCCGCCGGCGCTGGGGGTGTACGCGCGGACCCTGGCCCCGGACTACCCCCACCACGCCGTCCGGGGCACCGTGGGCCTCTGGTCGAAGCACCCGTTGACGAGGACCCGGGGCGTGGACATCAAGCCCCGCGGGATCACCGGGCCCTGGAGCCGGGGGCTGCGGACCGTGGCCCGCACCCCGTACGGGGAGGCCGCCGTGTACGTGGCGCACCTGCCCTCGGTCCGGGTCGGGGCGGGCGGTCTCGCCTCGGCCTCGCGCGACGAGAGCGCGGTCCTCCTCGGCGAGGCCGTCGCCGCCGAGGAGTACGAGCGGGTGCTCCTGCTCGGCGACCTCAACGGCACCGTCGACGACCGGGGGCTGGCCCCGCTGACCTCCCGGCTGGACGTCCCGGGGCGGGGGTTCGCCCTCAGTTTCCCGACCGCGTTTCCGGTGGCCCGGATCGACCAGGTGATGGCCCGTTCGGTGAGCGTGGGCCGCGTCCGGACCCTGCCGGCGACCGGCAGCGACCACCTGCCGGTCGCCGCCCGGATCGGGTTCGGATGACCGACGGGCGGCCCCGGCCCGGGACTCAGGACCGGTTCGGCAACTGCGCCTCGATCAGGTCGGCCGCGCGGGTGGTGCCGCCCTCGTCGGCCATCTCGCGCCGGACCTCGGCGAGGCGTCGCGCCACCTCGGGGTCGCCGACCAGGTCGAGCACGGCGGAGCGCAGGGTCTCGGCGGTGGCCTCGGCCATGGGCAGGTGGCGGGCCACGCCCAGGGCCTGGAGCACGTCGGCGTTGCCGAACTGGTCGACGGCCTGCGGCACGGCGACCATCGGGGTCCCGGTGGCCAGGCCCTCCTGGCTGCCGCCGGCGCCCGCGTGGGTGACGAAGGCGTCGGCCTGCCGCAGGATCGCGAGTTGCGGCACCCACGGGTGGACCTCGACGGTGGCCGGCACCTCGCCCAGCTCCGCCGGGTCCACGTACGCGCCGATCTGGAGGACCGTGTGCCAGCCGGGCAGGTCCCCGAAGGCCCGGATGCACTCCCGGTAGAACTCGGGCTGCTTGGTGAAGGTGGAGCCGAGCGAGACCAGCAGCACCTTCTCCGCTCCGGCCGGCCGTTGCCAGGCGCCCTGGGAGGTGCGCTCGCCCTGGCAGGCGCCGACGAAGGTGTAGCGGGCCGGGTCGACCCGGTCGGCCTGCGGCTGGAGCGCCTTCGGGATGAGGACCAGACAGCGGTCGGGCCGGCCGGAGAAGTCCTCCGGGGACAGGTCGATGTCGTTCTCCGCCAGCCAGGCCCGGAAGCCGGCGAAGTACGCCTGGCCCCGTTCGGTCTTGCGCAGCGGATCGAAGAGGGTGGCGCCGACCTCCTCCTCGTACCCCTCCCAGGCCACGATGCTGGGGGAGAGCTGGATGACGGGGACCTTCCAGCGGTGGGCGAGGACCCGGGCCGGGTAGGCAGTGATGTCGTAGAGGACCAGGTCCGGTTCGTCGCCCTGGTAGGCCGCCGTCAGCTGGGGCAGCGCCTGCCGGGCGTCGTCGAGGAAGAGTTCGAGGTACTCGATGAGTTCGGTGCCCCAGGCGTCGGGGGCTTCGTCGCTGGGCAGGATCGAGCTCCACTCCACGGGTTCCGCACCGGTCTCGGCGACCTTGTCGGCGAAGGCGGGCGGAATGGCGTAGGTGACGCGGTGGCCTCGGGCCACCAGTTCCCTGATCACGTCGAGGCTCGGGTTCACATGGCCGTGGGCGGCGATGGAGAACATGGCGATGTGGGCGGGGCGGGGGGTGTTCATGCCCGCACCGTACGCGAGACGAACCGTCTCGTGCAATGAGGATTCCCGGTGATGGCGGATTTCCACCCCTCGCCCCCGTCCGCGGTGTCGCGCCCCAACCGCCGATGCCACCGGGCGGAATGCGACACTGACGCGCGGCGAGGGCCGCCGCGGACGGCTGACGAACCGGCCCGGGACCGAGGGAAGAACGGACGATGGACGAAGCACGGGCGCGGGGCGTCCTGGCCGCCGCAGGGGTACTGCCACCGGGCGCGGACGGGGGCGCGACGCTGCTGGCGTTCGGCGAGAACGCCGTCTTCGCCTCCGGGGACCTGGTGGTGAAGGTCGGCCGGAGCGCCGAACTGCTGGCACGCGCCCGGCGGGAGGTGGCCGTCGCGGAGTGGCTGGCCGCGGCGGACGTGCCCGCGGTCCGCCCCGCACGCCCGGGCGCCCTGCTCGTGGACGACCACCCGGTGACGGTGTGGCACCGACTGCCGGAAGCGGTCCGCCCCACCGGTGGCCCCGACCTGGCCGTGCTGCTGCGCGCGGTGCACGCCCTGCCCTCTCCCGACCTCCCGCTGACCCCCCGTGACCTGCTGGGCGGGGTCGAGCGATGGTTGCGGCTGGCCGGCACGGCGATCGAGCCGGCGGACGCCGCCTTCCTGCGGGAGCGCCGCGAGGGCTTCGCCGCCGCCGCGGCCGCACTCGTCCCGCACCTGCCCCCCGGACCGATCCACGGCGACGCGCTGCTGCGCAACGTCCGGGTGACCGCGGACGGCCCCGTCCTGGTCGACCTGGAGACCTTCTCCCTCGACCTGCGCGAACACGACCTGGTGGTCATGGCGCTGGCCCACGACCGCTACGGACTCTCCGACGACGCCTACGCCGCCTTCACCGACGCCTACGGCTGGGACGTGCGGGCCTGGGCGGGCTGCACCGTCCTGCGGGGCGCCCGGGAGACCGCCAGTTGCGCATGGGTGGCCCAGCACGCCCCGGACAACCCGCGGGCGCTCGCCGAGTTCCGCCGCCGGGTGGCCTCGCTCCGGGAGGGCGACGAGACGGTGCGCTGGTACCCGTTCTGACCACGCACCGCGGTGCGGGTCAGCCCACCCGGGACGGGCGTCCCCCGGCGCCGCGCTGAACCGGTATCACCGGCCAGGCACCCTCGACCCGGGCCCGGGGGTCGGAGGTGCGCCGGAGGAACTCCTGGAGGGAGGCGGACTGCTCCGCCGCCGCCCGCACCTGGAGTTCCGTCAGCTCCACCGGCGACACCGCGCCCACCGCGGGGTGGCCCTCCCCTATCCGGCGGGCCACCCGCGTCGCCGCCACGGCGTCCGACCGGGCGTCGTGGGCGCTGTCGAGCGGCACCCCGTAGTGGGCGCAGAGCGCCTGGAGCGTCCGCCGGCCCTTGCGGTAGCGGTCCACGTGCTTGTCCAGGACCAGCGGGTCGACGACCGGGAAACCCCGGACGGCGGAACGCTCCGACAGTGGCGCGATCCGGTGCCGCCGGCACTCCCGGTCCAGCAGGGAGAGGTCGTAGCGCGCGTTCATGACGGCCAAGGGGGCGCCCGTGCGCACCAAGCCGACCAGGGCCTCGACGATCTCGGCCACCGCCGCGGCGGCGGGGGCCCCGTGGGCGCGGGCCCGCTCGGTGGAGATGCCGTGGATGGCCGTGGCCTCCTCGGGGATGGCCACGCCGGGATCGAGCAGCCAGGTCCGCTCCTGCGCCACCCGCCCGTCCGACTCCAGGACGACCAGCGCCGCGGTGACGATGCGGTCGGTCTCGACGTCGGTGCCGGTCGTCTCCAGGTCGAAGCCGACCAGCCGCTCCCGGTACCAGCTCATACGGGCCCCTCCTTCGTGGTGCGTTCCCCCAGTGCTCCCTACCCTGACACCTGCCACTGACAACCGGCCGGGCGGGCGCCGGGAGCCGGAACTCCGGCGCGGGGTCCGGGGCCGTCAGGACACCGGTCGGGAGTCGCTCCACGCCAGGTCGAACTCCTCGCGGTACGTCGCGAAGATGCCGTTCTCGCCCGTATCGCCCGGTTTCACCGTCCGGCCGCCGCCGCGGAGGACGAGCACCGGCGCCTCCATGCCCCGGGTGCGGCGCAGGTAGGTCTGGACGATGCCCACCCCGTCGGCCCCGTCGCCGTCCACGAGGTAGGCGGTGAAGCGGGGCGTCTCGTCGAACACCTGGATCTCGAAGGCCCCGGGGTCCCGCAGCCGGGACCGCACCCGGCGCATGTGCAGGATGTTCATCTCCACCGAGCGGCTCAGCTCGCCGCGCTTGAGGCCCAGCTCGCGTTCGCGCCGCTTGATGGCGCTGGAGGCCGGGTTCAGGAAGAGCAGCCGCGCCCGGCACCCCGCCTCGGCGAGCCGCACCAGTCGGCGACCGGAGAAGTTCTGCACCAGCAGGTTCAGTCCGATGCCCATCACGTCGAGGCGACGGGCCCCGCCGAAGATGTCCTCGGCCGGGAACTGGCGCAGCAGCCGCACCCGGTCCGGGTGGACCGCCACCACGTCCGCGTAGCGGTCGCCGACCAGGTCCTCGACGGCGTCGACGGGCAGGCGTCCGCCGGGCGAGGTCTCGGAGGCGGCGCCGAGCATCTCCAGCAGCCGGCCCGAGGCCCGCTCGGCCTGGGCGAGGACGGCCCCGGACAGGGCCCGGTTGCGGGAGACGACGTTGCGGGTGACCTCCAGCTCGTCGAGGGCCAGCTCCACGTCGCGGCGCTCGTCGAAGTACGGCTCGAAACAGGGCCAGTGCTGCACCATCAGTTCGCGCAGCTGCGGCAGGGTCAGGAAGCTCAGCACGTTGTCGTCGGCCGGGTCGAGCAGATAGCCCTTGCGGCGGCTCACCTCGCGCACCGCCACCGCCCGCTGCACCCACTCCTGTCCGGCGGGGCCGGCCGCGGCCACCACCCAGTCCTCGCCGTGGACGGGTTCGTAGACGGGACGCAGAACAGCGGCTACGACCGCGCGTAGCCGCTGTTCGACGAGGTTCAACCAGATGTACGCCCGCCCCGCGCGCTGGGCGCGGGTGCGGACCTCGCTCCACTGTTCGGCGCCCCAGTTCAGTTCGGGGCCGATCTGCGTGCCCGTCTCCAGGGGACGGGCCAGGGACACCGCCGTGGCCGGGCCCTCCGGGGAGCCCTCCTGTTGACCGCCGTCACCAGGAGGCAGCTCCAGCCCTCCCGACACCCGCCGCACCGCCTTCCGCACCCCTGTGACCCCCCTGGTCAACGATCAAGGAAGGGTACTCCGGGAGCGGCCGGCGGTGCAGCCCGATGGGCAGGGTCGTTCAAACCCGTGGAAGGGGGTTGACGGCTACGGCAGCATGCCGACGTTGCCGTTGCGGTTCTTCAGGTCGTCCGGGGTGAGCGGGTTCATGGCCGTCACGTCGCGCGGGGAGAGCGAGAAGCCCTGCCAGTGGACCGGCATGGGCTCCTGGTCCTCGTCCCGGGCTATGTGGTGGAAGCCGATGTTCACCCAGGTGACCGGGTTCTTCAGGGCCTGCCCGTTCACCCACTTGTCCACGCTGTTGGGCGCGGTGCTGGGGCAGCTCGGGTTGTCGCTCGCGTACTTCTCGCACTTCTTGTACTCGGTGAAGTACACGTCGTGCTTGGTGTACGGGCGGCCGGAGAACTTGTCGGTGCGGCCCGGCACGATCTCGTAGCTGCGCGGGTGACCGTCCTTGTTCTTGCCGGTGGTGCTGACCAGCCGCCACCAGCGCATGGACTTGGCGTCACCGGCGAGTTCCTTGGTGACCTTGGTGCGCTTGGTCTTGGTGGTCGGGGCGTTGCGGCTGGTGCCGGCGGTGACGGTGGAGTCGTACTGCTCGACCCGGTTCTTGGTGTTGCCGTCCAGTGCGGAGTCGAGCCGCCAGAACACGTTGTGGCTGTGGTTCTCGGCGTAGGCCGTGTTGTTCTTGCCGATCGGCCAGCCGCGGCTGTCACCGCCGTCGTAGTCGAACGGGGAGAGCATCCCGGTGGCACCGACGTTGGAGCTGATGGTGCCGTCGGAGGCGAAGCGCCACTCGGTGATGTACTCGTACCAGGACGCCTTGTTGATCGAGTAGACCAACAGGTCCTTGCCCTGGGCCTGCCAGACCTTGGTGCCCGTGTCGTTGGCGAGGCGGTAGGCGTGGCCCCGCGCGCGCGTGGTGGTGCACAGGCCCTTGACGTCGCCGCGGCCGGCCACCTTGATGGTGCGGATGGTGCCGCCGGGGCACTCGGCGGGCCGGAGCGCCTGCTGGTTCTGGCCGAAGTCCGTCGCGGTGACGTCCTGGTACTCGGCCTCTCCGTCGTCGTAGGGCACGTGGATCTGGGCCAGCCGGGCGCTGTTGAGCACCCGGATGGGCCGCGGTTCGCCCTTGGGCTGGTACGAGATCTTGTCCAGGACGACGCCCGCGAGGGGGTCGTGGCGCCAGCACATGCGCCAGGTGGTGCCGCCGTCGAGCTTCTGCTCGATGCGGTAGGCCGCACTGCAGTCGGCGGCCGGGGCGGGTGCCGCGGGCGGCGCCGCGGGGGCCGCCTGGGCGGTGCCCACGGCGGTGGTGCCCAGGAGCGCGGTCACGGCGAGGGCCAGTCCGGCCCCCTTCTGGGCACGCGAGATTCTCTGGTCGTGCATGGGAAAGGAACTCCTCGTCGGGAGGGAAGACGGTGAAGGGGCTCAGCCCAGGCGGCCGACGGTGCGGGCGCTCAGGTCGACCACGCTCTTGCGGGTGTCGAACCAGGGCCCGTCCTTGACCTTGAAGACCACGCTGACGCAACGGTTCTTCCCGCAGTCCTTCAGGACCCCGGGGATCTTCAGGGTGGTCTGCTTGCTGAAGACGAACCCGCTGAGCTCGGCCTGACCGGGATCGGTCAGCTCCTTGCCCGTGGCGTGCCGGAAGTCCTGCTTGAGGTCCTTGCCGAGCGGATGGGCGATCAGCAGCCGGGCGGCCTCGGCCAGTTCCCCGGCGCTGGCAGGTGGCTGGGCGCCGACCCGGGTGACGGTGTCGACCACCTTCCCCGAGGTGAGGTCCACCGTCTTGGTGACGGCGGCCTCCTTGCCGTAGTCGTAGAACACGACCTCGGCCATGCGCTTGCCCTGCTGGGCGGCCGACGCGTTCGGGTCGGGCTCCTGGAGGCTGGTGTAGAGGTGCTCCGGCCCCTTCTTCCCCGCCACGTCGCGGGCGGACCGCTGGAGGTCGTCCCCGGTGGCGAGCTGCTGCGCCCGGTCCAACTCGTCGTCGGTCAGCGGGTCGCTGCCGATCCCCTTCTCCCCCTCGACGGGTGCCGGCAGGACGTCGGCGGGCGGCGGTGCCTCCGCGCTCCCCGAACCCTGCGCGCCGCCCCCGTCGTCCCCACTGCTCCGGGCGCCGTTCGCGGTGGTGTCCCCGTCGCTCGCGCCCGGCGTTCCGTTCTGGCTCTGTCCCTGGGCGGGCCGGTCGGCCTTCCCCTCGTCCGCGCCGGCCATCCCGGGAAGGGTCACGGCCACCATCGCGGCCGTCCCGGCCACGGCGATCGCTCCGCCCGCCACGACCTTCCCTATGTGGCGTCTCACCAGTTGACGCACTGCTTCCCCCAACTCCCCCCTGCACGAATACCGTCATCGGTCTGGATGCGGTCACCCGGTAGGACGGACCGACGTCCTAGGAGGTTGCCTCTGTTTCCGGAAGACTCTGCACCCGACGGCCCCCCGGACGAAGGGGCCCGGAAGGGAAGAACTCCCCATGCAGGTCTGGCCCGGACAGGCGTATCCCCTGGGTGCCGCGTACGACGGCGCCGGAACCAATTTCGCGGTCTTCTCCGAAGCGGCGCACCGGATCGAGCTGTGCCTGCTGCACGACGACGGCTCCGAGTCGAGGGTGGAGCTGCGGGAGACGGACGCCTTCGTGCGGCACGCCTACCTGCCGGGGGTGATGCCGGGTCAGCGCTACGGGTTCCGGGTGCACGGCCCGTACGCACCCGAACGGGGGATGCGCTGCAATCCGGCGAAACTGCTGCTCGACCCGTACGCGCGCGCCATGAGCGGGTCCGTCGCCTGGGGCGAGGAGGTCTACGGCTACCGCTTCGGGGCCCCCGAACGGCGCAACGACCTGGACTCCGGGTCCCGCACCATGGCCTCGGTGGTGGTCAACCCGTACTTCGACTGGGGGGACGACCGCCCGCCGCGCACCGACTACCACCGGACCGTCATCTACGAGGCCCACGTCAAGGGCCTGACCATGACCCATCCGGCGCTGCCGGACGAACTGCGCGGCACCTACGCGGCGCTGGCCCACCCCGCCATCCTCGAACACCTGACCGAACTCGGGGTGACCGCCCTGGAGTTGATGCCGGTGCACCAGTTCGTCCACGACCACCGGCTGGTGGACCTCGGACTCCGCAACTACTGGGGCTACAACACCATCGGCTTCTTCGCCCCGCACAACGCCTACGCCTCCTGGGGGGACCGGGGCCAACAGGTGCCGGAGTTCAAGTCGGCGGTGCGGGCGCTGCACCGGGCCGGGATCGAGGTGATCCTCGACGTGGTCTACAACCACACGGCGGAGGGCAACCACCTGGGTCCCACGCTGTCCTTCCGCGGCCTGGACAACGCCTCCTACTACCGGCTCGCCGAGAACCGGCGCCACTACACCGACACCACCGGCACCGGGAACTCGCTGCTGATGCGCTCCCCGCACGTGCTGCAACTCGTCATGGACTCGCTGCGCTACTGGGTGACCGAGATGCACGTGGACGGCTTCCGCTTCGACCTCGCGGCGACCCTGGCCCGGCAGTTCCACGAGGTGGACCGGCTCTCCTCGTTCTTCGACCTGGTGCAGCAGGACCCGGTGGTCTCCCAGGCGAAGCTGATCGCCGAACCCTGGGACCTGGGGGAGGGCGGCTACCAGGTCGGCAAGTTCCCCCCGTTGTGGACGGAGTGGAACGGCATGTACCGGGACACCGTGCGCGACCTGTGGCGGGGGGAGCCCCGCCGGCTCGCGGAGTTCGCCTCCCGGCTGACCGGCTCCTCCGACCTCTACCAGGACGACGGCCGCCGACCCCTGGCCTCCATCAACTTCGTGACCTGCCACGACGGTTTCACCCTGCACGACCTGGTCTCCTACAACGAGAAGCACAACGAGGCCAACGGCGAGGACAACCGCGACGGCGAGGAGCACAACCGGTCGTGGAACTGCGGGGCGGAGGGCGAGACCGACGATCCGCGGGTACGGGAGCTGCGGGAACGGCAGATGCGCAACTTCGTCGCCACCCTGCTGCTGTCCCAGGGGGTGCCGATGCTCAGCCACGGCGACGAGTTCGGCCGCACCCAGCGGGGCAACAACAACGCCTACTGCCAGGACGGCGAACTGTCCTGGGTGCGGTGGCCGCAGCGCCCGGACGGCCCCGAGGAGCCCGACGACCCCGAGGACGAGCTCGCCGCCCGCCGGCTCGCCTTCACCCGGTCGCTGGTGTGGCTCCGCCGCGACCACCCGGTGTTCCGGCGGCGGCGGTTCTTCCGGGGACGCCCGGCGCAGGACGCCCCGGACGCCCTGTCCGACCTGGTCTGGTTCACCCCGGAGGGTGAACTGATGCGGCAGCGGGACTGGAGCGCGGCACTGGCCCGCGCCCTGAGCGTGTTCCTGAACGGCGACGCCATCTCCGAACCGGGCCCCCGCGGGGAACGCATCGTCGACGACTCCTTCCTCCTGATGGTCAACGCCTCCCCCGAGCCCCTGGTGTTCACCGTCCCCACCGGCCACGGTCCGCACTGGCGGGTGGTGGTCGACACCGCGCTCCCGCACGGCGTGCCCCCGCAGGGCGGCGCCCGGACGGCCGCCGGGGACCGGATCACCCTGGTGGACCGCAGCCTGACGGTGCTGCAACGGCTCACCTGACCGGCGGCACCCGTCCGCCCGTCCCCCGATCGGGAACCGCGGCCGCGCGGGTACCCACGCCCCATGACGTCCCGTCCCGCCCCCGTCGGCGAGCCCCGGCCCCCGGCCCCGCCCACCGCCACCTACCGTCTCCAGCTCCAACCCTCCTTCCCGTTCGCCGCCGCGGCGGCCGCGGTGCCCCACCTCGCCGCGCTCGGCGTCTCCCACCTGCACCTCTCCCCCCTCCTGGAGGCCGTCCCCGGCTCCACCCACGGCTACGACACCGTCGACCACTCCCGGGTGCGCGAGGAGTTGGGCGGCGAGGACGGACTGCGGTCGCTGGCGCACACCGCCCGCCGACACGGGCTCGGGCTGGTCGCGGACGTCGTGCCCAACCACATGGCGGCACTCCCCCGGTGGAACCGGGCCCTGTGGGACACCCTGCGCGACGGCCCGGCCTCCCCCTACGCCGGCTGGTTCGACATCGACTGGGCGGAACACGGCGGCCGGGTCCTCCTGCCGGTGCTCGCCCGCCCGGTCGGGGCCGAACTGGACGCCCTGCGGGTCGACGGGGAGGGGCTGCACTACGGGGAGCACCTGCTCCCGCTCCGCCCGGGCACCGAGGGCTTGCCGCCGGACCGCCTGCTCGACGCCCAGTGGTACCGGCTCGGCTGGTGGCGGCTGGCCCGCACCGAGCTGAACTACCGTCGCTTCTTCACCGTCTCCGAACTGATCGCCCTGCGGGTCGAGGACCCGGAGGTGTTCCGCGCCACCCACGCCAAACTCCTCGCTCTGGTGCGCGAGGGCGTGCTGGAGGGACTGCGGGTCGACCACCCCGACGGACTCGCCGACCCCGGCGCCTACCTGCGGCGGCTGCACCGGGCGACCGGCGGGCGCTGGACGGTGGTCGAGAAGATCCTCACCCCCGGGGAGCGCCTCCCCGCGTCCTGGCCGGTCGCGGGAACCACCGGGTACGACGCCCTGCGGGTGGTGGACGGCCTGTTCACCGATCCGCGGGGGGCCGAGGAACTCCTGGACCGCTACCGGGCGTTCGCGGCGCCGGCCGCCGACCGGGGCGGCGACTGGGCGGCCACCGTCCGCCGTGCCGCCCGCCGGGTGGTCACCCGGGACCTCGCGGCCGAGGTGGCCCGGCTCACCCGGCTGTGCCACCGGCTGTGCTCCGCCGACCCCGCCCTGCGGGACCACGCGCCCTGGGCCCTCGCCACCGCGCTCCGCGAACTCCTGGTGCACCTGCGGGTGTACCGCCCCTACGCGGCCGAGGACGTGCCCCGGCTGCTGCCCGAGGAGGTGGTGGCGCGGGCCGGGGAGGCGTTCGCGGTGCCCGAGGAGGCGACGGCCGTGCGGACCGTGCGGGACCTGCTCTGCGGGGCCCACGGCACCGGGCCCGGGCACGAGGAGTTCCGGGCCCGGTTCGCGCAGACCGCGGCGGCGGTGCACGCCAAGTCGGTCGAGGACACCGCCTTCTACCGGTTCGCCCCGCTGCTGTCGGCCACCGAGGTGGGCGGCGCCCCGGACGCGCCCGCGCTGGACCCCGGGGCCTTCCACGCGCACTGCGCCCGCGTCCAACGCGACTGGCCGCTCACCTCGACGGTGCTGTCCACCCACGACACCAAGCGCAGCGCGGACGTCCGGGCCCGGCTCGCCGCCCTCACCGAACGCCCCGGGCCGTGGGCGGACCTGGTCGACGCCCTCGCGCGGGAGCCCGGCCCCGCGGCCCCCGATCCGCAGGTGGCCTGGGTGGCCTGGCAGTCGGCGGTCGGGCTCGGGCCCGCCGCCGGCGAGCGGCTCTCCGGCGCCCTGCTGAAGCACGTGCGGGAGGCGGGGCTGCGCACCTCGTGGACGGAGCCGGACCCGGAGTACGAACAGGCCGTCGTCGACTTCGCAGCGGCCGGACCCGGCAGCGAACACCCCCCGAGGGTCAAGGAGTTCGTTGCCGGGCTGGCACCGCTGGCGCGGGCCAACACGCTCGGCGCGACGCTGCTGCACCTGACGATGCCCGGGGTGCCCGACCTCTATCAGGGCACCGAGACGGAGTACCTGGCGCTGGTCGATCCCGACAACCGTCGGCCGGTCCGCTTCTCCCACCCCGCACCACCGGCCCCCGACGCTCCGGTGGCCGGCCCGGAACCGTCCGCCGAGAAACGGGCGTTGACCACGGTCGCCCTCCACCTGCGGCGCCGGCACCCGGAAGCCTTCGGTGCGGACGCCTCGTACGCCCCGCTGCACGCAGCGGGGAGCGCGGCCGGGCACTGGGTCGGCTACCTGCGCCGCGGGGGCGGCCAGCAGGTGCTGGCGGGCGTCACCCGGCTCTCCGGCCGGCTCGCGACCGCCGGCGGCTGGGGCGACACCCGGGTGACGCTCCCGGACGGCACCTGGCGTGACCTGCTGGTGCCCGGCCGGGAGCACACCGGCACGGTCGCGGTGGCCACGTTGCTGTCCGCACTGCCGGTCACCCTGCTGCACCGGGCGTCCCCCTGAGGCCGCCCCGCCGCCCAGCGGCCGAGCCCCCTGCGCACAACCGCGTATCCCCGGGTGCGTGAATCAGCCGGTGACCTGCGTCTCCTCCTTGACAGACGAGTACGGGCATGGAGTACTGCGCATGCGTCGGCAAGCGGACGCAGGGGGGTGGGTCAGCTGACGGAACAGCGCTATCCCACGGTCGCCGACCTGGTGTCGACGGCGCGGTGGGCAACGGAACGGTGGCCGTCGACGGCTGCCCTGCGACGGATCGGCACCTCCCGCGGGGGCCGCCCGATCCACCTGCTGTCCGTGGGGCACGCCCGGCGGGCGGTCCTCGTGGTGGCCGGCGCCCACGCCAACGAACCCGCCGGCGGGGCGACCGTCCGACACCTGGTTCAACGCACCGTCGAAGACCGGGAGTTACGCGCCGACACCTCCTGGCACTTCGTGCTGTGCGCCGACCCCGACGGCGCGGCGCTGCACGACGCCCCCGCCCCGCGCACCCTGGTGGAGTACCACCGCGGGTTCTTCCGGCCGGCCGGACCCGAACAGCCCGAGTGGGCGCCCTCGCTGGTGCCGCCCGGACGCACGCCCCCGGAGACCCGGGCGCTGGAGTCGGCCATCGACCGGGTCCGCCCCTACCTCCAGGTGTCGCTGCACAGCACCGAACTGGGCGGCAGTTGGGTGCAGCTCACCCGGGACGTCCCCGGTCTCGCGGAGCCCTTCGCCAAGTCCGCCGCCGAACTGCACGTCCCGCTGGAGGCCGACCCGGTGGACGCGACGGGCTGGCCGGCGGCCGGGCCCGGCGTCCACGTGATGCCCGCGGCGGGCCCCACCGTGGCGTTCCCCAGCATGCCGGACGAGGCCCGGGTCAGCACCTGGCACCACGTCCACCGCTACGGGGGGCTGACGGCCGTCGTCGAAGTGCCCATGTGGGCCAGTGACGTCGTGGGGGACTGCACCCCCCACCCGGCCCCCGGACGGGAGTTGCGCGCCCTGGCCGAGCGGCTGCGCGCGGACGCCCGGGTGGTGGCCGCCTTCTTCGAGGAGACGGCGGACCGGCTGCCGCCGGTGGACGACGCCCTGCTGCGGGCCGCCCGCTGGGCACTGGCCCTCGCCCCGCAACTCGCCGACGACTGGTCCCGGCCGCAACCGGACGCCACCACGGCGTACCTCCGCAGCGTCGAGGCCTTCGGCCGGCGCCTGCCGCTGCGGGCCGCCGCCATGCTGCTGCGGGTGCTGGAGGACCGGGGCGACCCGGCCGTGCCCCGACTGGAACGGGTGGTGGCCCGGTGGTGCGACGCCTTCGCGGAGCGGTTCCGGGCGCGCTGGGTGCCGGTGGAGCACCAGGTGGAGCACCAGGCGCGCACGGTGCTCGCCGCGGCCGGTCGGGCCCGCCCGGGGCGCTGAGGTCCGGACGGGTTCAGCCCGAGGTGAGTTGGTACACCAGGTGGCCGAAGCCGACCTGGTCCCCGTCCCGGACCACGGCGGACCCGACGACCCGTCGGCCGTTCACCGTGGTCCCGTTGGTCGAGCCCAGGTCGCGCAGCACCCACAGCCCGCTCTGGTGGACCAGTTCCGCGTGCACCCGGGACACCGTCTCGTGGTTGAGGCGCAGCCCGTTGCCGGGGTCCCGGCCTATTCGCAGCGGCTGACCGTCCCGGTGCCCGGGGAGGAGCAGTTTGGGCAGCCGCTCGCCCCGCCACGCCCGGCGCAGGCGCTCGGTGAACCCGGACACCGCCGACACCCCGCCGAACACGGCACGGGACCAGCGCCGCTCGGAACGCAGGTCGTCGGTGAGGGCGGCGAGCTCCCCGGCGTGCCGGGCGACCAGCGCGAGTTCCATCCGCCGCAGATAGGTGTCCTGGGAGAGCCGTCCCTGGGCGACCCCCTCGCGCAGGGCGGTCAGCGCCCGGTCCCGCTCGACGTCGGAGACCCGCTCAGGGCGCAACACGGCCTCGCCGAACTCCCCGGCCGCGGCCGGCCCGGGGGGCGCGGCGGGGGGCGGGGGAACGGCCGGCAGGGAGGGCCCGGAGGAATCGGAGGACGGCGTCACGGGCCGATTGTCGACCAGTGCGCCCCGGGGTGTCCACACGGCGACGGGCCGACGCCGACCAGCACGGGAGCGGGGTGCGCCCGGGGGCGATGCCGGGGCCGACCGGCGGTGCGCCGGCCCCCGGGCGGCTCCTTGCCCCACCATGGGCGACGGGCCGTCACCGACCGGCCCGGGAACCGAGGACCCCTGTGCGTTCAGGGCTCGACGAGGAGGAGCACCGTCCGTGCTGTTCGAGGTGTGGGCACCCGAGGCCGAAGAGGTCGTCCTCCACTGCGGTGGCGCCGAGCGCGCCCTGGTCCGCGATCCGCACCGCACGGGCTGGTGGAGCGGCGAGGCCGAAGCCGTCGACGGCACCCGGTACGGCTTCCGGCTGGACGGCGGACCGGTGCTGCCCGACCCGCGGTCCCGCCGTCAGCCGGACGGTCCCGACGGGCCCAGCGCGGTCGTCGACCAGGGCGCGCACCCGTGGTACGCGCCGTGGCGGGGCCGGGGGCTGCCCGGTGCCGTCCTGTACGAGCTGCACATCGGCACGTTCACCCGGGAGGGCACCTTCGACGCGGCGGGGGACCGGCTGGAGCGCTTGGCGGACCTCGGCGTCACCCATGTGGAGGTGATGCCGGTCTGCCCGTTCCCCGGCCGGCACGGCTGGGGCTACGACGGGGTGGCCCCGTGGGCGGTCCACGAACCGTACGGGGGGCCGGCGGGGCTGAAGCGGTTCGTCGACCGGGCCCACGCCTTCGGCCTGGGCGTCGTCCTGGACGTGGTGCACAACCACCTGGGCCCGGCGGGCAACCACCTGCCCTCGTTCGGCCCGTACTTCACCGACGCCCACCACACGCCGTGGGGCGCCGCGGTGAACCTGGACGCGCCCGGCTCCGACGAGGTGCGGGCCTACTTCGTCGGCAGTGCGCTGGCCTGGCTGCGGGACTACCGGCTGGACGGGCTGCGGCTGGACGCCGTGCACGCCCTGCGCGACACCCGTGCCCACTCCTTCCTGGAGGAGTTGTCCACCGCGGTCGACGCCCTGGCCGAAGAGGTGGGCCGACCGCTGTTCCTGATCGCCGAGTCGGACCTCAACGACCCCCGGATCATCACGCCCCGGACCGAGCACGGCCTCGGGATCGACGCCCAGTGGAACGACGACTTCCACCACGCGCTGCACACGGCGCTGACCGGGGAGTCCGCGGGCTACTACGCCGACTTCGCGGCGGCCCCGTTCGGAGCCCTCGCCAAGACCCTGACCGGCGGCTACTTCCACGACGGCACCCGTTCCTCACTGCGGGGCCGCCGGCACGGCCGCCCGCTGGACCGGGCCCGGGTCTCCGCGCACCGGCTGGTGGGGTACGCGCAGAACCACGACCAGGTGGGCAACCGGGCGGCCGGGGACCGGCTCTCGGCGACGCTGTCGCCGGGGTTGCTGGCGTGCGCGGCGACGCTGGTGCTCACCGGGCCCTTCACCCCGATGCTGTTCATGGGTGAGGAGTGGGGGGCCACCACCCCCTGGCAGTACTTCACCGACCACCCGGACCCCACGCTCGCCGAGGCGGTGCGCACCGGCCGGCGCCGGGAGTTCGCGGCCCAGGGCGGGTCCGCCGACGAGGTGCCCGACCCGCAGGACCCGGCGACCCGGGAGCGTTCCTGCCTCGACTGGCGGGAGTCCGACCGCGAGCCCGGCGCACGGCTGCGCGCCTGGTACCGGGAGCTGATCGCGCTGCGGCGCGCCCAACCCGACCTCACCGACACGGATCTGACGGCGGTCCGGGTGATGTGCGACGAGACGGCCCGCTGGATCGCGTTCCGGCGCGGCGACGTGCGGGTGGTCGTCAACGCGGGCCCGGACGCCGTCGTCGTTCCCTTCGGCCGTCGCCCGGCCCGGGTGCTCGCGGCCTGGGAGCCGGTCTCGCCGCCCGGGCCGGAGGGCCTGCTGACGGTGGACGGGGAGTCCTGTGCGGTGCTGCTCCAGGAGTAGGAGCGGGTGGGGGACGGCCCGGCGCCGGGCCGTCCCCCACCCGCGTCGAGTCGCTCAGTCGTCGTCGCTGAGCAGTTCCAGCAGGATGGGCTCCCACGCGCGGGCGAGCTGCCTCCTCAGCAGGGGCAGGGGGCTGTCGTCGGCGCCGTGCAGCCGGTCGGCGAGGCGTACGACGGTGTCGCAGCGGGCCAGCCACAGCCCGCGCAGGCACTCCCGGGCCCCGTAGCCGGCGAGGGTCGCCGCCCGCACCGCCGCCGGGGCCCCCACGGCGATCGCGAGTCCGCCGATGTCCTCCGCCGGGTCGCCGACCGCCGCGTCCGTCCAGTCCAGGACGCCGCAGACCCGGCCGTCGGCGGTGACCCTCAGGTGCTCGCCCTTGAGGTCGGCGTGGATCACCAGCTCACCGGCGCGCGGGGCGAGTTGGGCCATCGCACGGGGTGTCAGCCGGGTCGGTCCCGCCGCGTCGAACTCCCGGTCGGACACCAGGAGGTCGGACGCCCGGCGGGCGTCCGCCCGCAGGGCCTCCAGGGAGCGGGCCGGGGTCCGGGGCAGTCCCAGTGCGAGCGCGTCCCGCACCGGCACCTCCCGCAGGCCGCTCAGCAGCGCCGCCAGGTCCGGCTCCCCCGCGGCGGACACGGCCGCCTCCTCGCCCGACTCGCCGAGCAGTCGGTGGTCGAGGGTGTAGACGAGGGACCCGCGCCAGGTGCCGGCGGCGACGCTGGTGGGCACCGGCACGCCGACCCTTCTGCGGACCAGGTCGCGCAGCCGCAGTTCACGGCCGAGCCGTACGCTCGCCGCGCGGTCGGGGGCCAGCCGCAGGACGTGCCGGCCGCCCACCCACCAGGTGGAGAACTCGCCGCCCTCGCCCACCGGGCGCACCGGGGGGCCGGCGTCGGGGGGAGCGCCGCCGTTCGGGCCCGGCGGGTCGGGCGGACCGCCCAGCGCGAGGCGGGCCACCCGGCGTGCTTCCCGGTCGGTGGGGCGGACGGGGGGATCGCAGGACGGGGCGTCGTCCGACGCCGGCCCTTCGGCGGGGCCGGTGGGCGGGGCTGAGTCGACGCGTCTCCGGTCATCGGTGGGAGGTTTCTGCATCTCTCGATTCCAGGGCCGGTCCGTCGCGCGGATCAGTGCACGATCGCCATCTCGCGCGCGCTGTTGTTGAGTCGGCGACCGCCGTCCTCGGTGACGGTCACGATGTCCTCGATCCTGACGCCGAAACGGCCCGGAAGGTAGATGCCCGGCTCCACCGAGAAGCACATGCCGGGCACCAGGGGACGTTCCTCCCCCTCGATCATGTAGGGCGGTTCGTGGGTGGTGACCCCGATGCCGTGACCGGTGCGGTGGATGAAGAACTCGCCGTACCCGGCGTCGTCGATGACCGCACGCGCCGCCCGGTCGACCTCCTGGCAGGCCGTGCCGGGGCGGACCGCCGCGACCCCGGCCTCCTGCGCCGCCCGGACGACGTCGTGCACGGTCCGTTCGGCCGGGCTCGGCTCGCCGACGTGGACCGTCCGGGAGGTGTCGGAGCCGTAGCCGTGCATCAGGCCCCCGAAGTCCAGGACGACGGTGTCGCCCTCCTCGATGACCCGGTCGTCCGCCTCGTGGTGCGGGTCGGCGCCGTTGGGGCCGGAGCCCACCACGGTGAAGTCGACCTGCTCGTGGCCGAACCGGCGCAGCAGGTCGGCGAGGTCCCCGGCGACCTCGGTCTCCCGTCGGCCGGCGAAGGGCACCGCCTTGATCTCCTCGTACGCCGCGTCGGCGGCGGCGCCGGCAGCAGCGAGCCGGTCGAGTTCGGCCGCGTCCTTGACGGCGCGCAGCATCGGCAGGGCGGTCGTCAGGGCCGCGTAGGAGCTGCGGGGCAGGGCCCGCTGGAGCCCCAGCAGGTGCATGGCCCAGGCGTTGTCGCTGATGCCGAAGCGGCCCGCGGGGGCGAGCAGCGGCGCGACCGCGGCGTAGGGGTCCTGGCCGTCGGCCCAGTCGCGGAGGGCGAGCGCGCCGGCCCCGGCGGCCCTGCGGGCGTCCGGCGCCTCCAGGGCGGGAGCCACGAGCACGGGGTCGCGGTCGGGGGCCAGCACGAGGGCGGTGAGGCGTTCGGTCACGGCCGTGGGCCGGTAGCCGGTGAGCCAGACCAGGTCCGGCCCGGGGGCGACGACGATCCCGTCGAGTCCCGCCTCGCCGGCCGCGCGGGCGGCACGGGTCATGCGGGCGGCGTAGTCGTCCGCCGTGAACGGTGCGAAGGTGCTGGTCATCGCGGTCTCCGTCTCCTCGCCCCCGGCGGGCGCCGGGTCGCCCCGTGCGACCGCGGGGCACGCGCCCTGCCAGCATCCTGCCCGGGCGCCCGGGGCGGCGCGACCCCACCGGTTCGGCCGCCCGGCGCCCGGGCGGCCGGCCCCGCGGGTCACCGCAGGGCGACGGCCCGGGGGGCGAAGGGCAGGCCCGGTCCGGTGGGCAGCGGTCCGCGGCCCGAGCCGACCGGGGTGCGCGGGGCGGCCGGTGCCGGTGCCCGCACCGGGTGCGTGAGGTGCGCGGAGGCGTACCGCCGGCAGCCGCGGTGCCAGGTGAGGATGCCGGCGAGCCAGTTCTCCAGGTGCGTGACGTAGCCGGCGAGCGCCTCGCGCACCTCGGCGCTCAGGTCGAGGTCGTCCTGGAGGAGGGGCAGTTCGTGCGCGACGACGTGCTGGAACTGGCGCAGCCGGCCGTTCATCAGGTCGTGGACGATCGCGACGCCGGTGGGGTAGTCGCAGCCGAAGAAGTTCTGGACCACGAGGATCAGGTTGTGCACCTCGCCCTCGTACTCGATCTCCTTCTGGTAGGAGAAGACGTCGTTGAGGAGCATGGCGTAGTCCATCGCGGCGTGGTGCAGGGAGCGCATCGGTCCGCTGTCGTGGACCTCCGGCGGGATCTTCGCCCCGTGGGTGATGCGCGCCAGGCCGAGGGTGAGCTCGGAGCCGAAGGTGGCCCGTCGCATCTCCAGGTAGTCGACGGGGTCGGGGACGCGGTGCTGGGCCTGGTTCGCCAGTTCCCAGAGCCAGGAGTCCAGCATCGTGTCGACGGAGGCCCGGAACGCCGTCCGCGCCGCGGGCTCCATGCGTCTGGTGGTCCGGGACCACAGGTCGGACAGCCCGCGTTCCAGGGCGTTCGCCGGAACCACCGCGGGGTCGGCGGGCGGGGGGTCGAGGGGCATCAGCGCCTTGAGCCGCCCGGTGAGCACCCGGGCCCCGAGCAGGTCGCGGGTGCGGCCGTGCACCAGCGGGTACCAGTCGTCGCCGTAGGTTCCCCAGGCCAGCCAGGCGGCGCTGAGGTCGACGGCCTCCGGGGTGCCGTCGGGGTCGATCCCGGCGGCGCACAGGGGCAGGTCGTACCGGTGCAGGGCCGCCTCGTCCCAGATCCCCTCCCGGACCACGCCCACGTCCCGGCACCAGTCGAGGAGCCGTTCGCGGGCCGCCTCCAGGTGCGGGTTGAGTCTGGTCTCGAAGGGCAGGGCGAAGTCCGGCAGGATCGAGGGGCCCACCCGTTGGTGGGGGACGTGCGCATGGGCGCGCAGGCGGCGGGCGCCCGCCGCCACGAGCAGTTCCCCGATGCGGGCGGCCGAGGTGCCCAGGCCGGTCGGTCCGCCCAGCGGGGACGGCTCCCGGGCCGCGCCCTCGTTCATGTAGCGGCTGGAGCGCAGGTGCCACTCGTGGCCGCCCGACTGCCAGTCCTGGAGGCCCTTGACGTAGGCGCCGACCGCGGCCCACTGCACCGGGTCGAGCGCCTTCTCCACGCACAGGGCGGGCGTCTCGGTGAGCGCGGTGTGCTCGAACTGGTGCAGGCGCGAGGTGAGGAGGTCGTTGACCGTCTCGGCGGCCTCCTGGGTGGTGCAGCCGAAGAAGGTCTCCAGCACCAGGACGCCGTTGCTGAGTTCGCCCTCCTCCTCCACCTCCCGCTGGTACGAGAAGAGGTCGTTGCGCAGGTGGACGGCGTCGGAGAAGGTCTCCATCAGCACCCTCAGCGGCCGGGAGCGGGCGACCTCGGCCGGGACCTCGGCGGTGGCGTACTCGACCAGCCCGGCCGACCACGGGGCGCCGCCCACCTTGCGCCGCATCTCGATGTACTCGACGGGGTTGGCGATGCGCCCCTCGTTGATGTTCGACAGTTCCCACATGGACTCGTTGAGCAGGTGCTCGGTGCTCGCGGCGAACCGTTCCCTCCACTCCCGGGACATCGACGGCACGGTCCGGGCCCACAGGTCGGCGAGCCCCGCCTCCACCGGATTGGTCGGTTCGGGCACCGGGGCGGTGGGGTCCATCGGCATGAACAGCGGGAGGCGGTCCAGGTAGGCCCGGCCGCCCGACCGGTCCTGACTGCGCTTGAAGGTCTCCAGGAAGTGGTCGTCGAAGAAGAACACCCACACGTACCAGTCGGTGATCAGCGACAGGGCCGGCCCGTCGCAGTCGGGGTGGGTGTAGGCGCACAGCAGGGCGTAGTCGTGGGCTTCGAGGTCGGCCGCGTCCCAGATGCCGGACCCCTCCAGCATTCCCCTAGCGCGCGCCCACTCACGGGTGTGGGCGCGCGCCTCCTCCAGGTGGGGGTTCAGGCGCGCCGGGTACGGCATGTAGAACGTCGGTAGGCGAAAGGGCTGGTTCATGGCCCCGCATTACCCCGATCCGATCAACGCATCCGCACCTCATTGCATGATCACTCCATCGGGTGAAACGGCGGCAGGGCGTCCGTCGAACCCGCTCGGTCGCGGGTGAGCGCCCGGGACGACGACGGGCAGACGGGTGCGCCCCGCCGACGGGTGTCGGCGGGGCGCACGGCGGCGGGAGCGGCTCAGGCCGGGTCGTCGCCCCCGGTAGGCGTCAGCCGCAGCGAGACGCTGTTGATGCAGTAGCGCTGGTCGGTCGGGGTGGGGTACCCCTCCCCCGCGAACACGTGCCCGAGGTGGGAGCCGCAGCGACGGCACCGCACCTCGGTGCGCACCATGCCGTGGGAACGGTCCTCCACCAGTTCCACGGCGTCGCTGTCCTTCGGGTCGAAGAAGGACGGCCACCCGCAGTGGGAGGCGAACTTGGTGGCGGAGGTGAACAGCTCGGCGCCGCAGGCGCGACAGGCGTACACGCCCTCCGCGGTGGTGTCGGTGTACTCCCCGGTGAACGCGGGCTCCGTGCCCGCCCGGCGCAGGACGGCGTACTCCGCCGGCGTCAACTCCGCCCGCCACTGCTCGTCCGACTTCTCGATGTCGTACGCCATGGGTCGTCTCCTCACTTCCGTTGCCGGGCGCCTCGGATGCACCGCTACTGGGCGAGTCGGTCCAGGACCAGCGGGCCGAGGTCGGTGACGTCGCCCGCTCCCATGGTGAGAACGAGGTCGCCCGGGGCCGCCATTCCCGCGACGATCCCGGGGGCGGCGGCCTTGTCGTGCACGGCCCGCACGTCCGCGCCCGCGGCCCGGGCGGCCTCGACGACCAGGGCGCTGGTGACCCCGGGGACGGGGTCCTCGCGCGCGGGGTAGATGTCCAGCACCACGGAGGCGTCGGCGAGGGCCAGGGCCTCGCCCATCTCCTTGCCGAGTTCCCGGGTGCGGGAGAACAGGTGCGGCTGGAACAGCACCAGGATGCGGGCGTCCCCGGCGGCGCGCATGGCCTCCAGGTCGGCGGCCATCTCGGTCGGGTGGTGCGCGTAGGAGTCGATGACCTGCACCCCGGCCCGCTCCCCCTTGAGCTGGAGGCGCCGCTTGACCCCGGTGTACGCGCCCAGCGCCCGGGCCAGGTCGGCGGCGGGGATGCCGAGGGCCGCCCCGGCGGCCAGGGCGGCCACGGCGTTGTGCGCGTAGTGGCGCCCGGGCACCGAGACCCGGAAGGTCAGCTCCTCGCCGTCGAGCCGGACGGTGACCTCGCTGGCCAGGCCCTGCGCGAGGACGGACAGCACCCGGACGTCGGCGTCCTCGGCCTCGCCGTAGGTCACCACGCGGACGTCGGTCAGGCGGCGGGCGAGTTCCCGGGCGCCCTCGTTGTCCGCGGAGACGACCAGGGTGCCGCCGGGGACGATCCGGCCGGCGAAGGTCTCGAACGACTCGTGGATCTCGTCCATCGACGCGTAGTTGGCGTGGTGGTCGAGTTCGACGTTGAGGACGATGGCGACCTCGGGGGCGTACTTGTGGAAGCTGCGGTCGCTCTCGTCGGCCTCCGCCACGAAGACCTCGCCGGCGCCGTGGGCGGCGTTGGAGCCGGGTGCGTCGAGGTCGCCGCCGATGGCGTAGGACGGTTCCAGGTCCAGCGTCGTCAGGGCGACCGCCAGCATCGAGGTGGTGGTGGTCTTGCCGTGGGTGCCCGCGACGGCGAGCGGGCGCAGACCGTCCATCAGGGCGGCGAGGGCGTCGGCGCGGTGCACCACCGGGACGCCGAGGGCGGCGGCCTTGGCCAGCTCGGGGTTGTCGGGGCGGATCGCCGAGGAGACGACCACGCAGCTGGCGTCGTCGGCGAGGTGCTCGGCGGCGTGGCCGACGTGCACCGTGGCGCCGTGGGCGCGCAGCGCCTCGGCGGTCGGGGAGTCCTTGGCGTCGCTGCCGGCGACCTTGGCGCCGCGTTGGGCGAGGATCTTGGCGATGCCCGACATCCCGGCGCCGCCGATGCCGATGAAGTGCGGTCGATCCATGGCGGGGGGAAGGCCGGGTGCCATGCGTGTCTCTCCCTGTGCCGCGGCGCGCCGCGGCGTGGTCGTTTCGGTACGGACGGCCACCGCACACGACGAGGACGGTGCCCGGCGACCTCCGGGCGCACTGGCTGACGGCCCGGGGCCCCAAGCCTATGCCTTGCTGTGGGAGAACAGCTTCAGCACCGGGACGCCCACCTTGTGCCGGGCCCGCGAGGCCCAGTCCCGGTGGAAGAACTCCTCCACGTAGTGGGGGTCGGTCAGCACGATGACCTCGTCCGCGCCCACGTCGTCCACCAGGGCCTTCAACGCGTCCAGCGGGTGGTCCTCGACCAGCTTGCCCTCCGCGCGGGAGCCGGCGGCGCGCAGCGCCGCCAACGAGACCTCCAGGGCCTGCCGGGCGGGCCCCTCGGCCTCCGTCCCCTCGGGGACGTCCCCTTCCCGGGCGGCGTCCTCCAGTTCGCCCATGGCCACGTCGTCGATGGCCCGCAGCAACCGGTCCGCCTGGTCGCCGCGGGGTTGGAGCAGTACGTGGAAGACGGCTCCCTCGTCGCCGTGCAAGGTGGTGACGAACTCCACGTCGACGGACGTGAGGGCCTTCTCGATCATCAGTACGCTCGTGAACACGTCGGGCGCCCTTCTCCATCCGGTGGGCCGTCCGAGGCCCCCTGCGGAAACCATCCTGCCCCGCGTTCGCACGGGGGCTGCGGAGTAAGTCTGCCCGCAGAAGGCTAAGCGGAACAGATCATTCCGCCGAATGTCCGCCCCGGTGGTACCGGGCGAACAAGAAGCCGGCCTCCTCCAGGAGCGAGGCCAGGACGAACCGGTCCGGAACGGCCCGGGACGGCCCCTTGGTGATCCGCTGCGCCGAACCGGCGGTGAGCATCGGCGCCAGCGTCAGACAGAGTTCGTCCAGCACCCCGTCCGCGACGAACTGCCCCAACAACCGGGGTCCGCCCTCGGTCAGCAGCCGGCACAGCCCCCGATCGGCCAGGACGCGCACCGCACGGGCCGGCTCCACCGCGGCGCCCTCGCCGGCCAGGACCACCTCGACGCCGGCCGCGCGGGCGGCGGCCAGCCGCTCGGCGGGCGCGCCCGCCCCGGTCACCAGGAGGGTGGGCACCAGGGGCTCGGCGAAGAGCGGCAGCGCGAGGTCCAGGTCGAGACCGGCGCTCACCACGACGACGGCGGGGGCCGGCCCCTGCCCGGCGGCGGCCCGGCGGGCGGCGAACGCCTCGCGGGCCCGCGCCGGCCGGTAGCCCTCCCGGCGTACCGTTTCGGCGCCGACCACCACGGCATCGGCGAGCCCCCGGAGCACGCCGAAGACCCGCATGTCGGCCGCGCTGGAGAGGGACTCCGAACGGCCGTCGTGCTGGGCAGCGCCGTCCAGGGTGGAGACCATGTTGGCGCGCAGCCACACCGCGGGGCCCTTGGGGTAGGCGTAGGCGTCCGCCAGCTCGTCGAGGCTCCACTCGCCGTCCGCGGGGACGGTGCCCGCGGCCGGCCCTGCCGCCCCCGGGGCCGTCGGGCCGGACCGGGGTCCGGATGTCTGGTCGGTCACAGGGAACAGCCGTCGCATGTCGTGCAGTCTCGCACGGCGCTTAGAGTGGGGAATCGTGTCGTCCTCCACCGCCGCCGCGGGCTCCGGCCCCCTCGTCGACGCGGCCCCCTCGTCCCTCTGCACCCGCGAGCCGCAGGTGCCCGCGGAGCGCCTGGTCGCCGAGCTGGTGCCGCCGCCGCGCTTCGACGCGGTCCGCTTCGACACCTACCTGCCGGACCCGAACCAGCCGAGCCAGCGCGAGGCGGTGAAGGTGCTCGGCGACTTCGCCGCCGGGCTGGGCGGAGCGCACGCCACCGGGGCCGGCCGCCGGCGCTGGTTCGGCGGGCGGGCCAAGCCCGCCGCCCCCGCGGGGCCGCGCGGGGTCTACCTGGACGGCGGCTACGGCGTCGGCAAGACGCACCTGTTGGCCTCGCTGTGGCACGCCACCCCGGCGGCGCCCGCGCAGAAGGCCTTCGGGACCTTCGTGGAGCTGACGAACCTGGTGGGCGCCCTCGGCTTCCAGCAGACCGTCCGTACCCTCGGCGGCCACCGGCTGCTGTGCATCGACGAGTTCGAACTCGACGACCCGGGGGACACCGTCCTGGTCTCCAGTCTGCTGGGGAAGCTGGTGGACGAGGGGGTCGCGCTCGCCGCCACCTCGAACACCCTGCCGGGCAAGCTGGGCGAGGGCCGGTTCGCCGCGGCGGACTTCCTCCGCGAGATCCAGGGGCTGTCCGCGAAGTTCCGTCCGCTGCGCATCGACGGCGAGGACTACCGTCACCGCGGGCTGCCCGAGGCCCCGCCGCCGTACTCGGACGAACAGGTCGCCAAGGTCGCCTACGCCACGCCCGGCGCCTCGCTGGACGACTTCCCGCACCTCCTGGAGCACCTCGCCCGGGTGCACCCGAGCCGGTACGGAGCACTGACGGACGACCTCGCGGCGGTCTGTCTGACGGGCGTCGAGGCGGTGCCCGACCAGTCCACCGCCCTGCGACTGGTGGTGCTGGCGGACCGGCTGTACGACCGCGAGATACCGGTGGTCGCCTCCGGCGTCCCCTTCGACCGGCTGTTCGGCGAGGAGATGCTGAACGGCGGCTACCGCAAGAAGTACTTCCGGGCGATCTCCCGACTGACCGCACTGGCGCGCGACTCCCGCACCCTCGTCGGGGACTGACACCCGTACGGGCGAACGGAGTCGAACGAACCCCATCGGGAAGCCCCGGTGGGGTTTCTTCACGCCCTCCACACCCCCGCAGGGGCGCAGAGGAGCATTCGGAAGCAGCGGAGACCTCCCCACACCCCCGGAATTTCGGTCATCTTCCGCCTTCACATGATCATTTCCGGTCGATCACTCGCACGCAACGTCATCGCAACCACATAAGCAGGTCGGGCCGTTACCGTGGAGATTGCCTTGGGGAACGTGACGACCGACTTCGGACGTTGATGCCGACGGACGGTCGACCGACATCACAGCCGCTTCGGAGCACCACTCCGTCGACCCTCTGGGAGCAACGGACACGAGCAACAGGGAGGTGAACGCATGGACGACGGCATCCGGACCCGTGTGCACTCCTACGCCCTCGCCGTACTGCTGTTCGCCCTCCACCTGTTCATCCCCGCTTCGCCCTTGGCAACCGCACACGTTCCCGAGCGGGCCCTGTCCCCGCCGACCGGAACGGGCACGGGCCCGCCCGCGAGCCCCGTCGCCGCCACCACGGCCGCCCTCGGCACCCTGGCCTTCCCCTCCCTCCCGCCCCCCGCACCAGGGGAACGGACCGCCCGCGCGGCCGAGCCGGTCCCCACCCACGACCACCTGCGCCACCGCAAGCCCGTCGAAGAGCGCATCCAGGTGCTCCGGGCACGCGACCGCTACCGCTGCGAGGAACACGCTCCGCAGCAACCGCTGCTCCCGGACCCGCTCGGCGCCGTCGCCGTCGCGTGCCCCCCGCCCGCCGCGGACGGCCCCGGGACCGGTTGGCCCTCGGCCCGGCTCAGACCGGCCGAACGCACCGTGGCCCTCCAGGTCTTCCGCTGCTGAGGGCTTCCCGCAACAGCCGGCGTCACGCCGGTTCACCCGAAAGACTCAATGCCGGGGACGGAAACACCGACGTCCCCGAGCCGGTCGTCGGCTGGATCAGGCAGCACCAACGGCTTCAGCGGGTTCCACCGCACCGCCCAGCTCCCCGCCGGGCCGCCATCGGGCCGTGCCCGGTCCCGCCGCGGGCCCTCATACTTCAGCCCACGCGGAGCCCGGTCGGTCCTTCCTGCCCGATCCGCCTACACACGCCTGCCCCCCGTTTCCCCCACACGTAACACGCGCGCCCCGCAGCGCGCAGGAGGCATCCGTATGAACACCCTCAATGGGCGCACCAAGCGTCCCGTCTCCGCCGGCCCCCCGGGCTCGGCCGATCCCTCCGGCGACTCCGGTCCCCCGGCGGACTCCGTTCCCCCTTCCCGCTCCCCCTTCCGACTCCCCACGCTGCGACAGGACTTCACGGCCTCCGTGGTCGTCTTCCTCGTCGCCCTCCCCCTGTGTGTGGGCGTCGCCGTCGCCTCCGGCGTCCCGGCCGAACTCGGCCTGGTCACGGGCATCGTGGGCGGATTGATCGCCGGGGCCCTGCCCGGCAGCAGCCTCCAGGTGTCCGGTCCTGCCGCCGGACTCACGGTGCTCGTCCTGGAAGCCGTGCGCGCCTACGGGCTCGCCGCTCTGGGCGTCATCGTCCTGGTGACCGGAGCGCTCCAACTCCTCATGGGCGCACTGCGCTGGGGCCGTTGGTTCCGCGCCATCTCCGTGTCGGTGGTCGAGGGGATGCTCGCCGGCATCGGTCTCGTCCTGATCGCCGGTCAGTTGTACGCGATGACCGGCACCGACGGTCCCGCCGACGGACTCGACAAGATCGCCGGCCTGCCCGGCATGTTGGCCGACTCCTTCGGCTCCACCGCGGCCCGGGCCTCGCTGCTGCTCGGGGCGGGCACCATCGCCGTCCTGGTGCTGTGGCGGCGCATCCCACACGCGGCCCGGTTCGTCCCGGCGCCGCTGGCCGCGGTGGCCCTGGCCATCGTGGTGTCGGCGACCTTCTCGCTGCCGGTGGCGAAGGTCGAGGTCACCGGGTTGCTGGACGCCGTGCGGCTGCCCGAGCCCGATGACTTCGGCACCCTGGCGAACGTCAGCATCCTGGGCACGATCCTCGCCTTCACCCTGATCGCCTCGGCGGAGTCGCTGTTCAGCGCCGCCGCGGTGGACCGCATGCACGACGGTCGACGCACCGACTACGACAAGGAGTTGATGGCCCAGGGAGCCGGCAACACCGTCTGCGGTCTGCTCGGTGCGCTGCCGATGACAGCGGTCATCGTGCGCAGTTCGGCCAACGTCCAGGCGGGAGCCAGGACCAAGGCGTCCCGGATCCTCCACGGCGTCTGGCTGTTGCTGTTCGCCGCCCTCTTCCCGGCGGCGCTGGCCGTGATCCCGCTGCCGGCGCTGGCCGGCGTCCTGGTGCACGCGGGCTTCAAGCTCATCCCGTTCCGCGCGCTCCCCCCGCTCTGGCGCGACCACCGCGGCGAGGTGGTGATCCTCGGGGTCACCGCCGTGTCCATCGTGGCCATCAGCATGTTCGAGGGCGTCCTCATCGGGCTGGCGATGGCCGTCGTCAAGACCGCCTGGGAGGCTTCGCACGTGCGTCTGGAGGTGCAGGACTCCGGTGCCGGGCCGGTGCGCGCGGCGCTGTCGGGCAATGCGACCTTCCTGCGCCTGCCCCGCATCCTCGACACCCTGGAGGCACTGCCGCACACCCGTCCGGTGGAACTTGACCTCTCGGGGCTGCACCACCTGGACCACGCCTGCCGGACCGCGCTGGAGAACTGGGCCGCGCGGCACGGCGGCAGCGGCGCGGACCAGGTGACCGTGACTCCGGTGCAGAGCAGGACCTGAGCCGGGGGCACGGGGCGCGGCAGGCGCCCCGTGCCCTCACCGGTCCCGGACCCGGCGGGCGCCCGGGCTCGGAGCCGTGGGGCAGGGTCGGCACCGAATCGGTGTGCAGGGTGATGTGCACCGGAGTGTGCGAGGTGGCGTCCAACGCGGGCGTCCCGTCGCCGGTGCCCCGGCCGTAGCGGGGGTGGGCTCCCCCGGCGGCGGTGGCCCTGGCGGACGCGGAGGGACTGGAGGCGGTCACCATGCGGCGGGTGGCCGCCGCGGTCGGCGCCGGCGTCATGTCGCTCTACAGCTACGCCCCCGACAAGGAGACCCTGCTGGAACTGATGGTCGACCAGGTCAGCGGCGAACTGCCCGCGGCGCCGCCCACCGGCGACTGGCGCGCCGACCTGAAGGCCGTTGCCCGGGCCCAGCGCGCCCACATGCTGCGCCACCCCTGGCTGCCCGCGGTCCTGTTCGCGCACCGCACTCCGGGCCCCCGCACCCTGGCCTTCCTGGAGCACGTGCTCACCGTCCTGCGCCCCACCGGACTGGAGGGCACCGCCAAGCTGGAGGTCTTCTCCCAGCTCACCGCGTTCGTGGCGAGCCACGTCGGCTACGAGCTCACCCGGAGCGCGTGGCGGCCGAGTCGCGCTACCTGGCCGCGGTCGCCGCGGACGGCCACCACCCGGAACTCGCCGCGGCCCTCACCGCCCCCGGGCGCCCCCTCACCCCCGAGGCCACCTTCACCCGGTTCCTCAACCGGCTCGTCGACGGCCTGGACAGCGACTGAACCCCGCCGCCGGCCCCCGGGAGGGCAAGCGGGTGACGTTCCCGGGCCTCGTCCGCCCCGCTCCCCGTCACCACGGAAAGTGCGCTCATGTGACGATACGTTCAGAAAATGATCTTTTCTGTGCGGAGAATCCTCGTCCTCGCCCTCTGCGCCGGCTCCGTGCTCACCGGCTGCGGCACGGAGGCCGCTCCGGGCGCCCGACGCCCGTCCACCACCGTCTCCCCCGCGCCGGACCCGCCCCCGGGGCCGCCGGTGATGGCACCCGGACCCGGCGGTCTGACCCCCGTCCTCACCCACGGGCGACGGGACGCCGGCCGGACCGTGGCGCTGACCTTCGACGCCGACATGACCGCCGACCAGGGCGCCCGGGCCGCGGCCGGGGAACGGTTCGACAACCCGGAGCTGATCGCCGCCCTCCGGGAACTGAAGGTGCCCGCCACGGTGTTCATGACCGGGCGGTGGGCCGAGCAGTACCCGGACCAGGCGCGGTCCATCGGCCGCGACCCGCTGTTCGAGGTCGCCAACCACTCCTACAGCCACCACGCGTTCACCGCCGACTGCTACGGACTGCCGACCGTGGCACCCGAACGGATGCGGTCCGACGCCGAACGGGCCACCCGCGCCTTCGACGCGGTGGGCGTGCGCAACCAGGTGCCGTACTTCCGCTTCCCCGGCGGGTGCCACGACGAGCGTGCGCTCCGGGCGCTCGCCCCGACCGGAGCGACGGCCGTGCAGTGGGACGTGGTGAGCGGTGACGCCTTCGCCACCGACGCGGGCGCGGTGGCCCACCAGGTGCTGGACGGGGTGCGGCCCGGCTCGGTGGTCGTGCTGCACTGCACGCGCAGCGCCGCCCCCACGACCGAGCGGGTCGTCCGGGACGTCGTCCCCGAACTGCGCGGGCGCGGGTACCGGTTCGTGAAGGTGTCCGAACTGATCGGGCAGCACCCGGCCGCCGCCGGCGGGCCCGTGGCCGGGCGCTGACCCCCTACCCTGGAGGCATGGACGAGTACCGTGCGGACCGACCCGGTCGAGCCGCCTCCCCCACCACCACAGCGACCGGAGTCCAGGGACCGTTCGCCGAGTGCGTGCTGTGCCGGGACGCCACCGAGCACCCGGAATCGCACCGCGGGATCACCCTCTGCCCGCGGTGCGAGTGGCTGGAGGCCCAGCGCTCCGCCTGCTCGGGCTGACCGGCCCGGGGCCCGGTCACCGTCCCCGGGCGCTGAGCGCGCAGACCAGGGCCGACGCCCCGGCGGCGACCAGCACCGCGGTCGCCGTGGGAGCCAGCAGCAACGGAACCGTCCCCTCCCGGGAGCCCTCGGTCAGCGCCGTGAGCACCGTCCTGACCGGTGAACCGGCCGCGATCAGCACCGCGACGAGCCCCAGCAGCATCACCAGGAGCCCCCACCCCCGTGACCGCAGCACCGGCCGGGTGGTGAGCGCGCCCACCGCCGCGCCCAGCAGCACGCAGGTCAGCGCGGCGAGCAGCCCGCAGGCGCCCGCGGCCGGCCGGGAAAGTTCGCGGGTGCCGGTGTCGTTCACGGCCCCGCCCACGGCGGTCACCACCACGACGGCGGTGAGCCCGACGGCCCCGGCCGCCCCCGACGCGGCCAGCAGGGCGGCCAGATGGGCACGCGGCGGACCGTGCGGCGCCGCGGCGCAGCCCCGGGCCTCGGGCGGCTCGTTGCCGACGCCGATCCGCACCAGCCAGGCGGTGACGGGCACCAGTGCCGCGGCCACCAGGCCCAGCGATCCCAGGAGCGGCTCACCGGACCGGATGCCGACCACCAGCACGCCCGCGTAGAGGACCAGCGGCGCCAACCAGCGCTGGGAGCGCAGCAACAGGGCCGTGTGGTAGCGCACCAGCGCGATCACGGACGGACCTCCCCGCCGCCGCGGGGAGCGTCCACCGCATCGTCCTCGCGCCCGGGCCCACGGGCGGCGGGGAGCGCCCCCGCCCGGTGGACGGTGACCACGTGCCAGGGACGGGGGGCGGTGAGCAGGGCGCGCAGCACCTCGTCGGACGAGGAACGGTCGGTGGTGAAGCGCACGGTGCCCGCCGGCGTGCGCGCGGCGCGGACGCCGGCGGGTAGCGGCGGCGGCTCGGCCCCGGCCGGCCCCTCGGCCACGATCACGGTCCGCGGTTCGGGTCGCGCCCCGCCCGACGGCCCGGTGCGACCGGTCTTCTCCGCCGTGGCGGAGGCCCTCCCCTTCTCGACGGTGACCAGCAGGTCCGCCCGGCCGGCGAGGTTCGTCCGCCGGTGGTCGACGAACACCACGGTGGCACCGGCCTCGACGCGCTCCGCCACGGCGGCGTTCAGTTCGGCGTGGGCGTCCGGGTCCAGACCGCTCCACGCCTCGTCCAGGACCAGCAGGCCGGGCGGTGCGAGCAACGCCTGCGCCAGGGCCACCTTCTGACAGGTGCCCTTGGACAGGCTGGACAGGGGCGCCGTGGCGTGGGGCCCGGCACCGAGGCGTTCCAGCCAGTGGCGGGCGGCCCGCTCGGCGGCCGACCGGTCCAGCCCGTGCACCCGCCCCAGGTGGACGAGGTAGCCCAGGGCGGTGAAGGGGAGGCGGGGCGGGAAGCGTTCGGGGACGTACGCGGTGTGCGGACGCCCGGTGACCCGCCCCTCGGTGGGCGCGTCGAGCCCGGCGACCAGCCGCAGCAGGGTCGACTTCCCGCTGCCGTTGACCCCGTGGACCCGGACCAGCGCACCGGGCGGCAGGGTCAGGTCGACGCCGCGCAGCACCCAGCGGCTCCGCCGGCCGTACCGTCGGCCGACCCCGGTCAAGCGGATGCCGGGCGGGGGTCGGTGGGCGGGACGTCGGAACCGTAACGGGAGGGGTGCGCGCATGGGGGAGATCATGCCCCAGGCCGCCCCGGCCGGCGCCGGCGCGGTCCGGGAGGTGTTCCGCGGCAGCTGGCAGACTGGACGGATGAGCAGCGAAGAAGCCGTGTCCGAGGGGCAGGGCCACGTGCCGGAGGGGCCGGATCCGCGCGACGAGGCGCCGCAGTTCGTGCTGCCGATGGTGGTGCGGCTGGAACGCACCGAGCCCCCGGAGCGCACGGACGCCCTGGAGACGGCGGCCCGGGCGGTGCTCGTCCTGTTGAGCGACCCGCGGGCGGCGGGGGACGGGCCGTGGGCGGAGGCGGTGCGGCAGTGGGAGGACGCCCGCATCCGCAAGGTGGTGCGACGTGCCCGGGGCGCCGAGTGGCGCCGGGCCGAGGCGCTGCCCGGCATCACGGTGACCGGGAAGTCCGCGCAGGTCAGGGTGTTTCCGCCGATCCCGCTGGATGGCTGGCCCAAGGACCTGGCCCGGCTCCAGGTCTCGGGCACCGAGCTGATCGACCCGCACCCCCCGGGAGCGCCGGAACCGGGCGGCCCCGTGCTCTGGCTGAGCCCCTCGGCCACCATGACGGCGGGCAAGGCGATGGCCCAGGCGGGTCACGGCGCCCAGTTGGCGTGGTGGGACCAGTCGGACACGGAACGCGCGGCGTGGCGGGCGGCCGGGTTCCCGTTGTCGGTGCGGACCGCCGACCCCGGGCGCTGGCCGCAGCTCCTCGCCGGGGGGACGCCGGTGGTGCGGGACGCCGGTTTCACCGAGATCGCCCCCGGGGAGACGGTGGTCGTCGACGGGCACCGGAGCTTCCGCGACTGACCCGGCCCCGTCTCCCCCACTCCCCTCGCACACCCGTCCGACGCACAACGTAACGCCTTGGTGACGATATGTCACCGGAGCCGCGGCGGCGGCCCCCGCACGCCATCGTCGGGTGGGCAAGGAGCGCACCGCCGGACCAGGGCGGGCGCGGGGCGTGGAACGTGGGGGTTTGGCGGATGGTGGACGTCCTGATCATGGCGGTCCTGGGGGCCTTGGGCCTGGTGTTGCTGACCTTGTGGCAACAGGCGCGGGTGCTGCGGCGGACGCACCTCGGCGTCCCGGGGCCGCGCCGGTCCGCAGGTCGGGCCCGGCGGACCCCGGCCCTGGTCGGCGCCCTGGTGGTGGCAGCGGGTGCGGCCCTCGCCCTCACCGCGCCCTGGGCCGGCGACCGTGCCGGCGGCGGGGCGCAGGCCCGCGCCGACCACCGGGGGGCGGGTGGGACCCCGGCCCCCGGGGCGTCGGACGGCACCGGCGCGCCCGAACGCGCCGACCACCGCGCCACCGCCGGCGCCGAGGGCGCGGTGGACGACGGCGGCCACGGCGGAGCGGACCGCACCGGGACGCACGGCGGCGACGCCGCGGGCACCCCGGCCGCGCTCGACGGGGTCGGCACCCCGGCGCCACGGGCACCGCGACCGACGGACCGCGCCGCGCGCCCGGCCGCCCCGGAGGCCACGGCGACGGCCGGGAACGGCGGGCACCTCGGCACGACCGGCACCACCACGAGCGGGGGCGCAGCCCCGACGGGCGGTGGCTCCGGGGCGGGCACCGGGTCGAACGGCAGCGGTGACCCCGGCCGACCGACGGAGCGGCCGGGCGGAACGCCCACCGGCACCGCCGGCGGCACGGGGCCCGGATCGGGCGGTGCCGGCGGGTCGGACGGCGGACCCGGCAGCACGGGCGGCACCGTCCCCTCCCCCGGCCCGAGCCCTTCCCCGAGCACGCCCGCCCCGCCGCGGACGGGCGTCACCCCGCCGCCGGTGCCCTGTCTGATCGGTGCCCTCCCGCCGCTCCTCGACCTCCGGGTCTGTCTGTCCCGGTGAGCCCGGCGGCCCCGTTGTGGCGGGCACCGGGCACCCGGTCGTCCGTCACCGTCCCGCGGCCCGCTTGGAATACCCGCCGGGTCGGCGGTTGGATGCGGGTACCCCGTGCTGCGAGGGCACGGGGGCACCACGCCCGGGAGGCTCCTAGTGCTGCGGCGCATCAACGGCACGACCCTGATCATCGGCGCGCTGACCGCCACCCTGGTCGCGCTGGCCTTCCCGGTGTGGTCGTACGCCGATCGCGCGGGGACACCCCGGGCGAACCTCGCCGCGGGCACCGTGCCCACCCGGTGGGGCCCGTTGTCCGCCGCCGACCGGGACTTCGTCGTCCGGGTCCGGCTCGCCGGGCTGTGGGAACTCCCGGCCGGCCAGCAGGCCGTGGAACGCGCCCCCACCGAGGCGATCCGCACCGCCGGGGACCACCTCGTCGTGGGCCACACCGACCTCGACCGGCGGGTGCGGGAGGTCGCCGCCCAGCTCGGCATGGAACTGCCCAACCAGCCCACGGAGCAGCAGCGGGCGTGGTTGCAGCAGCTCACCGACGCCACCGGCGTCCAGTACCAGAAGGACTTCGCGAACCTGTTGCGGGTGGCGCACGGCAAGGTGTTCGCACTGATCGCCCAGGTCCGCGACACCACCCGGAACACCCTGGTGCGGCAACTCGCCACCGACGCCAACCAGACGGTGCTGGACCACATCACCGTGCTGGAGAACACCGGGATGGTCGACTTCGACGCGATCGCCAACGGGGCGGCCACCGCCACGGCGAGCCCCACCGGCCCCCCGCCGCCCGACGGCCCCGTCCCGCCCGCGCCCGCGGTCACCGCGGACGGGGACATCTCGACCACCTCGCGCCCCTCCGCGACGGTGCCCGGAGTGGTCAACACGGACCGGGCGGAACCTCAGAACTAGCTCTGAACATCTTCCCCACGGGTTGGGCCGCGCGCCCCGGGGCGATGATTCCCACGACGCGCGCGCCTCCCGGCACATCACCGTGCCGTCCACCCGGGCGTCCACCGGGACGAGGCGGCGCAACGGGGGCGGGACGGCCGCGGCACCACCGAGACGGCGCGGCGCACGAAGGAGGGGACCATGACGAGCACGTGTGTGCTCCGCACGGCGGCACCGAGGGCGATCAGACTGGGCACCGGCATCGGTTGGCGTCCCGAGATCGCGGACGCCATCGAGCGGATGCCCGGCATCGACTGGGTCGAAGCCGTCGCCGAGAACCTCTGCCCGGGGCATCTGCCGGAGTCCCTGGTGCGGTTGCGCGAACGGGGCGTCACGGTCGTTCCGCACGGGGTGTCCCTGGGGCTCGGCGGCGCGGAGCGGCCCGATGCGGGGCGGTTGGCCGCCCTCGCGGCCCGCGCCGAGGACCTCGGCTCCCCGCTGGTCACCGAGCACATCGCCTTCGTCCGCGCCGGCGGCCGGTTCACCGCGTCCCCGGTGCTGGAGGCCGGCCACCTGCTGCCGGTCCCCCGCACCCGGGACGCCCTCGACGTGCTCTGCGAGAACGTGCGCATCGCCCAGGACGCCCTGCCGGTCCCACTGGCCGTCGAGAACATCGCCGCCCTGATCTCCTGGCCCGACGAGGAGATGACCGAGGGCCAGTTCCTGTACGAGTTGGTGGACCGCACCGGGGTGCGGCTGTTGATCGACGTGGCCAATCTGCACACCAACCACGTCAACCGGGGCGAGGACCCGTCCCGGGCACTGGACGAGCTGCCGGTGGAGGCCATCGCGTACGTCCACGTGGCGGGCGGGGTCGAGCGGGACGGCGTGTGGCACGACAGCCATGCGCATCCGGTGCCGCAGACGGTGCTGGACGTGCTCACCGACCTCGCGTCCCGGGTGCAGCCGCCGGGCGTGCTGCTGGAGCGGGACGAGGACTTCCCGTCGCCGGAGGAGCTGGAGCGGGAGGTGGCCGCGATCGGGGCCGCGGTGGACCGGGCCCGGCCCGCCTCCCGCCGACCGGCCGCCGCACCGGTCCGGGTCCGGCGGGACGAGCGGCCCGAGCGGTCCGAGGGGCCGGCGGACACCGATGCGTCCGGCTCGCGGGGCGCCCGGCAGCGGGTGGCCCTGGCCCAGACGGCGCTGCTGTCCGCGCTGGTGGCCGGGACCCCGGTGCCCGAGGGCTTCGACCGGGCCCGACTCGCCGTGCAGGGCCGGGCCTTGCTGGCGAAGCGGGTGGGCGTGGTCGCCAAGGTCGCCCCCGAGCTTCCGGTGATCCTGGGCGGCTCGTACCGCACGGAGTTCCTCGCGTACGCGCACCGACGGCCGATGACCGCC
This sequence comes from Streptomyces sp. LE64, assembly GCF_052606915.1. Classification (NCBI taxonomy): domain Bacteria; kingdom Bacillati; phylum Actinomycetota; class Actinomycetes; order Kitasatosporales; family Streptomycetaceae; genus Streptomyces; species Streptomyces sp. LE64. The sequence continues at coordinate 5,505,881 of NZ_CP199708.1, read as the reverse complement.
GGGTACCGGCACGACGCCCTGGGCTTCGCCGCCCACCTGTTGCGCCACCGGCGGCCCCACGATCCGCGCACCCGGCGGGAGTTGACGCAGTGGTGGGTGGACCGGGCCGGCGCCCGGCCGCCGACCGGCTCCCCGTGGAACAGGGTGGTGCGCGCGTTCCGGGTCGCCCGCGCCCTGCGGTCCCCCGAGACGAGGGTCTGAGCGGGCGTCCAGGGGCATTCGGCCGGAAGGAGTGGCTCCGGTACGTCGTCTGGCGGAGGGAACGAGGTACCCGCGGCGTACCCGGACCACCCGGGGGGACCATGGTCCGCGGACCGCGGGAACGGCGCATTCCGCCCCGGAAGCCACCGCAGGCCCCGGGAACACCACGACACGGCAACTCCCGTTCCACATGGCGGATAAGCAATGGCGACCCCCCGGACGGGTCGCATAGAACACCGCCATGTTGTGGCTCCTGCTCCTGTCGGCCTGTGCGGTGGCCGGCACCTCCTGCGCCCGCCTCTGCCGGGCGGCCGTCCACGCGGCGGTCGCGGGCGCGCCCGCGACCCACGGACACCGGCTGACCGTCTACGAGGCGGCCTACCTGTCGGGCGGTCCGGTGCGCGTCGCCGAGGTGACGATGGTGTCGATGGCGCGCCAACGGCGCCTGCTGCTGGCCCACACCGGCTGGGTGACCGTGGTGGACCCGCACGGCCGGGACGCCCTGGAACGTGCGGTGCTCCGGGCGATCGGCAGCGGGGGACAGTCCCGGATCGCTCCGGTGCGGGCGGCGACCGCGGGCGGCGCGCCGGTGCAGGCGCTCGCCGACCGTCTGGTGGCGGCGGGGCTCGCCGTGCCGGAAGGGACCCGCAGGACGGTCCGGAGCGCGCTCCGACAGGTACGGGGCGCGCTCCTGGTGGTCCTCGGCCTCGGCGGGGTGGCGCTGTTCACCACGCCGCCGGACGCGGGCGGTTCGTCCTCCGCCGTCGCCTGGTTCGCCCTGCCGCTGGTGCTGACGGTGAGTTGCCTGTTGATCGCCCGGGTCGAGGGTCGCCCCTACACCGGGTGGGCGTCGGGGCCGGGCCGGCGGTTGCTGTGCGCCCTGTCGGCACGGCCGGACGGCGACGACCGGACCTATCTGACCGCGGTGGCGGTGGCCGGGGTGGCCGCGGCCGGCGATCCGGGGCTGGTGACGGCGTTCGCCCACCGGGACCGGACGGCCCACCGGGAGCACGGCCCCGGCGCCCGGCCCGGCGACCGCGGCGGCCGGGGGGACCGGGACGACCCGGAACGGGGACCCGCCCGACGCGGTCGATGAGCCGGCGGTGTGCCCCTCGGGGGCATTCCCCGACATCGGCCCCCCGGTGCTTTACACCCCTCGCCCTCACCCCGATCATCCCTTGCGTCGGATCGTCGTGGGGTGCCCGAGCAGGGCGCGCAGGGCAGGAGCACCATGAGAGCAACCGCCCACCGGACCACCGCCCTGGTCCTCGCTCTGGTGTGGGCCGTCCCGACGGCGCCCGGCCCGGCCGCCGCGGCCGGGCAACCCGCCGGGCCCGTCGCCGAGACGGCCGGAGTGCGGGTCGCCGCCGCCCGGGCGGCGGCGCACGGCGTCCGCTTCGGCCCGTGCGCCGAGCAGGAGGACCTGCCCGCGCCCGTCGAGTGCGGCACCGTCGAGGTCCCGCTGGACTACGCGCACCCGGACGACCGTCGGTTGACCCTCACCGTGAGCCGGCTGCCGGCACTGGGCACCGACGCGGCGGGGGAACGGGTGGCGCACCAGGGTCCGTTGGTCTTCCATCCGGGCGGGGGCGCGGGGAGCCGGTACTTCCCGCTGGTCGGTGAGCTGCCGACCTGGCGCCGCATCGCCGGCGCCTACGACCTGGTGGGCTACGCCCCGCGCGGCACCGACCGCTCCGCCCCGCTCTCCTGCCAGGAACCCCGGCACTTCGTCAAGGCGCCCACCCCCTCCCCGGCACGGCCCTCGACCTCGTACAAGAAGGAACGCGCCGCCGAAGCCGCCTCCTACGCGCGGGGCTGCGCCCGCCGCGCCGGGGACGCGCTGGCGCACCACACCACCGCGAACGGCGCCCGGGACCTCGACGTCCTGCGGGCCGCGCTCGGCGAGGAGCGGCTGACGTTCATGGGGGTGGGCTCCGCGACGTACCTCGGCGCGGTGTACGCGACGCTGTTCCCGGCACGGGTGCGGCGGATGGTCCTGGACTCGGCCCTCGACCCGCGCCCGGAGCGGATCGGCTACCCCCAGCACCTCGACCGGGCGGCGGCGGTCGAGCGCCGGTGGACGGACTTCCTCGCCTGGGTCGCCCGCCACGACGACACCTACGGACTGGGCGGCTCCACCGCCTCGGTGCGGCGCTCCTACGAGGAGGTGCGGGCGGCCGTCGCCGCGGAACCCGCGGGCGACCGGGTCGGGCCGGGCCAGTTGCACCGGGCGTTCCTGCGGGCGGTGGCCTACGACGACCACTGGCCGCTGTTGGCGGCGGCCCTGGACGCCTTCCACGAGGGGCGCCCCGAGCTGCTGGTCGCCCAGGCCGCACCGGTGCCGGACGCGGCGGCGGAGGAGGAGAACGCGTACGCCGTGCGGACCGCCACCGCCTGCAACGACGCGCCCTGGCCGACGGACTTCACGGTCTGGGACGCGGACCACACCGCGGCGGCCGAGGCCGCGCCCTTCGGCACCTGGGAGGAGGCGTGGGCGGTGCTGCCGTGCGCGTACTGGCCGGCTCCCCGGCAGGAGCCCCCGGTGGTCGGGGCGGACGCCGAGGTGCTCGCGCCGACCCTGGTGCTGGCCGCCGAACGGGACGCGATCGCCCCCTACCGGGGGGCCCGGGAGCTGCACGCCGCGCTCGGCGGCTCGCGGCTGGTGACCGAGCGGGGCGCCGGCCAGCACGGGCTCGGCGGCGGCCCGAACGACTGCGTGGGCGCCCATCTGGACGCCTACCTCCTGGACGGGACGCTGCCCGCGGCGGACGCGGAGTGCGCGGCGCACCCGGAGCCCCGCCCGCTGGCGCTGCGCACCGCGACGCGCGGGCCCGCCCCGGCGCACCGGGCGGGCCCGCGCTGAACGGTGCGGAGGTCAGGCCAGCGAGGCGACCAGTTCGGCCACGCTGCGCCGGCGCCCGGTGTAGAAGGGCACCTCCTCGCGGACGTGCATCCGGGCCTCGGAGGCACGCAGGTGCCGCATCAGGTCCACGATCCGGTGGAGCTCGTCCGCCTCGAAGGCGAGGATCCACTCGTAGTCGCCCAGCGAGAAGGAGGCCACGGTGTTGGCCCGGACGTCCGGGTAGCCGCGCGCCATCTTGCCGTGGTCGGCGAGCATCTTGCGACGCTCCTCGTCCGGCAGCAGGTACCACTCGTAGGAACGGACGAACGGGTACACGCTCACGTAGTCGCGCGCGGTCTCGTCGGCGAGGAACGCGGGGATGTGCGACCGGTTGAACTCGGCGGGCCGGTGCAGCGCCATGTTGGACCAGGTGGGCGCGAGGGCGCGGCCGAGACGGGTCCGGCGGAAGAGGTTGTACGCCTCCTGGAGGGCGTCGGGGGTCTCGGCGTGCCACCAGATCATCAGGTCGGCGTCGGCGCGCAGCCCCGACAGGTCGTAGGTGCCCCGGATCACGACGTCCTTGGCGGCGAGCTGCTCGAACAGCTCCTCCACCTCGTCGGCGTACCCGGAGCGGTCCTCCGGGAGGAGGTCACGGAGGGTGAAGACTGACCACAGCGTGTAGCGGATGACCTCGTTGAGGTCCTTGGCCAGCTTGCCGCGGTGGGGAATCCTTGCGGGGGCGTCGTCGCTCATGTCCTTCATTCTCCTGCGCCGCCGTGGCGGCTCGGCACCGGGTTCCTCATCAGGTGTTCCGTCCGGTCCGGAGCACCGAGGAGCAGGTCGGCCGCGGCCCGGCCGCCGGCCACGCACGCGGGGATGCCGACACCGTCGTAGGCGGCGCCGCAGACGGCGAGACCGGGCAGCGCGCCCAGCCGGGCGCGGATGCGGGCCACCCGGGCGTGGTGGCCGACCGGGTACTGCGGGATGCCGTCGTGCCAGCGGGTGACCCGGGTGTCGACCGGGCGCGCGGTCAGTCCGACGGCGGCGTCCAGGTCGCGGCGGGCCACGGCGACCAGGTGGTCGTCGTCCTTGGCCAGGTCGGCGGTGTCGCCGTGCCGGCCCACCGAGGCTCGCACCAGCAGCAGTCCGGGGGTCTCGGCGGCGATCCAGCCCCACTTCTGGGAGGCGAAGGTGGACGCCTTGACGGTGTGTCCGTCGATCGGCGGCACCAGGAAGCCGCTGCCCGCGGGCAGCGTGGCGTCGGCGCGGCGGTAGGCGAGGGTGACCAGGGCCATCGAGGCGTACTCGACGGCCGCCACATCGGCCGCGGCGGCCGGGGATTCGGCGGCGAGCAAGCGGGCGGCGGCCGGGGCGGGCGCGGCGAGGACCACCCCGTCGGCGGTCAGGGTGCGTTCGCCGGCGGTGACTTCCCAGCGGCCGTCCGGGGTGCGGCGCAGGGCGGTGGCCGCGGTGGCCGGCAGCAGGGTGCCGCCGCGGGCCCGGACGGCGTCGGCCACGGCCGCCGGGAGGGTGCCCACCCCGCCCTCGACGCCCATGAAGACGGGGCCGGGCGCGGCGTTCTCGGCGGCCCGCTGCTGGATCGCGCGCGCGGCGGCGGTGAGCGTCGGACGGGTGCGGGCGGCCTCGTGGAGCTGGGGCATGGTCGAGCGCAGCGAGAGCCGGTAGGCGTCGCCCGCGTAGACCCCGCCGAGCAGGGGCTCCACCAGCCGGTCGACGACCTCGCGGCCCAACCGGGCGGCGACGTACGCGCCCACCGCGACGTCCTCGTCGAGTTCGGCGGGGTCGACCGGGGGCAGAGTGTCCTCGGCCCTCGCGCGCTCCAGTCCTTCGGGCGACAGGATGCCGGCGAGGAGTTCGGGGGCCGCGGGGACGCCCATGACGTGGCCCTTGGGCATGGGGCGCAGCGCGCCGCGGGTCCACACCGAGGCGGAGGTGGTGGCCGGGGGCACCAGCCGGTCGCCCAGGCCGACCTCGCGGGCCAGGTCGAGGGCTTCGGGGCGGCGGGCGAGCAGTGACTCGGCCCCGAGGTCGACGCGGGCACCGGCGACCTCGCCCGGCAGCAGCTTGCCGCCGAACCGGTCGGACGCCTCCAGCACGGTGACGCCGACCGCGCCGTCGCCCGCCGTCAGGAGGTGGAGGGCGGCGGTGAGGCCGGCGATGCCCCCGCCGATCACGACGAAACTACGGGCCCCGCCCGGGGGGGTGTGCTCTGCGCGCATGGCTCCACTCTGTCAGAGGGCGGTGGGGGGTTCGCAGGGCCCTTGGTCCCGCGGACCCGGGACCGGACGGCGGGCGGCGATGCCGAACCGTGATGCGTTCGCGACGCGCCCGCGACGTCGTGGCGGGGGCCCGGGCCGTCGAAGCAGTGTCAGGGGCCGGTGGTCCGAGGTGTTCCGGGGGGAGACCCAGAATGCGTGTGCAGCGACGTTCGGTACGGCGGCGGTCCGGTGGCCCCGCGGGGTGGCGGGTGTCCGGGGCGGTGCTCGCCGCCGCTCTGGTGCTCGCCGGCTGCTCGGGCTCGGACGGGACCTCGACCGCGGACTCGATGGCCCAGTCCAAGCCGTACGTCCCCGAGGGGGGCGGGGCCCGGGCCGAGGCGGCGGAGGGGAGCCCGGAGGTGGCGGACCGTGCCTCGGGGGCGGAGCCCCTGAAGCCGGGTCAGCTGGCCGAGCGGAAGGTCATCCGGACGGCGGAGCTGAGCGTGCGGGTCGAGGACGTGTCCCGGGCGCTGGCGACGGCCCGGGCCGCGGCCGAGTCGGTCGGCGGCATGGTCGGCGAGGAGTCCACGGAACGCGACGACGAGGGGCGCGAGCACTCCGAGGTGGTCCTGCGGGTCCCCCAGGACCGCTACGCACAGGTGCTGGAGCGGCTCGGGAACACCGGCACCGTCCTGAGCCGGAACACCTCCGCGCAGGACGTCACCGAGAAGGTCGTCGACGTGGAGACCCGGCTGAAGAACCAGCGGGCGAGCGTGGCACGGCTGCGCGAACTGATGGATCAGGCCACGAGGATCAGCGACGTGGTGGCGCTGGAGGGCGAGTTGAGCAGCCGTCAGGCGGAGTTGGAGTCGCTGCTGGCCCAGCAGGAGTCCCTGAAGGGCCGGGTCGCCCTGGCCACCGTCACCCTGTCGCTCACCGAGGGCGCGGGACGGGAGGACGACGGGGACGGAGGGTTCGTGGACGCGGTGGGCGACGGCTGGGGCGCCTTCCTGGCGATGCTGCGGTGGGTGACGGTCGCGCTCGGTGCCGCCCTGCCGTTCCTGGTGCTGGGCGCCGTGCTGGCGGCGGGGTGGCGGCGGCTGCTGCGGCCCTGGCGGCAGCGGCGTGCGGCCCGGGCGACCGCCGTGGGCGCGGGGCCCGTCGCGGTGACCGCGACGGGCGTGCCGGTGGCGCAGCGGTCCCCGGCGGGTGACCGCCCGACCGGGCCGCCGCAGGCGCCCGAGGGGGGCAGGCGCACCCCGTCCGCGTAGCGTGGAGCGCATGAACGATTCGAGGGAGCGGCTGGTCGTCGTCGGCGGCGATGCGGCGGGCATGTCCGCCGCATCGCAGGCGCGCCGGCTGCGGGGCCCGGCGGAGTTGCAGATCACGGCGTTCGAGCGGGGGCACTTCACGTCCTACTCCGCCTGCGGCATTCCGTACTGGGTCGGCGGCCAGGTGCCGGAGCGGGACCATCTGATCGCGCGGACCCCCGAGGAGCACCGGGAGCGGGCGATCGACCTGCGGACCCGTACCGAGGTGGTGGAGATCGACCCCGAGCGGCGTCGGGTGCGCAGTCGTGACCTGGATTCCGGGGCCGAGGAGTGGACGCCCTACGACAAGCTGGTGATCGCCACCGGTGCCCGCCCGGTGCGTCCGTCGCTGCCGGGGTTGGACGCGCCCGGGGTGCACGGGGTGCAGACCCTGGACGACGGGCAGGCGCTGCTGGACACCCTGGAGCGCACCCCCGGACGCCGGGCGGTGGTGGTCGGCGCCGGGTACATCGGCGTCGAGATGGCCGAGGCGATGATCAACCGGGGGTACGAGGTCACGGTGGTCAACCGCGGCCGGGAGCCGATGTCGACGCTCGACCCGGACATGGGCCGGTTGGTGCACGACGCGATGAGCTGGCTGGGCATCACCATGGTCAACGACACCGAGGTCACCGGGGTCCGCACCGGGGACGACGGTCGGGTGCGGGCGGTGACCACCACCACGGGGGAGTTCCCTGCCGACGTGGTGATCCTGGGTCTCGGGGTACGGCCGGAGACGGCGTTGGCGCGGGCGGCCGGGTTGCCGCTGGGCGAGCACGGCGGACTGCTGACGGACCTGGGGATGCGGGTGCGCGGCCAGGACGCGATCTGGGCCGGCGGGGACTGCGTGGAGGTCCTGGACCTGGTGTCCGGGCGGGACCGGTACGTCCCGCTGGGCACGCACGCCAACAAGCACGGGCAGATCGTCGGGACCAACGTCGGCGGCGGGTACGCCACCTTCCCCGGGGTGGTGGGGACGGCGGTGTCCAAGGTCTGCGACCTGGAGATCGCCCGGACCGGGCTGCGGGAGAAGGACGCCCGGGCCGTGGGGCTGCGCTACGTGACGGCGACCATCGAGTCGACGAGCCGCGCCGGGTACTACCCGAACGCGCAGTCGATGACGGTGAAGATGCTGGCCGAGCACCGCACCGGGCGGCTGCTGGGCGTGCAGATCGTGGGCCGGGAGAGCGCGGCGAAGCGGGTGGACATCGCAGCGGTGGCGCTGACCGCGGGCATGACCGTGGAGCAGATGACGCACCTCGACCTCGGCTACGCGCCGCCCTTCTCCCCGGTGTGGGACCCGGTGCTGGTCGCCGCGCGCAAGGCGGTCCGGGCGGTCCGGGAAGCCGGCTGGTAGCGGGGCCGGCGGCCCCGCAGGGGGCCGCCGGTCGGCGCGTCAGCGGGCGGTGCGCTCGTGGACGTCCGCCACCAGCCGGGTGAGCGCGTCGGGGTCGGTGTCGGGCAGCACCCCGTGGCCGAGGTTGAAGACGTGGCCCTCCAGGCCGCGGGCGGCTTCCAGCACCTCGCCGGTCTTGGCGGCGACCGCCTCGGCACCGGCGAAGAGCACGGCCGGGTCCAGGTTGCCCTGGAGCGCCTTGCCGGGGCCGACCCGGCGGGCGGCCTCGTCCAACGGCACCCGCCAGTCGACGCCGACCACGTCGGCGCCGGCCTCGCCGAGGTCGTGGAGGAGTTCCCCGGTGCCCACTCCGAAGTGGATGCGGGGCACGCCGTACCCGGCGACGGAGGCGAAGACCTTGCGGGAGGCGGGGAGCACCGAACGGCGGTAGTCGACGGGGGCGAGCGCACCGACCCAGGAGTCGAAGAGCTGTACGGCGCTGGCGCCGGCCTCGATCTGGACCTTGAGGAAGGCCGAGGTGATGGCGGCGAGCCGGTCCAGCAGGTCGGCCCAGAGCTGCGGGTCGCCGTACATCAGCGCCTTGGTGTGCTCGTGGTTGCGGGACGGGCCGCCCTCCACGAGGTAGCTGGCCAGGGTGAACGGGGCGCCCGCGAAGCCGATCAGCGGGGTGGCGCCGAGTTCGGCGGTGAGCAGTCCGATGGCCTCGGTGACGTACGGGACGTCCTCGGGGGTCAGCTCGCGCAGCCGGTCGAGGTCGGCGCGGGAGCGGATCGGACGCTCGATGACCGGGCCGACGCCGGGCTTGATGTCGAGGTCGATGCCGATGGCCTTCAGCGGGACCACGATGTCGCTGAAGAAGATCGCCGCGTCGACGTGGTGCCGGCGGACCGGCTGGAGGGTGATCTCGGTGACGAGATCCGGCTGCATGCACGAGTCGAGCATGGCGATGCCCTCGCGGACCTTGCGGTACTCGGGCAGGGAGCGGCCCGCCTGGCGCATGAACCAGACCGGCGTGTGCGGTACCGGTTCGCGGCGGCACGCCCTCAGGAAGGCGGACTGCTGGACGTCCGGGCGGGCGGGGGTCGACCGGTCCGTGGGGATCTCGTTGGCGCTCACGGGTCAAAGTCTCCCATGCGGCCGGGGGCGCGATCCGGACAGCCCTCGTGCCGACGGGTGTCCCTCCCCGCACCGCGGGCGGGTTCCCCTTAACCTTCCCGGCATGGCTGCGGCTCAGGAACGACTGTCGGACGGCGCTGACGGACCGGACAACGGCGGGGGGGCACCGCACGAGAAGCCGACGGACGGCGGTCCGCCGGCCTTCCGTGCGGCGGTCGACGCGCTGCGTGGGGCCCGGGGGCGGGCCGAGGTGGAGATCGACCCGGTTCCGCCGCCGCGGCGGCTCGCCCCGTACGCGTACGCGCTGGAGGCGGCGGTCGTCGACGGCGACGAGGACCTGGCGGACGGGCGGCTGGTGCTGCTGCACGATCCGGCGGGGCACGACGGGTGGCGGGGCACCTTCCGCCTGGTGACCCTGGTGCGGGCGGAGCTGGAGGCGGAGATGGCGGCGGACCCGCTGCTGCCCGAGGTGTGCTGGTCGTGGCTGACCGGCGCCCTGGACGGGCGGGGCCTCGGGTACGGGGAGCCGAGCGGCACGGTGACCCGCGCGGGCTCGCACTACTTCGGGGGGCTGGCACCGCGCCCGCCGGCCTCGCAGATCGAGATCCGGGCCTCGTGGACGCCCGAGGAGGACGCCCGGGGGGTGCCGGACGCCGCCGCCCACCTGGCCGCGTGGTGCGATCTGCTGGCGCAGGTCGCGGGGCTGCCCCCGGCCCCCTCGTCCGACGCCTCCGTGGTCACGCTGCCGCAGCGCCGCGGGCCCCGGACGTTCTGAGAGCGGGGCGCGCTCACGGCGCGCCCGCTCACGGCGGGCGTGCGCGGGTGGGGGCCCGAGGGGCGCAGGCAGGGGGTGCGCGGCCGGGGGCACGACTCCCGGGCGAACGAGGGCGGCAGTGGGCGAACAGTCGCCCGCAACGATCGACCAAGCGTCCGAATTGCACGATTTGTTCTCACGAATTCGTGATCTTTCCCTAAAGGCGACCGGGTTTGGTGCCGAAGAGGTCTGTGACCTTGAAAGCGACGGTTCATCCCGGCTCCATCCCCAACGCCGGCCCGTCCCGCCACCCCAGGAGGGCCCCGTGTCCGTTCTCCTTGAGCAGCCCGCAAGCCTGGTCGCCTATCGCCCGAACAAGCCGACCGCCATGGTGGTCGTGGCGGACCCGCGGGTCCGCTCCACCGTCACTCGCCACCTGTGGGCCCTCGGGGTGCGCGACGTCATCGAGGCCTCGTCCATCGCGGAAGCCCGCCCGCGCGTCGGCAACCCCCGCGACATCTGCGTCGCCGACGTCCACCTCCCCGACGGCAGCGGACTGACGCTGCTGTCCGAAACCCGGGCCGCGGGGTGGCCCAACGGCCTCGCCCTCTCGGCCGCCGACGACATCGGCGCCGTCCGCAACGCCCTCGCCGGCGGAGTGAAGGGCTACGTCGTCACCGGCACCCGCACCAACCTCGGGCTACCCACCCGGCCGGGGGCCGCCCCCATCGGAGCCGCCCGGATGCACCGCCGCCCCCCGGGCGCCCCCAGCCACCCCGGCGGGTACCGGGAACTGTCCGGGCGCGAGGTCGAGGTCCTGCGCCTGGTGGCCGAGGGCCAGTCCAACAAGGCCATCGGCGTGTCGATGGGGCTCTCCGCGCTCACCGTGAAGAGCCACCTCGCCCGCATCGCCCGCAAACTGGGCACCGGCGACCGCGCCGGCATGGTGGCCGTGGCCCTGCGCACCGGCATCATCCACTGACCGGAACCCCTCACCCCCGCGTCCGTCGACGGAACGTTCCGTCGGCGGACGCGGTGTTTTCGCAAGTACCCTTGACAGGTGACAGACGCCCAAGAGACCGCAGCAGCCATCTCACTGCGAACCACCGGGGGCGCCCCTCCGGACGACGACGTCACCGGCGTCACTCCGGAGCGCGACCCGGTCGCCCTGCTGGAGCCCCGCGAGGGCATCCCCCCGGTCGTCGCCGACGCGGACGCCCTGGCCGAGGTGGTGTCCGCCTTCGCCGGGGGCAGCGGCCCCGTGGCGGTGGACGCCGAACGCGCCTCCGGCTACCGCTACGGACAGCGCGCCTACCTCGTCCAGCTGCGCCGCCAGGGCGCCGGAACGGCACTGATCGACCCCGTCGCCTGCCCCGACCTCTCCTCGCTCGGACGGGCCCTCGAAGACACCGAGTGGGTGCTGCACGCGGCGACCCAGGACCTGCCCTGTCTGCGCGAGATAGGCATGCTGCCGACCTCGCTGTTCGACACCGAGCTGGCCGGACGGCTCGCCGGCTTCCCCCGGGTGGGGCTCGGAGCGATGGTCGAGAACGTCCTCGGGTACGTGCTGGAGAAGGGGCACTCGGCCGTCGACTGGTCCACCCGCCCGCTGCCCGATCCCTGGCTGCGGTACGCGGCGCTCGACGTGGAACTCCTGGTCGACCTGCGGGACGCCCTGGAGAAGGAGCTGGAGCGGCAGGGCAAGCTCGACTGGGCCCGGCAGGAGTTCGCGGCGATCGCCGCCGCGCCGCCCCCGCCCCCGCGCAAGGACCCGTGGCGCCGGACCTCCGGGATGCACAAGATCCGGCGCCGCCGGCAGATGGCCGTGGTCCGGGAGCTGTGGGAGACCCGGGACCGGATCGCGCGCCGCCGGGACGTCTCGCCCGGCAAGGTGCTGGGTGACGCCGCCATCGTGGAGGCCGCGCTGGCGCTGCCCGCGAACGCCCGGGCGCTGGGCGCGCTGCCCGGCTTCGGCGGGCGGACCGGACGGGGCCGGCTGGAGCAGTGGCAGGAGGCCATCGACCGCGCCCGGGCACTGCCCGAGGCGGAGCTGCCGCAGCCCGGGCAGACGGTGACGGGCCCGCCGCCGCCCCGGGCCTGGGCCGACAAGGACCCCGTGGCGGCGGCCCGGCTCTCCGCGGCGCGGGCCGCGGTGTCCCGGCTCGCCGAGGAGCTGGCCATGCCCGCGGAGAACCTGATCGCACCCGACACGGTGCGGCGGGTGTGCTGGGAGCCGCCTGCGGTGGTGACCGCGGAGTCGGTGGGCGCGGCGCTGACCGCCCACGGGGCCCGCGCCTGGCAGGTCGAACAGGTGACGCCGCTGCTGGTGACGGCGCTGCACACGGCCGCCGAGGAGTGACGGACACGGAGGGGGGAGCCCGGGCGGGCTCCCCCCTCCGTCGCGTTCCGGGGCGGAGCCGCACCCGAGTGGGCGTAGGGGACTGGGCAGGCTGGTTACTCGCAAGTAGCATGAGTGGTACCGCGGTGCACCGGTGCCTTCGGCGGGGTGGGCCGCGTCGTGCCCGTTCGCGTCTGGAGGAGAGCCACCGTGCCTCGTACCGTCAGGGACGTCGTCTTCGTCGACGGCGTCCGCACCCCGTTCGGCAAGGCGGGCCCGAAGGGCATCTACCACGAGACCCGGGCCGACGACCTCGTGGTGAAGTCGATCCGGGAACTGCTGCGCCGCAACCCCGGCCTGGACCCGGCACGGATCGACGAGGTGGCGATCGCCGCCACCACCCAGATCGGCGACCAGGGGCTGACCCTGGGGCGCACCGCGGGCATCCTCGCCGGGCTGCCCCGGACCGTGCCCGGGTACTCGATCGACCGGATGTGCGCGGGCGCGCTGACCGCCGTCACCACGACCGCCGGGTCCATCGCCTTCGGGGCCTACGACGTCGTCGTCGCCGGCGGCGTGGAGCACATGGGCCGCCATCCCATGGGCGAGGGCGCCGACCTGCACCCGCGGTTCGTCAGCGAGAAGCTGGTGGACGAGTCCGCCCTGTTCATGGGCATGACCGCGGAGAACCTGCACGACCGCTTCCCGCACCTCACCCGGGAGCGGGCCGACGCGTACGCGGTGCGGTCCCAGGAGAAGGCGGCCAAGGCGTACGCCGACGGCACCGTCCAGCAGGACCTGGTGCCGATCTCGGTCCGCCGCACCGACCCCGCCGCCGGGGAGACCGGCTGGGGGCTCGCGACGCAGGACGAGCCGATGCGCCCGGGCACCACCCTGGAGATGCTCGCCGGGCTCCGGACCCCGTTCCGGCCGCACGGCCGGGTCACCGCCGGCAACGCCGCCGGGCTGAACGACGGGGCGACCGCCTCGCTGATCGCCGCCGAGGAATTCGCCCGGGAGCAGGGGCTGCCGGTGCGGATGCGGCTGGTGTCGTACGCGTTCGCGGGCGTGGAGCCCGAGTTGATGGGGTACGGGCCGGTGCCCGCGACCCACAAGGCCCTCGCCAAGGCCGGACTGTCGATCTCCGACATCGGGCTGTTCGAGATCAACGAGGCGTTCGCCGTGCAGGTGCTCGCCTTCCTCGACCACTACGGCATCGCCGACGACGACCCCCGGGTCAACCCGTACGGCGGCGCCATCGCCTACGGCCACCCGCTGGCCTCCTCCGGGGTGCGCCTGATGACCCAGCTGGCGCGCCGCTTCGAGGAGCGGCCCGAAGTGCGCTACGGCATCACCACCATGTGCGTCGGCCTCGGCATGGGCGCCACGGTCATCTGGGAGAACCCCCACTTCGACGGAGGCACCAAGTGAGCACCACTGCCGAACTCCTGGCGAGCGCCGCCGAGTTGTACCCCGGCGAGGTCGTCACCGAGGCGCACGTACGCCATCTGGAGCTGCCGAAGGGTGCCGGACGGTTCGCGCTGATCACCCTGGACAACGGCCTCGACCACACCAAGCCGACCACCTTCGGCCCGCGGTCCCTGGCGAACCTGGACGCCGCCCTCGACCGGGTGCAGGAGGAGGCCGCGGCCGGCACGATCGTCGGCGCCGGCCTCACCGGCAAGCCGTTCGTCTTCGCGGTCGGCGCCGATCTGAAGGGCGTCGGGCTGCTGGGGCGGCACCAGGACGCGCTCGCCGTCGGCACGGGCGGCCACGAGGTGTTCAAGCGGCTCGCCGACCTGGGCGTGCCGACGTTCGCGTACTACAACGGCGCGGCGATGGGCGGCGGCGTCGAGGTCGGGCTGCACTGCACCTACCGGACCGTCTCCCGGGCGGTGCCCGCCTTCTCGCTGCCCGAGGTGTTCCTCGGGCTGGTCCCCGGTTGGGGCGGCTGCGCCCTGCTGCCGAACCTGGTCGGCGCGGACCGCGCGGTGACGGTGATCATCGAGAACGCGCTCAACCAGAACCGGCAGTTGAAGGGCGCCCAGGTCTTCGAGCTGGGCATCGCCGACGCGCTGTTCGACGGCGCCGACTTCCTGGAGCGGTCGCTCGTCTGGACCGCCGAGGTGCTCCGCGGCGAACGGACCGTGCAGCGGGCCGAGGTGGACCGCGGCGAGGCGTGGGACCGGGCCGTGGCCCGGGGCCGGGCCCTCGCCGACGCCAAGGTGCACGGCGCCGCCCCGGCCGCCTACCGGGCACTGGACCTGATCGCCGCCGCCCGGTCCGGGGACCTCCAGGCCGTGTTCGACGCCGAGGACACCGCACTCGCCGACCTGGTCATGGGCGGGGAGCTGCGGGCCGGGCTCTACGCCTTCGACCTGGTGCAGCGGCGTGCCAAGCGGCCGGTGGGCGCCCCGGACAAGGGCCTCGCCCGGCCGGTCACCAAGGTCGGTGTGGTGGGGGCGGGGCTGATGGCCTCGCAGCTCGCGCTGCTGTTCGTGCGCCGGCTCGAAGTGCCGGTGGTGCTCACCGACGTCGACCAGGAGCGGGTCGACAAGGGCGTGGGCTACGTGCACGCCGAGATCGAGAAGCTGTTGGGGAAGGGGCGGATCGACCAGGACCGGGCGAACCGGCTGAAGGGCCTGGTCACCGGGGTCCTCGACAAGGCGGAGGGCTTCGCCGACACGGACTTCGTGATCGAGGCGGTGTTCGAGGAGATCGAGGTCAAGCAGCGGGTGTTCGCCGAGGTGGAGGCGGTGGTCCCGGCGCACGCGATCCTGGCGACGAACACCTCTTCGCTGTCGGTCACCGAGATGGCCGCCGAGCTGAAGCACCCGGAGCGGGTCGTCGGCTTCCACTTCTTCAACCCGGTCGCGGTGCTGCCGCTGCTGGAGGTCGTGCGCGGCGAGCGGACCGACGACGCCGCACTGGCGACCGCCTTCGCGGTGGCCAAGCAGCTGAAGAAGACCGCGGTGCTGGTGAAGGACGCGCCGGCGTTCGTGGTGAACCGCATCCTGACCCGCTTCATGGGCGAGGTGCAGAACGTCATCGACGAGGGCACCCCGGTCGAGGTGGCGGAGCGGGCCGTGCAGCCGCTGGGCCTGCCGATGTCGCCGCTGGTGCTGCTGGAACTGGTGGGACCGGCGATCGGGCTGCACGTCTCCGAGACGCTCCACCGGGCGTTCCCGGACCGCTTCCGGGTCTCCCCCAACCTGGCCGCGGTGGTGCGGGCCGGCAAGCGGGGCTTCTACGCGTACGACTCCGGCCGCCCGGAACTGGACCCCGAGGTGGCGGCGCTGCTGGTGCAGGGCGACACGGTGCTCACCGAGGAGCAGGCCCGGGCCCGGGTGCTCGACGCGGTCGCCGAGGAGATCGGGCTGCTGCTGGACGAGGGCGTCGTCGCCGAGGCGCAGGACGTCGACCTGTGCCTGATCACCGGCGCGGGCTGGCCCTTCCACCTGGGCGGCATCACTCCCTACCTGGACCGCGAGGGCATCAGCGAGCGGGTCAACGGCCGCCGCTTCCTGGCCCCGGGCCTGGCGAGCGTCCCGGTCTGACGCCCCCGGGCGGGTGGTGCGGCGGGCGCCGCACCACCCGGCTCAGCCGTACACGGTGCGCGGGCCGACCGTGCCGGCCCCCTCGGCGGCCACCCGTTCCCGGAGCGCCCGGTCGGCGGTCACCACCGTGCACTCCCCCGCCGCCGCGGCGGCCAACTCCACGATCCGGTCGTCACCGCTGCCCGGAGCCTCCTCGACCCGGACCCCGGGGACGGCAACGGTCCCGCGGGCGGCGCCCTCCACCACCAGCACCACGTCCCAGGGCCCGGGCAGCGCCGGGGTGCCCTCGTCGGCGAGGGCGGCCAGCCGGTCGCGCAGCCGCTCGGCGGCGCCCCGCCGGTCCTTCCACCAGCCGTCCGGCACCGAGCCGACGACGTTCGCACCGTCGACGATCACCAGCCTCGTCATGTGCGTGGCACTCCTTCCGGTCACGTGTTCGGCCACCTCCTCCCGGGACGTTGGACGCGCCGGGAGCGGGCTGCCATGATCGCACCGGGGTCGGGGTGGACCCGGCTCCGCCGAGGGGGGGAACGTGAAGCTGTACCTCGCCCTGCCCGTCCTGTTGGTGGCGGGTCAGTTCGGCCGGGGGAACCGGAAGGGCGGCACCGCTTAGGACCGGCCGGTCGGTTCCTGGCCGAGGCGGCTGTGCCGGCGACCGTAGAGGAAGTAGAGGACGGTGCCGACGACCATCCACAGGCCGAACCTGAGCCAGGTCTCCGCGGGCAGGTTGAGCATCAACCACAGGGAGGCCAGGACCGACAGGGCGGGGAGGTAGGGCACCAGCGGGGTGCGGAACGCCCGGTGCAGGTCGGGTCGTTGACGGCGGAGGAGCACGACGCCCGCGGCGACCACGACGAAGGCGAACAGCGTGCCGATGTTGACGAGTTCGGCGAGCTCGTCGATGGAGGTGAACCCCGCGACGACCGCCACCACCCCGCCGAGCAGCACCGTGGAGCGGTACGGGGTGCCGAACCGGGGGTGCACCCGGGAGAAGGTCCGCGGGAGCAGGCCGTCCCGGCTCATCGCGAAGAAGACCCGGGTCTGGCCCAGCAGCAGGATCATGCAGACCGAGGTCAGGCCGACCGCCGCGCCGAAGCTGATCAGCCCCGCCCAGAAGGGGTGTCCGACTGCCTTGAAGGCGTCGGCGAGGGGCGCGTCCACGGTGAGGTCGGTGTACTTCTGCATCCCGGTGACCACCACCGACACGGCGACGTACAGCAGGGTGCAGATCACCAGGGAGCCCAGGACGCCGCGGGGCAGGTCCCGTTGGGGGTTGCGGGTCTCCTCGGCCGCGGTGGCGACGATGTCGAAGCCGATGAAGGCGAAGAAGACCACGGCCGCGGCGGTGAAGATGCCCAGCACGCCGAAGTTCGACGGGGTGTAGCCGAAGATCAGCTGGACCAGCGGTGCGGTGAGGTCGGAGCTTCCCGTCGTCGGCTCGGCGGGCGGGACGAAGGGGTCGTAGTTGGCTCCGGTGACGAAGAAGGCGCCGACCACGATGACCAGCAGGACGACGGAGACCTTCACGGCGACGATCGCGTTGGTGACCCGGGACGACAGCTTGATGCCGGCGACCAGGACCCCGGTGAGCACCAGGACCAGGAGGCAGGCCAGCAGGTCGAAGCCGAACGCCCCCTCGTGGGTGCCGGACAGCCCGCGCGGCAGGTGCAGGCCCGCGGTGTCCAGGAGCGAGCGGATGTACCCGGACCAGCCGACCGCGACCACGGCGCACCCCAGCGCCAGTTCCAGGATCAGGTCCCAGCCGATGATCCAGGCCGGGAACTCCCCCAGCGACGCGTAGGAGAAGGTGTACGCCGATCCGGCGACCGGGAGGGTGGACGCGAACTCGGCGTAGCACAGCGCGGCCAGGGCGCAGACGGCGCCCGCGACCACGAAGCTGAGCGCCACCGCGGGGCCCGCGGTCTCCTTGGCGATCTTCCCGGTGAGGACGAAGATGCCGGTGCCGATGACCACGCCGACGCCGAACACGGTGAGGTCCAGGGCGGAGAGCGACTTCCGCAGTGCGTGCTCCGGCGCCTCGGTGTCACGGATGGACTGTTCGACGTCCTTGGTCCGGAAGAGGGTGCTGCGCATCGGCGTGCCTCTCGATCTGTGTCGTCTCCGACATGTATCGAGAGGCGGTCGGTGCGGTGGCCGCGGCGCGCGGGCGATCACCCGTGCGGGTGCCCGCCGGGTGCGACGGGTCCCGTCCCGGAGCGGTGCCGCTCCGGGACGGGACCCCGCGGTGCTCAGTCGCGGGCGGGCTCCGCGACGGGCGCGGCCGGGTTCTCGTCGTAGCGGCCGTCGAGCCGCGCGACGAGGCCGGTGACCTGACGGGCGATGTCCGGCGCGGTCAGCCCGATCTCGGCCATCACCTCCTTGCGGGAGGCGTGGTCGAGGAAGCGCGGCGGGATGCCGAAGTCGCGCAGCGGGAGGTCGACGCCCGCGTCCCGCAGGTGCTGGGCGACGGCCGAGCCGACGCCGCCGGCGCGCGAGTTGTCCTCCACCGTGACGACCACCCGGTGCCGGGCTGCGAGCGGGGCCATGGCCCCGTCGACGGGCTTGACCCAGCGGGGGTCGACCACGGTGGTGGAGATCCCCTGCTTGTCGAGGAGGCCGGCGATCTCCAGGCACATCGGGGCGAGCGCGCCCACCGAGACCAGCAGCACGTCCGGGCGGTCGCTGCCAGGCTCGCGCAGCACGTCCATGCCGCCGACGGTGCGCAGGGCGGGGACGGCCGGGCCGACGGCGCCCTTGGAGTAGCGGACCACGGTCGGGGCGTCGGTCACCTCGACGGCCTCGCGGAGCTGGAGCCGGACCTGGTCGGCGTCGCGGGGCGCGGCGATCCGCACGTCCGGGACGCACTGGAGGATCGACATGTCCCACATCCCGTTGTGGGAGGCGCCGTCCGAGCCGGTGACGCCGGCCCGGTCGAGGACGAAGGTGACGCCGCACTTGTGGAGGGCGACGTCCATCAGGAGCTGGTCGAAGGCCCGGTTGAGGAAGGTCGCGTACACCGCGAAGACGGGGTGCAGCCCGCCGGTGGCGAGGCCGGCGGCGGAGACCGCGGCGTGCTGCTCGGCGATGCCGACGTCGTACACCCGGTCGGGGAAGGCGTCCGCGAAGCCCTTCAGACCGACCGGCTGGAGCATCGCGGCGGTGATGGCGACGATGTCGGGGCGTTCGTGGCCGAGCTTGACCATCTCCTCGCCGAAGACGGACGTCCAGTCCATGCCGCCCTCGGCGATGGGCAGCCCGGTGTCGGGGTGGATGGGGCCGATGCCGTGGAAGCGGTCGGCCTCGTCCTGCTCGGCGGGCTGGTAGCCGCGGCCCTTCTCGGTGAGGCAGTGCACGATCACGGGGCCGGCGAACCGTTTCGCGCGGGACAGCGCGGACTCCAGGGCCTCGATGTCGTGGCCGTCGATGGGACCGAGGTACTTCAGGCCCAGGTCCTCGAACATGCCCTGCGGGGCGATGAAGTCCTTGAGGCCCTTCTTGGCGCCGTGCAGGGTGCCGTACAGCGGGCGGCCGACGACCGGGGTGCGCTCCAGGAGTTCCTTGCCGCGGGCGAGGAAGCGCTCGTAGCCGTCCGTGGTGCGCAGGGTCGCCAGGTGGTCGGCGAGGCCGCCGATGGTGGGGTCGTAGGAGCGCTCGTTGTCGTTCACCACGATGACCAGCGGACGGTCCTTGGCCGCGGCGATGTTGTTCAGCGCCTCCCAGGCCATCCCTCCGGTGAGGGCGCCGTCCCCGATGACGGCCACGGTGTGGTCGTCCTTGCCCAGCACCTGGTTGGCCTTGGCGAGGCCGTCCGCCCAGCCGAGCACGGTGGAGGCGTGGCTGTTCTCGATGACGTCGTGCTCGGACTCGGCACGGGAGGGGTAGCCGGACAGGCCGCCCTTGGTGCGGAGCCCGGAGAAGTCGTGCCGGCCGGTGAGGAGCTTGTGCACGTAGCTCTGGTGGCCGGTGTCGAACAGGACGCGGTCCTTCGGGGAGTCGAAGACGCGGTGCAGGGCGATGGTCAGTTCGACCACGCCGAGGTTGGGGCCGAGGTGGCCGCCGGTCTTCGACACGGCGTCCACCAGGAAGGTCCGGATCTCTCCGGCCAGCTCAGTCAGCTCCTGCGGGCTGAGCCGGTCCAGATCGCGCGGTCCCGTGATGCGGGTCAGCAGCGGCACCCGTGCCTCCTTGCTTGAGAGCTCTTCGACCTATTCGCCGGGTCCGTCGAGTCTAATGTTCTTGCGCCGGATGACCACCGAAGGGCCTCCCGGTTCGCCGGGAGACCCCCGTCCGCGGCGGCCGATCGGCTATCCTCTGCCGGCCGCGCGGCGGGTGCGGCGGGAGGCCGAGTCGATCACCACGGCCGCGAGGAGCACCCCGCCGGTGATCATGTACTTGACGGGTTCGGCGAGGGACTCCAACTGGAGGCCCTTCTGGATCGAGACGATCACCAGTACCCCGAGCAGGGCGGACCAGGTGCGGCCCCGGCCGCCGAACAGACTGGTGCCACCGATCACGGCGGCGGCGATGCAGGTCATCAGCAGGTCGCCGGAGCCGGCGCCCTGGTTCGCCGCGGCGATCTCGGAGGCGATCAGCAGCCCGCCCAGGGCGGCCAGGGTGCCCGCGACGGCGAACACCGCGATCCGGACCCCGGCGACGTCGACACCGGCCCGGCGGGCCGCCTCCACGCTGCCGCCGAGGGCGAGGACCCGGCGGCCGAAGACGGTCCGCCGCAGGAGCAGGTCCGTGAGAACCACCACACCGAGCAGGATCACCAGTGCCAACGGCAGTCCCAGGTACTGGTTGAGCACATGGGCCACGGCGTAGCCGACCACCGCGAGGACGGCCGTGCGCGCCGCCGCGGCGGCGGGCGAACCGTGCGGCAGTCCCGCGGCCCGGCGGGCCCGCAGCCCGAGCAGGGACACCAGGAGGTATCCGGCGGCGACGACGGCGGCCAGGCCGTAGGCGGCGGCGACGTCCGTGAAGTGGTACCGGGTGAGCTGGGCGAGGGGGCCGGTGTCGTCCAGGTTGATCGTGCCGCTGGTGCCGAGCAGTTGGAGCATCAGGCCGTTCCAGGCCAGCAGCCCGGCCATGGTGACCACGAACGCGGGCACCCCGATCCTGGCGAAGAAGAAGCCGTGGACCAGGCCGGCGGCGGTGCCGGTGAGGACG
Organism: Streptomyces sp. LE64; assembly: GCF_052606915.1. Lineage (NCBI taxonomy): Bacteria > Bacillati > Actinomycetota > Actinomycetes > Kitasatosporales > Streptomycetaceae > Streptomyces > Streptomyces sp. LE64. The sequence continues at coordinate 5,485,018 of NZ_CP199708.1, read as the reverse complement.
GCCAGGACCAGCGCCGGGGCCTCGGGCACCCCGTGGGTGACGTTCAGGACGGCGAAGGCGGCGCCGGCGAGCCCGCTGACCGAACCGACCGACAGGTCGATCTCGCCCAGCAGCAGCACGAAGACCACTCCGACGGCGATCAGCCCGGGGCCGGCGATGTCGACGGCGATGTGGGAGAGGTTCTCGGCGGACAGGAACGCGGGGTTCAGGGACTGGAAGACGGCGGCGATGAGGAGCAGGCCGACGACCACGGGCAGCGAGCCGAGTTCCCCGGAGCCCAGCCGCCCGCGCAGCGCGGCGAGCCACCCGGCGGGCCCGCGCGCCGGCTCCGGCGGGAGCGGGTCCGCGGGGCCGGCCGGTGGGGCGGGGCGTTCGGCGAGGCCGGTGCCCGGGACGACGGGGCCGGGCTCGGGGGCTTCGGCGCTCATCGCACCGCCCCGCGGTCGCGGGCGGCACGCCGGGTGACGGCGTTGTCGGTGGCACCGGTGAGCGCGGCGATGATCTCCTCCTGGGGAGCGGTGGCGGGGAAGACGCCGTTGGTGCGGCCGAGGCGGAGCACCACCACCCGGTCGGCGACCGCCCGCACCCCGGCCATGTCGTGGCTGACCAGCACGACCGCGAGTCCCCGGGCGCGGAGCCGCTCGATCAGGTCGAGGACCTGGGCGGTCTGTTCCACGCCGAGCGCGGCGGTGGGTTCGTCCAGCAGGACCAGGCGGGGCTCGCCGAGCAGGGCCCGGGCGATGGCGACGGTCTGGCGCTGACCGCCGGAGAGGGCGGCGACCGGTGACCGCAGGTTCGGCAGCCGGACGGAGAGCGAGGCCAGCAGGTCCCGGGCCGCGCGTTCCATGCCCACCTCGTCGAGCACCGGGCGGGCCCCGCGCCGGCGCGGCTCCCGACCGAGGAACAGGTTGCCGACGACATCGAGGTTGTCGCAGAGCGCGAGGTCCTGGTAGACGGTGGCGATGCCCAGCTCGCGGGTCTCGTGCGGGCCGCCGGGACGGACCGGTCGGCCGTCCCACAGGAGGGTGCCGCCGTCCACCCGGTGGACCCCGGCGATCACCTTGACCAGGGTGGACTTCCCGGCGCCGTTGTCGCCGACCAGGGCGACCACTTCGCCGGCGTGCACCTCCAGGTCGACGTCGACCAGGGCCCGCAGGGCGCCGAACCGCTTGCCGACCGCGCGCAGCGCCAGCACCGGCGCAGGGGACACGGGAACCACCTCCTTCGCCGCGGCCGGGTCAGCCGGGCAGGTCGAGCCGGTCGCAGGCGGCCGCGTACCGGGCGGTGCAGACCTCGTCGCGGGAGTGGAGGCCGTCCTTCAGGACGGTGTCCGCGAGGCGGTCGCGGGTGAGGGCGACGACGGGGACCAGGACGGCGGGCACCCCGCGCGCGGTGGCGCTGTCGACGGCGGCCGGTGCGGTGACCGGCTCGCCCCGGGCCAGCGCGACCGCCAGGTCGGCGGCGGCCCGGGCCGCGCGGGCGTAGGGCTTGTAGACGCTCATGTACTGCTCGCCGGCCACGATGCGCTGGACCGCGGCGAGTTCGGCGTCCTGGCCGGTGACCGGGGGCAGCGGGGACACCCCGGCGCCCTTGAGCGCCTGGACGACGCCGCCGGCCATGCCGTCGTTGGCGCAGTAGACGCCGACGACGCGGTCCTTGCCGAGGGCGGTGAGCGCGCTGCGCATGTGGGAGTGGGCGTGCTCCGGCTTCCACTCCTGGACGTCGAACTCGCGGCCGATGCTGACCCTGCCGTCGAGGGCGCGGTGGGCGCCGCGCTTGTAGACGGCGGCGTTGGGGTCGGTGACGGAGCCGTTCAGCATGACGATCCGACCGGTGCGGGCCCGGTCGCCGAGGGCCCGCAGCAGGGCCTCGCCCTGCACCCGGCCCACCTCCTCGTTGTCGAAGGAGGTGTAGGCGGCGACGGGCCCCTCGGCGAGCCGGTCGTAGGCGAGGACGGGGACTCCGGCGTCCTTGGCCCGGCGGACCGCGCCGGCGACCGCCCGGGCGTCGACGGCGTCGAGGACCAGCACGTGCACCCGGTGGGTGAGCATGGTCTCGATCTGCTGGTTCTGGAGCGCCGCGTCCTGCTTCGCGTTGGCGTAGACGACCCGGGCCCGGCCCCCGGTGAGGTCGGCGACGCGGCGCTCGATGAGGGGGCGGTCGAAGCGCTCGTACCGGGCCGTCTGGTTCTCGGGCAGCAGCAGGCCGATCCGCAGGGCGTCGCCGCGGGCGGGCCGGCGCTGGGCCCGGGCGGCGACCTGCCGGGCCTCGCCGCAGCCGGCGAGCGGGCCGGCCAGGGCCGTGACGGCGAGGGCCACCGCGGTGCGGCGGGTAGGCACGCTCACGAGGGCACCTCCGGGACCGCCGGTCCGGGCACGGGGCCGCCCCGCGTCCCCCGGTCGGTGTGACGTGAGCAGTAAACCGGCGGGGTGGACCGGGGTGCCGGGTGCGCGCCCGGTGCCCGCGGCGCGGGGCTAGCGGTTCACCGGAACGGACGCGTCCGCGAGGGTCGCGTCGCCCAGGGCGTCGAGGGCGAGGGCTAGGGCGCCGAGCACTTCGGCCCGGTCGCCGAGGGCGCTGGGGACCACGGTGAGCTGGGCGGCGACGCACGGCAGGGCGTACCGTTCCACGGCCTCCCGCACCGGGCCGACCAGCAGTTCCCCGGCCTCGGCGAGATCGCCGCCGAGGACGATCCGGCTGGGGTTGAGCAGGTTGCACAGGCCGGCGACGCCGCGACCGACGTACCGTCCGACGTCCGTGACCACCCGACGGCAGCCCGGGTCGCCGGCCCGGGCCAGGCGCACCACCTCCGCCATGGTGAGGTCGCCCCCGTGGCTGGCGTGCAGCAGCGGGAGGACGTAGCGGTCGGCGGTGAAGGTCTCCAGGCAGCCGCGGTTGCCGCAGCGGCAGACCGGTCCGGACTCGTCGAGGGTGAGGTGACCCAGCTCCCCGGCGGTGCCGCCCGGCCCGCGGTGGAGCCGGCCGTCGATCACCAGGCCGGCGCCCACCCCGTCGGCGACCTTGACGTAGGCGAGGTCGCGCACCCCGCGTCCGCCGCCCCAGACGAGCTCGCCGAGGGCGCCGAGGTTGGCGTCGTTGTCGAGGCGGACCGGGAGTCCGAGGCGTTCGCCCAGTTCCTCCGCGGTCCGCGCCCCGGCCGAGCCGGGCGGGGCGGCGCTCCCCCGGGCGCCGGGGGCGCTCTCCACGGGGGCGGGCACCCCCAGTCCCGCCCCGCCGACCTTGGCGCGGTCCACCCCGGTGCGTTCCAGGAGCCGGTCGACCAGGTCCCGCGCCCGGTCCAGGGCGCGGGCGGCGGAGCCGGCCGGGGGCAGCGGCTCGCTCTCCTCGTCGAGCACCTGGTGGGCCTGGTTGCCGAGGGCGACCCGGAGCCGGGTGCGGCCGATCCCGATGCCGACGACGATGCCGGCGTCGCCGCTGAGCGAGACGCTACGGGCCCGCCGACCGCCCGCGGAGGTGGGGGTCACCTGGACGGTGCCCCGTTCCCTGAGTTCGCGGACGATGTTGGAGACGGTCGCCGCCGACAGTCCGGTGGTGCGGGCGATCTCCGCCTGGGTGAGCGAGCCGGCCCTGCGCACGGCCCGTATCACGCGCTCGCGGTTGGCCCGGTGCAGCGAGGACTGCGATCCCGGAGTCTGTGCCACGGGCCCTCCCTTCGGTGCGACGGGCGGAAGGTCCGCCCGGTTCGGATCGCCCCCTGGGCCCGTCGTGGGTGCAGGTGGTGCACACCAAAGCTCCGTCGACCGGGCGGGCCGGGTCAAGTCCGTCGTGGCCGACCGCGGCCGCCGGCCCCCCGGGACGAGGCCGACCGGAGGCGGGGGCCGGGGCCGTGCGACGGGGCCGGACGGGGGGTGTGGCGCAAACACGCCCCACGTCATCCGCCGTTCGGAGGGACGACGGGCGGAGTTACCCCCCATCGGATGGGGCGTAACGGCCCACCAGTGGTGTAGACGTATACGTGACCACATTCTTACGTAGGGCACATGCGCTCATGAGACCCGGGGGGGCCGTGATCGACATCGGGCTGTTTGACGACAGCGAAGTGTACCGAGCAGGCATCGAAGCCGTTTTAAACAAGGAAACGGACATCCAGGTCGCCGTCTCGGGAAAGCTCCATGAGGCGGCGGCGCAATTGCGCCACGCCCGCCCGCAGGTCGTCCTGCTGGGCACGGTGCGCGGGCACGAACAGTTGCTCGGTGCACTGGGGCGGCTGCGCCGGATGGGCACGCCGCCCGTCCTGCTGCTGATCCCCGCGCAGGAGCGGATCTCGCTGCACGGGCTGCTGGAGGCCGGGGCGCTCGGCATCGCCGACCGCGACGGCGGGGCCGCCACGCTCGCGCACGCCGTGCGCACCGTCGCCGCCGGCGGCTGGTCGCTGCCCGCGCAGTTGGCCCGGACGGTCGTCACCGGGTACCTGCGCGGCGGGGCCCGGGAGCACGGCAACCGCGCGCTCCAGGAGGTCCGCGAGAAGCTGACGCCCCGACAGCAGGAGGTGCTGACGCTGATGAGCGAGGGTCTGACCAACCCCGAGATCGCCGACGCCCTCGCCGTGGGCACCGCGACGGTCAAGGACCACGTGCAGACCATCCTGGACCGCTTGGGCACCCCCAACCGCACGCTGGCCGCCCGGCTCGCCTGGGAGGCGCAGCTCGCGACCTGCGGCCCGGCGGGTTCGGCCGCCCCGTAGCCGGACGCCGGAACGGGCGGGGGGCCCGGGGAGAACCCCGGGCCCCCCGCCCGTGCGGACGGCGGACGGGTGCTACTTGAGCGCGCCCGCGGTGAGTCCGGCGACCACCTGCCGCTGGAAGACGACGTAGGCGGCGAGCACCGGCAGCATCGCCATCACCAGGCCGGCGAAGAGGCCGGACCAGTCGCCCTTGTACCCCTGGCTGACCGCGAGTTGCACCAGGCCCTGGGTGAGCACCCGCTTGTCGGGCTCGGTGTTGAGCACCGTGGGCAGCATGTACTGGTTCCACTGCCCCAGGAAGTTGAAGATGCCGACGCTGATCAGACCGGGCTTGGCCATCGGCAGCATGATCTGGAAGAACGTCCTGGTGTGCGAGGCGCCGTCGACGAACGCGGCCTCCGCGACCGAACCCGGCAGGGTGCGGAAGAACGCGGTCAGGAAGAACACCGTGAACGGCAGCGAATAGGCGATGTACACCAGGATCAGGCCGTGGACGGTGTTCAGCAGCCCCATGTTGTTCACGACGTAGAACAGGGGCACCAGGGCGAGCATCACGGGGAAGCTCATGCCGCCGACGAACAGGTAGTACAGGAAGCGGTTGCCCGGGAACTCGAAGCGCGCCAGGACGTAGGCCGTCATCGAGCCGAGGACCAGAGTGCCGATCAACGACCCGCCCACCACGAGGATGGTGTTGAGGAAGTAATCGGCCATGTTGGCCTCGGTCCAGGCCCGCGACCAGTTCTCCCAGTGCAGCTTGTCCGGAAGCGACCAGGGCGAGTTGAAGATGGACTTGTCGTCCTTGAAGGAGGTCATGACCGCCCACAGGAGCGGCATGACGACCAGGATCGCCCAGACGATCAGGATGCCGTGCGAGAAGACGTTGAGGACCTGTCCCTCGGTCTTCTCCCGCGGAGCGGGGCGCGGTGCGCTCGGCCGGCCGGACCGGGGCGCGGGGACGGCGGTGGTGGGGGTCTCGGTGGTCTTCATCAGAACTCCAGCCGCTCGCGCCGGCCCAGCTTCATCACGATGGCGGCGAAGGCCAGCGTCACGACGAGCAGGGCGACACCGATGGTGGTTGCGTAGGCGGCCTGACCGTCACGGAACGCCTTCTGGTACACGTACAGCACCATGACGGTGGTGGAGTAGTCGGGCCCGCCGGGGCCGATCGTCATGATCTGGACGACGGCGAAGGACTCGGCGCCCAGCGCCAGGATGCCGATGTAGACCCAGCCGGACTGGACCGTGTCCCACAGCAGGGGGAGGGTGACCCGGAAGAAGGTGGTGAAGCGACTGGCCCCGTCGAGCAGGGCCGCCTCGTACAGCTCCGAGGGAATCGACGCCATGCCGGCGGAGAAGAGGACCACGAAGAAGCCGACCGTGGACCAGACGAGGACCGCCATCACGCACCACAGCGCGAGGTCCGGATCGCCCAGCCACACGACGGGTTGTTCCGGGTCGTACCCGATGCCCCTGAGGAGGGAATTGATCGCGCCGCTCTCGGGGTTGTAGGCGAATTGGAACAGCAGGGCCACGATCGCGATGGAGAGGACCTGCGGGAAGAAGTACACGATCTTGTAGAAACCCGACCCGCGTACACCGCTGACCACCGGGCCGCCCTTTCGGCGCCGCCCGCCCACATTGATCATAAAGGCGAAGAACAGCGCCATGCTGAGCGTCACCAGCGGCAGCAACAACGCGAACAACAGACTGTGCTGCAACGATTTCCAGAAGATATCGTCGTCGAACATCCTGGTGTAGTTGTCGAAGCCGACCATCTTGAAGTCCGGACTCAGACCGGTCCAGTCCGTGAACGAGTAGTAGATGGACTGGATGAACGGCCAGATGACGAAGAGTGCGTACAACGTCATGGGGATCACGAGGAATCCCACGATGAACCGGTACTTACCGTGTTGCATTGCTACCGACCCCGATCTTGTAGCGGGTGCCGCCGCTGGTGACCCATGGCTTACTGGTGCTTGTAGTGCTTGATCGAGTCGTCCTTGGCCGCCTCGTCGGCGAAGCCCTGGATCTTCTTGATCGCCTCGGTCGGGGTGAGCCGTCCGGCCATCATCTCGCCGAGACCGCCGCCGCCGATCTTCTCCTTCTGGAGCTGCACGTACCAGTCCTGGAGACGCGGGTTGAGGACGTTCTTGCCGGCCAGTTCCAGTGCCGCCACGCCGGACTTCAGACCGGGGCTCAGGTCGATGCCGTCGGTGCCGCCGTTGAACGCGCTCAGGGACTTCACCTTGCTGGTGAAGTTCCTGGAGGACTCCTCGCTCAGCATGATGCGGAGCAACTCCATGCCGCCCTCGGCGTTCTTCGCCAGCTTGGGGACGATGAAGGGTTCGCCGCCGGAGGCCCACATGGTGCCGAACGGCAGCTTGTCGGAGCTGTCGATGCCGGTCGGGGCGGAGACGGTCAGGTTGAAGTCGGCCGGCATGGTCTTCGCCGCCTCGTTCTCCACCCAGGAACCGTTCGGGATGAAGAGGGCCTTGCCCTGGGTCCAGGCGGTCTGCGACTGGATGTGGTCCATGCCGGGCGTGCCCTTGAGGATGTAGCCCTTGCGGAAGAGCTCGTAGTACAGCTCGAAGCACTCCTTGACCGCCGGGTGCTTCCAGGCGTTGGGCTCCAGGTTGTCGATCGCGTCGAGGACGTCGGCGCCGCCGCGCTTGCCGATCATCGGGTAGAGCGAGAAGGGCAGGTAGTACGGGTGCTTGCCCGCGTACGTCCAGGGCGCGATGCCCTTGCTCTTGGCCTTCTTGCAGACCTCCAGCATCTGGTCCCAGGTCTGCGGGTACTCGACCTCCAGGGAGTCCAGGGCCTTCTGCGAGTACCAGACCCCGTACACGGTGTACGTGTAGTAGAGGATCCAGACCTCCTTGCCGTCGAACTGCCCCATCTCGACGATGCCGGGGCGCAGGGTGTCGCGGACCTTCTTGTTCGGGTCGTCGATCGAGGGGGCGTCCAGCAGCGGGGTCAGGTCGAGGAGCTGGTTCTTGCCGGCGAGGACGCCCATGTCCATCTGCTCGGCGCCGGAGTTGTCGATGAGGTCCGGCGGGTTGCCCTGGTTGAACCGGGGCTGGAGCGTGGACTGGATCTTCTGCGTCGGGAGGAACTTGACCTTCGGCGCCTTGGGGTACTTCTTCTCGTAGAGCTTGTTGGCGTCCTCGGCGTACTCCTTGCCGAAACCACCATCGAAGAGGACGAATTCCAGCTGCGCCGTCTCGTTGACGGCCAGCGGGTTCTCCGCCGTCTTCTCGCCCTTCTCGACCTTGCTGTCACCGCCCCCGCCGTCACCGCTCGCACACGCGGAGAGGAAACTCATGGTCGGGACGGCGATCACGCCGAGTGCGGCGGACCGCTTGATCAGATCGCGGCGGCCGAGACCGATCTGCTCGTTCTGGACGGAAGATCCCATGCTCAAGTCCTCGCCTTCTCCAGGACTCAGGCGGTGAACCGGACCCTCCCCGGCACCGCGGTGTGATGAAGCTGGGGTCGAACACAAAACCACGGGATCGGTGGAAATAGGCGAAACCGGCATCCCCCAGACGCCACTGCCCCGCCGTCCCCGTCCCCCCCGGTCGGTCCGCGGCTCGAAACCGCTGCGGACGCGCACAGGTATAGTCCATTTGAGGACACCCGGGCAAGATCGAATGCGAGTTTGAGTGGCAGTCTTTCCCGAGTTGAGACCTCCCGGATATCCAGGCGGTACGCACACCCATCACCCATGTGCCCGACATGGGATGAATTCACCTCCGCACATCCGATGACCTTATGAAATACCCTCCCACCCACCGGGATCGAGCGCTTCCGCCCCGCCACACCACGGACAACACGCGCACCGGTACGGGCCGTTTGCCGCAGTACTGTTCCTTGCATCCAGCAATGGACAACGTTGTCCGCCTCTTTGGGAGGAGCGGGGAATGCGGCATTCCCTCCGGCCTGGCCCTCGTCGAACCGTCCTGGCCGTCGCCGCCCTGGCGTGGGTGCTGGTCCTCGCGGGCGGTGCCGCACCGGAGCCGGCGACCGCGGCCCCGGACGCCGTGCCCACCGCGTTCGCCACCTCCTTCGAGCCGGGGGAACCCGCGCCGGACGAGCCGGCGCACGAAGGGCAGTTGACCTCCGGCGCCACCCTGGCCGCGGAGATCCACCCGGGGCCGTCCCACGCCCCCGCGGCCCGCCAGGACGCCGGGTTCACCGGCGTCCGCGCGCTGCGCTACACGGGCGACCACCGAGCCGACGGCCGGGGCCGCGCCGCCCTGCGGGTGTTCGACGTGGACGTGCCGGTCGGCCCCGACACCGAACTCGCGTACCGGATCTTCCCCGCGATGCCCGGGACCCCGCTCGACTACCGCGCCACCGGCGTCGCGGTGGACCTCGCCTTCACCGACGGGACGTACCTCAGCCGGACCGGGGTGCGGGACCGGTACGGCTTCCCGCTGGACGCGCAGGGGCAGGGCGCGGCGAAGGTGCTGTACGTCAACCAGTGGAACGACGTGGTCGCCCGGATCGGTGAGGTGGCACGCGGCCGGACGGTGGACCGGATCCTCCTCGCCTACGAAGCGCCGCGGGGCACCGGGCCGTTCGAGGGCTGGGTGGACGACCTGGTGCTGCGCACGGCTCCCGCCGCCGCCGTCCCACCGGACGCCCGACCGTCCGAGCACGTGTCCACCGTGCGGGGGACCCAGTCCAGTCGGGCCTACTCCCGCGGCAACACCTTCCCGGCGACCGCGGTGCCGCACGGCTTCACCCTCTGGACCCCGGTCACCGACGCGTCCTCGCTGAGCTGGCTGTACGAGTACTCACGGCGCAACGACGCGGCCAACCTGCCGCGGCTCCAGGCGTTCGCGGCGAGCCACGAGCCGTCCCCCTGGATCGGCGACCGGCAGACCTTCCAGCTGATGCCCTCGACCGCGGCGGGCACCCCGGACGCGGGCCGGACGGCCCGGGCCCTGGCCTTCCGGCACCGCAACGAGACGGCCCGCCCGCACCACTACGCGGTCACCTTCGAGAACGGGCTGCGGGCCGAGATGACCCCGACCGACCGCGCGGCGATGATGCGCTTCACCTACCCGGGCGACGACGCCAGCGTGCTGTTCGACAACGTCACGGACCGCGGCGGCCTCACCCTGGACGCCGAACGGTCCACCGTCACCGGCTACTCCGACGTGCGTTCGGGGTCCTCGACCGGGGCGACCCGGATGTTCGTGTACGGGGTGTTCGACCGGCCGGTGCGCGCGGCCGGGCCGCTGGCGAGCGACACCGGCGGCGAGGTCGCGGGATACGTGCGCCTCGACGCGGGCCCGGAGCGCACCGTCACGCTCCGCCTGGCGACCTCGCTGATCTCGGTGGACCAGGCCCGGGAGAACCTGCGCCGGGAGATCCCGGCGGGCGCCTCCTTCGAGAGCGTGCGGGAGGCCGCACAGCGCCGGTGGGACGCCCTGCTGGGGCGGGTGGCGGTGGAGGGGGCGAGTCCGGAGCAACTGACCACCCTGTACTCCCACCTGTACCGGCTGTACCTCTACCCCAACGCGGGCTTCGAGGAGGTCGGCGACGCGCACGCCTACGCCTCCCCCTTCTCCCCCCGGGCCGGACCCGACACCCCGACCCGCACCGGCGCCCGGGTGCTGGCCGGAAAGCCCTACGTCAACAACGGCTTCTGGGACACCTACCGGACCGCCTGGCCCGCCTACGCCTTCCTCACCCCGCGCCACGCCGGGGAGTTGGTCGAGGGGTTCGTGCAGCAGTACCGGGACGGGGGGTGGACCTCGCGCTGGTCCGCGCCGGGGTACGCGGACCTGATGACGGGCACCTCCTCGGACGTGGCCTTCGCGGACGCCCACCTCAAGGGGGTGCGGTTCGACGCGGAACGGGCGTACGAGGCCGCGCTGAAGAACGCCACCGTGGTGCCGACCGCGCCGGGCGTCGGCCGCAAGGGCCTGGCCACCTCCCCGTTCCTCGGCTACACCAGCACCGCGACCCGGGAGGGCCTGTCCTGGGCGATGGAGGGGTACCTCAACGACCACGGGATCGCACGGATGGCCGAGGACCTGCACCGGCGCACCGGGAGGGAGCGCTACCGGGAGGAGGCCGCCTACTTCCTCGACCGCGCCCGCGGCTACGTCCACCTCTTCGACGCCCGGACCGGCTTCTTCCAGGGCCGGGACGAGCAGGGCGGCTGGCGGCTCCCGCCGGAACGGTACGACCCGCGGGTGTGGGGCCACGACTACACGGAGACCAACGGCTGGGGGTACGCCTTCTCCGTGCCGCACGACACCCGGGGGCTGGCCAACCTGCACGGCGGCCGGAAGGCGCTCGCCGCCAGGCTGGACGCCTACTTCACGGAGCCGGAGACGGCCCGCTTCCCCGGCTCCTACGGCCGGGTCATCCACGAGATGACCGAGGCGCGGGACGTGCGGATGGGCCAGTACGGGCACTCCAACCAGGTCGCGCACCACATGGCGTACCTGTACGACGCGGCCGGGCAGCCGTGGAAGACCCAGCGGACGGTGCGCGAGGTGCTGGCCCGGCTCTACACGGGGTCGTCGATCGGGCAGGGCTACCACGGGGACGAGGACAACGGCGAGCAGTCGGCCTGGTACCTGTTCTCCGCCCTGGGGTTCTACCCGCTGGCCCCGGGCAGCGGTGAGTACGCGGTGGGCTCGCCGCTGTTCACCCGGGCAACCGTGCGCATGGACAACGGCCGCACGCTGGTGGTGCGGGCGCCGGCCAACAACGCCCGGAACGTGTACGTGCAGGGCCTGACCGTGAACGGCCGGCCCTGGCACTCCACGGCACTGCCGCACGCGCTGCTGGCCGGGGGCGGGGAGGTGGAGTTCACGATGGGCCCGGAGCCGTCCTCCTGGGGCACCGGGGAGGGGGCCGCCCCCTCGTCCGTCACGGGGGACGACCGGCCGCCCGCGCCCCGCACGGACCTGCTCACGGGAGACGGACCGCTGGTGGACGACACGTCCGCCACCTCGGCGGAGGTCACCTCGGTGGAGGTGGCGGCCGGCCGGGACGGCCGGCCGGTGCAGTACACCCTGACCTCGGCGGACCGGACCCGGGCGCCCACCGGCTGGGTCCTCGAAGGCGCGGTGGAGGGCGGGTGGCGGGCCCTGGACCGCCGGGCCGGCGAGGAGTTCCGCTGGGACCGGCAGCTGAGGGCCTTCTCGGTGCCCCGGTCCGCGGCCGGGACGACGCACCCCCGCTACCGGCTGGTGTTCGACGGGCCGGTGACCCTGGCCGAGGTCGAGGTGCTCGGCTGAGCCGGCCGCGGGGCATGACCGGCGGGGTGCCGCTGGCGGCGGGAGGGTGACGTCGACGCCTGCCGTGCCCAGCAGGCGCCCGCCCGTCAGGTGACCTTCATGACGGCCCATCAACTCCTTTCACGGGATGAGGAGTTCGAGGTAGAGCGGCTCGGCGGCGGTGCAGCCCGTGCGGGACCGCGCCTCGCCCCGGCGCCGCCCGGGGGCGCGCCGACTGCGGGCCGTCAGGCCACGGTCCGGATGAGCTTCTTGTTGACGAACTCGTCGATCCCGGGCCGCCCGAGTTCCCGCCCGAACCCGGAGCGCTTGACGCCGCCGAAGGGCAGTTCGGCCCCCTCGGCGCCGACGCCGTTGACGAAGACCATGCCGGCCTCGATCCGGTCGGCGACCCGTGCGGCCTGCGTCGGGTCGGTGGTGAAGAGGTACGAGCCCAGGCCGTAGGGGGTGTCGTTGGCGATCCGCACGGCGTCCTCTTCGTCGACGGCGGCGAAGACCATCGCCACGGGCCCGAACAGTTCCTCCCGGGCCGCGGGGTGTTCGGTGGTGAGGCCGGTCAGGACTCCGGCAGGGAAGTGGGCGCCGTGCCGCTGCCCGGCGCTGTGCAGGGTGGCTCCCTGGGCCACCGCCGCGTCGACCTGTCGCCCCAGGTTCTCGGCCGCGGCGGCCGAGGACAGCGGCGCACCGGTCTCACTGGCGAGCAGCCTGGCGGTGAACCGCTCGACGAAGGCGTCGTGGAGGTGGTCGAGGACCACGAACCGCTTGGCGGCGTTGCACGCCTGCCCGGTGTTGTCGAGGCGGGCGGCGACGGCGGACTCGACGACGGCGTCGAGGTCGTCGGTGGACAGGACGACGAAGGGGTCGGAGCCGCCGAGTTCGAGGACGACCTTCTTGAGGTGCCGCCCGGCGATCTCCGCGACGGCCGCGCCGGCCCGTTCCGACCCGGTGAGGGAGACCCCCTGGACGCGGGGGTCGGCGATGACCTCGGCGATCTGTTCGTTGGTGGCGTACACGTTGACGTAGGCCCCGGTCGGGAAACCGGCCTCGGTGAACAGCGCCTCCAGCAGCGCCGCGGTGGCCGGGCACTGCGGCGCGTGCTTGAGCACGATGGTGTTGCCGAGCGCCAGGTTCGGGGCTGCGAAGCGGGCGACCTGGTAGGCCGGGAAGTTCCACGGCATGATGCCGAGGAGCACGCCCACCGGGCTGCGCCGGAGCACGGCGGTCCCGGGACCGGAAAGGACGTCCAGCGGTTCGTCGGCGAGGAACTCCTCGGCGTGGTCGGCGTAGTAGTGGTAGATCTCGGTGCAGAAGTCGATCTCGCCCTCCGCCTCCGCGAGCGGTTTGCCCATCTCCCGGACGATGCTCGCGGCCAGCTCGCCCCGGTGCTCGGCGTGCAGGTCGCCGAGGCGTCGCACCAGTGCCGCGCGCTCGGCCACGGAGCCGGTGCGCCCCCAGGCGGTGGCCGCGTGGGCGGCGTCCACGGCCGCCGCCACCTCGGCGTCCGTGGCGGTCGGGTAGGTAGCGGTGACCTCGCCGGTGGTCGGGTCGGTGACGGCGTACATCATGCCTCCTGGAGCTGGTGGGGAAGACGGGCGCGGCCTCCGTCGCCCCGGTGAGTGCGGGTGCCGGGCCGCGTCGGGCGTGGGGACGTCACGGTTCGAGGATCGTTCGGACGCCGGTGTTCGACCGGAGGTCGTCGAAGGCCTCCGCCGCTTCGTGCAGCGGCCGGGTGCGGCCGACCAGGTCGTCCAAGGGCAACCGGCCTGCCAGGTAGAGACGGGCCAGTTTCGGGATGTCGATCTCACCGATGCTGGAGCCGTAGTTGCAACCGAGGATACTCTTGCCCTGGTCAGCGAGGTCGAAGGGGTTGAACGACGCCGTCGCACCGGTCGCCGCCATGCCCACCAGCACCGCGGCGCCGCCCGAGGTGAGCATCGCCGGGAGCGTGCCGATGACCCGGGGGTTGCCGATCGCCTCGAAGGCGTAGTCGACCCCGCCGAACTCCTGCTGGCACCAGGCCGCCACATCGGTCCCGGCACCGTCGAGGGTATGGGTGGCGCCGAACCGGCGAGCCGTGGCGAGCCGCTCGGCCGAGAGGTCGACGGCGATGACGGGGTCGGCTCCGACCAGACGCAGGCCCATCACGACGGAGAGCCCGACGCCGCCCGTGCCGATGACCACGGCGGACTCGCCGGCCCGGACGCCCGCGGTGTTCACCACGGCGCCGACGCCGGTCGTGACGGAGCAGCCGAGGAGCGCGCCGATGCCGAAGGGGAGCTCGTCGGGGACCTTCACCGCGGCGACCTCCGGCACGACCATCCGCCGGGTGAAGGCGCCCAGCCCGAGGTAGGGCCACACCGGCTCGCCCCGCTCGTCCGCGAACGGGGTCGTGCCGTCGGGGTGGGTGTTGGACACGGCCTTGGTGCCGGTGCACAGCCATGCCTGCCCGGCGACGCACCTGCGGCAGCGGCGGCACGGCGCGAACCAGGAGAGGACGACGTGGTCACCGGCCTCCAGGGCGGTGACGCCGGGCCCGACCGCGGTCACCACCCCGGCTGCCTCGTGACCGAGGACGAGCGGGCGGTCGCTCGGCCAGTCGCCCGTGACCACGTGCAGGTCGGAGTGGCACACGCCGGCCGCGCGTACCTCGATCTCGACCTCGCCCGGCCCGGCGGACCGGACGGACACCTCACGTCGGCCCAGTCCCTCGGCGGGATCGAAGACGATGGCGGGGGAGTTCTTCGATGACATCAGGACGCCTGCACTTCTTCCGGGGTCGGGGTGGTGGACGGGGAGGCCGCGGCGGCGGGGAGCTTGGTGTGGGGCTTGGCGATCAGGACGTAGAGCAGCCCGGCGGCGAAGAGGACGGAGAAGACCAGGATCACGGCCCAGACCTGGACCCAGCTACCGTCCGCCGGGGCGAGCTCGACCCGGGGCCAGGCGATGTTGACGGCTTCGAAGAGCAGCCACACGACGGCGAGCACGTTGACGGCCAAGCCGACCCGTCCCAGCCTGAACCGGCCGGCGCCGGGGTTCCAGCGCCCGGTCAGCCGGGCGACGAGCGCCACGACCGCGACGCTGAGGAAGATGAAGTAGAAGCCGCCGGAGCCGAAGGCGATCAGCGTCGCGGCAGCGTTGCCGTTCAGCCCGAGGAGGAGTCCGAGGCTGGCGAGTACGGCCGTGGCGATCAGCGAGACGTAGGGGATCTGGCGTGGTCCCACGGTGGCGAGCTTCGCGGAGAAGGGCAACTGACGGTCGCGGGCGAAGGAGAAGACCGCACGGCCGATGTAGGTCTGGATCGAGATGGCGCAGGCAATGAACGCGATCAGGACCAGCAGGATGAAGGGCTTCTCGCTCCACCCGCCGAGCCCCTCGGTGACGGCGGTGAAGACCGGGTCCGCGAGGGCGCCGGAGACCGCGTCCTCGGGCTTGCGCAGCGCGAGCGTCACGGCGAGGCCGGTCAGCAGGACCGTGAGGGCGACGAAGAGGTAGGCGCGCAGCAACGCCCTGGGGACGCTGCGTCGCGGCTGTTCGGTCTCCTCGGCCACCTGGGTGGTCGCGTCGAAACCGAGGAACGCCCAGCCCGCGACTGCCAGGGCGGTCAGGAAGCCCGCCATGGCCGAGCCGCCGGAGACCGACTCCGCCCCGAGCGTCTCGAAGAGGATGCCGAAGCCGTTGTTGTGCACGAAGAGCAGCAGGAACACGCTCACGGCGATCGAGGCGACACCCTCGGCGATGATGCCGGCGTTGAGGAAGTGCTTCACCGGGTTGACGCCGAGCAGGTTGATCCCGAGGGCCACCGCGACGAACACCACGCCCAGGAGCACATGGGTGGCGGCCGACAGGGTGCCGTCGGCGAAGAGCATGTGCAGCCAGCCGGCCCCCAGGTAGGCCACGGTGGTCAGGGAGGCCACGGCGGAGGCCAGGTAGATCCAGCCGACCAGCCAGCCGAGCCGGGGCCCGCCCAACCTGCGCACCCACTGGTAGACCCCGCCCGTGATCGGGAACTGGGAGGACAGCTCGGCGTAGACCAGTGCGACCAGCAACTGGCCGAGGAAGGCCACGACGACCGCCCAGATCCACGCGGGGCCCGCGAAGACGAACCCGAGCTGGACGACGGCGTAGACCCCGACGACGGGCGAGATCGTCGCGAATCCGATCGCGAACACGGCCCATGCGGACAGGGTGCGTTTCAGCTCTTGCTGGTATCCGTACTCGGCGAGTTCGCCGGCATCGGTGCGGGTGTCGTGCACGTTGGTCTCCTGTACAGGTGCTGTGCGCCGGTCTGCGCGCGGGGTGTCCCCGCGTCGCGAGATCGAGGGCCGACACGGTGCGTCCGGGTCCCGGTTCGAGGGGCGGACGGTCACGCCCCGGGTGCCGGGGACGGGCCGTGCCGGGCTGCGGTCTGGGCAGCCACTTCGCTATTGGTCACCTGGCCAATTGCTGATTGGTCACTCACTCAATAGCATTCGCTCCATGACGTCAAGGGATTCCGGCACCCGAACTCGCAAGACACCCACCGAGCGGCGACAGGAGATCGTCCGCGCCGCCGCGCTGGTCGGCCTCGCCGAGGGGCTGGAGTGCATCACCCTGCGGCGGATCGCCGACGAACTCGGGGTCCAGCCCGGGCTGGTCAGCCACTACTTCCCCGCCGCCGACATCCTGGTGGCGGAGGCGTTCACCAGCGCGGCCAGAGCCGAACTGGACGCCCTCCTCCCCCAGGCCCCCGAGGGCCCCGAGCACGGGACCCCGCTGAGCGCGCTGCGGCGCTTCTTCGCCCTGATCGCCGGCACCGAATTCGACAACGTCAGCAAGCTCTGGATGAATGCGCGGCACCTCTCGCGCTACCGTCCGTCACTCCGCGACCACGTCATCGAACAGGAACTGCTCTGGTGCCGCCGCATCGAACAGCTCATAGCAGCGGGGACGGCGGCGCAGCTCTTCCGCTGTGCGGACCCATGGGCGTCGGCCGTGCGCATCCTCGTCGCGATCGACGGGACCAGCGTCTACATCAACACCAGCGCCGGCGCCCGCACCGACCCGATCGCGCACCTGGCCCGCACCGTGGCGGAGACGGAACTCGGCCTGCCGTCCGACGCCCTGGCGACCGACTGAGATCCCGCGGCGGTTGGCGCCCCCGCCTGCGACGTCGTGCGCGGGGCGGGCCGGGAGGAACCCGCCCGCGGCGGGGCCGCTCATCGCGCGCGGTGGGCGGGCAGGAGATCACCCGCGAGGGAGCACGCGCTCGTGGGCGTGGACACGTCTTCCGCGTGGGGGCGTTACCCGGATGCCTCCAGCAAGCCCCGCACCAGCGAGGCGACCTGGTCCGTCTCGACGAGGAACCCGTCGTGGCCGTAGGGCGATTCGATCACCCGGAGGCGGTCGGCGCCGGGGATGCCGTCCGCCAGTTCCCCCTGTTGGTACAGCGGGTACAGCCGGTCGGAATCGACCCCGGCGACCAGTGTCCGGGCGGTGACCCGCCGCAGGGCGGCGGCCGTTCCGCCGCGGCCCCGGCCGATGTCGTGACCGTTCATGGCCTCGGTCAGGGTGACGTAGCTCCCCGCGTCGAAGCGGCGGACGAGTTTGGCGGCGTGGTGGTCCAGATAGGACTCGACCTGGTAGCGCCCCCCTCGTCCGGGGTCCTCATCGCCCTGGAACGCACGACCGAACCGGTCCTGCAACTCCGCTTCGCTGCGGTAGGTGACGTGGGCGAGGCGGCGGGCGACGCCCAGTCCCGCGTGCGGGCCGCGCCCCGGGCCCGCGTCGTGGTAGTCGCCACCGCGCCACTGGGGGTCCGCGCGGATGGCGTGCAGTTGGACGCCGGCCCAGGCGATCTGCTCGGCACTCGCCGCAGCCGTGGTGGCGAGCAACAACAGGCGCCCCACGCGCTCCGGATACGACACCGCCCATTCCAGGGCACGCATCCCGCCCATCGACCCGCCGACCACCATGGCCCAGCGGTCGACGCCGAGGGCGTCGGCGAGCTGCGCCTCGGCGGCGACCTGGTCACGTTGGGTGAGCCGGGGGAACGCGCTCCCCCAGGAACGGCCGTCGGGGCGCACGGAGGCCGGGCCGGTGGTGCCCTGGCAACCGCCGAGCACGTTCGGCGCGACGACGAACCAGCGGTCGGTGTCCAACGCGAGGGAGGGACCGACCAGCCCGGCCCACCAGCCGGGCTGGGGATGGCCGGGGCCGGCGGGACCGGAGACGTGACTGTCGCCGGTGAGTGCGTGGAGCACCAGGACGGCGTTGGAGCCGTCCGGAGCCGGGCGGCCCCAGGTCTCGTAGGCGATCCGCACGCCGGGGAGCCGCCCGCCCGACTCCAGGGCCAGCGGTTCCGGGAGGGCGTGCCAACGGCGCTGCCCGGGAGGATCCCCCTCCCGCCAGGCTCCGGTGGCCTGCGGAAGGGGGATCTCGGAGGTGGTCACGGTGTTCAGGGCGCGCCCTTCACCGCACGGAAGCCGGCCTCCAGGTCCGCCTTGAGGTCGGCCAGGTTCTCGATGCCGACGGAGAGCCGCACCAGTCCGGGCGTGGTGCCGGTGGCGGCGAGCTGCTCCTCGTCGAGCTGGCTGTGGGTGGTGGAAGCCGGGTGGATGATCAGGCTGCGCACATCGCCGATGTTGGCCAGGTGGCTGAACAGTTCGACACCGTCCACGAAGCGCTTGCCCGCCTCGACGCCGTCCTTCAGCTCGAAGGTGAGCACCGCTCCGGCACCCTGGGGCAGATAGCGCTGACCGGCCTCGTACCAGCGGTTGGACGGCAGTCCCGGATAGTGGACGGCGGCGACCTCGTCGCGGCCCTCCAGCCACTCGGCGAGGGCCTGCGCGTTGGCGGAGTGGCGCTCCATCCGGAGCGACAACGTCTCCACGCCCTGGAGCAGCAGGAAGGCCGAGTGCGGGGACAGGGCGGGACCGATGTCGCGCAGCAGTTGGACGCGCAGCTTGATCGCGAAGGCGCTCGGGCCGAGCGCGGGCCAGTACCGCAGGCCGTGGTAGCTGGGGTCGGGCTCGTTGAAGTCGGGGAAGCGCTCGGCGTTGGCACCGAAGTCGAAGGTTCCGCCGTCGACGACGACGCCGCCGATGGTGGTGCCGTGTCCGCCGAGGAACTTGGTGGCGGAGTGCACGACGATGTCGGCGCCGTGCTGCACGGGCCGCACCAGGTACGGGGTGGGCACCGTGTTGTCGACGATCAGCGGGACGCCCGCCTCGTGGGCGACGTCGGCGACGGCACGGACGTCGAGGACGTTGCCGCGCGGGTTGCCCAGGGTCTCGGCGAAGAACGCCTTGGTGCGGGGACGGACCGCGGCGCGCCAGGCGTCGACGTCGTCCGGGTCGTCCACGAAGGAGACCTCGATGCCGAAGCGGCGCAGGGTGTGCCGGAAGAGGTTGTAGGTGCCCCCGTACAGCGAGGTGCTGGAGACGATGTGGTCGCCCGCCCCCGCGAGGGTGAGAACGGCCAGGGTCTCCGCGGCCTGCCCGGAGGCCACCGCCACCGCTGCGACACCGCCTTCCAGAGCGGCTATGCGCTGCTCCAGCACATCCGTGGTGGGGTTGTGGATGCGGGTGTAGATGTTGCCCGGCTCCGCGAGGGAGAACAGGTCGGCGGCGTGTTGCGTGTCGCGGAACACGAAGGAGCTGGTCTGGTAGACGGGCACCGCACGCGCACCGGTGGCGGGGTCCGGAACGGCTCCGGCGTGGACTTGCTGGGTCTCGAAGGACCAGGCGGGGGCGGCAGCCACAGCGGGGCCCTCGTCGGAGGTGCGCCCCGCGGTGACGGAGTCGACGGGCTGGCTCATGATTCTCCCTGGTGCAAAGGGCGCGCGCCGGTGCGTGCACGCGGGCTGGGGCGCTCCGGCATGCGGACGGGGTGGAACGGCAAGGCGACCGGTCGCGTCGGGGCCGGAGCGAACCGTCAGCTCACGGCGGGACAAACCATCGTGGTCACGCGCCCGTGGTCGACATGGCGGCGGGTCACGAACGAGGTCATACCGACAGAGAATCACACATCCGAATCCTGCAACAGGATCTGTCCACACAGCGGACAGACGGACGCGATCGCCGTCTTCGACTCACCGTTCTCCGCCTTCGCCCTGGTCCTCGCCCCGCCGGCCACGCCTCCTGCCGTCAGACGCGAACACTTCCGGATCCTGTTCGACAGCCCGTCAAGCCCCGGATCGGACGGGGGGCGGTCAAGGACGGCCTGCTCAGCCTCCCAACGACACCTGATGCTCACCCACACGTCGGCCCCGCGGACGCGACCGCGGCGCCGCCCGGCCACCGCCTGCCACCTCGCCCACCAGTTGTCCACGACCCCGACCGACACCCTGGACAGAGCCGCAACCTCCACCCGGTCCCGGCGCTCCACCAGAACGGCGCCGCCCACACCCCCGGCCTCCTGCGCATCCGGTGGCCAGGCCGCGCAGCCCCGGGACGGAAAGACCCCGCACCCGGTACCAGGTGCGGGGCTCTTCCTCGTCGAAGGACGCGCAGGCGCGTCGTCCGTCCCGTCGAGCGCGAGCGCCCCGCTCCCCGCGAGGAGCGGGGGCGGAGCGCTCGTTCACATCAGGTCAGGAACCGACGAGCTGGCGGAGTACGTACTGCATGATGCCGCCGTTGCGGTAGTAGTCGGCCTCGCCCGGGGTGTCGATGCGGACGACCGCGTCGAACTCCACGCCCGTGTCGGTGGTGACCTTGACGGTACGCGGGGTGGTGCCCTCGTTCAGCTCGGTGACGCCGGTGAAGGAGAAGGTCTCCTCGCCGGTGAGGCCCAGCGACTCGGCCGTGCCGCCCTCGGGGAACTGGAGCGGCAGCACGCCCATGCCGATGAGGTTCGAGCGGTGGATGCGCTCGTAGGACTCGGCGATGACGGCCTTGACGCCGAGCAGCGCGGTGCCCTTGGCGGCCCAGTCGCGGGACGAGCCGGAACCGTACTCCTTGCCCGCGAGGACGACCAGCGGGATGCCCTGGTCGATGTAGTTGCGGGAGGCGTCGTAGATGAACGACACCGGGGCGTCGGCCCGGGTGAAGTCGCGGGTGTAGCCGCCCTCGGTGCCCGGCGCGATCTGGTTGCGCAGGCGGATGTTGGCGAAGGTGCCGCGGATCATGACCTCGTGGTTGCCGCGGCGCGAGCCGTAGCTGTTGAAGTCGCGGCGCTGCACGCCGTGCTCCGTGAGGTACTTGCCGGCCGGGGTGTCGGCCTTGATGGCGCCGGCCGGGGAGATGTGGTCGGTGGTGACCGAGTCGCCGAGCTTGGCCAGCACCCGGGCGCCGGCGATGTCGGTGACCGGGACGGTCTCCATCGTCATGCCCTCGAAGTACGGGGGCTTGCGGACGTAGGTGGACTCGGCGTCCCACTCGAAGGTCTTGCCGGTCGGGATCGGCAGCGCCTGCCACTGGGCGTCGCCCGCGAAGACGTCGCTGTAGGACTTGTTGAACATGTCCTCGCCGATGGAGTTGGCGACGACGTCGTTCACCTCGGCCTCGGTGGGCCAGATGTCCTGGAGGTAGACCGGCTTGCCGTCCTGGTCGATGCCCAGGGCGTCCTTGGTGATGTCGACCTTCATGGAGCCGGCGATGGCGTAGGCCACGACCAGCGGCGGGGACGCCAGGTAGTTCATCTTGACGTCCGGGTTGATCCGGCCCTCGAAGTTGCGGTTGCCGGAGAGCACCGAGGTGACGGCCAGGTCGTGCTCGTTGACGGCCTTGGAGACCTCGTCCGGCAGCGGGCCGGAGTTGCCGATGCAGGTGGTGCAGCCGTAGCCGACCAGGTTGAAGCCGACCTTGTCGAGGTAGGGGGTGAGCCCGGCCTTGTCGAAGTAGTCGGTGACGACCTTGGAGCCCGGGGCGAGGGTGGTCTTCACCCACGGCTTGCGGGTGAGGCCCTTCTCGACCGCCTTCTTGGCCACCAGCGCGGCGGCGACCATGACGTACGGGTTCGAGGTGTTGGTGCAGGAGGTGATCGCGGCGACGGTGACGGCGCCGTGGTCGATCTCGTAGGTGGTGCCGTCGGGGGCCGTGACCTGGGTCGGGCGGCTCGGCACGCCGTTGGCGGAGGCCGGGGCGTCGGACGCGGGGAAGGACTCCTTGCCCGCCTCCTCGTCGTCGGAGACGTAGTTGCGGACGTCCAGCGCGAACTGCTCGGCGGCGTTGGCGAGGACGATGCGGTCCTGCGGACGCTTGGGGCCGGCGATGGAGGGGACGACCGTGGAGAGGTCCAGCTCCAGCTTCTCGGAGAAGTCGGGCTCGGCGGCCGGGTCCAGCCAGAGGCCCTGCTCCTTGGCGTACGCCTCGACCAGGGCGACCTGCTGGTCGCTGCGGCCGGTCAGACGCAGGTAGTTCAGGGTCTCGCCGTCGATCGGGAAGATCGCGGCGGTGGAGCCGAACTCGGGCGACATGTTGCCGATGGTGGCGCGGTTGGCGAGCGAGGTGGCGGCGACGCCCTCACCGTAGAACTCGACGAACTTGCCGACCACCCCGTGCTTGCGGAGCATCTCGGTGATGGTGAGCACCAGGTCGGTGGCGGTGGTGCCGGGGGTCAGTTCACCGGTCAGCTTGAAGCCGACGACGCGCGGGATGAGCATGGAGACCGGCTGGCCCAGCATCGCGGCCTCGGCCTCGATGCCGCCGACGCCCCAGCCCAGCACGCCGAGGCCGTTGACCATGGTGGTGTGCGAGTCGGTGCCGACCAGGGTGTCGGGGTACGCCTGCCCGTTCCGCACCATGACGGTGCGGGCCAGGTGCTCGATGTTCACCTGATGGACGATGCCGGTGCCGGGCGGGACGACCTTGAACTCGTCGAAGGCGGTCTGGCCCCAGCGCAGGAACTGGTAGCGCTCGCGGTTGCGGCCGTACTCCAGCTCCACGTTCTGGGCGAACGCGTCGTTGGTGCCGAAGCGGTCCGCGATGACGGAGTGGTCGATGACCAGCTCGGCCGGGGCGAGCGGGTTGATCTTCGCCGGGTCGCCGCCCAGCTCCTTCACGGCCTCGCGCATGGTGGCGAGGTCCACCACGCAGGGCACGCCGGTGAAGTCCTGCATGATCACGCGGGCCGGCGTGAACTGGATCTCCTGGCTGGGCTGCGCCTGCGAGTCCCAGTTGCCGAGCGCACGGATGTGGTCGGCCGTGATGTTGGCGCCGTCCTCGGTGCGGAGCAGGTTCTCCAGCAGCACCTTGAGGCTGTAGGGAAGACGGGCGGAGCCCTCGACCTTGTCCAGCCTGAAGATCTCGTACGACTCGTCACCCACGCTCAGCGTGGCGCGGGCGTCGAAGCTGTTCGCCGACACGACAGTCTCCTTCTTCATTGCGCGTACTACCGCAATCGCAATCCTGCCGCCACGGGCTCTCGCCGATCCGCTAAGGTAAGGCTAAGTTAGGTTCACCTTACCGAGGTGGCGGCTGCGGTACGCCTAGGCAGATATCTCGATGTCGAGATAACCCTAGTACATCGCGGCCTTTCGGTCATGCCCAGGGGCCGCCCGGTCTCCCCTCCGCGCTCCGATGCACCCGTTCCGCCGCCCGCGCACCACGGCGCGGCCCCCCGCGGCACGGCAGCGCGCGCCGCACCACCCCGTGGCATGGCCGGAAGCGCCCCGGACCCGCCCCCTCCACCCTGGCCGAAACCGGCCGAGCGCACCGAGGAGGCGGTCGACGGCGCTGGTCAGACGGCCCCCGGGGCCCCGGGGCGGGGGTTCCGGGCGGGGCCGCGCCCCCACCCGGCGGACCCTTCGTCGACGACCGGAGGCCGGTGTGGCGTCCGGGGGTCCCACAGCCGGATAAAGTCCTGCCAAGCACCAACACCAGGGGGGATCATGCAAGCGCGTCTGGGGCCGCTGGAGCGCGTCGGACATCCGGGGGAAAACGGGGCGGGCTGGGTCGTCGGGGACGTCGCCCGGGCGGGCGGGGCCTTCCTGGAGTTCCGCGCCGAGGGGGTGGCCCACCGCGCGGCCGGAGCCCCCGAGCAGTTGGTTGCGTGGGACCGGTTCCTGAACCTCGACACCCTGGTCACCTCGACCCGGTGGCCGGGCTCCCCGGCACCGACCGGCCACCCCGGCCCCGAGGCCGCCCCGCAGGACTCCTGCCTGCGGGCGACGCTGCGCCAGCCCGACGAGAACTGGGTGGGGCGGTTCAGCCACCACGACCGCGACTACCCGGTGAGCGAGGTGCTGCTCGTCGGCGAACTGCTCCGGCAGACCGTCGAGGCCGGACACGCCGCCTGGCTCGGCAACCCGGGCTGGCTGGAGCACACCGTCGCCCGACTCGCGCCGCTCGCCCCGCGCACCAACCGCGCCGCCCGCCTCGCGGTGGCGGAGGTCCTCGCCGGCTGAACGACCGGCGGACGGCCCCGGACGGCCGGTCAGCCGCCGCGGGGCGACGCACCCGCCCGGCGGGCCGCAGCGACGACCCCCGCGGAGCCGTCCGCCGCGCACCCATGGGAACGCGCGGCGGACCGCGCCCGTCGGTACCGCCCGAACCGGCCGCCCACCCGAACGGGCCCGGGTGCGGTTGCCGGCGGCGCGGGGGCGGGGCGAACATCGAAGCGGTGTCCGGTCCCTGGCCGCGGCTCCGCACCGACCCCGGGACGCCGGGCCGCTCGGGTGGCCCCGTCACCCGGCCGGGTCACCCGCCAACTCCAATGGCGCACCCCGAGGGTAACTTCATCTCATATCTGAGATAGCCTGCGGCACATGGCAGACGACTACCTCGTACGCATCGGCAAGCTCATCCGTGACGCACGGCAGCATCGCGGCTGGACCCAGAGTCAGCTGGCCGAGGCGCTCGGAACCAGCCAGAGCGCCGTCAACCGTATTGAGCGCGGAAACCAGAACATCAGCCTTGAGATGATCGCGCGCATCGGCGAGGCCCTCGACAGCGAGATCGTGTCCCTCGGCTACGCCGGCCCCATGCACCTGCGGGTGGTGGGCGGGCGCCGCCTGTCCGGCTCCATCGACGTCAAGACGAGCAAGAACGCCTGTGTGGCGCTGCTCTGCGCGACCCTGCTCAACAAGGGGCGCACCGTATTGCGCCGGGTCGCCCGCATCGAGGAGGTCTTCCGTCTGCTGGAGGTCCTCAACTCCATCGGGGTGCGCACCCGTTGGATCAACGACGGCGTCGACCTGGAGATCGTGCCGCCCGCCGAACTCGACATGGCGGCGATCGACGCGGAGGCGGCCCGCCGCACCCGGTCCATCATCATGTTCCTCGGTCCGCTGCTGCACCGCGTGGACCACTTCAAGCTGCCCTACGCGGGCGGCTGCGACCTCGGCACCCGCACCATCGAGCCGCACATGATCGCCCTGCGCCGGTTCGGGCTGGACATCACCGCGACCGAGGGCCTCTACCACGCCGAGGTCGAGCGCGGGGTGACCCTGGACCGCCCCATCGTGCTGACCGAGCGGGGCGACACGGTGACCGAGAACGCCCTGCTCGCCGCCGCCCGGCACGACGGCACCACGGTCATCCGCAACGCCTCGTCCAACTACATGGTGCAGGACCTGTGCTTCTTCCTGGAGGCGCTGGGCGTCCGGGTCGACGGCATCGGCACCACGACGCTGACCGTGCACGGCGTGCCCACCATCGACGTCGACGTGGACTACTCCCCCTCCGAGGACCCGGTCGAGGCGATGAGTCTGCTGGCCGCCGCCGTGGTCACCGAGTCCGAGCTGACGATCCGCCGGGTGCCCATCGAGTTCCTGGAGATCGAGCTGGCGGTCCTGGAGGAGATGGGCCTCGACCACGACCGCTCGGCCGAGTACGTCGCCGACAACGCCCGCACCCGGCTGGTCGACCTCACGGTGCGCCCCTCCAAGCTGGAGGCGCCCATCGACAAGATCCACCCGATGCCGTTCCCGGGCCTGAACATCGACAACGTCCCCTTCTTCGCGGCCATCGCGGCGACCGCGCAGGGCCAGACGCTGATCCACGACTGGGTCTACGACAACCGGGCGATCTACCTCACCGACCTCAACCGCCTCGGCGGCCGGCTGCAACTCCTCGACCCGCACCGGGTCCTGGTGGAGGGCCCGACCCGTTGGCGCGCCGCCGAGATGATGTGCCCGCCCGCGCTGCGCCCGGCGGTCGTGGTCCTCCTGGCGATGATGGCCGCGGAGGGCACGTCCGTGCTGCGGAACGTGTACGTCATCAACCGCGGCTACGAGGAGTTGGCGGAGCGGCTGAACTCGGTCGGCGCGCAGATCGAGACCTTCCGCGACATTTGACACGACGATGCCGCCGCACCCCATCTGATCTGCCATTTAGCGGGCCAGGGAGGGGTGCGGCGGCATGTCTGGGACTTCTCTGGGACTTTGGGCCTGCGGCGGGCTACGAGCCACACTCCACGGGCCCAGCGGGCCGGTCGCGGCTACGCGAAGATCGCGTCGATGGCGGCGCTGCCTCGTGCGCCGGCGCGGGGCAGGAAGTGGGAGTACTTCCGCAGCGTGAACCCGGGGTCGGAGTGCCCCAGCCAGCGTGCCAGGGAGACGACCGATTCGCCGGCCTCCAGTTCCTCGGAGGCGAAGAAGTGGCGCAGGGCGTGGAAGCCGTGCTCCCGGGACGGTTCCCACACACGGGCACCGTCTGCGCTGCCCTCGTCCAGCGCGGCGATCACACCTGCCGTGGCCAGAGCGGGCTTCCACACGTAGGAGTTGAAGTAGTTCCGGTTGATGGCCTTCCGCTCGCGTCCCGTCACGAGGAGGCTGTAGGTCCTGGGCCGTCGGTGCTTGGCCTCCACCGGCGTCTCGGCCGGAGTCGGGTCGTCCCAGGGCAGCGTGACCGGCACCGGCGCGAACTGCTCCATGTGCTGCCGGATGGCCCGGGCCACGCTGGCCGGCAGCGGCACGTCCCGGACCTTGCGGCCCTTCGGATGCGCGAAGCACAGTTTCGCTCGCACCATCTTGATCTGCCGCCGGACGTGGACGACTTGCTTCTCGAAGTCGATGTCGTCCGCTGAGAGTCCGAGCGCTTCCCCTTGGCGGAGTCCGAGACCTGCTCCGATCACGAGGAGGATCCGGTACCGGTCCGGTAGGGCCTCCCGTACCGCCAGGACCCGTTCGGGCGGCCACGCCTCAACCCTGCCAGGGGCCGCGGGCGGAGGCCCGACCGTGCTGGACCGGCATGGGTTGCGTCCCAGGCGACGGTCCTCGACCGCAGCCTGGAGGACGCTGGAGAGCGTCGCCCAGACCAGACGGATCGAGGTAGGACCGAGGTCCTTCTCAAGCCGCTTCTTCCAGTGCCGCAGGGCTTCCGTGCCGATGGCGTTGAGCGGCTGAGCACCCAGGTGGGGCACGATGTGGCGGCGCACCCTCTGCTCAATCCGCTCGATCGTGGACGGGTCACCGCTCTGGGTTGGCCACCAGTGGGTCGCGATGTAGTCCTTGAGGGAGATTGCTCCGTCGCGGGGATCGACGAACTCGCCTCGGCGTGCATCTGTCTGGGCCTGGGCGAGCCAGGTCTTGGCGTCCTGAAGTGCGTCGAAGGAACGGTCCTTGACGCCGGGGATGCCCTTGACTCGGTAGCGGGTGCACTTGCCGTACATGGCGGTGCGGTCGCGTTTGCCGGTTCTCGGGTTCGGGCGCTTCTTCAGCCATCGGTCTTCTATGTAGCCGGCCAGGTGGAACTCCTTTGTGATGAGGCTGACGGCGTTCTGCGTCGCAGGAGGCCGTGTCAGGCGGTGGTAAAGCGGGCGGGACGCTCCTGCGGCCGGACGCTGAGCGGGTTGAGGGCGGGGTTGGAGCGGGAGTCGGCCTGCTCCTGTTCGCGGACCCAGGCGTCGAGGGCTTCCACTCGGTACATGACGCGACCGCGGGGGCCCATGCGGAAGCTCGGCGGTCCCTGACGGCGGTGGCGCCAGACGTAGAGGGTGTGGGGTGAGAGGCCCAGGTAATCGGCGGCGTCCTTCACGGTCAGGAAGGCCGCGCGTACCGCCGTGGGGGAAGCAGTGGGAGCAGGCAAGGGTCGTGCAGGCATCTGGGGTTCTCTGTGAGGGACGGGAGAGGCGAGCCCGGCTGGGCGGAAACCATTGGTTCGCCCAGCCGTTGCCTGTCGTGAGGCAGGGAAGAATCGCGGACAAGCCGAGACCCGGTGTGCCGCTACGGACGCCGTGCGGTCGAAGTCGGCTGGCTCGGCTCAGGAAGGGCCAAGGCGGCTTCGAGTCGGTCCCAAGGGATTTCGTCCCGGGTCGGCTTGCGAAGGCAGTTCGCGAAGCGTTCGGCGAGGCGAGGAGCGCTCATTCCGGCGCATTCGGCCACCGCAAGGATGTGACCCGCCGTCTGGTCGCCGTTCTTCAGCCACGCCGCGATGCGCGCGTCACGGAGAGCCGAGACATGCCTACCGGGCGGCGAGTTCAGTTCATGTGCTTGCAGGGCTGCTGCTCGCGCCTGCTGCCAGGTCTTTCGGTAGACCTGGGCGGTCAGCGGTCGTCCGTTGTCGAGGACAAATATCGCGTCATCAGGGCGGAGATCGCGCCGGGTGGTCTCCTCCTGCAGGATCGCCGCCAACGCGCGGCAGACGGGAACACGCCGTACGGTACCGGCGCTGTCCGGGTCCTTCTCGAGGCGCTGTTGTGCCTGAGGGTGGACCATGAGCCAACCGGTGCCGTCGTCCACGAGTTCCACGTCTCGCACGCGCAGCACCCGGGCCTCCTCCGGGCGCAGAGCCGCGAGAGCGATGGAAGCCAGGAAGGCTCGCAGGGCGAGGCCGTTCTGCGGATCTTCGCTGGCCCGGTCCAGGATCGCGAAGCACTGGCGATCGGACAGATAAGACGTTTGTTCATTGACGACTGCGGTCATGGAAGAACTCCTTGAGGGTGAGGCATGGATAGACACGGCAGTCCGGCCATCCCAGGCGAATCGCACGGCGACCGAACACCATCAATACTCCGAAGAATCGCCGGTTTGGGTAACCGGCGATCCCGTGCTATCTTGCGCCGCTCTCGCGCACTCTTCCGCGAGCTGATCTAGGTTCGCTTGCTTCACCGCACGGTTCCAGTCCTTTCCCGGGTCAATGTGTCTGCCATCGGCGAACCACCATGCTGGCGCCGGAATCACAGAGGCCAGCAAGTCGAGTAGTCAGCCCTGAACGAGCGGAAGCACCGGAACAGAGCAGGTGTCTTCTAAGCACTCACTCCTTCAAGCTTGTATCAGAAGCCGTATCTCAACCGATCATGGAACGCGCGGTTCGAACAGGCTTCCCACCCGGGTGATCTTCCCGTTGTACGCGCATGAAGACAGGGCCTCTCGGTAGCTCGGGGATGCGAATCTGATCGAGCAGTACCGGGAGGCCCTGGTGTCCTTGTTCTACGTGTCCGAGCCCGTCCAGTTCAACTCGGCCGCACCATCGTGTGATTGCCTCGCGCACGTGTACGGCAACGCGGCGGACCATCCCGACCGGGTGCGGCGGTATCCGTCGGACATGACGGACGCGGAGTGGGCGGCCGTGCGGCCGTTGCTGCCGGTCCCGGCCTGGCTGAACGGGCGGGGTGGACGCCCCGAGGGTTACTGCCACCGCCAGCTGCTGGACGCAATCCGCTACCTGGTCGCGGGCGGGATCTCCTGGCGGGCGATGCCCGCGGACTTCCCCGCCTGGGGCCGGGTCTACGCCTTCTTCCGCCGCTGGCGCGAGCACGGGCTGATCACCGAGTTCCACGACCGGCTGCGCGGGAAGGTCCGTGAACGCGAAGGCCGCGAGGCCGAGCCCACGGCAGGGATCATCGACGCCCAGTCGGTGCGGGCCGCCGCGACAGTACCGGCCGCCTCACGCGGCTACGACGGCGGAAAGAAGGTGCCGGGCCGCAAGCGCCACATCGTGACCGACACCCTCGGCATGCTCCTGGTCGTCGCGGTCACCGCCGCGAACATCGGAGACCGGGACGCCGCGGCAGGACTGCTGACCCGCCTGCGCCGCCTGCACCGCGACATCACCCTCGTCTGGGCCGACGGCGGCTACACCGGAGGCCTGGTCGACTGGTGCCGGGACAAACTCGCCCTGACCCTGGAGATCGTCAAGCGCACCGACGACATGACGGGGTTCGTGGTGCTGCCCAGACGCTGGGTGGCAGAACGCACGTTCGCGTGGTTGATGAACTCCCGTCGACTGGCCCGGGACTACGAGACGTTGCCGGCCAGCAGTGAGGCCGTGATCCGGTGGTCGATGATCACGCGGATGAGCCGGCGTCTGGCACGGCCACAGGCCGCCGGCCGGCACTGAACATCCCCGACGCCTCCAAGAGGAGCCACCCACGTTCCGCCAGGCGCCTGGCCTTCGACCGCACCCCCTCGACCTTCCCCGGCGCCGCCCCAAGGCCCAGCTCCGCCGCGATCTCCTTGGCCTTCACCGGTCCCTTGCCCGCGGACCGCCGCTCCTCCAGCACGCCCAGAATCCGCCGGTAGTCGGGCGCGAGCACGGCCACCGACAACCCGTCCCGCCAGGGCGGCACCACCGACCCCGGCACCGGTGAGGACACCGCTTCCTGCTTCGCCTCGGTCACGGCAGTCGTCTCGGCGGCGGACACGGCCAGGGCCTCGACCAGCTCCTCCCGCGCGATCACCCGCCGGTCCAGCTCGATCTCCGCGGCCTCCAACACCTCAGCCAACCGCGCGACTTCCTCCCGCAGCCCCTCCACCCGCACCCGGGCAGCCGCCTCCCGCTCCTCCAGCATTCCCAGCACCGACGCCACCGCGCACCCCTCGCCCATGAAGCGAACACAAGACGCGACATGCCTCCCTCACCCCGAGCTAGACCATGCCTGACCAGCAGAAATCAACCGATCACGTTCGGTTGAGATACGGCCTCTCACGATCTTGTTGAAGTGTGCTGATTGGCCGTGACCGGTGTGACGATTTGGCCGTTCGTGCCGGTGTGAGTACTCGGCCGTGGATCATGGACGACGACTTGTGGGCGCTGATCGAGCAGCTCCTGCCGCCCTGGCCGGAACGGCCTCCAGGGCCTCGGCCAGTGCCGGGCCGGCTCTGTCTGTAGGGCATCCCGTTCGTCCTCTACAACGACGTAGCCTGGCAACTCCTGCCCCTGGAGCTGGGCTTCGGCTCGGGGCAGACGTGCCGGCGCCGACTGGACCGGTGACAGAAGAGAGGAGTCTTCGACCGGCTGCACCGGATCCTGCTCGGCTGAACGCAGCCGGCGAACTCGACTCGTCGCGGGCATGCGTGGACGGCTCCCACATCCGCGCGAAAAAGGAGACCCGACACCGGTCTGTCGCTGGTCGACCGGCGCCAGACCGGCAGCAAGCACCACTTGATCTGCGACGGCCACGGCACCCCACTCAAGGTCACCACCGCGGCGAACGTCAACGACGTCACCCAAACCCTCGCTCTGGTCGACGGCATCCCACCCGTCGCGGGCCGCCCCGGCCGTCCTTGCCGCCGACCAGACGCCCTGCTCGGCGACAAGTGTTACGACTCCAACCCGAACCGGAACGCGTTGCACGAGCGCCGGATCCTGCCTGTCATCTCGCGCAAGGGATTACCTAACATCAAGAGCAGCGGCAAGCTCCGCTACGTTGTGGAGCAGACCTCTGCCCTGCTCCGCAACTTCAAACGCATCGCCGCCCAATGGCAACGACGCACCGGACTCCACGACGCCTTCGTCTCCCTCGCCTGCAGCCTCATCCGCTACCGACGCCTCGAGAAGACCCACTCATAATCAGGCTACGAGCTAATAGAGTTGTCCGCCTGGATTAAAGCGTACTCGTCAAAGTTCGCCCCCGATACCAGGATTTTCGAGGTCATTCTCGTCGAAGCGGAGTGCCTCTTCCGCTCTTTCGATCAGATTCATGTAGGTCAAAACTTGCACCCGGCCCTGGTCCGCATTGTAAGAACGGATGGCATGAGTGACCATCTGCCGAGTGACGCCAGGCACCTCCACGAGATCGGGATTCCCGATCACAACAGTTCCCCGCGCACGAAGAAAATCGTATTCAAGGGAATCTTCGGTGCGGTAAATCGTTTGTAGGGTTGCTCCCGAGTCATCCATTTTCTGAATGTAGTTCTTGCATTGACTCACCGCCTCGTGCACCTCGTTCGACATGATCAAACTACCGCGGTATCTTCTGACGAGCGGGACTCCGGGCCTCTTGAGTTCCACGACATGAACGCTTTGGTCAGCTCGCACGAGAAGAATGTCGTGCTGGTCACGAGGGAACAGGTCACGTCGCGTCGAGATTCCTGTGTATTCGCCCCCGAAGATCCAGTGATTGGATTCGATTAGCCGTTGAACTACAGATTCCAGCGTACTTCTTTCACTGACGGCCTCGCGAAGCTTCTGCAGTAGTTCGCGGCGTTGCCTGATGACCTCTAGCTGAGCGGATCGGTGGTACTTCTCGGTCGAGTCCAATGCGGGAGCGATGTTTCCGTCCTTGCGGTACGTGACAACCTGGATCCGCACATCCTCATCGGCCTGCAACTCAAGGGGTCCGGATTCTCCATGGGATCCCGTCGCCGTCATTACGTCATAGTGCCCACCACCCGTCCAGTTCACCTCGTGTGTGATTCCGCCTGGATCGCTACCGCTGATTACTTTGTCCAGACGGTCACGCACAACGTTCAACTCGCCGTCAATAGCGAGCCAGCAGCGGTTCGTTTTGTGCGCGACTGCAGCGGCCGTTCCTGAGTCGCCGAAATAGTCGAATACCAGGTCACCGGGTCTGGTCGCGATCGTGAGGATACGCTTCAGTAGTTGTTCCGGCGACGGAGTCGACCGGTGCACTTCATCGAGCAGTCCGATTAGGTGCTGGCGCGCTTGAGAGCTTGTCCCCACATCAGCCGAACTCCATAGCGTGTTGGGCGGCCTGTCCGGCGCCTCCGATAGATGGAGCTTCAGCTTTGGGCGACCGGCGGCCGACCATGCGATACGCGCATCGAGATCAAGTTTTTGGAATTCCTGCTGCGTGAGACGCCAAGACCGGCGGTCAGGTGGTTGTACAGCGGTTCCGGACGGACCTACCACTTCGTAGCGCAACTCCTCACGCGACCCGGGGTAGGACAGGTCAACCGTTCTCCACGGCCCGCGGGGATCGTTGTCAGGGTTTTGGAACCTCGACTCTGATTCGACTGTACGAGGGAGAGGGTTCGGCCGCCACGCCGAGGCATTATTAGCGAAGACAAGTAGGTAGTCGTGACTGCCCCTGAAGTGTGGGGAATGATTCCTTGGAGGCTTCTGAACGACGACTGTAGATAGGAAGTTCGATCGGCCGTAGACCTTGTCCATGAGCACGCGGCAGTCAGCGAACTGTTGATCGTCCACGTGTACCCACACAGAGCCGTCAGGAGAAAGCAGGTCGCGCACCAGACGCAGATGTACCTGCATCATGCCGAGCCAGGTAGCACGGCCAGGAGCCTCGTCGTTCTCGAACCCCCACTGTGCATCCCACGGCGGTCGCATATATGCCGCCTTGACCCTGCCTCGATACTGGCCGGTGGCCTTCAGTGTACGAAGTGCGTTCTCGTTGCCACCATGGATGAGCAGGTTATCCGCCATTTGATCAGCTTAACGCTCGTAGCCTGATTATGAGTGGGTCTTCTCGAGGCGTCGGTAGCGGATGAGGCTGCAGGCGAGGGAGACGAAGGCGTCGTGGAGTCCGGTGCGTCGTTGCCATTGGGCGGCGATGCGTTTGAAGTTGCGGAGCAGGGCAGAGGTCTGCTCCACAACGTAGCGGAGCTTGCCGCTGCTCTTGATGTTAGGTAATCCCTTGCGCGAGATGACAGGCAGGATCCGGCGCTCGTGCAACGCGTTCCGGTTCGGGTTGGAGTCGTAACACTTGTCGCCGAGCAGGGCGTCTGGTCGGCGGCAAGGACGGCCGGGGCGGCCCGCGACGGGTGGGATGCCGTCGACCAGAGCGAGGGTTTGGGTGACGTCGTTGACGTTCGCCGCGGTGGTGACCTTGAGTGGGGTGCCGTGGCCGTCGCAGATCAAGTGGTGCTTGCTGCCGGTCTTGCGCCGGTCGACCAGCGACAGACCGGTGTCGGGTCTCCTTTTTCGCGCGGATGTGGGAGCCGTCCACGCATGCCCGCGACGAGTCGAGTTCGCCGGCTGCGTTCAGCCGAGCAGGATCCGGTGCAGCCGGTCGAAGACTCCTCTCTTCTGTCACCGGTCCAGTCGGCGCCGGCACGTCTGCCCCGAGCCGAAGCCCAGCTCCAGGGGCAGGAGTTGCCAGGCTACGTCGTTGTAGAGGACGAACGGGATGCCCTACAGACAGAGCCGGCCCGGCACTGGCCGAGGCCCTGGAGGCCGTTCCGGCCAGGGCGGCAGGAGCTGCTCGATCAGCGCCCACAAGTCGTCGTCCATGATCTACGGCCGAGTACTCACACCGGCACGAACGGCCAAATCGTCACACCGGTCACGGCCAATCAGCACACTTCAACAAGATCGTGATACAAGCTCTTCGTTGTTAATGAGATTGAACTCATGGAGCCGTAGGGGCTGACGGCTGGTTGCCCGTGCGGTATCACCGGAGCATGCGGTATGCACAAGGAGGCGGCCCGACAGCCGAACGGCAGCGTTTCCGCGAAGAGTTACAACTCCAGGTGGCCGAGAGATTCGACCGGAACATAACAGACGCCCCTCGCTGAACTTACGGAGGTAGAGCAGACGGCACAGGGAACGCAATCAGCACCGGACAAGATGGGGCCTCGGTGCTTCCAAGCCCCAACCTAAGCAGAGAGCTGCCCCATTCAAGCGGCGAGCTCAGGGCCTAGCGAACGCGCGTGCGGGATTTGACGGCAAACTAGCGGCTACAGAAGGAGGTGAGCTGACTGCGGACAGGTGTCGCGTGGTAGTGGGTGCGGTTTGCTGTCCACCGCCGACAACGGTTGTGAGCGTGAGGCCGAACAGAAGCCTGTTCATCTCCTCGCTAGTCAGCCCCAATTCCGCGGCTACGGCAGAAGGCTTCACACCCTTTGTGCGCAGCGCCGCGAACACCTTGGTCAGCACCTGCGATGTTTCCCGCTCCCCCATGCCCTCGGGTTCGGCGGAACGGTATCCCAAGCGGCTCAGTTCCGCGCAAGTGGACCTGTACTGCCAGTCCGTGAGCAGGCCCAAATCGTGCAGGCGGTACGTCAGGGCCATAGCGGAGACCTTCCAGATCCGCTTGCCGCGGATGATCTGGTCGACGTGGGCGCCCGACGGCATGTGGCCCAGGACGCTTGCCCTGGGCATGAGGAACGCGGATGCGAAGGCGTTCGCCTGGCGTTCGGCTTCGGGACCCGAGCAGGCGTGCTCGCTCCCATGCATCACGAGGTGCCCGAGTTCGTGAGCGGCGTCGAAGCGGCCTCGTTCGGCCGATTTCAGGGTGTTGAGGAATACGAAGGGCACGCCTTCACGCCAGACGGCGAACGCGTCGACCTCGGCGTGATCGGGGTCCAGGGAGAACACGCGCACTCCATGGGCTTCCAGGAGGTGCACCATATTGGGTGCCGGCGCTTCCCCAAGTTCCCAGCGGGTGCGGACCATCGCGGCGGCCGTTTCCGGATCCGGCCTGCCCAGGGATGGCACGTCCACCATTGGAAGTCGGAAGCTCTCAGCGATCCAGGCGTAAAGCGTCGCACCGAGCGTTCCTGCGGCTCGAGCGGCATCCAGCACTCGTGGTGAGGTCTTGCTGCGTGCCCGCCACGAGATACCATCGGCGGGGAGTTCCTCCAGTGGCGGCCCTTGGAAGAAGGCTACGGGGAAGTCCAGGGCGCTAGCCAGCTTGTTCAGGGTGGTGGAGCGCGGAACGGTTCGCCCCGTTTCGTAGTTCGACAGGCTTTGCAGCGAGATGCTAGACCGGTCCGACAACTGGGCGAGGGTCATCCCTCTGCGCTTGCGTGCCAGTGCGATGCGGGACGGGGTCACCATGTGGGGGCTGCCTCAGCTATCGTTGGTGCCTGGTGGGGGCGGCGGACTCCGACGCCCCCACCATCGGACTCAGTGAAAATCGACAGGGATGTCGATCTCCCCAGGTCCATCATCGTTCAAAGGTTCGATTCCGTCCATCGTGAGCGCTGGAAGCGGAATCCGGCTTCCCCATTCGACCACGAATCCGTCCACAAACCTCTTAGGCCGCGACAGCTCGCAGTCGACGCGTACCGCGTCCCCGACCTTCGTGCGGTACGACAGAAGAAACCACGTCTTCAGCGCGGCTGCTTCCTCCTCGCTGAGCGACACGCCCTTGGGCCCTGCGCCCGCCACGAACAGAGCGGTCTGGACGTGTGCCGCCCCCTCGCCCTCGTTGGCTTGAGTGACCTGTCCGGTGGCAGCGCCCCTACGGCGCCCGTTCTTCGGGAACAGGCTCGCCTGACCGGTGGCCGCGTCACCGGCCATGACGCCCATCGCCATCGACCGATCAGCGTTGCAGACCAGTTCCAAGCGGCCGTGCACGAGCCGCGCCCACCCCTCGCGCTCGATATGCAGCTCCCGAATGGTGCGGACGTGGGCCTCGTAGGCCCTCCGCCCGCCAGTTCCCGTCGGGTCGTTGGGGACTGCGGTTCGCCGCGCCGCCTCGCCCGCGCGCAGAACATCGTGCAGGTACTCCAACCTTGTCCCCATTCCGCCAAGCTGAGCCTGAACGTCGTCGGGCTCCAAGGGGGACATCGACAGGGAGAGCGGCAAGAGGACCTCCGATACACGGCAGTTGACTGGTGGAGATCCTACCTCAAACAAGGGTCCATCTTTATAAGATTATGCGGCTTCGCCGCTGCGAACGGCGTCACTGGTTGCGAGCGAAGCGACCAGCTGCGCCCTGCCATCCGCGAACCTGTGCCCTCCCCGCAACGGCGGAGGGGCAGCAGTGCCCATGCGCCAGTGCCCATGCGCCCGAGGTAGAGGTGTCGTCCTCGGACGGGGAAGACCCGATCACACCTCCGGCGACTACCTGACGTCGGACATCCGATGGGTTCTGAACCGCTCCTCCTGCCGTTCACCCGACTCGCGCTTGCATCCTCGGAGATCGCGTGCCAGGCCCCTCCGCCCCATTCAACGAGGCCATTTCCCTTCCCACCTGAGACGTTGTTGATGTGAGAGATGAACAGGCAGCCACCCGCGAACTCTCCGAACTCAGGCCCCAGCTCTTCGACTTCTCTTGGGTCTCTTCCGGCAGCGAGCCGTTTGCCGTCCTCGTCGTGCATGACGCGCTCTCCCTCGGAGGCAGCCGTCCGTACGCAATTCCTCCCCCGTGATCATTCGCAGGCCGCTCGTCCAGCCTCCAAGCCGGCCGCCTCCGGGCGGACATTCGCAGCCGTT
Organism: Streptomyces sp. LE64; assembly: GCF_052606915.1. Classification (NCBI taxonomy): domain Bacteria; kingdom Bacillati; phylum Actinomycetota; class Actinomycetes; order Kitasatosporales; family Streptomycetaceae; genus Streptomyces; species Streptomyces sp. LE64. The sequence goes on along the minus strand of NZ_CP199708.1, from coordinate 5,447,828 downwards.
CACGAACCATTCCCTCACGCCCCGAACCGGCGTGAAGCGGCAGAGACGATATCCACGCACCGGGAAGGACGGCGGGGCGGGTGCCGTCAGTGCTCGGTGAGGTCCCGGATGTCCCAGCCAGCGCCGGTCAGTGCGTCCGCGTAGTTTTTGCTGCGGTCGCGGTGGGCGGCGAGCACCAGAAGGTGGGTTGGGCGTGTCGCACCGACGAAGACGAGCTGCACGGCGGCCTGGACGCTCTTCAGCTCCCGCAGCGGGTCGCTCCTTTCGGCGATCATGCGCAGCGCCTCGGTCACGTCGAACTTCTTGCCTGTCTTCTCCAGGCACTCCAGGATCAGTGTCGCTGCATGGGTCTCGCCCTTCGCGCTCTGGATGGTCCCGGGTACGGCGCGCGCCGCCGGTACTGCGGGGACGGCCGCGGGAGCGGGCCCGGGAGCCGCGCCTACCGCAGCAGCGGGGATGTATTCCATTACAGCCTGGCGTAGTTGGCAGCCGTCGAGAAGCTTCAGCTGGATGGCCAGCTGCTCGGTGGCCTCTCCCCAGCTCGCCGCGTCGAACTCGTGTGCGTTGAGGAGGAGTTCACGCAGCAGGATCCGCACCCTGCCTCCGGTCGTCGCCATCGACCTCTCCAGGCGGCCGAGGGCCGGGAGCCCGTCGCCGGTCGGCGACGAGACGGACGCGCGCACGGCGTTCCACAACTCGGTGGCTGCTTCGTGGCTGTCCGGGCCCGTTTTCCACCGGGCGCTTGCCGCGCGGGCCGCGCCGATCAGGGTGCGGTGAGCCGTCGGGGTGCTGGTCGGGGTGTATCCGGGCAGGTAGCAGGAGATCGACTGCGGGTAGACGGGCGACGTTTTCGGGTTCTGTCGCGCACCCAGTACACGCGGTGGACGCCGCACCAGGACGTCCTCGGGGACGGTCACAGCGGCCATGCGCTCGAAGGTCGGTACGACGTCGGACACCGTGGTCTCGTCGAACAGCAGAACCGCCACCTGGCCGTCGGGGCCGACTCCGCGGACCTGCTGGGGCCGCCGGACGGCCAGGCGGCTGGCCACGGCCGCGATCTGCGGCCCGAAGCGCCGGCTGGCCGGCAGCTCCGGGGCCCCGGGCAACGGGAACAGGGAGGCGGGCCCTCCTGTGGAGGCCGCGTCGTTATAGATGCCCTGGTTGGTATCACCCACCCGCTGCACGACGGTGGATGAGGAAGCGAACACGAGGTCCAGCAGTTCGTGCTGGGTGGCGCTGGTGTCCTGCGTTTCGTCGAGGAGAATGAACGGGAAGCGCGTGGTGACCGCGGCAGCGATACCCGGATGCCGGGCAAGATACTCCTGGCCGATGGCGTACATGTCCTGGAAGCGGAAGACGCCCCGGCGTGCCAGAGTCCGTTTGAGGTGGTCCAGTTGTTTGCCGCTAGATGACTGAGCGCCGAAGGGCACATCTCTGGCCGCTCCGGTGACCGCGAGTTCGCCGTCCCGGTAGGTGAACGTCGCCCCGGTGACGATGCCAGTGCCCTGGTGCTGGCGTTCCACATAGTTGCGTAGGGTGGAGTATTCGGGGCGCTGCAGGAGCCGGAGGGCTGCGGTCTCGAAGGCCGCGTCGTCGATGGACCGGACCTCCACTTTTCTGTCCCGCACGGCCGGCAGCGCGAGGAAGGTATGCACGAAGGACTGGATGGTGCCGATGAAGTGCGGATAGCGCAGCAGGCTGCGTCCTGCGGCGAGAAGGCCCACCCGGTCGGCAATCTCGTTCTTGGCCGTGTTGGTGTGCGACAGCACGCACACCCCGCGTGTCGGGGAGGTCCAAGCGTCGGCCATCAGGGCGAGCTTGAGCCCGATCAAGGTCGTCTTGCCCGACCCCGGGGCGGCCTGGAGGTCCTGCGTGCTCTCGCTCTGCAGGAAGTCCCACTGCTCGGCATCGAGCGGGTCCAGCCCCAGGAGCTTCACCATGGCCTCCACCTTGTCCGTGGCGAAGGCATCGGGCAGGTAGGTGCGGTTCACGGGGCCTCCTCGCCGCACAGGTACGTGAAGGCATCGAGCAGGTAGGGCGGGACGTCGTTGCGAACCAGCGGCGTCGAGGCGAGCAGCTGGGCGGCGAACTGTGCGGTGATCGGCTTGCTGACGTTGTCCAGCTTGAGGGGCCGATAGATCTTCAGGGCGGCCTCTTCCAGGGAGAGGCCCTGCCCTATCCACGTGTCGACAACCCGGTCGGCCCGTGCGATGGCTTTCTCCGTCTTGTCGGCGTCCGGCCAGGACCGTGCTGCGACGGATGCCAACTTGACCGCTCGGTACATCAGCCTGGCCATGGTCCAGGACGTGACCGCGAGGTCGTACTCCAGCGTCCACCAGTCGGACACGAACGTCTTCACCGGCCCGTCGTCGCCGGTGGTGAGCTTCGTGACGTACGCGGAGATCTCCTCCTCCGTCATATCCGTCCAGCGCGCGAGCTTGCCCCTCATATCCTCGGGAGTGCCGGCGGGCACGAGATCACGGTCGCGGATACAGGCCACGCGGACCGGGATCTGCTCACCGTCGCGCTGGAAGACCCGGCTGTAGCGGAACAGGCCGACGTGGCCGACGTTGACCACGCTGATCCCGTGTTTGTTGAAGGGCATGCCCAGGGCGTCCGCGAGCGCGGGCAGGAAGATCGCCTCGGCGTCTCCCTCGACCATCGCCAGCCCCCGGGCGAAAAACATGTTCGCCTTGGTGACGTCCAGGAAACGGGTCAGGAACGCGTAGTCCTCCTCGGTCAAGCGCGTCCTACCGCGCCGCAGCGGAAACGTACGTCCCCGGGCGACCAAGGTCAGGCACTCGACCGGCGTCGAGGAGGCGAGGTTGGGGCTGTGGGTGGTGAGGATGACCTGCACAGGTGCCCTGTCACCATCCTGCGGCTTCTGCGCCTTGTCCCGTATCAGGTCCATGATCCGGGTCTGTAGCTGAGGATGGAGGTGCGCCTCGGGTTCCTCGATCAGCAGCAGGGGAGCCAGTTCGTTCTTGCCCAGCAGGAGGAGCTCCGCGGCCATGAACAGGGCGTTGTTGTAACCGAGTCCGCGTCGTGTCCAGTCGTCGGATGCTGTGAAGAGGTTCAGTTCCAGTCGCTCCAGCGCACGGACCAGCGTCGCGTCTGTGGCAACGCTGATCTTGGCGCGCAGGACGTCGTCACCGATCGCGAACCGCTGCAGGTAGGCCGAGTTGATGTCCTCACTCACCTCCGCGACAGCCTTGTTGTCGCGGATATCGCACTCAGCCCGCCGCAGGATACCCCGCAGGGTCGACGGGGGTTCATCACCGGTCGGGTCGAAGTCGTCGACGTCCTGGTCCTTCATCGCCGGATAGCCGGCCAGGATCTGGGACAGCCGTGACCCGCGGCCCGAGCGCAGTTCCGCCTCCGCATCGCGAAGGGGGCGCAGATAGGTGGCGCGCAGGAGTTCGCGAGCAGCGCCGTCCAGGGCGGGGCCGTTGCCGTCCGGCCCGGTCCGGGTGGTGACCGAGACCCGGTTGCGCAGCGGATCCATCCGCTGAGCCTTGAACGTGACCCACAACCAGGCAGTGCCGTCGCGGTCGTGGGTGAGCAGTTCCAGGAAGACAGCCTGCTCCTCGGTCGACAGGTCAGTGAAGGCGCACCCGATGGTGAAGGTCTCCGTCCTCCCGTCCTTCCCGAGGTGGAAGTCGTCCTGGGAGACCCGGTAGTAATCCGATGCCGCGGACTGCAGGCACAGCCGGATCGCGTCGATGATCGCCGTCTTCCCGCTGTCGTTCTCCCCCACGAGCACATTCGTCCCGGCCGTGAACGACAGGCTGAGCGCATCATTCCGCTCGCCCTCGCCCTGCGCTGCGGGTCCGAAGACCCGGAAGTTCTCGACCTGCAGATGCGCCAAGTACACACAGTCCCCCGCCGACAGAGGCCGCACACCCTCTTCTCCGGAAGGAGCCCCCGGGCGGCACAGCCCTTGATCAATAATTCCCGAATCCTACGCTCTTCGTGCTCCCAGCCCGGGGAAGATCCGGCAAACCGGTATGCGCCAACACCGCGAGGGCAACTCCCCCCGGCGGCGGCAACGGAGCGCGAGGCGCAGGTTGTAGACCGCACGACGCGGAGCGGTGCGTCACAAACAGAAGGGGTCTCAGAGGCTGCTGTTCGCGATCTCTGCGTCAGCCGCGAGGGGGCGGGGTCGGCACCGAAAACCGACCTCGGCGGAGGAGCGGCACAGCGCCCAGGCGCAAGGGGGTGTGATCGCGAACTGGCTCAGCCGGGCAGTACCTTCAAAGGGCTCGGTATGGGATTCGAGAGCAGAGGAAGGGACAGCATGTCGACAGACAACATGTCGATAGGCAAGCGGATGCGGCGCGAGCTCGGCCTGATGGCAAGGGACGCGGTCAAGGAGAGCGCGCGCGCCGCCTACCGCCAGGAGTACGAACTCGGTTTCGACGATGCCGCCCAGACCTGTCTGCGTGTCCTGTCGGAAGCCTCAGACGAGCTGTTGGCGAAGATGAAGACCGGGAACTTGTCCAAGCAAGAGCAGGCGCTGTACGCGCGGCTGGAAGAGCTGAAGGAGGAAATGGGCGACCGGCTCCAGAGCGCCTGGGGAACGGAGCCTGCTGGAGAAGCCTTGCCGCAGCCGTCCGTCAGCCGCCGCCAGCAAACCCGGCTGCCCTGAGGGTCACTTCCCAGGGTCGGCCCCGTACGTCACGACATCGGGCACACTGAGGGACATGCCAGTGGTGCAGCCCTTGCTCCAGGCTTTACGCTCATCCCCTTCTAAGCCCTCGGGCAGCGCGTCTGCGCACTCCCGCTGCCCCACGGAGACGGGGTATCGAGTGTCGGGGCCGCCTGGGCGGGTGCACATGTCCTGCCGGGCGGCCACCTCCCCACCGGTCGTGCAGTACGTGAAGTTGGTGTCGATGACGCGCTTCGTGTAGTCCGTCGCCGTCCGCTCGCCGAACCGATAGCCGTCCCAGTACCTCGCGGACTTGTCTTTCTCGGTGGTGCAGCCGGCGAGCGCGAGAGCAGCGAGGGCGAGCGGTATGAAGGTGCGTCGCATGTGCCGGAGCATACGAGAAGAGCCCCGCCCCTACAGGGGGCCGGGGCTCCGGTCAGACGAGACAGTCCAGAACGCTTCCCTACCGGAGCGCGTCCAGGCCGCTCGCCGAGGCCAACGCGCTCGCCGTGGCCGTGGACGACATAGCCGCACGCTTCCCGCCACGCATCGGCGCCCTACCCCGCACCCCAGCGCCCCCGTCAGCCGCCGTGCCCGCCACACCAAAGCAGCGGAGAAGAAGCAGTTGCTGCTCGCAACCGCCCCGCTCTTCAGTATGCGGGCCGGCACGTATCAAGTATGTGCGGCCACGTTGTTGTCCGAGACCAGCACCGTCACGCTGGGAAGCGGTGGGCGACAGATCTGCTCAGCGATGCCGGGACAGCTGAGCGGACGGGGAAGATCATCAACTGTGATCAGCGAGGCCGGTCTCCTGAGGTCAGGGCAAGAGCGGCCCATGCGCTCTTCAGTCCGGTAACCGCATTGCCGCATGGACAATGGCGTCATGGCCTTGACCGGAGAGAAGTACGCACAGCTCAACCAGAATGAGCCGACCTCGGACGACGCCGGCGAGGGGCGCTGGATTGCGTGCGACGAGTCTGGATGGGATGGGGAGCAGCTCGTCGGCCGGCAGCGCCGTTTCCTTGTCCTCGCGTCCGTCGCCATCGACGACGCCGAGGCGGCCCCACTGATCAACACCCTGCGTAAGCAGGCCCGGATCCAGCAGGCCGGGGAGCTGAAGTTCCGCCTGTTCAAGGACCGCGAGGAGCGGTGGTCCCTGCTGAAGGATCTGTGGGGCCCGGCCGGTGCACTGCACGAACGCTGCTCGGTCTACGTGGTCGACAAGGAGTACGCCGTGGCAGCGAAGGCGATCGATCTGCTGCTGGAGGAGAAGGCGCACGCCGAAGGGTGGAACCTGTACGCGGAGGGCAAGGCGCGCGCCATGGCTCGGACATTGGCGCTCCAGGGACCGCGTGCCCTTCCGGGGGCGCTGTTCGATGCGCTGATGTCCTCGTTCGTGGCCCTGGCTTCCCAGCGCGCCCTGGGACGGGAGGAAGCCGCGTTGGAGGCGTTCTTCGCAGTGGTCGAACAGGCATGGGGTGCCTCGACACGGCGGCCCGTAACTGAGGTGCTGGCCCAGGTGCGCTCCACCCGGCCGTACGCGGCCGCCCTCCACCAGGAGGACTCCCCGTTCCCGTCGCTGGAGATGCTCATCCCTGCGGTGACTCAGACAGCCCGCCGATGGGGACACAGCCTCGGGCTCGTCAGCGTCCTCACCGATGAACAGCGCGTATTTACCGACGACGTCTTTCGCACAGTGCTGCAGTACACCACCAGCCCGATAGGCATGACTCTCCTGACCCGCGAGAGGGGCGCCCCCGTGCACACCATGCTTCGCGGCTCTTCCGCCGACCATCCATCCATTCAACTGGCCGACCTGCTGGCGGGGCCGCAGCAGCCGTGACCGAACGCCACATCGGTAACCCCTCCCCCGCCGCCGAGGGACTGTGGTCAGTCATCGTGCCGTTGGTCGAACAGAGCTCGTTGATGCCCTACGACACACCGGGCCTCCAACTCACCGGGCTTGAAACCCACCGCACGCGGCGGTCCGGGTAGCACCAGCAGGGCAACCCAGACGGGAAGGTGGCCGCCTTCAGTGTGCTCGTGGAAGGAGACCGTGTCGGCGACGAAGTCCGAGAACCTTGCGGCCCTGGGAGTTGCTGTAGAAGAGGGACGAGCCCTACGGGACGTGGGAGGCTCCTGCACGGAACGCTCCGGATCTGTGGACTCCGGGAACTGCCATCTGCCGTTGACGATATATGCGAAGCCGTCGACAGCAACGTCCACCCCGCCTTCGCGCGGACAAAGGAAGAGTCGGCTCTCGTCGTCTTTGAGCGCGGTCACGATCGGACGGAGGTTCCCCAGCCGTGAGGGAACGGGAACTGGATCCCCGCCCTCCCTCGGCCGTTGACTCCGCGCGTTGAGATGCAGGCCATTCCGCAGGAGCAGCCCCGGCCCATCCTACGGAACCTTTTCAATGCGCTTGCCCGCTGGTCCCAGGCCGTGCCGTTTCGCATAGTTGACGACGCACCGCCACTCCGCGACCTCGTCGTCATCAGGGGCGGTGATCCGAACGCGGCCCTCGGCGACGAGCCGTTCGATCAGCTTATGAGCCTTCACCCGCCGGTCCCGCGCGACTGGCCTCTCGCCGTAGGACGTCCGGGGCTGGCTGACCGTTCGACGGCCCATACGCCCGTACAGAGCGGAAAGACACCCGTCAGCAGTGGGATTCCCTGGGACTTTTCTGGGACTTTCGGCCTCATCAAGCTGCACGAGCGTGAAACAGCCGAAAAGTCATTCGTGCAGGTCATCGACCACAAGTCACTCATCGCGGCAGGTCACCGCGTTCCCTGGTCTCTTCCGCGACATCTGATCCCCGGCTGCCTCCGCGCCGTGCCCGACCTCCGGAGAAGGGGGTCGGGCACGGCGCGGAGGCCATGCCCGTCTGCGCACGGCGTCGTCCGTGCGGCGGGCGGTCTACAGCGCGGAGCCCCCCGTGACGTCGACCACCCGGCCGGTCACCCAGCGCGCGTCGTCGGAGGCGAGGAAGGCCACCACCCCGGCCACGTCCTCCGGCTGGCCGATCCGGCCCAGTGCGGAGATGCCGGCCGCCCACTTCGCCGCCTCGGGGTCCCGCAGCCAACTCGCGTTGATGTCCGTGTCGATGACCCCCGGGGCGACCGAGTTCACCGTGATGCCCCGCGGCCCCAACTCCTTGGCGAGGGCGAGGGTGAAGTTGTCCAACGCGCCCTTGGTGGCGGCGTAGGCCATGATCTCGGGCGTGGCCATCCGGACGACGCCGCTGGATATGTTGATCACGCGCCCCCCGTCGCGGAGACGGCCGAGACCCTCCTTCACGATGAAGAAGGGAGCCCTGACGTTGACCGCGAAGACCTCGTCGAACTCGTCCTCGGTCAGTGAGGCGAGGTCCGAACTGGTGCCGATCCCGGCGTTGTTGACGATGACGTCGACCCCACCGCCGGGCGCATGGGCGCTCACCCGCTCGTCGAAGGCGGCCCAGAGTGCCGCGGCGTCCCCGCGCCGGCCCAGCGGGGCGGGCAGGGCGAAGGCGGTGCCGCCCCGCTCCTCGATCCGCGCGACGACCTCGTCGGCCGCGCCCTCCTGCCGGGCGTAGCCGACCGCGACGACGGCGCCGTCCCGGCCGAGGCGTTCGGCGATGGCCCGGCCGATGCCTCGGCTGCCCCCGGTGACGAGTGCGACTTTCCCCTCAAGTGCCTTTGCCGTCATGCCTCTTCCTCCACCTCGGACGTTCGTCCAGTGACGATCAGAGGACGAGGCTAGCGGCTGCCGTTCGAGGAGGACGTCGCACGCGGCCGAGGCACCCGTCGGGTGGGGGGCGGCGGATCAGCAGTCGAGCCCGTTGCCGTCCAGGTCGGACTCCACGTTCACCTCGAAGGTGCGGGAGGGGTCGTGCCGGAGGCTCAACCTGGCCGCTCCACCGGGCATGTCCTTGGTGAAGCACGCCTTGACGGCGTCCACGTCCTCGGGGGACTCGGCCGTCCCGTACGTCACCTCCCGCTCCTTCCAGCCCCCGCCCTCCGCCACCGCGCGGTAGTGCTTCAGCACGGCCGCCTCGTCGAGCTCCGAGTCGTAGGCGCGCAAGGACCCCAGGTACTCGTCGCCGCTGTCGTCGAGACAGCCCGTGTCCGCCTCCTCGAAGCCCTTCGCGGGGCGGGCGCCGGCCGGCGGGGAGTGGAGGACGTCGAGGCCCGCGATCCGTTCCAGCCGCTTCCCGGTCCCCTCGCAGTCGTCGTCGTCCGCCAGCTCCAGCAGGGTGAGCATTCCCGAACCGAGCACGCCCGCGCAGACCAGACCCGCGGCCAGGGCCACCACGCTGCCGACGCTCCATGGCTTCCGTCCCGCCGTGTTCATCCCGTTCCCCTCCCGAGCGGAGCCGACGACCGGTCAGACCGTCGATCGGACCGCGACCCCGACGTACCTTCCGACCCGTCCGCCGCCGCGGTCGTCCGGGCCGGCGTCCTCAACGCCCTTCGGCGAGCTTGCGCAGCACGTGGAGTTGACGCTGCATCATCAGCAGGTCGCCCCAGGCCATCAGCGGTCGGCGGAGTCGGCGCAGCACTCCGTCGTCGTCGCCCACCACGAGCTTGGCCACCAGCCGGGTCACCCCGGGGGACTCCTCGGTGACCCGGTAGGTCAGGGCGAAGCCGCCGAACAGCCTCAGGGCGCGCTCCTTGTCGAGGAGCACGGTGAGGTGCCGGTCCGGCTCGAACTCGACCAGCCGGAAGATCGTCATCACGCGTTGCCCGACCTCCAGGCGCTCCGCGCCCGGGGTGAGTCGGCGCGGGCTGCGCCGGCCCAGGTTGTCCAGCAGGTCGTAGCTGTAGGGGGCCACCTTGAGCTGGCACAGCCACCGGAAGACGGTCGCGGGGTCGGCCCGGACGGTCACCGCGCGGACCCAGTGCTCCCGCGGCGCCACCAACAGGGTGTCGCAGGGGTAGGACGCGCGGACCTCCGCCTCGTGCGCGCCCCAGACCCGGGGGATGCCCGTCATGTGCACCACCACGTCACTTGAGGGCGTGCCGGAGGAACTCCAGCACCGTGTCGACGTACCGTTCCCTGGCTTCCTTGAGTCCGAGGAGGTGTCCGACCCCGGGCAGGATGTGCGCCTCGGCGTGCGAGTAGCGGCTGGCCAGGGCGTCCACCGAGGAGGCCGGCAGGATGCGGTCCTCCTCGCCCGCGATGAACAGCAGCGGAGTGGTGGCGTAGCGGCCGGCGGCCGGCGGGGGCCAGTGGGAGCGCAGCATGGCCTTGCCCGCGCGGCACAGGGTGGCCTCCAGCGGGTAGCGGGCGGGCCTGGCGCGGAGCGGGGCGGGGACCGGGAGGACCCCGGCGTCGAGGAAGTTGGCGAAGAGCGGGCCGAGTTCCTCGCCGGGACCGCTGTCGCAGATCACCGCGTCGACCTCGACGTCGGGGTCCCGCAGCGCGTAGAACATCGGGAAGGTGGAGAAGGAGAACCCGTACACGGCCACCTTCGCCGACCGGTGTTCCTCCCGGGAGCGCAGCAGCCGCACGGTCGCCAGCACATCGGTGGTGAAGCGGTCGCTGAGTCCGGTGACCGAGCGGTCCTGGCTGCTGCTCCCGTGGTTGCGGTGGTCGAAGAGGCAGACGGTGTACCCGGCGTCGTGGAGGAACTTGGCGTGGCCGAGGGTGGCCGACTTGCTCAGCCCCATGCCGTGTCCGATCACGACGACGCGTTCGGGGTCCTGGAGGCAGAGCCAGGCGTGGACGTGCTTGCCGCCGCCGACCGGGACCCGCAGTTCCTCGGGTTCGGGCAGTCCCACGTCCACCGGCTGTTTGTGGTGTCTGCGCCGCGGCGGGTGGAAGAGCGCATAGGCCAGCGCCAGTCCGCACACCGGTGCCAGCGGCGATGCGAGCGCCGACAGGGCATGGGTCACGGGCGAGAAGCGGGTCGTGCTCTCACCGACGGCTCGTGGCATGTTTCTCTCCTTCACCCACGTGGACTTCCTCGCTGCTACGCGGGGGGTGCGACGCTCGGACGACGTCCTCGGGGGCCGGGTGCGCGACCCGGCCCGCCCGGGCGCCCCGCCGTTCGCGGGGCGCGCGGCCGGGGAGCGGTCACCCGCAGCCGCCGGCGTGCCCCTGGTCCCCGCCCGGGCTCGTGGCCGGTCGCCCGACGTCCTGTGCTGCGGGTGCCGTTGCCGTGCTCCCGCGGACCGAGGCGGCGAACGCCTCCAGTCGGTCCACCCCCCAGAACTTGTCGAAGCCGTGGACGAGGAACGGGACCCCGAAGACGCCGTCCCGGTGCACGTCGAGGAGTGCCGCCACCCCGTTGCGCCGCGCCCCGGGGTCGTCGACCGCTGCCACCAGCGGACCCTCGGGCACCCCCAACTCCTTTGCCATAGCGGAGATCGTATCCGAGTCGCAGATGTCGAGACCTTCCATCCACCTCTTGCGGTAGGCGAGTTGGATGAATTCCGGCCCCCGTCCGAGGGCCGCCGCCGCCAGGTAGGCGAGGTGCGGAACCTCCCAGTGCGGGTCGCGGTCGACGGGCCAGGTCGACTCCAGACCGCGTTCCCGCACCAGTCGACGCACGTCCTGGAGGATGTAGAGGTGCTTGGCCCGGGACATGGCCACGTAGGGGAAGTCCCCCCCGGCCTCCGCCAGCAGGGTCCGCGACCGCTCGTCCGGTTCCCAGAACGGGCGCCACTCCACCCGTTCCGCCACGTCCGGATGGTGTCGCAGCAGGTCGTGGTGGGCGAGCCAGGAGTACGGGCTGCGCAGCGAGAAGTAGAACCGCGGCGCCTTCGCCCCGCGCCGTCGGTGCCCGCCCGCCGCGCCGCTCACAGGACGATGCCGCCGTCGATCTGGAACACCGAGCCGGTCACGTAGGTGGCGCGGGTGAGGTACGAGATCAGCTCGGCGACCTCCTCGGGGCGCCCGAGGCGCCGCAGCGGGATCTGCCCCACGGCCTGTTCGCGCACCTTTGCGGTGAGGCCCGCGGTCATGTCGGTCTCGATGAATCCGGGGGCGACCACGTTGGCGCGGATGCCGTAGGGGCCGACCTCCTTGGCCACGGCCTTGGTGAAGCCGATGATGCCGGCCTTGGACGCCGAGTAGTTGCTCTGCGTCGGGTTTCCGTGGACGCCGGCCACCGAGGACACGTTGACGATGCACCCCGACTTGCGCTTCATCATCTCGAAGATCGCATAACGGCACACGTAGTAGGTCCCGTTGAGGTTGACGTCGATGACGCGGTTCCAGTCGTCGTCCTTCATCATCAGCAACGGGTTGTCCCGGACGATGCCGGCGGAGGTGACCAGCACGTCCAGCGCGCCGAACTCCTCCTGGGCCGCGGTGACCAGGGACTTGGCCGAAGCGGGGTCGGAAACGTCGGCCCGGAGGGCCAGCACTCGTACTCCGCGTTCGGCGATCTCCTTCTCCAGGGCGCGTGCGGCCTCCGCGTTCGCGGTGTAGCAGAAGGCCACGTCGTAGCCGTCGTCGGCGAGCCGCAGCGCGGTGGCCCGGCCCAGGCCGCGGGAGCCGCCGGTGATCAGTGCGGTGCGGGACGAACTGTCGGACATGTGATCCCTACCTGCTCTCTTCGGCGCGCACGGGCGCCTGTTCGGTCAGTTCGGAGGCCGGGCGCATCGCCATGACGACCCGTCCGATGGTGGCCACCACCCGGCCGTCCACCACGCACTCGCCCTCGAAGACCACGGTGTCGGAGAGGGCGCGGGACAGCCGCACCCGGTGCTCCATCACCTCGCCCGGACGGACGCGGCGGGCGAACCGGATGTCGGAGATGCTCCCGAAGAGCATCACCTGGCCGCTGAGCACGTCCGGGTTCGGGCGCTCGGCGGCGATCAGGATGCCGGCGGACTGGCACCAGGACTCGACCAGCAGGACCTCCGGATAGGCGTGGTCGTCCTCGGTGGCCGCCGGGGGCAACTCCTGGTACCAGGGCTCGTTGCAGGTCACGGCCTTCTGCGCGACCAGGTGCGCGCCGTCCGCCCGGCTCAGCACCCGGTCGACCAGCAGCATCGGGTACCGGTGCGGGAGCACCTCCTTGATGGCGGCGGTCCCCATCGCGGTGTCGGGATCGGAACCGGCCGTCCCCGCGGTCGGGACGGCCGGGACGGCGGCCCCCGCCTCGTACCGCAGTCTGACCTGCGCGGCGGTGCCGCGCTGCGAGGCGACGACGGCCTTGCAACGTCGTGCGTCCCCGTTCCGGGACCAGGTCAGTCGGATGGTCATCGTGTCCCCGGGGAAGACCGGGGAGAGGAACCGGGTGCTCTCCACCACGGTCAGCCGCCAGGCTCCCGGGGCGCCCTCCGCCCGGTCCGGCAGCGCGGCGAGCGCGCTGCGGTGGACGTGCTCGACGATGCAGACGCCCGGGAAGATCGGGAACCCGGGGTAGTGGCCGGCGAAGACCCGTTCCCCGGACGCCACCGTGACCACGGTGGCGTCCGGGGAGGCGTCCAGCGGCTCGGGGACGCCCTCGACGGGGGTGCAGGCGGCCATCAGCCGACCCCGAGCTTCCCGCCGAGCAGGTCGTAGGCCCGCTGGAGGGTGGTGACCTCCTTGAGCTCGTCCTCGCCGAGCTTGACGTCGTACTTCTTCTCCAGGACGACCATGACCTCCAGCGCCATCAGCGAGTCGACGCCGAGCGTCTCCACGAAGTGGGCGTCGTCGGTGAGTTCCTCCTCCTCCACGTCGAGGATGTCGGCGACGGTCCGCCGCAGGTCCTCAAGGTCCAGTACCGGGGTGTTCTCGGACATCGGTGTGCCTCTCTTCTCGTCCGCACTGCATCTGCATCTGCGTCTGTGCCGGCCGTTCGGTCCGGCCTGCCTGGTCGGCGGGCCGGGAACGGGGTCCTTCGGTCTAACGGAGGTGGTCCACGGGCGTGTTGACGGTGACGACCGTCGCGTCGGGCAGCGTCCGCCGGACCATTCCGGCCAGGGTCCGTCCCGGCCCCAACTCCAGGAAACGCACGCACCCCAAGGCGTCGTGGAGCGTGCGCACTCCGCGTTCCCACAGCACGGGGCCGGTGAGTTGGCGCACCTCCAGGTCCGGCCAGTCCGCCTCCCCGCCCCGGTAGACCCGGGCGTCGACGTTGGCGACCACCGGCTCGTGGGAGGCGGCGAAGGGCACCGCCAGCAGGGCCCGGGACAGTTCCTCGCCCGCCGATGCCATCAGCGGGGTGTGGAAGGCGCCGCCCACAGCCACCCGGATCGCCTTGGCGTCGTGGTCACCGGCGAGGGACGCGACGTGCTCGACGCCCTCGTGGCTGCCGGACACCACGATCTGGCCGGGGGCGTTGAGGTTCGCCACCCACACCCGGTGCCCGGCCGCCCGGGCCGTGTCCACCATCGTGCGGGCGGTCTCGGCGTCGGCCCGCACCAGGACGGCCATGGTGCCCGGGTCGCGGCGGGCGGCCTCCCGCATGGCCCGGCCGCGGGCGGCGACCAGCCGGGCGGCGTCCGGCAGGGTCAGCGCGCCCGCCGCGTACAGGGCCACGTACTCCCCCAGGCTGTGCCCGGCGTGGGCGACGACCTCCGGGAGGTCCTCCCGGCTCCGCACGTGGTGCAGGACCACCACGGAGAGGGTGAAGACCGCGAGTTGCGCCAGGTCGGTCTCGCGCAGGGTCGCGTCGTCGGCCTTGAGCAGCAACTCCTCGACATCGGTCCCGGTGTGCGCGGAGACCTCCGCGGTGAGGCGCCAGGCGTCGACGTCCCGCCACGGCTCGCCCATCCCCGCGCGCTGGGCCCCCTGTCCGGGGAACAACAGTGCCGTCGGTGGTGCGCCGGTCACCGCTCGGCACCGCCCAGCAGCCGGAAGAGCCCGGCGGCGACCACGCCGTCCTGCTCGACGGAGGTGACCAGGGCGGTGCGGCCCGCCGAGGAGGGGTCCCGCTCGGCTTCGGCGAGCACGGTGGTGACCTGGAACGCGGCCGAGGCCGCGTAGGTGTCGCCGATCAGTTCGGCGCAGGGGAGCGTGCGGGGGGTCGCGTCCGCCCACACCTCGTGCAGGGCCGCCCGTTCGGCCTCGCCCTCGGGTCCGGGCACCTGGGAGGTCGCGACCGCCCACAGGTCCTCGGGTCCGGTGCCGCCGCGCTCCCGCAGGGTCCGCAGGCACTCGGCCAGCACGGTCCGGATGTCCTCGGGGCCGGCGGCGAACCCGAACTCCAGCCCCTCGACCGCGGCCAGTCCGTTCCGGCCGTGCTCCCGGGCCGTGTCCGCGCTCTCCACCAGCCACACCGCGGCGCCCTCGCCCAGCGGCGCGTCGCCCGGGGCTCCGCCCCGGGCGTGCCAGTCCAACCAGGCGCGGGCGGTGGAGTACTCCTCGACCGCGCCGCACAGCACGGTGGAGGCCCGCTCGGCCCGGTGCAGCCGCAGGGCGTACTGGAGGGCGAGCAGCCCGGTGGCCCGACCGCCGGCGATGGTGGTGTTGGGCCCCTTCAGACCGTGCCAGATCGCGGACTGTCCGGCCGCGCAGTTCATCACGGTGTTGGGGAAGCGGGCGGGGTCGACGAAGAACGGCTTCGCCCCCACCAGCGAGTCACGGGTGAAGTCCATGATGCTCTGGGCGCTGCCGGTGCTGGTGCCCAGGGCCAGCCCGGTGTCCGGTCCGATGCCTGGCAACCGGTCCTGGCCGCCGACCAGTTGGCCGAGCGCCGTCACGGCGAGCCCGGTGGCCCGGTCCATGGAGCGGGTGCCCTTGCGGCCCAGGCTCCGCCGGGTGTCGAAGTCCGGGACCAGGCAGGCCGTGCGTTGCGGCACGGTCCAGCGGTCGGTGTCGACCGGCGCCTCGGTGTCGAGCGCCCCGTGCGACCCGGCGCGGAACCCGGTGGCGTCCGGCCCCCACGGCGAGACGGCGGCCCACGCGGAGATCAACGGTCCGCGCTCGGCAAGGGTGGTCATCGTCTGTGCTCCTTCGGTCGTGGCGGGCGGCGTCACATGAACCACACCCGGGTGTACGAGGACCAGCTGCGCGCCAGTTCGCCCGGCCCCGCGAGCCGCACCCCGGGCAGCAGCCGGTCCGCGGCGTCCGGACCGGCCGCCCGGGTCAGGTCGGCCTGCTCGACCCAGACCTCGGTGCCCTCTTCCAGCAGGGTGCGCATCGAGCGGCGCGGATCGGGCAGGGTGTCCAGTTCGCGGCTGCCCAGCCGTATCGACGGCGTGTGGTCGGGCGCCGCGAGCCCGTAGGTCACGGCGTCACCGCGCAGCGCCAGGTGCAGGCCGCCGACCTGACGGTTGAGTTCGCGGATGAAGTAGAGGACGTCGGCGAACTGGGTCTCCACCGAGCCGCGGTAGGCGCGGTCGATCATGACCAGGGCGGGGTGGGTGGCGGTCGTCATGTCAGCACACCCCCAGGGTCAGGGTCTTGTCGGCCGCCACGGCGTGCTCCCAGAAGGTGAACGGGGGACGCCTGCGCACCTCGGGGATCTGCTCGGTCATGCCCCGCTCGTCGGAACAGAACCGGCAGACGTACCAGCGCAGTCGATCGGGGTGCTCGGCGAGCAGCCCGCGGGCCAGGGCGGTGGTCGAGGGGTAGTCGCGGGTCCAGTCCACGACGTTGCGGGGTTTGCTGTCGCCGAGGCCGAGGCGGGTGAGCCCGGTGGCGTCCCCGCAGGTCCAGATCTGCACGGTGGCGCCGCGTCCGAGCAGGGCGTGCGTCATCCGGAACCCGGTGGTCATCAGCTCCGTCCGGTGCGGGCCGCCGAACACGGCCAGCAGGACGTCGCTGCGGGCGATCTTCGAGGCCATCAGTGCCACACCACCCGGGTCTCGGGGGCCAGCAGCCGGGTGGCCACCTCGTCCATCTCCACCAGTCGCGCCTCGGGAACCAGGTCCTTCTGCGCCAGGGCGCGCTGGTGGACCGCGTACGCGTCGACGAGCAGTTCCCCGCCCACGCCGGTGAAGTCGGCGATCTCCGCGCAGGCTCCGGCGACCGCGGCGAACACGGCGTTGTCCACCAGGAGCAGGGACGTGCTGTCGCCGGCGCGGGCCAGGTGCGCGGCGTCGGTCACGAACCGGACGGCGCCGGGCCCGTAGGCGGGGCCCTCGCTCTCGATCAGGAGGTGTTCAGGCACGGCTGCGGGCCTCCTCGGGGCCGGGGGTCGGATGCCGGTCCGGTGCGGCGAAGGAATCGGACAGGAAGGTCAACACCTGCGTCTCGTACTCCTGCCGGTCGAAGCGGATGGCGTTCATGTGCATCGCGGTCGGCGCGACCCACAGCCGTGCCCCGGGCAGGGCGCCGGCGACCCGGCGCACCTGGTCCTCGGTGACCAGCGGGTCCGCCGCGCCGGCGACGAACATCAGCCGGGTGGGCACGCCGGTGAGGTCGGGGGGCCAGCGGCGGAGCGCCAGCATCCGCAGGGCCACCAGGCGGAAGGCGTGCCGGTAGCAGGCGAACGCGGGCCCGCCGCGCGCCCATGCGGGCAGGCCGGCCCGGCGCAGCGTGGCGAAGTTGGCCAGCCCGGCGCCGATGTCGTACAGCGGTCCGCTGTCCGCGACCACGGCGCACACCGGCGGGGCGCCGGGCTCGGTGAGCACGCGCAGGGAGGGCCAGGCGGAGAAGGAGAAGCCCAGCACGGCGAGCTTCCCCCGGCCCAGTTCGGGGTCGTCGGCCACCTGGCGGAGCACGTCGCGCAGGTCGCTGGTGTAGCGCCGGGCCATCCGGCCCAGCCGTCGGTCGCCGGTGCTCTCCCCGTGGTTGCGCATGTCGTAGGCGACGACGTGGTAGCCCGCCGAGTGGAGGAGGGCGATGTGGCCGAGGGTGCTGGACTTGGACCGTTCCACGCCGTGGCAGACCACCACGGTGTGGGGGCCGGTGCCGGGCACCACCCACGCCTCCAGGGTGACCCGGTCCATCCGGGTGGTCACCTGCATCCGGCGCATCGGCAGCTTCTTGTGCTCCGGGGTGCGTCCCACCTTGCTGCTCTCGGGGTGGTAGAGCCGGTGTGCGTGGCGGGCGCCGAGCCCGACCGCCCGTAGCAGTCGCCACGGCACCGTCAGTGCCCGCCGGGCGGTCCCGGGCGGGCGGCCCCTCCGGCCGGTGTCCTTGGTCCGTTCGTTCTCCATCAGGCGGTCAGGACCTCCCCGCCGTCGACACCGATGACGTTGCCGGTGATCCACGAGGTCTCGGAGCGGGAGAGCAGGGCCACCGCCTCGGCGACGTCCTCGGGTCGGGTGAGCCGCCCGTGCGGGTTGGTGCGGGTCGCGCGCTCGACCAGTTCGGCGCTCTCCGGGATGCGTTCCAGCGAGGGGGTGACGGTCACCCCGGCCCGGAGGGCGTTGACGGCGACCCCGCCGGGCGCCAACTCGACGGCCAGTTGCCGGACGTGGGCCTCCAGGGCGCACTTCGCCGCGGACACGGCGCCGTAGGTGGTGGTGACCTTGGCGTTGCCGGCGCTGGTCATGGCGTAGACCTTGGCGCCGGTGCGCAGCAGCCCGGCCGCGTGGAGGTCCTGGGTCCAGTACACGAGGGAGTGCGCCATCACGTCGAGGGTCATCGTCATCTGCCGTTCCGACAGCCCGGGCCGGCCGTCCCGGGCGATGAAGGGGACCAGGGTGCCGAAGGCCAGCGAGTGGACCAGGATGCGGATGCCCCGGTCACCGGTCAGTTCCCGGAACAGGGGGACCAGTTCGGCACGGGTGGCGGCGCGGGCCGCGTTGGCGTTGTGGAAGTGCACCCGGACGCCCAGGGAACGCAGTTCCTCGGCGGCCGCCTCGGCCTTCTCCCGGCCGCTGGCGGTGTCGAAGTGCACCCCCAGCACGTGCACGCCCTCGTGGGCCAGCTGCCGTGCCACGGCGAGCCCCATGCCGCTGGAGACGCCGAGCACCAGCGCCCAGGATCCTGCGAGCGGTGTTGCCATTGCCCTACTCCTCGTGTGTCGTGGTGCCGTGGACGGCGTCGCCGCCGCTCGTTCGCCCGGCGTGCCGGGTACCGGGTTCACCCGGCCGGGCCCGCGGCCGTCGGTCCGGCGTGCGTCGGCCGGTCGGCCGCCGTGAGGTCCTCGCGGGCCGGGAGGACCCAGCAGACCGCCACGTTGCCCTGGGCGGACGCCGTGACCACCGCCCCGGGGCGGTCCGGTCGCCGGTGGAGCGTGCCCACCGACTGGAGCAGCGGCTCCAGGGCGCCGGAGCCGGCGGGGGCGTGCCGGACGTCCGGGCCGAGGACCCGGTGCACCGCCGTGGCCAGGGTCGAGCCGTCCAGCACCGCGGTGACGGAGCCGGGTTCCGGTCCCTCGACCCCGGCGGGGCGGTCGTCGAGCAGCCGACCGATCCGGGCCCGGGCCTCGTCCGGGGCCGCGTCGGGCGGTACGTAGCAGGAGCGCACGGCCAGGTGTCCCAGGGCCGTGCCGCCCCGGGCCCGGAGCAGGTCGGTCCGCTCCAGCACCAGGGCGACCGCGCCGACCTCGGAGCGGTCGGCACCCGGGTCGCGGGGGTCGAGGGCCTCTTCGGTGGCGCCGGCCAGCAGCCAGGAGGCCCGGCCCAGCCGTACCGAGCGCAGCCCGGTCTGGACGGCCTCCAGACCGGCGACGCGCGGGGTGGTGAGGGTCAGGTTGAAACCCTGGAGCCGGTGCTCCATGGCCATCCGGCTGCCGAACAGGTTGATCGAGAAGTACGGCGCGGTGGCCGGGCTGAGGTCGGACGCGCCGGCCCCGACGATCGTCTCGTCCATCGCGGTGTGCAGCGCCTCGGCGGCGCTGTTCGTCCCGACCGCGGCACCGCGGTCCTCCGGTGGGAGAGCCGGGCCGCCGGCCGCCGCGAGCGCGCGGTTGGCGGCGGCCAGGTAGTACTGCGCCGCCGGGGGGAGGTACTTGTAGCCGCGGCGACCGAGTTCGACCCGGTGGTCGAACCAGTCGCCCGGGGTGCTCGGGCGGGGCGCGTCGGCGGCCCGGGCGTCGCCGCCGCGCGGGGTCACCACCCCGATGCCGGTCACCGCCACCTCGGTGGCGTCGAAGCCGGTCACGCGGCCACCTCCTGGAGGACGAGGGAGACGTTGTTGCCGCCGAAGGCGTAGGCGTTGACCAGGACCGACCCGCCCTCCAGCGGGCCGGTGCGCTCCGGGAGCAGCACCCCGCACTCGGGGTCGGGGTGCTCCCGGGCGACGTTCGGGGGCACCTCCCGGTGGTGCACGATGAGGGCCGCCGAGAGCGCGGCGAGTGCTCCCGCGGCGCCGCCGGTGTGGCCGATCAGCGACTTGAGGCTGTACAGCGGACGTTCCTCGGCGAGCGGGCCGAGCAGTCCCGCCAGGGCTCGGCTCTCCACCGTGTCGTTGATCAGGGTGCCGGTGCCGTGCGGCACCACGCAGCCGAGGTCCCCGACCTCGATGCCGGCCTCCGCCACGGCGCGCCGCATGGCACGGGTGATCTGGGTGCCCTCCGGTTCGATGGCGGTGGTGTGGTGCGCGTCGCAGCTCCATCCCGCCCCGGCCAGCCGGGCGTACGCCCGTCGCGGAGAGCGGCGGCGGGCGTGGGCCGCGGACTCCAGCACCAGCGCGGCGGCGCCTTCCCCGAACACGGTGCCGGCCCGGTCCGCGTCGAACGGGCGGCAGCGCAGCGGGTCGACCGCGCCCAGCCGGTTGAAGCAGCCGAGGGCGACCCGGGAGTAGGCTTCGGCGCCGCCGGCCACCACCACGTCGGCCTCTCCGGAGCGGATGAGGTCGGCGGCCAACGACACCGCGAAGCCGCTGGCCGCGCAGGCGTTGCTGACGCTGGTGTTGGGGCCTTCCGCGCCGACCAGTCGGCCCACGGCGGCGGCCACCGAGAAGGTCGGGCTCCAGGCGTCGTGCCGGGGGCGGGCCCCGAGCCGCCACTCCTCGTGGAGCCCGGCGTCGCCCATGCCCGTGCCGATGACCACGGCCACCCGGCGGGGATCGGCGTCCAGGGTCGCGGAGCCGTCGCCGGTCAGTCCGGCGTCGGCCAGGGCCTGCCGGGTGACGTCCAGGGCGTACCGCGAGCCGGCGCCCAGCTGCTGCCCGTCCAGCGTGCCGGGGTCGGGGGGCAGGTCGTCGGCGGGCACCGAGTACATCAGCGGGACGGCCATGCGGGCGGCGGGGTCCGTCGTGGGTCGGGGCGCGCTGGTGGCCCGGGCCATGCCGTCCCGGAAGGCGTCGACTCCCCTGCCGAGGCAGCTGAGGACACCGAGTCCGGTGATGAGTACGTCGTCCATGGGTCTCTCCGAGGAGTGCGTGGGTGGCGGACGCCCGGGCGGCCTCAGGCGGACGCGTCGGGGCCGGCCTCGCCCTTCAGGGTGCGGACGACGTGGTCGTCGAAGTTGACCAGGGACCAGTCGCGGCGGTTCTCGATCACCGCGTAGCCGTGGGTGATCCGCCCGGTGGCGGTCTGCACCAGGGCGCCGTCCCGGACGACGTAGCAGTCCATCCGGGAGGTGTAGGTGAGGTCCTTGAAGACGTCCTCCACCGTGTAGACGGTGTAGAGGTCCTCCTCCATCAGCGCCTCGTCGAGGATCTGGATGCGGGAGTGCGGAACGACCGGGATCCAGCGGCGGTCGTCCAGGAGGGTGCGGATGGAGATGCCCCGGTCGGCGAGGAAGAGGTCGACGACCTCCTCCATCTGCCGCAGGTAGCCGGACATCTGGAGGCGCTCCGTGAAGTGGCAGTAGGGGTAGGGGATGCGCCACTTCCAGCCGAAGGCGTTGGCGTCCCGGGTCAGCAGGTCCAGCACCGGGTCGGTGCTCCCCCCGGTGCCCCGGCCCCGGCCGAGCGCGGTGGTGTCGGCGGGCTCGACGGCGGTCCCGTGGGCGGTGGTCTCCGCGGCGGTTCCGCCGAGGTGGGCGCCCAGCCGCTCCACCACGAAGGGGGCGAGTTCGGCGGGCGGCTGCTCGGCGCTCTGGAGGTAGCCGTCGGGCCGCAGCGAGACCCTGACCTTGGAGGTGACGGCCTTGACCGGGGCGCCGTCCCGCTCGATGGTGAGCGTCACCCGGAAGCCGAGGGTGGCGGCCCCGTCCCCGGTGTCGGGGGCGACCTGCGCCTCTGCGGTGTCGTCCAGGTGGAAGGCGTGCAGGATGCGGGTGTCCAGGTCGACGACGTCGAGTCCGAGTCCGAACTCCTCGTACAGCGAGCGGGAGGACAGCCCGGCACTGCGGAAGTGGTCCAGGACGGCTTCCTCGACCAGGTAGTTGACGTGCTTGAAGCCGATCCAGGTGCAGATGTTGGAGCCCTCGTAGCGGGGCCGAACGGACACGGTGGTGGTGGCGTTCAGCAGGGCCTTGGTGGCGGCGGCCACGGTGGGGTCGAGCGTTTCGGTCATCAGGGTGCTCCAGGTGAGGGAACGGGGCCCGGCCGTTTCCGGGCCGTGAGGTCGTGGAGGTCGCGGACGAGTCCGTTGACGAGGGACGCGAAGGTCCCGGGCCGTTCGACCATGGAGAAGTGGCCGACGCCGTCCAGGACGTGGAGGGCGGCGTCGGGCAGCCTGGCGGTCAGTGCGCGGGCGTCGTCCGTCCGGGCCGCGATGTCCTCGCTGCCGCTGACCAGGAGGAACGGCAGGTGCATCGCCGGGGTCCGCAGGTCGGGCGTGGACAGGTAGGTGTCGAAGAACCGCATCCACCCGTGGCAGCCGACCCGGTCCCTGACTTTGACGGCCATCCGTTGCCGGATGTCGGCGGCGAGTCGCCCCGCGGAGCGGACCCGGACGCCTTCTTCGAGGATCGCCTCGAAGCGGTTGAGGTGGTAGGAGAGCGCCGCCCAGTCGAAGTCGGCGGCCCGGGCCCGGTAGAACGGCGCGGCGAGCACGACGCCGCGCAGCGCGCCGGGACCGGTCGGACCGGGCGCCCACCGTCCGGTGCCGGCTTCCGGCGCACCGGTGACGGCGGTGTCGAGCCAGCTCAGCGCCGCCCCGGCGCCGAAGGAGTGGGCGACGAGGACGGTGGGGCCGCCGGGCACCGCGTCGACGGCCTCCCGGACCCAGCGGGCGGGCGGGGTGCGCCACCACTCGGGCGTCCCGGAGCCCCGCCAGGGCAGTTCCGCCGTCCACACCTCGCACTCCGGGTCGAGCAGGGGCAGCAGCCGGTCCCAGGTGTCGGAGCCGGCAGCCAACCCGTGCAGCAGCAACAGGCGCGGGCCGTCGCCGCCCGCCCCCGCCCGGACCCGGGAGACCAGGACGGGGGTCTCGGGCTGGACGGCGAGCCCCCGGACACCGTTCATCAGCCGGCCTCCCCCGCCCGGCGCAGCACCAGCCCCGCGACCGCGTCGCAGCCGTCGTCGCCGTTGGTGAGCAGGACGGCGCCGGGCCCGGCCCCGGTCAGCAGGCCGACCGCCGCGGCGCCCTGGGCGACGCCCAGGGCGCCGGAGGCGTGGCCCAGGACGGCGTCCAGCGCGTGCCGGGGCATCCCCTCGGTCCCGGGCACCGGCCGGTCGGGGTCCAGGCCCTCGGAGGTGAGCCACGCGCCCGGCACCGGGCCTGGCGCCCCCAGCAGCGCGGCGACGCAGGCGTCCACCGAGCCCCGGCGGGCCTGGTCGCCCACCTCGGCGACGGGGGGCACCCCGCGCCGGTGCGCCGCGGGCACGCCCTCCAGCACCAGGGCCACCGCGCCGTCCAGCGCGGTCGTGGCCGGGTGGCCGGTCAACGCCTCGGTGACCTCGTTGTGCGTCTCGACCCCGACGACCACCGCGCGTTCGGCGCGACCGGCCCGGATCAGCCGGACCGCCCACCCGAGGGCGTCCAGCCCGCTGGTGGCGCCGTTGCACACCATCAGATTGGGGCCGCGGAGCCCGAACCGGATGGCGATCGAGGAGGCCACCACGTTGCTGGAGGCGTTGGGCAGCCCCATCGGGCTGATGCCCTCCACCGAGTCGGTCGCGATCTCCGCGGCCGTGCGGCAGACGGTGTCGAGGTTGCCGAAGTTGGAGCTGGCGACCACGGCGGTGGAGGCGCCCCACGCGCACCCTTCGCCGTCCGCGGGAACCAGCCGGGAGTCCCGCAGCGCGTCGCGGACGGCGACCAGGGCGAGTTGGGTGGCGCGGTCCTTGTAGCGCAGCCCCTTGCGTCCGATGCGGTCGGCCGGGACGACGGGGCCGCCGTCGGCGGTGGCCCGCAACAGGTCGGCGGGGGTGTCCACGCCCGGCAGGGCCGAGCCGATCCCGGTGATGCCCACGCGGAGGATGCTCATGCTCGGTTCCCGCCCTTCTGGATGCGTTCGACGACGGCCACCGTGTTGACCCCGCCGAACCCGAAGGCGTCCACCTGGGCGAGCGTCAGGTCCGGTGCCCGGCGTTCGCGGTCGCGGACGAAGCGGAACCGGGCGGCCTCCCGGACCGGTTCGTCCAGGCCGAGGGTCGCCGGGACGCGTCCGGTGGCCATGGCCCGGAGGGCCACGACCAGGCTGAGCAGCCCGGAGCCGCCGGAGGTGTGCCCGGTCATGGACTTCAGCGCGGTCATCAGCGGGCCGGTGACGTCCTCGCCGTAGACCGTCGCGACGGCCGCGGCCTCCGCCTCGTCGTTCAGCAGGGTGCCGGTGCCGTGCAGCATCACCAGGTCGATGTCGGAGGGCTTCACCCCGGCCCGGTCGTGGGCCTCCCGGACGGCCGCGGTGATGCCGGTCGGGTCGGGGGCGGTGACGTGGTGCGCGTCGCAGTTCATGCCGACCGACCGGAGTCGGCCGAGGGCGCCAGCCACCGGGCCGTCCTCGCGGCGGAGCACCACCGCGACCGCGCCCTCCCCCATCAGCACGCCCTTGCGCGCCCGGTCGAAGGGCTGGACGCGCTGCGGCGGGTCCATGTGCACCCGGTCCAGCAGTCCGTACATGCTCTCGGTCAGGGTGTCGACGCCGGCCACCACCACCGTGTCGCTCTCGCCGGCCTCGATCAGGTCCGCGCCCAGGGCGAGGGCGTGCAGCGAGGCGGAACAGGCGTTGGAGAAGGTGTGGCTCTGCACCGCGCCGAACCGCTCGCGCAGTGCCGTGCCGAAGTGCAGCCGGTCGACGTCGAACCCGGCGCCGTCGCGCCAGGCCAGCTCCGCCGAGCGCAGTTCCCGCAGTCCGGTGCCGACGAGTACCGGCACGTCGTGGAGGTCTTCGCCGAGGCCCGCCTGACGGGTGGCCTCGGCGACCGCCGCGAGCAGCCAGTCGGTCGCCCGGTAGGGCCGGTCCGGGCGGCCCGGGGGCCGGTCGTCGATCTCGTAGGCGTGCCGGGTGCGGTACTGCGCGGCGTCGAAGCCGCGGAGTTCGGCCAGCCCGCTCCGGCCCGCGCACAGGGACTCGAAGACCTCGTTCACGTCGTCGCCGATGCTGGCCTTCGCACCGGCTCCGGTCACCAACACGCTCATCACGCCCCTCCCGGGCACGTCAGGCGGAGCCGCATCACGTGCCCTCGTACCTGCCGTAGATCACGACGGAGTTGTTGCCGCCGAAGGCGAGTCCGTTGTTCTGCACCACCCGGAGGTCGGCCTCGACCGCCTGGTTGGGCACGCAGTCCACGGCGCACTCCGGGTCCGTCTCCACGTGGTTGATGGTCGGCGGGATGAACCCCTCGGTGAGGGAGAGCGCACAGGCGATGGAGGCCAGGGCGCTGGCGGCGCCCATGCTGTGCCCGATCATCGACTTGATCGAGACGGTGCGCGGCGGACGCGGCCCGAAGACCTGGCGGATGGCGGCGGCCTCGGTCACGTCGTTGGCCCGGGTGCCGGTGCCGTGCGCGGAGATGAAGTCGACCTCGGACGACTTGACCCCGGCGTCGTCCAGGGCGAGTTGCATGCACCGGGCGACGCTGTCCTGGTTGGGCGCCACCGGGTGGTGGGCGTCGCAGTTCAGGCCGTAGCCGAGCACCTCGGCGTAGATCCGGGCACCGCGCGCCAGGGCGGACTCCAGGCTCTCCATCAGCAGGACGCCGGCGCCCTCGCCGGTGAGGATGCCCTTGCGGTTCAGGTCGAACGGCTGGCAGCGCTCCGGGGCGATGGTGCCCAGCCGGTAGAACCCGGTGAAGGTCTTCCGGCAGAGCGAGTCCGCGCCGCCGCACAGGGCGTAGGTGACGTCCCCGCTGCGGATCGCGTCGTAGCCGTAGCCGATGGCGTAGTTGCCGGCGGCGCACGCGGTCGGCAGGGTGACGGCCTCCACCCGGGAGAGCCCCAACTCCTGTGCGACCGCGCCGGACAGCCGGCCCGCCGGCACGCGTCGGGCCACCCCGGCGTCCATCGCCTCGGGGCCGTGCCTGACCTCGGACTCGACGAGTTGGTCGAGGTCGCGGGATTCCCCGTCGGTGGTGCCGATCGAGGTCAGGCAGCGGTGCCGGCGGAGTTCGGCCTCGTCCAGCCCCGCGTCGGCAACGGCCATCCGGGCCGCCGAGACGGAGAACTGGCTGGCCCGCCCCAGGCTCTCGGGGTCGAGCCGACGTATCCACCGGCCGGAGTCGAAGTCCTCGATCTCGCAGCCGATGGAGTACGCGAACCCGGTGGTGTCGAAGGCCGTGATGGGTCGCGCCGCACTACGTCCGGCACGCAGGCCGGTCAGGAACTCCTGAGTTCCGATACCGATGCTCGACACCGTTCCGAGCCCGGTGATGACGACCCTGCGGGCCGATTCCTGGAGCATGGTCTCCCCGATTCTCCGACTACCAGCCGGCGGCTTCGGAAACGACCTCGTAGACTCCGTTCAGATTCACCATGCGACCCAGTTCGGACTGGTCGATGACGATGTTGAATGCCTTCTCCAAGGAGGCCAGGATTTCGATCGCACGCAGCGAGTCCGCGTTGTGGTCCTCCTTGAAGAGGCTTTCCTGGGTCACCTCTTCCGGTTCCAGTTCGAGGATGTCGCAGACAATGTCGCGGATCTTCGCCTGACGCTCGTCCACCACAGTGCTCATAGTTTCCCGCCTTCGCTTCCCGGAATTCCCTTCCAGCGCGCCCCACGCTAGGACCGGGCGGGAATCCCATCAAGGCGGATGACCTCTAGCTGCCGCACCCGGTTCACGAACGGCCGTGAGCGATGGAAACGCAGCAGAAGCTGCCAGTCCACGGCGCAACCGCCGACCGTTTGGTGCCACGGGAACGCGCAGGGCGGCCCCTCGCCAGGCCGTCCGTCCGCGCTCCCCCGCACCGGCACCGGGCGGGACGGCGGGCGGCAGCGGCATGTCCGCTCCCTCTGCCCGACCGTCCGTCACCACGACGTGCCTCATGACTGGTTGACCCGCGACATGCGTACGCCCCCGGCCGCTGGTGCGGTCCGGGGGCGTACGGCGCGGGGTGCGGGGTCAGCGGGCTTCTCGGGCGTCCGCGGCGGGGGGCGCGGTCCGGTCCGCCGGGCCCGGGGCGGCCTCCTCGCCTTCGGGGGCGGGGGTCCGGGAGAGGTTGCCGACGAAGGTGATCAGGATGATCACCGCCCCGGCCACCGCCATCGCACCGCCGATCACCGTGGTGATGTGCATGGCCTGGAGGAAGCTGTCGTCGGCTGCCTGGACCAGGTGGGGCAGGCCCTCCTGGTCGGCCACGTACCGCGCGCCCTCCGGGGAGTTCTCCGCCTGCTCGACCACCCGCTTGGGCAGTCCGGAGAGGGTGGGCGTCATCTCGTCCCGGTAGACGCTGACGAGCACGGTCCCCAGCACCGCCACCCCGAGCACGCCGCCGATCTGGCGCATCGAGTTGTTGACCGCGGAGCCCACGCCGGTGCGGTCCGCGGGGAGCGCCGCGATGATCACCTCGGTGGTGGGGGCGACGCTGGCGCCCAGCCCGAGCCCCTGGACCACCAGCAGCAGCCAGAACCAGGGCAACGGGGTGTCGTTGTCGAAGAGGACGTAGCCGAAGAAGGTCGCGGCGGCGATCAACATGCCCCCGGCGACCACCAGGCGGGCCCCCCAACGCTTGACCAGGACCGCCGAGACGGGCGCGCCGAGCAGGACGCCGAGCGCCACCGGAGCGAGGGTCATGCCCGCCTCGAACGGGGTCTGGCCGCGCGGCCCCTGGAGGTAGAAGGTGGCGTAGTACTGGGAGCCGGTCAGCCCGAAGAAGGTGAGCATGACCGCCACGCTCGCCCCGGTGAACCTCCGGTTGCGGAACAGCCGGATGTCGAAGCTCGGGTGGGGGATGCGCAGCTCCACCACCACGAAGGCGGCCAGGAGCAGCAGGCCCAGGGCGATGAGTCCGAGGACGTCCCAGGCCACCCACGCGTTGCGGTGGCCGCCCTCGATGATCCCGTAGACGACGGCCAGCACGCCCACCGTGGACAGCAGGACGCCCACCGGGTCGAAGCGCCGCCGGGTGAGCGAACGGGCGACGGGCAGCAGGAGGTACCCGCCGACCACCGAGACCAGCACCAGGGGCACGTTGACCAGGAAGACCGACCCCCACCAGAAGTGTTCCAGCAGGGCACCGCTGAGCAGGGGACCGGCCGCGATGGCCAACCCGCTGCACCCGGACCAGATCGCGATCGCCTTGGCGCGGTGTCGGGGGTCGAACACCTCGGCGATCAGCGAGAGCGTCGCGGGCATGATCAGCGCGCTGCCGACGCCCATGACGGCCCGGGCGAGGATCAGTTCGCCCGGCGAGCCCGCCCAGGCGGCCCAGGCGGAGCAGACGCCGAAGACGCCCAGTCCGACCAGCAGGATGCGGCGCTGCCCGTAGCGGTCGGCCAGCACGCCGCCGGTGAAGAGCAGCACGGCGAAGACGAGGGTGTAGGAACTGATGCTCCACTGGAGCTCGTTGGGGGTCGCTCCGAGGCCCTCGTCCGGGTCGGCCAGGGTCTTGAGCGCGACGTTGAGGATGGTGTTGTCGAGCCACACCGCGAGTTGGGCGAGGACCAGCACGGAGAGGGCCAGCCACTGCCGTGGGGTCGGGGAGGCGGGGGCCGGATCAGCCGGCCGGTCGGTGGTCCGTTCTCTTGCGCTCACGAGTTCCGTTCCTCAGATGGGGGCGCCCTGGGCGCGCTCCCGCAGCGGCGTCGACGTCGTCCGGGGAGGCCGATCACCCGAGAGTGACAACAACGGGCCTCACATCACCCGAACAAGCCGTTACTTGGCAGCAAGTGTCAGCGGAGCGGTAGGCGACGTTCAAGATTCGCATGAATTCTGACAACTACCTGTCAGGCCACTATCGGTCCACCCCCTTCGGCAAGAGCCGCGGCCCCCGGCGACAACAACCTGCCCGCGCCCCGGCTCAGGGTAGCGGAAAGCGTCGCTCCGCCCGCAGGTCGGGAAGCTTCCGGGGAATTGCGATCACGCACCGCCACATCAACACAAGGGCAATCACGCACAGTTCCTTGAAGCTGCAACCACACCCTGGCCACGGTGGGACATTCTTCCTGCGTGCTACGCTCACAAGTGGTTCAAAATCATCAGCAAGCACTTCTTCCACACGCTATCCGAAGCCAATTAGCGGCATCTGAGAGCTCATCCGATCCGCACCTCTGAAACGCCTTTTCGACGGGGCAGGGCGAATACGGGCACGGGGTCCGAAAACGCACGGAGGTCGCGGCGCGAAGAGCGGGGGAATGACAAGTTGCTACAGGATCACAAAGAGTCGGTCAACGCATTCGCAACTCGAAACTCACCTTGGGGAAACAATGTCGTCGAACACCTGATGCGCCAGGATTCCGTTCCGCACATCCCGGCGCCCGGCACCCGGCGCATCACGGGGTCGGTGGACGCGACCGACCCGGAGGTCTCGATTCGGTGGATGGCTCGACTCGTCCTCACCGCGGAAGAGAGCGTCACCTGGTGCCTGGGGGACATCATGCCCTCGGCCTCCGACGAAAGCACGGCCAAACGTCTGCGCATCATCAGACGGGCCGTCACCGAACTCGTCGACCACGGCGTACAGATGAAACTGATATGCCGTCAAGAAGACCTGGAGGACAACAGAATCTTCCAGCAGTTGAAGGCCATGCGCCCCCAGGCCATCATCGCCGGCGGTTCGCACTACAGCATCGCCGTGATCGACACCGAGATGACCGTGTTCCGGCACAGCACCGCGGAGAACCCGCGGACGCCGGGCGGCATCGTCATCCACGACTCCACCGTCGCGAACGCCTTCCACCACCTCATGACGGTCGGTGAGCAACCGGTGGAGTCGCACCCCGCCTTCCTGGACACCACCGCCGACGCGGCGCGTCACCGGAACCTCGTGCGGGTCCTCGACCTGATGAGCAAGGGGTTCACGGACGACGCGGCGGCCAAGGCCACCGGAATGTCCGTGCGCACCTACCGGCGGCACGTCGCGACGCTCATGAACGAGTTGGGCGCCCGGTCCCGCTTCCAGGCCGGCGTCCTCGCCGCCCGAACAGGTCTGCTGACCCCCGCGCTCAGACCGCACTGACCGGCCCGCCCCCCGAAGCCTCACCCCCGCACCACCGGGCGACGCCGTACCGGGCCGACGACGTCGCCGCACCCCCGTCCAGCACGCCGCTTCCGTCCCGCAGCCGAGCGGGGCGGAAGCCGGGCCCTCCGCGTGCGACGGCCCCGCCGCCGCACGGCCCGCCCCGCACGGCCCGCCCCGTGCCGACGCCCCCGACGGAGCACGGGGCGCGTTTCCTCCCCCGCCCCGTTCCGGCCCGTCCGTCCCCCGCCGGCGGGTCCGCGCGGCGTCGACCGCGCCCGCCGTTCGGCGGGCGAAGGCGACCCCGTACCATGCAGGAAGTTGACGGCCGGACCATCTGCGCTGCCCCGAACGGATCGCCTTGCACGAGTCATCCGCCTCCGCCTCCTGGCGCATCGCGCTGCCGCACTCCACCGCGGCGGTGCCGGTGGCCCGTGCCCTCGTCCGGACCGCGCTCACCGACGCCGCCGAGGTCCGGGACACCGCCGACTGCGACACCGCGGAGCTGTTGACCGCGGAGCTGGTGGCGAACGCCGTCGAGCACACCGCCGGGGACGAGCCCATCCAACTGGTCGTCGCCCTGCTGCCGGGCGGGTGCCAGGTGGAGGTGCACGATCCGGACCCCTGCCCGCCGGGCGGCCTGACCCGTCCCGCCCTCGACCCCCCGGACCCCTGGCGGGAGGACGGGCGCGGGCTGCTGCTGATCCGCGCGCTCAGCTCGGCCTGCGGACACCGCACCACCGAGTCCGGCAAGGCCGTGTGGTTCACCCTCTCCGCGGTGCCCGGGCCCCGGCACGCCCGCTGAGGCCCTCCCGCGGGCGCCCGCACCGGCCGTCGGGCCGTCAGCCCCTGCGCAACCGCGGCACGGTCGGGGGAACGCGCCTGTGGATCATGACGTCCTGCTGGGTACGGACCGCGGGGGCCAGCCCCGCGGTCCCTGCCCGAAGGGGATCACATGTCCAGCTTCGCCCAGCGCACCGGCGGTGCGCTCGTCGCGTCCGCACTCGCCGTGGCCACGCTCACGGCGGTGGCCTCGCCCGCCGTCGCCATCCACGGCGGGAAGAACACCACCACCGGCGCGCACCCGTACATGATGCAGTTGCGGACCGCGGGCGGCGAGCACGTCTGCGGGGGCACCCTGGTGGCGCCCACCAAGGTGCTCACCGCCGCGCACTGCGTCCGCGAAGCGGACGCGGCGCTGAAGTTGAAGGTCGTCGGCGGGCGCACGACCCTGGCAGCCACCAACGGCACGGTGCGCTCGGTGACCGACGTCCGGCTGCACTCGCGGTACGACGGCTTCCTCCGCAACGACGCGGCGGTGCTGACGCTGTCCGCCCGGATGCCCTACGCGCCGCTGCCCGTCGCGGGCCCCCGGGACAACGCCAAGTACGCCCTGGGCAAGACCGCGAAGGCCGTGGGGTGGGGGCTGACCGCCCGGGACACCCCGGCGACCCGGCTGAAGGAGGCCACCCTCACCATCGCCGCCCTGCGCACCTGCGAGCCGTTCACCGACGCGACCCACACCCGGGCCGGGACGGTCTGCGGGGCTCCGCCGGCCGGCACGAAGGACAGCATCTGCCGGGGCGACTCGGGCGGCCCGCTGGTCGCCGGGGGCAAGGTGATCGGCATCACCTCGACCGGCAACAAGTACTGCGACGGCGACCACCCGGACTCGGTCTTCACCCGGGTCAGCGCGGTGACCGCGGACCTCGGCCTGCCCGTTTCCTGACCGCCGCGCCGGACCGGGTCCCCGCCGCCCCGGGGCGGCGGGGAGCCGGCGCGTCAGCCGGCGGAAGGCCCCGCGAGGGTGGCGACGAGGACCGCCTTGATGGTGTGCAGCCGGTTCTCCGCCTCGTCGAAGACGACGGAGTACGGGGACTCGAAGACCTCGTCGGTGACCTCCAGCGAGTCCCGACCGTACGTCTCGTACAGCTCCCGGCCGACCTTGGTGCCCAGGTCGTGGAAGGCCGGCAGGCAGTGCAGGAACCGCACGTCGGGGTTGCCGGTGGCGCGGAGCACGTCCATGGTGACGGCGTACGGGCCGAGGGCGGCGATCCGCTCGCCCCAGACCTCCTTGGGCTCCCCCATGGACACCCAGACGTCGGTGGCGACGAAGTCCGCGCCGCGCACGCCCTCGGCGACGTCCGCGGTCAGGGTGAGCCGCGCCCCGCTGCCCTCGGCGAGCGCGCGGGCGCGCGCCACGACCTCCGGGGCGGGCCAGTACGCCTCGGGCGCGACGATCCGGACGTCCATGCCGAGCAGGGCACCGGTGATCAGGTAGGAGTTGCCCATGTTGAACCGGGCGTCGCCGAGGTAGGCGAAGGCGACCCGGTCCAGCGGCTTGGTGCAGTGCTCGGTGACGGTCAGCGCGTCCGCGAGCATCTGGGTGGGGTGCCAGTCGTCGGTCAGTCCGTTGTAGACCGGGACCCCGGCGTGGGCGGCGAGCTCCTCCACGGCGGACTGGCTGTCGCCGCGGTACTCGATCCCGTCGTACATCCGGCCGAGCACCCGGGCGGTGTCCTTGACGGACTCCTTGTGCCCCATCTGCGAACCGGACGGGTCCAGGTAGGTGGTGCTGGCTCCCTGGTCGGCGGCGGCGACCTCGAAGGCGCACCGGGTGCGGGTGGAGGTCTTCTCGAAGATGAGCGCGATGTTCCGGCCCCGCAGCAGCGGTGTCTCGGTGCCGGCCTTCTTGGCCGCCTTCAACTCGGCGGCCAGGGTGATCAGGGCCGTGAACTCGTCGGCGGTGAAGTCCAGTTCCTTCAGGAAGTGGCGGCCGGTGAAACCGGTCGGGACAGTCACCATGCGGGGCTCCCAGGGCGAGGCGTCGGGCAGGAACAGGAACTGGAACTATATACGACTACCAGCATTTATATGCAAGGGGGTCGATCCGGTCACGCCGGCCCCACCGGCCCGCCCCGTCAGCCCCCGGACACCGCCGCACGCTCCAGCGGGCAGCTCATGCACCGGGGGCCGCCCCGGCCCCGGCCCAGCTCGCTGCCCGGGATCTCGATCACCTCGATGCCCTGCCGGCGCAGATGGGTGTTGGTGGTGGCGTTGCGCTCGTAGGCGACGACCACGCCCGGTTCCACCGCGAGGACGTTGCACCCGTCGTCCCACTGCTCCCGCTCGGCGGCCCGCACGTCCTGGGTGGCGGTGAGCACCCGGATCTCGCTCAACCCGAGGGCCGCCGCGATCGCCCGGTGCATCTGCTCCGGCGGGTGGTCGGTGACCTTCAGTTCGCTGCCGTCCGTCCCGGGCTCGATGGTGTACGAGCGCAGCATGCCGAGCCCCGCGTACTGGGTGAAGGTGTCCCCGTCGACCATCGTCATCACCGTGTCGAGGTGCATGAACGCCCGCCGCTTGGGCATGTCGAGGGCCACGATGGTGCGGGCCGAACCCGCCGCGAACAACTTGTGCGCCAGCATCTCCACCGCCTGGGGCGTGGTGCGCTCGCTCATCCCGATGAGGACCGCCCCGTTGCCGATGACCAGGACGTCGCCGCCCTCGATGGTGGACGGGTAGTCGGCCTGTCCCTCGGACCAGAGGTGGAACGGGCCCGCGGGCCCGGCCGCGAACAGCGGATGGTGGCGGTAGATCGCCTCGAAGTGCACCGTCTCGCGGCGCCGGGCCGGCCAGCGCATCGCGTTGATGGAGACCCCGTCGTAGATCCAGGCGGAGGTGTCGCGGGTGAACAGGTGGTTGGGCAGCGGATCGAGCAGGAAGCCGTCCAGTTCCATGGCGTGGAAGCGGACCGAGGTCGGCTCCGGGTGGCCGTCCAGGAACTCGCGTTTGGTCATGCCGCCCACCAGCGCCTCGCAGAGCTGCGGCGCGGGCAGCGCGGCGAACGCGGCCCGCAGGTGTCCGGTGGCCAGCGGACCGTACTCCTTCTCGTCGAAGACCCGGTCCAGGACGAGCGCCCGGGCCTCGGGCACCTCCAGCACCTCGGCGAGCAGTTCGCCGAAGAGGTGCACGACCACGCCCCGGTCGCGCAGGACGTCCGCGAAGCCGTCGTGCTCCTGACGGGCCCGGCGCACCCACAGCACGTCGTCGAAGAGCAGGGCGTCCTTGTTGCGGGGGGTGAGCCGCTTCAGCTCCAGGTCGGGCCGGTGCAGTATGACGCGGCGCAACCGTCCGGTCTCGGAGTCGACGTGGAATCCCATGGCTTCTACCTTCCCCGAATCCCGCCCCGACACGACGCCCGGCACGCGGGGCCCCGGCGGCACGCTCCGGCCGGCGGGCGGACGGGGCCGGCGGGCGTCCGGCGGGGAGCCCGGCGGCGGTCAGCGCACGCCGGTGAGGTGGGCGAAGACGACCACGTTCGCGTCGTAGCCGGTCGCCTCCTCGAAGATGCCGCCGCAGGTGAGCAGGCGCAGCTCGGGGCGGCCGGTGTCGCCGTAGACCCGTTCCGCGGGGAAGCCCTCGCGGGGCAGCACCTCCACCCCGTCGACGGTGAACACCGCGGTGCGCCCGTCGCCGCGGGTGACCTCGACGGTGTCGCCGTGGACGAGCGAGCCCAGCGAGTAGAAGACCGCGGGCCCGGTGCGGGTGTCGACGTGGCCGGTGAGCACCGCGGCGCCGCGCTCGCCCGGGCTGGGCCCGGCGCTGAACCAGCCGGCCGTGCCCGGTTCGGTGGGCGGCGGGGCGTCCAGCTGCCCCCGGGGGTCGTAGCCCACGGCCCGGAGCGGGGCGTCCACGCCGATCGCGGGAATCCGGACGGCGTCCGGGCGGGCGACGGCGAGCGGTGCGGGGCCGGTGGAGGCCGCGGGTCCGGAGGCGGCCGGCGCCGGGCGGACCGCCGCGGCGGGCGAGGGTTGCGGCGGCCCGGGCACCGGGTC
Source organism: Streptomyces sp. LE64 (assembly GCF_052606915.1). Taxonomy (NCBI): domain Bacteria; kingdom Bacillati; phylum Actinomycetota; class Actinomycetes; order Kitasatosporales; family Streptomycetaceae; genus Streptomyces; species Streptomyces sp. LE64. The sequence goes on along the minus strand of NZ_CP199708.1, from coordinate 5,413,135 downwards.
GCCCTGCACCAGCCGGACCCCGACGAGGACGGCGAGCGCCAGCGACGACCAGCCGACCCGGTACCGCCGGGCCCGTTCGGTGCGCACGGCCCTGCGGTGCGCGTCGAGCGCGGCCAGGAGGGCCGCACCCTCGACGGAGTGCCGGGCCGCCGCTCCCCCGGGGTGTCGGTACGCGTCCATGCCGGGTCTCCTTCCGACCGCCCGGGCTCCCGGGCCTCCGTGGTGTGTGCCACCGGGCCGGCCGGGGCGGTGGGCGGCCCCGGCCGGATTCCCCGGTGCGGTCCTTCGTCAGAGGGCGCGGCGCCGGGCCCGGAACAGGAAGGCGCCGCCGACCGCGGCCCCCGCGATCAGGACGCCGCCCGCCGCCGTGGCGAGGGCGTCGTCACGGTCGCCGCCGAACCCGCCGTGCGCACCGCCGGCGGGCACCACCTCCAGCACCCCGGCCAGGTGGGCCCCGTTGTCGCAGGTGCCGTGGACCTCGTGCCGGCCGGGGCGGGCGTGCTGCGGCACGTCGATGCGGCCGCTCAGCTCGTCCCGGCCGAACTGGGTGCCCCGGTCGTCGCCGCCGGTGCGGCCGTCGCGGGTGAGCCGGACGTGCCGCACCCCCAGGGACTCGGCGTTGACCGTGGCGCTGGTGCTGTTCCCGCAGGAGAAGGTGCGCGCGGTGGTGGTGTGTCCGGCCCGCACCGGGTCGGGCGAGAACGACAGGGTATGGGCACCGGGCCGTGGTTCCGGCGCGCCGCCGGCCGGGGCGCCGGCCGCGAGGGCCAGCGGTGCCGCGAGGGCTACCGTCGCCGCGGCCGCCCCGGCCGAGGCGAGCATGCGTCGAGCGTTCATGTGATCCTCCGTCAGGCACCGGCCGCACGCGGAACCTTGCCCGCGCGCTGACGAGAGCCGGTGCCGTCGCCCCCTCATCTGACGGCCCGTCGAATCGGGACGCATCCCCACTGGCCCGGCGGAGCCACCGGCACCCGCCCGACCGCCCCGGGTGGCGGACGACAACACCGCAGGTCAGCACCGGTACCGCTGGGGCACTCAGGTGATCTTCCTGTGGTGCGCCCGCACGGGTAGCGGCCCTGACCCGCGGAACGCCCCCGGCTCCGGGCGCCGCGGGAAACCCGCTCGCCCGCCGACCCGGACCACCGCCATACTCGAAAGGGTGTTCCTCACCATCACCACGATCGGCAGCCCCGGGCGTCCCGCCACGGACCTGGGGTACCTGCTGCACAAGCACCCCGACCGCAGCCAGACGTTCCGCGCCTCGTCGACCCACGGCACGGCGCACGTCTTCTACCCGGAAGCGACCGAGCAACGGTGCACCGCCGCGCTGCTCCTGGAGGTCGACCCGGTGGGCCTGGTCCGCGCGTCCAAGGGCAAGGACCGCAAGACGCCCGACGCCTCCCTCGCCCAGTACGTGAACGACCGCCCGTACGCGGCCTCCTCGCTGCTGGCCGTCGCCCTCGGCCGGGTGTTCTCCAGTGCGCTGAAGGGGCGGTGCACTGCCCTGCCCGAGCGGGCCGCCCAGCCGCTGCCGCTACGGATCGAGGTCCCCTCCCTGTCCGCGCGGGGCGGCCCCGAGCTGGTGCACCGGATGTTCGAGCCACTCGGCTGGACGGTCACGGCCACCCCGGTCCCCCTGGACGAACGGTTCCCCGCGTGGGGCGCCTCGCGCTACGTCCGGCTCGCCCTGGAGAGCGAGGCCCACACCCTCGGCGAGGCCCTGCGCCAGCTGTACGTGCTGATGCCGGTGCTCGACGCCGCCAAGCACTACTGGGTCTCCGAGGACGAGGTGGACAAGTTGCTGCGGGCCGGCGAGGGATGGCTCGCCACCCACCCGGAGCAGAAGCTCATCACCGGACGCTTCCTCAACCGCCGGTGGGCACTGGCCCGCACCGCGCTCGAACGACTCGCCCTGGAACGACTCGCCCAGAGCGACGACACCGACGTCGAGACCTTCGACAACGCCGTCGACGAGGCGGCCGACACCGAAGAGAAGCCGGTCCCCCTCGCGGTGGCCCGCCGCACGGCGATCCTCACCGCACTGGACGAGAGCGGCGCGGCCCGGATCCTCGACCTGGGCTGCGGCCAGGGCCAGTTGGTGAAGGACCTCCTGGGCCACGCCCGGTTCACCGAGGTCGTCGGGGTCGACGTGTCGGCCCGGGCGCTCGCCATCGCGGCCCGTCGGCTGCGCCTGGACCGGATGGGCGAACGACAGGCCGCCCGGGTCACGCTCCTCCAGGGCTCCCTGATGTACACCGACCGCCGTCTCGCGGGCTACGACGCGGCCGTGCTCTGCGAAGTCGTCGAGCACGTGGACGCGGCCCGGCTACCCGCCCTGGAGTACTCCGTGTTCGGTGCCGCCCGACCCGCGACGGTCATCGTGACCACCCCGAACGTGGAGTACAACGTGCGCTGGGAGTGGCTGCCCGCCGGGCAGCCCCGCCACGGCGACCACCGCTTCGAATGGCGGCGGGACGAGTTCCGCGCCTGGGCCGAACGGGTGGCCGCACGGTACGGGTACGCGGTCGAACTGCGCCCGGTGGGCCCGCAGGACCCCGAGGTGGGCGCGCCCACCCAACTCGCCCTGTTCCACCGGGAACCCGGCAACGCCCCGTCCGCCCACCGCGACCACGACCCGAAGGAGGACACCGCGGCATGAGCACCACCGAACCCACCGCCTCCGGCGGCACACGAGACCTGGGCGTCACCGACCTGTCGCTGGTCGTCCTGATCGGCGCCACCGGCTCCGGGAAGTCGACCTTCGCCCGCCGGCACTTCCGCCCCACCGAGATCGTCTCCAGCGACTTCTGCCGGGGACTGGTCGCCGACGACGAGAACGACCAGTCGGCCTCCGGTGACGCCTTCGACCTCCTGCACTACATCGCCGGCAAGCGCCTCGCCGCCGGCCGGCGCACCGTCGTCGACGCGACGAACGTCCAGTCCGGGGCGCGGGCCCAGCTCGTCCGACTGGCCCGCGAACACGACGTGCTCCCCATCGCCATCGTGCTGGACGTGCCCGAGGCCGAGTGCGCCCGGCGCAACGCCACCCGGGCGGACCGCGCCGACATGCACCCCCGGGTCATCAGCCGCCACCAGCGGGAACTGCGCCGTTCGCTGCGCGGACTGGAACGCGAGGGCTTCCGCAAGGTCCACCTGCTGCGCGGAGTGGAGGCGATCGACTCGGCGCGGATCGTCACCGAGAAGCGGTACAACGACCTCAGCCACCTCAGCGGCCCGTTCGACCTCATCGGCGACGTCCACGGCTGCCACCGCGAACTGGAAACCCTGCTGGAAGAGCTCGGCTACGTCGACGGCAGCCACCCCGAAGGCCGGACCGCCGTCTTCGTGGGCGACCTCGTCGACCGCGGACCGGACAGCCCGGCCGTACTGCGCCGGGTCATGGACATGGTCGCGTCCGGCGACGCCCTCTGCGTGCCCGGCAACCACGAGAACAAGCTCGGCCGCTGGCTGAAGGGACGCAAGGTCCAGATCACCCACGGACTCGCCGAGACCGTGGCCCAACTGGAAGCCCAGAGCGAGGAGTTCCGCGCCGAGGTCGCCGCCTTCGTGGACGGGCTGGTCAGCCACTACGTGCTGGACGGCGGCAAGCTCGTCGTCTCCCACGCGGGTCTGCCGGAGAAGTACCACGGCCGCACCTCCGGCCGGGTCCGCTCGCACGCCCTGTACGGCGACACCACCGGCGAGACCGACGAGTTCGGGCTGCCGGTGCGCTACCCCTGGGCGGACGACTACCGCGGCAGGGCCGCCGTCGTCTACGGCCACACCCCGGTCCCCGAAGCCCGCTGGATCAACAACACCCTCTGCCTGGACACCGGTTGCGTGTTCGGCGGCAAGCTGACCGCACTGCGCTACCCCGAACGCGAACTCGTCGACGTGCCCGCCGAACGCGTCTGGTACGAGCCGGTGCGCCCGCTGCTGAGCGAAGAGCCGGGCCGCACCGACGAGCGCCCCCCGGACCTGGCGGACGTCCACGGCCGGCGCACCGTGGAGACCCGGCACGGCGGCCGGGTGGCGGTCCGCGAGGAGAACGCGGCCGCCGCCCTGGAGGTGATGAGCCGCTTCGCGATCGACCCGCGGCTGGTGCCCTACCTGCCGCCGACGATGGCGCCCACCGCGACCTCGCGCCGGGACGGCCACCTGGAGCACCCGGCGGAGGCGTTCGCCCAGTACGCCGCGGACGGGGTCGCCCGGGTCCTGTGCGAGGAGAAGCACATGGGCTCGCGGGCCGTCGTCCTGGTGTGCCGGGACGCACACGCGGCCCGGGAACGGTTCGGCGTCGACGGCCCCACCGGTTCCCTGTACACCCGCACCGGGCGCCCGTTCTTCGACGACTCCGCGGTCACCGAAGAGATCCTGGACCGGGTGCGGACCGCGGTCCGTGCGGCCGGGCTGTGGGAGGAACTCGACACCGACTGGCTGCTCCTGGACGCGGAGCTGATGCCCTGGTCACTGAAGGCGGGCGGCCTGCTGCGCAGCCAGTACGCGGCCGTGGGCGCCGCTGCGGGCAGTGCGCTGCCCGCAGCGGTCACGGCCCTGACGCGGGCCGCGGCACGCGGCGTACCCGTCGACGGGCTGCTGGCACGGCAACGGGAACGCGCCGTCGACACCGCCGCCTTCACCGAGGCGTACCGCCGCTACTGCTGGACCACCGAGGGACTGGACGGCGTGCGGCTGGCCCCCTTCCAGGTGCTGGCCGCCCGGGGCAGGTCCCTGGCCGGGCTCCCCCACGACGAACAGTTGGCCCTGATCGACCGGCTCGTGGCCCACGACCCGACCGCGCTGCTCATCCCGACCGGGCGGCTCGTCGTCGACACCGGCGACGAGGAGTCCGTCGAGGCCGGCGTCCGGTGGTGGCAGGAGCTGACCGGGGCGGGCGGCGAGGGCATGGTCGTCAAGCCGCTCCAGGCCCTGGCCCGGGACGGGCGGAACCGACTGGTGCAGCCCGGCATCAAGTGCCGGGGCCGGGAGTACCTGCGGATCGTCTACGGACCCGAGTACGCGCGCCCCGACCACCTGGAGCGCCTGCGCTCGCGGCACCTGGGGCACAAGCGGTCACTGGCCCTGCGCGAGTACGCCCTCGGACTGGAGTCCCTGGAGCGGCTGGCCGAGGGGGAGCCGCTGTGGCGGGTGCACGAGACGGTGTTCGCGGTGCTGGCCCTGGAGTCGGAGCCGGTCGACCCACGGCTGTGACCCGCGGACCGGACCGACCGTCCGCCGGGGCGGGTGCGGAGCAGGGCGCTCCGCACCCGCCCCGGCACCCGACCCACGTCGCCGCCGCGACCGGCCGTGCCCCCGCAGCGGGTGCACCACGGCGGCCCGCGGCGTACCGGGCATGATGGGACGCATGGATCTCCGCATCTTCACCGAACCCCAGCAGGGCGCCACCTACGACACCCTCCTCCGGATCGCCCGGGCCGCCGAGGACCTGGGCTACGGCGCGTTCTTCCGCTCCGACCACTACCTCCACATGGGCTCCGTGGACGGGCTGCCGGGACCCACCGACGCCTGGATCACCCTCGCCGGGCTCGCCCGCGACACCAGCCGGATCAGGCTCGGCACCCTGATGACGGCGGGCACGTTCCGGCTGCCGGGCGTCCTCGCGATCCAGGTCGCCCAGGTCGACCGGATGTCCGGCGGCCGGATCGAACTGGGCCTCGGGTCCGGCTGGTACGAGGAGGAGCACACCGCGTACGGCATCCCGTTCCCCAAGGAGAAGTTCGGCCGACTGGAGGAACAGCTCGCCGTCGTGACCGGGCTGTGGAGGACCCCCGTCGGCGAGCGCTTCAGCTTCGAGGGGACGCACTACCAACTCAAGGACTCGCCCGCGCTGCCCAAGCCCGCCCAGTCCCCGCTGCCCATCCTGATCGGCGGCCACGGCGCCAAGCGCACCCCCGCCCTGGCCGCACGGTACGCCGACGAGTTCAACATCCCCTTCGCCTCGATCGCCGACACCGAGCGCCAGTTCGGCCGGGTGCGGGCGGCGGCCGAGGAACGCGGACGGCACCCGTCCGACCTCGTGTACTCCAACGCGCTCGTGGCCTGCGTCGGCCGCACCGACCAGGAGGTGGCCCGCCGGGCGGCGACCATCGGCCGCGAGGTGGACGAACTGAAGGAGAACGGTCTCGCGGGATCGCCCGCGGAGGTGGTCGAGAAGCTGGGCCGGTACGCCGCCGTGGGCTCCCAGCGCGTGTACCTCCAGATGCTGGACCTGGACGACCTCGACCACCTGGAGCTGATCGCCTCCGCCGTCATGCCGCAGGTGGCGTCCGGCGCCTCCTGAGCGGGCGGACCGCTGCCGCGCGGCGCGACCCGGACGGTTCCCGAACGCGCCGGTGACCGTCTCCGTCGACCGCCGGCGCAGACCGCCGAGGTGCGGAAGTGGCAACTGGCGCACACCCCGCCGGGCCGCATCGGCCGGCCCGAGGAAGTGGCCTGGGCCATCACCCGACTCGCCGCACCAGCCGCCTCGTTCATCACCGGAGTCGTGCTCCCCGTCGACGGAGGCGCGGTCGTGGCGTGATAGAAACGGCCCCGGGGGTGGAGCGGGTGCGGATAGGCGAACTGGCCTCGGCCACCGGAACGACCGCCCGTGCGCTGCGACACTACGAGCAGGCCGGACTGCTCTCCTCCGAACGCGCCCCCAACGGCTACCGCACCTACGACGAACAGGCAGTGGTGCGGGTCCGCAACATCCGCTTCCTCCTGGCCTCCGGACTCACCCTCGACGACGTGCGGGCCTTCCTGCCCTGCCTGGACGGCGACGTCAGCGCGGGGCCGCCCTCCGAGGACGGCCTGCGGGTCACGCAGGAACGACTGACGGTCCTCAACGAACGGATCGCGACCCAGACCGAGGCCCGGGACCGCCTGGCAGCCGCCCTCCGGGAGAGAACCGGCGCCGGGGGGCGGCCGGTTGGCTAGGGGGCGGTTCGTCTCTGGTGGGGCCCCTCCCCCTCCCCTCCCCCTCCCCCACTGCCGCGAGGCTCGACGGCTCGACGGCTCGACGGCTCGACGGCTCGACGGCTCGACGGCTCGACGGCTCGACCAACGGCCCTGCCACGGGGCTGGTGTGTCACGGATCGCTCACGGTTCGCCTTCCGGGAGGGGGTGGGAGAGTGCGAGGAGGCGACGGAGCATCTCCACCACGCGGTCCCGGCACTCGTCGATCGCGTCGATGGCTTCCATGCACTGCCAGTAGGCCCCCTGGTCCTCGGCGGTGCTGGCGATGCCGACCAGGGCGATGCCGACCTCGCCCAGCAGGCTGCCCAGGTCGAGCAGGGCTGCGTGCGGGTCGCTGATGCCCGTGAGTCGGGCGGCCCGTATGCCGTCGGCGCCCAGGGCCGGGTAGTGGAGCGCCCCGCTGCCCCGGCCGCCGAGTTCGCTCAGCCGCAGCGCCTCGCCCCGTAGTTCCATCGGGCCGGTGACGGCGAGTCGGCTCCCCATCACCTGGGCGAGGGCCTGGGCCTGCCAGGACTCGGCCATGACCCCGCGCGGGTCGTCGCTGGCTGCCAGCAGCTTCCTGTTGATTCCGATGAGCCTTACCGCGTCCATCCGTACCCCCGTCTCCGTGGACGCCGGGAGTGAGCGTCCGACCACACCCTGCTGTTTCATTACCCAGAGTGAGTTGTCGCGAGACGGAAAGCTAGTGGATGCCGGAAATCTGTGGGGAACAAGACGGTTGTGGAAAAGAGCGCCACTCCGGAGAGTGACTGATCAGGGGATCCGGTCGTTCGTGGGACATACGGCACGCCTCCCGCTCGAAGCGGTCGCGCCGCACGTCAGGGGGCGGGGGTGTCGCCCGCGGGCTCCGCCGGCCCGGAGGGCGGTCCGGGTGGGAGCCCCGGGAGGGCGCTCCGGGCGGGGTGATCGCCCGGAGCGCCCTCCCGGGGCCGTTCGCGGTCATCGGCCGGCGGTGGCGGGGGTGTCCGGCGGGGGGAACCTCTTCTCGTTGCGGTCGATCTTGTCGGCCAGTGCGGTCAGCGGATCGATGTCGAGGGTCGCGCAGAACTGGAGCAGATAGGCGAGGACGTCCGCGACCTCCTCGCGGACGTGTTGGGCCCGCTCGGGGTCGGCGGTGATCCGGGCGGACTCCTCGGGCGTCAGCCACTGGAAGATCTCGACCAGTTCGGACGCTTCCACGCTCAGCGCCATGGCCAGGTTCTTCGGGTTGTGGTAGCGCCCCCAGTCACGGACCCTGGCGAATTCGACCAGTCGGTCCCGCAGTTGGGCGACGGTCGGCGCGGGGTCCGTTTCCTCGGTCGGTCGGCGGGGTGGTTGCGGGGTGCCGGGCGGGGCCGGGGCGTTCGAGGGGCTCATCGGTCAAGGTCTACCACCGTGAGGGCTTCGCCGGTCACGCCCTCGCGCACCGGTGCGGTGTCGCGGACCGATCCCAGCAGTCGGACGTGTCCGCGTTCGCACATCTCGGCCGCGAGTCGGGCGAGTTCGCGCACCTGTCGCGCGTCCATCGAGCGGTCGAGGTCGTCGGCGAGGACGGTGAGGCACTGGTAGGCGGAGGGGATCTCGGTGACGGGGTCGACGTCGAGCACGCCGGGCCCGGTGAGCAGGACGAGGGCCAGGGCGAGGTAGCGCAGTTCGCCGTCGCCCAACCGGGGCAGCGGGGTGTGGTGCCCGTCACCGCGGTCGAGGACCGCGTGGGTCCTGCCGTCCGGGAGGTCCTCGGTGCGCAGGTCGACGACGGGGCCGGTGCAGCCGGCTCGGACGGCGGCCACCAGGCGGGCGTGGCGCCTGGAGCATTCGGTGCGGGTGCGGCGCAGCACGCTGGCGAGGTTGCCGCAGTGGGGTAGGAGGCGTCCGGTGTCGTGGGGGGTGCCGGTCGCGGTCGGGGCACGCATCCGTTCGGGACGGGGGTCGCAGGCGAAGACGGAGCGGAGCGCGACGACGACCTGTTCGGCACCCGCCAGTACCTGGCGCTGGCCGGCGGTCTTGCCGGCGACGCGCAGGGGGAGCAGGGCGGTGCCGAGGCGGTCGCCGGGGAGGGGGGCGCGGGTGACGGGGGCCAGGCCGGCGGTGTGCCAGGCCGCCTGGACGGTGGACCGGGTGGGGTCGCGCAGCGCGCTCGTGAAGAGTTCGGTGCCGTCGTCGGTGGTCAGTCGTTCGCCGACGATGCGGAGTTCGGGGTGGGTCTGGACGGCGAGGTCGAGGTGGATCGGGCCGGTGGGGCCGGTGGTGGTGCAGCCGATGCGGAAGCCGCGGCGGCCTTCGGGGTCGGGGGCGGACCGTTCGGGTGTCCAGGCGGCGGGGTCGGGGAGGGCTTCCTCCAGGGTGGCGCCGGCTGCGAGGCGGGCCAGTGCCTCGTAGGCGCGCAGGATGCTGGTGCGACCGCTGCCGCTGGGGCCGGTGAGCAGGGTGAGCGGGCCCGGTTCGAGGGTGGTTCCGAGGTGGAAGGTGCGTGCGGTGAGCCGGAGTTCGGTGAGGGCCGGCCGGACGGTCGGGGCGCCGGGTCGGGTCAGGCCCGGGGTGAGCACTGTCATGGAGCAGGACGCTAGGGACCGTGCTGCGCGCCGAACCGTTCCGCCCGGGCGGCCTTCCCACGATCGGGGGAACGGGGCGGGCTCCGCGGCGGTCGGGAGTCCGTGGTGCCGGCGGCCCGTCCCGTGGGGGTGGGCCACCGGCACCACGGGACGGACGGGCGGCGGAGGCGGTCCGGGCCCTCGGTCGGGACCCCGCCGGGCTCGGGTGTCTCCCCGCGCTCCGCGGGGAGGTGCTGCACCGCGTGGGTTTCCTCCGCCGCCTTGCGATCCGCGGCACCGGTTCCCGCTCCCCGGGCCGGCCGGACCCGGAAGAAGGGGCCTAGGGAAAAGTGGCGCCGGCGACGAGTCCTTGGATCTCCGTGCCGGCCGGGGCGAGCAGGAAGACGTTCCGGTCGACGCGGTGCATGCCGCTGCCCAGGCCGAAGACGACTCCGCTGCTGAAGTCCAGCACGCGTTTGGCGGTGTCGGACTCGGCGCCGGTGAGGTCCAGGAGGACGGGGATGCCGGACATGAGGGTCTCGGCGACGTCGCGGGCGTCGGAGAACACGTTGACGCGCAACACCACGAAGCGGCGCCGGGGTTCGTCGTCGGGTAGTGGTTCGGCCGGGTGGCCGGTCCACGAGGGCCATTCGTCGCGGCCCCGCAGCGGGACCACCTGGGCCAGTCCCGCCCACTGTTCGTCGGTGACGTCGTGGCTGTTCAACGGCCCACCCCGTCCTGGTTCGTACTGTTCTTCCCCACCGGACCATTCTTACGCCAAGTCACCCGATCGGCCCAACACCGACACGGGCGGTCCGGGCGGGAACGGCGGAAACCCGATGTCGGACGGTCGGTCAGTCGGGGGTCGGGGACTGGCCGCGCCAGCCCTGGGAGCGGAGGACGGCCGCCACGTCGGGCGCCCGGTAGTGGTCGCCCTTGAGCACCTTGCCGTCCGCGCGGACCCGGGGGACTCCATCGGGTCCGATCTTGCTCATGTTGGCCCGGTGGATCTCGGCGATCACCCGGTCCAGGTCGATGCCGTGGACGAGGGCCGTCCCGTAGGCGACGTAGACCACGTCGGCGAGTTCGTGGGCGAACCGGTCGAGGGGGCCCGAGACGGCGACTTCCGCGACTTCGTCGACCTCTTCCGCCAGGAGGTCCTGGCGGTGGGCGGCGAGTGCGGGCGGGACCTCGTGGGGGGTGTCGCGGGCGTCGAGCCCGCACGCCTCGTGGAACGCGCGGACGAGGTGGGCGGGCGACGGCCGGTTCGCGGGCGGGACCTCCTCGACGGGGGTCTCGCGGGAGCCGGCCGGTCCGGCGGCGGGTGGAGTGGGCACGGTGAGGAATCTACCGGTCGCCGCTGACACCGCGTTCCGTGCGGCCGGGGTCTCGGGGAGGCCCCGGCCGGGGTGGGGGTACCGGTGTGCCGGGCGGGGCGGTGTCGGGTCCTGCCCGGGCCGGTGCCTACACCCGGAAGACGTCCAGGAAGGAGCTCCACCAGCCCTTCTGCTTGCGGTGGGCATCCGTGCGCGTCGACGGGGTGGACGGGACGGGGTCGGCGGAGCGGGCCTGCGGGGCGGTCGGGGGGCGGGGCGGGAGCCGGCGGGGGGCCACCGGGCTGAAGTGCACGGGCAGCGAGGTGACCGACCGGTGGAAGGGGCCGGGGCGCCACTCCAGCTTCTCCTCCGGCAGGGCGAGGGTCAGGTCGGGCAGGGCGTTGAGGAGGCGCTCGATGGCGGTGAGGGCGATCACCCGGGACATGGACTTGGCCGGGCAGCTGTGGGGGCCGGCGCCGTAGGCGAGGTGGGCGCCCTTGCTGAGGGTGAGCCGCGCGTCGGTGAGCTGGGGGTCGGTGTTGGCGGCGGCGAAGCTGATGGCGACGGGGCTGTTGGCGGGCAGGGTCACGTCGTCGAGGCGGATGTCCTGCACCGGGTAGTGGATGGCGAAGTTGGCGACGGGCGGACTGTTCCACAGGACGTTGTCCAGGGCGTCCTCGACGAGCATGCCCGCGCCGCGGCCGTGGGTCCGGCCGTCGAGGAGGAGCAGGAGCGCGCTGCAGACGAGGCTGCTCTGGGGTTCGATGCCGGCGGACATGATGACGACGAGTTGGTCCTTGAGTTCCTCGTCGCTGAGCCCGGCGGAGTGTTGGACGAGCCAGGTGGTGACGTCCTCGCCGGGGTGGCGGCGCTTGTGGGCGACCAGTTCCAGGAGGGCGGTGGTGAGTTCCTCGTTGGCCCGCGCGGCGTCGCCGTGGCCGTCGAAGATGCCGGCGACGCCGCGGGTGACGCGGTCGCCGATGTCGGCGGGGCAGCCGAACATCTGGTTGAACAGCAGCATCGGCAGCAGCTTGGCGTAGTCCTTGAGCAGGTCGGCGCTGCCGCGTTCGCCGAACTGGTCGATGAGGTAGTCGGCGATCTGTTCGGCGTCCCGGGCGAGCCGGCTGGTGTTGACCTTGCCGAGGCTGTCGGTGACGGCCTTGCGGAAGCGCAGGTGTTCGGCGCCGTCGGAGAAGAGGCAGTTGGGGCGGTAGTACATCATCGGCAGCACGGGGCTGTCGAAGGACACGCGTCCCTCGTTGAGGGCCTTCCACCGTCGGGAGTCGCGGACGAAGAGCGCCGGGTTCTGGAGCACGCGCAGGGCCGCTTCGTGCTGGGTGACCAGGGTGGCCTCGACGCCGGGGGCCAGTTCGACGGGGGCCGTGGGACCGTGGGCGCGGAGTCGGTCGTAGGTCGCGTAGGGGTCGGCGGCGAAGTCGGGGCCGTACAGCTGGGTCGGCGACTGCTGGTGCATCGGGCACCCGGGGGGAGGGAGCGGGGCGGACCCGGTCTGTGCGTCCATGCGTAAGTCCTCGGGATGATCCCGGGGCCCGGTGGGGCCCCGGGAGGTGGGTGACTGAGGGGGTGGGTCAGTTCACGCGCGCGAGCAGGTGCTTGACGAGCGTGATCAGCGCCTGGGCCGACGACGTCTGGTCGCGTGCGTCACAGAACACGACCGGGGTGTGCGGCAGGAGGTCCAGCGCTTCGCGCAGTTCCTCCTCGGCGTGCTGGTCTGCCTGTTCGAAGCTGTTGACCGCGATGGCGTACTCGAGGCCGTACTTCTCGATCAGGTCGATGACGGGGAACGACTCGTTGAGCCGTTGGGGGTCGACCAGGAGCAGTGCTCCGAGCGCGCCCCTGGCCATGTCCTCCCACAGCTGCATGAACCGCTGTTGGCCGGGCGTGCCGAAGAGGTACAGCACGAGTTCGTCGCTCAGGGTGAGTCGCCCGAAGTCCAGGGCGACGGTGGTGGTCTCCTTGCCCGTGACCCCGCGCAGGTCGTCGACGTGCGTCGACGCCTGTGTCATCTTCTCCTCGGTCCGCAGCGGAGTGATCTCCGACAGGGTGCCGATGAAGGTCGTCTTGCCCACGGCGAAGTGGCCGACGACGAGGATCTTCGCGGTCGTGAGGACCGCTTCCGGTAGGTAGACGGTGTCAGCCGAACCGGCGTTGGAGCCCATGCAGCACCTCTTCGAGGATCTTCCGGTCGACGAGCTTGGCGGCGGGGGGTGCCGCGCGGCAGATTAAGTGTCCCTGCTCCGACAGGTCGGTCAGCAGTAGCCTGACCACGCCGACGGGGAGGGCGAGTCGTCCGGCGACCTCGGCCACCGAGAGGTAACCGCCCGCGCACAGGCCCCAGATGGCGCTGACCTCGGGGCTTGGGCGGGCGGGGGGCATGCGGTCGGGGGCGATCGTCACGAGGGTCACCAGGGACAGGTGGTCCGCGGCGGGCAGGTTGCGCCCGCCGGTGATCACGTAGGAGCGGACGAACCCGCTGGTGACCGACTGTTCTTCGCCGGGCGCGGTCATATGTCGCTGCCGGCGTTCTGGCGCGGCGGCGAGGTCATGGCCTTGCCGAGGGCGCCGACCTGCTGCTGCATCCGGAAGGACATGGCCTCCATGTCCACGTCGGAGGAGGTCGCGGCGGCGAGGTAGGCACCGCTGCCGGCGGCGATGAGGAAGATCCAGCCGTCCTCGTACTCCAGCAGCGTCTGACGCCAGCGGCCGGTGGTGCGGCTGCCGATGAACGGCGCGACGGCCCGGCTCAGCGATTGCATCGAACTCATGGCGGCGGCGACGGTCTCGGCGTCGTCGCGTCCGATGGCGCTGGAGTGCTCCAGCAGGAGGCCGTCGGCCGAGACGAGGATCGCGTGCCGTGCCCCGCGCACCTGGAGCACGTCGTTGAGCACCCACGACAGATCGGGGTTCACTGGTGGTCGGGTCCTTCCGTGGTCGTCATGTCGCGTCCGGATCGGGTGCCGCGCTGGAACGCGCCCAGCAGGGAGGCCGTCTCTTCCTGGCTCCGCGGCGGTTCGGGGGCTTCGACCGGTTCCGGCACCACGGCGACGGGGCGTTGGCGGCGGCGCTTGGGCAGGCCGCCCGCGGTGGTGCCGCGGACGGTGGAACCGGGTTCGGCGCTGGGAACGGCGGCGAAGAGCGGGGTGGGCTGTGCGGCCCTGCCCTCACCCGTCGACCGGTGTTGGCGGATGACGGGAACGCTGCTCTGGCCGGTGAGGTCGGCGTCCGTGACGGTGGCCGGCACGTCGCTGGTGAGGAGTTCGTCCGGGAGCAGGATCACGGCCCGGACGCCCCCGTAGGGGGAGACGGAGTCGACGGAGACCTTGAACCCGTAGCGGGCGGCCAGCATGCCGGAGACCGCGAAGCCGAACTGGGGCGGGTTGCCGAGGCCGGAGATGTGGATGGGTTCCCGCGGGGAGAGCAGGGCGGACGCCCGGTCCTTCTCCTCCTGCCCCATGCCGAGGCCGGCGTCGTCGACGATGAGGCACACGCCCTTGGGCACGGCCTGGATGTTGATCTCGACGGGGGTGCCGGGGGCGGAGTAGTTGGTGGCGTTGGCGAGCAGTTCGGCGAGGACCACCGCCACTGGTTCGACCACCTTGCTGACCACGGAGAAGTTGGCCTGGGCGTGGATCTGGACGCGGTCGAACTGGCGGATGCGGCCCTGGGCGCTGCGGGCGACGTCGTAGACGGAGGCGACCGTCTCGCGCCGTCCTAGCCAACCGCCGCACAGGACGGCGATGCCCTGGGCCCGGCGGCCGAACTGGTTGTTGGTGTGGTCGATGGCCATGAGGTCGGCGAGCATCGACCCGTCGTCGCCGTACTTCTTCTGGACCTTGTCGATGACGATCTGCTGCTCGTCGGCGAGGCTCTGAAGGGTGCGCATCGCCGCCTTCAGCACCGCTTTGGTCTCCTCCTCCGCGTCCTTGCGGACCTCCGCGAGTTCGTTGATGTGTTGGTTGCGCAGGCCGCTGTGCGCCGCGCCGAGTTCGTTGCGCTGGTGGAGCAGCGCCTCGTTCTCCGCGGCGAGGTTCGCGTTGCGTCTGCGCAGACCGATGTTGGTTTGCCGTGCGCGCAGCACTCCGCCCGAGGCGGCCACTACCACGGCGATCAGGACCCAGAAGAAAGGGTCCTGCACAAATGACGTCATGAGACTCTCTTCGAGTGGCATTCCGGTGGAAACGGTCGCTTTCCTCCAGCCGGGGCGCAGCCGTGACCCGAGGTCACGGGGTGCGCCGTCCGGGCCGGAGAACGTTTCTCCGGGACGGGGCCCGTTCGGCTGACTCCCCCTTGGTGCTTCTGATGCACCGTCAGCCCACTGTGAAGATCACACACTGTATCAGCGAGGCACATCCCGTACGCAAGTGCCAGCACGTCCTGCACACCACTTTCCGTGCCGGACCGGTCACTGTCGCACCGGGTGATTCGCCCCTCCCTAAAGGGATATGACGGGGCGTCAGCAACGCGCACAGGCGTCGACTCACACGTGCCTCCAACACCCCTTTCCGCCAAGCAAGAGAGCCGCTCCATTTCTCCATATCCGAAGCGTTCGACGCAACATGACAGAGCGTCATATGCGGACGGGCTGCCATGTCCGGCCACCTTCCGGCACACCTCGCCGGCACCCGGGACCGCCATCGGGATGATCGCCGTGGTGAAGAATCCGCGAAGGATTCGGGGCGCCCGCGGCGGAGAGCGACACCATTCGGCCAGTTCGCCCGGAAAGAACCGGAGGGACACATTCCCCTCATGGGAAGTCGTCCGACATCCGAACGCTCCGGCGACGTCAGGGGTACAGACCACTGATGGCCGAAAACGTTTGGACAAGTCGGCCGGAAGAGTGTGCCCCATGAGGGAACTTCACGGGGCGGTCCACCGACGGGTGCACGCCGCGTCACCACCGCCCGGGGGGGGCCGGTACCGAGCGGGGCGGACGGTTCGACCGCAACGGCTCCCACCATCAGGTCGCGGGACGGCTCCGGTGGGTTCCCCTGCCCGGTGGGCGACATTCCTCACATCGACGGGGGACGGACGGCCCCCCTCACCACCACCGCGGCGGTGCCACCATGGACGGGCCGCCCCGCGCCACCGCCTTCCGCTCGACGCGGCTGCACTTCTTTCCCTTCCCCTCTTCCCCCTCCAGGAGCGGCGATGCCAGAGCCCCGTCCCTCGGACGCCCCGCGCCGGGCCCCGTACCGCACGGTCCTGGCCTTCCTGCTGCTGCTCGGTGCGGTGTTCTCCGCCGGCCGGGCGATCGGCTCCGCCGTGGACCCGGTGGGCCCCTCGGTCCACCCCGCCCGCACCGGCACCGACGGCCCCTCCCCCGTCGAGGGCACCGACCCCGGAGCGGAGCACCCGCCCGGACACCCCGCCCCGCACACCGGCCACTGAGCACGCCGTCGGCCGGCCCCTCCCGGGAACGCACCGGAGCCGCCGCGAAGGACCCGGGAACCAACCCGGCCCGCCGCCCGACCACTTCCCCTGGAGATGCGGTCTGCGCCCCGGCCGCCCGGACCGGGGGCGAGCGGAAGGACGGTCGGTGCGGGGACTCGAACTGCGGATGCGGAAGGTGACGTGCCGCCACGGGCGCGTGGCCGTGGTGACGGACGTCGATCTGGAGATCGGGGCGGGCGAACGGGTCGCCCTGACCGGAACCAACGGATCGGGCAAGACGACCCTGCTGCGGGCCGTGCTCGGACTGCACCGTCAGATGACCGGCAGCGTCACCGTGGGCGGCCGGGACGCGCGGACCGCCTCCGACTGGGCCTGGCGACGCCGCAGTTGTGCCTGGATCCCGCAGAAGCCCGCCGCCGGCCGCTTCCCCCTGCTCGGCGAGGAACTCCTCGCGAGCAGCGAGGCGCCCTCCGAGGCCGCGGAGGGCGCCCGCCGGCTCGGGGTCGGATCGCTGACCGGACGGCCCCTGCACACCCTGTCCGGCGGCCAGTTGCAGCGGATGTACCTGGCCCGCGCCATCGGATGCGTCGCGGCGGGCGCCCGGGTGCTGCTCGCCGACGAGCCCACCGCCGCCCTCGACTTCGCCGGTCAGGAGGACGCCGCCGAGGTGCTCACCACCCTGCCGGTGACCCTGGTCGTGGTCACCCACGACCGCTCCCTCGCGGCCCGCTGCGACCGGGTGCTGGAGATGGCGGCCGGACAGCTGCGGGAGGTGCGGTGAACCTCGCGGCCGACGTGGGCGCCCTGCTCCAACTCGTTCCCGTGCAACGGGCCGGATTCGCCCTGCTGTTGGCCGCGGTGGGCCTGCCGGTGATCGGCGTGGTCATCGTCGGGCTCGACATCATGCCGGTGCGGTTCGCGATGATGCACGTCGCCCTGCTGGGCATCGCCGTGGGCCTCGCCACCGGACTGGACCCGATGGGCTGCGCCCTGGTCGCCTGCGCCCTGTCCGGGGCCGGGGTCGCACCGCTCGCCCGCACCCCGAGCGGGCTGTCCGGTGCGATGGGGCTGCTGATGAGCCTGGCGATCGCGGCGGCCCTGCTGCTGCTCGCAGTCTCCGGGGTCAACGCCTCGGGCGCCTTCGCCCTGTTGTGGGGTTCGATCCTCTCGGTGGGCACGGTCGACCTGGTCGTGCTGGGGGCGCTCGCGGTGGTGGTGCCCGCCCTGTTCTGGTGGCGCCGGCGCGACCTGGCGCTGCTGCTGCACGACCGCGAGCTGGCGCAGTGCTCCGGCGTCCCCGTGGGGGCGCTGACCCTGGCGCTGCTGATGCTGGTAGCGGTGTCCGTCGCCGGGGCGATCACGCTCACCGGCGCCCTGCTGGTCGACGCGCTGACCCTGCTGCCCGCGCTGGCCGCCCGTCGGCTGGGCACCTCGCTGCGCTCCATCGTGTGCTGGGCGGTGGGCATCGGCGTCGCCGTCAACGCCACGGGGTTCCTCGTGGCCCTCCGGCTGGACTGGCCGCCCGGCCCGGTCCTCGTCCTGACCGCGGGGGCCGTCGTCCTCGCCGTCCACCTCCTCCCCGAACGGAGCACCCGCTCATGGCGCGCATCGGCGTCCGTCCCCCCGCAGTCCCCGCAGTCCCCCGCCCCCGGCGGGCCCGTCGCGCGCTCACCGCACTCCTCGCACTGAGCACGGCCGCCCTCGCGCTCGGCGGATGCGGCCGGGAGGAGACCGCGGGCGAGGGCGATCCGGGAACGGTGACGGTGGTGGCCACCACCACCTGGGAGGGCGCCTTCGCCCGGGCTGCGGGGGCCAAGGACGTCAAGGTGCTCGTCCCCCCGTCGACGGGGCACGCACCCGACTACGAGCCCAAGCCCTCCGACCTGACGACCGTGGCGGCGGCGGACTTCGTGCTGTACGCGCCCTTCGAGCCGTACGCGGAGCAGATCAAGGACGCGGCCGGGTCGCAGGCCGAGCTGGTCGAGGTCGGCCTGGACAACGACGCCGCGAAGGTGCGGGCCGAGGTGAAGCGGCTGGCCGCGCTCTTCGGCACCGAGGACGCCGCCGCCGACTGGCGGAAGCGGTTCGACGCCCACTACGCGCGGCTGGAGAAGGAGCTCAAGGCCGACTGGCCGGACGGGAAGCGGCCGGAGGTGGTCAGCCAGGTGTTCACCACCTGGGCGGCGAAGCTCGCGGGAGCCCGTACCGTCGGCGCCTTCGGGCCCGAGGCGGTGACGCCCGAGCAGCTCTCCCGACTGTCGGCCCACGAGCCGGCCCTCGTCCTCGACAACGCGCACATGACCACCGGCGAGGTGCTGCCCGGCACGGACGCCCGGCAGGTGGACGTCGTCAACTACCCCGACCGGGACCTCGACCTGCTGGCGGTGTACGAGGACGCCGCGACCGCCCTGAGCAAGGCCATGACCGCCTCCTGACCCCGCCCCGTCCCGCCCCCGGCCGCACCCTCCGCGACCGGGGGCGGTGCCGTCAGGCGGACACCGGGTCCGGCTGCTCCTCCGCCGACGTGCCGGACGCCAGGAGGGCGCGCAGGGCCGCGCGGTCGACCTTCCCGGCCGGGGTCAGGGGCAGTTCGTCGACCAGCAGCAGCCGCTCGGGGTGCTTGGGCCGGTCGACGCCCCGCCCGGCGAGGTGCCGGCCGAGCGAGTCGAGGGTGGGCGCCGGGCCGGGCGCGGGGACCACGCACACCGCGAGCCGCTCCCCCATCAGGGGGTCGGGGACGCCCACGCACACCAGGTCGCGCACCTGCGGGTGGCCGCGCAGCTCGCGTTCCACCTCGGCGGGGCTGATGTTGGCGCCACCTCGGATGACGACGTCCTTGAGCCGCCCGACGAGGTGCAGCAGGCCCTCCTCGTCCAGGAAGCCGAGGTCACCGGTGCGCACCCAGCCCTCGGCGGTGCGGTAGCGGGCGTCGAGTTCGGGCGCTCCGACGTAGCGGAGCGGGGTCATCGGTCCGCGGGCCACGATCTCCCCGGTCCGGCCAGCGGGCAGCGGCTCGTGGGTCTGCGGGTCGACGATCCGGATGTCGGCCACCCGCGGGTCGGGACGGCCCGCGACCACCCCGGTGGCGGCGGTGGGCGGGGTGCGGTGCTCCAGACCGGTGTGGCAGTTGACGCCGTCCGCGGAACCGTACAGGTTGACGACCGGACAGCCGAACGCCTCGGCCGCGGCGGTGGCGGTGGCCCCGTCCAGGGGGGCGCCGCCGAGGACCAGCGCCGTGGGCGGCGGCAGCCGGTGCCCGTCCCCGCCCGTCCCGGCCAGTTCGCCGGCGAGGTGGTCGAGCATCATCCGTACCGCGGTGGGCACGCCGAACACGTGGGTCGGCCGGTGGTCCCGGATCGCCGCGAGGGCCGCGGCGGGGGTGAAGTGGTCCAGCAGGACCAGGGTGCCGCCGTGCCGGGCCAGGGTGACGGCGGTGGCGTTGGAGCCGAAGGCGGAGGCCAGCGGGACCAGGAAGAGGCAGCGCGGCGGGGTGCCGTCCGGGATGAGGGAGGCGAGGAAGTTGCCGCGCCCGCCGGCGAGGGCGTTGGCGGAGTAGGCGACCATCTTGGGTTCGGCCTCGGACCCGGAGGAGACCAGGATGCGGGCCGCGGCGTCCGGGTCGGAGCGGTGGGGGACGAAGTCGGTGGCGTCGGTGCGCATCAGCTGCGACAGCGCCAGCGTGCCCTCGGGTGGCGTCCGCACGCCCTCGGCGATGACCTGGCGCAACTCCGGCAGCCGGGGCGCGAGGTCCCGCAGTTCCTCGGCGTGCCGGGCGCCCCGGTGCTGGGTCGTCGCGATGACGGCGACGGCGCGGGAGCGCCGCAACAGGGACTCGGCCTCACGGCCGCCCCGGCCCACCGGGAAGGGCAGGGCCACCGCGCCGAGCGCGGCCAGCGCCAGGTCGACGACGACCGCGCTGCGCCGGGCGGGGAGTTGGACGCCGACCACCTCGCCCGGTGCGATGCCGAGGTGTCTGAGTCCGGCGGCCAGCGCGCGGGCCCTGCGGTCCAGTGCGGTGTAGCAGAGCGGCCCCTTGGCGTCGATGACGGCCGTGCGGTGGGGGTCGGCGATCGTCCGGGCCCGGTAGAGGCCGTACAGGTCGAGGTCGGGGGTGGAGCCGTCGGCTGCCCAGGAGCGGCGGAGGGCGGCGGGCAGCAGGTCGGTCAGGTCGAGGCTCATGCGAAGCTCCAGGGTGCGACGACGGTGGGGGCGCCGTGGGCGTCCCGGCTGATCGCGCCGGGCAGGCGGGGGTCGTGGGCCGGGTCGGTGAGGTCGGTGGTGACCCGGGTCGCGCCCAGGCCGTGGGCGTGCAGGCGGGCCAGGGCCGCCTCGGTGGTGAGCCGGCCCAGGTCGTGGCGGGCCGCGGCGGCGGCGCCCGCGTCGGCGGGGGCCACCCAGCCGTCCGCGGTGCGCAGGGGACGGCGGAAGCCCGCGGGGCTCCGGGGGGCCTCGCCGGCGGCGACCCGGCGCAGGGCGGGGGCGGTCAGGGTGTCGGCGGCGCCGAGGAGGGAGGAGTCCACGCGCACCCCGTGCCCGGAGCGTTCCCGCAGCAGGAGGCCGGCGAGGACGGCTTCGGCGCCGAGGAGTCCCCCGAGGACGTCCAGCAGGGTCAGCAGGCTGGGCGCCGGGGGTTCGTCCGCGGGGCGGGCCGCCTCGCCGACCCCGGTGCGGGCCTGGACCATGAAGTCGGTGCCCATCGGGGCGTCGGCGAGGCGGTCCGCCCAGCCGCCGGTGTAGGCGTACACCAGGGCCGGGTTGACCCGGGCGAGGTCGGGCGCGTCCAGGCCCAGCTGGGCGGCCTTGCCTGGGGCCCAGTTGTGGAGGAACACATCGGCCCCGGCGGCCAGTTCGCACAGCCGCGCCCGGTCGGCGGGGTCCTTGATGTCGATCCGGACGGCCCGCTTGCCGCGGTTGAGGGCGAGCCAGCGGGCCGAGGTGCCCGCGCAGGTGGGGGGCATGCCGCGCAGCGGGTCGCCGCCCGGTGGCTCGATGCGGACGACGTCCGCGCCCAGCAGGCCCAACAGGTGTGCGGCCAGCGGGGCCTGGATGCGGCGGCCGGCCTCCAGCACGGTCAGCCCGGCCAGTGGCCGCTCCGGTGCCGCGGCGGGGGCGGGCCGGGCGAGGGGGTGCGGCCGTCCGGCGTCCAGCGGGGTGAGGGCCCAGGGGGCGGCGCCGTCGTGCTCCGCGGCGCGTTCGGCGAGGGTGTGCAGCCGGCACACGTCGACGCCGGTGGTGGCGGCGGCCCGCCGGACGGCGGCGAAGCCGTGGGCCCGGGTCGTGCGGTGGAGGGCGGGCGGGAAGGGGGCGCAGCCGGTGGCGTAGCGGAACTGGAAGGGGAGCCAGCCGGTGCGGATCGCGTCGGCGGGGGCGTCCAGGGCCCGCCAGAACGCGGCCCAGTCGCCGGGGTCGAGGGTCTCCAGTTCGAAGAGGACGCCGTCCGCGGAGGTGAACGGGGGGCCGCCGGGCGCCGGTTCGACGGCTTCCGCCTCGGTGGCGCCGGCGGCGGCGAGGTACTGGGAGACGGTGAGCAGTGCGGCGTGGTCGGCGCGGGTGGTGACCCGTTCGACGGTGCCGCCCCGGGCCCGGGCGAGGAGCGCCGCCAGCAGCCCCTGCACGGTGAGGACGCCGGTGGTGGTGGACACCCAGTCGACGGCGAGGCCGCGCGGGGTGCCGTGGCGACGGCCGTGCACGGCCATCACTCCGGTGGCGGCCTGCACGGTGGCCTCGTCGACGAGTTCGCCGCCCGGCGGCGCCCACCGGATGCGGGCGTCCACGGGCGTTACTCCGTCGCCCGAGAGGTGCACGCGGCCCTCGGCCCCGGGGGGCGCGGGGACGGGCTCGGGGCGGGCGCCGAGCAGGCGCAGGTGGTCGGTGACGAGGGCGGTGAGCTGCGGGGGCCCACCGGTCGTGAAGCGGAGCGCGTCCAGGGGGCGGGTCGCCGGGGTGGCGACGCGTGGCGTCATCGGGAACTCCTCTCCGGACCCGGCCGGGGCCGGGACCGTGGTCGGTCGCGCGGGGACGCCGTGGGAAACGTCGCCCGCGGGGAACCGGAAGGGGCTCGCGCCCGACCCGTTCCACCGAGAGGCAGTCGGACGGGTGTTCCCCCGAGTTCCCGGGGGCGGAGGAGAGAGATGACACGCACGGGCGATCCGGAGGAGTCGGGGGCGGAGCGGTTGCGGGGGGAGGTCGAGCGCTTCGTGCGCGGGCGGGTGGTGCCGCAGGAGCCGCTGCTGGACGCCGGCGGTCCGGCCGCGGCCGAGGCGTTGGCCCGGCTGCGCGGCGCGGCGCGGGAGGCGGGGCTGTGGGCCTTGCCGTTGCCGGCGGAACTGGGGGGCGGCGGGCTGTCGTTCGGCGCGTACGCGGAGCTGGCGGAGGCGGAGGGCGCCAGTGACCACGGTCCGGCGGCCCTGGGTTCCGCCACCCTGCTGGACGTGCGGATGCTGGGCCGGCACGCTCCGCGCGCGGTCCGCGAACGGTACCTGGGGCCTCTGGTGGCCGGGGAGGTGCACGCCGCGTACGCGATGACGGAGCCGGACGTGCCGGGCACCGATCCGTACGGCACCGCGACCCGTGCGGTGCGGCAGGCGGACGGGGGGTGGCGGGTGAGCGGGCGCAAGTGGTTCGTGTCCGGGGTGGTGGGCGCGGACCTGGTGACGGTGCTCGCCCGCACCCACGGGGCTCCCGGCGACCGGGACGGGCTGTCGCTGCTGCTGGTGCCCACCGGCTCGCCCGGCTTCCGGGTGGTGCGGGAGCTGGGGGTGCTGGGCGCCGCGGGTCAGGGCGAGATCGCGCTGGACGGGGTCGTGGTGCCGGCCGACCATCTGGTCGGGGAGCCGGGGCGGGGTCTGGAGGTTGCCGGGGAGCGGCTCCAGCTCGGGCGGACCCTGCGCTGTCTGCGCTGGCTGGGGCAGGCCCGACGCGCCTTCGACCTGTTGTGCCGGCGGGCGGTGTCCCGCACGGGTTCCCGGGGCCGGCTGGCCGATCACCAACTCGTCCAGCAGCACGTGTTCGAGTCGCTGTTGGCGCTGCGGACCACCAGGCCGTTGGTGTACGAGGCGGTGGCGCTGGTCGAGGCGGGCCGGGACGCGCGCACCGAGGTCGGCTTGGCGAAGGTGGCGGCGGCGCGGACCCTGCACCGGGTGGCCGATGCGGCGGTGCAGGTGTACGGAGCGGCCGGGTTGGGGCCGGACACGGCCCTGCCCGCGTTGCTGCGCACCGGGCGGGCGGCCCGGGTGCTCGACGGCCCCGACGAGCTGCACGTCACCTCGGTGGCGCGCCGGGTGCTGCGCGGGTACGAGGGGGCGCCGGCGGTCCCCGGCAGCCGGGGTTAGACGAGGAGCCGCAACCGCAGGTCCGCCAGGCCCACCCGGACCGTCTGGCCCCAGGTCAGTTCGAGGGCGTCGCTCTCGACCCCGTCGCCGAAGGCGACGAGCCGGTCCGACTCGACCATCAGGTGCAGGTGTTCTCCGGTGGTGAGGGCGCCCTGGACGAGGGTGGTGCCGGTGGTGGGCGAGGGCCACGCCTCGCGGACGAACCAGAGGAGTCGGGGGTCGGCGGGGGCGGGCAGGGCGGGCGGGCCGGAGCGTTCCCGCCACAGGGAGCGCAGCCAGCCGGTGGCTCCGGTGCCGGTGCCCACGAGGACCCCGGAGGACGCCTGGGCCTCCTCGTGCGCGGGGCGCTCGGGGCGGGTGCCGGTGGCCAGTCGGTAGCGGGCGGTCTGGTGGCCCGGGGCGCCCAGGTAGACCTCGTTGAGGGCGCGGATGCGCTGGGTGTCGTCGGCGACCGCCTCCACCATGGTCAGTTCGTCGAAGGCGGCGCCGGGACGGACGGCCGCGGCGAGCAGCTTCGCCGTGTCGGCGGGGCGGTGGCGCACCAGGACGCCGAGTCCGCGTCCCGGTTCGGGGTCCACCCCCACCACGGGCTGTCCGCCGAGGTACTTGGCGGTGTTGGCGACGAGTCCGTCCGCGCCGACCACCACCACGACGTCCTCCGGGCCGAAGAGGAACCGGTCGAGGTCGCCGCGTTCGACCCGGGCCCGGCGCCAGTGGAGGGGGACGGCCGCCTCGACCGCGGCGAGGGTGCGGCGGGCCCGGGCGTGGCGGGCGGCGACCGGTTCGAGGTCGCGGCCGCGCGAGGTGAGGAAGAAGGCCGCCTGTCCGGGGGTGCCGTGCCGGGCGAGCAGTTCCTCGTACTCGGTGGTGCGGTGGACCAGGACGGCCCGTGGGGCCAGGCTCATTCCGCGCCGCCCGGGGCGGGTGCGGGGCGCGGGTCGGCGGGCGGGCGGCCCAGGCGTTCCAGCAGGCCGGTGAGCACGTCCGGGGAGACGGTCAGGTGGTCGATGCGCGGCAGGTTCTCGGCGAGTCGGGCCGCGGTGAGGGCGTGCAGGGTCGTGGGGTCCGTCTCGGCGTGCACCTTGAGCCAGGCGGCCTCCGCCCGGGCCCGGGCCTCGCCGGCCTCCCGGGCCGCCTCGGCCTGCGCCTTGGCCAGTCGGACGGTGCGGGCGGCCTCGGCCTCGGCGCGGATCGCGTCGGCGGCGGCCCGTTCCTCGGCCTCCCGGCGGGCGTTGGCGCCGCGCTGTTCGACCAGGCGTTCCTCCTGTCGGGCGAGTTCGATCTTGCTGGCCAACTCGTTCTCGGCGATGGCGCGTTCGCGTTCGACGGCGACCGCGCGGCGTTCGTAGGTGGCCCGGTCGGCTTCCTGCTGGACGCGTTCACGGGTGGGGGTGCGCAGGGCGCGTTCGACCTCGGGTTCGGGGCGGACGGCGACCACCCGCACTCCGACCACGTGCAGTCCGGTGGCGGCGAGCCGGGGTTCGCCGCCCAGGCCGGCGGTCACCCGGTCCCGCACCGCGGCCACACCGTCCGTGAGGGCGTCGGCGAGGGGGGTGCGGGCCAGCACGGCGAGCGCGTGCTGTTGGGCCGTTTCGGAGAGCAGGGTGGAGAGTTGTTCCAGGGGCGAGCCGCGCCAGACGCCGGTGTCGGGGTCGATGGAGAAGTCGAGCCGTTCGGCGGCGAGGGCGGGGTCGCCGATCCGGTAGGTGACGGTCGCCTGCACGGTGACGTCCTGGAAGTCGGCGGTGCGGGCGTGGAAGGCCATGGACTCCTCCCGGTCGTCGACGGGGATCTCGGAGAGCGCCGCGGTGAGCGGCCGGTACCAGAAGCCGAGTCCGGGTCCGTCGTGGACCAGGCGCCCGCTCCGGTGGTGACGGATGTGCGTGGTGGGAGCGGAGCGCAGGTGGCGCCAGCCGAGGCGCCTGGTGATGTCGGCCATGGGGACCCCTTTTCGTCTCCTCGACACTAAAGGGTTCCGATCATTCTCGTCAAGGTGACGAAATAGGGGCTACGCCTCCCCGGGGTCGACCAGTCCCGCCCGGACCGCCAACCCGAGCGCCAGGAAGAAGTCGCCCCACACCAGTTCGTGCCGCATCGCAGTACCTCGCTCCAGGTCGTAGCAGCCGTCCAGCAGCATCCCGGCCGGCCGGCCGTCGGCCGCCCCGCTCAGGTGCGCGGACACCAACCGGTCCAGGACGGCGCCGGCCCGCCGCTCGTGCCGCCGCGCACCGGGCCCCGGCCGCCGGGCGAGCTTGAGCAGCGCCACCGCGGTGATCGCCGCGGCGGAGGTGTCCAGCGGGCCCGCGGGCCGCCCCTCGTCCGCCGGCGGCACGAGCGGCCCGGGCCCGGCCGTCAACCGGTCCGCCGCCGAGGCCAGCACCTCGGGCCGCCACCGCTCGACCTCCGGACGGGCGAGGGCATCGGCGACCGCCAGCAACAGCCAGGCCCGGCCCCGGCTCCAGCCCGGCGCCGGTGCGCCCTCCGGGCGCCATCCGGCGGCGGTGTGCCGCCAGGCCGGCACCAGGGGTGCCCCCGCATCGCCGAGACAGAGGTCGAGGTGACGGTGGAGATGCGCCCCCGCCGCCCGGCTGCCGGCCGGGCCCGCCGCAGCCAGCAGGGGCACCGTGCCGGGGACCCCGTCGACCCTCGCCAGTGCCCGCTCCCCGCCCAGGGCCGCGCCCCAGGGCACGGTCCCGAGCACCGGGTCCCACGCCTCCAGGCAGGCCCGCGCCGCCCGTTCGCGCAGCGCCGCCGCCCCCGGGTCCGCCCCGGCGAGGGCGGTGCCGTACCAGAGGACGAGACCACGGGTCGCCGTGTCGGCGGACACCCAGGGGGCGAGCCGGTGCACGGCGGCCGAGGCCGCCGCCCGGTCCTCGGCAGCCCCCGTCCACCGGGCCCGCAGCCACAGCAGCCCGGCCCAGAAGCCCCCGGTCCACGAGCCGCGGCGGGTCGTCGTCCACCGCCCGGTCTCCGGGTCGGCGTACAGCGGGAACCGCTCGCCCACCTCCGCCCGGGTGCCGGCCACCCGCTCCAGGACCGCCGTCAGGGCCCGGTCGGCCCGCGCCGCGGCGCTCACCCGGACGTCCGCGCGGTGCGCCGGTCGCGCACCGCCCAGGCGTACGCCACCGCGGCGGCCACCGCGAACTCGACCGCCACCACCGCCCAACCGGCCCCGTAACGGCCCCGTTCGGCCAGCGCGCCCACGAGCGGCGGGCCGAGCGCGAAGCCGGCGAAGAACCCCGCGGCCACCCACGCCGAGTCCTGTCCGGCCCGCCCCGGCACCGCCCGCTGCACCACCAGCACCATGGACACCGCATTGCCGGAGACGGCGAACACCCCCACCGCGACCACGGCCGGCCACACCAGCCACTCGACCCGCACCGACGCCACGAGCAACAGGGCCGCGGCGACCGCCCCCACCGCCAGGCCCCCCGGCAGCCAGGGCGCCCGCCCGGGCCGCGCGGCCCTCGACCAACCCACCCGCCCCGCGATCCCCGCCGCCCCGAGGACGGCGACCAGCGTCGCGGCGGCCGTCGGCCCCAGGTGCAGGCGGTGGTCGCCGAAGAGCGTCACGTAGGTGTTGACCGAGGCGATCCCGCACCCCAGGAAGACGGAGAAGACCGCGAGGTGCGCCACGTGTCCGCGCGGGCGCCCCGGACCCCCGGCAGCAGCGGGCGGCGGAGGGTCGGACGGGAGGGTCCGGGCGGCCCAGCCGGCCACCAGGACGGCCACCGCCGCGGCCGTCCACACCGCGCCCCGCCACCCCACCGACGAGGCCAGCACGGCCAAGGGCAACCCGGCTGCGAACGCGCCGAGTTGAACGCCCGACTGCTTGACCCCGGTGACGCCCGCCCGCCGGGCGGGAGCGACGAGCGCGAGGACGGCCTTGTTGGTGGCCGGGTTGGCCAGGGCCTGCGGCAGCCCGCCGAGCGCCACGGCACCCAGCAGCAGCCCCGCCCCCGGTGCCATCGCGATCAGCGCCAGGGCGACGGCGGTGACCAGCGCGGAGGCCACCAACGCCCGGCGCGGCCCGATCCGGTCCACCAGCCGACCGCTCGTCGGCGACAGCAGCGCGGCCACCCCGAAGCCCAGTGTCGTGGTGAACCCCAACACCGCCACGGACAGGTCGAGTTCCTCGACCAGCCGGGGCCCCAGCGCGCCCAACAGGAACAGTTGCAGCATGGACAGCGCCATCGCCGCGGTCAGCAGCGCCGTCACCGCCCGCCCGCCGCCGTCCGCCGTCCGTCCCGTACCGCCTGCGCCCACGTCCCGACCGCCTCTCCCCGCCCGCCGTGCCGCTGACAGCGGTCGCGCGGACGGGCCCCGCGGTTCCCGGGGCGGACCGTGGCGCGCGTCACGGTCCGTCCCGGGAGCGAGCCCTCGGAGCCGTCAGGCACCCCGGCGACCGAGGGGCCGGCCGGACGTCAGCAGTTGACCGTGCGCTCGTAGTTCCCGAAGATCCCGGAGTAGACGTACAGCGTGTTCGCACCGCGCGCCAGCCGGTAACAGGGGCTGTCGGGGGCCAGGGAGACCACCACCTTCACCGAACGGGTGCCGGAGCACCTGTTGGTGAGCAGGACGTCGAAGCCGTCGGTGGTCGCGGTGACCATCCGACTGATGCAGGACGGGGCGGTGGTGGCCGCCGCCGCGGGCGACGCCGAAACCGCCAGCGAACCGACGAGGCCCACCGCGGTCACCGCCGCCTGCACGGCCATTCGGGACTTGCGCATCACATACTCCTTGCCGAGAGGTTGTCCACAACAGCCGGAAGGTTAGGCTGACCTGCGCACAATGCGCGCACGACAAGGGCACAACTCGGCGTCGTACGGCCCCTGTCGTGGCCCCGCTCTCGCGACTTGGTGGTGACGGTGCACTTCGCTCTCCTCGGACCCCTGGAGGTCACCCTCGACGGACGACGCCTCGCCCTCGGCTCGATCAAACAGCGCCTGCTGCTGGCCACCCTGCTCAGCCGCCCCTCGGAGACGGTGCCGACCGGCGTCCTGGTGACCGCGCTGTGGGGCGAGGACCCGCCGGCGTCCGCCGCCGCCAACCTGCGCACCTACGCAGGGGGGTTGCGCGGCGCCCTGGGCGGGGACGGGCCCTGGGAGGGGATGCCGACCACCCGGGGCGGCTATCTGCTCCGGGTCCCCCCGGGGGGCACGGACGTGGAACGCTTCGACGAGGCCGCCCACCGCGGCCGGCGCGCCCTGGCCGCCGGCGATTCCGCGCTGGCCCGCGAGGAGTTGGCCCGGGCGCTCGCGATGTGGCGCGGCCGGGTCCTGGAAGGACTCGTGCTGCCGGACGTCCTGGCCGCCTGGGCCAGGGGCCTGGAGGAGAGCCGGTGCCACACCGAGGAGGAGCACGCCCAGGCGCTCCTCGCGGAGGGGGACCCCTCCCAGGCGGTGCTGCGGATGCGCAGGCTGGTGGCGCTCCATCCGCTGCGGCAACGGGCCTGGGCCCATCTGGTGCTCGGCCTGCACCGGGTGGGCGACGTGCGGGGAGCACTGGAGGCGTACCGCACGGTGCGCGACGCACTGGTCCGGGAGACCGGCCTGGAGCCCGGACCCGAACTCGCCCGGGTCCACGAGGACGTCCTGCGGCAGCGGGCGACCACGGCCGGCGGGGACTCCCCGCCGCAGCCGCCCAGGCCCCGACAACTCCCGCTCTCCACAGCCGACTTCGTCGGCCGCAAGGACGCCCTGGCCGCACTCGACGCCGGACTGGACCGCGTCGACGGCCAGGCCCCGGGCGTCGTGATCACCGCCGTCTCGGGGATGGCCGGCGTCGGCAAGACGACCCTCGCCCTGCACTGGGCCCATCGGGTCGCCGACCGGTTCCCGGACGGGCAACTCCACGTGGACCTCCGGGGGTTCGACGAGAGCGGAGCGGTGTCCGCCGCCGACGCCCTCCAGGGCTTCGTCCAGGCCCTGGGCGTGCCGCAGGCCCGGGTGCCGTCCGGAACGCAGGCCAGGGCGGGCCTGTACCGCAGCCTCCTGGCCTCCCGCCGGATGCTGGTGGTGCTGGACAACGCCCGGGACTCCGCCCACGTGCGGCCGCTGCTGCCCGGCGCCGGGGAGAGCGTGGTGGTCGTCACCAGCCGCAACCGGCTCCAGGGGCTGGTGGCCTCCGAGGGGGCGCGCGCACTGACCCTCGAAGTGCTGAGCACCGAGGAGTCGGCCCTCATGCTGGCCCGCCGGCTGGGCCCGCGGGTGGCGGCCGAACCGGACGCCGCCGCGGACATCGTGGCCCTGACCGGGCGGCTGCCCCTCGCGCTCGCCGTCGTGGCCGCCCGGGTGGCCGACCACCCCTCGTTCCCCCTGCACGCCTTCGCCGCGGAACTCCGCCCCACCGACGCCCTGTTGGACGTGCTGGAGGACAGTGACGCGCAGCGGGTGCTGGCCTGGTCCTATCTGGCACTCTCCGAAGCGGCGGCCCGGCTGTTCCGGCTGCTCGGGCTGCACCCGGGACCCGATCTGACCCTGGCCGCGGCAGCCGCGCTGGCCGGCGCCCCGACGCGCTCCGTCAGACCCCTCCTGCGGGAGCTGACCCGGCTGCACCTGCTCACCGAGCACCTCCCCGGCCGCTACCTCTTCCACGACCTGCTGCGCACCTACGCGGCGGCCCTGGTCCGGGCCGAGGAACCACCCCCCGAGGTGCTCCGGGCCCGGGAACGGTTCTACGACCACTGTCTGCACCGTGCGCACGCCGCGGCCGTGCTGGTGCAGCCGCAGTGGCCGGCCGTCGTGCCCGTTCCCGCGCTGCCGTCGAACGACGGCGACCGCGCCCGGGACGCCGACACCGCCCTCGCGTGGTTCGCGGCCGAGCGCCGGGTGCTGCTGCGGACGGTGACGCAGGCCGCGGCGTGCGGCTTCGAGACGTACAGCTGGCAGCTCGCCTGGGCGCTCACCGCCTACCTGGCTCCGCTCGGGCTGTGGCAGGACCAGCGCACGGTCCAGCAGACGGCGCTGGCCGCCGCCGAGCGGTCCGAGGACCGGGTGGGCGAGGCCATGGCCCGTCGGCTGCTCGCCCGGGCCGACGCCCGGCTCGGTTCCCTCGACACCGCCGAGCAGTCGCTGCGGCGGGCCCTGGAACTGTACGAGCGGTTGGGCGAGACCACCGGGCGGGCCCAGACGCTGCACAACTACGTCGAACTCTGCTACATGGGCGGCCGGTTGTCGGAGGCCCTGGCCCACGGACGCGAGGCACTGCGCCTGTACGGGCTCAGCGGCAACCGGGACGGCGAGGCCCGCACCCTCAACGCGATGGGGTGGCTGCACGCGGCGCAGGGCGACTACCGGGCCGCGATCGACCACTGCACCCGCGCGCTGGACCGGCAGCGGCAGGCCGGTGACCGCAACGGTCAGGCCGCCACCCTGGACAGTCTGGGATTCGCCCACCACCACCTGGCCCGCTACGACCGGGCCGTCGCCTGCTACGAGGAGGCCGTCGACCTGTTCCGGTCCTCGGCCGACCGCTACCACGAGGCCGAGACCCTGGTGAGGCTGGGCGACACCCTGGTGGTCACCGGGCGTTCCACCAGGGCCGAGGAGGTCTGGGAGCGGGCCGCCACGATGTTCGAGGAGCTGTGGGACCCGGAGGCCGACGCGGTGCGGGAGCGGCTGGCCGCCCTGCGCGGGGACGAGGGGGGCGACTCCCCTTAGCAGAGGACGCGCTCCACCAGCGGACGTCCCTCGCACCGTCACGCGATCGGAGGACTTCCGGCGTGACCGTCCCACCGGTGGGCATCCCGGAACCGGAGGGCACGGCGGGGCGGCAACGGCGTGCGGACCCGTAGACGCGAGGGTGTTGAGCGATGACGCAGGACGGCAGGGCCACAACGGGTGCGGGCGGGTCGGACGCGGCCGACCGGCGAGCGCGCCGGGCCGACGAGGCGGTCCTGTTGGTGGCCGGCGCGGTGGACCTGGTACTGGAACGGGCCGAGGAGACCGTACGGCAGGTCAGGTCGTTGTTGACCCGCTCCGATCTGGGGGCCTTGGCACAGGACCTGCGGCGGGACCTGGTGGCACGGGGTCGCACCAGCGGCTTCGATCCGGTGCGCGCGGTGTCCGCTCCCCCGCACCTGGAGCTCCTGGCCCAACGGGCCCGCACCCGACTGGAGCGCGAGGGGCGGCTCGACCGGGGCCCGGCCGGTGACGGCGCCGGGCGGACGGCGGACGGATCCGAACGGCGGCCCCGGTGACGGCGGGCGCCACCACCGCGACCGACCCGGCGGCGGCCGGACGCCACGGACCGGTTTCCCCGACGTCCGACCTGGGGGCGCTCAAGGTCCGGGTCGACGCCGCCCTGGAGGAGTTCGCCCGGCACGAGACGGCCCTGCTGGTGGCGGTGGACCCGGAACTCGAACCCCTCGGGGAGCAGCTCCGGGCGATCGTGGGCCGGGGCAAACGGCTGCGGGCCGCGTTCTACTACTGGGGTTGGCGGGCGGCCGGGCGACCGGACGGCGACGGAATCGTACGGGCCGCCGCCGCCGTGGAGTTGGTGCACGCGGCGGCCGTCGTCCACGACGACCTGATCGACCGCAGTGCGGTGCGGCACGGGCTGCCCACTGCGCACCGGGCCCTGGCCCCGCGCGCCGGGGTCCGTGCCCGGCGCACCGGCCGGGCCGCCGCCGGACGGGCGCTGGCGCTCCTGGCGGGCGATCTGCTGATCGCCTGGTCCGCCCAGCTGTTCGGCGCGTGCGGACTGCCGGGCGCCTATCTGGCGCGGGCCCGCCCCCTGTGGGCGACGCTGGCCCGCGAGTTGGTGGCCGGGGAGTGCCTGGAGGTGTTGCGCACCGGCGCGGACGGCGACCCGGTCCGCGCCGGAGACGGGGACGACTGCGCGCGGTCCTTGCAGATCGTGCGCTACAAGACCGCGAAGTACACCGTGGAGCACCCGCTGCACCTCGGGGGCGTGCTCGGCGGGGCGCCGCCGGAGCTGGTGTCGGCGTTCAGCCGCTACGGGCTGCCGCTGGGCGAGGCGTTCCAGTTGCGGGACGACCTGCTGGGCGTCTTCGGGTGCCCCGGGACCACCGGGAAGTCCAACCTCGACGACCTGCGCGGGGCGAAGCCGACGGTGCTGTCGACGTTGATGCGGCGCGGGGCGACGGACGCGGAACGACGGGAGCTCGGGGTCCTGCTGGCCGGTGGCGGGGCCCTGGGGCCGGACGAGTTGGCCCGGTACCGCGAGATCGCCGAGCGGACCGGGGCGCGGCGCGGGGTCGAGGCGTTGATCTCGGCGCGGGCCGCGACGGCGGCCGAGGCGGTGGCCGCCGCCCGGCGCACCGGGTTGCTGGCGCCGCACTGCGCCGAGGCCCTGGACGCGTTGGCGGGCCACTGCCTGGCCCGGGCGTCCTGAGGGGTGCCGACCCGCCACGACCGCGCGTCACCGCGCACCGCATCCGGCCCGTCCGGGCCGCCGACCGTCCGGGGAGACGACACATGGACAGCGCCCGTGAAGACCGGGGGGCCGCGGCGGACGCCGCCCCCGCGTACACCGAAGCCTCGCTGGACGCGTTGCGGTCGGTGGGGGACGAACTGGCGGACGCCACGGTCGAGGAGTTGTTCGCCCGCGGCGAGACGGGCGCCTTCAACACGTTGATGCGCTGGTTCACCACCGCGGGGCAGGACCTTCCGGACGGTCTGCCCGCAGTGGCCCGGGACTACCTGGAGGCGACGGCGATGCCGCCGTCCTGGGTCGACTGGGGGGAGATGGAGCGGGCCCGGCTGTTCTTCATCGACAACAACGTCCACGTGTCGACGGCGTTGTCCTTCGCGGCGATGCCGAGCTGCTACGCGGTGCCGCGCGTGGCCAAGCTGCTGAGCGCGACGCACTCCCTGGAGTATCCCTCGCGGCGGATGGCGGAGACCGGCCAGTTCACCGTCTACCTGATGCAGCCGGACGCCTTCGAAGCGGGGAGCCGCTTCATTCCGGCCGCGCAGAAGGTCCGTCTGCTGCACGCGTCGATCCGGTACCACCTGAGTCGGGGTGACCGCTGGGACGTGGCCCGGGCGGGGGTGCCGATCTGCCAGGAGGACATGATCGGCGGGCAGATGATGTTCTCCATCCAGGTGCTGGACGCGCTCCACCGGCTCGGTGTCCACCTGTCCAACGAGGGCGCGGACGCCTACTTCTACGCCTGGCGGGTGGTCGGGGCGATGCTGGGGATCGACCTGGCGCACATGCCGGGGGACCTGCACCGGGCGCGGCTCTTCTCCGACCTCTACATGAGTCGTCACATGGGTCCGTCACCGGAGGGGGCGAAGCTCACCCGTCAACTCATCGACCTGTACGAGGAGGTGGTGCCCGGCACCCTGTTCGACCCGGTCGTCCCGGCGATGGTCCGCTTCCTGGTCGGGGAGACCGTGGCGGACTGGCTGGAGGTGCCGCGTTCGCCGGTGTGGGACACGGCGGTGCGGTCCGCGCCCGCTCTGCTGGGCGTCCTGGAGACGCTGGAGGACCGCTCCCCCCTGGCCACCTGGGCACTGGACCGCCTCGGTCACCACACCACGGTCTTCGAGCTGAGTTCGCTGACCCGCGGGCGGGTGATGCAGTACGCCATCCCGGAGCAGTTGAAGGGCGAGTACGGGGTCACCTCCGCCGCCCGGCGGCTGGACCGTTGGACGCCGCCGCCCGTCACCCCCGACCCGGCGGCCCCGGACGGGTGAGTCCGACGCCCGCGCCCGCGGAAGCCGTGCGGCGGCGGGGCCGGGGAGGCGGGGCGGGTCGCGTGCGCGGCCCGCCCCACGGCGTCACGCCCCGTCCGGCAGCACGACGATCCCGGTGAGCACCAGTCCCCCGCGCACCAGCCAGCGGCCCGTGAACTCCTCCAGTCGCCGCTCCCCCACCACGGGGCCCGCAACGAGCAGACGGGCGGTGAAGGCACCCGACTCCGGCGCGAACCGCACCTCGGCCTCGGTGAAGTCGAGTTCCTTGCGGGTCAGCGGGTACCAGGTCTTGAACACGCTCTCCTTGGCGCTGAACAGCACCCGGTCCCAGGGCACATCGGGGTGGGACGCGTCGAGTGCGGCGAGGTGGTGGCGCTCCTCGGGCAGCGACACCACGTCGAGCACCCCGTCGGGGAGCGGACCGACGGGTTCGGCGTCCGCTCCGAGGGACACCACCTCGGTGGCCCGGGCCAGGGCGGCGGCCCGGTACCCGGCGCAGTGGGTCATGGTCCCGACCACGCCTTCGGGCCAGGCCGGCGCACCGCGCCGGCCCGGCACCAGGGGCGTTTTGGGCAGGCCGAGCCGGGACAGGGCGTCCCGGGCGCACAGCCGTACGGTGGAGAACTCCCGTCTGCGCTTGTCGACCGCCCGGGCGATGAAGGCCTCCTCCTCGGGGAACAGGGTGACCGGCTCGGTGTCGTCGGTCCGCCAGGCGGTGGCGACGGACGGCGGCAGCAGTTCCCCGATCACCGGCTGGCCTCCGCACGGGCGGGGGCGGGGAGGATCTGGCGCAGGCCGGGGGGTTGGGCCCGGCCGCGCCACTCGCGCGGGTAGCCGACCGAGACCTCGGTGAACCGCACCCCGTCGTGCCAGGTCACCCGGGGGATGTGCAGGTGCCCGTAGACCATCTCCACCGCACGGTACCGCCGGTGCCAGTCGGCGGTCAGGGTGGTGCCGCACCACTGGGCGAACTCGGGGTAGTGCAGCACCCGGGTGGGGTCGCGCACCAGCGGGTAGTGGTTGACCAGCACGGTCGAGTGGTCGGCCGGCACGGCCTCCAGACGGCCCCGGGTCAGCTCCACCCGGGCCCGGCACCAACTGGCCCGGTCCGGGTGGGGGTCGGGGTGGAGG
Source organism: Streptomyces sp. LE64 (assembly GCF_052606915.1). Lineage (NCBI taxonomy): Bacteria > Bacillati > Actinomycetota > Actinomycetes > Kitasatosporales > Streptomycetaceae > Streptomyces > Streptomyces sp. LE64. Next base: position 5,377,790 of record NZ_CP199708.1, on the reverse strand, counting down.
AACACCTCGTCGGAGCAGACCACGCCGGTCTCGTGGGCGATGCGCAGCGACTCCTCGGGGGTGGTGGCCCCGGGGGCGAGGAACGAGTAGTCGTACAGCAGGAACAGGGGGGCGATGGTGACGGGCCCGGTCTCGCCGTGCCACACCGGGTAGGTGCACTCGGGGGTGAGCACGCCGTGTTCCCGGCACAGGTCCACCAGGCGGTCGTAGCGGGCCTGGCCGCGGAGCTGGACCGGGTCGGACGGGTGCGTCCACAGTTCGTGGTTCCCCGGGGCCCAGATGACCTTGGCGAACCGGCGGCTCAGCAGCTCGATCGTCCAGGCGATGTCGGCGTACTTCTCGCCGATGTCGCCGGCGACGATCAGCCAGTCCTCGTCGGACCGTGGTCGTAGCGCCTCGGTCAGTTCGCGGTTCTCCTGGTAGACGACGTGCAGATCGCTGATGGCGAGCAGGGTGCCCGTGCTCATGGAAGTCCTTCCGTTCGGGACGGGTGGGGCTGCCGTGCGTGCGGCGCGACATGTGTCCCCGGGGCGCGTCACACACGGCCCGAGGCTATGCCGCCGGCCACCCGTACCGCATTCCCCCGCCAAGGCTCCCCGTCACCACGCGCCGGCAAAAGCGCACTTCGCCACAGTGACCCGGCAACGGTGGACGGGATCCGCACGGACGGGACGGGAGTCAGCGGGGGGTGCTGTCGAAGGCGTCCAACTCGGCGGCGGCTTCGGCCTGCCGGGGGTGGTGGTGCGCGCTGAGGATGTCCAGGGCGGAGGTCAGCACGGCCCGGGCCTCCTCGCCGCGGTCGAGGCGGCGCAGCACCCGCCCGAGGTCGAGCCCGGCGGGCCCGCTCCAGGCCGGCATGTCCGCTTCCTCGAAGATGGCCAGGCACTGGCGCAGCGGGGCTTCGGCCTCGGGCCAGCGGTCGAGGGCGGCGTAGTCGTTGCCGACGTGCTGGAGGGTGACGCCCCGGTAGAGGGCGAGGAGGTGCGGGTCCTGTCCCGGGATGCCCCGGGTGCAGATGTCCACGCCGCGCCGGTGGATGTCCAGGGCCTGGTCGGCCCGGCCGCGTTCGCGCAGGGTGATGCCGAGGGCGTTGAGGGCCGTCAGTTCGGCGAGGCGGCCCCGGGACGAGGGGTCGCGGCGGAGGCAGTCGACGGATTCGCGGAGCCAGGTCACGGCCTCGCCGTTGCGGTCCATGCGGCGCAGGGCGGAGGCGCCGTACACGAGGGCCCAGCCCGTCTGGTAGAGGTCGTCGCACTCACGGGCCACGGCGAGCGCGGAGCGGGCGGTGTCGAGGGCGGCACGGGCGTCGTGGGCGCAGGTGTTGTGGGCCCAGGCGAGGTAGTTGAGGTGGGTCGCCTCCTCCTGGCGGCTCTCCAGGGCGCGGGCCGCGTCGACGGCACGGCCGAAGACCTCGACCCACTGGTGCCAGTGCTTGGTCAGGTCGGAGAACCAGTGCATGGCCTCGGCGGCGTCGAGGACCTGCCGGTGGTCGCCGGTGGTGCGGGCGCGTTGCAGGGCGGCGAGCCACTGGGCCCGTTCCGCTTCCAGCCACGCGCGGGCCTCCTCGCGGCCGACCGGGGCGGTGGCGGGGTCGGGGTCTCCGGTGGCGTGCCGTTCGGCGTCGAAGTGGAGGGCCGCGGCGGTGGCCCGGGCCAGCGTCCAACGGGCGGTCCGGTCCAGCGCGGCGTCCCGGGTGGCCGGGTCGTCCTCGGCCGCGGTCCGTTCGGCGGCGAACAGCTTCAGGAGGTCGTGGAAACGGTACCGCTCGACCGTGGGCGCGGTCTGGAGCAGTCCGCGGTCGGCGAGCGCCTCCAGGTGGAGTTCCGCGTCGTCGAGCGGGACTCCGGCGAGGAGGGCGGCGGTCGCGGGGCTGACGTCGGGGCCGGCGGCGAGCGCGCAGCGCCGCAGCAGCAGGCGGGCGACCGGGTCGAGTTGGTGGTAGGAGAGGGCGAAGACGGCCCGGACTTGCAGGTCGCCGGCGCGGAGGGTGTCGAGTCTGCGTTCCTGACGACGGAGTCGGTCGGCGAGCTTGGTGAGGGACTCGTGGGGCCGGGCGGCCAGCCGCTGGCCGGCGATGCGGAGGGCCAGCGGCAGGTGCCCGCACAGGTCGGCGAGGTCCCGGGCGGCCTGCGCCTCCCGTTCGACGCGCTCGGGGCCGAGGATGCGGGTCAGGAGTTCCACCGCCTCCTCCCGGCGCAGCAGCGGCAGGTCGACGCGGTGCACCCCTTCGAGGCCGCTGAGGCAGTTGCGGCTGGTGACGACGGTGAAGCAGGTTCCGGAACCGGGGAGCAGGGGGCGCACCTGTTGCTCGTCGACGGCGTTGTCCAGGACCACGAGCAGGCGCCGGCCCGCGGCGAGCGAGCGGAACAGCTCGGCCCGTTCCTCCGGTTCGCGGGGCTGGGAACGGTCGGCGACCCCGAGGGCGCGCAGCAGCCGGGCCAGGGCGTCGCCCGGGCGGACGGGTTCCGCGTCCATGCCGCGCAGGTCGAGCCAGAGCCGCCCGTCGGGGAAGAGGGGAGCGAGGAGGTGCGCCGCGCGGGTGGCGAACGCGGTCTTGCCGAGGCCGGGTTGGCCCGCGACGACGGCGACGGGCGGATACGCGGGGTCGGCGGCGGTGGCCAGGGCCCGCAGATCCGTCAGGTGGTGGCCGCGGGCGGTGAAGTCGTGGGTGTCCCTGGGCAGGGAGAGCAGCGGCCCGGGCGTGGCGGGCCCGGGGGCGGAGCGGGGTCGTCCGGCGGCAGCGGCGGCTTCCAGGTCGGCGGCCTCGTCGGCGCCCAACCCCAGTGCGCGGGTGACCAGTTCGACGGTCCGACGCTGCGGCCCCGTGGTGCGGCCGCGTTCCAGGTCGGCGAGGGCGCGCACGCTCAGCCCCGCCTGGTGGGCGAGCCGTTCCTGGCTGAGGCCGGCGCGCGCCCTCAGTTCGCGCAGGCGCTGCCCGAAGTCCCCGGTGGTCGGGCGGCTCATGTCCCCGAACTCCCCCCGCTGTGTGCCCGGCTCGGGCGTGGTGGTCCGGCAGAAGTATCGCGCACCGCAATCGTGCCGGTCATCCTGCCTGGTGGGGCGGCGGGGCCGGTGGTGGACTCGACTCGACGTGGACCCGCGGGCCGCCCGTGCCGAGGGGAGCGTCCCACCCCGCCGGACCCGGATGGAGAGAGAGGCTTCGTTGCCCTTCGTTCCCTGCCCCCCGTCCCTACGGCGCCCCGGCCCGCCCCGCCGCTTCCGACGGTGGCGGCGCCTGGCGGTGACCGGTGTGCTGACGCTCGCCACGGGGCTCCCCGTCGGATACTGGCACGCCCCGCTGACCGCGGACGGTCCCCCCGCCGCCCCCGCACCGGCTGCGGAGCGAACGGCCCCCGGAGCCCGGGCGGCCCTCCCGGACCGGGAGGAGGACGCTGCGGTCCCCGCACGGTCCGCCGCCGTCCGGCGCGTCGCGGAGGCCGGGGAGCGGGTCCGCTCCCTCGTCGACGAGGGCACCCCCGGGGGCGTCAGCGCCGCCGGAACGGGGGCGTCGGGCTCCCGGGTCCGCGTCTGACGGCACCCCGGAGACGACCTGCCGGCCCTCGTGCGACCCGCGCGGCGTCCGGTTCGGACGTGTGGCGGCCGTGAGGGGAACGCGGTGACGTCCACGGCACGGGCCGCCGGGAGCGGCGCCCGGGCCGAACCAGCAGGAGCGAGGAGCGGAAGCGCTCCAGCAAGGTCGTCGCAGTCTCCCTTTCCGCCGAGGACGGCCTGTACTGGGCCTGGCCGACCACGGCGTCCGAGACGTCGGCCATCGTGATCTCCAGGTCGAACTTCGCGAGGTCCCGTCGCAGCGGAAGCGGGACGAGCGGCAGTGCCCCGGAGGGCTCCCCGGCCGGTAGTTCCGTCTCCGCGCCCGCCTCCACCTCGGCGCGCACGGCGGCGGCCCGGACGGCGAGTTCTTCGGCGGAGTCCGCGCCCAGCAGCAGGAGGGAGGCGCCCCCCCCCGGGGGCGGGTTCGTTGTGGTGCAGCGTGGCCGGGAGGACTCCGTCGCGCAGGGCGAGGGCGACCTTGACGAGGTCGGCGGCGCCCGCCCCGCGGGCACCGGTGCTCCGCGCGCTACGGCGCGGCGGTCGGTCCGTCCGGCCGGCGGTGGCGCTGCTCGACCATCTCCCGGCTCAGTTCCTCGGTCTCCGCCTCGGAGAGCCGTTCGTACCCGTCCCCGGTGATGACGGAGACGGTGGGAAAGATGCGACGGCCCAGGTCGGGACCGCCGGTGGCCGAGTCGTCGTCCGCCGCGTCGTAGAGCGCATGCAGGGCCGCGAGCGCGGCCTCACGGCGGGGCATGTCCGCTCGGAAGAGCTTCTTCAGCGCGCCCCGGGCGAAAGGGGAGCCGGAGCCCTCGGCGTGGAAGTCCCGCTTCTCGTACGGGCCCCCGGTGACGTCGAAACTGAAGATCCGGCCCCGGGGACCGTCGGGTGCGTCGGTGTCGTAGCCGACGAGCATCGGCACCACGACCATTCCCTGCATCGCCTGGCCGAGGTTCTGCCGGACCATGCCGGCCAGCCGGTTCGCCTTCGCATTGAGCGTCATGGAGGTGCCCTCCACCTTCTCGAAATGCGTCAGCTCCACCTGATAGAGCTTCACCATGTCCACGGCGAGCCCGACGGTTCCCGCGAAGGCGACCACGGTGTGGTCGTCGGTGGGATGCACCTTCTCCAGGTCGCGCTGGGCGATGAGGTTTCCCATCGTGGCCCGCCGGTCACCGGCTATCAGCACGCCGTCCCGGTAGGTGAGCGCGAGAACGGTGGTGCCGTGGGGAATTCCGTCCTCGGCGACCCGTACCTCCGGTGGCAGGGATTCGGTGATCAGGAGGTCCGGCCGGTGGGCCGTCAGGAATCGGATGAAGGAGGAGCTTCCGGGGGTGAAGAACTCCTCGGGCAGCATTCCGCCGGTCGCGTCCAGCCCCACGCCTTCTCCTTCGGTCCGGGTACAAGCAACTACTACCATGGGCGGGCGGGGGGAAAACGCCGCTCACCACCAAGGTCGTTGGGCCCGGGCCGAGTTGGGAGCCACCGACCGTCACGGCAGGGTCACCGCCTGCGCGGCGTACGTCAGCCCGGCCGTCGTCACCCCCGCCGGCATGGGCGCCCCCCACGCTGCCGCGCCCCACCGAGGGCGGGGTGCTGGCCGTGGGCCGCTCGGACCGCACGGCACGAGCAGTGGCCGCGACACGGTTCGTGCGGCGGGCTGGCGGCGGCCAGTGCGTGCTGGTCGCCCCGGAGCTGTTCGACCAGCGCGGCACGGACGGCGTCGTCGTCCTGCTGCCCCCGCCCCGCACCCGCGCCACCACGCGCAGGCCCGCGAGGCCGCCCTCCTCTGTCCGGGAGGGGCGATCACCATCCACACCTCCTGACACCGCCCCCGGCCGGAACCACCCACCGGCCGGTCCCGCACCTTCATCAGGGTGGAGACACATATCGCCACCCGGCGGTGATTATCAGCCAATACTTAGGTTAGGCTAAGCATGGTTACACGTTCACGCAGCCGCATGGCCATGCATGGCCGGCTGTTCCGCCCGTCCCAGGAGTCACCCGCCGTGCGTTCCATCAGCCGTTTCCGTAAGACCACCCTCGTGACCAGTTCGGTCCTGTGCGCGGGGTTGGTGCTGAGCGCCTGCGGAGAATCCGAAGAGAAGAAGGACTCGGGCAAGGCCAAGAGCGAGGCGACCGTCACCGTCGCCACCGCCAAGGGCGACCTCGACGTCCCCGTGAAGCCCGCCAAGGTCGCCGCGCTCGACAACACCTCCTTCGCGACGCTCAAGGCGTTCGGCGTGAAGCCCGTCGCGGTACCCAAGGCGCTGCTGCCCAAGGAGGGCTTCGAGGACTGGCAGAACGACTCCTCCATCAAGGACGTCGGCACCCACCGCGAGCCCAAGTTCGAGGCCCTCAACGCCGCCGAGCCGGACGTGATCATCGGCGGCTACCGCTTCAGCGACCACCACGACAAGCTGGCCAAGATCGCCACGACGGTGGACGTCTCCCCCTCCGACGAGGCCAAGGACGGATACGTCAACGCGCTGAAGACGCAGACCCAGGAGCTCGGCAAGATCTTCGACCAGGAGGCCAAGGCCAAGGAGATCGTCGGCGCCCTCGACAAGGCCGAGAAGGACGCCGCCGCGGCCACCAAGGGCGAGAGCGTCTTCCTCGCCGTCGCCAGCGCCGGCAAGATCGACAACGGTGCCAGCCGCATCGGCCGGCTCTCCCAGCCGCTGAACCTGAAGAACGTGCTCAGCGCCGAGGGCGAGGACAGCACCTCCGTGCACAACGACTCGGGCCTCGCCCCAGAGACCGTCGCCAAGCTGAACCCGGACTGGGTGATCATGCTGGACCGGGACGCCGCCGTGGGCACCGAGGACGGCTCCGAGGCCGTCGCCGCGAAGAAGATCGTGGACGGCATGGAGGCGTGGGACAAGACCACCTTCCGCAAGCAGGACCAGGTCATCTACCTCGCCAGCGACTTCTACGTCACCGAGGGCGCCCAGGCGTACACCGACGCCTTCAACCAGGTGGCGACCGCGTTCACCGCGGCCGGCTGACCACCTGACCGTCGACGCGGCCCCGCCGGTGGCGGGGTCCGCGTCGTCCTCCTTCGCCCCGGAAGCCCCATGCGCCGACTCGCCCTGCCGCTCGCCGCCCTCGGCGTGCTCGTCCTGGTCACCGTCTCGCTGTTCGTCGGCGGGTACGACATCGACCTGCACGCGCTGTTCACCGATCCCGAGGCCCGGCGGATGTTCCTGATCTCCCGGGTGCCCCGCACGCTCGCCCTGGTCCTCGCCGCCGCCGCGATGGCGGTCTCCGGCGTGATCATGCAGATGCTGGTGCAGAACCGGTTCGTCGAACCGACCACCACCGGCACCAGCGAGTGGGCGTCCCTCGGCGTGCTGCTGCTCACCCTCCTCGCCCCGGCCGCACCGCCGTTGGTGAAGATGGGCGCCGCCAGCGCCTTCGCCTTCGTCGGCGCGCTGGTCTTCCTGTTCGTGCTCGGCCGGATCGCGCTCAAGTCGCAGGTCATCGTGCCGATCGTGGGCATCATGCTGGGCGCGCTGGTCAGTGCGGTGACCCTGTACATCGCCTCCTCCACCAACCTGTTGCAGATGCTCGCCACCTGGCGCTCGGGCGGGTTCAGCTCCGTGGTGCGCGGCACCTACGAACCGTTGTGGGTGGTGGGGGCCATCGTCGTCGGCCTGTACCTCGCCGCCGACCGCTTCACCATCGCCGGACTCGGCCGCGACACCGCCGTCAGCCTCGGACTGCCCTACCGGCGCATCCTCTTCGTCGGACTCACCATGGTCGCCCTGGCCACCGGCGTGACCACCGTCGTGGTCGGCTTCATCCCCTTCCTCGGGCTGATCGTGCCCAACCTGGTCTCCATGGCGCGCGGCGACGACGTCCGCAAGAACCTGCCCTGGGTGGTGCTCAGCAGCATCGCCCTGATGATCGCCTGCGACCTGGTCGGCCGGCTCGTCGTCTTCCCGCTGGAGATCCCGGCGACGGTGGTCCTGGGTGCGGTCGGTGCGCTGGTGTTCGTCGCGATGATCCTGCGCCAGCGAGGGAAGGCCCATGTCTGAGACCCGAGTGACGACCGCTCCCCCGGCGCCGGACGCCGCACCCGCCGGACGCCCGAAGGGCGGCCGCCGCGGACTGCCCGTGGCCGGCCGGCTCGCGGTGGCCGCCGCCATCGCCGCCGTCTGCATCGGCGCCTTCCTCTTCCTGTTCATCGAAGGCTCCTTCGAGTTCGCCTTCGAGCGGCGGCTGACCATGTTCGGCACCATGGTCGTGATCGCGTTCGCCCAGGCCATGGCGACGGTGGTGTTCCAGACCATCACCCACAACCGACTGCTCACCCCGTCGATCATGGGCTTCGACTCCGTCTACATCCTGATGCAGACGCTGTTGGTCTCCGTCTTCGGCGGCAGCGTGCTCGCCGCCACCGACGGCACGCCCAAGCTGATCACCCAGACCCTGCTGATGGTCGGCTTCACCATGGTGCTGTTCGGCTGGCTGTTCTCCGGGCGCCGCGGCAGCCTCCACGTGCTGCTGCTGGTCGGCGTGGTGCTCGGGCTCGCCTTCCGCAGCCTGTCGGACTTCCTGCAACGGCTGCTCTCCCCCGCCGAGTACGACGTGCTGTCGGCGCGGCTGTTCGGACGGCTCAGCGCCGCCGAGGCGGAGCACCTGCCGCTGGCCGGCGCGGTCTGCCTGGTCGTCGGCGTGGTGATCTGGCAGCGCCGCTACCGGCTGGACACCCTGCTGCTGGGCCGGGACGCCGCCACCAACCTGGGCATCGCCCACAAGCGCGAGCTGATGGTGATGCTGCTGCTGATCTCGGTGCTCATCGCCATGTCGACCGCGCTCGCCGGCCCCATGACCTTCTTCGGGTTCGTCACCGCGATGCTCGCCTACCAGTTCGCCGGCACCCACCGGCACGTGGTCGTGCTGCCGATGGCCTTCCTCATCGGGCTGATCACCCTGGCCGGCGGCCAGTTCGTGATGGAGCACGTCTTCTACGCCTCCGGCATGCTCACCGTCGTCATCGAGTTCCTCGGCGGGGCGATCTTCCTCGTCCACCTGCTCAGGAAGGGCACCCTGTGATCGAGTTCACCGACATCCGCAAGAGCTACGGCGACGACACCGTGCTCGGCCCCGTCTCCGGGCAGATCCCCGCGGGCGGCGTGACCTCTCTGGTCGGCCCCAACGGCGCCGGGAAGTCCACCCTGCTGACCATCATCGGCCGGCTCACCGAGCCCACCTCGGGCACGGTCACCGTGGACGGCCTCGACATCCACCGGGCCAAGTCGCCCGAGGTGGCCCGCACCCTGTCCATCCTGCGGCAGGAGAACCACTTCACCGCCCGGGTGACGGTGCGCGAACTGGTCTCCTTCGGCCGCTTCCCGCACAGCCGCGGCCGGCTCACCCCCGAGTGCGTGGCGAAGGTCGAGGAGGCGCTCGACTTCCTCCACCTCGGCGACCTCCAGCACCGCTACCTGGACCAGCTCTCCGGCGGCCAGCGCCAGCGCGCCTACGTCGCCATGGTGCTGGCCCAGGACACCCGTTACGTGCTGCTGGACGAGCCCCTCAACAACCTGGACATGAAGCACTCCGTGCGGATGATGGGCCAGTTGCGCCGGGCCGCCGACGAACTCGGCAAGACGGTCGTCCTGATCGTGCACGACATCAACTTCGCCGCCACCTACTCCGACCGGATCATCGCCCTGCGCGACGGCCGCATCGCCGCCTCCGACACCGTCGACGCGATGATGCGCGCCGAGGTGCTCACCGAGGTCTTCGACACCCCGGTCCAGATCCACGAGGTCGACGGCAAGCGGACGGCCGTGTACTACCGGTGAGGTCCGGGCGTACGGTCGGGCCTCCTCCCCCACGGGGCCGTCAGGCTCACGCGCTCGGACGGTGAGGGCGCGCCCGGGCCCGTGAGGGCGGCGCGTTCCCCCCTGCGGGCCCCGGGCGCGCCTTCGTCCCGCGCCGTGTCGCCGGCCCGGGACTAAGGCGCGCCGTTCCGTCAGAAGAGCAGTTCCCCGGCGGGATAGCCGTTGCCGATCTTGGTCCGGGGAGCGTACCCGCCCCGACCGTCACCCCGGTACGACCACAGATCACCCGCCGCGTCCCGACCGACGAGATCGGCCCTGCCGTCGCGGTTCAGATCACCCGGGGCGAGGAGGGCGGTGTAGGTCTGCCAGCCGTGGCCGATCTTGGTCCGGGGACCGTAGCCACCCTGACCGTCACCCCGGTACAACCACAGGTCACCCGCCGCGTCCCGACCGACCAGATCGGCCCTGCGGTCACCGGTGAAGTCACCCGGGGCGAGGAGGGCGGTGTAGGCGTCCCAGCCGTGGCCGATCTTGGTCCGGGGACCGTAGCCACCCTGACCGTCACCCCGGTACAACCACAGGTCACCCACCGCGTCCCGACCGACCAGATCGGCCCTGCGGTCACCGGTGAAGTCACCCGGGGCCAGCAGGACGTCCGCGGGCTGCCAACCGTCGCCCACCCGCACCCGGGTGGAGCCCGAGTAGGTGCCGGTGACCGGATCGGCCGGGTAGCGCCAGAGGACTCCGCCGGCGTCGACGGCGAGCAGGGAGGTGCCGTCCTGGGTCACGGTCCGCATGCTGCTCCAGCCCGTGCCGGTCTTGCAGGCGCCCGCGATCGAGCCGTCCGCGCGGCCCTCGTAGCGGAACAGTGCTCCGGTGGCGTCCCGGCGGAGGACCGCTCCGCCGTCGGTGGCCGGCCCGCAGTCCGACCAGTGCGCGGCGCCCCGGACCAGTCGGTGGTCGGAGACCCGGGGGTCCTGCGGCAGGACTTCCGCCTTGGCTCCCTTGAAGTGGCGGGCGGAGAGGAACAGGTAGTCGATCTTGGTGGAGTTCAGGGTCGGTTCGCCGCTGCGGCAGCGGGCACGGCCGTCGGTGCGGCAGGGGTCGGCGACGAAGTGGTCGCGGTCGGTCTCGTCGGCTTCGACGAAGTCGCCCTGCCCGCCGTCGTTGATGCCGGGCTCGTAGAAGGAGGAGGCCATCTTGGAGCGTGGCGAACCGTTGAAGTCACCGCCGAGGACGACGGGCGTTCCGGCGTCGATCCACTGCCGGGCCTGGGCGGCGAGCAGGGCTGCCTCCCGCTCGCGCAGGACGGCGTCGCTCCAGTAGAGGTGGACCGAGCAGGCCCAGTTGGCCCGGCTCTGGGTGTAGGACTTGACGCAGGGAACCTTGATCGGCTCCGTCTCGCCGCCGACGGTCAGGTCGAGTTCGCGGGTCTCGGTGATGCTCCCCTTGACGAGGATCGCCACGCCGTAGTCGGCGCCACCGCACACGTTCGCACGTCCCGAGAGGGTCGTGGTGAAGAGTCCGTGGAACCCCTTGGACTGGAGCCGGGTGCGGATCGCGTCGTACTGGGGCCGGCACACTTCCTGGAGGTGGAGCTGGTCGGCGTTCCAGGTGGCGCCCGATGCCTCGGCGACCACGGTGTCGATGCGGCGCTGGTTGTCGTAGCCCTTGGCATCGGTGCACATGTTGCCGCAGATGTTGTAGCTGACGAAGCGGACCGGTGGGGCGTCGGGGCCGGCCACGCTGTCCGCCCGGGCGGCGGGGGCGAGGAGGAGGGAACCGGCGAGGGCGAGGGGAACCAGCCCCGCCCAGCGGGAGGCGATGCGTCTCATGGCTGCTCCGGAGAGGTCAAGGGACGGACAGGAACTACCAGTTCACGCCGATCTGGACGCGGCTGCCTCCCGTGAAGCCGGGCCCCGAGTAGCGGTAGAGGCGGTCGGTCGTCGGGTCGACGGCGAGGAGGTCGGGGACGTTGTCGCCGGTGATGTCGCCGACGCCGGTCAGGTTGGTCATGGTCTGCCAACCGTTGCCGATCTGGACCCGGGTGCCACCGTTGTAGTTCGGACCCGAGTACCGGTACAGGTTCCCGTTGAGGGTGTGCACGGCCACGAGGTCCGCGACGCCGTCGCCGGTCAGGTCACCCGTCCCCACGACCGTGGAGTACATGTTCCAGCCGTTGCCGATCTTCGTCCGCGCCGCACCCCCCGCGAAGTTCGGACCCGCGTACCGGTACAGATCACCCGTCGCCTTCTCCACCGCGATCACATCCGGCTGACCGTCACCCGTCAGATCCCCCACCGGCGTCACATTCGTCATCGCGTCCCAATTCACCCCGATCTTCACCCGACCACCACCCGCATAACCCGGACCCGCATACCGATACAGATCACCGCTGGAGGCGTCCACCGCGATGATGTCCGCGACACCGTCACCGGTCAGATCGCCCGTCCCCACGATGTCGCTCATGCCGTTCCAGCCGTAGCCCAGCTTCTGGCGCGCGGCACCGCCGGTGAAGCTCGGTCCCGCGTAGCGGAAGAGGTCGCCGGTGGCCTTCTCCACGGCGACGATGTCGGGCCGGCCGTCGCCGGTCAGGTCCCCGACCGGCGTGAGGTGCGCCATCTTGGACTGCGGCCGCGGGGGTTCGGCGGGGTACGGGTCGGCGTCGTCGCTGCCGAGCCCTGCCCGGGGGCCGCACGTGGGCCAGGCGCCCTCGCCCTGGGTGGCGAGGACCTTCTCGGCGATGCGGATCTGCTGCTCCTTGGTCGCCTGGTGTGCGTAGGCGGAGTACTGGTTCCCTCCGAAGGCGTTCCAGGTGGACTTGGAGAACTGGAGTCCTCCGTAGTAGCCGTTGCCGGTGTTGATGCTCCAGTTCCCGCCGGACTCGCACTGCGCGACCTTGTCCCAGGTGGCGACGGACGCCGCCGCGGCGGGATGGGCGGACGTCAGGGGCAGCAGCAGGGCGGCGAGCGGGGCGGCGACCAGCGATGACAGGAGGGACTTCGTGCGCGGGCGTGCGGACATGCGGGCACCTCGGTTCGAAGACGGGTGAGGGGCGGGGCACTCGCGTCGGCGGCGCCTGCTCGGCGCCGCCGACATCGGGCGTGCTACCACTTGACGCCGATCTGCACCGCGCTGCTGCCGGCGAAGCCCGGCCCCGAGTAGCGGTACAGCTTCTGGGAGGCGGCGTTGACGGCGAGGAGGTCGGGGACGTTGTCGCCGGTGATGTCGCCGACGCCGGTCAGGTTGGTCATGGTCTGCCAACCGTTGCCGATCTGGACCCGGGTGCCACCGTTGTAGTTCGGACCCGAGTACCGGTACAGGTTCCCGTTGGTGGCGTGGACGGCCACGAGGTCGGCGACCCCGTCGCCGGTCAGGTCACCCGTCCCCACGACCGTGGAGTACATGTTCCAGCCGTTGCCGATCTTCGTCCGCGCCGCACCCCCCGCGAAGTTCGGACCCGCGTACCGGTACAGATCACCCGTCGCCTTCTCCACCGCGATCACATCCGGCTGACCGTCACCCGTCAGATCCCCCACCGGCGTCACATTCGTCATCGCGTCCCAATTCACCCCGATCTTCACCCGACCACCACCCGCATAACCCGGACCCGCATACCGATACAGATCACCGCTGGAGGCGTCCACCGCGATGATGTCCGCGACACCGTCACCGGTCAGATCGCCCGTCCCCACGATGTCGCTGATCGAGTCCCACCCGTGGCCGATCTTCGTGCGGGCGGTGCCGCCGGTGTAGTTCGGTCCGGAGTAGCGGTAGAGGTCGCCGTTGGACGTCTGGACCGCGATGACGTCGCTGATGCCGTCGCCGGTCAGGTCGCCGACTCCGGTGACGTGCGTCATCCCCTTGTCCGGCACGGTCACCGGACTGTCGGTGACCTTGTTGTAGCGGTAGGGCTCGAAGCCCTTCTGGACGAGGTAGCTCCGCGAGTACGTCATGGGGCGGGCGACGGTGTCGGGCCTGGCGTGCTCGATGATCTTGGCGCTGGTGCGGGTGCTGTCGGTCCAGCCGACGAAGAGCATCACGTGGGAGCTGACGTCGTTCAGCGCGTCGCCGGGCTGGAGGCTGTCCAGACCGGCCAACTTGGAGGAGTAGTTGGGAAGCGTCGAGGTGACCGCGCTGGTGGGCAGGTGCCAGGCCATGGACACCAGGCCCGAGCAGTCCGTCCGGTAGGTGCGGCCCTGCGGGTCGCGGTGGTAGGCGGTCTGGCTGTACGGGACCCGCTGGTCCACCCAGTACTGGGCGCGCTGGAGTATCTCGGTGCGGCTGATCGCCCCGCCGACGCTCGACGCGGTGGCGGTGGCCGCCGCGGCGGCGGGCCCCCGGTCGGGTGCGGCGTGGGCCGGGGCGAGACCTCCGAGGAGGAGGCCGCCCAGCGTGGCGGCTGCGAGCACCGAACGCAAGGAGGACAGGGAACGCATTGAGGGCATGGGCACGTCAAAGCTCCGATCGTTTGACGACACGGCCGAAAGGAAGGAGAGGGGGAAACCCGGAGGGGCGGGAGCGCTCCCGAACCCCGTGATCACACGCTAGAGCCCCGAAAGTCCCGCGAGTTGACGTGGGGTGCTGGGCTCCTTGACGTTGCGTGCGACCCGACCGGAGCGGGACGTGCGGAGTTCGCGGGGCGACAGCCCGTAGACGTCACGGAAGGTCCGACTGAAGACGGCGGGGCTCGTGAAGCCCCAGCGTTCGGCGACCGCGCGGACGGAGCGGTGGTCCTGGGCGGGGTCGGCCAGATCGGCGTGGGCGCGCTCCAGGCGCCGCCGGCGTATCGAGGCGGCCACGGTCTCGCCGCAGTCCCGGAAGAGGTGGTGGAGCATGCGGAGCGAGATGTGGTGATGGGCGGCGATGGCCCGGGGGGTGAGGTCGGAGTGGGGGAGGTGGCGGTCGATGAAGGAGTCGATCCGCTCCAGCAGCACCTGGTTGCGGGTCCGCGCGGGAAGCGCCTCGAAGGCGTCGAGCTGTTGGGCGAGGAGCCCGGAGGCGAGGTCGAGCAGCGGCCTCTCCAGCAACGCCAGCTCCTGCGGGGTGCACTCGGAGTCGAGGGCCTCCAGCGAGGCGAGGAACCGCCGCAGGACCGCGCCGATCCCCCGACGGGCGCAGATGCGGCTGCCGAGCGCGGCGTCGAGCCGGTCGGCGGGCAGTCTGATCAGGTCGCGCGGTATGTGCAGCAGCGACATCACCGGATCGGTGCCGGGGTTGCCGGCGGTGTAGGGGTGCGAGGTGTCGAAGAAGACCATGTCCCCCGCCTCGACCCTGGTGTCGTTGCGGGCTTGGGAGAACCCCTTCGCCCCGTGCGTGATCAGCGCCAGGACGTAGTGCTCCGGATCGCTCTGGCGGATCATCCGCCGGGTGCGCCAGGCCCGGTGGTCCGCGTGGACGTGCTTCGACAGTTCGATCCGCCCGAGCCCCAGCACCCCGGCCCGCGCACGGAACGTCGCCCGGTCCGCCACCAGCAAGCGGTGGGGAGCCACCGTGCGGGACACCACGTCGTGGTACCAGTCCACCCGGTCGGCTGCCGGCACCTCATCAGTCGACATCCAGAGCCACACAACGATCCCCTCCGGTCCTCAACAGAGCGAAAGCGAAAGGCTTCGCCGCCGGGAGCATCTCCCGCACGTCTGCTGCCGAAAGACCGCCGGGCAGGCACCTTTACGCCTCGCTCGGGCCGGGGGACCGCCCCTTCCCCTCCACCTCCTCGACCTCCCCGCGCGGGAGGCCCGCCCGCGCCGGGCACCGGGGGACGTCGACCGCGCCCGAGGGGGAGTCGTCCGGTCGGTCGAGGGGGCCAGCGCGGCCGAGGGAGGGGCTCGCATGATCGTGAATCAGCCATCAACCGTCTTGGCGAAGCCTTAGTCATGTGCTCAAGGCAACCTCGGCCTCTCCTTTGCTATCTTCACGGTGGCCGGCGCGTATGTATACGTACACGGGGGACGGTATGGAAACACGGCCATCGGTTCAGCTCGTCGATCGTGAGCACGAACTGAGCATCTTAGCCGATCTGTTGAAGGACGCTGCGGAAGGACGAAGCAGTATTGCACTGATGACCGGACCCACCGGCAGCGGAAAGACCCGATTGATGCAGACGTTCTGCAAACGGGCGGAGGAACACCACGCGACGGTGCTCACCGCGGTGGCCTCTCCGGCGGAACGCTCAATTCCGTTGGGTGTGATGGATCAGCTCTTCCGGAGCGAGGCGCTACCGCGGGAGTTCAGGCACCGGGTCGGCGAGTTGCTGACGGAGGAACTGTCCACGAGTCGGGTTCGTGACCCGATCCTGGCGAACCAACCGAGCATCGCGGTGGCCCACGGACTCCGGTCCATCCTGCTGGAACTGGGCAGGCGCGGGCCCGTCGTCATGAGCATCGACGACCTCCAGTTCGCGGACGGCCCGTCCCTCCAGATGCTGTTGTTCCTGCAACGCAGGACGAAGGCGTCGCGGACGCTCCTCCTGCTCGCCGAGGCGCCCACGATCCGCTCGCCCCACCCGGTCTTCCACGCCGAGTTGTTCCGGCAGCCGAACTGCCACAAGATCCGCCTGGAGATGTTCACCCGGGTGAGCACGCACGCCATGATCAGGGCCAGGCTCGGCCCGGCCAGGGCGATGGAGCTCACCGATGCGTACCACGAGGCGTCGGGGGGCAGTCCGCTCTTCCTCTCCGCGCTGCTGGACGACCACGAGGCGGCCCACCGCACCCTCACCGGCTTCCACCGGAGCGAACCGGCCGTCCCCGACGAGGCGTTCCGCAACGCGTTGACCGGCTGCCTGTTCCTGGCCGGCCCCGCGGTCCTCGAAGTCGCCTGCACGGTGGCCGCGATGGAGGCCGAGGGCACGTCCCCGGCGTCCATCGCCCACATCCTCGGGAGGAACACCGCCACCGTCGAGCACGCCATCGCCACGCTCACCGCCACGGGTGTGCTGCGTTCCGGCAGGTTCCGCCACCCCGCCGCCCGCACCGCGGTCCTGGAGCAGGTTCCCCCGGACCGTCGGCACGAACTCCACCTGCGGGTCGCCACCGTGCTCCAGAACGAGGGCTCACCGCCCGTGGTGGTCGCCGAGCAGCTCGTCGCCGCGAACAGGGCGCCCGAAGGCTGGATGATCAACGTCCTGAGGGAGGCGGCCCGCACCGAGTTGGCGGCGGGCCGGGCCGAGACGGCGGGCGAGTACCTCAAGCTGGCCCTGACGTACGGCACGGACGGTCGTCAGCTCGGCGCGCTCATCGCGGACCGCATGCGCCTCGACTGGCGGACCTCCCCGCTGCGCGCGATGCGGCACACCCCGTGGCTCAAGGACGCGATGCGGCGCGGGCACCTGTCGGGACAGGACTCCGCCCTGCTGATCCGCAGTCTGCTGTGGCACGGACGGTACGCCGAGGCACGCGAGTCGCTGACCCTGTGGGAGGAGGACGAGGCCAGAAGCCACGGCTTCCCCTCGGAGGAGCTGTCGACCTTCAACCGCTGGGTCGGGTACACGCACCCCTCGCTGGTCGCCGCCGCGGAAGCCGCCCCGGTGCCCGGGACGTGGGTCGAGGGCAGGCAGCGGGCGGGCGGGACGCCGGTCCTGGGGTCGCGGGCCTGCGTCAGACCGGTGCGCTCGTCCGGGCGGAAGTCGATCAACGAGTTGGCCAGGCTCCTCGCCCAGGGCCCCGACGACGACACGCTGACGATCACCGAAGGCGTCCTGCACAGCGTCGGGCTGGGTGACGGCACCTTCGAGTCCCTGCACGCGGCGCTGCTCGCGCTGCTCTGCGCGGACCACCCCGACAAGGCGGCCGCCTGGTCGGAGGAGTTGCTGAAGGTCGCGGCGCAGCACGGTGCCACGTGCTGGCAGGCCGTGTTCGCGGCGGTGCGCGCGGAGGCCGCACTGCGCCAGGGAGACATGACGACGGCCGTCCGGCACGGGGAGGCGGCCCTGGCCCACCTCTCCCCCACCGGCTGGGGCGTGGCGCTCGGCAGTCCGCTGGCGACCCTGATCCTGGCCCACACCCACCTGGGGCAGTACGAGCAGGCGGCGCAGTACGTGCGGCTGCCCGTGCCGGACGTGCTCTTCGACTCGCGGTACGGACTGCACTACCTCCACGCACGCGGGCAGTTCCACCTGTCGCGGAACAGGCCCGGCGCGGCCCTGGCCGACTTCGAGAGCTGCGGGCGCCTGATGGAGGAGTGGGGCATCGACCTGCCGTCGCTCGTCCCGTGGCGCGGGGGCGCGGCCGAGGCGCTGTTGGCGCTCGGTCACGGCGGCAGAGCCCGGCTCCTCGTGGAGGAGCAGTTGAGACATCCCGGCAACAACCTTCCCCGTGCGCGGGGCGCCTCGTTGCGCGTCCTGGCCGCGGCCTCGGACCCGTCGGACCGCCCGGCCCTCCTCCACCAGGCGGTCCGGCTGCTCCATCCGGACGTCGGAAGGTTCGAGTTGGCCCGGACGATGGCCGACCTCGCCGACGCCTACCGGGAGTCGGGTGATCCGGCGCAGGCCCGGACGATGGCCGACCGGGCCGCCGGGATGCTGCGGTCGTGCCGTGTGGCCACGGAGTGGGAACAGCCCTCAGCGGTGCCGGGCCCGGTGCATCCGCCGGAACCCGAACCGGTTCCGGTCGAGGAGGGACCGGACGGCGCCGAACTGCTGACGGACGCGGAGCGACGGGTCGCCGAACTCGCCGCCGTGGGGGCGACCAACCGGGCGATAGGGCGCAAGCTCTACATCACGACCAGCACCGTGGAGCAACACCTGACACGGGTCTACCGCAAGTTGAACGTCAGCCGGAGGGGCGACCTGGCGCTGCGACTCAACATCGTCCCGGCCGGAGCCGAGTCCGCCTGACCCCCGGCGCCCGCCCCGACGGGGCCTACGGCTCGTAGCTCCACTCCAGGAAGCGCTCGATCTCGTCAGCGGCGCGCAACGCACCTCCCGCGTTGCGCGCCCAGCGCTGTCCCTCCCGCACGGACCGGGCGATCCCGGGATCGGCCACCAGGGCGGTGACCACGTCGGCGAGCGTGCCGAGTGCGGCGCGGTCCGGGGACACCCTCGCGCCCAGGTCCAACTCGACGACCCGGTCCGCCACCGCACGCTGCCGGTGCGACGTCGGCACGGCGACCAGTGCGGTGTTGAAGTAGAGGGACTCCATCACGCTGTGCAGGTCCGAGTGGCAGACGAACACGGCCGCCCGACGCAACACCGTGGCCCACGGCACGTGGTCGTGGAGTTCGACGTTGAGGGGCGGGCCGTCGGCCGCGAAAAGGCTTTCCGATGCGCCGTTCGGTGTGAGCACCACCACATGGAGCGACTTCTCGGCAAGGGCGGACACACAGGCCCGGAGGGATTCACGTCCCCCCTCGATGAGTTCGGGGTCGAGTGCGAGGAACACCACGGGAAGGTCGGTGGACGGCGGAATCCACTGGTCGATCACCCCGCACTCGGGCGTACAGGTTCCGACGAACGCGACGCTGCCGTCAAAGAGCTCCCCGTCCGTCTGGAATTCCCTGGGCAGCAAAGCAATCGAAAGGGGCTCGGGTTTCGTGTAGAAGTTGCTCGGCGCCCCGCCCGCCATTCCTCCCGGAGTGAGGAAACGGTAGAGGCGCTCCCTGATGTGGCCGGGCAGTCTGCTGGCGCAGGAGCCGTCGTCGACATCCGTGGACTCCGGGGAGGCCCCGGGCTCGGCGGCATCCTGGGCCCGTTGCGCGAACGACGGCAGTATCTGGACCGCGGGCCTGCTCCAACGGCAGGTCAGGAATCGGGCGGTGGCGTGCACCGACGTCTCGTAGAGCACCAGGTCGGGCGGGTCGTCGTCACGGAAGGCGGCATCGACCTCCTCGGCCCAGTCGAGGGCGTCCGCGACCGACCGGGCGTCGGCCGGGCCGCAGTCCTCGGGGTTCGCGTCCACCCCGAGGGTGGGACAGGAGTCGTGAACGAGGACGTCGACGCCGGTGGCGGCGGCGGACGGGGCGAACTCCCGGGTGGTGACGTAGGTCATCCGATGGCCGCGGCGTCGCAGTTCCCGCACGATCGGCAGCACCGAGCGGGTCTGCGACTCGGCCGGTGCGTTGAGGACGACGATGCGGTAGCGCGTCGCGGGGCGCTCGTCAGCGAGGAGGAGGGACGATGCCGCCCGACCCCTCCGGGGCGCCGACGTCCGCGAGTGCTGACGGACGGACGCCGGTTCACGGCTTTTCTGGAAGGCCGACAGCTCACGCAAGAGGGATCGCATCCTGTGTCCGGGCGCCGGGCACATCACGCGCAAGGCGCTGTACGAGTACGGCCGTCCGACCCGACCGACCCCACTGAAGGTTCCGACCGAATCGAATCCGCCAAATTATTCCGTGCACATTCATCACGCTGAAGAACCAAGCGATCGGCGATGCGACCCATATTGAACGGACAAATGCAAGACTGCCATGAAACGGGAGACGTTCCCCCAACCGATCCCGCCCACTGTAAACGATCGCCATCGACATGACAAAGCCCCTGTGCCCCCTAAGGGTTCGCATTGCCGATTTCACGCCACACCCATTGGACCATGTGACCGAATTCCGGCGGGCATGCGCGAGGCCCCGGTGCGCGAGTATGCGACACCGGGGCCTGCATTTCGGACGACCTTTCCCGCAGGGGCGCGGGGCTTCCGGTCAGGGCGTGTTGTTCACCCCGAGGGAGCGCATCCACGTCTCGACGGCCTCGGCGGTGGACCGGGCCGACTCCTCCAACAGCGTGAAGTGGTTGCCGGGGACCTCGCGCAGGGTGTGCGGAGCCGGCCAGGAGGAACGCCAACCTCCGTCGTCGACTCCGGTGCCGGCCGCGGGGTCACCGGGGCCCCCTCGCCCGTCACCACCGGCGAGCCCGTCGAGGAAGGACTCCGCCGGCCTGATGAACAGGACCGGCGCCGCGACCTCTTCCGGCACGCACCGCCTCATCAGGGCGCTGTACCGGCCCATGGCCGACAACCTGGTCGTGGAGAACGTCCCGAAGTGTTTCTCCCGCGCCATCATTCCGTCGAGCATGCTCGCCCACAGCCCGTCGGTGGCGCCGGTGGACGGCCCGTCGCTCCCGTCGAGGGGAAGGTACGTGTCGAGCAGCACGATCCCGGCGGGTGTCGACCCCTCGCGTTCCAGACGGGTGGCGGTCGCGTGCGCGAACTGACCGCCGGAGGAGTACCCGACCAGTGCGAACGACCGGTCACCCGCCAACTCCCGCACGCTCCGGGCGAAGTGGTCGACGACCGCGTCCACGGAATCCGGCAGCGGTTCCCCGTCCACGAAGCCGGGCGGGGTGACGACGTGGACCTCCCGCACGTCCCGGAAGCCGGCCGCCAGCCGGGCGTACTGCTGGGCACCGGCGAGCGCCATCGGCGACGGGAAGCAGATCAGCAGGGGTCCCGCGGGGCCCGTGGCCAGGCGCACCGGTGGGCAGCGGTCTCCGAGCCGGACGGCGGACCCGAAGGAGGGGCGCAGCTCCGCCACGGCCCCCAGCAGGGCCGTTCCCTCAACCATCCTGCCGTCGCGCACGGCGGCACGGAACAGTTCGCTGACCGTCTCCGGCGTACCGCTCGACTCGACGACGGCCGGGGTGGCGGAGACCCGGTCGGCGTCGCCACCGGCCGGCGGGGCGGTGACCAGGTACGCGGCTAGACGGGCCGGCGTACCGAGGTCGAAGACGGCGGAGGCGGGGAGTTCGAGACCGGTGGCACGCCGGAGGTGCCCGCGCAGTTCCGTCGCGGAGAGCGAGTCCACACCCACGTCGAGGAAATCGCGTTCCGGATCGAGCTCACCGGCGGAGTCACGGCCGAGCACCACGGCCGTGTGCTCCAGCACGACCTCGGTCAGCAGCTTCTCCCGCTCCGGCTGGCCGAGTTCGTGGAGCCGGGCGCGGAGCCCGTCGCCCGCCCCGTCGTCCTGACTCCCGTCGGCTCCCGCCGGCTCCGTCCCGTCCGCCATGACCCCGCCGAAGAGCGCGGGCGACGTGATCCAGTAGCGACGGTGCTGGAAGGGATACGTCGGCAGGTCGACCGCGCGGGCGGCGCCCCCGTACAGGGCCGACCAGTCCACCCCCGCACCGGCCGCGTACAGCAGCCCCACTCCGGTGAGGAGGGCGGTGGATTCGTCCCGCCGTCCGCGCATCAGGGGCACCACGGTGATCCGTTCGGCGCCCTCGGGGCCCAGGGCCGGCCGGACGAGTGCGGAGAGCACCGCGTCGGGCCCGAACTCGACGTACCGGGTGACGCCCCGCGCCGCGAGGGTGTGGACGGCGTCGGTGAAGTGGACGGTTTGGTGGATATGGGTGACCCAGTACTCCGGGCTGGCCAGTTCGGCGGGGTCGGCGTGGGTGCCGGTCACGGTGGACACGAAGGGGAGGGTGGGTTCGCTGTAGTCCAGGGTGCGGGCGAGTTGAGCGAACTCGTCGAGGACGGGGTTCATGAGAGGTGAGTGGAAGGCGTGGGACACCTTCAGGTAGGTCGCCTTACGGCCCTGGGCCTTGAGCGTGTCGACGATGGTGCCCACGGTGGCGGTGGTGCCGGAGACGACGAGGGAGTTCGGTCCGTTGATCGCGGCGATGGCCGCGTCCGTGGCCTCGCCGAGGAGGGCGCGGACTTCGTCTTCGGTGGCTTGGAGGGCGGCCATGGTGCCGCCTTCGGGCAGGGCTTGCATCAGCCTGCCGCGGGCCGCGACCAGAGCGGCTGCGTCGGCCAGGGAGAACACGCCGGCCACGTGCGCGGCAGCGATCTCACCGATCGAATGCCCCGCCACCACGTCCGGCCGCACTCCCCAGGACTCCACCAGGCGGAACAACGCCACCTCGATCGCGAACAACGCCGGCTGCGCGAACTCCGTACGATCCAGCAGGGCGGCCTCCTCCGAACCCTCCGCGGCGAACATCACCTCCCGCAGCGGCTTCGGTAGCGATGCGTCGAGGTGCCCGCACACCTCGTCCAACGCGTCTGCGAACACCGGGAACGCCTCCACCAACCCACGCCCCATGCCCAGCCGCTGCGCACCCTGCCCCGTGAACAGGAACGCGGTCCTTCCGCTCGGGTGGGCGGTGGCGCGGGCGAGATGGGGAGCGGGGGCGTCCTCGACGAGGGCGGTGAGGGCGGTGGTGAGGTCGGCGGCGTCGAGGGCGACGACGGCGGCCCGGTGGACCAGGTGGGCGCGGGTGGTCGCGAGGGAGTGGCCGATGTCGACGGGCGACGGGGCTTCGGGGTCTTCCAGGAGGCGGAGCAGGGCGGATGCCTGGTCGCGCAGGGCTTGGGGGTCAGCGCCGGAGATCGGCCAGAGCACCGGTGCGGGGGCCGCCCCCCGCGCGGGGCCCTGGTTCTGGGCGCCCACGGCTCCCGGGGCCTGTTCGAGGATGACATGCGCGTTGGTGCCGCTGATGCCGAAGGAGGAGACCGCGGCACGGCGCGGCCTGGTGGCGTCCCAGGGCCTGGGTTCCTCCAACAGCTGGACCCGCCCCGCCGACCAGTCCACCTTCGAGGAAGGTCGGTCCACGTGCAGCGTCTTGGGGAGCACCCCCCGGCGCATCGCCATGACCATCTTGATGACCCCCGCCACCCCCGCCGCGGCTTGGGTGTGGCCGATGTTCGACTTGACGGAGCCGAGCCAGAGGGGATCGTCCGCGGGGCGGTCGCGGCCGTAGGTGGCGAGGAGTGCCTGGGCCTCGATGGGGTCGCCGAGGACGGTGCCGGTGCCGTGCGCCTCCACCACGTCCACCTGGTCGGCCGAGAGCCGGGCGTTCGCCAACGCGGCCCGGATGACGCGTTGTTGGGCGGGGCCGTTGGGGGCGGTGAGGCCGTTGCTGGCACCGTCCTGGTTCACCGCGGAGCCCCGCACCACCGCGAGCACCCGGTGACCGTTGCGCCGGGCGTCCGACAACCGCTCCACCACCAGCACACCCACCCCCTCGGCGAATCCGGTGCCGTCCGCCGCCTCCGCGAAGGACTTGCACCGACCGTCCGTGGCGAGCCCCCGCTGCCTGCTGAAGTCGAGGAACGTTCCCGGCGTGGACATCACGGTGACGCCCGCGACGAGTGCGAGCGAGCACTCGCCGCCCCGCAGGGCCTGGGCGGCCAGGTGGAGCGCCACCAGCGAGGAGGAGCACGCCGTGTCCACCGCGACCGCAGGTCCTTCGAAGCCGAAGGTGTACGCGACCCGCCCGGGGACCACGCTCCCGCTGCCGTAGCTGTTGACGTAGTCGTGGTACATCACTCCGGCGAAGACACCGGTGGGGCTGCCGCGTAGCGCCCCCGGGACCAGCCGGGCATGCTCCAACGCCTCCCAGGCGACCTCCAGCAGCAGCCGTTGCTGGGGGTCGATCGCCCCGGCCTCCCGTGGCGCCACTCCGAAGAAGACGGGGTCGAAGTCCCCCGCGTCGTGGAGGAACCCACCACGACGGGAGTACGAGGTGCCGTCGTGCTCGGGGTCGGGGTGGTAGAGGGCGTCGAGGTCCCAACCCCGGTCGGTGGGGAACCCGGTGACGGCATCGCCCCCTTCGGAGACCAACCGCCACAGGTCCTCGGGCGAGCGGACCCCGCCGGGGTAGCGGCACGCCATCCCGACGACGGCGAGGGGCTCCCGTGCGGCGGCGGTCAACTTCCGGTTCTGTTCGCGCAGCCGCTCGGTTTCCTTGACCGATGCCCGAAGCGCGTCGACGAGTTTCGCGCCGGCGGGCGCGGGGGGCCGAGCGGCCCGGCCTGAACCACTGGTGGTCTCGGTCATCGCGGTGTCACTTCTCCCACGTCGTGTCGTTGACGTCGAACTCGTCCCGGCCGTCATATCCGTGGTCGTCTGCCGCGTCGTCGGCTCCGGCGTCCGCGAGGGCCATGCTGATCAGGGCGTCGGCGTCCATGGCGTCGATAGAGGCGGTGGTGGCGTCGCCGGGTTCCGTGCTTCCGCCGTCCTCAGCGGCGGACTCGATCCCCGCGAGTTCGAGCAGGCTCTCCATCAGGCCCGCCTCCCGCAGTCGGGAGAGCGGAATGGCCGCGAGGGCACTGCGGACCAGGGCCTCGGTCGAACCGCCCGCTTCAGCGCCTCGGTCCCCGAGCCCGAGTTCCTCCCACAGGTGTCCTGCCACGGCCCTGGCGCTCGGGTGGTCGAAGATGAGCGCGGCCGGCAGGCGCAGGCCGGTGGCCGTGCCCAGGCCGTTGCGGAACTCCACGGCGGTCAGCGAGTCGAAGCCCAGCTCGTTGAAGGACCGGTCGACGTCGACGGCCTCGGCTCCGACGTGGCCGAGCACCGCCACGACCTGCTCGCGCACCACCTCGACCAGCAGTTCGCGCTGTTCCTCGGCGGGTGCTCCGGCGAGCCGGGCGCGCAGGTCGTGGGCAGCGGCGGGCGCCCCCGTGGCGGCCTGGGTGACGCGGCGCCCGGGCGCCGGCCGGACCAGGCCGCGGAAGAGGGCCGGCAGTTCGCCTTCACCGCCCTGCGCCATGGCCCGTACGTCCAACGCGACCGGAACGAGGAGCGCGTCGTCGGGGGCGCCGCTGCGCTCCGTACCGAGGACGGCCGCGTCGAGGAGCGCAAGGCCCTGCTCCGCGGTGAGCGCGCCCGCGCCGGAGCGCGCCATGCGCTGGGTGTCGGCGCCGCTCAACCCGCCGGCCATGCCCCCGTCGTCCGCCCACAGGCCCCAGGCCAGGGAGGTCGCCGGCAGACCTCGGAAGCGTCGGTGCTGGGCCAGGGCGTCGAGGAAGGAGTTGGCAGCCGCGTAGTTGCCCTGTCCGGGAACCCCGAGCGCACCGGCTATGGAGGAGAAGAGCACGAAGGCCGACAGGTCGAGGTCACGCGTCAGCTCGTGCAGGTGCCAGGCGGCGTCGACCTTGGGCCTGAGGACCCTGTCCACGCGCTCCGGGGTCAGCGAGTCGATCACGCCGTCGTCGAGCGCCCCCGCGACGTGCACGACCGCGGTGAGCGGGTGCTCGGCGGGAACGGTGGCCAGCAGCTCGGCCAGCCGGGGCCGGTCCGCCGTGTCGCAGGCGGCGAACGTGACGTGCACGCCGCACTCGGTCAACTCCGCGCCCAGCGCGGCGGCACCCGGCGCGTCCTGTCCCCGCCGGCTGGTCAGCAGCAAGCGGCCGACCCCGTGCTCGACGACCAGGTGCCGCGCGACCAGGGCACCCAGGGCACCGGTGGCGCCGGTCACGAGGACGGTGCCGTCGGCGTCCCACGCCTTCGCCGGGCCGACCGCCGGGACGACGGCGCGGACCCGCGCCAGCCTCGGCACCGTCAGCCTGCCCTCACGCACGGACAGCTGGGGTTCCCCCGAGCCGACCGCCCCGGGCAGCGCGGTGAGCGAGGCGTCCGCGCCGTCCAGGTCGATCAGCACGATCCGGCCAGGGTTCTCCATCTGCGCGGAGCGCACCAGTCCGCTCACCGTGGCGCCCGCGAGGTCGGCGACCTCCCCGTCGACGGTGGGAACCGCGCCCCGGGTCACCACCACCAGCGTGGACTCGGCGAACCGGTCGTCCGTCAGCCAGGTCTGGAGGTCGGCGAGCGTCCGGTGCGTCAACCCGTGCACGGACGCGACCGTGTCGGCGCCCCCGGGCGCGGCGGCGTCGGCCACGACCGGCAGCACGACGATGCCGGCGTCTCCCGCGTCCCCGATCTCCGGCACCACCGTGGCGCTCCCCACCACCGTGGCCAGTGCCTCCGACCACGCGGCGGCAGCGGTGCCGACGACCGCCCACTTCCCGCTGTCGGCCCGGACCGGGGCAGTGGGTAGCCCGACCCAGTCCACGCGGTACAGCGAGTCGATGAACTCGGTCCGTGCTCCCGCCAGTTGTTCTTCGGACATCGGCCGCACGTCCAGGCGCTCCACCGATGCCACCATCTGGCCTGCGGCGTCCGTCGCCGCGAGCGACACCGCCCCGGCGCCCAGCGGACGCACCCGCACCCGCAGCACCGTGGCGCCGGTGGCGAACAGCTCGACCCCCGACCAGGCGAACGGCAGCCCGGCCCGTTCCCCCGCGGCGGTCAGCCCGATGGCGTGCAGTGCCGCGTCCAGCACCGCAGGGTGCACACCGAACCCGTCCACCGGCACCCCGTCCGGCAGGGCGACCTCGGCGAACACGTCGTCATCGAGCCGCCACGCGCTCCACAGACCGCGGAACGCAGGTCCGTACGACAGACCGCCGTCCGCGAACCGCTCGTACACCCCCTCGACCGGCACGGGCACCGCACCGGCCGGAGGCCAGACCGCGAACTCCGTACCGCCGCCGGCGGACGCCGTTGCCGCGAGCGTGCCCGACGCGTGCCGCACCCACGGCGCCTCGTCCACGGCTCCCTCCCCGCGCGAGTGGATGCTGAAGGCGCGGCGGCCCGAACCGTCCGGCGCCTGCACCACGAGCTGGGTGTGGACGGCACCCCGCTCCGGAAGCACGAGCGGCACTTCCAGCGTCATCTCCGTGAGCACCGGGCACCCTGCCCGGTCGCCGGCAGCCAGGGCCATTTCCACGAAGCCGGTGCCGGGGAACAGCACCGTGTCGCCGACCGCGTGGTCGACCAACCAGGGCTGGGCCCGAGTGGAGAGCCGACCGCTGAGGAGCAGACCGTCCGCCTCGGCGAGCACCACGGCCGCCCCGAGCAACGGATGATCACCACCGCCCGCGGCCGCACCGAACGGGGAGTAGCCGTCGATCCAGTACCGCTGTCGTTGGAAGGGGTAGGTGGGGAGGTTTACGGGTCGGGTGTGGGTGTGGGGGGTGTGGGTGGTCCAGGTGATGGGGTGGCCGTGGGTCCAGAGGTGGGCGAGGGTGGTGAGGGTGTGGTGGGGTTCGGGTTTGTTGCGGTGGAGGAGGGCGTGGGCGTGGGTGTTGTCGGGGAGGAGTGGGGTGGTGAGGGCGGTGAGGGTGGTGTCGGGTCCGATTTCGAGGTAGCGGGTGACGCCGTCTTCGGTGAGGGTGTGGATGGCGTCGGTGAAGTGGACGGTTTCGTGGATGTGGGTGACCCAGTGCTCCGGGCTGGCCAGTTCGGCGGGGTCGGCGTGGGTGCCGGTGACGGTGGAGACGAAGGGGAGGGTGGGTTCGCTGTAGTCCAGGGTGCGGGCGAGTTGGGTGAACTCGTCGAGGACGGGGTTCATGAGGGGTGAGTGGAAGGCGTGGGAGACCTTCAGGTAGGTCGCTTTACGGCCCTGTGCCTTGAGCGTGTCGACGACGGCGCCGATGGTGGTGGTGGTGCCGGAGACGACGAGGGAGTGGGGTCCGTTGATCGCGGCGATGGCCGCGTCCGTGGCTTCGCCGAGGAGGGCGCGGACTTCGTCTTCGGTGGCTTGGAGGGCGGCCATGGTGCCGCCTTCGGGGAGGGCTTGCATCAGCCTGCCGCGGGCGGCGACCAGGGCTGCTGCGTCGGCGAGGGAGAACACGCCGGCCACGTGCGCGGCAGCGATCTCACCGATCGAATGCCCCGCCACCACGTCCGGCCGCACTCCCCAGGACTCCACCAGGCGGAACAGGGCCACCTCGATGGCGAACAACGCCGGCTGAGCGAACTCCGTACGGTCCAGGAGCGCGGCTTCGTCGGACCCCTCGGCGGCGAACATCACCTCCCGCAACGGCCTCGACAACAACGGATCCACCACCCCGCACACCTCGTCCAACGCGTCTGCGAACACCGGGAAGGTCTGGGCGAGTTCGTGTCCCATGCCGGGTCGTTGTGCGCCTTGGCCGGTGAAGAGGAACGCGAGGCGGCCTTCGCTGGTGGTGTCGTGGATGGGGTGTTGGTTGGTGGTGATGGCTTTGAGGCCGGTGATGGTGTCGTGGTGGTGGGCGGTGATGATGGCCGCGCGGTGGTCGAGTTGGGCGCGTTGGGTGGTGAGTGCCGCGGCGAGGTCGTGGTGGTGGGGAGCGTTCTCTGATTCCAGGAGGTCCAGCAGGGCTTGTGCCTGTGCGGTGAGTGCCTGGGGGGAACGGGCGCTGAGGAGGAGGGGAACCGGCGCGGTCGAGGTGGGCCGGGGCACGTCCTCGACCACCGGCTCCTCGGGAGCCTCCTCCAGGATCACGTGCGCGTTCGTCCCGCTGATGCCGAACGACGACACACCAGCCCGCCGAGGCCCCACGGCCTCCCAAGACCTGGACTCGGTCAACAACTCGACCCGTCCCGCAGACCAGTCCACCTTCGACGAGGGCTCGTCCACGTGCAGCGTCCTGGGCAGGACCCCGTGACGCATCGCCATCACCATCTTGATGATCCCCGCCACCCCCGCCGCGGCCTGGGTGTGACCCAGGTTCGACTTGATGGAGCCGAGCCAGAGCGGCTGCCCCGCGGCGCGGTCGCGGCCGTAGGTGGCCAGGACCGCCTGGGCCTCGATGGGGTCGCCGAGGACCGTACCGGTGCCGTGCGCCTCCACGGCGTCGATCTCGTCGGTCGACAGACGGGCGTCCGCCAACGCCGCCCGGATGACGCGCTGTTGGGAGGGGCCGTTGGGGGCGGTGAGGCCGTTGCTGGCACCGTCCTGGTTCACCGCGGAGCCCCGCACCACCGCGAGCACCCGGTGACCGTTGCGCCGGGCGTCCGACAACCGCTCCACCACCAGCACACCCACCCCCTCGGACCAACCGGTGCCGTCCGCCGCCTCCGCGAAGGACTTGCAGCGGCCGTCCGCCGCGAGCCCCCGCTGCCTGCTGAACTCCAGGAAGGTGGCGGGCGTGGACATCACCGTCACGCCGCCGACCAGGGCGAGCGTGCACTCTCCGCTACGTAGTGCCTGCCCCGCGAGGTGCAGCGCGACCAGGGACGAGGAGCAGGCGGTGTCCACGGTGACCGCCGGGCCTTCCAGACCGTAGGTGTAGGCGATGCGACCGGAGACGATGCTGCCCGCGCTGTGGCTCGTCGGATAGTCGTGGTACATCAGCCCCGCGAAGACGCCGGTAGCGCTGCCCTTGAGGGTGGCCGGGTCGATGCCCGCGCGCTCGAACGCCTCCCAGGACGCTTCCAGCAACAGACGCTGCTGGGGGTCGGTGCTCAGCGCCTCGTTCGGGCTGATGCGGAAGAAGTCGGCGTCGAAGTCGGCGGCGTCGTGGAGGAACCCGCCCTTGTCGACGTAGGTGGTGTCCGGACGCTCACCCTTCGGGTCGTAGATCGCACGGGTGTCCCAGCCGCGGTCCTCGGGGAACGCGGAGACCGCGTCCCTGCCGTCGGAGACCAGGCCCCACAGGTCCTCCGGGGACGTGATGCCTCCGGGGTAGCGGCAGGACATGCCGACGATGACGATCGGGTCGTCGCTCGCCGGCCCCTCGTTCCTCACCACCTCGGCGGTGGCGGTGTCGAGGGTGCCGAGCAGTTCGTCGAGGAGGAAGTCGGCGAGGTCGCCGGCGGTCGGGTAGTCGAAGACGAGGGTGGCCGGCAACCGCAGGCCCGTCGTCTCGTTCAGCCCGTTGCGGAGTTCGACCGCGGTGAGGGAGTCGAAGCCGAGGTCGCTGAAGGCGCGGTCGGGGGCGATGGACGCGGGGTTGGCGTGGCCCAGCACCTCGGCGATTCCGCCCCGCACCACGTTCAGCAGCGTCCGCTCGCGCTCCGCCGGGGAGAGGGCGGAGAGCTTGCGGTGCAGGGAGTCGGCGGTGGTTCCGTCACCGACTGCGGCGGTACGGCGCGCGGCGGGAACGAGGTGGTGGAAGAGCGGGGGCAGTTGTGTGCCCTGTGCGCGTAGTGCGTCGAGGTCCAACCGCACCGGCACCAACGCCGACCCCGCACGCACCCCCACATCAAACAACCGCAAACCCTCCCCCACCGACAACGGCAACACCCCACCCCGCGCCATCCTCAACCGATCACCCTCCGACAACCCACCACCCATACCCCCCACACCCTCATCCCCCCACACACCCCACGCCAACGACACACCCGACAACCCACCCGCAACCCGCCACTCCACCAACCCATCCAAAAACGCATTCCCCGCCGCATACGCCCCCTGACCCGGCACACCCAACACACCAGCAGCAGAAGAAAACACCACAAAAAACTCCAACCCCAACCCACACGTCAACTCATGCAAATTCCACCCACCCAACACCTTCGGCCGCAACACCCCACCCAACCGCTCCACCGACAACGACCCCACCAACCCGTCATCCAACACACCCGCCGCATGCACCACACCCACCAACGGAAACTCCTCAGGAATCCCCGCCAACACCCCAGCCAACGCCCCCCGATCCGCCACATCACACGCCACCACCTCCACCGACACCGCCCCCAACCCCACCAACGACTCCACCAAACCCTCCACACCCACACCACCACCCCGACTCACCAACACCAACCGCCGCACCCCACACACCGACACCAAATGCCGCGCCAACACCACACCCAAACCACCCGTACCACCCGTCACCAACACCGTCCCCCCACCCACACCACCGACACCAACACCAGCACCAGCACCAGCACCAGCACCAGCACCAGCACCAGCACCAGTGCCAACCGCAGCCTCAACCCCAGCCGCCACAGACACACCCGCCCGCACCAAACGCGGCACCAACACCTCACCACCACGCACCACCACCTGCGACTCACCCACACCCAACACCCGCCCCAACACCCCAGACGACAAACCCTCCACACCCACCTCAACATCCACCAACACAAACCGCCCCGGATGCTCCGCCTCCGCCGACCTCACCAAACCCCCCACCGACGCCCCACCCAAATCACCCACACCAACCCCACCAACCGACACCCCACCACACGTCAACACCACCAACCTCGAACCACCAAACCGCTCCTCCCCCAACCACCACTGAACCCCCAACAACACCCGCTCCAACAACCCCGAAACACCCTCAACCACACCACCCACACCACCACCAAACGCCCGCAACACCACCACCCCAGGCACACCCACCACCACACCCGACACCACATCATCAAAATCCACCACATCAACAACACCCACAGAACCCACACCACCCACACCAGAACCACCCGCCACCACCCACTCCACCCGATACAACGACTCCGGGTACTCGGTGCGGGCCAGGGTGAGCTGTTCCTCGGAGATCGGACGCACATCGAGCCGGTCCACGGAGACGACGGCCCGCCCGGCGGCGTCCGCCACGTCGAGCGACACGGCGGTACCCGCGCCGGAGGCCAGCGGGCGCACCCGCACCCGTAGGGCGGTGGCGCCCGTGGCGAAGAGTTCCACCCCCGACCAGGCGAACGGCAGGGCCGCCCGTTCCCCGGCCCCGGTCAGGCCCACGGCGTGCAGCGCCGCGTCCAGCACCGCCGGATGCACGCCGAACCCGTCGACCGCGACCCCGTCGGGCAGGGCGACCTCGGCGAACACCTCCTCGCCCCGTCGCCAGGCACCGCGGAGCCCCCGGAACACGGGGCCGTACGACAGGCCGCCCTCCGCGTACCGCTCGTAGACGCCCTCGACGGTGACGGGTTCCGCCCCCGCAGGGGGCCAGACTCCGAGGTCGAAGGCGGCCGAAGCCCCGCGCGCCGCGGCGACCAGGGTGCCCGAGCCGTGCCGTGTCCAGGACTCCTCACCGGCGGCGTCCTCGCTGCGCGAGTACACCCGCACCGAACGGCGCCGGGAGTCGGCCTCGGGGGCGCCCACCACGATCTGCACCTGTACGCCGCCGCGCTCGGGCAGCACCAACGGCGCCTCAAGCGTCAGCTCCTCCACCACCCCGCACCCGACCTGGTCACCGGCACGGACGGCCAACTCCACGAAACCGGTGCCGGGGAAGAAGATCGCACCGCCGACGACGTGGTCGGCGAGCCAGGACTGGGTCTGCGCGGAGAGACGTCCGGTGAAGACGTGGCCGCGCGAGTCGGCGAGCGCGACGGCCGCGCCGAGGAGCGGGTGGTCGACGGCACCGAGGCCGATGGACTCCGGGTCGCCCTGGCCGTCCGGCTCCTGTTCCCAGAAGCTCCGGCGCTGGAAGGCGTAGGTGGGCAACTCGACGGGTCGGGCCCCGGTGCCCTCGAACACGGCGGGCCAGGCGACCTCGCCGCCCGAGGCGTGGTGTCGGCCGAGTCCCGTCAGCAGGCTCCGAGCCTCCGGGCGGCCCTTGCGCAACAGGGGCACGCACAGGAAGCGGGCCAGGCGTTCGGGCCGCTCGGCGCCCTCGGTCTCCTCCAGGCAGGTCTGCGCGAGCCCCGTCAGCACGCCGTCCGGGCCGACTTCCAGGAACCGGGTCACACCGCGTTCCACCGCGGTGCGCACGCCGTCGCCGAAGCGCACTGCCGCGCTGACGTGTCGCAGCCAGTACTCCACGGTGCGCAGGTCCTCGTCGGTCGCGCTCTCCCCGGTCACGGTGGAGATGACGGCCAGCCTCGGTTCACCGAACGACAGTCCTTCGAGCACCCGCCGGAAGTCGTCCAGCATGGGCTCCATCAGCCCCGAGTGGAATGCGTGCGACACCTTGAGGCGGGACGTCTTGCGCCCCTCGGCAGCGAGGCGATCGGCGATCCGGGTCACCGCCGCTTCGGAGCCCGAGAGGACCACGGCCCCGGGGCCGTTGACGGCCGCGAGGTCGACGTCCGGTTCCTCGGCGAGGAGGGGCGACACCTCGTCCTCGCTCGCCCGGACGGCGACCATGGCACCGCCCTCGGGGAGCGCCTGCATGAGCCTGCCGCGCGCTGCGACCAGGGCGCAGGCGTCCGCCAGCGAGAGGACGCCTGCGACGTGCGCGGCGGCGATCTCACCGATCGAGTGGCCCATGACGACGTCGGGCAGGGTCCCCCACGATTCCAGCAGTCGGTACAGGCTCACCTCGATCGCGAACAGGCCGGGCTGGGCGTACTCGGTCCGGTCGAGGAGCGCGGCTTCCTCCGAGCCCTCCTCGGCGAACAGGACGTCGTCGAGGGAGCGTTCGAGCAGGGTGTCGAGTTGCTCACGGATCTCGTCCCAGGCCCGACGGTAGGCGGGATAGGTTTCGTACAGCTCCCGTCCCATGCGCGGACGCTGGGCGCCCTGACCGGTGAACAGGAACGCGGTCCTGCCGCTGGTGCGGACGGCGTCGGCGAGGGTGCCGTCGGCGAGGGACCTGAGGCCGGCCAGCAGTTCGGCGGTGTCGGCACCGAGCACGGTGGCCCGCCGCTCCAGCGCGCCACGCCTGGTGGTCAGGGACCAGCCGACGTCGGTCGGGCTCAGCTCGCCGTGGTCAGCGACGTACGCGGCGAGGCGTGCGGCCTGGGCCCGCAGTCCGTCCTCGCCCCGGCCGGAGACGACCCAGGGCACCAACGCGCCGGACGCGGGCGCCTCGTCCGAGGAGGCGATCCGCTCGTGCCCGTGGTCGGGGGCCGCCTGCTCGATGATGACGTGGGCGTTGGTCCCGCTGATGCCGAAGGAGGAGACGCCTGCCCGGCGCGGTCTGCCGGCCTCCCAGGGGACCTCTTCGGTCAGCAGTCGCACGGCACCCGAGGCCCAGTCGATGTGCGTGGACGGTTCGTCGACGTGGAGGGTCCGGGGCAGGGTCCCGTGGCGCATGGCCATGACCATCTTGATGATGCCCGCCACCCCCGCCGCGCCCTGGGTGTGGCCGATGTTGGACTTGACGGAGCCGAGCCAGAGGGGCGCGTCGTCGGGGCGGTCCTGGCCGTAGGTGGCGAGGAGTGCCTGGGCCTCGATGGGGTCGCCGAGGACGGTGCCGGTGCCGTGTGCCTCCACGACGTCGATGTCGGCGGGGGCCAGTCGGGAGTTGGCGAGTGCCTGGCGGATCACCCGCTGTTGGGCGGGGCCGTTGGGGGCGGTGAGGCCGTTGCTGGCACCGTCCTGGTTCACCGCGGAGCCCCGCACCACCGCGAGCACCCGGTGCCCGTTGCGCCGGGCGTCCGAGAGCCGCTCCACCACCAGCACGCCCACCCCCTCGCCCCAACCCGTACCGTCCGCGCCGGCGGCGAACGCCTTGCAACGACCGTCACGGGACAGTCCGCGCTGACGGCTGAACTCCACGAAGGCGGCGGGCGAGGCCATGATGGTCACACCGCCCGCGAGCGCGAGGTCGCACTCGCCGCTGCGGAGGGCCTGCACGGCGAGGTGCAGCGCGACCAGGGACGAAGAGCAGGCGGTGTCCACGGTGACCGCCGGGCCTTCGAGACCGTAGGTGTAGGCGACCCGGCCGGAGACGATGCTGCCGGAACTGCTGCTGCCCGAGTAGTCGTGATAGACGACCCCGGCGAAGACGCCGGTGGCGCTGCCCTTGAGGGTGGCCGGGTCGATGCCCGCGCGCTCGAACGCCTCCCAGGAGGTCTCCAGGAGCAGGCGCTGCTGGGGGTCGGTGATCAGTGCTTCGTTGGGGCTGATGCCGAAGAAGTCGGCATCGAAGTCGGGCGCGTCGTGGAGGAACCCGCCCTTGTCGACGTAGGTGGTGTCCGGGCGGGTCCCGGTGGGGTCGTAGAGCCGGTCGAGGTTCCAGCCGCGGTTGCCGGGCAGGTCGGTGATGGCCTCGTCCCCGTCCGCGACCAGTCGCCACAGGTCTTCCGGGGACTCGACGCCTCCGGGGAAGCGGCAGGACATGCCGACGATGACGATCGGGTCGTCGGCGACGAGGCCGGTGGACGGGAGGACGACGGCCGCAGACATCTCCCCGGAGACCTCGGCCAGCAGGAAGTCGGCGAGGTCGCCGGCGGTCGGGTAGTCGAAGACGAGGGTGGCCGGCAACCGCAGGCCCGTCGTCTCGTTCAGCCCGTTGCGGAGTTCGACCGCGGTGAGGGAGTCGAAGCCGAGGTCGCCGAAGGCCCGGTCCGGGGCGATGGCCTCGGAGGTCGCGTGCCCGAGCACCGCTGCCACCTGTCCCCGCACCAGGTCGAGGACGACTTCGTGACGCTCGGACGCGGGGAGCACCGCGAGCCGTTCGCCGAGGGAACTCGCGGCGGCGACCGTCGTACGAGAAGCGGCCCGACGACGGGCCGGGCGGCCGGTGAGGTGGTGGAAGAGGGGTGAGAGCTGTGTGCCCTGTGCGCGTAGTGCGTCGAGGTCCAACCGCACCGGCACCAACGCCGACCCCGCACGCACCCCCACATCAAACAACCGCAAACCCTCCCCCACCGACAACGGCAACACCCCACCCCGCGCCATCCTCAACCGATCACCCTCCGACAACCCACCACCCATACCCCCCACACCCTCATCCCCCCACACACCCCACGCCAACGACACACCCGACAACCCACCCGCAACCCGCCACTCCACCAACCCATCCAAAAACGCATTCCCCGCCGCATACGCCCCCTGACCCGGCACACCCAACACACCAGCAGCAGAAGAAAACACCACAAAAAACTCCAACCCCAACCCACACGTCAACTCATGCAAATTCCACCCACCCAACACCTTCGGCCGCAACACCCCACCCAACCGCTCCACCGACAACGACCCCACCAACCCGTCATCCAACACACCCGCCGCATGCACCACACCCACCAACGGAAACTCCTCAGGAATCCCCGCCAACACCCCAGCCAACGCCCCCCGATCCGCCACATCACACGCCACCACCTCCACCGACACCGCCCCCAACCCCACCAACGACTCCACCAAACCCTCCACACCCACACCACCACCCCGACTCACCAACACCAACCGCCGCACCCCACACACCGACAC
Source organism: Streptomyces sp. LE64 (assembly GCF_052606915.1). Taxonomy (NCBI): domain Bacteria; kingdom Bacillati; phylum Actinomycetota; class Actinomycetes; order Kitasatosporales; family Streptomycetaceae; genus Streptomyces; species Streptomyces sp. LE64. The sequence continues at coordinate 5,341,898 of NZ_CP199708.1, read as the reverse complement.
CAAATGCCGCGCCAACACCACACCCAAACCACCCGTACCACCCGTCACCAACACCGTCCCCCCACCCACACCACCGACACCAGCACCAGCACCAGCACCAGCACCAGCACCAGCACCAGTGCCAGTGCCAGTGCCAACCGCAGCCTCAACCCCAGCCGCCACAGACACACCCGCCCGCACCAAACGCGGCACCAACACCTCACCACCACGCACCACCACCTGCGACTCACCCACACCCAACACCCGCCCCAACACCCCAGACGACAAACCCTCCACACCCACCTCAACATCCACCAACACAAACCGCCCCGGATGCTCCGCCTCCGCCGACCTCACCAAACCCCCCACCGACGCCCCACCCAAATCACCCACACCAACCCCACCAACCGACACCCCACCACACGTCAACACCACCAACCTCGAACCACCAAACCGCTCCTCCCCCAACCACCACTGAACCCCCAACAACACCCGCTCCAACAACCCCGAAACACCCTCAACCACACCACCCACACCACCACCAAACGCCCGCAACACCACCACCCCAGGCACACCCACCACCACACCCGACACCACATCATCAAAATCCACCACATCAACAGAACCCACAGAACCCACACCAGAACCACCCGCCACCACCCACTCCACCCGATACAACGACTCCGGGTAGCTCAGGCCGCTGCCGCCGGCGAGTTCGGCGGCCGTGGTGGGACGCACGGTCAGCGACTCCACCGAGGCGACGGGCTCGCCCATGGCATCGGCGACGTGCACGGTGAAGCTGTCACCGCCGAGCGGTGAGAGCCGCACCCTCAACGAGGACGCACCGGTGGCGTGCAGGGTGACCCCGCGCCACTCGGCGTTCAACCGCGGACGCGCGGGGCGCCCGGCCTCCGCCGCGGAGTCGAGCAGCGCCAGGCTTCGGACCGCGGCGTCCAACGCCGCAGGGTGCAAGCCGAACCGCTCGGCGTCCTTCGCCGCCTGCTCGGGCAGGGCGACCTCGGCGAACAGCTCGTCATCGAGGCGCCAGACGGCGCGGAGCCCCTGGAAGACGGTGCCGTACGTCAGCCCCGTCTCCGCGTACCGTTCGTGCAGGTCCTCGACCGACACGGGGATCGCCCCGGCAGGAGGCCAGGCTCCGAGGTCGGACTCGTCCGCCACGGCGCGCCCGCCGGTACCGAGCTCACCGAGGGCGTGCAGCGTCCAGGGGGCGTCCCCCACACTGTCCTCGGCACGCGAGTAGACCCGCACCGGACGGGTTCCCGCGCGGCCCGCCGGCGCCCCCACAGTGACCTGCACCTGTACGCCGCCGCGCTCGGGCAGCGCCAACGGCGCCTCAAGCGTCAGCTCCTCCACCACCCCGCACCCGACCTGGTCACCCGCACGGACGGCCAACTCCACGAAAGCGGTCTCGGGGAACACCACGGTCCCGGCTGCCACCCGATCGGCGAGCCAGGTGTGGCTGGCCGCGGAGAGGCGTCCGGTGAACAGCGCGCCGTCCGAGTCCGCGAGCATCATCGCGGCGCCCAGCAACGGGTGGTCGGCGGAGTCCAGTCCGGCCGACGCGATGTTGCCGGTCTCCGCGACGTTCTTGACCCAGTAGTGCTGGTGTTGGAAGGGGTAGGTGGGGAGGTCTACGGGCCGGGTGTGGGTGTGGGGGGTGAGTGCGGTCCAGGTGATGGGGTGGCCGTGGGTCCAGAGGTGGGCGAGGGTGGTGAGGGTGTGGTGGGGTTCGGGTTTGTTGCGGTGGAGGAGGGCGTGGGCGTGGGTGTTGTCGGGGAGGAGTGGGGTGGTGAGGGCGGTGAGGGTGGTGTCGGGTCCGATTTCCAGGTAGCGGGTGACACCGTCTTCGATGAGGGTGTGGACGGCGTCAGTGAAGTGGACGGTTTCGTGGATGTGGGTGACCCAGTACTCCGGGCTGGCCAGTTCGGCGGGATCAGCGTGCGTCCCGGTGACGGTGGACACGAAGGGGAGGGTGGGTTCGTTGTAGTCCAGGGTGTGGGCGAGTTGGGTGAACTCGTCGAGGATGGGGTTCATGAGGGGTGAGTGGAAGGCGTGGGACACCTTCAGGTAGGTCGCCTTACGACCCCGGGCCTTGAACGCGTCCACGATGGTGCCCACGGTGGCGGTGGCGCCGGAGACCACGACAGAGTTCGGCCCGTTAATCGCGGCGATGGCCGCGTCCGTGGCCTCGCCGAGGAGGGTCCGCACCTCGTCTTCGGTGGCTTGGACGGCGGCCATGGTGCCGCCTTCGGGCAGGGCTTGCATCAGCCTGCCACGGGCCGCGACCAGCGCTGCTGCGTCGGCCAGGGAGAACACCCCGACCACGTGCGCGGCAGCGATCTCACCGATCGAATGCCCCGCCACCACATCCGGCCGCACCCCCCAGGACTCCACCAGGCGGAACAACGCCACCTCGATGGCGAACAACGCCGGCTGCGCGAACTCCGTACGATCCAGCAGGACAGCCTCCTCCGAACCCTCCGCCGCGAACATCACCTCCCGCAACGGCCTCGACAACAACGGATCCACCACCCCACACACCTCGTCCAACGCCCCCGCGAACACCGGGAACGCCTCCGCCAACCCACGCCCCATGCCCAGCCGCTGCGCACCCTGCCCCGTGAACAGGAACGCGAGGCGGCCGTCCGTCACCGCGGCCTCCACGACGTGGGGGGCCTTCTCCCCATCGGCAACCGCCCGCAGTCCCGCGAGCAGGTCATCGCGTCCGGTGCCCACGACCACGGCGCGCCGCTCCAATTGGGCGCGCGTGGTGGCGAGCGCCGCTGCGATGTCGCTGAGAGGCGGAGCGTCCGCGCCTTCCAGCAGTTCCACCAGTTGCGCGGCCTGTGCGCGCAGCGCTGCCGGGCTCGCGGCGGACACGGGGCAGAGCGCGGGGAGGGAGCGCCCCGGTTGCTCGACGGCCTCCTCCGGGGCGCGCTCCTCCTCGGGGGCCTGTTCGAGGATGACGTGGGCGTTGGTGCCGCTGATGCCGAAGGAGGACACGCCTGCCCGGCGCGGTGCGGCGCCGTCCCATTCGACGGCTTCGGTCAGCAGCCGGACGTGGCCGGAGGTCCAGTCGACCTTGGTGGACGGTTCGTCGACGTGGAGGGTCCTGGGCAGGGTTCCGTGGCGCATGGCCATGACCATCTTGATGATGCCCGCCACCCCCGCCGCGGCCTGGGTGTGGCCCAGGTTCGACTTGACGGAGCCGAGCCACAGGGGCTTGTCGGCGGCCCGGTCGCGACCGTAGGTGGCGAGGAGCGCCTGGGCCTCGATGGGGTCGCCGAGGACGGTGCCAGTGCCGTGCGCCTCGACCGCGTCGACCTGGTCCGCGGAGAGCCGCGCGCTGGCCAGGGCGTCCCAGATGACGCGTTGTTGGGAGGGGCCGTTGGGGGCGGTGAGGCCGTTGCTGGCGCCGTCCTGGTTCACCGCGGAGCCGCGCACCACCGCGAGCACCGGGTGCCCGTTGCGCCGGGCGTCCGACAACCGCTCCACCAGCAGCAGGCCGACGCCTTCGGACCATCCGGTGCCGTCCGCCGCCTCCGCGAACGCCTTGCACCGGCCGTCCGCGGCGAGCCCGCGCTGCTTGCTGAAGGCGATGTAGGGGTCGGGGGTGGCCATCACGGTCGCGCCGCCGGCGAGCGCGAGGGCGCACTCGCCCTTGCGCAGGGACTGGATGGCGAGGTGGAGCGCCACCAACGACGAGGAGCACGCGGTGTCCACCGTCACCGCGGGGCCTTCGAGGCCCAGGGTGTAGGAGACGCGACCGGAGAGCACGGCCGCATTGCTGCCCGTGGACAGGTACGCCTCGGCTTCCTCGGGGAGCTTCAGTTCGAAGTAGGTCTGCCCGTTGGTGCCGGCGAAGACGCCGACGCGGCCTCCGCGCAGCGAGTCCGGTGCGATGCCACCGCGCTCGAAGGCTTCCCAGGCGGTCTCCAGCAGGAGGCGCTGCTGGGGGTCCATGGCGAGCGCCTCACGGGGCGAGATGCCGAAGAAGGCCGGGTCGAAGTGGCCCGCGTCGTAGAGGAATCCGCCCTTGTGGGCGTAGTCGGTCTCGCCGGAGCCGCCGGCGGCGTTCTCGGTCTCCCAGCCCCGGTCCTCGGGGAAGTCCCCGATGGCGTCACCGCCCGAGGCCAGCATCCGCCACAGGTCCTCGGGGCTCCGTACGCCGCCGGGGAGCCGGCAGCTCATCGCGACGATGGCGATGGGCTCTTGGCCCGCCTCCTCCATCTCCCGGAGCTGCTGCTTCGTGGCATGCAGGTCCGCGGTGGTCCGCTTCAGGTAGTCGAGGAGCTTCGCTTCGTTCACGTTCGCCATCGGGGCCTCGCCGTCGGTCATCTCCCGGGAGCAGCCTGCGCGGGAGGTTCGGGAAGAGAGTGGTGTGGGCTGGGTGCTGGACTACGGCTCAGGAGAGCCCGAGTTCCTTGTCGAGGAAGTCGAAGACGTCCTCGGCCGTCGCGGTGTCGAGGCGCTCGACGACCGTGGGGCCTGCCGTGGACCCGGGGTCACCCGGTCCGGCGCCGTCGGCGGCCCGGGCGTCGAGGTCTGCGACCAGGGCCCGGAGCCGGTGGCTGATGCGGCTGCGTTCGATCTCCTCCGGGGAGAGGGCCGCGGCCACGGACTCGATGCGTTCCAGCTCGGCCAGTACGGGCACGGTCACGGCCGCCCCGCTCGGGCACAACGCGCCGTGCAGGTGGTCGGCCAGCACTTCCGGGTTGGCGTAGTCGAAGAGCAGGGTGGCCGGGAGCTTCAGTCCGGTCACGGTGCCCAGGCGGTTGCGGAACTCGACCGAGGTGAGCGAGTCGAACCCGAGTTCGTTGAAGGCGCGGCTCGACTGCACCGCGGCGGAGTCGTCGTAGGCCAGGACCAGTGCGACCTGTCGGCGCACCAGGTCGAGCACCTCGCGTCGTTGCTCGCCCTCGGGCAGCGCCGCGAGCCTGACGACCAGGTCGGGGGCGGCTTCGGCGGGACCGGCCGGGTCGGCACCGGCACCCGTGGCGGCGAGGGCGCGGACCTCGGGGAGGCTTCCGATGAGCGCGCTCGGCCGGGTCGCCGTGAAGCCCGCCGCGAGGCTCGGCCAGTCGGCGTCGAGCACCCCGACGCAGGACGACGGGCCGTCCAGGGCCCGTTGGAGCGCGGTGAGGCACGCCTCGGGGTCCATCGGGGCGAGGCCGCGCCACCAGGAGCGTTCCTGGGACGCCTCCTCGCCCGCCATGCCGCCGCCGTCCCAGGGGCCCCAAGCCACCGAGGTGGCGGCGAGGCCGAGGGCCCTGCGGTGCTGGGCGAGGGCGTCGAGGTAGGCGTTGGCGGCGGCGTAGCCGCCCTGCCCCGCGCTGCCGAGCAGGCCGGCGACGGAGGAGAAGGTGACGAAGGCGGTCAGGTCCCGGTCCGCGGTGAGTTCGTGCAGGTGGCGGGCGGCCTCCGCCTTCGGTCGGCGGACGCCGTCGAGCCGGTCGGGGGTGAGGGAATCCAGCACGCAGTCGTCCAGGACGCCCGCCGTGTGGATGACGGCGGTGAGCGGGTGCTGTGCGGGCAGGCTGTCGAGGAGCGTCGCGAGCTGGGCGCGGTCGGCGACGTCGCAGGCGGCGATGGTGACCCGGGCGCCGAGTGCGGTGAGTTCGGCGGTCAGTTCCTCGGCGCCGGGGGCCGCGGGGCCGCGGCGGCTGGTGAGGACGAGGTGTTCGGCGCCGCGCCGGGCGAGCCAGCGGGCGACGTGCGCGCCGAGGGCGCCGGTGCCGCCGGTGACCAGGGCGGTGCCGTGCGGGTTCCAGCCGGCGCCGGCGCCGGCGAGGGTGGTGTCGGCGGGGACGTGGACGAGGCGGCGTCCGAAGACGCCGGCGGGGCGCACCGCCACCTGGTCCTCGGGCTCGGCCCCGGTGCCCGCGGCGACGGTGGAGACCAGGCGCCTCGTGGAGCGCTCGTCGGGCGTGGGCGGCAGGTCGACCAGGCCGCCCCAGCGCTGCGGGTGTTCCAGCGCGATGACCCGGCCGAGGCCCCACACCTGGGCCTGCTCCGGGTGGGGCAGTTCTTCGGCGCCGCTGACCGCGACGGCACCGCTGGTCAGGCACCACAGGGGGGTGTCGATGTCGGTGTCGCCCAGTGCCCGGGCCAGGGAGACGGTGGCGGCGAGGCCGTGCGCACCGGTGGTGAGGGCGAGCAGGGAGAGCACGGCGCGCGCCGGCTCGCCGTCGTCGTGCGCGGCGCGCAGCCGGTCACCGAGCGCACGCCGGGCGGCGTCGGTGCCGGTCGGGTCCCCGACCGCGTCGAGGCGGGCCAGTTCGTCGGCGTCCACGGTGACCGTGCGCGCCGTCGCGCCGAGGGAGCCCAGGGCCTCGCCGAGCGCGGTGGCCCAACGGTCGGCGGCGGGTTCGTCGGGGGTGACGACGAGCCAGGTGCCGGCGGCGGCCGGGTCGGCGGCGGGCTCGCCGAGGTGCTGCCAGTCGACGCGGTAGCTCCAGGCGTCGGCGGTGGATTCGGCCACGCGCCGGCTGCGCCAGGCCGCGAGCAGGGGGAGCACGGCGTCCAGCGAGTCGCGTCGAGCGCCCTCGGCGCGCAACGCGTCGGCGAGGACACCGGTGTCGGCGTGTGCCACAGCGTCCCAGAACGCGGCGTCGCCCGCGCCGCCCGGTCCCCCGCCGCCTGCGGTGGCGGAGGCGGCGGAGTCCCCCTCCCACCAGTAGCGCTGCCGCTGGAAGGGGTAGGTGGGGAGGTCCACCCGACGACCGCCCCAGCCTTCGGCGACCCGCGGCCAGGCGATCCGTTCGCCGTGTGCGTGGAGTTCGGCGAGGGAGGTGAACAAGGTCTCCCGCTCCGGGCGGTCGGCACGCAGCAGGGGGACGAAGACGAGGCCCTCGTCGGGGGCTGCGCACTGTCGGGCGAGGGTCGTGAGGTGGGCGCCGGGGCCGAGTTCGACGAAGGTGCGGACGCCGTTCTCCAGGAGGGTGGCGACGCCGTCGGCGAAACGGACCGTCTCCCGTACGTGCCGCACCCAGTAGTCGACGGTCGTCAGTTCGTGCTCTCCGGCGAGCTTCCCGGTGAGGTTGGAGACGATCGGCAGCCGGGGGACGTTCATCGGGATCGCCTCGACGACCTTGCGGAAGTCTCCGAGCATCGGTTCCATGCTCGGGGAGTGGAAGGCGTGGCTGACGTGCAGCCGGGAGGTCCTGGCGCCCCGCTCGCGCAACCGGTCGGCGATGTCGAGGACCGTGTCCGCGTCGCCGGAGAGGACCACGGCCGAGGGCCCGTTGACGGCGGCCACACCGACCCGTTCGTCCAGGAGCGGGAGGACGGCCTCCTCGGTCGCCTCGACGGCCACCATGGCGCCGCCGGCGGGCAGTTCCTGCATGAGCCGTCCGCGGGCGGCCACCAGGGTGCAGGCGTCGGCCAGGGTGAACACCCCGGCGACGTGGGCTGCGGCGATCTCCCCGACGGAGTGGCCGATCAGCAGGTCGGGGTGGACGCCCCAGCCTTCCAACACGCGGAAGAGGGCGACCTCGACGGCGAACAGCGCTGCCTGGGCACGGCCGGTGAGGTGCAGCTCGGCCGTGTTGTGCTCGGAGTCGGCCGCCCACATCACCTCGCGGACGGGGGTGTCGAGTCTGGGATCGAGTTCGGCGGTGACGGCGTCGAACGCGGCGGCGAACGCGGGTTGGGACGCGTACAGTTCCCGTCCCATGCCCAGTCGCTGGGCACCCTGGCCGGTGAACATGAAGGCCGTGCGTCCCCCGGGCCCCCGGGGCGTGCCCCGGACGACCCCGGCGTCCTCCTCGCCTGCGGCCAGCGCGTCGAGGCGGCGCAGCAGCCCCTCCCGGTCGTCCGCGACGACGGCGGCCCGCCGGTCGAAGGAGGCCCGCGTGGTGGCCAGGGAGAAGGCGACGTCGGCCGTGGAGACGTCCGGGTCGGCGGTGAGCCGGGTGCGCAGTCGGGCCGCGGCGGCACGCAGCGACCGTTCGTCGCGGGCGGAGAGCAGGTGGGGCAACGGGCCCGGCTCGGCAACGGGCGGGGGGTCGGAGGGCGCCTCCCCCGCGGCCGCCTCCTCGATGATGACGTGCGCGTTGGTGCCGCTCAGCCCGAAGGCGGAGACGCCGGCCCTGCGGGGCGCGTCGCTCTCCCAGGCGACCGCTTCGGTCAGCAACCGGACGTTGCCCGCGCTCCAGTCGACCTGTGGCGTCGGCTCGTCCACGTGCAGGGTGCGCGGGAGCCTGCGGTGCCTGATGGCCTCGACCATCTTGATGACACCGCCGACTCCGGCGGCAGCCTGTGCGTGCCCCATGTTCGACTTGACGGAGCCGAGCCAGAGGGGATCGTCCGCGGGGCGGTCGCGGCCGTAGGTGGCGAGGAGCGCCTGGGCCTCGATGGGGTCGCCGAGGACGGTGCCGGTGCCGTGCGCCTCCACCACGTCCACGTCCCTGGCCGTGAGCTGGGCGTCCCGCAACGCCTGGCGGATGACGCGTTGTTGGGAGGGGCCGTTGGGGGCGGTGAGGCCGTTGCTGGCACCGTCCTGGTTCACCGCACTGCCCCGTATCACCGCGAGCACCGGGTGCCCGTTGCGCCGGGCGTCCGACAGCCGCTCCAGCAACAGCACGCCCACGCCCTCCGACCAGCCCGCTCCGTCCGCGGCCCCGGCGAAGGACTTGCAGCGGCCGTCCGCGGCGAGCCCGCGCTGCTCGCTGAACTCGACGAACATGCCGGGGCCCGCCATCACGGTGACGCCGCCCGCGAGCGCCAGCGAGCACTCGCCGCCCCGCAGGGCCTGGGCGGCGAGGTGCAGCGCCACCAGCGAGGAGGAGCACGCCGTGTCCACCGTCACCGCCGGTCCCTCGAAGCCGAAGGTGTAGGCGATCCGCCCCGACACCAGGCTGCCGGCGGCGCTGCCGCCGGCGTAGTCGTGGTACATCAGCCCGGCGAACACCCCGGTCCGGCTGCCCTTGAGCGAGCCCGGGTCGATGCCCGCGCGTTCGAAGGTCTCCCAGGTGGTTTCGAGGAGCAGCCGCTGCTGAGGGTCGGTCTCCGGAGCCTCCCTGGGGCTCAGCCCGAAGAACACCGGATCGAAGTCGCCCGCGTCGTGGAGGAATCCGCCCTCACGGACGTAGCTGCGCCCCGGACGTCCGGGCTCCGGGTCGTAGAGGACGTCCATGTCCCAGCCCCGGTCGGTGGGGAACTGCCCGACGACGTCGACCCCCTCGTCCACGACGCGCCACAGGTCCTCGGGAGAGGTCACCCCGCCCGGGTACCGGCAGCCCATCGCGACGATGGCGATCGGCTCGTGCCTACCGTCCTCGACCTCGCGCAGCCGACGGCGGGTCTCGTGCAGCTCCGCCGTCGCGCGCCGCAGGTACTCACGCAGTTTCTGGTCATTCGCCATCGGTGTCTGAACCAATCTGGGGTCAGTCGGAGCCGGAGAGGATGCGGGCGGGCGGTCAGGAGGGGGCCATGGGGGCGCGCCGGAGGGCGAGCGTCCGGGAACGGGCGCGGGGCCGCGGGGCGGGGAGGGACGGGGCAGGTGGCGGTCGGTTCCGCCACCGCCCGCGTTCCGCTACGGCAGTCCGACCTCACCGTCGAGCGCGGCGAACAGTTCGTCGTCGGTGGCCGACTCGAAGTCGGTACGGACTCCGGTCCCGAGCACCGAGCCGTGTCGGTCCCGCCACGTGCGCAACAGGGTCTCCAGCCTGCCGGTCACCTCGGTGTAGCCGTCCTCGGGCCCGCCGTCACTCAGCGGCGAGGCCAGCAACGCCGACTCCAAGCGGTCGATCTCCGCGCCCAGCGACTGTCCCGAGGAGAGCGTGGGAACCAGTTCGCCGGCCAGGTGGGCGGCGAGTGAGGCCGGGGTGGGGAAGTCGAAGACCAAGGTGGCGGGCAACCTGAGGCCGGTGGCCACGTTGAGCAGGTTGCGCAGGTCCACCGCGGCCAGCGAGTCGAATCCGACGTCCTTGAACGGCCTTTCCGGATCGAGGAGTTCACCGCTGTAATGACCGAGCACCGCAGCCGCGTTCTCCCGCACCAGATCGAGGAGGTGCAGATTGCGATCGGCGTCGTCCAGCACGGACAACCGCTCGGAGAGCGCCTCGGCCGCAGCGGGGGCCTGGGCCACCGCGGAGGAGGCCCGCCGCATCGGCGTGCGCACCAGCGTCCGCAGCAGCGCGGGCACCGACCCCCCGTCAGGCGAACCGATCACCGAGGTCTCCACGCCGACCGGCACCAGGACCGGACCGTCCAGCGCCAGCGAGGCGTCCAACAGGTCGAGCGCCGCACCGGTGTCGAGCGGGCGCAGGCCCATGCGTCGCATCCGCTCCAGATCGGCCTCGACCAGCTCGCCGCCCATGCCCGAGGTCTCGGACCACAGGCCCCAGGCCAGCGAGAGACCCGGTAGCCCCTCGGCCACCCGGTGCCGTGCGAGGGCGTCGAGGAAGACGTTGGAAGCAGCGTAGTTGGCCTGTCCCGCGCCCACGAAGAGCCCGGCGGTCGAGGAGAACAACACGAACGCCGCGAGTTCCTGATGCTGCGTCAGTTCGTGCAGGTGCCAGGCGGCGTCGGCCTTGGGACGCAGGACCGCGTCGAGGCTCTGCGCGGTCTGCGTCTCGATCAGACCGTTGTCGGCGACACCGGCCGTGTGGACGACCGCGGTGAGCGGATGCGCGGCCGGCACCTCACCCAGCAACTTCTCCAGCGCCGCGCGGTCCGCCACGTCACAGGCGACGACACGGGCTTCCGCACCCGACGCGCCGAGTTCGGCACGGAGCTCCTCCGCCCCCGGCGCGTTCCCACCCCTACGGCTCACCAGCAACAGACGGCGGACACCGTGGCGATCGACCAGGTGCCGGGCGACGGCGGCACCCAGGCCACCCGTGCCTCCCGTGATGAGCACGGTGCCCTCCGGGTCCAGGCCCGTTGCGGACGCCGAGCCGGCGGCACCCCGCTGTTCCCTGACGAGCCGGGGCTCCCACAGACCGCCCTCACGCAGTGCGAGTTCGGTGCCCTCGGCGGTGGCGGCCCCGGCCAGTCGCTCGTACGACGAGGCGGAGCCGTCCCAGTCCAGGAGGAGGAGCCGGGCCTCGGGCCGTTCGGCCTGCGCCGAGCGCACCAGACCCGCGAGCGGGGCGTGGACCAGGTCCACGCCGGCACCGCGCACGGGCTCGGGACCGGTGACCCCCTTGGTGAGGACGACGAGGCGGGAGTCCGCGAACCCCGGGTCCGCCAACCAGCCCTGCACGGCTTCCAGCACGCGCGTGGTGGCGGTGCGCATCCGGCCTAGGGTCCCGCCGCCCTCCCGGTCGTCCGCCGGGTCGGCGGCGCAGACGAGGACCACGGTCTCCGGCGCGGGACCCGGGGCGGCCCGGAGCGAGTCGAAGTCGGCGAAGACCGGCACGTCGGAGCCGAACGCCGCGGCGATCGACTCGTCGGCGGCGACTCCGACCACCGCCCAGTCACCCGCCGGGGACCCGGCCGCGGCCCCTTCGGCACGCTCGTTCCACACGGGTCGCAGCAGCGCGCCGGCCTCGTCGCCGGAGCGGTCCGCCGCCGCCAACTGCTCGGCGCTGACCGCACGCGCGGCCAGCGAACGGATGGAGATGACCGGAGCTCCGGTCGCGTCCGTGGCGAGCACCGACGCCTCGTCACTCCCGTGCGAGGTCACCCGTACCCGCAGCGCCGTCGCACCCGTCGCGTGCACGGTCACCCCGCTCCAGGCGAAGGGCAGCCGCGGGCCCGAGGCGTCCGCCTGGCTGTCCCTCTCGTGGAAGAGGTTGGCGTGGAGTGCGGCGTCGAGGAGGGCGGGGTGGATGGTGAAGGTGTGGGTGTGGGGGTGGGCTTCGGGTGGGAGGGTGATTTCGGCGTAGGTGTGGTGGTTGTCGTGCCAGGCGGTGGTGAGTCCTTGGAAGGTGGGGCCGTAGTGGTAGCCGTGTTGGGCGAGGGCTTGGTAGGTGTGGTGGAGGGGGATGGGTGTGGTGTGGGGTGGGGGCCAGGTGGTGAGGGTGTTGTCTTGGGCGGTGTCTTGGCTGGTGTCTTGGGTGGTGTTTGTGGTGTTTGTGGTGTTTTGGGTGGTGTGGGTGGTGGTGGGGTGGGGGGTGAGGGTGCCTTGGGCGTGTTGGGTCCAGGGTTGGGGGTGGTGGGGGTTGTGGGGTCGGGTGTGGATGGTGAGGGTGCGGCGTTGTTGGTGGTCGGGGGTGTTGAGGGTGATGTGGAGGTCGAGGGTGTGGTGGGGTGGGAGGGTGAGGGGTGTTTGGAGGGTGAGTTCTTCGAGGTGGGGTGTGTGGGTGTGGTGTCCTGCGTGGAGGGCGAGTTCGAGGAGTGCGGTGCCGGGGAGGATGGTGGTGTTGTTGATTTGGTGGTGGGTGAGCCAGGGGTGGGTGTGGGGGTTGAGGGTTCCGGTGAGGGTGATTTCTTGGGTTTGGGGTCGGTGGATGATGGCGGTGAGGAAGGGGTGGTTGGTGGGGGTGAGGCCGGCGGTGGTGATGTCGGTGTGCGGGGTGGTGGCGTTGAGCCAGTAGTGCTGGTGTTGGAAGGGGTAGGTGGGGAGGTCTACGGGTCGGGTGTGGGTGTGGGGGGTGTGGGGGGTCCAGGTGATGGGGTGGCCGTGGGTCCAGAGGTGGGCGAGGGTGGTGAGGGTGTGGTGGGGTTCGGGTTTGTTGCGGTGGAGGAGGGCGTGGGCGTGGGTGTTGTCGGGGAGGAGTGGGGTGGTGAGGGCGGTGAGGGTGGTGTCGGGTCCGATTTCGAGGTAGCGGGTGACGCCGTCTTCGGTGAGGGTGTGGATGGCGTCGGTGAAGTGGACGGTTTCGTGGATGTGGGTGACCCAGTACTCCGGGCTGGCCAGTTCGGCGGGGTCGGCGTGGGTGCCGGTGACGGTGGAGACGAAGGGGAGGGTGGGTTCGCTGTAGTCCAGGGTGCGGGCGAGTTGGGTGAACTCGTCGAGGACGGGGTTCATGAGGGGTGAGTGGAAGGCGTGGGAGACCTTCAGGTAGGTCGCTTTACGGCCCTGTGCCTTGAGCGTGTCGACGACGGCGCCGATGGTGGTGGTGGTGCCGGAGACGACGAGGGAGTGGGGTCCGTTGATCGCGGCGATGGCCGCGTCCGTGGCTTCGCCGAGGAGGGCGCGGACTTCGTCTTCGGTGGCTTGGAGGGCGGCCATGGTGCCGCCTTCGGGGAGGGCTTGCATCAGCCGGCCGCGGGCCGCGACCAGGGCTGCTGCGTCGGCGAGGGAGAACACGCCGGCCACGTGCGCGGCAGCGATCTCACCGATCGAATGCCCCGCCACCACGTCCGGCCGCACTCCCCAGGATTCCACTAGGCGGAACAGGGCCACTTCGATGGCGAACAACGCCGGCTGCGCGAACTCCGTACGGTCCAGGAGCGCGGCTTCGTCGGACCCCTCGGCGGCGAACATCACCTCCCGCAACGGCCTCGACAACAACGGATCCACCACCCCGCACACCTCGTCCAACGCGTCTGCGAACACCGGGAAGGTCTGGGCGAGTTCGTGTCCCATGCCCAGCCGTTGTGCTCCCTGGCCGGTGAAGAGGAACGCGAGGCGGCCTTCGCTGGTGGTGCGGTGGAACGTGTGGGGGGTGGTCCGGCCGACCGCGAGGGCGCGGAGACCTTCGAGGACGTCGTCAGGACGGGTCCCGGTGACCACGGCACGATGCTCGAACCCGGCCCGGGTCGTCGCCAAAGCCACCGCCACCTCCCCCAACCCCGGAGCATCCTCCGCCTCCAACACACCCACCAGCCCCAGCGCCTGGGCCCGCAACGCCTCGACCGACCGCGCACTCAACACCAGAGGCAACCACCCCACCACCCCCACCGACGACAACCCAACCCCGACCCCAACCCCGTCCCCCGCCACCGGCTCCTCGGGAGCCTCCTCCAGGATCACGTGCGCATTCGTCCCGCTGATACCGAACGACGACACACCAGCCCGCCGAGGCTGCTCACTCCGCCAAACCCGCGCCCGCGTCAACAACTCGACCCGCCCCGCCGACCAGTCCACCTTCGACGAGGGCTCGTCCACGTGCAGCGTCCTGGGCAGGACCCCGTGACGCATCGCCATCACCATCTTGATCACCCCCGCCACGCCCGCCGCAGCCTGGGTGTGACCCAGATTCGACTTGACGGAACCGAGCCAGAGGGGATCGTCTCCCACACGATCCTGGCCGTAGGTCGCGAGGAGCGCCTGGGCTTCGATGGGGTCGCCGAGGACGGTGCCGGTGCCGTGCGCCTCCACCACGTCCACATCGGCGGGCCGAAGACCGGCGTCCGTCAACGCAGCGCGGATGACGCGCTGTTGGGAGGGGCCGTTGGGGGCGGTGAGACTGCTGCTGGCGCCGTCCTGGTTCACCGCGGAGCCGCGCACCACCGCGAGCACCCGGTGTCCGTTGCGCCGGGCGTCCGACAACCGCTCCACCACCAGCACACCCACCCCCTCGCCCCAACCCGTACCGTCCGCCGCCTCCGCGAACGCCTTGCACCGGCCGTCCGCGGCGAGCCCGCGCTGCCTGCTGAACTCGGTGAAGGTGTCCGGCGTGGACATGACGGTGACGCCGCCCGCGAGAGCGAGGGTGCATTCGCCGCCCCGTAGCGCCTGGATCGCCCAGTGCAGCGCCACCAGCGACGAGGAGCACGCGGTGTCCACCGTGACCGCCGGACCTTCGAGGCCGAGGACGTAGGAGACGCGGCCGGAGACGACGCTGCCGGAGTTGCCGTTGCCGATGTAGCCGTCCACCTCGTCCGGGATGGTGGTCAAGCGGGAGGCGTAGTCGTGGTACATCACTCCGGCGAAGACGCCGGTGCGGCTGCCGCGCAGGGTGTGCGGGTCGATGCCCGCGCCCTCCAGCGCCTCCCAGGACGCCTCCAGGAGCTGGCGCTGTTGCGGGTCCATGGCAAGGGCCTCGCGGGGGCCGATGCCGAAGAACTCGGCGTCGAACCCGGTGGCGTCGCGGAGGAATCCGCCTTCTCGGGCATAGGTCTTTCCCGGCCGGTCGGGGTCCGGGTCGTACAACTGCTCGATGTCCCACCCTCGTTCGGCGGGGAATTCACCGATGCCGTCCCGTTCCGCCGCCAACAGTCGCCACAGTTCGCGGGGCGAGTCGACACCGCCGGGGTAGCGGCAGCTCATGCCGACGATCGCGATGGGTTCCCGGCCCCTGCGCTCGACCTCACGCAACTGGCGACGCGCTTCCCGAAGGTCAGCCGTCGCCCGCTTGAGGTAGTCGAGAAGCCTCTTCTCGCTTTCCACCCAGGAACCCCCTGAACCCGTTCGGATTGTCCATCCGAACGCTACGGGTCCCTCAATTCGCCTACCACCCGTCGCTCCCCCTAGTCACCCCTACGAACGCCGTCGGTCAGCGGCCCCTACACAGGCCCCTACCGGATGGGCGAGGGGGTACCGGGGCGTTCTCCGCTCATGACGAACCACGCTCAGTGGTGGGGTGTGGAACTACGTCCCCTAAGGGCTCGTAGGGGCTGCTAGGGGTCTTCCCGACTACCGGTTCCGCTCCGGCGTTCCCTACGTTGAGACTGCGAAACAATCATCCGGGGTGGGGGAACATGGCGTCGAGACCGTCCGTCAAGGGAACTGCCCCTTTCGGCGATTACGGAACCTGGTACCGCGTGACCGGCGACCTGCGCTGCGGGCTGCCGCCGGTGGTCGTCCTGCACGGGGGCCCCGGCAGCACGCACGACTACCTGCTGAGCATGACGGCGCTCGCGGACGCCGGCTGGCCGGTCGTCCACTACGACCAGTTGGGCAACGGCGGCTCGACCAGGCTCCCGGACCGGGGGACGGACTTCTGGACCGTGGAACTCTTCCGGGACGAGCTGGACAACCTGCTCGGCCACCTGGGCATCCGTGACGACTACGTCCTGTTCGGGCACTCCTGGGGCGGGATGCTGGCCGCGTCCCACGCCGGGGACCGGCCAGCGGGGCTGCGGGCCCTGGTGATCGCCAACGCGCCGGCGTCGATGCCGTTGTGGCTCAGCGAGATGAAGGTCCTGAAGGCGCGGTTGCCGTCGGACGTGCAGGCGACGCTGTCCCGGCACGAGGCCGCGGGCACCACGGACACCCCGGAGTACTTCGCGGCTATGCGGGTCTTCTACGACCGGCACGTGTGCCGCGTCCTTCCGTGGCCGCGGGACTACCTGGCCACGTTCATGGAGATCAACGACGACCCGACCGTCTACCACACGATGAACGGGCCCAACGAATTCCATGTCGTCGGAAGCCTGAAGGACTGGTCCGTCGAAGACGCGATACCTGACGTCGACGTTCCGACGCTACTTCTGAGCGGGCGTCATGACGAGGCCACCCCGACCACCGTGCAACCGTATTTCGACGGAATCGCGGATGTTCGTTGGGAAGTTTTCGAGGATTCAAGCCACATGCCGCACCTGGAAGAACCGGAACGCTTCCTCGCGGTGCTGAGCGAGTTCCTCCAGGAAATACGGAACGTCGAAATCCAGAGAACTCGTTGATCTGAAGGAAGGGGCGCGCGGATGACCGCTGCCCATGAGGTTCGCGCATATCCGTTCAGCGAACCGAACCGACTCGAACTCGACCCGATGTACGCCGCACTGCGTGCGGAGGAGCCGATGAGCCGCGTGCAGCTCCCGATCGGTGAACCCGCCTGGTTGGCCACGCGCTACCACGACGTGCGCACGGTGCTGGCCGACCCGCGTTTCAGTCGGGCCATGGCCAGGACCCGGGACCAGCCGCGCACGCACTCCACCGAGAACCTGGACGACGGCCTCGTCGGGATGGACGCGCCGGACCACGCCCGGTTGCGGAAGCTGGTCGCCAAGGCGTTCACGGCCCGCCGGGTGGAGCTGATGCGCTCCGACACCCGGCGGATCGTGGAGGGCCTGGCCGACACCATGGCCGAGCGGGGCGGTCCGTTCGAGATGGTGGACGACTTCGCGATCACCGTGCCGGTGACCGTGATCTCGGAGATGCTGGGCGTGCCGGAGGCGGACCGTGCGAAGCTGCGCGGCTGGTCAGAGGCGATGGTGTCCACCACGGCGCTGCCGTACGAGGAGATCGAGAGCAACGCCAAGGAGTTGTTCGCCTACATAGGTTCGTTGATCGCGGAGCGCCGGCGCGCGCCCACCGACGACCTCCTCGGTGCGCTGGTGAAGACCCGCGACGAGGACGGCGACCGGCTCAGCGAGCAGGAGCTGGTCATGAACGTGACCGGCGGGCTGCTCATCACCGGCACCGAGACCACCGCCTCGCAGATCCCCAACTTCCTCTACGCCCTGCTGACCCACCGCGACCAGTGGGAACTGCTGTGCGAGAACCCGCAGTTGGTTCCACAGGCGGTGGAGGAGCTGGTGCGCTGGATTCCGCTGAACTACTCGGCGATGTTCGCCAGGTACGCCCTGGAGGACGTGCAGTTCGGGGACGTCACGGTGCGGAAGGGCGAGCCGGTGCTGGGTGCGGTGGCCTCCGCCAACCGGGACGCCGACGTCTTCGAGAATCCGGACGCGCTGGACCTGACCCGTGCTCACAACCCGCACATCGGCTTCGGTCACGGCCCGCACCACTGTCTGGGGGCGCAGCTGGCCCGCATGGAGCTCCAGAGCGTGCTGAGCGTGCTCGTCGAACGCTTCCCGAACCTGGACTTCGTTGACGGCCCGGACGGGGTCGTGTGGAAGCAGGGGATGCTGGTGCGCGGCCCGAAGAGCCTGCGGGTGGTGTGGTGACCGACTGGACCGTCGCCGTCGACAGGACGGTCTGCATCGGCGCCTCGGTGTGCGCCAACTACGCACCGGCCCTCTTCGAGTTGAGGGCGGGGAAGTCCTGGCCGCGGGCCTCGAACGTCGAGCCGGACGAGGCGACGATCGACGCCGCGGAGACCTGTCCGGTGTCCGCGATCACGGTGCACGAGTCCGCCACCGGCGTCCTGCTCGCCCCGGAGGAGTAGGCACCCTTCACGTCCGGCCCGCCGCTCTGCGCGGGACCGGAAGCACGCACCGGCAGGCGTACGCCGCCCCTCGTGCACTGACCGCCCCCGTCACCACTCGTACGCCCCCCTGTCTCGAAGGGACCGAGCCATGACCACCGATGCCCGGACCGGTACAGCGATGATCTTCCCCGGAATGGGGCCGACCCCCTTCTCCGAAGTCGGCAGGTTCATGGTCATCAACCCCTTCGCGCGGAGGCTGGTCGCCGAGGCCGACCGGGTGCTGGGGTACTCGCTCGTCGACCGCTACCGGCAGACCGGGGGCGACTACAGCGAGTACGCCCAGGTCGCCTTCATGCTGAACTCCCTGGCGCTGGCGCAGTGGGCGGAACACGCGCTGGGGGTCGAGGCGACCTTGTGCGCCGGGCCCAGCTTCGGCGAGAAGCCCGCGGCGGCGTACTGCGGCGCACTGGCCCTTCCCGAGGCGGTCCTGGCGACGGCGCGGTTCGCGCGGCTGTTGGACGACTACTTCCGTACCGAGTTCCAGGACCTGGTCACCCACTCGTTCGTCCGGGTGCCCGAGGAGAAGCTGCGCGAGGTGTTCGCGGAGCTCGACGAGCGCGGGGAGGAGTACGAGGTCTCCTGCTACATCGACGACGACTTCCACATGCTGACGCTGCGCGAGCGGAACCTCGCCTGGCTGGAGCCCCGGATCCGCTCCCTGGGCGGACTGTCGCTGTACTCGATGCGGCCCCCCATGCACTGCTCCCTCTTCGGACGGTTGCGCGAGCGCGCCGAGGAGGAGGTGTTCGGGCCGCTCGACTACGCCGCGCCGCGCCTCCCGCTGGTCGCGGACCAGGACGGTTCGCTGATCACCACCGGAGAGGGGGTGCGCACCATGCTGCTGGACAGCTGTGTGCGTCCGATGCGGTGGCCCGCGGTCGTCGACGCGCTGCGCGGCGCCGGGGTCGGCACCGTGTGCGTGGCGGGCCAGGACACCCTCTTCGGCCGGGTGCGGCGCACGACGGACAACTTCGAGGTCGTGTCGGTCACCCCGCGCTTCGCGCTCCAGCCGAGGCCGCGGCCCGCCCGCGTCTGATCGACGCCGAGCGGGGGCGGACCGTCCCCGCTCCCCCGGCTCCTGACACCTCATCCCCTGCTCATTCTCCCGAAGGGAACATCACCATGTGGGACGACAAGTTCGAGGTTCTGCTGCGCGGATTCCTGCCGTTCATCGGCGCCGACGAGCCCCTCACCGAGGACGCCACCTTGCGTGACCTGGGGCTCGACTCGCTCGGCACGGTCGAGTTGCTGGCGGCCCTGGAGACCGAGTACGACGTGCGCTTCTACGACGACGCGCTCGGCAAGGAGACGTTCCAGACGCCCTCCCTGCTGTGGAAGGTGCTGTCCGGGCTCGTCGCGGAGCGGGTCGGCTGAGTCCGCGTCTCGCCGGGTCGGGAGCGACGAGCGTGAGCATCGGAGGAGGAGCGGTGGCCCCAGCCGGGGAGTTGGCGCTGCACGAGCGCTTTCTGCGCGGAGTCGACCTCGCGCCGCGGAACGAGGCGGTACGGGTCGGCACGCGGTCGATCACCTACGAGCAGGCGCACGAGCGGGCGCTCGTCTGGGCCGGTGCGCTGCTCCGGGCGGTGCGCAAGCCGCCCGGCACCGTGGCCGTGCTGGCGGAGAAGGGGACCGACGCGTACGTCGGCATCCTCGCCGGCCTGTACGCGGGCGCCGCGGTGGTACCGCTGCAACCGGGGTTCCCCCCGGCACGCACCCGGCGCATGCTCCGCTCGGCGGGGGTGTCCGCGGTGGTCGCCGACGCTGCGGGATGGGCCCAGCTGCCCGAGTTGACGGCGCCGGGCCCGGACGGCGAGCGGTGGCTCGACCCGGACGGTCCCGGCGCACCGATCCCCGTCCTGGCGCCCGGCTGCCCGCCCGGCGCGCTTCCGGGCCTCGAACGGATCGTGCCCGCGGCGGCGGAGGCCCTCGTCGCCCCGCGCCCGGTGCGGGCCGCGGACACCGCGTACGTGCTGTTCACCTCGGGCTCCACGGGGCGGCCCAAGGGAGTGCCGATCAGCCACGGCAGCGCGGCGCACTACTTCCGCCTCCAGGACGAGCGGTACGACTTCACCCCGGACGACGTCTTCTCGCAGACCTTCGACCTCAACTTCGACTGCGCCCTGTTCGACCTGTTCTGCGCCTGGGGTGCCGGAGCGACCGCGCTGTGGGTGCCGCCGGGCGCGTACCGGGAGTTGCCTGCGTTCGTGGCGGAGCACCGGATGACGGTGTGGTTCTCCACGCCCAGCGCGATCCCGCTGGTACGCCGCCTCGGCGGGCTGGGGCCGGGTGCGCTGTCCCGGCTGCGCTGGAGCTTCTTCGCCGGTGAGGCGCTGACCTGTCGGGACGCGCGGGACTGGCGGACGGCCGCCCCGAACGGGGAGCTGGAGAACCTGTACGGCCCCACCGAGCTGACCATCACGATCGCCGCGCACCGCTGGGCGGGGGACCGCTCGGAGCGGATCGCGGTGAACGGCGTGGTGCCGATCGGTCGGGTCAACGGGGGACACGAACACCTCCTGCTCGACGCGGACGGCCGTCCCTCGGCGGACGAGGGCGAACTGTGCGTGACGGGGCCCCAGATGACGCGCGGCTATCTGGACGCCGCGGACGACGCGGGCCGCTTCCTGACGTACGGGGACCGCACCTGGTACCGCACCGGTGACCGGGTCCGCCGGATCGACGACGGCGGCGGGCTCGCCTATCTGGGGCGGCTCGACTCCCAGGTGCAGATCGCCGGTTGGCGGGTCGAGCTGTCGGAGGTCGACCACGCGCTGCGCGGCTGCGAGGGCGTGACGGAGGCGGTCACCGTGGACGTGGTCGGCGCGGCCGGCACCGAACTCGTCGTGTTCTACACCGGGCGCGAGGTGTCCACCGCGACCTTCGCCCGGCAGCTCCACCGGATCCTGCCGACGGGGATGACGCCACGCCACTACTGGCACGTGGAGGCGTTCCCGCTCAACTCCAACCGGAAGACCGACCGCGGCGCGTTGCGGGCGCGCGCCGCCGAGCGGCTGGGTGCCCGCCCGTAGGAGCAGCGCCGAAGACCGCCGGCGTCGCCGGCGGCTCCGGCGACATCCGCACCTCGACGATTCGACAGGAGACGAGCGTTGGACAGCACCTCCGGCGCGGTGCACGGGGACCCCGTGCCCGGCCACATTCACGGCGGCCTGGTCCACCACCTGCTGGACGAGGCGGTGGCGTCCGCGCCCTCCTCGGCGGCGGTCAGCGACGCCGACGGACGATGGAGCTACACCCGCCTGGACGAGTACAGCCGCGCCTTCGCCGACTGGCTCGCGGCGCGGGGCCTCGGTCCGGGTGACCGGTTGGTCGTGCAGCTACCGACCAACCGGGAACTCACCGCCCTGTTCTACGGGGCGTCCCGACGCGGTGTCGTGTTCGTGCCGCTCAACCCGAACATGAAGCCGTTCCACCTGCGTTCGGTACTGGAGAACGCGGAGCCGGCGCTCGTCGTCTGCGCCGAGGGGCGGCAGGGGGCGTTCGACGGCATCGCTGAGGTGCCGGTGCATCCGTTCGGCGGGATGTGGAGCGAGGTGGAGAAGATCGCCGCGCGGGGCCCGCGTCCCGATGCGGCCGTCGACGTGAGGCCCGACGCGCCCGCGGTCCTCGTCTACACCTCCGGCAGCACCGCGGCGCCGAAGGCGGTGGTCTGCCCGCACGCGCAGATCACCTTCGCCACCCGCGCCATGGTCGAGGTGCTCGGCTACCGCTCCGACGACGTGGTGTTCTGCCGCTTCCCGATGTCCTGGGACTACGGGCTGTACAAGGTCCTGATGTGCGCGGTGGGCCGGAGCGAGATCAGGTTGGCTGACGGCGAGTCGGACCTGTGGCTGCTGAGCGCCGTCCGGGACAGCGGGGCGACGATCGTCCCCATCGTGCCCTCGCTCGCCACCATGATCGCCACGTTGACCCGGCGTCTGGAGGGGCCCGCGCCGCGGGTGCGGATGTTCACCAACACCGGCGCCGCCCTGCCCCAGTCGACGATCGACACGCTGCGCGCGGCCTTCCCCGGGGTCCGCGTGGTGCGGCAGTTCGGTCAGACCGAGTGCAAGCGGGTCAGCATCATGCCGCCGGAGGAGGACCGGGAGCGGCCCGACTCGGTGGGCCTGCCGCTGCCCGGCACCCGGGTGCTGGTCCTGGGCGAGGACGGGGAGCCGGTGCCCGTGGGAGAGTCCGGGGAGATCGTCGTGGTCGGACCGCACGTGATGCCCGGCTACTGGCGCAACCCCGAGGTCAGCGCCCGCACCTTCCGCCGCCACGGGCCCTTTGGCGAGCACCGACTGCACACCGGTGACTACGGCCGCCTCGACGAGGACGGCTACCTGTACTTCCAGGGCCGGCGCGACGACATGTTCAAGCGCAAGGGCATCCGGATGAGCACCATCGAGATCGAGTCGGCCGCGATGGACGTTCCCGGGGTGCGGCAGGCCGCGGCGCTGCCGCCCACCGAGAAGCACGATCTGGCGTTGTTCGTGGAGTCGGAGCTGGCCCCGGCCGTGGTGCTGCGGGAGTTGGCGGCCCGCCTCGAACCGCAGAAGGTCCCCGCCGTCTGCCGCGTGCTCGCCGAGTTCCCCCTGACCCTGCACGGCAAGAGCGAGAAGAAGCAGCTCGCCGAGTTGCTCGACGGGAGCGAGAAGTGACCCGGTACACCGAACTGGCCGAGCGGTACGGGACCCCGCTGTACGTGTACGACCTGGACCGGGTCGCGGCGGCGCGACAGGACCTGCTGGACGCGCTGCCCGAACCGTTCAGCCTCTTCAGCGCCGTCAAGGCCAACCCGCACCCGGAGGTCCTGCGGGTGCTCGCCGAAGGCGACGGGCGCACGTGCCGCGCCGAGATCAGCTCGCTGGGCGAGCTGGCGGCGGCCCTGGAGGCCGGTTTCGATCCGGCCGGCATCCTGTACACGGGGCCCGGCAAGACCGACGGCGAACTGCACGAGGCCCTCGCCGCCGGGGTGGGCCTGTTCTCCGTGGAGTCCCCGACCGATCTGGAGCACGTGGGCGCGGCGGCGGTGGCGCGGGGCACCGAGGCCGACTGCCTGTTGCGGATCAACAGCGCCTCGGCCAGCGCCGCCACCAGCATCAGGATGACGGGCCGGCCCTCGCAGTTCGGCATCGACGCGGAGACCCTGGGCGAGGTGCTGCCCCGGTTGCGGGCGGTGGCGGGCACCCGGCTGGTGGGCGCGCACTTCTTTCCGCTGAGCAACGCCTCGGACGAGGACAGTCTGGTCGAGGAGTTCCGCAACACCCTGTCGGTGGCGGCGCGCCTGGAGCGCGAGCACGGGCTGCCGCTGCGGTTCGTGGACATCGGCGGCGGGTTCGCGGCACCCTACGCGGTGCCCGGTGAACGGCCGGTCTACGAGAAGCTGCGCGAGCGGCTGGAGGAGGCGCTCGACGAGACGTTCCCGCGGTGGCGGGAGGGCTCGGTGCGCTTCGCGTGCGAGTCCGGCCGCTATCTGGTGGGCGACAGCGGGTCGCTGCTGACCCGGGTCGTCAACGTCAAGGAGAGCCGCGGCCGTACGTTCGTCATCCTGGACGCCGGGATCAACACCTTCGGCGGCATGTCGGGGCTGGGCCGGCTGCTGCCGGTCGCGGTGCAGCCGGAGGGGCCGGAGCAGGCCGCGCGGATCGCGGACGGCACGGGTCTGAGCGCCAGCCTGGTGGGACCGCTGTGCACCCCGGGCGACGTGCTGGGACGGCAGGTGGACCTGCCGGACGTGCGCGTCGGCGACCTCCTCACGATCCCCAACGCGGGCGCGTACGGACCCACCGCGAGCCTGCTGATGTTCCTGGGGCGTCCGGCACCCGCCGAGGTACTGGTGCGCGGGGGCGCGGTGGTGTCGGCGACCCGGATCGAACACCGCAGGGTCGAGGTGGCTCCCTCCGGCGACCGGCAGCCGGTCGGTGGAGGGCCGGCATGACACCTTCCGCACGGGGGCTGGCGCGAGCGGACCGGGAGGCGGGCGCCCCGGGCGTCCGGGACGCCGCCCGGACCGCGCGCCGCGGGAAGACCGTCCTGGTGAGCTCTCTGGCGTCCGACTCGCACACCTGGAACCTGGTCTTCCTGCAACTGCTCATCGAGGAGCACGGTTACGACGTGGTCAACCTGGGCCCGTGCGTACCCGACGACCTGCTGATCCGGGAGTGCCTGGAGCGTCCGCCCACCATGCTCGTGCTCAGCAGCGTCAACGGGCACGGCTACCAGGACGGTCTGCGCCTCATCGGCAAGCTGCGCGCAGAGGACCGGCTCACGACCCTGCCGACGGTGATCGGCGGAAAGCTCGGCATCACGGGCGGCGAGGACGGCGGGCACGCGGCGGAGCTGATCGCCGCGGGCTTCGACAGCGTCTTCGAGGACGGCGCGCAGGAGATCGCCGCCTTCCGGCGCTTCATCGAGCGCGCACCCCGGAGAGAACTGTCGTGAGTGATCGTTTCACCACAGGGTCGGACGGGGCGGCCCCACCGGCCGTCCGTCCCGGTCCGGGCGACCGGGCCGGGGCGGTCCGGCCGCCCGTCGCCACCGCGCCCGCCGGCGGAGCCGGTCCGCCGGTGGGGGACTTCGGCGCGTTCGTGCGCCGGGCACGGCGGGCCGGGCGTCTCGTCGTACAGCCCCGCATGGGCTTCGGCGACACCGGGACGATGCGCGCGGGCCTGCTCGCCACCCGGGACGCGGAGGCCACCACCGTGGGCACGCTCACGCTGGACAGCTACACCCGGGTGGGGGACCTCGCCGCAGTGGAGACGGCGTTGCGGGAGGGCATCGGCATCAACGGCTTCCCCCTCGTCAACCATGACGTGGACACCACCCGATCGCTGCTGCACGGCATCCACGCGGACGACTTCCCCGTCCAGGTGCGGCACGGCTCCGCGGCGCCGTTCGACATCTTCGTCGCCCTGCTGCGGGCCGGGCTGAGCGCCTCCGAGGGCGGCCCGGTGTCGTACTGCCTGCCCTACGGACGCACGCCCCTCGACGAGTCGATGCGCGCCTGGGAACGGAGCACCGCCCTGCTCGCGGAATCCCGGGCGGGTGGCGTCCGACCGCATCTGGAGACCTTCGGCGGCTGCATGCTGGGCCAACTGTGCCCGCCCAGCATGCTGGTCGCCGTCAGCGTCCTCGAAGCGCTGTTCTTCCACCGCCTCGGCATCGACGACATCTCCGTCAGCTACGCACAGCAGACCAACGGCGCACAGGACCGCGAGGCGGTGTTCGCGCTGCGCAGACTGTGCGCGGAGTTGTTGCCGGACGCCGACTGGCACGTGGTGATCTACGCATACATGGGCGTCTACCCCACCACTGCCGAGGGCTGCCTCCGGCTGCTCGGGCAGGCCGCTGAACTGGCGGTGGACACCGGCTCCGAACGGCTGATCGTGAAGACCGTCGTGGAGTCCCGCCGCATCCCCACGATCGCGGAGAACGTCCAGGCGCTCGAACACGCCGACCGGGTGGCCCGCGCCGGCACCCCCGCGTCCACCGTGACCTCCCCGGCCGACGGGGCGGCCCGGGACTCGCAGACGTACGCCGAGGCGCACGCGCTCGTCGACGCGGTACTGAACAGCCACCCCGACCTGGGCCGCGCACTGCTGCTCGCGTTCAAGCGCGGCTACCTGGACATCCCCTACTGCCTGCACCCGGACAACGCGGGCCGCTGCCGCAGCTACATCGACGGGGACGGCTGGCTGCGCTGGGCCGACACCGGTTCGCTGCCCATCGCGGGCTCCGCGAGCAGCCCCGGCGTCCGCCCCGTCACCTCGTCCGAGCTGCTCGAAGCCCTCTCCTACGTCCAGCGCGGCCACGACCGGCCGCCGCTGTCCGGGGAGCCCCCGCCGTCCTGACTCCGCCCGCGGGACCGCCGGGTCCCCGTCCGACCGTTGCTGCCGTGTTCCTCGCCCGGAATTCCCTTTGGAGTGCACCGAATGACCGAGTCCGAGAACGTTCCTTCCGAGTCCGGTGGCGAGCCGAGGACGTCCGGGACCTCAGGGTCCGTCCTGGCCGAGCGGCTCACCGGGCTGACCCCCGTCGAACAGGAGCGCGCGGTCCTGGAGATCGTGCACGAGCAGACCGTCGCGGCCCTGCGTCGGGCCCGTCCCGACACCGCGGACTCGATCGACACCGCCAGCCCGTTCCTCGAACTGGGCTTCGACTCGATGTCGTCGGTGGACCTGCACGCCCGTCTCGTCGCCGCCACCGGCGTCGCCCTGCCGATCACCGTGGTCTACGACCACCCCACCCCGGTCGAGTTGAGCCGCTTCGTGCGCGGCCGGGCCCTCGGCATCGCACCCGAGCCGGTCGCGATCACCGTTCCGCGGACGGTCCGCGACGACGACGAGCCGATCGCCATCGTGGGCATCGGTTGCCACTACCCCGGCGGCATCGACTCGCCCGAGTCGTTCTGGGAGGTGATGGCCGAGGGCCGGGAAGTCCTCGGCGACTTCCCCACCGACCGCGGCTGGGACATCCCCGGCATGTTCGACCCCGATCCCGACCGGCCGGGCAAGTCGTACGTCGACAAGGGCGGATTCCTGGCCGGCGCGACCGAGTTCGACGCCGACTTCTTCAAGATCAGCCCGCGTGAGGCGCTGGCGATGGACCCGCAGCAGCGGCTGATCCTGGAGACCTCCTGGGAAGCGCTGGAGCGCGCGGGCATCAACCCGGCCTCGCTGCGCGGCAGCCGCACCGCGGTGTTCTTCGGCGCCGAGGTGCACGAGTACGGCACCCGCGTCCACCAGGCCCCGGTCGGCCTCGACGGCTACCTGATGACCGGCAACGCGCCGAGCGTGGTGTCCGGCCGCGTCTCGTACGCCCTGGGCCTGGAAGGCCCGGCGGTGACGGTGGACACCGCCTGCTCGGGCTCGATCGTCTCCCTGCACCTGGCGGTGCGGGCGCTGCGCGACGACGAGTGCACGCTCGCCCTGGTCGGCGGGGTGGCCGTGATGGGCAGCCCCGGCATGTTCACGGCGTTCAGCAGGCAGCGCGGCCTCGCCCCGGACGGCCGGTGCAAGGCGTTCTCCGAGGCCGCGGACGGCACCGGCTTCGCCGAGGGCGCCGGTGTCTTCGTCATGGAACGGCTCTCGGACGCCCGGCGCAACGGGCACCCGGTGCTCGCGGTGGTGCGCGGCAGCGCGGTGAACCAGGACGGTGCCAGCAACGGCCTCACCGCCCCCAACGGCCCCTCCCAACAGCGGCTGATCCTCCAGGCCCTCGCCGACGCGGGACTGCGCCCGGCCGACGTCGACGCCGTCGACGCGCACGGCACCGGCACCAAGCTCGGTGACCCGATCGAGGCACAGGCCATCCTCGCCACCTACGGCCAGGACCGTCCCGAGGACCGACCGCTGTGGCTCGGCTCGGCCAAGTCCAACCTGGGACACACCCAGGCCGCCGGGGGCGCGGCCAGCGTGATCAAGATGGTGCTCGCCATGCGGCACGGGACGCTACCCAGGACCCTGCATGTGAACGCCCCGAGCCCGCACGTCGATTGGTCGGCGGGACGGGTGGAACTGCTCACCGAAGCCAGGCCGTGGGACACCCCGGACGGCAGGCCGCGTCGGGCGGGAGTCTCCGCCTTCGGCATCAGCGGGACGAACGCCCACGTCATCATCGAGGAGCCGCCCCCCGTCCGCGAAGAGGCCCCGCAACGCCCGGACGCCGGGTCCACCGCGCCGCCGCTGGTGCTCAGCGCCCGTACCGAGGAGGCCCTGAAGGCGCAGGCGCGCGGCGTGTTGGAGCTCCTGGAGCCCGACGACGCCCCCGACCTCGCGGACGTGGCCGTGGCACTCGCGACCACCCGGGCCGAGCTCGACCACCGCGCGGTGGTGCCGGCGGTCGGGCGCGAGGAGGCCCTTGCGGGACTGCGGGCCCTGGCCGAAGGAGTCGAGGCGCCGGGCAACGTCCGGGGCCGGGTGTCCGGCGGCCGGCTCGCGTTCCTGTTCACGGGGCAGGGTGCGCAGCGGCTGGGCATGGGGCGTGGGTTGGCGGAGGCGTTCCCGGTGTTCGCGGAGGCGCTGGACGAGGTGTGCGGGCACCTCGACCTCCAGCTCGATCCCCCCTTGCGGGAGGTGATGTTCGCCGCGGAGGGGTCCGACGAAGCCTCGCTCCTGGACCGTACGGAGTTCGCTCAGCCGGCGTTGTTCGCCATCGAGGTGGCCCTGTTCCGCCTGGTGGAGTCCTGGGGAGTGCGTCCCGATGTCGTGGCGGGGCATTCGATCGGTGAGATCGCTGCCGCGCACGTGGCCGGCGTGTTCTCCCTCGCCGACGCAGCAGCACTGGTCGCCGCCCGCGGCAGGCTGATGCAAGCCCTGCCCGAA
Organism: Streptomyces sp. LE64; assembly: GCF_052606915.1. NCBI lineage: Bacteria > Bacillati > Actinomycetota > Actinomycetes > Kitasatosporales > Streptomycetaceae > Streptomyces > Streptomyces sp. LE64. The sequence continues at coordinate 5,313,625 of NZ_CP199708.1, read as the reverse complement.
GGCGGGACCATGGCCGCCGTCCAGGCCACCGAAGACGAGGTGCGGGCTCTCCTCAGCGAGGCCGATGATGCGTCCATCGCCGCGATCAACGGACCAAACTCCGTGGTCGTCTCCGGCACCACCACGGCGATCGGCGCCGTCGTCGACACGCTCAAGGCCCAGGGCCGTAAGGCGACCTACCTGAAGGTCTCCCACGCCTTCCACTCACCCCTCATGAACCCCGTCCTCGACGAGTTCACCCAACTCGCCCGCACCCTGGACTACAACCAACCCACCCTCCCCTTCGTCTCCACCGTCACCGGGACGCACGCCGATCCTGCGGTGCTGGCCAGCCCGGAGTACTGGGTCACCCACATCCACGAAACCGTCCACTTCACCAACGCCATCCACACCCTCACCGAAGACGGCGTCACCCGCTACCTCGAAATCGGACCCGACACCACCCTCACCGCCCTCACCACCCCACTCCTCCCCGACAACACCCACGCCCACGCCCTCCTCCACCGCAACAAACCCGAACCCCACCACACCCTCACCACCCTCGCCCACCTCTGGACCCACGGCCACCCCATCACCTGGACCACCCACACCCCCCACACCCACACCCGACCCGTAAACCTCCCCACCTACCCCTTCCAACGACAGCGGTACTGGTTGGCGGGGGCCGAGGACGCCGACGTCTCGGCGCTGGGGCAGCTCTCCGCCGACCACCCCCTGCTGGGCGCGCTGGTCAACGCTCCCGGGAGCGACGCCACCATCCTGACCGGCCGCATCAGCACCCGGAGTCACCCCTGGCTGGACGACCACACGATCACGGGCACTCCCCTGCTCCCCGGCACCGCCTTCGTGGAACTGGCCCTGCACGCCGGGCACCACACCGGAGCCCCCCACCTGGCGGAACTCACCCTCCACGCCCCGCTCGCACTGCGCCCCGACGCGTTCACCGACCTCAGGGTCCAGACCTCGCGCGCCGACCGCTCGGTCACCATCCACTCCCGACCGCACGGCGACATCACCGACGACGGCGAATGGACCCTGCACGCCACGGGCACGCTCGCGCCCGAGGTCCCGGCACCGAACGCCGACTTCGCCTCGACCTCCTGGCCGCCTCCGGGCGCCACGCCCCTCCCCCTCGACGACACCTACGCCGAACTCGCCGCCCGGGGATACGACTACGGGCCCGTCTTCCAGGGGCTCAAGGCCGCGTGGCGACAGGGCCACGAGGTCTTCGCCGAGGTGTCACTGCCCGCGCCGGCACACGAGGAGGCAGTCGCCTTCGCACTCCACCCGGCGCTCCTCGACGCGGCCCTGCACGCCACGGACCTCGGCGAGGTCGGCCCCCGGGACGAACGGACCGTACTGCCGTTCGTCTGGAGCGGTGTCTCCCTCCACGCGACCGGTGCGACCACCCTGCGCGTGCGCATCAGCAGGTCGGGGGAGGACAGCCTACGGCTGCTCCTGAGCGACCCGGCGGGTCAACCCGTGGCCGAGGTAGACCGGTTGGTCATGCGTCCGGTGTCGGCCGCGAGGATCGCCGCGGCGGGAACCGGCGAGGACTCCCGTCTCTACGCGGTGGAGTGGGACGCCCTTCCCGTCGACGCGGGCCGCACGACTTCGGCGGCCGGTGAGTGCGCAGTGCTGGGATGCGACGCCGGCCCGTGGGAGGAGTGGACCGGCGCCGTGGTCCACGCGGATCTGAGGGCCCTCGCCGAGGCCCCGGGACCCGTGCCGGAGACCGTCGTGCTGACCTGCCGTCCGGGGACCGGGGGCGTCGACGTGCCGAGCCGGGTCCGGGAGGTCACCGGCGGGGTGCTGGAGGTGCTCCAGCAGTGGCTGGTCGAGGACCGGTTCGCCTCGTCCCGGCTCGTGGTGGTCACCCGGGGCGCGGTCGATCACCCGGACGGTTCCGGAGAGTCCGTCGACCTGGTGGGTGCCGCGGTGTGGGGACTGGTGCGCTCGGCGCAGGCCGAACACCCCGACCGCTTCACTCTGCTGGACTGGGACGGCGTGCCGTGCGCACCGTCCGCTCTGACGGCGGCGCTCTCGACAGTCGAGCCCGAACTCGCTTTGCGGAGCGGCACGTTCCGGGTCTCCCGGCTGGCACGCGTGACCGCCGGTGACGACCCCGCCGACGGCTTTCCGACGACCGGTTTCGGGGCCTGGGGAGCGGAGGACACCCTCCTCATCACCGGTGGCACCGGTGGACTCGCCGCCCTCGCCGCGGAACACCTGGTCACCCACCACGGCGTGCGGAGCCTCGCCCTCGCCAGCCGTGGGGGCCCGAGCGCGCCCCATGCGGACGGGCTCGTCCGACACCTCACCGACCTGGGTGCCCGCGTCACCGTCCACGCCTGCGACGTGAGCGACCCGACCCAGGTCACCGAGTTGGTGGGCGGGCTGCCTCAGCTCAGGGGCGTCATCCACACGGCGGGTGTCGTCGAGGACGCCGTGCTAGCCAACCAGACCACCGCCCACCTCGACACCGTGCTCGCCCCCAAGGCCGACGCCGCCTGGTACCTGCACCAGGCGACGGCCGGCCTGGACCTCACCCACTTCGTGCTCTACTCCAGCGCCGCCGCCACCCTGGACGGAGCGGGACAGGCCAACTACGCCGCCGCCAACGCCTTCCTCGACGCCCTCGCCCACCACCGCACGGCGAACGGCCTCCCCGCCCACTCCCTCGCCTGGGGCCTGTGGAACACGGACCGGGGCATGGGCGCCCGACTCACCCCGGGTGACCTCGCCCGTCTCGACAGCGGTCCGCTCCGCCATCTGACCACCGCGCAGAACCTGTCCCGGTTCGACGCGGCGCTCGCCTCGCGCCGCCCCGCGCTCCTCCCGGTCGGGATCAACCCCCGCCACCCCGCCCAGCCGCTCACCGCGAACCTGCGGGCCGCCGCCCCGATCAGGCCCACCGCGCACATCGGGACACGGACGCCCTCGGGTCCGCAGGCGGTGACCCGTCTGGGCGGACTGGACCCGGCGGAACGTGGACGGGCGGTGTTGGACCTGGTCCGCACGCACATCGCCGGGGTGCTGCACCACGACGGCCCGAGCTCCGTGGACCCCGCACGGGCGTTCACCGAGATCGGTTTCGACTCGCTGTCGGCGGTGGAGTTGCGCAACCGGCTGAACCAGGTGACGGAGCTGCGGCTGCCGGCCACGCTCGTCTTCGACTATCCGACGCCCCAGGCACTCGCCGACCACCTCGACGACACGCTCTTCGGCGACGCGGCCCCGGCACCCGCCCCCGTGGTGGCGCCCGACAGCGTCCCCGACGAGCCCATCGCGATCGTCGGCATGAGCTGCCGCTTCCCCGGAGGCGTCAACACCCCGGAACAGTTGTGGGAGTTGTTGGCCAACGGACGGGACGGCGTCTCGGCGTTCCCCACCGACCGCGGCTGGAACGTCGAGGAGATCTTCGACCCCGAGCCGGGCAAGCCCGGGAAGACCTACGCGATCGAGGGTGGCTTCCTGCACGACGCGGCGGAGTTCGACGCCGAGTTCTTCGGGATCTCCCCCCGCGAGGCCATCGCCACCGACCCCCAACAACGCCTCCTCCTGGAAACCTCCTGGGAAGCACTCGAACGCGCAGGCATCGACCCCCACACCCTGCGCGGCAGCCGCACCGGCGTCTTCACCGGCATCATGTACCACGACTACGCCTCCCGCCTCGGCAACTCCCCCCTCCCCGAAGGCGTCGACACCTACCTCGGCAACGGCAGCCTCGGCAGCATCGCCTCCGGCCGCGTCTCCTACACCCTCGGCCTGGAGGGCCCGGCGGTCACGGTGGACACCGCGTGCTCCTCCTCGCTGGTGGCGCTGCACTGGGCGATCCAGGCGCTGCGCGGCGGCGAGTGCCAACTGGCGCTCGCGGGCGGCGCGACGGTGATGTCCACGCCGGACACCTTCATCGACTTCAGCCGGCAGCGCGGGCTCGCAAGTGACGGGCGCATCCGCTCCTTCGCGGAGGCGGCGGACGGTACGGGTTGGGGCGAGGGGGTGGGTGTGCTGGTGGTGGAGCGGTTGTCGGACGCCCGGCGCAACGGACACCGGGTGCTCGCAGTGATACGCGGCTCCGCGGTGAACCAGGACGGTGCCAGCAACGGCCTCACAGCCCCCAACGGCCCCTCCCAACAACGCGTCATCCGCCAAGCACTCACCACCTCAGGACTCACCCCCACCGACATCCAAGCCGTCGAAGCCCACGGCACCGGCACCGTCCTCGGCGACCCCATCGAAGCCCAAGCACTCCTCGCCACCTACGGCCAGGATCGTGTGGGAGACGATCCCCTCTGGCTCGGCTCCATCAAATCCAACATCGGCCACACCCAAGCCGCCGCCGGCGTGGCAGGCGTCATCAAGATGGTGATGGCGATGCGTCACGGGGTCCTGCCCAGGACGCTGCACGTCGACGAGCCCTCGTCGAAGGTCGACTGGTCGGCGGGACGGGTCGAGTTGTTGACCGAGTCCAGGTCTTGGGAGGCCGTGGGGCCTCGGCGGGCCGGTGTGTCGTCGTTCGGCATCAGCGGGACGAACGCGCACGTGATCCTGGAGGAGGCTCCCGAGGAGCCAGTGACTGGGGACGTGCCCCGGCCCACCTCGACCGCGCCGGTTCCCCTCCTCCTCAGCGCCCGTTCCCCCCAGGCACTCACCGCACAGGCACAAGCCCTGCTGGACCTCCTGGAATCAGAGAACGCTCCCCACCACCACGACCTCGCCGCGGCACTCACCACCCAACGCGCCCAACTCGACCACCGCGCGGCCATCATCACCACCCACCACCACGACACCATCACCGGCCTCAAAGCCATCACCACCAACCAACACCCCATCCACGACACCACCAGCGAAGGCCGCCTCGCGTTCCTCTTCACCGGCCAAGGCGCACAACGACCCGGCATGGGGCGTGGGTTGGCGGAGGCGTTCCCGGTGTTCGCAGACGCGTTGGACGAGGTGTGTGGGGTGGTGGATCCGTTGTTGTCGAGGCCGTTGCGGGAGGTGATGTTCGCGGCGGAGGGTTCGGACGAGGCCGCGCTCCTGGATCGTACGGAGTTCGCTCAGCCGGCGTTGTTCGCCATCGAGGTGGCCCTGTTCCGCCTGGTGGAGTCCTGGGGAGTGCGGCCGGACGTGGTGGCGGGGCATTCGATCGGTGAGATCGCTGCCGCGCACGTGGCCGGCGTGTTCTCCCTCGCAGACGCAGCAGCCCTGGTCGCCGCCCGCGGCAGGCTGATGCAAGCCCTCCCCGAAGGCGGCACCATGGCCGCCCTCCAAGCCACCGAAGACGAAGCCCGCGCCCTCCTCGGCGAGGCCACGGACGCGGCCATCGCCGCGATCAACGGACCCCACTCCCTCGTCGTCTCCGGCACCACCACCACCATCGGCGCCGTCGTCGACACGCTCAAGGCCCAGGGCCGTAAAGCGACCTACCTGAAGGTCTCCCACGCCTTCCACTCACCCCTCATGAACCCCGTCCTCGACGAGTTCACCCAACTCGCCCACACCCTCCACTACAACCAACCCACCCTCCCCTTCGTCTCCACCGTCACCGGGACGCACGCCGACCCCGCCGAACTGGCCAGCCCGGAGTACTGGGTCACCCACATCCACGAAACCGTCCACTTCACCAACGCCGTCCACACCCTGGCCCGAGACGGCGTGACCCGGTTCCTGGAAGTCGGACCCGACGCCGTCCTCACCGCCATCACCGCCGATGCCCTCCCCGATGCCCAGGGCGTCCGGTGCATCCCCCTCCTCCGCCACACCACACCCGAAGCACAACAAGCCCTCACCGCGCTTGCCCACCTCTGGACCCACGGCCACCCCATCACCTGGACCGCCCTCACCCCCGACGCCCACACCCGGCCCGTAGACCTCCCCACCTACCCCTTCCAACACCAGCACTACTGGCTCAACGCCACCACCCCGCACACCGACATCACCACCGCCGGCCTGATCGCGGCGGAGCACCCGCTCCTCGGTGCGGCGGTCACCCTGCCGGAGTCGAGCGGTGTGGTGCTGACGGGGCGGGTCGGCCTTCGCACCCATGCCTGGCTGGCGGACCACGTGGTCATGGGGGCTGCGATCCTGCCGGGGGCCGCACTCGTCGAACTCGCCTTGCGGGCGGGCGACCACGTGAACTGCGGACTGCTGGAGGAACTCACCCTCGAAGCGCCCTTCGTGCTCCCCGAGAACGGCGCCCGTGACCTGCGGGTGACCGTGGGCGAGCCGGATGCGGCGGGGCGGCGTACGGTCGGCGTGCACTCGCGGGACCTGGACTCCCCGCCGGACGCCTGGACCAGGCACGCCAGTGGCTTCCTCGCCCCCGACGCGGGAGTGGCCACCGCCGGGGTCGACCTCACGGTGTGGCCGCCGGAGGGCGCGACCTCCGTCGACGTGCGCGGGCTCTACGGGGAACTGGCCACCGGTGGGCTCGACTACGGCCCGGCCTTCCGGGGCCTGCGCGCCGCCTGGCGTCGTGGCGAGGAGGTCTTCGCCGAGGTGCACCTGCCCGAGGAGGCGCACGGCACCGCCGGCGGCTTCGGCCTCCACCCGGTGCTGTTGGACGCCGCCCTGCACGCGAGCGAGCTGTTGGGCGGCGGTTCCGGAGAGTCCGGGCGCGGTACGCACCTGCCGTTCGCGTGGAGCGACGTCGTGCTGTACGCCTCGGGGGCGACCGCCTTGCGGGTCAGGCTCTCGGCGGTCGGCGGCGACACGGAGACGGTCTCGCTCGATCTGGCCGATCCGGCGGGCACCCCGGTGGCGAGCGTGCGTTCGATGGCGACGCGTCCGGTGTCGGCCGAGCAGATCACGGCGGCGCGCGGCGGTTCCCTATCGCTCTACCACGTGGAGTGGGTGCCGGCCCCGACGCCGGTGACCGCGGAGGAGGTCCCCGGCGACTGGGTGGTGCTCGGCCCGGAGGCGGACACCTGGTCCTGGACGGGCCTGAGGACCTGCCGCGACCTGGCCGCGCTCGGGGACGCCGTTCCGCCGGTGGTGGTGCTGCCGTGCCCGGTTCCCGCGTTCGACGCGGCGGACCCGGACGGACGGGAGACGCTGCCCGGGCTGCTGCGCGCGGCCCTGGGCGAGGTGTTGGACACGCTCCAGCGGTGGCTGGCCGAGGAACGACTCTCGTCGTCCCGGCTCGTCGTGCTGACCCGCGGCGACGGCGGCCCCGCCGGACTGGTCGACGCGGCGGTCGGGGGGCTGGTCCGGGCGGCCCAGGAGGAGAACCCCGGCTGCTTCGTGTTGGCGGACTGGGACGGTGCGCCGGATTCGCTCCGGCACCTCGCCGCGGCGGTCGCCAGTGGTGAGCCGCGGGTGTCCGTCACGTCGGACGGCGTGTACGCGGCGCGGCTGGCGGAGGTCGCCGTACCCGAGAACCGGGTGACGGGGTTCGAGTCGTGGGACCCCCAGGACACCCTCCTCATCACCGGCGGCACCGGCGGACTCGCCACCCTCATCGCCGAACACCTCATCACCCAACACGGCATCAAACACCTCGCCCTCGCCAGCCGCCAAGGACCCCACGCACCCAACGCCACCCAACTCACCCAACACCTCACCCAACTCGGCGCCCACATCACCCTCCACACCTGCGACATGGGCAACCCCACCCACGTCACCCAACTCATCAACAACCTCCCCCACCTCAAAGGCATCATCCACACCGCAGGCACCCTCCACGACGCCACCCTCACCAACCAAACACCCACCCACCTCCACACCACCCTCACCCCCAAAGCAGACGCCGCCTGGCACCTCCACCACGCCACCACCCACCTCGACCTCACCCACTTCATCCTCTACTCCAGCGCCACCTCCACCCTCGACAACGCAGGCCAAGCCAACTACGCCGCCGCCAACGCCTTCCTCGACGCCCTCGCCCACCACCGCACCACCAACGGCCAACCCGCCCACTCCCTCGCCTGGGGCCTGTGGAACACCGGCCGGGGCATGGCCGCCGCCCTCACCAGGAGCGACCTGGAGCGGCTGAACAACGGGCACCTGCTGCCCCTGACCGCCGCACAGAACCTCGCGCTGTTCGACGCCGCCCTGGCCACCGCCCGTCCCGTGCTCCTCCCCGTCAGGATCAATCCTCGGCGTCCCGTTCCGCCCCTGACCGACGGCCTTCCGCTCACGGCCCCGCCCACCCCGTCCAGGCCCACCGCGCACACCGGGGCGCCGAACGGCGTCACCGTCGACCCGGCGACCCTCGAACAACGGTTGGCGCCGCTGGGCGAGGAGGAGCAGCTGCGGCTGCTGGAGGACGTCATCTGCGTCGAGGTGGCCGCGGTGCTCGGGCACGCCGACGCCTCCGCGCTCGACCCGGGGAAGACGTTCCAGGACTCCGGGTTCGACTCGCTGACCGCGGTGGAACTGCGCAACCGGCTGAAGAAGACGACTGGGCAGCGGCTGTCCGCCACCCTGATCTTCGACTATCCGACCCCCCAGGCCCTGGCGAAGTACCTGTTGGAGGAGGTGCGGCCCGCGATCGAGGAGATCACCGCGAGCGTCGGGGCCGGGGGCGTGCCGGAGGCGGACGAGGCCGCGCTCCGACGGATCATCGCCTCCGTCCCCTTGGACCGGGTCAGGGAAGCGGGGTTGCTCGACGCGCTGCTCGCCCTGGCTCCGGCCGGGCCCGCGGCGGGCGGCGCGGCACCGGGCGAGGACCGCGGCCCGGACGCCCCCGCAGCGGCGGACGGTCCGGACGCCGTCGCGGGGCACGGCCACGGGGCCGACCAGAGCGGCGCGATCCTGGCGATGGACATCGACGACCTCGTGCGCGAGGCGTTCGAGCGCAGTGACGCAGAACGGCCTGAGTGACCCCGGCGGGGGCCCGGCCCCGGGCCCCCGCCCCGTCGTAAGGCGACTCCAGTCATAAGAGCGAGCAGGAATGCGAGTGACGACCGTGGACACAAACGGCACGACCGTGCAGAAGATCGCCGATGCGCTGCGCACATCGCTACTGGAGAACGAGCGGCTGCGCCGACGCTATGACGAGGCCACGGCCGCCGCCGCCGAACCCGTGGCGATCGTGGGCATGAGCTGCCGTTTCCCGGGGGACGTGGAGTCCCCGGAGGACCTGTGGTCGCTCGTCGACTCGGGCACCGACGCCATCACCGACTTCCCCGACAACCGGGGTTGGGACCTCGACGGGGTGGTCGACCCGGAGGGTTTCCGTCCACACACCAGCTACACCGGGCAGGGCGGGTTCCTGCACCGGGCGCCGGAGTTCGACGCGGCGTTCTTCGGGATGAGCCCGCACGAGGCCACCGCCACCGACCCCCAGCAGCGGCTGCTCCTGGAGGTCTCCTGGGAGGCGTTCGAGCGGGCCGGCATCGACCCGCGGTCCCTCGCGGGCACCAGGACCGGGGTCTACGCGGGAGTGATGGCCACCGACTACCCGGTGCGGGTGGGCACGGTGCCGGAGGGCGCCGAGGGCTTCATGGTCACCGGGACCGACGGCAGCATCGTCTCGGGCCGCGTCTCCTACACCCTCGGTCTCGAAGGACCCTCGCTGTCGGTCGACACGGCGTGCTCCTCCTCGCTGGTGGCGCTCCACCTGGCGGTGCAGGCGCTGCGCAAGGGCGAGTGCGGGCTCGCCCTCGCGGGCGGCGTCACCGTGATGTCCACCGCCCGCACGTTCGTGGAGTTCAGCCGGCAGCGCGGGCTGGCGCTCGACGGACGCTGCCGGTCCTTCGCCGACGCCGCCGCCGGTACGGGGTGGGGCGAGGGCGTCGGCATGCTGGTCCTGGAGAGGCTGTCGGACGCGCGGCGCAACGGCCGCCACGTCCTCGCGGTGGTGCGGGGCTCGGCCCTGAACCAGGACGGCGCGAGCAACGGCCTCACCGCCCCCAACGGCCCGTCCCAGCAGCGGGTGATCCGCCAGGCCCTCGCCGACGCCGGTCTGGTCGCCGCAGACGTGGACGTGGTGGAGGCACACGGCACCGGCACCGTCCTCGGCGACCCCATCGAGGCCCAGGCACTCCTCGCCACCTACGGCCGCGACCGCCCCGCGGACGATCCCCTCTGGCTCGGCTCCGTCAAGTCGAACATCGGCCACACCCAAGCCGCCGCCGGCGTCGCCGGAGTGATCAAGTCGGTGATGGCGCTACGGCACGGGGTGCTGCCGAGGACCCTGCACGTGGACGCGCCCTCCACCAAGATCGACTGGGAAGACGGCGCGGTGCGGCTGCTCACCGAACCGCTGCCGTGGCGGCGCGACCGTCCGCGTCGTGCCGCGGTCTCGTCCTTCGGGCTCAGCGGTACCAACGCGCACGTGATCATCGAGCAGGCACCGGGGGGCGGCGCGCCCGCGCCCACCGAGCCCGAGACGGCGACGGCGCGCCCGTTCCTCCTCACGGCGAAGAGCGAGGCGGCGCTGCGTGCCCAGGCGGGACGGCTCGCCGAGCGGATCGCGGGCGACCTCGGCCTCCGCCTCGCCGACCTCGGCCACTCCCTGGCCACCACCCGTGCCGCGTGGGAGCACCGTGCCGTCCTGGTCGCGGACGACCGCGACGGCCTGCTCGCGGGGCTGCGGGCCACCGCGGCCGGCGACCCGCCCGACACCCTGGTCGGCGGCACGGCCGCGACCCGGGCCAAGGTGGCCTTCGTCTTCCCCGGACAGGGGTCCCAGTGGGCCGGAATGGCGCTGGAACTCCTGGACTCCGCCCCCGTGTTCGCCGAGCGCCTCCAGGAGTGCGCGCGGGCGCTGGGCGCGTTCACCGACTGGGATCTGCTGGCCGTGCTGCGCGGCGATCCCGACGCGCCCACCCTGGAGCGCGTCGACGTGGTGCAGCCCGTGCTGTTCGCCGTCATGGTGTCGCTGGCCGAGCTGTGGCAGTCGCACGGGGTGCGGCCCGCCGCGGTCGTCGGCCACTCCCAGGGCGAGATCGCCGCGGCCTGCGTCGCGGGCGCCCTCTCCCTGGAGGACGCGGCCCGGGTGGTCACCCTCCGCAGCCAGGCCATCGCGCGGCGCCTGACGGGGCCCGGCGGCATGATGTCGGTGTCCTCGCCCGCCGAGCGGGTCGAGGAGCGGCTGCGCCGTTGGGGCGGACGGCTGTCCGTGGCGGCGATCAACGGCTCCGGCTCGGTGGCCGTCTCCGGCGACTCCGACGCGCTCGACGAACTGCTCGCGGAGCTCCAGGCGGACGACGTGTGGGCCCGGAGGATACCGGTGGACTACGCCTCGCACTCCGCCCACGTGGAGGCCATCGAGGACGAGTTGCTCGCCCTCCTGGCCGACATCACCCCGCGTGCCTCGCACATCCCGTTCTACTCGACGGTGACCGCCTCCGTCATCGACACCAGCGGACTGGACGCCGCGTACTGGTACCGCAACCTCCGGCAGACGGTGCGCTTCGAGGAGACCACCCGGGCGCTGCTGACGGAGGGGCACACCGTCTTCGTGGAGGCGAGCCCGCACCCGCTGTTGGCCGTGGGCATCCAGGAGACCGGTGAGGCCGCCGGGCGCCCCGTCTCCGCGATCGGCTCGCTGCGCAGGCACGAGGGGGGAATGGGCCGCTTCCACCTCTCGCTCGGGGAGGCGTGGACACGTGGTGTCGACGTGGACTGGCAGACGACGTTCGCCCCCGACGATCCGTCGTGGGTGGACCTGCCCACCTATCCGTTCCAGCGTCGCTCGTACTGGCCGCGCCCCGACGCGGGCGGCTCCGACGTGGCCTCCGCCGGGCTCGACGGCGTCGACCACCCCCTACTGAGCGCAGCGATCGGTCTCGCCGACGCCGACGGCACCCTGTTGACGGGCCGCATCGGACTGGACACGCATCCGTGGTTGGCCGACCACACGGCCGGCGGCGCGGTGCTGCTGCCGGGGACGGCGCTGGTGGAACTCGCCATCCGGGCCGGTGACCAGGTCGGCTGTGGACGCGTTGACGAACTCACCCTGACGGCGCCGCTGTCACTGCCGCCGAAGGGCGCCGTGCAACTCCAGGTGTTCGTGGGCGTGCCCGACGGGGACGGCCGCCGCCCGGTGACGATCCACTCGCGCCCGGCCGACGCAGAACCGGAGGAGGACGACGGGAACGGGTGGACCGGACACGCCACCGGCCATCTGGTTCCCGAGTCGACCCTCCCCGATCCCGTGGAGAGCGCCCCGTCCCCCTGGCCGCCGGAAGGCGCGACGCCCCTCGACGTGACCGACCTCTACGAGCGGCTGGCGGACGAGGGCTACGGCTACGGCCCGGTCTTCCAGGGCCTGACCGCCGCCTGGCAGCGCGGTGACGAGGTGTTCGCCGAGGTGGCCCTGGACGAGGACGTCCGCGCCGAAGCCGCGGCGTACGGTCTGCACCCCGCGCTGCTCGACGCGGCCCTGCACGCGGCGGGCCTCGGCCCCTTCTACACCGCCGGCGCTCCCGGAGCCGCCGAACTGATCCGGCTGCCCTTCAGCTGGAGCGGGGTCAGCCTGCGGGCCGTGGGCGCCGCGGCGCTACGGGTCCGGGTCGCACCCGCCGGGGACGACGCGGTGAGCCTGAGCCTGTCCGACCCGGCGGGCGCACCGGTGGCCTCCGTCGACGCGCTGGTCCTACGCCCGGTGGCGGTCGACGAACTGTCGGCCGAGCCCGCACCGCACCGCGACTCGCTGTTCCGCGTCGAGTGGCAGCCGAAGCCCGACGCCGCCGCCCCGGCAGCCCACACGCCCTGGGCCCCGCTGCCCGGCCACGGCGCCGCCGACCCCGCCGCCCGTACCGCGCTGCTGCCCGCGGGCGAGCCGGCGGACGACGCCACCGCCCCGGAGCTGCTGGTGCTTCCGGTTCCGCCGGTCGACGTCACGGACGCCGAGCGGGTGCCGCAACTGCTGCGGGAGGTGCTCGGCACCGTGCTGGCCGCGCTCCAGGAGTGGTCGTCCGGGGAACGCCCCGCGGCGTCCCGGCTCGCCGTGGTCACCCGGGGCGCCGCGGGCCCCGACGGCATGCCGGTGGACCTGGTCGGAGCGTCGGTGTGGGGGCTGGTGCGCTCGGCGCAGGCCGAGCTGCCGGACTGCTTCGTGCTCGTCGACACGGACGGCACCCCCGAGTCCGCCGGCCGGCTGGCCGCACTGGCGCTGACGAGCGGGGAACCCGAACTCGCGCTGCGCGACGGCCTCGCGCACGTGCCCCGGCTCGTCCGCTGGGCACCGGAACCCGCACCGATGACGGGGTTCGAGTCGTGGGACCCCCAGGACACCCTCCTCATCACCGGCGGCACCGGCGGACTCGCCACCCTCATCGCCGAACACCTCATCACCCAACACGGCATCAAACACCTCGCCCTCGCCAGCCGCCAAGGACCCCACGCACCCAACGCCACCCAACTCACCCAACACCTCACCCAACTCGGCGCCCACATCACCCTCCACACCTGCGACATGGGCAACCCCACCCACGTCACCCAACTCATCAACAACCTCCCCCACCTCAAAGGCATCATCCACACCGCAGGTACCCTCCACGACGCCACCCTCACCAACCAAACACCCACCCACCTCCACACCACCCTCACCCCCAAAGCAGACGCCGCCTGGCACCTCCACCACGCCACCACCCACCTCGACCTCACCCACTTCATCCTCTACTCCAGCGCCGCCGCCACCCTGGACGGAGCGGGACAGGCCAACTACGCCGCCGCCAACGCCTTCCTCGACGCCCTCGCCCACCACCGCACGGCGAACGGCCTCCCCGCCCACTCCCTCGCCTGGGGCCTGTGGGCACGGAAGTCCGCCATGACCACCCATCTGACCGACTCGGACGTCGAGCGGATGGCACGCTCTGGCGTCCGGGCCCTTTCCGCCGGGGAGGGCGCGGCACTCTTCGACCGCGCGATCTCGGGCAGCGCCCCGGTGCTGCTGCCGATCCGGCTCGACCTCGACGCGCTGCGCCGACGCCAGGACGCCCTGCCGCCCCTGCTCAGCGCCCTGGTGCGACCCAGGACACGCCGCGCGGTGGCGTCCGCCGCCGCCGACGGCGCCGACACGCTCGCCCGTCGACTGGCCCGGATGCCGGGGTCCGAACGCCACCGCTTCCTGGTCGACCTGGTACGCACCCATGTCGCCGGCATCCTCGGGCACGAGGCGATGGCGGCGGTCGCCCCGGACCGCGCCTTCAAGGACCTGGGCTTCGACTCGCTCGCCTCCGTGGCGCTGCGCAACCGCCTGGGCACGGCCGTCGGCATCAGGTTGCCGGTCACCCTGGTCTTCGACCACCCGACACCGATCGCCCTGGCACAGTTCCTGGGCTCCGAACTCGGCGGCGGAGACGAACCGGCGGACACCGCCCCGGCCGGTCCGGCCGGCCCGAGTGCCGACGAGCCCATCGCGATCGTCGGCATGGGCTGCCGCTTCCCCAGCGGCATCACCAGCCCGGAGGGGCTGTGGGAACTGCTGGTCGAGGGACGCGACGGGATCACGGCGTTCCCCGAGGACCGCGGCTGGGACATCGCGGAGATCTGCGACGGCGCCGGGGGCCGGCCGAACACCAGCCACACCGCCGAGGGTGGCTTCCTGCACGACGCGGCGGAGTTCGACGCCGAGTTCTTCGGGATCTCCCCCCGCGAGGCCATCGCCACCGACCCCCAACAACGCCTCCTCCTGGAAACCTCCTGGGAAGCACTCGAACGCGCAGGCATCGACCCCCACACCCTGCGCGGCAGCCGCACCGGCGTCTTCACCGGCATCATGTACCACGACTACGCCTCCCGCCTCGGCAACTCCCCCCTCCCCGAAGGCGTCGACACCTACCTCGGCAACGGCAGCCTCGGCAGCATCGCCTCCGGCCGCGTCTCCTACACCCTCGGCCTCGAAGGCCCCGCCGTGAGCGTGGACACCGCCTGCTCCTCCTCTCTGGTCGCGCTCCACTTGGCCGTTCAGGCGCTGCGCGGCGGCGAGTGCCAACTGGCGCTCGCAGGCGGCGTGTCAGTGATGTTCACGCCGGAGACGTTCATCGACTTCAGCCGGGCCAACAACCTCTCCCACGACGGCAGGGCGAAGGCGTTCGCGAGCGCGGCGGACGGCACCAGCCTCTCCGAGGGGGTGGGTGTGCTGGTGGTGGAGCGGTTGTCGGACGCCCGGCGCAACGGACACCGGGTGCTCGCAGTGATACGCGGCTCCGCGGTGAACCAGGACGGCGCCAGCAACGGCCTCACCGCCCCCAACGGCCCCTCCCAACAACGCGTCATCCGCCAAGCACTCACCACCTCAGGACTCACCCCCACCGACATCCAAGCCGTCGAAGCCCACGGCACCGGCACCGTCCTCGGCGACCCCATCGAGGCCCAGGCGCTCCTCGCGACCTACGGCCAGGATCGTGTGGGGGACGATCCCCTCTGGCTCGGTTCCGTCAAGTCGAATCTGGGTCACACCCAGGCTGCGGCGGGTGTGGCGGGGGTGATCAAGATGGTGATGGCGATGCGTCACGGGGTTCTGCCCAGGACGCTGCACGTGGACGAGCCCTCGTCGAAGGTGGACTGGTCGGCGGGGCGGGTCGAGTTGTTGACCGAGTCCAGGTCTTGGGAGGCCGTGGGGCCTCGGCGGGCTGGTGTGTCGTCGTTCGGCATCAGCGGGACGAACGCGCACGTGATCCTGGAGGAGGCTCCCGAGGAGCCGGTGGCTGGAGACGGGGTTGGGGACGGTGGCGGGGTTGGGTCGTCGTCGGTGGGGGTGGCGGGGTGGTTGCCTCTGGTGTTGAGTGCGCGGTCGGTCGAGGCGTTGCGGGCCCAGGCGCTGGGGCTGGTGGGTGTGTTGGAGGCGGAGGATGCTCCGGGGTTGGGGGAGGTGGCGGTGGCTTTGGCGACGACCCGGGCCGGGTTCGAGCATCGTGCCGTGGTCACCGGGACCCGTCCTGACGACGTCCTCGAAGGTCTCCGCGCCCTCGCGGTCGGCCGGACCACCCCCCACACGTTCCACCGCACCACCAGCGAAGGCCGCCTCGCGTTCCTCTTCACCGGCCAGGGAGCACAACGGCTGGGCATGGGACGTGGGTTGGCGGAGGCGTTCCCGGTGTTCGCGCGGGCGTTGGACGAGGTGTGCGGGCATCTCGACGCGTTGCTACCGAAGCCGCTGCGCGAGGTGATGTTCGCGGCGGAGGGTTCGGAGGAGGCTGCCTTGCTGGATCGTACGGAGTTCGCGCAGCCGGCGTTGTTCGCCGTTGAGGTGGCGTTGTTCCGGTTGGTGGAGTCCTGGGGGGTGCGGCCGGATGTGGTGGCGGGGCATTCGATCGGTGAGATCGCTGCCGCGCACGTGGCCGGGGTGTTCTCCCTCGCCGATGCAGCAGCGCTGGTCGCGGCCCGTGGCAGGCTGATGCAAGCCCTGCCCGAAGGCGGCACCATGGCCGCCGTCCAAGCCACCGAAGACGAAGTCCGCGCCCTCCTCGGCGAGGCCACGGACGCGGCCATCGCCGCGATCAACGGACCGAACTCCCTCGTCGTCTCCGGCACCACCGCCACCGTGGGCGCCGTCGTCGACGCGCTCAAGGCCCGGGGCCGTAAGGCGACCTACCTGAAGGTGTCCCACGCCTTCCACTCACCTCTCATGAACCCCGTCCTCGACGAGTTCGCTCAACTCGCCCGCACCCTGGACTACAGCGAACCCACCCTCCCCTTCGTGTCCACCGTCACCGGCACCCACGCCGACCCCGCCGAACTGGCCAGCCCGGAGTACTGGGTCACCCACATCCACGAAACCGTCCACTTCACCGACGCCATCCACACCCTCACCGAAGACGGCGTCACCCGCTACCTCGAAATCGGACCCGACACCACCCTCACCGCCCTCACCACCCCACTCCTCCCCGACAACACCCACGCCCACGCCCTCCTCCACCGCAACAAACCCGAACCCCACCACACCCTCACCACCCTCGCCCACCTCTGGACCCACGGCCACCCCATCACCTGGACCACCCACACCCCCCACACCCGACCCGTAAACCTCCCCACCTACCCCTTCCAACACCAGCACTACTGGCTCAACGCCACCACCCCGCACACCGACATCACCACCGCCGGCCTCACCCCCACCAACCACCCCTTCCTCACCGCCATCATCCACCGACCCCAAACCCAAGAAATCACCCTCACCGGAACCCTCAACCCCCACACCCACCCCTGGCTCACCCACCACCAAATCAACAACACCACCATCCTCCCCGGCACCGCACTCCTCGAACTCGCCCTCCACGCAGGACACCACACCCACACACCCCACCTCGAAGAACTCACCCTCCAAACACCCCTCACCCTCCCACCCCACCACACCCTCGACCTCCACATCACCCTCAACACCCCCGACCACCAACAACGCCGCACCCTCACCATCCACACCCGACCCCACAACCCCCACCACCCCCAACCCTGGACCCAACACGCCCAAGGCACCCTCACCCCCCACCCCACCACCACCCACACCACCCAAAACACCACAAACACCACCCAAGACACCGCCCAAGACACCAGCCAAGACACCGCCCAAGACAACACCCTCACCACCTGGCCCCCACCCCACACCACACCCATCCCCCTCCACCACACCTACCAAGCCCTCGCCCAACACGGCTACCACTACGGCCCCACCTTCCAAGGACTCACCACCGCCTGGCACGACAACCACCACACCTACGCCGAAATCACCCTCCCACCCGAAGCCCACCCCCACACCCACACCTTCACCATCCACCCCGCCCTCCTCGACGCCGCACTCCACGCCTCGGACCTCGGGGACTTCGGAAGCGACAGCGACCGAGGGGACATGCTGTTGCCCTTCGCGTGGCGGGGCGTGACCCTGCACGCGACCGGGGCGACACGGCTTCGGGTGCGGCTCACCCGTACCGGCGACAACACGCTGTCCGTCCTCGCCGCTGACACACGGGGCGAGACCGTGGTGTCCGTCGAGTCGCTCGTGCTGCGCGCCGTCACCGCCGACCAGCTTCCGCACCCCGAGGCCGGGCCGCGACCGCTGTTCGGTGTCGACTGGACGCCCGTGCCGCTCGCTCCGGTGGGCCCGGCGGCCGGGGAGGTCCTCACCGTGCGGCCTTCCGGCGCGCACACCACGGTGGACTCCTGGGTGCTGGACATCGAGTCCCAACTACCGTCCGACATACCGGAGGTCGTCGTGCTGCACGACGACCGGGGTGCCGAGGAGGCGCCGGCGGGCAGCGCCCGGGGCCCCGTGTCCGCGGGGACGGCTTCGGCGGTGCGGACGGCGACCGGACGGGTGTTGTCGCTCCTCCAGCGCTGGCTCGCGGACCGGCGGTTCGCCCGTACGCGCGTCGTGGTCGTCACCCGACGGGCCGTTTCCGCCGCCCTCCCCGACGCCGGGGTCGAGGACGTGCTCGACCTCGCGGGCTCCGCCGTGTGGGGGCTCGTGCGGTCCGTGCGCGAGGAGCACCCCGGCCGGGTGGCGCTGGTCGACGTGGACGGTGCTCCGGAGTCCTGGCGGTCGCTGGCCTCCGCCGCGGCGGTGACCGGTGGGGAACCCGAGGTCGCCCTTCGGGAGGGCACCGCGCTGGCCCCGCGGCTCGTGCGGGTCACGACCGCCGACGACGGCGCCGACGACACCGGCCCGGGGTCCGGGTGGGTGGGGCTCGATCCCGAGGGGACCGTGGTGGTCACCGGTGGGACCGGCGGCCTCGGCCGGGTACTCGCACGTCACCTCGTCACGGAGCACGGCATACGGCATCTGCTGCTGCTCAGCCGGCGCGGTCCGGCGGCCGAGGGGATCGACGAACTCGTCTCGCAGCTCGCCGAGTCGGGTGCCGACGTCGAGGTCGTGGCCTGCGACACGGCCGACGAGGGCGAACTGAAGGACGCCCTCGGCAGGATCTCCCCCGCGCACCCGCTCACCGCCGTCGTCCACGCCGCGGGGGTGCTCGACGACGCGACCTTGGCCTCGCAGACGCCCGAGCGGTTCGAGACCGTGTTCCGTCCCAAGGTCGACGCGGTGCTGAACCTGCACCGGTTGACGGCGGACGCGGAGCTGGCCGCGTTCGTGGTGTTCTCGTCGGCGGCAGGCACCCTCGGTGCCGCCGGGCAGTCCAACTACGCGGCGGCCAACGCCTTCCTGGACGCCCTCGCCCAGCACCGGCGGGCCCGGGGCGCGGCCGGGCTCTCGCTGGCCTGGGGCCTGTGGAACGCGGGCACCGGGATGGGTGACCAGCTCTCCGAGGTCGATGCGCGGCGGATGGGCCGCTCCGGGATGCGGGCGCTGCGGGAGGACGAGGGCCTGGCCCGGTTCGACGCGGCACTCGCCGGGGGCGGCCGGGGCCGTGCGGTGGTCCTCCCCATGGCGCTCGATGTCGCCCGGGCCGGGACCGGGGCGGGCGGCGACGGGGTGCCGGCGATGCTGCGCTCGCTGCTCGGCCAACCCGTCCGCAGGGCCGCGGCGGAGGGAGTCGACGGGGGTGCGGACGGCGGGGACCGGAGCGCCGAACTCGTGGGGTCGTTGGCGGGTAGGACGTCCGAGGAGCAGGTGCGCACCCTGCTGGGCCTGGTGCGCGATCACACGGCGGCGGTGTTGGGCCATGCCCGGGCCCAGGACGTGGATCCGGGGCGCGGGTTCGTGGAGCTGGGTTTCGACTCCCTGACCGCGCTCGAACTGCGCAACAGGTTGGGCGGGGCGAGCGGCTTGCGGTTGCCGTCCACGCTGATCTACGACCACCCGACCCCGCTCGCCGCGGCCCGTCACCTGCGGGACGAACTGGTCGGGGACGAGGTCGAGGTCTCGCCGCTGGACGCTCTGGAGGCCGAACTCGCGGGTCTGGAGGCGACGATGCGGAGGACGGCGCCCGACGAGGCGGCGCACACCCGGGTCGCCGCCCGGCTGCGGGCCTTGACGGCGCAGTGGGGCGAGCTGGCCGGGTCGGCCGGCGTGCGCACCGTCGAGGACGACCGGGCGGAGCTGGAGTCGGTCTCCGCCGACGAGCTGTTCGACATCCTTGACGGCGAGTTGGACGCCGACTGACGCCGCCGGCCCGGCACCCGCAGAACGCCGGAACCGGCCGCTCGCCTCGTGGCGGCGGCCGGTTCCGGCGTTCTGCGGCGCGGAGGTGGGCTCAGGCCGGTCCCGGTACCGTCGGGGTGTCCTCGTCCACGTCCGCCGCGGCAGCCGTGCCGGCGGGCTCGGTGGCGGACCCGCAGCGATCGGCCGGCGGGTCGGGCTCGGGTCCGGCGGCGTCCGCGTCGGCTCCCCGGGCGTGCCGCAGCAGGACCAGCGAGACCGCGGCCATGAGGAGCAGCAGGCCGGCCGCGGTCCAGGAGGCGGCACGCAGGCCGGCGGCGAACGCCTCCCGCGCGACGGTGAGGAGTTCGGCGCCGGTGGCTCCGGGCAGCCGGTCGGCCGCCTCCACCGCGCCGCCGAGGGTGTCCTTCGCGGACCGCACCGCGGACGGCGGCAGTCCTTGCGGCACCCGGTCGGTCAGGTCGGCGCGGTACACGGCGGTGCCGACGCTGCCGAGGATGGCGACGCCGAAGGCACCGCCGAACTCGGTGGCGGTCTGGGAGAGTCCGGAGACGGAACCGGCACGGTCCGGCGGGGCGGTGGCGATCACCAGGTCGGAGGTGACGGTCATGACGAGGGTGATGCCGGCCGCCATGACGACGGTCCCGGTCACGAGCGTCGCGACTCCGGACTCGACGTGCATCCGGGCGAGCACCAGGTATCCGAGGGCGGCGACCACCAGGCCGCAGGAGACCACCGTTCCGGGGCGTACGAACCGCACCAGCACGGGGGCGAGCCCGGAACTCAGCAGGGCGGCGCCCGCGGCGGGCAGTGCCCACAGCCCGGCCTGCAAGGGGCCGAATCCGAGGACCATCTGGAGGTACTGGGCGGTGAAGAGGCCCGAGCCGACCAGGGAGAAGACAGCCAGCACGCTGGTCGCGACGGCGGCGCTGAACGCGCGGTCGTGGAAGAGCCGGACGTCGAGGAGGGGTTCGCTGAGGGTGCGTTGTCGCCGGAGGAAGTACCAGCCGACGGTGAGGCCCGCGACCAGCGAGGCGATCGGTGCGGGGCTGACGCCGTCCTCGGCGATCCGTTGGATGCCGTAGACGGCGGGCAGGACCGCGGCCAGGGAGAGGGCGGCGCTGAACAGGTCGAACCGGGCGGGGTCGGTCGCTCTGGACTCCGGCAGCAGCAGTGACCCGAGGACCAGGAGCAGCGCGATGACGGGCAGGTTGACCAGGAAGACCGAGCCCCACCGGAAGTGTTCGAGGAGCACGCCGCCGAGGAGCGGGCCGAGCAGGGCGCCGGCGGCGAACGCGCCGGTCCACACGGCGATGGCGATCCTGCGCTGTCCGTCGTCGCGGAACATGGTGCGGATGAGGGAGAGGGTGGAGGGCATCAGTGTGGCGCCGCCGAGGCCGAGCAGGGCGCGGGCCGCGATCAGCATCGTGGGGCTGGAGGCGAAGCTCGCCATCAGGGAGGCGGCGCCGAAGACGACGGCGCCGCCCATGAGCAGGCGTTTGCGGCCGATCCGGTCGCCGAGCGCCCCCATCGTCAGCAGCAGCCCGGCGAGGACGAAGGGGTAGATGTTGACGATCCAGAGGAGTTGCGCGCTGCTCGGTTCCAACTCGGCGCTGATGAAGGGCAGCGCGTAGGACAGGACCTGCATGTCGAGCGAGACCAGCAGGACCACGACGGTGAGGACGGCGAGTCCCGTCCACTGTTTCCGGCCGGCTCTGGTGTGCTGCTGGTGGGACGCTAAGGCATGGCTCATGGAGTGCTCCGCTCCTACTTCGCCGGCGGGTGCCGGGTCTCGGCGTTCAGATAGGCGAGCACCGCCAGGACCCTGCGGTTGTCGTCCCCCGAGGCGGTGAGGCCCAGCTTCGCGAAGATGTTGTTGGTGTGCTTGCTGACCGCCTTCTCGGAGACGAACATCCGGGCGGCGATCGCGGCGTTGGAACGGCCCTCGGCCATCAGTCCGAGGGCTTCGCGTTCCCGTTCGGTGAGGCTGTGCACCGGGCTGTTCACGGTGTCGTGCCTGGTCATCAGCTCGGAGACGACCTTGGGGTCCATCACGGTCCCGCCGGAGGCCACCTGCCTGACCATGTCGACGAAGCGGCGCACGTCGAAGACCCGGTCCTTGAGCAGGTAGCCGACGCCGCCGTTCTGGTCGGAGAGCAGCTCGCGGGCGTACATCTGCTCGACGTGTTGGGACAGCACCAGGATGGGCAGTCCCGGCACCTGGGCGCGGGCCTGGACTGCGGCCTGGAGTCCCTCGTCCGTGAAGGTGGGGGGCAGTCGCACGTCGACGATGGCCACGTCGGGCCGGTGGGCGAGCAGGGAGCGCAGCATCGCGGGCCCGTTGTCCACCGCCTCGACGACCTCGAAGTCGTGTGCGGTGAGGAGTTGGACGAGCCCCTCCCGCAGGAGTGCCAGGTCTTCGGCGATCACCACGCGCACGGGAGCTCCATCGTCACTAGGGTCGGCCCGCCCACCGGGCTGCTGATGTCGATTCTTCCGTCGAAGGCGGCCAGACGGCGCTGGAGCCCCCGCAGGCCGCTGCCGCCCTCGGCCCGGGCGCCGCCGCGTCCGTTGTCACCGACCTGGGCGCGGAGGGTGCCGTCGGCGTGCCAGAGCCGGATGCTGGCGCAGTTCGCGCCGCTGTGCTTGGTGACGTTGGCGAGGGCTTCCGCGATCACGAAGTAGGCCGCGGACTCGATGGGTGCCTGGGGGCGCCGGGGCAGGTCGATGTGGACGTCGACGGGGATGGCCAGGGCCATGGCGAGCGCCCGGACCGCCCCGTCGAGTCCGCGCTCGGCGAGTACCGGGGGGTGGATGCCGCGCACCAGGTCGCGCAGTTCGGTCAGTGCCTGACTGCTGGACTCCATGGCGTCGGCGAGGAGTTGGCGCACCAGGGCGGGGTTGCTCTCCAGTTGGGTGTCGGCGAGGCCGAGTTTCATGCCGAGCGACACGAGGCGGGCCTGCGCCCCGTCGTGCAGGTCCCGCTCGATCCTGCGCAGTTCGGCGGCCTGCGACTCCACCGCGTCCGACCTGGTCTCGGTGAGGTGTTCCACGCGCAGGGTGAGTCGGGCGTTGCGGGTGGGGGCGAGCAGCGCCCGGTTGAAGCGCAGGTGCAACCGGCCCAGTGGCGGCGCGATCAGCAGGCCGAGCAGGACGAGGAGGAAGCCCTGGGGGATGGCGAGGTTGGCGTCGCCCTGGTCGGTGATGAACCAGGTCGCGCCGAAGCCCCAGTGCGGGCCCATGCTCTCCCACAGCAGGGGGGTGACGAGGATGCCGTTGAGGCCGTAGGCGACGAGGGCCGCGGGCAGCAGCCCGAGGACGAGGCCCACGACGCTGTCGAGCACCATCCACAGGACGTCCCGCCAGGTGGCGGGGTCGGCCAGCAGTCGCCGGCACTGGGCGAAGGTGCCCGCGGTGTCGTAGGCGCCGTCCCCGGCGGTGTCCCGGTAGGGGGTGTCGATGGCTTCGCCCGACCACTCCAGCGCGGTGCGCCGGTGGAAGTTGGCGAGACCGCGCACGGCGACCATGACGACCGGCAGGATGAGGAAGCCGACGCCGATGACCATGGTGGCGAAGGTGGTGATCGTGACGGCCAACAGCACGACGCTCCCCGCCTGGGAGAGCACGGCGACCAGCAGTCCCCGTGTGCACCAGCGCAGCCGCTCCGTGATCCCGCGCCGTTTCGGTGACCGCGCGGCCCCAACCTCGTCCAACTGTCCCGACCTCCTGCTCTTCCCCCGACCGCGCACGCCCCCGCGTGCGCGCTCGTGCCGCGCGCGGTGGGGAGGTGCCGGCCGTTCCGGGTGGTCCGGCCCATGACCCGGCCCGGTCCCACGTCCTGGTGAAGGATCGCACGCGGAGCCCGGTCGGGCGGTGGGGATTGCCCCAGGTCGGGGGTAGGGATTTCTCTACCCCGGGTGTGGAAGAAGACCCATCGGCCCGGCCCTCGCCCGTCCGTAGCGTGGACCACGTGATCGCGTCTCCCACGCGACGGGTTCAGGGAGTTTGGATGGACACCAGCACCGCTGTAGACGACACAGTACGGCTCGACACCGTTCGCAAGGTGTACGGCCAGGGCGCCAACTCGGTGACGGCCCTCGACGGCGTCAGCCTGAGTTTCCAGCGCGGCAGCTTCACCGCCGTGATGGGTCCCTCGGGTTCGGGCAAGAGCACCTTCCTGCACTGCGCGGCGGGGCTCGACCGGCCGACCTCGGGCACCGTCCTCCTCGACGGCGAGGACCTGAGCCAGTACGACGAGACCACGCTGACCAAGATGCGGCGCGAGCGCATCGGCTTCATCTTCCAGGCGTTCAACCTGCTGCCCGCCCTCTCCGTGGTGCAGAACGTGACCCTGCCGCTGAAGTTGGCCGGGCGCCGTCCCGACCGCCGGCGGGTGGCGGAGGTCATCGAGCGGGTGGGGCTCGGCAACCGCAGGAACAACCGTCCCGCCGAGCTCTCCGGCGGTCAGCAGCAGCGCGTGGCGATCGCCCGCGCCCTGGTGACGGGGCCCGCGGTGGTCTTCGCCGACGAGCCGACCGGCGCGCTCGACACCCGCACGGCCCGCGAGGTGCTGCTGCTGATGCAGGAGTCGGTGCGGGCGCTGCGGCAGACCATCGTGATGGTGACGCACGACCCGGTGGCCGCGTCCTACGCGGACCGGGTGGTGTTCCTCGCCGACGGCCGGTTCGTGGGGGACTTCTACAACCCGACGGCCGAGGCGGTCGCCGAGCGGATGACCCGCCTCGGCGCGTGGGGTGACGAGTCACGCGGCGCGTACGGCCAGCAGACCACCGCGGCCGGAGGCACGTACTGATGTTGTCCCTGGCCATGCAGACGCTACGGTTCCGCCTCGGCGGATTCGTGGCCACCTTCGTCGCCCTGTTCTTCGGCTCGGCCCTCATCATGGCCTGCGGGGGGCTCATGGAGAGCGGCGTCCGCGAAGCGGTGCCGGCACAGCGGTTCGCCGCCGCGCCCATCGTGGTGACGGGTGACCAGAAGTACGACGGCTCCACGCTCGCCGAACGGGTGCGGCTCGACCAGGCGCAGGTGCGCACGGTGGAGAACGTGCCCGGGGTGGAGCGGGCGGTCGCCGACGCGTCCTTCCCGGTGGCCGTCGTTCGCGACGGCCGCCCGGTCACGGACCTGCCGGACAGCGCCACCGGCGACGAGCACCGCCCGCTCGGTCACGCCTGGGAGTCCGCCCGGCTCGCGCCCTACACCCTCTCCTCGGGGGAGCGGCCCACCGCGACGGGCGAGGTGGTGCTCGACAGCGGTCTCGCCGAGCGGGCCGGTGCCCGCGTCGGCGAGCGGGTGCGGATCGTCGTCGCCGGCCGCGGCGAGGAGTTCCGGCTCACCGGCGTCGTCGAGCAGTCCGGCGGGCGTGCGGCGTCCCAGCCCGCGGTGTTCTTCAGCGACGTCCAGGCCAGGGCGTTCGACGGCGGTGCCGTGGACGCGATCGGGGTGCTGCCCGAGCCGGGCACCGACACCGCCGAGCTGCGCGAGCGGATCGACGAGGTCCTCGACGGCGGTGCCGTCACGCTGACGGGCGACGAACGGGGGCTCGCCGAGTTCCCGCAGGCCGCCGCCAGCCAGAAGAACCTCGTCATGCTCTCCGCGATCTTCGGCGGCTGGGCGGTCCTGGTCGCCATGTTCGGGGCGTCCTCGACGCTGGGCCTGACCGTGCAGCAGCGGCAGCGCGAGATGGCCCTGTTGAAGGCGATCGGCACCACCCCCGCCCAACTGCGCCTCATGATCCTCGGGGAGACCCTGGTCGTGGCCGTGCTGGCCGCGGTCCTGGGCTGTCTGCCGGGGGCCTTGCTCAGCGAACTCCTCTTCGACCAGCTGGTCGACGCCGGCATCATCTCGGGGGCCATCGAGTTCCGGCAGAGCCTGATCCCCGCGGTCGTGGCCGTCGTGGCCTCGCTGGTGGCGGCGGTCGGCGCCGCCTACCTCACCGCCCGCAAGGTCGCCGAGACCCGGGCCACCGACGCCCTGGCCAGCAGCGCCCAGGAGGGCGGCTGGCTCACCCGCGTCCGGATCGTGCTGTCGGTGCTCTTCCTCACCGGTGGCGTCGCCATGGCCGTCATGACCGTGACCATGATGAAGGGCGACCTGACGGCCAGCACCGCGGGCCCCGCCTGCATCATGTGGGCCATCGGGCTGGCACTGCTCGCCCCCGGCTTCACCAAGGCGATCGTCTGGCTGCTCCAGGGCCCGATGCGTCTGTTGGCCGGCCTCACCGGACACATGGCGGTGCTCAACTCCCGTGCCCACACCATCCGGATGGCCTCGACCGTCACTCCGATCGTCCTGTTGACCGGTGTCGCCACCGGCACCCTGTACATGCAGCAGATCGAGGACGCCTCGCACCGGACCTCCCGCAACGGGGTCCTGCACGCGGACAACGTGGTGACCTCCGAGGTCGGCGGGCTCGCCCCCGGCACCCTCGACCGGGTGCGGCAGGCGCCGGGCGTCGACGCCGCGTCCTCCTACGTGACCAGCACCGGCTTCGTGCAGAGCCCC
Source organism: Streptomyces sp. LE64 (assembly GCF_052606915.1). Lineage (NCBI taxonomy): Bacteria > Bacillati > Actinomycetota > Actinomycetes > Kitasatosporales > Streptomycetaceae > Streptomyces > Streptomyces sp. LE64. The sequence goes on along the minus strand of NZ_CP199708.1, from coordinate 5,287,155 downwards.
GAGGACGCCGACCAGACCGGCGACGGCTGGCCGCTCCAGGGCATCGACGACGTGGCCAACCTCGCGGTGCCCGCCGCCACCGGCTCGTTGGCCGACCTGCGCGGCAACAGCGTCGTCCTGCCCGTCGAACGCGCCGAGGCCCTGGGCCGCAAGGTCGGCGACAGCATCACCCTCAGGCTCGGCGACGGCACCCCGGTCAAGGTGACGGTGGTGGCGACCTACCACCCGAAGGGCGATGCCACGGCGCTGCTGCTGCCCGCCCCGCTGCTGGTCACGCACACCACCGACGGAGTGGCGAAGCAGATCCTGGTGCGCCACGCGGCGGGCGCCGACCCCGACGAGGTGACCGCCGCGGTGACCGCGCTGGTCAAGGACCAGCCGGGCGTCGAGGTGTCGGACAGCGAGGCACTGAGCGCCGCACGCACCGGGGGCCAGCAGCAGTTGGCCACCATCAACTACATGGTGGTGGGGCTGATCGTCGGCTACACCGCGATCTCCGTGATCAACACCCTGATCGCGGCCACCGGTCGCCGGCGCAGGGAGTTCGGGCTCCAGCAGCTCACCGGATTCACCAGGAAGCAGGTCATGGTGATGATGGGGCTGGAGAGCGCGCTCACCGCGATCGTCGGAGTCTTCCTCGGCACCGTCGCGGCCACCATCACCATCTTCCCCTACAGCATGGCCAAGTTGGACGACGTGGTCCCCTCGGTGCCGCTGTGGATCTACTTCACGGTCGTGGCCGGCGCCGTCGTGATCGCCTTCGCGGCGACCCTGGTACCGACCTGGCGCGCCACGATGTCCCGTCCGGTGGAGGCGGCCACCTCGGCCGCCTAGCGACAGCCCGGTGGCCCGGCCCCCCGGGGCCACCGGGCAGAGCCACCCCGAAGGCCGGATGCCCCAAATCCCCCGAGGGCATCCGACCGGGTCCCCACCGCCCTCCCCCGGGTCGGTGGGGACCCCCTTTCCTTCCCCTGCTCTCCCCCGCTCCCGCCGGCCCCTAGGCACCCCTGCTAGGGGTTGGCCCGGGGCGGGCCCCGTTGAGAGGCTTCCACCGCGGGCGCCCGCCCGCTTTGGCCCTCCACCCATCCGTAAGGGGAACCCACGTGACGAGCAGCGTTCAGGAGAAGAGCGCGTGGATCCAGCGCTTCCACCCGTCCGAGGACGCCAGGACCCGGCTCGTCTGTTTCCCGCACGCGGGCGGCGCCGCCACCTTCTTCCACCCCGTGTCCGCGGCGCTGAAGCCCGACGTCGAGGTGCTCGCCGTCCAGTACCCGGGTCGTCAGGACCGCAGGACGGAGCCCGTGGTGCGCTCCGTCGAGGAGTTGGCCCACCGGGCCACCGAGGCGCTGCGCCCCTGGGCCGACCGTCCGCTGACCCTCTTCGGACACAGCATGGGCGCCCTGGTCGCCTTCGAGGCCGCGCGCCGACTCGCCGACGAAGGCGCCCCGCCGCTCTCCGTCATCGTCTCCGGCCGCCGCTCCCCCACCAGCCACCGCGACGAGAACGTGCACCGCCGCGACGACCGGGGGATCGTGTCCGAGATGGCCCGGCTCGGCGGCACCGACCCGCGTGCCTTCGAGGACCCCGAACTGCGGGCCCTGCTGCTCCCGGTGATCCGTGCCGACTACGAGGCCGTGGAGACCTACCGCTACCGCCCCGGCCCCGCCCTGCCCTGCCCCGTGCTGGCGCTGCTCGGCGACGACGACCCGGTGGCGAGCGTCGAGGAGGCCCACGGCTGGGCCGAGCACACCTCGGCGGAGTTCGCCCTGCACACGTTCCCCGGCGGACACTTCTACCTCAACGACCACGCAGCCGCCGTGATCACGACCGTCCGCGAGCACATCGCGTCCCGCTCCGCCTGACGCGGCACCGACCGGACACCACGACACCCGCGGGCCGGGTCCGCACGGGGCTCGCCCCGGCCGAGCGCGGCGCTTGACGCGCCGCGGGAGCACGGGAACCCACCGCTCAGCGCGGCGGGTTTCCGGCCGTGACCGGTGGGACGGACACCCGCTCGACCGGAGCGTGGGGCAGGTCGAGTGCGGCGGGAGAGGTGCCCGCGTCCCTGAGCGCCGTGCGGGAGGCGTTCGGACTGCCACGGGAACCACTGGAGGACATCACCGTAGGCGTCCGCCCGTTCCCGGCGGGCGACGGCGTGCTCCGTACGTCGTCGGCGAGTGCCCCGGGCCCGCCCCGCGTTCCCCGAAGGCGGCTCCCGGCGCGCCCTCTCCGTGCACCGCGCCCTCCGTGGACGCACACAGCATCCCGGACCGTCCCGAATCGGCTCAAAAGTCAGACAGGAGTCCGATTCTCCTCTATGCGAGCCCGGGTGGGCGCAGCACAATCCCCGGTACCGATGCCCCGTCGTCGTCGCGAAGTCCACCCATCCACGCACCGGCGCGGCCCAGCGCGCGGGAGAGGCCGCACCCTCGTGGCCGTTCCCACTGACGGGCCGTCCCGCGTGACCGGAGGTGTCCCATGACCACCAGCCACGAGGCTTCCGTCCCGGTCCTCGACAGCGACGGAGGTGACCGACTGTACGAGCAGATCGAGGAACTCCGCGCCGCCGGGCCCGCCGTGCGGGTCCGGCTGCCCCAGAACGTCATCGCCTGGTCCGTCACGCGCGGCGACGTCGTCAGGCGGCTGGTCACCCATCCGGATGTCACCAGGAACGCCCGTGGCGCCTGGACGGGTTACCGGCCGGGCGCCGTCCCCTGGCTCTCCCCCTGGATCGACGTCCACTCCATGGCCACCTCGGAGGGAGCCGAGCACACCCGGTTGCGGAGGCTGATCGGTCCCGCGTTCACACCGCGACGCATGCAGTCGCTGCGGCCCTCGATCGAGTCCATCGTCACCGACCTCCTGGACGGCCTGGAGGCCCTGGAGGACGGAGCGGCAGTGGATCTGCGGGCGCACTTCGCGCACGGTGTGCCGACTCGTCTGATCTGCGACCTCTTCGGCGTTCCCGAGGACCAGCGCCCCGACGTGCTCGCCGTCGCCGACGCGATCCTGGCCACCGACGTCCCCCGGGAGGAGTCGGAGCGGGTCGCCAACGGGCTGATCACCGTCATGCGCCGGCTCGTGGCGGCGAAGCGACGGGAGCCCGGTGACGACATGACCAGTCTGCTGCTCACCGCCCACGAGGGGGACCGGCTCACCGAGACGGAGCTGATCTCCACTCTGATCCTGATGATCGGCGCCGGGAGCCAGACCACGATCGCACTGATCGGGAGCGCCGTACGGGCGCTCCTCACCCACCGTCAGCAGCTGGACGCGATCCTGGCCGAGCCCACCCGCTGGGCCGACGCCATCGAGGAGACCCTGCGGCTCCATCCGCCGGTCGTCCACCTTCCGCTGCGGTTCGCGCTCCGCGACATCGACCTCGGCGAGGGCCTCACCATAGCGGCCGGGGAGGCCATCCTCATCGGGTTCGGGGCGCACGGCCGGGACCCGTCGTGCCATGACGCCGCGCACGACTTCGAGATCGACCGCGTGGACAGGGACCACCTGGCCTTCGGGTACGGCATCCACTACTGTCTCGGCGCCCCGCTCGCCCGGCTGGAGGCCGCCGTCGCCCTGCCCGCCCTCTTCGCCCGGTTCCCGGACATCGTGCTCGCGGACGGGGGGAACGCTCCGGCCCCCCAGTCGTCGTTCATCGGCAACGACGTCCTCGCCCTGCCCGTTCTGCTGCGCCCCCCGGGCCGCGCGGCGCGGTGAGCCGACCGCTCCGGTGAACGCCGAGCCGTCCGTCCCCGCGGGCGGGCGGTTCACCCGGTCGTCCGTGCGACCGCGCACCACACCGCTCCCGGCCCTGACGCCCTCAGGCTACGGCGGACCCCGACGAACCCGACGGAGGCCCGTCGCTCCTGAGCAGGTCAACCGCCCGGTGCGCGGTCGCGTCGGCGTCCTCGGGGAGGAACCTGCTGGCCCTGCCGCTCCAGGTGATGACGAGCTCGTCCCGGGCGCGCGTGGCGGCGACGAACACCAGGGAGCGGGCTCGCTGTTCCTCCTGCCGGTAGCGGTCCGGGTAGCTGATCCGGTACTGCTCGATGCGCTGGTGCGGGACCTGGCCTTCGCCGACCGAAGTGAGGAAGACGCGTTGGAACTCCAGGCCCTTGAAACGGTGCATGGTCCCGACCCGCACCGCGTCGTGGTCGCGAACACGGCCCTTGCCCAGTTCGACCACCGGGATCCCGTACGGGGCACCGGCCATGACGGCGGCGAACTCGTGCGCGGTGGCGCCGTCGGGCGCGCTCACCGCCATCGCGGAGTACGGGGTGCCGTGGGTGTCGTGGCGCTCCTTGACGAGGGCGGCCACGGCACGCATCTCGGTCGTCCGGTCGGGGGCCCGCCAGAGTTGCGGGGCCAGCCCGGTGAGGACCGACCGGTAGCCGTCGAGGGAGTCGGTGCCGGCGTCGAGGTCGTCGAAGGCGGTGCCGGTGATCAGGGCGTTCGCGCTGCCGAGGATCTGCCGGGTGGTGCGGTAGTTGAGGGTGAGGCGTCGTGAGGCCCGGCCTCGGATCGTGATGCCCTGGTGACCGAGGACGACCCGGTGGCCGTAGATGCGCTGGTGGGCGTCGCCGACGAGGAAGATGTCGTTGGGGCCCTTGCGGACCATCGCCCGCAGCATCCGCCAGTGCGAGGCGGACAGGTCCTGGGCCTCGTCGACGACGACGTGCTGGTAGCGCGGCTTGAGCCACATGCCGCTCCCGGCCTCGCGGTGGATGAGGTCGCGCCCCTGCTGTTCCTCCTTGTAACGGGCCAGTTCCTCGATCCGGTCCATCCGGCTCCGTTCGATGACGGCGGCCTGGTCGGCGATCAGTGCGTAGGTCGTCCGCCGGGGCGGGGCGTCCAGCAGCGCCCGGTAGGCGAGCACGAGCTGCCACACCTGGTGGCGCTGGGCGGTGCTGATGCGCGGGCGTCCGGCACGGCCGACGCGGCGGTAGACGTCCCAGGAGCCGCACCGGCCGGCCACGATCACGTGCTTGAACTCGTCGTCGAGGAAGTCGGCGTCGAACGCGGCCCCGCCGGCCTCGCCGATGACCCGGTGCCAGAGCTCCATGGCCGTCTGGTCCTCGATCGGCCGGCCCATGGCCACCCGGGCCTCCTCGACGATGTCGCGGGCGATGTGGTCCACGGACTTGACGTCGACGCGGCGCAACAGGTCCTCGCCGCCCAGTTGACGCAGTCGCTCCTCCAGTTCCAGGGCGAGGTTGGTGTTGTAGGTGGTGAGCAGGACGGGGCGGGAGTACCCGGGCGGGAGGCGGTCCACCAGGTGACGCACCCGGTGGAGGGCGACGACGGTCTTGCCGGTGCCGGGGCCGCCGGTCACCTTCGCCGATCCCTTGAAGTCGCCGACGGCGAGGCGCTTCTGTTCGGGGTGGAGGAACAGGCGCCAGGCGTCGAAGCTCTTGCCGAGGGCGCCGAGCACGGCACTGTCGTCCGTCTCCGCCTGCGAGACGGCCCGCCGGGCGGCCTGTGCCCAGTCGCGGGGGTTGACGTCGTCCTCGGAGCGCCACTGGTCGGTGATGTGGCGTCGTACGTCGTCCGGTTCGACGTGGTCGCGCAGGGCGAGGAGGACGTCCCGGGTCAGCTCGGGGAGGTTGTGGGTGAGGAGCGCGTCGAACTGCTCCTCGGTCCGGACCTTCCGCAGGGCCGGCAGGAGGGAGGGGATGATGCCGAGGCCGAGGAGGACTCCGTCGGTGTGGCGGGCGAAGAGCGCGGGGCGGAGGCTGCTGGTGGCGGTCGTCCCGCCGTCCGGCGCTCCCGGCGGTGCGGTGGGTGCGTCCCGCGGGGCCTCCCGGTCCGGGGCGGCCGTTCCGGTGCGGTCCGGCAGGGCGACGACGTTGGCGCTGACCTCGCTCTGGTCGACGACCTCGATCGCGCCGGAGACGGGGTTGATCTCGACCGTGAGGCGGGTGAGTTCCTCGCGGGCCCGGTCCCCCTCCCGCACCGCGAGGACGCGCATCTCGTCCCCGCCGTCGGTGGACAGCAGCAGGATCGTGCACCGGGTGCCGGCGTGCGCGAGGTAGAGGTCACCGTTGTCGCCGGCGGCCCGCAGGGGGCTCAGCCGCAGGGCCCGGTTGGTGCGGTCGGCGCGGAGCCGGTGGACGAAGGCGGCGACCTCGTCCCCCACGGCGCCGCCACGGCGCCTGATGTCCTCGTGCGCCTGCTGGCCCACCTGCACCCTGGTCCTGCGCCGGCCCCCGCCACGCCCCGCCCCGTGGTTCATGGTGCGTCCCCCTCCCCGCCCAGCAGTCGGGCGAGTTCCTCGGTTTCCCAGTCGTCCGGCGCGCGCACCTGCCAGCCGGCCGCCGCGCACCGGGCCATGTACTCCGTGTCCTCGGTGTCCTCAGGGAGGACGATGCCGATCTTACGGTCCGGCCAGGCGAGTTCGACGGTGCGTGACAGGCCGTCGACGTCCCAGCTCTCCTGCCCCACGGGGACGCCTCCGTGGGCGGACAGCCGTTCGGCGAGGGCGGCCACCTGGGGATCGCCGTACTGGGAGAGGTCGGCGAGAAGTGCCTGCCAGGCCCGCTCCAGGGGGGTCGTGCCGTCGCCGGCGGGTGCGGCCCGCGGGGGTGCCGGCTCCTCGGCGTCGACGGGGCTGGCCGCCGCTTCGGCGTCCGGGGGGAGGTCGGCCTCGGCGGGGGCGTCGGGGCGGAGGAAGCCGGTGCCGGGGTGGTCGCTCCGCAGCGCGGGGAGCAGTCCGGTGCCCGGGCCGGCGGTGGCGGCGAGCAGGGAGGCGTCGAAGGAGTCCAGCGCACTGCGGGCCAGGGCGAGCCCGTCGGCCCGGCCCGATCCGGTGGGGTCGAGGAACTGGATGACGTTGGCCCAGTTCAGCCATGCCTTCCAGCGGCGTTTGTGCTCGGGCCGGTCGCCCTCGACCGCGGGGGGCCGGTCGTCGAGCACGGCGAGGGCGCTCCAGCGCAGGGCGTTGGCATCGGCCCGCCGGGCTCCGACGAGGACCAGGAGCAGACCCGAGTCGTCCGGCAGGGCCAGCAGTTTGACACCCGATCCGGTGACCGCGGGGGTGGGCTCCCGACGCACGGCGGACTCGATCCAGCCGGCGGCAGCCGCCGGGTCGGCGTCCACGAGCTGCTTGCGGCGCAGGAAGGCCGGCGCGCTCACGGCGAGTTGGGCGAGCTGCTGCCACTTGCCGGGTCGCGGGTCGCGCAGGAAGCCCAGCAAGGACGGGATCGCGCCGCGGAACAGCAGCTCGTCGACCTCGCCGGGGTCGCGCCGCAGCTTGCGCCACTGGTCCCGGACCATGGCGCCCGGGCCCTGGGCGGAGGCCACCTCGTACGGGGGCCAGGCCGCGTCGGCGGCGGGTCCGGCGAGCACGGGGGCCAGCGGGTCACGGGGCTGGTCGACCTCCTCGGCCGGGGCGCCCTGCAACTCCTTCTCCCAGGCGACGACGTCGTCCCAGGTGATCTGCCAGACGAGCATCCCCTCGGCCCGCAGCCCGGCGCGCTTGGCCGCGTCGGAGGCGATCCGGTTGGTGTGGGAGGAGGCGTGCCAGCGGTAGCCGTCGAGGTAGACGGCGATCGGCAGGGGCGGCGCCCCGTCGGAGGCGGTGTCCCCGGCCACCGGGCGGAAGAGCAGGTCGGGGCGGGTGCGCAGGCCGTGCAGGTCCTTCTGGGCGACGACCTCCCAGCGGACCGGGCCGCCACCGGGTCGGGTCAGGGTGAACTGTCTGCCCTGGCGGCCCGTCGGGGTCTGCTGGTGGCCGGCCCCGGCGCCGTCCTCGTGTGCCGGGAGCCAGGAGAAGAGGCACTCGATGAAGCGGCGTTCGAGGTCGCTCTCCGCCTGGTCCACGAACCGGAGCGGCGCGTCGGTGGACTCCCTGCGGACGTCCCATCCGCTGTGCCCGTCGGCACCGAGCAGGTTGTCCAGCATCCACAGGGCCTCCTGCCGGTCGAGGTCCCGGTAGTCCCGCTCGGGGGCGTAGCCGAGCAGGCAGCGGTGGCAGGCGCGGCGCGGGGTGTCCTTGCACGGGCAGGCGCCCAGCGCCCGCTGGGCCGCGGCGAGCACGGTGCGGAACTCCTCGCCGTCGCGGTCCACCAGGCGCTGGAGGTAGCCGGTGCCGCCGGGCAGGGCGTCGTACAGCACCAGGTAGTGGCGGGTGAGGTCGGTCTCCCGGTCGGGTTCGGTGGCGGGCGTGGACCGGATGTGTGCGGGGTCGCCGCCGTAGCTGAGGGCGAGGCCCAGGTGGAGCGCCGCGGAGAAGGAGGCGAGCCGTTCGGGCACGTTCAGGGTGGCGGCGGGCAGCAGGATGCGCAGCGCCTCGGTGCGGTGCTCGGTGGCGGTGATCACCGGCACGTCCTCGGGTTCGGCCTGCTTGTCGCGCCTGCGGACGGAGCACCACGGCCGGTGGTGGGCCAGGTCCGCGCGGGCCAGCAGGGACTGGCTGAGCGAGTCCTGGACGGGGCGGTTGCCGGGCTCCCGGTCGGTGGCGCCGCCGCACCGGGGGCAGACGGTGAATCCGGTGGGGGCGGCCACCTCGGCGCCGGCGAAGGAGGTGTCGGCGCGGCGGCCGTGCCGCGTCTTCCCGAGGTTGAAGCGGCGGATGACCGCCTCGCGGACGTGGTCCACGCCGAAGGTGGTCCTCTGGTGCCGCCAGGTGTCCTCGATGTCCTTCGGGTCGATGTCGACCGCGGCGACGGTGGTGTACGGGGTCCGGATGCGACTGTCGTTGTCGTCGACGATCCGGGCGTCGTCGCGCTTGTCGTGGGCGGTGACCTTGTGGGGGACGACCACCCGGTGGAGGGCGTTGCGTCCGCCGATGCCGGGGCCGCCGCAGCGCGGGCAGGGCGAGTGGTCCGCTTCGGCGCGCTCCCCGGTGCGGACGTGGCCGCACTCCTTGCAGACCCGCCAGGTGAGCAGCCCGGTGGGCAGGCCGTCTGGTTCGCCCGCCGGGGCGGGGCCGAGGTCGAAGCCGTCGACGGTGTGCCGGTAGCCGCGCACGTAGTAGGTGTTGCCGGGGGCGAGTTCGGTGAGGGCGGCCTCCGCGGGGCGGTGGTAGGCGCGCGGCTCGGAACTCCAGGTGGCCTCCGAAGTGGCGGCGCCCTCCCCGTCCCGGCCCTTCGAGCGGGTCCGGCGGGCGGGCTCCTTGTAGCTGAGCATCGCCTCCAGTCGTACCCCGTCCTCGACCAGGCTGTAGTTGGGCAGCAGACCGTGTTCGACGAGGAAGCCCTGCGCGCCGGCCTGGGTCATCTGGTGGAGTCGCTTGGCGAGGCCGCGGGACTCCCGGACCAGGGCGCGCTTCTCGCGGGCCTCGTCGTCCACGGACTCCTGGAGCGCTTCCGCCGCCTCGTTGATCATGGCGCGACGTCGGACGAGTTCGACGCGTTCGGCCTCCCAGGCGGCTTCGGCGGCCTTCAGGTCCTCGGCGAGTCCGGCCGTCGCGAAGCGCCGCAGTGTCCTGCGGGCGTCCGGGGAGGCACCGGAGTCGGGGACCCCGTCGATCTCGGGGAAGAGGCTCAGGAACGCGTCGGCGAGGTCCGTGCGTCCGGTGGTGGCCTGCCGGAGCTGCTTGAGCCAGCCGGTGCGGCCGACGAGTTGGGTGATCCGGTCGGGCAGTGGCGGCACGCCGTCGAGGGCACCGCGGGCCGCCCGGTCGATCAGGAAGGCGGTGTACTGGCGGCAGAGCAGTTCCCCCGCGGACAGGAAGCAGCCCGGCGGCAGGATCGGCCCGTTGATGAGGTGTCGCGGCTCGGCGAGGTGATAGAGCGCCCGGGGACTGGTGTCGGCCAGGGAGACCATGAAGGCGTTCCCGGTGGCGCGTCCCGCCCGGCCCACGCGCTGCACGTAGCCGGCGGTGGACGGCGGCAGGGAGGCCAGGATGACGGCCTCCAACTGCCCGATGTCGATGCCGAGTTCGAGTGTGGGGGTACAAGAGAGCACGTTCGGGTCGGTGTGCATGGCACCGCGCCGGAAACCTTTCTCCACCTCCTCGCGCTCCTTGCGCCCGAGGACTCCGGTGTGCTCCGCGGCGACCACGCTGTACGGCTTGGCCTCCCGGTACAGCCGGCGGTAGTAGTCGGAGCGGTGGTCGCGCGCGGCCCGGCCCCCGGCCTCCGGGGACGGCCGGGTCACGGTGCCCTCGCACCGCTTCAGCGGACACCGCGTGCCCTGCCACACCGGGGCGCGCTCCGGGGGCACGGTCTGCGTCCAGCCGCACTCGGGGCAGGTGAGCACGGCGAGCGCCGTCTGCTCGTCGTCCAGCGGTCGCACCCGCACGTGGCCGGGGGTGAGCCCGTACACGCCGTGCCCCTGCCGCTTGTCGGCCGTGTCGGTCCGCCGTCGGGCCAGGGCCCCGATGTCCTCGCCGGCCAGGGCTTCGAACAGTTCGGCGAGGTAGGCGCCGGCCGCGTCGCGGTCGAGGCCGAGGCAGCGCTGGGTGAAGTCGACGTACCAGCTGTCCCGGGTGTCCACCCGCTCGAACTCGGTGCGTCCGCTGCGGGCTCCGACCAGCACGAACGCCGGCGCCTCGGAGCGCCGGCCGAACGCGGGCATGCCCGGGGGGCGGCCGGTGGTGACCGGGTGGCGGCTGCGGCCCTCCTCGTCGATGAAGCGGTCCAGCCAGCGGTGGTGGATGCCGCCGATCTGCCGGACGTGTTCCAGGAGTCCGCGGACGTAGCCCTCGAAGTAGCGCAGCCGCTCGGGAGTTCCCTCCTCGGGCACGGCGACCGACGGGTCCACGCCCAGGCCCTCGGCCGTACCGGGCAGCATCCGCCGCGAGACGACGCGGAACAGCGCCTCGGCTGCGGCGGCGGCCCGCTCCGGCGCGGGGAGGTGCACCTCGGCGGCGACCGTGCGGGTCAGCTCCAGGGTGCGGCCCAGCCGGGAGTGCAGCCCGAACTCCAGCAGGGTGTTGAAGGCGAGGCGCTGGCCGACCAGTTCCCAGGTCCGTTCCGGGATGCGGGGACGGCCCGCGAGCAGTCGCTTGACCTGGTCCACGTCGTGCAGGTCGGGCGGGATGACCGAGGCCAGGATGCGCTGCTCCTGGACGGCGGCCCGGCTCACCAGCGAGGCGATCAGCTCGTTGAGCGGGACGCCGTCGGCCGCGAAGGCCGCCTCGGTGCGCACCCGTTCGGTCAACTGTTCGTGGATGAGCGAGCGCAGCGAGAACTTCCAGGCACGGCTGGCCACGAAGCCGGCCCGGTGGGCCGCGTCCTGCACCGAGTCGTTGAAGACCAGCGTCTTGCGGCGGTCCTGCCCGGCCTCGTCCCGGTCGGGGAGTTCGCCACCGGTGAAGAGCTGGGTGACCACCACCGAGGCGAGCGGTGCGACACCGGCACCGAGGAAGCGGACGCCCTGGGCCTGCCCGCAGGCCGGGCAGCGGTCCTGTCTGGAGTAGTCGCTCCGCTCCTGGTTGTCGAACCACACCCAGACGTAGACCCCGTTGTCCGGGGCGGAGGCGATCCGGCCGCCGCCCCGGAGGACCTCGTCCGGGTCGAGCCTGCGCAGCGCCTTCCCACTGTCCTCCAGGACCATCAGGGTCGCGTCGTGCGCGGCGCCCCGCCGGCCGCGCTGGGCCCGCCGGGCGAGCACGGCCCTGGCCTGTTCGGCGGCCTCGGCGGGGGTCGCGGCGATCAACGCCCGCACCCGGCCCTTGGCGGCGCCGCCGGTCGCGCTGGCCCGGTAGATCTCGTCCGGGGCGTGCACCAGCCGCTCGGCGTTGCGGTCCGGGCAGATCGCGGACCATCCCGAGCGGCCGCAGTGCCGGCAGTAGGCGGCCGGCAGCCGACCGGAGGACCGGACCCGAAGCCGGCGCTCCGCCTGCGCCGTCGTGGCGAGTGCCCGGCGCTCCGCGTCCCGGCGGCGGTCCTGCTCGGCGAGCGCGGCCTGGTCGACGTCGGACCAGGAGAACACCGGCTCCGGAGCCACGAACCGCAGCACCCGGGAGAGCGCCCGCAGCCACAGGTGGGTCTCCACCAGCAGCAGCGGCCGTTCCGTGCCGACCGGGGCCCGCGGATCGCGCGCCACGGAGATCAGCGCCACGAAGCGGGCCAGGGCGCTGGCGGCCCGCTCGGGATCGTGGGCGACCGCCTCCCGCCACCGCGGGGCGGCGTCGAAGTCCTCCAGCACCTCCACCGCCGTCAACGGTGCGTCCTTCGTCCGCAGCAGCGCCCGGGTGAGCGGGTGGGCCAGCAGGCGCCGGCCCACCTCGCGCGGGTCGGAGGTGTCGCAGCCCACGGTGGCCCGGGCCACCGCGTCCATGCCGCCGGGCGTCCGCCCGGGGTCGGGCAGGGCGGCCAACTCGTCGGGGGTGGGCACCGGCAGCGCGCGGTCGACGGGCGAGAGGAAGTCGTCGATGTCCCGCCGGTCCTCCCCCACCACCGCCGTGTCCGGGAAACGGGTCCCGAACACCTGCGAGGCCACGTCCAGCATGGCGCGGGCGCCGCCCGCCGCCTCGCCGGACCCGAGGGTCGCGGAGGTCGCCACCGGGCAGATCGACCCCAGCGGACGTCCCTCCCGCGCGACGCCGACGACGGCGGCGAGACGGCGCAGCAGCATCGCCACGTCGGTGCCCTGCGCCCCGTCGAAGGTGTGGAACTCGTCGATCACCACGTACGCGGGGGCGGCGTCCCGCCACAGGGAGGCGTCCTGCTGCCGCTGGAGCAGCAGGTCCAGCATCTTGTAGTTGGTGATCAGGACGTCCGGCGGGTTGCGGCGGATCTCGGCCCGGTCGACCATCACCCGTCCGTACGGGGGCGCCGAGCCCCGCGCCGACGCCTCGCCGATGTACAGGCCCGCCGTCACCTCGTCGAGCCGGCCGTCCTGGTCGAGCAGTTCCCCGAGCCGCCCGGCCTGGTCTCCGGCCAGGGCGTTCATCGGGTACAGCAGGACGGCCTTGATCCCCGCCCGGCCGGCCGCCCGCTCCCGTCGGCAGTGGTCCAGCACCGGGAAGAGGAAGGACTCCGTCTTCCCGGAACCGGTACCGGTGGTCACCAGCGTGGGTTCGGGCCGGTGCCCGCCCTTGCTCGTCAGCCGGGCGAACGCCTCGGCCTGGTGGGCGTAGGGGTGGAAGCCGCCCGGATACCAGTCCAGGTGGCGTTCCCAGCCGTCGGGGGCGGCCCGGAAGGGACGTCGGACGCGCAGGTACGGTCCGCGGAACAGCCCGTCGGCCGGGTCGGTGAGGAACTCCTCCAGCGCGTCCTGGGTGTCGGGCTCGGCCAACGCGAAGGTCGTCGTCAGGTACTCGACCGTGGTGTCACGCAGGGCCTGCGCGGCGAGTGTGGGTCTCATGACGCGCGGTGGCCCCCGTCTTCCGTGTCCCGGTGTGTGCGCTCGGACCGGCCCCGCCGCCTCCACGGCAGGGCTGATCACGCTCCACTCTACGACCGGGCACCGACAGGCCGCCCCGGCGTCCGCGAAGATCGCCGGGGCGGGGGCCGTGGGGCGCGGGTCAGCCGTGGACGCGGGGCTCCGTCACCACGGCGGTGGGCACGTCAGCCCGCAGGGCGCACTCCGCCCAGACCGTCTTGCCCGGGGCGTCGGTCCGCGGGTGCCAACCCCAGCGGGCGGCCAGCGCGCCCACCAACAGCAGCCCTCGACCGCCGGTGTCCTCCGCGGCTGGCGGGCGGACCGCCTCGGGGCGGGGCGGCACCCCACCGGGACGGTTGTCGGTGACCTCGACCCGTACCGTCCGCTGCGGGGCCAGCACGCGCAGCCGCAGGTGGAAGTCCCGGCCCGGCACATGGCCGTGGCACACGGCGTTGGCCGCCAGCTCGGCGGCGACCAGCACCACCGCGTCGTGCGAGGCGCTGCCGTACGGGACCCCCCACGCGTCCAGCCGCTGAGCGACGAGCCGCCGGGCGAGCCGGGCACCGCGCACGGTGGAGGTGAAGCACATGCCGAAGGTCAGGCCGAGGGGGACGGACCGCGGGGCCAAGTGGCGCGCGGCACGGGTGCATTGCTCGTTGCGGCGGAATTCGCCCGACTCGTGGATCATGCCGTCAACGGTTCCGTCGATCGCGTACCGTGACCAGTCGTGACGCGCTGACGCGGCGTTCTGTACGCGTGACACCGACACGTGTACGCGGCACGCGGCGTGACGCCGCCCCCGGCACGGGCGTTGTGCAGGCGAGGGCGGTACGGGCGGAGCGATGAACCCGGTGGGCGCGGGAGGGACGTCGGCACCCGTGTCGACGGCGACCGGGACACCCCGGCCGGGCGGTGCACCGGGGTGAGCACGGGGCCGCCCGGGAGTACGGTCGGCGCTTCCGTCGGCGTGCGGGCCGACGACCTGGCTGATCCGCCCGCCCCCGCCGCCCACCCCTCGCGGCGGCGGCGCGTCACCGGCCTTCGCCGCAGGGATCGCCCGGCTTGTTGTCGATCGCCAGGCAGGAGGAGTACACCCGCGACGGGGTGGGCTGCGGCTCCGATTCGGACGTCCCGCCCAGCGCGACGACCACCCCGGCGACGAGGACGAGCCCCACCGCCACGGCGAGCCGGATGCGACGGTTCACCGACCGCCGTCCCGGGCGGCCTCGCCCCGCTGCCTCTCTGCTGGCGTCACGTTCCATGTTCCAGTTCCTCAACCTCGGGATTCCCCCGTGGCTCCCGGTCGGCGAACGAAGCGGGATCGAAGGCGCCGATCGACACGCCTGAAGCACGCCGACAGTTCCACGGGGTTGACGGTCGGCCGTCACCGACCGGCCCGACCCACGATACGAGGTCGGAGAACACCCCGGGCCAAGTGACCTGCGATACGGGAGCGTTGATCATCCGCAGGATTCGCCCGGTTCGTGGATCACGCCGCCGGTGTCGCCGTCGCTCGCGTAGCGTGACCGGTCGTGACGCACCGGGCGCCGATCTGTACGCGTGACACCGACACGTGTACGCGCCGCGCGGCGTGACGCCGCCCCCGGCAGGGGCGTTGTGCAGGCGAGGGCGGTACGGGTGGACCACGGACGACGAAGGCGGAACCGCGATGACGACGGACGGGACGAGGGCGCCCCTCGGGGACGGTTGGGACGGGAACGACGGAACGGGCGGTCGCGCCGCGGACCGATCCGGCCAGGGAGTGGTCCTGGCCTTCGGGCAGAGCATGAAGACCCTACGGCTGCGGGCCGGCCTGGAACGCGAGGAGTTCGGACGGCGCCTGGGCTACTCGGCGTCCAGCGTCGCCTCCTTCGAGCAGGGCCGACGGATTCCCTCGCCCCGGACGATCGACAAGGCGGACGAGATCCTGGGCGCGGACGGGCTGCTGACCCTGTGGAAGGAGCAGGTGGAACGGGCCCAGTACCCGGTGTTCTTCCAGGGGATGGCGGCGCTGGAGAAGGAGTGCGTCGAACTGCTCATGTACGACGCCCTGGTGGTCAACGGTCTGCTCCAGACCGAGGAGTACATGCGGGCGTTGCTGGCCATGCGTCGCCCCCTGCTGGATCAGGAGACGGTTGATCAGCGAGTGACCGCCCGGCTGGCGCGGCAGGACATCTTCGAACGCCGACCCACGCCGCTATTGGGCTTCGTGATGGACGAGGCCGTGCTGCGCCATCGCTACGGCGGTGTGGGCGTCCTGCGGGGACAGTTGGAACACCTCCTTCTCATCGGGCAGAAGGGGAACGTCGAGATCCAGGTCATGCCGCTCACCTGCGAGGACAACCCGGGGGTGAACGGGCCGTTCACCGTGGTCACACGCAAGGACGGCAAGAAGTTCGTGTACTCGGAGACGCACGCAACCAGCACACTGGAGACGGACACGGAAGTGACAGTTCTCGCCGGGGCACGCTATGGGATCATCCGATCGCAGGCTCTCGCTCCGCGAGAGTCACTGGACTTCATCGAAGGATTGCTGGGAGAGCTATGAACATCGCTGAGTCCTCGGCCGACACATCCGGTCTCGCCTGGTTCAGGAGCAGCTACAGCGGAACCGAAGGCGGTCAGTGCGTGGAGGTCGCGGCCAGTACAGGAGCCGTGCACGTCCGGGACTCCAAGGCTGTTGCCGGGTCAGTCCTGCGGGTATCGCATCGGGCATGGGCGGGCTTCGTGGCCGTCGCTCCGGTCGACGAGCGGGGCGCCTGACGTCACACGTGCAGCGAGAGCCCTGCCGGTCCTCGTCGGACCCCGGCAGGGCTCTCGTGCGTCAGTCGCCGTTCAGACGCCGGGAGCACCCTCCGGGGGCTCCGTGTCGCCGGGCTCCCAGCCGGCTTCCCGCAGTCGGCGGGTGAACTCCGCGTGCGCGGCCCGCATCTCCTCCTTACGGTCGGCACGGTAGAGGGGGCCGGAGTAACCCTCGGGGACCGTGTACTCGTTCGGGAACGCCTCGTGCGAACTCAGCTGCTTCCACGCCTCCTTGGGCTGCCCGTAGCCGTGCTGCTGGTGCGCCTTGGCGATACGGCGCCCGGTGGCGTCGAACCACATGTTCTCCTCGTACTGCTGGAGCACGGGAAACCGGGCGTCGTACATGGCCACGAGTTCGTCGGCGCTGATCCCCAGCCAGACTGCCACCAGGGCGTCGATCTCCACCAGGGCCGCCCGACGGGCGAACTCCGCGCGGAGCGGGGTGCCCCACACCCATTCGGGGCCCACCCCGTCGGCGAGTGGGGGCGTGCCCTCCGGCCAGCGCTCGGCCGCGGCCCAGCTGTCCTGCTGCCAGACGGGGTCGTACAGCTCCTCCCAGAGCGGGGCGTACGCGTTCGTCTGGCAGTTCAGCCGGAGGGTGCGGAGGAGCAGGGCGGCTTCCAGGGGGTGACCTGGGGTGGGGGCGGGCATGACCTTGGCGTCGGATGTGCCCAGGTGACCGCGGCCCGAACTCCGCAGGAAGTAATCGAGGGGAAGTGAAGCAAAGAATCCTGCTGCAAGGGCCGTGAGGCTTCGCGAGGCCAGAGCTGCGCTGCGCACCGCGTGAACGTGACTGACTCCTGGCGGAATGATCGCTGCATAAAGACTGCGCTCCGTGTCGGAGGCGATCATTTCACGCCAAGCCACACGATAGAACTCAGAATATGGCCGCATGCTCGCCTCTCGCATTAGCGACTCAACAGATCTATCGAAATCACCTCCCCTCAGCTCAGGGTAATCCGCTTTAACATCGCACTCCACAGCAGCGACAGCAGCTGAGTCAGCTCGCAATTGCGCAAGTCGACTATGATCCACCCAACTTTCCTGCCTGGCAAGAAACCGCGAATGCAATCCTACCGGGCGATAATTGGTGCGCGGGAGGTCACCGACACCCAGAGCGACATGATCCCACGCTTCGTAATCACGTACGCTCTTCGATCCATTCTCTGGAGGCTGCTTATGAAGCGGGGTAGCAACACTAATGAGCGGCCCCTGAAGAATAACCTCACGCCAATGATTCACTTCACCAGGCGCCCAAGCAAAGTAACCAGCCGCGCGATCCGTTGTCTCATAGAGACCGATAGTGATGCGAGGGTCGAATGCGCCTAGCCGGTGGGGCCATTTCGCAAGCGCTGAAATCGCCGACTCCTCAGCTCGCGTGACCGGATACAGGAGCTTCACTTGTTCAACCGGTGGAGAATTTTCTTCGCTGGTCAGCTCGCGCCACTTTCGGAGAACCTCGCGATTCACAGTAACGATGCGATCTTTATGGGGACGCAAGTCCCATTTCCCGGCCTTCTTCACGCCAGGAATCGGGCCGTTCCCGTTATGGCGGATAGAGTCAACCAGCACACTTGGATGCAGCAACCAACTCATATGCTGGAACTGAATCGCGCCATCATCACCATACACATTGACACTGAAGTGGCTACTGTTACCAACAGGTCGCGAGAAGAGAAACAGCTCGTTCACAAAGTCCGCATGGAACCGCAGATGTCGATAAGTAGCCCCTCGCAGAACCTTCTCTCTAGATCCCGTCAGATGCGTTGATGGATGAATCAGACCAGCAGCACCTCGCCCACTTGTAGCCCGCCAAGAAAGCAACATAAATGCTCGATACATATCCGGCCTGGTTCCCACCAAATCCGGGTACGTGTCAGGCGACGAGAGGAACGCGGAGACACCAGCCACAGTCCCGAGTTCAGACAGGTAGAAGGACCGGTGTTCCGGGTTAGCGAGTACCTCAGCTACGTTCCGTTCCCGGCCTTTCTCTGTCTCCTTCCCGCCAAGAACAAACCACGGTTCTTTCTCAGCGAGAACCTCATTTTCAAACCACTCCTGGCGGACCCACGGCGGGTTGCCCACCATCAGGTCGAAGCCGCCCTCCTTGAAGACGTGGGCGAAGTCCAGTTCCCAATGGAAGAAGCCCCGGTCCGCGGCGATCCGCCCCACCGTCTCGTACCAGGGGAACTTGTCCCCGAGGTCCACGGGCCGGGCCCAGATCGTGGCCTCGCTCATCTTGTCGTCGAGTTCCGTCTCCTTCTCGTCCAGCTCGCTCAGGTCGCCGACGCCGTCGAAGGAGAGCAGCGACACCTGCTGCCCCTCCCCCGTGTCTACGTCGACCCGACCGAGCACGGCTTCGGCGAACTCCAGCCAGTCGTCCAGGGAGCGGAGGGCGACTCGGCGCCGGGCGTGGCCCTTGGGGAGGGCGAGGCGGTCCTCGCCGCCGGGCCGGTACTCGAACTCGTCGGTGCCGTCCAAGAGCCCGATCCCCTCCAGCGGCCAGAACCACAGGGCGCACCAGGCGTCCATGACCTGCTTGAGGCGCCAGTAGGGAGTACCCGTGCGGTGCAGCGCCTCCAGGACCGCGTCACGGTCCATCGGGGGTCGGGGCGGTCGGGGCTTGCCGTCCGGCCCCTGGGCCTGAGGGGGCGCCGCCGCGCCCCACACGTTCACGTGGCGGGAGATCTCCTGCTCAGAGAGCGTCAGCCGCATCACCACGAGGTCCCACAGGTACTCGACACGGCGGGCGAGGCCGATGAGACGTCCCGTCTGCGTCCGGGGGCCGGGCTCGCCCTCGTCGTCGGAAGGGGCGGCAGCCGGCGCCGCCGGGGCCTTGGCCCGGGGCGTGCCGGCGTTGCTGCCACTGCTCGCCGAGGAGATCCCGAGAGTCGGCTGTTCCCAGATGTCCAGGCCGAGGTCGAACGCGCCCTGGCCCAGGGCCTCGTCCCGTTCGACCTGCTGTTCCTGGGTCGGCGCCACCTTCGGCTTGGGTGCCGCCCGTCGGGGGTCGCCCTTCGGGTTGCGGCGGATCGCGGACCGCCACTTGCGCAGGGCGTCGACCAGTTGCGGTTCCAGCCAGTCGACAACGTCGCCGTCGACCACGGCCTTGACCGTCTCCGCGGGGGTGCCCTTCTTGACGGTCCGCAGGGAGACCTTCTCCCCGATGGAGCCCCAGCCCATCGCGGGCAACAGGAACTGGTGCACCTCCCGGGCCCGGAGCTTCTCCGCCAGGGGCGCGTGCCGGGGCCGTTGCGGAGCCTTCGCGGTGAGCCAGCCGCCCTTGCTGAGGGAGTTGCCGGGGTACACCTTGCGGGCGGCGCCGATCAGGGAGTTGCCGCGGTGCAGGTGGAGGCCGTACCAGGGGGCCTTCATGCCCCGGTGCATGGTGTTGAGCCAGAGGGAGATCTCGGCGAGTTCGACGGCGGTCTCGTTGAGGTCGACCCCGTAGGCGTTGTGCAGGGCGATGTACGCCTTCACCTTCTGCAACTCGCGCTGGTAGTCCTCGGGGTCGATGTCCACGCCGCGTTCGCGCTGGGCCAGCCGCAGGTAGAGTTCGGCGAGCTGGTTGACGGCCTCGTTGAGGAACGCCCCGGAGCCCAGGGCCGGTTCGCACACCCGCCACTTCAGGACGTCGGCGGCGTTGACCCACGCCTTCTCGGGGTCCTTCGGGTCGGCCTCGCCGTTCTCGTCGAGGCGGAAGCGCAGCGTCTGTTCGACGGTGGCCTGGGTCAGGGACTCGGGCGTGTAGTAGGAGGCGCTGGTCTGACGGTCGCGGCCGGCGAGGCGGTACACGTAGGAGTCGACCTTGCGGGGCACCGGCACCCGCTCGTCGGTCTCCGGGTTGACCTCCGTCGTCACGAACACGTCGTTCGGGTAGCGGCCCGAGGCGACCTGGCTGGCCCGGATCAGCCAGGAACCGCCGCTCGGGTCACCGCCCTTGGCGACCTCGTACAGCGGTTCGTCGGCGATGAAGCCGGTGTACGACATCAGGCCCTCGTACACCGCGCCCAGGTGGTTGATGCTGAGGTTGGCGTACGAGATGAAGCCGCCGCGCCCGCTGCGGCCCCGGCCCTCCACGACCGTGAGGTTGCGCAGCACCTGGTGGAGCACCTTGTTGCGCAGGCGCAGGTCGAGGGTGCGCGCGCCGGGGACGGACGTGCCGTCGGCGGCGACGTCGTCGGGGTGGGTGAGGGTGCGGTCGACCAGCCTTATCGACCTCGGGTCGAAGAGCCGGGAGCGCAGGGCCTCGATGCGGACCCCCTCGTAGCCGTCGTCCTCGGCGAGGTCGGACGCCCCGTCGGCCGGCACCGTAGGCGTGGCCTCCTGGCGGGTACTGGCGGTGTCGGCGACCGGGTGGCCGGTGTAGACCTTCTCGAAGAGCAGGGCGAGCGAGTCGTGGAAGTGGTGGCGGTCCCGGGAGGCGCTGGACAGCTTCTCCTGGACGACCAGTTCGCGCAGCCGGGCCACGCTGTACCCGGAGGCGTACTCCTCGCTGCGCATCGGGAGGATGTCCAGCTCGGGGCGGGCCTCCGCGTAGAGCAGGAAGAGGATGCGGTACAGGTAGCGCAGCGACTCCTTGGTCAGCAAGCGCGGCAGGGCCCCGGGCTCCGCGAGGGCGTTCGGGAGCCACTCGGGGAGGTCGGCGGGGCGGACGCCCTGCTGGCCGGCGAGTTCCAGGACCTCGTTGGCGATGAGCTGGACCGACTTCTTGAGGCCCTCGCGCAGGTCCGAGGTGACGCCCACCGAGTGGTCGCGGGACTCGGCCACCAGACGGGCGATGGAGTCGTCCCCGCCGTCCTCGGCCGGGCGCAGCGAGGGGGCTCCGAACAGGGCCGCGATCACGTCGAGTTCGCCGGCGGTCGCGCCCTTCACGCCCTTGCGCGGGAGCGCCACCTCCAGGCTGACCGCGAGGTGGCGGCCGCGCGCGTAGCTCTCCCGGTCGGCGAGGACGAGCATCCCGCCGAAGAGGAGCAGCACGTAGCGGGGCGCGTGTTCGGTGGAGAGCAGCCAGGCGGCCAGGTCGGTGACGGTGGTGAGGGTCTTGCCGGAAGCCACCCGGACGGGGACGGCGAGGCGGTTGGCGGAGCCCTCGCCCCGGGTGGCGTCGACCTCGTCGGCGAACCCGCCGGTGAGGACGGCGATGCCCGGTTCCCAGTGGGCCACCGGCACCGCGACCGGGCCGGCGGCGCCGTGCGCGGTGAGGTGTCCGGGGCGCGGGGTGAAGCCGAGCGCGCCCAGCACGCGGGTGTGCCAGGCGGCCAGGTCGGCGCGCCAGCGGTCCTCGGGGGTGTGGCCGCCCTGGCTGCGGGGCGTGGGCCCGGGCAGGAAGGCGGGCGGTGGCTCCGCGGTCGGGTGGGCCTTCAGCGCCTCGGCGGCGGCTTCCTGGGCGGCGATGCCCTCCGGGTCGGCGAGCGGGTTGTGCTTCTCGGCCTCGCCGCCCACGTTCAGGCGCACGTCCAGGTAGGGGCCGGTGAGGTCGCGCAGGCCCTGGCGGGGGGTGTGGCGTCCCTGGCGCTCCTGGGCCGTCCACTCCTTGAGGAGGCCGGTTCGGAGCTGCTTGGGCAGGATCTCGTCCAGGTAGAAGGGCGGGAAGTACTCGCCCTCGTTGGTCAGAGCGTCGAACTTCACGCGTGCTGCTCCCGCCGGTTCGCGTCGGTGGTGGATCGGAACGTGCTCATGCGCTGGGCTCCAGTACCGCCAGCAGCCGCACCATGGGGTCGCCCGTGGTGCGTAGGCGGGAGGCCGCCTGCTCCAGGTTCTCGGCGGCGCGTTCGCGGGCGGTGTGCCCGCCGCTGAAGCCGGGCAGGCGCTGTTGGCGCCAGTGCCCGACGCGTTCCTCGTACTCCCGCAGGGGGCCGTCGACCAGGTGCTCCGCCTTGGCCCGTCGGCGCTGCATCTCGGCGCGGGTGGCGGCCACCGCGGCGGGCACGTGGCGGCGGAGTTCCCCGTGGTCGCCGTCGGCGAAGTGGTCGGGCATGTCCGGGCCGACCCCGAGGTCGGTGAGGAGGGCGCGGTCGAGCTTCCTGATCCGGGGCTCCTCGCCGGGACGGCCCAGCCGGTCGACGGCCAGCCAGGCGACGACGGTGGGGCGCCCGTCCCGGTTGGACCACACGCCCTGGGTGAGGAAGACCGGGTCGGGGACGCGGGCAGCGTCCACCTGGATCACCGGGGCCTGCTGGCGGCCCAGTTGGACCAGGACCTTGTCGGTGATCCACTCCAGCACCGGGTGGAGTTCGCCGACGTAGTGGGCGTCCGGCCAGAGCGAGGCGGAGTCGGGGGCCTCGCGGGCCCGCCGGAGGGAGTCGGCGGCGTGGGCCGGGCTGAAGGTGAGTTTCATGCGGCGGGTGATGCCGTGGTCGCGGAGGTAGCCGGCGGGGAGCACGTCGAGCCGGTCGGCGAGGTCCTCGGGGGTGTCGAAGCTGAGGTCGGTGCCGTCGACCGTGGTGTCGAGGCGGAACGCCTCCAGGTCGGCGAGTTCGTCGAGGCCGGCGAGGACGTAGTCCCGGCGGTCCTTGAAGAGGCGCAGTTCCTCGACGAAGCGCAGCGGCGCCGGGGCCTTGCGCCCGTCCGGTGCGGGCCGGGTCGGGGCGTCCGCGGCGGGCGGGGCGTCCTGGGGAGCGTCGAAGTCGAAGCCGGCGTCCCCGCCCTCCTCGTCGTCCCCGAAGTCGAAGCCGAAGCCGGCGTCGTCGAAGGCGTCCTCGTCGGTGCCGAACTCGGCGTTCAGGCGCTGCGGGAGCGGCAGCCCGTCCGTGTCCCCGTCCTCGTCCGGGGACACGGCCTCCAGGTCGGCCACGGCCTGCTGCGGCGGGGCGCCCTTGAGGAGCGCTTCCATCACGCGCTTCTCCTCCAAGGCGCCGTCGTTCTCCTTCGTCGCCGCCTCCACGGCGCCGAGCACGGTGTGCACCCGTTCCTCGCGGGCGAGGACCTTCTCGGCGATGTCGGTGTCGTCGAGGGCGCCCTCGACGGCCGATTCGAGGATCATCGCGCGGAACTCGGGCGGCCGGGTCTGGCCGTAGCGGTCGATGCGGCCGTTGCGCTGCTCGACCCGGATCAGGCTCCAGGGCAGGTCCCAGTGGATCAGGTGGTGGCACTGCCGGTGCAGGTTGACGCCCTCGGAGGCGCCGTCGCCGGTGAGCAGCAGCCGGACGTCGCCGCCGGCGCGGGCGAACTCGTCCACGTACTCCATCTGCACCCGGTCCGAGACGCCGGTGCTGTGGAGGACCTTGACCGCGGCCCGGGCGTCCCGCTCCTCGTGCCAGCCGAGCAGCGGGGGCAGCGCCTTCCCCAGCCAGTCGAGGGTCTCCCGGCGCTCGGAGAAGACCACCGCGCGGACCGTGCTGCCGGCCTTCACCCCGATCCGGGTCAGTTCCTCGACCAGCCCGCGGAGCTTGGAGGTGGCGGCGAGCCCGCCGTCCTCGGCGGTCGCCCGCTCGATGCTCCGGGCGAGTTCCACCAGGCGCAGCAGGGAGTCGGCCTCCGGGGTCCGCGTCTCGACCCCGTCCAGGGGGGCGTCGGTGATCTCGTGGCCCTTGGGCAGCTGGTGCCCGGTCCTCAGCAGTCGCTGGCGGGCCGTGCCGAAGAGGGCCCGGTGGGAGGAGAGGAACGACTTGAGCAGGACGTAGGGGAAGAGGCGGTCCTCGGTGCCGACGGGGGTGCCGGGGCGGGTCAGCCAGTGGTCCGCGAGCTCCTGGAAGACCTGTTCCTCCAGCTCGTTGGCAGGGCAGCGCACCGGGTGGGAGCCGCCGCGCGGCGCCCAGTGGTCCGCGAGCTGCTCCGCGACCTCGGCACTGACCTTGGTGCGGCGCAGCATCAGGTGGTCCAGTTCGTCGGCCCGGGGGTTCCTCGGGTCCTGGACCGCCATCGGGTCCAGCAGGCGGACCAGCCCGGTGAAGGCGGCCATGTCACC
Organism: Streptomyces sp. LE64; assembly: GCF_052606915.1. Taxonomy (NCBI): domain Bacteria; kingdom Bacillati; phylum Actinomycetota; class Actinomycetes; order Kitasatosporales; family Streptomycetaceae; genus Streptomyces; species Streptomyces sp. LE64. The sequence continues at coordinate 5,263,172 of NZ_CP199708.1, read as the reverse complement.
GTTGTGGGGGGTCGCGCTGGCCAGGACCAGGGCGTCGGTGCGCTCGGCCAGCAGGTCGGCGAGGGCCCGCCGGTCGCTGCCCTGGTTGATGAGGTTGTGGGACTCGTCGATGACCACCGCGTCCCAGCGGACGTCCTCCAGCCACGGGCGGTAGCGCCGGGGGTTCTTCAGGGTGTCCATGGAGATGATCACGCGCTTGAAGTAGGTGAACGGGTTGCGGCCCGCGGGGATCTTCCGCTCGATCCGGGCGATGCCCGCGCTGTCCAGCCTGACCAGCGGCAGCGAGAACCGGGTCCACAGCTCGTGCTGGAACTGCTCCAGCACGGGGGCGGGCGTGACGACGAGGATGCGCTCGCCCCGGCCGCGCCGGATCAGCTCGCTGAGCAGCACCCCGATCTCCAGGGTCTTGCCGAGCCCCACCACGTCGCCGATCAGCAGTCGTGGCCGCAGCGGGTTGGCCAGGGCCTTCGCGGCGGGCCGCAGCTGGTAGTCCATGCGGTCGAGGAGGAAGCCGTCGGCCAGGGCGAGCCGGCGTTCGGTCTGCGGCAGCGGCGTCTTGCGGAGCACGGCCTCCAGGAAGAGGCGACTGCGCCGGAAGTGCGGGGACGAGTCGCCGACCAGCGCGGTGTCCTCCGGGCGCAGCACCCGCAGCTCGTCCATGGTCGGCACCAGGAACCGGGCCTCCTGTCCCCGCACCAGGTCGGAGGCGCCGACCGCCTCCACCAGGAACTCCCCGGGCCGCACCTGCCTGCTGGTGCGGACCATCCACTCCTCGTCCCGCACCTCGATCACCGCGCCGGCGGGCGGGGCGCCCTCGGGTTCCGCCGCGGGACGGTCCTCGGTGCGGCCGGGCGCTGTGTCGGGCATGGCTGGCGGGTCCTCTCGGGGTCGTCTCCTCGCGCGCTGCGGCGAGGCGGGGCGGCGTACGGGGTCCGTCGCCGACGGTGCGCCCCCGAAGCCTAGGGCTCCGGGAGGCGGGGACGAAAACGGGCGGGGAGGGGGTTCCGGGGCGCTACCGCCCGCACCGGGCTGCCCGAGGGCTCGCCGGCCGCACGGGGGTCGGCCCGGTTCCGGTTCCCCTACAGCTTTCTGCTGTGCGCGTAGGTCTTCCGCAGCCTCTCGGCGACGCGCCGCACGGTTCGTGGCACGCCCGGCGGCGGCTCCTCGGTGGGCCGGGGAGCCGGCAGCGGGTAGCTGGTGGGGGCGGCGTCCGGCGGCGGCTCGGGAGGGGCGGCCGGCCGGGCCGGTTCGGCCGCCGGTTCGTCGACGACCGTCGGCGTGTACCCGGGCGGCGTGCCCGGCCGGGGGGCGTCCGGTTCGACGGGCTCGGGTTCTTCGGCGTCGACGATGCCGAAGAACCCGGCGCTGCCGCCCCAGGGGCTCTCGGGATCGTGCCCGCCGGCGGCTCCGGCCCAGGGACGGTCCGGAGCGTCGCCCTCGTCGACCGCTCGCTGCGCGCGTTCCCTGACCGCCGGGTCCACCCGGCCCGAGAGCGCCTCGGGGGGTAGCTCCGGCGCGAGAGCGGCCTCCCGCACCCACACCCGGAGCTCCTCGAACGCCCGCTCCTCGGTCAGGGCAGCCTCGTGGAGGATGGCGCGCAGTCCCATCTCCACCCCGTCCAGGTCCGGGCGGCGCTCGGGGGCGGGGACCAGTATCTGTGCGAGCAACGGACGGAGAGCGGCGTCGACGCCCTGCCAGTCGGGAGGGGTGAGCAGCGGCTCGTGCGCGTAGGGCGCCCGTCCGGTCGACGCGAAGAACAGGGTGGCCCCGAGCCCGTACACGTCGGTCGGTTCCCTGGTGCGGCGGAAGTCGCGGAGCTGCTCGTAGGACATGTACCGCTTGGTGCCCCAGGCCTCCCCCGGGCCGGTGACCATCTGGCTGGTGCGCCGCTCGATGAGGGTCGCGAGTCCGAAGTCCAGGACGACGGGACCGTCCGGCCCCAGCACCACGTTGTCCGGCTTGAGGTCGCGGTGCAGCAGGCCGGTGCCGTGGATGGCGCGCAGGGCGTCCACCAGGTGGAGCCCGAGCGCGGCGTACGGGCCGACGGGCAGCACGCCGGCCCCTTCGACCAGGGTGGAGAGCGGGGGACCGTGGACGAAGTCCATGGCGAACCACGGCTCCGTGGCCTCGGTGTCGGCCGCGCGGAGTGCGGGCACCCGGTCGCTGACGACGGCCCGGACGGAGTCGATCTCCCTGGCGAAGCGCTCCCGGGCCCCGGGCTGGTCCAGCAGGTGCTGCTGGATCGTCTTCACCACGGCGAGCCGCGGTTCGGCGGCGTCCACCGCCTCGTCCGGCTCGGCCAGGCGGTACATCGCGGCCAGTTCGTCCGCGGGGTCGTCCAGCGGAATCCGCCGGGCCAGGTAGGCCACGCCCATGCCGCCCGCCCCCAGCCTGGCCAGCAGCTCGAACGGACCCAGCACCCGCGGGTCCTTGTCGGCGTCCAACGGCTCCATCGGCGCTCTCGTTCCCCCGTGCTCTCCTCGCGGTGCCCCGCCGCACCGCTGCCGATCAGTCTACGGAAGACGGGAAGGGGGCAGCCCCCGTACGCACCCGCCCCGGCCCGGCAGCCGCCGCCGGGCCGCTCCGACCCCGCCGGGGTGCGGCGGCGCACGGGCCCGAGCCGCACCGCCCTCCGGCCGCGGGAGACGGCGAGGTCCGCCCCGCCGACGGGGCCTGCCTCGCCGTCCGCTGCGCGCGATCAGCCGACGAGCCGTCCGGCACCCGGGTCGGGAACCACGTTGGGCCCGCCGATGTCGGCTTGCCGGCCGTCGATGCGTCCCTGCCAGTAGCCCGTCCCCGTGAACTTCGTGGGGCGCGACCTGCCCAGTTTGGGATAGCGCTCGCTGAGGCGGGCGGCCACCACGGTCGACCGGTCCGCGAGGACCAGGGCCACACTGCGTCCCGCGCTCCCCGTGCCCTCCTGCTCGCGCTCCGCAGCCGACCGTGCCGTCTCCTGTGCGGCCCCGATCCGGTCGGTCACCTCTCGGATGAACCCGAGCATCCACGAACGCTTGTAGGCCCGCGCGTCCTCCCCCGGCGGACGGTACCGACGGTCGGCGCGGTCCGCTCCGTCCAGCATCTGCAGCCGCAGGCTGGCGAAGAGGAGCTCGCTCGCCTGGATGTCGGGCTCGAAGCCGAAGAGGTGGACCCGCAGGCGGTGCGCCTTGCCTCCGGGGTAGACCGAGCGGCAGCGCATGGCCCCGGCGATCGAGCTGAGCAGGCGCCGCATCTCCTTGGCGTAGGGCGGGTGGACCTCGACAACCCTGTCCAGGGGCCCGCTGGGTGCGGCCAGATCGTCGAGCATGGCCTGTTCGATGCCGTACTTGGCCATGAGTTCCGTGGCCTTGGTGAGGTAGGCGCGGGCCTCCTCTTCCGTGGCGGCTTCGTTCTCGGCCTTGCGGAGCAGGGACCTCACCTTGCCGAGCAGCTCGGGCGGAAGGCTTCCGCCCGTGGCGCGGCGGCCGGCGGAAGGGGTCTGCGGCTCGGGAGCGGGCGACCCCTCGGGGCCGCCTCCAGCGCCCGTGCCCTTCGGACCGCCGACCTCGTCCGACTGGTCCCCGCCCACCTCCTCGTCCCTGGCCATCAGGTCGGCGAGGTCCTCCGGGTCGGGAGCCAACTCCGCCAGCGCGGCCAGGGCCCAGCGCCGGCAGGCGTTCGCGTCGTCCTCGCGCACCAGGGCACGGACCGTGCGCAGGGTGTGCACCGCCCCGTCCGGATGGACCGTCAGGAACTCCAGCCTGGCATGGCCGAGTTGGGATAGGGCGAGCAGTGCGCACAGGTCGAACGCGCTGTCCGGCTGGTAGGGGACGTCGATGCCGGGGTCCGGGTACCAGTCCGCCGACTCGTCGGCCTCGTGGAACAACCCCTCGAACGGAGAGGGGCTCGGAACCGTCACCCCGTCGTCGCCGGTCCGGACGCGGACGACGGATGCCGACGGCCGACCCGAGTAGGCGAGAGCGGCCGCCTTCTCCTGCGGAGAGGTGACGATGTGGTACCAGACGGGCACGGAGCCCCGCATGCCCTGCCAGGTCGTCTCCCCCCGTTCTCGGCGCTCCCTGGCCTGCCGCGTGACGTCGGCGCTCGGTACCCCGTCCTTCCAGGCGTCCTCGTCGGGCTGCACCTGCCAGTCGAGGAACACGTCCAGGTAGTCGGCGGCAGTGCGGTGGGCACCGGGTCGACTGCCGTGCAGGAGCGCGCGTTCACCGGCAGGAAGGGCCTTGACGACGGGTTGCAGCACGAGCGTGGCATAGCGCTTGACGGCTTCTGACAGCTCCGCCAGGAAGGCCCGCGTGGCCTCGGACCCGGTTTCCTGCTGAGCTCTGCGCCAGGCTTCGAGTTGCTCGGCGCAGGCCTGCTGCTCGGCCAGCCACCTCAGGTGCCCCGCGCCTTGGAGATGCTCCTCGCGCAGCAGGACGGCGTCCTCGACGGCGGCGACCGTTCGGGGCGACCTCAGCACCGCGTGGGCCAGCAGTCTCAGCGGTTCGGCTTCCGACGCGAAGAACTCCGTGAGCGTGAGGAGCGTGCGGCCGTGGCGTCGCGGTGCCCGTTCGGGCTCGTCGACGTCCCCGTTCCCGGGGACCTCCGCCGACCAGCGCGAGCGCCATTCGGCGAAGTCCCGTGCGGGATCACCGGTGTGCGGCTGATGCCGTCGCCACCACCACAGGGCCATCTCCTGCCAGGCTGCGGCGCTCCAGGACCAGAGCGCCGGCTCGCCCAGGGTCGCCAGTCGCGAGCGGAGCACCCGGGCCGCTCCCGCCAGGTCGTGGCGGTGCCCGCCGGGAATCAGGCGCTCGATCCAGCGGGCGGTCTCCACCAGCGGCAGAGCGCGCGCCTCGTCCACGGCCACCCGGGTCACCACTGCCGCCGCGACCCGGCGGGGTTCTCCCAGATCCGCCGGCAGCAGCTCGTACAGATCCGGACCGGCGGTCTTCAGTACCTCGGCAAGCTCCTGGATCCTGCCGTCGATCCACTCCTCACGCGCTCGCCGGAACTCAACCGCCGATGGTCCGTCCGCGCGGCCGTACACCATGCGTCCCCCTTCTCACATCCCCACCTGACTAGCGAGACCATCCTAGGAACCGGGCCGGACTGCCGCCCCTCCCGGTGGAGATCCGCGCCCGGTGGCCGGAGGCGAACGGCCCGGCCGCGGCACCGGGCACCGCGACGGTCACAGAGTCCACTCCGCGACCAGCAGGTCGACCAGTTGCTTCTGCTGGGCCTCCAGTACGTCCGGCGTCCAGTCCTCGTACCGGAGCACCTGACTGGTCAGGGCGAACGGGGCTGCTCCCCCACGGCCGGTGAAGTACCGGGCCTTCTTCGCGGCGAAGTCGTAGTTCTGCGCGGTGGAGTTCTTCACCCGGTTGAGCAGGACCAGGTTGCCGAGCCGGTGGGTCCAGTACCCCCGCTGGTCCTCGTCGAACAGCTCCGTCCACCGCGAGCCGGCCTCCGGGTTCTGCGGGAGGACGTGCTCCACGGTGATGAGCGGCAGGTCGTACTTCACGCCGTGGGCCTCGGAGAGGATCTCGTCGACACGGAGCAGCACGTACTTGCGGATCTTGCCGACCAGGTACACCTCGCCTTCGAGGCGGGCACGGGTGTCGGACCTCTCGGTCTCCGTCAGTTCGAACGCCGGCGAGTCCAGGCCCTGTCCCTGGTCGAGCTGGCGGAGCAGTTCCGCGTAACGCATCACGCGCGGGGTGGTGTAGACGCGGCGGATGAACATGCTGGCCGACAGCCGTTCCAGGGCCCGGAAGAAGCGGTCGAGCCAATCCGGTTCGTGCTCGTGGTTGCGCAGCGCCCACAGCGCCGCGGGCCGCCAGTCGTTGTTGTCCGTCTGCTGGAGCCGCTTGAACCAGGCGTTGACCTGCTCGGCACCGGACGACGCCTGGTAACGCCCGTCGCGGATCTGGGCGTACGCCTCGGCGTACGGGACGACGACGTCGTTGACGAAGACGTCCGCCTTGTCCGGAAGGTAGCGGTCGAGCACCTGCTTGGGGAACTCCTTCAGCAGCTCCCTCTCGGCCCGCTTCTTCTCGTAGATCATGCGCAGGTGGAGGAAGAGGTCGGCGAAGTCGTCCCTGCCCAGGGTCTCTTCGGCGTCCTCCCACTTGCGGGCGCAGTGCGCCGACTGCCCGGGGTCCTCCAGGGCACCGATGATCTGCGACTTGAAGATGTCGGTGGGAGAAAGGTCCAGGCCGCGAGAGTTCATCACGCTGAAGATCCGGTGTGCGCTCTCCAGGTCGGGGGTGGCGACCACGACCAGGTAGGTCCGCTCGCCGAGCATCCTGACCAGGCCGAGGCGGCGTTCCTCGGACCAGCTCGCCAGTTCGCCGTGCAGGGCGGCCGCATTGTCCCGGACGGCCTTCTGCGCGTCGGTCGCCAAGGCGGTCCTGTCCAGTACGCGCAGCACGTCGATGGCGCCGCCGGTCTGGACGTACTCGTGGAAGAAGTCGGCGTCCCGCTGGCGGGGCCGCAACCGGGGCTGGGGCTTCCTCCCGAGAATCGGGTCACCGGGTTGGTTGATCAGCTTGTGCAGGGCCTCACGCAGTTCGGCCCGGTCCGTCAGGTCACGCAGCACCGACAACAGGATGGTGAGCGTGGTCAGACGCTGCTGGCCGTCGATGACGTCGGACCTCGGCTGTCCGCTCTCCTTGACCAGGACCAACGAACCGAGGAAGTACGGCTCCTCGGTCCCCCGCTCCAGCGCCTCCGCGAGGTCCGTGAGCAACTGGACCGCCTGCTCCTCCTGCCAGGCGTACGGCCGTTGGTAGTCCGGGATCCGGAAGTCGTAGTCACTGCTGAAGACCTTGTGGAGGGGCATCTCGTGCGCTTCGAGCTTGTGCATGCGGCCATCATGACGGCCCCGCCGACCCGTGTGCGCTCCTCGCCCCACTCCGTACCGGCCCGACGACGGAGGCGTCCTGGGCCGCTGCGGGACCACCCGGCAGGAACCCTCCCGCGCGAATGGTCCCCCCCTCCCGAGGAGATCAGCGGAACACCCGGCTTCAGGCGGTACCGTTGATGTGAGCAGTCCGCCGCTGGAGGCGGAGGCACCCTGCACGGCCTGCTGGTAGATGGGCAGGAAGGTCAGCGCGGCGACCATCACGAACCCGTAGAGGAAGGAGATGGCGTTGGCCCAGCTGAAGTTGGCGCTGCGGAAGACGGTCAGCGGCAGTACGGGGGCGACCGCGCGGCGCTCCACGGCGGGCAGGGCGAGGGCCCCGGCCACGGCGACCGCGATCAGGCCCGTGATCACCGGCGAGGACCAGTCGTACTGCGTACCGCCCCACGTGGTGAGCAGCACCAGCGAGGTGATCACCGCAGCGAGCAGCACGGCGCCCAGGTAGTCGATGGGAGCCCGGGAGCGCCGCTCGGGCAGCTTCAGCGCCACGGCGACGGTGATGAAGGCGGCAAGGCCGAACGGCACGTTGATGTAGAAGCAGTAGCGCCAGCCCAGGTGCTCGGTGAGGAACCCGCCGGCCAACGGACCGCCGACCATCGCGACGCCCATGACGGCCGACGACATGGCCTGGAACGTGCCGCGCTTCTGCGGGGTGAGCAGCTCGCCGATGAGGGAGAGCGCACCGACCATCAGACCTCCGGCGCCGAGGCCCTGGAGCACCCGGAAGCCGATGAGCTGGCCCATGGACTGGGCGAGGCCCGACACCATGGAGCCGACGAGGGAGCCTCCCCCTGAGTGGTGGACACGCTGATACTGGATCTGCTTGATCCGGAGGAAGCGAGAAGACCGCTGATGGCGATGAAGGACTACTCGGACGAGTTCAAGGCCGATGCCGTGGCCTTGTACGAGTCCACACCCGGGGCAACGTACAAGAGCATCGCCGCTGACCTGGGCGTCAACAGGAACACACTGCGGAATTGGGTGCTGCGGGACCGCGAACGCCGTGGCGCCGGCCCGGCCACAGCCCGGGGCGCCAGGACTGTGGCCCGTCCGCGCCAGTGGTGCCGTCCGCGGAACCGGACGAACGGATCCGGCAGCTCGAGGCCCGGGTGGCCGAACTCGAGGCCAGTGAGCGCAAGCTCGCGACCGAGCGGGACATACTCCGCAAGGCGGCCAAGTATTTCGCCGGGGAGACGAACTGGTGAGGAGTCGCTTCCAGTTCGTCGACGACCACCGGGACGCCTTCGAGGTGAAGCGGCTCTGCGAGGTCCTTGAGGTGAACAGGTCCAGCTACTACAAGTGGTTGGCCGGCCGCGAGCCCAGGACTGTCCGGCAGCGGGCCGACCAGCGCCTGGCCGCGAGGATTCGTGAGGTCCACACGGAATCCGGCGGCGCCTACGGCTCCCCGGGGGTGACCGCCGAGCTCAGAGAGGCGGGCCTGCACGTCAACGAAAAGCGGGTCGCCCGCGTCATGCGCATGTTCGCCATCACCGGCGTCCGCCTGCGCAGACGTGTCCGCACCACGCTCCCGGACCCGGCCGCTTCACAGGTCCCGGACCTGTTCCGGCGGGACTTCACCGCCGCCGGGCCGGGCCTCACATACATGGGCGACATCACTTACCTGCCTCGCCGACGGCACGTTCCTCTACCTCGCGACGGTTCTGGACTGTTTCAGCCGCAAGGTCGTCGGCTGGTCCATCGCCGACCACATGCGCACCACCCTGGTCGCCGACGCCCTACGCACGGCGGCCCGGACCCGCGGCGGTCTGGACGGTTCCGTCCTTCACTCCGACCACGGAGCCCAGTACGGCTCCAGGGCCATCGCCGACCTCTACGACCAGCTGAAGGTCACCCGGTCCAGGGGTGCCGTCGGCAACAGCGCGGACAACGCCGCCTGCGAAAGCTTCCACGCGTCCCTCAAACGCGAAACCCTCCAGGGCGCCCGCGACTACGGCGGCCCCGCCGAGTGCAGGAACAAGGTTTTCGCCTGGCTGACCCGCTACAACACCCGCTCAGCCCCAACGAATACGAACGCCGACACCACACCGCCAAGCTCACGCTCACCGCGTGATCAAAGAGTCGTGTCCACCACCACGGGGAAGGCCCGACGCCCGGCCGGAATCGAAGGGGCACGGTCGAGTCGCGTGCGCAGGTCAAGCACCCTTCCCCACCGGCTCCAGGATCGCCACGCACTCCACGTGGTGGGTCATCGGGAAGAGGTCGAAGGCCCGGAACGTCCGTACCCGGTAGCCCGCTTCGCGGAAGGAGGCGAGGTCGCGGGCGAGGGCCGCCGGGTCGCAGGCCACGTAGGCGATGCGGCGGGCGCCCAGGGCGGCGAGGTGTTCCACGGTGCGGCGGCCGGCGCCGGCGCGCGGGGGGTCGAGGACGACGAGGTCGGCCTCGGTGATGCCGGTGCGCGGCAGCACCTGCTCGACCTTGCCCTGCTCGACCCGTACCCGGGGGAAGTCGCGGAGGTTGTGCCGGGCGTCCTCGACGGCGCGCTTGCCCGACTCGATGCCGAGGACCGCGCCGCGCTCGCCGACGCGGTCGGCGAGGGCGCCGGCGAACAGGCCGACGCCGCAGTACAGGTCCAGTGCGGTGTCGCCCTTGCGGGGCAGCAGGCCCTGCATCACGGCCTTGACCAGGGTGTCCGCCGCCTTGGGGTGGACCTGCCAGAAGCCTCCGTTGCCGACCCGGTGGGTGCGGTCGTCGGCGCGCTCGCGGACGAAGGGGCGGCCGTGCACCCGGTGCACCCCGCCGTCCCGCTCGTCGACGCGGAGCACCGACACCGGACGGTCCAGTTCGACCAGCGGGAGCCGGGCGCCGGGGCGCGGGGTCAGGATCACCTGACGGTCCTGGGAGCCGGTGGCCGCGATGGCCTCGACCGCGGCCATGCCCGGCCAGGTGCGGGCCTCGACGCCCAACTCGGTCACGCCCGGCGCGGCGATCATGCAGTGGTCGACCGGTTCGACGTCGTGGGAGCGGTGGCGGCGCAGACCCGCGCGGCCCTCCTCGTCGACGGCGTACTGGACCCGGGTGCGCCAGGCGGGGACCTCGCCGACGGGCAGCTTGTCGCCCTCGGCGGGCATCACGGTGCCGTCCCAGCCGACGTCCTCGGGGGTGAGGCCGGCGAGGCGCTGGAGCTGTTCGGCGACGACCTCGCCCTTGAGGCGTCGCTGGGCGCCCGGCTTGGCGTGCTGCCAGTCGCAGCCGCCGCAGCGGCCCGGCCCGGAGAAGGGGCAGGGCGGGGTGACCCGGTCCTTGGAGGGTTCGCGGACCTCCACCGCGTCCGCGCGCAGGAAGCGCGAGTCCTCGGCGCCCTCGGTGACGCGGGCCAGGACCCGCTCGCCGGGGAGGGCGTGCCGGACGAACAGCACCCGGCCGTCCTCGGTGCGGGCGACGCAGTGGCCGCCGTGGGCGACGGCGCCGACCTCGACCTCGTACTCCTGGCCCACCAGCGTCTTCTTCGGTTCTGCCTGCATGGCGGGGTGACTCCACGAGTGGTGAGGGAAGGACTGCGGGACAACAGCCCACCAGTCTACGTCCCCGCGCGGGCGTCCGGGTCGGCGGTCGCCGTGCCTCACCCCTTGCCGGTGGGCTCCTTGCTGCGCTTCTCCACGGGGCCGCGGCGCACGGCGCCGGGCGCGCTCCAGTCCTGGCGCCGGCGGGCCCGCTTCTTGGCCGCCTCGGAGGACTCCAGCTGGTAGGGCACCGAGGTCACCATCACTCCGGGGGTGAACAGCAGACGGCCCTTGAGCCGCAGGGCGCTCTGGTTGTGGAGCAGGTGCTCGTACCAGTGGCCCACCACGTACTCGGGGATGATCACGCTGACCGCCTCGCGCGGGGACTCTCGCCGCAGGTTCTTGACGTACTCGATGATCGGCCGGGTGATCTCGCGGTAGGGCGAGTCGATGACCTTGAGGGGGACCTCTATGTCACGGCGGTCCCACTCGTCCTTGAGGGCCTTGGTCTCCGCCGGGTCGACGTTGACGCTCAGCGCCTCCAGGGTGTCGGAGCGCATCAACTGGGCGTAGGACAGGGCCCGCAGGGTGGGGCGGTGGAGTTTGGAGACCAGGACGATGGAGTGCACCCGGGAGGGGCGCACCATGTCGTCGGTGGGTTCCTCGGGGGCGCTGATCTCCTCGGAGACGCGGTCGTAGTGGCGGCGGATCGCGGTCATGACCGCGTAGAAGATGACCATGCCGAGCAGGGCCACCCAGGCGCCGTGGGTGAACTTGGTGACCAGGACGACGACCAGGACGAGGCCGGTGAAGAAGGCGCCGAAGGCGTTGATGGCCCGGGACCGCTTCATGTGGCGTCGCTTGTCGGGGTCGTGCTCGGTGCGCAGCAGCCGGTTCCAGTGGCGGACCATGCCGGTCTGGCTGAGGGTGAAGGAGACGAAGACGCCGACGATGTAGAGCTGGATCAGCCGGGTGGAGTCGGCTCCGTAGACGACCACGAGGAGGGCGGCGGCGCCCGCCAGCAGGACGATGCCGTTGGAGAAGGCGAGCCGGTCGCCGCGGGTGTGCAGCTGGCGCGGCAGGTAGCGGTCCTGGGCGAGGATCGAGCCGAGCAGCGGGAAGCCGTTGTACGCGGTGTTGGCGGCGAGGAACAGCACCAGGGCGGTGGCGGCGGCGAGCAGGACGAAGAAGAAGGTGCCCTCCCCGAAGACCGCGGCGGCGACCTGGGAGATCACCGGGTCCTGGACGTAGGAGTCGCCGACCGGGGCACCGCCGTGGAGCAGGTCCTTGGCCGGGTTCTCGGCCATCCGCACGCCGGAGGCCATGGCGAGGCCGATGATCCCGCAGAACATGGTGACGGCGAGGAGGCCCATCAGGGCCAGGGTGGTGGCCGCGTTCCTCGACTTGGGCTTGCGGAACGCGGGGACGCCGTTGCTGATGGCCTCGACGCCGGTGAGCGCGGCGCAGCCGGAGGAGAAGGCGCGCAGCAGCAGGAAGACGAGGGCGAAGCCGGCGAGCCCCTGGTGTTCGGCCTGGATCTCGAAGTCGGCGGTCGGCGCCTTCAGCGTCTCGTCGAGGACGAGGCCTCGGAAGGCGCCCCAGGCGATCATCGCGAAGACGCCGGTGACGAAGACGTAGGTGGGGATCGCGAAGAGCTTGCCGGACTCCCGCACACCGCGCAGGTTCATCAGGGTCAGCAGGACGATCATGCCGACGGCGACGGCCACCTTGTTCTCGACCACGAACGGGATCGCCGAGCCGAGGTTCTCCACTCCGGAGGAGATCGACACGGCGACGGTCAGGACGTAGTCGACGAGCAGCGCGCTGGCGACGGTGAGGCCGGCCTTGGGACCGAGGTTGGTGTTCGCCACCTCGTAGTCCCCGCCGCCGCTGGGGTAGGCGTGCACGTTCTGCCGGTACGACGCGACCACGGTGAACATCAGCACCACGACCGCGAGGGCGATCCAGGGGCTGAAGTGGTAGGCCGACACGCCCGCGACGGAGAGCACCAGCAGCACCTCGCCCGGCGCGTACGCCACGGAGGAGAGCGGGTCGGACGCGAAGACGGGGAGGGCGATGCGCTTGGGCAGGAGGGTCTCCCCCAGCCGGTCACTGCGCAGGGCGCGCCCGATGAGAATCCGTTTGGGCACGTCGGTCAGTTTGGACACGCAGAGGATCGTAAGCGTTCGAACGCGGGCCCGCCCACCCACCACCCCAGAACGCGTGGCGGTGATTCGCGGACCTCTCCCCGGGGGGCGGGAGGGCGCGGTCGGGTGACCGTGCGTGTGTAGCTTTGGCCCCGGTCTGAGACCCTGTTAAGCCTGAGTCGTCGTGTTCGGCGGGGACTTGGTAAAGCCCGGGTCAAGTCCGCTGGCCCCGGCCGTACCGACCGCCGACGGCTCCACGGGTACGGGCCGTGCGGCCCGTACGCTGTCCTGTCCGTCGCCGGTGCCGGGCAACTCCGCCGTCGTCGTCGACGTCCCCGGAGACGGGGGGCGATGACACCGACCCCGGACCGACGAGAACCAACGAGAACCAACGAACAGCGGAAGATCGACAGTCGGAAGGACGGTCGTGCACATCGTCATCATGGGTTGCGGCAGAGTGGGTTCCGCTCTGGCCCAGACCCTGGAGCAACAGGGGCACACGGTCGCCGTGATCGACCGGGACCCCACCGCCTTCCGGCGCCTGGGCTCCGGGTTCGGCGGACGGCGCGTCACGGGCATCGGCTTCGACCAGGACACCCTGCGGGAGGCCGGCATCGAGGAGGCCGGCGCCTTCGCGGCCGTGTCCAGCGGGGACAACTCCAACATCATCGCGGCCCGGGTGGCCCGGGAGATGTTCGGCATCGACCACGTCGCGGCACGCATCTACGACCCGCGGCGCGCCGAGGTCTACCAGCGCCTGGGCATTCCGACCGTGGCCACGGTCCGCTGGACCGCCGACCAGATGCTGCGCCGGCTGTTGCCGTCCGGCGCGGAGCCGCTGTGGCGGGACCCGACCGGCGGGGTGCAACTCGCCGAGGTGCACACCCCGACGTCCTGGGTGGGCCACACGATCAGCCGGCTCCAGGACGAGACGGGGGTGCGGGTCGCGTTCCTGACCCGGTTGGGCGAGGCGATCCTGCCGACCTCGCGGACCGTGCTCCAGGAGGGCGACCTGGTGCACGTGGTGATGCGTCCGGAGGACGTCGACACGGTGGAGGCCTCGTTCGCGCAGGGCCCCGAGGAAGGGGGCGGTCACTGATGAGGGTCGCCATCGCGGGAGCCGGTGCGGTCGGGCGTTCCATCGCCGGCGAACTGTTGGAGAACGGTCACGAGGTCCTGCTGATCGACAAGGCGCCGACCGCGATCTCCGTGGAGCGGGTGCCGCAGGCGGAGTGGTTGCTCGCGGACGCCTGCGAGATCACGTCCCTGGACGAGGCGGCGCTCCAGCGCTGCAACGTGGTCATCGCGGCGACCGGCGACGACAAGGTGAACCTGGTGGTCTCGCTGCTCGCCAAGACGGAGTACGGGGTGCCCCGGGTGGTCGCCCGGGTGAACAATCCCAAGAACGAGTGGCTGTTCAACGAGTCCTGGGGCGTGGACGTCGCCGTCTCGACCCCCCGGCTGATGTCGGCGCTGGTCGAGGAGGCGGTGAGCGTCGGCGACCTGGTGCGGCTGCTGCGCTTCAGCCACGGTGACGCGAACCTGGTCGAGTTGACGCTGCCGCCGGAGTCGGCGCTCGCGGGCACCCGGGTCGGGGACGTCCCCTGGCCCCAGGACACCTCCCTGGTGACGATCATCCGCGGCACCCGGGTGCTCACGCCCACCCGGGACGACTCCCTGGAGGCGGGTGACGAGTTGCTGTTCGTCGCCGCTCCGGCCCGCGAGGAGCAGTTGGAGGTCCTGCTGTCGGTGCGGCGCGGGCCGTCCGAGGAGTGAGCGGCTGACGTGGTGAACCGCGTGGAGGGGCGGCCCCGACGGGGCCGCCCCTCCACGTTCCGTTCGGCGGGTGCTTCTCGCGGCTACTCGGTCCGCGCCGTTGCGGCCGCGTCCTTCGCCGCCTCCTTGGCCGCCTTCTCGGCGGCCTCCCGCTCCTCCATCTCGGCGAACACGTCGATGGGGGCCGGGGCCTTGGCGAGGAAGATCCAGGTCAGCCAGACCGCCAGCAGGAACGGCGGGATCTTCAAGGCCACCAGGACCCAACCGAGTTGCGTGGTGTCGGCCCACCAGTACAGGGGAAACAGGATCGCGGACTTGGCGAGCAGGATGCCGCCCCAGGCGTAGCTGGCCTTGGCGTACGCCTTCTTGCGGCCCGGGTTGCGGGTCCGCCAGGAGAGGTTCTCCTTGAAGATCGGGCCGAGCACCAGCCCCATCAGGGGAACGCCCGCGAGGGCCGTGACGACGTAGGCGAGGCCGAGCCCGAGCGTGTACAGCATGCCGGGCAGGTAGAAGTCCTTGGCGTTGCCGGTCATCATCGCGAAGACCACGCCGAAGGCGACGCCGAAGACCCCGCTGAAGGCGTGCTTGACGGTGTCCTTCATCACCAGTCGGACCACCACCATCAGCACCGAGACCGCGAGGGCCGCGATGGCGGAGAGGTGCAGGTCCTTGTTGACGGTGTAGATCGTGACGAAGAGGAGCCCGGGGACGACGGTCTCGACCATGCCGCGCACCCCGCCGAACGCTTCGAAGAGCGCCGCTTCGGTCACCGCCTTGGCGTCCTGCCCCGGCGGCCCGTCGGCGGGCGCGGGTCCCGGGTCGCCGTCCTGGGCCGTGCTCCGGTGGTCGGTCGGCTTGTCGAGGGACGTCACCGGCTACTCCCGTCCAAGGGGTCTGAGTTCGTACTTCGGGTTGAAGAGCACCCGGCGGCCCCGGCTCATCGCGATCCGACCGGAGGCGATCAGCTTGCGCCCCGGCTCGATGCCCACGATGGAGCGCCTGCCGAGCCAGACCACGTCGAGCGCCGCCGAGCCGTCGAAGAGCTCCGCCTCCAGGGCCGGGACCCCCGCCCGGGGGCGGAGGGTGACCGTGCGCAAGGTACCAGTAACGGTGACGATCTGCCGGTCCTGGCAGTCACCGATCCGGATGCAACCGGCCGTCTCCGCGTCCTCGCGCAGTTCCTCGGACTCCAGGTCCTCCTGGGAGGCCGAGATGTCGGCGAGCCGGTCGAGCATCCGGCGGAACCGGCCCGTCGGCTTGTCGGAACGTGGCGCACTCATAGGGGAAGGGTACCCAGTCGGCGGAGTGCGCCGCCGCGCCGTGGACGCCCCGGACGGGAGGGGCCGGGGAGCCGCCTCAGTGTTCGAACCGGTACCCCATGCCCGGCTCGGTGATGAAGTGCCGGGGGTGCGAGGGGTCGGCCTCCAGTTTGCGGCGGAGCTGGGCCATGTAGACCCGCAGGTAGTTGGTCTCGGTCCCGTAGGACGGGCCCCACACCTCCTGGAGGAGTTGTTTCTGGCTCACCAGCCGCCCGGCGTTGCGCACCAGCACCTCCAGCAGGTGCCACTCGGTGGGGGTGAGCCGGACGTCCCGCCCGCCCCGGTTGACCTTCTTCGCGGCCAGGTCGACAGTGAAGTCCGCCGTCTCGACCACCACGTCGTCGTCCCCGCCGCCGGTCGGTTCGGCGCGGCGGACCGCTGCCCGCAGCCGGGCCAGCAGTTCGTCCATGCCGAAGGGCTTGGTCACGTAGTCGTCGGCGCCGGCGTCCAGCGCCTCGACCTTCTCGTCGGAGCTGTGCCGTGCCGACAGCACCAGGATGGGCACCCGGGTCCAGCCGCGCAGTCCCTTGATCACCTCGACCCCGTCCATGTCCGGCAGGCCGAGGTCGAGGACCACGACGTCGGGGTGGCGGGCGGCGGCCAGCTGGAGCGCGGTGGCGCCGTCCGCGGCGGCGTCCACCTCGTACTTGCGGGCCTTGAGGTTGATCACGAGCGCGCGGACGATCTGGGGTTCGTCGTCGACCACGAGCACCCGGGTCATGAGCGCCTGCCTTTCTGGTTGTCCGTGGCCCGGGCGTCCGGGGCCGGTGCGTCCGGGACCACGGCGGCCCGGGCGGGGTGTGCGGTCACGAGGTGACCGTGGCGGGGAGTTCCGGTCCGGACCGGGCGTGGCCGGGCGCGGCGGTGAGGGTCAGCACCATGGTGAGGCCGCCGCCGGGGGTGTCCTCCGCGGTGAGGGTGCCGCCCATGGACTCGGCGAAGCCGCGGGCGACGGCGAGCCCGAGGCCGACCCCGGCACCGCGCGGGGCGTCCCCGTGGCGCTGGAAGGGCTCGAAGATGCGCTCCTTGGCCTCCTCGGGAACCCCGGGCCCGCGGTCGACGACCCGCAGTTCCACCCGGGGGCCCAGGGTGCTGGCCGCGACGAGGACCCGCCGGCCCTCGGGGCTGTACTTGACGGCGTTCTCGACGACGTTGGCGACGGTGCGCTCCAGCAGTCCGGGATCGACGCGGACCATGGGCAGCGTCTCCGGTATGTCGAGGCACGCACTGCCCTCGGGGACGCCGGCCAGGGCCATCGGCACCACCTCGTCGAGGTCCACCTCGCGGATCAGGGGTTGGACGGTGCCGGTCTGGAGCCGGGACATGTCGAGCAGGTTCCCCACCAGGTGGTCCAGGCGGTCGGCGCCGGCCTCGATGCCGGCCAGCAGCTCCGCCTCGTCCTCCTCGGACCAGGCGACGTCGTCGGAGCGCAGCGAGGAGACGGCTGCTTTGATGCCGGCGAGGGGGGTGCGGAGGTCGTGGCTGACGGCGGCGAGGAGGGCGGTGCGGATGCGGTTGCCCTCGGCGAGGCGGCGGGCCTGTTCGGCCTCCTCGCGCAGGCGTCGGCGGTCCAGCACCACCACCGCCTGCGCCGCGAAGGCCGCCAGGACGCGGCGGTCCTCGGCCGGCAGCACCCGCCCGGACAGCGCCAACGCCAGGTGGTCGTCGACCGGCACGTCCACGTCCGCGTCCTCCGGACGCTTCACCGGTGCGGGGCCCACGCTCCCCGCACACGTCCAGGGCGCCACGTCGCCCGCCCGCTCCAGCAAGGCCACCGACTCCATCCCGAACGTCTCCCGCACCCGGTCCAACAACGCGTCCAAGGACGTCTCCCCCCGCAACACGCTCCCCGCCAAGAACGACAACACCTCCGACTCCGCCCGCAACCGCGCCGCCTGATGCGTACGCCGCGCCGCCACGTCCACCACCGACGCCACCGCCACCGCCACGCCCACGAAGATCACTATGGCGACGATGTTCTTGGGGTCCGCGATGGTGACGCGGTGCAGCGGCGGGGTGAAGAACCAGTTCAGCAGGAAGGAGCCGAAGGCCGCGGAGGCCAGTGCCGGCCAGAGCCCGCCCAGCAGCGCCGCGGCCACCGTGAGCGTCAGGAACAACAACATGTCGTTGGCCAGGCCAAGGTGGGCGTCGACGTTGGTGAGGGTCAGGGCGAGGACGATCGGACCGAGGACACCGGTGAGCCATCCCCACACGATCCGCTGCCGACCCAGCCGCGCACCCCGCGCCACCGGCAACCCACGCCCCCGCGCCACCTCCTCGTGCGTCACGATGTGCACATCCAGATCAGGACCCGAATCCCGCGCCACCGTCGCACCCACACCCGGCCCGAACACGTACTGCCACGCCCGACGCCGCGAAGACCCCAACACCACCTGCGTCGCATTCACCCCACGAGAAAACTCCAACAACGCAGACGGCACATCATCCCCCACCACATGATGAAACGTCCCCCCCAACCCCTCCACCAACCCCCGCTGCACCGCCAACTCCTTCGGCGACGCCGCCGTCAACCCGTCACTCCGCGACACGTACACCGCCAACACCTCACCCCCCGCACCCTTCTCCGCCAACCGCGCCGCCCGCCGTATCAACGTCTCCCCCTCCGGACCCCCCGTCACCCCCACCACGATCCGCTCCCGGGCCTGCCAGGTGCTGCGGATGTTGTGCTCGCCCCGGTACTGCTGGAGGTACTCGTCGACCCGGTCCGCCACCCACAACAACGCCAACTCACGCAACGCCGTCAAATTCCCCGGACGGAAATAATTCGACAACGCCGCATCGACCTTGTCCGACTGATAAATGTTCCCGTGCGCCATCCGACGCCGCAACGCCTGCGGCGACATATCCACCAACTCGATCTGATCCGCCCGCCGCACCACCTCATCCGGCACCGTCTCCCGCTGCCGCACCCCCGTAATCGACTCCACCACATCACCCAACGACTCCAAATGCTGAATGTTCACCGTCGACACCACATCAATCCCCGCCGACAACAACTCCTCCACGTCCTGCCACCGCTTCGCATTCCGCGACCCCGGCACATTCGAATGCGCCAACTCATCCACCAACACCACCACCGGCCGCCGCGCCAACACCCCCACCACATCCATCTCCTCAAACACCCCACCCCGATACCCCACTCCCACCCGAGGCACCTGCTCCAAACCGTGCAACATCACCTCCGTCCGCGGCCGACCATGATGCTCCACGAACCCCACCACACAATCCGTCCCCCGCTCCACCCGCCGATGCCCCTCCGACAACATCGCATACGTCTTCCCCACACCCGGCGCCGCACCGAGATAAATCCTTAGCCTGCCGCGTCCCATGGCCCCATTGTCTTCCACTCACACCCGCGCACCACCGTTGATCGCGCTCCGACGGTACAGCCCCGACATTCGACAAATCGGACGAATGATCGACTATTGCGGCACCTTGACGGAACCCTGATGGACCGACTTCACGTACAAAGCCGCTGGTGGGGGCGTGGAACGCCGGACGGGCGCAGAGGGCCGGCCCGGGTCAGGCGCCCTCGACGATCTCCCCGTCGCTGAGTTCGAGCACCCGGTCGGCGAGGTCGAGCAGCGCCGCGTCGTGGGTCGCCACCAGCGCGGTGACGCCCTCGCTGCGCACGACCGCGCGCAGCAGCTCCATCACGGCCTGGCCGGTCTCGGCGTCAAGCTGGCCGGTGGGCTCGTCGGCGATGATCAGGGACGGCCGGTTGGCGAGGGCACGGGCGATGGCCACCCGCTGCCGCTGGCCGCCGGAGAGCTCCCCGGGTCGTTGCCGGGCGTGGTCGGCGAGACCGACGAGCGACAGCAGCAGGGCCACCCGTTCGTCGCGTTCCGCCGCGGGCACGCCGCGCAGCCGCAAGGGCACGCCGACGTTCTCGGCGGCACTGAGGATCGGGATCAGCCCGAAGGACTGGAAGACGAAGCCGATGCGGTCCCGTCGCAGCCGGAGCAGACCGGCCTCGTCCAGGTCGGCCAGGTCGTGGCCGTCGACGTGGACGGTGCCCTGGTCCGGGGAGTCGAGCCCGCCGACCAGGTTCAGCAGGGTGGTCTTGCCGGAGCCGGAGCGCCCCTTGAGGGCGACGAGTTCGCCGCGCGGGACGGTGAAGGTCACGCCCTTCAGCGCGTGCACCGCGGCGGCGCCGGTGCCGTAGGACCGGCGGAGGTCCGCCACCCGGACCATGGGGCCCCGGGCGGGCTCCGTGGTCCGCGTCGTCGAACCGTGGGCCGCCACGGCCCCGTCCACCCCTGTGGCCCCCCGTGTCATGCCCGCTCCCGTACCCGTGCTCCGAACCGTCCGACAGTATGGTCACGCCGCGCCATCGGGAGCAACGGTCCGCACGGGACCGGTGGGAGTCGACTCCGTGTCACGACCCGCACGTCACGACACGGAGCGTGCTCCGCGCTCAGCGGACCTCGGTGATCTCCGGGCCCCGGGCGAGCTGGCCCATGCCCCCGGAGAAGCGGGAGGTGCCCTGCTCCTCCTGCTGGACCCCTTCGGGCACCATCTGGGCGTTGTTCGGGAGCTGGAGGACGATCGGGTCACGGGGAGCCATCGGGCCGTCGCCCCGGACCACGACGGTGTCCTGGAAGATCTGCTCCAGCAGCCCCGCGGCCTGCGGCTGCACCGCGCCCTGGCCGGAGATCACCCCGCGCAGGAACCAGCGGGGGCCGTCGACACCGACGAACCGCACCACCTGGAAGCCGCCCGTTCCGTCCGGCAACTGCACGGGCACCTGGGCCCGCAGCTCCCAGCCGAGCGGTCCCTGCACCTCGTCGATGACGCCGCCCTGCTGGGTGATGCCGGAGGCGATCTCCTCGCGCACCTCGCCCCAGATGCCCTCCCGCTTGGGAGCGGCGAAGCCCTGGAGCTGGATGGCGCTGTCCTTGAGCACGACGGTCGCGGCGACGATGGCGTCCCCGGCGACCTCGACGCGCAGTTCCATGCCGTCGACCCCGGGCACGAACAACCCGCCCAGGTCGACCCGGCCCTCGCCCGGTTCGCGCACCTCGGAGCTGTCCCAGGGGCCGTCGGGACGGGGCTCCGGCTCCAACCGGACGCGCTCCGTCCCGTCGCCGTCGTCGACCTGCTCGGCCTCGCCCGTCGCGTCCGCCGCCGTCGCGTCTTCCGCGTCCTCGGGGGAGCTCATCTTCTTGCGACGTCCGAACACGTCATCGTCCTTCCCGGTCGGTTCCGACCGATGCGTATTGATTCCCACCCACGGGCCCATCCGGAGCGTCCACCGAGGCATGACCGCCGGTGGACCCGAAGCCCCCCTCGGCCCGCGCCGAACCGGGAAGGTCCGCGACCTCCCGGAAGCTCACCCTCTCGACTTGCTGGACAACCAGTTGGGCAATCCGGTCGAAGCGCTCGAACCGCACGTGCTCGCGCGGATCGAGATTCACCACGATCACCTTGATCTCCCCACGGTACCCGGCATCAACCGTCCCCGGCGCATTCACCAGGGCGACACCGAGCCGGGCAGCGAGCCCGGAGCGCGGGTGCACGAAGGCCGCGTAGCCGTCCGGCAGCGCGATCGCGACCCCGGTGGGCAGGACGGCCCGCTCGCCCGGCGCGAGGTCGCGGGCCTCGGTGGTGCGCAGGTCCGCGCCCGCGTCGCCGGGCAGCGCGTACCCGGGCAGCGGCACCTCGGGGTCGACCCGTCGGATGAGGACGGGCAGCTCGGGGCGGGCGACGGCCGGGCCCGGCGACGGCGTCGAACGGTCGGCGCTCACGGGTTCACCTCGAAGGCACGGGCACGGCGCAGGGCGTCGGGGTCGCCGAGGACCGCCCGGACCTCCTCGGTGCGGCCGTTGTCCACGAAGTGCTCCACCTCGACCTCGATGAACACGGCGTTCGCGCGCACCGCCTCGGGACCGTCGGGGCCGCCGATCCGACCCGACGCACGGGAGTAGATCTTCCGCCCGGCGACGGCGACCACCTCGGCGTCGAGGTGCAGCACGGTGCCCACGGGCACGGGGCGGAGGTAGTCGGTCTCCAGACGACCGGTGACGGCGATGACCCGCAGCAGCCAGTTCAGGGAGCCGAGCGTCTCGTCCAGCGCGGTGGCGAGGACACCGCCGTGCGCCAGCCCGGGCGCGCCCTGGTGGGCGGGGCGCACCGTGAACTCGGCGCTGACCCGTACCCCCTCCTCGGCGCGGGCCACGAGGTGCAGCCCGTGGGGTTGCTCCCCGCCGCAGCCGAAGCACCGGTCGTAGTGGGAACCGAGCGGTTCGCCGGGCGCGGGGGCATCGGGGTGCCGTACCGGCGCTATGGCGTCCGCGGGAGGCGTCAGGACGGTCGAAGTACCACTCACAGGCGCAGACCTTACCCGCCCGTCCGCGCCCCTCCGGACGGGCGGGCCCTGGGACCGGGACGGACGCGGGGGCGTGCCAAGCTAGCGGTCATGGACCTTTCGGCAGCGCCCTACGAAGAACGTCTCACCGCGCCCCGTTCGTGGTGGTTGGTGACCCTGCTGGCCGGTGTCTCCCTGGGGCTGATCGGCCTGCCGTTCGGTGCGCTCGCCATGCTCGGGGGTCTGGTCGGCGGCACGGCCTTGGCCGCGGTGATCACCAGTTCGTACGGATCGGCGCGGATCAGGGTGGTCGGCGACTCGCTGGTGGCCGGCGACGCCCGGATCCCGCTCTCGGCGCTGGGCGAACCCGAGGTCCTGGACGCCGAGGAGGCCAGGGCCTGGCGGACCCACAAGGCGGACCCCCGCGCGTACCTGCTGCTGCGGGGGTACATCCCGACGGCGCTGCGGGTCCCGGTGACCGACCCCGAGGACCCCACGCCCTACGTGTACGTCTCCACCCGCGCGCCCGAGGCCCTGGCCGCGGCCCTCACCTCGTCCCGCACCGGCTGAGCCCCCGGCGGGGCTCAGCCCTCGATCTCGCGGCGCCCGGGGGCACCGCCGAGGGCGCCGCCGTCCGCGCCGAGGGGGATCTCGGGCAGGTCGGCCCAGGCGACCTGGCGCACGCGCAGGTCGTCCCGGATGCGCCGGGCCAGCTTGTGGGTGTCCCGCCGGTTCATGACGGCGCCGACGGCCGCCCCGACCATGAAGGGCATCAGGTTGGGGAGGTTGCGCACCATGCGTTTCATGATCTGTTGACGCAGTTCGCGCTTCATCTGGACGCCGAGCGCGGCGTTGATCGTCGACGGTTTGGTCACGTCGATGCCGCGCTCCTCCGACCAGGTCGTCAGGTAGACGGCAGTGCGCTCCTTGAGACCGCCGGGCGGACGCTGTCCGTAGACCTCGTACAACTCGGCGATCAGCTTCAGCTCGATCGCGGCGACGCCGGTGATCTCGGCCGCCAGTTCCGCCGGCATGGCGGGCGGGGCGGGCAGCATCGCCGCCGCACCGACGCCGGCGCCCACCGTCGAGGTGGCGTTCGCGGCACCGTTCACGAGCTTGTCCGCCAGCCGTTCCGGCGAGAGGCCGGGGAACTGTCGACGCAGGGTCGCCAGGTCGCGGACGGGGATCCTGGGGGCGTTCTCGATGATCCGGTCGGCGAGGTACGCCACGCCCGCCTTGGCGCGGTCGCCGCCCTTGCGGACGCCGTCCCGGACGGCGGCCATGCGGCCCCGGGGGCGCTCCTCGGGCGCCCCGGGACGGTCCGCGGGCACGACGACGGCTCCGGTGGCGTGCAGGGCGTCCACCCATGCCTCCGCCTCGCCCTCGGGTGTGACCTCCTGGTGCCCCGCAGCGCCGTCCGCTCCGCCCCGCGCTTCGAGCGAGGCCGGACGGCCCCGCTCGTCGTCATGCGCGTCCGTGGACCGCTGTGCCGGTCCCGATGACGGTTCGGTGCTCGCTTCGTCCGCTCCCCGCCAACGGAAGCGGCGCTTCCGGGGTGGGGTCGAGCCAGTCACGGCCGACCCCGCCTCAGTCGCAGTCGCGGCAGATCGGCTGGCCGTTCTTCTCACGGGCCAGCTGACTGCGGTGGTGGACCAGGAAGCAGCTCATGCAGGTGAACTCGTCCGCCTGCTTGGGCATGACCCGGACGGCCAGTTCCTCGTTCGAGAGGTCCGCTCCGGGCAGTTCCAGCCCCTCGGCGGCCTCGAACTCGTCGACGTCCACCGTGGACGCCGACTTGTCGTTCCGCCGGGACTTCAGCTCTTCGATGCTGTCCTCGTTGAGGTCGTCATCGGTCTTGCGTGGAGTGTCGTAGTCCGTTGCCATATCGCTCTCCCCCTCTGGGTGTCTGCGGGTGTCTCAGCGCTCGTAACGCATGGGAGGCCGGGGTTGTGCCCGACCTGAAGCGGAGATTTTGCCTCACATCAAGGTCCGTTACTCAATCGACACCCAGTCGGATGACCCAGAGGTGATCCGGGTGGATGGCGGTCGGGACCCTACCTGGTCCCGTCATTGCTGCTCACAGGCGCCACCCCGTGTACTTCCCGTGACCGGGACCCCTGAAAACCCGGACTTTCCCGGCCCTCCAGGGGTACGGACGATCACGAAGAGTAGACGACCGGAATGCGGCCCCTGTGATCGATCACACAGGAAGACGTCAGGAGCGAATCCCGAAAATTCCGCTCAAAGCGAACATCCTCTGCGTGTCGGGGGGCAGTGTGTCAGATCGGAAGCGTGACGCGCATCACGAGCCCGCCCCCTTCGCGGGGCTCCGCGATGATACGTCCCCCGTGGGCCCTCGCCACCGAGCGGGCGATCGAGAGGCCGAGCCCCACGCCCTTGTCGCTGCCCGTCCGCTCGGTGCGCAGCCGGCGGAAGGGCTCGAAGAGGTTGTCGACCTCGTAGGCGGGCACCACGGGCCCGGTGTTCGACACCACCAGCACCGCCTGGCCGTGCTGGGCCTCGGTGGACACCTCCACCCAGCCACCCCGGGCGATGTTGTAGCGCACGGCGTTCTGCACCAGGTTCAACGCGATCCGTTCCAACAGAACGCCGTTGCCCTGCACCACCACGGGCTCCTGCACCCCGCGGATCGCCACGGCGCGCTGCTCGGCCTCCGCGTGCACCTGCTCGATGGCCCGCGAGGCGACCTCGGCGAGGTCCACCGGCTTGCGCTCCACGATCTGGTTGTCGCTCCGGGCCAGCAGCAACAACCCCTCCACCAGCTGTTCGCTGCGCTCGTTGGTGGCGAGCAGGGTCTTGCCGAGCTGCTGGAGCTCCGGCGGTGCACCGGGGTCCGAGAGGTGGACCTCCAGCAGGGTGCGGTTGATGGCGAGCGGGGTGCGCAGCTCGTGCGAGGCGTTGCCGACGAACCGCTGCTGGGCGGTGAAGGCGCGCTCCAGACGCTCCAGCATGTCGTCGAAGGTGTCGGCCAGCTCCTTCAGCTCGTCGTCCGGGCCGTCCAGCTCGATCCGCCGGGTCAGGTCGGAACCGGCCACCCGACGCGCCGTGCGGGTGATGCGGCCCAGCGGCGAGAGGACCCGTCCCGCCATCGCGTAGCCGAAGGCGAAGGCGATCACGCTCAGCCCCAGCAGCGCCATCAGGGACCGGCTCAGCAGGGCGTCCAGCGCGTGCCGGCGCTGGCTGCCCATGCAGGCGTCCAGCGCGCTGTTGAACGCCTCCCCCTTGCTGTTCGCCGAGTCGGAGAGCTGCGGACACATCTGGCTGGTGATGCGGACCTCGCCGGAGATCAGCTTGAACGGCAGCGTCGTGCCGTCGTGCACGGCCTGCGCCGCCAACAGGTAGATGATCGACAGCAGCAGGATGCCCGCGATCAGGAACATGCCGCCGTAGAGCAGGGTGAGCCTTATCCGGATGGTCGGCCGCAGCCAGGGGAAGGGCGCGTCCGGACGTCTGGGGGGCCAGGTGGGTTTCGGGGGCGCTGCGGGCGGCGGCGGGGGTGTCGCGGCCACGTCGATCAGATCCGGTATCCGGAACCGGGCACGGTGATGATCACCGCGGGCTCACCGAGCTTGCGGCGCAGGGTCATCACGGTGACCCGGACCACGTTGGTGAACGGGTCGGTGTTCTCGTCCCACGCCTTCTCCAACAGCTGCTCCGCCGAGACCACGGCCCCCTCGCTACGCAGCAGCACCTCCAGGACCGCGAACTCCTTCGGCGCGAGCTGCACCTCACGGCCGTCGCGGAAGACCTCTCGGCGGTTGGGGTCCAGCTTGATGCCGGCCCGCTCCAGCACCGGAGGCAGGGGGACGCTGGTGCGCCGTCCGAGCGCCCGGACCCGGGCGATCAGCTCGCTGAACGCGAAGGGTTTGGGCAGGTAGTCGTCGGCGCCGAGCTCCAGGCCCTCGACCCGGTCGCTGACGTCGCCGGAGGCGGTGAGCATCAGGACCCGGGTGGGCATGCCCAGCTCCACGACCCGGCGGCAGACGTCGTCCCCGTGGACGAGCGGGAGGTCCCGGTCGAGCACGACGACGTCGTAGTCGTTCACCCCGATGCGCTCCAGGGCCGCCGCACCGTCGTACACGACGTCGACGGCCATGGCCTCCCGGCGCAGTCCGGTGGCCACCGCATCGGCGAGCAGCTGCTCGTCCTCGACGACGAGTACGCGCACGTCGTTAGTCCTTCCTCTGGCACCCCACCGCCCGCGGGAGGTGGGGTGACGTCGATCGTGGGGTGAGGCTCCATCCTGCCCCCTGAGCTCATAAACCGGCGGTAAGGCGGAGGCCGGCGCGGAGCCGATCGGCGGGGGCGACACCGCACGCCCGGACCGTTCCCGGTCGGCCGCCGGCCGGGGCCGGCGCGCCCGCGGACCGGCTCCCGGGTGAACCCGTCGGGAACCGGGGGCGAACGGGCGCGGCACGGCCGGCGGGCATCCGGCTTTCCCGCAGTTTCTCCGGCGGGGAGGTTTCCGCCGCGGGGAGCGGGGGGAGGACGACCACACACCCGCGATCACACCGTGCAGTGGCACGCCACGACGGCTACCGCAGAGCCGTGCTCCGACGTGATCGCCCCTCCCCAGGGCACACACCGTGCCGCCGACCCACGACCCAGGACGAGGGGGCGCAACCATGGACGCATTCACCGCAGGACTCCTGCAGCGCATCAGGACGACCGAGTCCGACCTGAGCCGTGCCCGCGAAACGGGCGACGACTTCCTTGTCGACGTGGAGCAGTCCGAATTGGACGACCTCCACCGACTGGCCGCCGAACACGGCGTCACCGTCGAGCAGGGCAGCACCGCGCACGTCTGACCGAACCACCGAGGAGCACCCGCTCCGGAGCTCCCGCCCGACGGCAGGCATCCGCCGTACGGGCCACGCCCCGGGCCCACTCCCCTTCTCCGTACGGGCCCCGGCGGTGATCACCGCCGGGGCCCGTACGCACGCGTTCAGTCGTGCCAGGCGCCGAGTTCGTCGAGGCGCACCTGGAGCGGCTCGAAGAGTCCCGGCGGGGCCGCCACCACCAGGTCGCCGGAGGCCGGCTCGCCCGGCCGGCCGCCGGTGCGGGCGCCGGCCTCCCGGGCGATGAGGTCCCCGGCGGCCAGGTCCCACGGGTTCAGCCCGCGCTCGTAGTACGCGTCCAGCCGGCCGGTGGCCACGTCGCACAGGTCGATCGCGGCCGAACCGCCCCGGCGGATGTCGCGCACCTGGGGCAGCAGCCGGGCGACCACCTCGGCCTGCCGGGCGCGCCGCTCGGCGAGGTAGCCGAAGCCGGTGCCGAGCAGGGCGCGGTCGAAGGGGGGGGCGGGGCGGGTGCGGGCGGGCCGGTCGTTGACGAAGGCGCCGCCGCCGAGCACCGCGCGGTAGGTCTCGCCCCGCAGGGGGGCGCGGACCACTCCGACCACGGTCTCGCCGTCCCGGCGCGCCGCGATCGACACCGACCAGGCGGGCTGGCCGTAGAGGTAGTTCACCGTGCCGTCGAGCGGGTCGACCACCCACTCCACTCCGGAGGTTCCCGCGCGGTCGGCGCCTTCCTCCCCGATCACCGCGTCGTCGGGCCTGCGGTCGGCCAGCAGGGTGGTGATCAGCCGCTCGGAGGCGAGGTCCATCTCGGTGACCACGTCCACCGCGCTGGTCTTGGTCGCCGCGACGCCCAGGTCCGCGGGGCGGGAGTCGCGCAGCAGGTCACCGGCGCGGCGGGCCGCCTCCAGCGCGACGTCGAGCAGTTCGGCGTGCAGTTCGGCCGGTGCGCGGTTCATCGGGGCGCCTCCCCCGGGCGGGGGCCGTCCGCCCCCGCCGCGGCGGGCTTCGGGGTGCGCGCCGGGCAGCAGCCGACCGGGCAGAGGTCGTGGCTCGGGCCGAGCCGGCCGAGGGCGCAGCGCTCCACGGGGCGACCGCTCTCGGTGGCGGCCCGTTCCAGGACCAGTTCGCGCACGGCGGCGGCGAACCGGGGGTCGGCGCCGACCGTGGCCGAGCGGCTCACCGGCAGACCCAGTTCGGCGGCCTTGGCGGCGGCCTCGGTGTCGAGGTCGTACTTGACCTCCATGTGGTCCGAGACGAACCCGACGGGGACCATCACGGCCGCGGGGGCGCCGGCGTCGTGCAGTTCCTCCAGGTGGTCGCAGATGTCCGGCTCCAGCCACGGGATGTGCGGGGCGCCGGAGCGCGACTGGTAGACGAGCCGCCAGGGGTGCTCCCGGCCGGTGCGTTCCCGCACCGCCGCGGCGATGAGGCCGGCCGCCTCCAGGTGCTGGGCCAGGTAGGCGCCGCCGTCCCCGTGGTCCTCGACGGGGCCGGAGGCGTCGGCCGCGGCGGTGGGGATGGAGTGGGTGGTGAACGCCAGGTGGGCGCCGCCGCGGACGTCCGCGGGGAGTTCGGCGAGCGCCGCGAGCACGCCGTCGACCATGGGTTCCAGGAACCCGGGGTGGTTGAAGTAGTGCCGGAGCTTGTCGACCCGGGGTACCGGCAGCCCCTCCGCCTGGAGGGCGGCCAGCGACTCGGCGAGGTTCTCGCGGTACTGGCGGCACCCGGAGTACGAGGCGTAGGCGCTGGTCACCAGGGTGAGGACGCGGCGGTGGCCGTCCCGGACGAGTTCGCGCAGGGTGTCCGTGAGGTACGGGGCCCAGTTCCGGTTGCCCCAGTAGACGGGGAGTTCGAGCGCGTGGTCGGCGAAGTCCTTGCGCAGGGCGTGGAGCAGGGCGCGGTTCTGGTCGTTGATCGGGCTGACCCCGCCGAACAGGAAGTAGTGCTGTCCGACTTCCTTGAGCCGTTCCTTGGGGATGCCGCGCCCCCGGGTCACGTTCTCCAGGAACGGGACCACGTCGTCGGGGGCCTCGGGGCCGCCGAAGGACAACAGCAACAGCGCGTCGTACGGGGCGGGGGACAGGGATGGATCGAAGACGTCGGACATGTCTGTGATCCTGCCACTCGGCGGTGACGGCACCGACACGGCCATGCGCGCGCGGGCGCTTCGCGCGCCCCGGCGAGCGCTGCCTCACCACCGGTACGATGAGCCCCTTCCGCCACAAGTAAGCTCGATCGACCAATAAGCTGTATTGGCCATCGATATGCCCTGCCCACCGGCTCCGCAGCGGGGCCCGCAACGGAGCGTGCCGTGCCCAGCCCTTACCGCGTGATCTTCGCCGCCCCCGGCACCCGTTCCTTCTCCCTCGCGGGGTTCATCGGCCGCTTCCCGCTGTCGATGATGGGCATCGGTGTGGTGACCATGGTGTCCCAGCTCACCGACCGCTACGGACTGGCAGGGGCCCTCTCCGCGACCATCGCCCTCTCGGCGGCGGTCGTCGGCCCCCAGGTGTCCCGCCTGGTGGACCGGTACGGCCAGCGCCGGATACTCCGGCCGGCCACCCTGGTGACCCTGTCCGCCGCCACGGGGCTCCTGCTGTCCGCCTCGTTCTCGGCTCCGGACTGGACGCTGTTCCTCTTCTCCGCCTTCATAGGCTTCACCCCCAGCGTCGGCTCCATGACCCGGGCGCGGTGGGCCACCATCTACCGGGACACCCCACACCTGCACACCGCGTACTCACTCGAATCGGTGATCGACGAGGTGTGCTTCATCTTCGGTCCGATCATCTCGATCGGGTTGTCGACGGTCTGGTTCCCCGCGGCGGGCCCGCTGCTGGCAGCGGTCTTCCTCGCCGTCGGCGTCTTCTGGTTGACCTCCCAGCGGGCCACCGAGCCGGTGCCGCACCCACGTGCCCACCACACGCGGGGTTCGGCGTTGCGCTCGCCGGGCCTCCAGGTGCTGGTGGCCACCTTCGTGGCCACCGGGGCGATCTTCGGATCGGTGGACGTGGTGACCGTGGCCTTCGCGGACGAGCAGGGGCGCAAGGCGCTGTCCAGCGTGGTGCTGGCCCTGTACGCGGCGGGCTCCTGCCTCGCGGGCGTGCTCTTCGGGCTGATGCGCTTCAGCGGCGAGGCGCCGCGCCGGTGGCTGGTGGGGGTGGTGGGGATGGGCGTGAGCATGGTTCCGCTCCAGTTGGTCGACGGGCTGGCCCCGCTGTCCGTGGCGCTGTTCGTGGCGGGCCTCGCCATCGCCCCCACGATGATCACGACCATGGCCCTGGTCGAGAAGCACGTCCCGCGCGCCCAACTGACCGAGGGCATGACCTGGGTGAGCACCGGGCTGGCGGTGGGCGTCGCCCTCGGTTCGTCGGCCTCCGGCTGGGTCATCGACGCCGCCGACGCCGGAGCCGGCTACGCGGTCTCGGGCGTCTCGGGAGCCCTCGCCGTGGTCGTCGGCCTGCTCGGCTACCGCCGACTGGCCAGGCCCGCGCTCCCGTCCGCACCGCTCGTCGGGAGCGACCAGCAGGAGGAGCACCACCCGGCCTGACGGCCCCGCGACCGGTCGGGACACCCCTCCCGACCGGCGCTCCGTCACGCTCCGTGTCCCCCGCACCGGCGTACGCCCGCGGTGAGGCGAGCCGCTCGCACGGCGCCGGCGCACCGTGGCCTTCGTCTCCCGCGCCCCCTGCATCCACCTCGCCCCCCGCGGAGCAAATGACACTTTTTCAGCCATGTGCACCCTTTGTACGACCTTCCCGATCTTGCCTCCGGAAATGCGCCCCCAGCCCACCCGGATAGCCCGAATGGGGGGATTTGCGGGAAAGATTCCATGCGAGCGACCCCTCGCGGGACCGTCGCACCCGCCTTCGATCCCCCCACGGGGGCGCACCCACGATCGACCTTCGATCGAACTTCGACGGCGTGCCGGTCTTCCCGGGTGGCCCGAATGGAGTACTGTTGCGAACCCTGGGTACCGGTCTTCCCTAGGGATGCCCGGAGCCGTCCAGACCGTCCGGGAGGGAACTCGTTGCACAGGGCGACCACTGCGGTCACTTAGCGTTGCGAACAGGTAACCGTGGCATCACGGAACTCCCGGGGCCCCTGCCCGACACACCGGGCAACCCGGCAAGGTTGTGGCAGGCTGCACCCGGGCAGGCCACACTCCACTAGCGGAAGCAGCGACGCACGTGACGTCGGCAGGCACCACCCGGGAGGTCCCCATGCCCGAACTGCGTGTCGTGGCCGTCTCCAATGACGGCACACGGCTGGTGCTCAAAGCTGCGGACAACACGGAGTACACGCTTGCCATCGACGAGCGGCTGCGTGCCGCCGTGCGTGGCGACCGCCCCCGCCTCGGTCAGATCGAGATCGAGGTGGAGAGCCACCTCCGCCCCAGGGACATCCAGGCGCGCATACGAGCCGGCGCCAGCGCCGAAGAGGTCGCCCAACTCGCGGGCATCCCGGTCGACCGGGTGCGTCGCTTCGAGGGGCCCGTGCTCGCCGAGCGCGCCTTCATGGCCGAACGCGCCCGCAAGACGCCCGTGCGTCGCCCCGGCGAGAGCACCGGACCCCAACTCGGCGAAGCCGTGCAGGAGCGGCTGTTGCTCCGCGGCACCGACAAGGACAGCGTGCAGTGGGACTCCTGGCGCCGCGACGACGGCACCTGGGAGGTCCTCCTGGTCTACCTGGTCGCCGGTGAGCCGCACTCCGCGAGTTGGACCTACGACCCGCCACGGCGCCTCGTCCAGGCCGTGGACGACGAGGCCAGGTCCCTGATCGGCGAGTCGGACGACCTCGGTGCGCCCGAGCCGACCTTCCCCTTCGTGCCCCGGATCGCCCGGCTGCCCCGCGACCGGTCCGCGGACCGTGCGCCGGAGCGGGCCCTGCCGTCGGCCGAGGCCGACGAGGCAACTGCCGCCGAGGGTCGGGACTCGTTGACCAGCCTGTTGGAGGCGGTGCCCAGCTTCCGCGGGGACCTGGTGGTGCCCGAACGCCCCGCCGCCCTGGAACCGGACGAGGAGCCGGAGCCCGAGGAACCGCCCGCACCCGCGGCCTCCGCCGGGTCCGCCTATGCCGACGTGCTGATGCCCCGGTCGGTCAGCAGCCATCGCGACCGACTCGTCGGGGCGACCGATCGGCAGGCCGAGGCGGACGGGGTACGGCCCGGGCGCCGCGCCGCGGTCCCCAGTTGGGACGAGATCGTCTTCGGCACCCGGCGCAAGAAGCAGGACTGACGCACCACCCTCGGTACGGGTGTCTCACCTCGGTGGGACACCCGTACCGGAGAACCTACGCACCGTCGGGAGTCGAGCCGTCCTGCGGTGCGCGTATCGAAGCCCCGCCGGTGCGCCCACCGCTAGGAGGGTTCGGGCCCCTTCGCCACCGGTCGGGAGGGATCCGCGCTCCACTCCGACCAGGACCCCACGTACAGGGCGGCGGGGACGCCCGCGACCGCCAGCGCCAGCACCTGGTGCGCACCGGAGACTCCGGAACCGCAGTACACGCCCACCCGGGTGGTGCCGTCGGCCCCCAAGCGCGCGAAGCGGGCGGCGAGTTCCTCCGCCGGGCGCAGGTCCCCCTCCTCGGTGACGTTCTCGGTCGTCGGCGCGGACACCGCACCCGGGATGTGTCCGGCCACCGGGTCGACGGGCTCCACCTCGCCCCGGTACCGCTCCCCGGCCCGTGCGTCCAACAGCAGCCCCGACCGGGCCAGTTCCGCGGCCCCGTCCGCATCCAGCAGTTCCACGGCACCCGGCACCGGGACGAAGGTGCCTGCTCGGGGCGTCGGCGTCCCGGACTCCAGCGGACCCGACCAGCGCCCGAGCCCGCCGTCCAGCACCCGCACCGAGGAGTGCCCCGTCCAGCGCAGCAACCACCAGGCCCGGGCCGCAGCCCAGCCCTGTCCCCCGTCGTAGACCACGACGTCCCGGTCGGCCGAGACCCCGGCCGCGCGCATGACGGCGCCGAACTCCTCGACGTCCGGCAGGGGATGGCGGCCGGCCGGACCCGCGGGGCCGGCGAGCTCGGCGTCCAGGTCGACGAACACGGCTCCGGGCAGATGGGCTTCCTCGTAGGCGGAGCGCAGGTGCGGGCCGCCGAGCTGCCAGCGGACGTCCAGGAGGACCGGCGGGGTGGGACCGGCCAGGTCCCGGGCCAGTCGGGATGCGGAGATGATGGCGTTCATGCCCCCATCCTGGCCCACGGGCTGGCCACATCGCGCCGCGCCGGATAACGTCCAGATCCCGGCCTGACCGGGCACGCACTGTACGCCCTTGCGCACACGGGGTACAAAAGACCGGCATCGATTGCGCACATCGCAAAGATGACCGAGAAGCACTGTTGATGACCGCTGGATTTTCCGCCGGCAGACGGAGGAGAGACCGACCATGACCGAGGCACGGCAGGAAGCCGGCCGAAGGGACGGCGCGGAGCGGAACCGGCGCCCGGGCACACCCTGTGGGGTGAGCCTGAAGGCGCGGGGGACGACCGCGACCCGGGAGTTCTACCAGGGGCTGTTCGGCTGGGAGTTCCGGCCCGACCGAGCGGGGGACACCTTCGTACGGGCGTTCGCCGACGGGGAGGCGGTGGCCGACATCAGTACGCTGACGGGGCACCACCGCTCCTCCCCCGCCTGGACGCTGTACCTGGCCACCGACGCCGCCGACCTCACCGCCGACCTGGTGCGGCACTGCGGCGGAACCGTGGCCGTGGGCCCCCTGGCCACGGACGGAGGACGTCGGGCCCTCGTCGCCGACCCGGGCGGCGCCGTGTTCGGGCTCTGCCAGGGTGCGGCCCGCCCCGGCTTCGCCGGTACCGGGGCGCCGGGCACCCCGGTGTGGAGCGAACTGGTCACCCGTCAGGCGCGCCACGTGACGCCGTTCTACCAGTGCGTCTTCGGGCTCACCGCGACCCACGCGACGGCGGGCCGGTGGACGGTGTCCCGGGACGGGGTCCCGGTGGCGGGGCTGGTGGAGGCGGACCCCGATCGGCTGACGGGGCGCGGCGCCCACTGGCTGGCCCACTTCGCCGTCGCCGACCTGGACGCCGCGGTGCGGCGGGCGCACGCACTGGGCGGGCGGTCGCTCACCCCGCCGAGCGGCGGGGACGGCCCGCGCTCCGCCGTCCTCAGCGACCCCGGGGGCGCGGTGTTCGCGGTGCGGGAAGACGGCTGAGCGAGGGCCCGGGCCCTCTCTCCCCCGCGGGCGGGGGGCCCGGTCCTCAGGCCGGCGGCATCGGCAGGACCTCGGGGGACAGGGCCCCGGCGCCGGCCGAGGCGGCGGTCGTGCGGCGGAGGTGGTGCCGACGGCACAGGACCTCGTAACCGACCTCCGCCACCGGGCGGTTGACGTCGCCGATCACCACCTGGGCGCCTTCCACGACCATCTGCCCGGCCACCGTGCGGGCGTTGTGCGTGGCCCGGGCACCGCACCAGCAGAGCGCCTCCACCTGAAGCGCCTCGATCCGGTCGGCCAGTTCGATCAGCCGTTGCGAGCCGGGGAAGAGCTTGGTGCGGAAGTCGGTGGTGATGCCGAAGGCGAAGACGTCCAGCCCGAGGTCGTCCACGATCCGCGCCAACTGGTCGATCTGCTCCGGAGCGAGGAACTGCGCCTCGTCGACGATCACGTAGTCGACCCGGCCGCCCCTGGACAACCGGTCGACCAGGTACCCGTAGAGGTCCATGTCCTCGGCGACCTCGACGGCCTCCGTGACCAGGCCCAGTCGTGAGGAGAGCTTCCCCTCGCCAGCCCGGTCGTTCCGGGTGAAGATCACCCCCTGGAGCCCCCGCGCCGAGCGGTTGTGCCCGATCTGGAGCGCCAGGGTGCTCTTTCCGCAGTCCATCGTTCCGCTGAAGAACACCAGCTCGGGCATGGGGAAGGGAGCACCTTTCGGGGGCCGCACGGGCGGGGACGGTCGGGGCTGCGGAGGGATCAGGAGCGTACTTCGAGCAGCGGAACCAGCTGTTCGGCCGGGGTCAGCGAGCCGTGGTTGCCGATCAGCAACGACTCCTTGGGCTCCCGCTCGCTGGCGACGATCAGGACGTCGTCCCGGGCGGCGGCCACCACGTCGCCGATCCGCGCGTGGACGCGCGGATCGACCCGGGGGCCGAACCAGCCCGCGGCGATGGCCTCCTCGCGTCCGGCGACCCAGAAGCGGTCCCCCAGCACCTCCCGCCACACCGCGAGCACGTCCGCCCGGGCGCCGGGCACCGCGTACACGTGGCGGGCGCGCCCCTCGCCGCCCAACAGGGCCACGCCGGCGCGCAACTCCCAGTCCTCGTCGACGTCCACCCGGTGCTCGGGGTCGAGCGGGATGTCCACCATGCCGTGGTCGGCCGTCACGTACAGGGCGCTGCGCGGGGGCAGTTGCTCGGCGAGTCGCTGAACCAGTCGGTCCACGTACATGAGTTGGCCGCGCCAGGCGTCGGAGTCCACCCCGTAGCGGTGGCCGTTGCCGTCCACCTCTGCGTAGTACGTGTAGACCAACGAGCGGTCACCGGCGGCGAGTTGCTCGGCGGCGACGTCCATGCGCTCCTCGCCGGAGAGGCGTCCGAGGAAGGTGCCGCCGCTCAGCGCGACCTGGGTGAGCGGGGTGTTCTGGAACTGCGGGGCGGACACCTGCGCGGTGTGCACGCCCGCCTCGTGCGCGCGCTGGAAGACGGTGGGGTGCGGCTGCCACTCGTGCGGCGGCGTCCAGGGGTACCAGCGGAGCTGGTTCATCAGCTCGCCGGTGTCCGGGTTGCGCACCGTGTAGCCGGGCAGACCGTGCTCGCCGGGTGTCAGACCGGTGCCCACCGACGCCAGGGAGGCGGCGGTGGTGGCCGGGTATCCGCTGGTCAGGGGGCGGCCGGTGCCGCCCAGCGAGCTGGCGATCAGGGCGCTCATGAAGGGTGCCTCGTCGGGGTGGGCCAGCAGTTGCTGCCAGCCCAGCCCGTCGATGAGGAAGACGCAGTTGCGGTCGGCGGGGGTGAGCTGCGGTATCGCGTTCACGGTGCCGGGCACGCCCAGGCCCGCCGCGAGGGTGGGCAGCAGGTCGGCGAGCGAGCCCGAACCGTAGGCGGGCACCGGGGCGGAGTCGAGGGGCAGGGGTTCCACGAAGTCCCAGGCGGACGGGACCATCAGCGACCGGTCTCCGCGGTCGCTTCGGAGAGGGCCTGGGCGAAGGCGAGGGTCTGGCGGACCGCCTCCAGGCCGTCGCCGGCCTCGCTGACCCGCAGGCTCAGGTCATCGGCGGTGGTGCTGCCGGTGTAGCCGTGGTCGGCCTCGCAGTTGGGGTCGCCGCAGGCGGCCGGTTCGAGGTCGATCCGGGCGACGGCCCCCCAGCCGATGGTGAGCACGACCTCGCGGGGCAGCGTCCCGGGGGTGTACGCCTCCGGGTTGGCGACGACCCTGCTGACCACGACCGACGAGATGCGGTCCAGCTTCACGGATTCCGTGGAGGTGGTCGCGAACGGGGTCGGCGAGGAGCCGTCCGCCGCCTGCTCGTCGGTGTGGCTCACGATGAAGCGGGTGCCGGTGAGGACGAGCACGGTGACGTGGCGGCGTACCTCGTTGGAGTCGAAGGTGGTCTCCTGGTGGACCAGGTACGAGCCGATCGGCTCGCTGCCGACCGCGGCCTCCACCGCTTCGGCCACCAGAGCCGGGTAGTAGCCGCTGCGCTCGATCGCCGTGCGCAGCCCCTGGGTCGTCGTACTGGTCTTGGCCATGGCGCCCATCCTACGGCCCCCGCGCCGGGCGTAGGTGTCGCACGAGGTCTCCTGGTGAGCGGAGTGTGCAGCACCACAGCGAGGAAAGGATCACGCCAGGGACGGGCCCGGTCCGGCCGGCCCGTCAGTAGGCGGGGAGGGTGCGCGGCCCCAGGTCGTCCCGGGCCGGCGGGCGGGCGAGACGGACCGTGGCGTCCAGCACGGACAGCCCGTGCTCGGCGACGACCACGGGCTCCAGGGTGATGCCGACGACCTCCGGGTGCTCGTCCACCAGGAGGGAGACGCGCAGCAGGAGCTCTTCGAGGGCGGCGGTGTCCACGGGGGCGGCGCCGCGCCAGCCGAAGAGCACCGGCGCGGTCCGGATGGCCCGGACCACGGAGCGGGCGTCCCGGTCGGTGACGGGGATCAGCCGGTGAGCGGTGTCGCCGAGGAGTTCCGAGGCCGCCCCGGCGAGCCCGAAGGAGAGCACCGCCCCGACGATCGGGTCGATCACGGTGCGGATGACGGTGTCCACCCCCCGCGGGGCCATGGCCTGCACCACGGGCCGCAGCTCGGCCGGGGTGCCCAGGGACTCGGCGAGTTCGGCGTAGCCGCGGCGCAGCTGCTCCTCGTCGGCGAGGTCGAGCCGGACGCTGCCCAGGTCGGCCCGGTGCCGCAGGTGCGGGGCGGTGGCCTTGAGGGCGACCGGGTAGCCGAGCAGTCGGGCGGCGGCGACGGCCTGGTCCGGGCCGGCGGCGGGGAGCGTGCCGTGCACCGCGATGCCGTAGCGGGCGAGCAGGGACCGGGCCCGGTCCTCGGGGACGGCGAAGCCGCGGGGGTCGTCGTCGGGGTGGGCGTCGAGCAGCCCGGCGATCAGCTCCGCGGCGCCGGCCCGGTCGGTGCCGTCGAACTCGGGCACCTTGCCGGGGTCGGCGGCCTCGCGGCGCCACTGGGCGTACCGGACGGCCTGGCCGAGGGCGCGGACGGCCCGTTCGGTCGCCGGATAGGCGGGGATGCCGGCGGCGGACGGCTCGATGCCGGCGGGGGCGTCCGGGGCCTCGGGGCGGGGGGCGGCGGCCGGCGGCCCGGCGGGGCGGGGGCCGGTGCCGCTGGCGACGGCCAGCGCCTGCGCCAGCCGGCCCAGTTCGACGTGGGCCACGGCCACCGGCTTGGCGGGGTGGGCGGCGACCGCGGCCCGGAGGGCGCCGGCGAGTTCCTCGTCCGAACCGCCGCCCTCGCCGACCCGGGGGATGGCGGTGACGATCACCGCGTCGCACTCCCGGTCGGCCAGGGCCCGGCCCAGCGCCCGCCGGAACTCCTCGGGCGCGGCGGCGGTGCCGAGGTCGAGCGGGCCCAGCGGACGCAGCCCCTCGGAGAGGCAGGCGTCGTAGGTGAGCAGCCCCAGGGATTCGGAGTTGCCGAGGATCGCGACCCGGGGGCCGGCCGGCAGCGGTTGGCTGGCGAGCAGCAGTCCCGCGTCGACCAGTTCGGTGATGGTGTCGACCCGGACCACGCCGGCCTGCCGCAGCAGGTCCGCGACGGTGGCGTGGGGCAGCCGGGTGGCGGGGACCGCGTGCCCCAGCGGGGAGATGCCGCGGTGCCGGGCGCCCTGGACGACGACCAGGGGCTTGGTGGCCGCGGTGCGGCGGGCGAGCCGGGCGAACTTGCGGGGGTTGCCGATCGACTCCAGGTACATCAGGGCGACGTCGGTGTCCGGGTCGTCGTACCAGTACTGGAGGACGTCGTTGCCGGAGACGTCGGCGCGGTTGCCGGCCGAGACGAAGGTGGACACCCCGGTGACCCCGGGGGCTCCGGTCACCCCGCCGCCGCGGCGGTGCAGCCGGGACAGCAGGGCGATGCCGATGGCCCCGGACTGGGCGAACAGGCCGACCCGACCGGGGCGGGGCATGTCCGGTGCGAGCGAGGCGTTGAGGCGGGTGGCCTCGGAGGTGTTGATGATCCCGAAGGCGTTGGGGCCGATCAGACGCATGCCGTAGGAACGGACCCGGCGCACCAGGGCCCGTTGGCGGGCCCGCCCCTCCTCGCCCAGGTCGGCGTAGCCCGCGGCGACGACCACGAGCCCCTGCACCCCGTGCGCCCCGCACTCGTCCACCACCTGGAGCACCTGCTCGGCGGGGACGGCCACCACGGCGAGGTCGACGGGGGCGCCGATCTCCGCGACGGACCGGTGGGCGGGGACGCCGTCGAGGGCGGTGAGGTCCGCGGGGAACGCCTTGTTCACCGCGTGGAGCCTGCCGGTGAACCCGGCGGCGACCAGGTTCTCCAGGAGCGCACGGCCCGCGCCGCCCGGGGCCCGGCCCACCCCGACGACGGCGACCGACCCGGGGCGCAGCAGTCGTTGGACGGAGCGGGCCTCGGCGCGCTGTTCGCGGGCGTGCTGCACGGCCACGGACGCTTCGGTGGGTTCGATCGCGAACTCCAGCCGGACCACGCCGTCCTCGAAGCTGCGCTTCTGCCGGTAGCCGGCGTCGGTGAACACCTTGATCATCTTGGTGTTGGCCGGAAGCACTTCGGCGGCGAAGCGGCGGATGTCGCGTTCGCGGGCGACCGCGGCTATGTGTTCGAGCAGGGCGGAGGCGACGCCCCGGCCCTGGTGGGCGTCCTGGACCAGGAAGGCGACCTCGGCCTCGTCGGCGGGGGCGGAGGCGGGGCGGCCGTGGGCGTCGATGCGGTCGTAGCGGACGGTGGCGATGAACTCGCCGCCCACGGTCGCGGCGAGGCCGACCCGGTCCACGAAGTCGTGGTGGGTGAAGCGGTGCACGTCCTTGTCGGAGAGCTCCGGGTACGGGGCGAAGAACCGGTAGTACTTCGACTCGTCCGAGACATGCTCGTAGAAGCTGACCAGCCGGTCGGCGTCCTCGGTGGTGATGGGTCTGATGCGCGCGGTGCCGCCGTCGCGCAACACGACGTCGGCCTCCCAGTGGGACGGGTAGTCGTGCTGGTCCGGCGGGGTCTGCATGGGGTCAGCGTACGGGTCGCGGTCGGCCCGGGCGCGGGGCAGGCTGGGGAGCGCCCCGGGGTCGGTCGGCGGCGCGGCGCCTGGTTTCCGGGCTCCCCCCGGATGGGTACGTGAACGCCCGGTCGACGCGGGCACGGCGCCCGGCGACCGCACGGGCCGGCCGCCACCGCTGTGGGAGACTGGTCTAGACAACCGAAGAGGGTCATACCACCCGAGAGAGCACCTGAAGGGCAGCATCACATGGCTGAGCGCCGCGTCACCGTCGGTTGGGCTGAGGGTCTCCACGCCCGCCCCGCCTCCATCTTCGTCCGGGCGGCCTCGGCCACCGGCCTTCCCGTGACGATCGCCAAGGGGGGCGCCGACCCGGTCAACGCGGCCTCGATGCTGGCGGTACTGGGGCTGGGTGCGCACGGCGGCGAGGAGGTCGTCCTGGCCTCGGAGGCGGAGGGTGCGGACGCCGCACTGGACCGACTGGCGAAGTTGGTGGCCGAAGGGCTGGAGGAGTTGCCCGAGACGGTGTGAGCCGGGCGGGTGGGCCCGCCGTCACGGGCCGCTCCCGGCGGGGCGGAGCGGCCTCTCGGTGACCGGACCCACGGGAGGCGGTCCGACCGGCGCCCGTCGTGGTGCGCCGGGGCCGTTCCGGGGAGGACGCCTCCCCCGCATTCGGCCCGCATCGCTTCACGGGAATTCACGAAATCCCGCACCGCACCACGTGGCCCACGGATCGCTTTCCGTCACGCCGACGGACGCATCGGCCCGATCGTCAGAGAATTCACTTCCCTCGCCTTCGGCACGCACGGCACCGAAATGAAGAGCGAATTCCTACGACAATCCCGCCTCCTCCTTTTCTACCGTCCCCGTGTTACCGGGACGCACCCGCCGTGTTGACGGAATGTTTCCCCGCCCGTGTGCCGGCCGTCGCCGCGTCGTCCCCCGGCCGGTGCGGGAACCGGCGGCGACGGGCCACCATCGCGCCGATCTCGCGCTCGGTGTGGGCGGCCATCAGGGTGCCGGCGCGTTCCGCGTCCCCGCGGGCCACCGCGTCCACGAGGACCCCGTGCTCCACCCACTGCTCGGCCGGCCGCGCCGCCGGCTCGACGGTGTACATCCAGGTGATCTTGTGCCGGAGCTGGGTGAGCATCGCGGTGAGCCCCTGGCCGCCCGACGCCTGGTCCAAGGTCTCGTGGAACCAGGTGCCCAGCGAGCGGAGTTCCTCGCCCGTGCCGTTCTCGGCCCGCTCCCGCCCCAGCCGCACCAGACCGCGCAGCACCTTCAGGTGGGCGTCGGTGCGCCGCTCGGCGGCCCGGGACGCCCCCAGCGGCTCCAGCAGCCGGCGCACCTCCAGCAGATCGGCCGCCTCCCGTTCGGTCGGCCGGGCGACGCAGGCCCCGGCGTGCCGACGGGTGACCACGAACCCCTCGGCCTCCAGGGTGCGCAGCGCCTCGCGCACCGGCACCCGGGAAACGCCGTAGCGACGGGCCAGCACTTCCTCGGTGAGGCGGCTCCCGCATTCCAGGACACCGCTGACGATGTCATCCCGAATGGCCGAGCACACCGCCGTGGCGGGAATACTCACGATCGGACCTCCGCTTTATGTCCGCACACCGCGGTCGATCGACTCTGATTCGATGACTCTATTGCAGTACACGGAATTTTCCGACCCGTACGGGAATTCCGCACACCGATGGGACGGCCGCCACGTATCGAACAGACGGACCGGCGGGGGGCCCGGACGTGCGGAAGGGCCCCGGCGGGTGGCCGGGGCCCTTCGGTGTTCACGGTGTCGACGGAACGTTCCGCCGGAGCGGGTGGGTCAGAGGTTGACCCCGTGGCTGCGGAGGTAGGCCAGGGGGTCGAGGTCGGAACCGTAGTCGGCGCCGGTCCGGGCCTCGAAGTGCAGGTGCGAGCCGGTGACGTTGCCGGTGGCCCCGGCCAGTCCGATCTGCTGCCCGGTGGTGACGGCCTGGCCCGCGAAGACGGCCACCGACGAGAG
This sequence comes from Streptomyces sp. LE64, assembly GCF_052606915.1. Classification (NCBI taxonomy): domain Bacteria; kingdom Bacillati; phylum Actinomycetota; class Actinomycetes; order Kitasatosporales; family Streptomycetaceae; genus Streptomyces; species Streptomyces sp. LE64. The sequence continues at coordinate 5,221,765 of NZ_CP199708.1, read as the reverse complement.
GTGGGCGTACTGCGTGTAGGTGCCGTCGTGCATCTTGATGACGACGTTGTTGCCGTACGCGCCGGCCCAGCCGGCTTCGACGACGGTGCCGTAGCCCACGGACTGGACCGGGGTGCCGGTGCTGGCGTGGAAGTCGATGCCGGTGTGGGTGCCGGAGGACCAGATGTTGCCGCCCGCTCCGTAGGACGTGGAGACGTAGCTGCCGGCGATCGGACTCACGTAGGTGTTGAGGCGCTTGCGCTCGGCCTCGCGGGCGGCGCGCTCCTGGGCCTCGCGCTCCTTCGCCGCCTCGGCCTCGGCCTGCCGCTTCTGCTCGGCGGCCCGCAGCTTGGCCTCCGCCTCGGCCAGTTCCATGGCGGCGGCCTCGTCGGCGGCGATCTGCTGGGCGGCGGCCTGGGCGTCGATCTCGTCGGCGACGGCGTCGCCGATGGACACCGTCTTGGTGAGGCCCGTGTCCTCCAGCGGGGACGGCTCCTGGGCGGCCAGGGCCGGTGAAGCGAGGGTACCGATGACACCGGTCGTGGTGAGGGTGGCGACGCCGGCGACGTTCGCGGTGGTCCGCGAGATGCGCGTGGGGCGACGGTGCTTACCGGTGGCACGGGTGAACGCCATGAAGTGGCTGTCCTTTCCTTCCCTCTCGCCTACCGGGTTAGCTGACGGGTTCGGAGCAGGAAGGTCTCCTACGGGCCCCCTCCGCGTGGCGACGGGCGTCCGATTCACCCCAGGGACGGATCGGGTCCCCGGCTCCCCTGGCTCGCACCGTACGGGGACTCGGCGATGACTGTCCGGTGCCGCGACTGCGGCGTACCGCACGACGGACAGCCGCCCCGACGCTACGGGGAGGATCTTCGGTACGACAAACGGAACGGCCGTTTTGTAGCGCACGCCACACCGCGGACCGCAACCTCCCGCCCTTTCGGGACATCCGTCCCACACCGCACTCCTGACGGAACGACAAGACGGGCCCCCTCGCGGGGTACGGTCCCGAGCGCGTCGCGCCGGTACGGCCATGGCCCCTGCCGTCCGGTGTCCGCGGCGCGCGGAGACGGCGGACGGGCGGGAATCCGCCTTCGCCCGGTACCGCCTGAGCCGCCATCCGCTCGGTCACCGGCTGCGCCCGCCGTTCGACGCCGCCCCCGCCCGGGTGGTCGTCACCGCACCGAGCAACTGCCGAGCGAGCGTTGAGCCGCCGTGCGGGCCCGCGGGCCTCAAGGGTCCGCGGGCCCGCACGCGGTCAGCCGGTGACGACCGTGACCTCGCCGATGCCCAGGGCGCGCACGGGCTCCTCGATCTGCGCCGCGTCACCCACCAGGACCGTCACCAGCCGGTCCACCGGGAAGGCGTTCACCGCGGCCGCCGTCGCCTCCACGGTGCCGGTGGCAGCCAGGCGCTGGTACAGCTGCCCCTGGTAGTCGTCGGGGAGCCCCTGCTCGACCTGGTCGGCGAGGGTGCCCGCGACGGCCGCGGCCGTCTCGTACTTCAACGGGGCGACCCCCACCAGGTTCTGCACGGCCACGTCCCGCTCCGCGTCCGTGAGCCCTTCCGCGGCGAGGGTGCGCAACACCGTCCACAGGTCCGTCAGCGCGGGCCCGGTGGACTCGGTGTCGACGGAGCCGGAGATGGCGAGCATCGCCGCCCCGGTGCCCTCCGAGGTGGAGCGCAGCACCTGGCCGAAGGCCCGCACCCCGTAGGTGTAGCCCTTCTCCTCGCGCAGCACGCGGTCCAGCCGCGAGGTGAGGGTGCCGCCCAGGCAGTAGGTGCCCAGCACCTGCGCGGGCCACACCCGGTCGTGCCGGTCGGCCCCGATCCGACCGATGAGCAGCTGCGTCTGCACCGCGCCGGGGCGGTCCACGATGAACACCCGCCCGGTGTCGTCGGCGGTCACCGGCGGAACGACCCGGGGGGCCGAGGGACTGCCGGTCCAGGCGCCGAGGGTGTCGGCGAGGAGTCCCTCCACGTCCAGGCCGGCGAGGTCGCCGACGACGACGGCCGTGGTGGTGGCGGGGCGCACGTGCTTCTCGTAGAAGGCGCGGACGGCCGCCGCGTCGATCGCCGCCACGGTCTCCTCGGTGCCCTGGCGCGGCCGGGACATCCGCGCCTCGGCGGGGAAGAGCTGGCGGTACAGCTCCTTGGCCGCGCGGCGGGACGGGTTGGCGGCCTCGTGCGGAATCTCGTCGAGGCGGTTGCGGACCAGCCGCTCGACCTCGCTGTCGGCGAAGGCCGGGGCGCGCAGGGCGTCGGCGAGGAGCCCGAGGGCCTTCGCCAGCCGGGAGGCGGGCACTTCGAGGGAGATCCGCACGCAGGGGTGGTCGGCGTGGGCGTCCAGGGTGGCGCCGCAGCGCTCCAGCTCGGCGGCGAACTCCTCGGCGGAGTGCTTGTCGGTGCCCTCGGAGAACGCCCGGGCCATGATGGTGGCGACGCCGTCGAGGCCGGCCGGTTCGGCGTCCAGCGGGCTGTCCAGCAGGACCTCCACGGCGACGACCTGCTGGCCCGGACGGTCGCAGCGCAGCACGGTCAGACCGTTGCCGAGGGTGTGCCGGGTGGGCTCGGGGAAGGCCCAGGGGCGGGCCGTGCCGGCCTGCGGCCGGGGGTGGAAGTCCATGGTCACGGTGGGTTCGGCGGTGGTCACTTGGCCGCCTCCTCGTCTGCGTTCTCGTCGGCGTCGGCCTGCGGCTGCTCCAGCGGTTCGTAGACGAGCACCGCGCGGTTGTCGGGCCGCAGTCGCGCCGCGGCCACCTCCCGCACCTCCTCCGCGGTGACGTCCAGCACCCGCTGGACGGCGGTGAGGGCGAGCTGGGGGTCACCGAACAGGACCGCGTACCGGCACAGTTCGTCGGCGCGGCCGGCGACGGTGCCGAGCCGGTCCAGCCACTCGCGCTCCAACTGGGCCTGGGCCCGTTCCATCTCCTCGGGCGTGGGGCCCTGGGCGGCGAACCGGGCCAGTTCCTCGTCCACGGCGGCCTCGATCTCGGGGACCTCGACGCCGGCGGAGGTCTTCACGTCCAGCCAGCCCAGCGAGGGCGCGCCGGCCAGGCGGAGCAGCCCGAAGCCGGCGCCGACCGCGGTGCGGTCGCGGCGGACCAGCCGGTTGTAGATGCGGGAGGACTCGCCGCCGCCGAGGACGGTGAGCGCCAGGTCGGCCGCGTCGGCCGCGCGGGTGCCGTCCTCCGGGAGCCGGTAGGCGGCCATCAGCGCGCGGGAGGGCACCTCCTCCTCGACGAGCTGGCGCAGTTCCCCGCCGATGACCTCGGGCAGCGCTCCGTCGCGCGGGGCGGGCTTGCCGTCGTGCCCGGGGATGGAGCCGAAGTACTTCTCGATCCAGGCGAGCGTCCGCTCCGGGTCGATGTCGCCGACCACGGAGAGCACCGCGTTGTTGGGCGCGTAGTAGGTGCGGAAGAAGTCCCGCGCGTCCTCCAGCGTCGCCGCGTCCAGGTCGGCCATCGAGCCGATCGGGGTGTGGTGGTACGGGTGGCCGTCCGGGAAGGCGAGGGCGGTGAGCTTCTCGAAGGCGGTGCCGTAGGGGACGTTGTCGTAGCGCTGGCGGCGCTCGTTCTTGACCACGGCGCGCTGGTTGTCGAGGGATTCCAGGTCGAGCGCGGCGAGCAGCGAGCCCATCCGGTCGGCCTCCAGCCACAGCGCCAGCTCCAGCTGGTGCGCGGGCATGGTCTCGAAGTAGTTGGTCCGTTCGAAGCTGGTGGTGCCGTTGAGGGAGCCGCCGGCGCCCTGCACCAGTTCGAAGTGGCCGTTGCCCGGTACCTGCTTCGACCCCTGGAACATCAGGTGCTCGAAGAGGTGAGCCAGACCGGTACGGCCCTTGACTTCGTGGCGCGAACCCACGTCGTACCACAGGCAGACCGCGGCGACCGGGGTCAGGTGGTCCTCGGAGAGCACCACGCGCAGGCCGTTGGCCAGGCGGTGTTCCGTTGCTGTCAGGCCGCCGGAGCCGGCCTGCGTGGCCGTGTGACCCATGGGCATGTACGTCCCTTCGATCGCGGAAAACTGGAAGTCGTCCTACCGTCCTGCCACTGTATGCAAGCGCGCTGACGGGTGGAGGAGTTCCCGGCCCCGCTACGCCGAGAGCGAGCACCTCGGCGAACCGGCGGACGGGTCGCGGTCGGCGCTGTCAGTCCGCCGGGCCACAATGGTCGGCATCCGTTATCCCGTTTCCTGCCCTGGCACACACTGTGAGGAGCCGCAGCAGCGATGGCCCGCCGCAGCACGAAGACCCCGCCGCCCGACGACTTCGAGGAGAGGATCCTCGACATCGACGTCGTCGACGAGATGCAGGGCTCCTTCCTCGAGTACGCCTACTCGGTCATCTACTCGCGCGCCCTGCCCGACGCCCGGGACGGCATGAAGCCCGTCCAGCGCCGGATCGTCTACCAGATGAACGAGATGGGCCTGCGCCCCGAACGCGGCTACGTGAAGTGCGCCCGGGTCGTCGGCGAGGTGATGGGCAAGCTGCACCCGCACGGCGACGCGTCGATCTACGACGCGCTGGTGCGCATGGCGCAGCCCTTCTCCATGCGGGTGCCCCTGGTCGACGGGCACGGGAACTTCGGTTCCCTGGGCAACGACGACCCGCCCGCGGCCATGCGGTACACCGAGTGCCGGATGGCGGACGCGACCTCCCTGATGACGGAGTCGATCGACGAGGACACCGTCGACTTCGCACCCAACTACGACGGCCAGGAGCAGGAGCCGGTGGCCCTGCCGGCCGCCTATCCGAACCTCCTGGTCAACGGCTCCTCGGGGATCGCGGTCGGCATGGCCACCAACATGCCGCCGCACAACCTGGGGGAGGTCATCGCCGCCGCCCGCCATCTGATCCGCCACCCGGGCGCCGACCTGGACGCGCTGATGAAGTACGTGCCGGGCCCCGACCTGCCGACCGGCGGCCGGGTGGTGGGCCTCTCGGGCATCCGGGACGCCTACGAGAGCGGCCGGGGCACCTTCAAGATCCGCGCGACGGTGTCGGTGGAGCCGGTGACCGCCCGGCGCAAGGGCCTGGTGGTGACGGAACTGCCGTTCTCGGTCGGCCCCGAGAAGGTCATCTCGAAGATCAAGGACCTGGTCGGCTCCAAGAAGCTCCAGGGCATCGCCGACGTCAAGGACCTCACCGACCGCGAGCACGGGCTGCGGCTGGTCATCGAGATCAAGAACGGCTTCGTCCCGGAAGCGGTGCTGGAGCACCTCTACAAGCTGACGCCGATGGAGGAGTCCTTCGGCATCAACAACGTCGCCCTGGTGGACGGCCAGCCGCTCACCCTGGGGCTGAAGGAGCTGCTGGAGGTCTACCTCGACCACCGGTTCACGGTGGTGCGCCGGCGCAGCGAGTTCCGGCGCACCAAGCGGCGCGACCGGCTGCACCTGGTGGAGGGCCTGCTGGTGGCGCTCGTCGACATCGACGAGGTCATCCGGGTCATCCGCTCCAGCGACAACAGCGCCCAGGCCAAGGAGCGGCTGATCGAGCGCTTCTCGCTGAGCGAGGTGCAGACCCAGTACATCCTGGACACGCCGCTGCGCCGCCTGACCAAGTTCGACCGGGTCGAGCTGGAGTCCGAGCGGGACCGGCTGACCGGGGAGATCGCGGAGCTGACGCGCGTCCTGGAGTCCGACGCCGAGCTGCGCAAGATGGTCTCGGGCGAGCTGGCCTCGGTCGCCAAGAAGTTCGGCACCCCGCGGCGCACCGTGCTGTTGGAGTCCGCGGGCAGCGCCCCGGCCGCCGCGGTGCCGCTCCAGGTGGCCGACGACCCGTGCCGGGTGCTGCTCTCCTCCACCGGCCTGCTGGCCCGCACCGCGACCGCCGAGCCGTTCGCCGCGGAGGGGGGGCGCCGCGCCAAGCACGACGTGATCGTGTCGGCGGTGCCCGCCACCGCGCGCGGCGAGGTGGGCGCGGTGACCTCCACCGGGCGGCTGTTGCGGCTGTCGGTGATCGACCTGCCCCAGCTCCCGGACACGGCGGCGGCCCCGGTGCTCTCCGGCGGAGCCGCGCTGGCCGAGTTCCTGACGCTGGAGGGTGACGAGCGGGTGGTCTGCCTGACCACCCTGGACGAGTCCTCGCCGGGCCTCGCGCTCGGCACGGAACAGGGCGTCGTCAAACGGGTGGTGCCCGACTACCCGTCCAACAAGGAGGAGCTGGAGGTCATCGCGCTGCGCGAGGGCGACCGGATCGTGGGCGGCGTCGAGCTGCGCACCGGCGAGGAGGACCTGGTCTTCGTCACGGACGACGCCCAGCTGCTGCGGTTCCCGGCGGCCCAGGTGCGTCCGCAGGGCCGGCCCGCGGGCGGCATGGCCGGCATCAAGCTCACCGAGGGCGCCAAGGTGATCTCCTTCGCCGCGGTCGACCCGGCGGCCGACGCGCTGGTCTTCACGGTGGCCGGCTCGCGCGGCACGCTGGACGACTCGGTGCAGACGACGGCCAAGCTGACCCCGTTCGACCAGTACCCCCGCAAGGGCAGGGCCACCGGCGGGGTGCGCTGCCAGCGGTTCCTGAAGGGCGAGGACTGTCTGGCCTTCGCCTGGGCCGGCCCGGCGCCCGCCCGGGCCGCGCAGCGCAGCGGCGCCCCCGTGGAGCTTCCGGAGATCGACCCGCGCCGGGACGGTTCGGGGGTGGCGCTGGGCAAGCCCGTCGCCGTGGTGGCCGGCCCGGTGTGACGGCCGGCGTCAGACCCGGTCGGGGACCTCGGGTTCCTCGACCGGGTACGGGCTGCCCTCGTCCGGGTCGAGGGGCCCGGGGACGTACCGCAGCACGCCCCACAGGGCGTGCTCGGCGGGCGGCTCCTCGTCGGGGGCGATCCGGCAGGCGTCCAGTCGTGCGGTGAGCGCCTCGGCGTCGAGTTCCGTCCCGATGAGGACGAGGCCGGTGGTGCGCTCCTCGTCGACGGGCCAGGGCTCGGGGTAGAAGCGCAGGAAGCGGCCGACGGCGTGCACCGCGTAGCGGTGGTCCGGGTCGACGGTGCCGAAGTCGACGTACCCCTTGATGCGGTAGAGCCCCTCGGGCCGTCCGTTCAGGACGTCCATCAGCCGGCGCGGGTGCAGCGCCCGGGCGGACCGGAACGCCACGGTCCCGTAGCCGTCGTGCAGGTGTCCGTGCCCGGGGGCTTCGGCTCCGGCCGTGCCGGCGGCCAGGTCGTCGAAGGAGAGCTGGCCCACCCGTTCCGCCACGGCCTTGCGGTCGAAGAGGAGTTCGGGGTCGATGCGGCCGTGGGCCACGCTGACCACGGCGGCCCGGTCGACCAGCCCCGTCACCGTCTCCCGCACCCGGTGCAGCTGCGCCGGCGGGACCCGGTCGGCCTTGTTGACCACCACCAGGTCGGCGATGCCCAGGTGCCGGTCCACCTCGGGGTGACGGAGGCGGGTGGCGTCGAACTCGACGGCGTCGACGACCTCCACCAGGCCCCCGTACACGATGTGCGGGTTCTCGCTCGCCAGGAGCATGCGGACCAGTTCCTGCGGTTCGGCGAGTCCGCTGGCCTCGATGACGACGAGGTCGATCCGTGCCTCGGGACGGGTCAGCCGGTCGAGGTAGGTGTCCAGTTCGCCGGCGTCGACGGCGCAGCACAGACAGCCGTTGCCCAGGGAGACGGTGGAGTCGCCGAGTTGGCCGGCGACCGCCATGGCGTCGATCTCGATGGACCCGAAGTCGTTGACGATCGCCCCGATCCGGCTCCCCCGGCTGCTGTGCAGCAGGTGGTTGAGCACGGTGGTCTTCCCGGCGCCGAGGAAACCCGCGAGCACGACGACCGGAACCTGCTGCTGCGCCACGGCGCGACCTCTCCCCTGGGCTGGACCGTCCCGGCCCGCGCCCGGAGGGGCGGGCCGGGGACCAGGATACGAGGGTCCGGCGGGGGCTCCGACCGCCGCGGCAACCCCGCGGAACGGGGAGTTCCGGTACACCGGGTTAGGCTCGCCTGCGTGAGTACGTGCACGAGTGCCTCGCAGGGCTTCGGCGAGCCCCTGGCCGGGACCGCGGCCACCGCCCGGACCTGGCTGCTGATCGAGCAGCCCGGCCCGTGGGGGGCCAAGGCCCTCACCCAGAGCCGTCTGGACCCCGGGATCGGCGGGGCGCTGGAGGCCGCCGCCCGCGGCACCGGGGTGCGGGTCGCCCTGATCCGCCGGCCGGGGCGGCACGCCGACCGGCACCGGGCGGGGCGGCGCCGGATGTACGCCGCGCACACCGTGCCCGGTGCCGGCTGGGTGCGGGAGGCCCCGGACGGCGACCCGGCCCGGCTGCTCGACCTCGACTTCACGGCGCTCGGCGCCGGCGACCCGCACGGGTTCGACCTGCACACCGGTGCCGGTGCGCACCGGGGCGCCCCGCTGGTGCTGGTGTGCACCAACGGCAAGCGCGACCGCTGTTGCGCGCTGCGCGGCCGACCGCTCGCGCACGAACTGGCCGCCTCCGGCACCCCGGGCGTCTGGGAGGTCACCCACCTCGGGGGGCACCGCTTCTCGCCGACGGCCCTGGTCCTGCCGTACGGATACGCGTACGGCAGGGCGGACGCGCCGCTGTTGAAGGAGGTCCTGACGGCGGTCGAGCGGGGGCGGATCGTCACCGAGGGCTGTCGGGGCGGTTCGGCGTGGGAGCGACCCGGCCAGGCCGCCGAGTTGGCGGTGCGCCGAGCGGTGCGGGAGGAGGCCGCGGACGTCCTGGAGGTGGTGCGGACCGAAGGGGAGGCGCCCCGCTGGGAGGTGACCGTGTCCCACGTCGACGGGCGGAGTTGGCGGGTGACGGTCGCCCGGGGCGCCTCGCTGCCGCCCCGGCCGGAGAGTTGCGGCGGGTCCGCGGCGACCCCGGCGCGTATGGACGTGATCGCCGTCCGTGCCGTTGCCGGAGGGCCCGTGCCGTCGGGACCGTGACCCCTCCGGCACGGAGCGTCATTCCCCGTTCGCCGTCACGAGATCCCCACCACAGGGACTACGGCCGAGGCCCCCGGGCCCCGTACCGTTCGTACACATGAGCTCGTCTCCCCCCACGCGCCGCCTGCGGCTCGGCCTGCCCCGGCGGGTGTTCTCGCAGGTGCTCCTGATGCAGCTGGCGATCGCCGCCGGCGTCGCCGTGCTGGCCACGGGGCTGTTCCTGGCGCCGCTCAGCGACCAGCTCGACGACCAGGCGATGCGCCGCGCGCTGTCCATCGCCCAGACGACCGCCGCGCAGCCCCAGATCGCCCGGGACATGACGGCGTCCGTCCCGACCCCCGGCGGGCCGGTCCAGGACGTCGCGGAGCGCATCCGGCGGGCCAGCGGTGCCGAGTACATCGTCATCATGAACACGGACGGGGTGCGCTGGTCGCACACCGACCCCCGCCAGATCGGCCAGGTGGTCTCCACGGACCCCAGCGTCCCGCTGTCGGGCGACGAGATCATGGAGATCGACAACGGCACCCTCGGGCGCTCCGCCCGCGGGAAGGTGCCGTTGCGCGACGCCCACGGCACGATCATCGGCGCGGTGTCGGTCGGCATCGAGTACGACAGCGTGCGCGCCCGGCTCATCCACACCATCCCCAGCCTGCTGGCCTACGCGGGCGGGGCGATGGCCGTGGGCGCGCTCGCCGCGTACCTGATCTCCCGCCGGGTGCAGCGGCAGACCCGGGACCTCGCCTTCTCCGACATCTCCGCGCTGCTGGCCGAGCGCGAGGCCATGCTGCACGGCATCCGCGAGGGCGTGGTGGCGCTCGACCGCAACGGCCGCATCCGGCTGCTGAACGACGAGGCGAGCCGGCTGCTGAACCTCGGCACCAGCGCGGTGGGCCGGTCCCTGGACGCGGCGTTGGGACCGGGCCGCACCACCGACGTCCTGGCCGGCCGGGTCACCGGCACCGACCTGGTCACGGTCCGGGGGCTGCGGGTGCTGATCGCGAACCGGATGCCCACCGACGACGGAGGCGCCGTCGCCACCCTCCGGGACCGCACCGAACTGGAGCAACTGGGCCGGGAGCTGGACTCCACGCGCGGTCTGATCGACGCCCTGCGGGCGCAGGACCACGAGCACGCCAACCGGATGCACACCCTGCTCGGCCTGCTGGAGCTGGAGATGTACCAGGAGGCCGTCGAGTTCGTCGGCGAGGTCGCGGGCGCCCACCGGGTCACCGCGGAGCAGATCACCGAGAAGATCCACGACCCGTTGCTCGCCGCCCTCCTCGTCGGCAAGGCGACGGTCGCGGCCGAGCGCGGCGTCTCGCTCGCCGTCTCCCCGGACAGCTACCTCCCCGACCTGCTGGTCGATCCGCGCGGGCTGGTCACCATCGTCGGCAACCTCGTGGACAACGCCCTGGACGCCTCCTCGGGGTCGCCGGACGCCCGGGTGGTGGTCGAACTGCGGGCCGAGGGGCGCACGGCGGTGCTGCGGGTGCGGGACAGCGGCCCCGGGGTGCCGCCGGAGCAACGGGAGACCATCTTCCTGGAGGGATGGACCACCAAGAAGGTCCCGGCGCGCGGCAAGCGCGGCATCGGTCTGGCGCTGGTGCGCCGGCTGGCCGAGCGCGAGGGCGGGGGCGCGGAGGTGGGCGAGTCCCCGGACGGCGGCGCGGAGTTCACCGTGCGGCTGCCGGAGGCGCTGACCGGCGAGGAACTGGCGAACCAACTGACGAACACCGAGGAGGCCCGGTGATCGAGGTCCTGGTCGTCGACGACGACGTCCGCGTGGCGGACGTGAACGCGGCGTACGTCGAGAAGATCACCGGCTTCCGCGTGGCGGCCAAGGCGTACAACGCGGCCGAGGCCCTGGCGCAGGTGGAGCACGGCAAGGTCGACCTCGTCCTGCTCGACCACTACCTCCCCGACGAGACCGGCCTCGACGTGGTGCGCCGGCTGCGCGAGCGCGGCCACCAGACCGACGTGATCATGGTGACGGCTGCCCGGGACGTGGGCACCGTCCAGGCCGCGATGCGCCTCGGCGCGCTCCAGTACCTGGTGAAGCCGTTCGCGTTCTCCGGACTGCGGAGCAAGCTGGAGGCCTACGCGGCGCTCCAGCTCACCCTGCGCGGCGGCGGCGAGGCCGAGCAGGCGGAGGTCGACCGGATCTTCGGCGCGCTCGCGGTGCGCGGGGAGCCCGCCCTGCCCAAGGGCCACTCCCCCACCACGGCCGAGTTGGTGCGCAAGGCGCTGCTGTCCGCCGAGGGCCCGGTATCCGCCCAGGAGTTGGCGGACCGCACCCGGTTGAGCCGGCAGACGGCACAGCGCTACCTGAAGCTGCTGGAGCGGGCGGGGCGGGTGCGGCTGAGCCTCAAGTACGGGGAGACGGGGCGCCCCGAGCACCGCTACGCCTGGGTCACGCGTGCGTGAGCCCCCGCGCGGCGGGGGAAGTGCGCGGGGGCTCACCTGGAAGGGCCGGGGGCAGCCCTTGGTCTGTGTGCGGTTCTGGGGGGCTCCGGTCCGGCCGGGCCCGTCGGGGCGGCACCGCGGTCGGTGACGGCCCCGGCGGCGGGTGGTGGGGGTTCACCCGCCGCCGGGGGCGCCGGCCGGTCGGAGGGCCGCCGCCGTGGCGGTGCGGAACTCGCCGGGCAGGGCGCGCTCCGGGCGGTGCCCGGCCGGCGGGTTGCCGTCCTCGGCCTCGTTGACCGTCGTCTCGGTGCGGGACGGGACGTTCTCCACCCCGGGACCGTCACCGCCCGGCCCCCCGCTCACCAGGGACAGTCCCACCAGCGCGCCCAGCGCCATCGCCCCCGCGCCGACGGCCGACACCCACCTACCGCTGTCCCGCATGTGCATCACGTCCTCGTGGGGGTCTCTTCCCGACGGCCCCGAAGGGCGCGTCAGGGGCCGGGGGTGCGGCGACCCGCCCCGGGGGAGCGGGAGGGGCCGCCGGGCCTTCAGCGGGGCGTACAGGGGTTCTGGCGGGGGTTCGTGGCGACGGGGCGGGGGCGGCGGGCAGCCCGGGCGGGGTGCGCCGTCCGGGAGGGTCGTTCCCGTACGGTTCGGTGGACCGGCTCAGTGCACGGTGCCGAACCGCCGCGGGCGGGTCACCGACCGCCCGCGGACTGGTTATCTGTGCTCATGGGCCGGCACGCTAAGTGGGATGTGCGCCGCAGTGCGATCCTTGTGCGCGCTGGCCCATCTTCTGATTGCAAAACCCTGTTGTGCTCGTTTTGCGCGCGCTAGAACAACGAAGCCTCACCATGGGCTTAACCAGAAAGGCCCGGTCGATGATTGACGTCCTGGTCGTGGACGACGACTTCCGCGTCGCAGAGATCAACGCCCGCTACGTGGCCAAGGTCCCGGGGTTCCGCGTGGTCGGTCGCGCCCACGACGCCTCCCAGGCCCTCGCCGCCGTGGCGCGGGAGGAGATCGATCTCGTCCTGCTCGACCACTACCTGCCCGACCGGACCGGACTCTCCCTCGTCCAGCACATGCGTCAACTCGGCCACCGCACCGATGTGATCATGATCACGGCCGCGAGCGACGTCACCACCGTGCAGGACGCCATGCGTCTGGGCGCCCTGCACTACCTGGTGAAGCCCTTCACCTTCGACGCGCTGCGCAGTCGTCTGGAGGCGTACGCGGCCCTACGCCGCACGGTGGACCGCGTCGGCGGCAGCGGAATGGCCGGCCAGGAACAGGTGGACCGGATCTTCGGCGCCCTGCGGACCACCTCCGCGACGCCGCCCCAGGGATTGCCGAGCGGGCACTCGGTGCCGACGACCGACCTGATATGCGGGGTGCTGCACCGCGCCGCACAGCCGCTCTCCGCACACGAGGTGGCCGCCCAGACCGGACTCAGCCGCTCCACCGCCCAGCGTTACCTGCGCCACCTGGAGCAGGCCGGCCGGCTCCAACTGACCCTGCGGTACGGGGACACGGGCCGGCCCGAGCACCGCTACGCCTGGGTGTCCCCCCGCGGCTCCGAACGCTGAGGACCCCCGGCCCCGCCGCCCGACGGGCGGCGGGGCCGGGGGTCGCCGCGGACGGCGTCAGGCGTCGATGCGCGAACGGTCGAGGGTCGCCGCGGAACTGGTGATGAACTCCTTGCGGGGCGCCACCTCGTTGCCCATCAGCAAGTCGAACACCTGCTCGGCGGCGTCGAGGTCGGCGATGTTGATCCTGCGCAGGGTGCGGTACCGCGGGTCCATGGTGGTCTCGGCCAGTTGGTCGGCGTCCATCTCCCCGAGGCCCTTGTAGCGCTGGATGGCGTCCTTGTAGCGGACGTTCTTGCGCCGGAACTCCAGCAGCGTCTCGCGCAGTTCCCGGTCCGAGTACGTGTAGACGTACTTGTCCTGGCCCCGCTTGGGCTGGATCAGTTCGATCCGGTGCAGCGGCGGAACGGCCGCGAAGACCCGGCCCGCCTCCACCATGGGGCGCATGTACCGCTGGAACAGCGTCAGCAGCAGGCACCGGATGTGGGCGCCGTCGACATCGGCGTCCACCAGCAGGATGATCTTGCCGTAGCGGGCCGCGTCCAGATCGAAGGTCCGTCCCGATCCCGCCCCTATGACCTGGATGATCGCACCGCACTCGGCGTTCTTCAGCATGTCCGAGACCGAGGACTTCTGAACGTTGAGGATCTTGCCGCGGATCGGCAACAGGGCCTGGAACTCGGAGTTGCGGGCCAGCTTCGCCGTACCGAGCGCGGAGTCCCCCTCCACGATGAACAACTCGCTGCGCTCCACGTCGTCGCTGCGGCAGTCCGCGAGCTTGGCCGGCAGCGAGGACGATTCCAGGGCGGTCTTCCGGCGCTGCGCGTCCTTGTGCTGGCGCGCCGCGATGCGGGTGCGGGCGGCGGCGACGACCTTGTCCATGACCGCCCGGGCCTGCGCCTTGGCGTCCCGCTTGGTGGCGGTCAGGAACGCCTTGAGTTCCTTGGCGACCACGGCGGCGACGATGCGGTTGGCCGCGGAGGTGCCGAGCACCTCCTTGGTCTGCCCCTCGAACTGGGGCTCGGCCAGCCGGACCGTGACGACCGCCGTGAGGCCCTCCAGGGCGTCGTCCTTGACCACGTCGTCCTCAGCGACCCGGAGCAGCTTCTGGGCGCGCAGGACCTCGTTCACGGTCTTGGTCACGGAGCGTTCGAAGCCGGTGACGTGGGTGCCGCCCTTGGGCGTGGCGATGATGTTCACGAACGACCGCACCCTGGTGTCGTAACCGGTGCCCCAGCGCAACGCCACGTCCACGCCCAGTTCCCGGGTGACCTCGGTGGGCACCATCTGCCCCCGGTCGTCGAGGACGGGCACGGTCTCCTTGAAGGTGCCCTGGCCGGAGAAGCGCAGGACGTCGCAGACGGCCTTGTCGGTGGCCAGGTACTCGCAGAACTCGCTGATGCCGCCGTCGAAGCGGAAGGACTCCTCGCCCTTGCTGCCGCCCTCGCCCAGGCCGTACTCGTCCCGGACCACGATCGTGAGCCCGGGCACCAGGAACGCCGTCTGACGCGCGCGCTGGTGGAGCGTCTCCAGGTTGAGCTTGGCGTCCTTGAGGAAGATCTGCCGGTCGGCCCAGTACCGCACCCGGGTGCCGGTGCGCGTCTTGGGGACGCGCTTGCCCTTGCGCAGGCCGCTCGCGGCGTCGAAGGACGCCTCCGGGCCGGCGCCGGCGAAGGCTCCGGGCACCCCTCGCCGGAAGCTGATCGCGTGGGTGTTCCCGCCGAGGTCGACCTCCACGTCCAGCCGCGCGGACAGAGCGTTGACCACCGAGGCGCCGACCCCGTGCAGACCGCCGGAGGCGGCGTAGGCACCGCCGCCGAACTTGCCGCCCGCGTGGAGCTTGGTCAACACGACCTCGACGCCGGACAGGCCCGTCTTGGGCTCGATGTCGACCGGGATGCCCCGACCGTTGTCCCGCACCTCGACCGAGCCGTCGTCGTGCAGGACGACGTCGATGTGGTCGCAGTACCCGCCGAGGGCCTCGTCGACCGAGTTGTCGATGATCTCCCAGAGGCAGTGCATCAGGCCGCGGCTGTCCGTCGACCCGATGTACATGCCGGGCCGCTTGCGCACCGCCTCCAGGCCCTCCAGGACGAGCAGGTGCCGCGCGGTGTAGTTGGAACCGTCGTCTGTCGCGGTCAGCAGCGCAGTGGACGGCACGGACGTCTCGGCGGTCACGCGGTTCGCTCCTCGCTGAATTTCAGATGGGGCCCGTGGGGGTGGGCCCCGGCTTCGGTAGCCGCTCAGAGGGTACCGAGCCCTGGTGGAGCCGTGTGTCACGCCACCCGCACACGCCATCAGCCTAGTCCACGATCGCACGCCCGTTCGATTCCCCGATGGGGTGAAGCACACATCACGTTCCCTTCCAGGCATGAACCATTTAGGCTCCGGGCACGTCCTCATGAACAACCGGCAACAGCCGGCGAGGACCGAACCGGACAACAGCGCGAACCCGTACGACACGAAGACACGCAATACGGCACATTCGCCGCCACCCGGCAGCAGACAGCCGCCCCGGAGGGATCGGAAAGATTTTTTCGGGGAGAAGCCGCGAGCGGGAACGTTTTCGGCCTGGTTGGATGTTGACCCTGGTACGACAGCTCGTCGAGCTAGAGAAGAGGCGACGTGACTACTGTTCTGACCCCCGCGAGCCCGCTGACGGCCGCTGACCGCTGCGATCGTTGCGGCGCCCAGGCTTACCTCCGCGTGGTCCTGTTGAGCGGCGGTGAACTGCTCTTCTGCGCCCACCACGGTCGTAAGTTCGAGCCGGAACTCAAGAAGATCGCCGCTGAGATACAGGACGAGACGGAGCGTTTGAACGCCGTCCCGGCCTCGGCCGAGGCCGAGGAACGCTGACACTTCGCATCCACGACGAGCCAGCACCGGCCCCGGCCGGCGAACCGGGCGGTCCCCGCACGACGGGGCCCGCCCGTTCTCCTTGGCCCGGGCCCGGGCCAAGGCGGGCTCAGTCGTCCGCGGAGTCCTCGGGAGCCATGGCCGCGGGCTCCGGCCCCGTCACCACCGCCGACAGCCGGGTGTAGACGCCCGGACTGCCGGCACGACCGCACCCGCTCCCCCACGACACCAGTCCGATCACCTTCCCCCGCGCCACCAGCGGCCCGCCGCTGTCGCCCTGGCAGGCGTCCCGCCCGCCGTGCGGCGCCCCGGCGCAGAGCATCGTTTCGGCCAGGTACCGGCCTTCGGGTCCGCCCGGGTAGGCCCGTCCGCAGACCTCGTCCGCCAGCACCTGCACCTGGCCGGAACGCAGCGCGGAGGCGTAGTCGCCCCGTCCCGTGGCATCGCCCCAGCCGTAGACGGCGGCGGCGGTGCCCGGCGCGTACGCCGGGTCGCCTGGTCCGGCGACCTCGATGGCGTACCCCTCCGGCAGGGGCTCCACGAGCGTCAGCACGCCCACGTCCCACGCGTTCGTCGTCCGGTCGTGGCGGGCGCTCACCCGGACGTCCCGCACCCGCACCTCGACGCCCTCCGTGCCGCGGAGGTCACTGCGGCCCGCGATCACGGAGAGGTCGCCCGGTCCCGGTGCGGTGCCCAGCGCCTCCGGCCCCAGGCAGTGGGCGGCGGTCAGCACCGTCGTCGGCCCCACCGCGACCCCGCCGCAGAACTGCCCGGCCCGGGTACCCCCGAACCGGTCACGGCTGGACAGGGCGACCACCCACGGGTTGTCCGCCGCGGCGACCGGATGCCCCCCGACGACGAAGCCGTCCGCAGACGCCTCCTCGGGGCCCGCCGGGGCCAGTACGGCGGCGAAGGCCGCCAGGAACAGGGCACCGGACAGGGTGCCGGCACGGAGACGGGGCATGCGCTCTCCTCACTCGGGGTGTGCGGTGACCCACCCAGCGTCGGCCGGCCGGGGTCGTCCCGCACCCGCACGCCGGAGGCCCGGCCCCCGTCGGGGGCCGGGCCTCCGGACCGTGGCCGGGACCGGCCGATCAGTCGAGGTAGTCGCGCAGGACCTGGGAGCGCGAGGGGTGACGCAGCTTCGACATGGTCTTCGACTCGATCTGGCGGATGCGCTCGCGGGTGACCCCGTAGACCTTGCCGATCTCGTCCAGGGTCTTCGGCTGACCGTCGGTGAGGCCGAAGCGCATGGAGACGACGCCCGCCTCCCGTTCCGACAGGGTGTCGAGCACCGAGTGCAGCTGCTCTTGGAGGAGGGTGAAGCTGACGGCGTCGGCCGGTACGACGGCCTCGGAGTCCTCGATCAGGTCGCCGAACTCGCTGTCGCCGTCCTCACCGAGCGGGGTGTGCAGCGAGATGGGCTCGCGGCCGTACTTCTGGACCTCGATGACCTTCTCCGGGGTCATGTCGAGTTCCTTGGCCAGCTCCTCCGGGGTGGGCTCGCGGCCCAGGTCCTGGAGCATCTGCCGCTGCACGCGCGCCAGCTTGTTGATGACCTCGACCATGTGCACCGGGATGCGGATGGTGCGGGCCTGGTCGGCCATGGCGCGGGTGATCGCCTGACGGATCCACCAGGTGGCGTACGTGGAGAACTTGTAGCCCTTGGTGTAGTCGAACTTCTCGACGGCGCGGATCAGACCGAGGTTGCCCTCCTGGATCAGGTCCAGGAAGAGCATGCCGCGGCCGGTGTAGCGCTTGGCCAGCGAGACCACGAGGCGGAGGTTGGCCTCCAGCAGGTGGTTCTTGGCGCGACGGCCGTCCTCGGCGATGATCTCCAGCTCGCGCTTGAGCTTGGGGGCCAGCTTGTCGGCGTTGGCCAGCTTGTCCTCGGCGAAGAGCCCGGCCTCGATGCGCTTGGCCAGCTCCACCTCCTGCTCGGCGTTGAGGAGGGGGACCTTGCCGATCTGCTTCAGGTAGTCCTTGACCGGGTCGGCGGTGGCACCGGCCGCGGCGACCTGCTGGGCCGGTGCGTCGTCCTCGTCCTCGTCGGACAGGACGAAGCCCTGGCTGCCGTCCTCGGCGGGCTCGTCACCGGGCTTGCCGGGAACGCCCGTCGTCTCCTCGGACGTCTCGTCGTCGAGGACCTCGTCGGCGTCCTTCTTGGTGGTCGCCCGCTTGGCCGTGGTCTTCTTGGCGGCGGTCTTCTTGGCGACCGCCTTCTTGGCCGTGGTCTTCTTGGCCGCCGCCTTCTTGGCGGGGGCTGCCTCCGCCTCGGGCCCGTCGGCGGCCGTGGCGCCGGCAGCCGACGAGGGAGCGGCCTTCTTGGTGGTGACCGTCTTGGCGGCGACGGTGCGGGTCGCGGTCCGCTTGGCCGGACTCTTCGCTGCGACGCTCTTTCGGGTGCGCTTGGGCTCCGCGGCACTGACCATCAGCGTCACACCCTCTTCCTCGAGGATCTGATTGAGGCTGCGCAGTACGTTCTTCCACTGAGTGGCCGGAATCTGGTCAGCTTCGAAGGCCCGACGCACGTCATCGCCGGCGATCTGCCCCTCAGCCTTTCCCCGCTCGATGAGCGCCATGACAGAGACGGACTCGGCGATCTCCGGCGGGAGCGTACGGGATGTGCTGGCCGACACGAACAACCTCTCGGAACGTTGGAAAACGGCTTCCGGCCCCGTCCACGACGGACGGGTGCCGACGACCGTCGACTGGGGATGGGTCGACGACGCGCGGGCTCGGGTCCAGGAGATCGCAGCGCCGGCTACGGCTGCCGCACGTCCTCCTCGACTGTCACCTCTTAGGTCATCGCACAGTCCCCAGGAGCGTTACGGTCAATCTGCGTGGCCCGAGTCACACCCCGTACTTACCCAAAGCCTGCTAGACCCGACCAGAATCGGTC
This sequence comes from Streptomyces sp. LE64, assembly GCF_052606915.1. NCBI lineage: Bacteria > Bacillati > Actinomycetota > Actinomycetes > Kitasatosporales > Streptomycetaceae > Streptomyces > Streptomyces sp. LE64. Next base: position 5,203,153 of record NZ_CP199708.1, on the reverse strand, counting down.
AGGGGTGTGCGACCGGCTACTTCAACCCGATCTCACATGACCGCACTCGATCAAGCCGCGGATCTGGCAGAACGAGCGCCCCGGGTGGGACCGGGGCGCTCCGGAAGCACTCCGCGTGACGGTTCGCGCCGGAGCGGAATCCTCGCCCCGTTGCGCGACGGGAAGGCGACGCGCCTCCGCCCGCCCCGGGTCGGGCGCCGGCGCGGAGACCGTCCCGGCGCGCCGGGTTCCCGGACGGTACGGGCCGGGCGAGCCTCCCGGGGCTCCCCGCGGAGGCACCGAACCCCGTTCGGGCACGAGGGAACGGTTCCCCGCCGGGCCCCGGCCGAGCGGCCCGGCGCGGCCGGGGCAGCCCCGTTCGCGACGTCCTCCCGGGGCCGGGCGCCTCCGACGGGTGACGATCGGGCTCAGTGCTCCCGCGGGGCCGGCACGACGCGCTCCACCTCGGGGTGGGCGGTCAGCAACTGACGCATCGCGGCCTCGGCCGCGGCGCCGTCCCCCTGGGCGAGCGCGTCGACGATGCGGGCGTGGTGGACCAGGGCCCCTTCGTGCGGTCGGTCACAGCCGGTGACCGGTCCGCCCGACACCTGGAGGGCCGCCGAGACGATCCCCGACAGGTGTTCCAGCATCCGGTTGCCCGCGGCCTGGATCAGCAGGCCGTGGAACTCGGCGTCCGCGCGGGCGAGGGTGACCGTGTCCCCCTGGCCGAGCGCGTGGCCCATGATCTCGACCATGTCGGTGAGCCGCTGCTGCACGTCTTCACGGCCGTGGCCGGCGGCGAGGCGGGCCGCCAGGGGGTCGATGGTCCACCGCAGCTCGTTCAGTTCGCGGCGCTGGTCATCCCGCTGGGGTCCGAAGGCGCGCCATTCGATGATGTCGGGGTCCAGCAGGTTCCAGTCGCTGACCGGCCGCACCCGGGTCCCGACGTTGGGGCGGGCGCTGACCAGTCCCTTGGCCTCCAGCACGCGCAGGGACTCCCGGACCACGGTGCGGGAGACCTCGAAGCGCTGCCCGATCTCCTCGGGTACGAGCGGACGGTCGGCACCGAGATCACCGGAAACGATCATCTGGCCGAGCTGTTGGACGAGTTGGCCGTGCAGACCGCGACCGCGGCTGCCCGCCGCTCGCCTGCCGACCCGCCCCAGTTCCTGGTCGGAACCGTCCCAGACGGGAGTTCCGCGATCCGGGACGGAGGTCTCGGGGTAGGGGTAACGGTCGAGTCCGCCCGACCCGGACAGGCCGGACTCCGTGGTGCGGGCGGTGGTCATCATGGTGTGCGCAAGGGTACTCACGGATCCTTTGTCGGCCTTGCCCCCGGACGCCTTGAGGTCTTTGGTGAAAAGCACACGAAAGGGTGATCGCTCACCCCTTCGCAATTGACGCCTTATCGGAAAGAAGTGAACGTCCCCCGGGAAGTCCTGCACACCCCGCGATCGATTGGGCCGGACCAGTGCGTCAACGCACCCTGCTGCGGCCCACGATGAGGAGGTACGCGCCCAGCAACGCGGTGAGCGAGAGGGCCAGGGCGCCCCCGACCGGTTGGGCGATCACCCGGAACGCCGCCGCGAGGTAGCGCTCCGCCCCGAAGGGCCACATCGTGAACTCGTGCAGTCGCGCCGGCAGTCCCGCGACGGAGCGCACCGAAGGCCCCGACAGCACCCGCTGCACCAGCGGGACCACCAGCACCGGCACGGCCAGAACGGCCGCGAGTCCCGCCGCCGTCGATCTGAACAGGCCCGCCGCGAGGACACCGGCCCAGGCGCAGCCGGTGACCAGCCCCAACCAACTCGCCGTGAGCGTCGCCCACCGCTCGGGGAGTCCGCCGACGTCCGGCCCGTAGAGGAGGTGCAGGAGTGCCGCATCGCCGACCGCGGTGACCACGGCGAGGACGAGGGCGGTGACCGCCGCGACGGCCATCTTGGCACCGAGCAGTCCGAGTCGGCGGGGCACGGTGCCGCGGTGCGCCGCGAGCGCCGGGTGGCGGTACTCGTCCCCGAAGGCGAGCGCGCCGAGCAGGCCCGCGGCCAGGGCCGCCGGCGGTAGGGGGAGTTGCTCGGGCCAGCCGGCCAGCAGTCTCGGCTGCGGCGTGTGGCCGATCCCGCCCAGGACGACGGCGAGCACCGCCGAGGTGAGGAGCGCCGCCGCGCAGGTGCGGTATCCGGTGGCGATGCCGGTGGCACGGCGCAGCTCGTAGCGGATCGGATGGAGCGGCGGTCGAGGGGGGCCGGCCGTGAAGGCGGGGGGCGAGGCGTCCTCCGGTTCACCGGTGTTCCCGGTGGCGGTCGGCGTCGGGGGCGGCTCGGCGGCTGGCGGACCGACCGGCTCCGCCGCCGGGCCGAGCGGGTCGGGGGTACCTGCGTCCGCGGTCTCGTCGGCGAGTTGGTGCAGGAGGATGCCGTGCCGGTAGGCGGCTTCGCCGACCTCCGGGCAGTCGCTTCCGTACACGGCCAGGCGGTTGCCGTCCTCGGCCCGCACCTCGACCGGCCGTCGAGCGGCCCTGGCCTCCTTGGTGATGAGCTGGGCCAGCCGCAGGGCCTGCGGGCTGCGCACGACGACGCGGGGGCGCAGCCGGGTACGCGCGAAGTCGGCCGTTTCCTGGTCGGCGATGACCCGTCCGGCGTCGAGCGTGACCACGCGGTCGGCGTGGCGGGCGGCCTCCTTGGCGTCATCCGTGGTGAACAGGACCGTGCCGCCGCAAGAGGCGTGTGTCCGCAACAGGCCGTGCAGCCAACGGCGTTCGGGAAGAGAAAGTCCGTTCGACGGGGCGTCGAGCACCAGGGTGTGCGGATCGGCGAGCAGCGCGCAGGCGAGGGCGAGGCGGCGGTCCGTGTCGCGCGAGAGGCGGCCGAGTCGTTCGTCGCCCAAGCGGTCCAGGCCCATGGCCTCCAGGACCTCGTCGGCGCGCCGGGTGCTGGCTCCGGCGGCGGCGCACAGCATCCTCAGGTGGCCCCGCACCGATCGGGCGGGGTGACCGGGGACATCGCCCAGGACCACTCCCACCTCGCGCGCGGGATCGGGGATGCGGTGCAGGGGGCGGCCGCGGAAGTGGCCGACTCCGCGGCCCGGCTGGAGTTCGAGGAGCAGGCGGAGCACCGTGGACGTGCCGGCTCCGGGCTCTCCGAGCAACGCGGTGATCCGACCGGTCGGCGCCTCGAAGGAGACGTTGTCGACGGTCGGCGTCCGCCCCCCGTCGTGCGGTGTGCTGGTCAGTCCGATGGCCTGGATCATCGCTTCTCCCGGGGGAGGACGACCGCTCGGCGGCCCGCGGGGCGCGCGCCCGACGGCGGGGCGGACGAACGTGTTGGGTACCCGAGCAAGATAGCGCGACGAACAAGACTTTTCGGTCATTGTGGAGTGCGGGAGTCGACGGGGCCGGGCTTCCCGGGGTGCCGCCGTGCCGACCGCGTCCCGGCTGTGCGTCAGACCTCCGGCCTCAGCATGGGCGGGTTCAGGAGGGTGGCGCCCCCGGCGCGGAACAGTTGCGCCGGCCGCCCGCCCTGGCGCGTGGTCGTGCCGCCGGCGGGGACGAGGAACCCGGGCGTCCCGGTCACCTTGCGGTGGAAGTTGCGCGGGTCCAGGGCGACGCCCCAGACGGCCTCGTAGACCCTGCGCAGTTCCCCCACCGTGAACTCGGGCGAGCAGAAGGCGGTGGCGAGTGAGGAGTACTCGATCTTCGAGCGGGCCCGCTCGACCCCGTCGGCCAGGATGCGGGCGTGGTCGAAGGCCAGGGGGGCCGGCCGCTCGTCCCCCCGGCCGGGACCGCTCTGCGCGAGCAGTTCCTCGACCGGTGCCCACCGGGCGTTGCTGGCGTCCCCTCCCGCCCGGGGTGCGGGCAGATCGGGGGCGAGGGCGAGATGGGCGACGCTCACCACCCTCATGCGGGGGTCCCGCTCGGGGTCGCCGTAGGTGGCGAGTTGTTCGAGGTGCGCGCCGTGCGGCCGGGTGGGATCGGACGGGTCGTGGACGGACAGCCCGGTCTCCTCCGCCAGTTCGCGGGCCGCGGCGGCCGACAGGTCCTCGTCGGCCCGCACGAAGCCGCCGGGGAGCGCCCAGCGCCCCTGGAACGGGGACTCTCCCCGTCGCACCGCCAACGCGCACAGCGCGTGGCGTCGCACGGTCAGCACCACCAGGTCGACGGTGACGGCGAAGGGCGGGAAGGCTGACGGGTCGTAGGGGGGCATGCCCGTGATCATAGTCGTCTCCCTGACGATAAACACTCCCTTCCACGGTCCTGACAGATCCCTTTCGCCCCGCCGCCGCCCCTTCCGGGGTCCGGAAGGGGTGCGGCGGCAGGGCTCCGCACCCGGGCCCGGTGGCCCCCGCGCCGGCCGGCCTCCCCCGCTCATTCGCTCCGGTCGTCCCCCGGCCCGGCGGCGCGGTCCGGGCCGGTGCGGGGCACCGGACGGGGGCGGGCGGTCGGGCGGGGGCGGGACTTCGGACGGGCGGGGGGACCGCTGGGCAGCGGGCCGCGTGCTCCCCCGGACGCCCGCTGACGCGCCTTGGCGCGGCGGAGCGCCGCCCCGGTCCGTACGGACCTCGGAAGGACCGGGGCGGTGGCTCCCGGGAGGGGGCCGTGCGCCGCTTCGGCAGGGCCGGCGGTGCGGCTGCGGCTTCCCTCCCGGCGAATGCACTCCCGGACCGTCTCGGGGCTCAGACCGTCGTTGCACGCCTGGTGCAGCAGCCGGGCGAAGAGGTAGTCCGGGTCGGCGGCCAGGGACATCGCCAGCGCCTCGCGCGCCTCCAGGTCGTCCCCGGTGGACCAGGCGACCCAGCCGGCGAGCGCCAGCGGCGCCGCCGCGTGGTGCGCGTACGGGCCGACGCACCGCCGGGCGAGCGTGCGCCAGAGCCTGAGCGCGCCGAGCGCCTCAGGTCCTTCCATCCACTCGGCCGCGCGGTCCCGGGTGCCGCGGTCCTGGAGGCCGATGAGGAGGGCCGCCGCCTCCTCGTGACCGAGCAGGGCGTCATCGGCGCGGTCCGCGGCCGCCGGATCGGGGGCGACGGGCGCGGCGCACAACCGGCTGACCGCGCCGCGGGCCCGTGCGAGGGTGGCCTCGGACACCTCGGGGCGACCGGTGCGGTCGCCGCCCGGAGGCATCAGCGCGGCGCGCGCCAGGTCGAGGGCCGCTTCCTGGGCCCGGGCCGCACCGCCCTGCCAGGGGGCGAAGCGCGTGCGCAGGTCCTTCAGCGTCCCCCGCACCCGGATGCCGGCGTAGGCCGCCGCCGCGGCCAGCACCGAGGAGCCGGGCAGCCCCATCGGAAGGCCCTCCGGCGGGCAGCAGCGGTCGTCCGGGCAACAGAAGGACCAGAAGGACCCCCCGGACAGGCACAGCGCCTCCACCATGGGAACCCCGAGGGTCCCGCACGCCCGGCGCAGGGCTCCGGCGAGCGGACGGAGCTCCTCCACGACCTGACGGCCCGCCCCGTCCCGGGCCGGTTCCCGGCAGACGAAGGCGATGACCGCGTCGGCACGGCAGCCCCGCAGTCGTGATCCGATCACCAGGGACCGGGCCAGTTCGTCCGCCGCGGCCTGCCAGTCCGCGGGGTGGGAGGGAATGCCGACGCGCACCCGTCCGCCGAAGCGGCTGTGCCCCTGCTGCCGGTGCAGGGCCAACAGGACGACGATGTCCTCGGGGCGGAAGCCGAGGATGTACGGGAGCGCGTCGGCCAGCTCCGCGGCGGAGCGCAGCTTGATGGGGTCTCCGAAATCGGGGCAGTCGATGAGTCGGGCCGCGGGACCCGGACTCCGGGCGAGGTGCGCGGAGCCGTGGGCGGGGTGGTCGCCGGCCGCGGAGCCGTGGTCCTCGCCTCCGCGCTCGCCGGGCCCGGGGGTGTCGTCGTGGTTCGTCATGGATCGACGATCCCCCGGAATGAAATGTTCCGGTTCTTCCTGTGGATAACCCGTGTCAGGGACACGCCGGAAGTTTTCCACAGGAAGAAGGGCTCGGTCGCGCGATGTCGGCCCCATCGGGTTGCATGGGGGCATGAGCGACGAAGACCTCCGCACGGCCGCCGACACCGTCCTCGCCCGATTGGTCGGCGCCCCCACCGCCCGACTGCGGGAGGACCAGTGGCGCGCGATCGAAGCCCTGGTCGCCGAACGGCGCCGGGCGCTCGTGGTGCAGCGCACCGGCTGGGGCAAGTCCGCGGTGTACTTCGTCGCGACCGCCCTGCTGCGCGAGCGGGGCAGCGGCCCCACCGTGATCGTCTCCCCGCTCCTGGCCCTCATGCGCAACCAGGTGGAGGCCGCCGCCCGTGCGGGCATCCACGCCCGCACGATCAACTCCGCGAACCCGGAGGAGTGGGAGACCGTCCGGGCCGAGATCGCGGCGGGCGCCGTGGACGTCCTGCTGGTCAGCCCCGAACGCCTCAACAACCCCGACTTCCGGGACAACGTGCTTCCCCAACTGACAGTGGCCACTGGTCTGTTGGTGGTGGACGAAGCCCACTGCATCTCGGACTGGGGACACGACTTCCGGCCCGACTACCGACGGCTGCGGACGATGCTGGCCGAGCTCCCGCCCGGTGTCCCGGTGCTCGCCACCACCGCGACGGCGAACGCCCGCGTCACCGCGGACGTCGCCGAGCAGCTCGGCACGGGGAACACCCGGCCCGACGACGGGTCGGACACCGGGAGCGCCCTGGTCCTGCGCGGGCCGCTGGACCGGTCCAGCCTCAGCCTCGGCGTCCTGACCCTGCCGGACGCCGCCCACCGCCTGGGCTGGCTCTCCGAGCACCTCGACGCCCTGCCGGGCTCGGGCATCGTCTACGCCCTCACGGTGGCCGCGGCCGAGGAGGTGACCGCCCACCTGCGCCAGCAGGGGCACACCGTGGCGTCCTACACCGGGAAGACCGAGAACGCGGACCGCCAGCAGGCGGAGGAGGACCTGTTGGCCAACCGCGTCAAGGCACTGGTCGCCACCTCGGCCCTGGGCATGGGCTTCGACAAGCCGGACCTCGGTTTCGTGGTCCACCTCGGCTCCCCCGCCTCACCGATCGCCTACTACCAGCAGGTGGGCCGGGCCGGCCGGGGCGTGGAGCACGCGGAGGTGCTGCTCCTGCCGGGCCGCGAGGACGAGGCGATCTGGCAGTACTTCGCCTCCCTGGCCTTCCCTCCGGAGCAGCAGGTGCGCAGAACTCTGGAGGTGCTCGCGGAGGCCGACCGCCCGCTGTCGCTGCCCGCCCTGGAGCCCCTGGTGGACCTGCGGCGCAACCGGTTGGAGACCATGCTGAAGGTCCTGGACGTCGATGGTGCGGTACGGCGGGTCAAGGGCGGCTGGACCTCCACCGGCCGCCCCTGGGCGTACGACGCCGAACGCTACGCCTGGGTGAACCGGCAGCGCTCCGCCGAGCAGGAGGCCATGCGGGAGTACGCCCGGACCACCGGGTGCCGCATGGAGTTCCTGCGCCGCCAACTGGACGACGAGACGGCGGCCCCCTGCGGCCGCTGCGACAACTGCGCCGGAGCCCGGTTCGAGGTCGAGGTCTCCGGCTCCGCGCTGGAGTCCGCGCGCGGCGAGTTGCAACGCCCCGGGGCGGAGGTGGAGCCCCGACGCATGTGGCCGACCGGGCTCGCGGCCGTGGGCATCGGCCTCAAGGGGCGCATCCCCGCCGGGGAACTCGCGTCGACCGGCCGGGCCCTCGGACGCCTCTCGGACATCGGCTGGGGCAACCGGCTGCGCCCGATGCTGGCCCCGCACGCCCCCGACGGCCCGGTCCCGGACGACGTCGCGGGGGCCGTGGTGGACGTGCTCGCCGACTGGGCCCGAGGACCGGGCGGTTGGGCTTCGGGCGCCCCGGACGCGGCGGCCCGGCCGGTCGGCGTGGTCACGGTGCCCTCGCTCGGCAGACCGCAGTTGATCGGCTCGCTGGCGCACCGGATCTCGGAGGTGGGGCGCATCCCGTTGCTCGGTTCCCTCGTCTACGCACCGGGGCACGAGACCACCCACGTCCCGCGGAGCAACAGCGCCCAGCGGCTGAAGGCGCTCGACGGCGCGCTGACCGTCCCCTCGGAACTGGCGCTCGCGGTCAAGCGCGCCGAGGGGCCGGTGCTCCTGGTGGACGACCGGACGGAGACCGGGTGGACACTGGCAGTGGCGGCGCGCCTGCTCCGCAGGGCCGGCGCGACCGAGGTGTTGCCCCTGGTGCTCGCCGTGCCGGGGTGAACCCCCGCTCCGGATGGGGCGGATGGGTCGGCGGCCGGAGTCCCCACGGCGCACGCGGGCGCGCCCGGCCGGCTCGTCCGGCTTCGGCGGGGCGGAAGCGGGGTACGAAACCAAGATGGTGGAGGGTGACCGCGATTCCCCACATCTCGACCCAGGGATATACGTAACGAAGAGCATCAAATAGGTCGACGGTCTCAATTGCTCGTTGCCGCAATCCCGTACGCCGGGAAGAATCGGTCTTGCTCCCCTGCGGCTCGCCGTCTCCCGAGAGGGTCACGCCGTGGTGCGCTCCCCCACGTCCGTTTTCGCCCCGAATGTGGGCGCGTAGCCGAAGGGAGGGCCGTGACCTTCGGATTTGCTCCGTCCAAGGCTGCATCGTTGTCTGCGTCCTCGACGCGTGAGGACCTGTCGACCGATGCAGCCAACCAACTGGCCCGGATGTTGGAACCCGCTGAATGGGCAGCGGCCGGGATACCCCTGCTACGGAACCCACGCGAAGTCGTCAGCGGGCTGCACGCCCGCCACCGACCGACGCCCGCCACCGCGGTCGTCGCCGTCCTCGATCCCGACGAGCGCCTCAGAGCGAGCGCTTCGTTCACCCGTCGTGCCGTCACGCCTGACGGGTGGGTGTTCCGCAACGCCCTGCTGGCCCAACTCCGCCGGGTGATCCCGCACGACCTCCGGCGCCGCGCCCCGGTCCGCACCGCGGTCCTGCTCTACTGCCGGGACGGGGACGCGCGCTGGACGCGGGAGGACGGGGCCTGGATGTGGGGGCTCCGTGACGCGTGCACCCTGCACGGGCTGCGCTGCGGCGCCTACATCACCCTGACCCGTGACGGATGGCAGGTGCTCGGCGAGGGACGCGGTGGCCGCAGGCCCAGCTCGCTCTCGTCCTCCCAGGACTTCGCCGCGGATCTGACGCCCCTGCCACCGCGCGCCGGTGGGGCCGCTTCCGACCTGATGCGGCGCGCGGCGGCACGCTGAGTCACCACCGACCGACGGCCGGGGCCCGGGACGCACCACGGCGTCCCGGGCCCCGGCCGACCGGCACCGTGCCGCAGCTGCTCAACACGCCCGCGGGGGGTGGTCCGGAAGGCTCCGGACCACCCCCCGCGGCATGTGGTCAAACCCCCGCGCCCAGCAGCGCGTTGACGCGCTGCGGGTCACCGCAGACGATCAACAGGCTGCCCGCCTTGGCCCGGGCGAGCGACAGGCCGGCAGAAACGTCTCCGCCGTTGACCGCGGCGACCACCACGGGCCGGGCCTCAGCCCGGTCCAGGGCCAGCGCGTCGGCGTAGAAGACGTCGTCCCGGGCGTCGTGCTGCGCCCAGTAGCCCTCCTCGCCGAACGACAGCTCGTGGGCGGCCCAGGGGTGCTGCTCCCCGGTGGTGACCACGAGGATCTCTTCGGGGGACCGACCGGAGTCCAACAACAGGTCGACGGTCTCCTCCGCAGCGTCCAACGCGCCCTCGGCCGAGGCCGGGATCAGCTGGAGCTGCGGGGTGCCGGAGGCCGGCGGTGCGACGGCTCCGGCGCTCGACGACCCGCGCGGCGTGCGCTGCGCGGGTGGCGTGGGACGGGGCGGACCCGGGCGCGGTGGCACCGCGGAACGCGGACCGGGTACGGGGCGGGGGGTCGGCGCGGACTGGCCACTGGCCGGGGTTGCGCGGGGACCCTGGGCACTCTCGTGAATCTGAGGCTCCTCGGGAATGAGAGGCATGAGCTGACATCTATCAAACGCCGGTGCGACTGGCCCCGGCGGGTGGCACATCAGTGCGGGCGAACGCGTCAGAAGTCGAAGCCGAGCTGGCCCTCGATCCCCGGAGCGCTCTCGTCCGCCCAGCTGCGGGCCTTCTTGAGGTGGCGCCACCGGGGCAGCCCGTCAAGATAGGCCCACGTCAGGCGGTGGTACGGGGTCGGCCCCCGCTCCGCCAGCGCGGCCCGGTGCACCGGTGAGGGGTAACCGGCGTTGGCCGCGAAGTCGAAGTCTGCATGCTCGAAGCCCAGTTCGGCCATCATTTTGTCGCGCCGGACCTTGGCGATCACGGACGCGGCGGCCACCGCGACGCAGGACCTGTCCCCCTTGATCACGGTCCGTACGCGCCAAGGGGTGCCCAGGTAGTCGTGCTTCCCGTCGAGGATGACCGCGTCGGGGCGCACCGGAAGGCCCTCCAGGGCCCGCACGGCGGCGAGCCGCAGGGCGGCCGTCATGCCCAGGGCGTCGATCTCCTCGTGCGAGGCGTGCCCCAGGGCGTGCGCGGTCACCCACCCCTCCAGTTCCGCGGCGAGCGAGGTGCGCCGCTTGGGGGTGAGGAGCTTGGAGTCCGTCAGCCCTTCCGGAGGCCGTCGCAGTCCGGTGACCGCGGCGCAGACGGTGACGGGGCCCGCCCAGGCGCCACGACCCACCTCGTCGACGCCAGCGATGACTTTCGCCCCCGTGGTGGCGCGCAGCGAGCGCTCAACGGTGTGGGTAGGTGCTTCGTATGGCATGGCACCTGTCAGCCTACGCCGCCGTACGGGCCGGCCGACACCCGGTCCCGGTCACCGGCGCACCGGGCGCCTCCCGGCACGCGTCCCGCACCCATGTCACCCCGGTCGAGCGGGGCTTGGTGCCTAGCCCCGGGCGGGCAGCCATCCGGGCAGGGGCTCGGTGCGCTCCAGCCAGGCGCCGGGAGGCTTTCCGTTCGACGCGTCCGCCGCCACGATCCCGCCGACGATCGCACAGGTGGTGTCGACGTCCCCGCCGACCTGCGCGGTCTCCCAGAAGGCCCGGGCGAAGTCGCCGAGTCCCCGGGCGGCCGCCCAGAGGGCGAAGGGGACGGTGTCGTGGGCGCTGGTGCGCCGTCCGCACCCGAGCACCGCGGCGACCGTGCCGGCGTCCTCGTAGTCGAGCATGTCCCGGGCCCGCCTCACGCCCGCGTCGACGGCGCTGCGCGGCAGCAGGGCGATGACCCCGTCGAGCAGGGCCTCGGCGGTCGGCGGACCGGCGGGGTCGGCCACCAGTGCCGCCGCTGCGGCCACGGCCATCGCCCCCGCAACGGCCTCGCGGTGCTGGTGGGTCGGGTACGCGGAGACCTCCGCCTGGTGCGCGGCCTGCTCCGGGTCGCCCGCGTACCAGGCGCCGAGCGGGGTGATGCGCATCGCCGCGCCGTTGCCCCAGGAGCCCTGGCCGTCGAAGAGGGCGGAGGCCAGTGCCCGCCAGTCGCCGCCCTCGCGCACGAGCCTGAGGAGCCGGTTCACGGCGGGCCCGTAGCCGCGGTCGAAGTCGTGCCGCGCGGCGAAGGAGGCCGCCAGCGCGTCCTGGTCGACACGACCGTGGTCGATCAGCACGGCGACCACCGAGCAGGCCATCTCGGTGTCGTCGGTCCACTGCCACGGCCCTTCGGGCAGCTCCTGACGGCCCAGGAGGGGGTGGTGCGCCGGCACGAAGAACTGGGAGCCGAGCGCGTCTCCCACGGAGAGCCCGCTCAGGCTGGCGAGGGCCCGCTCCCGGCGGGCGTCGGACGGAGGAACGGCGGGATCAGCAGTCATGGGCCCGCCACTCTAGCCGGTGATCCCGTACGGCTCCGGTTCGCGCCAGCGGTCGAAGGGCCGGTCCAAGGCGTACTTGCCGTCCGCCCCGAGTTCCAGGACCCGCACCTCGCCGTTGCCCGGGTTGGACAGGGACTCGAATTCGGCCACGCTCCAGTGGAACCACCGCATGCAGAACAGCCGCATGGTCAGGCCGTGGGTGACCAGGAGGACGTTGGGCGGGTGGTCGGGCTCCTCGAAGCTGCGGAAGAGGCTCTCCAGGAAGGCTCCCACCCGGTCGTACACGTCGGCGCCGGACTCCCCCTGGGCGAAGCGGTAGAAGAAGTGCCCGTAGGCGTCCCGGTACGCCTTCTGGAGCCGTACGTCCTCCCGGTCCTGCCAGTTCCCCCAGTCCTGTTCGCGCAGCCGGGGTTCCTCCCTGATCCGGACCAGGCCGGGGTCGAGCCGGAAGGCGCGGAGCGTCTGGTGGGTGCGCCGGTAGGGGGACACGTACACGCTGACGCGCTCGCCGCCGAACAGGTCCCGCAGGTGCCTGCCGGTCTCCTCGGCCTGGTGACGGCCGGCACCGGTCAGCGGGAGCGCGTGGTCGGGCTCCCGCTCGTAGACGGTGTCGTCCGCGTTGCCCTTCGACTCCCCGTGCCGGACGAGAACGATGCGCCGTGGTCGTGCCATGGGGGAACCCTAGATCGGGTTCGGCGTTCGAGCGATCGTCGGATCACCACACGGCGGGTCGCCGCGGCCCGCGGAACGCGGCCCCGCCCGCCCGTACGGACGCCCCCTCACACCGTCCAGGCGTCCTCCATGTCCACGACGTCCCCGCTCAGCGCGGCGATGTCGGCCTCGGTCTGCGCCCGCAGGGACAGCCGTTCGATGCGTTCGGTGCGGTACTTCCCGTGCTCGGCGTCGACCTTCCACATGGAGAGGATCAGGAACTCGTCCCCCGGGGCCTCGCCGAAGAGTCCACGCACCATGCCGGGCGAGCCGGCCATGGCCGGGTTCCACACCTTCTCCTGCATCAGCGCGAAGTGCTCGGCGCGCTCGGGGCGCACCCGGCAGTGGGCGACCCGCAGCAGGTCGCTGTCGGTGAACCGGGGCTCGAAGCCCGTCTTCACGTCGAACCGGTAGTCGAACAGCTTCACCTGGGCGCGGGTGAAGGTACCGGATTGGGAGGCGGCCAGGCGGTCGTGGGAGCGCGCCATGAACGAGTCGTAGAAGGCCCGGCTCTCCCAGAACGCGAAGACATGGGCGACACCGGGCCGGGTGCGGCTCCAGCCGCCGCCCTGCGCCCGGAACCCCGGCTCACCGAGGAGTCCCGCCCACTTCCGCTGTCCTCGTTCGAAGCCTCGACGGTCGACGACGGTGCAGCGAATCCACTTGACCAGCACCGCGCCATGGTAAGGCCACGGAGCGTTCCAGTGACTACGCTCCGGCGCAGTGCGCCCCCTGCAAGCCCCCGAAGAACGGGGGTGCGCGGGCCCGTGCACCGCCGTACGCCCGGGCGTGCGGACGGGACGGGCGGCCGTTCCCCGCCACCGCCCGGTGTCCGACCGGACACGGTCAGTGGCCCGTGGCACCATGGAGGACAACACGCACACGACGCCGGGAAGTTGGCTCGACCCGAGGGGGAACTGGTGAGTGGTGGTCTCAACAAGGGACTCACGAAAGTCGAAGTGGGCGTCCAATGGGACATGGCTCCCAAGGGGGCGGCGGCGCACGACCTGGACATCGTCGCCGCGACGTACACCGAGGAGGCCCTCGACGCGGCCCCCGCGTACCTGGTGCACTTCGGCAGCAGGTCGCCGGACGGCACGATCACGCTGAACCGCGACAGCCGCACCGGCCAGGGCTTCGGCTACGACGAGGTCATGGTGCTGGAGTTGGACCGGCTGGCCCCGCGGTACGCCCGGGTGGTCGTCGGGATCGCCATCCAACAGCCCGCGCAGGAGCTGACGTTCCGCGACATCGCGGGAGCGGGGGTCCGCATCCGCAGCGGCCCGCTGGACCTGGCCCGGCACGACTTCGCCGACGTGCTGGACCACAACGCCACGACGATCGCGGAGTTCACCCGGGACGGCGCCGGCACCTGGCAGTACCGCCGGGTGATCCGCGGCTACGACGCGGACCCCGCGGCCTTCGCCCGGCAGATGGGGCGGACGGGGCCGGTCTCCTGAGCCCGGGGTCCCCGCACGACCCCCCGACGGCCGGCTGGCGCGCGGACCGGATCGGCAGCGCCCTCACGGGCGAGAACCCCACCGTGCTGCGCCGGCTGGAGGCGGGGTTCGCGGTGATCGGGGACGTCCAGTTCCTGCCGGGGTACTCGGTGCTGTTGGTCGACGAGCCGGGAGTGCGACAGCTGTCGGACCTTCCGAGGTCCCGACGGCTGTCCTTCCTCTCCGACCTGGACCGTCTCGGCGAGGCGGTCGAACGCGCCTGCCGCCGGCTGGACCCCGCCTTCAGACGCGTGAACCTGGAGATCCTCGGCAACACCGACGACTTCCTGCACGCCCATGTCTGGCCCCGGTTCCACTGGGAACCCCCCGAGTCGCTGCGCAGACCGGTGTGGCTGTACCCGCGCGAGCGGTGGAGCGACGAGCGGTTCGCCCTGGGACCGCGGCACGCGGCCCTGCGCCGGGCCATCGGGGCCGCACTGGACGGATCGCCCACCGTGCGGTGAGCGGGACCCCCGCGGTGCCGGTCCGAAGACGGGACGGGGGCGCCGACCACTCGGTGGTCGACGCCCCCTCCCCCGGTCCCGCTCAGTGCCCTCGGCGCTCACCCGCGCGTCGGGCGACGGGCCACCGGTCAGCTGCAACCGCTGGTGGAACCGCAGCCCTCGCAGATGTAGCAGGACCCGGCGCGCTGCATCTTCGTCCCGCAGGAGAAGCACAGCGGGGCGTCGGCCTGGATGCCGAGCTGCATCTCCACCAGTTCGGCGCTGGTGTGCGCCTGCCGGGGAGCGGCCTCCGCAGCGGGAGCCTCCGCCTTCGGGGTGGCCACCGCCCGCAGCGTCTCGGTCTGCCGGGGGGCCGACTGCGCCAGGCCCTCCACGTCGACCTCGTCGTCGGCCGGCTCGTAGGAACCGGTCTCCAGGTGGCGCTGGCGTTCCTCGGCGGAGTGGATGCCGAGCGCGGAGCGGGTCTCGAAGGGCAGGAAGTCGAGCGCCAGGCGACGGAAGATGTAGTCGACGATCGACTGCGCCATCCGCACGTCCGGGTCGTCGGTCATGCCCGCCGGCTCGAAGCGCATGTTGGTGAACTTCGAGACGTACGTCTCCAGGGGCACCCCGTACTGGAGGCCGACCGAGACGGCGATGGAGAACGCGTCCATCATGCCCGCGAGGGTCGAGCCCTGCTTGGACATCTTCAGGAAGACCTCGCCGAGACCGTCGTCCGGGTAGGAGTTGGCGGTCATGTAGCCCTCGGCGCCGCCGACCGTGAAGGAGGTGGTGATGCCGGGGCGTCCCTTGGGCAGCCGCTTGCGCACCGGACGGTACTCGACGACCTTCTCCACCGCGGCGCGGATGGTCTCCTCGGCCTTCCCGGCGACCTCCGCCTTGGCCTCGTCGTCCTTCTTCTTCGCCGAGAGCGGCTGGCCGACCTTGCAGTTGTCACGGTAGATCGCGAGCGCCTTGACGCCCATCTTCCACGCCTCGAAGTAGATCTCCTCGACCTCTTCGACGGTGGCCGTCTCCGGCATGTTCACGGTCTTGGAGAGCGCACCGGAGATCCACGGCTGGATGGCGGCCATCATGCGGACGTGGCCCATGGCGGAGATGGAGCGCTCGCCCATCGCGCAGTCGAAGACCTCGTAGTGCTCGGTCTTGAGGCCGGGTGCGTCCACCACGTTGCCGTGCTCGGCGATGTGGGCGACGATCGCCTCGATCTGCTCCTCCTGGTAGCCCAGGCGGCGCAGGGCCTGCGGGACGGTGCCGTTGACGATCTGCATCGAGCCGCCGCCGACCAGCTTCTTGAACTTGACCAGCGCCAGGTCCGGCTCCAGACCGGTGGTGTCGCAGGACATGGCCAGGCCGATGGTGCCGGTGGGGGCGATCACGGACGCCTGGGCGTTGCGGAAGCCGTTCTTCTCGCCGAGCCGGAGCACGTCCTGCCACGCCTCGGTGGCGGCGGCCCAGATCGGGGTGTCGAGGTCGTCCATGCGCACCGCGACCGCGTTGGCGTCGGCGTGCTGCTTCATGACCCGCAGGTGCGGCCGGGCGTTGCGGGCGTAGCCGTCGTACGCGCCCACCACGGCCGCCAGCTCCGCGGAGCGGCGGTAGGAGGTGCCGGTCATCAGGGAGGTGATCGCACCGGCGAGGGCCCGGCCGCCGTCGGAGTCGTAGGCGTGGCCGGTGGCCATCAGCAGGGCGCCGAGGTTGGCGTAGCCGATGCCGAGCTGGCGGAAGGCGCGGGTGTTCTCGCCGATCTTCTGGGTCGGGAAGTCCGCGAACGAGATGGAGATGTCCATCGCGGTGATGACCAGCTCGACGACCTTGGAGAAGCGCTCCGCGTCGAAGGACTGCTTGCCCTTGCCGTCGTCCTTCAGGAACTTCATCAGGTTCAGGGAGGCGAGGTTGCAGGACGTGTTGTCCAGGTGCATGTACTCGCTGCACGGGTTCGAGCCGTTGATCCGGCCCGACTCGGGACAGGTGTGCCAGTGGTTGATGGTGTCGTCGTACTGGATGCCGGGGTCGGCGCACGCCCAGGCCGCCTCGGCCATCTTGCGGAAGAGCGCCTTGGCGTCGACCTCCTCGATGACCTCGCCGGTCATCCGGGCCCGCAGACCGAACTTCTCGCCGTTCTCCACGGCGCGCATGAACGTGTCGTTGACCCGGACCGAGTTGTTGGCGTTCTGGTACTGGACGGACGTGATGTCGTCGCCGCCCAGGTCCATGTCGAAGCCCGCGTCCCGCAGGGCGCGGATCTTCTCCTCCTCCTTGACCTTGGTCTCGATGAAGTCCTCGATGTCGGGGTGGTCGACGTCCAGGATGACCATCTTGGCGGCCCGGCGGGTGGCGCCGCCCGACTTGATCGTCCCGGCGGAGGCGTCGGCGCCGCGCATGAAGGAGACCGGGCCGGAGGCGTTGCCTCCGGAGGACAGCAGTTCCTTGGAGGAACGGATGCGGGAGAGGTTGAGGCCGGCCCCGGAGCCGCCCTTGAAGATCATCCCCTCTTCCTTGTACCAGTCGAGGATCGACTCCATGGAGTCGTCGACGGAGAGGATGAAACAGGCGGAGACCTGCTGCGGCTGGGGCGTGCCGACGTTGAACCACACCGGGGAGTTGAAGCTGAAGATTTGGTGCAGGAGGGCGTGGGCCAGCTCGTGCTCGAAGATCTCGGCGTCGGCGGGCGAGGCGAAGTACTTGTAGTCCTCACCGGCCTTCCGGTAGGTCTTCACGATCCGGTCGATCAGTTGCCTGAGCCCGGTCTCGCGCTGCGGGGTGCCGACCGCGCCGCGGAAGTACTTGCTGGTGACGATGTTGACCGCGTTCACCGACCAGAAGTCGGGGAACTCGACGCCGCGCTGCTCGAAGTTGATCGAGCCGTCGCGCCAGTTGGTCATCACGACATCACGGCGTTCCCAGACCACCTCGTCGTACGGGTGCACGCCCGGAGTGGTGTGGACACGTTCCATGCGCAGCCCCTTGGTGGCCTTCGCCCCCTTGGCACGGGAACTCCGTGCCGGACCGCTCGCCGTCTCTGTCATGCCGCCTCCCTGTATCGGGCCATAACGCCCTGAAGTGCCGCGTTCTTCCCACGACACGGTGTGCTGTTGCGCGCTGCGGGCACCCTGACCGTCGCCCCCAGCGAAATTAGGTGGTCGCCCTCGTCGACCTGTCGGGACCGGGTGGCCCCACCCGGTCCGACCGCGGGCCGGCCGCTAGCCGCCGGCCGGCGCGGGGGCCACCGGGCCCCGCAGCGCTTCGCAGCCGACGAGCTCGGCGTCCGGGCCGTCGGCCCCGGACGCGCTCCCGGGCTGCTGCCGCAGCTCCGCGATGGCCGCTTCGAAGTCCTCCAGCGAATCGAACGCCCGGTACACGGAAGCGAACCGCAAGTAGGCGACCAGGTCCAGTTCCCGCAGCGGGCCGAGTATGGCGAGCCCCACGTCGTGCGTGGTCAACTCGGCGCTCCCGGTGGCCCGCACGGCCTCCTCGACCCGCTGGCCGAGTTGGGCGAGGGCGTCCTCGGTGACGGGACGCCCCTGGCACGCCTTGCGGACGCCGTTGATGACCTTCGTACGACTGAAGGGTTCGGTCACGCCACTGCGCTTGACCACCATCAGCGAGCAGGTCTCCACGGTCGTGAAACGACGGGAGCAATCCGGACACTGACGGCGCCTGCGGATCGACGTGCCGTCGTCGGTGGTACGACTGTCCACGACACGGCTGTCGGGGTGCCTACAGAAGGGGCAGTGCATGTGGTTCCAGCCTCCTTCAGGGCACGTCTCCATGACTTCCACACGGCACGCGCCGCCTGGAAGCAGCCCCCAGCATAGGCGATGGCCGAAGCGGGTCGGACCGCGGGACCACAACTTCTGGGCCGCGCCCGCAATCCAACCACTAGATCTGGGGTTTGGCCGCAATTCACCGTCCGCGCGTGTCGCGTATTCGCAGGGAAACGGGGCGGACGGCGAGCACCGGAGGGGCGGCCAACGGGCAGGCCGTGCGGTGACCCTCGCGCACGCGGAAGGAACGCCGCGGGCAAGGTCGACTCCGGCGGCTCCGGGGGCCCTGCGGAGCTCACGCACGGTGGCCGCGGCCCGTGCACGCGCGCACCCCCGACTCCGCCAGGGACGCCGCTCCCGGACACCGTAGCCGCCGCCTCCGACCGACCGGCGACCGGGGCGCCGACCCCGCCACCTCGCGGGAAACGGCCACGGGACCGCCGGCCATACACCGGACCGTCTCCGCACGCAGGACGCTCGCCGTTTTTTCACTCGAACGTGTGTTTGGCGCAACCTTTCGAAAGCAACTACCGTTGGCTAGCTAGGGAGAACGTCCGAGAGGGGCTGCCGACATGACCACGACCGCCGACAGTGTCACCATCACCGCCCACGACCGCGGCCAGAACCGTCTGGAGTCAGTGCACACCATGACAGACGCGGCCACGAACGGGGAGGGGCCCAAGTCCGCACGCTCCCTCCCCGGACGACCTCCCGGCATCCGGGCGGACAGCTCGGGACTCACCGACCGTCAGCGCCGGGTCATCGAGGTGATCAGGGACTCGGTCCAGCGGCGCGGCTATCCGCCGTCGATGCGGGAGATCGGTCAGGCCGTGGGCCTGTCCAGCACCTCCTCGGTGGCGCACCAGCTCATGGCCCTGGAGCGCAAGGGGTTCCTCCGCCGCGACCCCCACCGCCCCCGTGCGTACGAGGTACGCGGTTCCGACCAGCCCTCGACCCAGCCGACGGACACCGCGGGCAAGCCCGCCGCCTCCTACGTCCCGCTCGTCGGTCGGATCGCCGCCGGTGGCCCGATCCTGGCCGAGGAGTCCGTCGAGGACGTCTTCCCGCTGCCCCGGCAGCTGGTGGGCGACGGCGAACTGTTCGTGCTGAAGGTCGTCGGCGACTCCATGATCGAGGCGGCGATCTGCGACGGCGACTGGGTCACCGTGCGCCGTCAGCCCGTCGCCGAGAACGGCGACATCGTGGCGGCCATGCTGGACGGCGAGGCCACGGTCAAGCGCTTCAAGCGGGAGGACGGCCACGTCTGGCTGCTCCCCCACAACGCCGCGTACCAGCCGATCCCGGGCGATGAAGCGACCATCCTCGGCAAGGTCGTGGCGGTGCTCCGCCGCGTCTGATCCGCCGCCCACGGCAGGACCACGCCCCCTGGCCGGCCCCGGAACCTTCTGCGCCTGGTTCCGGGGTCGTTTCCTGCCCGCCGCCGGCGAGTCCGGCGGCGGGGCCGTGGACCACGCCCGCGGGGCGCGCTCAGCCCTGCTTCGCCGCCGCATCGATGGCGGCCAGGGACCGACGGACCTGGTTACGGTCCGTCGTGGACCAGAAGTCCGGGAGCGAGGACTTCAGGTAGCTGCCGTAGCGGGCGGTGGCGAGCCGGGGATCGAGGACGGCCACCACTCCCCGGTCCTCCGAGGCACGGACCAGTCGACCGGCTCCCTGGGCCATCAGCAGGGCCGCGTGGGTCGCCGCCACCGCCATGAAGCCGTTGCCGCCCGCCTCCTCGACCGCCTTCTGCCGGGCGCTCATCAGCGGATCGTCCGGGCGCGGGAACGGGATCTTGTCCATGACGACGAGCTGGCAGCTGGGCCCCGGCACGTCGACCCCCTGCCACAACGACAGGGTGCCGAACAGACAGGTCTCCGGGTCGGCCGCGAAGTTCTTGATCAACTCGCCCAGCGTTTCCTCGCCCTGGAGCAGGATCGGGTACTCCGGGAGGCGCGAGCGCAGCTCCTCCGCGGCGTTCTGGGCCGCCCGCATCGAGGAGAAGAGCCCTAGGGTGCGTCCCCCGGCCGCCTGGATCAGCTCCGTCAGCTCGTCCAGCATGTCCCGCCGGTCGCCGTCCCGGGCGGGCCGGTTCAGGTGCTTGGCGACGTAGAGGATGCCCTGTCTGGGGTAGTCGAACGGGGAACCGACGTCCACGCCCTTCCAGACCGGTTGCTCCTCGTCCCCGGCGGCGGCCGTGCCCTCGGGAGCCAGGCCCAGGGAGGCACCCACCCCGTTGAAGTCGCCGCCCAGCTTGAGGGTGGCGGAGGTGAGGATCACCGAGCGCTCCGCGAACAGCTTCTCCCGCAACAACCCCGACACCGACAGCGGCGCGACCCGCAGCGCCGCCCCGAAGCGGTCGTGGCGCTCGTACCACACGACGTCGTACTCCGAGCCCTGGGCGATGCGCTCGGCGACCGCGTGCACCGTCTCGACGGAGGCCAGCGCCTGCTTGCGCACCGCGTCCTCGTCGACGACGGACTTGTCGCGCGTCGCGCCCAGCGCCACGATGACGTTCCGGGCGGCGTCGCGCAGCGCCATCAGCGCGTAGCCGAGGTCCTCCGGGACCTCTTCGAGACGGCCCGGCAGCGCCAGCTCCATCACGCGCTCGAAGCCCTCGGCGGCGGTCTGGAGCTGGTCGGCGACCTTCTCGTCCACCAGCTTGGCCGCCCGCCGCACCGCCCGGGTGACCTGCCCGGAGGTCAGCTCGCCGGTGGCGGCCCCGGTGACCCGGGAGACGAGTTCATGGGCCTCGTCGACGATCAGCACTTCGTGCGGGGGCAACACCGGCGCGCCCTCGATGGCGTCGATGGCGAGCAGCGCGTGGTTGGTGACCACGACGTCCGCGAGCTTGGCCCGTTCGCGGGCCAGCTCCGCGAAGCACTCGGCACCGTAGGCGCACCGGGTGGCGCCCAGGCACTCCCGCGAGGACACCGACACCTGGGCCCAGGCCCGGTCGGAGACGCCGGGGGTGAGGCCGTCGCGGTCGCCGGTCTCGGTCTCGTCGGACCAGTCCCGCAGGCGCAGCAGGTCCTGGCCCAGCTTGCTGGACGGCGCGGCCGCCTCGAACTGGTCGAAGAGGCCCTCCTCCTCGTCCTGGGGCATCCCCTCGTGCAGCCGGTGCAGGCAGAGGTAGTTGGAACGGCCCTTCAGCATCGCGAACTCGGGTCGGCGGCGCAGCAGCGGATGCAGGGCGTCCACGGTGCGCGGCAGGTCGCGCTCCACCAGCTGGCGCTGGAGCGCGAGGGTCGCGGTGGCCACCACGACGCGCTCCCCGTGGGCGAGCGCCGGCACCAGGTAGCCGAGGGACTTTCCGGTGCCCGTGCCCGCCTGGACCAGGAGGTGGGAGCCGTCGTCGATGGCGTCGGCGGTCGCTTGGGCCATGGCCACCTGGCCGGGCCGCTCCGTACCGCCGACCGCGGACACGGCGGCGTGCAGGAGCTCGGGGAGAGAGGACTTGGTCATAGACCGTCCAGCGTAGTCCGTGGATGTGACAGCGGGGGTCCGGACCGCGGGCGCGGGACCCGGCGGGGTCACGGCTCGTACAGCGGGTTGGGGACGGTGCCGTGCACGGCGGCGTGGGGGCGTTCGGCCCGGTCCCGGTAGCCGTCGAGGTGCAGCCGGTTGCGGTTCAGGCAGAGCCGGGCGATCCGCGGGGTCAGCAGGTCGAAGGCCTCGTAGCGTTCCTTGAGCTCCGGGAACCGGGCGTGGTGCCGCAGCACCTCGGCGCGCACCAGGGCCCAGAAGTCCCGCTCGTCGACCCCGAGCTGCTGTTCGCACAGGGGTGCCAGGTACCGGAACACGCCGACGAACAGGCCGGAGTGGATGAACTGCGTGAGGAAGCCGGGCGGTTCGGTGAGCAGGACCTCGCGCACGTCGTCGGGCATCGAGGCGTGCTCGGGAAGGCGTTCGGAGCTGACGTTGACGTCGTCGACGAAGTCCTTCACGGCCAGTCGTACGGGTACGTCCCGCTCGTCGAAGAGCACGATGGTGTTCTCGCCGTGGGGGGAGAACACGGTTCCGTACCGGTAGAGGAAGCGCAGCAGGGGCGGCAGCAGGGCCGCGAAGAGGTGGCGCAGCCAGGTGCGCGGTGCCAAACCTGAGCGGGTGACCAGTTCGGCGGTGAACGACCGCCCGGTGGGGTCGACGTGGAGCAGGGCCGCGAGGGTGCGGGCCCGTTCCCCGGGCCCGAGGTGGCGGCTCAGGGGCTCCCGCCAGATGGCCCCCAACAGCTCCTTGTACTGGTACGGCACCTCGCGCAGCGTGTCGTAGACGGGGTGTTCGACGGTGACCGAGGCGACCTCCCCGAGGAGGACGACGGCGCATTCGTCGCGCAGGAAGGGATCCGCGTCCCTGAGGCCGAGCATCCAGTGGGTGACCGAGGGGGCGGCGAGGGTGCGCTCGGTGGGCAGTCCGCGCCAGACGAGGGTGTTGAGGACGGAGAGCGGCAGCTTCACGGTGTGCCGGGCGGGGCGGCTGAGGTTGAGGAAGGTGCGGATCGACTGCTGGGGCAGGCGGGCGTCGCCGTCCGGGGGCAGCGGCACGATCCCGCCGGCCGCCACCGAGGGGCTGAACAGGGGGAGGACGACGTCGTCCCACTGCCAGGGGTGCACCGGCAGGTACAGGTAGGCCGCCGGGTCCAGGCCCCGGCCGCGCAGGACGGCGGCGAACGTCTCCCTGGTGTCGGGGTCGAGCTCGACGGAGTAAAGGTCGTCCGGGGTGTCGAGGCCGCTCACCCCGCGGTAGGTGGCGAGGTCCCGGTGGACCGCGATCCAGGGCAGCGGACGGGCGGCGCGGGCCTCGGGTGCCCAGCGGGCCGTGTCAGCGGCGGAGAACCCGAGCCGCCCCTTGTTGAGCACCAACCAGGGGTGGCCCGTCTGGTGTCCTTCGAGTTCGGCGTACGGGAGCGCGGCGAGTTCGGCGGCCGGGAGCGCGGTGTGGTCGAGGCGGGCGTCGGCGGCGAGCGTCGCGGTCAGCTCGCGGATCACGTGGCCCAGGGTCGCGCCGTCGATGCCGAGGGTCCGGCGGGCCCGGGCGAGGAACTCCAGGGGGTCGCCGAACGGTCGGGGCCAGGCCCCGGCGTCGGTGAGGGTGATGGTGTCGGGGTCGACCTGCCAGCCGTCGTAGGCGTGCCGGCGGGCGTGGAAGGTGAGGTGGCTGGACGGGGAGTCGAGGACGAGGGTGTGGGGCAGCAGGTCGGCGGCCCGGTCGGACCGGGGGTCCCGCCCGCCGGCCGCGTCCGCGGTCGGCGGCGCACCGGGGTCGCCGACCGGGGGACACCCGGCGGCGTCCGCGGCCCCGGGACGCGGGGGGCCCGGCTGGGGCACGGGCCGGATGATCTCCTCGTAGGCGAACTCCGCGAGCATCTTGGCGAGCAGTCGGCGGCCGGCGCGGGCCCAGTTCTCGCTGGTCAGCTCGGCGGGGACGGTGGGCGCGGCGGAGGTGGCGTCGGTGGTGGGTCCGGCGGACGGGCTCGGCACGGGTACTCCTCGGGAGGGAACCGGTTCGGGTGGGACGGTGTGCTCAGGGTGCGGAGTCGTGCGGGTGGGCGGGGGGCCGCTCCCGGATCATCAGCGCGGCCCGCTTGTCGGGGAGGGCCACCTCGGCGGCGATCCGGAAGCCGGCGCGGCAGAAGGCGGCGACGGAGGCGCGGTTGCGGACGTCGGGCTCGGCGACGACCCGGGAGCAGGTGGGCCGGTGGCGGAGGATCAGGGTGGTCACGGTCCGCAGCAGGAGGGAGCCGAGGCCCCGTCCCCGGCGGGCGGCACCGGCGATGAGCAGGTGGACGCCGGTGTCGTGGGGACGGGCGGGGTAGTGCCGGGCGAGCGGGTCGAGGTCGGCCCGGTAGACCTCCCAGTAGCTCACGGGCGTGTCGTCGAGCAGGCCGAGGCAGGGGACGCTGTGCCCGTCGCCGTCGTGGAGCTGCCGGCCGAGGTGGCGGGCGGTGACGGCGGGGGGTCCGTCGAGTTCCCAGAAGGCGGCCACCTCGGGGTCGTTCATCCAGCCGGTGACCAGCGTCAGGTCAGCGGGGAGCACGACCGGCCGCAGCCGGAAGGTGCCCGCCGAGGTGGCGAGGGGGTGCCAGCCGGGGGGAGCGCCGAGACCGTCCAACGGGTCCTGCTCGCCACCGTGCCCCCCTCCCCCGGGCCGGGGCGCACGGTGCGCGGGCGGTGCGGCCCGGTCCTCCGCGGGTGGCGGGGGGCCGGTCCGGCCGCCGGGTCCGTCGCCGGTGGGGGTGGGGGGCACGCAGGCGTCCTCTCGGGGCGGTTCGGGGGCGTTCCTCAGGGATGGAGCGGATTGGCGATGGTGACGTAGACGGATTGGGTGTCCACGGGGCCGACGAGCTCGTCGAGTCCGTGGAGCCGGGTCAGCAGGTTGGCCTTGCAGCGCAGGGTCGGGGTGTCCAGGAGCAGGGCGGGCAGGGTCGAGCCCGACCGGTCGGGCCCGGTGGCGGCCTTGTCCAGGAAGCCGCGGAGCACGTCGAGGAGGGTCCGCTCCTCGGCGAGCCGCTGCGCGCCGAAGGCGCCGATCAGTCCGAAGACGTTGTTGATGGCGAGGTAGTAGGCGAAGCGCTCGTCGGTGACCTCGTCGGAGACGAAGGTGTCGCTGTGCTCGCCGATGCCGGGGAGCCTGCGGTCGAGGGCCTCGCGGTGGGACTCCCGGAAGTAGTAGCCCTGGTTGTCCCGGTAGCGTCCGCCGACCGGCCAGCCGTCGCCGTCGAGGAGGAGCACGGTGTTCTGCTGGTGGGCCTCCAGGGCGACGCCGGCCACGCCGTCGAGCCAGAGCACGGGGCGGACCACCTGGTGCAGGTAGCGCCGGAACCACTCGGCGGCGATCGCGCCGCGGGGACGGCCGGTGCGGCCGGCGAGTCGGGTGATGACCTCGGAGAGCCGTGAGCGCATGGGGGCCGGGTGGGTGGTGTCCGGGAGGTCGGCGGAGGAACGGCGGCCCGCGGTGGGCCGGGGCGAGACCAGGCCGGCCACGCACAGGGCGTCGGCGTGTTCGGTGAAGGGGTTGTGCCGGATCATCACGTCCAGCCCCGGCACCGGCTCCCCGTCGGTGCCGGTGACGGCGAGCCAGGCGGGGTCGCGCACCACGTCGAAGCCGGGGTGGGCGGCCCGCCACTGGTCGGCGAGGCCGGTGCCCAGCAGCCGGTGCACCTCCACTCCGCGGTGGAGTTCCTTGCGGAGGTTCTCCCGGCGGGAGTTGGTGATCCGCAGGCCGAGGGACAGCTTGAGCATGGCGGGTGCGCCGGGGCGGTACAGGGTGCGCACCGAGGAGGTGGGGTACCAGTGCGGGCCGTGGGCGCCGAGGTCGCGCAGCAGACCGGTGTCGAACAGGTCGCGGGTGTCGGCGCGGAGCGCGAGTTCGCGCATCTGCCAGGGGTGCAGGGGCAGCACCGCGTACCCCTCGGGCAGGGGCAGGGGGGTGCCGGCGAGCCGGCTGGTGAGGTGGGTCGCCGGCACGGTCCGACCGCACTCCGTCCAGGCGGAGTCGCCGACGAGGACGGCGGGCGCCACGGCGAGCCAGTGCAGCGGGAAGGAGCCGCGCGACTCCGGTGAGTAGCGGGCGGATTCGGCGTCGGAGAGTCCTTCCCGGCTCTTGGGCGTGGGGTGCAGGGGGTGTCCCAGCACGAGCGCCTGCTCGCCGGCGAGGAAGGCGTCGTCCGACTCCTCGGGGTGGCGCCGCCGCCGGGTGAGGAAGGCGGCCGTGCGACGGGCCGAGTCGGCCACCCGACCGACGAGGTCACCGCCGTCGTCCCGGGCGCCGGACTCCCGGCCCAGCAGGGCGGCCAGGGTGACCGCGTCGATCGGCGGAGCGGTGTCGGGGGCGCCTTCCAGGTAGGGCGGGCCGAAGCGGTGCCATCCGGTGACGGACCAGTACTGCACCGGGACCAGCACGGTGGTGGTGCTGGCGGGCAGGTGCAGGCGCAGGATGCCGTGCTCGGGGGCGGGCAGGTCCTTCTCCCGGACCCAGCAGCGCAGGAGGTTCTCCACGGCCGCGGCCTGGGCGGCGGTGCGCGGGTCGGGGTGGTCCAGGAGGTCGACGGTGGCGCCGCGCAGTCGCTCCGCGTCGCGGCTTCCTCCCGTCTGCCGGGGTACCGTACCGGGCTCCGTCTCCCGCGGGGACGGCGCGCGCAGTCCTCGGGTCGGGGGGTGGGGACGGCGGTCGGGCGCGGGGGTGGCGTTCAACGGGGCTTCCTCGGGGGGTCGTTCGACCCGCGGGGTGCGGGTCCGGTCGTTCGGTGCCGGGGCGTTCCGGTCGGCTCCGGATGCGGTTGCCGGGGCGCCGGGGCTCTCGGGGGGCAGGCCCGGTGGGCCGGCCCCGCCTCATGGCCCCGGTCGGCGGGCGGTGGCGGTGGTGGCGAGGGCGTCGGCGAGCCGGTCGAGGACCGCGGTCGCCTGTTCGTCGGTGAGGGTGAGCGGGGGCAGCAGGCGCAGCACGCCGGAGTCCGGACCGCCGCGTCCCAGGATGAGGCCCCGTTGCAGACAGGCGCGTTGGACGGCGGCGGCGAGCGCGGGGGCACGGGACGGCCCGGCGGTCCCGGCGGGTGCCGGGGTCTCGGGGTCCACCAACTCCACCCCGATCAGCAGACCACGGCCGCGGACCTCGCCGATGTGGGGGTGCTCGGCGGCCAGCTCGCGGAGTCGGTCGAGCATGTGGGCGCCGAGCCGCCCGGCACGGGCGGCGAGGCCGTGTTCGTGGACGTGGGCGAGCGTGGCGGCGCCGGCCGCCCTCGCGAGTCGGTTGCCGCGGAAGACCTCGGTGGCGGCACCGCCGGGCCCGTCGTCCAGCGCCGTGCGGTGGACGAGGACGGCGAGCGGGAGACTGCCGCCGACGGACCGGGCCAGGACCATGATGTCCGGGGTCACGCCGCTGTGTTCGACGGCCCAGAAGGTCCCGGTGCGCCCGACCCCGGTCCGCGTCTCGTCGACGATCAGGGGGATGCCCCGGGCGGCGGTGACCTCCCGGGTGCGGCGCAACAGGTCGTCGGGGACCGGGAGCACGGCGTCGCCCCGGACGGGTTCGAGGAGCACGGCGGCGGGGTGGGGCCCGTCCGGTCCGGGATCGTCGTGGAAGGGTTCGGTGCGGACCGCGGACGGTGCGGTGCGGCCGGCGCCGTCCACGAGGAGTCCGTCCCGGCCGGTGGCGGCACGGGCGAGGGCGAGTGCCTCCTGGACGGCGCGGGTGCCGGTCGGGCCGCAGAACCGGATCCGGGAGCACCCGACGAGCCCGGGGGGCAGGGTCCGGCGGAGCGCGGCGACGAAGGCGTCCCCCGCCGGGGGGTCCGGTTCGGGCGAGGGGCCTGCGGAGTCGAGCGCCCGGCGGACGGCCTCCAGCACCACGGGGTGGTTGTGGCCCAGGGGGAGCGTGCCGGCTCCGGAGAGGCAGTCGAGGTAGCGGCGGCCGTCCGGGCCCTCGACGGTGAGTCCACGGGCGCGCACCGGGACGATGGGCAGGGCGCGGGCGTAGGTGCGGGCCGCCGGTTCCCGTACCGGCTGCCGGCGGAGGGTTCCTTCGTGTGCGGTGGTCACCGCCGAGGGCGCCGGCTCGGTCACGGCCACGACTGGGTTTCCTCCCGCGGATAGGGGCGTGCGTGCCGGCCCGGGACGGGGAGGCACGGGGGGATCGCCGCCCGCGGCGGGCCCCCCGTTCGTACCAACGACGGGACTCGCCCGGGATCACGGGGCAATCCCAAGATCCTTGCCGTGACGGAACCGTTGCCGTTCCGTCGGCCCGCGGGTACGGCGCCGCCATACTGTGGGGGAGCCGTGCGGCCGGAACGGGCCTGGTGGGGGCGGTACAGGGGGTGCCCGTCGAAGGATTCCACCGGTTCCGCCGGTTTTCGGGGGGCCTGGTCGTCCCTCTGCCGGTCCGTCCCGTTCGGTCGGACCCGGCTCGTCGTCCGTCGTCCCGAACCAGGGGAGTCACACCATGCGATCCATACGCCCGCTCTTCACCGCGCACCGTGGAGGGGGCGCGCGCCGCAGGCGACCGGTGACGGTCGCGGTCGCGCTGGGCGCGGCCCTCGCGCTCACCGCGACGGCGTGCGGCAACGGCGACGGCGCGGGTGAGCCGACGGCGCAGGCGAGCGCGGCGGGTGACGGCAAGATCCAGATACCCGACGACATCAAGAACCGCCTCAAGGACCACGGCATCGACCTGGACAAGTGGCGCAACGGCGAGTGGAAGAACTGGGACCAGGACACCTGGTTGCGGGAGGCGCAGGACTTCGTCAACCCGATCATCGACGGGCTGTGGGACGAGGACCGGATGCGGGAGGCCGAGCAGCCCGACCAGGGGGTCGACGAGGGGGACATCGCCGATGACCAGGGGGTGACCGACCCGACGCCGGCGAAGGTGGCGGCCCAGCCGGTGAGCGCCCCGTACCAGTCCAGCGCGGCCGAGGCGGGCAAGGTCTTCTTCGACGGCCCGAGCGGTTCGATGGTCTGCTCCGCGACGGTGGTCGAGGACCCGGCGAACCCCGGCAAGTCGAACCTGGTCTGGACGGCCGGGCACTGCGTGCACGCGGGCAAGGAGGGCGGCTGGTACCGGAACATCGCGTTCGTGCCGTCCTACAACGGTGCGGGCAAGTCGGCCGCGGAGCTGGAGAACGCGACCCGCGAGGACGTGGCTCCGCTCGGGGTGTGGTGGTCCAACTGGGCGCAGACCTCCACCCAGTGGATCGAGCAGGGCGGTCCGACCGGGGGCGACGGCGCCCCCTACGACTTCGCGGTGCTGCACGTGACCCCGGAGGGCGGCGGCGGGAAGTCGCTGGAGGAGACGGTGGGCGCGGCGCTTCCGGTCGACTTCGACGCTCCGGCGATGGCGGAGATCGAGAGCATCACGGCGACCGGGTATCCGGCGGCGGCGCCCTTCGACGGGCAGCGGATGTTCCAGTGCCCCGACGAGCCGGGCCGGCTGTCCCTGGCGGCCGAGGCCCCGACGATGTACCGCATCGGCTGCACGATGACCAGCGGTTCGTCCGGGGGCGGCTGGGTCGCCCGGGGACCGGACGGCGAGCCCGCGCTGGTCTCGAACACCTCGATCGGCCCGGTGACGGCCGGCTGGCTGGCCGGACCGCACCTGGGTGCCGAGGCGAAGGGCATCTACGACGCGGTGAGCAAGAAGTTCGCCGGGCAGTGACCGGCGGGTGAACGCCGTCGGGCTCCCGCTCCCCGGGCGGGGAGCGGGAGCCCGGTGCGCACGGGCCGCGGGGCGACCGTCAGACGGAACTCGCGGCGGGTGCGAACGGCGCCAGTTCGGCGGCGAGTTCCTGGTGCACCCGGACCTTGATCAGGGTGCCCTCCGCGGTGTGCTCCTCGGAGTCCACCTCGCCCTCGGCGTGGGCGCGGGCGACGAGCCTGCCGTGGGTGTACGGCACGAGCGCCTCGACAGCCACCTCGGGCCGCGGCAGTTCGGAGTCGATCAGGGCCAGCAGTTCGGCCATGCCCTCACCGGTCCGGGCGGACACGGCGATCGAGTGCTTCTCGATCCGCAGCAGCCGTTGGAGGACCAGCGGGTCCGCGGCGTCGGCCTTGTTGATCACCACGATCTCGGGCACTCCGGTGGCGCCCACGTCCCGGATGACCTCCCGCACGGCGGCCAGCTGCTCCTCCGGTGCGGGGTGGGAGCCGTCCACGACGTGCAGGATGAGGTCGGAGTCGCCGACCTCCTCCATGGTGGAGCGGAACGCCTCGACCAGGTGGTGGGGCAGGTGGCGGACGAAACCCACGGTGTCGGCGAGGGTGTAGACCCGTCCGCCCGGAGTCTCGGCCCGGCGCACGGTCGGGTCGAGGGTGGCGAAGAGGGAGTTCTCCACCAGGACGCCGGCCCCGGTCAAACGGTTGAGCAGGGAGGACTTGCCGGCGTTGGTGTAGCCCGCGATGGCGACCGAGGGCACCTTGTTGCGGCGGCGTTCCTGGCGCTTGATCTCGCGGCCGGTCTTCATCTCCGCGATCTCCCGGCGCATCTTCGCCATCTTCTCGCGGATGCGGCGCCGGTCCGTCTCGATCTTGGTCTCACCGGGACCGCGGGTGGCGAGGCCGCCGCCCTTGCCGCCGCCCATCTGACGGGAGAGCGACTGGCCCCAGCCGCGCAGCCGGGGCAGCATGTACTGCATCTGTGCGAGCGCCACCTGTGCCTTGCCCTCGCGGGACTTGGCGTGCTGGGCGAAGATGTCGAGGATCAGCGCCGTGCGGTCGATGACCTTGACCTTGACGACGTCCTCAAGGTGGATGAGCTGACCGGGGGAGAGCTCGCCGTCGCAGATCACGGTGTCGGCGCCCGACTCGACCACCAGGTCCAGCAGCTCGCGGGCCTTGCCGGAACCGATGTACGTGGCGGCGTCGGGCTTGTCGCGGCGCTGGATCACGCCGTCCAGCACCTGGGCGCCGGCGGTCTCGGCCAAGGCGGCGAGTTCCGCGAGGGAGTTCTCCGCGTCCCGGGCCGTGCCCGTGGTCCAGACGCCGACGAGGACCACCCGCTCCAGGCGGAGCTGCCGGTACTCGACCTCGGTGACGTCTTCGAGTTCGGTGGACAGACCCGCCACCCGGCGCAGCGCGGCCCGCTCGGAGCGGTCGAACTGGTCACCGTCCCGGGCGCCGTCGATCTCGTGGCTCCAGGCGACGTCCTCTTCCATCAGGGCATCGGCCCGAAGACCTTCAGTGCTGTTCAGCGGGAGACTCTGCGTGTCCTGGGAAGGGGAAGAAGAGGAGGTCATTGGGTCCTAACGTCGATGGGAGCGGTACCGGGGTCGGGAGCACCGGGCCCCCGCCCGGGCGGCGGGCGGCGCCCGTCGCCCCTGTTCCTGTGAACGTGCGGGAGCGCCCGGGGATTCCCGGGCGACCGCGGGCCCGGAGCCCCGGGCCGGTGCGGTGCCGACCGGACGATGGTCGCACGGCACGGGGCGTCTCGTCACCGTGGTTTTCCCCGGGGTGTCGGGGAACCGCCGGGGCCGGGGCGAGGGGGTCCCGGAACCGGCCCTGGGAGCCCGGGGCGGGCGGCGGGCGGCGGGCTGGCACGGGAGTACGGCTATCAGCCACCGCCGCCGGGGCGGCGGCGGCTCGCTCGGACCCCACCCGACCGGCCCGGCGGGTGTCCCCCGTTCCGGGCCCGGGTCAGGACGGGGCCGGCTGGGTCCGGCTGACGTCGTAGACCCCGGCGACGTTGCGCATGGCCTTGATCAGGGCGGGCAGCCGGGCCGCGTCGGGCAGGTGGAGGGTGTAGGTGTGGCGGACCTGTTGCCGGGCCGGGGGCTCGACGGTGGCGGAGACGATGGCGACGCCCTCCTGCGCGATGGCCTCCGTGAGGTCGGCGAGCAGGTGGGGGCGGCCGAAGGACTCCGCGACCAGGGTGACGCGGTACTCGGCGGTGTCCCCCCAGCGCACGCCGACCTCGGGCCGTCCGACGTCCTTCATCCGGGTGACCGCGGGGCAGGCGACGCGGTGCACGGTGACCACTCCCCCACGGACCGCGAAGGCCGTGATCCCGTCGGGGGGCACGGGGGTGCAACAGCCCGCGAGCCGTACCGAGGCGCCCGGCAGGTCGACAACGGCGCCGGCGCCGTCCGGGCGGGCCGAGGGGCTGGGCTGGACGGCCCGGGGAGCGGTCTCGGGCGCGTCCACGGCCTCGGGGTGATCGGCCAGCCAGCGTCCGATCGCGATGCGCGTGCCGGGCGCCACGGCGTGGTCGAGCCACTCCGGGGAGGCGCCGGCGGTCGGGTCCTGGCTCAGCAGGGGCTGCACGGTGTCACCGTCGCGCAGGACGGTGCCGAGCGCGGCGAGGCGTCCGTTGACCCGGGCGCCGATGCAGGCGTGGGCCTCCTCGCCGTACTGGGCGTACGCGGCGTCCACGCAGGTCGCGCCGACGGGCAGGCCCAGGGTGTGGCCGTCGGTGCGGAAGACGGTGATCTCCCGGTCCTGGGCGAGGTCCTCGCGCAGGGCGGACCAGAAGGTGTCCGGGTCGGGTGCGGACCGTTGCCACTCCAGGAGGCGGGAGAGCCAGCCCGGGCGGGTCGGGTCGGCCCGTTCGCCGTCGCCGGTCGCGGTCTGCGGATCGGCACCGGCCCCCGGGGGCACCGGGCCCTCGTCGGCGCCGGTCACGTAGGGGTTGCCGAGGGCGACGACGCCCGCCTGCGCGGTGCGGTGCATCTGGTGCGTGCGGACGAGGACCTCGACGACCTCGCCGTCCCGGCGGGCCACCGCGGTGTGCAGGGACTGGTAGAGGTTGAACTTGGGGACCGCGATGAAGTCCTTGAACTCCGAGACGACCGGGGTGAAGCAGGTGTGCAGTTCCCCGAGGACCGCGTAGCAGTCGGCGTCCTCGCCGACGAGGACCAGCAGCCGGCCGAAGTCTGCGCCCCGCAGTTCGCCGCGTTTGCGGTGCACCCGGTGGACCGAGAGCAGGTGCCGCGGCCGGATCTGGACCTCGACCGGGATGCCCGCCTCGCGCAGCACGGCGCGCACCTCGTCGGCGGTCTCGGCCAGGGGGTCCTCCGCGCGGGCGGCGTTCTCGCCGACCAGGCTCCTGGTGCGGGCGCACTCCTCGGGGTGGAGGATGGCGAACACCAGGTCCTCCAGCTCGGTCTTGAGCGTCTGGACGCCCAGTCGCTCGGCGAGGGGGATGAGGACGTCCCGGGTGACCTTGGCGATCCGCACCTGTTTCTCGGGGCGCATGACCCCCAGGGTGCGCATGTTGTGGAGCCGGTCGGCGAGCTTGATGGACATCACCCGGACGTCGTTGCCGGTGGCCACGAGCATCTTGCGGAAGGTCTCGGGTTCGGCTGCCGCACCGTAGTCGACCTTCTCCAGTTTGGTGACGCCGTCGACGATGAAGCACACCTCTTCCCCGAACTCGGTGCGCACCTGATCGAGGGTCACCTCGGTGTCCTCGACGGTGTCGTGGAGCAGGGAGGCCGTCAAGGTGGTGGTCTCGGCGCCGAGTTCGGCGAGGATCAGGGTGACCGCGAGGGGGTGGGTGATGTAGGGCTCGCCGCTCTTGCGCATCTGGCCGCGGTGCGAGGACTCGGCGAGGAGGTACGCCCGGCGCAGCGGATCGAGGTCGGCGTCCGGGTGGTGGGCGCGGTGCGCGTCGACGACGTGGCCGATGGCGTCCGGCAGTCCGTCCCGGGCGGTCGCTCCCCACACCGCCGCCCGACCCCACCGGCGTAGGTCCAGACCGGGACGACCGCGCCTGCGGTGCGCCTTGGGCGTGAGGGGAAAGGGGGTCGCAGGGTTTGTGGCCTCCGCGCTCATGGGCACCTCCGGCTGCGTCGACCGGCGGTGCGGAGCGGTCGCCTCCAGTCGTCACTGCTGGAGGTGTGCGGGTGGTCTCCCGTCCGGGCCGGTGCTTGATGCTACCGAGCCCACCACGCGCCCATGGCCCGCTCCCGTCGAGCGTGAAACGGATCACCCATTCGAGGGAAGCGCCGGGCGGGGCGGTTGCGTCGGCCCGGTCCCCGTCCACCATCTCCGACCTGCGAAGGAGCCGTTCGGGTGAACATCGCGGGCGTGCGGGGGGTGTTGACGGGTCGTTCGGTGACCGGAGCCGCCCTCGGCCCCGCGGCGCTCCCCCGGGCCTGCGTGAGGGCGTTTCAGCGCAGTCGTGCGACCCGCCACACCGCGAGGACGACCACCACGCCCACCACCAGCGCGTAGAGGGCCGCGACCCGCCAGTCGACGCGCCGGCCGGAGCCGCGCTGCGGCAGTCCGGGCCAGGTGTGGCCCACCCGACGGGCGGCCATCATGCCCCAGCCCGCGGCGCAGGAGCAGATCAGCAGTCCGAGCATGGCGACGACGGCTCCGCCGTCGCCGAACTCGAAGGCGAGGGGGAAGGCGAACATCAGGGAGCCGAGCGCGCCGAGCCCCACCACGGGCGCCAGCTGCCACCAGCCCAGTTTGCGCCGGGGGCGCAGCTCGACCTCGTCCACCTCGGCCGCGTCCTCGGGGGCGGGGCCGTCCCCGGAGAGCGTTCCGGGGGCCTCGTCCGGACCGTCCGGGGTGAGTCCCTCGGGGGTCGGGGCGGGCACCCGGGGCAGCGGGGTCGGTCGGGGAACGGGCTCGTGCTGTTCCTCCGGCGCGGCGTCACGTCGAGGGCCGGCCTCCATCGCCACGCGCCCTCCCACTCCGGACTCCACTGGTCGATCGTCGCTCGATGATGGCACGGCGCAGTGGGCCGCGATGACGGGCGGGGCGTCCCGATGCCATCACGTGATCAGGCTGTGACCGGTCGTTCGAGCAACGCCAGCGCGCGCTCCGGGAGTTCCCCGTGGTCCTGCCGGGTACCGCTGAGCCAGTGCACCCGCGGGTCACGGCGGAACCAGGAGTCCTGACGGCGCGCGAAGCGCTTGGTGGCGCGCACGGTCTCGTCCCGCGCCTCCCGCTCGTCGCACCGCCCCGCCAGGGCGTCCAGGACCTGCTGGTAGCCGAGTGCGCGGGAGGCGGTGAGTCCGTCCCGCAGCCCTCGGGCCTCCAGCGCCCGCACCTCGTCCACCAGGCCCGCCTCCCACATGCGGTCCACCCGGGTGGCGATGCGTTCGTCCAGCTCGGGGCGGGGCACGTCCACGCCGATCTGCACCGTGTCGTACACGGAGTCGGGGCCGGGCAGGTTGGCGGTGAAGGGCTTGCCGGTGATCTCGATCACTTCGAGGGCGCGCACGATGCGACGGCCGTTGCTCGGCAGGATGGCGCGGCCGGCCTCCGGGTCGGCCGCGGCGAGCCGGGCGTGCAGGGCACCGGGGCCGCGCAGCGCGAGTTCCTCCTCCAGGCGGGCCCGCACCCGGGGGTCCGTGCCGGGGAACTCCAGGTGGTCGATGGCCCCGCGCACGTACAGACCGCTGCCGCCGACGAGGATCGGCCAGCGTCCGGCGGCGAGGAGCCGGTCGATCTCGGCACGGGCCAGGCGTTGGTAGTCGGCGACGTTGGCGGTCACCGTGACGTCCCAGACGTCCAGCAGGTGGTGCGGGACGCCGCCGCGCTCCCGGGGCGTCAACTTTGCGGTGCCGATGTCCATCCCGCGGTAGAGCTGCATCGAGTCGGCGTTGACGACCTCGCCGCCGAGCTGCTGGGCGAGGAAGACGCCCAGATCGGACTTTCCGGCAGCGGTCGGCCCGACGACGGCGATGACCCGGGGTGCGGGGGATGCAGTGCTCACCCCATCAGTCTCGCAAACCTCCCGGCGCTTCCCGAACGAGTTACGTGACGGGGCGCGCACGGGGTCGTTGCCTGTTGCGAGGTTCCGTCGCCGGTGATCGAGAACGGGGAACCGGGTGACGCAATGAGGCACCCCGGACGGCGAGGGATTTCACCCGAACAAGTAGGGTTTGGAGTACTCATGAGCGTTTTCACGCGGTTCTTCCGTAGGGCGAAGGGGCAGGACGGGGCTCCCGCGGCGGACCCGGCCCCCGTGGCACCGGCAGCGGCCGAGGGCGGGGACCAGTCGGTCGGGACCACCACCGAGGACGTTCCCGCCGGCGAGCGTCAGCCCGGGCCCCCCGACGCCGCCGGAGCCGGAACGGCGTCCGCCCCCGAGTCCGGCGCCCCCGTGGAGATCCCCCAGCAGCAGTCCGCGGGGCGGGCCGCCGACAACGAGGCGGGCGAGGGCGCCCGCGCATAGGCCCCGTCGTCGCCCGGCGGACTGCCGGTGCGACGCGCCGGGCCCGGGACGATCCGGGCCCGGCGGGCCGTCAGTTCCAGAGCGCCACGAAGTAGCCCACCCCGTAGGGCGCCGCGTCGTACAGCAGCCGGCCGGTGAGGTCGCGCCCCTCCGCCGCCCCGTCGAGCACCTGCCAGGGCGAACGTCCCGAGACCATCAGCTCCCGGGCGAGGTCGGCGTCCAGCCAGGGCAGGAACGCCTCGTCGTCGGCACGGGCCAGGGCGCGCGCGAGGTCGGCGTCCACCGCGGGGGCCCGCTCGTCCAGGTAGCCGGGTGCCTTCAGGTCGCGGCGCGCACTGCCCTCGCCCAGCACCAACAACCCCACCCGCTCGTTGGACTCCGCGGCCCGGGCCCCGTCCGCGCGGTTGTCCGCCCAGTCCCGGTCAGCGCCCGCGCTCAGCCCGCGCACCGGCCCCGTCCACCCGGCCCGGTCCAGCAGCCAGGCGCCGATCGCCAGGGGCAGGGGCAACGGGGGACCCTCGGCGGGGGGCTCCGACCCGGGTCGGCCCAACCGGACGTCGAGCGGGACGCCGAGGCCGCGGAAGGTGCCGGGCGCGCCCTGCGCGTGGGCGCCGGAGGCGGTGCCGGGCCCGGGACCGACGACCACGATCAGCTCGGGGCGTGCCGACAGCACCCCGCGCAGCGCCTCGTCGCACGCCGTGCGCAATCCGTCGAGTTCGGGTGCGGCGCCCGCGGCGACCTCGGGGATCAGCAGGGGCGGGCAGGGGCACAGGGCTGCGGCGACAAGCATGATCGGCAGCGTAGCCCGGCACCGGGGCGCTTCCCAGCCCGCCCGGTGCCACCGGGCGGGCCGAGGGACTCAGCCGGCGTCGCAGGAACTGCCGCAGGCGCCTTCGGGTGCGGCGGGCAGGGGCTGCGGCACCCCGATGCCGGGCAGGCCGAGCAGCACGCCGGCCGGCTGGGCGGCGGGCCGGGCACGGCGCTTCTCCCAGGCGTCGCCCGCGCGGGTGCGGCGGACCTTCAGCACCTCTCCCTCGGCGAGGAGGTGGTGCGGCGCGGCGTAGGTGACCTCCACCGTCACCACGTCGCCGGGGCGCACCTCCTCGGCGGGCTTGGTGAAGTGGACCAGCCGGTTGTCGGGGGCGCGTCCGGACAGCCGGTGGGTGGCGCCGTCCTTGCGGCCCTCCCCCTCGGCGACCATGAGGTCCAGGGTGCGGCCCACCTGCTTCTTGTTCTCGTCCCAGGAGATGTCCTCCTGGAGGGCGACCAGGCGTTCGTAGCGGGCCTGCACGACCTCCTTGGGGATCTGGCCGTCCATCTCCGCCGCGGGGGTGCCGGGGCGCTTGGAGTACTGGAAGGTGAACGCCTGGGAGAAGCGCGCCTCGCGCACCACGTGCAGGGTCTGCTCGAAGTCCTCCTCGGTCTCGCCGGGGAAGCCCACGATGATGTCGGTGGTGATGGACGCGTGCGGGATGGCGGCCCGGACCTTGTCGATGATGCCGAGGTAGCGCTC
This sequence comes from Streptomyces sp. LE64, assembly GCF_052606915.1. Lineage (NCBI taxonomy): Bacteria > Bacillati > Actinomycetota > Actinomycetes > Kitasatosporales > Streptomycetaceae > Streptomyces > Streptomyces sp. LE64. The sequence goes on along the minus strand of NZ_CP199708.1, from coordinate 5,165,890 downwards.
CTGCCGGTAGGAGCGGCGCATCGCCTTGAGGACGGGGTCGGAACCCGACTGGAGCGGCATGTGGAGCTGCGGCATGACGTTGTGCGTCTCGGCCATGGCCGCGATCACGTCGTCGGTGAAGTCCCGCGGGTGGGGGGAGGTGAAGCGGACCCGCTCCAGGCCCTCGATGGTGCCGCAGGCGCGCAGCAGCTTGCCGAAGGCCTCGCGGTCGCCGATGTCGGAGCCGTAGGCGTTGACGTTCTGGCCGAGCAGGGTGATCTCGGAGACGCCCTCGGCGACCAGGGCCTCGATCTCGGCGAGGATGTCGCCGGTCCGGCGGTCCTTCTCCTTGCCGCGCAGCGCGGGGACGATGCAGAAGGTGCAGGTGTTGTTGCAGCCGACGGAGATGGAGACCCAGGCGGCGTAGGCGCTCTCGCGCCGGGTCGGCAGGGTGGACGGGAACGCCTCCAGGGATTCGGCGATCTCGACCTGCGCCTCCTCCTGGATCCGGGCCCGTTCCAGCAGCACGGGGAGCTTGCCGATGTTGTGGGTGCCGAAGACGACGTCGACCCAGGGGGCCCGCTGGACGATGGTGTCCCGGTCCTTCTGGGCCAGGCAGCCGCCCACCGCGATCTGCATGCCGGGGCGCCTGGTCTTCATCGGGGCCAGCCGGCCGAGGTTGCCGTAGAGGCGGTTGTCGGCGTTCTCCCGCACGGCGCAGGTGTTGAAGACGACCACGTCGGCGTCGCCGTCGGAGCCCTCGGGCGCCCGGACGTATCCGGCGCCCTCCAGCAGCCCCGAGAGGCGTTCGGAGTCATGGACGTTCATCTGGCACCCGTAGGTGCGCACTTCGTACGTCTTCGTTCCGTCCACCGTTCCGCCTGCCACGTCGTTGCCGCTCACCCGTCCAGGGTAAGGGCTGCGGCCGACCGGCCCGGCGCCGTCCCCGGCCGGCCGGGGACGGGGGCGCGACCGGGGCGGACCTGAGTAGGCGTACTCATCCCCCGCGTCCCCGGCCCGCCTAGCCTCGGCCCAGGCGACGAGGGGTGCGGGAGGCGGCATGAAGTGGCGGCGGGGATTCGGGGTGCCGGCGGCGGTGGCCCTGGCCGTGCTGGTGGGCGGCTGCGCGGCGTCGACCGGCGAGGACCGGGACCGGGCGGCGGAGGTCGCCGAGGAGGTGTACCCCGGGGAGTTGACCGTCGTCGGGGCGCGGAGCCTGTTCCCGGCGTTCGAGGGCTCGGAGGTCACGTTCGCCGTGCGGGACGACCCGGACGCGGCGGTCGTCCTGCGGGTGGACGGCGAGGGGGACCGCTGCGACGGGGGCTCCTGCCGACCGGCCCTGCGCGCGGCGCGGGAGCGGGCGGAAGCCTCCGCGCGGGCGTGGCGGGCCCTGGAGCGGGAGTTCGCCCGCTGCGACCACGAGGTGCTCGGGATCAAGGCGAGCGGGGGCACCGTGACCGAGCCGTGGATCGCGGCCCGGCTGGACGACGGGAACGTGGCCTCCGAGCTGCGCCGGATCGGCGGGTGCCTGGAGGCGTACGGCCGGGCCGTGCCCCCGCCCCGGACCGCCCCCGGCACGTCGACGGGGGCCGTCGTCGTCCACGTCGTCGACCCGTCCGTGGTGGGGGACCTGCCCGAGCCCGGTGCCGGGACGCCCACGCTGGTCGGCAGGACCTCGACGGAGCTGCACGCCGCGCTGGCCCGCCGGGCCCACCGCGCGGTGGTCTACCGCTGGACGCGGGAGGGCATCGAGCCGGAGCCCGTGTCGGCCCGTCTGGTCATGCCCTTCGAGGAGAAGCAGGCGTTCGAGGAGGAGGTGCACGCGAACGTCCGCGCCTGGCTCCGGCCGTACCGCCCGCACGCCGTGCTCTCCGCCTACGGCGGGATCTGGAAGCTGGCCGAGGGACGGGTCGACCGGCTGGAGGGGGTCGTGAAGTACTGCGACGAGCCCCGGGGGGAACGGCCCGCCTGTGTCGGGGAGCACACGCTGCACGTCACCGTGGACCGTGCGGGGCGGCTCGTCGGCGACCCGGTGGGCACCCGGGACCTGGACGCGCCCGTCGACCCTGGTCAGTCGCCGGGGTGAGCTGGCAGGATCGCGCGCATGGTCCCCGTCCTGTCCCGCATCGGCCGCCGCCGTGCCCTCCGGGGCGGCACGGCCGCCCTCGCCGTGCTCGGGCTGCTGCTGTGGTGGCTGCTCCCGCTGGACGAGGGGCCGCCGAGCGGTGAGATCACGGTGAGCACGGGCGTGCGGTCCGGGGTCTACGAGCGGTACGGCATGCTGCTGAGGACCGCGCTCAAGGAGGACATGCCCGATCTGGAGGTGCGGCTCAAGCCGAGCGAGGGGTCCCAGCAGAACGTCGAGCGGGTCGCGGCCGGCACCGCGGACTTCACCATCGCCGCGGCCGACGCGGTGGAGGCCTACCGCCTCCACCGGCGGCCGGGCGCCGACCGGCTGCGCGGTCTGGCCCGGCTGTACGACGACTACGTGCAACTGGTCGTCCCGCGCACCTCCCCGGTGCACGCGGTCGAGCAGTTGCGGGGCAAGAGGGTGGCGGTCGGCCAACTCGGATCCGGCGTGCGGCTGATCGCGGAGCGGGTGCTGAGCGCCGGCGGCCTCGACCCGGAGCACGACGTCCAGCCGGTCTCCATCGGCATCGACACCATGGCCAGCGCCCTGAAGGCGGACCGGATCGACGCGTTCTTCTGGTCCGGCGGGCTGCCGACCGCCTCCGTGCTCAGGCTGTCGGAGGAGCACGACATCCGGTTCGTGGAACTCGGCGGCCTGGTGGACGCGCTGCACGAGCAGGGCGGCGCCTCCCGCTACTACCGGAGTTCGGTGATCCCGGCCGACGCCTACCCCTCGGCCCAGCAGGGGGCCGAGGTGGCCACCCTGGCGGTGGCGAACCTGCTGGTCACCACGGACCGCGCGGGAACGGAACTCACCGAACGGCTCACCCGCACGGTGATCGACAGCCGCGACCACATCGGCCGGAACGTCCACGCCGTCCAACTGGTCGACCTGCGCACCGCGATCTACACCGCCCCCCTGGAACTGCACGGGGGCGCCCGGCGCTACTACCGGTCGGTCAAGCCCTGAGCGGGCGCACCCGGATCAGCCGGCGTCCCGGCTCCGCGGCACACTGACCGTCACCCGCAGTCCGTGCGGTTCCCGGCGGGCGTAGTCGATCGTGCCGCCGCCCGGGGCCAGCAGGGCGCGGGAGATGGAGAGGCCGAGGCCCGAACCCTGCACGTTCTGGTGCCGGGGCGAGCGCCAGAACCGGTCCCCCACCCGTCCCAGTTCCTCGTCGGTGAGTCCGGGGCCGGCGTCCGTGACGACGATCCGCGAGCGGGTGCCGGTCGCGTCGACCGCGACCGAGACCTCGGACCCGTCCGGCGAGAACTTCAGGGCGTTGTCGATGACCGCGTCCAGGGCGCTGGACAGGGCCACCGGGTCGACCCAGGCCGTCACGGGGGGCGTCCGCTGGTGCAGCCGCACCCCCTTGTCCTCGGCGAGCGGTCGCCAGGCGGCGGCCCGGTCCGCGGTGAGCTCCCCCACGTCCACGAGCCGCAGTTCGGCCTCGGCGTGCTCGGCCAGGGCCAGGTCCAGCAGGTCGTCGAGGACCCGGGCCAGCCGCTTGCCCTCGGTACGCACCGAGGCGATCTCGGCGTTGCCCTCCGGGAGTTCCAGTGCGAGGAGTTCGATGCGCAGCAGCAGCGCGGCGAGCGGATTGCGCAGTTGGTGGGAGGCGTCCGCGACGAACGCGCGCTGCTGTTCGAGGACGTCCTCCACGTGATCGGCCATCTCGTTGAAGGAGCGGGCCAGCCGGCGCAGCTCCGGCGGGCCGCCCGAGGGGGCGACCCGGGACTTGAGCCGTCCGGTGGCGATGTCGTGGGTGGTGGCGTCCAGCACCCGTACGGGTCGCAGCACCCACCCGGTCAGTCGGAGTGCCGCCCCGACCGCCACCAGCATCGCGGCGGACTCCCCCAGCGCGATCCACAGCCATCCGCGCAGCGTCTTGGCGCGCATCTGCCCGGTCGGCGAGTCGGTGACGACGACGGCGACCACGTCACCGTCCCTGATCACCGGTGACGCCACCACCAGCCGACCGTCCTGCCAGGGCCACACCTGGTCCGGGTCGTGGCCCGGTCGGGAGAACAGGGCCTGGGCGAACGTGTCGCGCACATCGCCCCGTTCGGGTAGGGGCCAGTCATCGGGGGCAGTGGCCATCATCCGACCATCGCGGTAGAAGACCCCCGCCCGGATGCCGTACACCGCGTGGTACCGCTGGAGTTCCTGGCGCAGGGTCTCCAGGCGTTCGTCGGTGGTCGCCACCCGCGAGCCGGGGCCGCGCGCCGTGACGAACTGGGCGAGGGACGCGAACCGGGCGGTGTCGTCGATGCGGTCGATGACCACCGTCTGCTGCTGCTGGGCGGCGACGCTCGCCCCCAGCGGGAACCCGAGGGCGAGCAGGACGCCGGCCATCAGGACGATGAGCAGCGGAAGGAGACGTGCGCGCACCCGCGACCTCTACGGGGTGGGGGCGACGAGCCGGTAGCCCACGCCCCGTACGGTCTCGATGAGGGCGGGCAGGCGCAACTTGGACCGCAGGGACGCCACGTGCACCTCCAGGGTGCGCCCGGTGCCCTCCCAACTGGTGCGCCACACCTCGCTGATGATCTGTTCCCGGCGGAACACCACCCCGGGGCGCTGCGCGAGCAGGGCCAGCAGGTCGAACTCCTTGCGGGTGAGTTGGACGACGGCCCCGTCGACGCTGACCCGCCGGTTGGGCAGCTCGATGCGCACCGGCCCGAAGGCGAGCTCCTCGGTGCCGGTGGACGCCTCCTCCTCGGAGACCGTGCGCCGGCTGACGGCGTGGATGCGGGCGAGGAGTTCACCGGTGTCGTACGGCTTCACCACGTAGTCGTCGGCGCCCAGGTTGAGGCCGTGTATCCGGGAGCGGACGTCGGAGCGGGCGGTGACCATGATCACCGGAATGCTGGTGCGCTTGCGGATCTTGCCGCAGACCTCGTAGCCGTCCTGGTCGGGCAGCCCCAGGTCGAGCAGGACGACGGCGAACGGCGGCGTGTCGGGGGAGGTGGCGGGGAGCAGGGCGCGCAACGCCTCCTCGCCGCTGCGCGCGTGCACCACGCCGATGCCGTGGCGCGCCAGGACGGCCGACAGTGCGGCTGCGACGTGGTCGTCGTCCTCCACGAGGAGGAGTCTCATGCCGGCTCCCTCCGGTCCGCCTTCGATTCCCTTGCCGCTTGCGGCATTTGCCCCGTCGCCCCCCGCGTTCGGCCGGCCCGTACCCCCGGCGCCGGTGCCGTCCCGACCGACGGGTGCCGTCCGGGGCGTGCGTCGCCCGGATCGCTGGGCGCGGGGCGCGGTCGTTTCCCTCCAGCATCCACGCGGATCGGAAAGGACCACGTCAAGGGGGTCTCGGCGGAGGGAGCCTACCGTTACGTACCCGGTACGCGCCCCGATTCACCTCCTCACGCGCAGTGATGCTCTGCTATCGGATTGTTATGCTCAAGTTCCCCTCAGATGTGATGACGATGACACCGGGGCGTCATTACTGTCCTCAACAACCGAGGAGGACGGAGCCATGGCCGATGACTGAAGATTCGGTGAACCGGAACGCCGCGCCGGCGGCCGAGGACCTGGTCGTCCTGAAGAACGTCAACAAGCACTTCGGTGCGCTGCACGTGCTCCAGGACGTCGACCTGACCATTGCCCGGGGCGAGGTCGTCGTCGTGATCGGTCCGTCCGGCTCGGGCAAGTCCACCCTGTGCCGGACGATCAACCGGTTGGAGACGATCGACTCGGGCGCCATCACCATCGACGGGCGCCCGCTCCCCCAGGAGGGGCGGGAGTTGGCCCGGCTCCGCGCCGACGTGGGCATGGTGTTCCAGTCGTTCAACCTCTTCGCCCACAAGACCGTGCTTGAGAACGTGGTGCTGGGGCAGACGAAGGTCCGCAAGACCGATCGCCCGGCCGCCGAGGCCAAGGCGCGCAAGCTCCTCGACCGGGTCGGCGTCGGTACCCAGGCCGACAAGTACCCGGCCCAGCTGTCGGGCGGCCAGCAGCAACGGGTGGCGATCGCACGGGCCCTGGCGATGGACCCCAAGGTGATGCTCTTCGACGAGCCCACCTCGGCCCTCGACCCGGAGATGATCAACGAGGTCCTGGACGTCATGCAGCAACTCGCCCGCGAGGGCATGACCATGGTCGTCGTCACCCACGAGATGGGCTTCGCCCGCTCCGCGGCCAACCGGGTCGTCTTCATGGCCGACGGGCGCATCGTCGAAGAGGCGGCACCGGAACAGTTCTTCAACAACCCGCGCAGCGACCGCGCCAAGGACTTCCTGTCGAAGATCCTGCACCACTGACCGCGCGCCCGGCTCCGGGACGCACCCCGTACCGCGGGGCCGGAGCCCGTGCCCGCACGCACCACCGTCGACCGGGGGCGGACGCCCGCCCGCACCGGCGCTCCGCCGACCCACCGATCCCGCCGACCGAAGGACCTCCCATGAAGCTCCGCCAGTCCGCCGCCGTGGCGGCCGTCGCCGTCCTCGCCCTGACCGCCACCGCCTGCGGCGGCGAATCCGGCAACGCCGGTGACTCGCCCGGCAAGGGCAACGCCGACAAGGACGCCCCCAAGCTGCCCACCTACGCGGTGGCCGAGGACGTCTCCGTCGACTCGCCCGTGCTCAAGGCGGCGCAGAAGAAGGGCAAGCTGGTCATCGGCGCCAAGAGCGACCAGCCGTACCTCGGCTTCGAGGACACCGACGGCAAGCGGTCCGGCTTCGACATCGAGATCGCCAAGATGGTCGCCGCCGACCTGGGGTTCGCCGTCGGCGACCTGGAGTTCAAGACCGTGGACTCCAACGTCCGCGAGACCGCCATCTCCAAGGGCGAGGTCGACCTGTACGTCGGTACGTACACGATCAACGACGAGCGCAAGAAGCAGGTCGGCTTCGCCGGTCCGTACTTCCTCGCCGGCGCCGACCTGCTGGTCCGCAAGGACGAGTCCGGCATCAGCGGGCCCGAGGGCCTCAAGGGCAAGAAGGTCTGCTCCATCAAGGGCTCCACCCCGCTCCAGGAGATCAAGAAGCCCAAGTACGGCGCCGAGACGGTGGAACTGTCGAAGTACTCCGAGTGCGTCCAGCAGCTCATCAACAACGAGGTCGACGCGGTCACCACGGACGACGCCATCCTCAAGGGCTACGCGGCCCAGCGCCCGGGCAAGCTGAAGGTGATCGGGAAGCCGTTCACCGAGGAGCCCTACGGCATCGGCATGGCCAAGGGCGACGCGGGCCTCCAGAAGGCCGTGACCGACGCCCTGGAAGCGCACCAGAAGAACGGCGACTACAAGAAGGTGTACGAGGCGACGCTGGGCCTGTCCGGCTCCGCCTACGCCGAGCCGCCGGCGCTCGACCGCTCCTGACGTCGCTCGCTGACCGTCGTGCGGGGGCCCTCCGCACCGCCGCACGACGGAACACCGGCAGCACCGCGACCGCCCCGGGCCCGCCACGACGACGCCCGCCGGTGGCCTTCCCTGCCCGCCCGCCGCCCACGAGGACATCCCCGTGAACGTACTTCTCGACCATCTCCCGGAGTTCCGCGAGGGGTTCATCGGCACCATCCTGCTGACCCTGGCCAGCGGGCTGCTCGCGATGGTGTTGGGGCTCATCGTCGCCGGATTCCGCGTCTCCCCCATTCCTCCGCTGCGCCTGTTCGGCACGGCGTGGGTGACCCTGTTCCGCAACACCCCCCTGACCCTGCTCTTCCTCATCGCCTGGTTCGTGGTCCCCGCCATCTTCATGCCGGGGCTGAGCCCGTGGACCAAGGCGCTGCTCGCCCTCGGCTGCTACACCTCGGCCTTCGTCTGCGAGGCGGTCCGCTCGGGCATCAACACGGTGCCCATGGGGCAGGCCGAGGCGGCGCGTTCCCTGGGCATGACGTTCTTCCAGACCTTGCGGCTCATCGTGCTGCCGCAGGCCACCCGGACCGTGCTGCCGCCGCTCAGCTCCATCTTCATCGCGTTGACGAAGAACTCCGCCATCGCGGGCGCCTTCAGCACCGCCGAGTTGTTCGGCGTGCAGAAGCTCCTCAGCGACAAGGGCATCGCCATCGCCTTGATCTTCCTCTGGGTGGCCCTCGGCTACCTGATCATCACCTTCACCATCAGCGGCGCGTTCAAGCTGCTGGAGCGACGCATGGGGGTCGCACGATGAGTTCGAGCGTCCTGTACGACGCGCCCGGTCCCAAGGCGCGGGTGCGCAACCGTCTGCTCAGCGTGATCGGCGCGGGCGCGATCGTGGGCCTGGTGGTGTTCGCCGTCTACCGCCTGCACGCCAAGGGCCAGCTGGAGCCCGAGGTCTGGAACATCTTCAACAACGCGGGGGTCCGCGCCAACATCCGGGACGGAGTCCTCAGCACCCTCAAGGTGTTCGCCATCGCGGGCGTGCTCTCGCTGGCACTGGGGCTGCTGCTCGCGGTCGCACGGCTGTCCGACCACAAGGTCGTCCGGGCCCTCGCCGCCGGATTCATCGAGCTGTTCCGCGCGGTGCCGCTGCTCATCACCATCTACGCCCTGTGGGTGCTGGTGCTGTCCTACCGCACCGACCTGGGTGTCATCGGGGAGAACTCCGCCTTCTGGGCCCTGGTCGTGGGGCTCACGGTCTACAACGGTTCGGTCCAGGCCGAGGTACTGCGAGCGGGCATCAACGCCGTGCCGCGCGGGCAGGTCGAGGCCGCCTACGCGCTGGGCCTGCGCAAGTCGCAGGTGATGGTGCTGGTCCAACTGCCGCAGGCGATCCGGGCGATGCTGCCCTCGATCATCAGCCAGTTGGTGGTGACCCTCAAGGACACCTCCCTGGGATACGTGATCATGTATCCCGAACTGCTCTACAAAGCACGGGAGATGGCCAACAACATCATCGTCAACGACGAGAACCCGATCACCGCGGTGGTCATCGTCGTCGGCGCCATCTACATCGCCCTCTGCCTCGCCCTGTCCTCACTGGCCAGTTGGGTCGAGAAGCGCGGCAGCCGGAGCAAGACCGGGCCGGCGGACCCCGGGCAACCGGTGGTGCCGGCACCCGCGGGCGCTGCCGACACGGGCGCCGGCACCGTGGTGGGCAAGACCGACCGGCCCTGACCGGCGGTCGGGCTCCGGCGGCCGGCCACGGGGGTGCCGGCCGCCGGAGGCGGTCTGTGCCCGACCGGCCCGGTCGCGTACCGTGGCAGCGGACCCCGGGTGACCTGTGGGGTTGACCCATGGAGGCACGGGCGGTGAGGTCATCGTCTCTGTCACTTGACGCGAGCACGGGCAGTGGGTTGCATACGTTCTGTGATCGCTCACCCCGCTCCCGTGCTCCGCTGCCGTGCGTTCCGTACACCTGACCAGCCGTCGCGGACTCCTCTCCGGGCAGGGGGCACCACACCGTGGACCCGGTGATCATCGTCGGCGCGGGGCCCGTGGGGCTGACGCTGGCCCTCGCCCTCGCGCGCTACGGAGTGCCCACCGTCCTGTTGGACGAGGGCCCCGGCAAGGACGAGCCGCGGCACGCGCGCACCGTGGTCCTGCACGGGGACACGGCGGAACTGGTGGACCGGCTGACCGGTGGCGCGCTCGCCGGGCCGGACACCGGCACCCGCTGGACCGGTTGGCGGACCTTGCGGCGCAAGCAGTCCGGGCAGCGGACCGCCTTCGACGCCGACACCCCGTCCCCGCTCCACCTCGCCCAGCACGTGCTGACCGCGGCGTTGCGGAGCGGGATCGAGGGGCAGAGCCTGGTCAAGGTCGCGGTGGACAGCCGGGTGGACGCGATCGAGCAGGAGAAGGACGGGGTGAGCGTCCGCACCCGGGGGGCCAAGGGCACCTGGTGGCGCGGCAGTTACCTGGTCGGTTGCGACGGGCCCCGGTCGACGGTGCGCAAGCTCCTGGACGTCCGATTCCCGGGCCGCACCGCCGTCGAACGGCACGCCGTCGCAGCCCTGCGCACCGAACTCCCCCACCCGGGCGAAGCCTTGCTGCACCGGATGCCGCCGTGGCGACTGGCCGGCGACGAGGTGACCGGGCGGCCGTTGCCGGACGGGATGTGGCGGCTGGACTGGTTGCTGCCCCCGCAGAACGAGTTGGTCACCCCGGACGCCCTGGTGGCCCTGGTGCACGAGACCCTGACCGGTTGGAACGGGGGCAGCGCACCCGCGTACGAACTCGTCGACACCGGGGTCCACACCGTCCACCACCGGCTGGCCCGCAGATGGCGGGTCGGGCGGGCGTTCCTCGCGGGTGACGCCGCCCACCTCCTGGGCGCCCTCGGCACCCAGGGCCTGGGCGAAGGGTTGCGGGACGCGGAGAACCTCGCCTGGAAGCTCTCCCACGCCTGGCACCACGGTCCCGCCGAGGCGCTCCTGGACAGCTACCAGACGGAGCGCCGGGCCGCCGTCGCCGCCCGGCTGCGCGCCGCCGACCAGGCCCTTCCGCTGCTGCGCGGGGGCGGCGGGCTGCGGTCCTACGTTCCGGGGTCCGCCCGGGGGCGGGACGCCCTGCTCACGGACGGCCACCTGGGGCGCGGCATGCTGGGGGCGCTGGGGGCGCACGCCCGCTCGCCGCTCACCCCGGCACCCTTTCCGTCCGCGGTGCCGGTGGGCACCGCACCGGGCGAGCCGGTGGCCGACGTCCGGGTGACCGCCGAGGACGGCACCTTCGTCCACCTGCGGGAGCGGCTGGGGCGGGAGCAGCTGATCGTGCTGCTCATCGCGCCGGGCACCGGGGTGTGGGAGCGGCGGCACTGGGCGAGCGCCGGTCTCATGCCCCGGCTCGCGGCGGCCGTCTCCGCGCTCCCCTGCCGTGCCGAACTCCTGGTCGCGGAGTCCTACCGGGACGCGCCGGCCCACTCCGTGCTGTTGATCCGGCCGGACGGCTTCCTGGTGGCGGCGTTCGACGGGGTGCAGGCGGCGGAGCTCCGGGCCGCGGCCGACACCGTTCTCGGCGGTGCGCACGCGTCATCGGACGCGTCCACCGACTGACCGGGACCGGACGCGGGCGGGCGGGGCCCTGTTGACCGGGTTCCGACGTCGTGGTCTACTCCGGCACGTGACCGACACCGATGTGCGCCTGTGGCGGAGGGTCCACATGGACCTGGTCCGCTACGCGGGCTGCGTGTGTCGCTGGTCCTGCTGACTTCGCCCTTCCCCTTCCGCACACCGCCGTTCGGTCCGGTCGTCCGCGTGCGCCTCTCGTGCGCCGGCGTGGCCCGGTCCCCGCGGTCGTGCGCGTTCCCGCGAACTCCAGGACGGCACCGTGCCCCCTTCCGCATCCCTCGCTTCCCCTTCCCCCTCCGCCCCGTCGACCCGGGCGCCCGGCCCGGCGGAACTCCTCGACTTCGTCGGCCGCACCGCCGCGGACGGCGAGCTGATCGCTTCCCTGCCCCTCGATCCCGACGACCGCACCTGGGTCCGCCTCGACGGCCCGGGCGGCAGCGAGGCGTGGCTGATCGGCTGGCCGCCCGGAACGGGCACCGGCTGGCACGACCACGCCGGTTCGGTCGGCGCCTTCTTCACCGCGCGCGGTGCACTGCGGGAGCACTCCCTGAACGCCCGGCTCCCCACCGAAGGGTGGCGGAGCCTCGAACTCGACGAAGGGCTCGACCGCACCCGCCGGTTGACCGCGGGGCGGGGCCGCGCGTTCGGCCGTCACCACGTGCACGAGGTGCTGAACGACTCGGCGACCGCGCACGCCGTCTCGGTGCACGCCTACTACCCGCCGCTGCCGCACATCCGCCGCTTCAGCCGTTCCGGACCCCTCCTGCGGCTGGAGCACGTCGAGCGTCCGGAGGACTGGCGGTGAGCGACCCCGCGGACGCCGCCGGAACCGGTTCCGGCGCGGTGTCCATCGACGTCCACCTGGAGCGGGTCCGCGCCAGGCTGGACCGGCTCGCCCCCGGCGAGGCCCGTGCCGCCGCGCGCGCCGGTGACGCACTCCTGGTCGACATCCGCTACGCCGCGCTGCGGGACCGTGACGGGCTGATCCCCGGGGCCCTGGTGATCGAGCGCAACGAGCTGGAGTGGCGACTCGATCCGCTGGGTAGCCATCGTGCCGCCGAAGCCCGCCACCACGACCTGCGGGTGGTGGTGATCTGCAACGAGGGGTACGCGTCCAGCCTGGCCGCCGCATCGCTGCACCGACTCGGGCTGCACCGGGCCACCGACCTGGTGGGCGGCTTCCAGGCGTGGCGCGCGGCCGGGCTGCCGGTCACCGTTCCGAGGGGAGGGCCGCCGGGGAGCCCGCCGAAGGCACCGACCGCCCCCGGCTGAGCCCCGTCCGTCGTGCTCCCCGGGGTGTCCCGATGCCGGGGCACCCCGGTCCGGCCGCCTGTCCGACGTGCGGCCCCCTTCGTCGACTACGGCTCGGGGAGCTCGTACGCCCCGTGGCCGGGCTCCCACTCCTCCGCTTCCCGGCCGTCGTCGGCGTCCGCGCGCAGCGCCTCCCTGACCACGCGCAGGGCGAGGCCCTCGGCGTAGCCCTTGCGGGCGAGCATGCCGGCGAGACGGCGCAGCCGCTTGTCGTGGGGGAGTCCGCGGGTGCCGGGCAGCTTGCGGGCCACCAGGGCACGGGCGGTGGCCTCCTCCTGGGCGGGATCGAGCTGGGCGACGGCACCGTCGATCACGGCCGGGTCGACGCCCTTGGTGCGCAGTTCCCGGGCGAGGGCACGACGGGCGAGGCCACGGGCGTGGTGCCGGGACTCCACCCAGGCGTCCGCGAACGCCCCGTCGTTCACCAGGCCCACTTCTTCGAAGCGGGTCAGGACCTCCTGCGCCACCTCCTCCGGGACGTCCTGCTGGCGCAGGGCATCCGCGAGTTGCCGGCGGGTGCGCGGGGCTCCGGTGAGCAGGCGCAGGCAGATCGCGCGCGCCCGCTCGGCGGGATCCCTGGGCGGCTCCCCCTGACCGGCCCTCGACGGAGAGGGGAAGCCGCTGTCGTGGCGCCCGCGCGGGCGCCCGCGGCGCCGGACGCCGCGGCCGGGTTCCTCCGCCGCCGGGTCGTGGAGGTCCCGCCCCCCGTGACCGTCCGGCGCTGTTGCGTGGCCGGGGGACGGGTCGACGGCCCCCCGGGGCTCCCGCGGGGCCCCGGGGCGCTCCGACCAGTCGGTGCGCCGTGTCACGGGCTACGCCTTGGCCGCCGCGGTCTTGGCCTTGGTGGTCTTCGCCGCGGGTGCGGGGACCGCCTTGGCCTCCTCCGCCGTGGCCCCGGTGTCCGTCTCACCCGCCGGCGCCTCGGGCTTGACCCCGACCCCCAGCTTCTCCTTGATCTTCCGCTCGATCTCGTTGGCGAGGTCCGGGTTGTCCTTGAGGAAGTTGCGGGCGTTCTCCTTGCCCTGGCCGAGCTGGTCGCCCTCGTAGGTGTACCAGGCGCCGGCCTTGCGGACGAAGCCGTGTTCCACGCCCATGTCGATCAGTCCGCCCTCGCGGCTGATGCCCTGGCCGTAGAGGATGTCGAACTCGGCCTGCTTGAACGGCGGGGCGACCTTGTTCTTCACGACCTTGCAGCGGGTGCGGTTGCCGACCGCCTCGGTGCCGTCCTTGAGGGTCTCGATGCGCCGGATGTCGATGCGGACCGAGGCGTAGAACTTCAGCGCGCGGCCACCGGTGGTGGTCTCCGGGGAGCCGAACATCACGCCGATCTTCTCGCGGAGCTGGTTGATGAAGATGGCCGTGGTCTTGGACTGGTTGAGCGCGCTGGTGATCTTCCGCAGGGCCTGGCTCATCAGTCGGGCCTGGAGGCCCACGTGGGAGTCGCCCATCTCGCCCTCGATCTCCGCCCGCGGGACGAGCGCGGCGACGGAGTCGATCACGATGAGGTCGATGGCTCCGGAGCGGACCAGCATGTCCGTGATCTCCAGGGCCTGCTCACCGTTGTCGGGCTGGGAGAGGATGAGGTTGTCGATGTCGACGCCGAGCTTCTTGGCGTACTCGGGGTCGAGGGCGTGCTCCGCGTCCACGAAGGCCACCTGACCGCCCGCCCGCTGGGCGTTGGCCACGGCGTGCAGGGTCAGGGTGGTCTTGCCGGAGGACTCCGGGCCGTAGACCTCGACCACGCGGCCCCGCGGCAGACCGCCGACCCCGAGGGCGACGTCGAGCGCGGTCGACCCGGTCGGGATGACCTCGATGGGCTCGTTCGGCCGCTCGCCCAGGCGCATCACCGCGCCCTTGCCGAATTGTCGTTCGATCTGCGCGAGTGCGGCGTCGAGCGCCTTCTCGCGGTCGTTTCCTGCCATGGGTTCCACCCGGTGTGCTTGAGTCGATCGCTTCACGTCAAAGACGCTAACGCCTGCCACTGACAACGCGTCCCGACGCCGGTCCGGCCTGTGGACGACTCCGGTGACACGCTCACCGGCATCACCCTCACGGACCCCGGAAGACCCGGTGGTCCACCGGTTCCTCAGCGGCCACGTCGACGCGGACCCCTCTCATCAGAATAGATGTTCGATTTTCATGTCAAGCGTGCCGCGCACGGGCCGGACCGGGTCGGGTCAGCCGGGGGTCCCGTCCGCCTCGGACGTGGTGCGGGCCGCCCCGCCGAACATCGCCCGGGCCCGGGCGATCCCGCCGGCCGGCACCGGCCGGCGGCGCCCCTGGACCCGGGGGTCGTCGGTCACGTCGTACCGGCGCACGTACGCCCCCAGGAACGCCTGGAGGGTGGCGACGGCGGGAATGGCGATCAGCGCGCCCACCGCACCGAGCAGCGCCGTGCCCGCGATCACCGAGCCGAAGGCGACGGCCGGGTGGATGTCGACGGTGCGCGCGGTCAGCTTCGGCTGGAGCAGGTAGTTCTCGAACTGCTGGTACACCACCACGAAGACCAGCACCCACAGCGAGTACCAGGGGTTGACGGTGAAGGCGATCAGCATCGGCAGCGCCCCCGCGAGGTAGGTGCCGATGGTCGGGATGAACTGCGAGACGAGGCCCACCCACACCGCCAGCGCGGGCGCGTAGGGCACGCCGAGCACCTGGAACAGCACGTAGTGCGCGATGCCGGAGACCAGCGCCATCAGACCGCGCGAGTAGAGGTAGCCGCCCGTCTTGTCCACGGCGATCTCCCAGGCGCGCAGCACCTCGGCCTGCCGGGCGGGCGGCAGCACGGAGCACAGCGCGCACCGCAGCCGCGGGCCGTCGGCGGCGAAGTAGAACGAGAACAGCAGCACGGTCAGCAGTTCGAACAGTCCGCCGAGCACCTGCGCGGAGACGTCGAGCACCCCGGTCGCACTGTTCTGGAGGTACTTCTGGAGCCAGTCCGAGTGGACGACGCTGTCCTGCACCTTGAGACGGTTCAGCTCGGTGCCGAACGTCGTGTTGATCCAGTTGATGACGGAGTCGACGTACTCGGGGAGGTCCTCGGTGATGCTGGCGATCTGATTGGCGAGCATCGATCCCATCATGGTGACGAAGCCCGCCGTCACCACCACCAGGCCGAGGAACACGGTGGCCGTGGCGACGCCCCTGCGCACCCCCCGCGAAGCCATCCAGCTCACCGCCGGCTCGATGGCCAGGGCGAGGAAGAAGGCGATCAGGACGTTGATGAGCAACCCGGTGAGCTGGTGGAACGCCCAGCTGCCGAGTTGGAAGCAGGCGTACAGGGCAAGCGCCAGGGCGATGGCCCTGGGCAGCCAGCGGGGCATCCGGGCGCCCCGGAGCGCCGCGCCCACGTCGGCGGCGGGCGACGGCGACCGGGCTCCGGGGGCGGGTGACGACGGCCCCGCGGCCCCGCCCCCGCCGTCGGTGCCGTCGCTCTTCGAGGTGCTGGCTCCCGGGCGCGCCGGGTTCGCGCTGTCGTCCGTGTCTTCTATGGCTGCCACGGTGCCAGTTTGACGCACGTCGCCCGGGTTCCGACCCCGCCGGGCCTCAGCGCAGGTGCGCCGGCACGCCCGCCGCCTCGCAGACCGCCCGCCACACGTCCTTGGCCTCCCAGCCGTCGTCCAGCGCCTGGTGCACCGTGCGCCCGCCCAGCTCCGCCATCACGTGGTCGCGGGCGTAGGTGTCGGCGTACCCGGGTCCGAAGTGGTCCGCCATCCGCTGCCAGAAAACCGTCAACCGCATGCCCCCAGTATCCCGCCCCTGAGAGTGCAGCCGGGCCGGTACCGCTCCCCGCGCCATGATCGGCCTCTACGGTCGTGGCATGGCCGATTCCGGAGCTTTCCCCCCTCCCCCGCAGTCCGCCGCGACCCGCGGCGCCACCCCCTCGCCCGGGGCCGCGCACCCCGGGCCGGCGCACACCCCCCTCGCCCGCGCGGCGGAGTTCCTGTGGCTCACCGCGCGGGTGCTGGAGCAGCGCAGGTTCGCGTACGAGTTCCTGGGCGTGGCCTGCGCCGATGCGGTGGAGGCCGCGCTGGACGCGTACCGCACCGCCGACGACGGCTACGGCCACGGCCTGGAACCGGACCTCCGGGGCCCCGTGAGCCAGCCGCTGCACGCCGCGCACGCGCTGCGGGTGCTGGACGCGATCGGGCGGTGCGGGGGGCAGCGGGTGGAACGGCTGTGCCGGCAGTTGACGTCCGCGTCGACGGCGGAGGGCGCCCTGCCCTCGGTGCTGCCCTCGCAGCGGGCCTACCCCTCGGCCCCGTTCGTCCCCGTCGTGGACGACCCGCCCGGGGACCTGCTGGCGACCGGCCCGGTGGTGGGGCTGCTGCACCGCAACGACGTCTGGCACGCCTGGCTGTTCCGGGCGACGGACTTCTGCTGGCAGGTGGTGGAGTCGCTGGAGAAGTCGCACCCCTACGAGATCGAGGCCGCGCTGGTGTTCCTCGACGCGGTGCCCGACCGTTCGCGGGCGGAGGCCGCCGCGGACCGGTTGGGGCGGCTGGTGCGGGAGCAACGGCTCGCGGTCCTCGACCCCGAGCGGCTGGACGACTTCCCGGTGGCCCCCGGCTACGCCCCCGCCGAGCACCACTACCCGCACCACTTCGCGCGCACCCCCCGCTCGCTCGCCCGCCGGTGGTTCACCGACACGGAGATGAACCGGTCCCTGGACGCCCTCGCGGCGCAGCAGCAGGGCGACGGGGGCTGGCCGATCCAGTGGCGGCTGTGGGCGCCCGGCACCGCACTGGAGTGGCGCCCGATCGTCACCCTGGACGCCCTGCGCACCCTGCGCGCGTACGGCCGGCCCATCGGATGAGCCGGTCGGGCGGCGGCCGGGCCGGGACTCAACCGGCCACCGCCCGCACGGCGGCCGTCACCACCACGGCCGCCCCCACGACCACCAGGAACGGCGCCCGCAGGAGCAGGGCGACGGCCGCGGCGGCCAGCCCGGCGGCCCGGGCGTCGAGGACCAGCGCGCGCCCGTCCGCGAAGGTCTGCTGGGCGGTGAGCGCGGCGAGCAGCGCGACGGGCACCAGGGCGGCCAGCCGGCGCACCAGGGGGCGCTCCAGGACCCCGGCGGGGACGAGCAGTCCGAGCAGCTTCGCGGCGTAGCAGCCGACCGCGGTGACACCGATCGCGATCCACACCATCGTCGTCGTCACGGGGCGACCCGCCTTCCCGGACGGTCCGGGGCACGGGGCGCCCGCCGTCCGCTGACGTAGAGGACCACGGGTGCGGCGAGGGCGGCGGCGAGCACGGGCACCCCGGCCGGCAGCAGCGGGAGCAGTCCGAGGCCCAACAGCACCGCGAGGCCCGCGACGGCGCGTTCGGCGGTGGTGCGGAGCATGGGGGCCAGCAGGGCGAGGAACACCGCGGGCGCGGCGGCGTCGAGCCCCCAGGCGTCGGTGTCGCCGATGGCGTCCGCGCCGAGCGCCCCGAGCAGGGTGGTGAGGTTCCAGAGCACGTAGAGGGTGAGCCCGGTGACCGTGAAGCCGATCCGGGCGGCCCGGCGGGTGGGCTGGGCGAGGGAGACCACCGCGGTCTCGTCGATGACCCAGTGCGCCGCCAGCGGACGCACCGCGCGCGGGAGGGCGAGCACCTGGGACAGCCGCAACCCGTAGAAGGCGTTGCGGACGCCGAGGAAGAAGGCCCCCGCCGCGGCGGTGAACGGGTTGCCGCCCGCGGCGAGCGCGCCGACCAGGGCGAACTGGGAGGCTCCGGTGAAGACCAGGAGGCTCAGGGCGCAGGTCTGGAGGAGGTCGAGGCCGCCGCCGGCCGCGGTCACCCCGAAGGCGAAGCCGGAGAGGCCGACGGCCACTCCCACGCCGAGCGCGTCCCGGACCACGGCGGCGTCGCGCTTGCCGGGTCCCTCCGGCCGGTCCGGTACGTCGGTCCTGCCCGCCGGCGCGGCGGATATCCGTTCTGTCGCTTCTGTCACGCCCTCGACCGTACGACGAGTGCGCCGGAGGCTTCTTGTACGTTCTTGCGCCCCCGCTGGTAGGCGCCCGGGGGAACGCCGACGATCCGGGCGAAGTGGCGGCTGAGGTGCGACTGGTCGACGAAGCCCACGGCGAGGGCCACCTCCGCGGGCGGGGTTCCGGCGTCCAGCAGGTGCCTGGCCCGGCGCACCCGCGCATCGGTGAGCCAGGTGTGCGGGGGCATGCCGTAGGTGTCGCGGAAGGCTCTGAGCAGGGAGAACGGCGAGGTGTCCAGGGCGGCGGCGAGGCGTTCCAGGCTCGGCGGCCGGTCCAGGCCCTCCTCCAGCACGGCACGGGCCCGGGCGGCCGTACGGGCCCCGGCCGAGCGGACCGGACGCGCGGGCAGGGCGCCGCCGGCCCGGCGCAGCAGCCGGGTGACGGTGGCCCGCAGCAGCGTGTCGGCGGCCAGGGCGTTGCCCTCCTCGGTGGCGCGCAGCACCCGGTGGACCAGGCGGGCGGCGACCGGATCGTCGACGACCGGGACGGTGAAGCCGGGGGCGCCGCGGATGCCGGTGGTCTCGGCGGCGATCTCGGCCACCAGGGCGGGGGCGGGGTAGAGGGCGCCGTAGCGCCACCCCTCGGGCCCCTCGGCGCGCCCGGTGTGCGGGGTGTCGGGGTTGACCAGGGCGAGTGCGCCGGGACCTGCGTACCGGTCGGCGCCGCTGTGGTGGAAGACCTCGACGCCCTCGCTGACGGCGGCGATCACGAAGTTCTCGTGGGTGTGATGGCGGAAGGTCTTGCGCACGTACCGGGCCCGCAACAGGTCGACGCCGGGCAGCCCGGCGTACTGCCAGTGCCGTGCGCGCTCCTCCTGACCGGCCACGGTGCCCATTCTCCCCCGGGCGGCCGGCCCCGCCCTCGGGGCCGTGTGCGCAGGTCGGGGGGAATGTCAGTGGCGGGGTGCAGGATGGGGGCATGGTGACGTCCGCTCTCGACGCGTTCTCCCCCGCGACCCGCGGCTGGTTCTCGGGGGCGTTCTCCGCGCCCACGAGCGCGCAGAGCGGTGCCTGGCGGGCCATCGGCGAGGGTTCCGACGTGTTGGTGGTCGCGCCCACCGGCTCCGGCAAGACGCTGGCCGCGTTCCTCGCCGCGCTGGACCGGCTGGCCTCCACGCCCGTGCCCGCCGATCCCAAGCAGCGGTGCCGGGTGCTGTACGTGTCCCCGTTGAAGGCGCTCGCCGTGGACGTGGAGCGCAATCTCCGCAGTCCGTTGACGGGCATCCGGCAGGAGGCGGTCCGGCTCGGGCTGCCGGAGCCGCAGGTGCGGGTCGGCATCCGTTCGGGCGACACCCCGGCCGCCGAGCGGCGCGGCCTGGCGAGCCGCCCGCCGGACATCCTGATCACCACCCCGGAGTCCTTGTTCCTGATGCTGACCTCGGCCGCCCGGGAGGCCCTGGCCGGGGTGGAGACCGTGATCCTGGACGAGGTCCACGCGGTGGCGGGCACCAAGCGCGGCGCGCACCTGGCGCTCTCCCTGGAGCGGCTGGACGCCCTGTTGCCGCGGCCGGCCCGGCGGATCGGCCTGTCGGCGACGGTCCGCCCGGTGGACGAGGTGGCGCGCTACCTCTCGCCGCACCGCCGGGTGGAGGTGGTGCAGCCGCCCTCGGGCAAGGAGTTCGACCTGTCGGTGGTGGTGCCGGTGGAGGACCTGGGCGAGTTGGGCGGCTCCCCCGCCTCCCAGGCCGGCGAGGACGGGGAGCGGCCCTCGATCTGGCCGCACGTGGAGGAGCGGATCACCGATCTGGTGCAGTCCCACCGCTCGACGATCGTCTTCGCGAACTCGCGGCGACTGGCGGAGCGCCTGTGCAACCGGCTGAACGAGATCGCCTACGAGCGGGCCACCGGCACCCCGCTGGCCGAGGGGCACGCGCCGGCCGACCTGATGGGCGGCTCCGGCGCGGCCCGCGGCGCCCCGCCGGTGATCGCCCGGGCCCACCACGGTTCGGTCTCCAAGGAGCAGCGGGCGCTGGTCGAAGAGGACCTGAAGGCCGGCCGGCTACCCGCCGTGGTGGCCACCTCCAGCCTGGAATTGGGCATCGACATGGGCGCCGTGGACCTGGTGGTGCAGGTGGAGTCACCGCCCTCGGTGGCGTCCGGGCTCCAGCGGGTGGGCCGCGCCGGGCACCAGGTGGGCGCGGTGTCGACCGGGGTGGTGTTCCCCAAGTACCGGGGTGACCTGGTGCAGTCCGCGGTGGTGACCGAGCGGATGCGGGCGGGCGCGATCGAGTCGCTGCGGGTGCCGGCGAACCCGCTGGACGTGCTCGCGCAGCAGCTGGTCGCGATGGTCGCCCTGGACACCTGGCAGGTGGACGACCTGCTGGCGCTGGTGCGGCGGGCCGCGCCGTTCGCCTCCTTGCCCGAGTCGGCGTTCACCGCGGTGCTGGACATGCTCGCGGGCCGCTACCCCTCCGACGCCTTCGCCGAGCTGCGGCCCCGCGTGGTGTGGGACCGGATCGCGGGCACGGTCACCGGCCGCCCCGGCGCGCAGCGCCTCGCCGTGACCTCCGGGGGCACCATCCCGGACCGGGGACTGTTCGGGGTCTTCCTGGCCGGTGCCGATCCCAAGAAGGGCGGCGGCCGGGTCGGGGAGCTCGACGAGGAGATGGTCTACGAGTCCCGGGTGGGCGACGTGTTCACCCTGGGCACCAGCTCGTGGCGGATCGAGGACATCACCCGGGACCGGGTCCTGGTCTCCCCCGCGCCGGGCGTGCCGGGCCGGCTGCCGTTCTGGAAGGGCGACCAGCTCGGCCGACCGCTGGAGCTGGGGCGGGCCCTCGGGGCCTTCCTGCGCGAGGTCGGCGCACTGCCCCCCGAGGACGCCCGTGCGCGGCTGCGGGCCGCCGGGCTCGACGCCTGGGCCGCCGACAACGTCCTCGCCTACCTGGACGAACAACGGACGGCGTGCGGACACGTGCCCGACGACCGGACGATCGTGGTGGAGCGGTTCCGCGACGAGCTGGGCGACTGGCGGGTGGTGGTGCACTCCCCCTTCGGCGCGCAGGTGCACGCCCCCTGGGCCCTCGCCCTGGGCGCCCGCCTCGGCGAGCGGTACGGCATGGACGCGCAGGTGATGCACGCGGACGACGGCCTGGTGCTGCGCCTGCCGGACGCCGACCTGATGGGGCTGGACCTCCTGGACGCGGACCCGCCGGCCGCGCGGGGCACGGAGTACGACGCGGAGCAGGCCCCGGTGGGCGCCGCCGACGTGCTGTTCGACAAGGACGACGTCCAACAGGTCGTCACGGACCAGGTCGGCGGCTCGGCACTGTTCGCGTCCCGGTTCCGGGAGTGCGCCGCACGGGCCCTGCTGTTGCCGCGCCGCAGCCCCGGCAAGCGCACCCCACTCTGGCAGCAGCGGCAGCGGGCCGCCCAACTCCTGGAGGTGGCGAGCGACTTCGGTTCCTTCCCGATCGTCCTCGAAGCGGTCCGCGAGTGCCTCCAGGACGTGTTCGACGTGCCGGGCCTCTCGGAGCTGATGGGCGACATCGCGTCCCGTCGGGTCCGGCTGGTGGAGGTCACCACCCCCGAGCCCTCGCCCTTCGCCCGCTCCCTGCTCTTCGGGTACGTCGCCCAGTTCCTGTACGAGGGCGATTCGCCGCTGGCCGAACGGCGGGCGGCGGCCCTCTCCCTGGACTCCCGGCTGCTGTCCGAACTGCTGGGCCGGGCGGAGCTGCGCGAACTCCTGGACGCCGAGGTGCTGGCCGAGTTGGAGGCCGAACTCCAGTGGCGCACCGAGGACCGCCGGGTCAAGGACGCGGAAGGCGTCGCCGACCTGTTGCGGCTGCTCGGCCCGCTGACCCCCGGGGAGTTGGCCGAGCGCGGTGCCGAGGAGGCATGGGCGGCGGAGCTGGCCGCGGCCCGGCGAGCGATCCGGGTCCGGATCGCCGGCACCGACCACTGGGCGGCCGTCGAGGACGCGGGACGCCTGCGGGACGCCCTGGGCATCGCACTGCCGGTCGGGGTGCCCGAGGCCTTCACCGAACCGGTACCGGACCCGTTGGGCGACCTCCTCGCCCGCTACGCCCGCACCCACACCCCCTTCACCTCGGCCGCCGCGGCCACCCGCTTCGGGCTGGGCCCCGCCGTCACGGACGGCGCACTGCACCGGCTGGCGGCCGCGGGGCGGGTCGTCCAGGGGGAGTTCCATCCCGCGGGCATCGGCCAGGAGTGGTGCGACACCGCGGTGCTGCGCCGCTTGCGCCGGCGCTCGCTGGCCGCGCTGCGGCAGGAGTTGGAGCCGGTGCCCGCGCCGGCGCTCGCCCAGTTCCTGCCCCGGTGGCAGCACATCGGCGAACGCGGCGGACTGCGCGGCCCGGACGGGCTGGTCCGCGCCGTCGAACAGCTCCAGGGCGCCGCCGTCCCCGCGTCCGCCCTGGAGAAGCTGGTCCTGCCCTCCCGGGTCGGCGACTACGCCCCCAGCCTGCTGGACGAGCTGACGACCTCCGGCGAAGTGGTGTGGGCGGGGGCCGGTTCCCTGCCCGGCAAGGACGGCTGGGTCTCCCTCTACCTCGCCGATGCGGCGCCCCTGCTCCTCCCCCCGCCCCATCCCTTGGAGCTGACCGAACTGCACCGGTCCGTGCTGGACGCCCTCTCCGGCGGCTACGGGCTGTTCTTCCGTCAGATCGCCGAACGGGTCCGGGCCGCGGGTCACCCGGAGGCCACCGATCCGTCGCTCGCCGAGGCGCTGTGGGACCTGGCCTGGTCGGGTCGGCTGACCAACGACACCCTCGCACCGCTGCGTGCCCTGCTCGGCTCCGGCCGCACCGCCGGTGCCACGGCGCACCGGGCCCGCCGTACCGTCCCCCGCGGACGGTACGGCTCGCTCACCGCCGCGGCCCGCCCGGCGGCCTCCCGCAGCGGTCCGCCCACCGTGGGGGGACGCTGGTCCCTGCTCGCCCCGGTCGAGCCGGACCCGACCGTGCGCGCCCACGCACTGGCCCGCACCCTGCTGGACCGGCACGGGGTGGTGACCCGGGGGGCCGTCGCGGCCGAAGGCGTCGAGGGCGGCTTCGCCGCGGCCTACCGGGTGCTGTCCGCGTTCGAGGAGAACGGACAGGCCCGGCGCGGCTACGTGGTGGAGGGCTTGGGCGCGGCCCAGTTCGCCGTGGACGGGGCGGTGGACCGGCTCCGGGCGGTGGCGACGGCCCGGGAGCGCGGCGACAGCGCCCCGCTCCCGCCCGGGGAGGCCGACGCCTTCGACCCGGCTCCCCGTCGTCCTGCCCGCGGCGCCACCGCCGGCCCGCGCGCGGTGGTGCTGGCCGCGGCGGACCCGGCCAACGCCTACGGGGCGGCCCTGCCCTGGCCCGACCCGCCGACCGGAGCCGGTCACAAGCCCGGGCGCAAGGCCGGCTCGATGGTCGTCCTGGTGGAGGGGGAGCTCGCCCTCTACCTGGAGCGGGGCGGCAAGACCCTGCTGGCCTGGCCCACCGACCCGACGGCGGAAGCGGTGGCCTGGCGCAGCGACCCGCGGTTGACGGCCGCCGCCGAGGCAGTGGCCCGAGCGGGTCGGGACGGCGCCCTGGGCACGGTCACGGTGGAACGGGTCAACGGCACCCCGGCGCTGAACTCGACGTTCGGTGAGCTGCTGGAGGCGGCCGGATTCCACGCCACGCCCCGGGGCCTGCGCCTGCGCGGCTGAGACGTCGGGCCGGGGGCGGAGCACCGGCGGCTGCGCCCCTCAGCGCACGTAGCGGCAGAAGCGGTAGCGCAGCCCGGACGCGGACACCCGCCACCCTTCGTCCTCCTCGACGGCCGTCCAGCCGGCGTCCAGGACCGGCGCGTGGGTGTCGCCGTCCACCGCCGAGTCGATCTCCGTCACCGAGAGCGTCGTGGCGTGCCCCAGGGCGGCCCGGTAGATCTCCCCCCCGCCGATCACCCAGGTCTCGGTGGGCGTCTTCGCCCCGACGGGCTCGGCGGCCCGCGCCAGGGCCTCCTCGACGGAGCCCGCGCGTTCCGCGCCCCCGGCCGCCCACCGGGCGTCACGGGTCACCACGACGTTGCGCCGCCCCGGCAACGGACGGAAGCGCACCGGCAACGAGTCCCAGGTCCTGCGGCCCATCACCACCGGATGACCGAGGGTGGTCGCCTTGAAGTGCGCCATGTCCTCGGCCAGGCGCCACGGGATGCCCCCGCCGGCGCCGATCACGCCGGCACGGGTCTGCGCCCAGATCAGCCCGACGTTCACACCGCCACCGGCGCCTTGATGGGCGGGTGGTGCCGGTAGCCCAGCACCTCGACGTCGGCGTAGGCGTAGTCGAAGAGCGAATCGGCCCGGCGCAGCCGCAGCTCGGGGAAGGCGAACGGGGCGCGCGAGAGCTGTTCGGTCACCTGCTCGACGTGGTTGTCGTAGATGTGGCAGTCACCGCCGGTCCAGATGAAGTCGCCCGGCTCCAGATCGACCTGCTGCGCCACCATGTGGGTGAGCAGGGCGTAGCTCGCGATGTTGAACGGGACGCCGAGGAACAGGTCCGCGCTGCGCTGGTACAGCTGGCAGGAGAGCCTGCCCTCGGCGACGTAGAACTGGAAGAAGGCGTGGCACGGGGCGAGCGCCATCCGGTCCAGTTCCCCGACGTTCCAGGCGGACACCACCATCCGGCGGGAGTCGGGGTCCCGGCGCAGGGTATCGAGGACCTCGGAGATCTGGTCGACGTGCCGACCGTCCGGGGTGGGCCAGGAACGCCACTGGGCACCGTAGACCGGACCCAGTTCGCCCTTCCCGTCGGCCCACTCGTCCCAGATGGTGACGCCGTGCTCGTTCAGCCAGCCGACGTTCGACTCGCCCCTCAGGAACCACAGCAGCTCGTACACGATCGACTTGAGGTGCACCTTCTTGGTGGTGACCAGCGGGAACCCGCGCGAGAGGTCATAGCGCAGTTGGTGCCCGAAGACACTCCGGGTGCCCGTGCCCGTCCGGTCGTCCTTGGCCGTCCCGGAGGTGAGCACCAACCGCAACAGGTCTTCGTACTGGGTATCCGCCACGTTCGCCGAGTCTACTCACCGGCCGCCGGCTCCCGCAGCCGCGCCCGGGAGCGGCTGCGAGGATGGGACCGGAGGCCGGCCGACACGGCGAGGAGGTGCGTCAGGTGCCCGAGGGCGACACGGTCTGGCAGGCCGCACGGCGGCTGCACCGAGCACTGTCCGGGCAGCTGCTGACCCGGTCCGACCTGCGGGTCCCCCGTCTGGCGACGGCGGATCTGCGGGGCCGCACCGTCCTGGACACCACGCCGCGCGGGAAGCACCTGCTGACCCGGCTGGAGGGCGGGCTCACCCTGCACTCCCATCTCCGCATGGACGGCTCCTGGCAGGTGTACCGGGCCGGGGAGCGCTGGCGCGGCGGCCCCGCGCACCAGATCCGGGCGATCCTGGGCACCGGCACGGTCACGGCCGTGGGCTACCGGCTGCCGGTGCTGGATCTCCTGCGCTCCGCGGACGAGACCCGGGTGGTCGGCCACCTCGGCCCCGATCCGCTCGGCCCCGGCTGGGACCCGGAGCGGGTGCGGGGGAACCTGCTGGCCCGGCCCGGTCGCCCGCTCCTGGAAGCGCTGCTCGACCAGCGCAACCTCGCCGGCATCGGCAACGTCTACGCCGTGGAGCTGTGCTTCCTGCTCGGGGTCACGCCCTGGCTACCGGTCGCGGAGGTGCCGCCCGACCGGCTGGCCGCGCTGCCCGGTCTCGCCCGGGACCTGCTGGCGGCCAACCGCGACCGTCCGGTCCGGGTGACCACCGGCCGCCGCGACGAGCGGCTGTACGCGTACGGTCGGGCCCCGCGCCCCTGCCTGCGGTGCGGGACCCCGGTCCGCCGGGCCGACCGGCCCGAGGGCTTCGGGACCCGTCCCGTCCACTGGTGTCCGTCCTGTCAGACCGGTCCGGCACCGCCCTGACGGCGCCGGACCTTCGGCCGGGCGGGAGCGCTGTGCACCGGGAGCAGGCTCAGCCCCCAGCCGGTGGCCGTCACCAGGCCCTCCCGCAGTCCGGCCCCGGGGGCGAGGGCCAGCCGCAGGGCGGCCCACCACCACAGCACCCCGCCGACCACCGCGGTCAGCCGGAGGACCGTGCGTCCGGGCCCGGTGGACCGGACGGAGCCGGTCGGGCGGGGGCGCAGCGTGCCGCTCAGCCGTTCTCGGCCTGGAACATCCAGTGGTGCTTCTCCAGATCGGCCGTGATCTGGATGAGGATGTCCTGGCTGACCGGGTCGGCGTCGGCGGTGGCGTCCACCCGCTCCCGCATCCGTGCGATCACCGAACCGAGGGCGCCGACCAGGGTGCCCACCGCGTCCGCGTCCTTGATCCAGCCGTCGGGGACCTTGCCGGTGCCGCTGGTGCGGGCCACCGTCTCCGCACGGCCGTCCGGCGGGACGCCCAGGGTGGAGGCGCGCTCGGCCACGGTGTCCGAGTGCAGTCGGGCGGTGTCGACCACCTCGTCGAGTTGCAGGTGGATGGAGCGGAAACGCGGCCCGACGACGTTCCAGTGGATCTGTTTGGAGATCAGCGACAGGTCCACCAGATCCACCAGAGCTCCTTGCAGGGCCTCGGCCACGGTCTTCATGGCGGCGTCAGACAGCGGGCTCTTCACGACGTACATGCCGGTCCTCCGGTTCCGCAGGGGGAGATCATTCATCTCCAACCATGGCACACCTACCCGAACGGGGAGATGTACACCTGGTCCGGTCGAACCGGTGCACAGGAAGAAGCCCCGGTCCGAACGGCTCCCACGGGGGGAGCGTCCGGACCGGGGCTTCGGAACCCCTGGGGCGTCGTGGCGCGTGCGGACACCGCGGACCGTCAGGCCGCGACGACGTCCACCGCCTCCGCGGGCGCCTTGATCGTGACCCGTTCCGGTGGCACACCGGTCACCGACACGGAATTGAGCATCGGGCGCACCGGTGCGGGCACCGACTCGTTGGCCGCAGACTCGGCCAGCTCCGCGAGGGCGAGCTCGTCGCTCACCTCACGCATCAGCTCGGACATCCGTACGTCAAGCGCGTCGCAGATCGCGGAGAGCAGCTCAGAGGATGCCTCCTTCTGCCCCCGCTCCACCTCGGAGAGATAGCCGAGTGACACTCGGGCGGACGAGGAGACTTCGCGCAGAGTACGGCCCTGGCGCTGGCGCTGCCGACGCAGCACGTCACCCAACAGGCGACGGAGCAGAATCATCGGTTGCTCCCTCCTCGGACCGTGTAGCCGCATCCTTCACGCCCCACCGTACCGCCTTGCGCCGCGGCCGTGCGGGGAGCGATGTCGTGTTCACTCAGGGCTGCAAACATCAAGTCCCCCCGTTCTGTTCCGTATCCTGTGCCCGGGCGCCTCCCGGCCGGTCGGACAGACGTTCCAGCAGGAGGGCGAGCACACTGCGCACACTCTCCCTACGGATTTCCGTCCGATCGCCGTTCAACCTCAATGCGACCACTTTGCCGCCGTCCCGTGGCCCGCGCACGGCGACGTACACCGTGCCCACCGGCCGCCCGTCCTGCGGCTCCGGCCCCGCGACGCCCGTGGTCGCGATCCCCCATTGCGCGCCGAGCGCCCGCCGCACCCCGTCCGCCATCTGGAGCGCGACCGCGTCGTCCACGGCGCCCCGGGCCGCCAGCACACCGGCGTCGACCCCGAGCAGACCGGCCTTGAGGTCCGTCGCGTAGGCAGTCACCGAACCGCGGAAGGCGGAGGAGGCACCGGGCACCTCGGTGACCGCCGCCGCGACCAGGCCGCCGGTGAGCGACTCCGCCACGGCGAGGGTCTCGCCCCGGTCCCGCAGCAGTCGCAGTGCCTCGGCGGCCGGCGTGCTCACCGCTCGGCTTCCCGCTCCACCGGGGCCGACGGTCCGGCGGCCAGGGCCCGGCGCTCGGCGATGCCGCGCCGGCGCAGCACCACGGCCTGGCGCACGTAGTCGAGTCCGGTGACCACCGTCAGGACCACGGCCACCGCCATCACCCAGAACCGCAGGGTGGCCAGCGGCCCGGTGAGCGCCAGCACGTACATGCCCACGGCGGTGCCCTGGGCGAGCGTCTTCATCTTGCCGCCGCGGCTGGCCGGGATCACCCCGTAACGGATCACGACGAAGCGCAGCAGGGTGACGCCCAGCTCACGGCCGAGGATCACCCCCGTCACCCACCAGGGCAGGTCGCCCAGGGAGGACAGGCAGACCAGCGCCGCGCCCATGATCGCCTTGTCGGCGATCGGGTCGGCGATCTTGCCGAAGTCGGTGACCAGGTTGTACGTCCGTGCCAGGTGGCCGTCGAAGAGGTCCGTGATCATGGCGATGGCGAACGCGGCCCAGGCCAGGGAGCGCCAGGCCGGGTCGTATCCGCCGTCCGCGAGCATCAGCACCACGAAGGCCGGGACGAGCAGCAGCCGGATCATGGTGAGGATGTTGGCGATGTTCCACAGGCTGGCCTGGTTGACGGCCGCAGCGCCCAGCTTGCCGCCGGGCACCGGCCTGCCGGAACCGCCCGTCGCGGATGCCGGGACTCCGGTCATCTGGCCGCCTCCTCGGAACGCACGTCGCTCGCGGTCAGCTCCACGACCTCCGCCAGGAGGTCGACGCCTTCGGTGCCCACCACCTTCGCCCTGACCATACGGCCCACGGTGAGCGGGACGGCGTCGGTGAAGCGCACCTGCCCGTCGGTCTCGGGGGCCTGGTGGGCCCCGCGCCCCACGGCCGACCCGTCCTCGTCGAGGTCGTCGCCGGTGCCCGGGGACTCGACGAGTACCTCCAGTGTCTCGCCGAGGCGTTCCTCGGCGCGCTGGGCGGTGAGCTCGTCGGCGAGCCGCGACACCCGGGCCAGTCGGTCGGCGACGGTGTCCTCGTCGTGCTTGGTGGCGTAGGTGGCCGCTTCGGTGCCCTCCTCGTCGGAGTAGCCGAACACGCCGATGGCGTCCAGGCGGGCGTGGGTGAGGAAGCGCTCCAGCTCGGCGAGGTCCTCCTCGCTCTCGCCGGGGAAGCCCACGATGAAGTTGGACCGCACTCCGGCCTGGGGCGCCTTGGTGCGGATCTGGTCGAGCAGCTCCAGGAAGCGGTCGGTGTCGCCGAAGCGGCGCATCGCCCGCAGCACCGCGGGCGCGGAGTGCTGGAACGACAGGTCGAAGTAGGGCGCGACCTTCTCGGTGGAGGTGAGCACGTCGATCAGGCCGGGGCGCATCTCGGCGGGCTGGAGGTAGCTCACCCGCACCCGCTCGATGCCGTCGACCGCGGCCAGCTCGGGCAGCAGGGTCTCCAGGAGGCGGATGTCGCCCAGGTCCTTGCCGTAGGAGGTGTTGTTCTCGGAGACCAGCATGACCTCCTTGACGCCCTGCTCGGCCAGCCAGCGGGTCTCGCCGAGGACGTCGGAGGGACGGCGGGAGATGAAGGAGCCGCGGAAGGAGGGGATGGCGCAGAACGTGCAGCGCCGGTCGCACCCGGAGGCCAGCTTCACGGACGCGACGGGCGCGGCGCCGAGCCGGCGGCGCAGCGGCGCACGGGGACCGGAGGCCGGGGCGAGGCCCTCGGGCAGGTCCCGGGGGACGGTCGCGGGGGCGTGGCCGGGCAGGGCGACGTCCGCGCCGGCGGCCTGGCGCTCGGCGGGGCTGACGGGCAGCAGCTTGCGGCGGTCGCGCGGGGTGTGGGAGGCGTGGATGCCACCGCTCAGGATGGTCTGGAGGCGGTCGGAGATGTCCGCGTAGTCGTCGAAGCCGAGGATGCCGTCCGCCTCCGGAAGGGCCTCGGCGAGGTCCTTCCCGTACCGCTCGGCCATGCAGCCGACGGCCACGACGGCCTGCGTTCTCCCGTGTCCCTTGAGGTCGTTGGCCTCCAGGAGGGCGTCGACCGAGTCCTTCTTGGCGGCGTCGACGAATCCGCAGGTGTTGACGACGGCGACGTCCGCGTCCTCGGCGTCCTCGACGAGTTGCCAGCCGTCCGCCTCCAAGCGGCCTGCCAGCTCCTCCGAGTCCACCTCGTTACGGGCGCAGCCAAGAGTGACGAGAGCGACGGTGCGGCGTTCGGGCATGGACTCAAGACTACTTCGTCCCGGTGACCGCCCTTGCGCCTCGGGCACGGTTCCGGCCCCTTCGGCCCGTGCCGGCTCCGGAGCGTGTCGCCGGGCGGCGCTGCACCGCCCGGCGACACGCGGGGTATCAGCCCGCCGCGGGGTCGCCCTTGGTGTAGGTCAGGCGCTCGACCATGCCGGGCTTGAAGTCGTCCTCGATGGCCTTGCCGTTGACCAGCAGTTCGATGGCGCCCGCGTTGCCGAGGACCAGGTTGATCTGCTGCTTGTCCTCGAAGGTCTTGGCGTCGCCCTGCGCCAGGAGGCCGTCGAAGAGGGTGCGGCCGTTGCGGTCGCGCGCGGAGATCCAGCTCGTGCCGTGCGGGGCGCTGACCTTGACCGTCACCTTGTCCTGGGGGGCGGCGGCGATCGCGCTCTCGGACGGGTGGGGCTTGGGGTCGGCGGGCTTCGGCGGGTTCGGCTTGGCCGTGGCGGTGCCGGCGGAGGTGGAGCCGCTGCCGGCGACGGGGGTCCGGCCCCCGTCCGGTTCGGAGTCGCCCCGGAACGCGGTGAAGCCGACGAAGGCGATCACCACGACGATCGCCGCGACCATGGCGGCCGTCCAGTTGGGGCGGCGCGGCTCGGGCCGGATGCGCTCGGCCTCGAAGAGCGGGGCGGCGGGGGTCGGCGCGGGACGGCCCCCGTGATCGGCGGCGAACCGCTCCAGCAGTTCGGCGGGGTCGAGGCCGACCGCACGGGCGAGCGTGCGGATGTGCCCGCGGGCGTAGACGTCGCCGCCGCAGCGGCTGAAGTCGTCCTGCTCGATGGCGTGGATGATCGGGACGCGCACCCGGGTGGCGGTGCTGACCTGCTCGACGGTGAGTCCGGAATCGATCCGCGCCTGCTGGAGGGCGCGCCCGATCGGGGGACGGTCGTCGGCCGGGAGCTCGGCGGGGCCGAGGTCGTCGGCGGGCCGGTCGTCTTCAGGGGAGTTGCCGATGGACACGGGGGCGCCTTTCGAGCGTGAGCCACCTGCTGGAGGTTCAGTCTAGGGGGGGTGCGAAAGGGTGGGGCAACCGGTCGGTACGACTTTGTACGCCATTTGTACGGTGCGGGAAACGGCCGCCCACCCGGACGGGGCGACAGCGTGCTGTCCCTCTCCCCCCAACTTGACGAACGTCGTGGGGAAACGGTTGCCCTGCTCTCCCGATCGGGTGAGACCCGACCGTCGTCGCGACGGCCGGGCACCCCCGCCGGACGGGGGAACCCGGTGACGGGCCTCAGCCGCCAGTCTCCCCCCTGATGACCGCGAGGACACCGTCGAGCTCGTCGGCCTTCACGAGAACGTCACGTGCCTTGGACCCCTCGCTGGGGCCGACGATGTTCCGCGACTCCATCAGGTCCATCAGCCGCCCCGCCTTCGCGAAGCCGACGCGCAACTTGCGCTGGAGCATCGAGGTGGAACCGAACTGGGTGGAGACGACCAGCTCGGCGGCTTGGCACAGCAGGTCGAGGTCGTCGCCGATGTCCTCGTCGATCTCCTTCTTCTGCTTGCCGCCGACCACCACGTCCTCGCGGAAGACGGGCGCCATCTGGTCCTTGCAGTGCTGGACCACCAGGGCCACCTCGTCCTCGGTGACGAAGGCGCCCTGCATCCGGGTCGGCTTGTTGGCACCCATCGGCAGGAACAGGCCGTCGCCCTTGCCGATCAGCTTCTCGGCGCCCGGCTGGTCCAGGATGACGCGGCTGTCGGCCAGCGAGGAGGTCGCGAACGCCAGTCGGGAGGGCACGTTCGCCTTGATGAGTCCGGTGACGACGTCCACGGACGGCCGCTGGGTCGCCAGGACCAGGTGGATGCCGGCCGCGCGGGCGAGCTGCGTGATGCGGACGATGGCGTCCTCGACGTCCCGGGGCGCCACCATCATCAGGTCGGCCAACTCGTCCACGATCACCAGGAGGTACGGGTACGGCTGGAGTTCGCGTTCGCTGCCCGCGGGCGCCGTGACCTTGCCCTTCCTTATCGCGTCATTGAAGTCGTCGATGTGGCGGAACCCGAAGGCGGCCAGGTCGTCGTAGCGCAGGTCCATCTCCCGCACCACCCACTGGAGGGCCTCCGCGGCGCGCTTGGGGTTGGTGATGATGGGCGTGATCAGGTGGGGGATGCCCTCGTACGCGGTCAGCTCGACGCGCTTGGGGTCGACCAGGACCATCCGGACGTCCTCGGGGGTGGCCCGCATCATGACCGAGGTGATCAGGCAGTTGATGCAGGAGGACTTGCCGGAGCCGGTGGCGCCGGCCACCAGGATGTGCGGCATCTTGGCCATGTTGGCCATCACGTAGCCGCCCTCGACGTCCTTGCCGAGCGCCACCAGCATCGGGTGGTCGTCCTCGGCGGCGTCCGCGAGCCGCAGCACGTCGCCCAGGTTGACCATCTCGCGGTCGGTGTTGGGGATCTCGATGCCCACCGCGGACTTGCCGGGGATGGGGCTGATGATCCGTACGTCGGGGCTGGCGACGGCGTAGGCGATGTTCTTGGTCAACGCGGTGATCCGCTCCACCTTGACCGCCGGGCCGAGCTCGACCTCGTAGCGGGTGACCGTGGGACCGCGGGTGAAGCCGGTGACCGCGGCGTCGACCTTGAACTCCGTGAAGACGTTGGTGAGCGAGGCCACCACCGCGTCGTTGGCGGCGCTGCGCGCCTTGCCCGGGCCGCCGCGCTCCAGCAGGTCGAGCGAGGGCAGGGCGTAGGTGACGTCCCCGCGCAGTTGGAGCTGCTCGGCGCGCGGGGGGAGTTCCCGGTGCACCTCGGGGGCGGCCTTGGTGAGGTCGGGAACCAGGGCTCCGGTCGGCGCGGACTCCCGGTCCGCGGCCTTCCGCGTGCTCCCGGCCGGGGGGGCGCCCGCGCCCCGGGCCGGCGGCACCGACGGGGTCGGCTCGGGGTCGCGGTCCACGCCGACGCCCTGGGTGAGGTCGGCGACGAGGGGGGAGGGCGGCATGCCGTTCAGCACCGCGCCGTCGAGGGCCGCGGCAGCGGCGGCGGCCACGTCCACCGGGTCCAGGGGCCGGTCCCAGTCGGGTGGGCCGGACCGTCCGCGGGGCCGGCGACGCCGGGAGAGGGCGTCGTCCTCCGCCTGCTCGGGGTCGTACTCCCCCGCGGCCGGGGAACGCCGGCGGGAGCGGGCGGGCAGCGCCTCGCGCCACTGCTCCTCGTACCGCTCGTCGTCCTCCGGGTCTCCGACCGGGGCGTCGACCGGTTCGACCAGGCCGAGGCGGGCGCCCAACTGCCGCAGTCGCTGGGGGATGGCGTTGACGGGGGTGGCGGTGACCACCAGCAGGCCGAAGACGGTGAGCAGCACCAGCAGCGGGACCGCCAGCACCTCGCTCATGGTGTACGTCAGCGGAGTGGCGGCACCCCAGCCGATGAGTCCGCCGGCGTCCCTTATCGCCTGCATGCCTTCGGTCCGGGCGGGCGACCCGCAGGCCACGTGCACCTGGCCGAGCACCCCGACGACGAGCGCCGAGAGGCCGATGACGATCCGTCCGTTGGCGTCCTGCTGGTCCGGGTGACGGATGAACCGCGCGGCGACCACGACCAGCAGGATCGGCACCAACAGGTCGAGGCGGCCGAACGCCCCGGTGACCAGCATCTCGACGAGGTCACCGACCGGGCCGCGCAGGTTCGACCAGGTGCCGGCGGCGACGATCAGCGCGATGCCGAGGAGCAGCAGGGCGAGCCCGTCTTTGCGGTGGGCCGGGTCCAGGCCCTTGGCACCGCGCCCTATCCCACGGAACACCGCCCCCACCGCGTGCGCGATGCCGAGCCAGCAGGCCCGCACCAGCCGGTAGAGGCCGCCGGTGGGGCTCGGTGCCGGACGCGGAGCCGGTTTGGCCGCCGGTTTCCGGGCGGTCGTCTTCCTGACCGGTGCCTTCTTCGCCGGGGCCTTCTTGGGCGGCGGCTTGCGGGCCGCGGCCTTCCTCGCCGGGGCCTTCGCCGGTGCTGCCGCCTTCTTGGCGGGCGACTTCTTGGCTGCGGGCTGACGTGAGGCCATGGGTGTGAGGTTACCGGTGCCGGGCACCGGGAACACGCGCCGCGCTGTTTCACCCGTTCGTGTCGCCACTGTCGGGGAGGCGCTTTGACGACGGGGGAAGCAGCACCTACTGCGCCCTCTTCCGCCCCACACGAAGCCGAAGCCCCACCCCCCACAAACGCACAGGAGGCATCAGCCGTCCCGCGCTGGCCGCCCCGGGGCGGCCCCCACAACTCCACGGGGCCGCACAGTCCCTGACGTCACGGAGCCCCGGCTCCGTCCCGTCCGCGGAGCGGAGGGCGGGGCCGGGGCCGTGTCGGATCGTCAGCTCGGCGAAGGCACCGAGGGAGCCCCGGCGCCCGTCCCGGGCTCCAGGGCGTCGAGCGCCCTCCGCAAGCCGGTGAGCTTGCGTTCGAGATGGGCGGCCGTGGCCACCGCGGCGGCGTCGCCCGCGTCGTCGTCGAGCTGCTTGGAGAGGGCTTCGGCCTGCTCCTCCACCGCGGCGAGCCGCGCGGAGAGTTCGGCCAGCAGTCCCGCGGCCTCCTTGCCGCCGGCACCGCCCTGACCGCCTCCTTCGAGCTGGAGGCGCAGCAGCGCGGCCTGCTCCCGCAGCTGGCAGTTCTTCATGTACAGCTCCACGAAGACCGAGACCTTCGCACGGAGCACCCACGGGTCGAACGGCTTGGAGATGTAGTCCACCGCGCCCGCCGCGTAACCGCGGAAGGTGTGGTGCGGCCCGTGGTTGATCGCGGTCAGGAAGATGATGGGGATGTCCCGGGTCCGCTCCCGCCGCTTGATGTGCGCGGCGGTCTCGAAACCGTCCATCCCCGGCATCTGCACGTCCAACAGGATGACCGCGAAGTCGTCCGTGAGCAGCGCCTTCAACGCCTCCTCCCCGGACGATGCCCGCACCAGCGTCTGATCGAGCGCGGAGAGAATGGCCTCCAGCGCGAGCAGATTCTCCGGCCGGTCATCGACCAGGAGGATCTTGGCCTTCTGGACCATGGCCCGTCCTCCTCGCCCCGGCAGTGCACCGGGCGCCGCCCCAGGGGACGACTCTGTTGTGCCGTCCGTTCTTGTGCCGGTCATGGTAGCCGCACCCCGCCTGTCGCCACACCCTGTCACCGCGATGTCACTGTGCACGTAGCAGAAACTCCGCGGGGGACCAGAAGGTTCCCCGAATCCCGCACTTCTACACGGGATCGGCCACGGCCCGTCAGTCCCCGCGGAGGGCGCGGCCGTTCACCGCGAACGCACCCGCACCCGTTCACTCGCCCCGCATCCACTGTTCCATCACCGTCAGCAGTTGGTCCGAGTCCACCGGCTTCGTCACGTAGGCGGAGGCGCCCGACTCGATCGCCTTCTCCCGGTCGCCCTTCATCGCCTTGGCCGTGAGCGCGACGATCGGCAGCCCGGAGAACTGCGGCATCCGCCGGATCGCGGTGGTCGTGGCGTACCCGTCCATCTCCGGCATCATGATGTCCATCAGCACCAGCCGCACGTCGTCGTGCTGTTCCAGCACCTCGATGCCCTCCCGGCCGTTCTCGGCGTACAGAACCGACAGCCCGTGCTGTTCCAGGACGCTGGTCAGGGCGAAGACGTTGCGGATGTCGTCGTCGACGATGAGCACCTTCTCCCCGTCGAACCCGAAGTTCCGCGGCGGCTCCTGCTGCCCGTCCCCGTCCGTCTCCGGCACGGCGACGAGGGCCTCGCGTTCCGGCTCGCCGAGGGCGGACTCCTCCACCGGCCGTGCCGGTTCCGCGGCGGGCAGCGCCGCCGTGGAGCGGCGCCGGCGCCGGAAGTTGGCGGCCGGGCCGCGCTGGGCGTCCTGGTAGGAACGCACCTCCGGCGGGGTCTCCAGCGCCGCCGGCCCGAGTTCGGGGTCGACGCCCGGTTCCAGCACCGAGGGCACCGGTGTCAGGCCCTGGCCTGGCGCCCCGGTCGGGTGCAGCGGCAGGTACAGCGTGAACGTCGAACCGCGGCCGGGTTCGCTCGCCGCGTGGATCTCACCGCCGAGGAGCCGGGCGATCTCGCGGCTGATGGAGAGGCCCAGCCCGGTGCCGCCGTACTTACGGCTGGTGGTCCCGTCTGCCTGCTTGAACGCCTCGAAGATGACCCGCATCTTGCTGGCGGCGATCCCGATGCCCGTGTCGCTGACCGAGAACGCGATCAGCTCGGCGTCCGGGGCCGAGAGGGCACCGGTCTCCAGGAGCTGTTCGCGGATGGTGACGGGCACGTCCGCCCCGGCGGTGCGGATCACCAGTTCGACCGCCCCCGTGTCGGTGAACTTCACCGCGT
The DNA here is from genome assembly GCF_052606915.1 of Streptomyces sp. LE64. Taxonomy (NCBI): domain Bacteria; kingdom Bacillati; phylum Actinomycetota; class Actinomycetes; order Kitasatosporales; family Streptomycetaceae; genus Streptomyces; species Streptomyces sp. LE64. Next base: position 5,129,285 of record NZ_CP199708.1, on the reverse strand, counting down.
TGGAGAGCAGGTTGCGCAGCACCTGGAGCAGCCGTTGCTCGTCGGTGTGCAGCGTGGCGGGCAGTTCGGGCGACACCCGCACCGAGAAGTCCAGCCCCTTCTCCGCGGTGAGCGGCCGGAAGGTGGCCTCCACGTAGTCCACGAGCTGGACCAGGGCGATCCGGGTCGGGGACACGTCCATCTTGCCCGCCTCGACCTTGGACAGGTCGAGGATGTCGTTGATCAGCTGGAGCAGGTCGGAGCCGGCGCCGTGGATCGTCACGGCGAACTCGACCTGCTTCGGCGTCAGGTTCGCGTCGGCGTTGTCCGCGAGCAGCTTCGCCAGGATCAACAGCGAGTTGAGCGGCGTCCGCAGCTCGTGGGACATGTTCGCCAGGAACTCGGACTTGTAGCGCATCGACACCGCGAGCTGCTCGGCACGCTCCTCCAGGACCTGCCGGGCCTCCTCGATCTCGGTGTTCTTCACCTCGATGTCACGGTTCTGCTGGGCGAGCAGCTCGGCCTTCTCCTCCAGCTCCGCGTTGGACTCCTGGAGCGCCGCCTGCCGGTTCTCCAACTCCTCCGAGCGCTCCCGCAACTGCTCGGTGAGCTCCTGCGACTGCTTGAGGAGGACCTCCGTCTTGGTGTTGACGCTGATCGTGTTGACGCTGGTCGCGATCATCTCGGCGATCTGGTTGAGGAAGTCCTTCTGGATGTGCGTGAAGGGCTGGAACGACGCCAGCTCGATCACGCCCAGCACGGCCCCCTCGAACAGCACCGGCAACACGATGACGTGCGCGGGCGGCGCCTCGCCCAACCCGGAGGAGATCTTCAGGTAGCCGGTCGGCACGTTCCCCATCAGGATCGTCCGCTTCTCCTTGGCCGCCGTCCCGATCAGCGTCTCACCGGGCCGGAAGGAGGTGGGCATGGTGCCCATGGAGTACCCGTACGAGCCCAGCATCCGCAGCTCGTAGCCGTCCTCGGCGTCCGTCTGGGTGGTGACGACGTCATGGCCGTCGTCCGGCACCGCGATGAAGAACGCACCGTGCTGCGCGGACACCACCGGCGTCAGCTCGGTCATGATCAGTCTGGCCACGTCCTCCAGGTCCCGGCGGCCCTGCATCAGACCGGAGATCCGCGCGAGGTTGCCCTTCAGCCAGTCCTGCTCCTTGTTGGCGATGGTCGTGTCCCGCAGGTTCGCGATCATCGTGTTGATGTTGTCCTGGAGCTCCTGGATCTCCCCGGCCGCGTCCACGTCGATCTTCAGGCTGAGGTCGCCCCGGGTCACCGCGGTGGCCACCGCGGCGATGGCCCGCACCTGGCGGGTCAGGTTCCCGCCCATCTCGTTCACCGATTCCGTCAGGTCGCGCCAGGTGCCGTCGACGTCCCGGACCCGTGCCTGACCACCGAGCTGCCCCTCGGTGCCCACCTCTCGGGCGACCCGGGTCACCTCCTCGGCGAACGAGGACAACTGGTCGACCATGGTGTTGATGGTCGTCTTGAGTTCGAGGATCTCCCCGCGGGCGTCGATGTCGATCTTCTTGGTCAGGTCGCCCTTGGCGATGGCCGTGGTCACCATGGCGATGTTGCGGACCTGGCCCGTCAGGTTGGACGCCATCGAGTTCACCGACTCGGTGAGGTCCTTCCAGGTCCCGGAGACCCCGGGAACGCGCGCCTGCCCGCCCAGGATGCCGTCCGTGCCCACCTCACGGGCCACCCGGGTGACCTCGTCCGCGAACGAGGACAGGGTGGTCACCATGGTGTTGACGGTGTCGGCGAGCTGGGCGACCTCGCCGCGGGCCTCCACGGTCACCTTCTTCGTCAGGTCGCCGTTGGCGACCGCGGCGGACACCTGGGAGATGTTGCGCACCTGGCTGGTCAGGTTGTTCGCCATCAGGTTGACGTTGTCGCTCAGGTCCTTCCAGATGCCGGTGGCGCCGGGCACCCGGGCCTGGCCCCCGAGGTTGCCCTCGGTGCCGACCTCGCGGGCCACCCGGGTGACCTGCTCGGCGAAGTTCGAGAGCTGGTCCACCATCGTGTTCACCGTCGTCACCAGTTCGAGGATCTCGCCCCGGGCGTCGACGGTGATCTTCTTGGAGAGGTCGCCCCGCGCCACCGCGGTCGTCACCTCGGCGATGCTGCGCACCTGGATGGTGAGGTTGTTCGCCATGAAGTTGACGGACTGGGTCAGGTCCTTCCAGGTGCCGGAGACCCCCTGCACCTCGGCCTGACCGCCGAGGATGCCCTCCGTGCCCACCTCGCGCGCCACCATGGTGACCTGCTCCGCGAAGTTCGACAGCTGGTCCACCATCGTGTTCAGCGTGTTCTTGAGTTCGAGGATCTCGCCGCGCGCGTCCACGTCGATCTTCTGCGACAGGTCGCCCCGCGCCACCGCCGTGGCGACCTGCGCGATCTGCCGCACCTGCGAGGTCAGGTTCCCCGCCATGCCGTTCACCGAGTCGGTGAGGTCGCGCCAGACGCCCGCCACCCCCGGCACCTGCGCCTGGCCGCCGAGCCGGCCCTCGGTCCCCACGTCCCGGGACACCCGGGTCACCTGGTCGGCGAACGCGGAGAGCTGGTCCACCATCGTGTTGATGGTGTTCTTGAGTTCGAGGATCTCGCCGCGCGCGTCCACGTCGATCTTCTGCGACAGGTCGCCCCGCGCCACCGCCGTGGTCACCTGCGCGATCTGCCGCACCTGCGAGGTCAGGTTCCCCGCCATGAAGTTGACGGAGTCCGTCAGCTCCTTCCAGGTGCCGCTCACCCCGTCGACCCGGGCCTGACCGCCGAGCCGGCCCTCGGTGCCGACGTCCCGGGCCATCCGCGTCACCTGGTCGGCGAAGCTCGACAACTGGTCCACCATGGTGTTCACGGTGTTCTTCAGCTGGAGCATCTCGCCCGACACGTCGACGGTGACCTTCTGCGACAGGTCGCCGTTGGCCACCGCCGTCGTCACCTGGGCGATGTTGCGCACCTGCCCGGTGAGGTTGCGGAACGCCGTGTTCACGGAGTCCGTGAGGTCCTTCCAGGTGCCCGCCGCGCCCTGGACGTGCGCCTGACCGCCGAGTTCGCCCTCGACGCCGACCTCCCGCGCGACCCGCGTCACCTCGGCACCGAACCCGGAGAGCTGGTCCACCATCGTGTTGACGGTGTTCTTCAACTCCAGCATCTCGCCGGCCACGTCGACGGTGACCTTCTGCGACAGGTCGCCGTTGGCCACCGCCGTCGTCACCGCCGCGATGTCCCGGACCTGCGTCGTCAGGTTGCGGAACACGGTGTTGACGGAGTCGGTGAGGTCCTTCCAGGTGCCCGCCGCGCCCGGCACCTGCGCCTGACCGCCGAGCCGCCCCTGGCCGCCGACCTCGTTCGCCACCCGGGTGACCTCGTCCGCGAACGTCCGCAGCGTCTCGGTCATCTGGTTGATGGTCTCGGCGAGTTGGGCGATCTCGCCCCGCGCGCTGACGGTGACCTTCTGCGAGAGGTCGCCGTTGGCCACCGCCGTCGTCACCTGGGCGATGCCACGGACCTGCGCCGTCAGGTTGCCGGCCATCAGGTTCACCGAGTCGGTGAGGTCCTTCCACACGCCCGCCACCCCGGGCACCCGGGCCTGACCGCCCAACTCGCCCTCGGTGCCCACCTCACGGGCGACCCGGGTCACCTCCGAGGAGAACGAGGACAACTGGTCCACCATCGTGTTGACGGTGTTCTTCAGCTCCAGCATCTCGCCGTCGACGTGGACGGTCACCTTGCGCGACAGATCGCCCCGGGCCACCGCCGTGGTCACCAGCGCGATGTCCCGCACCTGCGCCGTCAAGCGGTCCGCCATGGTGTTGACCGAGTCCGTGAGGTCCTTCCACGACCCCGACATCCCCCGCACCCGTGCCTGGCCGCCCAGCTTGCCCTCGGTGCCGACCTCGCTGGCCACCCGGGTGACCTCGTCGGTGAAGGTCGACAACTGGTCGACCAGGTTGTTGACCGTGCGCCCGACCTTCAGGAACTCGCCCCGCAACTGCGGCGCGGTGCCGTTCCCGCCGTGCGGACGCAGCTCCATGCGCTGTTCCAGGTCGCCCTCGGCCACCGCCGACAGCACCCGACCCACCTCGGACACCGGCCGCACCAGATCGTCGACGAGGGCGTTGGACGCCTCCACCGCCGCGGCCCAGGACCCCTCGCACTGCCCCTGGTCGAGCCGTTCTGTGATCTTTCCCTCACGTCCGACCACCCGGCGCACCCGAGCCAGTTCACCCGTGAGGTGGAGATTCCGGTCCGCGACCTCGTTGAAGACGGCCGCGATCTCGGCGAGGACGTCGTCCCCGGTGACCGGGAGGCGCTTGCGGAAGTTCCCGTCCCGCATCGCCTCCAGGGCCGCCAGCAGACGGTTCAGCTCCGCCGTGCGCACGGCGGTCGTCCCCCGGTGCGCCGAACGCGCCTTCCTCACGGGCGCTCCGCCTTTCGCGCGCGTGCTCGTGCCACGCGCCGACGCGCCAGACTCCACCGTGTCCCTCCCGCAGGGGTCGACCTCGTGCATTGGACCGTCCTCATCAAGCCTGCCCAGTGTTTCACCCCGGCTGAACCAGGCCATAACAGTTCGGCAGCTTCGCACAACCTCCGCACCCCTTGGGGGCGGAAACTCCCTCGGGCGGCATCCGCATGGACCGCGAAGGTAAGTAACCTGGCATGCGGCTGTCCACCCACCAGGCCCGCCCGGCCAGGACGGTGGCAGGAGTACGAGCGGGCATCGGAGGCGGCCCCAGCATGACCACCGGACTGCACTTGCCCGGGGGACACCCCCGGGATCCCCGGCCGCGACAGGCCGGCGACCGGGGAGCACGGCACGACGAAAACCGAACGAGGAGTTCTGTGATCACCGCGCGCGCGGCAGCCACCTTTCCCCCCGCGAGCCGGTCCGTGGCCACGGCCCGATCCTTCGTCCGGGACACGCTCCAGGGCTGGGGCCTGACCGACCTCGTCGACGACGCCGTCGTCCTCACCAGCGAACTCGTCACCAACGCGGTCATCCACGCGGGCACCGCCGCGGAGGTGCAGTGCCTGCGCTCCGGCGACAGCGTGCGCGTCGAGGTCGCCGACCGCTACCCGGAGCGGGAGATCCCGCTCCAGCAGTCGCACGCCGCACTGCGCAGCCCCGACCGGGAGGGCGGCCGCGGTCTGCAACTGTGCGCCGCCCTCGCCCACCGTTGGGGCGTCGAGTACACCCCCACCCACAAGCACGTCTGGTTCCACCTGGAGCTGCCCGACCGACCCGTCGGCACCCGCTCCGCCGGCCCGAGCCTGCCCACCGGCCTGCTCCCCGCCTCGGACGGACGGATCAGGGTCGCCGTGCTCCAGATCGACGGCACGGGAACCGTCCACGCCTGGAACGAGGACGCCACCGCCCTCTTCGGCTACGCCACCGAACAGGTGATCGGAAAGCCCCTCACCGACCTGGCCGCCTGGCCGCACACGCCCGGCACCGGCACCGGCGTCACCGAGGCCCTCCAGCTCTCACGCTGGGAGGGCAGCTACGGAATCCGCAGCGCCACCGGCCGGGTGGTCCCCGTCTACGCCTCGCACCTGCGGGTCCGGGACAGCGAGGGCGAACCGTTCACGGTCTGCCTGCTGGTCCACGACCACGAGCGGGCCGTGATCCAGACCCCGCTGCGCTCCGCCGCCCCGGACACCACGGCCACCAGCGAGCCGGGTGCCGCCGACCCGTTCGAGGTGTTCATCGGCACGCCGGCGCCCGACGACCTCGACGGCCTGCTCCAGCGCACCGTGGAGCGCGCCCGGGACATGCTGGACGCCGACGCCGCGTTCCTGCTGCTCGCCACCGACGACGAGACGGAACTGGAGGTCCGCGCCTCCACGGGGCTGCCGTCCGCGCGCCAGCGCTTCGCCCGGGTGCCCGTCGAGGCGGGCCCCGGTCGGTACGGCTCGGCGCGCATGCCCGCGGTCCACGAGGACCTGTCGGTCGTCCCGGGGGCCGTGCCGCTGTTGAGCGGCACCGGCATGCGGTCGGTCGTCACCGTCCCGCTGAAGGTCGAGGGCCGGCTGACCGGCTCGCTCGGCGTGGCGGCCGAGTCACCGGACCGCTACTCCAACGAGGAGGCCCTCCGCCTCCAGTTCGCCGCCGACCGGATCGCCCTCGCCGTGGAGTCCGCCCGGCTCGGCGAACTCGAACGCCTGCGGCGCGGCTCCCTGAGCTTCCTCGTCGAGGCGTCCGACCTGTTGGCCGGCACCCTCGACCGGGACCAGACACTGGCCCTGATGGCCCAGATGACGGTCCCCACGCTGGCCACCTGGTGTGCCGTCTATACGATCGCCGACCAGTCGTCGGACCCCCAACTGTCGTTCGTCCTCCACGAGGACGAGGACCGCATCGACGCGCTCAAGGAACTCCTCGCCGGCATCGCCGCACCCGAGCCCGTCCTCGCCCCCGGCGCCCGGGTGTGGCACGCTCCGGGCCTCGCCGCCCGGGACGCGGCCCAGGACCTGGACCGCCCGGGCGCGCCGTCCGCGGACGGTCAGGCGGTCGGCGGCGAGAGCGTGGTGCTGCCGCTGGTGGCCCGCAACCGCGTCATCGGCATGCTCACCCTGGGACGTCCCGCGGGGGACCACTTCCGCCAGGAGGTCCTGGAGCTCGCCGAGGACCTGTCCCGGCGGGCCGCGCTCGCCCTCGACAACGCCCGCCTCTACTCGGAGCGCACGGCGATCAGCCAGTCCCTCCAGCGCAGTCTGCTGCCTCCGCAGACCCCGGAGATCCCCGGTGTGGAGGTGGAGGTGATCTACCGCGCGGCGGGCGAGGGCAACGAGGTCGGCGGTGACTTCTACGACCTGTTCCCGATCCGGGACGGCGCCTACGGCTTCGCCATCGGCGACGTCTGCGGCACCGGCCCGGAGGCCGCCGCGGTGACCGGCCTGGCCCGGCACGCCCTGCGCCTGCTGGCCCGCGAGGGCTTCGGCGGGCCCGCGGTCCTGGAGCGTCTCAACACCGCGATCCTCGACGAGGGCGCCCGCAGCCGGTTCCTCACCCTGCTGTACGGGGAGCTGTGGCCGCAGTCGGACGGCAGCGCCCTGCTCAAGGTGGTGTGCGCCGGGCATCCCCTGCCGTTGCGGCTCCGTCCGGACGGCACGGTGACGGCCGCCGCCGAATCCCAGCCGCTGCTGGGTGTGATGGAGGAACTGGAGCTCTTCGAGGAGACGGTCACCCTGGATCCGGGTGATGTGCTGCTGTGCGTCACGGACGGGATCACGGAACGCCGCGAGGGCTCACGCATGCTGGGTGACGAGGGCCTCACGGAGGTCCTGGCCTCTTCCACCGGGCTCACGGCGGGGGCGGTCGCCGCCCGGGTGATGCGCGCGGTTGAGCGCTTCGCCAGCTCGACGCCCTCCGACGACATGGCGATCCTCGCGATGCGGGTGCCCGGGCTCACCGTCTGATCCCGGAACGAGAAGAGAGGTCCTGACCATGTGGTCAGGACCTCTTCTTTTTGGCTGAGCCCCCAAACGGAATCGAACCGTTGACCTTCTCCTTACCATGGAGACGCTCTGCCGACTGAGCTATAGGGGCCTGTTGTCTTCGCGGTGCCCCGCGCTTCCAACGGAATAGATCATACCCCGAAGACGCGGGTGCTCCGCACCACCCGCCGCCCCCGGTGCGTTCAGAAGGCGGCGGCCCACCAGGTGCCCGGATCGGACCGCACCACGCCGCCGCCGAGTGCATTGCACCGGGAGACGAGGTGCCGCGCCTGGCGTCGGGTGAACGGGCTCGCAACGGGGAGCGCGAGGGTCTCGTCCGCAGCCCGTTCGGTTTCCGGAAGCGAGGTGTTGCGCCAGTACTGCGGCAGCCGGTGAAGGGGGGTCCGCACCGGTATCCGGCAATCGATGTGCTCGGCCCGGAGTTCGCGAGCGAAGGCGTCCCGATCTGGTCTGCCGTTGCCGGGCACGCGGACCACGTACTGCCGATAGGTGTGCCCGGCGCTCCCTTCCGGCACGCGCACACCTCGCAACCGGACGTCGAAGTAGGCTGCCCTGGCTCGTCGGAGGGCCACCTCGTCCCGGGTGTCGGGCGGTTGGCCTTCTTCTGCTTCCAGGACCAACAACCCGTGCCGCCGGCCGAGTTCGACGAGCGGTTCGCGTTCCACGGGGCGCCCGAACCGGGGGGTGGTGAGGACGGCAGCGGTCCGCGGCCCCAGCGCGGCGGCGACGGCATCGCGGGCGAGGCCGTACGTCATCGGGTCGATGTCCGCGAACACGGGGACCGCGCCCGCTTCGGTGATCGAGCGAACGGTGTCCACGTCGCCGAAAGCCGATACGACGACCTCGTCTCCCGGGCCGATCCCTGCTGCCCGCAGCTCTGCGTCTGTGCCCATGGGCACGATGCTCTCGGCAGGACGTGAACAGCGCACGACGCGGAGGCGGCGTAAAACAAAAAAGGAGTGGTTCACCGATCGTGGGATCGGTGAACCACTCCTTATGAAATTTAGTTCGGCGGCGTCCTACTCTCCCACAGGGTCCCCCCTGCAGTACCATCGGCGCTGAAAGGCTTAGCTTCCGGGTTCGGAATGTAACCGGGCGTTTCCCTCACGCTATAACCACCGAAACACTACGAAACACACACCAGACACACACCCCACCCAAAGGGGGATACGTGTTGGAAGTTCGTGGTTTCAGAACCAACACAGTGGACGCGAGCAACTGAGGACAAGCCCTCGGCCTATTAGTACCAGTCAACTCCACCGGTCACCCGGCTTCCATATCTGGCCTATCAACCCAGTCGTCTACTGGGAGCCTTACCCCATCAAGTGGGTGGGAGCCCTCATCTCGAAGCAGGCTTCCCGCTTAGATGCTTTCAGCGGTTATCCCTCCCGAACGTAGCCAACCAGCCATGCCCTTGGCAGAACAACTGGCACACCAGAGGTTCGTCCGTCCCGGTCCTCTCGTACTAGGGACAGCCCTTCTCAAGACTCCTACGCGCGCAGCGGATAGGGACCGAACTGTCTCACGACGTTCTAAACCCAGCTCGCGTACCGCTTTAATGGGCGAACAGCCCAACCCTTGGGACCGACTCCAGCCCCAGGATGCGACGAGCCGACATCGAGGTGCCAAACCATCCCGTCGATATGGACTCTTGGGGAAGATCAGCCTGTTATCCCCGGGGTACCTTTTATCCGTTGAGCGACGGCGCTTCCACAAGCCACCGCCGGATCACTAGTCCCGACTTTCGTCCCTGCTCGACCCGTCGGTCTCACAGTCAAGCTCCCTTGTGCACTTACACTCAACACCTGATTACCAACCAGGCTGAGGGAACCTTTGGGCGCCTCCGTTACTCTTTAGGAGGCAACCGCCCCAGTTAAACTACCCATCAGACACTGTCCCTGATCCGGATCACGGACCCAGGTTAGACATCCAGCACGACCAGAGTGGTATTTCAACAACGACTCCACAACCACTGGCGTGGCCGCTTCACAGTCTCCCACCTATCCTACACAAGCCGAACCGAACACCAATATCAAACTGTAGTAAAGGTCCCGGGGTCTTTCCGTCCTGCTGCGCGAAACGAGCATCTTTACTCGTAGTGCAATTTCACCGGGCCTATGGTTGAGACAGTCGAGAAGTCGTTACGCCATTCGTGCAGGTCGGAACTTACCCGACAAGGAATTTCGCTACCTTAGGATGGTTATAGTTACCACCGCCGTTTACTGGCGCTTAAGTTCTCAGCTTCGCCACACCGAAATGCAGCTAACCGGTCCCCTTAACGTTCCAGCACCGGGCAGGCGTCAGTCCGTATACATCGCCTTACGGCTTCGCACGGACCTGTGTTTTTAGTAAACAGTCGCTTCTCGCTGGTCTCTGCGGCCACCCCCAGCTCAAACAGTAAATGTCATCACCAGGAATGGCCCCCCTTCTCCCGAAGTTACGGGGGCATTTTGCCGAGTTCCTTAACCATAGTTCACCCGAACGCCTCGGTATTCTCTACCTGACCACCTGAGTCGGTTTAGGGTACGGGCCGCCATAAAACTCGCTAGAGGCTTTTCTCGACAGCATAGGATCATCCACTTCACCACAATCGGCTCGGCATCAGGTCTCAGACTATTGCCAGGCGGATTTACCTACCTGACGTCCTACACCCTTACCCCGGGACAACCACCGCCCGGGATGGACTACCTTCCTGCGTCACCCCATCACTCACCTACTACAAGTCCGGGTCACCGGCTCCACCACTTTCCATTCCCCGAAGGGTCCGGAACGGCTTCACGGGCTTAGCATCGCCTGATTCAATGTTTGACGCTCTACAGCGGGTACCGGAATATCAACCGGTTATCCATCGACTACGCCTGTCGGCCTCGCCTTAGGTCCCGACTTACCCTGGGCAGATCAGCTTGACCCAGGAACCCTTAGTCAATCGGCGCACACGTTTCCCACGTGTGTATCGCTACTCATGCCTGCATTCTCACTCGTGAACCGTCCACCACTACCTTCCAGTGCAGCTTCACCCGGCACACGACGCTCCCCTACCCATCACAGTCCCCGTTAGGAGTACATACTGCAATGACACGACTTCGGCGGTACGCTTGAGCCCCGCTACATTGTCGGCGCGGAATCACTAGACCAGTGAGCTATTACGCACTCTTTCAAGGGTGGCTGCTTCTAAGCCAACCTCCTGGTTGTCTCTGCGACTCCACATCCTTTCCCACTTAGCGTACGCTTAGGGGCCTTAGTCGATGCTCTGGGCTGTTTCCCTCTCGACCATGGAGCTTATCCCCCACAGTCTCACTGCCGCGCTCTCACTTACCGGCATTCGGAGTTTGGCTAAGGTCAGTAACCCGGTAGGGCCCATCGCCTATCCAGTGCTCTACCTCCGGCAAGAAACACACGACGCTGCACCTAAATGCATTTCGGGGAGAACCAGCTATCACGGAGTTTGATTGGCCTTTCACCCCTAACCACAGGTCATCCCCCAGGTTTTCAACCCTGGTGGGTTCGGTCCTCCACGACCTCTTACAGCCGCTTCAACCTGCCCATGGCTAGATCACTCCGCTTCGGGTCTTGGGCATGCTACTCAAACGCCCTATTCGGACTCGCTTTCGCTACGGCTTCCCCACACGGGTTAACCTCGCAACACACCGCAAACTCGCAGGCTCATTCTTCAAAAGGCACGCAGTCACGACACAAAAAAGCAAGCTTCCTTGTGCGACGCTCCCACGGCTTGTAGGCACACGGTTTCAGGTACTATTTCACTCCCCTCCCGGGGTACTTTTCACCATTCCCTCACGGTACTATCCGCTATCGGTCACCAGGGAATATTTAGGCTTAGCGGGTGGTCCCGCCAGATTCACACGGGATTTCTCGGGCCCCGTGCTACTTGGGAAATGCACAAGCAAGTCGCTGACGTTTCGACTACGGGGGTCTTACCCTCTACGCCGGGCCTTTCGCATGCCCTTCGCCTACATCAACGATTTCTGACTCACCGACCAGCCGGCAGACTGATCAAGCACACTCCCACAACCCCCCAGACGCAACCCCTGCCGGGTCTCACACGCCTAAGGTTTAGCCTCATCCAGTTTCGCTCGCCACTACTCCCGGAATCACGGTTGTTTTCTCTTCCTGCGGGTACTGAGATGTTTCACTTCCCCGCGTTCCCTCCACATGCCCTATGTGTTCAGGCAAGGGTGACAGCCCATGACGACTGCCGGGTTTCCCCATTCGGAAACCCCCGGATCAAAGCCTGGTTGACGACTCCCCGGGGACTATCGTGGCCTCCCACGTCCTTCATCGGTTCCTGGTGCCAAGGCATCCACCGTGCGCC
>NZ_CP199708.1:3482500-5115000 GCF_052606915.1 Streptomyces sp. LE64 | reverse complement strand
CGTCCTGCGCCGAGCGTTCGAGCACCTCGGTGACCCTGGGGATGATGTCGCTGAACGCCGCGTCCTCGATGCCGGAGCCGCGGGCCTGGACGTGCGGGCCGCCGGTGATCTTGCCGGTGCTGGCGTCGACGACGACGAAGACCGAGATGATGCCCTCGTCCCCGAGGATCTTGCGGTCCTTGAGCGCGGGTTCGCCGACGTCCCCGACCGACAGCCCGTCGACGTAGACGTAGCCGGCCTGGACCTTGCCGACGATCTTGGCCTTGCCGTCGACCAGGTCGACGACCACGCCGTCCTCGGCGATGACGATGCGGTCGTGCGGAACGCCGGTGAGGGCGCCCAACTCGGCGTTGGCCCTGAGGTGGCGCCACTCGCCGTGGACCGGCATCAGGTTGCGCGGCTTGCAGATGTTGTAGAAGTACAGCAGTTCGCCGGCCGAGGCGTGGCCCGAGACGTGGACCTTCGCATTGCCCTTGTGGACGACGTTCGCCCCCCAGCGGGTCAGGCCGTTGATCACGCGGTAGACCGCGTTCTCGTTGCCGGGGATCAGGGACGACGCCAGGATCACCGTGTCGCCCTGGACGATCCGGATCTGGTGGTCCCGGTTGGCCATGCGGGAGAGCGCGGCCATGGGCTCGCCCTGGGACCCCGTGCAGACGAGGACGACCTCGCTGTCGGGCAGGTCGTCGAGGGTCTTGACGTCCACGACGAGCCCCGCGGGCACCCGCAGGTAGCCGAGGTCTCGGGCGATACCCATGTTGCGGACCATGGACCGGCCGACGAAGGCGACCCGGCGGCCGTACTCGTGGGCGGCGTCCAGGATCTGCTGGATGCGGTGCACGTGGCTGGCGAAGCTCGCCACGATGATGCGCTTGCGGGCGCCCGCGAACACCTGGCGCAGCACGTTGGAGATGTCGCGCTCGGGCGGGACGAAGCCCGGGACCTCGGCGTTCGTGGAGTCCGACAGCAGGAGGTCGATGCCCTCCTCGCTGAGGCGGGCGAAGGCGTGCAGGTCGGTCAGTCGGCGGTCCAGCGGGAGCTGGTCCATCTTGAAGTCGCCGGTGTGCACGACCATGCCGGCCGGGGTGCGCACGGCCACGGCCAGGGCGTCCGGGATGGAGTGGTTGACCGCGACGAACTCGCAGTCGAAGGGGCCGATGCGCTCCCGGTTCCCCTCCGCCACCTCCAGGGTGTAGGGGCGGATGCGGTGTTCCTGGAGCTTCGCCTCGATCAGGGCGAGGGTCAGCTTGGAACCGATCAGCGGGATGTCCGGCTTCTCGCGCAGCAGGTAGGGGACACCGCCGATGTGGTCCTCGTGACCATGGGTGAGGACGATGCCCTCGATGTCGTCGAGGCGGTCCCGGATGGACGAGAAGTCCGGCAGGATCAGGTCGATTCCGGGCTGCTCCTCCTCGGGGAAGAGCACTCCGCAGTCGACGATCAGCAGACGACCGCCGTACTCGAAGACGGTCATGTTGCGGCCGATCTCGCCGAGGCCGCCGAGCGGGGTGACGCGCAGGCCGCCCTTCGGGAGCTTGGGCGGAGCACCGAGTTCAGGATGCGGATGACTCAAAAGACTCTCCTCAACCACGCGCGCCACGTACCCAGTGGCACGTGGCGCGCGTGACGTTCGTGCAAATGCAGTTGTCGGTCGCACCGGAGCGGGTCGGTCCGGTGGTGGTGCGTATTCAGTTGTGAAGTCCGTGGTGGGAGCCATACCCCGCGAGGGCTACAGCTCCACCCCGCCGGCGGCGAGGTCCTCCTGCAGTCGGGTGGTCTCCTCCGCGGTGAGCCCGATCAGCGGCAGTCGCAGCGGACCGCCGGGCAGCCCCCGGAGGGCGAGGGCGGCCTTGCTCGTCATGACGCCCTGGGTCCGGAACATCCCCGTGTAGACCGGCAGCAGCCGCTGGTGGATCTCGGTCGCCTTCTGGACGTCACCGGCGGTGTAGGCGTCCACGAGGGCCCGTAGCTCCGGGGTGACGACGTGGCCGACGACGGAGACGAAGCCCACGGCGCCCACCGACAGCAGCGGCAGGTTGAGCATGTCGTCACCGCAGTACCAGGCGAGCCCCGAGCGCGCGATGGCCCAGCTGGCGCGGCCCAGGTCCCCCTTGGCGTCCTTGTTGGCCACGATCCGGGGGTGCGCGGCGAGACGCACGATCGTCTCGGTCTCGATGGGCACCCCGCTGCGGCCGGGGATGTCGTACAGCATCACGGGCAGGCCGGTGGCGTCGGCGATCGCGGTGAAGTGCTGGTACAGCCCCTCCTGCGGAGGCTTGCTGTAGTACGGCGTCACCGCGAGCAGGCCGTGCGCCCCGACGCCTTCGGCCTCGCGGGCGAGGGCCACGCTGTGGCGGGTGTCGTTGGTGCCGATGCCCGCGATGACGTGGGCCCGGTCGCCCACGGCTTCGAGGACCGCCCGGACCAGCTCGCTCTTCTCCGCATCGGTGGTGGTGGGGGACTCCCCGGTGGTGCCGTTGAGCACCAGGCCGTCGTTGCCGGCGTCCACCAGATGGGCGGCGAGGCGCTGGGCGCCGTCGAGGTCGAGTGCGCCGTCCGCCGTGAAGGGCGTGACCATGGCGGTGATGACCCGCCCGAAGGGGGTCTGCGGAGTGGAGGTCGGAGCCATGGGTAACACGCTACTCGCTGCTCAGCGCGGGGTCCCCATGCGGGGGACACGGGTGTGCGACAAAGGTGGAGCCCGGCACTGCCTGCTCGGGGGTTCACGCAGTGCCGGGTCCGTTCGTTCAGGCTAGATGAAGTTCATGAAATGCTGCAATCCGGACACTTCGCCGGGTGATTGGGGGCGGTCGGGCGGCCCGCCGGATTTCCGTTGCCGGTCCGGCTCCCCGTGGGGGGTCGGTCGGCGCGCACCTTCGCGAAGCCCGGCGAATTTCCATGAAATCGCCGATACGGGGCACCTGTGGACGCTTTCGTGCGTCTTGGAGGGTGACGGCGTTCCGCCGCCGACCGCACCCCAGGAAAGGAGCCCCCCATGGCCCCCCGGCGCGAGTCCGTTCCCTTCGCCTTCGTCGCCGAGACCGACGGCTTCCGCAGCAACGTCGCTCCCCCGCCCCGGGAACGGCTCTCGGCGGGCGTCGTCGCGGGTCGCACCCTCATCGGGCTGACGGTGGCCGCCGGGTTGGTCGGCGCCCTGGTCTTCGGAACGCCGGCCCTCTCCCCCGACCCCTCGCCCGCACGCACCCAGCAGTCGGAGGCGACGGTCGACGATCGCTGACCCGCACCGTCACCCATCGTGACGGAGAGTGAGTGCGACCAAGGGGCTTGCACTGGCGTCCACCCGTCTGACCTGGGACGTCAGCCGGGCGTGACTCGTCCGGCCCCCCGAGGGTGGTCGGTTCGGTCACGTATCGATAGCCTCACCGGGCACGGACCCGTGCGTGGATCGAGTGAGGACCTGTCGTGCCCCTGCCCTTCCTGACGGCGGACCGCGCTTTCGACGAGTCGTCGGACGACGTCGCGCTGCCGTTCGACGACCGTGATCGCTGGCGGCGCCCCTACCGCCCCGGGCCCTGGCGGGTGGGCGCCGGCGCACTCCTGTTGCTGCTGGCCTCGTACGTGCTGCTGGCCACCATGATCGTGGCACTGGCCGACTCCCCGGCCGCGGCGGGAGCCTGCATGGCGGTGGCGGCGCTCGTCATCGCTGCCGCGCTGCGGCTGCTGCGCATGGGCACCTGGGTCAGCGCCCGGGGCGTGCGCCGGGTCGGCTTCCTGACCACGGTCACGTTCCCCTGGCAGCGGGTTACCACGCTGCGCACCGCCCAGCAGCCGGTGCGCTGGTTGGGGCTGCCGCGCACGGTGCAGGGGCAGGCCCTGACCCTGGCGGTCTCCGGCCGCCGCGCGGACGACGCACCGGTGTTGCTGCTGACCACCCACAACGCGGACTTCCTGGCCCGCTCGCACGCCTTCGACCGGGCCGCGGACACCGTGGAGGCGTGGGCCGAGGAGTACCGCCGGGGCTGAACCGACCGCCCCGTACGGTTCCGGCCGCCGCCCCGTGCCCCGGCCCGCCGTCGCGGGCCGGGGCACGGTCGGTCAGGCGGCCGGTTGCCGTCCCTCGTGGAGGGCGATCGCCCGCTGCATGGCCTTGCGGGCGCGGGGGGTGTCGCGGGCGTCGTGGTAGGCCACGGCGAGCCGGAACCAGGAGCGCCAGTCCTCCGGCGCGGCTTCCGTCTCGGCCTTGCGCCTGAGGAACACGGCGTCGGCGGAGTCGCGGTCGATGCGCCCGCTGGGCGTGCGCTCCAGTTCGTCGACGGGTAGCCCGCCCTCGCGTTCGAGTTCCGCCGCGAGCAGTCCGGCCTTCCGGGCGAACTGGGTGTTCTTCCAGAGGAACCAGAGTCCGATCAGCGGCAGCACCAGCACCGCGAGCCCGAAGGTGACCGTCAGCAGGGTGCCGGCCTGGATGAGGAACACCCCGCGGCTGCCGACCAGGACGAAGTAGACGACCAGGACGACGGCCGCGAGGGCGTAAGTGATCTTGGCGCGCATCGGTCAGCCGAGGTCCAGGAAGTGTTCCAGGCCGAAGGTGAGGCCCGGGGCGTCCACCACGCGCCGCACCCCCAGCAGGATGCCCGGCATGAAGCTGCTGTGGTGCAGCGAGTCGTGCCGGACGGTGAGGGTCTCCCCCTCCCCGCCGAGCAGGACCTCCTGGTGGGCGAGGAGCCCGCGCAGCCGCACCGAGTGCACCGGCACCCCGTCGACGTCCGCGCCGCGGGCACCCTCCAGCGCGGTGACCGTGGCGTCCGGTTGCGGAGCGCTGCCCGCGGCGGCCCGGGCGGCGGCGATCAGCTGGGCGGTGCGGGTCGCGGTGCCGCTGGGGGCGTCCGCCTTGTGGGGGTGGTGCAGCTCCACGACCTCGACGGACTCGAAGTAGGGGGCGGCGATCTGGGCGAACTTCATGGTCAGCACTGCGCCGATGGAGAAGTTCGGCGCGATGAGGACCCCGGTGGTGGGGGACGCGGCCAGGCTGGTGCCGAGTTGGGCGAGCCGTTCGTCGGTCCAGCCCGTGGTACCGACCACGGCGTGGATGCCGTGGCGCACGCAGAAGTCGAGGTTGCCCATGACGGAACCGGGGTTCGTCAGCTCCACGGCGACCCGCACGTCCTGTTCGACCAGCGTCTCCAGCCGGTCTCCGCGGCCGAGCGCGGCCACCAGTTCCAGGTCCTCGGCGGTCTCCACGGCACGCACCGCCTCGGAGCCGATGCGGCCCTTGGCGCCGATGACCGCGACTCGCAGCTTGCTCATGTGCTTGTTCCTTACGGGGAGGGGACGAGGGGAGGTCAGCCGACCGCCGCGTGCAGCGCGGCCGTCTGCTTGTCCTTGAGCGGGCCGATGACCGACAGGGACGGGCGACGGCCCAGCACCTCGCGGGCGACCGACCGGACCTCGTCCGGGGTCACCGCGCCGATCCGGGCGAGCATGTCGTCGACGGACATCTGCTCGCCCCAGCACAGTTCGCTCTTGCCGATGCGGTTCATCAGGGCGCCGGTGTCCTCCAGGCCGAGGACCGTGGAGCCGGCGAGTTGGCCGATGGCCCGGACGATCTCGTCGTCGGACAGCCCGTGCTCCGCCACCTCGGCGAGTTGGTCGCGGCAGATCGCGAGGACGTCCCCCACCTGGCTGGGGCGGCACCCGGCGTAGACGCCGAAGAGGCCGCAGTCGGCGAAGCCGGAGGTGTACGAGTACACGCTGTACGCCAGCCCGCGCTTCTCCCGCACCTCCTGGAAGAGCCGGGACGACATGCCGCCGCCGAGTGCGGTGTTGAGCACGCTGAGCGCCCAGCGCCGGTCGTCGGTGCGGGAGAGGCCCGGCATGCCGAGGACGAGGTGGGCCTGTTCGGTCCTGCGGCCGATGTGCTCCACCCGGCCCGCCGCGCGGATCGTGCGGCTGCCCTCGCGGGGGGCGATGGGCTCTGCGTCGGCGCGGCCGAGCGCCCCCGCGCGTTCGAACGCGGCGCGCACCTGGCGGACGACCTTGTGGTGGTCCACGTTGCCCGCGGCGGCGACAACCAGGTGGGTGGGGTCGTAGTGCTTCCGGTAGAAGCGGCGGATGCGGTCGGCGGTCAGGGCGTTGACCGTGTCGACCGTGCCGAGGACCGGGCGGCCCAGCGGGCCGTCCCCGAGCAGGGTGTGCGCGAACAGGTCGTGCACGCAGTCCCCGGGGTCGTCCTCGGTCATCGCGATCTCTTCGAGGATCACGCCGCGTTCGGCGTCGACGTCCTCGGGCCGGATCAGCGAGCCGGTCAGCATGTCGCAGACCACGTCGATGGCGAGCGGCAGGTCGGTGTCGAGCACCCGTGCGTAGTAGCAGGTGTACTCCTTCGCCGTGAAGGCGTTCATCTCGCCGCCGACCGCGTCGATCGCGGAGGAGATGTCCAGGGCGGACCGTCGGTCGGTGCCCTTGAAGAGCAGGTGCTCCAGGTAGTGGGTGGCGCCGTTCAGGGCCGGCGTCTCGTCCCGGGAGCCCACATGGGCCCAGATGCCGAAGGTCGCCGAGCGGACGGAGGGCAGGGTCTCGGTGACGACGCGCAGGCCGCCCGGCAGGGTCGTGCGGCGGACCGTGCCGATGCCGTCCTTGCCCTTGAGGAGGGTTTGGGTACGGGCGACGGCCCGCGTCTCCGAAGAGACACGGGCCGTCGCGCGGAAACTACGGGACGTCACTTGGCGGCGTCGTCCTTCGCGTCCTCGGCACCGTCCTCGCCCTCGATCACGGGGATCAGGGAGAGCTTGCCGCGGGAGTCGATCTCGGCGATCTCGACCTGGACCTTGTGGCCCACGCCGAGGACGTCCTCGACGTTCTCCACGCGCTTGCCGCCGGCCAGCTTGCGGATCTGCGAGATGTGCAGCAGACCGTCCTTGCCCGGCATCAGCGAGACGAACGCACCGAAGGTGGTGGTCTTCACGACCGTGCCCAGGTAGCGCTCGCCGACCTCCGGCATGGTCGGGTTGGCGATGGAGTTGATCGTGGCGCGGGCGGCCTCGGCGGCCGGGCCGTCGGCGGCACCGATGTAGATGGTGCCGTCGTCCTCGATCGTGATCTCGGCGCCGGTGTCCTCCTGGATCTGGTTGATCATCTTGCCCTTGGGGCCGATGACCTCGCCGATCTTGTCCACGGGGATCTTCACGGTGATGATCCGCGGGGCGTTCGGGGACATCTCGTCCGGCGTGTCGATGGCTTCCATCATCACGTCGAGGATGTGCAGACGGGCGTCGCGGGCCTGCTTGAGGGCCGCGGCCAGCACGGACGCCGGGATGCCGTCCAGCTTGGTGTCGAGCTGGAGGGCGGTGACGAACTCCTTGGTGCCGGCGACCTTGAAGTCCATGTCGCCGAAGGCGTCCTCCGCACCGAGGATGTCGGTGAGGGTGACGTAGTGGGTCTCGCCCTCGATCTCCTGGGAGATCAGGCCCATGGCGATGCCGGCGACCGGGGCCTTCAGGGGCACACCGGCGTTCAGCAGCGACATCGTCGAGGCGCAGACCGAGCCCATGGACGTCGAGCCGTTGGAGCTGAGCGCCTCGGACACCTGGCGGATCGCGTAGGGGAAGTCCTCGCGGGCCGGCAGGACCGGGACGATGGCGCGCTCGGCGAGGGCGCCGTGGCCGATCTCGCGGCGCTTGGGGGAGCCGACGCGGCCCGTCTCGCCGGTGGAGTACGGCGGGAAGTTGTAGTTGTGCATGTAGCGCTTGCGGGTGACCGGGGACAGCGTGTCCAGCTGCTGCTCCATGCGGAGCATGTTCAGCGTGGTCACGCCGAGGATCTGGGTCTCGCCGCGCTCGAACAGGGCGGAACCGTGGACCCGCGGGATGGCCTCGACCTCGGCGGCCAGGGTGCGGATGTCGGTGACACCGCGGCCGTCGATGCGCTTCTTCTCCTTGATGACGCGCTCGCGGACCAGGGACTTGGTCAGCGAACGGTACGCGGCGGAGATCTCCTTCTCGCGGCCCTCGAACTGCGGGAGCAGCTTCTCGGCGGCCAGGCCCTTGACCCGGTCCAGCTCGGCCTCGCGCTCCTGCTTGCCCGCGATGGTGAGGGCCTGGGCCAGCTCCTCGCGGACGGCGGCCGAGAGGGCCTCCAGGACGTCGTCCTGGTAGTCCAGGAAGACGGGGAACTCGCCGGTCGGCTTGGCGGCCTTGGCGGCGAGGTCGGCCTGCGCCCTGCACAGCACCTTGATGAAGGGCTTCGCGGCGTCCAGACCGGCCGCGACGACCTCCTCGGTGGGGGCGTCGGCGCCGCCCTCGACCAGCTTGATGGTCTTCTCGGTGGCCTCGGCCTCGACCATCATGATCGCGACGTCGCCGTCCTCCAGGGTGCGGCCCGCGACGACCATGTCGAAGACGGCGTCCTCCAGCTCGGTGTGCGTCGGGAACGCCACCCACTGGCCGCGGATCAGGGCCACGCGCACGCCGCCGATCGGACCGGAGAAGGGCAACCCGGCGAGCTGCGTGGACGCGGACGCGGCGTTGATCGCGACGACGTCGTACAGGTGGTCGGGGTTGAGGGCCATGATCGTCGCGACGACCTGGATCTCGTTGCGCAGGCCCTTCTTGAAGGACGGGCGCAGCGGGCGGTCGATCAGGCGGCAGGTGAGGATCGCGTCCTCGCTGGGCCGGCCCTCGCGGCGGAAGAAGGAACCGGGGATCTTGCCGGCCGCGTACATGCGCTCCTCGACGTCCACCGTGAGGGGGAAGAAGTCGAGCTGGTCCTTGGGGTTCTTGGAGGCGGTGGTGGCCGACAGCACCATGGTGTCGTCGTCCAGGTAGGCCACCGCGGAACCGGCGGCCTGGCGGGCCAGGCGACCGGTCTCGAAGCGGATGGTGCGGGTGCCGAAGGAGCCGTTGTCGATGACGGCCTCGGCGTAGTGGGTCTCGTTCTCCACCAGCGGTTTCTCCTCGTCTGCGTCCCGCGCCCGGGTGGCGGGGGACGGGGGCGGAGAAGCGCGCCGTGGTTGCTTGCCGGTCTTCGATCGAAGCCCTCGGGGGCGAACGTCCCGGGAGCCACTACCGAGGACCGGCGCGGCGGGGGCGCTTCTCCTCGTCATGTGTCACTGCGTGCGGCGCCGACTCGGCGGTGCCGCGGGTGCCGTCCGGTGGACCTCGCGGCGACGGGCGTCGCGTCGGTCCGGTCCGTGCGGTGGTGGTACTGCGACCAGACTACAAAGCCGCGGTGACCCTGCGCACGTAGAGCGCGCACGGCGGGTGTGCCGTGGTGCGCCCCGTGAGCGGGGAACCGGCCCGCGGTCCGGCCGGCAACGGCGAAGGGAGCGGTCCCCTGGGGTGGGAACCGCTCCCTTCACGACGTGCTACTTGGCGCCGGCCGCGCCGCGGCGGATGCCGAGGCGGTCGACCAGGGCGCGGAAGCGCTGGATGTCCTTCTTGGCCAGGTACTGGAGCAGCCGGCGACGCTGACCGACCAGGATGAGCAGACCGCGGCGCGAGTGGTGGTCGTGCTTGTGGGTCTTCAGGTGCTCGGTCAGGTCGGAGATCCGGCGCGACAGCATGGCGACCTGGACCTCGGGGGAGCCGGTGTCACCCTCCTTGGTGCCGAACTCGGACATGATCTGCTTCTTCGTAGCGGCGTCGAGCGACACGCGTACTCCTTGGTTGCTTCGTCACGGAGCCGTACCGGCTTCGTGGGGCCGCCGAGTGCCCCTGACACGTCGCAGGGGATCTTCCGTGACTCGGGAGGCGGGGTCCGCTGGGCGCTGCCACCAGGTCTCGGGAGATCCGGGGGTGCGTACGCAAACGGCCGTCGACCAGGTTAGCACCGCTGCCCACCGCGGTATGCAGCGGTGGGCAGCGGCGGGACGGCGGCAGGGGGCGGCCTACTTCGGCACCAGCGCCCTGACCTGGGCGTAGAGGTCGAAGACGGCGAGGGTCAGGGGCACCAGGGTGAGCAGGAAGAAGCCCTCCGCGAGTTCCAGGAACCGGCCCCAGAAGGGGCTGACCCCGCCGCGGGAGACGATCAGCCCGACCGAGGTGACCAGGGCGGCGCCCACCGCGAACGCGGCGACGAGCCAGACCGTGCGCACGTCCAGGGCGGTGCCGTCGCCGCGCAGGGCGTCGCGGACCAGGTGGGCCGGCGGGTTGAGGGCGAGGCCGAGGCCGAGCAGCACCAGGGAGCCGAGGCCGGCGGCGAGGGTGGCGCCGACCTGGGCCGAGTAGCGGAACAGCTGGGCGCGCAGCAGCAGGGACAGCCCGGTCGCCAGGGCGAGGAGCCGGGCCCACGGGTCGTCGGAGAAGCCGAGCACGGCGGCGGCGCCGACGGCCACCAGGGCGCAGCCGCCGACCAGGCCGACGAGCAGCTCGTGGCCGCGGCGGGCCTGGGCGGCGACCCGTTCGGCGTCCACGGTCTCGGGGGCGGCGGGCTCCTCGCCGTACGCACCAGGGGCGGTCGGGCCGGGGCCGCGGGTGGTGCTGGGCGCGGCGAAGCCGACGGGGAGGCGGGCGAAGCGCATCGACAGACCGGGCAGGAAGGCCAGGGCACCGACCGCGACGGGCACGCAGACCGCGGCGGTCTCGACGGCGTCGAAGTCGGCGAGCAGCGCGGTGAACGTGGCGAGCAGGCCGATTCCGGCGGCGAAGGCGAACGCGACGAAGGGGCCGTCGCCGCGGGGCGAGGCGGCGGTGAGGAACAGGGCCGCGAGCAGGACGGCGGCGCAGGCCGTCAGGACGTGCAACTGCCCGATGCCCTGTCCGGCGGCGGGCGCGAGCAGGCCCGAGCCCGCGACGGCGACGTTGGGCAGGGCGCCCAGACCGAGGGCGAGCGCGGCGGCCCGGTCGTCGTAGACGCGGGCCCGGACGGCGCCGAGGGTGAGCAGGAGCAGTCCGGTGACGGCGGCGAGGACGCCGGGGATGCCGTTCATGTCGTGGCCCGGGTCGGCGGACCAGGCGAGGAAGGCGATGAGGGCGGCGAGAACGCCCCCGCCGGTGAGCCCGGCCGCACGGGTGAGCTCGCCGCTCCACAGGGTGCGGTCGCGGCTGACGCCCGCGGCGACGGCTTCCGACACGTCGTCGAAGACGACCGGGGCCAGCGAGTCGGCGAACGGGCGCAGGGTGAGCAGTTCCCCGTCGGGGATGCGCTGGGCGGTGAAGGACCGGGCGCTGTCGAGGACGGTCCCGTCGCGGCGGACGAGGTGGTAGCCGACGGGCGCCCCGGGTTCGGGGGCCTGCCGGGCGAGCCGCAGGATCTCGGGTTGGAGGTCGGCGACGGGGACGTCGTCCGGGAGCGCCACGTCGATGCGGCTGTCGGGGGCGACGATCGTGACCCGGCAGAAGCCGTGGCCGGTGCCGGGGCCGCGGTGGACGGCCGAGCCGTTCGGTCCGACAGCTGCGGCGCCACCGGGCTCTCCGGTGGCCGCGGAGGCCGTCATGCTCACCTGCTGCTCCCCCCTCATTCATGGGCTGGTACGGGTGGTGGCCGGGCGTCGTGGACGGTGGTGACCCGGCGCGCGACCGGGCGGTGGGCGCGCCCGTCGGGCGGCTTGGTGCGGTCGGTGCGCCGGGTCCCTCCCGGCGGTGTCCTCGTCCTCGACGCGTCGTCACGGCGCGTTCCGGTGCCCCGTTCCCGACCGGCCGGGCCCGAGTGGCCCGTGAATGCCCCGTTTCGCCCGTCGCGTTGTCCGTGTGCGGGCGCACACGGACCGCACCCTATCGCCCGACCCGCACGCGGCGCGTCAGTAGGATCGGCCGGGCGGTCGGGGTCCGCTGTGCACGGGGCGGCGGAGGGAAGGGACCGCGCCGGCAAGGGAATTGGGGCCAATGAGCCAGATCGTCGTCAAGCGCCCGCCACGGGCTTTGCCACCCGAAACGCCCACGGGGGAGATCGCGCTCGAACCGCCGCCGGAGCTGCCGCGCGGCCAGGAGGAGGGCACCCTGATGCAGCTCATGCCGTTGCTCGGCATGGGCGGCTCGATCGTCTTCTTCTTCATGCCCAACTCACACCCGTTCATGAAGGTCATGGGCATGGTGATGGTGGTCTCCACCCTCGCCATGACGATCGCCATGGTGGTGCGCTACCGGCGCGGCGCCCAGGGGCAGTTGGCGGACCTCCGCCGGGACTACCTGCGGTACCTGGCGCAGACCCGGCGGACCGCGGTGACGACCGCCCGCGCGCAGCGCGACGCCCAGTACTTCCTGCACCCCTCCCCGGAGCAGCTCTGGGCGCTGGTCGCCGAGGGCAGCCGGGTGTGGGAGCGGCGTTCCGGTGACGTCGACTTCGGGCAGGTGCGGATCGGGCTGGGGCCGCAGCCGCTGGCCACCCCGTTGATCGCGCCGGACATCGGGCCGACCGACGGTCTGGAACCGCTGACGGAGGACGCGCTGCGCCGGTTCGTCGCCGCGCACGGCACCCTGGAAGCCCTGCCGATGGCCGTGTCCCTGCGGGCCTTCTACCACGTCACGGTCAGCGGCGACCCGGCTGCGGCACGCGGCACGGCCCGGGCGTTGACCGCCTCGCTGGCCTCGCTGCACACCCCCGAGGACCTGGTCCTGGTCTTCGGTGTCGGCGCGGACCGCCTCCCCGAATGGGAGTGGACCAAGTGGCTGCCGCACGCCCAGGCGCCGGGGGCGCCGGACGGTGCGGGCGCCCGCCGGATGGTCGTGCACGGCGCGGGCGACCTGGACGCGCTGCTCGCCGACCGGCTGGTGGGGCGGCCCCGCTTCCACCCGGCGGGCGCTCCGGTGCCGGACGAGCCGCACCTGGTCGTCGTCCTGGACGGGCTGTCGCTGTCGCCGCACTCCCCCCTCGCTTCGGTGGAGGGGCTCCAGGGCGTCACGGTGGTCGAGGTGGTGCCCGGTGACCTCGCCGCCGGACGCGGGGACCTGTCGATCGTGGTCCGGCCGGGGTCGCTGCGGTTGGAGTCGGCGAGCGGCCAGGTCTACGAGGGCGTGCCGGACGCGCTCGCCCCCGAGTCGGCGGAGGCCCTGGCGCGGCAGTTGGCGCCGCTGCGCATGGCCTCGGGCGGGGACGACGACGAGCCGCTGTTGGCGAACCTGGAGTTCACCGAGTTGCTGGCGCTCGGGGACGCGGCCTCGGTGGACACCCGGCGCACCTGGCGCACCCGGTCGTTGGCGGAGCGGTTGCGGGTGCCGATCGGGGTCGGCGAGGACGGGCAGCCGGTGATGCTGGACCTCAAGGAGGCCGCGCAGGAGGGCATGGGACCGCACGGGCTGTGCGTGGGGGCCACCGGCTCCGGCAAGTCGGAGTTGCTGCGCACGCTGGTGCTGGGCCTCGCGGTGACGCACTCCTCCGAGACCTTGAACTTCGTGCTGGCCGACTTCAAGGGCGGCGCCACCTTCGCCGGGATGGCGCAGATGCCGCACGTGGCGGCCGTCATCACCAACCTCGCGGACGACCTGACGCTGGTCGACCGGATGGGCGACTCGATCCGCGGCGAGCTGAACCGGCGCCAGGAGATGTTGCGGGACGCGGGCAACTACGCCAACGTGCACGACTACGAGCGGGCCCGGACCGCCGGGGCTCCGTTGCAGCCGATCCCCTCCCTGGTGCTGGTGATCGACGAGTTCAGCGAACTGCTCACCGCGAAGCCCGACTTCATCGAGATGTTCGTCCAGATCGGGCGCATCGGCAGGTCCCTCGGCGTCCATCTGCTGCTGGCTTCACAGCGGTTGGAGGAGGGGCGGCTGCGAGGGCTGGAGACGTACCTGTCGTACCGGGTCGGTCTGCGGACCTTCTCCGCCGCGGAGTCCCGGGCGGCGCTCGGCGTGCCGGACGCGTACGAGCTCCCGAACGTGCCCGGTTCGGGGTTCCTGAAGTTCGGGACCGACGAGATGGTGCGCTTCAAGGCGGCGTACGTGTCCGGTGCCTACCGGTCCGGCGGCGGACGGACCGTGGGGGCGGGCGGGCCGCTGCCCGTGGACCGACGCCCCGTGCTGTTCACCGCGACCGAGGTCCCGGTGTCGTACCTGAGCGTGCCCGCGGCCCGCACCGCGCCGGAGGCGGACGCCGAGGACGAGGCGCTCGCGGACACCGTGCTCGACGTGATCGTCCGGCGGTTGGAGGCGCAGGGCCCGGCGGCGCACCAGGTGTGGTTGCCGCCGCTGGACAGCCCGCCGTCGCTGGACGCGCTGCTGCCCGGGCTGACGGCGGTCCAGGGGCGCGGGCTCACCCCGCCCGACCAGTCGGTCACCGGGCGACTGGTCGTCCCGCTGGGCCTGGTCGACAAGCCGTACGAGCAGCGCCGCGATCCGCTCTGGTGCGACTTCTCGGGAGCCGCCGGTCACCTGCAACTCCTCGGGGGCCCGCAGTCCGGCAAGTCGACGCTGCTGCGGACCCTCATCGCCGCCTTCGCCCTCACCCACACCCCGTACGAGGTGCAGTTCTACGGCCTCGACTTCGGCGGCGGCGGGCTCGCCGCGGTCGCCGGCCTGCCCCACGTCGGCGGGGTCGCCTCCCGGCTCGACCCGGAGCGGGTGCGGCGCACCGTCGCCGAGGTGTACGGGGTGCTGACCCGCCGCGAGGAGTACTTCCGGGCGGCCCAGATCGCGTCCATCGCCGACTTCCGCGCCCGCCGGGCCCGGGGCGAGGTCTCCGTCACCGACCAGCCCTGGGGCGACGTCTTCCTCGTCATCGACGGCTGGGGCAACTTCCGTCAGGAGTACGAGGGCCTGGAGCAGATCGTCGTCGACATCGCCTCCCGCGGCCTCGGGTACGGCGTGCACCTGGTGCTGTCGGCATCCCGCTCGATGGAGGTCCGCTCCCACCTCAAGGACCTCCTCGGCAACCGGCTGGAACTGCGGCTCGGCGACACCATGGACTCCGAGATCGACCGCAAGGTCGCGGTGAACGTACCGGTCGGGGTGCCCGGTCGCGGCATCTCGCCGCAGCGCCTGCACTTCATGGCGGCGGTCCCCCGGATCGACGGACTCTCCTCGGACACCGACCTCGCCCGGGCCACCGAGGCCCTCGCGGCGGAGGTGACCCGGCACTGGTCGGCGCCGGGCGCGCCCGGCGTGCGCCTGCTGCCCCGACGCCTGCCCGCCGACCGGCTGCCCCGCGGCGACCGGTTCCCGGAACGGGGCGTCGCCTGGGCCCTCGACGAGGACAACCTCGAACCGGTGTTCGTGGACTTCGAGCAGGACCCGTTCTTCCTGGTGTTCGGCGAGAGCGAGTCCGGCAAGTCGAACCTGCTGCGCCTCCTGGTCAAGGGGCTCACCGAGCGGTACCCGGGGGACGGCTGCAAGTTGTTCCTGGTGGACAACCGGCGGGCCCTGCTCGACGCGGTGCCCGCCTCCCACCTGGCCGAGTACGTGCCGATGTCCAACGCCATGGACCACCACGTCGAGGCACTCGCCGACCTGATGCGCCGGCGCAGCCCGACCGCCGACGTCACCGCGCGGCAACTGCGGGAGCGCAGCTGGTGGCAGGGGCCCACGGTGTACGTCGTCGTCGACGACTACGACCTGGTCTCCACCTCCAGCGGAAACCCGCTCGCCCCGTTGACCGAGCTGCTTCCGTTCGCGCGGGACGTGGGGGTGCGCTTCATCATCGCCCGCTCCACCGCCGGGGCGGGGCGGGCGGCGTACGAGCCGTTCATCCAACGGATGAAGGAGTTGGGCGCCCAGGGCGTCGTCCTCGCGGGCGACCCCGGCGAGGGGGACCTGCTGGGCGGGGTGCGACCGCGGCCGATGCCGGTGGGCCGGGGCACCTTCGTGTCCCGCAAGCGGGGCAAGCCGTTGGTGCAGACGGGGCTGCTCGCGGAGGGCGACGAGGGCGCGTGAACGCCCGCCGGGGAAGGGCCCGCCCGGGTCCTTCCCCGGCACGGGGTGGGCCGGCGGGTCGGTGGACACGCCGGGCCGTGGAGTTGCAGCGCCGAAGCGGCTCGCTGATCGAGGGCTGCCGTGCCGTCACTGGCACGGCGAGCAGCGCCGCGGGGCGTGCACCCCCTGCCGGCACTCGTGCACCGGGCACACCGGCCCCACGAGACGGAGCGGGAGCCGTCCTTCCCGGACGTCCGGCAGGGGAACGGTCCTGGCCGAGAGGCGGCCTCGGGTCGCTCTACGATGACGGGGCGCGCCGGGTCGGGCGCACCGCCGTGAAACAGCCGGGAGGGCCGGAGCGTGACCGATCAGCCATCCGATGCGGACCGTCAGGATCAGGATCCGGCACCACATCCGTACCTGCTGGACGGACGCCGGGTCACCATCGGCGACCTGCTGAAGGCCGGCTTGCTCACGGATGGAACCCCTCTCGTCTTCCGCCGCAAGAAGAAGAAGGAAATCCACCGGGCCGAGGTCACCACCGCCGACGGCGGGGGCATCCGACTGCCGGCGAGCGACAAGGTCTTCCGTTCCCCCTCCCGCGCTGCGAAGGTGGCCGTCGGTTACGGCAGCTTCGACGGTTGGTTCGCGTGGCAGTTGCCGGACGGCCCTCTCCTCGACGATCTGCGCCAGGAGCTGCTCGCCCGGGTGGCCGAAGAAGCGTCCTCGGCGGTGAAGCCCGTACAGGAGGACGCCGTCCCGAGTCCGACGGCGACCCAGCGGCACGAGCTGCTCCAGCGCGCCCGGCAGGCGGCGGACGAGCAGCGACCGCAGTCGCTCTCCGTGCGCGAGCTGCTCGGCTGGTGGGGAGCGAGCAGCCGCGGCCTGATACGCGACCAGATCGAAACCGATCTGGGCAACCACGGCCTGATCACCTCACCGAACTTCGAGCAAGTGGGTCTCGACGCGGTGGTCGAGCTCAAGACGGCCACTCCCGAGGTCGATGGCGGCGGGCAGGAGGCGGCTGCCGACGACTCCACACCGGGCGCGCCCAACTACGCAGCACGCGCCAGGGAACCCGGCCCGACCGTGGGCACCATCGCCTCCGCGATGGGCGGTGTCACGACCATCGCGAAGGGCGAGGACCTGGATGCGGCCGTCACCACGATGCTGCTCAACGACTTCTCCCAACTGCCGGTCATGTCGGGAAAACGCCATGTCGTCGGGGCCGTGACCTGGAAGTCCATCGCCCAAGCACGGCATCGCGATCCCGGCTGCACGCTGGCCGACGCCCTCGTCGAGGCGCGCGAGGTCCGCTACGACCACGACCTGATCGATGTCCTGCTGGTACTCGCGTCCTCCGACTTCGTCCTGGTCCGCGGACCGCACAACGACGTCGTCGGCATCGTCACCGTCTCCGATGTCGCCCTGGCGTACGGCTCTTTGGCCAGCCCCTTCCTGCTGGTGGGTGAGCTGGACCAGCGTCTGCGCACGCTCATATCCGACCAGTTCGGTTTTTCCCAGGTCGCGGAAGCCTGCGGCCGCAACGGCCGGCAGCCCGCCTCCTACGACGCACTGACCTTCGGCGACTACGTGAGCGTGCTGCGCAACGAGCAATGTTGGCAGCAGTTGCGCTGGCCGCTGGACCAGAAGATGTTCGTCAAGCGTCTGGACGAGATCCGCAAGGTCCGCAACGACCTCATGCACTTCAACCCCGACCCGATCCCGCCTCTCGCGGTGGACCAGATCCGGGCCGTCATCGACATACTGCGCAACTACTGCGACTAACCCCCTTTCGGGCGCCGACGTGCGATCGTCGGCGGTCGCCGCCCCTGCCGTCGCGCCCGTCGGTCCGTCGCTTCCGTTGTCCCGTTCCCCCTGTCGCCCGGCGATCACGTCGGGTCGGTGCTTCGCGCGAAGGGCGCCGGTTCGGCTCCTCGACGTCGTGGACGTCGCCAACGCGCGTCTCCGTCCGGTCGTACGAGGTGGAGGAGCCGCTCAACAGGACTAGGCTGGCGCAGACATGGGCCAAGTCGGACCCGTGACGACAGGGAGCGAGATCACAGCATGACCGAGGGTCAGGGAACCGTGGGTGCAGCGGAGCCCCCGGAGTCCGAAGAGGAGATGCGGGCCCGCAAGGAACGGGAGAAGGACGAGCTCTACTCGTTGGACATCTCCGGTGTCGAATGGCTGGGCGCCCCCGGCACCGAAGAGGACGAGGAGCGGGTGGAGATCGCCTACCTCCCCGGCGGCGGCGTGGGGATGCGCTCCTCGCTCGACAAGGAGACGGTGCTCCGGTACACGGACGCCGAGTGGCACGCGTTCGTCCTGGGGGCCCGGGACGGCGAGTTCGACCTGGAGCCCAGCGACCAGGACGGTGGCACCGCCGCCGCGGCCGGCGAGCAGACAGCCCAGCAGTAGACCACCCTCCGCGGGTACCGCATGGCGACGGCCGGGGTGGACACCTCCCGCGCGCGCCCACCCCGGCCGTCACCCCCGTGCGGATCGTCCCCGCACCGGTCGATCCCCTACAGGAAGTAGCTGGCGGCCTTCTTGTCGCCGCCCATGTAGTCACCGCCCGCGCGGGCGACGACCTGACCGATCGCGACCAGGGCCTGGTGGATGTCCTCGGCCTCCCGGTCCCACTTCGCCTGCTCCTGCGTGTACATGGTGTGGGCCTCGCCCTCCCACCCCGCGGCGACGGTGGCCACCGCCCGCTTGATGCTGGCGAGGTCCTCTTCGAGCTTCTTCGCCTGGTTGGCCAGCTCGGTGGCGGTGGCGTCCAGACCGCCGTACTTGACGACGAGTTCGTCGTAGTTTCCCGTGGACATGACTGTGGGTCCCCCTCGGTGAGTGATCGGTATCGCGGTGAACGGGTTCTCTACCGGCTCCGGGTCAGTAGCCGCTGAGGCTCGACTTGGGTGCCCCGGCGTTCACGTTGATGCTCTGCACGGCCGCGCGCACGTCTTCTTCGCTGCCGTCCTTGATGTTGCGGCTCGCGCTCATGGCGTCGAGGAACTTCACCAGGATGTTGCCGATGCGCACCATCGAGGTGTTGATCTCGTGCTGCTTGGTGTTGAAGGCACCGGCACCGATGCCCTTCCACTGACCTTCGAGGCTGTCGATCGTGCCCTGGAGGCGGTGGAGTTGACCCTTGATGTTCTCAAAACGGGTGG
Organism: Streptomyces sp. LE64; assembly: GCF_052606915.1. Lineage (NCBI taxonomy): Bacteria > Bacillati > Actinomycetota > Actinomycetes > Kitasatosporales > Streptomycetaceae > Streptomyces > Streptomyces sp. LE64. Next base: position 5,096,087 of record NZ_CP199708.1, on the reverse strand, counting down.
CGATATCCTGTTCGAGCTTGATCAGCTCGGAATTCGATAGCCGCTGGCCCTGGGACATGTTGCGGTTCCCTTCTTCGAAGGCGTACAGGAACGGGGATGGATCAGTGGTGTTCGGGGCGGATCAGGCGTTGCGCCGCTTGCGGAGGAGGACGAAGACCCCAGCTCCGAGCACGGCCACGCCGGCAGCTCCACCGAGGATCGCGAGGACGTTCACGCCCTCGTCGTCCGGCACGGCTGCGGTGGGTTGGGTGGGCGAGGGCTTCGGCTCATCGGCGTCCTCGGCCGGATCCTGGGTGGGCTTGCCGGACTCGGTTTTCGACGGTTCCGGCGACGGAGTGACCGTTCCCGATTCGGACAGAGAGGTCTCCCCGTCCTTCATTTTGGTGATGGGATGGACATCAGGTGGCCCGGGGTCGATGTTGGGATTCTCCAGCACCTTGCGGGGGCGGATCAAGCCGTATCCGAGATAGACGCTCGGGTCGTCCTTCTTCCAGTCACGCCCAGCCGTATCGATCAGCGTGCGAAGCACCTGATTCGCGGTCCAGTCGGGGTGTGCCGCCCAGACCAGTGCCGCCGAGGCCGAGGCGATGGCTGTGGCTTGGCTGGTCCCCCGCCCCGTGCAATATCGCGTAAAGCTCTCGTCGCACCAGGAAGGAACATTCACCCCCGGGGCGCTCAAGTCAACGAAGTCGCCCTGCTGAGAGAAGTTGCCAACCTTGCCGGTTTTGTCGGCAGCCGCAACTCCCACCACTTCAAGGTAGGCACCCGGATAGTCGTTTCTCTCCACGTCATTTCCAGCGTTACCGATAGCTCCGAACAGGAGCTTTCCCTTGCGAACTGCGTAGTCAACCGCTTCTTCGAGTTCATGGTAGGTGAACTCCGACCCAACCGAAAGATTGATGATCTTAGCGTCCGTGTCAGCAGCCGCACGGATACCTTCGCCAACGGATTTTGTTTTACTCTTCTCTTTCTTGTCCTTCAGAGCCTCTAGGTCCGCACGAATAGGGATGATGCGGGCATCCGGCGCGAGGCCCTTCAGCCCACCGCCGTTTCCGCTCCCCACGATGAGTTCCGCCATCGTCGTGCCATGACCGCCGTAGTCCTTGGTCGCCCCATAAGAAACTTCAGCCGGAACCTCGTCCGTCAAGACCTTCCCCTGAAGGGACGGCACGTCAGGATTCACTCCGGAATCGACGACCGCGACCTTGACACCCTTCCCCGTACTGATCTTCCACATGTCCTCGGCTCGCATGGAATCCAGATACCATTGCTGGCTCTGCACATCGTCAGCGTGAGCATGGGTGGAAAGGCCAATTGTCAGAGCGCCCAACACCGCACTCACGCACACCGTTCTCCGGTACCCAGCTACGATTCGAGCGTCAAATCTCACCGTTGGACGGCTGTTCCGCGGCCTCATGAACCCTCTGTCCTCGTGGGGGTGTCAGGGCAGATCCTTCTCCGCCCCTGAGCTTCGGCAGGAGTGCCCTCATGCCCGACTTCCATGATCTCGGAGACGTCATCGTCGCCGATGGCCCGTGACTGATCAGTCGATCGGACCAGACCAGTACCGCCGGGGGTGAACCCCTTTCGATTGCCGCGGCCACCGGACTGCGGCTGAACTGGCACGCCCACCACCCCGTTCGTCCGTGATGATTCCGGGCGTCCCGCTGGGTTGTGCCTGTTCGCACCTGCCGTTGGCCCTGTGGGCCTGCTGCCTGAAGAGGCGGAGAAGGCAGCCTGGGGGCCCGTGGCTTGGCGATGGCCCTGGACTGGTGACTGCCCGCCGATGACCGTGCCTTGAGGTGCGCGCCCCCCGTGCGGTTGCCGCCCCGCGCCCGTGACGCCTGGGCGCCCCCCGACGATCCCCGAAGCAGGGCCCCCCACCGCCGGACCCGCGCGACCAACAGGGCTCTGCGCTCCCAACGGCTGCCCACCCGCAACGGGACGCCCCGCCGCTGGTGCCTGTGCTCCCACGCCTCCCACGGGTGGTTGTGCTCCCCTCACCGGCGCGGCGGATCCACCGGCACTGGCCGGCGCATGGCCCGGCGCGCCCACGGGCCCCGGCCGACCGGGGCCGGCCCCGCCCACGACCGGGGCGACCGGGCGGCCCCCACCGGCCGGCCCAATCGGACGGGCCGAGTTGGCGCCACCCATGACCGGCCCCACCACAGGCGGAGGCAGCGGGGAAACAATGCTTGGAGGGGTGGGGGAACTCACCGACGGAGCACTCGGTACAGCCGGCGAGGCTTGGGCCGGCACAGTGCCCACACTGGCGGTTTCGGTAGCCGGGGAAGATACCGGCGGAAGCTGCGCGGAAGGCGCTGCCGGTCCAGCCACCGAAGGAGGAACCGGCGCCGCCGGATCGACCGGCCCACCTCCTCCGACGCCGACCGCGCCCGGCGCGGAGGGCAGGGGTGATCCTGGATCGCTCACCCCCGCCCGATTGGGTGTAGACGCCGTCTGCCCGGCCTGAGCGAAGGACACGTCATCTCGGACTGGGCCCGCGCCCGGGTCACCCCGCCAACCGTCGCCTTGGGGCTTCGGCACCCCCACGTTCGGCACCCGCTTGAACACCGGCCCCTCCTGCTGCGACAGCACCTCCCCCGACACCGCGTAGAACGACGCCAGACGGTTCATCTGGTTGATGGCCTCCTGGCGGTCCTTCTCGGCCTTCACCGCCGCCGCGTACTCCGGGTTGTCCGCGCCTCGCTTGTCCTCGGGGAAGTCCTTGACGTCCTTGGGGACCGCTCGCCGGTCGCGCGGCGGCATGGCGCTGCGGACGGAGGCCAGGCCCGCGCCCGCGGCGGTGATCTGGGTGGCGGCGGCGTCCGCGAAGTCGGCGAGCTTCAGGGTGTCCGAGACGAGCCCCTCGCCCCACTTGCGGAACGCCTCGCTCGCCTCGCCCTCCCAGTCGGGCTGGGCGATGTGGCCCTTGAGCTGCTCGGCGGCCTCCTTGATGGCGTCCCGGGCGTTCCACAGGGCTGTGCCGGCGTTCTCCAACTCGGCCGGATTGGCGTTCTCCACCAGGTCGACCATGTCGTTGAGGCGACGCGATTCGAAGTCGGTGCGGCCGGGCCTGATGCTCGGGGCGGGGAAGAAGATCGAGTTCTCGAGCAGCTGTGATACGGCCACCACCCGGTCGATGTTGCTGTTCTGCCCGGTCGCCCGGCTCAGGTCCGAAGCGTCCGGTGCGTTCCTGTCGTTGTCGCCGGCCATGGTCACCAACCCACCTCGGTCTCGTTGCCCTTGTTGTCCCGCGAACCGCCCATGCGCTGCCGGTCCTGCCCCTCGCGGGTGTCCGCCCGGATCGCCCAGAACCGCCGGCGCATGTCCTCGTCGACGTTGTCGAAGCCGACGTCGGCGCCGTGCACCGCGATGCCCATGGCCTCGATCTGCTCGCCGAGGGACTTGGAGAGTTCGGTGAGGCGTTGGTGGACGCGGTGGTACTGGGCGAACAGACCGTCCGCTTCGGCGAACGGCGTGCTCCCGCTGCTGAGGGAGGTTCTGGAGACCCGTTGGGAGCCGACCTTGGACGTGCCGCCGGCCGATCCCTCGAAGTCCGAGAGGACTTGGTCGATGCTCTTCTTGAACGTCTTCAGCGCCTCGACGCCGCGTCGGAGGTCCGTGCTCCCCATCGCCCCCATGTACGAGGCGCGGCCCGTGCTGTCCGGAAGCCCCATTCCGTGTCCTTCCCCGTTTCCCCGTGGCCCCGATTCCCGTGGGCCCGTCCGGTCGGTTCCGGGGACGGGCGCGCACGGGCGGGTCGTTTGCGCGCATTCACCATAGCCACGCCCTGTGCCGCATCAACAACGGCTCTTCGACCCTTAGTTGGGAGTCGTCCTGTTTGCCCGGGTGTGCGGGGCCGTGGCTGTGGTGGGCGCGTCGCGTGTGCGCTCAGCTTACTGAGCACCACCGACGGTCGCATGGGTATAGGTGCTCAGGAGGCGCGCCCGGCAACGCCGTCGGTCAGGTGCGACGGCCGCCGCGGCGGCGGGCCGCGTCCCGCAGGGCGAGGGCGGTGCCGCCGAGCGCCGCGGCCAGGACGACGGCCGCGACCGCCACGTACGTGGCGAGGCGGGCGTCGCGTTCGGCGGCGGATTCGCCGAGGTCGAACTCGGGGACGGCAGGGGCCTGGGCGCGGCTGAGGCCCTCGTCGGCGACGGGTTCGTCGATGCGGCGTTCGTCCTCGGTGAGGGCGCGCACGGGGTCGACGACGCCCCAGCCGACGAGGCGGTCGTGGCCGGCGACCGAACGTTCCGCGGTCTGCTGGATCTGGGCGACGATCTCCCGGCCCGTCCAGTCGGGGTGTTTGGCGCGCAGCAGGGCGGCGACCGCCGCCACGTACGGGGCGGCGAAGCTGGTGCCGTTGTCGACGCAGTGTCCGCCGCCGGGGACGGTGGAGACCATGTCGACGCCGGGTGCGGCCACGCCGACGAAGTCGCCGGACTGGGAGAAGGCGGCCCGTTCGTTGTTGCGGTCGGAGGCGGCGACGGCGAGGACCCCCCGGAAGGAGGCGGGGTAGGTCTTCTTGACGTTGCCGCCGAGGCCGTCGTTGCCGGCGGAGGCGACGACCACGACGTCCCGGTCGAGGGCGTGGTCGATCTCCTGTTGCAGGGCGGAGGTGGGTTTGACGGCGTTGGCGGTGTCCTGGGAGATGTTGATGACGTGGGCGCCGGCGTCGACGGCGTGGCGGATCGAGGTGGCGAGGGTGTCGGCGGTGCCGTTGCCGTGCGCGTCGTTCTGGTGGACGGGGATGATGCGGGCGGCGGGGGCCAGGCCGACGAAGCCGGTGCCCTCGGCGGGGCGGGCCGCGATGATGCCGGCGACCCGGGTGCCGTGGCCGACGGTGTCGCCGGTGCCGTCCGCCTTGCCGCGGGGGACGGGGTCGCCGTCGTCGTTCTCGGGTTTGGCGGGCAGGGTGTTGCGGCCCTTGGACTTGTCGACGGCGCCGGCGAGTTGGGGGTGCTTGGTGTCGACGCCGGTGTCGATGACGGCGACGTTGACGCCCTTGCCGGTGGACTCGTTCCACAGCTCGTCGAGGAGGACGCGTTGCAGGGCCCAGGGGCGGCCCTGGTAGGGCTCGGCGGGGAAGGTGCACTGCCCGGTGTCCGCGGTGGCGGGCGGGGCGGCGGGCAGGATCAGCGCGGTGGCGGTGAGGGCGAGGGCGGCGGTCAGGGCGCGGGCCCGGACGCCGCACCGGGTGGTGGTGGGCACGGCGGCTCCCGTCACGAGCCCTGCGGCTGGCGGGCCGCGGTGGTGGAGAGTCGGGGGCCGGTGGGCAGCAGGGCGGACCAGGCGGCGGGGATCGGGGTGGGCTCGGCCTTGGCGTAGCCGAGGCACGCCTGGGCGCGCTGGGCTTCCTGGAGCTGTGCCTTGCGGCGGGCGGCGGAGGTGCCGATGCCCGCGTCGTCGGAGGCGCTGTCGCTGTTGCTCTGGAGGGCGTAGCGCAGCCCGGTGTCGGTGACCAGGAAGATGCCGCCGGTCTTGGTCTGGGCGCCGGTGACCTGGCGGAAGAGTTGTCCGGAGCCGGGGGTGACGTAGGCGCTGGAGGAGCCGGTGGGCAGCGGGGCGGGGTAGTCGGTGCCGGCCCAGGTGCTGAGGGTGGTGGTGCCCTGGTCCGGGTCGACCTGGCGCAGGACGTTGCAGACGGTGTCGCGGCCGCCGCTGCGGTCGGGGGCGTTGACGGTGCGCGGGGCGTGGGTGGGCCAGTCGTGTTCGCCGGCGAAGTGGGGGCCTTCGGGGGTGAAGGAGGCGGGTCCGACGTCGCGGGGTCGGCCGGCCTGTCCGAGGCCGTCGAGTTGGCGGCTGCTGAGCAGGAGCTTGGCGGTGAAGTCGGAGACGGGGACGACCTTGCCGGTCAGGACGAGGTAGTGCTGGGTGCTGTCGCCCTGGGGGGCGCGCAGGACGGTGCCGACCCTGTTGGTGGCCTCGTCGAGGCTGCCGGGGGCGCCGGCGGGGTCGCCGACGGGGCCGTCGACCTCGGGGAAGGCGACGGGGTCGCCGGTGTGGAGGGTGGCGAGCCATTCCCGGGAGACGCGTTGGGGTGCGCGGCCGGAGGTGTCCAGGGTGCGCAGCAGGAGCTCGTCGTCGGCGGGGACGGGGTACTTGGTGCCGTTCCGGTCGACGACGTAGCGGGTGCGGTCGGGCCCGCTGACGTACATGAGGTCGCCGCCGCGCAGCCGCTCGGGGCCGTCGGTCAGTCGTTCCTCGCGGGGCGCGAGGACGAACGCGGCGGTCTGGATGGTCCGGCCGCCCTGGCCGGGGCGTTCGCAGACGGCCCAGCGCTTGGGTCGGTCGGCTTCCTTCGCCGGGGGGAGCCGGTCGGGGGCGTAGGGGATGCCGAGGGTGACGCCGTGGGGGATGTCGCCCTTGTCGATGACGGATTCGGCGACGCTGATGACCTTGCCCTGGCCGGGTTCGAGGAGGAGTTTGGCGGAGGCCATGTTGAGGACGGGGTGCAGTTGGCGCTTGCCGTCCGTCTTCAGGGCGACGTAGCGGGTGGTGGAGTCGCTGGCGATGATGACGTTCTTGTAGGGCTCGGCCCAGTTGGCGGGGGCGGTGGGTTTGAACATGCCCCAGGCGCCGAAGACGGCGAGGACGATCACGCCGACGACGATGCCGGGGACGATGCCGCGCAGGGGGCGGGGGGCGTCCTCCTCGGAGCCGCCCGAGGCGGGCTGGAGGTAGGCCGCCAGGGTGCGGCGCTTCGCAAAGGTGTGGGCGTTGAGCTCGTCGCGCCGTGATGCCATCGGTGTGTGCGTCTCCCCGTCGTAGCCGTCCGTCCTGATCCGCCGTGCGTGCCGGGGGCGCGGGTGGTGCGTCCCGTGTCCGCTCCGCAGGGGTGTGGTGTCGCGGCCCGTGGGCGGAGGGCGACACGCTGTCAGGTCGGGCCCCTACTATGCCTGGTGCGCGGGGGTTCGGGGGCGGCGGGTAGGGTGAGCGGCCCCTCAACCACCCTGATGCGGGCGCGGTTTTCGGGAGGGGTCGGGAGTGACGGACTTTTCGGGGCTAGCAGTGATTCGGGGGACATTGAGGTGATGGTTTCCGCAACGCGGACCCGTTCGCGGAGTCGTTCGCGGTCCCGCTCGGGGGCGGCGGGTGGCGCGGCGGGGGCCGTGGGCGGGGCGCCCCGGTTCGCTTCCCGGACGCCGCCCGCGGCCGGGGGCGCGGGGCGGCGGCCGTTCCGGTGGCAGCGCCTCGCGTTGATCGAGGTGGCCGTCGCGGCGGGGGTCGTGGGGTGGGTGCTCGGCCCGGTGGCGTTGGCGCTGGTCTCCCCCGTCGTGTCGGTGTCGTTGGCGCTCGCCCTGGTGCGTCGGCGGGGGCGTCCGCTGCCGGAGTGGCTGGCGACGGTGTGGGAGTTCCGGACGCGTCGACGGCGTGCCTCGTCGTGGTCGGTCCCGGTGGGCACCGAGCCGGGGTTGGCGCCGGCGGTGGAGTGCGATCCGACCCTGCGGACGTACCGTTTCGCCCCGGGGGACGACCGGGACCGGCGGCCGGTCGGCATGGTCGGGGACGGCGGGTTCCTGACGGCGGTGCTCCAGGTCGAGTCCGATGCGACGGCGCTGCGGGCGGCGCGCGACCGCCGGCCGTTGCCCTTGGGTCTGGTACGTGACGCCCTGGTGGTCGACGGGATCGGTTTGGAGTCGGCGCAGGTCGTGGTGCACACCCAGCCCGCGCCGGCGCTGCACCTGCCGAAGGAGGCCATCGCGGTCACCAACTACGCGCGCTTGGAGAACGGCGCGGCTTCTCCTGCGGTGCGGATCACCTGGGTGGCCCTGAAGTTGGACGCCGAGGCGTGTCCGGAGGCGGTGGCGGCGCGCGGTGGCGGGCTGGTGGGGGCGCAGAAGTGTCTGGCGCGGGTGGCGGAGCACCTGTCGAGTCGGCTGACGGGGGCCGGGTTCCGGGTGACGGTGTTGACGGACGAGGAGTTGACGGCGGCGGTGGCGACGTCGATGGGGGCGAACCCGATGGTGACGGCGCAGGCGGGTCGTGCGGAGGCGGCGGGGCAGCGGCGTACCGAGGAGTCGAGCCGGAGTTGGCGTTGCGACAACAGCCACCACACCTCGTACTGGGTGCGCCGCTGGCCGCACCTGGGGGGCGAGCGGGGCTCGTTGGCGGACCTGGTGGCGCGGCTCACCGCGGTTCCGGCGCTGGCGACGACGTTCAGCCTGACGTTGGACGGGGACGGCCGGGACGTGGGGGTCCGGGGACACGTGCGGGTCACCGGCCGGACGAGCAGTGAACTGGTCGCTGCCCGGCGGGGGTTGGAGCAGGCCGCGCGGGAGGCTCGGGTGGGGCTCGCACGGTTGGACCGGGAGCAGGTTCCCGGGATGCTGGCGACGCTGCCCCTGGGGGGTGCCCGATGAGGGCGGCGTCCTCGCCCGGGTCGGAGTCGGGCGGTCGGTCGGTGGGGGCGCGGCTGCGCACGGGGCTGGGCTTGTTGGGGCCGCGGCATCCGCGGCACGTCCTGCCGGTGGAGCAGTTCGACGCGTTGGCGCTGCCGGTGGGCGATGACGGCGTGGTGATCGGGGTGGACGCCCGGGACCGTCCCGCGGTCCTGGGGGTGAACAGTCCGACACCGTACGACGTGGTGCTGATCGGCGGGTTGTGGACGGCGCAGGTGTTGGCGTTGCGGATCGCGGCCACGGGGGCGCGGTTGGCCGTGGAGACGGGGCGGGCGCAGTCGTGGACGGGGCTCGCGCAGGCGGCCGGCGGGCCGGTGCCCTGCGTCACCCTGCACGACGTGGGGAAGGTGCCGCCGCAGGGCGCGTCGGCGGGGTCTCCCGTGGTGGTGGTCCGGGACTGCGGGATGCGTCCGCCGCGCGGTCGGGTGGCGGCGGCGCCCTGGCAGTCGGTGGTGACCCTGTTGCCGTACCTGAGCCCGGTGGCACCGAGGTTGATGCGGCAGGCCCGGCTGGTCGGGGTGCAGCGGGTGTCGCCGGACGAGGCGGCGGAGATCGGTCGGGTGTTGGCGCTGCCCCGGGAGGACGTGGCCTCGCTGCCGACGCTCGCGGACGGGGTCACCCTGTGGTGCGCGGACCGGGACCGGCACTACGTGATGACGCGCCCGACCGACATCGAGGAGGGGCTGCTCGGGTTGGCGCGCCGGATGGACTGACCCGTTCTGCGGGGGGCTCCGCGGAACGGGTGTTCCTGGTGGTCACCCGTGGGGCGGACGGGTTGGGGCGATTCGGGAGGGTCGTACGGGTCCGCCCCGGGGTGATCACCCGTCAACCTCCGCCTTCTTGGATGGCTTTGCCCGGGTTTCGAGGAGGAAGGAGCGGTGTCGGGGCGTTCGGTGGGTGGTTCGGGCGGAAGGCGGGGGCCGGCGGCTCTGCCGTGCGGGCCGCCGGGGTGATTAGGCTGGGACCGGGCGCGTCTTGGGTCCCACGAGCGGTCGCTGGTGGACCGGGGCGGAACCGGCTGGCCGGCGGGTACGACCGGAGTCCGGGAGCGGTGCCCCACCATCGCGGCTAGCAGTGCGCTCGACCACACCAGGAGGAATTGTGAACAGCGATCGGGACGGGAAGCCCGGGGGCTGGGCCACACCCGACGACGACCAGTCCGACGCCGAGTCCGCCGTGGAGACGACGGGCGAGTTCACCATCGACTACGCCCCTCCTGCCTGGTACACGCAGAACGCGTCGGGGAGCGCGGGGGAAACCCCGTCCCCGTCACCGGCGTCCGTGGCTCCGCCGGCGGTCGCGCCTGCGCCGCCACCGGTCGCCCCGGTGGCGGCGGAGGCGGCGGCCGCCGGGGCGGGGCCCTCGTCGCAGGGCGCGGCCGGGCCGGTGCTCCCACGGGTGCCCGGCCCCCCGCCCCCGACCGGCCCTGCCCTGCCGCTGCCGCCCCCGCCGGGCGTCCCGGTGGCGGGGGGCGGGGACCCGGTCGGGGTGCCCGGCCTTCCCGCGGACGGCGGGTTCCGGCCCGCCGCCGGGCCGACGGGTGCCGACGGCACCGCGGACGCGCCGGCGGCCGACCCGCCCGGTGGTGCCCACGTCCCGACCGGCGGGGAGCTGGAGAGCGGCGCCACGATGCGCTTCTCCCTCTCCTCGCTCAAGGACCGGCTCCAGGAACCCGCCGACGTCGCGCACCCCGGACCCGTGGCCGGCGCCGAGGAGCCCGCCGGCACCACGACGGACGCCGGCCCGACCGCCCCGACCGCCGACGCACCGGAAGAGAACGCGGCGGCGGACGGCGCCCGCCCGAAGACCGCCGCGGCCGCCACCACCGCCGCGCCCGAGGACACCGCGCCGCGGGACGCCGTGCCCCCGGTCCCGGTGGAGCCCGGGCCCTCGCCGCAGGACGCGGCGGACCCGCCCGGCGTCCCGGCGGACGCTCCCCCCGCCTGGACACCGCCGGCCGCCCCGTCCGAGGCGCTGCCGCCGCTGCCCCCCGCCTTCCAGCCGGCCGCGCCCGCGCCCGGGCCGGCGGGACAGTGGCCCGGGCAGGTCACGCCGCAGCACCCCGGGGCTCCGCAGACGCCCCCCGTGCCGCAGCCCGGCCCGGCCGCGCAGCCCCCGCCGCCGATCGCCGCCGCACCGGTGCCCCCGCAGCCTTCGGCCCCGCAGGCGCCGCCGGCCGCGCCCGTCGCCTGGGGTGCGCCCGGGCACCAGCCGGTGCCGGGGTACGGCTTCCCGCCGCCGCCCGCTCCCACGGCGCCGGTGCCCGCGCAGCCCGGCCCGGTGGCCTCCGGCCCCCACCAGCCGCCCCACGCCGCACCGCCGCCCCATCTGCCGCCCGGCGGCTACGGGTTCCCCCCGCCGCCGGCCCAGCCCGCTGCGGCGGTTCCCCCGCAGCAGCCCTATCCGCATCCGGTGCCGGGCGCGCCCGACCCGCAGCCGCCGCAGGGCGCACCGGCCCCGTACGCGCCGCCGCAGCACCCGGCGGTGGACCCGCGGTCCGGTGCGGCGTGGCCCCAACCGCTCCAGCACGACCAGCGGGAGCAGACCGCGCCGGGCACACCGCTCGGGTACACGGCGGCGATGGAGCTCTCCTCGGACCGCTTGTTGAACAGCCGGAAGCAGCGGGCCAAGAGCGGCCGGCCGGCCGGGGGCGGTTCGCGGTTCCGGCTCGGCGGCCGGAAGGAGGAGGCGGAGCGCCAGCGCAAGCTCGACCTGATCCGCACCCCGGTGCTGTCCTGCTACCGGATCGCCGTCATCAGCCTGAAGGGCGGCGTCGGCAAGACGACCACCACGACCGCGCTCGGCGCGACCCTCGCCAGCGAGCGGCAGGACAAGATCCTCGCGATCGACGCCAATCCGGACGCCGGCACCCTGGGGCGCCGGGTGCGCCGGGAGACCGGGGCGACCATCCGGGACCTGGTGGGGGCGATCCCGTACCTCCACTCGTACATGGACATCAGGCGGTTCACCTCGCAGGCCCCCTCGGGTCTGGAGATCATCGCCAACGACGTGGACCCGGCGGTGTCGACCACCTTCAACGACGAGGACTACCGGCGGGCGATCGACGTCCTGGGCAAGCAGTACCCGATCGTGCTGACGGACTCCGGCACGGGGCTGCTGTACAGCGCCATGCGCGGGGTGCTGGACCTGGCGCACCAGCTCATCATCGTCTCGACCCCTTCGGTGGACGGGGCGAGCAGTGCGAGCACCACCCTGGACTGGCTGACCGCGCACGGGTACGCGGACCTGGTGTCCCGCTCGGTGACGGTGATCTCGGGGGTCCGCGAGACCGGGAAGATGATCAAGGTGGAGGACATCGTCAGCCACTTCGAGACACGGTGCCGGGGGGTCATCGTGGTGCCCTTCGACGAGCACCTCGCGGCGGGCGCCGAGGTCGACCTCGACATGATGCGGCCCAAGGTCCGGGAGGCGTACTTCAACCTGTCGGCGCTGGTCGCCGAGGACTTCGTGCGCGCCCAGCAGGCGCAGGGCCTGTGGACCTCCGACGGCAACCCTCCGCCGCAGTTGGCTCCGCCGATGCCCGGCCAGTTCCCCCAGCAGGCGGCGGCCGGTCCGGTGTTCCCCGGGCAGCCCGGCGCCCCCGGGCCCGGGCAGGGTGCGCCGGGTCAGCCGTATCCGCAGCCGCCGGCACCCGGCGGGCCGCCGCCCGGTCAGCCGCCGGTCGCCGGTGGTGCGTACGGCTGGCCTCCGCAGCAGCACCCGGCGCAGCAGCCCGTCCCCGGGCAGCCGGCCGCCGCCCCGCCCCCCGCCGGGGCGGGCCAGCCCGGCGGTTACGGCTATCCGCAGGGGTGGCCGCCGGCGCAGCCCGGGCAGCCGGGAGTCCCGCCGGTGCCGGGTCAGTGGCCGGGCGCGCCCGGCCCGACGCCCCCGCCGCAGGGCCCTTCGGGCGCCGGCGGCGCCCCGGAGGGTGCTCCGGCCGGGTCGCCCCCGCAGTAGGCCCGCGCACGCCGTGGTCCGCCAGGTCCCGTTCCGCACGGTCGTCCCGATGCGGAGCGGGGCCTTTCGCGTTCCGCGCTCCCCCACGGCGAGGAACGAGCCCCCACGACAGGGCGCACGCGCTCCCGTGCACACCGTCCGCACGCCCCCACGCATCGTCCGCTTCCGTGCGCCCCACCGTGGATGCGCAGGCCAAGGGGGGTACACGGGGTATGGCGGTCATTGACCCGTGGGGTCGGCGTTGATAGACACGGCTGACCGACCTCACGGTCAGATCGTCACTCCGCCCTCCCCGCGACCCTGCCGTTCCCCCCGCGAGCCTTGACGGGAGGTCACGACCATGGAGCCCGATCCCCCCGGTAGCGGCCCTGCGCCGACCGTCCGTCGCGCGCGGCGCGGGGTGCGGGGCCGACCGGCCCGCGGCGCCGTGCTGGCCGCCTCCCTCGCCCTCGTCGCCGCGGCGTCCGTCGGCCCGGCGACGGCGACCGCCGCGGACGAGGGGGCGCCCCGCACCCTGAAGGTCGCCGTCTCGCAGAGCGTCGACTCGTTGAACCCCTTCCTCGCCACCCGGCTCATCAGCACCAGCGTGCACCGGCTGATGTACGAGTACCTCACCGGCTACGACCCGGTCGACGGCCGGGCGGTGCCGGGGCTCGCCACCGCATGGCGGGCCTCCGCCGACAAGTTGACCTGGACGTACACCATCCGCAGCGACGCCCGCTGGTCCGACGGGGTGCCGGTGACCGCCGAGGACGTGGCGTGGACCTTCCGGACGATGATGACCGACGAGGCGGCGGGCGCCGCGAACGGCAGCTTCGTCGGCAACTTCCGCGCGGTCAGCGCCCCGGAGCCGACCCGGCTGGTGATCCGGCTGCACCGGCCCCAGGCCACCATGACCGCGCTGGACGTGCCGATCGTGCCCCGGCACGTCTGGGCGAAGGCCCCGGAGGTCACCGACGTCACCAACACCGAACGGTTCCCGGTCGTCGGCAGCGGCCCGTTCGTCCTGGTCGACCACCGGCCCGACAGCTACGTCCGGCTGCGGGCCAATCCGACGTTCTGGCGTGGTGCCCCGCGGTTCGACGAGTTGCTGCTGACGTACTACAAGGACGGCGACGCGGCGGTGGCCGCACTGCGCAAGGGCGAGGTCTCCTTCGTCCAGGGGCTGACCCCGGCCCAGGCGGGTGCGCTGGCGCACGAGCCGGGCGTCACGCTCAACGACGCGCCCGGTCGCCGCTTCTACGCGCTCGCCACCAACCCGGGTGCCCGCACCCGCGACGGGCAGCGGTTCGGGGACGGGCACCCCTCGCTGCTGGACGCCCGGGTGCGGCGGGCGCTGTTCATGGCGGTGGACCGGGAGCTGCTGGTGGAGCGGGTCTTCCAGGGGCACGCGGTGGTCGGCCAGGGCTATCTGCCGCCCCGGTTCGCCGCCTACCACTGGCGGCCGAGCGCCGACCAGCGCGTCCCCTACGACCCGGCAGGCGCGGCCCGGCTGCTGGACGGGGCCGGGTACCGCAGGGACGGGCAGGGGCGACGGCTCGGCGCGGACGGGGAGCCGATCGTCTACCGGCTGCTGTGCCACGCCACCGACCCCAACGACAAGGCGATCGGACGCTACCTCCAGGAGTGGTACGCGGAGTTGGGGATCGGGGTGGAGGTGCAGTGCCTCGACAACGTCACCGACCCCTGGACGGCCGGCGAGTACGACCTGGCCTTCGACGGCTGGTCGGTGAACCCGGACCCGGACTTCGTGCTCTCCCTGCACACCTGCGGGGCACTGCCCGCCTCCCTGGGGGTGCCGGGGGCGACGGACAACTTCGTCTGCGACCGGCGCTACGACGCGCTGTACGCGCGCCAGCTCGCCGAGTACGACCCCGAGCGACGGGCGGAACTGGTGCGCCTGATGCAGGAGCGCCTGTACGGGACCGGGTACCTGAACGTGCTGGCGTACCCGAACGCGGTGGAGGCGTACCGCTCGGACCGGATCGGCTCGATCACCACCATGCCCGCGGCGGCGGGCAACATCTACGGCCAGGACGGCTACTGGAGTTGGTGGTCGGCGGTGCCGGCCCGGCCCTACCGGCCGGACGCGGGCGCGGCACCGGGCGGGGTGCTCGCCGGACTCGCGGCGGCGGGTGCGGTGCTCGCGGGCGGCGCGGGCGCGGTGGCCCTGCGCCGGCGGGCGACGGCGGACGACCGTGAGTAGCGCGACCGGGGTGCTGCGCCGGGCCCGTTCCGGCTCCGAGGGCTACGCCCGCTACGCGGCGGGACGGCTGGTGGGCGCCGGGGTGTCGCTGGTGGCAGTGCTGGTGACGGGCTTCTTCCTGTTCCGGTTGATCCCGGGCGACCCGGTGAAGTTCATGACCGGCGGACGTCCGATCTCCGCCGAGCAACTCGCCGCCTACCGTCGCGAGTTCGGGATGGACCTGCCCTGGTGGCAGCAGTTCGCGGACTACTGCGGTCGGGCACTCACCGGGGACCTGGGAGCCTCGTACCAGTTCCGGGCCCCGGTCGTCGACAAGATCGCCGAGGCGCTGCCCAACACCCTGCTGCTCACCGGGACGGCGTTCGTGCTGTACACCGCCCTCGGGGTGGCCCTGGGCACCCGGGCGGCCTGGCGCCGGGGCGGGGCGGGCGACCGGTTCCACACCGGACTGGCGCTGACGCTGTACTCGGTGCCCTCGTTCTGGTTGGGGCTGCTGTTGATCGTGGTGTTCGCGGTGGGCGCGGGGCCGGTGCCGGGGCTGTTCCCCACCGGCGGCATGGAGTCGGGGACCTCCGAGGGCTTCGGGTACGTGCTCGACGTCGCCCACCACCTGGTGCTGCCGGTGGTGACCCTGGTGGCGGTGGAGTACGGGCAGACGCTCCTGGTGGCCCGTTCGGCACTGCTCGACGAGGTCGGCGCCGACTACCTGACGACGGCCCGGGCCAAGGGACTGCGGGACGTGCAGGTGCGCCGGCGCCACGCGGTGCCCAATGCGGCGCTGCCCACGGTGACCCTGGTCTTCGTCAACCTGGGGCGGATCGTCGCAGGCACCATCCTGGTGGAGACGGTGTTCTCCTGGCCGGGCCTGGGCGGACTCTTCTACCAGGCGCTCAGCGTGCCCGACCTGCCGTTGGTGCAGGGCCTGTTCCTGGTGTTCGCGGCGGCCGTGATCCTGATGAACACCGCCGCCGACCTGCTCTGCCCGTTCCTCGACCCCCGGGTGGGCCGATGACCGCACACACGGAGGACCCGCAGGGCACGGACGGTCCGGCCGCTCCCCCGTCGCCGGCCACGGGACCGCGGGCGCTCGCCCGACGACGGCGCCGGGCGAGCGCCGCCCGGTTCTGGCACCGCTACCGCACCCATCGTTCGGGGCTGCTGGGGCTCGCGGTGCTGGCGCTGTGCGCCCTGCTCGCGCTGTCGGCGCCCTGGACGGTCGGCGAGGAGGTCCGCAGCGTGACCCGGGCGACCGGGGGGCCGATGGAGGGGCCGAGCGCACGGTTCTGGCTGGGCACCGACCAGTTCGGGCGGGACCTGTGGGGGCTGCTGGTGTGGGGGGCGCGGGTGTCGCTGCTGGTGGGCCTGTTGGCGGCGGTGCTGTCGGTGGCGATCGGGGCGCTGGTGGGCATCACCGCGGGCCACTTCGGCGGCTGGTACGGGACCCTGGCGATGCGGGTGACCGACTGGTTCCTGGTGATGCCGACGCTGGTCCTGGCGATCGCCTTGGCCACGGTGCTCTCCCGGTCCCTGGGCACGGTGGTGCTGGCGATCGGGGTCACGACCTGGCCCACCACCGCCCGGCTGGTGCGGGCGCAGACGCTGGCCGTGGAGTCCCGTCCGTACATCGAGCGGGCGCGGGCCCTGGGCGGCGGCCACCGGCACGTGATGACCCGTCATGTGCTGCCCAACGTGCTGCCGCTGGTGCTGGCCCAGACCACCCTCGGCATCTCGGCGGCCATCCTGGCCGAGGCCACCCTCGCGTTCCTGGGGCTCGGCGACCCCACCGTCACCTCCTGGGGCGGGATGCTCCAGGACGCGCGGGAGGCGGGAGCGGTCAGTGCGGGTCACTGGTGGTACCTGGTGCCGCCGGGGGCGGCGATCGCGACGGTGGCACTGGCGTTCACCCTCTGCGGGCGGGCCGTGGAGTCGGTGCTCAACCCCCGGCTGGGGACGTCCGGATGAGCGCCCCGCTGCTGGAGGTGCGCGGACTGGCCGTCACCTATCCGGACGGGGCGGCGGCGGTGCGCGGCGTGGACCTGACCGTGGCGGCCGGTCAACGGCTGGGGGTGGCCGGCGAATCCGGGTGCGGCAAGTCGACACTGGCGCTGGCCCTGCTGCGGTTGCTGCCGCCCGGTACCACCGTCCGCGGCTCGGTGCTGCTGGACGGCGAGGACGTGCTGGGCATGGGGTGGGGACGGCTGCGGGCGGTGCGCTGGGCGGGGGCGTCGATCGTCTTCCAGGGGGCGATGCACTCCCTGAACGCGGTGCACCGGATCGGCGACCAGATCGCCGAACCCCTGGTGCAGCACCGGCGGATGGGGCGGGCCCGGGCCCGGGCCCGGGCCGCGGAACTGCTGGAGCAGGTCGGGCTGCCCGCCGCCCGGGCCCGGGAGTACCCGCACCGGCTGTCGGGGGGCCAACGGCAACGGGTCATGATCGCGATGGCGCTGGCCTGCGACCCCCGGCTGATCGTGGCGGACGAACCGACGACCGCCCTGGACGTGATGGTGCAGGCGCAGGTGCTCCGCCTGCTGGAGGGCCTGGTCACCGACCGCAGGCTGGGCCTGATCATGATCAGCCACGACCTCGCGGTGCTCGCGGACGCCTGCGACCGGCTGGCCGTGATGTACGCGGGCCGCGTCGTCGAGGAGGGCCCCGCCCGACAGGTCTGCCGGGAGCCGCTGCACCCCTACGCCCGGGCGCTCGCCGCGGCCTTCCCCAGGATCGGCGACCGGGCCGCCCGCTTCGCCCCGCGCGGACTGCCCGGCGACCCGCCGGACCCCGCCGCGCTGCCGCCGGGCTGCGCCTTCCGGCCCCGCTGCCCGGCGGCCTTCGACGACTGCGCCCGCACCGACCCCGCCCTGCGGGACGCCGGCCCGGCCGCGCGGCGGGCGGCCTGCCTGCTGGTCGGGGTCGGGGACGTGCCCGGGCCGGGCGCCGTCCCCGCCGTGGAGGGGCTGGACGTCGCCGCCGCGCCCGGGACCGGGAACGGCACCGCCCCGGGCCCCGAACCCGAGGACGGAGTGAGGAGCGCGACGACCCCGTGACCGACGCACCGCAGGACCCCGCCCCGGAGCCGCTGCTCAGCGCCCGCGGACTGGGCGTGGTCTTCCCCGGCCGACCGGGCGCACCGCCGGCCCGGGCCGTAGACGGGGTGGACCTGGACGTCCACCGCGGGGAGATCGTGGCCCTGGTCGGCGAATCGGGGTGCGGCAAGTCGACGCTGGCCAGGTCCCTGCTGGGCTTGGTGCGCCCCACCGCGGGCACCGTCCGCCACGCGGGCGCACCGCTGGCGTACGACGGACGCTCCCTCAAGGCGTACCGCTCCCGGGCCCAACTGGTGCTCCAGGACCCGAGCGGGGCGCTCAACCCCCGGCACACGGTGTACGAGGCGGTGGCCGAGGGGCTGCGGGTGCACCGTCACCGGGGCGACGAGCGGGGGGCGGTGACCGGGGCCCTGGCCCGGGCGGGGCTGCGCCCGCCGGAGCGCTTCCTGCTGCGCTACCCGCACGAACTGTCGGGCGGTCAACGGCAGCGGGTGGTGATCGCCGGCGCCCTGGTGCTGGAACCCGAACTGCTGGTCGCCGACGAGCCGGTGGCCTCCCTGGACGCCTCCGTGCGCGGGGAGATCCTCGCCCTGCTGCTGCGGCTGCGCACCGAACTCGGGCTGGCGGCCCTGGTGGTGACCCACGACCTGGGCCTGGCCTGGAACATCGCCGACCGGGTGGCCGTGATGTACCTGGGCCGGATCGTGGAGACGGGCCCGGTGGAGCAGGTGCTGACGGCACCCCGGCACCCCTACACCCGGGCCCTGCTCTCGGTGCTGCCCGACGCCCCGGGCGAACCGGTGGTGCTGGCCGGCGAGCCGCCCGACCCGACGCGGGTCCCGGCGGGTTGCCGGTTCCACGTCCGCTGCCCGGTGCTCGCCGACGGCCGGGCAGCGGCGGCGGGGGTCGCGGACCACTGCCGCAGCCGTGACCTGCCGGTGCTGCCCGCGGCCCCGAGCGCCGCCCCGGCCTGCCACTGGGCGGCGGCCGGCGGGGCGGGGTGAGCTACGAGGAGGCCCCGGCGATCAGGTCCTTGGCCCGCCGCACGTCGTCGGCCATGGCGACCAGCAGGTCGTCGACGGAGTCGAACTTGGCCATCCCCCGCACGTACGCGAGGAAGTCCACGGCGACGTGCAGGCCGTACAGGTCCAGGTCCACGCGGTCGATGGCGTACGCCTCGACCGTCCGCGCGGTGCCGTCGAAGGTGGGGTTGGTGCCGACCGAGATGGCCGCGGGCATCGACTCCTCGCCGACCTGGAGCCACCCCGCGTACACCCCGTCCGCGGGGATCGCGGTGTGCGGCAGGGTCTCGACGTTGGCGGTCGGATAGCCCAGCCCGCGCCCGCGCTGCGCGCCCCGCACCACCACCCCCTCGACCCGGTGCGGGCGTCCCAGGATCTCGGCGGCGCCGGTCACGTCCCCCGCGGCGACCAGCCGGCGGGTCAGCGTGGAGGAGAACGGCTCGCCGTCGCCGGCGCCTCCGGTGACGTACAGGTCGACGACCTCGACCTCGTAGTCGTAGGTCCGGCCGAGTTCGGTGAGCAGGCCCACGTTCCCGGCGGCCCGGTGGCCGAAGCGGAAGTTGGGGCCCTCGACGACGGCCCGGGCGTGCAGCTTGTCGACGAGCACCTTCACCACGAAGTCGGCGGGCGACAGCTTCGAGAACTCGGCGGTGAACGGCAGGATCAGCACCGCGTCCACCCCCAGCGCGGCCATCAGCTCGGCGCGGCGGTGGTGCGGGGCGAGCAGCGGCGGGTGGCTGCCCGGGCGGACGACCTCGCTGGGGTGCGGGTCGAAGGTGACGACGACGGAGGGGACGCCCAGCTCCCGTGCGCGCTCCACGGCACGGCCGATGATCAGCTGATGCCCGCGGTGGACCCCGTCGTAGGACCCGATGGTGACGACACTGCGCCCCCAGTCCTCGGGGATGTCCTCCAAGCCACGCCAGCGCTGCACTGTGCCGCTCCTTGTCGCATTTCTCGTCGCACCCGGTGGCGGTCCGGTGACCGCGGTCCTCACCGACCCGCCGTGTCCGACGAATCCGCAGGTCTAAGAGTGCCATGTCCCGCCCCGCCGACCGGCATCGGCATCCGTGCGAACGACGCCGCCCCGCCCGGGCATTCCGTGCGGGGCACGGGCCGGGCGGGGCGGGACGGCGGGGTTCAGGCGAAGACCGCGAGGCTCTTGGCCTTGCCCCGGGACTCCTCGACGAGCACCAGGAACCGGCCGTCGGGGCCGTACACCCCGACCGCACCGGTGCCGGTGTACTCGTCGGGCATCTCCACCCGCACTCCGTTCAGCAGCAGCTTGGCGCGACGGGCGTCGACGTCCCAGCGGGGGAACGCCGCGTCCGCGGCTTCGGCGACCGGCATCACGGTCAGCTCGCGCTGGAGGTCGTCCAGGGTCTTGGCCGCGTCCAGCTTGTACGGGCCGACCCGGGTGCGGCGGAGCGCCGTGAGGTGGCCGCCGACGCCGAGGGCGGCGCCCAGGTCCCGGGCGAGCGCCCTGACGTACGTGCCGGAGGAGCACACCACCGAGACCACGACGTCCCGGACCGGCGTGCCGTCCTCGGCGACGGCCTCCCGCACGTCGTACACGGTGAACGAGGAGACGGTCACCGGGCGGGCCGGGATCTCGAAGTCCTCGCCCTCGCGGGCCCGCTTGTAGGAGCGCTTGCCGTCGATCTTGATGGCGCTGACCTTGGAGGGGACCTGCATGATGTCCCCGGTGAGCGCCTCGACGGCGGTGTCGATGGCGTCCCGGGTCACCGCGTCGGCCGGGGCGGTCCGGGTGGTCTCGCCCTCGGCGTCGTCGGTGACGGTGTCCTGGCCGAGCCGGATGGTGCCGAGGTACTCCTTCTCGGTGAGCGCCAGGTGGCCCAGGAGCTTGGTCGCCCGCTCGACGCCGAGCACCAGGACCCCGGTGGCCATGGGGTCGAGGGTTCCGGCGTGGCCGATCCGCCGGGTGCGGGCGATGCCGCGCATCTTGGCGACCACGTCGTGGGAGGTGAAGCCCGACGGCTTGTCGACGATGACGAGGCCGTCGGGCACGGGGTGCTTGCTGGTCATGCCCGGGAGCCGCCGCCGTTCTGCTCGTCGGCGTCGGTGCCTTCGGCGTCGGCGGCCTCCTCGTCCCCGGGCTTGCGGTACGGATCGGCCTCGCCGGCGTAGCGGGCCCCGGCGGAGGCCTCGCGGACCTTGGCGTCGGAGGTCCGCGCCTTGTCGAGGAGGTCCTCGATGGTCCGGGCGGTGTCGGGGAGGGCGTCGGCGACGAAGGTCAGGGTGGGGGTGAACTTCACGCCCGCGGCGCGGCCCACCTCGGAGCGCAGGACGCCCTTGGCGCTCTCCAGCCCGGCCGCCGCGGCGGCCCGCTCCTCGTCGTCCCCGTACACGGTGTAGAAGACGGTCGCCTCCCGCAGGTCACCGGTGACCCGGGTGTCGGTGATGGTGACATGGCTGCCCAGTCGGGGGTCCTTGATCCCGCGCTGGAGCTTCTGGGCCACCACCTCCCGGATGAGGTCCGCCAGCCTCTTGGCCCGCGCGTTGTCGGCCACTGGTCCGTCTCCTTCGTGAGAACTCGCTGTACTGCGTGTGCTGGGTGGGTGCGGCGCCGGTCGACCGGGCCGCTGGGACGCCGGCGACCCTTCAGTCGTCGTCCCGGTGGAGCCTGCGTCGTACGGACAGCAGTTCCACTTCCGGCCGTCCCGCAACCAGCCGCTCGCAGCTGTCGAGGACGTCGGACAGGTGCCCGGTGTCCCCGGACACGACCGCGAGGCCGATCTCGGCCCTGCGGTGGAGGTTCTGATTGCCGGTCTCGGCGACGCTCACCGCGTACTTGCGCTGGAGCTCCGCGACGATCGGCCGGACGAGTGAGCGTTTCTCCTTGAGCGAGCGGACGTCGCCGAGGAGCAGGTCGAAGGAGAGCGTCCCCACGTACATGTGCGTCCGGATGTCCCGCCGGTTCGGGTTCGTGGGCCGTGCGACCGGCCCGGCGACCCCGCCGATCGCACGGCGGGGGCACCTGAAACCGTACACGCGACGGCCGGGGCCGCTCGACGGGATTTCCCCCGCCGACCGACCCCGGACCGGAACGCGCGGGCCGCCCGGCGGGGTGCCGGGCGGCCACCGTGCGCACTAGGCGCGCGGCTTCTCGCGCATCTCGTACGTCGCGATGACGTCGTCGACCTTGATGTCGTTGAAGTTGCCGAGGTTGATACCGCCCTCGAAGCCTTCGCGGATCTCGGTGACGTCGTCCTTGAAGCGGCGCAGGCCCTCGATGTTGAGGTTCTCCGCGATGACCTTGCCGTCGCGCAGCAGACGGGCCTTGGTGTTCCGCTTGACCTCACCGGAGCGGATGAGGACACCCGCGATGTTGCCCAGCTTGGACGAGCGGAAGACCTCGCGGATCTCCGCCGTACCCAGCTCGACCTCTTCGAACTCCGGCTTGAGCATGCCCTTGAGGGCCGCCTCGATCTCCTCGATCGCCTGGTAGATGACCGAGTAGTAGCGGACGTCCACGCCCTCGCGCTCGGCCATCTGCTGCGCGCGCCCGGCGGCGCGCACGTTGAAGCCGATCACGATGGCGTCCGAGCCCATCGCCAGGTCGATGTCGGACTCCGTGACCGCACCGACGCCGCGGTGCAGGACCCGGATGTCGACCTCTTCGCCGACGTCGAGCTGGAGCAGCGAGGACTCCAGAGCCTCGACCGAACCGGACGCGTCGCCCTTGATGATGAGGTTGAGCTGCTGGATCTCGCCGGCCTTGAGCACCTTGTCCAGGTCCTCCAGGGAGACCCGACGGACCCGCTTGGCGAAGGCCGCGTTGCGCTCGCGCGCCGCGCGCTTCTCCGCGATCTGACGGGCCGTGCGGTCCTCGTCGACGACGATGAAGTTGTCGCCGGCGCCCGGGA
Organism: Streptomyces sp. LE64; assembly: GCF_052606915.1. Lineage (NCBI taxonomy): Bacteria > Bacillati > Actinomycetota > Actinomycetes > Kitasatosporales > Streptomycetaceae > Streptomyces > Streptomyces sp. LE64. The sequence goes on along the minus strand of NZ_CP199708.1, from coordinate 5,073,563 downwards.
CGTTGGTGAGACCCAGGACCTGGACCGGCGTGGAGGGGCCGGCCTCGGCGACGACGTTGCCCTGGTCGTCGTGCATGGCACGGACCCGACCGTAGGCGTCGCCGACGACCATGGTGTCGCCGACCCGCAGCGTTCCGCGCTGGACCAGGACGGTCGCGGTGGCACCGCGGCCCCGGTCGAGGCGGGCCTCGATCGCGATGCCCTGTGCGTCCTGCTCCGGGTTGGCCCGCAGGTCGAGGGAGGCGTCGGCGGTGAGGACGACGGCCTCCAGCAGGCTGTCGATGTGCAGGCCCTGCTTGGCGGAGATGTCGACGAACATGGTGTCGCCGCCGTACTCCTCGGCCACCAGACCGAACTCGGTGAGCTGGCCGCGCACCTTGGTCGGGTCCGCGCCCTCGACGTCGATCTTGTTGACCGCGACCACGATCGGCACGTCGGCCGCCTTGGCGTGGTTCAGCGCCTCGATCGTCTGGGGCATCACACCGTCGTTGGCCGCCACCACGAGGATCGCGATGTCGGTCGACTTGGCACCGCGGGCACGCATGGCGGTGAACGCCTCGTGACCCGGGGTGTCGATGAAGGTGATCTTGCGGTCTTCACCGTTGACCTCGGCCGCGACCTGGTAGGCACCGATGTGCTGGGTGATGCCGCCGGCCTCGCCCGCGATGACGTTGGTCTTGCGGATGGCGTCGAGCAGTCGGGTCTTTCCGTGGTCGACGTGGCCCATGACGGTGACGACCGGCGGACGCGAGACCAGGTACTCCTCGCCGCCCTCGTCCTCGCCGAACTCCAGGTCGAAGGACTCCAGGAGCTCGCGGTCCTCCTCCTCGGGGGAGACGACCTGGACGGTGTAGTTCATCTCCTCGGCCAGCATGACCAGGGTGTCGTCGGACACCGACTGGGTCGCGGTGACCATTTCGCCCAGGTTCATCATGACCGCGACGAGGGACGCCGGGTTGGCGCCGATCTTCTCGGCGAAGTCGGTGAGCGAGGCACCGCGCGACAGGCGGATGGTCTCGCCGTTGCCGCGGGGCAGCATCACGCCGCCGACCGACGGGGCCTGCATGGCCTCGTACTCCTGGCGCCGCTGCCGCTTCGACTTGCGCCCGCGACGCGCCGGACCGCCGGGACGACCGAAGGCGCCCTGCGTGCCACCGCGACCGCCGGGGCCGCCGGGACGACCGCCGAAGCCGGGACGGCCACCGCCGCCACCGAAGCCGCCGCCACCACCGGGACGACCGGCGAAGCCGCCGCCGCCACCGGGACGGGCACCGCCGCCACCACCGGGACGACCGGCGAAGCCGCCGCCGCCACCGGGACGACCGCCGCCGCCGCCCGGACGGGCACCGCCGCCGGGACCGCGACCGCCGGGGCCGCCGCCGGGGCGGGGGCCGGCAGCCGGACGCTGCGGCATCATGCCGGGGTTCGGACGGTTGCCGCCGGGGCCGCCGCCGGGACGCGGGGCCTGCGGACGGGGCATGCCGCCCGGAGTCGGACGCGCACCGCCGGGACCGGCCGGCGGGCGGGGGCCGCCCTGACCGGCGCCCTGCGGACGCGGAGCGCCGCCGGGGGCACCGGGGCCGCCGGGACGCGGGGCACCGCCGGGACGGGGCGCCTGCGGGCGCGCCATGCCGGTGGAACCGCCGGAGGTGAACGGGTTGTTGCCCGGACGCGGGCCCGCGGGGCGGGCACCGGGACGCGGGGCCTGACCGCCGGGACGGGGCGCCTGGCCACCGGGACGCGGACCGCCGGAGCGGTCGCCGCCGCGCTGCTGGCCGCCCTGGCCCTGACCGCCCGGACGCCCACCGGGACGCGGACCGTCGGGACGGGGGCCACCGGGACGCGGACCGTCCGCGGGACGCGCGGGCGCGGCCGGCGGAGCGGTGAACTCCGGAACGCCCGGGGCGGGCGTCGCCGGGCCGGGGCGCGGCGCGGCCTTGGGGCCCGGGGTGGGCCGCGGGCCGGCAGCCGGCGGGGCGGGACGCTCCGCCGCGGGCGGCTTGGGCGCCGCGGGGCGCGGCGGGCCCGGACGGGCCGCCGGCGCCGGGGCCGTCTGACCGGCCGCACCCGGGGTCGCCGAAGGCGCCGCGGGCATCGGGGGCCGCGGCGTGGCCTTCCTGGGTGCCGAGGGCTTGGCGCCGGACCTGCCGGAGCCGCCGCCCTGGAAGGCGTCGGTCAGTTTGCGTACTACGGGCGCCTCGATCGTCGAGGACGCCGAACGGACGAATTCACCGAGTTCCTGGAGCTTGGCCATGACGACCTTGCTCTCCACACCGAACTCCTTGGCGAGCTCGTATACCCGGACCTTAGCCACTTCGCTCCTTTGAGGTCCGGGTTACGCCGGACCGTCGCTACTTCATGGGCGTACTCATCGCGTACTCATCGAGTGCTCATCGCAATCTCGACCTACTTCCCACTCGCGAGGTACGGGGCCGCACGGGGTCGTGCGGCCGCCTCTTCTTACGTGTTGCGTGCTTCGCCTGGTGCGGCGGGCCCACCCGTGACCATCCGGCTCAGCGCCTCGGTGTCGAGCTGACCCCGGGCCTTCAGGGCCCGGACGAGAGCGCGACGGCGCACCGCCAGATCGAGACAGGCCGGAACGGGATGCAGGTAGGCACCCCGACCGGGCAGCGTACCGCGTGGATCGGGGACGCAGGCGTCCCCTTCCCGCACGATGCGCAACAGCTCGGTCTTGGCCGCTCGCTCCCGGCACCCCACACAGGTGCGCTCAGGGCACGCGCGGGCATGCGTCCGGCCAGACACGCTCTAGTCTACCTCCCCGTACCGGCCCCATACCCGTGGGGCGGGCCACTCACCTGATGCTTTTCCTCGCCCGCCGGCGCGCGGGCGCCGCCGGGTCAGTCGCCCGACTCCTGCTGCGGCTCGGTGTCCGGGCGGATGTCGATGCGCCAGCCGGTGAGGCGGGCGGCGAGGCGGGCGTTCTGGCCCTCCTTGCCGATCGCCAGGGAGAGCTGGTAATCGGGCACCGTGACCCGGGCGGAGCGCGCCGCGAGGTCCACGACCTCGACCTTGGTCACCCGCGCGGGCGACAGGGCGTTGGCCACCATCTCGGCGGGGTCGTCGGACCAGTCGACGATGTCGATCTTCTCGCCGTTGAGCTCGGCCATGACGTTGCGGACCCGGCCGCCCATGGGGCCGATGCAGGCGCCCTTGGCGTTGAGTCCGGAACGGGCGGAGCGGACCGCGATCTTGGAGCGGTGACCGGCCTCGCGGGCGATGGCGGCGATCTCGACGGACCCGTCGGCGATCTCCGGGACCTCCAGCGCGAACAGCTTCTTCACCAGGTTGGGGTGGGTGCGCGAGAGCGTGACGGACGGGCCGCGCACGCCCTTGGCCACCCGGACGACGTAGGACCGCAGCCGCATCCCGTGCGGGTACTCCTCGCCGGGGACCTGCTCCTGCGTCGGCAGGATGGCTTCCAGCTTGCCGATGTCCACCAGGACGTTGCGCGGGTCGCGGCCCTGCTGGACCACGCCGGTGACGATGTCGCCCTCCCGGCCGGCGTACTCACCGAGGGTGGCGTCGTCCTCGGCGTCCCGCAGCCGCTGGAGGATCACCTGCTTGGCCGTGGTGGCGGCGATGCGCCCGAAGTCCGAGGGGGTGTCGTCGAACTCGCGGGGCTCCTGCCCCTCCTCCAGGTCCTCGGGGTCCTCCTTCGCCCAGACGGTCACGTGACCGCTCTCCCGGTCGAGTTGGACGCGCGCCCGGCGGCGGCTCCCCTCGGTGCGGTGGTAGGCGATGAGGAGGGCCGACTCGATCGCCTCGACCAGCAGCGAGAAGGAGATCTCCTTCTCGCGCACCAGCCCCCGCAGGGCACTCATGTCGATGTCCACGACTACGCCTCCTCTTCTTCCGTGCTGTTGTCGCTCTTGTTGCCGTTGTTGTCGTCGCCGTGGTCGGCCTCGCCGGCCTTGCGGTTGAACTCGATCTCCACCCGGGCCTTGGCGACCTCGTCGAAGGCGAGCCGGCGGGCGGTGGGCTTGCGGCCCTTGACGCCGGGGACCTGGAGGTCCAGCCCCTCCTCGTCCACCGCGAGCACCCGGGCGGTCAGCTCGCCGCCCGCCACGAGCTGGAAGCGGACCAGCCGGCCGGTCGCCCGCACGTAGTGCCGGTGCCGGGTCAGCGGACGGTCCGCGCCGGGGGAGGTGACCTCCAGGACGTACTCGCCCGCGCCCATGGCGTCGGTGCTGTCGAGGGTGTCCGAGATCGCGCGGCTCAGCTCCGCGCAGGTGTCCAGGAGCACGCCCTCGTCCGAGTCCACCACCACCCGCAGCACCCGCCGCTTGCCTGCCGGAGAGACGCTGACCTCCTCCAGGTCGAGGTCCTGGGCGGTCACGAGCGGTTCCAGCAGCTCTCGCAGCCTCTCGCTCTGGGTGGTGCTCATCCGGGTGACTCCTCGGCCGCGTGTGCTGTTGTGGGATGGTCCTGTGTCCGGTCCACAGGGTATCCGCTCCCGAAGGGTGTTGCCGTCCGCGGCCCGGCCCCGGACGGGTACGGTGATCAAGGCGCGCCGTGCGCCCCCTTCCCGTTCCGCCACCGCGAGCCCCCGAGGACGTCCGCCATGCCGTTCCCCCTGCCGTCGCGCGCCCGGTCCGGACCACGCCGGAGGAGCCTGCTCGCCGGCGCCGCGGGCGCCGTGCTGCTCACCGGCTGCACGGGGGACGGGGACGACGGCCCGGCGGGTGCGGCGAGGAAGCAGTCGTCCGCGGCGGAGCGGGCGCGGCGGTCCACCGCCGAGGAGAGCCGGGCCCTGGGCGCCCTCTACGACCGGGTGGGCACCGCGCACCCGGCCCTGGCCGAGCGGCTGGCCCCGTTGCGGGCGGAGGTGGCCCGCCACGAAGCGGCCTTCGCCCGCGGCGGGGCCTCCCCCTCCCCCACCGCGTCCCCCTCGTCGACCGCATCGGCCCCGGCCGCCCCGCCGGCGGTGCCGGACGATCCGCGGGGCGCGCTCGCGGCGCTCGCCGAGCGGGAGCGGAAGCTGGCCGGAGCACGGACCGAGCGGTCCCTGGAGGCGCCCGGCGAACTGGCCCGGCTGCTCGCCTCGGTAGCGGCGGCCGGCGCCGCGCACGTGTATCTGTTGACGGAGGGCGAGAAGTGACGGAACAGCGGGCCGAGGCCGCGGAGTTGACGGCGCTGCGGGCGGCGCTGGCCGCCGAGCACGCCGCGGTGTACGGGTACGGCGTGGTGGGCGGCCGGGTGCACGAGGACCGGCGCGGCGAGGCCCGCACCGCGTACGAGGCGCATCGGGCCCGTCGCGACGAACTGGTGCGCACGGTGCGAGACCTGGGCGGCGAGCCGGAGGCCGCGGCGCCCGCCTACGCCCTGCCCTTCCCGGTCGCGGACACCGCGGGCGCGGTCCGGCTCGCCGCCCGGTTGGAGGACGGGCTGGCCGGGGCGTACGCGGACCTGGTGCGGGCCAGCGGGGGCGCCCGGCGGCGCGCGGCGGTGGACGCCTTGCGGGAGGCGGCGGTCCGCGCCGCGCGCTGGCGGGGCGGCAGCGTAGCCTTCCCTGGGCTCGCCGAGCGGGCCGCGGCGCCGGGCGGCGCGTCGGCGGCTTCCCGGGCACCCCGGTAGGCCGACGCCGCCGACGTCTCCGAGGGAAGGACACCCCCGCTCATGGTTTTCGAAGCGCCGGAACGGTTGGTCCGGGCGCTGGCCGGGGCACCTGCGGACGGTGCTCCGCAGGCGGCGGCCGACGAGGCGTGGCTCGGGGCGTTGCCCGCGCTCCTCAAGGAGGCGGTGGACGGCGCCGGGCTGACGGTGGAGCGGGTGCGGGTGCCCGGTGGGCGCAGTTCCCTGGTGGTGTTGGTGACCCTCGCGGACGGATCGCCGGCGGTGTGCAAGCTGGCCCCGCCGGGGGCGCGCCCGGAGCGGGAGCGGGCGGCCCTGGAGCACTGGGGCGGCACGGGTGCGGTCCGAGTGCTCGCCGGGGGCCCGGCCGGGGGCGGGATGCTGCTGGAGCGGTTGCGGCCCGACGTGTCGGTGCGTTCGCTGCCGGAGGCGAAGGCGATGCTGGAGGCGGCGGGGGTGCTGCGCCGACTGTGGGTCGCGCCGCCCCCCGAGCACCCGTTCGAGACCGTCACCGAGGTGACCGGGCGGCAGGCGGCGGTGCTGGCGGCCGGGGCGGACGCGGGGGCGGAGGGGTTCGACGCCCTGGTGACGGCGGCACTGGAGGCACGGGAGGGGCTGGTGGCGGTGCCGGTCCAGGAACGGCTGCTGCACGGAACGTTTCGCCAGAGCAAGGCGCTGGCCGGCGAGCGGACGCCGTGGCTGGCGGTGGGGCCGGAGCCGGTGGTGGGCGATCCCGCGTACGACCTGGCCCGGCTGGTGCGGGACCGGGTCGAGGACCTGGTGGCGACGGCGTCCGGGGCGAGCGCGGCCCGGCGTCGGGTGCGGCGGCTGGCGGAGTCGCTGGAGGTGGACGCCGAGCGGGTGCGGGGGTGGGCGCTGTTCCGGGCCGTCGAGTCCGCGCGGCGGTCGCTGGCCCGGGGGCAGCGGTCGGAGGCGGAGTTGTTGATGGAGTACGCGACCTGGTTGTGAGGCGGTCCGGGGGCTCCCTCGGCGGGAGCCCCCGGAGACCGGTCAGGCGGTGAGGCGGGCGATCGCCTCGGCGACGGGGAGTTCCTCGCGCTCGCCGGTGCGACGGTCCTTGATCTCCACCACGCCCTCGGCGGTGCGCCGCCCGGCGACCACGATGGTGGGCACGCCGATCAGTTCGGCGTCGGTGAACTTGACCCCGGGCGAGACCCCGGCCCGGTCGTCGACGAGGACCCGCACGCCCCGCGCGGCGAGCTGCTCGGCGACGTCGAGCGCCAGCTCGGTCTGGGCGGCCTTGCCCGCAGCGACCACGTGGACGTCGGCGGGGGCGACCTCCGGCGACCAGCACAGGCCCTTCTCGTCGGCGGACTGCTCGGCGAGGGCGGCGACCGCGCGGGAGACGCCGATGCCGTAGGAGCCCATGGTGACCCGGACCGGCTTGCCCTGCTGGCCGAGCACGTCGAGCTGGAAGGTGTCGGCGTACTTGCGGCCGAGCTGGAAGATGTGGCCGATCTCGATGGCGCGGTCCAGCTTCAGGCCCGCCCCGCAGTTGGGGCAGGGGTCGCCGGCCTCGACGACGACCACGTCGAGGTACTCGTCCACCGTGAAGTCGCGGCCGGCGACGACGTTGCGGGCGTGGGTGCCGGGCTTGTTGGCGCCGGTGATCCAGGCGGTGCCGGGGGCGACCCGGGGGTCGGCGAGGTAGCGGACCTTCTCCAGGCCCTGGGGGCCGACGTAGCCGCGGACCAGTTCGGGGCGGCCCTCGAAGTCCTCGGCGGTGACCAGTTCGACCACGGCCGGGGCGAGGTGCTCGCCGAGCTTGCCGAGGTCGACCTCGCGGTTGCCGGGCACCCCGACGGCGACGATCTCGCCGTCCACCTTCACCAGGAGGTTCTTGAGGGTCGCGGCGGCGGGGACGCCCAGGTGCTCGGCGAGCGTCTCGATGGTCGGGGTGTCGGGGGTGTCCAGTTCCTCGACCGGGCCGTGCTCCTGGTCGGTGACCGGGGTCAGCGCGAAGGTGACGGCCTCGGTGTTGGCGGCGTAGGAGCAGGAGGGGCAGTCCACGAAGGTGTCCTCGCCGGCGGCGGCGGGCGCCAGGAACTCCTCGGAGGCGGAGCCGCCCATCGCGCCGGAGACCGCGGAGACGATCCGGTAGTCGAGGCCGAGCCGCTGGAAGATCTTCTGGTACGCCTCGCGGTGCAGCCGGTAGGACTCGGCGAGGCCCTCGTCGGTGGTGTCGAAGGAGTACGAGTCCTTCATCTGGAACTCGCGTCCGCGCAGCACGCCGGAGCGGGGGCGGGCCTCGTCGCGGTACTTGGTCTGGATCTGGTAGAGCATGATCGGCAGGTCCTTGTAGGACGCGGCCTGGTCCTTGACCACGAGGGTGAAGATCTCCTCGTGGGTGGGGCCGAGCAGGTACTCGGCGCCCTTGCGGTCCTTGAGGCGGAACAGCAGGTCGCCGTACTCCTCCCAGCGGGCGGACGCCTCGTAGGGCTCCTTGGGCAGCAGGGCGGGGAGCAGCACCTCCTGGGCGCCGATGGCGTCCATCTCCTCGCGGACCACCCGCGAGACGTTGTCGAGGACCTTCTTGCCGAGCGGCAGCCAGGTCCAGATGCCCGCCGAGTTGCGGCGCACGTATCCGGCGCGGACCAGCAGCTTGTGGCTGAGCGTCTCGGCGTCCGCCGGGTCGTCGCGCAGTGTCTTGAGCATCAATCGGGACATGCGCTGGACCTGGGCCATGGTGAACTCCTGCGTGGAAAGGGTGGTGGCAGGAGGTTAGCCGGGCCCTGCGGGCCCGCGGAAATCCGCGGTGCGCCCGGCCGGGGCCGGGCCGGGCCTCAGGGGGCCGGTGCGCGGCGGAGCAGCGGCAGCGCGGCACCCATGATCGCGTACGGACGGGGGGCGCTGGGGAAGTGGACGCGGCGGGCCAGGTCCCGGTAGCCGAGCGCCTGGTAGAGGGCGCGGGCGGGGCTGTCGGTGTCGATCGCGGAGAGGATCGAGCGGGGTTCGGCGGCGGTGTCGGTGAGGGCGGTGATCAGCGATCTGCCGATGCCCCGGTTCTGGTGGCGGGTGCGCACGTGCAGTTCGGTGATCACGAACGAGTCGTCGAGCCAGCCGTCGTTGCCCTGGAGCCGCAGGTAGGGCTGGACGACGCTGGACCACCAGTGGGTGCGGTCGTTGGGCATCCCGTAGACGAATCCGACCAGTCGGCCGCCGGGGAGGGTGGCGCCGAAGGCCCGGGCCCCGGGCTGGTTCATGTGGCGCTGGACGATCTGTCGGCGGACGTTGATCTCGTCCCGCCCCAGTCCGAAGGCGTCCGCCTGGACGGCGAGCGCCTCGTCCACCCGGGTCGCGAGGTCGAGGGGCCCGATGGTGACGTCGTCGGGGGTGCGCGCGCCGAACCCGGGAATCCGCAGCATGGGGCGAGCGTACCCCGGGTACGCGCGCCGGTCGGGAGGTGCTCCCGCGGGCGGGGGCGGGGCCGTGCGGGCTCGACCGCCGGCCTAGACGGGCAGTGCGGGGAACACGACCACCGAGCCGTCCTCGTCGCGGGCGATCTCGATCGCCACGTCAGTGGCGCGGTGGTGGACCGTGACGCCGCTGCCCAGTTGGTGGATCCGATGCGCCGCGCTCATGAGGCGATCGACTTCGCTGGTCGTGAAGACGGGGCGCCGACCGTTCGGGCGCGCCAGCTCCAGGGCCGACAGCCGGACCAGGACGCCGGCGATGCCCGACTCCAGTGCGTCGAGGTGGTGCTGATCGCGCTTGAGTGCCCGAGTGAAGTTCTCGAACGGATTGCCGGGGTCGCCCTGGGCCTGCTCGACGGCCTGGAGGACGACCACCCGCCGCTTCAGCGCGACGGCCAGGGCAGCGAGTTCGAGGTGGGTGCGGAAGGCTCCCCCGTGGCCGTCGACGCCGGGGAACGACTTGGTCAAGGTGCCGAGTTCGACGGCCTCGCCCTCGGGCACTCCGTCCAACGCGCTCCGCCATCGGTCGAGACGGCCTTCCGCCTTGCTCAGCGCCGTGTCGATGGCGTGCACCGCCGAGTCGAGTCCCAGCGAGACGCCGAGCCTGCCCTGGTCGAGCAGGACGGCCGTGGCCTTGTCGATGGCGCCGCGGCAGCCGTCGAGTGCGCTGCGCTCGTCGTCGAGCTTGTCCTCCTGGAGTTGCTCCAACAGTTCCGTGATGTGCTCGATGGCCTGCTGGCGCTTGTGGTCGGCGTGCGCGCTCGCCCCCACCGCCACGGCCATGAGCACGAGCGGAGCGGCCACGGTCAGCGCCGTGCCACCGGCGGCCGCGACACCGGCGGTCGCACCCGCCCCGCCGGCGGTGCCCGCCGCAGCCGCGCCTCCGACCGGCACGAACGTCGCTTTGGAAGCGAGCCTGCCCGTCGTGGTGTTCACGAAGTCCCCGAACACGCAACCGGTTGCCGCCGCGTTCGGCACCATCGGGCGGATGACGCCCTGCCCGAGTTGGGCGGCGACCTTCGCCGGGATCACCATGCGGTACAGGTTCTCGCCGGAAGCGGTCGCCCTGGCCGCGGTGAGGGAGCTTCGGGCCGATTGCGCGACGAACTGTGACAGGTGCTGCGCCAGAGGACTCGCGGCGTCGAGCGGGATGCCACGGCCGCGGTCGATCCGGTCGGGCAACGGATGCACTTCGAGCGTGACGATCGGCTCCTCGGCCAGGGCGGCCAGCACTCCGCGCAGTTCGGCCAGGCGCTCGCCCGTCATCGACTCGCCCGCGGTCAACCCCGGCACGCGGACGTCCGAGGTCGCCAGCGTCCACACGGGCACGGTCGTCTTGCGCTCGTCGCTCATCGTCTCCCCCTCGATCTTCGGCAGCAGCATACGTCCGGGGTCGAGTCCGTACGACGCATGTCCGTCCTGCGCGGATCACGGCGCGCGCCCCCGCGTCGCCCGGATCGGACCGCTCCGGAACCGGGTCAGAAGAGGACGCTCATGAAGGCGCCGGTCTCCTGGAAGCCGACCCGGCGGTAGGTGGCCCGGGCGGCGGTGTTGTAGTCGTTGACGTAGAGGCTCACCAGGGGGGCGACGTCGGCGAGGGCGTAGCGGAGCACCGCGGCCATGCCGGGGGCCGCGTGCCCCCGGCCCCGGTACTCGGGGGCCACCCACACGCCCTGGATCTGGCAGGCGCGGGGGGTGGCGGCGCCGATCTCGGCCTTGAAGACGACCTTGCCGTCCGGGTCGATCCGGGCGAAGGCGCGGCCGGATCCGACCAGTTCGGCGACCCTGGCCTGGTAGAGGAGGCCGCCGTCGCCGGCGAGCGGGGAGACGCCGACCTCCTCGGTGAACATGGCCACGCAGGCCGGCATGATCGTGTCCATCTCGTCCTTGCGGACGCGTCGGACGTACGGGTCGGGGACGACGTCCCCGGGGAGCCGGTCGGTGACCATCAGGGGCTGGTGGGGGCGGACCTCGCGGGCCGGCCCCCAGGCCGGTTCGAGCAGTTGCCACAGGGTGGCGGTGGTCTCCGCCGGGCCGACGATGGAGGAGCAGCGGCGGCCTGCGCGGCGGGCCCGGTCGGCGAAGGCCCGCACCGCGCGGGGGGTCGCGCACAGGGGCACCAGGTTGGCGCCCGCGTAGCAGAGGGACTCCAGCGCGCCGTTCTCGTACCAGCCCCACATCTCGCCGCCCAGGCGCCAGGGGTCGAGGCCGGCGACCTGGACCCGGGAGATGACGAAGGCGTTCGCCACCGGGTCCCGGTCGAGGACCGCGAGGGCGGCTGCGAGGTCGCTCGGTTCGAGGACCCGGGTGGATGGTTGCGTCAACACGGGCGTGAGGGCCTCACCGGGTGGGCTGCTGGTCTTCGCACTGTACCCGGCGCGGCGGTGCGGCGGCCGGGGCCCTTCCGGGCCGGTGGCGGGGGCGGGCTCAGGCCCCGCGTTCCTCGGCGAGCTCCCGCTGGAGCTCCTCGCGTTCGGCGGTGTCCTCGGTGGTGAGGCCGTCGTCCTGGGCGAGGGCGAGGCGCCAGTAGCCGGTGAAGGCGATGTGCCGCTTGTCGACGCCGCGGTCGGCCACCAGGTGGCGGCGGACGGCGCGGACCGCCCCTGCCTCGCCGGACACCCAGGCGAAGACCTCGCCCGGGGGGAAGACGGCCCGGCGCACCGCGTCGACCAGCACGGTGGACCGGCCCGGGGAAACGTTTCCTCGGTGCACCCAGTGGGCGTCCACCCGGGCCGGGCTGCTCCAGGGCTGCTCCTCGCCGGCGTCCGCGACCTCCGCGATGACCAGGGCGTGCTCGTCCGGGCCGAGGTCCTCCAGCAGGGCGCCGATCGCGGGCAGCGCGGTCTCGTCCCCGACGAACAGCTTCCAGTCCGGGGCCCCGGCGGTGCGCAGGTTGCTGAGGGCCGGGCCGACCAGGCCGATCACGTCCCCGGGCCCGGCCGCGTACGCCCAGCGCGCGGCGGGGCCCTCGCCGCCCCGCGGACCGTGCAGCACGAAGTCCACGTCGATCTCCCGCCGGGCGGGCCGGTGGTGGCGCACCGAGTAGGTGCGCATCCAGGGCCGCTCGGGTGCGGGGATGGCCAGGTACCGCTGGTACCAGGTGACCGGGTCCCGGTCGGCGGGCGGTTCGGGCATCCGGGGCGCCCGCCCGTCGCGCCCGAAGAACAGCTTGACCTGCTGGTCGGGGGCGAGGGGGACGAAGTCCGCCAGCCCCTCGCCGGTGAGGGTGATGCGCCGCATGCCGGGGGTGACGTCGGTCACCGCGGTCACGCGCAGTTCGGCGTGGATCACGAAGGTGCGCCCTTTCTCCCGGGTGCCCCGCGCCCGCCCCCGGCGTCGACGCGGAGCCCCCTCGGTAAGTAAGGCACACCTTACGTAGCAGGGTCCGGGGCCGCCGCGGCGGCCCTCCCCCGCCCCCGGGGAACGGGTCGCACGGCTCAGCCGGCGACCGCGACCGTCGGCTCGCCGGAGGGGACGCCGTCCTTCTCCATCTGCTCGGCGATCTTCATGGCCTCGTCGATCAGGGTCTCCACGATCTGGGACTCCGGGACGGTCTTGATGACCTCGCCCTTCACGAAGATCTGGCCCTTGCCGTTGCCGGAGGCCACGCCGAGGTCGGCCTCGCGGGCCTCACCGGGACCGTTCACCACACAGCCCATCACGGCGACCCGCAGCGGGACCTCCATGCCCTCCAGACCGGCGGTGACCTCCTCGGCGAGCTTGTAGACGTCCACCTGGGCGCGTCCGCACGAGGGGCAGGAGACGATCTCCAGCCTGCGCTGGCGCAGGTTGAGCGACTCCAGGATCTGGATGCCGACCTTGATCTCCTCGGCCGGCGGTGCGGAGAGCGAGACCCGGATGGTGTCGCCGATGCCCTCGGCGAGCAGGGCGCCGAACGCGACGGCCGACTTGATGGTGCCCTGGAAGGCCGGACCCGCCTCGGTGACGCCCAGGTGCAGGGGGTAGTCGCACTGGGCGGCGAGCTGCCGGTAGGCGTTCACCATGACCACGGGGTCGTTGTGCTTGACGGAGATCTTGATGTCGTGGAAGCCGTGCTCCTCGAAGAGCGACGCCTCCCACAGGGCGGACTCGACGAGGGCCTCGGGGGTCGCCTTGCCGTACTTCTGGAGCAGCCGACGGTCCAGGGAGCCGGCGTTGACGCCGATCCGGATGGGGGTGCCGGCGTCACCGGCCGCCTTGGCGATCTCCTTGACCTTGTCGTCGAACTGCTTGATGTTGCCCGGGTTCACCCGGACCGCCGCGCAGCCGGCGTCGATCGCCGCGAAGACGTACTTCGGCTGGAAGTGGATGTCCGCGATGACCGGAATCTGTGACTTCCGGGCGATGACGGAGAGCGCGTCGGCGTCGTCCTGGGTGGGACAGGCGACCCGGACGATCTGGCAGCCGGACGCCGTCAACTCGGCGATCTGCTGGAGCGTGGCCCCGATGTCGGAGGTGCGCGTGGTCGTCATGGACTGCACCGAAACCGGCGCCTCGCCGCCCACGGCAACGGTCCCGACCTGGATCTGCCGGCTTTTCCGGCGCTCGGCGAGCTTGATCGGAACGGACGGCATGCCGAGCGAAATCGCAGTCATCTGCTGTGCAACCCCAAGGTGTGGATCGAGGTCCCGTCATCAGCGGGCTCCGTTTCCGAGATTACGGTACGCCCGCCGTGCCAAGCACATCGCGCCACCGCGCGAGTGGGCGGCCGGACACCTGTGCCGTCCGACCGCCCGTTGACGCGTGGGTCAGGAGATCCTGACGGGGTTCACCAGGTCCGCGATCAGCACGAGGATCGTGAAGCACACGAACACGCCGGCCACCACGTAGGCGACGGGCATCAGCTTGGCGACGTCGAACGGACCGGGATCGGGCCGCTTGAACACCCGGGCGGTGGTCCGCCGTACGGACTCCCACAGCGCGCCGGCGATGTGCCCGCCGTCCAGCGGCAGCAGCGGCAGCATGTTGAACAGGAACAGCGAGAGGTTGAAGCCCGCGACCAGGAACAGCATCATCGCCACCTGGTTCTCCGGGGGGATGTCGAGGTTCAGCACCTCGCCGCCCACCCGGGCCGCGCCCACCACGCCCATCGGGGAGTCCGCCTCGCGGGGCCCGTCGCCGAAGGCCGCGTCCCACAGCGCCGGCACCTTGGAGGGCAGGGCCACCAGCGACTCCACGCCGCTGACCATCATGTCGCCCATCCGGTCCACGGACTGGGTGAAGGACTGCTCCACGATGCCGCTGGCCGGGGTGAAGCCGAGGAAGCCGGCGGTCACGTACTCGCCCTCGACGTAGCCGCCCTCGCCGTCCGTCTTGCCCACCTGGTTCTCGATCAGGGTGGCCTTCAGCTCGACGGGCCGCCCGTCGCGCTCCACGGTGAGAGTGGCCGGGCCCACCGTGTCGCGGATGCGCGACTGGAGCGTGGACCAGTCGTCGACCGGCACCCCGTCGAAGGCGACGATCTTGTCGCGGGGCTCCAGCCCCGCCTGCTTGGCCGGGGCCGCCGGGTCGCCCGCCGCGCACTTGCTGCGGTTCTCGCTCTGTTGGATCACGCAGTCGGAGACCGCGCCCACGGTGGTGGTCTGCTGCTCGATGCCGAAGGTCATCAGCACCCCGAGGAAGATGGCCACCGCCAGCACCAGGTTCATGAACGGCCCGGCGAACATGACGACGACGCGCTTCCACGGCTTGCGCGTGTAGAACAGGCGCTTCTCGTCGCCCGGCTCCAGCTCCTCGTACGCGGCGGAGCGGGCGTCCTCGATCATGCCGCGCCACGGCGAGGTGGAGCGGGCCTCCACCCGGCCGTCCGCGCCGGGCGGGAACATCCCGATCATGCGGATGTACCCGCCGAGCGGGATCGCCTTGATGCCGTACTCCGTCTCCCCCTTCTTGCGGGACCACAGCGTCGGGCCGAAGCCGACCATGTACTGCGGAACGCGGATGCCGAAGAGCTTGGCGGTCGACAGGTGACCGAGTTCGTGCCACGCGATCGAGATCAGCAGGCCGATGGCGAAGACCACTATCCCGAGAACGGTCATCAGCAGGGTCATGCACGCGCCTCCGCGATCTGCTTCGCTGTGGTGGTCGCCCGGGCCGTCAGCTCACGGGCCCGGGCCCGGGCCCAGGTCTCCGCTTCCAGGACGTCCGTCACCGTGAGGGAAGTTCCCGCGCGGGGGGCGCCGTGCTCGGCGACGACCTCGGTGACCGTCTCCATGATGCCGTTGAAGGGCAGGGCGCCGTTCAGGAACGCGTCCACGCACTCCTCGTTGGCGGCGTTGAAGACCGCCGGGGCCGTACCGCCGAGCGCCCCCACCTGCCGGGCCAGGCCCACCGAGGGGAACGCCTCGGTGTCCAGGGGGAAGAACTCCCAGGTCGAGGCGGTGCTCCAGTCGAAGGCGGGCGCGGCGTCCGGCACCCGGGCCGGCCACCCCAGGCCGATGGCGATGGGGCCGCGCATGTCGGGCGGGGTGGCCTGGGCGAGCGTGGAGCCGTCCGTGAACTCGACCATGGAGTGCACGTACGACTGGGGGTGCACCACCACCTCGATCCGGTCGAACGGGATGTCGTAGAGCAGGTGGGCCTCGATCACCTCCAGGCCCTTGTTGACCAGGGTCGCGGAGTTCACCGTGATGACCGGGCCCATCGCCCAGGTGGGGTGGGCGAGCGCGTCCGCAGGGGTGACGCCCGCCAGTTCGGCCTGGGTGCGGCCCCGGAACGGCCCGCCCGAGGCGGTGACGACCAGCTTGCGGACCTCGGCCCGGGTGCCGGCGGCCAGCGCCTGGAAGAGGGCGGCGTGCTCGGAGTCGACGGGGATGATCTGTCCCGGCTTCGCCAGCGCCTTGACCAGGGGACCGCCGACGATCAGGGACTCCTTGTTGGCGAGCGCCAGGGTGCGCCCCGCCTCCAGGGCGGCCAGGGTCGGGGCCAGCCCGATCGAGCCGGTGATGCCGTTGAGCACGGTGTGGCACGCGGAGGCGGCGAGTTCGGCCGCGGCGGACGGACCGGCGAGGACCGCAGGCAGCGTTCGCCCCGCCCCGTAGCGCACGGTCAGCGCCTCGCGCAGCGCCGGCACCGCGTCCTCGCGGGCCACCGCCACGGTGGCCACGTCGAGTTCGTGGGCCTGTTCGGCGAGGAGCCCCACGTTGCCGCCCGCGGCGGACAGGGCGGTGACCCGGAAGCGGTCGGGGTGGCGTCGGACCAGGTCGATGGCCTGGGTGCCGATCGATCCCGTGGAGCCGAGGATCACGATGTCCCTGCGGCCGTGGTCCGGGCCGGCGTCGAAGACGACGTGCGGGTCTGCGAGGGGGGCGGGGCTGTCGGTCATTCCCCCATTCTTACGGGTCGCGGGGGGTGTGCGTGCCCGGACCCCGGCCGTCGGGCGCCGGGGGCGGATACCGGCCGGGGTCCGGGGGGCGGGGCCGCTCAGGGGACGGGCCGGCGCAGGTCGGGCCGGGTGCCGGCACCCGGGGTGGAGTCCGCGATCCAGGGGCCCTCGCCGCTGGGGTCCACGATCCCGTCCTCCAGCCAGGCGTGGGCGCCGTCCAGCACCGCGCCCAGGAGACGGCGGTCGGAGGCGTCGGCGTTGGTCCACAGCCGGCGGAACAGCTCGTCGGCACGGACCCGGGCCTGTCGGCAGAAGGCGTCGGCGAGCTCGTACGCCTCCCGGCCCCGGTCCCCGCCGGCCCGCAGGTGCTCGGCGCGCACGCAGGCCGCGCTCATCGCGAACAGTTCGGCGCCGATGTCCACGATCCGCCCCAGGAAGCCCTGCTTCTTCTCCAACCGGCCCTGCCAGCGGGACATCCCGTAGAACACCGACCGCGCCAGCCGCCGGGAGGTGCGCTCCACGTACCGCAGGTGGCCGGAGAGGTCGGCGTGGCCGGTGGGGTGGAAGGCCGCGAAGGAGGTGGGGAGCTGCCCCGGGCCGGCGAACAACCCGGGCAGCCAGCGGGCGTAGAAGCCGCCGGCCCGCGCCCCGGCCCGCGCCTTGTCGGGCAGCGAGGTGTCCGGGTCGATCAGGTCGCCGGCGACGGAGAGGTGGGCGTCGACGGCCTCCCGCGCGATCAACAGGTGCATGATCTCGGTGGAGCCCTCGAAGATCCGGTTGATCCGCAGGTCGCGCAGGAGCTGTTCGGCGGGGACGGCCCGCTCCCCGCGGGCGGCCAGCGACTCGGCGGTCTCGTAGCCGCGCCCGCCGCGGATCTGGACCAGGTCGTCGGCCATCCGCCAGGCCATCTCGGAGCCGTACAGCTTGGCGAGGGCGGCCTCGATGCGGATGTCGTTGCGGTTCTCGTCGGCCAACTGGGACGACAGGTCCAGGACGGCCTCCAAGGCGAAGGTGGTCGCGGCGATGAAGGCGATCTTCTCGCCGACCGCCTCGTGCCGGGCGATCGGACCGCCCCACTGCTCACGGACGGACGACCACTCCCGGGCGATTTTCAGGCACCACTTGCCGGCGCCGACGCACATCGCGGGCAGCGAGAGGCGGCCGGTGTTCAGGGTGGTCAGGGCGATCTTCAGACCGGCGCCCTCGGCGCCGATCCGGTGGGCGGCCGGCACCCGCACCCGGTGGAAGCGGGTGACGCCGTTCTCGATGCCCCGCAGTCCCATGAACGCGTTGCGGTTCTCCACGGTGACGCCCTCGCTGGACGCCTCCACCACGAAGGCGGTGATGCCGCCCGGGTGGCCCTCGGACCGCGGCACCCGGGCCATCACCACCAACAGGTCGGCGACCACCCCGTTGGTGGTCCACAGCTTCACCCCGTCCAGGACGTAGTCGTCGCCGTCGGGCACCGCGGCGGTGGCGAGCCGGGCCGGGTCGGAGCCGACGTCGGGTTCGGTGAGCAGGAACGCCGAGATCTCGCCGCGGGCGCAGCGGGGCAGGAACTCCTCGCGCTGTTCCGGGGTGCCGAACAGCTTCAGCGGCTGCGGTACGCCGATCGACTGGTGGGCCGAGAGCAGTGCCCCGATCGCGGGGTTGGCGGTGCCGAGGAGGGCGAGCGCCTTGTTGTAGTACAGCTGGGTGAGGCCGAGGCCGCCGTACCGGGTGTCGATCTTCATGCCGAAGGCGCCGAGTTCGCGGAGCCGGGCGATCGTCCCGTCGGGGATGCGGGCCTCCCGCTCGATGCGGGCGGAGTCGACCTCGTGGGCGCAGAAGTCGCGGAGCCGGGCGAGGAACTGTTCGCCGCGCCGGACGGCGTCCTCGCCGGGGACCGGGTGCGGGTGGATCAGGTCGAGCCGGAAGCGGCCGAGGAAGAGTTCCCGGGCGAAGCTGGGGCCCCGCCAGTCCTGCTCGCGCGCGGCCTCCGCCACCTGGCGGGCCTCGCGGGCGGTGACGGCCGGTCGGGTGGGTGATGCGGTCATGCGGGACACCTCGCCGCGGGTCGGTGGAGCACGGGCACGGGTGCCCGACGCGCACGCGTCGGGCCGTACCCACCGTGCGCCCCGACGGGGCCGGCCGCACGCCCACGGGGCCCGGGCGGGCGTGCGGCGACGGCCGGAGCCCCCGCACGGGGCTCCGGCCGTCGGACCGGACCTCGCCCGTCCGCCGACGGGGTGGGTCCGGTGGGGAGGGGCGGCGTGGGTGGGCCGCCCGGGGTCAGGTCACAGGGCCAGGCCGGTGAGGACCAGGACCCGCTCGTAGGTGTAGTCGTCCATCGCGTAGCGGACGCCCTCGCGGCCGACGCCGGACAGCTTGGCGCCGCCGTAGGGCATCTGGTCGGCACGGTAGGAGGGCACGTCACCGATGATCACGCCGCCGACCTCCAGGGCGCGGTGGGCGCGGAAGGCGGTCTGCACGTCGTGGGTGAAGACGCCGGCCTGGAGTCCGTACTTGGAGGAGTTGACGGCGGCGAAGGCCGCTTCCTCGCCGTCGACCTTCTGGACCAGCAGGACCGGTCCGAAGACCTCTTCGCGGGCGATGGTGACCTGCTCGGGGACCTCGGCGAGGACGGTCGGGGCGTAGCTGGCCCCGTCGCGCTCGCCGCCGGTGAGGACCCGGCCGCCGGCCGCGGCGGCCTCCTCGACCCAGGACCCCACGCGGATGGCCGCGGCCTCGTTGACCAGCGGGCCCACGTCGGTGGCGGCGTCGGAGGGGTCACCGGTGACCTGGGCCTCGACGGCGGCCACGATCCGCGGGACCAGCCGGTCGTAGACGCTGGCGTCGGCGATCACGCGCTGCACCGAGATGCAGGACTGGCCGCCCTGGTAGTTGGAGAAGGTGGCGATGCGCTGGGCGGCCAGGTCGAGGTCGGCGTCGCTGGACCAGTCGGCGAGGACGACCGCGGCGCCGTTGCCGCCCAGCTCCAGGGTGCAGTGCTTGCGCGGCACCGAGTCCATGATCGCGTAGCCGACGGTCTCGGAGCCGGTGAAGGAGATCACCGGCAGCCGCTCGTCCTGGACGAGGGCGGGCATGCGGTCGTTGGGCACCGGGAGGATCGACCAGGAGCCCTCGGGCAGCTCGGTCTCGGCGAGCAGTTCGCCCAGGAGCAGCCCGGAGAGCGGGGTGGCCGGGGCGGGCTTGAGGACGATCGGGACGCCGGCGGCGATGGCCGGGGCGATCTTGTGGGCGCACAGGTTCAGCGGGAAGTTGAACGGGGCGATGCCGAGCACCACGCCCTTGGGGAAGCGGCGGGTGAGCGCCAGCCGTCCCTGGCCGCCGGCGTCGGTGTCGAGGCGCTGGGCCTCGCCGCCGTTGAAGCGGCGGGCCTCCTCGGCGGCGAAGCGGAAGACGGAGGCGGCGCGGCCGACCTCGCCGCGGGCCCACTTGACGGGCTTGCCGTTCTCCGCGGAGATGAGCCGTGCGATCTCCTCGGTGCGCTCGACGAGCCGCTCCGAGACGTGCAGCAGGGCCGCGGCGCGGGTGTGGGCGGGGGTGGCGGCGAACCGCTCCAGGGAGGAGTGGGCCGCGGAGACGGCCTCCTCGACCTGGGCCTCGGTGGGCACGCTCACGGTGCCGACCGGGCGGCCGTCCCACGGGGAGGTGACGTCGAAGGTGCTGTCGCCGGTGGCCGGCCGGCCGGCCAGCCAGAAGGCGTGGGTGGAGGTCATGTCCGGAGTCCGGCCCTTCCCTGTCGGGGTGCGGTGTCGCTCCCCACGGTAGGGCGCGGCACCCGGCGGGTCGTTTGTCCGCCGCGTATGAAGCGGAA
Organism: Streptomyces sp. LE64; assembly: GCF_052606915.1. Classification (NCBI taxonomy): domain Bacteria; kingdom Bacillati; phylum Actinomycetota; class Actinomycetes; order Kitasatosporales; family Streptomycetaceae; genus Streptomyces; species Streptomyces sp. LE64. The sequence goes on along the minus strand of NZ_CP199708.1, from coordinate 5,053,393 downwards.
TCCGTCGCACACCACTTCGTCGCAACCGCGCTCGCGGGCGGGGCCGGTCAGTCGGACGCTTCGGTGGCCTTGAGCGCCAGCCACAGCTCGGCGCGGACGTCGGGGTCGTCGAGGGAGCGGCCCAGGATCTCCTCGACCCGCCGCATCCGGTAGCGCAGGGTGTGGCGGTGCACCCCGAGGTCGGCCGCGGCGGCGTCCCACTGGCCGTGTCGGGAGAGCCAGGCGTGCAGCGAGGCGACGAGGTCGCCCCGGCCGGTGGCGTCGTGGGCCCGCAGGCCGCGCAGCAGCCCTTCGGCGAACGCCCGCACCGCGTCGTCGGAGAGCAGGGCCGCCAGCGTCCCGGTGGTCATCTCGTCGAACGCGACCCGCTCCCGGCCGAGCCGGCGGGCGACGGCCAGGGCCCGTTCGGCCTGTCGGTGGGCCTCCACCGCTCCGGCGGGGCCGGTGGGCGCGGACACCCCGGCGACCGGGCGCCCCTCCGTGGAGCCGGTCGGTCCGTCCTCCTCTCCGGGGCCGTCCGGAGGGGAGCCGTCGGCGCGGGCGACGCAGGCCGCGGCGGCGGCCCCGCCGTCGACGACGAGCAGGACCAGTCGGTGTTCCTCCGGGACGACCAGCACGGTCTCCCCGACCCGGGCGGCCGCGGTCTCCACGTCCTCGGAGAGCGTGGAGAGCCCGGCGGACGCCGCGGGCCCGGGCGGGGCGGGCTCCGGCGGGGTGTCCGGTTCGACGAGGACGATACGGAACGGGGCGTCCAGCAGGGCCCCGTACAGGTCCCCGGCGACCGCCCGGGCGTGCTCGGGCTCCCCGGCGAGCAGCATCCGCCAGACGGCCGCCCCGATCCGCTGCTCGGCGGCGTGCAGGGCCCGGGAGCGTTCGGTGGTGAGGGTGAGCAGGGCGATCGCCGCGTGGACGGCGTACCGGTCGGCGGTGCCGAGCGGGGCTGCGGTGCCCACGGCGAGGGCCGGGCGGGGGCCGCGGCCGGTGCCCAGGGCGTGCAGTTCCACCCGGTCCCCGGCGCCCTCCACGACCGCGCTGGCGGTGGCGGTGCCCTGGCGCAGGCGTTCCACCTCGGGGCTGAGCCGGCCGGCCCGGCGGACGGCCCAGGCGGGGGCGGTGGCGGCGGGCGCACCGGTGGCGTCGTAGAGCGCGGCCCAGCCGTCGACCTGGGCGGCGAGGGAGGCGAGGACGCCCTCGGGGCCGTCGGCGAGGGCCCGCCGGGTGAGTTCGCGCTGGGCCGCGAACCCGGCGGTGACGGCGCGGTACTGCTCGCGGGCGTTGGCCTCGGACACCGCCTTGCTGATGGCGATGAACGGGGTGCGCCGGGGTACGGCGAGCAGCGGGAAGCGGGCGGTGCGGGCCGCGTCGACGAGGGCCTCGGGGATGTCGTCGTAGTGGACGCCGAGGGCGAAGCCGAGGCCGACGACCCCGGCGCGGGCCAGTCGGCGCACGTACCGGCGCATTTCGTCGGGGTCCTCCGCGTCCAGCTTCAACGCGGTGATCAGCAGCAGCTCGCCGCCCTCCAGGTAGGGCACCGGGTCGGCGAGTTCGCTGACGTGGGCCCAGCGGACCGGGGCGTCCAACCGGTCCGCGCCGGCGCGGACGGTGAGCCGGAGCGCCGAGTGCTGGACGAGGGAGGCGAGGGTGAGGGACATGGGACCTTCAAGCGGCGGCGTCGCCCGCGCGAGGGGCGGGCGGGCGCCCGCCGTGACGGGACGGTCACCCTCGATTCTGCCTCACCGCGGCGACGGGCTCATCTGCGCAGGTCCACCAGGAGCGGGGGGGCGTGCTCCCCGCGGACGGTGGTCAGGGAGAGCACCGCGTGCCCCGGGGGGACGGCGTGGGCGAGTTCGGAGGCGGACCAGCGTTCGCGTTCCACCTGCCGGACGGTGACCGCACGGGCGGTCGGGGCCCGGCCGGTGATCACCCGCCGCAGGGCGTGGGCGCCCTTGCCGAGCGGGGTCTCGGCGATGATCTGGCGGTCGGTGACGTCCCGGGCCTCGGTCCACTCCTTCCCCCAGACCTCGGCGAAGTCCTGGCCGTCCCAGGGGGTGAGCCCGGAGAGGGCCATCCGGCAACCGATCGCGCCGAGCAGCGGGCCCCGCAGCGGGCGGGGCACGTCGTCGAGGGTGCGCAGGGTGAGGACCACGCCGGCGTGCGCGGAGCGCAGCCGTTGGAGGGCGCGCACGGCCTCGGGGGTGACCGCACCGGTGGCGTCGTCGAGGACGAGGCAGGCGAACAGGGAACGGTCCTCGCGGGCGGCGACGGCGGCGGTGAACTGGGCGAGCACCAAGCGGGCGATGATCTGCGAGGCGTCGGCGTGGCCGCGCTGCGGCAGGTCGATGCGCACCCGCACCGGATGGTCGAGGGCGCGCAAGGAGAACGGCCGGCCCTCGCCCCGGGTGTCGAAGAAGGAAGCGAAGGCGGGCCGGTCCAACAGCGCGATCCGGTCGGCGAGGGTGCCGCCCACGTCCCCCGGATGGGCCGTCTGGCGTTCCCGGGCGTCCAGTTCCCGCAGCATCGCCTCCTGCCCGGCGGCGGTCAGCGCACGGCGCAGCTCGGCGAGCGGGCCGGGGGCGCCGTCCAGCAGTCCGCGCAGTTCGGGCACGGCGGGGAAGCGGCCGTGGACGGCACGGAACGGGCCGAGCAGTTGGGCCAGGACGGTGGTGGCCCGGCGGGTGTCTCCGCCGGAGTGCGGTGCGGCGAGGTCGCCGACGAGGGCTTCGGCGAGCACCGCGGCGGCCTCGTCGGGATCGGTGGTGCCGCCGTAGAGGTCGAGGTCGTGGACGGAGTCGGGCTGGCCGACGCGGATCACCACGTCGTAGGCGTCAATGGCGCCCAGCCCGGCGCCCGCGCCCCCGACCACCACCACGGCGGCCCGGCCGGCCAGCGCCTGGAGGCACAGCGACTCGGCGACCGGCCACACCAGGTGGCCGGTCTTGCCGGCACCGGCGGGGCCGACGGCGAGCAGGGAGGTGCCGAGCAGGTCGGTGCCGAGGCCGAGGCCGACGCCGCGGAAGCGGTACGGGTTGCGGGGGTCGTCGGCCGCGGTGCCGATCCTGACCTGTCCGGTGAGCAGGTCGTGGCGGGCGGCCCGGCCGGGCAGGTCGCGGACGCCGGAGGGGTGCGGGCAGGCGGCGGCACCGCGTTGCGCGACGGCGGCGGAGAAGTCGGCCATGCCGTGCCGGCCGCCGCGCACCCCCTGCCAGGCGCGGGCGATCCGGGCGTGGTCCACGTCGCGCATCAGTCCGGCCCGCGCGTCGGCGGCGAGCCGGTCGGCGGCCCCGGTGAGTCCGGCCTCCCGCAACTGCGGCCACTGGGCGGGGTCCTCCTCGGCGGTGGCCGGGGCGGCGCCGGGCGCGGGCGCGGGACGCCGCAGCCGGGGGACGACGTAGCGGCGCCCGATCTCCGCCCACCGGCCCAGCCGGGCCACGGCGGCCAGGATGCCGCCGCCGACCAGCAGGTAGTACGCGGTGGAGGCGACGAATCCGGCCCGCTCCTCGTCGACGGTGCTCGGCAGGCTCCACGCCTCCGGCGTGAGCGCGTAGTAGGGCCACATCCAGTAGTCGCCGAGGTATCCGTTCCACAGCAGCGACCAGAACAGCCAGCCCACCAGGAGGGCGATCAGCGCTCCGGTGAAGAGTTGCCGGGCGGGCGTCAGTTCGGGTTCCTCGTCGGGGCGGGGCACGTGGCCGTACCGCCACACGCCGGGGGGCGCCTCGGGGCGGGGGGTGCGCAGCCAGCGCAGGAAGGCGCCGCCGTCCGGGGGCGGCGGCGGGCCGGCCGGGGCGGGGGTGGTACCGGGCGCGGCGCTCGGGCGCGGCGGCACCGGGGGCCGCGCGGGCGGGCCGGCGGGGGCCGGCGGGGTCGGATGCGGCAGTGGTGCCGCGTGCGTGCCGCGGGCGTCCTGTGCGGTCTCGCCGCCGTCGTGTCCGTCGCGATTCATGGACCCTCTGCCCCCTGCGCCTGCCGGTCCCCTGCGTTCCGGGCGTCAATCTAGTGCCCCGGCGGGGGCACTTCACCGCTCACCGCGCCCGCGGGGAGCCCGTGCGAGGTGTCCGACGCGCCCCGGCGGGCGGGTCGGGGCAGTATGTCCATGGCGGACAAACGCCCGCTCGAACAACTCCCCGGTGGAGCATGCCCACCTTCCCACACCGGCCCTAGCCTGCGAAGGACACCCCGAAGAACCCCGGGAATCCCCCGCCCACCGGCCCGTACGCCCGGTGCGGAACAGGTGGCCGATCGGGTCGCGCCGCGCGGCCCGGGCACGGCACCGCCGCCCCCGTGCGCCCGTGACACCCCACAGGAGCCCGCCATGACCGCACTGCCGCAGGAGCGCCGCGTCGTCACCGCCATTCCCGGCCCGAAGTCCCAGGAACTGCAGGCCCGGCGCACCGCCGTGGTCGCGGCGGGCGTGGGCTCCACGCTCCCGGTGTTCACTGCCCGGGCCGGTGGCGGCATCATCGAGGACGTCGACGGCAACCGGCTGATCGACTTCGGTTCCGGCATCGCCGTGACCAGCGTGGGCGCCTCCGCCGAGGCCGTGGTGCGCCGGGCCTCGGCCCAGCTCGCCGACTTCACGCACACCTGTTTCATGGTCACGCCCTACGAGGGGTACGTGGCCGTGGCGGAGGCGCTCGCCGAGCTGACCCCGGGCGACCACGCGAAGAAGTCCGCCCTGTTCAACTCGGGCGCCGAGGCCGTGGAGAACGCCGTCAAGATCGCCCGGGCGTACACCAAGCGCCAGGCGGTGGTGGTCTTCGACCACGGCTACCACGGCCGGACCAACCTGACGATGGCGCTGACCGCGAAGAACATGCCGTACAAGAACGGCTTCGGCCCGTTCGCCCCCGAGGTGTACCGGGTGCCGGTGGCCTACGCGTACCGCTGGCCGACCGGCCCGGAGAACGCCGGCCCGGAGGCCGCGGCCGAGGCCGTCGACCGGATCACCAAGCAGATCGGCGCCGACAACGTCGCGGCGATCATCATCGAGCCGGTGCTCGGCGAGGGCGGCTTCATCGAGCCGGCGAAGGGCTTCCTGCCGGCGATCCGCGCGTTCGCCGCCGAGAACGGCATCGTGTTCGTGGCGGACGAGATCCAGTCCGGCTTCTGCCGCACCGGCCAGTGGTTCGCCTGTGAGGACGAGGGCATCGTCCCGGACCTGATCACCACCGCGAAGGGCATCGCCGGCGGACTGCCGCTGGCCGCCGTGACCGGCCGCGCCGAGATCATGGACGCCGCGCACGCGGGCGGCCTCGGCGGCACCTACGGCGGCAACCCGGTGGCGTGCGCGGGTGCGCTCGGCGCGATCGAGACGATGAAGGAGCTGGACCTCAACGCGCGGGCCCGGCGCATCGAGGAGGTCATGAAGGCCCGGCTGACCGCGATGGCCGAGAAGTTCGAGGTCATCGGCGAGGTCCGCGGACGCGGTGCGATGATCGCGATCGAGCTGGTCAAGGACCGCACCACCAAGGAGCCGCACGCCGAGGCCACCGCCGCCCTGGCGAAGGCGTGCCACGCGCAGGGCCTGCTCGTGCTGACCTGCGGCACCTACGGCAACGTGCTGCGGTTCCTGCCGCCGCTGGTCATCGGCGAGGACCTGCTGAACGAGGGCCTCGACATCATCGAGGACGCGTTCGGCCGCATCTGACGGTCGGGCCCGCCCCGAACCGCACCCGGTGGCGGGGGCGCGCGAGGCGCTCCCCCGCCACCCGTCGCAGAGGCTGTGAAGAAGCTGTGCGGGGCCCATGTCGGGGTACCGTTCGCGCTGTCCCGGCGGCATTCCCTGACGTAGGTTCGGCGGCAGATGAGCGAAACACCCCGTCCGGGGCGGTCCCCGGACGAGTCCGGTCCTCGGCTTCCCCGGTCGGGTGCCGGTGGTGGCTTCGCCCGTTCCCCCGGAGCCCCTGGCCCCGGAACTCCTCACCGACCGGCCGACCGACCGCCCCGCATCTCCCGGGGCCCGCGGTCCGCCGGTCCCCCCGGCCGCCTCGGAACCACCCCCCCTGTTCCGAGGCGGCCGTACGCGTTCCCGGCGGTCCTGGTCGCGCTGGCCTCGCTCGTGTTCGCCCTGGTGACCTGGCAGGTCGCGGTGCGGGGCCCGCTGCTGGAGCGGGACGTCGCCCTGTCCGCGCGGCTGCGCTCCGGCGGCCTGCCGGACGGGGTCGCCGAGGTGCTCGCCGATCTCGGTGCGGTGGTGGTCGCGGTGCCGGCGCTGGCGGTGGTGGCGGGGGTCTGCACCTGGTGGGCGCGGCGGACGGGGGTGCCCCGGTGGTGGGCCGGGGCGGCGGGGGCGGGGGTGCTGTTGGTGCTGGTGCCACTGCTGGTGGTGCCGTTGAAGGCGTGGCTCGCCCGGCCGGGGCCGCCGCCGATGCCGGGCACCGGGTACTACCCCTCGGGGCACACGGCGACGGCCGTGGTGGCGTACGGGGCGGCGGTGGCCTTGCTGTGGTGCCGGGTGCGGAGCACCTGGCTGCGGTGGTCGCTGGGGTGCGCCGGGGTCGTGCTGGTCGCGGGCACCGGGTACGGGCTGGTGCGCCGCGGCTACCACTGGCCCTTGGACGTGGTGGCCAGCGCGGCGCTGTTCGGGGCGCTGTGGGTGGGGTACGTGCTGTTCCTGCACCGGTGGGGCGGGCGGGGCGCCCCGGGCGGCTGAGGCCGGGGGTGCCCCGGGCCCGCTCGTCGAGGGGCCCGGGGCGGACGGTCAGCGGCGCCAGGTGTCGAAGTTGCGGGAGAAGTCGGTGTTGTTGTGCCGGTCCCAGTTGATGGACCAGCTCATCAGACCGCGGAGTGCCGGCCAGACGCCGTGGGTCCGGTAGGTGCCGCAGCCGGTGCCCTTGGTGAGGCAGTCGAGGGCCTTGTTGACCTCGGTGCCGGAGACGTGGCCGTTGCCGGCGTTGGTGGAGGCGGGCATGCCGATGGCGACCTGTTCGGGGCGGAGCGCGGGGAACACGTTGCTGGCGTCGCCGGCGACCGGGAACCCGGTGAGCAGCATGTCCGTCATGGCGATGTGGAAGTCCGCGCCGCCCATCGAGTGGTACTGGTTGTCCAGGCCCATGATGGAGCCGGAGTTGTAGTCCTGGACGTGCAGCAGCGTGAGGTCGTTGCGCAGGGCGTGGATGACCGGCAGGTAGGCGCCGGCGCGCGGGTCCTGGCCGCCCCAGCGGCCGGTGCCGTAGTACTGGTAGCCGAGTTGCACGAAGAAGGTCTCCGGCGCCATGGTCAGCATGAACCGGGGGCCGTACGCGGCCTTGAGGGTCTTGACGGCCTGGATGAGGTTGACGATCACCGGGGTGGTGGGGTTCTTGAAGTCGGTGTCGTTGGCGTTCAGGGACAGGGAGTGGCCCTCGAAGTCGATGTCGAGGCCGTCGAGCCCGTACTCGTCGATGATCTTCGAGACGGAGGTGACGAAGGCGTCGCGGGCGCCGGTGGAGTTCAGCTGGACCTGGCCGTTCTGGCCGCCGATGGAGATCAGCACCTTCTTGCCCTGCGCCTGCTTGGCCTTGATCGCCGCCTTGAACTCGGCGTCGCTCTCCACGTTCGGGCACTCGGTGACCGGGCAGCGGGTGAAGCGGATGTCCCCGGAGGTGACGGAGGTGGGTTCGCCGAAGGCGAGGTGGATGACGTCCCAGCTGTTGGGCACGTCGGCCATCCGGGTGTAGCCGGAGCCGTTGGCGAAGCTGGCGTGGAGGTAGCCGACGAGGGCCTTCGGCGGGAGCGGGTCCCCCTCGCCGAGCGGGGTGGTGACCAGGAGGGCGGCCGAGAGGGGGGACGTGCCGGCGTCGTTGGTGGCGGCGACCTCGACCCGGTACTGCTTGCCGGGGCTGAGGCCGGCCAGGTAGGCGCTGGTCGCGCTGCCGGTCCAGGCCCGCGCGCCGTCGACCTGGACGGTGTAGCCGGTGGCTCCGGGCACCGGGTCCCAGGCGACCGTGGCGTTGTGCGGGCCGACCGAATCGGTGCGCAGGCCGGTGGGCTTGACCGGCGGCTGGCCGGGGTCGACGGCGGGGCCGACGAGGGTGACGTCGTCGACGTGGTAGGCGGGCGTGCCGTACCAGCCGTGGGCGTAGAGGGTGACCCTGGTGGTGGTGGGGCCGGTGCGGAAGGTGGTGCTCAGCCGCTTCCAGTCGGCGGCGGACTGGGTCCAGTCGTAGCCGTCGCTGGTCCCGGTGCCGGTGACGCCGAGGTAGGTGTACGTGCCCCGGACGTGGCCGGTGAGAGTGTACTGGGCGTCGGGTTTGACGGTGACGCTCTGGGTACAGCGGGCGTTGTCGCCGCCCGAGGGGGTGGCGCGCAGCGCCGAGGTGCCGGTGCGCACCGGGGTGGTGACGGCGGCTCCGCTGCCGGCGGAGCAGGTCCAGCCGTCGAGGCCGGCCTCGAATCCGCCGTTGCGGACCAGGTCGGCGTCGACGGCGGGGGCCGCGGTGGCGGTGGCGGTGAGGCCGGGCAGGACGGCCAGGGCGGTGGCCGCGAGCACGGCGAGGAGTCGGGCGCGGACTCCTCGTGCGGGGGGACGGACGTGTCGTCTGGTGCGTTCCACTACATCCTCCGAACATGGGGGAAGGTGAAGCAGGACGGTGTCGTGGAGCGCGCTCAACCTGGTTCAGACCAATTCGCTTGTCAAGACCCCCCGCACGCATCCGTCGCCTTCGGCGACCGTGCGAGGGGGTCGCTCCGCCGCGGGACGGGGTCCGGAGCCGACCCGCCCCGCGACGGAGCCGACGCTCCGTCAGCCCCCGTTCCCGCGGGCCAGGTCGGCCGCCGCCTCGTGCAGGGCGAGTTCGAGCAGGATCGGGTCGGTGAGGGTGCCGGTGCCGTCCGGCGGGACCAGCCACCGCACCCGTCCCGCCACCCGACCGGGGTAGGGCACCACGATCCAGGCGCCCCGGCCCACGCCGCGCACCCCGGTGCCGAGCCAGCGGCCGACCGTGCCGGGCGGCACGAAGAAGCCGATCCGCCCGTCACCGAAGTCGGTGAGGACGGGACCGGGGCGGTCGATCAGGCGCAGCAGTACGTCGAGGGTGGGGTGGCCGAGTTCGCCCGGCAGGATGAGCACGTCCCACATGCGGCCCGCCGGGAGCAGGACGACCCCGAACGGGTTGCGTTCCCACTCCCAGCGGGTGGCGTCGGGTTGGGGCGCCGCAGCCAGCAGCCATTCCGCCGCCGCGGCCCAAGGCCCGGTCATGTCGTGTCCTCCGTCTCTCAGGAACCGCGGGTGCGGTTCACTGGGGAGAGGAGGGGAGCGGACGGAGCATTACGCGGGTTGACGCTACCAGCCGGTAGTGAACTGCGTCACAGGCGCTGATCGGGGGGCGGGCCGGCGGCCCGCCCCCCCCTCACGGCGGTTCAGCTGTCGAACCCGAGCCCCAACCGGTCCAGCGTCCGCAGCCACGGGTTGCGGTGCCCCCGGTTCTCGTCGGCCCGGGCCAGCGACCACTTGGTCAGGGAGATCCCCGCCCAGGCGAAGGGCTCCGGCGGGAAGGGCAGCGGCTTGCTGCGCACCATCTCCAGCGCGGTCCGCTCGGTCTGCTCGCCGGAGAGCAGGTCAAGCATCACTTCGGCACCGAACCGGGTGGCCCCCACGCCGAGCCCGGTGTAGCCGGCCGCGTAGGCGACCCTCCCCCGGTGCGCGGTGCCGAAGAAGGCGGAGAACCGGGAGCAGGTGTCGATCGCACCGCCCCAGGCATGGCTGAAGCGCAGCCCTTCGAGTGCGGGGAAGTACCGGAAGAAGTGCTCGGCGAGCCGGGCGTAGGTCTCCGGGCGGTCGTCGTGCTCGGCCCGGACCCGGCCGCCGTACGGGTAGACCGCGTCGTAGCCGCCCCACAGGATGCGGTCGTCCGCGGTGAGGCGGAAGTAGTGGAACCGGTTGGCGGTGTCGCTGAGGCCCTCCCGGCCGTGCCAGCCGATCGCGGCGCGCTGCTCGGCGGTCAGCGGCTCGGTCATCAGCGCGTAGTCGTACACCGGCACCGTGTACGGGCGGACCCGCTTGACCAGGGAGGGGAAGACGTTGGTCCCCAGGGCCACGTGCCGGGCCGACACCCTGCCGTACGGGGTGCGCACCCCCATGCCCGTGCCCCGGCGCACCAGGGACAGGGCGGGGGTGCGCTCGTGGATGCGCACGCCCCGCTCCAGGCAGGCGGCCTTGAGTCCCCAGGCGAGCTGGGCGGGGTTCAGCATCGCCACCCCGTGCCGGTCCCGGAGCCCGGCCCGGAACAGCGGTGAGCGCACCACGGCGCGCACCTCGTCCTCGTCGAGGAACTCGACGCCCCCGTCGAGGCCGAGCCGTTGCGCCTCGCGGTGTCGGGTGCGCAACTCCTCGACCTGGTAGGGCTCGGTGGCCACGTCGATGCCGCCGGTGCGTTCGAAGGCGCAGTCGATGCCGTAGCGGGCGACGGCCTCCTCGATCGCGTCGAGGTTGCGGGCGCCCAGTTCCTCCAACCGGCCGATCTCCCGCGGCCAGCGGGAGAGGCCGTTGTCGAGGCCGTGGGTGAGCGAGGCGTCGCAGAAGCCCCCGTTGCGGCCGGAGGCCGCCCATCCCACCTCGCGCCCCTCGATCAGGAGCACGTCCCGGTCCGGGTCGCGTTCCTTGGCGATCAGCGCGGTCCACAACCCGCTGTAGCCGCCGCCGACCACCAGCAGGTCGCACTGCTCGGTGCCGGTCAGCGCCGGCAGCGCCGGGGGCCGGTCGGGGTCGTCCAGCCAGAAGGAGAGGGGGCGGGCGTCGGCGAGGGACGCGGTCCAGCGGTTCATGGCGCCTGGGGCCATGATGTCAACTCCCTACCAGGGTCGTACCGGGGTGCGGCCGCCCGGATCGGTGCGGCCGGTGTCCAGCGGGGGCCGTCAGGCCCGCTGCTTCCTGCGGCGGTGGCCCAGCACCGTGACGATCAGCACGAACACTACGGCGAACAGGAACATCGCCGTGCCGATGACATTGATCTGAACGGGCGTTCCGCGCTGGGCCGAGCCCCAGACGAACATGGGGAAGGTGACGGTGGACCCCGCGTTGAAGTTGGTGATGATGAAGTCGTCGAAGGACAGGGCGAAGGCGAGCAGCGCCCCGGCCGCGATGCCGGGGGCCGCGATGGGCAGCGTCACCCGGAGGAAGGTCTGCACCGGTCCCGCGTACAGGTCCTGCGCGGCCTGCTCCAGCCGCGGGTCCATGGACATGACCCGGGCCTTGACCGCGGTCACCACGAAGCTCAGGCAGAACATGACGTGGGCGATCAGCACCGTCCGGAAGCCGAGTTCGGCACCCATGTTGAGGAACAGGGTCAGCAGCGAGGCCGCCATCACCACCTCGGGCATCGCCATCGGCAGGAAGATCAGCGAGTTCACCGCGCCCCGGGCCCGGAACCGGTACCGGACCAGGGCGAACGCGATCATCGTGCCGAGCACGGTGGCCCCGAGGGTGGCCCAGCCGGCGAGTTGGAGGCTGAGCGCCAGCGAGCCGCACAGGTCGGCGACCCCGCACGGGTCGCGCCACGCCTCGGTGGAGAAGTTCTGCCACTCGTAGTTGAAGCGGCCCTTCGGTTCGTTGAACGAGAAGACGGTGACGACGATGTTCGGCAGCAGCAGGTAGGCGAGCGTCAGCAGTCCCGCGATGACGACGAGACGACGGCGGATCCAGCGCAGCAGGGCCATCAGACCAGTTCCTCCGTCCCGGACTTGCGGATGTAGAAGGTGACCATCAGCAGGATGGCGGCCATCAGCAGGAACGACAGGGCCGCGGCGGTCGGGTAGTCGAGGACGCGTAGGAACTGCGTCTGGATGACGCTGCCGATCATCCGGGTGTCGGTGGAGCCCAGCAGGTCGGCGTTGACGTAGTCGCCCGAGGCGGGGATGAAGGTGAGCAGGGTGCCGGCGACGACGCCCGGCAGCGACAGCGGGAGGGTCACCTTGCGGAAGGCGGTGGAGGGGGACGCGTACAGGTCGCCGGCGGCCTCGTGCAGCCGTCCGTCGATCCGTTCCAGCGAGGTGTAGAGCGGGAGGACCATGAACGGCAGGAAGTTGTAGGTCAGGCCGCAGACCACGGCGAGCGGGGTGGCCAGCACCCGGTCCCCGTCGGTCATGCCGAGCCAGGCGGTCACGTCCAGGACGTGCAGGGTGCCGAGGAGTTCGACCAGCGGCCCGCTGTCGGCGAGGATCGTCTTCCAGGCCAGGGTGCGGATCAGGAAGCTGGTGAAGAACGGGGCGATCACCAGGACCAGGATCAGTCCGCGCCAGCGCCCGGCGCGGAACGCGATCAGGTACGCCAGCGGATAGCCGAGCAGCAGGCACAGCAGGGTGGCGGCGCCGGCGTACAGCACCGAGCGGGCGAACTGCGGCCAGTAGGCGGCGAGCGCGTCGGTGTAGGTCGCGAAGTGCCAGGTGACCTCGAAGCCCTCTTCGAGGGAGCCGGTCTGCACCGAGGTCGACGCCTGGTACACCAGCGGCAGCAGGAAGAACACCAGCAGCCACAGCACGCCCGGCAGCAGCAGCCAGTAGGGGACGAGCCGGCCGCGCCGGTGGACCCGGCGCCCGGGGGCGGGCGCCGTGGTCGGCGCGGGGGCGGGGGGCGCCGGCGCCGGGTCGGTGAGGGCGGTCATGCCGCCTCCTCCCCCGTCGGCCCGGTGCCCGCTTCGGCCCCGACGTGCGGTGCGTCGAGGCCGAAGGCGTGCGCCGGGTTCCAGTGCAGGACGACCGGGGCGCCGGGCGCCAGCCGCGCGTCCCGGTCCACGTTCTGGACGTACACCTCCAGGTCGGGCCCGGCCGGACCGCTCACCCGGTACTGGGTGGAGACGCCGATGAAGCTGGTCGCGGTGACGGTCCCGGTGACCCGGCTGCGGCCGGCCGGGAGGTCCGCCGCGTCCTCGGCGCGGGTCAGCGACACCTTCTCCGGTCGGATGCCCACCAGCAGGCGCCCGCCCGGGGCGAGCCCGTCCGGACAGCGGGCCGCGGGCAGCCGCAGCACCTCGCCGGCCGCGGCGACGACCAGGTCCTCGCCCTCCCGGGCGGTGACCGAGCCGGCGATCAGGTTGGAGGTGCCGAGGAAGTTCGCCACGAACGTGGTCCTCGGGTGCTCGTACAGGTCGGCGGGGGCACCGAGTTGCTCGACCCGGCCGCCGTTCATCACCGCGACCGTGTCGGCCATCGTCATGGCCTCCTCCTGGTCGTGGGTGACGTGCACGAAGGTGATGCCCACCTCGGTCTGGATGCGTTTGAGTTCGAGTTGCATCTGCCGGCGCAGCTTCAGGTCCAGGGCGCCCAGCGGCTCGTCCAGGAGCAGCACCCGCGGGTGGTTGATGAGCGCCCGGGCGACCGCCACCCGCTGTTGCTGCCCGCCGGAGAGCTGGTGCGGCTTGCGGCGGGCGAGGTCCCCGAGCTGCACCAGGTCGAGCATCTCCCCCACCTGCTTCTGCACCGAGCGGATGCCCCGCCGGCGCAGCCCGAAGGCGACGTTCTCGAAGATGTCGAGGTGCGGGAAGAGCGCGTAGGACTGGAAGACGGTGTTCACCGGGCGCTTGTAGGGCGGCAGTGCGGTGACGTCCTGGTCGCCGAGGACGACGGTGCCCGTGGTGGGTTCTTCCAGGCCCGCGATCATCCGCAGGGTGGTGGTCTTGCCGCAGCCGGAGGCGCCGAGCAGGGCGAAGAAGGAGCCCTCGGGCACGGTCAGGTCGAGCGGGTGGACGGCGGTGAAGGAACCGTAGGACTTGCTGATCCCGGTGAGGCGGACGTCGCCGCCGTGTTCGGTCGTCATGGTGGGTCCCGGGGGTCGAGGGTGGGGACGGGGCGGGGGGCCGGCGGCCTCCCGGTGCGGCGAGAGGCGCCCCGGGTGCGGTGCCGGTCAGGCGCCGGTGAGCTGGGCGAACTTCGCCTCGTACGCGGTCTCCTCCTTGGCGGAGAGCGAGCGGAAGGCGTGGGACTTGGCGGCCATCTCCCGGTCGGGGATGATCAACGGGTTGGCGGCGGCGTCCGCGTCGAGCTTCGCCAGCTCCGCCTTGACCCCGTCGACGGGGCAGACGTAGTTGATGTACGCGGCGAGGCGGGCGGCCGGGCCCGGCTCGTAGTAGTAGTCGATGAGCCGTTCGGCGTTGCGCTTGTGGCGGGCCCGGTGGGGGACCAGCAGGTTGTCGGTGGCGATCATGTAGCCGCTGTCCGGGATGACGAAGCCGATGTCGGGGTTGTCGGCCTGGAGTTGGACGACGTCGCCGGCCCAGGCCACGCAGGCGGCGATGTCGCCCTTGGAGAGGTCGGAGGTGTAGTCGTTGCCGGTGAAGCGGCGGATCTGCCCCCGGTCCACGGCCTTCTGCACCCGGGCGATCGCCGCGTCGAAGTCGTCGCCGGTGACCTTGCCGGGGTCCTTGCCCAGGTCCAGCAGGGTCAGCCCCATGGTGTCGCGCATCTCCGACAGCAGCGAGACCCGTCCCTTCAGCTGCGGCCGGTCCAGCAGGTCGCCCAGGGAGCGCACCTCCACGCCGTCGAGGGCCTTCCGGTTGTACGCGATGACCGCCGGGATGCCCGTCCACGGGTAGGAGTACGCCCGCCCCGGGTCCCAGTCGGGGCTGCGGAACTGCTGCGAGAGGTTGGCGTAGGCGTGCGGCAGGTGGGCCGGGTCCAGCTTCTGCACCCAGCCGAACCGGATCAGCCGCGCGGCCAGCCAGTCGGTGACGTTGATCAGGTCCCGTCCGATGTCCTGGCCGGCGGCGAGCTGGGGTTTGACCTTGCCGAAGAACTCGACGTTGTCGTTGATGTCCTCGGTGTACTTGACGGCTATCCCGGTGCGCTCGGTGAAGGTCTCCAGGGTGGGGCGGCGCTTGCCGCTCTCGTCGACGTCCATGTACTCGGTCCAGTTGGAGAAGACGACGCGCTTCTCCCGGTCCGAGTGGTCCTGCGAACCGGCGCCCTGCGGCTTGGCGGCCGGTGGGATGCCGCATCCGGCCAGCGCCGCGGCGCCGCCGACCGCGAGCGCGCCCCCGGCGGTGGCGCGCAGCAGGGTGCGCCGGGAGAGGGCGCCCCGGCCGTTGCGCAGGCTGCGCCGCGCGGCGGCCGCCTGCGCCGGGGAGAGGGGTTCGGGCTGGTACGGCATGCGCGGGGTGCCCTTTCGGTGGTGCCCCGTCGGCAGGGGCGCGGATGACGGCCCGCAGGGGCGTCAGGGGTCGGCAGGGGGACCGGGCGCGGGTGGCGGACGGTCGGGCGGGGCGACGGGGCGGGGCGACGGGACCCGGCGGGCGGGTCAGCGGTCCCCGAAGACGGTGCGGTGCCAGTCCTTCCTGGCCACCGCGGTGTTGTCGTACATGACGTGCTTGAGCTGGGTGTACTCCTCGAAGGAGTACGCGGACATGTCCTTGCCGTAGCCGGAGGCCCGGTGTCCGCCGTGCGGCATCTCGCTGATGATCGGGATGTGGTCGTTGATCCACACGCAGCCGGCCCTCAGTTCGCGGGTGGCGCGGCCGGCCCGGTAGACGTCCCGGGTCCAGACCGATGCGGCCAGGCCGTAGGGGGTGTCGTTGGCGAGTCGGAGGCCCTCGTCGTCGGTGTCGAAGGGGAGCACCACCAGCACCGGGCCGAACACCTCCGACTGGACCACCTCGCTGGACTGCGGGGCGTCCACGATCAGAGTGGGCCGGTAGAAGGCGCCGCTCGACAGGTCGCCGCCCGGGGCTTCGCCGCCGGTGACGACGCGGGCGTAGCCGCGGGCCCGGTCCACGAAGGCGGCGACCCGGTCGCGGTGGGCGTGGGACACCAGGGGGCCCAGGTCGGTGGCCCGGTCGAAGGGATCGCCGAGGCGGACCGTCGCCATCAGGTCGGCGACCCCGGCGACGAACGCCTCGTACAGGGGGCGCTGGACGTAGGCGCGGGTGACGGCGGTGCAGTCCTGGCCGGAGTTGATGAGCGCCCCGGCGACGGCGCCGTGCACGGCGGCCTCCGGGTCGGCGTCGTCGAAGACCACGAAGGGCGCCTTGCCGCCCAGTTCCAGGTGGAGCCGCTTCACGGTGGCGGTGGCGATCTCCGCGACCCGCCTGCCGACCGCGGTGGAGCCGGTGAACGAGGTCATCGCCACGCCCGGGTGGCCCACCAGGTGCTCTCCCGCCGCCGGGCCGGTGCCCGTGACGACGTTGACGACCCCGTCCGGGATGCCGGCCTCGGTCGCCGCGGAGGCGAACATCAGCGAGGTCAACGGGGTCAGTTCGGCGGGCTTCAGCACGATGGTGTTGCCGGCGGCGATCGCCGGCAGGACCTTCCAGGCCGCCATCTGGAGGGGGTAGTTCCAGGGGGCGATCGAGCCGACGACGCCGATGGGTTCCCGGCGCACGTAGGAGGTGTGGTCGCCGGAGTACTCGCCCGCCGACTGGCCCTGGAGGTGACGGGCCGCGCCGGCGAAGAAGGCCGTGTTGTCGATGGTGCCGGGCACGTCGAACTCCCGGCTGAGCTTGATCGGCTTGCCGCACTGGAGGGACTCGGCGCGGGCCAACTCGTCGGCGCGTTCGGCGAGTACGGCCGAGAACCGGTGGAGCGCGTCGGAGCGCTCGCCCGGGGTGGCCCCGGCCCACTGCGGCCGTGCCCGGGCGGCGGCCCCGACCGCGGCGTCGACGTCCTCGGCGCCCGCCAGTTCGTACGTGTACACCGGGTCGCCGGTCGCCGGGTCGACGACCGTGTGGGTGCGCCCGGAGGTGCCGGCGGTGAGGCGGCCCCCGATGTACTGGGCGCCGTCGGCGAAACGGTCCTGTGCCGCGAAGCGGTGACCCGGGTGGTGCATCGGCACTCTCCTCCGCCCACTCCCCGACCGGGGGATGTGGCGTAGCTTCGGCTGGATTTGAGTGCAGATCCTGACATGGGGTCCCGACTCCAACAAGGGATTCCGTTGTTGCCTTTTGGTTACGCGACGGAATCTGTCGACCAGGTGTCGAGTTCCGGGAGGAAACCCGGGACGGAATGCCCGTGGTGCGCGGCCCGGTGACGTGCAGGGGGAGGCCGGGGTGCGCGCGCCGGGCGCGAGAGCCGCGACCCCCGGCGGCGCACCGGCGCGCGAGCCCTCGGCGGCCGCGCCCTCGCTCGGGTCGGGCGCCCCCGGTCAACGGGCGGCGGAAGCCCGCACGGACGGAGTGTCCGGGGTGTCCTCGGTCGCGTCGTCGGGGAACGTGCCGGGGCTGACGACGAGCACGACCAGCAGCGCGACCGCGAGGACCGTGCCGGCGGCCCCGCAGATGATTCCGGCGAGCGCCTGGCCCGGGTTCGAGGCCAGGCCCCGGTTCGCCCGGGAGCGCCCCACCCCGCCGAGGACCACGGCGAGGATGCCGACCACGATGGCCAGCGGCCAGGCGCAGAAGAGGACCAGGGCGACGATCCCGAGCACCATCGAGGCCACGCCGAGCCCGTTCTGCGGGGGCAGCGGATGGCCGCCCCACCCGGGGACCGGGTACGGAGCGCCCCCGGGCACCGGATACCCCGGATGCGGATGCCCCGGATGCGTCGGGTGGGCCCCGTGCATGTGCGCGACGTGCATCGGGTGCATCGGGTACGGTGCGGGCGCTTGCGGGCCCGGGCCCTCGGGGCCCACCGGCGGCGGGGGGACCGGGCTCTTCACCAGCGACGGCGGAGGGGCGAACGGCGAAGGGGGACCCGTCGGGTGGCCCGGGCCGGGCGCCAGCGGGAGGCCGGCCAGGGTCGGCTGGGTGTGCAGGGAGGGCGGTTGCCCGCCCGCGGGCGGGGCCCAGGGGTCGGGCGCGGGGGCCTGCGGCTCCCGAGCCGCGCGCCCCTCCTCGGGCCCGTTCCCCTCCCCCGCGGCGTACCGTTCCCCGGTCATGCCGTCCCCCTTCGTCCTCGGTGGTGCCATGCTACGGCCCGCCGCACCCGCCCCCCGGCGCCGCCTACGATGGCCGCCTACCACCGATCAGCCGATCACCGCGCCCGTGGCGGCGCCCGTCCCGGGGAGAGACCCTTGACCGTTCCACACGCCTTCATCGCGGGTTTGCCGAAGGCCGAACTCCACGTCCACCACGTGGGCTCCGCCACTCCCCGGATCGTCTCCGAACTGGCCGCCCGGCACCCGGACTCCAAGGTCCCCACCGACCCCGAGGCCCTCGCGGACTACTTCTGCTTCACCGACTTCGCCCACTTCATCGACGTCTACCTCTCGGTCGTGGACCTGATCCGCACCCCCGAGGACGTCCGGCTCCTCACCTACGAGGTGGCCCGCGACCTCCAGCGGCAGAACGTCCGGTACGCCGAGCTCACCGTCACCCCGTACTCCTCGGTGCGGCGCGGCATCGACGAGCGCGGCTTCATGACGGCGATCGAGGACGCCCGCAAGGCCGCCGAGACCGAGTTCGGCGTGGTGCTGCGCTGGTGCTTCGACATCCCGGGGGAGGCCGGGCTGGAGTCCGCCGCGGAGACCCTCCGTCTCGCCGTCACCGACGGGCTGCGGCCGGAGGGCCTGGTGTCGTTCGGGCTCGGCGGGCCCGAGATCGGCGTGCCGCGGCCCCAGTTCAAGCCGTACTTCGACCGGGCCATCGCGGCCGGTCTGCGCTCGGTGCCGCACGCCGGGGAGACCACCGGCCCCGACACCATCTGGGACGCGCTGCGCGAGTTGCGCGCCGAACGGATCGGACACGGCACCAGCGCGGTGCGGGACCCGCGGCTCCTCGCGCACCTCGCCGAGCACCGGATCCCCCTGGAGGTGTGCCCGACCTCGAACGTCGCCACCCGGGCGGTGCCCAGTCTGGACGAGCACCCCCTGGCGGCCATGGTGGAGGCCGGGGTCCTCGTCACGATCAACTCCGACGACCCGCCGATGTTCGGCACCGACCTGAACGGCGAGTACGCGGTGGCCGCCCGGCTGCTGGGACTCGACGAGCAGGGCATCGCCGGGCTCGCCAAGAACGCCGTCGAGGCGTCGTTCCTCGACCCCGCGGGCAAGAGCCTGCTGGCCGCGGAGATCGACGCCTACACCGCGCAGTGGCTGACGCCCTGACGGTGGCCGCCGGAGCGGACCGGGGGCCGGTGGGCGGCCGTGAGCACCGCGGTGCGTCAGGCCGTACCCGCCCCGGCCGCCGTCCGTCAGGGGAAACCCGGAGCTGACCTCCCGTCACCTCGCGTCCGCCCCCTATGCGAACCGGGGGCGGACTCCTCCACCACGAGGACGCGCACCGCATCGTCGTCCGGAGAGCATGGCCACGGCTGCGTCGGACCGTCTCCGGAGGACACCGTGAACCGTAGGAACCACCTCGCGTCGCTGGTCGGCATCGCCCTGTCCGCGGGACCGCTGGCACTGCCCTGCGCCGCCGCCCCGGCCCGTGGTGGACCGGCGGGCGGGGACGGGCCGGACCGCACGGCGCTGCGGGCGGCCGTCGCGGGGCTGCCCGCGGCCCACGCGACGTCCGCCGCGGTGCGGATGGGCGGGGACGCGGTGTGGCACGGCTCGTCCGGCGTCCGGGACCTGGCGACCGGCCGGCCCGCCCTGTCCGGCGGCCGGTTCCGCGCGGGGTCCACGACGAAGGTCGTCACCAGTGCACTGGTGCTCCGGCTCGTCGCCGACGGGCGCATCGATCTCGACGCGCCCGTCCAGGAGTACCTGCCGGGACTGTTGTCCCCGAGGTTCAGTCCGGTGGCCGTCCGGCACCTACTCACCTACACCAGCGGCATCCGGTCCGCGGGCGGCAAACCCTGGGCGCAGGAGTACGCGCAACGGCTGCACACCGTCGACTACCGCGAGCACGTGGCCGCCGGCATCGCCCTGGGGCCCGCGCACGAACCGGGGTACGCACAGCGGTACTCCAACATCCACTACACGATCCTCGGCATGCTCGTCGAGGAGGTCACGGGCCGGCCGTACGCCCGGGAAGCGGAGCGACTGGTCCTCCGCCCGCTGGGCATGCGGCACACCTCCTTCCCCGGCACCGACCCGGAGGTCCCCGGTCCGCACAACCGTGGTTACCAGGTGGTGCGGGGAGCGGACGGAGCCGTCGAGCACGTCGACGTGACCCGGTGGAACCAGTACGACCGGTTCGCCGCCGGCGACATGATCTCCACGACCGCCGACCTGGAACGACTGGTCCGCGGGCTGGTGCGGGGCGAGGTGGTCCCCAGGCCCCAGGTGCAGGAGATGTTCACCGTGCCGGAGGTGGGCGATCCCGCGGGCGCCACGATGAGCGCGGGCCTCCAGCGGTACGTGAGCCCCACCACCGGGCGGGTGGTGTGGGTGAAGACGGGGAGCCGGTACGGCTACCACTGCGCGCTCGCGGTGGGCGAGGACCACCGCCGCTCCCTGGCGTACGCGGTCACCAGCACCGACGCCAAGGGCCCGGGGATGGACCGGGTGGGCGAGGCAGCCCTCAAGGCGACCTTCGGCCTGTGACGCCGGGGGGCGTCCGGTCCGGGACGCCGGGGACTGCGAAGGGCGGCGGGAACGCCGGAGGGGCGACGCCGGTCCGTTCCCGGACCGCGCCGCCCCTCCCGCACCACGGGGTGTGGTGACGCTCTCAGCCCTCCAGCGAGGTCATCACGTGCTTGATGCGGGTGTAGTCCTCGAAGCCGTAGGCGGAGAGGTCCTTGCCGTAGCCGGACTTCTTGAAGCCGCCGTGCGGCATCTCGGCGACCAGCGGGATGTGGGTGTTGATCCACACGCAGCCGAAGTCGAGGGCCTTGGACATCCGCATGGCGCGGGCGTGGTCCTTGGTCCACACGGAGGAGGCGAGGGCGTACTCCACCCCGTTGGCGTAGGCGATGGCCTGGGCCTCGTCGGTGAAGGACTGGACGGTGATGACGGGGCCGAAGACCTCGTTCTGGATGATCTCGTCGTCCTGCTTGAGGCCGGAGACCACGGTGGGCGCGTAGAAGTAGCCCTGGTCGCCGACCCGTTCGCCGCCGGCCTCGACCTTGGCGTGCGCGGGCAGCCGCTCGATGAACCCGGCGACCTGCTTCAGCTGGTTGGGGTTGTTCAGCGGGCCGTACAGCACGTCCTCGTCGTCCGGCTGGCCGGTCTTGATCGCCGCCGCGGCCTTGGCCAGTTCGGTGACGAACTCGTCGTGGATGGACTCGTGGACCAGGACCCGGGTGGCCGCCGTGCAGTCCTGGCCGGCGTTGAAGTAGCCGGCGGTGGAGATGCCCTCGACGGCGCTGGCGATGTCGGTGTCCTCGAAGACCACGACGGGCGCCTTGCCGCCCAGCTCTAGGTGGACGCGCTTGAGGTCCTTCGAGGCGGACTCGGCGACGGACATGCCGGCGCGCACCGAGCCGGTGATCGACGCCATGGCCGGGGTCGGGTGCTCGACCATGGCCCGGCCGGTGTCCCGGTCGCCGCAGACGACGTTGAACACGCCCTTGGGCACGATCGAGCCGATGATCTCGGCGAGCAGCACGGTCGACGCGGGGGTGGTGTCGGACGGCTTGAGCACCACCGTGTTGCCCGCGGCGAGCGCCGGCGCGAACTTCCACACGGCCATCATCATCGGGTAGTTCCAGGGGGCGACCTGGGCACAGACGCCGATGGGCTCGCGGCGGATGATGGAGGTCAGGCCCTCCATGTACTCGCCGGCGGAGCGGCCTTCGAGCATCCGGGCCGCACCGGCGAAGAACCGGATCTGGTCGACCATCGGCGGGATCTCCTCGGTGCGCGTGAGGCCGATCGGCTTGCCGGTGTTCTCCACCTCGGCGGCGATCAGTTCCTCGGCGCGCTCCTCGATCGCGTCGGCGATCTTGAGGATGGCCCGCTGGCGCTCGCCGGGCGTGAGGTCGCGCCAGGCGGGGAAGGCCGCCGCGGCGGCGGCCATCGCGGCGTCCACGTCCGCCTGCCCGGACAGCGGGGCGGTCGCGTACGTCTCGCCGGTGGCGGGGTTGACCACGTCGGTGGTGCGTCCGTCGGCGGCGTCCCGGAACGCTCCGTCGATGTAGTTGCGCAGACGACGCAGTTCGGTGCTCACTGCCAGGCCCTCCAGTCAGGTGCTCACATGTCCGGTGGGTGAGACGCCCACCTATGTCCGATGCTAACCGGTGACTATCGCTTTCCACATGCCTACCGGCCACTGGCTACGAAATCCGTGAGACGAAAAGCTGTTCGCAACGAATTTCATCGATTCAGCCTTGCGGAACCGACGAGACCCATGCACAGTGGGGGCGTGGCCAGTCGTAGCGCAGATCCCAGGGACCCCCGGAGCGGAAACGGTTCTCCCGCTCTGGACGCCGTCTCCCTCGCCATCATCGAACAGCTCCAGCAGGACGGCCGCAGGCCGTACGCCGCGATCGGCAAGGCCGTGGGCCTGTCGGAGGCGGCCGTGCGCCAGCGGGTGCAGAAGCTGCTCGACCAGGGCGTGATGCAGATCGTCGCCGTCACGGACCCGCTCACCGTGGGCTTCCGCAGGCAGGCGATGGTGGGCATCACCGTCGAGGGCGACCTGGACCCGGTGGCGGACGCGCTCGGCGAGATGCCCGAGGTCGAGTACGTGGTGATGACCGCGGGCTCGTTCGACCTCCTGGTGGAGGTCGTCTGCGAGGACGACGACCACCTGCTCGAAGTGATCAACAAACGCATCCGGGCCCTTCCCGCGGTGCGCTCCACCGAAAGCTTCGTCTACCTGAAGCTCAAGAAGCAGACATACATGTGGGGAACCCGATAACCGTGAGCAAGGACCTCAGCCGAACCGCGTACGACCACCTCTGGATGCACTTCACGCGCATGTCGTCGTACGAGAACGCGCCCGTTCCCACCATCGTGCGGGGCGAGGGCACCTACATCTACGACGACAAGGGCAAGCGCTACCTGGACGGTCTCGCGGGTCTGTTCGTCGTCCAGGCCGGCCACGGCCGCACGGAACTGGCGGAGACCGCCTTCAAGCAGGCCCGCGAGCTGGCCTTCTTCCCCGTGTGGTCCTACGCCCACCCCGCGGCCGTCGAACTGGCGGAGCGCATCGCCCACCACGCCCCCGGCGACCTCAACAAGGTCTTCTTCACCACCGGCGGCGGCGAGGCCGTCGAGACCGCCTGGAAGCTCGCCAAGCAGTACTTCAAGCTCCGGGGCCAGCCCACCAAGCACAAGGTCATCTCCCGTGCGGTCGCCTACCACGGCACCCCGCAGGGCGCCCTGTCCATCACCGGCCTGCCCGCCCTGAAGGCCCCCTTCGAGCCGCTGGTGCCCGGCGCCCACAAGGTGCCGAACACCAACATCTACCGGGCGCCCTCGTTCCTCGACGACGGCTCGGGGGTCGACCCCGAGGCCTTCGGCCGCTGGGCCGCCGACCAGATCGAGCAGCAGATCCTCTTCGAGGGGCCGGAGACCGTGGCCGCGGTCTTCCTGGAGCCGGTCCAGAACGCGGGCGGCTGCTTCCCGCCGCCGCCCGGCTACTTCCAGCGGGTGCGCGAGATCTGCGACCAGTACGACGTACTGCTCGTCTCGGACGAGGTCATCTGCGCCTTCGGCCGACTGGGCACGATGTTCGGCTGCGAGAAGTTCGGCTACGTCCCGGACATGATCACCTGCGCCAAGGGCATGACCTCGGGCTACTCCCCGATCGGCGCCTGCATCGTCTCCGACCGGATCGCCGAGCCGTTCTACAAGGGCGACAACACCTTCCTGCACGGCTACACCTTCGGCGGGCACCCGGTCTCCGCCGCCGTCGCCCTCGCCAACCTCGACCTGTTCGAGCGGGAGAAGCTCAACCAGCACGTCCTGGACAACGAGAGCGCGTTCCTCGCCACCCTCCAGAAGCTCAACGACCTGCCGATCGTCGGCGACGTCCGCGGCAACGGCTACTTCTACGGCATCGAACTCGTCAAGGACAAAGCCACCAAGGAGTCCTTCGACGACGAGGAGTCCGAGCGCATCCTGTACGGCCACGTCTCCAAGAAGCTCTTCGAGAACGGCCTGTACTGCCGCGCCGACGACCGCGGCGACCCGGTCATCCAGCTCTCGCCGCCGCTCACCTCCGACCAGTCCACCTTCGACGAGATGGAGCAGATCATCCGCGGTGTCCTCCAGGAGGCGTGGACCCTGCTGTAGGCGCGGCCCCCGCAACCGATGACTCGTTTCACCGCCCCGCCATCGGCGCACTCCTCCGATGAGCTGCACGTCATACGGCCCGGGTGCCCCCTTCCGAGTGAGAAGGGGGCACCCGGGCCGCGTGCTGGACGGAGAGCGGCGGCGGCCCCGCCTACGGTGCCCAGTGACCGATCGGCCCCGGCTTCGTTCCCTCGTACGGGGGAACGGAACCGAACTGAACCGAGGTGCACACCATGGCGGCCCTGTCCTCCCCGTCACCCCCGTCGCCCCCCTCGGGCTCGTCCGCCCCACCGGACAACGACGTGCTCTGGGCCCGCTCGCTCAGCTACGCCCACGACGGCTCGCCCGCCCTCGCCGGCGTCTCCCTCGGGGTGCGCGAGGGGGAGGTGCTCGCCGTCACCGGGCTCCGCGGCAGCGGCAAGACCACCCTGCTGCGCCTGCTCTCCGGCCAGGTGCTCCCCGAGCAGGGCGGCGAGGTGTGGTTCAACAGCACCCCCGTGCACACCATGAGCGCCCTCGCCCGGGAGCGGCTGCGCCGCGACCGGTTCGGCTGGATCGACCCGCGCCCCGGCCTCGTCCCCGAACTGAACGCCTGGGAGAACACCGCCCTGCCGCTGTTGCTGGCCAAGGTCCCCCGGCGGGCGGCGAAGGCCGCCGCCCTGGAGTGGCTGGCCCGGCTGGACATCGCCGACCTCGCCCGCAAACGGCCGCACGCCCTGCACCGGGCCCAACGCCAGCGGGTGGCGTTCGCCCGGGCCCTGATCGGCGAACCGTCCGTGGTGTTCGCGGACGAGCCGACCGCGCCCCTGCACCGCGCCGACCGCGCGCACGTCCTGCGCACCCTGACCGCCGCCGCCCGCTCGCACGGCATCACCGTCGTCCTCGCCACCCACGATCCGGACACCGCGGCCCTCGCCGACCGGTCCGTGCTGCTGGTCGACGGACGGCTGTCCCGGAGCGCCCGCACGGCGCCCGACAGCACGGAAGGCCGGGCCGCGTGCTCGCTCTCCGTCTAGCCCGGGGCGCCCGGCCCGCGGTCTGGGCCCGCCGGCTCCTGGTCACCGTCGCGGCCACCGGCACCGGGCTCCTGCTGCTGTGCACCTTCGGCTACGCACTGGGGCACCCCGCCGCCGCCCTCGGCTCCTCGCTCCGGCTGGCCTGGTGCGCCGCGCCGCTCGCCGCCACCGTGTACCTCGCAGTGGCGGTGGCCCGCACCGATCCGGCGACCCGCCCGCGCGCCGGACTGGACGCCGTGGGGCTCGGCCCGGGCCGTCGCGCGGCGCTCGCCGCGGTGTCCACCGCCGCGGCCACCACCACGGGCTCGCTCCTCGCCCTGCTCCTCTTCCTGTACCTGCGCGGGGACCTCGACCTCCTCCCGTTCGCCGGCGCCGCCGCCGGGTTGCTCGCCGCAGGCTGGGACCTCCCCCTCGCCGGGACGCTGACCCTGCTCGCCCTGGTGCCCGCCGCCGCCTCCACCACGGCCGCGCTGCTGCTGCGCCCGGCCAGCTACGCGGGCGCCCCGAACGACGCCGATGACGACGACGGCACCGAGGGCGCCGCACCCGACGCCGGGTCCCCCGGCGACCTGCCCTGGGGCGTGGCCCTGCTCGCAGCGGGCCTGGCCGTCGAGGCGTACGCCGGCGGATCGGCGCCCTCCCCCGGGCTGCGACTGCCCGGCGGGCTGGTCGGCGGCTCGCTGAGCGTGCTGGTCGGCTGGGCGCTCACCGCAGTGGGGCTGGCGCTGGCCGGCCCCGGTCTGGTCCACCTCTGCGGGCGGGCCCTCCAGTCGCTGCGACCGGGCGCCGTCCGGCTGCTGGCGGGGCGGGTGCTGCAACGGGAGGCGCAGCGCGTGGGCCGTCCGCTCGGGGTGGTGTGCGCGGTCGTCGCCGGCGCCTTCGCCGCGGCGACCCTGTACACCGGGTCGGAGCCCGACACCGGTCCGTTGAGCGCCCTCGGCGCGGGGCTGGTGGTGGGGTGCACCCTGGCCGCGCTCGCCCTCGCCGCGGTCGAGGCCCGACAGGACCGGGCGCCGGTGACCGCGGCCCTGCTGCGGCAGGGGGCGCCGGTGGCGGCCCTGCGCACGGCCGCCGCGCTGCGCGCCGCCGCCCTGTGCGCCCTGTTCGCGCCGTTGACCTGGGTCATCGCGGAACTCGCCGCGGCTCCCCTGGCCCGCTGACGAACGGGCGGCCGGCGTGTCGGTACGCCCGTGGAAGGGCACCGGCGCGCGGCTCGTACGCGGGTGGTGGATGGCTCCTCACGCGCCGGCGCGAAGAAGTTCGCCACGGAGCGATGAGTTCTCTCCGCCATCCCCGTCTACCCCTTGAACGGCTCGCAAGGCTCCCGCACAGGGCGCACACGACCACGGAAGCGCCCCTCGGGGCACAGGAAAGGGACACCATGTACCAGCAGATGATCTTCCCCAACCTTCCGGTCAAGGACCTGGAGGCGTCGAAGACCTTCTACACCGGCCTCGGCTACTCGCTGAACCCCACGTTCTCCGACGAGCACACGGCCTGCGTGGTCATCAGCGACGCCATCGTGCTGATGCTCCTGGACCACGAGCGGTACGCCCAGTTCACCAAGAAGGAGATCGCCGACGCCCACCGGACCAGCCAGGCCCTGCTGGGCCTGAGCGCCGAGAGCCGCGCCGACGTCGACCGGCTCGTCGACACCGCGCTCTCCCTCGGCGGCACCCCGGCCGGCGAACCCCAGGACTACGGGACCATGTACGGCCGCTCCTTCGACGACCCCGACGGCCACACCTGGGAGGTCATCTGGATGGACCCCGCCGCCGTCACGGGCTGACGCCCGGGGCGGGGCGCGGTCAGCCCAGGACGACGGTCTCCGCCGGGTCGAACTCCACCCCGACCCGGCGGCCGGGCTCCGGCGCGTCCCGCACCCCGCACACCGCCTCCAACGGGGGCGCGTCCGCCGGCTTCAGCCGCAGCACCACGTGGGTGCCGCGGAAACTACGGGCGGCCACCTCGCAGCCCAGCCCGGTCCCGGGAGCAACCAGCCGCACCCCGGCGGGGCGGACCAGGACCGTCCGCCGACCCTGCGCGCCGCCCGCCGCCACCGGCACCCGGCCCCAGGGGGTGTCCGCGACGGTGCCGGACACCGTCCCCTCGACGAGGTTGCCGAACCCGAGGAACCGGGCCACGAACGCGTCCGCCGGACGCTGCCACACCTCGGACGGC
This sequence comes from Streptomyces sp. LE64, assembly GCF_052606915.1. Lineage (NCBI taxonomy): Bacteria > Bacillati > Actinomycetota > Actinomycetes > Kitasatosporales > Streptomycetaceae > Streptomyces > Streptomyces sp. LE64. The sequence goes on along the minus strand of NZ_CP199708.1, from coordinate 5,026,234 downwards.
GTACCGGTCTGGGCCACCCGGCCGTCCCGCATCACCACCACACGGTCGGCGAGGGCGAACGCCTCCCCCTGGTCGTGGGTCACCGCGAGCACCGTGGTGCCCAGGGCGGCGAACAGCTCCCGGAGCTCCTCCACCAGGCGTTCGCGCAGGGTGCGGTCGAGCTGGCCCAAGGGCTCGTCGAGCAGGAGGAGTCGGGGGCTCGGGGCGAGGGCCCGGGCCAGGGCCACCCGCTGCTGCTCACCGCCCGACAGCGAGGCGACCGCCCGGCGCTCGGCCCCGGGCAGCCCCACCAGGGACAGCAGTTCGGCCACCCGGGACCGCTGTTCCTCGCGGCCGACGCCGTGCATGCGCAGCCCGAAGGCCACGTTGCCGCCGACGTCCCGATGGGCGAAGAGTTGGTGGTCCTGGAACATCAGGCCCACCCCGCGCTGGTGAGCGGGGGTGCCGGTGCGGTCCCGGCCACCGAACAGCACCCGCCCGGCGTGCAGCTCCTGGAGCCCGGCGACCGCCCGCAGCAGGGTGGACTTGCCGCTGCCGCTGGGGCCGAGGACGCAGACGATCTCGCGCTCGGCGACGTCGAGGGAGACCGCGTCCAGTGCGGTCCGCGCGCCGAAGCGCACACCGGCCCCGTCCAGTCGCAGGGCGGCCGGGTCCGCGTGCGGTCCGGGGGACGGCGTGGCCTTCGTCATCAGAACTCCCCCGCAGAAGAGGTCCGCAGGCGTTCCAGGAGCAGCAGCGACACGGCACACACCACCATCAGCAGGGTCGAGAGGGCCATGGCCTGGCCGTAGTTGAGTTCACCGGCGCGGCCCAGCAGTCGGGCCACGGCCACCGGCAGGGTCGGTTCGTCGGGGCGGGCGATGAAGACGGTGGCCCCGAACTCGCCCAGCGAGACGGCGAAGGCGAAGCCGGCGGCAATCAACAGGGCGCGGCGTACCAGCGGCAGGTCCACCTCGCGCCAGGCGCGCAGCGGGGAGGCGCCGAGGACGGCCGCGGCCTCCCGCAGCCGTTCGTCGACGGAGCGCAGCACGGGCAGCATGGTGCGCACCACGAACGGCACCCCGACCAGCGCCTGCGCCAGCGGCACCAGCCACCAGGAGGACCGCAGGTCGAGCGGCGGCTCGTCGAGGGTGATCAGGAAGCCGAAGCCGACGGTGACCGCGGACACCCCCAGCGGCAGCATCAGCAGGGCGTCGAAGCCGCGCACCAGGCGCCCCGCCCGGCGGGTCAGCGCCGCGGCGGCGAGCCCTCCGACGACCAGGGCGATGCCGGTGGCGGCGAGCGCGTACAGCAGCGAGTTGCCGACGGCGTTGATCGGCGGCACCAGGAAGGTGCCGCCCTCCGCCGAGGTGAGCGCCCGGTAGTAGGCGAGGGTGAAGGCGCCCTCGGAGTCCTGGAAGGAACGGGCCACCAGCACCCCGAGCGGGAGCACCACCAGCACGGCGACCGTGGCGAGCACCCCGGTGAGCAGGGCCCGTTGCCCGGCGCCCCGTGGGCGGCGGGCGGTGGTGGCCGGGTCGACCAGTCGCAGCCCGCTCTCCCGGCGGCGCACCGTCCAGGCGTGCACCGCGAGGACCAGTCCGACCGCGGCGAACTGCACCAGGGTGAGCACGGCGGCGGCCGGGAGGTCGAAGAGCTGGGAGGTCTGGCGGTAGACCTCCACCTCCAGGGTGGCGTACCCAGGGCCGCCGAGGATCTGGACGACCCCGAAGGAGGTGAAGGTGAAGAGGAAGACCATCAGGGCCGCGCCCGCGACCGCGGGGCGCAGCGCCGGCAGGGTGACGGTGCGCCAGGCCGTGAAGCGGGAGGCGCCGAGCACCCGGGCGGCCTCCTCCTGTCGGGGGTCGAGCTGGGCCCAGAGCCCGCCGACGGTGCGCACCACCACCGCGTAGTTGAAGAAGACGTGCGCCAGCAGGATCGCCCAGACGGTGGTGTCGAGCCGCAGTCCGAGCGTGCGCTCCAGCAATCCGTCGCGTCCCAGCAGGGCCAGGAACGCCGAGCCGGCGACCACGGTGGGCAGGACGAAGGGCACGGTGACCACGGCCCGCAGCAGCTGCTTGCCGGGGAAGTCGAGCCGGGCGAAGACGTAGGCGCCGGGCAGCGCGATCAGCAGGGTCAGGGCCGTGGAGGCGAAGGCCTGCCAGCCGGTGAACCACAGCACCTCGCGGATCTCCGGCCGGCCCAGCACCTCCCCGATGCCGCCGAGGTGCCAGGCGCCGTCCGGGCGCAGGCCCCGGGTCACGATCGCGGTCACCGGGTAGGCGAAGAACAGGGCGAAGAACCCGACCGGGACGGCCATCAGCGCGCACCGGACCGCCGCGGCCCGCCGGTCCGGGCGGGGCCGGGCGGACGGGCCGGTGCCCCCGGGCAGGGGGGCACCGGGCACGGCGCCGTCGAGCGGGGCGCCGGGGGCCGGCTCGGTCACGGTGCTCACTTCACCACGAGCGAGGTCCACTGCTTGACCCACTGGTCACGGTTGTCGGCGATGCGCTCGGGGTCCATGGTGTGCGGCGAGGGGACCTCCACCGCGTACCGGGCGAAGTCCTCGGGGGCCTTGGCGTCCTTGTGCACGGGGTCGACGAACATGTTCAGCGGCATGTCCTCCTGGAAGGTGCGCTCGCTGAGGAAGTCCAGCAGGGCCTTGCCGCCCTCGGGGTTCTCGGCGTTGGTGAGCAGCCCCGCGTACTCGGCCTGCTGGAAGCAGGTGCCGGTGGAGACGCCGGTGGGGGCATCGGCGGGCTGCGGCTCGGAGTAGATGGCCTCGGCCGGCGGGGAGGAGGCGTAGGAGACCACGAGCGGGCGGTCCCCGCCGGCCTTCTTGCCGCCGGCGGAGCCGGAGAACTCCTCGTTGTACGCCTGGTCCCAGCCGTCGACGACCTTGACGCCGTTGTCCTTCAGCTTCTTCCAGTAGTCGGGCCACCGGTCGCCGCCCTGCTGGGCGACGGTGCCCATCAGGAAGCCGAGGCCCGGCGAGGAGGTGGCCGGGTTCTCCACCACCAGGAGGTCCTCGTAGGCGGGTTCGACCAGGTCGTCGAAGGTCTGCGGCGGTTCGATGCCCTTCTCCGCGAAGTACTTCTTGTCGTAGTTGACGCAGACCTCGCCGGTGTCCACGAGGGTGACCCGGTCCTGCTTGTCGAGCAGCGGGCGCTTGGCGAGGAGCACGCTGTCCGCGCCGCTGGCCTCGTACGCCTCGAAGAGGTCGTTGTCCAGGCCGCGCGAGAGCAGGGTGTTGTCGATGCCGAAGAAGACGTCGCCCTGCGGGTTGCCCTTGGTGAGGATCGCCTTGTTGACGGCGACGCCCGCGTCGCCGTCCTCCAGGACCTTCACCCGGTACCCGGACTCCTTCTCGAACTCCTCCCAGACCTCCTTGGAGACGGCGAAGGAGCTGTGGCTGACCAGGGTGACCGTCTTCGCACCGCCGCCGTGGGCGTCGGTGCCGCTCTCGGCACAGGCGGTGAGGGTGACGAGCCCCAGTCCGGCCGCGAGGGCGGCGGCGGTGGCCTTCTTGGTGGTGCTCACGTGATGTTCCTCCTGGAGCGGGACCAGGAAGAGACGCGGCCCCGCCCGCCGCCCCGGGGCGGGGCGCGGGCAGGGCGCAACAGCTTGAGTGGTGACCGAACTTCCTACCCGGAATGACCCGGGCGAGGTTCAGAGGGTCTGCGGCCCACCGGTGGAACCGGCTGCCGCACTCTCAGCGCTGTGGCGCTCCCCTGTCGGAAAATGCAGTTGTCGTCGTGAACGGGGCGTACGGACCCGACGGGACCACGCACGAACCGGACCGCGGTTGGCGCGAACGGCTCGCCCGTACGGTCCGCTATGCGGGCGTACGGGACAAGACTACCGCTCTAACGTTCGGATGCGGCCAGCTGCCCGCAGGCACCGTCGATCTCCTGGCCGCGGGTGTCCCGGACGGTGACCGGCACGCCGTGGGCGGCGATCGCCTCCACGAAGGCCTTCTCGTCCTCGGGGCGGGAGGCCGTCCACTTCGAACCGGGCGTCGGGTTCAGCGGGATCAGGTTGACGTGCACCCGCTTGCCCTTGAGCAGTCGACCGAGCCGGTCGCCGCGCCACGCCTGGTCGTTGATGTCCCTGATCAGGGCGTACTCGATGGAGACGCGACGACCGGACTTCTCGGCGTACTCCCAGCCCGCGTCGAGGACCTCGCGGACCTTCCACCGGGTGTTGACCGGCACCAGGGTGTCCCGCAGCTCGTCGTCGGGGGCGTGCAGGGAGATCGCGAGGCGGCACTTGAAGCCCTCGTCGGCGAACCGGTGGATCGCCGGGACCAGGCCGACCGTGGAGACGGTGATCCCGCGCTGGGAGAGCCCGAGTCCGTCCGGCTCCGGGTCGGTCAGCCGGCGGATCGCGCCGACGACCCGGTTGTAGTTGGCCAGCGGTTCGCCCATGCCCATGAAGACGATGTTGGACAGCCGGGCGGGCCCGCCCGGGATCTCCCCGTCGCGCAGCGCGCGCACCCCGTCCACGATCTGGTGCACGATCTCGGCGGTCGACAGGTTGCGGTCCAGCCCGGCCTGGCCGGTGGCGCAGAACGGGCAGTTCATCCCGCACCCCGCCTGGGAGCTGATGCACATGGTGACCCGGTCCGGGTACCGCATCAGCACCGACTCGACCAGGGTCCCGTCGAACAGGCGCCACAGGGTCTTGCGGGTGGTGTCGTCGTCGCAGCTGATGTGGCGCACCACGGACATCAGCTCCGGCAGCAGCGCGTCCCGGAGGCGGTCGCGGGCGCCGCTGGGGATGTCCGTCCACTGCGCGGGGTCGTGCGCGTACCGCGCGAAGTAGTGCTGCGAGAGCTGCTTGGCGCGGAACGGCTTCTCGCCGATGGCGGCGACGGCTTCCTTGCGCTCGGTGGGCGAGAGGTCGGCGAGGTGCCGCGGGGGCCGCTTGGCTCCGCGGGGCGCGACGAAAGTGAGTTCTCCGGGCTTGGGCATGGTGCATCCAGTGTCGCAGACCGGCGGGGGTGGCCCGGGGCGCAGTCGCGACGGCCTCCCCCGCCCGCCCGCGAGCCCCGCTGCGCCCCGCCGGATCCGGCCGCAAAGGCCCGGGAACCGGACGATCGGGGCCTTCCTCCCCCGTACCCCGCGCGGCACGGGCAAGGATGTGTCCGTCTCACTTCGTCCGCAGCGCTCGCGAGAGGAACGGGAGAGGACCGTGGGCTATCAGGTCAGATGCGGATCGACACGGACCACGACGGGAAGGCCCTGTGGGAACCCCGCGATGGTCGGCTACTCCCGGTGCCAGTTGCACCGCGGGGACTGGACGCCGCGACAACGGCGGAAGACCAAGAAGCGCTGAACCCGGCTCGTGCCGGTGGCGCAGGAACACGAACGACGAAGGGGCCCGCCGTCCGGAGGACGGCGGGCCCCTTCACTTCGTTCCCGCAGGTCGGATGCTGTGCATCCGGGCATCAGCCCGATCCGACGAAAACCACCAGCAGCAGCCACACCACCGGGGCGGTGGGCAGCAGCGAGTCCAGCCGGTCCATGATGCCGCCGTGACCGGGCAGCAGGGTGCCCATGTCCTTGATGCCGAGGTCCCGCTTGATCATGGACTCGCCGAGGTCGCCCAGGGTGGCGCTGACCGCCACCGCGAGGCCCAGCAGCAGTCCCTGCCACCAGGAGCCGCCGTCGATCAGGAACTCCATGCACAGCGCACCCGCGACCGTCGCGAAGCCGATGGCCCCGAAGAGCCCCTCGCGGGTCTTTCCCGGGCTGATCCGCGGTGCGAGCTTGTGCGTGCCGAACCGCCAGCCGACCGCGTAGGCGCCGGTGTCGCTGACGACGGTCAGCACCAGGAAGGTCAGCACCCGCCAGGCCCCGTCGTCCGCGGTGAGGAGCAGCGCCACGAACGTCGCCAGGAACGGGACGTAGAAGGTCGCGAAGACCCCCGCCGTCACGTCCCTGAGGTAGCCGTCCGGAGGCCGGGCCATCCGCCACACCAGGACCGCGAGCGCGGTGAGCGCGGTAGCCGCCCAGGCTCCCCGGGCACCGCCCGCGTACCCGGCGACGACCATCGCGGTGCCTCCGGCCACGAGCGGAACGAGCGGGGCGTCGATGCCCTTGCGTTCCTTCAGCCGGCTGGTCAGCTCCCACAGGCCGACGACGACCGCGACGACGAGCACCCCGACGAACACGGCCTTCACCACGAACAGCGAGGCGGCGATCACCGCACCGAGCCCCAGCCCGACCCCTATGGCGGCGCCCAGGTCCCGTCCCGCGCTCTTCTTCTGCGGGGCGGGGGGCGTCTGGGGGGCGTTGGGCATGGGCTCCTGTGGCATCCGCGGCGCCGTCCGGTGCTGGCCCCGGTCGGCACCGGGTTCCTGCGGGACGCCGCCCGGCGAAGCGGTGCCCCGGCCCTGTGACCCCGCGTCGTCGACGGGCACGACCGGCATGGGCTGGGTCCGCCCCGACCGCACGAGGTCATGCGCATCGTACGCAGGGACGGCCGGCGCCGCCGCTCGACCGCCACCGACGGGGGACGGCGGGCCGGAGACCGGGGCGGGGCGGGGGGCGGCGGGCGCCTCGGGGGGCAGCAGGGCCGCTCCCCGGGCGTCCGCGACGGGTCCCGCGGGGGCGGCCCGCGGCGGGAGGACACCGCTGCCGTACCCCTGGCCGGACCCGTGGTCCTGGGACGGCCCGTGGCCGGGTCGCTGATCGGTCGGGAGCCCCGGTCCCGCGTGCCCGGCCCGCGAGGACGCTCCCCAGGAAGAGTCGTTCATCAGACTTCGAGCAGCTCGGCTTCCTTGTGCTTCAGCAGCTCGTCCACCTGGGCGACGTACTTGGAGGTGGTGTCGTCCAGGTCCTTCTCGGCGCGGCGGCCCTCGTCCTCGCCGACCTCGCCGTCCTTGACGAACTTGTCGATCGCTTCCTTGGCCTTGCGGCGCACGGAGCGGATCGAGATCTTGGAGTCCTCCGCCTTGCCCTTGGCGACCTTGATGTAGTCGCGGCGGCGCTCCTCGGTGAGCTCCGGGAAGGTCACCCGGATGATGTTGCCGTCGTTGCTCGGGTTGACGCCGAGGTCCGAGTCCCGGATCGCCTGCTCGATGTTGCGCAGCGCGCTCTTGTCGAACGGGGTCACGATGGCCATGCGCGGTTCGGGCACCGAGAACGAGGCGAGCTGGTTGATCGGCGTCATCGCGCCGTAGTAGTCCGCCACGATCTTGTTGAACATCGCCGGGTGCGCACGCCCGGTGCGGATCGCGGCGAAGTCCTCCTTGGCGACCACGACGGCCTTCTCCATCTTCTCCTCGGCTTCGAGGAGGGTCTCTTCGATCACCACTTGCTCCTGCGTGTCTTGAGTAGGCCCAGCTCCGGTGGTGGGGCCGGCCGCGTCGCGTCTGTCCCCTGCACGGTGTCCGACCGTCAGGGCTTTGTCCATCCCCTGTCCGTGCCACTCGCCCCCCGAGGGGAACCCGGTGGCGGCGCCCTCGGTGGGCACGGACCGGGGGTCGGCTCGGGGGCGGTCAGGCTCCGGCGTGCTGCTCGCCGACCAGGGTGCCGATCTTCTCACCCTTGACCGCGCGTGCGATATTGCCCTCCGCGAGCAACTCGAACACGAGGATGGGCAGCCGGTTGTCGCGGCACAGGGTGATCGCGGTGGCGTCGGCGACCTTCAGGTCCCGGGTGATGACCTCGCCGTAGCCGAGGGAGTCGAACTTCACCGCGTCCGCGTTGGCCTTCGGGTCGGAGTCGTAGACCCCGTCCACGCCGTTCTTCCCCATGAGCAGGGCCTCGGCGTCGATCTCCAGGGCCCGCTGGGCGGCCGTGGTGTCGGTGGAGAAGTACGGCATGCCCATGCCGGCGCCGAAGATGACGACCCGGCCCTTCTCCAGGTGGCGCACGGCCCGCAGCGGGATGTACGGCTCGGCCACCTGCGCCATGGTGATGGCGGTCTGCACCCGGGAGTCGATGCCCTCCTTCTCCAGGAAGTCCTGGAGGGCGAGGCAGTTCATCACGGTGCCCAGCATGCCCATGTAGTCCGAACGGGCACGGTCCATCCCGCGCTGCTGGAGTTCCGCGCCCCGGAAGAAGTTGCCGCCGCCGATGACGACGGCGATCTGGAAGCCGTCACGGACCACCGCGGCGATCTCCCGGGCGATCTTGTGCACCACGTCGGGGTCGACGCCCAGCCCCCCGCCGCCGGCGAACGCCTCGCCGGAAAGCTTCAACATGAACCGCCCGGCGGCCGTGCCGCCGTCGCTTCTCGCGCTCTTCGCGTCCTTCTCGCCGGTCCCGGCCTGGGTGGTCATGGGTTCTCCTCGTGGTGCACATGCGAAGAAGGCCATTGCCGGTGGGTGTGGTGGCAACCCGTGCGCGGCAATGGCCTCCTCGTCAGATCTGCGGTCCTCCGTCGCGTACGCGGTTCGTACGCGGGCGACCCCGTAGACCCTAGCGGGGTCTACGGGCGATCGCGGTAGGGACTCAGATGCCGACCTTGATGCGCGAGAAGCGCTTCAGGGTGACACCGGCCTCGTTCAGGACCTGCTGGACGGACTTCTTGGCGTCGAGCGCGTACGACTGCCCCAGGAGGGTGGCCTCCTTGTAGAAGCCGTTGACGCGACCCTCGACGATCTTCGGGATGGCCGCCTCGGGCTTGCCCTCGTTGCGGGTGGTCTCCTCGGCGACGCGGCGCTCGGCCTCGACGACCTCGGCCGGGACGTCCTCGCGGGCGAGGTACTTCGGCGCGAAGGCGGCGATGTGCTGCGCGATGCCCTTGGCGACCTCGGCGTTCGGCGCGTCCAGCTCGACCAGGACGCCGATCTGCGGGGGCAGGTCGGGCATGGTGCGGTGCATGTACGCGGTGACGTAGGCGCCGGAGAACTGCGCGAAGCGGTCGAGGACGATCTTCTCGCCGAGGTTGGCGTTGGCCTCGTCCACGTACGCCTGCACGGTCTTGCCGGGCTCGATCTCGGAGGCCAGCAGGGCCTCGATGTCGGCCGGCGAGGTGGCGGCGACGTGTGCGGCCAGCGCGTTGGCGACGGCCTGGAACTTCTCGCCCTTGGCGACGAAGTCCGTCTCGCACTTCAGCTCCAGGATGACCCCGGAGGTGTTGTCGTCGGCGATGACGGAGACCACGGCGCCGTTCTCGGCGGAGCGGCCCTCACGCTTGGCGACGCCCTTCTGGCCCTTGACGCGGAGCAGTTCCACGGCCTTCTCGACGTTGCCGTCGGCCTCGTCGAGAGCCTTCTTGCAGTCCATCATGCCGGCGCCGGTGAGCTCGCGGAGCTTCTTGACGTCGGCGGCGGTGTAGTTCGCCATGAGTCTGAAATCTTTCTCGAAGTCTGGGAGATCGAGGACCTGCGGACGGTCGACGGCCGAGGGGTCGGGACCGCCGCGCGGGTCCGGATCCGGAGGGCGGGTGACGGCGGGGCGGAGGTGTGCCCTCCCGCCCCGCCGTGCGCCCTTCAGATCCTCGGCCGGGTGGGTCAGCCCTGCTCGGCGGCGGGGGCCTCGGCGGCCGGCGCCTCGGTGGCGGGGGCCTCGGCGACGGGGGTCTCCGCGGCCGGCTCGGCGGCGGGGGCCTCGGCCGGAGCGGCCTCGTCGGCCTTCTTCTCGCCCTCGAGCAGGTCGCGCTCCCACTCGGCGAGCGGCTCGCCGGCGGCCTTGTCGCCCGGCTTCGAGTCACCGGTGGCGACGCCGGAGCGGGCGATGAGGCCCTCGGCGACGGCATCGGCGATCACCCGGGTGAGCAGCGTGACGGAGCGGATCGCGTCGTCGTTGCCCGGGATCTTGTAGTCGACCTCGTCGGGGTCGCAGTTGGTGTCCAGGATCGCGACGACCGGGATGTTCAGCTTGCGGGCCTCGCCGACGGCGATGTGCTCCTTCTTGGTGTCCACGATCCAGACGGCGCTGGGCACCTTCTGCATCTCGCGGATACCGCCGAGGGTCTTCTCCAGCTTGGCCTTCTCGCGCGAGAGCACGAGGAGTTCCTTCTTGGTCAGACCGGACGCGGCGACGTCCTCGAAGTCGATCTGCTCCAGCTCCTTGAGCCGCTGCAGACGCTTGTAGACGGTCGAGAAGTTGGTGAGCATGCCGCCCAGCCAGCGCTGGTTGACGAAGGGCATGCCGACGCGGGTGGCCTGCTCGGCGATGGCCTCCTGCGCCTGCTTCTTGGTGCCGACGAACATGACCGTGCCGCCGTGGGCGACGGTCTCCTTGACGAACTCGAAGGCGCGGTCGATGTACGACAGCGACTGGAGCAGGTCGATGATGTAGATGCCGTTGCGCTCGGTGAAGATGAAGCGCTTCATCTTCGGGTTCCAGCGACGGGTCTGGTGACCGAAGTGGACGCCGCTCTCCAGCAGCTCCCGCATCGTGACGACGGCCATGGCCGTGTTCTCCTTGGTACTCGGTTGTCGCGTCCGCCGGACGGCGGACGCGCCTGACGCCCCGGTGCGCCGTGCCACGAAGGACCGAGGGGCGCGGACACCGCCACACTGCGGGGGCGGATGTCGGGGCGTGCGAAGTCGACCCGGTGACCCGGGTCGCCACAGAAAGTGTACGGGACCCTGAACCTTCCGGGTGACGCCCCTGTCCACAACCGGCGGGTTGTCCACAGATCGTCCGCCGTCGCCCCACGGAACGTGTCGAAGCGGCACCGTGAAGGGGCGGCCCGGCGCCCTCTTCGGCACGGGTGCCCTGTTCGGGCGGCGGGCCCACGGAGCACGCGGCACGGGCGTGTCGGGCACGGCGGATCGGGGGTAGGGGCATGCGTCGGTGCGGGCGACGGAGCGGTGATCGAGGGGCACGGCCGCGGTTCACGGCTGGGGCGGGGCGGATCGGGAGGGGAGCGCTCGCCGCGTCGGCACTGGCGGTCCTGCTCGTCCCGGTCGGGGCGGGAGTGGTCACGGGGCCGCCGCCCGCGCCGCCTACCGGGGCCTTCGGCCTCGCCGGCACCACGGACGCCCCGGGGTCGGCGGGCCCGACCCACGACGGGCGGGCGGCGGGTTCCGGGGACGGGCCCGCCGGGAGCCCGGCGGCGGCCGGGGTGCCCGTGGTGGCGGTGGCCTGGGCGCTGGCGCCGCGCCCCCGGGTCGTGCGGGGCTGGGAGCCGCCGCCCACCCCGTACGCGGCGGGCCATCGCGGGGTGGACCTCTCCGCGGCGGCGGGTGCGGCGGTGCGGGCCGTGGCCCCGGGTCGGGTGGTGCACGCCGGGCCGGTCGCGGGCCGGGGCGTGGTCGTCGTGGAGCTGAGCGGCACGGGCACCCCGCCGCTGCGCCTCACCCACGAACCGGTGCGGCCCGAGGTGCGGCGCGGTGACCGCGTGGCGCCCGGGGACGTCCTCGGGCGCCTGGAGCCGACCGGTTCGCACTGCCCCGATCCGTGCCTGCACTGGGGGCTGCGCCGGGAGCGGAGCTACCTCGACCCGCTGTCGATCCTCGCGCCGCACCTGCTGCGCGGGGCCGCGCCGCGGCTGCTGCCCCTGGCTCCGCCGGTGCCCGTCGCCTCCCGGCCCGCGGGGTGACCGGCAGCGCCGCCCGGGACGGGCCCGGGCGCCGGAGGGGGTCAGCCCCGGATGCCGCGCAGGGCCATGGCGACCGCGGCGTCCGCGATCTCGGTGGGGTCCTCCACCGCGCCGAACTCGACCCGGCGGGCCGCCGCGTCGACGATGCCCTGGAGGAGCATCGCCGCGAGCCGCGGCTGGTCGTGGCCTGTGTCGCGCAGGGCTTCGGCGAGCATCGTCACCAGCCCGCCGTGGGCGGCGCGGATCTTCTCCCGCGCCCCGTCGTCGAGCTCGCTCGCGGAGATCGCGACGACGGCCCGGTGCCGCCGGTCCCCGACCAGGTCGAGCTGGCGGCGCACATACGCCTCGATCTTGCCCTCGGGGCCCTCGGCGAGCGCCATCGCGCCCTCGACCTCGGCGGCCCAGACCGGGAAGTCCACCGCGCACAGTTCCTCGACCACGGCCGCGCGCGACTTGAAGTACTCGTACACCGAGGACCGGGCGAGTCCGGTGCGCTCGGCGAGGGCGGGGAAGGTCAGGGCTTCCGTTCCCCCTTCGGACAACAGGGACCGCGCGGCGTCCAGCAGGGCGGCACGCTGCATCGAACGGTGCTCGGCCACGGAGGCCGCTCGAATCCTTGGCACCCCTCCACTCTACGGACGCCCCGGCCGACAGGGGAGTCCGTGTCCCCCTTCGGCACGTCGCCGAGGCCCCCCGGGGGCCTCGTGGCGGCGGGCGGGGACGGGGGCGCGGTCAGCGACCGAATCCGGCCAGTTTGGCGCGGAGCTGGAGGACGGACTTGGTGTGGATCTGGCTGACCCTGCTCTCGGTGACTCCGAGCACCAGACCGATCTCGGCCAGGGTGAGGCCCTCGTAGTAGTAGAGGGTGACGACCGTCTTCTCGCGGTCGGGCAAGGTGTTGATGGCACGGGCGAGGAAGCGGCGCAGCTCGCGGTCCTCGGCGATCTCGACCGGGTTGTCGGCTGCCGTGTCCTCCAGGGTGTCCATGAAGCTGAGGCTGCCGCCGCCCTCGCCGCCGACGTGCAGCAGTTCCTCCAGGGCGACCACATTGGCGAGGGACAACTGACTGAAGACGCCGTGCAGTTCCTCCAGGGGGATGCCCATCTCGGCGGCCACCTCGCCTTCGGTGGGGGTGCGCCGGAGTTGGGCCTCCAGGGCGGCGTAGGCGCGTTCCACGTTGCGGAACTTCTGCCGGACCGACCGGGGGATCCAGTCCAGGGCGCGCAACTCGTCGATCATCGCGCCACGGATGCGGGTGATCGCATAGGTCTCGAACTTGATCGACCGTTCGATGTCGAACTTCTCGATCGCGTCGATCAGCCCGAAGACCCCGGAGGACACGAAGTCCGCCTGCTCCACGTTGGACGGCAATCCCACGCTCACCCGGCCGGCGACGTACTTGACCAGCGGCGAGTAGTGCAGGATCAGCTGCTCGCGCAGCCGGTCGTCCCCCGTCTCCTTGTACGACCTCCACAACTCGTCGAGCGTCGAAGGGGCGGGAGGCCGCACGCTCCCGTGGGCAGCGGGGGGAGCAGCTGCCCGGTCGGACCCAGAAGTGTGCTGGGGCATTCGTCGCCTTGTGCCGTTCTGCCGTGAACTGGGTGGGAATCCTTGTGAGCGTAGCGTGACTGGAGTGTCGCGGTGTGCGAAGGCTCTGGGATCATCTGTGCGCAGATACGTTCCGTTGGTGGCCCGAGCGGGGCGCGAGCGTCGCTCTGGGTGACGCTCGGTCTTCCTCCTCCGTCCTTGATTCACATGGTCACGGCACGCCTGTGGGTGATCCCCGGCCCGGCCCTCACGCTCCGTGCCGGGCGCGATCGGGACCGTCCCGCATTCGGCGTGTCAACTGCCAGCCGTCGCCGTGTCGTTCGACGAACCCCAGGGAGTGAAGCTCGTACAACCGGCCGATCGCCTCGTCCTCGGTGGTCGCCGCGGCCCGGGCGATGTCCCGCGGATGGCGGGCGCCCTGGGCCGGCAGGACGGCGAGGACCTGCTCCGCGGCGGAGGCCAGCAGGTCCCTGGGCACCACGGGACCGCGCCGCGGGGGCGCGAGTTCGCCCATGGCACCGACGAGTTCGATCACCTCGGCCGCGTCGTTGACCAGAACGGCCTGGTCCCGCAGGAGTTCGTGGACGCCTTCGGACAGCGCGCTCGTCACCGGACCCGGTACGCCCATCACCGCCCGGCCGAGCCGTCCGGCGCGGCGGGCCGTGGCCAGGGCCCCGCTGCGGACGGCGGCCTCGACGACGACGGTGCCCCGGGTGAGCGCGGCGATCACCCGGTTGCGCAGGACGAAACGACGGGCGGTGGGATGGTCGCCCGGCGGCAACTCGCCCACCAGCAAACCCTGTTCGGCGATCCGGTCGAGCAGGGCGCGGTGCCCCGGCGGGTAGGTCCGGTCGAGGCCGCAGGCCAACACCGCCACGGTGGCGCCGCCGCGGCCGAGGGTGCCCCGGTGGGCGGCGCCGTCGATGCCGTAAGCCCCGCCGGAGACGACGATCCAGCCCCGGGCCGCGAGGTCGGCGGCGAGCCCGGCGGCGACGTGCGCGCCGTACTCGGTGCAGGCCCGGGCACCCACCACGGCCACCGAACGCAGGGCCCACAGCCGGAGGTCCGGCGTACCGCGCACCCAGAGGCCGATCGGGCGGGCGTCCCCGAGGTCGTCGAGTTGGGCGGGCCATTCCGGGTCGCCGGGGCACAGGAAGCGGATGCCAGCTCCCCGGGCCAGGGCCAGGTCCGCCTCGGGGGACATCCGTTCGGCCCGGGACCGCAACCCGGTCCAGCGCCGGGCCGAGACCCCGGGCAGGGGGTCGCCGGTGCCGGCGAGCCGGCGGGCGACCTCCACCGCTCCGTACCGCCGCAGCCAACCGCCGCCGACCTCGTCGCCCGGTTCGATCGCCCGGGTCAGGGCCGCCCGTGCCCGTCGCTCGGCGTCCGCCGTCATCACCGGCCCCCGAGGACGCGGGGGCGGCCGACCGCGGTGCCGGTGCGCAGCTGGAGCGCGAGCGCCGTGTCGGCGGCGTCCGGCCGGTCGTGGCCCGCGAGGTCGGCCACGGTCCAAGCGACCCGGAGCACCCGGTCGAGGCCGCGGGCGGTGAGCAGCCCCTGCTCCAACCGCTGCTCGGCCTCGTCCAGGGCACCCGGCCCGGCCCGCCACCGGGTGCGCAGCTCATGGCCGGGAACCTGCCCGTTGGTCCGCCAGGGGGTGTCCGCGTACCGGGCGGCGGCCCGCTCCCTGGCCCCGCGCACCCGCTCGGCGACCGTCCGGGTGGACTCGCCGCGTTCCCCCACGGCGGCGAGTTCGGCCCGGGTCACCGCCTCGACCCGGACCCGCAGGTCGACCCGGTCCAGCAGCGGCCCGGACAACCGGGCCTGGTAGCGCCGGACGACGGACGAGGGGCACTCGCAGCCGGCGCCCCGCTGGCCGAACCGTCCGCAGGGGCAGGGGTTGGCGGCGAGCACCATGGTGAACGTCGCCGGCATGCGGACCGCCCCCGCGCTACGGGCGATGACCACCCGGCCGGACTCCAGCGGTTGCCGCAGGGCGTCGAGGACGTGCCCGCCGAACTCGGCGCACTCGTCCAGCAACAAATGCTGTAAAACCAATGGATACGCTCAGTAAGCATCGTCCCTCAGGACTCCGCGGCCCACGGGTCGGGGTCCCAGACTGCGTGCACGGCCACCCTGGTCTGCCCGCTCCCTGCTACCCCCTTGGTGCCCATCGCTCCGCGGGTGCAGACGACGCGGCGCACGACCTTCCGCAGCAGGAAGTTCCTCTCTGCGTCGCTCATCACCTCCCACAGCTCAACAAGCCGGCCAGCGATCGGTGCGTAGTCGGCGCGCCGGGGTGCCGCGGCGACGGCCGCCGCGGCTTCGAGCGCTTCCTTTATCTCCTGGTGCTGCCTGAGTAGGTGTCCCTGCGCGGCTTCGAAGGTTCCTGCCGGATACGAGGTTGGTTTGAGCGCTTTGTCAGCGGCGAGGCGCGCGAGGGCGCCTTCGATCTGCGTGTGCTCGGCCTGGAGGCGGTCCCGCTCGCGTGCCGCGCGCTCGCGCTCGCGCTCGCCGTCCCAGGTCGGGGTTTCGATCGGGGTGGCCGGGGCGGCGTCGATGTCGTCGGCCACCTTGCGGCGGAGCCAGGCGAGTACTTCGTCCTCGACGACGTACCGGTGTATCCACATCCCAGAGCTACACACGGTGCCGCCCGATCGGCTACGGGTAGAGCACTGGTATGCGTAGCCGTATACCCGTCCGGCGGCCCGCTTTACGGATGTGATCCCGCCTTCGCCGCGGCATTCGCCACAACGCACGAGACCAGTGAGTGTGTATTTCGGACTTCGGGCGCGCACGGGCATTTTTCGGCGGGATTGCGCGTGTTCTTGGAATCTCTCAAAGGTCTCGGGGGTAATGATCCCCTCATGCGCTCCGTCAATGTGTATCCAATTCGTGCAGGTGCTTCCGTTTGCGGAGTATTCACAGCCGCATGAGGGGTCGTGTACTCGAAGGAGTCCAGCAGCGAAGCCCGCGAGCATGTAGGCGCGCAGGGTGTTGGCCTGGAGCATTGCCCCGGTGCCGGTACGGTATCCGAGTCGATTTAGCCACCCGGAAAGCGAGCCATACCCTTCGGGGACCCCGGTCGATAGGCCAATTTTCCTGTCGTATAGGGCTTCTATGTGCGGTCGGGCGCTTTCTTCTATCTGGTATCGCTCATCCTGGATAATCCAGCGTCCGGGGGAATTGGGGTCCGGTATCCGCCGTGGATGCCAGATGTAGCCCATGCGCTTTCCTCCGGTGGCGGGGAGGCCGTGTGCCCGGCGCCATTGATGTGTGTCCTTCCACATTTCCCCCGCTCGTTCGGATTCGAATACGGCGAGCTTGAATAGGATTCCGCGATTGAAGCGGCCTACGGCCGTGCTTACGTCTACGTCTTCCGTTGCCGAGGCCAGTTGGCCTCCGGCATTCTCAAGGCGCGCCAGGTTGATGGCGATGCCGTGATCATGTCGTCCGAAGCGCGAGAATTTCCATACTGCGATCCCGTACGCTTCCCGCGCTTCCACACGGTGAATACAGACCATGATTTTGCGTTTGAAGTTTCGGCCCGTCGCGTCTGGGTCTGTGACCACGTCGATGATTCGGCGGCGCGTACGCTTGGCCCATGCCCGTATTGCGGATTCCTGCAATTCCGGGCTAATTTTCTCCTCTTTCCACGTCGATACTCTGATGTACGCAATCCACGGCTCCCAATTTTCGGGGTCGTCGTATGAGCCCCGGAGCGTGGCCGGGACCTCGTCTGCGGTCATGCTTTCCTCTTCTCCTGTGTGGACGTGGTGGTCGTGGTGCAGTCGGCGCCGTGGACGATGCAGTCGGCGCGGTGCGGGTCGGGCGGGACGGTCGGCGCGGTGCGGAGTCCGCGGGCGAGGTGGTCGACGGCGATGGCCCACGCGGCGGCACGCTCGTGCCGGATGTGCCAGAGGCACAGGGGGGTGAGGGTGGCGACGATCAGGGGGGGACCTGTCCACGCGACCCCTGCACTGGCCCGTGCTACCCCCACGAGGGTGAGCGCCACTCCGATGGCCAGGGCCGCGGCGGTGATCCAGTAGCGGACGGGGGATACGGCGGTGCGCGCGGGCATGGTGACCTCCTGTGGCTACTGCTCCGCTTCTCCCTCGTGGGGGTCGCGGAGCGCTTCTGTCATCGATCTGAGGGCCGCGCGGGCGCGCGGCGTGCGAGGAATGCCAAGTTCGTCGGCTGCTTCGTCGAAGGTCAGGCGGCCCCGGGGGGCTTCGACTGCTCCCAGCTCTTCGGCGGTGGCCCAACCTGCGGCGACCATGACATGCCCGATGGTGACGGGCCGGCCGGTCGCCGACAGGGCTTCGGCGATGGCGCGGAAGCTTCCGGGGTGGGGGGTCTGGGCCGCTCGGAGGATGCGGCCCACCGTGGACTCGCTGATGCCCGCGAGGGCGGCGAAGCGACGGCGCCCGCTTCCCTGGGGGGTCATGTCGAAGCCGCGGTCGGCGAGGGCGCCGGAGAGCCAGGCGGCGAAGCTCGCGGCATCGGGGCCGGGGGGGCTCTTTTTCACAGATGACATGACAGCAGAGTATCCGGCGCCTGTCTGTCATGGCAGAGCGACTTTCAGACGTGACAGAGCACACCTCTACCGGGCCCCCTTCGGCTCGCCCGCTCCTGACCTGCACCTTTGCATGTCGAACGGGCTTGCGATTCTGCGCCCCTCTACGCACGGTGTCAACGGGGTAGCGGCGTGGAGCGGAGGGCGCCTCCCCTTCCGGGTCTGTCATGCATGACAGACTGGTGGTAATGTCTGCCATGCACGACAGACTGTCGAGAGGGACAGGAACCACCGCCATGCCCAGATACGACCGAACCCGCCTCCTCGCCGCCGCCGCCGGCCACGGGGACACCCACTACACCGCCGTCGCCGCACGCCTCGGGGTGTCCGTCTCCACCGCCCACCGACTTGTGACCGGGCGCCGCGCCCCGTCCCTCCGGGTCGCCGCCGCCGTGCGCGCCGCCTACGGACTGCCCCCCGAAGACTTGCTCATCCCCACGCCCACCTGCGACTGCCCGTGACGAGCGACGACGTGATCCCCCGGGACCGCGCGATCCGGGAGGCGCGCGCCGTGCTCGACGCGGCCCGGCTTCGGATCGCCCGCGACCGCGCCGCCGGCCGACTCTCCCCCGAGCACGAGGACATCGTCCGCCGACTCGACCAGGCCGCGCGCACCGCGCCGGCCGCCGCCTGACACGAAAACAGGGCCGCCCGGACACGACCCGGACGGCCCCAGCAGACCCCGAAGGAGACTGCCATGCACGACGACCAGCCTACCTTGCAACTCCCCACCGCGGTTGCCCCGGTGCGCACCGCGCCGTCCGCCGCCGACCAGAAGGCCACCCTGCGGGCGGGGGTGATCGCCCGTCAGCTCGACGCGATCGTGCCCGGCACCCGCGGCATCACCCTCGCCCCCGTCGTCCTGGACGACGGCACCGGCCGGCCCCGCCGCGGGTGGTGGGTGTACCTGATCGGCGCCGAGGGAGCCCCGATCAGCGCGTCCGCCGAGGAGTTCACCGCCGCCGGCCGGTTCATCAAGCGCTTCCGGCCCGACGCCGACTGGACGCGCCCGACGACGTACGACGCCCGCACCGGCACCCTGCGCCCCGCCGCCGCCGTCGACCTCCCCGATGAGGTGGCCGCATGATCCCCCCGGTACAGCTCACCCACGGCGACGACGCCGTCCGCATCCCCCACGGCCGGGCCGTCGACGAGACCCTGGACGCCCTCGCCATCGCCTACGCGGAGAACCCGGGCATCGTCGGGGCCCTGCTGTCCGCGCATGCCGGCACCGTCCTGTGCCTGGACATGGCCGTCGTGTGCCCGACGACCCCGGACCACATCCGGGCGATGCGCGCCGCGGAGGCGGACGGCACCCGCGACGCCCTCGCCGCCCTGGCGCCGCCGGTGGGCGGAGTCGACGACATCGTGACCGCCGATGAGGCGGTCACCCTCGCGACCCGCCTGATGCGGCTCGCCGCCCTGATCCGTCACAAGACCACCCCGTAGCCCGCCCCCGGAGGGGGCGTTCCGGCCCCCTCCGGGTCACACCCCGGAGAACGACATGACCGTCACCACCCTCCCCCTCCCCCTGCCCAACCCCCCGGCCCTGACCCCTGCGGTTGCGTCCCCGATCTACCAGCCCGCCCCGGCGGGCACCCCGACCGACACGCCCCGCGTGTTCGCCGCCATCGCCGCCGTCATGCGCGACGTGATGCCCGTTGCCAAGGAGAAGGAGAACCAACAGCAGCGATACCGCTTCCGCGGAGTCGACGACGCCATGTCGGCGATGGCCGGGCCGATGCGGGCCCACGGTTTGTTCATCCTGCCGAGCATCGCCGACCACCGCGCCGAGCGCCGCGGCGAGAAAATGACGCACGTCAACATCACCATGCGCTACCACGTCTACGGACCCGCGGGTGACTGCCTCACCGCCGAAGTGCCAGGCGAAGCAAACGACTTCGCAGACAAGGCCACCAACAAGGCCCAGAGCGCGGCCTTGAAGTACCTGTTGTTCACCCTGTTCATGATCCCCGTGGATGGGCGCAGTATCGACGACGGGGACCGGCACCACTCGGAGCCCACGGAGGAGCACCGCGCCGAGCGGGAGCAGCGGAACTCCGAGCGGGAGCAGCGCCGGGCGGGCCGGCAGAAGGGCGGGGGCCAGCAGCAGCCGCGCCAAGCGCAGCGCGCCGAGCCGGGCCCGTGGGAGCAGCAGCCCCGGCAGCAGCCCCGGCAGCAGCCCCGGCAGCAGCCGGCACCGCGCCGCGACTACCTCGCCGAGGCGGCCCGCGCGGACAACCCGCACCAGTTCGCCAAGATCCGGGCCGCCGCCGCCGAGAACGGCGCCCCAGCCGCCTTCCTCGCCCGCCTTGACGCGGTCGCCGCGGAGAAGCGGGCCGCCGCCCAGCAGCGGCCCGCCGGACGGGCGGAGGTGCAGCAGAAGACCGCGCGGCCCGCCTTGCCGCCCGCGGCCCCCGCGCCGCCGACCCCCGTCGACGAGGTGACCGACGCCGCGGGTGAGGCGTCCTGGCAGAGCGAGCCCGCCCGCCAGGCGCGGGCCGCGGCCGAGGCCCGCGGGGCGACGCCGCACACCGTCGACGCCGCCATGGCCGCACAGTACGAGCAGCCGCCGGCCGGGTCGGCGTGGCAGCAGCAGCAGTCCGCCCGCGACCAGGCCGTGCAGCGGCTCAGGACCGCCGCCGAGTGCGCGGGGTTGGTGGGGCTCGACGCGCAGTTCCAGCAGGCGTACGGCGTGACGATCGAGAAGGCGCCGACCGCCCTCTTGGTCAGCATGGCAGCCCAGATTGAGAAGGCCGCACCGTGAGCGACGAGCAGCAGCAGGCCACCGCGCCGCCCGCCGGCCCGGACCCCGCCGAGATGCGGGACGCAGTCACCAGGGTCGCCGCACTCGGGGCCCTACTCGACGAGGTCAAGGCCGCGTACACGACGGCGCGCACCGACGTACAGCACATGCTCGACCAGCAGCACAGGGCCGTGGGGACCACCACGGTGGACGCCGTGGTGCCGGGCGCGGGCCGGGTCGGGTCGATCTCCCGCACCGGCGGCGAGGCGGAGGCCGCCGTCGTCGACGCCGAGGCGTTCCGCGCGTGGGTGCGGGACCACTTCCCCTCCGAGCACACCGTCAAGGTCGTGCCCGCCCGGATCGAGACCGCCGTGCAGCCCGCCTTTCTCGCGCAGGTCCTCGCGCAGGCGACGGCCGCGGGGGTCGCCCGGTACGCGGACCCCGCGACCGGAGAGTTGCACGACGTGCCCGGGGTGAAGCTGAAGCCCGCGCGGGCCGCGGGCATGCGCATGACCTACACCCGCAAGTCGAAGCGGACTCCCGTGGACGGGCGGGAGCTGGTCGCCGAGGCGTGGCGGTCCGGGGCCCTGGCCCCGGTGGTGCTGCCGGCCCTCGCCCCCGCCCCCGCCGGGCCGCCCGCGCCGGCCGGCACCGAGGAGGGCCAGTGATGAGTGCCCGACTCGACGCGGCCCGCCGCCGGCTCGACTCCTCGCCGCCGGCCCCGCTGCCCGGGCAGATGGCCGTCGAGGACGTGCCACTACGGATCGGTTCACTGTGCACGGGGTACGGCGGGCTGGACATGGCCGTGACGAGCGTGGTCGGGGGAACCCTCGCGTGGGTGGCGGACCCCGATCCGGGAGCTACCCGCATCCTGGCTCACCACCACCCGCAGGTGCCCAACCTCAGCGACCTCACGGCCGTCGACTGGACCACCGTCCCGCCCGTCGACGTCGTCACCGCCGGCTACCCCTGCCAGCCCTTCTCCACCGCCGGCCACCGGAAAGGAACCGCCGATGAACGCCACATCTGGCCCCACATTGCCCGTGCCCTTCGCGTACTACGACCCCAAATCGCACTCTTTGAGAACGTCTCAGGGCACCTTCGACTCGGATTCGACATCGTCCTCAGTGATCTTGCCGCCCTCGGGTTCGATGCGGAGTGGTGCACTGTCCGCGCGTCGGACGTCGGCGCCCCACACCAGCGCAGGAGGCTCTTCCTCCTCGCCTGGCCTGCCCACACCCAGGGCGAGGGACTCCCGGGGGAGGGGATTCCCGGACGGACTGCCGAGTGTGGCGGCACTGCTGCCAACACCGACCGCGACGGCCTACGGGAGCAATCAGTCAGACAGTCCCGGGGCCACTGTGCGGCCATCACTCAACTCCCTCGCCCCTCTGCTGCCGACGCCAGTCGTGGCGGACTCACGCGACACGGCGAACTTCCGGCCGGACGGGACGCCGTACAGGCAGGGGTACGGACGGACGCTCACGGACGCCACTCGGCACCTGCTGCCGACACCGCGCGCCTCGGACGGGGAGAAGGGCGGCCCGAACCCGCGCGGCAGCAAGGGCGACCTGACCCTGCCATCGACGGCGGCCCGCATTGGGGCCGATACGCCCCCGCCATCGCCAGGTGGGAGGCGGTCACGGGCCGACGCGCACCCCGGGCAACTGAGGATCGAAATCGCCTGAGCTCCGCTTTCGTGGAGTGGCTGATGGGACTGCCATCCGGGCACGTCACGGCTGTCCCCGGACTCTCCCGCACCGCCCAGCTCCGCGCACTGGGCAACGGGGTCGTAGTCCAGCAGGGCTCCGCCGCCGTGCGCCTCCTGCTGACCGCCGCCCGCCTGTAACCCCCCCGTACCGCCCGGGGGCGAGGTGACCACCCACCCTCGCCCCCGGGCCCCACACCACCAGGAGCAGGAAGCACATGCCATGGGTCCGCATCGACGACCGATTCCCCAGTCACCGCAAGGTGGCCCTACTCAGCGACCGCGCCTTCCGCCTGTACGTCTCCGCCCTCTGCTGGTCCGCCGAGGGGCTGACCGAGGGGCGCATCAGCGCCCGCGAACTCCCCCTCGTCGCCCGGGTACGCAACCCCCGCTCCGCCGCCGCGGAGCTGGAGTCCGCGGGTCTGTGGGACCCCGCCGACGACGGATGGGCGATCCACGACTACTTGGAGTACAACCCGTCCCGCGCCCGGGTGAAGGAGGAGCGGGCCGGTGCCGCCGCCCGGGCCGCCGCATACCGGGAGCGCCAGCGGGCGAAGAAGACCGAGCGTCACGGCGTTCGTCACGGCGACGATCACGCCCCCCGTCACGGCGTGACGGATGACGCCCCCGAGGGGCCAATTGACACGACGGCGACACGACGCGAGCACGACGGCGACACGACGGCGCACGAAACCGACCCCAAGGAATCGCAAAACCCGCAGGTCAGCGACGAGCGTCACGGCGTGAGTCACGCTGCCCCGTCCCCTACCCGTCCCCTAATTACTTCCTACGGAAGTAATGCGAACGTCGACGACGCGTCGACTGGCGCACAAACCACGCCCGATCCGGAGCCCCAACGAGACGACGTGGAGCGCGTCTGCGCACACCTTGCCGACCGCATCGAGCAGAACGGCAGCAAGAGGCCGACGATCACGAAGACCTGGCGCACCGCGGCCCGCTTGCTGCTGGACCGCGACGGCCGCACCGAGGACCAGGTCCACGCGGCCATCGACTGGTGCCAGGACTCCGACTTCTGGCGCGCCAACATCCTGTCGATGGTCAAGCTCAGGAAGCAGTACGACACCCTGCGCCTTCAGGCCGTCCGCGACCGCCGGCCCGCCGTCGGTGCCGACGTCATCCCCCTCGACGCCGCCCGCCGGACGCCCGTCGAGCGCACGCACGACCACCTTGCCGCCGCCCTCGCCGCCATCGAGGCCCGCGAGGCCGGACGATGACGCCGCGCGAGGTCGCCGCGCTGCTGGCCTACGCGGTTCGTCTCGACCCGCGGCTGACCCTCGACGACCCCGGGGCCACCGCTGACCGGCTGGAGGCGTGGTGCGATCTCCTCAGCGACGTGCCGGGCACCGCGCCGGGCGGGTGGGACGCCTCCCGCACCGTCCGCGACCACATCGCCCGCTCCCCCTGGCGCATCCAGGCGTCCGACGTGTCCCGCCCCTGGTGGGCGCACCGCACCGCCGCCATCCGCGGCGCCACGCACACGTTCGAGCCCTACGACCACCCCGAGATCGACCCGGACGACGGTGACGCCTACGTAGCCGCCCTCCGGGCCGACCGCGACGCCATCGCCACCGGCCAGCACGCGCCCCTCACCGTCCGGGAGATCACCAGCACCGGGCCGGCCGCGCTGGAGGCCGAGCACCGCCGCCGCGTGCTCGGGACCTACAGCGTCCGCAGCGTCGACGACGAGCTGCGCCAGTACCGGCCGGACCGCGCCCGGCGGGAGGCCCTGGCCGCCGCTGGACTGCCCGATGTCCTCGCCGTCCCGTGCCCGGACCCGTACTGCCGTGCCCGCCCGCGCCGGCCGTGCACGGGCACCCGCCGACGGGTGCGGTCCGAACCGCACGCCGCCCGCACCGAAGCCGCCCTCGCCGCCCACACCACCACCACCGAGGAGACCCCGCGATGAGCCCGACCCCCAAGAGCGCCCGCAGCTACCACCGGAAGCCGGCCAGCGGGGACCGCACCCGCAACACCCGCTCGTACCAGGTCGTCATCACGTGGCCCGGCCGCGCCGAGCAGCCCACGGTCCTCACCGGCCAGGACCGCCCCCGACTGGAGCGCTCCGCGAGGATCTTCGCCAACCAGGGCGCCCGGGTGACCCTGCACCGCCGCGCCGGCTACGCATGGCGGGAGGTCGCGGTGTACGACACCCTCGCCGAGGCGGCCCGCGCGGACGACGCCCGCCGCGCGGAGCGCGAGGCCGCCGAGTGGGCGCGCCACGCCGCCGAGTCCGCCCAGCGCCGCATCCGCGAGGCCGAGGCCGACGAGCAGAACCGGGCCGCCGTGGAGCGGCTGATGACCCGCCCTCCGGTCCCCCGCGGCCAGCAGGCGCCCGCACGCACCGGCCGCGCCCGGCACACCTCCGGCGGCCGGCCGTGATCCCCGCCGTGCCGCGGGCCGCCGTGCCCGTGATCGCGGACGCCCTCGCCGACGCCACCGTCGACGAGCTTCTACACCACCCCGCCAGGGTGGCTCAGCGGCTCGCACACGCGTTCGAAGAGGCGGGATGGCATCTCGCCCCCACCGACGCCGAGATAGGCCCGGAGACGGACGCACAGCCGCCCACGTAGGGGTCCGGACCCTCGGACCCCGGAACCCCGCACACCCTGCTACTGTCTGCCATGCACGACAGACGTTCGTGCATGGCAGACCCACTCGAAGGAGAGTGCCCATGGCCACCGCCACCGCCGCCGAGCGATTCGCCGCCATGGTCAACACCGCCGGGCCCGTCAGCCTCTACCGCGGCGCCCCCGGCCCCTGCCACATCTGGACCGGCGGAGCCCGCAGCAAACGCCCCCACGACGCCGGGCAGTTCGGCGAGTACTACGGCGCCTTCTGGGACGGCACCCGCACCGTCCGCGCCCACAGCTACGCCTACGAGCAGGCCCACGGCCCCATCCCCACTGGGCTGGAGATCGACCACCTGTGCCGCCGCCGCGATTGCGTCAACCCCGCCCACATGCAGGCCGTCGACCACCGCACCAACACGCTCCGGTCGGGCGGCCCCTCGGCCATCAACGCGCGCAAAACCCACTGCGCGCACGGCCACCCCTTCACCCCCGACAACACGCGGACCACCGAGGGATACCGCCGGTGCCTCACATGCACCCGCGCCCAAGCCCGTGCCTACCGCGCCGCCCGCACCACCACCAAGGAGGCCGCCTGATGGCAGGCGAAACCGTCATCACCATCGTCGGCAATCTCGTCGACGACCCCGAACTCCGGCACACCCCCTCCGGCGCCGCCGTCGCCAAGTTCCGCATCGCGTCCACCCCCCGCACCTTCGACCGCCAGACCAACGAATGGCAGGACGGCGAGAGCCTGTTCCTCACCGTAAGCGTCTGGCGCCAGGCCGCCGAGAACGTCACCGAGTCGCTTCACCGCGGCACGCGCGTCATCGTCCAAGGCCGGCTGAAGCAGAGGTCCTACGAAGACCGTGAGGGTGTCAAACGCACGGTTTACGAGATCGACGCCGACGAAATCGGCCCGAGCCTCCTCCGTGCCACCGCCACTGTCACCAAGCGCAGCGGGGGCATCCCCGGACGCACCGCCCCCGGCACCGACCCCTGGGCCTGAACCACCCCACGACCACCCCATGACCACCGCGCGCCCGGTCACCGAACCGGGCGCGCGCACCCGAAAGGAACCCCATGCACACCGACACCACCACCACCGCCCCCACGGACGCCGAGGTCATCGAGCACGCCCGCACGGTCGGCCTGGTCGAGCCGGAGAAGGCGCCCGCGATCGTGGCCGCCGTCCGGGACCACGCCGGCCGTGGGGACGGCACCGTCCGGCACGTTGACGAGGACACCGCCCCGGCGCCCGACGACGACGACCCGTTCGCCTGGCTCGCGCGCACCCTCGGGCGGAACCTTCGCGTCCTCCGCCGCGCGCGCGGCTGGACTCGGACCGACGCCCTCGCCGCGTGGCAGACCGCCACCGGCCAGACGATCTCCCTCGACCAGTGGGGAGCGCTGGAGCGCGGCCACGGCCGCCGCACGTGGACCGCCGACCGCATCGCCCGCGTGATGGCCACCTTCGCCGTGCTCCCGCACGAGTTCATGCAGCCCATGGCCGCGTGCGACCACTGCGACGACGCGCCCCCGCCCGGGTACAGGTGCACCGAGTGCGGCGCCAAGACCCCCCGCTGACCACCCCGTAACCGGCCCGGGGCCACCACCGCCCCGGGCCCACCCGACAGGAGCCCATGCACATGGCCCGCATACCCGACGCCGTCGCCGTCGCCTCGCTCGACACGCACCGCCTCATGCTGACCATCCAGAACGACGGGTTGGTCCACATCTCCTCGAACTTGAGCCCCGACGACGCGGCGGCCCTGCTGCGCAAGATCGCCCGCAGCTGTGAGGACCGCGCCGGATTCACCGACCAGACCAGCGCCCCGGGCGCCCTCGACGCCGCCACCGTCCGCGAAGCGCTCGACTTCAACGCGGCCGACCCCGACCCGGCCCTGACCACACTCCGCGATGTCGTCCTCGACCGCGGCCTGACCCGCACCCCCGCCCAGGCCCTCGCCGCCGCCCGCATCATCCTCGAAGCACACACCCGGCAGCTTGCCGCGCTGATCGCCGCCGAGCACGACCGCGCCGAAGCCGCCCACGGCCTGTCCCGCTCCACGCGCGGACTCCTCACCGGGTACAGCAGCGCCCGCCGCGCCCTCGACCGCCACGCCGACGCCCTCGCCCGCGAGCAGGACACCGCCGAGCAGATCGAGAGCGACCGATGAGCACCCCACTCGGCCCCGGCGCCGACCACTTCACCGAAGCGAGCATCCGCCGCGCCGCCTGGCTGGAGGCCGCCCGCACCGCCGCCGAGGCCGCCCTACGCTTCACCACCCCCGCGGAGTTCGCCGCCGCCCGCGGAGCACTGGAAGGGCTCTCCGACCGATTCCGCCGGCTCGCCGACCACTACACCACCGCCGAGCAGCCGGCCGGACTCACGTGGGCCGCCCGCGCCGACCACGCGGTCCACTTGTACGCGCGGACCGCGATCGAGCGGGACGACGCCCGCACCGAAGCCGCCCGGCTCCGCGCCCGCATCGCCGAGCTGGAGCAGCGGGACGCGTGGCTGACCGCGCTGGAGAGCGCCGGGGTCGACAACTGGAGCGGTATCGACCACGCACTCGAATTGCACCGCTCCCCGTGACCAGCGCCCGCAAGTACCGGCCCCGGTGGCGCCACTGGTGCCACCGGGCCGGCATCCTCCCCTCCGCCGCCCTCACCGAAATCGGGGTGCCCTTCGGCACCGCCCGACAGCGCCGCCGCCGCGCCGACCGAGCCCTGCACCGACTCGCCACCCGCGGCGCATGCCCCGACCGATGACCGCGGGCCCCACGGCCCCCCGCCCGCACCGCCGCCGAAGCCGACGCCCGCACCCCGCAGTCCCATCCGCTCCGCCGCCCGCTGGCTGAGCGACCTGATCGGAGACATCCTTGAGTAGCCGAGCCCGCCGCCGCCGCACCGCGGCCCAGCGCACCGCCGCCGTGCAGGCCCGCCGCGCGTCCACCGCCGTGCTCCTCGCCCGACTCGCCCGCGGCACCGTACCGACCGCCGCCGAGGTGACCGCGCTCACCGCCGCCGTGCACGCCGAGCAGCAGGAACGCGACCGCTACGCCGAGCAGTCCACCGCCCACCAGCGAGCCGCCCGCCGCGCCGACGAGCGCACCGCCGCCGCCGAACAGGCGATACGCGAGGCCGAGGCCGACCAAGACCGCAGTCTGCGCGGGCCCCGCGCAGACCTGCACGTCGTCGACGAGGTCAGCGCCGTCCCGGTGGTGACCGCCCGATATCTGTCGCCGGCCGGTGAACCCCTCCGCGGGCAGGTGACCGTCACGGTGCCCCTGGACCCCGCAGGGCGCATCGCCGTGCCCCTGCGCCAGCAGGCCATTGCCGACGACACGGTGTCGGATCGCATCGCTCAGCTCCGCGACCAGACCACGGAGGCCATCGCCGCCGGGATCGAGACCCTGACGCGCCGCGCCCGCCGCGCCGAGCGTCAGCGCGACGTGTGGGTGCGCGCCGCCCACCAGGCGCAGGCCGAGTCCGACCGGTACAACCTCGCGTGGCAGTCCGCCCGCCTCCGGGCCAGCATCCACGCCGAGACCGCCGCCGAAGCTCAGGTCCGGTGCCCCCGGCACCCGTTCATGCAGACCCTCACCGGCGGGGTCTGCGTCTACTGCCTCCACGCCCCCCGCTGGACCGGGCCCGCCCGTACCGGCGTCGGCCCCACCGCGGACGCGCTCCAGGCGCACGCCGCAGCACTCGTGCAGCCCGGCCCGGCCCCCGACGACGCCGACACCGCGCCGGCCGGCCCGCACTGCCAGTGACCACCCCCGCCGCCCCGGGCACCCGCCCCGGGGCGGCGCCCACCACCAGGAGCAGCGCCCCGTGAACCGCACCATCGCCACCGCCACCGCAACCGCCGTCGCGGCCCTCGCCCTGGCCGCGTGCGACAGCTCGACCGCGTGCGCAGCAGGGGGCCGGCCGGCCCCCGTTCCCGCGCCGCGCGTGGCCCCCGCCAAGCCCGCCAAGCCCGGCGGGGTCGTCGTTGTCGTTCCCCCCGCCACCACCTGCCAGTGACCACCAGGAGCAGCGCCATGCCCACCCCCAGCCCCCCGCCCGCCCGCCGCGCCGCCGTCGACCTGGCCGCGCTACGCGAGCAGTGGGGCGATCTCCTCGCCGCGATCGAGACGCCCCCGCCCGGGGAGTGGCCCCCGCGCGACTCCCGCGCACTCGGAGCCGCCCCCGAGCCGGCCGAGCCAGGAGAAACGATCGGCCGGGTCCCGCTCACCCTCCGCGAGCACCCCGCGCCCCTGAACCTCACCGCCCTCGACGCCGCCGAGCAGATCGAGAGCGACCTGTTCGAGCAGGCGGACGCGACCGCCGAGCGGGTGCAGCACTGGCCGGACATACCCGACCACCCCGGCCGGTGGCACCTGCCCACCGTGCGCACCGCCCCCGCCCCCGCCGGGCCGATCCTCACCGGACCCGACACCCGCAGCGCCCGGGACCGCCAGGCGTACGCCAAGCACGGCCGCCGGCCGGCCCGCCGCCGCCCCGGGCACTATGCCGACATCATCAGCGTGGCCAGTGCAGGCAGCCGCGCCCACGGACTCCACTGGGCCGCAGTGTGGCTGGAGGGCGTGGTACTCGGGGAGAACCCGGAGTGCTGCGCGCCGCCGCCCGATCTGGTGGACCGGATCGCCGCCGTCGCCGCCCAGTGCCGCCGCCGACTGGAACGGACCCTCGGGCGCGACGGGCGCCGGCTCGGGGTGCTGCCGTCGCCGTGCCCGTGGTGCGGGGGGGAGCTGACGGGCCGGGCGTACGCCGGGGGTGAGCCGCTTGTGACGTGCGGGACGTGGGCGTCCTGCCCGGCGCCGGCGGCGCTGGAGGACGGGCGTCGCACGTGGCGGGGGGCCGACCTTGCCGCGCTGCACCAGGCCCTCGCCGCGGCGGATGCCGCCTAACCCCCACCATGAACCCCGGTTCACTCAACTTGTGAACCGGGGTTCAGTCGTGTAGCGTCGCGTCCACGCCGGACACCACACGGCGACACCACACCCAGCAGGAGCACCACATGCCCATCACCATCCCCGGCGCCCTCGCCGACCACCTCACCACCACCCCGCCCACCGACGCTGAGACCGCCGCCGCCCTCGACGCCGCCCGCCGCGGCCGAGGCCGCACCCTCGTCATCGTCCCCACCAGCACACACGTGCTGCACGTGATCAGCCGCGCCGCCGAACAGATGCGCACCGCCCCCGGAGCCACCCGCACCCAGCACGACGCCGCCCGCGCCTGGTTCAGCCGCGCCGGACACGCCCCCGCAGACACCCCGCCCGCGGCCAGCAGGCGCCCGACCCTCACCGACCGCGCCGGAGTCCGGTACGCCCTGGTCGGGAAGGGCCGCCGGGTCCACCTCTCGCCCAACGACGACACCCTGTGCGGGCGCGAGGTCACCGGATACACCGACGGCCCCGACAAGCGGCACCCGGAGCTGTGCGCCCCCTGCGTCACCGCCGCGGAGAAGCGCGCGCACCGCCGCGCCCTTGCCGACGCCGCCGAGCGGGCCAACGCCGCCCACCGCGCGGCCACGGAGCACGCCGCCGAGGCCAACGCCGGCACGTGGCGCGGCGAGTGGATCGGCGCGCAGGACGACGCCGAGACCCTGTTCCCCGTCGAGCGCGACACCGAGCAGGGTGCCCTTTTCGCCGACCGCGCCGCCGTCGAGCCGGCCGCCGTCGAGCAGCGCGTCGTCGAGGGCGTCGTCGTCGCGCACGTCGGCACCGCCGAGGGAAGCACCCCGAGCAACGCCTCGCACCCCGACGTCGCCGCCGCCCGTGTCCCCCTTGCCCGCCTTGCCGCGGCGACCATGACCGATCACCACGACGTGACCGAGCCGAGCGAGACCGAGCGCACGGTGCGCGGGTACCTACTCGACCCGCGCGGGCAGGGCCGCGTCGCCCTGTACTGGCTCGAAGAGGGCCGCATCGTCCGCCGCGACGACAAGGCGTACGGGGCGAGCCTCGACTGCCTCGCATGGACGATGGAGCGCGCCGGCTGGACCGTCGACCCGATGCTGCGTTCCTCGCGGTGCGTGTTCGCCTACCGCCCCGACGAGGACGACGCGCCGGCCGTCGTCGAGCCGGCCGCGCCCGAGTGCTTGCACCGGATCGCCGTCCACCCCGACGCGTCCGGAGCCCCGATCAAGGCGTGCGCCCGCGCAGAGTCCACCCAGGACGTGGGGGTGTTCACCGACGAGGGGTGCACCGAGGCGTACGACTGCGCCGTGCAGGCCGCCAACCGGGCCGCCGAACTCAACGCGGAGACCGACCACCCGGGCGACGACCCCACGCACACATGGCATCCGATGTGCATCGACCACCGCGACGCCGAGCAACCCGCCGCCACGTGCACCGAGTGCTACACCGACTGACCCAACCCAACCGGCCCGCCCTCACCCCGAGGGCGGGCCCGACCCGCAGGAGCAGCAGATGCACCACGACCAGGACGACGAGCCCAACCCCGCCACCTACGACGCCTACCAGGACCGCACCCGGGCACTGTGGACCGGACCCCAACTTGCCCGCGAGATCACGCGCACCGCCCTCGACACCCCGCAGTATGCCCGCGGCATCCTCCTCACCATCGCCGACTTCGTGCACGACTTCACCGCCGACCACGCCCCGCCCACCGCGAACCCGGCCACCACCCCCACTACCCTCGCCGCCGCCGTCGCACTCCGGGACGCCGGCCGCGCCGCCGAGCCGCGCATCCCCACACTCGTCGCCCGCGACCGCGCCCACGGACGCCCCGTCGCAGAAATCGCCGGCGAGCTAGGCACCAGCACCACCTACGTGCACCGCCTCATCCGCGACACCCCCTGGACCGGATACGTGGTCTGCTACACCGAGGCAGACGACGGCACATGGAGGGAGCGGGAGCAGGAGCACGGCGCCTACCACGGCCCCGCCGCCGTGGTGGCCGAGAAGCACCACGCGCAGCACCACGCGCAGCACGAGGACGCCCTCCCGTGGGCAGAGCAGGGTCTCTGCGTGCACGTGTGGGTGCTCCCAGACGGAACCGACCCCACCACCCCGCCCACCCCGCCCACCACGCCGCCCACCGTGACCACCGGCCACCCCGACCACCAGCACTGACCCCAGGTACACAGCGGCCCCGGCGGACACACCACGTGCCCGCCGGGGCCTACCGAGTCAGGGCCCTGAAACGGCGCCCACAGCGTACCGCGCCGCGCCCGGTCACCGAACCGGGCGCGCCCGTCCCCCCGCTTGCGGCCCGTTACCGTTCCGTGATCTAATCCGGGTGACCTCACCGTGCCCGGAAACGGGCCGAAGCCCCCGCCACCACCCGGCGGGGGCTTTCCTCATGCCCACACCCCGGAGACGCCGTGTCCGACCTTGCGCACCGCTTCACCCACCACCCGCCGACCGGTGACCGCGCCGCCACCCACGCCACCCTGCGGGGCGCCTGCCACGGTCTCGCCGCCACCGTGATGGACCTGTGCCCGCCCGGCCGTGAGCAGGCCCTCGCCCTCACCAAGATCGAAGAGGCCATGTTCTGGGCCACCGCCGGGATCGCCCGCCAGGAGACCCCGTGATCGCCTACCGCATGCCCCCGGCTCGACTCGGTGAGGCCGCCTACCAGGCGTACGCCGCCGCCGTCGACAACGTCAGCGTCAGCGGTGATCCCCTCCCCGCTTGGGGCGACCTCCCGACCCGCATCCGCGCCGCGTGGACCATCGCCGCCGAGCAGGTGCGGCACCACGTGCACTCCGAGCCCTGAACCGCCCGGGGAGGTGACCAGTGGCCACCTCCCCCAAGAAGGCGACCGGGCCGATCACGGACGCCGAGCGCCGACGCGTCAAGCAACTCCACGGCAAGGGCCTACCCCGCAACGAAATCGCGCGAGTCTTGGGCCGCTCATACGGAGCCGTGTCCAAGGTCGCCCGCGATCTGGGCCTCACTTTCGACCGCGCCGCCCAGGTGCAGGCCGCCACCGCCGTCCGCACCGCCGACCTGTCCGCCCGCCGCACCGCGTTCGCGGCCCGCTTGCAGGACATCGCCGAGCGCGAGGCCGACAAGCTGACCGCCCCCACGGTCTACTGGGACTGGGGCGGCAAGGAGCACGACTACGACCAGCGGGAGCAGCCGGAGCCGCACGCCGCGGACCGCCGCAGCATCATGGCGACGATCGCCACCGCCGTCGACCGGTCCCTGAAGCTTGTGCCGCCGAAGGAAGACGGCGGGCAGGAATCCCGCAGCGTCATCGGCGACCTGATGGCCGGTCTCGCCCGGGACTACGTCGCCCGGCACGGCCAGGCCCCGCCCGAACCCGACGAGGGCACCCCCGACAGCGAGCCGGCCGATGCGTGACCGACCCGCCCTCGCCCTCTCCCCGAAGCAGATCGACAGCATCATGGAAGCGCGCGCCTTCCAGAACATCTGGGAAGGGTCGGTGCGCTCCGGGAAGACAATTGCGTCTCTCCTCCGATGGCTCGATTTCGTGGCCGACCGCCCCGTAGGCGGGGAATTGGTAATGGTCGGGCGCACCCGCGATTCCCTCGCCCGAAATGTGTTCGGGCCCCTCACGGACCCCAGCATTTTCGGATCGATCGCACGGGATATCACCTACACCAACGGCGCCCCCACCGCGAACGTCCTGGGGCGCGTGGTTCACGCCTTGGGCGCGAATGACGCGCAGGCCGAGCCGAAAGTACGTGGCCTGACGTGCGCGGGTGCGTACGTCGACGAACTCACCACCCTGCCCAAGAGTTTCTACGACCAGCTCACCGCCCGGTGCAGCGTCCAAGGGTCGGCGATCTTCGGCACCACCAACCCCGACAATCCGAACCACTGGGCGCGCAAGGAATACCTACTCCGCCCCCGTGAACAACGGCTTCGCACATGGCATTTCGCCATGGACGACAACCCGGGATTGTCCGAGTCGTACAAGGCCCGCCAACGCGCCGCACACCGAGGGCTCTTCTACAAGCGGAACATCCTCGGACTGTGGGTGATGGCCGAAGGCGCCATTTACGAAGCCTTCGACGAAGCCGTACACGTCGTCGACGAACTACCGGAAATGCTCCGGTACTGGCTCGGCATCGACTACGGCACCGTCAACCCATTCTCCGCCATCCTCTTCGGTGAGGGCGTCGACGGCTGCATGTACGCGGTAGCCGAATGGCGCCACGACTCCCGAAAAGCGCAGCGGCAGATGACCGATGCGCAGTACTCGGCAGCCGTCCGCGAATGGCTCCGCGAACTTGACGTTGTGCCGGAGTGGTCTTTCGTCGACCCGTCCGCCGCATCCTTCATCCGCCAGGCGTACGACGACGGATTCCCCAACCTTGCCAAGGGCAAAAACGAGGTCAGCGACGGAATTCGCGATGTCGCATCCCTCCTCGCCGCGGGCCGGCTGAAAATCCACCGATCCTGCACCGGGCTCATCGAAGAATTCCCCGGATACGTGTGGGATGAGAAAGCCGCCGAAAAGGGCGAGGACAAGCCCGTCAAGCTGAATGACCACAGCGTAGACGCGCTCCGGTACGCGGTGCACTCCACCGCGCACGAGTGGCGCCACTACCTCACCCTTGCCGCGTAGGAGGCGCCGTGAACGCCCGGTTTCCTCAGTCCGTGACCTTTGCGCAGATGCAGAACGCGTGCGACGCCCTCGGAGTCCCGAGGGGCAACGTCCGCTCACTGCGCATTGAGGCCCACGGCCCCGAGGCGGGGGTGACGGTCGGCCTGGCCGTGCGCGACCGCTCCGGCCGCTGGATAGCCGCCCACGACCACACCGCGCTCGTGGCCTACGTCCACCTGCCCATCGAGCTGCGCCAGGAGGTGACCACCGATGGCCCTACCTGACCCCAACTCCCCCTGGCCACCCCCCGAGTGGGCGGATACGTACGCCCGCATGCGCGTCGACGACGCTTGGTACTCCGGTGACCGGGCACGGCTCATCAGCGTGCACCAGGACGCCGCCGAGCAGCGCCGCCGGGGGTTCCTCCGCCGACTCTGGGACCGGCGCCCCGCCGACCAGAGCCGGCCCCGAGACGGCCGGCTGCACATTCCCCTCGCAGGGGACATCGCGGCCACGTCCGCGCGTCTGCTGTACGCGAAGATGCCCGCCATCACCGTCACCAACGCGCCGGCCCAAGCGCGGCTGGAAACCCTCCTCGACGAATGCGGCGTGCACCAGACGCTCATGCACGCCGCGGAGCAGTCCGCGGCCATGTCCGGCGTTTTCCTGCGGGTCACGTGGAATCGGGACCGGTACGACCGGCCCCTACTGACCGTGCAGCAGCCGGATCAGGCGATCCCCGAATTCCTCTTCGGGGATTTGTGGGCTGTGACTTTCTGGCGTGAACTCCCGGGCTCCGGCCCGGGGACCGTGTGGCGGCACCTGGAGCGCCACGAGAAAGGGCGCATCACCCACGCCCTGTACCAGGGCACCAAAGATAATCTCGGGGCGCGCCTGCCGATCGCTGCGCACCCCGATACCGCCGCTCTGGTGACCGCGGACAAGACCGCGCCGGGCACGGACGGGGTAGTCTCGACCGGGCTTTCCGGCATGACCGCCGTGTACATTCCGAACCTCCTCCCGAACCGGCTGAACCGGAACAGCCCGTGCGGGCGCTCCGACTTCAGCGCGCCGATCTACGACCTGTTCGACGCGCTCGACGAGACATGGACGAGCTGGATTCGGGATCTCCGCCTTGCCCGCGCACGACTGGTCGTCCCGGACGGTTACTTGACGAATTTCGGGCCGGGTCAGGGCGCCGGATTCGATGACGACCGCGAGGTCTACCAGGGCTTGAAAATCGCCCCGGGAGATCCCGGATCGGGTATCACCATCGCCCAATTCGCCATCCGGGTGGAGGAGCACGCGCGGACCGCTGAGGCAATTGTGCGTCAAGCGACCGGTAGCGCCGGATACTCCCCGCACTCCTTCGGGCTCGACAGGGAAGGGCCGGCGGTCACCGCCACGGAGATCGAGGACCGCGCCCGAAAGTCGCTCGACACCCGCACGCAGAAGGCGGGTTACAACCGGGGGCCCCTCGCACAGATTCTCGGGACCCTGCTGGAGGCCGACGCGAAACTTTTCGGCCGCCCCCACACCGCGGAAAGGCCGGCCGTCGAATTCGGGCCGGCCGTCAGCGAATCCATGCAGTCCCGGGCCACCACCGTGGAACTCATGGGCCGGGCGCAGGCCGCATCGCACGAGACGAAAGTCCGCTACCTGCACCCGGAATGGGACCAGACGCAGGTGGCCGCGGAGGTAGCGGCGATCGTCGCCGAGACCGGAGTACCGGACCCGGTCGGCAACTTCCCCATGTAGTCAGCGCCGGTGTTGACGCCACCACAGCGGCGGCGTGTTCTTCCACTCCCGGCACTCCGGGCACCGGCACCGACCGAGCCGGTACGCGGACGACGTGCCATGGTCCAACTCCGGCGCCCGGCCCGCCATCAAGGCCCGGTCCAGATCCTCTACCCACCGCTTACTGAAGGCGCCGTAACCGTGGACCCGCTGGTGTGTGATCTCCAGAGCCTCACACACATCGGAGATGTGCTCCCCCTCCGTCAGCCGCTCCAGCACATCCGCCCGCACAGGCTCAGGGAACTTCGCCGCCGACCGAGCCCACCGTGCCCGGAAGTCTGTCTTCCGCCGGATCTCCCTGCACCGCGCGCACCGACTATGCCCGTGGTCGGGGGGCAGCGGCACCGAGCAGTGCTTGCACCGGTAGCCGTCCCCAACCTCCGCCGCCCTCCGCCTCCAGTACACGCACCCGCGGCACTTGGCACCGCTCGTCGACCGCCAGCACAGGCAGTCGGGACACCGTTCAACAGGCACAGCTTTCCCCCTTCTCCGGGTCTCCCCCGCTAGCGCGGGACAGCCAGCCTACCTACCGGAGAGAGGGGGAGCATGCCCATCCACCCCGGCATGGTCGAAGTCCTCGCGGCCGGCACCCGGGACCTGTACGCGGGCGCCGAGGAACGCCTACTCGCCCTGATCGCCAGGCAGTTGGGGCAGGGGCTCGACGCCCCAGGGTGGGCAGAGCAGAAGCTCTCCGCCATCCAGCAGATGCGGCGTGCCGCGCAGGCCGTCGTCACCGAACTCGACCGCGCCGCCGCCCTGGAGGTGTTCGAGGCCGTCGCCGACGCCTACAACGCGGGGCACCGCGCCGCAGCGGTCGAGCTGGGCGCCGTCGACGACGACACCCGCCGCCAGGTCGACGACGTGCTGCCCCAGGCGCAGGCCGTCGACCGGCTCGCGCAGGAGACCGTCGACGTGGTCACCGCAACGCACCGCGGCATCCTCCGCGCCGTCGACGACGGATACCGGCGGGTCGTCGCCGAGGTCGCGTCGACCCCGCTACTCGGTACCGGCACCCGCCGGCACGCCACCCAGGACGCCATGCGCCGATGGGCAGACCGGGGCGTCACGAGCTTCACCGACCGGTCCGGCCGCCGATGGGCGCTCACCTCCTACGCCGAGATGGCCGTGCGCACCGCCGTGGGCCGCGCCGCCACCGAAGCGCACACCCGGACCCTCACCGAGCACGGCGTAGATCTGGTGGTCGTCTCCGACTCCCCGCGCGAGTGCCCCCTGTGCCGCCGGTGGGAGCGGAAGATCCTCACCATCGGCGGCCCGCCCGGGGCCCGCACCATCGAGGTCGAGCACGCGACCCGCGACGGAGAGATGCTGCCGGTGCGCGTCGCCGGGTCGCTCGACGAAGCCCGCCGCGCCGGACTCCAGCACCCGAACTGTAGGCACTCGACGAGCGCGTACACGCCCGGCATCACCCGCACCGACGACGCCCGACCCGACCCCGAGGGGTACGAGGCAGGGCAGCGTCAGCGGGAGATCGAGCGGCATATCCGGCGGCACAAGAACCGCGCCGCCGCCGCCGTCGACCCCGCCGCCAAGCGCGCCGCGACCGCCAAAGTCCGCGCGTGGCAGAAGGCGCAGCGCGACCACCTTGCCGAACACCCCCAGCTCCGCCGCAACCCCGCCCGGGAACGGATCGGCGCCGGGAACCTGCCGGACGCGCCGAGCAGCCCGACCCCCGCCGGACTCGCCACCGCCCGCGTCTGGTCCGGAGACGAACGCACCCTGGGCGAAATGCCCACCGAGGCGATTGAGGCCGCTGTCCGGTCAGGGCGGCTGGACGCGCGCGGGATGCACCGCGCCGCGGACGAACTTGACCGTCGCGACCCGGTGCCGATGCCGACGCCGGCCGCGACCGGTGACCCGGTGGCGGACATGCTCGCCGACCGGGATGCCCTCGCCGACGCGATGTCGCCGATGCCCGACCCGGACGGGTGGGGCCGACTGGCCGACGACGCGGATTTTGCTGCGGATGCTGCGGCCCTCGCCGCCGCCGCCGAGCAGTCCGGGGAGTCAACGGATGAGCGGCACACCATCACCCGCCGCGAGGCGAGGGAGCTGTACGACGAGTACGTCTACCGTCAATTCCTCGCGGCCGAGGCCGACTTGAGCGGCTACCTCCTCACCAAGAAGGCCGCCGCCGCCGGTCATGCCCCGGTCGGTCTGTTCTCGGGGCCGGCCCGGATCGCGTACGCCCGGGCGTCCGACGAGCTGAAGGCGTGGTGGGCGCAGCACGGCCGCCTCACCCAGGCCGAGTTCATCGAGCAGGTCACCGGCCAGACCCAGCGATGGGCAGCCGGAGCCCGCAAGAACGAGAGCGACCACCAGAACCGGAGGTGACCCAGTGGGCACCCGTGCCGACATCGCCACCGCCGTACAGGAAGGCCGGGCCGCCGCCAGGCGCGCCGACCCGGTCACCACCTGCCCGCACCCGGCCACGTCCGTCCTCCGGACCGCGTGGATACGCGGGTACGCCGCCGCCCGCCCGGCCACCGCGCCGGACGAGTAGCACCCCCACATCACCACCCCGAACGGGGCCCCCGCCAGGCGCAGGGGCCCCGTTCGCATGTCCGCACCCGGTCCGCCAGGCGCGGCCCGGGCCAGGCCCCAGGAGGGCACCCACCATGACGACTCCGATCCCCGCCGGCCCGCCGGCCCCGACCGGACAGCCGGCCCCCGCCGCCCCGCCGACCCCGCCGGCCGCACCCGCCCCGGCCCCGAGTCCGGCGCAGCAGCCGGCCCCGCCCACCGCGCCGCCGGCCCCCACCCCGCCGACGCCCGACCCGCAGACCGTCGAGTCCCTGCCCCAGTGGGCGCAGCAGCTCATCAAGGGGACCCGCGCCGAGGCCGCGGACTGGCGCACCCGCTACCAGCAGACGCAGCAGCCGGCCCCCGCCGCGCCGCCGACCCCACCCGACCCGACCCCCGCCCCGGTGCAGCCCGCGCCGGCCGCCGAGGGCGACGTGTCCCGACTCCCCCGATGGGCACAGACCGCCGTCACCGGAGGCCAGGACGCCGCCCGCCAGCTCAGCGTGCAGTCCGCGGTCATCGCCGCCGCACCGGCCGCCGGGGCCGATCTCGCCGCCGTGCTCGACAGCACCGCCGCCATGACGGCCCTCGCCGCCGTCGACCCCGCCGACCCGGCGGCCGTCACCGCGGCACTCACCGCCGCCGTGCAGGCGAACCCCCGTCTCCGCGCGCACGCCGGCCCCCCGATCGGCGGCGCCGACTTCACCACCACCGGCCCCCAGGTGGTCACCGCCGAGCGATTCGCCGCCATGCCCTACGCCGAGCGCGTCGCACTCCACCAGTCCGACCCCGAGACCTACCGCCGACTGGCCGGGTCGTAACCCGCCCCGGCCACCGCGCCGGGCCCCAACCGCCCGGCCGCCGGCCGGAGAAAGCGAGCAACCACCGTGCCCCAGACCACATCCGCGCAGATGATCGTCCCCGAAGTGTGGGGGGACATGGCCCAGGCCGCCTTCCTCGGGCGGGTCCGCGTGGCCGGATCGGCGGCCGTCCTGGAGGACAACACCCTTCAGGGCGCGCCCGGTCAGCGCGTCCACTTCCCCAAGTGGGGCGCCCTCAGCGAGCTGGACGAGCTGTCCGAGACCGTCGCAATGGTCCCCACGCAGATGTCCACGGACGACTCCACCGCCGAAATCAAGGAAGTCGGCAAGGCCGTCGAGATCACCGACAAGTCCCGTCTCGTCGGTCTGGGCGACCCCGAGGCCGAGGCCCGGAGGCAGTTCGGAGTCCTCGCCGCCCGCAACGTGGACGCAGCCCTGATCGCGCAGGCGCAGGCCGACGAGACCGCCCAGGGCGGAAGTAACCCCCTGAAGTTCACCACGGCCGCGGGCAAGACCAAGTTCACGTGGCTGGACGCCGCGGTCCCGGCCATCGGCCAGTTCGGAGACGAGTGGGAGCCCGACGACTTCGCCGGACTCTTCATCCACTCCACGCAGATGGGCGAAGCGATGGCCGACCCGCAGTTCATCGACGCGTCCAAGCTGGGGAGCGGCGCCAGCGCCGCCGTCACGGGCAGCATCGGCCGCATCGGCGGAGTGCCCGTGTACGTCACCAACCGGCTCGGGGCCGGCACGTTCCTGCTGATGAAGCGGGGCGTGCTCGGGCTGCTGTACAAGCGGCGCCCCCTGGTGGAGGACGACCGCGACATCCTCGCCCGGTCCACGGTCATCACCACGACCCTGCACTACGCCGTCAAGCGGCTGAACGACCGCGGGGTGTGCGTCGGCACCCTCGCGAACATCTGAGGGCGCGATGCTGCTGCGCAGGTACCACACCAGCGAGGACGAGCCCCCGCACCCGCCGCCGAGCGGCGACGAGGACGGCACCGGGCCGGGCGACACCGAGCGCCCGGCCCGGTCCGCACCGCGGGCCGACTGGCTCGCCTACGCCGCCCGCCAAGACCCCGCCGACCACAGCGGGCTCACCAAGGCCGAGCTGATCGAGCAGTACGGGGGGTGAAGTCGTGCCCCGGATCTACGCCACCCCCGAGCAGTACACCGCCTGGTCCGGGGACACCACCCCACCCCCGGACATACACCGCCAGCTGGCCCGCGCGTCCGAGGACGTGGAGGACGCACTCCTCACCGCGGTGTACGCGGTCGACGCACTCGGCATGCCCACGGACCCGGACGTCCTCACTGCCCTCGCTGACGCCGTGTGCGCGCAGGTCGAGTACCAGGAGGCGTCCGGGGACGACGGCACGGGCGCGGGGGGCCGGTGGGGGTCCGTCTCCATCGGCTCTGTCGCCCTGTCCGACCGGCGGGATGCCCCGCAGGCCGCGGGGGAAGTTGATCTTGCGCCGCGCGCGCACCGTGCGCTGCGCCGCGCCGGACTCCTCCCGGGGGTGATCTGGTGACCCGCCGAGTGCCCCGGTGGCTACTCCGCCACCGGATCACGATCGAGCCGTACGAGGGCGATTCGGCGTACGGGCCGCTGCACGGGCCGCCCGTGCCGGACGTGCGGGCCGCCGTCGCCGAGGGCCGCCGTCTGGTCCGGGACCAGGAAGGCCGCCAGGTCGTCTCCACCGCCCAAGTCGTCCTGGAGGTAGGCACGGTGTGCCCGCCCGAGTCCCGGATCACCCTGCCGTCCGGCCGCGTGACGCGCGTCCTGTCGGTGGCCGAGCACACCGCGCCGGGGCTCCCGGTGCCCGCGCACCTGGAGGTGATCTGTGAGTAGGACACGCGTCCGCTGGAACGGCCCGGCGGTGCAGGGCGCAGCGCGCGCCGGGGCCGTCCGCGGCCTACGGCTCGCCGCCGAGCACCTGTTGGCCGAGTCGCGGCGGCGGGTCCCGATCGAAGAAGCCACGCTGGAGCGGTCCGGGGTCGCGTCCGTCGACGAGGGGGCCCTGATCGCAGGCGTCTCCTACGACACCCTGTACGCCCGCCGGCAGCACGAGGACATGACCCTCCGCCACGACGCCGGCCGGACCGCCAAGTACTTGGAAGGGCCGGCCGCGGAGGAGGCGGACACGATGCAGGAGATCGTGGCCGCGGAGATCAGGCGGGCGCTCCGTGGGTGACGTGGTCGACGGGATCGCCCGTTTCCTCGCCGCCCGCGGCCTGGTCGCCTACGACCCCACCGGCCGGACCGGTGATCTTTTCGTCGGCACCATGCCGGCCGGCCCGGATGCCGCCGTCGCCCTCACCGCCTACGGCACCGACACCCCGACCGCGCCCGACGACGACGACCACCGGGTGCGGCTTCAGATCCGGGTCCGCGGCGGGACCGACCCGCGGGTCTCCGAGGCCCGGTGCCGCGCCCTGCGCGACGCCCTCCACGGACAGGCCGGAGTCGAACTCCCGGGCGGGGTGTGGCTTGTCCTCGCGACCGCGCCGCTCCCCTCACCCCTCGGGCCGGACGCCACCGGCCGACACGAGCACGTCACCAATGCCGCCTTGGACGTGGCGGCACCCACTACCCCCTAGGAGGCCCCTGCAATGGCAGGCACCACCCAGGCCATAGACGCCCGGGGATGGATTTTCGAAGTCGAGGACGAGGAAG
The DNA here is from genome assembly GCF_052606915.1 of Streptomyces sp. LE64. Taxonomy (NCBI): domain Bacteria; kingdom Bacillati; phylum Actinomycetota; class Actinomycetes; order Kitasatosporales; family Streptomycetaceae; genus Streptomyces; species Streptomyces sp. LE64. The sequence goes on along the minus strand of NZ_CP199708.1, from coordinate 4,984,187 downwards.
CGGCCACCGAAACATGGCTCCCACTCGCGGGCTTGACCTCTTTCACCTGGAACCCGGCCGAGAACGAGGAGACGGCCGAAACCGCCGCTTTCGAGTCGGATGGTGCCTACGAAGAGGACACCATGCAGCGGGGCGCCAGCATCACCGTGGAGGGTCTGCGTCGCGTGCTGAAGGGGTCGGGCGCTCAGGACCCGGGGCAGGCGTATGTGGATGGCCCGTGGACGGACCGCGTGGGTGAGGGCAGCCGCAATCGGGTGCGATTCCGCCACCGGACGCAGACCACCGCGTGGACCGTGTGGGAGGCCACGGTGTCCCCGGGTGAGCAGGGAGGCGACACCAACAGCAAGTCGACGTGGGGCGCAACCTTCAAGCGCTGCGGATGGCCGACGACGATGCCGGTGGTGGTCATCCCGTGATCGACGAAGACCTGTACGAGCCGGTTGCGGACCCGGGCGCGGACGGCGGCGGTGAGGACCTGGACGCGTTCTTCGCCGAGGAGGCGACCCGGCGGCCCGGGCACTGCTTCACCCTGTACGGCCGCGAGTACCGCCTACCCGACAGCGTGCCGTTGCTCTTCACGCTCCAGTCGGAGCGGCTACGCGACAGCTCCGATCCGGCGGACATCCGCCGCATGCTCGCCCCCCTGGTGGGCGCCGACGCGCTCGACACCTGGGCCGCCGCGGGCATGACCGACCGACAGTTCGGGATCACCCTGCTGTACGCGTCGGCCAACACCGCGGCGGCCGGGTCCATGACCCTGCCGCGGGCCGCGGAGCTGTACGACGAGCAGCAGGCCCGGCGGAGCGCCGAGGGGGAAGCGCCGCGCCCGGCACCGAACCGGGCGGCCCGGCGGGCGACCACGAACACGAAGAAGAAGAAGGCGGAGCGCGGGCGTTCTGGAACGCGGTAGCCCGCCACTGGGCAGCAGTCGAGGGGGACCTCAGCCGCGAGCACCGGGTGTCCGCGGCTGAGTTGGCGGGCATGTCGACCCGTCGGTTCCTGGTCCTGATCGGCAGTCTCGGGCCCGACGCCCGGTTCCCCCGAGCGTGGCAGCGCACACCGCGCCATGCGTCCGCCGCTGAGATCGCCAGCATCACCGGCCAGCCCGCCGGACCACCCGAGGAGGTGATCCAGTGACGCTCACGGTCGGCGAGATCCTGTCGACGATCGAGGTGGACGCCCGGCCGATGGAAGCGGGTCTCCGGTCTGCGGAGCGCCGCGCCGAGCAGGCCGGGCGCGCGATCGGGGACGGAGTCGAGGAAGGCGCCGCCCGCGGGCTCCGCGGGGTCGGCGCCCAGTTCGAGGAGGCTGGGGCCCGGGCGGGGCGGGAGATGGCCGAGGCCGCCGGGGACGCCGGGGGTCAGGCCGCGGACGCCGCGGGCGGGCAAGTCGCCGGCCGGATGTCGGAGTCCCTGAAAGCGGGGCTCGCAGGGGTCGGGCTCGCCGCGGGCGCTCTACTGATGCAGGGATTCACCCAGGCTTTCGACAAGGGCCGGGTCACGGGCCGTTTGGGTGCGCAGCTTGGCGCGACCCCGGCGGAGGCGCAGAAGTACGGCAAGATTGCCGGAAAGCTTTACTCGGATGCGGTGACGGAGGATTTCCAGTCGGCCGCGGACACGATATCCGCCGTGATGCGTGCGGGTATCGCTCCGCCGGGCGCGACGGAAAAGCAGCTCGAATCCCTCGCCACGAAGGTCAGCGACCTTGCGGGGACTTTTGAACTTGACCTGGGGCAGACCGCGAACGCGGTCGGGCAGACCATCAAAACGGGCCTGGCGAAGGACGGGGCGGAAGCGCTCGACGTTTTCACCAGGGGACTCCAGAAAATGGGCCCCCGTGCCGATGACCTGATGGACACCTTCAACGAGTACGGCGTCCAATTCCAGCAATTGGGCTTGGACGTGAAAACGTCCACGGGTCTCATGGCGCAGGGCTTGCAAGCCGGTGCGCGCGATACTGACGTGGTCGCAGACTCGCTGAAGGAATTCCTGCTCATCACGCAGGACGGGGGCGAGGAAGCTAGCGCCGCGTTCGCGAAAATCGGCCTTTCCGGCAGTAAGATGCGGGACGTCTTCACTAAGGGCGGTCCGGAAGCAGGGAAGGCGCTCGACAAGGTTTTTGACGGCTTGCGCGGAATCAAGGACCCGGCGGAGCGAAGCGCGGTCGCCATGGACCTTTTCGGAACCAAGTCGGAGGACACGCAGCGCGCTTTGATGGCACTTGACCCGTCGAATGCGGTCAAGGCTCTGGGTGAGACCGGTGGGGCCGCCGACAAGATGGGGAATTCCCTGCGGGACAACGCGGGGGCCAAATTTGAGGCATTCAAGCGCGGGTTGCAGACGAGCGTAGTCGATTTCCTGAACAGCCAGGTTATCCCCGGCTTTGATCGGGTGGGCGGCGCTATCAGCCGCATGTGGGAGCAGGCGGGCTCCTCCGCAGGTGGCGAAGGGCTCGCCAACCGGATCATCGCCTTCATCCCGATGCTCGGGGAGAGAGTGTTCGAGGCCCTGAAGGGCCTTGCTCCGAAGATCACTTCGGGGCTTTCTTCTGCGGGTCAGAGTGCCGCTGAGTGGGTTATGGCGAACCCTACCTCGGTTTTCAAGATAGCCGCTATCGGCGCCGCCCTGGCCCTCGCCGTGGTGTCGCTCCCTGCGCTGGTCGCCGCAGCATTCTCGGCAGCGGCCATTACCATCATGGTCGGCTTCGTGACCCGGATGGTAAATGGTGCGGTCAACGCGCTTTCGTCCCTGGGAAACACGTTCAGCGGTTGGTTCGGGGGGCTTTGGTCCCGGTACATTTCGGGGCCCGTCTCCCGCGCGGCCGGGTCGTTCATTTCGTACGTGCAGGGACTCCCCGGGCGGGCAAGCTCCGCGCTTTCCGCACTGGGGTCGTCGCTTGCCACGAGGGCATCGTCCGCGTGGCAAGCATTCAAGGACGCATCGGCCCGCAAGGGGTCCGAACTCATTTCTTGGGTGCGCGGAATACCGGGCCGCATTTCTGCGGCGATCGGTAATCTCTCCGGTCTGCTGGTGGAGAAGGGCCGAAATGTTGTTCAGGGCCTCTTGAATGGCATCAAATCCATGGGCGGATATCTGAAATCTCAGCTCACCTCATGGGCGAAATCAGCTATCCCCGGCCCGATCAGTAAGGCCCTCCGAATCGGGTCCCCCTCGAAGTTGATGCGCGATCAAATCGGCCGGTGGATTCCCGCCGGCGTGATTCAGGGCGTGCAGCGCGGGCGCGCCGCTGTGGCGCGGGTTATGGAAAATCTGGTGCCCGCTCCGACCTTGCCGACCGCGCCCGCTATGGCGGTCGCTGGTGGCGCCTACGGAATGCCGTACGGCGGTGCCGGAATCACCCCGCAAGGGGGCGCGGCGCGCGTGCAGATTGAGCACTGGCACGCCGCCGAAAACGGCAGCCCCGACGACAATGCGCGCGCGCTGGAATGGCTTGCGAAGGCGAGGGGGTGAAGCGTGGAACTCCTCGTCGACGACCTGAAGGTGACCCGGCCCGGGCATGTGCAGTACGGGGATTTCCTGCTGGGGCCGGGGACCCCGTACCGGTGGCGCGCGATCACCGGGTGGGGGGACCTGCCCGGGCTCGACTCGGGCACGGTGCCGCGGCCGGACGCGCCCGGCGCCTACCCGGGCCGGCTCCTCGCCCAGGCGCGCACCATCGGCTTGGACGGGCTGATGGTGCGCGCGCCGCGGGCCCGGATCGGCGCCACCGTGCAGGCCCTCGAAGACGCCACCGTGCCGCGGGACGACGAGATCCCGCTCGTGGCGTGGCTGGACGAGCGGGGGCCGCTCCTCGTGCACGCGCGGGCGATGCGCCGCCTGGTGCCCGCGACCCTCGGGTACACGGTCGGCCTCATCACGGGCGGGGCGATCGAGTGGGAGGCGAGCGACGCCCGCCGGTACGCGGTCGACGCCGAGGAAGTGACCCTCGAACCCCCCGCGCCCGAATCGGGGTTGGTGTGGCCGCTGACGTGGCCGCTGAACTTCGGGACGCCGGGCGCGTCCGGCACGGCCACCCTCACCAACCGCGGCAACGCCCCCACCCACCCAGTGATCGCCTTCCGCGGGCCGATGGTGCTGCCGACGCTCACCAACACGGCGCGCGGGGACGCGCTGGAGTACGACCTCCCACTGACCGAGGACGACGTACTCGTAGTCGACACCGGGGCCGGCACGGTCACCCTCAACGGCACCGCGTCCCGGATCGGCACCGCCACCGCCCGCAGCGTCCCCGAGCAGACCTTCACGCTCCCGCCGGGCCCCACCCCGCTCGTGCTCCGCACATCCAGCGGCGCCGGGGGCACCTGCACCATCCGCTACCGACACGCCTACTGGTGAGTAAGTGAGGCCCCGCACATGGCCGTTCAGGCTGCATGGCTCCTGCCCACCGGGCAGACCCGCGAAGACACCCGCGCGGCCCCCGTGGGGGCGATGACGCCCACCGGGCCCGTCGTGTCCCGGGACGGAGTGATCCCCGGCGGGGCACCGTTCGCCGCATCGGCGGGCGGGGCGATGGCCGTCACCATCGGAGTCGGCCGCGCCCTCGTGCAGGGCACCGCCGCGCAGGGCGCCTACCCCGTCGCCGTGACCGCACCGGAAACCCTGGCCCTGGAGGACGGGGAGGGCATGCCGCGGCTGGACACGGTCGCCCTCCGGGTCTACGACGGGCTGTACGACACGTCCGGCCAGTCCGCCGCGGCCCTGGTCGTGGTGAAGGGGACGCCGGGTGCGACCCCGGTGTCTCCGGTGCTGCCCCCGACGACGCTCCCGCTCTGGGACATACGCGTCCCCGCGGGGGCGTCCGCGGCCGTGGGCGGCATCCCCTGGGCGACCGCGCTGACGGACCGCCGCCGGTACACCGTCGCCGTGGGCGGCATCGTCCCGCCCGGCGGGTCGTCGTCGTGGTCGGGATCGTACGCGGGGCAGTACCGGGACCGGTCCGGGGTGCTGGAGCGGTGGACGGGGTCGGGCTGGACGACGTACCGGGCGCCTGCGGAGTCGCCCGCGCAGATCGACTCCGGGTTCACCCTCGCTACCGGGTGGTCCCTGAATTCCTTCTACGCCCGCAAATCGGGGCGGGTGGTCACGACCACGGTCTACATCAAGCGCACCGGGTCCCCGATCAGCGACAAGGACAACATCCCCGACACCGAATTGGGGCGCCTTCCCGCGAATTGGCGGCCCGAATTCAACATGGAAACCATGGCGGGCGACGGACACGGGCACGGATCGGTTCTCGTGGAATCGGACGGACTTATGACGCTGCGGTCGTGGTCCCCGAACGTGATCCTCGCGACGAACAACAACTTGCGCTGTTCGGCGACTTTCGTGCAGTAGAAAGGGGGCCCCGTGTTCCCTCCGTACCGCGTGCTTCTGTGTGACCTCCTGCCGGATACCCTGCTGGACTCCCTACCGGTCACCGGGCTGAGCCTGGACCACTACATCGGAAAGCCCGGGTCCCTCTCGGGAACAATCCCCGTACCGAATGCGGATATGGCCGCGCGGGTGCGGGCAGCCGTCCACCCGGGGCGAACCGCGGTGTGGGTGGAGCGGGGCCGTGACCTGTGGTGGGGCGGGCCGCTGTGGACCGCGCGCACCGTATCCGACACCCGCGGCCGGCTCAGCGTACAGATTCAGGCGGGCACGTGGGAGTCGTACCTGTACCGCCGAGACCTGCACGATGGGCAAATCGCCAATCAGGTCGACCAATTCGATATCGTGCGCGGCTTGGTCGACTATATGCAGCGGCCCGCCGGAGGCGATATCGGCATCACCTACACCCCCGACATTTCGGGGGTGCGCCGGGACTGGTCTGCGAGCCGATATGACCTCCCGTCCATCGGCGAACTGATCGACGATCTCGCCGAACTCGATGACGGGTTCGAGTGGCATATCCGGTCGCATCGCGATTTCGACGGGCGCCGCACGAAGACGCTTCAGCTTGGGCATCCGATCATCCGATCGGGGAGCACTGATATCGTCCTCGACCACCCCGGGCCCATTCTGTCGTACTCGTGGCCCACCGACGCGACAAGCAAGGCGAATGTTTGGCAATCGCGGGGCGCATCAACAAACCGAAATCAGGCCGCGGAATCTGTGCCGCTCATGTCGGATTTGCTGGTGTCCGCGGACGATATGGAAAACGGGTGGCCACGCCTTGACGGCTCATCCGACTTCACCACCGTCGAAAATCTCTCGACGCTGAACTCCCGGGCCCGCGCGGACGCCCGCCGGGCCCGCACACCGGCCGTGATCCCCGAAATCACGGTGCTCCTCGGGGAGTACATCACCCCCGCCCTGCTGGGGTCGACGGTCCGAATCCGTATCCGCGACCTACTGAACCCGAGCCCCCTCGACGCCCGCTATCGCGTGGTGGGAATGAAGGTCTCCCCGCCGGAGCGCGGACAGCCCGAGACCGCGCAGCTGTATTTGGAGTCCCTGTAATGGCGAACATTCCGCGTGACATTCTGGACCGAATTCGGTCCCTGGAACGGCAGGTGCGCCAATTGTCGGGGCGCGCACATATCCGCCCCGCCCTGGATGAGGTTTTGGCGGGCGATGTGGTGGTAGGCGAGGGCGGCCAATTCATCGTCCGCACCCCGGGCGGCGCCCGGACCTTCGGAGTCGGCCAGACCAACCAGGGCGACTGGGGTGTGACCCTCGCGCGGGAGGACGGATCGTCTGCGCTGACCGTGGGCGATGACGCGGGCGGCAGCGAAGCGCAGATGATCCGCATGTGGTCCCGCGGGGGCGAAGTCATCGTGATGGACGACGCGTACGCGCCCGGTTTCCTGGGCCGGCCCTCGATGCCCATTCCGATGCAGCCGACCGCCACACAGACCACCACCAGCACCGCCACCACCACCGCGTGGATGGGGTCGAGCCGGCTGATGAATGCCGTCCTCTGGGCGGGTTTCGAAACGTGGTGCGCGCCGGGCGTCACTGCCGATGTCGAATTCTCGGACAGTGACGGGATTATCGAATCGTGGACTGCCACGAATTCCGACGGGTGGACGACCCGGGAAATCACCGTGCCCGTGCGAAGGAAGTTTATGGACCACGTCAACTACCGGCTTCGGCATTCGGTCCGGTCCGGCACGGGGACCATCATGACGAATTGCCTCGGGGTCTACACCCGAAACACCTTCACGTCAACTGAGGCGCCTACTACCTGATGCGATTACGAATGGAGTACTGCTGCGATGCTGCCCGAGGGAATTCCGACCGTCACGGTGACCGCCCGCTACCTGTCGCCGCACGGTGAGCCCCTGCGCGGGCAGGTCGTCTTCCGGGCCCCCGCGCTGCTGACCTTCGGCGGCGCGGACGTGATGCTGGCCGGCCCGGTGACGGTGCCCCTCGACCCCACGGGGCAGATCGCCGTGGTGCTGCCCGCAACGGACGCCCCCGGCATGGACCCGGTGGGGTGGACGTACACAGTGACGGAACAGCTGGTCGGAGTCCCTGCGAACCGGGCGTACGCCCTGCTGCTGCCCGCGGTGCACCCGCACGTCGACCTCGCAGACGTGGCGCCCACGAACCCCACCACCCCCAACTACGTCCGCGGGGCGTCCGCTTATGAGATCGCGGTCAGCGAGGGGTTCGTAGGTACGCCGGCGCAGTGGCTCGCGTCGCTGGTGGGCCCGCAAGGGCCGGCCGGCCCGATCGCGTCCGTCAACGGCCAGCAGGGGCCGGCCGTCGTCCTCGGCGCGGTCGACGTCGGCGCGGTGCCGGCCGCGGCTCTCGGGGAGCCGGCCGGCGTCGCGCAGCTCGACCCCGCCGGGGTGCTCGTGCCGGCGCAGCGGCCGGCGTACACCGCCGCAGATGTCGGGGCCGTGCCCGCCGCCGCCGTGGGCGCCCCGGGTGGGGTCGCCGATCTCGACCCCGCCGGCCGGCTCCCCGAGAGCCGCTTCCGCCGCTTCGAGTACCACGTGCGCGCCTTCGGCGCGGTCGGCGACGGAGTGACCGACGACGCCCCGGCTTTCCGGGCGGCCCTCGACGCCGCCGCCGCGGCCGGCGGGGGCCGGGTCCGGGTGTCCCGCGGCACCTACCTGATGGCGTCCGCCCTCGGCGCGTGGCCGGCCCCGGTGCTGTACGTGCGGGGCGGCACCGACGTGGAAGCGGACGGGGCCGCCGTGATCCGCCGCGCGCCCGGTCTGATGGCCCGCATGGTGCAGAATTTCAACGGCACCGAATCGAACGCGGGATACTCCGGGCATTCGGACATCCGGATCTCCGGCGGCACCTGGGACGGCGGCGCGCCCACGGTCACAGACTCGGGTAATGCGATGGCGTTTGCTCACGCGGAGCGCATCACCGTGGAGAACGTTCGGTTCTTGAATCAGCCGAACAATCACGCGATCGAATTCAACGCTGTCAGGATCGGCAATGCGATCAATTGCCGTTTCGAGGGGAGCGTTCCCAAGCCCACGTCCCCCGAGACCACGGAAGCCATTCAGATTGACGCCGCCGTGGATTCCGGGTCGCTTTCCGGTGCGCTCCCGTATGACGGGACGACGTGCACGGATATCACCGTGTCCCGCTGCTACGCAGGGGCGTCCCCGCAGTGCGGGCCCTGGGGACTCCTGGTCGGCTCGCACTCCAACACCGCCTCCGGCGCGTATGAGCGCATCACCGTCGAGAACAATACGATCGCCGATTCCCTGGTTTACGGAATTCGCGCGTACGACTGGTGGGACTCGATCATTTCCGGAAACGTGATCTCCACCCCTTCGCCACGCGCCGGCTATCGGTCGGGGATTATGATCACCGCCGGGAAGAACAAGTGCGAGGGCGTCACCGTCGCGAACAACATTCTGCGGACTGCCGGTGGAGTGGGGTACGGCAGCATTCAGGCAGAAACCCTCGCCGGGGCGTCCCTTTCCGCTGGACTTGTCTTCTCCGTCAACGTCATCTCCCAATACTCGGGGGACGGAATGCGAATCGATGCGGACGCCCCGCAAATTCACCAGGCTTTCATCCGCGCGGCCCGATCGGGCGCCGGATACGGACTGATCATCACCAACGGCGGATCTCACGCAAACGTGAATCTCACGCGCATCACTGGGGGCCGGCCCGTGTCCGTCCCCGCCGGAACCATCGTGTACGGCAATGACCCCGTCATCACCCCCTGAACCACCCTCGCCCCCGGGCCCCGGTGCGCACCGCGCCGGGGCCCCACCCACGTCTGGAGACACCCATGGCACGCATGCCCGGCGCCGAGTGGCGCCCCATCACCGTCAACTACCGCCGCGGGGGCCAGGAGGAGGTGCGCGGGGTCGTCGTCCACATCATGGCCGGCACCCTCACCGGCACCGACGCGTGGTTCCGCAACCCCTCCGCGGAGGCGTCGAGCCACTTCGGCACGTCCCGCGCGGGCGCGCTCCGCCAGTGGGTGGACACCGCTGACCGGGCATGGGCACAGGCGGACGGCAACCGGACGTGGCTGTCGGTCGAGAACGAGGGCCACGGGGGCGACGCGCTCACCGCCGCCCAGCTCGACGCGTGCGCGCGCGTCCTCGCGTGGGCGCACCAGAAGCACGGCGTGCCCCTGAAGGTCGCGTCCGGCCCCGCCGACCGCGGGTTGGGATGGCACGGCATGGGCGGGAAGGCATGGGGCAACCACCCCGATTGCCCGGGCCGGCGGATCGTCGCGCAGCTCGACGACATCGTGCAGCGCGCCGCGGCCATCGTCAGCCCGAAGCCGGCCCCGAAGCCGAAGCCGTCCGCGCCGCCGTTCCCCGGCCGCGGCTACTTCCGCCCCGGCATGGTCAACGCGCACGTGACCCGGCTCGGTGAGCGCCTGGTGCAGCGCGGGTACGGCCAGCACTACAGCCGCGGCCCCGGCCCCCGCTGGACCGACGCCGACCGCAACGCGGTGCGCGCCTTCCAGCGCGCGCAGGGCTGGACCGGCGCCGACGCGGACGGCTACCCCGGCCCGGAGACGTGGCGCCGCCTCTTCACCTGAACCACCCCCCCCCCCCCCCCCCCCCCCCCCCCCCCCCCCCGCCCAGCCGGCCCGCGCGCACCGCGCCGGGCCGGCCCCCACCCCCGGAAGGCACCCCCGTGACCCCCCAGACCAAGCGCACCGTTCGCACCGTCCTCCAGACCATCGTGGCCCTGGCCGTCGCCCTCCCCGGTATCGTCGCCGCGGCCGGCATCCCCGACACCCTGCCGTGGGTGGCCGGAGCCCTCGCCGCCGCCGCCGGCACCGCCCGGGTCATGCAGCTCCCCACCGTGGAGCGGCTACTCGACCGGATCGGTATCGGCATCGTCGACGACGACCAGGACCAGGGGGCCGCGTGACACCGCCCCCGCACGACGACGCCCCCGAGTCCGTCGTCGTCGCCGTCGCACTCGCTGAAATCCGCGGCGCCATCGGCGAAGGCTTCGCCCGCGTGGACGGGTCACTCGCCCTGGTCGTGCAGCGCCACGACCAGACCGACCGCGCCCTGACCGACGTGGAGGAGCGCGTCACCGCGCTGGAGCGGGCCCGGTGGCCGCTCCCGTCGATCGCCGCCCTGGTGGGCGCGGTCGGCCTGATCCTCACCGTGTGGCAGATGGCCACCCGCCCGTGAAGCACGGCGCCCCCCGCCCGGCCAAGTGCCGGTGCGGGGGGCGCTTTTCGTGTTCCCGGGCCCTACTCGGCGAGGGCACCGTCCTGAATACCGGCCACGAACGCGGACCAGCCGTCCGCCGACACCGGGACGACCGGACCCCAGACCCGCTTGCTGTCCCGGAACTCCGCGCGACCATCGTGCGCACGCACCTCCACGCACACCAGCTCACCCGTGGAGTAGCTCGATTTCCGCCACGTGTTGTCCATTGCCATACCTCCGTGCGATTTCAGCCATTCTGTGAATTGATGCCTCCGGGCTGAGCGCGGCCGACCAAATCGCCGCGAAAGCCCTTGCGTACCGCTCCACGTCCTCTATCTTGTCGACGTGCCACCCGCCCGTGAAGTTGTCTCCGTACACGGTCGGGGGCTGATCACCTACGCCGGTCGGGGACGCGGGAAACTTCATCGAGACGAAGGCGCCCGACACCAGCCCGACGTGCGCAGCAGCCAGCGGTACCACTCGAAGGGTAACCCCGGGAAGTCCCGATACGTAGACCAGGTGGGCCAGTTGAGCCGCCATCACCAGTGGGCCGCCCACTGGTCGCACCACGGCAGACTCAGACAGTGCGACCCGCAGCGTGGGGGGCGAAGCCTGGTGCAGGATCGCTTGCCGCTCCATCCTGAAGCGGACACGGCTTTCCGCCGCATCCTCCGCCATATCAGGGTAGTGAATTTGGACAATCCCCCGGGCATATGCAGCGGTCTGGAGCAGCCCGGGGACCACATCGCTTTCGTAGGTGTCAATCCGGTGGGCGGACGCTTCCAGACTGGCGTATAGGTCGACGCCCGGCGGCAGATCCTCGCGGTACGCCTGCCACGCCGGCACCGCCTGAGGCTCCCGCGCCATGCTCAGCAGGGCGTCCACATTCCGGGGCGGCACTCCGTAGAGCGCGCACAGCGCCGCCACCTCGACCTCACGCAGAGCCGCCTTCCCGGTCTCCGCCCGCCAGATCGTCACCTCCGCCCGCTGAATCTTCGCCGCCGCCGCGCGCACGGTGACACCCGCCCGCTCCCGCAGTAAGCGAAGCTGCCGCCCCACCTGGCGATGCTGCATACCTACTGATCTACCCATCCCCGCCAACCCCTTTCACTCTCCGGGAAAGACCTCTCCGCACCCTGGGAAAGACCGCGAACGCGTTCGACGCCCTTTCGGTGAGGGTGCCCGCTGAAAGCTTGCCCGCGGTTCATCACTCGTGCAGCGTATGTCCCCGCAACACCCTGACGACAGTGCGCAGTTGCGACAATCACCCACACGAGGAGACACATGCACACCGACGCTTCCGGGATCGAGCCGCCCCCGCTTGCAGAGATTCGTGCGGGCGCGCACGGCCCCGTCCCGCCGCCCGGCGGAGACTTCGCCGCCGACCTCGCAGTAGAGCGCCTGGCCCTGGCCGCCCGCACCGCCGGAGTCGACCTCCCCGCCCTGTCGGTGCTGGAGGACGGCAAGCGGGCCCCGCTGGTCTACCTGGGGTGGTGCAACGGGCGAACGGCGGAGATCATCGCGGAGGCGTTGACGGCCCGGGCCGCCGTCGAGCGCCGGACCACCCGGTGAACCGCCACCGCCGGGTGCGGTTCACCGTCGACGGACAGCTGTGGGGCGGCATCCTCGCGGTACTGGCGTGGGGGTCCCTGATGCTCGTGGCGCTGCTGGTCGCCGTGGAGTGGGTGTGACGGCCCCGGACCGGCCCGCGGTCGGGGACATCGCGTACGACCCCGAGACGGGCCGGGTCGGCCAGGTGCGGGCGCTGTACTACGGGATGGCCCTCCTCGTCCACCCAGGCCGCGACCCGTGGGAAGCGCTCGCGCCGACCCTCCGCCACGCCACCGGACTGGAGGCGGAGCGGTACGCCGTGCTGAAGCGGCGGCGGGCGGCGGAGCTGCGGGCGCACCTGCGCCGCGCGCCCGAGATCCCGTGAAAGCGAAGGGGCCCGACCTCGGTCGGGCCCCACCCCCGCTGACGCGGGGTCAATCGCCGCGCCCCAGAAGCAGGCGAGACGGAAAAGCGAACCACCCCCGCTCACGCGGGGACAACTATCTGTCCAGACCTCGTCAATTAGGCAGAGTCGGAGGACTTGCATGACGGGCCATTCCCGCTAACGCGGGACCACACTCGAACCCTCGCCGAGCGGCAACGCAGGGCTATGGACCACCCCCGCTAACGCGGGGCCCCCGGACCTGCCTTCATCAGGCCCGGGGAGATTCCCACTCGCGCGGAAACAAGCTCCGCACGAACGGAGGCCACCGGATCTGGCGAAAACAGGCCCGGGGGGACTCCCACTCGCGTGGGACCGAGAACGAACGTAGCGCCCCCGCCGTCCTCATGCAAGGCGGCACGGAAATTCCACCAACCCCCACACAAAATCCGCCAGATACGGTAAATTCAGGTCTGGTCAGCGGCGGCGCCCGTGGCCACCTCCCGCAACTCCCCCGCCGGAGCGGGGCCGCGGACAACACGCGCCGCCGCTTTTACATCGCAGCGAAGCCCCCGCACCGTGCTGGTACGGGGGCTTCGCCTTGCGCCTCTCGCGCGTTGGTTTTACATCACTCGTCTAGAAAAAGGACTCCCCGATGAGCGAGGGAAACCGCTCCCGGTCGGGCGGTGCCCCGCCCGCCGCCGACCAGGGCCTGCATGGTGGAGGAGTGGTGCGGGGCGCAGTAGGGCGGGTGCTCGACCAGCGGACGGTCCGCGGGCAGCGCACCGGCCACCGAGTGGATCGCGGTGACCTCCAGCGACTCGGCACGGGTGAGCGGGGGCAGCAGGGTGGGCAGCCGCTCGGCCAGCATCGTCTTGCCCGCGCCCGGCGGGCCCTGGAGGTAGACGTGGTGTCCCCCGGCCGCGGCGATCTCCATCGCGGTGCGCGCCGTGCGCTGACCGACCACATCGGCCAGGTCGGGCTGGTGCTCCCGGTGACCGGGCCGGGCCGTGAGTCCGCCGACGAAGCCCTCCCCGGGCAGCAGGAGCCCGGCGAGCGCCGGCTCCGGACGGCCCGGGTCGTCCGGCTCCTCCTCCGGCACCGGTGCGTCGGTGAGGACCGCGATGAGTTGGCGCAGGCTGCGCACCCCGAGGACCGCGACGCCGGGCACCAGGGACGCCTCGGCGGCGGAACACTCCGGGACGACCACCTGCCGGTACCCGGCGTCCGCCGCCGCCAGCACCGCCGGCAGAACGCCCCGCACCGGGCGCACCCGACCGTCGAGGCCCAGCTCGCCGACCATCACCAGGTCCGCCAGGACCCGCGGGTCGATGCACTCCGCCGCGCCCAGCACCGCGCTCGCCACCGCGAGGTCGAAGCCCGAGCCGGCCTTGGGCACCGAAGCCGGGCTGAGCCCGACCGTCAGCTTCCGCTGGGGCCAGGGAGCGCCCGAGTTGGAGACCGCCGCCCGCACCCGGTCCCGGCTCTCGACCAGGCTCTTGTCCGGGAGGCCCACCAGGGCGAAGGACGCGACGCCCGGTTCCAGATCGGCCTGGACCTCGACCACGACCCCTTCGACGCCCACCAGCGCCACCGAGCACGTCCGTGCGAAGCCCATCAGACCGCTCCCCGCACGTGCTCCACCCGGGGCGCGCCGCGGCGGGGCAGCAGCACCCCGAACACGTCGATGCGCACCCCGCCCGGCGGGACGCCCCCGTGCGTCTGGAGCCAGCGGTCGGCGAGCTCCCGCAAGCGCTCCGCCTTCTCAGGCGTCACCCCCGCCAACGGTTGCTGGAAGGAGTGCTCCCGTCGGGTCTTCACCTCGCAGACCACGAGGACGTCCCCGTCCCGGGCCACGATGTCGAGTTCCCCGACCCGGCCGCAGCGCCAGTTGCGCGCCAGGACCGTCCAGCCCTCCTCCGTCAGCCGCCGGGCGGCCACGTCCTCCCCGTACCTGCCGAGCGCACCCCGTGCGTTCATGTCGGCACCACCTCCGCGACCCACGGTGAGGCAGCGACGGCCATCTCGTGGATCTTGGTGGACAACCCGGTGCCTGTGGACAACCGCGTCACTCGATCGAGTGGGTTTCGCGGAGGGAGGGGCTTGGCCGGGCGTCGGCCGTTCCCGGGGCGGCTGCGGCGGGGGCGCCCGCCGGGTCAGCTGCCCGGCAGCTCCAGGTCGCTCTTGTTGAGCTCCTCGATGTTGACGTCCTTGAAGGTCAGGACCCGGACCTGCTTCACGAAGCGGGCCGGGCGGTACATGTCCCACACCCAGGCGTCCGCCATGGTCACCTCGAAGAACACCTCGCCCTGGACCGAGTGCACCTGCATCTCGTAGTCGTTGGTGAGGTAGAAGCGCCGCTCGGTCTCGATCACGTACGTGAACAGCCCGACGACGTCGCGGTACTCCCGGTAGAGCTTCAGCTCCATCTCGGTCTCGTACTTCTCGAGGTCCTCGGCGCTCATGGCATGTTCCCCTTCAGCCGTGCGTCCCCCCATTGTGCGCCAGCCCCGCGGGGCCCTAGACGATTTCGGTGTCCAGGACCTCGGGCTCGGCCGGGGGGCCTTCGTCGAGCAGCCTGCGCAGCAGCCCGGCGAGTTTGGTCGGGTACACCGTCTCATGCGTACCGGCCAGTTCCCGGCACGTCCACCAACGTGATCCCGAGACGCTGCGGCGTTCCAGTTCGGTGAGTCCCGTCCCCCCGGTCGCCTGCTGGGCGGTGCGGGCGAGGTAGTACCACTCGTCCTGGTCCCAGCGGCGGCCGGCGAAGGGGAACGAGCAGGTCCGGCGCCACAGCAGGGGTCCCAGGGCCACCTCCGTGATGCCCGTCTCCTCGGCCAGTTCCCGCAGCGCGGCCCGCTCCAGGCTCTCCTCGCCCTCCACGCCCCCGCCGGGGGTGAACCACCAGCGCTCGGCCGGATCGTCGGGCTCATGGCCGTGCAGCAGCAGCACCCGGTCCTGCGGGTCGAGCAGCACCACCCGGGCCACCCGCCGGGGCTCCGCCCCGGGCTCCGCGGGCTCGTCGGTGGTCCGCGCGTCCCTCGGTGCTCCGCCCATCCGCGTTCCCGTCCTCCCTGCCGGTGGGGCCACCGTATAGCTCCGTCGCCCGGCCGCCGGAGTCACCCCGTACGACGGGCCGCGAGCCGGCGGGCGAGCGGGCCGTGGGCGGCGCCCCCGAACACCAGGACCGCGCCCACCAACGCGGACGCCGTCAGGGAGCGCAGCGGTCCGGGTGCGGAGACCCCGCCGGGCAGCGCGGCGAAGGCGGCCGGGCGGGCCAGCGTCGCGGGCGGCCAGACGACCGCGTCGACCCGCGCCACCACGGCGTCGTCCGGCACCGTGCCGCCGTCCCCGTCCCGCAGCCGGGCGGCCGAGTCCAGGGAGCCGCCCCGGGCGTCCCCCAGCAGGAACAACCGGCCCGCGGGCACGACGGTGGACGGGAGGGAAGTGACCGCGGCCGGACGGCCGGCGGGAAGGTAGGGCTCGTCCAGGGCGGTTCCGTTGACGGTGAGCCGGCCGTCCGCACAGCAGCCGACCGTGTCGCCGCCGACCGCGACGACCCGTTTGACCAGCGGCAGGTCGCTCCAGTCGGGGTGGGAGAAGACGACGATGTCCCCGCGGCGGACCCGGTCCCCGTCGATGCGCTGGGCGAGCAGGCGGTCCCCGGCCTCGACGGTCGGCGCCATGGAGGGGGTGGGCACGGTGTAGGGCCGGTAGGCCACGGCGCCCCAGACTGCCGCGCCGAGGAACAGCACGCTGCCGAGGGCTACTGCCGCGCCGGAGACCAGGGCGCCGGGGGCCCTGGGCGGGCGCGGGACGTCCCGGGCCGTCCGACCGCTGTCGCCCGTCGTCCGCTCCCCACCGTGCACGGTCGCCCCCGATCGCCGTTCGCGCCGCTCCCGTGTCCTGGCGCACCGATGCGGCAGGCCCCCCGGGTCGGCCCGACTGGACGGCACCCTAGCCGCCCGTGGGCCCGCGTGCCTCGGGCCCCGGCCACGGCGACTGCCGTGACCGGGGCCCGAGATCGAGCGGAACTCAGACAGCGGACCGTCGGGCCGCTGCCTGAGGTCCGACGGCGGACCGTCGGGCAGCCGCCCTGCGGCGCCAGAGGACGATCGGCAGCGCAGCGGCGAGACCCAGCGCGCCGGGGGCCGCGCCGAGGGCGGCGCTCAGATGGGGCTGGTCGAAGGTCTCGGGGACCGGGAGCGTGGACCAGCGGCTGGGGGGCCAGGCGATCACCACGGCGCGACCGACGACCTCCTTGACCGGGACGAAGCCCTGGTTCTCGTCCTGCTGGTGGTAGCGGGAGTCGAGGGAGTCCTGGCGGTGGTCGCCCATGACCCACACCTTGCCCTCGGGCACCTTCTTCTTGAACTGGCCGCCGCCCTCGTCCACGCTGCACGGGGTGTTGCCGGGGAAGACGTAGGGCTCGTCCAGGGGCTTGCCGTTGAGCAGGAGGGGGCCGGTGCCCTTGCACTCGACGGTGTCGCCGGCGACGCCGATGACCCGCTTGATCAGGTCCTTCTCCTCGACGGAGGGCATCAGGCCGATCCTGCCCAGCCAGGTCTGGAGGAAGTTGGCCTGCGGGATGGGCTCGCCGTCCAGCCAGCCGGCGGGGTCGTGGAAGACGATGACCTCGCCGCGCTCCGGTTCGGAACCGAACCACGGCGTCAGCTTGTCCACCAGGACCCGGTCGCCCTCCTGGAGGGTGTTCTGCATGGACGCCGAGGGGATGGAGAACGCCTGCACCAGGAAGGTCTTGATCACCAGTGCCAGCACCAGGGCGATGCCGATGAGCAGGGGCAGTTCCTTCCAGAAGGAACGCTGCTTCTTCGGACCACCGCGGCGCCCTCCGGTCCCCTCCGTCAGTTCCTCGCCCTCGGGCCCGCCGTCCTGCTGCGCCGTGGGTTCAGCTCCCGGGGCGCCCGCCGGCGGGAGTCCGCCCGAGCGCTCGGGGCGCTCCTCGGGGCCCCCGTGACCGGAACGTGCGCCGACCGCCACATCCCCCACATCCACTCCTCAGTCCGTACCGGTGCCCGCCCCATCCGTGGTGCAGGCCCATCACTCCCATAACGAGCGGGAGTTCCGCAGGGGTCGGGAGGGGGATCATTCCGTTGTGATCCGCGGTGGACACCCTATGCGACGCGGGCTGTACGGGCACCGTGCCGCCGCCGGCCCGGTCGCCGCCGGAGGCCGCGGGCGGATCGGGCACCGAGGCGAAGGCGCCCGGTTCGGCCAGGCGTCGCCAGTTGCCGACCGGCCAGGCGATGACCAGGGCACGACCCACCACGCTCTCCTGCGGGATCGTGCCGTCGCCGGGGCCGGCACGGTGGTAGCGGGAGTCCGCGGAGTTGGCGCGGTGGTCGCCCATGACCCACAGGCGTCCCGGCGGAACCTTCACTTCGAACGTCATTTCGGAGGGTTTGTTCCCCGGCTTCACATAGGGCTCGTCGAGCGGTGCGCCGTTGACGGTGATCCGACCGTCCGCGTCGCAGCACACCACCGTGTCCCCTCCGATGGCGACCACCCGCTTGATCAGGTCCTGTTGGTCGCTGGAGGGCAGCAGTCCGATCCAGCCGAGGGCCCGCTTGACCTGTTTGACGACGACCGGGTCGTCGTCCGGGGGCGGCGCCTCGTCGGCCAACCAGCCCCCGGGGTCCTCGAACACGACGACGTCCCCGCGTTCGGGGGTGCCGCCGAACCAGGGCGTCAGTTTGTCGACCAGCACCCGGTCCCCGATCCGGATGGTCTGCTCCATGGAACCGGACGGGATGACGAACGCCTGGACCAGGAAGGTCTTCAGGACCAGGGCGATCAACGCCGCCGCCCCCAGCAGCAGCGGTATCTCCCGGAGGGCGGAGCGACGGCGACGGCGCTGCACCTTGCGGGCGAGCCGGCGCCGCTCGGCGCGGCCGGGGCCGGGCGCCCCCGGCCCGGTGGGTATCGGGGGGTCGCCGTCCGGGCCGCGGCGGGGGCGGCCCCGTCTACCCATGGCCGTCGCCGGCCGGGGCGGGCACCCGGGCGAAACCGTCCGGGCGGTCGATTCCGGTGAGCCGGTCGAACGGCCAGGTGATCCACTCGGCCCGCCCGATCACCGCGTCCTGCGGGACCATGCCGCCGCCGGGGCGCCCGAGGTGGTCGCGGGAGTCGCTGGAGGCCGAGCGGTGGTCACCGAGCAGGAAGAGCCGCTCGGGCGGCACGACCACGTCGAAGGGGACCCGGGAGGGGCGGTCGCCGGGACGGAGGTAGGGCTCGTCCACGGCCCGGCCGTTGACCTCGATCCGACCCGTCCGGTCGCAGCAGACGACGCGGTCGCCCCCGGTGCCGATGACCCGCTTGATGTAGTCGGCGTCGCCGAAGTACCCGGTGCCGTCGAAGACGACCACGTCCCCGCGCTGCGGCTCCGAGCCCAGGTAGGCCAACTTGTTGACGAGGACGCGGTCCCCGGAGCGCAATCCGGGCTCCATGGAGGAGCTGGGGATCGCGAAGGGCTTCAGGACGAAGGTGGTGACCAGCAGCAGGAGGGCCAACAGGATCAGCACGGCGAGGGTGAGCCGGCCGCCGGGCAGCCACTCGGCGAGCGGTGGGCGGCGGTCGCCGGGTCCTGTCCCTTCGGCCTCTGGGGCGGGAGCACCCGGGGGGTCGACGGGTTCGGGGGAAACGGAACGCGACCGCTCCCCCGGGTCCTCCGGCTCCGGAACGGGTCCGGTGGCCGGTCGGTGGGGGGAACGGTCGCGTTCCGATCGCTGGGCTGCGGTGTCCATCGGTGCCCGATGGTATCCGGCACCGATGAGAACCCGCGGGCGCATGCGGCCGTGACACCCGTCACCCGGTCCCTGCCGGACGCCTGCGGCGCCGGCCGGGAAGCCGTGCGAGCGGGAGCCGAGCGGCTCAGTTGTCGCGCTTCTCCTTGATCTTCGCAGCCTTGCCGCGCAGGTCACGGAGGTAGTACAGCTTGGCACGGCGCACGTCACCGCGGGTGACGAGCTCGATCTTCTCGACGATCGGGGTGTGCACCGGGAAGGTGCGCTCGACGCCGACCGAGAAGGAGACCTTGCGGACCGTGAAGGTCTCGCGGACACCGGAGCCCTGACGGCGGATGACGACGCCCTTGAACTGCTGCACACGGGAGCGGTTGCCCTCGATGACGCGCACGTGGACGTTGACGGTGTCACCCGGGCGGAAGGCCGGGATGTCGCTGCGCAGCGACGCGCTGTCGACGGTGTCGAGCAGGTGGGACATGATCGTCTGCTTCCTCGCCCATGCCACAGGTCATCGGCGGAACTCTCGGGAGGTGATGGTGGTGTCGTACCCGCGGGGGCGGGCGTCGTGTCCCCCTGTGGCAGGGGCGCACGCCGAGCGGCGGACGACAGCGGCCTATTCTTCCACGTCCGGCGCGGTCCGCCCAAATCGACCGTCGGGGCCCGGGGCCCAGCCGAGGATCGAGAGGGTTTCGCGGTCCTTCTTGTCGAAGGCGGCGGGGTCCGCACGCTCGATCAGGTCCGGCCGGTTGCGGGTGGTGCGGTCCAGTGCCTGGTCACGGCGCCAGCGGGCGATCCTGCCGTGGTGGCCGCTGAGCAGCACCTCGGGGATGTCGCGCCCGCGCCAGTTCGGGGGCTTGGTGTAGACGGGCCCTTCGAGCAGGTCGGCCATGGCACCGGGGGCGAAGGAGTCGTCGCGGTGGGACTCGGCGTTGCCGAGCACGCCGGGCAGCAGTCGGGCGACGGCCTCGGTGACGACCAGGACGGCCGCCTCCCCTCCGGCGAGGACGTAGTCGCCGATGGACACCTCGTACACGGGCATCCGGGTGGCGTACTCCTCGGTGACCCGTCGGTCGATGCCCTCGTAGCGGGCGGGGGCGAAGAGCAGCCAGGGCCGGGCGGAGAGTTCGACGGCGAGTTCCTGGGTGAAGGGCCGTCCGCTGGGGGTGGGCACGACGAGGGCGGGACGGTGGGCCCCGGACTCGTAGCCGTCCGCGATGACCTGGTCCAGGGCCTCGCCCCAGGGCTCGGTCTTCATGACCATGCCGGGACCGCCGCCGTAGGGGGTGTCGTCGACGGTGTGGTGTCGGTCGCGGGTCCACTGCCGCAGGTCGTGGACGTGCACACCCAGCCGGCCGTGGGCGCGCGCCTTGCCCACCAGGGAGACGTTCAGCGGGTCGAGGTACTCGGGGAAGATCGTGACGACGTCGAGCCGCATCAGGCGCCGCCGTCCGGTCCGCCGGGGGCTTCCCCCGACCGGGCCTCACGACTGGAGGCGACCTCCGCCCGTTCGTCGACGAGACCCGGGGGCGGATCGACGACGGCGCGCTGGGCGTCGAGGTCGATCTCCACGACGATCTCCTCGACGAAGGGGATCAACACCTCGTCGCCGTCGGGTCGCTCCACGATGAACAGGTCCTGCGAGGGCAGGTGCGAGATCTCGGTGATCCGACCGATGGGGGTGCCGTCGGTGGTGACGACGTCGAGGTCCATCAGCTGGTGGTCGTAGTACTCGTCCGGCTCGTCGGGGCGCTCTTCGGGGTCGACCTCGGCGATGAGCAGGGTGTTGCGCAGCGCCTCCGCGGCGCTGCGGTCGCGCACGCCGGCGAAGCGCAGCAGCAGTCGGCCGCTGTGCACCCGGCCGGTCTCGATGGTGAGGGGGCCCGTGGCGGCCGGGTCGGTGGCGAGGACGGCACCGGGAGCGAGCCGCAGTTCCGGTTCGTCGGTGCGCACCTCCACGGTGACCTCGCCCTTGATGCCGTGGGCGCGGCCGATCCGCGCGACTACGAGCTGCACGTGTCTGGTCTCCTGACGGGGGAACGAGCGGGAACAGCGGGACGGAAGCGGTGGCGTGCGGGAACGCACTGGGGCCGGGGGTTGTCCACCCCCGGCCCCAACACTTCAGCCGTCACTGGGAGAGCCGTCCGGGCGCATCCGCGCCCCGGCGGTGCGGGGGCGGATGCGCTCCTCGGACGGATCAGACCTGGTCGACGTCGACGAGGTCGACGCGGATGCCACGGCCGCCGATGGCGCCCACGACGGTCCGCAGGGCGCGCGCGGTGCGGCCGTTGCGGCCGATCACCTTGCCGAGGTCGTCGGGGTGCACCCGCACCTCGAGGACGCGTCCGCGGCGCAGGTTGCGCGAGGCGACCTGCACGTCGTCCGGATTGTCGACGATGCCCTTCACGAGGTGCTCAAGAGCCTCCTCAAGCATCTCGTCAGCCCTCGGTCGACTCAGACTCGGCCGCGGCCTCGTCCTTCTTCTCAGCCTTGTCAGCCTTCTTCTTCTGCGTGATGGCCTCGCCCTTGCCGTCCGACTCGCCACCGAGGGAGTCGAAGGAGGGACGGGCGGCCTTCGGCTCGGCCACGAGCAGCGGCGCCGGGGCGGGCTCGCCCTTGAACTTCTGCCAGTCGCCGGTCTTCTTCAGGATCGCGAGGACGGGCTCGGTCGGCTGCGCGCCGACGCCCAGCCAGTAGGCGACGCGCTCGGCGTCGACCTCGATGCGCGACGGGTTCTGCACCGGGTGGTACAGGCCGATCTCCTCGATGGCCCGGCCGTCACGGCGGGTGCGGGAGTCGGCGACGACGATGCGGTAGTGAGGCGAACGGATCTTGCCCAGACGCTTCAGCTTGATCTTGACTGCCACGGGAGTGGTGTCTCCTGGTCTTGACGGGTGGGCACGGGCGGGATGCCACGTGGGGTTGCGGTACCCGAGATGCCCGATGGACGCGTCAGCCGGAGGAGAGAGGGGTCCTGTGCGGCCGTCGAGTACAGCTAGTCATTGTGCCACATGGGACGGGGGCGCCCGAAACGTGTCCGGACGCCCCCGCACGGGTGCTGTCGGCGCCTGCCGCCGGGGCCGGTGCGGCTCCCGCCCGGCGCCCCGGCGCCCTCGGCGCCGCGTGCTGACTGCTCGGTGTTGCCGGCCGCCCGCGGCCCTCGCGGGCGGCCCGGCGGGCGGGCGCCTGATCGCCCGTCCCCGCCGCGGTCGCGCGGCGGTCGGGTCGGCCGTCCTGGCCGATCGCCGACCCGTGCGTCGCACGCCGAAATCTGTGGTGGTCCCCCTCGCTGAGCCCCGACGCCCCCTGCGTCGAGTCGGAGTCCGGTGACGTCCCGGGTGACGCCCCCACGTCACGCGTCGTCCGTCCCGCACTCCGAACGGTCCCGCCCGGCGCTCGCCGGCTGCGCGGTCCGCCCTCATTCCGTCGCCGTGACCGTCAGCCGGCCACTGCCACGGGTTCGGGGATGCGGAACGGCTTCCCGCACCCCCCGCAGACGATCGGCGCCTGCGCGAGGACCGACGGGACCACCCGGACGTTGCGTCCGCAGTCGCACACCGCCTTGACCCGGACCCCGCCCCCGGAGGAGCCGTGCCGGGCTGCCGGACCGCGGAAGGTGCGGGCCACGTTGTTGGACTCGGTCGCCGCCGTGTGCGCCTTGAGGGCGCGCTGGAGGCGTTCGATGGTCGAGCGGTACCGCTTCTTGGCCTCGGCGTTCAGGGTGACCAGGGAGAAGCCGCTGCTCGGATGCGGTTCGTCCGGATGGTCGAGACCCAGCTCCTCGGCGATCGCGAGGAACCTGCGGTTGTGGTAGCGGCCGGCGCGCGAGGTGTCGCGGACACCTCGTGCGGCGGCGATGCCGTGGACTGCCTCGTGGAGGAGTCGCTCGAAGGAGAGGGCGTGCCCGCAGGCGGACGACGACTCTCCGATCAGGGATTCGGGCGCGGCCAGATTCGGCAGCTCGGGGTGGTACCGCTGAATGTCGGCCCACGCGGCTGCCAGCTCTGCGGCGAGAACTGGTGGTGTCGTGCTCACGTCGTGACAACGAGCCGGAGTGCCTCTGTGTTCCTATTCCGGGCCATCGCAAATATTTTGCACGTACCCGTCAGTTTGCACTGTTCTGTGGTTCTTCCATAGCTGATCCACAGGGACCCCACCGGGTGCGCTGATCTGCGGATATGTAGGAAGAAGCGGGCACCGGCAGCAGCCCGCGCCCAGGGCGGCCCACCGGCTCCCCCGGTGTCGGGCACCGATCCCTTTCGGCCGTGCCGCACGTGCCCCGGGCAGGTGCGGACCGCGCGGTCGGCATGCGGTGGCATCGGGAGGGGCTGCTAGCTCCAGCCTATCGGGCGGCCAACTCGCCGCCGACCACGCGCGCTTGGGGCGGCGGGGAAACGCCAGGGGCGGCGGGCGCCCTCGCGCCCACCGCCCCGCGTCGTCCCGGCGGATCACCGCCCCCGGGTCACTTCATGAACTTCTTGAACTCGTCCGGCAACTCGAAGTCCTGCGGCACCTGCCCGGGCGCCCCGAAGGCGGCACCGGCCTGCTCGCGCCGGGCGGCCGCCTCCGCCTCCTCCTGCTTGCGCTTCATCGGGTTGCCGGAGCGCTGCTTGCCCTTGGCCGCCTTCGGCTTCTTCCGCTGGCGCCCCGGGCCGCCGCCCATGCCGGGGATGCCGGGCATCCCGGGCATGCCGCCGCCCTGGGCCATCCGCGACATCATCTTGCGCGCCTCGAAGAACCGCTCCACCAGGTTCTTCACCGCGCTGACCTCGACCCCGGAACCACGGGCGATCCGGGCCCGGCGGGAGCCGTTGATGATCGTGGGGTCCTGACGCTCCGCGGGCGTCATCGACTTGATGATCGCGGCAGTGCGGTCCACGTCCCGCTCGTCGAGGTTGTTGATCTGGTCCTTGATCTGCCCCATGCCGGGCAGCATCCCGAGCAACTTGCTGATGGAGCCCATCTTGCGGACCTGCTCCATCTGGGCCAGGAAGTCGTCGAGCGTGAAGTCCTTGCCCTTGCTGGAGGCGAGCTTGGAGGCCATCTTCTCGGCCTCCTGCTGCGAGAAGGTCTGCTCGGCCTTCTCGATCAGGGTGAGCACGTCGCCCATGCCCAGGATGCGCGAGGCCATCCGGTCCGGGTGGAAGGCGTCGAAGTCGTCCAGCTTCTCGCCGTTGGAGGCGAACATGATCTGACGGCCGGTGACGTGCGCGATCGACAGTGCGGCACCGCCGCGGGCGTCGCCGTCGAGCTTGGACAGCACGACGCCGTCGAAGCCCACGCCGTCGCGGAACGCCTCCGCGGTGTTGACGGCGTCCTGACCGATCATCGCGTCGACGACGAACAGCACCTCGTCCGGGGAGACGGCGTCCCGGATGTCAGCCGCCTGCTGCATCAACTCCTGGTCGATGCCGAGGCGTCCGGCGGTGTCGACGACGACGACGTCGTACTGCTTGGCGCGCGCGTACTCGATGGAGTCCTTGGCGACCTGCACCGGGTCGCCCACGCCGTTGCCGGGCTGCGGGGCGTACACGCCGACCCCGGCGCGCTCGGCGACCACGCTGAGCTGGTTGACGGCGTTGGGGCGCTGGAGGTCGCAGGCGACCAGCAGCGGGCTGTGGCCCTGGCCCTTGAGCCAGTGGCCGAGCTTGCCGGCGAGGGTGGTCTTGCCCGCGCCCTGGAGGCCGGCGAGCATGATCACGGTCGGTGCGGTCTTCGCGAACCGCAGTCGCCGGGTCTCGCCGCCGAGGATGCCGACGAGTTCCTCGTTGACGATCTTGATGACCTGCTGGGCCGGGTTGAGCGCCTGCGACACCTCGACGCCGGACGCCCGCTCCTTGACCTGCTTGATGAAGGCCCGCACGACGGGCAGCGCCACGTCCGCCTCAAGGAGGGCGATGCGGATCTCCCGCGCGGTGGCGTCGATGTCCGCCTCGCTGAGGCGACCCTTGCCGCGGAGGTTCTTGAATGTCGCTGCGAGGCGATCCTGGAGAGTGTCGAACACGGCGGTCGCGAATCCTCGGGTCGAAGGTGGCGGACAGGTCGTCCCCCAGGGTAATCGGTCCGACCCGCGACGGGCCCCTCCCGGGACGGGGTCACCCCCGCAACGCCCGCTCCAGCAACCGCGCCAGGTCGGCCGCCCGCTCCGCGGCCAGCGGCGCCCCGTCCGGATCGCTGACGTAGAAGGCGTCCACGGCGCTGGCGCCCAGGGTGCTCACATGGGCACTGCGCACCCGCACCCCGGCCCGCTCCAGCTCCCGGCCGATCCGGTGCAGCAGCCCGGGGGCGTCCTGGGCCCGGACCTCGATCACGGTCGCCCGGCGGGAGGCGTCGGCCACGACCGTCACCCGGGGCGGCGGGGTGACGACGCCCCGCCGGGGGCGGGCGGCGTCCCGTTCGGCGAGGCGGGCGCCCACGTCGAGCGAACCGTCCAGGGCGCGCACCAGGTCGGCGCGGAGCCGCTCGGCCTGCGGGAGGGACCCGTACTGGGCGGCGACCCGCCACTCCAGGAGCAGCACCGGATCGCCGGCCCCGTCCGCGGGGGGCGGGGCGGTGGGCGGGGTCAGGGTGCGCAGTTCCGCGGTGCGCACGGTGAGCCGGTGGGTGGCGAGGACCCCGGCGACGGCGGGCAGGACGCCGGGCCGGTCGACGACCGCGACCAGCAGTTCGGCGCCCAGCGGCTCGGAGCCCCCGGCCGGTTCCTCGGGCCGCGCGGCGGGCGGCTGCGGGGCGCGCAGGGCGAGCACCGGACCGCCGGTGCGGTGCGCTTCGACGGCGAGCCGTTCCTGTTCCGCGGTGGGCTCGGCCGGGCCGGCGGGCGGGGCGGGGGCGGACCCGTCCAGCCGCGCGGCGACCCGGCGCACCAGGTCGGCGACGAGGGTGGCGCGCCAGGCGGACCAGGCGGCGGGGCCGGTGGCGAGGGCGTCGGCTTCGGTGAGGGCGTGCAGCAGTTCCAGCGTGCCGGTGCTGCGGACGGCCCGGGCGACGGTGCCGACGGTGGCCGGGTCGTCGAGGTCGCGGCGGGTGGCGGTGTCGACGAGCAGCAGGTGGTGGCGGACGAGGGTGGCGAGGACCTCGGTGTCGGCGGGGGCGAAGCCGAGGCGGAGGGCGGTGTCGCGGGCGATGGTGGCGCCGGTGACCGCGTGGTCTCCGGGCCAGCCCTTGCCGATGTCGTGCAGCAGCGCGGCGGTGAGCAGCAGGTCGGGGCGGGCCACCCGGCGGGTGAGGGCGGCGGCGTGGACCGCGGTCTCGACGAGGTGGCGGTCCACGGTCCAGGTGTGGACGGCATTGCGTTGGGGCCGGCAGCGCACCCGATCCCAGTCGGGGAGGAGGCGGGTGACCAGGTTGCCCGCCTCCAGGGCCTCCCAGACCGCGACCGCGGGGCGGCCGGCGCCGAGGAGGGTGACGAACTGTTCGCGGGCTTCGGCGGGCCAGGGCACCGGGAGGGCGGGGGCGCAGCGGGCGAGGTGGCGCACCGCGTGCGGGGAGAGCGGCAGTCCGGCCTGGGCCGCCGCGGCGGCGGCGCGCAGCGGCAGCACGGGGTCGCGTTCGGGGCGGGCGCTGCGGGCGAGGGCGGCTTCGCCGTCGTGTTCCACGACGCCTTCGGCGAGCGGGGTGCGGGCCGGGTCGGGGGCCGTGCGGCGGGCGCCGAGGAGGGTGCGCGGCCGGGGGCGGGCGCTGCGGGCTCGGACCACCCGGCCGACCTCGCGCCAGGTGGTCTCGGTGGCGTAGGAGAGGACGCGGGCGGCCTCGTAGACCTGGCGCAGCAGGGCGTCGGCGTCCAGCAGGCCGAGGGCGGTGGCGACCTGGTCCTGTTCCTGGAGGGCGAGGCGGTCGGTGGCGCGGCCGGTGACCAGGTGGAGCGCGTCCCGGGCGTCGAGGAGGCGACGGCGGGCTTCGTCGAGCCCGTGGCGGGGGGCGTCGGCGAGCCAGGAGGCGGCGACCGCGGCCAGCACGGTGGCGTCGCGCAGGCCGCCGCGGGCTTCCTTGAGGTCGGGTTCGAGGAGGTGGGCGAGTTCGCCGTGGCGGGCGGCGCGCGCGGCGCACAGCTCCCGCAGCCGGGGCAGTCGGGTGGCGGCCCGGTTGCGCCAGTCGGCGAGGGCGGTGGTGCGGACGCGGGCGCTGAGGTCCGGGTCGCCGGCGAGGTGGCGGGCGTCGAGGAGGCCGAGGTGGACCTTGAGGTCGTCGGTGGCGGCGCGGCGGGTCTCGGCGGGGGTGCGCACGGCGTGGTCGAGGGCGAGCCCGAGGTCCCAGACGGGGTACCAGAGGCGGTCGGCGAGGGCGGCGGTGCGGCGCGGGTCGCCGCCCTCGTGCAGCAGGAGCAGGTCGAGGTCGCTGCGCGGGGAGAGCTCCCCGCGTCCGTAGCCGCCGACGGCGACGAGGCTGACGCCCCGTCGCTCGCCGGCGGCGGCGCCGAAGAGGGCGGCGAGCCAGTCGTCGGTGAGGGAGGAGAGGGCGGCGCGGCGTTCGGGTCCGGTGCGGGACCTGCCGTGCAGCAGGCGCACGCGGGCCGCCGCGTAGCCGCTGGGTGCGGGGCCCCCGGGGCCCTCGTGGGGCTCCGGGGTCGTGCGGTGCTGGTCCACGGTGGTCACCCAGCGGCTCCGTTCTCTCGTTCCCCCCACGGTCGTCCCTCCGGCCGGGGCCGGGTCACAGGGCGTCCGGGCCCCGTTCGCCGGTCCGGACGCGCACGGCGGTGTCGACGGGGACGGACCAGACCTTGCCGTCGCCGATCTTGCCAGTCCGGGCGGCCCGGACGATGACGTCGACGAGTTGGTCGGCGTCGTCGTCCTCGGCCAGCACCTCGATGCGGATCTTGGGGACGAGGTCGACGGTGTACTCGGCGCCCCGGTAGACCTCGGTGTGGCCGCGCTGGCGTCCGTAGCCGCTGGCTTCGGTGACGGTCAGCCCGTGCACGCCGAACGCGTGGAGGGCTTCCTTGATCTCGTCGAGTCGGTGCGGCTTGACGACCGCGGTGATGAGCTTCATGCGTCGACCTTCTCGTGGGACCCGGCGGGAGCGGTTGCGGTGCTGCGGGCGGGGGTGGCCTTCGGGGTGGCGCTGCCGCCGCCGGCGCCGCTGAAGTCGTAGGCGGTCTCGGCGTGCTCGGTGCGGTCGATCCCGGCGACCTCGTCCTCCTCGTCGACCCGCATGCCGATGGTCCGGTCGAGGAGCAGGGCGAGGAGCGCGGAGGCGACGAAGGAGTACAGGAGGACGCCCCCGACGCCAGCGAGTTGCTTCCCGAGCTGGTCGAACCCGCCGCCGTAGAAGAGGCCCTTGGCCTCGGACTGGCCGCCGCCGGTGGCGAAGAAGCCGACCAGGACGGAGCCGGCGATGCCGCCGACGAGGTGGACGCCGACGACGTCGAGGGAGTCGTCGTAGCCGAACCGGTACTTGAGGCCGACGGCCATGGCGCACAGCACGCCGGCGACGGCGCCGATGGCGAGCGAGCCGAGCGGGGAGCTGGAGCCGCCGGCGGGGGTGATGGCGACGAGTCCGGCGACCGCGCCGGAGGCCGCGCCGAGGGTGGTGCAGGCGCCGTGCCGCAGCTTCTCGTAGCCGAGCCAGGCCAGCATGGCGGCGGCGGTGGCCACCTGGGTGTTGACGAACATCAGTGCGCCGACGCCGTCGTCGTTGCCGAGCCAGGACCCGGCGTTGAAGCCGAACCAGCCGAACCACAGCAGTCCGGCGCCGAGCATCACGAGGGGCAGCGAGTGCGGGCGCATCGGGTCCTTCTTGAAGCCGACGCGCTTGCCGATGACCAGGATCACGGCGAAGGCGGCGGCGCCCGCGTTGATGTGCACGGCGGTGCCGCCGGCGAAGTCGATGACGCCCATCTCGAAGGCCCAGCCGCCGGTGCCCCACACCCAGTGGGCGACGGGGAAGTAGACGACGGTGGCCCACAGCGCGACGAACAGCGCCCAGGCGCCGAACTTGACCCGGTCGGCGAGGGCACCGCTGATCAGGGCCGGGGTGAGCACGGCGAACATGAGCTGGAAGACGGCGAAGACGTACACGGGGACGGTGTAGCCGTCCCACAGTTCGGTGAGTCCGATCCCGCTGAGGCCGAGGTACTCCGGGGACCAGCCGATCAGGCCGGCGCTGTCGGTGCCGAAGGCGATCGAGAAGCCGTACAGCACCCACAGCACGGTGACGATGCCCAGGCTGACGAAGCTCATCATCAGCATGTTCAGGGTGGACTTGACGCGGACCATGCCTCCGTAGAAGAAGGCGAGCGCGGGGGTCATCAGCATGACCAGCGCGGAGCAGATGAGCATGAACCCGGTGTTGGCGGCAGACAGCGTCGGGACGTCTGCGGCGAGCGGGATGCCTGGGGGCATCGGCGTCTCCTCGTCGTGGAGCGGACCCCGCGGGAGCGGGGTCGAGGGTGGCGTGAGGGGTGGCCGCGGGGGCGCCGGGGTGGCGTTGGTCGCCCTCTCGTACGCCGAAGGCTCGCGCGGCGCCGTTTCGGTGGATGCCGCGGGCTGTTTCACGCCGGTGACGAAGGGACCGGGGGTGTTACGCGTGGGTGAACGCCCCCGGACGGCGGGACCCGGGCCGGGGGCCGGGTCCCGCGCGGCCGGTCACACCGCTTCGGCGTGCTCCGGGAGCTGCACGGCGAGCCGCTCGGTGAGCTCGACGACCTCGCTGAGGTGGCCGTACTCCCGTACGGCGTTGTCGACCGTCTTGCGGATGCGGGTGTTGACCCGCTCCGACCGCACCCGCTTGGCGACCGCGAGGGCCTGGTCGGCGAGGTGGACGCTCCGCTCGGGCTCCTTCTGGAGGAGGTGGACGGTCGCCATGCCGATGAGGTTGAGCGCGTAGGACCGCTGGTGGTCGGCGTCGCGGGCGAAGAGGTCGACGGCCCGCTGCATCACCGGCTCGGCGAGCGCCGCGTAGGTGGGGCTGCGCCCGGCGACGTAGGCGAGGTCGCGGTAGGAGTGGGAGTTCTCGCCGTTCAGCTCGGCCTCGCTGAAGAAACCGATCCAGTCCGGCTCGGGCTCGGTGGAGTCCCGGGCGTCGGCGAAGGCGTCCTCGGCCATCCGCACGGCCCGCTTCACCTTGCTCGGCTGGCCCATGTTGGCGTAGGCGCGGGCCTCCATCGCATACAGCATCGACTGGGTGCGGAACCCGGCGCAGTCACGGCTGCCGTACTGGGCGAGGTGGACGAGTTCCAGGGCGTCGTCGGGTCGGCCGAGGTGGATCATCTGCCGGCTCATGCTGGACAGGATGTAGGAGCCGAGCGGCTTGTCACCGGCCTCCTTGGCGGCGTGCAGGGCGAGCACGAAGTACTTCTGGGCGGTGGGTTGCAGGCCCACGTCGTAGCTCATCCAGCCGGCGAGTTCGGCGAGTTCGGCCGCGACCTTGAACAGGCGCTTGCCGGTGGCCGCGGGTTGGGGCTCCTGGAGGAGGTCGGTGACCTCGTGGAGTTGCCCGACGACCGCCTTGCGGCGCAGCCCGCCGCCGCACTGGGCGTCCCACTGCCGGAACATCCTGGTGGTGGACTCCAGCAGGTCCAACTCCACCGCGGAGAGCCGCTGTCCACGGCGCAGGGTGGCGGGGTCGGGCTCCGGCTGGGGGGCGCTGGGGGTGGGCACCAGCCAGCGTTGCATGGGCTCGATCAGGGCGGGCCCGGCGGCCAGTCCGAGCGAGGCGCCGAGGAAGCCCCGACGGGCGAGCATCAGGTCGCTGCGGGAGAACTCCCCGATGAGCGCCACCGTTTGGGGTCCGGTCCAGGGGAGGTCGACACCGGCGACGGACGGCGCCTGGTGCGGGGTGCGCAGCCCGAGGTCCTCGACCGTCACCACGCAGCCGAACCGTTCGGAGAACAACTCGGACAGGATGCGCGGAATCGGCTCGCGCGGGTTCTCCCCGTCCAGCCACCGGCGCACCCGGGAGGTGTCGGTGGAAATGTGGTTGGCGCCCAATTCCCTTGCCCTGCGGTTCACTTGGCGCGCCAACTCGCCTTTGGACCAGCCACTTCGGGTAAACCACGAGCCCAGCATCTCGTTCGGGCGCTTCTCCCCGCTCGAACCGCCGTCACCGTTGCCGCCCACCGGAACGCCCCCATCCGTCACACCATGTGTCCGCCACTTCCAGCCCAAGCCCTATCAGGATGTCGCGCGCCCTCGCGCACCGTCGGACGTCCGTCACCCTTCGAACGGGGAGCCGACCGCGACCGTCCCGCCACCGGACGGGAATGCCCCCGGGAACCTCTACCGAAAGTAATCCGATGGTCACCCTACCGGGAGGCGGGCCGAGGAAACGCCACCATTCGCCACCCCTTCGCATGAACCCGACTACCTTTCCACACGCTTGACTTGACGCATGCGCGCCGGGAACGGCGGAGTGATGCGCACAGGGGCGCGGAATTCAGCGCGCACCACCGGACGTGCGCTTGAGCGCCGTCAGAAACCTCGTTTGACGGGGCATGACGAAGACGGATGGTGACGACACGAACCCATATCGTGATCGTCGCTTGACCCGTGACGTCGTAACCAGCGGCGGGCAGCACCTGTTGGAGGAGGCATGAACTTCACGATCGGCGGCATCCGTGACATCCGGTCGGGTTCGTGGCGCCGCGGACGCACCGGCGAGTGCACGGCGGCGGCGGAGTTCACCGGACTGTGGGGTTGGGACGTGGTGCCCGGTGCCCGGGCCACCGCGAACGGCTGCTCCTGCGGGCGCCCGCCGGTGGCCCGGGGGAGCGCCCCCGGCCCGCCGGGGGTCTGCCGCGCACCGGGCGCCCACCCCCTGGCCACCGCGCCGGTGGTCCCCGCCGGTGCCACGCTCGACGAGGTGACCCGCGTCTGGGCCGGCTTCCCGCACGCCACGCTCATGCTGCCGGTGGGGCGGACCTTCGACGTGCTGGAGGTGGGCGAGACCGCGGGCCGGCGCGCCCTGGTCCGGTTGGAGCGGATGGGGTTGCCGCTCGGCCCGGTCGTCGCCACGCCCCAGGGCCGCGCCCAGTTCCTGGTGGCCCCCGGGGCGGCGGTGGGCCTGCCCCGGCTGCTGTACCGCATGGGCTGGGACGGCGCGGCGCTCGACCTGCGCGCGCTCGGGCCCGGTGACCACATCACCGCACCGCCCTCCGACCGGGGCGGCCGCGGCCCGGTCCGCTGGCTCCGGACCCCCTGCTGGCGCACGGCCGGCCCGCCGGAGGCGCGCCTGGTGCTCGGGGCCCTCGGGCACGCGGCGCACCGCAGCCGGCGCTGACGGACGGCGGCGACCCCGCGCACGACGAGGGCCCGGCGGCGTCGGGGACGGACGGTCCGTCCCCGACGCCGCCGGGCCCGCTGGGCCGGCCGGCCAGCCGCACCGCGGCCGCCGTTACTCCCCGATAAGCGCATCCACGAACGCCTCGGGCTCGAAGGGTGCGAGGTCGTCCGCGCCCTCGCCGAGGCCCACCAGCTTCACCGGTACGCCCAGTTCCCGCTGGACGGCGATCACGATGCCGCCCTTGGCGGTGCCGTCCAGCTTGGTCAGCACGATCCCGGTGATGTCCACCACCTCGGCGAAGACCCGGGCCTGCACCAGGCCGTTCTGTCCGGTGGTCGCGTCCAGGACCAGCAGCACCTCGTCCAGCGGGGCGTGCTTCTCGACGACCCGCTTGACCTTGCCCAGTTCGTCCATGAGGCCGGTCTTGGTGTGCAACCGTCCGGCGGTGTCGATCAGGACGACGTCGGCGCCGTCCCGGATGCCCTCCTTGACCGCGTCGAACGCGATGGAGGCGGGGTCCCCGCCCTCGGGGCCGCGCACGGTCCGGGCGCCCACCCGCTCGCCCCAGGTCTGGAGCTGGTCGGCGGCGGCGGCCCGGAAGGTGTCGGCCGCGCCCAGGACCACGTCCTTGCCGTCCGCGACGAGCACCCGGGCGAGCTTGCCGGTGGTGGTGGTCTTGCCGGTGCCGTTCACGCCCACGACCATCACGATGCCGGGCGTGTCGAGCCCCGACTCGGTGTTGACGGCCCGGTCGAAGTCCGGCACCAGCAGGGTCAGCAGTTCCTCGCGCAGCAGGGCGCGCAGCTCCTCGGGGGTGCGGGTGCCCAGCACCTTGACCCGTTCGCGCAACCGCTCGACCAGTTCCTGGGTGGGCTGGACGCCCACGTCGGCGGTGAGGAGGGTGTCCTCGATCTCCTCCCAGGTGTCCTCGTCGAGGTGCTCCCGGGAGAGCAGGGTCAGCAGGCCCTTGCCGAGGGCGTTCTGGGATCGGGAGAGCCGGGCGCGCAGCCGCACCAACCGGCCCGCGGTCGGCTCCGGCACCTCGATCGACGGTGCCGCGGGCTCCTCGACCACGGGTTCCGCGGCGGGCTCGACCGCGGTCGAGGGCCCGGGCAACGGGACCTCGTCGACGGTGCGGCGGGGCTCCTCTCGGGGAGGCTCGGCCTCTTCGCCGACCCGGGGTTCGGCCGGCGGGGCGGTGAGGTCGGGTGTGCTCGGCGGCGGGGGCAACGGCCGCTTGCGGCGGCTGCCGACCACCAGGGCGCCGATCGTCCCGAGCGCCACCACGGCGATGACTACAGCAAGAATGACGATGTCCATAACGCCCTCCAGTATCGACCACCCGGGCCCGGTGGCGGGCGTAGGAAGCGATCCCGGCGGGCCGGCCGGCGCGTTGCCGCGGCAGAAAACCGGAAGACCCGCCGCCGCGGCCCGGGTTAGCGTCGCGGCCATGACCGTGGAGTACCGCACGATTCCCGAGACCGACCTCGACCGCGCCCTGGACCTTCACTACCTGGTCTTCCTGGAGAAGTCCCCGGAGGACGAGGCCCGCGCCGGCCACCGCGAGATCCTCGCCCGCTGCGAGCGCATCGGCGCCTACGAGGGCGAGGACCTGGTCGGGCTGCTGGCCGCCCACCACTTCGACCTGTCCGTCCCCGGCGGCGAGCTGCCCGCGGCGGGCGTGACCTTCGTCTCCGTCGCCCCCACCCACCGCCGCCGGGGCGTCCTCACCGGCATGATCGACGAGCTGTGGCGCCGCTGTGCGGCCCAGCGACGCCCGCTGGCGGCGCTGTGGGTGTCGGAGGCCACCATCTACGGTCGCTTCGGCTGCGACCCGGCGACCCGTGCGTACACGGTCACCATCGACGCCACCCATCCGCTGGACCTGCGGATCGAGCCCGACGACCGCCCGCTGCGCCTGGTGCCGTTCGCCACCGCGTCCGAGACGATCGGCGCCCTGCACGGGGCGGCCCGCCGGGAGCGGGCGGGCCGGGTCTCCCGGGACGAGTGGTGGTGGCGCACCCACGTCCTGCCGGAGACCTTCGAGGAGGACGAGGACATGTCGGAGCCCCGGGTGGTGACCCTGGGCGATCCGGGCCGGGCGCCGGCGGGGTACGTGGTGTACCGGACCAAGTCCGACGACGAGGGGCGCGGCACCGCCCACGTGGCCGAGCTGGAGGCGGAGTCCCCGCAGGTAGCGGCGGCCCTGTGGCGCTATCTGGTGTCGATCGACCTGGTGGACAGGGTACGGGCCTGGGGGCGTCCGCTGGACGACCCGCTGCTGCGTTTCAGCGCCGACCGCGACCAGGTCGACGTCACCCGCGAGTTCCCGGCGCTGTGGCTGCGGCTGGTCGACGTGCCGGCCGCGTTGGAGGGCCGCACCTGGTCGGCGCCGCTGGACCTGGTGCTGGAGGTGACCGACGCGGGGGTGCCCGACAACGCCGGCCGCTACCGGGTGACGGCGAAGCCGGACGGGGAGGCGCACCGGGCCCGGGTGACCGCCACCGGGGACGCGGCGGACCTGACGCTGGACGTCCGGGAGCTGGCCGCCTGCTACCTCGGCGACGCCGACCCGGCCGAGTTGCTGCGCGCGGGCCTGGTCACGGAGCACCGGCCGGGCGCGGCGGCCCTGTTCGGGGCGGCGTCCCGCACGGCTCTGCTGCCGCACACCTCGGACGAGTTCTGAGCGGGGTCCCGTGGCCGCCCGGGCCGCGGGACCTCAGCCCATCTCCTCCAGCGTCTTGCCCTTGGTCTCCTTGACGAACCGCAGCACGAACAGGATCGAGAGGGTGGCGAAGCAGGCGTAGATGACGTAGGTGGCGGAGAGGTTCCAGTCGGCCAACGAGGGGAAGGTCGCGGTGATGGCCCAGTTGGCGATCCACTGGGCGGAGGCGGCGACGCCCAGGGCGGCGGCGCGGATGCGGTTGGGGAACATCTCGCCGAGGAAGACCCAGACGACCACGCCCCAGGACATCGCGAAGAAGAAGACGAACCAGTGGGCGGCGATCAGCGCCACCCAGCCCTGGGTCTCCGGCAGCTTTCCGTCCACCAGGTCGTAGCTGAAGGCCCACGCCTCCGTCGCCAGCCCGATCACCATGCCGACCGAGCCGATGAGCGCCAGCGGACGGCGGCCGATCCGGTCCACGAAGATCATGGCGACGACGGTGCCCACGATGTTGATGATCGACGTGGTGAAGGAGTAGAAGAAGGAGTCCGTGGGGTCGACGCCGACCGACTGCCACAGCGTGGACGAGTAGTAGAAGGCCACGTTGATGCCCACCAACTGCTGGAACGCGGAGAGTCCGATGCCGACCCACACGATCGGCAGGAACCAGAACCGCCCGCCGAGCAGGTCCTTGAAGGTGGGCTTGTGCTCGCGGCGCAGCTTCTCCTCGATCTCGACGATGCGGGCGTCGAGGTTCCCCTCGTCCCCCTCGACCTCCTGGAGCACGGCGCGGGCCCGGTCCCGTTTGCCGACCGAGATCAGGTAGCGCGGGGACTCCGGGATGACGAAGGAGAGCAGCCCGTACAGCGCGGCCGGGACCACCATGACCCCCAGCATCACCTGCCACGCCTCCACGCCGAGCAGCTCGCCGCGCTGGTCGCCGTCGGCGGCCTGGAGGATGCCCCAGTTGACGAGTTGGGAGGTCGCGATGCCGATCACGATGGCGGCCTGCTGGAACGAACCGAGCCGGCCCCGGTAGGCGGGCGGGGAGACCTCGGCGATGTACGCGGGGCCGATGACCGAGGCCATGCCGATGGCGAAGCCGCCGATGATCCGCCAGAACGCCAGGTCGTAGAGGGCGAACGGCAGCGCCGATCCGATCGCGCTGATCATGAAGAGCACCGCGGCGATCTGCATGCAGCGGATGCGGCCGATCCGGTCCGCGATCCGGCCAGCGGTCGCCGCCCCGATCGCACAGCCGATCAGGGCGATGGCGATGACCTGGGCGAGCGCCGCCGAGCCGATGTCGTAGCGGTCGCGGATGGCTTCCACGGCCCCGTTGATGACGGAACTGTCGTAGCCGAACAGGAAGCCGCCCATGGCCGCCGACGCCGCGATGAACACCACGTGCCCGAGGTGTTCGGGGTGGGCCGCGCGGGGGTCGGACGGGTTCGCTGCACGGGTCACGTCTCACTGCTCCTCGGGCAGGCGGGGCGGGCGGGGCCCTTCCAGTGGGGCACAGGTCACGGCCGCCCACCACCGGGACGGCCCACCTGCCGCGGGACGGGTCCGCCGCCTCCCCTCAACGGGTGAACGTGGTCCGGCGCGTACCCGGTCGTCGCCGGTGCACACCGCCCGCCCGGCGGTCGGCGCTCCGGTTCAGCGCAGCCGCTGGCTGATGACCTTCGAGATGCCGTCGCCCTGCATGGACACCCCGTAGAGCGCGTCTGCCACCTCCATCGTCCGCTTCTGATGGGTGATGACGATGAGCTGGGACGCCTCCTGGAGTTCGCGCATGATGCCGATGAGGCGCTGGAGGTTGGTGTCGTCGAGGGCGGCCTCGACCTCGTCCATCACGTAGAACGGGCTGGGCCGGGCCTTGAAGATCGACACCAGCAGGGCGACGGCGGTCAGCGACCGTTCGCCGCCGGAGAGCAGGGAGAGCCGCTTGACCTTCTTGCCCGGCGGGCGGGCCTCCACGTCCACTCCGGTGGTCAGCATGGAGTCCGGGTCGGTGAGGACCAAGCGGCCCTCGCCGCCGGGGAACAGCCGCGCGAACACCCCTTCGAACTCCCGCGCGGTGTCCCGGTACGCCTCCGTGAAGACCCGCTCCACGCGGGCGTCGACGTCCTTGACCACCTGGAGCAGGTCGGTGCGGGTCTTCTTCAGGTCGGCGAGCTGCTCGCTGAGGAACTGGTGGCGCTCCTCCAGCGCCGCGAACTCCTCCAGGGCCAGCGGATTCACCTTCCCGAGCTGCTGATGGGCGCGCTCGGCGGCGGCGAGCCGCTTCTCCTGCTCGGCCCGGACGAACGGGCGCGGGCGGTTGCGCGGGTGGTCGGGGTCCTCGGGCGGTTCCTCGCCCTCGGCGGACGGGGACGGCGGCACCGGCCGGTCGGGGCCGTACTCGTCGACCAGCACGGCGGGCTCCACGCCCAGTTCCTCCAGCGCCCGGGTCTCCACCTGTTCGATGCGCAGTCGCTTCTCGGCGCCCAGCACCTCGCCCCGGTGCACCGAGTCGGTCAGCCGGTCCAGCTCGTCCTTCAGGGTGCGTCCGGTGTCGCGGGCGGCGGCCAGTTCCCGTTCCCCGGCGGCCCGGGCCCGCTCGGCGGCGCCCCGCTCCTCCTCCGCCCGGGCCAGGGACACCTCGACGTGGGCGAGGAGTTGCCGGGCGCCCGCGGCGACCGCGGCGGCCACGGTCGCCTCGTGGCGCAGCCGGGCGGCACGGCGCTCGGCCCGGGCCCGGGCCTCGCGTTCGGCGCGGGCCGCCCGGTCGAGGCCCTCGGCCCGCCCGGCCAGGCCCTTGACCCGCTCTTCGTGGGTACGGACCGCGAGGCGGGCCTCCATCTCCGTCTGACGGGCGTTCGCCCCGTCGGCGGCGAGCCGGTCGCGGGTCTGGGTGTCGGGCTCCTCGCCCTCCTCGGCGACGGCAGCGTCCTCCTCGGCGACGGCGAGGCGTTCGGCCACCTCCTCGGCCTCGGCCCGGGCTTCCTCGGACGCCTCCCGGGCCCGGTCGGCGGCGGCCCGGGCGCGGTCGGCCTCCTCGGCGGCCCCGCGCGCCCGGCCGGCGAGCCGACCGAGTTGCTGGGCGACGGAGGAGGCGGCACGGTCGGCGGCGCGCCGCTGCTCGGCGAGGTCCTCGACCCGGGCGGCGCAGGCCGCGCGGTGGTCTCGGGCGGCGTCGTGGGCCTCGGCGAGCGCCGCGCACCGGGCGTCGAGCGCGGTGAGTTCGGCCGCGGCCTCGGCCACGGACGCCTGCACCTCGATCAGGCTGGGCGCCCCGGCGGAGCCGCCGTGCGCGAGATGGGCTCCCAGGAGGTCGCCCTCGGCGGTGACGGCCACGAGTTCGGGGTGGGCGCGGACCAGGTCCTCGGCGTCGTCCAGGGTCGGCACGACGACGTAACCGGTGAGCAGGCGCCGCACCGCAGGCAGCAGTTCGGCCGGGCCGTGCACCAGGTCGGCCGCGTGCGGGGGGTTGCCGGGCAGTGCGGGACGGGGGGCCCGGGCCGCCGGTTCGGGAGCGTCGGCCAGCAGCAGGGCGGCCCGGCCGGCCTCCTGTTTGCGCAGGTGGCGCAGGGCCTCGACGGCCCGGGCCGGGGAGGTCACGGCAAGGGCGTCGGCGGCCGCGCCGAACGCCGCTGCCACCGCGACCTCGTGCCCGGGGGCGACCGTGAGGAGTTCCGCGGCGGGACCGAGCAGCCCGGGCGGGGCGTCCTGCGCGGCGAGCAGGGCGGCGGTGCCGTCCTTGCGGCGCAGTCCTAGGGCGAGGGCGTCGTGGCGGGCGGCGAGCGCGGCGCGCCGACGGTCGGCGTCGGTGGCCGCCTCCCGGGCCCCGGCGAGCGCGGTCTCGGCCGCGGCGAGGTCCGCGCGGGCCGCGGCGTGGCGGGCGGCGAGTTCCTCCTCCCCGGCGTGGTGGCCCTCGACCTCGGCGTGCAGCCGCTGGTGTTCGTCCCGGGCACTGGCGGCACGTTCCTGCGCGGCTTCGTGGGCCGCGGCGAGCCGGTCGATCTCGGCCGCGGTGGCGGCGGCGCGGCTGCGGGCGGCGCCGACCCGGGCGTTCAACCGGGCAAGCCCGTCCCTGCGGTCGGCGATGGCGCGGGCCACGTCCTTGAGGCGGCGTTCCTCGGCCAGCAGGGAGCCTTCGAGTTCCGCACGGTGGGCGACGGTGTCCTCCAGCGCTCGGGCGGCGGCTTCGAGGGCGGCGGTCAGTTCCGCCTCCTGCTCGCGGACGCGGGCGGCCTCGCGCTCCAGGTCCTCGGGGTCCCGACCACGGCGCTCCTCGGGCGGTGCCGCCCGGGCGCTGGTGACCCGGGCGTCGGCGAGGGAGACCGTGCCGCGGACCCGTTCGACGAGTCGGGAGAGGTCCACGTGGGTCTGCGCGGCGCGTTGCAGGCGGGGGGTCAGTCGTCGGACCCGGTCCTCCCACTCCCCCTCCCGCTTCGACGCGGCCCCGAGCTGTTCCTCGGCGGCCTCCTTGCGGCGCTTCAGCTCGGCCTCGTCCGCGATCTCGGTGGCGAGCGCCCGGCGCAGGGTCACCAGGTCGTCGGCGAGCAACCGGAGGCGGGCGTCCCGCAGGTCCGCCTGGATGACGGCGGCCCGGCGGGCGACGGCGGCCTGCCGGCCCAGGGGCTTGAGTTGGCGGCGCAGTTCGTCGGTGAGGTCCTGGACCCGGGCCAGATTGGCCTGCATGGCGTCGAGCTTCCGCAGCGCCTTCTCCTTGCGCTTGCGGTGCTTGAGGACACCGGCGGCCTCCTCGATGAAGGCCCGCCGACCGGAGGGGTCGGCGTGCAGCACGGAGTCGAGTTGTCCCTGGCCGACGATCACGTGCATTTCGCGGCCGATTCCGGAGTCGGAGAGCAATTCCTGGATGTCGAGGAGTCGACAGGTGTCCCCGTTGATCTGGTATTCGCTACCGCCGTTGCGGAACATGGTCCGGGTAATCGTCACTTCGGCGTATTCGATCGGCAGGGCGCCGTCGGAGTTGTCGATCGTGAGGGAGACTTCGGCACGCCCCAGCGGAGGGCGGCCGGTGGTCCCGGCGAAGATGACGTCCTCCATCTTGCCGCCGCGCAGGGACTTGGCGCCCTGCTCGCCCATGACCCAGCTCAAGGCGTCCACGACGTTGGACTTGCCGGAACCGTTCGGTCCGACGACGCAGGTGATGCCCGGTTCGAAGCGCAGGGTGGTGGCGGAGGCGAAGGACTTGAAACCGCGCAGGGTGAGGGCCTTGAGGTGCACGCCCCCGGACTCTACCCCTCCCCCTTAGGACGCCCCGTGAGGTGGAACGTCGAGGCGCGGGGGCGTCGCCACCGCACGGACGGAGGGCGTGCGCGTCCGGGACGCGATCCGATGGCGCGGTTTCACCGGGGAACCCGCAGGGCACATCAGACGGTAACGGTGAAGGAGGGGGGCCGGCCGGGGCCACATGACAGAAGGGACGCCGAAGCGTCCCTTGCAGATCGGGCGAGCGATCACGGTCTTGACGAGTGGGGCAGCCCGACCACGTGTCAGCGGGGCTCAGCAGGGTGGTCAGGTGAGCGCAGGCTCCGCCTGGGGTACGTCGATGCTCTTGAGGAGCGAGTCGCTGTCGTGAGAAGCGGCAGCCGCCAACGCGTCGTTCTCGGCCTGAATCCGTACGAGCTCGGACTCAAGGTCCTGGACGCGCTGCTGGAGCCGTCGCATCTCGGCGAGGAGTCGCGGGTCGGAGCCGCCGACGTAACCGAGAAGCGCCTTTGCCATGATGGATGGTCCTCCACAATGAGTGACCGACCGAAGCGGTGTGGGTCGAAGGATTCGCACCCGCGGTGCTTGGCACTCTTGAGTTTTCGCTGCCGTTCTTCCATGCCAAACAGCTAAGGTGCGCGGGGCTTCCAGAGTCTCACCAAAAAGTTTGACGGTCAACACGATCACGCCCCGTGCCGGTGGGCGGCCCGGGGGCCGACGGCCGCAGCAGAAGCGGCCGAGCACCGACCTGCGGGGCCCCGGGGGCGTGTCGATCATCGTCGCCGCGAGCCTGTCACGGCCGGCCCTCCTCGGCAACCACCTGGCACTTCTCCCCGCCGCCCCGCCCTCCGAGCCCCCGTTGCGGGGGCGTCCCGTTTCCCGGGCGGAGCAACCCCTCAGCGGATCGCGAAGCCGTCGTACCCGGCCCGCGGTGTGCCCCATATCTCCGTCACCCCGTCCACCCGGCCCGGCGTGTCGCCCGTCCTGAGCCATTCCAGGAGTGCCGTGCAGTCGCCCCGGGAGCCCTCGGCGACGACCTGCACCCGGCCGTCCTCCAAATTGAGAGCAAAACCACTCAGCCCCCCGATCTCCAATGCCCTGGCCCTCGTGTACCAGCGGAAACCCACTCCCTGTACCCGGCCGCGTACCCATGCGGTGAGCCGCACGTCTTCCGTCATGGCTGCACGGTAGCCCTCGAAATGCCCTATGGACACTTCGTCCACATCTGCCATGGGGTACCGTCCCGACGCAATGAGCCTCACCCGAATGGGGGAGTCGCATTGACCGCACGGAACGAAAGGCCGGGACAGGACATGGGACGCCACCGACGATCCACCGCCGGACCCACCCCCGGCGGTGACGGCTCCCCGCAGGGCGCGCCCGACCCGTGGTTCGGCCGGGGCACGCCCGATCCCGCCGCGCACCCCTCCCCCGACGACCCCGCCGGCGTGGCCCGCCCTTACGTGCCGCAGCCGGACGACGGCGGACCCGCGACCGCACGGGGGGACCACCCCGACCCGGCCGGCTACGGCGGCACCGACCACCACCGGTACGACGCCGTCTACGGCGGTTCCTCCGCCTACGGACGGGGCCTGGCCGGCTACGCGGGCAGCGGGAGCGGCAGCGCGGCGGACGGCTTCCCCGATCTGAGCGCCCCCGACGTCTTCTGGGCCGAAGCCGCCCGTCCGGAGCCCGAGCCGGTGGAACCGGTGACCGCGGCCCTGCCGCTGGTGCCGGGCCCCGAGGGTCGCTCCGCCGCACGCCGCAAGCCCCGGGGCCGGGTCTCCGCCCCGGTGCGCACCGGACTGCTCGGGGTGTCCGCGGCGGTGGCGCTGGGCGCGGTGGCCGTGGCCGCCGGGGTGCTGCCGAACGGCGACGCCACCAAGGTCAACGACGCGGCCGACCGGGTGCGCACCGGCGAGACGCCGAACGGGGTCGCCAGCAACGGCGGCACCAGCGCCACCCCGACGCCGTCCGAGGCGGTGCCCGCCCCGCCCTCGGCCCCGATGAAGCCGACCACGGACCCGGGCAAGCAGGGCGGGGCCGACCGGGAGCACCGGGAGGCCGCGAAGCCCTCGCAGGCGCCGCCGGAGCCCGCCGCCCCCACCGCGAAGGAACCCGCGCCGCAGCGGACCACCCCCGCCGAGCGTCCGACGACCGCCCCGGCGACGCCCCCCAAGCCCTCCACTCCGGCGCCGAAGCCCGCCCCGTCGACCCCGGTGGCGCCCCCGCCGGCCGCGGAGGTGCCGACCGGCGGCACCGCGGAGGCCCAGGTGCTGGCCCTGGTCAACCAGGAACGGGCGAAGGTCGGGTGCCAACCGCTCGGCGCCGATGACGAGTTGGCGCGGCTCGCGGAGGGCTTCAGCCGGGACATGGCCGCGCGGGGCTTCTTCGACCACACCGACCCGGACGGGGACAGTCCCTGGGACCGGGCGGCGGCGGCCGGCATCGACGGTCTCGGCGGGGAGAACATCGCCCGCGGCCAGGCGGACGCGGCAGCGGTGATGGATGCCTGGATGAACAGCCCGGGCCACCGGGCCAACATCCTGAACTGCGACTTCAAGACCCTCGGCGTCGGCGCCCACTTCGCCTCCGGCGGCCCCTGGTGGACGCAGAACTTCGGTTACTAGTGCCGTATCAGGCAACGTTCGCCCTGTCGTGACGTATGGCGCGGTTACTGCGGCGGGTGGCGCTGGGCGGTCAGAATGATCACGTGGCTGAACGCGTGCAGGTCCGTGAGATCGATGACGACGAGGGCAGTCGGCTGCTGCGGATCGTCCGCAGGTGTACCGGTTCCGTGGTGACCTGGCGGCGGGCCCAGACGGTGCTGCTGTCCGCCCAGCGCATGTCCGTGGCGAAGATCGCGGAGGGGTCGTTCACCAGCCCGGACCGGGTCCGGGATGTGATCCACAACTTCAACGTGGACGGTTTCGACTCTCTCTACCCGAAGTACCGGGGCGGCAGGCCGAGGACGTTCACCTTGCCCGAGCGCCGGGAGATCAAGAAGACCGCC
The DNA here is from genome assembly GCF_052606915.1 of Streptomyces sp. LE64. Lineage (NCBI taxonomy): Bacteria > Bacillati > Actinomycetota > Actinomycetes > Kitasatosporales > Streptomycetaceae > Streptomyces > Streptomyces sp. LE64. The sequence continues at coordinate 4,940,768 of NZ_CP199708.1, read as the reverse complement.
AAGTCCAGGCCGGCCGAACACGGCTTGCCGTTCTCGACTTGGAGTCTGGCCAAGCTGGCCGACTTCCTGGTCGCCGAGGGGGTGGTCGACGACATCAGCCACGAGGGCCTTCGGGTCCTGCTCCGTGAGGAGGGCGTCTCGTTTCAACGCGTGAAGACCTGGAAGACCTCCCGCGACCCCGACTACGCCGCCAAGAAGGCAAGGGTCGAGCACCTCTACGCAATCGCCGACGGCGAGGTCATACCCGAGGAGGGCGAGCCCGACGTCGTCTACTGCCTGGACGAGTTCGGGCCGCTCAACCTCCGGCCCCGCCCCGGCCGCCAGTGGGCCGAACGCGGCGGCCGGCACAAGGACCCCAACCGCGAACCCCGGCCCCGGCTACGGGCGACCTACACCCGCCCGCACGGGGTGCGGCACCTGTTCGCCGCCTACGACCTCGGCAAGAACCGGCTCTACGGCCACATCAAGAAGACCAAGAACCGCTCCAAGTTCCTGGAGTTCTGCCGCTACCTGCGCTCGCTCCACCCGATCGACGTGCGCATCGCGATCGTCTGCGACAACTACTCACCGCACCTGACGACCAAGCGGTGCCAGCGTCTCGGAGCCTGGGCCGCGGCGAACAACGTCGAGATCGTTTACACCCCGACCAACAGCTCCTGGCTCAACCGGATCGAAGCCCAGTTCACCGCCCTGCGCTACTTCGCCCTCGACGGCACCGACCACCCCAGCCACAAAGCCCAAGGCAGCATGATCCGCCGCTACATCATCTGGCGGAACAAGCACACCGCCGATCAGCGGCTACGCGAACTCGTCACCAGGGCGAACGTTGCCTGATACGGCACTAGGCCTCACCCCGTGGTGCGGGGCGGCCGCTGGCAGCGGGGGCAGTAGTAGCTGGAGCGGTTCATCCAGGCCCGGCGGGCGACGGGGGTGCCGCAGCGGCGGCAGGGCAGCCCCTCCCGCCCGTAGGCGTCCAGGGAGCGGTCGAAGTAGCCGGACTCCCCGTTCACGTTGACGTAGAGGCTGTCGAAGCTGGTGCCGCCGACGGCGAGGGCCGCGTTCATGACGTCCCGGACGTGACCGAGCAGTTCGGTGGTGCGGGGCGCGGTGAGGGTGGCGGTGGGACGGTCGTAGTGCAGCTTGGTCCGCCACAGCGCCTCGTCGGCGTAGATGTTGCCGACGCCGCTGATCAGGGACTGGTCCAGCAGGGCCCGCTTGACGGTGGTGCGCCGGCGGCGCAGTGCCGTCCGGAAGGCGGCGTCGTCGAAGAGCGGGTCGAGCGGGTCGCGGGCGATGTGCGCGATCACGTCCGGCAGGCCGTCCGCGGTGGTGTCGTGCAGGCTGAGCCCGCCGAAGGTGCGCTGGTCGACGAAGCGCAGCTCGGTGTCGGTGGGGTCGGCGAAGCGGACCCGCAGCCGAAGGTGCTTCTCGTCGGGGGCGGCGTGCGGTTGGACCAGCAGTTGGCCGCTCATGCCCAGGTGGGCCAGGACGGCGGTGTCGGAGCCGGTGGGCTCCGGACCGTGCAGCGGGAGCCACAGGTACTTGCCCCGGCGCTGCGGGACGCCGATGCGTTCGCCGACCAGGCGGCGCGCGAAGTCCTCGGCCCCAGCGAGGTGCCGGCGCACGGCGCGCGGATGGCGCACCTCGACCTCGGCGACGGTCCGTTCGGCGACCCAGCGGGCCAGTCCCCGCCGCACCACTTCGACTTCCGGCAGTTCGGGCATGGGCGCGTCCTCGGTCGACGGTGGGGTGCGGACGGCGTGAGCGCCCGCCCCCTCGGGGGCGGGCGCTCACGAGAAGCGGTGGTTCAGCCGGTGGTCGAGGGGGTGTCGGCGTTCTCCTCGACCACGGCTTCGGCTTCGGCGGCCTCGGCCGCGCGGCGGTCCGCGTCGGCGCGGATCGACCGCCAGGCCGACTCGGCGGCCTGTTGCTCCGCTTCCTTCTTGCTGCGGCCGGTGCCGGTGCCGTACGAGACGCCTCCGACGCGGGCCGCTGCGGTGAAGGTCTTCTCGTGGTCCGGTCCGGTCTCGGTGACCAGGTACTCCGGGACCCCGAGGCCCTCGGTCGCGGTGAGTTCCTGGAGGCTGGTCTTCCAGTCCAGTCCCGCACCGAGGTTGGAGGACTTCTCGATCAGCGGGTCGAAGAGCCGGTGCACCAGCTCGGCCGCCGCGTCCAGGCCCTGGTCAAGGTAGACCGCGCCGATCACCGCTTCGAGGGTGTCCGCGAGGATCGACGCCTTGTCCCGGCCTCCGGTGCCCTCCTCGCCCCGGCCCAGTCGGATGAACGCTCCGAGGTCCAGCCCGCGTCCCACCTCCGCGAGCGCGCGCGAGTTGACCACCGCGGCCCGTAGCTTCGCGAGCTGCCCTTCGGGCAGGTCGGGGTGGCTGCGGTACAGGGTGTCGGTGACGACCAGTCCGAGCACGGAGTCCCCGAGGAACTCCAGCCGCTCGTTGGTCGGCAGACCACCGTTCTCGTACGCGTACGAGCGGTGGGTCAGCGCACGCACGAGAAGGGCGGACTCCAGCTGATAGCCGAGCCGCCCTTCCAGAAGCGTGTGGGACGAGGCCGCCGGGCCACCCCCGGTGTGACGGGGGTCGCTCTTCTTGGCGTCTGGCATCGTGCCCCTCACCAGCCGCTCAGACCTCGAGGACCTGGCGCTTGTTGTAGGTGCCGCAAGCCGGGCACGCGATGTGCTGCAGCTTGGGCTCGTGGCAGCGCTCGCACGCAACCAGGGTGGGGACCGCAGCCTTCCACTGCGACCGGCGGTGGCGCGTGTTGCTGCGCGACATCTTCCGCTTCGGAACAGCCACGGCTACTTCTCCTGCTTCTCGTCGACGCCCGCATCGGCGCCGCTCATGTCGTCCTTCTCGCCGTCCTGGACGGATTCAGCGAGTCCTTGCAATGCCGCCCAACGGATGTCGACGGCGGCGTGGTGGTGGTCCGGGTCGTCCGCGAGCCGCACTCCGCATTCGGAGCACAGGCCCGGGCAGTCGTCCTGGCACACCGGCTGCATGGGCAGTGCGAGCACCACCGCATCCCGCAGCACGGGTTCGAGGCCGATCAGGCCGTCCTCGATGGAGAGCCTGTCCTCGTCGTCCTCGTCGCCGGCGTCCGGGGCCGTGACACGGCCCCGCTCGTCGGTCTCGGGGTACGAGAACATCTCCTGGAAGTCCGCTTCGAGCTCCAGCTCCAGCGGCTCCAGACACCTTACGCACTCCCCCTCGGCCGTGGCACGGGCGGTGCCTGTGACGAGCACCCCTTCCATGACCGATTCGAGGCGGAGCTCCAGTTCCACCGGGGCGCCGGCGGGCACTCCGATGACTCCGGGCAGCCCGAGTGCGGCGTCCTTGGCGGGCGCGTCGACCGTGCGGGTCAGCCGCAGCAACGCACCCGGACGCCGACCCAGCTCGTGCGTGTCGAACACGAGGGGGTCGCGGTGGTCCAAGCGGGCGTTCAGGGCCATCCCTGCTTTCGTCGTCGGCGCCCACGCGGAAGGGCCCGGCGAGCTGTGAAGGGGGTGACCGCGCACTCGACGCACGCGACCGAAGAGCCAGGATACTGGACCTTTCCCCCTGGTCCCAACCGCGCCTCCCCCGCCCCCGCCCCGGAGGGCCTCGGGTCGGGGAAGCCCGGGCGGTCAGCGGCCCTGTTCGTACCGGCGGAGCTGCTCGGGCGTGATCATGGCGGTGTCGAACAGGCTGGTCTCGTCGAGCGCGGTCGGCCGGGGGGCCGGGGGCTGTTGCGGGGTCCCGTACGCCTCGTGGCCGTCCGCCGGTGCGGGGTACCCCTCCGGGGCGGCGGCCGGGTAGCCCTGCGGTCCGTAGTCGTACGGCTCCGGGTAGCCGTAGCCCTGCTGCTGCTCGTAGCCCTGCGGGTACCCGTAGGCGTCCTGGGCGTAGCCGTAGGGGTCCTGCTGCTGTCCGTAGGGCTCCGCGACGGGCGGCTGGGCGGACGCGGCGGCGACGGCCGCGGGCGACGGGGGCGGCGGGGGTTGCGGCGGAGCGGGCACCCCTCGCCGACCCGGAGCCGGGTCGGCGAGGGCAGCGAGGTCGGCGAGGTAGTCGGCGTCGCTGGTCGGGCGGGGGCCGGCGGCCCCGTCGGCGAGCAGGCCCAGTTCGTCGGCGGCGACCCGGCCGTGCAGCTTCTGGCGCCCCCGCCCCACCGCCTCCAGGGTCTTGGCGAGCACCGCCTCGAAGGCCCGGAGCTTGGCGTCCACGTACGCGTCGGCCCGCTGGCGCAGGACCTCCGGGTCGTGGCTGCGCTCGGGGGCCTCCGCGTAGTCGGGGTCCTCGTGGCCGTCGAGGCCGGGGCCGGCGCCCAGCAGCTTGTCCCGGCCGCGACCGACCGAGCCGAGCGTCTTGGTGAGGACGACCTCGAAGTTGGCGAGCTTGGAGTCGACGTAGTCGTCGGCCTCCGCCCGGACTTCCTCGGCCTCCCGCCGGGCCTCGTCGAGGATGCCGTCCGCCTCCGCGCGGGAGCGACGGGCGACCTCGGTGTCGGCGATCAGGGTGCCGCGCTCCTGGTGGGCGGCACCGATGATGCGCTCCGCCTCGGCGCGGGCCTCGGCGACCATGCCCTCCCGGTCGCCGAGCAGCTCCCGCGCCTGGGCGAGGGAGCCGGGCAGGGCGGCGCGCACCTCGTCGAGGAGGGCGAGCAGCTCGGCCCGGTTGACCACGCACGAGGCCGACATGGGCATGGAGCGGGCGTTGCCCACGGCCGCGACGATCTCGTCCAGCTTCTTCTGCACGTCCACCGTGTGCTCGCCACTCTCCGTGCCTCGTTGGTGCCTGGTTCCAGACGGACAAGCCGACTGTACGGGTACGGAACGCCCCGCGGGCACCGGACGGCGGGGTCGCGGGGGCGCCGCCCCGGCGGAGTCGGCTCAGCCGCGTTCGCGCAGGCGCTGGGTGAGGGCCGTCAGCACCGGCTCGGGCACCAGGTGGGAGACGTCGCCGCCCCAGGCCGCGACCTCCTTGACCAGGGAGGAGGAGAGGAAGCTGTACGTGGGGTTGGTGGGCACGAACAGGGTCTCGATCCCCGACAGGCCGATGTTCATCTGGGCCATCTGGAGTTCGTAGTCGAAGTCGCTGACGGCCCGCAGGCCCTTGACGATGGCGGGGATCTGGCGCTGCTTGCAGAAGTCCACGAGCAGTCCGTGGAACGCCTCCACCCGCACGTTGGGGTACGGGGCGGTGACCTCCTGGATCAGGGCGATCCGCTCGTCGATCTCGAAGAGCCCCTTCTTCGACTTGTTGATCATCACGGCGACGTAGACCTCGTCGTAGAGCTTGGAGGCCCTGCCGATGATGTCGATGTGGCCATTGGTGATGGGGTCGAAGGACCCCGGACAGACGGCGCGGCGCAACGGTGGTTCCTGCCTCTCCGGTCCGGTCATCGTGCGTGCTCGCACGTGGGGGCGGTGTCGCTGGTGGCGGCGGCGCGACCGTACCAAAACGTTCCCTCGCCGTAGCGACGGGACCGAACGGGTTCGAAGCCGTCGGGCCAGGAGAACGTGCCGCCCCTGGTGCTGCGTTCCACGGTGACGAGCGCGTCCTCCGCGAACCAGCCTCCGGCCAGGAGTGTGAGCAGGATCTCGCCAAGATCGACGTCGGTGACCGCGTAGGGCGGGTCCAGGAAGACCGCGTCGTACGGCCCCCCCGGCGGCGGGCCGGCGACCACCTGTTCCGCCCGGGCCGCGCGCACCTCGGCGCCGGGAAGGCCGAGGCTGCGGACGTTCTCCCGGACCACCCGGGCCGCCCGCGCGTCGGCCTCGACCAGCAGGGCGTGGGCGGCGCCCCGGGACAGCGCCTCCAGGCCGACCGCACCGGAGCCCGCGTACAGGTCGGCCACCCGGATGCCGTGCAGGGTGCCCAACAGGGACTCCCAGGTGGAGAAGAGCGCTTCCCTCGCCCGGTCGGAGGTGGGACGGGTGCCTCGGCCGGGCGGGACGGCGAGCCGCCGTCCCCCGGCGAGACCGGCGATCACGCGGGTCATGTGCGGTCGGGTCCTTCGCGGTGCGGGTCGGTCACGGTGCGCGGGCGCACGTCACCACGATAGGCGCAGCCGGGGCGGGGGGAACGCCGGTGGTGGGCCGGACCGGGCGGTCAGCCCTTCTCCAGGTAGCGTTCGCGCTCCTCGTCCACCAAGGCGTCCAGCGCGGTCCGCAGCCCCGGCTCCGCGCGGAGTTCCGGATCGGCCGCGACCACCGCGGCGGCCTCCTGCCGGGCCTCGGCGATGATCTCCTCGTCCTCCAGGACGGCGAGCACCCTCAGCGAGGAGCGCACCCCGGACTGGGCCTGGCCGAGGACGTCGCCCTCCCGGCGTTGTTCCAGGTCGATGCGGGAGAGGGCGAAGCCGTCCAGGGTGGCCGCGACCGCGTCCAGCCGGGCGCGGGCGGCGCTCGCCCCGGGCATCTCGGTGACCAGGAGGCAGAGCCCGGGGGCCGTGCCCCGGCCGACCCGGCCGCGGAGCTGGTGCAGCTGGGAGACCCCGAACCGGTCCGCGTCCATGATCACCATGACGGTGGCGTTGGGGACGTTGACGCCGACCTCGATGACCGTGGTGGCGACCAGGACGTCCGTCCGGCCGGCGGCGAAGCCCTGCATCACCGCGTCCTTGTCCTCGGGCGCCATCCTGCCGTGCAGCACCTCGACGGCGAGCCCGTGCAGCGGGCCGCGGGCGAGTTCCTCGGCGACGTCCAGCACCGCGAGCGGCGGGCGCTTCTCGGCGGCCTCCGCCCCGGCGTCCTCCTTGGCCGCGGTCCGGCCCCCAGCCGTCGCGGACTCCTCCGGGAGCTCGCCGATGCGGGGACACACCACGTACGCCTGGTGGCCCTTGGCGACCTCCTCGCGCACCCGTTCCCAGGTGCGGGCGAGGAAGTGGGGCTTGTCGGCGGCGGGCACGACGTGGCTGGCGATCGGTGAGCGGCCGGCGGGCAGTTGGTCCAGGACGGAGGTCTCCAGATCGCCGAAGACGGTCATCGCCACGGTCCGCGGGATCGGGGTCGCGGTCATCACCAGCAGGTGCGGGGTACGTCGTTCCCCGCCGTCCCCGCGGGCGGGGCCCTTGCCGCGCAGGGCGTCGCGCTGCTCGACGCCGAAGCGGTGCTGCTCGTCCACCACGACCAGGCCGAGGTCGTGGAACCGGACCTTGTCCTCGATCAGCGCATGGGTGCCGATGACGATGCCGGCGTCCCCGCTGACCAGGTCCAACAGCGCCTGGCGGCGGGCCGCCGCGCCCATCGAGCCGGTGAGCAGGACGACCTTGGTGCCGTGCTCGGCGCCGCCGAGCATGCCGCCCTCGGCCAACTCGCCCATCATCTCGGTGATGGACCGGTGGTGCTGCTGGGCGAGGACCTCGGTGGGGGCGAGCATCGCGGTCTGTCCCCCGGCGTCCACCACGGCCAGCATCGCCCGCAGCGCCACCAGGGTCTTCCCGGAACCCACCTCGCCCTGGAGCAGCCGGTGCATGGGGTGCTCGGTGGCGAGGTCCTCGAAGACCTCCGCGCTGACCTTGCGCTGCCCCTCGGTGAGGGTGAAGGGCAGGCGGGCGTCGAAGGCGGCGAGGATGCCGTCCGGGCCCGGCCGGCGGGGCGTCGCGGGCAGTTGGGCGTCGCTGTGGCGACGGCGGGCCAGGGCGACCTGGAGGACGAACGCCTCGTCCCACTTCAGTCGGGCCCGGGCGTCGTGGACCTCGGCCTTGGTGCGCGGGCGGTGGATCTTCTCCAGGGCCTCGGGGAGCGGGACCAGGCCGCGGCCCTCGCGCAGGGCGGGCGGTAGCGGGTCGACGGCACCGGGGGCGCTGGGGAGCACCGCGTCGACCGCCTTGGCGATCTTCCAGGACTCCATCTTGGCGGTGGCCGGGTAGATCGGGATGAGCGCCCCGGCCCAGGACTCCACGGCGTCGCCCCCGCCGCTCGCCCCGTCCTCGCCGCCGAGCAGCTGGTACGCGGGGTGGGCGAGTTGGAGTTTGCGGTTGAACAGGGATGCCTTCCCGGCGAACATCGCCCGGGTGCCGGGCAGCAGGTCCTTGTGCGGCTTGTGGACGCCCCGGCCGAAGAAGACCAGTTGCAGCCGCCCGCTGCCGTCGGTGATGACCACCTCCAGCCGTTGGCCGCTGCCGCCGTTGAACCTGATCACGCGTGCGGTCTCCACCCGGGCGACCACCGTGACGTGTTCGTCCAGCGGGAGGTCGGCGAGCCGGGTAAGCTCACCGCGCTCCGCGTACCGGCGGGGGTAGTGGTGCAGGAGGTCGCCGACGGTGTGCAGGTCGAGGGCCTCGGCCATCACCTTCGCGGTGGCGGGACCGAGGACCTTCTTCAGCGGTTCTTCGAGCGCGGACACCCCCCCATTGCACACCACGCCGCCGACATCACCGGGGAGCCGCCGTGCGCCGACCCTCCTCCGTCCGGAGGATCCGCTGGTCGGCCGGTCGGTTCGGGCTCACTCGACGCCGATGAGCAGCAGCGCCGAGTGGCGTCCGCCCCGGTAGACGACGGTGTCGACCGCGAGGTGGGACTCGCGCACATGGCGCTCCAGTCGCTCCGCGACCCCTTCGGGGGCGTCCTCCCCGAGCACCAGGGTGACCAGTTCGCCGCCGGCGGCGAGCATCCGGTCCAGCACCGCCACCGCGGTCCGGGCGAGCGGGTCGGTGCCGGTGCCCGGGCCGGGGGCGGCCTCGATCACGGCCACGTCCCCGTCGATGAGTCCGAGCAGGTCGCCGGCCTGGCAGATGCCCGCCATGGTCCAGGACTGGCGTTCCGCGACGGCGAGTTCGCCGTACCGGGTGGCGCCGGCCGCGGAGGTCATCGCCACCACGTCCTCGTCGAAGCGGCGGCCGGGCTCGTGGACGGCGAGGGCCGCGATGCCCTGGACCGCCGACCGGGTGGGGATCAACGCGACCCGCACCCCGTCCGCGCGGACCTGCTCGGCCGCGGCGGCGGCGGTGTGCCGCAGTCCGGCGTCGTTGGGCAGCACCACCACCTCGCGGGCGCCGGCGCGCCGGATGACCTGCGCCAGCTCCCCGCTCGCCGGCGGCTCACCGGGGCGGGCCAGCACGGGCACGGCACCGGCCCCGGCGTACAGCTCGGCCAGGCCCTCGCCGGGCACCACGGCCACCACCGCCCGGGGCACCGGTTCGGCGGCGGGGCGCTCCGGTCCGGGGCGCACCGCGTGGGCGTCTCCGGCGCCGAAGTGGGTGATCCTGATGCGGTGCGGGCGGCCCGCCTCCACTCCGGCCTCGACCGCCGCCCCGGCGTCGTCCACGTGGACGTGCACGTTCCACAGCCCGTCGCCGCCGACCACCACCAGGCAGTCGCCGAGCGCGTCGAGGCGGGCCCGCAGCCGGTCCACCGCCGCGTCGGTGGCCTCCAGCAGGTAGATCACCTCGTAGGCGGGCCCGTCGACCGGTTCGGGTTCCCCGCAGCCCGCGTCCGCGGCGACCGGAACGAGGGGCCGGGCCGGGCCGACCACGACGGCCGCCGGACGCTCCCCCGTCACGGCCTCCACCAGCGCCCCGAGCACGGCGACCAGTCCCCGCCCGCCGGCGTCCACGACGCCGGCGCGCTCCAGCGCCGGCAGCTGCCCGGGGGTGGCCTCCAGCGCGGCGAGCGCGCCCCGGTGGGCGGCCCGCACCACGGTCGCGGCGTCGGCCGTCCCCCCGGCCTCGGCGGCCCCGCCCGCCGCGTCCGCCGCCGCCGTCGCCACCGTCAGGACGGTGCCCTCCACGGGGTGGGCCACCGCCTCGTAGGCCGACTCGGCGGCGCGGCGCAGCGCCCGGGCGAGCCGCCGGGCCTCTCCGCGGTGGCCCGCGGGCGGTTCCTCGGCGAGCACCTGGGCCATGCCCCGCAGCAGTTGGGCGAGGATGGTGCCGGAATTGCCGCGCGCCCCGATCAGCGCGCCGTGCGCCATGGCGCGCACCGCTTCGGCGTCCTCGGGGAGCCGGGGCTCGTGTCCGGCGAAGACCGCTTCCACCGCCCGGGCCGCGGACTCCGCGGTCAGGTAGAGGTTGGTGCCGGTGTCCCCGTCGGCGACCGGGTAGACGTTGATGGCGTCGATCTCCTCGCGGGCCCGGCCCAGTGCCTCCAGGGACCGTGCGCACCAGGCACGGACCGTGACGGCGTCGAGGATCTGGGGCACTGCTTCGCCTCCTTGGCATCCGGACTGCGACGCAGCGTAGACCCCCGGGGCCGGGGTGCCGGGAAGCGGCCGGTGACCTGGGGCGGGGCGCCGGCCCTGGGCGACCGTGGTAGTTTCGTTCTACCGAGGCAGCCGTAGTATGCTGCTCCGGTTGCCCGATACGCATCGGGCCTTCCCCCTGGCACCGCCACCCGATCACTGATCCCGGCATGCCGGGTTCAACCGTAAGTGCATCTGAAGTCTTTGGAGTGACCCGTGGCTGCCAACTGCGACGTCTGCGGCAAGGGGCCGGGCTTCGGCAACAACATCTCCCACTCGCACCGCCGTACGTCCCGTCGCTGGAACCCCAACATCCAGCGCGTGCGTGCCGTGGTCGGTCGGACGCCGAAGCGGCTCAACGTCTGCACCTCGTGCATCAAGGCCGGCAAGGTCTCGCGCTGACGTAAGGCTTAGCGCGGCCACTTGCTGGTTGCTGAGAAGCCGGTCCCCCCTGGTGGGAGGACCGGCTTTTTCGTGTGCGCGCCGCCCCCCGCGGTCGCGGCGGGCGGCGCGGGGCCCCTACGCGGTGTCCCCGGCGGTGTTCCGCAGGGCCCAGCCGTGGTCCACCGGGCCGATGCCCGCGCCCAGCGGGTACCCGGCGCCGATCGCCCCGGTCACGTACTCCTTGGCCGCGGCCACCGCCCGCGGCACCCGGTCCCCGTGGGCGAGCCGGGCGGCGATGGCGCTGGCCAGGGTGCAGCCGGTGCCGTGGGTGTGCCGGCTGTCGATGCGCGGGGTGCGCAGCCAGTGCTCCTCGGCGCCGTCCGTGAGGAGGTCGACGGCGTCCCCGGCGAGGTGTCCGCCCTTGATCAGCACCCAGCGCGGCCCCATCCGCAGCACCGCGTCGGCGGCCCGGCGCATCCCGTCCTCCGAGATCACCTTGACCCCGGTGAGTTGGGTCACCTCGTCCAGGTTGGGGGTGGCCACGGTCGCCGTGGGGAGCAGCTCCAGCCGCACCGCGTCCAGCGCGGTGGGCGCCAGCAGGGCGTCGCCGTGCTTGGACACCCCGACCGGGTCCACGACCACGGGCGCGTCGGTCGCGGCCAGCAGGCCGGCCACCGTCTCCACGAGTTCGGCCGAGGCCAGCATTCCGGTCTTCACCGCCTGGACGCCGATGTCGTCCGCCACGCTGCGGTACTGGGCGCGGACCGCGGCCACCGGCAGCTCCCAGGTGCCCTGGACGCCCCGGCTGTTCTGTGCGGTGACGGCGGTCAGCACGCTCATGCCGTGGGTGCCGAGCGCCAGCATCGTCTTGAGGTCGGCCTGGATGCCGGCCCCGCCGCCGGAGTCGGAGCCGGCGACGGTGAGCACACGGGGCGGTGCCGAGCGGGCTATCGGGGTGGCGGAGGGCGGCTGCGGAGTCATGGTCGTCGTTCCTCAGTCCGTTCGGGGCCCGGTCCGGGCCGGTGGTGGGGGGTGCGTCGGAGGGCCGCCGTCAGCCCTCGATGTCGCCGAAGTGGTCCCAGCCGCTCGCCCGGGTCCAGGCCGCCCCGTCCACGGTGACCTGGGGAAGTGCCGAGGGGTTCAGCACCTCGCCGATGACCCGCCAGCGGGCCGGGAGCTTCACGTCCGGGGGGAAGGTGGCCACGATCGCGTGGTCCTCCCCGCCGGTGAGTACCCACAGCAGCGGGTCGATGCCCACCGCGGCGGCGATGTCGTTCATCTGCGAGGGCACGTCGACCGCGGCGGAGCGGACGTCGATGCGGACCTTGCTGGCTTCGGCGATGTGCCCGAGGTCGGCGATCAACCCGTCGCTGACGTCGGTCATGGCGGTGGCGCCGAGGCCGGCCGCGGCCGGGCCCGCGTGGTAAGGAGGCTCGGGTCTGCGGTGGGCCTCCACGAAGGCGCGCGGGGAGCGGAAGCCGCGGGAGAGCACGGCGTGCCCGGCCGCGGACCATCCCAGCCAGCCGGTCACCGCCACCACGTCGCCGGGCTGGGCCCCGGCCCGGGTCACCGCTTCGTGGCCACGCAGGTCGCCGAGTGCGGTGATGGACAGGGTGATGGTGTCCCCGCGGACGACGTCGCCGCCGACCACGGCGGCGCCCGCCACCTGGCACTCGTCCCGCAGCCCGTCCATCAGCTCGGTCGGCCAGGTCACCGGCAGTTCGGCGGGCACCACCAGCCCCAGCAGCAGGGCGGTGGGCACGGCGCCCATCGCCGCGATGTCCGCGAGGTTCTGGGCGGCGGCCTTGCGGCCCACGTCGTAGGCGGTGGACCAGTCGCGGCGGAAGTGGCGGCCCTCCAGCAGGACGTCCGTGCTGGCGACGACCCGGCGGTCCGGGGCGCTGACCACCGCGGCGTCGTCCCCGGGACCCAGCCGTACCGCCGGGGTGGTGGTGAGCCGGGCCGTCAGTTCCCTGATGAGCCCGAACTCCCCCAGTTCGCCCACGGTGCCCTTCATCCTCGTCCTGCCCCTTCCGCGCGGGTGCCGTGACGGCCGCGCGCCCCCGGGACGACCGGGGGCGTCGTCGACCGGGCCGGCCCGGTCCTGGTTGCCGGGGTGCCGTGCGGCACGGGCGCGGTCGTCAACCCGTGCCGCCCGGGCACCCCGTGCGCGCCGCGACCGCCGCGGGTCTCCCCGTGACGGACGGCGACGCGATAACGTGGCGTCCCTTTCCCCCGCATATTCCTCGTCATGGCCGCCCTGGAGGTCCCGTGGTACAGGCGTACATCCTGATCCAGACGGAGGTCGGCAAGGCGTCGGCCGTCGCGGAGACCATCGCCGGGATCCCCGGGGTGACCCGGGCCGAGGACGTGACCGGACCCTACGACGTGATCGTGCGCGCCCAGGCCGACACCGTCGACGAGCTGGGACGCATGGTGGTGGCCAAGGTCCAGCAAGTGGACGGCATCACCCGCACCCTGACCTGCCCGGTCGTCCATATCTAGCCCCGTCTACGCTTGGCCGGTGAACTCTTCGCGCCGCCGGCCCCGTCCGTTCGGACCCTCCGCCCCCGCCCTGCTCGGTGTCGTCGGCGTGCTCGGCGCGCTCGCCGGCTGCACGTCGGTCGACGGACCGGTGACGGTGGCGGTCCCCTCCCCCGGGGCCAAGGCGGCCGGGCTCTGTCGGGACCTGCACGCGGCGCTGCCGGAGCGGGTGGACGGCTTGGACCGGGTGGACCCGGCGCCCGCCTCCGAGCTGACCTCGGCCTGGGGCGATCCGGCGATCATACTGCGCTGCGGGGTCCCCCGGCCCGTACGGATGAACGACCCGGAGGCGGACGGCGTCGACGTGAACGGGGTGGGGTGGCTGTTGGAGGAGCAGGACGACGGCTCGTTCCGCTTCACCACCGCACTGCGCCTCGCCTACGTCGAGGTGACCCTGCCGAAGTCGCTCAAGGACCGCGGCATGGGCCCGTTGACCGATTTCGCCGGGCCCATCACCGCCACGGTGCCCGAGGGCATCGCCGACTGAGCCCGGCGGCTCCCGCTACCGCAGTCCGGTCGACCGGTCCAGCGCCGCCCGGACCAGCCGGTCCACCAGCTCCGGGTACGGGACCCCGCTCGCCTCCCACATCCGCGGGTACATGGAGATGGGAGTGAAACCGGGCATCGTGTTGATCTCGTTGATCACGAAGCGGCCGTCCTCGGTGAGGAAGAAGTCCGCGCGGACCAGGCCCTCGCACCCCACGGCCTCGAACGCGGCCACCGCCAACCGCTGGATCTCGGCGGTCTGTTCCCCGTCCAGCGGGGCGGGCACGATCCCGTCGGCCGAGTCGATGTACTTCGCCTCGAAGTCGTAGAAGTCGTGGGACTGCACGGGCGGGATCTCGGCGGGCAGGCTCGCCCGCGGCCCGTCCTCGAACTCCAGCACCCCGCACTCGATCTCCCGACCCCTCAGCAGCGACTCCACGAGGAACTTGGGGTCGTGGCACCGGGCTTCGGCGATCGCCTCGTCGAGACCGGCGAAGGAGTCGACCTTGGTGATGCCCATCGAGGAGCCGGCCCGCGCCGGCTTGATGAACAGCGGCCAGCCGTGCTCGCCGGCGAAGTCGGCGATCCGCTGGCGGGCGCCCTGCTCGTCCCGCTCCCACTCCCGCGGCCGGACCACCAGGTAGGGCCCGACCGGCAGGCCGAAGGAGATGAAGACGCGCTTCATGTACTCCTTGTCCTGGCCCACCGCGGAGGCGAGCACCCCGGAGCCCACGTACGGGATGCCGGAGAGCTCCAGCAGCCCCTGGAGGGTGCCGTCCTCGCCGTAGGGGCCGTGCAGCACCGGGAAGACCACGTCGACGTCGCCGAGGGCCTTGGGCACGGAGCCGGGCTCCTGGTAGACGACCTCGCGGTTGGACGGGTCGACCGACAGCGCCACGGTGCCCTCGGGCGATTCGGCCAACTGGTCGACGTCCGGGACCGCCCGGTCGGCGATGGCCATCCGTTCGGGGTCGTCGACGGTGAGCGCCCAGCGCCCGTCCCGGGTGATGCCGATGGGCAGCACGTCGTACGTGTTGCGGTCCATGGCGCGCATCACGGCGCCGGCCGTGACGACGGAGATGCCGTGCTCGGAACTGCGGCCGCCGAACACGACGGCCACGCGCGGCTTGCGGAGCCTGGGGCTCTGGGGTGAGGTCTCGCTGCTCATAACGGGTCGAGCGTACCCGCTGCCCCGCCCGGGGTCAGCGTCCGCGGCGGCCCGGACGTCCGGCACCCGGGTGAGACCGGGCGCCGGGCCCGGTCAACGGCGTTCGGGCTTGGCGCTGCGGGACATGAGTTCCTTCAGCGCGACCACCGGCGGCTTGCCCTCGTGGACGATGCCGACGACGGTCTCCGTGATGGGCATGTCGACGCCGTGCCGGCGGGCCAGGTCCAGCACGGACTCGCAGGACTTGACGCCCTCCGCGGTCTGCTTGGTGACCGCGATGGTCTCCTGGAGGGTCATGCCCCGGCCCAGGTTGGTGCCGAAGGTGTGGTTGCGCGACAGCGGCGAGGAACAGGTGGCGACGAGGTCCCCGAGGCCGGCGAGCCCGGAGAACGTCAGCGGGTCGGCGCCCATCGCGAGGCCGAGGCGGGTGGTCTCGGCGAGCCCCCGGGTGATGAGGGAGCCCTTGGCGTTGTCGCCCAGGCCCATGCCGTCCGCGATGCCCACGGCCAGTCCGATGACGTTCTTGACCGCACCGCCCAGTTCGCAGCCGACCACGTCGGTGTTGGTGTAGGGGCGGAAGTACGGGGTGTGGCAGGCGGCTTGGAGCCTCGTGGCCACGGCCTCGTCGGCACAGGCCACGACGGAGGCGGCGGGCATCCGGGCGGCGATCTCCCGGGCGAGGTTGGGCCCGGTGACGACGGCGACCCGCCCGGCGTCGACCTTCGCCACGTCCTCGATGACCTCGCTCATCCGCATCGCGGACCCGAGTTCGACGCCCTTCATCAGGGACACCAGGACCGTGTCCGGGGCGAGCAGCGGCGCCCAGGAGGCGAGGTTGCCGCGCACCGTCTGGGAGGGGACCGCGAGGACCGTGAAGTCCGCGCCCGCGGCGGCCTCGGCGGCGTCGGTGGTGGCGCGCAGGCCCGCGGGCAGTTCGACGCCGGGGAGGTAGTCCGGGTTGGTGCGGGTGGAGTTGACGGCCTCGGCGAGGTCGGCGCGGCGTCCCCACAGGGTGACCTCGCAGCCGGCGTCGGCGAGCACCATGCCGAAGGCCGTGCCCCAGGAGCCGGTGCCGAAGACGGCTGCCTTGACGGTGCTGGTCACGTGTCGTCCTTCGAGTCGTGGTGGTGGAGTGCGGTGCCCTCGCCCGCGGTGCGCCGACGCTGCTGGTCGCGCACCTGACGCGGATCGTAGGGGGTGGCCGGGGCCTTCTCCCCGCGCAGCACCTCCAGTTGGGCGGTGACGGCGGCCATGATGACCTCGGTCACCTCCTTCAGGAGCTCCGGGGTCTGTTCCTCGCCGTAGAACCGGGACAGGTCCACGGGCGGCCCGGCCAGCACCCGGTGGGTCTTGCGGGGCCACGGGCGCGGTCGCGTCGCGTACGGGGGGAGCAGCAGGTTGGCGCCCCACTGGGCGACCGGGATCACCGGGCAGCGGGTGGTGAGGGCGACCCGGGCAGCTCCGGTCTTGCCGGCCATGGGCCACTGGTCCGGGTCGCGGGTGAGGGTGCCCTCGGGATAGAACGCCACGCACTCGCCGCGCCGCACGGCGTCGATCGCGGCGCGGAAGGCGCTCAGCGCGTCGGTGCTCTCCCGGTAGACGGGGATCTGACCGGTGCCGCGCATCGCGGCGCCGACGAACCCCTTGCGGAACAGTCCGTGCTTGGCGAGGAAACGCGGCGGGCGCCCGGTGTTGTATTGGAAGTGCGCGTAGGCGATCGGGTCCACATGGGAATTGTGGTTCACCACCGTGATGAATCCGCCCGAAGCCGGAATGTTCTCCGTTCCTCGCCAGTCCCGCTTGAACAGCACCACCAGGGGTGGTTTGCAGAGGGCCGCCGCGAGGCGGTACCAGAAGCCGAATTTTCGGCGGGACACGCGAACACCTTCCTCTGATCACTCCACCCGACCCCCGGTTCGGGCCTGGTCAGGGGCCCAAGTGTGGCCGCGGGCCGCCCCCTGTGTCGAGCACACGGTACGCCCGGGGTCCGACGCGTCCGCGCCTCGCGACACGGGCGGAAGGGGGTCCCCGCGGCGCCCGCGGAGCGGGCCGTGGGGACAATGGGCGCGATGCGTGGGGACGGAGCGGCGGTGCAGTGGACCTTGATCGTCCCGTTGAAGCCCTTGGCACGGGCCAAGAGCAGGCTCGCGGGCTCCGTTCCGGACGCGTTCCGCCCGGGCCTGGTCCTCGCCTTCGCCCAGGACACCGTGGCCGCGGCGCTGGCCAGCCGGGCGGTACGGGATGTGGTGGTCGTCACGGACGACACGCTGGCCGGCCGCGAACTGGCGGGGCTCGGAGCCCGCGTCGTGCCGGACGGGGCGCGGGGCCGGGGGCTGAACGCCGCACTGGAGCACGGGGCGGGCGTCGTCCGGGAGGAACGGCGGGCGGCCCCGCTCGCCACCTTGAACGCCGATTTGCCCGCATTGCGACCGAAGGAATTGACCCGTGTCCTCCTCCGTGCCGCGCAATTCCCGCGCGCTTTTCTCCCGGACGTCTCGGGAATCGGGACGACGTTGCTGACCGCATTGCCCGGAACGGAATTGCGCCCGCTGTTCGGCGGGGCTTCGCGGCTGCGGCACCGCTCCTCCGGGGCGGCGGAGCTCGTCCTACCGGGCGCCGTCTCGGTGCGTCAGGACGTGGACACCGGCCGGGACCTGCGGGCCGCCCTGGCCCTGGGGGTGGGACCGCACACCCGGCGGGCGGCGCCGCACGCCCTCGGGCCCCGGGGGCCGCGTCCCGGCGACCGCGCGCCGTAGGGTTGTCCCATGCAAGCCACCGCGTACACCTACGAACCGGATACCCGCAGCGGCAGCGTGCTGTTGGACGACGGGACCCCGGTCCCGTTCGACGCGGCGGCGTTCGACGCGGGGGGCCTGTTGCTGCTCCGCCCGGGCCAGCGGGTGCGGATCGAGGTCGACGGCGGCGGTCCGGCGCCTCGGATCACCCTGGTGACGCTCCAGACCTTCTGAGTCCGCGGATCCCGAACGGCCCGCGGGCCGGGCTCCCCGAGGGGAGTCCGGCCCGGCGCACGGATGACCACGAGGCCCTTCGGCCTACCGCTTGCGCGCGGTGGTCTTCTTGGCGGTCGTCTTGCGCGCGGTGGTCTTCTTCGCCGGCGCCTTCTTGGCGGTGACCTTCTTGGCCGGGGCGGTCTTCTTCGCCGCGGTCGTCTTCTTCGCCGCGGCCGTGGTCTTCTTGGCGGCCGTGCTCTTGGCGGCGGTCGTCTTCTTCGCCGCGGTGGCCCGCTTCGCGGTGGTGGCCTTCTTGGCGGCGGTCGTCTTCTTCGCCGCGGCCGTGGTCTTCTTCGCGGCGGCGGCCGTGGTCTTGCGGGCCGTCGTCTTCTTGGCGGTGGCCTTCTTGGCGGCGGCCTTGGCCGTCGTCTTGGTGCCGCCGGTCAGGCTGCCCTTGGGAGCCTTCTTGACGGAGACCTCGCCGCCCTTGGGGAGCTTCTTCGAGCCGCTCACCAGGTCCTTGAAGCCCTGACCGGCACGGAACCGGGGCACCGAGGTCTTCTTGACCCGGACCCGCTCGCCGGTCTGCGGGTTGCGGGCGTACCGGGCCGGTCGCTCGACCTTCTCGAACGAACCGAAACCGGTGACCGAAACCCGGTCCCCCGCGACGACCGCGCGGACGATGGCGTCGAGTACGGCGTCCACGGCGTCAGCGGCTTGCTGACGCCCACCGAGCTTGTCGGCAATGGCTTCTACGAGCTGCGCCTTGTTCACGTCTTCCCCTTCGGAAACATTGCTCGAACGCATCCGCTCAAGCTTTTTCGCACGTTAGGCAGATATATACCGCAAATCAAACACGAAACGGGCTAATCACCCTTGTGCCGCAATGAACTCGACCGCTGCCCGCTCGGTCGACCCACTGCGGCCCGATGCCGGTGCCGCTCAGTCGCCTTCAGGGAAACGACCTTCGTCGAGATCCACACTCAATCGCTCCAGACGCCTTGCCGCATCGGCGAGATCGTGCTTGGCCACGGCCGTAATGACCAGCAGCTTCCGGGTCAGCGCCATCCGTACGCCCTCCGGGACTTGCAGTGTGCGCACAGTGGCGTGCGCCTCCTTCAAACGGTCCGCGACGACCCCGTAGAGCTGGAGTTGGTCGTCACGTCCCATGCACCGATTGTGCCATCTAGGGCGAGTTGTCGCCCGCCCAGGGGGCAACTACCCCCCTCGGAGGGCATTTCTCGGAGCTGTCAGGGTCTCATGCGCAAGGGTACTTTCGGCCTCTTGTGGCCCTCAACGGTGGTGAGTTGGCGCACGTGTCGGTGTCCCACGAACGGGTGGGACGGGGACACGGGGGCACACACGGATGTACCCCCAACCGTGGGACGGCTGGGGGTACATCGACGGCGTCGGAGGGCGCCGGGAGGGGCGCTCGGGGACGATCGCGGAGCGCGCGGCTCCGACCGGACGAGCCCCGGTCGGACCCGCCGGGCGGGTCGCGCTCCGGTCAGACCGTGAGGGTGCGCGGCTTGAACGAGGGGCGTCGAGCCTCGTAGGTGGCGATGTCGGCCTCGTTGGCCAGGGTGATGCTGATGTCGTCGAGACCGTTCAGCAGGCGCCAGCGGGAGTTCTCGTCGAGCTCGAACGGGGCGGTGATGCCGGCGGCGCGGACCTCGCGGGCCTGGAGGTCCACGGTGATCTCGGCCTGCGGGTCGCTCTCGACCAGTTCCCACAGCGCGTCCACGACCTTCTGGTCCAGGACGACGGTGAGCAGGCCGTTCTTCAGCGAGTTGCCCCGGAAGATGTCGGCGAAGCGGGACGAGATGACCGTCCTGAAGCCGTAGTTCTGGAGCGCCCAGACGGCGTGCTCGCGGGAGGAGCCGGTGCCGAAGTCGGGGCCGGCGACCAGCACGGTGGCCCCGGCGCGCTCGGGGCGGTTGAGGACGAACTCGGGGTCCTTGCGCCACGCCTCGAAGAGCCCGTCCTCGAAGCCGTCGCGGGTGACCTTCTTCAACCAGTGGGCGGGGATGATCTGGTCGGTGTCGACGTTGGAGCGGCGCAGCGGGACGGCTCGGCCGGTGTGGGCGGTGAAGGCTTCCATGGCTCTCAGACTCCTGCGGGGGTGGCGACGCCGGCGTCGGCCAGGTCGGCGGGGGAGGCCAGATGGCCCAGGACCGCGGTGGCGGCGGCGACCTGCGGGGACACCAGGTGGGTGCGTCCGCCCTTGCCCTGCCGGCCCTCGAAGTTGCGGTTGGAGGTGGAGGCGGACCGCTCGCCGGGTGCGAGCTGGTCGGGGTTCATGCCCAGACACATCGAACAGCCCGCGTGCCGCCATTCGGCGCCGGCCTCCTTGAAGACCTTGTCCAGGCCCTCGTCCACGGCCTGGAGGCCGACCCGGGCGGAGCCGGGGACGACCAGCATCCGTACGCCGTCCGCGACTTTGCGGCCCTCCACGATCGCGGCGGCGGCCCGCAGGTCCTCGATGCGGCCGTTGGTGCAGGAACCTACGAAGACGGTGTCCACCGTGATGTCCCGCAGCGGCTGGCCGGCGGTCAACCCCATGTACTCCAGGGCCTTTTCGGCGGCCAGGCGCTCCGAAGCGTCTTCGTACGAAGCGGGATCGGGGACCCGCGCGGACAGCGGGGCGCCCTGACCGGGGTTGGTGCCCCAGGTGACGAACGGCGAGAGGCTGGCGGCGTCGATGACGACCTCGGCGTCGAAGACGGCGTCCTCGTCGGTCCTCAGGGTCTTCCAGTAGGCGACGGCGGCGTCCCAGTCCTCGCCCGCCGGGGCGTGCGGACGGCCCTTCAGGTAGGCGAAGGTGGTCTCGTCGGGGGCGATCATGCCCGCGCGGGCGCCCGCCTCGATGGACATGTTGCAGATGGTCATCCGGGCTTCCATCGAGAGCTTCTCGATGGCGGAGCCGCGGTACTCCAGGACGTACCCCTGGCCGCCGCCGGTGCCGATCTTGGCGATGATCGCCAGGATCAGGTCCTTGGCGGTGACGCCGTCGGGCAGGTCGCCGTCCACGGTGATGGCCATGGTCTTGGGCCGGGCCAGGGGCAGGGTCTGGGTGGCCAGCACGTGCTCCACCTGGGAGGTGCCGATGCCGAAGGCCAGACCGCCGAACGCCCCGTGCGTGGAGGTGTGCGAGTCGCCGCAGACCACGGTCATGCCGGGCTGGGTCAGGCCCAGCTGGGGACCGACGACGTGGACCACGCCCTGCTCGACGTCGCCCAGCGGGTGCAGCCGCACCCCGAACTCGGCGCAGTTGCGGCGCAGTGTCTCCAGCTGGGCGCGGGACACCGGGTCGGCGATCGGCTTGTCGATGTCGAGGGTCGGGGTGTTGTGGTCCTCGGTGGCGATGGTGAGGTCCAGCCTGCGCACCCGGCGACCGTTCTGCCGCAGGCCGTCGAACGCCTGCGGGCTGGTCACCTCGTGCAGCAGGTGCAGATCGATGAAGAGGAGGTCGGGCTCGCCCTCTGCGCGCCGGACGACGTGGTCGTCCCAGACCTTTTCCGCGAGTGTCCTACCCATCGCTTTCCCTCCGGTCGGCCGTCGTTGGTCGACCCAACTAGGTGTGTGAGAGTCGTCGCCCGTCCCCTCGTGCCGGGGCGACCGCCGACGCCCGTCGGTCCACGGGTCGGCGTGTGGGTACAGGGTGACAAGTTCCTCGGAGAATTGAACTTGCGTTTCACAGAGTGAGACGCGAGTATCGTTGCATGGACAACTCTAGTGGGGTCGGCGTTCTCGACAAGGCTGCTCTCGTGCTGAGCGCCCTGGAGTCCGGTCCGGCCACCCTCGCCGGGCTGGTCGCGGCGACCGGACTCGCTCGGCCCACCGCCCATCGTCTCGCGGTCGCCCTGGAGCACCACCGGATGGTGGCCCGGGACATGCAGGGCAGGTTCATCCTGGGCCCACGGCTCGCGGAGCTGGCCGCGGCGGCCGGGGAGGACCGGCTGCTCGCCACGGCCGGACCGGTGCTCACCCACCTGCGGGACGTCACGGGCGAGAGCGCACAGCTCTACCGACGCCAGGGCGACATGCGGATCTGCGTGGCCGCCGCCGAGCGGCTGTCCGGGCTGCGGGACACCGTCCCCGTGGGCTCCACGCTCACCATGAAGGCCGGCTCCTCCGCGCAGATCCTCATGGCCTGGGAGGAGCCCGAGCGGCTGCACCGCGGCCTCCAGGGCGCCCGCTTCACGGCCACCGCCCTCTCGGGCGTCCGCCGCCGCGGCTGGGCCCAGTCCATCGGGGAGCGGGAGCCGGGCGTGGCCTCGGTCTCCGCCCCGGTGCGGGGCCCGTCCAACCGCGTGGTGGCCGCCGTGTCGGTCTCCGGCCCGATCGAGCGGCTGACCCGCCACCCCGGGCGGATGCACGCCCAGGCGGTCATCGACGCGGCGGGCCGCCTCTCCGAGGCGCTGCGCCGCACCGGCTGAACGCACGGAGGGGGCGCCGCGGCGCCCCCTCCCGCCCCGCCCGGTCAGCCGGCGGCGAACCGCTGGGCCGCCCGGTCGCCGCGGCGGGCCACCGGGGCGGTGCCGTGGGCCGCCCCCAGCCCGAAGGCGGGCATGTCCACGTAGATGTTCTCGTAGCCCCCCGCCGGCACGACGTAGGTCTCGTGCCAGACGCCCACGTCGCCGCGGCCGTCGCGGGCCCGCCGGTTGAAGGCCGCCCAGGCCGGCCGGTGCTCGGCGTCCGGCTGCGCGGCGTAGGCCAGCAGCTTCTCCCGGGACTCCCAGTACTGGACGGTGTAGAAGGTCCGCGGGTCGCCGCGCAGGAAGTGGAAGCCGAGCAGCCCGGAGCCGGGATCCGCGGACAGTTCCTTGAGCATCCTGGGCATCGCCCGGGCCGCGGGCAGCCAACTGCGCAGCGCTCGCCACCTGTTGACCCGCATCCCGATCAGGAAGACGACCACCTCGCCCGAGGCGTCGGCCGTCGTTCGCCCCTTGAGCAGTTGTGCACCCATGGCTCGCTCCCGCTACCGTTGGATAGTTGCGCTATCTCATATTGGATAGTGCCACTCTCCAAGAGAGGACGCAAGGGAATGAGGCTCGCCGAGCTCAGCGCGCGCAGCGGGGTGTCCACCGCGACGATCAAGTACTACCTGCGCGAGGGGCTCCTCCCGCCCGGCGAGCGGATCACCGCCACCCAGGCCGCCTACGACGAGGGCCACCTGCGTCGACTGCGGCTGCTCCGGGCGATGGTGCAGGTGGGACGGATGCCGGTGGCGACCGTGCGCGAGGTGCTGAAGGCCGTGGACGACGACTCCCTGGACCACCACGACCGGCTCGGCGCGGCGGTGGGCGCACTCCCCCACGACGCGGGGCGGAACGGATCCGCAGCCGATCCCGAGCCGGTCGCGGAGGCGGAACGGGTCGCGGACCGACTGCTGGAGCTCATGGGGTGGCCGCCCGAGGTGCGCGGGTCCGCACGGGCCATGCCGGCCTACCGGATGCTGGTGGCGGCGCTGGCGGAGGTGGCCCGCTTCGGATACCCCTGGGACGCCGACCACTTGGCGCCGTACGGGCGCTTGGCGCAGGAGTTGGCGGTGACGGACCTGGACTTCGTGGAGCGCTACGGGTCGCCGGAGGAGCAGGTGGAGGCGGCGGTGGCGCTGACCGTGCTGTACGAGCCCGTACTGCTGAGCCTGCGGCGGCTCGCGGACACCGCGGAGTCCTACCGGCGCTTCGCCGCTCCGCGGACCGGGGAGGCGGGGGCCTGAAGCCCGGTCGGGCGGCGGGACGGGCGGGGTCGATCGGCCCCCGCCTCCGACGCACGCACGGAGAGGGCGCCACCGCTGGGTGGCGCCCTCTCCGTTCTCGATGTACCCCCGACCGGATTCGAACCGGCGCTACCGCCTTGAGAGGGCGGCGTGCTAGGCCGCTACACAACGGGGGCCTTGCAGATGAGCTCTGCGAGCTGGCCTACCAGGACTCGAACCTAAACTAACTGAACCAGAATCAGTCGTGCTGCCAATTACACCATAGGCCACTGTCGGAACCGGTTTCGCGGAACCGAAGCGTACCCCCGACCGGATTCGAACCGGCGCTACCGCCTTGAGAGGGCGGCGTGCTAGGCCGCTACACAACGGGGGCTTTGGGCGATCCCACCCGGCCGACGGCCGGGTGTTTTCACCGCTCGACCGACGGGAGCGACCCGATGATCACGCGGGATGGATCTGTACCCCCGACCGGATTCGAACCGGCGCTACCGCCTTGAGAGGGCGGCGTGCTAGGCCGCTACACAACGGGGGCTTTGCAGATGAGCTCTGCGAGCTGGCCTACCAGGACTCGAACCTAGACTAACTGAACCAGAATCAGTCGTGCTGCCAATTACACCATAGGCCACCGTGACGCAATCCCCTGTCGGGGACCTTGTTCGGTACTGCGCTTCCCGCCGGACCTTTCGGCCCTCTCGGGCGGCGCAGGAAGAACATTACCCGAAGGTGGACGGCGCTCCAAAACGGGTATCCCCGCGCAGGAGCGCGGGGAGTTCGGCGAGCGAAGCGATCCGATGCGGTCCGGCGGGCACCCCGCCGGTCCAGGTGCCGCGGTCGAGCCACACCGAGAAGAGCCCGGCCGACGCCGCCCCCGCCCCGTCGATCTCGGGGTGGTCGCCCACGTACACCACCTCGTGGGCGGGCAGTCGCAGAGCGTCACAGGAGGCGTGGAAGGCTTCGGCCGCGGGCTTGGCGACCCCCAGCTCCGCGGCGCACAGCAGCGACTCGAAGCGGTCGCGGACCCCGAGGGCGCGCAGCTTGCGCTCCTGGTGGTGCGCGCTGGAGTTCGACAGCACGGCGTGCCGGAGGTCGGCGAGGGCGTCGAGGGCGGGCAGGACGTCCGGGAAGAGGGCCCAGGCGGCCTCGTAGTGGGTCAGGTAGCGGCCGAACCAGACGTCGGCCTGCTCGTCGGTGAGCGGGGCGGCCAGGAAGGCCCGGACCCGGTCGCGGCGCTGCCCCTCGAAGGTGGTCTCCCGCGCCGCGAAGCGCGCCCAGTGGACGTCGGTCAGCTCCCGCCAGAGCGCGAGGGCCCGCTCGGCGGTTCCGTACCGCTCCAGCAGGCCCTCGGTCCGCAGGTGGTGCCAGAGTCCGGCGCGGTCCGCCGCGGTGTAGGCGAAGAGGGTGTCGTCGACGTCCCACACCACGGCGCGCACGTTCATGCGGACACGCTACCCGTCAGCCCCCGAGCTTCGACAGGGCGGCGTCGATCCGGGCCAGGGCGCGGTCCTGGCCGAGCACCGCCAGGGACTCGAACAGCGGCAGGCCCACGGTGCGGCCGGTGACGGCCACCCGGACCGGGGCCTGCGCCTTGCCCAGCTTGAGTCCGTGCTCCTCGCCGGCCGCGAGCACGGCCGCCTTGAGCGCCTCGGGGCTGTTCCAGTCGGCCTCGGCGAGCTTGGCCCGCGCGGTGCGCAGCAGGTCGGCCGCCCCCTCCTTCATCGCCTTCTGCCAGGACGCCTCGTCCTCGACGGGCTCCTTGAGGAAGAGGAAGTCCACGTTGGCGGTGATGTCCGACAGGACGGTCAGCCGGGTCTGCGCGTAGGGGGCGATGGCCTGCCACGCGACGGGGTCGAAGTCATCCGGGGCCCAGGGGGCGTGCGGGGCGCGCAGCCACGGCTCGCACGCCTCGGCGAACGCCTTCTCGTCGAGCAGCCGGATGTGGTCGGCGTTGATGGACTCGGCCTTCTTCAGGTCGAAGCGGGCCGGGTTGGCGTTGACGTCCGCGATGTCGAAGGCGGCGACCATCTCGTCCAGCGAGAACACGTCCCGGTCGGCGGCGAGGGACCAGCCGAGCAGCGAGAGGTAGTTCAGCAGCCCCTCGGGGAGGAAGCCGCGCTCGCGGTACAGGTTCAGCGAGGACTGCGGGTCGCGCTTGGAGAGCTTCTTGTTGCCCTCGCCCATGACGTACGGCAGGTGCCCGAAGGCCGGGACCGCCTCGGCCGTGCCGAGTTCGATCAGCGCCCGGTACAGGGCGATCTGGCGCGGGGTGGAGGAGAGCAGGTCCTCGCCGCGCAGGACGTGGGTGATGCCCATCAGGGCGTCGTCGACCGGGTTGACCAGGGTGTACAGCGGGGCGCCGTTGGCCCGGACGATGCCGTAGTCGGGGACGTTCTCCGGGGTGAAGGTCAGCTCGCCCCGGACCAGGTCGGTGAAGGTGACGGGCTCGTCGGGCATCCGGAAGCGGATGATCGGCGTGCGGCCCTCGGCCTCGTACGCGGCGCGCTGGGCCTCGGTGAGCTCGCGGCAGTGGCCGTCGTACCCGGAGGGCTTGCCGGCGGCGCGGGCGGCCTCGCGGCGGGCGTCGAGCTCCTCGGTGGTGCAGTAGCAGGGGTAGGCGTGGCCCGCCTCGCGCAGCTTGGCCGCCACGTCCGCGTAGAGGTCCATGCGCTGCGACTGCCGGTACGGGGCGTGCGGGCCGCCGACCTCGGGGCCCTCGTCCCAGTCGAGGCCGAGCCAGCGCAGCGAGTCGAGGAGTTGCTCGTACGACTCCTCCGAGTCGCGGGCGGCGTCCGTGTCCTCGATGCGCAGGACCAGGGTGCCCTGGTGGTGCCGGGCGAAGGCCCAGTTGAACAGGGCGGTGCGGACCAGGCCCACGTGGGGGTTGCCGGTCGGCGAGGGACAGAAACGTACACGGACGGGGCCGTTAACCACGCTGGATCACCTTGTTGGTGAGAGTGCCGATGCCTTCGATGGTGACGGCGACCTCGTCGCCGACGTTGAGGGGGCCGACCCCGGCGGGGGTGCCCGTGAGGATGACGTCGCCGGGCAGCAGCGTCATGGCCTCGGTGAGGTGGACGACCAGGTCCTCGACGGACCTGACCATGTCCTTGGTGGAGCCGAGTTGGCGTTGCTGGCCGTTGACCGTGCACTGGACGGTCAGGTCGGCCGCGGTCGCCAGGTCGATGCCGGTCTCCACCCAGGGCCCGAGCGGGCAGGCGCCGTCGAAGCCCTTGGCCCGGGTCCACTGTCCGTCGCTGCGCTGGACGTCCCGGGCGGTGAGGTCGTTGGCGCAGGTGAAGCCGAAGACCACGTCCTTGACCCGGTCGCGGGGGACGTCGCGGCACAGCCGGCCGATGACCACGGCCAGCTCGGCCTCGTGGTGGACCTCCTGCGAGAAGCCCGGGTAGGCCACGGGATCCCCGTGACCGACGACGGAGGTGCTCGGCTTGAGGAAGCTGACGGGGGTGGCCGGGACCTCGTTGCCGAGTTCGGCGGCGTGTTCGGCGTAGTTGCGGCCGATGCCGATGACCTTGCTCGGGAGGACCGGGGGCAGCAGGCGGACCCGGTCCAGGGGGATCCGGGTGCCGGAGAGCTCGAAGTCGGCGAACGGGATGCCCTTGATGACGTTCACCAGGAGGCCCTCGGTGGAGCCGGGCGGACCGTCGCCCTCGATGGCGCCGAAGGCCACGTTGCCGTCGATGGAGAACCTGGCGATGCGCACGGTGGCTCGCGCCCCTTTGTTGTTGCCGGTGGAGGTTGGGCGTCCAGGCTAACGCGGGTCGCCCGGGTGACCCGGGCGACCCGTGGCGGACGGCCCGCCCGCGACGGTGTTCCGGACCCGGTGGGCGGGGGTGCGCGCCCCGCCGGGCGGGGGTGGCCGTCCGGGAGGGTCAGGAGGTCGGCTCGGCGGGCCGGGGGACCTCCATCAGGACGGTGCGACGGGGGTTGGCCGTCTGGGCGGGGAGGTCGAGGGAGTGGGTCGGCAGCTCCGCCGGGGCGAAGGCGGAGGCGTCCTCGAGGTGGGCCAGGGTGGTGCGGCGGGGGTTGGCCGTGGTGCTCTGCGGCGTCGTCATCTGGATGCGGGCCCTGTCCTGGACTCGGGGCGCCGAATTCACCCGCCACGGGGCGCTCCCGGCGCGCGGGTTGTCATTTGTGGAATCGTTGTAAAGCGTCAGGCTAAGCGCGCAATTCCCCGATGCGGGTGCACTGACGCGGGGATGAGTGTGTGAGTTTGCTCACGACTCATAAGACATTTCCGGCATTCCACAGACGGGGCGGGCGGGATCGAAACGGACATCAACTGCCCGAAGCACCCATTCCGCTCCCGATCATGTCGACTGGGACACCCGAGTAACCCCAGCACGACATAGCGATATGACCGCTTTGCCCTAGATAAGGGTCTACTTCTGGTGACTCGCGGCTCACGCCGTGTCACCGCCGCCATCGCCTGCCCCTCCGGTCTTGTTGGAGTTCCGGCACTGTGCTGGAATTCCACGGACCGCCGCGAGAACCAGACCGGCGCACAGGGGGCGCAACGGAGCGCCGAGTGAGCGGCGGGATGAGGACAGCGCCGGTCACTCACGACCACCACAGGGGTGCGGCACCGCGCGGCGCCCCTGATTGACGCCGACACCGTCCCGCCGTGCGGGGGGACGCCTGGTCCAGAGGTTGCGACGCTAGTGCAGGGACGTTTCAAGAGGGATGGCAGCGGTCCGGCAGAGCCGGAACCGCGCGGCGGGACCGACCGTGGCTCCTCGCCCCAGCACGCCCAGAACCCGGGACCCGTGTCCGTGGTGAGCAACAACGACGGCGCCCGGCCCGCGGGGCCCGGCGGCCCGCAGGGCCCCGGCGGCACGTCGGAGGCGGCGCCCGCCGGCGCCGGCGGCACCCCGCCGCCCCCCGCCCCGTCCGCCAAGCCCAAGGTCCCGACCGGCCCCGGCTCCCGAATAGCCCTGCGCAACTGGCGGATCTCGACCCGTCTGGTTTCGCTGCTCGCCCTCCCCGTGGTCGCCGCGACCTCGTTGGGCGCGCTGCGCATCAACGAGTCCATGGACGACATCCAGCAGCTCGACAACATGAAGCTGCTGACGGACATGACGGACCACGCGATCCAGCTGGCCACCGCGCTCCAGAACGAGCGCGACAAGTCCGCCGGCCCGCTCGCGAACGGCGGCAAGGCCACCGACTTCGAGGTCAAGGGGCCCCGGGAGCGCACCAACCGGGCCCGGGAGACCTTCTTCCAGGGCACCCACGCCATCGACGAAGCCCGCGGACGCGACGGTCTGGAGGGCATCGACTCCACGATCCAGTCCATCTCCAGCCGGCTCACCGGTCTGACGAGCGCCCGCGAGAAGGCGTTCAAGGACCCGATCGCGTACTCGCAGACCGTCGACCTGTACAGCGAGCTCATCGAGGACCTGCTCGCCCTGACCCAGGACATGGCGCAGGCCACCAGCAATCCGGAGATGATCCAGCGGACCCGTTCGCTGGCGGCGTTCGCCTCCGCCAAGGAGTACGCGTCGGCCCACCGCGCGGTCATCGCCGCTTCGCTGCCGCCGAACAACAAGGAGCGCAGCGAGCTCTCGGAGCTGGACCGCCACTACGCGCAGACCCTCTCCGACAAGGAGATGTCCGAACTCAGCGTCTTCGGACAGGTCTACCAGGGCAACGACATCGAACTGCTCAAGCCCATCGACAAGGGCCAGGCCACGATCAAGGAGTCGGAGGAGTACGCCACCCGACTCCTCAGGGTCGGGCCCGAGCGGGCCACCAAGCGGTCCTACAAGGACTGGCTGGAGGCCAGCACCACCAAGATCGATGCGATGAACAAGATCGAGCGGACCCTGCTCGACGAGATGGAGCAGAAGGCCCGCGAGCTGCGCAAGGAGTCGGAGCGCGGCGCGATCATCAGCGGTGCGCTGATCCTGGTCGTCCTCGGCGTCTCGCTCATCGGCGCGTTCATCGTCGCCCGGTCCATGATCCGCTCGCTGCGGCGCCTCCAGGACACTGCGACCAAGGTCGCCCAGGACCGGCTGCCCGAGCTGGTCAAGCAGCTCTCCGAGTCCGACCCGCAGGACGTCGACACCTCCGTGGAGTCGGTCGGCGTGCACTCCCGGGACGAGATCGGCCAGGTGGCCGCGGCCTTCGACGACGTGCACCGGGAAGCGGTCCGACTCGCCGCCGAGCAGGCCCTGCTGCGGGGCAACGTCAACGCGATGTTCACCAACCTCTCGCGTCGCTCCCAGGGCCTGATCCAGCGTCAGCTCTCGCTCATCTCCGAACTGGAGTCCCGCGAGGCCGACCCCGACCAGCTCTCCTCGCTCTTCAAGCTCGACCACCTCGCGACCCGCATGCGCCGCAACGGCGAGAACCTCCTCGTCCTCGCGGGCGAGGAGCCCGGCCGTCGGTGGACCCGCCCGGTGCCGCTCGTCGACGTGCTGCGCGCCGCGGCCTCCGAGGTGGAGCAGTACGAGCGGATCGAACTCTCCTCGGTGCCCGGCAGCGAGGTCGCCGGCCGGGTCGTCAACGACCTCGTGCACCTGCTCGCCGAGCTGTTGGAGAACGCCACCTCGTTCTCCTCCCCCCAGACCAAGGTCAAGGTCACCGGACACGCGCTGCCGGACGGCCGGGTCCTGATCGAGATCCACGACACCGGCATCGGCCTCTCCCCCGAGGACCTGGCGGCGATCAACGAGCGGCTCGCCTCGCCGCCCACCGTGGACGTCTCCGTCTCCCGCCGCATGGGCCTGTTCGTGGTCGGTCGGCTGTCCCAGCGGCACGGCATCCGCATCCAGCTGCGGCCCTCCGACTCCGGCGGCACCACCGCGCTGGTCATGCTCCCCGTCGACGTCGCCCAGAGCGGCAAGCGCCCGCCGGTCGGCAAGCCCGGGGCGCCCGGTGCTCCGACCGTCGGCCCGCCCGGTGGCGTCCCCTCCGCGGCCCAGGCCGCGGCCGGCGCGGCAGCGGCCCGGCAGAACCGACCCGGCGGTCGCCCCGCACCCGGCCCCCAGGGCCCCGGCGGACCGGGCGCCACGCCGCCGGTCCGGCAACCGGGCCGGCCGGCCCCCGCGGGCACCGGCGCCTTCGCCCCGGGTGCCCAGGGCCTCCAGTCCACCGGCGCCGGACAGCGGGGCGGACGCCCGCCGGGCGGCGCGCCCACAGCGGGTGCGCCCGGCTTCGGCGGCCCCCGCCAGGGCGGCGACTCCTTCGACGGATTCGGTGCCCGCCCCGGCAAGTCCCCCGCCGACCGGCCCGACGCCCGCCCCGAGCGGGTCCGCCCGGGCCAGGACGCCCCGCGCCCGCAGCTGCCCGCCCGCGGCGGTCCGCGGGCCGAACTCCCCGGCGCCGACGGCCCGCAGTCCACCCCCGACTGGAGCGCCCCGAGCACGGTCGCCCCGGTCCCCCGGGCATCCGGCGACGCCCCGCGCGGCCACGAAGAACCTCCGAGCACGCCGGGCGCGCCCGGGACTCCGCGGTTCGACGAGCGCCCGGGCAACCCCCCCGCGTTCCCCCCGGCCGACCGTCAAGGGGCCGGTGCCACAGCGGAGTTCGGCCGGCCAGTCCTCGACGCCCCGGCGCCGGACTTCGGCGCCCCCCGTCCGGACCCCGGCTTCGGCCGGCCCGGCGACGGTGCCCAGGACGGCCGGTTCGTCCGCTCGGACGTCTTCGGCGCCCCGAAGCCGCCGGCCGAGCCCGCCGGCCCGATCGTCCCCGCCGGCCCGGACACCCGGAACCCCGCCGCCACCGGCCAGTTCCCGGTGGCCCAGCCGCCCTCGTACGACGACCGCGAGCAGCACGCTCCCGGCTACGGCCAGGATGCCGCGCACACCGGCCAGTTCGAGCAGCCCGCCCAGGACACCGGGCAGTACGCGCTCCCCGCGCCCGGCGCCGGCGCGTTCCCGCCCGGGGCCCAGGACACCGGCTCCTACGAGCGGCCGGCGCCGGAGCCCGCGCCGTACGAGCGTCCCCTCCAGGACACCGGCTCCTACGAGCGCCCGGCGCACCGGACCGGCCAGTTCGAGCGGCCCGCCCAGGAGAGCGGTCGGTTCGAGCAGCCGGGCGACACCGGCGCGTACGAGCTGCCCGCCCACCGGACCGGCCAGTTCGAGCGGCCCGCCCTGGACACCGGGCAGTACGCGCTGCCGGACCAGGACACCGGCCAGTACGAGCAGCCCGCCCACGACACCGGGCAGTACGCGCTGCCGAGCCACCAGACGGGTTCGTACGAGCGCCCGGTCCCGCCCTACGGGCAGGCACCGGATGTCGTCGACGGACCGTCGGCGGCGCGTCCGGCCGCCCCGCTGCCCCCGGCGGGCCCGGGTGACGGTCGCACCCCGCTCTTCGACACGCTGGAGACGGACTGGTTCAGCGGCCAACGGGTCGCCGAACAGCAGCCGGCCGAGGAGACCGCGGCCCCCGGGCTGCCGGAGCGCCCGACGCTGTCGGTCTCCCCGGCGGGACGTTCCGACGCCGAGGCTCCCGCGGGCCGCGGGCCGCAGGGCTCCGGCTCGTGGCGGACCTCCCCCAACGACGAACTCGTCCGGCAGGCCGAGCGGGTGCGCCAGCCCACCGCCGGCGGAGTCACCACCTCCGGGTTGCCGCGGCGGGTCCCCCGCGCGAACCTCGTCGCGGGCACGGCTCAGCAGCAACAGCACCAGACCGGTCCGCAGGTCTCGCGCGCGCCCGACGACGTGCGCGGCCGGCTGACCAACCTCCGTAGGGGCATCCAGCAAGGTCGGCAGGCCGGCAACGGTCCGTCGACCGGTAGCTACCCCCGCCCCACTCACCAGCAGGAGCACTAAGTTGAGCGCGATGAGCCAGGCGGCACAGAACCTGAACTGGTTGATCACCAACTTCGTGGACAACACCCCCGGGGTGTCCCACACCGTGGTGGTCTCCGCCGACGGACTCCTTCTGGCGATGTCCGAAGGCTTCCCCCGGGACCGGGCCGACCAACTCGCGGCGGTCGCCTCCGGCCTCACCTCGCTGACCGCGGGCGCCTCGCGGATCTTCGAGGGCGGTACCGTGACGCAGACCGTGGTGGAGATGGAGCGCGGCTTCCTCTTCATCATGTCCATCTCGGACGGTTCCTCGCTGGCCGTCCTGGCGCACCCGGAGTGCGACATCGGCCTCGTCGGCTACGAGATGGCCCTCCTGGTCGACCGCGCGGGTGCGGTGCTCACCCCGGACCTGCGCGCCGAGCTCCAGGGAAGTCTGCTCCACTGACCCCGCCCTCTCGTCCCCCGACCCGTCCGCACCGTCCGACCCGTCGCCCAGCCGATCGAACCGACCCACCCACCGTCCGGCCGCCACTCGATCCCCCCACCGGCTCTGTCAGACGGCACGCAGACTCCCTGCTGTCCCGCCCGGAGGATTCATGACCCCGCCAACCGCCTCGCACGATCCGTACGGAGCTTCACACCACGCGTCGTACGGGCACGAGGGTGACCAGCCGCTGGTGCGTCCGTACGCGATGACCGGCGGTCGGACCAGGCCGCGGTACCAGCTCGCCATCGAAGCCCTGGTGAGCACCACCGCCGATCCCGCAGCCCTGATGGGGCTGCTCCCCGAGCACCAGCGGATCTGCCACCTGTGCCGTGAGGTCAAGTCGGTCGCGGAGGTGTCGGCCCTGCTGTCGATGCCGCTCGGTGTGGCCAGAATCCTCGTCGCCGACCTGGCCGAGGCGGGACTCGTCGCGATCCACCAGCCCGGTGGCGACGAGAACGCCGGTGGTCAGCCGGATGTGACACTGCTCGAAAGGGTGCTCAGTGGACTTCGCAAGCTCTGATACGACCGCACGTTCGACCACCAGCGCGAAGATCGTGGTGGCGGGCGGCTTCGGCGTGGGCAAGACCACGTTCGTCGGCGCGGTCTCGGAGATCAACCCGCTGCGTACCGAAGCCGTCATGACATCCGCCAGCGCGGGAATCGACGACCTCACACACACCGGAGACAAGACCACCACCACCGTGGCCATGGACTTCGGCCGCATCACCCTCGACCAGGACCTCATCCTCTACCTCTTCGGCACCCCCGGACAGGACCGCTTCTGGTTCATGTGGGACGACCTCGTCCGCGGCGCCATCGGCGCCGTCGTCCTCGTCGACACCCGCCGCCTCGCCGACTGCTTCCCCGCCGTCGACTACTTCGAAAACAGTGGCCTCCCCTTCGTCATCGCCCTCAACGGCTTCGACGGCAACCAGCCCTACACCCCCGACGAAGTCCGCGAAGCCCTCCAAATCGGCCCCGACACACCCATCATCACCACCGACGCACGCCACCGCGCCGACGCCAAGAGCGCCCTCATCACCCTCGTCGAACACGCCCTCATGGCACGACTCCGCTAGCGGGGCCCGGGCGGGGGCCAAGTCATCCCCGACGAGAGCGAGTTACCCGGGGCAAACGGCATCACATGTGCCGTGCGCCACGGCCGGCGGGGGCATTCATAACGTTTCGAAAGAGAATTGCCCCGACGTCACCACGGGTGGCGACCACCCGGTGCCGCTGCGCCACCAGAGCCCCGCCTTTTGGCGGGGCTCGCTCTTTATGACCGTTTTATCTGGACCGGGCGGGCTCCGGAATCCTCGCTTCCGACTGTTTGGATTCGCCCACCCTGACGTGCTGGAATGCGCTGAACTGCCCGGTAGCCACGGGCAGCCCGGAGACGATGCGGCACGAGGAACGGTGCCGGCGCCGAGAGGTTGTTGGTCGAGTGAGGCGAGGCAAGAACAGTGGCCCCGAGCCGTCGGCACGGGGCAACTTCACCCCGCCGTCCACCGCGGCGGCACCCCCGGCGGGCCCGGACGGGCCCGCGACCGACCCCGGAGCCGGCTCCGCTCCGACGCACCGGACGGCGGGACGGCTGTCCCCGCGCAACTGGCGCGTACCCGCCCGGCTGAACGCGATTCTGCTGATCCCCGTGCTGGTGGGGCTGGTGATGGGCGGCTTCCAGGTCAAGGGGTCCATCGACACCTGGCAGGAGGCCGAGGACGCCGCGGGCACCGCCCGGCTGGTGCGCTCCGCCCTCACCTACGCCAACCGACTGCTGGACGAACGGGACGTCTCCGCGGCGCCCCTGCTCCGGGGCCGGCCCGACGACCCGGCCATCGCCGAGGCCCGCAAGGCGACCGACGAGGCCGCCGCCGAGTTCGACGTCGCCACCCGGCACATGCCGGACAGCCCCAGCCTCAAGCGACGGCTGGAGACCTTCCGCAAGGTCGAGGGCGACCTCGTCGAGTTGCGGACCTCCGCGTACACCGGTCGACTGCCCGGCGTCCGCACCGAGGAGGGCTACGTCGCGGTTCAGCACCCGCTGATGGAGTTCGCCAACGAGCTCGGCCTCGGCACCAGCAACGTCACCGCCTACGGGCGGACCGTCTACGCGATCTCGCTCGGCAAGGCGTCCGTCTCGCTGCAACGTTCGGTCGGCATGCACCTGCTCGTCGCACCCGGCCCGAGCGCCGCACACCTGAACCAGCAGAAGCTGGCGCTCAGCAGCTACGCGTACCTCGAACGCATCGCCATGGACGAGTACGCGGGTGGTGGCACCCCCGAGGACGTGGCCGAGCTGAAGCGGGTGACCGACAAGGTCCTGGCCGACGTCGAGAAGATGGCCGCGGAGGCGAAGGAGGCCGCGGACGCCCGGGACCGGACGTACACGGCCCCGCCCTCCGCCACCGACATGGTCGCCCAGATGGCAGCGCTGCCGGACACCGGGCGCGAAGCCCGGGCGGAGCTCGCCGAGGAGGGCGTCACCCCGGACAACTGGTGGGCGGTGAGCACCCTCAAGTTCGACGGGTACCGCACCATCGAGGCCGACCTCGCGGACAAGGCGGTGGACGAGGCGGCCGGGATCGCGGACGGCGCCCAGCGCGACGCGATCCTCACCGGCTCGGCCGTGGTGATCGCCCTGTTGACCGCGTTCCTGCTGGCCGGACTCGTGGCCCGGCAGATGAGCCACTCCATGAACCGACTGCGCACCGCCGCCTTCCAGGTCGCCGAAGAGCGCCTGCCGCTGCTGGTGGACCAGTTGTCGCGGGCCGAGCCCGGCCGGGTGGACACCCGGGTTCAGCCGATCCCGATCCACTCCACGGACGAGATCGGCGAGGTCGCCCGGGCCTTCGACCAGGTGCACCGGGAAGCGGTCCGGCTCGCCGCCGAACAGGCCCTGCTGCGCGGCAACATCAACGCGATCTTCACCAACCTCTCCCGCCGCAACCAGTCCCTGGTCGAGGGCCAACTGACCCTGATCACGGAGCTGGAGAACAACGAGGCGGACCCCGACCAGTTGGCGAGCCTGTTCCGGCTGGACCACCTCGCCACCCGGATGCGGCGCAACGGCGAGAACCTCCTCATCCTCGCCGGTGAGGAGCCCGGCAGCCGCTGGGACCAGGCGATCTCGCTGGTGGACGTGTTGCGCGCGGCCTGCTCGGAGGTGGAGCAGTACGACCGCATCGAGCTGTCCGGGGTGCCGGAGGCCGAGGTCCACGGCCGGGCGGTCACCGACCTGGTGCACCTGCTGGCCGAACTGCTGGAGAACGCCACCTCGTTCTCCTCCCCCCAGACCAGGGTCAGGGTCACCGCGACCCGGCTGCCGGACGCCCGGATCATGATCGAGATCCATGACAAGGGCATCGGCCTGGCCGCCGAGGACTTCGCGGACATCAACCACCGGTTGGCCGATCCGCCGACCGTGGACGCGGCGATATCCCAGCGGATGGGGCTGTTCGTGGTCGGCCGGCTGGCCGAGCGGCACGGCGTCCGCGTCCAGCTCCGGCCCTCCGGCGAGCAGGCCGGCACCACCTCGCTGGTCATGCTGCCGGCGGCGCTGACCTCCGGCGCGGCCCCGGCGGACCCCGGTCCGCACGGGTCCACCGGATTCGCGGACGCCCCGGGCGACGGCGAGTTCACCGTCCCGCCGATGATCCCGGAACAGCAGGGCGTGCCCGCCGCCCCGCTGCGGACCGCCGCGGACCTGGGCTTCGACGACAGCCGCTACCCGCAGGCCTCGGAGGCCGGCGGCGCACCGCACCCCGCGGTCGGCGCCGAGGAGACGGGCACCCACCCGCAGCCGCACGGGCACCCCGCGCCGTTCCCGCACCCGCAGGACGCGACCGGCGGCTACCCGGCGCCGCAGTCGAACGCTCATCCGGGTCAACCCCTGGACGGCTACGGTCGACCCGGGGCTCCGGCCGACCCCACGTACCCGGAGCGTCCGGCGCACTCGACGTACGGGACGCACCAGGCGCCCGCGGATCCCTTCTTCCCGACCCCACCGGTCAACGGGCATCTCAACGCCCCTCAGGAACGGTCGTATCCGGAAGACGACCGACGGATTCCAGACGGAATCGCAGCGGAACCGTTCGAGGGTTACGCCGGCCCGACCCACCAGGCAGGCTGGCAGCACCAGCCGGGGCCGCCCGTGCCTCCCGTGGAAACCCCTGTGGGGTATCCGGAATCGGTCCGGCCCGCTGACGCGGACGCCGCCGAACGCGTAGGCTTCGATCGTCCGGAACCGACCGCTACCGCTGGTCACGGGGTGACCGACGCCGGTCTGCCCCGTCGCAGCTCCGTGCCGGGCGCCGACGGCGAACCGGCCGGCGAACGGCGGTGGCCGGAGCCGGACGGGCATGTCGGGGAGGACGGGAGCGGGGGCGGCGGTGACTGGCGTTCGGCCAACGACGACCGGTGGCAGCGTGCCGAGCAGCTCCGCAGGCCCAAGGCCGGCGGGGTCACCGCTTCGGGACTGCCGCGGCGCGTGCCCAAGGCCAATCTGGTCGAGGGCACTGCGGAACAGACCCCGCAGGGCGGCCCGCAGGTCTCCCGCGCTCCCGAGGACGTCCGGGGCAGGCTCAGCAACCTGCGCCGGGGGGTCCAGCGGGGGCGCCGGGCGGGAAGTGAGAAGAACGGCCAGACCACGGGCGACGAGCCCGGTGGTTCTGGGAGCACCTACCACCAGGAGCGTTAGTGTGAGCCCGATGAGCCAGGCGGCACAGAACCTGAACTGGTTGATCACCAACTTCGTGGACAACACCCCCGGGGTGTCCCACACCGTGGTGGTCTCCGCCGACGGACTCCTTCTGGCGATGTCCGAAGGCTTCCCCCGGGACCGGGCCGACCAACTCGCGGCGGTCGCCTCCGGCCTCACCTCGCTGACCGCGGGCGCCTCGCGGATCTTCGAGGGCGGCAGCGTGAACCAGACCGTGGTGGAGATGGAGCGCGGCTTCCTCTTCATCATGTCCATCTCGGACGGTTCCTCGCTGGCCGTCCTGGCGCACCCCGATGCCGACATCGGCCTCGTCGGCTACGAGATGGCCCTGCTCGTGGACCGCGCGGGCTCGGTGCTCACCCCGGACCTGCGCGCCGAACTCCAGGGCAGCCTGCTCAACTGAGCGGTGTCCGCGGGCGGTTCCGGGACGGGGGATACTTCCCGGACGGTCTGCCCCCGCCGACGGCCGGGCGGTGCGCCGGCACGTCCCGGGGCCGTAAGGTTTCGGGACGCGGCTCCACACGGTCGGACGCCCGGCACAGCAGGAGGAGGAAGAAGTGGCAACACCCCCGGAGGGTTCCCCGGGCCGCTGGCCCCTCGGCCAGCAGCAACACGACGGTCCGTGGAACCCGTACGACTTCCCCTCCGCACCGAGCAACCGTCCGCAGCAGCCGTACTCCTCCGCGCCGTCTCCCTCGTACCACCCCTCGCAGCGGCCACAGGGTCCCTCGCCCCGTGACCCGCACGCACCGCACGTCCCCCGTGCGACCCCCGTGTACCCCCAGCGCAGGACGCCGGAACCGGCCCCTGCGGGCTCCGCGAGCAACCCCCTCGTGCGTCCGTACGCCATGACCGGCGGTCGGACCAGGCCGCGTTACCAGCTCGCCCTTGAGGCGCTGGTCCACACCACCGCACAACCGCACCAGCTCCAGGGACAGTTGCCTGAGCACCAGCGGATTTGCCAGCTCTGCCGTGAGGTCAAGTCGATCGCCGAGGTCTCGGCGTTGCTGACGATCCCTCTCGGCGTGGCCAGGATCCTCGTCGCCGACTTGGCGGAGGCGGGACTGGTCGCCATTCATCAGCCCGGCGGCGACGACAGCGCCGGCGGCCAGCCAGATGTGACATTGCTCGAAAGGGTGCTCAGTGGACTTCGCAAGCTCTAGCGGCGGGGCCGCCCGGTCGACCACCAGCGCGAAGATCGTGGTGGCGGGCGGCTTCGGCGTGGGCAAGACCACGTTCGTCGGCGCGGTCTCGGAGATCAACCCGCTGCGTACCGAAGCCGTCATGACATCCGCCAGCGCGGGAATCGACGACCTCACACACACCGGAGACAAGACCACCACCACCGTGGCCATGGACTTCGGCCGCATCACCCTCGACCAGGACCTCATCCTCTACCTCTTCGGCACCCCCGGACAGGACCGCTTCTGGTTCATGTGGGACGACCTCGTCCGCGGCGCCATCGGCGCCGTCGTCCTCGTCGACACCCGCCGCCTCGCCGACTGCTTCCCCGCCGTCGACTACTTCGAAAACAGCGGCCTCCCCTTCGTCATCGCCCTCAACGGCTTCGACGGCAACCAGCCCTACACCCCCGACGAAGTCCGCGAAGCCCTCCAAATCGGCCCCGACACACCCATCATCACCACCGACGCACGCCACCGCGCCGACGCCAAGAGCGCCCTCATCACCCTCGTCGAACACGCCCTCATGGCACGACTCCGCTAGCGGGCCCGCCCCTTCGACAGCGTGGAACGAGCCGCACCGGTCCGTACGGGTGCGGCTCGTTCCGTGTGCTGACGGGGTGTCGGCAGCGGCCTCGTGCCAGGGTGGGGACATGACGACCCTTCCCGACGGACGAACCGTCCCTCCGCCGCAGGCCGACGAACGGACCATGCTGGAGAGCTGGTTGGAGATGCACCGCGAGACCCTGGCGCTCAAGTGCGCGGACCTGGAGGACGCACAGGCCCGTAGCGCCTCGGTGGAGCCGTCCGCCATGACCCTGCTCGGA
This sequence comes from Streptomyces sp. LE64, assembly GCF_052606915.1. Lineage (NCBI taxonomy): Bacteria > Bacillati > Actinomycetota > Actinomycetes > Kitasatosporales > Streptomycetaceae > Streptomyces > Streptomyces sp. LE64. Next base: position 4,901,343 of record NZ_CP199708.1, on the reverse strand, counting down.
CTGGTGCAGCATCTGGCCGAGGTCGAACGCACCTGGTTCCAGCGGGTGTTCGCGGGGCGCACGGTGGAGCCGGTGTACCCGGACTCCGGCACGGACGGCTTCGGCCTGGCGCCGGAGCGGGGCATCGATCAGGTGCTGGCAGATTGGCGGGCCGAGGTCGACGCCTCCCGGATGACGATCGCGCGGGCCTCCTTGGACGAGCGGGGCCGGCTGGCCCCCGAGGCCGCTGCGCTCCTCGGCGCGGACCAGGTCTCGCTGCGCTGGATCCTGATCCACCTCATCGAGGAGTACGCCCGCCACAACGGGCACGCGGACCTGCTGCGGGAGCGCATCGACGGGCGCACCGGCGTCTGACGGCCGGGGAACGCGCGTCGGCCCGCACCGGGGGGACCGGTGCGGGCCGACGCGTCCGACGGTGTCGCGGCGGGTCAGACCTGCCAGCTGTGAGGTGCCCGGAAGCCGTACTGGCGCTCCAGTCGGCGCCAGCCGGGCTTGGCGACCGCGCGGGGCGCGGGCTCGGTGCCGCCGGCGGCGGCGCGCGCCAGCAGGAGCGCGGTGAGGGCGGCCACCTCCTCGGGTTCGGCGTGGCCCTTCTCGACGCGCAGCAGACCGTGGTCGGTCGCGGTGGCGGATGTCGTCATGGTGCTACTCCGTGGAGTTGAGGGTGGGGGCAGGGGGCGCGGCGGGCTACTGCGGGGGGTTGCCGTGCTTGCGGGACGGCAGGTCCGCGTGCTTGGACTGGAGCATCGCGAGCGAGCGGATCAGCACCTCGCGGGTCTCCACGGGGTCGATCACGTCGTCGACCAGCCCTCGTTCGGCCGCGTAGTACGGGTGCATCAGCTCGGACTTGTACTCCTTGACCATGCGGGTGCGCATGGCGTCCGGGTCGGCGGCACCGGCGATCTGACGGCGGAAGATGACGTTGGCGGCCCCTTCGGCGCCCATGACCGCGATCTCGTTCGTGGGCCAGGCGAAGGTGAGGTCCGCACCGATGGACTGCGAGTCCATGACGATGTACGCACCTCCGTACGCCTTGCGCAGGATCAGCGAGATCCTCGGCACGGTGGCGTTGCAGTACGCGTACAGCAGCTTGGCGCCGTGCCGGATGATTCCGCCGTGTTCCTGGTCGACCCCGGGGAGGAAGCCCGGAACATCCAGCAGGGTCACGATCGGGATATTGAAAGCGTCACACATCTGCACGAAACGCGCAGCTTTTTCCGATGCCTCGATGTCCAGGACGCCGGCGAGGGTCTGCGGCTGGTTGGCCACTATCCCGACGACCTGGCCGTCCAGTCGGCCCAGCGCGCAGATGATGTTGCGCGCCCAGCGCTCGTGGACCTCCAGGTAGTCGCCGTCGTCCACCAGCTCCTCGATGACCTTGGCCATGTCGTAGGGGCGGTTGCCGTCGGCGGGCACCAGGTCGAGCAGCACCTCGGAGCGGCGTTCGACCGGGTCCTCGGCCACGGTCCGCGGCGGGTTCTCGCGGTTGTTCTGCGGCAGCAGGGAGAGCAGGTACCGCACCTCCGCGATGCAGGTCTCCTCGTCGTCGTACGCGAAGTGGGCGACGCCGGAGGTCTCCGCGTGGACGTCGGCGCCGCCGAGCCCGTTCTGGGTGATCTCCTCGCCGGTGACCGCCTTGACGACGTCCGGGCCGGTGATGAACATCTGCGAGGTCTCGCGGACCATGAACACGAAGTCGGTGAGCGCCGGGGAGTAGGCGGCGCCGCCCGCGCACGGGCCGAGCATCACGCTGATCTGCGGGATGACGCCGGACGCCCGGGTGTTGCGCTGGAAGATCCCGCCGTATCCGGCCAGCGCCGAGACGCCCTCCTGGATGCGGGCGCCGGCGCCGTCGTTCAGGGACACCAGGGGCGCCCCGGCCGCGATGGCCATGTCCATGATCTTGTGGATCTTCGTGGCGTGGGCCTCGCCCAGCGCGCCGCCGAAGATCCGGAAGTCGTGTGCGTAGACGAAGACGGTCCGCCCCTCGACGGTGCCCCAGCCGGTGACCACGCCGTCGGTGTAGGGCCGCTTCTCCTCCAGGCCGAAGCCGGAGGCGCGGTGCCGGCGCAGTTGCTCGACCTCTTGGAAGGAGCCGGCGTCGAGCAGGAGCTCGATGCGCTCGCGGGACGTCAGCTTCCCCTTGGCGTGCTGCGCCTCGGTCGCCCGGTCGCTGGGCCCCCGCAGGGCCTGTTCCCGGATGGCGTGGAGCTCGGCCACCCGGCCGCGCGCGTCAGTGGGCTCGTCCCCCGTGAGTCCCGAGGCGTCCGAAGAGCCGGGGGAACCAGTCTCGTCCAAAACGGTCATGTAGCGACCTTACGAAGTCCACCCCCGAAATCGGGCCGTCGACTCCGTACAGTCTCCGGCCCGTTTTCCTGGTACCCCCGAACAGAAGCAGCGGAATCCCGTCATGACCCTCCTGTCGAGCGGGGTGGGGGGTTGTGGGGTTCACACAAAGAGGTCCTCGGACTGCACCGTGCAGCGCAGGGTGGCGCAGGCGGTCCCGGGCGCCACCCGCAACCGTAGTCCGTGCCCGGTCTCGTGGACCTCCACCCCAGCATCCCGGGCCAGCACCCGGTGCACCGGCCGGTCCCAGCGGAGGTCCAGGGGGCGCCCCGTGCGCAAGGGCTCCGCCACGCAGAAGGTGAGGGTGCGCCCGCGCCGGCGCACCAGGACGGCGGCGGGCGCGGTCAGCGCGAGCGGGCCGACCGCGCCCGCCCGGTGGAAGGCGGCGGCCAGGACCCCGAGTGGGGGCACCGCGACCGCCTGCCGGTCGGGGCGGTTGGCGAGGACGGACAGCCAGCCGGGGTCGGCCGCCCGGGCCGCGACGGCGGCGAGCGGGGCGCCGGGCAGCAGCAGGTAGGCGTAGCGCCCGTCGGTGGGGTCGATGCCGTGGTCGAGCCAGAGGGTCTGCCAGTGGCGGGTGCGGCGCTCGGGTGAGCCGCCGTCGTTGATGTCCGCCCAGGCCCCGGTGCGCTCCGTCCGCCGGGTGCGCAGGGGCGGGCCGTCGAGCAGCACCCAGCCGCCGTGCCCGTCGAGGTGGGCCCAGCGGGGACGGGGTCCGGGGCCGGTGCGCAGCCGGGCGGTGCCCCGCGGGCCGAGGTTGCGGTTGTCGACGACCGTCTCCACCGGGACGCCGTCGCGGGCGGTGATCCCTGCGCCCAGGCAGACCACGGCGTCGTCGAGGAAGAACCAGGCCGTGCGGGCGCGGAGCGAGGAGCAGAGTCCGTGGAGGTCCTGGCCCACGACCGCGTGGGTGCCGTCGGTGGTGCCGCCGACCCAGCGCCCCGGCGGGCGGGGGGCGCCCCACTCGCCGCCGGCGCGGTCGGGCAGCCGTCGGGTGGACACGGTGGTCCCGGGCAGCCGGTACCAGTCGACGGTGGGCCAGTACCAGTCGGTGTACTGGTCGGCGCGGTGGCCGCGCGGCCACCACTGGAGCATCCCGGCGGCGGTGTGCCAGCCGCGGGGGTTCTCGCCGGCTCCGCACTCGTAGTGGGAGGTGCGGTGCGAGGCGGTGGCGAGGGCGGCGGTGAAGGCGTCGGTGCGGTGCACCGCGCGGTCCATGGCGGGGAAGAGGGTGTGGCCCCTCGGTTCGGGGGCCGCGGGCAGCGGGCGGGCGGCCACCGCGTGCAGCCGGGCCAGGTCGGCGGTGTCGAACTGGGGGGAGGCGAGCAGCGGGGTGACCGTGTCGCGGGCGGCCCAGCCCTTGATCCGGGCGTGCCACCGGTCGCGCCGGGCGGGGGTGACCCCGCCGGCGGGCGCTCCGGCGGTCTCGGCGAGCAGGGCGATCGCGGCGATGACGGCGTGGCCGTGGTAGTGGTCGCCGCGCGGGACGCCGTCGTCGGAGCGGAGCAGTCCGCGGCTGATGGCCCGGCCGTTGACCACGTCCATCATCAGGCCGTCCAGGAGCAGCGGGGCGAAGGCCCGTTCCACGCCGTCGGCGAGGTTCCGGCGGGCCGGGTCGGTCACCTGCCAGGGCGAGCCGTCGAGCAGCAGGAGCAGCCGGGCCGCTCCGTCCAGCAGGACCTGTCCGTAGGTGCCGGTGTACGGGACGGAGGTGTGCTGGAGGAAGGATCCGTCGGCGTGCAGCCCGTCCCCCTCGGTGACGTACCGGAACACGGGGGCGAGGGCGTCGCGGGCGAGGGCCAGCCGGTCGGCGGCGCGGCCGAGGACGCCGCGCAGGGCGACCACGCGGCAGTGGTCGACGCGGTTGGCTCCGGTGGAGGTGCCGGTGTAGGCGTGCAGGGCGCGGTCGGGCAGGAAGTGGTCGACGGCGGCGCAGAGGGTGGCGCGCAGGGCAGGGGTGAGGTGGGCGTCCAGGGCGAGGGCGGTGTCCAGCAGCGGGCGGGGGGTGCCGATCTGCCACTCCCACCAGTTGCCGTGGGGCTCGGCGCCGGGGCGGTAGGCGGTGGCGGTGAGGTGCTCCAGGCCGTGCAGCACCGCGGCGCGCAGCGCGGGGTCGCCGGTGCGGTCGGTGCCGGGTTGGAGGTGGGCGCGGGCCATGGTCCACAGCCGGGTGCCGCTGCGGGTGATGCCGGCGGGGCGGGTGAGGGGCTGGTCGGGCCAGAGTGCGGTGGGGCCGGGGGCCATGGTGGCGTGCCAGGTGGCCGCGCGTTCGGCGGTGGCGCGCAGCCGCGCGGCGTAGGGCTCGGCGGTCGGGTCGTAGCCGGTGCCCAGGGCGAGGTCCAGCCAGCGGCGGCGCAGTGCGGGGTACGGGTCCTCGGCGGCGGGGGCGGCGGGGGTGCGCGGGTGGTGCGGGACGGCGCCGGCGCCGGCGGCGAGCAGCAGGGTCCTCCGGGTGGGGGTCATGGAGCCCTGGTACCCGCGGCGGCACCCCGGGGCGCAGGTCCTCACCCGTTCCGGGTGGTCGACGGAGAGCGAGGGTGCGCGCACCCCGTGCTTGCAGTTGAAATTTGAACGGAATACCCCTAGAGTCCTCTTCGTTGAAGGTTCAACCAAAGGCCGCCCCGGTGGCCCCGTCCCACCCACACCCCCCAGGAGCACCCCATGGCCCTCTTCGGCCGCAAGAACGAGTCCGCCACCGCCCTCGCCACCGCCGCGCCCGACTTCACCTCGCTGACCGGCAGCTACGCCCTCGACCCCGCCCACACCGCCATCGGCTTCGTGGCCCGCCACGCCATGGTCACCAACGTCAAGGGCGCCTTCGACGAGGTGTCCGGCACCCTGGACCTGGACGGTGCCGACCCCACCCGCTCCCGCGCCGTCCTCGACATCCAGATGGCCAGCATCAACACCGGCAACGCCGACCGCGACGGCCACCTGCGCAGCGCCGACTTCTTCCGCATCGACGAGTTCCCCACCATGACCTTCCGCTCCACCCGCACCGAGCACCTCGGCGGCGAGGAGTTCCAGATGATCGGCGACCTCAGCATCCTGGGCACCACCCGGCCCATCACCCTCGCCCTGGAGTTCAACGGCGCCGCCACCGACCCGTTCGGCAACCAGCGCGTCGGTTTCGAGGGCAAGGCCGAGCTGCTGCGCTCCGAGTGGGGTCTGACCTGGAACGCCGCGCTGGAGACCGGAGGCGTGCTGGTCTCCGACAAGATCAAGCTGAACTTCGACGTCTCCGCCATCCGCAGCGCCGGCTGATTCGCCACCCCCGGGCACCCCGCACGGTGCCCCGGCCCGCACCCGGGCCCTTCGAGCGCGCCCGCCTTCCGCTTGCCCCCGAGCGAGAGGGCGGGCGCTCGTTCGTTCCCGGGCGCCCGGCGGTTCAGAACCCGCCGCCGAAGTCCCCGCCGCCGTCGCCGAAGCCACCGCCGTCACCGAAACCGCCCCCGTAGTCGCCCGGGTCGACACCGGAGACGTCACCGCCGTCGTGGCCGGCGTCCCCGCCGAAGTCGCCGTACCCCGAGCCGTAGTCGGCGGCGTAGGCGGGAGCGGCCATCATCCCGCCGAGCAGCGTGCCCACCAGCAGACCGGGCAGCAGCGCCCCGCCGAAGTACCCGCCCGCCCACGGCCCGTACGCGGGACCGGCCGCGTAGTAGGGGCGCCGCCCCCCTTCGGTCCCCACCTCGCGCACCAGGGGCTCGGCGCCGTCCCGCAGCCGGGCGGCGTCCGCCGCGCACACCGGTACCGTCCGCTCGGCGCTCCCCGGGGGCGCCCAGGGCACGTCCTCGACGGACGGACCGTGCCGCGGATCGAAGAAGCAGGGGGGCCGCCGCTCGGGCAGCGGCGCACCCGTGCGGCGGGCGTCCAGCACGGCCAGCGAGAAGCGCCCGTCCGCGAGCGCCTCGGTCACCGGACGGACCTCCTCGGGCCGCCGGGCCGCCGCCATAAGCGACTTCGCCCGTTCGTAGGCGTCCAGGGCGTGCGCGTAGTCGGTGCGCATCGCCTCGGTCGCCCCCGCCTCGCCGGGGTGGAAGTCCAGCCGGTCGAGTTCTTCGCCGAAGGCGGTGATGTCCTCGTCCACCACCACCCGCAGCTCGTCCAGGGCGGCCCGCTGCCGCTCCACCCGCGCGGCGGCGCGGTGTCGGCGCCGCCGGGACAGCGCGTACGCGCCCGCGCCGCCCACCACCACCAGCGCCCCGGCCAGCACGAGCGGGGCCACCAGGTCCCCGCCGTCCTGCGCGGCTCCGCCCCAGCCGGCGGGGGCGGAGCCGCGGGCGGCGGGCAGCGCCCGGTCGGCGAAGTCGTTCAGCTGGACCGCGGCCCCGGCGTCGCCCTCCACACTGCGGACCAGGTTGCCCACCGTCGCCGGCGGCAGCACCGTGCTGTCGGCCCGGGCGTCGAACCGGTCCCCCAACCGGACCGCGTACACCCCGGCGATCCCGGTCGCCGTCCGCAGGTCGGTGAAGAGGTTCCGGGTCGGGTGGTCCGCCGGGAGCACCACGACGAACAGCGGCTTGTCCGCCGACTCGACCTTCCGGGCGAGGGCGTCCGCGTCCGCACGGGAGAGCTGGCCGGACGCCGCCGGGTCGACGTAGACGGGGTGCTCCCGCAGGGCGGCGGCGATCGTCGTCACCTCGGTGACCGCGGCGACCGCGGCCGGAGGGGCGGCGGCGGGGACGGCCGGCGCCGCCGGGGCCCCCACCAGCAGGACCGCTGCGGCCAGAGCGAGCACCGGGCCCAGGAGCGCCCGGGGCCCGGAGGGCCTTACGGCGTTCATGCCTTCGACGCTACCCCCATCCGGCGCGGCCGGCCCGGCCGCGCCGGCTACTCCGTGGGCTCCACCCCGGCGCGCCGCAGCCCGAAGGTGTACGCGTCCTCCAGGGCCTGCCAGGAGGCGGCGATCACGTTGTCGGCGACCCCGACCGTGGACCACTCCTCCGCGCCGTCGCTGGTGGAGATGAGCACCCGGGTCGTCGAGTGGGTGCCGTGGCGGCCCTCCAGGATGCGCACCTTGTAGTCGACCAGTTCGAAGGAGCCCAGCTCGGGGTGGATCCGCTCCAGCGCCAGGCGCAGCGCCCGGTCCAGGGCGTTCACCGGACCGTTGCCCTCGGCGGTGGAGACGATGCGCTCCCCCTTGGCCCACAGCTTCACGGTGGCCTCGTTGGCGTGGCTGCCGTCCGGTCGGTCCTCGGTGATCGCCCGCCAGGACTCGGTGCGGAAGTAGCGGCGGGCTCGGCCCTCGGCCTCCTCGCGCAGCAGCAGCTCGAAGGAGGCGTCGGCCGCCTCGTAGGTGTAGCCCCGCAACTCGCGTTCCTTGACCCGGTCAACGACCCGGCCGATCAACTCGCGGTCGCCGCCCAGGTCGACCCCCAGCTCCTTGCCCTTGAGCTCGATGGAGGCCCGACCCGCCATGTCGGAGACCAGCATCCGGATGCGGTTGCCGACCAGTTCGGGGTCGATGTGCTGGTACAGGTCCGGATCCACCTTGATCGCGGAGGCGTGGAGCCCGGCCTTGTGCGCGAACGCGGAGACCCCCACGTACGGCTGGTGCGTGGACGGCGTCAGGTTGACGACCTCGGCGATGGCGTGGGACACCCGGGTCATCTCCCGCAGCCGGCCCTCGGGCAGCACCCGGCGGCCGTACTTCAGCTCCAGGGCCGCGACCACCGGGAAGAGGTTGGCGTTGCCGACCCGTTCGCCGTAGCCGTTGGCGGTGCACTGCACGTGGGTGGCGCCCGCGTCGACCGCGGCCAGGGTGTTGGCGACAGCGCAACCGGTGTCGTCCTGGGCGTGGACGCCGAGGCGGGCCCCGGTGTCGGCGAGGACGGTGGCGACCACGGCCTGGACCTGGGCCGGGAGCATCCCGCCGTTGGTGTCGCAGAGCACCACCACGTCGGCGCCGGCCGCGCTCGCGGTGCGCACGACCTCCTTGGCGTACTGGGGGTTGGCCCGGTAGCCGTCGAAGAAGTGCTCGGCGTCGAGGAACACCCGGCGCCCTTCTCCCCGCAGGAAGGAGATGGTGTCCCGGATCATCTCCAGGTTCTCCTCCAGCGTGGTGCGCAGCGCCAGTTCGACGTGGCGGTCGTGGGACTTGGCGACCAGGGTGATCACCGGAGCGCCCGATTCCAACAGGGCCCGGACCTGCGGGTCCTCGGACGCCTTGCCGTTCGCGCGACGGGTGGAGCCGAAGGCGACCAGCTGGGCGTGCCGGAAGTCGATCTCCTTGGCGGCACGGTCGAAGAACTCGGTGTCCCGGGGGTTGGCCCCCGGCCAGCCGCCCTCGATGAATCCCACGCCGAAGTCGTCCAAGTGGCGGGCGATGGCCAACTTGTCGGAAATCGTGAGGTTGATCCCCTCGCGCTGCGCCCCGTCGCGCAACGTGGTGTCGAAGACGTGGAAACTGTCGTCGGTGGCCTGACTGCTCATGGCGGGGTGACTCCTGTCGGGTGCGTGGCTCCGGAATGACTGGCTCCACTTGCCCCCATCCTCGCGCGCCCTCGCCTCCGGATGGTGGTGGGGTCCGGGAAACGAAAAAACCCCTCGCGGGTGCGAGAGGTCTGCGCGCGGGTCTGGGGCACTGGGCCGCTGATCCCCGGGTGGTGTCGAGTCAGCGGTCCTGCGGACCGGCGCGCCTGTTGCCGATAATCATGGCGAACGAGAGCACAGACGGAGTTTGCCACAGTTCCGTTGCGCACGCGGCACGGTCTCACCCACTGGACGACGGTGGTCGCCCTGCGCTCCCGGCGCCGCGGGCGCGGGCGGCGCCGTCAGCCCCGCGGAGGCGCGGGGGGAGCTCCGGGCGGGGCTCCCGGCAGCAGGGGGGCCTTCCGTCGGTACCGGTAGAACTCCCGGGCCGTGTAGGCCACGAAGGGGACGACGAGCGCGGGCACCAGCCACCAGGGCCACTCCAGCACGAGGGCCAGCGCTCCGGCGAGGACGGAGACGATCAGCATCGTGTAGAAGAGCGGCATGCCGTACCCGCGCCACACGAACGGTTCGACTCGGTGCGGGGTGAGCAGGCGTACCGCGCCGAAGCCGAGCCAGAGCGCCGCGAGGAGACCCGCGAAGGTCCCGATCGCGGCGAGCGCCTGGGGCTCGTCGAACGGCTCCTCGGAGGTGCGCTGCCGCTCGCCGGCCCAGCTGATGGAGGTGATGTCGCCGCGCCAGACGGTGGCGGCCACCCGGTGCCCGGGCCGGAGCCGCTCCATCGGGGGTCGGGGGAGGCCGAGCGAGACGACCTCGGTCCAGGAGGGCGGACGGTGCAGGGTCACCCGGTGGTCGTCGTTCCTGCCGACCTTGTCGACCTCGGTGCTCCGGACCGTGAAGGTCAGCGTGCGCACGCAGTCCAGCGGACCGTCCTCCGCGGCGCGGACCGGGCACGGCTCGGCGGCCGCGAACTCCCGGTACCGCTCGATGCCGTGCGGGAGCCAGACGGTGAACACCGCCGCGCTGACCGCGGCGGCGAAGAGGGCCGCCAGGACCAACCCGGCGCCCTCCCACCGCGTGGCGCGCACGGAGCGCGGCACGGACCGGTCGTGGGGGGGCCGGTCCGTCGATCCGCCGGGGCCGCCCGCGTCGGGTTCCGTCGTCGTCACCGCTCACACCCCCCGGCGCTCCCGGGGCGACCGTCGCCCCGCTCGCCGTCGGTCCGGGTGGGGCGCGGACGACGTTCGGGTGCGCCCGGTCCCGGCCGGACGCTCCCACGTCCGCCCCTCGTGGGAGGGGCGGAGCCGGGGAGCCCGTTCGCGGCGCTCCCCGGACGGGTGCCTCAGGCGAGTCGGTGCATCCAGCCGTGGGGGTCCTCGGCCGCCCCGGACTGGACGGCGAGCAGCGCCTCGCGCAGTCGCATGGTGACCGGACCGGGCTCCCCGTCCGCCTGGGTCCACTGGCCGGAGCGGGACTTGACGGTGCCCACCGGGGTGATCACCGCGGCGGTGCCGCAGGCGAACACCTCGGTCAGGGCGCCGCTGGCGGCGTCGCGGCGCCAGTCCTCGGTCGAGATCCGGCCCTCCTCCGCGGTGTACCCGAGGTCGCGGGCGAGGGTGAGCAGGGAGTCGCGGGTGATCCCGGGCAGCAGCGAGCCGGTCAGTTCGGGCGTGACGATCCGGTCCCCGTACACGAAGTACAGGTTCATCCCGCCCATCTCCTCGACCCAGCGGTGCTCGACCGCGTCGAGCCACACCACCTGGTCGCAGCCCTCGGCGGCGGCCTCCTTCTGCGCCACCAGCGAGGCCGCGTAGTTGCCGCCGGTCTTGGCGGCGCCGGTGCCGCCCTTGACCGCGCGGACGTAGTCCTCGGAGAGCCACACGGAGACGGGCTTGACGCCACCGGGGAAGTAGGCGCCGGCCGGGGAGGCGATGACGAGGAACAGGTACTCGTTGGCGGGTCGCACCCCGAGTCCGACCTCGGTCGCGAACATGAAGGGCCGCAGGTAGAGGGATTCCTCGCCGTGCGCGGGCACCCACCCCTCGTCCTGGGTGACGAGCGCGTCGCAGGCGGCGACGAAGAGGTCGGCGGGCAGTTCCGGCATGGCGAGGCGCCGGGCGGACGCCTGGAACCGTTCGGCGTTGGCCGACGGTCGGAAGGTGGCCACCGAGCCGTCCGGGCGGCGGTACGCCTTGAGCCCCTCGAAGATGGTCTGCGCGTAGTGAAGGGTCATGTTCGCCGGGTCGAGGGAGAGCGGGGCGTACGGCACCAGCTCGGCGTCGTGCCAACCGCGGCCCTCGGTCCACTTGACGGTGACCATGTGGTCGGTGAAGTGACGGCCGAAGCCGGGGTTGCGCAGGATCGCCTCCCGCTGGTCCGCGGGCAGCGGGTGCGCGGAGGGCTTCAGCTCGATTCTGGGCGTCGTCATGACTGGTTGTCCTTCACCGTAGGTTCTCGGGGCCGTGTTCCGGTCCGCCCGTGGGGTGCGCGTACGCCGCACGACCGCCGCGTGACGATACTAGGACGTCCAAGCTTCGCCGGGTAAGGGCGGGTCCGCGACGAATGTGCGGCCCTCGCTTCGAGTATCGCGCGGCGCCGGCGTGCGGGCGGCCGGGGATTCGATGGTGGCACCGCGGGCGGCATGCGAGAAGCCGCCGGACGCCTCGGGCTCCGGCGGCTTCTCGTCCGGGGCGACCCCGGTCCGGGGTCGGGCCCCGGTACGTGTGGCGCGCCGGGTCAGCCGGCTACGCGTGCGGCGAGCGCGTCGCCGATCTGGTCGGTGGTGCGGGGGGTGCCGTCGCGCTCGGCCAGGTCGGCGGAGACGGCCTCCTCGATGCGGGCGGCCTGCGCCTCGTAGCCGAGGTGGCGCAGCAGCAGGGCGACGGACAGGATCGTCGCGGTCGGGTCGGCCTTGCCGGTGCCGGCGATGTCGGGCGCGGAGCCGTGCACCGGCTCGAACATCGAGGGGAAGGCACCGGTCGGGTTGATGTTGCCGGAGGCGGCCAGGCCGATGCCCCCGGTCACGGCGGCGGCCAGGTCGGTGAGGATGTCGCCGAAGAGGTTGTCGGTGACGATCACGTCGAAGCGCTCGGGCTGGGTGACGAAGAAGATCGTCGCCGCGTCCACGTGCAGGTAGTCGGTGGTGACGTCCGGGTACTCGGCGGCGACCGCGTCGAAGGTGTTCTTCCACAGGTGCCCGGCGTACACCAGGACGTTGTTCTTGTGGACCAGGGTCAGCTTCTTGCGGGGGCGGGCGTTGGCGCGCTCGAAGGCGTCCCGCACGACCCGCTCCACGCCGTAGGCGGTGTTCACGCTGACCTCGGTGGCGACCTCGGCCGGGGTGCCGGTGCGCAGCGAGCCGCCGTTGCCGGTGTAGGGGCCCTCGGTGCCCTCGCGGACCACCACGAAGTCGATCTCGGGGCGGCCGGCGAGCGGGGTCGCCGTGTTCGGGAACAGCTTGGACGGCCGCAGGTTGATGTAGTGGTCGAAGGCGAAGCGGAGCTTGAGGAGGAGGCCGCGCTCCAGCACGCCGGACGGCACCGAGGGGTCGCCGATCGCTCCGAGGAGGATCGCGTCGTGCCCCTTGAGGGCGGCCAACTCCGCGTCGGGGAGGGTCTCCCCGGTGCGGTGCCAGCGCTGGGCGCCGAGGTCGTACTCCTCCGTCTCCAGCTTCACGTCCTCGGGGAGGACCGCGCTGAGGACCTTGAGCCCCTGGGCCACGACCTCCTGGCCGATGCCGTCACCGGGGATCACTGCGAGATTGATGCTGGCAGACATGGCGGCACCTTATCGTCCGTCCCAGGGTGTGACACCAGGCGTCCACCATGCGGACGCGCGGGTGACGGGGGGGCGTCAGTGCCCGGTGGCGCCGCCGTTGTCACGGCGGTCGAGGGCGCGCTGGAGGGCGGCGGCGGCGTTCTTGCGCTCGGCGTCGTTCGAACGGCGGTGACGGACTCGGCGGATGGTCGTCTCGGCCATGGCGGGGTGCTCCTTGACGTCCGGAAGTACGGAAGGGAGGGGGAGGTGCGCGGTCGCCGGGGGCGACGGAACGCCGAAGGGCGCGGGAACGCGGGCCGCAGGGGTCACCTGCACCGGGGCACCGGTCCGCCGCCGCACCGCCCGATCGGGCGGATCCTCGGCTCCCTACCAAGCTAAGGGAGTCGGAGGCATCTGTCTCCACAAGTAGTCGGACTTCCTACTATCTGAGACGGGGCGCGCGTCGTCGCAGGTCACCACGGGTGTGCCCCGCGACACACGCCCCGGGCCGACCCCGGGGCGGGCTCAGCGGTCGAGGAAGTCCGCACACCGGTGGGGACCCGACGGACCCCGGTCGTCCGGCTCGATGGTGACCTCCACCTCGTCGGCCCTCACCCCCGGTTCGAGCACGGCCTGGGCACGCGCCAGGGTGCACACCAGCTGCCCGGTGCCGGCGTCCACGTGGGGGCCGTCCAGCCGCATGGTGACGCGCGTGCCCCGCCCGGTCATCTCGTAGGTGCCCGAGACGTGCACCAGCGTGGTGAGTGCCTCGTCGTACCCGGGCGGCGGCCCCTGGGCGAGCAGCTTCACCACCTCCGCGAGGTCCTCGACCTTCCGCCCGAGCAGGGGCACCGCCCGCAACCCGGTCTCGGAGGCGAAGTACAGCCGCATCCCCCGGGTCAGTCCGGTGGCCGGCTCCCCCGCCTCGACCACCCCGGTCGGCTGCACCCCGCACCCCGTCAGGGCAGCGCCGAACAGCGCCGCCACGGCGACCGCCGCGACCGGCGTCCTTTGGCCCGTCCGCGCCCCGCTCACTCCCCCGCCTCCTCGGTGCGCCGCCACGGCAGCCGCAGGACGAACACCGCGCCCCGGGCCGCCGGGCCGGCCTCGGCCACCTCGATGGTGCCGCCGTGCAGCCGGGCGTTCTCCCACGCGATCGCGGTCCCCAGCCCGCTGCCCGGTCCGTGGTCGGCGACCGCCCCGCGGGTGCGTGCCGCGTCCGCCTTGTAGAAGCGGTCGAAGACCCGCTCCCGCGCCTGCGGCGGCAGCCCGGGACCGTGGTCGGCGACCTCCACCACCACCCACTCCCCTCCGTCCGCCCGCTCCGTCCGGAGCGTCACGGTGACCGGCGGCGCGCCGTGGTGCAGGGCGTTGCCCACCAGGTTCGCCACGATCACGTCCACGCGGCGCCGGTCGACCACCGCCCGCACCCCCTCCGGCAGCCGGGTGTCCACCCGCTCCGTCCACCCCCGCGCCGCCAGTGACGCCCGCACCGTGTCGGCGAGGTCCGTCTCCACCGCGTGCAGCCGCACCGCCCCGGCGTCGAAGCGGGAGATCTCCATCAGGTCCTCGACCAGCCGGGCCAACCGGGCCGTCTCCGCGCCGACGGTACGGGCCGCCCGGGCCGCGTCCGGCGGCAACTGGTCGGCGTCCTCCTCCAAGACGGTCGCCACCATCGTCATCGCGGCCAGCGGCGTGCGCAGTTCGTGCGACACGTCCGCGACGAAGCGACGCGCCTTGGCCTCCTGCTCGCGCAACTCCGCGTCGGACGCCTGGAGCGCGTCCGCCGTCTCGTTGAACGTCCGGGCCAGCCGGGCCAGTTCGTCGTGGCCGGTGACGGCCGCCCGGCTGCCCAGGTCGCCGGCGGCCAGCCGGCGGGTGGCCCGGCCCAGGGTGCGCACCGGGCGCAGCACCGTCCCGGCCGCCAGCAGGGCCAGCACCACGGCCAGGCCCACCACCGGCACGATCCCCGACCGGACGGAGTCCAGCAGGGCGGCGGTGTCCTCCTCCTCGGCCCGCAGATCGGTGATCGCGAAGACCTCCAGCCCCGAGGACCGGCCGTCCTCCGCGTAGGTGACGGGCATGCCCACCACCAGGTACGGCAGGTCCCCCACCGCCACCCGTTGGAACCGGGCCCCGCCGCCGGCGCCGACCGCGGCCCGCAGTGCGGGGGTGATCCGGGGCTCCGGCTCGGCGTAGCGGTCGGAGATCCCGCTCAGGTCCCGGTAGCGGGCGACCACGATCCGCCTGCCGAGGCCCTCCGAGACCCGATCCGCGAACCCGGTCAGCGCCCGCTGGTCGGCCGGCAGGTCGAAGTCGGCGGCGACCCGGGCGACCTGGGCTCGGAGGTCGTCCACCGCGGTGTCCTGGGTGCGTTCGAGGACGGCGGTGCGGGCGTCCCGGTAAGCAAGGGCGGTCGCGGTGACCGCGCTGACCAGGGCGACCGCGACGAAGGTGACGACGAGCCGGGTCCGCAGCCCGCCGAGCAGCCCGCGGGCGCCCCGTCTCACAGCGGCCCGAAGCGGTAGCCGAAGCCGCGCACCGTCTGCACGTACCGGGGCCGGGCGGCCACGTCCTCCACCTTGGCCCGCAGTCGCCCCACCGCCGCGTCCACCAGCCGGGAGTCCCCCAGGAAGGTGTGGTCCCAGACGGAGGCGAGGAGTTGCTCCCGGCTGAAGACCCGGCCGGGCGAGGCCGACAGCTCCAGCAGCAGCCGCAGTTCGGTGGGCGGCAGCGCGATGGCCGTGCCGCGCTTGGTGACGGTCAGCCCCACCCGGTCGATGACCAGCCCGGCGAAGTCCGGCCCGGCCGCCCGGTCCGTCCCGGACGGCTCGGCGCGCCGCAGCACCGCCCGGATGCGGGCCTCCAGCACGGGCGCGGTGACCGGTTTGGTCACGTAGTCGTCGGCGCCCGCCTCCAGCCCGGCCACCACGTCCTGGTCGTCGCCGCGGGCGGTCAGCATGATGATCGGGAGCACGGCGCTGCGGGCACGGATGCGGCGGCACACCTCGAAGCCGTCCATCCCCGGCAGCATCAGGTCCAGGACCGCGAGGTCGACCTCGTGCCCGCCGGGGCCGTCGAGCAGGGCGAGGGCCTCCTCCCCCGTCGCCGCCGTGTCGATGGCGTACCCGTGCCGGCGCAGCACGAGCTCCATTCCGTCCCGTACGGACGCGTCGTCCTCGATGAGCAGCACCTGCGGCATGCGGTCGATTATGGGCACCGCAGCCGCCGGTCCACGACCCCTCCCGACAGGGGAAGTGCAGGTCGGAGGCATTGTTACGTTCTCATCATGTGGCCATGGACCGGTCATGACGTGCGGTGCCGAGGGTGGGGCGCATGATCTCCATGGCCTTCCCTCCCCGTCGCGTCCGACTGCGTCTGGCCGCGCTGGTCGCGGTTCCGCTGCTCGCCCTCCCGGTGGCCTGCGGCGCCGGGACCCGCGAGAGCGCCACCGCCGACGTCCCCTCGCTCCCGGCCGCCCCCTCGGCCTCGAAGTCCGGCCCGGACCGGGCGGGCGGCAGCCCCCGCCCCGAGGGCAAGAGCGCCTTCTACGACGCGCAGGTGACGTACGTGCGGTGCATGCGCGCCGAGGGCGGCTACCCCGACTTCCCCGACCCCAGGCTCAGCGGCCACCTCGACTGGGACCGGATCGACGAGATCGGTTCCCAGCCCGGGCGCAACGAGGGCATCAAGGGCGGCAAGAACGGAGCGTGCGTGGACGAGCTCCGGGCGGCCCTGAACGCCCAACCGGAGATCGACCAGCAGAAGGCGTACGAATCGATGCTCGCGCACGCCCAGTGCATGCGCGACAACGGCGTCTCCCGGTTCACCAACCCGGTCATGAGCAACGGCAACGCGGTCCCCGGCGGCGACCCCAACCCGGCCTCCCCCGCGCTCGACCCGGACTCGCCGGCGTACCGGCAGGCCGACGAGGCGTGCGCGTCGAAGCTGCTCGAAGGTCTGGACGGCATGCAGTGAGGCGCCGCACCCACCTCGCCCTCCTCGCCGCCTGCGTCGCGGCGGCCGCCACCGCGGGGGTCCTGCTGCTCGGCGCGGAGGACGGGGGGCGGGGCCCCGAACGGGGCGCCGACCTGCCGCCGGCCACCGCGACCGTGGTCCGCACCGACCTGGTCAGGTCCACCACGGTGGACGGGACGCTCGACTTCGCCCGACGGCGCCCCGTCCGCGCCGCCGTCGAGGGCACCGTCACGGTGGCCGCCCGCGAGGGGAGCACCCCGGGCCGGGGGGAGGCCTTGTACGAACTGGACGACAAGCCGGTCACCCTGCTGTACGGGCCGGTCCCGATGTACCGGGAGATGAAGGTCGGCGACCGCGGCAGCGACGTGCTCCAGTTGGAGCGCAACCTGCGCGACCTGGGGCTCGGTGCGGGAGTGCACGTCGACGTCTGGTACGACGGGGCCACCGAGGCGGCCGTGAAGCGTTGGCAGAAGTCCCTGAACCGCGAGCCCACCGGCCGGGTGGGCCTGGGCCACGTCGTGTTCCAGCCGGACCGGGTCCGGGTGGTCTCCGCCGAGGCGGCCCTCGCCGACCGGGTGGGCCCGGACACCACCGTGCTCGCCGTCGCCTCCACCGAACCGGTCGTCCGGGCCGAACTGGAGCAGGACGAGGGGGCGCTGGCCGCGAGTGGCACCCGGGTCGAGGTCGTCCTGCCCGACGGCAGGACCGCCTCCGGCGAGGTGGTCCGGACGGTGCGCCCGCAGGACGAGGCGGACGCCGGGGACGGAGCGGGGTCCGGGGACGGCATCACCGTCGAGATCGCCCTGGCCGACGGGGGGCGGGCGGTGGCCGCGCAGGACACCGGTGCGACGGCCAGCGTGCGGTTCGTCAGCGAGGCGAGGAAGGGGGTCCTCGCAGTGCCCGTGGAGGCGGTCGTCGCCCTGCGCGGCGAGGACGGCGGCTACGGCCTCCAGATCGTCCGGGGCGCCACCGCCGAACTGGTGCGGGTGGAGACCGGGATGACCGCGGACGGCCGGATCGAGGTCAGCGGCCCCGGGTTGCGCGAGGGCCTACGGGTGGGGGTGGCCGCCTCGTGACGGCTCCCCCGGTGGTCGAACTGCGCGGCGCCACCAAGGCGTACCCGGGCGGTGTGCACGCCCTGCGCGGAGTGGACCTCACCCTCGCGGAGGGCGAACTGGTCGCCGTGGTCGGCCCGTCCGGCTCCGGCAAGTCCACGATGCTCCAGCTGATGGGCACCCTCGACCGGCCCACCTCGGGCAGCGTGCGGATCGCCGGGCACGAGGTGGCCGCCCTGTCCGACGCCGGACTGTGCGCCCTGCGCGCCCGGCACGTCGGCTTCGTGTTCCAGCACTTCCACCTGGCGGCCGGCCGGGACGCGGTCGACAACGTCGCGGACGGCCTGCTGTACGCGGGCGTACCGCCCCGCCGGCGGCGCGCTCTGGCCCGGGAGGCGCTGGCCCGGGTGGGACTGGACCACCGCCGCGGACACACCCCGCAGGAGCTGTCCGGCGGCGAGAAGCAGCGGGTGGCCGTCGCCCGCGCCCTGGTGGGCGCGCCCCGGCTGCTGCTTGCGGACGAGCCCACCGGCGCCCTGGACACCGCGTCCGGTGCGGTCGTCATGGAGCTGCTGCACGAGCTGAACGCGGCCGGCACCACCGTCTGCGTGATCACCCACGACCACGGGATCGCGGACGCGCTGCCGCGCCGGGTGCGGATGCGGGACGGCCTGGTCGTCGCGGACGCCGCCCGACCGGGGAAGGGCCGCCCGTGAGGACCGCCGATCCCCTCAGGCCCGCCCGGCTCACCCCGGGGGACGTGCTGCGCACGGGCGCGGTCGGGCTGCGGGCGCGCCGGGCCCGGGTGGTGCTCTCGGCCCTGGGCATCGCCCTCGGCATCGCGACCATGGTCACCGTGGTCGGACTGTCCGAGTCGAGCCGTGCGGACCTGATGGCCAGGCTGGACCGGCTCGGGACCAATCTACTGACCGCCGAGGCCGGCGAGGACGTGCACGGCAACCGCGCCGTCCTGTCCAGGAACGCGGTCGCCATGGTCGAACGGATCGGGCCGGTGCTGCACGCCACGGCCACCGCCGAGGTCGACGCCCGCATCCGGCGCAGCGATCTGGTGCCGGTGGAGCGCACCGCCGGTGTCACCGCCCAGGCGGCCCGCACCGATCTGTTGGCGGCGCTGGGGGCCGAGGTCGAGCGGGGCGTGTGGTTGGACCGGGCCCGTGAACGGCTGCCCACCACGGTCCTCGGGTCCGTGGCGGCCAAGCGCCTGGGGGTGGTCCGCCCGGGCGAGACGATCATGATGAACGAGGTGCGGGTGGTCGTCGTCGGCATCCTGCGGCCGGTCGAGCTGGTGCCCACCGTGGACCGGGTGGCCCTGGTCGGGTTCCCCGCCGCCGAACGCCACTTCGGCTTCGACGGTCATCCCACCACCGTCTTCGAGCGCTCCACCGACGCCTCGGTGGCGGAGGTGCGGGCGGTCCTGGCCCGCACCGTCAACCCCGGGGACCCGGCGGCCGTCAAGGTGTCCCGTCCCTCGGACGCGCTGGCCGCCAAGGCCGCCGCCGACGAGGGGCTGACGGCCCTGATGCTCGCCCTGGGGGCGGTGGCGCTGCTGGTCGGCGGGGTGGGCGTGGCCAACACCATGGTCATCTCCGTGCTGGAGCGCCGTCAGGAGATCGGGCTGCGCCGTGCGTTGGGCGCCACCCGCGGCGCGATCCGGCTCCAGTTCGTCACCGAGGCGCTGCTGTTGTCGGCGTGCGGTGGGGTGGCGGGCGCCCTGCTCGGGGCGGTGACCACGTACGGCTTCGCCCGGGCGCAGGGGTGGTCGGCGGTGGTTCCGCCCTGGTCGCTGGCCGGTGGGCTGGTCGCCACGCTGCTGATCGGGGTGGTCGCGGGCCTGTACCCGGCCGTCCGCGCCGCCCGGCTCCATCCCGCGCTGGCGCTGAACGCGGTCTGAGGCGGTGGGGGCGGGCGCCACAGGGGGCGCCCGCGACCCGCCGCGTCAGAGCACGTCGCCGTCGCGCCAGTCGAACAGCAGGGGCCGCTCCGGGTCCAGGGCGCCGAGGCCGCCCCGCGGGTGGGCGGCCCACACGTAGGTGGTGCCCTCCTCCTCGGCGAGCCGTTCCTCGCCCGCGGGCCCGAGGACGCCCAGCCGGCCGGGCCACACCTGCCAACCGCGTCCCGCGTACAGGGCCGCGCCCTCCTCGCTGGCCGACAGCGCCCCGTAGGCGTAGGAGCGTTCGACGACCTCCTCCAGGGCCGCCATCACGGCTCCGCCGAGCCCCCTGCGGCGCAGGTCGGCGCGGACCGCGACGCCCTCCACGTAGCCGATGCGCAGGGAGCGGCCGGCGTGCACCACCCGGCGCTGGACCACGGAGCCGTGGGCGGCGATGCCGTGGGCGTCGGTCAGCAGGGCGTGCATGCCGCCCACGGTGTGGTCCCAGTCGTCGTCGCTGAAGTCGCCGTCGAAGACGGTGTCGAGGAAGGTCCGCGCCTCCCGCAGTTCCGCCGCGGTGAGCTGGGCGGTGTGGGCGAGGCGCGGCGCGGGGGCTGAGGTCGGGGTGTTCGTCACCGCGCCAGTATCGACGGGCGGGCGGTGCCCCGCACCCGAATACCCGCCGTGCGCCCGGGAGTCCGGTGACAGCCCGGAGCTATCGTCCGGGGCTGTCTTCCGGGCCGCCGGTCCCCGGCGCACACTCCCGGGCATGACACGGACCCCGCAGCGCTGGACCCCGATCCACGGCGAGCCCTACCGTCCCGAGCCGTACCGGCCCGAGCGCCCCCGTCCCGACGTCTGCGTGGCGCGGGCGGCGGAGTTGCGGGGCCGCATGGAGGAACGGCGGACGGTCCGGATGTTCTCCGCCGACCCGGTGCCGCCGGAGGTGGTGCGGGACGCCGTGGCGTGCGCCCGGACCGCGCCGTCCGGGGCGCACCAGCAGCCGTGGACGTTCGTGCTGGTGCGGGACCCCGGGGTGCGGCGGGCGATCAGGGAGGCGGCGGAGCGCGAGGAGCGCGTCTCCTACGACGGGCGGCTGGGCGAGGAGTGGTTGGCGGCGCTGCGTCCGCTCGGCACCGACGAGGTGAAGCCCCACCTCACGGACGCGCCCGCGTTGATCGTCGTCTTCCAGCAGCGGTACTGGGTGGGGCCGGACGGCACCCGGCGCAAGCACTACTACGTCAACGAGTCGGTGGGCATCGCGGTGGGGGTGCTGCTGACCGCGCTGCACCTGTCGGGGCTGGCCGCCCTGGTGCACACGCCGAGCCCGATGGGGTTCCTGCGGGAGGTGCTCGGGCGGCCGGCGAACGAGAAGGCGTTCGCGGTGCTGCCGGTCGGCTATCCCGCCGAGGACTGCGTGGTCCCGGCCCTGGTGCGCAAGTCGCTGGACCAGGTGCTGGTGGAGGTCTGACGCCGCGGGACGGGGCCGGCGTGGAGACCGCCCCGGACCCCGGCTTGGGGGACCGGGGAACGGGGCGGTGTCGAGGGGCCCGCGCGCGGACCGGGGGGCGGTCCGCGCGCGGGCGGGGCGGTGGCCGGGCTGGGAAGTGAGCCACCGCCGTGGGGCGGCCGGTGCGGGGCCGCCCGGGTCGGGGTCAGCCCATGTGCGGGTAGGTGTAGTCGGTCGGCGCGACCAGGGTCTCCTTGATGGCCCGGGTCAGCGTCCAGCGCATCAGGTTCTGCGGGGCGCCCGCCTTGTCGTTGGTGCCCGAGGCCCGGCCGCCGCCGAAGGGCTGCTGGCCGACGACGGCACCGGTCGACTTGTCGTTGATGTAGAAGTTGCCGGCGGCGTAGCGCAGCTTCTCCATGGTGTGCGCGACGGCGGCACGGTCGCCGGCGATCACGGACCCGGTGAGCGCGTAGTCGGACACCGACTCCATCTGGTCGAGCATGGCGTCGTACTGGTCGTCCTCGTATACGTGGACGGCCAGGAACGGGCCGAAGTACTCGGTGGTGAACACCTCGTTGGTCGGGTCGGTGCACTCGACGACCGTCGGGCGGACGAAGTAGCCCACCGAGTCGTCGTAGGAGCCGCCGGCGACCACGGTGCAGGTCGGATCGGCCTGGGCCCGGTCGATGGCGGCCTTGTTCTTGGCGAATGCCCGCTCGTCGATGACGGCGCCGATGAAGTTCGACAGGTCGGTGACGTCGCCCATGGCGAGCCCGTCGACCTCGGCCGCGAACTCCTCCCTGAAGCCGGAGTTCCAGAGCGAGGCCGGGACGTACGCACGGGAGGTCGCCGAGCACTTCTGGCCCTGGTACTCGAAGGCGCCGCGGGTCAGGGCGGTCTTCAGGACGGCCCGGTCGGCGCTGGGGTGCGCCACGACGAAGTCCTTGCCGCCGGTCTCGCCGACCAGCCGCGGGTAGGTGCGGTACGTGCCGATGTTCTCGCCGACCGTCTTCCACAGGTGCTGGAAGGTCGGGGTGGAGCCGGTGAAGTGGATGCCCGCGAGGTCGCGGTGGTTCAGGGCCACCTCGGACACGGCGATGCCGTCGCCGGTGACGAGGTTGATGACGCCCTTGGGCAGCCCGGCCTCCTCCAGCAGCTGCATCAGCAGCACCGCGGCGTGGGTCTGCGTCGGGGACGGCTTCCACACCACGACGTTGCCCATGAGCGCGGGGGCGGTGGGCAGGTTGCCCGCGATGGCGGTGAAGTTGAAGGGCGTGATCGCGTAGACGAAGCCCTCCAGCGGACGGTGGTCCAGCCGGTTCCACACGCCCGGGGAGTTCGCCGGCGGCTGCTCGGCGAGCAGGTCACGGGCGTAGGCGACGTTGAAGCGCCAGAAGTCGACCAGTTCGCAGGGGGTGTCGATCTCGGCCTGCTGGGCGGTCTTGGACTGGCCGAGCATGGTGGAGGCGGCCAGCGTCTCGCGCCAGGGGCCGGCGAGCAGCTCGGCGGCGCGCAGGATGATCGCCGCCCGGTCGTCGAAGGACGTCGCGCGCCAGGCGGGGGCGGCGGCCAGGGCCGCGTCGACGGCGTCCCGGGCGTCCTGCTGGGTCGCGTTGCGGTAGGTGCCGAGCACGGCGCGGTGGTTGTGGGGCTGCACGACCTGGAAGGCGTCGCCGCCGCCCAGCCGCTTCTCGCCGCCGATGGTCATCGGCAGGTCGATCGGGTTCTCGGCCAGCTCCTTGAGCTTGGCCTCCAGCCGGGCGCGCTCCGGGGAGCCGGGGGCGTAGCCGTGGACCGGCTCGTTGACCGGTGCGGGGACCTGGGTCACAGCGTCCATGGTTTCCGTGTCTCCTAAGTGGGTCGGGAGGGGTCGGGGAGCGCTCAGCCCTTGGTGAGGATGGAGCGGGCGAAGAAGAGCAGGTTCGCGGGCTTCTCCGCGAGACGGCGCATGAAGTAGCCGTACCAGTCGGTGCCGTACGCGGTGTACACGCGCATGCGGTGGCCCTCGGCGGCCAGTCGCAGGTGCTCCTCGCTGCGGATGCCGTACAGCATCTGGAACTCGTACTCGTCCAGCTTGCGGCCGGCGCGGTGGGCGAGGTCCTGGGCGATGGCGATCAGGCGCGGGTCGTGGGACCCGATCATCGGGTACCCCTCGCCCTCCATGAGGATGCGCAGGACCCGCACGAACGCCTTGTCGATCTCGGGCTTGTCCTGGTGGGCGACGGAGGCGGGCTCCTTGTAGGCGCCCTTGACGATCCGCACCCGGCACCCTTCGGCGGCGAGCCGGCGGGCGTCCTCCTCGGTGCGGAACAGGTACGCCTGGATGACGCAGCCGGTCTGCGGGAAGTCCTTCCGCAGCTCGCTGTGGATGGCGAACATCGAGTCGAGGGTGGTGTGGTCCTCGGCGTCCAGGGTGACGGTGGTGCCGATCGCGGCGGCGGCCTCCACCACGGGCCGCACGTTGGCCAGCGCCAGCTCGTGGCCGCCCTCCAGGGCCTGCCCGAACATGGACAGCTTCACCGACATCTCGGCGCGCTCGCCCAGCCCCAGCTCCCGGAGCCGTTCGATCAGCTCCAGGTAGGCGTCCCGGGCGGCGAAGGACTGCTCGCGGGTGGTGATGTCCTCGCCGACGACGTCGAGGGTGACCTCCAGGCCCTGCTCGGCGGCCCCGCTCACGATCGGGATCACCTGGTCGACGGTCTCCCCGGCGATGAACCGGGCGACCACCTGCTTGGTGCCCGGAGCCGCCGACACGAACCGGCGCATCCTGTCGCTGCGCGACGCGGCGAGAATCACGGGACCCAGCACGGGCCACCTCCACGGAGAGAACGAACGGGCCGTCGGCCCGGGAGGTCCAGCGCGGTGCGACGGTCCGGGGTACGGCGAGGGGAACCACCGTGAAACCTAAGGATCGCTCCGATCCTCTGCCATCTACAGCTGTCACGCATCCGTGGCCGGTATCTCAGACATCTGTATGAAGAAGCTCCGCCGGTGCCGGAGAATGGGATCCGTGAAGGGCGACTATCAGGAACTCGTCGACGAGGTCTCGGCACTGCTCGGGGCCCCCGCCACCCTGGAGGACCGGGACTTCCGGCTGATCGCGTTCGGCGCCCACGACAGCGACGACGACCGGGCCATGGACCCGGTCCGGACCCGGTCGATCCTCACCCGCGGCTCCACGGCGGCGGTGCGCGCCTGGTTCGAGGGCTTCGGCATCACCCGGGCCACCGGCCCGGTGCGCATCCCGGCGGCCCCCGAGGCGGGGGTGTTCCGGGGCCGGATCTGTCTGCCGGTGCGCCACCGCAACGTTGCCCTCGGCTACGTCTGGCTGCTGGACGACGACCCCGGCCCCACCGACGCCCGACTCGCCGCCGCCATGGAGGTCACCGCACGGATCGGGGTGCTCCTCGCCGACGAGGAACAGGCCGACGCCGACCTCGCCCGGGAGCTGCGGGCGCTGCTCACGGCGGAGCGCGGCTGGCAGCGGGACATGGCGGTGGCCGCACTGCGCACCGCCTTGGGGCCGCGGGCCGAGGGCCTGCACACGGTGGTGTGCGTGGCGCCCTGGTCGCTGCCCGGGACGGCCGCCCCGACACCGCCCTCGGTCCGTGCGCTGCCCGCCGCGACGGCGCTGTGCACCCTGGCCTGGGGCTCCGACGCCGAAGCCCTCGCCGTGTTGGTACGGCTGCGGACGTCCGACGCGCTCGATCCGGCGCTGTCGGTCGCGGCGCGGCTGCGCGCCACGGCCGCCGGGGCCCGGCAGTCGCCCACCGCCGGGCTCGGGGCGGTGCGACGGGACCTGGCCGAGGTGCCGGACGCCTGGCGCCAGGCCGCGGCGGCGGCCCGCGCGGCCCGGGCCGAGCCCCGGTTCGGCCCGGTCGCCCAGTGGTCGGCGATCGGCCCGTACCGGCTGCTGACCGCGCTGCCGGCCACCGCCCCGGACGGCGATCCGGTGGCCCGCGAACTGCTCGCCCCCGCCCACCACGAGCTGGCCCGCACCGCGGAGGTGTACCTGGACCGGGCGGGGCAGGCGGGGCGTGCCGCCGCCGAGTTGGGCATCCACCGGCAGACCCTCTACTACCGCCTCTCCCGGGTGGAGCAGCTCACCGGCCTGGACCTCGACGACGGCGAGGACCGGCTGTTGCTGCACATGGCGCTGAAGGCGGCGCGGTTGGAGCCCCGCTCCGACCCGAGCTGATCCGCACCCCCGCCGAGCGGCCCCGAGCGGTCCGCTCCGGCGGCCTCCGGTTCAGGCCGCCGGAGCGCCGGTGCGGACCGGGCGGTCAGGCGTCCCGGGCCGCGGTCATCACCCGGCGGAGCCCTTCGGTGAGTTCGGCGGCGGTCGGGGTGGTGTCCGGGTCGAAGAACCACTGCACCATCAGCCCCTGGAGCAGGGTCGAGTAGAAGCCCCCGGCGGTGGTCGCCAGCGGGTCGGCGGGCTGAGGTTCGGGGCCGCCGAGGAACATCGCGACGAGCCCGCTGCGGGCCTGTCCGCTGGCGCGGGCCAGGTGCTCGCGGACCCCGGGGAGCCGGTCGGCGTGCACCATCACCTCCAGGCCCAGCCGCCAGGTCGGCGCGTTCTCGGCGAAGGTGCGGATGACGTTCTCCCAGGACCGCTCGAAGCGGGCCAGGGAGCCGTCCGCCGTGGGGTCCTGCTCGCCCGCCGGGGCGTCGAAGGCCGTGCTGACGCCCTCCACGAGTTCCACGTACGCCTGCGCCAGGAGCGCGTCCTTGGAGCCGTAGTGGTACCCGATGGACGCCAGGTTCGTCCCGGACTCGCGGACCACGTCGCGCGCCGTCGTTCCCAGGAAGCCCTTCTCCAGCAAGCAGCGCTTCGCGCCTTCCAGCAAGTCCTCGCGGTGTCCCATGCCGGGCAGCGTACCGACGTTCCCGCCCCTCCCTCCCCGCCCGTCCGTACGGGCGTCATAGACACTCGTATAAGACGGCCGTATAGTCCCTGCCATGACCACCCACCCACCGGCGGCCCCCGGGCCCGTCGGCGCTCCGCCGCGCGCCGGACGCCGCGAGTGGACCGCGCTCGCGGTCCTGATGCTCCCCCTGCTGCTCGTCTCCATGGACGTGTCCGTGCTCTACTTCGCCGTCCCGGCGATCAGCGCGGACCTCGCCCCGAGCGGCACCCAACAGCTGTGGATCTTCGACGTCTACGCCTTCGTCCTCGCCGGACTGCTGATGACGATGGGATCGGTGGGCGACCGCGTCGGCCGCCGCAGGCTGCTGCTGCTCGGTGCCGTCGCCTTCGGCGCGGCCTCCCTCTGCGCCGCCTACGCCCCCAGCGCCGAATCGCTGATCGCCGCCCGCGCCCTGCTGGGCGTCGGCGGCGCGGCCCTGATGCCCTCGACGATGGCCCTGGTGCGGAGCCTGTTCCGGGACCCCGGACAGCGCGCCCGCGCCATCGGCGTCTGGTCGGCCGTGATGACGGGCGGGGTGGCCCTCGGCTCCGTCCTGAGCGGGGTGCTCGTGGAGCACTTCTGGTGGGGCTCCGTCTTCCTGGTCAACCTGCCCGCCATGGTGCTGCTGCTGGTGCTCGCCCCGCTGCTGCTCCCCGAGTCCAAGGACCCCGCGCCCGGCCGCTTCGACCTGCCGGGCGTGGTGTTGTCGACGGCCTCGGTGCTCCCCCTGGTCTACGGGCTCAAGGAGATCCCCGCCGAGGGCCTCGTCGCCCCCGCGCTGCTGCCCCTGCTGGTGGGGCTGGTCTTCGCCGCGCTGTTCGTACGGCGGCAGCGCACCGCCACCGCTCCCCTGCTGCCCCCCGCGCTGTTCCGGGGCCGCGGCTTCGGGCCCGCGGTCTGCCTGAACTCCCTCGCCATGTTCGCGATGATGGGCTCGGCCTACTTCACCACCCAGTACCTCCAGTCGGTGCTCGACAAGAGCGCGATGGAGGCCGCCCTGTGGTCGCTGCTGCCCTCGGCGTTGATCGGGGTCGCCGCCCCCGCCACCACCGCCCTGGTCCAGCGCGGCGCCCGCCGCGGGCACGTCGTCACCGGCGGCTTCGGGCTGGCCGCCGCCGGGTTCGGGCTGCTGGCAACGGTCGGCACCGACTCGCTGGGATGGGTCCTGGCCGGCTCGGGGGTGCTGGCCTGCGGGGTCGTCACCGTGATGGCGCAGATGACGGACGTGGCCCTGGCCGCGGCCCCGCCCGAGCGGGCCGGCTCGGCGTCGTCCCTGCTGGAGACGGGCCAGGAGTTCGGCGGGGCCCTGGGGATGGCCGTCCTGGGCTCGCTCGGCACGGCCGTCTACCGGCACCGGATGGACGGGGCGACCGTGGACGGCGCCCTGCCCGAGGCCGCGCGGGAGACCCTCGGCGGCGCCCTGGCGGTGGCCGGGGAGCTGCCGGAACACACCGCGGGAGCCCTCGCCGCCCTGGCCCGGGAGGCGTTCACGGACGGCTTGGGAGCGGCGGCCCTCGGCGGGACGCTGGTGTTGCTGCTGGCCGCCGTGACCGCCCTGCTGGTGGTGCGCGAACCGCCTCCCGGCGGTCGGGAACGGGGCTGAGGCTCCGCACGCGTACGGGGCCGGTCGATCCGGGGGGATCGACCGGCCCCGTAGGGGATGCCGGAGGCGGTGACGTCAGTCCGTGAGGTCCACCGAGCGGGCCGAGACGGCGCCGATCTCCTCGCCCAGCTCCGCGAGCACCGCGGCGGGCACGGTGTCGTCGACGGTGAGGACGGCGAGGGCCTCGCCACCGGCCACCGCGCGGGAGACCTGCATGCCCGCGATGTTGACGCCCGCCTCGCCGAGGACCCGGCCGACCGTGCCGACGACGCCGGGACGGTCCGCGTACTTCAGCACGACCATGTGGTCGGCGAGGGCGAGGTCGATGTCGTGCTCGCCGATCGCCACGATCTTCTGGTGGTGCTTGGGGCCGGCCAGGGTGCCGGAGACCGAGACCTCCTGGCCGTCGCCCAGGGTGCCGCGCACCGTGACCACGTTGCGGTGGTCGGGGGACTCGCTGGACGTGGTCAGCCGCACCTCGACACCGCGCTCCTGCGCGAACAACGGGGCGTTGACGTAGGACACCGTCTCGTCCACGACGTCCTCGAACACGCCCTTGAGCGCGCTGAGTTCGAGGACCTTCACATCGTGCTGGGTGATCTCGCCGTACACCTCGACGTCCAGCCGCACCGCGACCTCACCGGCCAGCGCGGTGAAGATGCGGCCCAGCCGCTCGGCCAGCGGCAGCCCCGGCTTGACGTCCTGGGCGATGACGCCGCCCTGCACGTTCACCGCGTCCGGCACCAGCTCGCCGGCGAGCGCCAGCCGCACCGAGCGCGCCACCGCGATGCCCGCCTTCTCCTGGGCCTCGTCGGTGGAGGCGCCCAGGTGCGGGGTGGCCACCACCTGGTCGAACTGGAACAGCGGCGAGTCGGTGCACGGCTCCTTGGCGTACACGTCGAGCCCGGCGCCGGCGACCCGGCCCTCCTTCAGCGCCGAGTACAGCGCCTCCTCGTCCACGATGCCGCCGCGGGCGGCGTTGACGATGCGGACGGTCGGCTTGACCTTGTGCAGCGCCTCGTCGCCGATGAGACCGAGGGTCTCGGGGGTCTTCGGGAGGTGGACGGTGATGAAGTCGGAGACCTCCAGCAGCTCGTCCAGCGAGAGCACCTTGACGCCCATCTGGGCGGCGCGGGCGGGCTGCACGTAGGGGTCGTAGGCGACGACCTTCATGCCGAAGGCGGACATCCGCTGGGCGACGAGCGCGCCGATGCGGCCGAGGCCCACCACGCCCAGGGTCTTCTCGGCGAGTTCGACGCCGGTGTACTTCGAGCGCTTCCACTCGCCGTTCTTCAGCGCGGCGTTGGCCTGCGGGATGTTGCGCGCGGTGGCGACCAGCAGACCGCAGGCCAGTTCGGCGGCGGTGACGATGTTGGAGGTGGGGGCGTTGACGACCATCACGCCGGCCTTGGTGGCGGCGGAGACGTCCACGTTGTCGAGCCCCACGCCGGCGCGGGCGACGACCTTCAGCTTGCGGGCGGCCGCGATGGCCTCGGCGTCGACCTTGGTCGCCGAGCGGATGAGGATGGCGTCGACGTCGGCGATCGCGGGCAGCAGCTCGGAACGGTCGGCGCCGTTGCAGTGCCTGATCTCGAAGTCGGGCCCGAGCGCGTCCACAGTCGCGGGCGACAGCTCTTCAGCGATGAGTACGACCGGTTTGCCGTTGGCAGCAGTGCTCACGTGAGTCCTCACAAGTCCATTGCGGACGGCCGTCCCGACGGCCGCAGGCGGTGGAGGTTGGCTTGCCGCGTGGAAGACGCACGACGCTGTGGGCCTGACGCGTATGTGCTGTGCAGTGTAGTGGCGGAACGGGAGACATTTTCCGCCGCTCCGGAAGGATCACCCTTCCGTGGCTGGCCGAACTGGACAAACGTCCCACGGCCGTCGGGTCGGTGACCGGAAGTCGACGCCGCCCCGCTCCCTCGTGCGCAGGGGACCGGAGCACCTCGGAAGCGTCGCTCCGGCCCCTTCCGGCCCTCGGGGAAGCCCCTGACCCGGAGAAACGCGCTCCCGTGCGGCAGCGGCGCACCGCGCGGTCGGGCCCGCGCCGGCGTCGCCGTAGCGAAGCGGGCGCACGGGGGCACGCCCGCGCGCGGGGCACCCGGTCCGGCGCGCGGGGCGCGGACCGTGGTGCACCAGCGCACGGGCGGTGGCACGGACGGGGCTTACGCCTCCTCGTCCACCCAGCTCATCAGCTTGCGCAGCTCCTTGCCGGTGGTCTCCAGCAGGTGCTTCTCGTCGGCCTTCTTGTACTCGTTGTACTGCGGCAGACCGTCCTGGTACTCCTTCATCCAGTTGTTGGCGAAGGTGCCGTCCTGGATCTCGCCGAGGACCTTCTTCATCTCGGCCTTGGTGGCGTCGGTGACGATCCGCGGGCCGGTGACGTAGTCGCCCCACTCGGCGGTCTCGGAGATCGACCAGCGCATCTTCTCCAGGCCGCCCTCGTACATGAGGTCGACGATCAGCTTCAGCTCGTGCAGGCACTCGAAGTAGGCGATCTCCGGCTGGTAACCGGCCTCCACCAGGGTCTCGAAGCCGGCCTTGACCAGCGCCGAGGCACCGCCGCACAGCACGGCCTGCTCACCGAACAGGTCGGTCTCGGTCTCCTCGGTGAAGGTGGTCTTGATGACGCCGGCGCGGGTGCCGCCGATGGCCTTGGCGTAGGACAGGGCCAGCGCGAAGGCGCTGCCGGAGGCGTCCTGCTCGACCGCGACGATGCAGGGGACGCCGCGGCCCTCCTCGTACTGGCGGCGCACCAGGTGGCCCGGGCCCTTGGGGGCGACCATGCACACGTCGACGCCGGCCGGGGGCTTGATGAAGCCGAAGCGGATGTTGAAGCCGTGCCCGAAGAACAGGGCGTCGCCGTCCTTCAGGTGCTCCTTGATGGACTCCTCGTAGACCTTGGCCTGGATCGGGTCCGGCACGAGGATCATGATGACGTCGGCCTCGGCCGCCGCCTCGGCGGGGGTGACCACGCGCAGGCCCTGCTCCTCGGCCTTGGCCTTGGACTTCGAGCCCTCGTGCAGACCCACGCGGACGTCGACACCGGAGTCCCGCAGGGACAGCGCGTGGGCGTGGCCCTGGCTGCCGTAACCGATGACGGCGACCTTGCGGCCCTGGATGGTGGACAGGTCGGCGTCGGCGTCGTAGAACAGCTCGGCCACTGGGTTTCTCCTTGGTGTGTTTCTGCCGGTGTCGCTGGGTGTGCGTCCCACCGTACGGCGGGCGGGGAGGGGGAGGTGACAGGGTCTCGCGATGCGGGCGCGCGCGTGGGGTGGTACGCGCGCGGAGCCTCCTCCGCGAGGGGAGCGAGGTCCGCGCCGGGTGCACCGCCCCACGCGCGCGGAGGGTCCCGCGCACACGAGGGCTCGACGGGGCGGGGACGTGGCCCCGCCCCAGTGTCAGGCGGAGCGGTCCAGGGACCGCAGCGAGCGGTCCGTGATGGACCGGGAGCCCCGTCCGATGGCGATGGTGCCGGACTGGACGAGTTCCTTGATGCCGAACGGCTCCAGCATCCTGAGCATCGCCTCCAGCTTGTCGCTGGAACCGGTGGCCTCGATGGTGACGGCCTCCGGCGAGACGTCCACGGTCTTGGCGCGGAACAGCTGGACGATCTCCACGATCTGGGAGCGCGTCTCGTTGTCGGCGCGGACCTTGGCGAGGACGAGTTCGCGCTGCACCGCGGAGCCGGGTTCCAACTCGACGATCTTCAGCACGTTGACGAGCTTGTTGAGCTGCTTGGTGACCTGTTCGAGGGGGAGGTCCTCGACGTTGACCACGATGGTGATGCGGGAGATGTCGGGGTGCTCGGTGACACCGACCGCGAGCGAGTCGATGTTGAATCCGCGGCGGGAGAACAGTGCGGCGATCCGGGCGAGGATGCCGGGGGTGTTCTCGACCAGGACCGAGAGCGTGTGCTTGGACATGACGGTCATTCTCTTCCTGCCTCGATCGTCTTCCGGGCCTCAGTCGTCCTCGTTGTCGCCGAAGTCGGGGCGGACGTCACGGGCGGCCATGATGGTGTCGTTGGAGGTGCCGGCGGCGACCATCGGCCACACCATGGCGTCCTCGTGGACGATGAAGTCGACCACGACGGGGCGGTCGTTGATGGCGTTGGCCTCGGCGATGACCTTGTCGAGGTCCTCGGGGGACTCGCAGCGCAGCGCCACGCAGCCCATCGCCTCCGAGAGCTTCACGAAGTCGGGGACGCGGGTGCCTCCGGCGGGCTTGCCGGGCACCGGCTGGCCGTCCGCCTGCGGGTCGTCGGGACCGCTGTGCAGGACGGTGTTGGAGTAGCGCTGGTTGTAGAAGAGGGTCTGCCACTGGCGGACCATCCCGAGGGCGCCGTTGTTGATGATGGCGACCTTGATCGGGATGTTGTTCAGCGCGCAGGTGGTCAGTTCCTGGTTGGTCATCTGGAAGCAGCCGTCGCCGTCGATCGCCCAGACCGTGCGCTCCGGCTGGCCGGCCTTGGCCCCCATCGCCGCGGGCACCGAGTACCCCATGGTGCCGGCGCCGCCGGAGTTCAGCCAGGTGGCGGGCTGCTCGTAGCGGATGAAGTGGGCGGCCCACATCTGGTGCTGGCCGACGCCCGCGGTGAAGATCGTGTCCGCGGGGGCGAGCTGCCCGATCCGCTCGATGACCTGCTGCGGGGAGAGCGAACCGTCCGCGGGCTGGTCGTAGCCCAGCGGGTAGGTGTCCCGCCAACGGTCGATGTCGGTCCACCAGGCGGTGTAGTCGCCGGGGTGGCCCTCGGCGTGCTCCTTCTGGACGGCCTGGACGAGGTCGGCGATGACCTCGCGGGCGTCGCCGACGATCGGCACGTCGGCGGCCCGGTTCTTGCCGATCTCGGCCGGGTCGATGTCCGCGTGGACGATCTTGGCGTACGGGGCGAAGCTGTCCAGCTTGCCGGTGACCCGGTCGTCGAAGCGGGCGCCGAGGGCGACGATCAGGTCCGCCTTCTGGAGCGCGGTCACCGCGGCGACGGAACCGTGCATCCCGGGCATGCCCAGGTGCTGCGGGTGGCTGTCGGGGAAGGCGCCGAGCGCCATCAGGGTGGTGGTGACGGGCGCGCCGGTGAGTTCCGCGAGGACCTTCAGTTCGGCGGTGGCGCCGGCCTTGATGACTCCGCCGCCGACGTACAGCACGGGCCGCTTGGCCTGGGTGATCAGCTTGGCTGCCTCACGGATCTGCTTGGCGTGCGGCTTGGTCACCGGGCGGTAGCCGGGCAGGTCCTGGGCGGGCGGCCAGCTGAAGGTGGTCTTGGCCTGGAGGGCGTCCTTGGCGATGTCGACCAGGACCGGCCCGGGGCGGCCGGTGGCGGCGATGTGGAACGCCTCGGCGATGGTCCGGGGGATGTCCTCGGCCTTGGTGACCAGGAAGTTGTGCTTGGTGATCGGCATGGTGATGCCGACGATGTCCGCCTCCTGGAAGGCGTCGGTGCCGATC
Source organism: Streptomyces sp. LE64 (assembly GCF_052606915.1). Classification (NCBI taxonomy): domain Bacteria; kingdom Bacillati; phylum Actinomycetota; class Actinomycetes; order Kitasatosporales; family Streptomycetaceae; genus Streptomyces; species Streptomyces sp. LE64. Next base: position 4,868,474 of record NZ_CP199708.1, on the reverse strand, counting down.
GCGGCGGAGGCCACCTGTCCGGTGATGGCGACCAGCGGGACGGAGTCCATGTGCGCGTCGGCGATGGGGGTGACCAGGTTGGTGGCGCCCGGTCCGGAGGTGGCCATGCAGACGCCGACCTTGCCGGTGGCCTGGGCGTACCCGGTGGCCGCGTGGCCCGCGCCCTGCTCGTGGCGGACGAGGATGTGGCGCACCCGGGTGGAGTCCATCATCGGGTCGTACGCGGGCAGGATCGCACCGCCGGGGATGCCGAACACCGTCTCGGCCCCGACCTCTTCGAGGGAGCGGATGAGGGACTGCGCACCGGTGACGTGCTCGACGGTGGCGGACTGTCCTCCGGAACGGGGCCGCGGCTGCGGATGGTGGGCCCCGGTGGCCTGCTCGGTCATCGTCATTCTCTTCTCGATGCTGAGGGGGATGTGCGACGGTTGTACGGAGTGTTGCGGTCTGCTCGGGCGACCGGCGCGGTGCCGGTGCAACAAAAAACCCCTCGTGCCGTGAGGCAAGCGAGGGGAGCGCGCCGGTGCGGGTAGCGGGGTGTGGTGGACGACCCTGCTTCAGCCGACGCGCTGTCCAAGTACGAGAATTCGGGTGCGCATGGATCAGACCCTCCCTCTCGCACTCAACCCCTGTCAAGCGGGTGGGACGCGGGTCTCATTATGTGGGCGGGGCGATGCTCCGAAGCGGTATCCGCCGGCGGGCGGCGCGGGGTGGGTGACCGGACTCAGGGGGGTGTATCCGCCCTGGCCACGGGGGTCGCGAGGGGTCGCGGGCCCCAGGGCGGCGCGTGGCTCACGAGCGCCCCGGGACAGGCCCCGGGGGCCGGCCAGCACGGCCGCACCGAGGGCCTTGGGTCCCTCCTCGTACACCGGCTCCCGGGGCTCGCCGCCCTGTTCGCGGGGGACGGGGTACCGCCCCGTCGTCAGGGCCCTGCGGAGTCGGTGCTCGTCCAGCGCTCCGGAGAACGCCATGCCTTGACCGTGGGTGCAGCCCATCGCCCTCAGCGCGGTCACCTGCTCCGGCAGGTCCACTCCGTCGGCGACGGCTTCCAGGCCGAGCGCGGTCGCGATCCGCACCAGTCCGCTGGTGATCTTGTGGAGCCGGATGGACTCCACGACGCCCTCGACCAGGCCCCGGTCGAGCTTGAGGACGTCGAGGGGGAGCCGGCGCAGCGCCTCGATCGCGGTGGGGCCGGCGCCGAAGCCGTCCAGCGCGATCCGGGCCCCGGCCCTCCGCAGCGCGGTGAGGCGGCGTTCCAGCGCGTCCAGCGAGAGGGCGGGGCCGACGTCGGCCAGCTCGATCGTCAACTGGCCGGCGGCGAGACCGTGCCGGGTCAGCAGGCCCTCGACCGCCACCGCGGTGCCGCCGCGCTCCAGCAGGCCGTGTGCACCGAGCCGGACGACGAGGGCCGTGCGGTGGCCGGCGCGGGCCCGCTCGGCGGCCCGGGCGACGGCCTCCTCCAGCGTCCAGCGGTCCAGTGCCGCGGCGCGGTCGACACCGGGGTCCTCGCCCCCGGGATGGCCCGGCAGCTCGGACAGGGTGCGGAACTCGGCGGGGGTGAACAGCACGCCCTGTCCGGACCGCCACCGGGCCTGCGCCGCGACGGCGCTGATCGATCCGGTGGCGAGGTGCACGACGGGCTGGTGGAGCAGGGCGAACTCGCCGCCGTCGAGGGCCGTCCGCAGCCGCCCGGCCAGTTCGGTCCGACGGACGGCCTCGGCCTGGAGGTGCGGCGCGTACAGCTCGACCCGGCCCTTCCCCGCCGCCTTCGCCCGGTACATCGCGAGGTCGGCGTTGCGCAGCAGTTCGCTCTCGCCGAGACCGGGTTCGGCGAAGGCGATGCCGATGGACGCGGCGACCTTGAGGTCGTGGCCGCCGATCGCGTAGGGCTGGGAGAGGCGGATGCGCAACCGGTCGGCGAGTTCCACGAGGTGGCGCTCGCGGGCGGACCGGTCGGCGTCGCCGCCGCCGACGACGAGGGCGGCGAACTCGTCGCCGCCGAGCCGGGCGGCCGTGTCGCCCTGGCGCACCGCCTCCTGGAGCCGCCGGGCGGCTTCCACCAAGAGGGCGTCGCCGGCCTGGTGCCCATGGGTGTCGTTGACGGCCTTGAAGCCGTCGAGGTCGATGAAGAGCACCGCGGTGCCCGGGTCCCGGTCAGCGGAGCGGCGACCGCCGAGGGCGCCGGCGACCCGGCGGGTGAACAGCGCCCGGTTGGGCAGTCCGGTCAGCGGGTCGTGTTCGGCGCTGTGCTGCAACTGGGCCTGGAGGCGGACGCGTTCCGTGACGTCCCGGCTGTTGAACAGCAGTCCGCCGTGGTGCCGGTTGACCGTGGACTCCACGTGCAGCCACTGGTCGTTGCCGGAGTGGAAGCGGCACTCGATGCGGGTGGTCGGGTCGACGGGCGGGTCCGCGGCGAGGAACCGTCGCACCTCGTGGAGGAAGGCGCCGCGGTCGTCGGGGTGGATCAGCGAGGCCAGCTCGCTGCCCACGAGGTCGTCCGCGTCCCGCCCGTAGACCCCGGCGGCGGCCGGGCTGACGTACTGGAGCACGCCGTTGGGCGCGGCGATCATGATGACGTCGCTGGAGCCCTGCACCAGGGAGCGGAAGTGGTTCTCCTGCTCGGCGAGTTCTCGGGTGAGGGCGACGTTGTCCATCAGCATGATGCCCTGCCTGACGACCAGGGCCAGGACGACCGTGCAGGCGGTGACCAGCACCACCCGGTCGACGCTGCGGTCGTTCAGGACGTTGTAGAGGATGCCCAGGGTGCAGACGGTGGCCGCCAGGTAGGGCGCGAGCGCCGCGAGCGAGCCGGAGGTCGGCCGGGGGCGCTCGGGACGCCGTCCCTCGTCCGGCGGGGGGCCCGGGGCCTGCGGGGCCGGCAGGCCCCGGGTCGCGCCGGGGTCGGCCGGGCAGCCCGGGCGGGACAGCGGGTGGGCGTGCGCCGGCTGCTGCGGATGCGCGCCGGGCTCGCAGTCGGTCGGGGGGCGGACGGAGGGTTCCGGGACGGACGCCCACGGCGCGTAGGCGAGCAGCAGGGAGCCGGCGAACCAGCCGGCGTCGAGCAACTGCCCGGAGCGGTAGCTCGCGTGCAGCAGCGGCGAGCTGAACAGCGCGTCGCACATGACGGTCAGGGCGAGGGCGCCGATGGCGGTGTTCACCGTGGAGCGGTTGACGCAGGTGCGCCGGTAGTGCAGGGCGAGGACGATGCTCACCAGGGCGATGTCCAGCAGGGGGTAGGCGAGGGAGAGCGCCGTGTGGGAGACGCTCCGCCCCTGGAAGCGCGCCGTATGGGCGAGCGCGAGGCTCCAGGAGAGGGTGAGCAGGGAGCCGCAGATGAGCCAGGTGTCGAGGCCCAGGCAGATCCATCCGGCCCGGGTCACGGGACGTTTGGCGAGCAGCAGCAGTCCGACGATGGCGGGCGGGGCGAAGCAGAGGAAGAACAGGTCGGCGAAGCTGGGGCTGGGCACGGGCACCCGGAGGACGACCTCGTACCAGCCCCAGACGCCGTTTCCCAGGGCGGCCATGGCGGAGGAGAGGGCGAACAGGTACCAGGCCGCGCGCGGGCGGCTGTGCCGGGTGCGGGCGTACAGCAGGCAGGAGACGGCGGCGGTCGCCGCGGCGGCGCTCAGCCCGAAGTCACCCATGATCAACGCCACTTCGGGGGAGCCCCAGTCGAGGGCCGCCCCCATCGCGTAGCCGCCGCAGACGACGGCGAGCAGCAGGTGGACCACCCGTCCGGTGCGGCCGCCCTGCCCGGTCCCGGCGGATGCGGTGGTGCCCGGGGCACTCACCGGGTGCTCCCCGGCCGGGAGCGCGCTCGGTTCCGGTGGCCGTGCCGCGACCGGTGGCGCGCGGGGGCGGCTGCGCCGCGTCCGCCCTCATGATCCGGGCGACGGCACCGAGCGGGTGCGCGCCCGGGTCGGCGTCTGGTACCCCTGAGTGTCGGATGGTCGTTCCACAGGCCGTGCACCAACGATCAGCCCCCCTCGCGTTCCGCTGTCCCGTCCCCCGCGCCACACACTGCGTGGCGCAGCCCCTAGCGGCGACGATACACCAAACTGGTCACTCAGGGACATAGCCTCTCTACTCTCCGTGACTACGAGTGACCTTTCGGGTGCCCGACCAGCCCGGGGAAGTCGGGCGCTTCCGACAGCCGGCCCGCCCCGGGCGCGAAGTACCAAGGGTCGCGCACGGCGTGGGACGACGGCGCACGACCGCCACGAGGGTGCCCGGTGCACTTCAGTGCGCTGCTGACGCTCCCTGCGCGCCGGGCTGTCGGCCCGTCACCCGGACCACGTTCGCCAACGGCTCCCCCGCGGCGTACCGGGTGAGTTGCTCGACCAGCAGGCGCTCCGCGCGGGGGCGGAACGCGCTGGAGGGACCCCCCGCGTGCGGGCTGATCAGCACCCCCGGGGCGTGCCACAACGGATGCCCTGCGGGGAGCGGTTCGGGGTCGGTGACGTCGAGGGCGGCGGTCAACCGCCCCGGGTTCCCGGTCAGCTCCGCGAGGAGCGCCCCGGTGTCCACGACCGCCCCGCGCGCGATGTTCACCAACAGCGCCCCGTCCTTCATCCGGGCCAGGAACCCGGCGTCGACGAGGTGCCGGGTGGCGTCGGTGAGCGGGGTGGCGAGCACCACCACGTCGGCGGCCGGCAGCAGCGCGGGCAGGTCAGCCAGGGCGTGCACGGGGCCGTGCGGGGCGGGCCTCGCCCGGCGGGCGACCCGGGTGACCTCCCCGACCTCGAACGGTTGCAGTCGGTCCTCGATCGCCGCGCCGATCGACCCGTACCCCACGATGAGGACCGACCGGTCGGCGAGGGCGGGGCGGAAGCCCGGGCGCCAGTGGCCGCGGTCCTGGTCGCGCACGTGGTCGGGGATGCCGCGCAGGGCGGCGAGGACCAGGGCGAGGGCCAGTTCGGCGGTACTGGCGTCGTGCACCCCGCGCGCGTTGCACAGCCGGACCCCGGCGGGCAGCGCGTCCACCGCGGGCAGCACGTCGTCCACCCCGGCGGTGAGCGTCTGGACCACCTCCAGCCGGGGCATCAGGGGCAGGGCGCCCACCTTCACGGACGACTGCTTCAGGTAGGGCACGGTGAAGAAGGCGCACCGGGCCGGGTCGGCGGGGTACGGCTGCGTGCCGTCCTCCCCGCCGTCGTAGAAGTGGTAGTCCAGCCCTGTGGGGAGACCCGCGATCTCCTCGGGCGGCAGCGCGAGCCATACGTCACCGGTCATGCCCCGAGGCTATGCGCTGCCGGCACTCCCCGTCGGCCCGCCTGCGCCGGCGGCTGCGCCCCCGCCGTGCGCCCGCCGCCGCACGGGTCGGCGACCCGGGCACGGAGGACGTTCACCAGCGGTTAGTTTGGGGGCCGCTCGAACGGCACGGGGAGGGTACGGCGAGGTGGAGCGCAGGACGATCGGCGCGACGGCACTCGAAGCAGGCGCGGTGGGACTCGGCTGCATGCCGATGAGTTGGGCGTACTCCGCCTCCCGACGGCGTGGCGACGAATCCCTGCGCACCGTGCACGCGGCCCTGGACCGGGGGTGCACGCTGCTCGACACCGCCGACATGTACGGGCCGTTCACCAACGAGCTGTTGCTCGGACGGGTCCTCAGGGAGCGCCGGGGCGAGGCCCTCGTCACCACCAAGTGCGGGCTGTTGGTGGGGGATCAGCACATCGTCGCCAACGGCCGGCCGAGCTACGTGAAGCGGGCCTGCGACGCCTCCCTGCGCCGGCTCCAGACCGATGTGATCGACCTGTACCAGTTGCACCGGGCGGATCCGGAGGTTCCGGTCGAGGAGACCTGGGGCGCGATGGCCGAGTTGGTGGGTGCGGGCAAGGTGCGGGCCCTCGGGGTCTGCGCCCTGGGCGGCCGGGCATCCCGCCGCTCGGGCGGGCGCCGCCCCCACGAGGTGACGGTCCGCCGGCTGGAACGGATGCAGCAGGTCTTCCCGGTGGCCGCGGTCGAGGCGGAGCTGTCGGTGTGGTCCCCGGAGGCCCTGGAGGTGCTCCTGCCTTGGTGCGAGGCGCGCGGGGTGGGCCTCCTCGCGGCGATGCCCCTCGGCAGCGGGTACCTGACGGGCACCCTCACCCCGGGGCAGGGCTTCGAACCCGACGACGCCCGGGCCCGGCACCCCCGGTTCACCGCCGAGGTGATGGCCGCCAACCAGTCGATCGTGGCGGGATTGCGCCGGGTCGCCCGGCGGCACGGGCCGGACGCCACCCCCGCCCAGGTGGCGCTGGCCTGGGTGCTGGAGCGGGGCCGGCACGTGATCGCGGTGCCCGGGGCCAAACGGGCCCGCTGGGTGGTGGAGAACTCCCGGGCCGCCGCGTTGCGGCTCACGGACTCCGACCGGGCGGAGATCGCCGCCCTGCCGCCGGTCCGGGAGTCCTGGGAGCCCCGGGAGTAGGACGCCCGTCCGCGTCGGCGCGCGGGGCGCGTTCCGCGCCGGCGGGAACCTTCCGGCGCCCGGCGGGGTACTCAAGGTGAACCCGCCCCGTCGAAGGGACCGCGATCGTGTCACGTCCAACCATGACGGCCGCCCTCACCGCGGCCGTGCTCGTGCTCCTCTCCGGATGCTCCTCCGGGGAGGAGGCCCCGCCCGCCGACCGGGGGAGCGGATCGGCCTCCCCCGCCGCCCCCTCCCCCGGCCGCACCGCCGCGGCCGCCCCCGCGAAGGGCTCGGTGGAGGCGGTCCGCACCGTGGCCGAGGGGCTCGACTCGCCCTGGGGGCTGGTGTCGCTGCCCGACGGCGACCTGCTGGTCTCCTCCCGTAACGAGGGCACCGTCAGCCGGATCGACGGCCGGACCGGCCAGCGGGTGGAGCTGGGCGCGGTTCCCGGGGTGGCGGCGGCCGGGGAGGGCGGGCTCCTCGGCATCGCCCTCTCCCCCGCCTTCGACTCCGACCGGATGGTCTACGCGTACTTCACCACCGCCTCGGACAACCGCATCGCCCGGATGCGGTACGAGGAGGACAAGCCCACCGGCGCGCAGCTCGGCGCGCCGAGCACGGTGCTGCGGGGCATCCCCAAGGGCACGATCCACAACGGCGGGCGCATCGCCTTCGGCCCGGACGGGATGTTGTACGCCGGAACGGGCGAGATCGGTGACACCGGGCTGGCCCAGGACAAGGAGTCCCTCGCCGGGAAGGTCCTGCGGATGACCCCGACCGGTGAACCGGCGCCCGGGAACCCCTTCGGGGAGGATTCGTACGTCTACTCCTACGGCCACCGCAACGTCCAGGGACTGGCCTGGGACGAGGAGGGACGGCTGTGGGCCTCGGAGTTCGGGCAGGACACCTGGGACGAGCTGAACCACATCGTGGCCGGTGACAACTACGGCTGGCCCGAGGCTGAGGGCAAGGGCTCCGGCGGCGACTTCCACGACCCGGTCGCCCAGTGGCGCACCTCGGACGCCTCCCCCAGCGGGATCGCCTACGCGGCGGGCTCGATCTGGCTGGCGGGGCTGCGCGGCGAGCGCCTGTGGCGGGTGCCCGTCCGGGGCGTGGAGGGCGCCCCGGAGCCGGAGGAGTTCCTGCGCGGCGAGTACGGACGGCTGCGCACGGTGGTGGCGGTGGGCGGCAACACCCTGCTGCTCACCAGCAGCGAGACCGACGGCCGGGGAACACCCGGCCGGGGCGACGACCGCATGGTGGAGCTGGAGGTGGAGTGACGCGGGGTGGCCGGGGGGCCGCCGGGGCGGGACGCTACGGCTGCGCCCGCGCGGACGGCGGATCCGGGGCGAGCAGTCGCAGCCGGTGCACCAGGGCTGCGGCCTCGCCCCGACCGGACACCCCGAGCTTGGGGAGGATGTGGGAGACGTGGACGCTCGCCGTCTTGGGCGAGATGAACAGTTCCTCCGCGATCTGGCGGTTGCTGCGCCCCGCGGCGACCAGGCCCAGGACCTCCCGCTCGCGCGGAGTGAGCCCGTAGGGGGCCAACGGGTCGTCGGTGGGGGCGGGCGCGCCGGGGCGGGCGAGGGCGAGCCGAGCGCGCCCGGCGAGCGCGGTCACGGCCTCGCCGAGGGGGGCGGCGCCCAGGTGTCGGGCCAGGGCTGCGGTCTGCCGGAGCAGTTCCGCCGCCCGGGCCCGGCCGTCGGGTGCGTCCTCGCCCACCGCGGTGGCCGGGGGCGTCGGCGGGCTCCCCCCTCCGGCGGACGGGCCGCGACGCGCGGCGGCGCCCGCAGTGGGCTCCGCGAGCAGTGCCTCGGCCAGCCGGTAGCGGACCCGGGCGAGGTCGTAGGGGCGTTCCAGGGGGGTGAAGGCGTCGACGACCGCGTACCAGTCAGCGCAGGTCGAGAGGTGCTCGGCGCGGCGCATCTCGGCACGGACCCACAACGCGTGCGCGTGCCACACGGGGGCGCCCGTGGCCACGGACTTCACGGCGGTGCGGAGGGTGGCGAGGGCGACGGCCCGGCCGGGGGCGGCGATCGGCAGCCCGCGCGCCTCGGTCTCCAGGGTGGCGGCGGCGACCAGCAGCGGCCAGACGTAGCGCTGGGTGCCGGGCGGGAAGCCCGCGGCGAGGGCGGCGGCGAACTCCGCCCGGGCGTCCAGGATCCGGCCCTCGCCGGCGGCGACGCCGAGGGCGAGCCGGGCTAGGGGGATGGCCTGCTGGGGCACGGGGTCGTGGCTGCCGTAGTGGCGGCGGGCCTCGGCCAGGTGCCGGGCGGTCCCCCCGGTGTCCCCGCGGGCCAGGGCGAGGTGGCCGGCGATCACGGCGGCGGCGCCGCGGGGCTTGGAGCCGTGGCCGGGGTGCTCGGCGTGGGCGACGGCCCGGACTGCCTCGTCCCAGCGTCCGAGGCTGTAGAGCGAGTCGGCGAGGTTGCCCCAGATCCACGCCTGCGTCTCGCGCAGGCCGTAGTGGCGGGCGTGGTCGACGCCCTCGTGCAACAGGGCGACGGCCTCGCGGGAGCGCCCCAGCGCTTCGAGCGAGTGGGGGAGGTTCACGTACACGCGGCCGGAGCCGCTCAGGCCGAGCCCCAGCGCGTTCTCCTTGATCCGGTACATCTGGGCGAGGCCCGCCTCCGCGTCGCCGGCGTCGACCATGAGACTGCTGAGCGTGAGCCGGGCGTTCTGCTCGATCTCCGCGGCGCCCACCATGCGCGCGTACTCGACGGCGCGCTCCGCGGCGGTGAAGCTGTCCGGGCCGGGCCGGTGGATCATCGACCAGTTGGCCACCCGGGCGAGGACCTCGGCATGCACCGGGGACGGCGGCAGCCCCCGCACCAGGTCCTGGGCGGTGGCGAGTTCCTGCCAGCCGTCACCGCGGGCGAGTGCCTGGACCAGCATCGACCGCTGCACCCAGAACCAGGCGGCGCGCAGCGGGTCGGGGGCCTCCTCCAAGGACCGCAGGGCCCGCTTGGTGATCTTCAGGGCCCGGACGCGTTCCCCGCAGAGGCGCCCGGCGACGGCGGCTTCGGCCAGGACGTCGTGGAAGGTGAGGGGAGTGGCTGCGGGCATTCCCTCGTAGGGCAGGAACTGGCCGATGTAGTCGCCCGCGCAGAGCCGGGCCCGCACCGTTTCGGGGGCGGCGTCCCACAGCTGCATCGCCCGTTCCAGCAGGCTCAGTTGCTCGGCGTAGGCGTACCGGTCGCGGGCCTCAGCGGAGGCGCCCAGCACGGCGGGGAGCGCCTTGGCGGGGTCGTGCGCGTGGTACCAGTAGCTGGCCAGTCGGGTGGCGCGCTCGTCGGCGGGCACCAGGGTCGGCTCGGCTTCCAGGGCCTCGGCGTAACGGCGGTTGAGGCGGGAGCGTTCCCCGGGCAGCAGGTCGTCGCTGACCGCTTCGCGGACCAGGGAGTGCCGGAACCGGTAGCCGTCGCCCTCCGCGGTGGGCTGGAGGACGCTGGCTCCGACCGCGGCGCGCAGTGCCTCGATGAGCCCGTCCTCGGCGAGCCCGGCGACCGCGGCGAGCAGGGCGTGCCCCACCGTGGAACCGCCCTCGGCGACCGCCCTGACCACGTGTTGGGCGGGGTCGGGGAGGCGTTCGACGCGGACCAGGAGGAGGTCGCGCAGCGAGTCGGACAGCGGCGGGCAGCGGTCCTCCCCCGCAGCGGCGGCGAGTTCCTCGACGAAGAAGGCGTTGCCGTCCGAGCGGGCGAAGACCTCGTCGACGAGGGCGGGGTCGGGCTGCGTGGCGAGGATTCCGGCCATCTGCGCGCCCACCTCGATCCGGTTGAATCGGTGGAGTTCCACGCGGCGGACGCTGCGCAGCCGGTCGAGTTCGGCCAGCAGGGGGCGCAGCGGGTGGCGTCGGTGGATGTCGTCGGCGCGGTAGCTGGCGAGGACGACGATCCGGCCGCGGCGCAGGGCGCGGAACAGATAGGTGAGCAGGTGCCGGGTGGAGGCGTCGGCCCAGTGCAGGTCCTCCAGGACCAGCAGGAGGGTCCGGTCGTGGGCGAGCCGTTCCAGGAGGCGAACGGTCAGTTCGAAGAGGCGGGCCATGGCCTCCTCGTTGTGGCTGCTGCCGCCGACCGGGCCGCCCAACTCCGGCAGCAGTCGGGCGAGTTCCTCCTCCTGGCCGGCGGCGGCAGCCGCGAGTTCCCCGGGGAGCAGCAGGCGCAGGGCCCGGAGGGCGGTGGAGAAGGGCGCGAAGGGCAGGCCGTCCGCCCCGATCTCCACGCAACCGCCGATGGCGACGACGGCCTCCCGGGTGAGGGCCGAGCGGGCGAACTCCTCGATGAGACGCGTCTTTCCGACGCCGGCCTCGCCACCGAGCAGGAGCGCTTGCGGCTCCCCCCGAGCCGCGCGGCCGAGCGCTTGGTGCAGCACCGCCAGTTCGGCGGTGCGGCCGATGAACACGGGGCTGACGGATCGGGACTCCACGCCGCCGAGCATCGCACAGCGGCCAGGAACTCCCCCAGTGGATATCTCCGCAGGTCCACGGGGCGGGCGGGGGCCGGGGGGACCGGTGGGCCGGTCGGCGGGGCCCGGCGGGGGCACTGGGGTGCGCGGCGCCCCGGAGGGCACCGGGCCGGCGTCCCCGCGCTGCCCACGGGGGTCCGGCGCGGGGACGCCGACGGTCATGCGGCGCGGGCGTAGTTCTCGGTCCGCGACTCCGGGGGCCGGGGCCGTTCCGGCGTGCCCGGATCGGCGCCGTCCAGGGCCTCGCCCTCCCGTTCCGGGCGGCGCACCTGGTGGAGGAGGCGCCGGCGGGCGGCCTCCTGGTGGAGTTCGGCGGCCCTCAACTGGTGCAGTTCGTAAGCGAACATCGGGTTCCCCCTCGGTCGGTGGTGACACCTCTTGGCGCACTTCCACCGTCGCCGTAAGCGAGGGGCCCGCGCATCGGGAAGATGCCGCATCCTGGGCGCCCCGGGTGCCTTAGGCCCCCGCGGGAGCCTGCCCGTGGCGGATGAGGTGGCGGGTACGGGGCGGCGGTCGCTAGCCGTTCCCCCGGGCCGCGCGCCACTCCGGAGCCAGCACGGACCACACCTCCATGTCGTGGCGCACCCCCCGGTAGGGGTAGCTCTCGCGGAGGACTCCGTCGCGGTGCATGCCGAGCCGCTGGGCGACCCGGCGGCTCGGCTCGTTGGCGGCGGCCGTGACCCATTCCGCGCGGTGCATGCCGCGCTCCTCGAAGGCCCAGTCGAGCAGGGCGCGGGCGCCCCGGGTGACCAGGCCGCGTCCGGTGGCGGCGGGCTCCAGCCAGCAGCCGATCTCGCAGTTGCCGGTGGTCGCGTCGAAGGTCCGGAAGAGCAGCCCTCCGACGAGGGCGTCGTCGATCCAGATGCCGTGCAGGCTGCCGCTGTCGGCCGCGCGCTTGTCCGCGTACGAGCGGAGCAGGGCCCGGGCGGCGTCGGTGTCGTGGACCCCGGCACCGAAGGCGATGTACTGCCCGATGAAGTCGCGCCCCCGGTCGAGGTGGGTCAGGAACTCCTCGGCGTGCCAGGGCTCCAGGGGACGCAGTCGTGCCCCGTTCCCGTCCAGTTCCCTCGCGTACACGGTGCTTCCCCTCGTCGTGGTGCGGGTGGTGCGGCGCCGCTGGTCAGGCGTCCGCCCCGGCCCGGGCGGACCGGCACTCCCCGCGCCGCCCCGGAATCCTCGCACGTCCGTCGCCCGGGGCGACGGGTTGCCGGGGCCGCTCGATGCTGATCCGGGGGAGGAGCCGGTCCAGGGAGCGGGGCAGCCACCAGTTGGCGCTGCCGAGCAGGTGCATCAGGGCCGGTACCAGGAGGGTGCGCAGCACGAACGCGTCGAGGGCGACGGCGGCGGCCAGGGCGATGCCGAACATGGCGATGACCCGGTCGCCGGTGAGGACGAACGCCAGGAAGACGGCGATCATGATGACCGCGGCAGAGTTGATCACCCGGCTGGTCTCGGCGAGGCCGACCCGGACGGCCCGTCGGTTGTCCCGGGTGGCCAACCACTCCTCGTACATCCGGCTGACCAGGAAGACCTGGTAGTCCATGGAGAGCCCGAAGAGCACCGACACCATGATCACGGGCAGGAAGGGTTCGATGGGGCCGGCCCGGCCGAGACCGAGGAGGTCGCTCCCCCACCCCCACTGGAACACCGCGACGACGACCCCGAAGGCCCCGGCGACGGCGAGCACGTTCATGGCGGCGGCCTTGAGCGGGATGCCGATCGAGCGGAAGGCCAGCAGGAGCAGCACGCAGCCCAGGGCGACGACGACCCCGACGAACAGGGGCAGCTTGCCGACGATGAGCGCGGCGAAGTCGTCGTAGCCGGCGGTGACCCCGCCGACGTGCAGGTCGAGGGCGGTGCCCTGCTCCGCGCGCGGCAGCACCTCGGTGCGCAGCCGGTCCACCAGGTCGCTGGTCCGCTCGGACTGGGGGGCGGACTCGGGGACGACGGTGAGCAGGGCGGTGTCCCCGTCGGGGGCGTAGGTGACGGGGCTGACCGAAGCCACGTCCTCGGTGCCCCGCACGGCCTCGGCGAGTTCCGCCAGGGCGGCCCGGTCCGCCGCCCCGTGCACCTCGCCGACCAGGGTGAGCGAGCCGTTGACGCCGGCACCGAAGCCCTCCGCGAGCAGGTCGTACGCCTGGCGGGTGGTGGCGGACTCCGGGTTGTTGCCCTGGTCGGAGGTGCCGAGGTGGAGCGAGAGGGTGGGCAGGGCGAGCACCGTGACGGCGGCGAGGGCGAGGACGCCCAGCTTCTTGGGGTGCCGTTCCACGAAGGCGGCCCAGCGGGCGGCGAGCCCCTGCGGGGGCGTGCCCGTCTCCGGTTCGGGTCCTTGCTCGGCGAGTCGGCGGCGCTCCCGCCGGCCGAGGGCGCGCGGGCCGATCCAGGACAGCAGGGCGGGCAGCAGGGTGACGGAGGCAGCGACGGTGAGGACGACGGTCAGGGAGGCGGCGATGGCGACCCCGTCGAGGAACCCGAGTCGCAGGACGAGCATGCCGAGCAGGGCGATGCAGACGGTGGCGCCGGCGAAGACGACGGCGCGCCCGGTGGTGGCGACGGCCTCCTCGACGGCCTTCCCGACCGGGAGGCCGCGGCGCAGTCCCTGCCGGTGCCGGGTGACGACGAACAGCGCGTAGTCGATGCCGACGCCGAGGCCGATGAGCATGCCGAGCATCGGGGCGAAGTCGGCGACGGTCATGGCGTGCCCGAGCAGCACGGTCCCCGCGTAGGCGGTGCCGACGCTGACCAGGGCGGTCGCTATCGGCAGCAGGGAGGCGGCGAGGGAGCCGAAGACCAGGAACAGCACCACGGCCGCGACGGCGACGCCCACGGTCTCGGCGAGGAGGCCGCCGCGGGGTTCGGTGAGGGCGACGGCGCTGCCGCCGAGCTCGACGCGCAGGCCGTCACCGGCAGCCCGCGCGGCGGTGTCGACGACGGAGCGGGCGTCGGCCGCGGTGAGGTCGCCCACGGGGCGGTCGAAGGTGACGGTGGCGTAGGCGGTGCGGCCGTCCGCGCTGATCCGGTCGGCCTGCGCGGGCCCCTCGCCGTAGGGGCCGGCGACGACGGCGACGGCCGGCAGCTCGGCGACCTCGTCCAGGGTCCGCGTCATGGTCCGTTCCACGTCGGCGGCGCGCACGGTGCCGTTCTCGGTGTGCCAGACGATGGTGCCGCCGTCGCCGACGACGCCGGGGAAGCCCCGGGCGAGCAGTTCGGTGGCCCGACCCGATTCGGTGCCGGGCACCTCGTAGTCGGTGGAGTACGCGGAGCCGGCCAGGGCCGCCGCGGTCGCGGTGGCGCCGAGGGTGAGCAGCCAGAGCAGGACCGCCAGGAGGCGGTGCCGGACGCACCATCGTGCGAGTGCTGCCACCGTGGGGCTCCCGGGGTGCTGGGGCGGGTCTTCCGCGGGCGGAGCCGGTGCCCCGGTGGGGGCGCGCGGCAGGGCCCGGAGCGCCCACGGGGGTCCGCGGGCGCTCCGGAGCCGCCGGGAAGAGCGCGAGAACGGCGTGTCGGCGCGGGCGCACGCGGGTGACCCGCGCCCGGGACGCGCCTGCACGGATGACCGCGCACGCCCCGGACGACACGGATGAACCGCTGCCACTCTCGCAGGATCGGGTGATCGTTGGACCGGTTCGTGGTTCTCCTCACAGAACCGGTGGGGCCGGGCTCGGGACGCTTGCGGACGCGCCGGAGGGCGGCCCCGGGAACCCCGGGACCGCCCTCGTCGCCTGCGTCAGCCCTCCACGCCCAGCTGGGCGAGGATCAGCTCCTTGACCCGGGCGGCGTCCGCCTGGCCGCGGGTCGCCTTCATGACGGCCCCCACCAGGGCTCCCGCCGCCTGGACCTTGCCGCCGCGGATCTTCTCCGCGATGCCGGGGTTCTGGGCGATGGCGTCCGACACGGCCGCGGTGAGCGCGCCGTCGTCGGAGACGACCTTCAGGCCCCGCTTCTCCACGACCTCGTCCGGGGTGCCCTCGCCGGCGAGGACGCCCTCGATGACCTGCCGGGCCAGCTTGTCGTTGAGGTCACCGCCCGCGACCAGCTCCGCCACCCGGGCGACCTGCGCCGGAGTGATCGGCAGCTCGTCCAGGGCCTGCCCGGACTCGTTGGCGCTGCGGGCCAGCTCGCCCATCCACCACTTGCGGGCGGCGGCCGAGTCGGCCCCGGCCTCGATGGTGGCGGCGATCGGGTCGACGGCGCCCGCGTTGAGGATGGACTGCATGTCGTGCTCGGAGACGCCCCACTCCTCGCGCAGTCGGTTGCGGCGCACCCGGGGCAGCTCGGGCAGGGTGCCGCGCAGCTCTTCGACCCACGCCCGGGCGGGGGCCACGGGCACCAGGTCGGGCTCCGGGAAGTACCGGTAGTCCTCGGCCTCCTCCTTGACCCGGCCGGAGGTCGTGGAGCCGGTGTCCTCGTGGAAGTGGCGGGTCTCCTGGACGATGGCGCCGCCCTCGTTCAGGACCGCCGCGTGCCGCTGGATCTCGAAGCGGGCGGCCCGCTCCACGGACCGCAGCGAGTTCACGTTCTTGGTCTCGCTGCGGGTGCCGAACTTCTCCCGGCCGTGCGGGCGCAGCGACAGGTTCACGTCGCAGCGCATCTGGCCCATCTCCATCCGGGCCTCGGAGACGCCGAGGGCCCGGATCAGCTCGCGCAGCTCGGCGACGTACGCCTTGGCGACCTCGGGGGCCCGCTCGCCCGCGCCGACGATCGGCTTGGTGACGATCTCGATGAGGGGGATGCCCGCGCGGTTGTAGTCGAGCAGCGAGTGCGAGGCGCCGTGGATACGGCCGGTGGCACCGCCGACGTGCGTCGACTTGCCGGTGTCCTCCTCCATGTGGGCGCGTTCGATCTCCACGCGGAAGACCTCGCCGTCCTCCAGCTGGACGTCCAGGTAGCCGTCGAAGGCGATGGGCTCGTCGTACTGGGAGGTCTGGAAGTTCTTCGGCATGTCCGGATAGAAGTAGTTCTTCCGGGCGAAGCGGCACCACTCGGCGATCTCGCAGTGCAGCGCGAGACCGATCTTGATCGCGGACTCGACGCCGGTCGCGTTGACGACCGGGAGGGAGCCCGGCAGGCCGAGGCAGGTGGGGCAGGTCTGCGTGTTGGGCTCCGCGCCCAGCTCCGTGGAGCAGCCGCAGAACATCTTGGTCCTGGTGCCCAGCTCGACATGGACCTCCAGGCCCATGACGGGGTCGTACGACGCGAGCGCGTCCTCGTACGACACCAGGTCGGTCGTGACAGTCACGTGGAACTTCCCTCTCAGCCCAGCAGGACGTCGTCGTCACCGAGGCGCTTCAGCTCCCGGTAGAGGATCGCCAGTCCGGTGACGATGGCGGCGGCGGACACGGCGGCGTCGACCAGCCGCAGCGTGTCGTGCTCGGTGCGGGCCTTGCGGGCCTGCTTGACGATGCTCACCGCGCCGAACGCCGTGGTGGCCATGGACAGGTAGGTGCCGGACTTGGACTTCTTGAAGCCCTTGGCCTTGGACAGTGCGCTCACAGTGACGGTGCCTCCTCAAGCAGCGGGTGACCCCAGCGTTGCACGAAGGCGGCCTCGACGGCGGCACCGACCTTGTAGAGGCGGTCGTCCTGCATCGCCGGGGCGATGATCTGGAGGCCGACCGGGAGGCCGTCCTCCGGGGCGAGGCCGCAGGGCAGCGACATGGCCGCGTTGCCGGCCAGGTTGGTCGGGATGGTGCACAGGTCGGCGAGGTACATCGCCATCGGGTCGTCGGCGCGCTCCCCGATCGGGAAGGCGGTCGTCGGCGTCGTCGGCGACACGATCACGTCCACCTGCTCGAACGCCTTCTCGAAGTCCCGGGTGATCAGCGTGCGGACCTTCTGGGCGCTGCCGTAGTACGCGTCGTAGTAGCCGGAGCTGAGCGCGTAGGTGCCGAGCATGATGCGCCGCTTCACCTCGTCGCCGAAGCCCGCCTCGCGGGTGAGCGCGGTGACCTCCTCGGCGGAGTGGTTGCCGTCGTCGCCGACCCGCAGGCCGTAGCGCATGGCGTCGAAGCGGGCCAGGTTGCTGGAGCACTCGGAGGGCGCGATCAGGTAGTACGCCGACAGCGCCAGGTCGAAGGACGGGCAGTCCAACTCGACGATCTCGGCGCCCAGTTCCTTGAGCAGTTCCACCGACTCGTCGAAGCGCTGCACGACGCCGGCCTGGTAGCCCTCGCCGCGGAACTGCTTCACCACGCCGACCCGCATGCCCGCCACCGAACCGTTGCGGGCGGCCTCGACCACCGGCGGGACCGGGGCGTCGATGGAGGTGGAGTCCAGCGGGTCGTGGCCGCCGATGACCTCGTGCAGCAGGGCCGCGTCGAGGACCGTGCGGGCGCAGGGGCCGCCCTGGTCCAGGGAGCTGGAGAACGCGACCATGCCGTAGCGGGACACCCCGCCGTACGTCGGCTTGACGCCGACGGTGCCGGTGACGGCCGCGGGCTGGCGGATGGAGCCGCCGGTGTCGGTGCCGATCGCCAGCGGCGCCTGGTAGGAGGCGAGGGCCGCGGAGGAGCCGCCGCCGGAGCCGCCCGGGATGCGGGTCAGGTCCCACGGGTTGCCGGTCGGCCCGTAGGCGCTGTTCTCGGTGGAGGACCCCATGGCGAACTCGTCCATGTTGGTCTTGCCGAGGATGACGACGTCCGCGTCCTTCAGCTTCTTGGTGAGGGTCGCGTCGTAGGGCGGGATCCACCCTTCGAGGATCTTGGAGCCGACCGTGGTCGGCACGCCCCGGGTGGTGAAGATGTCCTTCAGCGCCAGCGGCACGCCCGCGAGCGGCCCCAGTTCCTCGCCGGCGGCGCGCTTGGCGTCCACCGCGCGGGCCTGGGCGAGGGCGCCCTCGCGGTCCACGTACAGGAACGCGTGGACCTTCTCGTCGACGGCCTCGATCCGGGCCAGGTGGGCCTCGGTCACCTCGACGGCGGTCAGCTCGCCAGAGGCGATGCGCGCCGCCGTCTCGGCGGCGGTCAGCCTGATGATGCTGTTCGGGTCGGCCATGGCGGTCAGTCCTCCCCCAGGATCTGCGGGACCTTGAAACGCTGCTGCTCCTGGGCGGGGGCGCCGGACAGCGCCTGCTCGGGGGTGAGCGACGGTCGGACCTCGTCCGCGCGCATGACGTTCGTCAGCGGCAGCGGGTGGGAGGTCGGCGGGACGTCCTGGTCGGCGACCTCGGCGACGCGGGCGACCGCGCCGATGATGTCGTCGAGCTGACCGGCGAAGTGGTCGAGTTCTTCGCTCTTCAGCTCCAGGCGTGCCAGCCGGGCGAGGTGGGCGACCTCCTCGCGCGTGATGCCAGGCATGCGGCGATCCTCTAGGGGTGAGTAATGGGTTTTGGCCCAATCCTATGGGGCCCGACCCCGTCCCCGCGAAACCCCCGCCCGCACGGGAGCTCACCGCCCGGGGTGGCGGAGCTCCCGCGGGTCGCCGAGCCGGACGGGCTCGCCGTCCTCCTTCCGCACGGTGTGCAGGCGCGCCCGTTCACCGGGCAGGAGCACGACGAGCGCCGGACGGACGGCCGGCGGCTCCTGCCGGGCCCCCGGGAGCCTGACCGAGACCCGTGGATGCAGAATGCACCCATGTCGACGACGCACGCCCCCGACGCCGCCACCGGCCAGGACGCGGGGCCGATCAGCCGGGCCCTGGCGCGGGCCTTCCACGACGACCCCATGATGGGCTGGTTCTTCCCCGAGGCGTCCTCGCGGGAAGCGTCCCTCGTGGAGTACTTCACGGTGCTCTTCACCCGTCAGTACCTCCCCGACGGCGTGTGTGAACGCACCGGCGGGGCGGCCGCCTTCTGGATGCCGCCGGAGCGGGCGCGGGCCGTTCCCGACCCGGAGACCGTCGGAACCCTGTTGGGAATTCTCGGCGACCGGGCCGGAGCGTTCCGCGAAGCCGTGGAGACGGCCGCCGCGCACACGCCCCGGGAGCCGCACTGGTCCCTCGCCGTGATCGGCGCCGACCCCGCGGTCCGCGGTCTGGGCCAGGGGGGCGCGCTGCTGCGCTCCGGGTTGGCGAAGGCGGACGCGACCGGGCACCCCGTGTACCTGGAGTCCTCCAAGGAGTCCAACATCCCGGTCTACGAGCACTTCGGCTTCGCCGTCAGGGAGGAGGTGCCGCTCCCCGGTGGCGGGCCGGTGCTGTGGTCGATGTGGCGCGCGCCGCGACCGCCGGCCGACCGCTGACGGGCCCCGCCCGCCCTCAGACCGCGCCCCGCTCCTCGGCCCGGGGCGGCCCGGCGGGCAGCAGGAGGGCCACCAGCCAGAGCACGGCCGCGACCGCGGCGGCCCCGCCGGCGGACGGGCCGTGGATGGCCCAGGCCCACCACTCGGGGGTGTTGTCCGCACGGACGCCCAGCAGCAGCGTCGGACCGAAGGTGCCCAGCGGGAGCAGCCAGGCCATGCCGTTGCCGAAGAACCGGGCGCTGATCACCGCGAGGCCGAGGTGGCCCACGGCGTTGCGGGCCGAGGTGGTGAAGACCTCCGTGGGCAGGCCGAAGGCCAGCGGCAGCGCGGCCAGGAGGAGGGCGAACAGGGTCAGGGCCACCACGTGCAGCCGGCGGTACAGGGTCATCGGCTGGGCCGCGTGCCGCTCCAGGTCGGCCATCGGCGAGTGGAGGGTGGTGGCCAGCACCACGGCGTGGGCGACGGGCACCAGCGCGGCCACCGGAACGCTGTAGTCGACCAGGTAGCGGACGTCGGGGAAGCCCACCCGGGACTCGGTGAGCGCCGAGGCGGCCACCGCGAGGACCAGCGCGACGAGCGCGGCGCGCGGCAGTTCGCGATTGCGCGCGAAGGCGACGGCGGGGTTCACCGGGGCAGCGGGGGGACGGGACGGCAGGAGCCGACGGCGTGCGCGGCGGCACCGAGCCAGCGGTCCCGGTCGGCGGCCGGCGCCTCCAGCACCCGGCCCAGGGCGGCGCCGAAGTCCTCCCCGTAGTACGCCGGGGGCATCTTCGCCCGGCTCTGGACGGCCGCCTCCAGGAGGTAGGCGTCGGGCATGCCGCCGGCCTCGTCCAGCAGGTGCGGCCCGCAGCCCTGCGGCGGCTGCGGCAGCGCGGCGACGAGCAGCGACTCGGTGAGGGTCCGCGCGTCCACCGCCGGCCGGGCGACGGGGAGTTCCGCGCTGCCGGCGCCCCGCGGGGCCAAGCCGACCTCGTGGAAGGCGCGGCGGAACCCGGGGAGGTCGCCGAGGGCCTCGTCGACGGTGCGGGTCGCGGTGCGGGCCTGGGGCAGCAGGTGCCGGTTGTCGGGCCACAGGCACGTCTCGGTGCGGCCCTCGGTGACGCAGACGGGTTCCGCCGGCTGCGGCGCGGGGACCGCCCAGAAGGAGTGGGGGGCGGGTCGCAGGAACAGCAGGGTGCCGGCGGCCAGCACCGCCACCGCGACCGGTACCGCGACCAGCGGGCCGGGGGACGGGGCCGTGCGGCGCGCCAGGGCGGGCAGGGCCAGTACGGCGAGCGCCGCCGCGGCGCACCAGGCGGTCGCGAGGAGCAGGCGCACGGTGTTCGGTTGGTGGGCGACGTCCCAGTGGCTGTCGATCGCCGGCAGCAGCCGGACCAGCGGCAGTTCGGGTGCGAAGGCGGTCAGCAGGAACACCAGGTACCAGAAGGCACCGACGGCCGGGGCGATGATCCGGGACGGCAGCAGGGCGCCGGCGGCGACGCCGACCGCGATCTGCACCGCGATCACCGCCAGGGTCAGCAGCAGGGGCGTCCATGCCGGCCGGGTGACCTCGCTGATCTGGGCCGTGCGGTGGAAGGCGACGGCCGCCAGCAGGGCGGTGACCAGCAGCGCCCACAGCCATGCGGCGGCGCCCACCAGCAGCGCCTGCGACCAGCCGCCGCGGGGGGTGGTGTCCGCCCAGAGGTGCGCCCGGGTGCGCTGGGCGCGGCTGGCGCTCCAGGCAGCGGCGGCGGCCATCAGGGAGCCCATGACGATCACGCCGAAGACGTGGACGACCAGGCTCGTCTGGTTCCACCAGCCCGCCCAGTCGTTGGTCTGCGGGTCGCCGGAGAGCAGGTACCAGAGACCGGCGGCCGCGCACAGGGCGGCCGCCTTGCCCGCCTCGCCCCGTCGCATCTCGTGCCACAGCACACGCGTCACGGTCGTTCGCTCCCCTGTTCGCCGGTGCCCTGACCGACCACGGCCAGGTAACCCGCCTCCACCGCCGGGCCGTCCAGTGCCGTCCCGTCGTGCCCCGGGGCCCGTCCGCAGAGTTCGGCGGCGGTCCCGCTGAAGCGGGCCCGGCCCTCCAGGAGGACGTGGATCCGTTCGCAGACGTGGGCGACGTCCTCGGCGAGGTGGGTGCTCAGCACCACGGCGGACCGTTCCCCCAAGTCCTTGATGAGGGTGCGGAACCCGACCCGCTGGGCGGGGTCCAGACCCACCGTGGGTTCGTCCAGCAGGACGAGGTCCGGACGGTTGACGACGGCCTGGGCGATGCCCGCCCGGCGGAGCATGCCGCCGGAGAGCGCGGACATGCGCCGGTCCGCGTACTTCTCCAACTCCACCAGGTGCAGGGCTTCGCGGACCCGGTCGCGCCGTTGCCCGGCGGGCACCTTGCGCAGCCATGCCGCGTACTCCACGAACTCCCGGAGCGTGAAGCGCGGGTAGTAGCCGAAGGATTGGGGCAGCACGCCGACCCGTTCCCGCACGGCGCGGACGCCGGCCCGGCCCCGCACCGGCTCGCCGAGCAGGGTCACGGTGCCCTCGTCGGGGCGGCGTGCCGTGCTCAGCAGGGAGAGCAGGGTGGTCTTGCCCGCTCCGTTCGGCCCGAGCAGGGCGGTGGTGCCGGAGCGGAACTCGGCGTGGACGCCGTCGAGGGCGACCACGGTCCGGTAGCGGACCGTGGCGCCCTCGACGGACGCGACCGGCGTCACACCGGTCGTGGTCATGTCACTGTCGACGGTCACTTTTTCCTGGTTTTTTAGTTCTCGGCGGCCACGAAACCGTAGGCACGGCTGCCGGGCACGCCCGCCCAGGTGGCCTTGGTGTAGTACTTGTTGCCGGTGCTGGTGCTCTTGTAGGCACCACAACCGTACCCACTGGAGTAGTTCCGCGAGGTCGATGCGATCTGCGGGTCGGGCAGGAGCGACCGGTCCTGGTAGACGTAGGCGCTGAACGTCTTCAGGTCCGACGTCGGAACGTCGCCGCAGGCACGGACGCGGTTGGATCCGGGTCCGCTCCAACGGTTGCCGTCCTCCTGGCTTCCGGAGGTCGCGATCGAGAACGGGAGCCGGCTGCCGCTGATTTCACCGGCGGCGGCGATTCCGACGGGAAGTGCCAGCACGGCGGCGAGAGTGGTCGCCGCTATGCGGCGGGGCGTGAGCAACATGATGTTTCCCCCATCATTGCTTTTCCGTGAATTGACCTCGTATTCGAGATTCACACGAGTCGCGCTCATCGTAGGTCGGGCCCAACCCGCCCCGGAGAGACGGAAGTCACACGTGTCACTGAATGGCTTGAAGAGGTGGTTGTGACACCCAACTACATCTGGGGCGCCAGGGGCCCGCTGCCCTTGCCCTCACTGTGGGAACGTTCCGTTCCGGGACGGGCCGCCCCGGCACGATGTGGCCGAGTCTCACGGGTGCGAGCGCCGTAAACCCACTTGCCAAGGGGCGGGTCCCGCCGGGAGGGACGCTGAAGCGCGTACGGGGCCGGGGGGAACGCCGGCACCCGACCCGGGCGGTTCAGTCCGTCTCGACGGCCGGAAGGGGGGCGGGGGCGGCGGCACGGGGGCGCTGCCAGCCGCGGGCGCCACGGGCCAGCAGCCAGGCGGTGGCCTCCTCCGGCGGCATCGCGGCCGCGACCAGCCAGCCCTGCACCGCGTCGCAACCGAGGTCCCGCAGGCGCTCCCAGGTCTCGTCGTCCTCCACGCCCTCGGCGACGACCAGCAGGCCCAGGGAGTGGGCGAGGTCGACGGTGCAGCGCACGATCTCGGCGTCCTCGGTGTCGACCGCGAGGCGAGCCACGAAGGAACGGTCGATCTTCAACTCGCTGACGGGGAGCCGACGGAGGTGGACCAGGGAGGAGTAGCCGGTGCCGAAGTCGTCCAGGGACATCTTCACCCCGTGCCCGGCGAGTCCGGCGAGGGTGTCGGCGGCGCGCTGCGGGTCTTCGAGGAGGACGTGCTCGGTGATCTCCAGTTGGAGGGCGCCGGCGGGCACCCCGTGGCGGGCGAGGCGGCCGGCGACGGCGCCGGCGAAGCCGGGGGTGTGGACGTCACGGGGCGAGACGTTGACCGCGACGGGGACCGTGAGGCCCTGGGCGCGCCAGCGGGCGACCTGGGCCAGGGCGGTCTCCAGGACGTACTCGGTGAGGTGGGGCATCAGGCCGGAGGACTCGGCGATGGCGATGAACTCGTCCGGGGGGACCCGGCCGCGCTCCGGGTGCACCCAGCGGACCAGCGCCTCCAGGCCGGCGACCTGGCCGTCGAAGCGGACCTTGGGCTGGTAGTGGAGCTGGACGTCTCCGGTGTCGAGGGCGCGGCGCAGGTCTCCGAGGAGGCCGAGCCGGTCGGGGGTGTTGGAGTCCCGCTTGGGTTCGTAGACCTCCACGCCGGTGCGGTCCCGCTTGGCCTGGTACATGGCGACGTCGGCGCGGCGCAGCAGTCCCTCCGCGTCGTCGGCGTGCTCGGGGAAGATGGCGAGCCCGGCGCTGGCCTCCAGGACGAGGGTGAGGCCGTCGAGGTCGAGGGGCGATCCGAGGGCGGTGACCACGGAGCGGGCGACGCGGGTGGCGGAGGTGACGGACTCGACGGCCGGCAGCAGGACGGCGAACTCGTCGCCGCCGAGGCGGGCCGCCTCGGCTCCGCGGGGCAGGGCGAGCCGGAGGCGGTCGGCGATCTGGAGGAGCAAGCGGTCACCCGCCAGATGACCGAGCGTGTCATTGACCGAACGGAACCGGTCCAGGTCGATCAGCATCAGTGCGGACCGCGCGTCGATGCGGTCGGCCTCGTCGATGGCGGCCCAGGTGCGTTCCAGCAGCCACTGACGGTTGGGCAGCTTGGTGAGGGGGTCGCGGAGCTGTTCCTCGGCGCGGGCCCGGGCGATCCACAGGGTGGAGTCCAGGGCGACCAGGGGCACCACGAACAGCGGCAGCAACACCGGCATCGCCACCGCCACCACGCAGATCAGCGGGGCTATGCCGAGCAGTGCCGCGCCGACCAGGGACTGCCGCGCCAGGGCGGTGCGGGCGACGGTCGGCAGGCCCGCCGGATTGGGGGTGTGGAGGTACCAGAGCAACAGCCGGGTGACGGTGAGGTAGGCCGCGGCGGCGAGGACGACCTCGGGGATCGTGGAGAAGTCCCAGGAGTCGGGGTGCCAGGGCTGCTCCACGGTGGGGACCACCCCGCAGGCGGCGAGCAACAGGGCGCCCGCGCCGATGCCCAGGACGTCTACGGCACCGTGCAGTAATCCCTGGCGCCAGCGTCCCCAACGGGCCACGCCGACGAGCACCACGACGGTGAGGCTGACCATGCCGGCGGGGATCCACCCGTACAGCAGCAGCACGGCGAGGGTGAGGGCGGAGCCGGAGCCGGTGGCGCCCCACCAGCGACCGCGGCCGAGGGCGACCAGGTGGCCCACGGTGAGACCGGTGAGCAGGGCCAGCGACCAGCCGGCGGTGCCGGAGGGGAACAGGGCGCGGTTGCCGCTGATCGCGCTCCAGGCGCCGAGGCCCAGGACGACGGCGGCGACCGCGACCACGGTGCGGGCGAGGACCGGCCAGGCGCCGCGCGCCGCCCCCTGGTCGGTGGCCTGGGGGTGGGGGCGGAGGTCGTGCGGGGGGAGTTCGCCCGGCCGGCCGGTGCGGTCGTCGGCCCGGTGCGGCGTCCGGCGGCCGGTGAGCCAGGCGCGCGGGATGCGGCGGGCGCGCACGCCCGCGTCCGGGGCGGCCCTCTCGCTCGATTCCATTCCGTCCCTCTCACAGCCGGCGGTGCTCGCGCGTCGCCTCGGCCCGCCGTGCACGACCGTCGGCATCCGCGTCTGATGACCCGCCACGCAGCGGGGCACGGCAGGCGCTTCTGCCAACAGTAGGCTGCCGACCCCGTCGAGGGGCAGCCGTCGGCGGCGGTTGCCCGAATGCGACCGGGCCAACCCTAACCATCTGATATGCGCCGAACGGGTGTCCACACGGGGCCGTGCGAGGGACACGGCATTGGCTGTTCTTGGTCTACTCCTCGACGGGGAGAGCTGCTTCCCGGGCCGCGTCCGGGCCCTGCTCCAGAAGGACGGCAAAGCCTTCCTCGTTCAGGACCGGCACTTTTAGTTGCATTGCCTTATCGAACTTCGATCCCGGGTTATCGCCCACGACGACAAACGCGGTCTTTTTAGAGACTGATCCGGTCACTTTGGCGCCGAGCCGCTGAAGGGCCTCCTTGGCGCCGTCACGCGTGTGGCGGGCCAGGGTGCCGGTCACCACGACGGTCAGGCCCGCCAGTGGACGGGGTCCCTCGTCCTCTCCCGCCGAGCTGTCCTCCATTCGGGCGCCGGCGGCCTTCCACTTGCGCACGATCTCCTGGTGCCACTCCTCGGCGAACCACTCCCGGACGGCGGCGGCCGTGGTGCCCGCGACCCCGTCGGTGGCCTTCAGCTGCTCCTCGGTGGCCTCGGCGAGCCGGTCCACGGACCGGAACTCACGGGCCAGCTCGGCCGCCGCCACCGGGCCGACGTGCCGGATCGACAGGCCGGTCAGGAAGCGGGCGAGCGGGCGCTCCTTGGCCGCCTTGATGCTCTCCAGCATCGCCAGGGCGTTCTTCTTGGGCTCGCCCTCCTGGTTGGCGAAGACGGTGACGACCTTCTCCTCGCCCGTCTCCGGATCGCGCTTGGGCAGCCCGCTGTCCGGGTCGAGGACGTACGCCTTGATGGGCAGCAACTGCTCGATCGTCAGGTCGAAGAGGTCGCCCTCGTCCCCGAGCGGGGGCTCGGCCGGCTCCAGGGGCTGGGTGAGGGCGGCGGCCGTCACGTAGCCGAAGTGGTCGATGTCCAGCGACTTGCGGCCCGCGAGGTAGAACAGCCGCTCCCGCAGCTGGGCCGGGCAGCCCGCCGCGTTCGGGCAGCGGAGGTCGATGTCGCCCTCCTTCATCGCCTTCAACGGGGTGCCGCACTCGGGGCACTCGGTGGGCATCTCGAAGGGCGGCGCCTCGGGGTCGCGCAGCTCGGGGACGTGGCTGAGGATCTCCGGGATCACGTCCCCGGCCTTGCGCAGCACCACCGTGTCGCCGACCCGGACGTCCTTCGCCTTGACGACCTCCTGGTTGTGGAGGGTCGCGAACTCGACCTCCGAACCCGCCACCACCACCGGCTCCACCTGGGCGTAGGGGGTGGCCCGGCCGGTGCGGCCGATGCCGACCCGGATGTTGATCAGCTTGGTGTTGACCTCCTCCGGCGGGTACTTCCAGGCGATGGCCCAACGGGGTGCGCGGGAGGTGGAGCCGAGCCGGCCCTGGAGGGGGATCTCGTCGAGCTTGACGACCACGCCGTCGATCTCGTGCTCCATGGAGTGCCGGTTGACCCCGTAGTGGGCGATGAACTCCCGCACGCCCTCGATCGAGTCGACGACCCTGGTGTGCCGGGCGGTGGGCAGCCCCCAGGCGCGGAGCCGTTCGTACGCCTCGGAGAGCCGGCCGATCTCCAGCCCCTCGCGGGCCCCGATGCCGTGCACCACCATGTGCAGCGGAAGGGTCGCGGTGATCCTGGGGTCCTTCTGGCGCAGCGACCCCGAGGCGGAGTTGCGGGGGTTGGCGTAGGGCTTCTCGCCCGCCGCCACCCGGCGCTCGTTCAACTCCTCGAAGGCGGCCATCGGGAAGTACACCTCGCCGCGGACCTCCACCAGGGCCGGTACGTCCTCGCCGTGCAGGCGGTGCGGGATCTCGGCGATGGTGCGCACGTTGGGGGTGATGTCCTCGCCGGTGCGGCCGTCGCCGCGGGTGGCGGCGCGGGTGAGGACGCCGTTCTCGTAGGTGAGGTTGACGGCCAGGCCGTCGACCTTCAGCTCGCACAGGTAGTGGTAGTCGGTGGTGCCCACGTCCCGGGCGATGCGCTCCGCCCAGGCGGACAACTGCTCGTCGTCGAAGGCGTTGTCCAGGGAGAGCATCCGCTCCAGGTGCTCCACCTCGGCCAGGTCCGTCTGGTAGGCGACGGCGACCCGCTGGGTGGGCGAGTCGGGGGTGCGCAGCTCGGGGTGCTCCTCCTCCAGCAGCTCCAGCTCCCGCATCAGCCGGTCGAACTCGGCGTCGCTGACGACCGGCTGGTCCTTCACGTAGTACCGGAAGCGGTGCTCCTCCACCTCCTCGGCCAGCCGCGCGTGCCGCTCCCGCACCCCGGCGGTCAGCGGTCCGTTCTCTTCGTGCTCTTCGCCGACCACGTCGGTCCTCCCGTTGGTCACTCTGGGTCGTCCGCGAGGGACGTCGCCGCCCGGACGCAGTGGGCCAGCGCCCGCCGGGAGTACTCCGGCGAGGCGCCGGCGAGACCACAGGCCGGGGTGAGCGTGACCACGTCACTCAACAGCCCCGGACTCAGCCCCAACCTGCGCCACAACGTCCTGACGCCCCCGACGCTACCGGCCGGGTCTGACAACGGGGCGTCGGTGCCGGGCACGACACCGACGAAGAGCTTGGTACCGGACTCGACGGCCTCGCCGATCACCTCGTCGTCACGTTCGGTGAGCAGGGAGAGGTCGAAGGAGACGGCGTCGGCGCCGGCCCGGCGCAGCAGCGCGAAGGGCACGTCAGGGGCGCAGGAGTGCACCACGACGGGCCCGTCGTGGACGGCGAACAGCTCGCGGAGCACCCCCTCCACGGCCTGCCGGTCCACCGCCCGGTGGGTGCGGTAGCCGCTCGCGGTCCGGATCCGCCCGCGGAGCACCGCGGTGAGCGAGGGCTCGTCGTACTGGAGGACCAGCCGGGCGCCGGGCACCCGGCGGGCGACCTCGGCGAGGTGGGTGCGCACGCCCTCGGCGAGCGATCCGGCGAGGTCGCGGCAGGCCCCCGGGTCGGACAGGGCCACCTCGCCGCCGCGCAGCTCCAGCGCCGCGGCGAGCGTCCACGGGCCCACCACCTGGAGCTTCAGCGGCCCCTCGTACCCCTGGGTGTGCTCCTCCAGGGCGTCGAGGTCCTGGCGGAGCCAGGCGTGGGCGCGGCGGGTGTCCCGGCCGGGCCGGTCGCCGATGCGCCAACCGCTGGGCTCCACCCGGGCGTACAGGTCGACGAGGAGCCCTGCGGTGCGGCCGATCATGTCAGCGCCGGGCCCGCGGGCCGGCAGTTCCGGGAGGTGGGGGGTGCCCTGGCCGTCGCCGAAGGTGCCGACGACGGTCTTGACGGCCTCCAGGGCGTCCTCGCCGGGCATCGAGCCGACGCCGCTGGCCGGGCTGGGCAGCAGGGCCTTCGGGTCCGCCGCGTGGGACGGGGCCGCCGTGGTCGCCGGGTTGTCGTGGTTGCTCACCCCGGAAGCCTACGAGACCGCCCGGACCCGGGCGGCCGGACCCGGGCGGCCGGCGGCCTCAGCGGACGGCGGGACGCACCGAGAGGTCGTTGATCTCCGAGTCCCGGGGCAGGTCCAGGGCGGTGAGCACGGTGGTGGCGACGGTCTCCGGGTCGCTCCAGCGGGCCGGGTCGTACTCCCGGCCTTCCTGCTGGTGCACCTTGGCCTGCATGGCGCTGGCGGTGCGGCCCGGGTAGACGGAGGTCACCCGGACCCCGCCCGCCTGCTCCTCCTCGCGCAGGGCGTCGGCGAGGGCGCGCAGCCCGTGCTTGGAGGCGGCGTACGCCGACCAGTCGGCGCGGGCCCGCAGCCCCGAGCCGGAGTTGACGAAGAGCACGTGCCCCTGGGTGACCCGGAGCTGGGGCAGGAAGTGCCGGGTCAGCTCGGCGGGCGCGATCAGGTTGACGTTGAGCTGGTGGCGCCAGGTCTTGGGGGTCAGTTCGCCCACCGGGCCGAGGTCGATGACCCCGGCGCTGTGGATGAGCGAGTCGACCCGGTCGGGCAGCGTCTGGTGCGAGAAGGCCCAGGACAGCTTCTCCGGGTCGGCGAGGTCGCCGACGAGGGTGCGGGAGCCGGGGAACCGGGCGGCGAGCTCCTTGGCCCGGCCCGCGTCGCGGGCGAGGAGGACGAGGTCGTCGCCGCGGGCGTGCAGCCGCCGCGCCACGGCCTCGCCGATGCCGGAGCCGGCCCCGGTGATCACGTGAATTGCCATGGGCCCCATCGTCGCACCCGGCCCGTACCGCTCGGGCCGCCCGCCGGGACGGACCGCCGCCGGTCGCCCGGTGCGGTCAGCGGGTGCCGAAGGACTCCTCCAGGTGGGCCAGCGCGCCCACCGGCTCCTCCGCGAAGAACACCAGCTCGGTCAGCGGCAGCGGGAGGAAGCCCTCTTCGTCCATGCGCCGGAACTGCTCCCGCAGACCGTCGTAGAAGCCGGCCGTGTTGAGGACCACGACGGGCTTGGCGTGGTGCCCGTGCTTGCGCAGTTCCAGGAT
The DNA here is from genome assembly GCF_052606915.1 of Streptomyces sp. LE64. NCBI lineage: Bacteria > Bacillati > Actinomycetota > Actinomycetes > Kitasatosporales > Streptomycetaceae > Streptomyces > Streptomyces sp. LE64. Next base: position 4,839,152 of record NZ_CP199708.1, on the reverse strand, counting down.
GTCGGTGGCCTCGTCCAGGGTGCCCACCCCGCCGACCAGGACCACGATGCCGTCCGCCTTCTCCAGCAGGGTGGCCTTGCGGGCGGCGAGGTCGGGCGCGATGACCATCTCGTCGGCACCGGGGCGGGTGAACTCGGCGAGGAACTCCACCGAGACCCCCAGCAGTCGGCCGCCCGCCCGCTGCACCCCGTCGGCGACGACCTTCATCAGGCCCTTGTCCGAGCCGCCCCACACCAGGGTGTGCCCGCCCCGCCCGAGGAGTTCGGCGAACTGCCGGGCGGGACCGGTGTACTTCTCGTCGAGGTCGGCCGCGGAGAGGAAGACGCAGATGTTCATGGGCCCACCGTACGGGCCGTCGCCACGCCTTCGACAGGGTGCCGGTCAGGCGTGGACGGCGGCCCGCTCGGTGGTGGCGATGGTCGCGGAGCCGACCACCCGGGTGCCGTCGTAGAGGACGATCGCCTGGCCCGGCGCGACCCCGCGCACCGGCTCGGCGAAGCGGACCCGCAGCTCCCCGTCGACGGCCTCGGCCGTCACCGCGCACTCGCCGCCGTGGGCCCGCAGCTGCGCGGTGTAGCCGGCGGGACCGCTGGGCGCGGTGCCGCACCAGCGGGGCCGCACCGCGGTCAGGGCGGTGACGTCGAGGGCGGCGGCCGGGCCGACCGTGACGGTGTTGGTGACCGGGGAGATGTCCAGGACGTAGCGGGGCTTGCCGTCCGCGGCGGGGCGGCCGATGCGCAGGCCCTTGCGCTGGCCGATGGTGTAGCCGTAGGCGCCGTCGTGGGTGCCGATCTTCGTCCCGGACTCGTCGACGATGTCGCCCTCCGCCGTGCCGAGGCGGGCGGCGAGGAAGCCCTGGGTGTCCCCGTCCGCGATGAAGCAGATGTCGTGGCTGTCGGGCTTCTTCGCCACGGCGAGGCCGCGGCGCTCGGCCTCGGCCCGGATCTCGTCCTTGGTGGTCTCGGTGTCCCCGAGCGGGAACAGCGCGTGCGCGAGCTGCCGCGCGTCGAGCACCCCGAGGACGTACGACTGGTCCTTGGCCTCGTCGGTGGCCCGGTGCAGCTCCCGGGCGCCGTCCGCCAGGGTGACCACCCGGGCGTAGTGGCCCGTGCACACCGCGTCGAAGCCGAGCGCGAGCGCCTTGTCCAGCAGCGCGGCGAACTTGATCTTCTCGTTGCAGCGCAGACAGGGGTTGGGGGTGCGGCCGGCCTCGTACTCCGCGACGAAGTCCTCCACCACGTCCTCGCGGAAGCGGTCGGCGAGGTCCCAGACGTAGAAGGGGATGCCGATCACGTCGGCGGCGCGCCGGGCGTCGCGGGAGTCCTCGATGGTGCAGCAGCCCCGCGCACCGGTGCGGAACGACTGCGGGTTCGCGGAGAGCGCGAGGTGCACGCCGGTCACCTCGTGCCCGGCTTCCACCGCGCGGGCGGCGGCGACGGCGGAGTCCACGCCGCCGGACATGGCGGCCAGGACACGGAGGGGGCGCTGCGGGGTCTCAGTCATAACCCCTCCAGGGTACGGGGCCCGGGGAACCGAAGCCCGCGGGTGTGCGTTGTGGTTCCCGTGGCGGAAAAGAGAGAGCGGCGGGCACCGGGGCAGGGGCCGCGGATCGGGCGGCGCGGGCTGCTGGTCGGCGGCGGGCTCGCCGTGGTCGGGGCGGGCGTCGGCTTCCGGGACGAGTGGTCGCGGCTGTGGTGGCGCGCCCCGGGGGTGTCCCGGCCCCGGGTGGCGGGCGAGGTGGACTTCACGGGCGCCCGCTGGGTGGCGGCGTCCGCGGCGAACTGGCGGCGGGCCGACCGCCCCGACGACTTCCGGATCGACCGGGTGGTCGTCCACGTCACGCAGGGCGGCTTCGACAGTGCGGTGCGGGCGTTCCAGGACCCGGGGCACGGGGCCGCGGCGCACTACGTCGTGCGCAAGGACGGGCACGTCACGCAGATGATCCGGGAGTTGGACGTGGCGTACCACGCGGGCAACCGCGACTACAACCAGCGCAGCGTGGGCATCGAGCACGAGGGCTGGGTGGACCGCCCCTCGTCGTTCACGGGCCCCATGTACGCCGCCTCGGCCCGGTTGGCGGCGCGGATCTGCGTCCGGTACGACATACCGCCGGACCGCGAGCACGTGATCGGGCACGTGGAGGTGCCCGGTGCCACCCACACCGATCCCGGGCCGCACTGGGACTGGGAGCGGTACGTGCCGCTGGTGCGGGCCGAGGTGGAGCGGCTGGAGTCCGCGCCCACGGCCCCTCCGTCCTCGCCGGCCGCCCGCGCCGCGGAGTGAGCCGACCGGGAACCGGGCCCGCCCCGGGCCGGTCCCCCGGGCCGGGCCGCGTCGTTGACCGGTCGACGACACGTTCCACCGACCACCACGGGAGTCGCCTTGGACCTTCACGCCCAGTCCGTCGAATCGTCGGAGCAACTCGCCGCGGTCTGGCGGCGGGCGGTGCTCGACCGGGACGCGGCGGCTGACGTGCGCGACCTGCCGGGTCTCGCCGTCCGCTGGGCCGAATCCGGGTTCCCCTTCTGGAACTGCGTCGCCCTCACCGAGCGGGGCGCGGACGCCGAACTCCTCGCCCGGCGCCTGGAAGGGGCCGCCGCGGTCATGCGGACGAAGCGGCGCCCGGGCTTCCTCTGGCTGTTCGAGCACCTGCTCGACGGGCCGGCCCGCGCCGCGCTGGAGCCGGCGGCGGAGCGGGCGGGGCTGCGGCACGCCTTCTCCGGGGCGGGCATGGCCGGTGACGTGCTGCCGCTGCCCGAGCCTGCCCACCCCGACCTGACCTTCGCCCGGGTGCGCACCGAGGAGCAGTTGGCGGCGTACGCGGACCTCAACGCCCGGGCCTACGGGTTCCCGTCGCAGGAGGTGCGCGACGGCCTCCACGGGTCCGCCCTGTGGACGGAGGGGGCGTACGCCTACCTGGCGCTGCGCGAGGGGGAGCCGGTGGCCTGCGCCGGCGCGGTGGAGGAGGCGGGTCGGCTGTTCGTGGCGCTGGTGGCCACGGACCCGCGGTGGCAGCGCCGGGGCTACGGCGAGGCGGTCACCCGCAAGGCGCTGTACGAGGCGTCCCGGGCGACCGGTCTGACCAGGGCGGTGCTGCACGCGACGGAGGCGGGCGCCCCGGTGTACCGGCGGATCGGGCTGGCCCCGAACTCGCCGATCCGCTTCTACGCCCTCGGGGACTGAGCGGCCCGGTCGGCGCTACGGGTGGTGCACGGCGCGCACCACGGCGACGCCCGCCTCGCCCCGGGTGAACAGGGCGGCCAGGTCCGCCGGGGAACCCACCGGGTCGACGTGGTCGACCAGCAGCACGGGCTGCGGTTCGCCCTCGTCCTCGGCCGGCTGGAAGTCGGTGGCGACCGACCGGCGCAACAGGACGGCCCGGGTCGGGTCCAGGGGGTCGGGCTCCAGGGCGGAGAGGTCGCGGACCGGGCGGTCCCGGCCGGTCAGCAGGGTGACGTCGAGCCGTCCGCGGGTGCGTGCGTAGCGGGCCGAGAGGTCTTCGGCCAGCAGGTAGAAGACGCCCTCCTCGCCCTCGTGCCCCCGGTCGAGGAGGGCGCAGGCCGTCTGCTCGCCCGGGTCGGTGGAGGTGCGGTCCAGGGCGAGGAGCACCTCCGGGCGTTCGGCGTCGAGCGGGGCGAACGGGGTGATCCACAGCCGGGGGGAGTCGTCCATGCGCCGTATCCAAGCACGGGCGCCGGCGCCGGACCGGGCCGGGGCCGGCGCCCGTGCGGCGGGGACGCGGAGGGGCCGTCAGGTCAGGCCGGCGCTGCGGGCCCGGGTCACGGCCGGGCCGATGGCCCGGGCCACGGCCGCCACGTCCTCGGGGGTGGAGGTGTGCCCGAGGGAGAAGCGCAGGGTGCCGCGGGCCAGGTCCGGATCGGTACCGGTGGCGAGCAGGACGTGGCTGGGCTGGGCGATGCCCGCGGTGCAGGCGGAGCCGGTGGAGCACTCGATGCCCTGGGCGTCGAGCAGCAGCAGCAGCGAGTCGCCCTCGCAGCCGGGGAAGGCGAAGTGGGCGTTGGCGGGCAGCCGGTCCACCGGGTCGCCGCCGAGGACGGCGTCGGGCACCGCCTCCCGCACCGCGCGGACCAGTGCGTCGCGCAGGGCGCCGACCTCCCGGGCGAACCGGGGCTGTCGTTCGGCGGCGATGCGGGCGGCGACCGAGAAGGACACGATCGCGGGGGCGTCCAGGGTGCCGGAGCGCACGTGCCGTTCCTGGCCGCCGCCGTGCAGCACGGGCACCGGCGTCCAGGTCCGGCCGAGCAGCAGGGCGCCGATCCCGTACGGGCCGCCGATCTTGTGGCCGGAGACGGTCAGCGCGGCGAGCCCGCTCGCCGCGAAGTCGACGGGGAGCTGTCCGACGGCCTGGACCGCGTCGGCGTGCATCGGCACCCCGAACTCGGCCGCCACCGCGGCCAGTTCCCGCACCGGCTGGACGGTGCCGATCTCGTTGTTGGCCCACATCACGGTCACCAGCGCCACGTCGGCCGGGTTGCGGACGAGCGCGGCGCGCAGGTCCTCCGGATCGACCCGGCCGTACCCGTCGACGGGCAGGTACTCGACGGTGGCGCCCTCGTGCTCGCCGAGCCAGTGCACGGCGTCCAGGACGGCGTGGTGCTCGACGGGGCTGGCCAGGACGCGGACCCGGGCCGGGTCGGCGTCGCGGCGGGACCAGTACAGCCCCTTGACGGCGAGGTTGTCGGCCTCGGTGCCGCCGGAGGTGAAGACCACCTCGCTGGGTCGGGCGCCGAGCTGGGCGGCGAGGGTCTCGCGGGCTTCCTCGACGGTGCGCCGGGCCCGGCGGCCGGCGGCGTGCAGCGAGGAGGCGTTTCCGGTGACGGTCAGCTGGGCGGTCATCGCCTCGATCGCCTCCGGCAGCATCGGAGTGGTCGCGGCGTGGTCGAGGTAGGCCATGGTGGGGACGATTCTACGAGCCCGGTTCGGGGGTGCCGCCCCGACCCTGGCCCGTTCCGCACCCCCGGCGCGCGCCCGGGGTCCGTCCCGGGCGCCCCCGCACCGGGTGCTACTCGGTGGCCTCCACCGCCGTGGAGCGGCGGTTCCAGGCACGCGGCGCCCGCCAGTGGTAGCGCATCGCCAGCAGCCGTAGCGCGAAGGCGGTGACGACGGCGAGCGCACTGGTCAGCCCGGTCAGGGCCTCGTACTTGAGGCAGAACGCCACGATCGCGGCGCCGACGATCGCGGGGACGGCGTACAGGTCGCGGTCCCAGCGGACCAGGGAGGGCACCTCGTTGGCGACGACGTCCCGCAGCACGCCGCCGCCGACCGCAGTCGCCACGCCCAGCACGGCGGACGCGGTGAGGCCGAGCCCGTACTCGTACGCCTTGGTGGTGCCGGTGACGCAGAAGAGGCCGAGACCCGCCGCGTCGAAGACGTTCACCCCGGTCTGGATGCGCTCGACCTCCGGGTGCAGGAAGAACACCAGGGCCGCGGCCACCAGGGGGGTCAGGAAGTAGCCGAGGTCGGTGAAGGCGGCCGGCGGGACCGCGCCGATGACCAGGTCCCGGAAGAGGCCGCCGCCGAGCGCGGTGACCTCGGCGAGCACGACGATGCCGAAGACGTCGAAGTTCTTCCGGACGGCCAGCAGGGCGCCGGAGATCGCGAAGACGAAGATGCCGGCGAGGTCCAGCGCGTGCTGGACGGAGGGACTGAACAGATCATGGAGCACCGCCCCATTTTCCCCCGTACCGGACGCCGATCCGTCCAGGACGTCCGGGTACCGCCCGGTGCGTCCGGGGCGGGGCCGTCCGGCGGGTGCGGGCGGGCCGCCGGACGGCCCGCCCGCACCGGGTCAGTCCCCGGTCCCGCTCCCCTCGGCGGGGGCGTCCTCGCCGAGGGTGACCACCTGCACCGCGTCGGCCGCCGCCGCGAGCCGCACGGTGTCCCGGGGCTCCTGGTCCGGGGCGTTCTCCGGGTGGTGACAGGCGACGAACTGCTGCGGCTTCAGCTCGGTGAACGCCGGCTCCCGGGTGGCGCAGACCTCGGTCGCCTTCCAGCACCGGGTGTGGAAGCGGCACCCGCTGGGCGGGGAGATCGGGGAGGGGACGTCCCCCTTGAGCAGGATGCGTTCGCTCTTGGCGGTGCGCCGCCGCGGGTCGGGGATGGGCACCGCCGACATCAGGGCCTTGGTGTAGGGGTGCAGGGGCGAGGAGTACAGGGACCTCCGGTCGGCCAGTTCGACGATCTTGCCCAGGTACATCACCGCGATGCGGTCCGACACGTGACGCACCACCGACAGGTCGTGCGCGATGATCACGTAGGTGAGGCCCAGTTCGGTCTGGAGGTCGTCCAGCAGGTTGACCACCTGCGCCTGGATGGAGACGTCCAGGGCCGACACCGGCTCGTCGGCGACGACCAGCTTCGGTTTGAGCGCCAGGGCGCGGGCGATGCCGATGCGCTGGCGCTGGCCGCCGGAGAACTCGTGGGGGTAGCGGTTGTAGTGCTCGGGGTTGAGTCCGACCACTTCGAGGAGGCGTTGCACCTCCTTCTTGGTGCCGCCCTCGGGGGTGACGCCCTGGAGCCGGAAGGGGGCGCTCACGATGGTGCCGATGGTGTGCCGCGGGTTCAGCGAGGAGTACGGGTCCTGGAAGATCATCTGGATGTCCCGGCGCAGCGGACGCATCCCCGCGACCCCGAGGTGGGTGATGTCGTGTCCGGCGAACTCCACGGTCCCCGCGGTGGGTTCGAGGAGCCGGGTGATCAGCCGGCCCATGGTCGACTTGCCGCAGCCGGACTCGCCGACGACCCCCAGGGTCTCCCCCGCGCGCACCTCGAAGTCCAGCCCGTCGACCGCCTTCACGGCCCCGGTATGGCGCTGGAGCAGCCCCTTGCGGATCGGGAAGTGCTTCTGGAGGCCGCTCACCTTCAGCAGCACCTCGCCGGGCGCGGCCTGCTGCGCGGGGACGGTGGCGCCCCCGGAGCGCGGGGTGGGTACCGGTGCGGGGCCCTCTTCGTCGCTCGTCACGGTGGTGTCCTCGCTCACAGCTTCGGCGCAATCTCTTCGGTCCAGATCCGTTCCCGCTGCGCCTGCGGCAGGTGGCAGGCCGCCCAGTGCGCGCCGCCGACCTCGGTGAGCTCGGGGCGCACGGTGCGGGTCACGTTGTCCTTCGGCAGGTCCGCGTAGGGGCAGCGCGGGTGGAAGGCGCACCCGTCGGGGAGGTTGATCAGCGACGGCGGGGAGCCCTTGACCGGGATGAGGCGCTCGCTCTCCTCCCGGTCCAGGCGGGGCATGGAGCCCAGCAGGCCCCAGGTGTAGGGGTGGCGGGGGGCGGTGAACACCTTCTCGGCGGGGCCGCGTTCCACGCACCGGCCGCCGTACATGACCAGCAGGTCGTCCGCGAGTTCGGCCACCACGCCCAGGTCGTGGGTGATGACGATGACCGCGGACCCGAACTCCTTCTGGAGGTCGCGGATCAGGTCGAGGATCTGCGCCTGGACGGTCACGTCGAGGGCGGTCGTCGGCTCGTCCGCGATGAGCAGTTCGGGGTTGTTGACCAGGGCCATGGCGATCATCGCGCGTTGGCGCATGCCGCCGGAGAACTCGTGCGGGTAGTTGTCGACCCGCTTGTCGGGCTGGGGGATGCCGACCCGGTCGAGCATCTCGACCGCGCGCTTGCGGGCGGTCTTCTTGTCGACGTCGTGGTGGACGCGGTACGCCTCCACGATCTGCCGGCCGATGGTGTAGTAGGGGTGCAGCGCGGACAGCGGGTCCTGGAAGATCATCGCCATCTCGCGCCCGCGCAGTCGGCGCACCCGGTCCGGGGCGGCGGACAGCAGCTCTTGTCCGTCGAGCCAGATCTCCCCGGAGAGCCGGGGCCGGCGCTTGCCGTACTGGCCGGTGGTGTGCAGGCCCATGATGCCGAGCGAGGTCACGGACTTGCCGGAGCCCGACTCCCCCACGATGCCGAGGGTCTTGCCCTTCTCCAGGGTGAAGCTGAGCCCGTCGACCGACTTGACCAGGCCGTCGTCGGTGGGGAAGTGCACCTTGAGGTCGCGCACGTCGAGGAAGGCGGTGGGCGTGGCGGGGGCCGACCCGGTGGTGCGGGGTGCGGTCATGCGAGCCTCACTCGGGGGTCGATCGCGGCGTACAGGAAGTCCACGGCGAGGTTGGCGACGATCACCGCGAGCGAGGTGATCAGCGTGACGCCGAGGATGATCGGCAGGTCGCGTTCGTTGATCGCGGAGAGCACCGCCTGGCCGAGGCCCGGCAGGTTGAAGGCGGTCTCGGTGAGGATGGCGCCGCCGATCAGGGCGCCGAGGTCCATGCCGAGCATGGTGAGGATCGGGGTCATCGTGGAGCGCATGGCGTGCTTGCCGATGACCACGGGTTCGGTGAGGCCCTTGGCCCGTGCGGTGCGGATGTAGTCCTCGCCGAGCACCTCCAGCATGGTGGCCCGGGTGATCCGCGCGTACATCGCCGCGTACAGGAAGGACAGGGTCACCCAGGGCAGCAGCATGCCCTGGAACCAGCCGCCGAGGCCGTCGCCGATCTCCTGGTACTGGCCGTCGATCCAGCCGAGTCCGTAGTCGAAGACGGCCAGCGAGAGCAGCGCGGTGAAGTAGATCGGCAGGGAGACCCCGGAGAGGGCCACGACCATCGCCGAGCGGTCCCACAGGGTGCCCCGCTTGAGCGCCGACAGCACGCCGGCGGCGACCCCGAAGAGCAACCAGAGCAGCGCCGCGCCGAGGGCCAGCGTCAGGGTCACCGGGAGCCGGTCGGTGAGCACCGGCCAGATGGCCTGCTCGCTGCGGAAGGAGTAGCCGAAGCAGGGGGCCGAGCAGTTGGTGACCTCGCCGCCCGCGGCGTAGGTGCGTCCGACGAACAGCCCCTTGAAGAACTCCAGGACCTGCGCGTGGATCGGATCGCCCAGCTTGAGCTTCTCCCGCACGGCCTCCACGGCCGCGGCGTCGGACTGCTTGCCCACGTACATCGTGGCCGGGTCGATGCCCGCCCACTTGGGGATGAGGAAGAAGATGCCGAAGACCACCACGATGATGACCACCAGCATCACTGCGGCGGCCAGCAGCCGCCTGATGAGGTATGCGAGCACAGCGCTTCGGCCCGGCGGGGGCCGTGGGCCGCCGGATCGCTCCGACGGTCCACGGCCCGACCGCTCCGGCCTTCACCTGCCTTTCGTGCCGTACGGCGGGTGTGCCGGGGTGGTGGTTACTTCAGGCCCAGGCTGACGAAGTCGTACTGACCGCTGTAGGCGTCCGTGGTGTAGACGTTGGTCAGCTCGGACGAGCGGAAGTTGATGAACTTCTCGAAGACGAAGGGCAGGTAGTAGGCGCCCTCCATCACCTGGTGGTTGATCTCGGTGGCGATCTGCTCCTTCTTCGCGCTGTCCAGTTCGGTGACGAACTTGTCGAAGTTGGCGTCGATCGCCTTGTCCTTGATCATGGCGAAGTTGTTGTTGCCGCTGTCGAGGATGTACTTGCTGTCCCACAGCGGCTGGCCGTAGCCCTGCACGGAGGGGAAGTCGGGGCCCCAACCCATGATGATGATGCCGTAGTTCTTGTCCTTGACGATCTTCGGGTTGCCGATGATGCCGGAGGTCTGCGAGCCGTCGTACTTGTCGATCTCGACGGTGATGCCGATCTTCTTCAGCGATGCCTGGAGCGACTCGGCGGTGGCCACCTCGGCCGGCTTGTTGTTGCGGACCGCGACGGTGGTGGTGAACCCGTTCGGCTTGCCGCACTTCTCCAGGGCTTCCTTGGCCTTGGCCACGTCCGGCTTGCCGTCGTTCTTGGCGAGGCCGTACGGGTCGTACTTCTGGCCCTCGGAGCCGGGGACGGCGGGCGGCAGCATGTTGGTGCCGATGTCGCCGCCGGCCATCGGGCCGCCGCGGGCGGTCTGGAGGGACTTGTGGTCGGCGCCGTAGATGACGGCCTTGCGGCACTCGATGTTGTCGAACGGCGCGACCGTCTGCGGGAAGACCGCGTAGCGGATGAAGCCGGAGACCGGGTTGTCCAGGTTGCTCTTGTGCTCGTTGAGGGCCTTGATGCGGCCCTGCGGGGAGAGACCGGTCTGGTTGATGTCCAGGTGGTAGTCACCGGCGAGGATGCGGTTGTCCATCTCGTCGGCGTTGGAGAAGAAGTTCACCGTGATCTTGTCCGGCAGCGCCTTGCGCACCGGGTCCGAGGACTGCTTCCACTCGGTGTTGCGGACGAGGACCAGTTCCTTCTTCGGCGTGTACGACTCGAACTTGTACGGACCCGAGGAGAACGGCCGCAGCTGGTACTTGGACTTGGTGTCCTTGTCCTGGCGGACCGGGGAGGCGGAGGTCAGCGCGAGCATCTCCTCGAAGTCGCTGTTCGCCTCGGGGAGCTTGAAGACGATGGTCTTGTCGTCCGGCGTCTCGATCGCCTTCAGGCCCAGCTTGTCCTTCGCCTTGTCCTTGTACGGGCCCGGGTACTCGCCCTTGGGGTCGAGGACGTCCTTCAGGTAGATCGGCCCGCCGGCCAGCACCTCCTGGGCCCACACCCGCTGGATGCCGTACTTGACGTCCTTGGAGGTGATCGGCTTGCCGTCCTCCCAGGTGATGCCGTCCCGCAGGGTGTACGTGTAGGTCTTGCCGTCGTCGCTGATCTGGGCCCGCGCGGTCGCGAGGTCCGGGGTCAACTCGGTCCCGCTCTTGCCGGGCTCGGTCTTCCCGGTGACCAGCTGGCGGGAGTAGTACCGCTGGAAGTTCCACGCGAAGCCGTAGTAGGCACGGGTGGTGTCCCACGAGTCGGCGTCCTGGGCCCCCGCGAACTTGAGCGTGCCGCCCTTCTTGGTGGAGGCGTTGGCGACCTTGTTGTTGGCCGCGTCGAAGCCCGCGGCCTTGCCCTTGTCCTTGCCGCCGCCGTCGTCGTCGCCTCCGCCGCCGCAGGCAGCCGTGGCCAGCAGCGCCGCCACCACCGCCGTCGCCGCCGCGATCCGCTTGCGCCGTCCTCTGGTGCTGTGAGTGGTCACGATGTCGTTCCTCCGTGTGAGTGTCGCCCGCCGTCGACGGGCCCTTGGGGTACGGCAGTTCAGCGGGTCCCCTTCGGGTCGAGCGCGTCCCGCACGCCGTCGCCGAAGAGGTTGAACGAAAGGACGGTGATGAAGATCGCCAGACCGGGGATGACCATGTACATCGGATCGGCCTGGTAGTAGGCCACCGCGGACGAGAGCATGTCCCCCCACGAGGAGGTGGGCGGTTTGACGCCCACCCCCAGGAAGCTGAGCGCCGCCTCGGTGAGGATGTTGGTGGGGATCATCATCGTCATGTACACGATGATCGGGGCGACCAGGTTGGGCAGCAGTTCCTTGAACAGGATGTAGAACCTGCCGGCGCCGAGGCTGCGGGCCGCCTCCACGTACTCGCGTTCGCGCAAGGAGAGGGTCTGCCCGCGCACCACCCTGCCCACGTAGGGCCAACCGAAGAAGCCGATCACCAGGATCATCACCAGGATGCGGACCCCGGTGCCGGTGAGTCCCAGCAACTGGTTGGGCATCACGGAGACCAGGGCGATGATGAACAGCAGCTGCGGGAACGAAAGCAACAGGTCCATGACACGGCTGATCAGCGCGTCGAGCCAGCCCCCGAAGTAGCCGGCCAGCACCCCGAGCACGGTGCCGATCACCACGGCGACCAGCGCCGAGGCGAAACCGACCAGCAGCGACACCCGGGCGCCGTGCACGATCCGGGCGAAGATGTCGCGCCCCTTGACCGGCTCCACCCCGAACCAGTGGTCCCCGCTGATCCCGCCGAGCGAACCGATCGGCGTGGACATCAACGGGTCGATCAGGTCCTCGTGGTAGGTGTTCGGATCCTCGCCGTACACCTTGGTGATCAGCGGCGCGAGAATCGCCACCAGCACCAGGAGCAGCACCACGGCGCCCCCGAGCAGGGCGAGTTTGTCGCGTTTCAAGCGCTCCCAGGCGATGCGCCCCAGCGAGCGCCCCTGCACCGCCTTCCCGGCGACCGCGGCTGCCTCCTCCGCAGCCGGCGGGGCCGCGTCCGCGGTCGGCTCGTGCAATGGTGCCGTCATCGTGACAAGGACCCCTCTTCTCAACCGGCGGTGACCGTCCCGCAGTTGTCGCCGAGGGCGACCGGGCCGATCCGTCGTGCCCGAGGTCCTCGACGCTCCCACCGGGGGCGGGACCGCGCGACCTCTGGTGCGGGAGTCTTCATCCCGGCTGCGATCCGTAGCCAGACCTGATCCTGAATGGATGCGCAACCGTGATGCAGCCAGGGGGGATCCGTTATCCGAACGGCGCGTAACGCAGCCCGGACGGGGGCACCTTGAGGTTTTCGGCCAAACGCGCGTAGATTCCGGGCATCTTCTCGGCGAGACCGACAGAGAGGGCAGGAAAAGGACAACTCGCCCACCCCGGTCGCTGGTTGACAGAACGGGTCGAGGCGCCCACTATCGCGGCGGGTAACCGTACCCGGCGGTAGGCGAGACGGGAGCGACATGGGATTCGCGGTCGTAGAACGGGCGGGCGTTCGCACCCAACCACAGCGCGACGGGGTCGTAGGCGTCGCCGAGCGCCACGGTGGACACGGCCAGCCCCTCGGGCACCGCGCCGATCGACTGCTGCATCATCAACCGCACCGCGTCGACGGACTGCGGCCCCGTGTCGTACACGTCCAGCCCGATCGCCAGGTACGGGGCGCCGAGCGCCGGCTGCACCCAGGCGCGGCGCAGCGAGCGGACGGCGGGGGTGCGGTGCGCGTTCTGCCCCAGCACCGCGTAGAACTGCGGGATCTCGATGGCGGGTTCGCCGATCCGCAGCGGCCCGGCCGGATGCCGGTCCAGGCCCAGGGCGATCCGCCGCAGGTCCGCCCACGGGACGCCGACCCCGCCGCCGCTGGCGTGCGGGTTGAGCCACAGGCCGTACCGGTCGGGGTAGAGCGCCCGGGCCACCTCGGCGACGGGAGCCACCTCGTAGGAGCGGTTCCATCCGCTCGCGGAGAGTTCCTGGGCCGAGGTCACGCAGGGCGCGTAGCCCAGGCCGTCGAGTTCCATGTTGCCGTACTGGGCGTCCGGCGCTCCGGGCCGGCCGTGCCACAGCAGCATCCGGACCCGGCCGGCGGGGTCGGCGAGGGCGTGCAGCAGTGCCTCGTACGCGTCGTAGCGCCCGGGCGTCACCTGGCGCAGCATGTGCTCGATCCGCCCGGCCGCAGCCGTGCCCGACGCACTCACCCTTGACCGCCCCTTCGACCCGTCGGAACAGCACGGCGCGGTTCCGAACCCGACACGCCCACCGCGGCCCGGCAGGTCGTACGGCCCCGCCCGGCCGTGCCACCCAGCTTAAGCGGCGCCGCCCCGGCGCGGCCGACGCCTCGGTCCCAGGTCCGTCACAGCTGGTGGTATCGGGCGCACTCAGGGCTCCCGCACGTAGAAGGGGCGGAGCTGCTCGCGCATCCAGTCGGCCACCGGGTCCCGCGCCACGTCCAGCAGGATCAGGTTGACCCCCCAGGCGACGGGCACCCGTCCGAGCGCACGTCCCAGCGCGTCCAACGGCAGTTCCCGGGCCGAGCCCTCGCACTGGTCGAGTTCCACCCCGATGAACAGGCTCGGGGCGCCGCCCTCCACGCTGGCCAGGCAGCGGCGGGCGGTGGTGACCGTGCCCACCGCGGCGAACTCCTCCCCGGCGGCGGCGAGGAAGTCCATCGGGTCCTCCTTCCAGTCGGGCGGGAAGAGCCGGACCCGACCGCCGCTGGTGGGGCCGTCCAGGGCGGTGCGACCGGCGCGGCACAGCTCCGCGACGGCCGGCGGCGGCAGCGGAACGCCCACCGTGCCGTCCGGGTTGAGGACCAGGCCGAGTTGGGGCGGCAGTCCGCGGGCGAACTCGACGGCGGGCGCCACGGTGCCGCCCATCCGGTCGCCCACCACCTGGCGGAACTGCTCGGCGGAGGTGAAGACCGGCACGTATGCCTGGCCGTCGACCTCCACGGTGGGCAGGTCCAGGGTGGTGCTGGTGGCGTCCCCGCCGGCCGGCAGCGGCACCCAGATCCGGCTGCGGCCGAGCACCTCGACGATCCGCGGGGCGGCCCCGGGCACCCCCACGGAGGCGGCGAGCACCTCCTCCAACTCGTTCACCGGCCAGGCCCCGGGCGGACCCGGGACCGTGGGGGGCTGGGGCGTCTGGGCCGGAATCTCCATCGTCAACCACCTGCTCGTGCCGCGCTGCGTCTGCGCCAGGCACCCTAACGCGAAGCTCCGGGCGTCCGGCGCCCGTTCGGGCCGGGCGGCGCTGCCGTCCGGGCCTACGCGTCGAAGCGGATGGACCGCAGCGCCCCGCCCGCCGCCCGGTCGAGCAGCACCGCGGAGGAGCAGCCGGCCGGCAGCACCCCGCGCTGCGCGTCCCCCACCAGCCGGCCGATCGCCCGCCGGTGGCGGGCGAAGGCGTACCGGGACACACCCCGGCCCCGCTGGCGCTGCCCGTCGAGGGCGGTGTCCGGCGCCACGTCGAGCAGCAGCAGGTGCAGTCGGGTGCCGCGGGCCCGGGCCTCGCGGGCCAGCCAGCGGCGCACCCACGCCTGGGTGCCGCAGTCGTGGACCACCACGCTCTCCCCGGAGCGCAGCGCCCGCCGCAAGCCGGCGAAGTGCGCGACCCGCACCAGCGGCCGGTACAGGGCGTACGGCAGGGCGGCGGGCATCCGGCGGGCCCAGCGGTCGCGGGTGTCCTGGGAGTCGATGCGCCGGGCCGGGGCGACGGGGGTCGCGAGGGCGGCGCGGACGAGGCTGACCGAGGTGTCGCGGACCGTGCGCGACATCAGCGTGGACTTGCCGCTGCCCGGCAGCCCGGACACCACCACCAGGTCACCGGGGGCGAACCGGAGCGCGTGCGGCCCGCGGCCGGCCCGGTCCCGTAGGTCCCGGACCACCGCGGCGGCCCGCTCCGCGCGCGCCCGCGCGGCGGCGGCACCCGCCTGCTCGGGCAGCGCCACGCCAGCGGCGCTCGCGTACCCCCTCGTCGTGTTCACCGTGATCGTCCCCTCCAGTCCGTCACGTGAGCCTTCCCCGTAGAGTGTAAAGAGCGGGTAATTTCGCGGGTCCGGATCGCGTACGGATACGGCCACGGGCCCGTGACGGGAACTGCCCCGGGCCGATGCCGCGGGGTCGGGGGGACGCCGCCCTGCCCAAGGCGGCGCGGGCGTGCAATGATGTGCCCGCCAACTGCATACCGGCCGCTTGAACCCGCGCGGGAGAGCCCCCGGCCGTACCGGGGCGCCGAAGGAGCAAGTCCCTCCCTTGAATCTCTCAGGCCCAGATACCGCGCGGGCGAGGCACATCTGAAAAGCGGACCGCGACGTCGTACGCGCGGTCCCACCCAAGGTGCAAACCGGACCGCCGCCCAGCGGCGTGGCTCCCGGCGAACCTCTCAGGTCCGATGACAGATGGGGAGGACCATCTCGCCGTCATGCCCTGGGAGCACCTTCATGAGCACCGCCCCCCGCCGTACCGCGCTGGACGCGCTGCACCGATCGCTCGGTGCCACCATGACCGACTTCGCGGGCTGGGACATGCCCCTGCGCTACGGCAGCGAACGGGACGAGCACCACGCCGTGCGCACCCGCGCCGGGCTGTTCGACCTCTCCCACATGGGGGAGATCACCGTCACCGGCACGCAGGCGGTGGACCTGCTGGACCACGCGCTGGTCGGCAACCTCGGCACCGTCGCCACGGGGCGCGCCCGGTACACGATGATCTGCCGCGAGGACGGCGGCATCCTGGACGACCTGATCGTCTACCGCACCGGGGAGACGGAGTACCTGGTGGTCGCCAACGCCGGCAACGCCCAGACGGTGCTGGACGCGCTGCGCGAGCGGGCCGCGGGCTTCGACGCGGAGGTCCGCGACGACCGGGACGCCTACGCGCTGATCGCGGTGCAGGGCCCCGAGGCGCCGGGCGTCCTGGCCGCCGTCACGGACGCCGACCTGGACGGGTTGAAGTACTACGCCGGGCTGCCCGGCACGGTCGCCGGGGTCCCCGCGCTGATCGCCCGCACCGGCTACACCGGGGAGGACGGCTTCGAACTCTTCGTCGCTCCCGAGCACGCGGAGGGCGTGTGGCGGGCGCTCACCAAGGCGGGCGCCCCGGTCGGGCTGGTGCCCTGCGGACTGTCCTGCCGGGACACCCTGCGCCTGGAGGCGGGCATGCCGCTGTACGGGCACGAGCTGACCACCGGGCTGACCCCCTTCGACGCGGGTCTCGGCCGGGTGGTGAAGTTCGAGAAGGAGGGCGACTTCGTCGGCCGGGCGGCGCTGGAGGCCGCCGCCGAGAAGGCCGCGGCGAACCCCCCGCGCAAGCTGGTCGGCCTGGTCGCCGAGGGCCGGCGGGTACCGCGCGCCGGGTTCGCGGTGGTCGCGGACGGCACGGTGATCGGCGAGGTCACCTCGGGCGCGCCCTCCCCCACCCTCGGCCAGCCGATCGCCATGGCGTACGTCGACGCCGCGCACGCCGAGCCGGGCACCGCCGGGGTCGGGGTGGACATCCGCGGTACGCACGAGCCGTACCGGGTGGTGGCACTGCCCTTCTACCGCCGCCGGAAGTAGTTTCCGCGCGCACCACCGGGCCCGCCCGGATGCACCGCGCTCCGGTTCCACCGGGTCCCCGCGCGGTACATGACGTTCGCCGCCCGTGCGCCGGGACGCGCATCCCGGCGCTCGTCTCACATGCCAGACATCCCGTTCCTCAGCACTCCCCCGCGTACAGGAGAATTCCCACCATGAGCAACCCCCAGCAGCTTCGCTACAGCAAGGAGCACGAGTGGCTGTCGGCCCCCGACGGCGAAGGCGTGGCCACGGTCGGCATCACCGAGTTCGCCGCCGGTGCGCTCGGTGACGTCGTCTACGCCCAGCTCCCCGAGGTGGGCCAGCAGGTGACCGCGGGCGAGACCTGCGGCGAGCTGGAGTCGACGAAGTCGGTCAGCGACCTGTACTCCCCGGTGACCGGCGAGGTCACGGAGTCCAACCAGGACGTGGTGGACGACCCGTCCCTGGTGAACTCCGCGCCCTTCGAGGGCGGCTGGTTGTTCAAGGTGCGGGTCGCGGCCGAGCCGGAGGACCTGCTCACCGCCGACGACTACACCGCCTTTTCCGCGGGCTGACCCACAACTAGGGATCATCTGATGTCGCTTCTGAACACGCCTCTGCACGAGCTGGACCCGGACGTCGCCGCCGCCGTCGACGCCGAACTGCGCCGCCAGCAGTCGACCCTGGAAATGATCGCGTCGGAGAACTTCGCCCCGGTCGCCGTCATGGAGGCCCAGGGCTCGGTGCTCACCAACAAGTACGCGGAGGGCTACCCGGGCCGCCGCTACTACGGCGGCTGTGAGCACGTCGACGTGGTCGAGCAGATCGCGATCGACCGGATCAAGGAGCTGTTCGGCGCCGAGCACGCCAACGTGCAGCCGCACTCCGGTGCCCAGGCCAACGCGGCGGCGATGTTCGCGCTGCTCAAGCCGGGCGACACGATCATGGGTCTGAACCTCGCCCACGGCGGGCACCTGACCCACGGCATGAAGATCAACTTCTCCGGCAAGCTCTACAACGTGGTCGCCTACCACGTGGACGACGCCACCGGCCAGGTCGACATGGCCGAGGTCGAGCGGCTCGCCAAGGAGTCCAAGCCGAAGCTGATCGTCGCGGGCTGGTCCGCCTACCCGCGCCAGCTCGACTTCGCCGCCTTCCGCCGCATCGCGGAGGAGGTCGGCGCCTACCTGATGGTCGACATGGCGCACTTCGCGGGCCTGGTCGCGGCCGGACTGCACCCCAACCCGGTGCCGCACGCCCATGTCGTCACCACCACCACGCACAAGACCCTCGGCGGTCCGCGCGGCGGGGTGATCCTCTCCACCCAGGAGCTGGCCAAGAAGATCAACTCCGCGGTCTTCCCGGGCCAGCAGGGCGGTCCGCTGGAGCACGTGGTCGCCGCCAAGGCCGTCGCCTTCAAGGTCGCCGCCTCGGAGGAGTTCAAGGAGCGCCAGCAGCGCACCCTGGAGGGCGCCCGCATCCTGGCCGAGCGCCTGGTGGGCGAGGACGCCCGCGCGGCCGGCGTGAACGTGCTGTCCGGCGGCACGGACGTGCACCTCGTCCTGGTCGACCTGCGCGAGTCCGAGCTGGACGGCCAGCAGGCCGAGGACCGCCTCCACGAGGTCGGCATCACCGTCAACCGCAACGCCGTCCCGAACGACCCGCGGCCCCCGATGGTCACCTCCGGCCTACGGATCGGCACCCCGGCGCTCGCCACCCGCGGCTTCACCGCCGAGGACTTCCGCGAGGTCGCCGACGTGATCGCCGAGACGCTGAAGCCCTCGTACGACGAGACGGTCGCCGCGGCGCTGAAGGCCCGGGTCACCGCCCTGGCCGACAAGCACCCGCTGTACCCGGGGCTGTAGTCCCCCGCGGTGCGGCCCCGGTCCGGCTCGACCGGGGCCGCACCGTCCCCACCCCGACGCCCGCCCGGGCGACACTTGAAGAAACGATCCATCAAGCCTGCTCGGCCCCGGGGCCCACCCCGTCCCGGCGCACCCCGTCCCGGGGACCCACCCGGTCCCCCGCACCAACCCGCCCGGCCCCACCCCGTGCCGGTCGGCCCGCACCACCCGGCGGACAACGACGTCCGCCGACCGTCAGCGAGGAGTCTTCCGTGGCCATCTCGGTCTTCGACCTGTTCTCGATCGGCATCGGCCCGTCCAGCTCCCACACCGTGGGCCCGATGCGCGCGGCCCGGATGTTCGCCCGCCGGCTCAAGAACGACGGCCTCCTCGCCCACACCGCCGCGGTGCGCGCGGAACTGTACGGCTCCCTCGGCGCCACCGGCCACGGGCACGGCACCCCCAAGGCGGTGCTGCTCGGGCTGGAGGGCGAGTCCCCGCGCACGGTGGACGTCGAGCACGCCGACCAGCGGGTGGCACGGATCAGGACCGACGGCCGGATCAGCCTGCTGGGCGCCCACGAGATCCCGTTCTCCTTCGACGAGGACCTCGTCCTGCACCGCCGCCAGGCCCTGCCCTACCACGCCAACGGGATGACCCTGGCCGCGTACGACGCCGAGGGCGCGCCCGTCCTGGAGAAGACCTACTACTCGGTCGGCGGCGGCTTCGTGGTGGACGAGGACGCCGTCGGCGCGGACCGCATCAAACTCGACGACACTCCCCTGGCCTACCCCTTCCGCACCGGCGACGAGCTGCTGCGGATGGCCCGCGAGTCGGGACTGTCGATCTCCTCGATGATGCTGGAGAACGAGAAGGCGCGGCGCACCGAGGAGGAGATCCGCGCCGGACTGCTGGACATCTGGCGCGTCATGCAGAGCTGCGTGTCCCGGGGCATGAACCAGGAGGGCATCCTCCCCGGCGGGCTGAAGGTGCGTCGCCGCGCCCCCGCCTCGGCGCGCCAGCTGCGCGCCGAGGGCGACCCCGCGGCCCACGCCATGGAGTGGGTGACCCTGTACGCGATGGCGGTGAACGAGGAGAACGCGGCCGGCGGCCGGGTCGTCACCGCCCCCACCAACGGGGCCGCCGGGATCATTCCCGCGGTGCTGCACTACTACATGAACTTCGTCCCCGGCGCGGACGACGAGGGCGTGGTCCGCTTCCTGTTGGCCGCCGGGGCCATCGGGCTGCTGTTCAAGGAGAACGCCTCCATCTCCGGCGCCGAGGTCGGCTGCCAGGGCGAGGTCGGTTCGGCCTGCTCCATGGCGGCCGGTGCCCTGGCCGAGGTGCTGGGCGGCTCCCCCGAACAGGTCGAGAACGCCGCCGAGATCGGCATGGAGCACAACCTGGGCCTCACCTGCGACCCGGTCGGCGGGCTGGTCCAGATCCCGTGCATCGAACGCAACGGCATGGCCGGGGTGAAGGCGGTGACCGCCGCCCGGATGGCCATGCGCGGCGACGGCAGCCACCTGGTGTCCCTGGACAAGGTCATCAAGACCATGAAGGAGACCGGGGCGGACATGTCCGTCAAGTACAAGGAGACGGCCCGGGGCGGGCTCGCGGTGAACATCATCGAGTGCTGAGGGTGCGCGGCTGGCTCTCCAACGTCGCCTTCAGCACTCCCGAACACCTCGTCCAGCACATCAGACACGGTCCACGACACATCCAGTCCCACAGCGACCTCATAGACGGCTGTCTCGCCGAGACCGGCCCGACCATCAGACCCGCCCGAACAATCCAGCAACATCACGAGTTCAACCTCAGTAGGGCGGCCATCAGGCCTCCTGGTCGTTGTGCCCGTTCTCGGAGGCGTCGTCGTTCCCGATTCTGTCGGCGTTCAAGCCGGCCGAGGGAGTCTCGATGGGCGAAGCAAACGGGGGGTGCGCGGTCGCGGTGCCGTCGGCGTCGCGCACTGCCCGGCAGCGAGGGCGCTGATCAGGGGCGGCAGGCCGTCGTTGCGGGGGTGTCGAGGGTCTGAGCGACACCGTTCCGGGGCGAGCCCCCGTAGCGTTCGAACAGGTAGATCACCACGATGCACAGCACGTCGGCATCGGCGCACGAGCGGAGGCCAGCCGGTACTCGGCGTGCCCGCCCTCTGTCAGGACGTCTCGCGATAGTCGTTGGTGGTCCGTCGGTGAGGGTACCGCTCAACTGCTGCGTGCCGCGAGGAAATTACGTGTCCTTGACAGAGTGGCGCCGGCGGCGCGGAACCGCAACGACGATCCCTCGGAGGAAGCGGACACCTGGACTGTGCCATCGGTCGCTCTTTCGACGTGGACGTCCTTCTGCCCTGGGGCACCCCAACCCCGCACGCGCACATCCCGTACCTCATGGAAGCGCAGAAAGAATTCGACGCCCTCGTTGCCGTGCACACGAGAGAACCCGAGGGTGACGGAGCAGCCTCGCTCGTCGAAGTGCACGTAGAAGAGGTCGCTGTTGCTCAGGACGTCATGCGCGCACAGCACCGACAGCTCTGGGCTGCTCTCGGCAGCACCCTCAGAGGCGTTCATAGAAGGTCTTCTCGCTCGGGTCGGGAACAGTGGTGTGGAGCTTGGCGTCAAGTCTGTTGAGGAAGTGGTGAGGCCCGCTGTCCGTGCCTTCCGAGCCGACCCGGAATCCGCTGATGTGGCCGACGAGCACATCGGTACTGCAGGTGAAGCGGAGGAAGTCGGACTTCCTTCCGTGCGACACCACGACGCTGATCCTGTGCCTGTTCTCACTGAGGACTGCCAGTTCGAAAGACACGAGCAGTCCGGGCACCCAGGCGTCCAGTTCCAGACCCTCCACAGCGAGGAACTGGAGCTGCCCCTGCACCGTGTCGACGCTTGCGGTTGCCCATTCCTCCGGCGGCGGCAAGGGTGGAGCGGGCAGGTCCAACCGCAGCGTCACGGTGGGGCCGTGCCAGTCGAGATGGACGGACCGGAGTCTGACGGAACTCAAGTCCAGGTGGGCCGGGCCGTAGAGCGGGGCGAGAACCTCGCTGTTTCGGGGCGAGAGCCTAGCGGTCATAGTAATAGTGTTCCTCGCACCCGGGGACCTGGCCGTTCCGGGTGTTCTCGAATGGGCGCACATGGACATGCGCGGGCTGATATCCGGGCTCCCCCGGCTTCTGGTGGCCGAACCAGTGGTCCTGATAAACGATGAGGTCATTTCCATTGGGATGTTCGTATACCTCCTCGCGATAGTAGATCGGCTGGTGGTTCTCGTCCAGCAACTGCTTTCCACCCTGCCATTCCGGAGTGGTGGCGGGGACATGCGTTCTGACATCGAGAGGTGGAGTTCCCTCTGGGATGCCAGCGTCTCGAAGGGCATCCCGTTTCGCGCCCTCCAGATCCCGGCCGACCGGTTTGTCCCGAAGGTAGTCGTCCGGGGCCAGGCCCAGCGGGTCGCATGAGGTGCTCGGGGTGGCGACGTACGTCGCGGCGTTGGGCGCGGGAGCAAGGCCGAGCGGGTCCGTGCTGAGATAGCGGGCCGTCTCCGGGTCGTAGTGCCGGAAGTAGTTGTAGTGAAGACCCGTCTCGGGGTCGAAGTACTGGCCGGGGAAGCGCAGCGGCGTGTAGGTGATGGCGCTGGTGTTCCAGCTTGTTGTGCCCCAGAGTGTCATGCGCGTGCGCCAGGCGATTTCACCTTGTTCGTCGATGAGTTCGCGTGGGGTGCCGACGAGGTCGGTGACGATGGCGAAGAAGCGGGAGTCGATCTCCGTCTGGGGGGCGGCGGCGGTGATGCGTTCGGTCTGGGTGATCGGTTGCAGGCCGCGGTGTTCCCAGGTGAGGGTGATCGAGTTCGGTACGCCCGTCGGGGCCTGTGTCTGCTCGCACAGAGTTCGGCCGTCCCAGGTGAAGGTGGTGCACTCACTGACCGACGTGCCGTCTGAGGCCATGCGGAGTTTGGCTGTGCGGCGGCCGAGTGGGTCGTAGGTGTAGCGCCATACGGTGCCGTCGGGGGTAGTGACCTGGGTGAGGCGGTCCTCCGGGTCCCACTGGTAGTGCCAGGTGTCGGGTTTGCGGGAGAGGCGGGTTTTCTGGCGGAGGGTGACGCGGCCGAGGGCGTCGTGTTCGTAGCGGACTCCGCCGGCGCGGGTGAGGCGGGTGCCGGTGTAGGTGCGGTCGCCGGTGGCTTCGTAGCCCGGGTGGGTGGCCGGCCAGGAGGCTGCTGCCTGATTGCCTGCCGCGTCGTAAGCGTAGGTCTCCGACCAGTTGCCCGCGTGGACGGCGGTGACGCGGCCTGCGGGGTCGAGGGTGAAGGTGCGGGGGCCGTCGAGGTGGTCGTCGAGGGCGGTGAGGTTGCCGTCGGCTCGGTAGGTGTAGGCCCGGCGTTGGAGGGTCTCGCCGTCTGTGGTCGCTGTCTGGGTGGTCAGGCGGCCCATCGGGTCGTAGGTGTTGGTGAGGGTGAGGAAGTTGCCGATTCCTCGGGTGAGTTCGCGGCCGGCGTGGTCGTAAGTGATGTCGATGGGACGGCCGGAGACGACCAGGTTCGTGCGGCGGCCTGCGGCGTCGTACGACCAGGTGGTGCGGGCACCGGTAGGGGTGGTTCGGCCGGTGCGGCGGCCCAATTCGTCCAGGGTGTAGGTGAGGACGCGGCCGTCGACGGTCTCGCTGCGGACGCGGCCGTACTGATCCCGCAGGATCGTCAGTCGGATGCCGTCAGGACCCATCGCCTCGGCCAGCTGATCGGTGAGGTCGTAGGCGAACGTCGTGATATGACCGGCGGCGTCCTTGCGGGTGGGACGTCCCAACGGGTCGCGCTCGAAGGTCGTCGTCTCGTCGAGTGCGTTCGTGCGGGAGACAAGACGGTCTGCTGCATCGTGGGCGTAGGTGAGGGTGCGGTCGTCGAAGTCGCTCTCGGATGTGAGGCGTCCGGCCGGGTCGTAGGTGTAGTCCCAGGTGAGGCCCTGGGGGTTGGTGACGCGGGTGAGGCGGAGTTCGGCGTCGTGGGTGAACTCGTGGCGGGCGCCGTCGGGAGTGGTGCGTGCGGTGAGGAGGTCGAAGTGGGTGTACTCGAAGTGGGTGGTGCCGCCGAGGGGGTCGGTGTGGGTGGTGCAGTTGCCTTCGCCGTCGTAGGTCCAGGTCTCGCTGGTGCCGTCGGGTGCGGTGCGGCGGGCGAGTTGGCCTTCGACGGTCCACTCCAGGTTAGTGGTCAGGCCGGTGGGATCGGTCATCGTCGTCGGGCGGCCGAAGGCGTCGCGCTCGTAGCGGGTGATGGCGCCGAGCGGGTCGGTGATCTCGACCGGCAGGCCTGCGCGGTCGCAGCGGACGGTCGTGACATGGCCAAGGGGGTCCGTGACGGAGGTGAGGCGGCCCGCTTCGTCGTGCGTGAAGTGGGTGGTATGGCCTGCCGGGGTGGTGCTGGTGAGGCGGTTGCCACGCTCTTCGTAGGTGTGGCGGGTGGTGTTGCCGTCCGTGCCACGGATACGGGTGAGGCGATTGAAGTCGCCGTGCTCGGCCGTGACCTCGCGGCCGTCGGCACGCGTCACCGAGACGACGTTGCCCATGTCGTCGTACCGGCAGGTGGTGATGTGCCCCAGCGGATCGGTACGGGTCAGCACCCGTCCGAACCGGTCCCTCGTGAAGCGGACGGTATGGCCCATCTGGTCGGTCTCAGCTACGACATGCCGGTGCTCGTCGATGTAGTAGCGGCGGGTGTGGCCCTCGTTGGTGGTCGTGGTCGTGATGCGGTGGCCGGTCTCCGGGTCCACGTCGTCGTATGTGAGGCGGAGCGTCATGTGGCCGGCTTCGCCGCCCTCGGCGGTGCAGCGGTCTTGGTCGTCGTACTCGTAGGTGTACGAGTGGTCGTTGCTGTCGGTCCAGGACGTGACGCGGCTGTGGTCGTCGTAGGTGAACGTCAGTGGTAGGCCGGAGGAGTTGAAGACCTGGGTCAGGTGGCCGGTCTCGGAGTAGGCGTAGCGTTTGATCTCTTGGTCGGTGCCGTCGGGGGCTGCGCCGGCCAGGGACAGGGTGGTGACGCGGTCGTCTTCGATGGTGAGGGTGAGGCGGTAGCCGCCGGAGGAGGTGATGGCGAGGGGGGTTCCTTCGGGGGTGTGCTCGAAGGTGATCCAGTTGCCGTTGCGGTCGTCGATCTGTTCCAGGGCGGCCAGTTGTTCGCTGCGGTCGGTGAAGTGCCAGGTGCGGCTGGTGTGGGGGTCGGTGATCGTGTAGCCCTCGTCGACGCGGTTCAGGGGCCAGCGGCGGGGGCCGTGTGTGGGGAGGGTGGGGACGCCGGGGGCGGGGTGGGGGTAGGTGAGGAGGAGGCCGTCCTCGGTGACGAGGATGACGCCTTCGGTGTCGATCTCCAGGCGTTGGTCGAGGGTTGAGGTCCAGGAGGGGCCGAACCAGTGGCCGAGTCGTGAGCCTGATTCGAGGCGGCGGGTGAAGGCCAGGGGGAGCGTGCCGGGCAGGGTGATGTCGGTTTGTGGCAGGTACATCGTGCCGGTGACGAGGTCGACCGGGTCGCTGGGGTCTTTCTCGACCTTCTCGCGTGGGTTCTCGTGGCGTGGTTCCTTCGTTGTCGTCTCGCGTGCGGTGTTCGCGTCTTTTGGGGTTGCTGCCCGTATTCCGCTGCGTGTGAGCCCGGCGCCTTTCGTGCCGATGAGTTCGGGGATGAGGCGGCCGGTGAACTCGGAGGGGTCCTTCTTGAAGCCGTCGACGACGGTGGTGAGGATGCGTTCGGGGTGGGCGGCGGTGGAGACGAGGCCGGAGAGCGTCATGGAGACGTTCTGCAGGTAGGCGGCGGGGTGGGTGAGGTTGTAGGGGTCGGTGGGGTTGAGGCCGCGGGCGAAGTTGACCAGGCCGGCCGTGCCCTTGAGTGCGCCGCCGACCACATGGGTGAGTTCGGTGTTGTATGCCTGGTAGCCGTCGATGATGTTGTTGCCGAGGCGGTCGAGTGGCGGCGGTTCGGCTGGGGCGTGGGCGAGGGCCGCCTTCACCTTGCCCTGGGCTTCGCTGGCGGCGGTGTTGCGCTGTTTGCGGGCTTCGGCGAGCGTCTCGTGGGCCTTGTTGATGTCGGCCTTGCCGGGGTCGTGGAACGGCTCGGGCCGGGGGCCGGGGTCCTCGTTCGCCTTGATCTTCGCGTTGTAGGCGTCGACCCTCTTGTTGTACGCGTCGACCGCGTCGTCCGAGGCCTTCTTGCCCTTCTTGTAGAGTTCGACGGCCTCCTTCGCCTTGCCCTGCGCCCACGTGACCGTGTCGGCGTACGCTTCCAGGGCGCCGCTCGCCTTCTCGCAGGCGTTGGCGGCCTGGGCCCACTTGGCGGGGTGGACGCCGAACTTCTTGCGGAACGCGTCGCCGCCCTCACCGGCCCAGCCGGAGGAGTCGACCTTGCGCATACCGGAAGCGACCTGGTCGAACGCCGTGTGGAAGTCCTTGAGGTGCTTCGCGGACGCGCGGATCTTGTCCGGCTTGCCGTGGACGAGCTCGTTCGCCTCCTCGGTCTGGCCGAGCTGCTGCTCGCCGGGCGTGGCACCGAGGTCGGAGGCGACCTCGTCGCCCCAGTCCTCGACCGTGTCCGCGGCGCCGTGCGCGCCGACGTAGTCGAGGCCGTCGCCGACCTTGTTGGTGGTCCAGTCGACGCCCTCGCCGACCAGCTTCTTGCCCGCGTCGACGCCGTCCTCAAGCTTGCCGAGGCCCGCGTTGACCAGATCGCCGATACCCATCAGCCCGCACTCCCGCCGTGCTGTTGTTCGGGGGCCTGCGCGCGTTCCTCGGCGGAGGGGCCGAAGGTGGAGTCGAGCCACCTGTCGTACTCCGCGTCCGACATGCCCGCGGCGCCGTGGAGGTTCTCCGGGTTGAGGCCCATCGGGCCGACTGTGCGGGAGGTCATCACGTCCCGGCCCGCGTCCTTCCAGCCCTGCTCGCTGTTGGCCAGCGCCTGGTCGAAGGACTCCTTGCTGTAGTCCACACCGCCGAAGGCGCCGGAGGTGGCGATGTCGCCCCAGCCCTGCCGGGTGACTTCTTCCTCGGAGGCGTACGGATTGCCGATCAGCGAGTTCGTCACGACCTTGAGGCTGCCCTCGACGTACTGCTCGGTCTCGTAGTACGTGCCCGCAGACATGCCCGTCTTGAACGCGAAGGCGTTGCCCTCGTTCACCAACGAGCGAACCCCCCACTCCCAGCGTTCACAGAACGACGTGAAGTCACCGGTCAGGCCCTCGTGGCCGAGTTCAAGGCCGGACAGCGCGATGTCTCCGAAGCCGCGCCCTGCGCTGGCCTCGCCGACCATGCCGAGCTCCTTCAACTCGGCCAGCGCCTCGGTCAGCCCCTTCGCGATCAGCGCGAGACCGTCGGCCTTCAGATCCTTGCCACCGCCGCTCATCGCCCGGCCCCCTCCTCGACGGTCACCTCACGGTCGACCGCTACCGGGTCCGGCACGATGCCCCTGACCGGCGGGAACACCATCCCGTCCGTCCCGTCCGCACAATCCAGGACCACCCCGCACGGCACACCCATCGCGGGCACCGCGACATCCAGCAGCCGCGCACCCAGAATCGTGCGGTACGTCCACTCGCGGGCGAACTCGCCGCGGGCCCGGGCGTACCGGGCCAGGGCCTGTTCGTCGGAGAAGGCCAGGATGAACCTGATGCCGTTGAAGTCCGCCGTCAGCAGCCCTCGTTCCTCACCCGGACCCGGTTCCCCGCCCAACGGGACCAGGACCGCCGTCCGCCGGAACCCACCCAGGAGCCGGGCAAACTCCCGCTTACGGGCCACCACTTCGGAGGCAACGAGCAAGGCACCGGCATCATCAACCACCATGCCAGGATCATCCGCCTGCGCACCGGGCTCTTCCCGCACGGGCGACGCCGGTTCACCCACTCCGCCCTCGACGTCCCGCCCAACGTCGGGCGACGACACCGATCGAACCGGACCACTCATCTCCACGTAGTCGGCGAGACGAGACCTCGGCGTTTCCCGCGGCTGATCCACCGCACCCCCGTGCTCAGTCATCCAGACATCATGGCGCACCCCACCTCCCGAACCACAACACGCCTACGACACACCCATGTCACGGAACCCGAGCCCGACACCCACCCGAAAAGTCACCACCACACCCGGCACCGATGCGACGTCACCCACCAGGAACAGCACACGCCGCGCCAGCCGCCGACCAGATTCGTCCGGGGGCTCCGGAGCGAGGATGCGAGGGGCGGCCTCCACGGCTTCCGGGTCGCGCAGGCCAATGCGGCGAGGACAGCAATGGCTGCTCGACCAGGCTGTCGCGGAGCTCGTCCAGCGAGAGCTTCTTGCCGAACTCCGGGCCCTCGTGGCGGGCTCGGAAGTTTGACAGCTCGGCAAACGCAGACTGATTCACTCCGGCCTTGGTGCTGGTCGGGTTTCGCCGAGACGGGGCACAGGATCAGGCGAAGGCCGTTCTCACGTCAGGCAACAAAGCCTAAAGAGTCACCACGTCACGCGTCTTCGCGCGCGGACATGTTCCACGTCCTGCGGCACGCGTACGCCAGCGTGCAGTTGGAGGCGGGGCTCGCCGACGCCGGGCACAAAGTCCCTGAAAAGTCCCTGGCTGCCGATTGGGCCACCGGTCTCGCCCTGAAACCGCACCTCAGGAGCATGATCACCATGGTGGCCGCGACGAACGTCAAGTACAAGGAGACCGCCCGGGGCGGGCTCGCGGTGAACATCATCGAGTGCTGACGGCCCGGACCCGGACCGGCCCTTCCGCGTCCCTCGGCGCGGTCAGGGCCTCACCCGCCCGCACGGCGCACAAGTCGGCCCGGAGCCCCGTGTGACCCGATCCGGGGTCACGTCCAGTGGATTCGCCGGGGCGGACGACGATAAAATCGGGAGGCAAGGCCCGCGGTGCAGGGAAGCCGGTGCGATTCCGGCACGGTCCCGCCACTGTGACCGGGGAGCGCGTCGTCGAGCAGGACGCCACTGACGAGTTGGACGTCGGGAAGGCGGACGGCGTGCGCTGATCCGGGAGTCAGGATACCGGCCGCGGGACGTTCCGTGTTGTCCACGAGGATGGAGCTGACACGCATGGCACCGTTGCGCACCCCCGACTCCGCTGAACCCGCGCTCTGACGGATTCCGGCCATCCGCGATCCCGCGCCCCGGCCCTCGTCGCGCCCGCCCGGGTGCGGGCCTGGTGCGCGCCATCCCCGGATCCCTCCTGACGAGAGCAGGTAGTCATGGTCCGAGAGCACGAACGCACCGCCCTGCGCGCGTGGACGCCCTTCGTCGGCGACGAGCGCACCCCGGGTGCCGCGGAGGCCCACGGCGAGGTCCACGGCCTCGACGTGCCCGTCCCGGTGCCGTTCGCCCACCACCCCTCCGGTGCCGGGAAGGGGTCCGACTCCGGCCATCGCGACCGGTACGGTCCGGACGCCGTCCGTTCCCGCCGGCCGGCCGGGCTGTGCGAAGGCGCGGGCTCCACGATTCCCACGGCGGGTTGAGCGGCCGTGACCAGCGCCCTGCTCAACGAGGACCAGCAAGCCCTCGTCGAGGCCACCCTCGACTTCACCCGGGAGCACCTCGCGCCCCGCGCCCTGGAGTGGGACCGCGACGAGCACTTCCCGGTGGACGTGCTGCGCAAGGCGGCCGCACTGGGCCTGGGCGGCATCTACGTCCGCGAGGAGTCCGGCGGCTCCGGTCTCAACCGGTCCGACGGGGTCCTCGTGTTCGAGACGCTCGCCTCCGGCTGCCCGTCCATCGCTGGCTACCTCTCCATCCACAACATGGCCGCCTGGATGATCGACCACTACGCCGACGACTCCCAACGCGAGCGGTGGTTGCCGCGCCTGTGCACCATGGACGACCTCGCCAGCTACTGTCTCGCCGAACCGGGCGCGGGTTCCGACGCGGCGGCCCTGACGACCCGCGCCGTACGGGACGGTGACGGCTGGGTCCTCACCGGCGTCAAGCAGTTCGTCTCCGGTGCGGGGGCCTCCCGGTTGTACGTCGTGCTGGCCCGCACCGGCGGCGCGGGCGCCGACGGGGTGTCCGCGTTCGTCGTCGACCGGGACGACCCGAACCTCTCCTTCGGGCGGCCCGAACGGAAGATGGGCTGGAACGCCCAGCCGACCCGTCAGGTGGTCCTGAACGGGGTCCGTCTGCCGGCCGACCGACTCCTCGGCCGTGAGGGACAGGGCTTCCGGATCGCCCTGCACGGGCTCGACAGCGGCCGTCTCGGCATCGCCGCCTGTTCCCTGGGCGGGGCCCGCAGCGCCCTCGACCGCAGCCTCGCCCACCTCGCCGACCGCGAGGCGTTCGGCCAGCGCCTCCTCGACGCCCAGGCCCTGCGCTTCCGGCTCGCCGACATGGCGACCGAACTCACCGCGGCCTGGGCCCTGGTCCAACAGGCCGCACAGGCACTCGACCGGGGCGATCCGCAGGCGCCCTACCTGTGCGCGATGGCGAAGCGGTTCGCCACCGACACCGGCTACTCGGTCGCCGACCGTGCGCTCCAGCTCCACGGTGGGTACGGCTACCTCAACGAGTACGGCATCGAGAAGATCGTCCGTGACCTGCGGGTCCACCAGATCCTGGAAGGAACCAACGAGATCATGCGCGTCATCGTGGCCCGGGGGATGACGGAGGCGTTCGGATGAGCGACGTCCTGTTCCACACGCGGGGCCGTGCCGCCCACATCACCCTCAACCGCCCCCGGGCGTTGAACTCCCTCACCCACGGGATGGTGCTCCGCATCGACGGGGCGCTCACGGAATGGGAGCGCGACCCCGCCGTGGAGACGGTCGTCATCACCGGCGCCGGGGAGCGCGGTCTCTGCGCGGGTGGCGACATCCGCGCCATCCACGACGACGCCCGCGACGGCGACGGAACCGCCTCGGCCGCCTTCTGGCGCGACGAGTACCGCCTCAACGCCCGGATCGCCCGCTACCCGAAGCCGTACGTCGCCGTCATGGACGGCCTCGTCATGGGCGGCGGCGTTGGCGTCTCCGCGCACGGCAGCGTCCGGGTCGTCACCGAGCGTTCCGACATCGCCATGCCCGAGACCGGCATCGGGTTCGTCCCCGATGTCGGCGGCACCCGCCTGCTCGCCCTCGCCCCCGGAGAACTCGGCACCCACCTCGCCCTGACCGGCGCGCGGATCGGCGCCGCGGACGCCCTGCTGTGCGGTCTCGCCGACCACTACGTGCCCTCAGCCTCGCTCCGCCCCCTCATCGACGACCTCGCCCGGCTGCCGGTGCACGAGGCCCTCGCGCGTCACGTCCAGGCCCCTTTGCCGGGAGAACTGGCCGAGCAACGGGAGTGGATCGACGACTGCTACCGCGCGGACACCGTCGAGGAGATCCTCCGACGCCTCCTCGCCCGGGGCCGCCCCGTCGCCGAGGAGACAGCCGGGACCCTGCTCGCCAAGTCCCCGACCGCCCTCAAGGTCACCCTCGCCGCGCTGCGCCGCGTCCGCCGGCTCGGACCGCTGGAGCGGGTCCTCGACCAGGAGTACCGCGTCTCCTGCGCCTGCCTGCGCCACCCCGACCTGGTGGAGGGCATCCGTGCCCAAATCGTCGACAAGGACCGCGAGCCCCGCTGGTCGCCGGCGACCCTCGCGGAAGTCGCCGAAGCGGATGTGGAGGGTTTCTTCGCCCCGCTCGGCGAGCGGGAACTCGGTCTCGCCGACCGGCCCCGCACCACCGAGGAGGCGCCCTGGTGAGCCGGACCGTCCTGGCCCCCGGAGGCCGACGCACGGGCGGGGCCGGGGCGCCGAAGCGTCCCGGCCCCGCAGGACCGGAGGTCAGACGGAGGGCAGTTCGCCCCGGACGGTGCGGGCCGCGGTGACCAGGTTCTCCAGCGAGGCACGCGTCTCGGGCCAGCCGCGGGTCTTCAGACCGCAGTCGGGGTTGACCCAGAGCCGCTCCGCGGGGATCGCCTCCAGGCCGGTGCGCAGCAGCTCGGCTGCTTCCTCCGCGCTCGGCACCCGGGGGGAGTGGATGTCGTAGACGCCCGGGCCGGCTTCGCGCGGATAGCCGTGGGCCGCGAGTTCGCGGGCGACCTGCATGTGGGAGCGGGCGGCTTCGAGGCTGATGACGTCGGCGTCGAGGTCGTCGATGGCCTGGACGATGTCGCCGAACTCGGCGTAGCACATGTGGGTGTGGATCTGGGTGCCGGGGGCCACGCCGGCGGTGCTGAGCCGGAACGCCTCGGTGGCCCACGCCAGGTACGCCCCGTGGTCGGCGGCCCGCAGCGGCAGCGTCTCGCGCAGCGCGGGTTCGTCGACCTGGATGACGGCGGTGCCGGCGGCTTCCAGGTCGTTCACCTCGTCGCGCAGGGCGAGGGCGACCTGGCGGGCGGTGCCGCCGAGGGGCTGGTCGTCGCGGACGAAGGACCAGGCGAGCATGGTGACGGGACCGGTGAGCATGCCCTTGACCGGGCGGTCGCTCAGCGACTGGGCGTAGGACGTCCAGCGGACCGTCATCGGCTCGGGGCGGGAGATGTCCCCGGCGAGGATCGGCGGGCGGACGTAGCGGGTGCCGTAGGACTGGACCCATCCGTGCTGGGTGGCGAGGTAGCCGGTGAGCTGCTCGGCGAAGTACTGCACCATGTCGTTGCGCTCGGGCTCGCCGTGCACCAGGACGTCGATCCCGGTCTTCTCCTGGAAGGAGACGACCTCCTGGATCTCCGCCTTGATCCGCTCCTCGTAGCCGGCCGTGTCGATGCGACCGGCGCGCAGGTCGGCGCGGGCGGTGCGCAGTTCGGTGGTCTGGGGGAAGGAGCCGATGGTGGTGGTGGGCAGCAGCGGCAGCCCGAGGCGGGCGCGCTGGGCCGCGGCGCGTTCGGCGTACGGCTGGGAGCGGCGGGCGTCGGCGTCGGTGACGGCCTCGGCGCGGGCGCGCACCGCGGGGTCGCGGGTGATGGGCGAGGCGGCCCGGGAGGCGAGGGCGGCCCGGTTGGTCGAGAGTTCGCCCTCGATGGCGGCGGTGCCCCGGCTGAGCCCCCGGGCGAGGGTGACGATCTCGGCGGTCTTCTGCCGGGCGAAGGCCAGCCAGCGCAGGATCTGCGGGTCGATGTCGCGTTCGACGGAGGTGTCGAGCGGCACGTGCATCAGGGAGCAGGAGGCCGCGACGTCGACCCGGTCGGCGAGACCCAGCAGGGTGCCGAGGGTGGCGAGGGACTTCTCCAGGTCGTTGATCCAGATGTTGCGGCCGTTGACGACTCCGGCCACCAAGCGCTTGCCGGGGAGTCCGCCGACCGCTGCCAGGGCGTCCAGGTTGGCGGACGCGGCCTCGGTGAAGTCCAGGGCCAGGCCGTCCACGGGTGCCTTGGCCAGCACGGGCAGCGCTTCGCCGAGCCGGTCGAAGTACGAGGCCACCAGCAGCTTCGGGCGGTCGGTGAGGGCGCCGAGGTCGCGGTAGGCGCGGGCGGCGGCGTCGAGTTGGGCCGGGGTGCGGTCCTGGACCAGGGCGGGCTCGTCCACCTGCACCCACTGCGCGCCGGCCGCCCGCAGGTCGGCGAGGACCTCGGCGTACACCGGCAGGAGACGGTCCAGCAGGGTCAACGGGTCGAAGTCGCCGGCCACGTCGGGGGCCGGCTTGGCCAGGAGCAGGTAGGTGATCGGGCCGACCAGGACCGGCCGGGCCGTCAGGCCCAGGGCGAGGGCCTCCTTCAACTCGGCGACCTGCTGGGCCGGGTTCGCCGTGAAGACCGTGTCGGGTCCGAGTTCGGGGACCAGGTAGTGGTAGTTGGTGTCGAACCACTTGGTCATCTCCAGCGGCGCCACGTCCTGGGTGCCGCGGGCCATCGCGAAGTAGCCGCCGAGCGGATCGGCGTCGACGGCGGCGCGGTGCCGCTCGGGGATCGCACCCACCATGACGGTGGTGTCGAGGACGTGGTCGTAGTACGAGAAGTCCCCGGTGGGGACCTCGTCGATGCCGGCGGCGGCCAGGGCGCGCCAGTGTGCGGCGCGCAGTTCGGCGGCGGTGGCACGGAGCGAGTCGGCGGTGACCCGACCCTTCCAGTGCCCCTCGATCGCCTTCTTCAGTTCCCGGTGCTGGCCCTGGCGGGGGTAGCCGTACACGGTGGCCCGTGCTGCCGCGGCTGCGGAGTTCGCTGTCACGGAGATCTCCTTCGCGAGATGGATCCCTGGGGTCCCGGGGACGGGACGAGAACGCGAAGGAACGACGAACCGGACGGCGACGACCCGTGCGCAGGAGCACGGCCGTTCCGTCTGGTGTGTGCGCCGACCCGCCCTCGAGGTCACCGGGATGTCCACGCGCGGAACGGTCCGCGCGCGGGCGGTCGGCAGGTCTTCGGACTCGCGGGCGCGCCCGCCGGAACCTTCCGGCGGACACCTACTGGCCGTCGCTTCCCAGGTCCGGTACCTCGGACCCAGTGCGTATGACGGCGGTCGTTCCCACTCACCGCTGCGGGGCAGTCCCGGATTCCCACCGGGTTCCCTCTTGCGACACCCCGCCTGGCGGGCGGGGCGAACCGACTGCTGCGGGTCAGCCTACGGGGCGCGACCATGGGGCGAACCGACCGGCCGGCATCCCGCGTGGTGATGCGGACCACACGCCGCGGGAGCGGGGCGCACGGCGGCGGATCAG
The DNA here is from genome assembly GCF_052606915.1 of Streptomyces sp. LE64. Lineage (NCBI taxonomy): Bacteria > Bacillati > Actinomycetota > Actinomycetes > Kitasatosporales > Streptomycetaceae > Streptomyces > Streptomyces sp. LE64. The sequence continues at coordinate 4,805,211 of NZ_CP199708.1, read as the reverse complement.
AGCGAGCGCAACAGCTCCAAGGTCCGTTCGAGTTCGTCGCGCAGTGCCTGCCCGGCCGCCTCGGGGTCCCCCTGCACGACGGCCTCCACCAGTGCGGCGTGCCCCTCCTCGCCGTGGTTCGGGTCGTCGAAGCGCAGGTTGAACAGCTCCACCAGGTCCAGCAACCGCTGTTGCAGTACGGGTATGAACTCGGTGAACAGGCCGGTGAGCACCGGGTTGTGCGCCGCGGCGACCACCGCTCGGTGCAGGGCGATGTCCGCCACGACGAACTCGGCGTTGCCCTGCTGCGCCGCCTCGCGACGCTTGGCCAGGACGTCGAGCAGGGCCACCACGTCGTGGTCGGTCCGGCGTCGCGCGGCCAACTGCGCCGCTTCGACCTCGATGAGCATCCGGACCTCGTAGACGTCGGTGATGGCCGCCTGCCGGAGCTGGGCGGACCAGTTCTCCCTGGGCTCGGTGGCGATCACGAAGACGCCCGCCCCCTGACGCGCCTGCACCAGCCCGGCACCGGCCAGGGCCCGCAGCGCCTCCCGGACGGTCGAGCGCCCCACCCCCAGCGACTTGGCCAGGGTGCTCTCACCGGGCAGCTTCGTCCCCACGCCCCATTCGCCGTCGGTGATCTGCTCGCGCAGATGGTCCGTGGCCTGCTCGACCAAGGGTGACGGCCGCAAAGCACCTAGTGACATGTGAAATTCACCTTCCCGCACCCCTTGAGTTGTCTGAGGAGCTGAGTTGTCGTTACTGTACCCGCATGCTGCAGCACGGGCTCCTCCTCGGTTGCCGCTGCGGGGTCTGAAGCGACCGGCACCCCGCAGCGGGTGCCGGGCTGCGCCGGTCGTGTGGTGACCGACCGAAAGAAGCTCCCGCATCATGGAATTCCCCTTCTCCGGCACGACGTTCCCCACCCTGCGCACCCCCTCCGGCGACCTTCCGGCGGACGCTCCGCGCTGGAACCCCCAGCGCCCGAGCGCCATGCCCCACCAGCGCTACCTGCCCGTGCAGGAACGGGTCGCCCTCCCCCTGACGGACCGCACCTGGCCGTCCCGGAACCTCGAACGGGCCCCCCTGTGGGTGCCGGTCGACCTGCGCGACGGCAACCAGGCGCTCGCCGAGCCCATGGACACCGCGCGCAAGCGCCGGTTCTTCGACCTCCTGGTCACCATGGGCTTCAAGGAGATCGAGGTCGGCTACCCGTCCGCCAGTCAGACCGACTTCGACTTCGTACGGCACCTGGCCGAGAGCGGTGCGGTCCCCGACGACGTGACGGTCTCCGTGTTCACCGCGGCCCGCGCCGATCTGATCGACCGGACCCTGGCCTCCGTCGTCGGTCTGCCCCGCACCCTCGTGCACCTCTACACCGCCACCGCACCCACCTGGCGCAACGTCGTCCTGGGCCGCTCCCGGGACGAGGTGCACCGACTGATCCGGGACGCCGCCACCCACGTCCTGCGCGGTGCCGAGGCCCGCCCCGGCGCCGACATCCGCTTCGAGTTCTCCCCCGAGGTCTTCAACCTCACCGAACCGGACTTCGTCCTGGAGGTGTGCAACGGCCTCACCGAACTGTGGGAGGCCAGCCCCGACCGGCCGGTGGTCCACAACCTGCCGGCGACGGTGGAGATCGCCACCCCCAACGTGTACGCGGACCAGATCGAGTACATGCACCGCCACCTGGCGCGCCGCGAGTCCGTGATCCTCTCCGTCCACCCGCACAACGACCGCGGCACCGGCGTGGCCTGCGCCGAACTCGCCGTCCTGGCGGGCGCCCAGCGCGTGGAGGGCTGCCTGTTCGGCAACGGGGAACGCACCGGCAACGTCGACCTGGTCACCCTCGCCCTGAACCTGCACGCTCAGGGCGTCAACCCGATGGTCGACCTCTCCGACATCGACGCCGTGCGCGAGGTGGTGGAGCACTGCAACCGGCTGCCGGTGCACCCCCGCCACCCCTACGGCGGCGACCTGGTGCACACGGCCTTCTCCGGCACCCATCAGGACGCGATCTCCAAGGGCCTGACCCACCACGCCAAGCAGGCTGCCGAGGCGGGCCTGCCCGTGGAACTGGCCCCGTGGTCAGTGCCCTACCTGCCCATCGACCCGGCGGACATCGGCCGCACCTACGAGGCCGTCATCCGCATCAACTCCCAGTCCGGCAAGGGGGGCATCGCCCACCTGCTGCGCACCCACCACGGCCTGGACCTGCCCCAGGCGATGCGCCCCGACTTCTCCCGCGCCGTGCAGCGCACCACCGACACCACCGGTCAGGAGCTCTCCCCCAAGGAACTGTTCGAGCTCTTCCGCACCACCTACCTCTCCCCGGCCCTCGACGGGCCGGTCCGCCTGGACTCCTGGAGCGCCACGGAACCCCGCCCGGGCGAGCACCACCTCACCGGCGTCCTGCACGTGGACGGTGCGGAGCGGACCTGCCGGGGCACCGGCAACGGGCCGCTGGCCGCCCTCGCGGACGCCCTGCGCACCCTGGGCATCGACATCGACGTGCTCGGCTACAGCGAGCACTCCACCACCAGCGGCCCGGACAGCCCTGCCGTCGCCTACGTCGAGTGCCGCGTCAACGGCGTCACCCGCTGGGGCGCCGGCTGGGACACCTCGGTCCTGACCGCCTCGGTCCACGCCGTGATGGCCGCCGTCAACCGGGTGGGACACCCCGACTCGTGAACGCGCTCCCCGTACTCCGGGTGCAGGACGCGGAGGTCGTCCGCGACGGCAACCCCATCCTGCGCGAGATGTCGCTGACGGTGCGGGCCGGCGAGCACTGGGCACTGCTCGGGTCCAACGGCGCCGGCAAGACCACCCTGCTCAGCCTCCTCGGTGCGCTCACCCATCCGACCCGCGGCACCGTCGAGGTGCTCGGCCACCGGTTGGGGCGGGTGGACCTGCGCCAGCTCCGTTCCCTGGTCGGCCACGTCAACCCGCGCCACGACCTGCGCTCGCCCCTGCGGGTCCGCGACGTGGTGCTGACCGGGCTGACCAACACCACCGAGCGGGTGCCGCGTTGGGAGCCGACGCCCGCGCAGAGGACGACGGCCGACCGGCTGATCGACCTGCTCGGGCTCGCCGACCGGGTCGGCGCACGCTGGCCGACCCTGTCGCAGGGGGAGCGCGGGCGCACGCTGATCGCCCGGGCGCTGATGCCCAGTCCCCGGCTGCTGCTGCTCGACGAGCCCGCCACCGGTCTGGACGTCGCCGGCCGGGAGCAACTCATCGACCGGCTCGACACGCTGCAACGCGCCCACCCGGAACTCGCCTCCGTCCTGGTCACCCACCACCTGGAGGAGCTCCCCCCGGGCACGACCCATGTGATGCTGCTGCGCGACGGGCGCTGCCTCGCCTCCGGCACCGCCGACGAGGTCCTGACCAGCGACCGGGTGAGCGCGTGCTTCGACCACCCCGTCCGGCTCACCCGCGTCGACGGCCGGTGGAACGTGCGGGCGAGGCGTTCGGTCGGACCGCCCGCCGACTGATGCCGGGTCGCGGTCGGCGCCCGCACTCCGGGGTGCACCGACCGCGACCGGTCCGCTCAGGTCAGCTGTTCCGCGGCCCGTTCGACGGCCCCGCGGGCCCGTTCCCAGTCCCCCTCGAAGTGGTCCGCGAGGGCGTGCAACCACCGCTCGACGCCGAAGCCGACGCAACTGGTGGAGACCGGGCCCCCGCCGGCCAACGAGATGGCGCAGCGTTCGCCGAAGAAGGTGTGGTGGGTGTTCACGGAGGCGATCGCCAGGTCCTTGTAGACGTACTCGTGCTTGACCGGAACGATCTGCTGGAAGGCGGCGCGCGCGCCGGCCCGGTCGTGGAAGGGGTCCGAGGCCACGCGGCGTTCCAGCGGCAGACCGATCTCACCGGCCAGCGCGTCCAGGAACCACGCCGAGTGGTCGAGGTGGGCCGCGGCGCGTTCCGGGGTCCCCAACGCCACCACCTCGCGCATCCGGAACGCCTTCAGACGTCGTATCCCGTCGTAGTGGCTCTCGTTGCGGAAGCACTGTCCTTGCAGGGTCACCAACTCGACCTCCCGGGACAGCTGCCGGTTCCGGTAGTGGAGGTACACCCCGTAACAGGCGCTGGACGGGAGGGCCAGGTCCGCCGGACCGAGCGAGGCCGGAGGGAAGGCGCCCGATGCGGCCTCCCGTTCGATCCGGTCGTTCCCGGCGGTATCCAGGGCGGAGGAGACGAGGGCGAGGTGGGGGAAGTTCCGGTAGACGTCGAGCACGGACAGGTCGGTGACCGGCAACAGCGGCGGAACGGTCAGGGGGACCGCGCCCGCTCCTCGGGCCCATCGGACGTGGATGCGGTCCAGCGTCTCGGCGAGTCGTGTCGGCTCCTCCTCCAGTGCGACAAGCCCTTCTGACACCCGGACGCCGGTCGTGATGCTCATCAGCAACTCCTCGGGGGTGATGCCTCTTCGGGTGGGGAAGACCCGTCGGCGGCAGTGGGGCGGATCGCCTGACGGGTCAGGCCGCGATCACTCGTTCGGGTGGCGACGGACAGGGGCGCGTCATGCGTGCGTGGAACCCAACACCCCTTGTCGGTGCGGACTTTCCGTGCTCCGCGGCACTCGCTAAAGTAACACCTCTGAGGACCTGAGCACCTGAGTGGTTTTCGATCTCGCCACCTCCGAACGGAACAGACTTTTCATGAAAAAGGGACAACTCGGCTTCCTGACCGGCACCCATGCGGTCAACGACCTGTACCAGGGCGCGATCCCCGCGCTGCTGCCGTTCCTGATGTCCGAGCGCCACTACAGCTATGCCGCGGTGTCCGGTCTGGCCTTCGCGTCGAGCGGGCTCTCCAGCCTGTTCCAGCCCCTGTTCGGCGTCCTCTCCGACCGGAAACCGCGGAGTTGGCTGGTGCCGGCCGGGTTCACCACCGCCGGCCTGGGGGTGGCCGCGGCCGGTCTGGCGCAGAGCTACCTGATCACCTGGATCTGCGTGGCGCTGGCCGGCATCGGCATCGCGGCCTACCACCCGCCCGCCACGAGCCAGGCGCGCGCCGCCGGGGGCTCCTCCCAGAAGGCGATGAGCGTCTTCTCCGTCGGCGGGACGGTCGGCGGGGCCCTCGCACCCCCGTTGGTCACGCTGGTGATCGGCTCGGCAGGCTTCGACGGCAGCTACCTCCTGGCGGCCCCCGCACTGGTCATGGCGGTGCTGTGGGCCCTCAAGGGGCCGTGGATGCGGCGGCACGGCCACACCGAGGCGCCCGCACTGACCGCCGTCGCGTCGGCGAAGTCCGCGGCCGACGGCGCACCGCGGACCGACGACTGGTCCGCCTTCGGCCGCCTGGTGGTCGTCATCATCGGCTGGTCCGTCCCCTTCGTGACCGTCACCACACTGGTGTCCCTGTACGCCCAACGCGACCTGGGCGGGTCCGCGGCAGCGGGCGCCGCCGTGCTGACCGCCTACACCGCGGCCGGGGCCGTGGGCACCCTGCTGGGCGGTTGGGTGGGCGACCGGTACGGACGGATGACCTCGGTGCGGCTCGGCTACCTGACGGCGCTCCCGGCCCTGTTCGGCATCGCCTGGGCGCCGACGTACCCGGTCCTGGTGCTGAGCGCCACGCTCTTCGGCGCAGCGATGTTCCTCCCCTTCGCCGCCCAGGTCACCCTCGCGCAGGACTACCTCCCGCACCGCCCCGGCACGGCCAGCGGCCTGACCCTGGGGTTGGCGATGGCGGCGGGCGGCCTGTGTTCCCCCGCATTCGGCTGGTTGGCCGATTCCAGCGGCCTGAGGTCCGCCTTCTCCGCCCTGCTCCTCATCTTCGCCGTGCCCGTCCTCCTGTCGCTCAGGCTCCCCGACCGCGTACTGGACTCGCCTCCCCCGCTGTCGTCGGAGTTGACCGAGAAAGAAAATATCGGCAGGCAATGAGAATCTCGGCCATCTCTCAAGAGAAATAATGATTGAGCCGTCAACTCTTGCCCAGAATATGAGATGGCTATTGAAGTCGGCACCACCACTACGTACCGTTCATCACGGACCCGAAAAAGCTCGACCAAAGCAATTGCACACAGACCCATAAGGTCCGATGCATGTAATCCGCGCGTCGAAGAAAACGGGAGTCCGAATGAAGATCGACTGGGATGAGCACGAAGAGCTGAAGGCAGAAGGGATCGCACTGTCGAGACGATTCACCTTCGGCCAGGAGATGTCCTGCCTGAAGGTCGTCGCCGACCAGTCCGGAGACCTGAACCTCCCGCCGCACTGGCACGAGAACGAACAGTGGGTCGTGGTCACCGAGGGATCCATCCGCTTCGTCTGCGAGGGGACGGAGTACGAGCTCAACGCCGGCGACGTGGCCTACATCCCGGCCCGGAAGCGCCACACGGCCACCTTCGTCGGAGCGGAGGGGGCCGTCCTCCTGGAGTTCTCCGCTCCCCCGCGGCTCGACCTCGCACCCGGTTCCCTCGTCCCGTCGTCCATGGTGTTCGACGAGAACCCGTCGGAATGACCCGTCGATCGTCAGCGACCACTGGGGGACGGATCGTGCAGAGCAGTGTGTACGGAAGGGGAACTCCGGAGACCACCGTCCACGACGCGTTCGGAAACGTCGCACGGGAGTTCCCGGACCGCGCCGCCGTCGTCTCCTCCGACCGGACGGTGACCTACGCGGAGCTCGCCGCCGAGTCCCGGAGGATCGCCGGCCACCTGGTCGGACTCGGCGTACGGCCCGGCAGCATCGTTCCCGTCGTGGCCCGCAGGTCGCCGGAGCTGGCCGCAGCGCTCCTCGGCATCCTCATGGCCGGCGGCGCGTACGGCGTCCTGGACGCGCGGTGGCCGGCGTCCCGCACCGCCCGGCTCCTGCACGACATGCGGTCCCCGGTCGTGCTCACGGACGCCTCGGGCGCCGCCCTCCTCGACGGGGCCGGCATCGACCACACCACCTTCGACGCGCTGCGCGGGACGGCCTCGGGCACCAGGCCGGTGGACCTGCCCGAGGTGTCGCCGGACTCCTGCGCCACGCTCTTCTGGACCTCGGGCAGCACCGGCAGCCCCAAGGCCGTCATGTCCCCGCACCGGGCCACCACCAGGCTGTTCACCCCGCACGGCTTCATGGACTTCGGCGAACGTCCGGTGATGATCCACGCGGCGGCGGTCGCCTGGGACGCCTTCACCCTGGAGCTGTGGAGCATGTTGCTGAACGGCGGAACCGCCGTCACGCACCAGGACGACCTCCTGCTCCCGCCCGCGATCCGCACGTACGTCCGCGACGCGGGCGCCACCCACCTCTTCCTCACGCCCTCGCTCTTCGACGTGATCGCGGGCGGGGACATCGACTGCCTGCGCGGTCTGCGTGCGGTGCTCCTGGGCGGGGACCGGCCGTCTCCGGCGAGTTGCCGCAAGTTCCTCGACGCCCACCCGGACATCGAGTTGTACAACGGCTACGGCCCCGTCGAGTCCTGCGTGTTCGCCACGGTCCACCGCATCACCGAGGACGACACGCAGCGGGCGTCCGGCATCCCGGCCGGGCTGCCCGTGCCCGGCACCGAACTGCACGTCGTGCGGGACGGCACCACGGTCCCGCGGGGCGAGACGGGCGAGATCGCGATCGGCGGTTCGGGGCTCGCCCTCGGATACCTGAACGCACCGGCGCAGACCTCCGCCGCCTTCCGGAACGTCTCGACCACCGGGGCGGACCCGGAAGAGGTCCCGGTCTACCTGACCGGCGACCTGGGCCGACTCGACGACTCCGGCGTCCTGCACTTCGCGGGACGCAAGGACACCCAGATAAAGATCTCCGGGCACCGGATCGAGCCGGCCGAGATCGAGTCGGCGATCCACGCCCTGGGCAGTGCGCGATCGGTCGCCCTCCCCATTCCCGATCGCAGCGGAACGCCGCGCATCATTCTGTTCGCCGAAAAGCCGGCAGAGGTCATCACCGAACGGGAAGCGCGGGAGCGGCTGAGGGAAACGCTGCCCGCCTACATGGTGCCTGCCAAGGTTCATTTCGTTTCCTCGATGCCGCTCCTGGAAAACACCAAGATAAACAAGCGGGAGCTCTCTGCTCGTTTCGGCTACAGTTCCTGAGACCCGCTCGGATTCCCTCATCGCACGTGCCAGAAACTGCGCACAGCAAAGGAATCACATTGAGCACACAGAACGTCACGGAAGAGAGATTCTCCGTTGCGCTCGAAGCCATCCAGAGCAAGCGGCGGATCGAGCGGGTCCTGGAGGCGGCGAACGCCCTCCTCGACCGGTACGCGACCGAGGACGACCCGGACGAGCGCCTGCGGCTCGCCTTCGAACTCATCCGGCGGAACTTCGCCCCGGACGTGGCCGTCCGCCTCGGGGACCTGACACTCGGCGCGGCCACCACCTCCTCCGCACCGCCCGACGAGACCGAAGGGGAAACGTTTTTTCACTGCCCGGTCCACGGGCGCGACGGTCAGGTCGGGGCACTGACCGCCCGCTACGTTCCACCGGGCCCCCTGGGGCTCTCCCCCGCCGAATGGCACACCGCGATGCGGTTGGTGACGGGCATCGCCGGGCTGGGCGTCGGGGGGCGGGCGACATGTCCGCGGTAGCGGCGGCGGCCGCCCCGGCGCGCCTGCTGTCACAGCCGTACTGGTACCGGCTGTTGCCGAGCGGCACCGACGTGCACCGGTTGGACGACGGGCTGTTCGCCGTCACGGGCAACGCGGCCGTGCAGGAGGCCCTCGCCCACCCCGCGATCGTGGCCGAGCACCCGCTCAAGGCCAGCGCACGCGCCTTCGGTCCCAACGTCCTCGACGCCGACGGACCGAGCCACCGGGCGTTCCGTGCGCTCCTGGCACCGATCCTCTCCGCGGGACGCATCGAGGAGTACAAGCGCGCCCTGATGCCCGGCCTGATCCGCGAACTGGTCGACGGCATCGCGGGCGTCGAGACCGCCGACTTCCACCGCACCTTCGCCCACCGGGTGCCATACGGCATCGTGTGCACGATCCTCGGCATCGACACCTCCCTGGAGGAGCGGTTCCACCAGCTGACCCGCCCGCTGGCCCGGCTCCTCGACTACCCCACTCAGGAGACCGCCCAGACGCACGCCAACGTCGCCGAGTTGCTGCAACTGGTCGAGGAGCAGCGGGTGGCGGGGTCCGCGGGCCCCCGGTCCCTGTTGGCGACGATCGAGCGGACCCGGGACCGCAAGGGCATCTCGCTGACCGACGGCGAGGTGCGCTCGACGGCCCTGCTGTTCTTCCTGGCCGGCACCGAGACGAGCAGCGCGTTCATCACCTCCCTCGTGTACTGCATGGGGCGCGGCGTCTTCGGTCTGGACGAACTGCACGACGAGGCGGCCCGGGACGACTACATCGAGGAGACCCTCCGGCTCTACCCGCCCGTGCAGACGGTCGTCCGGTTCGCGAGCGAGGACCTGACGGTGCAGGGCGTGCCGGTGCCGCGGCATTCGGCGGTGCTGGCCTCGGTGGCGGGCGCCAACCGCGACCCGAGGGTCTTCGAGCACCCCGACCGCTTCCAGGTCGACCGGAGCAGGAAGGGGTCCGTCCCCTTCGCCGTGGGGGCGCACGCCTGCCCGGGGGCGATGCTCGCGAAGGCGGAGTTCTCCCTGCTCGTCGAAGAGGTCGTCCGGCGTTGCTCGGACGTGGTGATCACTCGTGACCGGCTCGGCATGGAGAGCCAGTCGTTCTCCCACCCCACCGATTTCTCCGTCGAGTTCCTGACCAGGTAACGGGAAGAGGGCACTGTGGAAAGCAAGATTGTCATGCTGCGCAAGTGGCTCGGCGACCTGCACGAGGAGCCGCTCGACATCCAGGACGACACCGATCTGATCCAGTCCGGCACGGTGACCAGTCTCCAGTTCGTCCAGATGGTGATCGAGATAGAACGCCTCCACGGGCAGAAGCTGGAACCGGACGTGATCAACATCGAGTCGATGCGCACGCTCACGGCCATCGACACGGCCGTCTTCCAGGCCGGCTGATGGGCGCGGGAGCCACCCGGGTGGCCGTGGTCTCCGGCACCTCGTCCGGGATCGGGGCGGCGGTGGCCGCGGAGTTCCTCCGCCGTGAGTACACCGTCGTCGGTCTGTCCCGCCGGGGCAATCCGGCCCTCGCGGAGCAGGACCGGTACCTCGACCTCGTCGCCGACCTGCGCGACGCCGATGCCGTGCGGGCCGCGCTCGGGTCCGTGGCCGGCACCACCGGGAACGGGATCGACGCCGTGGTGCTCAACGCGGGCGCCTCGCCCGATCCGGCCGACCTCGTCAAGGTCGAGTGGCGGGTGGCGGCCGACGCCTACGAGTCCAACGTCCACACGGCCCTCAACCTGGTCCAGGCGACAGCGCCGTCGCTCGGGGCGGGCGGTGGCGGCTCGCTGACGTTCGTCGGGGCCAGCCTGGCCAACGGCTACCGGCCGGAACGCTGGGCGTACGCCGCCAGCAAGGCCGCGATGACCACCCTGATGCGGGCGTGCTCGGTCGAGTTCGCCGACCGGGGCGTCGTGGCGAACGAAGTGCGTCCCGGCCCCGTGGCGACCGCCATGACCATGGCCGGGCTGGACGGCGAGGTCAACGAGCAGCTCATCCGCGCCGTCAACGCGGGGTTCAAGACGGACTGGCTCAAGTCTCCGCGCACCGTGGCGGAGTGGATCGTCACCATCGCCGAGTTCCCGTCGAACGGACCCACCGGTCAGATCTTCAACTACAGCCGCAAGGTTCTGTAACCGCGAGAAAGGCAGGCAGACCATGTCCAGCTACCCTTCTTCCGTACAGCTCCTCGACCTCTTCAACTGGGCCTCTCCCGGCATGCTGGTCACTGACGCCTCGGGCGCCGTGGTGCTGGCCAACAAGGCCGCCACGGAACTCCTGGGGAACGGTGCCGCGGTCGGCACCCCGCTCGCCGGCGTCCTGGGCGTCGACGACCACGACGCGCTCCTGACGGCCGGGGCGCCGGTGGAGAACCGCGAGGTCGCCTTCGCGCACCCCGACTTCGCTGCCGGGTACGCCAACCTCGGTTTCGGCGAGGTCAACGGCGCCACCCACGGCTTCTGGGCCCTGCGGCCGATCACCACGCACCCGACGCCCTCGCCCACGGCGGGGGAGGGTTCCTCGACCGCGCAGGCGTGGATCCGGCAGGTGGACCAGCCCAAGGAGTCCTACCTGCCGGTCGGTGAGGAGGCGGTCGAGCTGATCCGGGCGTACTACGACCACTGCCCGGTCGCCATCCACCTGATCGAGGAGGACGGCACGGTCGCCCACGCGAACTGGAAGGACATCGCCATCGTCGGGGCGAGCGAGCAGCCGGACTCCTACGTCGGGCACCACATCCGCCGCATCTACGCCGACCAGGACGTGGTCGAGGACTTCCTGGGCCGCTGGGGCGAGGACGCGCCGATCATCGACTTCCGCGCCGACTTCCTCAACAAGGGGGCCCGCGTGCCGGTGGTGATCTTCTCCACGGCCAAGGTCGAGGACAACAAGCTCCGGAACACCCGCTGCTTCGTGTTCCCCGACAGCCACCCGGACCGCAAGCGGGACAAGGTCAAGGCGCTGGACCTCAACTTCTGAGGCGCGAAGCGCCACGGGTCGCGTTCCGGACCGGCGGCCACCGGTGCCGTCGGTCCTGCCCGCCCCGCCCCGCTCCCCCGGGGCGGGGCGGGGCGACCACCACGCCGGGCCCGGCGAGCACGCCTCGCCGGGCCCGTCCGTGCTCCCCCTCCGTCACCACCCGCGAAGGAGCTCCGCCGTGAAGACGATCGGCTTCCTCGGCCTCGGCACCATGGGCAGCCCCATGGCCGTCAACCTCTGCGCGTCCGGCCACACCGTGCGCGGCTGGAACCGCAGCGCCGGCAAGGCTGGGCCCCTGCTCGCGGCGGGCGGCCGGACCGCCGCGACGGTGGGCGAGGCGGTCCGCGGGGCCGATGTGGTGATCACCATGCTCCCGGACGCCCCCGAGGTCGAGGAGGTCGCCTACGGCCCCGAGGGGATACTGGCCAACGCCCGGCCCGGGGCCCTGCTGATCGACATGTCCACCATCGCTCCGCGGAGTTCGATCAGGCTGGCCGGCACCGCGGCCGAACGGCGGGTCCGCGTTCTGGACGCTCCGGTCGCGGGTGGCGAGGCCGGGGCCGTCGCAGGCACCCTGTCGATCATGGTCGGCGGGGAGGCCGACGACTTCGAGGAGGCCAAGCCGGTCTTCGAAGCCCTCGGCAGGACCGTCACGCACTGTGGCGCCCACGGTCTCGGCCAGACGGTGAAGGCCGCCAACCAACTCGTCCTCGCGGTCACCATGCAGGCGTGCGCGGAGGCCGTGGTGTTCCTGGAGAAGTCGGGGGTGGACCTCGAAGCCGCGCTCGACGTGTTGAGCGGCGGTCTCGCCGGGTCCAACGTCCTCACCCGCAAGAAGGACAACTTCCTGCACCGCGACTACACGCCCAGCTTCGCCCTGGGGCTGCACCACAAGGACATGGGCATCGTCCTCGACACGGCCCGCGCCCTCGGCGCGGCCCTCCCCCTCGGAGGGGTCACCGCGCAGCTCCTGGCGTCCGCCGTGGCGCGCGGAGACGCGGCCCTCGACCACTCCGCGCTGCTGCGCGGGGTCGAACTCCTCAGCGGTCACCACCGTCCCTGAGGGCGCCGCCCGGGAGGACGGCAGCGCGCGGCCGCCCCGAGGGCACTCACCGCCCTAGGTGCAGAGCTCCCTTCCCTAACGCACGCACGGACGCACGAGGATCGTCCTGGCGTGAAAGCGACCTCAGGGCCACCGGTGAACCGGTGTCCGCCCCGGGTGTCGCCCCCGCCGCTCCCGGGCATCCGTGCCGCCCGCGGCACCGCCCTCCGGCCGGCGCCGCGGGGGCGGGGCGGCTCGGTCGGGAACCGCAAGCCCGTCGCGTTCCCCCAACCGCCGTGCCACGATGGGGACATGCGATGGGCGATCGAGGAGTCCCTCGACCCGGCGTCAATGCTGGCCGAAATCAGAACGGTGCGCCGCGAGGGGCTGACCCGGTTGCGCGAACTGGAGGTCCCGATGCTGCGCCGCGCCGCGGTCGGCGCCTCGGAACGCGACCCGGTGGCCTGGCCGTTGGCCGTCGAGGGAGTGCTGCGGACCGCCGTGGAACTGCTCGGCGAGGGCGATCTGCGGGAGGCCGCCGAGTGTTCGCTGGGCATCCGGCCGGCCCTGCGGGGCCGGCCGGCCGCCGATCGGCGGCGGCTGGCCGCCCGGGTCTACGGGGTGAGCACCGAACGGTTCCGCAAGTTCCAGGAGTTGGTGGTCCTCGGCCAGGTGGCGGAGCGGGTGTGTTGGCTCGCCGGACACGGGGCGGACGGCCGGAGCCGCGGCGACGAGCGGGCCGCCGCGCTGCCGGCGCCGGACCTCCAGCACCAGTGGGTCGAGCTGCGCGGAGGCGGGCACCGGGCGCGGGTGCTGCTGCACGTCCATCCGGTGGAACTGGTCCGCGGGGTGGACGTGTTGGTGGCCCCGACCAACACCCATCTGGAGCTGCCCGCCGTGTACAAGGGCTCGGTGTCGGCCGCCCTGCGGCGCGCCGCCGCCGTGCGGGACCCGGCGGGCACCGTGCTGCGGGACGCGGTCCAGGAGGGCCTGACCGCCTGGCGGCGGCGGCACGGCCTGACCCACCCGGTCGATCCGGGGACGGTCGTCCCCACCGAGCCGGGTGCCCTGGGCCGACAGGGCGTGCGTCGGATCTACCACGCGGCGGTGGCCATCCCCCGCACCGGTTCCAACGACTACGACGTCCTGCCGCGGGACGTGGTCGCCGCCGCCGCCGCTGCCCTCGACCTGATGGACCGCGAAGCCCCTTCGTTCGAACCGTCGCTGCGCTCGCTCTGCTTCAGCCTGCTGGGGGCCGGGCGGGGCGGGCTGCCGGCGCGGGAGAGCGCGAGCGCCCTGTGGCCGACCCTGGCCCGCGCCGCCGCGACGGGCCGCGAGGTGCACCTCGTGATGCGTCGGCCGGCGGTCGCGGCGACGGTGTTGCAGGTGCTGGGCGGTCGGCTGGTGGCGGACGCCGAGGGGCGGGGCGTCTCCGGCTGCGACCGGGTGGTGCGGGAGGCGGCACCGTGAGCTCCTGGGAACTGCTGGGCTCGTTCGCCGCCCGCTGGCAGCTGCTGGCGCACCGGCTCCCCCCGTCGGTGCGGCGGGAACTCGGCGTGCTCCTGGCCGGCTTGCGGACCGAGGGCGCCGCACGGGAGGAGTTGGCCGAGCGGGCCGTCCGGTTGGTGCTGGCCGCCCTGCCCGAGGAGGAGGCGGCCCGGCTGCGTCCGGACCCGGACCCCTCCCGGCTCTCCGGGCCGCCGGACGCGGTGGCCGCCGGCTTCGACGCCCTGGACCTGTGCATGCTGGTCGTCGACGGCAACCCGATGGTGGGACCGCTCCTCGGGCCGGTCCGCGAACGGCTGTTGAGCGCCCCCTCGCTGTCCGCCCAGCAGGTGGCCGCGGGCGGAGCGGACCCGGCCCACGGGCTGCTGATCGCCCTGTCGGACGCCCGCGGACGGCGTCGCTACCCGGCGTTCCAGTTCACCGCCGGGGGCGTGCCCCGGGAGCTCGTGGTCCGGGTGAACGGGCTCCTGGGGGCGGCCGAGGACCCGTGGGGCTCCGCCGACTGGTGGCTCTCGGAGCACCCGTGGTGGGGGGAACCGCCCGCGGCGCTGTTGGGAACCGGTCGGGAGGCCGCGCTGTGGGCGGCGGCCGCCGCCGCGGGCGGGGCGGAGGAGGACTGAGGTGCCCAACCAGCCGCCGCCCGCCGCCCCGCCGGGCGTTCCGCACCGGGCGACCCTGCCCGCCGGCACCCTGGTGTACCGGGTGCACGCCTCCCACCGGTCCGCCTCGGCGTTCAACCCGGTCCCGGCGCAGGAGCTGTACGGGGGCGGCCGGTTCGACGGCACGCCCCGCGCGCCCTTCGGGTTCCTGTACGCCGGTTTCGGCGTGGGCTCCGCGGTGAGCGAGGTGCTGCTGAGGTCGCTGCCCTTCGCGCCCGACGGCGGGCTCCGTCTGGTGCCGCGGGTCGCGGTGGCCCGGCGCAGCCTCTCCGTCCTGCGGTTGTCCACGGACGTCGAGGTGGTGTCGCTGATGTCGGGCGGCGACCTCGCCGCGGTGGGGCAGGACTCGTGGCTGATCCACGCGGAGCACCCGGAGTACCCGCAGACCCGGGACTGGGCGCGTTGGATACGCGAGCGGGCCGCGCCCTGGGCGCAGGGCTTCGTGTGGCCCTCGAAGCGGGAGCCCGCCGACCGGGTGGCCGTGCTGTTCGAGGACCGCTGTCCGAAGGGGGTGTTGGAGCCGGCCCCGACGCCGCCGATCGATTTCGCGTCGCCGCGGGGCGAGCGGTGGCTGAACCAGGTCCTCCTGGGCTACGGGGCCCGGGTGGCCCCCGCCCCGGCCTGACCCGGCGCTGGGGCCGGCTCACCACCCGAGCGGCTCGGGCACCACGGTGCGCAGGGCGAGGTCGGCGGTGCCCCAGTCGCCCGGATCGGTGACGGGCCGACCGGCGTCGCGCCCGGCGTCGCGGGCGGCGACGCGCAGCAGGGGCTCGGGGGCCGGGCGGTTGCCGCGGGCGCCACCGGGCGCGAGCGGGGGCAGCAGCAGGGGCTCCAGGGCGAACTCGTTCTCCGCCACGATGAGTTTGAGCCAGTCCCGGACCTGGGCGCCGGGTCGCACCGGACGGTTCTCGGGCAGGTAGAGCCAGACCGGGTCGCCCCGCAGTGCCTGCGCCGTGCCCTGGGGGCGGATGAAGTCGCCCTCGTACAGTTCGTGCGCGATGCCGTGGCTGTCGGTCAGGTCGAGCAGGGTGCACCACAGCGTGCGGTCGGACCGGTTGTGCAGGGTGATGCGGACCTGCGGGGGACGCCCGTCGGCCGTGTACTCGTGGATCGACTCGCCCAGCACGCTCTCGCGCCGGCCGCCCCGGAGCGGTTCGACGGTGAGGTGGACCAGTCCCGACAGCGAGGGGTCGGGGTTGGTGAGGTCGCGCACCCGGTGCCACTGGGCCAGGTGGGCCAGCGAGGCGATGACCTCGGCCAGGTCGTCGGCGTCCCGGAGCGGCTGCGGGGGCAGCGTGCGGACCTCGTCGTGGATGCGTGCGGTGCCCCGGTGGAGCTCGACCCCGAGCGGGGTGCCGCCGCCGCTGGTGGCGAGCAGGGGGTGGGCCGCCACGGCGGCGGCGAGCGGGTCGGCCCACGCGCGGTCGCCGGTGACGGTGACCGCGGCCGGCGGGAAGGCCAGCGCGGAGGGCACCACCGGGGTGGTGCCGCGGGGGTCCAGGGCTTCGGCGAGGTCGCCCAGGGGCTCGACCGTCGACCGTTCGGCGAACACCTCCCGCACCACGGCGGTGCCCGTCCGGCCGGACGCCAGCCGTGCGGTGAACTCGCCGCCGGCGGCGCGCAGTCCGTGCACCGCACCGCAGTTGACCGTCCAGCAGCCGTGTTCGCGGCGCAGGCGGAACCGGGAGACGGGCGTGCTGCGGCCGTTCAGGAACCCCTGGTCGCCCACCCCGTGCAGGGTGGGGTGCTGCCGTCCGGTGCCGTCGTCCGCCCGGACCGCGGCGAGGTCGAGCACCTCCCGGCAGGAGGCTCCCGGCCCCAGGTCGGCGAGGGCGTCCAGCAGCGCCCTGCTGAAGACGCCGTGCACGGGGTCGGTCCCGGTCTCGTAGGCGGGTTCGTCGAGCCGGCTGGCCGCCAGCAGCACGTGGCGGCGGGGACCGGCGGCGGGCCCCGCCGTGGACGCGCCGGCACCGCGCTCGGCCCGGCGGTCCCAGGAGGGCTGCCAGGGGACGCTGCGGACCCCCTGGTCCTCCTCCCGGGTGGCGCCCCCCGAGTAGCAGCAGTCGAGGACGGCGACCACGTGCGCCCCGGTCGCGGCGATCCCGTCGAGGAGGTCACCGAGGACGTCGTCGGTCAGCGCCGCCGCGTCCGTGCCCTGGCTGTCGTGGCAGACCAGGGCCTGGGCCATGCCGGTGGCCTCCCGCCCGTCCGTGCACGCCCGGCGCGAGCCGTGGCCGCTGAACCACAGGAGGGCGGTGTCCCCGGGGCCGCTGGCCCCGAGGTGCGTGTCGATCGC
Organism: Streptomyces sp. LE64; assembly: GCF_052606915.1. NCBI lineage: Bacteria > Bacillati > Actinomycetota > Actinomycetes > Kitasatosporales > Streptomycetaceae > Streptomyces > Streptomyces sp. LE64. The sequence continues at coordinate 4,788,203 of NZ_CP199708.1, read as the reverse complement.
CTCGACGACCGCGTCCAACCGGGCCTCGGAATCGGCCAACACCCGGACGTCGACCCGGGTGTCGGGGAGGGAGCGCACCCAGCGCTCCGCCGCGGCGATGTCGTTGCGGCAGCCGCGCAGTGGCTGGATGGCGTAGGCGTCGATCCCCACGAAGAGGCAGTTGACCTTCTGCATGGGAACGAGCCTGACAGCGGGCCTTGGGCACATGCAGGGCGAATCCGGGTCACCCTCCGGTTAGGTACGAAGAAATGGCTTATTCCGTCGCCGTGTTGGGGTTCACTGGGGGGCGGCAGTCGCACCGCACCGCACGGAACGCGCCATAGACCGTGCCGTGCTCCGTCGCGCACCGCCCCGCCCCCTGCACCACCGTGCGCCCCTGCCCGGACGCCCGGGGCGGCCCGTACCGACCGCATCGCCCGCCCCGTCGCGGGGCGGTGCGCTGGGAGGCCACGATGACCAGTACGAACCCACCGTCCGGCAACCCCTACGGCCCGCCCGGTGCCGGCCCGTTCCAGGGCGGCGGGACGGCGGGTCCGCCGCCCCCCGGCTGGGGCGGGCCGGCCCCGGTCCCCGGCGAGGGGTGGGGGCCCGGCGCCGTGCCGGAGCCCGCGCCCCCGTACCGCGAGTGGCGTTCGGTGCGGGAGTTGTTCCAGCGCGTCCCCGGCTGTGTCAGTGCGTTCGTGCTGCTGGTCCCGCTGGGCATCCCGATGCTCACCTCGTACGCCCTGGTCAGCTCGGCGCGGAACCGGGCGCACGCCGTGTTCACCCACGCCCACCGGCCGGTCGACGACGTCCCGCTGGCGCGGGTGAAGCGGCTTCGGGCGGTGCTCGCCGTGCTCGCCTCCTCCCTCTTCCTGTTCTCCTACGGCTCCCAGCAGGACTACGAGGAGGTGGTGGCGGGCGGTGCCGCGCGGCTGCTGGTCGCGCCCTGGCTGCTGGTGGTCACCGCGCCGCTCCTGGTGTACCTGTTGATGAGATGGGCCTCGGAGGGCGAGTACGCCCGCATGCGGAGCCAACTGCGCACCCCGCTGGTCACCTTCGCCCAGTACGTCGGCGCCCTCTCCGCGGTGCCGCTGCTCGTGTTCGGGTTCTCCGCCCTCGCTGAGGCGACCGGGGACAACGCCCTGCTGGGCTTCCTGGTCGGGCTGACCGGCGTGGCCGCGCTGCTGTGGTCCCTGGCCTTCGCGTTCTTCGCCTCCGTGGTGGTCGTGCGCAGCGGGTTCGGCACCGGTGGCGTCCACCAGGCGCTGCCCGCCCTGTTGACCACCCTGCTGGTGTGGGAGTTCGTCCCGATCGGCGCCGCGCTGTCCGGACTCCCGCCCGGCCCGCTGCCGCTCGCCCTGCTGTTCCTGCTCGGCGGGCCCCTCTCGGTCACCGCCGTGGCCTGGTGGGAGGTGCACCGGCTGACCGACCGGCACGGCGTGGTGCTCCGGGCCTGACGGCCCGCGGCGTCCGCGATCCACCCCGACCGGCACTCTCCCAGGGACACCCTCGTGACCGAGCACGGCCCGCCCCCGCTGCCGCCGCCCCCGCGGGCCGCCCACGACGCCTCGCGGTGGGAGCGCGACCTGCTGCTGACCCGGGCGCAGCGGTCCGTAGAGGAGGCGACGGCCCGGGCGCACTGGCTGGAGTTGGGGCTGCTCTGCCGGGAGCGGCTGGCCGCCGAGGAGGACCCCGAACAAGCGGACTACGACCGGGCGTTGGCGCGTGCCGCGCTGGAGCGCGCTCTCGCCCCGGGCGGCCCCGCCCTCCCCCTGCGGCCGGACGGGCTCCTCACCCTGGCGGAGCTGCTGCTGAGCGAGGAGCCGGGCCCGGAGGCCGTCCCGGACCGCGTCGACGTGCTGCTGGCCGAGGTCGAGGAGGCATCGGCGCCGCCCGGGGACGAGGAGTGGGCCCGTCACTCCGTACGGCTGCGGACGCGGGCGACCGTCCTGCGCCGGTGCCGCGAGGGGGCCCGACCGGCCGACGAGGCGGAGCTCGGACGGCTCCGGGCGTTCGTCGCCGCCCCGGAGAACCTCGCGGCGGCGGACCCCCGGGACCTGGTGACGCTGGTCTGCTTCCTCGTGGACCACCCGGCGCCCGGCGGCGACGCCGGGGAACAGGAGCGGACCGTCCGCCGGTTGGAGGGGGCGCTCCGCGACCGGGGCGTCGACCCCTCCCCCGTCCACCTCGCCCGGCTGAAGCTGGCGGCGGGGTTGCTGGACCGCGCGCCCCACCAGCCGACCGAACTCCTGGCCGCCGCCCGGTGCGCGGCCGGCGTGCTCGACCTCACCACGGCCCCGGACCCGGTGCTCTCCGCGCACCTGCTGCGGTCCGTCGCACGGGCCCGGCTGCTCGCCGGCGGCGGGGACACCACCGATGCCGCGGCGGCCGGCTTCCGCGCGACGGCCACCCGGGGCACCACCGTCTCGGCCGAACCGCGGCACTGGCCCCGCAGCGTGGACCTGCTGCTGGGACCCGTCCCGGAGGTGACCGCGTCCTACCGGCGCTGGCAGGAGGGCGCCGACCGGGACCCGCACCACCTGGCGCACGCGATGTTCCTGCTGCGGTACTCGCCCGACCTCGACCCCGACCGGACGGCGTTGGCCGGGGAACGGTTGGACGCCCTGCTGGCGGCGTGCGACCGGACGGACGGCGCGGACCGCCCGACCGCGGAGCTGGCGAGGAGCGTCGCCCTGGCCCACTACGGGGCGATGCGCACCGGCCCGCTCCAGGACGCGGCGGCCCGGGCCGCGGACGCCGCGCGCCGGGGCCTGTACCCGGAGGGCACACAGCCGGCGGGCGCCCGGGCCCTGGCCGGTCTACAGACGGTCCTCACCCTGTTGAACGGCTGCCTCAACGGCGGACAGGACGAGGTCGCCGCCGGGCTGCGCGCCCTGGCCGAGTGGGCGGACCACGCGGAGGCGGCGCCCCCCGCCGACCGCGAGGGACTGCCGGACCCCGCACTGCTGCGCAGCGCCCTGTCGCTGTTGCGCCCGCTGGCCCCGGGCGCGTCCCCCGAGGCGCGCACCGCGGCGATCGCCGCGGTGCGCTGGGAGGACCTCGGCCTCGCTGCCGACCACCCGGTACGGACCGCCCTGGACGCCTCGGTGGCGCTGCTCACCGCAAGCCCGTCGGCCGCGTCCGCCCCGATGGACCCCGCTACCGCCGCCGAGTTGGTCCGCACGACCGAGGGGACGCCGCCCCTGCTCCGCGCCCCGCTGCTCGCCGCGGTCGGCACCTCCTGGCTGACCAGCGCCGGGCGTCCGCCGGGTGACCGCACGGCACTGCGCGGGGCCGGGGTGCTGCTGCGCGCCGCCCGGCGGGCGTCGGCACCCGGTGACCAGAACTGGCTGCTGACGGGTGCCCTGTTGGGCTTCCTGGGCTGCGCGGAGGCGGTGCTGGGCCGTCCCCGGCACCGGCGCGGACGGCTCGACGGAGCGATCGAGCTGTTGACCGGGACCCACCGGGAGACCCACGGGCCGGAGCACCCCCTGCGGGCGAAGGTCGGGTTCCTGCTCGCCGCGGCCCTGCGCCTGCGCGGGGACGCCGCCGACCGCGCGGAGAGCCGGCGGATCGCCGCCGGGGCGCTGCGGTCCACGGCGTACGCGGTGCTGTTGCAGTCCGGCACCGCCGAGGCGGCGGTCGAGGCCGCCGAGGCGACCGGCAGCGCGCTGACCGTGGCGCGCTGGTGCCTGGCCGACGGGGTTCCGGCCGAGGCGGTGGCCGCCCTGGACGCCTGCCGCGGCCTGGTGCTGCACGCGGCGACGACCGCCCGGACCGTGCCGGGACGGCTCTCCGCGGCCGGGCACGGGGCCCTGGCCGCCCGCTGGTCGCGGGCGCTGGCCGCCGGCACGCCGCCCAGCGCCCTGCGCCGGGAGGTGCTGGAGGCGCTGTCCGCCCTGGACGGCGACGGAGCGGACCGGCTGCTCTCCCCGCCCGGGGTGCCGCGGATCGCCGCGGCGCTCGGGGACCTCGGGCGCGATGCCCTGGTGTACCTCCTCGCCGCGCCCAGGGGGCCGTCCGCCGCTTCGGCGACCGGGGCCGCGGTCGCGGTGCTGCCGGACGGCCGGATCGTCGTGGCGCCGCTGCCCGGCCTGCACGAGGCGGCGGAGCCCCTGCGCCAGTACCTGACGGGCCGGGGCGGGGCCCCCGCCCGTGCCGCACCGGGGTCGGCGGGGCGGGGACTCGGCGGCTTCGACCCGGTGGCGGCACTCGACGGGCTCGACGCCGGCGGACGGCCCGGCTCGGCCGCGCCGCGCGACCTGGGCGCCGGGCCCGGGGGCCGGCGCCGCCCGCTGGCCCAGCGGTTGGACCGGGTGTGCGCCTGGGCCTGGGACGCGGCCGTCGCCCCGGTGCTCGCGGCACTGGGGCGGGAGGTGCCGGCGGGGCGGGAGCCCCGGCTGGTGCTGACGCCGATGGGCGACCTGTCGCACGTGCCGTGGCACGCCGCCTGGCGCCCGGGCTCCGGAGGCGGGCGCCGGTACGCCCTGGAAGGGGCCCAGTTCACCTACAGCGCCTCGGCCCGTCTGCTGTGCGAGGTCGCGGGGCGCCCGGCGGGCCCGCCCGCCGATGCGGCCCTGGTGGTCGGCGATCCGACCGGGGACCTGCCGTACGCGGGCCGGGAGGCGGCCCTGGTGCGCGCGGCCTACTACCCGCGGGCCGTCTTCCTCGGGCGGGCCGGGGGCCCCGGCACCGGCCGGGGAACCCCCGCGGAGGTGCTCGACTGGCTCCGGTCAGGCGCCGGTCGGGGCGGCACCCTGCACCTGGCCTGCCATGCGACGGTGGTCGAGGGCGTGCGGCACAGCGCCGCCCTGCTGCTCGACGGGGGCACCCTGTCGGCCGAGGACCTGACGGAGGCGGCGGACGGCGCCCTGGACGCCGGCCCCGCCCTGGTACTGCTGGCCGCCTGCCGCAGCCATGTGTCGGGGCGCGGCAGCAACGAGGCGTACACCCTGGCCACGGCGTTCCTCACGACCGGCGCCCGGTCGGTGGTCGGCTCCCTGTGGCGGGTGCCGGACGCGGCCACCTCCCTGCTGATGTTCATGACCCACCACTACCTGCGTGCGGAGGGGCGGGAACCGGCCGAGGCGCTGCGGTCGGCGCAGCGGTGGATGCTCGCCCCGACCCGGGTGCTGCCCCCGCACGCGCCACCGGAGTTGGCCCGACTGGTACCGCGCATCGTCCCCGACGACCTGAGCGCCTGGGCGGGCTTCCTCGCCACCGGCCGCTGACCAACGGGGGCGGGCCGTCGAACCGGTGCCGTCCTCGTCACGACACGAGAGGTCACCTTGAACACCACGCTCACCAAGGGCGCCAACGCCCCCCTGCCGTCCCCCCTGTGCCGGGTCCACCTCGTCGCGGAAGGGGTGCCGATCGACGTGTGCGCCGTGCTGCTCGGGTTCGACGGCCGGGTGCGCAGCGACGAGGACCTCGTCTTCTTCCACCATCCGGCGCAGAGCGGGGTGGAGTTGACGGGCCGGACGATCACCGCGGACCTCTCCGAGGTCCCGGCGGACGTCGAACGCATCGCCCTGGTCGCCGCGCTCGACCGGGAGGCGGGCGGTGCGGCCTCCTTCTGCGCCGGGGCGATGCCGCGGGCGGAGGTCGAGTGCGGTGGGGCGCGCCTCGTCTTCGAGCCGCCGCCGCTGACCGGCGGGGAGACGGCGGCCCTGTTGGTGGAGGTCTACCGGCGGGCGGGGGCGTGGAAGGTGCGTGCGGTGGGGCAGGGGTGGGCCACCGGGCTGGCCGGGCTGGCCACCGACTTCGGCGTGGTCGTCGACGACCCGGGTCCCGCCGGCCCCCCGGCGCGCCCGGTGGCCTCCCCCGCCGGGCCGGCGGGGGAGCCGCCCCGCCACGTGGTCCTCGCCAAGTCCGGCTCGGGCACCCTCCCGTTGCGCGGGGACGACCCCGGGGGGACGGTCACCGCCGCCCTGGAGTGGGACGGCGGGAGCGCGCGGCGGCGCAGCGCCGGCGCGGACCTCGACCTGTACGCCCTCTCCGTGCCGCGGCACCAGGTCACCGGGCGGGGCCAGCGGGCGCGGGCGTCCGATCTGGCCGTGTACTACCGGATGCCCGGTTCGCTCACCGAGCCCCCGTTCATCGCCCTGGACGGCGACGCACGGGAACCGGGCCGGGAGACCGTCACCATCACCCGGCCGGACCTCCAGGGCTACGTCCTGCTCTGCGCCTACAGCGCGGTCGAGAACGGAGTGGGCTCGTTCCGCTCCTACGGGGCACGCGTGACCGTCACCGACCCGACCGGCTCCACGGTCACGGCTCCGCTGTTCAGCACCCGGGCGCACGCCTACTGGGTGGCCGTCGCCCTGATCGACTTCACCGTGCCGGAGGGGGTGCGGATCGAGCACGTGGAGCAGTACAGCGGGCGGCACGTCGAGGCGCGGCCGACCCTGTACTCCCACCGCACGTTCCGGATGGGGACCGGTCCGGTCGAGTTCAAGACCCTTCCCGTCGAAGGGTGACCCCGAGCAGCCTGTACCGCTCACGTTCGATCGTTTTCGTACCCTCAGGGAATCTTTACCGTTTTTTACCCTTCATGGGGGTTGAAAAAGAGCCGGGACCTTCGCCTCTCGCGCTCCGAGCCGGTCGGGAGGAACCTGGAAGGAGCGGGTCCGGTCGCTCGACGTCCCGGGGCCCGACGTAGTTCCCCACGCCCCACAACCCGCAGAACCGGGTAATCCCCGAGGAGGCCGCGGTCACGGTGAACACTCCTGCCGCCCCACACACGGACACGCTCACGGCACCCCCCACCGCCACCCGAGAAGCGGTGGAGGCCCTGGTCGCGGACGCGATCACCGCACCCTCGATGCACAACGCCCAACCCTGGCTGTTCCGCTTCGACCGGTCCCGCGGGGTCTTCCAGCTCCGGGCCGACCCCGATCGCCGCCTCGCCCTCTCCGACCCCGAGGGCCGGGCCACCTACCTGGGCTGCGGTGCCGCCCTGTTCAACCTGCGGGTGGCGGCGGCGCACGCGGGCTGGAAGCCGGTCACCCGGCTCCTCCCGGACCGCCGCGACCCCTACGCCCTCGCCGAGGTCACGCTGGACGGCGGACGGGCCCTGTACGAGGCCACCCGGCAGCCCTACCACAAGACCACGGCGACCTACCGCCGCTCCGGCCAGCCCTACGACGGCACCGCCGACGCCTACGACGAGTTGGCCGATCTGCATCCCGCGCTCCGGCGCCGGCGCACCACCCGGACGCCCTTCAGCGACGAACCCATCGACGAGCAGTTGCTCGGAACCCTGCGCCGGGCCGCGCTGGTCGAGGGGGCCCGGTTGGCGTTCCCCGACGACTTCCACCGCGACACGGTGCTGGAACTCGGCCGGGAGGCCGAGCAACGCACCTTGTCCGATGCGGCGTTGCGCGCCGAGTTGGCCTCCTGGACCGGGGACGACCGGGCGGTCGACGGCATCCCGACCGCCGCCTTCGGTCCCCGGGCGCGCACCGGCTACGCCCCGGTCCGGGACTTCGCGGCCGGCCGCGGGACGCCGCAGGAGGCCCAGCACCCCGGGGAGGCCGCCGAGTTCGAGCGGACCCCGCGGCTGGCGCTGCTCGGCACCCACGGCGACTCCCCCATCGACTGGCTGCACGCCGGCCAGGCACTGGAGCGGGTGCTCCTGGAGGCCACCCTGGACGGTCTGGTCACCTCGCTCGCCTCCGAGGCCCTGGAGTGGGACGAACTGCGCTGGGCGGTCCGGGACCCCCTGTCCGCGATGAGCCACGTCCAGATGGTCATCCGGTTCGGCTACGGCGAGCCGGGTCCGGCCGCGCCCCGACGCCCGGTGGGCGATGTGTTGACGTTCAGCGGCGCCCCCGGACGCCCGGCGGCGGATCCGGCCTGAGCCCGATCGGGCCGGGCAGCGGGCGTTCCGGCCCGACCGCCCGGCTCGGGAGTGGGTTACCACATCCGGGGAAAATGTGGCTCGTTCGGGCGAATTCACCGTTTCGGGTGGCCTGCCACGGGACCGTCCGCGCCCGGCGCACGGGACGGGCACGCTGAAGACCGGACCGGTCCGAACGACCCCGGTCCGGGGAGGACGAACATGATCCGTGGCATCGATGTGAGTTCCTATCAGTCGTCGTTCGACACCGGCGGGCTGTCCTTCGTCATCGTGAAGGCGACCGAGGGCCGGTCGTACGTGAACCCCCGCCAGGCCGTGCAGGCCAGGCAGGCCAGGGACGCGGGGTGCGTGGTGGGCTTCTACCACTTCCTGTGGCCGGGGAACATCAAGGCGCAGGCCGCGTACTTCGTGGAGGAGTGCGCCTCCCGGGAGACGGACCTGCTGGCCGCCGACTGGGAGTGGACCAGCGACAACACCCGGGCCAGCAACGCCGAGAAGGACGCCTTCATCAAGGAGGTCAAGCGGCTGCGGCCCACCCACCGGGTGCTGCTCTACTGCAACCGGGACTTCTGGCTCAACTACGACACCACGTCGTACGCCGGGGACGGGCTCTGGATCGCCGACTACACCACCGCCGGCAAGCCGCGCATCAAGGCGAAGTGGACGTTCCACCAGTACACGGACGACCCCCTGGACAAGAACCTCGGAGACTTCACCTCCGAAGCCGAACTGCGCTGTTGGGCCAACACCGCCTGAGGGCACCGCCGGACGACCACCGCCCCGCCGGCTCCCCGTACGTCGGGGAACCGGCGGGGCCACGGGGCTACTCCTCCTGCCCGCGCGGCGCCCGGAACGCCTCGGAGCGCTCCGGGGACGCCTCCGCCAGCGCCCGGGTCACCGCCTCGACCCCGGCGCGGAGCCCGTAGACCGGGGTGTCGGGCTGCTGACGCCAGGACTCGTCCAGCCCGCCGGCGTCCACCGTGTCGAAGCCGATCTCGTCGATCAGGTACCGCACCACGCGCTTGGCGGCCTCGTCGTCACCGGCCACCGGGACCGCCATCCGGTCGGGGTCCCCCGCGGGCCGCGCGCGGGCGGTGATGTCCTCGGCGTAGGTGCCGTTGAACGCCTTGACGACGGGACGGCCCAAGTGACGCTCCACCCAACGGCTCTCCGGCAGCCCGTCCTCGATCTCGGCGATCAGGCCGTCCCGTTCGCGCGGATAGTAGTTGTGGGTCTCGATGACGACCGCGCCCGCGGCCGTCTGCGCGAACAGGTCGGCCGGCAGCTCCGGTACGGCCTTCAGCGGGACGGTCACCACGACCACCTCCGCGCCGCGGGCGGCCTCCGACACCGTGGTCGGCACCGCCCCGGTCTCCTCGGCCAACTCCTCCAGGGTGTGCGGGCCACGGGAGTTGGCGATGCTGACGGTGTGTCCCGCCGCGGTCAGCCGGCGGGCGAGATTGCCGCCGATGTTCCCGGTGCCGATGATGCCGATCCTCATGGAAGCCCCCTCGTACGGAATGAGCAGTGCACCGGAGGCAACCTCCGCTTCCCGTCGCGGCATTCCCGTCCGACGGAACCCTTCCGCGCCCTTCCGTGCACCGGGCCGCTCCGCACGCCCCGCAGGACGACCGATCCCGGGGTCGCCGCGCGGCGACCCCGGGATCGGCGAGGGGGCCTACTTGCTGAGGTGGGCCCAGAACTCGTCGAAGGAGAGCAGCTTGTCCCTGTTGGTGTCCCGTGCGCCGATGACCGCCTCGGCCACGGACTCCGTGACGTTCCAGTCGCCCAGCTGGGCCATCGCGGTCTTGTACTCGGCCGCCGTGATGAAGCCGTCGCCGTCCGCGTCGAACCGCTCGAACGCCTTGCGCGCTGCCTCGATGTCCGCCACCGGTCCACCCCATTCGTTTCGTCCTGCTTGACCAGGCCAGATTAACGGCCCGCCCCGATCCCCCGACCACCACGCCCCTCGCCCCCGGCCCCGCACCGGCCGCACCCCTCGACCACGAGGTCCCGCGCCCCCTTCCCGACGCCACGGACGATCATTCGCCACCCCCTGCCAGCCCTCGCGATTACCTCGTTCAACTCCCGGCAATCCAGCATTTACCAGGCACGTGGCCCATCTCACCAATGATTCATATCCGTTTTGTCAGGAAATGCATGCGCTTGACATGAATTGCCGTTTTGGGTTCCTCGATCCGGTCTGCCATAGTCGGAGCCACGACCCCCCTTGACCCGGGCCGCGGTCGCTCCACCCGTCGGGGACCACACCCCCCAGGACCTCCGACGCACCGCACGGCCCCCGCAGCGCCGCACCACGGCCACGTCGGGGGCCTTCGTGCATCCCGACGGACGGGGCGTCAGCGATCCGCCACCCGCATCTCGAACCAGGTCGTCTTCCCCCGGGCCAGCAGGTCCACGCCCCAGCGGTCGGCCAACTTGTCCACCAGGAAGAGCCCGCGCCCGGACACGTCCCACTCCCCCACCGGCATCCGACAGGGCAACGCCCGCGAGGGGTCCCGCACTTCCACCCGGAGCCAGCCGCGCCGCCGCGCCATGCGCAGACCGAAGTTCCGGGCACCCGTGTGACGCACCGCGTTGCCGACCAGTTCGGACACCAACAGCACGGTGTCCTCGGTTAAGTTCTCCGAGAGCCCCCACTGGTGGAGCACCACCATCTGGGCCACCCGTCGGGCGCGCGCGGCGGACCGCGGGCGGGAGGTGAACCAGACTTCGCACTCGGCCGGGTTTCCCCACAACTCCAGTGCGCGCAAAGCCTCTTCGTCGGGAACCGCGGGTGACCACCGTGCCGTGGTCGCCCCCCCGTGCCGTCCCGGCTGTTCGATGCCCTCCAGCCCCGCCATGTGCCCCATCATGGCCGCCCGACGGCGGGTCCGGGGCCGTTCCCCGGGAATCGACCGGTCGGAACCGTCGCTTCCGGAAGGACTCTTTGGTATGGGCCAATCCCGGTTCCCCGTTCCGGCCGATCGTCTGACCTGCGGCGACCCCGAACGCCCCGGCGTGCGCCCCGGACGGTCAGCTCCAACCGCCCGGGGCACCCTTCCCGCGTCACCCAGCGCACCATCGGAGTACGGCGACGGCACCCGGTATCCGGTTTTCGCCCGTACGAGGGGATGCGCGGGCGAACGCGAGCGGAACACGACCGGAAAGTCAGGGGAACGGTTGCCGAACGCTCAGCGGAACACCGCCTTGCCGGGCCCGTCCGCGACGAAGCTCTCCATGCCCCGCGTCCGGTCCTCCGTGGCGAACAGCCCCGCGAACCAGGTGCGTTCGAGGGCGAGTCCGGTCGTGAGGTCCGTCTCCAGACCGGCGTCCACGCACTCCTTGGCCGCGCGCAGCGCGAGCGCCGGGCCGCGGGCCAGCCGGGCGGCCCAGGCGTGCGCCTGCGCGTACACCTCCTCCGCGGGCACCACCCGGTCCACCAGCCCGAGCGCCAACGCCTCGTCGGCGCGCACCTGTCGACCGGTGAAGATGAGGTCCTTCGCCTTCGACGGACCCACCAACCGGGCGAGTCGCTGGGTGCCGCCCGCCCCCGGGATCAGTCCGAGCAGGATCTCCGGTTGGCCGAGCTTCGCGTTCTCCCCCGCGATCCGGAAGTCCGCGCAGAGGGCGAGTTCGCACCCGCCGCCGAGGGCGTAGCCGGTGACGGCGGCCACCACCGGCTTGGGGATCCGTGCGACGGCGGTGAACGACTCCTGGAGCGCACCGGACCGGTGGATCATCGCCGTGTGGTCCATGGCCCGCATTTCCTTGATGTCGGCGCCGGCGGCGAACGCCTTCTCGCCGCCGTAGAGGACGACCGCCCGCACGTCGTCCCGGCGGGCGGCCTCCTCGGCCAACTCCTTGAGCCGGTCCTGGGTCGCGATGTCGAGGGCGTTCATCGGGGGCCGGTCGAGGCGGAGGGTGCCGACGCCGTCGGCGACTTCGAGATGCACAGTAGTCATGGGCAGCAGGTTAGCGACCGTTCACCCCGGGGTCCCGGGTGCGGTCGTCCGCCGTCCGCGAAGGCCCTGGATCACCACCGGGACCAGGGCGGGTTGCAGCCGTCGAGGCCGGTCGGGCCGGGTCCGCTCGTCCCGGGTTCCGGTTCGCCGACCGGGGTGCCGAAGGCCCGTGGCCGCAGTCACACGGGGGCGCACAGCTTCCGGAATCAGCCCAGCGCGGAGCCGGCGCGCCAGTCCTTCCAGTCGAGGTTCCAGCCGCCGAGGCCGTTGTCCGCGGCCACCGTCCGGTCGTCGCTGCGGCGCACCTCCACCACGTCGCCGATGAGGGTGCGGTCGAAGAACCAACCCGCCGGGGCGAGGGAGCTGCCGCCCTTCACGTCCCGCAGGCCCACGCACCCGTGGCTCACGTTGCGCTCGCCGAAGGCGTCGCCCGCCCAGTAGTTGCCGTGCAGGAAGGTGCCGGAGGAGGTCAACCGGATGGCGTGCGGCACGTCCGGGATGTCGTACTCGCCGTCGAAGCCGACCGAGCGGCCGTCCATCCGGGTGGTCTCGAACATCTCGGTGACCACCATCTTCCCGTTGTAGGTGGGGGACTCGTCGGTGCCCGCGGTGATCGGGAGGGTGGCGAGCCGCTCCCCGTCGCGCCGGACCTCCATGGTGTGGGCGACGGCGTCGACGACGCTGGTCTGCTCCCTGCCCACGGTGAAGGCGAACGTGCGGTCCTGGAGTCCGTGCACCCCGGGCGCGGCCCGGACGTCCCGCAGCCGCAGCCGCACGGTGACCTCGGTGCCGGGCTTCCAGTACCGCTCGGGCCTCAGGTCCAGCCGCTCGCCGCCGAACCAGTGGCCGACCACCTCCACCCGGGGGACGGTGGTGACCTCGACCGCGCGTTCCACCGCCGCCCGGTCGGTGACCTTCCGGTTGAACTCCAGGGAGACGATCATCCCGGTGCCCACGGTGGCCCGGTGCTCGGGGGCGGAGTAGGCGAGGAACCGTTCGTCGGGCACCCGGGTGCGGAAGGTGGTGCGGCGGGCGATCCGGCGCCCGTGGCCGTCGAGGGCGACCGCGTCGACCCGGTACTCCGCGGCCGGGGCGAGGCCGCGTTCGACGGGGCGCCAGCTCATTCCGTCCGCGGAGATCCGTCCCGCCACCGGCGCCTCGGCGGCGCCCCGGGTCCTGACCACCCGCACCGACTCCAGCCGGCCGCCGGGCACCCGCACCGACAGCGGGGCGTCGACCGCCACCTCCCGGCGGGCGTCGGCGGGCTCCACCCGGACCGCGTCCCGGGGTGCGCGGGGCCTGCCGGCGAGCCCTTCGGGCCCGCAGGCGACCGCGCCGGTGAGCAGGGAGAGGGCGGCAAGGACGGCGGGCGTCGTCCGTGCGCGGGGGGTTGAGCCGCGTCGCCGGCCGGGGAGGGCGTGTCGTCGGATCACGTCCCGCCCAACGACCGGGCCGGCCGAGGGAAACGTGCGTGCGAACCGCGCGGTGGGCCGGACGGCGGTACCCGGACGGTCCGGGCCGCGGCCCGGCACCCCGTCCGGACACGTCCAGCGGGCCCTGCGCACGGGCTCCACGGGCTCTGGACGCCCTGCGGTCACGGGCGACAGCGAATCCCCGGAAAGTGTGAACGTCGTACTACCGGGGCATGAACCAGAGGCCCAGCAGAGGCTCGGCGGCGGTGATGAGGCGGATCTGACGGACACTTCCGCAGGCCGGAGCGGGGTTGCTCCCGAAGCGGAGCACCGGAGCTGGTCACGGCTCTCCAGGAACGCCGGACGCATGCGCATGTCCGGCTGATGCCCGGGCAGTACTCCGCCCTACTGCAACTGACGGAATCCCCCGGCATCCCGACGCCGTCGAACGGCCCCTCGCCATGCGGTGACGGTCGGGAACGGACCGGGCCGTTCGAAGGATCACCCCCGCCCATCGGAACGGACGCCCGGCACCCCCGGAAGTCGGTGCGGAGTCGGATGACCGGCCCCCGCGGAACCGGTCATCCGGAAGCCGCGCCCGGGGCCGCCGGAACCCCCGAAACAGCGCTCGCCGCCGGTTTCCCGCCCTCCCCTCACGGACAAGCGGACGCCCGGGCCACCGCCCCGGGCAACCGTTCGAACCGGGTCGTACCACCGCGAGGGGACCCGTACTCGACGGCCCCGGCCGCGTCACGGCGCGGAAACGCCCAGGGCGGACCGGGGTCCGGCGGGGAGGCGGGGTGAGCCACAACTCACTGGGCCGGGAGGAATCCGACACGTAGGGTCGGTTTCGATGCCCACCATAGAAGCACCGGCCTTGGCGCCGGTGGAAACGCCTGCGCCGACACCGGTCGGCGCCCCCCGTGCCGTACCCACCCTCATGCGGCTGTGGCCCTACGTCCGCCCAGTGCGCGGACGCTGGTTCTCCGCCGCGGTCGTGGCGATCGTCGCGTCCTGTCTGTCCCTGGTCTTCCCTTTCGTCCTCAAGTGGCTGGTGGACGGGCCCATCACGGAGCGGGACCAGCGCGGCGTCTGGATCGGCGCCGCCCTCCTGCTGGCCCTCGGCGTGGTGGAGGCGGTGCTCTTCGGCTTCCGCCGCTGGCTGGTGGCCCGGCCGCTGGCCCGGGTCGAGGCCGCGATGCGGGCCGACCTGTACCGCCACCTCCAGCGGGTGCCGGTGGCCTTCCACGACCACTGGGCCACCGGTCAGCTGCTGTCCCGGGGCACCACCGACCTGGCCGTCATCCGGATGTTCCTCGCCTTCCCGCTGACGTTCCTGGTGGTCAACGGCGTCACCATCGTCGCCGGCTTCGCGGTGCTGCTCGCCCAGGAGTGGACCCTCGGCCTGGTGCTGCTGCTGCCCGTCCTCCCCATGATCTACATCTGCTACCGCTTCGAGGGCCGCTACTCGGCGGCGACCCGACGCGCCCAGGACCAGGTGGGGGACCTGGCGACGGTGGTCGAGGAGAGCGTCCTCGGCATCCGGGTCATCAAGGGCTTCGGTCGGCACCGGAGCCAGGCGCGGATCTTCCGCGAACTGAGCGAGAAGCTGCGCGGCACGGAACTGCTGAAGGCCCGGCTGCTGGCCACCCTGCTGACCGCCCTGACCTTCTTCCCCGAACTGGCGCTGGGCTCGGCCCTGGTGATCGGCACCGTCCAGGTCGCGGACGGGGCGCTGTCCGCGGGCACCCTGGTCGCCTTCCTGTCGACGGCGCTCGCACTGCGCTGGCCCGTGGAGTCCCTGGGCTACCTGATCGCCATGAGCCAGGAGGCCGCCTCGGCCACCCGGCGGTTCTTCGAGGCGATGGACGCCCCCGAGGAGGAGCCCGGCGCCACCGACACGGCCGAGGCCGCACGGCCCGCGGACGGCGAGGACGGACTGCGGTTCGAGGACGTCACCTTCCGCTTCCCCGACGCGCCCCCCGGTTCCCGTCCCGTCCTGGACGGGGTGGACCTGCACGTCCGCCGCGGCGAGACGATGGCCCTGGTCGGCGCCACCGGCAGCGGCAAGACCGCACTGACCGCGCTGGTGCCGCGGCTCCACGAGGTCAGCGGCGGGCGGATCACCCTGGACGGCCGGGACGTCACCGCCATGGACCGTTCGGAACTGCGCGGCCTGGTGTCGGTGGCCTTCGAGGAGCCGACGCTGTTCTCCACCTCCGTCGCGGAGAACGTCCGCATGGGCGCGGGCGGGGCGGCCGGAGGGGCGGACCGCCCCGATCCGGCCCTGGACCGCGCCCTCGACATCGCCCAGGCCGGCTTCGTGCACCACCTGCCCGACGGTGCGGACACCGAGGTCGGCGAGCAGGGTCTCAGCCTCTCCGGCGGTCAGCGCCAGCGGCTGGCCCTGGCCCGCGCGGTGGTCGGCGACCCCCGGTTCCTGGTGCTCGACGACCCGCTGTCCGCCCTGGACGTGCACACCGAGGCCGCCGTGGAAGCGGCGCTGCGCGAGGTCCTCGCCCAGACCACGGCCCTGGTCGTCGCCCACCGCCCGTCCACCGTGCTGCTCGCGGACCGGGTGGCGCTGCTGTCCGGGGGACGCATCGCCGCCGTGGGCACCCACCACGAACTGTTGCGCGAGAGCGCTGAGTACCGCCACCTGATGTCCGGCGACGACCGCCCGCAGGGGCCCGAGGGAGACGCCACCCGATGACCACGATCAGCGAACAGCTCCGGCCCGCGGACGGTGCGCGGGCCGAGGACCTCCCCGGCGGGCCGGACGCCCCGGGCGACCCGTTCGACCGGGACGACCTGCCGGCCCCCCGGGGCGCCACCGGGTCCCTGCTGCGCTCCCTGCTCTCCCCGCACGGCCGCCCCGCGGCCCTGGCGCTGCTGTGCCTGCTGCTCCAACAGGCGGCGGTGCAGGCCGGACCGCTGCTGGTGGCGTACGCGATCGACCGTGCGGTGCCCGCCTTCCGGGACAGCGACCACGGGCCGCTGCTCGCCGTCGCGGTCGCCTACCTGTTGGCGGCGGCGCTCGGCGCGGTCATGGAGTACGGGTTCATCCAGTTCTCCGCCAAGGTCAACCAGGCCGTGCTGGTGGACCTGCGCGGCCGGATCTTCCGCCAGGGCCAGGACCTGAGCGTCGACTTCCACGACCGCTACACCTCGGGCCGGCTGATCTCCCGGTCGACCTCGGACGTGGAGTCCCTGCGGGAGCTCCTGGAAGAGGGGTTGATGGAGCTCGTCGGGGTGGTGGTCGCCTCGACCTACATCACGGTGATGCTGCTCTGGCTGGACCTGGCGATGGGTTCGGTGGCCGTGCTGTCCTTCCTGCCGCTGTACCTCGCGGTGCGGGTGTACCGGCGGCGGGCGGCCCTGGTGTTCGACGAGCGGTCCACGGCGATCGCCGGGGTGATCGTGAAGTTCGGCGAGACGCTCAACGGCATCCGCCCGGTGCGGGCCTTCCGGCGCGAGAAGGCCAACGACGAGCGGTTCGCGGAGCTCAACGGACGTCACGAGCGGGCCAACGGCGACTCGCTGCTGGAGATGGCCCGGTACGTGGTGGCCTCCCGGCTGATCGCGAACACCGCGGTGGCCGGCATGGTGCTGTGGGGTGCCTACCGGGTCGCCGGCGACACCCTGGAACTGGGCGTCCTGGCCGCCGCGGTGCTCTACATCCGGCGGCTGTACGACCCGATCGACCGACTGGGGATGTTCCTCAACTCCTACGAGTCGGCCGCCGCCTCGCTGCGCAAGATCGCGGGACTGCTCCACCAGCGGCCCACGGTGCCGGAGCCGACCGAGCCCCGCGAGCTGCCCGCCCGCGGGAGCGACCTGCCCGGCCGCGAGGTCGTCTTCGAGGGGGTGCGCTTCGCGTACCGCACCGGCGGGGAGGTGCTGCCCCGCTTCGACCTGCGCGTGCCGGCGGGTCAGACGGTGGCCGTGGTCGGCACGACCGGTGCCGGCAAGTCCACCCTGGCCAAGCTGTTGGCCCGGTTCTACGACCCGACCGAGGGCCGGGTCCTGCTGGACGGCGTGGACCTGCGGCACCTCTCCTTCCCGGAGCTGCGGCGGGGAGTGGTGATGGTCACCCAGGAGGCGTTCCTGTTCTCCGGGACGGTGGCCGAGAACATCGCCATCGGGCGTCCCGACGCCACCCGGGAGGAGATCGAGCGGGCCGCGAAGGAGATCGGCGCGCACGACTTCATCACCGCACTGCCGGACGGCTACGACACGGACGTGCGCAAGCGCGGCAGCCGGATCTCCGCGGGCCAGCGCCAGTTGGTGGCCTTCGCCCGGGCCCTGCTCGCCGACCCCGGGGTGCTGATCCTGGACGAGGCCACGAGTTCCCTGGACGTCCCCGGCGAGCGGGCGGTGCAGCGGGCGATGGACACCGTGCTGCGCGGCCGCACCGCCGTGGTGATCGCCCACCGGCTGTCGACGGTGGAGGTGGCCGACCGGGTCCTGGTGATGGAACGGGGCACGGTGATCGAGGACGGTTCGCCCGCCGAGCTGATCGGTGGCAGCGGCTCGTTCGCGGGACTGCACCGGGCCTGGCGGGAGAGCCTGGTGGGCTGAGTCGGCGCACTGCACGGGAGGGGCGGACCAACGGGGGCCCGCCCCTTTCCCATGCCCGCCGGCCAACGGATTTCGGCCAGGCCCGGCGGGCCGCCCCCGACTCGGGAGCGGGGTCCACCACCACCCGACCGGCGCCCCGGGGCCCCCACCCGGCACGGCCGTTACCGGGAACGATGGCCTCCCTCTCCGCTCACCGGACACACCGCTCCGCGCAACGGAACGATTCCCGCCAAGGTTATGACGCGCTCCTGACAAGTGACCCGCCGGAGTGCCAGTCTTCCCTCGGTTCCCACCCCGACGGGCCACACGGTCCCGGCAGCCGCCCGCGGACCTCCCCGCCCCGACGCCCCGACCGCACCCCGCGCCACCGCTCGTGTCCCCCCACCCGCCGCACGCGCACCCCCGTCCCCGTCCGGGGACCGCACCTGGTTCCGCCCCGACCTGCCCGGACGGTCGTCCGCCGTCCGGTTCCGCGGCCGCGCACCCCGGCGGCCATGCAGAAGGAGTCCGTGTTGAGACGCTCCTCCGTCACACCCCCCACGCGCCGCCGCCGGGCTGCCGCCGGCGGGGCCCTCGCCGCCGTCGCCGCGCTGCTGGCCGTCGCCGTCCAACCGGGCGCCGCCACCGCCGCCCCCGAAGGGCGCGCACCCGCCGCCCCGACCAAGGCGGACCCCGGTTCCCTGCCGGCCGACCTGTCCCCCGCCGCGCGGGCCGCGCTGATCCGCACGGCCCAGGCCGGGGCGGCCGGCACGGCCAGGGAGCTGGGCCTCGGCGCCAAGGAGAAGCTCCTCGTCCGCGATGTGCTCAAGGACCGCGACGGCTCCACGCACACCCGCTACGAGCGCACCTACGACGGACTGCCCGTGCTCGGCGGCGACCTGGTCGTGGACAGTGCCGCCTCCGGCGCCACCCAGGGCGTCTCCAGGGCGTCGCGCGCCGAACTGAAGGACGTCTCCACCGCCCCCCGGGTGAAGCCCGCCGTCGCGGAGCGGCAGGCGCTGCGGGAGGCGGCGGCCGAGGGCTCGAAGAAAACCGCGCCCGAGCGGGCCCCCCGCACGGTGGTGTGGATGGGGTCCGGCACGCCGGTCCTCGCCTTCGAGACCGTGGTCGGCGGCTTCCAGCACGACGGCACCCCCAACGAACTGCACGTCGTCACCGACGCGACCACCGGCGAGAAGCTGTACGAGTGGCAGGCCGTCCAGAACGGCACCGGTCACACCCAGTACAGCGGTCAGGTCGCCCTCGGCAGCACCCAGTCCGGCGGGAACTACACGCTGACCGACGCGACCCGCGGCAACCACCGCACGTACAACCTCAACCGGGGCACCACCGGCACCGGCACCCTGTTCTCCCAGACCACCGACGTCTGGGGCGACGGCACGCCCGCCAACCAGGGGACCGCGGGCGCCGACGCCGCCTACGGCGCCGCCGAGACCTGGGACTACTTCAAGGAGGTCTACGGGCGCAACGGCATCCGCGGCGACGGGGTCGGCGCCTACTCGCGCGTCCACTACGGCAACAACTACGTCAACGCCTTCTGGTCGGACTCCTGCTTCTGCATGACCTACGGCGACGGGGCCAACAACCAGAAGCCGCTGACCTCGCTCGACGTGGCCGCGCACGAGATGACCCACGGCCTCACCTCGAACACGGCCGGCCTGGTCTACAGCGGCGAGTCCGGCGGGCTCAACGAGGCCACCTCCGACATCCTGGCGGCGGCCGTCGAGTTCTACGCCAACAACCCCGCCGACCCGGGCGACTACCTGATCGGCGAGAAGATAGACATCCGGGGCACCGGCGCCCCGCTGCGGTACATGGACCGCCCGAGCCGCGACGGCTCCTCCAAGGACTCCTGGTACGCGGGCATCGGCTCGGTCGACGTGCACTACTCCTCCGGCCCCGCGAACCACTGGTTCTACCTGCTCTCCGAGGGCAGCGGCGCCAAGACCGTGAACGGGGTCCCCTACGACTCCCCGACCGCGGACGGACTGCCGGTGACCGGGATCGGCCGGGAGAAGGCCGCGCTGATCTGGTTCCGCGCGCTGACCACCAAGTTCACCTCCTCCACCAACTACGCGGGCGCCCGCACCGGGACCCTCGCCGTGGCCGGCGAGTTGTACGGCACCACCAGCCCGGAGTACAAGGCCGTCCAGGACGCCTGGGCCGGCGTCGCGGTCGGCAGCCGCCCGGGCGGGGAGCCCCCGACGGGCACGGTCTTCGAGAACACCACCGACGTGCCCGTGCCGGACCGCGGCGCGGCCGTGACCTCCTCGGTCACCGTCACCGGCCGCACCGGCAACGCCCCGAACAACCTGGCCGTGGGCGTGGACATCGTGCACACCTGGCGCGGTGACCTGGTGGTCGACCTGCTGGCCCCGGACGGCACGGCCTACCGGCTGAAGAACTCCAGCAGCGGCGACTCGGCGGACAACGTGAACACCACGTACACCGTCGACGCCTCCTCGGAGGTGGCCAACGGCGTCTGGAAGCTGCGGGTCCAGGACGTCGCCGCCCAGGACACCGGCTACATCAACAGCTGGAAACTGACCTTCCCCTAGGGTCCTCGGTCCCGATCCGGCCGCCGCGCCCGATCGGGACCGTACGGCCCCGGCCGTCGCGACCGGACCGCGACGGCCCCGCGGCTCCCCCGCCCGTACCGGGGCGGGGGAGCCGCTTCGCGCGCTCAGCGCAGCACCACGCCCGCCTCCGGGCCGGTGGAACCCGTCGGCACCGCGACCAGCCCCAGCTCCGCCGCCGTGCCCAGCAGCGGATGCGCCGGCAGGACCCGCACGGTGTAGCCGAAGGGGCCCGTGCGGTCGAGGACCAGGTGCCCCTCGTACGCCCAGCAACCGTCCAGGTCCGCGCCGCCCACCGGCTTCAGCACGACCCGTTCCCCGCCCTCGATCAGGTCCTGCGGATCCACCCGCCCGGCCACCGCCTGCACCTCGACGTCCCCGGGGGTCAGCTCGCCGAGCCCGACCCGTACCCGCAGCGGCACCACCGCCCCCAACTCCGGTTCCACCGCCGGGCCCACCGCCTCCACGTGGTCGACGGACACCCGCTCCCAGCCGTCGCGCACCCGCGCCTTCCAGCCGGCCAGCTCCCGGGCCGCCGGGTCGGTCAACGCCCGGTGCGCCGCGGCGGCCGGCCCGTACAGCCGCTCCACGTACTCGCGGACCATCCGTCCGGCCAGCACCTTCGGCCCCAGCCGGGTGAGCGTCTGTCGGACCATCGCGATCCACCGCTCGGGCAGCCCGTCGGCGCCCCGCTCGTAGAAGCAGCGGGTGATCCGCCGTTCCAACAGGTCGTACAGGGCCTGCGACTCCAGGTCGTCCCGCCGCTCCGGGTCGGTGGCGTCGCCGTCCGCGGTGGGGAGGGCCCAACCGAAGTCGGGGTCGTACCACTCGTCCCACCAGCCGTCGCGCACCGACAGGTTCAGCCCCCCGTTCAGGGCCGCCTTCATCCCCGAGGTACCGCACGCCTCCAGCGGGCGCAGCGGATTGTTCAACCACACGTCACAGCCCGGGTAGAGCTGCTGCGCCATGCTCATGTCGTAGTCGGGCAGGAACACGATCCGGTGCCGGACCCGGGCCGCGTCGGTGAACCGGACCAGCTCCTGGACGAGCCGCTTGCCCCCGTCGTCGGCGGGGTGCGCCTTCCCCGCGACCACGAGTTGCACGGGCCGCTCAGGGTGCAGCAGCAGCGCGGTCAGCCGCTCGGGGTCGCGCAGCATCAGGGTGAGCCGCTTGTACGAGGGCACCCGCCGGGCGAAGCCGATGGTCAGCACCTCCGGGTCGAACACGGAGTCGATCCAGCCCAGTTCGGCCTCGGCGGCCCCGCGCTGCCGCCACGAGCGGCGCAGCCGGGCCCGCACCTCGCCCACGAGCCGTTCCCGCAGGGTGCGCCGCAGCCGCCACAGCTCCGGGTCGGGGACCTGGGCGAGGGCGTCCCAGCGGGTGCCGTCCGCGGTGGGGAGCGCGTCCTCCACCCGGTGCGTACCGAGCCGCCGGGCGCCCAGCCGCACCACCTCCGGCGCCACCCAGGTCGGTGCGTGCACCCCGTTGGTGACGGAGGTCAGGGGCACTTCCCCGGCGTCGAAGCCGGGCCACAGGGAGGCGAACATCTCCCGGCTGACCCGCCCGTGCAGCGCCGAGACGCCGTTGGCCCGCTGGGCGAGCCGCAGTCCCATGACGGCCATGTTGAACACCCCCGGCGCTCCCGCGGCCCCGGGCTCCCGGCCCAGGCGGAGCACCTCCTCGGCGTCGATGCCGGGGAGTTCGGCGTCGGGCCCGAAGTACCGGGCGACCAGGTCCCGGTCGAAGCGGTCGATCCCGGCCGGCACGGGGGTGTGGGTGGTGAAGACGGTGCCGGCCCGCACCGCCTCCACCGCCGCCCCGAAGTCGAGTCCGCGGGCCACGTGCTCGCGGATGCGCTCCACGCCGAGGAAGCCCGCGTGCCCCTCGTTGGTGTGGAACACCTCGGGTTCCGGGTGTCCGGTGAGCCGGCAGTACGCGCGCACCGCACGGACCCCGCCGATGCCGAGCAGCATCTCCTGGAGCAGCCGGTGTTCGCTGCCGCCGCCGTAGAGCCGGTCGGTCACGTCCCGCCCGGCGGCGTCGTTCTCCTCCACGTCGGAGTCGAGCAGCAGCAGCGGCACCCGCCCGACCCGGGCCACCCGGACCCGCGCCGCCAGGGTGCCGCCGCCGGGCAGGGCGAGCGCGATCCGGACGGGGGTGCCGTCCGGCTCGGCGAGCGGCACCAGGGGCAGTTCGTCCGGGTCGAGCACCGGGTAGTGCTCCTGCTGCCAGCCCTCGGCGGAGAGGCTCTGCCGGAAGTAGCCGTGCCGGTAGAGCAGGCCCACGCCGACGAGGGGGACCCCGAGGTCGCTGGCGGCCTTCAGGTGGTCGCCGGCGAGGATGCCGAGGCCGCCGGAGTACTGGGGCAGGGCGGCGGTGATGCCGAACTCGGGCGAGAAGTACGCGACGGCCGCGGGTCGCGGGCCCCCGCGTCGGTGCTGGTACCAGCGGTCCCCTTCGGTGTACTCGCGCAGGTCGGCGGCGCAGGCGGCCAGCCGGTCCAGGAAGGCGGGGTCGGCGGCGAGGGCGGTGAGCCGTTCCGCGGTGACGGTGCCGAGCAGCCGCACCGGATCGCCGCCGACCTCCTCCCAGCGGTCGGGGTCCAGGGCGCGGAACAGCTCGCGGGTGTCCTCGTGCCAGGACCACCGCAGGTTGCGGGCCAGGTCGTTGAGCGGTGCCAGCGGGCCGGGGAGCACGGGTCGGACGGTGAGGCGACGGATGGCCTTCACGTTTCCACCTTCGCAGGGGGCGCGGGAGGGGAGCCGCCGCGCTGCCTGCCGCCGGCTCGTCGTACGTCTGCGGTACGTCGTCGTACGTCGGGTATCGACGGCTTCGACCGTATCGACGCACGCGCCGCACCGGCCACGGCGCACAGGGGCCCGTCCGGAGGTCACACGTCCGGCCCCGTCCGGTCTCCGGGAGGCGTCAGTGCCGGTCGAGGCGGAGCGCCGGGTCGCACAGCTCGACGACGACCTCGCCCGAGGCCTGGTCGACGGCCGCGTCGGCGGCGTACCTGACCCGTGCGCCCACCCACACCAGGTGCGGCTCCACCCCGACGACCCGGCAGCGGAACATGAACCCCTCGGGGAAGCGGACCAGCGACTCGTTGCGGGCCAGCCGGGTGTACCGGTGGACGACGGCGGAGCGGACCACCACGCCTTCGCCGGTGCTGTGCTCGGGTCTCAGGTCGCTGGAGGAGCAGATCGGGCAGAGCAACCGCCGGAAGGACGGGGTGCCGCACCAGCGGCAGCGCTGGTAGACGAGGCGGGTCTCCTCGGTGGTGACGGAGGTGGTCTCGGTTCCGGATCGGGACATGGTGGATCGCTCCCCCTTGCGCTCGACTCGCGAGGACGCATCGACTCACGGTGATGAATCGGACCATATGACACTGAGTGCCGAATCGGCTAGGCACTGAGTGTCGGCATTTACCGACACACCACCCCGGGCGTCCGGCCACCGTCCCGCCCGGCCGGTCCTCCCGACCCCTCCCGCAGCCCCTTGCGCCGTCTCAGTCCTCGTCGAGGGCCGTCTCCACCTGCTGCACCACCCGCCACAGGGGAGCGCCGCGCTTGGCGATGACCACCACCACGTCCTCGCCCTCGGCGGCCTCGGGCCGGGCGGCCGCAGCGGCGGCGTCGGCCGGGGCCGCCGGGGCGGGCGCGGCGTATCCCGCCAGTTCGCCCGAGCCGTTCCACACCCTCAGCACCAGCTCCAGGGCGTGGTCGACCTCGACGTTCGGGTCGCCCGCGCCACCCGCGCGCAGCCAGGTCCGCAGGCCGTTGTTGTGCGCGGCGACCACCGCCGCGGCGATCATCTCCGCCCGCAGCGCCCCGTCCCGGGAGGCCCCGAAGCGCCCCCGCAGGTACTCGGCGAGCATCGCCTCGTAGCGGCGGACGACGGACAGTTCGTACGTCCGCAACCCGGGCACCTCACGGGTGAGGCGGTAGCGCTGCACGGAGAACTCGGGATTGGCCGCGTACAGGCCCAGCACCAGGCGCGCCGCGTCGCAGACCCTGCCCACCGGGTCCCCGTCGGGGTGGGAGGCCAGGAAGGCCCGCATGTCCGCCAGGCACCGCTCGTGGTCGGGGAAGACCGCGTCCTCCTTGGAGGGGAAGTAGCGGAAGAACGATCGGCGCCCCACCCCGGCGCGGGCCACGATGTCGTCCACCGTGGTCTGCTCGAAGCCCCGCTCCAGGAAGAGTTGGAAAGCCGCCTCGGCGAGCGCCTCGCGCATCGGGATCTTCCCCTCGCGCCCGGCGCCGGACGTCTCCACGGCGGTGTCTCTCACTGCGGTCATACCGGGAACGTAACACCGAGGACCCTCTTTTGGCACTGGGTACCTTTACAGAGGGTACCCAGTACCATACTGTCGAGGATACGGATCATCACAGAGTGAGGAGAGTTGTCATGGGTTTGAGGGTTGTGGTGTGTGTGAAGTGGGTGCCGGATGTTGCGGGTGAGCGGGGGTTTTTGGGGGATGGTCGGGTGGATCGTGAGGGGGTGGATGGGGTGTTGTCGGAGTTGGATGAGTATGCGGTGGAGCAGGGGTTGCGGTTGGTGGAGGGGTTTGAGGGTGGGGGTGAGGTGGTGGTGGTGTCGGTGGGTCCTGAGGGTGCGCGGGATGCGGTGCGGAAGGCGTTGTCGATGGGGGTGGATCGTGGGGTGCATGTGGTGGACGAGGGGGTGGTGGGGTCGGATGTGATGGGGACGTCGTTGGTGGTGGCGGAGGCGGTGCGTCGGGTGGGTTTTGATGTGGTGGTGTGTGGGATGGCGTCGACGGATGGGGGGATGGGGGTGTTGCCGGCGTTGTTGGCGGAGCGGTTGGGGGTGGCTCAGGTGTCGTTGTTGTCGGAGGTGTCGGTGGTGGGTGGTGTGGTGCGGGGTCGTCGGGATGATGGGGTGGCGTCGTTGGTGGTGGAGGCGGGGTTGCCGGCGGTGGTGTCGGTGACGGATCAGTCGGGTGAGGTGAGGTATCCGTCGTTCAAGGGGATCATGGCGGCGAAGAAGAAGCCGGTGGAGGTGTGGGGGCTTGGGGAGTTGGGGGTGGATGGGTCGTTGGTGGGTTCGGTGGGTGCGTTGACGGTGGTGGATGAGGTGGTGGAGCGTCCGGCGCGGGTGGCGGGGACGGTGGTGGAGGACGCGGGTGAGGGTGGGGGGCGGATCGCGGAGTTCTTGGCGGAGCGGAAGTTGTTGTAGGGGCATTCGTTCCGGGCTTCCCGGCTTCCGGGCTTCTGGGCTTCTGGGCTTCTGGGCTTCTGGGCTTCTGGGCTTGCGGGCTTCTGGCGTTCTGATTTCTGGCGTCTTTCTGTGTTCTGTCTCTGTCGTTTCGTTTCATGTCGGTAAGGGAGTGTGTGATGGGTTCTGTTTTGGTGTGGGTGGAGTTGGTGGATGGTGTGGTGCGGCGTTCGTCGTTGGAGTTGTTGGGGGTGGCGCGGGGGTTGGGTGATCCGGTGGCGGTGGTGGTGGGTGAGGGGGCGCGTGGGGTGGCGGGGTTGTTGGGTGAGCATGGTGCGGTGAGGGTGTTGGTGGTGGAGGGGTCGGTGGGTGAGGGGTTGTTGGTGGTGCCGAAGGTGGATGTGTTGGTGGCGGCGGTGGGGGTGGTGGGTCCGGTGGGGGTGTTGTTGGCGTCGTCGGGGGAGAATGGTGAGGTGGCGGCGCGGGTGGCGTTGCGGTGTGGGTCGGGTGTGGTGACGGATGCGGTGGATGTGGTGGTGGGTGAGGGTGGGGTGCCGGTGGCGGTGCAGTCGGTGTTGGGTGGGGCGTTTGTGGTGCGGTCGCGGGTGGTGGGTGGGGTGTCGGTGTTGACGGTGAAGTCGGGTGCGGGGGTGGTGGAGGTGGCGCCGGCTGCGGGGGTGGTGGAGGAGTTGGAGGTGGTGTGGTCGGATCCGGGTGTGGTGGGTCGGGTGGTGTCGCGGGAGGTGCGGGAGGTGTCGGGGCGTCCGGAGTTGGGGGAGGCGTCGGTGGTGGTGTCGGGTGGTCGTGGGGTGAATGGTGCGGAGGGGTTCGCGGTGGTGGAGGCGTTGGCGGACGCGTTGGGTGGTGCGGTGGGGGCGTCGCGGGCGGCGGTGGATGCGGGGTGGTATCCGCATGCGAGCCAGGTCGGGCAGACGGGCAAGAGCGTCTCGCCGCAGTTGTACGTGGCCTGTGGTATCTCCGGAGCGATCCAGCACCGGGCCGGCATGCAGACCTCGAAGACCATCGTGGCCGTCAACAAGGACCCCGAAGCGCCCATCTTCGACCTCGTTGACTACGGAGTCGTCGGTGACCTCTTCACCGTCCTGCCCCAACTCACCGAAGAGATCACCCGACGCAAGGGCTAACCACCCCCGCTCCCGCACCGGGGCGGCAGGCACGGCACGGCGCCGGGAAGCAGACACCCCCAGGGGCGGGGTCCGCGCGACCACCACGGTCACGCGGACCCCGCCCCTTTGCCGTGCCGCGCCCGCCCCACCACCGACCGGGCACCGCACCCCTTCGCACGTCCGATCGAGTGAACTGCACGACCGCCGGGCAGGGACGACCTGTCCCGCGCACGGTCCACCACCCCCACCACCGGTAGAAAGAGAACAAAAGCCACATAAATTTTAGTCATCCGCCGCACAGAGTCCCCAAGGTGATGCCGTGATGTCGCCGATCGGCCGCATTCCCGTCCTTGATCTCCGCCCCCTGGTCGACCACGGGCGTCGACCGGCGAAGGCGGTGGTGAACGAGTCCTTCCAGGTCAGCGCGACCGTGTTCCGCGAGGGACACGAGGCCGTCGCCGCAGGGGTGGTCCTCACCGACCCGGACGGCAGGACGGGCGCATGGACACCGATGCGCGAACTCGCACCGGGCACCGACCGCTGGGGCGCCGCCGTCACCCCGACCGCGGAGGGCCGGTGGACGTTCGCGGTCGAGGCGTGGAGCGACCCCCTGGAGACCTGGCGCCGGCACGCCCGGATCAAGGTCCCGGCGGGCCTGGACACCGAACTCGTCCTGGCGGAGGGGGCCCGGCTGTACGAGCGGGCGGCGAAGGGGGTGCCCAAGTCGAAGGGTCGGCGGGAGGCGGTGCTCGGCGCCGTGGACGCGCTGCGGGACCGGGGCCGACCGGCGGCCCGGCGCCTCGCCGCCGCGCTGGCCCCGGAGGTCACCGCGGTGCTGGACCGCCACCCGCTGCGCGACCTGTTGACGGTGTCGGAGGCCGCCCCGCTGCTGGTGGAGCGGCGGCGTGCGCTCTTCGGGTCCTGGTACGAACTCTTCCCGCGCTCCGAGGGGGCCGTGGTCGTCCCCGGCGGGCCCCCGGTGAGCGGGACCTTCCGGACCGCCGCCGAACGCCTGCCGGCCGTCGCCGCGATGGGCTTCGACGTGGTGTACCTGCCGCCGGTCCACCCGATCGGCAGCACCCACCGCAAGGGGCCCGACAACGGCCTCTCGGCCGGCCCCCACGACGTGGGGGTGCCCTGGGCGATCGGCTCCCCGGCGGGCGGGCACGACGCCGTCCACCCCGACCTCGGCACCCTCGACGACTTCGACGCGTTCGTGGACCGGGCGCGGTCGCTGCGGCTGGAGGTGGCGCTCGACTTCGCCCTCCAGTGCTCTCCCGACCACCCCTGGGTGACGGAGCACCCCGAGTGGTTCCACGGCCGGGCGGACGGGACGATCGCGTACGCGGAGAACCCGCCGAAGAAGTACCAGGACATCTACCCGATCGCGTTCGACCGGGACATGGACGGGTTGGTCCGGGAGACCGTGCGGCTGTTGCGGTTCTGGATGGCCCACGGGGTGCGGATCTTCCGGGTGGACAATCCGCACACCAAGCCGGTGGTCTTCTGGGAACGCGTCATCGCGGAGGTCAACTCGTCCGATCCGGACGTCATCTTCCTGGCCGAGGCGTTCACCCGTCCCGCGATGATGCGGACCCTCGCGGCCGTCGGGTTCCAGCAGTCGTACACGTACTTCACCTGGCGTAATTCCAAGCGCGAACTGACCGAATACCTGACGGAGTTGGCCGGTGAGTCGGCTGCGGTGATGCGGCCGAACCTCTTCGTCAACACGCCGGACATCCTGCCCGAGTACCTCCAGCACGGCGGTCGTGCCGCGTTCGAGGTGCGGGCCGTGCTCGCGGCCACGCTCTCCCCCTCCTGGGGGGTGTACAGCGGTTACGAACTGTGCGAGAACACCCCGTTGCGCCCGGGCAGCGAAGAGTACCTGCACTCCGAGAAGTACGAGTTGCGCCCCCGCGACTGGGAGGCGGCGGAGCGCGCCGGGCTCAGCATCGCGCCCTTGATCACCGCTCTGAACCGCATCCGCAGACGCAGCCCCGCCCTCCAGCAGTTGCGCGATCTGTGCTTCCACCACACGGATCGGGACACGATCATCGCGTACTCGAAGACCGCCGAGAGCGAGGGCGGAACGAACACGGTCCTGGTGATCGTGAACCTGGACCCGCACCACACCCAGGAGACCACGGTGTCGTTGGACATGCCGCAACTCGGACTCGGTTGGCATGAGTCCGTACCGGTGCGCGACGAACTCACCGGAGAGACCTACCGCTGGGGCAGGGCCAACTACGTGCGCCTCGACCCGAGCCGGGCGCCCGCACACGTCCTCACGCTCCTGCGATCGTCCTCACCGACCGGAGGGTCACCCACACGATGATCGTCAATGAACCCGTTCCCGACACGTTCGAAGACACCCCGGCCAAGGACCGTGACCCCGAGTGGTTCAAACGGGCCGTCTTCTACGAGGTCCTCGTCCGCTCGTTCCAGGACAGCAACGGGGACGGCGTCGGCGACCTGAAGGGGCTGACCGCCAGGCTGGACTACCTCCAGTGGCTGGGGGTGGACTGCCTGTGGCTGCCGCCGTTCTTCACCTCACCGCTGCGCGACGGCGGTTACGACGTGTCGGACTACACCGCCGTGCTCCCCGAGTTCGGCGACCTCGCCGACTTCGTGGAGTTCGTGGACGCCGCCCACCAGCGCGGCATGCGCGTGATCATCGACTTCGTGATGAACCACACCAGCGACCAGCACCCGTGGTTCCAGGAGTCCCGGGCCAACCCCGAAGGCCCGTACGGCGATTACTACGTCTGGGCAGACGACGACAAGCAGTACCGGGACGCCCGGATCATCTTCGTCGACACCGAGGCGTCCAACTGGACCTTCGACCCGGTGCGGGGGCAGTACTACTGGCACCGCTTCTTCTCGCACCAGCCGGACCTGAACTACGAGAACCCGGCCGTGCAGGAGGAGGTCATCGCGGCGCTGAAGTTCTGGCTGGACCTCGGCATCGACGGCTTCCGGCTCGACGCCGTGCCGTACCTCTACGCCGAAGAGGGCACCAACTGCGAGAACCTGCCCGCGACGCACGCGATGCTCAAGCGGGTCCGCGCCGAGATCGACGCCCACTACCCGGACACCGTACTGCTCGCGGAGGCCAACCAGTGGCCGGAGGACGTCGTCGACTACTTCGGCGACTACGCCCGCGGCGGCGACGAGTGCCACATGGCCTTCCACTTCCCGGTGATGCCGCGCATCTTCATGGCGGTGCGCCGCGAGTCCCGCCACCCGGTCTCCGAAATCCTGGCGAAGACCCCGCAGATCCCGTCCGGCTGCCAGTGGGGCATCTTCCTGCGCAACCACGACGAGTTGACCCTGGAGATGGTCACCGACGAAGAGCGCGACTACATGTACGCGGAGTACGCCAAGGACCCGCGGATGCGGGCCAACATCGGCATCCGCCGCCGGCTGGCCCCGCTGCTGGACAACGACCGCAACCAGATCGAACTCTTCACCGCCCTGCTGCTGTCCCTGCCCGGCTCGCCGATCCTGTACTACGGGGACGAGATCGGCATGGGCGACAACATCTGGTTGGGCGACCGGGACGCGGTGCGCACCCCCATGCAGTGGACCCCGGACCGCAACGCGGGCTTCTCCTCCTGCGACCCGGGACGGCTCTACCTGCCGACGATCATGGACCCGGTCTACGGGTACCAGGTCGCCAACGTCGAGGCCTCGATGTCCTCGCCGTCCTCGCTGCTGCACTGGACCCGGCGGATGATCGAGATCCGCAAGCAGAACCCGGCCTTCGGCCTCGGCTCGTACACCGAGCTGCCCTCCTCCAACCCGGCGGTCCTCGCCTTCCTGCGCGAGGCGCCGCCCGGCCCGGACGGCAGCGGGGACGACCTGGTGCTGTGCGTGCACAACTTCTCCCGGTTCGCCCAGCCGACCGAACTGGACCTGCGGCGCCACCGCGGACGCCACCCGGTGGAACTGATCGGCGGGGTGCGGTTCCCCGCGATCGGCGAACTGCCCTACCTGCTGACCCTCGCGGGCCACGGCTTCTACTGGTTCCGGCTCGCCCAGGGGCGCCCCGGCGCCACCGCCGAACCAGGGCCCCCGACCGGCTGACCGGATCGAGCGGCCCGACCCCGGACGTCCGCCCCCGAACCCGACGACGTCGCCGGTCGTCCGACCGGCGACGTCGTCAGCGCCCCGCCCGCACCTGCCAGAAAGGAGCGACGCCATGTCGGAGGCCGCCACCCGGGCGGACCGGACGCCCCTCGCCCGCCCCGAGCTGATCGAATCACTGGCCCCGCTGCTGCGGACCTGGCTGCCCCGGCAGCGGTGGTTCGCGGGCAAGGGACATCCCGTGCACGGCTTCACCCTGGTCTCGGCGACCGAGCTGCTCCCGCCGGGCAGCGCCCCCCGGCTGCTGCACCTGCTGGTCCGCGCCGAGCAGACCTCCCCCACCGGGCCCACCGCCGACTGCTACCAACTCCTGGTCGGCGTCCGGCCGGCGCTGCCGCCCCGGCTCGCCCCCGCCCTGATCGGCCGCCCCGAAACCGGCCCGCTGCGCGGCGCCGCGGTGTACGAGGCGCTGTACGACCCGCGGCTGGCCGAACTCCTGCTGGAGGCGCTGCGGATGCGGGCCCGGGTCGGCGCGCTGCGCTTCGAGCGGACCCCCCGGGCCGAGATCCCGTCCGCCCTGGTGCCCCGGGTGCTCGGGGTCGAACAGTCGAACTCCTCGCTGGTGTACGGGGACGCGCTCATCCTCAAGCTGTTCCGCCGCGTCCTGCCCGGCACCCACCCCGACCTGGAACTGCCGCTGGCCCTCGCCGCCGAGGGCTGCGGCCGGGTGCCCCCGCCCGTCGCCTGGTTCCTGGCCGACCCCGACGAGGGCGGCGCGGCTCCCCAGCAGGACGGGGCCCTGGTCCTGGGCGTCCTGCAACCCTTCCTCCCCGAGGCCCGCGACGGCTGGGGAACGGCGCTCGGCTCCCTCGCCCGGGGCGAGGACTTCACCGCTGAGGCCAGCGCGCTGGGCCGGGCCACCGCAGAGGTTCACGGGGCGCTCGCCCGTGCCCTGCCCCCGGTCACCCTGGGCCGTCCGCAGATCGAGGCGCTGGCCCGCGGCATGGCCGACCGGCTCGACGACACCGCCCGGGCCGTACCGGCCCTGCGCCCCTACGCCCGGGGGCTGCGCACCTCCTTCGACGCCCTCGCCCGCCTCGGCGCGGACAGCGAGCGCACCTGGACCGCACAGCGGGTCCACGGGGACCTGCACCTCGGCCAGTGCCTGCGCGGCCCGGACGGCGAGTGGTCGCTCATCGACTTCGAGGGCGAACCGGCCCGCCCGCTCACCGAACGACGACTGCCCCAGCCCGCGGTCCGCGACGTCGCGGGGATGCTGCGCTCCTTCGACTACGCCGCCCGGCAGCACCGCCCCTGGTCCCCCGACTGGTCCGACGCCTGCCGGGCCGCCTACTGCGCCGGGTACGCCCGGGTCTCCGGCCGGGACCCACGGCAGGAACCGGTGCTGCTGCGGGCGTACGAGACGGACAAGGCCGTGTACGAGGTGCTGTACGAGGCGCGGCACCGGCCCGACTGGCTGCCCGTCCCGCTGGCCGCGGTGCAGCGGCTCGCCCGCCCCGCCGGTGCCCTCCTCCACGAGATCCGCGCCCCCGAGCCCTGAGCCCCACCGCACTTCGACGCGTGAGGCCCCGCCCCTCCCCCACCCCCCACGACCCGGCACCGCCGAGGAGGCACCCCGTGACCCGTCGTCCCGCCAGCGAGCCGCCCGACGCCCCGCCCACCCCACGGGCGGCGGCACCGGCCGCGCGTCCCACGGCGCGCAGCGCCCCGGCGCGGGCCGCCCGGAGCGCCGTCCGGGCGCCCAAGGCGGTCAAGGGCCCCAAGGCGGCCAAGGCTTCCCCGACCGCCGAGGGCCCGGCCGTTACGGCGGCGGGGGCGCCCGGACGGGCCCGGGGGCGGAACCGGAAGGCTCCCGCGGTCCCCCCGCCCGCACCCGCCGTCGATCCGCTGCCGCCGACCGCCCCCGAACGCCCCGCCGCTCCACCCCCGGCCACGGCCGCACCCGTACCGGCGGCGGACCGGGAGCGGTTGCTGGCCGGCACCCACCACGATCCGCACGCGGTGCTCGGCGCCCACCCGCGGGCCGACGGCCTCGCGGTACGGGTGCTGCGGCCGTACGCCCTCGGGGTGAGCGTGGAGACGGCGGACGGCCAGTCCTTCCCGCTCCACGACGACGGCGACGGGTTCCACAGCGCGCTGCTCCCGCTGCCCGGGGTTCCGGAGTACCGGTTGCGGATCGTCTACCAGGACGCCGAGGTGGCAACGGTCGACCCGTACTCCCTGTTGCCCTCGCTCGGCGAGTTCGACCTGCACCTGATCGCCGAGGGCCGCCACGAGGAGCTGTGGACGGCGCTGGGGTCCCGGGTGCTGACCCACCGGGGGGTGACCGGCACCCGGTTCGCCGTGTGGGCGCCGCACGCGCGCGGGGTGCGGATCACCGCCTCGTTCAACGGCTGGAGCGGCACCGCGCACCCGATGCGTTCGCTGGGCTCCAGCGGAGTGTGGGAACTCTTCGTGCCTGGCGTCGGCGAAGGCGAGCTGTACAAGTACGAGATCGCCCGGCCGGACGGTTCGCTGACCCAGCGGGCCGACCCGATGGCCCGGCACGCCGAGGTGCCCCCGGCGACCGCCTCGGTGGTGCACGTCTCCCGGTACCGGTGGCAGGACGCCGACTGGCTGGCCCGTCGCGGCGAGCGCCCCGTCCACGAGGCGCCGTTCTCGGTGTACGAGGTGCACCTGCCGTCCTGGCGACCCGGCCTGACGTACCGTCAACTCGCGGACCAGCTCCCCGCGTACGTCGGCGAACTCGGCTTCACCCACGTGGAACTGATGCCGATGGCCGAGCACCCCTTCGGCGGTTCCTGGGGCTACCAGGTGACCGGATTCTACGCCCCGACCTCCCGGATGGGCTCCCCCGACGACTTCAAGCACCTCGTCGACGCACTGCACCGGGCGGGCATCGGGGTGCTCATGGACTGGGTGCCCGCCCACTTCCCGCGGGACGCCTGGGCGCTCGCCGAGTTCGACGGGCGCCCCCTGTACGAGCACCCCGACCCGGACCGGGCCGCCCACCCCGACTGGGGCACCCTGGAGTTCGACTACGGCCGCCGCGAGGTGCGCAACTTCCTCGTCGCCAACGCCGTCTACTGGTGCGAGGAGTTCCACATCGACGGACTGCGGGTGGACGCCGTCGCCTCCATGCTCTACCTCGACTACTCCCGCGAGTACGGCCGGTGGACGCCCAACCAGTACGGCGGCCGGGAGAACCTGGACGCGGTGGCCTTCCTCCAGGAACTCAACGCGACCGTGTACCGGCGGGTGCCCGGGGTCGTCACCATCGCCGAGGAGTCCACCGCCTGGGACGGGGTCACCCGGCCCACCGACCGGGTGGGCGCGGGCGGCTTCGGCGGCCTCGGCTTCGGGCTGAAGTGGAACATGGGGTGGATGCACGACTCGCTCGGCTACGTCGCCCACGAGCCGGTGCACCGCAAGTACCACCACCACGAGATGACGTTCTCCATGGTGTACGCGTACAGCGAGAACTACGTGCTGCCGATCTCCCACGACGAAGTCGTGCACGGCAAGCGGGCGTTGGTGTCCAAGATGCCCGGCGACTGGTGGCAGCAGCGCGCCGGGCACCGCGCCTACCTGGGCTTCATGTGGGCCCACCCCGGCAAACAGCTCCTCTTCATGGGCCAGGAGTTCGCCCAGGGCGCCGAGTGGTCGGAGGCGCACGGCCCGGACTGGTGGCTGCTCGACCCCTCCTACGCCGCCGAACCCGACCACCGGGGCGTGCGCGACCTGGTGCGGGAGCTGAACCGGGCGTACCGCGACGCCCCCGCCCTGTGGCAGCGGGACACCGACCCCGCGGGCTTCGCCTGGGTGGCGGGGGACGCCGCCGAGGACAACGTCTTCGCCTTCCTCCGCTTCGACGCGGACGGCGCCCCGCTGCTCGCGGTCTCCCACTTCTCCCCCGTCGTCCGCCGGGACTACCGCCTCGGCGTGCCGGACTCGGTGCCCGCCTGGCAGGAGGCCCTCAACACCGACGCCGAGCGCTACGGCGGCAGCGGCGTCGGCAACCCCTCCCCCGTCCGCCCCGAGCCCGTACCCGCACACGGCCGGGCCACCAGCGTCGTGCTGACCCTGCCGCCGCTGGCCACCGTCTGGCTCCGACCGACGGTCTGAACACCCGGGCCGCCGCCCCGCCCCGTTGCCCGGTCGGGCAGGGCGGCCGTTCAGCGGTGCCGGACCCAGACGTTCGGCTCCACCAACTCCCCCCGGTCCGCCGCGCGGTCGACCGTGAGGGGCGCGAGGGCCCCCGGCACCACGTATCTGCCGGAGGCCGGCAGGTCGAGGCCGACCCACCCCTCCCACTCGGCGACCGAGCCCTCCAGGACCATGGACCGCTCGGCCGCGCACAGCACCCGCGCCCCCATCCGGTGGTGCGTCCGCAGCCACGGGTCCAGCGGAGCACCGTCCGCCCGCGTCCAGCGCACGAAGTCGGCCATGGGGGTCAGCGGGTAGCGCGCCTTGAGGGTCGGCCGCACGGGGGCGATCACCCTTACCAGGCCGGCTCGTTGTCCGACCGAGACGAGCCGCCCGAGCACCTCGGTGGCCAGGCCGCGCCTCTGGCACTCCTCCCGGACCTGGGCGGCGGCGATGACCAGGGTGTCGGCCCGGCCGCCGGCCTCGTGGAGCCCGACCGCCCGCACCAACGCGTCGTCATAGCCGCCGGGCAGGTCATCGGGCGTCCCGTCCCACCGCACCGGCACACCCCACCCGCCGGCCACGATCCGGTCCGCACCGTCGACCAACAGGAGGTTCCACTCCCCGAACCACTGCCGGACCCGGTCCATGTGCCGGTCGGCGACCGGATCGTGGAAGACGAACTCGGGCCAGCCCGCGGTGAAGACCGCTTCCGCCTGGGCGTGCAGATCGGGCCGGTCGTCGAAGGCGAAGGCTCGCAGATCCACAACGCCGGAGCCTACGTCGCCCGGACACCAGGTGCTCGGGTTTTCGGTGCCCCCGGCGCCGGGGCCCGTTGTCGGAGCCCACGCCTAGAGTGCCTCTCACGACCGCGCGTTCGGGTACCGACCGTGCGCGGACCTGCACGACCTGGGGGACGACGAGATGCACTCCTTCACCGCGGCCAACGCTCCGGAAGACGATGCCTGGCAGGCGTGGCTCGGCCACGCGGACCTGCTGACGGCCGCGGGTGACCTCCGCGGCGAGGCCCTCCGACAGGAACACCGCGTCGAGGTCGAGGGCGGCGACCCGGCCCGGCTGGCCGCGGCCTACGCGGAGGTCGAGCACCACCTCGGCCTCGACGGGCTGCGGGAGGACGGCTCCTGGCGCTTCACCTGGTCCCGCGGATTCCTCGACACGGCGCGCTTCCGCCTCGCCGCGGAGACCCGGCCGCAGCGCGGGGCCCTCGTCCAACGGCTCCGCGCGGAGCTGCCGCACACCGTGGCCGTCGACCCGGCCGACCCCGAGCAGTGGGAGGGCGCGCTGATCGACGCCGTCCTCTCCCACCCCGCCGCCGGGCGGCTGCGCACCCTCGAAATCCGCCTCACCGACTACCACCACGCGGCCGAGCAGGCCGCGGCCTCACTGGCGAGCCGCAGCCGGCCGCGGCTGGAGCGGCTGGCCTTCGGCTACGGGTACACGCACCTGTACGAGCCGAGCCGGACCTCGACCGGCGGCCGGATCGAACCCCTGGACCACCACGACAAGGGGTTCGTCCAGACCGACATGTGGGGCGCGCTGCCCGGGCTGCGGACGCTGGACCTCGAAGGCCCCTTCCTGTTCCACTCCGTGGACCACGAGCGACTGACCCGGCTGCGGGCCCGGGGTCCCGTGATCTCCGACGGCTCCACCTTCGGTCTCGGCGACCTCCCCGGGTTGGTGTCGCTGGAGGTCAGCATGGAGGGTGACGTCTTCGGCGTCTGCTGTCCCGTGGAGCAACTGGACGAGTTGACCGTGGAGTCGCTTCCCGGCCTCAGGGAACTCGACCTGTCCAGGGCCGACTTCGACGCCTCCCCGTTCGACGTGCTGTGCGCCCTCGCGGACTCCCCCGTCCTGCCCCAGTTGACGGAGCTGGCGATCCGGCACCTGGTCGTCGAGGAGGAGGAGTGCGAGGGCGCCCCGCTCGACGCGCTGGCCGCGCTGGCTCCGAACTTCGCCCACCTGGACCTGCACGTCACGGGGGACCTCGACGTGCCCGGCGCCGGCGACGAGGAGGTCGCCCGGGTGCTCGGCCTGGAGCTGTGAGCTCCGGGCCGGTTCGGGGAACGACGGCCCCGGCGGGACTCGACGCCGTGGGCGAATCCGGTCCGCCGAGCCGGGCGGTGGTGGCACGTCACGTCATCCGTGTGAGGATCCGTGGATGGAGATGACCGACGTCGCCCGTGCGATCCCGGCCGCGAGGTCGGTCGCTGCCTCCCTCGGCCTACCGGCCGACGGTGCGATCGTTCTCCACAACTCGAACAAGCTGGCACTGCGGCTGACGCCGTGCGACGTCCTCGCCCGGGTCGCCCCGGCGGGACAAGAGGCCGCACGGTTCGAAGTCGATCTCGCCCGGAGGCTCGCCGAGGCAGGATGTCCGGTGCGTCGCCTGGAGCCGCGGGCCGACCCGCGCGTGTACCCGCGCGACGGCTTCGCCGTCACGCTGTGGACCTACCACGAGCCCGTGACGCCCCGCACCGCACCGCTCGACTACGCCCGGGCGCTGGAGCGGCTGCACGCCGGCATGCGCAGGGTCGAGGTGCCGAGCCCGAGGTTCACGGACAGGATCACGGAGGCGGAGGAGGTCGTCGCCGACCGGGATCGCTCGCCGGGGCTCGCCGACGCGGACCGCGTGCTCCTCGGCGGCAGGCTCGCGAGCCTGCGACGAGCGGTGGACGACCGGGGCGCCGCGGAGCAGTTGCTCCACGGCGAACCCCACCCGGGCAATGTGCTCAGCGCGGAGGACGGCCCGCTCTTCATCGACCTCGAAACCTGCTGCCGCGGACCCGTCGAGTTCGACCTCGCCCATGTTCCCGAGGCGGTCTGCGAGCGCTATCCCAGCCTTGACCGGGGGCTGCTGGACGAGTGCCGGCAGCTCGTCATCGCGATGGTCGCCGCCTGGCGTTGGGAGCTCGGCGACCAGTTTCCGCACGGGAGGCGGTTCGGAGAGGAACTCCTGCGCTTGCTCCGAGAGGGGCCTCCTTGGCCGACGCTCGACGCGGTCACCCGGCGGCTGGACGGTCTCCCGTCGTGACGGCCGTCGGTCTTCGGCCCGCCCGCCGAGTTCCCCTCCGCCGCGGCGGGGGCGGCGCGATCCGGGGCACCGTCGAGGGCGTGCACCTGCGGGACGGGGGAGGGACCCGGCGGGGGCGGCCGGGTGCCCGGCCGCCCCACCACGGGTGGTCCTCCCCGGGTCACCTCACCGCGGCACCCTTCTCCGGGTCGTCCACCAGCCACGGCAGTGCGTGTCCGCCGGTGTGGACGAGGGCCAGGGACTGGGTGGCGCGGGTCATGGCCACGTACAGGTCGCTGGTGCGGTACGTGCCGGGTTCGACCACCAGCACCGTGTCGAACTCCAGGCCCTTGGACTGGCGGGGGTCCAGCAGGACGACCCGGCGGGTCAGGTCGGGTTCGGCGCCGGCGGTGACCCCGGGGAGTTCCGGGGCCAGTGCCTCGTGGAGGGCGCGGGGGGCGATGACCGCGAGGCGGCCCTCGGCGGGCAGGGCCTCGCGCACGGCGGCGCCCACCGCGGCCGGCAGCCCGGCCGGGGTGGTCCGGTGCACCCGGGGCCGGGTGCCGGTGGAGCGGATCGACTTCGGGGGCTCGAAGCCGGGGCGTGCGGCGCGCAGGACCTCCGCCGCCACGTCCATGATCTCGGCGGGGGTGCGGTAGTTGACGCCGAGGACGGTGTGCTCCCAGCGGTCCTGCACGTACGGGGCGAGGGCGCGTTCCCAGGAACCCACGCCGCCCTCCTCGGCGGTCTGCGCCGGGTCGCCGACCAGGGTCATGGAGCGGGTGGGCGAGCGGCGCATCAGCAGGCGCCAGGCCATCGCCGAGAGTTCCTGCGCCTCGTCGACGATGATGTGCCCGAAGGCCCAGGTACGGTCGGCCGCGGCGCGTTCGGCAGCGGTGCGGTGGTCGGCCTCCTCGTGGCGTTCGGCCATCCGCTCCGCGTCGATGATGTCCTGGGCGCCGAGGACCTCGGAGTCCTCGTCGTCGACGTCCTCGAACTCGTAGGTGCGGGAGGCGTAGGCCACGTCCAGGACGCCCTGGGCGAAGGCGACGCGTTCGCGGCGTTCGCGCTCGGCGGCGGCGCGGGCCGCCCGGTCGTCCTCGCCGAGGAGTTCGGCGGCCTCGTCCAGCAGCGGCACGTCGGCGGGCGTCCAGGCGGCGCCGGGGGCGCGACGGACGGCGGCGGCGTCCTCGGGGGCGAGGTGGGTGGGGTCGGCGAGGAAGTCGGCGATCAGGCGCTCGGGGGTGAG
Source organism: Streptomyces sp. LE64 (assembly GCF_052606915.1). NCBI lineage: Bacteria > Bacillati > Actinomycetota > Actinomycetes > Kitasatosporales > Streptomycetaceae > Streptomyces > Streptomyces sp. LE64. Next base: position 4,748,991 of record NZ_CP199708.1, on the reverse strand, counting down.
CAGCGGCCACAGTTCCTCGACCACGGCGTGCACCTCGGGGTTGGCGCCGACCTCGTCGCGGATCTGGGTCAGGTCGGAGGGGTCGAGCAGGTTGGTGCCGTCGTAGGGGTCGGTGCCGATGCGTTCGGCGACCATGTCGGTCAGGGTGTTGACGATGTGGCCGGCGAAGTGTTCGCGCGCCACGTTGTGCGGGAGGCCCAGGGCGCGGGTGCGGTCCCGGGCGACGCGGACCAGGTCGGCGTCGAGGGGGAGCACGTCCCGGTCGTGTTCGACGGGGCGGACCGGGTCGGGCAGCGCCTGCCGGTCGGCGAGCACCGCGGCGAGCGCCTGCGCCATCTCGGGGCGGCCCTTGACCTCGGCCGCGCGCGGGGTGTCGGTGCCGGTGGCGTGGACGCCGGGGTACAGCTCGCCGAGGGTCGCGAGGAGGACGCCGGTCTCCCCGAGGGACGGCAGGACCTCGCCGATGTAGCGGAGGAACGCCGGGTTGGGGCCGACGATCAGCACCGCCCGCCGGGCGAGGAGTTCCCGGTGCTCGTACAGCAGGTAGGCGGCGCGGTGCAGGGCGACGGCGGTCTTCCCGGTGCCGGGGCCGCCCTCGATGACCAGGACCCCGCGGTGCGGGGCGCGGATCACCCGGTCCTGTTCGGCCTGGATGGTGCGGACGATGTCGCCCATGCGCCCGGTGCGGGCGGTGTTCAGGGCGGCGAGCAGCACGGCGTCCCCGGTGGGGTCCTCGTGGCCGGTGCGGGCGGCGTCGTCGAGGTCGAGGACCTCGTCGTGCAGGGCGGTGACGGTGCGGCCCTCGCAGCTGAGGTGGCGGCGTCGGCGCAGGCCGAGCGGGGTGTGGCCGGTGGCGAGGTAGAACGGTCGGGCGACCGGGGCCCGCCAGTCGACGAGGACGGGGAGGAGTTCGCCGGTCTCCGGGTGCTCGTCGCGGATGCCGATGCGGCCGATGTGGTGGCTGGCGCCGGAGGCGAGGTCGATGCGGCCGAAGCAGAGGGAGCCCTCGACGGCGTCGAGCGCGGCCAGCCGGCTGCCGCGTTCCCGGACGAGAACGTCCCGCTCCAGCCGCGCCTGGTAGCCGTTGCCCACGGGGGCGAGGGCCCCCGCCACGGAGTCGGCGGCCCGGCCGCGCAACGCGTCGACCCGGGCGTGCAGCCCGTCGACGAATTGCTGTTCCGCCCGCAGTTCCCGATCCATGGGCGCGTTATCCGTTTCGCGTTTCCTTTCGCCCGATTCCGTTTGACGTACCCCGTCCGGAATTCCGTTGCTTGACAATGCCGCTCCCACCCGTATACGCTTTGACCAGTGGACCTCTTCGCGACCCTTTTTCCTTGAAGTCGCGAACCATCGAATATACGTCAGGAAACCCCCCGTAGGTCAATTCCTCGGGGGGTTTTCTCGTGGGGGAATTCTCGCAGTCGCGACGGAACCGTGCCCCCGCCCGCGGTGGGCGGGGGCACGGGGCGTCAGCGGTTCTCCGGCGCCCTGAGCACCTTCGCCGAGGCGTCCGCCTCGCCCGCCGCCGGGGTCGGTTCGACCCCGCAGAACTCGGCCTCGGAGATCGCGTTCTCCTGGCCCCGGTACCAGTCCCCGTTCAGGTTGTAGGCGAGGCCGTGCCGGCCGTCCTCCGTGCTGTACACGCCGGTGAGGGAGCCGTACCAGCCGCCGCCGTGCCCCCACAGCTTCGTGCCGCAGCTCGTCGTCGAGCGGATGAGACCCAGTCCGTAACCCGTTCCCGGGAAGGACCCCTCCACCGGGACGGTGGTCTTCATGGCCGCGAGTTGCGCCGGCGGCAGGAGCCTCCCGCCCAGCAGCGCGCCGAAGAAGCGGTTCAGGTCGGCGGCCGTGGAGATGATGTCGCCGTCCGCCCACGACTGGGAGGCGTTGTTCAGCGTCACGTCGTAGATCCGGGTGGCCGCCGGGTCCGGGGACATCTTCGAGTACGCCCGGCTGCTCGGCTGCGGCATGCGGCTGCTGTTGCCGGGCAGGGTGGTCTGCTTCAACCCCAGCGGCTTGACGATCCGGTCGCGGACCTCGCGCTCGTAGGTGCGCCCGCCGACCTTCTCGATGATCAGTCCGGCGAGGACGTAGTTGGTGTTGGAGTAGTGCCACCCCCGGCCGGGCTGGTGGTGGGGGGCGTGCCGCAGGGCCACCCGCACCGCTTCCTCGGGCGTCCGGGTGTCGTACCGGTGCTTGAGGAAACCGGGCACGTAGTGGTACTTCTGCGCGTACGCGGGGTCCTCGTCGTAGTTGAAGACCCCGCTGGTGTGGTTGAGCAGTTGCCGCACCGTCATCAGCCGGCCGTCGTGGCCGTTGCCCCGCACCAGCCCCGGCAGGTGCCGGTCCACGGTGTCGTCCAGGTCGAGCCGCCCTTCGGACTCCATCTGGAGGAGCACGGTGGCGACGAAGGTCTTGGTGACGCTGGCGATCCGGAACCGGTCCTCGGCGCCCCGCGGGGCTCCGGTCTTCAGGTTCCCGATGCCCGAGGTGCCCGTCCAGGTGCCCCGCTCGTCCCGTGCCTGCCCGGTGATGCCGGGCACGCCGCCTGCGACCAGCGAGTCCATCGCCCGCTGGGTCACCGCGTGCCCGCCCGGCCGCCGCTCGGTGCCGGGGTCCGCGGGGCCGGCCTGGGCGGCCCCCACGGTCCCGGTCAGGGTCGCGGTCACCAGCCCGAGGGCGACCAGGGCCCTCCGCGTCCGTCGTCGTGTGTGCACTCTGTCGCTCCGTCCATGGGTTTCCTCGATGCGCAGGGAGTGACGCCCCATGGACGGACGGAGGTTGAACGGTGCTCGGGGGTTGAGCGCTTTCCGGCCGACTCCGGCCCGAGCGGCCGGGCGGGTCAGCCGGCGGGCTGCATCACCCCGAAGTGGGCGCCCCAGGGGTCGACCAACCCGGCCGACTCGCCCCAGGGGGTGTCCACCGGCTCTTGGACGACCGTGCCGCCGCCGGCGGTGTGGGTGGCCACCGTCGCGGCGATGTCGGCCACCGCGAACGTCGTCATCCAGTGCGCGGGCACCTCCGGCGGGAACCGCTCGGACATGTCGCCCACGCCGCCCACCGGACGGTTCGGGTCGGCCGCCGTGTACAGCCCCAGGTAGGGGCCCGGCGCCTCCTTGACCTGTCGGCTCTCCAGGCCCAGCGCGGCCCGGTAGAAGGCGGCGGCGGCCGGGAGGTCACGGGTGTTGCAGTCGCACCAGATCACCGATCCGGGCTCGTTGACCAGACGCGCGCCGAAGAAGTCCTTGTGGCCCCAGACCCCGAACACGGCGCCCGTCGAGTCGGAGGCCAGCAGCATCCGCCCCAGGGTGCCCACACCGTCCGGCCCGAGCAGCAGTGCGCCCCCCGCTCCGGTGATCCGGGCGGCGGTCTCGTCGGCGTCGTCGCTCGACAGGTACGTCGTCCAGGCATGCGGGGGCTCGGGGTGGCCCTCGGGGGCCATGGCCGCACCGATCCCGGCGACCGGCAGGCCGTTCTTCTCCATCACCGCGTAGCCGCCGAACTCCGGCGGGCCCACCTCGCCGCCCCAGCCGAAGAGGCGACCGTAGAACTCCATCGCGGCGGCCTGGTCCTGCGCCATCAGGTCGACCCAGCACGGGGTGCCGGGGGCGTACGGTTCGTTGATCTCGGGCATGGTCCGGGCCCTCCAGAACACGGAAGTGCGCGGCACGGTCCGTGCCGCGGTCAGCCCCCGCTCCTCACTCTGGCACGGTCCAGGGTGCTTGTCCTTCCGAGGGCGGAGGAACGCCACCGTGTGGTCCTGCGCGGTCCTCGTGCCCCGGCCTGCCGGGCGCCACTGACGACGGGCCCCGTGGAACGGGTGGCGTCCTGCCGGTCGGGGACGGGGGCTGCCGGATCGTCAGGGGCCGGTGGTGTCCGAGGGGCCGAGGAGTCGTTTCGGGTCGAACATGGCGAAGGGGATTTCCCTCCGGCCCCCACGGAAATCCTCTCCCCCCGCCGCAAAAACATCCGGACAGCTCCGCTGGAGCCGAAGAAAATCCACTACGGACGGATGGAGTACGGCATTCCTTCCACATCAAGCGGATCCGGACCTTCGACATCCGGGTGTGCCACCGGATCCCGGGACGTCAAGGGCGGCTCGATCACCACCCGGGGGCGGGACAGCGTGCGTGGGGCCGGTGCAGAATCCGGTCCGTGGCGTCGGGACGCCCACCGGATCGGCCGCGCACCGGAGGTGCACCGCCCGCTCCGCTCGTCGTCCCGGCCTCCGTACCAGCCGGCACCACGCCTACTGAAGGAGAGTCATGCCCGCACTCAAGAGCGCCTCCGTCATCACCACCGCCCTGATCGGCCTCGGCGCCCTCGTCTCCGCCGCCCCCGCGACCGCCGCTCCCGCCGCGCCGAGCGGCGGCTACGGCACCACCGCCGTCGACTGTCGGGCCTGGGTGCACGGCTACGGCGGATCGTCCAAGTGCACGGGCCTGCCCAGCGGCGAGCGGCACCGCGTCGTCGTCAAGTGCCGTACGAACAGCGGCAGCGTCTTCACCGTCACGGGCCCGTGGCGCCCCAACGGCCAGACCTCGAACCAGGTCTGCCACCCGCAGGGGCTGCACGGGCCGACCGACGCCTGGACCCAGCGGGGATGACGACCCCGGCCGTACGGTGAGGGCCGCCCGGCCCCGCGTACCGGTACCGCACCGAGGACGGCCCCGGTGTGATCGCGCGTGCTCGGGACGCGTCGAGCACACCGGGGCCGGCATCGCGTCCGGACCGATGGCCCCCTGGGGGCTGACCCGCGTGCGCCGTGCGCGCGGCTCTCGCTCAGAGCACCTCGGCCAGTTCCTCCAGCAGCCGTCGCTGGGAGCGGGCGCCCACCACCGACCACACCGGCTCGCCGGCGCGGAACACGGTCAGCGTCGGCATCGACAGCACCCCGTACCGGGCGGTGGTCAGCGGGTTGGCGTCCACGTCGACTTGGACGACGCCCAGCCGGTCCGCCTCCTCGGCGGCGACCGCGGCGAGCACCGGGGCGATCTGGCGGCACGGGGGGCACCAGTCGGCGGTGAACTCCACCAGCACCGGGCGGTCGGCGCCCAGCACCACCTCCGCGAAGTCGGCGTCCGTGACCTCGGTCAGTCCTTCGGTCCTGATCACTGCGGTTCCTCCTCCGTCCGGTCCGTGCCCGCCCCGTGGGCGGGGAACACGGCGCACAGGGGTTCCGGCCCACCCGGAACCAGCGCGGCGGCCGCCAACGCGTCGCGGGCCCGTTCGGCCCGCGCGAGCTGCTCGCCCAGCCGTGCCCTGACCACCGTCAACTCGGCCAGCAGGGCGTCGATCTCGGTGAGCTTGCGGCGGTACCCGGCCAACGAGTCCGGGCAGGTGTCGCCCTCGGGGTGACCGGCCCGCAGGCACTCCACGAACGGACGGGTCTCCTCCAGGTCGAAGCCCGAGTCCTGGAGCGTGCGGATCTGCCGCAGCAGCCGCAGGTCGTCCTCGTCGTAGACGCGGTGGCCGTTCTCCCCGCGCCGCGCGGACAGCAGTCCGCGGCTCTCGTAGTACCGCAGGGCCCGGGGCGTCGTACCGGCCCGGGCCGCGAGTTCGCCGATGCGCATGTCCGCGACGCTAGCCCCTGACGTCGGCGTCAGGGCAAGCCGCCGGACGGCCCGTGCGACCGGCGGGGTTCACCTCCCGCCCGCCCAGCGGTAGTTCAGCTCCGGGCGGCCGACCTGTCCGTACACCGGGCTGCGGACCGCCAGTCCGGTGGCGGCCAGGTGCTCCAGGTAGCGGCGGGCGGTGATCCGGGAGATGCCCACCGCTTCGGCGGCGCTCGCGGCGGTGACCCCGTCCGGTGCCGCGCGCAGACCGCGCACCACCCGCTCCAGGGTGGGGGCGCTCAGGCCCTTGGGCAGCTCCGCGGGCGCCGGCGCCCGCAGCGCGGCCAGCGCCCGGTCCACCTCCTCCTGCCCGCTGGCCTCGCCGGCGGCGGTGCGGAACTGCGCGTACCGGACCAGCCGGTCCCGCAGGGTGGCGAAGGTGAAGGGCTTCAGCACGTACTGGACCACCCCGAGCGAGACGCCTTCACGGACGACGGCGAGGTCCCGCGCCGAGGTCACCGCGATGACGTCGGTCTGCTGCCCGGCCGCCCGCAGCGAACGGGCCAGGGCGAGGCCGTGGCCGTCCGGCAGGTACAGGTCGAGCAGCAGCAGGTCGACCGGGTGCCGTTCCAGTGCCCGGCGGGCGTCCGCGGCGGTGTGCACCGCCCCGACCGCGGTGAAGCCGGGCACCCGGCGCACGTACATCAGGTGGGCGTCGGCGGCGACCGGGTCGTCCTCCACCACGAGGACCCTGATGTCGGTCACCGGACCGTCTCCCTTCTCCCCACGGCGGGGGCGGTGCCACGGGGGCCGAGCGGCAGGGCCACGGTGAACTCGGCCCCGCCCGAGGGGGGTCGGCCGACCGTGAGGGTGCCGCCGTAGCGGTGCACGGTCTGCCGGACCAAGGCCAGGCCGATCCCCCGGCCGGAGGCGGACTTGGTGGTCCAGCCCCGGTCGAAGATGGCCTCGCCGTGCGCCGGGTCCACTCCGTCGCCCGAGTCGGACACCCGCAGCAGCAGTCGGCCCCGATCGGTCCGGGCGGTGACGGTCACCCGGGCGGGTCCGGTGGCGAGTTGGGCGGCGTCCATCGCGTTGTCGATGAGGTTGCCGAGCACGGTGACCAGGTCCCGGGAGGGCAACCAGCGCGGCAGCACCCCGTCGTCGAGGCTGCTCTCTTCGGACACCTCCAACTCGATGCCGCGCTCGTTGGCCTGCGCGGCCTTGCCCAGCAGCAGCGCCGCGAGGACGGGCTCGCCGACCGCCGCGACGATCCGGTCGGTCAGCGCCTGGGCGAGTTCGAGTTCGGCGGTGGCGAAGGCGACGGCGTCCTCGACCCGGCCGAGTTCGATCAGCGAGACGACGGTGTGCAGCCGGTTGGCCGCCTCGTGGGCCTGGGCGCGCAGGGCCTGGGTGAAGCCGCGCTCGGAGTCGAGTTCGCCGGTCAGGGACTGGAGTTCGGTGTGGTCGCGCAGGGTCACCACGGTGCCGCGGCGCTCCCCGCTGGACACCGGCTGGGTGTTGACGACCAGGACCCGGCTGGCGCTGAGGTGCACCTCGTCCACCCGGGGCTCGGCGGACAGCAGGGCACCGGTCAGCGGGGGCGGCAGCCCCAGGTCGGCGACCGAGCGGCCGACGGCGTCCCCGTCGATGTCGAGCAGGGCGCGGGCGCCGTCGTTGAGCAGGGCGATCCTGCGCCGCCCGTCCAGCATCAGCAGTCCCTCGCGCACCGCGTGCAGGGCGGCCTGGTGGTAGTCGTGCATCCGGCTCAGTTCGGTGGCGTTCATGCCGTGCGTGCTGCGGCGCAGCCGGGCGTTGATGACGTGGGTGCCCAGGCCGCCGAGGGCCAGTGCGCCGGCCGCGACCGCGAGGAGGACCACCACCTGGTCCCGGACCCGGGCGCTGATCCGGTCCACCGTGATGCCCGCGCTGACCAGTGCGACCACCGGGCCGCCGGACGGGCCGGCGCGGACCGGGGTGACCACCCGGACGGAGGCGCCCAGGGTGCCGGTGTAGGTCTCGGCGAAGGTCTCCCCGCGCAGGGCGGGGCCGGTGTGGCCGAGGAAGCGTTCGCCGATGCGCCGGGCGTCGGGGTGGGTCCACCGGATGCCGTCGGGATCCATGATGGTCACGAAGTCGACGCCGGTGTCCCGCTGCACGCGCGCCGCGTAGGGCTGGAGCGTGCCGCTGGGGTCGGCGGCCCGCACCGCCTCCCGCACGGACGGCGAGACGGCCACCGCCCGCGCCGCCGCCTCCGCCTGCCGGCGGGCGGACTCCTCGGCCTGCTGTCCGTCGCCGACGTAGGTGAACAGCGCGCACCCCGCGACGACGGCCGCGACCAGCACGACCTGCATCGCGAAGAGCTGGCCGGCCAGGCTGCGGGGGCGGGGCACCCGGGAGAGCCGAGGCGGACGGACAGCGGGCTCGCGGGGGCGTGCGGTGCGGGCGAGGGGCATGCCTTCCAGTCTGCCTCCTCGGCGCCGGGGGTCCGGGCCGCGTGAACTCAATGAACGCAAGCGTGACCCCCCTCACATGCTGGGAGATATTCACCGGGATTCCGCCGCCCAGAACGTGAGCCGCACGCACTGCGCGTCCCCCTCCGCGAGGTGTCCCCCACGTACCTCGCGGCCCTCGGCGCCGGGCCTCCCGCAGGGCCCGGGCCGTTCGACGAAGCCGTTTGTTGTCGAGGAAGGCATCCCGTGACCACCACTCCTGGCACCCCCGGCACCCCTGCCGCCCCTGCCACCGCGCCGCCCGTCAGACGGGACCGCACCCACTACCTGTACATCGCCGTGATCGCGGCCGTGGTCCTCGGCATCGCCGTGGGCTTCGCCGTCCCGGACGTGGCCAAGGAACTGAAGCCGCTCGGCACCGGGTTCGTCGCGCTGATCAAGATGATGATCTCGCCGATCATCTTCTGCACGATCGTGCTCGGCGTGGGGTCGGTCCGCAAGGCCGCCAAGATCGGCAAGGTCGGCGGCCTCGCCCTCGGCTACTTCATGGTGATGTCGTTCGCCGCCCTGGCGATCGGCCTGCTGGTGGGCAACCTGCTGGACCCGGGCACCGGCATGGACCTCACCGACTCCGACAAGGAGGTCGGCCACGCCGCCGCCGAGAAGGCCAGCACCGGCCTGGTGGACTTCGTGCTCGGCATCATCCCGGCGACCATGGTGTCCGCGTTCACCGAGGGCGAGGTCCTCCAGACGCTGCTGGTCGCCCTGCTGGTGGGCTTCGCGCTCCAGGCCATGGGCCGTCCCGGCGAGCCGGTGCTGCGCGGCATCGAGCACATCCAGCGGCTGGTGTTCCGGGTCCTCGCGATGATCATGTGGGCGGCTCCGGTGGGCGCCTTCGGCGCGATCGCCGCGGTGATCGGCGAGACCGGGGTGGACGCGCTGAAGGCGCTCGCCACGATCATGCTCGGCTTCTACGTGACCTGCGCGCTCTTCGTGGCGATCGTGCTGGGCCTGCTGACCCGGCTGGTCGCGGGGGTCAACGTCTTCCACCTCTTCCGCTACCTGGGCCGCGAGTTCCTGCTGATCCTCTCCACCTCCTCCTCGGAGTCGGCGCTGCCGCGGCTCATCGCCAAGATGGAGCACCTGGGGGTCAGCCGCCCCGTCGTGGGCATCACGGTGCCCACCGGTTACTCGTTCAACCTCGACGGCACGATGATCTACCTGACGATGGCCTCGCTGTTCATCGCCGACGCGATGGGCGAGCCGATGGGCATCGGGCAGCAGATCGGGCTGCTGCTGTTCATGATGGTGGCCTCCAAGGGCGCGGCGGGCGTCTCCGGTTCCGGGATCGCGGTGCTCGCCAGCGGCCTCCAGTCGCACAAGCCGGCGCTGGTCGACGGGGTGGGCCTGATCATCGGCATCGACCGGTTCATGAGCGAGGCCCGTGCGCTGACCAACTTCGCCGGGAATGCGGTGGCCACCCTGCTGATCGGCGTGTGGACCAAGGAGGTCGACCGGGAGCGGGTCGGCCGGGTCCTCGCCGGGGAGTTGCCGTTCGACGAGCGGACGCTGCTGGACGACGGTCACGGGGCGCCCGCCGACCGCGCCGACGACGGCGAGGACGGCACGGAGGTGCCCTCGGCCCGCGGAGGCGGGAAGGCGACCGTGGACGCCTGACGCCGGTAGCGCGTGCGGCCCTTGGGGACACCGTCCGGTGTCCCCAAGGGCCGCCGGCCGTTCCTACCGGGCGAGGTCGACCGGGGCGTGCAGCCGGGTCAGCTTCCCCGGATTGCGCACCACGTAGATCCGGGTGATCCGGCCGCCGTCCACCACCAGGCTGACCGCGGTCGGCTCCCCGTCGACCTCGACCAGGCCCGCCGGCGCGCCGTTGAGCCACACCGTCCTGGTCACCAGGTCCGCGACCGCCAGGTGCGCACGGGCCAGCAGCTTCGCCACCGGGTCGGCGCCGTGCAGCGGGGCCCGGGCGGCGCGCACCACCCCGCCCCCGTCGGCGACCAGGACCACGTCGGGCGCCATGACCGCCATCAGTTCCTGCACCCGCCCGGTGCGCAGGGCGGTCAGGAACCGTTCCACCACGGCCCGTTGTTCGGCCGCGCTCACCGGGACCCGGGGCCGGCGGGCCGCCACGTGGGAGCGGGCCCGGTGGGCGATCTGCCGGACGGCGGCCGGGGACTTCCCGGTCGCCTCGGCGATCTCCCCGTACGGCAGGTCGAAGACCTCGCGGAGCACGAACACCGCCCGTTCGGTCGGTCCGAGGGTCTCCAGGACGGTCAGCACCGCCATCGAGACGCTCTCCGCGAGCTCCACGTCCTCGGCCACGTCCGGGCTGGTCAACAGCGGCTCGGGGAGCCACTCGCCCACGTACTCCTCACGGCTGCGGGCCAGGGTCCGCAGTCGGTTGAGGGACTGCCGGGTCACGGTCCGCACCAGGTACGCGCGCGGGTCGGCCACCTTGGTCCGGTCGACGTCGGCCCAGCGCAGCCAGGACTCCTGGAGCACGTCCTCCGCATCGGCCGCCGAGCCGAGCATCTCGTAGGCGACCGTGAACAGCAGCCGGCGGTGGACGACGAACGGGTCGTCGGTCACGGCGCGGTCACCGCCCGGCGGTGTCGGGGCGCGCGGCCAGCGGGACCTCGCAGGATGCGGAGAAGCCCTGCGCCTCGATGCCGAGCGCGAGGTTGCTCCGCGCGGCGAAGTTGGCGAACGCGATGTATCCGGTGAGTTCGACCATCGCGGCCGGGCCGATCCGGTCGAGCAGCCCCCCGGCCAGCTCGTCGGTGACGGTCGGCGGGGTGTCGGTGACGGCTTCGGCGTACTCCATCACGTCCCGTTCCAGCGGGGTGAAGACCTCGGACTCCCGCCACCGCGGGACCTGGCTGGCCTTGGCGGGGTCCAGGTTCCTGTGCACCGCCTGGAAGTAGCCGAGGTCGAGGCAGAAGCCGCAGCCGACGTGGGCCGCGACGGCCAGGTGCGCGAACGCCTTGAGGCTCTCGTCCGCGGTGTCCCACCCGCCGATCGCCTCGCCGATCACCAGCGAGGTCCGGGCGACCTCGGGGTTGTGGAACAGCACCCCGAGGGGCTCGGGGACCACCCCGAACCGGGCGAGCAGGTCATCGGTGAGTTCCGCGGTCAGTTCGGTCTGGGGGATGCGTGGTGCCATGGTGTCCTCCGGTGTGTGGAGCGCTGTGCCATGGAGACACCGGCGGGGCCGCGGATGTGACGTCCGCCGTCACCGGCGGGCCGACGACGGGGCCCCGCCGCTCCGTGGTGCGGAGCGGCGGGGCCGGGGAGTGCGGGGTGGCGGTCCGGTCAGAAGACGGACTCGGCCTCGTCGATGCGGTCCTTGGGGACCGTCTTGAGTTCGGTGACGGCGTCGGCGAGGGGGACCATCACGACGTCCGTGCCGCGCAGGGCGGTCATCTTGCCGGACTCGCCCCGGTGGGCGGCCTCCACCGCGTGCCAGCCGAACCGGGTGGCCAGCACCCGGTCGTAGGCGGTGGGGGTGCCGCCGCGCTGCACGTGGCCCAGGATGACCGGCTTGGCCTCCTTGCCCAGGCGCTGCTGGAGTTCGTAGGCGAGGGCGGTGCCGATGCCCTGGAACCGCTCGTGTCCGAACTGGTCGATCTCGCCCTTCTGGTAGTCCATGGTGCCCTCGACGGGGTGGGCGCCCTCGGCCACGCAGACCACGGCGAACTTCTTGCCCCGGGCGAACCGGTCCTCGACCATCGCGACCAGGTCGGCCGGGTCGAAGGGGCGCTCCGGCAGGCAGATGCCGTGGGCGCCGGCGGCCATGCCGGACTCCAGGGCGATCCAGCCCGCGTGCCGGCCCATGACCTCCACCACCATCACCCGTTGGTGTGACTCGGCGGTGGTCTTGAGGCGGTCCATGGCCTCGGTGGCGACGCCGACCGCGGTGTCGAAGCCGAAGGTGCGGTCGGTGGAGGAGATGTCGTTGTCGATCGTCTTGGGCACGCCGACCACCGGGAGACCGGCGTCGGCGAGCATCCGGGCGGCGGTCAGGGTGCCCTCGCCGCCGATGGGGATGAGGACGTCGAAGCCGATCTCGGTGGCCAGGGCTCGGATGTTCTCGCAGGCCGCGCGGAAGCGGTCGCGCTCCAACCGGGAGGAGCCGAGGATGGTGCCGCCGCGCGCCAGGATGCCGCTGACGGCGTTGAGGTCGAGGGGCCGGTAGCGCCCGTCGAGGAGGCCGGCGTACCCGTCCTCGAAACCGATGACCTCGTCCCCGTGGTGGGTGACGGCCCGGTGCACGACCGAACGGATCACCGCGTTCAGACCGGGGCAGTCGCCGCCCGCCGTGAGTACTCCGATGCGCATCGTGCTCTGTCTCCTGCTCGCTGCTTGGTCCGGTGTGAGCCCGCCCTGATTGTTCCACGGTGGCACACCGGGCACCCCTCCCGTGGCCACTCCCACCACATTGGTCCGGACCACGCCCGTGATATCGGGGACGCAACCAGGAGCATCCGGGGCCACTGTGGTCACATCCGTCAGCTCGCGCCCACGTACGTCGACGGGTTGGCGCCCCCGCCGGACGAGGGGGCGCGGGGCCCGCACATCCGGCGGGCACTTAAACGACGCGCACGGGTATTGTCAAGAGGGGACGTGAACCATCTGCACCATCTGCGACCGTGCCCGGACGATCACGAGTCGTCCGCATGCGAGAGCCGGCACGGCGAGGAAACGGAGGACGCGCGTGACGCGCAGCGTGTACGTGACCGGGATCGACCGGGGTGACGGGCGGCAGGTCGTCGAACTGGGAGTGATGGAACTCCTGACCCGGCAGGTCGACCGGGTGGGCGTCTTCCGTCCCCTCGTCCACGACGGCCCGGACCGCCTCTACGACCTGTTGCGCGCCCGCTACCGGCTCTCCCAGGACCCGGCGACCGCGTACGGGATGGACTACCACGAGGCGTCCACGATCCAGGCCGAACAGGGCACCGACGAGCTGGTGTCCCGGATGGTGGCGCGGTTCCGCCGGGTGGCCGCGGAGTACGAGGTCGTGCTGGTGCTCGGTACCGACTTCGCCGCCACCCAACTCCCCGACGAGCTGGCGCTGAACGCCCGGCTCGCCAACGAGTTCGGCGCCTCGGTGCTGCCGGTGGTGGGCGGCCGGGGCCAGAGCGCGGAGTCGGTGCGCGCCGAGGCCCGCAATGCGCACCGGGCCTACGAGGCGCTGGGCTGCGACGTGTTGGCGCTGGTGGTGAACCGGGTCGACCCGGGGGACCGGGACGTGGTCCAGGAGCGGCTGGAGTCCCGGTTGTCGGTGCCCTGCTGGGTGCTGCCCGACGAGCCCGCGCTGTCGGCGCCGACCGTGGCCCAGGTGACCGCAGCCCTAGGAGGAACGATTCTGCTGGGGGATGACTCGGGTCTGGCCCGGGACGCCCTGGACTTCGTCTTCGGCGGGGCCATGCTGCCGAACTTCCTGGCCGCCCTGACCCCGGGGTGCCTGGTGGTCACCCCCGGGGACCGCGCGGACCTGCTGGTCGGCTCGCTGGCCGCGCACAGCTCCGGCGCCCCGCCGATCGCGGGCGTGCTGCTGACCCTCGGCGAACGCCCCCCGGAGCAGGTCCTCGCCCTCGCCTCCCGGCTGGCCCCGGGCACCCCGGTGATCTCCGTCCCCGGCACCAGCTTCCCCACCGCGGCCGAACTGTTCGGCCTGGAGGGCAAGCTCAGCGCGGTCACCCCGCGCAAGGCGGAGACCGCGCTCGGCCTGTTCGAGCGGTACGTGGACACCACCGAGCTGATGACCCGGGTGTCCGCGCCGAGCAGCACCCGGGTCACGCCGATGATGTTCGAGCACAAGCTGCTGGAGCAGGCGCGCTCCGACCGGCGCCGGGTGGTGCTGCCGGAGGGCCTGGAGGAGCGCGTGCTGCGGGCGGCGGACGTGCTGCTGCGGCGCGGGGTGTGCGACCTGACCTTGCTCGGCGACGTGGAGGCGATCCGCAAGAAGGCCGCCGACCTGGGCGTGGACCTCGCCGACGCCGACCTGATCGACCCGCAGACCTCCGAACTGCGGGACCGGTTCGCGGCCCGCTACGCCGAGCTGCGGGCGCACCGCGGGGTGAGCGTGGAGTTGGCCTACGACGTGGTCGCCGACGTGAACTACTTCGGCACCCTGATGGTGCAGGAGGGGCTGGCCGACGGGATGGTGTCCGGCTCGGTGCACTCGACGGCGGCGACCATCCGGCCCGCGTTCGAGATCATCAAGACCAGTCCGGGCGCGAAGATCGTGTCCTCGGTGTTCTTCATGTGCCTGGCCGACGAGGTCCTCGTGTACGGGGACTGCGCGGTCAACCCGGACCCGGACGCCGAACAGCTGGCGGACATCGCCATCCAGTCGGCGGCGACGGCCGGGCAGTTCGGGGTGGACCCGCGGATCGCGATGCTCTCGTACTCGACGGGCACCTCCGGCTCGGGCGCCGACGTGGACAAGGTGCGCGAGGCGACCGCACTGGTCCGCGAGCGCCGGCCCGACCTGCGGATCGAGGGCCCGATCCAGTACGACGCGGCCGTCGAGCCCTCGGTGGCGGCGACCAAGCTGCCGGGTTCGCCGGTGGCGGGCCAGGCGAGCGTGCTGGTCTTCCCCGACCTCAACACCGGCAACAACACCTACAAGGCCGTGCAGCGCTCGGCCGGGGCCATCGCGGTGGGCCCGGTCCTCCAGGGGCTGCGCAAGCCGGTGAACGACCTGTCGCGCGGCGCCCTGGTCCAGGACATCGTCAACACCGTGGCCATCACGGCCATCCAGGCCCAGGGCGGCGCCACCCGACTGCCGAAGGCCGCCGCGCCGGCCGCGGCCGCCGAGTGAGGCCCCCGCGCATGCACCCGACCGTCCCCGCAGCAGAAGGCACCCGATCCGTGACCGCCACCGATGGCCCGCACCACGTCCTCGTCCTCAACTCCGGCTCCTCGTCGGTGAAGTACCAGCTCCTCGACATGCGCGGGGGCGCCCGGCTGGCCTCCGGGCTGGTGGAGCGGATCGGCGAGCGCACCTCACGGCTGGTGCACACCCCGCTCGCGACGGGGTCGCCGGCCCGGGAGCGGGTGGCGCCGATCGCCGACCACGCCGCCGCCCTCACGGCGGTGGCCGGGGAACTGGCCGCCGACGGATGGGGCCTGGACTCGCCGGAGCTGGCCGCGATCGGGCACCGGGTGGTGCACGGCGGGCAGCACTTCACCGAGCCCACGGTGATCGACGAGGCGGTCCTCGCGGAGATCGAGCGGCTGATCCCGCTGGCCCCGCTGCACAACCCGGCGAACCTCACCGGCATCCGCACCGCCCGGGAGCTGCGCCCGGACCTGCCGCAGGTGGCGGTGTTCGACACCGCGTTCCACACCACCATGCCGGAGGCGGCGGCCCGCTACGCGATCGACGCGGCGACCGCCGACGCGCACCGCATCCGCCGCTACGGCTTCCACGGCACCTCGCACGCCTACGTCTCGCGGCGGACGGCCGAGCTGTTGGGCAAGGACCCGTCCGAGGTCAACGTGATCGTGCTGCACCTGGGCAACGGCGCCTCGGCCTCGGCGGTGCGCGGCGGGGTGTGCGTGGAGACCTCGATGGGGCTGACCCCGTTGGAGGGCCTGGTCATGGGTACCCGCTCGGGGGACGTCGACCCGGCGGTGGTCTTCCACCTGAAGCGGGTCGCTGGCCTGGACACCGACGAGGTCGACGCACTGCTGAACAAGCGCAGCGGGCTGGTGGGCCTGTGCGGCGACAACGACATGCGGGAGATCCGGCGGCGGATCGACGGGGGCGACGCGGCGGCGCGCCTCGCCTTCGACGTCTACGTGCACCGGCTGAAGAAGTACGTCGGCGCCTACTACGCGGTGCTGGGCCGGGTGGACGCGGTGGCGTTCACGGCCGGGGTGGGCGAGAACGCGGCGCCGGTGCGGGCCGCGGCGCTGGACGGCCTGGCCGGGCTGGGGCTGGTGGTGGACGAGGAGTTGAACGCGGTGCGCGGCGGCGGGCCGCGGCTCATCTCGCCGGCGCACGGGCGGGTGGCGGTCGCGGTGGTCCCGACGGACGAGGAACTGGAGATCGCCACGCAGACCTACGCGCTGGTGCGGGGCTGAGCGGGCGGCGGGGCCGTACGCTCCCGCTGGCGCCCGGGGCCGTCCCGGCTCCGGGCTCCGCAGCAGACACGCCTGAGCAGACCCCCGCCCATTTGTAGCTTCCACCAGGCGGAAAATTCCGCATTGAAACAAACCGATAGGATGAGCTTCATGCGCCGTTCCAAGATCGTCTGCACCCTGGGCCCCGCCGTCGACTCGTTCGAGCAACTGAAGACGCTCATCGAAGCCGGGATGAACGTGGCCCGCTTCAACATGAGCCACGGCACCCACGAGGAGCACCGGGGCCGCTACGAGCGGCTGCGCGAGGCCGCCCGGGAGACCGGGCGGGCCGTCGGCGTGCTCGCGGACCTCCAGGGGCCGAAGATCCGGCTGGAGACCTTCGCCGAGGGACCGGTCGAGCTGGTGCGGGGCGACGCGTTCACCATCACCACCGAGGACGTCCCCGGCGACCAGACCATCTGCGGCACCACCTACAAGGGCCTGCCCGGGGACTGCAGCGTCGGCGACCCGATCCTGATCAACGACGGCAACGTCGAACTGCGGGTGACCGGGGTCGAGGGCCCCGAGGTGCACACCATCGTGGTCGAGGGCGGCGTCATCTCCGACCACAAGGGCATCAACCTGCCCGGCGCGGCCGTGAACGTCCCGGCGCTCTCCGAGAAGGACATCGAGGACCTGCGGTTCGCCCTGCGGATGGGCTGCGACCTGGTCGCGCTCTCCTTCGTGCGGGACGCCTCCGACGTCAACGACGTGCACAAGGTCATGGACGAGGAGGGCCGCCGCGTCCCCGTCATCGCCAAGGTGGAGAAGCCCCAGGCGGTGGCGAACATGGAGGACGTCGTGGCGGCGTTCGACGGGGTCATGGTCGCCCGCGGCGACCTGGCCGTCGAGTACCCGCTGGAGAAGGTCCCGCTGGTGCAGAAGCGGCTGATCGAGCTCTGCCGCCGCAACGCCAAACCGGTGGTCGTGGCGACCCAGATGATGGAGTCGATGATCACCAACTCGCGGCCCACCCGCGCCGAGGCGTCCGACGTCGCCAACGCGATCCTGGACGGCGCGGACGCGGTGATGCTGTCCGCCGAGTCCTCGGTGGGCGCGTACCCGATCGAGACCGTCAAGACGATGTCGAAGATCGTCGTCGCGGCCGAGGGCGAACTGCTCTCCAAGGGACTCCAGCCGCTGGTGCCGGGCAAGAAGCCGCGCACCCAGGGCGGTTCGGTGGCCCGGGCGGCCTGCGAGATCGCCGACTTCCTCGGCGGCAAGGGCCTGATCGCCTTCACCCAGTCCGGTGACACCGCCCGCCGGCTGTCCCGCTACCGGGCCGCCCAGCCGATCGTGGCCTTCACCACCGACGAGGGCACCCGCAACCAGCTCTCCCTGAGCTGGGGCGTGGACGCCTACGTCGTGCCGCACGTGAACAGCACCGACGAGATGGTCGGCCTGGTCGACACCGAGATCGTGAAGCTCGGCCGCTTCCAGGACGGCGACACCGTCGTCATCACCGCCGGTTCGCCCCCCGGGGTCCCCGGCACCACCAACATGGTGCGGGTGCACCACCTGGGCAACGGCGAACGCGACTGACGCCACCGCCGCACCCGCCCGTGGGGGCGCCTCGAGCCGGGGCGCCCCCACGGCGTTCACGGGGCCGGGCCGCGGGCGGGACCGACCCACTGGTGCAGCCCGGGCACCGTCAGGTCGCCGCCGAACTGGCCCGCCTGGACGAGTCGCACCCGGGTGAAGTAGGTCAAGGTCAGGCCCGGCGGGGGCGGGCGGTCCGGGTCGAAGACCACCGGCAGCGCCCCGAGCAACCGGCCTTCGAGGCGCTCGGTGTACAGGGTCACCCGGCCCCCGCCCAGCGTCGAGGTGGAGCCGCGGGCCGCGCGCAGGTGGTGCGTGCGGCCGTCCGGTCCGGTCACGCGCTGGT
Organism: Streptomyces sp. LE64; assembly: GCF_052606915.1. Classification (NCBI taxonomy): domain Bacteria; kingdom Bacillati; phylum Actinomycetota; class Actinomycetes; order Kitasatosporales; family Streptomycetaceae; genus Streptomyces; species Streptomyces sp. LE64. The sequence goes on along the minus strand of NZ_CP199708.1, from coordinate 4,730,947 downwards.
GCAGGTCACCGATCTCCATGCCGCCGTCCACCGTGAACTTCAGCGCCCGTTTGACCCGTCCGTCCGGCGTGGTCACGGTGACGACGCCGTGGTACGCGAGCCCCCGCAGCAGCAGCCAGGCGGCCTCCCACTGCCACGACTGCTCGGCGAATCGTTCCTCCTCCCCGTCCTCCCCCGTCGTGGCGTCCTCCGCCCGCTCGGGCGGGAACCCGTCCGGGAAGGGGTCGCCCGGCACCGCCGGACGGGCCTGGGCGAGCGTCGGGGTCAGACCCAGGCCCATCAGGACCGCGGTCGGCATCGCGGCCACCGCGATCACCTTGCCCGCCGGAAGGTTCCACCGGGCCAACAGGGGCCGGCGCGGGGCCGCGTGCCGGGGCCCACCCCGCACCACGGGCACCTCACCCGGCACGGTGCGCCCCGTCCGCCCCCGCTTCCGGGGCGGCGACGGGGCCGCCCGGTACCCAGGCGATCGCCAACGCCCCGCCGACCAGGGCGAGTCCGTACCCCATGAGGATCCCCCCGAAGTTGGAGACCACCAGCGAGACCAGGGCCAACAGGATGGCCGCGACCCCCGCGAAGATCCGCGAGTGCTGTTGGAACCACATGGTCAGGCCCAGCACGATCAACAGGCCGCCGATGATCAGCGAACCGGCGCCCGCGGTGGTCGCCAGGGTGATCGTCACCGTGCCGAACGAGGGGTTGGCGTACGGGAAGTACATGATCGGCAGACCGCCGACCAGGGTCAACGTCCCCGCCCAGAAAGGGCGTCGACCCCGCCAGAGCCAGAAGGACCGTCGCCAGCGGCGCAATCGGTGGGCGGCGCCGGCGAAGGGGTGGGCGCGCATCTCGGGTGACTCCTCGGGGAACGGAACGGGGGCGGGGCGGGATCCGGGGCCCGAGCGGGCCGGCCCGGAACTCAGGTGCACTCGTGCGCGCCCCGCTGCACCCGCATGACCATCCCCGAGAGCTTGAGGGTGCCCGCGGTGGCCGCCCGGGCGCGCTGCCTGACGTCGGTGAAGAGCACCGACTCCGCCTGCTGGGCGAAGGAACCGGGCTCGTAGCGGTCCCCGGGGGCCGGGCCGGGCCCCTTGGTGGTGCCGTCGACCGAGACCCCGATGTCCACCTTGCGGAAGGTGGCGTCGGCCCGGAACTCCTCGGCGTCGAGGTAGAGCCGGTTGGCCACCACCTGCGGAGTGCCGGGCCGGCCCGCGGTGAGCTTCACCGAGAGGTCGCCGAACACCCCCACCGGGACGACGACTGACTGACACAGATCGGTGATGCGCGCGTCCTCCAGGCCGATGACGGCCACCGGGTGCTGCGCCGATCCGCTGCTGTCGACCGCGGCGTACTGGACATACCCGGTGCCGTCCACCTCCGCCGCGGACAGGGTGAACCGCTGGCCCGAGACGCTGAACGACGCCGCCAACGCCCCCTGGGAGAGGGCCACGCCGATCGCGACGGACGCCGCGACACAGGGCACCATGACCACGGCGAACCGCCTCCACCTGGTACCGCCACGCGTCACCGACTCCATGGGTGTTCCTCCTTCTCGGCCTTCTCGGGCCACGACTCGTCTGCGGCATCGGCCGGCCGCGCTCCGGGAGCGACCGGACGGGAGGGAGAACGCGTCGCGGCCCCCTCGGGGGCCGTCCGTCCTCGGGGCGCGCACCGCGGACCCCGGCCCCCGGCCGTTCGGGGGCGCGCCGGTCGCCCGGCGCCCCTGCGCCCCGGTTCCGGACCGGTTGCCGGGCGGTGGGAAAAAGACCGAGCGCCGCCGATCGTCGTCCATCGGAGCCGTCTGCACAAGAGCGTCGTTACCCGTCAGTAATGCAAACGCGGCCGATTCGCGACCTGGTGCAGCCGCTCCGCAACGCAGGGTTGCCGCATCACAAGCCGTTCACCCCGCCATCACGGGCGAAGCGGGACGGATGACGAGGGGGCCCCTCACGTGCAGTGAGAGCCGAATCGCTTGTCAAGATTCGGTGAAGATCACCCGGCAGGCGAACCTTCTTTCGAAAAGAAGGGTGTGAAAAGCCCCGCCCCCGCCGAAAGCGGGGACGGGGCGGGGTGCGCCGGAGGCGCCGTCAGAACAGGGCGCGGGCCAGGGCCCGGCGCGCGGCGGCCACCCGGGGGTCGTCGGCGCCGACGACCTCGAACAGCTCCAGCAGTCGCCGCCGCACCGCCTCGCGGTCCTCGCCCGCGGTGCGGCGCACGGTGTCGACCAACCGCCCGAAGGCGTCCTCCACATGACCGCCGACCAGGTCCAGGTCCGCGGCGGCGATCTGCGCCGCGGGATCGGCCGGACGGTCCGCCGCGTCCCGCCGTACCGCCTGCGGGTCCAGGTCCTGCACCCGCGCCAGCAACTCCGCCTGGGCCAGCCCCAGCGCGGCCTCGGGGTGCCCCGGGTCCTCGGCGAGCACGGTGCGGTACGCCCGCACCGCGCCGTCGAGGTCGCCCGCGTCCAAGGCGCGCGCCGCGGCCTCCAGGGTCGCGTCGTAGGGGCCCACCGGCTCCGCCTCGGGGGCGGCGCCGCCCGCCGCGGCGTCCGGGTCGACGGTCAGCCCGGTCAGCCCGAAGCGCTCCTCGGCGACCTGCACGAGCTGGTCGAGCGTCTGACGGATCTGCGCCTCCGGGGCCGCCCCCTGGAACAGCGGCAGCGCCTGCCCGGCGACCACGGCGAAGACCGCCGGGATGCCCTGGATCCCGAACTGCTGCATCAGCATCTGGTTGGCGTCGACGTCGATCTTCGCGAGGAGGAAGCGCCCGTTGTACTCGACCGCCAGCCGCTCCATCAGGGGGCCGAGCTGCTTGCACGGCTCGCACCACTCGGCCCAGAAGTCGATGACGACGGGGACCTCGGTGGACCGCTGGAGCACCTCGCTCTCGAAACCGGCCTCGTCGACGTCGATCACGAGGGCGGACGGGCCGACGGCTCCGCCGCCGCCCGTGCGGGCCGCTTCCGCCCGGGCCTGCTCCGCCTTCGCCTTGGCCTCTTGGGCGGCCTTCACCGCGCCGAGGTCGACGACCCCGCTCATGGACATGTTCCGTGGCTGCATGGCTACATTCTCCCCCCTGCCCGCTGCTGCACGAAAAGCGGTGCCGCGGGCCGGGTGGCCGCGCCCTCAGAACCCGGGCGGCTCGGTGTAGACGCCCCACTCGGCGCGCAGCACGTCGCAGACCTCGCCCATCGTCGCCTCGGCGCGCACCGCCTCCAGCATGGGTTCGATCATGTTGTCGCCGCGGCGCGCAGCGGCGACCATGGCGTCCAGCGCGGCGCTCACCCGGGACCCGTCCCGGCCGGCCCTGCGGCCGGCGAGCGCCCGCACCTGCTCGCGCTCCACCTCGTGGCTGACCCGGAGGATCTCCAGGTCGCCGGTGACCGAACCGTGGTGGACGTTGACGCCGACGACCCGCTTGTCGCGCTTCTCCACCGCCTGCTGGTAGCGGAAGGCCGACTCGGCGATCTCCCCGGTGAACCAGCCGTCCTCGATGCCGCGCAGGATGCCGGAGGTGATCGGACCGATGGGGTGCCGCCCGTCCGGGTGGGCGCGCCGACCGCGTTCCCGGATCTGCTCGAAGATCCGCTCGGCGTCCGCCTCGATCCGGTCGGTGAGCTGCTCGACGTACCAGGAGCCGCCGAGCGGGTCGGCCACGTTGGCGACGCCGGTCTCCTCCATGAGCACCTGCTGGGTGCGCAGGGCGATCTCGGCGGCCTGTGCGGAGGGGAGCGCCAGGGTCTCGTCGAGGGCGTTGGTGTGCAGCGAGTTGGTGCCGCCGAGCACCGCCGCCAGGGCCTCCACCGCGGTGCGGACGACGTTGTTGTACGGCTGCTGCGCGGTGAGCGACACCCCGGCCGTCTGGGTGTGGAACCGCAGCCACTGCGCCTTGGCGGTGCGGGCCCCGTAGACGTCGCGCATCCAGCGGGCCCAGATCCGGCGGGCGGCGCGGAACTTGGCGATCTCCTCGAAGAAGTCGAGGTGCGCGTCGAAGAAGAAGGACAGCCCGGGGGCGAAGGCGTCGACGTCGAGCCCCCGGGAGAGGCCCAGCTCCACGTATCCGAAGCCGTCCGCCAGGGTGTAGGCCAGCTCCTGCGCGGCCGTGGAACCGGCCTCGCGGATGTGGTAGCCGGAGACGGAGAGCGGCTTGTACGCGGGGATCTTCCGCGCGCAGTGCTCCATCAGGTCGCCGATCAGCCGCAGATGGGGCTCGGGCGGGAAGAGCCACTCCTTCTGGGCGATGTACTCCTTGAAGATGTCGGTCTGGAGGGTGCCGTTGAGGGCGGCCGGGTCGACGCCCTGGCGCTCGGCGGCGACCAGGTACATGCAGAAGGCGGGGACGGCGGGCCCGCTGATGGTCATGGAGGTGGTGACGTCGCCGAGCGGGATGTCCCGGAACAGGACGTCCATGTCGGCGGCGGAGTCGATGGCGACCCCGCAGTGGCCCACCTCGCCCAGCGAGCGGGGGTCGTCGGAGTCGCGGCCCATCAGGGTGGGCATGTCGAAGGCGACGGAGAGCCCGCCACCGCCGGCCGCGAGGATCATCTTGTACCGCTCGTTGGTCTGCTCGGCGTTGCCGAAGCCGGCGAACTGGCGGATGGTCCAGGTGCGGCCCCGGTAGCCGGTCGGGTGCAGCCCGCGGGTGAAGGGGTACTCACCGGGCCAGCCGATCCGCTCGAACCCCTCGTACGCATCGCCGGGGCGAGGGCCGTAGACGGGCTCCACGGGGTCACCGGAGAGCGTGGTGAAGTCGGCGTCGCGCTTGTGGGCGGCGTCGTACCGGGCCTGCCAGCGTCGGCGACCCGCTTCGATGGCGTCAGCGTCCATGCGGACAATTTACTAGGACGTCCTAGTAAATGTCGACGGCTGAGCCCGTCACAGCCCCGTCACCGGGGCCCGGACGGGCTCGGTAGGCAGCGCTCAGGCCTTGGCGGGCTGCCGTGCGCCGTCGGTGACCAGCGGACGCACCTCACGGCTGATCTTCGGCTCGACGAAGAACGAGGCCACCGGGATGCACCCCACCAGCAGCACCCACAGCAGCTTGCCGAACGGCCACTTCGCCTTGGTGCCGAGGTCGAAGGCGAAGATCACGTACACGATGAACAGCACACCGTGGATCTGCGAGATCACCATGGTGTCACCGGTCTGGAAGCCGTACTTCAGGATGATGGCCGCGGTGAACACCAGCAGCCAGATGGCGGTGATGTACGCCATCACCCGGTAGCGCGTCAGCACGGTTTGTTTCATGGCCCGAGCGTAACGACCGCGAGGGGCCGATCTTCCGGCGGGGCACCCCCCGGCCGGGCACCGATCGGCCCCGGTGCCGGGGCCCTCAGCCCTCGAAGTCGCCGGCCGCCGACCGCAGCGGGCGCAGCATCGCGAAGATCTCCGCGCACTGCTCGCCGTCGTACGCGCCCAGCCCGAAGTCCATGGCCATCAGGTCCCGGGTGGCCGCCTCGACCACCTCGCGCCCGCGCTCGGTGATGGAGGCCAGCGTGCCGCGCCCGTCGTTGGGGTTGGGGCGCTTCTCGACCAGCCCGGAGCGCACCAACCGGTCGACGGTGTTGGTCACCGAGGTCGGGTGGACCATCAGCCGCTCGCCGATCTTCGACATCGGCAGCTCGCCCGCCTTGGAGAAGGTGAGCAGCACCAGCGCCTCGTACCGGGCGAAGGTCAGTCCGTACGGCTTGACGACCGCGTCCACTTCGCCGAGCAGGATCTGGTGCGCGCGCATGATCGAGGTGATCGCGGCCATCGACGGCACGCTGCCCCACCGCTGCTTCCAGAGTTCGTCGGCGCGGGCGATGGGGTCGAAGGCGAGACTCAGGGGTTTCGGCACGGTCAGACCCTACCGATCGGTCATATCCCGGTCAGCGGCGTCTCATCCTTCGGTCCGCTCCGCTCCGGCCCGGCGGACCGGACGGCACGGCGCACCCGCTGCCGCACCGCATGACGGGCCACCGGCCCCAGACCGTCCAGGACGGCCGTTAGGGCGGCGAGTTGCTCCAGCGCCCCCAGGGCGGCACCGGCCCCCTCCGGGTCAACCCCCTCGTACAGCTCGATGCCGACGAAGGAGGCCGCCACCGCACGCGCCAGCCCGCGCGGATCGGCGCACCCGTCCAGCGGGCCGCCGGCGAGGACCCGGGTCAGCGCCCGCTCGACCTCGGCGGTCCACAGGTCGAGGCCGGCCCGGGCGGCCGCCGCCAACCGGGGCTGGACCTGGGCGCCGGCGAGGAACTGCCCGAGGACGGCGACCCGGCCCCGTCCGCGCTCGTCGCGGTGCAACTCGCGGCCGAGGGCCAGCAGTTCCCCGAGGGTGCCAACGGCGTCCAACCGTTCCCGGAAGGCCGCCACCCGCTGTTCGGCCCCGTGCCGGCAGGCCGCGGCGAGGAGGTCCTCCACCGAACCGAAGTGGTAGAAGACCAGCCCCTGGTTGACCCCCGCCTCGGCGGCGACGGTCCGCGCCGAGGTCCCGACCACCCCGTGCCGGGTCAGCGTGCGCAGGGTCGCCTCCAGCAGCTCGTGGCGGGTGCGCAGGGCCTTGGGGGTGAGCGGACGCCCGCCGTCCGCGCCGGCGCTCACCGCAACCGGGGCACGACGGCGGTCCGCGTCCCCTCGTGGCGCGGGGCGCGGCGGGCCGAGGGCGTGCCGGGCAGCATCGGCGCGAACAGGCACAGCAGCACCACCACCGGGGTCAGTGCCAGGTAGCCGTACACCAGGGTGCCCCCCGGGTACGGGGCGAGCGGCTCCAGGAGGGCGAGGAGGAGTTCCCCCTGCACCCACAGGACGGCCACGGCGATCCGCAGCGCCACCTCGCCCGCCCAACGGGCGACCGCCCACCCGGGCCGGGTGCCGCGCTCCACCCACAGCCGCAGCCGGTCCAACGACCAGGCGAGCGCCGCGGAGCGGATCCCGCGCCGCAGCGGGCCTCCCCTCGCGGGGCCCGACCGTGCCGTGACCCGCACCCCGCGTGCGGTGCGGACGTGGCGGAGGACGAGCCGGTCCGGCACCGGCCCGAGGTGCCAAGCCGCCCGGCGCACCGGGTCCTCGGTGAATCGGCGCACGACGTCCTCGTCCGCCTCGATCGACGTACCACCGCACGGGTCCACGGCCCACCCCCGGAGAAGTTTTGAGCGACTGCTCAAAATTCTGGCGCGGTGCCGTCCGGTTAGGGTGCTCGGGTGAACGAGGAACCGTCGGCCGGCCCGGACGCCTTCGAGGCGGAGCGGCGTTATCTGGGCGCCGTCGCCTACCGGTTGCTCGGCACCGTCACGGACGCCGAGGACGTGCTCCAGGACGCCTGGTTGCGCTGGCGGGGCACGGACCGCTCCGCGGTGGCGGACCCGCGCGCGTTCCTGACCACCGTCGTCACCCGCCTCTGCTACGACCACCTCGGCTCGGCGCGGGCCCGTCGGGAGTCCTACGTCGGCGAGTGGCTGCCCGAACCGCGGCTGACCGACGAGGACCGACCCGCACGGCTCGCGGAGTTCGGCCAGTCGGTCTCGTTCGCCGTGCTGGCGCTGATGGAGCGGCTGACCCCGGCCGAGCGGACCGCCTTCGTCCTGCACGACCTGTTCGCCCTCGGCTTCGACGAGATCGCCGGAGTACTGGACCGCTCCCCCGCCGCCGTCCGCCAACTCGCCTCCCGGGCCCGCCGCCGGCTGCGGGCCGAGGGCCGCCGCGGCCGGATCGCACCGGACGAACACCGTGCGGCCGTCCGCGCCTTCACCGAGGCTGCGGCCGGCGGCGACCTCGGCGCCCTGCTCGCCGTCCTCGACCCGCAGGTCGTCTGGCACTCGGACGGCGGGGGCGTGGTCTCCGCGAGCATGCGCCCGGTGTACGGCGCGGACAAGGTGGCCCGACTGGTGCTGGGCCTGGTCGAGCGGTTCATCACCCCGGACGTCGCCGTGGCGACGGTGTCGGTGGACGGCGAACCCGGACTGGCCTGGTCGGTCGGGGGGCAGGTGCGGGGGGTGCTCGCCTTCACCGTGGTCGACGGCCGGATCCACGAGGCGTACGCGGTGGTCAATCCCGAGAAGCTCGCCCATCTGGTGTGACCGGCATCACTGTCACGATCCCCGTGGCTCCGTCGTCCCCCTTCCGCAAGTGCAGCGCGCGAGGAGGAGGAAGCGAATGACGGACGAACGCATCGTGGTGGTCGGCGCGGGGTACGCGGGGCTGGCGACGGCCACCCGGGCCGGACGGAACCGGGAGGTGACCCTGGTCGCACCCGAGGAACGGTTCCTCCACCGCGTCCGACAGCACGAGACCGCCGCCGGCCGCCCCGAGCACCGCCCTGCGCTGGCCGACCTAATCCGCGGGAGCCGGGTGACCCGGGTGCCGGCCGAGGTCACCGCGATCGACCTGGCCGCCCGGACCCTGCACACCGACACCGCGGGACCGGTGCCCTACGACGTGCTGGTGTACGCCCTGGGCAGCCGCACCGCCTTCCACGGGGTGCCGGGAGCCGCCGAGCACTCCTACCCCGCCGAGCGGGCCGCCGCACTGCACCGCCGGCTCGCCGCGTCCCCCGGGCCCGCGTCCCTGGCGGTGGTCGGCGGGGGCGCGACGGGCATCGAGATGGCCGCCGAACTCGCCGAGGCGCACCCGGAGCGCCGGGTGCGGCTGGTCGCCGCCGGCCGGGTCGGGGGTTGGCTCTCGGCGCGGGGGCAACGGCACGTGCGGCGGGCCCTGCACCGGCTGGGCGTGACGATCGACGACGGGCGCACCGTCACCGCCGTCACCCCCGGGGGCCTGGAGACCGACCGGGGCCCCGTTCCGGCCGACGCCGTCGTCTGGGCCGCTTCGATGGAACCGCACCCGTTGGCCGCCGAGGCCGGACTCGACGTCACCGCCGGCGGGCAGGTGGTGGTCGACGACCACCTCCGCTCGGTCTCGCACCCCGAGGTGTACGCGGTCGGCGACGCCGCCGCGGTGACCCTGCCCGGCCGGGGCGCCCTGCGCATGGGCTGCGCCACCGCGCTGCCGATGGGCACCTACCTGGGGCGCGTCCTCGGGGGGCGCGCGCCCCGCCCCTTCGCCTTCTCGTACGCGGCCCAGTGCCTGAGCCTCGGCCGCCGCGACGGGCTGCTGCAACTGGTCCGCGCCGACGACTCGATGCGCCCCCTCGTGCTGACCGGCACCCCGGGCCGCCTGGTCAAGGCCGCCATCGTCCGGGCGGTGACCCCGAGGAGCTGACCGGCTACCTCCGGACCCAACGCCCCAGCACCTCGACGGTGTTCTCCGGCGAGGTGGTGAAGCAGAACCGGATCCCGGGCGCCGCCTCGACCAGCACGTTGACCAACCGCTCGAAGAGCACGGTGTGTTCCGGCATCATCCGCACGCCCCCGCCGATCATGGCGAGGCCGAAGTCGTCCGCAGCGAGCAGGGCCCGGACGGTCCGCTCCGCCGCCTCCGGCGAGGCGTCGACCAGACAGGGCACCACCGTGAACCCGGAGGCGCGCAGTGCGGTGTTCACCGCCTCGATCCGGGTGGTGAACCCCGCTTCGTCGACGCCCTCGGGCATCCGGCCGTAGTCGAGCGTCCTCGGGTGCAGGCCGATGGACAGGATCCTGGTGCCGCGCGGCAACGGCGCACGGTGCGTACCGCTCATGGGGCCCCCTGGGGTGGTCGTGGTCTCCGTCCGGTGTACCACGCGGGTCGGACAGGACCCGGGGGGAGCCGCTCCCGCGCACGAGAAACGGCCACCCCCGTCGATGGGGTGGCCGTTTCAGGTGCGCGGGGGCCGGCGCGGGCTCAGCCTCCGGCGAGGTGGCGCTCCACGGTGGCGACCTTGGCGTCCAGGCCGCCGGTCACCCCGGGGCGGACGTCCGCCTTGAGGACCAGCGAGACGCGGGGGGCGCGGGCCTCGACCGCGGCGACGGCGCGCTTGACGACCTCCATGACCTCGTCCCACTCGCCCTCGATCGAGGTGAACATGGCGTCCGTGCGGTTCGGGAGTCCGGATTCGCGGACGACCCGCACCGCGTCGGCGACGTGCTCCCCCACGTCCTCGCCGACGCCGAGCGGCGTGACGGAGAAGGCGACGATCACGCCTCGACCACCCCCTCGCGGCGGGCCCGGGCGGCGATGACGTGGTCCTCGGTCTCGCGCTTGAGGCGGCGCTCGGCCACGATCCCACCGAACGGCAGCACCGAGAGCACGAAGTAGAGGGCCGCGGTGCCCAGCGGCCACTTGGTGCGGTTCCAGGCGTCCAGCCAGAAGATCACGTAGAGCACGAACAGCGCACCGTGGATCGCGCCCATCGCGGGCACCGCGTTGAAGTCGGTGGTCCGCTTGAGCACCGAGCAGACGAGCAGCAACAGGTACGAGATCGCCTCGGGCGCCGAGACCAGGCGCAGACGGCGGAGTGCGGATGCGGTCTTGATGTCCACGGGGGGGTCACCTTCGTGCTGATGGGCGGGGCGGATCGACGGGCGCACGCTTTGTGAACGCATGCACAAGCGGTCCCATTGTGTCATCGGGGCGCCCTCCCGCCCCGACCGGGGGTGGTGAGGGACGCGTCACACCGCTCCCCCGGACGGTGCGGGTTGCCGGGGCGGGGGTCCCTGTCGCGAAGCGGGCGGATGGGACTACCGTCGCTCGGGTGGCAACCTTCCGGCTCCAAGGGAGCAAAGTGCTCGCCGTCGACATGTCCGGCGACTCGGTCAGGGCGAAGAACGGCTCGATGGTCGCCTACGACGGCCAGATGAGCTTCAAGAAGCTGAGCGGCGGCGGCGAGGGACTGCGCGGAATGGTCGCCCGGCGCCTCACCGGCGAGCAGCTCACGGTGATGGAGGCGCGGGGGCAGGGCACCTGCTGGTTCGCCGACCGCGCGAGCGAGATCAACCTGGTGCGGCTGCACGGCGAGAAGTTGTACGTGGAGGCGAGCAACCTGCTGGCCACCGACGCCGGGCTGCGCACCGGGACGACGTTCACCGGGCTGCGCGGCGCGACCCAGGGCAGCGGGCTGTTCACCACGACGGTGGAGGGCACCGGCCAGGCGGCGCTCACCTCGGACGGGCCGGCGGTGCTGTTGCGGGTGACCCCCCAGTACCCGCTCTCGGTGGACCCGGGCGCGTACGTGGCGCACCAGGGGGACCTGCGGCAGACCTTCCAGTCGGGGGTGACCTTCCGCACCCTGATCGGGGAGGGCGGCGGGGAGGCGTTCCAGATCCGCTTCGAGGGCGAGGGCTTGGTGTACGTGCAGCCCAGCGAGCGCAACACGGTCGGAGGGGACCTCTGATGCCGTTCCGCGAGGTCAACGCGAAGGTGGTCGAGGCGACGGTGACGCCCGGGCAGCGGCTGTTCAGCCAGCGCGGCGCGATGCTGGCCTACCGGGGCGAGGTGTCGTTCACCCCCAACGCCCAGGGCGGACAGGGCGGACTCACCTCGATGATCGGGCGCCGGGTCGCGGGCGAGGCGACGCCGTTGATGACCGTGGAGGGCCACGGCACGGTGATGTTCGGGCACGGCGGCCACCACGTCCACCTGGTCGACCTGACCGGCGACACCCTGTACGTGGAGGCGGACCGGCTGTTGGCCTTCGACGGCACGCTGACCCAGGGCACGGTGTTCCTGGGCGCACAGGGCGGGGTGATGGGGCTGGTGCGCGGGCAGGTGACCGGTCAGGGGCTGTTCACCACCTCGCTCCAGGGCCGCGGGGCGGTCGCCGTGATGGCGCACGGCGGGGTGATCGAGCTGCCGGTGAGCCCGGAGCGCCCGGTGCACGTCGACCCGCAGGCGTACGTGGCGCACCGCGGGGACCTGCGCAACAGGCTGTCGACCGCGCTCGGTTGGCGGGACATGGTGGGCCGGGGTTCGGGCGAGGCGTTCCAACTCGAACTGAGCGGCCGGGGCGTGGTGTACGTGCAGGCATCGGAGGAGAAGCTGTGACCACACCGCACGCGTACGGACAGCCGGGCGGCCCGGTCGTGCACGACCCGACGACGCTGCCGTCGAACGACAACGTCACCAGCTACACGTTCTGCGTGGAACTCGCGGGCGAGCCCTGGTTCTTGCAGAAGGGCAAGATGATCGCCTACTACGGGGCGATGCAGTTCGAGGGGATCGGACACGGACGTCTGGACCGGCTGGTGCGCACCTCCTTCCACTCGCCGCTGCACGCGGGCGACTGGGTGGTGGCCTCGGGATCGGGCAAGTTCCTCTTGGCGGACCGGGCGTTCGACGTCAACTCCTTCGACCTGGAGGACGGGAACCTGACGATCCGCTCCGGGAACCTGCTCGCTTTTCAGCCAAGTCTCGCGTTGAAGCAATCGATCGTTCCGGGCTTCCTGACCCTGATCGGCACCGGGAAGTTCGTCGCCGCCTCCAACGGTCCGGTGGTGTTCATGGAGCCGCCGTTGCGGGTGGACCCGCAGGCGTTGGTGGGGTGGGCGGACTGTCCGTCGCCCTGTCACCACTACGACCACGGGTACCTGACCGGCGTGATGGGCGGTCTACGTGCACTGACGGGCCTGGGCGGGGCGTCCGGCGAGGAGCACCAGTTCGAGTTCGTGGGGGCGGGCACGGTGCTGTTGCAGTCCAGCGAGCGGGTGATGGCGGAGCAGGACGCGGGGGCGGTTCCGCACCAGACGGGGGTGCCCGCGGGTCACGGTGGGGGCGGTCAGGGCGTACCGCGCCTTCCCGGACAGCTGGGAGACCTACAACGTCGCTTCGGGCTGTGAGCGGTAGTCTGCGGAGTGTGACATCGAACGCGTGCGCAGCGTCACACCCCCATATTTCGTTAACAATTCAACCTCTTAGGGTAGAATAGGATTCATGGAGACCGAGACGGCTACCCCCTGGCTGACCGACGCCGAGCAGAGCGCCTGGCGCACCCACCTGGAGGTCAACCGGCTGCTACAGCACCAGCTGGAGAAGGACCTCCAGCCGTTCGGCCTGACGATCAACGACTACGAGATCCTGGTCAACCTCTCGGAGTCCGACGAGCACCGGATGCGCATGAGCGACCTCGCCTCGTCCACGCTCCAGTCCAAGAGCAGGCTCTCCCACCAGATCACTCGGATGGAGAACGCGGAGCTGGTGCGCCGCGAGCACTGCGAGTCCGACCGCCGGGGGTTGTACGCCGTGCTCACCGAGCACGGCCTGAAGACCATGCGCAAGGTGGCACCGCACCACGTCGCCTCCGTGCGGCGGCACTTCATGGACCTGATCGGGCCGGAGGACCTGGAAACCCTCCACAAGTCGCTCGCCCCGATCGCGGAGCACCTCCGGGTCCAGCGCGGCCGGATCTGACCCGCCGACCGGACGCGGCGGTCCGGTCCCCCGAACCCCGCCCCCGGGCCCACGGCCCGGGGGCACCGCTCCGTCAGGAGGCCGCCGCGAGGGGGAGCACCAGCTCGAACAGGGCGCCGCCCTCGGCGGACTCCCGCACCGTCAGGGTGCCGCCGTGCCGCACGGCCACGTCCCGGGCGATCGCGAGCCCCAGCCCCGCCCCGCCGTCGTCCCGGGCCCGGGCGTCGTCGAGGCGGACGAACCGCTCGAAGATCCGCTGCCGTTCCTCCTCGGGCACCCCGGCCCCGTCGTCCCCCACGGCCAGCACCGCCATCCCCTCGCGCACCCCCACGGACACCCGCACCCCGGCCGCGGCGTGCCGCTGCGCATTGTCCACCAGATTGCCGAGCACCCGGGCCAACTGCCCCCGCGAACCGACGACTTCGGCGTGGTCGAGGTCCTCGGCGACCGGATGCCGGTCACCCACCCGCTGGGACAACTCCTCGCGGGCCAGCGCCGCGAGGTCCAGCCGGGTGCCCCCCGGCCGCTCCCCCGCGTCCAAGCGGGCCAGCAAGAGCAGGTCGGCAGCGAGCTGTTGGAGCCGCACGGTGTCCGCCACGGCCCCTTCGACGTCCAACAACTCCGGGTGCGCCGAGCCCACTTCGAGCTGGGTGCGCAAGGAGGCGATCGGACTGCGCAGTTCGTGGGAGGCGTCGGCGACGAACCGCCGCTGCCGCTCCACCGACTCCTCCAGCGCGGCCAGCGTGGCGTTGGTGGTGCGCGCCAACCGGGCGACCTCGTCGTGCGTCCCGGGCACCGGAACGCGTCGGCGCAGGTCCTCGGAGGCGGTGATCGCCTCCATCTCCTGTCGGATGTCCTCCACCGGCCGCAGCGCCCGCCGGGTCACCAGCCAGGTCACCCCGGACACCACCACGAGCAGCAGCGGGAAGCCGATGAGCATCGCCGTCGTCGCCGTCCCCACGGCACTGCGCTCGGCGGACAGCGGGGCGCCGGCGAACACCCGCACCTCGCCCCGCTGGGGCAACTCCGCGGCCAGCTCCGCGAACCGGTACTCGGCGGACTCGCCGTGCACCGTCGCCGAGCCGTCGCTGAACGCGGGCTCGTCGGAGAGTTCCACCGGATCCCGGTCGTGTTCGGCGTCGTCGTCGCCGTCCCCGTCGTCGTCCCCGTCGTTCTCGCCCTCGTCCGGGGGCCGGGTGTTCCCGGGGGTCCCGCCGTTCCCGGGCGCGTCGGACCGCCCCTGCCCCGGGCCCACCTCCGGGGAGGCCGTGCCGCTGATGCGCTCCAGGCCCTGGCTGGCGGCGACCACCCGGCCGGCCTCGTCCACCACTTGGACGACCCTGCCCTCGTCGGCGTCCGGGAGGTCCAGGTCCGCGTAGGCGGTGCCGGAGGCCAGTTGCGAGATGACCCGGCTGGCCGTGGTCTCCGCCTGGTTGCCCGCCTGGTCGGTGAGGTTGATCCGCAGTGCCATCAGCACGCCGGTGCCGGCGGCGAGCAGGGCCACCGCCACCACGAGCGTGGCGCCCAGGGTGGCCTGGGCGCGGACCGAGCCGAAGTACCGTCTCACCGTCCGGTCTCCAAGCGGTAGCCGGCCCCGCGGACGGTCCGGATGAGGGAGGCGCCCAACTTGCGGCGCAGTGCGCTGATGTAGACCTCGACGATGTTCGGATCGCCCTCGTAGGCGAAGTCCCAGACGTGTTCCAGGATCTCGCTCTTGGAGACCACTTCGCCGGAACGCAGGACGAGTTGTTCCAGCACCGCGAACTCCTTCGCGGTGAGCGGGACCTCCTCCTCGCCACGGCGCACCTGGTGGGCGGCGGTGTCGACGACGAGGTCGCCTAGCACGTGCACCGGTGACCCGCCGGCCCGTCCGCGGCGCCGCAACAGGGCCTTCACCCGGGCGACCAGCACCACGTACGAGAACGGCTTGGTGAGGTAGTCGTCGGCGCCGGTGTCCAGCCCCTCGGCCTCGTCGTACTCGCCGTCCTTGGCGGTGAGCATCAGGATCGGCATGTCCTGGCCCGCCGCGCGGAGGGAGGCGCAGACCCGGTAGCCGTTCATGCCGGGCAGCATGATGTCGAGGACGACCAGGTCGTAGACGCCCTCACTGGCCCGGTGGAGCCCTTCCAGCCCGTCGTGGACCACGTCCACGGCGTATCCCTCGGCCGTCAGTCCCCGGGCGAGGGACAGGGCGAGCCGCTTCTCGTCCTCCACGATCAAAAGGCGCATGCACCCAGTTTTTCAAACGGAACCTGAAGATCCCTTCAGGCGGTTTCAGGGTCGCTTCAGCATGCCTGCCGCACATTGGTGACCACGGCGAGAACAGACGCCGGAAACCGACTGAGAACTCGGGAGGGTTCCCATGAAGCGCAAGGCCCTGATCGCCGTCATCACCGGCACGCTGATGGTGGGCGGAGGCGCGGCCACGGCCGTGGCGGTCGCAGGTGGCGACGGAGGCAAGGACGAGGACCGCATCGTGCGGGAGTCGAGCGTCCAGCTGACGCACCACGACCGGGACGACGCCGACGACCGCAACGAGCGGGACGACCGGGACGACCGGGACGACCGCGGTCGCGACGACCGGGACGACCGGGACGACCGCAACGACCGGGACGACGACCGGCTGCCGGCCGGCGTGAAGGTCTCCGCGGCCGACGCCATCGCCAAGGCCCTGGCCGAGCGCTCCGGCACGGCGGTCTCCGCCGACCTCGACGACGAGGACGGCAAAGTCGCCTGGGACATCGAGGTCATCGACGGCAAGCGCGACGTCTACACCGTGATCGTGGACCCGGGCACCGGCAAGGTGCTGGGCACCCACCGCGACGCGGACGACGACGACTTCGACGACGTGAAGGCCGAACTCGCCGCGGCGAAGGGCGCCTCCGTGAACGCGGTCGGGGCCGCCAAAGCCGCTGCCGCCAAGGGCGCCGTGACCTCCCTGGACCTCGACACCGACCGCTCCGGAGCCACCTGGGACGTGGAGACCGTCAGCGGCGCCCAGGAGCGCGACTGGAACGTGTCGCTCGACACCGCCAAGGTCACCGCGGACCGTGACGACGACTCGGACGACGACTCCGACGACTGAGCCACGGGTCCCTGATCCGCTGGCGCCCGGGGACCCCCCGCCCGGGCGTCAGTCACCCGTCAGCTCCCGGGTCAGCACGTCGGCCGCCGTGTAGGGGTCCGTGCGCCCCGCCGCGACGTCCTCGGCGAGTCCCCGGAGCCGACGGTCCCCGTGCAGGTCGGCCAGCCGCTCCCGCAACGCGGTCACGGCGATCGTCTCGACCTCACGGGCCGCACGCACCCGCCTGCGATGGAGGAGAACCCCCCACTCCTCCATCCAGGCGCGGTGCTTTTCCAGTGCCTGGACCACCTCGTCGATCCCCTCCGCCCGGGCGGCGACCGTCTTCACGATCGGCGGGCGCCAGTCCCCCGGCGCCCGGGCCTCCCCCAGGCCCAGCATGTGGTTGAGCTCCCGGACGGCGGCGTCGGCCCCGTCCCGGTCGGCCTTGTTGACCACGTACAGGTCGCCGATCTCCAGAATGCCGGCCTTGGCGGCCTGGATGCCGTCCCCCATCCCCGGGGCGAGCAGCACCGCGCAGGTGTCGGCCTGCGCGGCGACCTCCACCTCCGACTGGCCCACCCCGACCGTCTCGACCAGGACCACGTCGTAGCCGGCGGCGTCCAGCACCCGGACGGCCTGCGGCGCGGCCCAGGCCAGCCCGCCGAGGTGGCCGCGGGTGGCCATGGAGCGGATGTAGACACCGGGGTCGCCCGCGTGGTCGGACATCCGCACCCGGTCGCCGAGCAGCGCGCCCCCGGAGAAGGGGGAGGACGGGTCGACGGCCAGCACCGCGACCCGCTTGCCCTGCCGCCGGTAGGCGGTGACCAGGGCGGACGTGGTGGTGGACTTGCCGACGCCGGGCGCGCCGGTGAGTCCGATGACGTAGGCGTTGCCGGTGAGCGGCGCGAGGGCTGCCATCACCTCGCGCAACTGCGGCGCCGCCCCCTCCACCAGGGTGATCAGCCGGGCGACGGCCCGTGCCCGTCCTGCGCGGGCCTGCTCCACCAGCGAGGCGACGTCCCTGTTCACGCGCACGGTTCCCTTCGTCGGACCGGGGTCCTCGCCCGCGGTCGCTGCGTTCCCGAGCGGGCCGTCGTCAGTCCCGGGGCACCCGCACGATCAGCGCGTCGCCCTGGCCGCCGCCCCCGCACAGCGCCGCCGCGCCGACGCCGCCGCCGCGCCGCTTCAGCTCCAGCGCGAGGTGCAGGACCAGCCGGGCGCCGGACATGCCGATCGGGTGGCCGAGCGCGATGGCGCCCCCGTTGACGTTCACCTTCTCCTCGGACACCCCGAGGTCCCGCATGGACTGGTGGGCGACCGCGGCGAACGCCTCGTTGATCTCGATGAGGTCGAGGTCGTCGACCCGGAGGCCCTCCTTCGCCAGGGCGTGGCGGATGGCGTGGGAGGGCTGGGAGTGCAGGGAGTTGTCGGGGCCGGCGACGTTTCCGTGGGCGCCGATCTCGGCGATCCAGTCGAGGCCGAGCTCCTCCGCCCTGGCCTTGCTCATCACCACGACCGCGGCGGCCCCGTCGGAGATCTGGGAGGCCGAGCCGGCGGTGATCGTGCCGTCCGCGGCGAAGGCGGGGCGCAACCTGCCGAGGGATTCGGCGGTGGTCTCCGCGCGGATGCCCTCGTCCTGGTCGACGAGCACCGGCTCGCCACGGCGCTGCGGCACCGCGACGGGGGTGATCTCGGCGTCGAAGAGGCCGTTCTTCTGGGCCGCGGCGGCCCGCTGGTGCGAGAGCGCGGCGAGCCGGTCCTGCTCCTCGCGGCCGATGCCGAGGCGGGTGTTGTGCCGTTCCGTGGACTCGCCCATGGCGATGGACTCGAAGGGGTCCGTCAGCCCGTCGTGGGCCATGGCGTCGAGCATCTCGACCGCCCCGTACTTGTAGCCCTCGCGGGACTTCGGCAGCAGGTGGGGGGCGTTGCTCATGGACTCCTGGCCACCGGCGACGACCACGTCGAACTCGCCGGCGCGGATCAGCTGGTCGGCGAGGGCGATGGCGTCGAGCCCGGAGAGGCAGACCTTGTTGACGCTGAGCGCGGGGACGTCCATGGGGATGCCCGCCTTCACGGCGGCCTGCCGCGCCGGGATCTGGCCGGCGCCGGCCTGGAGCACCTGCCCCATGATCACGTACTGGACCCGGTCGCCGCCGATGCCGGCCCGCTCCAGCGCCGCTCTGATGGCGAAACCGCCGAGGTCGGCGCCGGAGAAGGACTTCAGCGAGCCGAGCAGCCGTCCCATGGGGGTGCGCGCCCCCGCGACGATCACCGAGGTGGTACCGGACGTTCCCGTCATGGCGGACGATCCCCTTCCAGCGTGCGACGTTCCTAGTGAACGGCGGTTCACTTCCAATGTACTGAGCGCGACCGCGCGGGGTCACCGCCCGGTCGGTGTGACGGCGAGCACCTTGCGTGACCGCCCGCCACCCGGTGCACTGGAACCATGCTGACGCGTATCGATCACATCGGGATCGCCTGTTTCGACCTGGACGCGACGGTCGAGTTCTACCGGGCCACCTACGGCTTCGAGGTCCACCACTCCGAGGTCAACGAGGAGCAGGGGGTGCGCGAGGCGATGCTCCGGATCAACGGCACCGACGACGGCGGCGCCACCTACCTCCAACTGCTCGAACCGATCCGCGAGGACTCCGCGGTCGGCAAGTGGCTGGCCAAGAACGGCGAGGGCGTCCACCACGTCGCCTTCGGCACCGCCGACGTGGACGGCGATGCCGAGGCGATCCGCGACAAGGGCGTGCGGGTGCTGTACGAGCAGCCCCGACGCGGTTCGATGGACTCGCGGATCACGTTCCTGCACCCCAAGGACTGCCACGGCGTCCTCACCGAGCTGGTGACCTCCGCCCCGGCCGCCGAGGAGGACGCCGGACACTGACCCCGCCGCACCCGGCGACCGGTCACCGCCCCGCCCGGGCGCGCCCGGGCGGGGCGGTGACGGCGCGCCCGGTCCGCGGCACGCGGCCCCGGTGCTCCGACCGCCCCTTTTTCGCCTCCCACCATGGCTCGGGCGCCGTGTCGCGCCCGGTCGTCGCACCCCCGTCCCGGCGGGAAAGGTGGTCGGCCAGGCCACGGGGGAGACGGGGGCCGGTAGGGTTGGCAACGGCCGCCACGCGTTGGGGCGGCCATGGCCGGGGTCCGGGTGTCGGGGCGTGCGTCGGGGCAGCAGCCCGGGGTCCGCCGGTGATCTGACACCATTTCCCCCGGGGGCCCGTCCGGGCGGACGGACGGTGCTCGTTGGAGAGGGTTACGACCAGGGGACGGATGGGACCGCGCAGTGCGGGGCTACGAACGCCAGGAGCGAGAGCGGGCTGACGTCGACCACCTCTCTCGGTTCGAGGCCGAGATGGAACGGCTGAAGACCGAGCGGGAGAAGGCCGTTCAGCACGCCGAGGACCGCGGCTACCAGGTCGAGGTGCTGCGGGCGAAGCTGCACGAGGCACGGCGCACCCTCGCCACGCGCCCCGCCTACGACGGCGGGGACCTCGGCTACCAGGCCGAGCAGATGCTGCGCAACGCCCAGCTCCAGGTGGAGCAGTTGCGCGCGGACGCCGAACGCGAACTGCGGGAGGCGCGCGCCCAGATCCAGCGCACCCGTCAGGAACACGCCGAACAGCAGGCCCGACTCCAGTCCGAGCTGCACGCCGAGGCCGTGTCCCGGCGGCAACAGCTCGACCAGGAGCTGGCGGAGCGCCGGGCCACCGTCGAGTCGCACGTCAACGAGAACGTCGCCTGGGCCGAGCAACTGCGCGCCCGTACCGAGCAGCAGGCCCGCCGGCTCCTCGACGAGTCCCGCGCCGAGGCCGAGCAGTCGCTCGCCGCCGCCCGCGCCGAGGCCGGCCGCGTCGCCGAGGAGACCCGGCAGCGCGTCGGCGCCGAGGCGGAGTCCGCCCGCGCCGAGGCGGAGACGCTCCTGCGGAGGGCCCGCGCCGACGCCGAACGGCTGCTGAACACCGCCACCGCGCAGGCCCAGGAGACCACCGACCACGCCGAGCAGCTGCGCACCACCACCACCACCGAATCCGAGCGGGCCCGCCGCCAGGCCGCCGAGCTGGCCCGGGCCGCAGAGGAGCGGATGGCCGAGGCGGACCGAGCGCTGCGCGAGGCCCGGTCCGAGGCGGAGAAGGTCCTCGCCCAGGCCAAGGAAGCCGCCGCGAAGCAGGTGGCGACCGCCGAGTCCACCAACGAGCAGCGGACCCGGACGGCCAAGGAGCAGGTGGCCCGGCTGGTCGACGAGGCCACCAAGCAGGCCGAGGAGACCAGGGCCGAGGCCCGGCAGCTGGTCGAGGACGCCCGCGCCGAGGCGGAGAAGATCGTCGCGGAGGCCGCCGAGAAGGCCCGCACGGCCACGGCCGAGGAGACCGCCTCCCAGCTCGGCAAGGCCGCCCGCACCGCCGAGGAGGTGCTGACCAAGGCGGCCGAGGACGCCAAGGCCACCACCAGGGCCGCCGCCGAGGAGGCCGAGCGGCTGCGCAAGGAGGCCGAGGCCGAGGCCGAGCGGCTGCGCGGCGAGGCCAACGACATCGCCGAGCAGCTCAAGGGCGCGGCCCAGGACGACACCAAGGAGTACCGGGCCAAGACGGTCGAGCTCCAGGAGGAGGCCCGCCGGCTGCGCGGCGAGGCGGAGCAGTTGCGCGCCGACGCCGTCGCGGAGGGCGAGCGGCTGCGCGGCGAGGCCCGGCGGGAGGCCGTCCAGCAGATCGAGGAGGCGGCGAAGACCGCCGAGGAGATCCTGGCGAAGTCCCGGGCCGACGCCGACGAGCTGCGCAGCACCGCGCAGACCGAGGCGGAACGGGTGCGCACCGAGGCGATCGAGCGGGCCACCGCCCTGCGCAAGCAGGCCGAGGAGACGCTGGAGCGCACCCGCGAGGAGGCCGAGCGCAAGCGCACCGAGGCCGCCGAGCATGCCGAGGAGACCACCACCGCCGCCCAGGCGGCGGCGCACGAGCTGCGCGAGGAGGCCGAACGGGCCGTCGCCGCCCAGCGCACGGAGGTCGACGCGGAGCTGACCCGGCTGCGCGCCGAGGTCGAGGAGCGCCGCGCCGCCGCCGAGCAGGCGCTCACCGAGGCCCGGGCCGAGGCCGAGCGGATCCGCCGGGAGACCGGTGAGGAGAGCGAGCGGCTGCGCACCGAGGCCGCGGAGCGGGCCCGTACCGTCCGGGCGCAGGCCGAGGCGGAGGCCGAGCGGCTGCGCACCGAGGCCGCGGCGGACGCCTCGGCGTCCCGCGCGGAGGGCGAGAACGTCGCGGTCCGACTGCGGTCGGAGGCCGCCGCGGAGGCGGAGCGGCTGACGGTCGAGACCCGGGAGAAGGCCGACCGGGTGCGTGCGGAGGCCGCCGCCGCGGCCGAGCGGACCGCCGCGGAGGCGGCCGAGGCGCTCTCCGCGGCCCAGGAGGAGGCGGCCCGTCGTCGACGCGAGGCCGAGGAGCTGATCGGTTCCGCCCGCGCCGAGGCCGGCCAGGAGCGCGAGCGTGCCCGCGAGCGCAGCGAGGAACTCCTCGCCTCGGCGCGCGGCCGGGTCGAGGAGGCCCAGGCCGAGGCGGCCCGGCTGGTCGAGGAGGCCGGGCGCCGCGCCACCGAGCTGGTCGGCGGCGCCGAGCAGAAGGCGCAGTCGGTACGGGAGGCGGTGGCCGGGCTCCAGGAGCAGGCCCAGGAGGAGATCGCGGGGCTGCGCAGCGCCGCCGAGCACGCGGCCGAGCGCATCCGGACCGAGGCCCAGGAGGAGGCGGACCGGGTCCGCACCGACGCCTATGCGGAGCGGGAGCGCGCCGGCCAGGACGCGACCCGGGTGCGACGCGAGGCGCAGGAGGAGACGGAGGCGGCGAAGGCGCTCGCGGAGCGCACCGTCGGCGAGGCGATCGCCGAGGCGGAGCGGGTGCGCGCGGACGCCTCCGAGCACGCCCAGCGGGCCCGTACCGAAGCCTCGAACACCATCGCCACGGCCGAGCAGAACGCCTCGCGGACCCGGGCGGAGGCCCGGGAGGACGCCAACCGCATCCGTTCCGAGGCGGCCGGCCAGGCCGACCGGTTGGTCACCGAGGCGACGACGGAGGCGGAGCGGCTCCGCTCGGAGACGGCGGCCCTGGTCGAGCGGACCCGGACCGAGGCCGTCGCCGAGGCGGAGCGGCTGGTGTCGGAGGCGACCGTGGAGGCGGAGCGGCTGCGCGCCCAGGCAGCGGAGACGGTCGGCTCGGCACGCCAGCACGCGGAGCGCATCCGCAACGAGTCCCAGCAGTTGCGCACCCAGTCCCGTACCGACGCCGAGCGGGTGCTCGGCGAGGCCCGTCAGTCGGCGGAGCGGACCATGGACCAGGCCCGCAAGGACGCCAACAAGCGGCGTTCGGAGGCGGCCGAGCAGGTCGACGCGCTGATCACGGAGGCCGTGTCGGAGGCCGACAAGCTGAGCACCGACGCCCAGGCGAAGGCGCAGCAGATCACCGCGGAGGCCGAGGAGCAGGCCGACACGATGGTCGGCGCGGCCCGGGGCGAGGCGGGGCGGATCGTGGCGGAGGCCACCGTGGAGGGCAACTCCCTGGTGGAACGGGCCCGTACCGACGCGGACGAACTGCTGGTCGGTGCGCGCCGGGACGCGACGGCGATCCGGGAGCGGGCCGAGGAGCTGCGGGAGCGGATCACCGGCGAGATCGAGGAGCTGCACGAGCGGGCCCGGCGGGAGTCGGCGGAGGCCATGCGTTCCGCGGGCGAGCGGTGCGACGCCCTGGTGAAGGCCGCCGAGGAGCAGCTCGCCGAGGCGCGGGCCAAGGCCGAGCAGGTGAAGTCGGACGCCGACTCGGAGGCCGGCCGGGTCCGGATCGCGGCGGTCAAGAAGGCCGAGGGCCTGCTGAAGGAGGCCGAGGCCAAGAAGGCCGAACTCACCCGGCAGGGCGAGCAGATCAAGGCCGAGGCCGAGCAGCGGGCCAAGGACCTGGTCGACGAGGGCAAGCGGGAGTTGGACGTGCTGGTGCGCCGTCGCCAGGACATCAATGCCGAGATCTCCCGGGTGCAGGACGTGTTGGAGGCGCTGGAGTCGTTCGAGGCGCCGCCGAGCGGGGCCAAGGCCACGGGCGGTCCGGGGGTCAAAGCCGGTGCGACGGCGGGTTCCGCCCGATCGGGTGGCAAGCCGTCAGGGAGCTGACGGCACCGCGGGGACGGCCGCACGGGAGGGTTCTCGGCCACCCGGTGCGGCCCCGCGGACCACGGCGGCCGAGCGGGTTCCCGTCCGGTGGCGTCGGGGCCCTTGCCGGGTGACCGCCGGGCTTGTTTGCTGTGTTGACGGTGGTTAGGCCCGTCACCCGTGGGTCGGGGCACCCAAAAGGGGTGCCATTCTCCGGACCAAAACTGTATCCGCTCGATGACACGCCGTTCCGCCCCCTAGGATTCCCCCTATCACCTCACCGGTCTCATTCGACAGGAACCCCATGAGCGACACTTCCCCCTACGGCTTCGAGCTTGTGCGGCGTGGGTACGACCGCGCTCAGGTGGACGAACGGATCTCCAAGCTCGTCTCCGATCGCGACAGTGCCCTGACCCGGATCACCGCACTGGAGAAGCGGATCGAGGAGCTCCACCTCGAAACGCAGAACGCCCAGGCGCAGGTCACCGATGCGGAGCCCTCGTACGCCGGGCTCGGCGCCCGCGTCGAGAAGATCCTCCGGCTCGCCGAGGAGGAGGCGAAGGACCTGCGCGAGGAGGCCCGGCGCGCCGCCGAGCAGCACCGGGAGCTGGCCGAGTCGGCGGCCCAGCAGGTGCGCAACGACGCCGAGACCTTCGCCGCCGACCGCAAGGCGAAGGCCGAGGACGAGGGCCTGCGGATCGTCGAGAAGGCCAAGGGCGAGGCGTCCTCGCTGCGTGCCGAGGCCCAGAAGGACGCCCAGTCGAAGCGCGAGGAGGCGGACGCCCTCTTCGAGGAGACCCGGGCCAAGGCCGCCCAGGCCGCGGCGGACTTCGAGACGAACCTCGCCAAGCGCCGCGAGCAGTCGGAGCGGGACCTGGCCTCGCGTCAGGCCAAGGCGGAGAAGCGCCTCGCCGAGATCGAGCACCGCGCCGAGCAACTGCGGCTGGAGGCCGAGAAGCTGCGCACCGACGCGGAGCGCCGTGCCCGTCAGACCGTGGAGACGGCACAGCGTCAGGCCGAGGACATCGTGGCCGACGCCAACGCCAAGGCGGACCGCATCCGCAGCGAATCCGAGCGCGAGCTCGCGGCGCTGACCAACCGCCGCGACTCGATCAACGCGCAGCTCACCAACGTCCGCGAGATGCTCGCCACGCTCACCGGCGCGGCGGTCGCGGCGGCCGGCTCCCCGGCCGAGGACGAGTCGCTGTCCCGTGGTGTCCCGGCTCAGCAGAGCCGGTAGTCGTCCTTCGACCGGTCGCTCCCCGCGTTCCCTCACGCGGACCCGCGCAACCCGTGCCCGGCACGGCCCCCGACGGCCGCGCCGGGCACGGTCGTGCGCAGGCTCGTGCCGGACGGCCGACAACAGGCAGCGCCAACCCGCACGGCTTAGCGTGGGGGGATGATCGAGCTTGCGGGGCTGACGAAGAGGTTCGGCGACAAGCTGGCCGTCGACGGGCTCACGTTCACCGTGCGGCCGGGGATCGTCACGGGTTTCCTGGGGCCGAACGGGGCCGGGAAGTCGACCACGATGCGGATGATGCTGGGCCTCGACCATCCGACCGCGGGTGAGGTGCGCATCGACGGGCGCCGCTACGAGGAGTTGACGGACCCGCTCAGGGCGATCGGCGCACTGCTGGACGCCAAGGCGATGCACGGCGGGCGCAGCGCCTACCACCACCTGTTGTGGCTGGCGCAGTCCAACGGCATCCCGGGGTCGCGGGTGGCGGAGGTGTTGGACGTGGTGGGGTTGACGGCGGTGGCACGGAAGAAGGCGAAGGGCTTCTCGCTGGGCATGGGCCAGCGCCTGGGCATCGCCGGTGCGCTGCTCGGCGACCCCCGGGTGCTGATGTTCGACGAGCCGGTCAACGGGCTCGACCCCGAGGGCATCCACTGGATCCGGCACCTGATGAAGTCGCTGGCCGGACAGGGGCGCACGGTCTTCGTCTCCTCCCACCTGATGAGCGAGATGGCGCTCACCGCCGACCACCTCGTCGTCATCGGTCAGGGGCGGCTGTTGGCGGACACCTCGATGGCCGACTTCATCGCTGAGAACTCGCGTTCCTACGTGCGGCTGCGCACCCCGGACCGGGAGCGGCTGCTCGACGTGCTGCACCGGCGCGGGCTGACCGCCGTCGAGGCGGCGGACGGCGCCCTGGAGGTGGACGGGCACCGGGCGGAGGAGCTGGGGGAGCTGGCTGCCGAGCACCGCCTGGTGCTGCACGAGCTGAGTCCCCAGCAGGCGTCCTTGGAGGAGGCGTTCATGCAGCTCACCGCCGGTGCCGTGGAGTACCACGCGCATGATCCCGGGGCGGCGGGTGCGCCCCCGCAACCCCCGCCGCGGCAGGGCTGGGGCGAGGGCTGGCAGCGGCCGGGCGGGAAGGGGGTGTGACATGGCGTCGGCCCAGGTGGTCCGCTCCGAGTGGACCAAGATCAGGTCGGTGGCCTCCACGGTGTGGACGCTGTCGCTGGCGTTCGTGGTGACGGTGGCGCTGGGGGTGCTGATCAGCGTGCTCGCGCGGAACGAGTTCGACCGTCTGAGCATCGAGGAGCGGCTCGCCTTCGATCCGACGCTGGTCAGCTTCGCAGGTACCGGTCTCGGTCAACTGGCGATGATCGTGTTCGGGGTGCTGGTGGTGTCGAACGAGTACAGCACGGGCATGATCCGCACCTCCTTGGCCGCGGTGCCGCAGCGGGGGGCGTTCCTGGCCGGGAAGGTGGCGGTGGCCACCGCGCTGGCCCTGGTGGTCGGGATGGTCACCAGCTTCACCACGTTCTTCCTGGGGCAGGCGGCGCTGGGCGACCTGAGCACCTCGCTCTCCGCCCCCGGAGTGCTGCGTGCGGTGATCGGCGGCGGTCTGTACATGACGCTGATCGCGGTGTTCTCCATGGGCGTCGCGACGATGCTGCGCTCCCCCATGCTGTCGCTCGGCATCCTGATGCCGTTCTTCTTCCTGATCTCCGCGGTGCTCGGCAACGTGTCGGCGACGAAGAAGGTCGGGCAGTTCCTCCCCGACCAGGCCGGCGGCAAGATCATGGAGGTGGTCCCCCCGGTGCACGACGACACCCCGTACGGCCCCTGGGGCGGCCTGATGATCATGGTCGCCTGGGTGGTGGCCGCCCTGGTCGGCGGGTACGTGCTGCTGCGCCGCCGGGACGCCTGAGCGGGAGGCGACGCCCGGCCGGGGCCGTGCGACGCCCGGCCCCGGGCGCACCGGGGGTGGAATCCGGCCAACCCCCGCGACCTGTCTATTTTGGCCGGAACCGTCAGCGCCCGGATATCCTCCTACTCCTTACGGGGGCGTCTGCCCCGACGTCCTGAGCCTGCGGATGGGTGCGGAGCATGATCGAGGCAGTCGGCCTGACGAAGCGCTACGGCGCCAAGACGGCCGTGTACGACCTTTCCTTCCAGGTGCGCCCCGGCGCGGTGACCGGCTTCCTCGGACCGAACGGCTCGGGCAAGTCGACGACCATGCGCATGATCCTCGGTCTGGACAATCCGACCTCGGGCCGGGTGACGATCGGCGGCTACCCGTACCGCAAGCTCCCGAACGCCCCCCGTCAGGTCGGGGCGCTGCTGGACGCCAAGGCCGTGCACGGCGGCCGGCACGCCCGCAACCACCTGCTCTGCCTGGCCCAGCTCTCCGGCATCCCGGCCCGCCGGGTCGACGAGGTGCTCGGCGTGGTGGGCCTCCAGGAGGTGGCCCGCAAGCGCTCCAAGGGCTTCTCGCTGGGCATGGGCCAGCGGCTCGGCATCGCCGCGGCCCTGCTCGGCGACCCCCAGGTCCTCCTCTTCGACGAGCCGGTCAACGGCCTCGACCCCGAGGGCATCCTCTGGGTGCGGAACCTGATGAAGTCGCTGGCCGCGGAGGGCCGCACCGTCTTCGTCTCCTCCCACCTGATGAGCGAGATGGCGCTCACCGCCGACCACCTCATCGTCATCGGCCGCGGCCAGCTCCTCGCCGACATGAGCGTCTCGGACTTCATCTCGCACAACTCCGCGGACTTCGCCCGCCTCCGCACCCCCTCCGACGAGCCCGAGCAGCGCGAGAAGCTGACGGCGGCGCTCACCGAGGCGGGCGGCCGGGTGCTGCCCGAGCCGGACGGCGCGCTCCGGGTGACGGGGCTGAAGCTGCCGGCGATCAGCGAGCTCGCGCACCGGCACGACGTCCGCCTCTGGGAGCTGTCCCCGCACCAGGCGTCCCTGGAGGAGGCGTACATGCGGATGACGCAGGGCGTGGTCGACTACCGCTCCACCGTCGACCAGAAGGCCGGCCTCCACCAGCAGCCGCCGCCCGGTGCGCTCCCGCCGCTGCCCGACACCCCGGTCGCCGGGCAGGGCCAGCCCGGCTGGTACGCGCCGCCGCCGCCCCAGCCCGGTGCGCCCGCGCACGCCAACCCGTACGCGACCCCGGCGCCGCCGCCGGGCGCCGCCGCCCCGTCCGACCCGACCCACACCCCCTGAGGCCCCCTGATGAGCACCGCTCCCACGCCGCCCCAGCAGGTACCGGCGACGGCGCCCCCGGCCGCCCCCTGGCAGCAGCCCCCCGGCGTGTACACCTCCCCCATCCCGATCACCCGCACCCACCTCGGGCACGCCCTGGCCTCCGAGTGGACGAAGATCAAGTCGGTGCGCTCCACGATGTGGACGCTCGGCGTCTTCCTCGTGCTGGTCGTCGGGATCGGCCTGCTCGTCGCCCAGCAGACCGGCCGGACCGACTACGTCGACACGCCCTACACGGTCCCCGCGTTCTTCGGGCTGCTCCTGGGGCAGATCTGCCTGATCACGCTGGGGGTGCTGGTGATCTCCTCCGAGTACGGCACCGGCATGATCCGCACCACGCTGACCGCCTCGCCCGCCCGGTGGCGGGTGCTCGCGGCGAAGCTGATCATCTTCTTCGCGGTGGCGTTCACGGTGTCGTTCCTGGCGATCGGCTTCGTCGGCCTGGTGACCGCCGAGATGCACCGGGGCGCCGACGCCGAACCCTGGCTCGGGAGCCTCTTCAAGGGCGCCCTCTACTCCTCGCTGACCGGGGTGCTCTCGGTCGCCGTGGGCGCGATGATGCGGCACTCGGCGGGGGCGATCACCACCATGCTCGGGCTGGTGCTCGTCCCCTCGATCCTGCCCGCGTTCATGGCGACCTCCTCCAGCCTGGAGCCCATGGCGGAGGTCATGCTGGACTACGCCGCACCGAACGCCCTCTCGATGCTCTTCGGGCTGAACACCAGCAGCGACGGCACCCCGCAGCTGGTGTTCCTGATCGTGCTGACCGCCGCCGCGGTCGCCGGAGCCTTCGCCCTGCTGGACCGCCGCGACGTCTGACCCCGTACCGGCGCCGTGCCCCGTTCCCTCCCCGCAGGGACCGGGGCACGGTCGCGTCCGGCTCAGTACCGCGGAGTCCCCCGGCCGCGCTGGACCCGGCTCTCCCTGCGGTCCCGGGCCGCCCAGCACGCCTTGTGCCAGTGCCGCCGGTCGTCCACTCCCGCGTACTGCGGCCAGGCCACCACATGGGGCACCCCGGAGCCGATCACCTGGTCGCACCCGGGGCAGCGGTACGTCTTCCCGGCCGTACTGGCACCCGCCACGTGACGTACGGACCACTGCTCGCCGCGCCACGACTCGACGGCCTCGAAGCCGCCGTACCGGTCGTGGTCACCGCCGGGCCCGGCTCCGGCGAAGTCCTTTCCGCCCTTGGGACGATTGCGACGCGGGGACACGGCACACCTCACGGTCTCGGGGAACGGCGTTTGGGGGCATCAAGCCTACGCGCCGGCCGGCCCCCCGGGACACCTCGGGCGACCGCGCCATGCACCCGCAATACACCGACAATCCGTCAATCTCCCGGTCGCCCGTGCCCTCGGTCCCGTTCGGACGTTGTTGCCGGGTGACGGAGCGCAGGGGGAGCACCGAAGGCGGTGCGGAGGAGGCAACGGATGCGCGTGGGAAGTTTCGTCCTGGCGGCCCAGTTCCCCGGACAGGGCCAGGGGGAGGCGCTGCACCGGGCGGTGCGCACGGCGGAGGTCGCCGAGGAGTCCGGGCTGGACGCGGTGTGGCTGGCCGAGCACCACTTCGTGCCCTACGGCACGTGCCCCTCGGCCGTCACGCTGGCCGCACTGCTGCTGGGGCGCACCCGTGCGCTGCGGGTGGGCACGGCGGTCAGCGTGCTGTCGACGGTCCACCCGGTGGCGCTCGGCGAACAGGCCGCCCTGCTCCATCACGCCTCGGGGGGCCGTTTCTCGTTGGGCGTCGGCCGGGGCGGGCCCTGGGTCGACCTGGAGGTCTTCGGGACGGGACTGGCCGCGTTCGAGGAGGGGTTCGCGGACTCCCTCGACCTCCTGCTGCGCTGGTTGACGGAGCCCCGGGTCGGCTCCTCGACGGGCCGTTTCCGCTTCCGGCCGGTGGACGTCGTGCCGCAGCCGTCGCAGGCGTCCTGCGACGGGGACGGACCGGAGGTCGTCGTCGCGTGCACCTCCCCGGCCTCGGTGCGGCTCGCCGCCGAGCGGGGGCTGCCGATGCTGCTCGGCATGCACGCCGACGACGAGGAGAAGGCCGGGATGCTGAGCCTGTGGCGCTCCCACGCCCGGGCCAGCGGACGGAGCGCGGCCGAGGTGCTCGCCGCCGAGCACGTCTCGGCGGGCGTCGTGCAGATCGCCGACCGCGGTGCGCAGGCGTCCGAGGCGCTGCGCAAGGCCATGCCGGGTTGGCTGCGTCAGGGCCTGGACGCACACGTCACGGTCGACGGGCGCACCCGCTCCATGCGCGATCCCCTCGCCTACACCGAACTGCTGTGCTCCCTGCACCCCGTGGGCACCCCGCAGCACTGCGCCGACGTGCTCGCGGCCACCGCCGAACGGACCGGCATCACCCGGTTCGCGCTGCTGACCGAGGGCTCCGGCGAATTGGCGTCCACCGAGGAGAACGTCCGTCGACTGGGCGCGGAGGTGCTGCCCCAACTGCGGTGACCGGCCGGCCCGCCGTTCCGGCCCCGTCGCGGTGGACGGACGCCCGGTCCGGAACGGCGGGTCCCACGGCCCGTCAGCAGTCCCGGAGTTCCGGCGACTGGTTGAGGAGCTGGTTGCGGATCGAGGTGAAGCGGGCCAGCGTGTCGTCCACCGCCGGATCGAGCGGGAAGACCGCCACCCGGTGGCAGTTCTGGAAGGCCAGTCGCACCCCGAAGTGCCGCTGAAGCGCGCCGCGTATCGCATCGCTGGCGAGCGCGCGCAGCAGCTGGCCGCGCGCGTGCTCGTCGGGCGGCGGCGTCTGGTTGTCGGCGAACTCTCCGCCGTCCACCTTCAGCTGGGCCACCAGGGAGCTGATCATCTCCCAGGCGAAGGGCAGGGAGGTCCGGACGCAGTCGACGAAGGCGGCTTCGTCGACCTCGCCTCGCTCGGCCTGTTCCAGGAGGGCCGGTGAGACGTCGAGCGACATGGGTTCTCCTCTCGCACCCCCGGAAGCGGGGGTTCACGGACAGGGCGGGAGTCCGCCTACGCAGCGTGCACGCTCCGCGACCTCCCGCGTCCACGGTAAGCACCGCGGCCGGACGGCACCAGAAGAGCGCGGCCACAACCGGCCATCTCTCGTACGGGGTGCTTCCAGGGCGAATCGCGTGGACCGCCCGGCGTCCAGTAGCGTTGCCGACCATGCGTCTCGTCATCGCCCGCTGCTCCGTGGACTACGCGGGCCGGCTCACCGCCCACCTTCCGTCAGCCCCCCGCCTCATCCTGATCAAGGCGGACGGCAGCGTCTCCATCCATGCGGACGACCGTGCCTACAAGCCCCTCAACTGGATGTCACCGCCCTGCACCCTCAAGGAGGGCACGGGGGACGACAGCGGGGTCTGGACCGTCATCAACAAGGGGGGCGAGAAGCTCATCATCACGATGGAGGAGGTCCTGCACGACTCCTCCCACGAACTCGGCGTCGACCCCGGGCTGATCAAGGACGGGGTGGAGGCGCACCTCCAGGAGCTCCTCGCGGACCGCATCGAGACACTGGGCGAGGGGTACACGCTGATCCGCCGCGAGTACCCCACGGCCATCGGCCCGGTGGACATCCTGTGCCGGGACGCCGAGGGCGGCACGGTCGCGGTGGAGATCAAGCGCCGGGGCGAGATCGACGGCGTCGAGCAGCTGACCCGCTACCTGGACCTGTTGAACCGTGATCCGCACCTCGCGCCGGTGCGCGGGGTGTTCGCCGCGCAGGAGATCAAGCCGCAGGCCCGGGTGCTGGCGACGGACCGCGGCATCGGCTGCACGGTCCTCGACTACGAGGCGCTGCGCGGCATCGAGGACGACAAGCTCCGTCTGTTCTGACCCCTGCGCGCACGAGGGCCCGACCGGTGGCACCGGTCGGGCCCTCGGCGTCCGTCCGCAGCGGATCAGCCGCCCGCCGCCGGGGTGGACGGCGTGTCCTCGGGCGGCACCACCGGCCGGTCCTGCGAGGCGGGCGGTGAAGGGTTCACGGGTTCGGAGGGTTCGGTCGAGGGCTCCGGGGGCGAGGACGGCCCGCCCGTGGGCGTGGTGGGCGGCGGCTGGCTGGTCGAGGGCTCCGGGTCGGGCGACTCGCTCGGCGGGGCCGAGTCGGTGGGCTCCGGCTCGGACGGGCTGTCGGTGGGCTGCGGACCGGTGGACCCGGACGGTTCGGCCGGGCCGGTCGGCGCGCCGGTGCCCGGTTGCGGGAAGGTCGGCACGCCGGGGGCCCGCGTGGCCGTGGGCGACGGGGTACCGACGGCGGTCGGCCGGGTGGGCGATCCGGTGCGCTCCTCGACCTCCGCCACCTTCTGGGTGTCGTCGGGGCGATCGGTACTGCTGGTGTCGTTGGGGTCGCCGGTCGCGCTCCGGTCCTCGCCCCCCCGGCTCACCGTGGGCCCGGGGCCCACGCGTTCGGCCGGGGGCGTGCCCTCGCCGGAGATCATGCCGAGCGTCACGACCGTGCCGAGCACCGCGGCCAGCAGCGCACCGACGCCCGTGGCGGCCAGGTTGCGGCGGGTCCCGTGCAGCACCGTGCGCCGCACCCGACGCACCCGTGCGGACATCCCTCCGACCGGACGGGGCCGGACCGGCCGTCCCACCGGGCCCCCGGGCGTGCCGGCCGCGGCGGGAACCAGCGGCACCGCCCGGGTCACGGCGATCGGCGGCACCGGCGGCGGGGCGACGGCGAGCGGCACGGGCGGCAGTTCACCGGAGCGGTCGGTCAGCAGGGCCAGCGCCCGACGTCCGGCGACGGCTCCGCGGCGGTCGGCGACCGCACCGCGCATCGCCACCGACGCCTCCAACTCGGCGCGGGCCCGCCCGTACTGCGCCCCGCACAGCGCGAGCACGCCCAACTCGTGGTGGAAGTACGCCTCGTCGGCGACCTCTCCGGTGTGCCGGGCGGCCTCGACCCCCAGGCGCAGCACGGCTTCCCAGGCGCTCCAGTCGCCGCCCGCGGCGAGGACGGGGGCGGCGGCACGGGCCAGTCCCACCCGGACGCTGGGGCCGTCGCCCTCGTCCGCCGGGTCCAGCGGGATCGTTTCCTTGTCGTCCCCGCCGAACGCGCCGCCGGGGGCGAGCGCGGCCAGGGCGGCGAGCACGGCGTCCGCCTCGGCGGCGACCCGCCGGGGGGCGACCGAGGGGTGGCCGGTCCACCAGGCGTAGTGCCGGGCGGCGACCAGGGCGGGCGCCCCGGGAGCGGCCTCGGGGTCGGTGGCGTCCCGGTCGGGGTAGCCGGCGGCGAGGAGCTGGGTGCGGACCCCGGCCGCGAGGCGGTGGCGGGCGCCGACCGGGGTGACCAGTGCGACGGCGACGAGTTCGGCGAGCGCGGCGTCCGCATGGGTGTCGCCGACCAAGGCGGGCAGGTGCGCCTGGTGCGGGACCTCGCCGTCGAGGACCACCGCGAACCGCAGGGTGCTGCGCGCCGCTTCGCTGAGCCCGGCGGCCAACAGGGCGGCGGGTGCCGCACCTTCGCCCAGGGAGGGCAGCGGCGGGCGCCGCTCGTCCCCGACGTCGGCGGACTCGTCCGCCCCCTCGGGGTCGGCGTCGGGGAGGCGGGCGTCGCGCTGCCGCAGCAGCGCGCCGGCCTGGACGAACCGCAGGGGCAGCCCCTCGGACTCGAACCACAGGTCACCGGCCCAGTTGGTCTCGGACTCGGTGAGGTCCCGTCCGGCGGCGCGCTCCAGCAGTTCGGTGCTGGCCGCCCGGCTCAGGCCGTTCAGCACCACCTCGTCGACCGGGGCGTCGGCGGACGGGGCGGGGGTGTCGGGGGCCGCCGCGAGCAGGAAGGCGCACTCGGGGGTGGCGTCGAGGAGTTCGTCCAGGGGGCTGCCGCCGAAGGCGAGGTCGTCGACGACCACGACGGCGCCGATGCCCCGGACGTGGTCGAGGAGCGCCTCGCGGTCCGGCCGGTATCCGGTGCCGTCGAAGACGGCGGCGAACAGGTCGTACAGCAGGTCGGTGGCGGTCTTGCGGTAGCCGGTGAGGCGGACCACGCCGTCCGGGGCGAGGTCGGCGCATTCCTCGGCGACGGCGTCGAGCAGCGCGGTCCGGCCGGAGCCGGCGGGGCCGCTGACCCGGGCGGAACCGCCCCGGGCGATCAGCCGGACCAGACGCTCGCGTTCCTCGTCGCGTTCGAGCAGCGGAGGGCGGGCCACGGCCACGCCGGAGGGCACCGGCGCGGTGGCGGCCCGGCGGGCCTCCCGGCGCTCCTCGGGGGCGTGGCGCGCGGGCGGGCCCGGGAGTTCGGTGGGCGGGCAGGTCTCGATCTCGCTGCCGTCGACGGGGTTGACGGTGAGCAGCAGGTCGCCGGCGACCAGTCGCACCGGGCGGCGGGCGGGGTGCGGGGTGCCGAGGTCGGCGGCGAACGGGTCGCGGGGCGGCCGGGAGCGGTGGGGGGTGCGCTCGGGCGTCCGGGCCGCCCCGGGTATGTCGACGGTGCCCCGGGCGCGGACGACGGGGAGGAAGGCGCTACCGACCGCCTTGCCGGACCCCGGGGCCGCGCCCGCCCCGGGGACGGCGGACCCGGCACCGTCCTTCGGGTCGGCGGACCCGTGGGCGCTCGCTGCGGATGTGGCCGAAACGCGGCGGTCGGCTCCCCCGCCGTGCGCCGTCCGGCCTCCGCGGACGTCCTGGCCGTGCGGCCCCGGTTCCCGATCGATCGGGTCCATGGTTCTCAAGCCCCCCAAGAGCGTTGTGTACCGCACCCCGCCCGTGGTCCGCGTCCGTCGCTGCCGCCGCCGGTGGCGGCCCCTCCCCCGCGGGTACGCGCGCGGGCCGGACGGAACGGGTGCCGGGGCACTGGATCTGGCGCCAGTATCCCCGAACGGGCGGGCCCCCGGGGGGCCCTTGACGTCACAGTCCGATGAGAATCGCCGCGGTCACACGCGCGGCAACGACTCGATGCCGATGCCGCCTTCGATGGCGAGGATGCGGTGCAGCCGGGTGGCGACCAGCAGTCGTTGCATCTGCGGGGGCACGTCGCGGAGCACGAGCCGCCGACCGCAGCGACCGGCGCGGCGGTGCGCGCCCATGATCACGCCGAGTCCGGTGGCGTCCCAGGATTCGAGTTCGGACAGGTTGAGCACCAGGTCGCCGGCGCCGTCGTCGACCGCCGCGTGCAGGGCCGTACGGGCGTCCGCCGCGCTGCGGACGTCGAGGCGGCCCCCGACGACCAACTCGGCGTGGTCGCCCCTGATGTGCATATGCGCTCCCCGTGTTCGTGGCGGCTGACCGTGACCGTCATCCGTGACAGCGGTGGGACGGCGTGTGGTCCGTATGGGTGATCCGGCTGTCCCGCCATGTCACTGCAACTGACTGCCGGCAGGTGACCGTAGTTGCTGGTTGTAAGCGAACCGATATCGAATTCACCCCGGGAGGTGATCCCTGCCCGGGAGTGCCTCGTCCGGTTCGGCGCCGGGCCGGCGCCCCCGCCCCGCGTGCCCGCCCGGTGCCGGGACCGGGTGCCGACCGTCGGGTGGCGGGTGGCGGGGGTGCGCGCCGGCGTCAGTAGGTGTAGAAGCCCCGGCCGCTCTTGCGGCCGATGTCGCCTGCGTCCACCATGCGGCGCATCAGTTCCGGCGGGGCGAACTTCTCGTCCTGGGTCTCGGTGTAGATGTTGCCGGTGGCGTGCAGGAGGACGTCGACACCGGTGAGGTCGGCGGTGGCGAGCGGCCCCATGGCGTGGCCGAAGCCGAGCTTGCAGGCGAGGTCGATGTCCTCGGCGCTGGCGATGCCCGACTCCCGGAGCTTCGCGGCCTCGACCACGAGGGCCGAGATGAGCCGGGTGGTGACGAAGCCCGCCACGTCGCGGTTGACCACGATGCAGGTCTTGCCGACGGACTCGGCGAACTCCCTGGCGGTGGCGAGGGTCTCGTCGCTGGTCTTGTAGCCGCGGACGAGTTCGCACAGCTGCATCATCGGGACCGGGGAGAAGAAGTGCGTGCCGACGACGCGTTCGGGGCGCTCGGTGGCCGCCGCGATCTTCGTGATCGGGATGGCGGAGGTGTTGGAGGCGAGGACGGCGTCCTCCCGGACGATCCGATCCAGGGCGCGGAAGGTCTCGTGCTTGACCTCCAACCGCTCGAAGACCGCCTCCACCACGAGGTCGACGTCCGCCGCCGCGTCCAGGTCGGTGGTGGGGGTGATCCGGGCGAGGGCCGCTTCGGCGTCGGCGGCGTCGAGCTTGCCCTTGGCGACGAACTTGTCGTACGACGCCCTGATGGCGTCGGTGCCGCGGGTCAGCGCCGCGTCCGTGACGTCGCGCAGCACGACGTCCCAGCCCGCCTGCGCGGACACCTGCGCGATTCCGGAACCCATCAGACCGGCGCCGATGACGGCCAGCTTCCGTGCCACGTTGCACCCCTCACCGCTGTTGACGTGTTGGTTCTTCCGCACCCTATGCGGCGGACCCTAGCGGCCGAACGCGCCCCCGGGACCGGGAAGAGATGCGTGTCACGTCCCGAATGGCGCAGATCACACCCGAGTCCGCGCGTCGTCCGCGATGTCCGGCCCGTACCCCGGCCCGTTCCGGGCGAGGGGGGTCATTCCGGCGCGCGCACGGCGTAGTTGAGGACCCGTTCGCCGAGCAGTTCCTCCATCTCGTCCAGCGCGTCGAGGGCCTCGCGGGAGACCGCCTCGGGGGTGGCGCCCTCCACCAGCCCGCTGCGGATGACCGCCATCACCGTCCGGTGGACCCAGTCGATCTGGCCGGCCATCAGTCCGGGCAGTCGGTCGCCGGGAGCGGCGCCGGTCTCCGCCCGCAGGGTCCGCTCCAGGCTGGTGAGGGTCTCCTGGTCCACCTCCTGGAGACGGGCGCGCAGTCCGGCCGCGTCCTCGACGACCACCAGGAAGCGGTCGTACCCCTCGGCGAGCCCCACCCGGGGGGAGACGGCTTCCACCTCGGACCGGAGTTGACGCAGGACGGCCCGGGCGGCGGACTCCCCGGGCAGCCTGCCGCGCACCCAGCCGGCGAGCCGGTCGACGAGTTCGGGCGCACGGTCGAGGAACAGGTCCTCCTTGGTCGGGAAGTAGTTGTAGACGGTGTTGACGGAAACCTCGGCGGCCTCCGCGATCTCCGCGATGGTGACGGCGTCGAAGCCCCGCTCCAGGAAGAGCCCGGTGGCCGTGTCGGAGATGTGCTGGCGGGTCCGGCGCTTCTTCCGCTCCCGCAGCCCTTCGCGCCCGACCGCCCCGGCCGGGGCCGCCCCCGGGTCGGAGCGGGTCGAACCGCCCCGTGCACCCGCCGTTCCCGTCGTCCGCGCATCCGCCATGGGGCCAGCCTAGCGAGCCTGAGGGCGCCCTCCCCCTTTCCTGTGCCCGGAACGTCGAGTCACTCAAACTTTGGAGTGATTGCAAAATTTCAGGGACTCTGCTTACCTGGTTCCATGACCGCCATCACCGCGTCCGGTCTCGCCCGGACCTTCGCCACCCCGCGCGGCCCCGTCGAAGCCGTCCGCGGCATCGACCTCACCGTCCAGCGCAGCGAGGTGGTGGGCCTCCTCGGCCCCAACGGGGCGGGGAAGACCACGATCCTGCGCCTGCTGACCACCCTGCTGCGCCCCAGCGCGGGCGCCGCGACCGTCGCGGGCCGCGACCTCGCCACCGACCCGGCCGGAGTCCGTGCCCGCACGGGCTACGTGGCCCAGTCGGGCGGCCTCGACCCCGCGCTGACCGTCCGCGAGGAACTCGTGACCCAGGGCCGGCTGTACCGGCTCGACGCCGCCCGGGCGCGGGCACGAGCCGAGGAACTCGCCGGCGAACTGGGCCTGCACGGGCTCCTCGACCGGCCCACGGCGGCGCTCTCCGGAGGCCAACGCCGGCGCGTCGACCTCGCGATGGGGCTCACCCACCGGCCCGAGGTGCTCTTCCTGGACGAACCGACCACCGGCCTCGACCCAGCCGGCCGGGCCCTGCTCTGGGACCTGATCCGCCGGGTGCGGGAGACCCACGGCACCACCGTCGTGCTCACCACCCACTACCTCGACGAGGCGGACGCCCTCGCCGACCGGCTGGTCGTCGTCGACGGGGGCGTGGTGGTCGCGGACGGCACCCCGACCGCACTCAAGCTGGCGCACACCGGGTCCCTCGACGCCCCGCTCCAGGAGGCCTTCCTCGCCATCACCGGCCGCGATCCCGTCCCCCGCGGGACCGCACCCCTCGCCATATGACCGCACGACCGACCACCCGCGTTCCCCGCAACCGACCCCATCGGGCCGCGCCGCCACGGCAGGAGCCCGCGCCCACCACCGTCGCCCCGCTCCTCGGGAGGCCCCGTGTCCGCCCTGCTCTCCGACACCTCGATCGTCTTCGGCCGCTATGCGCGCAAGACGCTGCGATCCCGGTTCCAGATGCTGTTCGGAATGGTGATGCCCCTGCTCTACCTGGTCTTCTTCGGGCCCCTGCTCACCGAGCTGCCCTTGGGCGCGGACGGCGACTCCTGGCAGGTGCTGGCTCCGGGCCTCCTCCTCCAACTCGCCCTCTTCGGCGGGTCCTTCGCCGGCATCACCGTCATGCTGGAGAAGGGGCAGGGGGTGATCGACCGGATGCGGGCCATCCCCGTCAGCCGCCTCGCGCTACTGCTCGGCCGGGTGCTCCTGGACGCCGCGCTGCTCACCGCCCAGTCGGTGCTCCTGGTGCTCGTGGCGCTGGCCCTCGGGCTCCGCGCACCTCTCCCGGGCCTCCTCATCGGGTTCGCCTTCGTGGCCCTGCTGACGGTGGCGCTGAGCGCCGCGTCCTACGCGCTGGCGATGCGCCTGCCCGGCGCCCACCAGTTCGGCCCCGCCGTGAACGCCGTGACCATGCCCGTGATGCTGCTGTCGGGCCTGGTGCTCCCCATGTCCCTCGCTCCCGGCTGGCTGGACGCCCTCTCCCGGGCGATACCCCTGCGTCACGTGGTGGAGGGGATGCGGGACGCGTACGCGGGCCGTTACGCCACCGGGGACGTGCTGCTCGGCGCACTGGTCGCCCTCGGGTTCACTGCGGTGGCCGTGACCGTGGGCACACGGGCCTTCCAGGAGGACCGCGCCTAACTACGCTGGGCCCATGGTGAACCTGACGCGCATCTACACCAGGACCGGGGACAAGGGCACGACCCACCTCGGCGACATGAGCCGCACGGCCAAGACCGACCTGCGGATCTCCGCCTACGCCGACGCCAACGAGGCCAACGCCGTACTGGGCACCGCCCTCGCCCTGGGCCGGCTCGACGAGGAGGTCGTCGCCGTCCTCACCCGGGTGCAGAACGACCTCTTCGACGTCGGCGCCGACCTCTCGACCCCCGTCGTCGAGGACCCGAAGTACCCGCCCCTGCGGGTCGAGCAGTTCTACGTCGACCGGCTGGAGGAGGACTGCGACCGGTTCAACGATCGGCTCACCAAGCTGCGCAGCTTCATCCTGCCGGGGGGCACGCCGGGCGCCGCCCTGCTCCACCAGGCGTGCACGGTGGTGCGGCGTGCCGAACGGTCCACCTGGGCGGCGCTGGAGGTGCACGGCGAGA
Source organism: Streptomyces sp. LE64 (assembly GCF_052606915.1). Classification (NCBI taxonomy): domain Bacteria; kingdom Bacillati; phylum Actinomycetota; class Actinomycetes; order Kitasatosporales; family Streptomycetaceae; genus Streptomyces; species Streptomyces sp. LE64. The sequence goes on along the minus strand of NZ_CP199708.1, from coordinate 4,691,537 downwards.
CCATGAACCCGCTCACCGCCACCTACCTCAACCGCCTCTCGGACCTGCTGTTCATCCTGGCCCGGGTCGCCAACACGGAGAACGGCGACGTGCTGTGGGTGCCCGGCGGCGAACGCTGAGGCGTGCCCCGCGGCGGAAGGACGACCCCGGCCCGCCGAAAGGACCACCTGCACGGCCGAAACGGGCGGACTGGGGCCGGTCGTCAAGGAGGGGCTGGTGCGGGACGAGCGGGAGCAGGCCGGGCACCTGGCGACCATGCTGCGCGTCCTCGACCGGGAGCGCCTCTGGTCCTCCACCGTGTGCACGTTCGTCCCACCCGACTCGCCCCACTCGACGGACCCCCGTCAGGACATGGACATGGCCTCGTACGCGGTGGTGAAGACCGTCCGTCGCGACCACCCGGACCCGGCCTCCCGTACCGGTGGGAGCCCAAGCTGGCCTGCCGGGCCATCGCACGGCAGCGCACGGCCCGGTGGGACGGGCCGCTCAGGGGGTGCGGGAGCCGGCACGGGCCGACTCCGGTCGGCCGTCGGGATCCTTCTCCCCGTCCTCGCCGGGTCCCGCCTTCGGGGGCCAGAGGGTGTAGGCGAGGGCGACGATCCCGTGGATCAGGACGGCCTTCAGGGCGACGCCCTGCCACCCCTGGAGGGAGCTGACGTCCCCGCTGTCTCCCACGTACCAGACGGCGCCCTGGAGCAGGACCAGGGCGATCCCCGCGGTCACCGCCGTGCGCAGCCACAGCGCCCACTCGTGGCGGGCCCGGGCGGCCCCGTGCTGGGGAGCCGGGACCGGCGGCGGCCCACCGGCGAACCGGTGCCGGAAGCGCGCGTCGGCCCGGGTGATCATGTAGTGCCCGTATCCGACCGTGAAGCCGATGTAGAGGGCGGCGAGCCCGTGCTTCCAGTCCGGTGCGGCGCCGTTCTTCAGGTCGACGGCGGTGACCACCAGCAGGACCACTTCGAGCAGCGGCTCGCACAACAGCACGGCGGCTCCGAGCCGGGGCCTGCGGGCCACGTAGCGCAGGGTCAGACCGAGTCCCAGCAGGACCCAGAAGCCCACTTCGCACAGGACGATCAGCGTGACGATCACGACCGGGTTTCCCTTCTCTCCCCCGTGGGCTCCCGCACCACGTCTTCGCGTCTTCGACTCCCTCCCCATGCTTCCGCCCGTCCGGGCCCGGAGCGTCCTCTGCACGGGTGAAGCGGTACTGCATCCTTCTGTGTAGTGACCGCGCCCGGGCTCCGACCGGTCGGCGACGGCGGGGGCGCCACGGAGCGTGTTGGATGGGGGTATGCGGCCCTCGTCCCCTTCGCCCGGCCCCTGGCCCCGGCTGCCGTCCTTCCTCGGCGCCGAGACCCAGCGGCTCGATCTGGTGATCGCCCTGTCCGGGTTGTCGCTCGGGCTGCTGATGTGGGCGATCGGGCTCAACACCACCACGTTCCGGCTGCTCGACGGGGCCTGGGTGCTGGTGCCCATGGTGGTGATGGCCGCCATGGAGACCCAGCGCCGGACCCGGCCCTCACTGGCCCTGGCCGTGGGCACGGTCGCCGTGATCGCCGACCAGTTCACCCTGGGCAGCCTGATCACGGTGGTGATGTTCACCGACATCGTCTACGCGGCGGTCCTGTACGGCAGTCCCACCGCCGCCCGCCGCATCCCCGTGCGGTGCGTGCTCGTCTCGGTCGCCGTCACCCTCGGGTTCCTGGCCTGGTTCCGCACCCCCGAGGCGATCCTCATCGGGGTGGCGACGGCTCTGGTCTGCGTGGCGCCCTCCACCACCGGCGTCCTGGTGCGCAACCACCGGGAGATGGCCTCGGCGGAGCGGCTGCGGGCGGAGCAGACCGCCCTGCTCGCCGAGATCGACCGCACCCAGGCGGTGACCGCCGAGCGCGCCCGGATGGCCCGCGAACTGCACGACATGGTGGCCAACCACCTGTCGGCGATCGCGATCCACTCCACCGCGGCGCTGTCCCTGGACGATCCCGGGACCACCCGGTCCGCCCTGGGCGTCATCCGGGAGAACAGCGTCGCGGGGCTGGCCGAGATGCGTCGTCTGATCGGGCTGCTCCGGGACTCCTCCGACGACCGGGAACCCGCGGCGGCCCCGACCCTCGACGGTTTGGAGGCGCTGGTCGCCACGGCACGCGTCAACGGGCTGGAGGTGTCCCTGGTGGACGCCCGCCCCGCGGCGGGACCCCGGCTGCCCGCGCCGGTGGAGCTGGCCGCGTACCGGATCGTGCAGGAGTCGCTGACCAATGCCCTCAAGCACGCCGCGCCCGGCGCGGTGACCGTGGAACTGCACCAAGGCGGTCGCCCGCCCGAGCTGACCGTCACGGTCACCAGCCCCCACGGCGACCGTGACGGGCCCCGGGCGCCCGGCTCCGGAGCGGGGCTGGTGGGGATGCGGGAGCGGGCGACGCTGCTGCACGGCACCTTCGAGGCGGGCCCCGAGCCGCTGCCCGACGCCCCCGGGGGCCGCCCGATGTGGCGAGTTCACGCCAGCCTGCCGATCGAGGCGGTCGGCACGTCAGACCAGGGAGGGACCACCCCGTGATCCGCGTACTCGTCGCCGAGGACCAGTCGGCCGTCCGACAGGGGCTCGTGCTCATCCTCGACAGCGCACCGGACATCGAGGTGGTGGGCGAGGCGGGGGACGGTCGACGGGCGGTCGAACTGGCCCGTGAGCTGCGGCCCGACCTGGTGCTGATGGACGTGCAGATGCCGGTGCTCGACGGGGTGTCGGCGACCCGGGAGGTGGTGGCCGAGGCGCTGGCGGACGTCCTGGTGCTGACCACGTTCGACCTGGACGAGTACGTCTTCGGGGCGCTGCGCGCCGGTGCCGCCGGGTTCCTGTTGAAGAACGCCGACGCCAAGGACCTGTTGACCGCGGTGCGAACGGTGGGGCGCGGCGAGGGGCTGATCTCGCCCGCGGTGACCCGGCGGTTGATAGCGGAGTTCGCCCACTCGACGCACGGTGCGGCGCGTTCCACGGCCGACCGCACGGTGTTGGAGGCGCTGACCCGGCGGGAGCGGGAGGTCCTCCAGTGCATCGGGGACGGACTCTCCAACGCCGAGATCGCCGCCCGGCTGGAGATGGCCGAGGCGACGGTGAAGACGCACGTCAGCCGCATGTTGGGCAAGTTGGAGCTGCGCAGCCGGGTCCAGGCCGCGGTCCTCGCCCGGGAACTCGGTCTGTGCGGCTGAGCCCGGGAGGGCGGGGCCGTCCGGCGGGTCCGATCCTCCCCGCACAACGGGCCGACCGCAACGGGGAGTCAGGCCGGAACCGGCCGGTGTGACGAGCAACACCCCGGGCCCGGACCTGGGACGACGGGCCCGGGACGCCCTGCCGCGGGGTCCGAAACCGGCGAGTGGACCGAACGGTGTCGCCGGGGGTGTCACAGTGGGTCGCGAACGCCGCGAGTGGGAAACGGCTCGGGGGCATCGCCGTCACTCGTGACGGATGGTGAGCATGCGTCAGTTGGGATGTCCTTGACCTTCCTGAGGCGCTGACCTGGGATGCCCACGCTTCGATGGTCCAGACCTCTTGACCGATGGTCCAGACCTTTCTATTCTCGCGGCACTGCGGTGAGCGTGTCATGGCCATGAGTCATGACGGAACGTGCTCACGGGCGGCGCAGGTTGGGTTCCACCATCCCCACATCGGACTCACCCGAGGAGGCGCAGAATGCGCTTCAGAAACAAGGCTGTGGCAGGGCTCGCGACCCTGGCGCTGCCCTTCGCCGCAATGGTCGGCCTGGCTACGCCGGCTGCTGCTGCGACCAACGCCACCGCCACCTTCACCAAGACCCAGGACTGGGGCAACGGTTTCGGCGGCAGCTGGACCGTCAAGAACACCGGTACCACCACGATCAGCTCCTGGACCGTGGAATGGGACTTCCCCACCGGTACCAAGGTCGGTTCGGCCTGGGACGCCACGGTCACCAACAACGGCAACCGTTGGACCGCGAAGAACCTCGGCTGGAACGGGAGCATCGAGCCCGGCAAGTCGCTGACCTTCGGCTTCAACGGCATCGGCAGCGGTTCCCCCAGCAACTGTCTGCTGAACGGCGGCTCCTGTGACGGCGGCGTCGTCCCCGGCGACAAGCCCCCCACCAAGCCGGGCAAGCCCACCACCTCGGACCTCACCGAGACCTCGGTCAAGCTGAGCTGGGCGCCGGCCGAGGACGACAAGGGCGTCAAGGACTACGACGTCATCCGGGACGGCGCCACGGTGGGCACGGTCGCCCACCCGGCCACCGGCAACGTCACGTTCACCGACAGCAAGCTGACGGCCGGTACGGACTACTCGTACACGGTCCAGGCCCGCGACACCGCCGGCCAGACCGGTCCGGTCAGTGACGCGACCGCGGTGCGCACCCCCGGTGGCAGCGGTGGCCCCGGCCCCGGCGACACCATCAAGATGGGCTACTTCACCCAGTGGGGCGTCTACGGGCGCAACTACCACGTCAAGGACCTGGTCACCTCCGGGACCGCGGCGAAGATCACGCACATCAACTACGCATTCGCCAACGTCCAGAACGGTCGCTGCACCATCGGCGACGCGTACGCGGACTACGAGAAGGCGTACACCGCGGCCCAGTCCGTCGACGGCGTCGCGGACACCTGGGACCAGCCGCTGCGCGGCAACTTCAACCAGCTGCGCAAGCTGAAGGCGAAGTACCCGCACATCAAGATCCTCTTCTCCATCGGCGGCTGGACCTGGTCCGGCGGCTTCACCCAGGCGGCGCAGAACCCGGCCGCGTTCGCGCAGTCCTGCTACGACATGGTCGAGGACCCGCGTTGGGCCGATGTCTTCGACGGCATCGACCTGGACTGGGAGTACCCGAACGCCTGTGGCCTGACCTGCGACAACAGCGGTCCGGACGCGCTGAAGAAGCTGGCTGCGGCGACCCGCGCCAAGTTCGGCGCCAACAACCTGGTCACCGCTGCGATCACCGCTGACGGTTCCCCCGGCGGCAAGATCGACGCCACCGACTACGCCGGTGCCTCCGCGTCGTTCGACTGGTACAACGTGATGACCTACGACTTCTTCGGCTCCTGGGCCACGAAGGGTCCGACGGCTCCGCACTCGCCGCTCACCACGTACAACGGCATCCCCAAGGAGGGCTTCACCTCCGCCGACGCCATCGCCAAGCTCAAGGCGCAGGGCGTTCCGGACAAGAAGCTCCTGCTCGGCATCGGCTTCTACGGCCGCGGCTGGACGGGTGTCACCCAGGACGCGCCGGGCGGCACCGCCACCGGGCCCGGCCAGGGCACGTACGAGCAGGGCATCGAGGACTACAAGGTCCTCAAGAACACCTGCCCCGCCACCGGCACCATCGCCGGCACCGCGTACGCCAAGTGCGGCAACAACTGGTGGAGCTACGACACCCCCGCCACCATCAAGACCAAGATGGCGTGGGCCAAGAACCAGAAGCTCGGCGGCGCCTTCTTCTGGTCCGCCGACGGTGACACCGCCGACGGCGAGCTCATCACCGCGCTCGACGCAGGTCTGAAGTAACCGCGCTCCGGGGGTGCCGGCCCACACCGGCCCCCCGGTCCGCACCACCGGTTCACCCCGGTGGCAGAGAACGAAGCCGGGGAGTCAGGATCGCCCCCCGCCTCCCCGGTTTCCCCGCCCGGTACGCCCAGCGCGTACCGGGCCTTCTCATGCCCCCACCACCGGCCGCCCCCGCTGAGGGCGGCCGTCCCCGCACCCGCTCCGTGACCCCGGCGCGGGCAGCGCACCGCACCCGGGCGAACGGGCCCGGCGCACGTCCTTCGCCGGCCGCCCCCGGCCTGGTGCCCCGGGGCGAGGGAGCGGGCAGCGCACGCGAGTGGCCCCGTGGCCCGCTCCCCCGGTTCTCGCACGGGGAGCGGGCCACGGGGCCACTCGGAGTGATTCGTGTCAGCCCGGCCGGGTCAGGCGACGTTGACGCGCTGGCCGGGAGGCGCGGCCTCCAGCCAGGCCAGGAACCCGGTCAGGGCGTCGTCGCTCATCGCGAGCTCCAGCCGGACGCCCTGGTGCACGCAGGCGAGGACCACCGCATCGGAGAGCAAGGCCAACTCCTCCTCGCCCTCGGGGTCCCGACGGCCGATCACCTCGATCGCGGAGCGCTCCAGCGTCCGCCGGGGACGATGGGCGTAGGAGAACACCCGGAACCACTCGATCCGGTCACCGCTGTACCGCGCGATGCCGTACCCCCACCCCTTGCCCGAGGTGTCGACTGCCGCCTCGTCCGCGGGCTCCGGCGTGTCCCACCGCAGACTGCAGTCGAAGGTCCCCCCGGAGCGCTGGATCAATCTGCGGCGCACGCCGAAGGCGAAGAGCCCCGCCACAACCAGTACGACCAGCGCGACGCCGCCTACGAGAAGAGCGAGGAGCACCGGCATCGACCTCCTCGCCTCATCAGTATCGGAACAGCGGAACAGATCCAGCATCGCCTCAGCCGCGGCAGGATCCGGAGAGGCTCCGGACCCGGCCGCGGCTGAGTCATGTCACACAGTGCGCCAGGTCAGCGCACCGCCACCGCACGCAGGCGGACGTCGGCGCGTCGCTCGGCGGAGGCGTCGGCCTCGCCCTTCGCGCGCTCCAGCGCCCGCTCCGCACGCTGGACGTCGATCTCGTCCGACAGTTCGGCGATCTCGGCCAGCAGCGACAGCTTGTCGTCGGCGAACGACACGAACCCGCCGTGCACGGCGGCGACCACGGTCCCGCCGTCGGTGGTCCGGATCGTCACCGGGCCCGACTCCAGCACACCGAGCAGCGGCTGGTGACCGGGCATGACGCCGATGTCGCCGGAGGTGGTACGCGCGACGACCAGGGTGGCCTCGCCGGACCAGACACTGCGGTCCGCGGCGACCAGCTCGACGTGCAGCTCAGCAGCCAAGGGTGCTCCTCGGGTCACCACCCGGCGGTCGTGCCGGGTGTTGGGTCAAAAGTGTAGAGGCGTGGGCGAGGGGACCGGGCCACGGCCCCCTCGCCCGAGCACGGGGGCTCAGGAGACGCCCAGCTCCTTGGCGTTGTTGCGCAGGTCCTCGAGACCGCCGCACATGAAGAACGCCTGCTCCGGGAAGTGGTCGTACTCGCCGTCGCAGATCGCGTTGAACGCGGCGATGGACTCGTCCAGCGGCACGTCCGACCCGTCGACGCCGGTGAACTGCTTGGCGACGTGGGTGTTCTGCGAGAGGAAGCGCTCCACCCGACGGGCCCGGTGGACGACGAGCTTGTCCTCCTCGCCGAGCTCGTCGATGCCGAGGATCGCGATGATGTCCTGGAGGTCCTTGTACTTCTGCAGGATCGTCTTGACGCGCATGGCGGCGTCGTAGTGGTCCTGCGCGATGTACCGCGGGTCCAGGATGCGGGACGTCGAGTCCAGCGGGTCCACGGCCGGGTAGATGCCCTTCTCGGAGATCGGACGGGAGAGCACCGTCGTCGCGTCGAGGTGGGCGAAGGTGGTGGCCGGCGCCGGGTCGGTCAGGTCGTCCGCGGGGACGTAGATCGCCTGCATCGAGGTGATCGAGTGACCACGGGTCGAGGTGATGCGCTCCTGGAGGAGACCCATCTCGTCGGCCAGGTTCGGCTGGTAGCCCACCGCGGAGGGCATCCGGCCGAGCAGGGTCGACACCTCGGAACCGGCCTGGGTGAAGCGGAAGATGTTGTCGATGAAGAACAGCACGTCCTGCTTCTGCACATCGCGGAAGTACTCCGCCATGGTCAGACCGGCCAGCGCCACGCGCAGACGGGTGCCCGGGGGCTCGTCCATCTGACCGAAGACCAGCGCGGTCTTGTCGATGACGCCCGACTCGCTCATCTCGTCGATGAGGTCGTTGCCCTCACGGGTGCGCTCGCCGACACCGGCGAAGACCGACACGCCGTCGTGGTTGTTGGCGACGCGGTAGATCATCTCCTGGATGAGCACCGTCTTGCCGACACCGGCACCACCGAACAGACCGATCTTGCCGCCCTTGACGTACGGGGTCAGCAGGTCGATGACCTTGACGCCGGTCTCGAACATCTCGGTCTTCGACTCAAGCTCGTCGAAGTTCGGGGCCTTGCGGTGGATGGACCAGCGCTCGCCGACGTTGGCGTTCTCCTCGGGAACGTTCAGCACCTCGCCGAGGGTGTTGAACACCTTGCCCTTGGTGAAGTCACCGACCGGCACGGTGATGCCGTCGCCGGTGTCGGTCACCGGGGCCTGGCGGACCAGACCGTCGGTGGGCTGCATCGAGATGGCGCGGACCATGCCGTCACCCAGGTGCTGGGCGACCTCCAGGGTCAGCGTCTTCAGCGCGCCGTCCTGGGCCGGGTCGGCCACCTGGACGTGCAGCGCGTTGTAGATCTCCGGCATCGCGTCGACGGGGAACTCCACGTCGACGACCGGGCCGATGACCCGGGCGACGCGGCCCGTGGCAACGGCCGTCTCAACTGTCGTCGTCATTACCTGTCACTCCCCGCGGTCGCGTCGGACAAGGCTGCCGAGCCGCCGACGATCTCGCTGATTTCCTGGGTGATTTCGGCCTGGCGGGCCGCGTTGGCAAGTCGGGAGAGCGTGTTGATCAGCTCACCCGCGTTGTCGGTCGCGGACTTCATCGCGCGCCGCGTGGCGGCGTGCTTCGAAGCGGCCGACTGGAGCATCGCGTTGTAGATCCGGCTCTCCACGTACCGCGGGAGGAGGGCGTCCAGGACGTCCTCCGCCGACGGCTCGAAGTCGTAGAGCGGCAGGATCTGCCCCTTCGGGGCCGCCTCGTCGGCGACCTCGTCGAGGCTCAGCGGCAGCAGCCGGCTGTCGACCGCGTTCTGCGTCATCATCGACACGAACTCGGTGTAGATGATGTGCAGTTCGTCGACCCCGCCGTCGGCCGTGTCCCGCTCGATCGCAGCGATGAGCGGTCCGGCGACCGTCTTGGCGTCCGCATAGGTGGGTTCGTCGGTGAAGCCGGTCCACTGCTCCGCGATCTTGCGCTCGCGGAAGTTGTAGTGGGCCACACCGCGGCGGCCGACGATGTACGTGTCGACCTCCTTGCCCTCGGCCTCAAGGCGAGCCGTCAGCTGCTCCGCAGCCTTGATCGCGTTGGAGTTGAAGGCGCCGGCCAGGCCGCGGTCGCTCGTGAGGAGCAGTACCGCGGAACGGCGCGCCGTCTCCGCCTCCGTGGTCAGCGGGTGCTTGGTGTTCGAACCCGTGCCCACCGCCGTGACCGCGCGCGTCAGCTCGGTCGCGTACGGAGTGGAGGCCGCCACCTTGCGCTGCGCCTTGACGACGCGCGAGGCGGCGATCATCTCCATCGCCTTGGTGATCTTCTTGGTCGCGGTGACGGATCGGATGCGACGCTTGTAGACCCGGAGCTGGGCTCCCATGAGTCAGGTCCCTTCCTTACGTCACTTGGAGACGTTGACGGCAGGCGCGTCCTCGCCGAGAAGCTTGCCGTCCGAGGTCTCGAACTGCTTCTTGAAGGCCGCGACCGCGTCACCGATGGCGGTGATGGTGTCGTCGGACATCTTCGCGCCCTCCTTGATGGAGGTCATCAGGCCCTGCTCCTCGCGGTGCAGGTAGCTGAGCAGCTCCGACTCGAAGCGGCGGATGTCCGCGACCGGCACGTCGTCCATGCGGCCCGTGGTGCCGGCCCACACGGAGACGACCTGGTCCTCGGTGGCCATCGGCTGGTACTGGGCCTGCTTCAGCAGCTCGACCATCCGCTGACCGCGCTCCAGCTGGGCCTTGGACGCGGCGTCCAGGTCGGAACCGAAGGCGGCGAACGCCTCCAGCTCACGGAACTGGGCCAGGTCCACGCGCAGTCGGCCGGACACCTGGCGCATGGCCTTGTGCTGGGCCGAGCCACCGACGCGGGAGACCGAGATGCCGACGTTCAGGGCCGGGCGCTGACCGGCGTTGAACAGGTCGGACTCCAGGAAGCACTGGCCGTCGGTGATGGAGATGACGTTGGTCGGGATGAACGCCGACACGTCGTTGGCCTTGGTCTCGACGATCGGCAGACCGGTCATCGAACCCGCGCCCTCGGCGTCGGAGAGCTTGGCGCAGCGCTCCAGCAGGCGGGAGTGCAGGTAGAAGACGTCACCGGGGTACGCCTCGCGGCCCGGCGGACGACGCAGCAGCAGGGACACGGCGCGGTAGGCGTCGGCCTGCTTCGAGAGGTCGTCGAAGATGATGAGGACGTGCTTGCCCTCGTACATCCACTGCTGGCCGATGGCCGAACCGGTGTACGGCGCCAGGTACTTGAAGCCGGCCGGGTCGGACGCCGGGGCGGCGACGATGGTCGTGTACTCCAGTGCGTTGGCCTCGTCCAGGGCGCGTCGCACGGACGCGATGGTGGAGCCCTTCTGGCCGATGGCGACGTAGATGCAGCGGACCTGCTTGTTCACGTCACCGGAGCGCCAGTTGTCGCGCTGGTTGATGATGGTGTCGACGGCCAGGGCGGTCTTGCCGGTCTGGCGGTCACCGATGATCAGCTGGCGCTGGCCACGGCCGATCGGGGTCATCGCGTCGACGGCCTTGTAGCCCGTCTCCATCGGCTCGTGCACGGACTTGCGCTGCATGACCGTGGGAGCCTGGAGTTCGAGGGCGCGGCGGCCAATGGTCTCGATGTCGCCGAGGCCGTCGATCGGGTTGCCGAGCGGGTCGACGACACGGCCGAGGTAGCCGTCGCCGACGGCCACCGAGAGCACCTCACCGGTGCGCTGCACCGGCTGGCCCTCCTCGATGCCGCTGAACTCGCCGAGGACGATGGCACCGATCTCGCGCTCTTCGAGGTTGAGCGCGAGGCCGAGGGTGCCGTCCTCGAACTTCAGCAGTTCGTTGGCCATGGCCGAGGGAAGTCCCTCGACCTTCGCGATGCCGTCGCCGGCAAGGGTGACCGTACCGACCTCCTCGCGCGAGGCCGCGTCCGGCTTGTACGACTGGACAAAGTTCTCCAGCGCGTCCCGGATCTCCTCCGGCCGGATCGTGAGCTCCGCCATCTGGGTTCCCTGCTCTCCTTGTTGGGCCCGAAGTTCTTTGGGGGTCTGGGGGCTACCCCCAGGAATCCTCTGCACGGCCCAACCAGGGCCGTCGGTGTTCTCTGTTGCTGTGGTGTGCGTCGCTCAGCCGGCCATGCGGCGGCTGGCGTCGTCGATGCGGTCGGCGATGCTGCCGTTGATGACCTCGTCGCCGACCTGCACCCGGATGCCGCCGAGGACCGCGGGGTCCACGTCCAGGTTCAGGTGCATCTCGCGCCCGTACAGCTTCGCCAGGGACGCACCCAGGCGCTGCTTCTGCTGATCGCTCAGCGGTACGGCCGAGGTGACGACGGCGACCATGCGGTCGCGGCGCTCCGCGGCGAGCTTGGACAGGGACTCCAGTCCCGCTTCCAGGCTACGTCCACGCGGCCGGGTGACCAGTCGCGTGACCAACCGGGTGGTCTCCGCCCGGGCACGGGTGCCGAGCAGGGTGCTCAGCAGCTGTTCCTTGGCGGCGACGGTCGCCGAACGGTCGGTGAGCGCGGCGCGCAGCTCGGTGTTCGAGGAGGTGATCCGGCCGAACCGGAACAGCTCGTCCTCCACGTCGTCGAGCCGGCCGGCCCGCTGCGCGGCGGTGAGGTCGGCGACGTCCGCCAGGACCTCCAGGGCGTCCACCAGGTCACGCGAACGCGACCAGCGGGAGCGCACCAGGCCGGAGACCAGGTCGACCGTCTCCCCGCCGACCTGACCGGCCAGGAGGCGGCCGACGAGGTCGGCCTTGGCGTCCGCGGACTGCGCCGGGTCGGTGAGGACCCGGCGCAGGGACACCTCGCGGTCGAGCAGCGCGGTGACCGCGGCCAGGTCGTCAGCGAGCCGCGTCGCGTCGACGGACGTGTTGTCCGTCAGCGCGTCGAGCCGCTCACGTGCCGTGGCGAGGGCCTCACGGCTGGCTCCGTGCAGCGCACTCACCGGGCGGCCTCGGCCTTCACGTCGAGCTCGTCGAGGAACCGGTCGATGGTGCGGCTCTGTCGGGCGTGGTCCTCAAGGGACTCGCCGACGAGCTTCCCGGCCAGTTCGGTGGCGAGCTGGCCGACGTCACGGCGCAGCGCCTGGGCAGCGGCCTTGCGGTCGGCCTCGATCTGCGTGTGACCGGCGGCGATGATCTCTTCGCGCTGCCGCTGGCCTTCCGCACGCATCTCGGCGATGAGCGCGGCACCCTGCTCCTGCGCGTCCTGGCGCAGGCGCGCGGCCTCGTGCCGGGCCTCGGCGAGCTGGGCCTTGTACTGCTCCAGCACGCTTTCGGCTTCGGTCTTGGCGGCCTCGGCCTTCTCCATGCCGCCCTCGATGGCCTCACGGCGCTCTTCCAGAACCTTGTTGATGTTCGGGAGGAGCTTCTTGGCGAGGATGCCGAAGACGATGACGAAGGCGATCAGGCCGATGACGAGCTCAGGGATCGGCGGGACGAGGGGGTTCTGCTCCTCGGTGGCCGCCAGAATGAGCAGCTGGCTCATATCAGTGCCTTTCGTCTAGTGGGCTGGTCGTGGTCAGGCGATCACGGGCCGTAGACGAACGGCATGACCAGGCCGATGAGGGCGAGCGCCTCACAGAAGGCGAAGCCGAGGATCTGGTTGGCGCGGATCAGACCGGCGGCCTCGGGCTGACGGGCCAGCGCCTGGGTGCCGTTACCGAAGATGATGCCGACGCCGACGCCGGGGCCGATGGCCGCGAGACCGTAACCGACGGAGCCGAGCGAGCCGGTGACAGCAGCAAGGGTCTGGGACATGCCAGTTCTTCCTTTTCTTTGCGGACCGGTGGGGGTTGGCCACCGGACGAGTGCGGAGCGGGAGCGGGCGCTCAGTGGTGCTCTGCGAGCGCGCCCTGGATGAAGCTGCAGGCCAGGAGCACGAAGACGTACGCCTGGAGGGCCTGGACGAAGAGCTCGAAGACCAGCATGACCAGCGTCATGAGGAAGGAGACGCCGGCGTAGGCGATGCCGATGCCGTTGAGCAGGTACCAGGACGCGATGGTGAAGAGGACCAGCAGGGTGTGACCCGCGAACATGTTCGCGAAGAGTCGCACGGCGTGGGTGAAGGGCCGGACGAGCAGGTTTGAGAAGAGCTCGATGGCCATCGACAGCGGGAGCACCGCACCCAGCGACTTGTCGTAGCCGGCGAAGTTCTTGAAGGCGCCCACGAAGCCGTGGCGCTTGAAGGTCAGCGAGACCCAGACGATGTAGACGATGAGGGCCAGGACCGCCGGGTAGGCGATGACCGAGGTCACCGGGAACTGCGCCAGCGGGATGACGGCCCAGAGGTTCATCATCCAGATGAAGAAGAACAGCGAGACCATCAGCGGGACGTACTTCTCGCCCTCGCGCTTGCCGAGCGTCTCGTAGACGACGCCGCGGCGGATGAAGTCGTAGCCGGCCTCGGCGACCATCTGGAGCTTGCCGGGGACGACCTTCGGCTTGGCGAAGGCGGCCCAGAAGAAACCGATGACGATGATCGACCCGAGCAGGGCGAGGAGCATCGGCTTGTTGAAGTACAGGTTGCTGTCCGCGTCGCCCCAGATGGGCTTGAACAGGAACGAGTGCAGGCCGGGAGCCGGGAAACCACAACCGTCGAAGATGTGGCAGTCGGTCTCGAAGGCGAGCACCTGCGTCGGATCAGCACTCACCGCGGGCTCCTTCGTGGCGCATAGGTACGGCAACCTCGTTGTGTCGGCGCGGCGCACAGCCGCAGTACGGCACTGGACTGGTGTTACGGGTGTGGGGGCGGCGGTCGGGCATCAAGCCTCGCGCTAGAGCAGGCGTCAGCTTGTTTGCCCGCGCCCGCGATGCCGCAGTTGGCACCGGACGATAGCAGTAAGTCCGACCCGCCCTTATACCGGCCCTACCCCTCACGACGGGGAACCGGTCTTCGCGGGCTTCTCAGCCTTCGAATCCTCGGGTTCCACGTAGAGAATCTTGGCCTTCATGTGGGCACGGGCCTGGGCTCCGATCCAGCCGAGCGTGGTCGCGACGAGCGTCGCCGCGAACGTCCTCGGGTTGAACAGATCGGTGTCCTTGAACGTGGCCATGAACACGAAGAGCAGCAGGATCTGGGTCGTGTAGAGCATCAGACCCATGGCCTGGAAGAGCTGCGGGAGCGACCTCGCGGTGCGCTGGAGCACCACGAGCCCGATGCCCATGAAGAGGATCACGACGACGGTCGCCACAGCAGCACCGAGCGCCCCCTTGCCCCCGGCGACGACGGCACTGATGCCGGCGGCGACGGCGCCCACCGCGGCGGTGGGTACGGCGACCTGGAGGACGGTGCGTGCGTCTTGGGACGGCATGGCGGCAACTCCGCTTACTGGATGGGGGCAGGTGTCGTCATGGACGAGCGTAAACCCGGGAATCGAGACAGAGCGTCGGCCTGGAAGGGCCGTCGCACTACGGCCCCACGGCGTTGTCCCGGGTTCTCGTGAACGGTATCACAAACTATTTGATGAGGTCTTTACCTGTGAAGTGTGCCCACTGTCACGCCTGAGAGTGAATACGCTCATGTGCGCATGATCTCAGGCGCTCTGTCTGGTATTGGGCGACTTCGCGCCCGCCGACTTGGCAAGCCCTTGGCCAGATCCTTACCCGATCGTCAACGCAAAGTGATGCCTCGACTCCGCTCGGGGCACGCCCGCCCCGCCGCGGGCACCTCCCGGACACCCTGGGTTCACCGCACGGACGGCCTGGATCCGTCGGGTGTTCATTTCTCATCCGGAGGCTTCGGGCGGCGAGGGGCTCCAGGAAGTGCCTTGTGGCCATGGGAAGTTGAGACGTGGGCAATCGGCTGCTAACCGCGCTCGCGGGAGCGGGCGCCCGCGGCGCCGGCCGTCGCCTGCTCCGCCAGCTCGGAGAGCGCGGTGCTGCCGTGGGGCCCCGCACCGACCCCGTCCGGGGTACGGGCGCCCGTGGTCGACGGACGGGCCGCCATGGCCGCTCCCGGGGCCGACGATGGGGCCGCGGGGCCGGACGCCGCCTCCGGCGCCACCTTCCGGCGCCGGTACCGCGGGGGGACGAAGCTCTCCGCCCAGCGCGGCGCCCGCGGCGTGAACCTGGGCAACAACAGCAGTACGAAGCCCACCGCGCTCAACACCGCGACCACCAGCACGATCCACATGGAGGCCGCGTTCACCGAGTAGGCGAGGGTCCCGAAGGAGATCACCACCGTGTAGAAGTACATGATCAGCACCGAGCGGCTGTGCGAGTGGCCGATGTCCAACAGCCGGTGGTGCAGGTGCCCCCGGTCGGCGGCGAACGGCGACTGTCCGCGCCAGGTGCGGCGCACCACGGCCAGCACCAGGTCGGCCGCCGGAATCGCGATGATCGTCAACGGCAGCAGCAGGGGGATGTAGACCGGCACCGTGGCGTGCACGGCCTCCCGCACCCGGCCGGCGCCCTGGTCGCTGAAGAGGCTGTCGGGGTCGACCTGACCGGTGATCGAGATGGCGCCGGCCGCGAGCACCAGGCCGATCAGCATCGACCCCGAGTCGCCCATGAAGATCCGCGCCGGGTGCATGTTGTGGGGCAGGAAGCCCAGGCACATGCCGACCAGCAGGGCCGCGAACAGCGTCGCCGGCGCCGCGGCCTCCACCCCGTAGCCGAACCAGAGCCGGTAGGCGTACAGGAAGAACGCCACCGCCGCGATGCACACCATGCCGGCGGCGAGCCCGTCGAGGCCGTCCACGAAGTTGACCGCGTTGATGGTGATGACCACCAGCGCCACGGTGAGCAGGGTGGACTGCCACTGGGTGAGGGCGACCATGCCGACGCCCGGAACGGGCAGCCACAGGATCGCCAGGCCCTGCATGACCATCACGCCCGCGGCGATCATCTGGGCGCCCAGCTTGATCAGCGCGTCGAGTTCGTACTTGTCGTCCAGCACCCCGACGACCCAGATCAGGGCAGCCCCCGAGAGCAGCGCCCGCGGCTCGTTGGAGTCGACGAAGACCTCACCGAGGTTGGTGAGGTGGCTGGCGGCCAGCAGGCCCGCGCAGAGCCCGAAGAACATGGCGATGCCGCCGAGCCGTGGGGTGGGCTCCCGGTGCACGTCACGGGCGCGGATCTCCGGCATCGCTCCGGCCACGATGGCGAACTTGCGCACCGGGCCCGTCAGCAGGTAGGTCACCGCGGCCGTGATACAGAGCGTCAGGAGGTATTCACGCACAGGCTTCCCCACAAGTGTCTTCGGCCAGCTCAGCCCCACAGCCTAGCTTCGGGTGCATAGGGAAGGGGACTTCCGGGTAGCGAGCACGGTTGCACCGGGAACGTGCGGGCTCCCGTGGGAGTGCCCGGAGCCGTGCTCCGTCCGGGCGGCCCCTCACTCCGGCCGACCGCGCTGCGACGGGAAGGCGCGGACGGGTCCGCGCACCTCGTCGCGGACGGACGCTCCGATGATCTTGCCGCGCAGTGCCGCGGCACACAGTACCGCGATCCGTGCCGTCTCCGGTCCGCCCTCGCCCTGGGCGGTCGCCCGGGAGCGGGGCCCAGGGCGGTCCCGGCAGCGACCGGGACCCGGCCGCCGGGACCTGGAACAGCAGTCCGTCGTACACGTCGGCGGGGCCGGCGCGCGCGTCCCGGTCCCCCGCCACGACCGTCATCGCAGCCTCCGGAAGGGGGCGGGCGCCCGCCTCCACGGTGGGGGCACGGGGCCCGCGGTGGTGGCGGCTCAGCGGTGTTCGGTGACGCCGGTCAGGGCGGTGACGACCGGGTCCAGGGCCTCGTGGATCTCGTCGCCGATGGAGCGGAAGAACGGCAGCGGCGCCCCGTACGGGTCGAACACCTCGTCGGCGTCCGGGGACGGGGCCAGCAGCCAGCCGCGCAGCGCCGCGGCGGCCCGCACCAGGGCCCGGGCCCGTTCGACGACGCCCTCGGCCCGGGCGTCCGGCAGGGTGGCCGGGTCGATGGCCCGCACCAGCCGGGTGAACTCCTTCAGGGTGAAGGTGCGCAGCCCGGCGGAGTGGCCCATCGAGATGACCTGCGCCCGGTGGTCGCGGGTGGCGGTGAGCACCAGGTCCGCGCGGATCACGTGGTCGTCGAGGAGTTCCCGTCCGGTGAAGCCGCTGGGGTCGGCGCCGAAGTCGGCGAGGACCGTCTCGGCGTTGGCCTCCATGGGGGCGCCCTCGTGGCCCCAGGTGCCGGCGCTCTCCACCAGGACCCCGCAGCCCGCGGGGTCACCGAGCCGCCCGGCCAGGGCGTGGCGGGTCAGCCGCTCGGTGATCGGCGAGCGGCACACGTTGCCGGTGCTGACGTGGAGGATGCGGAACGTGTCCCCGGTGCCGGTGGTCCACGTGCCTATGCCACGCCCTTCGGAAGCCGTCAACTGGCCACCTCAAGGCCGGGTACGACCTTGCGCAGCTCCTCGGCGTCGAGGGCACCGGCGCGCAGCAGGACGGGCACCTCTCCGGTGACGTCGACGATGGACGAGGGCACGATGCCGGGGGTGGGGCCGCCGTCGAGGTAGACGGAGACGGAGTCGCCGAGCATCCCACGGGCGGAGTCGCAGTCCTCGGGGGCGGGGTGGCCGGTGAGGTTGGCGGAGGACACCGCCATCGGGCCGACGTCGGTGAGCAGTTCGATGGCCACCGGGTGCAGCGGCATCCGCACCGCGACCGTGCCCCGGGTGTCGCCGAGGTCCCAGGCCAGGGTGGGCTGGTGCCGGGCGACCAGGGTGAGGGCGCCGGGCCAGAACGCGTCCACGAGTTCCCAGGCGAGTTCGGAGAAGTCGGTGACGATGCCGTGCAGGGTGTTCGGGGAGCCGACGAGGACGGGCACCGGCATGTTGCGCCCGCGGCCCTTGGCCTCCAGCAGGTCGGCGACGGCGTCCGAGCTGAAGGCGTCGGCGCCGATGCCGTACACGGTGTCGGTGGGCAGCACGACCAGTTCGCCACGGCGGACGGCGGACCCTGCCTCGCGCAGACCGGTGATGCGGTCGGTCGCGTCGTTGGTGTCGTATCGCCGTGCCATCTAGCGGGCCTCCTCGTGCGCGTTCGGGCTGTGGTTCGGGGGCCGGGATGTCACGGGCGTGCCTTGCGCGCGGTCGCGAATCGGGGCCGGTTGTTGAGGTCGGGATGGTCGGCGGCGTCGGCCCAGCCGGACTCTTCGCTGAAGATCCACGGCACCTGTCCGCCCTGGGTGTCGGCGTGCTCCACGACGACGATGCCGCCGGGGCGCAGCAGCCGGTGGGCGGTGCGTTCCAGGCCGCGGATGGTGTCGAGGCCGTCGTCGCCGGAGAACAGCGCCATCTGCGGGTCGTACTCGCGGGCCTCCACCGCCACGTGCTCCCACTCGGTGAGCGGGATGTACGGGGGGTTGGAGATGACGAGGTCGACCTGTCCGTTCAGCTCGGGCAGCGCGGTGAGGGCGTCACCCTGGTGGACGTGGACGCGGGAGCCCTCGGCGTTCTTGAGGGTGTAGGCGAGGGCGTCCTCGGAGAGTTCGACGGCGTGCACCCGGGAGCGGGGCACCTCCTGGGCGAGGGCCAGGGCGATGGCGCCGGAGCCGGTGCACAGGTCGACGATGAGGGGTTCGACGACGTCCAGGGCGCGGACCGCGTCTATGGCCCAGCCGACGACCGACTCGGTCTCCGGGCGGGGCACGAAGACCCCGGGTCCGACTTCGAGCTCCAGGTACCGGAAGTAGGCGCGGCCGGTGATGTGCTGGAGCGGTTCGCGGGCGACCCGGCGGTTGATGGCCTCCCAGTAGCGGGCGTCCACGTCGGCGTCGGCGACGGTGTGCAGTTCGCCGCGCTTCACCCCGTGGACGAAGGCGGCCAGTTCCTCGGCGTCGTTGCGCGGCGAGGGCACGCCCGCGTCGGCCAGCCGCTGGGTGGCCTGGGCCACTTCAGCGAGCAGCAGACTGCGGGGGCCTGGGGGTCGACCCCCAATGGGTGGCTGCACGCGAGGTCCTCCGGGGCTGGGCTGTGGTCGGGCGCCGGGCTGGTCGGCGCCCGCGGGTCAGGCGGCGGCGAGCTTGGCGGCGGAGTCCGCGTCGACGCACGCCTGGATGACCGCGTCGAGCTCTCCGTCGAGCACCTGGTCCAAGTTGTACGCCTTGAAACCGACGCGGTGGTCGGAGATGCGGTTCTCGGGGAAGTTGTAGGTGCGGATCTTCTCCGAGCGGTCGACGGTGCGCACCTGGCTGCGGCGGACGTCGGCGGCCTCCCGCTCGGCCTCCTCCTGGGCGGCGGCGAGCAGTCGGGAGCGCAGGATGCGCAGGGCCTGCTCCTTGTTCTGGAGCTGGCTCTTCTCGTTCTGGCAGGAGGCGACGACACCGGTCGGCAGGTGGGTGATGCGCACCGCGGAGTCGGTGGTGTTGACGGACTGCCCACCGGGTCCGGAGGAGCGGTAGACGTCGATCCGCAGGTCGTTGGGGTTGATCTCGACGTCGACCTCCTCGGCCTCGGGGGTGACGAGCACGCCGGCGGCAGAGGTGTGGATGCGGCCCTGGGACTCGGTGGCGGGCACCCGCTGCACCCGGTGGACGCCTCCCTCGTACTTGAGGCGGGCCCACACGCCCTGGCCGGGCTCGGTGGCCCCCTGGCCGCCCTTGGTCTTGACGGCGACCTGGACGTCCTTGTAGCCGCCCAGCTCGGACTCGGTGGCGTCGATGACCTCGGTCTTCCAGCCGACCCGTTCGGCGTAGCGCAGGTACATGCGCAGCAGGTCCCCGGCGAACAGGGCGGACTCGTCGCCGCCGGCGCCCGCCTTGATCTCCAGGATGACGTCCTTGTCGTCGCTGGGGTCGCGCGGGACGAGCAGCAGCCGGAGCTTCTCGGTCAGCTCCTCACGCGCCCTCTCCAGGTCCTTGACCTCGGCGGCGAAGTCGGGATCGTCGGCGGCCAGCTCGCGGGCGGTGACGACGTCCTCGCCGAGGCCCTTCCAGGAGCGGTAGGCGGCGACGATCGGGGTGAGTTCGGCGTAGCGCTTGTTGAGCTTGCGCGCGTTGGCCTGGTTGGCGTGCACCCCGGGATCGGCGAGCTGGTGCTCCAGGCGGGTGTGCTCGTCGACGAGTTCCGCGACGGCCTCGAACATCTCCGGGCTCCTGATCTGGGTACGGCTGGGGGTGCGGCGGCAGGGGGCGGCATCGGGCGGGCCGGTGCCGGACGGTTGGCGGGGGCGGGCCGCGCCAGGAAAAAACGCCGGTCCCGGCCCGCCCGGGGGCGGCCGTGGACCGGCGCAGGGTGCTCGCTACTTCTTGGCGGCAGCGGCCTTGCCGAAGCGGGCCTCGAAGCGGGCCACGCGGCCACCGGTGTCGAGGATCTTCTGCTTGCCCGTGTAGAACGGGTGGCACTCGGAGCAGACCTCGGCGCGGATGGAGCCGCCGGAGATCGTGCTGCGGGTGGTGAACGACGCGCCACAGGTGCAGCTGACCTGCGTCTCGACGTACTCGGGGTGGATGTCGCGCTTCAAGGTGTCTCCTAGGTTCGGGAGGGCACCGGGTCGCCGACGCCTGCTGCGCGGGCGTGAACCGGGGCCGGCGGACCAGTCTGCCAGCACTGGCCGCATCCCCCAAAACCGGCCTGTCGGGCCGCATATTCCCGAACCCGGCCGACCGCCTGCGGAGCGGTCGGAAAACAGCCAGGTGTGACGGTTCGATGGCGGTACGCGACCGGATGTGAACCGCGGAGGTCGGCCAGGGCGGTCGGCCGGGGCGGTCAGGGGCCGGTGAGCACCCGGCCGGCGTCACCCGTCGCCGTGCCCTCGGTGGCCCAGGCGGGCACCGGCCGGTCGGCCTTCAGTGCGGACCAGACGGCGGCGCCCTGTCGCTCCAGCGGCAGCACCCGGTTGGGATCGGCCGGGTCGTAGGCGACCGGCAGGGTGACCGGGCTGACGTCCCCGGCCCCGATGTCCTTCAGGCCGCCGGCGAACCCGGCGAGCTTCGTGACCGAGGCCAGGTCGGAGTCGGTGGTGAGGGCGCTGGTGGCGGCGTCGGCGACCTCGAACAGCTTGGCCGGGTCGGAGAGCAGGCCGATCCCGTCGACCTTCTCGACCAGCGCCTTCAGGAACGCCTGCTGGAGTTGGATGCGACCCAGGTCGCTGCCGTCGCCCACGCCGTGCCGGGTGCGGACCAGCCCGAGGGCCTGTTCGCCGTCGAGGGTGTGGGTGCCGGCGGCGAGCCGCAGGTGGCTCCTGGGGTCGTCGATGGCCCGGGCGAGGGTGACGGGCACCCCCCCGAGGGTGTCCACGAGCCGGGTGAAGCCGGTGAAGTCGACTTCCAGGTAGTGGTCCATGCGCAGCCCGGACATCGCCTCGACGGTCTTGACCGCGCAGGACGGGCCGCCCGCCTCGTAGGCGGTGTTGAACATCTGCTCCGCGGCCGCGGGGACGGTGCCGCCGCGGCCGTCCGCGCAGGCCGGGCGGTCGACCAGGGTGTCCCGGGGGATGGAGACGACGGTCGCCGCCCGGTGCCCCCGGTTGACGTGCAGGACCATGGCGGTGTCGGAACGGCCCGGCCCGTCCGGGCGGCCGTAGGCCGCGTTCGCCCCCGACCGCGAGTCGGAGCCGAGGAGCAGGACGTCCATCGAGCCGTCGTCCCGGTCCCGGGGCCGGTCGGTGCCGAGGACGGCGTTGATGTCGATGCCCGTGATGTTGCCGTTCAGCCTCAGGTACAGGTACCCGAGACCGGAGCCGCCGAGCAGGATCAGACCGGCGGCCGTCCAGGCGGCGATCCGCCACGCGCGGCGCCCGCCCCGCCGGCGGGCACCGCGGCCGGGTGCCGGGGGCTCGGGGGCCCGGTCGTCGGCGCTCTCGTCGGGCATCCGTACCTCGACTGTTCGGGGGTCCTGCTCCCAGGGTCGACCCGACGGCCGGCCCTCACCAGTCGACGGACCCCACCCGCACCACCCGATCACGTACGGTCACCGTACGTGCGGAAGCGGTCAGCTCAAGAGGTCGTACTGCTGGAAGCCGCCACCGATCCGTACGGGCGGGCCGAAGATGCCGCGGGAGGTGCGTCCGGTGCCCGGGTAGAGGAAGAGGTTCCCGGCCCGGGAGCGGGCCACGAAGTCGGGCCGACCGTCACCCGTGACGTCACCGGGGGCGGCCAGCGCGTTGTAGCCCACCCAGTCCCGGACGTGCCGCGGCGCCTCGAACGGCTCCGCCGCCTTCCCGGTGCCGCGCAGCACGTGGAGCCGACCGTCCCGGGTGCGCGCGAACAGATCGGTACGGCCGTCGCCGGTGAAGTCGCCGCGTCCGCGCAGCGAGTTGTAGCCCCGGTAGCCCCCGCCGGCGCGCACCGGGTCGGCGAGGGTGCCGTCCCCGTTGCCGGGGTGCACGTGCAGCACGCCCTCCCCGGTGACGGAGAGCAGGTCCGGCATCCGGTCCCCGGTCACGTCGCCGGGGGCGACCAGGAACTTCCGGTCCGCCCAACCGACCGCGATCGGGGTGTCCGCCCAGCGGCCCTCCGGGGCGGTGCGCTGGCGCCAGAAGACGGCGCCGTCCGCCGTGCGGCGCAGCACCCAGTCCTGTCGCCCGTCGCGGTTCAGATCGCTCTGGAGGGCCACGTCGTACCCGGCCCAGGAGCCCGGCAGGTCCCTGGGGGCGGCGAAGCCGGTGCCCGTGGAGGCCAGCACCCGGGCGGTGCCGTCGGTGCGGCCGCGCACGAAGAGGTCGGCCCGGCCGTCGCCCCGACCGTTCGGGGCGACCGCGTCGACGTCGGTGTCGTCGACGCGCGGCCGGATCTGCGGTTGGTCCGCGGCGACCCTGCTGAACGCCTCGTGGGTGCCGGCCACGTTGCACAGTTGCGCACCGCGGCTCATGCCCCAGGAGACCACGCCGACGACCTTGTTGCCGGTGATCAGGGGGCCGCCGGAGTCGCCCGGGCAACGGGTCCGCCCCGGGACGTCGTCCCCCGTGCCGAGCTGGCCGGCGCACACCATGCTGCCGTCGGTGCGGTAGCCCGGTCCGAGGTTGACCCGGCACTCCGGATCGGCCTGCAACGGCAGGGTGACCTTCTGGAGGACGGGCGCGATGGTGGCCGACTCCTGCTGCGCGGTGGTCACTCCCCAGCCGTACGCGATGGCGCCGGTCCCGGGGGTGTGCAGCCCCGCGTCGTCCGGTCCGGCGAGGTCCAGCGTGGTCTGGGCGACCGGGCGGGCGAGCGTCAGCAGGGCGAGGTCGTGCGCGAACTCCCGGCGGTCGTACCCGGGATGGACCCAGGTGCGGACCACGTCCACCCGCTCGGCGTCATTGGCGACGGTGACGCTGCGGTGGGTGCCCACGGCCACCTGGCCGCGCCCCTCCCAGTCGCGCCGCTCGCCGGTGCGGGGGTCGTCCAGGCAGTGCGCGGCGGTGAGCACCTTGTGGGGGGCGACGAGGGTGCCCCCGCACACGAAGTGCTTGCCGTAGTCGGGGTCGGCGTACACCAGTTGCACCATCCAGGAGGCGGTGCTGTTGGTGCCGGCGGTGACGCGGGGCGAGCCGCCGGCGGCCGAGGAGGAGGGCGGGGCGGGCGTCGGGCCGGCGGTGACCGCGCCCGGCGGGGGTTTGACGACCTCGCCGGTCAGCGGCGGAGGTTCGGGCGGTCCCCCCTGGGACGTGACGGCGAGGACCCCGCCGCCGAGCAGGGCGAGCGCCACCGCGGCCACGGACAGCAGCCGTCCCGCACGGCGCCGGTGCCGAGTCCCGTCCCGTTCCGTCGACACGCCCGCTCCCGCCCGTCCGTTCTCCGCACACAGCCCGCGTCGATCCTATCCAGCCCGTACACATCCACCGAAACGCCGCGGAACCCCGAAGGGCCCCGCACCCCCGTAGCGGGGGGGCGCGGGGCCCTTCGACCGAGGCTCCGGACGACTCAGTCGTTGGAGGACGGCGTGGTCTTCTGGATCTGGAGCAGGAACTCCGCGTTGGACTTCGTCTGCTTCATCTTGTCCAGCAGCAGTTCGATCGCCTGCTGCTGGTCCAGGGCGTGCAGCACCCGGCGCAGCTTCCAGACGACTCCGAGCTCCTCGCCGCTGAGCAGGATCTCCTCCTTGCGGGTGCCGGAGGCGTCCACGTCCACCGCCGGGAAGATCCGCTTGTCGGCGAGCTTGCGGTCGAGCTTGAGCTCCATGTTGCCGGTGCCCTTGAACTCCTCGAAGATCACCTCGTCCATCCGGGAGCCGGTGTCGACCAGCGCGGTGGCCAGGATGGTCAGCGAGCCGCCGTCCTCGATGTTGCGCGCCGCACCGAAGAACCGCTTCGGCGGGTACAGCGCGGTGGAGTCCACACCACCGGACAGGATGCGGCCGGAGGCGGGCGCGGCGAGGTTGTAGGCGCGGCCCAGACGGGTGATCGAGTCGAGCAGCACGACCACGTCGTGGCCGAGTTCGACCAGCCGCTTCGCCCGCTCGATGGCGAGCTCGGCGACGGTCGTGTGGTCCTCGGCGGGGCGGTCGAAGGTCGAGGAGATGACCTCGCCCTTCACCGACCGTTGCATGTCGGTGACCTCTTCCGGACGCTCGTCGACCAGGACGACCATCAGGTGGCACTCGGGGTTGTTGTGCGTGATGGCGTTGGCGACCGCCTGCATGATCATGGTCTTGCCGGTCTTCGGCGGGGCCACGATCAGACCGCGCTGGCCCTTGCCGATCGGCGACACCAGGTCGATGATCCGCGTGGTCAGCACGCCCGGGTCGGTCTCCAGACGGAGCCGGTCCTGCGGGTACAGCGGAGTCAGCTTGGTGAACTCGGGTCGCCCGCGGCCGAGTTCGGGCGCCATTCCGTTGACCGAGTCGAGGCGGACCAGCGCGTTGAACTTCTCGCGGCGCTCGCCGTCCTTCGGCTGGCGCACCGCACCGGTGAGGTGGTCGCCCTTGCGCAGCCCGTTCTTGCGGACCTGGGCCAGCGACACGTACACGTCGTTCGGGCCGGGCAGGTAGCCGGAGGTCCGGATGAACGCGTAGTTGTCCAGGATGTCCAGGATGCCCGCGACGGGGATCAGGACGTCGTCCTCGTTGATCTGCGGCTCGACGCCGCCCACCTCGTCACGGCCGCGACGGCCGCGACGGTCGCGGTACCGGCCGCGACGGCCGCGACGGCCGCCCGCCTCGTCGTCGTAGTCGTCCTGCGGACCGTTGTTGCGGTCCCGGTCCTGACGGCCGCCCTGCTGCTGACGCTGCTGGTTGCCGCCCTGCTGGCCCTGGTCGTCGGCCTTGCCGCCCCGGCGGTCGCGGTCCCGGCCCCGACGGTCGCGACGACCGCGGCCCTCGGCGTTGCCCTCGGCATCGGCGGCCTTGTCGGCGGGGGCCTCGGTGCGGACCTCCGCGGTGACCGTCTCGGCGCCGGTCGCCTCGGCGGTGACCCGGCGCCGGCGGCGCTCGGCGACGGGGGCGTCCTCGCTGGCAGGCTGGCCGGGGATCTCGATCTGCTGCTGGGCGACGGCCTTGCGGGCGGCGGGCGCCTCGGCGGCCTCCGCGGGAGCGGCGGACTCGGCCGCCGGGCGGGCGGCGGCCTTCTCGGCCCGGGGCTCGGCGGCGTCCTCGCCGGTGCGGGCCTTGGAGGTGGCGCGACGCTTGGGCTTGGCCTCGGCGGGGGCGTCCGCGCTCTTGGCGGGCGCACCGCCACCGGCCTGGGCCTCCTTGATGACCTCGATCAGCTGGCTCTTGCGCATCCGCGCGGTGCCCCTGATGCCGAGGCCCGAGGCGACCTGCTGGAGTTCCGCCAGCACCATGCCCTCAAGGCCGGTGCCGCGGCGGCGCCGGCCGGAGGAAGCACCGGTGGCGGGCGCGGCAGAGGCATCCGTGGCGGGCGCGGCAGCGGTGTCGACCGTGCTGTCGGCGCTCACGCCCATCAGATCGGTGGTGTCGCTCACGAAGGGTCCTTCCCTGGAGCGGACGTCGGCCTGTCTGGCTCGGCGACCGGTTGTGCTGTCCCGACGGGTGGCCCCTGAGGTGGGCCGTGCCGGTGCGGTGGTCCGCCACGACGGCGGAGGAGGTTTCTGGTGTGGCCCTACCCGGAGCCGTGCCGCGGAGTTGCTGTGCCGCGCGGTCGGGTGGAGCCGGTTCCGGAGCGTTTAACGCAGACGGTGCAGTGCGACGCACCGAACGGTTCGGGAGGCTCCCGGAAGAATGGTTGTCCCGAAGGGGGACACAAAGCACCTCGTCATGGTGGGGTCGGGTGCAGACTTGAGATTAACACTACCGGACCCAACAAACATTCCCCCTCTCCAAATCCGGCAAGCCTTCAGTGCGCAAGCGGCAGCACGCTCGCTCCCGATCCGTCCAGCGCGAGCCGGTTCGCCGCCCAGCCCTCGCCCGCGAGGCGGGCGACCTTGTCGGCCGTCGCCACGTCCGCCAGCGCGAGGACGGTGGGTCCCGCGCCGGAGATCACGGCGGGCACGCCGTCCGCGCGCAACCGTTCGACCAGGGCGGCGCTCTCCGGCATGGCCGGGGCCCGGTACTCCTGGTGGAGGCGGTCCTCGGTGGCGGGGAGCAGCAGTTCGGGGCGCCGGGTCAGGGCCTCGACGAGGAGCGCCGCCCGGCCGGCGTTGGCGGCAGCGTCCACGTGCGGGACGGTACGCGGCAGCAGCCCGCGGGCGGTCTCGGTCAGCACCGGCTTCCCGGGGACGAAAACCACCGGAACGATGGAATCGGCGGCGTCCATCCTGATGGCGCGGGCCGCGCCGGCGTCCATCCAGGAGAGGGTGAACCCGCCGAGCAGGCAGGCGGCGACGTTGTCGGGGTGGCCCTCGATCTCGGTGGCGAGTTCCAGCAGGGCGTCGTCGTCGAGGCGGGCGTCGCCGCCGATGGTCACCGCCCGGGCGGCCACGATGCCGGCGCAGATCGCGGCGGAGGAGGAGCCGAGCCCGCGACCGTGCGGGATGCGGTTGGCGCAGACCACCTCCAGGCCCCGCGGCTGGCCGCCGAGCAGGTCGAACGCGGTGCGCAGGGAGCGCACCAGGAGGTGGCTCTCGTCGCGGGGCAGGGTCTCGCTGCCCTCACCGGCGATGTCCACGTGCAGCCCGGAGTCGGCCACTCGGACGACCACGTCGTCGTAGAGCCCCAGCGAGAGGCCCAGGGCGTCGAAGCCCGGGCCGAGATTGGCGCTGGTGGCGGGGACGCGCACCCTGACGGCGGCGGCTCGGAAGGCGGGACCGGCCATCGCTCGACGACTCTCCTTGAACTGCGGGGTTCTCACCATGTGCGGGGGACCCGTGGGCCCCACGGGGGCAGCACCGCGGCATATGCGGCGGACGGGTTCGGTACAGCCTATCGAAGGAAGGTTCTCGCGCGACATAGGGCGCACAGGAGGCGCACGAAGCGTGTCGCAAGCCCCCCACGCACCCCGGAAGCGGGGAGAACGCGGCAAACCCCGCACCCCACCCCATCGGGGGCACTGCACGGGGTCCAACGCCTCGCACGTCGGGGGGACATGCCCGCGGCGGAGCCGCGGACGTCCGCCCGGTTCCGCGCGCACGGGCGCAGGACCGGGCGGACGGAGTCCGACGGGTCAGACCAGGCCGAGGCGGCGGGCCGCGGTCTCCGCGTCCACCGGAACCGTCTCCGGCTGCGGGGCGCCGGCGACCGCCCAGTCGGGGTCCTTGAGACCGTTGCCGGTCACCGTGCAGACGATGGTCTGCCCCGGGTCGACCTTGCCCTGCTCGGCGGCCTTCAGCAGGCCGGCCACCGAGGCGGCGGAGGCGGGCTCCACGAACACGCCCTCGCGGGAGGCCAACAGCTTGTAGGCGCGCAGGATCTCACGGTCCGTCACCTCGTCGATGAACCCGCCGGACTCCTGCTGCGCGGCCAGCGCGTACTGCCAGGAGGCGGGGTTCCCGATCCGGATGGCGGTGGCGATGGTCGAGGGGTCCTTGACGACCTCGCCGCGCACGATCGGCGCGGAGCCCGAAGCCTGGAACCCCCACATGCGGGGGGTGCGGGTGGCGGGGCCGTCCGCGAGGTACTCGCCGTACCCCTTCCAATAGGCGGTGATGTTGCCAGCGTTGCCGACCGGCAGCACATGGATGTCGGGGGCCTCGCCGAGCGCGTCGACGATCTCGAAGGCGGCGGTCTTCTGCCCCTCGATGCGCACCGGGTTGACCGAATTCACCAGGGCCACCGGGTAGTTGTCGGAGAGCCCGCGCGCCAGCGTGAGGCAGTCGTCGAAGTTCCCGTCCACCTGGAGGATCTTCGCCCCGTGCACCAGGGCCTGCCCCATCTTGCCCAGGGCGATCTTGCCGCGGGGCACCAGCACCGCGCTGACCATCCCGGCCCGCACCGCGTACGCGGCGGCGGAGGCGGAGGTGTTGCCGGTGGACGCGCAGATGACGGCCTGCGCGCCCTCCTCCTTCGCCCGGGTGATCGCCATGGTCATGCCGCGGTCCTTGAAGGACCCGGTCGGGTTGGCGCCCTCGACCTTGAGGTGCACCGCACACCCGGTGCGCTCGGAGAGCACCTGCGCGGGAACGAGCGGCGTACCGCCCTCACGGAGCGTCACGACGGGCGTTTCCTCGGTGACCGGCAGCCGGTCCCGGTACTCCTCGATGATTCCGCGCCACTGGTGGGTCATTGCTGGTTACTCTCCTTCAACCCGCATGATGCTGGCGACACCCCGCACGGTGTCGAGTCGGCGCAGCGCTTCGACGGTGCCGGTGAGGGCGGCGTCGGGCGCGCGGTGGGTGACGACGACGAGGGAGGCGTCCCCGTCCCCGTCCGGCCGTCCGTGCTGACGGACGGTGTCGATGGACACACCGTGCTCGGCGAAGACCGTCGCGACCTGGGCGAGGACGCCCGGCTTGTCGGCCACGTCGAGGCTGATGTGGTACCGCGTGACCACCTCGCCCATGGGGCTGACCGGCAGGCGCGTGTAGGCGGACTCGCCGGGGCCGGTGGCCCCGCCGAGCTTGTTGCGGCAGACGGCGACGAGGTCACCGAGGACGGCCGAGGCGGTGGGCGCGCCGCCCGCCCCGGGGCCGTAGAACATGAGCTGGCCGGCGGCGTCGGACTCCACGAAGACCGCGTTGTAGGCGCCGCGCACCGAGGCCAGCGGATGGCTGAGCGGGATCATCGCGGGGTGCACCCGGGCGGTGACGGACCCGCCGTCCGCGGCCCGCTCGCAGATGGCGAGCAGCTTGATGGTGCAGCCCATCTGTTTCGCGGAGGCGAAGTCCGCGGCGGTGACCTCGGTCATCCCCTCGCGGTAGACGTCGTCCAGCCGCACCCGGGTGTGGAAGGCGATGCCCGCGAGGATGGCGGCCTTGGCGGCGGCGTCGAAGCCCTCCACGTCGGCGGTCGGGTCCGCCTCCGCGTAGCCGAGCGCGGTGGCCTCGTCCAGGGACTCCTGGTAGCCGGCGCCGGTGGAGTCCATCTTGTCGAGGATGAAGTTGGTGGTGCCGTTGACGATGCCGAGGACCCGGTTCACCTTGTCCCCGGCGAGCGATTCGCGCAGCGGGCGGATCAGCGGGATCGCCCCGGCGACGGCGGCCTCGTAGTAGAGGTCGCGGCCGTGCTCCTCGGCGGCGGCGTGCAGTGCGGCACCGTCCTGGGCCAGCAGCGCCTTGTTCGCCGACACCACGGAGGCCCCGTGCTCGAAGGCCGTCGTGATCAGGGTGCGGGCGGGCTCGATGCCGCCGATCACCTCGATGGCGACGTCGATGTCACCCCGTTTGACCAAGGCGGTGGCATCGGTGGTGATCAGCTCCGGGTCGATCCCGGCCCGCACCTTGGAGGGCCGGCGGACGGCGACCCCGGCGAGTTCGACGGGGGCCCCGATGCGCGCCGCGAGGTCGTCGGCGTGCGTCGTCATGATGCGCGCCACCTCTGAGCCGACTACCCCACAGCCCAGCAGCGCCACCTTCAGCGGACGCGTACGCATCATCCGACCTCGCTTCTCGTACTTCTACGGTTGGTCCAGTCTCACTCACCGGACGGGAGTTTCTGCCCATTGTCCGCATCATGAGACATCAATTTCATGACGCACGGGCATCCGGGGCGCAGATCTTTCGGCGCCCCGGGCCCGCGTCGGGCCGGTGGTGACGGACGTCACCCCACCGCCGGCCCCGTCGTGCGGCGGCCCCTCAGCCGACGTCGAGCCGCAGCAGGTCCTCCTCCGTCTCCCGGCGGACGATCACCCGCGCCGCGCCGTCCGCGACGGCGACCACCGGCGGACGGAGCACGTGGTTGTAGTTGCTGGCCATCGACCGGCAGTAGGCACCGGTGGCCGGCACGGCGATCAGGTCACCGGGCGCCAGGTCACCGGGGAGGAACGCGTCCCGCACCACGATGTCACCGCTCTCGCAGTGCTTGCCCACCACCCGCGCCAGCACCGGCTCCGCCTCCGAGGTCCGGGACACCAGCGAGACGCTGTACTCGGCGTCGTACAGGGCGGTGCGGATGTTGTCCGACATCCCGCCGTCCACGGAGACGTAGGTGCGCAGCCCCTCCAACGGCTTGACGGTGCCGACCTCGTACAGCGTGAACGTGGTCGGGCCGACGACCGCCCGTCCGGGCTCCACGGAGATCCGCGGCGTGCGCAGCCCGGCCGCCGCGCACTCGCGCCCGACGATCTCGCGCAGCGCCACCGCGATCTCCTGCGGCTCGCGCGGGTCGTCCTCGGAGGTGTACGCGATGCCCAGACCGCCGCCGAGGTCGATCTCGGGCAGCTCGACGCCGTGCTCGTCGCGCACCTCGGCGAGCAGCCCCACCACGCGGCGGGCCGCGACCTCGAACCCGGCCATGTCGAAGATCTGCGAGCCGATGTGCGAGTGGATGCCGACGAGTTCGAGCCCGTCGAGCTTCAGCGCCCGCCGCACCGCCTCCGCGGCCTGGCCGCCGGCCAGGGCGAGGCCGAACTTCTGGTCCTCGTGGGCGGTCGCGATGAACTCGTGGGTGTGCGCCTCCACGCCGACCGTGACCCGGATCTGCACCCGCTGGCGGACCCCGAGCCGCTCCGCGGCGTGCGCCACCCGCACGATCTCCTGGAAGGAGTCGAGCACGATCCGCCCCACCCCCGCGGTGATCGCCCGCTCGATCTCCGCGGTCGACTTGTTGTTGCCGTGGAAGGCGATGCGTTCGGCCGGCATCCCGGCGGAGAGTGCGGTGGCGAGTTCCCCGCCGGAGCAGACGTCGAGGTTCAACCCCTCCTCGTGCAGCCAGCGCACGACCGCCCGGGACAGGAACGCCTTGCCCGCGTAGAACACGTCGGCGTCCGTCCCGAAGGCGTCGCGCCAGGCGCGCGCCCGGGCCCGGAAGTCGCCCTCGTCCATCACGTACGCGGGGGTCCCGAACTCCTCGGCGAGCCGGGTGACCGGGAGCCCGCCGACGTTCAGCACCCCTTCGTCGTCCCGCTCGACGGTACGGGCCCACACCTTGCCGTCGAGCGCGTTGAGGTCGGCGGGCGGGGCGGTGTAGTGGCCCTCGGGCAGCACGTCGGCGTGGCGGGGCCCGGCGGGGTGGGCGGAACGACTCATGTCTGGTGCGCTTCTCTCAGAGGTGTTCGGGTGCGTCGATGCCGAGCAGGGTCAGGCCACCGGCCAGCACCGTCCCGGCGGCTTCGGCGAGCGCCAGCCGGGCGCGGTGGGCGGCCGAGGGTTTCTCGTCGCCCAGCGGCAGCACCGGGCAGGCGGCGGTGAACCGCAGCACCTCGTCGGCGAGGTCCACCAGGTACCGCGCGAGGCGGTCGGGCGCCCGGTGCTGGGCGGCGGCGGCACGCACCCGGGGGTAGGCGGCCAGCTGTCGCACCAGGGCGCCGGCGGCACGGTCCGGCCCGTCGGGGAGATCCCCGGGCAGAGCCGAGAACCCCAGGTCACGGGCGTTGCGGCGCAGGGCGCAGGTCCGGGCGTGGGCGTACTGGACCCGGAACAGCGGATTGGTCTCCCGTCGCGGCAGGTGGTCGGCCGGATCCTTGGGGGCGTCGTGCGCGGCGGGGTGCAGCAGGGCCCAGCGCAGGGCGTCCACGGCGGGCCGGTCGTCGACCGCCGGCTCCCGCAGGCCCCGGGCGGGCGCGGGCCGCAGCGGGCGGGCCCCCTCCCCCGCGGACGGCTCGTCGCGGAGCAAGGGCCGGGCGCCCTGCCCGGCCAGCAGGCCGACCACGGCCTCGGCGACGGTCCGCGCGCGCAGCTCCGGTGCCACCACGAGCACGACGTCCCGTCCGGCGAGGGCGTCCCCGTCGCCGTACCGCTCCCCCTCCGCCAGCACCCGGGCTACGAGTGCGCGGTCCCCGTGCACGGCCCGGTCGAGGGTGAGGTTCAGGAACCCGGGCCCGGTCACGTCCACCCGGGCGATCCCGTCCTCGGCCAGCAGCCGTCGCCGCAGCACCGCCGCGACCTGCGGGGCCGGGCGGCCCGCGGGGCGGGCCAGTCGGAGGGCGACGTTGGTCGCGTAGTCGCCCAGCCCGCCGGGCCGCGGCGGCTCCACGGCGACCCGGCCGGGCACCGCTTCCGCGGCGACGGTCAGTTCCCCGGCGTCCACGGCGGACCGCACGGCGCGCAGCACGGTCCGGGACAGCTCGACGGGGGTCACGGCACCAGGGTAGGGGAGGCCGCCGCCGCGGTGCGCGGGGGTTTCGGGGTGTGGGACGGGGACGGCAGCGCCCCTCGAACGGGGACGACCGGGAGTGCACCCCCGGGGCGGGCTT
The DNA here is from genome assembly GCF_052606915.1 of Streptomyces sp. LE64. Classification (NCBI taxonomy): domain Bacteria; kingdom Bacillati; phylum Actinomycetota; class Actinomycetes; order Kitasatosporales; family Streptomycetaceae; genus Streptomyces; species Streptomyces sp. LE64. The sequence continues at coordinate 4,658,995 of NZ_CP199708.1, read as the reverse complement.
CCGGCCCGTGCCTTCCGCGGCCTTCGACGGGACCCCCGTTGGCTCCCTCCGCCGCTATTCGTGCTCCCCGCCGACCGGGGCGGACGCCGGCTCCCCGGGAACACCGTCCGCTCCGGGCCCGCCCCCGCGCCCGATCAGGGTGCGCACGGTGCCGACGAGCTCACCGGGCTCGAACGGCTTGGACAGGAACGCGTCCACACCGACGTCCAGCCCGCTCTCCACCTCGTGCTGGGTGCAGGCACTGACGATCATGAGGGGGAGGTGCTCGGTACGGGGGTCGGCACGCAACAGCGCGGCGGTCCGCAGCCCGTCCAGCCGGGGCATCACCACGTCCAGGGTGACGAGGTCGGGGCGCACCTCGTGCACGACCTCCAGGGCTTCGGCACCATCGGCCGCGGTCACGACCTCGAAGCCCTCCAGTTCGAGATTGACCCTGATCAGCTGCCGGATGACCTTGTTGTCGTCCACAACAAGCACCCGGCCCGAGGCGCCTGGCACACGTCGAGGGTAGGTGGGCAAGGACGGCCGCGTCCCGCTTTTCCCCACTTCCACCCCACCGGGGTACCCGGCCGGCTCACGCCCCCGTCCCGCCCCCTCCGCCGGCCCGCACCGCCGGCCCCGGCCCGGTGCCCGACCCGCTGCGTCGGGCGTCGGGCCGCTCGCCGAAACCCGGTCATGACCACCCCGCCTGAGCTGGTAGTGTTCTACCCGTCGCCAGCCGCTACCAGGGCCCGGCGACGCCGCCCCCGTAGCTCAGGGGATAGAGCAACGGCCTCCGGAGCCGTGTGCGCAGGTTCGAATCCTGCCGGGGGCACTTCGCAAGAAGTGCCAAAGAAGCCCCTGAACTCGGTGAATTCGAGTCAGGGGCTTCTTCTTTCTGCCGCCGCAGCCGGACCCGACCCCCGGTCGACCGGCCCGCCCCGCCGGCCCCCTGAGCGGACGCCCTCCCGCCCGTTCGTCGCATCGCCCCCACCGCCCCGGGGACGTGGTGCGTTCCGGTCGATCCGGTCTCCCGCACGGTCCGTCGGCCGGTGAGCGAAGGGCCGGATGCGCAGACCTTCGTCGCGACCCTCTCCGCGCGGCCGGCGGGGTCCTGCTCAGAAGAGCGCCAGGCCCTCGCCGCTGGTGTCCGCGACGACCGGTCGGGGGCGTGCGGGAAGACCGTCCAGGCGGTCGGGTCCGGCCGCGGCGGCCACGGCGGGAGCCGTGTCGGCCAGCCAGCCGCGGAACCTCTCGGCGGCCTCGCGGTAGGGGATCCGCGCCAGGACGCGGTGCTCGCCCGCGGGGCAGGAGTCGACCGTGACGGTGAACAGGCAGGACCGGGGCGCGTTCTGACTGCCCGTCCAGGACACGCGCAGCACGCCGCAGGGCTCGCGCCCGCGCGGGGCCCGGTGGGTCGGGCGCAGGGGCCGGCAGGCGATGAAGGCGGTCCAGGCGGCGAGGTGCGGCAGCGGGAGGACGGTGCGGGCGCGGCAGCCGGTGCAGCGGTGCCAGTGGCGGAGCCAGTCCTCGGCGTCGGTCTGGAAGAGGCGGGTGTAGCGGTTCGCCACCCGGACGTCGTGGGCGTACAAGTGGTCGGGGCGTTCCCGCGTGTTGCAGGACTGGCAGACGGGGGCGCGGACGTAGCCGTGCTCGTGGCAGTGGTCCAGGACCGCTGCGGGGGTGCCGTGGCAGACGGCGCACGTCCACCCGGCCACCTTCCCGGTGATGCCGGGCCTCCGGCTGAGCACCGAGTACAGCTGGCCTTCGAGCTCCTTGCCGTACGGGCGCGGCGGGTCGGCGGAGTCCTCGGGTCCCGTCGACCGCCTGCCGTCGGCGTCTCCGGCCGGCCGGGGAGGGGCGGCGGGCGGCCGGGCCGCGGCCGTTACCGTTCCACGGGTCCCCGCGGCACGCAGCCACCGCGTCTCGGCGTGCTCCGCCGCGTCGAGCAGCCTCACCACCGTGCGCGGCAACCACCACGTCCGCCGGCTTCCGTCCCGGGTGTGCTCCACGAGTACCCGTCGCCAGTCGATGCCGGCCACGTGGTGCGGGCGGGCGGACGGTTCCCGCAGTTGCGCCGCGACCTGCCGACGCCAGCACAGCGACGTCTCCCCGTCGCGCTCCGGCTCCGGCGTCGCGCGGAACGGACCGACGCGGACCAGGTCCCGCCGGTCGGTCCCCAGCGCGTTCAGCTCCTCGGCAGCCCGGCGCACCTCGCGCTCCGCGACGCCCCACCGAGCACCGCCGTGCGCCCTGACCGTCGCCACCACTCGGCTCCCCAGCAGGACGTACCCCGCCCCGGCGCGGGCGGGCGAGCGGGTGAGGGCCCCGGCAGCCGTCGGCACTCCACCGCCGGCCGTCAGACCGACCCACAGTGCGTCCGCGGCGCCCAGGGTGATCAGGTCGTCCGCGCGGCCGGGCACGACACGCTCCGTCATGCCGACAGGCTAACGGCGCCGACCCGCCCACGAGTGCGACCCCCGACCGGAACGCCCCCTCACGGCCTGCGGGTTCGCCTCGCGGAGCTCGGGGAGTCCGGTGTCCAGGTGTTCACCGGCGGGCCGGGCGGTCCGTCCGGAATACCGGTGCGACGACAGCCATCTGCGCGCGGTGAGCGCCGCTGTGAGGTTCCGTCACCATGCACTCAAGCGCCGGCAGGACGGCGAGCATTCTGCGGCCGACCTCGTCGGGTGCCTGGTGGGGGCCGCTGGGCAGGGCGGCGGATCAACGGAGGAGTGCCGGACCGCCGGCCCTGGAGCGGAGTCGGGCGGCGGTGAGGGACGGGGCATCGGGAAGGAGCTCGGCCAGCATCTCCCAGATGTCCCGGGGACGGATCGCAACGAGCCGGAGCGGAACGGACGGGCCCGTGGTGCCCTCGATGACGGGCTCCGCCGGCAGTTCGCGGTGCCAGTAGCCGAAGCCGCCGCAGTCCCAGACGGCGAAGCCACGGGCGGTGAGGCCCGGTTCGGTGCCGTCGTCGCCGGGCCAGGCTGCGGTGATGCGCCAACTGCATCGCAGGTGGACGATCAGTTCGGCGAGCCGCTCCAGTTCCGGACCGACGGGGACGCCGTTCGCCGACAGGGCCGCGCGGACGGCCGACGGTCGTTCGGCGGTGGCGGTTCCCATGGCCCCGAGGGCCCCGTCCAGGGCGCCGAGTGTGGCGGTGACGGTACGGGGGCCGCTGGTCGGGGGCTCGGTCCGTTGGAGGTTCACCATCCGGGCAAGCTCCCAGACGAGCATGTTGCGGTCGACCCGGACGTACTCCGACTCGCTCTCGCCGGGCCACGCCTCGTGGGAGAAGCTCCCGTCCTCGCCGACCAGCACCCCGTGCGCCAACCCGCCCTCCGGGCCCGCGGTCTCGATGCCGATGACCGCCGACGCGTCGAGGACCGTGGTGATCAGCGGTTGGAGCGCCTCGGCCAGCCTGCCGTCCGGCCAGATCAGACCGGCATCGCGCAAGCCGGCGACGGAATCGGCCAGTTGGTCGGGCACCACCTCCCCTGCGGCGATCAGGATGAGCGCTCCGAGGTCATCGCCGCTGAGGCGGAACCGGTAGCGGGAGAGGTCGAACGAAGGCATGCGGACGGCTCGTTTCGATATGGCTGGGCGGGTGGTGCGGTGCGGTCAGGCGTTCCACTGGATGAAACAGACCGTCAACCGTTCTCCACGATCAGGTCCCGGCCACGGGCGAAGAGCGCTTTGACGGCTCCGCCCGGGGTGAGGGTGGAACAGTCGACCCCGGAGAACATCACGGCCAGGGCCAGATCGGTCGGCTCGGCGTATCCGTCGATCGTGACGGTGCGGCACTGGTTGCGCATCAGAGGCAATCGCCCCTTGCCGGCGTGTTGCCGTACCTCGATCGTCACGCCAGTTCGCTCGCCCGACGGCTTGCGCGCGAAAGCGTAGTAGTTGGTATCGATCGCCCACAACATGTACGTATCCGTCCGATACGTCATATGGAGTGCACGCCCCCTTTGACTCAACCCCAACCTGTTGCGGCTCATGGCAACTTCTTCCTCGCCAACCTTGAGCGTCCCGAAATTCAATGTCGGCATGCTCATGACGGAGGTGACATGAGCACCCTTGGTGTCGTAGAGAACGGTGGGAATGTTCTCACCACGAACGACGGAACGAATCGCTTCGGGCCCCAGTTGATACGGGTAACTGACCCAAACGTCTCCCAGTTCCGGGGAACTTCCTCGCCAACCGGGGAAGGCCGCGCCCGGGACCTTGTGGTGGTAGGAATCCATCTGGAAGGCAGTGGTAGCGAACTGCATGTCTCTTTCCTGTTCCGGGTCGGTTCACGGTGCGGATCAGTCGAACGGATTGCTGAAGATCTTCTTCACTCCGCTCGCGATTCCTTCCTTGACATCGTCAACCGCCTCGGAAACACCCTTTCCCACTTCGACTGCCTTCCTTCCCGTCCACTCTGCAGCGTCCCCGATGGCTTCTCGGTGCTCCCACGCCGTCGCACCGAGATAGGCCACGCCCGTCCCAATGGCCAAGCCTGCGGTGACCGGGTTCGGCGCCACCACCAGGGCCGTCATGGAGGCATTGAAAGCCGTACTGGTGAGATCGGTGGCGAACTTATCCGGATTCGCCTTGATCATCTCGGTGTTGTACGTGGCCAGATTGGCCACGCCGTACACCGTAGCCCCCGCGCTGAAGACACCGCCCGCACCACGCACCCAACCCGCAGCCTGGGCCGCCTGCCCCAGACCACCGTTCTTGGCAACCGTCACAAGATTCGCCTGGTGCGCCTTCGGGATGAAGTAGGAACCGTTCTGAGGTCGTACGTGAGCGCCGAATTCAGCAGCCATATCGGAGCCGTACATGAACCTTGCCAATCCGGGCGGCACCTTACTCAGCAGGCTTCCAGGGCGGGCTGCCGCCAACTGGGCGTTGACCTTGCTGGCGACCAGGGTACCTGGAGCATTCATCGGCTTGTATTCCGTGAAGTACTTGTTGAGCTTGTAGCTCCACATTCCGCTGGTGTACAGCGCCTGCGCCACCATCGACGCCTTGGCCGTCCCGGCGAGGAACGAGGTGATCGTCTTGCCGAGTTGCTCGCTGCCGGTAAGTCGGGTGATGCCCTCGCGCTGGAGGCGCTTCAGGTAGTCGTCGAGGGTCTCGTCGTCCTTCATCTCCATGACCGCGGCGAGTCGGGTCCGGATCTGGCGGGCGCGGTCGTCGGAAGCGGCGATGGTGTCGGCGTCTCCGTTGAAGCCGCCGACGGTGGCGTCGTTCTTGTTGCCGCCCTTGTCCTTCACCACGGCTTCCAGGTCCCGTTTGAGGTCCCGGTCGGCGTCGTCCACGAGCTTGACGCAGGCTTGCAGGTGGTCCCGCCAACTCTGCACGGCGGCCTGGATCTGCTGGGCGTGGGCCGGATGGTTGAGGGCGGTGCTGCGCTCCTCGGCGCCGAGTCGATCGTAGTCGTAGGAGACCTGGCCCCGTGCGGACACGTTCATCCCGGCCTTGACGGCATCGTCGCGGGCGGACACGAGTTGCTTCTTCAACTCGGTGAACTCGGAGAAGGCGTTCCTCAGGAGGGACGCGGTGGCCTTGGCCTGGGTCCGGGCCGCCTCGTACTCGTAGAGGGTCGCGGGAAAGTTGGCGCGGGCGGCACCGGCGCTCCGAGACCGCTCGTTGGGTGCGCGGCCGCAGTCCGTCGGCCATGGGGGTGACGTCGAGGTGCAGCAGCATCTCCTGGAGCGCCCGTTCCACCCTCAGGGCGCGGGGGGCCGACCAGTCGGCGGGGGCGGCGGCGCGGGTCACGTAGGTGTAGCAGCCGACGCCGCCGGGCTCGGCCGCGGAGGCGCGCGGGGTGCCGGGCGGCACCAGACGTCCTGGCCGGGGAGGAGGCGGCGCACCGCGTCGACGGATGCAGGGTCATCGAGCCGGCGTGCGGCCACACCAGGAGCGCGTCCTCGTGGGTGTGCACCCCGTACTGCACCGGGCCGGTGGGCTCGCTGCCGTCGAACACGGCGGTGGTGAGCAGGTACGGCGGTGCCACCACGGCCCCGCCGGCCGCGGGGTCGCGCCACCGCAGCGGGAGCCCGGTGAGCGGCTCGCACGGGCGTCCGGTGCCCGCCTCAGTAGTGGACGGTGCCGTCCTCGTCCATGCGGGGGTGCATCTGGTCGGGCCCGTAGTGGTCCACGTCGGAGCGCCGGGGGGTCTCGGGGCCGTCCGCGCCCCAGCGGATCATCCGCTCGACCCGGCAGATCCGGTAGTGGTCACCGGCCACCCGCACCTCGTCGGCCCGCCCCGCGGTGCGGAACCGTTCGGCCGCCCGCGCGTAGGCCGCCTTCTTCTGCGGGGTGAGCCGGAACGCCTTCGGCCAGAACTCGGTCAGCCCGTCGAAGAGCATCCGGCGGGCGTCGTGCGGGGTCGGCATCAGCATGCCCCGGGGCCTCCAGCGATCGCCCTTGCGCTCCGCCACGCCGAAGCCCACCGGGAGCAGCGCCACGTCGGGGTGGGTCCGCATCGCGCGGGCGCTGTCCTCCCGCATGTCCGCGGGGAGGTCGGCGCCCTGGTAGTGGAAGTCCCGCAGCGCCAGCTTCAGGGCGGCCGCCATGAGTCCGCGCTCTTGACCGGGGTCGATGGCCACTCCGGTCTCGGGCGGTGGGGCCAGGGCGCCGGGGAACTCCCAGGAACGTTCGACGGGTTCGGGGTCGGTGGGGCGCGGCGGTTCGAGTCCGTCGTCGCCGCCGCGGGCGAACTCGTCCCCGCGGACCACCCGGTAGCGGCGGCCGAGGGCGGCGACCTCGTTGACGGGTTCGCGCTCCAGCACCGCGACGGCGGCGAGGAGTTCGCGTCGCTGCGCGGGATCGTCCGTCTCGTCCTTGGCCTTGAACCACAGATGGGAGTTGAGTTCGTCCCGGGCCTCCTGCGGACGCCCGGAGACCACCGGCGAGACGATCCGCCAGCGGCGGGCGGCTCCGTCCCCGGGCCCCTCGTCGGCCCCCGGCTCGGGCTCCTCCACGGCGAGCCCGAAGACCGGCCCCCTCAGCAGGAGATGGGGGTAGCGGTAGGACGCCTCCACCGCATCGGCCTCGGTGACCCATTCGGCGGGGTCGTCCCGTTGGACCAAGCCCTCGTGGACCCGGTCGAGTTGTCGCTTCCAGTCATCGCCCATGCGCACATTGTCGTCATGCCGGCGGTCGGCGGCCGACGCCATCGGGGCAACTGACCGGACTTGTTCGCCATGGACACGTCGGCACTGCCGCCGCCGGCACCGGTCGCCGGGTGTGCTCCGGGGGCCGCGGTGGACGCCGATGGACGACCCCGTCCGCGGAGGGTTTCCCTCCGCTATCGAACAATGGGTGAGCCGCCTCTCACACCCGCCATGGGAAACCCCTCCTTAGCCAGACAAAAACCCCCGCCTTCCGCACCACTTCCCCGGCGTGAAGTAAAGGCTCATCCGCCCCCTGCATCTCTTGCGCGCCCCCGCGCGCCCCTACTGAACGGTTACCTCGCTCACCACGTATCTCCAGGTGATATCCACCGCGACCGAGGGAGTTCGTCAGCTGAAAACATCTCCCACAACGACCGAAACTCTCTCCTCGAATGACCCGAAGTCCACGTCAGCCGCAAACGACATGAGAATCCTCTCCTCTTTTCCGTCACCTGTTTGATTGGACTGGACACTCTCCCTATGAGACTCAGGAAGGCCAATCTGGCGATCACCGTGGTGGCAGCCCTCGCGGGCGCCGGCATGGTGGCCGGGCGGGCCCTCGTGGACGGGAGCGAGCCCCTCGACCTGGGGCCCGCGATCGACGTGAGCGGACCCGAAGCCAGCGATGTCGCCCCTTCGCAGACGGTCTCGCCGCCCCCCATCTCCCCCCAGGGCCCGAAGACCCCCCTGCCCACCCCCACCGGCACCCGGACGACGTCGGCCTCCGACGCGCCCGCCCTCAGCCCCCTGCTCCCCCCGGCCCCGGAACGCTCCGGCCCGGCCCCCACGTCCGCCGAACCCCCCGGCGGCTCCCCCGTGCCTCCGGCCATCCCGCCCTACAGCACCGCGCACCCCACCCCCCGCGACGGAGACGAGTACGACCCGTATGAGAACGACGAACACGAAGAATCCGATGCCCACGACCCGGACGACGAGGTGAGCATCGGCGATCTGGAAGAGGGAGAGGACGACTAGGAGTGCGTACCCACACCACCAGCGCGCGGTCGAGGATCGTGGGCTGGATGATGCTCCTGGTGGGTGCCGCGATCGCGGCACCCACCGTCGGGCTCATCGTCGTGTGGCAGGCCCAACTCGACACCAAGTTGGACCACCAGTTGCAGCGCGAGGTCCAGAACCTGCGGAACTACGCGGCGCACTCGGACAACAACGGCCGGCCCCACACCGATGCCGCCGTCCTGCTCACCCGCTTCATGACGATCCACCTCCCCAGCCGGGAGGAGACCTTCTTCAGCATCGTGGACGGGCGGGCCGACCGGCGCAGCCCCGTCGATCCGCCGATCCGGCTCGACAACCAGCCCGACGTGGTCCACGAGTTGGCCTCGCTCGACGGGAAGCGGACCCGGACCGGTTGGCTGGACACCGCGAAGGGTCGGGTCCGCTACGGCGTGGTGCCGGTCCACGTCAGGGGCGACACCCGGGACGTGCGGTTCGTCGTCATCGAGTTCCGCGACCGCCAACTGGTCGAGCAGCAGCGGCTCGCGAAGATGCTGCTGGCCACCGGGCTGGGCGCGCTCGTCTTCGCCGGACTGGCCAGCTGGATGGTCGCCGGACGGGTGCTGGCCCCGGTGCGCCTGGTGCGCCAGACCGCCGCCCGGATCAGCGAGTCGGACCTCACCCAGCGGCTCAACGTGGCCGGGCACGACGACGTGGCCGCGCTCGCCCACACCTTCAACCGGATGTTGGACCGGCTGGAGCAGGCGTTCACCGCGCAGCGCCGCTTCCTGGACGAGGTGGGCCACGAACTGCGCACCCCCATCACGGTGGTGCGCGGACACCTGGAGCTGATGGACGGGGTCGCCGCCGGCGGCCCGGTCCGCGGCGGACCCGGCGGGCCCGCCTGGGAGGGCCAGGTCCCGGTGCTGGACGCCTGGTCCCCCTGGAACGGCGGCCCCCGGGAGCTCAGTCCCGAGGACCGGGCCGCCACCCGGGCCCTGGTGCTGGACGAACTCGACCGGATGAGCCGGATCGTGGACGACCTGCTCACCCTCGCCAAGGCCGAACGGCCCGACTTCCTGACCATCGGGGAGACCAACCTCACCGATCTCATCGTGGACGTCGTCGCCAAGGCCCGTGCGCTGGGCAACCGCCACTGGCGGGTCGCCGCCGTCTCGGAGGAGACGGTGCTGGTGGACGGGCAGCGCCTCACCCAGGCCCTGATCCAGCTCGCCGCCAACGCGGTGCGGCACACTCTGGACGGTGATCTTGTCGAAATGGGGTCGACCATCCGGGACGGCCGGGTGCTGCTGTGGGTCCGGGACACCGGTCCCGGCGTCGGCCCCATGGACAAGGAACGGATCTTCAACAGGTTCGCCCAGGCCAATCTCATCGGCGCGGCGGGCAAGTCGGGTTCCGGCCGGGCGGGTACGGGCATCGGGCTCGGACTCGCCATCGTCCGGGAGATCGCCGAGGCGCACGGCGGCACCGCCTGGGTGGAGGACGCCCAGACCGGTGGCGCGCGCTTCGTGCTCGATCTGCCGGCCTACTACCCCTGGGAGGAAGGACACCATGCACCGGATTCTCATAGCGGAGGACGAGGCGGGAATCGCCTCTTTCGTGGAAAGAGGCTTAAGGGGATATGGATTCGCCACTTCGGTGGTGGGTGACGGACTGTCGGCCTACGAGCACGCCCGGGCCGGCAACTGCGATCTGATGATCCTGGACCTCGGGTTGCCCGCGGTGGACGGACTGACCGTGCTGCGCAAGCTGCGCGAACTGCGGGTCACCCTGCCCGTGGTGATCCTCACCGCCCGGGACAGCGTCTCCGACGTGGTCGCGGGGCTGGAGGGCGGTGCGGACGACTACGTGTCCAAGCCGTTCGCCTTCGAGGAGCTGCTCGCCCGGGTCCGACTGCGGCTGCGGGCCGAGGGCGGTCCGGAGGGCTCGCTGCTGCGCGCCGGCGACCTGGTCCTGGACCTGCGCACCCGGCGGGTCCACGTGAACGGGCGGGTCGCGGAGCTCTCCGCCCGGGAGTTCGCCCTGACGGAGGTGTTCATGCGCAACCCCGACCAGGTGCTGACGCGTGAGCAACTCCTCAGCCGGGTCTGGGGCTTCGACTACGACCCCGGATCCAACATCGTCGACGTGTACGTCCGCTACGTGCGGCGCAAGCTGGGCCCCGACCGGGTGGAGACGGTCCGGGGCGTCGGCTACCGGCTCCGGGCCTGACCGCCCCGCGACACACACCCCCTCACCCCCCTCGACAGGACACCCCCCGACCCCCACCACTGCTTACCCCCCACCCGACGGCAGCGACCGAACCCCACCCCCACCCGCGGCCTGCCCCTCCCTCCCCCACCGCGATCCCGGTACCGACCGGGGTCCGGTGCCCCGCCCCTCCGTGCACCCGGTCCCTCCGCGCGCACGGCCTACCGGAGCGGCCCCCACCGGTCACCACCGGCTGGGGGCCCCGGCCCGGGCGTCCGGCACCCCTCGTCCGGCGGTTCACCCTCGTTCCGACGGCCCCTCATCCGCGTTCCCGGCCGCCCGGCCGGCCCGCTCCCCCGGCTCCGCCCACGGCACCGGAATCCATGGTTCCGACCCACCGTCCCCACCCCTCACCCCAGGGACCACCAGGCACGACGTCATCAATCCGACAGGATTGCCCAGGGTCGGACAGGGGATGTCCGCACCAGCTCAGATGGGCGTGGCTGCGCTCTGACATCGTTATCAAACGGGTGAGAGGTCTCTCACCTCGATCTCACGGCTGACTCATCCCCTACCCGCATGCTTCCGGGCCAAGACATCTACCCCCGGATGTCCCAACTCCCGCAGCAGTCGCGGCCCTTCGGCCTCTGGTCTGCTGGTTCAGCCAGGAGCGTGCCATGAAGAAACTCCTCGACAACGCCCGCACTTTCCAGCAGCGCGTGGCCCCCGAGAGCGAGACCTACCGACAGTTCGCCGCCGGTCAGAGCCCGGGCACACTCTTCATCACCTGCTCCGACTCGCGCATCGTCCCCTCGCTCATCATGGGCTCCGCCCCGGGCGAGGTCTTCGAGCTGCGCAACGCGGGCAACATCATCCCCCCCTACCGTCCCGGACGGCAGTCCGGCGAGGCGGCCACCCTCCAGTACGCGGTGGACGTGCTGCGGGTGCAGGACATCATCGTCTGCGGGCACTCGCACTGCGGCGCCATCGCCGCGGTCGCCAAGGAGCAGGACCTCACCGCGCTGCCGAGCGTGGCGGAGTGGGTCTCCTTCGCCCGTCCCGGGCTGGCCCCGATGCTGGGCACCCCGCCCGAGGACCCGACCCTCTCGTCCCACGTCCAGAAGCACGTCGTCTCCCAGTTGGAGACGCTCCGCGGCTACCCCGAGGTGCACGCGGCGATCGCGGACGGACGGCTGCGGCTGCACGGCTGGTTCTACCGCGTGGACACCTGCGAGATCCACGAACTCGACGAGAACGACGGCACGTTCCACTGTCACTGAGCGCGGAACCGGGCCGGTCCGGGGCCCCGCGGACGGACGAGGGGCCAGGGCTCAGGCCCCCGCCCGTCCGTGCGGGCGCGGACGGCGGCCCGGCTCCGGCGGGGCGCTGACGCGGCGTCCCGCACCGGTACGGGACGGACCAGCACCCGTACGGACGGCCCGGACAGCACTTGCGTGCGGCGCACGTGCCGTCCCGTACCGGAACCCCCACCCCCCGCACGCCACCCCTGTGCACCGGCACCGAGCCGGTCCCCGGACCCGCCCCCCAGGGTTCCGTTCCCTCAACCCCAACCCCCCACTGACGCACCCGCCCCCACCGGTCCGCGCTCCCCCACGGCGCGACCGCCCGGCGGACGGCTGCGGCGAAAGGAACGATCGCGGTGTCAACTGACAGAACCAGAGAAGGAAGTACGGGCCGCCACGCACGGCGGGGCTCCGGCTCCGACTCCTCCCCGAGTGGCGGTGGCGGGCTCAAGAAGGCGAACGCCGAGCCGTCCATGAAGGAGGCGATCGGCACCGACTTCATGGCGTCGATCGTGGTCTTCCTGGTGGCGCTCCCCCTCTGCATCGGCGTCGCGGCGGCCTCGGGCGTCGCTCCCGCCCTCGGCATCATCACCGGCATCATCGGTGGTCTGGTCGTCGGCTTCCTGCCCGGCAGCACCCTCCAGGTGTCCGGTCCGGCTGCGGGTCTGGCCGTCCTGGTCCTGGAGTTCACCACCTCGCACGGCGTCGAACTCCTCGGCCCGGTCGTGCTGATGAGCGGTCTCATCCAGATGGTGCTGGGCGTACTCAAGGCGGGCGGACTCTTCCAGTCCATCTCGCTCTCGGTGGTCCAGGGCATGCTGGCCGGCATCGGCCTGCCCCTGATCCTCAGCCAGATCTACGCCCTGGTGGACTCCAAGCAGCTCGGCACGCCGCTGAAGAACGTGGGCGGCCTCGGCGACCTGGTGACGGCCGTCGCGGGCAACCCGCAGAAGGTCGCGGCGCTGGCACTGGGTCTGATGGCGGTACTGCTCTGCTTCGTCTGGTACAAGGTCCCCGCACCGCTCAACAAGGTGCCGGCCCCGCTGATCGCGGTGATCCTGGGCTGCATCGTGGGCGCGATGCCCGGATTCGACGTCAAGAAGGTCGAGTTCGGCAACATGCTGGACGCGATCTCCTTCACCACCCCGGCCTCGCTGACCCACCTGCTGGCCCCCGACGTCATCATCATGGTCATCACCTTCACGGTGATCGCCTCGGCGGAGTCGCTGTTCAGCGCGGCGGCTGTGGACCGCATGCACACCGGCGCACGGACGCAGTACAACAAGGAACTCTTCGCCCAGGGCGTCGGCAACGCGGCCTCCGGCCTGGTCGGCGCCATGCCGCTGACCGCAGTGATCGTGCGCAGTGCCGCCAACCTCAACGCGGGTGCCAAGACCAAGCTGTCCCGCATCCTGCACGGTGCCTGGCTGCTGGGCTTCGGTCTGCTGTTGCCGGGGCTGCTGGGCCTGATCCCCATCGCGGTGCTGGCCGGCGTGCTGCTGCACGCGGGCTGGAAGCTCTTCAACCCTCCGGCGTTCGTCAAGATGTGGAAGACGGACCGCGGCGAGGGCATCGTCATGATCATCACGACGCTGGCCATCTTCTTCGCCAACCTGCTGGAAGGCGTGCTCGCCGGCCTCGCGGTCGCCGTGGTCCTGCTGGCGCTGCGGATGTCGCACATGAGCATCAAGGAGACCGTCAAGGGCGACACCGGCCGGCTGGAACTGCGCGGCAACGCGACCTTCCTGCGGCTGCCCCGACTGATCCAGGCGCTGGAGGCCATCTCCGACAAGCCGCGGGTCCACGTCGACGCCAGCAAGCTGTCCCACCTCGACCTCGCCTGCCGCAGCCAGATCGAGGAGTGGGGCGAGCAGCGCAAGAAGGCCGGCGCGCTCCACGTCGACATCCGACTGCCCGATGCGAAGGTCCGGCCCGGCGACGTCGACGAGACGGAGCCGACGGGCGTCGACGGACCGACGCCGGTCGAGACCACCGCGGAACTGCCCGGCTCCGGCGCGGCCGAGAACGCCTTCGCCCAGCAGGCCCCGTCCGCCTCGGACTTCACGGACACCCTGCCCCCGACCCACGAGCATGCCCGGCCCTACCAGGAGGTCGCGTACCAGCAGATGGGTCCGGTCCACGCCCAGGCCGAGCACCACACCGGCTCGCACGCCCGGCCGCACCCGCAGCACGCGACCCAGCACGTGCACCACACCCACCCGGGCCAGTACCACCCCGGCCACACGCACCCCGGCCACAGCACGCCCGGCTACGCCGGACACCCGGGTCAGGTCCACCATCACCACCACTACCCGGCGCAGCACCCGTACCCGACGCCCCCGTACGGCTACCCGACCCAGCAGCCGCAGCAGGCCGCCGGTCAGCCCCAGCCGTACCCGATGCACGACTCGACCGGCCAGCAGCCGGTGTACGACCCCACCGCCCCGCACGACACCTGGGGCCACGGGGATGAATGGGCCAGCCAGTCCTATGGGGAGGGAAGTCGACGATGAAGATCAGGCTGACGGCCGACGAAGAAGACGGCCTGTTCCAGCTCCTGCGCTCGCTGCACACGTTCCTGACGGCCTGCGAGGACGAGACCTGCCCCGAGCTGCGCTCGCAGCCCAAGGAGGTCGGCAGCGGAGCCGCCCCCCTGAACGGCATCCCGTCCCCCGCCCGGCGTCCGGACCACTCCCACGCGTACGCCCGCTCCACCACCCCCTCGGCGCACGCCCATCCCGCCGATGCGGACCAGCACCGGCGGGCCCGCTCGGACCACCCCCACCCCCCGGGGCCTGCCGCCGGGCGCTCCCCGGCCGGGAGCCCCGCCCCGACTGCCGCCGGACCGGCCGCCACCGGTCCGGCGGCCACCCCGCCGGGTGAGGGCCACGACCAGGTGCCGCTGCCGCAGCGGGACCGGGACGGGGCCGTCGCCCGACTGGAGGCCCGCAGGGCCGCGGCGGAAGCCGCTGCCTCGGCGGCCCGAAGGGCCTGAGCGGTCCACCCGCTCACCTGAACCATCCTCCCGCCGGTCGGACACCGCCGACCGACCGGCCCGCGCCGGAGCCCCCTTGGCCCATGGGGGCTCCGGCGCCCCTTCGCGTCCGGCCCCGGCCGACTTGACCTCAAGCGTGGTCGAGGGCGCAGGCTGCCGTCATGGACGAGGAAGACGAGCAGGAGATCAGGCGTGCCCTGGCCGCCCACACCGAGCTGTGGCGGCGCCACGAGATGGACGCCTGGGGAGAACTCTTCACCGAGGACTGCGACTTCATCACCCACCGCGGGATCTGGTGGACCTCGCGGCGCGAGAACGTGGTGGGCCACCTGGACGTCCCCGCCGCGGTCCTCGCCCAGAAGCGGAGCTACGTCCAGGAGGTCCTCCGCGTCCGGGGCCTCGCTCCGGACGTCGCCCTGGTGCACACCGCCTGGAGCTGGCCCGACCACCAACTCCCCGGCGCCGAGGCCGCCGAGGACCGCAGGGGTCTCATCACCCTGGTCATGGTGCGCCACCCGGACGGGCGCTGGCTGATCCGCGCGGCGCACAACACCCGGGAGAACGGACTCGACGACTTCACCGCCCCCACCGGCTGACCCCACTGCGGAGCGGGGTCCGGCCGAGCGGCACCCCCGGGCCCCCGGGCGGGGCTAGAGTCGGGACATGCCGACGCAAGCACGTGCCCGCCTCCTGGCCGCCGCCGAGGAACTCTTCTATGCGGAAGGCATCCGCGCGGTCGGAGTGGAGCGGTTGGTGACCACCTCCGGGGTGGGGCGGGCCTCGTTCTACCGGCACTTCGCGGGCAAGGACGACCTGGTGCTCGCCGTGCTCCGGGCGTACGGCACCCGGTTCCTGGACTGGCTCGCCCAGGACGTCGCCGCCCGCGGGGGACATCCGCTCGCCGTCTTCGACGCCTTGGCCGACCGCTTCGACCAGGACGACTTCCGGGGCTGCACGGCGATCAACACGATCATCGAGAGCGCCGACCCCGAGAGCGCCGCGCACCGGGTGGCCGCCGCGCACAAGGACGAGGTGGTCCGGTACCTCACCGGACTGCTCGCCTCGGCCGGCAGTCCCCGGCCCGCCGAACTCGCGCCACAGTTCATGCTGTTGGTCGACGGGGCGATCGTCACCGCCCTCCGTGAACGGGGCCCCGGCCCCGCCCGCCGGGCACGGTCCGTCGCCGCGGCCCTGTTGGGCTGACGGCCGTCCCCCGACTCGGGCCGCAGCGCCGCACGCAGCGGCGCGGCGATGCGGCGGGCACCAGGGGACGGGTCAGGTCCAGCACCCTGCGGGGCGGGAGCCGACCGGCACCGGAAGGCCCTACGCGCTGCGCCTGCGGGGCGCGGCGGTCTTCTTCGCCGTCTTCTTCGCGGCCTTCTTGGTCGCCCCCTTCGCCGTGGTCCCGGTGGCGGTCTTCCCGGCCGTCTTCTTCGTGGTCCCCTTGACCGTCTTCTTCGCCGCCTTCTTCGCGGGCGGCTTTGCGGCGCTCTCCCTCGCCCCCTTCCCCGTGGCGCTCCGGGACTTCTTCCTGGCCGCGGCCACCGACTGCTCCAGGATGGCGGCGAGGTCGATGACCTCGGCGCCGGCGGGTTCCTCGGGGCGGCCGGGAGCGGGCAGTTCGCCGGCGAGCTTGGCGGTGATGAGTTCGTCCAGTGCGGCGCGGTACTCGTCGTGCATCGTGTCCGGGTCGACCTCGCCCAGGGTGTCCATCAGGGCGTCGGCGAGGTCGAGTTCGGCGTCCTTCACGGTGACCCGGCCCTCGGGGGCGATGTGGTCGGTGGCGCGGATCTCGTCGGGCCAGAGCAGCGAGTGCAGGCACAGGACCTCGTCGACCGTCCGCAGCATCGCCAGGCGTTCGCGGCCCCGCAGGGCGAACTTGGTCAGGGCGACGGTGTCGGTGCGCCGCAGGGCCTCGCGCAGCAGGAGGTACGGCTTGGCAGCGTCGGGGCCGCGGGCGGAGAGGTAGTACGGGGTGTCCATCTGGAGGGGGTCGATCCGGTCGGTCGGCAGCACCGCGACCACCTCGATGGTCTTGGTGGTGCGCAGCGGCAGGGCGGCGAGGTCCTCGTCGGTGACGGCGACGACCGTGCCGTCGGGCATCTCGTAGCCGCGGACCGTGTCGGCGGCGGCGACCTCCTCGTCCTCCAGCTCGCAGACCTTGCGGTAGCGGACCCGGCCGCCGTCCTCGGTGTGGATCTGGCGGAAGGAGACCGCATGGCTCTCGGTGGCGCTCATCAGCTTCACGGGGATGTTGACCAGGCCGAAGGCGAGGGAGCCGTTCCAGATCGAGCGCACGTCCGCCGCCTTCCGGGAGCCGGGACCACCTGACCGAAATGCACCATTCCGTGGCAGTCTCATGGTATGACGCCGATGACCGAGGTGGAGGGGCGGCGCCTCGCGCTCAGCAACCTCGACAAGGTGCTGTACCCGGCGGGCGGATTCACCAAGGGGCAGCTCCTGCACTACTACGCGATCACCGCGGAACCGGTGCTGGCCCAGCTCAGGGACCGTCCGGTGTCGTTCCTGCGGTACCCGGACGGGGCGACGGGGCAGCGGTTCTTCACCAAGAACGTGCCGCCGGGCACCCCGGCCTGGGTGCGCACCGCCGAGGTCCCCCATTCGAGCGGCGGCCAGCGACAGGTGGTGGTCCAGGACCTTCCGTCGCTGATGTGGGCGGCCAACCTGGTGACGGAGTTCCACACCCCGCAGTGGCGGGACGGGGCGTACGCGCGGGCCGACCGGCTGGTCCTCGATCTCGACCCGGGGCCGCCGGCGACCGTCGTGGAGTGCTGCGAGGTCGCCCTGTGGCTGCGGGAACGGCTCGCCGCGGACCGGCTCGACGCGTACGTGAAGACCTCGGGGGCCAAGGGCCTGCACCTCCTCGTCGGACTGGAGCCGACGCCGTCCGCCGAGGTCAGCGCGTACGCCAAGCGGTTGGCCGTGGCCGCCGAACGGGAGCTGCCCGGGCTGGTCACGCACCGGATGGCCCGGAGCCTTCGTCCCGGCAAGGTCTTCGTCGACTTCAGTCAGAACGCCGCCGCGAAGACCACCGCGGCCCCGTACACGCTGCGCGCCGGACCGGAACCCACCGTGTCGGCGCCGCTGACCTGGGCGGAGGCGGAGGCGTGCCGGGACCCCGGGGAACTGGTGGTGCGGGCCGAGGACCTCGCGGGGCGGTTGGCGCACCACGGGGACCTGCTGGCGCCGTTGTACGACCCGGGGCGGGCGGCGCGGTTGCCCCCCTAAGGGGCGGTGCCGGTGCTCAGAGCCGGCGCCAGGTGCCCCGGTCGCGCGCCGTTGCGTACAGGGTCTCCACCTCGGCCGGTTTCAGTACCCCGCCCGTGCGCCCCAGCGCGGCCAGTTCGGTTGCCGCGAGGACGCGGAGGTCCCGCGGGGCCGCGCCGGTGGTGAGGGCGCCGGCGCCGACCACCACCAGCACCGGGGCGACGGGTGCGGTCAACGCGTGGGAGGCGCGTTCGGCGAGGGAGCGGGCGGTCCGCAGCAGCGGAACGGGCGCGGACCGCCCGACCGTCACCTGCGGGTCGGCGATCCGGACCCGGCGCCCCCGTCCGGCGACGACCGAGACCGCGAAGCTTCCGGCCGGCCCGATCGTCAGGTGCGCCAGCCGGGCCGTGCCCGGCAGCGGGACGGAGTGCAGGACGCGCCACCCGCCGGGTTCCAGTGCCTCCAGCGCGGCGCCGGTGGCCTCTTCGGCGGCGAGCGCCTCCGGCCGGTCGTCCCGGCCCCGGAAGCGGTGCCGGGAGGCGGGGACCCGCTCCAGGTCGATCCGCAGGGCCTCGCCGGGGCGGTTGGGGGCGAGGTCGTCGTCGGGGTGCAGGGCCAGCCGGGCGAGGTCCGCGGCGCCCGGCACCACGGGCGGACCGACGGTGACCCGGCCGCTCAGGTACGGGGCGAGGGCGGCCAGCACGGCGTCCGCGTCCCCGGTGCTGAGCACGGTCACCCGGGCCTGCTCGTGGTCGTACCAGGCGAGGGTGCGCCCCGAGCGGAGGGTGACGTGGAGGAGGTCCCGGCCGTGCTCACGAACCGGCACGACCCGCAGGTCGCTCATGGCACCACCCCCGCTGCCCATGGGACCAGGCGGGGTCCGCGGGCCGCAAGGCGACCCGCTCGGCGGGGTGGGGAACCGGCCAGGCCCGAGGGTCCGGTCCGCCCGTGCGGGTGGCGGCGCCCCCGGGCACGTGGACGGACCGGGTGGTCTTCGCTTAGGGGGTTGCCGGCCCGTTCCCGTACCGTGGCGGGCTGAACGATCCTCGTCCCGCCCGCCCGTGCAGGAGTGCCTCGTGTCCCACCGCAGACCCCGCCGACCTCGTGCGGTCCGTCTCGGCGGGGTCCTGGTCCTGTCCGCACTGCTGCTGGGCGGCTGCGGCGACCCCGGCGAGTTGGAGAGCGCCGGGGCCACGCCGACCGCCGTGGCTCCGGCCCGGCTGTGGCCGGATCTCCCCCCGGCCTCCGCCCCCGCGTTCGACTACGGCGAGGCCGCCACCGAAGCCGTCTCGGGGCTCGTCGCGCCCGGCGGGGACCTGCGCCGCCTCGATCCGCTGACCGTGCTGAGGGCCCAGGCGGCCGAGCACCCGGACACCTTCGCCGGCCCGACGGGTCTGGACGAGAAGACCGTCGAACGGATCGAACGCTGCGACCGCAAGAGCGTCGGCACCCCCGCCTGCCCGGTCCTCGCCCCGCAGCACCGGGACCTGACCGGCGACGAACGGGCCGAGCTGATCGTGGGCATCCGCCTGCCGGACGGACAGTTGGCGGTGCGGGTGTTCAGCGAGGCCGCGGGGGGGCTGACCCAGGTCATGGAGACCTCCGACGCGGTGACCGGGGTGCAGGTCGCCGGCCGGGACCTGGTGATCCGGGCCGTCTCCGGCATCCCCGGCTACGAGTACCGGACCGTGTGGTCCTGGGACCGCCACCAGCAGGCGATGCTGCCGACGAAGGACGAGTTCCTCCGGGTCGACGGCACCGGCCGGTCCCCCGGCTCCCGGCCCCGGCCCGGCGCCTCGTCCTCGGGGCTCGCCCCGTGACCGCGGCGCCCGGCGGCGCCCGCCGGCGGGGCGCGCTGCGACGGCTGCCCTCGTGGACGGCGTCGCTGCCGTGGAAGGCTGCGGTGTTCATCACCGTGATGTGCTGTGCGCTGGCCGCGCTGCTGGGCGTGCTGGTGCACGCGTCGGTGACCCACCAGACGGTGGACCAGGCCCGGGAGCGCGCGCTGATCCGGCTGGCGGACGCGACCCGGGCCTTCGAGGGCGGCGAACTGCTGGGCCACGGCGCAGCGCTGGACCCCCCGGAGCTGCCGGGCTCGCTGCGCCGGCTGGCCCTGGCCGGCGAGCGCGGCACCATGGTCGGCGACCGTTCGCCGCGCCCCACCATGTGGGCGGCCGGCCCGGCGGACGGCGACCGGGTGATCGCGGTGGCCGTCGACTACTCGCAGGGGGTGCGCACCATCGCCGGGCTCGACCGGGCCATCCTCGGCTCCTCGGCGCTGGCGATCGGGGCGACCCTGCTGGTCGGGGCGTTCGCGGTGACCCGGGTGACCCGGCGGCTGCACGCGACGGCCCGGGTGGCGCGCCGGATCACCGCCGGCGACCTCGACGCCCGGGTCGACGACCCGCGGACCGGGGACCCGGCGCGGGCCCAGGACGAGGTGGCCGCGGTCGCCGCCGCGCTGGACTCCATGGCGGCCTCGCTCCAGAGCAGGCTGGAGAGCGAGCGGCGGTTCACCGCCGACGTGGCGCACGAGTTGCGCACCCCGCTCACCGGGCTGCACGCGGCGGCGGAACTGCTGCCGCCCGGGCGCCCCACCGAACTGGTGCGCAACCGGGTGGCCGCGCTGCGGACGCTCACCGAGGACCTGTTGGAGATCTCCCGCCTGGACGCCGGCGGCGAGCGCCCCGACCTGGCCGAACACCGGTTGGGCCCGCTGGCCGAACGGGTCGCCCGGAGCGCCGGGGCCGAGGTGGAGGTGCGGGTGGTGCGGGACTCCTGCGTGGAGACCGACCGTCGCCGACTGGAGCGGGTGCTGGGCAATCTGGTGGCCAACGCGCTCACCCACGGCCGGACCCCGGTGACGGTCAGCGTCGACGGCCCGGAGGTCACCGTCCGGGACCACGGCGACGGGTTCCCCCCCTACCTGGTGCAGCACGGGCCCCAGCGCTTCCGCACCGAGGGCGGCACCAAGGGCCACGGCCTGGGCCTGACGATCGCCCTCGGTCAGGCCACCGCGCTGGGCGCCCGGTTGACGTTCGCCAACCTCGACGGGCCGGCCCCGGCCGAGCGGGGCGCGGTGGCGCGGCTGACCCTGCCGGCGCCCCGGACCGACTGACCCCCGCGCCCACCCGATGGCGGAACGCAGCGCGCGGCCCGCACCCCGTCTTCCTAGGGTGAAACCGACCGCCGCCCCCCACTCCGGGAGTTCCCGTGAAGCTGCGCTCCGCCGCCATAGCCACCGCCGCGACCGCACTGGCCCTCGCCGTGTCGGCCCCCGTGGCAGCCGCCGCCCCGACCGCCCCCACCGGTGACGACGGCCGGCACCACTACTACCAGGGCCGGGTCGTCGCCCACGGCGGGCTGCTGCTGCGCGACTCCCCCACCCGCGGCAGCCGCGTCCTGCGCAAGGAGCCGTACGGGGCGGTCGTCCACATCTACTGCAAGACCCGCGGGGAGCACGTCGAGGGCAACAGCCTCTGGTACCTGCTGACCGACGGCACCTGGGCCTGGGGCGCGGCCCACTACATCGACAACATCGGCCCCGCGCCGCACTTCTGCTGACGCCCCGCCGACCGTCCCGCAAGTGCCGACATAACGGGACATCAACCGTACGGCTTGCTACGTTCGCCGCATGACCGGAACGACCGCCGAGGCCCCGCCGACCGTTGCGGCCCCCGCAGTCGTCCGTCCGCGGGGGCGCGGCACCGAACTCGCCCTGCTGGTCCCGGCGGTCCTGCTGCCGGTCCTCGGCCACTGTGCCGCCGGGCTCGGCCGGACCGGCACCGTCCCCGCGGGCGTCCTCGGCCACGGCGTCGGGCTCGGCGCCCTCGCCCTGCTGGCGCACCTGGCGGTCCGGTGGCGCGCCCGCCACGCCGATCCGCTGCTGTTGCCGATCGCGGTCCTCCTCAACGGCATCGGGCTGGTCCTCATCCACCGCCTGGACCTGGAGACCCCCGGCGACCGCGCGGCCCCCGCCCAGCTCGTCTGGTCGGCCCTGGGCGTCACCCTGTTCACGGTGGTCGTCCTCGCCCTGCGCGACCACCGGGTGCTCCAGCGCTACGCGTACCTCAGCATGGCCGCGGCGCTCCTCCTCATGATCGTCCCGATCTTCTTCCCCGCCGTGAACGGCGCCCGCATCTGGATCCGGGTCGGCCAACTCTCCTTCCAGCCCGGCGAGTTCGCCAAGGTGTTGCTGGCACTGTTCTTCGCCGGCTACCTCGCCGCCCACCGACACGCCCTCGCGTACACCGGACGGCGGGCGTGGCGGCTGCCGCTCCCCACCGGGCGGGTGCTGGGGCCCATCGTCACCGTCTGGGCGCTGAGCGTGCTCGTCCTGGTCCTCGAACGGGACCTGGGCACCTCCCTGCTGTTCTTCTTCCTCTTCGTCACCCTGCTGTACGTGGCGACCGGCCGCACCGGCTGGATCGCGGTGGGCCTGCTGCTCGCCGCGGCCGGCGCGGTGGCGGTGGGCTGGCTGGAACCGCACGTGCACACCCGCGTCCAGGACTGGCTGCACCCCTTCGCCTCCATCGAGGCCGGCGAAGGGCCGGGTCAACTCGCCCAGTCGCTCTTCGCGTTCGCCGCCGGCGGGTTCACCGGCACCGGGCTCGGCCTCGGCGACTCCGTCCTCATCGGCTTCGCCGCCAAGTCGGACTTCATCCTGGCGACCGCCGGCGAGGAGCTGGGGTTCGCGGGACTGTCCGCGCTGATCCTGCTGTACGCCCTGGTGGTGGAGCGCGGCTTCCGCACCGGCCTCGCCCTGCGGGACCCCTTCGGGCTGCTGCTCGCGGTGGGGCTCTCCACCATCCTCGCCCTCCAGTCCTTCGTGATCGCCGGCGGCGTCACCGGGCTGATCCCGCTCACCGGCATGGTGATGCCCTTCCTCGCCCAGGGCGGTTCCTCCGTGGTCACCAACTGGATCATCGTGGCCCTGCTGATCCGGCTGAGCGACTCCGCCCGCCGCCCGGTCCCCGCGGAGCCGACGCCGTGACCGCGCCGGGCCGCCCCCCGCGCACCCTGCGGCGCTGCGCCCGGCACGCCGGCGTGGTGTGCCTGCTGCTGCTCGCCGCGCTGCTGGTCAACGCGGTCCGGGTGCAGCTCGTCGAGGCCGGCGCGCTGGACGACGACCCGGCCAACCGTCGCGGCGCCATCGAGCGCTACGCCCAGCCGCGCGGCGCGATCCTGGTGGACGGCGAACCGGTCACCGGCTCGAAGGACACCCACGAGCACCTGCGCCACGAACGCACCTACCGCAACGGCCCGCTCTACGCCCCGGTGACCGGCTTCTCCTCCCAGACGTACGGGACGACCTTCCTGGAGCACGCGGAGGACCGCACCCTCGCCGGCACCGATCCGCTGCTCGCCCCGCTGCCCTTCTGGCCGGAGCTGACCCGCTCGCGCAGCCCCGGCGGACGGGTCGTCACCACCGTGGACGGCGCGGCGCAGCGGGCCGCGTACGGGGCGCTGGCCGGCCGCAAGGGCGCGGTGGCCGCGGTGGAACCGGACAGCGGCCGGGTGCTGGCGCTGGTCTCCTCGCCCTCCTACGACCCGGGAGTGCTGTCCGGCAACGGTCCGGCGGTCGACCGGGCCTGGCGCGAACTGAACGCCGACCCGGACCAGCCGATGCTCAACCGGGCGGTCCGGCAGACCTATCCGCCGGGCTCCACCTTCAAGGTGGTCACCGCCGCGGCGGCGCTGGAGTCGGGGGTGGTCCGGGACCTGGACGAGCCGACCTCGGTCCCCGACCCGTACCGGCTGCCGGGCACCACGAAGGAGCTGACCAACGCGGTGGACGGCTGCGCGGGCGCCTCCCTGCGCTACGCGTTCACCTGGTCGTGCAACACGGTCCTGGCGGGGCTCGGGGCCCGGGTGGGACTGGCCGGGATGGTCGGCGCGGCCCGGGACTTCGGCTTCAACGAGCCGGCGGTGCGCCTCCCGTTCGCGGTGGCGCCCAGCACCTTCGACCGGCACATGGACACCGCCCAGTTGGCGCTCTCCTCGGTGGGCCAGTTCGACACCCGGGCGACCCCGCTCCAGATGGCGGTGGTCGCGGCGGCGGTGGCGAACGGCGGCACGGCCCGCACCCCGTACCTGGTGGAGCGCACCACCACCGCGGACGGCAGCACCGTCCGCACGGCCCCGCCCCGCCCGGCCCGGCAGGCGATGGACCCGCGCACCGCCGCACAGCTGCGGGAGCTGATGGAGGGGGTGGTCACCGGGGGCACCGGAACGCGGGCCGCGATCCCGGGCGCGACGGTCGGCGGCAAGACGGGCACCGCACAGCACGGGGTGGGCAACGCGGGCGTGCCCTACGCCTGGTTCGTCTCCTGGGCGCAGGGCGACGACAGCCCGCGACCGGCGGTGGCGGTCGCGGTGGTGGTGGAGGACGCCTCGGCGGTCCGCGGGGAGATCAGCGGCGGCGGCGACGCGGCCCCGATCGCCCGGGCCGTGATGGCGGCGGCCCTGGCGTCCGAGGTCAGGCGGTCCCGGGACGGCGGGGGTGGAGCGCGGTGAGGTCGACGTGCACCGGGAACGGCACCGGGAGGTCGAGCTTGTCGTGGTGGATGCCGGTGGAGGCGTAGGGGCTGGTCGCCGGGTCAGGGCGCGGTGGGCACGCCGACCCACTCCGGGAGCGCCTCGCGCCGTTTGCGCCATGCCTCGGAGACGCTGACGGTGCCGGTGCGGGCGCCCACGACGCCCGCGGTGATCGCACAGGTGGTGTCGGAGTCGCCGAGGCCCTCGGCGGTGGCCCACAGGGCTGCGACCAGGTCGTCGGGGTGGCGGGCGGCGGCCCACACGGCGAACGGCACCGTGTCGTCGGCGCGGACCAGGACCCCGCTGCCGAGTTCCTCGGCGGCCCGCCGGGGTTCGGTGGCGAACGGCAGGCGGTCGGCGGCGAGCAGCCCGTCGCGGACCGCGCCGGGCGGGGTGCGCTCGGCGACCGCGGCGACGGTCAGTCGGGCCCGGGAGGCGAGGGCGGCGGCCACCGCGACGGCGACGGCGCCCGCGACGCCCTCGGGGTGGGCGTGGGTGACCAGGGCCGACCGCTCGGCCTCGACGACGACGCGGTCGAGGTCGTCGCCGAACCAGGCACCGAGCGGTGCCACCCGCATCGCCGCCCCGTTGCCGAGGCTGCCCCGGCCGTCGAAGAGGGCGGCGGCCGCTTCGCGCCAGGTCCCGGGGTGCTCGACGTAGCGGGGCAGCAGTTCCCTCATCCCGGCGCCGTAGCCGCGGTCGGGATCGGCCGCGTAGGCGCTGCCGAAGGCGGTGGCCAGGGCCACCGGGTCGATCGCGTCGTGCGCGTCGAGGACCCGCAGCACCGCCAGGGCCATGGCGGTGTCGTCGGTCCAGGGCCATTCCTTCTCGCGCGGCATCCGACGGCCGCGGATCTCCTCGACGGCCTGCGGGCGCTCGCGGAGCAGCGGGGACCACCGCTCGCCGAAGGCGTCGCCGAGGGCGAGTGCGTCGATGCTGTCGCGGGCGGCTGCGCGGCGGTCCGCGGAGGCGGCGGCTTCGTTCATGCGCGTCATGGTGCCAGTTGATCACCCCCGGGTTCCCGGCCTTTGCCCGGCTTTCCGCAAGCCTTGCCGTCACCTGGTCAGCGGTTTTCCGTTTCTTGCCCTTCTTCATCGGAAATGTGCAACTCAAGTGGTCAAACAGTCACAAGAGGTGATCGGGAACGGGCGGTCGCCCGGGACGGACCGGGCGGATGCGACACTGCGTGACGTGCGCAGCGAAGACACCCCGTTCGTCGGCGGCCCCCTCGACGGCCGGGTGCTCCCGGTCCTGGTGGGCCCGACCGGCCACCCCCCGAAGGTCTACCAGGTGCCCGTGCCGGGCGCGGACGGCGAGCCGCCGACGGTCCTCGTCTACCGGCGGGTCGCCGTGCAGGGGGGCCGGCGCCTGGTCCTGCACCGGGGGTGGAAGTACGAGTACGACCCCGACGGCGGCCCGGTCGGCCCGCGGTGGCCCTGGAGCAAGCCGGCCGTCCGGCGCCGGGGGCCGGGTACCGACTCCGGGTGACCGCACTGCTCCTTTCCGCCCAGTCCGGCGCGCGGGGGGCGAGGGACGCCCGCAGGCTCCCCCTGCGGGGCGCACGGGGCGCCCCCGGGCCGGAGGTGACGCGATGTCAGGAAGGCGTGCGGTGCGGGCGGTCAGGGCGGCGGTGGCGACGGTCGCCGCCTGGACGCTGACCGCGTCCCTCGGCCCGGTCACCGCCGCCGCGGTGCCGGAGCCGCCCGAGCGGCCGGTCTCCGTGCTCCTGGCCGACCTGCAACGGCTCTTCCGGGAGGCGGACGACGCCGCCGACCGGTTGCGGGCCACCGCGGCGGAGCTGGCACGGCACCAGCAGGAGGTCGGCACCCTCCAGGCCCGCCTCGCCGAGGCCCGCGGCGAGCTGCACCGGAGCCGGACCGTCGCCGGATCGCTGGCCAGGGACCAGTACCGGGGCGGCGACCCGTTCGCCCCCTACCTCCGGCTGCTGACGGCCCGTGACCCCGATCGGCTGCTCACCGAGGGGCAGCTGAGGGACCGGGCGGCCCGGTACTGGGTGGCGGCCATCGCCCGGCTCACCGCCGACGAACGGTCCGCCGCGGTGCTGGCCGGCCGGGCCCGGGCCGCGCTGGACGCACAGCAGACGGTGGCCGACCGGCACGCCCGGGAACGGGACGCGGTCGGCGAACGGCTGGACGAGGTCGAGGAGTTGCTGGCCTCGCTCACCCCGGAGCAACTCGCGGCGCTCGGCCGGCTGGAGGCGACCGCCGCCACCGGCTCCGCTCCCACCCAGGCTCCGCCCGCGGGCGGAGCACCCGGAGCGCCCGCCGCGGAGCGCACGCCCTCGGCGGGCGGGGCGGTGGCCCTGCGGTACGCGGTGGCGCAGATCGGCAAGCCGTACGCCTGGGGCGCCGAGGGGCCCGCCTCCTTCGACTGCTCGGGGCTGACCTCCCGGGCCTGGGAGGCGGCGGGCAGCACGCTGCCGCGCACCAGTCAGGAGCAGTGGGACCGGCTGTCGCGGGTGCCGCTGGACGGGCTGCGCCCCGGTGACCTCGTCGTGTACTTCCCCGGGGCCACCCATGTGGGGCTGTACCTGGGCGGGGGGCTGGTGGTGCACGCCCCCCGGCCGGGCGCGAAGGTGAAGGTCTCGCCGCTGACGGCCAACCCGGTGCTGGGCGCGGTCCGGCCCGACCCCGGGGCCGCACCGCTGGCCGCCTACCTGCCGCCGCCGTTGCCGGCGGGGGCCCGGGACGGCTCCGACGCGGGTTACGGGGCTTCCGGCCCGGCCCCCGCGACCAGCTGAACCGGTTCCAGGAAGCGGCTGCGCAGCGCCGCGCGGTGCTCCTCGGTCACCCCGAGCCGCTGCTCCGCGTACCCCCGCGCCGACCCGTACCGCCGGGTGAGTCCGGCGAGGAAGCGGGCCATGACCTCGCCGGGCGCCCGGCCGTAGCCGGGCCAGCGGGGTTCGCGCCCGGGGTGCTCGGCGCGCCAGTCGTCGAGGAGGCGCCCGGTGGCGAGCCCGGTGCGGGCGAAGTCGTCGACGATCCGGTCCTCGGGGACGTCGAGCAGGGCGAGGACCAGCGCGGTGACGAGTCCGGTGCGGTCCTTGCCCGCGGCGCAGTGGACGACGAACGGGCCCTCGCCGGTGCGCAGGGTCGTCAGCAGGGTGCGCAGTTCCCCGACCCCGTCCTCGGCGACCTCCAGGAACCGTTCGGCGAGGTAGGGGCCGATCTCGACCTCCGGGCCCTGGGCCTCCTGGTCGTAGGGGCGGTGCTCGACGCTCAGGTTGAGGTAGGTCAGGGACGGGTGCGCGGGCACCCGTCCCCGGGCCTCGACCTCCCAGGGGTACCGCAGGTCGATGACCGTGCGCACGCCCAGGGAGAGGAACCGCTGCCAGTCGCCGTCCGGGTCCGCCGACCCCGGGGGGTCGGCGGACAGCTTGCCCAGCGAGTCGGACCGCCACAGCGTCCGCAGCCGCACGGTGCGGCCGTCGGAGGTGCGGTGGCCGCCGGCGTCGCGGAAGTTGTGCAGGCGTCGGAAGGGAACGTGTCTGCTCACGCCCCGACCCTAACGAGGACGTCGGCGACCCGGCACCGGCCGGACGGCGGGGTCAGCCGGCCACCTGGGCGAGGTAGGCGTCCGCCCTGTCCGGCTCGAAGAAGAAGTCGTCGAAGTCGGCCGGGTCGTTGAACCCGTTGGCGATCCGGTCCGCCACCGGCTGGAGCTGGCCGCCCGCGCCGATCAGGCCCAGCACGTGGTCCGGCGGCGGCGCGAGCATCGCGTTGGTCCACCGGGTGACGTGGTGCGCGGTCTGCCAGTAGCGGTCGAAGGCGGACTGCATCCACGCCTCGTCGAACTCGGCGTCCCCGTGCTCGACGATCGACGCCAGGTAGGAGGCGGCGCACTTGGCGGCGGAGTTGGAACCCTGACCGGTGATGGGGTCGTTGGCGACGACCACGTCGGCGACGCCGAGCACCCGGCCGCCGCCCGGCAGCGTGCCGACCGGGCGGCGTACGGTGGGCGCGTACCGGCCGGCGAGGGTGGCGTGGGCGTCCGTCAGTTCCACCTTGGTGGCCCGGGCGTACTCCCAGGGGGTGTAGCGCTCCATCAGTTCCAGGGTGAGCGCCAGGTGTTCGGCGGGGTCCCGGACGCCCCGGAAGACGTCGGCGGGGCCGCCGGGCAGCCCTTCCCAGAAGAGGATGTCGGCCCGCCCGGAGAGGGTGAGCGTGGGCATCACGAACAGTTCGCCGACCCCCGGCACCAGGTTGCAGCGCACCGCGTCGTAGTCGGGGTGCTCGGGCCGCACCCCGAGGCCGTGCACATAGGCCACGGCCAGGGCCCGCTGGGGCTCGGCGTAGGGGGAGCGCTCCGGGTCCCGTTCGAACATCGACACCAGTTCACCCTTGCCCGCTGACACGAGTACGAGGTCGTAGGTGCGGGCGAAGTAGTCGAGGTCGGAGACGGCGGCGCCGTGGATCACGAGTTGTCCGCCGCGCTGGGCGAAGGTGTCCATCCAGCCGGCCATCTTGATCCGCTGGTCGACGGACTGGGCGTGTCCGTCGAGTCGGCCGACCCAGTCGACGGCGCGGGAGCGGGGGCCGTCCTCGGTGCCGTCCGCGGGGGGACCGGCGACGGAGACGCCGAGGCCCTGGATGCGGGGGGCCTGGGACTCCCAGAAGTTGAGCTGGAGGTCGCGCTCGTGTTGGAGCGCGGTGTGGAACATGCACTGCGTGGACATGACCCGACCGGACCGGATCTCGTCAGCCGTGCGATTGGACATGAGGGTGACTTCGTACCCCCGGGACTGGAGGCCGAGGGCGAGCTGGAGTCCGGACTGGCCGGCTCCGACTATCAGTATTCTCCGCATACGAGCGTTCTCCTGTTGAACCTCTGGACCACGGAACGTCCGGGGACGGAGCGGGGGTTGCCCGCTTCCGGCACCGGCGGCTTTAGGCGGGGCTGTACTCCAGGGCCTGGCGAACCAGGGCCAGCAGCGTTTCGACGACGGATATCCGGCGCCGAGCGTCCATGATCAGGATGGGGACGTGCGCGGGGACGGTGAGCGCGTCGCGCACGTCCTCCTCGTCGAAGCGTTCGCTGCCGTCGAAGTGGTTGACCGCGACCACGTAGGGCAGTCCGCAGCTCTCGAAGTAGTCGAGCGCGGGGAAGCAGTCGGCTATCCGGCGGGTGTCCGCGAGGACGACCGCGCCGATCGCGCCGCGCACCAGGTCGTCCCACATGAACCAGAACCGCTGTTGCCCGGGCGTGCCGAACAGGTACAGGACGAGGTCGTCGTCGAGGGTGATGCGGCCGTAGTCCATGGCGACCGTGGTGGTGGTCTTCTGCGGGGTCGCCGACAGGTCGTCGGTCTCGGCGCTGGCCTCGGTCATCAACGCCTCCGTCTGGAGGGGTTCGATCTCCGAGACGGCCTTGACCAGGGTGGTCTTGCCGACCCCGAAGCCGCCCGCGATGACGATCTTCGTGGCGACCGGGGCCCGGGTGCGGTCCGTCTGCCACGCCTTGAGGGGCTCGTCGTCGACCTCGGCGGACGGCAACGGTTCAGAGGCGACGGAGTCCACTCAACACCCTTTCCAGCAGTGCGCGGTCCGGCTGTCCCGGGCCGTGACCGGTTCCATATACACGGATCTTGCCCTGATCCGCCAGGTCGCTCAGCAGCACCCTCACCACGCCGAGCGGCATCTTCAGCAGTGCGGCGATCTCGGCGACCGTCCGCATCCGTCGGCAGAGTTCGACGATGGCCCGCATCTCGGGCATCACCCGGGTCTCCAGCGAGCCGTTGGGCAGCTCCCGCCGTTCCTCGGGCGCCTCCAGCGCGGCGACGAACGTCTCCACCAGCAGCACGTGCCCGAACCGGGTGCGCCCCCCGGTCAGGGAGTACGGCCGCACCCGCGCCGGACGCTTGTCGGCGCCCCGCACCGGCAGCTTGCCGGTGGGCCCGGCACCCGGGCCGGCCGGGTCCGCCGGGTGGGAGGACACGGAGGGAGGGGGACCGGCAGCGGTCACTGGGCGCTCCCGGCGGTGTGGGAGCCGAAGTCCTGCGGGCCCCGCGGGCGGGGCACCTCGGCGCACTCCTCGACCGCGGGCCGCGCCTCCATCGACTGCCGCAGTTCGCTGCGGAGTTCGGGGGTGAGCACATGGCCGGCACGGCCCACGAAGAGGGCCATGTGGTAGGCCACGATGCTCATGTCGCAGTCGGCGGTGGCGTGCACCCCGAGCAGCGAGCCGTCGCTGATGGACATCACCATCAGGCTGCCCCCGCTCATGGCGATGACGGTCTGCTTCACCCCGCCGCCGTCCATCAGCTTGGCGGCGCCGAGCGTGAGGCTGCCGAGCCCGGACACGATGGTGGCGAGGTCGGCCGAGGAGCCCCGGGGCCCCTGGGGTCGGTCGGCTCCGGCCCGCCCGGCGTCCTCGGCGTGCCGGGGGTCGGAGGAGAGCAACAGCAGACCGTCCGACGAGACGACCGCCACCGACAGCAGACCGGGCACCTCCTCGACCAGGTTCTCCAGCAGCCAGTGCAGGTTGCGGGCCTCGGGGCTCAGCCCGTGCCCCCGGGCCGTTCCGTCCCCCGCGGCGCCGCCGCCGGGGCGTGTGCGGCCCGGCGGGGCGGTGCGGGGCGAAGTGGTGGTGGTACCGGACGATGTGCTGGGCGCAGTCAACTGCTTCCCTCCTCGACTGTGTCCCCCTGTGTTCCTCCGCCGCCTCCGGACGGTCCCGCCGGTGCCCCGCCGATCTCGGCGGCGACGTCCCGGCGACCGGCTGCGGCCCCCTGGTGAAAGCCCCCGAGCTTGCGCCGCAGGGCGTCGGCGTCGACGCCCCCTCCTCTGGGCTGGGCCACGGTCACGGGCTCACTGATCCTAGGTGTCCGCTTGGGCAGCCCTTTGTCGGTCAGGCGTGTCCTCGCGGGCGCGTCCCCCTGAACGGCGGACGCGGTGGTCCCGTCGGCCGGGCGCACGGGGTGCGCGGCAGGCGGTTCTGACGGTGTGTGCGCCGGCGCGGTTCGTGCATCGCGCGCCGGCGTGGACGGCGAATCGGGCGCCGTCGTCACACCGGGGGCTTCGTCCCGGGCCCGTGTGTGGTGTCCCGGGCCCCGACCGGCGCGCCCCACCGGGTCGCCTCCCAAGCCGTGCGCCCCGGGAGGCTGCGGAACCGGAGGGAGCGTCAGCTCCATCGTCGTCTCGGCGAGTGTCTCGACGGGCCGGTCGCCGGTCCCGGGGGGAGCCTCGGGATGCGTCGACGGTCCGTCCATCGCCCGCTCCGCCGCCGCACCGGCTCGGCGCACGGCCTCCTCGGCCGCGGTGATCAGCGGATCCGGGGCGCCCTGGTCCGCCCGGCTCCCCAGCACGTTGGCGTTGGCCTCGGCCTCCGAGCCGGGCAGCCGCAGCGTCGTCCCGGCCCCGGTGGTCCGCGGCACCGGCGGCGGGAGTGCCGTCGCCGCGGCGGGCTCGGCGGCCAGCATCCCCTTGGGCAGCACCACGACGGCGGTGACCCCGCCCTGCTTCTGCTCGCGCAGCTGGACCCGCACCCCGTGGCGGTGGGCGAGCCGGGCCACGACGTACAGCCCGAGGCCGAGGCCCTCCTCCGCCTCGGGCCCGGTGATCCGGTCCCGGGCGTCGGCCTCGGAGAGGCGGACGTTCAGCTCCCGCAGCCGTTCGGCGGCCATGCCGATGCCCTCGTCCTGGACGGAGAGCATTACCTCGCCGTTCTCCAGCAGCCAGCCGGAGACCTCGACGGAGGTCTCCGGCGGGGAGAAGGAGGTCGCGTTCTCCATCAGCTCGGCGAGCAGGTGGCTGAGGTCGTCGGCGGCGAACCCGGCGATGTGCGCGTGCGGGGGCAGCGAGGTGATGCGGACCCGTTCGTACCGCTCGATCTCGCTGACCGCGGCCCGCGCCACGTCCACCAGCGGCACCGGCCCCGGGTGCTGGTGACCGTGGTCGGCACCGGCGAGCACCAGCAGGTTCTCGCTGTGCCGGCGCATCACGGTGGCGAAGTGGTCCAGGCGGAAGAGGGTGGCGAGCCGGTCCGGGTCCTGCTCGCGCTCCTCCAGACCCTCGATGACCGCGAGCTGGCGCTCGACCAGGCCGAGGGTGCGCAGCGCGAGGTTCACGAAGGTGCCCTGGATGCTGTGCCGGACCCGTTCGAGCTGGCCGGCGGCCTCGGCCAGTTCGGTGCGCAGCCGTGCGGTGCGGTCGGCCATCGTGGTGCGCTCGCCGATGAGGTGCTTGCGGTCGTCCTCCAGGGTCACCAGCCGCTCGTGCAGGGCGAGGGCGTGCGCGTGCAGGGCGTTGACCGAGCGCACCACCTGGGCGAACTCGTCGTTGCGCCCGGTGAAGGCGACGGGTTCCTCGGCGGCCGGGTCGGCGGCCAGCCGGGCGGAGCCCAGGCGCAGCACCGCGAGCGGCCGGGTCAGCGACCGGGCCGTGCCCATCGAGACGCCCACCGCGACCAGCAACAGCGCCCCGAGCAGGGCCACCCGGATCTCCAGGTCGGTGACGGCGTCGTCGCGCAGCCGTTCCAGGCGGGCGAGGCGGGCCTCTGCAAGGGAGGCTTCGGCGCTCCGCATCAGGTCGACGCGCGAGGCGAGGGCGGCGGCCACCTCGGCGGGATCGAGCGCGGCGTCCGCGGCGCTGAACGCGGCCTCGTCGGTGAGCCGGCCCAGGTGGCGCTCGGCGGAGGTCACCTCGGCGCCGTTGACGGTGGCGTCGTAGGAGGCGAGGTCCGCGGTCGGTGCGACCTCGCGGAAGTCGGCGAGCGCGGCGCGGGAGCGGTGGTGGGCGAGCTGACCCGCGGTGCTGAGTTCGAGTCGCTTGGCGGCGTCCGCGCCCGTGTCCTCGATGACGGTCTCGACGGCCCCGGTGACGGGGTTGATCTGGGTGGTGGTCGAGCGGGGCACCCTCAGGGCCGCGACCAGCAGCCCGCGCGCCGCGGAGGCCTGTTCGACCGCGCGGTCGAGGTCGGTCAGCGCCCGGGCGCCGGGGGCCGCGGACGGCGGGGTGCGCTCGGCGACGTCCTCGGCGAGCCGGTGCAGCTCGGCGATGACCTCCGCGTACGCCTCGTGGGCCTTGAGGGCGCTGCCCTTGCCGGTGAGGGCCGCACGGCGGGCCGCGGCGACCGCGTCCAACTGTTCGCGCAGGGCGGCGGGGGCGTCGGGGCGCAGCTCCTGCACCCGGCGGTCGACCCGGGCGCTGCGCTGCTCGGAGAGTCTCTTGCCCTCGGGGCGGCCCGCGGCGATGAAGGCGACGACCTCGTCGCGCTCCTCGGCGAGCGCATGGGCCAGGGAGCTGCCCCGGCGGGCGTGTTCGGCGTCGGTGACCAGGGACTGCGCCTCGCGCAGCTCGCCCGCGGAGGTGAGCAGCGCGGGCGCGCCGGCGCCCGCGACGACGGCGGCGACGACGGTGACCGAGATCAGGAGTCGGTTGCGGACCCGGGCGCGCCGCTTGCCCGGTGGACCGGGTGGTGAGCCCCCGTCAGGCGGCTCGGGCACCGTCGGGACGCCGCTGCCCGCGGGGGGCGCGGGGTCCGACGTGCCGGAGGGGTCCCGCGGCGGCGCCCCGGGTGGACCGGACGGGGACGGAACCGCGCCCCGCTCCGAGGCCGTCCGCCCGCCTTTGCGCCGAGGCCGCATCTTCTGCACCGGTGCTCGCATTCTGAGTCGACTACCCACTGGTTCCGGCAGGCATGGCTCCGGGTGACGGACCTTCAGCCCACCGGGGTCCGCCGGATTCGGACCCGACCATTCCAGCGCCGGTGAAGAGTGGTTGCGCATCGCCGGACCCGCCACCCGAAGGAGTGAACATCGACCGGGAGTTGAGCGGCAAGTTCCCCTGGCACGGGTCACCCGGGGGATGTGGTGCGCCGGTTGGACGTGATCGGCAGGGTTTGGCAGGATGCCCCACCGCGTTTCGACGGAACAGATCATTTTTCCACAAATCCGGCAGCGCCTCCGGCATCACTACCGGCGCACCGTTGACCCCCGTTCACCCCTGCGTCACCCCGGCCACCGATTCGTGGGCATCGATGGCGGCTCGTGCAGACTGGCCCGATGCGCATCGAATTCGCCACCCTCCCCGGTGACCCCGACCGCCCCAACGAGGACTTCGTCTCTGCGGCTTCACCCGCCTGCGGACAAGGCGGCACGCTGGTCGTCCTCGACGGCGTCACTCCGCCATCCGGTGAGGACGGATGCGTGCACGGCGTCCCCTGGTTCACCGCACGGCTCGGCGGAGCGCTCGGCGAACTGTCCGTTTTGCACCCTGATCTGACGCTGCGGGAGGTCCTTTCGCACGCAATCCGTAGGACTGCGAATGCGCACGGTCAGACTTGTGACCTTTCTCACGTGCGAACACCGCAAGCCACGGTGGTCCTCGCGCGGTGGGACACGGCCCGGATCGAGTACCTGGTGCTGTCCGATTCCGTGCTGCTCGCCGAACGCGTCGACGGGGTCGTCCAGGCCGTGCTGGACGACCGGCTCGACCGCGCGCCGCGGGAGGTGCTGCGCTCCGCCGAGGCCACCGACGCCCTGCTGCGCAACAAGGAGGGCGGCTTCTTCACCGCCGCCGCCGACCCGGAGGTGGCCGCGCGCGCCGTCGCCGGCCAGTGGCCCCGCGCCACGGTGCGCTCGCTCGCGGCGCTGACCGACGGGGCCTCCCGCTGGGTGGAGCGACTGGGGCTCGGGGACTGGACGGAGTGCCTGGACGTGCTCGCCAAGCAGGGCCCCGGGGTGCTGCTGGAACAGGTCCGTGCCGCCGAGACGGCCGGGGGCCGCCCCGCCGCGGGCAAGCAGCACGACGACGCGACCGCCGGGTACGTGGTGCTGTAGGCCGTTCGACGGTCCCGGTCAGGAGGGGGCCGGAAACGGTTCCCGGGTCGGGTCCGGCTCGGTGGGCGCCGCCGACGGGTCCGTCTGGTCCCGCACCGCGATCTCCCACCGCTCGGACGTCGTGGACCGCCCGTCACCGTTCACGTCCGCGACGCCCGGCGCCGGGGCTTCCCCTTCGGGAACGAGCCGGTCGCCGTGGACGGGGATCACCGTGTGGAAGCGGTGGTCCGGGTCGTACTCCGTGGCGAACGGGTACCGCTGCCCGGCCCGCAGCAACCGGTCCCCCTCCGGGAGGTCGACGACCTCCCGGCGGCGCCCCGACCGCCCGCTCTCAGCCCGCGGTCGACTCGTTCAGCCGGTGCAGCAGCCGGGCCAGCTCGGCGACCTCGGCGGGGGACCAGTCGGTCAGCTGGCTGACGTACCGGGCGCGGCGCGCCTCGCGGACCCGGTGCACCCGGGTCCGTCCGGTGTCAGTCAAACGGATCAACGACGCCCGACCGTCGGCGGGGTCCGGTTCCCGGCTCACCAGGCCCAGCGACTCCAGGGCCTTGAGCTGTCGGCTCATGGTCGCCTTGCCGACCCCGACGTACCCCGCGAGGTCGGTCGCCCGCAGCACCCCGCTCTCGTCGAGGCGGACCAGCAGCCCGTACGCGCCCGGCTCCAGCTCCGGGTGCACGGCCCGGGCGATCTCCCCGGAGGCCGCCCGCGCCCGCCGCAGAAACACCGTCAGTTCCCGTTCGAGCGCCGGGAACTCCGCCCGCACCCGCTCCGCGGCGTCCGCGACGCCGGGGGAACCCCCCGCCGTCGCGGCTGCGCCGTCCGCGTCCCCG
The DNA here is from genome assembly GCF_052606915.1 of Streptomyces sp. LE64. Classification (NCBI taxonomy): domain Bacteria; kingdom Bacillati; phylum Actinomycetota; class Actinomycetes; order Kitasatosporales; family Streptomycetaceae; genus Streptomyces; species Streptomyces sp. LE64. Next base: position 4,622,984 of record NZ_CP199708.1, on the reverse strand, counting down.
GGAGGCGCGCCCTTCCGCTTCTCGTCCACACCCGTTCCCATGCCCCGTGTCCCCGTTCCCGGTGTCCGTGCTCGTGCCCGCTCCCGGGCCGCGCCGCGACGCCGCGGCCCCGCCCAGTATTTCGCAGTCCCGCTCCCGGGGTCGCTCCCCCGCCGCGCTCGACGCGCGGACCGGCGGCCGGCGCCGTACTCCTGGAACTCCAGCCCGTTCTCCCCGGTCCGACTGGAGGCCCCGCCGTGCACCGACCCGTTACCCCGTTCCGTCCCCGCTCCGGCTCCCGTTCCCGCGCCCGCCGGTGGGTGCGGCGTCCGCTGCCCGCCCTGCTGCTGACGGTGGGGGTCCTGCTGCCCGCCCCGGCGGCGGGCGCGGCGGACGGACCGCCGGCCGACGAGCCGGGCGCGCCGGCCGCCGCCGGAGAGCCCGTCCCCGCCGCGCCCACGGAACCCGACGGCCCCGCGGAGCACCCGGAGCCCGCGGCGGAGTCCGTCGCACCGGCCGTGCCGCCGCGCGGCTCGGCGTACATGGGGATGGGCGTCCTCGCGCACGACGGCCGGCACGGGACGCCGCCGGAGAGCCGGGTGGTCCAGACGGAGGGGGTGGACGTCAGCAGTCACCAGGGCAACGTGGCCTGGTCGACGCTGTGGGACAGCGGGGTGCGCTGGGCCTACGTCAAGGCGACGGAGGGCACGTACTACAAGAACCCGTACCACCCTCAGCAGTACAACGGCTCGTACGCGGTGGGCATGGTCCGCGGGGCCTACCACTTCGCCACCCCGGACACCACGAACGGCGCAACCCAGGCCGACTACTTCGTGGACAACGGGGGCGGCTGGTCCCGTGACGGACGGACCCTACCGGGCGTCCTCGACATCGAGTGGAACCCGTACGGCGACGCCTGCTACGACAAGACGCCCACCCAGATGGTGACCTGGATCAGGGACTTCACCCAGCGCTACCGCCACCGCACCGGCCGGGACCCGGTCATCTACACCGCGACCAACTGGTGGGTGCAGTGCACCGGCGACTCCGCCGCCTTCGGGGCGGTGAACCCGCTGTGGATCGCCCGGTACGCGGCGGCCATCGGGCCGCTCCCGGCGGGCTGGACCGTGCAGACCATGTGGCAGTACACCTCCACCGGTCCCACGGTCGGCGACCACAACCGGTTCAACGGCGCCCTCGACCGGGTGCAGGCCCTCGCCACGGGCTGACCCCGGACGGCCGAACGGCCCCTTCCCGCGGGGGAAGGGGCCGTTCGGCCGCCTCGGGGGCCGGGCGCGTCGTCACGCCGCGACCGGGACCCCCTCGGCGGCGGTCCGGGTCGCCGGGGTGAGCGCCAGCTCCAGGACCTGACGGACGTCCGTCACCGGGTGGACGTCCAGCTTCTCCAGGACCTCGGCGGGCACGTCGTCGAGGTCGGGTTCGTTCCGCTTCGGGATCACCACGGTGGTGATGCCGGCCCGGTGCGCGGCGAGGAGCTTCTGCTTCACCCCGCCGATCGGCAGCACCCGCCCGGTCAGCGAGACCTCGCCGGTCATCGCCACGTCCGTGCGCACCTGCCGTCCGCTGAGCAGCGAGGCCAGGGCGGTGGTCATGGTGATGCCCGCACTGGGCCCGTCCTTGGGCACCGCGCCCGCCGGGAAGTGGATGTGCACGCCCCGTTCCTTCAGGTCGCCGACCGGGAGTTCCAGTTCGGCGCCCCGCGAGCGCAGGAAGCTCAGCGCGATCTGCGCCGACTCCTTCATCACGTCGCCCAGTTGACCGGTGAGGGTCAGCCCCGCCGCGCCCGTCTCCGGGTCGGCCAGGGACGCCTCCACGTAGAGGACGTCGCCGCCGGCGCCGGTCACGGCCAGGCCGGTGGCCACCCCGGGCACCGCGGTCCGCCGCTCGGCCGGGTCCTGGGCGGACTCGGGCACGTGGTGCGGCCGTCCGAGCAGCCCGCGCAGTTCCCCGTCGGTGACGGTGAACGGCAGCTCCCGCTCGCCGAGCTCGTGCTGGGCGGTCACCTTGCGCAGCAGGCGGGCGATCGCCCGTTCCAGGGTGCGCACGCCCGCTTCGCGGGTGTACTCGCCGGCGAGCTTGCGCAGGGCGCCCTCGTCGACGGTGACCTCCTCGGCGCTCAGGCCCGCCCGCTCCAGCTGGCGCGGCAGCAGGTGGTCCCGGGCGATGACGACCTTCTCGTCCTCGGTGTAACCGTCCAGGCGGACCAGCTCCATCCGGTCCAGCAGCGCCTCCGGGACGGCCTCCAGGACGTTGGCGGTGGCGAGGAACACCACGTCACTCAGGTCCAGCTCGACCTCCAGGTAGTGGTCCCGGAAGGTGTGGTTCTGCGCCGGGTCCAGGACCTCCAGCAGCGCCGCCGCCGGGTCGCCCCGGAAGTCGGAGCCCACCTTGTCGATCTCGTCCAGCAGGACCACCGGGTTCATCGACCCGGCCTCCTTGATCGCCCGGACGATCCGGCCGGGCAGCGCACCGACGTAGGTGCGCCGGTGGCCGCGGATCTCGGCCTCGTCCCGGACGCCGCCGAGGGCGACCCGGACGAACTCGCGGCCCATGGCGTGCGCCACGCTCTCGCCGAGCGAGGTCTTGCCGACGCCGGGCGGGCCGACCAGGGCCAGCACCGCACCGCCGCGCCGACCGCCCACGACCCCGAGGCCCCGGTCCTGGCGCCGCTTGCGCACCGCGAGGTACTCGGTGATGCGTTCCTTCACGTCGGCGAGGCCGGCGTGTTCGGCGTCCAGCACCGCCCGGGCGCCCTCGATGTCGTACCGGTCCTCGCTGCGCTCGTTCCACGGCAGTTCGAGGACGGTGTCCAGCCAGGTGCGGATCCAGCCGCCCTCGGGGGACTGGTCACTGGCCCGCTCCAGCTTGTCGACCTCCTTGAGGGCGGCCTCGCGGACCTTCTCGGGCAGGTCGGCGGCTTCCACCCGGGTCCGGTAGTCGTCGGACTCGGCCTCGCCGTCGGCGTCGCCGTTCAGCTCGCGCAGCTCCTTGCGGACCGCGTCGAGCTGCCGGCGCAGCAGGAACTCGCGCTGCTGCTTGTCGACGCCCTCCTGGACGTCCTTGGCAATGGATTCGGCCACGTCCTGCTCGGCGAGGTGCTCGCGGAGCTGTTCGGCGGCGAGCTTCAGCCGGGCCACCGGGTCGGCGGTCTCCAGCAGCGCCACCTTCTGCTGCACGGTGAGGAACGGGGAGTAGCCGGAGTTGTCGGCGAGCTGGGACACGTCCTCGATCTGCTGGACGCGGTCCACCACCTGCCAGGCGCCGCGCTTGCGCAGCCAGCTGGTGGCCAGCGCCTTGTACGCGGTGATCAGCTCGGTGACGGCGCCGGGCAGCGGCTCGGGCACGGACTCCTCGACGCGGACGCCCTCGACCCACAGGGCGGCGCCCGGTCCGGTAGTGCCGGCGCCGATGCGGAACCGCTCGCGACCGCGGATCAGGGCGCCGGGGTCGCCGTCCGCGAGCCGGCCGACCTGCTCCACGGTGCCGAGGACGCCGGTGCCGGCGTAGGTGCCGTCGATCCGCGGGACCAGCAGGACCCGCGGCTTGCCCGGCGCGGAGCGGGCGGCGGCCTGGGCGGCCTCCACCGCGGCGCGCACGTCGGCGTCGTTCAGGTCCAGCGGCACGACCATGCCGGGCAGCACGACCTCGTCGTCGAGGGGCAGCACGGGCAGCGACAGCGCGGTGCCCTTGGAACCAACAGACTCAGCAGCCATGATCTCCCCTTCGGCATTCAAGTTGAGCTGTGTTGACTCAATGCATGGGGGGTGCCGTTTGTTCCCCGGGCGAACGGCGACGGGTTCGCCGAGAGCGGAACCCGTTCGGCGACATCCGGCCGCGCCCGGCGCCGACCGGGCCACAATGGCCTGCATGCCGCACCACTACAGCCTTCCCCCGCACCGCCCCACGGAGGAGCCGGAGGTCCTGGACCGCCGCACGGGCCCCCACGGCGAGGTGGTCCTGCGCCGCCACGGCGACCTGCTCCAGATCATCGCCAACGGCTGCTTCCTGATGGACACCTCGGACGGCCGGTCCGAGCGACTGCTCGTGGACGCCGCCGCGGCGGCGCTGGACCGGGACGGCGGACACCTCCTGATCGGCGGCCTGGGCGTCGGCTTCAGCCTGGCGCACGCCGCGGCCGACCCCCGCTGGGGACGGATCACGGTGGTGGAGCGCGAGGCCGCCGTCATCGACTGGCACCGCCCCGGCGCCCCCCTGTCGACGCTGTCCCGGGCGGCCCTGGACGACCCGCGCACCGAGGTCCTCCACACCGGTCTGCTGGAGCACCTGCGCACCGCCGGGCGCAGCTACGACGCGCTCTGCCTGGACGTCGACAACGGTCCCGACTGGACGGTCACCGAGGACAACGAGGGGCTCTACACCCCCACCGGCCTCGCCCTGTGCCGCGAGCGACTGGCCCCCGGCGGGGTGCTCGCCATCTGGTCCGCGCAACCCTCCGCCGTTTTTGAAGGAACATTGCGGAATTCCGGGTTCCAAGGGGTCCGTACCCAGGAAATCCCGGTCGCCCGGGGCGTTCCGGACGTCGTTCACCTCGCCGTCCGCACTGGATAGCCTGTTCACGCTCCGTGCCCTTAGTCTGCAACCGGCGCGTCGATCACCACGCGTCGGGCACAACCATGGGATCACCCCACGGATTCCCAACGGCTCAGTCAGGGGCGGGCGATGGAGCAGACACACACCACTCAACACGGCGGCGCCCCGGTGTCGCCCGGCGCCCAGCGGCGCGTGCTCGTGGTGGAGGACGACGCGACGATCGTCGAGGCGATCGCCGCCCGGCTGCGCGCGGAGGGGTTCCTCGTCCAGACCGCGGGCGACGGACCCACCGCCGTCGACACCACCCAGGCCTGGCAGCCCGACCTGCTGATCCTGGACGTGATGCTGCCGGGCTTCGACGGCCTAGAGGTCTGCCGCCGGGTCCAGGCCCAGCGGCCCGTTCCGGTGCTGATGCTCACCGCCCGCGACGACGAGACGGACATGCTGGTCGGCCTCGGGGTCGGCGCCGACGACTACATGACCAAGCCGTTCTCGATGCGGGAGCTGGCCGCCCGGGTTCACGTCCTGCTGCGCCGCGTGGAGCGGGCCGCCCTCGCGGCCACCACCCCCCGCGGCGGCACGCTGCGCCTGGGCGAGCTGGAGATCGACCACGCCCAGCGCCGGGTGCGGGTGCGGGGCGGGGACGTGCACCTGACGCCGACCGAGTTCGACCTGTTGGTGTGTCTGGCGAACACCCCGCGCGCGGTGCTCTCCCGGGAGCAGTTGCTCGCCGAGGTGTGGGACTGGGCGGACGCCTCCGGCACCCGGACCGTGGACAGCCACATCAAGGCGCTGCGCCGCAAGATCGGGGCGGAACGCATCCGCACGGTGCACGGGGTGGGATACGCGCTGGAGACCCCGACGCCGTGAGCGGGCCCCCCGGCCCGCAGGGCCCCGGCGCCCCCCGGCTGCGCCCGTTCTCCATCAAGACCAAGCTGGGCACGCTGGTCGTGGTCTCGGTGTTCATCACCACCGGACTTCTGATGATCGCCGTGCGCACCGAGACCGAACTGCGGTTCATCACGGTGTTCTCGGTCATCGCCACCCTGTTGATCACCCAGTTCGTGGCGCACTCGCTGACCGCGCCGCTGGACGAGATGAACACCGTGGCCCGGTCGATATCGCACGGCGACTACACCCGCCGGGTGCGGGGCCACGACCGCGGGGACGAACTGGGCGACCTGGCCGCCACCATCAACCGCATGGCCGACGACCTGGAGGCCCAGGACCGCCAGCGCAAGGAGCTGGTGGCGAACGTCTCGCACGAGCTGCGCACCCCGATCGCGGGGCTGCGGGCGGTGCTGGAGAACGTGGTGGACGGGGTGTCGGCCGCCGACCCGGAGACCATGCGCACCGCGCTCAAGCAGACCGAGCGGCTGGGGCGGCTGGTGGAGACCCTGCTGGACCTGTCGCGGCTGGACAACGGGGTGGTCCCGCTGAAGGCCCGCCGCTTCGAGGTGTGGCCGTACCTGTCGGGCGTGTTGAAGGAGGCCAACATGGTGTCCTCGGCCCGCGGGGGCCTCGCCTCCGGTTCCGGCAGCCACACCCGCACCGACGTCCACCTGCACCTGGACGTGTGCCCCCCCGAGCTCACCGCGCACGCGGACCCGGAGCGCATCCACCAGGTGGTCGCCAACCTCATCGACAACGCGGTCAAGCACAGCCCCCCGCACGGCCGGGTCACCGTGAAGGCCCGCGGGGGCGCCGGCCCGGACTCGCTGACGCTGGAGGTCGTGGACGAGGGGCCGGGCATCCCCGAGTCGGAGTGGCACCGGGTGTTCGAGCGGTTCAACCGGGGGCCCTACACCGATCCCGCCGCGGGCGGGGCGGCGCTCCCGACGACCGTGCCGGTGGGCCCCGGGGGCAGCGACGGCGGGACCGGGCTCGGGCTCGCGATCGCCCGGTGGGCGGTGGAGTTGCACGGCGGCCGGATCGGGGTCGCGGAGTCCACCCGGGGCTGCCGCATCCAGGTCATCCTTCCGGGGCTGTCCCGCGGCTCCGGTTGACGTTAGGGTTCGGGTCGGCAGGCCGAAGATCACCAGGACCGCCCCCTGCGCCATGGCGGCTCCCGGAGACGTTCTCGTCACATACGGTCACGTCCGCAAGGAATCCGTTCAGGTTCCGGACGTCCCCTGATGAACGAGTGAGCTGACACGATCCAGTACGGCCGAGAGCTGGCAGTGGTGCGCACGACGCGCTCCACCGACCGCCCCGCCACGCCCTGACGTGCGCATTTGCCCCCGCACGACCGGGAACCCCGCTTGTTTCCCGCCATTTCACGCCCCGAAACACGGGTTCCGGTGTGACTTACGCGACGGATCACCCGTCCCGCCTGCACTCCTGGCCCCGCAAGGCGTAGCCTTAATTCCCGCTGTCCATCATCTTGTGAAGCGGAAGAGGGCGGTTGCCGCCGTGTCGCCACAGTCCCCCAGTAACCCGAGCTCCCCCACCACCGAACACGCAGGTCAGGGCCAGGGCCCTGCCGCCGCGTTCGGTGCCAACGAGTGGCTCGTCGACGAGATCTATCAGCAGTACCTCCAGGACCCGAACTCGGTAGACCGTGCCTGGTGGGACTTCTTCGCCGATTACAAGCCGGGGGCCGCTGCCACCCCGGCTCCGGCGGAGGTCGCCGCCCCCGAGGCACCGGTCGCGAAGCCCGCGCCGGCCGCGACCGTCCCCAGCGCTCCGGCCCCTAAGGCCGCTGCGGCCCCGCAGACCGCACCGACTCCGGCCCCCGCGCCGAGCGCCACCGCACAGGGCGCTCCGGCCAAGGCCGCCGCGCCGGCGCCCGCCGCGAAGCCCGCGGCCGAAACGCCCGCCGGCCCGGAGCTGGTGACGCTGCGTGGCCCCTCGGCCGCCGTCGTGAAGAACATGAACGCCTCGCTGGAACTGCCCACGGCCACGTCCGTGCGCGCGGTGCCGGTGAAGCTGCTGTTCGACAACCGCATCGTCATCAACAACCACCTCAAGCGCGCCCGGGGCGGGAAGATCTCCTTCACCCACCTCATCGGGTACGCGATGGTGCAGGCCATCAAGGCCATGCCGGCGATGAACCACTCCTTCGCGGTGAAGGACGGCAAGCCGACCCTGGTCAAGCCCGAGCACATCAACCTCGGGCTCGCGATCGACCTGGTCAAGCCGAACGGTGACCGCCAGCTCGTCGTCGCGGCCATCAAGAAGGCCGAGACGCTCAACTTCTTCGAGTTCTGGCAGGCGTACGAGGACATCGTCCGCCGCGCCCGGGACAACAAGCTGACGATGGACGACTTCACCGGGGTCACGGTCTCGCTGACCAACCCCGGCGGCATCGGCACCGTCCACTCCGTGCCGCGTCTGATGCCCGGCCAGTCCGTGATCATGGGCGTCGGCGCGATGGACTACCCGGCGGAGTTCCAGGGCACCTCCCAGGACACCCTGAACAAGCTCGGCATCTCGAAGGTCATGACGCTCACGTCGACCTACGACCACCGGGTCATCCAGGGCGCCGCCTCCGGCGAGTTCCTGCGCGTCGTCGCCAACCTGCTGCTCGGCGAGAGCGGCTTCTACGACGAGATCTTCGAAGCGCTGCGCATCCCCTACGAGCCGGTCCGCTGGCTCAAGGACATCGACGCCTCGCACGACGACGACGTCACCAAGGCCGCCCGCGTCTTCGAGCTGATCCACTCCTACCGGGTCCGCGGCCACGTGATGGCCGACACCGACCCGCTGGAGTACCGCCAGCGCAAGCACCCCGACCTGGACATCACCGAGCACGGCCTCACCCTGTGGGACCTGGAGCGGGAGTTCGCGGTCGGCGGCTTCGCCGGCAAGTCCATGATGAAGCTGCGCTCCATCCTCGGCGTGCTGCGCGACTCGTACTGCCGCACCACCGGCATCGAGTTCATGCACATCCAGGACCCCAAGCAGCGCAAGTGGATCCAGGACCGGGTGGAGCGCCCGCACTCCAACCCGGAGCGCGAGGAGCAGCTGCGCATCCTGCGCCGGCTGAACGCCGCCGAGGCGTTCGAGACCTTCCTCCAGACCAAGTACGTCGGTCAGAAGCGCTTCTCGCTGGAGGGCGGCGAGTCCGTCATCCCGCTGCTGGACGCGGTCATCGACTCGGCGGCCGAGTCCCGCCTCGACGAGGTCGTCATCGGCATGGCCCACCGCGGCCGGCTCAACGTCCTCGCCAACATCGTCGGCAAGTCCTACGCGCAGATCTTCCGCGAGTTCGAGGGCAACCTCGACCCGAAGTCGATGCACGGCTCCGGCGACGTGAAGTACCACCTGGGCGCCGAGGGCACCTTCACCGGTCTGGACGGCGAGCAGATCAAGGTCTCGCTCACCGCCAACCCCTCCCACTTGGAGGCGGTCGACCCGGTGCTGGAGGGCGTCGCCCGCGCCAAGCAGGACATCATCAACAAGGGCGGCACGGACTTCACCGTCCTGCCGGTGGCCCTGCACGGTGACGCGGCCTTCGCCGGCCAGGGCGTCGTGGCCGAGACGCTGAACATGTCGCAGCTGCGCGGCTACCGCACCGGCGGCACGGTCCACATCGTCGTCAACAACCAGGTCGGCTTCACCGCCGCGCCGGAGTCCTCCCGCTCGTCGATGTACGCGACGGACGTGGCCCGGATGATCGAGGCCCCGATCTTCCACGTCAACGGGGACGACCCCGAGGCCGTCGTGCGGGTGGCGCGGCTGGCGTTCGAGTTCCGTCAGGCGTTCAACAAGGACGTCGTGATCGACCTCATCTGCTACCGCCGCCGCGGGCACAACGAGACCGACAACCCGGCGTTCACCCAGCCGCTGATGTACGACCTGATCGACAAGAAGCGCTCGGTGCGCAAGCTCTACACCGAGTCCCTGATCGGTCGCGGCGACATCACCCTGGAGGAGGCGGAGCAGGCGCTCCAGGACTTCCAGGGGCAGCTGGAGAAGGTCTTCACCGAGGTCCGCGAGGCCACCGCGCAGCCCGGCGAGGTGCACATCCCCGAGCCGCAGGCCGAGTTCCCGGTGGCGGTGAGCACCGCGATCTCCCAGGAGGTCGTCAAGCGCATCGCCGAGTCCCAGGTGAACATCCCCGAGCGGGTCACCGTGCACCCGCGGCTGCTGCCGCAGCTCCAGCGCCGTGCGGCGATGGTCGAGGACGGCACCATCGACTGGGGCATGGGCGAGACCCTCGCCATCGGCTCGCTGCTGATGGAGGGCACCCCGGTCCGGCTCTCCGGCCAGGACTCCCGCCGCGGCACCTTCGGCCAGCGGCACGCCGTCCTGATCGACCGGGCCACCGGCGAGGACTACACCCCGCTGCTGTACCTGACCGAGGACCAGGCCCGGTACAACGTCTACGACTCCCTGCTGTCGGAGTACGCGGCGATGGGCTTCGAGTACGGCTACTCGCTGGCCCGCCCGGACGCCCTGGTGATGTGGGAGGCGCAGTTCGGCGACTTCGTGAACGGCGCCCAGACCGTGGTGGACGAGTTCATCTCCTCCGCCGAGCAGAAGTGGGCCCAGACCTCGGGCGTCACCCTGCTGCTGCCGCACGGCTACGAGGGCCAGGGCCCGGACCACTCGTCCGCCCGCCCGGAGCGCTTCCTCCAGCTCTGCGCGCAGAACAACATGACGGTCGCGATGCCGACCCTGCCGTCGAACTACTTCCACCTGCTGCGTTGGCAGGTCCACAACCCGCACCACAAGCCGCTGGTCGTCTTCACCCCGAAGTCGATGCTCCGGCTCAAGGCCGCGGCGTCGAAGACGGAGGAGTTCACCACGGGCGGCTTCCGCCCGGTCATCGGGGACGCCTCGGTGGACCCGGCGGCGGTGCGCAAGGTCGTCTTCTGCGCGGGCAAGGTCTACTACGACCTGGACGCCGAGCGGGTCAAGCGCGGCATCACCGACACGGCGATCATCCGCATCGAGCGGTTGTACCCGCTGCCGGGTGCGGAGCTCCAGGCGGAGATCTCCAAGTACCCGAACGCGGAGAAGTACCTCTGGGCCCAGGAGGAGCCGGCGAACCAGGGTGCGTGGCCGTTCATCGCGCTGAACCTGATCGACCACCTCGACCTGGCGGTCGGGGCGGACCTCCCGCACGACGAGCGGCTGCGGCGGATCTCCCGCCCGCACGGTTCGTCGCCGGCGGTCGGCTCCGCCAAGCGGCACCAGGCCGAGCAGGAGCAGTTGGTGCGCGAGGTGTTCGAGGCGTGACGCCTCCGGCATGAGCCGTGCGGAGGGCCCGGGTGGTGACACCCGGGCCCTCCGCCCGTTCCGGGGCCTTACCCTGAAGGCACCAACGTAGGGTCCTGACCAGGAGTGGAACGTGTACTTCACCGACCGGGGCATCGAGGAGCTGGAGAAGCGGCGGGGCGAGGAGGAGGTCACCTTCGAGTGGCTCGCCGAGCAACTGCGCACCTTCGTCGACCTGAATCCGGACTTCGAGGTCCCCGTGGAGCGCCTGGCCACCTGGCTGGCCCGTCTCGACGACGAGGACGAGGACGACTAGCGCGAGAAGCGGGGTCGTCGGGGAGGGGCGGTTCCGGGGGCCTGCGGGACCGCCGCCGGCCGGCGCCGGCGGCAGCCGCTCAGCGGGTCCGGCGCAGCCCCAGCGCGCCGGAGGCGAGGAGCACCGCCCCGGCCGCCACCCACGGCCCGCGTCGGGTCCTCAGGCCCCACGCCGTCATGGGCACGCCGAGCGCGAGTTGGGCCATCGAGAGCGCCCGCACCGGCAGCGCCCACCCGTGGGCCGCCGCCACCTCGTACCGGGCGGCGAGCGCCCACAGTTCGGCGAGGGGCGCACCGGGGGCCAACCCGGGCGGCAGGACCACTCCGGTCCGGGCGAGCACCGCGACCAGCCCGATCAGCCGGGCCCGTGCGTCCGCCGCGGAGTCCGGGCGAGCCAGTTCCTCCAGTGCCTGCACGTCGAGCACCGGGTCGAGGCCGAGCCGCAGCGCGAAGGTGTGGACGGCCTCGTCCTCGCCGACCGGGGTGCCGGCCGCGAGCCAGGCGAAGCCGACCGGGCGGCGGAAACCGGAGGCGAGCAGGAATCCACTGTGGTCGGGGTCCCACCAGAGCGCCACCACGGCCCACTGGCCGCCGACCGCGAGCGCGCCGGCCCAGCCCGCGACCACCCGCTCCACCGGGTCCCCGCCGTCCCCCCAGGGTGCGGTCCCGGGGACCAGGGCCGTCCAGCCGTCCCCCGCGGCGACGCACCGGAAGGGTTCCCGCAGCAGCCGGGCCGCTGCGGTGACGGTCTCGGGCGCCGCCCTGCACAGCAGGAGCGCGCCGGTGTCGGGGTTAGCGTCGGACAGCATGCCCCCACGCTAAGGCAGATCGCCCGAGCACGCCGTGCGCCCCTCGCGGGGGGCGCTCGGGGGCGTACGCCGCTGGATGGCCGTGCGCGTGAGCGCCCCGCCGCTCCGCTTTGACCTCGACCACCTGCGATATATCGTGTATTGCGGGAGACGCGATATGGCGCGTGCCCCGGGGTCAAGGGAGGCCGCACCATGCCCACCACCACCGAGTGGTCCATCACCTCGCCGCAGCGGCGGTGCCACGGCGCCCCGGTCACCGCACCCCCACCCGATGCCGCGCCCCTCGGCACCGGCACCGGTCGGAAGGGGCGGTGACGTGCCTCCCGTCTTCGCCCACGGCCGCCTCCGCCTGTACCTGCTGAAGCTGCTGGACGAGGCCCCCCGCCACGGCTACGAGGTGATCCGCCTCCTGGAGGAGCGCTTCCGCGGGCTGTACGCGCCCTCGGCCGGGACGGTGTACCCGCGGCTCGCCAAGCTGGAGGCCGAGGGACTGGTCACCCACGCCACCGAGGGCGGCCGCAAGGTCTATTCGATCACGGAGGCCGGCCGCGCCGAGCTGGCCGCCCGCAGCGGCGAGCTGGCCGATCTGGAGGTGGAGATCCGCGCATCGGTGGCCGAGCTCGCCGCGGAGATCCGCAACGACGTGCGCGCCGCCGCCCACGACGTGCGCCGCGACCTGCGCACGGCCGCCCGACGGATGAACCCCTCGGCGGACGAGCCGGACGGCCACGGCACCACCGCCCCTTCCGACCCCCTCGCGGGGGTGCTCGGGGACCCGGAGGCGTGGCGGCGCGCGAAGGAGGACTTCACCCGGGCCAAGCAGGGCTGGAAGGACCAGGCCCGACGGGCGAGGGACGAGAGCCGCCGGGCCCGCGAGGAGGCCCAGCATGCCCGTCGACTGGCCAAGGAGGCCCAGGCCCGCGCCCAGGAGCAGGTCCAACGGATCGTCGAGCGGGTCCAGGACCAGGTGCGCTCCCATGTCCCCCCGGACGACTGGCCCACGGGCGTGCCCGAGGCGCTCAGCGAACTGATGGAGGAGTTCAGCCGGTTCGGCACGCCGGACGCACCCCCCGCCGACCGAGCCCACCGGGCCGACCGTTCCGGGGCCGATGGACCTCCCGCGGGCCGGGCGGGGGCGGAGGGCCCGGCGTACACGGACGCCGCACCCGACTTCCCGGTCGACTTCGCACCCCCGTGGGCGCAGGAGCCCTCCTCCGGTGATCCGGCCCGCGACCTCGAACGGCTCCTGGACCGCTTCCGGGACGACGTCCGGGACACGGCCCGGGACCACGGGGTCACGGCCGAGCAGTTGAGCGAGGTCCGGGACCATCTGTCCACGGCCGCGGCCCGGATCGCCGGCGTGCTGCGCCCCGAGGCACGGGACGCCGGTTCCGCCCGATAGGGGCCCTCGGCCTGCCGCGAGCGCGGGCCCGGAGAGCGGGCCGCGTCCTCCGGGGGTGACGGGCGGTCCACCGGGGCCTTGGTGCTCCCCTCGCCGACCGGAGGTGACGCACCGGGTCGATGGGCGGACGGCGCCCGCTCGGGCGGTCTACACGGTCAGCACGATCTTCCCGAACTGCCCGCCCCCGGCCATCCGTTCGAAGCCCTCCCGGGCCCGGTCCAAGGGCAGCACCCGGTCGATCACCGGCCGCACCCCCGTGGTGTCGCAGAACGCGAGCAGGTCCTCCAACTCGTCCTTGGAGCCCATGGTGGAGCCCACGATCCGCAGCTCCAGGAAGAACACCCGGGTCAGCTCGGCGCGCGAGGGCGCATCGCCGCTGGTGGCCCCGGAGATCACCAGGGTCCCCCCGGGCCGCAGCGACTTGACGGAGTGGGACCAGGTCGCGGCCCCCACGGTCTCGATGACCGCGTCGACCCGCCGCGGCAGTCGGGCCCCGGGCGGCAGCGCCTCCACCGCCCCCAACTCCACCGCCCGCCGCCGCTTGGCCTCGTCCCGGCTGGTGGCGAAGACCCGGAGCCCGGCGGCGCTGCCCAGCACGATCGCGGCGGTGGCCACCCCACCCCCGGCCCCCTGGACGAGCACCGAGTCCCCGGGCCGCACACCGGCGTTGGTGAAGAGCATCCGGTACGCCGTGAGCCAGGCGGTGGGCAGACAGGCGGCCTCCTCGAAGCTGAGCCCGGCCGGCTTGGGCAGCACGTTCCACTCCGGTACGGACACCTGCTCGGCGAAGGTGCCCGGATACTTCTCGCTCAGCAGGGAACGTCCCTCACGGGGTCCGACCCCGTGCCCGGTCTGGCCGATGACGGAGTGCAGGACGACCTCGTTGCCGTCCTGGTCCACCCCGGCGGCGTCACAGCCGAGGATCATCGGCAGTCGGTCCTCGGCGAGCCCGACCCCCCGCAAGGACCACAGGTCGTGGTGGTTGAGCGAGGCGGCCCGGACGTTCACGGTGGTCCAGCCCGGTCGGGCCACGGGGGCGGGGCGCTCCCCCAGCTCCAGCCCCTCCAGGGGGTGATCGCGGTCGATGCGTGCGGCGTAGGCGGCGAACATGCCCGCGACGATAGGCCCGGGCGCGCCCGGCCGGAACGCCCGACCCGGGTGACGCGGAGCACCCTCCCTGGCAGGAGCGCGCCCCGGACGCAGGAAGGCCGGCCCCGGAGACCTCCGGGACCGGCCACCACGCCCCCGTGGAGGACGTGGACGGGCGGGCCGACTTAGCGGTCCGGCCGGCCTAACGGCGGGCGACGCCCTCGGCCCGGGCCGCCGCGGCCACCGCAGCGGTCACCGCGGGGGCGACCCGCTCGTCGAACGGCGACGGGATCACGTACTCGGCGGAGAGCTCGTCACCGACCACCGCGGCCAGGGCCTCGGCCGCGGCGATCTTCATGCCCTCGGTGATCCGGGAGGCCCGCACCTGGAGCGCCCCGGCGAAGATGCCCGGGAAGGCGAGCACGTTGTTGATCTGGTTCGGGAAGTCGGAGCGGCCGGTGGCCACCACGGCCGCGTACTTGTGCGCGATGCTGGGGTGGACCTCGGGGTCCGGGTTGGCCATGGCGAACACGAACGCCCGGTCCGCCATCGAGGCCACCGCCGCCTCGGCCACCGTGCCGCCGGAGACCCCGACGAACACGTCCGCGCCGGCGAGCGCGGACTCCAGGCTCCCGGTCAGGCCGGCCCGGTTGGTGATCTCGGCGAGTTCCCGCTTGGCCGGGTTGAGGTCGTCCCGGTCCCGGCTGACGATGCCCTTGCGGTCGGCGACCGCCACGTCGCCGATGCCCGCTTCGAGCAGGAACTTGGCGATGGCGACCCCGGCGGCCCCGGCCCCGGAGATCACCACGCGCAGCTCGTCGATCGTCCGACCGGTCAGCTTCGCGGCATTGCGCAGCGCGGCGAGCGTGACGACCGCCGTGCCGTGCTGGTCGTCGTGGAAGACGGGGATGTCCAGCTGCTCCTGGAGCTTGCGCTCGATCTCGAAGCAGCGCGGCGCGGAGATGTCCTCCAGGTTGACGCCGCCGAAGGAGGGGGCGAGCCGGACCACCGTCTCCACGATCTCGTCCACGTCGGTGGTCGCGAGGGCCACCGGAACGGCGTCGACGCCGGCGAACTGCTTGAAGAGGATCGCCTTGCCCTCCATGACCGGCAGGGACGCCTCGGGACCGATGTCACCGAGTCCGAGCACGGCGGTGCCGTCCGTGACCACGGCGACGACCTGGGACTTCCAGGTGTAGTCGTGGACGAGGTCGGGCTGTTCGGCGATGGCGCTGCACACCCGCGCCACGCCGGGGGTGTAGGCCAGGGACAGGTCGTCCCTGTTGCGGACGGGCACGGTGGCCTGGACGGCCATCTTGCCGCCCCGGTGCAGGGCGAACACGGGGTCGAGCGAATCGAGGGGTTCGGCGCCGCCCTCGTACTTCCCGTCGCCCTGACCGCGCGCGGCGCCGTCGGCCCCGGACACACCGCTGTCACTGTCGCTGCGAGGATTGACGATCTCCGCTGCCACTTGTCTTACCCCTTAATTCTCTGCTGTTTGAGGGTGACCACTCCTGGTAAAGGGGTGGGCGGGCACCGCCCGGATCCGCTGCCGCGGGGTGGGAACACCTCGACGGCGCTACTGCCTGTGACGCATACGGACCCGGAGCGACGGGCGCGCCGCACGCGCGCCCTGAGCCCCTGGTGGGGGGTGTGATGAACCTTCATACCGGACGGACGGCTTCGCGGACGAGTCGAGGGACGGACGGTGATGTGACTCATAGGCGAATGTCATGAATATACGGACAAGAACATGACAGACCCATAGACGCCCGCATTGCTCTAGCAAAGAGCATCGGCCGGCCCGGAGGGGTGCCGAAGATTTTCCGGCGAACGAAGAACGACCCCGCAGAAGATCCGGCCTGGGATGTACCGACCTGTCGCATTTCGGAGGCCGCCCGTTATCCGATTTTGACATGCGTAACGGGCTGTTTGACCAGGCACGAATGGCAAGATGCCGTAATCACTCGTGGTCGCGACACCCGAAGGTGTGTGCCCGCCGACCACCGGCACCCCACCCACTCGCCGGAGGATTCACCATGACCGCTCGCTCCCCCCATCGCCCGTTCGCTGCGAAGTCCGGGCAGGCTCGGCTCGTCGCGTTCGGTGCGATCGCGGTCGCCGGCTCGCTGCTGCTGACCGGCTGCGGTGACCAGACGAAGGAGAAGAAGGCCGAGGAACCCGCTGGTGACGCCGGCAAGAGCAGTGCTGCCGCCGCACCGCTGGCCGACAAGCTCCCCCAGGCCATCCGGGACAAGGGTGAGATCAAGGTGGGTTCGGACATCGCGTATCCGCCGGTCGAATTCAAGGACGCCTCGGGCAAGACCGCGGGTATCGACCCGGATGTGGCCGATGCGCTCGGCAAGCAGCTCGGAGTGAAGTTCACGTTCGAGAACGGCACCTTCGACACCCTGGTCACGGGGCTGCGCGCCAAGCGCTACGACATCGCCATGTCCGCGATGACGGACACCAAGGACCGGCAGAACGGCGTGGACGGCGACACCGGCAAGAAGGTCGGCGAGGGCGTCGACTTCGTCGACTACTTCAACGCGGGCGTCTCCCTCTACACGCCCAAGGGCAAGACCCAGTCCATCGCCACCTGGGACGACCTGTGCGGCAAGAAGATCGTCGTGCAGCGCGGCACGGTCTCCCACGACCTCGCCAAGGACCAGGCCGAGAAGTGCGGTGACGAGAAGCTCGCCGTCGAGGCGTTCGACACCGACGCCCAGGCCCAGACCCGACTGCGCTCGGGCGGCGCCGACGCCGGCTCCTCGGACTTCCCGGTCGCCGCCTACGCGGTGAAGACCTCCGGCGGCGGCAAGGACTTCGAGATCGTCGGCGAGCAGGTCGACGCCGCCCCGTACGGCATCGCCGTGGCCAAGGGCAACACCGAACTCCGGGACGCCCTGAAGGCCGCGCTCGACGCCATCATCGCCAACGGCGAGTACGGCAAGATCATCGCCAAGTGGGGCGTCGAAGCGGGCGCCGTCGAGAAGGCCGTGGTCAACGGCGGCAAGTGAGCCGCCCCGCACGCTGAAGCCGTCACGGCATCGAAAGGCAAGACACCGTGTCCGTTGACATCGGCAAGACGGACGGCGGCGCCCCCGCGGCCCCGCCGTCCCCCCGACCGGAGGCCGTCAAGGCCGTGCCGGTCCGGCACTTCGGTCGGTACGTCGCCGCCCTCATCGCCCTGGCACTGCTGGGTTCGATCGTCTACGCGTTCGCCCAGGGCAAGATCAACTGGGGTGCGGTCCCCGACTACTTCCTCGACGACCGCATCATCAAGGGCGTCGGCAGCACCCTGCTGCTCACCGCACTCTCCATGCTTATCGGCATCGTGGGCGGCATCCTCCTCGCGGTGATGCGGCTCTCGAAGAACCCGGTGACCTCGTCCATCGCCTGGTTCTACATCTGGTTCTTCCGGGGCACCCCGGTCCTGGTCCAGTTGTTCGTCTGGTTCAACCTGGGCCTGGTCTTCGAGTACGTCGACCTCGGGCCCATCTACAAGGACTACTGGTCGAGCTTCATGACGCCGTTCCTGACGGCACTGCTCGGCCTGGGCCTGAACGAGGCCGCCTACATGGCGGAGATCTGCCGGGCGGGCCTGCTCTCGGTGGACGAGGGCCAGACCGAGGCGTCCCACGCCCTGGGGATGAGCCACTCCAAGACGCTGCGCCGCATCGTCATCCCGCAGGCCATGCGCGTCATCGTGCCGCCCACCGGCAACGAGGTCATCAACATGTTGAAGACGACCTCCCTGGTGTCGGCGGTGCAGTACTACGAGCTGCTCAGATACGCCCAGGACATCGGACAGACCTCCGGCTCGCCCGTGGAGATGCTGTTCGTGGCGGCCGCCTGGTACCTGATCATGACCTCGGTGCTGAGCGTCGGCCAGTACTACGTCGAGCGGCACTACGCCCGGGGCTCCAGCCGGCAGTTGCCGCCGACGCCCTGGCAGCGGGTCAAGAAGAACGTGTTCTCCCTGTCCGGCCGGAAGGGGGCCGCGGCATGACCGCGATGGTGAAGGCCGAAGGCGTCCACAAGTCCTACGGCAACGTCGAGGTGCTCAAGGGCATCGACCTGGAGGTCGCGCGCGGCGAGGTGTTCTGCCTCATCGGCCCCTCCGGCTCCGGCAAGTCGACGTTCCTGCGCTGCATCAACCACCTGGAGAAGGTCAACGCCGGGCGGCTGTACGTGGACGGGGAACTCGTCGGCTACCGTCAGAAGGGCGACAGGCTCTACGAGTTGAAGGACGCCGAGGTCGCACTCAAACGCCGTGACATCGGCATGGTGTTCCAGCGCTTCAACCTGTTCCCGCACAAGACGGCCCTGGAGAACGTCATCGAGGCGCCGATCCAGGTCAGGAAGCAGGCGAAGGCCCGGGCTCGGGAGCGTGCGCACGAGTTGCTGGACCGGGTCGGCCTCGCCGACAAGGCGGGCAACTACCCCTCGCAGCTCTCCGGCGGGCAGCAGCAGCGGGTGGCGATCGCCCGGGCGCTCGCGATGGACCCCAAGCTGATGCTGTTCGACGAGCCCACCTCCGCGCTCGACCCCGAGTTGGTCGGCGACGTGCTGGACGTGATGCGGGACCTCGCCGAGTCGGGCATGACGATGGTCGTGGTCACCCACGAGATGGGCTTCGCCCGGGAGGTCGGCGACTCGCTGGTCTTCATGGACGGCGGGGTGGTCGTGGAGTCCGGTGACCCCCGCGAGGTCCTGACCAACCCCCGGCACGAGCGCACCCGGTCCTTCCTGTCGAAGGTCCTGTGACCGCACGCTGAACGGTCGCTCCCGCTCCGCCGGGCGGAGCGGGAGCGACCGGCGGTCGTCAGCGCAGGGCGAGGACCATCGCGTCGGAGGGCGAGGCCCACACCCCCCGGGCCTCGGCGAACCCTGCGTCCCGTAGGGCCCGTACGTGCCAGTCCAGCGAGGGCGTGTCCCCGTCCGCGTGCTCCCCGTAGATCTCGAACCGGCGTGCGGTGGCCGCCGAGAGCGCCGGGTCCTCGGCCGCCAGGGCCCACCAGTCGGCCCAGTCCAGGGCCCCCTCGGCCCGGGCGGCCTCGCGCCGCGCCCGGCGCAGCACCGCCTCCGCCTCGTTGATCCGGGGCGTCGCGCCGTCGACCATGTGGTCGGCGTTCAGGAAGGCGCCGCCCTCCCGCACCACCCCGGCGAGTTGCCCGTACAGCGCGGCCAGCGGCCCGGTGTGCAGCCAGTGCAGCGCCGTCGCGGTCAGCACCGCGTCGTAGGAGTCGTACGGCAACCGCTCCCGCCAGTCGGGCGCGGTGAGGTCGGCGGTCACGAAGGAGACGCGGTCGTCCCCGGCGAAGGTGCCCTCAGCGATCATGAGCAGCGCAGGGTCGAGATCCACTCCGGTGCTTCGGGCGTTCGGGAACCTCCGCAGCAGCCGATCCGTAATACTCCCCGTACCGCACGCGAGGTCCAGCACCCGGGGTTCGGGCCCGACGACCGCCTCGACCACGTCCAGCATGACCCGGAACCGCTCCTCGCGGTCCGGCATGTACCACTCCTGCTGTCGGTCCCAGCTCTCCTGCCAGGCCCGCCAGTCGGTCCCGGTGGTGGTCCCGGTCATGTCGTCCGCCTTCCTCGCCCGTACGGCCACTGAGGATCGATCGATGAACGTAATACCCTTGGGCGATGAGCAGTCATTACCCACCGCACCTGTCCCGACGATAGACGGCACCCGTAAGGACTACAAGTGGAACTGGCCTATTACTCGGATTACGCCGTGCGCCTGGTCAACAGCGAGGAGCCGGTCCGGGGCGAGGACTCGCTGACCTCGGTGGAGGCGGTGCGGGAGCTGTTCGGCGCCAACCAGTCGGCCGCCCGTCGCGCCACGGACACCGACGTGACCCGGCTGCGTTCAGTGCGCTCCCGGCTGCGGGCGGTCTTCGAGGCCGCCGACCAGGGGGACGAGACCCTCGCGGTGGACCTGCTGAACTCCCTGCTCCTGGAGTTCCCGGTGAGCCCCCAGGTCTCCGGCCACGACCACCGCGACGACGACGGCCGCCCGCTGTGGCACATGCACCTGGCCGACCACCCCTCGAACGCCACCGCCGGCTACGCCGCCATCGCGGCGATGGGGCTCGCCATCCACCTGACCGAGTTCGGCGTCGACCGGCTGGGCCTGTGCGAGGCCGCGCCCTGCCGCAACGCCTACCTGGACACCTCGACCAACCGCTCCCGCCGCTACTGCTCGGACCGCTGCGCCACCCGTGCCAACGTGGCCGCCTACCGCGCCCGCAAACGCCGGGAGGCGGAGCGCGCGGACACCGGCCGCGCCGCGGTCAGCAGCCAGGAGAGCACACCCGCCCGCGGTCGCTGACCCCCGGACCGGCGCGGACGGTACCGGGCGAGGACGCGGCCCAGGACGAACTCCTCCGGCACCGTCCCGTAGACCGTGCTGTCCGCACCGGCCGTCGGGTTGTCGGCGAGGACCCACCAGCCGCCGTCCCGGCGCGCCACGGCCCGCTTCACGATCAGGAGGTTCTGTTGCAGGGGGTGGCGCAGCACCACCACCTGCCCGGGTTTCACCCGAGCGCCGTAGCGCACCAGGAGCCGGTCCCCGTGGTACAGGGTCGGCACCATCGACGGCCCCTCCACCTCGGCCAGCCCGAACTGCGCACCGCATTCCCGTTCCCGTGCCGTCTCCGGCATCAGACACCTCCTGGTCCGTCCCCCGCGTACGCCACCGGTCCGAAAAACCGCCCGGTCTTTCGTCCTAGGCCCTAGGGGGCCCTCGCGAAAAGCCCTCTCCCACGGAGTAATGTCCCACCTGAGAAGACGATCACGAGGAAGGACGGCTCCATGCTCTCCCGCCTATTCGCACCCAAGGTCAAGGTCAGCGCCCACTGCGACCTGCCCTGCGGTGTCTACGACCCGGCCCAGGCCCGCATCGAGGCGGAGTCGGTCAAGGCCGTGCAGGACAAGATGGCCGGCAACGACGACCCGCACTACCAGGCGCGCGCCACCGTCATCAAGGAACAGCGCGCGGAACTGGCCAAGCACCACGTCTCGGTGCTGTGGAGCGACTACTTCAAGCCCCCGCACTTCGAGAAGTACCCCGAACTGCACCAGCTGGTCAACGACGCCCTGAAGGCCCTCTCGGCCGCCAAGGCGTCCACCGACCCGGCGACGGGCCAGAAGGCGCTCGACTACATCGCGCAGATCGACAAGATCTTCTGGGAGACCAAGCAGGGCTGAACCGCCCGGTTCCCGCCCCCGCGCCCGTGCCACGCGCACCGACCGGGGGCACGAGGGGGGCGACCCGTCACCACGGGTCGCCCCCCGTCGTGTCCCACCGTTCGGGGCCGCTTGACACGGCCGGACCCCGCCCAGCACGGTTCTCCGGAGAGCCCGATCGAGCAGGGGAGCCGATGAAGGCCCGTTATGTCCGTACCATTCCCGGCCCCCTCGGCGTCGCCGCCGGCGGTCTGGCCCTCACGACGACCGACCCCGCCGCCGTCTGGTGGGCCCTCTGGGCCGTCTGCGCGGTCCTCACCCTCACGGCCACCGCGTACACCTTCGTCATCACCCGGTAGGCACCTCGGCCCGAGGGCTCAAGCGGCGGCCTCCCGCCACATCGGCCACATCGTCGGACCGTCCGGCAGCTCCAGGACCGGCTCGCGGACCTCGAAGCCCAGACGTCGGTACAGGTCCCGACTGCGGGCGCTGCTGGCCTCCAGGTAGGCGGCCGTGCCCTCGCGGTCGCAGCGGTCGAGGACCGAGCGGATCAGGGCGGTGCCCAGGCCCTCGCCCCGGCGCGACGGATCCACCGCGATCATCCACAGGTACTCGTGGGCGGCGTGCTGCGGATGGCAGCCCTCGGTCAGCCGGCCGATCCACTCGATGCGTTCGTTGGCGGGGTCGACCGCCTCCCGCATCCGGGCCGGACCGTCCTCGTCCTCCTCGGGCCCGCCCTCCTCGGGCCCGCCCTCGGGGATGCTCAGCCACAGGGCGACCGCGGCCCCGTCCTCGGTGAGGTCCACCCGACCCGCCTCCAGCACGATGTCGAGGATCGCCTCCATCATCAGGGGGTGCGCACGGCGGAACCCCTCCTCGTCCGGGAACACCCAGCCGCTGACCGGGTCGTCCCGGAAGCCCTCGTCGAGCAGTCGGACCACGGCCTCCCGGTCCGCGGCTCCCCCGGTCCGAATCCCCACGCCCATACGCCGCCGCCTCCTGTACCGCGTCCCTACTGGAAGACCTCATTGAACCCCAGGCCGGATGACGGAGGGTCATGCGGGGCGGGCAACACGGCTACGCCGAGCGGCGGGTGACGAATTCGGCCAGGGACAGCAACTCGCCGGCGGACTCCGGCCCGGGCAGCGCCCGCGCCAGCGACTGCACCGCGCGCCCCATCCGGTCCGCGGCCTGGTGCTGCGCCCAGTCCCGGCCGCCCGCCGCCTCCACCGCGTGCACCAGGCGGGCCAGGTCGTCGGGGCCGGTGGACCCGGCGGGGGCGGCGTACAGTTCGGCGAGTTCGGCGCCCGCCGCGGTGCCCGAGCAGAGCGCGGCGACCACCGGGAAGGACTTCTTGCGGACCAACAGGTCCGCCCCGGCGGGCTTCCCGGTGCGCCGGGGGTCGCCCCAGATCCCGATCACGTCGTCGATCAGCTGGAAGGCCAGGCCGGCCTCCCGGCCGAAGGCGTCGAGCGCGGCCACCGCCTCCTCCTCCGCCCCCGCGTACAGCGCGCCCATGGCGCAGGCGCAGCCCAGCAGCGCACCGGTCTTGGCCTCAGCCGTGGCGATGCAGTCGGCGAGCGTCACCTCGCCCGGGTTCCGCCGTTCCAGCGCGGTGTCGGTCTGCTGCCCCGCGCACAGTTCGACCACGCAGCCGGCGAGCAGGGCCGCCGCCCGCGCCGCCGCCGGGTGCGGGTCCTCGGCGAGCAGCCGTGCGGCCACCGCGGCGAGGGCGTCGCCGGTGAGGATCGCGTCCGGCACGCCGAACACCGTCCAGGCGGTGGGCCGGTGCCGGCGGGTGGTGTCACGGTCCATCACGTCGTCGTGCAAGAGGGTGAAGTTGTGGGTGAGCTCCACGGCCGCCGCGGGCCGCACCGCCTCCTGCGGACGGCCGCCGAACGCCCGCACCGCGGCCATGACCAGGGCCGGACGGACGGCCTTGCCGGCGTTGCCCGTGGCGGGGGTGCCGTCCGCCCGCTCCCAGCCGAAGTGGTAGCGGGCCACCCGGCGCAGCGGGCCGGGCATGGCGTCCACGGCCCGGCGCAGTTCCGGGTCGACGTCGGCCCGCGCCCCCTCCAGCAGCGCGGTCGCCTCGTCGTCGGCGCCCGTCGATGGCGGCGCGGGGGACGGCACGGCCGGTGCGGCGAGGGTGTCGGCTCCGTTCCCGGGTGCCGGGCCGGTGCGGGTCACCGCCGGCGGCCGATCTCGACGTTCTCCAGGACGCCCAGTGCGTCCGGGACGAGGACCGCGGCCGAGTAGTAGGAGGTGACGAGGTAGGAGGTGACCGCCTGCCGGTCGATGCCCATGAACCGCACCGACAGGCTCGGTTCGATCTCGTCGGGGATGCCCGGTTGGCGCAGCCCGACGACGCCCTGGTCGTCCTCGCCGGTGCGCAGGCACAGGATGGAGGTGGTCCGGGCGGCGGTGACCGGGATCTTGTCGCAGGGGAACAGCGGGACCCCGCGCCAGGTCATGATCCGGGTCCCCTCGACGTCCACCGTGTCGGGGACCAGCCCGCGCGCGTTGCACTCGCGGCCGAACGCCGCGATCGCGCCCGGGTGGGCGAGGAACAGCTTGGAACCGCGCCGGCGGCTGAGGAGTTCGTCCAGGTCGTCGGGGGTGGGCGCACCCTCGTGCGGCTGGATGCGCTGCTCGTAGGCGCAGTTGTGGAGGAGGCCGAACTCCCGGTCGTTGACCATCTCGTGCTCCTGGCGCTCCTTGAGCGCCTCCACGGTGAGCCTGAGTTGGTGTTCGGTCTGGTCCATGGGACGGCCGTAGAGGTCCGCGACCCGGGTGTGGACCCGCAGGATCGTCTGGGCCACGCTCAACTCGTACTCGCGGGGGGCAGGTTCGTAGTCGACGAAGGTGCCCGGCAGCCTGGCTTCGCCGACGTGGCCGGAGGAGAGGTCGATCTCGCGTTCGCCGTACCGGTTGGCGTGCCGTTCGGGTGCGGCCCGGAGGGAGTCGAGGTGGGCGCGGAGCGAGTCGCTGCGGTCGACGACCCCGCGGAACGCCGACCGGGACAGGACGAGGACGGTGCAGTGGGTGGCGGCCCGGACGGTGTGCTCCCAGATGGTGTCCGACGCGGTCAGCACCTGCTCGCCGAAGTACGCGCCGTCGGCGAGGACGTCGAGGACGGCGTCGTCGCCGTAGGGGCCGGCGCCGATCCGCTCGACGCGGCCGTGGGCGAGGAGGAACACCTCGTCGGACGGGTTCCCGAAGGAGGTGAGCAGGTCACCGGGGGCGTAGCTGCGCTGTTCGCAGCGGTCGGCCAGGTCCGCGAGCACGCCCTCGTCGGCGTAGTCCCGCAGGGCGGGCAGTTCGCGGAGTTCGGCGGGGACGACCCGGACGTCTTCGCCGGTCTGCACGAAGGTGACCCGGCCGTCGCCCACCGCGTAGCTCAGCCGGCGGTTCACCCGGTACGCGCCGCCCTGCACGTCGACCCAGGGCAGCATGCGCAGCAGCCACCGGGCGCTGACCTCCTGCATCTGCGGAGCCGACTTGGTGGTGGTGGCCAGGTTCCGCGCGGCCGCGGTGCCGAGGCTCCGCTGCGGCTGTTCGCTGCGGACCTCTTCGCCTACCGACATGCTTCTTGCCCTCCCACACGCGTGCACCGATCTGCGGGAGGAGCCTTTCAGCACCGAGGACCCCGGTGCCATCACACAAAAGAGCGGGATTGGAAGCCGCCGTTCGGGGCATGCTCCGGGTTTTTGCCGAACCGTTCCGTCACCCGTTCCTCCCCGGCCGTCGGTCAAGCCGGCGCCACGCCCCCGCCCGATCGGGTGAGTCGGGGTCCGCAGGGCAGGTGTGGGAACTCCAAGATCCCGGTACGCGTTCTCCTGATGCGCGTACCTAGGACGACATCAGCGGACGACCAACAGGCTCACCAGCCGCAGAGCGGCACGACGAACGGAAGTGGTTCACGATGGCGGGATTCCTCGACCGCGCCCGGGAGCAGGTCCAGCAGGGACTCACCCAGGGCAAGCAGAAGCTCGACGAGGTGCAGGCGCAGCGCGCCGGATCGGACCTGCTGAAGCGGCTCGGTGCGGCGTACTACGCGGAGCGGCGCGGCACCGGCACCCCGGAGGCGACCCAGCGCGCGGTGCAGGAGCTGGAGCAGCACATCGCCGTGCACGGGGACGGGGTGCTGCGGCACTGATCGACGCTGGCGGGACGGGCGGGGCCGGGCCGCGGGGCCCGCTCCCCGGCTCGGCCGCGGTCCCGGGCCGGTGCGCCGTGCGGTGCGGGAGAATGTGCAGGTGACAGGGGCGAGCGGAGAAGCGGGTACCGGGGTGGAACGCCTGGGCCCCCGGTTGCCCTCGCCGCTGGAGGAGCTGCGGGACGCGCGCTTCCTGGCCCGGGGCGTACGGCTCGCGCTGAAGCGGGACGACCTCATCCATCCCGAGCTGGTGGGCAACAAGTGGCGCAAGCTGGCGCCCAACCTCGCGACGGCGGGTGACCGCACCGTGGTCACCTTCGGCGGCGCCTACTCCAACCACCTGCGGGCCACCGCCGCCGCCGGGCGGTTGCTCGGGGTGCCCACCATCGGGGTGGTGCGCGGTGAGGAGCTGGCCGGGCGCCCCCTGAACCCCTCGCTGGCCCGGTGCGCGTCGGAGGGCATGCGGCTGCGGTTCGTGGACCGCGCGACCTACCGCCGTGCGTCCGAGCCGGAGATGGTCGCCGCGCTGCTGACCGAGTTCGGCCTCGGCCCCGACGGGGCGTGCGTGATCCCGGAGGGCGGCAGCAACGCCGCTGCCGTGCGCGGGTGCGTGGCGCTCGGCGAGGAGTTGCGGGGACGGGCGGACGTGATCGCGGTGGCCTGCGGCACCGGGGGCACGCTCGCCGGGCTCGCCGCGGGGCTGGGCCCCCGGCAACGGGCCCTCGGCATACCGGTGGTGGGCGGCGGGTTCCTCGCCGGGGCCACCACTGCGCTCCAGCACGCGGCGTTCGGCGGGCCGCGCGGCCGTTGGTCCCTGGACGAACGGTTCCACTGCGGCGGGTACGCCCGGGTCCCCGCGCACCTGCGGGCCTTCGCCGCGGACTTCGAGCAGCGGCACGGGCTGGCGGTGGAGCGCCTGTACGTCGCCAAGCTGCTGTGGGCGCTGCTGTCGCTCACCGAGGAGGGGGCCTTCCCCTCGGGCACCCGGTTGGTCGCGGTGGTCACCGGTCGTCCCGGTCCCGAAGCCGTGTGACGGGGCGCTCAGTCGGCCTCCTCCCGGTACACCGCCGCCTCCTCCAGGTCCAGCCGGCGCAGCAGGGTGCGCATCAGCTCGTCGTCGATCGCCCGGGCGTCCCGGAGCCGGACGAAGACGTCCCGCTCGGCGGCGATCATCTCGCGGGTCAGTCTGCGGTAGGTGCCGTCGACCGACTCGCCGGTGACGGGGTTGGGCGAGCCGAGCCGTTCCCAGACGGCGTTGCGGCGTCGCTCCAGCACCAGCCGCAACCGGTCCACGAGGGGTTCGGGCAGGGCGTTGCGCGGGTCGCGCAGGAGTTCCGCCAGGCGTTCGTCGGCCGCCCGTGAGGCGGCGTTCTGCGCCTCGGCCTCGGCGAGGGTGCGGGCCTGCGGGCTCGGCCCCGGCAGCTTCAGCAGCCGGATCAGGCCGGGCAGGGTCAGCCCCTGGACCACGAGCGTGCCGATCACGGTGGTGAAGGTCAGGAACAGGATCAGGTTGCGGGCGGGGAACGGTCCTCCCCCGTGCACGGTGAGCGGGATGGAGAAGGCGATGGCCAGGGACACCACCCCGCGCATCCCCGCCCAGCTCACCACCAGCGGGCGTCGCCAGTCGGTGTCCGACTCGCGGGCCCTGATCCGGGGCGAGAGCCACAGCGGGAGGTAGGTGGCGGGGTAGCACCACACGAAGCGGACGAGCACCACCAGCACGAACAGCACCAGCGCGTACCAGGCCGCGTCCGGCCCGCCGACCGGCCCGAGTCCCCGCAGGACGACCGGTAGTTGGAGGCCGATCAGCGCGAACACCGCGGACTCCAGGATGAACGACACCATCCGCCACACGGCGGCCTCCTGGAGCCGGGTCTCGAAGTCGACCTGCCAGGCCCGGTGCCCCAGGTAGAGGCCGACGACGACCACGGCGAGCACCCCGGACGCGCCCAGCTGCTCGGCCGCCGCGTACGCCACGAACGGGATGAGCAGCGACAGGGTGTTCTGGAGCAGCGGCTCTTGCAGGTGGGTGCGCAGCCAGTGCAGCGGAACCATCAGGACCAGCCCGACGCCGACCCCGCCGACCGCGGCCAGCAGGAACTCGTGGACGCCGCCGGCCCAGCTCATGCCCTCCCCCACCGCGGCCGCGAGGGCGACCTTGAAGGCGGTGATCGCGGTGGCGTCGTTCACCAGCGACTCGCCCTGGAGG
Organism: Streptomyces sp. LE64; assembly: GCF_052606915.1. NCBI lineage: Bacteria > Bacillati > Actinomycetota > Actinomycetes > Kitasatosporales > Streptomycetaceae > Streptomyces > Streptomyces sp. LE64. The sequence continues at coordinate 4,595,085 of NZ_CP199708.1, read as the reverse complement.
ATGGTGGTGATCCGGGACGGCAGGCCCACCCGCCGGGCTACGGCCGTGGCCGCCACCGCGTCGGGCGGTGCGATCACCGCTCCCAGCACCAGGGCGGCCGTCAGCGGCAGCCCCGGCAGGAGCAGGTAGGCCAGCCATCCCACGGCGACGGTGGCGAAGAGGACGTACCCCACCGACAGCAGCGCGACCGGACGCAGGTTGGCCCGCAGGTCGAGGTACGAACTCTCCAGCGCGGCCAGGTGCAGCAGCGGCGGGAGCAGCAGCGGCAGCACGACGTGCGGGTCGAGGGTGAACTCGGGGACGCCGGGGACGTAGGCGGCGATCAGTCCGACGGTGACCAGCAGCAGGGGCGCGGGCACCGGGGTGCGGCGCGCCGCACCCGCCACCGCGGTGCTCGCCGCGACCAGTCCGACCACCGACAGCGCGTCCATGACGGTCCCCTCTCGTCCGGCTCCCCGGCCGGCGCCGGTCCTCGGCGACCGGTCCGGGCCGTACCGCACGGTCCCCCACGGGGCCGGGCGGATCAGTAACCTGGGCCAGCATGAAGGAGTGCACGCACGTTTCGGCGTTGCCCCAGCCGGAACCGGAACCCTTGAGTCGGACCTGTCTGGGCTGTCTGGCCGCGGGGACCAACCCGGTGCAGTTGCGGATCTGCCTCGACTGCGGCCACGTGGGCTGTTGCGACTCCTCGCCGCTGCGGCACGCGACGGGGCACTACGAGGAGACCGGGCATCCGGTGATGCGGACGTTCGAGCCCGGCGAGCGGTGGCGCTGGTGCTTCGTCGACTGCGTCCTCGTGTGACGAGCGCCCGGTCGACGGTTCGGTGGGCGGAGCCGTGGGTACGACACCCCGACGCGCCGTGCCGGGCGGCCGGACCGTCACCGCATCGGTATCCACCCACCCCTACCGACTGTGCGTACCGATGTGTTTACGATGAGTGATGCCGAGGGGCGGGGTCCCCGGGACACCCGCGCCGTGAGCGCGATAGCGTCACCGCTGCACCATGTTGCGCGTTACCCGGGGGGTGCTCCCCCGGAGCCCCGAAGAGCTTGTACCACCTTGGAGGTGAGGGTGTCCCAGATCGCAGGAGAGCCCGGGACCCAGGACTTCGTGGAAGTCCGGCTGCCGGCTGCGGGTGCCTACCTGTCGGTGCTGCGGACGGCGACGGCCGGCCTCGCGGCGCGTTTGGACTTCACCCTCGACGAGATCGAGGACCTCCGCATCGCCGTGGACGAGGCGTGCGCGATCCTGCTCCAGCAGGCCGTGCCCGGCTCCGTCCTCAGCTGTGTGTTCCGACTCGTGGACGACTCCCTGGAAGTCACCGTCTCGGCGCCGACCACCGACGGCCGCGCGCCGGAGCGCGACACCTTCGCCTGGACGGTGTTGTCGGCCCTCGCGGGCAAGGTCGACTCGACCGTGGCCGAGGACCGGACCGTGTCGATCAGCCTCTACAAACAACGCGGCGCGGGACCCGGTCCGGCGTGAGGAACGGGGACGGACCGGTGCGGGACGAGGGACACGACACACCGGGACCGCCCGCCGGGGGCACGGGCGGCCGACCCGCCCCGCGCACGCCGGGCGGCATCCCCGAACAGCAGGCCAGGCCGCATCCCGAGGACGGCACCGACGGAACTCGGGAGCCGGTCGGGCGGCCGGGGCCGGCGACGGCGCCGGACCCTGCCGCCGGGTTGGAGCAGGCACAGCCGGGCGCTCCCGGCACCGCGGACGCACGCGAGTCGTCGTCCGGCCGGGGCGGGCGACCGGGGGCACCTCCCAGCGGGAGCTGGGGGAGGGCGGGAAGCATGAGCGAACACGAGCGCGACGTGAGCGGACCCGGCGCCGGTCGGGGCCGGCACGATCCGCGCGACCGGAGCGCGGCGCGGGCGATGTTCGTCACGCTGCGCGGGCTGCCGGACGGCAGCCCGGAGTACGCGGAGCTGCGCAACCGGCTGGTCCGGATGCACCTGCCGCTCGTGGAGCACCTGGCCCGACGGTTCCGCAACCGGGGCGAGCCGCTGGACGACCTGACGCAGGTCGCCACGATCGGGTTGATCAAGTCGGTGGACCGGTTCGACCCGGAACGGGGCGTCGAGTTCTCCACCTACGCCACGCCGACCGTGGTCGGGGAGATCAAGCGCCACTTCCGGGACAAGGGCTGGGCGGTGCGCGTCCCGCGACGGCTCCAGGAACTGCGGCTGGCGCTCACCACGGCGACCGCCGAGCTGTCCCAGTTGCACGGGCGCTCCCCCACCGTGCACGAACTGGCCGAGAAGCTGGCGATCTCCGAGGAGGAGGTGCTGGAGGGGCTGGAGTCGGCGAACGCGTACTCCACGCTCTCCCTGGACGTCCCGGACACGGACGACGAGTCGCCCGCGGTCGCCGACACCCTGGGCGCGGAGGACGAGGCCCTGGAGGGCGTCGAGTACCGCGAGTCCCTGAAGCCGCTGCTGGAGGACCTGCCGCCGCGCGAGAAGCGCATCCTGCTGCTGAGGTTCTTCGGCAACATGACCCAGTCGCAGATCGCCCAGGAGGTCGGCATCTCCCAGATGCACGTCTCCCGCCTGCTGGCCCGCACCCTGGCCCAATTGCGCGAGAAGCTCCTCGTCGAGGAGTGAGCCCGCGGTATGCATGACGGCGCCCCGAACCGTACTCGGTTCGGGGCGCCGTCATGCATACCGCGAGTGCTCCGGCGTGCGGGGGCGCAGGCGTGGCGTTCCGGATGGCGCGCAAGCCCGGCGCACCTCTCGGCGAGCGCGCCCCTGGCCGGGGTGCGCGACCGCTCGGGCGCCGTGCGCTACGTCCCGCTGCCGGGAGGCGTGATGCCCAGGGCCTCGGTCGCCTCCACGTTGACCAGGAGGACCAGGGTGGTCACCGCCGCCACCCCGAGGGCGATGCCGCCCGGGATCAGCATGCTGTCGGCCTGGAGCAGGGTCCAGGCCACCGGGAGGGCGACCAACTGGGTCATGAGCGCGGGGCCGCGGCTCCAGCTCCGCAGGGCCAGCAGGCCGCGGGCGGCGATCAGCGGCAGCGCGGCGAGCGCCACCAGCGTCAGCCCGGCCATCGCGGCCTGTCCTGCGCTGCCGGACCCGGTCAGCCCGCGGACCAGCACGTAGACCCCGCCGACGACGAGTGCGACACCCTCCAGTCCGGTCAGGGCGGCGGCTGCGGTCAACCGTCCGGGGCGGGGGCCCGCGGGGGCCTCTTCGGGGCGTGCGCCCGGGGCGGACTTCTGCTCAGCACTCACCCCAGCAGAGTAGCCCGCGCCGGGTGGGCGGGGGCCGGGCGGGACGCCGGGACGGCGCCGCCCCGGGGTGGGGGGCGCCTCGCCGCGCTGGGTACCCTGCATGACATGCGCGCACTCCTCGTGGTCAACCCGGCAGCTACCACCACGAGCGCGCGTACGCGTGACGTCCTGATCCACGCGCTGGCGAGCGAGATGAAGCTGGAAGCGGTGACCACCGAGTACCGCGGGCACGCCCGGGACCTGGCGCGGCGGGCGGCCCGGGACGGCGAGGTCGACCTGGTGGTCGCGCTCGGCGGTGACGGCACCGTCAACGAGGTGGTGAACGGCCTCCTCGGGGACGACGAACAGCCGCCCGCCCCGGAGCGCACGCCCCGGCTCGCGGTGGTCCCCGGCGGCTCGACCAATGTCTTCGCGCGGGCACTCGGTCTGCCGAACGACGCCGTGGAGGCGACGGGCGCGCTGTTGAGCGCGATCGAGCAGGGGAGCGAGCGCACGGTGGGGCTGGGTCGCGCCGTCGGCACTCCGGGCAGCGCGGACGAGGCGGTTCCGGGGCGCTGGTTCACTTTCTGTGCCGGCCTGGGATTCGACGCCGGGGTGATCGGACGGGTCGAGCAGCAGCGCGAGTTGGGAAAGCGTTCGACCCACGCGCTGTATCTGCGCCAGGTGTTGCGGCATTTCCTCGGAGCGGACCGCCGACACGGTTCCATCACCTTGGAACAGCCGGGTGGAGAACCAGTGGAAGATCTTCTCGTCTCCATAGTCTGCAATACCGCTCCGTGGACCTACCTCGGCAATCGCCCGGTCTACGCGGCACCGAAGGCATCGTTCGACACCGGACTGGACGTGCTCGGGCTGAGCCGGCTGACGACCCCCGCCGTCGCCCGCTACGCCACACAATTGGTCACTTCGTCCCCCCAGCGCGGCCCTCACGGCAAGCACGCGACCAGCCTTCACGACCTCCATGAGTTCACCTTGCATTCGAAGGTTCCGCTCCCCCTCCAGATGGACGGAGACCACCTGGGACTGCGCACGAGCGTGACGTTCCTAGGCGTAGACCGTGCACTGCGTGTGATTGTGTGAGCGGAACGTGCGAAAGTCCTTGCACTCGAACGTTTAGGCAAGGATCCACCCCATGGAAGTACGGCTGTGACCTAGTCGACACCGAGGAATCAAAAAAAACTTTCCAGAAGGGGTTGTATCCGCAGCTGAGGTTTGCGAGTCTCTACGTGGCGCTCAGGACGGGCCGCACCACCGGCCCCCACCAAGAGCCCGAATCCCTCCTCGAACCCTTGGACCGCCCCGGGTCACTTTCCGGTGTAGGCCCTTCCCGTGTCGGGGGATTCGTGAAAGCGTTCACATTCACAAGCACACTGAAGTAGCACCAAGAGAGGTAGCAGCCATGGACTGGCGTCACAACGCCGTTTGCCGCGAGGAAGACCCCGAGCTGTTCTTCCCCATCGGCAACACCGGTCCCGCGCTGCTGCAGATCGAGGAAGCCAAGGCCGTCTGCCGCCGCTGCCCCGTCATCGAGCAGTGTTTGCAGTGGGCACTCGAGTCCGGCCAGGACTCGGGCGTCTGGGGTGGCCTGAGCGAGGACGAGCGCCGCGCAATGAAGCGCCGCGCCGCCCGCAACCGGGCTCGACAGGCCACCGCCTGACGCCCAGCCACCCGTACGGGCCGTGGCACCGGCGGCGCGCACAGCGCGTGCGCAACTCCCGCCTCCCGAGCCGCAGCGCGTCATCCCGCAGTGTTCTTCCGTCGAGCCCCGGAACCGGCCAGGTTCCGGGGCTCGCGTGATGGCGGCCGTCACGACCCCTTCGGTGGTCGTGACGGCCGCCTCGTCGTGTCCGGGCCCCCGCGGTCCGTACGGCGGACGGCCCCGCCGGGCCTGAGCCGGGCGGGGCCGCACCTGGACCTGCTCCCCGGGGTGACACCCCGGGAACGGAACGGTCAGCCGAGGGAGGCGATCGCCTCGTTGAAGGTCTTCGACGGACGCATCACGGCCGCCGCCTTCGCCGGGTCGGGCTGGTAGTAGCCGCCGATGTCGGCCGGCTTGCCCTGGACCGCGATCAGCTCGTCGACGATCGTCTGCTCACCGGCGGTCAGCGCCTCGGCCAGCGGACCGAACGCCTTGGCCAGACCCGCGTCCTCGGTCTGCTTGGCCAGCTCCTGCGCCCAGTACAGCGACAGGTAGAAGTGGCTGCCCCGGTTGTCGATGCCGCCCACGCGGCGGGTCGGCGACTTGTCCTCGTTGAGGAAGGTGGCCGTGGCCCGGTCGAGGGTGTCGGCGAGGACCTGGGCCCGCGCGTTGCCGGCGACCTGCGCCAGGTGCTCGAAGCTGGCCGCGAGGGCGAAGAACTCGCCCAGGCTGTCCCAGCGCAGGTAGTCCTCCTTGACCAGCTGCTGGACGTGCTTGGGGGCGGAGCCGCCGGCGCCCGTCTCGAAGAGGCCGCCGCCCGCCATCAGCGGGACGACCGACAGCATCTTGGCGCTGGTGCCCAGCTCCAGGATCGGGAAGAGGTCGGTCAGGTAGTCGCGCAGCACGTTGCCGGTGACGGAGATGGTGTTCTCGCCGCGGCGGATGCGCTCCACGGAGAGCTTGGTCGCCTCGACCGGGGAGAGCACCCGGATGTCCAGGCCCTCGGTGTCGTGCTCCGGCAGGTACGCGTTGACCTTCTCGATCAGCACGGCGTCGTGGGCGCGGGTGCCGTCCAGCCAGAACACCGCCGGGTCGCCGGTGGCGCGGGCGCGGGTGACGGCGAGCTTGACCCAGTCGCGGACCGGGGCGTCCTTGGTCTGGCAGGCGCGGAAGACGTCGCCGGCGGCGACGGCCTGCTCCAGGACGACGTTGCCCTGCTCGTCGACGAGGCGGACCGTGCCCGCGGTCGCCACCTCGAAGGTCTTGTCGTGGCTGCCGTACTCCTCGGCCTTCTGCGCCATCAGGCCGACGTTGGGCACCGAGCCCATGGTGGCCGGGTCGAAGGCGCCGTTGGCGCGGCAGTCGTCGATGACGACCTGGTAGACGCCGGAGTAGCTGCTGTCGGGCAGCACGGCGAGGGTGTCGGCCTCCTGGCCGTCCGGGCCCCACATGTGGCCGGAGGTGCGGATCATGGCCGGCATGGAGGCGTCGACGATGACGTCGGACGGGACGTGCAGGTTGGTGATGCCCTTGTCGGAGTCGACCATCGCCAGCGCCGGACCCTCGGCGAGCTCGGCGTCGAAGGACGCCTTGATCGCGGCGCCCTCGGGCAGCGCCTCCAAGCCCTTCAGGATGCCGCCCAGGCCGTCGTTGGGGGACAGGCCGGCGGCGGCGAGCGCAGCGCCGTACTGGGCGAAGGTCTTCGGGAAGAAGGCGCGCACGACGTGACCGAAGACGATCGGGTCGGAGACCTTCATCATGGTCGCCTTGAGGTGCACGGAGAACAGCACGCCCTCGGCCTTGGCCCGGGCGACCTGCGCCGTCAGGAACTCGCGCAGCGCGGCGACGCGGAGCACCGAGGCGTCGACGACCTCGCCGGCCAGGACGGGCACCGACTCGCGCAGCACGGTGGTGGAACCGTCCTCGCCCAGCAGCTCGATGCGCAGCGAACCGGCCTCGGCGATCACGGTGGACTTCTCGGTGGAGCGGAAGTCGTTCTCGCCCATGGTCGCGACGTTGGTCTTGGACTCGGGGGTCCAGGCGCCCATGCGGTGCGGGTGGGTCTTGGCGTAGTTCTTCACCGAGGCGGGGGCGCGGCGGTCGGAGTTGCCCTCGCGCAGCACCGGGTTCACGGCGCTGCCCTTGACCTTGTCGTAGCGGGCGCGGATCTCGCGCTCCTCGTCGGTCTTCGGGTCGTCCGGGTAGTCCGGCAGTGCGTAGCCCTGCTGCTGGAGCTCGGCGACGGCCGCCTTCAGCTGCGGGATGGAGGCCGAGATGTTGGGCAGCTTGATGATGTTGGCTTCGGGCTTCTTGGCGAGCGCGCCGAGCTCGGCGAGCGCGTCGTCGATGCGCTGGGACTCTTCGAGGTGCTCGGGGAAGCTGGCGATGATCCGCCCGGCCAGAGAGATGTCACGGCTCTCGACACTGATCCCGGCCGTCGCGGCGTACGCCCGGACCACCGGCAGGAAGGAGTGCGTCGCCAGGGCCGGAGCCTCGTCAGTGTGGGTGTAGATGATGGTCGAGTCAGTCACCGTTGCTCCCTTTCACGTCTGCATTGTCTCGACATCAAGATATCCCGTGACCGGGCCTCTCTGACACCCACCCCCGCCACGGGAATCGGGGTGCGGCGACAAATCCCTTGCCCTCCGGTCCGGACCCGGGCGACGATCCCGGACCGTGACGCACTTCGATGACGACGAACCGAACGCGACGGGCCGTCCGCCCCGCCCCGTGGCCCTGGTGACCGGGGTGGGCCGCACCGGCGGGATCGGCGCGGGGATCGCCGCCCGGCTGGCCGCGACGGGGTGGGACCTCGCCTTCACCTACTGGACCCCCTACGACGAGCGCATGCCCTGGGGCGCGGAGCCCGGGGCCGCCGCGGCGGTCACCGCGGAGCTGGCCGCGCACGGGGCGGCCGGCCTCGGCATCCCGGCCGATCTGGCCGACCCGGAGGGGGCCGGGCGGGTCTTCGACGCGGCCGAGGAGCGGTTCGGGCCGGTCACCGCGCTGGTGATGTGCCACTGCGAGTCGGTGGACTCCGGTCTGCTGGACACCACGGTCGAGAGCTTCGACCGGCACTTCGCGGTGAACGCGCGGGCCTCCTGGCTGCTGATCCGCGAGTTCGGGCGGCGGTTCGCGGCGCAGCCGGGAACGGGTCGGATCATCGCTCTGACCAGCGACCACACCGTGGACAACGTCCCCTACGGGGCGAGCAAGGGCGCGCTGGACCGGATCACCCTGGCCGCCGCCCGGGAGTACGCCGCCCTGGGCGTCACCGCCAACGTGGTGAACCCCGGCCCGGTCGACACCGGCTGGATGTCCGAGGAGGTCCGCGAGGAGGTCCGCGGCCGGACCCCGCTCGGCCGGCTGGGCACCCCCGGGGACACCGCCCGGCTGGTGGAGTTCCTCTGCTCGTCGGAGGGGCGGTGGGTCAACGGGCAGCTGCTGCTCAGCAACGGCGGCTACGCCTGACGGGGGTCCCGCCGGGGCTGGTGGGGGCGGACCGGGAGGTCCAGGGTGACCCGGGTGCCGCCCTCCGCAGCCGTGGCCATGTCGAAGGTGCCGCCCAGTTCGCCCTCGACCAGGGTGCGCACGATCTGGAGCCCCAGGTTGCCCGAGCGGTGCGGGTCGAAGCCCTCGGGCAGCCCCACCCCGTCGTCCTGGACGGTGACCAGCAGGCGGGCCTCCTGCACCGATCCGCCGCGGACCGCGGACACCTCGACGGTGCCGGTGTCGAGCGGCCCGAAGCCGTGCTCCAGGGCGTTCTGGAGGACCTCGGTGAGGACCATGGACAGCGGGGTGGCCACCTCCGCGTCGAGGACGCCGAAGCGGCCGGTGCGGCGGCCGGTGACCTTGCCCGGGGAGATTTCCGCGACCATCGCGAGGACCCGGTCGGCGATCTCGTCGAACTCCACCCGCTCGTCGAGGTTCTGGGACAGCGTCTCGTGGACGATCGCGATGGAGCCGACCCGGCGCACCGCCTCCTCCAGCGCCGCTCGGCCGCGCTCGGACTCGATCCGGCGGGCCTGGAGCCGCAGCAGGGCGGCGACCGTCTGGAGGTTGTTCTTCACCCGGTGGTGGATCTCCCGGATGGTGGCGTCCTTGGTGATCAGCTCCCGCTCGCGCCGGCGCAGCTCGGTGACGTCGCGCAGCAGCACCAGGGACCCGATGCGCGGGCCCTTCGGTTTCAGGGGGATCGCCCGGAGCTGGATCACTCCCCCGCTGCCCTCGATCTCGAACTCGCGGGGCGCCCAGCCGCTGGCCATCTTCACCAGGGCCTCGTCCACCGGCCCCCGGGACGGGGCGAGTTCGGCGGTGGTGGTGCCCAGGTGGTGGCCGACCAGGTCGGCGGCGAGCCCCAGCCGGTGGTAGGCGGAGAGGGCGTTGGGCGAGGCGTACTGCACGGCCCCGTCGGCGTCCAGCCGGATCAGCCCGTCGCCGACCCGGGGGGAGGCGTCCATGTCGACCTGCTGGCCGGGGAAGGGGAACGAGCCCGCGGCGATCATCTGCGCCAGGTCCGAGGCGCTCTGGAGGTAGGTGAGTTCGAGTCGGGAGGGGGTGCGGACGGTCAGCAGGTTGGTGTTGCGGGCGATGACGCCCAGCACCCGGCCCTCCCTGCTGACCGGGATGGACTCGACCCGGACCGGGACCTCCTCGCGCCACTCCGGGTCCCCCTCGCGGACGATGCGCCCCTCGTCGAGGGCGACGTCCAGCAGCGGGCGCCGGCCGCGCGGCACCAGGTGGCCCACCATGTCGTCCTGGTACGAGGTGGGCCCGGTGTTGGGCCGCATCTGGGCGACGGAGACGTAGCGGGTGCCGTCCCGGGTGGGCACCCACAGCACGAGGTCGGCGAAGGAGAGGTCGGAGAGCAACTGCCACTCCGACACCAGCAGGTGCAGCCACTCCAGGTCCGTGTCGGACAGGGCGGCGTGCTGGCGGACGAGATCGTTCATGGAGGGCACGGGGCGAGCGTACCTGGCCGGATCACGACGGCCCGGGGACGACGTCCGAAGACGGCCGTGCGGGGCGGCGGGCGCACGGTCACGGAAAGGCCCGCGGGCCACGGTGCCTGGGAGGGACCCTCAACCCTCCCGGCACCGCAGCCCGGAGCAAACCCGGCCGGCGGGTGTGCGGTCCCGGTCGGCCGTTGGGTGAGGAGCCGGTGCAGTCAGGGCAGAGAGCTCCGGTTCCTCGACCGTCCTCCTGTGCGGGGAGAACGGAATGGTGGTCCCGGGGAGTCCCCGGAGGTCCATCGTTTTCCATTCTGGACTAGACCATTCGCGTCTGTCCATGCGTTGGCCCATGTTTGTCGGGCGGGGGTCGACGCTGGCGAGAAGTGATCGCTCCGGCGTTCACCGCACGATCAGTTGGACCAGTGCGGCGGTGCCCACGGTCACGATCACCGCGCGGAGCACCGTCGGGCTGATGCGGCGTCCCACCGCGGCCCCGGCCAGGGCGCCGAGCGTGGAGCCCACCGCGATGAGCAGCACGGCCGTCCAGTCGAAGTCGGCGACGAAGAGGAAGAAGACCGCGGCCACCCCGTTGACGATCGCCGCGAGCACGTTCTTGACGGCGTTGAGCCGTTGCAGGGTGTCGTCGATCAGGGAGCCCATCAGCGAGAGGTAGATGATCCCCTGGGCGGCGGTGAAGTAGCCCCCGTAGACGCTGGCCAGTCCCATGCCGACCAGCAGCGGCACCCCGCCCTCCGGGTGCGGACGGGAGCCGGCGCGCTCGTGGCGGCGCTTGACCGCACGGCTGATCCGGGGCTGGAGGACGACCAGCACCAGCGCCATGCCGACCAGGACCGGCACCACCGCCTCGAAGGCCGACTCGGGCAGGGTGAGCAGCAGCGCGGCCCCGATGACCGCGCCGATCCCGGTGACGACCCCCAGGCGCAGCACCCGGGCCCGCTGCCCGGCCAGCTCCCGGCGGTAGCCGAAGGCGCCGCTCAACGCGCCCGGGACCAGGCCGAGGCCGTTGGAGACGGTGGCGGTGACCGGGGACAGGCCGACCGCGAGCAGGACGGGGAAGGTGATGAGGGTGCCGGAGCCCACGACGGCGTTGATGGCGCCGGCGCCCGCCCCGGCGGCGAGGACGGCGACCATCTCCCAGAGCGTCACGGCGTGCCCTCCCCCGGGGTCGGGCGCGGGGCGCGGGGTCTCGTGCGGCGGGCGGGCGGGGACGGCTCGATCATGGGGGCGACGCTATCCGGGGGACGTTTGCCGCCCCGGGGCGCCCCCGCACCGGCGGCGGTCAGCGGGTCTCGGTGACCTTGGCGAGGGCGCGCGGGGCGTCCGGGTCCTGGCCGCGGGCGAGGGTGACCTCGTGGGCGAGGAGTTGCAGCGGGATGATCTCCAGGACCGGCTGGAGTTCCTCGGGCACGTCCTCGGTGGGCAGCACGAACCCGGCGGACGCGGCCTCCACCTGGGCCCGCGGGCCGACGACCACCAGGTCGGCGCCGCGGCCCCGCAGCCGGTCGAGGACGGGTTGCAGGGCCTCGCCGCCCTTGCCGGCGGTGACGACGGCGATCACCGGGGAGATGTTGTCGACCATCGCCAGCGGGCCATGCAGCAGATCGGCGCCCGAGTAGGACAGGGCCGGGATGTAGCTGGTCTCCATGAGCTTGAGGGCGGCCTCCTTGGCGGTGGGGTAGCCGTAGCCGCGGGAGGTGATCACCATGCGTTCGGCGAAGCGGTAGCGGGCGGCCAGCGCCCGGACCTCCGCCTGCCGGTCCAGCAGCCGGGCGGCCAACTCCGGCAGGGGCAGTGCGGCGCCCCCGTCCGCGCCGGCGAGGCCCTCCACGAAGAGGTACAGGGTCAGCAGGGAGGCGGTGTACGTCTTGGTGGCGGGCAGGGCGCGTTCGGGGCCGGCCAGGACGTCCAGGTGGAACTCGGAGACCGCCGCGAGGGCGGAGTCCGGGTTGTTGGTGACGGCGAGGGTGAGGGCGCCGGCCTCGCGGGCGGCCCGGGTGGAGGCCACCAGGTCGGGCGAGCCGCCGGACTGGCTGACCGTGATGACGAGGACGTCGCGCAGGTCGGGGCGGGCCCCGTAGGCGGTGGTGGTGGACATCGAGGTGAGCCCGCAGGGCAGTCCGCGCCGGATCTCCAGCAGGTACTTGGCGTACAGCGCGGCGTTGTCGGAGGTGCCGCGGGCGGTGAGCAGGACGAAGCGGGGGCGCCGGGCGGCGATCCGCTCGGCGACCCGTTGCACGGCGGGGGCGCCGGTGTCGAGGATGCGGCGCAGCACGGCGGGCTGTTCCGCCATCTCGCGGGACATGATCCGGCCGGGCCGCTCGCGCTGGGGGTCGGGGACGGGGGTGGCGGTCATGCGGGCTCCCTCCGGCGGGCGGGCTTCCGGGGCGGGTGGGGCCCCCTCCCATTCCACTCCCCCAGCGCCCTGGGCGCCTGTCCAGGGGGGCGTGGTGCTCCCCGGCTCCGGCCGTGGTCGCGCCGCGGCGCATCCGCTCGCCCCCCGTGCGACCGGGCACTTCTGCTAGATTGGTCTATACCACTATCGTGGTTCCGTCCGTGTTCGTTCTCCAGATCGGCAGGCCCAGCGTGGAAGTTGTGATCGTCCCCGACGCGGCGGCAGGCGGCGAGCTCATCGCCGAGGCCATGGCGGCGCTGCTGCGCCGCAAGCCGGACGCGGTGCTCGGCGTCGCCACCGGTTCCACCCCGCTCCCCGTCTACCGCGCGCTGGAGGCGAAGGTGCGGGCCGGTGCGGTGGAGGTCGGGCGGGCCCGGATAGCCCAGCTTGACGAGTACGTCGGTCTGCCCGCCGACCACCCCGAGTCCTACCGCTCGGTGCTGCGCAAGGAGGTGCTGGAGCCGCTCGGCATCAACGCCGAGGCGTTCCTCGGGCCCGACGGCACCGCCGAGGACGTCGCCGCAGCCTGCGCCTCCTACGAGGCCGCGCTGACCGCCGCCGGGGGCGTGGACCTCCAGTTGCTCGGCATCGGCACCGACGGGCACATCGGCTTCAACGAGCCCTGCTCCTCGCTCGCTTCGCGCACCCGGATCAAGACGCTCACCGAGCAGACCCGCGTCGACAACGCCCGGTTCTTCGACGACGACATCGACCAGGTGCCGCACCACGTGATCACCCAGGGCATCGGGACCATCCTGGACGCCCGCCACCTGGTGCTGCTCGCCACCGGCGCGGGCAAGGCGGAGGCGGTCGCCGCGACCGTCGAGGGGCCGGTGGCCTCGGTGTGCCCCGCCTCGGCGCTGCAACTGCACCCGCACGCCACGGTCGTGGTGGACGAGGCCGCCGCCTCGAAGCTGAGGCTGGCCGACTACTTCCGGCACGCCTACGCCAACAAGCCCGCCTGGCAGGGCATCTGAGCCGCCGGCGGCCACCCGCACCAAGAGGCGTCGGGCGCCCCCCCTCGGAGGGGGGCGCCCGACGCCTCTTTCCGCATCCGGTGCGGAACGTGGAACAGGCCCCCGTGCCGAGCCCCAACTCGGCACGGGGGTCTGGTCTATCAGTGGGTGGCGGTCAGCGCCTCGGCGGCGGCCGTACCGCACACCCGTGCGGCACCGTGGGTGGCCACGTACAGCGAGCCGACCGGGGTCGACCGCGGCACGCCCATCTCCACCACGACCGTGTCCGGCCGGGCGGCGATCAGGGTGCCGAGGGCCTCGCGCATCCACGGGTGGCGGTGCGCGTCGCGGACCACGGCGACGATCCGCCGGTCCCCGGCGGCCTTCAGCGCCGCTTCGCCCGCCGTGTCCCCGGTGAAGCCCTCGCCCTCGGTACCGGGAAGCAGCTTGCGGAGCTCGCCGACGAGGCCCCAGGGGGTCTCGTCGCCGACCGCGATGTTGGCGACCGGCGGGAACGAGGCCACGAACGGCGCCCCGGTGACCGGGCCGGTGTAGCCCTCGCCGCGGGTGACGGTCAGGGCGCGCCGGGCGGCGACCAGGCCGATGTCGGTGCGGGCCTCGGTGGCCCGGGCGGCGGAGGCCGTCCAGGCGGCCAGCGCCCGCACCCGGGCCGCCGCGTCGGCGAGCCGCTCCTCGGCGAGGTCACCGGTGCGCACGGCGGCGACGAGCGCGTCGCGCAGCCGCAGCACGGTGTCCTCGTCGTTGAGCCCGCCGCCCACGCAGATCGCGTCGGCGCCGGCCGCGATGGCCATCACGCTGCCGCGCTCGATGCCGTACGTGCCGGCGATGGCCTGCATCTCCATGCCGTCGGTGACGATCAGGCCGTCGTAGCCGAGCTCCTCGCGCAGCAGACCCGTGAGGATGCGGCGGGAGAGCGTGGCGGGACGCTCGGGGTCGAGCGCCGGCACCAGGATGTGGGCGCTCATCACGGACCGGGAGCCGGCCGCGATGGCCGCGAGGAACGGCGGCAGGTCACGGGCGCGCAGGGTCTCCAGGTCCACGTCGATGCGGGGCAGCGCGTGGTGCGAGTCGACCGCGGTGTCGCCGTGGCCGGGGAAGTGCTTGGTGCACGCGGCGACCCCGGCGGCCTGGAGGCCCTCGACGTAGGCGGCGGTGTGCCGCCCCACCAGGTCGGTGTCGGCCCCGAAGGCCCGCACGCCGATGACCGGGTTGTCGGGGTTGGCGTTGACGTCCGCGGACGGCGCCCAGTTGAGGTTGACCCCGCACTCGGCGAGGCGGCGGCCCAGCTCGTGGGCGACCGCACGGGTCAGGTCGACGTCGTCGATCGCCCCGAGGGCGAGGTTGCCCGGGAAGGAGGAGCCGTCCCGTACTTCGAGGCGGGTGACGTCACCGCCCTCCTCGTCGATGGCGACCAGGACGTCGTCCCGCTCGGCCCGCAACTGGGCGGTGAGCGCCGCCAGCTGGTCGGCCGTGTGGATGTTCCGGCCGAACAGCCCGACGGAGGCGAGCCCTTCGCCGAGCCTGCGCAGCAGCCAGTCGGGTGCACTGGTGCCGGGGAAGCCGGGCTGGAGGACGGTGAGCGCGTCCTTGGTGAGGACGTCGGTGGAAGCAAGCGTCGTCATCGGGTGCTATCCCTTCACTGCGCCTTCGGTGAGGCCGCTGACTGCCTTGCGCTGGAGGAAGACGAACAGGACCAGGACCGGGATGGCGAAGATGGTGGAGGCCGCCATGGTGGCGCCCCAGTCGTCGCCGAAGGTGGTCCGGAAGCTGGTCAGCCAGATCGGCAGGGTCTGGGCTTCGAGGTCCTTGTTGAGGACCAGGATCATCGAGAACTCGTTCCACGCCGTGACGAAGCCGAACAGCGAGGTCGCCATCAGACCGGGGGCCAGCAGCGGGAAGATCACCTTGATGAACGCCTGCGGACGGGTGCAGCCGTCGACCATGGCGGACTCCTCCAACTCCTTGGGCACCGCGGCCACGTAGCCGCGCAGCGTCAGGATGGTGAAGGGCAGCACCATGACCATGTAGAAGATGGTCAGCGGCACCAGGCTGTTCAGCATCTCCGCGTCACGCACGATCAGGTAGATCGCGATGACCATGACCTCCCAGGGCGCCATCTGCGCGATCATGACCGCGAGGATGAAGCCGCGCCGCCCCTTGAACCGCATCCGGGCGAGCGCGAAGGACGCGAAGAGCGCGATGAGCAGGGAGAGGGTGACCGCGATGGTCGTGACCAGCAGGGAGTTGCGCAGCAGCGTCCAGAAGCCCTCGGCCTCGGTCGCGGTCTTGAAGTGCTGGAACGTCGGACTCGTCGGGAACCACATCGGGGTGTCCGTGACGATGTCCTTGGCCTCCTTGAAGGCCGTGGAGAACATCCAGTAGACGGGGAAGACGAAGACCCCGACGAGGAGGGCCGCCGTGGCGTTGGGCCAGACCCGACCCAGGAAGGAGCTCTTCACAGCTCGTCCTCCTCTTGCTTGAGCACCGTGCGCAGGTAGTAGGAGGTGAGCAGCAGCAGGATCAGGATCGTGAGGATCGAGATCGCCGCGCCCATGCCGAAGTGCTGGTTGCCGAAGCCCTCGATGTACGCGTACACGGGGAGGGTCTCGGTCGAGCGGTTGGGTCCGCCCTGGTTGATGGCGAAGATCTGGGCGAAGGACTTGAACACCCAGATGACTTCGAGGAAGAGCGTGGCCCACAGGAAGGGCTTCAGGAACGGGAAGGTCACCGTCCGGAAGATCTTCCAGGAGTCGGCGCCGTCGAGCGCCGCGGCCTCGTACAGCTCCTTGGGGATGGTGGTGGTGGCCGCGTAGAGGTTGATCGCCACGAACGGGATCGACATCCAGACGATCACCAGCGTCACCACCGCGAAGGTGGAGAACTGGGTGCCGAGCCAGTTGTGGTCGGCCATGCCCTCGAAGCCCAGCTGGACCAGGAGGTAGTTGACCACGCCGAAGCGCTGCGCGAACAGCCACTGGAAGACCGTGGTGGCCGCGATGATCGGCATGGCCCAGGCGAGCACCAGGGCCAGCATCAGCACGACCCGCATCCGCTTGCCCAGGCGGGCGAGGAGCAGACCGACCAGGGTGCCGAGCACCATGATCAGGGTGACGTTGGCCACCGTGAAGAAGAACGAGCGGAGGACGACGTTCCAGAAGTCGTTGTTGCTCAGCGTCTCCGTGTAGTTCTTGATCCCGTTCCACTCGGTGAGGTGGAGGATCAGTTGCTTGGCGTTGAGGTTCTGGAACGACAGCATGCCGTTCTTCACCAGCGGCCAGCCGAGCAGCACGATGGTGACGATCATCGCCGGCAGCAGCAACAGGTAGGGGATGAGCGAACCACTCTGCCGTGGCCGTCTCTGGCCGCCCCCGTCGTTCCTGGTGGCGCTCCCCGCGCCGCGAGGCGGTGGCGCCTCGCCCTTGTGGACGCCGGACACCCCGCCCGCGTCCGCTTGTTCTGTCTGCACTGACATCGTCGTCGCCGTCTCTTCCTTGGCTGTACGTACTCGATGCTGGTGTCGCCCCGCCGTCGGAGCGCACACCGGTGCGCCCGGAGGCGGCGGGCCGGTCCTCTGTTCAGGTCACCCCGTCGGGTGTCCTACTGGGTCCGGGCCCGCCGCCGCCGGGCGCGGTGGGGTCAGTTCTTCTTGGCGAGACGCTCGTTGATCTCCTTGTCGGCTTCCTTCGCGGCGTCGGCGTGCGACTTACCGTTCAGGACGGCGGTCATGTAGTCCTTGATCGGGTTCGGGACGTTCTCGACCGCGGCCCACTCCGGAATCAGCGGGGTGGTGCCACCGAACGAAGCGCCCTTGGACGCCTCGTCGAGACCAAGGTTCGCGCCCTTGATCTTGGGGAGCAGGGACTCCTTGTTCGGCGTGTAGCCCTGCAGCTTGGCGAAGGCGATCTGGTGCTCGTCGGCGAACGCGATCTTCAGGAACTCCTTGGCCAGCTCCTGGTTCTTGCTGCCCGCGGGGACCACCAGGTTCGAGCCGCCGAGGAACACGCCCTCCAGCTTGTCGGCCGTGTCGCCCGGGATGGCGAAGTAGCCGATGTCCTTGGCGATGGCCGGGTTGGCCTTGGTGGCGATGCCGGCCTCGGACGGGGTGCCGATGAAGGTCGCGACCTTGCCCTTGGCGAAGACGTCCGCCTGCTGCGGGGTGGCCTCGTCCTTGTCCTTGGGGGCCTTGGAGTAGGAGGCGTACTTCTTGTACAGCTCCATGGCCTCGCCGACCTTCGGGTCGGACAGGTTGGAGACGTACTTGTCGCCTTCCTTCTTCACCAGGTCGGCACCCTTGCCGATGGTCAGACCGTCGAAGAAGTACCAGTTCTGACCGGCCATGTACATCGGCTCGGCCTTGGTCTTCTCCTTGATGGTGTCGAGCGCCTTGAAGAACTCGTCACGCGTCTTGGGCGTGTCCTTCAGACCGGCCTCGGCCCAGATCTTCTTGTTGTAGAGGACCACGCGGTTGGTGACGTACCACGGCGCGGCGTACTGCTTGCCGTTGTAGATGGCCGACTGGTTGAGCGCCGGGGTCCAGTCCGCACCGATCTCGCTCTTCAGGTCGCCCAGCTCGGCGAGGCCCTCGGTGGCGGCGTAGGCGGGGGTCTGGGTGTTGCCGACCTCGATGACGTCCGGCGGCGAGGACTCGGAGAGCGCGGTGGTGATCTTCTGCTGGATGCCGTTCCAGACCTGGGTCTCGAACTTGACCTTCGCACCGGTCTTCTTCTCGAAGTCGGCCGCGACGGCCGACTTCCAGGCGTCAGGCGTCGACCCGTCCATGGACCAGACGGTGATCGTCCCGCCCTTCTTCGAGTCGCCGGAGCCCTTCTTGTCCTCGTCCTTGTCGCTGCCGCACGCCGCGACCGAGAACACCATGCCCGCGACACCGATGGCCGCAATGAGCTTGCGCTTCACGTCACCCTCCTCAGGATGCCTACCCCCCACACCCACAGCGAATGACTACGCGAGAAACTGCACGTGGGACTGGGACCTGGCCTTTAATGGTGTAGACCAGTACCCGGAGCTTGGCCTAGACCTTTAGGGGTGTCAAGGGTGTATAAGAAGGGCTGTCACGTCCGTTATCGGACCGACACCTGAGGGGGCTCGGCTCACTCCGGGCACGCCGTGTCACGATGTGAGCCGCTACAGACGGAGGAGCCGGTGGCGGCAGCAGCACGACAGCCGGAAAGGCGGACGATGGCCAGCGAGGTTACCCGGATGGGTACGTCCGCGGCGACGGAAACGGCAACAACGGGCCGCACCGCACGCGTGCCGAAGTACTACCGGCTGAAGAAACACCTGCTCGACATGACCGACACGCTGGCACCGGGTAGCCCGGTCCCACCGGAGCGGACACTCGCCGCAGAGTTCGACACCTCCCGCACCACGGTACGCCAGGCGCTCCAGGAACTGGTGGTCGAGGGTCGACTGGAGCGCATCCAGGGCAAGGGGACCTTCGTCGCCAAGCCCAAGGTGGCGCAGGCGCTCCAGCTCACCTCCTACACCGAGGACATGCGGGCCCAGGGGCTGGAGCCCACCTCCCAGCTGCTCGACGTCGGGTACGTCACCGCCGACGACCGGCTCGCGGAGCTGCTCGACATCACGGCCGGCGGGCGGGTGCTGCGGATCGAGCGGCTCCGGCTGGCCAGCGGCGAGCCGATGGCCATCGAGACCACGCACCTGTCCGCCAAGCGCTTCCCCGCGCTGCGCCGGTCCCTGGTCAAGTACACCTCCCTGTACACGGCGTTGGCCGAGGTCTACGGCATCCACCTGGCCGAGGCCGAGGAGACCATCGAGACCTCGCTCGCCACCCCGCGCGAAGCCGGCCTGCTCAGCACGGACGTGGGCCTGCCGATGCTGATGCTCTCCCGCCACTCCGTGGACGGCGAGGGACGTCCCGTGGAGTGGGTGCGCTCGGTCTACCGCGGCGACCGCTACAAGTTCGTGGCCCGGCTCAAGCGCCCCCAGGACTGACCCCGCGCACCCCGGTGCCCCGGCGGGCCGTTCCCGAGCCCGCCGGGGCACCGGCGCGTCCGCTCCGGAGCACCGGAGGAACGGGACGGACGGGCCTCTTCGGGCACCCGACACCCCTCCCCCTCCTGTCCCAGGAACCTCGCACCACAGGCTGGACGACGGCCCGTCGAATGGCGTAGGGCCGACCACGAACCCCGGTTGCGGGGATGTTGTCTGGACCTCTGCCGCCACTTTCAGACCGCCCCCGACCGCTCACCCGGCGTGACCACCACGGGAATCCGACGGCGGACGGGTGGCCCCGCGAGGCGGCGCCACGACGCACCGCGGCGCACCCGTCACCGCCGGACACCCCGCATCCGACGAGCGCCCCTCCCCGCCCCCGCCACGCCCCGCGAGCGGCCCCGACGGCCGCGCCCCGGGGCCGTGTTCGAGCCGTGCCGCACCGCCCCGAGGGTCCTCGCCACCTACGTGCCGTGCGCCACACAGACACAAGATGTGGGCTCAGCATCGGGACCCAACACAAGATGTATGCTCATGCTCGCCGCCACCCCAGGGGAATCCGGTGCGAATCCGGAACTGTCCCGCAACGGTGTATTCGGTGTGCTTTCGCACACCCAGCAGTCCGATGACCTGCTGGTGGCGCACCCGTTCCGACCGGTCCGGGTGGAGATGAGACGTCCGGGCCTCGTGGACTGGGCCGGTGGACGCGGCGGACCGCCTTCGGCGGGCACGTCCGCGTGCCCGCGCCCGCTTCCCCGTCAGGCCCGTGCCGAGCGAGGGAGAGCTTCACGTGACGATCGCGCCAGCCGATCCGGCGTCAACCGTCGATCGGGCTCCTGCGAACGAGCGGTCCGCAGACCAAGGCGCCCCGGGGAACCGGGCCGAGCAGACCGACGGCCCGGGGACCGCGCTGCTGCGGACCCTGACCGACCTCACCGCCGACCTCCCCGACGCCGACCCCGGCCGGGTCGCCGCCGCCGCGCTGCGCGGCCGGTCCGCCCGCGCCGACGAGGCCGAACTGCGCGAACTCGCCACCGAGGCCGCCGCCGGACTCATCTCCGAGGACCCCGCCTACTCCCGGCTCGCCGCCCGGCTGCTCACCCTCTCCATCGCCGCCGAAGCCGCCTCGCAGGGGGTGCGCACCTTCACCGAGTCGGTCGCCACCGGCCACCGCGAGGGGCTCATCGCCGACCGGACCGCGGACTTCGTCGCCCGGCACGCCGAGCGCCTGGACGCCCTGGTCGACCAGGACGCCGACGACCGCTTCGGCTACTTCGGACTGCGCACCCTGCACAGCCGCTACCTGCTGCGCCACCCGCACACCCGCAAGGTGATCGAGACCCCCCAGCACTTCCTGCTGCGCGTGGGCTGCGGGCTCGCCGAGGACGACAGCACCCGCGCGGTGGACGAGGTCGCGGCGCTCTACGGCCTGATGAGCCGCCTCGACTACCTGCCCTCCTCGCCGACGCTGTTCAACTCCGGCACCCGGCACCCGCAGATGTCCTCCTGCTACCTGCTGGACTCCCCCAAGGACGAGCTGGACTCCCTCTACGACCGCTACCACCAGGTGGCCCGGCTGTCGAAGCACGCCGGCGGCATCGGCCTGTCGTACTCCCGCATCCGCTCGCGCGGTTCGCTGATCCGCGGCACCAACGGCCACTCCAACGGCATCGTGCCCTTCCTCAAGACCCTGGACGCCTCGGTGGCCGCGGTCAACCAGGGCGGACGGCGCAAGGGCGCGGCGGCGGTCTACCTGGAGACCTGGCACTCCGACATCGAGGAGTTCCTGGAGCTGCGGGACAACACCGGCGAGGACGCCCGGCGCACCCACAACCTCAACCTGGCGCACTGGGTGCCCGACGAGTTCATGCGGCGGGTCGCCGAGGACGGCCCGTGGTCGTTGTTCTCCCCCTCCGACGTGCCCGAGCTGGTCGACCTGTGGGGCGACGCGTTCGACACCGCCTACCGCGCGGCGGAGGCCGCGGGGCTGGCCCGCAAGACCATGCCGGCGCGGGACCTGTACGGCCGGATGATGCGCACCCTGGCCCAGACCGGCAACGGCTGGATGACGTTCAAGGACGCCTCCAACCGCACCGCCAACCAGACCGCGGAGCCCGGCCACACCGTCCACTCCTCCAACCTCTGCACGGAGATCCTGGAGGTCACGGACGACGGCGAGACCGCGGTGTGCAACCTCGGCTCGGTCAACCTGGGCGCGTTCGTCGTGGGCGCCCCGGGCACCCCGGCCGACCAGGCCATCGACTGGGAGCGGCTGGACGCCACCGTGCGGACCGCGGTGACCTTCCTCGACCGGGTCGTGGACATCAACTTCTACCCGACCGAGCAGGCCGGCCGCTCCAACTCCCGCTGGCGGCCGGTGGGTCTGGGGGCCATGGGCCTCCAGGACGTGTTCTTCCGGCTGCGGCTGCCCTTCGACTCCGCCGAGGCCCACGCCCTGTCGACCCGGCTCGCCGAGCGGATCATGCTGACCGCCTACGAGGCGTCCGCCGACCTCGCCGAGCGCGCCGGCACCTTCCCCGCCTGGGAGAAGACCCGCACCGCCCGCGGCGTGCTGCACCCCGACCACTACGGGGTCGAACTGCACTGGCCCGAGCGGTGGGCGAAGCTGCGCGAGCGGATCGCCACCACCGGGATGCGCAACTCGCTGCTGCTGGCGATCGCCCCGACCGCCACCATCGCCTCCATCGCCGGCGTCTACGAGTGCATCGAGCCGCAGGTGTCCAACCTGTTCAAGCGCGAGACGCTCAGCGGGGAGTTCCTCCAGGTCAACTCGTACCTGGTGCGCGACCTGAAGGACCTCGGCGTGTGGGACGCCCGGACCCGGGAGGCGCTGCGCGAGGCCAGCGGCTCGGTGCAGGACTTCCCGTGGGTCCCCGAGGAGGTGCGGGCGCTGTACCGCACCGCGTGGGAGATCCCGCAGCGCGGCCTGATCGACATGGCCGCCGCCCGCACCCCGTTCCTGGACCAGTCGCAGTCGCTGAACCTGTTCCTGGAGACGCCGACCATCGGCAAGCTCAGCTCGATGTACGCCTACGCGTGGAAGTCGGGCCTGAAGACCACGTACTACCTGCGGTCCCGTCCGGCCACCCGGATCGCCCGCGCGGCCGGTGCCCCGGTCGCCGAGCCCACCGCGTCCCCCTCCCCCCTCCCCGTGCAGCAGGACGCGCCGGACACCGACGCGATCGCCTGCTCCCTGGAGAACCCCGAGTCCTGCGAGGCGTGCCAGTAATGACGATCCCCACCCAGTCCGCCGGCGGCGGGCGGGTCCAGAACCTGCTGGACCCCGGCTTCGAGCTGACGCTGCGTCCGATGCGCTACCCGGACTTCTACGAGCGCTACCGCGACGCCATCAAGAACACCTGGACCGTCGAGGAGGTCGACCTCCACTCGGACGTCGCCGACCTGGCCAAGCTGAGCCCGGGCGAGCAGCACATGATCGGGCGCCTGGTGGCGTTCTTCGCGACGGGCGACTCGATCGTCGCGAACAACCTGGTCCTGACGCTGTACAAGCACATCAACTCCCCCGAGGCGCGGCTGTACCTGTCGCGGCAGCTCTTCGAGGAGGCGGTGCACGTCCAGTTCTACCTGACGCTGCTGGACACCTACCTGCCCGATCCGGAGGACCGGGCCGCCGCCTTCGCCGCGGTGGAGAACATCCCCTCCATCCGTGAGAAGGCCGAGTTCTGCTTCCGGTGGATGGACTCGGTGGAGAAGCTGGACCGGCTGGAGACCCAGGCCGACCGCCGCCGGTTCCTGCTCAACCTGATCTGCTTCGCCGCCTGCATCGAGGGCCTCTTCTTCTACGGGGCGTTCGCCTACGTCTACTGGTTCCGCTCCCGCGGTCTGCTGCACGGCCTCGCCACCGGCACCAACTGGGTGTTCCGGGACGAGACGATGCACATGAACTTCGCCTTCGAGGTCGTCGACACGGTCCGCAAGGAGGAGCCGGAGCTGTTCGACGACGCCCTCCAGCAGCAGGTCACCGACATGCTGAAGGAGGCGGTCGAGGCGGAGCTCCAGTTCGGTCGCGACCTGTGCGGGGACGGCCTGCCAGGCATGAACACCGAGTCGATGCGGCAGTACCTGGAGTGCGTGGCCGACCAGCGCCTCCAGCGGCTGGGCTTCGCCCCGATCTACGGCTCGGAGAACCCGTTCGCGTTCATGGAGCTCCAGGGCGTCCAGGAGCTGACGAACTTCTTCGAGCGCCGCCCCTCCGCCTACCAGGTGGCGGTGGAGGGCACCGTCGGCTTCGACGACGACTTCTGACGGCCCTCCCGTCCGGTCCTCGGCCCGGTCGCCCCTCGGGGTGGCCGGGCCGCGCGGCGTGCGGCCCCGGTGACCGGCCCGGGACCTGGCCGGCCACCGGCCGCTCGCGGCCGGCGGGGCGGGGGTTCAGGACCCGCTCAGCGGCACCGCGCGCACCTTCAGTCGGCGCGGCTGGAGCGTGATGCCGATGCGGGGCTCCGCGTCGGTCTCACGGAGCGCGACGAAACGCCATCGCGGGGCGATGGTGGCCAGGACGATCGTCATCTCGGCCATGCTGAAGTGGTCGCCGGGGCACTTGCGGTTGCCGGTGCCGAACGGCATCATCGCCCGCCGGCCCGCTTCGGGGGTCCGCTCGGGGAGCCAACGGTCCGGGTCGAACTCCAGGTGCCGGACGAAGGCCCGCGGATCGCGTTGCATCGCATACGGGCTGTACACGATGTCCGCACCGGCCGGAATGCGATAGCCACCGAGTGTGGAATCGGCCACCGCGCGCCGGGTCAATATCCACACGGCGGGGCGCACCCGCATCGCCTCGGTGATGACATTCCGGGTGTGCGACAGGCGGGGCAGATCGCCGAAATCGACCGGCCGGCCTTCGGTGACCTCCCGGACCTCGGTGCGGATTCGGCTTTCCTCTGCGGGGTGTTCGGCCAACAGTTGAAAGGTCCACATCAGTGTCGAGGCGACGTTTTCCGCTCCCGCCACGAGGAGCGAAACGGTCTGGTCGTGAACCTCTTGTTCGGTGAGGGCTTCACCGTTCTCGTCCTTTGCCGCCAACAAAGCGGTCAGCAAGTCCTCGCGGTCCATGGCCGATTCGCGCCGCTCCGCGATGATCTCGTCGACCAGTCGGTGGAGATCGGCCAATGCGTCCTCGAACCGACGGTGGGCCGGAAGGGGGATGCGGTAGAACGGCCCCGCCGACAGGACCATCCGGCGGTACAGCCCGCCGAAGACGGTGTGCAGCGATCCGCTGAGCCGCTCCGCCCGTTCGTCGATCGAGTCCACGTGCATCAGCGAGCGGGCCACGATCCGCACCGCGACCCGGAACACCTCCTCCCCGAGGTCGACGGTGGCGCCGGGCCGCCACCGCCCCGCCATCGCCCGGGCCTCCTCCTCCATCACCCGGGCGTGCTCGGCGATCCGGTCGATGCGGAAGGCGGGTTGGATCATCCGTCGCTGCCGTCGATGGACCCGTCCGTTGCTGGTGGCGACGCCCTTGCCGATGAGGAGCTCCATGGTGTCCCACAGCGGACCGCCGACCGCGAAGTCCGGGCTCTTCAGGAGCGTGGCGACGAGCGCCGGGTCGCACACCGCGTACGCCTGGCGCGGACCGAGCCGGATGCGCACCAGGTCCCCGCTGGCGCGCAGTCCGGAGAGGAAGCCCAGCGGGTCGCGCACCAGGTTCCAGGCGTGCCCGAGCAGGGGTGCGCCGCCCTTGGCGAAGGGGGGTGCGGCCGGCACCGTGCGCCGGTGTTCCGCGGTGGCGGGGGCGCGGCGGTCGGTCATCGGGAACCCCCCTTGCGCTTGGCCCGCTTGACCCGTTTCGACCGCTCGGGGCGGGGGGCGCACGCCGCCGGTTGGTCGTTGACGTAGGGGGGCGTGGAGCGGTCGGCCCAACTGTCGACCTGGTAGCGCCCCGACTCGTGGTGGAACCAGTACACCGAGCTGATCCAGTTCCGCATGTTCGACACACTGAGTTCCACGGCGTCCGCCAGGGGTTCACCGCGCCAGGTGCCGTCCCTCAGTTCCCGCACCAGAACGTTCACCTCCTTTTCGGCTTCGATGAAATCCGTCACGCAGTCGCCGACCCTTCTCCGAACCTCGGTCACCGCGTCCTCCAGGGTCATCCCCTCATGTCGGATGAGACTGATCCCGAGGTTGTGGTGTTCGTCTCCCGCGATTTCCTTGGGCAAGGAGCAGAGGTCGTTGTACCAGGCGGCGAAGTCCTGGCAGGAAAGTCCGGCCCGCTGATAGGCCGGATGTTCGCGAATGTGCTGCGGTATCTCGTAGCGTGCTGTTGGTTCCAGGAGGTCCAGCCAGATCCAATGGGCGAAAGTGAGGCGTCGGAGTTCCAGGTATTCGGCGACCCTGGGGACCCGTCCGGTCATGCGGTTTCGGAATTCGACGTCGTACGCCTCGATCACTTCGTGGAAGTGTCCGGCGAAACGCGCGTTCCACCGCTCGCCCAGGAAGGAGTACAAGCGGACCATGCTGTCGGCAAAGGCCGCGACCAATGCGTCCGGGTGGCTCAGGTGGTGCCAGGGTGCGTCCAGGGCCACGTGCAGTTGGTCGCGGAGCCGGGTCCAGGCGGCGCTGCGCCGGTGGACCACGTCCCGGTCGTGGCGGTCGTCCCAGACGAAGAACCACGCACTGTAATCGGCAATTGCCTGGAGCACATCCACGGGCGCACCGAGGTAGTACCCGGCCATGAGATCGGTGTAGCGCAACCCGTCCGCATACCGCGCGACCTTCTCGGGCGGCATCAGCTCCTTTTCCAGAAGCCAGGTGCGCGTCGCGGCTTGGAGGTCCGGCCAATGCGGGTGCAGCTGCCGGGGAAACCGGTCCTCGATCAGCGGAAGTGCCAGTGCTGGCGGAACAGCGATCTGCGTCTTCGTCGACGTAGCGCTGTGGAAGAAAGCAGGCACGAACGTCCCCTCTCAGTCGGCCTTGCCACACGGTAGGGCGCACTATGGTGCTCCGCACCGCGCCGTCGCGCATCCCCGCGCACTTTCCATTCAGCACCACGACTGACCGGGGTGGGAACAGACTTACTCCGTTCACCGTCCCAAGCTGCCGAGAACATCCCCATACGTGACTGAATTTGGATCGCACGTGACCCGGGCGCTAAGGGGCGCATGACGGCGCACAAGCACGGCGCCCGGCGGGAGCGTATCCCGGCCGGACGCCGTTGGTGCGCGATCATTGCGCGGTCATATGAGCCCATCACCAGGCTTGGGAGTTCTCCCGAAACCCTGGAGCCCCTTTAATCACAAGGGAAGACGGGCGGGCACGCCTCCGTGCGAGGACCTCATCGGTCCGAGGGCACGGGCCGGCTCATCCCTCGTTCGAGTGACGCCCCCCGTAGACGATCAGGGGTTGGCCACCACGGGGTAGCGGGGGGTGCCCTCCTCCATCTGGCGCAGCGCGTCCTTACGGTCCCGCTTGGACAGACGGTCGATGTAGAGGTGGCCGTAGAGGTGGTCCGTCTCGTGCTGGAGGCACCGGGCGAAGTAGCCGTGCCCACGGACGGTCACGGGGTGCCCCGTCTCGTCCTGTCCGGTCACCACCGCGTAGTCCGGGCGGGCCAGTTCGGCGTAGGCCGTCGGCACCGAGAGGCACCCCTCGTTGGAGCTGTCGAGCACCCGCTGGTCCGCCGGCAGCTCCCGGAGCACCGGGTTGCACACCACGCCCACGTGCCGGGTGCCCTCGTCGTCCATGCAGTCGTACACGAAGACCTTGAGGTCCACGCCGATCTGGTTGGCGGCGAGGCCCACGCCCTCCGCGGTGCGCTGGCTGGCGAACATGTCGTCCACGAGCCGGGCCAGCTCGTCGTCGAAGGCCGTGACGTCCTTGCACTCCTTGTGCAGCACCGGATTGCCCACCACCGTGATCGGACGGGACGTGCCCCGCTCGCGGTAGGCCGCCTCGCGCTCCGCGCACTGCGCCGTGTCGATGACGAAACCCTCGTCGTCCACGGGGAGCACTCCGCCGTGTTGCTGCTCGTCCTGCTGGGACATGTCCGCCGTACGCCTTCCTCGGTGTCTCAAGGGCCCGGCGCCGGTCCACCCGGGACACCCCCCGGCGGGACGTCCGGAACCGGGCGACTGCCGGCACCCACCCTACGGCGCCCCACGGCACGCCCGGACGGGTCGCCCGCCGCGGGTGCCGGGAGAGGGGGAGCCGGTCAGCACACCTCTTCCAGGTCGCGCCAGTCCCGGGTGTCCGGGCTGTCGGCGACCCAACCGTCCAGCAACCCGCGGACCATCGGGGCGGGCGCCGCGATCCCGCACTCCCGCTCGCGCACCCAACTGCGCCCGGCCGTGCGGTGGCCCAGCGGGCCGGGCTGACCGGGTTCGCTGTGGTCGTGCGGGTCCAGGTGCTCGCCGTCGCCCTCGTCGCTGGGCATCCGGCTCTCGGAGCACGTCCGGCACAGCAGCCGCACCGACGAGGACCAGTCCTCGGCGGCGTAGCCGGCGTCGGCCGCGAGCCGCTCCAGGGCGTCCCGGTCCTCCTCGCCCTCCGCTTCCAGCAGGACCACCCAGGTCGGCACCGGCGAGGGCGCCCAGAGCTCGATCTCGTCGAAGACGGGGTAGGCGTGCCCCGCCTCCGTGGTGCGCTCCCCGTGCGGGACCCCGTCGTGCAGGACGACCTCGCCCCAGCGCCGCCCCGACGAGGGCAGCGGGATCGACAGCACCTCCAGCCGGGCCGGGTCCAGCCGCCGTCCCCACACCACCTCGGCCTCGCCCTCCGGCGAGAGCCGGACCGCGGCGCTGCCCAGTTCCATGCCGACCGGCTCGCCCGCCGCCCCGGACCGCCCCGGCACCTTCAGTCCGTACGCCTGCCAGGCCCGCCGGGCCAGCGGCCAGTCCTGGAGGGCCGTCGCCGCGATGCCCACGTTCCACCAGTCGGGCGCCCCGGTCTCCCGGTCCAGCAGGGCGACCGCCCGCAGCCCGGCGGCCCGGGCCTGCTCCCAGTCGTGCCGGAACTTGTGCAGCAGGGCCAGGTTGAACCAGGACTCCGAGAGCCAGGGCTCCAGGTCGGCGGCCCGGGTCAACAAGGCTCCGGCGTCCTCGTAACGACCGTCACCGATGAGCGTGAACGCCCGGTCCGTGGCCTGCCGCCAGGACGCGGAGGGCCGGTGCCGTCCCTTGCCGAAGATCCTCACGATTCCCGCCTGCCGTCCTCACGGGGGCGCGGACGTGCGCCCCGACCCCACCCTGCCAGGGCCAGCCGCCCCGGGACACCCTTCCCGCAGCGCCTTCGCCCGTCCTTCCGGTCCTGCTCCGATCGGGCCGGCGCCGCGCGGCCCGACCCCACCCGGCTCCTTCCCCGGATCGCCGGTGCCACCCGAGCCCGGGCCAGGGCCGTACCGAGCGTTCCGGCCGTTCCCTTCGCATCCAACCACGACCGGTCTCACGGCCGCTCCTTACCGATGGGTTACCCGGCCGGCCCCGGTCGGTCCCCCGGCGGCCGTGGCGGTGGCCCTGGCCAGCACCCGGGCCAGGGCGGCGACCACCTCCGGATGGTGGTCCCGGCCGGTCGCCAGCCGCAGCCGCTCCAGGGCGGCGAGCGCACCCCCGGCTCCGGCGGTGCGCACCATCTCGTCGTACGCGTTGGCGGTGCGGACGATCCGCGCGCTGAGCGGCTGCTCCCGGTAGGGGTCGGCCTGCGCCTCCACGATCAGCGCCACCTTCACGGCCACGCCCGTCTGTCGCACGACCGCGCCGCCCAGCTGGGCGATCCGCCGTTGCCGCCACGCCGGCAGCGAGGCGGTGGCGCCGCCCTCCACCGGGTCCACCAGCGAGAGCTGGCCGATGTCGTGCATCAGCGCCGCGTACTCCAGGGCCGTCCGCTCGGCCTGCGAGAGCCCCAGCTCACGGCCCATCGCCAAGCTCAGCGCCGCCACCCGGTGGGCGTGCCCGTGCGGGGTGTGACCGGCGACCTCGGTGGCCCGGGCGAGCGAGGCGATCGTCTGCCGGTAGGTGCGCCGCACCCCGGCGCAGCGGTGCAGCGAGAGCTGGGCCAGCAGCAGCGGCAGCGCGAACACCGGCAGCGCCCACAGCCCCGCGACGGCGGCGGTGAGCGCCATGACCGCGCCGGTCGCGCAGACCGCCGAGCCGATCCGCGCCATGGCCCGCAGTTCGTCGCGGAGCAGCGGGCCGAACGGCCAGCCGGTCCGGGACCGGGCCAGTGCGGTGGCCACCACCGCGTCGCACAGCCCGGTCGCCACCAGCACCCCGACGATCCAGAGCGCGTACCACGGCCCGGGGTCCACCAGTTCGGCGAGGGCGCCGGAGTTGTACGGGGGTTGGAAGCAGGTCGCGGCGAACGCGACGCTGAGCACCCGGCGCGCGATGTCGACCGGGTCGGGTCCACGCCCCGCGAGCAGGTGCGGCACCCCGCCGAGCAGCCCCGCGGTCACCGTCACCGCGACCACCTGGGCGACCCCGTGGTGGGTGGCCGCGCCGGCGTTCTCGCCGAGCAGCGCGTAGGCCAGGGCCCCGGCCGAGGCCAGCGGCGCGGTCTCCCGTTCGCCCTCCACCGCCGCGCGCGAACGGACCAGCTCGCCGACGGCGATCAGCACGCCGAAGGCCAGGGCGGTGCCGGGTTCCTGCACCCCGTGCGCCAGCGTGCCGCCGATGCCCCAGAGGCCGGACAGCACGGCGGCGGCGAGCACCAGGACGCCGGTGCGGCCCGGGCGGCGCGGCGCGGTCACCGGGCGCTCCGGAAGGGCGGGACCTCGCCGGGCGGGGACCGGGGCGGGGGGACGGGCGGGTCGTCCGCGGTCACCTCCGGGTGCCAGCCGTGCCGGGCGAGCGCCCGGGCCAGGGCGGCGACCATCCGGGGGTCGAACTGGGCGCCCGCGCACCGTTCCAGTTCGGCGACCGCGGTGGACACCGGGCGGGCGCGGCGGTAGGAGCGGGTGGAGGTCATCGCGTCGAAGGCGTCGGCGACGGCCACCACCCGGGCGCACTCGGGTATCCGGTCGCCGACGAGCCCGTACGGGTAGCCGCTGCCGTCGACGCGCTCGTGGTGGTGGAGGATGGCCGCCCGGGCCTCGCCGAGGAAGCCGATGCCCCGGGTCATCTCGTGCCCGTACTCGGGGTGCAGTTCGATCACCCGGCGCTCCTGGGGGGTGAGGGGGCCGTCCTTGCGCAACAAGCGGGTGGGGACGCCGAGTTTGCCGACGTCGTGCAGGATGCCTGCCAGGCGCAGGGTCTCCACCCGGGCGTCGTCCAGGCCGAGTTCGCGGGCGATCAGGACGCTGGCCCGGCCGACGCGTTCGCTGTGGCCCCGGGTGTAGCCGTCCTTGAGGTCCACGGCCTGCACCAGGGCCCGGACGGTGGCCTGGTGGGCGGCGCGTTCGCGGTGGTACTGGGCGAACGACCAGCAGGACACGTACATCGGCAGCAGCACCAGCAGGGCGGCCACCGGCCCGTACGGGCTGCGCCACAGCACCGCCATCATCAGCCCGACCAGGCCGTGCACGCTGGCGGGGGCGAGGGTGGGCAGGAACCGTCCGCGCCAGGCCCGCCGGGCCGGGACCCGTTCGGCGAGGGCGAGCACCCCGCCGTCGAGCAGGGCGAGCACGGCGCAGAAGGCGGTGACGGCGCCGGCGACGGGCAGCAGCGCCCCGGGGACGTCGGGCCCGGACACCGCGCCGAGGGCGGCGGGGCCGCCGAGGAGGTGGTGGACCCGGGCCGCGGCCCAGGTCGCCAGGGTCAGCCGGGCCGCGGCCCAGCAGCGGCGGAGGCCGGCCGGGTGCCGTTCGGGGCGGCGGACCAGTGCGCCGGGCACCGCCACGAGGGCGGCGGCGGCCGGGGACAGCAGAAACGCTCCGGCAAGGAGCACCGGGTAGAAGGCGCCGGTGCCCGGGGGCACCCGGCGGTCCCGGGCGGGCCCGTACGGGACCGCTTCGCTGCCCGCGTACAGCAGGGCGAGCAGGACCACGACCGTGAGCGGACCGCCCGCCGGATGCGGGTCGTGCACGGGGACGGTGAGCCCGGGCGCCGCGCAGAGGACCGCCAGGCAGGTCAGGCCGTACACGTACGCCCGACCCGCGACGGGTGTCGACGACCCCATCCACCGCTCCTCCCCCGGGCCCGGCCGTCAGGGCCGGGCCGCCCCGTCACAGGCCACGGAGAATAGGGGGCCGGGGGTGGCGGACGAGCGGTAATGCGGGATTCGCCGGGGCTCCCACCGAGGGATTAGCACGTTCGGGTGATATCACGCCGTGCTCTTGCGCAGCAGAGCGGGATGTGGACCCGCGGGGCGTACCGGGGTCAGACGCCCTCGGGGGAGGGCTTGGCGTCCTGGTCGGGCAGCGATCCGGACAGGGGCTCGGTCACGGTCTCGCCGGAGCGGATCAACTCGATCCGGCCCATGACCTTGGACCGGAGGTCGCTGGGGACGTCGTCGTGTCCGCAGCACCGCTTGACCAGCTTCTTCACCGCCTGTTCGAGCCCGTACTTCTCCAGGCACGGGGAGCACTCCTCGAAGTGCACCTCGAACTTGGTGCAGTCGCCCTCGGGCATCTCCCGGTCCAGGTACTCGTACAGGTGGTCGAGCACCTCGGTGCAGTCCGTCTCGTGCGGCTCTCCGCAGCTCATGAGCCCGAGCCTTTCGCTTCGTTCGCCTCTCCGGCACCGGCCGGGACGAGCCCGCGCTCGCGCGCGTAGTCCTCCAGCATGCCGCGCAGTTGGCGACGGCCCCGGTGCAACCGGGACATGACCGTACCGATGGGAGTCCCCATGATGTCCGCGATCTCCTTGTACGCAAAGCCCTCGACGTCCGCCAGGTAGACCGCGATGCGGAACTCCTCGGGGATGGCCTGGAGCGCCTGCTTCACGTCCGAGTCCGGCAGGTGGTCCAGGGCCTGCGACTCGGCGGAGCGCAGACCGGTGGACATGTGGGACTCCGCGCGCGCGAGCTGCCAGTCCTCGATCTCCTCGGCGGCGCTGCGCTGGGGCTCCCGCTGCTTCTTGCGGTAGGAGTTGATGAAGGTGTTCGTCAGGATGCGGTACAGCCACGCCTTGAGGTTGGTGCCCTCACGGAACTGGTGGAACGACGCGTACGCCTTGGCGTACGTCTCCTGCACCAGGTCCTCGGCGTCGGCCGGATTGCGCGTCATGCGCAGCGCCGCCGAGTACATCTGGTCGAGGAAGCCGAGCGCATCGCGCTCGAACCGGGCGTTGCGCTCCGTCGCCGTCTCCTCGGACCGCCCGGGCGGCTCCTGATGGCCGTCGTCGGTCCCCGCGTCGGTCCCAGTGACCGGACCCACCTCCTCAAGCGCCGTTCCGGAGCCCGGTGCGGCCCCGTTCGCTTCGGAGAATAGTCGACCGCGGCCCGCGGGGGCGGTCCGGCGGGACGGGACCAGCGGCGCGAGCGGCGGGGTCCCCGGGGTCAGCGAGAGCTCCGGCGCCCCCGTCGGGCGGGGGTCGGCGCCCCTCGGCGACGGCAGTACCGACCAAGCCAGTCCGGCGGTACCGCTGCGGCTCGGGTGCGTGATCGAACCCATGCGACGCTCTCCCCATTCCCGTGGCGTTGCCCCGGGGTGCGCACTGCGCTCCCGGGGGCTTCCCTGACGTTCCCTGCTCCGACCTGCCGAGCGGCGGGTGCCCCGGGTGCTCCGGAGGCACGTGTGCCGTTCGCTGGTGTCAACAGCGCCCGGGCGCCCGGCATTCCCGACCGGTGGAACGGGCCGGGAAGCGGCTCAGCGGACCCGGGGCAGCCAGGCCGTGACCGCGTCGACCAGGACCCGCACCGCCTCCTCGGGGGTGACCGGAGCCCGTTTGGCCACCGCGAAGGAGTGGTCGCCGTGCGGGACCCCGACCAGGTCGTAGGGGCCGTCCGGGAACTCGTCGGGGCGTCCGAAGGGGTCGTTCGCCCCCTGGACCACCAGCGTCGGCACCCCGGTGCCCAGCAGTTCGTCGGCCCGGGAGCGCTCCGGCCGGCCCGGCGGGTGCAGCGGGAAGGCCAACGCCAGCACGGCCCGTGCGCCCAGCGCGTGCGCCGTGCGGCAGGCGACCCGCGCCCCGGCGCTCCGGCCGCCCGCGATCACCGGCGGCCCCTCGGCGACGAGCACGGGCCACAGCTCCCGCCAGGCGGCGTCCAGGCTCTTCGGGGCGGGGGCCAGCTTCTTGCCGGCGACCCGCCAGGGCTGCTCGACCAGGGCGACGGTGGTGCCCGAGCGGGGCAGTTCCCCGGCCAGGGCCAGCAGGTCACGGGTGGCGGTGCCGGCGCCCGCGCCGTGGCCCAGCGCGAGCACCCGCTGGGGACGGTCGGCCCGGTGCCAGTGGATCCGGGCCTCGCCCTGGGCGGTGGGGACGTTCTGCGAACGGTCAGCGGTCACCGCGCCATCCTCGCGGCTGCGGCGCCCGGCGGCGACGAGCGGCACGTCACAGGTGGAGCAACCAGCGAGTGCCCCCTATCAACGAGCACAGGGACACCGCATGGAAGAGGAAGAGCCACAGCGCGGGCGGGACGTTGGTCAGCCGGGCGAGCTGGTCGGCGTCCGAGTCGGCGGCCCCGCCCCGGCGCCGCTTGGCCTGGAGCTCGAAGGCCGGACGCACGCCGCCCCACAGCAGGAACCAGACGACCGCGTACGCGAAGGCGGCCTGCACCTGGGGCCCGGCCACCCAGGAGACCAGGAGGAAGGTGCCGCAGGCCAGCACCACGGTGAGCACCCCGTAGGCGTTGCGGACCATCACCAGCAGCGCCAGCAGCAGGGCGGTGGCCAGCCACAGCAGCAGGGTGATGCGGCCGGCGCCGAGCAGCGCGGCACCGCCGAGGCCCAGCAGCGGGGGCGCGGTGTACCCGGCGGCGGCCGTGAGGATCATGCCGAGGCCGGTGGGCCTGCCCCGGCTGACGGTCAGTCCGGAGGTGTCCGAGTGCAGCCGGATGCCCTCCAGACTGCGGCCGGTGGCCAGGGCCACCAGTCCGTGGCCGCCCTCGTGCGCGATGGTGACGGCGTTGCGGGACAGCCGCCACAGCGGGGGCCAGACGACCACCGCCAGGGCGGCGAGGGCGGTGGCGACCACGACCCAGGTGTCCGGCTCCGGCTGGATGCCGGTGACCCGGTCCCACAGGTCCGTGGGGCTGGCGTTGGCGAGCGGGTTCATGGTCGGAGCGGCTCCCTCGGCCGGGCGTCGGTCTGGCAGTGTGGCACGCATGTGCGGACGGTATGCGGCGAGTCGTGGCCCCGAGGACCTGGTGACCACCTTCGGGATCGAGTGGTGGGACCCCGAGGAGGCGCTCGCCCCGGATTGGAACGTGGCCCCCACCAAGGAGGTCCACGTCGTACTGGACCGCCCTGTGAAGGACGCCGGCGACCCGCGTCCGGTTCGCCAGTTGCGACGACTGACCTGGGGACTCGTCCCGTCCTGGGCGAAGACGCCCGAAGGCGCCGCCCGCATGATCAACGCACGGGCCGAGACCGTGCACGAGAAGCCCTCGTTCCGCCGGCCCTTCGCCGCCCGCCGCTGTCTGGTGCCCGCCGACGGCTACTACGAGTGGGTGACCGGGGCCGCCGAGCGGGACCTGGAAGTGGAGGGCCGCCGCAAGCGCCCCCGCAAGCAGCCGTACTTCGTGACCCCGGCGGACGGGTCGGTGTTCGCGATGGCCGGGCTGTACGAGTTCTGGCGCGACCGGACGCTCCCCGACGACCACCCGCGGGCGTGGTGGGCGACCTGCGCCGTGGTGACCACCGAGGCGGAGACCACCCCGTTGGCCGAGGCCCCCGCCGAGGGCCCGACCTCCCTCGCCGACATCCACCCCCGGATGCCGCTGATGCTCACCCCGGACCGCTGGGACGCCTGGCTCGACCCCGGCCGCACCCACCCGGACGAGGTGCGTCCCCTGCTCGCCCCTCCCCCGCCCGGACTGGTGCGCGCCCACCCGGTGTCCACCGCGGTCAGCAACGTCCGCAACAACGGCCCCGAACTGCTGACCGAGCTGGACGGACCCGAGGAGGCCACCCTCTTCTGAGCCGCTCCGCCGGGCGGGGCACACCGGCCGCCCCGCCCGTTACCAGCGGGTTTCGGCCCAGGTGTACGGGAACCCCGGGCGCGGGCAGCCACTAAGGTTGACGACATGACCGAGACTGCCGCGCACCCCGCCCTCTGGCCCGCCCCGCACGCGAGCGGAGCCGTCACCGCGACGGTCCAGGTACCCGGTTCGAAATCGGTCACCAACCGCGCCCTGGTGCTCGCCGCCCTGGCCGCCGAGCCGGGCTGGCTGCGGCGTCCGCTGCGCTCCCGGGACTCCCTGCTGATGGCGTCCGCCCTGCGGGCGATGGGCGTGGGCATCGAGGAGACCGTGTCGTCGTTGTCCTCGTCACCTTCGTCGCCCTCGTCGCCCTCGGGTGCCTCCGGCTCCCCGGACCCCGCCGGCGGCGAGGCGTGGCGGGTGATCCCCGCGGGGCTGCGCGGCCCGGCCACCGTCGACGTGGGCAACGCCGGCACCGTGATGCGCTTCGTCCCGCCGGTGGCGACCCTCGCGGACGGGCCGATCCGCTTCGACGGCGACCCCCGCAGCTACGAGCGTCCCCTGCACGGCGTGATCGACGCGCTGCGCGCGCTCGGCGCCCGGATCGACGACGAGGGGCGGGGCGCGCTGCCGCTCACCGTGCACGGCAGCGGCGCCCTGGAGGGCGGCCGGGTCGAGGTCGACGCCTCCTCGTCCTCCCAGTTCGTGAGTGCGCTGCTGCTGTCGGGACCCCGGTTCAACCAGGGCGTGGAGGTCCGGCACGTGGGCGGCCCACTGCCGTCGATGCCGCACATCCGGATGACGGTGGACATGCTGCGCCGGGCCGGGGCCCAGGTGGACGCCCCCGAGTCGGGGGGCGAGCCGAACGTGTGGCGGGTCACCCCGGGCGCGCTGCGCGGGGTGGACCTGACGATCGAGCCCGACCTGTCGAACGCCCAGCCCTTCCTGGCCGCGGCACTGGTCACCGGGGGCCGGGTCCTCGTCCCGGACTGGCCGGCGCACACCACGCAGCCCGGGGACCGGTTGCGGGAGATCTTCACCGAGATGGGCGGTTCCTGCGAACTGACCTCCGAGGGCCTGGTGTTCACCGGCTCCGGGAAGGTCCACGGCATCGACGTGGACCTGAGCGAGGTCGGCGAGCTGACCCCGGGCATCGCGGCGGTCGCGGCCCTCGCGGACTCCCCCTCGACCCTGCGCGGGGTGGCCCACCTGCGGCTGCACGAGACGGACCGGCTGGCCGCGCTCACCCGGGAGATCAACGCCCTGGGCGGTGACGTCACCGAGACCGCGGACGGGCTGGAGATCCGCCCCCGTCCGCTGACCGGGGGCACCTTCCACACCTACGACGACCACCGGATGGCGACCGCCGGCGCGATCATCGGTCTGGCGGTGCCGGGCGTGGTGATCGAGAACGTGGCGACCACCGCGAAGACGCTGCCCGACTTCCCCGCGTTGTGGGCCGGGATGCTCGGGAACTGACGGACGGCACGATCATGCGTCGCTACGGCAAGCACACCGACGAGGACGACATCCGGGTCCGCCCCAACCGCAAGGGCAACCGGCCGCGCAGCACGCTGCGGCCCAAGCACGAGGACGCGGCGGACGGCATGGTGCTGACCGTGGACCGGGGACGGTTGACGTGCCTGGTCGGGGGCCGGACCGTGGTGGCGATGAAGGCCCGGGAGCTGGGCCGCAAGGCCGCGGTCGTCGGGGACCGGGTCTCCCTGGTGGGCGACCTGTCCGGGACCAAGGACACCCTGGCGCGGATCGTGCGGATCGCCGCGCGCTCCTCGGTGCTGCGGCGCACGGCCGACGACGACGACCCCTACGAGCGGGTGGTGGTGGCCAACGCCGACCAACTCGCGATCGTCAGTGCACTGGCCGATCCGGAACCCCGGCCCCGACTGATCGACCGCTGCCTGGTGGCCGCCTACGACGGCGGGCTGGAGCCGCTGTTGATCCTCACCAAGGCGGACCTCGCCCCGCCGGGCCCGCTGCTGGAGACCTACGAGGCGCTCGGCGTGCCCTACGTGGTGACCTCCCGCGAGGAGTTGACGGACGGCCAGGCGGCCGGGCGGGTGCACGCCCTGCTGGACGGCAAGGTCACCGCGTTCGTGGGGCACTCCGGGGTGGGCAAGACGACCCTGGTGAACGCCCTGGTCCCGGAGGAGCGACGGCGCACCACGGGACGGGTGAACGCGGTGACCGGGCGCGGCCGGCACACCACCACCTCGGCGCTGGCGCTGCCGCTGGCCGGGGCGGCGGAGGGGACGGGGCTGACGGGGTGGGTGATCGACACTCCGGGCGTGCGGTCCTTCGGACTGAACCACGTGGACCCGTCCCGGGTGATCCACGCCTTCCCGGACCTGGAGCCGGGCACGGTGGACTGTCCGCGGGCGTGCAGCCACGACGAGCCCGACTGCGCCCTGGACGACTGGGTCGCCGGCGGGCACGCGGACCCGGCGCGGCTGTACTCGCTGCGGCGGCTGCTGTCGGTCCGGGAACGCCACGAGGGCGACTGAGCCGACCCGGGGCCCCCGGGTTTGCGGGACCGCCGCCCAGGTAAAGGCATAGCCGGTACGGACACACACGCACGAGTCCGCACCAAGCCTGACGAAGCGGTCACGGCACGCGGGGACAGCGGGAGGCATCGCATGGCGTGGCTGCTGGTGATCGTCGCCGGAGTGCTGGAAACCGGCTTCGCGGTCTGCCTGAAACTCTCCCACGGCTTCACCCGGCTGTGGCCCACGATCGCGTTCGCCGCCTTCGCCCTGGGGAGCTTCGGCCTGCTGACCCTGGCGCTGAAGCGGTTGGACGTGGGCCCCGCCTATGCGGTGTGGACCGGGATCGGGGCGGCCGGGACCGCGATCTACGGGATGGTCTTCCTGGGCGACCTGGTGTCCGCGATGAAGATCGTGTCCATCAGCCTGGTGATCGCCGGGGTGATCGGGCTCCAACTGTCGGGATCCGCGCACTGAGTTCGGGGTCCAGCGCCACGCGGACCAGTTCCGCCGTCGCCCCCCGGGGCGGTGGGGCAACCAGGCAGGAGAGGGCCAGCCGGAGGGCGACCTCGGCGGAGCGGGCCAGGTCGGCGCGGCCGTCCGGGGCGCCCGGGGGCGCCAACGCGGCGGCGGCGCGGTCACGGACCCGGTGCAGCAGCTCCTGGGGGGAGGGCAACGGCGGGGGCGGCGGGCCGGCGGCGGGCAGGGCGGCGAAGGCCTCGGCGGGCAGCCACGCTTCCCAGGTCCCGGTGAGCGCGGAGCGCACCAGGGCGTTGCCGCGAGCGGCGGTGACCAGCCATTCGGCGAGCGCCGCCAACCGGTCGGCCGGGGTGCCGGGGCGGGCCAGGGCCGGGTCGACGCCGGCGAGGTAGCCGTCGATCTCGCGGTGGACGAGGGCCCGGGCAAGCCCGTCCTTGCTGCCGAACTCGTTGTAGAGCGTCTGGCGCGAGACCCGGGCGGCGGCGGCCACGTCGGCCATCCGCACCGCGGACCAGGGGCGTCGGGCCAGTGCGGCCCCGGCGGCGTCGAGCAGCGCGCCGCGCGCTGTGGTCATCCTCGCGCCCTTCTGGCGGTGACATCGATGTCAGACGTGCGACTCGGCGAGGTCGGCCCGCACGCACGCCCGAACGGGGTGGACCCGCTGCCAGCGTTGACGGCGCCACCGGCGGTGTCAAGGGCCTTGACCGGGCGCTCCGCCCGGCGGCCCGGCCCTTCCGGGGCCGTCCGGTGCGCGGACGGCCGGTGGCCCCGGCCGGGTGCCGGTCGCTACTGTTCGGCCATGCCCGACTACCACGATGACCTGCGGTTGGCCCATGTGCTGGCCGATGCCGCCGACGCAGCGACCATGGACCGGTTCAAGGCCCTCGACCTGAAGGTCGAGACGAAGCCGGACATGACCCCGGTGACCGAGGCGGACCGGGCGGCCGAGGAGTTGATCCGGGGCCAGTTGCAGCGGGCCCGCCCCCGGGACGCGGTCCTGGGCGAGGAGTACGGCATCGAGGGCACCGGCCCGCGGCGCTGGGTCGTCGACCCGATCGACGGCACCAAGAACTACGTCCGCGGGGTCCCCGTGTGGGCGACGCTGATCGCGCTGATGGAGGCCGGGGAGGGCGGGTTCCAACCGGTGGTCGGCCTGGTGTCCGCCCCCGCGTTGGGTCGGCGCTGGTGGGCGGCGAAGGGACACGGGGCGTTCACCGGGCGGAGCCTGGCCTCGGCGTCCCGGCTACGGGTCTCCCGGGTGTCGCGGCTGGCCGACGCCTCGTTCGGGTACTCCTCGCTGACCGGCTGGGAGGAGCAGGGGCGCCTGGACGGCTTCCTCGACCTGACCCGTGCGGTGTGGCGGACCCGCGCCTACGGCGACTTCTGGCCGTACATGATGGTCGCCGAGGGCTCGGTGGACATGTGCGCGGAGCCGGAGCTCTCCTTGTGGGACATGGCCGCGAACGCGGTGATCGTGACGGAGGCGGGCGGCACGTTCACCGGCCTGGACGGCCGGCCGGGGCCGCACAGCGGCAACGGGGTGGCCTCCAACGGGCCGCTCCACGACGAGTTGTTGGGGTACCTCAACCAGCGCTACTGAACCGGCGGACGGAGCGGTCGCGTTCCCGGTCGCTGCCACGGGTCGCGGGGACGCGGTCCCGGGGAAGCCGGCGCCCCGGTCCAGCCGATCGTCACACCGCGTCACCACACGCAAACGATCGATCACTCAAAGTGGCCGAATCGTGATCCGTCGAGCCCCTTTTGCCCGCCCATGCCCCCTTGTTGACCCGGACGGCGGCTGCCACCCTGAGAGTCCCCCCATTTGTGAACTTGTGAATTCCTTCTCAAGGGGGTCCGGAGAAAACAGGAGGTGGCTTTCGACCATGCTCGTCCGCGACGCCATGAGCACGGTGGTCCTCACCATCGGCCCGGCGCACACCCTGCGCAGGGCCGCTTCCCTGATGTGGGCCCGCCGCGTCGGCGCGGCCGTCGTCCTCGACCCCGACACCAGCGGACTCGGCATCCTGACCGAGCGCGACATCCTCGTCTCCATCGGTCTGGGGCAGGACCCCGACCGGGAGACCGCCGGCACCCACACCACGACCGACGTGGTCTTCGCCGCCCCGGAGTGGACCCTCCAGGAGGCGGCCGAGGCCATGGCCCACGGCGGCTTCCGCCATCTGATCGTGCTGGGTGACCGGGACCCCATCGGTGTCGTCTCGGTCCGCGACGTCCTGCGGTGCTGGGCACCCGCCCGGCGCCGGGCGGCCAGCCCGGTCGGCTGAGCCGACGGAGCACGAACGCGGCGGCCGGGCGCGACCAGCGGGTCGCGCCCGGCCGCCCGAC
The DNA here is from genome assembly GCF_052606915.1 of Streptomyces sp. LE64. Taxonomy (NCBI): domain Bacteria; kingdom Bacillati; phylum Actinomycetota; class Actinomycetes; order Kitasatosporales; family Streptomycetaceae; genus Streptomyces; species Streptomyces sp. LE64. The sequence continues at coordinate 4,554,566 of NZ_CP199708.1, read as the reverse complement.
CGGTCCACCGGGGGTGCGGGGCGGGTGGCCCCGCCCCGCACCCCCGTCGCCGTCAGCCGCGCAGGGCCTGAACCGCGGCTTCCAGACGCTTGCCGAAGTCCCCGTCCGCCCGGCGGAAGTTGTCGACCGCGCGCTCGGCGATGTCGTCGCGCGACACCTTCGCGATGAACCCGGCGAGGTTCTCGATCAGACGGGACTTCTCGTCCTCCGTCATCAGCCGGTAGAGGTCACCGGCCTGGACGAAGTCGTTGTCCTCGGCGTGGCTCGGCGCCGCGGTGTTGCCGGTGGGGCCGGCGACCGGCGTCGCCGCCCACAGCGGGCGGTCCGTCTGGAACGGTCCGCCGAAGCTGTTCGGCTCGTAGTTCTTGGCGCCCTTGTGCCGGCCGTCGTACAGGAAGCCGTCCCGGCTGTTGGTGCGCGCCTCGGTGGCGTGCGGACGGTTCACCGGCAGGTGGTCGGCGTTGATGCCGACGCGGTAGCGGTGGGCGTCGCCGTAGGCGAACAGCCGGCCCTGGAGCATCTTGTCCGGGGAGGGACCGATGCCGGGCACGAAGTGCGCGGGGCTGAAGATCGACTGCTCGACCTCGGCGAAGATGTTCTCCGGGTTGCGGTTGAGCTCCAGCTTGCCGATCTCGATCGGCGGGTAGTCCGCGTGCGGCCACACCTTGGTGAGGTCGAAGGGGTTGAAGCGGTAGTTGGCCGCCTCGGCCGCGGGCATGACCTGCACCTGGACCGTCCAGGACGGGAAATCGCCGCGCTCGATGGACTCGCGCAGGTCCCGCTGGTGGCTGTCCGGGTCCTCGCCGGCCAGCCGGTTGGCCTCGGCGGAGGTGAGGGTCTTGATCCCCTGGTCCGTCTTGAAGTGGTACTTGACCCAGAAGACCTCGCCCGCCTCGTTGGTCCACTGGAAGGTGTGCGAGCCGTACCCGTTCATGTGGCGGTACGAGGCCGGGATGCCCCGGTCGCCGAAGAGCCAGGTCACCTGGTGGGTGGACTCGGGGCTCAGCCCCCAGAAGTCCCAGACGTTGTCCGCCTCCTGGGAGCCGGTGTACGGGTCCCGCTTCTGGGTGTGGATGAAGTCGGGGAACTTGATGGCGTCCTTGATGAAGAACACCGGGGTGTTGTTGCCGACGAGGTCGTAGTTGCCCTCCTCGGTGTAGAACTTCAGCGCGAAGCCGCGCGGGTCGCGCACCGCGTCGGCCGCACCGAGGTTGCCGGCCACGGTGGAGAACCGCAGGAAGACCTCGGTCTCCTTGCCCACCTCGGAGAGGAACTTCGCCCGCGTCCACGCGGAGACGTCCCGGGTGAGGGTGAAGGTGCCGTAGGCGCCCGCCCCGCGCGCGTGGACCACGCGCTCCGGGATGCGCTCGCGGTTGAAGTGCGCCAGCTTCTCCAGCAGCGACTGGTCCTGCACCAGTACGGGGCCGCCGACGCCCGCGGTCTCGCTGTTCTGGTTGTCGGCGACCGGTGCGCCGGCCTCCGTGGTGAGCGGTCCCTGCGACGTCACGTGCGCCTCCTGCGTCATGTCGAGCCAGTCCTGTGCCTTGGCCAATGCCGTAGCCGATCCTACAATGGACAATGTCTAAGTCAAGCAACTCTCCAAAGTCACACCCGTTCGGGACCGCGGTCCCCCTGCTGTTAGGCTGGTGCGCATGAGTGACCTGTTGGAACGGCTGCGCGGACGGGGCTGGCGGTTGACCGCACAGCGTCGCGTCGTGGCCGAGGTCCTCGACGGCGAGCACGTCCACCTGACCGCCGACGAGGTGCACGCGCGCGCGGTGGTGCGGCTCCCGGAGATCTCCCGGGCGACCGTCTACAACACCCTCGGCGAGCTGGTGGCCCTGGGTGAGGTGCTCGAAGTCTCGACGGACAAGCGGGCCAAACGGTACGACCCCAACGCCCACCGCCCCCACCACCACCTGGTGTGCGCCTCCTGCGGCGCGATCCGCGACGTCCACCCGGCCGGCAACCCGCTGGCCGACCTCCCCGAGTCGGAGCGCTTCGGCTTCACCGTCTCGGGCGTGGAGATGACCTTCAAGGGCCTCTGTCCCTACTGCACCGGCACCTAGCGAGAACGTACGGAAGGGCGCCCGGACGGGTTCCGTCCGGGCGCCCCTTCATGCGTTCCCCGTGAGGAACGCGCGAAGGCCCGGAGGCTGTGCGCCTCCGGGCCTTCGTTTCAGTAGCGGGGACAGGATTTGAACCTGCGACCTCTGGGTTATGAGCCCAGCGAGCTACCGAGCTGCTCCACCCCGCGTCGGTGAACCCGACTCTACGTGAGGGGTGGGGGCGGGAGCAAATCGGCGGCTCAGGCCTTGCGGGCCACCCCTCCGGCCATCAGCCGTTGGGCGACGGTGAGCGGCTCCGCGACCGGCTCCTCCGGGCGCCACAGCGGCAGCGAGACCACACCCGGCTCCAGCAACTCGTAGCCGTCGAAGTAGGCGGTGATCTCCTCGGTGGTGCGGAAACGCCCGGTGCCGAGCAGGTGCAGCATCGTCTGCTCCACGGCACGGGCCTCCGGTCCGGTGTCGCAGAAGGCGGTGATCACCAGATGGCTGCCGGCCGGCACGTGGGACATGTACGCGTCGACGATGCCCTTGGGGTCCTCGTCGTCGTGCAGGTGGTGGAGGATGCCGATGAGCAGCACGCCGACCGGCTCGTCGAAGTCGATCAGGCGTCGGACCGCGGGCTCGGCGAGCACCGTCGCCGGGTCGCGCAGATCGGCGCTGGAGACGCCGGTGTTGGCGTTCTCCTCCAGCAGGGCCCGACCGTGCGCGAGGACGATGGGGTCGTTGTCCACGTAGACCACCCGGGCCTCGGGGTTGACCCGCTGGGCGACGTGGTGGGTGTTCTCCAGCGTGGGCAGACCGGCGCCGAGGTCGATGAACTGCCTGATCCCGGCCTCGGCGGCCAGGTAGCGGACCGCCCGCCCGAGCACCGCGCGGTTGAACCAGCCGACGTCACCGATGTGCGGCACCGTCCGCTTGACCCCGTCGGCGACCACCCGGTCGACCTCGTAGTTGTCCTTGCCCCCGAGGACCGCGTCGTAGACCCGCGCAATGCTGGGCTTGCTCGTGTCGATTTCCTCCGCCACCGCACCTCTCCGTCCTGTGTCACCCCCAGGGGTGATATCCAGCCGTCAGGTTAACCCCCGTGCGGTGTCCCACAGTTGTCCCGTGCAGGGATTTCTTCGGAACTGACGGACGGTCAATTGTCCCGCCCGGGCCGGCGGGCCCGGACGGACCTACGCCGTGAGCTCCTCGTCCAGGGCGTCCCGCAGCCGGGCGGCCCGGGCGGCGACCTCCTCGGGCCCCAGCGACACCGCGAGTTCGGCCCACCGCTGCCCGTCGGCCAGCTCCCCGCGCCGCGCGTGCAGCAGGGCCAGCCGCAGCGCCGACCGGCCGTGCCCGGCCCGGGCGGCCCGCTTCCACCACAGCGCGGCCTCGGGCTCGCTGCCCTCGCGGGCGAGCAACAGCCCGAGGTTGAAGGCGCCGTTGCGGCTGCCGGCCTGGGCGGCCGCCCGGTACCAGTGCGCCGCCCGCACCACGTCCCCGCGCGCGGAGGCGAACATCCCCACCCGCACCTGGGCCTTGCGGTGGCCCTGTTCGGCGGCGCGCTCGTACCACTCCTCGCACTCGGTGCGCTCCTGCGCCGGTTCCCCCAGCCCGTGCGCGGGCGCCGGCGAGCGGCGGGCGTCCAGCACGGCGGCCAGTCGGTAGGCCGCCTCCGCGCTGCCGCCCCCGGCCGCCCGGCGCAGGTGCCGTTCCGCGTCCTGTTCCTCGCCCTCCCGCAGCCGGGCGATGCCGACGTGCAGGGCCGCCTCGGTGTGCCCGGCGGCGGCGGCCCGGGCGTACCAGCGCACCGCGCCGGCCTCCTCGCCGCGCCCCTGGTAGAGGATGCCCAGGTTGAAGGCGGCGTCGACGCTGCCGGCTTCGGCCGCCTTGGAGAACCAGGGTTCGGCGCCCGCGGCGTCCCCGCTCTGGAGGAGGAGCACCGCGAGCGCGTTCGCGGCCTCCCGGTGCCCGGTGTAGGCGGCCTGGCGGTACCACTGCTCGGCCTGGGCGTTGCGGCCCTGTTCGGCGCTGAGCAGCCCGAGGTTGTAGGCGCCGTTGACGTCGCCCGCGGTGAGCGCGGCGCGGTACCAGCGTTCGGCGGTCTGCGGTTCGCCGCGGTGGGCGTGCAGGGCGCCCAGGGCGTTCGCGGCATTGCCGTCGCCGTCCTGGGCGGCCCGCAGCCACCACACGGCGGCGTTCTCCACGTCCCCGGCGTCGCGCAGCAGGAAGCCCAGGGCGCAGGCGGCGCGGGCCTCGCCGTCCTTGGCGGAGGTGAGGTACCAGCGCCCGGCCTCCTTGAGCTCGCCGCGGCGCTCCAGGATGGCGCCCAGGTGCAGGGCCGCCTGGCGGTGCCCCCGGGCGGCGGCCTGGCGGTACCACTGCTCGGCCTCGGACCCGGTGTCGTCCCGGCGGCCGCTCCGCTCGTCGAGGGCCCGGGCCAGCCGGTAGGCGGCCTCGCGGTGACCGCGTTCGGCGGCGGCGCGCATCCACTCCTCGGCATCGGCCTCGCCCCGGTGCTCCAGCAGGTCGGCGAGGGCGTACGCGCCGAGGGCGTGGCCCTGTTCGGCGGACTGGCGCAGCCAGTACTCGGCGGCGGGTTCGTCGCCGCGCTCGCGCTGGTGGCGGCCGAGGGCGTGGGCGGCGGCGGCGGAGCCGGCGACCGCGGCGACCCGCCACCAGCCGGCCGCCTCGTCGGCGTAGCCGCGCTGGTGGAGCAGGACGCCCAGGTTGTTGGCGGCGGCGCGGTCCCCGGCCGCGGTGGCGGCGCGCAGCAGGGGTTCGGCGGCGTCGAGGTCGCCGCGGCGCAGCAGGAGGGCGCCGAGGACGCTCATCGCCTCCGGGTCACCGGCGGCAGCGGCCGCGCGGTGGCGTTCCTCCTCGGCCGCCGCGCCGGTCTCGTCCCGGTCGACGGGCTGCACGAAACGCCCCGTCTCCCACAGGGTCGCCTTGTCCCCCATAACGTTCATCGTCGCACCACCCGCACCCTGGGCACATCTGGCACACCGCAGTAAGCAAGGTCACTACAGCGCTTTGTCGACATGCCCACACAGAGACAAGTCAAACTCGTTGGCCCCAACTCTCCCTGACGCTCGTGCCCTTGATTACGCCCCGCACACGGCGTGCGTTCAGACCGCACCCGACCACACGCACGGCGAAGGCCCGGAAGCCTGGCTTCCGGGCCTTCACCTTCAGTAGCGGGGACAGGATTTGAACCTGCGACCTCTGGGTTATGAGCCCAGCGAGCTACCGAGCTGCTCCACCCCGCGTCGTTGTGATCAACCCTAACACGGGTGCACCCCCCGCCCTCACGGGCGGGGGGTGCACGGGTGGGACCGGGGTCAGGTCCGTTCGGCGGGCTTCTCGGGCTCGGCCGGCTCGTCGGCCTTGCCGTCCGCGGGCTTCCCGCCCTCGGCGGGCTTGCCCTCGGCCTCGTCCCGGTTCGCCTTCGCCTGGGCCTCCTCGGCACGTTGCAAGGCGTCCTGGAGCTTCTTCTGGGCGTCGCCGTACGCCTTCCAGTCACCGTCCTTCATGGCCTGCTGGCCGTCGTCGAACGCCTTCTGGGCCTCCTGGAGCGCTTCCTTGACCGTCGGGTTCTCACTCGGCGGTGTGGTCGGCTCCCCGGGCTGTTCCGGCTCCTGCTCGCCCGGCTCCACGGGGCTCGGCTTCTCCGCACCGAAGACGACGTTCAACGCCTTCTCCAGGGTCGGTTCGAAGGCCGTCTTGCCGTCGTAGTTCACCAGCACCCGGCGCAGCAGCGGGTACTTCAACCCGCCGCCGCGCACGTAGACGGGTTCCGCGTAGAGCAGTCCGCCGTCCAACGGCACGGTCAGCAGGTTGCCGTACTCGACTTCCGAGTCACCACCGCGCAGCAGCCTGATCTTCTCGGCGATGGCGGTGTCCGAGTTGAACTTGCTCTGCACCTGTTTGGGCCCGTCGATCGTCGACGCGGACGGCATCTTCAGGATGCTGATCTTGCCGTAGTCCTTGCTGCCCGCCTCGGCGTTGACCGCCATGAAGGCGCTGAGGTTGTCCCGACCGCGCGGGGTGAACGTGGTCGTCAGCGAGAACTCCTGCGCCTGCTGGTCCGGCATCCGCATGCTCAGGTAGTACGGCGGCACCGCCTTGCCCGACCGGTTCGTCGGGTCGTCCGGCACCTGCCACACCTCGCTGCCGCTGAGGAAGGCGTCGGCGTCGTCCACGTGGTAGCGGGTGAGCAGCTCGCGCTGGACCTTGAACAGGTCCTGCGGGTAGCGCAGGTGGTCCATGAGCGTCTGGGAGATCTCGCCCTTGGGCTGCACCGTGTCGGGGAACGCCTTCATCCAGGTCTTGAGGACCGGGTCCTGGGTGTCCCACTGGTAGAGCTTCACGTCGCCGCTGTACGCGTCGACGGTCGCCTTGACCGAGTTGCGGATGTAGTTGACCTGGTTCTGCTGGGCCACCACCGCACGCTGGTTGTTGCGCTCGGTCAGCGAGTCCGCCGTGGTGTCCCCCAGCGTGGTGCGGGACGCGTAGGGGTAGCCGTTGGTGGTGGTGTACGCGTCGACGATCCACTGGACGCGACCGTCCACGATCGCCGGGTAGGCGTCGCCGTCGATGGTCAGCCAGGGGGCGACCGCCTCGACGCGCTCCTTGGGCACCCGGTTGTAGAGGATCTTCGAACCCTCGCCGATGGCGCCCGAGTACAGGATCTGCGGCTCGCCGAAGGCCACCGCGTACGCGGCGCGGTTCAGCGGGTTGGACAGGTTGACCCCGCCGCCGCCCTTGTAGGTGGTGGTCTTCTCACCGGTGTCGTCGGAGTAGTCGATCTCCTTCTGCGGGCCGCCGACGATCGAGTACTGCGTCGTCTTCTCGCCGAAGTAGATCCGCTGCTCGTAGTCGCCGGGGACCAGGTCGCCCTTGGAGGGCAGGTCCGACTCGGTGAAGACCGGGGAGCCCTGGGCGGTGGCCTCGGTGCCCTTGGCGGCGACCACTCCGTACCCGTGGGTGTAACGGAAGTGGTCGTTGATCCAGTTGTGCTTGGGGATGCCGCTCAGGTCCAACTCGCGCAGGCCGATGACGGTGTCCTGCTCCTTGCCGTCGGCGCCCTTGTAGCGGTCGACGTCGAGGTTGGCCGGGAAGCCGTAGTAGTTCCGCATCTGCTGGAGCTGCTGGAACGTGGGCGAGACGACGTTGGGATCGATCATGCGCATGCTGGCCGCCTTGTCGGCGTCGGCGCGCAGCTTCGCGTTGTCGGTCTCCTCGCTCTTGCCCGGGTAGTCCGTGACCTCGGCGTCCGCGATCCCGTAGGCGTCGGTCGTCGCCTCCAGGTTCTTCTGGACGTACGGCGCCTCCTTGGCCTGCTCGTTCGGCTGGACCTGGAACTTCTGCACGATCGCCGGGTACAGGCCGCCGATCAGGACCGCCGACAGCACCATCAGGCCGAAGCCGATCATCGGGAGCTGCCAGGTGCGCCGCCACAGCGTGGCGAAGAACAGCACCGCGCAGATGATCGCGATGAAGAACAGGATGGTCTTCGCCGGCAGGTAGGCGTTGGCGTCGACGTAGCGCAGGCCGGTCCAGTTGTCGGTGGACTTGAAGTCGCTGGACTTCACCGCCAGTCCGTAACGGTCCAGCCAGTAGGCGATCGCCTTCAGCGTGACGAAGACGCCCAACAGCACCGACAGGTGCCCGGTGGCGGCGGCCGTGGCCCGCCCGCCGGGGCTGGTGACCCGCAGCCCGCCGTACAGGTAGTGGGTCAGCGCGGCGGCGATCAGCGAGAGCACCACCGCGGCGAAGCCGAAGCCGAGCAGGAAGCGGTACCAGGGCAGGTCGAAGGTGAAGAACGACACGTCCAGGCCGAACTGGGGGTCCTTCTTGCCGAACGGGACGCCGTTCACCCACTGGAGCCAGGTGCGCCACTGGCCCGCGGCGGACGCGCCCGCGATCAGTCCGACGACCGCGGCGACCCCGATCAGGATCCACTTCTTGTACGGGGCGATCCCCATCCGGTAGCGGTCGAGGTTCTGCTGCTCCAGCGACATCGCGCTGAGCGGCGGGCGCAGCCGGTGCGCCAACCACACGTTGACCCCGACCGAGGCCGCCATCAGCAGCCCGAAGACCAGGAACAGCCCGACCTTGGTCCACAGGGTCGTGGTGAACACCGACGAGTAGTCCACCGACCGGTACCACAACCAGTCCGTCCAGAACCCCGCGAACATGATGAACACCATGGCCAGCACGGCCAGGATGCCCAGTGTCATGAGCAGGGTGCGGACCCGTCGGGAGGGTCGCCCCACTCTGATCCGTGGCCCGGTCGGGCCTCCGCCGCGGTCCGGCATCTGGAAAGCCAAGGTGCGCACCTCGAAGTCGCTGTAGTTCTGCCTCCGGGCTCCCGCGAACGCCGGAGCCTCACCTATGCAACTTACTGATGCTTTACTCGGTTCCCGGTTCCGGGGGGCCAACGAGGCAGGATTTTGCCTTCGGGCCGTCTGGGAGCGGCGCTCCCGGAGGTCTTGCGCGCGTGCTCGGTCCCCGTTCCGCACGGGCGCCCCCGGTGGCGGTCGCGCCCCGGTCACGGACGGGCTTCTCCGGCGCACCGGGCGGGCGTGACATCCCCGGAGCGCCCCTTCGATGTCGCCGTGGCATCATCCTCGCGTGGAATCTGAGAAGCGGATCTCCCTCCGCCTGCCCGCTGACCTGCATGAGCGCCTCGTCGAGAGGGCCCGGACCGATCGGCGGTCCGTCAACTCCGAGATCATCCACCTGCTGGAGGTCGCCCTCGGGCCGGCGGGTGGGGACGACCGGTCGCCCTGACGGCGATCGCCCGTCCCGGGCCCACTGCGCGGGGGCTCCGCTTCTTCCCCGGCCCGTCGGCCGGCGGCATCTTCGAACGGAACAAGGTTGACCATGTCCAACACCGCCACTTCAGGCACCCCGATGGCCGCCGGCCCGCTGACGCGGGCCGTGCTGGAGATCGACGAGTACGTCTCCGGGCTGGGCTGGGACCAGCCGGCCCGGCTGTTCGCACTGGTCGACACGGATCGGCTGCGGTCCCAGGAGCCCACCCTCGCCGCCCGTCTCGGCCTCGCCGCCACCGAGGATCCCGCCGCCACGGGCTCGCTGACCCCGATCGAGCAGGACGAGGTGCCGGCCGGAACCGCGCTGGACGAGTTCCTGGGCACCATCGCCTGGCCGGACGCGGTGGTGGGGTGCGCGCTCTCGGTGGAGCGGCTGATGCTGCCGCCGTCCGCCGAGGCGTCCGTCCCCGCGGACCTGGACGGGGCGGAGCTGGCCGGGTGGGTGGCCCGGCACCCGGACCGCGAGGAGGTGCGGATGACGGTGGCGGTGCTGCGGGACGGGAGCCGTGAGTCGGCGTTGCGACTGCGCACGAAGGATTCGGCGACGGACGTGCTGACCGGGGCCGACCTGGTGCCGGGTCTGGCGGACGCGTTGACGGCGACGTTCGCCGAGTAGGGGTCCGCCGTTCCCGGGCGGGGCTGCGTCCCGCCCGGGAACGGCGGTCGGTCAGCCCTTGGCGCAGGTCGGGAGCCGGTCGGTGCGGCCGGCGCGGATGTCGGCCAGGGAGCTCATCGCGTCGTCGATGGTGTCGACCTCGACCAGGGTCAGTCCGTCCGGCACGTCCTCGGCGGCGCTCTCGCAGTTGTCCTTCGGGGTGAGGAAGTACTCGGCGCCCTGTTCCCGGGCGCCGACCGTCTTCATCTCCACGCCGCCGATCGGCCCGACCTTGCCGTCCTCGTCGATGGTGCCGGTGCCGGCGACGAACCGGCCGCCGGTGATGTTCTCGGGGGTCAGCTTGTCGACGATGCCGAGGGCGAACATCAGTCCGGCGCTCGGGCCGCCGACGTCGGCGAGCTTGATGTCGATGCTGAACGGGAAGGTGTGGTCGGTGCCCGCCTCGATGCCGACCACGGCCCGCCCGCCGTCCTCGGACTTCCGGGTGGTCACGGTGACGTCCTCGGTGCGGGTGGGTTCCTTGCCCGCCTTCTCCGCCGCTGCGGCGTCCTTGGCCGGGACCACGGTGAACACGACCTTCTCGCCGGGTTCGTGCCGGGTGACCAGTTCGGCGACGTCGGAGGGCTCCTCCACGGGGCGGCCGTCCACGCTCCGGATCACGTCCCCGGCGTGCAACCGGCCCTGGGCGGGGCTGCCCTTGACCACCGAGGAGACGATCACCCAGGACCGCACGGGGATGTCCAGCTCCCGCAGGGCGGCGACCTTCGCGCTCTCCTGGGACTGGCTGAACTCCTCGGCGTTCTCCTGGTTGGACTGCTCCTCCGTCTTGCCGTCCGGGTAGAGCGTGTCGTGCGGGACGACGATGTTGTCGTGGGCCAGCCAGCCGTAGACCGCCTCCACCAGGTTCATCCGGTAGTCGGCGCTGGTGACGCGGACCGTGGTCATGTTGAGGTGGCCGGTGGTGGGGTACGTCTTGCGGCCGGAGATCTGGAGCACCGGTTCGCCGTCGTGCTCGCCGAGCGTGTTCACGGTGGGTCCCGGGGACATCTCCGAGTACGGCGTCTTGATGAACACTCCCGCGCACAGCAGAGCGATCAGCAGCACGGTGGAAGCGAGCATCGTCGTGGTGCGGCGTGGCATGGAACGACAGTACGGGACCCGGCGGTGATCGCACCGCCCGGTCGCCCGGACGGGTCGGCGGCGCGGGTCGGCTCAGGGGGCGTCGGAGTGGGTCCGCTCCATCGCGGCGCGGAACCGCTCGTACCCGGCCAGTTCGGGACCGTCGCCGGTCCGTTTGGTCCTCGTGGCCCAACCGCCCCACAGCCCCGCGCCGAGCGCGGCGAGGAGCGGAATCAGCAACCAGGCGAGCGCCGCCATGCCGACCTCCCAACCGGATGGATACCCGTAACTGACCGATCAGCAGATTAACCATCCGCAGTGACAACGCTCACGCCGGGGGGCGGGTTACGCAAGCGGGAACCCGGGAAGAGGGCGGCGCCCCCGCCTCGGGGCGGAGGCGTGGCGGGCGGCGCTCGGGCCGTGTGCGGGGGCGCGCGGGGTCAGCAGGCGCCCACCCACTCCTCGGTGCCGTCCGAGAAGCGTTGGTGCTTCCACAGGGGCACCTCCCGCTTCAGGTCGTCGACGAGTCGGCGGCAGGCGTCGAACGCCTCCGCCCGGTGCGGACAGGACACCGCGACGACCACCGCGAGGTCGCCCACCCGGAGGTCTCCCACCCGGTGCAGCACGGCGAGGCCGCGGACCGGGAAGTCCGCGGCCACCTTCTCCGCCACCCGGCGCAGCTCGGCCGGGGCCGTGGGGTGCGCGTGGTAGCCGAGGCCCGTGACCCGTGCCTCGTCCCGACCGCCGTCGTGGTCCCTGACCGTGCCCACGAACAGCGCGGTGCCGCCGGCGGACGGGTCGCCGACCGCGGCGAACACCTCGTCCAAGGAGAGCGGTTCGTCACGCACCGCGACCAGTCGCACGGCCTCGGCCCCGGATCGGTCGCCGCTCGTCTCGTCCATCCGCATGCGTCCACCCTAGGGGCTGGGGCGCCGGGCAGCCCGCGCGGACGGCCCTCCCCGATCGACCGCGCGGGGGCCGCCGGGTGCGGGGCCGCGGGTCAGATGCGCCGTCGGGCCTTGCGGGCCCGGCGGACCAGCGCCGCGGTGCCGAGCAGCGCCACCGTGGCGCCCGCGGCGCCCGCGGCCGTCGCGTCCTTGCGGCCGAGCCGGCGACCGGCGACGGTGTGCCGTCCGGCGACCTCCGCCAGCAGCTCCGCGAGGACCTCCTCGTTGGTCCACTGCGGGCGCCACCCGGCGGCGTGCAGCCGGCTGCCGCTGACCACCCACGGGTACATCGTGTACGCGAGGTCCCCGGCCGGCGACGGGGTGAGACCGATGCGGTGCAGTCGGGCAGCGGCGCCGAGCGCCACGGCGGACGGCAGCTCCATGCGGCGGATGCCGCTCAGCTCCTCGACCTCCTCCTGCTCCAGCCACCCCTCGCAGCCGACGGCGACCTCGCCCTCCACCTTCTCCAGCACCGCGTACTCCAGCGCCCCGCACAGGTCCTCGACGTGGCAGAACTGCCAGGCCGGCCGGGAGCCGGCGACCACCAGCAGCCGCGGCGACTCGAAGTAGCGGGTGAGCGCCGTGTCGGTGCCGCCGACCAGCACCGCGGGACGCACCACGGTGACGTTGAGCCCGGGGTGCGCCCGGGGCGCCCGACGGGCGAGGCGTTCGATCTCCAGCAGGTCGCCGACGCCGGTGGCCTCCGCGGTGGCCCGCAGCTCCGCGTCCTCCGCGAGCGGCAACTCGTTGTCGGCGAGCGCCCCGTACACCATCGCGGAGGTGCACAGCACGACCCGGCGCACCCCGACGGCGGCGGCCGCGGTGAGCACGGTCTGGGTGCCGCGCACGTTGTAGGCGCTGCGGGCGGCGGCGTCGGTCTCCAGGTCGAGGTCGAGCGCCAGGTGCACCACCACGTCGGCGCCGCGCAGCTTCTCCGCGATGGCCGGGTCCCGGACGTCCAGGACGTGCCACTGGGCGTCCTCGCCGGCGCCGCGCCGCTCGTCGATGGCGACGACCCGCCCCACCTCCTCGCTTTCGAGGAGCCGCTCGACGAGCAGCGCACCGATTCCGCCCGCCGCGCCGGTCACGGCGACGACGGGCCCGCGCGGCGGGCCGGCCGTGTGGTTTCGCGCTGCGCGAACCTGCTGATCTGGGGAACTCACCGGGCGTCTCCAGCGGTTGTCTTCAGTACGTACGGCCTGTGACGCGTACGTACCAGGTGGCACCCATCCTGCCGCAGGCCGGGAGTCGGCGGAGCACCGAGGCCCGATCGGCCCGGGGTGTCTACGCTGGGTGGTGACGCAGCGCATCGCCGTCGGGGAGACCGGCGGCCCGACGAGCCGAGGAATCCCGTGAGTGACACCCCATTCGGATTCGGCCTTCCGCCGGAGGAGCCGGAGAACGGCGACGGCAAGGAGAAGGACCAGAGCGGTGGTGGTCAGGGGCCTGCCAATCCGTTCGGTTTCGGGCTGCCCGGCGCGGGCGGCGACAACCCGTTCGCCGCGATGTTCGGGGCGATGAACCCCAACGACCTGGGCGCCGCGTTCCAGCAGATCGGGCAGATGCTCTCCTACGAGGGCGGCCCGGTGAACTGGGACATGGCCCAGCAGATCGCCCGCCAGACGGTCTCCCAGGGCACCCCGGACGGCACCAAGGACGCCAGTGTGGGCCCGACCGACCGCGCCTGGGTGGAGGAAACGGTCCGGCTGGCCGATCTGTGGCTGGACGGGGTCACCTCGCTGCCCTCCGGCTCGGGCTCGGCGGTGGCGTGGAGCCGCGCCGAGTGGGTCGAGGCCACCCTCCCGGTCTGGCGGGAACTGGTCGATCCGGTCGCCGAGCGGGTGGGCGCGGCGATGGGCCAGGTGCTGCCCGAGGAGATGCAGGCCATGGCCGGCCCGCTGATCGGGGTGATGCGGTCCATGGGCGGCGCCATGTTCGGCACGCAGATGGGTCAGGCCGTCGGCGTCCTCGCCGGCGAGGTCGTCGGTTCCTCCGACATCGGGCTCCCGCTGGGTCCCACCGGGAAGTCGGCGCTGCTCCCGTTGAACGTGGCCGCCTTCGGCAAGGACCTGAGCGTCCCCGAGGAGGAGGTGCGGCTCTACCTGGCCCTGCGGGAGGCCGCCCACCAGCGGCTCTTCGCCCACGTGCCGTGGCTGCGCTCGCACCTGTTCGGGGCGGTCGAGGGCTACGCCCGCGGCATCAAGGTCGACACCTCCAAGCTGGAGGACATGGTCGGCCAGCTCGACCCGTCCAACCCGCAACAGCTCCAGGACGCCCTCCAGCAGGGCATGTTCCAGCCGGAGGACACCCCCGCGCAGAAGGCCGCCCTGGCCCGGCTGGAGACGGCCCTGGCGCTGGTCGAGGGGTGGGTGGACGCGGTGGTCCACGAGGCCGCCAAGCCCCGGCTGGGATCCGCGGACGCGTTGCGCGAGACGCTGCGCCGCCGGCGCGCCTCGGGCGGGCCGGCGGAGCAGACCTTCGCCACCCTGATCGGGCTGGAGCTGCGTCCGCGGCGGCTGCGCGACGCCGCCCGGCTGTGGGCCTCGCTCAGCGACGCCCGCGGCACGGACGGCCGGGACGCCCTGTGGGCCCACCCGGACATGCTGCCCACCGCCTCCGACCTGGACGACCCGGACGGTTTCGTCCACCGCGAGCAGCTCGACTTCTCCGAGTTGGACAAGTTGCTCGGCGAGGCGGCCAGCGGGCGGGGCACCGCCGCCCCCGACAAGGGCGACGAGGGTGACCAGGACGGCAAGGGCGGCGACGACAGCAAGTGAGCCTGTACGACGACGCGGTCTCCGTGCTGGGCGGGTACGGGGACCAGGACGAACTGCGGGGCCTCTACCTCGCGCACCTGGCGGCCCATGCCGACGGGATGTGGAAGTCGTGCCGCAGCGGGCACCTCACGGCCAGTGCCCTGGTCGTCGACCCGGAGCGGGAGCGGGTGCTGCTGACCCTGCACGGCAAGATCCACAAGTGGCTCCAGATGGGGGGCCACTGCGAGCGGGACGACGCGACCCTGGCCGACGCGGCGCTGCGCGAGGCCACCGAGGAGTCGGGCATCCCCGGGCTGCGGCTGCTGCGCGGGGGGCCGGTCCGGCTGGACCGGCACGAGACTCCGTGCGCCTGGCACCTGGACGTGCAGTACGCCGCGTTGGCGCCGGCCGGGGCGGTGGAGGCGATCAGCGACGAGTCGCTGGACCTGCGCTGGTTCGGCTACGACGAGGTGGCGAAGGTCGCGGACGCTTCGGTGGTGCGCCTGTTGGAGGGCACCCGCGCACTGCTGTGACCCGCGGGCCGGGCGGCCCGGTTCAGCCGCCGGTGTCCGTCGCACCCCAGGTGGGCGGGGGCGGTGCCGGCCAGCTCGGGCCGTCTTGGCCGTCTTCCGCGGGGGGCTCGGGCTGGGTGGGCACGGCTTTCGCATCGCGCCGGGGCAGGGTGGTGGAGCGCGGCCGGGGCACCTCGTCGCGGTTGACGTCGATGCCGCAGGGGGCGGCGGCGAGGGCGACGTCCGGGCCGCGCAGGGCCACCCGGCCGACGCCGGTCGGGTGCTCGGCGTAGGCGACCGTGCAGATCAGTTGCTCGACGGCGGTGTCGTCGAGCGTCTCCAGGGGGAGGGAGAGGTACACCTCGGTGACGTCCCCCCGGCCTGGGGCGGCGTTCACGGCGCCGGAGCCGGGCCGGGGCAGGGCGGTGCCCAGTCCTGCCGCCCGCTCCTCCTCGGTGGGTCCTCGCAGCAGGTCCAGGATCGCGCCGGTGGCCCGCTTCCGCTCCGCTTGGGGCCCGGTCGGCCCCACCCCCCAGTCGGTGGTGGAGCGGGCCACCGGAACCAGTTCGCCGTTCGGGTCCCGGAAGAACAGCAGCAGCCAGTTGTCCTGGCCCGGGGCGACGTAGACGGTGGCGGGTCCACCGGCCTCGATGACGTCGGTGGCCTGCACCCCGCAGCCGACGAGGGCCAGCAGGCCCGCTCCGCCCGCCCAGGCGCGGCCGGCCCGGCCGCGGCGCCGGGCGTTCACCGGGCGCCCGGCGCGGTGTGCAGGGGCAGTTCCACGGTGAAGACGGCGCCGGCGCCGTCCGGGCGGTTGGCGGCGCGGACGGTGCCGCCGTGCAGGAGGACGTTCTCCTGGGTGATGGCGAGCCCCAGTCCACTGCCGGTGGAGCGGACCCGGGCGGCGTCGGCCTTGTAGAAGCGGTCGAAGACGTGCGGCAGCGCCTCGGGGCGGATGCCGGGACCGCTGTCGGTGACCTCGGTGACGAGCAGGGGGGTGCCGTCCGGTGCGGTGGTCGTGCGGACCCGGACGGTGACGGGGGCGGCGCCGTGCCGCAGTGCGTTGCCGACGAGGTTGGCGACGACCACGTCGAAGCGGCGGGGGTCGAGGCGGGCGCGGACGCCTTCGGGGAGGTCGGTGCGGACCTGCTCGGGGTGGCCGCCGGTCCAGTGGCGGCCGTCCAGGGTGCGCCGGATCGTCTCGGCGACGTCGACCTCGTCGGTGTGCAGGGCGGCGGCGCGGGCGTCGAAGCGGGACATCTCCATCAGGTCCTCGACGAGCACGGCCAGTTTGCCGGTCTCGGCGCTGATCAGACGGACCGCGCGGGCGGTGTCGGGCGGCAGTCGGGCGGCGTCCTCGTCCAGGACCTCGGTGACGGCGAGCATCCCGGCGAGCGGGGTGCGCAGCTCGTGGGAGACGTCGGAGGCGAAGCGGCGGGCGCGTTCCTCGGCGCGCCGCAGTTCGGTCACCGAGCGCTCCAGTTGGCCGGCGGACTCGTTGAAGGTGCGGGCGAGGTCGGCGAGTTCGTCGCTGCCGCGGACCGGGATGCGGGTGTCGAGCCGGCCGCTGCCCATGGAGCGGGCGGCGCGGCGCAGTCCGCGCACCGGGCGCAGCACGCTGCGGGCCGCGAGCAGGGCGGGCACCAGGGCGATGGCGAGCCCCGGCATGGCGCCCGCGCGGGCGGCGCTGACCAGGGCCTCGGTCTGGGCCTGTTCCTCCGCCATGGGCAGCACCGCGTACAGCACCAGCCGGGTGGGGAGCACCCCGTCGGGGCCGACCTTGAACACGGTCGGCACGCCGATGGTGAGGTAGGGCAGGCCGTCCTTGACCACCCGTTCGAAGGTGCCGCGGGGCCGGTCGGGCGAGGAGGCGGCGCGCCGGAGCCGGTCGGTGACGACGGTGGAGGTGGGGCTGGTGCCGGAGGAGACACGCAGGGTCCCGTACTCGGCGAAGACCACCCAGGCCCGGGGTTTGCCCTTGCGGGCGATCCGGCGGAGGTCGTCCTCCAGCTTCTGGCGGGTGAGCGGCAGTTGCACGGCCAGTTGCTCGACCTGGTCGCGGAAGGAGGCGACGGCGGTGTCCTGGGCGGCGCTGAGGACGGAGTTGCGGGCCTCGCGGTAGGTGAGGGTGGCGGTGGTGCCGGCGCTGACGGCGGCGACCAGCAGGAACGCCAGCACGAGTCGGGTGCGCAGCCCGAAGGGCGCGATCCGGCGCCGGCTCCGGGCGAGGGCCGCTTCGGCGTCGGGCTGCGGGCTCCGGGGGCCGGGGGGCTGCGGTGCCGGGGCGGTGCGGGGGCGGCGGATCACAGCGGGCCGAAGCGGTAGCCGAAGCCGCGCAGGGTCTGGATGTAGCGGGGGCTGCCCGGCACGTCCTCGATCTTGTTGCGCAGCCGTCGGACGCAGGCGTCGACCAGGCGGGCGTCCCCGTGGTAACTGTGCTCCCAGACGTGTTCGAGGAGTTGCTGGCGGCTGAAGACCTGTTCGGGCGCGGCGCTCAGGTGGAGCAGCAGCCGCAGTTCCGAGGGGGCGAGGTCGAGGGTGCGGCCCGCCTTGGTGACGGTGAGCCCCGCCCGGTCCAGGGCGAGTTCGCCGTGTGTCTCGACGGGGTGCCGGCCGCTGCCGGGCGGTTCCATGCGGCGCAGCACGGCGCGGATGCGGGCCTCGATGACCTCGGTGCGGGCGGGTTTGACGATGTAGTCGTCGGCGCCCGCTTCCAGGCCGATGACGACGTCGAAGTCGTCGCCGCGGGCGGTGAGCATGATGATCGGCAGTTGGCTGTCCTCACGGACCCGGCGGCACACCTCGACTCCGTTGACGCCGGGCAGCATCAGGTCCAGGAGCAGCAGGTCGGGGCGGAACGACCCGACGGCGGCCAGCCCTTCCTCCCCGGTGGCGGCGGTGTGCACCTGGTGGCCGCGGCGGCTCAGGCCGAGTTCGACGCCTTCCCGGACGGAGGGGTCGTCTTCGATGAGGAGCACGCGCGGCATGGGCGGATTATTCCAGTCGTTCGACGGGATGCGTTCAGGTGTTCGCACAGGTGGGTGCGGTCGTGGGGGGCGGGGAGCGGGTCAACGGCGCAGCCGCCGGGTGGCGGCCCCCAGCAGCCGGTCGAGTTCGGTCAGCCGCAGCGGGCGGGCCAGCAGCGCGAAGACGAGGACGACGACCGCGGCTCCCCCGCCGGCGGCGGCCGGGTGCCCGTACGGGGCGAGGGCGGTGACCGCGGCGTGCCCGAGGGCGGTGGCCGGTCCGGCGGCGAGCACCAGCCGCAGATGCGCGCCGAGGGTGGTGGACCGCCACGGCGAGCGCCGTGCGGACCGGCGGGAGCGCCGGCGCCGCCGGCCGGCCGACGCCGGGGTCAACCTGCGGTGCAGCACCCAGCCGGTGAGGACCCAGCCGACGAGGAGGGCGAGCGAGTACCCGCCGGCCATGCCGGTGACCGCGTACCGGGCGGGCAGCACCAGGTGGGCGAGCACGGCCAGTCCCGCGTTGAGGGCGGCGATCACCAGGTTCAGCAGGAACGGGGTGCGGGTGTCCGACAGGGCGTAGAAGGCGCGGGCGAGCACGTACTGTCCGGAGAAGGCGACCAGCCCGGGGGCGAACGCCATCAGGGTGAGCGCCATCGCGGCGGTGTCCCCGGCGTCGGTGCGCCCGTACTGGAAGACCAGGGCCATGATCGGCTCGGCGAGCGCGAACAGGGCGCAGGCGGCGGGCACGATCGCGGCGGCGCAGGTGCGCAGCGCCCCGGACACGTCTCGGCGCACCGCCGCGGGGTCGTCCTCGGCAGCGGCCCGGCTCATCCGCGGGACGAGCGCGGTGACCAGCGACACCGTGACGATGCCGTGCGGCACCGCCCACAGCAGGTAGGCGTTGTTGTAGGCGCTGAACCCGACGCCGCCGTCGCTGCCGAGGGCCGCGGCCCGGTCGCCGGCGGTGGTGGCGAGCCGGGTCACCACCCAGTAGGCGGCCTGGTTGGTGAGGACGAGCAGCACCAGCCATCCCGCGGAGCGCAGCGGGCGGGCCAGGCCGCCTCCGCGCCAGTCGAAGCGGGGGCGCCAGCGGAACCGGGCGGCGCGCAGCGCCGGCACCAGGGCGAGGGCCTGGACGGCGATGCCGGCGGTGGTCCCCCAGCCGAGCAGCGCCCGCTCACCCGCGGTGAGGGTGCCGCCCGCGCCGACCGCGAGGTACAGGGCGAACACGGCGATCACCACGACGTTGTTGAGGACCGGCGTCCACATCATGGCGCCGAACCGGCCGCGGGCGTTGAGTACCTGGCCGAGCAGGGTGAACACGCCGAGGAAGAGGATCTGCGGCAGGCAGGAGCGGGCGAAGGCCACGGTCAGTTCGGCCTGCTCCCCCTGGTACCCGGTGTACGCGCTCACGATCGCGGGGGCCGCCCACACCGCGACCGCCGTCAGGGCCAGCAGCGCCAGCAGGCAGAGCGTGAGCAGCCGGTCCGTCCAGGCCGCGCCCCCGTCGGGGTGCTCCTTGGCGGCGCGGACCAGTTCGGGGACGAAGACGGCGTTGAGGGCGCCGCCGATCAGCAGGGTGTAGACGACGGTGGGCACCGCGTTGGCGACCGCGTACCCGTCCGCGGCGAGCCCCACGCCGAGGGCGGCGGCGACGATCGCGGAGCGCAGGAAGCCGGTGGCGCGGGAGACCAGGGACCCGGCGGCCATGATGGCCCCGCTCCGCGCCACGGAGGGGGCGCGCCGACGGTCCACCCGCCGGCGCGGGGACTCGGCGCGCTCCTCCCGGGAGGGTTCCCGGGTGGGCGGGCCGTCCGGGACGCGGAGCGGGACGGCGCTCACCGCCGGGCCAGGTACGTCTGGAAGGCCCGGTACAGGACGTGGTTGGCGGTGCCCGGCAGCGGACGCTCCCATTCCCCGAGCGTCTCGACGACTTCGCCTCCGGTGCCGAGCTTCCACCGCAGCAGCCCGAAGGACCGCTCCTCGGGGTCGAGCGTCGCGGGCACCCCGCGCATGTCGTACGCCCCGGCGCCCAGGGCGTGCGCGTCGAGGATCATCCGCCACTGGAGGGCGTGCGAGGGCCGTACCTCGCGCCGGTGGTCGGCGGACGCCCCCGTCTGGTACCAGACCCGGCGGCCCACGGTCACCAGGGTGTGCGCGGCGAGGACCTCCCCCGCGTGCCGGGCCAGGTACAGCCGCATCCGGCCGGGCTCCTCGGCGTTGAGCGCCGCGTACTGCCGCTCGTAGTAGTCGAGGCCCCGGCCGAGGCGGAACCCGTCCCGGCATTCGGTCAGGCCCAGCAACCGGTGGAACTCGGGGAGTTCGGCCGCACTGCCGACGACGACCTCCACCCCGGACTTCTGGGCACGGCGCACGTTGCGCCGCCACTCCTGGTTGAGGCCCGCCCACAGCTGTTCGGGGGTGCGCCCGGCGAGCGGCAACCGGAACACGTGCCGGGGTTGCGCGTCCCCGTCGCCGCCCGCCCCGGCGGACCGGGAGCCGGGCCCCGTCTCGCCGCACCGGTGCCAGCCACGGGCCCGCAGCCGCTCGGCGACCGCGGTGCCCAGGGGGTCGACCTCGCAGTCGAGGACGTCCCCGAGGCGGGCCCCGGGCCCGGTGCGCGCCTTCAGGCTGGGGGCGCTCCACCGGCGGTGGGCAGGCGAGGGCCCGATCCGCACGGCGAAGGCACCGGCCTGCCGCAGGTGCTCCAGGAGCGGGGTGAGCCAGGCGTCGACGTCGGGGCCGGACCAGTCGACCACCGGCCCTTCGGGCAGGTAGGCGAAGTGCTTGCGGGTGCCGGGGAACTGGCGCAGCAGGGCGAGCGCCACCCCGTGCAGCAGCCCGGCGGCCGGGTCCGGGCCCCAGCCCAACAGCAGGGGCCGCCACTGCTGCTTGACGTGCGCCCAGGACGGACACTGGAGGAAGCCCGCGCCCAGCGCGTCGCCGGCGCGGGAGGCGAGGAACGCGCGGTACTGGGCCGCGGTGACGGGCGCCAGCCGGACGGGCGCCGCGGGGCCGTGCGTCGTGGGACGGGGGCGCGGCAGGTCCCGGCCGGGCGGGGTGAGGACGGCGGACACGCAATGGCCTCTCTTCCGCCCCCGGCTGGGGTGCCGGGGACGGCAGGATGCTCACAGGCGCAGGTGACCGTGGCGCGCGGGGAGTGTGACGGGACGATGACCGTCGCCCCGGCCCGCGGTCAGCGGCCGGACCGGTGGACCGGCCCGGGGGCGCCGCCCCGGTCGACCGCGAGCCGCCACAGCGAGGTCACCTCCGCGGCCCGCGCCGGGTGCAGGGGGTCGGCGGTGTCCCGGGCCCGGGAGTGCCGCGGCCGGGTGTCGATCCGGTCCACCACGCACAGCCCCGCCGCCACGACCCGGGCCAGCAGTTCGGTGAGGGCGACCACCACCGGCCCGGACGGCGGGCCGTACGCCTCGGCGCACGCCCGGCGCACGTCGGGGGCCCTGCGCACGTCCAGTCGGTGGCCGCCCCCGGGCACCGGCAACCCGGTTCCGCGGACGGCCGGATCGGGCCGTCCGCACCACGGCGGGGCGGTCAGCTCCAGTCGTTGCCGCGGTTGTGGCCACGGGCGCCACCGGCCCCCATGCCGAACTGGGCGGCCGCCCCCGAACCGATCCGCGCGTTCTGCGGCGGCAGCAGTTCGCTCGGCTGCACCAGGACCTGCCCCCGGCCCTGGAAGCCGAGCTCCCACCCCTCACCGGTGTTGCCCCGCCGGCGCCACACCGTGGCCGACTGGGTCTGCGCCTGCATCTGCACGCGCAGGGCCGTCGACCAGGCCACCACCGCGTCCGCGTCGACGTTCACCGAGGTGGACTCCGGGCCCACCCGGAGCAGCAGCGGCTCGCCGGAGGTCACCAGGGCCACCTTGCCCCGGCCGGTGATGTTCAACTGGTACCTTCCGGTCCCCGAGATGCCGTACTGGCTGTCCACCTCGATGACCTGGTGGTTCAACGAGGAATCCAACGCGAGGACGTACGAGCTGTCGACCGTGAGACCGTCCTGGTCCACGTCCACCAGATGGACGTACTGCGCGAGGTTCGCGAAGTACACGACCCCGTCCCCCTGGCAGCGCATCAGCTCCAGCCCCTCGCCGGTCTCCCGGCGTCGACGGCGCTCCTGACCGCTCTGGTACTCGGCGTCGAACTCGATCGTCCCCTGGTAGGCGACCATCGCCCCCTTCCGGGCGAGCACGTCGTCCCGGCCGTGGAGGACCACCCGCAGCAACTGCGGGTTCTGGAGGGAGAACCGCTCCGCGGTCTGGTTGTCCGCATAGGCGAAAAGCGGGCTCTGCATGGTCTTCGCTTCCCCTCAGCCCCGGATACGGAGTCGGTCGGTGCTGTCCTCGCTGGGCTGCACCACGACGATGCCCTGGCCGGAGAACGCCATCTGGAACGCCTCGCCGCTGCCCCGGCCGACCAGCGCACCGGCCTTGAAACTGCGCTTGCCCTTCACCTTCAGGTTCGGGGACCAGGCCAGCAGCGCATCGGGGTCGACGTACGTCTCGTCCTCGCCCCGACCGCACTCCACCACGATCGGGGTGCCGCGCGAGGTGAGCGCCACCCAGCCCTGACCGCCGACCGTCACGTTCCACATGCCCTGACCGGCGAACCGGGTCAACCCCTTGACCTTCTCGACGCCCCACTGGAGGTGCGCGTCGAAGGCGAGGAGGTTGCTCCCGTTGACGGAGATCGCGTCCCCGCCCAGATTGAGGACCACGGCGTCGGCCCCGTAGTCGGCGAGGTACAGCAGCCCGTCGCCGAAGCACCGCATCAGCGGCGCGCCCTCCCCGCTCGCCCACTCGCGGGCCTGCTGGCGCAGCGCCGGCGGGCTGCCGTCGTACTGGACGTAACCGTCGTAGGCGACCATCGAACCCGCACGCGCGTACACGTCCTGCCCGCTGCGCAGGGCCACCTTGACCATGTGCTTGCCGTGGTTCTCCATGCGGACGCCCACGGGGGCCGCAACGGCACCGGGGGCGCCGGGCACGCCGGGACCCCCCGGGAAGCCGGGGCCACCGGGGCCGGGTGCCGGGGCGAAGCCCGGAAAGTACTGGTTCATGACGGGCTCCCTCAGACCTCGTGGGGCTGGACGACGATGAAGTTGCCGGGCGCGCCCCGGAACTGGAGGTTCACGCCCTCGCCGGTGGACCCGGCGGAACGGTTCGCCCGTAGCCGGACCTGACTGGTGACGATCACCTGGGCGCCCGCGGACCAGGCCACCAGCGCATTGCAGTCCGCGAACGTGCTCGGGGTGACCGGCAGCACCACCGGAGCACCGTGCGTCTTGACGACGAGGGTGCCGGTGCCCTGGAACTGGAGGGTGAACAGCGCCCCGCCCGGGATGCCGTGGCCCTCGATGCGACGGACCTCGTAGTGCAGCGCCTCGTCGAAGGCGAGGACGTTCTCGGCGGAGACGCAGACCGCGTCCCCCTGCAACTCCACGGTGTGCAGGTGGGACGCCTCCTCGGCGAAGAAGACCTGCCCCTTGCCGGTGCAGCGCATCAGCTGCATCTCCTGGCCCGTCCCGTTGCCGACGACCCGGCCCACGAACCCGGCGCTCTTGTAGCCGAAGTCCACCTTCCCCTGGTACAGCACCATGCTGCCCTGCCGGGCCAGCACCGGACCGCCGCCGGTGGCGAGGTCCACCCGGACCAGCTTCTCGTTCTGCATCGTCCACCGCTGACCGGTCGCCAACTCGTTGAACCGCTGGAGCCCGGCGGCCACGCCCTCCGGGACCGGCGGCTGGGCGGTCGTCGACCCCACGGCGAAGGACGCCGCCGGGAACGAGCCGGACGCCCGGCCCGCCGTCGGCGCCGCCGACCCGGCGGGAGGTGGCGGGGCGGCCGACGGGCCGGTGCCGTGACCCGACGGCGGGGTCGGCGCCCCGGGTGGGGCGCCGTAACCGGGCGGCGGCGGGGCGACGGGCACCGGAGCCGGTGGCGCGGCCGGCTGGGCGTACCCCGGAGGCGGCGGCGCCGACGGCGCGGGCAGTGGCGCTGCCACCGTCGGCGCGCCGTGCACCGGCGAAAGCGGGGGCGCCGGCTGCGGCGGCGGGGCCGGCGGGCCGGGAACCACGGGAGGCGCCTGGTGCGCCGGAGGAGCGAACCCGGGCGTCGGCACCTCAGCAGGAGGCGCGAAACCCGGCACGGGCGCCGCCTCCTGCACCGGGGGCGCGAAACCCGGCACAGGCTCCGGAGCGGCGGGCTCCTCCTCGGCGACCTCACCACCGAAGTTGCGCAGCAAAGCGTCCAAACCGCCGTCGAAGCCCTGCCCCACGGCGGCGAAACGCCACACGTCCTTCAGGTACAGGTCCCCGAGCATCACCGCGCGCTCGGTCGTGAACTCCGCACCGTCGAACGGATACCGCGCCACCTCCTGACCGCCCGCGACGATGCGCAGGTAACCGGGAGCGATCTGCGACATCTGCCCGACGCCGTCGACGGTGGCCGTGAACGTCAGCCGGCGCACGGCCGGCGGAATCCGCTCCAAGGTGACCCGGAACGACTCCGTGTCCCCGGCCTGCGGGCCCAGGAGCTGGATCGACTCCTCCGGGCTCTTGGGCTGGTTGAAGAAGACGAAGTACCGGTCGTCCGACAACCGGTCGTCCGCGTCCAACCCGAAACAGCTGATGTCGAAGGTCAGCCCGGGCGCCGCGATCTGCACCCCGACGTAGAGATCGGTCCCCGCGGTGAGATCACCGATCCTGGCCTTGTGGCCCCGCTGGAATTCCCTGGCCATGCGCTGCGACCGTCCCCCATCCCGGATACGAGTACGTCGGCCAGGCTAACCGCTGACGCCGACACCGGAGCGTTCCGGTACAGACCCGGTACACAAACCCCACCCGCCCCAACCCCCACCACCGGCGCATCCCGACCCCGGCCGAGGACCCGCCGGACACCCGGAGCCGACCGCACCCACCCGCCCGCCCGCCCGCCCGCCCCGAGACCGGAACGCCTCAGCCCCCGGACGGCACCGGGCGGTACGGCAGCCGGTCCGCGGCCA
Source organism: Streptomyces sp. LE64 (assembly GCF_052606915.1). NCBI lineage: Bacteria > Bacillati > Actinomycetota > Actinomycetes > Kitasatosporales > Streptomycetaceae > Streptomyces > Streptomyces sp. LE64. The sequence continues at coordinate 4,529,741 of NZ_CP199708.1, read as the reverse complement.
CCACCCCCTCCAGGTACCCCCGCGCCCGTTCCGTCTTCGGATACGCCTCCAGCAACCGCCAGAACTCCGGCCCGTGCCCCGGCACCAACAGATGCGCGAGCTCGTGGACCAGGACGTAGTCCACCACGTACTCGGGCATCCCCTGGAGGCGGTGCGACAACCGGATGCTGCCCTCCGAAGGGGTGCAGGAGCCCCAGCGGGTGTTCTGGTTCGTCACCCAACGCACCGAGGACGGCAGCGCCCGCCCCCCGAAGAACTGGGCCGACAGACGCTCCGCACGCTGGACGAGCTCCTCGTCCCCCAGCAGCTGCCGGCTCTCCTGCGCGGCGAGCTTGTCCAGCATCACGCCCACCCACCGCCGCTCCTCGGCCTCCGACATCCGGGCGGGGATCAACACCACGGTGCGATCGCCCTCGCGGTAGGCGGAGACCGTACGACGCCGCCGCGCACTGCGGCGCACCTCGACCGCACTCGTCCGCGCCCCACCGGACGACGCATTCGTCGTGGGGCGCTGGGACGGTCCGGCACTGTGCAGTGGATCCGCTGGCACGCTACGACGTTACCCGCTGCACCTGTGAGAAGTCCCGACCGCCGATCCGTTCCGCGTCGACACACCCCCGCAAAGCCGAGCCGGTATGAAGAATCAGCCCCCCTGTGGATAACTTTCCGCATCCCCCGACCGACTCCGCCATCATCGAACCAACGACGTCACCGGCGGAGCACGGGGGTCTCCGCCGGTGACGGAGTACGGTCCGGGCCCAACCGACCGCGTCGACCCGACCGGTCCGGCCGCGCACCACCGCGCGCCCAAGGCCCGGACCACACGAGGAGGGGTGGGGCGGGGGTGGGGGGGAGGGGCCCCCGAAACGCCGTCCCCGCCCTACCGGGTCGCCCCCCGTCACCCCGGCCCGTCCTCTCCTTCCCCCGCCTCCGCCCGTTCCCGTTCCCGTTCCACCGTCCGTCCGCCCGTCACCGTGCTAGGAGTCGGCTTGTCCACCACGCGGTCCTGCGCAACGTCCCGTCGTCCCTCCGCCGCGGTCTCCCCCGCTCATCCGCTGCTGAAGCCGGCGCTCCGGCGCGCGTGGCGCGATCTTCACACCGTTCAGTTCGGTGTCACTCCGGCGCACGCCGTGACGCTCGGGCCGCTGGATGCCGCCACCTCCGCCTTCCTGAAGCTCCTCGACGGCACCCGGGGCCGGGCGCTCCTGCGGGAGGAGGCCGGGCGGGTGGGGTTGTCCGGTGCGCGGGCGGACGCCGTCGTCGAGCGGCTCGCCGGGGCCGGGCTGCTGGACGACTCGACGGCGGGCGGCCCCGAGGTCGAGGCGCTGCGCCGGCGTACCCGTGCCGTGGACCGCCTCCGCGCCGATCACGCCTCGCTCACGGTGACCGCCCGGGAGCCGGGTGGGGCGCTGGGTGCGCTCGCGGCGCGTGCCGGGGCCCGGGTCCACGTGCGGGGCGCGGGCCGGACGGGGGCGGTGATCGCGTCGTTGCTGGCGGCGGCCGGCGTGGGGGCGGTCGAGGTGCGGGACGGCGGTCGGGTGGAACCGTGGGAGGTGGCCCCGGGCGGGCACCGTCCCGATGCGGTGGGGGAACGGCGCGACCGTTCGGTGCGCCGTCTGGTGCACGAGGCCGCGCCGGATCGCGCGCCGCGCGCGCGGCGCTCGCGTCGTTCCGCCCCTTCCGCCGGCTCCACCCCTTCCGCCGGCTCCGCCGGCGGGCCCGCCGCGGAGCGTCCGACCGGTCCGTCCGACGTCCCGGCGGCGGAGCCCCGTCTGGCCCTCGCGGTGTTGGCGCCGCGTGGCGGTCTGGAGGCGTACGCCCCCGATCCGGCCGCGGTGGAGGACCTGATGGCGGCCGGTGTGCCGCAGTTGTACGCGGGGGTGGTCGAGGGTACGGCGGTCGTGGGCCCCCTGGTGCTCCCGGGGCGTACGGCCTGTGCCGAGTGTCTGTTCCGTTCCCGTACCGACGAGGATCCGGTGTGGCCGCGGCTGCTGACGCAGTGGCGCTCGGGGAACCGGCCCGGGGTGGCGCCCTGCGAGGTGACGCTGGCCACCGCGGTCGCCGGGTTCGCGGCCGGGCACGCCCTGGCCCTGTTGGACGGGACGGTCCCGGCGAGCGCCGGTGTCCGGTGGGAGGCCGCGCTCCCCCGGTTGGCCTGGTGTGCTCGTCCGTTGCGTCCTCATCCGGGGTGCCCGTGCGGGGCGGCCGGTCGTGACGCCGATGTCCGGTACCGCTCCGAATGAGCTCGCGGGGCACGACAGAATGTTCCCGTCACCGCCGTACGCGGCACGGCGGTCAGGGACTTGGAGGGGCGCATGTCTGATCTTCCTCGGAAGGCGGTCACCCGAACCGCGAAGTTGGCCGCGTTGCCGCTCGGCATCGCGGGGCGCGCGACCTGGGGGCTCGGCAAACGCATCGGCGGAAAGTCCGCGGAGCTGGTGGGGCGGGAGTTGCAGGAGCGGACGGCCGACCAGTTGTTCAAGGTGTTGGGCGAGTTGAAGGGCGGGGCGATGAAGTTCGGGCAGGCCCTGTCCGTCTTCGAGTCGGCGCTGCCCGAGGAGGTGGCGGGGCCGTACCGGGCCGCGTTGACGAAGCTTCAGGAGGCCGCTCCGCCGATGCCCACCCGTACGGTGCACGGGGTGTTGGCCGAGCGGTTGGGCGAGGACTGGCGCGAGCTGTTCGCGGAGTTCGAGGAGAAGCCCTCGGCTGCGGCCTCGATAGGTCAGGTGCACCGTGCGGTCTGGCGGGACGGTCGCGAGGTCGCGGTGAAGGTCCAGTACCCGGGCGCGGGCGAGGCCCTGTTGTCCGATCTCGCTCAGGTGGGACGTTTCGCACGGTTGTTGGGCCCGTTGTTGCCGGGCATCGAGGTGAAACCGTTGGTCGCCGAGTTGCGGGACCGGGTGGCCGAGGAGCTCGACTACGGCCTGGAGGCGCATGCGCAGCGGGTGCACGCCGAGGAGTTCGCGGGTGATCCGGACATCCTGGTGCCGGCGGTGGTGCACCAGTGCGAGCAGGTGTTGGTGACGGAGTGGGTCGAGGGCGTGCCGCTGGCTCGGGTGATCGACGAGGGGACGGTGGAGCAGCGGGACCGGGCGGGGCAGTTGTTGGCCCGGTTCCTGTTCTCGGGTCCGGCGCGTACGGGCTTGTTGCACGCGGATCCGCATCCGGGGAACTTCCGGCTGTTGCCGGACGGGGACGGGGGGTGGCGGCTGGGGGTGTTGGACTTCGGCACGGTGGATCGGCTGCCCGGGGGGTTGCCGGTGACGATCGGTGAGTCCTTGCGGCGGACGTTGGACGGTGAGGCGGAGGCCGTGTACGCGGCGCTGTGCGAGACGGGTTTCGTGAAGGAGGGGGTGGACCTCGATCCGCATGCGGTGCTCGACTACCTGTTGCCGATCATCGAGGCTGCCGAGGTGGAGGAGTTCACCTTCACTCGGGAGTGGATGCGTGCGCAGGCGATGCGGATCGCGGACCCTCGTTCTCCTGCCTATCAGTTGGGCAAGCGGTTGAACCTTCCGCCGGAGTACTTGTTGATCCACCGGGTGTCGTTGAGCACCATCGGCGTGTTGTGCCAGTTGGGTGCCCGGGTGGCGCTCCGTGCGGAGTTGGAGGAGTGGTTGCCGGGGTTCCTGCCGGGTGGGGAGGGGGCCGGCGTCGGGTGATCGCGGGGTGGGTGGTTCACCACCAGGGCGAGTCGAGGCGGCCTTCGATGGAGCGGAGGTTGTCCCGGGCGCAGCGGGCGCAGAAGTAGCGGCGGCTGTGGTTCTCGACGGAGCAGGTCCAGGTGTGCGGGTCGCCCTCGGTGGTGCCGCAGCGGTCGCAGTGGGTGGGGTGGTCGGGGTCCGGTGTGCTGGGGTCCGTCGGGTCGTCGGGTGCGTCGGTGCGCTGACGTTTCACCGGGCGACGGTATCTCCGTTGCGGGGTGCTGGGGTTCGGTGGGCGGGGCCGGTGGGGGGTGGGGGTGGTGGGGGTTCGTCGGTGGTGGCTGGGATGCACGGAAGTGCCCGTGGGGGCGGGTCCGTTGAGACCGGCCCCCACGGGCGGGGGTGGTGCTGGGGTGTCGGCCGGGCGGGGTCCGGACACCTGTTCTCCGGGTGAGCGCCGCTCGTCTCACCCGGTGCGGCACGTCGTTGACGCGGTCACTGCATGACGGCGACGGCGAGTGCGCGCCGGGCGCGCATCGAGGCGCGTTCGGCGCGGCGTTGCATGCGCCGGGCCGCGACGATCCGGGCGGCCGGGCGGGCCTCCTCGGCTTCGCGGAGTCGCTCGCGCATATGCGCGCGGGCGAGCGCTTCTGGGATGAGTTGCATGGCTCGGTTCCTGTTCTGGCGGGCTTCGACGCCGATGACGGAGAGGTCCGTGGTGGGGCCTGCGGGTTCGTGGGTGGATGTCATCGGGGCCTGTTTCCTGGGGTCGTGCGTGAGGGGATGGTCGATCGTGCCGAGGGTTTTCATGCCGTGACCGGGTTCTTGCGCGGGCGGCCGCGGGGCCGCTTGCGGGCGACGACGACGCCCTGCACGAACAGTTCTCCGCCCCAGACGCCCCACGGCTCGCGCCGCTCCTTGGCGCCGGCGAGGCAGGCTTCCACGAGGGGGCAGGTGCGGCACAGCGACTTGGCGTACTCGACGTCGGCCGGCGACTCGGCGAAGAAGACCTCGGGGTCGTAGGAGCGGCAGGGCACGGGTGCGCCGAGGTTTTCGATGGCGTCGTCGAGCGCGGTGAGCGCGGTCAGGGGCGTCACGGTGGAGTCCTTCGTGGGGCCGGTCTGGGTGTGCGTGTCCGAGGGCGGAGTTGACGGGACGTGCGCTTCGAGATGCACGGTGGTGTCTTCCTCGTGTGGTTCGGTCCGGCCGGTCGGCCGGTGGCTGTCTCTTCAGCGGTGGCTGAGGAGGCTGGTACCGGGTGTTCTGTTGTCCCGTGGCGCCTTCGTTCTGTTTCCTGCTGGGGAAAGCAGAAGGGCCGCGGTTCCCGGGTGGGGTTCCGCGGCCCTGAAGGCGCCTGCCTGATGGTGGTCAGGCTGGATGACTCCAGGGTTTGAGCCCACGGAAGGCCCACATCGTGTGGTGCTGCTTGGTCGGACGCTCGCTGGCGCCGGCATCGGTGGTGGTAAAGCCATAGGCCAGTGCCTTGGCTGCCGTTGCTGGTGCCTGGGCCTGCCGACGGGAGCGCTCGCGGATGACGAGGCCGTCGGTGACCTGGGCGAGTTCGGGACGCAGGGCGGCGCCGGGCAGACCGGTGCCCGGGTTCGAGGAACCGAGCGGGCTGCTGGAGGCGACGGCCGAGCGACCGCACATCGCGGCAGCGTCGACGAACGCGTTGGTGTTCCGGTTCTTGATGCTGATCACTGGACTCGCCTCCTCTCGGCGTCTAGGGGGACCGGGTCGAGCCTGGTCCGACGGATATGAAGTACACCACGGATTCGGGGCTTCGGAGAAGCCGTCGTTTCCGTGCTTAAGAACCTATGGTGCGTGCCGGGGCATGCGCAAACTATTTTTCCGACGAGTTTGCCTCAGAGGTCAGGGTGCCCTGGTTGCCCCTCCTCACCTGCGCAGATGGCCAGTACGTCGGCTCCGTAACCGCGTACCTTGCGCATCCCGACCCCCGGGATGCGGGCGAGGGTTCCCTCATCCTGGGGGGCCGTCTCGGCGATGGCGACGAGTGTCTTGTCGGTGAACACACAGAACTCTGGTTGACCGGTTTCCTCGGCGCGGGCGGCGCGCCAGTCGTGCAGACGGTCGTAGAGGCCCTCGTCCATGGTGGAGGGGCAGTCGTCGCAGCGCATCAGCTTCATTTCGCCCGCGTCGGTGAGGGTCCGGCGGCAGACCCGGCATCGGGCGGGGGTGCGGGCTCGGCGCCGGGTGGCGGGGGCGGCGGTCGGGGCGGGGGTGTCGCCCGGTTCGACGCCGCCGGGTCCGGGGGTGGTGGGGCGGGCGCCGGTCCCGCGGGAGCCGGGGCGCAGGCCGTCGAGGAAGTGGCTGGCGCCGCGGCCGGGGCGGCCTCCGGGCGAGCGGGCGAGTGACCAGGAGACGTGGAGGTGGGAGCGGGCGCGGGTGACGCCGACGTAGAGGAGGCGGCGTTCCTCCTCGACCTGTTCCGGGGTGCGCGCGTGGGTGATGGGGATCATGCCCTCGACGACGCCGACGAGGCAGACGGCGTCCCATTCGAGTCCCTTGGCGGCGTGCAGGGAGGCGAGGGTGACGCCTTCGACGGTGGGGGCGTGTTGGGCGGCGGCGCGTTCGTCGAGTTCGGTGACGAGGTCGGTGAGGGTGGCGGTGGGGCGGGTGCGGGCCAGGTCCCCGGCGAGGCGGACGAGGGCGGCGAGGGATTCCCAGCGTTCGCGGGTGGCTCCGGAGCCTGCGGGCGGTTGGGGTGTCCAGCCGCGGCCGGAGAGGACGTGGCGCACTTGGGAGGGCAGGTCGTCGGTGTCGTCAAGGGCGACGTCGTTGGCGCCGAAGCGGGCGGCCCCGCGGAGTGCGGCGCCCGCTTCGCGGACCTCGGGTCGCTCGAAGAAGCGTTCGGCGCCGCGTACCTGGTAGGGGATGCCGGCGTCGGCCAGGGCTTGTTCGTAGGTCGCGGACTGGCTGTTGGTGCGGAAGAGGACGGCGATCTCGCTGGCGGGGACCCGGGCGGCGAGGAGGTCGCGGATGCGGCGGGCGGTTCCCTCGGCCTCGGCGGGTTCGTCGGCGTACTCGGCGTAGCGGGGTTCGGGGCCGCCGGGGCGTTGGGAGACGAGTTCGAGGCGGTGGTCGGCGGCTCGGCCGCTGGCGCGGGCGAGCAGTCCGTTGGCGAGGTGGACGACCTGGGGGGTGGAGCGGTAGTCGCGGACGAGTTTGACGACGGTGGCCCCCGGGTGGCGGGTCCGGAAGTCGAGGAGGTGGTCGGGGGTGGCGCCGGTGAAGGAGTAGATGGTCTGGCTGGCGTCGCCGACGACGCAGAGGCTGTCGCGGTCGCCGAGCCAGAGGTCGAGCAGGCGCTGCTGGAGGGGGCTGACGTCCTGGTACTCGTCGACGACGAAGTGCTGGTACTGCCGTCTGATCTGGTCGGCGATGTCGTGGTGGTCCTGGAGGACGCCGACGGTGAGCAGGAGCACGTCCTCGAAGTCGATGACGGAGCGTTGGCGCTTGAGGTCTTCGTAGGCGCGGTAGGTCTGGCTGATCTCGGCGGTGTCGCGGGGGCTCTCCCGGCCGGCGGCCCGGGCGGCGGCGGGGTAGTCGGCGGGTACGGTCTGGGTGACCTTGGACCATTCGATCTCGCTGGTGAGGTCGCGCAGCTCGCTGCGGTCGAGTCGGATGCCGCAGGTGGCGGCGGCTTCGGCGACGAGTGGTGCCTTGCGGTCGACGATGCGGGGCAGACCACCGCCGACGATCTTGGGCCAGAAGTACTGGAGCTGGCGGAGGGCGGCGGAGTGGAAGGTGCGGGCCTGGACGCCTTGGACGCCGAGGTGGCGCAGTCGGCCGCGCATCTCCCCGGCGGCGCGGTTGGTGAAGGTGACGGCGAGGACGCTGGTGGGGTGGAGGACTCCGGCGTGGACGCCGTAGGCGATGCGGTGGGTGATGGCCCTGGTCTTGCCGGTGCCGGCGCCGGCCAGTACGCACACCGGGCCCCGTAGGGAGGTGGCGACGGCGCGCTGTTCGGGGTCGAGTCCGTCCAGCACGGCGTCCGCTCCCCGTGGTGGTGCCGGGAACTGGCTGGCGCCGGTGTCCCACGGGAGGAGGGCGGGGTGCGTTGCTGAGGTCACCCCGCCATGCTGCCAGGTCCCCGGGGAGGAGGGGAAAGTTATCCACAGGCGGCGGTGTGCGGTCATATGGGATGACTGTTCCCAGGGGCGGGGTGTGCCGCCGGGCGGGGGTCCCCCGCCCTTCTCCGGTCGGTGCCGTCGTCCTCGCTCCGCGCCTCGGGCATCGGCCGACCGGCGGGGTCGCCCGTGGGGCGCCCGGCCGGTCCCCGCTGGACGGCGGGCGCCGGTGCGGTCGCGTGGGAATGGTGGGGCGTCCGCGTGCGTTCTCCCGGTGCGGGAGGGCGCTGGATGCTCCTCCCCGGGCAGCAGAGGAGCAGGAGAACATGCCGGGCACCGTGACGATGTACAGCACCACGTGGTGCGGTTACTGCCAGCGGCTGAAGAGCCAGTTGAGCCGCGAGGGCATCGCTTACCGCGAGATCAACATCGAGCACGACCCGGATTCGGCGACGTTCGTGGAGTCGGTCAACGGCGGCAACCAGACCGTGCCCACGGTGGTGGCGGTGTCCGCGGACGGCACCGAGACCGTGATGACCAACCCGAGCCTCGCGCAGGTCAAGCAGGCCCTCGCCTCCTGAGCCCGGGTGACGTGGTGGGGCGCCCGCCCCCGGGTACCCGGGGGCGGGCGCCCCACCACGTCAGAGGGCGACGCCCTGCCGGGGCAACGGCTTGCCGTACCAGAGCTCGATCAGCCGGGACGCGATGGAGATCCCGTACGGCGGCAGCACCGTTCCGGAGTCGAACGCCGCCTCCAGCTCCTGCCGCGAGAACCAGCGGGCCTCGGAGATCTCGTCGCCGTCCACGTTGATCTCCGTGGTGGTGGCGCGGGCGATGAAGCCGAGCATCAGGCTGGAGGGGAACGGCCACGGCTGGCTGGCGACGTAGCCGACCTCGCCGACCGTGAGGCCGACCTCCTCGCCCACCTCGCGCCGCACCGACTGCTCGACGGACTCGCCGGGCTCCACGAATCCGGCGAGGGTGGAGAAGCGCCCCTCCGGCCAGTGGACCTGGCGGCCGAGCAGCACCCGGTCCGCCTCGTCGGTCACCAGCATGATCACCGCCGGATCGGTGCGCGGGTAGTGCTCCGCACCGCAGGCGGGGCAGCGGCGGATGTGGCCCGCGGCGGCGATGACGGTGCGCTCGCCGCAGCGGGAGCAGAAGCGGTGCATGCGCTGCCAGTTCTCCAGGGCGACCGCGTGCACCATCAGGCCCGCGTCCCGGGGCGAGAGGAGTTGTCCGGCCTCCCGCAGGCTCGCCGCGCGGGCCGACTGGTCCAGCCGGCCCGGCAGGGCGTCCTTCTGGAGCGCGAAGTACCGCACGCCGTCCTCGTCGGTGCCCAGGAAGTAGCGGTGCGCCTCGGTGAGGGGGGCCTCGAAGGTGGGGGTCATCACCAGTTCGGTGCGTCCGTCCGCCCCCTCGTCGACGAGGACCTTCCCCCCGGAGACCACGAAGACCCGGGTCGTGGGGTGGCTCCAGGCGGCGGCCAGCCACGCCTCGTCGAGGCGCTGGTGGGCCGCGCGGTCGATGCCGCTGGGCACGGCCAGCGGCAACGGGCGATCGGCGTAGCGGTCGGTCCAGGTGGTCACAGGTGCTTCCATCTCCCCCGGGGATGCGGTCGGGTCGGCGGGTTCGGCGGGGCGTGCGGTGGGCGGATGCGGCCCCGCGGCCCGCGGGGCGTCAGGGGACGTCGCGCCAGTTCTCGGCGAGGTCCTCCCACAGGTGGGCGGCGGCCTCCACGCCCTTGAACAGCAGATCCAGCTCCACCTTCTCGTCGGGCGCGTGCCAGCCGTCGGACGGGATCGAGATGCCGAGGAAGAGCACCGGCGCGCCCAGCACGTCCTGGAGGTCCGCGGCCGGCCCGGAGCCGCCCTCGCGGGTGTAGCGGATCTCGCTGTCGAAGGCGCGGGCCATGGCCCGGGTGACGGACTCCAGGGCCGGGTGGTCGAGCGGGGTGAGGCAGGGGCGGGTGGCCGCGCCGAAGACGACGGTGTGCCGGATGCCGGCGGGGAGCAGGTCGGCGATCCACTCCCGGACGGCCTTCTCGACGCGGTCCGGGTCCTGGCCGGCGACGAGGCGGAACGACAGCTTCAGCATCGCCCGGGCGGGGATGATCGTCTTGCCTCCGGGGCCCTGGTAGCCGCCGCCGATGCCGTTGACCTCGGCGGTGGGGCGGGCCCACACCCGTTCCAGGGTGGTGTACCCGCGCTCCCCCCGGGCGGCGTGCGACTTGGCGGTGCGCAGCCAGGCCGCCTCGTCGAAGGGGAGTTCGGCGAAGAGTTCCCGTTCCCGGTCGGTGAGGTCGACGACACCGTCGTAGAAGCCGGGCACGCTCACCCGGCCGTGCTCGTCGTGGAGGGCGGCGACGAGGCGGGCGGCGGCGTCCGCGGGGTTGGGCACGGCACCGCCGAAGGACCCGGAGTGGATGTCCTGGTCGGGTCCGAGGAGTTCGATCTCGCAGTCGGCGAGGCCGCGCATGCCGGTGCACACGGTGGGGGTGTCGGCGGACCACATGCCGGTGTCGGAGACGATCACGGCGTCGGCGGCGAGCCGGTCGGCGCGGGCTTCGACCAGGGCCCTGAAGTGCGGGGAGCCGGACTCCTCCTCGCCCTCGACCAGCAGCTTCAGATGGACGGCGGGGGCGCTGCGGCCGGTGGCCGCGAGGTGGGCGCGCACCCCGAGGGTGTGGAAGAGGACCTGTCCCTTGTCGTCGGCGGCGCCCCGCGCGTACAGCCGGCCGTCGCGGACGACGGGCTCGAAGGGGTCAGTGTGCCAGCCGTCCTCGCGGGCCGCGGGCTGGACGTCGTGGTGCCCGTAGACGAGGACGGTGGGGGCGCCCGGGTCGGCGGCGGGCCAGTGCGCGAAGACGGCGGGGGCGCCGGGTGTGCCCCAGACCTCCACGGTCGGGAAGCCGGTGTCCCGCAGGGTCGCGGCGAGCCAGTCGGCGCTGCGGCGCACGTCCGGGGCGTGCTCGGGCTGCGCCGACACGGACGGGATGCGCAGCCAGTCGCCGAGGGCCGCGAGGAAGGCGTCGCGGTGCTGGTCGACGTAGGTGCGCACGGCGTTCACGGGGCGCGCGGCACTGACGGCGCCGTCGGCGCTGACGGCACTGTCAACGGGCTTGCTCATGGCCTTGAGCCTAACCGGCCGCCGGGGCGGGTCCGGTCCGCGGTGGCCCGTGCGGGGGCGGGGTGTGGGCCGGGTCACGGTCGGGGGCGTCGTCGGGGGCGGCGAGGAGGCGTTCCAACTCGGCGCGGGCCGGGAGGTGTGCGGGGCGCACGGCCTCGCCGGTGCGCACGTACAGGAACGTCGCGATCACCGATTCCGGGGGGATGCCGTGCCGCTCGGCCCAGGCGAGCCGGTAGACGGCGAGTTGCAGCGGGTCGGCGTCCCGGCCGTGGCCGGTCTTCCAGTCGACGATCTCGTAGGTGGTGTCGGGCCCGTCCTGGTACCGGTAGACGGCGTCGATGCGGCCCCGCACGACGCGGCCGGCCAGTTCCAGTTGGAAGGGGGCCTCGACCCGGTACGGGGTGCGGCGGGCGTAGGGGGTGCGTTCGAAGGCGGCCTTCAGGGTCTCCAGGTCGCGTTCGTCGGCGATCTGGGCCTCGCTGCCGGGGAGGTCGTCGGGGTCGAGCAGGGGCAGGCGGAGTTCCTCGAAGCGGGACTCGACCCAGGCGTGGAAGCGGGTGCCCTGGCGGGCGGCGGGCTGCGGGGGGCGCGGCATGGGGCGGGCGAGTTCCCGGGCGAACCCGTCGGGGTCGGCGGCGAGGTGGACGAGTTGGGTGGCGGTGAGGGAGGCGGGCAGGGGGACGTCGGTGACGCGGTCGCGGGCGCGCAGCAGTTCCCCGGTGAGGGAGTCCAGGTCGCGGTCCCAGGAGGCGAGGGTGCGGGCCTCCTCGGGGGTGAGCGGCTCGTCGGCGGTGTCGTGCGCGGGTGCCATCCGCCGGGGGGTGCGCGCCGGGGGGACGCCGGCGGGTGCCCCGGTGGGGCGCTCGTGGCTGCGGTCGGCCGGGGCGCCGTGTTCCCCGGCGGGGCCGTCCGCGTCGGCCCGGGGGGCTCCGGTCGGGGGGCGGTGGGGCGCGGTGGCCCGGGCGAGGTGCTCGCGGACGGTGCGGGCGGCGGCGCGGCGGCGGGCCTGGGCCTCCGGGTCCAGCGGGAGGGGCCAGGCGTGGTCGGTGGTGGCGGTGGTGAGGGCGGGGTTCTCGTCCTCGGGCCCGGGGCGGTCGGCCCACGCCTCGATCTCGCCGTGGCCCGCGGCGCAGTGGTCGTACAGGGCGCGCAGGAAGTCGGAGGGGCCGCGGGTGCGCTTCTGGGTGGGGCCCCACCAGTGGCCGGAGCCCAGCAGCAGGCGGCGGGGGCGGGTGAAGGTGACGTAGCCGAGGCGGAGTTCCTCGGTGTGCTGGTGGTCCTTCATGTCCTCGTGGAACGCCTTGAGGCCGCGGGCGGTCCAGTCGGTGACGTCGGGCAGGGTGTCGGCGTCGCCGCGCAGGGCGTGCGGGAGGACCTTGCCCTGGGCGGTCCACTTGTCGCGGCCCTGGGCGCTGGGGAAGGTGCCGGTGACGAGTCCGGGGACGGCGACGACGTCCCATTCGAGGCCCTTGGACTTGTGGGCGGTGAGGACCTTGACGGTGTCCTCGCCGCCGGGCAGGGCGTTGTCGAGGCCCTTCTCGTACTGGGCGGCGGTGCGCAGGAAGCCGAGGAAGGCGAGGAGGGTGGCGTCCTTGTCGTGGGCGGTGAAGGCGGCGGCGGTGTCGAGGAAGTTGGCGAGGGTCTCGCGGCGGCGGGCGGCCAGGACGCGCGGGGAGGCGGAGAGTTCGACTTCCAGTCCGGTGGTGGCGAGGACCCGGTGCAGCACGTCCATGAGGGGGTCGGCGAGGGAGCGTCGCAGGTCGCGCAGTTCGGCGGCGAGGCGGGCGAAGCGGACGCGGGCGGCGGCGGAGAAGGGCAGGCCGTCGTCGGGGGTGCCGGCGGGCTGTTCGAGGAAGGTGTCGAGGGCGTCGGCGAGGGAGATGATCTCGGCGGGGTCGACGCCTTCGACGGCCTCGGCGAGGCGCCGGTCGAGGCCCGGGCCGGTGTCGTCCGGGCCGGTGCGGCGCACCAGGAGTCGGGCGCGGCGTCCGAGCAGGGCGAGGTCGCGGGGGCCGATGCGCCAGCGGGGGCCGGTGAGCAGGCGGACCAGGGAGGCGTTGGCGCCGGGGTCCTGGAGGACTTCGCAGACGGCGACGAGGTCGGCGACCTCGGGCAGGTGGAGCAGTCCGGACAGGCCGACGACCTCGACGGGGACCTCGCGGGCGACGAGGGCGCCCTGGATGTCGGCGAAGTCGGCTGCGGTGCGGCACAGCACGGCGATCTCGCCGGGCGGGGTGCCGGTGCGCACCAGGTGGGCGAGGGTGTCGGCGATCCAGGCGATCTCGTCGGCGTGGGTGGTCAGCAGGGCGCAGCGGACGGTGCCGTCGCGTTCGGCTCCGGGGGCGGGGCGGAGGGCTTCGACGCCGGCGTGGCGGGCACGGAGGGGGGTGGCGAGGTCGTTGGCGAGGGCGAGCAGCCGTCCGCCGCTGCGCCGGTTCTCGCTGAGGGAGTGGCGGGTGGCGGGGCGGCCGTCGGCGTGGGCGAAGTGCTGGGGGAAGTCGTCGAGGTTGGCGACGGACGCCCCGCGCCAGCCGTAGATGGCCTGGCAGGGGTCGCCGACGGCGGTCACGGGGTGTCCGGTGCCGCCGCCGAAGAGGTGGGAGAGCAGGATGCGCTGGGCGACGGAGGTGTCCTGGTACTCGTCGAGGAGGACGACGCGGAACTCGTCGCGCAGGATGCCGCCCACTTCGGGGCGGGTGCGGGCGAGGGTCGCGGAGAGGGCGATCTGATCGCCGAAGTCGACGAGGTCCCGGCTGCGTTTGGCGGTGCGGTAGCGCAGGACGAGGGCGGCGAGGTCGCGGCGGGCGGCGGCGGCTTCGGGGACCTTGCGCAGGTCGGCGTTGGTGAGCGGGGTTCCGTCGAGGGCGTCCAGCAGGGCGGCGTCGTGAGCGCGGAGCGCTTCGGGGGTGACCAGGTGTTCGGCGAGGTCGGCGTCGAGGGCGAGCAGGTCGCTGACGAGGTCGGGGAAGGAGCGGCCGAGTGCCGGGTAGGGGCCGGGGGCTTCGCGCAGGACGCGGGCGGCGAGTTGGAAGCGGGTGGCGTCGGCGAGGAGCCGGGTGCTGGGTTCCAGGCCGATGCGCAGGCCGTGGTCGGTGAGGAGGCGACCGGCGAAGGAGTGGTAGGTGGAGATGACGGGTTCGCCGGGCGGGTGGTCGGTGGGGAGGGGGGTGTCGGGGTCGGTGACGCCGGCGGCGACGAGGGCCTTGCGGACGCGTTCGGCGAGTTCGCCGGCCGCCTTGTTGGTGAAGGTCAGGCCGAGGACCTGTTCGGGGGCGACCTGTCCGGTGCCGACGAGCCACACCACCCGGGCGGCCATGACGGTGGTCTTGCCCGAGCCGGCTCCGGCCACGATGACCTGCGGGGCGGGCGGCGCGATGATGCAGGCCGTCTGCTCCGGGGTGAACGGGATGCCGAGCAGTCGCTTGAGCTGCTCGGGGTCGGTGATGCGTGCGGGCACACGCATCAGGCTAACCGCGGGCGCTGACGTCCCGGACCGCCCCGGGGCCCGCGGGGCGCGGTCACTCCACGACGTGCCGTCCTTCGGGCCGGGCGCTGCACGAGGCGCGGAAGGCGCAGTGGCCGCAGTGCTGGCCGGTGGTCGGGGAGAACCGTTCGTCGAGGACCTTGCCGGCGGCGGTGGCCAGGAGGTCGCCGATCCACTGGCCGGAGGGCGGTTCCTGGGTCTGGACCTTGGGCGTTCCGTCCCCGCCGGCGCGGGCGGCGGCACCCTGCCGCAGGTGGACGAGTTCCGCGCCGCCCGGGGCGGGGCGGGCCCCGTCGAAGACGTCGTCGACGGCGCCTTCGGCCACGGCGAGCTGGTAGACGGCGAGCTGGGGGTGGCGGGCGACGTCGGCGGCGGAGGGGGCGTGTTTGCCGGTCTTGAAGTCGACGACGTAGGCGCGGCCCCGGTCGTCGCGTTCGACGCGGTCCATGGAGCCGCGGACGCGGACGCTGAAGGGGCCCGCGTCGAGGACCACGTCGAAGTCGTGTTCGCTGGCGACGACGGTGCGCCCGCCGCGGTCGGTGACGTGCCACTGGAGGAAGCGTTCGAGGGCGGCGCGGGCGTGTTCCCGCTCCTGGTCGGACTTCCAGGGCGCGTCGAAGGCGAGGGCGTCCCACACGGAGTCGAGGCGTTCCATGAGGACGTCGAGGTCGGCGGGGGTGCGGCCGGAGGCGACCTCGTCGGCGAGGACGTGGACGACGTTCCCGAAGCCCTGGGCGGCGGTGGCGGGGGCGTCGGCCTTGACCTCGCGGCCCAGGAACCACTGGAGGGCGCAGGTGTGGGCGAGTTGGTCGAGGGCGCTGCCGGAGAGGGCGACCGGACGGGTCCGGTCCCGTAGCGGCACCGCGTTGTCGGTGGGGTCGTCCATGCCCCACCAGCGGTCCGGGTGGGCGGTGGGCACCAGGGGGCGGCCCTCGCCGTCGTCGAGGGCGGCGAGGGCGGCGAGGCGGCGAGCGGCGGCCTGCCGCAGGGCCGGGGAGGCGTGCGGGTCGACGGTGGTGGCCCGCAGTTCGGCGACGAGGGGGGCGACGGCGAGGGGGCGGCGGGGGCGGCCGGTGACGTCGCGGGGGTCGACGCCGAGTTCGGTGAGGAAGCGGGAGGGCTGGTCACCATCGTCGGCGGGTGCCTTGACGGCGGTGACGACGAGGCGTTCGCGGGCCCGGGTGGCGGCCACGTAGAACAGGCGGCGTTCCTCGGCGAGGAGCGCGCCGGCGGGCAGGGGTTCGGCGAGGCCGTCGCGGCCGATGCGGTCGGCTTCCAGGAGGGAGCCGCGGCGGCGCAGGTCGGGCCAGAGCCCCTCCTGCACCCCGGTGACGACGACGAGCCGCCATTCCAGGCCCTTGGCGCGGTGGGCGGTCATCAGGCGCACCGCGTCGGGGCGCACCGCGCGCCGGGTGAGGGTGTCGGCGGCGATGTCGGCGGCCTCGGTCTCGGCGAGGAAGTTGAGGGCGCCGCGGCCGCCGGTGCGCCGTTCGGCGCGGGCGGCGGTCGCGAAGAGGGCGCAGAGGGCGTCGAGGTCGCGGTCGGCGTTGCGCCCGGCGGCGCCGCCGCGGCGGGCGGCGCGTTCCAGGCGTGCGGGCCAGCCGGTGCCCTGCCACAGGTCCCAGAGGGCTTCCTCGGCGGTGCCGCCGGCGGCGAGGCGTTCACGGGCGGTGCGCAGGAGCGCGCCGAGTTGCTGTGCTCCGCGGGCGTACGCCGGGTCGTGGGCGACGAGCCGTTCGGGGGCGGCGAGCGCCCGGGTGAGGAGGACGTCGGAGGGTTCGGGCAGGGCGTTGCCGGCGGCCCGTTCCTCGTCGCGCAGGGCGCGGCCCAGGCGGCGCAGGTCGGCGGCGTCCATGCCGGCGAGGGGGGAGGCGAGGAGGGTGAGCGCGGTCTCGGTGTCGAGCCAGCAGGGGTCCGGTGCGGGGCCGTCGGCGGCGGGGTCCCCCAGGGCGGCCTCGGCGACCGCCTTGAGGGCGGTCAGCAGGGGGGCGACGGCGGGTTCGTGGCGCAGCGGCAGGTCGTCGCCGTCGATGTCGAGGGGCACGCCGGCGGCGGTGAGGGCGCGCCGCAGGCCGGGGATGCCGCGTCCGCCGGCCCGTACCAGGACGGCCATGTCCCGCCAGGGCACGCCGTCCTCCAGGTGGGCGCGGCGCAGGATGTCGGCGACGTTGTCGAGTTCGGTGCCGGGGGTGGGGTAGGTGTACGCCTCGACGCGGCCGCCGTCGCGGACCGCGGTGAGCTCCCGGTGGGCGCGCACCCGGTCGGCGGGCAGTCGGGGCAGCGGCATGCGTCGGGTGAGCAGCCGGGTGGCGGCGAGCAGGGCGGCGCCGGAGCGCCGGGAGGTGGTGAGCACCTGCACGCGGGCGGGGGTGCCGTCCGGCTGGCGGAAGGCGGTGGGGAAGTCGAGGATGCCGTTGACGTCGGCGCCCCGGAAGGCGTAGATCGACTGGTCGGGGTCGCCGAAGGCGACGAGGGTCCGTCCGCCGCCGGCTAGCGCGTCGAGCAGGCGCACCTGGGCGGGGTCGGTGTCCTGGTACTCGTCGACGTAGACGGCGTCGTACTGGGCGGCGAGGGCGGCGGCGACCTCGGGGCGCCGGGCGAGGAGGACCGCACGGTGGACGAGTTCGGTGTAGTCGAGGACGCCCTGGAGGTCGAGGACGTCCAGGTAGTCGGCGAGGAACGCGGCGGCGGCGCGCCAGTCGGGGCGGCCGGTGCGGGCGGCGAAGTCGCCGAGGGCGGCGGGGGCCAGGCCGAGTTCCCGGGTGCGGGCGATGACGGCGCGCACCTCGTCGGCGAAGCCCCGGGTGGTGAGGCAGGCGCGCAGTTCGTCGGGCCAGCGCACGTGGCGCAGTCCGGCCCGTTCGAGGTCGATCTGTCCGGCGAGGAGTTCGCGGACGGCGACGTCCTGTTCGGGGCCGGACAGCAGCCGCAGGGGTTCCACGAACAGGTCGGCGTCCTGGTGGGCGCGGACCAGGGCGTAGCAGAAGGAGTGGAAGGTGGTGGCTTGCGGGGCGCGGGCGGCGCCGATGCGCAGGGCCATGCGGTCGCGCAGTTCGACGGCGGCCTTGCGGCTGAAGGTGAGCACCAGGATGCGTGCGGGGTCGTCGCCGCGGGCCGTGCGGGCGGCGACCGCTTCGACGAGGGTGGTGGTCTTGCCGGTGCCGGGGCCGGCCAGGACGAGCAGCGGGCCCGTTCCGTGATCAACCACGGCGCGCTGGGCTGCGTCCAGACGGGGGGGCGCGGTCCGGGCGGGTGCGGTGTGCACCAGCCGGTAGGTTCCGTTGCCCGTGTGCCGTGCGCGGGTATGTGGCGGCCGTCTGGTGGAAGAGGGAGAGCTCACGTGGTTCGCCGGTCCTGGTGGTCGTGCTGATGGGGGTGCGGCCGGGGGCGTTCGGCCCGGCCGGGGCCCGGGGCGGGGGCGCCGTCACCGGTGCGCGGCCCTCACGTCGGGTGCGCGGGCGCATCGGTGGGGCGCCCGTCCCAGCGGGCGCGCCGCACGTCGATCCGGGGGTGTCCGGTGGCGGAGCCGCCGGGGGTGCGCAGCGGGGTCCCTTCGGCGCGGTAGTGGCCGAGGGCGTCCCGTTCGTGGCCGGGCAGCGGCACGCCGTCCGCGCGGACCACGCGCCACCAGGGCACGGCGCCGCCGTAGAGGGCCATGACCCGGCCGACCTGGCGCGGGCCGCCCTCGTCGAGCCACTCGGCGACGTCGCCGTAGGTCATCACCCGGCCGGGCGGGATCAGGTCGGCGACGTCCAGGACCCGTTCCGCGTACGGGGGGTGCGTGCCGTCGGCCGCGTCCCCGCCGTCCGGGGGGACCTCGGGGGGGTCGGCGGGTGCGTCCGCCGGGCGGCTCTCCTCGTTCATCCGCCCTATCCTGCCCCACACCACCGACAGTGCGTCGGGCGCGCGGGCGTCCGGGCACACGGCCCACGGACGGCGGGTGAGGAGGCCCGCGTGCCCCCCGATCGCACCCTGATGCCCCGTTCCGACGTGCGGGCATGCCAGGATCGAGGGGGCGGTGACTGGTGATACGAGAACAAGAAGGCGCGGCGGAACGTCCGGATGTGCACCCCGAGGGGTCGGGCACCTCCGGCGGGTCGGCGCGCCCCGACACCGGAGAGCGGCCCCTGAAGGCGCACGAGGATTCCGACGAGAACCCGCCCGGGGCCGGCGCCGCGGCCGGGGCGCCCGAGGGCGCGGAGCCCGGGTCCGCCGACCGCGAAGACACGGCGGAGGGGGCCGCGGACGCCTCGACCCGGGCCGCCGGCACCTACGCGGACGAGGTGGAGGGCGACGAGCCGTTGCTCCCCGCCCGGGTGCACCGTCCGTCCGATCTGATGCGGCTGCTCGTCGGGGTCCTCGCCATCGCGGTGGTGCTGGCGATCGCCACGTTCGCGCACGGCACCACCGCGGGACTGGAGCAGGACATCAGCAAGGGCACCGACGAGGCGCCCGACCTGCTGATCAAGTTCGCCGGCTTGGCGTCCAGCATCGCGGTCCTGCTGGTGCCGGTCGCCTTCGCCGTCGAGCGGCTGGTCAAACGGGACGGGCTGCGGATCGCCGACGGGGTGCTGGCCGCGGTGCTCGCGCACGGGGTGACCCTCGCCACGGACCTGTGGGTCGCCGAGGCGGCGCCGCGGACCATCCAGGACGCGCTGACCCGGCCGTCGCCCGCCGACCTCACCGCGCTCACCGATCCGGTGCACGGCTACCTGGCCCCGGTCATCGCCTACATGACGGCGGTCGGGATGTCCCGCCGGCCCCGGTGGCGGGTGGTGCTGTGGGTGGTGCTGCTGCTCGACGCGTTCGCCATGCTCGTCACCGGCTACACCACCCCGTTCTCGATCATCCTGACGGTCCTCATCGGCTGGACCGTCGCCTACGGGACGCTGTACACGGTCGGCTCGCCCAATGTCCGTCCCACCGGACAGACGCTGCTGGCGGGGCTGCGCCGGGTCGGCTTCCGTCCGGTGAGCACGGCCCGCGAGGAGGTGGGCGCGGACGGCGAGGGCTCCGACAGCGGGGACCGCGGCAGACGGTACTTCGTCACCCTGGAGGAGGGCCGGCCGCTCGACGTCACCGTGGTGGACCGGGAGCAGCAGGCGCACGGGTTCTTCTACCGGGTGTGGCGGCGGATGACGTTGCGGGGCATCACCACGCGGCGCAGCCTCCAGTCGCTGCGCCAGGCCCTGGAGCAGGAGGCCCTGCTGGCGTACGCGGCGATCGCCGCGGGGGCCAACGCGCCGAAGCTGATCGCCACCTCGGAGTTGGGTCCGGACGCGGTGATGCTGGTGTACGAGCACACCGGTGGGCGGACCCTGGACTCGCTGTCCGACGCGGACATCACCGACGCCCTGCTGCACGACACCTGGCGCCAGGTGAGGGCGCTCCAGTCGCGTCGGATCGCGCACCGCAGGCTGGCGGGTGACGCGATCCTGGTGGATCGTTCCGGCACGGTGATCCTGTCCGACCTGCGGGGCGGTGAGATCGCGGCGGGCGACCTGGTGCTGCGGATGGACGTCGCGCAGTTGCTGACGACCCTGGGACTGCGGGTGGGCGCCGAGCGGTCGGTGGCCTCGGCGGTCGCCGTGCTGGGGCCGGACCTGGTGGCGGACTGCCTGCCGCTGCTCCAGCCCATCGCCCTGACCCGCCGCACCCGCGGCACGCTGCGCAAGCTCGCCAGGGAACGCTCCCAGCGGGAGCGCGAGGCCGTCCTCGAAGCCTCCCGCAGGGCGAAGCAGGAACGGGTGGAGGCCGCCGCCGCGGCCGCCGGGGGCCCGGCCGGGGAGGTCTCCGGCACGGAACCGGGCGGGGGCGCGCCGGGACGGGACGGGAAGCCCGCCCGACCCGCCGACCGGCTGGCGCAGAAGAAGTCGCTGCGGGCGGAGAAGCAGGCCGAGAAGCGGGCCCTGGACGACGCCCTGGAGGAGGCCCGCGAGGAGGACCTGCTCACCCA
Source organism: Streptomyces sp. LE64 (assembly GCF_052606915.1). Classification (NCBI taxonomy): domain Bacteria; kingdom Bacillati; phylum Actinomycetota; class Actinomycetes; order Kitasatosporales; family Streptomycetaceae; genus Streptomyces; species Streptomyces sp. LE64. The sequence goes on along the minus strand of NZ_CP199708.1, from coordinate 4,509,437 downwards.
GATCCGCCACCAGGTGCTGCGCATCCGCCCGCAGGCGCCGGTGGAGCCGGCGCGTCTGGAGCGCATCAGACCGCGCACCCTGATCAGCATCCTGGCCGGTGCGGTCGGCGCCTACTTCCTGCTGTCGCAGCTCACCCAGACCGACTTCGGGACGATCGTCGAAGCGCACTGGGGGTGGGTCGCGGCGGCCGTGCTCTTCTCGGCGTTGAGCTACTTCGCCGCGGCCATGAGCCTGCTCGGCTTCGTCCCGGAGCGGGTGCCGTTCCTGCGCACCGTCGCCGCCCAGGTCGCCGGGTCGTTCGTGAAGCTGGTGGCACCGGCCGCGGTCGGCGGGGTGGCGCTCAACACCCGTTTCCTCCAGCGCTCGGGGGTGCGGCCGGGGCTCGCGGTCGCCAGTGTGGGCGCCTCGCAGCTGTTCGGGCTCGGCGCGCACATCCTGCTGCTGCTGGCCTTCGGTTATCTGACGGGCACCGAGAAGACGCCCTCGCTGTCGCCCTCGCGGACGGTGATCGCCGGGCTGTTGACGGTCGCGGTCCTGGTGCTGGTGGTGACCTCGATCCCGTTCCTGCGGAAGTTCGTGCTCACCCGGCTGCGGTCGCTGTTCGCGGGGGTGGTGCCGCGCATGCTGGACGTTCTCCAGCGCCCGCAGAAGCTGGTCACCGGCATCGGGGGGATGCTGTTGCTCACCGCGTGCTTCGTGATGTGCCTGGACGCCTCGATCCGGGCCTTCGGCGGCGACACCGCCTCGCTGAGCCTGGCCAGCGTGGCGGTGGTGTTCCTGGCCGGCAACGCCCTGGGGTCCGCGGCACCGACGCCGGGCGGTGTGGGGGCGGTGGAGGCGACGCTGACGTTCGGCCTGATCGCGGTGGGGCTGGCCCCGGAGGTGGCCGCCCCCGCGGTGCTGCTGTACCGGCTGTTGACGTTGTGGCTGCCGGTGCTGCCGGGCTGGTTGTTCTTCAACCATCTGACCCGCAAGGGCGCGCTCTGACCCGTCTCCCGTCCGCATCGGCACCGCACCCGCCGGCGCACGGGGACGACCGCTCCGGCGGGTGCCCACGCTCGGGCGCCCGGGCAGCGGAGCGCGCGCCCGCGCCCGACGGGTTGTCGGGCGCGGGTCACTCGCTCGGCTCCCGCCCCGCGCGCCCCGTGGGTCGCGCGCCCAGGATGGGAGCATGCCCAAGCCCCTCCCCCGGCGGGCGGTCGCGCTGGCCGCGTCCGTCGTGCTGTTCTCCGCGACGGCCGCGGCCTGCGGCGACGAGGACCCCCCGGACGATCCCGCGGCGCAGCAGCTCCGGTGGGCCGACTGCCCCAAGCCCTCCGCGGCCGAGGGCGGTGGTCCGGCACCGTCCCCGCTGCCGGACGGGGAGCTGTGGCAGTGCGCCGCCCTCAAGGCCCCGCTCGACTGGGACGACCCCGGCGGCGACACCGTCGACCTCGCCCTGATCCGGGCCCGGACGAGCGGCCCGCCGAGCGAACGCATCGGATCGTTGATCTTCAACTTCGGCGGGCCCGGCGGCTCCGGGGTGACCGCCCTGCCCGCTTTCGAAGGCGAGTACGAGACCCTGCGCACCCGCTACGACCTGGTCAGCTTCGACCCGCGCGGCGTCGGCCGGAGCGCCGGGGTGACCTGCGAGGACGACGAGCAACTCGACCGGTACTTCCAGCAGGACGCCACCCCCGACGATCCGACCGAACAGCGGGAGCTGGTGGCGCGCACCCGCACCTTCAACACCGCCTGCGAGGACCGGTCCGGCAGGGTGCTGCCGCACGTGGGCACCCCGGACGCGGCCCGCGACCTGGACCTGATGCGCCGGGTGCTCGGCGACGAGGAACTCCACTACTTCGGCATCTCCTACGGCACGGAACTGGGCGGGGTGTACGCGCACCTGTTCCCGAAGGAGGTGGGCCGGGCGGTGTTCGACGCGGTGGTCGACCCGACGCAGGACCCCGAGCAGGGCGCGCTCGGCCAGACCCGGGGCTTCCAACGGGCCCTCGACAACTTCGCCGACCACTGCACCTCCCAGGTCGAGGAGTGCCCCGTCGGCGACAGCCCACAGGACGTGCAGGACCGCATCGCCCGACTGCTGCGGGACCTGGAGGAGAAGCCCCTGCCGGCGCTGTTCCCCCGGGAGCTCACCCAGACCGCCGCCACCGGCGGAATCGCCCAGGCCCTGTACTCGCAGGACTTCTGGGAGTACCTGACGGAAGGGCTCCAACAGGCGTACGACGGGGACGGCAAGCTCCTGCTGGCGCTCTCCGACGCGATGAACGGACGCAACGAGGACGGCCGCTACAGCAACGTCCAGGCCGCCAACGTGGCGATCAACTGCGCCGACGACAAGCCCCGGTACGCCCCGGCGGACGTCGAGGCCAGGTTGCCGGCGTTCCGCGCCGCCTCCCCGGTGTTCGGGGACTACCTCGCCTGGTCCATGGTCAGTTGCACCGACTGGGCCGTCCCCGGCGCGGCGGACCACCCCGAGGTGAGTGCGCCCGGGGCGGCGCCGATCCTGGTCGTCGGCAACACCGGCGACCCGGCCACCCCGTACGAGGGAACCCGCAGGATGGTGGACGCCCTCGGCCCGGGCGTCGGCGTCGAACTCACCTACCGGGGACAGGGACACGGGGCGTACGACAGCGGGGACCCCTGCGTCCGCGAGGCGGTGGACGGCTACCTGCTGAACGGGACCGTTCCCCCGAAGGGCACGGTCTGCCCGTGAGCCACCGCACCCCCGGCCCGCCCGTCCCGCAGCCGTCCGGCCCCGCCCCACCAGGGCTTACCTGGACATGCCAGAAGTTATCCACAGGCCCAGCGGGCGCCGCCCGCTCCTGCCTACTATGGCCGGACCGTTCGTGGAGGGGGAAGGTCATGACCCGTTGGGTACGGTCGACGGCGCTGCTCGCCGGTGCCGTGATGATCGCCGGGTGCAGCGGCACCGGCGCGGGCGACGACCGGTCCGCCCGCCCCTCCGCCGCCGATCCGGCCGGCGGCGGGCTGCCCGCGGCCCTGACCGGACAGCAACCGGCGTGGTCCGACTGCCCCGCCTCCGGGGACGCCCCGGCACCCGACGACTCCTGGCAGTGTGCCGACCTCAAGGTCCCGCTGGACTACGCCCACCCCGACGGCCCGACGATCGACGTCGCCCTGATCCGCACGACCGCCCGGGAGAAGGACTCCCGCATCGGCTCCCTGGTCTTCAACTTCGGCGGGCCCGGCGGCTCCGGCGTCTCCATGCTGCCGGGCTTCGCCCCCGGCTACGAAGCCCTCCAGCAGCGGTACGACCTGGTCAGCTTCGACCCGCGGGGGGTCGGCGCCAGCGAGGGCGTGCGCTGCCGGTCCGACCAGAAGATCGGCGCCGCCGAACGGGTCGACCTCACCCCCGACGACGGCCCCGAGGAGCGGGCCTTCCTCGCGGACGCGGCCGACTTCGCAGCCGGCTGCGAGCAGGGCGCCGGCCCCCTGCTCGCCCATCTGTCCACCGACAACACGGCACGGGACATGGACCTGCTGCGCCAGGTCCTGGGCGACGAGGAACTCCACTACTTCGGCGTCTCCTACGGCACCCAACTCGGCGGCGCCTACGCCCACCTCTTCCCGAAGCGGGTGGGACGACTGGTCTTCGACGCGGTGGTGGACCCCTCCGCGGACGGCGTCACCCAGGCGAAGAACCAGGCGCGGGGCTTCCAACGCGCCCTGGACAACTACCTCAAGGACCGGGGCGAGGACCCCGCGGAAGGCAGCAGGGCAATAGCGGACCTGCTGCGCCGCATCGACGCCGACCCGCTCCCCACCGGCGGCGAACGCGAGCTGACCCAGACCCTGGCGACGATAGGCATCGTCATCACCCTCTACAGCGAGCAGTCGTGGCCCGCGCTCACCGAGGCCCTGGAGGCCGCCGAGGAGGGAGACGGAGCCCCCCTCCTCGCCCTGGCCGACATGTACAACGAGCGCGACGAAGCGGGGCGCTACAGCACCCAGAGCCACTCCCAGCGCGCGATCTCCTGCCGCGACGCCAAGGACCGCACCACCGCGGAGCAGGCCCGGGCCTCGCTGGAGGAGTTCCGGAAGATATCGCCGGTGTTCGGCGAGTTCCTCGGTTGGGACACCGCCGGCTGGTGCCACCAGTGGCCGGTGCCCGGCCTCCAGGAGCGGTCCGAGGTGAGCGCCCCGGGAGCCGCGCCGATCCTCGTGATCGGCAACACCGGAGACCCGGCGACCCCGTACGAGGGCGCGGCCCGCATGGCGGACGGACTCGGCGAGGACGTCGGCGTGCTGATGACCTGGAAGGGCGAAGGACACGGCGCCTACGGCAACGGGAGCAGCTGCGTGGACGATGCGGTGAACGGCTACCTGCTGGACGGGCGGGCGCCGAAGGACGGCACCGTCTGCTCCTGACCGACCGCACCGAGCCCTGTCCGAGCGCAGGTCCCGACACCCGTCCGGGCCGGCGGGCCGGGCGGGCCCGCCGGCCCGGACGGGCTGCCGCACGAGCGGGTCACCACCGCAAACGGGGGGTGGGGGGAGGGGAGGGGGGAGGGCCCCACCCCAACGACAACGGCATCGGGTCCCCACACCCGAAGCTGTGGGGACCCGATGCTCGTCATGGCGCGGTGCCCGCCCCGCGGTCCGGCGCCCGCCGGGCCCGGTCCGGGCAGCGGCCCGTCCGGTCCGGGCGGTGGACGGAGGGGTTCAGTACACCGGCTTGCTGGGCTCGATCTGGTTGACCCAACCGATGACCCCGCCACCGACGTGGACGGCGTCCGCGAAACCGGCCGACTTCAGCACGGCGAGGACCTCCGCACTGCGGACACCCGTCTTGCAGTGCAAGACGATCTTCCGGTCCTGCGGCAGGGACTCCAGGGCGGAGCCCATCAGGAACTCGTTCTTGGGGATCAGCTTGGCGCCCGGGATGGAGACGATCTCGTACTCGCCCGGCTCGCGGACGTCGATGATCTCGATGTCCTCGCCCTCGTCGATCCACTCCTTCAACTGCTTGGGAGTGATCGTCGAACCGGCTGCCGCCGCCTGGGCCTCCTCGGACACGACGCCGCAGAAGGCCTCGTAGTCGATGAGTTCGGTGACGGTGGGGTTCTCGCCGCAGACCGCGCAGTTGGGGTCCTTGCGGACCTTGACCTGGCGGTACTGCATCTCCAGGGCGTCGTAGATCATCAGACGGCCGACCAGCGGCTCGCCGGTGCCGGTCAGCACCTTGATCGCCTCGGTGACCTGGATCGAACCGACGGACGCGCACAGCACGCCCAGCACGCCGCCCTCGGCGCAGGAGGGCACCATGCCCGGCGGCGGCGGCTCGGGGTACAGGCACCGGTAGCACGGGCCGTGCTCGCTCCAGAAGACCGAGGCCTGGCCGTCGAAGCGGTAGATCGAGCCCCACACGTACGGCTTGTTGAGCAGCACGCACGCGTCGTTGACCAGGTAGCGGGTGGCGAAGTTGTCCGTGCCGTCCACGATCAGGTCGTACTGGCTGAAGATGTCCATCACGTTGTCGGCTTCGAGCCGCTCTTCGTGGAGGACGACCTCGACGTACGGGTTGATGCCCAGGACGCTGTCGCGGGCGGACTCCGCCTTGGAACGGCCGATGTCCGACTGGCTGTGGATGATCTGACGTTGCAGGTTCGACTCGTCGACCTCGTCGAACTCCACGATGCCGAGCGTGCCGACGCCCGCCGCGGCCAAGTACATGAGCGCCGGGGAACCGAGCCCACCGGCGCCGACACAGAGCACCTTCGCGTTCTTCAGCCGCTTCTGCCCGTCCATCCCGACATCCGGAATGATCAGGTGGCGGGAGTACCTGCGGACCTCGTCGACGGTGAGCTCAGAAGCTGGCTCTACCAGGGGTGGCAACGACACGGACACTCCGTTGGTCGATATTTCGGAAGGTTGTTCTGCGAGTAACACTGCCACGCGCTTCTTCATTCCGAGACACCTGTTCCGGTCTGCGAGACGATCCCGTCCCAGTCTCCGGGCACGCCCCGGCGGCACCCCGTCGCACCCCGTCGAACGGCCCGGTCGCCACGCCGGAACCGGGCGGTGAGCGCTGCGGGGACGCGGTCGTCGACGGGACGCGTCGTCCCCGGGCCGGTTGCCGTGCGGCGGCGGGCCGGGGGCGACGGAGCGGCAGAAGCGTTCCGGCGGGTACTCCCCCGCCCGCACACCCCGTGCCGGTGCCCGACCACGGCCGCGCCGCGACCGCCGACCGGTATGCGGTCCCCCGCCCGGCCGTGGCGGACGGACGGGCCCGCCGCGCGGGCGGAGCCGACGACCCCCCGCCGGGCCCCGGTCAGATGCGGCACGCCGCCTCCATCCAGATGTCGGCGAGCGACTCCTCCAGGTTGATCCGCGGCCGCCAGCCCAGCCGGTCGCGAGCCGTACGGACATCGGCCTGCTGCCAGCTCCCGCACCCGTCCGGATAGGGGTAGGCGGCCGGGAGGAGCTGATGGTCCGGGTCGGAGCGCGGGTGCCCGAGGGGGGAGCGCAGCGGCACCGACGGCGCGTCCAGCTCGTGGAGCGCCCCCCCGTACCCGGCGACCCGGGCCAGGACGGCGGCGGCGTCCCGCAGCCGCACGGCGCGACCGGAGCCGATGTTGACCACGCCCTGCGCCGCGGACAGGGAGGCGGCGTGCACGGCGCGCGCCACATCGCGCACGTCCACGAAGTCGCGCTGCGCGCCGAGGCCGCCGAGCTTCAACTCGCCGTCCCCGGCCTGCATGGCCCGCCGCATGGCCTCCGCGAGCCGTCCGAGCGGCGAACCCGCGGGGGTACCGGGCCCGGCGGGCGAGAAGACCCGCAGGACGACGGCGTCGAGGCCGGAGCCGAGGACCAGCTCGGTGGCGGCGAGCTTGCTGACGCCGTACGGGCCGCCCGGCCGGGGCACGGCGTCCTCGGCCGTCGAGGAGCCGGGCTGGCTGGGGCCGTACTCGGCGCCGCAGCCGATCTGCACCAGTCGGGCACCGCACCTGCTGCGCCGCAGGGCTTCGCAGACGGTGGCGACGGCGACCGTGTTGTGTCGGATCAGCTCGCGGGCGCCGCCCCGGGTCGCACCGGCGCAGTTGATGACGACTCCGGGGTGGACGGCGTCGAAGAACCTGGTCAGCGCCCCGGGGCTGCCGGTGGCGAGGTCGAAGCGCACATCGGCGTCGTCGCCGCGCCCGAGGGCGGTGAGTTGGACGGCCGGGTCCGCGATGAGCCGGTCGGCGACGAAGCGCCCGAGGTACCCGCCGGCTCCGATCAGCAGCACTCTCATCGGGCACCTCCAGGTACGTGGTCTCCGGATCGGAGGGTGGTCATCTCGCTTTCTCCTTCAGGGGTGGTGCCGTACGGGAACGCCCGCGGTGTCGGCCACGCGGGAGGGGGGTGGGGGGTGGAGTCCGGGGGTGCCGGGAGGGGCCTGGCGAGTGTGGGAGGGGCGCGGAACGCGGTCGGGGGCCGGCCCACCGGTCGGGGGGCGGCATTGCCGAAACGGTCCTTCTGAAGGGTGGACCTCAGTCGCGCCACCCCTTCGGCGGTCGGCGCCTCCGGTGGTCCGCCCCTCTGTCCGGGCCGGATGGAGCCCCTGCCCACCGCCGGCACGGGCCGCCGGCCCGCCTGCACCCGGCCCGTGCCGGGTGCAGGAGTGCGGAGGGTCGTGCCGTTCGCGCCCTGTGGGTGGCCCGCGCCGGGTGCGCACGCCGCTGCCGGGTGTGCGCCGGGGCGCCGGGCGAACCACCGGGGCGCTCCGCGGTGCCGCTGCGCGTTCCCCGCGCCGGCCACGGAGGCGTCATGGACCGCGCGGGGGGGTACGGGCCGCCGCGCAGCGGTCGCCGACGGGGTGTCGTCCTCGACGAGCCTTCCGATCCGCACCAGCACACCCCCGGTTCCCGTCTGGGGGGCCGCCGTCGTTCGGCGGCCCGCAGCGGGACGAACGTATGCGGACGGGCGGGCGGTACGGCGGACGGTTGTCCGTCGCACCACCAAAAGGGGTGAACGGACGTAACTTTCCTGGGCGGGAAGCGTTTTCTCGCGCTATGGATCTTCTCGACCACGAGGGGTCACGTTCGGACCCCCTGCGGCGTGTTGTTGACGGGGGCTCAACCCTCCGGGAAGGCCCAGGGGTTGGCCCGGCAACGGATGCCTTCGTGCTCCAGGAACTTCGTCTGCTGCTGCATCACGGGAGCCAGGGCGCCGTCCGTCTGGCAGCTCACGTGGTTGAAGCCCAGCCGGTGGCCGACCTCGTGGTTGATGAGCATCTGACGATAGGCGTGGATGCGGTCGTCGCCGTAGGTCTCGGAGCCCTGCGCCCAGCGGTAGGCGTTGATCATCACGCGCTCGGTGGAGGCCGAGTCGCACGACACGTTGTCGATGGTGACGTCGAGGCCGGACTTGGCGCACCAGGCTCCGGTGGTTCCCGGGCTCGCCAGGGTGATCACGAAGTCGGCCGTCCCGGAGGAGACCCGTTCGAAGGCTCGACCGCCCCCGTGGGCCCAACTGCGGTTGTCGTTGAGGGTCTTGTGCACCGCTTCGGCGAAGAGCCCGCCGTCCAGGCCGAGTCCCTCCTCCACGTCCACCCGGTAGCGGAAGAGCTTCCCCCGGCCCGGTGCCTTCGCGAAGCCGGAGACCGCCTCGAAGGCGCCCGAGCCGGCCAGTTCCGGGTCCAGCTCGTAGGTGCGCCCCATCTGCTGGCCGTAGGTCGGCTTCCGGGCGACCGGTGGGTCCGCGGCGGCGGGCCGGTCGGCGGGGACGGAGCGGGTGTCGGAGCGCGAGGGCGGGTCACCGTCCTGACGGTCGGTCCCGCCGGTGGTGCTGGTGCGGTCGGTGCGCACCCCGTTCTGCTCGGTGACCTGGCCGGCGACGACCACGGCGAGGACCGTGGTCACCGCGGCGGCGGCGATCCCGGTGAAGGTGCGGCCCTTGCCTCCGCGGCTCGGGGTGCCCGCGGGGCGGCGCCGCGGCTCGTCCTCGGGGTGCCGGGGCGGTGGCACCGCGCCGCGGGGTCCGCCCCGTCCGCCGGAGCCGCCCCGACCCGACCCGCCGGGCCCCTCGCCCGGGTCGCCCTCGTGGTCCCCGTGGACCTCCGCCGGGTCGACGGGGTCCCACTGGGTGACGGAGGCGTAGGGATCGGCGGCGGCGCTGGTGCCGGGCGCGCGCCGAGCCTGTGCGCCGGCGGGGGGCGCGCCGGCGGCGGGTGCGTACGGGCCGGAGTTGTAGGGCGCCCGGAGCAGCGGGGCCCCCCGGCCCGGTCCGCCCCGGCCGTCGTGGGGGGCGGCGGCGAAGGCGTCGAGGTACTCCTGCCGCGGGCCGGGGACGCGGGGCTGGTGCCCCGTGGCGCGGGGCCGGTCGGACAGGGCGCCCCAACCGCCTCCCGCCTCGTGCTGTTCGGGGTGTCCGCCCCGCACGTCCGGATGCCGGGGGACGCCCTGCGCCGGGGTGCCGTGCGGGCCCGCGTAGGGGGGGTACGGCGTCATCGGTCGGGGCTCGGGCCGCGGGGCGTACCGGGGCGCGGCGGCGCCCGTCCCGCCGGCCGGGGGTTCTGGGGTCGGCGGGGCGGCGGGGGGCGTGGTGGTCCTCCCGGGCTTCGCCGGAGGTCCCTTGCGGCTGTGGCGTCCCACGCGGCGTCTCAGCTCCCCGTCTGCGCGTCGGCGGACTCGTCCCTACCGGAGGGTGCCACAACGGTGCGGTTGCCGTCGTGACGGGGTCCCGGACCGTGTGCGTCCGGGGCCCGCCCGATGTCGCCGAGGAGGTCTCGGAAGGCTGCGGCGACGTGGTCGGGGTACTCCATCATCGCGACGTGCCCGGCGTCCGGCAGGGTCAGCAGGCGGGATCCCCGGAAGGTGCGGGCCGCCCGTTCGGCCATGCGGGGCGCCACCATGCGGTCGCGTCCGCCGTAGACGAGCAGGGTCGGCGCGAGCACCCGCTCGGCCTGCCGCCACAGCCCGTGCTGCCCGCCGAGGGTGTAGGCGTCGACGAGGCCCCGGGTGGTGCGGGCCATGGCGTCCCAGAAGTGCGGCAGCGTCTGCCGGTGCTCCATCTCCGCGACGGCGGCGGCGAAGCCCTCGGGCGTGGCCCGCCCCGGGTCGCCCCAGCACAGGTCCAGCACCCCGCGCACCCGTTGTTCCGCCGTCCACTTCCTGGTCAGTCGGGTGAACAGGGCGGCGGCGCCGGGGACGGCCAGCAGCGCGGTGGGGAGGGCGGTGCGCTGGACGCGCAGTTCCGGCAGTGCCGGGGAAACCAGGGTGAGCGAGCGGACCAGGTCGGGGCGGACGGCGGCCACCCGGGTGCTGATCGCGCCCCCCAGCGAGTTGCCGAAGAGGTGGACGGGGCCCCGTCCGGCGGAGTCGAGGTACCGGATCACGGCACGGGCGTGCGCGGTGACGGAGTAGGCGCCGTCGGACGGTGCCGGAGAGTCGCCGAAGCCGGGGAGGTCGAGTGCCTCTCCGTCCACCACGTCGTCGAGCAGCGGCATCAGCGCGGACCAGTTCTGCGAGGAACCGCCGAGTCCGTGCACGTAGAGGGCGGGCGGGCGACCGGGTCCGGCGGTGGACCGCGAGCGGACGGTGAGGGAGAGTCCGGGGAGTTCGACGGCGCGCAGCCGTTCCCCTTCCCCGGCCCTGACCGCGCCGACCCGGGGCACGGCCGCAGTGGCCAGCTGCGGGGGCTCGGACGTAGACATGCGGCAATGTTACGAGAGGATCACGCCTGGCTCGGCGTGTTCGGCGTCACAGATCGGCGTAGCGTGGGCGTACGAGCGCTCAGTGCTCCCGACGAGCGGAGGGCGTGCGCCCTCGCTGCCGGGGGCCGGACCGGAACGGGCCCGTGCGGGAGTCCCGCCCGGAGGCCCTCCGGCCGGGAGTTCGACGGAGAAGAGGAGGACGGCATGTCCGACCCCACCAACCGCGGGCGCGCGGGTTCCGATGGTTCCCGGGACGGCTCCGAGGACCCGACCGACACCGCCGGGCGCGCCGACGCCCCGGAGGACCTGGGGGTGGAGGCGCCGGAGGCGGACGCCGCGGAGCAGCGTGCGGACCTGGCGCCGGAGCGGGACGATCCGCGTCTGGGGGCCGATCCCGCTTCGGCCGACGAGGGCGACCGGGCGGAGCAGGCCCGGGTCGTGGAGTTGAACGAGGACGAGTACCGCTGAGACCCCGGGGCGGGTCCGCCGCGACCGGGTCGGCGGGTCCCCGGCATACCCGGCGTACCCGAGCGTGCCCCGCGCGGCAGCGGGCCTGTGTACGGTTCCCCCTTGCGTCCGGGACGTTCCGTGCCCCGTCCGGTACGTGAAATCCTGCGTCCGCGCCGCGCGGTCCGGGGTTACCCGAAAGTACGATGGGCGCCGCGGCGCACACCGCACATGATCGATCTTGGGAGGCGGCGTGACAGCCATCGAGCAGACAGACGCGGCCCGCCCGCGGGGCACCCGCCTGCCGCGGCGGGCCCGGCGGAACCAGCTGCTGGGTGCCGCGCAGGAGGTGTTCGTCGCCCAGGGTTACCACGCCGCCGCGATGGACGACATCGCCGAGCGCGCGGGTGTCAGCAAGCCGGTGCTGTACCAGCACTTCCCGGGCAAGCTCGAACTGTACCTGGCCCTCCTGGACCAGCACTGCGAGGCGTTGTTGCACGCCGTGCGCGGGGCGCTCGCCTCGACCTCGGAGAACAAGCAGCGGGTGGCGGCCACGATGGACGCCTACTTCGGTTACGTGGAGGACGAGGGCGGTGCGTTCCGGCTGGTCTTCGAGTCGGACCTGACCAACGAGCCGGCCGTGCGGGAACGGGTGGAGCGGGTCAGCCTCCAGTGCGCGGAGGCCATCTCCGAGGTGATCTCCGAGGACACCGGGTTGTCCAAGGAGGAGTCGATGCTCCTCGCGGTGGGGCTCGGCGGCGTCTCGCAGGTGGTGGCCCGCTACTGGCTGGCCAGCGGGAGTGAGATCCCGCGGGACGCGGCGGTGCAGTTGATCACTTCCTTGGCCTGGCGCGGCATCGCGGGCTTCCCGCTCCACGGCACGGAGGCGGCGGCGTCCTGAACCCCCTCCCCCCCACGTGGTCGCGGGGCGGTCGCGGCCCGGTGGGGGCGCCGGGAACACCGGCGGCCCGCTCGGATGTTCCCGTCCGCTGTTCGCTACCGGCGTGCCGAGGTCGTGGCTTGCCCCCGGCTGCACCGGGCTAGGGTGTGCCAGGTACGGCGCGGAGGGTCGCGCACTTCAATGACCGTCGGAGGGACAGGCCGTGGAGGTCAAGATCGGCGTGCAGCACGCGCCCCGCGAGATCGTTCTGGAGAGCGGCCAGACCGCCGAGGAGGTCGAGACCGCGGTGGCCGAGGCGCTGTCCGGCAAGGCGCGACTGCTGAGCCTCGTGGACGACCACGGCCGCAAGGTGCTCGTGCCGGCGGACCGGCTCGCGTACGTGGAGATCGGCGAGCCGACGCAGCGCAAGGTGGGCTTCAGCGCCCTGTAGGCGACTACCGCACCGGGTGCGGAGGCGGTGTGGTCCGGGACGTCTCCCGGGCCGCACCGCCTTCGCGCGTTGGGGGTCCGTGCCCGGGGGCGCACAGGGTTGCGCGCAGGTCGAGGGGGGTAGACCGGGTGCACGCGTGACGGACGCGGTGGACGTGCGGGAGGGGCCTCGATGGTGTGGACGACGGCGGGCGCCGCGGTGATCGGGCTGGGTCTCGCACTGGCCGTGCTGCGACTGCGGGCGGAGCGGCTGCCGGCGGCCCGTCTGGTGGTGGTGACGGGGGTGGTGGGCAGTCTGCTCGGCGTCTTCGTGACGCGCACCGCGCTGGGGGACCCGGGGGCCGCCACCACCCTGGTGGGTGCCGGGGCGCTGGCCGCGGCCCTGTTGTCCCTCCTGTTGCGCCGACCCCACCAGGTGCGCCGGTCGGCCCCGGTCTGAGGGCAGCGTCCGGAGCGGCTCAGGCGGCGAGGCCCAGTGCGGCCATCCGCTTGGTGTGGGCCTCGGTGATCCGGGAGAACATCCGTCCGACCTCGGCGAGGTCGAAGCCGTCCGCGACACCGCCCACCAGCATCGTCGACAGGGCGTCGCGTTCGGCGACCACCCGCTGGGACTGGGAGAGCGCTTCGCCCATCAGCCGCCGGGCCCACAGGGCGAGCCGTCCGCCGACCCGGGGGTCGGCGTCGATCGCCGCCCGCACCTTCTCCACGGCGAACCCGCCGTGGCCGGTGTCGTCGAGCACCGCGAGGACCAGGGCCCGGGTGTCGGAGTCGAGCCGGACGGCGACCTCCCGGTAGAAGTCGCTCGCGATGGAGTCGCCGACGTACGCCTTGACCAGCCCTTCCAGCCAGTCGGACGGGGCGGTCTGGCGGTGGAAGCCGTCGAGCGCGGCGACGAACGGGTCCATCGCCTCGGTGGGCTCGGCGCCGATCGCCGCGAGCCGGTCCCGCAACCGCTCGAAGTGGGTGAACTCCGCGGACGCCATCTTGGCGAGGGCCGCCTTGTCGGCGAGGGTCGGGGCGAGCTTGGCGTCCTCCGCGAGCCGTTCGAACGCCGCCAGTTCACCGTAGGCGAGCGCGCCCAGCAGGTCGACGACCGCGGCCCGGTACTGGGGGTCCGCGGAGGCCCGGTCCCAGTCCTGGGCGGCGACCCCGGTGGGTTCGGCGGGCGTTTCAGCGGCGTGGTCAGGCGTCGTCATGAAGCGCACAATAGTCCCCGCGGCGACCGCGGGAAGGCCCTGGTCACCGACCGCCGCGCCGCTCCCGGCGGTGACCTGCGGGCGGCCGCGCGACCGGTTGCGGACCACGGGGTGATGAATTCGGCCATCGCACCCGCACGATTCCGCGGTATGGTGGTAATGCGCCCGCCGAGCGCGCCGACGTACCCCCGGGGGTCACCCACACGGTGACCGGGCCCGGGCGGGGCCGGTGAACCCGACGGGCACAGGAATGAGGATGCCCGGTCGCTGGCCCGATCGGCTCCGACCAGACAGCCCTCCCGGAGGTGCGCCACCGCGCGCACCGCAGTGGGAGGGGCCCTCAAGCGGTACGAGAGTTCCGAGCGCCGGCTGTGGTCCCGCGCCATCCGGCCCGCGAAGGCGGCCGGGGGTACACCGGCACGGTCACGACCCCCAGCGCTCACTCGGTACCGCCTCTCACAGAAGAGGCACCACCCTGACTACGCACACCACACAGCCCACGACGTTCCGAGAGCTCGGCATCCTTCCCGAGACGGCCGAGTCGCTGGAAGCCGTCGGCATCGTCACCCCGTTCCCGATCCAGGAGATGACCCTCCCCGTCGCCCTCTCCGGCACGGACGTGATCGGCCAGGCCAAGACCGGCACCGGCAAGACGTTGGGCTTCGGCCTGCCGCTGCTGGAGCGGGTCACCGTCCCCGCCGACGTGGAGGCCGGTCGGGCCGCTCCCGAGCAGCTCACCGACGCCCCGCAGGCACTCATCGTCGTCCCCACCCGCGAACTGTGCCAGCAGGTCACCAACGACCTGCTGACCGCGGGCAAGGTCCGCAACGTGCGGGTCCTCGCGATCTACGGCGGCCGCGCCTACGAGCCGCAGGTCGAGGCCCTGCAGAAGGGCGTCGACGTGGTCGTCGGCACGCCCGGACGGCTGCTCGACCTGGCCGGCCAGAAGAAGCTCGACCTGAAGCACATCCGCTGTCTCGTCCTGGACGAGGCGGACGAGATGCTGGACCTGGGCTTCCTGCCGGACGTCGAGAAGATCATCAACATGCTTCCGGCGAAGCGCCAGACGATGTTGTTCTCCGCGACGATGCCGGGTGCCGTGATCGGCCTCGCGCGCCGCTACATGTCGCAGCCGACGCACATCCGCGCCACCGCCCCCGACGACGAGGGCGCCACCGTCGCGAACATCTCGCAGCACGTGTACCGGGCGCACTCCATGGACAAGCCGGAGATGGTCGCGCGCATCCTCCAGGCCGAGGGCCGGGCGCTGGCGATGGTCTTCTGCCGCACCAAGCGCACCGCCGCCGACATCGCCGAGCAGCTCCAGCGCCGCGGCTTCGCCTCCGGCGCCGTCCACGGCGACCTGGGCCAGGGAGCGCGCGAGCAGGCGCTGCGCGCCTTCCGCAACGGCAAGGTCGACGTGCTGGTCTGCACGGACGTGGCCGCGCGCGGCATCGACGTCGAGAACGTCACCCACGTGATCAACTACCAGTCCCCCGAGGACGAGAAGACGTATCTGCACCGCATCGGCCGCACCGGTCGCGCCGGTGCCTCCGGTACGGCGATCACCCTGGTCGACTGGGACGACATCCCGCGCTGGCAGCTGATCAACAAGGCGCTGGACCTGCCGTTCAACGACCCGCCGGAGACCTACTCCACCTCCCCGCACCTCTTTTCCGAGCTGCGGATCCCGGAGGGCACCAAGGGCATCCTGCCGCGTTCGGAGCGCACCCGCGCCGGGCTCGCCGCCGAAGAGGTCGAGGACCTCGGCGAGACCGGTCGGGGTCCGCGCGGCCGGGGCGGTCGGGGCGCTCCCGCGCCGGAGCGCGAGCGGCCTGCACGCACCCCCCGCAGTCGCCGGCGCACCCGGGGCGGCGCCCCGCTGGGGGCCGACGCCGACGGGTCCGTCGAGCAGCCGGCCGCGCCGGTGGGCACCGAGGCCGGCGAGGAGGCGCCGCGGGCGCTCCGCCGCCGTCGCCGGACCCGCGCCGGTGCCGCCGGTCAGGCCGGCGCGCCCGAGGCGACCGCCGTCGCGGCGGTGACCGAGGCGCCGGCCGTCGAGGCCCCCGCCGTGGAGGCCGACGCCCCGGCGAAGCCCCGGCGTCGTCGCACCCGCAAGGCGGCCGAGGCCCCCGAGGCGGCAGCGACCGTGGTCGAGGCTCCGGTGGCGGACGCGGTCGCGGTCGTCGAGCCGGAGGCCGCTCCCCGCCGTCGGACTCGGAAGAAGGCCGCCGTGGTGCCCGCCCAGGACACCGTGGCGGACACCGGGACGGACGGGGAGGCGACCGAGCCGGCCGCGGCTCCCCGTCGCCGCACCCGCGCCAGGAAGGCCGCCGAGGCCCCTGCCGTGAGCGCCGACGCCCCGGCCGCCGAGAGCACCGAGAGCGCCCCGGCGGCGCCCCGGCGCACCCGGGCCAAGAAGGCCGCGGCGCCGGTCGCCGAGCCCGCTGCCAACGAGGCCGCGGACCCGGAGGCCAAGCCGCGCCGGCGCCGTACCCGCAAGGTGGCCGAGGCCCCCGAGGGCTGAGTCCGAGGCACACGGCACACGTCGGTGGCCGGAACCGGGCCCTCGCCCGGTTCCGGCCACCGGTGCGTCCGGCGCCGACCGGGTGGCGGGGCGGTCGCTCCCCGTGGCGGTTAGCCTTCGGGGTATGAGCAGGCCCTCGTCGTTCTCGCCGCCCGCCGGAGTGCTCCCCCGGGTGCTCGCCACCTCCCGCGGCGACTTCGCCGTCCTCGACGCGCAGGGCGCCGACGGGCGGCCGCGCGGCACGGCGTTGCTGCTGCCCGGGTACATGGGCAGCAAGGAGGACTTCCTCGACCTGATGCTGCCGCTGGCCGCCCGCGGCTACCGCACCGTCGCCGTGGACGGCCGCGGGCAGTACCAGACGGACGGGCCGCGGAACGACGAATCCCCCTACGCCCAGGGGGAGTTGGTCCGCGATGTACTGGCCCAACGGGAAGCCCTCTCGGGGGCCGGGCCGCTCCATCTGCTGGGGCACTCCTTCGGCGGGCTCGTCGCCCGGGCCGCAGTGCTGGCCGCCCCCGGAGCGTTCGCCTCGCTGACCCTGATGGCGTCCGGCCCCGCCGGGATATCCGCGCCCCAGCAGCAGCGGGTGGCGCTGCTGCGGGAGGCCCTCGGCTCCCTCGACATGGCCCGGGTGTGGGAGGCGATGCAGTCCATGGAGGCCCCGCCCCCCGAGGACGCCGGCCCCGCCACGGCCGAGGACGGCGCCCGGGCCGCGGCACTGCGGACCCGTTGGCTGCGCACCAGCCCCGCGCAGATCGTCGCCGCCGGACGGCAGTTGTGCGTCGAGCCGGACCGGGTCGCCGAGTTGGCGGCGCTGGACCTGCCCCGGCACGTGCTGTCCGGCGAGCGGGACGACACCTGGCCGGTGCCGCTCATGGACGACATGGCGGTCCGGATGGGCGCACGGCGCACGGTGGTCGCGGGGGCCGAGCACTCCCCCAACGTCGAGCGCCCCAGGCCCACGGCCGCCGCCCTCGCCGACTTCTGGGACGCCGTCCCCGGCTGACGGCCTCAGTACAGGGTGCGCAGGTGCTCCCAGAACCCCTCGCGCAGGCTGCGCCGCAGGTCCGACTGGCCGCGCAGGGAGTACTGCAACAGCCGCTCGGCCTCCACCAGCAGGTCCTGGTCCACCGAGCCCGGTAGGTAGGGGTGGCCGGGCAGCAGCTCGGCCAGCGCGTCCCGGCCCCGGGCGGGGAGCCACTGGGCGGCGATCTGCGCCCCCGCGAACCGCATCTGTTCCCGGGTGGGGCGCGGGACGTTCGGCTGGTCGTGCGGGACGACGGTCCGCCGGGAGACGTACGGTTTGAAGAACTCCAGGTCGAAGACGCGTTGGCTGTCCACCTCCCACAGCAGTGGTTCGGCCTGGTTGCGTCCCTCGGGTGCCTCGACGCCCCACAGGTGCACCCGGGCCCCGTACCCCTGGGCGGCCTCCACCGCCGAGACGAGGTCCTCGTCCCCGCCGATCAGGGCCGCGTCGCTGATCGCGCGGTGCCGGGCGAGGGACTCCAGGTCGCTGCGGATCAGGGAGTCGACGCCCTTCTGCTGGTTGTTGGCGTTGAGGTTGCCGAGCCTGACCTTGACGTCGGGGAGTTCGGCGATGGACTGCTGCTCGGTGGTGTGGATGCGTCGTCGGGCGCCGTCGTACCAGTACACGCGTAGGAGCCGGCTGTCCGCGAAGATGGTGCGGGCCCGGTCGATGAGCGCTTCGATCAGCCCCTCGGCGTCGAGGTCGAAGGCCCGTCTGTCCTCGGTGCCCGCGACGAGGCGGCCCGCCGCCGCGTAGACGTAGCCGGCGTCCACGAAGATCGCGTGCGTGGCGGGGGTCTTCGCGACCTCGGCGACCATGCGGCGCAGCAGGTCGTTGGTGTGGTCGAGCCGGGCCAGCACGACGGCGAGCGCCGATTCCTCGTCCGCGCCTCCCTTCGCGCGGGGGTCCGCGTTCCGTGCCTCGGGGGGTCCGTGCTCCGTGCCGTGCGGTGCTGGCCGGGGCGCGCCCGGTTGTTCCTTGCTCATCGTCTTCATTCTCGGGGCGGTCGCGGAGCGGACACAAGCCGCCTCCGACCAGGTCATTAGCCCATCGAAAATTTTCTTTAGTGTAGGGAATGAATCCGGCTCGCAGGGTGTTGGACCGTTCGTGACCGCACGGCCGGTTCCCCCTGCTCGAACGGGCCGGGACCGTGCGTCGCCCTCTTGGTGGACCGGCTCACCTGGCACCGTCGTCGAACGGCGGGGATCATGGGTTGTCCGGTCCGCAGACCAGTTCTCCCCCTCGGGGGAGGATCACGCAGACGAAGGGAGAAGCCATGCGCTTCGAGATCATGCGCCTGAACGACGTCGACGGCACCGCCGAGGACTCGACCGTCGTGGACGCCGCCTCCGTCAACCGGATCGTGCAGCAGGCCGCAGCCGTGGGGCAGCGCCTGTACATCCGCCCGGCCGAGCCGTCCGCCTCGTAGCGGCGGTGGGCCCCTCGGGCGTGCGGGGGGTCAGGCTCCCTGGACGACCTGGGTGACGCCGTTGATGATCTGTTGCACAGCGATGGCGGACAGCAGCATGCCCGCGAGTCGGGTCACCAGGACCACGCCGCCGTCCTTGATGACCCGGATGACCAGCAGCGAATAGCGCATGGCGACCCAGAGCACCGCGTGGATGGCGAGGATCGCCGTCCACACCGACACCTGGGCGCCCACGGTGTCGGCCTTCTGCACGGCGAGGATCACCGAGACGATGGCTCCGGGCCCGGCGAGCAGCGGCATCCCGAGCGGGACGAGGGCGACGTTGACGTCCTTGGTCTGCTTCGGTTCGTCGGTCTTGCCGGTGAGCAGGTCCAGCGCGATCAGCAGGAGCAGCAGTCCGCCCGCGATCATCAGCGCGGGTACGGAGATGTGCAGGTAGGTGAGGATCTCGTGGCCGAGCAGTCCGAACAGGACGATCACGCCGAGGGCCACGCAGACGGCCTGGAAGGCCATCCGCTTCTGGACGCGGGCGGGGCGTCCGGCGGTGAGCGCGAGGAAGATCGGGGTGATCCCCGGCGGATCCATGATCACGAAGAGGGTCAGGAACAGGGATCCGAACACAGCGAGGTCGAACACGGTACGTAGTGCCTTGCGGAAGGGAGCGGGCGCACTCGGGCGGCGCTCGGAGCGGTACGCGCGCCCTGGGGGTGGGCGCGTGAGCGGGGGTGGGGCGGTGAGGGGGGAAGCGCAGGCGCACCGGACCGGGTCGTCCCGGCGCACGACGGCGCGGGGGGAAGGACGGTCGGGACGGCGGAGAGCGCTACGGGCGCATCGGTCCTCGGGGACCGGTGTCAGCCGGTGCTGCGGGGGGCTCCCCCGGCGCCGGGCACCGGGAAGGCGCCGGTCGCGCGCCGGGTGATCTCCCCGTAGATCTCGGGGTCCGTGGTGAACTCCCCGAGCACACAGGTCTTGCGGGTGCCGTGGTAGTCACTGGAGCCGGTGACCAGCAGCCCGAGTTCGGCGGCGAGTCCGCGCAGCCGGGCCCGGGTGGCGGGCTCGTGGTCCATGTGGTCGACCTCGATGCCGTCGAGGCCGGCGGCGGCGAGGGAGGCGATCACCTCGTCGGAGACGATCGCCCCGCGCCGTGCCGCACCGGGGTGCGCGAAGACGGTGACCCCGCCGGCGGCCTTGACCAGGCGGACGGCCTCGAAGGGGTCGAGTTCGTGCTTGGCGACGTAGGCGCGGGCGCCGTCGCCGATCCACTGGGGGACGAACGCCTCGGACACCGAGGCCACCACTCCCAGTTCGACCAGCGCCTCCGCGATGTGCGGCCGGCCCACCGAGCCGTCGCCCGCGATCCGGGCGACCTGTTCCCAGGTCACCGGCACCCCGAGTTCCTGGAGCCGGGCCACCATGCCGCGGGCGCGGGGCACCCGGTCGTCGCGGACCAGTTCGCGTTGGGCCAGCAGCTCGGGCTCGACCGGGTCGAACAGGTAGGCCAGCATGTGCAGGCCGATGCCGTCGAGTCGGCAGGAGAGTTCGGCGCCGGGGACCAGGGTCAGCCCCTCGACCCCCGCCAGGGCGGCGACCGCCTCGGCGTGGCCGCGGGTGGTGTCGTGGTCGGTGAGCGCGATGACGTCGAGTCCGCCCGCGGCGGCCCTGCGGACCAGCTCGGCGGGGGTGTCGGTGCCGTCGGAGGCGGTGGAGTGGGTGTGCAGATCGATGCGCACGACGGACTCCCAACCGACTCGGCCGTTCCCGGGGAACGCAGAACACGCGGACACCCAAGGATAACCGTCCGCGACCCCCCTGCGTCGTCCCGGGACTGTCGCCCTGGCCACACGCCCGGGGGAGCCCGCTCAGCGCGACAGGAGTCGCGGGGAGAGCGCCCCGCACGGCAACAGGTCCACCTCGGCGCCGGCGTCCCGCAGGTCGGTCAGCACCAGTTCGTCGTACATCAGCAGTCCGGACTGTTCCGGCCAGACCACCGCCCACAGCCACAGTCCGCGGGCCTCCCCGGCGAAGACCGCGCGGTCCGGGGGCGCGCCCGGGACGTGCCACAGCGCGGTGGGCCGCCCGGACGCCAGGACCTTGGCCTCCGGGGGCTTCTCCACGCTGATGTACGGACCGGGGTCGGGGCCGTCCACTCCGGCGTAGCGGGCGCCGAGCCCGATGCCCAACTCCTCGGCGACGAGCAGCAGCTCCCCCATGCCGCCGAGCGGTCCGGGGCCCGAGCAGGCCACCACGGTGGCCCGGCCGCCGCCGCGGTCGTCGCCGGCGTGACCCACTCCGGTGAACAGCCAACCGACCGGGAGCGGCCACGGCATCCAGACGGGGACCCGGGCGCGGTCCACGACCACGCCGAGGGCTTCCACACTGGGCGGGATCACGGGCTGGAACGGCTGCACCGCGCCGTGCACGGCGCACTGCCAGGCATCGGCGAAGAGTCCGGGAGCCCTGACCCGGCCACCGCACTTCGGGCAAGTGGGTTCGCCCCTCATACCGCCCAACGGTCCCCCTTGGCCGCCCGCGAGTCAAGGAAGATCAAAGGATGATCACCCGACTGCGCGGGGGCCCGGAGGGGCGGTGCGATCAGTCCAGTGGAACGCCCGCCCGCAACGGATCCCGCAGGTCGGTTCCGTGCGCCAGCCAGCGTTCGTGCAGGGCGCCCGCACCGTGCACCCGCTTCCACGCGGCCTCGTTCGGGGTCATCGGCAGCAGCGGCAGGAAGACGACCGGGTCCCTCGGCGGATCGAGCTCCAGATCGGGGACCAACCCCCCGGGTTCGGCCACCAGGACGGAGGTGAAGGGGGCTCCCGGCCAGAGCGGGGCGCCGGTGTCCAGCGAGGCGCCCGGGGCCACCACCACGCCCTCGACCTGGGGGCTGGCGGCCAGCACGGCCAGCGGGCGCAGCACCCGGTCGGTGTCGGCGCGTTGGCCGCGCACGGTGAGGACGAGTTCGGCGCGGGGACCGCGGTCGGGGTCGGCGAGCACCGCGGTCGGGTCGGTCATCGGCCGGGCGGACATGCCGAGGGTCACGTACCGCACGTACCGCGCGTCGGGGTCGGCGGCCTCGGCTGCCGCGAAGCGGAGGACCTCGATGCGGTCGGTGCCGAGGAAGGTGACGGCGGCCCGGGCGTCCGGTTCGCCGAGAACCGTGCGCAAACGGGCGTCGACGAGCGCGAGAACATCTGGCATGCCGGTGAGCATAGGCGCGTCGCCCCGCGGTGAGGGCCCGTCAGAATCCGCACGTCACGGGGGTGCCGGCCGGTGCGGACGCCCCGGGCGGGGTGTCAGGGGCGCGTAGCGAACGGCGGGCGCGGGCCCTTGACACGTCAACCGGCTGCTAGTCTTGGCCGCTGTTCGGGGTGGTCGTCCCAGCCGCACGCATCGGCGTCGCGCTCGTGCCCCCGACGCCTTGGACATCCCTCACGGGGGACCGGCCGGAGGAGGTGGGGTTGTCATGGATCGAAGTCGACCGTGCAGTACGACCCGCTCTTCCCGCCGCTGTCGGTAGCTTCGCGGTTCCCGCCGGTCCGGTCCCCTCTCGACGGACCGTCCGGTTCCCGGCCCCTTCCGCGTCCCCGGACCCGACCGTCCGGCCCGCCCGTTCGGGCACTCGATCGCGTGCCGGAAGAGCCGCCGTTCCCACCGGCCCGTACGGTCCGACCGTCCGCGTCCGCCTGCTCGGCCCGGTGTCCGCACGACCGCGTCGGCGACCCCGTTCGCCGGCGCGCCCGCAGTACCCGCAGTTGTGAAGCAGTAGCGACCAGCGAAGAAGCCGCCCCGCGACGGTGCGGTGCTCCCCGCTTTGTGGACGTGCCCGACATCGAGCGTCCGCCGGTCAGACGAGCCGGCGGAGCCTCCCGGATCGAGACGTCCCCATTCCGGGCAGTTCCACCCGTCGCCCGCGGCCACGGTGCGAAGGAGCCTTCCCATGTCGATGATCCGTGATCTGCGTGCCGCCGTACGGCCCGCCCACCGCAAGGACGACACCGCCTACGACACCACCCGGGACCCCGCGACGCCCTCCGCCATCGTGGACTGCGCCGTCTACCGCGACGGGCGCCGCGTCGACTCGGCGGAGTGCCTCACCCCGCACGGGGCGATGCTCCAGGTGCGCCGGGACGGCGGCTTCGCGTGGATCGGCCTGCACGAGCCGACCGAAGCCGAGTTCGCGGTGATCGCCGCCGAGTTCGGGCTGCACCCGCTCGCCGTCGAGGACGCGGTCCACGCCCACCAACGGCCCAAGCTGGAGCGGTACGACGACACCCTCTTCATGGTCTTCAAGACCGTGCACTACCTGGAGCACGACGAACTCACCTCGACCAGCGCGATCGTGGAGACCGGCGAGGTCATGTGCTTCACCGGCCCCGACTTCGCCATCACCGTGCGGCACGGGGGGCAGGGCTCGCTGCGGGCGCTGCGCAGCCGCCTCCAGAGCGAACCGAAGTTGCTCGCCAAGGGCCCCTCGGCGGTGCTGCACGGCATCGCCGACCACGTGGTGGACGGCTACCTCGCGGTCGCCGAAGCGGTGCAGGACGACGTGGACGAGGTGGAGACGGAGGTGTTCACGCCGGGCCGGAGCGGGACCGCCCGCGGCGTGGACGCCGGGCGGATCTACCAGCTCAAGCGGGAGGTGCTGGAGTTCAAGCGGGCGGTGGCCCCGCTGGTGCGGCCGATGCAGTTGCTGAGCGAGCGGCCGATGCGGCTGGTCGACCCGGACATCCAGAAGTACTTCCGGGACGTGGCCGACCACCTGGCCCAGGTCCAGGAGCAGGTCCTCGGTTTCGACGAGCTGTTGAACTCGATCCTCCAGGCCAACCTGGCGCAGGCCTCGGTCGCGCAGAACGAGGACATGCGGAAGATCACCTCCTGGGCGGCGATCATCGCCGTGCCGACGATGGTGTGCGGGGTGTACGGCATGAACTTCGACCACATGCCCGAATTGCGCTGGCAGTACGGCTATCCGATGGTGCTCGGGGTGACGGTCGTGATCTGCTTCGCCATCCACCGCACCCTGAAGCGCAACGGCTGGCTGTGACCCGGCGGGCGGGTGCCGCCTACCCTGGGCCCATGACGCAATCACCGCTGGACCGGGCCCTCGTCGAGGAGAGCGCGAAGAAGTCCGGCCTGGTCTGGGTGCGGGGCGCCACCGGCCCGGACCGCCCGCTGTGGCACGTGTGGCACGAGGGCGCCGTGCACCTGCTGGGCGACGGACCCGGCGAGCAGCCGCTGCCGGGGTTGGTCGACGGGGGCGCCGCGACCGTCACCGTGCGCAGCAAGGACAAGGGCGGGCGGCTGGTCGCCTGGTCCGCCCGGGTGGTGGAGCTGCGCCCCGGGGGCGAGGAGTGGACGGCCGCGGTCGCCGCGTTGAAGGGCAAGCGGCTGAACGCACCGGACGGCGAGGCGGCGCCCGAGCGCTGGGCCCGGGAGTGCCGGGTGGTGCGCCTGGAGCCCGGCGCGGTGGACCCCCGGACCCCGACCGGTTCGCTGGCCGCGGCCCCGCCGGCGAGCCCGGTGACCACCCGTCGGCCGGTGCCGGCGGGGCTGCCCCGGCTGTTGTTCGGCCGGCGCGGGCGCTGAGCGGCGCCCCGGGGTCCCGTCAGGTGACCGGCAGGCCCCGCCCGTAGTCGACCACTTCGGACGGCTCGGGCTTCTGGAGCGGGAACTCCGCGTTCCAGTCGGTGAGGCTGAGGGTGCCCGCCTTGCCGCCGCGCACCAGGCGCAGCGGGAAGGGGCGGCCCTCCAGGGAGACGTCGAGGGTGCCGCCGGCGCCCTTGTCCCCGGTGAGCCGGATGCTCTTGGTGCCGCCGGTGCTGCCCCGTTCGCCCTTCTCCAGGGTGCCGTGCAGGGTGACCAGCCCGTCCAACAGCACGTCCATCGCGGCGAAGCCGCTCAGCCGTTGGTAGGTCGGGTCGTCGTCGGGCACCTTGACGTACTTGCCGTCCAGCTTCTCGGCGGCGGCCCGGTCGGCGGGGCCGCCGCCGTCCCCCTCGTGGGTCCAGAACGAGGAGTCGGCCTTCAGGTAGAGCTGGTCCTCCACCTTCAGCAGGCGGAAGGTGCTGTCCTTGGAGCGCACCGAGCCGGTGCCGCCCCGTTCGGAGAGCCGCATGTCCAGGCGGTAGCTCTCGTCCTTGACCAGGATGGTGCCCGACAGGCGCACCGAGGTCGCGGCCCCGGCGGCGGCCCGGGTCCGGCTCTGGATCTCGGCGGGCGTCAGCTTGCCGACGCCGTTGGTGCCCTTGTCGGGGTCCACGGGGTCGCTGCTGCTGCACCCGGTGAGGCCGGCGAGGACGGCCGCCAGGCCGGCGCTCGCCGCGCTCATCATCACCGCGCGCCGACCCCGGCGCAGGGGAACCGCTGACACAGACGGGGCTGCCTCTCGTACGGGGGCCGCCGCGATCAGGGGCGGTGGACCGCAGCGTACCGGTGTCGTGCACGCACTCCGGACCCAGCCTCACCGGCCGTGTGGACGGGCGGCGCCTACCCGGACGGGCTAGCCTGAAGCACGAATTACCGGACAAACAGCAAGAAGGGCCGCTTCGACACGGCGGCACGCGTTCACCCGGGAGGCACGGTCATGGCAGCGGGCGCCCGCCGGATCTTCGTCTCGCACCTGTCGGGCGTCACGGTCTTCGACCCCGGTGGGGACCACGTGGGCCGGGTGCGGGACCTGGTCGCGATGGTGCGGGTGGCGCACCGGCCGCCCCGGCTGCTGGGGTTGGTGGTGGAGCTGACCTCGCGGCGCCGGATCTTCCTGCCGATGACCCGGGTGACCGGCATCCAGGCCGGCCAGGTGCTCACCACCGGGGTGCTGAACGTCCGGCGCTTCGAGCAGCGGCCGACCGAGCGGCTGGTGTTCGGGGAGCTGCTGGACCGGCGGGTGCGGTTGGTGGAGACCGGTGAGGAGGTCACCGTGCTCGACCTGTCGGTGCGGCAGCTGCCGACCCGCCGGGACTGGGAGGTGGACCGGGTCTTCGTCCGGCGGGGCGCCCCGCACCGCACGGCGGGCTTCCGACGGAGCAAGGGCGAGACGCTGACCGTCGGCTGGGACGCCGTCACCGGCTTCTCGCTGGACGAGCAGGGTCAGGGCGCGGAGACGCTGCTCGCCACCTTCGAGCAGTTGCGCCCGGCCGACCTGGCGAACGTGCTGCACCACCTGTCGCCCAAGCGGCGTGCCGAGGTGGCCGCGGCCCTCGACGACGACCGGTTGGCGGACGTCCTGGAGGAGTTGCCGGAGGACGACCAGATCGAGATCCTCGGCAAGCTCCAGGAGGAGCGGGCCGCGGACGTGCTGGAGGCGATGGACCCGGACGACGCGGCCGACCTGCTCGCCGAGCTGCCGGAGTCGGACCAGGAGCGGCTGCTGAGCCTGATGCAGCCGGGGGACGCGGCGGACATGCGGCGGCTGATGGCGTACGAGGAGCGCACGGCGGGCGGGTTGATGACGACCGAACCGGTGGTGCTGCGGCCGGACGCGACGGTCGCCGACGCCCTGGCCCGGGTGCGCAACCCCGACCTCTCGCCGGCGCTGGCCGCCCAGGTGTACGTGTGCCGCCCGCCCGACGAGACGCCGACCGGCAAGTACCTGGGGACCGTGCACTTCCAGCGGCTGCTGCGGGACCCCCCGTACACGCTGGTCAGCTCGATCCTCGACGACGACCTCCAGGCGCTCTCCCCGCAGGACTCGCTGCCGGTGGTCGCCGGGTTCTTCGCCACCTACGACATGGTGGCCGCGCCGGTGGTGGACGACGACGGCTCGCTGTTGGGCGCGGTGACCGTGGACGACGTGCTGGACCACCTGCTGCCCGAGGACTGGCGCGAGCAGGAGTTCCACGAGCTGGCCCCGGGCCCCGGGGCGAACGACGAGGGGGCGCGCGGCCATGGCGAGTGAGCGGGAGCACCGGGAGCAGGCCCGGCCGCGGGTGCGGCTGGACCAGCCGTTGGCGCCGCGCAGACGGCTGTGGCCCGAGTACGACCCGGACGCGTTCGGCCGGCTGACCGAGCGGATCGCCCGGTTCCTGGGCACCGGGCGGTTCATCGTCTGGATGTCGTTCACCATCCTGTGCTGGGTGGTGTGGAACATCTGGGCGCCGGCCGGGTTGCGCTTCGACGAGTACCCGTTCATCTTCCTGACCCTGGCGCTGTCGCTCCAGGCGTCGTACGCGGCCCCGCTGATCCTGCTGGCGCAGAACCGGCAGGACGACCGGGACCGGGTCAACCTGGAGCAGGACCGCAAGCAGAACGAACGCTCGATCGCCGACACCGAGTACCTGAGCCGGGAGGTGGCGGCGCTGCGCACCGGCCTCGGCGAGGTCGCCACCCGGGACTGGATGCGTTCCGAGCTGGAGGGGTTGCTGAGGGAGCTGGACGAGCGCCGGCCCCGGGCCGCGGGCCCCGGGGAGGGGCGGCTCCCGGGGCGGGACGGAGCAGAGCCGTAGGTCCGGGCCGACGGTCTTGCCGGGCCCGTGTCCGGGCGCCGTACCATCGACGGTATGGCTACGGAAGACGCGGTGCGCGAGGCACTGGCGACGGTGAACGACCCCGAGATCCAGCGACCCATCACCGAACTGGGGATGGTCAAATCGGTGGAGATCGGCGCGGACGGCGCCGTCGCCGTGACCGTCTACCTCACGGTCTCCGGCTGCCCGATGCGCGAGACCATCACCACCAACGTGACCGAGGCCGTCCAGCGGGTCGAGGGCGTCACCCGGGTGGACGTCCGTCTGGACGTGATGAGCGACGAGCAGCGCAAGGACCTGGCGGCGGCGCTCCGGGGCGGGCAGGCCGAACGCGAGGTGCCGTTCGCCAAGCCGGGCTCGCTGACCCGGGTGTACGCGGTCGCCTCCGGCAAGGGCGGGGTCGGCAAGTCGTCCGTGACGGTGAACCTCGCGGCGGCGATGGTCGCCGACGGCCTGAAGGTCGGCGTGGTGGACGCCGACATCTACGGGCACTCGGTCCCGCGGATGCTGGGCGCCGAGGGGCGGCCCACCCAGGTCGAGAACATGATCATGCCGCCCTCGGCGCACGGGGTGAAGGTGATCTCCATCGGGATGTTCACCCCCGGCAACGCCCCCGTGGTGTGGCGGGGCCCGATGCTGCACCGGGCCCTCCAGCAGTTCCTGGCCGACGTGTTCTGGGGCGACCTCGACGTGCTGCTGCTGGACCTGCCGCCGGGCACCGGGGACATCGCGATCTCGGTGGCCCAGTTGGTGCCCAATGCGGAGATCCTGGTGGTGACCACCCCGCAGCAGGCCGCCGCCGAGGTGGCCGAGCGGGCCGGCTCGATCGCCGTGCAGACCCACCAGAAGATCGCGGGCGTGGTGGAGAACATGGCCGGGCTGCCCTGCCCGCACTGCGGTGAGATGGTCGACGTGTTCGGCACCGGCGGCGGGCAGACCGTCGCGGACGGGCTCACCCGCACCACCGGGGCGACCGTGCCGGTGCTGGGCTCCATCCCGATCGACGTCCGGCTCCGCGAGGGCGGCGACGACGGCCGGCCGGTGGTGCTCTCCGACCCCGACTCCCCCGCGGGCGCCGCACTGCGCTCCATCGCCGGCAAGCTGGGCGGCCGGCAGCGCGGGCTGGCCGGCATGACGCTGGGCATCACGCCCCGCAACAAGTTCTGAGCCGGTTCCGCCCGCGCCCGGTCCGGGCGCGGGCGGGGCGTCAGGCGTACTCCTCGATGCCCTCGACGGCCGAGAAGCCCAGCCCGTAGGCGCTCATGCCGCGCCCGTAGGCGCCCAGGTGCACGCCCCGGCGGGTGGTGCCGGCCAGCACCCAGCCGTAGGGGGACTCCCGGTAGTGGAAGGGCGTGGGCTCGCCGTCGACCGGCAGGGACAGCGAGGCCCAGTCCTCGCTGTCGAGGTCGTCGGCGAGGACCCACGCCGTTTCGGTCTGCTGCGCCATCCAGTCGTCCCGCAGGCCGTGGTCCATCTGCGCGGGCCAGGTGACGGCGAGGAGTCCCGAGCCGGCGAGCCAGGCCGCGGACGACACCGAGGTGGCCTCCAGGATCCCCGTCCCGTCGCCGGTCTTGCGCACCGGGTTGGCCGCGACGGTCACCACGACGGCGAACCGGTCCCGTTCGCCCGCGTCCCGGCCGTCCGCGGCGCGCAGTGCGGGCTGGTCGCCGTGGCCGATGGAGCCGTGCTCCACCACGCCCTCGGCGGAGGCCGCGGCCTGGAGCAGCCAACGGGTGCCGGTGAACGCCCCGTCGAGGCCGTACCAGGGGAACGGCGCCATCAGGAAGTCGTCGACCGTGCGGCGCACGGACGCGTTCGGTCGCACGCTCGCTCCGGCCGGTGTCTGCACACCCACCTGACTCGTCGTCTCCATCTGCGGACGCCTCCTCGCACTCGTCGGACCGGATGCGGCCCGCCCCCCTCGGGCGACCTGGTGTCGGCCCGCACGACGGCTGGGCCCTCCAGAAAGGCCCTAGGCAGAATAGCCACCCGGCCGGCCGCACCCACGGTTCCATCGCCCAACCGGCGGGCAAACCGGGCACGACCGGGCGAGCGGCGGCACTTCGGGGCCATGTCAGCGGCCCGACACCGCGGATGGACGCACCGGGGGCGTTCGGGGAGCACGGGGAGCGCGCCGGCTCCGTGGCCGGGGCGCACGACGCCCGCCCCGGGGCGGGCCGGGGCGGGCGTCAGGAACGGCGTCAGGTCGCGTCGATGTCGTACGGGGGACGCTCCCCGGCGGTGAGGTCGCGCTTCTTCACCAGATCGGGCCGCCCGGGGGCCCCGGACGGGGTGGTCCGGGAGCCCTCGTCGACGTCAGGCCGGTCGCCGTAGCCGTTCACCGAATCCGACAGTTCCGCCATTTCCTTGCGGAGGTCGAAACTGTTGCGGATCTCCTGGAGTCCCAGGTCGTCATTGCCGAGTTGCTTGCGCAGATAGGTCTTCGGGTTCAGGTCCTCGAACTCGAAGTCCTTGAATTCCGGGCCCAGCTCGGTACGGATGTCCTCTTTGGCGCTGTCGGAGAACTCGCGGATCTTGCGGATGGTCCGCGAGATGTCCTGGATCGCCTTCGGCAGCCTTTCGGGGCCCAGGACGAGCATGCCGAGCACCACGATGGTCAGGACCTCGGCCCAACCTATGTCATTGAACACCTAGCGCTCCCTTGCGAAGTCCTCGGGCCCGCAGCGGTCCCCCTGGTCCCGGACCGCTCCCACGGTACCCGCCCACCCCGTGCGTCCGGTACTGCCCGTTCCGTGCCGGCGGGGCGGAAGGGTGCCGCGGTCAGTCGCCGCCCGACGCCCCCAGCACGAGCGCCACCCGGTGCTCCCGGCCGCCGCGTTCCAGGGTGAGTCGGAGCCGGTCGCCGGGGCGGTGCGCGCGGATCTTGACGATCAGTTCCTCGGCGGAGTGCACCCGCTGGCCGTCGACCTCGGTGATCACGTCACCGGGTCGAACGCCCGCCTTCGCGGCGGGGCCGCCCGGGAGCACGGCGGAGCCGCCGGCACCGTCCTCGGCACCGACCCGGGCGCCGTCGCCGGTGAACTCCGTGTCGAGGGTCACCCCGATGATCGGATGGGTGGCCTTCCCGGAGTTGATCAACTCCTCGGCGACCCGTTTGCCCTGGTTGACGGGGATGGCGAAGCCGAGGCCGATGGAACCCGACTGGCCGCGCTCGGACGCCGCGCGGTCGGCCGAGCGGATCGCGCTGTTGATGCCGATGACCCGGGCCCGGGCGTCCATCAGGGGGCCGCCGGAGTTGCCCGGGTTGATCGGGGCGTCGGTCTGGAGGGCGTCGACGTAGGAAACGTCGCTGCCGTCGCCCTTCTCGCCGCCGGCCGTGATGGGCCGTTCCTTGGCGCTGATGATGCCGGAGGTCACGGTGTTGGCCAGGTCGAACGGGGCGCCGATGGCCACCACCGGATCGCCGACCTGCACGTTGTCGGAGTTGCCGAGCGGCAGCGGTTTGAGCCCGGTGACCCCGGTGACCTTGACCACCGCGAGGTCGTAGCCGCTGTCCCGGCCGATGACCTCCGCCTCGGCGACCTCGCCGCCGCTGAACGTCACCGTGATCTCCCCCGCGGCTCCCGCGGGTTCGACCACGTGGTTGTTGGTGAGGATGTGGCCGCGTCCGTCCAGCACGAAACCGGTCCCGGTGCCCTGGTCGGAGCCGCCCCGCACGTGCAGGGTGACCACCCCGGGCAGGGAACGGGCGGCGATGCCGGCGACGCTGTCCGGGGCCCGGTCGGTGGGCTCGGGGCCCGCCTGGGGGAGTTCGACCCGGGTGGTGCGACGGGCCTCCAGGTGCGCCCCGGTCACCCCGCCGATCGCGCCGGCGACCAGGCCCAGCACCAGGGCGCCGACCCACAGCCCGCGGCGGGCGGGCGACCGGCCGCCAGGGGCGGGGGTGCCGGCGTGTTGGAGCGGGGCCGCGGCCCAGGGGTCGTAGCGCCCCCAGGCGCCGCCCTCGGCGGGGTACGGGGCCCCCGGCGCGGCGGGCGGGGCCGGCGCGGCGGAGGCGGGCGGGGGCGGTGGGCCCGCGGGGACGCCCTGCGCCGGGGCGGCAGCGGGGTGTTGGACGGGGGGTGCCGGGGCCCAGGGGCCCGGCTCGCCGTAGGGCGGGGTGCCGTAGGGGTCCGGGGCGTGCAGCGGGCGGGGGTGGGCCCCGGACGACTGCGCGGGCCCCGGGCCGTCGGCGGCCGGGGGCGCCTCGGGGGCGGGCGGCACGGTGGGTGCCGGGGGCTCGGGGGGTCGACCCGCGCCGTTTCCTTCGGCAGCGGGGCCGTTCCACCCCGTCGGCTTGCCCTCGTCCATCGTCTCCCCACCCGGCCGCGCGGCGGTCACCGCTGGTGCTTGCTCTCCGCTGGACGCTCGCCCTCCCCGGCACGTCCCGTGCGGAATTCAACCAGGTCCCGTCGCGGCCCAGAAGCGCTCGGCCGTCCCGGGGTGGCCCCGGGACGGCTCGGTGCCCCGGTCAACGGGGCGTGCCGGGTCCCGGGGCGGGGGTGGGTCCGGGGGCTGCGGCCCGGGGGGAACGGGGGACGCCGAACAGGGGCCCGTCGACGCCGACCGTGCCGTTCCCGACCTGGGTGGCCCGGGAGGGGGGGCCGTCGACCTTCCCCAGGGGATCGGTGGGATCCGGCGGCGGGACGAGCGGGAAGGGCGAGCGCACCGCGGGGACGGGGTGCAGCAGCGGGGAGATCACCGAGGCGCCCGCGAGCAGCGGCGCGGCCAGTGCCTGGACCGCAGCCAGTGAACGACCCGGGGGGAGCGCCCCGGGCAGCAGCGGTGCGGTGACCGAGGCGGGGGCCACGGGCGCGGCGAGCGCCCCGCCGGTGCGCTGGCCCAGCATCGGGGTGGCGGCCCGGCGGCGCTGGGCGTCACCCGCCGGGACGCCGCCGCCCTGGGTGCGCAGGGGGGTGACGTTGTTGCTGCTGGGGCCCCGGGCGTCACCGCCGTCGACGGGTGCGGTGATGGTGCTGACCCCGCCGAGGGCGATCGCGGCGAGGGAGACGGCCCCGGCGGCGGCGAACGCGAAGCGGCGGCGGCCCCGTACCGCGGGCCGCTCCCCCTCGGGTCGGGCCACGGGGTGGATGCGGAAGCCGCTCTCCGGGCCGCCGGGGAGCGCCGCGGCGTAGCCGAAGGCGTCACCGCTCGACTCGAACACGGGGCCGGCGGACAGGCCGCCGCCGGGCAGGCCCTGGAGCCGGGCCAGGAAGCTGTCGGAGAGCGGCGGTGGCTCGGCCTGCGCGAAGGCGGACTTCACCCGGCGCTGCTCGTCCGCCTCGGCCTTGCACCGGGGGCAGGTGGCGAGGTGGGCGAGGACGCGGTCGCGGGCGTCATGGCCCAGCTCGCCGTCGACGAACGAGGCGAGCCGGTCGCCGAGGTGCTGCTCGACGGGTGTGGGACGTGTTCCACTCACGCGGACGCGCCTCCTCCTCCCAGGGCGGGGACACCGGTGGCCACGGGCTGGCGCCGCTCGGCGCGGGCCTGCGGGGACCGGTGCTGGAGGGCCTTGCGCAGCTGGGAGCGGCCGCGGTGGATACGGCTGCGGACCGTACCGAGCTTGACGCCCAGGGTGGCGGCGATCTCCTCGTAGGACAGGCCCTCGATGTCGCAGAGGACCACGGCGGCACGGAACTCCGGCGCCAGGGTGTCCAGCGCCTGCTGGACGTCGGCGTCGAAGTGGGTGTCGTTGAACGCCTGCTGGGGGGAGGGCTCACGGCTGGGCAGGCGCTCCGCGGCGTCGTCCCCGAGGGAGTCGAAGCGGATGCGCTGCCGGCGGCGCACCATGTCCAGGAAGAGGTTGGTGGTGATGCGGTGCAGCCAGCCCTCGAAGGTGCCGGGCGAGTACGTGGACAGCGAGCGGAAGACGCGGACGAAGACCTCCTGGGTGAGGTCCTCGGCGTCGTGCTGGTTGCCCGTGAGGCGGTAGGCGAGGCGGTAGACGCGACCGCTGTGGGTGCTGACGATCTCCTCCCAGGTGGGCGGAGTCCACGCCGGGGCGTCCGCGTCGGCGGTGAAGGTCGCGGTCGAGACGGAGCGGTCGGCGTGGTCAGCGGTGTAGGTCACGGATTTCGGCTCACCCACCGATCTGAGAAGGCGCCGCAGCACTCCTCCCCTATCCGCAGGCGCAGCCGCACCTCCCCTGTCGGCTCTGGTGGTGTCCAGTGGAGCCCCTACCATAGCCACCCCGCCCGTTAGCTCCGGATAAGCAATTTTACGTGAATTTGGTACGTGGTTCTGGTCATGCGTCGGGGCCCGCCGCCCGGTTCGAACCATTCCCGACCCCCGTTGTTCCGTGATTCGCGTCGCACCTCGTCCCCCACCCTCCATAACGCCCGGTCCCATCTGCGGGTTCCCGCCCCCAGCGGATACAGTCACGGCCAGGCATCCCAGGGGGACAGGAGAGGGTCATTACCGGCAACCGGCAGACGGGCTTGGCGTTCGCTGACGCCTTTGTCGCCGAGGAAGAGGCGCTGCACTGGGCCCGGGACCGGGCCCGGGAGGTCGCGCTGCGCCCGGTGTCGCCCTCGACCGGCGCCGCCCTGCGGATGCTGGCTTCGACGGTGGCCGCCAAGGCGGTGGCGGAGATCGGCACCGGCACCGGGGTCTCCGGCATCCACCTGCTGCACGGCATGCGTCCGGACGGGGTCCTCACCACGGTGGACCAGGAGCCGGAGCGCCAGCAGTTCGCCAAGCAGGCGTTCCGCCTCGCGGGGTTCGCCAGCAACCGGGCCCGGTTCATCCCGGGGCGGGCGCTGGACGTGTTGCCGCGGCTCGCGGACAGCGGCTACGACCTGGTCTTCTGCGACGGCGACCGACTGGAGTGCCTCGACTACCTCGAAGAGTCGCTGCGGTTGCTGCGGCCCGGCGGGCTGGTCTGCTTCGAGGGGGTCTTCGCCGACGGGCGGACCGTGGACTCGGGTCCGCAGCCGGCGGAGGTGCTCAAGCTGCGCGAGTTGGTGCGCGGGGTGCGGGAGAACGTGGACCTGGTGCCCTCGCTGCTCCCGGTGGGGGACGGACTGCTGTGCGCGGTGAAGCGGTGACCACCGCCCCCTGAGGCACCGGGTGCGGGCGCCGCGGGCGCACCGCGCGGTGGCCGTGGCACACGCCACAGGCGCGGACCACGGGCTCCGCCCAAACAGTCGCCCCGGCACCGCGTACGATGCCGGGGCGACCGGAAGACTTCACAGGCCGGGCCTCAGTGTCAGCCGACGACCTTCTTGAGGGCGTCGCCGAGCGCGTCGGCCTCGTCCGGGGTCAGCTCGACCACGAGCCGACCGCCGCCTTCGAGCGGAACGCGCATGACGATGCCCCGCCCCTCCTTGGTCACCTCGAGCGGGCCGTCACCCGTCCGCGGCTTCATGGCCGCCATGCTCGTTCCCCTTCCTGAAACCAGCTCATCGTCAGCCGCCGGCGCTCCCTTTTCCACGGCGGGCGTCCGGCATCGAACACATTGCTTCCCGGCCATTATCCCGCATGGCAGGACCCGATGACCAACATCGGTCGGCATCGCTTGGGCAACGCACGCCCGCAAAACCACTCAATTCGGCGACGCGGGCGGGATACCGGGCGTTCCACGGCGTCCCCCGGAGGTGTCGGGAGGGCGCGATTCTTTGATGCAGGTCACATGCAGACGGGCGGTGATCTCCGTCATGCTGGCCTCGGACCGCGCTCCCCGGTGGCCCCGCGCCCCGTCGGGAGCCCCACTCGGAGAGGACCCGCCATGGCCGACACCGTGCTCTACGAGGTGAGCGACGGACTCGCGACGATCACCCTGAACCGCCCCGGGGCGATGAACGCCCTGGACACCGTGACCAAGGTCGCGCTGCGGGACGCAGCCGAGGAGGCCGCGGCGGACGGTGGGGTGCGGGCGGTGCTGCTGACCGCCGCCGGCGACCGCGCCTTCTGCGTGGGCCAGGACCTCAAGGAGCACGTGGCGACGCTCGCCGCGAGCCGGGCCGCCGGCGACGGCGGGTCCATGCGCACCGTGCGGGACCACTACAACCCGATCCTGCGGGCGCTGACCGGGATGGCCAAGCCCGTGGTCGCGGGGGTGAACGGGGTGGCGGCCGGGGCGGGCTTCGGATTCGCCCTGGCGGCGGACGTCCGGGTGGTCGCCGACACCGCGACCTTCACCACGGCCTTCGCCGGGGTGGCGCTCAGCGCCGACTCCGGGCTCTCGTGGACGCTGCCGCGGGTGGTGGGGCCCGGCCGCGCCGCGGACCTGCTGCTGCTGCCCCGGCCGATCACCGCCGGGGAGGCGCACGACTGGGGCATCGCCACCCGGGTGGTCCCGGCCGCCGACCTGGCCGCCGAGGCCCGGCGGGTCGCCCGGGAACTGGCCGGGGGGCCCACCCTGGCCTACGCCGCGTTGAAGGAGTCGCTGGCCTACGCCCAGTCGCACACCCTGGCCCAGGCCCTGGAGAAGGAGGACGAGCTCCAGAGCCGGGCCGGCGCCTCCGAAGACCACGCCGGCGCCGTCGCCGCCTTCGTCGACAA
The DNA here is from genome assembly GCF_052606915.1 of Streptomyces sp. LE64. NCBI lineage: Bacteria > Bacillati > Actinomycetota > Actinomycetes > Kitasatosporales > Streptomycetaceae > Streptomyces > Streptomyces sp. LE64. Next base: position 4,473,853 of record NZ_CP199708.1, on the reverse strand, counting down.
GCGGCGCCCGCGATTCCTCGGCCGCTGAGTCCGCCCCGGGCCCGTCAGGTGCCGGCGGGGCCCGAGCCGGAGCGCGCCCAGCACTGGGCGAGGTGGTCGTTGACCAGCCCGCACGCCTGCATCAGGGCGTAGGCCGTGGTGGGTCCGACGAAGCGCAGGCCGCGGGCCTTGAGCGCCTTGGCCAGGGCGGTGGACTCGTCGGTCACGGCGGGCACGTCGGCGAGCGAGCCGGGGGCCGGACGGACGGTCGGGTCGGGCGCGTGGGACCAGATCAGCGCGTCCAGCTCGCCCGTGGACCAGCCGGCGAGGACCCGGGCGTTGGCGAGGGTCGCCTCGATCTTGGCGCGGTTGCGGATGATCCCCGCATCGCCCAGCAACCGCTCGGCGTCGGCGTCGGTGAAGGCCGCGACCGCCTCGATCGAGAAGCCGGCGAAGGCCCGGCGGAAGCCCTCGCGGCGGCGCAGGACGGTGATCCAGGACAGCCCCGACTGGAACGCCTCCAGGCACAGCCGTTCGAACAGCGCGTCGTCGCCGTGGACCGGCCGGCCCCACTCCTCGTCGTGGTAGGCGACGTAGTCGGCACTGGAGAGTCCCCAGGGGCAGCGGGGGCGTCCGTCCGGGCCGGGGACCGCGCCGGCGGCCGGGGCGCTCACGCCGCGTCCTCGGGGGTCGGACCGGCGGCCGGCCCTTCGGGGCCCCCGTCGGCGGGGTCCTCGGGCCGCCGGTCCAGCGGGCCGGCGGCGCGTGCCGCCCGGGCACCGGCCAGCCGTGCCTCCAATTCCTGGATGCGGGCGTCCCGTTCGGAGAGTTCGGCACCGAGCCGACCGAGCGCCTCGTCCACCTCCGCCATCCGGTAGCCGCGCAGGGCCAGCGGGAAGCGCAGCGCGTCCACGTCCGCGCGCCGCACCGGACGGTCCGGTGGCAGCGGTTCCGCGTACCGCTCGGGCGGCACCGAGGACAGGGGCCCGCCCTCGCCGCCCCCCACCACGGCGAGCGTCACCGCGCCGACCACGACGACGAGCGCGAGCAGCAGGAACAAGAACATGACCATCTCGGCGGCCCCAGGTCCGGTCGCCGGCCCGGAGCCGGCACGAAAGGTGTCGGCCCCGATCGTGCCATGCGCCACCGACGGTTAAGGTCGCAGGCGACGATCAACGGCACCACCACCAGGGCCCGGCCGGACGCGCGCCCGGGCCGCACCCACCGGAGGGACACCACAGATGCTCAGGCTGGGCCAGCGCACGTTCGAGGCACACGAGCCGGTGATCATGGCGATCGTCAACCGCACCCCGGACTCCTTCTACGACCGGGGCGCGACGTTCCGGGACGAGCCCGCGCTGGCGCGGGTGGCGCAGGCCGTCGAGGAGGGGGCCGCCATCATCGACATCGGCGGGGTGAAGGCCGGCCCGGGCGAGGAGGTCACGGCCGAGGAGGAGGCCCGGCGCACGGTCGGGTTCGTCGCCGAGGTGCGACGGCGCTTCCCGGACGTGGTGATCAGCGTGGACACCTGGCGGCACGAGGTCGGGGAGGCCGTCTGCGAGGCGGGCGCCGACCTGCTGAACGACGCCTGGGGCGGGGTCGACCCCGCCCTGGCGGAGGTCGCCGCCCGGTACGGGGCGGGCCTGGTGTGCACCCATGCCGGCGGCGCCGAGCCCCGGACCCGGCCGCACCGGGTGGAGTACCCGGACGTGATGGCGGACGTCCTCGCGGTGACGGTGGGGCTCGCCGAGCGGGCGGTGGCGCTCGGGGTGGACCGGGAGTCGGTGCTCATCGACCCCGGGCACGACTTCGGGAAGAACACCCGCCACTCCCTGGAGGCGACCCGGCGGCTCGACGAGATGGTGGCGACCGGCTGGCCGGTGCTGGTGTCGCTGTCCAACAAGGACTTCGTCGGGGAGACCCTCGACCGCCCGGTCAAGGAGCGGTTGATCGGGACCCTGGCCACGACCGCGGTGTCCGCCTGGCTGGGGGCGCAGGTGTACCGGGTGCACGAGGTGGCCCAGACCCGGCAGGTGCTCGACATGGTGGCGTCCATCGCGGGTCACCGCCCGCCGGCGGTCGCCCGGCGCGGGCTGGCCTGACCTCCCGGTACGGACGCCCGTACCGGGGGCGGCCGCACCTCAGCGGGCGATCTCCTTGGTGACCAGTTGCACGGCCTCCTCGACGCTGTCGGTGACGTGGAAGAGCAGGAGGTCCTTCTCGGCGGCCTTGCCGCTGGCGATCACGGTGTCGCGGAGCCAGTCGACCAGCCCGTTCCAGTAGGCGGAGCCGAACAGCACGATCGGGAACCGGGTGACCTTGCCGGTCTGGACGAGGGTGAGCGCCTCGAAGAGCTCGTCGAGGGTGCCGAAGCCGCCCGGCAGGACGACGAAGCCCTGCGCGTACTTCACGAACATCGTCTTGCGGACGAAGAAGTAGCGGAAGTTCACCCCGATGTCGACGTGCGGGTTGAGCCCCTGTTCGAAGGGCAGTTCGATGCCCAGGCCGACGGAGACGCCCTTCGCCTCCCGGGCGCCCCTGTTCGCGGCCTCCATGGCCCCCGGGCCGCCGCCGGTGATCACCGCGAAGCCGGCGTCCACCAGGGCGTGGCCGATCCGCACCCCCGCCTCGTACTCGGGGGTGCCGGGGCGGGTGCGGGCGGAACCGAACACGCTGATGGCGCTCGGGAGTTCGGCGAGCGCGCCGAAGCCTTCGACGAACTCGGCCTGGATGCGCATGACCCGCCACGGATCGGTGTGCACCCACCCGGAGTCCTGCCCGGTGTCCAGCAACCGCTGGTCGGTGGTGCCGGGCTGGACCTGGCCTCGACGGCGCACCACGGGGCCGACGATCTGCTCCTCCGGCGGACCCTGCGCTTCCGGAACGCCCATTGAACTCCCCTTCCGCTGACGGTGTTGCTGCTTCAGCCTAGATCCACGGGGATGACCGGCGGCGGAATTCCGGGTGTCCAGGGCACTGCTGTGCGATCGCGCACCACGATCAGGCGGTGAGCCAGCCCCGCAGCCGGTCCTCGGCCGCCAGGATCTTCCCGGTGTGCACGCGTTCGTCCCGCTTGTGCGCCAGGTGCGGATTGCCCGGTCCGTAGTTCACCGCGGGCACCCCCAGGGCGCTGAACCGGGAGACGTCCGTCCAGCCGTACTTGGGCTGCGGGGTGCCGCCCACGGCCTCGATGAAGGCCCGCGCCGCGGGGTGGGACAGTCCGGGCATGGCGGCCCCGCTGTGGTCGTCCACCACGAACTCGTCGACCCCGCAGTCGGCGAACACCTCCCGCACGTGGGCGAGGGCCTCCTCCTCGCTGCGGTCGGGGGCGTAACGGAAGTTCACGGTGACGGTGCAGAGGTCCGGGATGACGTTGCCGGCCACCCCGCCCTCGATGCGGACCGCGTTGAGCCCCTCGCGGTACTCCAGGCCGTCGATGACCGGGTAGCGCGGCTGGTAGGCGGCGAGCCGGGCCAGGATCGGGGCGGCGGCGTGGATCGCGTTGGAGCCCATCCAGGAACGGGCGGAGTGAGCGCGTTCGCCGCGGGTGCGCAGCAGCACCCGCAGGGTGCCCTGGCAGCCGCCCTCGACCTGCTGGTCGGAGGGCTCCAGCAGGACCGCGAAGTCGGCCTCCAGCCACTCCGGGTGGGCCTCGGCCACGTGCCGCAGTCCGTTCCGCTCCGCGGCGACCTCCTCGTTGTCGTAGAACACGAAGGTGAGGTCGCGATTGGGTGCGGGGACGGTGCGGGCGATCCGCAGTTGGACGGCGACGCCCGACTTCATGTCGCAGGTGCCGCACCCCCACAGCACGCCCTCCTCGTCGAGCCGGGAGGGGACGTTCTCCGCGATGGGGACGGTGTCGATGTGGCCCGCGAGCACCACCCGCTCGGCGCGGCCCAGTTCGGTGCGCGCGATCACGTTGTTGCCGTACCGGTGGACCGTCAGGTGCGGCAGCTCGCGCAGGGCCGTCTCGATGGCGTCGGCGAGCGGCTCCTCGGTGCCGCTCTCGGACGGGAAGTCGACGAGCTGGGCGGTGAGCAGTGCGGCGTCCTGGCCCAGGTCGAGGGCGGTGCGCGGCGTCTCCCCGGCCGGGCGGGCGGTGTCGGCGGGGCGGTCAGCGGGGGTGCGGTCCATGGGCCCCCACCCTAGTGCCCGGGCTCCCAGCCCCGGCGGACGGTGCGGGGGGCGCACGGGATCTGGGGGTGCGCTCCCCCGCCGGGTACGGTGGGCGCGTGTTCGACGCCCCTGTTGCCCCTGATCGTCCCGGCCGGCGCCGTGCCCCGCGCCGCCGCCGTCCGGCCCGCCTCGGGGTGGCGGTGACCGTGCTGGCCGCGCTGGCCGGTTACCTGGCGGTGCACCAGGCGAGCGGCGGCCGGGGCGGTGCGCACTGCACCGTGGTGTCGGGCAAGGGCGATGGCGCGGCGTACCGGTTCTCCTCCGAGCAGGCGGTGAACGCGGCGACCGTCGCCGCGGTCGGGACCGCCCTCGGGATGCCCGAGCGGGCGGTGACGATCGCGCTGGCCACCGCACTCCAGGAGTCGGCGTTGGTCAACATCGAGCACGGCGACCGGGATTCGCTCGGCCTGTTCCAACAGCGGCCCTCCCAGGGGTGGGGCACCGCCGAACAGATCACGGACCCGGTGTACGCCTCGGCGGAGTTCTACGCGCACCTGGCGGAGGTTCCGGGCTACTCGCGGCTGCCGCTGACGGTCGCCGCGCAGCGGGTGCAGCGCAGCGGGTACCCCCAGGCGTACGCGAAGCACGAGCCGGACGCCACCCTGCTGGCGGCGGCCCTCACCGGACGCTCCGAGGCCACCCTGACGTGCGCGGACGGCGGGGTGCGGGCGAAGGGCTCGCCGGCCGGGGTGCGGGCCGCGCTGGTGCGGGACTTCGGCCAGGAGGTGCTGGCGCCGGCCGGCGCCGAGGTGCCGGGGGCGGGCGGCGGGCCCGCCGCGCCCTCCCCCGCGCCGGCGGAGCCGGGCGCGCGGGAGGTGGTCCTCCCGGTGTCGGACGGGCCCGGCGGCATGGCCGGGGTACGGCAGCGGGGCTGGGAGCTGGCGCACTGGGCGGTCGCCAACGCGGCGGCGCTCGGCATCGAGGAGGTGACCTACGCGGGACGGCGGTGGACCCCCGGCACGGTCTCCGGTCGCTGGCCCGCCGTGGGCGGCGCGGACCTCTCGCGCGTCCGAATCGTCACCGGACAGTAGCGCCGCGCTTCACTCTCGCGGGCGATCCGGACCGGCTCGGACGGCGGGCGGACGGGGGGCCGGCAACCGCGCCCCGCGCACGCCCCGGGAACCGGTCGGTCCCCTTGGGAACACCGGGGCCCGCGGCCCCGGGCGGCCCCGTTCCGGCTCGCCTCCGCCCGTTCGTGCGTCCACCGGATTATGCGATGCGTTACCGATTCTTTGCCTTCGGTCGCCGCAACCTCCCGGGGCGTCCGTTCGGTAGTCACGGCGTCCGAGGGCCCGCCGGGTCGACGGACTTACGTGAACGCCTGCCGAAGGAGCATCATGTCCCTCCCCCTGTCCCGCCGGATCGCCCGTGTCGCCCTGCTCGTGGCGGCGGGAGCGGCGCCCGTGGTCGGTGCGGCCGGCTCCGCGAGCGCGGTGGACCTCCCGATGAACACGCCCGTCAGCGGCCTCGGTGCGCTCGACAGCGCCCAGGTCGCCGAGACCGTGGACGGGGCGACGACCAACACCACCGGGGTCGCCGGGAACACCGGCAGCAAGGTCGTCAAGAAGGCGGTCCCCCAGGCAGGCAAGGCCGTGGGCAAGGGCGCGAAGAAGGCCGCCCCGGCCGCGCAGAAGGCCACCGGCGGGGCGGGCGGCCTGCTCGGCGGGCTCACCGCCGGCAAGAGCGGTCTGCCGCTCGGCTGACGGTCGCCGGCCCGGGACGAGACGGGGCCCGGGGCGCGCATCCCGCGCCCCGGGCCCCCGTGCGTCAGGCCAGTCGGGCGACGGCGGCGGCGATCCGCTCGTCGGTCGCGGTCAGGGCGATCCGCACGTGGCGGGCGCCCGCCTCGCCGTAGAAGTCGCCGGGGGCCGCGAGGACGCCCAGCGCCGCCAGGTGGGCGACGGTGTCCCAGCAGGGTTCGTCGCGGGTGGCCCACAGGTACAGGCTCGCCTCGCTGTGGTCGATGCGGAAGCCGTGGGCCTCCAGCGCGGGACGGAGCGCGGCCCGGCGGGCGAGGTAGCGCTCGCGCTGCTCCGCCACGTGCGCGTCGTCGGCCAGTGCGGCGACCACCGCGGCCTGGGTGGGGGCGGAGGTCATCATCCCGCCGTGCTTGCGCAGTTGGAGCAGCGGACCGAGCACGGCCTCGTCACCGGCGATGAACGCGGCCCGGTACCCGGCCAGGTTGGAGCGCTTGGACAACGAGTGCACGGCCACCAGGCCGGCGTGGGAGTCCCCGCACACGTCGGGGTGCAGCACCGACACCGGGTCGGCCTCCCAGCCCAGCTCCAGGTAGCACTCGTCGGAGAACACCAGGACGCCGTGGGCCCGGGCCCAGGCCACGACCTCGGCGAGTTCGGTGCGCGACAGCACCCGCCCGGTCGGGTTGGACGGGGAGTTGAGCCACAGCAGCTTGAGGTCGGTGGGGTCGAGGTCGCGCGGGTCGTCGTAGGTGACCGGCACGGCCCGGGCGAGTCGGGCGCCGACCTCGTAGGTGGGGTACGCCAGGCGCGGGTAGGCGATCCGGTCGCCGGGGCCCAGGCCCAGGTGGGTGGGGAGCCAGGCGACGAGTTCCTTGGAGCCGACGACCGGCAGCACGCCCCGGTGGGTCATGCCGCGGGCACCGAGCCGCCGCTCGCACCAGCCGGTGAGCGCGTCGCGCAGCTCCGGGGTGCCCCAGACCGTCGGGTAGCCCGGCGAGTCGGCCGCGGCGACCAGGGCCTTCTGGATCAGCTCCGGCACCGGGTCCACCGGGGTGCCGACGGAGAGGTCGACGATGCCGTCCGGGTGGGCCGCGGCGGTGGCCTTGTAGGGCTCCAGCCTGTCCCAGGGGAAGGCGGGGAGACGGTCGACGGGCGCTTCGGTCGCGGACACGGTGCGGATCGCTTTCTGCGGAGCGGGTGGGAGGGGCGTCGGGCCCCACCGACACCGCGGTCCCGCACGGCGGCTGCCGTACGGGACCGGATGGCGCACGGGACCGTGCCGCTTGCTGGTGCCGCTTACTGGTTCTGCGGCGGGAGCGCGGCGACGAACGGGTGGTCGCGCTCGATCAGGCCGAGCTTGCTCGCACCGCCGGGGGAGCCCAGCTCGTCGAAGAACTCGACGTTCGCCTTGTAGTAGTCCTTCCACTCGTCCGGGGTGTCGTCCTCGTAGAAGATCGCCTCGACCGGGCACACCGGCTCGCAGGCACCGCAGTCGACGCATTCGTCCGGGTGGATGTACAAGGACCGGGAGCCCTCGTAGATGCAGTCGACCGGGCACTCCTCGATACACGCCTTGTCCTTGACGTCGACACAAGGCTGCGCGATGACGTAGGTCACGCTGTCGTTCCTCCTCGATAGGGCGCTGGCGGGCCTCCATAGGCTCCGCCGCCTGGCGCGCGGGAGCGCGGCGTCGTCGATGCCCGCACCTAGTATCTCCGTTCTGGGGCATGATCCGAACAGGAGGGGTGGACAGAACCGTGGAATTCGGCGCACGAGGATTGCTGGAGATCCGCATCAGCCCGGCTGACGTGGGCAAACGCGTCTCCGTTCGACGGGTCCACCGGGCGACGGACGACGCCGCGAAGTTCACCGACACGGTCGGCGTTCTCACATCCTGGGACGGGGGTGTGCTCAGCATCACCCGGCGGACCGGGGAGGTGGTGCAGGTCGACGCCACGGCCCTGGTCGCGGGCAAGGTGGTGCCGGACGCGCCGGCCCGCCGTCGCGGCCCGGCCGCGGACTACCCGGAACTCGCCCGGGTGGCCGCGCGGGCCTGGCAGCCGGTGGAGAGCGAGCAGCTCGGCGACTGGCAGTTGCGGGCCGCCGGCGGTTTCACCCGCCGGGCCAACTCGGTCCTCCCACTGGGCGATCCGGGCCTGCCGCTGGACGAGGCCCTCGCCCGGGTGCGCCGGTGGTACGCGGCGCGCGGCCTGCCCGCCTACCTCCAGACTGCCACCGGCGCGCGCGGGGCGCAGGAGGAATTGTGCGCCGCCCTGGCGGAGCGCGGTTGGCTCCGGGAGGTCTCCGCTGAGGTGCGGATCGCCCCGTTGGCGCCGCTGGCCGCCGCCGCCCCCGACCCGGGGACCCCAGAGGACCCCGGTGCGCGGGTCCGGCTGGCGCGGGGCTTCGACGAGGGCTGGTTGGGCCGGTACCAGCGCTTCCGCGAGCCCGGACCCGAGGTGCGGGCGGTGCTCGCGGCCGGCCCTTCGGTGTGGTTCGCCTCGGTGGACGGCGCCCTCGACGAGCCCCCGCTGGCGATCGGGCGCTGCGTGGTCGACGGCCGGTGGGCGGGGTTCATGGCCGTCGAGGTGGCGCCCCGGGCCCGGCGTCGGGGGCTGGGCACGGCCGTGATGGCCGCACTGGCGGGCCAGGCGCTCTCGGAGGGCGCCTCGGCGGCCTGGCTCCAGGTGGAGGCGGACAACGGGCCCGCCCTGGCGATGTACGGGCGGATGGGCTTCACCCCCCATCACGCGTATCACCACTACCGGGCGCCCGCGGGCGCCTGAGGCGGGCGGGCGGACACGTGCGGGACACCTGGTGGCGACGGAGGTTCGCCGCGGAGGCGCGGGCGGAGCGGCCCGATCTGGCCGTGCTGTGCCTGCTCGTCGGCGCGGAGGCCGATGCGGCGTTCGCGGCCGGCGGGGAGGCGGCGCTGGACGCCTCGCAGGCGGAGCTGGACCGGTTGGCCGGTGAGGTGCCGTACCGTCCGGGCGACCCCGCCGCCTGGGCGCACGCGCTGGCCGAACTCCTCGGCGGACGGTACGGGTTCCACGGCGACCCCTCGGACTACCAGCGGCTGGAGTCCTCGCTGTTGCACATGGTGCTGGAGCGTCGCAGGGGTCTGCCGATCCTGTTGTCGGTGGTGTGGCTGGAGGTGGCCCGCCGGGCGGGCGCACCGGTGTACGGGGTGGCCCTGCCGGGCCACTTCGTGGTGGGTTTCGGGGCGCCCGGGGAGCAGGTGCTCGTCGATCCGTTCGATGGTGGACGGGTGTTGTCCGAGGCTGACGCGCAGTCCCTGGTGCTCCGGGCGAGCGGGGCGCCGCTGGACCCCGAAGTGCTGCGGCCGGCTGACCCGTTGGAGACCGTGGTGCGCGTGCTGAACAACATCCGGGCGTGGGCCGAGGCCCGCCCGGAGCGCTCCGACGTGACGCTGTGGGCCATCGACCTGGCCCTGGCGCTGCCCTCGCACCCGGCCCGCCTGCGCCACGAGCGGGCCCAGGTGCTGGTGCGGCGCGGGGACTTCCTCCGGGGGGCCGCCGAACTGGAGGCGTACGCCGAGGTGGTGGCGGCGGTGGACACCACCGCCGCCGAGCAGGTGCGCGGCGAGGCCCGGGCGGCGCGGGCCCGGTTGAACTAGCGGCGTCCGGCCCGTGAACCGCTCGGACGAGAGCGGTTCACGGGCCGGCGAGTGCCTCGGGCCGGTCCGTCAGGACGGGTCCAGCGGGATGGCCACGGTGCGCTCGGCCTCCGTCTTGCCGGTGAGCGCCTGCTTCAGGGCCGCGGCGACGTCCTGGGGGGTGACCGGCGTCTTCTCACCGGTGCCCCGGGTGATCAGGACGCCGTCGAAGGTGCCGCCGTACAGGTTCTTCAGGGCCGCTTGGTCATAGGTGTCGACCAGCTTCCCGTTGACCGCCTTGACGCCGATGATCTGGGGGAGGGACACCTCGGGACCGAAGGGGATGGCCGCCGTTCCCGCGGTGATCGTGACGTTTCCGGACATCGCCGGCTCGGCGAACTCCTTCATCATCCGGTCGACCTCGGCCCGGCTGATCGAGGGCTCCTGCTCGGTGACTGCGAGCCGCACGGGAGCGGACTGCCCGGTCTCGACCTGTTTGCGGTACGCCTCCTCCACGGCGGGCATCGAACCCTTGACGTCGACGCCCTTGCCGGGCTTGCCGTAGACGGCGACCGCCTTGCCCTTCTCGAAGCGGATGGTGCCCTCGCCGGAGCCGCTGCCGGCCCCGACCGCCCGCTCCAACTGGACCTGGAGCTTCTCGGTGTCCACCGGCATGGACGGGGAGACCACCCGCTTCTCCCCGAACAGGGAGGTGACCACCGAGACCGGGTGGTAGTCGCCGCCCGCCGCGGAGGCCACGGTGGCGTCCGCGTCGAAGGTCAGGCCCGCCTGGTCGGGGCGGAGTTGCACGGTCCGGCCGTCGACGGAGAGCCGGAGCGGCTTGGCGAGCCGCTCGCCGAGCGCCGCGTCGAGCTTCTTGACGGCGTCGTCACGGGTGCCGCCGCCGATGTCCACGCCCAGCACGGTGGTGCCCTTGGGCACGTCGGAGTGGTTGAGCAACAGACCGGCGCCGTAGGTGCCGGCGGCGGCGAAGACGACCAGGCCGCCCAGGAGGACGAGCTTGCTGCGGCCCTTCTTCTTGGCGGGCTTCGCCGGGGCCTTCGGTGCCGGGGCGGGCGCCGGTGCGGGCCGGTCCCCCTCGCGGGCGTCCGGGCCGTCGTCCGGGAAGGCGTCGGCGATGCCGGGCGGCGGCACCACGGGCAGACCACTGGTGAGGGTCGGGCCCACGACGTTGCCGCCGGGGGTGGCCGTGGGCACGCCCACGGGGGTGCCGGGGCCGGCGGGCGGTGCGGGCACCGGGTGCTGCGGGGTGAGGATGGCGGTGTCGTCGCTCATCCGGGGCGCCCCGCCCGGGGCCGTGGGGCCCTGCGGGGCGGCGGGCGGCGCGCCGGGGGTGAAGTACGGCAGGTCACCGTGGGTGTCCTGCGGGCCGCCGACGGGTAGTCCGCCCAGGGTGCCGCCACCCGTGGCGGTGGCTGCGGCTGCGGCGCCGACCGCCGGCGGGCCGGACGGGCCCTGGGGCACGGGGGTCCCGTTCGCGGGCGTCCCGCCCGGACCGGGGCGCGGCGCCGACGGCTTGCGGGGCGCGAACCACGCACTGGCCTTGTCCGGCTCCCCCTCCCCTCCGGCCGGAGCCCCCGGGGCGGGGGGCGGCGGGGTGGCGGCCGGGTCGGGCGCACCGGACCGCCGGACGGCGCCGGTGTCGGCCTCCGCGTTCGGGGACCCCTCGGATTCGGCGACCGGTGTGCGCATGACGACCGGGGGGATCGGCCGGGACCCGGGGATGTTGATGCGGACCCGGGTGGTCAGGGTCGTCTCGGTCTTGCGGTCCTCTGCGGAGGCGTCGGCACTTGGGCGCTCGCCCGCTCCGGCCGCGGGGGTGCTGCCGTACGGCGGCGTCCCCGACGGGTAGGCGGCTCCTCCGCGCCCGTGCGGCCCGGAGGACGAACTGTCAGTTTCACGACTCAAGGCAGGTTCTCCCGGTTGGCTCCACCGCCCGACTCGACCTCACTCGGGGTTTCCCCCGTCGTGGGTTGGGGTAGTTCGGCGGCGCGCACCACCTTACTGGCCACCGCCGACACGCGGCTGCGGCCACGGGGGAATCCCGTACCGCATCCGCTCTCCCGTGCTATGGCGGACCGGTCCGCCGCGGTGGCGAACCGGTACGTCACTTGCCAAGTCGGGCGGGAGCGCTGCCCGGTTGCACCGACCGCACGAGGGTGGCACACATCACAGCGAGGGCGATCCCGCCGAGCAGGTACACGTAAGTGCCGGCGCCGGTCGCGTAGAGGAAGTCCCCCTCCGGCCGGCTGGAGGTGAGCAGGATGACGGCGACGAGCCAGCCGGCGGCAGGCGCGACCGCCCCGCCCCGGGTGCCGACCGCACGGCCGCCGCCCAGGAACAGCCCGCCCGTGCCGAGGAGCGCGAGCAGCAACCCCCCGGGGAACCACGCGCCTTGGACGAGCGAGCCGGCGCCGCCGATCAGCAGCCCGAGGACGAACAGCAGCAGGTAGGCGGCGATCCGGCCGGCGGACGGCGGGCCCTGGAGCAGGAACCCGCCGGGGAGGTCGGCCGTCGCGGCACGCCCGGTGGGGGCGGCGCCGCCGGGGGTGGCGCTCATCGGGCCGCGGCCCCTTCGTCGGCGGTGCCGCCCGCGCGGGGTGCGCCGATGGTGTCGGCGGCGCGCGGGGGCCGGGCGGCGGCGAGGCCGGCGAAGAGGTCGGTCTCCGGGGTGCCGACCGGGGTGCCCCGCACGAGTTCGAAGTACTCGACGGCGAAGAGCGGTTGGGCGAGCTGGTTGGAGAGGGCGAACCAGGGGCCTCTGACGTCGACCTGGGTGGCGTGGGCGGCCATCGCCGCGGCCTTCTCGTCGGCGTGGGCGCTGCCGTCGATGACGGTGGTGATCCGCTCGTCGGCCACCACGCCGGGCACGTCGTCCACGGACGCCGCCCGGGGGAAGGGCAGGTCGGGCAGGGCCCGGTCGAGTCGGGCGAAGCCCTCCTCGACCACGGAGCGGGGCACCCGGTTCCAGTAGACCTTCTCGATGGTGTGCGGCTCGCCGAGGTCGCGGCGGTAGGCGCGTTCGGCGGCGAGCTCGGCGGCACGGACGGCGACCCGGTGGGCCTTGATGTGGTCGGGGTGCCCGTAGCCGCCGTCAGGGTCGTAGGTGACCAGGACCTGGGGGCGGACCTCGCGGATGACCTCCACGAGGTGGGCCGCGGCCTCGTCGAGGTCGGCGCTCCAGAAGGAGCCCTCGCGACGGTTCTGGGGCAGGCCCATCATCCCGGAGTCGCGGTAGCGACCGGGTCCGCCGAGGAAACGATGATCGTGTACGCCCAGTGCCTTCATGGCCGCCGCCAGCTCCCCCACGCGGTGGGCGCCGAGGGCGTCCTCGCGGTCGGCGGTGAGCCGGGCCAGGTCGGGTGGGATGACCTCGCCCTCCTCGCCGAGGGTGCAGGTGACCAGGGTCACGCGGGCGCCTTCGGCCGCGTACTTGGCCATGGTGGCCCCGTTGGTGATCGACTCGTCGTCGGGGTGCGCGTGCACGAGCAGCAGGCGCCGGGCGGGCAGTTCCATCATGTGGACAGCCTACGAGGACCGGCCGGTCGCCGAGGGGAGAACGGTGGGGTTGGTGGATCTTGTTGTGATCCTGATGCGATCAACTGCGCCAGCGTGCGCCCCGCTCGTCCCCGTGCTCCCGGCGCGCACGGCCTGGAAGACCGCGCGCGCCCTGCTCCGCATCCCGCTCGAAGGGGGCCGTCTCCCCCACCGGGGAGACAGGTCACGCGGTGCGGGAAAGTGTTAGAAGTTGATGTCGCCGATCATGCCCGCGACGTTCGAGGTGACCTCGGTGATCGTCGGGGCGATCGAGGAGCTGGCGAGGTAGAAGCCGAGCAGCATGCAGATGACGGCGTGACCGCCCTTCAGTCCCGACTTCTTGATCAGGATGAAGACGATGATCGCCAGCAGCAGCGCCGCCGAAATCGAGAGTGCCACGGCGGTTCACCTCCTAAAAGACCGTCACGGAATACGAGCGTCGGACACCCGGGTTGGTACCCACCTTGCGTTACGGATCATAACTTTCCGCGTGATCGCAGGGATCGCACAAGGTCGGCTCACGGCAGCACAGGGGGGCGCATTGCGTCCCGTGCCCGTCGGATGGCCTCCGAGCCCCTGCCCTTCCTCCGTCAGTATGCCCGCACCCGACGGTTCACCCTGGGTGCACCCCAGACCTCCACGGTGTCACCAGACGGGGATCGCGTCATTTTTCCGCGGCCCCGAACCGGCACCGATCGGAACGAATGTTCTCCGGGTACGTGACGTTCCGACAGGTGCCGCGCGGGCGGTCGCCGGTCCGGCGGCGTTGCCGTCGGAGACCCGGGCGCACGTGGCCCCCGTTGAGCAGGCACGTCACGAACGCGGCCGGGAGGCCGCGGGCGGCACCGTCGACCCCACCGGGGGCGCCGTCGCGGAGTTGGCGGTTTTCGCCCGCTCCAAAGGGGCGTCGGGCACCCGGCAGCTTCCGCGAACGCCCCGCGCCGGACGGCCGGCACCCGGCCCGTGCGGTGGAGGGCGCGCCGCACGGCGTGCGCACCGCGGGTTCTCGCCCCGCGCGTGATCCTCACGGAGGGGGGCACGCGAAGGGCGACGTGCGCCGTCCCGCTCCCCCTCCGAGCAGCCGCGCCGACCGGGCCCGCAGGGGCCGTCCGATGTGAACACCGCACGATGGCCCCCTGTCCGTACTGCTGGATCCGTATCCCGGACCGGATGGACGAAGGGTGCTCTCGGCGCAGAATGCGTACCCGAACTCAGCGGGTCCGCCGGGGTCGTCGCGGACGGCCGCGGGGCACCGGGGCGTTCCCGTGCGGGACGCACCGCACCGCTCGTCGCCGCTGGTGCACGCGGGTGCTCGGGCCGGGGTGAGCGGGGACCGACCGGGGCGTCATGGTGTGTGCTCCCCGGCCGGTCTACGGCACCCGCACGGCCGTACGACGCGCAGCCTGTCGCGGCCGCGTATCAGCGCCGTGGCGGGGGAGTTGCCGGGGTGTTAACGGTCCTCGGCGGGCGGGTCGGCCGGGTCCGGGGGCACCGCGGGAGGCTCGTCCTGCCGGGGTTCCGGTGGGACCACCCGTTTCTCCTCCGCGAAGTGGCAGGCGGAGGCGTGGGCCGCCGGGCCCGTGGCGTACCGGAACTCCGCGGGCACCGCCAGCAGCGGGACCTCCAGTGCGCAGCGTTCCTGGGCCTTCCAGCAGCGGGTGCGGAAGCGGCAACCGGAGGGCGGGTTGGCCGGCGAGGGCACGTCACCGGTGAGGATGACGCGTTCCCGGTGTTCCCGTGCGTCCGGGTCGGGGACCGGGACGGCGGAGAGCAGAGCCTGGGTGTAGGGGTGGGTCGGGTGGTCGTAGATCTCGGTGTCGGTGCCGAGTTCCACGATCTTGCCGAGGTACATCACGCCGACCCGGTCGGAGATGTGCCGGACGATCGACAGGTCGTGCGCGATGAAGATGTAGGACAGGTTGAACTCGCTCTGCAACCGGTCCAGGAGGTTGATCACCTGGGCCTGCACCGAGACGTCGAGGGCCGACACCGGCTCGTCGGCGATGATGATCTCGGGGTTGAGGGCGAGGCCGCGGGCGATGCCGATGCGCTGGCGCTGGCCGCCGGAGAACTGGTGCGGGTACCGGTTGATGTACTCCGGGTTGAGGCCGACCACGTCCAACAGTTCCTGGACCCGGTGACGGCGGTCGCCCTTGGGCGCCACCTCCGGATGGATGTCGAACGGCTCCCCGATGATGTCACCGACCGTCATCCGCGGGTTCAACGAGGTGTACGGGTCCTGGAACACCATCTGGATGTTCCGCCGCACCGCCTTCAACGCCCGCCCGGACAACGTGGTGATGTCCTGGCCCTTGTACCGGATGACCCCGGCGGTGGGGCGTTCGAGGTGGACGAGGGTCTTGGCGACGGTGGACTTGCCGCAGCCGGACTCGCCCACGATGCCCAGCGTCTCGCCCTGGTACAGGTCGAAGTCGACGCCGTCGACCGCCTTGACCGCACCCACCTGCTTCTTGAACAGGATGCCCTGGGTGAGCGGGAAGTGCTTGACCAGTCCCCGCACCTCCAGGATCGGTTCGCCGCGGGCCACGGGCGCGTCGAGCGCCTCGACCCGTTCCTCGGCCGCGGACGCGGGGGGTTCGGTGGGGGTGACCGGGTCAGCCACGGAGCGTCTCCCTCCAGAAGTGGCAGGCGCTGCGGCGTTCGGCGGACACCTCGGCCAGCGGCGGTTCGTCGGTGCGGCACACGTCCTGGGCCATCGGGCAGCGGGGGTGGAAGGCACAGCCGGAGGGGATGCGGGTGAGGTTGGGGGGCAGGCCCTTGATGGCGAAGAGTTCGCGGCCCTTCTGGTCCAGGCGCGGGATCGATTCCAGCAGCCCCTTGGTGTAGGGGTGGGCCGGGGCCTTGTAGATGTCGTGGACGGGGGCGGTCTCCACGATGCGGCCGGCGTACATGACCGCGATCTTGTCCGCCACGTCCGCCACCACGCCCAGGTCGTGGGTGATCAGGATCAGGCCCATGGTGTACTCGCGCTGGAGCTCCGCGAGCAGGTCCATCACCTGGGCCTGCACCGTCACGTCCAGCGCCGTGGTCGGCTCGTCCGCGATGATCAGGTCCGGCTCCAGGGCCAGCGCCATCGCGATCATGATGCGCTGCCGCATGCCGCCCGAGAACTGGTGCGGGTACTGGGTGACGCGCTCGGCGGCGGCCGGGATCTTGACCCGGTCCATGAGTTCGACGGCCTTGGCCCGGGCGTCCTTGCGGGACAGCCCCCGGTGCACCCGGAACATCTCGCCGAGCTGTTCCCCCACCGTCAGTACCGGGTTGAGCGAGGACAGGGCGTCCTGGAAGATCATGGCCATGCCGGCGCCGCGGACCTTGCGGCGGGCCTCCTCCTTGAGCTTCAGCAGGTCCTCGCCCCGGAAGAGGACCTCGCCGCCGGTGATCCGGCCCGGCGGGGTGTCGAGGATGCCCATGATCGCCTGCGCGGTCACCGACTTCCCGGACCCCGACTCGCCCAGCACGGCCAGCGTCTCCCCGGCGTCGACGGTGTAGCTGACCCCGTTGACCGCGCGGGCGACGCCGTCCCGGGTCCGGAACTCCACTCGTAGGTCGCGGACGTCCAGCAGCATCGCGGTGGCCTCCTCAGCGCAGCTTGGGGTCGAGGGCGTCGCGCACCGCGTCGCCGAGCATGATGAACGCGAGCACGGTGACGGCCAGGGCCCCTGCGGGCCAGAGCAGTGCGTGCGGGGCGTTGCGGACGTACGGGGAGGCGGCGGAGATGTCGATGCCCCAGGAGACGGTGGGCGGTTTCAGTCCGACGCCGAGGTAGGACAGGGTGGCTTCCAGGGAGATGTAGGTGCCCAGGGCGATGGTCGCGACGACGATGACGGGGGCCACCGCGTTGGGGGTGATGTGCCGCAGCAGCATGCGGGAGTTGGAGGCGCCGAGGGCGCGGGCCGCCTGTACGTAGTCGTTCTGCTTGGCCGTGATGACGGAGCCGCGGGCGATCCGGGAGATCTGCGGCCAGCCGAGCAGCACCATGAAGCCGATGACGGGCCAGACGGTGTTGCTGGTGACGACGGAGAGCAGGACCAGGCCGCCGAGGACGACGGGGATGGCGAAGAACATGTCGGTGAGTCGGGAGAGCAGTGCGTCCCACGCTCCGCCGAAGAACCCGGCCAGTCCGCCGAGGACGGAGCCGAGGAGGGCGACCCCCAGGGTGGCGCACACACCGACGGTGACGGAGGTCCGCGCCCCGTACACGGTCCGGGTGTACACGTCGCAGCCCTGGCCGTTGAAGCCGAAGGGGTGCCCCGGTTCGGAGCCCTTCTGCGCGTCGGCCAGGTTGCAGCTGAGGGGGTCGCCGGAGGCGATGGCGCCGGGCCAGAGCGAGATGAAGACGAGGAAGAGGATGACCAGCCCGGAGATCAGGAAGACCGGGTTGCGCCGCAGGTCGTGCCAGGCGTCGGACCACAGGGAACGCGGTTTGCCGGTGGGGCCGGTGCCGAGCGGGCCGCCGGGGGTGCGTTCCAGCGTCTCGCCCTCGGCGGTGGCGAGGTCCATCGCACCGCCGGCGCCGGTCGAGGCGATCGCCGTGTCGTCGGGCGGTTGCTCAGGCATAGCGGATCCTCGGGTCGAGTACGGCGTACAGCAGGTCGACGAGCAGGTTCGCCACCAGGAAGACGAGGACCAGGACCGTCACGAAGCCGACCACCGTCTGGGTGTTCTGGCGGAGGATGCCTTGGTAGAGCTGGTAGCCGACGCCGTGGATGTTGAAGATGCGCTCGGTGACGATCGCCCCGCCCATCAGGGCGCCGATGTCGGTGCCGATGAAGGTGATCACCGGGATCAGCGAGTTGCGGAGCAGGTGCCGGGTCACCACGCGGCGCCGGGGCAGGCCCTTGGCGACGGCGGTGCGCACGTAGTCGGCGCGCCGGTTCTCCGCGATGGAGGTGCGGGTGAGCCGGGTGACGTACGCGAGGGAGACGGAGGCGAGGACCAGGCCGGGGAGGATCAGCTCGTCGAAGGGCGCCTCCGGGGAGACCGAGGGGCGGATCCAGCCCCACTCGACGCCGAGGAGCAGTTGGAGCAGCAGACCGGTGACGAAGGTGGGCACCGAGATCACGATCAGGGTGAGGACCAGCACTCCGGTGTCGACGGGGCGGCCCCGTTGCAGACCGGTGACCACGCCCAGGGAGATGCCGATGACGATCTCGAAGACGATCGCCACGATCGTCAGCCGGATGGTGACCGGGAAGGCGGAGGCCATCAGTTCGGTGACCGGCTGCCCGTTGAAGGCGGTGCCGAAGTCGCCGGTGAAGACGTTGCCCATGTAGGTGAGGTACTGCTGCACCAGGGGCTTGTCGAGGCCGAACTCCTTCTCCAACCGGGCGGCGGTCGCCGGGTCGCAGGCGCGCT
Organism: Streptomyces sp. LE64; assembly: GCF_052606915.1. Lineage (NCBI taxonomy): Bacteria > Bacillati > Actinomycetota > Actinomycetes > Kitasatosporales > Streptomycetaceae > Streptomyces > Streptomyces sp. LE64. The sequence continues at coordinate 4,455,445 of NZ_CP199708.1, read as the reverse complement.
GACCGCACAGGCCCGCGATGGGGTCGCCCATCACGTTGACCATCAGGAAGATCAGCAGGGTGGCGCCGATGAAGACGGGGATCATCTGTAGCAGACGCCGGATCACATAGCGTCCCATGAACCGCTCCGGGGGTCGTGGTGTCCGGGTGGGCCCAGGCGCGCACCGACGCGGGTGGCGACGGTGCGCCCGGGGCGCGGGCCGGGCCGGTCGGTGTCAGCTGACCTTGATCGCGTTGTAGACGGGCACGCTGAACTGGTTCAGCTTCACGTTGGAGACCCGCTGCGAGTAGCCGGCGCTGCCGTTCTGGTACCAGAGCGGAATGGCGGCCATGTTGTCCCGGACCACGCCTTCGGCCTCCTGGAACAGTTGGACGGCCTTGGCCTGGTCGGTCTCCGCGTTGGCCTGGTTGACGAGTCGGTCGAAGTCCTTGTTGGACCACTTGCCGTCGTTCGAGGAGGCGTTGGTGTAGTAGAGCGGTTGGAGGAAGTTCTGGATGAGCGGGTAGTCCATCTGCCAGCCGGCGCGGAACGGCCCGGACATCTTGCTCTCGGTGATCTGGTTGCGGAAGTCCGCGAAGGTGCCGATGGGGTTGCCGACGCAGGCGCGGCTGTTGCCCAGGGCGTTGTTGATGGAGTTGCACACGGCGTCCACCCACTCCTTGTGGGAGCCGGTGTCGGCGTTGTACGAGATCTTCACCTGGCCGCCGGGGAGCCCGCCGCCCTCCTCGACCAGCTTCTTGGCGGCGGCCGGGTCGTAGGTGCAGGAGTCCCCGCAGAGCCCGTCCTGGAAGCCGCCGTCCTCGCCGAGGACCGGGGAGGTCCAGTCGGTGGCCGGGGTCCGGGTCTTGTGGAAGATCGTCTCCGTGATCTGGTTGCGGTCGATCGCCCGGGAGAGCCCCTGGCGGACCTTCAGCACCTGGGGATCGGACCAGGCGGAGTCGTAGAAGGGGAAGGCCAGGGTCTGGATGATCCCCGCGGGGGTGTTGATGTACCGGTCCCCGAGGTCGGCGCCGACGTTGCCCAGTTGGGCGGCGGGGATGTCGTCCACCAGGTCGAGGTTGCCGGCGATGAGGTCGGTGTAGGCGGTGTTGTTGTCCGTGTAGACCTTGAGGTCGATCCCGCCGTTCTCGGCCTTGTCGTCGCCCGGGTAGTCGGCCCAGGCCCGCAGGGACATCTGGGAGCCCCGGGTGTAGGAGTCGACGGAGTACGGGCCGTTGCCCACCGGCTTGCTCAGCCAGGTGGCGTGGTCGTCGAAGAAGGCGCGGGGCAACGGGGAGAAGGCGGCGTACCCGAGGGTGTCGGGGAAGGTCGAGAACTTCTGGTTGAGCTTGACGGTGAACGTCCTGGGGTCCACGACCTTCAGCCCCGAGAGGGTGTCGGCGCTCTGTTCCCCGGAGTCCGGGTGGACCTTGTCGTAGCCCTCGATGTAGCCGAAGAAGTACGCGTTCTTCTGGTTGTTCTTCAGGCTCGCGCCGTAGTTCCACGCGTCCACGAAGGACTGCGCGGTGACCGCCTCGCCGTTGCTGAACTTCCAGCCGTCCTTGACGGTGACGGTGAAGTTCTGCGAGTCGGAGGTCTCGATCTTCTCCGCGAGCATGTCCTCGGCGGCGCCCGTCTCGGGGTTGTAGCGCTTGAGGCCGCGGAAGATCATGTCCAGCACCTTGCCGCCCTGCACCTCGTTGGTGTTGGCCGGCTCCAGCGGGTTCTGCGGGTCCCCCCAGGAGGAACTCACGATCCCGGAGCCGCTGCCGCCACCGCCGTCGCCGTCGCCTCCCCCGCAGCCGGTCGCCGTCGCCGCCAGGGCGACGGCGGTCGCTGCCGCGACCCAGGGGGCGCGCCTGACTCCACGCATGGAGTGCCTCCTCATCAGGTTCGCTGTTCACGTAGGCCCAAATATCACCTCACTCTTCGCATTCCGCACATTCAGCCCATCCGGGTGGGTGTACGACCGTCGGAGCGGGGAAGCCGCGCAGGGCCCGACGACCCCGCGCCCCCTCAACTCCCGACGCGGCCGGAGACCTCGGGCGCCGCCCTGGCCAGCAGGGCGACGAGCACCAGGGGCGCCACGATCTGGTAGCCGATCCAGAGTTCGCCCCCGACACCGCCGCCCTGTCGGGCGACGAACAGGGCGGCGGCGGTCAGCAGGGCCCAGCCGATGTCGTAGGCGACCATGAGCGGGAGGACCGTCCCCATCGGACGGCGCCGCACGTGACCGACCTCGATCACACCACCGATCAGCAGCGCCGTACCGGTGGCGAGCACCAGCGCCGTGGACACCCCGAGCCACTCCCCCAGCTCTCCGGCGCCCACCAGGAAGGCCGCACCGAGCAAGGCCTTGAACACCCCGTCGGCCACGGCCCCCGCCAGCAGCCCCCGCGACTCCCCTCCCGCGCTCCGTACCCGCGCCATGAAGTCCTCCCCGGTGCTCGATGTTCGACTTCCCGTAATCTCATTACGAGCATAATGAATTTATGCGAATGACGAGGGTCGAAGCCAGGGAACGCAATCGCCGGGCGTTGTTGGACGCCGCCTTCGAGGTGGTCTCCCGGGACGGATACCGGGCGAAGCTGGAGGAGATCGTCGAGCGGGCGGGGGTGACCACGGGCGCCGTCTACTCGCTGTTCGGTAGCAAGAGCGGGCTGGTGGTGGCCCTCGCCGCCGACTACCTGAAGCCGCACTACGAGGAGATCCACCGGACGGTCACCACCGAGATGGACCTCGGGGAGGCCGTGGACGCCTTCGCCCGTGCCTCCTGGCGCAGCGCTGCGGCGCCGAGCGGGCGGTCCGACGTGTCCCTTCAGATCACCCTCTTGGACATGGCCGTGCACGACCCCGAACTTGGCTCTCAACTCGCGGCGTCCATCCGGGCCCAGGAAGGACAGCTGACCTCCCTGTTCACCGACCGCGCGCACACCGACGGCACGGTGACGCCCGCTCAGGCCCGGCGCCTGGTGACCGCGCTCCGGGCGCTCTTCGTCAGCCTCCGCCAAGGGGTCGTCCTCGGGCTCGCCCCGGACGCCGACGAAGCGTACTTCGTGGCCGCCGCCCGGGCCCTCGTCTCCACGTCCTGTCTCTTGGAGCAGCCGCCGACCGCCGGACGCACGCACGATCCGCAGTGAGGACGGACCCGGAACGTCGTGCGGCGTGCGGGGCGTCGGAGCCCACCCCCCGATGGGCCCCGGCGCCGTCCACCCGGCTACGGCGGTCCGGGCGCAACGGTCTCGGTGAGCGTCAACCAGTCCTTACCGGGTTGGACGAGGACGGTCACCTTCTGCCCGTGCACGTCCCGCCCCTCGTACCAGGCGAAGGGAGGGCGGTCGACACCCAAGTCCTGGGCCTTGAGCCCACACGCCGCCAGCACCCGTTGGAGATCCTTCAGCTCCTCCTTCATCTGCCGGCCGGTGGCGTAGTGGGCCACGCGCGTCAGGGTGGACGAACCGCCGTCCTCGGATTCGTCGCCGTGGGCGAAGGAGTGGTGCCGTGGGGGGCCGGGACGGCCTTGCGGTTGCTCGCACTCCATCGAGGGCCACAGATCGGACATGCTGGACAGGCGCATGGTCGGCAGTCGTCGCGAGGACGTCGGCTTTCCCGGGGGCTCGACCACCTCGATCACGGGTATGCCCGCCGGCTGCACGGTGTCCTCGGGCGAGGCCGCGCTCCGCGCCGCCGCCTCGACTCCTCGGACCTCCTCCCCGGGCTGGTAGGCCCAGAAGGCGAACCCGGCGACCGCCGCGGCGAGGGTGCTGCCGCCCACCCTCCGGGTCCGCCGACGCGCCGCCCGTGCCCGGAGTTCCCGCGGGTCGGGCATCCGGACGATCGTGTCCTCCAGGAGCTCTTCCAGTCTGGTCATCGCGGGGCACCCCCGACGCCCAACAGCCCACTGCTCATCACGGCCTCCGCTTCCTTGTCGGTGAGGTGTTCGCCGAGGGTTCTGCGGGCGCGACTGAGCATGGTGCGCACCGCGCCGCTCGACGCCCCCGTCTCGCTGGCGATCTCTGCCACGGGGAGGTCCAGGAGGTGGTGGAGCACCACGACGCGTCGCTGTTGCGGAGTCAGCTCCCGTAGGGCGGCCACCAGGGCGACCCGGTCCTCCGTCGGCTCCGGCGCGTCCCTCGGCGGACCGTGGCGGAAGTGGGCCAGTATGCGACCGCGCGTCCTGCGCCAGGCGCTGATCGCCAGTCGGATCGCCACCCGGCGCACCCACGGCAGCGGGTCCCCGCTCCGCGTCAGCCTCGACCAGCGCTGCCACGCCCTGACGTACGCCTCCTGCACCGCGTCCTCCGCCTCCGCCAGATCGCCCGTCACCACGTAGACCGTGGCCACCAAGCGCTTCACGGTGGCGGCGTAGAACGCGTCGAAGTCCTCCGACGCCGCGGAACTCGTCGCCATGGTCACCCCCCGTCCCTCCCGCACGGACGGCCCTGCCGCCGTCCTGCCATAAGCACGCCCGGGCGGCGGGGAAGGTTACGCGGGGGACGCGGATCGGGTGGGTTCCGCCGATCGCCGTGCGCGGCGCTCCCCCGCGACCTCGTCCGCGCCCCCGCCCGGAGACCGGCGGTGTCGGGGGACCGGACGGACGTCCGACGGCGGTCGGTCGCGGGACGGCGGCGTCAGCCGGCGTGGACCACGTCCTTCTCCTCCGCGAAGTGGCACGCGGACTCGTGTGCGGCGAAGCTGTCCGTGCCCTGGAACCGCTCGGGGATCGCCAGCACCGGCACCTCCTCCGCGCAGCGGTCCTGGGCCTTCCAGCAACGGGTGCGGAAGCGGCAACCGGAGGGCGGGTTGGCCGGCGAGGGCACGTCACCGGTGAGGATGATGCGCTCCCGACGCTCCCGCGCGTCCGGGTCGGGGACCGGGACGGCGGAGAGCAGGGCCTGGGTGTAGGGGTGGGTCGGATGGTCGTAGATCTCGGTGTCGGTGCCGATCTCCGCGATCTTGCCGAGGTACATCACGCCGACCCGGTCGGAGATGTGCCGGACGATCGACAGGTCGTGCGCGATGAAGATGTAGGACAGGTTGAACTCGTCCTGGAGCTTCTCCATCAGGTTGATGACCTGCGCCTGGACCGACACGTCCAGCGCCGACACCGGCTCGTCGCAGATGATGATCTCGGGGTTGAGGGCGAGGCCGCGGGCGATGCCGATGCGCTGGCGCTGGCCGCCGGAGAACTGGTGCGGGTACCGGTTGATGTACTCCGGGTTGAGGCCGACCACGTCCAACAGTTCCTGGACCCGGCGACGGCGGTCGCCCTTGGGCGCCACCTCCGGATGGATGTCGAACGGCTCCCCGATGATGTCACCGACCGTCATCCGCGGGTTCAACGAGGTGTACGGGTCCTGGAACACCATCTGGATGTTCCGCCGCACCGCCTTCAACGCCCGCCCGGACAACTTGGTGATGTCCTGGCCCTTGTAGAAGACCTCGCCCGCGGTGGCCCGCTCCAGGTTCATCAGCAGCTTGGCGACGGTGGACTTGCCGCAGCCGGACTCGCCCACGATGCCCAGCGTCTCGCCCTGGTACAGGTCGAAGTCGACGCCGTCGACCGCCTTGACCGCACCCACCTGCTTCTTGAACAGGATGCCCTGGGTGAGCGGGAAGTGCTTCTTCAGCCCGCGCACCTGGAGGATCGGCTCACCGCGCTCGACCGGGGCCTCCAGGGCGGCGACCGCCGCGTCCTCGGAGGCGGCCTCGACCACCGCGACGTCGGAGACGTTCGGCGTGGCCTCCGCGCCCTGGGGCTCGTCGGACTTCGAGAGCTTCGGGGATTCAGCCATGGATCGTCTCCTTCCAGAAGTGGCAGGCCGAACGGCGGCCGGGCAGTTCGCCGCCGTCCCGTCCGGTCACCGGGTGCAGCGCGGGGATGTCCGTACGGCAGACGTCCTGCGCCGCCGTGCACCGCGGGTTGAAGGCACAACCCGACGGCACCCGCAGCAGGTTGGGCGGCAGGCCCTTGATCGCGAAGAGCTCCTGGCCCTTCTGGTCCAAGCGCGGGATCGAGTCCAGCAGCCCCTTGGTGTAGGGGTGGGCGGGGCGCTTGTACAGGTCGTGCACGGGCGCCGTCTCCACGATGCGGCCGGCGTACATCACCGCGATCTTGTCCGCCACGTCCGCCACCACGCCCAGGTCGTGGGTGATCAGGATCAGGCCCATGTTGAACTCGCGTTGGAGCTCCGCGAGCAGGTCCATCACCTGGGCCTGCACCGTCACGTCCAGCGCCGTGGTCGGCTCGTCCGCGATGATCAGGTCCGGCTCCAGGGCCAGCGCCATCGCGATCATGATGCGCTGCCGCATGCCGCCCGAGAACTGGTGCGGGTAGTCCGACACCCGGGAGGACGCGGCCGGGATCTTCACCCGGTCCATCAGCTCGATGGCCTTGGCCTTGGCCTCCTTCTTGGAGAGCCCCTGGTGCACCCGGAACATCTCGCCGAGCTGGTAGCCCACGCTCAGCACCGGGTTCAGCGAGGACAGGGCGTCCTGGAAGATCATGGCGATCTTCCGGCCGCGGATCTTGCGGCGCTCCTCGGCGGACATGGTCAGCATGTCCTGGCCGCGGAAGCGGATCTCGCCGTGCGGGATCTTCGCCGGGGGCATGTCCAGGATGCCCATGATCGCCTGCGCGGTCACCGACTTCCCGGACCCCGACTCGCCCAGCACGGCCAGCGTCTCCCCGGCGGCCACGCTGTAGTTCACGCCGTTGACGGCCTTGACCACGCCGTCCCGGGTGTGGAACTCGACGTGCAGGTCCCGCACGTCGAGCAGCAGGTCGTCGTCCGCGGCGCCCCGGGGGCCCGGGACCGGTGCGGTCTTCTCGATGGTGGTCACGTACGCCTCCCTCAGCGCGTCTTCGGGTCGAGGGCGTTGCGGACGGCCTCGCCGAGCATGATGAACGACAGCACCGTGATGCTGAGCATGAGCGACGGGTACAGCAGGAGGTGCTGTGCCACGCGGATCTGGTCTCCGGCCGCCGAGATGTCGTTGCCCCAGGAGACTCCGGCCAGGCCGAGTCCCAGGTACGACAGCGTCGCCTCCGCGGAGATGTAGACGCCCAGCGAGATCGTCGCCACGACGATCACGGGGGCCACGGCGTTGGGCAGGATGTGGCGGAAGAGGATCCGCCGGGTGCCCGCGCCGAGCGCCTTGGCCGCCTGGACGTAGTCCGACTGCTTGATCGTGATCACCGAGCCGCGCATGACGCGCGCGGTCTGGGTCCAGCCGAGGAACGCCAGGGCGCCGATGACGATCACGATGGTGCGGTCCGTGAAGGAGTTCAGGACGACCATCGCGCCGAGCAGGAACGGGATGCCGAAGAAGATGTCGGTGATCCGCGACAGGATCGCGTCGATCACCCCGCCGAAGTAGCCGGCCAGCATGCCCATCAGACCGCCGACCAGGGTCACCACCACGGTGGTGCCGAGTCCGACGAGCACCGAGGCGCGCGTGCCGTGGATGGCGCGGGCGTAGACGCTGCGGCCCTGAGCGTCGTAACCCAGCCACTCCGGGGAGAAGACCTTGCCGAGCTCGGGCTTCTGGAGGAAGTGGTTCTGGAGGTCGCCGACCGTGGGGCTTGCGCTGGTGAACCACCCCGGGAAGGCGGTGATCGCCAGCAGCAGCAGGATCATCAGCGAGGAGGCGATGAAGATCGGTCGGCGCCGCAGGTCCTGCCAGGCGTCGCCCCAGAGGCTGCGCGCCTTCTCCGACTTCGGCTCCGGAGCCGGGTCCGGCTGCGGCACCGTGCTCTCGGCGGCCGCGTCGGCCGCCGTCTTGGTCAGGTCAGGCATAGCGAATCCTCGGGTCCAGGACCGCGTAGAGCAGGTCGACGATCAGGCTGGCGGCGAGGTAGACGAGGACCAGGATGGTCACCAGGCCGACCAGGGTCGTGCCCTCGCGGCGCTGGATGGACTCGAAGATGGTGCCGCCGACGCCCTGGATGTTGAAGAGGCCCTCGGTGACGACCGCGCCGCCCATCAGGGCGCCGATGTCGGTGCCGAGGAAGGTGACCACGGGGATCAGCGAGTTGCGCATCAGGTGCACCCCGACCACCCGGCGCTTGGGCAGGCCCTTGGCCACCGCGGTGCGGATGTAGTCGGCGCGCAGGTTCTCCGCGATGGAGGTGCGCGTGAGGCGTCCCACGTAGGCGAGGGAGAGCGCGGCCAACACGCAGGCGGGCATGAAGAGTTCGCCGAGGTTCGTGGAGTCGGTGACGTTGGGTTCCAGCCAGCCGAGTTGGAAGGCGAACACCGTCTTGAAGATGAAGCCGAGCACGAACGCCGGGACCGAGATCAGCAGCAGCGTGAACACCAGGATCAGGGTGTCGGCGGCCTTGCCGGCCCGCAGGCCCGCGGCGATGCCGAGGCCGATGCCGAGGACGACCTCGATGGCGAACGCGACGAGCGCCAGGCGCACCGTCACGGGGAACGCCTCGCCCAGGATGTCGGTCACCGGACGGCCGCTGGCGATCTGCGTGCCGAAGTCGAAGTGAAGGACCATGTCCTTCATGTAGTTGAAGTACTGGACCATGATCGGTTGGTCCAGCCCGTACTCCTTCCTCAGGGCGGCGATCGTGGCCTCGTTGCCGCCCTTGTCGCCGAACAGCCCTCGCACGGGGTCACCGGGCAGGGCGTAGACCATGAGGAAGATCAGCAGGGTCGTCCCGATGAACACCGGGATCATCTGGAGCAGTCGTCGTGCGACATAACGCCCCATCGTGCCTCCATGTCAGTCACAGCGGCAGCCGTACGGGCCCTTCCCCCGCGAACCTGCTGGAGTTCGCGGGGAAAGGGCCCCCCGACCGCGCGTCCGTCCCGGCGGGACCGGCCCTGCTCGGGCCGGTCCCTGGGGTTACGGGCTGTTTGCGATTTACTTCTTGACCTGGACGCCCGTCAGGACGGGGTCGCCCTTCTGGTTGTACGCGACACCGGTGACGTTCTCCGAGTAGCCCGCGTTGACCTTGTAGTACCAGAGCGGGATGCTCGGCATGTACTCGGGGAGCTTCTTCTCCAGCTCCTGGTACAGCTTGGTCGACTCCTCCAGCGTCTTGGCGCCGTCGGCCTCCTTGATCAGGCGGTCGATCTCCTTGTTGGAGAAGCCGCTCTGGTTGCCGGAGGAGGTGGTGCCGAAGAGGTCCCGGATGAAGTTGGCGTTCATCGGGAAGTCCAGGTTCCAGCCACTGCGGTACAGGGACTTGACCTCCTCGGCCTCACGGGCCTTGAGGTCGGCCTGGAAGTCGGGCTTGGAGTCGGTGGTGCACTTCACGCCGGTGGCGTTGGTGATCGAGTTGCAGACCGCCTCGACCCACTGCTTGTGGCCGCCGTCGGCGTTGAACTGGATGACGACCGCGTTGCCGGGAACGCCGCCGCCCTCCTTGATGAGCGCCTTGGCCTTCGCCGGGTCGTACTTCACGACGTCGCCGGCCGCGTTGGGCTGGTAGCCGAGCACGCCCTGGGCGACCCAGCCGGTGGCGGGCTCACGGGTGTCGCGGAGGACCGTCTTGGTGATGGTCTCGCGGTCGATCGCCATCGACAGGCCCTGGACGACCTTGGGGTCGATGTCCTTGAACTGCTTGGTGTAGAACGCCGGCGCGATGGTCTGGATCGCCGAGTTGGCGCTGTCGACCGCACGGTCACCGAGGTCCTGCTTGTAGACCGGCAGGTCCTTCGGGGCGATCTGACGCAGGACGTCGACGTTGCCCGACTTCAGGTCCTCGTAGGCCGTCTCCAGGTTGGTGTAGTTCTTGAAGAGCACACCACCGTTCTTGGCCTTGTCCTCGCCCTGGTAGTCGTCGTTGCGGGCGACCTCGATCTGCTTCTTGTGCTGCCAGCTGACGAACTTGTAGGGGCCGTTGCCGACCGGCTTCTGGCCCGCGGCGGCCGGGTCCGCGTAGAAGGACTCGGGCAGCGGCGAGAAGACCTCGTAGCCCAGCTTGTACACGTAGTACGGGAGCGGGGTGGTGAGCTTGATGGTGAAGGAGGTCTCGTCGACCACCTTCAGGCCCGTCATCTCCTTGGCCTTCGAGGTCGAGACCTTGTCGTAGCCCTCGATGTCCGCGAACCAGGAACCGTTGGTCTGCTTGTTCTTCGGGTCCGCGGCCCAGTTCCACGCCTTGACGTAGGAGTCGGCGGTGACGGGGGTGCCGTCGTGGAACTTCCAGCCGGCCTTGAGCTTGACCGTGTAGGTCTTGTTGTCCTTGGTCTCCACCGACTCGGCGTTGACCATCTTGATGTTGCCCTTGGCGTCGTAGTTCACGAGCTGCGAGAACAGCGCGCGGGTCACGATGCTGCCGTTGGACTCCATGGTGTTGGCCGGCTGGAGCGGGTTCTCCGGCTCGCCCACCTCGACGGAGAACTTGCCGTTCGGGTCGATGGCGCCGCTCTTGTCGCCGCCCTTGTCTCCGCTCTCGCCGCCGCCACAGGCGGTAGCACCCAGCGCCACAACCGCTGCTATGGCGACCCACTTGGCGCTCTTGGCACCGCGCATGGGTTCCTCCTCATGAGTCCACTTGTTCACTGCGAAAGGGGGCACCTCCAACCACGCCGACACCCCTGACGGCGATGATCGTGTGCCCCAGTGTGCTCGTGAGTCGGCGCTCCCCACAGCGCATGACCCATTGACCCGAGCTCTACGCGGTCAACTATTAGCCATGGGGTCCGGCCCGACCACACCCTTTTGGTCTCGGTTAGATCACACCTGATGGCTACTTCTCCCAAAATCCGGACAAACCGATCCGATATAGATGGCCGCGAAACGGACGTGTTACATATCTATCGGTCAATCCTGTCCGCATTTCGGACAGCATCGGGGGGAAAGTCAGTTGCGTGATCGGGCCGCGCGTGACATAGCCAACAGTCGCCCTTCGGGCCGGGCATGGGGTCGCGGTCCCCGCGCGTAGAACCGTACCCCGCCCGCCCTTCGGCACACACGCCGACTCGACTCCGGTCCGGAATCCGACCCTTTCCGTCGGCAACTCCGTCCGGTTCCGCGGGCGTTGGGGCGACCAGGGTGTCCCCGGCGCCCACTGCGGTGCTGACCGGCGGGTCAGCAGGCCGTCACCCACAGCAAACCGGCCCCCGTCGCGTGCGACGGGGGCCGGTCCGGTTCCGCCGGGCCCGTCCCGGGCCCGGCGGGGTGGCTCAGGAGTGCTTCGCCCGGCTGGCGGCGCGGGCGCGCTCCCGTGCGTCCAGGTTGACCTTGCGGATGCGCACCGCCTCCGGGGTCACCTCCACGCACTCGTCGTCGCGGCAGAACTCCAGGGACTGCTCCAGGGAGAGCTTGCGCGGCGGGACGATCGACTCGGACACGTCGGCCGTGGACGACCGCATGTTGGTGAGCTTCTTCTCCTTGGTGATGTTGACGTCCATGTCGTCGGCACGGGAGTTCTCGCCGACGATCATGCCCTCGTACACCTCGGTGCCGGGCTCGACGAACAGCACGCCGCGCTCCTGGAGGTTGGTCATCGCGAAGGCGGTCACCGCACCGGAGCGGTCCGCGACCAGCGAACCGTTGTTGCGGGTCTTCAGCTCGCCGAACCAGGGCTCGTGGCCCTCGTGGATGGAGTGGGCGATGCCGGTGCCGCGGGTGTTGGTCAGGAACTCGGTGCGGAAGCCGATGAGGCCGCGGGAGGGCACGATGAACTCCATGCGGACCCAGCCCGAGCCGTGGTTGGACATGTTGTCCATCCGGCCCTTGCGGGTGCCCATGAGCTGCGTGACCGCGCCCATGTGCTCCTCGGGCACGTCGATGGTGATGCGCTCGATCGGCTCGTGGACCTTGCCGTCGACCTCCTTGGTGACGACCTGCGGCTTGCCGATCGTCAGCTCGAAGCCCTCCCGGCGCATGGTCTCCACCAGGATCGCCAGCGCCAACTCGCCGCGGCCCTGCACCTCCCAGGCGTCCGGACGCTCGGTGGGCAGCACCCGGAGGCTGACGTTGCCGATCAGCTCGCGCTCCAGGCGGTCCTTGACCAGCCGGGCGGTGACCTTGCGGTCCTTGACCGAGGAGGTGGACGCGCCCTTGCCGGTCGCGCCCCGGCCGACCAGCGGCGAGGTGTTGGTGCCGATGGTCATCGAGATCGCGGGCTCGTCCACCGTGATCAGCGGCAGCGCCACCGGGTTCTCCGGGTCGGCCAGGGTCTCGCCGATCATGATCTCCGGGATGCCCGCGACCGCGCAGATGTCGCCGGGGCCGGCCACCTCCGCGGGCTTGCGGGTCAGCGCCTCGGTCATCAGCAGCTCGCTGATGCGGACGTTGGAGACCGAACCGTCGCGCTTGATCCAGGCGACCGTCTGGCCCTTGCGCAGCTCGCCCTGGGCGACGCGCAGCAGGGCGATGCGGCCCAGGAAGTTGTCCGCGTCCAGGTTGGTGACGTGGGCCTGGAGCGGGGCGCCCTCCTCGAACGAGGGCGCCGGCACGGTCTGCAGGAGGGTGGAGAAGAACGGTTCCAGGCTGGTGCTGTCCGAGGGGACCGTGCCGTTCTCCGGCTTGGTCAGCGAGGCGATGCCGTCCCGGGCGCAGGCGTAGACGATCGGGAACTCGATCTGGTCCTCGTCGGCGTCGAGGTCGAGGAAGAGGTCGTACGTCTCGTTGACGACCTCGTCGATGCGCGAGTCGGGCCGGTCCGTCTTGTTGATGCACAGGATCACCGGCAGCCGGGCGCTGAGCGCCTTGCGCAGCACGAACCGGGTCTGCGGGAGGGGGCCCTCGGACGCGTCGACCAGCAGGACGACCGCGTCGACCATCGACAGGCCGCGCTCGACCTCGCCACCGAAGTCGGCGTGGCCGGGGGTGTCGATGATGTTGATGGTGATCGGCTCGCCGCCGTCCTTGGGGTGGTACTTCACCGCCGTGTTCTTGGCGAGGATCGTGATGCCCTTCTCACGCTCCAGGTCGTTCGAGTCCATGACGCGGTCGTCGACCTGCTGGTGAGCGGCGAACGCGCCCGCCTGCTTCAGCATGGCGTCGACCAGGGTGGTCTTGCCGTGGTCGACGTGGGCGACGATGGCGACGTTGCGGATGTCGTGACGCGTAGAGGTCACAGCCATAGTGCGGCGCTTCTCCCGGGGTGAGTGGACGGCTGCGCGTACGACTGTTGTACGGCGCCCTGCCGGGCTTGACACGCCACGGCCATACCCCATCGTACGTGGCTCCGCGGGGGGCGGCCTCCGCGGAGTGCGTGGGGGACGGGGCCGCCCGCCCCGCGGAGCGGGGAAGCGGATCTGGGGGTAATCCGCTGGCACAGGGGGTTACCACCGGCGATCCGGGAGCATCCGGGGCCAATGGGATGGTCAGACAGTGCAGGTCGCGCCCGGGGGACGGCAAGGGATTTGAGGATCATCTGAGGTTCCGGGCCGGCCGGGTCACCGGCCCGGAACCACCGGCGTCAGGGCTGCCGGGTCGGACCGGCCGGCGGCTTGGCGAAGCCGATGTCCTCGAAGCGCGGGGTCTCGAAGCCGAAGGCACCGACGTTGACCAGGTTGCGGCGGGCGGCGACCAGTTCGGGGCGCTGGTAGAGGGGGATGGAGCCGGCGGCGGCCCAGATCCGGGCGTCCGTCTGGCGGATCAGCTCCCGGGCCTCCTTCTCGTTCAGCTCGGCGGCCGCCCGGTCGAACATCTGGTCGATCTGGTCGGTGCCCACCCGGGTGTAGTTCTGCTCCACGTTGAGCGTGCCGTCGGCCGCCGGCACGGGCTTGGCGTAGACGGGACGGGCGTCGGTGGCGGGGTAGGCGGTGGCCGGCCAGGAGTAGAGGGCGAGGTCGTAGCCGCCGGCGGCCACGTGGTCGCGGAAGTAGCTGTCGTCCGCGACCTTGGTGGTCTCGGTGCGGATGCCGATGCCCTCCAGCATCCGGGAGATCCGTTCGCCGACCGTCCGCAGCGCCTCCGACCCCGGTCCGGACGGCAGCACGAACCGCAGGGCCAGCGGCTTGCCGTCCTTGGCGAGCGGCGCGGCCGCCGGGCCGGCCGCCGAGGTGGCCCCGGGGGCGGGGGCGCCCGGCGCGGCAGTGCCCTTCGGGGCGTACGCCCCGGGCGCTCCGCCCTGCCCCACCTGCTGGCGACGCGCCTGGTCACCGCCCTCCTCCGCGGTGAGCGCGATCCGCTCGGCCTGCCGCTCCACCGCGGACCACGGGTGCGCGACCGCGCCGGAGACCGCGGCGAGGACCGTGCTCACCGTCCCGGGGGCCCTCAGGGACCCCGTCGCCCCGGGGGCGCGGTCACCGGGCTTCTGGTCGTCCCGGCCGACGATGTACGTTCCGTCGTCGTCCTTCCCCGCGTCGGCGTCCGCCTCCTTCTCCTTCGCGGCGTCCTTGGCGTCCTGTTCGTCCCCGGTGCCCTTGGGCGCGGCGCCCGGCACCCAGCCCGCGTCGGCCAGCAGGGCCCGGGCCTCGGCGGCGTCCTGCTCGCCGAGCGCCCCGCTGTTGTCGGCGTACGCGTCCTGACCGGCGAGCGCCAGGTGGCTGCCGACCGGCTCGGCGGGGAGCCCGAGCGGGGTCAGCACCACCGACGCCAGTTCCTGCCGGTCCAGGGCGCGGGCCACCGCCCGGCGCACCCGCTCGTCGGCGAGGGGGCCGGTCGACCCGTTCAGGGCGAGTTGGGTGTACGCGGGCTCCAGCGACTTGCGGACCACGAAGTCGCGCAGGCCCGCCTGCTCGTCGGCGTACTTCTCGACGGCCTTGCGGGCCTTGGCCCGGGCGAGTTGCTCCGCCTCCGCGGCCTCCTCGTCGTCGCCGTGGGCGATGGCCCAGGAGCGCAGTGCCTGGCCGGGGCCGGTCGCCGCGCCCGGCCCGTGGGCCAGCGGCCCCGAGCCTCCCCGGTCCCGTTCGGCGAGGCCGATGCGGCGGGTGTCACCGGGGGCGACCTCGGCGAGGTCCACGGTGCCGGCGGCGAGGGCGGCGGACCGCTTCTCGCGCGGCACGGCCCTCAGCACGACGGCGTCGAGCTTCGCCGGCCGCCCCCACCAGCGGGCGCTGCGCCGCAGGGTGACCTCGCCCGCCTTCTCGTCGACGCGGTCCACGGCGAACGGGCCCGCGGAGACCTTCAGCTTGCCGCGGGCTCCGTCGTTGAAGCCGTCCGGCGACCCCATGACGTCCTTCGGGTACAGCGGGGAGAACAGGGAGCGCCAGTCGGCGTAGCGCTCGGCGAAGGTGACCCGGACCTCCAGGTTGTTCGCCCCGCGTTCGATCTTCCCGATGCGCTCGTACCCGGCGTTGCGGGCGGTCCAGTAGGCGCTGTCCTTGCCGGACAGGGCGCGCCACTGGGCCACGAAGTCGTCTGCGCCGATCTCCCGGCCGTCGCTCCACACGGCCTGCTGGTTCAGCTTGTACAGGACGACCTGCTGGGGGGCGGTGGCCACGACCCGGGCGGACTCCAGGTAGTCGGCGTTGCGGGCGGGGCGGCCCCGGTCGTCCAGCCGGAACATCGAGGGCAGGGTCGCCTGGGCCACCTTGGCTGTGGCGGGGCCGGCGTCGGCCTGGAAGGCGTTGAGGGTCTCCGGGAAGGCGTCGACCGCCCAGGTGAGGGTGCCGCCGTCCGCCACCCGGGCGCGCTCGGCCGCCGCGACGTCCTGCGCCGCGGCGGGGGCGGGGCCGTGCTCCTCGTCCGATCCGCACGCCGTCAGCACCGGGAGCGCGAGGGCGCCCGCGGTCAGGAAGGCGACCGAGCGCAGGACCGTGCGCAGTCTGGGGCCGTCGTGGGACATCCGTGTACCTCCGGGGTCGCCCGCCCCGGAGGGCCGGGCCTCGCGGAGGGGGTCGGTGTGATCACGTGCGGTGATATGTGTGGTGATCTGATCTACGGCCCCACGGAACCCGACCCGTACCGGGTCCCGGATGCGACACGGCGACGGGGGCCGTGAACCTCACCCGGCTGGCCGTCCGACCCTCGCGGGGCGCGCGGGGAGGACCGAGGGGTGCGCCGGCGCCGCCGGCGGCCGGTGCGGGGCGGCCGGGCGACCTCCGCTCCCGGTTGACCGGAAGTGATCCGGTCAACGACCGCCCGGACGGGCCACGACCGGGCGACGCTCCGCCCCGGCCGTCACCTGCGCATGTGAGGCCCCTCTCACCCCACGCCCACCACGACTACCGGCCAGTGTCAAGAAAGCGCGACCGGCGTCTTCCCAACTCTCGATGTGACACGGAACACTCACTGGCGCACGGACGTTGCCGCCCGCTCCTTCGAAAGCGAGGGCAAGCCCTGTCTCACCACGACGAGTTGACCGCCGTACGACATCGCATCGACGACCTCACCCGCACCGTGGACCGGCTCGTCGAGCACGTCGGGCACGACGTGAGGGAGATCCGACGGCTCCGTACCGACCTGGCTCAACTGCACCAGAGCGTGGACCTCCTGCACGGGAGGACCGCGTCGGGCGAGGAACCGCGCACCCCGCGGGGTGCGCACCCGAGCCCCGCCCCCCGGCACCAACCGGCCCCCCGGCCGGACGAGGTCGTATGGGTTCCCGACACCCCGTACGACAGCTCCCTGTGGACGGATGCGGACGACGAGGGACTCGGCGCGCTGCACCGTCACGCCCCCTGAGTCGCCCCCGCGGCCGGGGGGACCCGACCCCGGCCCGAGTCCCGACCGAGTGGAGTCCCGTTGGCCCCTGGCACCCGACCCCCCGCCCCGCCCGGCGGCGTCCGCACGTCCGACCGCGCCGCCATCGACGCCCCCCACCTGCGCACCGACCGCTGGTGGCTCCCGTCCGCGGCGACCGCGGCCGGGCTGCTCGCCTTCATCGTCTACTCGACGTGGCGGGCGTTCGCGAACACCGACTACTACGCCGCCCCCTACGTCTCCCCGTTCTACTCCCCCTGTCTGGCCGAGAACTGCGCCCCCATGCGCGGCGGGCCCAACTGGGAGCTGGTGGGCGGCTGGTGGGGCCTCTCCCCCGCACTGATCGTGCTCGTCTTCCCGTTGGGCTTCCGGCTCACCTGCTACTACTACCGCAAGGCGTACTACCGGGGCTTCTGGGCCTCGCCGCCCGCCTGCGCGGTGGCCGAGCCGCACCGCAAGTACACCGGGGAGAGCCGCTTCCCCCTGGTCCTCCAGAACCTGCACCGCTACTTCTTCTACGCGGCGCTGCTGGTGGCGGTCCTGCTCACCTGGGACACGGTGCTCACCTTCCGGAACGCGGAGTACGCCTGGGGCCACATGGGTCTCGGCAGCCTCGTCTTCCTCGTCAACATCGTGTTGATCTGGGCGTACACCCTCTCCTGCCACTCCTGCCGCCACGTCGTGGGCGGACGGCTCAAGCACTTCTCCCGCCACCCCGTCCGCTACCGGCTGTGGGGCTGGGTCGGCAAGCTCAACGCGCGCCACATGCAGCTCGCCTGGGCGTCCCTGCTGAGCGTGGGACTCGCCGACTTCTACGTGTATCTCCTGGCCAGCGGCGCGTTCGACGATCCGAGGTTCTTCTGATGGTGGAACGACAGCAGTGGGACGTCGTCGTGGTCGGTGCCGGCGGCGCCGGGCTGCGGGCGGCGATCGAGTCCGCCGCCCAGGGCCTGCGCACCGCGGTGATCTGCAAGTCCCTGTTCGGCAAGGCGCACACCGTGATGGCCGAGGGCGGCATCGCCGCGGCGATGGGCAACGTCAACGCGGGCGACGGCTGGCGGGTCCACTTCCGCGACACCATGCGCGGCGGCAAGTTCCTCAACCAGTGGCGGATGGCCGAGCTGCACGCCCGCGAGGCGCCCGAGCGGGTGTGGGAGCTGGAGACCTGGGGCGCCCTCTTCGACCGCACCGGCGACGGCCGCATCTCGCAGCGGAACTTCGGCGGCCACGAGTACCCGCGCCTGGCGCACGTCGGCGACCGCACCGGGCTGGAGCTGATCCGCACCCTCCAGCAGAAGGTGGTCTCCCTCCAGCAGGAGGCGGCGAAGGAGTCCGGCGACCACGAGGGCACCCTGAAGGTCTTCCAGGAGTGCACGGCCACCCGCATCCTCAAGGCCCCGGACGGGCGGGTGGCGGGCGTGTTCTGCTACGAACGCGAGACCGGCCGCTTCTTCGTCGTCGAGGCCCCCGCGGTGGTCCTCGCCACCGGCGGCATCGGCAAGTCCTTCAAGGTGACCTCCAACTCCTGGGAGTACACCGGCGACGGGCACGCGCTGGCGCTGCTGGCCGGGGCGCCGCTGCTGAACATGGAGTTCGTGCAGTTCCACCCGACCGGCATGGTCTGGCCGCCCTCGGTGAAGGGCATCCTGGTCACCGAGTCGGTCCGCGGCGACGGCGGGGTGCTGCGCAACGCACGCGGCGAACGGTTCATGTTCGACTACGTGCCCGAGGTCTTCAAGGACAAGTACGCCCGCACCGAGGAGGAGGCGGACGGCTGGTACGAGGACCCCGACCACCACCGCCGCCCCCCGGAGCTGCTCCCCCGCGACGAGGTCGCCCGGGCGATCAACTCCGAGGTCAAGGCCGGTCGCGGCTCCCCGCACGGCGGGGTGTTCCTCGACGTGTCCACCCGGATGTCCCCGGAGGTGATCAAACGTCGACTGCCCTCCATGTACCACCAGTTCAAGGAACTCGCGGACGTGGACATCACCGCCGAGGCCATGGAGGTCGGGCCCACCTGCCACTACGTGATGGGCGGGGTCGCCGTCGACTCGGACACCGCCGCGGCCCGCGGGGTGCCCGGGCTGTTCGCCGCGGGCGAGGTCGCCGGCGGGATGCACGGCTCCAACCGGCTCGGCGGCAACTCGCTCTCCGACCTGCTGGTGTTCGGCCGCCGGGCCGGGCTGCACGCGGCCCGGTACGCGGCCGGGCTGGCCGAGGAGGACCGCCCGGTCCCCTCCGCGGAGGCGGTCGACCGGGCCGGTGCGGAGGCGCTGCGCCCCTTCGGCGCCGTCCCCGAGGACGGGTCCCGCCCCGGGGCGGTCCCGGAGAACCCGTACGCCCTGCACCAGGAGCTCCAGCAGACGATGAACGACCTGGTGGGCATCATCCGGCGGGAGGGCGAGATGGCCGAGGCCCTGGAACGCCTCGCCGCGCTGCGGCGGCGTGCCGGGCAGGTCGCCGTCGAGGGGCACCGGCAGTTCAACCCGGGCTGGCACCTCGCCCTCGACCTGCGGAACATGCTGCTGGTCAGCGAGTGCGTGGCCCGGGCGGCGCTGGAGCGCACGGAGAGCCGCGGCGGCCACACCCGCGAGGACCGGCCGGAGATGGACCGGGCCTGGCGCCGGGTGAACCTGCTCTGCGCGCTGGCCCCGGCGCCCGAGGACGGGGACCCGGGCGCCCCCGGGATCGCCCTCACCCGGGTCGAGACCGAGCCCGTCCGCTCCGACCTACTGGCCCTCTTCGACAAGGAGGAGCTGGTCAAGTACCTCGCCGAAGAGGAGTTGTACGAGTGACGACCTCCGCATCCACCAGCTACGAGGCGCACTTCCGGATCTGGCGCGGGGACGCCGGGGGCGGTGCGCTGGGCGACTTCCGGGTGGAGGTGAACGAGGGGGAGGTGGTCCTCGACGTCATCCACCGGCTCCAGGCCACCCAGGCGCCCGACCTCGCGGTGCGCTGGAACTGCAAGGCCGGCAAGTGCGGTTCGTGCAGCGCGGAGATCAACGGGCGGCCCCGGTTGCTGTGCATGACCCGGATGTCGGTCTTCGACCCCGCCGAGACCGTCACGGTGACCCCGCTCCGCGCCTTCCCCGTGGTCCGCGACCTGGTGACCGACGTGGGCTTCAACTACGTCAAGGCCCGCGAGGTCCCGGCCTTCGTCCCCCCGCCGGACCTCGCACCCGGCGAGTACCGGATGCAGCAGGAGGACGTGGACCGCTCGCAGGAGTTCCGCAAGTGCATCGAGTGCTTCCTGTGCCAGGACACCTGCCACGTGGTGCGGGACCACGAGGAGAACAAGACGGCCTTCGCGGGCCCCCGGTTCCTGATGCGGGTCGCCGAACTCGACATGCACCCGCTGGACGACGCCGCCGCCTCGGGCCTCGACCGCAAGGCCACCGCCCAGGACGAGCACGGGCTCGGGTACTGCAACATCACCAAGTGCTGCACCGAGGTCTGCCCGGAGGGCATCCGCATCACCGACAACGCGCTGATCCCGCTGAAGGAACGCGTCGCCGACCGGAAGTACGACCCGTTGGTCTGGCTCGGCGACAAGATCCGCCGCCGGGGGCGCTGAACCTCCTCCGTCCCGCGCCGTCGTGCCCCCGCGCACGGCGGCGCGGGCGGTACCGTCTTGCCCCCGCCGTGCTCCGCGACCTACTGTGAATGCGCTTTCATTCCGTTGCCGTGGGCGTGCGCGCACCCGGCGGGCGGACACGGTCAACGAACAGGCAGGCGGTCGGTCGGGTGAGCACAGCCCCCACGGTGTACGACGTCGCGGAGCGGTCCGGGGTGTCCATCGCGACGGTGTCGCGGGTGTACCGCACCCCCGACTCCGTACGGCAGCAGACGCGCGACCGGGTGCTCGCCGCCGCACGGGAGCTGGGTTACGTGCCCAGCGGCAGTGCGCGGGGGTTGGCCAGCCGCTCCACGGGCGTGCTGGGCCTGTGCTTCCCTGACTACTCGGACCCCGAGGCGGAGCACGAGGCGGACGAGTCCGACGAGGACGACGCCGCCATGCTGTACTCCGACCAGATCATCCGGGGCATGGAACGGGCGGCCCGCCGCCACGGGTACGCCCTGCTGATCGCGGCCTCGCTGAAGGGCGGCCCGGAGAGCTGGGTGGCCAAGGTCGCCGGGCGGGTGGACGGCTTCGCGGTGCTGGCGCGCACGGTGCCCACCGAGGACCTGGAGGTCATCTCCCGGCGGTTGCCGGTGGTGATGCTGGCCGGGCCCCGGGAGTCCGAGCAGTTGGACCACCTCGACCACGTGGAGGCGGCCAACGAGGACGGCGAGCGGGCGCTCGCCCGGCACCTCGTGGTGGACCACGGGCTGACCCGGCTCGCGTTCGTCGGCACCGCCGAGGACTCCCCGGACGCCGCGGCCCGCTTCCGCGGCTACCGTGCCGCGTGCGCCGAGGCCGGCCTCCCGGTGCCCGACGCGCCCGATCTGCGGGCGCCGATGATGACCCGTGCGGAGGGCGCCCGGGCCGCGGACGCCCTGGTGGACCGGGCGGCGGCGGCCGGCGAGCCGCCCCCGCAGGGGCTGCTGTTCGCCAACGACCAGATGGCCGTGGGAGCCCTGCACGCCCTGGAGCGCCGGGGGCTGCGGGTGCCCGCCGACATCACGGTGGTCGGCTTCGACGGCATCGCGCTCAGCCGGCTGGTGCGGCCCGCGCTCACCACCGTCCGCCAGCCGATGCGACGGATGGGCGAGGTCGCGGTGGAACTGCTGGTGCGCCGGTTGGGCGGCGGCAACGGCGCCGAGCGGATGCCGGACGTGCCCGAACTGGTGCCCGGCGAGCCGGTCTCGCTGGTGCTTCCGGTGTCGGTGGCCCGCCGGGCGAGCTGCGGCTGTTAGGCCCTCCCCCGCTCACGTCCCCAGCCAGCGGGCGAAGAACCGCCGCCCGAGGGCGTCCAACGACGCCCGCTCGGCCCGCTCGCCCCGGTGCGTGAAGTGCCCGGCCGTCAGCACCCGGGTGGTGCGCGGCCCGGCCAGTGCGTTGCGCACCGCGAACTGCCCGGGCGGCGGTACCGCCGGGTCGAACAGCGCGGGGGCGACCAGGGTCGGGGTGCGCAGTCGGGTGGCCGCGGTCGCCGCGTCGTAGTGGGCCAGCACCTCGGTCACCTCCGGGTGCCGGGCGTGGTGCGCGCGCACCGCCTCGCCGCTGCCGGTGCAGCGCAGGGTGAGCCGCAGCGGGTGGTGGCCGAAGGTGGGGACGGTGAGCCGGGCGGCCCCGAAGCGGTCGTCCCAGGGCAGGGCCAGCGCCCCGAGGCCGCCGCCGAGGCTCTCGCCCGCGTAGCCGAGCCGGGCCGCCCCGGGGGCGGCCAGTTCGGGGACCAGTCGCAGCAGCGCGGAGGCGGCGCACCACAGGTCGTCGACGCAGCCCCCGATCACGTAGCCGTCCCGGTCGTCGATGCCGTGCAGTACGTGGGCGTCGGCGGTGTCGGGCACTCCGGGGCGGCGACCCCGCTCGCCCATTCCCCGGACGCAGGGCAGCAGGGCCGCGGCGTCCGGCAGGGGCAGCGGCAGGTCGGGGGCCGCGGAGCCCCGGCCCCCGTAGCCGTGCCCGATCACGAAGCCGTAGCGGGCCGGGCGGCCGTCGACGGGCAGCGCCAGCCAGCCGCCGGTGCGCACGCCCCCGGTGGAGGCGTACGTCACCGGGTGGAGCCGGACG
Organism: Streptomyces sp. LE64; assembly: GCF_052606915.1. Classification (NCBI taxonomy): domain Bacteria; kingdom Bacillati; phylum Actinomycetota; class Actinomycetes; order Kitasatosporales; family Streptomycetaceae; genus Streptomyces; species Streptomyces sp. LE64. The sequence continues at coordinate 4,433,226 of NZ_CP199708.1, read as the reverse complement.
CCGCCGCGCTCCCCCTCGGCGGGGCCCACCACCGGGTCGGGGTCGACGGCGCGGGCCGCCGCGTACCGGGCGCGCCAGAAGGCGTCGAAGCCCTCGGGTCCCGGGGGCGGTGCGACGGCGAGCAGCCGGGTCGGGGCGTAGCCGTGGGCGGGGTCGAAGGGGAACGGGTGCGCCAGGTCCGGCGCACGGTCCGGCGGGGCCGGGACGGCGGGGGCGGGGTGCGTCGGGGGCATGCCGGGGAGCGTAGGCGCCGTGGCCCGGGCCGGCGGAGCGGCGTACGCCACATTCCCTTTCCTCGCGCAAACAACCGTTCTAGCCTGCAAGGTGCACTTATCAACCGTTTTACCCCCAACCCCACACCCCCCACCATGCGACATTCACGCCCGAGCGGTCGCGTCCGCGACCGCTCCGCCCGCCCTCCGCAGCGCGCCGACACCGTTACCGGAGTGTGATCTCCAACCCTCTTGCACATTGCGGAACGACTGCCGCAAAGTGATGTATGCGCTTACAGACAGCGCATACATCCGGGCGGGCGTTCCGGGTACCCGAAGACGATCAGGGGTCTTGCGGGGTGAACGGCAGTACACGGCCGGAACGCCAGCAGGGCCCGGAAGAGCTCAAGGAGGAGCCGTCCATGCACCGCGCCGCCAGAACCGCCACGGTCGCCGTCGCCCTCGCGACGGCGTTCGGAATCACCGCTTGCGGGAGTTCGGGGGGCGGCGGCGTCGCCGCCGACGAGAAGCAGACCCTCACCGTGTGGGCCATGGGTGCCGAGGGCGAGAAGCTCGGCGCCGTCGCCGAGGAGTACACCAAGGCGAACCCGAACGTGACCGTGAAGGTCACCCCGGTCGGCTGGGACGTCGCCCACCAGAAGCTGGTCTCGGCCGCCGCCGCCGGCAACCTCCCGGACATCGCGCAGATGGGCGGGACCTACATGGGCGAGTTCGCCGAGCTGGGCGCGCTGGAGCCGGTCGACACCGAGGTCTTCGACGAGAAGGACTTCTTCCCGGCGGCCTGGGAACAGGGCATCGTGGACGGCACCGCGTACGGGGTTCCCTGGTACGTCGACACCCGGGTGCTCTACTACCGCACCGACCTCGCCGAGCAGGCCGGCATCGACAAGGCGCCCGCCACCTGGGCCGAACTCCGCGAGGCCGCCGCCGCCTACCAGGACGGGGCGGGCACCAAGTGGGGCCTGTCGATCCAGCCGAGCGGCCTGGACACGGTGCAGAGCTTCTATCCGTTCCTGTACTCCGCCGGTGGCGAGATCGTCGACGGCGACGGCAAGGCGGCCATCGGCAGCCCCGCCGCGGTCAAGGCGTTCGAGGAGTACGGGAAGTACTTCGCCGAGGGCCTGGCCAAGAAGAGCGTCACGCCGGGCTACGACGTGACCAAGGACTTCAACACCGGCGACGTGCCGATGTTCTTCTCCGGCCCGTGGATCATGTCGATCCTCAAGGACCAGTACCCGGACCTGGACGGCAAGTGGGCCGTCGCCAAGGTGCCCACCGGTGAGCAGTCCGTGTCCATGGCCGGCGGATCCAGCCTGGTGATCTCCAAGGACAGCGACCACAAGGCCGCCGCCAAGGAGTTCATCAGCCACCTCACCGACACCAAGGGCCAGGCCGACTGGTACGAGCGCACCAGCGACCTGCCCGCCGCCACCGCCGCCTGGGAATCCGGCGAGCTGGCGACGGACCCGAACCTCCAGGTCTTCCGCGAGCAGATGGAGACCGCGAAGAACACGCCGACGCTCGCCCAGTGGTCGGAGATCACCTCCAAGGTCGACCGCGCCGTCGAGTCGGTCACCCAGGGCAAGGCGTCCGCCGAGGAGGCCGCGAAGAAGGCGCAGTCCGAGGTCGAAAGCCTCCTGAGGTAGTCGCGATGAGCACCACGACCCCGCCGGGCGCGCCGGCCCGCCCGGCGCGCCGCCCCGCGGAGGAGGACGGCAGGAACGAGGGGCGCGACAAGCGCCGCGGGCCGCGCCTGGGCCGGCAGAACCTCGCCGGGTGGTTGTTCTCCACCCCGTTCCTGGTGCTGTTCGCGGTCTTCATGGCCTTCCCGATCCTGGCGACGCTCCTCATGAGCTTCACCGACTTCGGGCTGCGCGACGTCACCAACCCGCTGGAAGCCGACTTCGTCGGGTTCGAGAACTACGTCAAGCTGTTCAACGACGAGAAGTTCCTCACCTCCCTCTTCAACACGGCCTACTTCGTCGTCGTCGGCGTGCCCCTGACCATCGGCCTCGGGCTGCTGGTCGCGGTGCTCCTCAACAATGGCATCGACCGCGCCCGCACCTTCTTCCGGGTCGGCTTCTACGCCCCCGTGGTGACCTCCATCGTGGCCGTCGCCGTGGTGTGGCGGTTCGTCCTCGACCCGTCCGACGGACTGATCGCCGGGCTCGCCGCCGAAGTGGGGCTCACCGCCCCGGACTTCCTCGGGGACGAGAACCTCGCGATGCCCTCGCTGATCCTCATGGCGGTGTGGCGGAACATGGGCACGGTCATGGTGCTGTTCATCGCCGGACTCCAGGCCATCCCCACCGAGGTGCGGGAGGCCGCCCGGCTGGACGGCGCGGGCACCTGGGGCGAGTTCCGGCACGTCACCGTGCCCCTGCTGCGCCCGACCATGCTGTACGCCACGGTGATCACCACCATCGGCTACCTCAACGTCTTCGAGGAGCCGTTCGTGATGACCCAGGGCGGCCCCTCGGACAGCACCCTCACCGTCTCGCTGAACATGTACCGCGAGGGCTTCAACTTCTTCCACATGGGCTATGCGAGCGCGATGGCGTACGTCCTCTTCGTGGTGATCATGGGCATCACCGTGCTCCAGCTCAGACTGCTGAAGGACAACACGAAATGAGCACCGTGAAGCCCGCCCCCGCCCCGACCGAGGTCCCGGGTCCCGGCCGGTCCGCCGGCTCCCGACTGCGCAAGCCGCTGCTGTACGTGCTGGTCTCCCTCGGCCTGCTGGTCATGGCGGCGCCCTTCCTGTGGATGGCGCTGTCCGCCTTCAAGACCGACCGGGAGCTCACCGCCTCGCCGCCGGTGTGGATCCCGACCGAGTGGACCCTCGGGCACTTCGAACGGCTGCTGGACCGGCTGGACCTGCCGCGCTACTTCCTCAACTCGGTGATCGTGGCCACCCTGGTCACCGTCTCCAACCTGGTCTTCTGCTCGATGCTGGGCTACGCGCTCGCCAAGCTCCGGTTCGCCGGCCGCAACAAGGTCTTCGGGCTGGTCCTGGGCGCGCTGATGGTGCCCGGCAACCTGATGCTGCTGCCGCTGTTCGTGCTGATGAGCAAGTTGCAGCTGATCGACTCCTACGCCGGGCTGGTGCTGCCGTTCGCGGCGGGCGCCTTCGGGGTGTTCCTCATGCGGCAGTTCATGCAGTCGATCCCGGACGAGCTGTTGGAAGCGGCCCGGATGGACGGCGCCGGCGAGTGGTTCATCTTCTGGCGGATCGTGATGCCGCTGGTCAAGCCGGCCCTCGCGACGCTGACGATCTTCACCTTCCTCGGTTCCTGGAACAACTTCGTCTGGCCGCTGATCGCGACCAACGACCCCGACAAGTACACGCTCCCGGTGGCACTGGCCACCTTCGCCACCGACCCCAACCAGTCGGCGGGCTCCAACGGGATGCTGATGGCCGGCTCCTTCCTGATCGTGCTGCCGGTGCTGCTGGTCTTCGCGGTGCTGCAACGCCACTTCACCCAGGGCATCGCCACCGCCGGCATGAAGTAGCGCCCCACCTCCGTTCCCCCCTCACCCACCAGAGAGACACGACGATGACGCACGCCCCGACCCCGTTCCCCGAAGGCTTCCTCTGGGGGGCCTCCACCGCCGCCCACCAGATCGAGGGCAACAACACCAACAGCGACTGGTGGCGCAAGGAGCACAGCGGCACCTCCCACGTCCAAGAGCCCAGCCTCGACGCGGCCGACAGCTACCACCGCTGGCCCGAGGACATGGACCTGCTCGCGGAACTCGGCTTCACCGACTACCGCTTCAGCATCGAGTGGGCCCGGATCGAGCCGGCCCGCGGCCACTTCTCCCGCGCCGAACTCGCCCACTACCGCCGCATGGTGGACGGCGCCCTGGCCCGCGGACTGCGCCCGATGGTCACCCTGCACCACTTCACCGTGCCGCAGTGGTTCGAGGACCTCGGCGGCTGGACCGCCGAAGGGGCCGTGGAGCTCTTCACCCGCTACGTCGAGGCCACCGCGCCCGTCATCGCCGAGGGGGTGGAGTACGTCTGCACCATCAACGAGCCGAACATGATCGCCGTGATGGCCGGGGCCGCCAAGGCCGGGAACGTCGGCTTCCCGCCCGCCGGCCTGCCGACGCCCGACGAGGAGACCACCCGCGCGATCGTCGAGGTCCACCACGCCGCGGTGCGGGCCGTGCGGGGCATCAACCCGGACATCAAGGTGGGGTGGACCGTCGCCAACCAGGTCTACCAGGCGCTGCCCGGGGCCGAGGAGGTCACCGCCGCCTACCGCCACCCCCGCGAGGACGTCTTCATCGAGGCCGCCCGCGGGGACGACTGGATCGGCGTCCAGTCCTACACCCGGACCAGGATCGGCCCCGAAGGTCCGATCCCGGCACCGGCGGACGCCGAGCGCACCCTCACCCAGTGGGAGTACTACCCGGCCGCGGTCGGCCACGCGCTGCGGCACACCGCCGAGGTGGTCGGCGACGTCCCGCTGATCGTCACCGAGAACGGCATCGCCACCGATGACGACGAGCGGCGCCTGGCCTACCTCCGGGGCGCCCTGGCGGAGGTCGCCGCGGCCCTGCACGACGGCCTCGACATCCGCGGCTACCTGCACTGGAGCGCCCTGGACAACTACGAGTGGGGCTCCTTCGCGCCCACCTTCGGGCTGATCTCCTACGACCCCGTCACCTTCGAACGGACCGCCAAGCCGTCCGCCGTCTGGCTCGGCGCCCTGGGCCGCACCCGGGAACTGCCCGGCGGGGAGTGAGCCCGCGCGGGTCGTCCCGGGACGACCCGCGCCCCCGAACGACGCCGCCGGCCCCGTCACAGCCCCGCCCCGGGCCGGCGGCGTCCCCCACCGCACCGATCAACGACGCGCCACCGCACGACTCCACACCGTCGCCTTCCTCCAGGAGCCGGACCCGCATGGACCGCATCCGCTTGGACCGTCGATCGTTCCTCACCGCTGCCGGGACCGGGGCCGCCGCCCTCACCCTGGCCGGCGCTCCCGCCGCGAACGCGGCCGCCCCGGTCGCCGCCCCGCACCGTCCCCCCTCCCCTCCGCCCGCCGCCACCGCCCCGACGCTGCACCGCTGGTTCCGCGACACCTTCCGCTCGATCGAGGTCATGACGACCGACTTCGGCCTCACCGCGGACAAGGTCGACCTCAGCGGCCCCGGCCGGCCCGTGCCGTCCCGGCAGACCTCCCCCACCAACATCGGGTGCGGGCTGTGGTCCACCGTCGCCGCCGCCGGACTCGGCGTCATCAGCCGGGGCGCCATGCACCGCTCGCTCGCCCGCACCGTCGCCGCCGTCGAGGAACTGGAGCGGCACCACGGCTTCTGGCTCAACTGGTACGACGCCTACGACGGTTCGACCTTGGAGCGCTGGCCCGAAACCGGCGAGGAGGTCCGCCCCTTCCTCTCCTCCGTCGACAACGCCTGGCTGGTCGCGGGGCTGCGCATCGCGGCCGACGCCGACCCCGCGCTGCGCCGCCGCATCACCCGCGTCCTCGCCGCCGCCGACTGGTCGTTCTTCCACACCCCCTACGACCCGACCGATCCCGCGGCCCGCCCGGGACAGCTGCGCGGCGGCTACTGGACCGACACCGGCGAGCCGACCGGCCACCACTACGGCGCCCTCAACACCGAACCGCGGATGGCGAGTTACCTCGGCATCGCGGACGGCTCGCTGCCCCCGCAGCACTACTGGTGCCTGTACCGCACGATGCTGCCCGAGTGGGAGCAGGAGCAGACCCCGGGCGGTGCGTACGTGCAGGTCGACGGCGTCCGGGTGTGGAACGGCCACTACCTGCACCGGGGCCGCAAGGTGGTCCCCAGTTGGGGCGGCTCGATGTTCGAGGCGCTGATGGTGCCGCTGTTCGTCCCCGAGCCCGAGTGGTCCCCGCACGCCTGGGGCCCGAGCCACCGGCGGTACGTGCGCGGCCAGATCGAGCACGGGCTGGTGGAGGAGGGGTACGGCTACTGGGGCTTCTCCCCGTCCAACGTGCCCAGCGGCGGCTACCGCGAGTACGGCGTGGACGCGCTCGGCATGCAGACCGAGGGGTACCGCTCGGACGGGGTGGTCACCCCGCACGCCTCCTTCCTCGCCCTGCCCCAGGCCCGGGACGAGGCGCTGGCCAACCTCACCGCGCTCGCCCGGGACTTCGGCGCCTACCACGAGGGCTACGGCTTCCGGGATTCGGTGGACGTGCGCACCGGACGGGTCAGCGACTTCGTCCTCGCCCTGGACCAGGGCATGATCGCCGCGGCGCTGGCCCAGGAGCTGCGCCCCGGGCTGCTCCAACGGCCGTTCCGCACCGGTGGCTTCGCCACCCGGGTCAAGCCCCTGCTGGCCCGGGAGCGGTTCAGCATCTGAGCCGACCCCGACCCCGCGGGGTGCGCACCGGCCCCCTTCCGGTGCGCATCCCGCGGCCCGCTCAGGGCGACCAGCCCGCCCGGTAGGCGGCCCGGTCCCCCGTCCCGGGCGGCGAAGTCGACGTGGAGGGCGAGCCCGAAGCGCTCGCGGTCCCGGTCCGTGCGGGACAGCCCGAGCCGGGTGCCCCGGACCGCCGCGGCCACCGTCTCGGCGGACCCCCGGTGCCCGGGGTCGTCGGCCCGGAAGAACGGCACCCCCAGTGCAGGGGCTCCAGGTCGTAGTGGACGCCGTCGAAGCCGGCGTCCAGGACCTGCCGGGTGGACCGCACGATCCGGTCGCGGGTCCGCGGCAGCTCCAGCCGCACGTTCACCTGCGTAGGCGATCCGCAGGGCGGCGCCCGCGGTCAACACGGGCACCAGGACGAGCAGGGCCAGCGCCAGGGCCAGGCGCTTCGGCCACGTCGACCGGGGGCCACCGCCGGCCCGCCCACCGTCGCCCGCCCCTACGGTCCCGGTCATGGCCTCCCCCGTCCCCCGTGTCCGAAGGCCGCCCGGTCCCCCGGGCCGGTCCCGCGATCGGTGCCGAGCATCCCTTCCGTGCCGCCCGGACCCGAGCGGATTCGGCCGGGCGCCCGGCGCCGCCCCGCCGGGCCCGGAGTCGCGGCGCCCGTCTCCTCCCCCTACGCTCCGGAATGTGATGTCGCCCAGGAGTCGGTGCCCGCGGGGTCCGGGTGCGGGGCCGGCCCGGAGGGCGGCGCACCCGGCCGTCCCGGCGTGGGCACTGGCCCTGGTGGCGGCGGGCGGCATCGGGCTGGTCCTGGTCACCGGGGTGACGGCCCGCGCGGACGACCCGGTCCCGCTCTCCCGCACCGGGCGGATCACCGACACCGTGGGTGCCCTCGACGCCCGACGCCCCCAGGTCGTCGCGGCGTTGGACCGGCTCGACCGCGAGCAGGGCCTGGGCCTGCACGTGGTCTACGTGCGCGACTTCTCCGGCCGGTCCCCCACGGACTGGGCCGAGGCCACCGCGGAGCGCGGCGGGCTCGGGCCGAAGGAGCTCCTCCTCGCCGTGGCCACCCACGACCGCCGGTACGCGTACGCGGTGGACCGGGGTGTCCCGCTCGACGGCGCCCAGCTCGCCGCGGTGGCCCGCACCGCGGTCGAGCCGGCGCTGCGGGCCGGCGACTGGGCGGGGACGGCGATCGGCGCCGCCGACGGCATGGCCGCGGTGCTGGCCGGCCGGCCGGTGCCCACCCGGTCGCCCGTCCCGGGCGAGCCCGACCCCGGTGCGCTCGTCGGCCCCGGCACCGGTGCCGGGGACTTCGTCCTGCCGGTGGTCGCGGTGGGAGCCGCCGGCGCGGTCGCGGTGTACGCGGTCGCCCGCAAGCGCCGCCGGGCCACCGCGGCACGAGCCGCCGCGCCCGCGGGTCGTCCTCCGGGCGCGCCGGGGCCCGCCCCGCTGCCCGAGTGGGACGCCCGGGCCCGGCGGCTGCTGGTGACCACGGACGACGCGGTGCGCACCAGCGCCGAGGAGTTGGGGTACGCGACCGCCCAGTGCGGCGAGGCGGCCACCCGGCCGTTCAGAGAGGCGTGGGAGTACGCCCGGGCCGAGCTGACCGCCGCGTTCCGGCTGCGCCGTCGGCTCGACGACGCCTCCCCGAAGGACGAGGACGCCGAGCGGCGGATGCTGGACGAGATCGTGGCGCGCTGCACCGCGGCGAACCGGCGCCTGGACGCGGAGTCCGCGGCCTTCGACCGGCTGCGTTCCCTGGAGCGGTCCGCGCCGCGGGCGCTGGAGCACGCCGACGCCGTGTACCGGCGGGTGGACGAGCGGACGACGGCCGCGCACCGCGCCCGGGAACGGCTCGCCGCCGCGTACGCCCCGGCCGCCTCGCTGCCGGTGGCCGGCCACGTCGAGCAGGCCCGGGACCGGCTGGCGTTCGCGGCCGGGTGCCTGACCGCGGCCCGGGAGGCGGAAGCCGCCGGGGACGGCGAGCGGGCCGCGGTCCGGTTGCGGCTCGCGGAGGGGGCGCTGGAGCAGGCCGGCACCTTCGCGGCCTCGGTGGAGCGGCTCGCCGGGGAGCTCGCCGCGGCCGACCGGGCCCTGCCGGCGGCCCTCTCCGGCGCCGGGGCGGACCTCGCCGAGGCCCGCGGAATCCTCGACGGCACCACCCCGGACGGGCCCTCGGCCGCGCTGCGGGGTCCGGCCGCCCGGGCGGAGGCGGTGCTGGGCGAGGTGCGGGCGCAGCGGGCGGCGGGGCCGTACGACCCGATCGGTGCCCTGCGCCGGCTGACGGCGGCGGACGGGGCGTTGGACGAGGTGTTGGCGGGGGTCCGGGAGCGGGCGGCGGCGGAGGTCCGGGCCCGTTCGTTGCTCGGTCAGGCGCTGCTCGCGGGCCGGAGCGCGGTCGGCGCGGCGGCGGACTACGTCACCACGCACCGGGGAGCGGTCGGCAGCGCGGCGCGCACCCGGCTGGCCGAGGCCGAGCGCCGCCTCGACCGCGCGGAGCGGGGGGACGGCGGCACGGCGGCGGCGCTCGCCGACGCGCTGCGGGCGGACGCCCTGGCGCGGGAGGCCCGGCGGTCGGCCGCGCTCGACGTGCGTGCGCACGGGAACCCGTACGGTGCCCGCCCGGGCGGCGAAGGGGCGGGCACGGGTGGTGCGGTGCTCGGCGGGATCGTCCTGGTCGGAGCCTCCGGCAGCCGGGCGGCGGGACGTCAGGGCCCGGGCGGCTTCGGCGGCGGTGCCACCCGGCGGCGCCGCGGCGGCGGACGGTTCTGAACGCCCGGTCCGGGGGCGGCCCGGTCAGAACATGCTCATGAGCGCTTCCGCCACGTCGATCTGGGTGCCCTCGCCGTCGGGCAGCGCGAGTTCGAACCACACGGTCTTGCCGCGGTGGGTGCGTCGGGCGCCCCACCCGGCGGAGAGCAGGCCGACCAGTTGCAGCCCCCGGCCGCCCTCGTCGGTGGCCCGGGCCCGGCGGCGGCGGGGCTGGACCAGCCCCGCGTCCCACACCTCGCAGACCAGGGTCCGGTCGAGCAGCAGCCGGAGTCTGATCTCGCCCTCGCCGTAGCGCAGGGCGTTGGTGACGAGTTCGCTGACGAGGAGTTCGGTGGTGTCGACCAGCGGGTCGAGGTCCCAGGAGCCGAGTTGGGCGCGGGCGTACTCGCGGGCCCGGCCGACGCTCTGGGGTTCGCGGGGCAGCGACCAGTCGCCCACGGAGGCGGCGGGCAGTCCCTGCACCCGGGCCATGACGAGGGCGATGTCGTCCTCGCCGTGCCGGGTGTCGAGGGTGCCGAGGACGTGGTCGCACACGTCCTCCAGGGGGCGGCCCGGTTCGGTGAGGGTGCCGAGGAGGTGGTGCAGGCCCTCGTCGAGCGACTGGTCCCGGGATTCCACGAGCCCGTCGGTGTAGAGGGCGAGGAGGGCGCCGTCGGCGAGTTGGACCTCGACCTCCTCGAAGGGTTCCCCGCCGACGCCCAGCGGCATGCCGGGCGGTACGTCCAGCATCAGCGCGGACTCGCCGGGTTCCACGATGACGGGCGGCAGGTGGCCGGCGTTGGCGAAGGTGCAGCGGCGGGTGACCGAGTCGTACACGGCGTAGACGCAGGTGGCGAGGTAGACCTCGGAGAGGTCGGCGTCGCGGGGGGTGCGGGTGGCCTGGCGGACCCCGCCGGGCGTGCCGAGGCCGCGGGCCACCTCGTCGAGGGCGGCGAGCACCTCGGCGGGTTCGAGGTCGAGCAGGGCCAGGGTGCGCACGGCGGTGCGCAGTTCGCCCATGGCGACGGCGGCGCGCAGCCCCCGGCCCATCACGTCCCCGACGACCAGGGCGGTGCGGTGGCCGGGCAGTTCGATGACGTCGAACCAGTCGCCGCCGACCTCGTTGGAAGCGTTGCCGGGCAGGTAGCGGCAGGCGATGTCGAGTCCGGCGGCCACCGGCTTGTCGGGCGGCAGCAGGGAGCGTTGGAGGAGCAGGGCGCGCTGGTGCTCGCGGTGGTACAGCCGGGCGTTGTCCATGGACACGGCGGTGCGGGCGGCGAGTTCGACGGCGACGGCCCGGTCCCGTTCGGTGAACGGCTCGCTGCCCTTGGCGCGGGTGAACTGCACCAGCCCGACGACGGTGTCGTGGGCGAGCATCGGCACGGCGAGGGTGGAGCGGATGAGTCCGCCGGGCTCGCCGTCGATCAGGCGGGGGCGGCCGGCGCGCAGCGCGTCGGCGAACGGGGAGGCGAAGTCGAAGTGGTGGGTGGTGCCCACCTTGACCGGGGCGCGTCCGTCGGTGAACGGGGCGTCGGCGACGGCGCTGGCGTAGGCCACCCGGCGCAGCACTCCGCTGCCGCTGCCGGTGTCGGTGGCGCTGAGCCGTCCGGAGGTGGTGCCGTCGCCGTCGAGGAGTCCCTGGTAGAGGTCGACGGCGGCCAGGTCGCAGAAGCCGGGGACGGTGACGGTGAGGAGTTCGCGGGCGGTGGCCTCGATGTCGAGGGAGTTGCCGATGCGGGCCCCGGCCTCGTTGAGGAGGGCGAGGTTGCGGCGGGACTGGGCGGCCTCGCGGGCCGCGGCGTGACGGCGGGTGACGTCGCTGCCGAGTCCCGCGACGCCGATGGGTCGGCCGCTGCCGCTGTGGACGCGGTAGAGGTTGACGGACCAGTGGCGGCGTTCGCTGGAGCCGGGCACGAGTCCGACGATCTGCATGTCGGTGACGGGGTCCCCGGTCTCCAGGACGCGGCGCAGGGCGGCGGCCAGCCGGTCGGCCTCCCGGCGGGGCAGGTAGTCGTGGACGGTGCGACCGCGGTGGTCCGGGGCCCGGCCGCCGAAGGCGGCGGCGAAGGGCTGGTTGGCGTGCTGCACCCGCAGATCGGGGCCGAACAGCACGAAGCCGAAGGGAGATTGACCGAAAATCGCCTGCGAGGCGGCGATGTCGGTCTCGATGCGGCGCAGTGCCCGGACGTCGACGACGATGCAGACGGCGGTGCGTTCGCCCTTGGCGTTCTCGGTGGGCATGACGTACAGCTCGGCGATGCCGACGCTGCGGGGATCGCCGTGGTCACCGGTGAAGCGGGGGGCGGGGGCGGCCGGTCGCGGCGGGGCGGCGGGCCGGTGCACGGCGCCGGGGGTCCGCGGCGGGGCGGTGCCGGAGCCCCGGACCCCGCTGCCGTCCCGGCCGGGTTGCCCGTACCGGGCGTACGGGGCCGGGGGGGCCGGTGCGGACGGGGAAGGGACGTCCTCCGGCGCGGGCGGCAGGCGGAAGGGCACCGTGCCGGTCCACTCGCGGCCGTCGAGCACCTCCGCCATCGCGCGTTGCCCACGGGTCCGCAACTCGGGGGGGACGAACGCCTCGACGGGGTCCTTGCCGACGGCGACCGACGCGGGCACCCCGAAGAGCCGTTCGGCGCGGGTGCTCCACTGGTCGATCAGTCCGTCCGGGCCGACGGAGAAGGACGCCACCTTGAGGTGGTCGTACAGGGAACCGGGCGGGGTGCCCTGCGACATCGCGTCGCCGCGCGTCTCACTCACCGCACCCTCCGACGAACGACCGGACACCGTGGCCTGCGCTGGTATCTCGCTCACGCGAACCGTCCCCTCCAGCTCACCGCGCCCCGGTACCGGACACCGGTGACGGCTGCCCCGCAGTATCCAGCACAACGGCCCCGCGCAACACGGTGTTCACGATCACAGGTCGATCCCGACAGTTTTCGGCCCGGCCAGGACCGGCCGGCGCCCTCTCTCCCTTCTAACCGGGCAGCGCCAGCTCGAACCACACCGTCTTGCCCGATCTGCCGGGACGCGTGCCCCAACGGCTGGAGGCGGAGGCGACCAGGCGCAGCCCCCTGCCGCCCTCGTCCTCGACGTCGGCGTGGTGGCCGCGGGGCGGCTCGGGGAGCGCCCCGGGCTGGGGGTCGAAGACCTCGACCAGCAGGGCGCCGGGAGGCCTCGGCGGCCGGACCAACCGCACCCGGATGGGACCGGAGGCGTGGCGCAGGGAGTTGGTCACCAGCTCGCTGACGAGGAGGACGGTGAGGTCACCGAGGGATTCCAGTCCCCAGCGCCCGAGTTGGTCGCGGACCGCGGACCGCGCGTCCCGCACGGCTCCCGGGTCGGCGGGGAAGGTCCATTCGGCCCGCTCGCCCTGGACCCGGGAGTCCCGTTCACGGTCGATCCCGATCACACCGCATCACACTCCCCTGACCACCTGCACACGGATGTCCGCATTTGCACGCTTAGTGGTCACATACCCCATATGCGGTAGGGAGTATCCCGGCCAGGGCGCACAGATGGCTTGGGAGCGCGAAAGGCGCCCGCCCGGGGCGCACAGCAATGTCCCCTGCGCTGTTCTGCGCGCCCTGTCACAACGCCGGGACCAGAGGAAACGCGCCCTCGGCGACCGCGTCCGACCGGTGTCGGGGACGAACGGAACGAGCAGGCAAAGATACCGTCAAGAGGGCGATGTGGTGCACGGCCCCGCGCTCAGCGCCCCCGGAGCACTTCCCGCACCGCGGGCACGTCCTGATCCAGCCAGTCGACGGACCACACCTCGTCCGGCCCCAGCCAGCGCACCTCGTCGTGGTCCTGGAGCGGTCGGGGCTCACCGGCGAGGAGGCGGGCGGTCCACACCCGAAGGACGTATCCGGGGGTCAGCGGCCACTCGCCGGGCACCCTCTCCAGCTCCCCGGCCTCCACGCCGAGTTCCTCGCGCAGTTCGCGGACCAGGGCCGCGGCGGGCGGCTCCCCCGGTTCGACCTTGCCTCCGGGCAACTCCCAGCGGCCCGCCAGCTCCGCCGGAGCGCTGCGCCGCGCGGCCAGCAACCGCTCACCGTCGTACAGGGCCCCCGCGACGACCACCACGCGCTCTTCCACGCCCCGGAGCCTACGGGACTCGGGGGATCGAGCCGGTGGCGGCGGCTACGGGGCCACGCGTTCCACCCAGTAGAGCTGGCGTTGCTCCCGGGCGTGCAGGCGGTCGGCGACCTGTTGGGCCTCCGCCCGCGTGGCGTACCGGCCCACGCGATAGCGGTTGCCGTTGTCGTCCTCCCGTATGACGAGCCAGGGCATCGTGGCCGCGCTCTCGGTCATGGCGCCCCTCCCCCTTCTCCCCGTGGCCCGTTCCGTACCCCGGCCACCGAGGAAACCGCAATCCGCATATGCCCGAGCCTACGCCCGACCTTCACCGAGCGGTGATGACTTTCCCCAAAGAGGGGTGCAACCGGCCATGGGGACCGTTGCACGAGCCGGCGCACGCACCCTCCGTCCCCCCGGGTGCGCCCGCGGAACGTCCTGGACGACCCCTGGAGCCGCCGCTCCGCACCCTGCGTCCACACAAAACTCCCCACCCCCGACGCATCAGCGCACAACTCCCCGCACCCCGCACCGCACCCACGCGCCGTCAGATCGGCCGGAACCGAACGGCGGACGGGACCTAACGCACCGGCAGGTGGTAGGCCACCCGGTAGCGGTCGGCGGGGACCACCAGATCAGCCGTCTCCACGGCCCGGCCGGAGGCGTAGAAGGTCCGGCGGATCTCCAGCACCACGTGCCCGGGGACCCCGCCGAGGGCGAGCAGTTCGTCCGCCTGCCCCGGCCGGGCCCCGACCTCCTCCGTCACGTTGTCCACCACCACGTCGATCGCCGACATCCGACGCACCACCCCCGTGCCCCGGAGCGGCCCCGCCTCGGGCAGCATCACGGGCGTCCGTCCGGTGAGGGCCAACGGCTCCCAGGAGGTGGCGAGCATCAGCGGCTCGCAGCCGTCGCGGTAGACGTACCGGGTGCGCATCACCCGGTCGCCGGGGTCGATGCCCAGCCGGCCGGCCACGTCCGCCTCGGCGGCGGACTGCTCGCTGCGGGACTCCCACGCCCCGTACGGGGAACCGTCCGCCTGCTCCTGGGTGAAGGAGGTCGCCCCGTCCGCCGCCCGGTAGCCGGAGCGGGCGATGCGCCGGGGTCGGGGCCGCTCGCGCACGTACGTCCCCGAGCCGGACCGCCCCTCGACCAGGCCCTCCGCCATCAGCACCTTGCGGGCCTCCAGGGCGACGGTGTCGGACACCCCGTACTCCTCGCGGATCTTGGCCTGCGAGGGGAGCCGGGTGTGCGGCGGCAGCACACCGTCGACGATCTTCTTGCGCAGCTCACCCGCGACCCGCAGGTACGCGGGCTGGTCACCGAACACCACTGGGCCCTCCCATCGGGTTCACGCACGGCGACAGGTTCGCAACCGTGGGTGCCCGGGGGCAAGTGAAGGCCAGGGAATCACTCGAAGTGATGACATGCCGTTACTCAGCGCTTCACCCGGGTATGGCGGAGGACTCCGGCCGGGGAGGGCTCAGACCGCGGCCCCGGCCCCCGGGCCCGCACCGTCGGAACTGGCCGCCCCCTCGGGATCGCCCAGCACGTCGACCAACTCCCGGGGCGGGGTCGTGTCGAGCCCCAGGGCCGCCCGGGAGGGCACCGCCAGGGCGGGGTCGCTCAGCTCCAGGGCGGTGTCGAGGTGCACGTAGAAGGTCTCCGCGTCCTCGGCCCGGGCCGCGCGGTCCCACTCCGAGCGCGCCGCGTCGACCCGTTCCGCGTAGGCGGTCACGGGCCCGGCCCCCTCCTTCGACCACCCCGCTTCGGACAGCCGTGTCACCTGGCGGCCCATGGCCCGGGCGACCTCGGCGGCCCACTTCCGGTGCCCCGGCAGGTCGTCCTCGACGTAGGTCTCCTCGGGGGGCGCCAACAACGCCTCCTCCACCGGACGGGCCACCTCCAGGAACGCGCGCTGGCCGCGGTCGAGCACCGTCCCGTCGTTGCGCAGCGACCCGGTCAACTGCTGCCCGGCGTCCTCGTGCCCGAACATGCAGGTGATCTGACGGTCGCCGAGCTCCCAACCCTCCCGGGTGGGCGTGAAGTAGTAGACCTCGACGTGCGGGGGGAGCGCCCAGGAGTCCATGGCGTACGCGGGGCGCAGCGCGGTGCACTCGGCGTCGGCCCGGTCGACGATCGCCTCCTCCCCGGGGTACGGGTCCCCGGGGGCGTCGTCCATCCGGAAGGTGCTGAACGCCTCGCCGTCGTGCGGGCCGCCGCACGGTTCCTCGTCGACGTCCTCGGCGACGCCGATCAGGTCCCCGTCCCGGACCGTGAAGCACTCGCCGGTGGCGACGGTGAACACCGGTCGGGCGGCGTCCGACGCCGCGTCCCACCCCTCCGAGAGGGCCCCGAGGACGGCGAGCCCCCAGAGGACCAGGCTCCCGCCGGACAGCACGACGCCCCAGACCGCCATCCCCTTGCCGCGTTCGCCGGTCCGGTGGATGCGGAGCAGGGCGAGGACGCCGAACACCAGGCCGACGAGGGGGACGCACAGGATGCCGAGGACCAGCGCCGCGATCGCGAACCCGTTGACCGGCGGACGCACGTACGGAACGTGCGGCGGGGGCCAGGTCCCGTACCCCCCGCCGGGCACCGGGGGGTGGGCTCCGTACGGTCCGCCGGGCGCCTGCCCCGGCGGACCGTACGGCCCGGTGGGTCCCTGTGCGGGGTGCGGGGGCCCCGGGGGCGCGAACGGGTTGCCGCCCTGGTTCCCGGGCTCGGGAGCGCCCGGGCCGGGCGGCGGAGGTATCGACAACGGGGCTCCTGGGGTGGGACGGACGCCGGGGGTTGCCGTGACGGTGCACGGACCACGCATCGTATGCGGGCCGTGGTGGCGCCCGGTCGGCGGCGTGCCCCGGCCCCGCCGTCGGCCTCGGGGGCCGGCGACGGGGCCGGGGTGGTGACGGTTCAGCGGGCGGGCCCGCCCGGCTGGCCGGGCGTCAGAACTGGAGCGCCCAGGAGTCGATCTTGCCGACGTCCGCGGAGGCGTTGTCGCTGACCCGGAGCTTCCAGGTGCCGTTGGCGACCTCGGCGGAGGCGTTCACCGCGTAGGTGGTGTTGATGTTGTCGGCGGAACCGCCGTCCCCGTACGCCTTCAGGGTGTAGGCGGTGCCGTCCGGCGCGACCAACTGGACCTGGAGGTCGCCGATGTAGGTGTGCTGGACGGCCACCTCGACCCCGAGGGAGGCCGGTGCGTTGCCGCTCACCCCGCTGACCGCGATCGGCGACTCGGCGGTGGCGTGGTCCGCGATCGGGTGGTCGTCGAGGTTCTGGAACCGCGGGCCGGGCGGGTTGGTGGTGCCGCCGCCCACGTACAGCAGGCGGTTGGGCGAGCCGGTGCCCGGGTTGGTGACCACCCCGGGGGTGGCGGCGGAGACCAGGGCGGCGGAGACCTGGGCGGGCGTGGCCGTCGGGTTGGCCTGGAGGTACAGCGCGGCGGCGCCCGCCACGTGCGGGCTGGCCATCGAGGTGCCCGAGATGGTGCTGGTGGCCGTGTCGTTGGTGTTCCAGGCGGAGGTGATCGAGCTGCCCGGCGCGAACAGGTCCACCACCGAGCCGTAGTTGGAGAAGGAGGAGCGGGCGTCGGTGTTGGTGGTGGAGCCCACGGTGAGGGCCTCGCCGACCCGGGCCGGGGAGTAGTTCGAGGCGTTGGCGTTGGAGTTGCCGGCCGCCACCGCGAAGGTCACGCCGGAGGCGATGGCGCCGCGCACCGCCGCGTCGAGGGTGGCGTCCGGGCCGCCGCCGAGGCTCAGGTTGGCCACCGCGGGCTTGACGGCGTTGCGGGCGACCCAGTCGATGCCCGCGACGACCTGTGCGGTGGTGCCGGAGCCGGAGTTGTTGAGCACCCGGACGCCCACGACCTTGGCCTTCTTGGCGACCCCGTGCGCGGTTCCCGCGACGGTGCCGGCGACGTGGGTGCCGTGGCCGTGACCGTCCTGGGCGACGTTGTCGTTGTCGATGGCGTCGTAGCCGTCGGCGGCCCGGCCGCCGAAGTCGCTGTGCGAGACGCGCACGCCGGTGTCGACGACGTACACGGTGACGCCCTGTCCGGCCGCGTCCGGATAGGTGTACTTGCCGTCCAGCGGCAGGTTGCGCTGGTCGATCCGGTCCAGGCCCCAGGAGGGCGGGTTGACCTGGGTCGCGGTGGTGGTGAAGGTGCGGTTCTGCGAGACGCTGGCCACCGCCGGGTCGGCGGCGAACCGCTTGGCCTGGGCCTCGGTCAGGTTGACCGCGTAGCCGTTGAGCGCCTTGGAGTAGGTGCGTTCGATCGTCGCCCCGTACTCGCGGGCGAGCGCCTTGCCGGCCGCCGAACCGGCGCGGGCCTCACCGGGCCGCAGGGTCACCAGGTAGCTGTCGTCGATCGTGCCGGGAGCGCCGGCGTTCAGGATGCGCCCTTGCGCCGGTTCGGGTGCCGCGGTGGCCGCGGGTGCGGTGAGGCCGCCGAGGGCGAGGGCCGCCGCGGCGACGGCTCCCAGGGTGCCGAGCGTTCTGCGCCGCGCGGGGTCGGGGGTGCGGTGCCCGGCATCGTGGTGCAGTGCCATCCGAGGGTTCCTCCTCATCGATGGAGCCGAGTGGGGTGGTGCGCGTGCGGTCGGCCGGCCGCGCCGCCGGCACCGGGGTGCGCGGGACGGGGACGACGAACCGTCCGGAGGGACGGGACAGACGCGACAGGGTCATGTCAAACGGCTGCCCGAGGAATGATTGTTCGCCCGCCCGGTGTCCCACAAGGGCCCTGCACGCTTTTCACGCGGCGGCCACACTCCCGACATGACGAACCGTCAGTCGTCACGCCCGCGTCACGTGCAGCACACGCAACGGCGCCGCCGTCCGAGCGGGGTCACCCCAGGGGCGGCGCGGTGTCCCCGTGGGCCTCCAGGAGGGTGCGCAGCGCGGCGGCCACCCGGTCCCGCTCGGCCGGCTCCAACGGCGCGAGCAGCCGCGCGTAGTTGTCGAGGTGCGCGGGCAGCACCCGGTCGGTCAGCCGGAGCCCGCGGTCGGTGAGCCGGATGCGGACGGTGCGTCGGTCGCCGACGTCCCGGACCCGCTCCACCAGCCCCTTGGCCTCCATCCGGTCGATCCGGTTGGTGATCGCCCCCGAGGTCACCATGGACACCTTGAGGAACGCCCCGGCGGTCAGCGCGTAGGGCGGGCCGGACCGGCGCAGCGAGGCCAGTACGTCGAACTCGCCGGGCTCCAGGTCGTGTTCGGCGAAGAAGGACTTGAGCTCCCGCTCCAGCAGGCGGTGCAGGCGCTGTACGCGCACCAGGACCTCGATCGGATCGAGGGCCCCCTCCAGGTCGGGACGCTCCCGCCCCCACTGCCCGATGACCCCGTCGACCCAGTCCGTCATGCCCGTCCCTTCCGCCCGCCCGGCCCGCCCGGGCCCGACCGCCGCTCCCGCCCCCGTCGATCGACGGGGCGCACGGGTCATCCCAACACGACGGCTTGACACCGGGAAAGCGAAACCGGTTTTCTCTTAATATTGAGATTCCCAATCTTAAGAGAATGGGGCCGCTGACCATGTCCAGGCAGACCCGCCCGCCCGCACGACGGGCCGCCCGCCTCCTGCCGCCCGCCGCGCCCCAGCCCCGCGGCCCGGCCCCCGTCCTCTGGCTCGTCCTCCTCGCCGCCCCCACCGCCGTCGGCGCCAACGTCCTGGTGCTGACGCTCCCCGACATCGCCGCCGCCTTCGACACCGACGTCCGGTCCGCCGCCTGGCTCGCCACCACCTTCGCGGTGGCGATGGCGGTCGGCACCCCCCTGATCGCCGGACTGCTGCGGCGCCGCGGGATGCGCACCGCGCTGTTCCTGAGCACCGCGCTCCTGGCCGCCGGCACGGCGCTGCTCGCGGTGGCCCCCTGGCTGCCGCTCGCCCTCGTCGGACGGGCCGCCCAGGGCGCCGGCGGCGCCGGCATGGTCACCGTGGCGATGGGCCTCGCCGGCACCACCCGGCGCATGGGCGCGCTCACCGCCGGCTTCGGGGCGCTCGGCGCGGCCGGACCGCTGGCCGGCGCCCATCTGTCGGACGCCGTCTCCTGGCGACTGGCGCTCGCCGTCTCGGCCCTCCCCCTGCTCGCCGTGCCCGCCGTCCTCCGGTACGCCCGCCCCGCACCGACGGCGACCGACCCGTTCGACGGGCGCGGGGCGCTGCTGTTGGCCGCGTTGGCCTCCTCGCTGGCCCTGGTGCCGGTGGCCCCGGCCCCCGCCCTGGGCGCCGGGGCGGCGTTCCTGGCCCTGCTCGCCCACCACGTCCGACGGCGCCCGGACGGCTTCGTACCGCGGGCGGTGCTGCGCAGCCGGACCTTCGTCGCCTCCTGCGCCCTGATCGCGCTCTGCTCGGTCCAGTACTTCGTGCTGCTGTTCGCGGTGCCCCGCCTGATCTCCGACCGGGCCGGTTGGTCGACCCCGTCGATCGGCACCGGCCAACTCGTCGCCCTGGTCACGGGGTCGGCGCTGACCTGGGCGCTGACCGCGGTGGCCCACCGGGCGAGCCGCACCGCGATCCGGCTGGCACTGCTCGCGGTGACCGCCGCCGCCCTGACCACGGCGACGCTCAGCGGCTCCGCGTGGCTGCTGCTGGTGGTGGCCGGTGCCTCCGTCTGCACCGCGACCTCCGCCAACGCGGCCCTGTCGGTGCACGCCGCGCACTCCGCCCCCGAGTCGTTGCGCCCCACCGCGATCGGCCTGTTCACCCTGGTGTACCAGTTGGGCGGGGCGATCGGACCGGGGATCGCCACCGTCCTGGTGCTCGGCTGACCCGCGCCCGTGCGGATGCCGACCGCACGCCGGCGCGGCACCATGGCGTACGTGAAGCGCACCACGGTCGTGAACCTGAAGGGCCACCGGGACGACCCCGGGTACGAGGACGTCGTCTACGTGGGCCGGGCCGTGCACCGGGGCGGCTGGCACCTGGCCGCCTCCCCGCTGGCCAGCCCCTACCACCCCGGTCCGGACCTCACCCGCGAGGAGATGCTCGTCAAGTACCGGGCGCACCTGCTGTCCCGCCCCGACCTGCTGGCCCTCCTCCCGGACCTGCGCGGTCACCGCCTCGGCTGCTGGTGCCTCCCGCTGCCCTGCCACGCCCAGGTCATCGCCGAACTGGCGGACGCGGGGCCCTCGGGCGGGGGCGGCGCGTAGGGCGGTCGGGGACGGGGGCGCCTCAGCCCCGTGCGGCCGCCTCCATGCCGTCGAGCAGGAAGTTCAACCCGATCTCGAAGTTGGTGTCCCAGTCGTCGTCGGCGATGTAGTTGTTGGCCGCGACGGTGGGGAACCGGTCCCGCCGGCTCCGCAGGTACTCCTGGCCCAGACGGGTCTCCTCGGCGGAGAACTGCATGCTGGACTGGGTGGCGGTGGCCCCCATGACGTGGTTGTACAGCGCCCAGGTCGCGGCGTTGAGTCGCTTTCCCCTCAATCCCGCGCGCACCAGGGCCGACTGGAGGAACTCCATCCAGGCGAGGAAGTTCGGGCCCATGAGCGGTCGCTGCCGCGAGGGCACCTCGGCCGCCCAGGGGTGCCGCAGCATCGCCCGGCGCCAGTCGTTGACCAGCACGGTGATGTCGGCCCGCGGGTCGTCGGAGTGCCGGTCCGGCACCCTGGACTCGCCGAAGATCTCGTCGATCGCGAGGTCGATGACGTCGTCCTTCGTCGCCACGTGCCAGTAGAGGGTGGTGGCGCCCGCCTGGAGCCGCTCGGCCAGGCGACGCATCGTCAGACGGCCCATGCCCTCCTCGTCCAGCAGGGCGACGGCCGCCGCGACGATGCGCTCCCGGGTGAGCGGCGGCTCCTGGCCCGCGCTGCGCGAGGGTCTGAGCCACACGTTCCGGCCCCTCGCCCCCGCTCGACTCTCCGTGCTCATCTCCGGCCACCTCCGCATCCCGGTCGTCCGCGGGTGCAGGTGGCCCGCCGACGCCTCATCGAACCCTGCGAGTCTTGCACGACCGGACCCGGTCTCCGCCCCGGCCTCCGCCCCGAGGGCCGGCGTTCACACCGGCGCACGGGCACCGTGCGCTCCCCCTCCCAAGCCCTCCGCCCCCCTGGCCCGCGCCGCGCGCCGTTCCCGGGCATTCACCAACTCCCCTCGTCACAGCCCTACTTGTCGCGCAAGACGGCTCATTCCCGGCCCTCGGTTCCCCGGCCCCGGGCGGGGAGCTGTAGTAGAGTCGGGCACTCACTAGACCAACGTTCGAGTCTCCCGACCATAGTGTGAGTGATCGTGACACAAACCCGGCAGGACGTCCCCGCGACGGCGAAACGGCCCTCGAAGCGCTGGTGGGCCCTCTCCGTCATCAGCCTCGCCCAACTGACGGTCGTCCTGGACGCGACCATCGTGAACATCGCCCTGCCCTCGATCCAGCACGACCTCGGCGTGACGGACACCGACCGGCACTGGGCGATCACGGCGTACGCCCTGGCCTTCGGCGGCCTCCTCCTCCTCGGCGGACGGGTCAGCAGCGCCCTGAGCCACCACCGTTCCTTCGTCATCGGCCTGATCGGCTTCGCCATCGCCTCGGGGCTCGGCGGCGCGACCGACAGCGCGGCCGTCCTGTTCGCCGCCCGGGCCGGACAGGGCGTCTTCGCCGCGCTGCTGGCACCGGCAGCGCTGTCCCTGCTGATCCTCACCTTCACCGACCCCAAGGAACGCGGGAGGGCCTTCGGCGTCTTCGCCGGGGTCGGCGCCGGCGGGGCGGCGCTCGGGGTCTTCGCCGGCGGGCTGCTCACCGAGTACGCGAACTGGCGCTGGTGCCTCTACATCAACGTCCCCCTGGCCCTGATCGCCCTGGCCGGGGTGCCGTTCCTGATGCGCGACCGGCCCACCGGGGACCTGCGCCACCTGGACATCCCGGGGGTGCTGCTGAGCGCGTCCGGCCTGGTCGCCCTCGTCTACGGCTTCTCCCAGGCCGAGCCGCACGGTTGGGGCGACCCCCGGGTGCTGGCCCTGCTCGCGGTCGGCACCGTGCTGCTCGTCCTGTTCGTGCTGACGGAGGCCAGGTCGCCCCGCGCACTGCTGCCGCTCCACATCGTCCTGCACCGGACGCGGGCGGTGGCCTTCCTCTCCGTCTTCGTGATGTACCTGGCGATGTTCGGCTTCTACCTCTTCGTCAGCTACTACACCCAGACCGTCCTCGGCTACTCGCCGGTGAAGGCGAGCCTGACGCTGCTCGTCAACGCCGTCAGCACCACCGTGGGCGCGATGGTGATCGCCGCGGCGCTCCAGCGCCGACTCGCCCCGAGCACGCTGATCTCGGGGAGCCTGCTCTCCTCCGCCCTCGGCATGCTGGTGCTCACCCAACTGGAGGTGGACAGCACCGGGGTGCTCCCGCTGTACCTGATCCCCGCCATGGTCCTGACGGGGATCGGCCTGGGCTGCCTGCTCGCGGTGGCCACCAACCGGGCGACCGCGGAGCTGGACCGCGACGAGGCGGGGGTCGCCTCCGCGGCCTACAACACGGTGCAGCAGGTGGGCGCCGCCTTCGGCACCGCCCTGCTCAACTCCATCGCCACCACCGTCACGACCGCCTACCTCGCCGACCGGGGGAACCGGACCGAGGACGTCCACGCCGCCACCGTGCACGGATACGCGGTGGCCCTCTGGGTCGCCTTCGGCATCCTGGTCGGCGGCGCGGTCCTGGTCGGACTGCTCTCCCGCAACAGCGGACGCACACCCCGGTCCACTCCGGCCGCCCAGACGTCGAACTAGCCGCACCCGGCAACGAGGAGAGGAGCACGGGAATGTCCGGCACCGGGGTGACCACCGAGGTCTCCGACGGCTTCGTCCCCGTCATCGACCTGTCCACCAGGCGGACCGAACCGGGGCGGCGGGCGATCGCCGCGGCGATCGACCGGGCGTGCGTCGGTTCCGGGTTCTTCGTGGTCGTCGGCCACGGCGTGGAGCAGGAACTCGTCGACCGCATGTTCGCGGTGACCCGCGAGTTCTTCGAACTGCCCGCGCAGGAGAAGGACCGGTCGGCGCACCGGCCGGGCGTCTCCGGCTTCCGTCGGCAGGCCGACAGCACCGCGCGCAGCCTGGACCAGCAGGCCCCGCCGGACCTGTGCGAGACCTTCGCCGCCCACGTCACCGGCGAACTCGACGAGGAACAACGCAGCCGACTCGGCGACCGGTGGGCCACCTGGACCCTGGCGAACGTCTGGCCGCGGCGGCCGGAGGGGTTCCGCGAGACCTGGCACGCCTACCTCGCCGCCATGACCGAACTCGCCGCCGACCTCATGCGCCTGTTCGCCCGCGCCCTCGACCTCCCCGAAATCCACTTCGAAGACAAGTTCGACCACCACGGCTCATCCATCGCCGCCAACTACTACCCCCCACAACACCGACCGCCCCTCCCCGGCCAACTCCGCCGAGGCCCCCACACCGACTTCGGCAGCCTCACCATCCTCCACCAACAACACGACCGCACCGGACTCCAAGTCCGCCAAGGAACCAACACCTGGCGCGACATCCCCGCCGTCCCCCACAGCCTCGTCGTCAACATCGGCGACCTCATGGCCCTCTGGACCGGCGGACGCTGGGTCTCCACCATGCACCGCGTCACCAACCCACCCACCCACGACACCACCTCCCGCCTCACCATCCCCTTCTTCTACCTCCCCAACCACGACGCCACCATCCAACCCATGTACACGTCCGTGGCGGGCGACCTCCTCGGAGCGGAGGGCGGCGGCGGGGTCATCGCCGGCGAGTGGATGTCCCGCAAGCTGCGGAAGCTGTTCTCCGGGGCCTCCTGACAAAAGAAGACCGGCACCACCCGCCCGCCCCTGCAATTCGCAGCCCGTGCCGCGGCGGCCCGCCGGAACGAATTCCCGATGCCGCCGCCGGTCAAAAGCATCAAGAAATCAAGAGATTAATTCACCCTCCCACCACATGAGTTGACAGATTCAGCAACGGAGCGTGGCGAGCGACCCATGGACGACCTAGTGTCGAAATGGGTCGCCCGACAGAAAGGGAAATCGTGAGCAGTGACCGATCGACCGTCACCGTGACCGATGGATTCGTTCCGGTCATCGACCTTTCCTCCAAAGGCACCCCCCGCGGGCGCGCGTCGCTCGCCGAGGCCATCGGCAACGCACTGCGCACGTCCGGGTTCTTCGTCGTCGTCGACCACGGCGTGGAGCAGGAACTCGTCGACCGCATGTTCACCTCGACCAACGACTTCTTCGAGCTTCCCGACGCGGAAAAGGACGCGGTCGCCGCTCGACCTGGCGTGTCCGGCTACCGCCGGGCGGGCGGGACCCTGGCCCGCAGCCTGGACCAGGAGACTCCGCCGGACCTGTGCGAGACCTTCGCCGCACACGTCACCGGCGAACTCGACGAGGAACAACGCAGCCGACTCGGCGGCGAGTGGGCCAGTTGGACGCACCGGAACACCTGGCCGCGGCGGCCGGAGGGGTTCCGCGAGACCTGGCACGCCTACCTCGCCGCCATGACCGAACTCGCCGCCGACCTCATGCGCCTGTTCGCCCGCGCCCTCGACCTCCCCGAAAACCACTTCGAAGACAAGTTCGACCACCACGGCTCATCCATCGCCGCCAACTACTACCCCCCACAACACCGACCGCCCCTCCCCGGCCAACTCCGCCGAGGCCCCCACACCGACTTCGGCAGCCTCACCATCCTCCACCAACAACACGACCGCACCGGACTCCAAGTCCGCCAAGGAACCAACACCTGGCGCGACATCCCCGCCGTCCCCCACAGCCTCGTCGTCAACATCGGCGACCTCATGGCCCTCTGGACCGGCGGACGCTGGGTCTCCACCATGCACCGCGTCACCAACCCACCCACCCACGACACCACCTCCCGCCTCACCATCCCCTTCTTCTACCTCCCCAACCACGACGCCACCATCCAACCCATGCGGCCGTTCACCGACTCGTCCTCGATCGAGCGGTTCGACACCGTGACCGTCGGCGACTGGGTGTCGCGCAAGGTCCGGAAGATCCTCAGCTGAGCCCCCGTCCGTTCCGTTTCCGGCACACCGGACGACATCCGCTACCCAGGAAGGCAGTCCCCATGCAGAAGAGCGCCCACCACGACCGGATCAGCGAGCAGTACCAGGCGTCGAGCAGTCAGTACGACAACGTCAAGAACCTCCCCTACGCCTTCGCCGAGCGGGAGACCCTGCTCTCCGGCCTGCCCGACCTGACCGGCAAGCGGGTGCTGGACGTGGCCTGCGGCACCGGCTACTACTCGCGCATATTCAAGCGCCTGGGGGCCTCCCGGGTCGTCGGGGTCGACCTGGAACAGAGCATGGTCGACGTGGCCCGGACGATCGAGGAGGAGCAGCCCCTCGGGATCACCTACCAGGCGGTCGACGCGGCCGAGTTGCCGGTCCTCGGCGAGTTCGACGTGGTCGCGCCCATCTGGGCCTTCGTCCACGCCAAGGACGCCGACGAGTACCGGGAGATGGCCGCCCGCTGCGCCCAGAACCTGGTCTCCGGCGGGACCCTGGTGGCCCTGTGCGCCAACCCGGACATCGACCTGGAGGGCATGTCCGTCTACCCGCGCTACGGCCTCTCCCTCACCCCCAAGGAGAAGCACGGCGACCGCCAGGTGGTCCACATCGAGATGGACGTCGAGCCCCACGTGGGCTTCGACGGCTTCTTCTGGCCCGCCGGAACCACCGAGACGGCGCTGGAGAAGGCGGGCTTCGTGGACGTGCAGCGGCTGCCCAACCGCGCCCCCGGCCACCTGGCCGGCATGTCCGAGAAGGGGTACTGGGCCCCCTTCGTCGCCAACCCGCCGTTCGCCCTCTACACCGCCGTCAAGCCCTGACCCGACGGCACCCGCACGCCCAGCCAGCACCTCATCCAAGTCGGAGAACCACGTGAAGCTCGCTGTATTCGGAGCGAACAGCTCGACCGGACGCCACCTCGTGCAGATGGCGCTCGACGCAGGCCACACGGTGACCGCCGCCGTGCGGCGCCCGGACGCCTTCCCCCTGGCGGACCCCCAGTTGCGCGTCGTGGAGGCGGACGCCTACGACCGGGAGGCCGTACGGGCGGCGGTGGCCGGCCAGGACGCGGTGGCCTCGATCCTCGGCGTGGCGTACACCCAGCGCCCGGTGACGGTCATGTCCCAGGGCATCACCCACATCACGGACGGGATGGCCGAGCACGGGGTCAAGCGACTGGTCTGCGTGACCTCGCGCATGCTGGGCGCCTACTCCGGTCGGGCGGGCGGCGAGAAGCCGCTGTACGAGCGGTTCGCCTACCGCAGGCTGGTCTTCCCGATCCTGACCACCCTGGGGCGGACCCTGTACGAGGACATGGTCCGCATGGAGCGGATCGTCGCGGCGACGGACCTGGAGTGGACCGTCATCCGGCCGTCCGCGCTCTACAACACCGACACGGTCAGCAATTACCGCTTCGCGCCCCCCGAGTCCCCCGGCCTCTACACCGCGCGCATCGACCTCGCGCACTCACTGCTGCGGGCAGTGACGGAGAACAGCTATCAGCGCTCCGTCATCTCGGTTTTCACCACCGAGGGAGTGCCGAACTTCAAGGACGTCTGGAAGAAGGAAGTGCTGCACATGGGTTCCTGGGGTCACAAGTAGGCTCCCGGCCATGAAGGGCGATACCACCCTCCTCGGAGGGTGGTATCGCTGTGGGCGCACTTCCCCCACCCCGCGGTCGCCCGCTCGGTGAACGGCTTGATCCGAACCTGTCGTCGAAGCCCAACAGCAATACTGGACGTGTACAGCGATGTCGAAGGGCAGCGGCATTGGCACAGGTGTTCGGCAGGAATTCACAGGGAAAGAGGAATCAGTGTGCAAAGATCCGAGCTCGCGGTTCTCCTCAAGAGCCTGCATTGGTCGCCCGAGCGTCTGGCACGTGAAATCAACCGGCGCTACGGCAGGGGAACCGTCAGTCTCAAGGCGCCCTACGGCTGGACCAAGGGGGCGTTTCCCCGGGGCCAGGTGTCCGAGTTCGTCGCCATAGTGCTGTCGGAACACCTGGGCAGGGTGATCGTTGTCAGCCAGATATGGCCGGAGCACGAATCCCCGGCGCCCGTCGGGTTCGACGATCCCGGGCTGGGGCCGCCGTGGCGGGGTGAGCACGTGGACCGCATCCTCGCGCCGCTGGTCGAACAGGACGTGGGCATCCCCGACGGCACCGCCCCCTCGCCCGGCGAACCGGTGCCCGGCTCCGTGCTGGTCTCCCTCGCCGTGGGATGGCTGACCGCGGAGGTCCATCCCGGCTCCGCCCGAACCGAAGGGGTCGAGCTCACGGCCGAGATCCTCGACGTGTTCACGGACCGCATCGGCCGGTTGCCGACCCTGGACATCACGCGGAACCGCTCCCTGGCGCTGAACCTCGTGGTGCACGAACTGCGGTGGGCGCTCCAACTCGCCGCGAAGACCGCCTACGACGTGCCGTCCGGGCGTCGCCTGTACCGGGCCATCGCCGAACTCGCCCAGCTCGCCGGGTGGTTGGCGGAGGAGCAGGACCAGTACGCCCGCGCCCAGCGCTACCTGCTGGGCGCCCTGCGCGCCTCCGCCCTCGCGGACGACCGCTGTCTGGGCGGGCGCGTCCTGTCCTGCCTCGGCTACCACCTGGCCAAGTACGGCAACGAGCGGGAGGCCCTGCGGCTCCTCAAGCTCGTGGACTTCGGCACGGACGACGGGGCGCCCCGGGTCCTCCACTCGCCGCCCAGCTGCGACGCCACCCGACTGCACGGCCTCAACGAGCAGTTGCGCAGACAGTTCCCGACCCTCAAAGCGGCCGGCGGGGTGCGCCGCGGCGGCGCCCCCTCCCGGGGGGACCGGAGCGAGGGCGAACACCCGTCCCCCGTGCGTCCCGAGCCGGTGGGGCAGGGGCGCGGACGGACGGCCTGAGCGGGGCGCACCGCACGTTCCGGGCCCGTAGTGGCTTCCGCGCGTCGGACGACGGTCCGGCGCGCGGTCCCCACCGGCCCGCCGGGGTGCGGCCCGGCGGGCCGGTCACTCGGCGTCGGCGGCCGCGACCGCGCGGCGCGCCGCTCCCCCGGGTTCCGGTTCGCCTCCTCCCCCGGTGTCGAAGTCCCGTTCCCCGTGCAACCAGGCCACGTACGTGTGGAGGTCGCCCGCCGACATCGCGCCCAGCGCCGCGTTGCGGGCCCTCGCCGCCTCGTCCCGGGCGTGCCAGAGCCCGATGCTGGCACGTGCCAGCCGGTGCACCCGCGCGGTGCGCCCCCGGCGCACCGCGTTGTAGCGGAGCAGGCGGGCGCCGATCCGCTCGGGCGCGCAGCGCAACAGCCCGGCGAGGACCACGGCGTCCTCCAGGGCCAGACAGGCCCCCTGCGCCGCGTAGTGCAGCATCGGGTGGGCCGCGTCGCCGAGCAGGGCCACCCGGCCGTCGGTCCAGACCGCCACGGGTTCCCGGTCGACCAGGACCCAGGCCCGCCACTCGGTCCCGAGGCGGAGCAACCGGCGGGCCCCGGGGCACAGGGCGGCGAACTCCTCCTGGACCTCGGAGGCCGCCACCGGGCGTCCGGAGAAGGTCCCGGCCGGCCGGTTCTCCGCGCTGGGGGCCAGGTTGAGGTAGCGCCCGCCGGCGATCGGATAGTGCACGAAGTGCCGGCCCGGCCCCGCCCACCAGGTGACGGAGCGGCTGCGCAGCTCCCCGGGCACGCGCTCCACGGGCACGATCGAGCGGTAGACCGTGATGCCGGCGGTGCGCGGTTCCCCGTCACCGACGAGTTGTGCGCGCACCGTCGAGTGCAGTCCGTCGGCGCCGATGAGCGCGTCCGCCACCAGTTCCCGCCCCGTCCCCAGCCGCACCCGTACCCGGTCGCCCTCCGGTGCGTAGCCGTGCACCGGGCTCGCCGGCCGCAGCACGATCCGGCGCTCGCCCCGGCAGGCGTCCAACAACAGCCGGTAGAGCTCCCCCCGGTGCACCACGACGTAGGGGTTGCCGAAGCGGGCGCGGTAGCGCTCGTCCAGGGGCATGCTGACGACGTGCGCGCCGGACACCCCGTCCATGAAGCGGAGTTCCCCGACGGGCACGGCGATCCGGCGGACCTCGTCGGAGAGCCCCAGGGCGGCGAGGGCGTGCAGTCCGTTGGGGGCGAGCTGGATGCCGGCGCCGAGTTCGGTGAAGTCCGCGTTGCGCTCGCAGACGACCACCCGGTGCCCCGCGGCGGCGAGGCCGAGGGCCGCGGCGAGGCCGCCGATGCCGGCGCCCGCGACCACGATCTCCGTCATCGCGGGTCCTGCCCGGGGTCGCGGTCGGCGAGGAGGCGGGCCAGTTCCAGCCGCCTGACCTTGGTCGTGCCGGTCTTCGGGAGGTCCGCCCGTCGCCAGTGCACCGGAGCGGTCATCCGTGGCAGGTCCACCACGGCGGCGCGCCAGGCGGCCCCGTCCAGCGGCCGGTCGTCCGCGGTGCACACGACCGGGCGGGGCGGACCCCCGTCGACGGGGACGATCACCACCTCGGACAGCTCCGGGAGCCGGGTCAGCAGCCGGTCCTCCACCGTGAGGGTGCTGCCGAAGCCCGGGATCTCGTCCACTTCGCGGTCCGTGAGGTGCAGACAGCCCCAGCGGGTGCGGTAGCCCAGGTCGCCCATCCGCCACCACTCCTCGGCGGCCTGTCCGTCGAAGCGCTGTTGCTCGCCCAGGTAGGTGCGGATGCGTCCGTCGCTGCTGATCTCGATGTGTCCCGGGGAGGCGGCGGTGGGCCGCCGGCCGTCGCGGCTGACCACCCGCACCCTGGTCATGCCCGGGAAGGGCATGCCGACGCAGCGCCCGTCGGCGTCGGGCGAGCGGTGCCTGCCGTAGGACCGGGCCACGCTGGGGCCGATCTCGCTCTGCCCGTAGATCTGGCCGAAGCGGGCCGAGCGTCGGCGGGAGGCCCCGATCAGGGTCCGCACCGTGCGCGGGTGCAGCGCGTCGAAGGTGCTGCTGAAGAGCTTGACGTTGGCCAGGGGTTGCAGCGGGTCGTCCGCCATCTCCTCCCAGCTCAGGTAGGTGTTGGGATGGGCCTCCAGGACGGCCGGCCGCAGCGTGGCGAACAGCGCGGCGGTGCGGCGCGGCTCGGCGTCGGCGAGCAGCAGCACGGGGAAGCCCCTGAGCAGGGCGATGGCGAGCGCGGTGAACAGCCGCGAGTGCACGAACGACACGTGGATGGCGACGGGTTCGCGCCGGCGCAGGAAGGCGGTGGCCAGGGACTGCGGCCGGTAGCGGGCCTCCAGGCCGAAGGAGCTGTGCACGGCGAGCTTGGGCAGTCCGGTGGTCCCCGAGGTGTGGGTGACCAGGGTCGGGTGCTCGGGCGGCATCGCCATGGCAGGTATCCGCGGCGCGCCGGCCAGTTCGGCGAGCGGGGTGGCGTGTTCGGCGGTGCCGGAGGCCAGCAGCACCCGGCGGCTGAGCGCGTGCACCTCCGGGGGGAGTTCCCCGGTCAGCTTCTCCGCGTCGGTGATCAGGAACGGGCGCTCGACCCGGCGCAGCAGCGCGGTGACGGTCCCGCCGTCGAGGTGCGGGGAGAGCAGGACGGGCACGGCGCCGATCCGCGCGGCGGCGATCGCGAGGAGGGTGATGTCGAACGCGTTGCGCTTGTGGACCACGACGTGGTCGCCCGGCCGCGCGCCCGCCCGCCACAACCGGGAGCCGAAGTCGTCCACGAGGTCGGCGACCTCGGTCACGGTCATGATGCGCCCGCGGCCCGGGGCGATGTCCAGTTCCCGGTCGAGGAGCAGGACGTTCGCCGGGTGCCGGGAGGCTGCGCGCTCGAAGAGGGTGCCCAGCCTGATGCCACGGTTTCCCATGCGCTGGAGGAACATGCGTCGACCTCGATCTGCCGGTGGCGGGTGGACGGTTCGGGCGGTGCGTCAGGCGCCTTCGATCACCGTGGTGAGGCGGTCGAGCGTGGCGGTCATGTCGGCGCGGAGCTTCTCGTGCCACTCCGCGGAGAACCTGGTGCGCTCGTCATCGGTCATGCCGGCGGTGATGCCCCGGATGCCCTCGGTCGGTTCGCCCATCCGGAAGTGGTGGGTGAGTGCGGTCCCGCCCTCGGCGGGGCGCAGGGCGTAGCTCCAGACGCTGTCCTGGACGCGGCCGTCCCGGGTGCACATCGCCCAGGCGAAGCGGCGGGCCGGCTCGGCCGCCACCACCCGGGCCGTCGTGGTCCACGTCCCCCGGACCACCGGAGCCCAGGAAACCACGTCGGTGTTCCGGAAGTTGTGGCCGAGGAATACCGAGCCGATGGCCGCGGGTTCACCGCGGATCCAGGTGCCGCCGGTGCATTCCGCGCTCCATTCGTGGCAGCGCGGGAGATCACTCACCACGGAATAGGCGAAATCGGCCGACCGGGCGACGCGGGAGGTGACGCTCACTTCGAAGAGGGGGGACTTTCCTTTTCCTGGAGTCATGGCGAAATCCTCTCCGGAGCGCTTCGGGCCCACAAGGAAACGGCCGGTGGATTCGTCAGGTCGCGTGGTGCGGCGGTGCGTTCCGGTGTCCGTGGGCTCACCATTCGACGAGGGCGAATGCGGCGGACATGCCGCCGCCGAATCCCGCGAGGACGACCCGGTCCCCCGGGCGCAGGCGGGCGGCGGCGCGGTCCAGGGTGACCGCCACGGAGGCCGCGCCGGTGTTGCCGTACTGCTCGACCGTGGAGTGGGTCCGCTCGGGCGGGAAGCCGAGTTCCGCGGCGAGCGCCGCCGTGAGCCTGCCGTTGGCCTGGTGCGGCACGAAGTGCACGGGCGCCGCGCCGGACGTCCCGAGGTGGGTGTCCAGGAAGGTCCGCAGCAGGGGGCCGACCCGTGTCTCGACGAAGCGGCGCACCGCCCGCCCGTCCATCGCGAAGTAGTGGAGCCCCTGTGCGAGGGTGGCCGTGGTGGCGGGCGTCCGGGAGCCGCCGGCGGGCACCCGGATCAGGTCCCGTTGCTCGGGGAAGCTGGCGAGCCGGGTCGCGAGGACCCCGCCGCCCCGGACCGGTCCGAGGACCACCGCTCCGGCGCCGTCGCCGAAGAGCACCACGGTGCGCCGGTCGGTGGGGTCGAGCGTGCGGGAGTAGATGTCGGCGCCGATGACGAGGGCGTGGCCCCTGGTGTTCCTGATCAGTCGTTCGGCCGTGGTCAGGGCGAAGACGAAGCCGCTGCACACCGCGTTCAGGTCGAAGGCGGGGACACCGGCCGGCACGCCCAGTTCGGCGGCCACCGCCACGGCGGTCGGGGGCTGCGGCGAGTCCGGCGTGGAGGTCGCGACGAGCACGAGGCAGACGTCGGCGGCGCTCACCCCGGCCCGGTCCAGCGCCCTACGGCCGGCCACCACCGCCAGGTCGGAGGTGGCCTCGTCCGCCTTGGCCCACCGGCGTTCGCGGATGGCGGTCCGCTCCCGTATCCATGCGTCCGTCACTCCGGCCCGGGCTCCGACGTCGTCGTTGGTCACGACGTTGCCGGGCACGCAGGAACCGGTGCCGAGGATTCCGACCGCGCCACCGGCACGGACTGCTGCGACTGCACGACTGTCCATGGTGACTCATTTCAGGTCCTCGCCGCGCGAACGTTCCGGGCGGAGCGGCGCACGGCGTTCGGATACGACAGCTCCGATCGAAAGGTATGCGGCCCGAAGGAGGACATCCACACGTCTCCGGAACAAGTGTCAACTCCGTGGCACCGGCAATCGAAAATGCGGCTCGGGGAAGAACGAGGTGACAAACTCACCGCTTGCCCTGTGACGCCCTTCGACGGAATGCGTAGCGTTGCGCCGAAGTGCCCGGTCGAACCGGGCAATGCCTTTCAGGGGATGTCATGGAGACGAACGACATGGCGGTTTCCGGGGATTCGACGGATCCGGGTCCGGCCTGGGCGCGGGCCATCGACGTGCACCACCACGTCCTTCCGGAATTCTACGTCTCGGAGCTGAGGAGACTCGGGTTCGCGTCCACGCTGCCGGGCGTCGACCGGCCGGCGTGGCACATCGGGACCAGCCTCGACATGATGGACCGCCAGGGCATCCGGGCCGCGGTGGTCAACGTCTGGCCCGGAGTGCCCGCCGTGGACCCGGCCATCGGCGCCCGGTTCGCCCGG
This sequence comes from Streptomyces sp. LE64, assembly GCF_052606915.1. Taxonomy (NCBI): domain Bacteria; kingdom Bacillati; phylum Actinomycetota; class Actinomycetes; order Kitasatosporales; family Streptomycetaceae; genus Streptomyces; species Streptomyces sp. LE64. The sequence continues at coordinate 4,399,766 of NZ_CP199708.1, read as the reverse complement.
CGGGTCAACGAGTTCCTCGCCGAACTGGTCGCCGCGCACCCCGGTCGGCTGGGGGCCTTCGCCGTGCTGCCGCTGCCGCACGTGGACGAATCGATCGCGGAACTCACCTACAGTGCTGACGTGTTGGGGCTGGACGGCGCCGCGCTGGTGACCAACTACGGCGGGGTGTACGTCGGTGATCCCGCGCTGGACGCCTTCCACGCGGAGGCCGCCCGTCGCGGCACGCCGCTCTTCGTCCACCCGACGGCTCCCCCCGTGGCGCAGCCCTCGTTCGACCTGCCCCTGTCGCTCTGCGAGTTCCCGTTCGAGACGGTGCGGCTGGCCGCGCAGCTCCTCTACCACCGCACCCTGGACCGCCATCCCGGGCTGCGCGTCATCCTCTCCCACGGAGGCGGCGGCATCGCCTACTACGCGGCCCGGCTGGCCTGCGGTCCGTTGATCCGCGCCGACCTCGCCGAGCGGCTGCCCGAGGACCCCGTCGGCTACCTGCGGCGCCTCTACGGCGACACGGCCATGATCGGCGATCCGCACGCCTTCCCCTCGGTGCGCGCCTTCGCCGGGGTCGAGCGGCTGCTCGTCGGCTCGGACTTCCCGTTCATGCCCGAGTCGTTCTCCGCCGCGGGCAGTCGTCACGTCGTCGACCGCGGCGGGTTCACCGCGCGGGAACGGGAGTGCATCGAGTTCGGCAACGCCGCCGCGCTCTTCCCCCGATTCGCCACTCACCCGTAGGAGGACCGTCCACATGCTCGCCGATTCCATGGTCACGGCCTATCTCGACCGCATCGCCGCGCAGCGCCCCGCCACCGCCGACCTGGAGGGGCTGCGCGGAATCCAGTCGCGCCACCTGTACTCGGTGCCCTTCGAGAACCTCGGGTACCACCTCGGCGAAGAGATCCACATGGACGAACGCTCCGTCGACAAGGTCGTGATCGAGCGCCGCGGAGGGGGGTGCTACGAGCTCAACCCGGCGCTCTCCCACTTGCTGACGGCGCTCGGCTACGAGGTCTCCCTGATGCCAGGCCGGGTCTGGATCAAGGGCGAGTTGACGGCCCCGCTGTGCCACCTGGCGCTGAAGGTGCGTTTGGAGGGGCGCGCTTGGCTGGTGGACGTCGGCTTCGGACGCAACAGCCGCTTCCCGCTGGACCTGGGGACGCGGGACCCGCAGACCGACCCGCACGGCGAGTACCGGATCGTGCCGGCCGCCGACGGCGGCTCGGACGTGAGCGCGAACGGCGCGCTCCAGTACCGGGTGTACGACGTGCCCTGCTCCGTGGCGGACTTCGGCCCCACGCTGTGGTGGTACCGGACGGCACCGGACTCCCCGTTCCTCCAGAACCTGTTCTGCTCGCTGCCGACGGACGGGGGACGCGTCACGCTGAAGGGCGACCGGTTCACCGAGGTGGTGGGCGACGAGCGGTACACCCGCCGCCTCCTCGACGAGGCGGAGGTGCGCGAGGTCTACGGGAAGCGGTTCGGCATCACGCTGGAACGGCTCCCCGCGACGGACGTCGGCAACGGCACCGTCCGGATGTCGTTCGAGTGAGCTCGGGCCGGCCCCGGCCGCGGGGCCGGCCCGCCCCCGTGCGCGGGGTCCGGTCAGGAGGTGCCGGAGGGGTTGGAGATCACGTAGCGCCAGACCCCGTCGCCGCCCCGGCGGGCGATGTCCGTGGCGGTGCCCTCGACGTGCACGTGGTGGCCGTCGGCCCCGGGGCCGTCGTGGACGTAGTCGTTGATCAACAGGGCCGTGTCGCCCACCACGTAGACGTGGCGCAGCTCCACCCTGATGGGTACCCGGTCGCGGACCACCACCGGGAGCGCGGCGCGCCGTTCCGCCCCGGACGAGGTGCTGCCCGGCTGCCGCACGTGCATCCCCTCGGGGACGAAGAGTTGGTCGAGCAGGGCGACGTCCCGGGCGTTGAAGGCGTCGGCGAACGCGTAGGGGAGGTCGGCCGGATCGACCGGGAGGCCATGGCTCTTTCGCATGTCGGACATGGGGAGAGTAGAGCACCGGAAAGGGCGTCCCCACATCCCGGAGAAGGAATGTCTGTCAGCTTCCGCGGTCGCGCTCGGAGCCGGCCCGGAAGGCGATCGGCGCGCCCCCGCCCTTCTTCCGCATTTCCTCGACCGGATTCCCCGACGCGTTTCCGCCGACGGGGTGCGGGTGAAGCCGAACGGACCTGACAGATCATCGGAACGGAACTGTTTGCACCATTCCGGAACCTGCATGCTGCTGTTGCTCGTGGCACGCCGTCCCGTCCGCACAGGTCGACAAGGAGTGTTTCCCTTGACCCATCTCACGCTGCTCTTCCATTCCCGTAGCGGAAACACCTACCAGCTCGTGGAGAAGGCCGCGAAGACGGCACTGGAGGCGGGCGCCGAGGTCCGGGTGCGCAAGGCAGCCGAACTGCCCGACCCGATGGTCCTGGACCGCCCGGCCTACGACGCGCTGAACGCGGACACGGCCGACGTCCCTCAGGCCGCGCTGGAGGACCTGGTGTGGGCCGACGCCATCATGGTCGGGACGCCGGTCCACTACGGCCTGCCCGCCCCACAGATCATGAACTTCATCGACCACACCGGGCCGGTGGCCATCCCGGGCCGGCTGATGAACAAGGCGGTGTCCGCCTTCGCCTCCGGCTCGATGCCGCACGCGGGCCAACAGGCCGCGATCCTCGCCCTGCACAACGCCTTCTGCCACTGGGGCGCGGTGATCGTGCCGAACGGCTCGGCCGCCGCCGTGCTGCACCAACCGGGGAACGGCGCGCCGTACGGCACCGGCACCATCTCCCGGCACGAGGCGAACAGCGTCACCGAGGACAACCTGGACGCGATCGAGTACCAGACCCTGCGCACGCTCCAGGTGGCCGGCGCGCTGGTCCGGGGCCTGCGCCCCGAACCGAAGATCGCCATGGTGAGCGACGAACGGCTGCGCACCTTCGGCCTGGACGTCTGAGCCGGGGCGGCGACGCATCGTTCCCGTCGCCGTCACGACCGCGCCGCGCAATTCCCTTCTCCGTGGTCCACCGCCCTCGACGTCGGCCGCTTTCGGCCGGTCGCGTGGAATTGACAGACATTCGCTGACCTGACGAACCGGACCACCGCACCCTGTTCGACCCCGCTTCCCCGCGTCAGGGTTGGGCCGTCGTCACCCGCTCGTCTCCCACGTCACCCGAGCACGTCGATCGCCCGAATCCGGTAGGGGCGAAAAAACGCCACCGCCGCCCGTGGAGCGCCACGCGAAAAAACTGGAGCAGGAATTGACCAGGGAATTGCTATCGGTCCCGATGGAAGAAGCACGACAACAGCCCGCCTGGGAGGACCGGGAACAGGTGCGGCGGGTGCGGGGTCTCCTGGCCGCCCGCCCCGGCCTCGTCCACGCCGCCGACGTGCGCGTCCTGCACGCGCAGTTGGCCCTGGTCAGTGCCGGGGCCGCCGAGGTCGTGCAGGCCGGGGACTGCGCCGAGGACCCGGCGGAGTGCGGCACCGCGGCGGTGGCCCGGAAGGCCGCGGTGCTGGACGTCCTCGCCGGCACCCTCAAGCTGGGGGGACGCCGGCCGGTGGTGCGGGTGGGGCGGATCGCGGGCCAGTTCGCCAAGCCCCGCTCCCGGCCGACGGAGACCCGGAACGGCACGGAACTCGCGGTCTTCCGCGGCCACCTGGTCAACGGCCCGGGCCCGGAGGAACGGGCCCCGGACCCCCTGCGCCTGATGAGCGGGTACCGGGCTGCCGGCGACATCCTGACCGGGCTCGGCTGGGGGCACCCGACCCGCGTGGAACGCCCGGTGTGGACGAGCCACGAGGCCCTGGTGCTGGACTACGAACTCCCGCTGGTCCGGGCCACCGGCGACGGCGAACTGCTGCTCGCCTCCACCCACTGGCCGTGGATCGGGGAGCGCACCCGGCAACCGGACGGCCCCCACGTGCGGTTGCTGGCGCAGGTGGTCAACCCGGTGGCCGTCAAGATCGGCCCGCGCATCGAGGCCGCCGAACTCCTGCGGCTGTGCGCCGTCCTCGACCCCGACCGCCGCCCGGGGCGTCTGACCCTGATCGTCCGGATGGGCGCCGGAACGGTGTCGCAGAGGCTCCCCGGGCTGGTGGCCGCGGTGCGTTCCGCGGGACACCCGGTGGTGTGGATGACCGACCCCATGCACGGCAACACCGTCGTCACGCCCGGCGGGCGCAAGACCCGTTACCTGCGGACCCTCCGGAGCGAGGTGCGCGAGTTCCGTGCGGTGCTGCTCGCCGCCGGGGCCTTCCCCGGCGGCGTCCACCTGGAGACCACTCCGGACCGGGTCACCGAGTGCGTGCGCGACGAGCGGGAGGTCGACCTGGTCGAGAAGGACTACACGAGCCTGTGCGACCCCCGGCTCACCGTCGAGCAGGCGGTCGAGGTGCTGAGCGTCTGGGGCGAGGGCGACCCGTCCGCGCCGCACCGCGCGGCGGAAGGACGACCGCGGTGACACCGCGGGGACCGGACACCGACCCGGGGGGCGAGGAGGTGGCCCTCGTGACCGGGGCCGCCGGCGGCATCGGACTCGCCGTGGTCCGCGCCCTGGCCGGCCGGGGCACCCGGGTCGCCGCCGTGGACCGCGAGGCCGACGTGCTGCACGCACGCGTCGACGGGCTGCGCCGCGCCGGCCTTCCGGTGACGGCCCACCCGGCCGACGTTACGGACCCCGCCTCGGTGGGGGCGGTCGTGGCGGCGGTGGAGGAGCGGGTGGGGCCCATCGGGTACCTGGTCAACTCCGCCGGGCTGCTGCGGACCGGGCCGGTGCGCGAGACCAGCGCCCGCGACTGGGCGGACATGTTCGCGGTGAACGCGGGCGGGGTGTTCCACGTGTCCCGCGCCGTGGTGGACCGGATGGTGCCGCGCCGCCGGGGCGCGCTGGTCACCATCGCCTCGAACGCGGCCACGACCCCGCGGGCGGAGATGGCCGGCTACGGCGCGTCCAAGGCTGCGGCGGCCATGTTCACCAAGTCGCTCGGCCTGGAGGTCGCCCGGTACGGCATCCGGTGCAACGTGGTGGCACCCGGGTCGACCGAGACCCCGATGCTCTGGTCGATGTGGCGGGACGAGGAGGGGCGCACCCGGACCCTGCGCGGCGACCCCGACGCCTTCCGGGTGGGAGTCCCGCTCGGCAGGACGGCACAGCCCGAGGACGTCGCGGACGCGGTGCTGTTCCTGCTCTCCGACCGGGCCGGGCACATCACCCTGCACCACCTGACCGTGGACGGCGGCGCCGCCCTGGGCGCCTGAGCCCGACCTGAGAGGACCAACCATGTCCGGGATTCCCCGGATCGCCGGCTACCCACTGCCCGGCGAAGCCGACCTGCCCCCCAACACCGCCCGGTGGACGGTGCGTCCGGACCGTGCGGCGCTCCTCGTGCACGACGTGCAGGAGTACTTCCTGCGGCCCTTCGCCCCCGCCCAGCGCCGGGAGCCGGTGGAGAACGTCGCCCTGCTCCGGGACGGCTGCGCACGCCTCGGCATGCCCGTCGCGTTCACCGCCCAGCCCGGCAGCATGACCCCGCAGCAGCGGGGTCTGCTGAACACCGGCGACGTGCACGCCCTGCGGGGAACGCACTTCGCCGGAGTGCAGTTCCATCCCGAGTCGGTGCTCACCCGCGGCGGCGTGCGGGTCCTCGACACCCTGTTGGCCGACGTCCTCACCGGCGTGCCGCGGCCCGCCCGGGCCTGACCGGACGGGCCGCGGCACCCCGTCGGTCGTCAGCACCACCCGGCCCCGCCCCCGACGCCTCCCGGGGGGGGCGGCCGGTACGACGGCCGGTCAGGTCGCGCACGGCTGAGCTGCCGCGGGCCCGGTCACGGAGGTCGCCGGGGGAACGGGCTCAGCCGGGCGGAGGCGTCCTCGCGGTCCGACACGCCCCGGGTCAGGTCCTGATGTTCCGGTCACTCCTCCGGTCATCTCGCCAACCGGAGATGACCAGTGATGACCGAAGCTGACTGATGAGGTCAGCGGCCGTGGGCGCGGCCCGCTGCGGGGGACGCGCCCACGGCCGCTCCGTGGCGCTCGGCCGGCCCCGCCCTTCCCGGGAGCGGCCCTCGGAGCGCCGGACGCACCGCACCGCCCCCGCCGCCCCGTCCGCCCACGTCCGCGCCGTGCCGGTGCGGGAACCGGCGCTGCGGAAAGGGCGCCCCACCTCGTCGTTCTCCGAGTTCATTACCGGTTCCGCAGAAAATGCTGCGCAGATGACAGGTCTGACCTTGCTCATGACCAGCTGACCGGCGACCCCACTTGCGCCGCATATGGCCCGTGCGTTTGACTTCAAGAAGTCATACATCTACCCGACCGAAATCGAAGCCACCCGCGCATTTCCCGCGACGGGCACCGATCCCGCACCCCGCACTTCGACCACTCCGTGCGGGATCGGAACACTGGGGGATTCATGCAGGAGCACGGCACACGACGGGAACGGACCGAGCGGAAACGTTTCGCCCGAGAGCTCGTGGCGACGTTCCCGGGCGAGGCCCGGAGTCCCTCCTGCCCTCGACCGTCGAGGGACGCCGCCCCCCTTCCGGTCCGCGCCCCGGCCACCGGCGGGGATCACCCCCCACCCCCTAGGAATCCCCTGCCGGGGTGACCCGACCACCACCCCCACCCGCCGGTCCGGCAAGCCCCCGTGCCCGCCCGGCGGACGCCCCCGCCCGTCCGGCGCCCACCCGCACCCGAGCACGGCACCCCGCGCCCGCGGTCGGGGGGACGGCGCGCTCACCGACCGCCGCCCCCCGACCGGGGGCGCGCCGTCGAGCGACCGCCCTCCCGTCCGTACGGGCCCGCTGCACGCCACGGCGCCCCGCGGCGCCGCCGCGGGGCGCCCACCCGTTCCCCGCCCGGAATCCCCCTGCGGGGAAGTCGCCCGATTCCCCTTTCCGAGTGCCGCAATTCCCACCCCCGCACGCCCCCGGAATCCCCAGCCCTTCACCCCAGCCCTTCACCAACGGGCCGCGTCCGCACGGCCCGCCGCAGAAACCCGCGGCCGACCGCCCCTGGAATTCAGTGCACCGCATGACAGGAGGAGTGGTATGCATCTGACGAAAGAAGAGTCCACGCAACTCCGCGCGCAGCACGGCACCGTGCACCGGTCCGTTCCCGACCCGACGCGTCAGGTCGCCATCGACCGGGCCCTGGCGGAGTTGTCACCGGTGGTGTTCAGCGCACTCCCCCGAGCGGACCAGCGGCGCAAGTGCCTGATGTACCTGCGCGGGCTCCTGGGCGCCTCCGGCAGGAAGTCGGTGCGGAACATCGCCGCCTACCTCGGCGACGAGGTCAACGACCAGGGGCTGCACCACTTCATCAACGACTCCACCTGGGAGTGGAACCCGATGCGGGAGGCGCTGGGCCGCCACCTGGTTCGCCGGCAGCCGCCCCGGGCCTGTGTCCTGCACCCCATGGTCATCCCCAAGTCGGGGACCCACTCCGTCGGCGTGACCCGCACGTTCTCCTCGGAGCACGGCCAGGCCGTCACCGCACAGCAGGCGATCGGGGTCTGGGGGGTGTCCCCGCACTCCGCGAGTCCGCTGAACTGGTGGCTGCACCTGCCCTCGCGACTGCACCGCACCGGTCGCCCGGACGCCCTGCCGTCCTCCGTCCGCGCGGCCGCACCGGACCCGGCCCCGGAGGACTCGATGGTGAGCGCCTACCGGGAGACCGCCGCCCGGATGCGCCTCCCGCAACGGCCGGTGATCCTGAACGCGGAACGACTCGACGGCATCAAGATGGTGAGCCGACTCACCGCGGCGGGCCTGCCCCACCTCACCCGGATCGCGAGTGACACCTGGCTGCTGCCCGACGATCCGGCGCTGCCCGGTTGGGGCGAGAACCCGCTCCAGGCGGCGCAGATCGCCCAGTTCGCCAAGAGCCACCGCAGGCAGGTGCCGCGGATCGCCCCCTCCGACCCGGGCACCGTCGAACTCGTCGCCGCCGTACGGGTCCGCCTTCCGGTCGCGTTCGACACCGCCGAACGGGCCCGCGACAGTCGGGACCTGCTCCTACTCGGGGTGGGCCGCGGCGGCATCCGGTGGCCGGACGAACTCTGGCTCTCCGATATGACGACGGCTGACCATGCCGCCCTGGTGCACCTCATCGGGCTCAGCCGTCAGGTGGAGCGGCACGGCGTCGCGCGCGCCGATCGCGTGGGCATCCGGGACTTCGTCGGCCGTTCGTTCGCGGGGTGGCATCGCCACGTCACCCTGGCCTCGGTGGCCTACCTGGCCGCCGAACGGGCCGAACGCGGCCTCGATGCCCCCCGACCCGCCCGCGCCCGCACCCTCCCCCGCACCCCCGCGCAGCGCTCGGTCTCCCCGGGCTGACCCGCCCGCGACGAGCGCGGGCACCTCCCCTTCGGGTGCCCGCCCTCCGACGGGGCGGGCCACCCGGCACGCGCACCGGCCCGAGGGGAGCAGACCCCGAAGGGGCCGGACTCCCCTGGAGCCCGACCCCTTCCGACGTGCACGTCCGCCTCGGTTCCGCACGTACGGCACGGACCGGCTACACGTTGGACCGGAACGTCATACGCAACGCTCTGACCTGTGGAAACGCTCCTCTGGGAGAGAGTATCCAGCACCGATCCAACACAGTGTGGGTTCATCCAGCACATCCAGCACGCGCAGCCACAACACAGAGGCCCGCTCCGCCCCCACCATTGTGTACACATAGGACACTCGGTACGCTTGAGCGCATGACGCAGCCGCTGCCCATAGAGTCCATCCGTGACGTGCGCGCCCACCTGGCGGAGGTCGTGGAGCGCGCGGACCGCGACGATGTACCCACGGTGATCACGCGCCGCGGCAAGGAAGTCGCCGCAGTCGTCTCCATCGAGGTGCTGCGCAAGTACCAGGAGTGGGAAGAGCGCGAAATCAATCGGATCATCGACGAGCGCATGGCAAACCCCGCACCCGGCATCCCGATCGAGGACATCATGAGGGAGACGCTGGCGCGCAGTGAGTGAGTACCGAACCGTCTTCCGCCCCGAGGCGCAGGCCGAACTTCGGAAGATCCCTCGCGACATGGCGCTGCGCATCCTGGCCAAACTGACCGAACTGGAAAGCGACCCGCTCGGCTTCAACACCACCGCACTCGTTTCCCAGCCAGATCGCCGCCGACTGCGGGTCGGCGACTACCGCGTCGTCTACGCGATCGACAACGGGGAACTGGTGGTCTGGGTCGTTCACGTGGGCCACCGGTCCACCGTTTACGACACCTGATTGCTGCTGACCACACGTCAGAATATCCAGCATCCATCCAGCACGGTGATGACGAAGGGGTCGGACTCGACAGAGCCCGACCCCTTCTGACTTGCGCGTTTGACTCAACGCCTAACGTGCAGTATGCGCGCGATCACACATTGAAACGGAACTCCACCACGTCCCCGTCCTGCATCACGTACTCCTTGCCCTCCATGCGGGCCTTGCCCTTCGCGCGGGCCTCGGCGACCGAGCCGGTCTCGACCAGGTCCTCGAAGGAGATGACCTCGGCCTTGATGAAGCCCTTCTGGAAGTCCGTGTGGATCACCCCGGCGGCCTCGGGAGCGGTCGCGCCCTTCTTGATGGTCCAGGCGCGGGCCTCCTTCGGGCCGGCCGTCAGATAGGTCTGGAGGCCCAGGGTGGCGAAGCCGACCCGGGCGAGGGTGGCCAGGCCGGGCTCCTCCTGGCCGACGGACTGGAGGAGTTCGAGGGCCTCCTCCTCGTCCAGCTCCGCGAGGTCCGCCTCCAGCTTGGCGTTCAGGAAGATCGCCTCGGCGGGGGCGACCAGGGCGCGCTGCTCGTCCTTGAAGGCCTCGTCGGTCAGCTCGTCCTCGTCCACGTTGAAGACGTACAGGAACGGCTTGGTGGTGAGCAGGTGCAGGTCGTGCAGCGGCTCGGCGGCCTCGGTGCCCTGGCGGATGCCCGCGGCGAACAGGGTCTGCCCCGACTCCAGGATCTCCTGGGCGGCCTCGACGGCCTTGACCTTCGGCAGGACGTCCTTCTTGATCCGGGACTCCTTCTGGAGCCGGGGCAGGACCTTCTCGATGGTCTGGAGGTCGGCGAGGATCAGCTCGGTGTTGATCGTCTCGATGTCGTCCTTCGGCGAGACCTTGCCGTCGACGTGCACGACGTTCTCGTCCTTGAACGCCCGGATGACCTGGCAGATCGCGTCGGACTCGCGGATGTTGGCGAGGAACTTGTTGCCCAGGCCCTCGCCCTCGCTGGCGCCGCGGACGATGCCCGCGATGTCGACGAAGTCGACGGTCGCCGGGAGCTGGCGCTGCGAGGAGAAGACCTCGGCCAGCTTGCCGAGCCGGGGGTCGGGGACGCCGACCACGCCGACGTTCGGCTCGATCGTGGCGAACGGGTAGTTGGCCGCCAGCACGTCGTTCTTGGTCAGGGCGTTGAACAGGGTCGACTTGCCGACGTTGGGCAGACCGACGATTCCGATCGTGAGCGACACGTTGCGACTTCCCGTACGAGAGGCGTGGGTGGAGGGCCTGGTCTCCCGGTCCCCGGCGGGGTCCCGGTGCGCGGGCCGATCCCACAGTCTACGGGGTGTCGCGCCCGGCCGACGGGGTGGCGGGCGCCGGCTCAGACCGTGCGGCGCCGGGGGCCGGGGGCGCGCTGCGGGGCGGGCCGGCCGCCCCGGCCCGCCGGGGTGCGGCGGGCCCTCGGCGGAGCGGCGGAGCGCGGCGGTGCCGGGGCCCTGCCGGCGGGCGGGGCGGCGGAGCGTTCGGCCCTCGCGGCGCGGACCGCCGCGGCCCGGCGGGCCAGCTGCCGGGCCTTGCGCACGGTCACGACCAGCCCCGCGAGCAGGGTGCCCCCGTACAGCCAGTCCGCGTGCAGGGCGAGGACGGTGAAGACCCCCATGGCCCGGGCCGCGGGGCCCGAGCCCTCGGCGAGGGGAACGGCGCCCACGGCGAACGCGATGGGCACGCAGACCGGTGCGGCGATCAGCTCCGCCGGGCGCACCCACACCGCGGTGAGCGCGCTGAGCAGGAGGAACAGCACCCCGTACACGGTCGTGGAGCCGTCGAACAGGACCTGGGCGAGGCCGCCCAACAGGGCCATCGAGACGATGCAGAACAGGCCGCCGCCGAGTCCGGTCAGCCGCGGGTTGGGCAGGGCGCGCACCCGGCGGACCAGGGGCACGGGGCGACGGGGCGGCCCGCCGCCGGTCCGCCCGCGGGCGGTGGCCCCGCGGCCGTGCGGACCCGCCTGGGGCGGGAGCGGCGCGGGGCGCCGCGAGCGGTTCTGCGGGGGACGCGTCCTGGGTTGTTCCACTGGTCCAACTTAGGTCGGGTTATGTGCTGAGAGGCCAGCGGGACACGCCCTTGAGTCGACCTTGAGGGTGTGTTCGAGGGTGCGCGGCATCACGTCCGACGCGGTGCCGGCCCGGCGGGTGCACCCGCCGGGCCGGGGCGGAATCAACCGGTGCGCCGTTCAGCTTCCACCTCGGCGGCCCGCATGGCCGCTCCGACGATGCCCGCGTTGTTCTCCAGGTGCGCGGGGACGACCTCCGCGCGGATGCCCTCGATCAGCGGCAGGAACTTGTGGGCCTTGCGGCTGACCCCGCCGCCGATGATGAACAGCTCCGGCGAGAACAGCAGCTCCAGGTGGGACAGGTACCGCTGGACCCGGCGGGCCCAGTGCTCCCAGCTCAGGTCGTGGTCGTCCTTGGCCTTGGTGGAGGTGTGCTTCTCGGCGATCTGGCCGCGCAGTTCCAGGTGGCCCAGCTCGGAGTTGGGGATGAGGACCCCGTCGTGGAACAGGGCGCTGCCGATGCCGGTGCCGAAGGTGAGCAGCAGCACGGTGCCGCCCCGTCCCCGGCCGGCGCCGAAGCGCATCTCGGCGACCCCGGCGGCGTCCGCGTCGTTCAGCACGGTCACCGGCAGGCCGAGCCGCTCGGAGAGCAGGGCCCGCGCGTCGACGCCGATCCAGCCCTTGTCGACGTTGGCGGCCGTGCGGACGGTGGCTCCGTCGGTGATCACCCCGGGGTAGGTGATGCCGACGGGGCCCTTCCAGTCGAACTGCTGCACCACCTCGCGTACGCCGTCCGCCACCGCGTCCGGGGTCGCGGGCTGCGGGGTCAGGACCTTGTGCCGCTCGGTCGCGAGGTCGCCACGGTCCAGGTCCACGGGCGCGCCCTTGATGCCCGAGCCGCCGATGTCCACACCGAAGATCTCCATGCGGCCTACGGTACGGCCCGCGGGCGCGGGCCACTCACCGAATGACTGCTCCCGGCCACCGACTCGTCCGTCACACGGTGGGTCGCCGGGCCTCCGCACCCTCGTTGACCAGGGAAGCGGCCTCCGCACGCAGGTCCCGGCGGAGTTCCTTCGGCAGGGAGAAGGTGATCGATTCGTCAGCGGTCTTGACCAGTTCCACGTCCTCGAAGCCGCGCACCGCGAGCCAGGCGAGCACTTCCTCGACCAGGACCTCGGGCACCGAGGCGCCGGAGGTGAGGCCGACCGTGGTGACGCCGTCCAGCCACGCCTCCTCGATCTCGCTGGCGAAGTCGACCAGGTACGAGGCACGGGCGCCGGCCTGGAGGGCCACCTCGACGAGCCGCTTGGAGTTGGAGGAGTTGCGCGAGCCGACCACGATGACCAGGTCGGATTCGGCGCCCATCTGCTTGACGGCGACCTGACGGTTCTGGGTGGCGTAGCAGATGTCGTCGCTGGGCGGCGAGATGAGCTGCGGGAACTTGTCCTTCAGGGCGTCCACGGTCTCCATGGTCTCGTCGACCGAGAGGGTGGTCTGGGAGAGCCAGACCACCTTGGACGGGTCGCGCACCTCGACCTTGGCGACGTCCTCGGGGCCGTCGACCAGGGTGATGTGGTCGGGCGCCTCGCCGGAGGTGCCGATGACCTCCTCGTGGCCCTCGTGTCCGATGAGGAGGATGTCGTAGTCCTCCTGGGCGAACCGGATCGCCTCCTTGTGGACCTTGGTCACCAGGGGGCAGGTGGCGTCGATGGTGGCGAGTCGGCCCTGGGCGGCCTCGTCGTGCACCACGGGGGCGACGCCGTGCGCCGAGAACATGACGATCGAGCCCGGAGGTACCTCGGCCGTCTTCTCGACGAAGATGGCGCCCTTCCGCTCCAGGGTCTGGACGACGTACTTGTTGTGGACGATTTCGTGCCGGACGTAGATCGGGGCCCCGTACTGCTCCAGGGCCTTCTCGACGGCGATCACGGCCCGGTCCACACCGGCGCAGTACCCACGGGGGGCGGCGAGCAGGACCCGGCGGGCTGGCGAAGCAGTCATGTGGACCATCGTACGGCCCGTCCGACAGGTCGCGGAGCGCCCGCTTCGGGAGACTGGGCGTGCCGGAGCACGGCCCCGCGCGCACGGGGGTCGACCGCTCCGGGCGTTCGGTGCGACGGAGGCGGTGCGATGGCCACGGACGGTGCGGCGGGCGGAGGACGGGAGGCGCCGGGCGCGGAGCATGGACTGCGGCGGACCCTCGGCTTCCGGGACCTGGTGGTGTACGGGCTGCTGTTCATCGCCCCGATGGCTCCGGTCGGGGTGTTCGGGGCCCTGGACGCCCGGTCGCACGGGGCGGTCGCGCTGGTCTACGCGGTGGCGACGGTGGCCATGGCGTTCACGGCGTACAGCTACGCGCAGATGGTGCGGGTGGTGCCGCAGGCGGGTTCGGTGTTCGCGTACGCACGGGCGGGGCTCGGGCCGGGGGCCGGGTTCGTCGCCGGGTGGATGGCGATGCTCGACTACCTGTTGATCCCCGCGGTGGCGTACCTGTTCTCCGGAATCGCGATGAACGCGTTGGTCCCGGAGGTGTCGCAGTGGGTGTGGACGGCGCTCGCGGTGGTGGTGACCACCCTGTTGAACCTGTGGGGGGTGCGGGCGGCGGCCCGGGTGGGGTTCGCGGTGCTGGCGATGGAGATCGTGGTCCTCGCGGTGTTCGTGGTGGCCGCGGTGGTGGTGCTGGTCCGGGACGGGGCGCAACGGGGGTGGTGGTCGCCGTTCGCGGGGGACACCGGTTTCGCGTTCTCGGCGGTGCTGGGCGCGGTGTCGGTGGCGGTGCTGTCGTACCTGGGGTTCGATGCGATCGCCTCGTTCGCGGAGGAGGTCACCGGGGGTTCGGCGAAGGTGGCGCGGGCGGTGCTGGTGTGCCTGGTGGTGGCGGGGACGCTGTTCGTGGCGCAGACGTACCTGGCGGCGCTGCTCCAGCCGGTCTCCTCGGCGGAGCTGGCGGCGGAGCCGGGGCGTCAGGGGGCGGCCTTCTACGACGCGGTGGACGCGTCGGTGGGGACGTGGCTGCACGATCTGGTGGCGGTGAGCAAGGCGATCGGTGCGGCGTTCGCGGCCCTGGCCGGGCAGGCGGCGGCGGGGCGGCTGCTGTTCGCGATGGCCCGGGACCGTCGGCTGCCGCGGGGCTTGGCCCGCACCGGGGGCGGGACGCCGCGGGTGGCCCTGGTGGTGGCGGCGGTGATCACCTTGGTCGCCGCGGTGTGGGCGGCGCGGCGGGACGACGGGCTGGACCGGCTGGTGTCGGTGGTGGACGTGGGGGCGTTGGCGGCGTTCACCCTGCTGCACGCCAGTGTCGTCGGCTGGTTCGTGGTGCGACGGCACGGCGGGCCGGTGGTGTGGTGGCGGCACCTGCTGGTGCCGGTGCTGGGGGCGGCGGTGACGGTCGCGGTGATCGTGGAGGCCTCGGGCGTCGCGCAGCTGGTGGGCGCGGTGTGGTTGGCGGTGGGCCTGGTGGTGCTGTGGGTGCAGCGGGGGCGCCCGGACGGTGCGGGGTCCGGAGCCGGCCCGGGGGTCGTCGGGTAGCACCGGTGGGCGCGGGCTCCCGCCTCCGTCGACCGCTTCCGGGCGCTGGGCCCGGGACCGACCCGACCCGACCCGGAGCGGGGCGCGGCCGGTGTCGGCGGGTGCCGATACGCTCGGCGCATGGCTGTCACCACGTCCGCGGAGAACCCGCTGCCCGTCGGCGATGTGTCCCGTCTGATCGGCGGGTGGATCGACCGCTTGGGCGCGGTCTGGGTGGAGGGCCAGATCACCCAGATCTCGCGCCGGCCGGGGGCCGGGGTGGTGTTCCTGACCCTGCGGGACCCCTCGCACGACGTGTCGGTCGGGGTCACCTGCTTCCGTCAGGTCTTCGACGCGGTGGCGGACGTGGTCGCGGAGGGGGCGCGGGTGGTGGTGCTGGCCAAGCCGGAGTGGTACGCGCCGCGGGGTCAGCTCTCGCTGCGGGCGACGGAGCTGCGCCCGGTCGGCACGGGCGAGTTGCTGGTGCGGCTGGAGCGGTTGCGGAAGTCGCTGGCCGCGGAGGGGCTGTTCGCGGCGGACCGCAAGCGGCCGCTGCCGTTCCTGCCGCAGCTGATCGGGCTGGTGTGCGGGCGGGCGTCGGCGGCCGAGCGGGACGTGTTGGAGAACGCCCGGCACCGTTGGCCGGCGGTGCGCTTCGAGGTGCGCAACGTCCCGGTGCAGGGGGTGCACGCGGTGCCCCAGGTGGTGCGGGCGGTCCAGGAGCTGGACGCGCGGGACGAGGTCGACGTGATCGTGGTGGCCCGGGGCGGCGGCAGCGTGGAGGACCTGTTGCCGTTCTCGGACGAGGAGCTGGTCCGGGCGGTGGCCGCGTGCCGGACGCCGGTGGTGTCGGCGATCGGGCACGAGCCGGACCGGCCGCTGTTGGACCTGGTGGCCGATCTGCGGGCGTCCACGCCCACGGACGCGGCGAAGAAGGTGGTGCCGGACGTGGGCGAGGAGGCGGAGCGGGTCCGGATGTTGCGGGACCGGGCCAGGCGGGCGGTCGGGGCGTTCGTCGAGCGGGAGGAGCGGGGGCTCGCCCATGCCCTGCGACGCCCGGTGATGGAGGATCCGCACCGGATGGTCGAGGAGCGGGAGGCGCAGGTCACGGCCCTGCTGGACCGGTCACGGCGGACCCTGGGGCATCTGTTGGACCGCGGTCTGTCGGAGGTGACGCACACCCACGCACGGGTGGTGTCCCTCTCCCCCGCCGCGACGCTGGAGCGGGGGTACGCGGTGCTCCAGCGGGCGGACGGCCAGGTGGTGCGGACGCCGCGCGAGGCGCCGGACGGGGCGGTGCTGCGGGCCCGGGTCGCCGAGGGCGAGCTGTCGGTGCGGGTCACCTCCGGGCCGGACGGGACGGCGGATGCCGACGGGTGAGACGGGCACGGGCCGGGAGGACGGACGGGCGGATGATGCGGACGACACGGGAGCACGAGGTGGGGCGATGAGCGGGACGGACGGGAGCGGGCTCGGGTACGAGCAGGCCAGGGACGAGTTGATCGAGGTGGTGCGCCGGTTGGAGACCGGCGGCATCCCCCTGGAGGAGTCGCTCGCCCTGTGGGAGCGGGGCGAGGAGCTGGCCCGGGTGTGTCGCCGCTGGCTGGAGGGCGCACGGGCCCGACTGGACGCGGCGCTGGCCGAGGAGGACGGCCCGGGCGGGTCCTGACCGCCGCGCGGGGGCGGGCGCACGGGCGCGGGGACGGAGGGTCGCGGGTCGTCACGGTCCGATGATTGTTGAAAGTTCAATCTCAACGGGCTAAGCTGTCCCCGATTCCGGGAGGGTCGCCCCACGCTGACCCTCCACCCCGTTTGCGAAGGTTTACATGTCTCTCGTACTGGACCCCACTGCCCAGGACCTCCTCTTCCGCGAGGCCCGCACCGCGAACACCTTCACCGACGACCCGGTGACCGAGGAGCAGGTGCAGGCGATCTACGACCTGGTCAAGTTCGGCCCGACCGCCTTCAACCAGTCCCCGCTGCGGGTGGTCCTGGTCCGCTCCGCCGAGGCCCGCGCCCGGCTGCTCCCCCACATGTCGGAGGGCAACCGCGCGAAGACCGGTACCGCCCCGCTGGTCGCGGTCCTCGCCGCGGACAACGAGTTCCACGAGGAGTTGCCGGCACTGCTCCCCCACTTCCCGCAGGCGAAGGACTTCTTCGCGGACCGTCCGGTCCGCGAGGGCAGCGCGGGGATCAACGCCGCGCTCCAGGCCGCGTACTTCATCATCGGCGTCCGCGCCGCCGGCCTCGCCGCCGGCCCGATGACGGGCTTCGACCCCGCAGGCGTGCAGCAGGAGTTCCTGGACGCCGACCACACCCCGCTGATGGTGGTCAACATCGGCCGCCCCGGCCCGGACGCCTGGTACCCGCGCTCCCCGCGACTCGACTTCGCACAGGTCGTCACCACGGTCTGAGCAGGGTCGGGGCTCGCCCCGCACCACCCGAACGGGGCCCGGCGGATGTCCGCCGGGCCCCGTTCGCGCATGCTGGGGTGAGGCACTCAGCCGGTGCCGAGCGCCTGCGCCATCATCGTCAGCCGGGTGAAGGAGGCGGAGCCCATGACCACCGTGGTGGCCCCGTCCTCGGTGCGCACCAGGGCGTCGTACCGCTCGCCCTCGAACTTCTGCCAGGCCCGGCCGTCGACGTCCTGGGCGGCGCCGGTGTCCCTCGCGCCGCGGGTGACCCGGTCCACGAAGGCGCTCGGCTTCTCGGTGGACTGCTCCACGGCCACGTACTTCTCGTCCGGCGTGCGGAAGCCGAGGTGCCAGTGGGCGGACTCGGCCCCCCGGTAGCGCACGGAGGTGGGCTTCCACTCCTCGGAGAGCCCCTGCGGCGCGACCACCGGATAGGGCGCGGCCCGGCGGGCGGTGATCAGCTCGACGCGGTAGTCGACCGGCTTGAGCACCGGGTCCCGGTCCCCGTCGTGGGGGAGGAACAGCCACACGAATCCCGCGAGGAGCACCGTCACCGAGAGGGACAGCATCATGTTCCGTACGTTCTGCTTGCCGAGCCGGCTGTTTCCTGCCACCCGCCCATCGTCGCAGGTGCCCTCCCCGGTCACGGCACCGACCCCGCACCGGTGGCGAGCAGGCCTCCCGAGGGCGCTCGGGTGCTCATGCGTGGACCCCCCTGCTCATTAGTGGTGACCTGCGGATAGAGTCGGACCACCCTCATCCGGCCGTCGTCGTATCAGAAAGGTGCGCCTCGATGACCGAACACCACCAACTTCCGACCGAACTCGAAGTCCCCGCCGAGGCTCCGGACCGCAACCTGGCCCTGGAACTCGTCCGGGTGACCGAGGCCGCGGCCATGGCCGCGGGCCGCTGGGTCGGGCGCGGCGACAAGAACGGCGCCGACGGCGCGGCCGTGCGGGCCATGCGGGCCCTCGTCTCCACCGTCTCGATGGACGGCGTCGTCGTCATCGGGGAGGGCGAGAAGGACGAGGCCCCGATGCTCTTCAACGGCGAGCGGGTCGGCGACGGCACCGGCGCCGAGTGCGACATCGCCGTCGACCCGATCGACGGGACCTCGCTCACCGCCAAGGGCATGCCCAACGCGGTGGCGGTGCTCGCCGCCGCGGACCGGGGCGCGATGTTCGACCCGTCCGCCGTGTTCTACATGGACAAGCTGGTGACCGGCCCCGAGGCCGCCGACTTCGTGGACATCGACGCCCCGGTGGCCGTGAACGTCCGCCGGGTCGCCAAGGCCAAGCGCTCCTCGCCCGAGGACGTGACCGTGGTCATCCTGGACCGGCCGCGCCACGAGGGCATCATCAAGGAGATCCGGGAGACGGGCGCCCGGATCAAGCTGATCTCGGACGGTGACGTGGCGGGCTCGGTGCTCGCCGTCCGCGAGGGCACCGGGGTGGACCTGCTGCTCGGCATCGGCGGCACCCCCGAGGGCATCATCTCGGCCTGTGCGATGAAGTGCCTGGGCGGCACCATCCAGGGCAAGTTGTGGCCCCGCGACGAGGAGGAGCGCGAGCGGGCGATCGCCGCCGGGCACGACCTCGACCGGGTGCTGTACACCGACGACCTGGTCTCCGGCGACAACGTGTTCTTCGTGGCCACCGGCATCACCGACGGCGAACTGCTGCGCGGGGTGCGCTACCGCTCCGAGACGGCGACGACCTCGTCCCTGGTGATGCGCTCCAAGTCCGGCACCATCCGTCAGATCGACTCGGTGCACCGGTTGGCGAAGCTGCGCGCGTACAGCGCCATCGACTTCGACCGCGCGAAGTAACCCCCGTACCACCACGGCTACGGCCGTGGCTCCCGGTACGACGACGGGGGCGCCCTGCTGTGCGGAAGGGCACCCCCGTCGTTCGTACGTACACGTGTACGAGGTCAGGAGCGGGGCCGCACGGTCAGCCGGCCGCCGCGACGGGGCCCCGGGCCGTCTTCTGCAACTCCATCTCGCGCCGCCGCTTGCGGGCGAGCACCACCCGGCGCTCGGCGGCGGTCAGCCCGCCCCACACCCCGTACGGCTCGGGCTGGAGCAGTGCGTGATCACGGCACTCGATCATCACCGGACACCGCGCGCACACCCGCTTCGCGGCTTCCTCCCGGGCGAGCCTGGCCGCCGTGGGCTCCTTGGACGGCGCGAAGAAGAGCCCCGCCTCGTCCCGCCGACACACCGCCTCCGTGTGCCACGGGGAGTCCTGATCCCGATCCTGTGCTGGCTGCCGCTGCGGTGGAACGTCGGCGACCTGCAGGTTCTGATGCGGCGGATGCAGCACGATCTACTCCTGACGACGACTTCGCGAGGGAGCGGCGATGCAGCAAGCCCTACCCGCTGTGCGTGCTCCTATGCACTGAGTCCCCGCCGAGGGCCGTTCTCGGACACCTCCACCCTGTTTCCAGCCATCGGTCGCCGCCGTTTCCAGCCGGGTCGCGCTCCCGGGTCCGCGCCGCCGGGGCGGGGCGTCAGAGACCGAGGTGCTTGCGCAACCGATCCGAAGCGCCGACCGACTTCAGGGCGTTGACCAGGCGCTTCCCCTTGCGGGCCTTCGCCTCGATGTTGCCGAGCACGGAGATGCCGTCCACGTAGACCACGGGCGCGCCCGCCTCCGTGGAGTCGAGGGTGTCCACCTCGAAGTTGCCCAGCACGCCGCCCCCGTTGCCGCGCAGGGAGACGTTCTCCGGCACGAGGATCTCGACGTTGCCGAAGATGCTGACCGCTTTGATCGCGATGTGCGGGTGCTCGAACACCGCCTCGCTCAGATCGATCTCGACGGTCCCGAAGATCGCGTAGGCGTGCGTCCGCAGCGAGACCCGCCAACGGCCGCGCCGACTGCTGCTGCTGAACACCGCCACGAGGTTCTCGTCCGGGGCGGGCGGGATCGAACCCGCGGCGGGCCGGGAGGGAACCGGGTGCACCGGCGTCCCGGGGGCGAACGGTGCGTCCGGGGCCGCGGGCAGGTCCCGGACGTAGGGCTCCAGTTCTGCCACCGTCTTGGCCCGGTACACCCCCTCCACGCGCTCCGCGTGCTCCTCGGCGGTCAGGCGCCCCTCCGCGAGCGCCTCCCGGAGGATGTCGGCGACCCGGTCGCGATCGGCGTCCGAGGCGCGCAGGCCCACGGGCGTCGACGGGGTCGTTTCCTGGGCGGCGGGGCGCTTTTCGAGGTCCACCACGCCAGGTTACCCAGACGCGATAGATCGCGACCAGGGGGGTGACGTGCCCGGAACGGCACGGACCTGCGGAGACCGCGGAGGACGTGCACCGGCAAGGACACGGACGCCTCCACCCCCGGACGGGTTGCCCGGGGCCGCGGATTACGCTGAACGGTGCGCCGCCGACGGAAGGGGGCGCTCAGAGCCGCTGAGTGAGGAATGGGCGCCATGCCAGAGTTTGCGTACTCCGATCTGCTCCCCCTGGGAGAGGACACCACGCCGTACCGCCTGGTGACCGCCGAGGGGGTGTCCACCTTCGAGGCGGACGGGCGCACGTTCCTGAAGGTGGAGCCGGAGGCGCTGCGCAAGCTGGCCGCCGAGGCGATCCACGACATCCAGCACTACCTGCGCCCCGCGCACCTCGCCCAGCTCCGGCGGATCATCGACGACCCGGCCGCCTCCGCCAACGACAAGTTCGTGGCGCTGGACCTGCTGAAGAACGCGAACATCGCCGCCGCCGGGGTGCTCCCCATGTGCCAGGACACCGGCACGGCCATCGTCATGGGCAAGCGCGGGCAGAACGTCCTCACCGGGGGCCGCGACGAGGAGGCCCTCTCCCGGGGCATCTACGACGCGTACACCAAGCTGAACCTGCGGTACTCCCAGATGGCCCCGCTGACCATGTGGGAGGAGAAGAACACCGGCTCCAACCTGCCCGCGCAGATCGAGCTGTACGCGACCGACGGCGGGGCGTACAAGTTCCTGTTCATGGCGAAGGGCGGCGGCTCGGCCAACAAGTCGTTCCTGTACCAGGAGACCAAGGCCGTCCTGAACGAGACCTCCATGATGAAGTTCCTGGAGGAGAAGATCCGTTCCCTCGGTACGGCCGCCTGCCCGCCCTACCACCTGGCCATCGTGGTCGGCGGCACCTCCGCCGAGTTCGCGCTGAAGACCGCCAAGTACGCCTCCGCCCACTACCTGGACGAGCTGCCCTCCGAGGGCTCGCCGCTGGGCCACGGCTTCCGGGACGAGGAGCTGGAGCAGAAGGTCTTCGAGCTGACCCAGCGCATCGGCATCGGCGCGCAGTTCGGCGGCAAGTACTTCTGCCACGACGTGCGCGTGGTGCGGCTGCCGCGGCACGGCGCCTCGCTGCCGGTCGCCATCGCCGTCTCCTGCTCGGCCGACCGACAGGCCGTCGCGAAGATCACCGCGGAGGGCGTGTTCCTGGAGCAGCTGGAGACCGACCCGGCGCGGTTCCTGCCCGACACCACCGAGGCGCACCTGGCGGAGTCCGGTGACGTGGTCCGCATCGACCTCAACCAGCCGATGGACGACATCCTCGCCGAGCTGACCAAGTACCCGGTCAAGACCCGGCTGTCGCTCTCCGGCCCGCTGGTCGTGGCCCGGGACATCGCCCACGCCAAGATCAAGGAGCGGCTGGACGCGGGCGAGGGCGTGCCGCAGTACCTGCGCGACCACCCCGTCTACTACGCGGGCCCCGCCAAGACCCCCGAGGGCTACGCCTCCGGCTCCTTCGGCCCCACCACCGCCGGCCGCATGGACAGCTACGTCGAGCAGTTCCAGGCCGCGGGCGGCTCCAAGGTCATGCTGGCCAAGGGCAACCGCTCGCAGCAGGTCACCGACGCCTGCGGCGCCCACGGCGGCTTCTACCTCGGCTCCATCGGCGGCCCGGCCGCCCGCCTCGCCCAGGACTGCATCAAGAAGGTCGAGGTGGTGGAGTACGAGGAGCTGGGCATGGAGGCGGTCTGGCGCATCGAGGTCGAGGACTTCCCCGCCTTCATCGTGGTGGACGACAAGGGCAACGACTTCTTCAAGGACCCCGCCCCCGCCCCCACCTTCACCAGCATCCCGGTCCGGGGCCCCGGGCTGTAGCCGGATCCCCGCCGTCCGCACCGCCCCCGACGCGCCCCGCGCCGGGGGCGGTGCGCGGACACCCTGACGGCCGGGACGTAAGGGACGGAACGCGCCAGGAGGGGAATAGCGGGGGACGAGCAGCCGCTCACCCAACGGGAGAACCCCCGCATCCGCTGACCGATCCGTTCTGGAGGCACGACGAGATGGCGACCGCGCACGAGGACACCGCGAACGGCACCCCCTCCCCCGACCCCGCCGCCGGCGGCTACCGGGTGGAGCACGACTCGATGGGCGAGGTACGGGTGCCCGCGCACGCGAAGTGGCGGGCCCAGACCCAGCGGGCGGTGGAGAACTTCCCCGTCTCGGGGCAGCGCCTGGAGCGCGCCCACATCGAGGCGCTGGCCCGGATCAAGGGTGCCGCCGCGAAGGTGAACGCCGAGCTGGGCGTGGTGGAGCGGGACGTGGCCGGGGCGATCGCGGCGGCGGCCGAGGAGGTGGCGGCGGGTCGCTGGGACGAGCACTTCCCGGTGGACGTGTTCCAGACCGGGTCCGGCACCTCGTCCAACATGAACGCCAACGAGGTGCTGGCGACCCTGGCGAGCGAGCGGCTGGGGCGGCCGGTGCACCCCAACGACCACGTGAACGCCTCCCAGTCGTCCAACGACGTGTTCCCCTCGTCCATCCACATCGCGGCGACCGCGGCCGTCACCCGGGACCTGGTCCCGGCGCTGGAGCACCTGGCCGCCGCGCTGGAGCGCAAGGCGACGGAGTTCGCGGACGTGGTGAAGTCCGGACGCACCCATCTGATGGACGCCACCCCGGTCACCCTCGGCCAGGAGTTCGCGGGGTACGCGGCGCAGGTCCGGTACGGGGTGGAGCGGCTGCGGGCCTCGCTGCCGCGGCTGGCCGAGCTGCCGCTGGGGGGCACCGCGGTGGGCACCGGGATCAACACCCCGCCCGGGTTCTCGGCGGCCGTGATCGCCGAGGTCGCCGCCGCCACCGGGCTGCCGCTGACCGAGGCGCGCGACCACTTCGAGGCGCAGGGCGCGCGGGACGGGATCGTCGAGACCAGCGGGCAGCTGAAGACGGTCGCGGTGGGCCTCACGAAGATCGCCAACGATCTGCGGTGGATGGCGAGCGGGCCGCGCACCGGGCTCGCGGAGATCAACCTGCCCGACCTCCAGCCCGGCTCGTCGATCATGCCGGGCAAGGTGAACCCGGTGGTCCCGGAGGCGGTGCTGATGGTCGCCGCGCAGGTCGTCGGGAACGACACCACGATCACGGTGGCGGGCGCCGCGGGCAACTTCGAGCTGAACGTGATGCTGCCGGTGATCGGCAAGAACGTGCTGGAGTCGGTGCGGCTGCTGGCCAACGCCTCCCGGCTGCTCGCCGACCGCACCGTGGACGGCGTCACCGCCAACCGGGAGCGCGCCCTGGAGTACGCGGAGTCCTCCCCCTCGGTGGTGACCCCGCTCAACAAGTACCTGGGGTACGAGGAGGCCGCGAAGGTCGCCAAGCGGGCGCTCGCCGAGCGCCGGACCATCCGCGAGGTGGTCCTGGACGCCGGGTACGTGGACCGGGGGCTGCTCAGCCTGGCGGAGTTGGACGCCGCGCTGGACGTGCTGCGGATGACCCGTCCCTGACCCCAGCGCCCGGCGGGTCCCGTGCGCCCCGGGCGGAGCGGAACGCGCCGTCCCGGGTCCCTCACACGCGTGACCTCCGCCGCCCGTAGCCCACCGGGATGACGTATTCGGCGCGTCGCCGGGCCCGGGAACCTACTATCTGGGCATGACGGGCGAGAACGGAGTGCGCGTGCCGTGGGCGGCGGGCGACCAGATCCTGTGGCGGTACCGGGCGGTGGACGGCCCGGGCTTCCACGTCTGCCGCCCGGTGACCGTGGTGCGGGACGACCCCGAGGTGCTCGCCGTCTGGATGGCCCCGGGCACCGAGTGCGTCCGCCCGGTCCTCGCAGACGGCACCCCTCCGCACGCGGAGCCGCTGGCGACCCGCTACACCAAGCCCCGCACCGCCCTGCGGGACCACTGGACGGGCACGGGCGTGCTGAAGCTGGCCCGCCCCGGCGAGCCCTGGTCGGTGTGGTTGTTCTGGCACCCCGACTGGCGCTTCAAGAACTGGTACGTGAACCTGGAGGAGCCACGACACAGGTGGGACGGCGGGGTGGACTCGGAGGACCACTTCCTGGACATCTCGGTCCACCCGGACCGCAGCTGGCAGTGGCACGACGAGGACGAGTTCGCGCAGGCCCAGCGGGCCGGGCTGATGGGCCCGCGGCAGGCGCGTCGAGTACGGGAGGCGGGCGCGGCGGCGGTCGAGGCCATCAGGATGTGGGGGGCACCGTTCTCGGACGGCTGGCCCGCATGGCGCCCTGATCCGGCATGGCCGATTCCGGTCTTGCCGGACGACTGGGACCGCACGTCCGCGCATGTGTCCTCATGAGGCCCTTGATACGCCCCCATGGGTCAACCGTAGGATCGTCCTCCGCAAGTGCGCACCACGGCAACTCCTGGTGCTCGTGCGAGGTCTGACAGGATGTCATCGAGGGGTGGCCACAGGGTGAGCGACTGGGACGAGGCGTACGCGGCCTACCGCGGCCCGGACGGCGGGGGCATCTCCGACCGCACGGGTCAGGCGGAGGCGTTCGACGCCATCGGCGGGCGGTACGACGAGGCGTTCCCCCACAAGGAGGGTCAGGTCACCGCCGTGACCCGGCTGTTGGCGGAGCTCCCGCCGAAGGCCCGGGTGCTGGACGTGGGCTGCGGCACCGGAGTGCCCACGGCCCGTCAGTTGGTGGCCGCCGGACACCGCGTGGTCGGCGTCGACCTCTCCGAGGGGATGCTGGAACTCGCCCGCGTCAACGTTCCGGAAGCGGAATTCCACCAGCGGGATCTGGCCACGCTGCGGGTGGGCGGGCCCGAGGGGCTCGGCCACTTCGACGGGATCACCTGCTTCTTCACACTGTTGATGCTGCCCCGTTCCGAAATACCCTATGCGTTGCGGCAGTTCCACCAGCTGCTGAAGCCGGGCGGGGCCCTGGCCCTGTCCATGGTGGAGGCCGACCTGGACGACGCGGAGATCCCGTTCATGAGCCACTTCATCCGGGTCTCCGGCTATCTGCGGGAGGAGTTGTCGCAGGTGGTCAGGGAGGCCGGATTCGAGATCCTCGCCGAGGACCTGCACTCGTACGCGCCCGCGAGGGCCGACGCACCACCCGAGCACCAACTGTTCCTCAACTGCCGACGCACCTGATCACCGTGTGCCGCGCGGCCGGGTCCGGCACCTGCGGGTGACCGGCCGACCGCGGGGCGCGCAGCCCCGGACGGACGGATTCGACACGCGTGACGGAGCACTCCCTCCCCCCTGAGGGCCGCCAGTACGGCACGGCCGGCCCTCCCACGGCCCCCGCGGATCCCCGCGGGGCGCTGCTGCGCGCCCAGACCTCCCCGGAGGCCGCCACTCCGGCCGGCGGTCCGGGGACGGCGAACGCGATGCCGTCCCAGCCCCGCCCCGGCGGGGCCCGCGGCTCCGACGCCCCGCCGGGCGCCGAGCACGCACAGCCGGAACCCGGCGGGGCGACCGGCCAGCCCGGGCACCGCGCCCGTCCGGCGCCGACCGGGGTGCCCGCCCCGCCCGGCGGCACCGGGGGCCACGACGGCCGCACCGACGCGCCGGAGGGCGAGGACGAGCCGCGCGGCGACACCCGCAGCACCACGGAGGGCCCCACGGAACACGGCGGGAGCGGGACGCGTCAGGACGAGTCGGCCGACCCGTCCCCGGGCCCTCCCGGTCCGCCCGGCGGTGTCGAGCGCCGGGGTGCCGGGCCGGCCGCCGGTCAGCCGGGGGTGACCCACATGCGGCGGGACGGCGACCGACTGCGGTTCGTGGGTGCGGCCACCCGGCGGATCGCCCGCGGCCTGGACCTGGACGAGATCGTGATGGGGCTGTGCCGGGCGACCGTGCCGACCTTCTCGGACGCGATCCTGGTGTACCTGCGCGATCCGCTGCCGGTCGGCGACGAGCGGCCGATGGGGCCGGTGGTGCTGCGGTTGCGGCGCGCCGACCGCATCCCCGACGAGCGGGACGTCGAGGCGGCGGGCCCGCTGGCCGCGCTCCCCGCCGACCTGGACGCCACCGGGACGACGGAGCTGTGCACGGTACGGCCCGGCGGGGCGCTCGCGGAGGTGTTGCGCGGGGTGCGGCCGGTGTTCGCCGAGGACGCGGTGGACGCCCTGCCGGAGCTGCTCGGGCAGAGCCGGACGGTGCCGGGCGGGCGGCACACCATCCTCGCCCCGCTGCGCGGCCGGCGCCGGGTGATCGGCGCGGCGATCTTCCTGCGCCGCCCGGACCGCGACCGGATGCCGTTCGACAGCGAGGACCTGCTGGTGGCGGCGCAGCTGGCCACGCACAGCGCGCTCGGCATCGACAAGGCCGTGCTGTACGGGCGGGAGGCGTACATCGCCGACGAGTTGCAGCGCACCATGCTGCCGGAGACCCTGCCGCAGGCGACCGGGGTGCGACTCGCCTCCCGGTACCTGCCGGCGGCGGAGACCGCACGGGTGGGCGGCGACTGGTACGACGCGATCCCGTTGCCCGGCAGTCGGGTCGCCCTGGTCGTCGGCGACGTGATGGGCCACTCGATGACCTCCGCCGCGATCATGGGGCAGCTGCGGACCACCGCGCAGACGCTGGCCGGGCTGGACCTGCCGCCGCAGGAGGTGCTGCACCACCTGGACGAGCAGGCTCAACGGCTCGGCCACGACCGGATGGCGACCTGCCTCTACGCGGTGTACGACCCGGTCTCGCACCGCATCACCATCGCCAACGCGGGCCATCCGCCGCCGGTGCTGCTGCACCTGGGCGGCCGGGCAGAGGTCCTGCGGGTGCCCGCCGGTGCCCCGATCGGGGTCGGCGGGGTCGACTTCGAGGCGGTGGAGCTGGACGCGCCGGCCGGGGCGACCCTGTTGCTGTACACGGACGGGCTGGTCGAGTCGCGGCTGCGGGACGTGGTCGCCGGGATCGAGCAGTTGCGCACCCGGTTGGAGGCCACCGCGCAGCTCACCGGGCCGGACCACCCGCCGCCGCTGGAGGCCCTGTGCGACGAGGTCCTGGACATGTTGGGCCCCGGCGACCGGGACGACGACATCGCCCTGCTGGCCGCCCGCTTCGATGGGATCGCTCCCAGCGACGTCGCGTACTGGTTCCTGGAACCGGACGAGAAGGCGCCGAGCCGGGCCCGCCGGCTGGCCCGGGTGGCGCTCAGGCGCTGGGACCTGGAGGAGTTGACCGATTCGGTGGAGCTGCTGGTCAGCGAGGTCGTGACCAATGCGGTGCGCTACGCCTCGCGGCCGGTGACGCTGCGGCTGCTGCGCACGGACGTGCTGCGCTGCGAGGTCGGTGACGACGTGCCGCAGTTGCCGCGGCTGCGGCAGGCGCGGGCCACCGACGAGGGCGGCCGGGGCCTGTACCTGGTGAACAAGCTGGCCCGGCGCTGGGGTGCGACCCGCCTGAGCACCGGCAAGGTGGTGTGGTTCGAGCTGAACCGCAACCACGCGGGGTAGGGTGCGCCGGTCGGTCGGGGTGGTGCCCCGACCGACCGGACAAATGTTGCCGACCGTCCGTCGGCGGAGTTGACTGGCGTGGTGGCCCGAGGCCACGCCCCGGGGGACATCCCCCCGTGTCCCCCGGCACCCTCACGCATGGGAGGACGCTCGTGACCGAGGCCCGGAAACCCGCCCCGTACACGACGAACAACGCCGGCATCCCCGTCGAGAGCGACGAACATTCCCTGACCGTCGGCCGCGACGGGCCGGTCCTGCTCCAGGACCACTACCTGATCGAGAAGATGGCCCAGTTCAACCGGGAACGGGTCCCGGAGCGGGTGGTGCACGCCAAGGGCAGCGGCGCCTACGGCTTCTTCGAGGTCACCAACGACGTCAGCCAGTTCACCAAGGCCGACCTGTTCCAGCCGGGGCGGCGCACCGAGATGCTGGCCCGGTTCTCCACGGTCGCGGGCGAGCAGGGCTCCCCCGACACCTGGCGCGACCCGCGCGGCTTCGCGTTGAAGTTCTACACCGACCACGGCAACTACGACCTGGTCGGCAACAACACGCCCGTCTTCTTCGTGCGCGACGCGCAGAAGTTCCAGGACTTCATCCGCTCGCAGAAGCGGCATCCGCGCACCGGGCTGCGCAACAACGACATGCAGTGGGACTTCTGGACCCTCTCCCCGGAGTCCGCGCACCAGGTGACCTGGCTGATGGGCGACCGGGGCATCCCCAAGTCGTACCGGTTCATGAACGGGTACGGCTCGCACACCTACCTGTGGGTGAACGGCGGCGGCGAGCGGTTCTGGATCAAGTACCACCTGAAGACGGACCAGGGCATCGACTTCCTCACCCAGGCGGACGCCGACGAGCTCGCGGGCAGCGACGCGGATCTGCACCGCCGCGACCTGTACGAGGCCATCGAGGCGGGCGAGGCCCCGTCGTGGACGATGTACGTGCAGGTGATGCCGTTCGCGGACGCCCCGGACTACCGGTTCAACCCGTTCGACCTGACGAAGGTGTGGCCGCACGGCGACTACCCGCTGGTCGAGGTGGGCCGGATGACGCTGGACCGCAATCCGGAGGACTTCTTCGTCCACATCGAGCAGGCCGCGTTCGAGCCGTCGAACCTGGTGCCGGGCATCGGCCCGTCGCCGGACAAGATGCTGCTCGGCCGGCTGTTCTCGTACCCGGACACGCACCGGTACCGGATCGGGCCGAACTACGCCCAGCTGCCGCCGAACCGGCCGCACTCCCCGCTCGGTTCGTACGCGAAGGACGGACCGATGCGGTACGAGCCGGCGAACGTCTCGGCGGTGTACGCGCCGAACTCGTACGGCGGGCCGGCGGCGGACACCGGGCGGTTCGGGGAGGTCGCCGGCTGGGAGGCGGCCGGCGAGATGGTGCGCGAGGCGTACTCGCTGCACCGCGAGGACGACGACTGGGGGCAGGCGGGCACCCTGGTGCGGCAGGTCCTCGACGACGCGGCGCGCGACCGGCTGGTGTCCAACGTGAGCGGGCACCTGCTGGCCGGGGTGAGCCGTCCGGTCCTGGACCGAGCGGTGCAGTACTGGCGCAACGTCGACAAGGACCTCGGCGACCGGATCGCCGCCAACGTCAACGGCGGCTGACCCGGGACGCACGCCGGCGCCCCCCGACCCGTGGCGGGTCGGGGGGCGCCGGCGGTCGCTCAGCCCGGGTCGGGGGCGCCGAGGGCGGGGGGTTCCTCGCTCTGGCTGCCCGAGGGCGTCGGGGTCGCCGGCGTGGAGGTCCCCGGTCCGGGCTCCTCGCCGCCGTCGCCCGGGTCGGGGCTCTGGGTGCCGGTGGCCGGCGGGCTCTCGCCCTCGGTGGGCTCCGGCGACTCGGGTGCGCTCGTGGACGGCGTCGGCTCCTCGGGCTCCTCGGTCGTGGGCTCCTGCGTCGGCTCCTCGGACTCGGAGGGCGAGGCGGAGGCGGACGGCTCGGGGGCGGACTGCGAGGGGCTGGGCTCGACGGGCGGGGAGACGGCCGCGCCCTGGTCGGTCTCCAGGTCGAACTCGGAGGGCTCGCCCATGGCGGCGAAGGTGTAGGCCGCCCAGATCCGGGCCGGGAAGCCGCCGCCGTTGACCCGGCCGCCGCCGGCCGCGCCTTGGAGGGTGGTCTGCGCGCCGCTGGCGAGCTTCTTGCCGTCCTCGTCGGTGCGGTCCTTGGGGACCTCGCCGAACAGGCCGACCGAGGTCACCAGGTCGGGGGTGTAGCCGGTGAACCAGGCCGAGCGGTTCTCGTCGGAGGTGCCGGTCTTGCCGGCCACGTCCTGTTCGGCGTTGCGCACGGCGCTGCCGGTGCCGTCGTCGACGACTCCGGTGAGCACCGAGGTGACGGCGTCGGCGGTGGAGCGCTTGACCACCTGGCCGCCGATCGGGTTCGGGAGGTCGACCGTGCGGTCCTTGTGGGTGGCCGACTTCAGGACGGCGGGCCGCACCTGCTTGCCGTGGTTGTCCAGGGTGGCGTACACCCCGGCCATCTCCAGCGGGCTCGCGCCCATGGTGCCGAGGGTCTGCGCGGGCACCGGCTGAAGCCCCTCGACGTCCATGCCGAGGGAGCCGGCGGTGCTCATCACCGCGTCCATGCCCACGTCGACGCCCATCTGCGCGAAGACCGAGTTCACGGACTTGTTCATGGCCTTCTGGACGGTGACGGGGCCGTAGTCGACGTCGTCCTCGTTGGGCGGGGCGAACGCGATGTCGCTGCCCTCCACCGGGCGCTTGCTGTCGCCGTCGTAGACCGTGGCGGCGGATATCTCCTCGTCGTCCTGGGTGGTGGCGCCGCGCTCCAGGGCGGCGGCGTAGATCAGCGGCTTGAAGGTGGAGGCGGGCTGGTAGTCACGCCGGGTGGCGTTGTTGGTGTAGTGCTTGAGGTAGTCGACGCCGCCGTACATGGCGAGGACGGCGCCCGTCTCGGGGTCGACGGAGGCGGCACCGACCTGGACGTCGCCGTCCACGGTGCGCTCCTTCGGATCGAGCTTGTCGGTGACCTCGGTCCTGACCGCCTTCTCCAGCAGCTCCTGCTTCTTCTTGTCGATGTTCAGGGTGAACGTCCAGCCGCCGGCCTGCACCAGGGCCTCGGCCTCGGCCTGGCTCATGCCCTCGCTGCGGAACTGCTGCTCCAGCTCGCGCTTGGCGGCCTCCACCAGGTAGCCGCCCTGGCCCTTCTGCCCGGGGGCGGGGCGCGGCGCCTTGGGCACCGGGAACTCGGTGGCCTCCCGCTCGGCCTGCTCCAGCCAGCCCTTCTCGACCATGTTGTTGAGGGACTTGTTCCAGCGGTCGGTGACCAGCTTCTTGCCGCGCGGTCCGGCCACCGCCCAGTCGTACTGGCTGGGGGCCTGGAGCAGTGCGGCGAGGTAGGCGCCCTGAGCGACCGTGAGGTCCTTCGCGTCCACCCGGTAGTACGCCTGGGCGGCGGCCTGGATGCCGTAGGCGTTGCGTCCGAAGTAGCTGGTGTTGAGGTAGCCGGCGAGGATCTCCTCCTTGGTGCTCTGACGATCGACCTTGAGGGAGATGACCAGTTCCTGGAGCTTGCGGCTGACGGTCTGGTCCTGGGTCAGGTAGTAGTTCTTGACGTACTGCTGGGTGATCGTCGAGCCGCCCTGCTTGCCCTTGCCGGCGAGGGTGTTGAGGACGCCGCGGGTCATGCCCTTCAGGTCGACGCCCCGGTCCGAGTAGAAGGACTTGTTCTCGATGGCGACGAAGGTGCGCTGGACGTCCAGCGGCACCTGGTCCAGGTCCACCTTCTCCCGGTTGAAGCCGGTGCGGGCGAGGGGGGATCCGTCGCTGTACTTGAAGACGTTGCCCTGGAGCTCGGCCTCGGCGTTGCCTTCGGGCACGTCCACGTACAGGTAGAGGCCCACGAAGCCGAGCATGCCGAGCAGGACGGTGCCGAAGGCGGCCCCGAGCAGCTTCCGCCAGGTGAAGAACCGGCGTATGCCGGTACGGGTCTTGCCGGCGTTCCCGCGCCGCGCGCGCCGCCCGGCGGCCCGCTGACGGGCCCGTCGTTCCTCCGCTCGCCCCATGGGTTCCCGTTCGCTCCGCTTCTCGTCTCTCGTGTCCTGCCGCGCGTCCGCGGTCGGCTCTGCAAGCTAACACCGCACCTCGTGACAGATTCCGGCAGATCAGGCGATTTCCTGACGTGACAATGAGCACCCGTCCCCTAGGAAGTCGACGGTCGGAGAGGTCGGATGGTTGCCACCCGCGTTAAAGTGATATCACTTTGCTAGAAACTTCCGGGCTCCGAACCGGCCCGGATCGACGAACGGGGGGTCACCCATGCCCGAAGAGCACACCCGCACCGGCCCGACCGACCCGGGCGAGCTGCCCGAGATGCCCGAACCCCGGGTGACGGAGTTCCCGGCGCACAGCGTCAGCGGCGGGCTCGCCCTCTCGCTCGGCCTGCTCGGCATCGCCCTGGGCACGGTGCTGATCGTGCTGGCCGGCCTCCTCGGCGGCGCGGGCCTCGCCGTGCTCCTGCCCCTCGGCGTCCTGACGGTGGTCGGCTCGCTGTTCACCCTGGGCGGGCTGAACACGGTCGCCCCCGGCGAGGCCCGGGTGGTGCAGCTCTTCGGCCGGTACCGGGGCACCATCCGCACCGACGGCCTGCGCTGGGTCAACCCGTTGACCAGCCGGGAGAAGGTCTCCACCCGGGTCCGCAACCACGAGACGGCGGTGCTCAAGGTCAACGACGCCTACGGCAACCCGGTCGAACTGGCCGCGGTCGTGGTGTGGCGGGTCGAGGACACCGCGCAGGCCGTGTTCGAGGTGGACGACTTCCTGGAGTTCGTCTCCACCCAGACCGAGGCGGCCGTCCGGCACATCGCCATCGAGTACCCCTACGACGCGCACGACGAGGACGGGCTCTCGCTGCGCGGCAACTCCGAGGAGATCACCGAGAAGCTCGCCGTCGAACTGCGGGCCCGGGTCGAGGCCGCGGGGGTGCAGATCATCGAGTCCCGCTTCACCCACCTCGCCTACGCGCCGGAGATCGCCTCGGCGATGCTCCAGCGCCAGCAGGCCGGGGCGGTCGTCGCCGCCCGCCGGCTGATCGTGGACGGGGCGGTGGGGATGGTCGAGGACGCGATCGGGCGGATCACCGAGCAGGACCTGGTCGAACTGGACCAGGAGCGCAAGGCCGCCATGGTGTCCAACCTGCTGGTCGTCCTGTGCGGGGAACGCGCCGCGCAGCCGGTGCTGAACACGGGGTCCCTCTACCAGTGACCCCCGACGCACAGGGCCCCCCGGCGGGCGGCGAGCACGGGGCCGCCCCCTCGGGGGGCGCGCCGGACGCCTCCGGCGCCCCGCGGCGCCGGCCCGCCGCCGCCCGCAAGCAGGTCCTGCTCCGGCTGGACCCCCTGGTCTACGACGCACTGGCGCGCTGGGCCGGCGAGGAGCTGCGCAGCGCCAACGCGCAGATCGAGTTCCTGTTGCGCCGGGCCCTCGGGGACGCCGGTCGGCTCCCCGGATCGGCCGGCCCGATCGCCCGCCGCGGGCGTCCGCCACGGGGCCCGCAACCACCCGGGGAGCGGCCCGAGAACTGACCCCCGCCTCCCGCCCGACCCTGTCACTAAACCGTGATGAACGGCCCTGACCTGCACGGACACCACTCACACAGCCAGCTATACACCACAGGTATACGTCGTGTGTATACGCACTGTGTACAGTTCTCGCCATGTCCATCGGCCACACCCTGCTGGGACTCCTGGAGTCCGGCCCCCGCCACGGCTACGACCTGAAGCGGGCCTTCGACGAGAAGTTCGGGCACGACCGTCCGCTGCACTACGGGCAGGTCTACTCGACCATGTCCCGCCTCCTGAAGAACGGCCTCGTCGAGGTCGACGGGATAGAGGCGGGCGACGGCCCCGAGCGCAAGCGGTACGCGATCACCGACGCCGGCGTCACCGACGTCCGGCGCTGGCTCGCCACCCCCGAGAAGCCCGAGCCGTACCTCCAGTCGACCCTCTACACCAAGGTCGTCCTCGCGCTGCTCACCGAACGCGACGCCAGCGAGATCCTCGACACCCAGCGCTCCGAACACCTGCGGATGATGCGCACCCTCACCGATCGCAAGCGGCGCGGCGACCTCGCCGACCAGCTCATCTGCGACCACGCCCTGTTCCACCTCGAAGCCGACCTGCGCTGGCTGGAACTCACCGCCGCCCGTCTCGACAAGCTCGCCCAGGAGGTGCGTCCATGACCCCCGCCGGCTCCCTGCTGGTCGCCACGGACCTGCGCAAGGCGTACGGTCCCACCCCCGCCCTCGACGGCGCCCACTTCTCCATCCACGCCGGCGAGGTCGTCGCCGTGATGGGCCCCTCCGGCTCCGGCAAGTCGACCCTGCTGCACTGCCTCGCCGGGATCGTCACCCCCGACTCCGGCTCCATCCGGTACCGGGGCCACGAGCTGACCACCCTCTCCGACGCCGGGCGCAGCGCGCTGCGCCGCACCGAGTTCGGCTTCGTCTTCCAGTTCGGGCAGCTGGTGCCGGAACTGACCTGCGTGGAGAACGTGGCCCTGCCGCTGCGGCTGGCCGGCACCGGGCGCAGGGCCGCCGAGGCCACCGCGCTGGAGTGGCTGGCCCGGCTGGAGGTGGACGACGTCCGCGACCAGCGGCCCGGCGAGGTCTCCGGCGGCCAGGGCCAGCGGGTCGCCGTCGCGCGCTCCCTGGTCACCGGCCCGCGGGTGCTCTTCGCCGACGAGCCCACCGGCGCCCTCGACTCCTACAACGGCGAGCGCGTCATGGAGCTGCTGACGGAGGCCGCCCGGTCCACCAACGCCGCCGTCGTCCTGGTCACCCACGAGGCCCGGGTCGCCGCCTACTCCGACCGCGAGGTCGTCGTCCGCGACGGCAAGTCACGCGACATGGAGCGGATAGCGTGACCGCCACCGACACCCGGCCCGCACACCGGCGGGCCGCCACCGACAGCCCCCTGCCCGCCCCGAACGGGAGCGCCCTGCGCGACCTCCTGATGGGCGTCCGGTTCGCCCTCACCGGCGGACGGGAGGCATGGGTCCGCACGGTGCTGACCGCGGTCGGCGTCGGCCTGGGCGTCAGCGTGCTGCTGCTGGCCTCCTCCGTCCCGGGCGCCATGGACCGCCGTGACGTCCGCAACGAAGCGCGCTCGGAGTTCAACCACGCCGTGGACGGCGGACGCCCCACCGACCGCTCCCTGCTGGTGAGGGCCGCCGACACCACCTTCCGCGACATGGAGGTGCGCGGCCGACTGCTCAAGCCGGAGGGCCCCCGGGCCCCGCTGCCGCCCGGTCTGGACGCCTTCCCCGCCCACGGCGAGATGGCCGTCTCGCCCGCGCTGCGCGAGCTGCTCGACTCCGACGGGACCAAGCTGCTGCCCGGGCGCATCCCCTACGAGATCACCGCCACCGTGGGCACGGAGGGGCTGTCCGGCCCGGGCGAACTGGTCTTCTACGCGGGCCACGACCGGCTCAACACCGACGGGGGCGCGGGTCACGCCATGCGCATCGACGGGTTCGGCACCCAGGCGACGGCGGACCCCCTCGACCCGGTCCTGATGCTGCTGGTGCTCATCATCCTGGTGGTGCTGCTGATGCCCGTGGCGGTGTTCGTCGCCGCCTCGGTCCGCTTCGGCGGCGAGCGCCGGGATCGTAGGCTCGCCGCGCTCCGCCTGGTCGGCGCGGACGCCCGGATGACCCGCCGGGTCGCCGCCGGCGAAGCGGTGGCCGGCTCCCTGCTGGGACTGGCCGTCGGGGCCGTCATGTTCTTCCTCGGCCGGCAGCTCGCGAACGTGATGACCATCGAGCAGGTGTCCGTCTTCCCCGAGGACCTCGCCCCCGGCCCGCTGCTGGCCGCGCTGGTCGTCCTCGCCGTGCCGCTCGCCTCGGTCGCGGTCACCCTGCTGGCGCTGCGCGGCGTGGTCATCGAACCGCTCGGCGTGGTGCGCACGGCCCGGCCCCGGCGCCGGCGGCTGCTGTGGCGACTGCTGCCCCTGATCGGTGGCGTGGCGCTGCTCGCCCCGCTGATCGCGCAGGGCACCGCCGACTACTTCAACACGTACGTGGTGGTGTGCGGCGCGGTGCTGCTGCTCCTCGGAGTCACCTCGCTGCTGCCCTGGGTCGTGGAGTCCGTGGTGGGCCGGCTCGGCGGCGGCCCGGTGTCCTGGCAGCTGGCCGTCCGCCGGCTCCAGCTCAGCGGAGGGGCCGCCGCCCAGGCGATGAACGGCGTCGCGGTCGCCGTCGCCGGTGCCGTCGCCCTCCAGATGCTGTTCGCCGGGGTCGACAACGACTACGTCCAGGTCGCCGAGAAGGACCTCCGGCGCGCCGAGATGGACGTGCGCACGCCCCGTTCGGTCCCGCCCGCCGAGGTGCGGGAGGCGCTGGCGGGCCTGCCCGGGGTTCGGTTCGCCTCCGCGATCGGCACCGGCCTGGTCACCCCCCGCCCGGCCGCGGACGGGGAGAACCCGATGGAGTTGGCCGTGGGTGACTGCGCGACCCTGCGCAAGGTCGCCGACCTGCCCTCCTGCCGGGACGGGGACGTGTTCCGGTTGCTCAGCGACCGCCAGGCCAGCAACGCGCCCCGCAAGCACGCCGAGCCCCACGCCACCCTGTACGTCGACGCGGGGGGCGCCGGAGCGGCGGCTGCGGACACGAGGTGGCGGCTGCCCGCCGAGGTGAAGGACGCCCGGCCGCTGCCCGACCCCGTCGGGTACGAGCGGGACGGCCTGCTCGCCACCCCGGGCGCCTTCCCCGAGGAGCGGACCCGGCAGCTGGGCGGTCAGGTCTTCGTCGGAGTGGACGAGGGGGTTCCGGACGCCCGGGACCGGGTGCGCACCACGGTGGCCGCCCTGAGCCCGTTCCACCAGACGTCGGACCACTACGGCGTGGCGGTCAACGACCAGTTCGCAGACGTCCGCAAGGGGCTGTTCGTCGGCGCGACCTGCGTGCTGCTGCTGATCGGGGCAAGCCTGTTGGTCTCGCAGGTCGAACGGCTCAGGGAGCGGAAGAAGCTGCTGGCCTCGTTGGTCGCCTTCGGCACCCGGCGCCGCACGCTGGTCTGGTCGGTGCTGTGGCAGACGGCGATCCCGGTGGTCCTGGCCCTGGTGCTGGCGCTCGGCGTCGGCCTGCTGTTGGGCACCGTGCTGCTGTTCGTGGTGCAGACGACGCCCGCGGTGCCCTGGGCGGTGGTCGGGGCGATGACCGGAGTGGCGGGCCTGGTGGTCCTGCTGGTGACGGCACTGACCATGCCGGTACTGCTGAGGCTGATGCGGCCGGAGGGGCTGCGCACCGAGTAGCGGCCCGTCTGCGGGGGGAAGGGGGGTGTTCCGGCCGAGACCGGAACACCCCCTTTGTCGTCCTCGATCGTCGTAGACCCCCGCCGTCACTCGGGGTCGTCGAGCAGCCGCACCGGAAGTTCGGCGAGGCTGGTGCGCAGCGCCCGCGCCAGGGCGGCGTACTCCGCCGAGCGGGCGGCGCCGGTGCGCATGGCGAGGGCGATCCGCCGGCTGGGTGCGGGGGCGGCGAAGCCGCCGGTGACCAGCCGACCGTCCCGCGCGGTCTCCACCGCCACCGCGGTCCGCGGCAGCAGGGTCACCCCGAGTCCGCCGGCGACCAGTTGCACCAGGGTGGGCAGCCCGGCCGCGGTCATCGACACCGGACCCTCCTCGCGGCCGGCGTCCCGGCACACGTCCAGCGCCTGGTCCCGTAGGCAGTGCCCCTCGTCCAGCAGCAGCAGGTCCAGCCCGCGCAGCACCTCCCGGGGGATGCCCTCCCGACCGCCCAGCTCGTGGCCGCGCGGCGCGACCAGGACGAAGTCCTCGTCGAAGAGGGGGAGTTCGGTGACCTGGGGGACGCCCAGGGGAACGGCGATCAGCAGCAGGTCCAGCCGGCCGGCGGCGAGCCCGTCGAGCAGCGAGGCGGTCTGCTCCTCGTGCACCTGGAGGTCCAGCTCCGGGTAGGCGTCATGGGCGAGTCGCAGCACGGCGGGCAGCAGGTAGGGCGCGACGGTGGGGATCACCCCGAGGCGCAGGGTGCCGGTGAACGGGGCGCGGACGGCGGCCGCCTCCTCCAGCAACTCGCCCATCGCGTCGAGCACGGCCCGGGTGCGGGCGGCGAGCCGTTCCCCGGCGGGCGAGAGCAGCACCTTGCGGGTGGTGCGTTCGACCAGCCGGACGCCGAGGGTCTCCTCCAGGGCGGAGAGCGCACCGGACAGGGCGGGCTGGCTGGTGCCGATGGCCGCGGCGGCGTCCCGGAAGTGCAGGTGCTCGGCCACCGCGGCGAAGGCGCGGAGTTGGGCGAGGCTGGGCTGTCTGTTCCGGCCGGTCGTCGGGGTGCTGCGTCCGGTGCTGCCCGTCCTGCCCGCCACGTGCCGTGCTCCTCCTGTCGCGCCTGCTCTGTTCGCGGACCGGTCCCGAGCGGGTCCAGCCGGTGTTCGCACCCTCCCGGACCGCCCGTGAACAGGCCGTTCCCCCAGATGTACCACCCGAGCGCATTGATCGGCCAACCCGATCACCTTGCCGACCGTTCGGCCCCACGAGGGGGCC
Source organism: Streptomyces sp. LE64 (assembly GCF_052606915.1). NCBI lineage: Bacteria > Bacillati > Actinomycetota > Actinomycetes > Kitasatosporales > Streptomycetaceae > Streptomyces > Streptomyces sp. LE64. The sequence continues at coordinate 4,361,417 of NZ_CP199708.1, read as the reverse complement.
GCCGCGGGGCCGGGCGGTGTCAGCCTCAGGTATGACGGAGGGTCGTGCGACCCCTGTCGATGGGCACCCACAGGACGGGAACTGCGGCTGACCACGGGCGGCGCGAGGACGACCACGATGGAGGCATCCCCCGCCGATCCCGACAGGAGCCTCCTCCCGTGACCACCTACTCCATCGCCGACCGGGCCACCGGCGTGGCCGCGCGTGCCACCGAGCTCAGCAAGGTTTACGGCCAGGACGAGACCAAGGTGGTCGCGTTGGACCGGGTCAGCGTCGATTTCCACCAGGCCCGGTTCACCGCGATCATGGGCCCCTCGGGCTCCGGCAAGTCGACGCTGATGCACTGCGTCGCCGGCCTCGACACCTTCACCGGCGGCTCCGTCACGATCGGCGAGACCGAGCTGGGCAGCCTCAAGGACAAGCAGCTCACCCAGCTCCGCCGCGACAAGATCGGCTTCATCTTCCAGGCGTTCAACCTACTGCCGACCCTGACCGCCCTGGAGAACATCACCCTCCCCATGGACATCGCCGGCCGCAAGCCCGACCGACAGTGGCTCGACACCGTGATCGACATGATCGGACTCCGGGCCCGACTCGGCCACCGCCCCACCCAACTCTCCGGCGGCCAACAACAACGCGTCGCCGTCGCCCGCGCCCTCGCCTCCCGCCCCGACATCATCTTCGGCGACGAACCCACCGGCAACCTCGACTCCCGCTCCGGCGCCGAAGTCCTCGGCTTCCTCCGCAACTCCGTCCGCGAACTCGGCCAAACCGTCGTCATGGTCACCCACGACCCCGTCGCCGCCTCCTACGCAGACCGCGTCATCTTCCTCGCCGACGGACACATCGTCGACGAACTCCACACCCCCACCGCCGACGCCGTACTGGACCGGATGAAGGCCTTCGACGCCAAGGGCCGCACCAGCTGACCCCACCAGCCACCCCACGGCCCACCCCCACGGCCCGCCCCCGCAGCCCGGCCACCACCCCCACCACACCACCGCCACCCGGCCCACACCCCAGGACACCACACCCATGCTCCGTACCGCCTTGCGCAACGTCCTCGCGCACAAGGCCAGGCTGCTGATGACCGTACTCGCCGTCATGCTCGGCGTCGCCTTCGTCTCCGGCACCCTGGTCTTCACCGACACCCTCGGCAACGCCTTCCGCAACCAATCCGCCAAGAGCTACGACAACATCGCCGTCGCCGTCGAGGCTCCCGTCAAGGACGGTCGGGAGGTCGGCATACCGGCGTCCGCACTGAAGCGGATCGAGGGCCTGGACGGGGTCGCCGGGGTCACCGGCCGGGTCTCCGGCTTCGCCGGGGTCGCCGACCAGGACGGCAAGCTCATCGGGGTGGGCTGGTCCAACAAGGGCGGCAACTTCGCCCCCGACGAGCACGGCGAGGACGCCGCCTACGACTTCGTCGAGGGGACCGGCCCGCTGACGGCCGACCGGATCGCCCTCGACAAGGCCACCGCGGACCGGGGCGACTACCGGGTCGGCGACACCGTGCGCGTCTCCACCGACGGACCGGTGCGCGAGTTCTCCCTCGCGGGGATCTTCACCACCGAGGACGGCGCGGTCAACGCGGGCGGCAGCCTCGTCCTGTTCGACACCGCCGTGGCCCAGCGGCAGTACCTGCGCCCCGGCCACTACCACCACGTCACCGTGGCGGCCCACCCGACGACCACGGCCCAGCAGGTCCTGGAGGGGGTCAGGCCGCTGCTGCCCGAGGAGGCGATCGCCAGGACCGCCGGCGAATGGGCGGACCGGGAAGCCGAAGCGATCGAGTCCAGCGTGGAGGGTCTGAACACGGTGCTGCTGGCCTTCGCCGGGATCGCGCTCTTCGTCGGCATCTTCCTGATCGCCAACACCTTCACCATGCTGGTCGCCCAGCGCACCCGGGAACTGGCCCTGATGCGGGCCGTGGGCGCCTCCCGCCGCCAGGTCAAGCGGTCCATCATCCTGGAGGCCCTCTTCGTCGGCGCCCTGGCCTCCGCCATCGGCTTCGGCGTCGGCCTCGGCCTCGCCACCGGGCTGCGCACCGCGATGGACTCCTGGGGCGTCAAGATCCCCGCCGGCCCCCTGGTGATCTCCCCCACCGCAGTCCTCGCCGCACTCGGCGTCGGCATCGCCGTCACCGTCCTCACCGCCTGGCTACCCGCCCGCCGCGCCGCGAAGATCCCGCCGGTCGCCGCCATGAGCAGCGTCCACGCGCCGGCGACCAGCGGGTCCCTGCTGGTCCGCACGCTCACCGGTGCCGCCCTCACCGCGGCCGGCGCCGCGGCGATCGCCACCGGCGCCTCCTTCGAGGACGGCGACGACGGGCGGACGGCCATCGCGGTGGGCGCGTTCCTGGCCCTGATCGGCGTCATCGTGCTGATCCCGCAGCTGGCGCGGCCGGTGGTCGCACTGGTCCGTCCCCTGCTCCGGGGCGGTTTCGGGGTGGCCGGAGAGCTCGCCGGACGGAACGCCGTCCGCAACCCGCGCCGCACCGGGGCCACCGCCTCGGCGCTCGCCATCGGCCTGACCCTGATCACCGGCCTGACCGTGATCGGCGCCACCCTCGGCGCGTCCATCGAACGGGCGACGACCGACAACGTCCTGGGCCACTACGCGGTGGCCACGGCCAGCGGCAACCCGGTGGACGAGTCGGTGCTGACCGCGTTGGAGCGGACCGAGGGCGTCGCCGCGCTCTCCCCGCAGCAGGCGGCGGAGCTGCGGATCGAGGGCGAGGTGCGCACCGTCTCCGGCGTCTCCGCCGACGACGTGCACCGGGTGCTCGACCTGCCGGTCGTCTCCGGCTCCCTCGACGCCCTCGGCCGGGGCCGGATCGCGCTCACGCGCACCAGCGCCGACGAGAACGGCTGGCAGACGGGCGACACGCTCGCCGTCACCTTCGAGGGAAGGGGGCAGAAGGACACGAAACAGCTGACGGTCGGAGCGGTCGTCGAGGACAACGAGTTCGTCTCCGGGGTCGTCCTGCCCCGCGAGATGCTCGCCCCCTACGAGGAGAAGCCCGACATCCGAGAGGTCTGGGTCACGATGGACGGCGGCGCGACCCCCGCCAACGAGCAGGTCCTGATCGACGCCCTCGGCAACGATCCCGGCATCACCGTCTCCGACAAGCAGGACATCCGCACCAAGCTCGGCGGCATGATCAACACCATGCTGTACATCATGTACGGACTGCTGGGCATGGCCTTGGTCATCGCGGTCCTCGGCGTCGTCAACACCCTGGCCATGTCCGTGTTCGAACGTCAGCAGGAGATCGGCATGCTGCGGGCCGTCGGCCTGGACCGCCGCGGGGTCACACGGATGATCCGGCTGGAGGCCCTCGTGATCTCCGTGTTCGGCGCGGCCGTCGGAATCGTGCTGGGCACCTTCCTCGGCTGGGCCATCGGCGAGACGTTCAGGAACAACATCCCCGACTACGCGTTGACCCTCCCCTGGGACCGGATCGGACTCTTCCTGCTGCTGGCCGGAGCGGTGGGCGTCCTCGCCGCCCTGTGGCCCGCCCGCAGCGCCGCCGGACTCGACGTGCTCACGGCCGTCAAGACGGAGTAGCCCGGGCCCGGGGGGCGACGGAGGGGCCAGGAACGGAGTCGGAGAGGCCGAGGTACCCGCCCCGGCCGGCCCTCGGGCAACCGGGTCCGGCGCCGCCCGCCCTACCGACCGCGCGCCGTGCCCCTTCCGCCACGCCCGTCTCGTTCACCGACCGATCCTGACCGATCCAGCCAGTGTTCGAACACTTCCGGACCGCCCCTGAACAGGCCGTTCCCCCAGATGCACCACCCGAGCGCATTGATCGGGCAACCGGATCACATTGACCGCACTGATCGATTTCACCGGGGGTCGCGCCGTGTGACAGGGTGCACTCGTCCAACCCTCTCAGCACCATGGAGTAGCACCGTGCTCACTGTCGGTGACCAGTTCCCCACCTACGACCTGACCGCCTGCGTCTCGCTGGAGAGCGGCAAGGAGTTCGCCCAGGTCGACCACAAGTCCTACGAGGGCAAGTGGCGCGTGGTGTTCTTCTGGCCGAAGGACTTCACCTTCGTCTGCCCGACCGAGATCGCCGCGTTCGGCAAGCTGAACGACGAGTTCGCCGACCGCGACGCGCAGGTCCTCGGCGTCTCCGGCGACTCCGAGTTCGTGCACCACGCCTGGCGCAAGGACCACGCCGACCTGCGTGACCTGCCCTTCCCGATGCTGGCCGACTCCAAGCACGAGCTGATGAAGGACTGCGGCGTCCAGGGCGAGGACGGCTTCGCCCAGCGCGCGGTGTTCATCGTCGACCCGAACAACGAGATCCAGTTCACCATGGTGACCGCGGGTTCCGTGGGCCGGAACCCCAAGGAGGTCCTGCGGGTCCTCGACGCCCTCCAGACGGACGAGCTCTGCCCGTGCAACTGGAACAAGGGCGAGAACACCCTCGACCCGGTCCAGCTCCTGGCCGGTGAGTGACCGTGGCCCTCGATGAGCTGAAGTCCGCGATACCGGACTACGCCAAGGACCTGAAGCTGAACCTCGGTTCGGTGATCGGCAACAGCGACCTGCCGCAGCAGCAGCTGTGGGGCACGGTGCTGGCCTGCGCGATCGCGTCCCGCTCGCCGATCGTGCTGCGCGAGCTGGAGCCCGAGGCGAAGGCCAACCTCTCTCCCGAGGCGTACACGGCGGCCAAGTCGGCCGCCGCGGTGATGGCGATGAACAACGTCTTCTACCGCACCCGGCACCTGCTGTCGGACCCGGAGTACGGCACGCTGCGCGCCGGGTTGCGGATGAACGTCATCGGCAACCCCGGGGTCGAGAAGACCGACTTCGAGCTGTGGTCCCTCGCGGTCTCCGCGATCAACGGCTGCGGCCAGTGCCTCGACTCGCACGAGCAGGTGCTGCGCAAGGCCGGCGTCGAGCGCGACGTGATCCAGGAGGCGTTCAAGATCGCCGCGGTGATCCAGGCGGTCGGCGTCACGCTGGACTCCGAGGCCGTTCTGGCCGGCTGATCCCGCACCCACACGAGGGCCCGTACCGCACTGCCGTACGGGCCCTTCGTCGTGCCTGCGGTTCAGCCCCGCCCGTCGGGGGCCTCGGGGTCCCGCGCCGGCGGCGGGGCGGGTTCGGCGGTCGTCGGGAGCACCGGGGCGACGCCGTGCGCGGTGGCGCCGTGCGGAGCGGGCGAGCCGCGCAGGGCGTACTCCCCCGAGTAGGCGCGCAGATAGCCGACGACCGTATTGGTGACGGCGACCAGCGGCACCGCGACCACCGCACCGCCGATCCCGGCGAACAGTCCGCCGGTGGCCACCGCGAGCACCACCGCCAGGGGGTGCACCCGCACGGCGCGGCCCAGGATGAAGGGTTGCAGCACGTGCCCCTCGATCTGCTGCACCGCGAGCACCACCACCAGCGTCATCACGGCGGTGAACACGCCCTGGGTGACCAGGGCGACGACCACCGCGAGCGCTCCCGACACCACCGCGCCGACCAGGGGGATGAACGCGAACAGGAAGATGAACACGGCGAGCGGCACCGCCATCGGCACCCCGAGGAAGTAGATGCCGAGGCCGATGAAGACGGCGTCGATCAGGGCGACCACCACCGTGCCCCGCACGTAGGCGGTGAGCGTCCGCCAGGCGCGCGGCCCGGCGCCGGCGATGCCCTCGCGGGCGGCGCCGGGCACCAGTCGCAACAGCCACTCCCAGATCCGTCGGCCGTCGTAGAGCAGGAACAGGGTGGAGAACACGGTCAGCAGCACACCGGTGAGGACCTCCACGATGACGGTGACCCCGGCCAGGCCCGCGGACGTTATCGAGTCGGTGTTGGCGCCGATCGCGTCCCGCAGGGTCTTGGCGATGTCGTTGATCTGGTCCTCGGTGACGTGGAAGGGGCTGTTGAGGAGCCACTTGCGCAGTTCCTCGATGCCGTCCTGCACCTGGCTGGACAGGTGGTCGACGTTCTCCAACACCTGCCACACCACGAACCAGCCGACGAGCCCGAGGAAGACGAAGCCGAGGACCGCGGTGAGCGCGGTGGCCAGTCCCCGGGGCACTCCGTGGCGCTTGAGCTTGGCCACCGTGGGTTGCAGCAGTGCGGTGATGAGCAGCGAGGCGACGAAGGCGAGCACCACCAGCCGGACGGCGCTGATGACCCGCATCAGCACCCAGACCGTGCCGGCGAGCACCAGCAGCCGCCATCCCGCCTCGGCGGCGACCCGCAGCCCCCAGGGCACGGCCCGGGCCGGGTCGGGCCGGGCGGACACGGCGGGCAGGTAGGTGACGGGGGTGGCGGGGCCCTCCGCCACGGGTTCCGGTGCGGGGGGCGGTGTCGTGAACGCGGGCCGGTCGCGCGGGGGTTCGCGGGGCGGCGGGTCGTCGGGGTCGCGGCGTCGTTCCGCCGCGGCGCGCCGCGCCTCCCAACTCTCGCCCAGGCGGGTCAGCCCGGCTCCCCACCGGCCCAGCCAGCCCGGTACTCGCGACATGATCCGTACCCTTTTCCGCCGTCCGCCGTGCCGCTCGCGTCCGACGGGTGCCTCGCGTTCGCCGCTCACGACTCCCCCCGGTGTCCCGGAGCCCCCCAACGGTACATGCCGAAGGCCCCTCGCCGAAGGACGGTGAGGGGCTCGGAAAGGTTGAGCTGCCCCGGTGCGGGGCGGAGTTGCGCCGGCCGGCGGGACGGCTCAGTACCAGCGGTTGGCCTGCCAGAAGTCCCAGGCGCCGCAGGGGCTGCCGTAGCGGCCCTCCATGTAGCTGAGGCCCCACTTGATCTGGGTGGCCGGGTTGGTCTGCCAGTCGGAGCCCGCGGAGGACATCTTGGAGGCGGGCAGCGCCTGGAAGAGGCCGTACGCGCCCGAGGACGGGTTGACGGCCTTGTAGTTCCAGTCGGACTCGTGGTCCACGATGTTGCTGAAGCACTGGAACTGGTCGGCGGGGACCACGGCCCGGGCCATCGCCTGGATCTCGGCGATGGTGTACGAGCCCTTGGCGGGGGTGGTGGGGAGACTGCCGGAGGCGGAGGCGGTACGGGTGGCGGACCGGCTGGCGGCCTCCTCCTTCTCCTTCTTCTCCGCGCGCTCCTTGGCCTCCTGCTCGGCCTTGGCCTTGGCCTTCGCCTCGGCCTCCTTGGCTGCCTTCGCCTCCTGCTGCTTGGCGACGGCGTCCTTGGCGGCCTGGATGCGGGCCGTCTCCTCGGCGCTCTTCTTCGCCACGGAGTCGGCGGCGATCGCCTGGGCGTCGGCCTGCTGCGTCAACGAGGCGGTCATGACCTGGGCCTGCTGGCCCGCGGGAATGTCCGCGAGGAGCGTCGAGTCACCCGCCGTCGCCTCGAAGTCGTTCGAGGACTCCTGCGGGGTGCCCGAGGCGACGCCCACGACGGCGCCGACGGTGGTGACCGCAGTGGCAGAGGCCACCGCGAACCCGCGGACGGAGATCCGGCTCACACGTTTTCCTTCCAGCATCGCCCGCACGGGTGACCCTCGCGGACGCGATCGTGCCCCTGGCGCTGGCCTCCGGTACTGCGACGTCACGGGAGGCACGGACCCGATGGGCAACTCCCCTGACGGGAGGGCCCGGTGGCGCTCGGGCGGCATACGACGGGCGTTATGGAATTCTCGTGTACGGCAGTGTGCCACGGCACCGATGGAGGCTTGGCGACCGTGCGGCACGGTGTGTCGTATGCAGGGCCTGACAGGACAGAGACTCTGCCGCAGCCGTGCACCGCAAGGCAATTCCGGGTTGAGTGGGATAGGTCACACCTCGCCCGTTCCCGTGCTTCCCGTCGAACTCCCCCACACGGCGGCGTCGCCCGGCTAGGATTCCCGGCCCCTTCGGACCAGGAACCCGGCCGGGCGACGCCCAACACCCCCCGAAAGGTGCACCGTCCAGCGCTTCACCCGCTTGACGGACGAACGTTCCCCCACCGGCCCATTCCACCTACACCGGTCATACCGGGAGAACGCGCGCCGCCCTACACCACGGCGTCCTCCAGCAACTCGGTCACCAGCGCGGCGATCGGCGAACGCTCCGAACGGGTCAACGTGACGTGTGCGAAGAGGGGATGCCCCTTCAGCTTCTCCACCACCGCCACCACCCCGTCGTACCGCCCGACCCGCAGGTTGTCCCGCTGCGCCACGTCGTGGGTGAGCACCACCCGGGAGCCCGCGCCGATCCGGGACAACACCGTCAGCAGGACGTTGCGTTCCAACGACTGGGCCTCGTCCACGATGACGAACGCGTCGTGCAGCGAACGCCCCCGGATGTGGGTGAGCGGCAACACCTCCAGCATGCCCCGCGCGGTGATCTCCTCGATCACCTCACGACTGGTCACCGCCGACAGCGTGTCGAACACCGCCTGCGCCCACGGGCTCATCTTCTCGGCCTCGGTGCCGGGCAGGTAGCCCAACTCCTGGCCGCCCACCGCGTACAGCGGTCGGAACACCATCACCTTCTGGTGCTGCCGGCGCTCCAGGACCGCCTCCAGGCCGGCGCAGAGCGCCAGCGCCGACTTGCCGGTGCCGGCCCGGCCCCCCATCGAGACGATGCCCACCTCCGGGTCGAGCAACAGGTCCAGGGCCACCCGCTGCTCCGCGCTGCGCCCCTTGAGCCCGAACGCCTCCCGGTCCCCGCGCACCAACCGCACCCGACCGTCGGCGGCGACCCGGCCCAGGGCCCGGCCCCGCTCCGACTGGATGGTCAGCCCCGTGTGCACCGGCAGCTCGGCCGCCTCGGGGACGTACAGCGCGTCCTCCTCGAAGAGCAGGTCCACCTGCTCCGCGGGGAGCGACAGCTCCGTCATCCCGGTCCACCCGGAGTCCGTGATCGCCAGCTCCGCCCGGTACTCCTCCGCGAGCAGACCGACGGAGGACGCCTTGATCCGCAGCGGCAGGTCCTTGGAGACGACGGTGACGTCGTACCCCTCGGCCTGGAGGTTGCGGGCGACCGCCAGGATGCGCGAGTCGTTGTCCCCCAGCCGGTACCCCACCGGCAGGACGCCCGGGTCGGAGTGGTTCAGCTCGACCCGCAGCGTGCCCCCCAGCTCCCCCACCGGGAGCGGGGCGTCCAACCGCCCGTGCCGGACGCGGTAGTCGTCCAGCAGCCGCAGGGCCTGCCGGGCGAAGTAGCCCAGCTCCGGATGGTTCCGCTTGGCCTCCAGTTCCGTGACCACGACGACCGGCAGGACGACTTCGTGTTCGTCGAAGCGGGTCATCGCGTTGGGGTCGGCCAGCAGGACGCTGGTGTCGAGGACGTAAGTGCGCCGGTCTGGCGTGCGGCGCTTCGAGCTGGTCACCACGGAAGGACGTACCCCCTCGGATGAGGTCGGGGGGCGACCGGGCGGCAGGAGGCCCCGGCCACCACCCCACAGGGAAGGAACGAACCGGGTTCGGGCCGCGGGGCGCGGGCCGGACTCCGGCCCTCCGCCTCGTCCGCACGACACGTGCGGTGCACCTGGTGCAAAGAGCCTCCCGGGCGGACGGGCATGCCGTCCGCTGCGATCCGGCATCCCTCCCGGTACCGCCGACCGATACCGTTCGGATGCCGACCTGGGTGGCTTATTCCCTCCAAAACCCACCGTCATGCCACACCAGTTGACGGCGCGTGGCGGAACGGCCGATGACGACCGGGGGGACGGTCGGGGTACGGGGCCCTGCGTCAGCCGCCGTAGCGCCGGTGCCGGGCCGCGTAGTCGCGCAGCGCGCGCAGGAAGTCGACCTTGCGGAACGCGGGCCAGAAGACCTCGCAGAAGTAGTACTCGGAGTGCGCCGACTGCCAGAGCATGAACCCGGAGAGCCGCTGCTCACCGCTGGTCCTGATGACCAGGTCCGGGTCGGGCTGGCCGCGCGTGTAGAGGTGCTCGGAGATCACGTCGATGTCGACCAGTTCGGCGAGTTCCTCGAAGCTGGTGCCCCGTCGGGCGTGGTCCAGCAGCAGGGAGCGCACCGCGTCGGCGATCTCCTGCCGCCCCCCGTACCCCACGGCCACGTTCACGAGTATGCCCGGGTTGTCGGCGGTGGCCTGTTCCGCCTCCTTCAGCACCAGCTGGGTCCGGTCGGGCAGCAGGTCCATCGTGCCCACGTGGTGGACCCGCCAGCGGCCGTCCCGGGCCAGACCGCGCACCGCGTCCTCGATGATCCCGAGCAGCGGGACCAGTTCCTCCTGCGGACGGTCGAAGTTGTCCGTGGACAGCATCCACAGGGTGACCACCTCGACCTCGGTCTCGGCGCACCACCCGAGGAACTCGGAGATCTTGTCGGCCCCGGCCCGGTGGCCCTGCGCGGTGGTCTCCCCCGAAGCCTTCGCCCAGCGCCGGTTCCCGTCCAGGATGACCCCGATGTGCTTGGGCACCTGAGCGTGGTCGAGGCGTCCCTCCACCCGGCGTGCGTAGAGTCGGTACACCAGGTCGCGCAGGTTCACGTCTGTTCAGCCCCTAGGTGGAAATAGCCGTCCCCGAGGGGCGCCACCCTACCGGTGTGCGTGGGATGCGCCGAGCCGGGGGCGATGCCCGGCTGAAGTAGTTTCGGGTGCATGAACGACACCACTTTCTACCGAGCGCGACCGGACCGTTACGACTCCATGGAGTACCGGCGTTCCGGCCGGAGCGGGCTGAAACTGCCCGCGATCTCCCTGGGGCTGTGGCACAACTTCGGCGACGACCGCACGCTGGACTCCCAGCGGGCGATCCTGCGCCGCGCCTTCGACCTGGGCGTCACCCACTTCGACCTGGCCAACAACTACGGCCCCCCGCCCGGCTCGGCCGAGCTGAACTTCGGCAAGCTGCTGCGGCAGGACTTCGCCCCGTACCGCGACGAGCTGGTGATCTCCACCAAGGCCGGCTACCTGATGCACCCCGGCCCGTACGGCGAGTGGGGCTCCCGCAAGTACCTGCTGTCCTCCCTGGACGCCTCCCTGAGCCGGATGGGGCTGGACTACGTCGACGTCTTCTACTCGCACCGGTTCGACCCGGACACCCCGCTGGAGGAGACCATGGGCGCCCTGGCGTCCGCGGTCCAGCAGGGCAAGGCCCTGTACGTCGGTGTGTCCTCGTACAGCAGCGAGCAGACCGCCGAGGCCGCCCGGTTGCTGCGGGAGATGGGGGTGCGCCCGCTGATCCACCAGCCCTCGTACTCGATGATCAACCGCTGGACCGAGGACGACCGGCTCCTGGACGCCCTGGAGCGGGAGGGCATGGGCTGCATCGCGTACGTACCGCTGGCCCAGGGCCTGCTGACGGACCGGTACCTGAACGGCGTGCCCACGGACTCCCGGGCCGCCCAGGGCAAGTCCCTGGACCCGGGCCTGCTCAGCGAGGAGGTGCTGCACCGGCTGCACGCCCTCGACGCCATCGCCCGGCGGCGGGGCCAGAGCCTGGCACAGCTCGCCCTGAGCTGGGTGCTGCGCGACCCGCGGATGACGTCCGCGCTGATCGGCGCGTCGAGCGTGCGGCAACTGGAGGAGAACGTGGCCGCCCTGGACGGCCCCCCGTTGACCGCGGAGGAGTTGGCGGAGATCGACACGTACGCGGTGTCGACGCCCGGCGCGAACATCTGGGCCGCCCGGAGCTGAGCCGCCGGGTCCGACGGCGGTTCCCCCGCCACCTCCTCGGGGAGGGGGCGCACCGGGACCGCCGCCGGTCCGCCGAGGCGCTTCCTCAGGCCGGGCCGGTACGGAAAACGGGCCGGTCCGTGGGGGGGGGATACGGACCGGCCCGAGGGGGGGCCTCCACCATAACCCTTCGTATGCGCTCCTGCGTGCATCACGCGCCGATCGCTACTCTCCGCAGTCCTCTGGGGTCCACCCCTGCCCTACCCCCACACGCCCCTGACGGCCCGGAGAGCCCGGAGCTGGGGCCGGAAACAGCTGGTACGCAGGGGTTTGCGGCCACATTCGAAGGACCCTGGACCCTCCGGGCCTCGGCGGCCCCTCCCGGGGTTCCCCACCCCGCATCCCCCGGGTGGGTGAGGGGCGCCCTCGACGCGCGTTGACGCCCTCCGGGGGCGGGGCGCACCCGCGGGGGCCCGGTGCCGCGCAGCCCCCTCCACTGCGCGGTACCGCCCCGCGCAGCTTTGCTCACGCGAATTTACCTTGGTCTGAACTTACGTGAATTTTATCTTCAGGGCGAGCCGACGTCGATAACGATGTGGAGAACCTGCCGGGCCCGGGACCTCGCACGGGCGTCGAAGCGGGGGCGGGGCCGGCCGGCCGCGCCCACGGCTCACCTGACGGGTGACCGCCGGTGAGCCGTGGACCGGCGGGCCCTCAGGGCGAGGCCGAACCGGCGGGCTTGTTCCCGCTCTCCGTGCCCTTGCCCGTCTCGGCCGGGTCCGCACCGGGGCGGGGGAAGGACACCTCGACCCGGCGGTTCTTCCGGCGGCCCTGTTCGGAGGAGTTGTCCGCGATCGGGTAGTCCTCGCTGTAGCCGCGCACCTCGTAGGTCACCTCGGGGCCCAGGTGGGAGGCGAGGGCGTCGTGGACGGAGTCCGCGCGTCGCTTGCTCAACAGCTTGCCGTGCTCGTAGGAACCGAGGTCGTCGGTGAAACCGAAGACCCGGACGGTCGTCGCCTTCTGCGCCTCGACCTCGTCGGCGATCGCCTCGATCCGGGACAACGCCTCCGGGTTGAGCTTCGGGCTGTTCTTGGGGAACAGCACCTCCGCCTGGAGCGCGAACTTCACGTCGGTGTTGGTGTCCTCGCGACGCTCCTGGCCGCCGAGTTCCTCGACCACCGACTTGATGTCCAACACCTTGACCGGCGCCAGACTCGCTCCGCCGGCCAGGCGCAGCCCCGGACTGCCGGCGTCCACCTCCGGCGGCGGAGCCGCCTCGGAGACGCTGCCGGGCGGGGCGCTCGGATCCTCCGGGGCGGCCTCGGCGGGGGTGCCGGTGAGCAGCAGGGCCAGCAGGGCGGTGAGGGCCGCTGAGCCCGTGCCCGCACGTCGGCCGGGTGTGCGGCGGGGAGGGCCTCCGGGGGCCCGGTCGGTGGCTTCGGAGGTGGGGGCGGAGTCGGTCATCGGCTATTCTCCCCCGCTGATCTCGATGGCGGCGGGGGGCATGGAGCCCACCTGGAAGTCGACCTCGGTGGTGCCTTCGGGCGGGGCGGGGAACTGGGCGAACCAGTCCACGGTCTCACCGGATCCGACGCCGCCGGTGAACCGGGTGCACAGGCAGCGGCCCTCCGTGTCACGGAGGACCAGGTACTTCTTCTTTCCTTTGTTGTCCACCAGACTGGCTCCGGCGATGGAGCCTCCGTTCTTGACCAACTCGCTCTCATCTCCTCGCCACTCGCCAGCCGACCAAGGCTCGCCGGAGCCATTCACCACCCTGCCTTGCACGGTGACGAATCCGCCCTGGCCACGGACCGCGGAAGTGACGGTGAGCGTCAGCCCTCCTCCCTTGACTTCAGCCAGGTCCTCCCTCGCGGATCGCCCCGGGGTGGGGGTTCCGCCCTCGTCGGGGTCGTCCCCCTGCCGCGGGCTGGCAGCGGGCTGGCTCGCCGGCCCCTTTCCGTCCCCGGTCTTCTCACCCCCGTCTCCTCCACCGCAGCCACTCACAGCGAAGGTCAGCAGAGTCGTGGCCACAATCGTGGCCACGACTCTTCCGCCGGTCCCATTACACCGGAGGTTCATGAGTGGAGTTCCCTTTCATTCGGCCAGATGCACGGAGAAGAAGAGAGAGGCATCCGGCAAATCGCCAACGTGAAACTGGTCTGGATCAACAGCGAACAGTTCGCCGTCACAGTTGAGCTCAACCAACTGCGCGGGCTCGGCATCTGGATCGACATCGCAACGGGGCTTCAGTACGGCAGTCGCCCGAGCCTTGGCGTGCAGTGATTCCGTACCGGGAACGATGGAGTCCCCTGCCGCGTAGTTCGTCTCGATCTCCACCTGGTATCCGGAGAACCCGTTGACCATCACGTGCCCGAATCCTGTGACAGTGGCATCGTTCTGAGCTGCCAGCCGATCCGCTGCTGCCTGAGCTCCCGCACCGCGAAGGGGTGCTCCGTTCAACCACTCCAGCCAGTTCTCGTCCTGGCCAATTGATTCCTCAAGGCCGACGAGGAGTTCCTCCCGCGCCTCCTGGGCGGCGGCCAGGGCCGCCGCGTCGGCCGCCGATTGTGCGCCGTTGCGAGCAGCCGCCGCTTGCGCGAAGGCGAAGAACGCGAGCGCGGCGAACAACACGATCACCGTCAACCACATGTAGATCGGTAGCGTCTGCCCCCGGTCACTGCGGTCGCTGCTCGTCAGCCTCCCAGGACGTCGCTCACTGCTTTCAGGATGCGGTCGGAGATCTTCCCGTCCAGTCCCAGTCCGTCGATCAGCGTGAAGATGCCCGCGATGATGATCAGCAGGCCCGCGTACTCCACGAAGCCCGCGCCGCGGTCGTGCAGGGGGCCGCGGAGGCGGGACGGGGCGAGGTGGCGCCAGGTGGCCAGGCGGGTCTTCATGGTGGGTCCTTCCCTCCGGGTGCTGTGCACGGCCGACCACGGAAAGGTACGGGACGGGGGCGGTGCGGCTCGTGGGCCCTGGGGCCCAACTCGCGGGTGGGCGGGTCAACGGGACCACCCCTCGCCCGGGGTGGCGGGAGCGATGCCGAGCCAACGGGCGATGGCCTCGCTGCGGCTCGTGCTGTGCAGCTTCGCGAAGATGCGGTTGATGTGGTTCTTGACGGTCTTCTCGCTGATGAAACAGGCGGCGGCGATCTGGCGGTTGTTCATGCCGGACGCGATGAGGTCCATGACCTCCACCTCCCTGGAGCTGAGACCGAAGGCGAACGGGGCGGGCCCGTCACCGCGGGGCCCGGGTCCGTGGCTGCCCCGGGCCCGCCATGACTGTCCCACAAAGCGTTGCAGGCGCGAAGGGAGTTGGGAGGTTCCGGACGGCCGGGTGGGCGGGGGCGGCGCATTCGAGACGTCCGGCCCCGTGGGGGCCCCGGTCCCGGACCACACGTCCCGCGCCGACCGGGTGCAGGTGCCCCGGCCGTGCCGCACCTCCCGGACCGCGGTGAGGAGTTCCTCGGTGGTGAACTCCCCGTGCACCAGGTAGCCGCGGGCACCCAGGTGGCGGGCCGCCCGGATGGTCTCCGGCTCCGCGCTGTAGGTGAGCATCAGGACCGGGGCCAGCCGGGCCAGGTCCGGTAAGGCGGCCAGCCCGTCCGTGTCGGGCATGCGGACGTCCAACAGGACGACGTCGGGGCGGTGCCGGCAGACCACGGTGAGGACCTCGGCGCCGTTGGTGGCCTCGGCGACCACGGTGACGTCCGGGTGGGCGCCGAGGAGGGCGGCGAGCCCCGCCCGGACCACGGGGTTGTCGTCGGTGACGACGACCCGTACGGCGGGCTGCTGCTCAACGGGCATGGTCGGCCTCCGGGAGCGGACGGGGAAGGGTCAGGTGCACGGTGGTGCCGGGCGCCCCGGCGGGGGCCGGGGCGATGCGCAGGGCGGCGCCGAGCGCGGCGGCGCGCTCGGCCATGCCCAACAGGCCGAACCTGCCGCGGGCCCGGAGCGCGGCGAGGCGGGCGCTGTCCGGGGTGACGGGGCCGGTACCCAGCCCGGAACCGTCGTCGGTGACGGAGACGGCGAGGGCCTCGACGGCGAGGGTGACGGTGACCGTGACGCGGGTGGCGCGGGCGTGCCGGTGGGCGTTCTCCAGGGCCTCCGCGACGATGGTCGCCGTCTCGTGGACGACCCGGTCGGCCAAGGCGGGGCGCCGCAGGGGGTCGGGGTCGGTGCGCAGGGTGGCGGCCAGCCCGGTGCGGGTGCGGAAGTCCTCGACGACGGCGCCCAGTTCGGCCACGAGGTCGGTTCCGGGACCGGTGGTGCCGCGCAGGTCGTGCAGGAGGGTGCGGGACTCGGCGGCGGCGCGGCGGGCGGCGCGGGCGACCTCCTCGGCGCGGTGGCGCAGGGTCTGCGGGTCGGTGCGGTCGGCGGTGGCCGCGAGGGCTTCGGCGGACAGGGCGAGGCCGTGCAGCGTCTTGGCGACGGAGTCGTGCATCTCGCGCGCGAGGCGCGCGCGTTCGGATTCGACGGCGTCGCGGACGGCGAGGTCGGCGTGGGCCTCGGCGAGGGCCCGGGTGGCGGAGCCGAACCGGAACATCAGGTTGCGCAGGGTCACCCCGATGATGCCGGCGGCGACGCAGAAGCCGGCGAGCAGGGCGGTGCTGGAGGCGCTGCCGGGGCGGGTCTCCCAGGCGCGGTAGGCGGTGAGCAGGGCGACGATCTGGAGGCCGGTGAAGACGCCGGCGCCGCGCCAGCCGTAGAGCAGGCCGGCGAGCAGCGGGGTGCACACGGCGACGTAGCCGAGGGGCGAGGCGGGTGAGGCGGTGAGCAGGAGGATCGAGCCGACGAGCAGGTCGAGGCCCATGAGGGTGGGGTGGGCGAGGACGCGGGGGCCGAAGCGTTCCCAGTCGCGGAGCATGGCGTAGGAGCCCATGAAGCCGAGGACGCCGGCGGCGAGGACGGCGTACCGGGGGGCGCCGTCGGCGGCCCCGCTCATGGCGAAGGGCACCCCGAGCGCGATGACGGCGAGGCGGGCGCCGAAGACCTGGCGGCACAGGGCCTGGAGGGCGCTGAGTTGGATGCGGAGACTGGGCGGCGGGGCGTCGTCCTCTATGGCGGACGGCCAGGGGCCGGGCCGGGTGGCGAGGGGGGATCCGGGGCGGCGGAGGGGGCGCGGGGGCCGGGCGGGCGGCATCAGGGGCCCAGGAGGGAGCCGAAGTCGGTGCCGGAGCCGAGGAACATGCCGGCGGCGATGAGGATCATGGTGGCGGGGAGCATGAAGACCAGGGTGACGACGGTGGCCTTGGGGATCGTCTTGGCGGCCCGCCGGCGGGCGTTCTGGGCGTCGGTGCGGCGCATGTCCGCGGCGATCTGGATGAGGGTCTCGGCGATCGGGGAGCCGAGTTCCTCGCCCTGCTGGAGGGCGGAGACGAACTGGGCGACCTGTTCGGAGTCGTTGCGGCGGCGCAGTTCGTCGAACGCCTGGCGGCGGCTGACGCCCATGTCCATCTGACGCAGGGCGATGCGCAGTTCGTCGGCCCAGGGGCCCTCGTAGCGTTCGGCGACCCGGTCGAGGGCCTGACGGAAGCCGAGTCCGGCGGAGACGACCACGGCGAGGACGTCGAGGAAGTCGGGCAGGGTGCGGTCGATGACGGCGCGCCGGTCGCGGACGGCCTGCCAGATGAGGAGGTCGGCGGCGAGGACGCCGAAGGCGAGGGTGAGGGCGGCGAAGAGGGTCTGGCCGTTGGTGAGGAAGACGGTGCCGAGGACGACGCCGAAGACGCCGTAGACGGCGCGGCGGGCCGCGTAGCGGTCGAGGGTGAGGCCGCCGGGGTTGCCGGCCATGTCGATGCGGCGGCGTTTGGCGGCGACGCGTTTGGGGCCCATCAGGCGCAGCACCAGCGGGGCGAGGCGCATGCCGAGCCGGTCGACGGCGGCGTCGGGGGTGGAGACCCGGCTGCCGCCGACCTCCAGGGCGAGGGCGAGGTCGCCGGGGAGTTCGGTCTCGCTGCGGTACATGCGCAGGCCGAGGAGGGCGCCGAGCACGGCGGTGCCCGCGAGGGCGGCGAGGAGCAGGGCCGTCAGCGGCATCGGGGCGGGTACCTCACACTTCGATCTTGCCGAGGCGGCGGATGGCGAAGAAGCCGACGGCGTAGAGGCCGAGGGCGATCAGCACCAGGACCTGGCCGACCGGGGAGGAGGTCACCCGGGTGAGGGCGCCCTCGTTGGAGGAGTTGACGAGGAGGAGGGAGCCGAGGCCGAGCAGCGGGACGGTGAAGGCGGTGGCGTTGACCTCGGAGAGCATGGTGCGCACTTCGCGTCGGGTCTCCTTGCGGTCCTCCAGGGTCTGGGTGAGGTTGCGCAGGGAGCTGACGACGGCGCCGCCGGCCTTGTTGGACAGCACGAGGGTGGTGACCAGGACGACGAGTTCGCGGGAGGGCAGGCGGCGGGCGAGTTCGCCGAGGGCGTCGTCGACGGAGCGGCCGAGGGCGAGTTGGTCGGCGACGCGGGAGAGTTCCTCGCCGGCGGGCGCTTCGAGTTCCTCGGCGGCCATGGCCAGGGAGGTGCGCAGGGCGAGTCCGGCGGCGGTGGCGTTGGCGAGCAGTCGGGCGACGTCGGGGAGTTGGTTGATGAAGGCTTCGATGCGCTTCTGGCGCTGCCAGTTGAGGAAGAGGGCGGCGCCCCACACTCCGACGGCGGCGGCGATCGGGCCGAAGAAGGGCGCGAGGGCGGAGGCGGCGATCAGCCAGAGGGCGGTGGTGGCGGCGAGGGCGTGGCTGAGGAACTCGCCGGGGGTGAGGTCGAGTCCGGTGGCGGAGAGCCGGTGGCCCACGGAGCGGCCGAGGCGGGTGCGGCGCAGTCGGCGGTCGACGGCGGCGAAGCGGCGGGCGCGGCTGCCGGTGCCGTGGACGGGGCCGCCGGAGAGCCGGTCGACGAGGGCGCGGCGTTGGGCGCGGCCGGTGGCCCAGCTGTGGAGTCCGGCGGTGGCGAGGGCGCAGCCGAGGAGGGTGGCGCCGAGGGCGAGGAGGGCGGGGTCGGTCACGCCGGCCTCCCCGGGGTGTGCGGGGCGTGGTTCATGCGAGGGCCTGCCGGGTGTGGGGGGTGGCGAGGCCGTCGGAGGCGACGCCGAAGGCGGGCGGGACGGGTTCGCTGGCGACGTAGAGCTTCTCGGCGACGGCGCGGGGCAGCGGGAGATGTTCGAAGTGGCCGTGCACGGTGCGGTCGGGGCCGGGTGGTCGGGGGACGAACCGGGAGACGGTGGCGGTGCGGAAGGCTTCGCGGCCGTGGGAGACGAGGAGGGCGATCTCGACGATGCGGCGGGAGCCGTCGGCGTGTCGGGCGAGTTGGACGACGACGTCGACGGCGGAGTTGATCTGGTCCTTGAGCGCTTCGAAGGGGATGCTCACCTCGGACATGGAGCCGAGGGTCTGGAGGCGCATGAGGGCGTCTTCGGCGCTGTTGGCGTGGACGGTGGCCAGGGAGCCGTCGTGGCCGGTGGACATGGCCTGGAGCATGTCGAGGGTCTCGCCGCCGCGGACCTCGCCGACGATGATGCGGTCGGGGCGCATGCGGAGGCTGTTGCGGACCAGGTCGCGGATGGTGATGTGGCCCTTGCCCTCGACGTTCGGGGGGCGGGACTCCAGTCGGATGACGTGGTCCTGTTGGAGTTGGAGTTCGGCGGAGTCCTCGATGGTGATGATGCGTTCGTGGCTGGGGATGAGGCCGGAGAGCGCGTTGAGCAGGGTGGTCTTCCCGGAGCCGGTGCCGCCGCTGACGATGAGGTTGAAGCGGGCGCGGACGAACGCGGAGAGCAGCATCAGCATCGGTTCGTCGAGGGAGCCGAGGCCGATGAGTTCGGGGAGTGCGTAGGCGCGGGGGAAGCGGCGGATGGTGAGGGTGGGGCCGGTGAGGGAGAGCGGGGGGATGATGACGTTGACGCGTTCGCCGGTGGGGAGGCGGGCGTCGACCATGGGGTGGGACTCGTCGACGCGTCGGTTGACGGTGGAGACGATGCGCTCGATGGTCTGCATGAGCTGTTCCTCGGAGGCGAAGCGCAGCGGGAGCTGTTCGACGCGTCCGCCCCGTTCCACGAACACCGCGTCGGGCCCGTTGACCATGATCTCGGTGATGGTGGCGTCGGCGAGGAGGGGTTCGAGGACGCCGAGGCCGAGGGCTTCGTCGACGACGCGGCGGATGAGCTGGGTGCGTTCGGCGGTGGAGAGGACGGGCCCCTCGCGGCTGATGAGGTGGCCGAGGACGCGTTCGAGGCGGAGCCGGCGGTCCGCCGCGGTCAGCGAGGACATCTCGGCGAGGTCGATCTCTTCGAGGAGTTTGGCCCGGTAGACGGCGACGAGGTGGCCGTCCTCGCGCGGGGTGCCGGGTTCCCTGGGGGTGATCGCCAGGCGGGACCTCAGGCTCATGGGCTGTTCCTCCTTCCGTTCGGGTGCGTGGCGGGTGGGGTGCGGGTCACTCGTCGGTGGGCATGGTGACCGTGCGGGTGACGTGCCAGCCGTCGCCGGCGAACGGGACGAGCAGGGGGACGCTCACGGTGACGGTGGCCCGGGAGAGCTCGCCCTCCTCGCTGGGGGCGACGTCGGCGTCGAGGCCGTCGTCCATGGCGGCGTGTCCGGCGGCCTCGCCGGCGGCGCTGCCCTCCTGGGCGGTGACCCGGGCGGCGGCGCGGGCGCCGGAGCCGGCCTGGCCGGCCGCGTAGCCGACGAGGCCGAGTTGGACGGCGGCGAGGCCGACGAGGAGCAGGATCGGCAGGAACCCGGCGAACTCCAGGGTGCTGACGCCCCGGTCGCCCGCGGGTGGGCGCGGCGGGGCGGCGGGGCGGCCGGGCGCGGTCACCGGGTGCCGTCCTCGGCCGCCGCGCCGGCTTCGGCGTCGACGGTCCAGCCGGTGGCGACGCCGGGGAAGAGGACGGGGACGGGGGCGGTGACGTCGGCCCGCCACACCAGCCCGTCGCGGGAGCAGGACACGTCGGCGTCCTGCCAGGCGGCGGGGAGGTGCTGTTTGCCGGCGGCGACGCAGGCGTCCTGGCCGCCGTCGCCGAACGCGGCGGCGGCGGTCGCGGCCCGGGCGGCCTCGTCGGCGGCGTTGCCGGCGAGGGAGAACGTGTACCCGTACAGCGCGCACTGCCAGAGCAGGGCGAGGACGGCGAGGAGCAGCGGGAAGGTGCCGGCGAACTCCAGGGTGACCGCGCCCCGGTCGCCGGCGGCGCCGCGGCGGCGCAGGGCGAGTGCACCGCGGTCGCCGCCGGGGCGGCGTCTGCGGTGGCCGGGTCCGGGGGTGTCGGCGGCGATCAGGTCGAGTTCGGCGGCGAGGGTCCACAGCGCCTGTTTGACGGTGGACTTGTGGTCGAGGTCGTGCACCCGGCCGGCGTCCACCACCGCGTGGAGTTCCTTGAACTGGGCGGGGACGGTGGTGCGGGCGACCCGGGTGTCGGTGACGCGGGCGACCAGGGACGCCTGGATCTCGGTGCCGCGGCCGTGGCGGTTGATGACGGTGGTGGTGTCCTCGGCCTTGCGGATCTGGAGCCGGTCCCAGAGGCGGACCATGCGTTTGGCGGCGCGGACGGCGATGACGTCGGGGGTGACCAGCAGCAGGGCCCGGTCGGAGAGTTCGACGGCAGCGGCGCCGGCGGCGCTCATCTGGGTGCCGCAGTCGATGACGACCAGGTCGTAGCGGCTGCGCAGGGCCGCGACGACCTGGCGGGCGACCCGGTCGGTGACCTCTTCGCCGCGTTCCCCTTCGGCGGGGGCGAGCAGCAGGGCGAGCCCGCTCTCGTGGGTGAAGACGGCCTCGTGGAGGACGCGGGCGTTGATGTCCTTGATGGCGGCCAGGTCGGCGATGGAGCGGCGGAACTGGACGTCGAGGTAGGCGGCGACGTCGCCGGCCTGGAGGTCGAGGTCGACGAGGGCGACGGAGCGTCCGCCGGAGCGGGCGGCGAGGGCGAGTTGGACGGCGGTGAGGGTGGTGCCGACGCCGCCCTTGGCGCCGGTGACGCTGACGACGGTGCCGCCGGGGCCGCCGTGGGGGGTGTCGCCGGTGCCGAGGTGGCGCCGCATTCCGCTGGCCCAGGCGGCGGCGGCCTGGACGCGTTCGGCGAGGGCGTCGTGGTCGAGGGGGAGGCCGACGATCCCGCGGACCCCGGAGTCCATGGCGGCGGTCAGCACGCCGGGAGAGGTGTCGGCGGTGACGAGGAGGACGCCGACGGACGGGTAGCGTCCGACGATCTCGCGGATCAGTTGGGGGACGGGCGCGGGGCCGATGCGTTCGTGGACGAGGACGACCTCGGGGAGTTCGTCGAGGGATTCCGCGGCGAGCCGGCCGAGGGTGTCGAGGAGGGCGGCCGTGTCGCCGACGGGCAGCGCGGCGTCGGTGTCGGGGAGTTGGCCGAGCAGCGAGGTCAGGGCGCGGGCGGATTCCAGGTCGCCCACGGCGGGCAGCACACGGATGCTCATCGCGAAGGCTCCTGGAGTTCCTCGTCGAGGACGTACCTGCGGTCGCCGGGTGCCGCGTCGGTGCCGCCGCCGGGGGCGACGAGGGCGAGTCGGACGTGGGTGGCGAAGGATTCGGCGTAGGCGACGCGTTGGGCGTCGGCGGTGTCGAGGGCGAAGGTGATGGGCACGGCCTCGGCGGTGCGCCGGGTGCGGTCGCGGGCGTCCGGGTCGAGGGCGGTGAGCTTGCCGACGTCGATGACCTTGGCCTTCTCGACGATGAGCCGGGACTGGTCGGGGGTCTTGTCGTCCTCGCCCTCGAAGGTGGCGTAGATGTTGACGCTGGCGCCGGGGGTGATCTTGCCGGCGACCCCGGTGGCCGCGTCGATCAGGATGGCGATCTCCTGCTGTCCGCGGGCCAGCGCCGGCCGGTCGACGATCATGTCGCTCTGCAGCAGGGAGCCGGCCTTCAGTCGGGTGACGGCGATCTTGCCGCGGATGGCGGCGAGGTTGGTGACGGCGTTCTTGGACAGCCACCGCTCCGGCATGCTGATCCGTTCGAACTGGTCGTCGGTGAGCGTCTTGTACGGGGCGATGTCGTCCTTGAGGCGGTAGGCGGTGAGCTCGGGTCCGACCTTGGTCTGCACGTCGCGGATCACGGCCAGCACCCCGGCGAAGGCGCCGAGGGCGCACAGCACCGAGAGGACCAGCAGGATGACGCCGCGGCGCTGGCGTGAGTTCATGGCCGGACTACCTCGATCGGGGACGGGGGCGAGCGGACGACGGGGCGGGCGGGGCGGTTCAGCCGGGGCGGCCGGTGAGGGCCGCCCGGGCGGCGGCCGGAGTGCCCAGGGCGGGGGCCCGGGGGGCGCCGCGGACGGCCCGGGGGCGTGGGTCGGGCGGGGGGACGAGGGGCGCGGAGCAGAAGCCGCAGCGGTCGCCGATGAGCTCCAGCCCGCACCAGTGGCACCGTTCGCGGCGGACGGAGGAGACGAGTTGGTGGAGGACGGAGACGTCCCCGATGGCGGCGGCGAACTCGACGACCTTGCCGGTGCCCCACCAGCGGGCGGAGTCGGCGGGCAGCCGGGTCTCGGTGAGTCCCTGGACGCGCCAGGAGGGGGCGAGCGTGCCGGAGACCCAGTCGGAGGCGAGTTGGCCGGCGGCGGTCACCATGCGGGTGCCGAAGGCGGGCCCGGTGAGGGCGGGGGCGTCGCCGGCGGTCGGGGCGGCGCCCAGCCGGACGAGTTCGGCCTGGGGGGTGGCGAGGACCGCGAACTGGGAGCCGGGCACCCAGGACCTGGTGTGGGAGGTGAGGTCGACGGGCACCCGGTCGAGCCGGGCGACGGAGCCGAGCAGCGCACCGGCGTAGATGTAGTGCGCGAGTAACCGGGCGGCGGAGGCGAGCACTCCGGGGCTGAAGTCGCACAGCGAGAGTTGACGGAGTTGGAGGGCGAGCGCGGCGAGGCCGAGCGGCGGCAGGTCGGGACGGAGCAGGGCGACCCGGTCGGTCTCCAGGACGGAGCGCACGGTGTGCAGCCGGTGGACCACGGCGGCCGGCGCGGAGGCCGGGCACAGCACGATGACGTGGCCGTGGTGCTCGATCAGGGCGTGCAGTTCGGTCAGGGAGCGTTCGAGGTCGTGCCCGGCCGCGGCGCGGGCCCGTCGGGCGACCCGCCCCACGGCCCGTTCGCCGCGGCGCCGGTCGGGCCGGGCCGCGCACGGGAGGACGACGGCGGCGGGCGTGTGTCGGTCCGGGGCGGGCAGCACCAGGTCAGGGCTGGTGACGGCTATCGCGGTCGGCACCCGCACACCCCCGTTTCCGCCCGGCGGCGTGGTCGCCCGGCCGCTCTCACGCACCACTGTGACGCCACTCCCCTACCCACTATCCCGACTGCTTCTGCACCATATCCACGGCACGGCCCACTCAACACCCGATCTCACCAGATGAGTTCACGACCGGTGGGACCGCCTTGACGCAGGGTGAAGCGGAATTCATTGTTCCAGCGCGCCGACCCCGCCCTGCCGGGCCGTACGGCACCACCGCGTCCGACGGTACCCGGAAGCGGAATCCAGCACGCCGCCGAAGGCCGCCGCGGGGCGGCCCCGGCCCGCTACCGTCGGCGCGCCCGGACCGGGGCACCACCCAGCGCACCCGGCATCCATAAGCGAGCCATAAGAGAAGTTCAAGCCAGGCATAACACCCCTTACCCCTACGGCTTTTGGGACATTCTCAGCTGGCACGGGGCCATGTCGGAGGTATTGACAACTCCGATTGGTCTGGACCAACTTGGACGGGAACGGCGACCGCTCCGCAGCGCCGACCGCCGGACGGACACCCACCCGTCCGGGCCCCACCCGTCGTTCGCACGTTCGCACCGCGCACGTCACGCGTCGTACCAGGTTCCGCCGTCCCACAAGCTCCGACCGTCCGCAGCACGCCCCCACACCCGGCGTCGAGTGACCCGTGCCCACCCGGCTTACTCGTTTCGCCACCACCCCCACCGGAGGCAGCCAGTGATCCGTCGCTCCCCCCTCGCCGCGTCCGCGGGCAGAGGCTCCCGCATCCCCCGCCGGGCCTGGGCCGGTGCCCTGTCCGCGGCGCTCGCCGCGTCCACGCTGACCCTGACCGGCCTGGCCACCGAGGCCGCCGCGGCCGACGTCAACAACGCCAAGAACCCCGGCTTCGAGTCGGGCCTGGCCAACTGGGCCTGCTCCTCGACCACCGGCTCCGCCGTGTCCTCCCCGGTCCGCACCGGCACCGGCGCCCTGAAGGCGTCCCCCGCCGGGCACGACAACGCCCGCTGTACCCAGGCCGTCGCCGTGAAGCCCAACTCGACCTACACCCTGAGCGCCTGGGTGCAGGGCGGACTGGCCTACCTCGGGGCCAGCGGGACCGGCACCACCGACGTGTCGACCTGGACCGCCGACTCCGCCGGCTGGAAGCAGCTGACCACCACCTTCACCACCGGCGCCACCACCACGTCCGTCACCGTGTACACGCACGGCTGGTACGGCGCCGCGGCCTACCTCGTCGACGACGTCTCCGTGTTCGGCCCGGACGGCGGGGGCGGCAACGGCGAGGAGCCGGTCATCCCGGTGCCGCCCACCGGCGTCGCGGTCGGCGGCGCCACCAAGACCTCCCTCGACGTGTCCTGGAAGCCCGTGCCGAACGCCGCGAGCTACCACGTCTACCGCGAGGACGGCACCAAGGTGCAGACCGTGTCGGGCGCCTCGGCGGTCGTCACCGGGCTCGCCCCGGACACCGAGTACGGCTTCCAGGTCTCGGCGGCCAACGCGGCCGGCGAGTCGGTCAAGTCCACGCCCGTGGTGCGCGGTCGGACCCTCAAGGAGGGCGGCAACGGGGGCGGCGTGCCCAAGCACGCCATCACCGGCTACTGGCAGAACTTCAACAACCAGGCCACCGTCCAGACGCTCGCCCAGGTCCAGGACGCCTACGACATCATCGCCGTCTCCTTCGCGGACGCCACCAGCACCCCGGGCGCGGTGTCCTTCACCCTGAACTCGGCCCAGCTCGGCGGCTACACCGACGCGCAGTTCCGCGCCGACGTCAAGGCCAAGCAGGCCGCGGGCAAGAAGGTCATCATCTCGGTCGGCGGCGAACTCGGCACCGTCCGCGTCAACGACGCCGCCTCCGCGACCAACTTCGCGAACTCCGTGCACGCGCTGATGCAGTCGTACGGCTTCGACGGCGTGGACATCGACCTGGAGAACGGCCTCAACGCCACCTACATGACCCAGGCGCTGCGCCAGCTGTCGGCGAAGGCGGGCCCCTCGCTCGTCCTCACCATGGCCCCGCAGACGATCGACATGCAGTCCACCGCGGGCGAGTACTTCAAGACGGCGCTGAACGTGAAGGACATCCTCACCGTCGTCAACACCCAGTACTACAACAGCGGCGCCATGCTCGGCTGCGACGGCAAGGTCTACAGCCAGGGCACGGTCGACTTCATCACCGCCCTGACCTGCATCCAGGTCGAGAACGGCCTCGACCCCTCGCAGGTGGGCATCGGCCTGCCGGCCTCCACCCGCGCGGCGGGCGGCGGCTACGTGGCCCCCTCGGTGGTCAACAACGCCCTGGACTGCCTGACCAAGCTCACCAACTGCGGTTCCTTCAAGCCCGCCCGGGCCTACCCGGCGCTGCGGGGCGCGATGACCTGGTCGACCAACTGGGACGCCACGGCGGGCAACGCCTGGTCCAACGCGGTCGGTCCGCACATCCGCACCCTGCCCTAACGGGCTCACCGTCGGCGGTCATCGGGCCCCACACCGGTGACCGCCCGGGAAACCGCCCCTCCGGGTGAACCGTGCACCCCCACGCGCACGACGCTCACCCCCCGCTGCGCCGCCCGTCCCCGGGCGGCGCAGCGGTGCGTTCCGGCCCCGTCGACCGGCCGCGGCACCGGTGCCCGTGGCGGGCCGGACGTGCGAGCATCGACGGATGCCCGACGACGACACCCGCCCCGCCCCCGAGAACCCCGGGAAGGACGCCGAGTCCACAACCGCGCCCCCGGCCGACGGGCGGGTCCGATGACGCCCCTGAGGCACCCGACCCTCGGTTACGCGATCACCGTGCTGCACTCCGTTCCGGACGACGCCTGGTACCTGGAACTCGACGTCGTCCGGGGGCAGCGGGCCCTGGTGACCGCGATCGTCCCGGACGAGGACCCGGCACGGGAGCCCACGGTGTGCTTCGACCCCCGGGGACGGCACCTGGACGTGCCGTACGAGGTGCTGCGGTGGTTCCTGCACCACGTGGACGAGGAGATCCGGACCTCCCGCACCTGGATGCGGCTGCGCCCCGACCTGGTGGCGGTCGTCCACCGGCTGCGCGGGGAGCACTCGGGCATCGTCTCGGACGCCGACTTCCCCGCCGTCCTCGCCGAGGTCCGCGCCGTCGTGCCCGCGGCCGACCTCCCCGTCGTCCTCGCCGCCGCCTTCGGACGGCACCCGGACGGGACCGTCCTGGAGTCCACCCGGGCGTTCGCGCTCGTCCACGCGGCCGCGGCCGGCGACGACGAACCGCCGCGGGCGGTGTGACAGGCTCGGCCCATGAGGATCGCCGCGGCCCAACTGACCTGCCTTCCCGGTGACGTGCCCGGCAACGTCCGCCGGATCACCGCGCTCGCCGCCTCGGCCCGCGCGCAGGGCGCCGCGCTGCTGGTGCTGCCCGAACTGGCCCTCACCGGGTACGTCCCGGACGCCCTGGCCGCCGACCCGGCCCTGTGGACCGCGCCCGACGACCCCCGCCTCGACCCGCTTCGCTCCGTCGGCATCGCCACCGTCGTCGGCGGCGCCCTGCCCACCGGCGGCCCCCGGCCCGCCCTGGGCACCCTGGTCCACGGCCCGGACGGGGCCCTGTTGACCGTCTACCGCAAACAGCACCTGCACCGGCAGGAGCGCGCGGTGTTCGCCGCCGGGGACGCGGACGGCCGCTTCGCCCTGGACGGGGTCCGCTTCGCCCTGGCCACCTGCTTCGACAACCACCACCCCGCGCTGGTCGCCCGGGGCGCGACGGACGGCTGCCGGGTGCACCTGGCAAGTTCGTTGTACGGCACGGGCGGCGGGATCGCCGAACGGGCCGCCCTCTACCCGGAGATCGCCCGCACCACCGGCCTGTTCACCGTCCTCGCCAACCACGTCGGGCCCGCCGGTCCCTGGACCGGCTGCGGCGGCGCCGCGGTGTGGGGCCCGGACGGCGCCCTGCTCGCCGAGGCCGACGACCGCACCCCCGCCGTGGTGACCGCGGACGTCGACGCCTGAGCGAAAATCCCGCGCACCGCCGCGCATCCAGCGCCTACGCTCGCCCCGGAACGACACGCACGGGTCGGGAAGGAGCGGCTGACATGACGGACGAGGTTGACTTCCGGGGCGGTGCGGCAGCCGCCGAACGACTGGCCGGGGGCGCGGCGTTGCCGCAGGCCCTGCCCGTCCCCGGCCCCCGGGGCTGGCTGGCCCTGGACGTCGGCGCGCGCCGGTACGCGTCGTACGGGTCCGCGGACCCGGGCTGGGAGCGGGTCGCCCCGCTCCCAGCCGACCTCTCGACGCTGGACGACGGCCGCCTTGCACTCGCCCTGTGCCACCGCAACGGGTTCGTCCGCGAAGCCGCCCTGGAGGCGGCGCGGGGTCGCCCGGCGCTGCTGCCGCTGGTGGTGATCCGCTGCGCGGACTGGGTGGAGGCGGTACGGGAGCGGGCCCGGCGGCTGCTGGCCGGGGCCCTGACCGCCGGGAACGCCCGTGAGCTGGCACCCCTGATCCTGCTGGCCGCCCGGGGCGAACGGGGCGGCTTCGCCGTCGGGTTGCTGAGCGAGGCGCTGCGCGGCGCGGACCGGGAGCAGTGGGCCGCCCAACTCGACGCCCCCGACCGGGCGACCCGACGGTTCGTCCACCGGCTGGCACTGGCGGAGGGCCGACTGTCCCCCCTCCAACTGGCCCGCACCGCCGCCCGCCGGGCCGAGGATCCGGTGCTCCAGGACCTGTGCGCGACGGCCGCCCTGGCCGCGCTGCCGGAGGGGCCCGGGGGGTACGGGGGCGAGTTCGACGAGGTGGTGGAGTCTCTGTTGTCGGCACGCAACCCGCGCTGCCGCGCGGCCGGGGTGACCGCCCTGCGGCGGGCCGGCTGGGGCGCCCGGGCGGAGTCCTTCCTCGCCGACCGCTCGCCCCTGGTGCGGGCCTGCGCCCGCTACGTCCTCAGGCGGACCGGGGGCGATCCGGCGGTGCGCTACCGGGAGGCCGTCCGGGGTTCGGACGCTGTCCCGGGCCCGCCGCCGGGTGCAGTGGTGGGGCTCGCCGAGTGCGGGGACCCGCGGGACGCCGCGCTGCTGTGGCCGCTGGTGGCGCACCCGGTGCCGGCCGTACGGGCCCGGGCGGTGGAGGGACTGCGGCTGCTGGACCGGGTGGACCGGGAGCGGTTGCGCCCCCTGCTCGACGATCCCGCCCCGGCGGTGGTGCGGGAGACGACGACGTCCCTGCTGTCCTGCGCCCGCGACCTGCCCCCCGGGTGGCTGCTGGACCGGGTGGGCCCCGACCGGTCCCGGCACGTGCGGCTGGCCGCGCTCCGACTGCTGGCGGCGGGCGGCGGGGCGCAGGACCTGCGCGCGGCCCTCGTGCTGGTGGCGGACGCAGACCCGAAACTGCGTGCCGTCGCCGAGCGGGCGGCCGGGCTCCGCTGACCGCCGGCCCGGGAGGGGTACCGCGCCCGCCCCGCGAACGGGGCCGCACGCCGCCGGGACCTCAGAAGAAGTCCCCCCAGGGCTGGTCCGCCACCTGCTTGACGCACAGCACCACGAACAGCAGCCCGGCCAGGCACAGCATCAGGTTGCTGAGCGGGCCGTTGCGCCACTCGCGGGGCGTGCGGTCGGAGTTGAGCAGCCAGACGAGGGTGAGCGCCAGGAACGGCAGGAAGGCGGCGCCCAGCACCCCGTACAGGATCACCAGCCGGAACGGCTGCCCCTGGAACAGCAGCACCATCGGCGGGAAGGTCAGCCACAGCAGGTAGCCGCGGAAGGCCCGGGACCGCTGCCGCTCGCCGGAGGCCACCGACTCGCCGCTGCCGCGCCCCGCCCCGTCCCCGCGCAGCCGGGCGACGAAGTCGGCGAACATCAGGCTGACGCCGTGCCAGACGCCGATCAACGAGGTGAACGAGGTGGCGAAGAAGCCGATCAGGAACAGCTTCGCGGTGGCGCCGCCGTAGCGGTCCTCCAGCACCTCCGACAGGTCGAGGAGTCCGCGCTCCCCGCCGGCGATGGCAACGCCCGAGGAGTGCAGGAGTTCCGCGCCCACGAACAGCATCGCGATCACGAACACCCCGGTGGTGGCGTACGCCACCCGGTTGTCCAGCCGCATGGTCCCCATCCAGCCGGGACCCGTCCAGCCCTTGGCGTTGACCCAGTACCCGTAGGCGGCCAGGGTGATCGTCCCGCCCACGCCGCCGATCAGGCCGAGCGTGTTGAGGACGGAGTCCTTCTCGTCGGGCAGGACGGGGAGGAGTCCGGCGAAGGCGTCCGCGAGGTTCGGGGTCACCCGCACGGCGAGGTACACCGTCACCAGGAACATGACGCCCACCAGGACCGTCATCGCCTTCTCGAACACGGCGTAGCGGTTGAACCAGACGAACGCCAGGCCGACGAGCCCGCACAGCACGCCCCAGGTCTCCAGGGACCAGCCGTCGGGGAAGAGGGCCTGGAGCGGGAGGGCGCTGGAGGCCATCGCGGCGGCCCCGTACACGAAGCCCCAGACGACCACGTACACGGCGAAGAACGCGGTGGTCCACCGGCCCAGGCTGTGCCATCCGTCGAACAGGGTGCGTCCGGTGGCGAGGTGCCAGCGGCCGGCCGCTTCGGCCAGGGATATCTTGACCAGGCAGCCGACCACCGCCGCCCACAACAGGGTGTATCCGAAGTTGCTGCCGGCGATCAGGGTCGCCACCAGGTCGCCGGCGCCGACGCCGGTCGCCGCGACGACGATGCCGGGTCCGATGTGGCGCCAACTCGACCGGCGCGACGGGGGGTCGGAGGAATCCGGTGCGGCTGCGGGGGTGCCCGGGGTCTCGCTCGTCTCGGCCATCCCTCCAAGGAAGCGCAGACCCCCCGGTCGCACAACCCCCCCGTGGGGGCACTCGGTGCGGCGCCTCGAACGGGGGCGCGCGCGACGGACGGCGTGCGCCGGCCCGAAGGGGACGGCGCACGCGCGGGTTCAGTCCTTCGCCCGGGCCGGCTTCTGCGCCGTGGACTCCTCGGCCGGCGCCTCCGCGGTCTTCGCGTCGTCCGCGCTGCCCTCGGAGTCCTCCGCGCCCTCGTCGAACCAGGCGTCCAGCGCCGCGTCGAGTTCCTCGACCCATCGGGCGAGTTCGCCCTTGGAGCGGGCGTGCACCTCGTTGGGGTACCAGCGGCGGTCCGGGGTGTGGACGTACAGGGTCAGCCGGCGCGGGAAGCGGCCGGTGGTGACCTCGACGGCGCCGATCTCGTCCCAGGTCCACTCGGCGGCCTGGTCGTCCAGGGTGAACCGGACGCCGGTGCCGTCCACGGCCATGGACCCGCGCCGGTCGGACGCTTCGAACGCCGGCCCCTCGGGCACGGCGGACCCGGTCTCGGCCGCGGGCTCCCCGGCCCCGGGTGCCGGTTCGGACGGGACGACGTCCGCCGGCTCGACGGCGGACTCCCCCGGTGCGGGGGGCTCGCCCCCGTCCGGGTCGTCTCCGTCCGGGCGGGCCGCACCCGGCTTGCTGACGGCGACGGGCGTCGCGATGCCGGGGACGTGCGCCGGGTCGATGGCGGCGGCGTCGACGAGTGAGGGGTTCTTGCCTATGGGCTGCTCCACGGTCCCGCAGTATGGCCGAGATTCCTGTGCCGTGCATGGGCGGGGGCCCGATCGTGACCGGTGCGTCCGGTAAAGCGGGGTTCCGGGGGCGGCAAAGGCCGGACAAAGACGCTGCGTGCGGTGGGCACGGCGGAGCCGGCCGGCGGTCGGGCCGCCGGCCGGGACGGTCGGGGGCCCCCGCGTGTCGCGGAACGGGGGACGACCGTCCGGGCGCCCCCGTGGCGAACGGGGGCGCCCGGACCCGGGGCGCACGCGGCGGCGGGCGCCCCGCGGGCGGGCCGTGGACTCACGGACGGCCCGTCCGTCGGGGGACGGCTCAGTCGAGGACGGCCAGCACGTCGATCTCGATCAGCAGGCCCTTGGGCAGGCCCACGTAGACGGTGGTGCGGGCGGCGGGCGGGGCGGTGAGGCCCTGCTCCTCGAAGTAGGCGTTGTAGATCCCGTTCATCTCGGCGAAGTGGTCGACGTCGGTGAGGTAGACGCGGATCATCATCGCGTCGTCCCAGCTCGCGCCGCCTTCCTCCAGGATCGCCTTGACGTTGGCGAAGGTCTGGAGGGTCTGCTCGCGCAGGGTCGGGCCGGCGGGGGTGGGGGCCTGGCCCTCCACCGCGGGCAGGAAGCCGACCTGTCCGGCCACCTGGAGGATGTTGCCCTTGCGCACGCCGTGCGAGAACTTCGCGGGCGGAGTGGTGTGGGTGGCGGGGGTGAGGGCGGTCTTCTGGGTCATCGGCGATCCTCGCTCGGGGTGGTGCGGTGGGTGGACGGACCGGGGCCGCCGGCAGCGGCGCCCGGGGTGACGGCGCCGGACGGGCCGGGGCCGGACGGGTGGGGGGTGCCGCCGGAGTACTCGCGGCTGATGGCGTCGGCGGTGCGCCGCACCAGGGGCACCAGGGTGAGGAGTTCCTCGGCGGTGACGACGACGTTCGGCGCGGACACCGACATCGCGGCGACGACCCGCCCGTCGGCGCCCCGGACGGGGGCGCCGATGCAGTTGATGGACTCCTCGTGGCCGCCGAGGTCGGTGGCCCAGCCCTGGTCGCGCACGGTCGCCAGTTCCTTGAGGAAGGCGGCGGCACTGGGCGTCGAACGGGGCGTGTACATCGGGTAGTCGAGCTTGTCGGCGATGGCCCGCCGCTCGGCCTCCGGCAGGTCGGCGAGCAGCAGTTTGGCGACCGCGGCGACGGTGATCGCGACGGGCTTGCCGATCCGCGAGTACATCCGGACCGGGTAGCGGCTCTCGACCTTGTCGATGTAGAGCACCTCGTTCTCCTCGTAGACGGCGAGGTGGACGGTGTGGCCGACCTTCTCGTTGAGGGCGACGAGGTGCGGGTGGGCGATCTCGCGGACGTCGAGGTTCTCCACGGCCTCCTGTGCGAGGGCGAAGAGCCGGGCGCCGAGCCGGTAGCGCTGGTCGGACTGCCGGTAGACCAGTCCGTGTTCGTGCAGGGTGCGCAGCAGCCGCAGGGCGGTGGACTTGTGGACGCCGAGCCGGTCGGCGACCTTGCCCAGGTCGGCGGGGCCTTCGGCGAGCAGCGGCAGGATGGACAGCGCGCGGTCGACGGTCTGGCTCATCTGGTGGGTACCTCCTCCTCGGCCCGGGGGCCGACGTCGGTCCAGCCGGGGCCAAGGCGCAGTCTCCCCCACGCGGCGTCGTCGAGGGCGGCCAGGTGGTCGGCGTGCGCGCGGGTCGGGGGGACCGCGAGGTCACCGGGGACGGTGAGGGCGGCGGCGGCCATGAGGTGGCCGTGGCGCAGCCGGTCGCGGACGGGCAGTCCGCGCAGGGTGGCGGAGAGGAACCCCGCGGCGAAGGCGTCGCCGGCGCCGACCGGGGCCACCACGTCGACCTTCAGGGCGGGCACGAAGGTGCGGGTGCCGTCCGCGGCGAGCGCTTCGGCGCCGTGGGCGCCCTGCTTGACGACGACCAGCTCGGGTCCGGGCAGGGCCGCCCGGACGGCTTCGGGGCCGCCGGTGACGCCCCAGGCGACGGCGGCCTCGTCGGCGCCCACGAAGACGAGGTCGCAGGCGCGGGCCAGGGAGAGCAGCACCCGTCCGGCGCGGGCGTGGTCGCGCCACAGGTTGACGCGGTAGTTGACGTCGAAGGAGAGCAGGGGGCGGTCTGGGCGGGGCGCGGTGAGCTCTTCGAGCAGGGCCAGGCAGTCCGCGGAGAGGGCGGCGGTGATCCCGGAGAGGTGGAGCACGCGGCCGGCGAGCAGGGCGGGCACGTCCATGGTGGCGGGGGACATGGCGGAGGCGGCGGAGCCGGCGCGGTAGTAGACGACCTCGGCGAGCGGGGTGCCGTCGGCGCCGGGGCCTTCGCCCTTGCGCACGGCCCGTTCGCCGGCGGTGCGGAAGTAGATGCCGGTGGGCCGGTGCTCGTCGCGGCGGACGCCGCTGGTGTCGACGCCGTGGTCGCCGATGGCGCGGACCAGGTGGGTGCCGAAGCCGTCCTCGCCGACCCGGCTGAGCCAGCGGACGCGGTGGCCGGCGCGGGCGAGGGAACAGGCGACGTTGGACTCGGCGCCGCCGATGCCGCGGGCGAAGGAGGGGACGTCTTCGAGGGGGCCGGGCGCGGAGGGCAGGAAGGTGACCATGGACTCCCCGAGGGTGACGGCGTCCGGTCGGCCGCCGTGCGGCGCGCCGGTGTGCTCCCGGGAGGCGTCGGGGGCGGGGGCGGGCGGGGCGGCTCCGGGGGCGGTCACGGCGGTGGGGCTCCTCACTGGTCCGTCGGCGCGGGTCGGCCGACCGGAGACCGGTCGGGGGGCGGGGAGATCGGCCGGCGGGCTCCGTTGACCCGGCGTTCGGTGGGATGTTAGACAGCTACGTGCGACATACGCAATGAGCGTTGCAAATGTCGCAACACGCACACTGGTGAACCGCACCAGAAGGCTCCACCGCCCCGACCCCGGGAGGCTCCCATGGCCGCCGCCGTCAACGACGACGCACGGACCGCGACCCCGCAGCCCGCCGCCGCCCTCGCGGCCCTCGCCGACGAGCGCGTGGACCACCGCTTCAAGGGCCTTCCCCCGGACGCCCAGGGGCTCACCGTCGGTGAGCTGGCGAACCAGCGGCGCAACCTGTTCACCGGCGGCTTCACCACCCCCGTGCTCACGCTCTCCGCCGAGCGGCTGGAGCACAACCTGGCGCTCATGGAGTCGTACACCGCCCGGCACGGCCTCGCCTTCGCGCCGCACGGCAAGACCTCCATGGCCCCCCAGCTCTTCGCCCGGCAGATCGAGCGCGGCGCCTGGGGCGTCACCCTGGCCCTCCCCCACCAGGTCCGGGTGGCCCGCGCCTTCGGCGTGCAGCGGATCTTCCTCGCCAACGAGCTCGTCGACCCGGCCGCCCTGCGCTGGATCGCCGTCGAACTGGCCGCCGACCCGGACTTCGCCTTCCTCTGCTACGTCGACTCGCCGCGCGGCGTCGAGCTGATGGACCGCGCCCTGACCGGCTCGACGCGCCGGCTCGACGTCGTCGTGGAACTGGGTGCGGGCGCGGGCGCGCGCACCGGCGCCCGCACCGAAGCCGAGTGCGCCGCCCTCGCCGACGCCGTCGCCGCCACCGACACCCTCCGCCTCGTCGGGGTCGCCGGCTACGAGGGCGAGGTGCCGGACGCCGACCCCGAGCGGGTGCGGGCCTGGCTGCGCCGCCTCACCGCGCTCGCCGTCGCCTTCGACGCGGACGGCCGCTTCGCGGACCTCCCCGAGATCGTCGTCAGTGCCGGCGGCAGCGCCTGGTTCGACGCCGTCGCCGAGGTCTTCGCCGAACTGCCCGCACTCTCCGCGCCGGCGCTCAAGCTGCTGCGCTCCGGCGCGTACGTCTCGCACGACGAGGGCCACTACAAGCACGTCACCCCCTTCAACCGGGTCCCCGAGGAGGGTGCCCTGCACCCCGCGCTGCGCCTGTGGTCCCAGGTGGTCTCCCGCCCCTCCCCCGAGCAGGCGTTCGTCAACGCCGGCAAGCGGGACGCCGCCCACGACCTGGACCTCCCGGTGCCCCGCACCGTCCACCGCGACGGCGCCGAGCACCCCGCGACCGGGGTGACCCTCACCGCCCTGTCCGACCAGCACGGCTGGCTCGTCACCACCCCGGACGCCGACCTGGAGGTCGGCGACTGGCTCTCCCTCGCGCTCTCCCACCCGTGCACCGCCTTCGACAAGTGGCAGCTCATCCCCGTCGTCGAGGCGAACGGCACCGTCACCGACTTCATCCGCACCCACTTCTGACCCCGCTCCCGCGCCGGGGGCGCACGCCCCCGCGCCCGGTGGGCCGGAGCACTCCGGAAGGACCGGAAGGAACCGCATGGACCTGGTGATCAAGAACGCCCGCGTGGCCGACGGAACCGGCGCCCCCGCCTACCCGGCCCACCTCGCCCTGCGCGGGGGCCGCATCGCGGAGATCCACCGCGGCGGACCGCCACCGACCACCACCGGGCGCACCCTGGACGCCCACGGCCTCACCCTGGCCCCCGGCTTCATCGACATGCACGCCCACACCGACCTCGCCCTGCTGCGCGACCCCGCGCACACCGCGAAGGTCGCCCAGGGCGTCACCCTGGAGGTCATCGGCCAGGACGGCATCTCCTACGCCCCGGTCGACGACACCACCCTGGCCCAGATCCGCCGGACCGTCGCCGGCTGGAACGGCGACGGCTCCGACATCGACTTCGACTGGCGCAGCGTCGGGGAGTACCTGGACCGGCTCGACCGCGCCCACACCGACCCGTACGGCAACCGCGGCATCGCCCTGAACGCCGCCTACCTCCTCCCCCAGGGCACCCTGCGGATGCTGGCGCTGGGCTGGGAGGACCGCGAGCCCACCCCCGACGAGCTCGACCTGATGCGCCGGGAGACCGCGAAGGCCATGCGGGAGGGCGCGGTGGGCATGTCCTCCGGCCTCACCTACACCCCCGGCATGTACGCGAAGGACGCCGAACTCACCGCGTTGTGCCGGGTGGTCGCCGAACACGGCGGCTTCTACTGCCCCCACCACCGCAGTTACGGGGCGGGCGCGCTGGAGGCGTACGCGGAGATGGTGGCGCTCGCCCGGGAGGCCGACTGCCCGCTGCACCTGGCGCACGCCACCATGAACTTCGGCGTCAACAAGGGTCGTGCGGACGACCTGTTGGCCCTCCTGGACGAGGCGCTGGACGCGGGCGCCGACATCACCCTCGACACCTACCCCTACACCCCCGGCTCCACCACCCTCGCGGCCGTGCTCCCCAGTTGGGCCAGCGAGGGCGGCCCCGGACGGACCCTGGCCCGGCTGCGCGACGACGCCACCGCCGAACGCATCCGCCACCACCTGGAGGAACTCGGCTCGGACGGCTGCCACGGCGTGCCCGTCGAGTGGGAGACCATCGAGATCTCCGGCGTCACCCACCGGGCCAACAGCCACCACGTGGGCCGCACCGTCCTGGAGACCGCCCGGGCCACCGGCCGCACCCCCTGGGAGACCGCCCGCCGACTGCTGCTGGACGACGAGCTCGGGGCCACGATCCTGCAACACGTGGGCCACGAGGAGAACGTCCAGACGATCATGCGCCACCGGGTGCACACCGGCGGCTCCGACGGCATCCTCCAGGGCGCCAAGCCCCACCCCCGCGCCTACGGGACCTTCCCCGAGTACCTCGGCAAGTACGTGCGCGAACTGGGCGTGCTGTCCCTGGAGGAGTGCGTCGCCCACCTCACCGCCCGCCCCGCCGCCCGGCTGCGCCTCGCCGACCGCGGGCTGGTCCGCGAGGGCTACCGGGCGGACCTCGTCCTCTTCGACGCGGACACCGTCGCCGCCGGGTCCACCTACGCGGAGCCCCGCACCCGTCCCGTGGGCATCCCGCACGTCCTCATCGGCGGCGAGTTCGTGATGCACCACGGCGCGCGCACCGACGTCATCGCCGGACGCACCGTCAGGGGCTCCGCTCACCGACCGTGAACGGATCGGCAACAGATCGCCAAGTGACCATCGACCCCTCCCCAAGAGGGCACCGCACGTGCAACCATCCCGTCCCATGATCACCGCGAGCGAAGTCATGAGACGCACGGGCGAGACCGGTCCGATGCCGCTGCTGACGCTGGACGAGTTCTTCGAGGGCAACACCGACGAAGAGTGCATCGGCCCCAACCAGTGGGGCTACGGCCGCCCGCCGATCGCCGAACTCGCGGCCCGCCTGCGGGAGATCGACCAGCGCGAGGACGTCGTCTGGGTCCGCGTCCAGCTCCACCCCGAAACGGTGGAGGCCCCGGACGCGGCCCTCACGGCGGAGGGCATAGCCGTGTGCACGTACGCCGAGGAGGAGGTCTGCACCCAGTGGGTGCTGGGCTTCGAGGCGGACGTGTTCCTCGGTCTCGCCGACTCCTACTCC
Organism: Streptomyces sp. LE64; assembly: GCF_052606915.1. Taxonomy (NCBI): domain Bacteria; kingdom Bacillati; phylum Actinomycetota; class Actinomycetes; order Kitasatosporales; family Streptomycetaceae; genus Streptomyces; species Streptomyces sp. LE64. Next base: position 4,323,799 of record NZ_CP199708.1, on the reverse strand, counting down.
GAGGTCCCCAAGGTCCCGGACGGCACCGTCATCTGGTCGGTCGTCTGGGACTGACCCGCACCACCCGCCGGGCCCTCCCCCACCCTCCAGGGGCCCGGCCTCGACAGCCTTCCGCCGCCCCGCGCACGCGCCCCTCTCGCACGCCGGCGCCCCGGCGCTCCCCACGGCCGCCGGCAGACGGCATCCTGGGAGGCGATCGTGAACGAAGACGCGTGAGGGACGGGTGAACCTGTGGGGGACATGGTCAAGGGCGGCAACACCTTCGTGCCGTCGGTGCCGTTGCGGATCGCCGTACGGCACGGGCTGGACGCGACCGCGCTGCTGCTGGACGACGGGGGAAGCGTCCGGGGGGACGGGGACATCGTGTTCCACGGCCAGCCGGCACACCCCTGCGGAGCGGTCCGACTGACCGACGGGGACGAGGGGACCGAGTGGCTGGAGGTGGACCTGCCGGGGCTGGAGCCGGAGGTCGCCCGGGTGCTGGTGATCGGCTCGACCGAGGTCGGGAGCCTGCGGGACGTCCGGGAGCCGTCGGTGGAGGCGTTCGCGCCGGACGGCACCTCCGTGGTGCGGTACGAGGTGGCCCGCCCGGCGGGCGAAACCGCCCTGGTCTTCGCGGAGTTGTACCGCAGGGCGGGCGGCTGGAAGTTCCGCGCGGTGGGCCAGGGGTACCTCGACGGCCTCGCGGGCCTGGCCCGGGACCACGGCGTGGACGTCGCCGAGGAGGACGCCCCGCCGGCGTCGCGGGACCCGAGGCCGACGCCCGCCGCGGCCGGACCGGTTGCGGAGCCGCCCCCCGTGGCACCGTCCCCGGCTCCGCACGCCCCCGCCCCCTGGACGTTCGGCCCGGACTTCGAGCCGTACGAGCAGTCGGGCCGGGACAACGGGGTCGTCACGGCACCGGTCCCGGCCGGCCCGGTGATCGTGGAGCTCTCCGTCGAGGGCGAGGGCTACACCTGCCTGGACGTGCTCGACGCGCGCAACGGCAACGGGGACAACCTCGTCAACAGCACCCAGCCCGACTACCGCGGGCGACTGCTCGCGGTGGCGCCTGAGGAACGCCCGCTCCGGCTGCGCCTGGAGGCCGAGGGGCGCTGGCAGGTGCGGGTGCTGCCGCTGACCCACGCCCGTCGGCTCGGGGAACCCCTGGAGGGGTACGGCCCCGAGGTGCTGCTGCACACGGCCGGCACCGCTGACCTGACCGTGCGCTACTCCGGCGGCGAGAACCTGATCCTCAACACCTTCGAGGTGGCCGGGCGCACCGGACTCCCCGAGGACGAGAACCTGTTGAACGAGATCGGCCGCCGCACCGAGACCGTCCCGCTGCCACCGGGCCCGCTGCTGGTCCAGTTGGAGATGGCGGACGGCCACTGGAGCATGGCGCTGGCGCCCGTCGACGGCGCCCCGCTGCCCGCACCGCTCCCGGCGCCGGCCCCCGTCGACACGGCTCCCCCGGTCCGCAAGGTGCCCGGACCGCCCGCCGCACCGATGGGCGCGGCACCTCCCGGAGGCGGTGAACCGGCGGCTGCGGAGTGGGACTTCGGCCCGGTCTTCACCCCGTACGAGGAGACCGGACACGACGGTGGCGTGGTCACCGCGGAGGGCGTCCCAACCGGCCCGGTGATCGTGGAGCTCGCCGTGGAGGGGAGGGGGTACACGGGGCTGTTCGTCCTCGACCGCCGCAACAACGAACGTGACACGTTGGTCAACAGCACCCACCCGAACTTCCGCGGACGGCTGCTGACCGAGGTTCCCGAGGACGGCCCGCTCCGCCTCAAGGTGCGTGCGGAGGGCCGTTGGCGGCTGCGGGTGCTCCCGCTGGCGCACGGCCTGCGGCTCGGCGAACCGCTCCGCGGCGACGGCCCCGAGGTGCTGCTGCACACGGCCGGGACCGCCGACCTGACCGTGCACTACAAGGGCGACAGCAACCTCATCGCCGACGTGTACCAGGTGCGCGGCCACCGGGACCTCCCCACCAATCGGAAGGTCCTCAACGAGATCGGCAAGCGCAAGGAGACCCTCCCGCTGCCCGAGGGGCCCGTCATCGTCCAGTTCTCCATGGCGGAGGGCCCCTGGACGATGGAACTGAAGCACGTCGCCCCGCGCACCGCACCTGCGGCCGGGACGGCAGTGGCGCGGACCCGGCACGGCGCACCCGCCCCGGGAACGCCCGGGTCGGCGGCCGGCTGGTCCTTCGGCCCCTCCTTCCCGGTGTTCGAGAAGCGCGGCGTGGGCAAGCAGGTCGTCACCGCCCGGAACGTCCCGGCCGGTCCGGTGCTGGTGGAGTTCACCCACGACGGCAGCGGATACGTCGGGGCCTGCACCCTCAGCAGGTGGAACCGCGAGGAGCAGCGCCTCTTCAGCGAATCCATCCCGCAGGTGCGGATCACCGCTCCCGCCGTGTCGCCCCGGCACCGACCCCTGCGCGTGCGGGTGGAGGCGGACGGCACGTGGACCCTGCGTGTCCTGCCGCTGTCCGCCGCCCGGACGCTCGGCGCCGACACCCTCTGCGGGGAGGCTCCGGAGGCCCTCCTCTACACCGGCCCCGCCGCCGACCTGCACTTCGACGTCAAGGCCCGGATGGGCGCCTACACCCAGTTGGTCTGCTACGAGGTCGACGGGGCCGTGGAACTCCCCGAGTACCGGTTGCTGATCAGCGAGGGCGGCCGGCTCAGCACGGTCGTCCCGCTGCCCCCCGGTCCGCTGCTGCTCGGTCTGGGCTCCGTCGACGGCCCGTGGAAGATGACCGCCCATCCGTCCTCCCTTCCCCTGGCGAAGGAGGACTGAGGCCGGGGCGCCGCGGGCGGGCTGCCGTACCCGTCTGACCGTGCGCCGGAGCTCGTGCTCCGGCGCGCGGAGACGTCCGCGGGGCACGGTGTCCGCCGCCCATCCGAGTGGGCCGTCCCCAACAGCCCCCGCCGGGCCACCGGCGCACGCTACCCAGGGGAGCATGACGACGCGCATTCCCCGCTCCCGACGACGGCGCGTGCGCCGCGCCGCCCTGCTCCCGCTGGCCCCGCTGGTGGTCGCCGCGGTGATGGCGCCGGCGCCGCCCGCGCACGCCGCAGTCGTGATGCAACTGGAGGACGCCCTTTCCACGCTCCCCACCGCCGAGGAGGACCGCACGGGCTACGTGCCGGAGGCGTTCCCGCACTGGAACGCGGGCACGGACCCGGCGGACGGCTGCGACACCCGTCGGGAGGTGCTGATCGCGGAAGCGGTGGAGGCCCCCGTGGTGGGCCCCGGCTGCACGATCCACGGCGGCACCTGGACCTCGTACTACGACGACCAGACGGTGAGCGGCACCGGATCGCTCACCGTGGACCACCTCGTCCCGTTGGCCGAGGCGTGGGGTTCGGGCGCCGCCTCCTGGACCGCGGCCCGCCGCGAGGCGTACGCCAACGACCGGGACGCCCCCGCCACCCTGGCCGTGGCGACCACGCGCACGGTGCAGGAGAAGGCCGAGCAGGACGTGGCGGACTGGCTGCCGTTGGAGGGCGAGGACTTCTGCCGCTACGTCGGCGAGTGGGTCGCCACCAAGCACCGTTGGTCGCTGAGCGTGGACGAGGACGAGTTGGAGACGCTGAAGCTGTTCGCGGACAACGCCTGCGAGGAGACCGTGGTGATCTACACCCCGGCGGAGTGAGCCGGTGCCGGGGGCGCGTGCCGGCGACCCCGGCGCCAAGGGTTCACCCTCCGCCCATCCGTGCGACCCGTCCCCCTCAGGGGTGGACCATCCCGGGCATATCCCGCGACCGGGCAGCCCTTCGTGACTCCGGGGCCCTCCGGGCGGATGAGTCGGGTACACCGGATCCGGCATCCTCGACGGGGCGGGTCGGGGCGGACCCGCTCCGGCGACGAGGCGACTCGGGCAACCGGGGCGACGAGAGATGGGCAGGCGAGCACAGCATGAGCGAAGCCGGTGGCAGCCGCACGCACCGCGGCGGTGCCCGCGCCAGGGTCCGGTGGGCGCTGACCGCGCTGGGGGCGACGGCGCTGGCGACGGCGGTGCCCTCGGGCGCGGCGGTGGCGGACGAGACGCACACCGACTCGCACAACGGCCACCGGATCACGGTGATCTCCATCGGGCAGATCGACGACCCGATGGAGGACGTGCTGGAGCACGCCTCGATCCTCGGCGGCGACACCTCCACGGTGGGCTGACCCCCGCTCGGCGGCCCCCTCAGCGCACCCCGCGGGGACGGAACTGGATGCTGATCCGGGGGCCGACGGGCCGGGCGGTCTTGGGCACGGCGTGCTCCCAGGTGCGCTGGCAGGAGCCGCCCATGACGATCAGGTCCCCGTGGCCGAGGGCGTGGCGGACGGTGGCGGGACCGCCGCCGCGGGGGCGGAGCAGCAGGTCGCGCGGGGCGCCCACGGAGACGATGGCGACCATGGTGTCCTGGTGCGCCCCGCGGCCGAGGCGGTCGCCGTGCCAGGCGACGCTGTCCCGGCCGTCGCGGTAGTAGCAGAGGCCGGCGGTGACGAAGGGTTCACCGAGTTCGGGCCCGTAGCGGGCGTTCAGTGCGGCCCGGGCGGCGTCCAGCGCGGGGTGGGGCAGGGGGCGGCCGGTGCCGTAGTGGCAGAGCAGCCGGGGCACGTCCACGGTGCGCTCGTACATCGCGCGCCGTTCCGCGCGCCAGGGCACGTCCCGCGCGAGCCGGTCGAACAGTTCGTCCGCCCCGCGCAGCCAGCCCGGGAGGACGTCCACCCAGGCCCCGGCGGCGAGCGCGGTGCGCCGCACTCCGGCCAGCGGGCCGGTGGACACCGTCACGGGACCGGTGCCGGGGTCGGGCGGCTGGTCGAAGAGGGAGCCCTGGAGCGGGGGCGGCACGGGGGCGGGGGTCATGCGTCCACCCTAGAACACGAATCGAACAAACAATCGACGAAAGGGGAGGGACGTCCTCCCACCACCACCCCCACGTGCCGCAAAACACAGCCCCGCCGCCGCACCGGCGCCGTAGGGTGGCCCGCATGCAGGTGATTCAGTCGACCAAGCTGGCCAACGTCTGTTACGAGATCCGGGGACCGGTTCTCGAAGAGGCCATGCGCCTGGAGGCGGCCGGCCACCGCATCCTCAAGCTGAACACCGGCAACCCGGCGGCCTTCGGCTTCGACTGCCCCCCGGAGATCCTGGAGGACATCCTCCGCAACCTCGGCGACGCCCACGGCTACGGCGACGCCAAGGGGCTGCTCGCGGCCCGTCGCGCGGTCGTCATGCACAACCAGACCCTGGGCATCGAGACGGACGTCGAGCACGTCTTCGTCGGCAACGGCGTCTCCGAGCTGATCGTGATGGCGATGCAGGGCCTGCTGAACGACGGCGACGAGGTCCTGGTGCCCGCGCCGGACTACCCGCTCTGGACGGCCGCCGTGGCGCTCTCCGGCGGCACCGCCGTGCACTACCGGTGCGACGAGCAGTCCGACTGGATGCCGGACCTCGCCGACATCGAACGGAAGGTCACCGACCGCACCAAGGCGATCGTGATCATCAACCCGAACAACCCGACCGGCGCCGTCTACGGGGAAGAGGTGCTGCGGGGGCTCACCGACATCGCCCGCCGCCACCAGCTGCTGGTCTGCTCGGACGAGATCTACGACAAGATCCTCTACGACGGCGCCACCCACATCCCGACCGCCGCCGTCGCCCCCGACCTGCTGACGCTCACCTTCAACGGCATGTCCAAGGCGTACCGGGTCGCCGGGTACCGGGTCGGTTGGATGGCGGTCTCCGGGCCCCGCGCGCACGCCGACTCGTACCTGGAGGGACTGACCGTCCTCGCCAACATGCGGCTGTGCGCCAACATGCCCGGCCAGCACGGGGTGGCCGCCGCGCTCAGCGGCCGACAGACCATCACCGACCTGGTGCTGCCCGGCGGCCGGCTCAAGGAGCAGCGGGACACCGCCTACGAGCTGCTCACCCGCATCCCGGGGGTGACCTGCGTGAAGCCCAAGGGGGCGCTGTACCTGTTCCCCCGGCTGGACCCGAAGGTGTACAAGATCAAGGACGACCGACAGATGGTCCTGGACCTGCTGCGGAGCGAGAAGATCATGGTGGTCCAGGGCACCGGGTTCAACTGGCCCGAGCCCGACCACTTCCGGGTGGTCACCCTGCCCACGGCCGCCCAGCTCACCGACGCCGTGACCCGCATCGGCTCCTTCCTGGACGGCTACGGCCAGCACTGACGGCCCGGGAGCCGGCCCGGCCCCTGCAAGCGGGTGATCCGTCGTACCGCGATTGGCCCGGTGGGAGTGTCGGCGTGCCACGCCGTCCACGCGCGCGTGCGACAACGGCACACATGAGACCACTTCTTCCCAGGTCACCGGGGCGCGCCGGGCAACGGCCGCGCCCCGGCACCGCACGGGCCGGGCGCCGCAGACGCGTCTGGAGCCTGGCCGCCGCCTACGCCATGGCCGCCGCCTCCGCCCCGCTGATCGCCCTCGGTACGGCCGCCGCGCCGGCCGTGGCCGCTCCCCTGCCGGGGGGCCTCGGCCCCTGCGTGCCGGGCGACTGCCCGAACCCCTACCCGCCGATCAGCAACGGCCCGATCGCGGGCCGCGACAACGGCATCAACATCTTCGCGGGCGGCGACTTCCGGGTCCGCGAGCGGGCCGCCGAGGCCGAGGGCCGCCTGGTGGTCCTCGGGGACTTCAGCCAGGACAAGGCCGCGGGCTTCAGCTCGATCTACAACATCGGCATCGTGGGCGTGGGCTCCCGGGTCCCGCCGCCGAACGGCGCCGACTTCCTCACCACGGGCGGCGACGTCACCGTGGCCCCCGGGGAGTCGCTGCTCGCCGACGGCGGCGTGGTCCGCCACGCGGGCACCGCGACCGGCACCATCACCGGCACGGTGGTCCAGGACCCGAACGCCGCGGCCCCCTACGTCGGGCTGCGCGACGAGCTGACCACGGCGAGCCAGTGCTACGCGCGGGACGCGCAGGGCACCCGGCCGGCGACCGGCACGGCGGTGAACCAGGGCGGTCAGACCGTCTTCACCGGTGACAACACCTCCGCGCTCCAGATCTTCAACGTCGACTTCAACATGACGACGGCGAGCGGCGGCCAGCAGGGCATCGTCTTCCAGAACATTCCGGCGGGCGCGACCGTGCTGGTCAACGTGCTGGGCGCGAACCGCACCATCAGCACCTACAGCGGCAGCCCGTTCGACACCGACCCGTTGAACCAGCTCCGTTCACGGCTGCTGTGGAACTTCCCGGACGCCACCACGGTGAACCTGGCCGGTACCGGCCAGTTCCAGGGCAGCGTGCTGGTGGGGAACCAGGCGTCGGAGACCACGGTCACCCTGCCGGGCACGAACGGTCGGTTCTTCAGCACGGGTTCCATCACCCACACCAGCCCCGCGGGTGGCGGCGGCGGGCAGGAGTTCCACGCCTACCCGTTCAACGCGACCAACCTCCCCGACTGTTCGGTGGCACCCACCCAGGGCCCGGTGCAGGTCGTGAAGAAGGACGCGGAGACGCAGGCCGACCTGGCCGGCGCCGAGTTCGAGCTGTGGCAGGAGACCAACGGCCAGACCGGCCTCCAGACCACCGGGGCCGACCCGGACACCCAGGTCGGCGCCACCTGCGTCACCGACGCCAACGGCGCGTGCACCCGCACCGTCGACCTGGGCACCTACTACTGGCGCGAGGTCCAGGCCCCGCCCGGGTACGACCTGCCGGACGACCCGGTCTTCGGGCCGCTGAACCTGACCTCGGCGGACCTGCCGGACGGGGTGAGCATCACCGCCCTCGACAACCGGATCCCGGTGACGGGCGCGGTCACCGTGCTCAAGCGGGACTCGGTGACGCAGGCCCCGCTGGCCGGCGCGGTGTTCCAGCTCTGGGAGGAGACCAACGGCATCCCCGGTCTCCAGACCACCGGCGCCGACCCCGACACCCAGATCGGCCCGTCCTGCACCACCGGGGCGAACGGCGAGTGCACCCGCACCGTCGAGACCGGCACCTACTACTGGCGGGAGAACCAGGCGCCGCCCGGGTACGACCTGCCGGCCAACCCGGTGTTCGGCCCGCTGGTCCTCACCGACCAGAACGCACCGACGGGCGTGACCGTCACCGCGGACAACACCGCGACGGCGCCGGTCACCGGCGACGTCACCGTGGTCAAGCAGGACGTGGAGACCGGTGACCCGCTGGCGGGCGCGGTGTTCCAGCTCTGGGAGGAGACCAACGGCGCGCCGGGGCTCCAGACCACCGGGGCCAACCCGGACACCCAGATCGGCGCCGACTGCACCACCGGTGCTGACGGCGAGTGCACCCGCACCGTCGAGGAGGGCACCTACTACTGGCGCGAGACCCAGGCGCCTCCCGGCTACGACCTCCCGACCAACCCGGTCTTCGGCCCGCTGGTCCTCACCGACGAGAACGCGGGCACGGGCGTCACCGTCACCGCGAACAACAACCCGACCGCCCCCGTCACGGGCGCGGTGACCGTCCTCAAGCAGGACTCCGCCACCCAGGCCCCGCTGGCCGGCGCGGTGTTCCAGCTCTGGATGGAGACCAACGGCATCCCCGGCCTCCAGACCACCGGCGCCAACACGGACACCCAGGTGGGCGCCAACTGCACCACCCCGGCGAACGGACAGTGTTCGCGGACGGTGGAGCTCGGCACGTACTACTGGCGCGAGACCGCTCCCCCGCCCGGCTACGACCTGCCGGCCAACCCGGTCTTCGGGCCGCTGGTGCTGACCGCGGCGAACGCGGGCACGGGCGTCAGCGTCACCGCGAACAACATCGAGACGGTCCCGGTCACCGGTGACGTCACCGTGGTCAAGCGGGACTCGCAGACCGGCGACCCGCTGGCCGGCGCGGTGTTCCAGCTCTGGCAGGAGACCAACGGCGCGCCGGGGCTCCAGACCGGTGGCACCACCCCCGACACCCAGGTGGGCGCCGACTGCACCACTCCGGCGAACGGAGCCTGCACCCGCACCGTCGAGGAGGGCACCTACTACTGGTACGAGACCCAGGCCCCGCCCGGGTACGAGCTGCCGTCCAACCCGGTCTTCGGCCCGCTGACCCTGACCGACGACAACGCCTCCACCGGCGTCACGGTCAACGCCAGCAACAGCCAGACGGAGCCGGTCACCGGCGCGGTCACGGTGGTCAAGCAGGACGCGGAGACCGGGGCGAACCTCGCCGGTGCCGTGTTCCAGCTCTGGGAGGAGACCAACGGCGTCCCCGGCCTCCAGACCACCGGCGCCACTCCGGACACCCTGATCGGCAGCCCCTGCACCACGGGGGCCAACGGGCAGTGCACCCGGACCGTCGAGATCGGCACGTACTACTGGCGCGAGACCCAGGCGCCTCCCGGCTACGACCTCCCCGCCGACCCGGTCTTCGGGCCGCTCACCCTCACCGAGGCCAACGCCGAGCAGGGCGTCAGCGTCGATGCGGAGAACACCGAGACGGCCCCGGTCACCGGCGCGGTCACGGTCGTCAAGAAGGACGCGGAGACCGGGGCGAACCTCGCCGGTGCCGTGTTCCAGCTCTGGGAGGAGACCAACGGCCAGCTCGGTCTCCAGACCACCGGCGCGGTGCCGGACACCCAGGTGGGCGCCGACTGCACCACCGGGGCGAACGGCGCGTGCACCCGGGTCGAGGAGCCGGGCACGTACTACTGGCGCGAGACCCAGGCGCCTCCCGGGTACGACCTCCCGGCCAACCCGGTCTTCGGCCCGCTGCACCTGACCGAGGACAACGTCGAGCAGGGCGTCACGGTCACCGCGAACAACACCGAGACGGCGCCGGTCACCGGTGACGTCACGGTGGTGAAGAAGGACGCGAGCAGCGGGGCGAACCTGGCCGGCGCGGTGTTCCAGCTCTGGGAGGAGTCCAACGGCATCCCGGGTCTCCAGACCACCGGTGCCGACCCCGACACCCAGGTCGGCGCCGCCTGCACCACTCCGGCGAACGGAGCCTGCACCCGCACCGTCGAGGAGGGCACCTACTACTGGTACGAGACCCAGGCCCCGCCCGGGTACGAACTGCCGGCCAACCCGGTCTTCGGCCCGCTGGTCATCACCGCGGAGAACGCCCCGCGGGGCGTGACGGTCACCGCGAACAACACCCGCACGCCCGTCACCGGTGAGGTGTCGGTCGTGAAGGTGGACGAGGAGACCGGCGACCCGCTCACCGGCGCGGTGTTCCAGCTGTGGGAGGAGACCAACGGCATCCCCGGTCTCCAGACCACCGGCGCCGACCCCGACACCCAGGTCGGCGGCACCTGCACCACCCCGGCGAACGGCGAGTGCACCCGCACCGTCGACCCGGGCACGTACTACTGGCGCGAGACGCAGGCCCCGGACGGGTACGAACTGCCGGCGAACCCGGTGTTCGGCCCGCTGGTCCTCACCGAGGAGAACGCGGCCGAGGGCGTCGGCGTCGAGGCGGGGAACACCCGGACCCCGGCCGAGGAGAGCGTCATCGAGGTCGTGAAGACGGACAAGAAGAACGGTCGCCCGCTCGCCGGGGCCGTCTTCGAGCTGTGGACCGAGTCCAACGGCGTGCCCGGCCTCCAGACCAGCGCCTCCGGCTCCACCCCCGCGGACACCCGCGAGGGCACCGGTTGCTCCACGGACGCCGCCGGGCTCTGCGTCTTCGACGAACTGCCGCTCGGCACGTACTACGTGCGCGAGACGGCGGTGCCCGAGGGCTACGTGCTGCCGGACAACCCCGTCCGGGGCCCGATCGAGATCACCGAGGAGAACGCCGGTGAGACCGTGACGGTCAACGTCGCCAACAAGCGCGAGGAGCCGGGCAAGGGCAAGTGACGCCCACCCGCTGAACCGCCGACCGGCGAAGGCCGGGGACCGCCACCGCGGTCCCCGGCCTCACCGTTTCGGCCCCTCTCCCGGGGCGGTGGGCGGGGACGGCTGGTAGCTGTGGTGGGACCCGAGCGGACGGAGGCACCGTCATGACCCCTGCTGACGACGGCATAGCGGCTGCGGTGCCCGGGGGCGGACCCGCGGGGCGTTCCCGGTACCGGGGCGGTGCGCTGCTCGTGCTCGCCGCGACCGTGCTGGGGGCCGCGGCGGGCGTCGCCACCGCTCCGAGGGCCGCCGCCGGGCCCGTGGTGGTCGACGAGGAGTGCACCGCTTCCACCGGCCCCTACCAGCGGCCGATGGAGGAGTACCTGGGGCGGCCGGTGGACGGGGCGCAGTCGCCGGAGGACTGCGCGGCGATCCGCGGCTTCCAGGAGGCCCAGGCCGTCGACCCCGCGGACGGCTACGCCAATCTGCTCACCTACCGGGTGATGACCGCGGTCCGGGCCCGGGCCGACCCCAACGCGGACCGGCTGTGCCCGGCCCGCTCGTACCCGGTGACCTGCGTGGACCTGGACCGGCAGCTGCTGTGGGTGCAGCGCGGCCAGGACGTGGTCTTCGACCCGGTGCCGATCCGCAGCGGGCGGGACGGCGAGGAGACCCGCACCGGCTGGCACGCGATCTACTGGCGCAGCAAGGACCACGTGTCGACCCTGTACGACACCCCCATGCCGTACGCGCAGTTCTTCGACGGGGGGCAGGCCCTGCACGGCCGGCTGGACAGCCTGTTCGACGGGGGCGGGTCGGCGGGGTGCGTGAACCTCCGACTGGGGGACGCGGAGGTGCTGTGGGAGCTGCTGGACGTCGACGACGCGGTGTACGTCTGGGGGGTCAAGCCGGGGACGGCCGACTGAGTGCGGACGGCTGTCCCGCCGGAAGGGGCTGAATACGGGACTCCGCTTAGTTTTAGACTCGATCCAAGCTAGGATGGGTTCGTCACAGCACAGGAAGGCCCGTTCCATGTACGAACCGATCCGCACCAAGTCGGTCCACACGGTGGCCGACCAGGGTGACTACCCGCACCGCTCGCGCGAGGAGGAGCTGGACATCCAGCTCGCCGGACACCTCTCCGCCCTGCTCGCCGTCACCGACGAGCTGCGGGCCCTCACCCCCACCCCCGACCTCGCCCGTGCCGCCGACCGGATCGCCGGCCAGATCGCCCGGCTCCGCGGTGCCGCCCCGGTCCGCGGGGTCCCCGAGCCCGCGGTGCCCGGCCCCGGTCGGGCCCGTTCGCTCGGACTGCACCACCGTGCGCACGCCCTCGCGGGCCGCGCCCTGGTGGTGGCCGCCTCCCGCGCGGACACCACGGTCGCGATCCTCGCTGCGGAACGGATGGACGTGCACGCCGCCCCCGAGGACGCCGTCCCGCCGGCGCCCGCACCGCGCCGCGTCGCCCACCACGCCCCCGAGGACACCGGGTACCGGGCACGGCGCGGCGAGCGCCGCCGGAAGCTGGCCGCCGCCCGCTGACCGCGCACGAGGACGAGCCCCCGGAGGACCGTTGTGACCTCCGGGGGCTCGTCGGGTCTCCGCACGGGCCCGGGAGGGGGCCGGCGCGGAGGGGCCCGGCCGGTCAGGGGAAGGACCGGCGGGCCGTGGCACCGCGGGTGCCGCAGCGGCCTCAGCCGAGGCGGCGCACCAGGGAGCGGTACTCGTCCCACAGCTCCGTGGGGGTGTGGTCGCCGAAGGTGTTGAGGTGCTCGGGGACCAGGGCGGCCTCCTCGCGCCACACCTCCTTGTCGACCGTCAGCAGGAAGTCGAGGTCGGCGTCGGAGAGGTCCAACCCCTCGGTGTCCAGGGAGCCCTGCGCCGGGAGCACGCCGATCGGGCTCTCCACGCCCTCGGCGGTGCCGTCGAGGCGCTCCACGATCCACTTGAGGACCCGGCTGTTCTCGCCGAAGCCCGGCCACACGAACCGGCCGCCGTCGTCCTTGCGGAACCAGTTGACGTAGTAGATCCGCGGCAGCTTGGCCGGGTCCTTGTCCTTGGCCACGTTCACCCAGTGGGCCATGTAGTCGCCCATGTTGTAGCCGCAGAACGGCAGCATCGCGAACGGGTCGCGGCGCAGCTCGCCCACCTTGCCCTCGGCGGCGGCGGTCTTCTCGGAGGCCACGTTGGCGCCCAGGAACACGCCGTGGTTCCAGTCGAAGGACTCGGTCACCAGCGGGACGGCGCTGGCGCGGCGACCGCCGAAGAGGATCGCCGAGATCGGCACGCCCTTCGGGTCCTCCCACTCGGGGGCGATGGTCGGGCACTGCGCGGCGGGCACGGTGAACCGGGCGTTGGGGTGCGCGGCCGGGGCGGCGGACTCCGGGGTCCAGTCGTTGCCCTTCCAGTCGGTCAGGTGGGCGGGGGTGTCCTCGGTCATGCCCTCCCACCACACGTCGCCGTCGTCGGTGAGCGCGACGTTGGTGAAGACGGAGTTGCCCCAGAGCGTCTTCATGGCGTTGGCGTTGGTGTGCTCGCCGGTGCCGGGGGCCACGCCGAAGAAGCCGGCCTCCGGGTTGATGGCGTACAGCCGGCCGTCCTCGCCGAAGCGCATCCAGGCGATGTCGTCGCCGATGGTCTCGACGGTCCAGCCCTTGACGGTGGGCTCCAGCATCGCCAGGTTGGTCTTGCCGCAGGCCGAGGGGAAGGCGGCGGCGACGTACCGGGCCTCACCGCTGGGCGGGGTCAGCTTGAGGATCAGCATGTGCTCGGCGAGCCAGCCCTCGTCGCGGGCCATCACCGAGGCGATGCGCAGGGCGTAGCACTTCTTGCCGAGCAGGGCGTTGCCGCCGTAGCCGGAGCCGTAGGACCAGATCTCGCGGTCCTCGGGGAAGTGGGAGATGTACTTGGTGGCGTTGCACGGCCACGGCACGTCCGCCTCGCCCTCGGCGAGCGGGGCGCCCAGGGTGTGCACGGCCTTCACGAAGAAGCCGTCGGAGCCCAGCTCGTCCAGGACCGCCTTGCCCATCCGGGTCATGGTGCGCATGGCGACGGCGACGTAGGCGGAGTCGGTGATCTCCACGCCGAGCGCGGAGAGCGGCGAGCCGAGCGGGCCCATGCAGAACGGGACGACGTACATGGTCCGGCCGCGCATCGCACCGCGGAAGATGCCGCCCCGGCCGTCGACGCCCCGGAACACCTCGCGCATCTCGGCGGGCGCCCGCCAGTGGTTGGTGGGGCCGGCGTCCTCCTCCTTCTCGGAGCAGATGAAGGTGCGGTCCTCGACGCGCGCCACGTCGGTGGGGTCGGAGGCGGCGTAGTAGGAGTTCGGGCGCTTGACCGGGTCCAGTTTGCGGAAGGTGCCCTTGGCGACGAGTTCCTCGGCCAGCCGCTCGTACTCGGCCTCCGATCCGTCGCACCAGACCACGCGGTCCGGCTGGGTCAGCTCGGCGATCTCGTTCACCCAGGCGATGAGCCCCTGGTGGGTGGTGGGCGGGGTGAGGGTGTCGCCGGTGGTGCCGGGAGCCGCGTTATCGCGCGCCACGATTTGCTCCTAAATGAGGGTTTGACGTTGTTCCGCCCCTTGGGGGCTGCGACCCGGATGCTTCACGGCAGGGTCCACCCCCCGCCTCGGCGCTCATCCGGTGCCGACCGCACTCATTTGATCATCCGCCGCAAATGCGCAGATGTCCAGAGGGGCTCACAAGTGAGCGGCGTGAGCCTCACCACGACACGCCTCCGGCGCAGCACACCGGCGCACGGAACGTCACGCGCACCTCACCCCCCACCCGTCACCGTTCGGCGCGCGCCGGGGAGGCCCCCCTCACCCGGCTCCGCCGTCCGGTCCACCGCGACACCGACCGTCCGGGTGCCGGGCACCCACCATCCGGGTGCCGCCGGACCGAGGAGCTGGACAGTCGAGGGCGGCTGCTGCACCTACGGAAGCGTAGGTACGATGCCGAACATGACTGCGCCCGTGCCCGCACTCCCGGATTCACCCGGTCCCCAGGACGTCCGAGACCCGGGAGCGGAGGGCGCGCCACCGGCCCTCGCGGTCCCCCGCCAAGCCGACACCACGACCCTCGAACAGGTGCACGAGCCCGCCGTCGCCGAGGTGAAGCCGAAACTGCGCGGCTGGCTCCACGCGGGCATGTTCCCGGCCGTCCTGGTCTCCGGGCTGTTCCTCACCGCGCTCGCCGACTCCACCCGGGGCCGCATCGCCTGCGGCATCTACGTCCTCACCGCCTGCCTGCTGTTCGGCGTCAGCGCCCTCTACCACCGGGGGAACTGGGGCCCCCGCGCGAGCGGAGTGCTGCGCCGCCTCGACCACGCCAACATCTTCCTGATCATCGCCGGCACCTACACCCCCCTGACCCTGCTCCTGCTGCCCGACGCCAAGGGGCAGTGGCTGCTGTGGAGCGTGTGGGCCGCCGCGGCGGCCGGCATCGTCTTCCGGGTCTTCTGGGTCGGCGCCCCCCGCTGGCTCTACACCCCGTGCTACATCGCCATGGGCTGGGCCGCCGTCTTCTTCCTCCCCGACTTCCTGCGGACCGGCGGCATCGCCGTCCTCGTCCTGGTGATCGTCGGCGGCCTCCTCTACAGCGCCGGCGGGGTCGTCTACGGCATCAAGCGCCCCAACCCGTCCCCCCGCTGGTTCGGCTTCCACGAGGTGTTCCACTCCTTCACCCTGGCCGCCTTCGTCGTCCACTACGTGGGCATCTCGCTGGTCGCGTACCAGCACGGCTGAGGGCGGGGGGCGGGCCGGCCGGCGGGGGCCCCGGCCGGTCGGGGCCCCCGCCGGAACGACGAGGGCGGGGGAACGTCCCGGGCCGAGGACGACACGGGCGGCGCGGGCCGCAGACGGGACCGAATGGGGCCGACGGGGCGCCGTCGACGTCCTACTTGATCCAGCCGAAGCCCTGCATGGTGTCCAGCCCGAGGCCCCAGGACCGCAGGGCGTCCACGAACCGTCCGTCCGCGTCCATCGACACCCGCACCAGCGCACCGATCCGCGGCGCTCCCCGCACGGTGAACTTGCGCCGGGGCCCCGCCTCCAGCACCCGCACCCCGGTCGGCGCGGGCAGTCCGAGGACGCTGGCCTTGTGGACGAGGTTGTGCCGGAGTCGATCGAGGTACGGCTCGTCCTCGGGCAACAGGTACCCGTTCTCGCCCTTCACGATCACGGGCGTGAGCGTCGCCAGCTCGACCGGCCCGGAATGCGAGGGCGTCGTCACGTCCAGTGCCACGCCCCGGACCCGCAGCCGAGCCGCACCCCAGCGGATCTCGGTGCGCTTGGACAGGGACGAGACCAGCGCCGCCGCCAGTTCGGGCGCGGGCGACCCGAACCACACCGAGCCGTCCGCCGACGTCGTGTACACGCCCTTCACCCGCCGCGCGCCCCGGAACTGGGGGCTCGTCATGCCCAGCGGCTTGAGCGACTGCCCGTTCCACCCCTCGTCGTGCAACCTCCGCGCGAGGTCCGCGTCATGGCTGCTGAGCAGCCCGTACACCACGCCCCGGGCGGGTCCGTGCACATCGCTCCACGACAACGACCGCACGTCTGCCTCGACGTCAACCCTGACCCGCATGCTCCCCCAACCCCGCTACGGGGCCCTCTTCTCGATCCGGTTCACCACGACGGACGGCACGGCACCCGGCGCCTGACGCGGGGCGGCGGCCCGCCGTCGCTACTCTCTGTGGGCTCACCCTAACGACGACCTGGTGTTCGGGGGCAATTTCCCACGAAGTCCTATGTGGGACGCCTTGGGTCTGATAGGGGGCGTCGGACCGGTTGGGTGGGGAGTGACCGGTGGAGCGCCGTGGAAACCCGTAGGTCCCGCCCTGCCCCGAATGACATCCTGAGCCCCATGAAGGACGAGCACACCACCGGCCCGCAGATCACCCTGGAAGTCGCCCCCGAACTGGGGCTCTTCGTGCCGCACAAGCGGCGGGGCGGGCCCACCGCGCTGCGGGTCGACGGAACGTCCAGCCTCGGGCACGTGGTCGAGTCCCTGGGCGTGCCGTTGACCGAGGTGGGCGGGGTGAACGTGCACGGGCGGCCGGCGCCGTTCGGGTACGTGCCGGTGGACGGGGACGTGGTGCGGGTGGGGGCGGTGGTGCGTCCTCAGCAGGTGCCGGGAGCCCCGTTGCGGTTCCTGCTGGACGTGCACCTGGGGACCTTGGCGCGGCGGATGCGGGTGCTCGGGATCGACACCGCCTACGAGGCGGTGGACATCGGCGACCCGGCGCTGGCCGCCCGGTCGGCCCAGGAGCGACGCGTCATGCTCAGCCGGGACCGGGGACTGCTGCGACGGCGGGAGCTGTGGGCGGGGGCGTACGTCTACAGCGACCGGCCGGACGAACAACTGCGCGACGTGTTGGGGCGGTTCGCGCCCGAGCTGCGGCCCTGGACGCGCTGCACCGCGTGCAACGGGACCCTGGTGACGGCGACCGGGGACGAGGTGGCCGACCGGATCGAGGACGGCACCCGGCGCACCTACGACGTGTTCGCGCGGTGCACCGCGTGCGAGGGGGTGTACTGGCGCGGCGCCCACCACGACCAGTTGGAGCGGATGGTGGCGGACGCCGTCGCGGAGTTCGGCCCCGTGACCCCGTAGTCCCGCAGCGCCGTGGCCGCTGTGTTCCCCCGGCCCGTCGGTCAGCGGCGGCCGCGCCGCAGGTCGCCCTTGCCGCAGGCGGTGCCGTCGCCGTCGGGGTCGAGGCCTTGCGGGTCGGACTCGCCGTTGACCCTCAGGGGGCCGTAGTCGTGCCGGGCGAGCCAGGTGCAGCGGGCCGCGGTGGTCGCCTTGACGCCGGGCGGGTAGTCGGTCGGGACGCAGACCCCGGCGGCGCCGTAGTGGCGGTCGCAGCCGGAGAGGGTCGGGCTGACCTTCTGGGAGGCTCGCTCCTCCAGCGGTGCCCTCGGTTCGGCGGCCGGGGCGCCCGCGAAGTCGTGCACGTGCGGGGCCGGCGCCTTCGCACCCTCCGGTGCGGCGCTCGGCGCCCCGCCGTGGTGGGCGTGGGCCCCACCGGGGTCGGCGGTGGTGGGGCTCAGGGCGGCGGGGCCGTCGACGCGGACCCACCGGGCGACGGAGGGCACGCCGGCCGCGTCGGTGGCGAAGAGCATGTACCAACCGGGCGGGGCGATGTTGGGGTTGCTGGTGACGTTGAGGTCGATGGTGTTCCCGTTGACGGTGAGGGGCAGGTCGACGAAGCTGGTTGGGGTCCGAGGAGTGGGTGACGGCCGAGGGGCGGATGAGGTGGGCCTTGACGATCGGGCGGTCCACGGTGATCCGCTGGGTGGAGCCGTACTGCCACTCGGTCCGGGCGAGGGAGGTGATCGTCGGGCGCGGGCCCTTCAGCAGGTAGGGCGGGGTGTAGACGGAGACGTGGTGGTTCCAGGTGTTGCTGCCCGGGTTGTCGCCGGTGGACATCACCCGGCCGTCCGGGAGCAGGAACGAGGTGGAGTGGTAGCCGCGGGGCTCGGGGTCGGTGGCGACCTTGTCGAAGGTGCGCGTGACGGGGTCGAAGAGGGAGGAGGAGAAGACCGGGTCGGCGCGGTTGTGGAGGGCGCCGCCCGTCTCCAGCACCTTGCCGTCCGGCAGCAGGACGGCGGAGACGTACATCTTGCCCTCGTCGCCGGACTGCGGGACCGGGCCGGCGCCGCGGTCGACGGTGCCCTGCGGGATCGACGGGCCTGCGGTGTAGCGGGGGCTCGGGTCCTTGAGGTCGATGACGTCGGTGAGGCGGTTGGCGTCGGGGTTGGTCTCGATGTTGCCGCCGCCGAGGGTGAGCACCTTCTGGTCCTGGGCCGGGGGCAGCAGCACGCTGGCCGACTGGTCGCGCTCGTCCTTGCGCTGGAGTCCGGGCACGTCGGTGACGGTGTTGGCCTCGTAGTCGTAGAGGGAGGCGCCGGTGCCGGGGGTGCCGTTGCCGAAGACGTGGCTGCCGGAGTAGAAGAGGCGGCCGTCCTGCAACAGGACCATGGCCGGGTAGAGGCCCCAGTAGCTCCAGGTCTGGTTGACCCGGTCCGTGGGCAGCCAGCGGTTCTCGGCGGCGGACCAGCGGTCGGCGGTGACCGAGCCGGTGGAGTCCTCGCGCAGACCGCCGAAGGAGAGCACGTCGCCGTTGCCCATGAGGGTGGCGGAGGGGTACCAGTGGCCGTCGTTCATGCTGCTGGTGGTCTTGGTGTACGTCTCGGTGTCCGGATCGAAGAGGTACGAGTCGCGGTACCCCTTGTACCCGTGGGAGCCGTCGGCGGCCGGGTAGGCGAGGTTGCCCCCCATCACCAGGAACTTCCCGTCCCGGAGTTGGACGTGGCCCCCGCAGAACATGTCCTTCGGGGTGGGGACGATCCGGTAGGAGCCGTCCGCGGGGTCGTAGATCGCGGAGGTGAAGGTGCCGGCGGCGAAGGCCCCCTCGCTGTTGCCGGAGCCGGCGATCAGCAGCACCTTGCCGTTGTGGAGGACGACGGCGTGCGAGGAGCGGACGGGGTTCTCGGTGGGCAGCACGTCCCAGCGTCCGTCCCGGCACTCCACGGCGGAGGCGCCGGTGCAGGTGGGGTCGGGCGGTTCGACGGCGACGGCGTGCATGGCGTAGTCGTCGGTGGTGACCGAGCCGACCCCGTAGACGGAGACGCCCCAGGTGATCTGGTCGGTGCCGGGCGGGATCGGCGGGGTGCGCACCTCGACCTGCTGGTAGCCCGGGGCCACCGGCAGGGTGCGCAGGTCCGTCCAGTACTGCCAGCCGCCGGTGGTGTCGCGGCGGAAGAGGGTGACGGCGGCGTCCGGGGTGGTCGACTTGTACCAGAAGCCAAGGTCGTACTGGGTGCCCGGCTGCACCCGCGGGGCACAGCTCGGGTTCTCGGTGAGCATGGCCTTGCGGTCGCCGCTGACCCGGCGGGCCAGAGCCACCTTCATGGCGGCGGTGCCGGTCCGGGCGTCGGCGACCGTCTCGTAGCTGACGTCGTTGTCGCCCCAGCCGGCCCGGGACCAGCAGTGGGGCATCGCGGCGCCGCCGGGGCCGGGGGTCTCGAAGCCGGGGTTGCTGAGCAGGTTGGCGGCGGTCGCGGTCTGCGGGGTGGCGAGCAGCCCTCCGGCGACCAGCGCGGTCACGCCCAGGAGGGCGGTTCTCCGCCGCGCGGTGGCGCGGGTGCGGGCTGCGGAGCGGGCGCGCCGCGGGACGAGGGTCATGCGGTACTCCTCAACGGTTGCGGCTGCGGCCCTCGGGGTGCGGGGGCCGTCGGGGTGGCGAGCGGCGTCGGTCGGCCGTCCGATCCGGTGGCCGCACGGTCGGCGCGGGTCATCCCCGGTCCCCCGTGACCTCGCGGATCTCCACTCGTGCGGCGCCCTGGCCGAAGGTGACGACGGGGCGGGAGTGGTCGAGGGCCGCCTTGACGGTGGGCAGGTCGACGGCGTCGCGGCGGACGGTGCGGGAGGAGACGACGTAGTCGACGTCGCGCCAGCCGCGGGGCAGGGTCCGGCTGACCTCGGGGTCGAGGTCGACCTTGTAGAACCAGATGGCGCCGTCGCCGGGGCGGTACCCGGCGTGCACGAGGTCCAGCCAGAGGGCGTCGTCGGTGAGGACCCGGGTGCGGGCGGGGTCGGGCACCTCGCGGGCCATCCAGGCGGCGGCCTGCCGGTGCGGGGCGCTCTCGTCGGCGGCGAGGGCGTCCCGGTTGGCGTCGTACCAGCGGGGCACGGTGTGGGCCGCGGCGGCGAGGGCGAGCGCGGTGAGGAGCCCTATGCGCACCCCGCGGACCAGGCGGGACTCGTCGGGTCGGCGCCGGCGGCGGAGCAGGGCGTGACTGGCGCTGGCCGCGGCGCCGGCGAGGACGAGGGCGAGGAAGGGGAGGGCCTGGACCACGTACATGGCCGGCAGGTAGCCGTCGGGGCGCAGCGCGACGAGGGCGAGGAGGGCGACGGTGACGGCGGGGCCGGCCAGCGCGCGGGCGGTGACCGACCAGCGGTAGGCGGCGAGCAGGACGAGGGCGGCGGCGAGTCCGCCCAGCGGCAGGACCCGGTCGTAGTACAGCCAGTCCTGGAGGACCTGGTGGGCGGCGGAGGAGGGGTCGAGGACGAAGCCGGAGCCGGGGCGGCTCATCTGGTAGGCGGCGCCGTCCCACAGGGACACGTGGTCGTCGCCGGGCAGGAGTTCGCCCTTGAGGGCGGCGAACAGCGGGTAGGTGAAGCCGACCAGGGCGCAGGAGGTGATGGCCCCGGTGAAGGCGAACTTGCGCGTGTCACGGTGGCTGAAGCGCCACATGGTGAACAGCAGCGCGGGCAGCACCAGCAGCATCGTCTCCTTGCTGAGGACGCCGATCGCGGCGGCGATCCCGGCGGCGAAGTGGTGCCACAGGTGACGGTGGGGCGAGGCCGCGAGGCAGAACGCGAGGAGCATCCAGAGCACGGCGATGTTGTCGAGGAAGATCTGCCGCTGGAGGTTGACGGCCAGCGGGGAGAGTCCGAACAGCGCCGTGGCCAGCGCGGCGGACCAGCGCGGCAGCCACAGGCGGCGGGCGAGGACGTAGACCAGGACGGCGCTGATCGCGACGATCACCAGCATGGCCAGCCGCATGGTGCCCACGGTCATCGTCTCCGGGGCGAGTTGGGCGGGCAGCCACGTCAGGGCGGCGAGTTGGAGCCAGCCCACGGGCGGGTGGTCGTACCAGTAGGTGTAGTGGGCGAGCCCCTCGCCCTGCTGGACGGCCCAGGCCTGGGCGAGGTAGGTGCCCTCGTCGTCGCTGAAGGTGGGGTAGGCGCCGATGTTCCAGCCCTGGACGGCGACGATCACGGCCACCAGGACGGTGCAGAGCGCCAGGTCCACGGGGGAGGTGCGGAACCGGACCACGGGCCGGCGGGTGAGGACCGGGCGGCGGGCGGCACGGGGGCGTCGCGCGGGGACGGGAGGAGCGTCCGCCGCGGGAAGGGTGGCTCTCACGCGGGGGCGTCCTCTCGGAGGTCTGCGGGGCGGGCGCCCGATCCGGCGGCGGCCGGGACGGCGGCGGCCGGGACGGTGGCGAGGTGGGCGCCGGTGTGGCTGGTCAACTCCCAGTCGTGCCGGCCGCGTTGTTCGCGCCACACGGCGCGGATCGCGGCGCCGGCGAGCAGCACCTGGTAGAAGGGTCCGCCGAGCACCAGCTTCCCGTAGTGGGCGAGGCGGACCCGCAGTCCGTACTGCTTGCCGAAGTCGTGCAGTCCGACCACTTCGAACACGAAGGTCATCACGGCGGTGACGGCGGGCAGGAAGGTGACGAAGGTGACGGCCACGGGGACGTCGAGGAGGAGGGCCACCACCACGTTGAGGGGGATGACCACCCCGGTGAACGCCTGGAGGAAGGGGGTCATCAGGGTGTAGCGGGCGAGCAACCGCTGTCCCGCGGTCGGCAGCCGCTTCCAGTCCTTCTTGCGGTACACCTGGAGGAAGCCCTGGTTCCAGCGGGTGCGCTGCTTCAACAGGGACAGCAGGCTGCCGGGGGTCTCCTCGCGGGTGACCATGTCGGAGTCGTAGGCGACGACGACCTTCTTGCCGACGCTGGACAGCCGGACCCCGAGGTCGCAGTCCTCGGCGAGGCACTGCGGGTCCCAGCCGTCGGCCTCGCGCAGCACCTCGGTGCGGACGAAGACGGTGTTGCCGCCGAGTGGGATGAATCCTTTCTGCGCATGCAGGTGCAGTCGGGAGCGGAACCAGAAGAAGTACTCCAGGCAGTTGCGCAGGCTGTACCAGCTGGAGTGGAAGTTGATGAGTTGCACCCCGCCCTGGACGACGTCGGCGCCGGTGGAGCGGAAGGCGTGGTCGACGTGGGCGAGCAGTGCGGGGTGGACCTGGTCCTCGGCGTCGAAGACCCCGACGACCTCGCCCCGGCAGTGCGGGAGGGCGGTGTTGAGGGCCTTGGGCTTGTTCTTGGCCTCGTGAGTGTCGACGACGACCCTGACCCGTCGGTCACGGGACTCGGCGAGCCGGGCGACCTCGGCGGTCTCCGGGTCGTCGTGGCCCACGATGACGATGACCTCGAAGTCCGGGTGCGTGGACTCCAGCAGCCGTCGGACGGTGTGGTCGAGGACGGCCTGCTCGTGGCGGGCCGGCAGCAGCAGGGAGAACGACAGGGCGCCGCCGCCCTCCGGGCTGGCGAACCGGGTCGAGGCCAGCACCTCGGGGGTGCGCCAGGCGTGCATCTGCCACCAGAGCGTGAACGCCGCCATCCAGAACAGCGCCAGCGACACCGCGGCGACGAAGACCGACGTGAGCAACCAGATCCCCCCATGGACCCCGCCGGCGCACGACACCTCGTCGCGCCCCCCACCGACAGGGAGAGAGTAGGAGCATCAGCGGACGTCACGGCACGCGGTCGATAAATGGCCTGTTTCGCATAGCGGGGCTCTGTATGGCGATCTTTCGGGCACGGAAGCGTTCGTTCCGGGTCATTCCCCGAAAGAAAACGCACTCGTAACCCGCCGTTCGGCGGGTTGCGAGTGCGTCATCATGATCGCTCAAGTTGGCTTGATATCAGCCCCGTTGACGTCTCCTCCGCGGCCGCCGTCGACATCGACCCGCACCCCGAGGGCCGTCCGCAGCCGCTCCAGGTCCGTGGTCGGGGCGTCGCAGGTGAAGTTCCGGCAGACGTAGGCGGTGGTCCGCCCGCCCTGCGGCGAACGGTCCGCGAGCAACGGGAGTTCCACCCCCGAGCCGCCGTCCCCACCCTCCGCCCCGGCGTCGCGTCGTGCCGGAGCACCCACCGCGACGACCGCCCCGGGCGCGGTGCCGAGCAGCGCCGCCCGGTGGAAGGTCCGTCGCACCGGGTCGTCGTCCGCCCCGACCACCGCCACCTCGCGCGGCCCGTCCAACGCCGCCTCGGTGACGGCGAGCCCCCAGCCGATGAACCGCGGCACCCGCGCCCCCAGGGCCGCGACCACCCCGAGGGCGCGCTCGGCCGCCTCCCGGTGCGGCGCGGACCCCGTCTGCGCCGCGTACGACAGCAGTGCCCCGGCCGCGGCCGTCCAGCCGGACGGAGCGGCGTTGTCGGTGGGGTCCTGGGGGCGCCGGATCAATCGCTCGGCGTCCGAGGCGGTGTCGTACAGCGAACCGTCCCCGTCGGTGAACCGCACCAGCACGTGATCCAGCAACAACCCCGCGAAATCCAGCCACACCCCCTCCCCGGTCACCGACGCCAGCGTGAGGAAGCCCTCCGCCACGTCCCCGTAGTCCTCCAGCACGCCGGCGTTCGCGCCGGCGTGACCGTCCCGGGAGGTACGGCTGAGCCGGGCCGCGCCATCGAGGTGCACCCGCACCAACAGATCGGCCGCGCACACCGCGGCCTCGACCAGGTCGGGCCGGTCCGCATACGCGCCGACCTCCGCCAGCGCGGCGATCGCCAACCCGTTCCAGGCCGCCACCACCTTGTCGTCCCGCTCCGGCGCGGGCCGCCCGGCCCGGGCGGCGAACAACCGCTCCCGCACCGAAGCCACCCGTTCGGCATCGAACACCCCTTCTTCCTGCGGAAGTTGCAGCACCGAAACCCCGGCGCCACCCTCCGGGAAGGTGCCCTCCTCGCTCACCCCGTAGTGGGCGGCGGCCAGTTCGGCGTCCCGCTCCCCGAGCACCTCCCGCAGCTGCTCCCGGGTCCACACGTAGTAGGCCCCCTCGTGGGAACGGCCGTCGGGACCGATGCTGTCGGCGTCCAGCGCGGACGCGAACGCCCCCTGCTCGGTGCGCAGTTCCCGCACCATGAACTCGGCGGTCTCCACCGCGACCCGGAGCGCGGACTGCGAACCGTTGACCCGCCACAGGTGCGCGTACACCCGGCACATCAGGGCGTTGTCGTACAGCATCTTCTCGAAGTGGGGCACCACCCACTCCCGGTCCACCGCGTAGCGCGCGAACCCGCCGCCCAGTTGGTCGTAGATCCCGCCCCGGGCCATCCGCTCACAGGTGTCCACGACCATCTGGAGCGCACCCTCGGACCCCGTTCGGGCGTGGTGGCGCAGCAGGAACTCCAGCACCATGGACGGCGGGAACTTGGGCGCCCCGCCGAAGCCCCCGTGCCGGGCGTCGTACTCCCGGGTCAGCTCCAGCAGCGCCCGGGCCGGCACCTCCTCCCCCGGCAGGACGCCCGCCCCGTGCCCCAACCGGCGCTCCCCCAGGTCCCGGGTGATCCTCGCGGCGACCTCCCCGACCTCGCCCCGACGCTCCCGCCACGCCTGCTCGACCCCCGCCAGCACCTGCCGGAACGAGGGCGTCCCGTGCCGGGGCTCGGGCGGGAAGTACGTCCCGAAGTAGAACGGCTCAGCATCCGGCGTCAGGAACACCGTCATCGGCCAGCCGCCCTGCCCGGTCGCCGCCTGCACCGCCTCCATGTACACCGCGTCGACGTCCGGCCGCTCCTCGCGGTCGACCTTCACGCTCACGAAGTGCTCGTTGAGGACCGCCGCGGTGGCCTCGTCCTCGAACGACTCGTGCGCCATGACGTGGCACCAGTGACACGCAGAGTATCCGACCGACAACAGAACGGGCACATCGCGCCGTCTCGCCTCTTCGAAGGCCTCGGGCCCCCACGGCCACCAGTCGACCGGATTGTCAGCGTGCTGAAGCAGATAAGGCGAGGTCACACCAGCCAGCCGGTTCATGAGACCCAGCCTCTCACGCCGACGCGGCCCTGCCGGTTCGGCCCGCAAGCCCCCGCCCCGCTTGGCCGATTTGCACTCATGCGCCATCACATGGTGAATGCGAATCGCCCCTTTTATGCGCATTTCACCCCTGCGGACGCTGGAGATTCCACCCCGACCCCAAAGCCGGTGCCCGACTGGAGGCGGGCAGTACGCTGAGTCGAGCACCGCATCCTCGAAGGAGGTACTTCATGACCGCCGAGATGGTGGCGCCTGCGTGGATGCACACGCAGATCAGCGCGGAGCAGTACGACTCCTGGTCCGAGGAGCAGTGCGCAGGCATCGAGATCGTGGACGGGATGGTCATCGTGAGCCCGAGCGCCTCGAAGCGGCACAACCGGCTGGCCCGCACCCTGGCCAATGCCCTGGATGCCGCCGCAGGCCCGGACTGGAACGCCGACACGGACTTCGACGTCCGATTGCAGGACGTTCCGCTCACCAACCGCCGTCCCGACGTCATCGTGTACCGGGCGGAGAC
This sequence comes from Streptomyces sp. LE64, assembly GCF_052606915.1. Lineage (NCBI taxonomy): Bacteria > Bacillati > Actinomycetota > Actinomycetes > Kitasatosporales > Streptomycetaceae > Streptomyces > Streptomyces sp. LE64. The sequence goes on along the minus strand of NZ_CP199708.1, from coordinate 4,297,892 downwards.
GATCGACCTCACGCCCACGCGCCCCGAGCACGTGCTCCTGGTCGTCGAGGTCGTATCGCCCGGGTCGGAAACAACCGACCGGGTCGTGAAGGTGGACCAGTACGCCAAGGCCGGCATCCCCTTCTACTGGCGCATCGAGCAGTCCGCCACCGGCGTTCCGATCGTCTACACCTACGTCCTCGACCCAGCCAGCAGGGCCTACCGGGACGGTGAGGTGTTCACCGGCGCCGTGAAGGCCACCGCGCCATTCCCTGTCACGGTCGACCTTGCGGCCCTGTGAGCAACTAGGAACCGCCCGCGTCCTCGGCGCCTCCGACGCCCTGTGGGCTGAGACATGTCCGCAACCGGGGGCCTCTAGCCTCGATCTTTCGTGACGGTCCGTCGGTTTCTTCGGCGGGCCGTTTCGGTTGTTCGGGCCGGTGGTGGGCACGCTGATGGCCTGGCTGTCGCGTCGGGTGGGCGCCGGGTTCCACTGCTCCGGTCGGGGTGGTGCTGCTCGCAGGGACGGGAACGTGCTGGTCAACCGGGGTTCGGGAGGGCTTCGAGCCGTGCCAGGGCGTCGGTGATCACGTCGGTCCAGGGCCAGTGGCGGGCGAACCTCAGGTGCCGGCGACGGGCGGTGGTGACGAGTTGGGCGGCGGCGGAGAAGAGGCGGATCCGGAGACGACGGGGCTCCCACCTGGGGGTCTCGCCAGTCAGGGCGAGCATGGGCATCCATGCGAGGAGGTCGAGGGCGATCTGGACGATCTCCAGCCAGACCTGGTTCTGTGCGGTGTCGTGCAGGGGCAGGTTGCGTAGGCCGGTGGCTCGGGCGGCTCGGATGCGATCCTCGGCCCGTGCCCGCTGGCGGTGACGGAGCTCCAGTGCCGCGATCGGTATGACGGTGGTGTTGGTGGCGAAGCAGGTCAGCCGCAGTCCGTCGGCGTCGGTGATACGCAACTGGGCGCCGGGGTGCGGGCGTTCCTTGCGGACGATCAGCCGCATACCCTTCGGCCAGCCCTTGAGGCAGTCTCCGGTGATCTCAGCAACCCAGGCCCCGTCCCGGATCTCGCCGCCGGGATCGATCGCTGCCGTCCAGGCCGTGGCGGGGACCTTGAGGGCGGCCTGGTGAATCTGCTCGGTGATGGTCATGCCGACCGAGTACGACAACCATCGGCCGCGCCGGGCGAGCCAGGCGACGAACTCGTGGGTGCCGCCGCCGGAGTCGGCACGGATCAGCGTCTGCCGGCCTCGCCGGTAGCCCTTCGGTAGCTGGGCCAGGGCGAGTTGGGCCGCGGTGATGTGGTCGGTGGCGGTGTTGCTGCCTGCGTTTCCGGGCCGCAGCACAGCGGCCACCGGCTCGCCGGACCCGCCGGTGCCGTGGTCGACGAATCCCATCAGCGGGTGGTGTCCGAAGGTCTTCTTCCAGGTGGGGGCCGCGTCCTCCTTGTCGGAGTGGGAGATCACCAGGACGCCGTCCAGGTCAACGGTCACCTTCCCGCGGGCGTCCGGCGCCGCGTCGCCGGCCAGTTGCCAGACGTGTTCGCGGACGTGAGCTCGCGCCTGGCGGATCGCGGTCAGCGCACGGTTCCCACCGGCGGCGAGAGTGTCGATGAGCCGGGAGACCGTCGGATCTGAGGCCACCGGCCCGAACACGCCGGGCTCGGCCCGCAGCATGGCGACATCGGCGAGGCAGTCGCCGCCGAGCGCTACTGCAAGCGCGAGATCCAGCACCGTCTTGCCCGGATCGTGCACCGCGCGGGACTTCCGCCAGGGCGCCAGTGCCGTCGATATCGCCTGATCCAGACCGCACTTGCGGACCGTTTCCACCAGCAGCACGGCCCCGGCCTGCGAGACCACCCCGCGACCGCCGCCCCCAGCGCGGATACGCGGGTACGACCCGATACGCTTCTTCACCTGGAAAGTGCCTCCGACAGCGGCGGGAACAAGGGCCTAGACAATCCTCATTCTCGCTGGTCAGAGGCACTTTCTGCTGTCCTGATCACCTGCTGGACAGCCCACTTCGTGAAAGCGCGAGGCTAGCCCTGAACGGCAAAACCCGCAGGTGGGAGCCCCGCCGTCTCCGGATCCGCCTCTTCTCCACCGCCGCCCAGATCGTCACCACCGCCCGCCGCCGGCACCTCAGATTCGCACGCCACTGGCCCTGGACCGACATGATCACCGACGCCATCGCCCGACTCGAAGCTCTCCCGAACCCCGGCTGACCAGCACGTTCCCGACCCTACGAGCAGAACCACTCCAGCCGGAGGCGTGGAACCCGGCGCCCACCCGACGCGACAGCCGGGCCATCAGCCTGACCACTACCAGCCCGAACAACCGAAACGGCCCGCCGAAGAAACCGACAGACCGTCACGAAAGATCGAGGCTAGGCCCTTTCTCCAGCGAGACCATTCAAGATACCCCGACTGAGGACCTCACCGAATTCGCCGTCCTGGTGGGCGAAGATGAGGAGATCCTCCTGAGCTCGACTTGCAGCTAGGTAGAATTGCGAGTAGGCAGCTCTCTTCCCGCTGGCACCATGTCCATACTCGAACGAGCCACTAGCTCCGCTCACGAGAACTACGTGAGAGAACTGAAGGCCCGCCGCGTACTCGGCAGTGGTGGCGACCAGGGCACGCCTGGAATACCTAAGAAGCTCGATGTCGTCCCGGCCCTCAATAACGACGAAAGAGCTTGTAGGATGCTCTGATTCGCGAAGACCTCGCTTGATCGCCTCGAGGTCAGCCTTCCCGACCCCTATCAGAGCCACTCGCGCGTCGGCGCCAGACAACTGACGCTTCTCAAAAGCCGCCTCGACCGCCGTACTTGCCAGGCCTCCCTGTGCATGAAATTGCACCATCGGAATCCCGCCATCGGTCTTGCCAGCAGACGAGGGGAGAGAATCGTAGACCCAGTCGTGGCCGAGCTCTACGAGATTAGGCATGGCACTATGGAGGTACTGAACGAATTCAAAAATTGGGGCAGTGAATCTGTGAGTGACAGTGAGGTCGATGGCCGCACTCTCACCGCCTTGATGTAGCGCCCCCGAACCCCGACTGAGCTCCCCCTCAGCCAATCCGGTCAATAGCGTGAATGCGGACTGGCTTGGGTCCATAGCCATGACTAGCCGGGGTACTGCCTCCACATCCCTCGTCAGTAGGTGCAGCAGGTAGCGTTCAGTGTTACTAAAGAGATGAAATTCGTCGACTAGGATAAGGTCATATCCCTTGGCGGTTCGCTCTGAGTTCCAGATGTACGTTTCGAGGTACCTCCGAAAGTCGTCAACTAGCTGATCTGTCGTAAGCTGGCCTTCCTCAACCAGCCGCCGAACATAGTGGGTGTAAACGGCAAACGCGAGTTCCCGATCAGCATTTTCCGACAGGGGAACCATCCAGCTCTCGCGGGTCAACCCGAGATACTTTCGAAGCGAGTTCATGCCGGGTTTGATTTCGTGAGAGTCGAAAACCTCGGCAAATTCGCGCATAAGCGCCCAGCAAAGCCGAAGCCTGTCCTCGGAACCCTGAGATGACTCAACCGCGCCCCTTACCCACTGGCTAACATGCGACCGATAGGTATCCCATGTGCTCTCTTGGATATGCCCCAAGGCTTCCTCTACGAGCTGCACCTGCCGATACTTGCCGTCGAGTCCGTCATCTCCCAACACTTCCACGTTGTCCGGAAGGCTCCCCTGAAGCCATTCTCGAAGGTAGATCAATGGCATTACTTCGATATGTTCGGCGAGCCCCCGCTCATCCAAGACCTGGAGGGAATCCTCGACCTGCTTGGCCATGGCCCAGCTGTGCGTAAGAAAGAGCACTCTCGGATACTCAGCCGGGGAAGACGGGTCGATGGAATCGACCTCTTGATACAGCTCATGCAACGCCTTGAGCTGCAATGTCAATGTCTTGCCGGTGCCCGCGATCCCGCGGATCTTTAGCGGCCGACTCAGCCCGTTGGCAAGGGCCTCAGTTTGAGAGCTGGTGAGCATCGAGAGCCACTCCGTATAGGTGTTACCCTTTACGACGGCCCCTCCACCTACTCTTTCGAGGTCAACAGAGGCCTGGAGCAGCTTCGGCCTTGGAGAGCGTTTCTTAAATTCTTCTGCAGCGCTTTCCATCGCAAAGGGAAAGCGCTCAATAGCGTCTTCGGCGAGCGTCCGGTTCGGCTTGAACCGCTGAAGAGGAATCCAGCTATCACTGTCGGTCATCGTCCAGAAGCAGACGTTCCCATCCGGGAGCGACTCGGCGATCCAGCGAAATGTTCCATAGTTCATATGGCGCGGCAATGCAAAAAATGCAAGCAAGTTCTCATTCGAGAATTTGCTCCATGCAGTTGGCAGTGAAACGGGCGGGTGGGCCATTGCTCGCGCAGCCCTGTTGATTCGCTCGAAGAATCTAGATGCGACCTCGTGCCGGTTTCCTGTAATTATATTCCAATTGTCATCCGCAAGCAAGATCATCTTGCTTTCTTCCGTGTCATCGGAATGGATTAGGAAAGCGTTTCCATTGTCAACAACTAGGCAAATGTCTCCCGGGAGCAACTCTGGGTTGCGAATCTCGCCGAAAGAGTTCTCCCGGCCATTCTCGATGAATCGCGGAAGGCTATTGCGCGTAAATACGATCATTCTGCGTCTCCAAGCTTCTCGATATATCCATCAAATCGACCGTCTCTCGCCTGCTCGTATTCATTCGGCAGTCCAATATCAGTGAATACGCTGGCCATTTGTTGGACGACTCGATGGGAATAGAGAGTGTCGAGTCGCGCCACCCTCCGGGCCCTGTACTGCGTCCGGTTGCGGATCTCGTCCACGCTTCGGAGTGCCACCGCAGACTCTTCGATGCTTCGAATGAAGCGAAGGACGACTACATATCCTGTCCGATGGAGTGGACTTGGAGCGGAGAGGTAAAAGACATCCCCAGGGAGGCTCTTGAGAGAGCTCTTGATGCTCTTCTTGAACTTATCAATGCTCGCCCCAGCGGAAAGGCTCTGATGGGCGTCTATAGCATTCATGTGGCTGAGAATCACAGACCAAAAGTCTTCTGATCTTTCAGACTTGGCTAGCCGCTCGAAGGTGCCGCTCGACTCTCGCAAGCTCAGGCATTCTTTTTCGAATCTAAGCTTCGTCTTGGGGGCTGGAGAATCTCCGAGTAGAAGGTTGAGATCATCCTGCGAATAGCCTAGATCTATCATTGATAGAGCTCTATCAAATGCGGCTTCCCCGCTTGACGCTCTCAGGATTTCTGCGATTTGCCTTTCTGACTTCGCGGCCTCGGCCTTCAGATATTTTGGTGCTATGAAACCTCGGACATAGGAATCGACTGGGATCGCCGGCACGTAGGTGATCATTCCCCAGTGCTTACCCAAGGCGAGATCGCAGTTGGCCGTGACCACTACTCCGACCACGGCATCCCAACCGTCTGGAAATTTCTCGCTGGAGAGAAACTCCAACACGTCGCCTTGTTCGATTCCCACCAAGTCGGCTGCAAGATCGGGCACGTGCTCGCTGAATGAGTCGAGTGTGGCTTCAGTCACAGACAAGATGGTACAACCGTCGGGCGTCTCGGGCCCTGCAGACGGCGCAGCCCATCACTACTAACATATAGTCAGCGAGGTCTGGGCTCTGATCTATTGAGGGCGGCGCCCATGGCTCAGGACAGTGGTGCTGTTGACTCGGCCTGTGGTGCTGCACCGTTGTTCAGTCTTGTAGTGCAGCGCAGGATCGTTTCAAAGTCCTGGTGAGCTCGTGAGTCCGCAGGTCATGGCGATGCAGGTATCCGAATCGGACCGTCACACACACCCATCGAGGCTCCGGTTGAACCGGGCGACCTTGCCAAGGCGCCCTGAACCGCCCGAGCTTCGATGTGCCGCCAGACTGCCTCCGTCTGCCTGACCAAGTCGCCCGCGCTGGCCAGTGCGGCGGGATTGCCACTGGTGGGGCAGTTATGGATGCTGCCGGATCCGCGTCGGCGTCGAGGGGTGCATCGCCCGTCCGTGGCGGTGTTTCTGGTTGCCGCCTGGGCGATGGTCACCGGCGCGCTCGTACGCGGCCGTCGGCCAGTGGTGCGCGAAAGAGCAGACGGCCCGGCTGGGCTGGGTTCGCCGATCATCTTCACGGTTACGGACAGTGCCGTGCGAGAGGACCACTCGGTCCTCTCGCACGGCACTGTCACTTGAGCCGCAGTCCGCGACTCCGTACCCCTACTCCTCGGCGGCGGCAGCGGGTTCGCTGTCCTCCAAGCGCCGACGAAGGCTGGCGTACTTCTAGGGCCGCACTCGGGTGAAGCGGCCAGTTCGGCCTCCACCCAAGCGTCTATGCTCCTACCCTGCCCCTCATCACGCGTGTCCATATGGCTACCCTCTGGAAACACCCCAGTTCAGGACTACCTGGTTGTGTTAAGTCATTGGCACCAGTGGCACGCGGAGTAGCCAACCGATAGCAGTACGGGTACGTCGCGGCGTCGGGCTTCCTCGAACGCCTCCGGCCCCCACGGCCACCAGTCGACCGGGTTGTCCGCGTGCTGGAGCAGGTACGGGGACGTGGCGTGCGCGAGTCGATTGGACATGCCCCCATCCTCGCGCACCCAACCCGAGCACTGCCCGTGCGCCACAGGCAACCGGGGTTGCGGGGTATGCCTCGGCCGTCGTCGCTCGCGCCCACACCGCCCTCTCGCCAGCCCGAGGGTCGTCAGGGTCCCGGCCGAGCGCCATCACGGAGACAAGCCCCCCTGAAGATCCCCTCCGCGTTGAGGCCGCGTCTGCGCAACTGGTCGAAGAGCAGGTCGGCGATCGGGCGGTACTCCCGACCCGCCAGAGTGCGGTCCCGCGGCGTGGCCGCCAGGTCGTCCCAGCCGACGCAGGCACCTTCGTCGGATTCGAGCGCGGCGAGCAGGTTCTTCCCGGCCGTTGCGAGATCGGTCCAGACCGCATCGGTGCGGGTGCCCGGCGGCTGCTTCAAGACAGCTCCGGGACTGCTGACGAGCCGCCCGAAGGCGCCTTGGAAGTCTTGGAAGTCGGCGAGCGGTGTGGCGATGTGGGCCCGGAGCGCGGGACCGAGTGCCCGCAAGGACCCCTCCAGATCGCTGCGCAACGATGCACGGTTGGCCGAGTTCTTCCAGGCGTCGACTCCGCTGGCGAGCTCCAGCCATTCCAGGACCTCGTCCACGATCACGGTCAGGGGCAGAACGGTGCTTCCGCCGTGGCGCCGGTCAAGGGACGAGACGAGGGACTTCAACCAGCCCGGCGTGTCCGGGGGCCTGATCGCTGACGTTGTAGTCGATCATCATGTCGCGGCCACCCCCGCCTGCCGTCCTCGCGGCGAGCCGAGAGGCCTGTCCCATCACTTCACCCTCAGGGTACGGGGAGAGCCCGGTCGGTTTGCTTCGGAAAGCTGTCGACTTCCGCGATCCGGATCGCGGAAGTACTGGCGGCGCCCGCGGATCGATTCTTCAGCCCTCGCGATGTAATAAAGGTTGTCGTACACTCTGGACATGAAGCCGACCCGAGCCGGGAACACCGAGAACATCTCCGTCTCCATGCCCGCCGAACTGGTCAGCGAGCTCCGCTCCCGAGCCGGCCGCCGCGGCCTGTCCAGTTACATCACCGAGGCCGTCCGACACCAGCTCGCCATGGACGGACTCGCCGAGATCGTGGCGTCCCACGAGGAGGAGCACGGTGCGCTCACGGAGCAGGAGATCGAAGCCGCTCGTCGGGAGCTGTTCGGAGACGTGAACGCCGAGGATGTCGAGCGGGGCGCCGCGTGAAGGAGCAGTCGGCCCGCTCGCTGGTGCTCGACTCGGAGGCGCTCTCCCTGCTCCTGCGCAACGACCGCGGTATGGCGGCTCGCATCGAGGCGTCCCGGCAGGCCGGGGTTCCCGTCCTCCTGTCCGCGCTGACCATTGTTGAAGCCGTACACGGGAAGACCGATCTGGCGCGCTTGAAGTGGGTGCTCTCCCGGCTACGGGTGGAACCGGTCAGCCAGGATGACTCCCTGACAGCGGTGAAGCTGCTCCAGGACGCAGGCGGTCTGCACGGACACAAGTACGCGATCGACGCTCTCGTCGCCGCGCTCGCGCTCCGCGTCCCGGCCCCCGTGATCGTCCTGACCTCCGACCGGGACGACTGGTCGAAGCTCTGCGGCAAGCGCGTCATCATCAGAGACGTGTAAGCACCATCGACTACTGGGCCTGTGCATTCACTGGCACCAGTGGCAGGAGCTGTACCCCACGCTGAGCAGTACGGGTACGTCCCGCCACCACGCCTCCTCAAACGCCTCCGGCGACCAGGGCCACCAATCCACCGGGGTGTCGGCGTGCTGCAACAGATAGGGCGACGTCTCACCCGCGAGTCGATTCGGCATCCCCCCAACCTATGCCCGCCCTCCTCGCCCCACCCGCCAGTCATGAACGGCGTGCCGCGGTCAGACGGAGGCACGTCCGTGGAGAGCGGGCTCGTTGGCGGACTGCCGGACCGGGGGTGCCAGAGGGGCAGTCGGGGAAGAGGGACATGACGCGGCGGTGCATCAAGTAGGCGTCGTTCAGGTTGCCCCACACGTCCCTTCTATGCAGGTCGGGGGTCAACCGGGCCAGCCAGAGGCTCATGCTGTTCCCACTTGTTCGAACTTCGAGGTGGCCTCCGGCTGTCGTGGGAGCATCGGAGCGGTCACAGGGACGTGATCGACACGCACCGCGCGCGTTCCGTGGCCTCGCCGCCGTGCCGAGAACGAGATCGGGTGGTCGTGGCGCAACTCGGCTCCCAGGAACACGGGCACGGTGTCACGCACGGTCCGCAGATGCAGCGGTGTACCCGCGTCCAAACGCTCGCGTGCCCGGCGCAGCCGCGCCGGACGCGTCTCCAACCACGGATGGCTTTCCAGCACGTCGTCCACGTGGCCGTCGTGTACCGCGGCCCTGGTCCGGGTGTACGACGGGAGTACCGGGCGGGAACGCCTTGCGGCTGAGGAAGAGGGGCCATCGAGGACGTCTCAGGCCCGGTACAGGCCACGCACCTCCTCGTCCGCTCCTTCGAGAGCCACGAGGAAGAGCGCCCCCGACAGGTAGGACCGCTCGCTGACGACGGTGGCTCCCGCACCTTCTGCGGTGTTGGGCACGTTGGAAACGGTGTGGAAGTCGCGCTCCAACTCGCCTTCCCGGTCCACCCGAACGCCCATCGACAGTACGACGAGTCCCGCACGCGATCGTCGTACGTCGCGCTGCTTGGCCCCGTGCATCGCCTCCCAGGTACGGCGGGCGACCGGGTTCGGCGGAGCCGGTCACCGGGCTCGCAGCATCCCGGCTCGTCGATCCGCGGTGCGGACCACGCCCGGGGCGGTCCGCCTCGTCTCACCGGTGGTGGAGCGAAGGGGCGGAAAGCAGGTGCGGTTCGATGGCTTCCAGCGCCATGCAGGCGCCTCCGATCGCGGCGGCCTGGTTGTGCAGCGAGGACAGGACCAGGGGCGGGGGCAGGAGGGTGTGGGGGACGAGTTTCTGGCGCAGGGTGTCGAGCGCCCACGGGCCGGCCTGGGCGACGCGCCCCCCCAACACCACGATGTCGGGGTCGAGGACGAGGACCAGCGGTGCCAGTCCCCTGGCGAAGCCGGTGATGAAGTCTTCGGCGATCGCCCGGGCCACCGGGTCTTGGGCCTGGGCCGCGGCGAAGACGGTGGTGGCCTGGACCGATGCGGCGTCTCCGCCGGCGAGTTCGCGCAGCGCCCGGCCCTCGGGGCGCCGGGCGGCCGCCCGGCCGCGTGCCGCGATGGCCGGTGCGCCCACCGCCTGCTCGAAGGTGCCCCGGCCCGAGGGACCGTGGGCGGAACCGAGGACGAGGTGGCCGATCTCGCCCGCCGCCGACGAGGCTCCGGCGTGGAGGTTGCCGGACACGAGGATGCCCGCTCCGACACGGGTTCCCCAATGGACGTAGGCCACCGTGGCGAACCCCTGTGCGGCACCGCGCCGCGACTCGCCGATCACCGCGAGATTGACGTCGTTCTCGAAGTGCACCGGACAGTCGAACCGGCGCTGGAGCCTGGCGCGGTGGCCCTCGCTGTCCCACTGGGCCAGGCACGGCCCCTGCGCCAAGGAACGGGCCCGGTGATCGACCAGGCCGGGTACCCCCACCACCAGGCTCCTGACCGTGCCGTGCGCCACTCCTTCCGCCTTCAGCACCGTCTCGATCTGCGACTCCAGTTCGGTCATCAGCTCGTCCATGCTCCGCGCCGAGTCCGGGTGCCCTTCGTGGCGCGCGACGACCTCGCCGGCCAGGTCCGTCACGACGAGGAGCAGACGGCTGGGGCCCACCTCCGCACCCAGGACGTAGCCGTTCTCGGCGCGGTAGCGCACCAGCCGCGCCGGACGGCCCAGACGGGGGTAGTCCGCCTGGGCAGCGGGTTCGTCGACGTACTCGACGAGGGCGTCGGCCTCCAGTGACGCGACGAGTTGAGTGACCGTGGGGCGCGAGATGCCGGTCCGGTTGGAGATGTCACTGATGCGCAGAGGGCCGGCGACCCGCAACAGCCTGACGACCTCGTTGGCGTTGGCGCGCCGGAGATCCGCAGGCGTGAGACCTTGCCCGTTGTTCAAGCCTGGCATGACCAAGACCCCCTTGACAGTAGCTTGGGCGACAATATAAATGTAAGGCACTTAATAAAGTGCTCACGCTGCAACAAAGTCACTCGTCCCCCACCACGCGCAAGCGCGAGGGAGCACCGGATGGAGTCCGCGGCCAAGCCTGAACAGCCAGACCCTTCTTTGCAGACGACGTACTGTGCCCACCGCAACCGCGTGGTCCGGGCGCAGCTCGCGGAGCCGTCCGCCTTCGGATGCGTGCCCAACGGCGTCGACCCTTCCCGTCCTCTGCTCGTCGACGGATGCGGGACCTCCCGGCGGACGGCGCCCGACGTGCTCGCCCTCCGCACCGTCGCCTCCCGGGAGAGCGCCTCACGCGCACCGGCCCTCTGCGGAACGGGCATCGCCGGGGCACTCTGGCAACGTTGTCGTCGCCGCAGCTACCGCCCCGTCGGACCACCACGACCGTCGGATGCACGACCATCTCCCGGTTCGCCCCGTCCGGACTGACGAACTACGGCTCGGGCATGCCCGGCAATACCCCCGCGCCCCCTCCCGGGCCGTCGGAACCTCCCACGAGCGGCCCGACCGGGCGACGGCGCGCATCGGCCGGGGCGAAGGCTTCGCCGCCGGAATCCCGCAGCTCCTGAGTTCCTCCGCCGATGCGGCGGTCACCCGTCTCACCTCACCGACGATCCCCGCGCCGCTCCGCCGCGCCACGCTCGGCCTGTTGTCGAGCCCCCGCACCTGAACCGGCGTCCCCGCCGCGTGCGCCCCTCCTCCGACTCCCCCGACTCCCGACTCCCCCGACATCTGCCGTGCGTCGGCCGACCGTGGCCGACACCCCCGTACCGGAAGCAACGGAGAGGAAACCCACCATGTCCACGGACAGTTGGACGATCAGCACCCAACTCGACGTCAGCTACGAGATACGCGAGACGCCCTCCCTCCTCGACCTGGACAACCCCACGCTGGCCGACGTCCTCACCAGCGACTCGCAGGGCGGCACCAAGCTGGTCATCGTGGACCGCGCGGTCGCCCGCCTGTACGGCGCCCGCTTAGAGCGCTACCTCAAGGAGTACAACGTCCCCCACCGGCTGCTCGAACTCCTCGGTGACGAGGGACGCAAGACCATGGGCCAGGTGCTCCAGGTCATCAGCGCCCTCAACGAGGTCGGCACCCTGCGGGCGAGCGACGCGCCCGTGGCCATCGGGGGCGGCGTCGTCCTCGACGTCGTGGGCCTCGCCGCAAGTCTGTACCGTCGCGGCATCCCGCACACGCGTGTGCCGACGACCCTGCTCTCCCTGGTCGACGTCAGCGTCGCCGCCAAGACGGGGGTGAACTTCCAGGGCTTCCGCAACCGGATCGGCTCCTACAGTCCGCCTCCGCTCACCCTGGTCGATCCCGCCTTCCTGAGCACCGTGTCCACCCGGCAGATCAGCAACGGCGGCGGCGAGATCTTCAAGATGGGCCTCATCAAGGACCCCGCCCTCTTCGCGCTCCTGGAGAACGGCGGCCCGGCGCTGGTGGCGAACAAGTTCCAGTCGCCGGAGGGCGCCGAGGCGATCAGGCGGGCGATCGCCGGCATGATCGACGAACTGCGGAACAATCTCTGGGAGAAGGACCTCCGGCGGGCGGTGGACTACGGGCATTCGTTCAGCCCGCTCGTCGAGATGCGTCACGTCGAGCAGCTCCTGCACGGGGAGGCCGTGGCCCTGGACTGCCTCCTGTCCGCGTTCATCGCCCACGGCCGCGGATACCTCAACCACCACGAGGTCGACAGGATCGCCGCGACCGCCACCGGCCTGGGCCTTCCGACCTGGCATCCGGGCTTCGCCGACATCGACCTCCTGATGCAGGCCCTGGCCGACACGATGCGCCACCGCAACGGCAACCAGAACCTGCCCGTCGTGGAGAGCATCGGCCGCGCCACCTTCCTCAACGACGTGAGTGCCGAGGAGATCGCGGACGCCGCACACCGCATGAAGCGTCTGGGCGAGCACCAGGAGTCCGAACTGGTCCGGCGCGGGACGAACCGGTGACCTCGTCCTCCCCCGTCCGGGACCTCCTGGACCTGCCGGCCCGCCTCGCCGACCGGGTCGTCCTGATCACCGGCGGGAACTCCGGGATAGGCCGCAGCACCGCCTTCGCCGCTGCGGAGTGCGGCATGAAGGTGGCCATCGCGGCGCGGCGCGCGAAGGAGGGGCAGGCCGTGGTCGACGAGATCAGGGACCGCGGGGGTCAGGCGACGTACGTGTCGGCCGACGTCACCAGTGCCCGACAGGTGGCCCACGCGGTGGACTCCGTCGTGCGCACCTACGGCCGCCTCGACTGCGCGTTCAACAACGCGGGCGCGTCGGCACCCGGACGGGTCGCGGACCTGACGGAGGACGCCTTCGACGGCGCCATGGCGGTCAACACCCGCGGCCTGTGGCTGTGCATGAAGCACGAGCTGCGCAGGATGGCCGAGGCGGGTGCCGGAGCCATCGTCAACAACATTTCCGTCCACGGCTTCCGCACCGTCTTCCCCGGCGTCGGCGCCTATGCGGCCTCCAAGAACGCGGCGGTGGCACTGACCAAGTCGGCCTCGGTCGAGTACGCGGAGTTCGGCGTGCGCGTCAACGGCATCGCCCCGGGTCCCATAGCGACCGACATGTACCTGAACTCGATCACCGTCGATGAGGGAGCCGCGAACTGGGACCGCCTGATACCGGCGGGCCGGGTGGGGGAACCGTCCGAAGTCAGCGCCGTGGTCCTGTTCCTGCTCTCCGATGCCGCCTCCTACGTCAACGGCCAGGTCCTGGGGGTCGACGGCGGCTTCCTGGCCTCCTGAACCCATCCTCTGTGAGGGCTGACTCTTGTCCCACCAACTGCGATACGACTACGTCATCGTGGGCGCGGGCCTCGCCGGCTGCGTGCTCGCCCACCGCCTCTCCGCCGACCCGGACGTCACCGTCGCCCTGGTCGAGGCGGGCCCCGACGCCACGGCGGATCCACGGGTGACCCAGCCGTCCCGGTGGCCCCAGCTCATGGGCAGCGAACTCGACTGGTCCTACCTCACGGTTCCCCAACGCCACCTCAACGGGCGCCGGTTGAGCTGGCCGCGCGGGCGTCTCGTCGGCGGCTCCAGTGCCATGCACGCCATGGTGTACGTCGAGGGCCACGCCAGCGACTACGACGTCTGGGCGGTGCACGGCGGAACGGAATGGGGCAGCCGGGGCATGCTCCCCTGGTTGGCCCGGGTGGCGGGCACCGCGGACGATCGCGCCCTGCTCTCGGTGGAGTCCCCGTCACGGCCCCACCCCTTCGCGGAGGCGTTCGTCAGCGCGGGCGAGGAGATCGGGCTCGCCGTGAACCCCGACTTCAACAGCGGCCAGCAGGAAGGGATCGGCCTGTACCGGGTGATGCGCCGGGCAGGACGGCGATGCGGCTCGGCCGACGCCTACCTGGCACCGGCCGTCTCCCGCGCCAACCTCACCGTGCTCGCCGGCACCCGGGTGATGCGGTTGCTCCTCGACGAGACGACGGCGACCGGCGTCCAGGTGCGGCGGGCGGGCCGGCTCGTCACCCTCCGCGCCGAACGCGAAGTGGTCCTCTCCGCCGGCGCGGTGGCGACACCGCACCTGCTGATGCTCTCCGGCATCGGTCCCGCCGACCACCTGAGGGCCCACGGCATTGCGGTGGCGTGCGACGTGCCGGGTGTCGGAGGAAACCTCCACGACCACGTACAGGTCTCCGTGAGCTTCCCCGCCGACCGCACCCTCCCCGTCGCGGACGCCTCCAACCTGGGCGAGGCGGGCGGCTTCGTCAGCAGCACGCCGGGGCTGCCCGCTCCCGACATCCAACTGTCCTTCGCCCCCATGATCGACCTGAACGACGCCTCGGGCTTCGGTCGGGGCTTCACCATCGGCCCTGCCGTCACCCGTCCGGTGAGCAGGGGCAGGCTGACCTTGCAGTCCGCCGACCCGTGGCAGCCCCCGGCGATCGATCCCGACTACCTCTCGCAACAGGCGGACGTCGACACCCTCGTCGAAGGAGTGCGGCTGGCCCACCGGCTGGCCGACACCCGCAGCCTGCGCCGGTTCCGCGACCTGACCCAGGACCGGCGCGCGCCCGCCGACCTCGTCGACTTCTGCCGCAGCAACGCCCAGACGCAGTTCCATCCGGTGGGCAGTTGCCGGCTCGGCACCGACACGGACGCCGTGGTCGACAGCGACCTGCTGGTACGCGGCTGCGAAGGACTGCGCGTCGTCGACGCGTCGGTCATGCCCGCGGTGACGACCGGGAACATCTCCGCGCCGGTCTTCGCCATCGCCGAGAAGGCCGCCGCCAAGATCGTCGGTCGGGATTCGGCGCCGCTGCCCGCGGACGTGCCGTCCGTACCCGCCTGACAGAAGGAAACCAGCAGATGCCGACCATCCACCAGCTACCCGCCGACGGCTTCGACGCCCTGGTCTTCGACTGGGACGGCACCCTCGCCGACACCCTCGCCGCGCACTACGCGGCGATGAGCACGGTCCTGTCCCCGTACGGCCTCACGGTCGACGCGGACTGGTACGCGACCGCCACGGGCATGTCGACGGACGAAGCGATTCTGTGGCTCTCCCGTGACCAGGACGTCGAACTCCCGCTTCCCCTCGCGGAGCTGGTCGACCGGTGCCAGACGGCGTACCTGGACCAACTCGACCAGGTTCGCGAGATCACCGCGGTGGCCGACATCGCACGCGCGAACCACGGGCGCGTGCCGATGGCGGTGGCATCGGGGGGACGCCGCCGGAGCATCGAAGCCACGATGAAGCACCTGGCTCTCGACGAGCTCTTCGACGCCGTGGTGGCCCGGGAGGACGTCCGCCGGGGAAAGCCCGAGCCGGACATCTTCCTGGCCGCTGCTGCGGCTCTCGGCGTTCCGCCCGCCCGGTGCATCGTCCTTGAGGACAGCGAGGCCGGCATCACCGCGGCCGACAGGGCCTCGATGACAGTGATCGACATCCGACGCAAGCTCCACCACGCCTGAGAGGGATCATCACCATGCCCGGACCCGGATACGCGTTCCTCGGAGCCGAAGAAGCCGCGAACGTCGAGGCAGTGCTCAAGGACTGGCACCTGACGCGATACTCGTACGACGTGCCCGAGACCACGTCGTTCGTGGCCCGCTTCGAGCAGGCCGTGCAGTCGATGTTCGACGTTCCGCACGCCATCGGCGTGAACAGCGGCACCTCCGCGTTGATCACCGCCCTCGCGGCGCTCGGCGTCGGCCCCGGCGACGAGGTCATCGTGCCCGGATACACCTTCATCGCCTCGATCGGCAGCATCGTCTACAGCGGGGCCACGCCCGTCCTCGCGGAGATCGACGAGTCCCTGACCCTCTCACCCGAGGACGTCGAAGCCAAGATCACCCCCCGCACCAAGGCGATCATGGCCGTGCACATGCTGGGCGCACCGTGCGACCTGGCCGCCCTCGGCGAGATCGCACAGCGGCACGGGCTGGCCCTCGTCGAGGACGTGGCGCAGGCGTGCGGCGGCTCGTACCGCGGTCGGCGGCTGGGGACGCACGGCGCGGCCGGCGCCTTCTCGCTGAACCCGTTCAAGGTGATCACCAGCGGGGAGGGGGGATTCGTCCTGACCTCGGACGCGCACCTGTACCAGCGCGCCTACTCGTTCCAGGACCAGGGCTGGTTCCCCCAGCGCACCGACACCGGGGACGGCGACATCCTGTTCGGCCTCAACCTGCGCATGCCCGAACTCTCGGGTGCGGTCGCCTGCGCCCAACTCGACAAGCTCGACGGGGTCCTGAAGGCCACCCGAGCGGTGAAGCAGGCGGTCGCTTCGCGGATTCCGACCCGGGACGGACTGCAGCGACGCACGCTCCACGACCCCGAAGGCGAATGCGGAACGCTCCTCGTGCACGTCTTCGACGGTGCCGCCGAGGCCGCTGCGGTCGCCGACGCCCTCGGGACGAAGACCATGCTGGGCTCCGGACGCCACTACTACGGCAACATGTCCCAACTCGCGGCCCTCACCGAGGGCGGGACGTCGCCCGCCCCGTTCCGCCGGCCGGGGTCCGAATCCCAGCACGACTACCGTCGCGGCAGCCTTCCCCGCACCGATGACGTCCTCGCCCGGGCCGTGGCCATCTCCATCGGGGTCTCGGACAGCTACCTCGGCGCGGGCTACGGCGTCACCGTCCAGGCCACCGAGCCCGACATCGAACGGGCCGCCGACCAGTTCACCGCGACCGTGGACGCCGTACTGGGCTGACGGGTGGCGGGGCCCCCGATCCGGCGGCGACGCCGGCGGACGGCCCGAGTCCCCGTGGCTCCCGGAAGGCCGTCGGCCGGACGACCGGCCGACGGTCCCGCCCGTGCACCGGGAACTCCCCGACGGCTCTGGGCGCGAGCCCGCCGGGCGGCAGTTCCTCACCCGGCTGCGCAGGCGGACGCGGAGGCACGGAACCGGACGGGCCGTCCGTGCCGCAGGTCGGGCCGGTGGACCTGAGACGTGCCGCACGGAGGCCGGGCGGACGTCGCGCAGTCCTCAACTACGGGGAGCCGTGCGGAACATGTGGCGGCGGATATAAAAAAGAAATACACTTAAGTATATCCCCGCTCCGCACGCGGGCCCGTCCCGGCGTGCGCATCGCCGGGCGGCACCTCACCCCCTTCGCACCACGCAGGGCCTTTCAGGCTGATCGCTCGACGGCCGCACGGGATCGGACGGCCGCTCACGGAGTTCCGGAAGGAGGGAGCAGCACTCCATGACGGGACCGACCGACCGCGAGTCCACCACCGCGTCTCCGGACCCCCGCTCTGCTTCCCGGGCACCACGCCTCCAGCGCGACCGGCTCACCGTTGTGCTGTACCTGCAACTGTGCGTCTTCGGTTTCACGATGTACGGATTCAGCCCGTCCATCCCCTTGCTGGCCGACGACCGGAACTTAGCCGATGCAGTTGCAGCGCTTCACAGCACGGGGCTGGCCGTCGGCGCCATGGCGGCGGGCTGGACCACGGCGAGGACCGCGGTGCGCTGGGGGCGGACCCGGGTGCAGGCCGCGGCCCTGCTCACCCTGGCCGGTGCCGTCGCGGCGTACTGCACCGGCCCGTGGCTGTGGAGCACCCTCCTCGCCGCGGTGGTGATCGGAGGGGCCGGCAACGTCATCGTGAACATCACCGCCGCGGCGCTGTCCGACCACCACGGCCCGTTCGCCCCGGCCGCGATGAGCGAGGCGAACGGGATCAGCGCCGGGGTCGGCATGCTCGCCCCACTCGTTCTGGGCGCCGCCACGCTGTTGCCGGGAGGATGGCGCCTCGGCCTCTGGCTGAACGTTCCGCTGGCCATCGGCACATGGTGGGTGTGCAGACGCCAGAAGTTGCCCCCGGCCTCGCCCGCCCCCCGCGCCCCGGGCACCCGCGGCCGGAGGTTCTCCACCGAGTTCTGGTCCGCCTGGGCCCTGTTCCTGGCCTGTTCCTGCTTCGAGATGTGCATGGTCGTGTGGGCCTCGGAGGAACTGCGCGTGCACGCCCGACTGTCGCAGTCCACCGCCACGATGGGCATCACCCTGATGCTCATCGGCATGGTCGCAGGTCGGCTCTACGGCACCCGGCTCGCACAGCGGTGGCCGACCGGAAGGCTGCTGGTGTGCAGTCTGGCACTGGCCCTGACCGGGTTCGCCGGCTTCTGGTTGCTGACCGGCCCCGGTGCCCTGGCCGGGATCTTCGTCTGCGGGCTGGGCATGTCCTTGCACTTCCCCCTCGCCGTCTCCCGGGGCCTGGCAGCAGCCGAGGGGAGCACGGACCGCGCCATGTCGTTGTTCGCACTCGGCCAGGGGCTGGCCGCCGGCCTCGGTCCCTTCACGCTGAGCGCCGTCGCCGCGGTCAGCGGAATCCATCTCGCCTTCCTCGCCGGCCCCGCCCTGCTCGCCGCGGCGTTGGTCCTGGCCCTCAAGCTCGCCGCCACCGACCAGCCCGTCGACGCACCCCGTTCCTGACGGAACACCCGCATCATCACGCTCACCCCTCACCCTGCGCGGCCCACGGGCGACCACTCGCAGGGCGGACCCATGCCAGCACGAGGACCGGGAGGACGACCAGATGGAGATCACCGCCCCCAGGCACGAGGCCGACCTGGCCGAGTACGCGAGGCTCGCCCATCGCGCCTTCGCCACCGAACTCACCGACCTCGAAGTCCTCCACACCCACGGCGCGGTCCGGCTGGCCCTCGACGGGCAACGGGTCATCGGTGGAGTCACCGCTCTGCCCGTCGGACAGTTCTTCGCCGGAGCGGCCCTCTCCAGTTGCTGCATCTCCACCGTGTGCGTCGCCGTCGACCAACGCGGCCGGGGCGTCGCCCGCCGACTGCTGGAACACGTGACGGCCGAGCAGCGGGCGGCCGGGGCGGTCATCAGCAGCCTGTGGACCCCCTCGCTGGGGTTGTACCGCCGCTGGGGGTGGGAACTGGCCGGCTCGGCGACGACCGGTCAGCTGCCCATCGACGCCTTCGCACCCCCCGTCCGGCACGGCTACCGGGTCGCGGACGTCACGGAGTCGGCCGGGCATCCCCTCCAGCGCAGCCTCGCCCGCACCTGGCACGGCCCCGTCGACCGACCCGCGTGGTGGTGGACGTGGAAGTACCCGGACACGACCACGGGGCCGCGACTGTACGAGATCAGCGATCCCGAGGGTCGGGCCCGTGCGCTCGTCGGCTGCTCCCGCACCCGGACGGGACCCTGGGGACACGAACTGGAGATCACCGACTACTGGGCAGGGGACCCGGAGGCGGCCGGCCTCGCGAACGCGTTCATCAGCGACCAGCGCAGCCAGGCAGCCACGGTCCGGTTCCAGCCCGGCACTCAACCGCTGCTGGCTCCCCACCTGTGGACGACCGACCAGTACACGACGACCCAGCAGGTATGGCACCCCTGGATGCTGAAGCTGCTCGATCCTGCGGGGGCGATCGAACAACGACCGTGGCCGGAGGCCGCGACGGGGCACCTCGACCTCCGTCTCCTCGGGCCCTCCGGGGCCGAGGAACACCTCTCCTTCGACATCGCATCGGGGAAGGCAACGGCCGTGACCGGCCGGAACCCGCGCGTCACCCTCCCCACCGGCCTGTTCACCTCGTGGTACGCCGGATCCGCCAGCACGGAACACCTCCTGCAGTGGGGCGAGGCGGACGGCGTCACCGAGGAGGACCGTCAGCTCCTCACCGCCATGTCCGGTTCGCACCACACCTGGCTCCCCGACCTGTTCTGAACCGCCCCGGGCGAAGCGGGGATTCCGTGCCACGCCACTCGTGCCTCCCGGACGTGCCGTCCGGGAGGCCGGTCGGCACGGCAGCGGCGCACGGGCCCGACCGGGCGCGGGCGGCGGCGCCGCGCCGGCCTCGGCCGATCGCAGGTCGGGGGGAGCGCGGTGAACTCGGGACGGGGGCGGCTCGGAGCCTGCGTGAGAGGATCGGGAACAGGCCACGAGAAGGGGTAACCCATGGGTGACCAGGGGCAGTTGCACGTCAGTGGGGAACTGGCGACGGTGCTGGAACGGATCGACGCGCTCGGCGGGGTCCTCGACGAACGGGCGGATGCGGCAGAGGAGTCGGGACGGCTTCCGGAGGACACCGCGCGGGCCCTGTTCGCCACCGGAATCGTGCGGGCCGAACTGCCGCTGAGCCTGGGCGGGTACGAGTTCGCGCCGCGGCAACTGATCGAGGCGGCGGAGCGGGTGAGCTACCACGACGCCGCGGCCGGATGGACCGCGATCGCCTTGCAGATGATGACCGGGACCACCGCGGCGTACCTCGGCGGGGAGGCGACGGCCGAGCTGTTCCCCGACGTGTCGAACGGGAAGCACGCACTGCTGTCCGGGCACGGCACCCGCCCCGGCCGGGCGGTGCCGGTGGAGGGCGGTTACCGGGTCAGCGGTCAGTGGCAGTTCGCCTCCGGGATGGCGCACGCCACCCACGTCCACAGCGCGATCCTGGTCGAGGGCACCGATGAGTTGCGGGTCCTCGCCATGCCGAAGTCGCAGGTCAGCCTGGACGGCAACTGGGACGTGCTCGGGCTGCGCGCCACCCACAGCATCGACTACCACTGCACCGATGCCTACGTCCCGCACGAGTACACCTATGTCGCGACCACGGACACCCCGCGCAACGGCGGCGCCCTCTACCGGCTCGGCCTGGTCAACATGTCCGCGATCGGGCACACGGGATGGACCCTCGGGGTGGGGCGGCGGCTGCTGGACGAGATGAAGCGGGTCGCCGCGGCACGGACCGGCTCGCGGGGCGCCGCGGTCGACACCTCGCAGTTCCACGCCGAGTACGCGGCGGCGGAAGCGGGGCTGCGGGCCGCCCGGGCCTGGGCGAACGAGGTCTGGCAGGACGTCGAACAGACCTTGGACAGCGGCGAGTTGCCGAGCACGGAACAGGACACCTTGATCCGGCTCGTGCTCAACCACACGACCTCGACCGTGTCCGGGGTGGGCCGGACCGTGCACCGCTGGGCCGGTTCGGCGGCGATCCGCCGCGGCCCGATCGACCGCTTCCTGCGCGACCTCGGCACGGGCGCGCAGCACATCACGTCGAGCCCGGTCGTGCTCCAGAACTGCGGCAGGTGGCTGAGCGGCGCCCGCCCGGACGCCCGGTGGAGCTTCCTCGACCTGGTCTGACCGCGGGGGCGGACGGCGGGACGCCCGACCCGGTGCCCTCGTCGCACGCGTCGGCCGGGGGATCGCCCCTCCGGTACCGCTTCCGGTCCTCGCCACCAGCGGTTGTCACGGCCGGTCGTGCCCGGCGCGTGCCCAGCGGGCGAACTCCGGTGTGCCCAGGAGGTCGGAGTGCCCGCCGGGGAACACCCGGTGGGCGCACCCCCCGGTGGTCAGTTCGCTCCACTCCAGGATTCCCTTCGTTGAGGTCAACCGGTCGTTCTCGCCACGTGCGGCAAGGAGTGGGCACTGCACCTCCGGGTGGGCCGCGGTCATGAACTCCCGGAGCAGTCTCAGGTCGTGCAGGGTCGTCTCGACGACGACGTTGCGCCATTCGTTCGACTCGTCCGGCAGGGCGGCGGGGTCGACCTCGCTCAGGTAGGCCGCGGTCTCCGAGGGGCTCCGGGTGACCGACTCGGGCAGCGTCAGCAGCGGTGGCGCGGTGGCACCGACGACGACCAGGGCCCGGACGGGCACTCCGGCGGCCTCCAGTTCTGCTGCCGCGGCGTAGGCGACGTAGGCGCCGAAGCTGTGTCCGACCAGGACGGGGGGACCCGGTACCTCCCGTACCTGGGCGACGCAGGACCGGACGGTCCCCTGGAACGATTGCGGGGCGTCACCGAAGCGCCCCGGGTACCGGACGGTCCGGGCCGACTGCGACAGCCTTCGGGTCAGCGGCCGGAGTTCGGTGCCGAACGAACCGGCACCGGGAAAGACGAAGAACTCGGTCGTCTCGGCGCTCACTGGCGACTCCCCTCGTGGACGGTGCGTGACAGTGCGTGGGACGGTGCGTGGGCGGAGGAGGGGCGACCCGGAAGCGGTCCCGGCCGGGAGCCGGGCACGGTCGGCACGTCAGGGCGAGAGCCCCAACTCATCCATGACCATGGCCACACTGATGGCGCTGAGGCGGAAGTCCCACTTGTCGACGCCCCCTCGACCGGTGGGTGCGTCGAGGCAGCCGGGGGCGAGGACACCGCTGGCCTCCACTAGCCCGTGCCAGTCCTGCCAGGTCCGTTCGCCCGTGACCGAGCGCAGATCGTACGCGGTGAAGCCGTGCTTGCCCCGGCGGAGGACGGACTGCGGCACGATCCCGTCGTAGGCCGACTTCAGGCACGCCTTCCCCTCGAAGTCGACGACCTTCGCCTCATCCGCAACCCTCTGGGCGAGGGAGACGACCGAGTTGCCGAGGAACGGATAGCGGCCTTCGACGGAGCTGCCCATCAGCATCGAGTCCCCGTGGTCACCGAGCAGGTGGCCCGACATCTGCACGTACACGTCGGCGATGGAGCGCAGTTGCATCGCCGAGAGCGACTTCGCTTCGGCGTCCGTGAAGGGGATCAGCCGCGTTCGCCAGAACTCGTCGCCGGAGACGCCCTCCAGGAGAGCGGGGGCGAGGTAGGTCCGTCGGCGTTCGTGCACCCTGGGCCAGTCGACCTCCCAGCCGAAGTCCGCCCTCCCCCAGGCCCGTTCGTTCTCGGGACGGGACCCTCGGGTCGAACGGGGCACGCTGTCGAAGGCGTAGGAGTCGTAGCCGAAGAACAGCTCGTCCGCGCCCTCCCCGGACACGACGCCCTTGATCCCCGCGGCACGCACGCTGTCGGCCAGCATCATGGCAGCCACGTTGTAGGTCTCGCGCTGGGGGTAGCAGCAGTGCCGGACCATCTCCTCGAACCGTGCGGCGACGTCCGACCGAAGGCACCGGATCTGCTCGTGCTTGCTCCCCACGAGCTGGGACACCTCTCGCTGGAAGCGCCCTTCGTCCAGACCCGGATCGTCGAAGACCACGGAGAAGGTGTGGAGCGGCTGGTCGACGAGGTCGGAAGCCTCCATCACGATGGCGCTGGAGTCGAACCCGCCGCTCAGATAGGCGCCGATCTCCACGTCGGCGTGCAGCCGGTCGCGGATCGAACGCCTGAGCCCCTCGCGGAGCTCCTCCGCAGGGACCGGTTCCGCGGTGGACTCGAACTCGCCGTAGCGCCAGTACCGCAGGACCTTCTCGGGGCCGTTCGCGTCGAACCTGACGGCACAGCCGGGGGGAACGGCACGGACCTCCCTCACGAGCGTGCGGGGAGCGACGATGTTGCCCAGCGAGAAGTACTGGTCGATCGCGCCGAGGTCCACGCTCCAGGACCGGTCGACGGACCGTACCAGGGGTTTGATCTCCGAACAGAAGTGCGTGTCGGAGCCCGTCCGCGTGTAGAACATCGGACACACGCCGAACCGGTCCCTCGCCAGGTACAGGGCGTTCTCGGACCGGTCGAAGATCGCGGTGGCGAACTGGCCGTCCACCATCCGGAGTCCGTCGATCCCGAACCGCGCGACCAGCTCCGGGATGACGGCGACGTCGACCTCGTTACCCCGCCGCCGGGAACCGGACTTGTCCCACAGCTCGCGAGAGTTGAACACTTCGCCGTTGGTCATCGCCGCGTAGCGGCCGCTGCGGTCCTCCGCCGGCTGCCAGCCGTGTGCCAGGCCGGTGAATCCGAGACGGCCGAGCTTGACGGAGAGGGTCTCGGTGTTCAGCGAGTAGGTCTCGTCGGGCCCGCGGTGGGTGAGCCCGGCGTGCATGGCGGCGACGATCCGGCGATCGCCCCCGCCGTTCGGGGAGAAGGTCCCGCACACACCACACATCGTGGTCACACGCTCCGGTCACGTAGTTGTCCGACAAGGGCCTTCACGTTCGGCGCCCGCAGCACGTCCCGGACGCCGGCGTCCATCCAGCCGAGTTCTCTCAACTTGCTGACCAGGGCAACCGTGGAGGCCGAGTCGCCCCCGATGGCGAAGAAGTTGTCCTCCAGGGTTGCGTCGTCCATGCCCGTGAGCTGCCGGACCAGCCCGATGACGTGTTCCTCCGGCGTGGCCGACGCGGTCGGGGCGGGCGTGACGCGCCGGCCCGCCCGCAGGGCGTCGCGGTCGACCTTGCCGTTGCGGGTGTACGGGAGGGCGGTGACACGGTGGACGACCGACGGCACCTTGTAGGGGTCGAGGACGGATTCCAGGTGGGCGCGGATCTCGCGGGGCGTGACCGTGCCCTGGTAATAGCAGACCAGCGCGTCCTCGCCGGAGTCCGTCGACGACCCGTGGGACTCCGCGGTCACCACCGCCTCCTCGACCCCGGGCAGGCGGCAGGCGGCGCTCTCGACCTCCCCGGGGTCGAGACGGTACCCGCGGACCTTGAGCTGACGATCCAGACGTTCGACGAAGTACACGCGGCCGTCGCGGTGCTCGACGATGTCTCCGGTCCGGTAGACCCGGTTCGTGTCGCCGTCGAGGAAGCGCCGCAGGTCCTGGCCGGTCAGGTAGCCGATCGCGACGCTCTCACCGGTGATCACCAGTTCCCCGCGGATGCCCGCCGGGCCGACCGGGTCGTCCTCGTCACCGCCCGACAGGGGGATGACCTCGAACTCGCAGTCGCCGACCACCCCGCCCAGCGGCACGGAGTCGGCGCAGTCCTCGGGGTCGAGCGGCTCGCTGAGGAAGTTGCAGACGGTGGTCTCGGTGGTCCCGTAGGCGTTGTGGAAGGCGGCCGCCGAGGACCACTTCCGGACCACCGCCTGACGGCAGGCCCCGCCGCCGTTGACGACGTGCGCGAGGTTCATCGCACGCGTCGGCTCGGTCGCGGTGAGCGCGAACGGGGTGGTCTTCAGATGGGTGACGCGGAACTCCTCCAGGGTGCTCCGGAGCACCGCACCCGGGGCGAGCCGGTCCTCACCGACGACCACCAGGCACGCGCCCGAGGTCAGGGTCCACAGGATCTCCGTGATGCAGCCGTCGAAGGTCAGGCGGGCGAACTGGAGCGTGCGACTGGTGGGGCCGAGTTCCAGGACGCGTACGTGGTCCGCGATCACGCGGGCCAACGGGAGGGCGCGCACGAGCACGCACTTGGGCTGCCCCGTCGACCCCGAGGTGTGGATGGCGTAGCCGACGGAACCCCGGTACGGGGCGAGCACCTCGGGCGCCTGGGCGGGACGTTCCTCCGTGCCGTCACGCCACTCGGCCGGTGTCGGGACGAGCCGGGGCGGGCCGGAGCGGGCGGCTGCCTGGGCGATCACGTTGACGCCGAGGGAGGAGACCTTGGCCCTGTTGGACGCCGCGCTGTCGCGGGGGTCGAGGAACACGAACGGTCGTCCGGCCCGGAGCGCTCCGACCATGGCCACGATGGAGTGGGAGGTCCGGGTCGCCTCGATCCCGATGAACTCGGCCAGGACGGTGGAGGATTCGAGCCGCGCGACGAAGACGTCGACCTGCTCGCCGAACTCCTGGTAGCTGAGCACGCCGTCCACGGTCTCGATGGCAGGTGATCCGGGGTGCTTCCGGATCACGCTTCCGATCTCGTCCACCACTGATCTCTGTTGTGCGGTCACGTCTTCACTCCTTCACGCTGGGGCGCATCGGTGGAGTTCCCTGCTGGCGTCACTTCACGGTGTGGGACAGGACGCCGACGCCCTCGACGTGGGAGCTCACGGAGTCACCGGGGCTGATCACGGCCGCCCCCGGGGTGCCGGTGCAGATCACGGTTCCGGGCGCGAGGGTGCGGCCCGCGGTGAAGTACTCGACCAGGAAGCCGAGGTCGTACTTCATGTCGGAGACCGGGGCGGAGGCGATGACCTCGCCGTTGCGGACCGTTGAGACCCGGGTGGACCGGAGGGCCGCGTCGTCGAACTCGTCGAGGGACACCAGCTGCGGGCCCACGCTGCAGAACGTGTCGAAGCCCTTGGCCCAGGGGATGTGGCGGGGGTTCTCCCTGATGACGTCCTCGGCCGTCATGTCGAGGACGGCCGTGACGCCGGCAACGACCGAGCGCCATGCGTGGCGACGCACGTTCTTGCACGCGGTGCCGATGACCAGTCCGAGTTCGGCCTCGGCGGTGACCCGTCGGGACTGGCCGGGCAGTTCGATCACTTCGCCGTTGCCGATGAGGCAGCTGCGGGGACGCAGGTACGAACCGGGTCCGGAGGAGGGCTGCTGGGTGTTGAGGTCCTGCGAGTGGCCTCGGTAGTTGAGGCCCGCGCCCCAGATGTCACCGCTGTCCAGGACGGTCGCGGCCGCCTCCAGGCGGACGTCCGTCGGCGCCTCGGTGCCCGGGGCGTCGAGCGCCGCGGCGAGTTCCCCGCGCCGGGACGCGTCGAGGAGTTCGACCAGCGTCCCGGGGGTCGCGAAGCCCGACAGGCCGGAGAGCGGAACCCAGCCGTCACGGTGGCTCACGAAGGTCTGATGGCGGCCGTTGTCCGTTTCGAACCGTGCCAGTCGCACTGAGTTTCCTTTCGGTTGGCGGGGGGGTGCGGGTGCCTACACGGCCTGGGCCCGGAGGGCTATCTGCTCGGCGGCGGCCTGTATGTCGGTCTTGCCCGCGCTGCGCGGGGCCAGGTCGACTGCGGTCTGCATCAAGGAGGCCGGGTCGACGGCCAACTTGTCGCACAGTCGCTCGATGAGGGGGAAGAACCCGGAGTGCATCCCGATCACTCCGCCGAGCACCTGCATGTTCCGGTCCTCGGGAAGCGGCTCCAGGCTGGTGCGGCAGAAGTGCGCCAGCTTGGCCAGGGTCTTGTAGTCGAACCTGTCCTCACCGAGGGTGCTGAGGATCCCCGCGAGCGACTCGGTCTCGGCGTTGCCGGCGCCGCGCCCGATGCCGTCGAGGCAGCCGTCGGCGATCACGGCCCCGGCGTCGTAGGCGGCGATGCTGTTGGCGTTCGCCATGCCCAGGTTGTCGTGGCCGTGGAAACCGATGACGGGGAAGTGCTCCTTCACCACGGTCACGTAGCGCTGGACGTCGCTGGGCAGCATGGAACCGCACGAGTCCACGACGTACAGGCCGGCGATGGCCGGAGTGACGTCCTTGAGCAGCGCGGGCAGTTCCTCGGCGGGAGTGCTGCTGGTCTTCATCAGATTGAGGTAGACCTCACCGCAGATCTCGGTGGCTCGCTCGATGTAGTCCAGGTGGTCGGTCACCCGTTCGGGCTCCATGCCGATGCGGACGAAGGACATGCCCTCGTCGCAGAGCCCGGAGAGGGTGGAGAGCCGACTGAACTCGGGCTGGGCGAACATGCCCCACGGAGTCCTCGTCAGCTCGGACTGCGCCAGGGAGCACCAGCGCGTGAGGTCGATGTTGGAGGCCCTGATTCCGGAACGCTCCGCCTCGTACCCGAGACCGTGTCCGACCTCGACCTTCTGGATGGGGGTTTCGTTCAGCCGGGCGAGCAGCTCGCTCACGAACTTCTCGTCCAGCTGGAAGTCGACGGCGTAGGAGCCGTCACGCAACGTGGCGTCGAGGATCTCTGCCTTCTGCGCCTGAATCGGCGGAGCCTGTAATGCGTTCACGTCTATCCTCCGGAGCTCGGAAGGGTGGGGATGCGTGACCGTCAGGAGAGTTTTTGACGGTATCAGAAGCAAAAACGAAACCAAGGGGCGGTTTCTCGACTTTTGCGGACCCCAAACGGGTCGTGCGAATCCCGTTCAGGCGAAGGCAGGCAATCAGCCCGGGATACGCGAGGGGGCTACCTATAACACGAGGCTTTCTTCAACAAAGGGCAGCAAACATTCCACGGCTCCGCGCTCAGGACCCCACGGGCAGGAAGGGGGCCTTGCCGCCTCCCGGAGCCGCCCGCACATGATCTTGGGCCAGGACTACAGGGCACAAGGACGCCCGTCCCGCAGCAATGAAGGAAATCACCTTCAGCATTCGGCACAAGCCCTGGACACTAGAGCCGCATACCGAGACAACGAAAGACCCCGTCTCGACATGTGGACAACGCTGGCGAGAGAGGGCACCCAAATGGTGATTAATGACTCCAGAAAGAGCACTTTCCAGCCAAGCTGGCATCCAGGTTGACGAATTACTCACTCTCGCGTTGACATGGAATTCGGACACTTCCGGGATGATCTCGGCCGTCGGCGTGGAGCACTGACGAATCGCACGCCGCTCTTTTGTGCAACCGCCTTGCCCGCTCGGTCACATGGTGACGCAATCACGCCTCGGGTGCGTTTAGGAGCTCGTTTCTGGGTAGCAATGCCCGATCAGATCGAAGATCACATGCCCGTGGTGGGGAGAGCGGCACTTCACTGCTCACCGGCTGGCCGATGTGAAGCAGATAGGGTCCCTCACGAAAGGGGCACCTGATCGCTGGGCCTCCGCGTTTCAACGACGCGATCGAGGCTGCCCCATGTTCCCGTGCACGGCGGCGGGCCACGTTCTCCGAGGTCTGACGTCAATGCCGGATTCCTTCAGAGGAACGGTCCAGGAAGGATGCTGATGCGCACCGAGTTGCTGAAGAACCTGAGGGAAGCCCTGCCGGAGCACGACGTTCCGGCGGTGGAGGAGTGCGCCACCACGCTCTACGGCGCCCTGCCGCGGCCGGAGGAGATCGAGCGGAACACGGTCATGGTCGCGTACGGCGGCGGCAAGGACAGCGCCTACGCGGTCGCGTTCGTGCGGGCCGTCCACCTGGCCCTGGCCGAGCGGCACGGCGCGACCTTCAAGCTGCGCGTGGTGACCATGCGGCACGGGGGCATGCCGTACCAGGTGATGCTGAACATCGACCGCAGCTACCGGGCCCTGGGCCTCTACGACGACCCGGACGTCGAACTGCTGCTCCTGGAGGGCGACCGGGCGGTGCCCTTCGACCGGGACCGGAGCATGCCGCACCGGCTCATCGCCTTCAACCGGAGCGACATGCTCATGTCCGGCCATCGGACCTACGGCGACGGACGGGCCACCTTCTGCAACGCCTGCAACCTCAACGTGGCCAACTCCTTCGGCGTCGCGGCCGGCCACGACGGCGGCGTGGACCTCATCATCACCGGCGACTCCCCCCAGGAGCAGCGGGACTACGCGCTGTGGATCCGCCGGTTGGCACGGGGCGCGGGTCAGAAGCCCGCCGCCGGGAACAAGGGCTTCCAGGGCACCCTGGAGACCTTGGACGGGCTGGCCCAGGCGTACTTCACGGAGATCCACGGAACGGTCAACGCCGACAAGATCAAGGAGCGCGGCGTCACCTCGGAGGTGCCGACCGCTCTGGAGTTCTTCTCGATCTACGACTACACGAGTTACGCCTCGGGGGCCCACTGGCGGCTGCTGACGGACTTCCTCGGGTTCGTCTTCGACGAGATCGCGTTCAACTTCACCGAGTCCGACTGCGCGAACCCCGCGCTCATGGCCCACCTCCGCGGCTTGCGGACCGAGTACGCCTACGGGCGGACCTACCGCGAGGGCATCGCCCAGTACGTGGACTTCGCACTGGACCTGATGCGGCGGAAGCACTTCCCGGAGCACCTCGTCGAGGAGATGAGGATCCGATACGAGAGCGACGCCGGCGTCGAGTCCATGCGGAGCGCGGCGACCCGGTACGGCGAGGACGCCTTCGGGGTCGACACCACCCAGTTGGTCTGCATGGTCTACTCGCCCTTCGCGGGCGGCGCGGTGAACCTCCACGACTACCTCGCGGGCGAGCAGCCCGACCTGCTGGCGGACGAGGAGCGCATCCGTGCGCTGCTGGCGGGGAAGGAGGAGGGCGGCGCCCTGGCCGCCCGCCTGGAACGGATCAGCGGGTTGAGCGTCACCGACCTGCGGGCCCTCCACGACGGGCCCCTGTGGTCGCCGTTCGCGGAGAAGGCGACCCAGTCGGGGGTCCTCCCGCTGGTCATGGACAGCGACCCGCACAAGAAGATCATCAGTGCCAAGCGCAGCCCCGAGGGCGAAGAGGTCTTGGACAGGGTCGCGGGTCGTTAGCGGGCGCACCCGGGTGCCTGCCGCCCGTTCGACCCGGCGCCGGACCGACCCTCTCGGGTCGTCCCGGCCGCTGTCCGCGCCGGGTCGTTTTCCAGCGGCGAACCGATCGACCCGGACGGCCGCGGGATTTGGCCGTGGCCGGTCCCGACTCACCCGTCGGTCTCCGTGCCGTCACCGCGGGTAGGGTCAGGTGCCATGGGAAGCGACCTCGGAGAACACGCCGAGCGGACCGGCGAGAACGCATTACCCGACGTTCCGAATGGGCGTCGGTCCCTCAAGAGGAGAATGCCGCCATCGAACCGTTCGCGAGTGGTGCCCGGGCGGGACTTCCCGAACACGGACGACGTCCCGCGCGTGCCCGCGTTCCTCCCGCACCGTCACGCGTCCTGCGCGCCGTCGGAGGCGCGGAGGGCCGGTCGGCCGGGGCCCCGGCCGCGCACGGCGGTGGGGCACCGATGACGGCGGGGCCGTCCCGCCCGACGGGGGAATCCGCCGTCACGCCGTACCTGTACCTCCTCGTGACCATGGTCATGTTCGGTAGCGCCTTCGCCAGTTCGAAGGTGGTCGTCGGCGAGATGCCGCACGAGGTCGCCGCTGCACTGCGGTTCGGCGGCGGGGGCCTCCTGCTGATCGTCCTGGCCGTGGTGCTGCGGAGCCGCTCGCGTCCGATCGGACGCGAGGCTGCCGTCCGTGCCGGTCTGCTGGGCCTGCTGGGTGTCCTCGCCTACAACGTCTTCTTCTTCTGGGGACTCTCCCTGGCCCCCTCGCTCGACGGGAGCGTCATCGTCCCCGTGCTGAGCCCGATCCTCACCACGACGGCGTTGATCGTCCTGGGCCGGGAGAAGGCGTCCTGGACCCGGGTCACCGGGCTGACGGTCGGGCTCACGGGCGCCCTGCTCTTCCTCCCCGGCGTCGGAGGGGGCACGACGGACGCCGACCGGTTGGCCGGGGACCTCGTCTTCATGGCCGGGGCCGCCTGCTGGGCGTCCTACAGCGTCCTGTCGAAGTCGCTGCTCACGGGGGTGGACCCGTTGCGGGCGACGGCCTGGGGAACGGGGGTGGGCGGGCTGGGACTCGTCCTGCTGGCCCTCCCCGAGGTGGGCGAGGTGTCCTGGTCCGCGGTGTCCGGTGTCGCCTGGGCGAACGCCGTCTTCCTGGCCGTCGGTCCGACCGCGATCGCCTACCTGTTCTACTACCAGGGGCTGCGCAGGGTGAGTCCGTCCACCGCGACCACCATGATGTTCACGGTGCCGCTCTTCGGCTTCTTCTTCTCCACCGTCTTCCTCGGGGAGACGTTCACCGCCATGCAGTTCCTCGGGACGTTGATCATGCTGGGTGGCGCGCTCTTCGCGGTGTTCGGGGACCGTCTGGTCCGGCGCGCCTCTCCGTGACCCCCGTTTCCGGGAACGTTCGGGGACGGCCGTTGCCCAGCGCGAAATCCTTCACGGGACCGGTGCACGGCCGGCCGCCGCGAGTTCGTGGGATCCGCCGTGCGACGCAGAGGAACACCAACGAAAGGAGTCGTCATGGAATCGTCCGACCGGGAACACCGTTCGCCGGACTTCGCCGACCCACCCGGAACAGGGCCGTGCCCGTGTGCCGACGGACAACCGAGGGGCCCGCACAGCAGTGATCGTGAGGACGGCTGATGGACCTGGGCCTCGTCGGACGCACCGCCCTCGTCTGTTCGTCGACCGCAGGCATCGGGGAGGCGATCGCGCGCGCCCTGGCGGCCGAGGGGGCCGCCACGGTGGTCTGCGGTCGACGGGGCGACAGGGCGAAGGAGATCGCCGCCGCACTTCCCAGCAGCCTCGGCATCGAGGTGGACCTCCTCGCCGAGGACGGACCCGACGCCCTGTACGACGCCACGGTCGCGGCCTTCGGCCCCCCCGACGTCCTGGTGCTCAACGGTCCCGGGCCCGAGCCCGGACAGGCGACCGCCGTCGACGTCACCTCCGTGGACGCCGCGCTCGACGCCACCCTGCGCCCGCACGTGCGCCTGGTGTCACGGGCGCTGCCCGCGATGCGGGAGCGCGGCTGGGGACGGATTCTGGCGGTGGGTTCCAGCGGGATCGCGGCGCCCCTGCCGAACCTGGCGCTGTCGAACCTCGGCCGGGCGGCACTGGCCGGATACCTCAAGACGCTTGCCGCCGAGGTCGCCGCGGACGGAGTGACCGTCAACCTCCTCCTGCCGGGACGGATCGACACCGACCGGACCGCGGCCGTCGACGCCGCGAACGCCCGACGCTCCGGCCGCACCCCCGCGGAGGTGGCGCGCGCGTCGGCCGCTGCCATCCCCGTCGGCAGGTACGGCACCACGGAGGAGTTCGCCGCGGTGGCCGCGTTCCTGTGCGGCGCACCGGCCTCCTACGTCACGGGGACGGCCGTGCGGTGCGACGGCGGTCTGCTGCGTGACCTGTAGTCCTGCGGCGCACGCGCCACCGCGCCGCCCGTGAACACCGTGTCATCCGACGGCATCGACATCGATGGAGGATCAGCATGGCCGCCACGCACGAGGAAATCACCGCCGGTCTCGCCGAGATCGTGAACGAGATCGCCGGCGTCCCGATCGAGGAGGTCAGGTGGGAGAGGTCGTTCACCGACGACCTGGACGTCGACTCGCTGTCCATGGTCGAGGTCGTCGTCGCCGCCGAGGAGCGCTTCGACGTCACGATCCCGGACGACGAGGTCAAGCGCCTCCGGACCGTCGGCGATGCGGCCGGCTACATCCTCCGGCGCCAGGACTGACCCTGCGGCCGCGACCGCGTGACACGAGGGCGTGGCGGCTCGCCTCACGCCCGTTCGGAGGCGGCTTCCTGTCTAGACTGACGACGTCAACTGGACACGCAGTCCGGCTCGTTGACGCTCCGCAAACAGGGTTCCGCGCACGAGGGGTTCGTCTCCGTCGCGGGTGTCCGTTCCTCCATCGTGCGGCTGTCAGCACGCACGACCGACCACTCTGGAGAGACGTGTGGACCACGTCGTACTGTCCCTTTCCGACCACCAACCGCCGTCCGCCGCGCTGCGTTGCCGTAGCCACGCCGCGTTCGTCAGCCGCCTGGCCTTCGCCGAGGGCCGTCGGTCCGTGGTCCGCCACGGCAACGACGACGCGACGGGGGCGTTGACGGAACTCGCCGCCTCGGCGGCGGTGACCGGAGGGGGCGAGCCGCCCGCTGCTGGTGAGATCCGGTACGTGCCCACGGGCGCGGCCCGGGAGCGGGTCGGAACGGCCCAGGACGGTGCGTGGCCCCAGTCCGTGGCCTCGCGTCAGAGCAAGGCGCTCCGCCGGACGTCCGGTGTCCTGTTCTCCTTCCCGCCCGAGGACCCGGCGACGACGGAGGTCGCGCTGGAGGTGTTCACCACCGACTGGTCACCGAGCCCCGCGGCGTGCGCGGTCGCGGTGCACCCTGGCCATCCGCTCAGTTCCGGCCTGGCCGCCGGGCGCGGAGCGGCCTTCACCGGGCGGTACTGCCGTCATCCCCTCACCGGAGACCTGCTCCCGATCTGGACCGCGGCCTGGGTCAAACCGGAGTTCGGCACCGGAGCTGTCCTCGTCAACCCGGGCCACGACGCCGCCGACCTCGCGTTCGGCCGGGAGGTGGGGCTGCCCGTGCGCTTCGCGCTGGCACCGTCCGGGCACGAGGACGGCCCGGGGAACTGGCTGACGCCCCCGCTCGTGAAGACGGGGCACGCCGTCCGCACCGGGCGCACCGACGGGCTCGACCACGCGGCGGCCCAGTCGGAGTACTTCCGGATCCTCTCGGAACGCGGGCTGGCCCGGATGCACACGGACGTCGGAGCCGGCTCCTTCCCCGTGGCGGCCTTCGATGCGGACGGTCCGGACAAGGTCCACTGGAACCAAGAGCGGAACACGATCGGGACACCAGGTCGGGACGACAGCACCCCCGTACGGGTGACGCCCGCCGGAGTGCTCGCCGCGCTCGACCCGGCGGTACGCCGATCCGAGTTGGTCGTCGTGGCCCCGTCGTCAGCGATCGAGTCCGACCTGCTGGCGCTGAGGTTGCTGCTCGCCGAGCCGGACCTGGGGCCCGCGCCGGAGCGCGCTCCCGACGTCCTGCTCACCGGCACGGTCACGGGACAGACCGACGGCGTCGAGGCGGACGTCCTGGAGGTGACCGTGCTGACGGCCGCCGCGGCCCAGGAGACCCTGTCCGTCAAGCCCCAGCAACTCGACACGGCCCGGCGCTTCCTGGCCGCGCACGCCGCCCTCGTGGGGACGGCGGGCGCCCCGGAGGGGGACGCCGACCCCGCCCTCGTGAAGGCGGCCGCGCAGGTGCGGACCCTACTGGTGCGCAGGGACGTCAAGCAGGCGTTCACCCATCTGTACCGGCTCCAGAAGACCCTGACGAAGGGCGACGCGCCCACCAGCGGCTCCCTCGCCGTCTACGAGGCGCTCGCGTGGGTCGCCCTCGGGTTGTCCGGCACACACTCCGGGGACCGGGCGAACGCCGTCTGGCAGGGCATCTGAGGGCTTCCCTCCCGGTTTGACGGCCCAGGCCCGGGCCGGTCGGTGAGCGTCCCGCTCCCGCAGCGGGCCGACGGGGTACGGACGGAGCGGTCCGCCGCACCCCGCCGGCCGGCGGGTTCAGTTCGTCCTGCGGCGACCGCGGCCGAAGAACAGGGCGCCCGCGGCGAAGACGCCGGCGGCGGCCGCCCAGACCGCGGCGCCGGCCGACGGGGAGTCGGCGGACCTCGCTTCGGCGGAGACGGGCGCGGGCGCCTGCTCGTCGCCGCCGTGGCCCGCGTGGCTGACGGTGGAGCGGGAGGCGCCCGCCTCGATCCTCGCTTCGGTCGGCGCCTTGGCGGCGGCCCCGGCCGACCCGCCGAAGACGACGTCCGAGCAGCCGTAGAACGCCTCGGGGCTGTCGTGGCGCTGCCAGACCTTGTAGACGATGTGGCGGCCGGTGCGGGCGGGGAGCGCGCCGGTGAACCGGTAGTAGCCGTTGTCGCTGGCGCGCGGGGTGGAGTAGGTGCCCACCGGGGTCGGGTCCAGGTCCGACCACTTCAGCGGCTTCGTGGGGTCGAAGCCCTGCTTGGTGATGTACATCGTCATCGTGCCCAGGTGGGCGGCGGTGATCCGCACGTTGAAGTCGTAGGCGCCCGGGGCCACCGCGGTGGCGGGCCAGTCGGTGCGGGCCCAGTCCAGGGCGCGGTACTTGGTGCGGTTGGCCGAGCAGAGCTTGCCGTCCGGGATGATCTGCTGGTGCTTGCCGTTGGCGTTGGCGATGTTCACCTCGTTCCAGTCGTACAGCGGCTGGGAGCCCGAGTCGGCGACGAGGTCCTTGCAGACCTGGGAGCGGGTGGTCTCCGGGCCTTCGGCGTAACAGGCGCTGACCCGGCTGACCGGGCCGAAGACGGATCCGTGCGCGCTCGCCGGCGAGGGGGTCAGGGGAACGAGCGTCGCGACGGAGGCGACCACGGAGGCCGCGGCGAGACGGCGTCGGGTGACAGGCATGGTGACTCACTCTCGTACGTGTAGGGACGTCGGGAGGTTCTCGACAACACCGCCTCGGCCGTGGGGAGTTGAGGCGGGTGCTGGCACCAGAGGATCACATTGGTCCGTACCGGGCAAGGGCTTGGGTCGCCCGCTCCCGGCCTGGTCAACGGCCGGTCCCGGCCGCCGTGCGCCGGGCGCACGACTCGGGAACTTCGACGGGGCGCGGAACGACTACTGGTCTGTGGAAGGGGCTCCGGACGGAGGAGGGACGACGTGCGGTGGGCCTCGCCGAGCGGCGCGGAGTCACGGAGCGCCCGGCCGCGGTCGCCCTCCGTGCGCCTTGGACGCCGGCACGCGCACGGCGTCATTGCGCCTCCCGGTTCCGGGGCGTGCGACGGGGGACCCGCCGGCGACGGAGCGCCCCCGAAGGCGACGTGCGTCCGCCGGTCACCGGCGCGGCCGGGAGCGGTGATCCAGGACCGGGTCCGCGGGGCGCTGGGGAAGCTTGCCGCCACGGGCCGGATCGTCCGGCTCGGCGACGCGTACGACGTCCCCGACCGTGAGCTGGCCTGCGCCCGCACACCGACCGCTTCGCTGGCCCGCGAGGTCGCGCAGGTCCCGGCGGTCGAGCGGAGATTCGTCATCCGACGGATGGTCGAGGAGAGCCCCGGCGTCGATCGGGACGGCCTGCTGCGGGAGGTGGCCCGCTTCTTCGGGTGGGCGCGGCTGGGCTCCGCGATCAGGGACGCGCTGACCGGGGACGTCGACGAACTCCTGGCGGAGGGCGCGGTCCGGGGGACGGGCGGCGGTCTGGCGCCCGCGGACGGCGCCTGAGGGACGCGGACCGGGGGTCGGCGCGCCCGTGGCGCACCGACCCCCGGGACCTTCGGCATCCCCCAAGTCCCCCGCCGACGTGATGGGATGGCCTCCCCCCACGGGAGCCGCAGGGGGCCTCTTCGGCGTCCTCCGTGGGACCGACACGCTCCCCATCCGTTCGTCCCCGAGGAGTCGGCAGGCCATGTCCCCCCAAGAGCGCACCCCCGCACCGCGGTTCAGTGTCATCGTCCCGGTCTTCAAGGTGCAGGGATACCTGCGGGAGTGTCTGGACTCCCTCCTCGCCCAGGACTTCACCGACTTCGAGGTCATCGCCGTCGACGACTGCTCACCGGACCGCAGTGCGGACGTCCTCGCCGAGTTCGCCGCCCGCGACCCGCGCGTGGTGGTGGTGCGGCACGACACCAACGGCGGGATAGGCAGGGCCCGCAACACCGGTGTGGCGCGGGCCAGCGGCGACTACCTGTTCTTCCTGGACAGCGACGACACGATCACCGCCGGCACCCTGCGTGCCGTGCACGACCGGCTGGCCCTGACCGAGGACCCCGACGTCCTGATCGCCGACCACACCCGTACCTACTGGTGGGGCGAGACCAAGGCCAGCGCCACCGGAGAACTGCTCGCCCGGACCGGGACGGAGGTGTTCCGGCCCGCGGAACGCCCCGAGTTCCTGTCGATGTTCGCGGTGGTGTGGAACCGGGTGTACCGGCGGGACTTCTTCCTCGCCCACGACTTCGCCTTCACCGACGGCCTGTACGAGGACGCCCTCGTCGTCTACACCACGATGCTCACCGCCGAACGCGCAGTCTGCCTCGACCACGTCTGCGTCGAGTACCGCCAGCGTCGCGGCGGGAACTCGATGCAGACGCCGGGGCGCGAGCACTTCACGATATTCGAGCAGTACCAACGGCTCTTCGACTTCCTCGACACCCGCCCCGACCTGGACGGGCTGCGCCCGCTGCTGTTCGAGCGGATGGTGAGCCACTTCCTGCACACCTTCGCCCGGGAGAGCCGGGTGCGCGCCGAGGACCGGTCGGAGTTCTTCTACCGGGCGACCGTGCTCTACCGGCGCCACCTGCCGCCGGGCTTCGTCCCGCCGAGCGGGATCAAGGGCGCCAAGTTCCAGGCGGTCGAACGCGGTTCCTACGCCGCCTTCCAGGCCCTGAAGCTGGTCAACGGCACCCGCTTGCGCGGGGCGGACCGGTTGCGCCGGGCCAAGCGGAGCCTCGGCAGGCAGGCGTACGCCGGGTACTACCGGTTGCAGCTGAGCCGCCCGATCGAAGAGGACCTGGTGGTGTACTCGGCGTACTGGAACCGCACCCCGGCCTGCAACCCCCTCGCGGTGTACGAGAAGGCCAGGGAACTCGCCCCGCACCTGCGCGGGGTGTGGGTGGTGCGCGCCGCCGACGTGCGGAACCTGCCGCCCGGCATCGACCACGTGGTCCCCCACTCCCCCCGCTACTGGGAGGTGATGGCCCGCGCCAAGTACTTCGTCAACAACGTCAACTTCGCGGACCACGTCGTCAAGCGCCCCGGCCAGGTGCACGTGCAGACCCACCACGGGACCCCGCTCAAGCGCATGGGCATCGACCAGCAGCGCTACCCGGCCGCCGCCAAGGGCATGAACATGGAGAAGCTGCTGGCGCGCGCGGACCGCTGGGACTTCAGCGTCTCGTCCAACGGGCACTCCAGCGAGCAGTGGGACCGGGTCTACCCGTGCGCCTTCGCGTCGGTCGACGCCGGCTACCCCCGCAACGACGTGTACGTGACGGCGGACGCCCGCCGGGTGCTGGCCGCCCGGGAGCGCCTCGGCATCGCGCCCGGCCGCACCGCCGTGCTGTACGCGCCGACCGCCCGCGACTACCAGGTGGGGTACGTGCCGCGGCTCGACCTGGCGCGGGTGGCCCGGGAGCTGGGCCCGGACGTGGTGCTGCTGGTGCGCACCCACTACTTCTACGGCCGGGACCCGGGGCTGACGGAGCTCGCGGACCGTGGGGCGCTGATCGACGTCTCCCGTCACCCGAGCGTCGAGGAGCTGTGCCTCGCCTCGGACGCGTTGATCACCGACTACTCGTCGATCATGTTCGACTACGCGGTGCTGGACCGGCCGATCGTCACCTTCGCCGACGACTGGGAGGTGTACGTACGCTCCCGGGGGGTCACCTTCGACCTGCTGTCGGGCGAGCCGGGCGACACCCCCGGCGCCGTGGCGACCACCGAGGAGGAGCTGATCGCGACGTTCCGTGACGGCCGGTGGGACGACGAACGCGCCACCGCGCTGCGGGCCGCCTTCCGGGAGCGGTTCTGCCCGTGGGACGACGGCCGGGCCGCGGAGCGGGTGGTCCGGCGCACCCTCCTCGGCCAGGAGGCCTTGCCGGCGGTGCTGCCGCCCTCGGCCCGCGGTGTCGCGCCGTCGCCGCGCAAGGCGGCCGCCGAGCAGGGGCTGTCCGGGGTCTGACCCCGTGGGGCGGGGCCGGGGGCGCGCTCGGCGCCCCCGGCCCCGCTCCCGGTCAGGACTTCGGTGCGGTCGGGCCCGGTTCCTCGGCGCCCTGGGAGACCGGGGCCTCCTTGAAGTCGACCCGGCCCATGTGCTTGTTCATGGACTTCATCAGCCCCCAGACGGCGAGTGCCATCACCGCGAAGACGATGAACCCCAGCACTCCGGGGGTGACCTTGTTCTTGTCGACCTCGGCCGCCAACGGGACGAGGCCCGAGACCAGCTGGCCCGCGCTTGCGCTCACACTCATGTCAGGCATTGTCGCGGATGCCCGCGAAGAGGTCGTCCTCGGGGAGGGAGGTGTCGACGAGCGACTTCGCCAGCTCGTACTCCTCGGTCGGCCAGACCTCCTTCTGGAGGTCCATCGGGACCCGGAACCAGCCGCCGTCCGGGTCGATCTGGGTGGCGTGCGCGATCAGCGCCTTGTCCCGGATCTCGAAGAAGTCGGCGCAGGGCACGTGCGTGGTCAGGGTGCGCTCGACCCGCTCGAACTCGTCCCACCGCTTCAGCCAGTCCCCGTAGGGGGACTCCAGCCCGCGCTCCAGCAGGGCCTCGTGCAGCGCCTCGGTGCGGGGGCGGTTGAAGCCCTGGTTGTAGTAGAGCTTGCCCGGCTGGTGGACGGGGCCGAACTCGTCCTCCGGGAACGCCTCCGCGTCGTTCGCGCCCTCGAAGGCGATCATGGTGATCTTGTGGGTCATGATGTGGTCGGGGTGCGGGTAGCCGCCGTTCTCGTCGTAGGTGGTGATCACCTGGGGACGGAAGGCCCGGATGCTGCGGACCAGCCGCCCGGCCGCCTCCGTCTCGTCCTCCAGCGCGAAGCAGCCCTCCGGCAGCGGCGGCAGCGGGTCGCCCTCCGGCAGCCCCGAGTCGACGAAGCCGAGCCACTCCTGCCGGATGCCGAGGATCTCCCGGGCCTCGTCCATCTCCTTCTTGCGCACCTCGTGGATGTTCTCCTCGATGTACGGGTCGCCCTGGAGCTTCGGGTTGAGGACGGAGCCGCGTTCGCCGCCCGTGCACGTCACGACGAGCACGTCCACCCCCTCCGACACGTACTTCGCCATGGTGGCCGCGCCCTTGGACGACTCGTCGTCCGGGTGGGCGTGCACGGCCATGAGTCGCAGCTGCTCAGTCAAGACTCGATCCTCGTCGAATACGGCGCCCGGATGAGGGGGCGCGATGGGCGGCTTCTATAGTGACCGAATCGGGGGACGAAAAATTCCGGGACCCGGTCCCGTCACCCCCGTCATCCCCGCAGGAGGGCGATCATGAGCGCGGTCCGTGAGCAGCTTCCGGAGGGCCGGTACGGCCGCTCCGCGGAGGAGCGCGTCGACCGCCGGCTCAAGCTCATCGGATCGGTGCTGGGGGTCGGGATGCTGGGCCTGGTCACCTGGATCGGCTACGGCTACATCTCCGGCCAGGAGGTGAGCGCCGAGATGATCAAGTTCAAGGTCGTCTCCGACAGTGCCGTGCAGGTGCACCTGGAGGTCCGCAAGGACGCCGAGGTCCGCGGGTACTGCACGGTCCGCTCCCAGTCCGAGGACGGCGCCGAGGTGGGCCGGGCCGACTTCCGCTTCGACCAGGCGGAGAGCCGGGTCGACGAGGTGATCACCCTGCGGACCACCGCCCGGGCGACGGCCGCCGAACTCGTGGGCTGCCAGTCGGACGGGTGACCCTCCCCGACCACGTGTGAACGCTGCGTGATCAAGTGCTGACCGCGGGTTTGTCGACCGTCGCGGGTGCGCATGCTTTATGAAGGGCCGCACGAGAATCACAAGCCACTGGCCTGCGCTGACGTAAGTCTGATGCATTATGTCCTCCCCCTTCGGCGCGCACGTTGTTAGGCTCGTGGTTTCGCCCACCGGGGAGCACATCCCGTCCCGGTAGGGCGTTGCTTTGTATTCCAGTACCGACGAGGAGCACCAGTGACCCAGACCAGTGAGAGCGTCACCTGGCTTACCCAGGAGGCGTACGACCGGCTCCAGGAGGAGCTGACCCGCCTGTCTGGTCCCGCCCGCATCGAGATCGCCAAGAAGATCGAGGCGGCGCGCGAGGAGGGGGACCTGCGCGAGAACGGCGGGTACCACGCGGCCAAGGAGGAGCAGGGCAAGCAGGAGCTCCGCATCCGCCAGCTCACCCAGCTGCTGGAGAACGCCAAGGTCGGCGAGATCCCGCCGGACGACGGCGTCGTGGAGCCGGGCATGGTCGTGACGATCGCCTTCGACGGTGACGAGGACGACACGCTCACGTTCCTGATGGCCTCCCGCGAGTACCCGTCCTCCGACATCGAGACCTACTCCCCGCAGTCCCCGCTGGGTACTGGTGTGAACGGCAAGAAGGTCGGCGACGAGGCCACCTACGAGCTGCCCAACGGCAAGTTCGCCTCCGTCAAGATCCTCGCCGCGAAGCCGTACTCCGGCTGACCGTCGGTACGGAAGCGGGCCCCGGGGCGCGTCCCCGGGGCCCGTTCTGCTCCGTCCGGCTCCCGCTCACGCCCCGAAGTCGTACTCCAACACGTACGCGGCGGAGTCCAGGACCATGTCGTTGACCTCGACGGCCCGCCCCCCGGCGGTGTACGCGGTGCGCCGGATCAGGATCACGGGCGTTCCGGCACCGAGGGCCAGCCGCTCGGACTCCTCCCTGGTGGGCATCCGGGAGCGCACCTCCTCGCGGAACCGGGTGGGTTCCACGCCCAGTTCGGCGAGGCGGGCGTAGATCCCGCCGGGCCCGCTGTCCGGGCGGGTGACGGCAGTGCCGCGCACCAGCTCCGCCGGCAGCCGGGAGGTGGCGAGCAGTACGGGCTTGCCGTCCAGGAGGTAGCGGCGGGACCGCACGCAGACCGGCGCCCCGGCGGGGAGGTCCAGCACCCGGGCGGTGTCGCCGGGCGCGGGCTCCTCGGTGACCGTGACGCCGTCGACGGCCACCTCCCAGCCCCCGGCGTCCGTCTCCCACACGGACCGACCGCCCGTCCAGCCCTCCCGCGCCAACCGGGCGATGCCACGGCGGCGCAGCTCCGTTCCGGACGTCACGGCATGTCGACTTCCGCCGTGAGCGCGCGACCGCTGCCGAGGAAGTCCGTCGCGTACTCGGTCACCTCGCCGTGCTGGTCCCAGTAGTGGTTCGTCCAGGTCAGCACGGGCGTCCCGGCCGGAGCCCCCAGCGCCTCGGCCGGTTCCGTCGGCACCGGACGCACCGCGAGGGCGTCCCGTCGTCGGACGGCGCGCCGTCCGGTGCGCTCCTCGACCAGCCCGAAGGTCATGGTCGGCAGCGGCTCCGGAGCGAGGAGTTCCGGGGCGCTGCGTGCCAGCTCGCCGGGTAGCCAGGAGATGGACACGGCCACCACGCCCTCGTCGTCGACGTACCTTCGCCACCGTTTGACGACCGGCGCACCGGGCTCGACGCCCAACGCGGCGGCGACCTCGTCCGGCGCGGGTTCGAGTCCGGCGCCGAGGAGTTCCACCCGTTCGCCGGGACGCAGACCGGTGGCCCCGGCGCGCAGCAGGCGCAGCCGGTCGGGGCCGGTGGTCTGCCTGCGCCCGAGATCGACGAAGGTGCCCTGGGTCGAAGACCTCACATAGCCCTCGGCCTGCAACTGCTTGATGGCCTTCGCCGCCGTCGCCGTGGCGACACCCCATTCCCCGGAGATGTCCGCGATCGAAGGCAGCTTGGCGTCCTGCGCCAGTTCCCCGTCGACGATCTTCTGCCGGAAGTGGTTCGCGATCTGTATGAACGGCGGCAGCTCTCGCTGGACCCGCGGTGCCATGACGCCTCCCGAGTTCGCGTACTAGCTCGCTACCGAGCGTACCCGACCCATTACTTGACAGACATAAGCTAGCACACGAATAGTTAACGCGAGCTAGCACGCGTCTGCTGCAAGGAGACACCCATGCCGGGAGCCCAAGCCCGCCCGCTTCCCCTCGTCCCCTACATCACCGCCTGGAGTTCCGAACGGACCGTGCGGCCACCCGTCATCACGCAGGGTGCAGGCATCGGCTATGCGGACGAGACACCGTTCGACCGGGACGCGGACGGCGTCCTGTGGTCGCGCGAGGGCGTGAGCCCGGGGAAGGGGCGGCCCGACTTCGGACGGGTCCACCTGCTGCGCCAGCGGCGGGCCATGCGCCGGTTGCTGTGCCAGGTGTGCGGAGGCGCGGCCGACCGGAACGAGCACGGTGTCCTGTGGCTCGTCGGGGAGGACGACATCGAGGACATGA
The DNA here is from genome assembly GCF_052606915.1 of Streptomyces sp. LE64. NCBI lineage: Bacteria > Bacillati > Actinomycetota > Actinomycetes > Kitasatosporales > Streptomycetaceae > Streptomyces > Streptomyces sp. LE64. The sequence continues at coordinate 4,254,935 of NZ_CP199708.1, read as the reverse complement.
CCACCACGCACCCGCCGGTCTGTGCCCCTTGCGCCGCCCAGGCGGTGCGTCTGTGCCCGTACCTGCGCCGGGGGCACCTTCTGTTGCGTGTACAAGCGTGTGTCCCGGTGGGCGTGCACGGGGTGGTGTACCGCCCGGGAGTCCCTTTCCCCCAGGTGGACCGGGACGGCGGAGTCACCTACGACGATCCCCTCATCCGCTGGACCCGCGCCGCGCAGCTCATCGTGCGGCTGGAGGGGTGCCGGCTCGTGGGGCCGTCGGACGTGACCGTGCCCGCCGCCCGGCGGTGAGCCGGGCGGCGGGCACGGAGCCGCGGAGGGTGCTCAGCCCGCGGCGTTGCGGTACTTGCGGACGGCCAGGGTGCGGAAGACCACGATGATCAGCAGGGACCAGAGCAGCGAGGCCCAGGCGGGGTGCTGCATGGGCCAGGCCGTGGAGTCGACCACGCCGGGGTTGCCGAAGAGTTCGCGGCACGCCTGCACGGTCGCGCTGAACGGGTTCCAGTCGGCGATGTGCTGGAGCCACGGGGTCATCTGGGAGCTGTCCACGAACGCCGTGGAGACGAAGGTGACCGGGAAGAGCCAGATGAGCCCGCCGGAGGTGGCCGCCTCCGGGCTGCGGACGGACAGGCCGATGGTGGCGCCGATCCAGGTGAACGCGTACCCGAGCAGGAGCAGCAGGCCGAAGCCGGCGAGGACCTCGGGGACGCTGGTGTGGGTGCGCCAGCCGATGAGCAGGGCGACGATCGCCAGGACGAACAGCGTCAGGGCGGTCTGCACCAGGTCGGCGAGGGTGCGCCCGGTGAGGACCGCGCCGTGGGCCATCGGCAGGGACCGGAAGCGGTCGACGAGGCCCTTGTGCATGTCGTCGGCGATGCCGGCGCCCGAGCCGGCGGTGGCGAAGGTGACGGCCTGGGCGAAGATGCCGGCCATCAGGAACTCGCGGTAGTCGCCGGGGTCCGTGGAGCCGCCGATGTTCATGGAGCCGCCGAACACGTACGAGAACAGCACCACGAACATGATCGGTTGTAGCAGGCCGAAGATGACCATCTCCGGGATGCGGGTCATCCGGATCAGGTTGCGGCGGGCGATGACCAGGGAGTCCCGGACGGACTGGGTGATGCCGCCGGGCCCCTTCGGTGCGGCGGTCCTGACCGGCTCGGTCGCGGCGCTCACTGCTGTGCCTCCTCGTCGTGCCGGGCGGTGGTCTTCCCGGTCCGCTCCGCCTTCTCGGTCCCGCCGGGGGCGGTGTCGTCCTCGCCGTTCCCGGCCGCCTCGGCGCGGTGGCCGGTCAGCGAGAGGAACACGTCGTCGAGGGTGGGGCGGCGCAGTCCGATGTCGTCGATCTCCACGCCGCGGACGTCGAGTTCCCGGATCACCTCGGCCAGCAGCTTGGCGCCGCCCGACACGGGCACGGTGAGCTTGCGGGTGTGCTGGTCGCTGGTGACCTCGCCGTGGCCGAGGGCGGCGAGCACCGCGGTGGCGTCGGCAATGCGGTCGCGCTCATGGATGACGACCTCCACCCGCTCGCCGCCGGTGCGGGCCTTGAGCTGGTCGGAGGTGCCGCGGGCGATGACCCGGCCGTGGTCGACGACGGCGATGTCGTGCGCGAGGTGGTCGGCCTCCTCCAGGTACTGGGTGGTGAGCAGGAGCGTCGTCCCGCCCGTCACGAGTTCCTGGATGACCTCCCACAGGGCCTGGCGGTTGCGGGGGTCGAGTCCGGTCGTGGGTTCGTCCATGAACATCACGGGCGGCGAGACGACGAGCGCGGCGGCGAGGTCGAGCCGGCGGCGCATGCCTCCGGAGTAGGTCTTCGCGGTGCGGTCGGCGGCGTCCGCGAGGCCGAAGCGGTCGAGCAGTTCGCCGGCGCGGGCCTTGGCGGCCTTGGCGCCGAGCTGGTAGAGCTGGCCGACCATCTGGAGGTTCTCGCGGCCGGTGAGGAGTTCGTCGACGGCGGCGAACTGGCCGGAGAGTCCTATCGACCGGCGGACGTCGTTGGGGTGCTTGAGGACGTCGACGCCCGCGACGACCGCACGGCCGCTGTCGGGGCGGAGCAGTGTCGTCAGGCAGCGGACGGTGGTGGTCTTCCCCGCGCCGTTCGGGCCGAGCAGGCCGAGGACGGTGCCTTCGGGGACGTCCAGGTCGACACCGTCCAGCGCCCTGACGTCGCCGAAGGTCTTCACCAGACCCTCGGCGTAGATGGCGCTTGGCATGTGGTCACTCCCAGTGTTCCGGTCGCCCCTCGCGGACGACGTCGTTCGTCGATGGGCGGCCTCGTGAAACCAAAAGCATAATTTGTTCGAGTTGCCCGTGTTCCTCCACTTGCGCCCGCTCTTCTCGCCGAGCTCGGAAAAGGAGGTGTGGCGCGGCGGCTCGCCCCCTACCCTGCGAGCCGGCACGCACGCGGTCGAAGGCACGCACCATAACGCGACGTATCGCGTTTCCTCAAGCGGATTTCCGTGCACCGCCGGCGCACTCCGGCGCGGGCCCGCGCACGTCGGCGGGGGCGGACCCGACCCCGGGCCCGCCCCCGCACGCACCCCGCTCAGCCGATGATCGTGTAACCCGCCGCGCGCAGCGCCGCGCGCACCTCCTCGCAGTGCTCGCCGCCCTTGGTCTCCAGGTGCAGCTCGACCTCCGCCTCGGTGAGCCCGAGCCGCGGGTCGGTGCGCACGTGGCTGACGTCCAGCACGTTCGCGTCCACCACGGAGAGCACGCCCAGCAGCGTGGCCAAGGCCCCCGGGCGGTCGGTCAGCCGCAGCCGGACCGCGAGGTACCGGCCCGCGGCGGCCATCCCGTGCCGCAGGATGCGCTGCAACAGCACCGGGTCCACATTGCCCCCGGACAGCACCGCCACCACCGGGCCCTCGAAGGCGGCCGGGTCCGCCAACAGGGCCGCCACCGGCGACGCGCCCGCCGGCTCCACCACCATCTTCGCCCGCTCCAGGCACAGCAGCAGCGCACTGGACAGCTCGTCCTCGGACACCGTCCGCACCTCGTCCACCAGCTCCGCGACGATCCGGAACGGCACCTCCCCCGGCCGCCCCACCTTGATCCCGTCGGCCATGGTGGCCAGCGGCGCGACCGACACCGGCCGGCCCGCCGCCAAGGAGGGCCCGTAGGCAGCCGCGCCCGCGGCCTGCACCCCGACGATCCGCACGTCCGGCCGCAGCGCCTTCACCGCCACCGCGACGCCCGCCGCGAGGCCGCCGCCGCCCATGCCCACGACGACGGTCCCCACCTCGGGGCACTGTTCGAGCACCTCCAGGCCGACCGTGCCCTGACCGGCGACCACATCGCGGTGGTCGAAGGGGTGGATGAACACCGCACCCGTGCGCCGGGCGTACTCCTCCGCAGCGGCCAGCGTCTCGTCGACGACCTGACCGTCCAGCCTCACCTCCGCGCCGTACTCGCGGGTCGCGGCGATCTTAGGGAGCGGTGCGCCCACCGGCATGAACACGGTCGAGCGGACCCCGAGCAGCGTGGACGCGTGCGCGACGCCCTGGGCGTGGTTCCCCGCGCTCGCGGTGACCACGCCCGCCGCGCGTTCCTCCGGCAACAGCCCGGCGATCCGCACGTAGGCGCCGCGGAGCTTGAACGAACCGGTGCGCTGGAGGTTCTCGCACTTGAGGTGGACCGGCGTCCCCACCAGCGACGACAGATGACGGCTGCCCTCTATCGGGGTCATCCGCACCACCCCGTGCAGCATCTTCCGCGCACCGCGCACATCGTCCAGCGTGACGGGCGGTTCCACCGGGAGAAACGAGTCAGTCGTGGGGTAGTTCATGGGCCAAGTCTCGCAGCTCACACCGGGCGCGACGCGGGGCGCGGCGGGTTTGTCCAGCGCCCGTACGGAGGCCCGTGGGGGCGCGTACTCTGTCCCCCAATTCTTCCCGCACGCATGAAGTGAGCCTTCGGCCATGCCCACAACACCAGAAATGTCGATGGACATGATGACCTCCGGCGACACCGGTCTTCTCGACGCCCTCCAGCACGAAGTGGCACTCTTCGCCCGCCGCGCGGAGCAGACCCGACTCGGCGGCGTCGGGCAGGTGCGCAACTCCATGGACCGCGCCGCGTACCTGCTGCTCAACCGCCTCGACAAGGAGGGACCGATGGGGGTCAAGGCCCTTGCCGCCAGCATGGGCATCGACTCCTCGACCGTGACGCGTCAGGTCGCCCCCCTCGTCGACACCGGACTCGTCAAACGCACCTCGCACCCGGAGGACGGCCGCGCGGTGGTCCTCCAACTGTCCCCGCGGGGGCAGGCCCGGCTCGGCGAGGTGCGGTCCTCCCGCCGGGAGTTGATGGCCCAGTTGACCGAGGACTGGGAACCCGCCGACCGTGAGCACTTCTGCACGCTGCTCACCCGTTTCAACACCGCGCTCTCCGCGCGGATGTCCGCACCGGCACCGACCGTCGAGACCGCCGCCGACGGGTCCTGAACCACCCCGCGGACGAGGACCGCGGACGGCAACCACCGTCCGTACGCCCCGGGTTCCCGCCACACGCCTCCGGAGCCGACGCCGACTGGACCCGGAGGTCCGAGGACGGAACCCGGGCACCGTCCGCCCTCCCCCTAGGGGAGCGCCGACCCGCCCGTCACGCCCGCACCTTCGCCCCCGACGGGGGGAACGGGCCGCCGCCCACCGGTGGGGCGGGCGGCGGGAGCCCGTCAGCCCAGCGCCTGCTGGAGGTCGGCGAGCAGGTCGTCCACGTTCTCGATGCCGACCGACAGCCGCACCAGGTCCGCGGGCACCTCCAGCGCCGAACCGGCCGCCGAGGCGTGCGTCATCCGGCCCGGGTGCTCGATCAGCGACTCCACCCCGCCCAGCGACTCGCCCAGGGTGAACAGCTTCGCCCGGTCGCAGACCGCGACGGCCGCCTCCTCGCCGCCCGCCACCCGGAACGACACCATGCCGCCGAACCGCTTCATCTGCTTGGCGGCGACCTCGTGGCCCGGGTGCCCGGGCAGCCCCGGGTACAGCACCTCGGTGACCCGCGGGTGCCGGGTCAGCGCCTCCGCGATCCGGCCGGCGTTGTCGCTGTGCCGGTCCATGCGCACGGCGAGGGTCTTGATGCCCCGCAGCACCAGCCACGAGTCGAAGGGCCCGGCGATCGCGCCCATGGCGTTCTGGTGGTAGGCCAACTCCTCGGCCAGCGTGGCGTCCCCGGTGACCAGGGCGCCGCCGACCACGTCGGAGTGGCCGCCCATGTACTTGGTCAGCGAGTGCACGACCACGTCGGCGCCCAGCGCCAGCGGCTGCTGGAGGTAGGGCGTGGCGAAGGTGTTGTCGACCACGAGCCGCACCCCCGCCTCCCGGGCCACCTCGGCGAGGGCCGGCACGTCGGTGATGCCGAGCAGCGGGTTGGAGGGGGTCTCCACCCAGATCGCCCGGGTCCTCGGGGTCAGCGCGGCCCGCACCGCCTGCGGGTCGGAGGTGTGCGCGACCGAGAACTCCACGCCCCAGCGCGCCGCGACCTTCGCGAAGAGCCGGAAGGTGCCGCCGTACGCGTCGTCCGGGATCACCACGTGGTCGCCCGGGGCCAGCAGGGTGCGCAGCAGGCAGTCCTCGGCGGCGAGCCCGGAGGCGAACGCGAGGCCGCGGACCCCGCCCTCCAGGGCCGCGAGGTTCTCCTCCAGCGCGGTGCGGGTCGGATTGGCGCTGCGGCTGTACTCGTAGCCGCCCCGCAGACCGCCCACCCCGTCCTGTTTGAACGTGGACACCTGGTGGATCGGGGGGACCACGGCGCCGGTCAGCGGGTCGGCGGTGTTGCCCGCGTGGATCGCGACGGTTTCGAAGGAGTGCGTCGGGTGCGAGTCGTTCATGGCACCGAGCGTAGTGCGACGGGGACCGGGCGGGGATGCCCGGGCAGGTCCGTTGTGTGACGGGTTCGCCAATTCTCCGGGCGGTCTGGTTCGCTTGTCCGCATGGAGATTCTCTGGTTCCTGATGGCGCTGGTCCTGCTGGGGACGGTGCTGGCGACGGTGTTGCGGCCGTACCTGCGCGGCAGACGGGACGGCATACGGCTGGTGAGCCCGGACGCGCCCGACGCCGCGGACCCGGCCGCGTACGACTTCCTGTTGCAGGAACAACTCGACGTCCGGATGCCCGGCCCGGACCCGGACCTGGTGGACGTGCTGGACGTGGTGCGCGGCACCCAGAACTGGCGGGCCGCCTCCCAGCTCCTGGCGGGCACCGGGGCGGAGGGCGAGCGGCGCTGGCAGCGGGTCCAGGCGTTCGCCGGCGCCGCCTCCCTGGAGCTCCAGCAGCAGCCGGGCGGCACCGGCGGCGCCGGTGCGGGCGCCCAGTGGCTGCGCTCCTGGCGCACCGAGGCGCCGAAGGACGCGGGCGGCGCCGCGGTGCAGGCGGAGTTCCTGGTGCAGCAGGCGTTCCGCACCTCGACGCCCGGGACGGACGAGTTCCGGATCATCCTGGAGGAGGCTCGGGCCGCGTGCGGGCAGGCCGCCCTGCTGGCCCCCGGGGACCCGATCCCGTACGTCGTGGAGCTGGCGATCGCCCGTGGCCTGGGCTACCCGCGCACCGAGTTCGAGCAGCTGTGGCTGAAGATCCTGGACCGCGCTCCGGCGCACATGGGGGCGCACCTCGCCGCGCTGCACTACTGGTGCGAGAAGTGGCACGGTTCGCGGGAGCTGGCGTACTCCTTCGCCGAGGCCGCGGCGGCCCGCGCCCCGCAGGGCTCGCTGCTGTCGGCGCTGCCGCTCTTCGCGGTCTACGAGCACATGTCCGAGATCACCCTGGTCAGCGACTTCCACAACACCGCAGTGGTCCGCGACGCCGTCGAGGGCGCCCTCTACGCCGTCCACTCCGCCCGCCCGGACGACCCGATGACGGCGCACGTCCGGCACCTGCTGGTGTTCTTCCTGGTGCAGGCGGAGCGCTGGGGCGAGGCCATGGCCCAGCTGGTGCGGGTGGACGGGCACGTGGGCGCCCTGCCCTGGACCATGTCGGCCGACCCGGCGGCCGACTACGCCGTCTACCGGGCGCTGGCGGTCGCCGGCTACGAGGCGAACGGCGGCAGCCCCGCCACGCTCCCCCGCTGACCCGTCCGTCGTGCGCCCGGGCCGGGCGCGCGACGGGGAATGCGGGGACGCGGTCGTTCGTTGTTCCGGGAGACGTGTCGCGTGCGCGGCACACCGGGCCGCAGCGCGCGGCCGTGTCCGCCGGGCCCGTGACGTCCTGCGCCGAAGACTCCGAAGGAGACAGGGAGAGCATGTTCCTGCACCGCCGCACCCCGCAGCTGCCGACGCCGGAGCAGGCCCTGAGGGGGCGCCCCGAGCCCGCCTTCGGCGTGCCCGAGCGGCACAGCGTCCTCGACACCCCCTTGCTCGGCCCCTACCCGGAGGGACTGCGGGTCGCCGACTTCGGCCTGGGCTGCTTCTGGGGCGCGGAGCGCACGTTCTGGCGGACGGAGGGCGTCTGGACGACCCTCGTCGGCTACCAGGGCGGCTACACCGAGCACCCCACGTACGAGGAGGTCTGCTCGGGCCTGACCGGCCACACCGAGGCGGTCCGGGTGGTGTACGACCCGGAGCGGGTCTCCTACGAGTCGCTGCTCAAGCTGTTCTGGGAGTCCCACGACCCCACCCAGGGCTTCCGCCAGGGCAACGACGTCGGCACCCAGTACCGCTCCGCCGTCTACGTCCACGACCCGGCCCAGGCCGCCGCGGCGGAGCGCTCGCGCGACGCCTACCAGCAGGTCCTGACCGCCGCCGGCCTCGGCACGATCACCACCGAGGTCCTCCCGGCCGAAGGCCGCACCTTCTACCCCGCCGAGGGGCCGCACCAGCAGTACCTGGACAAGAACCCGAACGGCTACTGCGGCATCGGCGGGACCGGCGTGTCCTGCCCGGTGGGGGTGGCTCCGGCGGAGGGGTAAGGGGGCACGAGGGTGGGCATGCGGTCGTCCGTTCCGTCACCCCGTGCCCAGACGAAGTCAGGAGTCTCTCGAACTCTCCGGCGTCTGAAACACAGCTCGCAAACTGTTCACGAACGCATTCCATGAGGGAACCTCGCTCACCGGTCCCGCAGGATCCATCAGCTCCAACAGCCGATGCCGGTTCTGCGCGAACCGTTTCTGAAAGATCTCGAGCTTCCGCCCCTTGAGCCCACTCGCTATCGCGAGCGTTTCTTTCAAAAGTTGCTTGGGGTCGGCGACGCGCTCGACGGCCCTTCCCTTGGGGAGCTTCAGATCCACCTTTCCGCACGGATTCCCGGCGATCAGACGGATCAGCTGTTCGTCGACGAGCAACCACGCTTCGAGGGATTTAATCGGAATTACCGGAACATACGGCATATCCTGCCATACCGCAGCGACAGCTGACGAGATCTCGGAATGTCGAAGGTCAGCTCCCTGATTGTCCGCGTCGCGGTGCACAAGGACCACGTCGTAGGAGCCATCGAGATCACGCGCGGCTCGCAGCTTGTCCACCACGGAGTGTCCAACACGGCCAGACAGCCGTGCGAATTGTGGTGTGGTGAGCACAATGCGACGACCTGCCTCGGCCGCGATGCACTCGATGTGCGGGCGCAACCCCTGGTCACTACTTCCTTCACTGACGTACAGAAGTCGCATGCTCACGCCATCCCCCAGGGCAGGGACAGCTGAGCTCCGACCGGAGCGGTCAGATAGGGAAGAATGTCGGCTACGGTGACCACCTCGGCGCTGTCGCCGTGTTTGGCTCGCCAGGTCTCTTTCAGGGGCCGGAGCCGCAGACTCCGCGTCATCGCCCCGCCGTGCGCGCGCACCACGACCGAGTCCGCAAACAGCAGGTCCTCCTTGGGCACAAGCTGCACCACGCCAGGCGAGTGGGTGTTGACCAGGATCTGCCGGAAGGGGTTGTCGCTGTCGGGCCTGCTCGACGCGTCAACAGCGAGGTCACGTACGAGTTGCACCATTGCCTCAAGGTTCGCCGGATGGATCCCGTTCTCCGGCTCCTCCATGCACAACAGCCCTTGAACCTCTGGGTCCTCAAGAAGTACGCACAGGGCGAGGAACCGCAGAGTGCCCTCCGACAGGCTGCGGGCCGGCAGCACCATGCCGTCAGCCTCCTCAAGTTGCACGGTGAAGAGCTGGCGGACGTCGTCCTGAAGCACCTCCAGCCTCCGCACGTTGACTCCGCTCAGATCGGCCAGACGTCCAGCCACTCGGGCATACACCTGGTCGGCGTGCCCGTCCTCGCCCGACCCGAAAGCGATGCGGAACAACGTTGCGGGCAGGTGCAAGCCGTCCGGCATGAGGTTCCTGGGAGAAGTGTACGAGTCGGCCGTGCGCAGGGCAGAAGGTTCCAAGGCCAACCGACGCCAGGTCTGCATTTCCCGGCGAGCGGCGAGAATGGTCGGATCGTCGCTGCTCGTGACCGTGGAGACCACCGTTGCCGGGGCGCGCGACGCCGCCGCTGGCTTTGGCTGCCCTCGACTGCCACCGTCCTGATGGATGCTGACGATCGGGTCGCCATCGTGCCCCTCCGCAGTGGAGATGAAGGCCTGTCCCGATCGTCTGCCAGTGACCACGTGCGAGCGAAAGTTCTTCACACTGTGCGGAAACCGAAGGTGCGCGTGAGCGTCCCCCTGTTTGATATGCCGGAGGCTCTCGGATCGCAGGGCGAGGCGGCCAATACGCTCAATCCCCACGGGAGGTTCGTAGCCGAGTTCCAACTCGTATCGCAGAAACGTGGTCGTGGGATTCGCCTGTCGGCCGAAATCGTCCTCCACGCTCGCCGGCACGATCATCTCCGCCGCGAACCGCATGGTGTGCACGCCGTTGGCATGCCCGTTCCAGAAGAGGTCCCTCGGGTCTCCCAGGCGCTCCCCGTGGACCCCACGGACCTGCTGGGCGGCATCCATCATAGATTGATCAGCCAGGAGACTCAGGAACTGGATCGCGTCGAAGACATTGGATTTTCCCGTACCATTCACGCCGGCGATGCACGTGAACGGCCCGAGATCCACCGAAAGGTCTATGAGATTCTTGAATCCGCTGACCTCCAGCCGAGTCAACATGTGATCTCCAGAATCGTACGGGCTCGTGGCCGTGGCTGATCGCCCCAGCCTACTGGTCTGTGCCTGCTGTGATCGCGGTGAACAGCGTCGTCGAGCCCGCCCCTCGATCCCAGCAGCCGACCGGTGCTTCACATACTCGACGGTCAACTGTCCGTGTGACGGGCGGTGCAGCCGAAGCCGGTCGGCGGCGGTGAGCACGGCATGCTGGTGCAGACACGCCTGCGGCGACGGAGGATCCGGCGGGCCCCGCAGAGTGCGGCCGGGCCCTGTGGAAGCCCGTTCAGGCTCCGTCCCCGCTCGCCCCCGACCGGATCGCGCGGGCGGTGGCGGTCGCGTCGTAGCCGGGCGGGACTCCGTCCACCAGGACGGTGCGGCAGGTGAAGTGGGCGAGGCGCAGCGGGAGGATCTGCTGGTAGGCGGGGGAGGCGTACCAGGCGCGGGCTGCTGCGCGGTCGGGGAAGCCGATCATCACCAGGGCGCCGGGCCAGGGGCCCTCGACCACCTCGGGCTCCACCCCGTGGACGAGGAAGTGACCGCCGAAGGGGTCCATGGTGGCCTGGATGCGCTCGATGTAGTCGGCGACCTCCTGCGGGGTGGGGCCGGTCGCGCGGGGCTGGAGGTGGCAGATGGCGTACGTGGTCATGGCCCCGTCTCTCCTCGTTCGGCGGTTCGGTCCTCCGATCCTGGTGCGGGCCGCGCCCGGGGTCGATGACCTCGGGGGTCATCGGCCGGGCCGGGGCCGGAACGGAGAACAGGGCCGCCGCGTCCGGTCGAGGACGCGGCGGCCCTGCCGCTGGGGGCGGCGGTGGGTCAGACCGCCGAACCGGCCTTCCACTGGGCCCAGTCCATGTTCCAGCCGTTGAGGCCGTTGTCGGGCTGGATGGTCTTGTCGCCGGTGTTCTTGACGACCACGACGTCACCGAGGAGCGAGTTGGTGAAGAACCAGGCGCCGGGGGTGCCGGAGTCGCCGGCGCCCTTGGTGTCGGCGAGACCTATGCAGCCGTGGCTGGTGTTGACGCTGCCGAAGATGGACTTGGCGCCCCAGTAGTTGCCGTGGATGAAGGTGCCGGAGGTGGACAGGCGCATGGCGTGCGGCACGTCCGCGATGTCGTACTCGCCCTTGCCGTCGTCGTCGGTGAAGCCGACCGTGGCTCCGTTCATCCGGGTCTCCTTGAACTTCTCGGAGATCACCATCTGACCCTCGTAGGTCTTGGTGGTGGGCGCGCCGGCGGAGATCGGGATGGTCCGGACGACCTTGCCGTCCTGGGTGACCTTCATCTGCTTGGTCTTGGCGTCGACGACGGAGACCTGGTTGCGGCCGACCTTGAAGGTGACGGTCTTCTGCTGGACGCCGTAGACGCCGTCCGAGCCCTCCACCCCGTCGAGGGCGAGCTTCAGGGTGACCGTCGAGTTCTCCGTCCAGTACTTCTCGGGGCGGAAGTCGAGGCGCTTGGAGTTGAACCAGTGGCCGACGACCTCCTCACCGCTGCTGCTGCTGACGGTGACGGCCTGTTGGACGGCCTTGCGGTCGGTGATCTCCTTGTCGAAGTTCAGCGAGACGGGCATGCCGACGCCGACCGTGGAGCCGTCCTCCGGGGTGAAGTTGCCGATGAAGCTGTTGGTCGGCGACACGGTGGTGAACGAGGCGTTCTCGTGGGCGGGGCGGCCGTCCCCGTCCGCGGCGGTGACGGCGACCTTGTAGGCGGTGGCCCGTTCGAGTTGGGCGTCCGGCTTCCAGCTCTTCTTGTCCGCGGATATCTGGCCGGCCACGGCCTTGCCGTCCGTGGTGGTCATGGTGACCTTGGTGAGGGTGCCGTCGGTCACCGAGACCTTCGCGGCGTTGTTGATGCTGGCGTTGTCGGAGCCGTCCTTCGGCGTGATGGCGATCTTCGCTTCGGAGGTCTTCTCGGCCGCGGCCTTGTCCACCTGGGCCTGCGGCTTGCCCCCCGCTCCCGGGTCCTCGCCCGCGTCCGATCCCCCGTCGCTGCACGCAGAGAGCACCAGCACCCCGCCCAGCAGCGCGGAAGCAGCCTTGAGTCCCCGACGCCGCCTACTGTCCCTCATCACACGCCTCTCCGTCGTCACCGATTTCCCCGCACACACGGCAGCCCTGTGCCGGTAGAACGCCCTGATCGCGTTCCGCGGTTCCTTGCGCGGCACAGGTGTGGGACACACCACGTCCAACGTCACCGGCGGTCCGGGGGTGCCCCCTCCGACCTCCGACGCGTGGCACGCGACGGGATCGCGCGCCCCGGGGCGGCGCCCCGGAAAGGCGGCGAGGCCCCGGCGGCGGCACGCCGTCCGGAGCCCCGGCCGTCCGGCCGCACGGCCGGACCCGGATCCGCCGCGCCCTCACGGACGGACGGATCGGGACGGGTCAGCGGAGGGCGCCGCCCGCGTCCTCACCCTCCTCATCATCGTCGTCCTCGAACCAGTCGCTTCCCTCGGGGTCGAGTTCGTCGTACGGATCGTCGCCACGGCGGCCTCCGGCGCCCTCGGCGAACGCCTCGCTGCTCCAGGATGCGCGGGCGAGGTCGACCCCAGGCACGTCCTTGACCAGGTCGTACGGGTCGATGAGGTAGGCGAGCGCCTCGGCTGTGTCCTGCTTCACGGCGAGTTCGGACTGGGCCCGCTCCGCGGGGTCGACGTGCTCGTCCCGGGCGATCTGCCGCAGCGCGCCGCCGGTCAGCGCGTCCCCGTCGCGCACCTCCAGCAGCAGATCGGTGCGCAGGCGCACATATCGGGTGTGACGGGATGTTTCAGAGATGGTCATGCTCGGGAGCGTACGGCCGGCGCACCCCGCGACTTTCCTGCGACCCGCGGCGTTCACTAGCATCGGTCCATCCGGCCAATTCGCCCGTGTCACAAGGGGATCGATTTTCCGTGTCCGCCGCCCGCCGCTCGTTGCTGACCGCAACCGCCGCCGGAACCCTCCTCGGCGCCCTGTGGTTCATCCCTTCCGCCAACGCGACCAGCGCCGATTCTCTCGGCGCGCCCCGGACGATCGCCCCTGCGGCGATCAGAGCCGAGGGCTCGGAGCCGGCGTCCGCGGTGGTGACGACGGTCAGCGAGCAGTCGGTGCGGACCTCCGACTCCGGCGCCCGTCTGGCCGACACCGGCAGCTTCGACACCACCCCCTACGTCTACGGGGGCGCCGCCTTCCTGTGCGTGGGCGCGGGTTTCGTGGCCTACTCGATGCGGCGGGGGCGCACCGAGGGCTGAGGGGCGCACGGAGGGCTGTGCCCTCAGCGAACGCGCTGTGCGCCGGTGTCCGCGGTCGCGCACGCTGGGCTCATGGACGTCATCGAGGTGGTGCCCGGCTTGCGCATGCTGCGGTTTCCGGTGGGAGCCGCTTACCTGTGGCGGGACGGCCGTGACCTGACCCTGGTGGACACCGGGCCGGTGGGGCACGGGGCCGCGATCGCGCAGGTGTTGGACGGGGTCGGCGTGCTGCGCCGGATCGTGCTGACGCACTGGCACGAGGACCACACCGGTTCGGCGGCCGAGTTGGCCGAACGGTACGGGGCGGAGGTCCTCGCCCATCCGTCGGACGCCCCGGTGATCCGGGGCGAGGCGGTGGGGGCGCCGTTCGTGCTGGAGGACTTCGAGGTGCCGATCCGGGCGGCGGTGCCGGCCCTGCCCCCGGCGCCGCCGTGCCGGGTGGACCGCGAGGTCGACGACGGCGAGGTGCTCGACTTCGGGGGCGGGGCGCGGGTGGTGTCCGTGCCCGGGCACACGGACGGCTCCGTCGCGCTGCACCTGCCGGGACCCGGGGTGCTGTTCACCGGGGACACCGTGCACAACGTGGGCGGGCCGGCGCTGGGCGTCTTCAACACCGACCGGGTCCGGGCGATCGCCTCGCTGCACCGGATGGCCGCGCTGGACGTGCCGACCGCGGTCTTCGGGCACGGCGACCCGGTGGTGGGCGGGGCCGGGGCGGCCCTGCGGCGGGCTGCCGCGGCCTTCGGCCCCGACCCTTCCTGACGGACCCTCAGGCGAGCGGCCCGGTCACCGATTCGGCGGCGCGCACCAGGGCGCCCCCGCGGACGAAGGCGTCGGCAGCGGCCAGGTCGGGGGCGAGGAACCGGTCCGGGCCGGGCCCTTCGATCCCGGCGGCCCGGGCCGCCGCGATCACTGCGCGGGACGCCTCGGCCGGGACCATGCCGGCGCGCAGTTCCAGGGCGCGGGTGGCCGCGTACGCCTCGACGGCGAGCACCCGGGTGAGGTGGTCGACGGCGGTGCGCAACTTACGGGCGGCGGACCAGCCGAGCGAGACGTGGTCCTCCTGCATGGCGGAGGAGGGGATCGAGTCGGCGGACGCCGGTACGGCCAACCGCTTCAACTCGGCGACCAGGGCGGCCTGGGTGTACTGGGCGATCATGAGTCCGGAGTCGACGCCCGGGTCCTCGGCGAGGAACGCCGGCAGGCCGTGCGAACGGCTGCGGTCCAGGAGGCGGTCGGTGCGGCGTTCCGCGATGGAGGCGAGGTCGGCGACGGCGATGGCGAGGAAGTCGAGCACGTAGCCGACCGGGGCTCCGTGGAAGTTGCCGTTGGACTCGACCCGACCGTCCGGCAGGACCACCGGGTTGTCGACGGCGGCGGCGAGTTCGCGCTCCGCGACCAGTCGGGCGTGGGCGAGGGTGTCCCGGCCGGCGCCGGCGACCTGCGGGGCGCAGCGGACGGAGTAGGCGTCCTGGACCCGCGGGGCCTCGTCCTGGTGGTGGCCGGTGAGTCCCGAACCGCGCAGCACGGCCCGCATGTTGGCGGCGGCGGCGCCCTGGCCGGGGTGCGGCCGGATGGCGTGCAGTTCCGGGGCCAGTACCCTGGCGCTGCCGAGCAGGGCCTCCAGGCTGAGCGCGGCGGTGATGTCGGCGCTGGTGTAGAGGCGGTCGAGGTCGGCGAGGGCCATCAGCAGCATGCCGAGCATGCCGTCGGTGCCGTTGAGGAGGGCGAGCCCCTCCTTCTCGCGCAGTTCGACGGGGTGCAGCCGGTGCGCGGCGAGCAGGTCGGCGGCGGGGCGGACGGTTCCGTCGGGGCCCTCGGCGTCGCCCTCCCCCATCAGCGCCAGGGCGCAGTGGCTGAGCGGGGCGAGGTCGCCGGAGCAGCCGAGCGAGCCGTGTTCGTGGACGACGGGGGTGATGCCCGCGTTCAGCAGGTCGGCCAGGGCGTGGGCCACCTCGGGGCGGACCCCGGTGCGCCCGGAGCAGAGGGTCTTCAGCCGCAGGAACATCAGGGCGCGCACGACCTCGCGTTCGACGCGGGGCCCGATGCCGGCGGCGTGCGAGCGGACGATGTTGCGTTGCAGCCGGGCGCGCAGGTGGGGGCCGATGGGGCGGGTGGCGAGGGCTCCGAAGCCGGTGGAGACCCCGTACACCGGGTCGGTGCCGGCGGCCAGGGCGTCGATGACGGCGCGGGCGGCGGCGAGCGCGCTCTCCGCTTCCTCGGAGAGTTGGACGCGGGCGTCGTGGCGGGCCACGGCGAGCACTTCGGCCGCGGTGGTCCCGGACGCGCCCAGCACCACAGTGTGCATATCCATATTCAGGAGCGTACGCAGTGAATTGAAGCTTGTCATCAGATCGGGCGTCCGCCTCCCGTCCGCCCCCGGGCCCTGACCCGCCGTCACACGGCGGGGTGGCCCGGGTCGTCGCCGGCCCCGGACCCTCGCGTCAGGAGGCGTCCGTCGCGCGCACGTGGGCGACCAGCGCATTGGCGTGCCCGTGGCCGAGCCCGTGCTCGGCCTTCAACCAGGCGACCAGCTCCATGTGCTTGGTCAGCGGCGAGGAACGGATCAGCTCCAGCCACTCGGCGACCGGACGGCCGTAGGTCTTCTCGATGGACGGGAAGTAGCTCGCCGGGCCCTTCACGGCTGCGGTCACGGTGGTCCTGCCTTCCTCTGGGGTCACCGGGCGCCGCGCTGCTGCGGGTCGGTGCTGTCGAGGGGTGGACCCGTCCCGCTCCCGGAGCTCATCGCCCGCCGCGCGTGATCCGCGCCACACCCGACGATCGGGCTATCCCTGCCGCTCCCGCCACCGGCGGAAGCGGCGGCGCTCGCCGACCGGCGGGGCGGGCTCGCCGGCGGGCGGGCCGGCGGCGTCGGCGAGCCGGAGCACCGGGTCGTCGGGACCCGCCCGACCGGCCACCACGGGCCCCGGCGACCTGGCCGCCTTGGCCCGGTACTGGGCGGCGTCGGCCAACCGGAACAGCCGGCGGGCGGAGCGCACCTCGCCGATGGGGTCACCGGTGGAGGCCACCCCGCAGGCCACCCCGTCCCCGAGCCCGGCGGCCCGGCGGCACAGTTCGTCGGCGACCCGCACCACCTCGTCCGCCGGCGTGCCGACCGTCAGCAGGCAGAACTCGTCCCCGCCGAGCCGGGCGGCCAGCGTGTCGGCGGACGGCAGCATCGCCCCGCACACCGACAGCACCGAGCCGAAGCGTTCCAGCAGTCGGTCCCCGACCGCGTGCCCCTGGGTGTCGTTGACCCGCTTCAGCCCGTTCAGGTCGCACACCACCAGGCTCACCACCACGCCCTCGGCGCGGTGCCGGTCGATCGCGTCGTCGAGTCCGGCGTCCACCGCCCGCCGGTTGGCGAGCCCGGTGAGGGAGTCGGTGAACGCCAGTCGGCGGGCCTCCTCCAGGCGCTCGGTCTGGGCGAGGCCCGCCGCGACCACGGCCGCGAGCACGGTGGCGAAGTCCGCGTCCGCCTGGACGAAGTCCGGGCCGCCCGCGAGGCGTGCCACGTACAACTCGCCCCAGGCCCGGCCGTGCAGCACCAGCGGGGCGACCACGCAGCAGCCCCGGCCCCGGCGGCGCAGCGCGGCGACCCGCTGGTGGTAGTTGCCGGCGGCGGGGAAGGCCGGGCCGTCGGCGGTCTCCACCCAGGCGTGCGGCTCCCCGCCGCCGGCCCACCGCCCGTGCAGGAACTCGGTGATCTCGGGGAACTCGTGCACCGGGTACGCCTCCAGGGCGGGGAACTCCTCCTCCCCCGGCGCCAGCCGTCCGGCGTTGACGAGCACTCTGAGGCGGCCGTGGTCCCGTTCCCAGACCGAGAGGGCGGCGAAGTCCCCGACGAGGGCCCGCCGGGCGCCGTCCGCCGCCGCCCACCAGGAGTCCCGGGGGGTACGGGCCGCCGCCATGCCCTGGGCCAACTCCACCACGCCTCGTAGCCGCACTTCTTCACCACCCATCACACCAGGTTAGGGACGTTTGGCATGTTTTGAGGCATTGGGTGGATCCACCGGGGGTTCGCAGGGGCACCCGGCCGCGCCCGGGTCCGGGGCGCGCCCCGGACCCGCTCCCCGCGCGCCTACTCGCCGGGCCAGTTCGGGGCGCGCTTCTCGTTGAAGGCGGCGATGCCCTCCGCCCGGTCCCCGGAGAAGGCCACCGTCGACCAGGCCGCGTCCTCCACTTCGAGCCCGGCGCGCAGGTCGAGGCCGTGCCCGAGGCGCAGGGCGCGCTTGGCGGCGCGCAGCCCCACCGGTGAGTTGGCGGCGATCCGCCCGGCGAGCGCCAGCGCCTCGGTCCGGTCCCCGCCCTCCTCGACCAGGAGGTCCACCAGCCCCAGCGCCTGGGCCTCCACGGCGGGCACCCGGCGTCCGGTGAAGATCAGCTCGGCGGCCCGGGCGGCGCCCACCCGGCGCGGCAGCAGTTGGGTGCCGCCGCCGCCCGGGATCACCCCGACGGTGACCTCCGGGAGCCCGACGACGGCCGTGGGGTCGGCCACGATGAGGTCGCAGGACAGGGCGATCTCGAACCCGCCGCCCAGGGCGTAGCCGTGCACCGCGGCGACGGCCGGCACCGGGAGGTCCAGCACCGCGGTGTACGCGGCGCGGCCGACCGGGCGCTGGCGCCGCAGGTCCCGGTCGGTGAAGGAGTTGCGCTCCTTGAGGTCGGCGCCCACGCAGAACGCCCGCGGGTGGCTGGAGGTGACGACCACCGCGCGCACCCCGGGGTCGGAGCCCAGGGCGGTGCAGGCGGCGGCCAGGCCCCTGGCCAGTTCGGTGGAGACCGCGTTCATCGCCTGCGGACGGTCCAGCCGCAGTTCGGCGACCGGGCCGTGCCGGAGCACCGCCACCCCGTCCCCGAACCGCACTGCCCCCTCGTCGGCGTCCGTGCCTGCGTCCACGACGCACCTCCCTGCTCGTTAACGGTCGTTACCCGAGCGGATCATTCCAGGAGGCGGGCCGCGGCGGAACGGGGCGAGCGGTCAGGGCCGGGTGAGCAGCCAGGGTTCGACCACGCCGAGGCCGCGCACCGGCCGCTGCCACATCGGCTGGAGCACGAAGCGCGGCGCGGGCGACTCCGGCGGCGCGGGGTCCACCGCCGCGTCCTGCGCCGGCGCGAGCCCGGTGCGGGTCAGCTCCTCGGCGAACGCCCCGTCCACCAGGACGGCGTCCCTCGGGGCTATCGAGGTGAGCCGGCTGGCGAGGTTGACGGTGGTGCCGAAGACGTCGCCCATCCGGGTGGTGACGGTGCCGAAGGCGATGCCGACGCGCAGTTCGGGCATCGTCTCGTCGTCGGCCATGGTCTCGATGAGCCGCAGGGCGATGTCGGCGGCGATGCCCGCGTCGTCCGTCGCGTAGAGGACCTCGTCGCCCAGGGTCTTGATCAGTCGACCGCCGCGCGCGGCCACCAGGTCGGCCGCGGTGGTCTCGAACGCCTCGACGAGTTCGCCGAGTTCCTCCTCCTCCATCCGCCGGGTGAGCCGGGTGAAGCCCACCAGGTCGGCGAAGCCGACGGCGAGGCGGCGGTCCACCATCTCCTCGTCGTCGGCGGCCTGCACCACCCGCCCGGTGGCCGCGGCGAGCTGCCGCCGCCACACGTAGACCAGGAACTCCTCCAGCTCCGGGAGCAGCAGTTCCATCAGCGGGTAGGTGACCTCGGTCCGGGTCATGCCCGGCTCGGGCGGCTCGGTGAGGCCCTCCAGGAAGGAGTCGATCTGCCACTCGGCGAGCCGGGCGGTGGTCTGCCCGGTGGACCGGGCGACCTGGATGGCCATCGGCTCGCTGAGCAGGCCCGCCTCGACCAGACCGGCCAGCCGCCGCAGGGCCAGCACGTCGGCCTCGGTGAGCGCCTTGGCCTGGCCGATGTCGGCGAAGCCCATGGCGCGCCAGAAGCGGGACGCGAGTTCCATCGAGACGCCGGCGCTCCGGGCCGCCTGGAAGGGGGTGTAGCGGCGTTCCGCGCCCAGGATCAGCTGTTCCAGCCGGAGGGCGAGGGGGTCGTCGCCGTCTCCGTCGGTGCTCTCCGCGGTGCCGGAACCGGGGCCGCGACCGGAGTCGCCCGACCGGGCCGGCGCGGGTACCGGGCCGGAGTCGTCGGAGCCCGGGTCGGGGGCGCCGCCCCGCCCCGCACCGGCACCCGTGTCGTCGACGGTCACACCTGCTGCCTTCCGATCTGCCGCCCGATCTGCCGCGCGGTCAGGGCGCTGAGGGAGCACCCAGACAGACACAGTACGACAGCTGTGCCGTGGCTCACTCCCGACCGGACGGTCCGGTCCCGCGAAGCGCCCGGAACCCCTCCGTCGCCGCAGCACGGCCCTCCCTCAGCCGGCCTCCGCCGGACGCAGGTGGACGATGTCGCCGGCCCCGACGGGCTGCCGTCCGCCGTCGTCGGAGGCGATGACCAAGCGGCCGTCCCCGTCCAGGGCGACCGCCTCGCCGGTCACCTCCCGCTCGCCGGGCAGCAGGGCCCGCACCCGGCGGCCCAGGGTCGCGCACCCGGCCGCGTAGGTCTCCTGCACCCCGGAGGCCACCGGGTCGCCGCCCGCGGCG
Source organism: Streptomyces sp. LE64 (assembly GCF_052606915.1). Taxonomy (NCBI): domain Bacteria; kingdom Bacillati; phylum Actinomycetota; class Actinomycetes; order Kitasatosporales; family Streptomycetaceae; genus Streptomyces; species Streptomyces sp. LE64. The sequence goes on along the minus strand of NZ_CP199708.1, from coordinate 4,235,141 downwards.
CGCCAGTCCCCGTACCACTGCTCCAGGGAGCGCAGCAGCGCCCGCAGCAGCGGGTCCCGGTCGGTGGTGACGGCGCCCGCGAGGGCCAGCGAACCGGCGGTCGGCACCGGCAGTTCCCCGGCCCGCAGGCTGACGTTCAGGCCGATGCCGAGGACGATGCCCTCGCCCGCGCGCTCGGCGAGGATGCCGCCCGCCTTGCGTTCCTCGCCGTCGACGGTCACCAGCAGGTCGTTGGGCCACTTGAGGGCGGTGTCCACCCCGGCCGCCCGGGACAGCCCGGTCGCGACGGCGACCCCGGCGAGCAGCGGCACCCACCCCCACCGTTCCTGCGGCACGCCGGGCCCGGGGACCAGGTACACGGAGACGAACAGGCCCGAGCGGGGGGGCGCGGTCCAGCGGCGGTCCAGCCGGCCGCGGGCCGCGTGCTGCGCCTCGGCCACCAGCACGGCGCCCTCGCCCGGGGCGTCGGGGCCGGCCGCCCGCGCGGCCAGGTCGGAGTTGGTGGACCCGGTCTCGCGGACCACCTCCAGGGAGGTCCACAGCGAGCCGGGGCGCACCAGGGCACGGCGCAGCGCCGGCGCGTTCAGCGGCGGGCGTTCCAGGTCGGACCAGCGATTGTCAGGGGCATCCGGGGGTGTCATGCAACCCACCCTAGGTGTGGCAAACACCGCACTGCCGAACGGTATCCGTCCCACTACGCTACGAGAAAAGTAGCCCCGGTCACCCATCCGGCGGCCTCCGCGCCGACGCGGCCCCACGCGACGACGGTGTGCCCGGCCGCCGTCATCCTCCGCAGGGAGCCGTACCCGATGTCCACGCCGGAAGAGCCCCGTACCACGCCCACCACGCCCCCGATCGACGTCCACACCACCGCGGGCAAGATCGCCGATCTGCACCGCAGGATCGACGAGGCCACCCACGCGGGATCGGCGCGGGCGGTCGAGAAGCAGCACGCCAAGGGGAAGCTGACGGCCCGTGAACGGATCGGGCTGCTGTTGGACGAGGGTTCGTTCACGGAGTTGGACGAGTTCGCCCGGCACCGCTCCACCGCGTTCGGGCTGGCGGACAACCGTCCCTACGGCGACGGCGTGGTCACCGGCTACGGCACCGTCGACGGCCGTCCGGTCGCGGTGTTCTCGCAGGACTTCACGGTCTTCGGCGGGGCGCTCGGCGAGGTCTACGGGCAGAAGATCGTCAAGGTGATGGACTTCGCGCTGAAGACGGGCTGTCCGGTCGTCGGGATCAACGACTCGGGCGGCGCCCGCATCCAGGAGGGCGTGATGGCGCTCGGGATGTACGGGGAGATCTTCCGCCGCAACACCCACGCATCCGGGGTGATCCCGCAGATCTCGCTGGTCGTCGGGCCCTGTGCGGGCGGGGCCGTGTACTCGCCGGCGATCACCGACTTCACGGTGATGGTCGACCAGACCTCGCACATGTTCATCACCGGGCCCGACGTCATCAAGACGGTGACCGGCGAGGACGTGGGCTTCGAGGAGCTGGGCGGGGCCCGCACCCACAACGCGGTCTCCGGGGTGGCCCACCACTTGGCCGGCGACGAGAAGGACGCCGTCGAGTACGTCAAGTCGCTGCTGTCCTACCTGCCGTCGAACAACCTGAGCGAGCCGCCCGCCTTCCCCGAGGAGGCGGACCTGGAGCCCACCGCCGAGGACCTCGAACTGGACGCGCTGATCCCGGACAGCGCCAACCAGCCCTACGACATGCACCGGGTGGTGGAGCACCTGCTCGACGACGGGGAGTTCCTGGAGACGCAGGCCCTGTTCGCGCCGAACATCCTCACCGGCTTCGGCCGGATCGAGGGCCGGCCGGTGGGCGTCGTCGCCAACCAGCCGATGCAGTTCGCGGGCTGCCTGGACATCGACGCCTCCGAGAAGGCGGCCCGCTTCGTCCGCACCTGCGACGCCTTCAACCTCCCCGTGCTCACCTTCGTGGACGTGCCCGGGTTCCTGCCGGGCGTCGGCCAGGAGCACGAGGGGATCATCCGCCGGGGCGCCAAACTGATCTACGCCTACGCGGAGGCGACGGTCCCCCTGGTCACGGTCATCACCCGCAAGGCGTTCGGCGGGGCGTACGACGTGATGGGCTCCAAGCACCTGGGGGCGGACCTGAACCTGGCCTGGCCGACCGCGCAGATCGCGGTGATGGGCGCCCAGGGCGCGGTCAACGTCCTGCACCGCAGGACCCTCGCCCAGACCCCCGAAGGGGACCGCGAGGAGGTCCGGCAGCAGCTCGTCCAGGAGTACGAGGACACCCTGCTGAACCCGTACACGGCCGCCGAGCGCGGCTACGTCGACGCGGTCGTGACGCCCTCGCACACCCGCCGCCACCTGGTGCGGGCCCTGCGCCACCTGCGCACCAAGCGGGAGGACCTGCCGCCGAAGAAGCACGGGAACATCCCCCTGTAGGCACCGTCGCCGCCCCGGCCCCGAGGAGTCGTCGTGATCAAGGTAGTGAAGGGCAATCCCACCCCGGAGGAGCTGGCCGCCGCCCTGGCGGTGGTCCGGGCCCGGGCCGCCGCGTCAGCGGCGGCGTCCGGGGAACGGCCGGTCGTGCCGGACGGCTGGTCCCGTCCGGCCCGCCTGCTCCGGACCCGGCGCCCCGCGCCGGGCCCGGACGCCTGGACCCGTACCTACCGACCGGGCTGAGCGGGACGGCCCGTAGGTACCCGTACTCAGGCGCGCACCGGCCCCGGTGGGCGACCATCGGGGCATGCTGTGGTCCGACCCCCGTGACGAACCGCCCGAGGAGATGCGCGCCATGCAGGGCATGCTGCGCAGAGCCGGGCTGGTCCTCGCCCTCGCCATGGTGCTGGCGATGGTGGGGCTCGGCCTGCGCTGACCTGCGGGGCGGGTTCTACGCTGGGCGCATGAGTGCAGCCCGCCACCTCGTCCTGGCCTCCCAGTCCCCCGCCCGTCTCGGACTCCTGCGACAGGCGGGACTCGACCCCGAGGTGCTGGTCAGCGGGGTCGACGAGGATGCCGTGACCGCCCCCACCCCCGCCGAACTGGCCCTGGCGCTGGCCGTGGCCAAGGCGTCGGTGGTGGCCGCCCGCCCGGAGGTCGTCCGCCGCGGGGCCCTGGTGGTGGGGTGCGACTCGGTGCTCGACCTGGACGGTCAGCCGCTCGGCAAGCCCGCCGACGCGGAGGAGGCCACCGCCCGCTGGAAGGCGATGCGGGGTCGGGCCGGCACCCTCCAGACCGGCCACTGCGTGTACGACACCCGCACCGGCCGGCACGCCGCGGCGACCGCCTCCACGGTGGTCCGCTTCGGCGAGCCGACGGACGCCGAGATCGCCGCCTACGTCGCCTCCGGGGAGCCCCTGCACGTGGCCGGCGCCTTCACCCTGGACGGGCTGTCGGCCCCGTTCGTCGACGGCATCGACGGCGACCACGGCAACGTCATCGGCATTTCGCTCCCCCTGCTGCGGCGTCTCCTCGCCGACCTCGGGGTGGGCATCACCGACCTGTGGGCGCCGCGGGCGCGGTGACGGGTCCCGGGGGGACGGGGGCGGATGCCTCGGCGCGCCTCCTCGCCGTTGGGCCATTCGTAGGGATTCCACAAAGATTCGCGATCCCGCGCAGTGCCCTCTCATAGAGACCTCGGCCACACAACCGGGCTAGGGTTCCCAAGAGGATTTCCGCGCGGCGTTCGTGACATGGGCTTTCACCGCGCGCCCGACCCCTTCTCACCCTCCGTGTGGGGAAGCTCACCAAGGTGAACGGGTCGTGGTGCCGTGTCGGCTGTCCCTAAACTCGGCGTGTTCCGGGAAGAGATGCGAAGTGATCGGCGCGGTGACCCGTGACCGTCCCGGGGCCGTGGGTGCCGGGCGGGGGTGCCGGACCGGGTGGGCCGGGACCCGGCCGCCGGCGAAGACTGCAAGGAGGGAGCGATCGTGCGGAAGGTGCTCATCGCCAATCGGGGCGAGATCGCGGTTCGGGTGGCCCGGGCGTGCCGGGACGCGGGGATCGCGAGTGTCGCGGTCTACGCGGAGCCCGACCGCGACGCGGTGCACGTGCGGGTGGCGGACGAGGCGTTCGCCCTCGGCGGGGACACCCCGGCCACCAGTTACCTGGACATCGCGAAGGTGCTGAAGGCCGCCGCGGACTCGGGCGCCGACGCGGTGCACCCCGGGTACGGGTTCCTGTCGGAGAACGCGGAGTTCGCGCAGGCGGTGATCGACGCGGGGCTGACCTGGATCGGTCCGCCGCCGCAGGCGATCCGGGACCTGGGCGACAAGGTCGCGGCCCGGCACATCGCGCAGCGTGCGGGCGCCCCGCTGGTCGCCGGCACGCCCGACCCGGTGTCGGGCGCGGAGGAGGTCGTGGCGTTCGCCCAGGAGCACGGGCTCCCCATCGCGATCAAGGCCGCCTTCGGCGGCGGCGGGCGCGGGCTGAAGGTCGCCCGGACCCTGGACGAGGTGCCGGAGCTGTACGACTCGGCGGTGCGCGAGGCGGTGGCCGCGTTCGGTCGCGGCGAGTGCTTCGTGGAGCGCTACCTGGACAAGCCGCGGCACGTGGAGACCCAGTGCCTGGCCGACCAACACGGCAACGTCGTCGTGGTGTCCACCCGTGACTGCTCCCTCCAGCGCCGCCACCAGAAGCTGGTGGAGGAGGCCCCGGCGCCGTTCCTCTCCGACGAGCAGAACGCCCAGCTCTACGCGGCGTCGAAGGCGATCCTCAAGGAAGCCGGGTACGTGGGTGCGGGCACCGTGGAGTTCCTGGTCGGCACGGACGGCACCATCTCGTTCCTGGAGGTGAACACCCGTCTCCAGGTGGAGCACCCGGTGACCGAGGAGGTCACCGGCATCGACCTGGTGCGGGAGATGTTCCGCATCGCGGACGGCGAGGAGCTCGGCTACGACGACCCGCCGGTGCGGGGCCACTCCTTCGAGTTCCGGATCAACGGCGAGGACCCGGGTCGGGGCTTCCTGCCCGCCCCCGGCACCGTCACCCTGTTCGCCCCGCCGACCGGCCCGGGCGTGCGCCTGGACGCCGGGGTGGAGAGCGGCAGCGTGATCGGCCCGGCGTGGGACTCGCTGCTGGCCAAGCTGATCGTCACCGGCGCGACCCGGGAGCAGGCGTTGCAGCGGGCGGCGCGGGCGCTGGAGGAGTTCCGGGTGGAGGGGATGGCCACGGCGATCCCGTTCCACCGCAAGGTCGTCGCCGACGAGGCGTTCACCGCGAGCCCGTTCCGGATCTACACCCGGTGGATCGAGTCCGAGTTCGTCAACGACATCCCCGCGTTCGCCCCGACCGGTGCCGAGGCGGACGCCGAGGAGTCGGAGTCCGGCCGGGAGACCGTGGTGGTCGAGGTCGGCGGCAAGCGGCTGGAGGTGTCCCTGCCGGTGTCGCTGGGCATGTCTCTGGCCCGCACCGGGCTCGCCGCCGGCGCCAAGCCGAAGCGGCGCGCGGTGAAGAAGTCGGGGCCGGCCGCCTCCGGCGACGCCCTGGCCTCGCCCATGCAGGGCACCATCGTGAAGGTCGCCGTCGAGGAGGGCCAGGAGGTCAAGGAGGGCGACCTGGTCGTCGTCCTCGAAGCGATGAAGATGGAGCAGCCCCTCAACGCCCACCGCTCGGGCACCGTGAAGGGCCTCACCGCCGAGGTGGGCGCCGCCCTCACCTCCGGCGCCGTCATCTGCGAGATCAAGGACTGACGCCGAGCCGGTGACGATCGCCGTGGCGGGCCGCCCCCGGTCGGGGGCGGCCCGCCACGGCGTGGTGCGCTTCCGCGCCCCCTCCGCGACCACCCGGGCCGAAGTGGCATGCTGGAGGGCCGCGGGGAGGCAGGAGGAACGGCGATGAGCGGTGGGAACGGCGACCCGGACGGCACGGTGGACCCGGCGGCGACGGCGAGCGGCCCGGTCGCCCTGGCCGGGCGGCCCGAGCCGCGGGCCATGCGCTCGGACGCCCGTCGCAACTACGAGCGGCTGCTGGGCGCGGCCCGCACCGCCTTCGCCGAGCACGGCACGGGGGCCTCGCTGGAGGACGTGGCGCGCCGGGCCGGGGTCGGCATCGGCACCCTGTACCGCCACTTCCCCAACCGGCACGCCCTGATGAGCGCGGTGTTCGAGGACGCCCGGGACGACCTGCTGGCCCGTTCCCGAGCCCTGTCGGACGATCCGCAGCCCTGCACGGCGCTGGTCGCCTGGCTCCGCGCGATCATCACCCACGCCGGGGAGTACCGGGGGCTGTCCCGCGCCCTGATGACCGCCTGCAACGACGACAGCTCGGCCCTGGCCCGGTGCAGCACCCCGATGCGGGAGGCGGGCGCGGACCTGCTGGCGCGCGCCCAGCAGGCCGGTGCGGTCCGTGCGGACGTGTCGGTGTCCGACCTGATGCAGCTGACCAACGCGATCGCGCTGGCCGCCGAGGAGACCCCCGACGACCCGCACCTCGCGGACCGGTTGTTGAGCCTGACCCTGCACGGCATCCGGGCCTGACGGACCGTCCGCCGCGGTCCGGATGCCGCACGGGGTCAGCGGCGCCGCAGGTCGGCGACGCGCCCGGGGGCGCCCCGCTCGCCCGGCGCGCCCTCGCCGAGCCCCGCGGCGCTGCGCAGCTGCGGGCCCCGGCGGGGCCCCGGCAGGGCCACGTCCCGGCGGGGCTGGCGGCCCGGCGGGGCCGAGTCGGCGGCGCCCTGTCCCTGGCCGCCCGCCACGCTGATCTGCACCCCGCGGTCGGCGAGCGCCTGGAGCTCGGTGGCGGCCCGGTCGGCGTGCGCGGGGGGATCGTCGGTGACCAGCCGGGTGACCACCTCGGTGGGCACCGTCTGGAACATGGTGTCGGCGCCGAGCTTGGTGTGGTCGGCGAGGACCACCACCTCCGCGGCGGACTGCACCAGGGCCCGGTCGACGCTGGCCGACAGCATGTTGGAGGTGGACAGGCCCCGCTCGGCGGTCAGCCCGTTCCCGGACAGGAAGGCCCGGGAGACCCGCAGCCCCTGGAGCGACTGCTCGGCGCCGCTGCCCACCAGGGCGTAGTTGGAACCGCGCAGGGTGCCCCCGGTCATGACCACTTCGACCCGGTTGGCGTGCGCGAGCGCCTGGGCCACCAGCAGCGAGTTGGTCACCACCGTCAGGCCCGGGACGCGGGCGAGCCGGCGGGCGAGCTCCTGGGTGGTGGTCCCGGCGCCCACCACGATGGCCTCGCCCTCCTCGACGAGACCGGCCGCGAGATCGGCGATCGCCGTCTTCTCCGCGGTCGCGAGGTGGGACTTCTGAGGGAAGCCGGACTCCCGGGTGAACCCGCCCGGGAGGACCGCGCCTCCGTGGCGACGGTCGAGGAGTCCTTCTGCCTCCAGTGCCCGTACGTCCCGCCGGACGGTCACTTCGGAGGTCTGGACGACACGGGCGAGCTCACGGAGCGACACGGCTCCGTTGGCGCGCACCATTTCGAGAATCAACTGACGACGTTCTGCAGCGAACACGAAACTGACAGTAACCCCAACGACCATCTCCTTTCAGCGGTTTGCACTGAAGAGCGGAAGTTGTTCGCAGCGAACGACACTCGGTGGTATAGCGCCCCCGGCGCACGGGGCGCACTTCACCGACCACCCCGGACCCGGGTCGCCCCCGGGTCCGGTCCGGGCGTCAGCCCTCGCCCTCGGACTTGCGGGTGTGAAGCTGACGCGCGACCTCGGCGAGCGAACCCGACAGCGAGGGGTACACGGTGAACGCGTTGGCGATCTGCTCCACCGTCAGGTTGTTGTCCACGGCGAGCGAGATCGGGTGGATCAGCTCCGAGGCGCGCGGCGAGACCACGACGCCGCCGACGACGATCCCGGTGCCCGGACGGCAGAAGATCTTCACGAAGCCGTCCCGGATGCCCTGCATCTTGGCGCGGGCGTTGCGCAGCAGCGGCAGCTTCACCACCCGGGCGTCGATCTTGCCCGCGTCCACGTCGGCCTGGGTGAAGCCGACGGTGGCGATCTCAGGGTCGGTGAAGACGTTGGAGGAGACGGTCTTCAGGTTCAACGGGTTCACCGCGTCGCCCAGGAAGTGGTACATCGCGATGCGCCCCTGCATGGCCGCGACGGAGGCCAGCGCGAACACGCCGGTCACGTCGCCGGCCGCGTAGACGCCGGGCGCCGAGGTGCGGGACACCCGGTCCGTCCAGATGTGCCCGGAGTCCTTGACCCGGACGCCCGCCTCCTCCAGGCCCATCCCGCTGGAGTTGGGGATCGCGCCGACCGCCATCAGGCAGTGCGTGCCGCTGATGACCCGGCCGTCCGACAGGGTGACCTCGACCCGGTCGCCGACCCGCTTGGCGGACTCGGCGCGGGAGCGGGCCATCACGTTCATGCCGCGCCGGCGGAACACGTCCTCCAGGACGGCCGCGGCGTCGGGGTCCTCGCCGGGCAGCACCCGGTCCCGGCTGGAGACCAGGGTGACCCGGGAGCCGAGCGCCTGGTAGGCGCCGGCGAACTCGGCGCCGGTGACGCCGGAACCGACCACGATCAGCTCCGCGGGCAGCTCGGCGAGGTCGTAGACCTGCGTCCAGTTGAGGATGCGCTCACCGTCCGGCTGGGCGTCGGGCAGCTCCCGGGGGTGCCCGCCGGTCGCGATCAGCACGGCGTCCGCGGTCAGCCGCTCCTCGGTGCCGTCGGCGGCGGTCACCACGACGGTCCGGCTGCCGTCCAGCGCCTGCTGGCCCTCCAGCCGGCCCCGGCCGCGCAGCACCCGGGCACCGGCCCGGGTGACGGAGGCGGTGATGTCGTGCGACTGCGCGAGCGCCAGCCGCTTCACCCGTCGGTTGACCTTGCCGAGGTCCACGCCGACCACGCGCGCCGGCGAGTCCACGTGGGGGGTGTCGTCGGCGACGATGATCCCCAGTTCCTCGTACGACGAGTCGAAGGTGGTCATCACCTCGGCGGTCGCGATCAACGTCTTCGACGGCACGCAGTCGGTCAGCACCGACGCCCCGCCCAGACCGTCGCAGTCCACGACGGTCACCTCCGCGCCGAGCTGCGCGGCGACCAGCGCCGCTTCATAGCCGCCGGGTCCACCACCGATGATCACGATCCGAGTCACGTACCCCATTGTCCCGCACGCTTCAAAACATGCGCCCCCCGGGGCCCGTTTTTCCCACCCTCCCTCTTCAGAGGGGCCCCTCCGATACGGGAGGGGCAGCGGGCGCACCTGCCGTACCCTCGACCTCATGTCGCTCTACGCCGCGTACGCCGGCAATCTCGACGCGCGGCTCATGACGCGCCGCGCACCGCACTCGCCGCTGCGCGCCACCGGATGGCTCAACGGCTGGCGGCTGACCTTCGGGGGCGAGCACATGGGGTGGGAGGGCGCCCTCGCGACCATCGTCGAGGCCCCCCGCTCCCAGGTCTTCGTCGCCCTGTACGACATCGCCCCCATGGACGAGGACTCCATGGACCGGTGGGAGGGCGTCGGGCTCGACATCTACCGCCGGATGCGGGTGCGGGTGCACACCCTGGACGCGGAGGAACCCGCCTGGGTGTACGTGCTCAACGGGTACGAGGGCGGACTGCCGTCCGCCCGCTACCTCGGCGAGCTCGCGGACGCCGCGGAGTCGGCGGGGGCGCCCCACGACTACGTGATGGAGCTCCGCAAGCGACCCTGCTGACGGCGGGTCCCCGCACGGTTCCCGGCACCCCCCGACCGAGGGGCACCGGGCCGCCCCGTCCCCGCGGGACGGCGGGCGACACCGCGCCCCCGAGGGCTCGGGGCGCACCGGCCGGCCCCGACCCTGCGGGTGCGTCGGGGCGCTCCTCCCTGGGCGGGACGCCGGGTGCCGCGGGCCAGCAACAACAAGGCAACGATCGGGACGTGGCGGGACACAGGTCTACGCGCGTAGGCGAATCCGGGCTACGCTCAGCGGCGTGAACGCATCTCTTCTTCCGGACGACATCCAGGGCGACCCGTACTCCGCTGCGGAGACCGCTGCCGCCCGCCTGCGCAAGCTGACCGGTTCGGACACCCACGACGTGGCCCTCGTCATGGGTTCCGGCTGGGCCCCGGCGGTCGACGCCCTGGGCGAGCCCGAGCACGAGTTCCCGGTGACGGACCTCCCCGGCTTCCCGCCGCCCGCGGTCGCGGGCCACGGCGGACGGGTCCGCTCGTACCGTATCGGCGAGAAGCGCGCCCTGGTGTTCCTGGGCCGGACGCACTACTACGAGGGCCACGGCGTCGCCCCCGTCGCGCATGCGGTCCGCACCGCGGCCGCCGCGGGCTGCGGGACGATCGTGCTGACCAACGGGTGCGGCGGTCTGCGCGAGGGCATGCGTCCCGGTCAGCCGGTGCTGATCAGCGACCACATCAACCTCACGGCCACCTCCCCGATCGTCGGGGCGAACTTCGTGGACCTCACGGACCTCTACTCGCCGCGGCTGCGCGCCCTGTGCAAGGAGATCGACCCCACGCTGGAGGAGGGCGTCTACCTCCAGGTCACCGGTCCGCACTACGAGACGCCCGCCGAGATCCGGATGGCCCGCACCATCGGCGCCGACCTGGTCGGCATGTCCACCGTGCTGGAGGCGATCGCCGCCCGCGAGGCGGGCGCCGAGGTGCTCGGGATCTCGCTGGTGACCAACCTCGCCGCCGGGATGACCGGCGAGCCCCTCAACCACGAGGAGGTGCTCCAGGCCGGCCGGGACTCCGCCGCGCGGATGGGCGCCCTGCTCACCCGGGTGCTGGGCCGCATCTGACAGCGTGGGCACCGCCCACCCGGACACACCCCCGAGAGGCAGAACCGTGCAGGACGCCGAGCTGACCACCCGTGCCCGTACCTGGCTGGCCGAGGACCCGGACCCGCAGACCCGGGCGGAGCTGACCGACCTGCTGGCCCGGCTGGAGGGGCCCGGGGCGGCGGAGGCGGGCGCCGAGTTGGCCGACCGCTTCGCCGGCACCCTCCAGTTCGGCACCGCGGGGCTCCGCGGCGAGCTGGGGGCGGGCCCGATGCGGATGAACCGGGCCGTGGTGATCCGGGCCGCCGCGGGCCTGGCCGCGTACCTGAAGGACGAGGGCCACCCGGACGGTCTGGTCGTCATCGGCTACGACGCCCGCCACAAGTCCGCGGACTTCGCGCGCGACACCGCCGCGGTGCTGGTCGGCGCCGGCCTGCGGGCCGCGGTACTGCCCCGCCCGCTGCCCACCCCGGTGCTGGCGTACGCGATCCGGCACCTCGGGGCGGTCGCCGGCGTCGAGGTGACGGCGAGCCACAACCCGCCCCGGGACAACGGCTACAAGGTCTACCTGGGCGACGGCTCCCAGATCGTGCCGCCGGCGGACACCGGCATCGCCGAACGGATCGCGGCGGTGGGCCCGCTCGCCGGGGTGCCGCGCCCGGAGGAGGGCTGGACGACCCTGGGCGACGAGGTCGTGGCGGCGTACCTGGCCCGGACCGACGCGGTGCTCGCCCCCGACTCGGCGCGCACCGCCCGGACCGTCTACACGGCGATGCACGGGGTGGGCAAGGACGTGGCGCTGGCCGCGTTCGCCCGGGCCGGCTTCCCCGCCCCGGTGCTGGTGGTCGAACAGGCCGAGCCGGACCCGGAGTTCCCCACCGTCGCCTTCCCCAACCCGGAGGAACCCGGCGCGATGGACCTGGCCTTCCGGACGGCCCGGGCCGTCCGGCCGGACCTGGTGATCGCCAACGACCCGGACGCGGACCGCTGCGCGGTGGCCGTGCCCGAGGACCCGGCGGGCGAGCGCTGGCGCATGCTGCGCGGCGACGAGGTGGGCGCCCTGCTCGCGGCGCACCTGGTGCGCCGGGGCGTGCGCGGGGTGTTCGCCGAGTCGATCGTCTCGTCCTCGCTGCTGGGGCGGATCGCCGCCGCGGCGGGCCTCGGCCACGAGGAGACGCTGACCGGCTTCAAGTGGATCGCCCGGGTGGACGGCCTGCGGTACGGCTACGAGGAGGCGCTCGGCTACTGCGTCGACCCGGAGGGCGTGCGGGACAAGGACGGCATCACCGCGGCGCTGCTGATCACCGAGTTGGCCTCGGAGCTGAAGGAGCGCGGCCGGACCCTGCTCGACCTGCTGGACGACCTCGCGGTGGAGCACGGGGTGCACGCCACCGACCAGCTCTCCGTCCGGGTGGCCGACCTGACGGTGATCGCGGACGCGATGCGCACCCTGCGCGCCCAGCCGCCGACGGCCTTGGCGGGCCGGGCGGTGCTCCGGGCCGAGGACCTGGCCCACGGCACCGGGGCGCTGCCCCCGACCGACGGACTGCGCTACGCCCTGGACGGCGCCCGGGTGATCGTGCGCCCCAGCGGCACCGAGCCGAAGCTGAAGTGCTACCTGGAGGCCGTGGTGCCGGTGGCCTCCTCCGCGGACCTGCCGCGGGCCCGCGCCGAAGCGGACGCGCTGCTGGCGGAGCTCAAGCGCGACCTGGCGCGGGCGGCCGGGATCTGAACCCGTTCCCGTGGGCGGTCCCGCCGCCCACGGGGACGTACGACGGGGCGGAGCACGCATCCGCAGGTCAGCGCGGAGCTTGCCGGCCCGAGCCGGAGGAGGCTCGGCGGTTCAGGAACTCCTCGCGGGGCCCAGGCGTCATCGGGAGCATGCGGGAGCACGAGCAGAACGGGCAGAAAGACCACTACTCCTACGACGGTGCCGGGGCCGAGGTCGAGGACCCTCCGGACGACCCGTCCGGTGCCGTCGCCGGATGTCTGGTGGCGGTGGTGGCGGGCGCGGTCGGGCTGGCCGTGTGGCTGCACGGTGCGGGACCCGGGATCCACGGCGCCTTCGAGGGCGAGCGGGACCTCAGCCTGGTGTACGGGGAGCTGCCGCTGATGCTGTTCGGGGTGCCGGCGCTCACCCTCACCGTCTGGTGGCTGGCCCGGGCGGCCCTGGACCGCCGGGCGGAGCCCTGGCCCGCGGCGGCCTCCCTCGCCGCCGCCCTGACGGCGGCGCTGGCCGCGCTCTCCGTGCTGGCCTGGGGGTGCCTGCTCTGGCTGGAGGCCCGGGTGGAGCCCTTCGTCCACACCGGCTGGTGACCCGTGCGGACGGCGCCCTGCGCCGGACGGCCCCGGGTGCCGACGCCCGGTTCCGGCCAGGTGGGGCAGAATCGTTCGTATGACGAGTCCCGATCGCCCCACTCCCGCGTCGTCCGCCGCGGGGAACCAGGAGGAGCCGCCCTACAAGGACCGGGTCTTCCGTTCCTCCGCCGGCATCGCGAGCGGTGTGCTGCTGCTCGTGCTGGGGGGCTGGCTCGGGGTGGACGCCGTGGTGCGCGGGGCGGGCACCGCCCCCTGGCTGGCGCTCGCGGCCCTGTTGTTCCTGGCTCCGCTGGTGGTGGCGTACACGCTGCGGCCCGCGGTCTTCGTGAACGAGGACCGGCTGCGCATCCGCAATCCGTTCCGGACGATCGTCCTGCCCTGGGCGAGCGTCGGAAACCTGCGGGCGGGCTACTCCAACGAGGTCTTCGACGACGCCGGGGTGAAGTACCAGCTCTGGGCGGTGCCGGTGTCGCTACGGGCCCGCAAGAAGGCGGCCCGGCAGCAGAGCAGGGCGGCGATGGACGATCCCTCGGGCCGTACCAGCCTCACCGCCTCGCAGGTCCGTTCGCCCTCCGACCAGGTGGTGGAGGACCTGAGGGAGCTGGCGGAGCGGCGCGGGGGCGCCGCGTCCGCGCAGGGGCGCCCGGTGGTGCGCTGGGCGTACGAGGTGATGGCCCCCTCGGCGGCGGGTGCCGTGCTGTTGGCGGTCCTGCTCGCGGTGAGCTGATCCCCCGCACCCCGTCCACCACTCCGTTCACCGTATCGTCACTCCATGTGATGAATTGCAGGCGAAACGTCACCGCACTGCGCATGGGTGGCCGGAGCTCGGGCAGAACCTCCCGGAAGCACCCGTTCCGGAGAGGAGTGACGTGCTCATCGACGCCTTCGCCCGGCTGTACGGCCGACTGCGACCGCCCCCCGCCGCCCGCGCGCCCCGGACGACCGGCACCCCGGTCTTCACCGCCGACTTCACCTCCACCGCCCAGTGGGTGGCGGGCCGCACCTGGGCGTATCCCGGGGGCGGCCCGATCAATCCGGGCGACGACAAGCTGGACCACCTGGTGGCGGACCCCTCGTACGCCCGCACCGGCACCTTCCGGGCGACGCGCCGCCACGACGGCCTGTGGAACGCGGGCCTGCTGACCACCGAGGGCAGTGCGGAGGGGTTCGCGCTCCGGACCGGGGACGTCCTGACGGCCCGGGTGCGACTGCCGGTCGGGGCGGGCGCCTGGCCGGCCATCTGGACCTGGCGGGACGGGGACCAGGAGATCGACGTCTTCGAGTACCACCCCGACAACCCGGACCTGCTGGAGTTGTCGAACAGGGTGCGCGGGGGGCACCACTACCACCGCGCCCCCTCGATCGGACCGGGCCGCTGGATCGACCTGACGGTGGAGTTCGGTCCCCGGTCGGTGGTGTGGTGGGTGAACGGGGAGCGCGCCCACGCCGACCGGCGCGGGGTGGGGTGGCGCTGGCGCGCGTACCTCATCGTCAACCTCTCGGTGTGCGCCGGGCACTACCACCCGGCTCCGGAGGAGCACGTCTCCGAGCTCTCCTACGAGGTGGCCGGGGTGCAGGTGTACCGACGCTGACGACGCGGTCAGTCCTCCGGGCCGGCGGCAAAGGGCGTCGTCCGCCAGTGGTCGACCGCGGGCCGGAGGTACTCCAGCAGTTCGGGGAGCTGCGGGACCAGGGTGAGGGTGGCGATGACCCGCAGCATGCCCACGGCGTCGACGAAGTCGAGGACCTGCCGGTCGAGCGGCCTGGTGCCGTTGCGGCGCGCGCCGCGGTCGTAGGCGGCCCGGTGCTCGGGTCCGAGGGCGGCCAGGTCCCATTCGACGGGCCCCAGGGTGACCAGTTCGAAGTCGGCGTGGAGGTCTCCGTCCACCGCCTTGAAGACGTTCGCGGGCGGGGAGTCGCCGTGGACGGGTTGGAGGTCGACGCCAGGGAACCGGGCCTCGAAGGCGCTGCGCGAGCGGACGAGGGGCTCCAGGAGGTGCCACTCACGGCGGGCGCGGTCCAGATCGGCCGCGCCGATCAGGTCGGGATGCCGGTCGAGCAGGGCGAGGCCGTCCGTGATGGACCGCGGGTCGGCCGCGGACAGGAACTCCAGGCGGCCGGGGTAGGCGCGCAGCGCCGCGTGCAGGTCCGCGGTGCTCTCCGCGTTCGCGACGTAGTCGGGTTCCTCGTCCCGGGCCTCCTCGACGAACGGCCAGAAGGTCATCGAGAACCCGTCGCGCTGCACGGGTGCGCACGGCACCAGCGGGCTGGGCGCGATCACGGGCACGTTCCGGTCGGCCAGCCACCGGGTGACGTCCAGTTCGTCCTGCTGACGGCGGGCGAGGGCGGCGAGGTCGTCCGGGCGGGGCAGGACGGTGGGAATGCGGGCCACGACCGGCGAGGGGGCCAGGTGGACGACGACCGAGAAGAGGTCGTGGAGCACCGCGGGCCCGGTGACGGTCAGGCCGAGCCCGCGCCCGGCCGCGACGGCCGCCTCGACGGCGGCGGCGGTGCGGTCGGCGCGCTGGTGCGGGGTCAGGAAGGTGGTCATGGTTCGTTCTCGTGCAGTGGGTCGACGGTGGGGCGGTGCCGGGCGCTCAGTGCCGACGGCCGGCGCGCAGTGCCAGCCGTTCGGCGGGGAAGCGCTCCCGGAAGGCGCGGTCGTGCGCGACCGCGACCACGGCTCCGGGGTACGTCGCGAGCGCCGTGAGGAGGTCCTCGACCAGGTCGAGGGCGATGTGGTTCGTCGGTTCGTCCAGGAGCAGCAGTTCGGGGGCGGCGGCCAGGCAGCAGGCGAGCGCGAGGCGCGACTGCTCCCCGCCGGAGAGCGAGCCGAGCCGGCGCTCCCGGGTGATCCGCCCCAGTCCGAGCCCGTGCAGGGCGGCGTCCACCCGGGCGTCCGCCCGGTATCCGTCGTGTTCTTCGTAGGCGGTCAGCAGTTCGCCGTAGGCGGCGAGTTCCTCCTCCGATGCGGCGGCGAGGGTCTCCTCCGCCGCGCGGAGCCCGCGCTCCAGGTCGCGCAGCTCGCTCAGGGCGAGGTCGACGGCGTCCTGCACGGTGCGGTTCGGGTCGAGGTCGAGGGTCTGGGCGAGGTGGCCGGTTCCGCCGGGGAAGCAGACGGTGACCTCCCCGGCGTCCGGTGCCTCGGCGCCGGCGAGCAGCCGCAGCAGGGTGGACTTGCCGGAGCCGTTCTCGCCGATGACGGCGGCCTTCTCGCCCGGGCGGACGGTGAAGGAGACCTGGTCGAGGACGGTCCGGGTGCCGTACGACTTGGTGAGGGAGGCGACGGAGAGCTGTGCCGCCGCAGCGGGGGCGGGCAGGACGGTGCGGGCGCGTTCGCGCATGGGGCTTTCCCTGGGCGTGCGAAAGGTCGACGGGCAGCAGAAACGGCGGCGGGGGCCGTGCCCGGACTCAGACGAAGAAGAGGAAAGCCATGGCCCCACCGTAACAAGACGGCTCTTCCCGTTCCACGCGGTTCCGGAGCCCGGGACCCGCGGTCGGGCGGGCCCCGCCGGTCCGGGGGAGCATCCTTTCCGGCCCGCCCGAAGTGTCCCGATCCCACCCCTTACACCTCACCCTGTACAGCTACTACGCGCGTAGATATGCTCAGCTCGTGACCATGCCCACGATTCCGCCCCCAGAGCCGACGGCCACCGGTCCCCTCGGCCCGGCCGGGCCCGCCGCACGCACCCCGGACGATCACCCGCTCGCGCACGTCACCGCGTCGGAAACGGCCCTGCGCGGTTTCCTGCACGGTCTGCCGGGCGTGGACGCGGTGGGCCTCGAAGCCCGCGCCGCCTCCCTCGGCACCCGTTCGATCAAGACCACGGCGAAGGCGTACGCCATCGACCTGGCGATCTCGATGATCGACCTCACCACGTTGGAGGGCGCCGACACCCCGGGCAAGGTCCGGGCCCTCGGCGCGAAGGCGGCGCACCCCGATCCCACCGCGCCAAACGCCCCGCGGGTCGCGGCGGTCTGCGTGTACCCGGACAGGGTGGAGACCGCCAGGGCGGCGGTCGCCGGCACCGGGATCAAGGTCGCCTCGGTGGCCACCGCCTTCCCCGCGGGCCGCGCCGCGCTGGCGGTGAAGCTCGCCGACGTGCGGGACGCGGTCGCGGCGGGGGCGGACGAGATCGACATGGTCATCGACCGGGGCGCCTTCCTCGCCGGCCGCTACCTCACGGTGTACGAGGAGATCCGCGCCGTGAAGGAGGCGTGCGGCAGCGCCCGGCTGAAGGTCATCTTCGAGACCGGCGAACTGTCCACGTACGACAACATCCGCCGCGCCTCCTGGCTCGGCATGCTCGCCGGCGCCGACTTCATCAAGACCTCGACCGGCAAGGTCGCCGTCAACGCCACCCCCGCGAACACCCTGCTGATGCTGGAGGCGGTCCGCGACTTCCGGGCCCGCACCGGCGTGCAGGTCGGCGTGAAGCCCGCCGGTGGCATCCGCACCACCAAGGACGCGATCAAGTTCCTGGTGCTGGTGAACGAGACGGTCGGCCCGGACTGGCTGACCAGCGACTGGTTCAGGTTCGGCGCCTCGTCCCTGCTCAACGACCTGCTGATGCAGCGCCAGAAACTGGCGACCGGCCGCTACTCCGGCCCCGACTACGTGACGGTGGACTGATCACCATGACCGACCTCTTCGCGTACGCGCCCGCGCCCGAGTCGCGCGCGGTCGTCGACCTCGCGCCCTCCTACGGCCTCTTCATCGACGGCGAGTTCGCCGACGCCGCGGACGGCCGGGCCTTCACCACCGCCTCGCCGTCCACCGAGGAGGTGCTCTCCGAGGTAGCCCGGGCGGGCACCGCCGACGTGGAGCGCGCCGTACAGGCCGCCCGCAAGGCGTTCGGCACCTGGTCGGCGCTGCCGGGCGCGGAACGCGCCAAGTACCTGTTCCGGATCGCCCGGCTGATCCAGGAGCGCAGCCGGGAACTGGCCGTGCTGGAGACCCTCGACAACGGCAAGCCGATCCGGGAGACCCGGGACGTCGACCTGCCGCTGGTCGCCGCGCACTTCTTCTACTACGCCGGCTGGGCCGACAAGTTGGGTCATGCCGGCTACGGCCCCGACCCGAAGCCGCTGGGCGTCGCCGGCCAGGTCATCCCGTGGAACTTCCCGCTGCTGATGCTGGCGTGGAAGATCGCCCCGGCGCTCGCCACCGGCAACACCGTGGTGCTGAAGCCCGCCGAGACCACCCCGCTCTCCGCGCTGTTCTTCGCCGACATCTGCCGTCAGGCCGGGCTGCCCAGGGGCGTGGTCAACGTCCTGCCCGGTTACGGGGACGCCGGCGCCGCGCTGGTGGCGCACCCGGACGTGAACAAGGTCGCGTTCACCGGCTCCACCGCGGTCGGCAAGGAGATCGCCCGCACGGTCGCCGGTACCGACAAGAAGCTGACCCTGGAACTCGGCGGCAAGGGCGCCAACATCGTCTTCGACGACGCCCCCGTCGACCAGGCCGTCGAGGGCATCGTGAACGGCATCTTCTTCAACCAGGGCCAGGTGTGCTGCGCCGGCTCGCGGCTGCTGGTGCAGGAGTCCGTGCACGACGAGGTGGTGGACGCGCTGAAGCGGCGGCTGACCACCCTGCGGCTCGGCGACCCGCTGGACAAGAACACCGACATCGGCGCCATCAACTCCGCCGAACAACTGGCCCGGATCACCGCGTTGACCGAGCGCGGCGAGGCGGAGGGCGCCGAGCGCTGGACCGCGCCCTGCGAACTGCCCGCCGCCGGGTACTGGTTCGCGCCGACCGTGTTCACCGACGTCACCCAGGCGCATGCGGTGGCCCGGGACGAGATCTTCGGCCCGGTCCTGTCGGTGCTGACCTTCCGCACCCCGGACGAGGCCGTCGCCAAGGCCAACAACACCCCCTACGGACTCTCCGCGGGCATCTGGACCGAGAAGGGTTCCCGCATCCTCGCCGTGGCCAACAAGCTGCGGGCCGGGGTCATCTGGTCCAACACGTTCAACAAGTTCGACCCCACCTCGCCGTTCGGCGGGTACAAGGAGTCGGGCCACGGCCGCGAGGGCGGCCGGCACGGTCTGGAGGCGTACCTCGATGTCTGACAACGGCCGACTCGGCGTCTTCAAGACCTACAAGCTGTTCGTGGGGGGCGCGTTCCCCCGGAGCGAGAGCGGGCGGGTGTACGAGGTGACCGACTCCAAGGAGAGCACCTGGCTGGCCAACGCCCCGCTGGCGTCCCGCAAGGACGCCCGGGACGCGGTGGTCGCCGCCCGCAAGGCGTTCGGCCGCTGGTCGGGGGCGACCGCCTACAACCGCGGCCAGGTCCTCTACCGCGTGGCGGAGATGTTGGAGGGCCGCCGGGAGCAGTTCGTCCGGGAGGTAGCCGACGCGGAGGGCCTGTCGAAGTCGAAGGCGGCCACCCGGGTCGACGCGGCCGTGGACCGCTGGGTCTGGTACGCCGGCTGGACCGACAAGATCGCGCAGGTCGCGGGCGGCGGCAACCCCGTGGCGGGCCCGTTCTTCAACCTGTCCTCCCCCGAGCCGACCGGAGTGGTCGCGGTGCTCGCCCCGCAGGAGTCCTCGCTGCTGGGACTGGTGTCGGTGCTCGCCCCGGTGCTCGCCGGCGGCAACACGGCGGTGGTCGTCACCAGCGAGCGCGCCCCGCTGCCCGCGCTCTCCCTCGGCGAGGTGCTGGCCACCTCCGACGTCCCGGGCGGCACGGTGAACCTGCTCTCCGGGCGGACGGCTGAGCTCGCCGCCCCGCTCGCCGCGCACGCCGACGTCAACGCGATCGACCTGACCGGCGCCGACCCCGAACTGGCCACCACCCTGGAGGCCGCCGCGGCCGACAACCTCAAGCGGGTGCTGCGCCCCCGCCCCGAGGACTGGTCCGCCGACCCGGGCACCCGCCGGCTGACCGCCTTCCTGGAGACCAAGACCGTGTGGCACCCCACCGGTTCGCTGGGCGCCTCCGGCTCCGCGTACTGAGTCCCGCGCGCCCGCGGCCCCGGCCCCCCTCCGCGGGGAGCACGGGGCCGCGGTGCGTTCAGCCCCCCGAGGGACACAGGCGGTCCAACAGCCCCTCCGGCACCGGGTAGGGCCGCTCGACGGGCAACAGCTGCCGTGCGGCGTCGAGGTCCCCGTCCCGCACCGCCGCGTGCACCTCGCGGGCGAGCGGGGTGACCTCGGCGACGGAGACGATCCACTCGTCCGCGTAACGGTGCGCGGCCTCCCCGGCGAGCCCGAGTTGCAGCGACCGGTACGGCAACGGCCGCAGCTGCGGATCGCGTTCGGGGTCCCACTGCACCCGGGTCGGAGCCCGCCGCAACTGCCGCTGCCAGTCCTCGCGGTCGGCGTGCACCCCGGCCGCGTAGTGCGACAGGCACGCCCGGGCAAGCGCCCACTCGAAGCCCTCGCGGCTGATCTCGACCGCCAGGACGGTCTGCTGGCCCTCCTTGGCGCCCCAGCCGCAGCGGTACATCATCCACAGGAACGAGGGCTTGATCCAGGTCATCCGGCCCCGTCGCCACAGCGTGGGGAAGCGGCCGTCCCGCGCGGTCGGCAACCCGATCTCGGGCGGGTACGCCTGGTAGACGGTGACGGTGGTCTCGGTGTGCAGGGCGCGAATCTCGAACTGGGGTTCCACGGGTCCAGGCTGGCCGCGGGGCGCCCCGGGCGCCAGCGAATTACGTGCCGGGCCCGCCACCGGCACGAACAGCGGCGGCGCGGAGGGGATGGGGGACAGAAGCTCCGGCGGGCGGAACCGTGCACCGGTTCCCCCGCGTCCAGCCGCATGTGACGGTTCGTCAGGATCGATGACGGGGGTGGGGCCGGTGGACGTTCCTCTGGCGGACGCGGTGGCGGCGGTGCGGGACGAGTTGCTGGAGGCCGCGGCCCGGGCCGGAACCGAACCGGAGCTGGTGTTCACGGTGGGGCCCGTGGAGATGGAGTTCGAGGTCGAGGTGCGCGCCGACGCGCGGGCGAAGTCCGGATTCTCCCTGTGGGCGGTCGGCGCCGAGGCCGAGGCGGGCGGCTCCCGGACCCGCACCCACCGGGTGTCCTTCACCCTCACCCCCCAGCGCCCCGACGGCACCGACGTCCGGGTGGGCTCCACCCGCTCCCGTCCCGCCGGCCCCGGGGACGCCTCCCGGCGCATCGGATGACACCGCGCCCGGCCACGGGCAGCGGTCAGGACGGGGCCGGAGGAGGCCGAAGGTGGAACAGGTCCGTCTCGCCGCGGTGACCGGGCCGGGCGGACCCGGCTCGGGCCACGCGGTGGGCGGCGGGCTGGTGCTGGCCTCCGCGCACGTCACCGGACCGGTCGGGGGCCGGGTGGAGGTGTTCGCCCCGGGCGGCACGGGCGCGGCGCACGGCACCGTCGTGTACGCCGGCACCCCGGGCGGCCGGGACGACGCCGCACTGGTCCTGGTGGACGACTCGCCGCACTGGCGACCGCCCGGCGCACCGGTGCGCTGGGGCCGCCTGGTCACCGACCGGCCGGGCGCCCGGTGCGAGACCCGGGGCGTCCCGGACGAGGCCCAACGGCCCCACCTCGCGGTGGAGGCCGTGCAGTTGACGGGCCGGGTGAACCCGGGCAGCGGGTTCGTGAACGACCAGTACGTGATGGACCTGGACCAGCGTCCGCCGCGGTGGGACACCGCGGACGGCGCTTCGCCCTGGGGCGGGCTGTCGGGAGCGGCCGTGTTCTGCGGCCGGCTGTTGACCGGTGTGGTGGCCGCCGACCGCGCGCACTCCGGGCACGGCCGGCTGAACCTGGTGCCCGCCTACGTCCTCCACCACGATCCCGCCTTCCGGGCGGCCCTCGCCGAGCACGGCGGAGCACCTGCGGGCGGACCGGAGGCGGTGGAGTTCCAGGACCTCGCCGACCCCGCACACGACCCGGCCGCCCGCCGCGGGGCGGCCACCCCCGCGGCACTGCTGGACCCGGGGCGGCAGGTGGTCCCCTTCCACGGGCGGGAGGCCCTCCTCACGGAGCTGACCGCCTGGTGCGGGCTCGGCGGCTTCGGCGCCTGGCTGCTGCACGGGCCCGGTGGACAGGGCAAGACGCGCCTCGCCCACCACCTCGCAGGCCGGCTCGCCGCCGAGGGCTGGACGGCGTTGTGGCCCCGCGCCCGGGCGACCGCGGACGCTCTGCACGGGGTGCGGCACGCCGCCCGTCCGCTGCTGGTCGTCCTCGACTACGCCGAGGTCCGCACCGACCAGCTCGCGGCCCTGGTCGAGGCCGCCGCCGAACACCCCGGCACCAGCCCGTTGAAGCTCCTGCTGCTGGCCCGCACGGACGGCGACTGGTGGCGGGAGGCGGCCGGCGCGGACCGGGTCGCCGAGGACCACCTGGCCACCGCACGGGTCCACCGCCTCGCCCCGCTGGAGGACGACCCCGACCGACGGCCCGACCACTACCGCGAGGTCGTCCGCGCGCTCACCGCGGCCCTCCCCCTGGTCGACGGCATGACCGACCCCGTCACGGCCCTCCCGACCCCGTCGCGGTGCCTGGACCAGGACGCGTACGCCAATGCCCTCACCCTGCACATGACCGCGCTCGCCGACCTCCTGGACACCGCACGCCCCAGGACCCGAGGGGGACGCGGCGCCGGGCGGCGCCGACGCGGTGGAGGACCGGCTCCTGGGCCACGAACGCCGGTACTGGCGGCAGAACGCCGCCGCCCGGGGCCTCACGCCCGCCCTGAGCGCCACCACCCTGGAGTCCGCGCTGGCCGCCGCCCACCTCAGCGGCGCCGGCGACCGCGAGGCCGCCGACCGGCTCTGGTCACGCCTGCCGGCCCTCGCCGACCAGCCCCGCGACCGCCGCGACCGGGTCACCGCCTGGCTCGCCGCCCTGTACCCCACCACCAGCGGACCGGGCGCGCCGCCCTGGGGCAGCCTCCAGCCCGACCGGCTGGCCGAACGCCACGCCGGCCACGTCCTCACCGCCGACCCCGCCCTCGCCGACCACCTCCTGGACGGCGCCGACGACGCCCAGGCGGCCCAACTCCTCACCGTCTACAGCCGCGCAGCCGCCCACCCCGGCCTCCCCCGTCTCGACGGCCACCTCACCGACCTGTGCGTCCGCCACCACCGGACACGGGCCGCGCAGATCGTCGCCACCGCCACCCGCAGCAACCACCCCGCTCCCCTCGTCGCCGCCCTGGGGGCCCTCGGCGAGGACCCGGCCCTCCCCCTGGACGAACTCGCCGTGCTGTCCAGGAGACTGCCCCCCAGCAGCCAACGGCTGGCCGTCACCGCCGCCCGGCTCGCCCGCACCGTCTGCGCACGGCAACGCGCCCTGGCCGAGCAGGACCCGGACGCCCACCTGCCCGACCTCGCCCGTGCCCTGAACAACCTCGCCATCCGACTGGGGGAGGTGGGACGGCGGGACGAGGCCCTCACCGCCATCGAAGAGGCGGCCCACCACTACCGTGCCCTGGCCGAGCGGGACCCGGACTCCTACCTGCGCCACCGTGCCACCGCCCTGAACAACTTGGGCACCCGGCTGGGGAAGGTGGGCCGGAGGAAGGAGGCGGTGCCCGTCATCCGGGAGTCCATCGACATCCGCCGCGCCCTGGCCGAACGGGACCCGGACTCCTACCTGTCCGACCTGTCCGCCTCCCTCAACAACCTGTCCGTGGAGCTGGGGGAGCTGGGACGGCGGGAGGAGGCCCTCGGCCCGGTACGGGAGGCCGTCGACATCCGCCGCGCACTGGCCGAGCGGGACCCGGGCACCTACCTGCCGGACCTCGCGGTCTCCCTCAACAACCTCTCGGTGGAGCTGAGCGCGCTCGGTAGGCGGGGGGAGGCCCTGGCCGCCGTCCGGGAGGCCACCGACATCCGCCGCACCCTGGCCGAGGCGAACCCGGACGCGCACCTGGCCGACCTCGCCAAGTCGCTCAGCAACCTCTCCGTGGACCTGGGGCGGTTGGGACGGCCCCGCGAAGCCCTTCCGCACGTCGAGGAGGCGACCACCCACTACCGCACCCTCGCCGGAGGCAGTCCCGACGCCCATCTGCCCGACCTGGCGATGGCCCTCAACAACCTCTCCGTCTGCCTGGGGGAGCTGGGACGGCAGGAGGAGGCCCTCGCCCGCATCGAGGAGGCGACCGCCCACTACCGCACCCTCGCCGAGGCCGACCCTGGCATCTATCTGCCCGACCTGGCGATGGCCCTCAACAACCTCTCCGTGGACATGCGCCGCGCGGGACGACGGGACGAGGCCCTCGCCCACAGCGAGAGCGCGACCGACCACTACCGCGCCCTGGCCGAGGCCAACCCGGACGCCCACCTGCCCGGTCTGGCGATGTCCCTGCTGAACCTCTCCGCCGGCCTGGGGGCGGTGAAACGGCACGCGGAGGCCCTGGCCGCCAGCGAGGAGGCCACCGGTCACTACCGCGCCCTGGCGGAGACCAGTCCGGACGCCCACCTGCCCAACCTGGCCCAGTCCCTGCTCAACTTCTCCACGGACCTGGCGGTGGTGGGGCGCCGAGCGGAGGCCCTGGCCGTGATCGAGGAGGCCAACGAGCGCCACCGCGCCCTGGCGGAGGCCGAGCCCACCCTCTTCGGGCCCCGTCTCCAGCACTCCCTGGAGGTCTCGGCCCTGCTCGAAGGGCTGGATGCTCCCGGGGGAGGATAGGCCCCGGCCCCGACCTCAGCGCCCGGCCAACAGCCCCGTCGCCCGCCCGGTGAGCGGGCCCACCACGGGCAGTTCGCCCAGCGAGTCGCCGCGCGCCAGCGGGGCGGTGAGCGCGGTGGTGGACAGCGGCTTGAAGTCGGCGACCTGGGTGCCGACGCCGTTGGCGAGCGGGTCCACCCCGGTGCCCGCGAGCGGGTTGAGCTGCATCGCGGTGAGCGGGCCGGTCACGTACCCGACGGTGTCGGCGAGGGCCCGCCCCGCGGCCTGCGCGTCCAACCGGCCGACCGTGGAGGGCTGGGCCCCCGCGTCGGGCGCGGGCGCCTCCGGAGCCGCGGCGGCGGTGGTCGCCCCCGCCCCGAAGGCCATGCCGACCGCGCCGAGGGCGAGTCCCGCACGCAGCAGGGCGCGCGGGACGGGGGGAGCCTGACGGGGAGAGTGGTCCTGCTGATCTGCCATGGGTGCCGCCCGGGGATGCGAGATGGGTAATCAAGGACTCACGAAGCGTAGTTGAGGGCGTGGTCGGGCCGCAAAGCCGACCCGCGGGGTCGGCAGGCGCCCGGGAATGCCGCACACTGGACTCTCGTGAGTTCCCTCCCCGACATATCGCCGTCACCCGCCCGCGTCGTCCTGATCACGGGCCCCTCCGGCTCCGGAAAGTCCTCGTTCGCCGCACGCAGCGGGCTGCCCGTGCTGTGCCTGGACGACTTCTACAAGGAACACGACGACCCCACCCTGCCCCTGGTGCCCGGTTCCCGTGACGTGGACTGGGACTCCCCGCTGTCCTGGGACGCCGACGCCGCGGTGCGGGCGATCACCGAACTCTGCACGGTCGGGTGCACCGACGTACCGGTGTACGACATCTCCACCAGCTCGCGCACCGGCACGAGCCGGATGGAGCTCGACGGCGCACCGCTCTTCCTCGCCGAGGGCATCTTCGCGGCGGACGTCGTCCGCCGCTGCCGAGACCTGGGCCTCCTCGCCGACGCCCTCTGCCTACGGGGCCGCCCCACCACGACGTTCCGCCGCCGACTGGCACGGGACCTGCGGGAGGCCCGCAAGCCTGTGCCGTTCCTGCTGCGGCGGGGCTGGCGACTGCTGCGCACCGAGCGGCGCATCGTGGCCCACCAGGTCGACCTGGGGGCGTACGCCTGCGGTCAGACGGAGGCCGCGGCCCGCGTGGCCGCCGCCTCGGACCACCAGGCCCCGGAGGGCTCGCGCGCCTGAAGGCAGGCCGACCGGCGGCCCCTTTCGCCCACGTGCGCTCGTTCGGGTGATCCGCGTCCAGGCGCCGCCCGTTCCCACCCGAGCAGCTGTAGGACTGCCCGGGTGGGAATCGGAGACCGGCACCAGAAGAAGGACGTCGAGGCGGCGTTGAAGCGGGCCGAGGCAGCTGGCCTCAAGGTGACGCACGACAAGAACCGCCACCGGTGGGGGTGGGTCGTGTGTTGTCCCTGCAACGAGAAGCACCGAGTGCACTGCACACCCCAGAGTCCGGGAAACGAGGCGAGGAAGATCGATGCCTTCACCAACCAGCACCGTGGCTGCGCGTGAGTGGGACTTCGTCCTGCACCTCCAGGCGCCACTGACTCCCGAGCAGTCCGACACCCTGGACGGACTCGACCGGTTCAACGACGGGCGCATCTGTCTCATCGAGGGCCCCGACTACGCCAAGTTCACCTGCACCTTCGCCGCAGCAACGCTGACGGACGCCGTTGCCGAGGCCCTGGGCTTCTTCGAGGACCTTCCCGGCGTGCTGGTGCGCGGCGTGGAACTCGGTCCGGCGGAGCTGGAATTCAACGGCATGGCCACACCGGCCGTGGTCCCCGCACCGCCCCCGCTCGCGGATGCCCCTTGACTCCCTGATCCCATCGCCCCCACCGCCGACGAGGTCCCACCGCACACGGCTGATGTGAAGGCCGAGGGCTCGCGCGCCTGAAGCACCGGCGGTCACCCCAGGTGCCCCTCCGGGGGCGGGTTCGCTCCTTCGGGTGAGGCGTGTACCCGGTACCCCTCCACTTCCACCCGGACAGCGGTAGGACGACCTGGTGGGAATCGGAGACCGGCACCAGAAGAAGGACGTCGAGGCGGCATTGAAGCGGACCGAGGCAGCTGGCCTCAAGGTGACGCACGACAAGAACCGCCACCGGTGGGGGTGGGTCGTGTGTTGTCCCTGCAACGAGGACGTCATGTACAGCACCCCCCGAAGCCAGGGCGACGAAGCAAAGAAGATCAATGACTTCACAAGGAGGCACCAGAACCATGCCTAGGTGGCACTTCACCTTGCACCTCCAGGACCCGCTCACCCCTGAGCAGAAGGACTTCCTCGACGGGCTGGACCGGTTCGCGGAAGGCGGCATCGGGCTGACCGAGGGGCCCGGGTACTCCGGGTTCCTCTGCGTGGTCCGCGCCGAGACGCTCACCGCAGCCATCGCGGACACCCTGGAGCGGTTCGAGGACTTCCCGGGGGTGCTCGTTCGAAGCGTCGAACTGGACGAGATCGCGCTGGACGAGAACGGCATGGCCACTCCGGCCGTGGTCCCCGCACCGCCCCCGCTCGCGGACGCCCCCTGAACCGGACGCCCCTGGTCGCCACCCGACCCGGCCGGGCGCTCCCCCACCTTCCCGCGGGGAACGCCCGCTCGGGCGGCGGTCAGGCGGTGTCGAACTCCCCGGACCTGACACCCGAAACGAAGGACGCGAACGCGCCAGCGGGCAGCGCCAGCACCGGACCGCTCACGACCTTCGAGTCACGCACGGGAACCACCCCGAAGTCAGCTACCAGGTTCGCCGCGACCTCGACGCAGTCACCGCCGTTGTTGCTGTAGGAGGACTTGAACCAACGCGGCTCACTCGTCATGGGTCATCTCCTTCATCACCTGCTGAATCAGGGCCACGGACGCCGCTTGAGACAGCGCCTCCGCCTGCAACTGATGGTAGGCCCTCACCTGAGGGTAGACAGACGTGCTTTCGCGGTCGAAGTACCCCATTCCCTGCGACTCGGTGTAGGCAGCAGCCGAGCGGTCCGGCAGGGTCAACAGGTTCACCGGCAAGTCGAAGGGACGCAGCTCTCCCATCTCGTAGGGGGCCACTTGGAGCATGCTGTTGGGCTCCGCAGCGAACTCCACCAGCCGCTGGAGCTGGGCAGTCATGATCTTCGGTCCGCCGATTGGTCGGCGGATACAGCTCTCGTCCAACACCACGATCACCATCGGCGCACGCGGCCCCACCAGCCCCGCTTGCCGTTCTGCCAACAACACGACTCGCTCGTCGGCTTCTTTATCCGTAATCGCACCCCTGCGAACGTTAGCGTCGGCGAGCACCCGCGCGTACTCCGGTGTCTGCAACAGCCCGGGATGATCCCGACCGTGAACAGCCGGATCTCCGTCGCCCGAGCCTCGTGCTGGAGGTACTCGGGAAAGCCCCGCAGGAACATGCTCTGCTTCATCGCGTACCACTCGCGCTCGAAGACCTTCACGCCCAGGGCACGGTCCATGGCGCGGGCCAGCGCCAGGCTCGGGCCCTTGCGGCCGGTCTCCACGGCCGAGATGTGGCCGCCCGAGTACTCCGTCAGATCGCCCAGTTCCTCCTGCTTCAGGCCGCGGGCTTCCCGCAGCCGGCGCAACTCCGCGCCGAACGCCGCCTGGGGCGATTCCTCCGGGTTCAAGTCCTTGCGGTTCAACGGCCCATCACCGATCCTCCCTGCCTGACCACGGGTTGGGCGCATGACTCTAGGGCCAGGAGAGTGCGCACGGTGGGCGAATGGACACGGAGGGGAACGTTCGGGGCCGAAGAGCACACTTTCGGGGAATCGGGGGCCTGTTCGCCGGCGACGGCCCCCAACCCGTGGACGGGAAAAGGGAAAGAGCAGGACCGGTAAGACCCCCCGGCCTCCGGTCCTGCTCATGCGGCCCCGCGGTTCCCACCCCCCGGTGGTTGCCGCTCTCCCGTTGAAGGGCCGTTCCCCCGTGTCCCACCCCCCGGTGGGCTCTTCCCCCTGTTAACTCCCCCCATGGGCTCCCGAGTTCCCCCCCGAGCCACCCATTTTCTTTCTTCCCCCGTTTTCCCCCGTGCTGACGGTGCGCCGCCACCCCCACAGTGGCGGCGTACCGTGCCTCCGGCGGGGCCGGTCGCTAGGCGACCAGCTCCCCGAAGGACTCCTCCTGGTCCCGGCCGAAGCTCAGGACCTCGTCTTCGCGCAGCCGGCGCAGTGAGCGCCAGATGCTGGACTTGACGGTGCCGACGCTGATGTCGAGTATGTCCGCGATCTCCGGGTCGGTACGGCCCTCGTAGTAGCGCAGGACCAGCATCGTCCGCTGGAGTTCGGGCAGCCGGGCGAGCGCCTGCCAGAGGACGGCGCGCAGTTCGGTGCCGCGCATGGCGTCCGTGTCGCCGGGCGTCTCCGGCAGTTCCTCGGTCGGGTACTCGTTGAGCTTGCGTCGGCGCCAGGCACTGATGTGCAGGTTGGTCATCGTGCGGCGCAGGTAGCCGCCGAGGGCGGCCTTGTCGCTGATCCGGTCCCAGGCCCGGTAGGTGGAGAAGAGGGCGCTCTGGAGGAGGTCCTCGGCCTCGAACCGGTCACCGGTCAGGTGGTAGGCGGTGGCGTACAGGGAGGCGCGGCGCTCCTGTACGTAGGCGGTGAACGCGGCTTCGGCGTTCGCCTCCGACCGGGTCCGGCGCTCCCCCGCGGCCTCCCCGTGGGCGACGCCCTTCTGCGGTGCGTCGACCATCGTCATGTAGGTCGTGTGGGTGCACTGGTGACGTCCGGTGCCGCGAGCGCACCCCCGCCCGCTCACGGCACCGGACTTCTCGCTGGAACCGTTCCCCCGTCCGCCGTCGTGAAGACGCGTGACGACCGCGCTCGCGTTGATGCTGTGCAGCTTGTTCATCTCGCGCCCCCCGTCAGTGCTGATCGTGCTCCGTGCGATGACCAGAATCCTTCCGCGGGCACTTCATGACGTTGTCCGCCGACTGTCACAGCACTGTCACAGGGGCCTGTGACGTCGGGGGGACGGCCGGGGAGGGGCCCGGGTCCCCGGCGGCAGTCGTGTCCTCGCGGGTCATGGGACAGAATGGCCACCGTGCCTTCCCTGTTGCTGATCGAGGACGACGACGCCATCCGTACGGCCCTGGAGCTGTCGCTGACGCGCCAGGGGCACCGTGTGGCCACCGCTGCCACCGGCGAGGACGGCCTGAAACTGCTGCGTGAACAGCGGCCCGACCTGATCGTGCTGGACGTGATGCTGCCGGGCATCGACGGCTTCGAGGTGTGCCGTCGCATCCGCCGCACCGACCAGTTGCCGATCATCCTGCTGACCGCGCGCAGCGACGACATCGACGTGGTGGTCGGGCTGGAGTCCGGCGCCGACGACTACGTGGTCAAGCCCGTGCAGGGGCGGGTGCTGGACGCCCGCATCCGGGCGGTGCTGCGCCGGGGCGAGCGGGAGGCCACGGATTCGGCGACCTTCGGCGGCCTGGTCATCGACCGGGCCGCGATGACGGTCACCAAGAACGGCGAGGACCTGCAACTGACGCCGACCGAGTTGCGGCTGCTGCTGGAGCTGAGCCGCCGGCCGGGCCAGGCACTGTCGCGGCAGCAGTTGCTGCGGCTGGTGTGGGAGCACGACTACCTCGGCGACTCCCGGCTCGTCGACGCGTGCGTGCAACGGTTGCGGGCGAAGGTGGAGGACGTGCCGTCCTCGCCGACGCTGATCCGCACGGTGCGCGGGGTGGGCTACCGGCTGGACAGTCCTCAGTGACCGAGCGGGACGACGAGCGGGAGTCCTCCGAAGGCGGCGACGCCGGTGGCGGGCGCGCGGGGCGGGGTGCGGCGGGCGGCGGCCGGGTGCGGCGCGGGCTCTCCGCGGCGCTGCGGTTCACCAGCCTGCGGCTGCGGCTGATGCTGGTCTTCGGCATGGTGGCGTTGACGGCAGCGGTCGCGGTGTCGGGGATCGCGTACTGGTTGAACCGGGAGGCGGTGCTGACCCGGACGCAGGGCGCGGCGCTCAACGACTTCCGGCAGGAGATGGGCAGCCGGGCCGGCGAGTTGCCGGCGCGTCCGACGGCGGGTGAACTCCGGCACGCCGCCAACCAGATGGCGACGAGCAGTCAGCACTACGAGGTGCTGTTGCTGGTCGGGGAGGACGGGGGCGCCCCCGCGATCGGCGGTTCGGACGTCAAGGCGTTCGCCCTGGACGACGTGCCCTCCTCGCTCCGGGAGGCGGTCGACAAGGAGCAGCCGTTGACGTCCACCAACCGTTCGCCGTACCACCTGTACTGGCAGCGGGTGACGATCGCGGACACTCCGTACCTGGTGGCGGGCACCCGGCTGATCGGGGGCGGGCCGAGCGGCTACATGCTGAAGTCGTTGGAGCCGGAGGAGAAGGACCTGAACTCGTTGGCCTGGTCGCTCGCGATCGCGACGGCGTTGGCGTTGATCGGGGCGGCGCTGATCGCGCAGGCCGCGGCGACGACGGTGCTCAGGCCGGTGCACCGGCTGGGGGCGGCGGCGAAGCGGTTGGGCGAGGGCAAGCTGGACACCCGGCTCCAGGTGTCGGGCACCGACGAGTTGGCCGAGTTGTCGCGGACGTTCAACCGGGCGGCGCAGGCATTGGAGAAGCGGGTCGCCGAGATGAGCGCCCGGGACGAGGCGTCCCGGCGGTTCGTGGCGGACATGTCGCACGAGCTGCGGACCCCGTTGACCGCGATCACCGCGGTGACGGAGGTCCTGGAGGAGGAGCTGGACGCGGAGACCGGGAGCGTGGACCCGATGATCGAGCCGGCGGTGCGGATCGTGGTCAGCGAGACCCGGCGGTTGAACAACCTGGTCGAGAACCTGATGGAGGTGACCCGCTTCGACGCGGGCACCGCGCGGCTGGTGCTGGACGACGTGGACATCGCCGACCAGATCACCGCGTGCATCGACGTGCGGGCCTGGCTGGACGCGGTGGAACTGGACGCCGAGCGCGGGATCATGGCCCAGGTCGACCCGCGTCGCCTTGACGTGATCCTGGCGAATCTGATCGGGAACGCCCTCAAGCACGGCGGCTCGCCGGTGCGGGTGGCGGTCCGTACGGACGCCGGTGACGGCACGGGGCGGGGGGACGTGCTGATCGAGGTGCGGGACCACGGGCCGGGCATCCCGGCCGAGGTGCTGCCGCACGTCTTCGACCGCTTCTACAAGGCGAGCGCGTCCCGGCCGCGGTCCGACGGCAGTGGCCTCGGGCTGTCGATCGCCCTGGAGAACGCCCACATCCACGGTGGGGAGATCACGGCCGCCAACTCGGACGAGGGGGGTGCCGTGTTCACGCTGCGGTTGCCGCGGGACGTCTCGGAGGCGGACGTGGCCGGCGACGGGCGGCAGGGGGGTGCCAGGTGACCGGGGTGCGGCGGCGGTGGGCCGCGGGGGCGGCGGGCGTGCTGCTGGGCCTGTCGGCCGCCGGCTGCGGAATCCGGCCGACCGAGGTGCCGACCGACTTCGGTCCGGCCCCGTCCCGGACGCCCTGCGCGGTGTCGGAGCCGCCGGCGGACGGACCGGACGCGGTCGGGGTGCCGATGCGGGTGTTCCTGGTGTGCGCCTCGCAGTTGGCGCCCGTGCAGCGGCGGGTGGAGCTGCCGGCGGAGCAGGACGCGCGGCAGAGCGCGGAGCGCTCGGCCGGCAAGGAGGACCGCGGCCGGGTGGCGCGGGCGTTGCTGGAGCAACTGGCCCTGCCGATGGCCCGGGCGGAGCGCCAGGCGGGGTACACCACGGACGTGCCGGACCGGCTGGTGGTGACCGGGCCGCAGGCCGGCGACCCTCGGGACGCGTTGCGGCTGAGCGCACCGGTGGCGGGGCTGGCGCCGTTCGCGCTGGCGCAGCTCGTCTGCACGCTCGCGAACTCGGCCGCCGCCGCGCACGACGGCCGGGTGGTGCTCGGCGGGCCGGGGGACTCCGCGCTGCACGCGTACGAGTGCACCCCCGAGGTCCGTGCCCGGCCCGGCTCGCACGGGCCGCCGCGCACCGAGGTGCGCGGGGGCTGACCTCGTGGGCGGCGTCCGTTCCGGTGCCGGGCGAGGGGCGGTTCGGTGCGGGGGCACTCGTTCGGCCGCACGCCGGTCCCCCGTGCGGTGGGCGTGCGCGGCGGCCCGTTGACGGCACGGAGTGACCGGGGCCACGAGGCGTCCGGCATCCGAACGGAACCGCGGGCCGGGCACGTGTCGTCCTTGGAGGCGTGCAGCGCCAAGGCTTCCGCATCCGCACGGCAGGAGCGATCCTCCTGCTGGCCCACGTCCTCCTGGTGGGGTGGATCACGCTGCGTCCCCTCGACGTCCCGTGGATCAGTGCGCCGAACTTCCAGCCGCTGGTCGGGATCAGGGCGGACCTGGCCTCGGGTTGGCCCACCGCGTTCCGGCGGATCGGCGGGGACCTGGTGCTGCTGGCTCCGCTGGGGGTGTTGCTCCCCGCCGTGGGCGGCAGGTTGAACGTTTCGCTATGGGGTTCGCTGCTGCGCACCGTGACCGCGGGCGGGCTGCTGTCGCTGGGGATCGAGCTGTTCCAGACGGGTGTGCCGGGCCAGGTGGTGGACGTCGATTCGCTGCTGTTGAACACCCTGGGCGTGGGTGTGGCGCACCTGCTGGTGGTGCCGGCCGTACGGGCCCGGCTCCGTCGCCGAGGGGAGCGCTCCCGCCGTGCGCCCCTCCCCCGGGTGGACGGCCCCCGGGGAGCGACCCCGACGATTCCCAGGGTCGGGATCGCCCCGCAGAGTGACGCTTTGCCCGCTTCGCGACCGTAGCGTGGAGCCATCGGATGGAGGACCGGGGGCACGCTCCCGGCCCCGTGCGACCCGTACGCCTCTGACCGCCTCGTGAAGGAGCTCCCATGACCGCCCTGGCCCGCCCCACTGACGGACGGATGATCGGCGGAGTGTGCGCGGCGCTGGCCCGGCGCTTCGGCACTTCCGCGACGACGATGCGCGTCCTCTTCGTGGCGTCCTGCCTGCTGCCCGGACCGCAGTTCCTGCTCTACCTCGGCCTGTGGTTCTTCCTGCCGAGCGAGAAGGCCGCCGCGCGCACCTCGTGGTAGTCCGCCCGTCCGTGCGTGGGTGCGGGGCCGCTCGTCGGGGCGGTCAGCCCAGCGGGATCCCGTTGATCGGCAGGCCGCCGAGCAGCCCGCCGATGAGGGGCAGGCCCTTGGTGGGCAGCGCCTCGGAGAGGGTCTGCGCGACGGCCGGCTTGGCCGCGGTGGCGGCGCCGCCGAGGGCGGTGGTCGTGGCCTCGGCGGTGCGGGTGTCGGGGAGGGTGCTGACCGCGTCGGGCGCCGGCAGGATCTTCGCGGCCTCGGCGACCGGCAGCGCTTGGACGGCGCCCCCGACGGGGAGGGTCCGGGTGAGGCCGCCGAGCGCGGAGGTGGCGTCCGGCAGGGCGGGGGCGGCGTTCGCGGCACCGGCACCGACGGCGGCGATGGCCGCGCCGAGCGCGGCGACACCGAGGGTCTTGGCGGCAGACTGCTTCATGGGGAGTGGCGTCCTTGCTGTTGAACGCGCTGTCGCGGGCGCGCGACGAGCGGGTTGGGCGGGGCTGCGGGAGTTCCGGGACGAGCGGTCTAGGACCGTAGCCACGCAGCGGGGCCGCCGCAAACACGCGCGGGCGGCCGGAGTGTTGCCACATCCGGCCGCCCGCACATCACGCCACTCAGCCCTTGGCGGCGACGAAACCCCTGGTGGAAGCGGTCTGTTCGAAGAGCCAGGCCGACTTCAGCTCGGCGTAGCCCGGCTTGATCACGTCGTTGATCATGGCGAGTCGTTCATCGAAAGGGATGAACGCCGACTTCATCGCATTGACGGTGAACCACTGCATGTCGTCGAGCGTGTATCCGAAGGTGTCGACCAGGTGCTCGAACTCGCGGCTCATGCTGGTGCCCGACATCAGACGGTTGTCGGTGTTCACGGTCGCCCGGAAGTGCAGCTTGCGCAGCAGTCCGATGGGGTGCTCCGCGTAGGAGGCGGCGGCGGCCGTCTGGAGGTTGGAGGTCGGGCACAGCTCCAGCGGGATGCGCTTGTCGCGGACGTAGGAGGCGAGGCGGCCCAGGGTGACCGAGCCGTCCTCGGCGACCTCGATGTCGTCGATGATCCGCACGCCGTGGCCGAGCCGGTCGGCGCCGCACCACTGGAGGGCCTGCCAGATCGACGGGAGGCCGAACGCCTCGCCGGCGTGGATGGTGAAGTGGTTGTTCTCGCGCTTCAGGTACTCGAAGGCGTCGAGGTGGCGGGTGGGCGGGAAGCCCGCCTCGGCGCCCGCGATGTCGAAGCCCACCACCCCGGAGTCACGGTAGGCGTTGGCGAGTTCGGCGATCTCCAGCGCGCGGGCCGCGTGCCGCATCGCGGTGAGCAGCGCACCCACCCGGATGCGGTGCCCGTTTTCCTTGGCTCGGCGCTCGCCCTCGCGGAAGCCGGCGTTGACCGCCTCGACGACCTCCTCCAGGGTGAGCCCCTGCTCCAGGTGCTGCTCGGGGGCGTAGCGCACCTCGGCGTAGACGACGCCGTCCTCGGCGAGGTCCTCGGCGCACTCGGCGGCGACCCGGAAGAGGGCGTCCTTGGTCTGCATGACGGCGCAGGTGTGCGCGAAGGTCTCCAGGTAGCGCTCCAGCGAACCGGAGTCGGCGGCCTCGCGGAACCAGACGCCGAGCTTGTCGGCGTCGGTCTCGGGCAGGGCGTCGTAGCCGATCTCCCGGGCGAGGTCCACCACGGTCCCGGGGCGCAGGCCGCCGTCGAGGTGGTCGTGGAGGAGGACCTTGGGGGCGCGACGGATCTGGTCCGCGCTGGGCGTTTCGGGGTGCTGCCCCGTCTGGCTCGTCATCTTCGCACTGTACCTCCTACGCGCGTAGACACCGACGGGTACGTATGCGCCGATACGCAAAGGTGACCCCGGGGGGTTGTGGGGGACGCCGTTGTTTCTGGGAACGTTCTGCCATGGGACTGGGAGCGACGCAGGGACGCGGGGCTCGGTTGGGCAGGGCGCAGGGCCCCACGAGGATGACGGCGGGCGGGGTCGTGCTGGTGCTGCCGGGAGGCAGGGAGACTTCGGAGCGGGCGCCTTCCCCGCTCGCGGGCGGCAGCGCCCGCGGGTTCGGGAGACACCTGGCGAGACAGGGGCGACAGCAGGGGCTGATCGCCCATGTGGTGCGGTACCGGACCCTCGGCTGGAACGGGGAGCGGGCGGTGCTGGCCTCGGACGCGGAATGGGCCGTCGACGAGACGGTCCGCCGGTACGGGGACGTGCCGGTGTGCCTCGCCGGTTTCGGGATGGGCGGGCGGGCCGCGCTGCGGGCCGGCGGCCACCCCGCGGTGTACTCGGTGCTGGCGCTCGCCCCCTGGCTGCCCGCGGAGGACGCCGAGCCGCCCGAGCCGGTGAAGCAGCTGGCCGGGCGGCGCGTGATGATCGTCCACGGCACCAAGGACCACCGCAACGACCCCGAGCTGTCGTTCCAGCTCGCGGCCCGCGCCAAGAAGGCCAACCGGGACGTGTGCCGCTTCGAGGTGCACGCGGACGGGCACGGGCTGCGCCAGTACCGGGACGAAGTGCGGGCGCTGGCCGTGGACTTCGTCCTCGGCACGCTGTTCGGCACCCGGTTCGCCCGGCCGGTGCTCGACGCCCTCAAGGCCCCGCCGCCGCTGGGGCTGCGGATGCCCCTGGCCTCCGGCTTCGGGACGGGCGTCACCGCGCGCAACGGGTCCCGGCGGTGAGCCGCCCGCCGGGACCCGTGCGGGCTGCGATGGCCGGTGGGGACCGTACCCGGCATGTCCGACATCGGCACGGGTCGTTGCCGGGGAGGGGTGCCGGTGTTCGACGTCGTGTTGCTCGTGGTGTGGGGCGGGTGGACCACGGGCTTCGGCTGGATCGTCGCCACGGACTTCCGGGGCGCGGCCGTCCACTTCGCGCTGCCCAGCACCCGTGATCCGGTCACGGACCTGCCCGCTACGTTCCCGGGCATCGGCTTCGTCCGGACGGCGGCGGGGGTGTTCGCCCTGGTCGGCCCGGTCGTCCTGGTCCTCGCGTCCCTGGAGGCGTGGCGCGGTGTCGGGGGACCGGGGAGTGCGTCGTCCCCGCCCGGCTGGGCCCTCGCCGGGGCGGCGGTCACCGCGGGGGCGGCCCTGGGGTGGGCGTGGCGGCGATCGGGCGCGCTGCGCCGCGCCTGGCGGGAGGGCGACGACCGGGAGCGGGCCGCGGCGGCCGGTCTCACCGCGGCGGTCGGCGCCTTCGTCACGGTCGCGGTGGCGGCGTCGGGCCCGCTGCGGGCGGCGGGGCTGACGACGAGTTGGCTGGTCTGCGGGGTGTGCGGGATCGTGTTGCTGTCGAGCGGGGGCGTCCTTCTGCCCGGAGAACACGGCGGGACGGACGCGGACCCGCCGGAGCACTGAGCGAGCCGCCGGCGGGCGGCTACCCGTGGGCCCGGGCGCTGGGGGTGCGGCGGCCGACGATCGCCGGGGCCTGGTGGACGAGGGCCTCGTCGGTGAGCGCCGCGACCATGAAGAGGGCGAAGTCGGTCCGGCGGGTGAGGTTGCTGGCCAGCGCCGGGTCGCCGACGTGCTGGCGCCAGAGGGGCAGCCCCTGGCTCTCGCCCTCCTCCAGGTCGCTGCCGCGGACCACGGTCCAGCGGGTGTCGCTGGCGAACACCCGACGGCACGCCTCGACCTGGTCGTCGATCTCGACGGCGCGCAGCAGCTTGCCCAGGACGGTCGCGGCCCGCAGGGCCAGGGTGAACAGCCGTGAGTAGCGGTCCTTGCCGTCGCGGGTGATGTGCCAGCCGCAGGAGAAGACCAGCCGGGCGCCCGGGCGGGCGTGGTCGAGCACGGCCTGTGCGGTGCCCGAGGAGTACTGCCGCACGCCCCAGGGCACCAGCACGGTGAGCACCCCGTCGCAGCCCTCGACCGCGCGCCGGATCACCTCGGGGTCGTCGGTGTCGCCGGGGACGACGGTCATCCGGTCGGCGAGGGCGGCCAGCTTGGGCACGCTGCGCTCCCGGCAGACGCCGACCACCTCGTAGCCGCGGTCCAGCGCGTGCCGGACCATGTACTGCCCCAGCTTCCCGGACGCTCCGACGACGCAGACCTTCCCGATGTCCTCCGCACCCACGGCACAGCCCCCTCCACCGACAGCCTTATGGTGTAAGGCACGCTAACCTTATGCCGTAAGGCGGTCAAGGGGAGCGGAAGGGGAAGGGCGGATGTCCACAGCGGGCGCCGGGGGCGGCAGGGCGAGCAGGGGCGGTCGCGGGCGGACGGCTCGCGCGCCGCTCAGCCGGGAGCGGGTGATCCGCGCGGCGGTGGCGGTGGCGGACGAGAAGGGCTCGGCGGCGTTGACCATGCGGGCCGTCGCCGCGCCGCTGGGCGTGGAGGCGATGTCGCTGTACCACCACGTCTCGGGACGGGAGGACCTCCTCGACGGCATGGTCGACGCGGTGTTCGCCGAGATCGATCTGCCCTCGCCGGGCGCCGACTGGAGGGAGGCCATGCACCGGCGGGCGCACTCCGCACGGGCCGCGCTGCGGCGCCACCCGTGGGCCGTGTCCCTGCTGGACTCCCGCGCCCACCCCGGCCCGGCGACCCTGCGCCACCACGACGCCGTGATCGGCGCCCTGCGCGGCGGCGGGTTCTCGGTGGCGATGACCGCCCACGCCTTCTCGCTGATCGACAGCTACGTGTACGGGTTCGTCATGCAGGAACTGAGCCTGCCGTTCGGCGATGCGGCCGAGTTGGACGAGGTGGCGGGGGCGATCCTGCGGGAGATGCCCGCCGACGCCTACCCCCACCTCGCCGAACTCGCCGCCGCGCACGTCCTCGTCCCGGGCTACGACTACGCCGAGGACGAGTTCGCCTTCGGCCTCGCCCTGATCCTCGACGCGCTGCGGCCCGACGAGGTCGACGGGTGAGCCCTCAGGCCGGGGGGAACCGGGCCACGTAGACGTCGAAGGGCTCGATGCCGACCTCCGCCCGGAACTCGTCCGTGCGTGCGGGGTCCTCACAGGGCCAGGGGATCGGCCGGCCGTCCCGCACTCCGGCGATCTGGGTGCCGTAGCGCTGTTCGCGGCCCTCGTTCACCCGGGTGCGGTCGTGCAGGAAGGCCAGTTCGCGCGGGGCCGCCGAGCCCTCGGCGACGGCCCGGCCCATCAGTCGCAGGGCGCGCCGCTGGACGTCGAGTTGTCGGTCCGCGTGCTGGGCGATCAGCCAGGCGGCGCGGGCGGCGTCCGCGCCGACCCGGTCCGCGGTCGGCCAGCCGTGCTCGTCCATGATCGCGGCGAGTCGGTCGCCGTGCCGTGCGGTCAGCCGGCGCCAGGCCAACTGGTCGGCGAAGTCCTCGCCGTTCGCGTGCACGGCGGCCCGGTGATCGGCCTCGGCCATCGCCACGAGTTCCGCGGCCAGCGCGGACGGGTCAGCTGCCACCACTGTCAACTCCCTTGCACGTGAGGGGCCTTGTTCGGCCTGCTCGCCAACCCTAGGCCGCGGATCGGAGGCGAAGATCATTCCGGAGAACGGTGACAGCGGTCGCCGTTCCGGGAGAGAATGGATGCACTCCCCCGCACCGAAGCCGACTCGTCGCGACCTCGTCGCCCGACGATGAGTTCCCCGGCGGGCGGCGGTCTACCGGGCGTGGACAGTGATTCGAGTGGTGTGTTGGTGCTCCCCGCGCGGGTGACGCCCGGGGAGGTCCTCCTGCTCTGCGAGGACGTGCGGCGACGGCTGACCGGCGGCGGCTCGGGCCTGCGGCTGGTGTGCGACGCGAGGGCGCTCGGCGTGCGCGGTCTGGCCGCCGTCGACCTGCTGGCCCGGCTCCAGTGGGCGGCGCGACGTGCCGGGGGACGGATCGTGCTGCGCGAGCCGCCCCCCGCGGTGCGGGAGCTGATCCGGTTGACCGGGCTACCGCTCCAGGTGGAGGGGGAGCCCGAAGAGCGGGAACCACCGGGCCGTGTCGAGGAAGCTGGTGATCTCCACGATCCGGCCCCCTGAGATCTCCAGCACCTGGAGCGCCCACGGCTCGTAGCGGCCCCGGGTCGGGGTGGGGCGGTACTGGGCGAAGGCGGGCGTGCCGTTCGCGACGGTCGGTACCAGCAGCGAGCCGCGGCAGCCGGCGCCGGTGCCGAGCATCCAGCCGGTGATCTCCCGGTGGCCCCGGAGCCAGAGGTCGTAGGGGGGCATGGACAGCACGGCGTCCTCGTGGAGGAGGGCGGTCAGCCGGGCCATGTCGTAGCCCTCGAACGCCTCCACGTACGCGGCGAGCAGCTTCTGCTGTTCCTCGTCGGCGGGCTCGGCCGGGTCCGCCTCGCGGATGTCGGCCGCGGCCAGCGTCGCCCGGGCCCGTTGGAGGGCGCTGTTGACGGAGGCGACCGTGGTGTCCAGCAGTTCGGCGACCTCCTGGGCGCGCCAGGCCAGCACCTCGCGCAGGATCAGCACCGCCCGCTGCTTGGGCGGCAGGTGCTGGAGCGCGGCCATGAAGGCGAGCCGGACCGACTCGCGGGCCAGCGCGGTCTGCTCGGGACCCGCCGTGTCGGGCAGCACCCGGCCGTCCGGGACGGGCTCCAGCCAGGTGGGCTCGGCGCGTTCCTTGAGGACGGCGGTGGCGTGGTGCTGCGGCTCGGTGAGGTCCATCGGGCGGGCGCGGCGGTTGCCCGCGTTCAGCTGGTCCAGACAGACGTTGGTGGCGATGCGGTACAGCCAGGACCTCAGGGAGGAGCGGCCCTCGAACTTCTCCAGGGCGCGCCAGGCGCGGACCATGGTGTCCTGGACGGCGTCCTCCGCCTCGAACGAGGAGCCCAGCATCCGGTAGCAGTAGCCCGTGAGCTCCACCCGGTACCGCTCCAACTCGGTCAACGGGTCGATCGTCGTCGTGTCGGTCATGGTCCAGCCACCCCTGCTGTTCGTCCCGCCCCGGTCCCGTGCCGGCGATCAGAACGTACCTCCGGCCACTGACAACCGGGGCTGACCTGCGCGTTCCCGGAGCCGTACCGGCCCGCCGGCGTCAGCGGGCCGGGTGGGTCACCCCTCGATACTGGCGCGGCACCGGGCGGGGTGCCACCCGGACGGCCCTGGCCTCGGCGCGGGCGGCACGGGTGCCGAGCACGGTGATCAGGACGACCCCGACCACGGCCAGCAGGCCGAGCGCGACGGTGGCGGTCCAGCCGCCCGCGTGGAAGGCCAGTGCGCCGAAGGTGCTGCCCGCACTGGAGCCCAGGTAGTACACCGACTGGTACAGGGCCGACGCCT
This sequence comes from Streptomyces sp. LE64, assembly GCF_052606915.1. Classification (NCBI taxonomy): domain Bacteria; kingdom Bacillati; phylum Actinomycetota; class Actinomycetes; order Kitasatosporales; family Streptomycetaceae; genus Streptomyces; species Streptomyces sp. LE64. Next base: position 4,194,298 of record NZ_CP199708.1, on the reverse strand, counting down.
GGGCGCGGCCGTGGGTGGCGGTGCGGCTGACCGCGGCGGAGGCGACGGCGTGCCCGGCGAAGAAGCCGGCGGTGATGAGGACCAGTCCGCCGACCACCGCCACCAGCGAGGGGGTGAGGGTGAGCAGCAGGCCGACCGTGGTGGTGGTGCCCGCCAGGTAGAGGGCGCCGCGCCGGCCGAGCCGGGCGACGAGCTTGCCGGCGGCGGCCGAGGAGGCCGTGCCGACCAGGAAGACCAGGAAGATCGAGCCGATCACGCCCTGGGGCAGCGAGAACGGGGCTTCGGTGAGCCGGTAGCCGATCACCGTGTAGACCGCGCCGAACACCGTCATGAACAGGGCGCCGATGGCGTACAGGCGGCGCAGCAGCGGGTTGCCGAGGTGGCCGCGGACGGTGCGGGCGAGGTGGCCCGGGCTCAGCGGGGCGGCGGTGAAGTGGCGGGGGGCGGGGACCAGGGCGCGGAAGGCGACCGCGGCGAGGACCGCGAAGAGCCCGAGGACGCCGAGCGCGACGCGCCAGCCCCACTCCTGGGCGACCCAGCCGGTGACGACCCGGCCGCTCATCCCGCCGATGCTGTTGCCCGCGACGAACAGGCCGATCGCACCGATCAGCGCCTTGGGCCGGACCTCCTCCGCAAGGTAGGCCATGGCCGAGGCGGGGACGCCGGCGAGGGCAGCGCCCTGGACGGCGCGCAGGGCGATCAGTGCGCCGAGCGAGGGGGCGAAGGGGATCAGCAGGGTCACGCCGACCGCGACGGCCAGCGACACGGTCATCAGGGTGCGCCGGCCGAACCGCTCGGAGAGCGCGCTCAGCGGCAGGACGAACAGGGCCAGGGCGCCGGTGGCGGCGGAGACGGTCCAGCTCGCGTCCCCGGCGCCCACCGCGAACTCGGTGGAGATCAGCGGCAGGAGGGACTGCGTGGAGTACAGCAGGGCGAAGGTCGCGAGGCCCACCAGGAACAGGGCGAAGCTCATCCGCCGGTAGCCGGGGCCGCCGGGCGCGAGACGGGTGTCGGCACCGGTGGCGCCGCCGTCGCCGGTGGTGGCGGGGGCGGGCGCGGGGGGCGCCGGAGGGACGGGGGCGACGGGCGACGGGGCGGCGGGGGCGGCGGTCACGGTGGTTCGCGGGAACCCGGTGACCGCCCCGGTACTGGCGGGAGGCATGGGTCGAACGTACGGCCGGGATTCTGATGCGTCCAATGCATGGAACGTCCATAATCGTTCCCATGATGCATAAGGACAGCTCACGGGCGCGCGTGTCACCCGGTGGTGACACAGACGACATCATCGCGTTGCTCGCGCCGCGGCTGGCGTACTTCGCGGGCGTGGCGCGGACCGAGCACGTGACGCGGGCCGCGCAGGAGATGCAGGTGCCGCAGTCGACCCTGTCGCGGGCGATGGTCCGGCTGGAACGGGACCTGGGGGTGGACCTGTTCGCGCGCCGGGGGCGCACGCTGGCGCTCACCCCGGCCGGGCGGTCCTTCCTCACCTCGGTGGAGCGGGCGCTCGACGGCATCGGGCGGGCCGCCGAGGAGGTGCGCGCCGATGCCGACCCGGCGAGCGGGAAGGTGGCCTTCGGCTTCCTGCACACCCTGGGCACGGAGACGGTGCCGGGGCTGATCCGCGGTTTCCGGGCCGACCACCCCCGGGTGCGGTTCAGCCTGGTACAGAACTACGGCGAGGCGATGCTGGAGCGGCTGCGGGCGCACGAGTTGGACCTGTGCCTGACCTCGCCGGTGCCGGATGCGCCGGACCTGGTGGCGCGGCGGCTGGACGAACAGCGGCTGCGGCTGGTGGTGCCGGACGACCACCGGCTGGCGGGGCGCCGGCGCATCCGGCTCGCGGAGGCCGCCGACGAGACCTTCGTGACCCTGGAGGCCGGGTACGGGCTCCGCCGGATCACCGACGACCTGTGCGCGGCGGCCGGGTTCCGGCCCAAGGTCGCGTTCGAGGGGGAGGAGGCCGAGACCCTGCGCGGGCTGGTGCAGGCGGGGCTGGGGGTGGCGCTGTTGCCGCCCCCGACGGTGCCCCGGCCGGGGGTGGTGGAGCTGACGGTGACGGCGCCGCGGGCGGTGCGGGAGATCGGGGTGGCCTGGCTCGCGGGCGGCGGCCCGGACACCCCGCCGGTGGCCGCGTTCAAGCGGTTCCTGCTCTCCCAGCGGGGGCACCTGCTGCCCGGTTGACGCGCGGGGGCGCCCGCCGGAGTTGAGCCACCCCGGTGCGGGGGGTCCGGCGCGGCGGTGCGGCGCGGTGCCCGGCCCCGGGCGGGCGCCCCCCCTGCTGCGGCGATGGGGTGCCGGGCGGGCGGACCGCCACGGCCGGCAGGTTTCACGCTCGACGAGGCACCGGGCGGAATTGCGGTGCTTGACACGCATTCCCGCGTGACCGAAAGCAGCGTTGGCCCCGGGAACTGGCCGAAATACCCTGGTCTTGGTCTAGACCACCCCTGCACTCCGCCTCCCCCACCTCACCGAGGCACCCCCACGTTCAGGAGTGAACATGCGCAAGAAGCTCACCACCTCCCTGGTCGGCGCGGGCCTCGCCGTCGCCGCGCTCTTCGCCGCCACCGGGAGCGCCCAGGGCCACGGCTACGTGGACTCGCCGGCCGCCCGCTCCACGCTCTGCGGCAACGGCACCGTCCAGGACTGCGGCCAGATCGAGTGGGAGGCGTGGAGCGTCGAGGGCTACAAGGGCTTCCCCGGCCGCGGCCCCGCCGACGGCACCCTCTGCGCCGGCGGCAACGCCCGGTTCGCCGAGCTGGACGACCCGCGCGGCGGCAACTGGCCCGCGACCAAGGTCCGCGGCGGCCAGAGCTACACCTTCAACTGGCAGATGGTCGCCCGGCACGCCACCACCGACTTCCGCTACTACATCACCAAGGACGGCTGGAACCCGAACAAGCCGCTGACCCGCGGCGACCTGGAGCCCCAGCCGTTCCTGACCGTGCCGTTCGGCGGTCGGATGCCCGGCTGGAGCGTCTCGCACTCCGGTGTGCTCCCGCAGAAGTCCGGCAAGCACCTGATCCTCGGCGTGTGGACCGTCGACGACACCGAGAACGCGTTCTACTCCTGCTCGGACGTCCAGTTCTGACCGCACCCCCCGGGACCTGACGCCCGGACCACGGCGCACCACCCGCCTCTCCTCAGGGCACCCGCGCCCGCCCCCGCCCGGGGGTGGGCGCGGTCGTGTGCCGAGCGGCCGGCCTCAGGCCGTGCGGGACCTCGCCCGGTGCTCGGTGGGGCGCACGCCCCGCACCCGCTTGAACGCCACGCTCAACGCGTACGCGTTGGCGTAGCCGACCCGGCGGGAGACCGCCTCCACCGTCTCGTCGGTGCGGGCCAGCAGGTCCGCCGCCAAGCCGATCCGCCACTGCGTGAGGTAACCCATCGGCGGGCCGCCCATCCGCTGGGTGAACCGGCGGGCGAACCCCGCCCGCGACGCCCCGACCTCCGCCGCCAGCGAGGCCACCGTCCACGGCCGGGCCGGATCCTCGTGCAGCAAGCGCAAGGCCCGGCCCACGACCGGGTCCCCGTGCGCCCGGTACCAGTCCGGCGCCGAGGCTTCCGGCCGTTCGAACCAGGCCCGCAGCCCGGACACCAACAACAGGTCCAGCAAGCGGTCCAGAACCGCCTGGCGGCCCGGGGCACTGCGGTGGATCTCCTCCGCGAGGGTCTCCAGGACGGCGGCCCCGCCCGGCGGCAACGACACCCGCGCGATCCTCGGCAGGGCCGCCGCCAACCGCGCCGAGGCCACGTCCCCCAGCCGGTAGGCCCCGCGCAGCAGCACCGGCCGGGGCACCCCGTCGTCCCGACCGTCCCGCGGGCCGGTCGCCGCCCGGCAGCCCGGCGTGCAGGAGTCCAGGACCAGGGCCCCGTCCGGGGTGGTGCAGCGCTCGTCCTCGTCGACCAGGTAGCGCGGGGCCGTGCCCGGGTCGTCGGCGACCACGTACGACTGCGGGCCCACCACGATCGCCAACTCCCCCTCCCCCAGCGGAACCGGCGTCCCCGCACCGTCCGGGCGGCTGATCCACGCCCGTCCGCTCAGCATCGCGAGCACCGCGATCCGGGTGCCCTCCTCGAACCGGAACGCCCACGGCGGCCGGACCACGGCCTGGTCGAACAGGGCCCCGTGGGACCGGACCTCGTGCAGCAGGGCGGACAAGGCGTCATCCATCCGCCCGAGTCTAGGCCGGGCGCGACCGTGGACGATCGGACATCGGGACGAGCGCCTCGACCATCGCGGCACCCCGCCGCCCGGGGTTCCACTGGTGCGCATGACCACGCACTCCGGGACCGACCGTCCCGTCCCCTCCGCTCCGGTGCTCGTCCTCGGCGGCACCGGCAAGACCGGGCGCCGCGTCAGCGCCGCCCTCGCCCGGCGGGGCTTCGCCGCCCGCCCCGCCTCCCGCTCCGCCGCCACCCGCTTCGACTGGTCCGACCGCACCACCTGGGGCCCCGCCCTCGACGGGGTGCGCGCCGTGTACGTCGTGGACTCCCAGGGCCCCGACGCCGCCGAGGAGGTCCGCGCCTTCGCCGCGCTCGCCGCCGAGACGGGGGTGCGGCGGCTGGTGCTGCTGTCCGCCCGGACCTGGGGCGAGTTCGACGATCCGGCACTGCTCGCCACCGAGGACGCGGTGCGCGCCGCGGGCCCGGACTGGACGATCCTGCGGCCCACCTGGTTCGACCAGAACTTCACCGAGGAGTGGTTCCTCTCCTCCGTGCTGACCACCGGCGAACTCCGCGTCCCCGCCGGGGAGGGCCGGGAGCCCTTCCTCGACCTGGAGGACCTGGCCGAGGTCGCCGCCGTCACCCTCACCGAGGACGGGCACGCCGGCCGCACCTACGAACTGTCCGGCCCGCGCGCGCTGACCCTGCGGGAGGCCGTCGCGGAACTCTCCGCCGCCGCCGGCCGCCCGCTGCGGTACGTTCCGGTCAGCGAGGCCGAGTACCTCGCCGAACAGCGGGCGGCCGGGGTCCCCGAGGAGGTCGCCCAGCTGCTGGCTGGGCTGTTCCGGCACATCGCCGAGGACGGCAGCGCCTCGATCGCGGACGGCGTGCGGCAGGTGCTCGGACGCGACCCCCGGGACTTCCGCGCCTACGCACGCGGCGCCGACCTCTCCGCCGACCCGGCCGGGTGAACCGGCGCACGGCACGGCGGCGGAAGGGCACGCACCGCCTCAACGGTCCATGAGCACCAACATCCACAGCAGCGAGCCGAGTGCGACCACGATGGGCACCGCGTACCACCAGGGGCGCAGCCAACCCCAGCGGACGAGGTGGTAGGTGCCCCACTCGGTGAGCCAGGACCCGATGTGGGCCGTCATCGCCGGTACCCCGGCCGCCGTGACGTGCTCCTGCTCCCACCGGCCGCCCGGCGGCCTCACCAACAGGGCGGTCAGCAACAGCCAGACGGTGAGCGCGTTGGCCGCCGCCAACAACGCGACGAGGACCGTGCGGAGCACCCGCTCGGCACGGTCCGCGGACGGCGCCCCGCCCGTTCCGTCCACCGCCCCGGCCCCGGTCAGCGGGGTGCGCCCGTCCCCGCTCCCGGCATCCGGCCCGTCGTCCGACCGCATCGGCCCGCCCTTCCCGGGCGGTGCTCCACGGCCCGTCGTCGGGAAGACGCGGTGCGGGGTACGCCGGTTCTGGAGCACCGGCGCGAAACTCCGTCGCGCGCGCTGCCGGTCCGGCACTAGCGTGCCGCGGCATGCGCCCCCGCACCCCCGCCGCCGAGGACCCCGACGACCCCAAGGACCTCGTCCGCCGCGGCTACGACGCGTTGTCCCAGCGGTACGAGGAAGCGTTCGACTCCGACACCAAGTACCAGGACTGGCTCGCCGACCTGCACGGACGGCTGCCGACGGGCAGCCGGGTGCTGGACCTGGGATGCGGCAACGGGGTACCGGTCGCCCGGGACCTGACGGCGGCCGGCCACCGGGTCCTCGGGGTGGACCTGAGCGGGGTCCAGGTCCGGCGCGCCCGGGCGCGGGTGCCCGGGGCGGAGTTCCGCCGGGAGGACATCACCGCGCTCGACTTCCCCGAAGGCTCCTTCGACGCGGTCCTCGCCCTGTACTCGCTGATCCACCTCCCCCTCGGGGAACAGCTCCCACTGCTGCGCCGGGTGGTCCGGTGGCTGCGTCCGGGCGGGTCCTTCCTCGTCACGGTCGGGCGGGACGCCCTGACGGGCACCGACGAGGACTGGCTCGGCAGCGGGGTCGCCATGTGGTGGAGCCACCCCGACGCGGCGACCAGCCGGGAGTGGCTGCGCACGGCCGGGTTCGAGGTGCGGGAGGAGCGGTTCGTTCCGGAGGGGGACGGCGGCCACGTGCTGTTCGTGGCCGCCCGCCCGCTCGGCTGACCTGCGGATCAGGCGATGCGCTCCAGGACGATCGGGGTCGGGGTGAAGTCCGGCGCCGACGCGGCCACGTCGAAGGCGCCCTCCAGGGACTCCAGTGCGTAGCCGAAGCGCTCGGGGGTGTCGGTGTGCAGGGTCAGCAGCGGCTGCCCCGCGGTGACCGTCTCGCCGGGCTTCGCGTGGATCTCCACCCCGGCGCCCGCCTGCACCGGGTCCTCCTTGCGGGCCCGGCCCGCGCCGAGGCGCCAGGCGGCGACGCCCACGTCGTACGCGTCGAGCCGGGTGAGCACGCCGGAGACGGGGGCGGTGACCACGTGCCGCTCGCGGGCGACCGGCAGCGGCGCGTCGGGGTCGCCGCCCTGGGCGGCGATCATCCGCCGCCACACGTCCATGGCGGAGCCGTCGGCGAGGGCCTTCGCCGGGTCGGCGTCCCGCAGGCCCGCCGCGTCCAGCATCTCGCGGGCGAGCGCCAACGTCAGTTCGACGACGTCGGCGGGGCCGCCGCCGGCGAGCACCTCCACCGACTCGCGGACCTCCAGCGCGTTGCCCGCGGTCAACCCGAGCGGGGTGGACATGTCGGTGAGCAGGGCGACCGTGCGCACCCCGCTGTCGGTGCCCAGGCCCACCATGGTGGCGGCCAGCTCACGGGCGTCGTCCAGGGTCTTCATGAAGGCGCCGGTACCGACCTTCACGTCCAGCACCAGGGAGCCGGTGCCCTCGGCGATCTTCTTCGACATGATCGAGGACGCGATCAGCGGAATGGCCTCGACGGTGCCGGTGACGTCCCGCAGGGCGTACAGCTTCTTGTCGGCGGGGGCGAGGCCGTCGCCGGCCGCGCAGATCACCGCGCCGGTCCCGTCCAGCACGGAGAGCATCTCCTCGTTGGAGAGCAGGGCGCGCCAGCCCGGGACGGACTCCAGCTTGTCGAGGGTGCCGCCGGTGTGGCCGAGGCCGCGGCCGGAGAGCTGCGGCACGGCGGCCCCGCAGGCGGCGACCAGCGGGGCGAGCGGCAGGGTGATCTTGTCGCCGACCCCGCCGGTGGAGTGCTTGTCGGCGGTGGGGCGGGACAGCGCCGAGAAGTCCATGCGCTCGCCGGAGGCGATCATGGCGGCGGTCCAGCGGGCGATCTCGCGCCGGTTCATCCCGTTCAGCAGGATCGCCATGGCCAGGGCGGACATCTGCTCGTCGGCCACCGCACCGCGGGTGTAGGCGTCGATGACCCAGTCGATCTGTTCGTCGCTGAGTTCACCGCGGTCCCGCTTGGTGCGGATGACGGAGATGACGTCCATGGCATGTCCTTCCGAGGGTTCGCGAACACCCGTGCCCCCGCCGGGGCACGGGTGTCGACTCTACGCGCATAGAGGAGAAATCGGCACGCCCCCGACCGGATCGTCACCGCTGTGCGGTGGTGTTCGCCCCGTCCAGGGCTTCCCGGACGAGGTCGGCGTGCCCGGCGTGCTGGGCCGTCTCCCGGATCAGGTGCAGCAGGATCCGGCGCACCGGCCAGTGCACCGCCTCCGGCGGCGACCAGGGCGTCACCGGCAGCGGCACGACCCGCCCCAGGTCCGGGATGCCGGCCACCGCCTCCTCGGTCGCCCGGGCGGCGTCGGCGTACTCCGCCAACAGGTCGGCGAGCGTCTCCGAGCCGGTCATGCGGTACTGCGCCGCGTCCAGCATGCCCTCCGGCAGGGCCCCGTCCCCGTCCACCGCGATCCGCGTCCACACCCGCTCCCCGCGGGCCAGGTGCTTGACGATCCCGCCCAGGGTCAACTCGCTGACCGTGGTGCGCCGCGCGGCTTGGCCGTCAGTGAGGCCCCGTACGGTGATCAGCAGCAACTCCCGCTGTTCGGCGAGGGCTTGCAGCAGTTCGGCGTGCTCGTCGGGGAGGGCGGGGGTGTCGGTTCCTGAGGTCATGGGTCGACGGTAGGGGGGGGTACAGGTCAGATCCTGACCTATACCCCTGGCCCGTTCCCTACCTGGTGGTGCCGGAGTTTCGGGGCCGAGGGCCGCTCAGCCCGGCAACTCGGCCCGGAGGTCAACGAGTGTGCAGCGCCGCAGTTCCACCACTTGCTGCGAAGCGAGGAACCACCGGCTGTGCGGATGCCCGTAGGGGAGGTAGCAGTCATCCGACCAGCCGGGGCCGTGAGCGCCGGGAGCATAAAAGGCCCCGAACGCACCGCAAGGACGCACCGTGCGCGCCCTGACCGCCAGGGCGTTCCGCAGGTGCGGGCAGCACTCCAGAGCGATGGCAGCGCAGGGTAGACAAAGGGGCGGCTTGGCACAGAGCCCGCCTTCCGTCCCTTCGGCCATCCCCTCGCCCGCGCCCGATGCCGGAAGGAGGAAGAGCCACCCCCGAGAGGTGCGACTCGCCGGCCCTCCGCACACCTGGCACGCACGCCGCAGCATCGTCTGACGTTGCCTCAACGGATGCACGGAGCCGAACTGAGGCCGCCCCCGACCCGCCGCCTGGGTGACACGACTCCATAGGATCCGCCGCTCGTCCCGATCGGAGGCGACCTCGTCGCGATACGCCAAACCGACCCCACAGGGTCGGACCTGAAGGGTCCTCACCGCGACCTTCTCCTCGCTCCACAGCGCGACGTGGGGCACGGGCACGGCCAGGGGCCCCCACACGGCCGGCGCAGGCGGTACGGGACCGGCACCGACCGGACAGTCGTCCGGACGGGCGGGACGACCCCGCCTCCGGACACGCTGACGCGCCGTGCGGTCCGACAGGGGAAGAGCAGGCATGATGAAACCTCCCTGAGGGGACGGAGCGGCGCATCTGCTTGGCGGTAGGGCGCCGCTCCGCGTGAAGGTCGAAAGGGTTGCGACTTCGCAACCACAACCTCACTATGACACCTAGGTCGTCATCCTTCAATCACCCCGCACTGGTGGCCAACTGGTAGGACACCTCGAACCTGTCCGCGGACATCCGCGTGTCGGTGACTTCGAGGCACCGGTCGTGCTGGTTGCGGGTCACCCTCAGCAGGCGCAGCACGGGAACTCCGTCTCCGAGACGGAGGAGTTCCCGCTCGCGCGGCGTGGGCATGCGTGCGTTGCACACCTCGATCCAGTCCAGGACGTTCCCCGCTTCCTCCATCAGCCCGTAGATGCCGGTGGGACCCGTGTCGCGTTCCTCGAACCGGGTGCCTCTGGCAAGGTGCTCGGGCAGATAGGAGGTGGCGAGTTGGAGCGGGAACGTGCTTCCGCGTGGGCCCATGCTGCGCTCGCGCAGGAAGACGGGCGCACCGGCCTCGACGCCGAGGAGCGCCGCCACGTCCGCGGGCGCGGTCCCCCAGTGGAGCAGCGAAGGGGACAGCCCGACCCATTCCTTGGCCCGGGCGTCGAAGTAGTAGCCGCGTTCGTCCCTCAGAACGCCCCGGCCCCGATCGATGCGGCGCCGTTCCGCAGGGGCGCGCACGAACACGCCCCTGCCCACGTGGGACTCGACGAGGCCCTCGGCCTTGAGTACGGCGACCGCCTGCGAGGCGGTCACGTGTGTGATGCCGTACTCGCCGGCCAGCTCCCGCGCGGACGGAAGCCGATCACCTGGCCCGTACACGCCGGAGGCGATGGCCACCCGCAGCGCGTCCGCGACCTGCCGGAACGGCGGTCGCGCATCCGATGGATCGATCACCCGTACCTCCCTGGGCACCCTATGGAACATGCTCACCCATCGAACCACGTGCCCCGAGCGGGGACGAGTTGGTAGGGCATGACGTCACCCGGCTCCAACCTCGGAAGACGGCACCGCCACCAAGGCGTCGTCCGCCCGCCCCGCAGGCGCCTCAGACCGCGGCCCGGCGGCGCAGGTGGGTCAACAGCACGTCCAGGGCGTGCCACGCCTCGGCGTGGGTGCCGTCGCCCAGGGGGTAGTGCAGGGCCGGCCGGGCCTCGGGGCCCAGTTGCACGGGGCGCAGGGCGAGCGGGGGCCGGCGGGCGTGGGTGAGGGTGGTCTCCAGGACCCCCTCGGGCCCGAGGGTGAAGGCCAGCGGAACGGGCGGCGCCTCGAAGACGGGGGGTGCGGTGAGGTCGCGGCGGGCCGGGCGCAGGGTCGCCAGCAGGGAGATCAGGCCGTGCTCGCCGTCCGCCAGGGCCCCGGCCAGGTCCTGCACGGCGTCCAGCGGTACCCCCTCGCCCTCGCCGTAGCCCACGGTGAGGGTGACGTCCTCCTCGACGCCCGCCGTCGTCCGGGTGATCCGCACGGTCGCCAGGGCCGGCCGGCCGGGGTCGCCGACCGCCGTGACGAAGGTCGGCTCCGGCATCCGGGCGCGGGCCAGGTCGGTGAGTTGGCGGGGCGACCACGGGAGGTTGATCGGTTCCGCCGTGCCCCAACCGGCCGGGGGCGCGCCGGTGAGGGTGCGCCAGGCCAGTTCCAGGGAGCGCCCGAGGAGCAGCTCCGCCTCGGGCGGGTACGCGGTGCGGAACGAGACGGCGAGTTGGCGCTCCCCGGTGGGCCCGGCCGGCCGGTACGGCGCGGCGGGGGCGGACCCGCCGGCGGCGTCGGGGACGACCGCGAAGGTGCCGTCCCGCCAGCCCAGCACGGCACCGGTCAGCCCGTCGTAGTAGCCGCAGTCGGGGTGTTGGACGACCCAGCGGTTGGGCGGGCCGGTCAGGGCGGTGCGCAGGTGGTGGCTGAGACGGCAGTGTGCGGGGGTGACGATCTGGAGGGCGGAACCCCGGGCCGCGGTGGTGCGCAGCACCTCCGAGAGCCAGGCCGTGAGCGGGACCACGGGCCGGTCGGCGAGGACCACCACCGTCGACTCGGTGACCACGTCCACCGCGGGCAGCGGGTCCTCGGCGACGATCGCGGTCGTCCCCTCCGTGCCGCCCCCGCCGGGCTCGCCCTCCACCGGGACGACACCGGTCCGGCCCGCACCGGGCGGCCACACGGTGCCGCCGAGCAGATGGGCGAGCCGGCCCACGACCGACCCGGCCAGCGGCTCCGCCTCGGGCACCGCACTGGAGGCACGGGTCTCCGTCCACCACACCGGCACCGGGGCCGCGGCGGCGCTCCGCGGCCCGAGCAGCCGGTCGACCTCGCCCGGCACCTGGACCAGCACCGGCGACTCGACGGACACCAGTGGTCGGCCGCCCGCGCCCAGGAGTTGGACCACGGCCCCGTCCGCGGTGGCCGTGGCCCGCGTACCGGGGCCGCCCGCGTGCAGCCCCACCAGCAGGGTGAGCGGGTCGGGCATCTTCGGGGTGAGCGCGATCAGGTCCTTGGTCATGCGGCGCACCGCCCGGCGGCCGGCCCGGGGGGCACGGGGTCGGGGCGGGCGGGGAGCACCGGGTGCGCATCGGTCACGAGTCGTCCGTTTCGTCGTCGCCGGTGGCGGCCAGGGCGGTCTGGACCAGCCGGTGGGGGCGCCCGCGCCGGACCAGGGTGCCCCGGCCGGGCGGTTGGAGGCCGGCGTAGAGGCCGGGGAAGAGCTGGCCCTCGGCGCGCTCGCCGGTCATCACCAGGGCCGCCGTCCCGGACTCCCGCAGGGTCGTCAGGAACGGCTCGTACAGGGCCCGGGAGGAACCGGCGACCCGGCGGGCGACCACGAAGTGGAGGCCGATGTCCTGGGCGGAGGAGACGTACGGCAGGAAGGGGGCGAGCGGCTGCTGTCCGGCGGTGGTGAGGATGTCGTAGTCGTCGACGAGGACCACGATCCGGGGGCCGGTGAAGGTCGGGCCGTCGGGGGCCCCATCGAGGTCCACGCCCTCGTCCGGCAGCCGTTTGTCGAGTTCCTTGGCGATGCCCGAGGCCAGGGCGGTGGAGATCCGGGCGTTGTGCGCGTAGCCGCCCCGGTACGGCTCGGGCACCGCCGCGCGCAGCCCCCGGCGGGGGTCGAACACGGCGAAGACCAGTTCGTCGTCCCGATGGCGGGCGATCAGCCCGGCGGCGATCAGCTTCAGCAGGTTCGTCTTGCCGCACTCGTTGTCACCGAGGACCAGCAGGTGCTGGTCCTGCCCGAACAGGTCCAGCAGGACGGGGGCCAGCGCGTCCTGGTCGACCCCGATCGGGGTGCGGCGGGGCTCGGCGTGCGCGGTGGGCAGCTTCGCGGACGGCAGCCGGGTGGGCAGCACCCGCACGGCCGGCGCCAGGTCGCCGTGCCAGGTGGCGCGGATCGCGGCGACCGCGTCCTCCAGGGCCGCGCCGGGATCGCCCACGGACCCGCCGTCGCCCGTGGCCCCGTCGATGCGGGGCAGCGCGACCTGGGCGAAGAGCTTCCGGTCGGTGAGCGCCCGCCCCGGGGCGCCCGCCGGGATCGTCTCCGAGAGCTTCCGGTCGACACCGGAGTCGGAGGGGTCGTTCAGCCGCAGCTCGATCCGGGTGCCGAACATCGACTGGCCCGCGATCCGGACGTCGTTCCAGCGGAGCATGCCCGCCACCACGTGGACGCCGTAGCCGCCGCCGCGGCGCAGCACGTCGTTCACGGCGTCGTCGATGGCGGCGAACTCCTCGCGCAGGGCGCCGTACCCGTCGATCAGCAGCACCACGTCGGTCGCGGGGAGTTCACCGATCCCGCCCCGGGCGCGCAGCCGCCGGAGCTGGTCCACGGAGTCGATGCCGTGCTCGCGGAAGAGCTGCTCGCGGACCGCGAGCATGTTCCGCACCTCGGCGACCGTCCGGGCCGCCCGTTCGTGGTCGGCGCGGCCGGCGACCCCGCCGACGTGCGGCAGCCCGGCCAGTGCGGCGAGCCCGCCGCCGGCCAGGTCCAGACCGTAGACCGCGACGTCGCGGGGGGTGTGGGTGAGCGCGAGGGACAGGGCGAGGGTCCGCAGCAGGGTCGTCTTGCCGGACTGGGGGCCGCCGATCACGGCGGTGTGCCCGCCGGCCACCGTCAGGTCCAGCTCCCAGGGACCGCGCCACTGCCGGGCGGGCGCGTCCAGCACGCCCAACGGGACCCTCATGGGCGCGCCCCGCCGCTCGCCGAGCCGCATCCCGTGCTCGTCGGCGCCCAGCGGGCCGGCGGCGGCGTCCAGGGACAGCGCCTCGGGCAGCGGGGGCAACCAGATGCGGCGCACGGGCGGGGCGGCGGCGGCGAGTTGGTCGACCATCACGGAGAGCACGGTCGGACCGGTCTCCCGGGCGGTGGCGACGGGGCCGGGGTCCTCGGGGCCCGCCGCCGCGTCGGCGAGGGTGTTGTACGTCGGGTAGGCGAGGGCCAGCGGACCCTCCTCGCCGGGCTCCTCCCGGAGCGGACCCAGGTACCGCCCCGAGACGTAACCGGCCTTGAAGCGCGTGTACGCGGAGGTGTCGACCTTGAGGTAGCCGAAGCCGGGCAGCGGCGGCAGGTGGAAGGCGTCGGTGGTGTCCAGGACGGTGCGGGACTCGTCGGGGGAGAACGTCCGCAGCCCGAGCCGGTACGACAGGTAGGTGTCGAGGCCCTTGAGCTTGCCGCCCTCGATGCGCTGGCTGGAGAGCAGCAGATGGACGCCGATGGAGCGCCCGATCCGTCCGATCGAAAGGAACAGGTCGATGAAGTCGGGCTTGGCGGTGAGCAGTTCGCCGAACTCGTCGATGACGACGAGCAGGTGCGGCAGGGGTTCCAGCTCGGGGCGCCGTTCGGCCCGCAGCGCGGCGTAGTGGCCGATGTCGGCGAGGTTGCCGGCGTCCTTCAGGACCTGTTGGCGGCGTTTGACCTCGCCCGCGAGGGAGGTGTGGACCCGTTCGACCAGTCCCGCCTGGTTCTCCAGGTTGGTGATCACCCCCGCGACGTGCGGGAGTTGCCCGAAGGGCGCGAAGGTGGCGCCGCCCTTGTAGTCGACGAGGACCATCGCCAGTTGCTCCGGGGAGTGGGTGGCGACCAGCGCGAGGACCAGGGTGCGCAGCAGTTCGCTCTTGCCGGAGCCGGTCGCGCCGACGCACAGCCCGTGCGGGCCCATCCCCAGCCGGGAGGACTCCTTGAGGTCGAGGAGCACCGGCCCGTGCCGGTCGTCCAGGCCGATCGGCACCCGCAGGAAGTCCCGTTCCCCGCGCGGCGCCCACAGCCGGTCGAGGTCCAGGGCGGCCGGGTCGTCGACCCCGATCAGGGCGGGGAAGTCGACCGGCCCGGAGACCGGGGTGCCGTCGGCGACGGACTCGGCGGAGAGCCTCAGCGGGGCCAGCATCCGGGCCAGGCCCTCCGCGCCGGGCACCGAGAGCGCGTCCGAGGTGCCCTCGTCGGGCCGGGCCTCGGGCGCCGCGGAGGTGGGGTCGGGCACCACCCGCAGGTCCTCCACGGTGACCCGGTCCCCGTCGACGGTGATCCGGACGGACACCTCGTCGGGTTCGTGGACCTGCTCGGCGAGCAGGTGCAGCACGGTGACGTTCATGTCCGCGAGGCCCACCGCCGAGTCCGGGAGGGGAAGTTCGACGGCGTTGGCGCCGTACTCGTCGCTGACGACCAGCAGGCGGCTCGCCATCCGGAGCGCGGCGCGGTCGGAGAGCCCCCGGCGGACCTCGGCGGCGTAGGAGGCGCGGCGGCGCAGTTCGGCGCCGAGGACGACGGCGAGTTGCGGCGTGCTCGGCGCGATCCGCCGCACGGCCACCGGCCCGTCCTGCTCCTGGGCGTCGAGGACGTGCGGCAGCCACTTGGCCCACTCCCAGTCGTCCGCGAGCCGGTCGCCGGGCACCCCGAGGGCCAGTGCCACGTCGTCGGGGGCGTGCAGCACGGCGGTGTGCACCAGCAGCGTCCGGGCCACCCGCAGCACGCCCTCGCGGTCGCCGACGACGCTGACGTTGCCGGCCCGGTCCAGCGGCACGGTCAGCGGGAAGTCCCGGGCGCGGGCGAAGCGGGACAGCAGCGCGCCCGCCTCGTTGAGCATGAAGCGGTCGGGCGGGGCGAGGACCCCGCCCGGGTTCTGACCGAGCGTCAGGTCCTGGAGGGCCACCTCCCCGGTGCCCAGGCGCACCCGGAGGAAGTCCGGGTCGGTGCGGCGCCGTTCCCACCGCCGCGCCGGGTCGCGCACCAGGTCGTACAGGGCCTGCGGCGGGGGGTTGAGGAGTCGGGCCTGGTCGCGCAGCTTGCGTTCCACGACGCCGAGTTCCTCGCGCTGCTCCTCCAGGTACTCCAGGTAGCGTTCGCGTTGGGCCCGGCGGGTGCGCTGGGCCCTGCCGCGCTGCGACCAGAACAGGGCGACCGCGCCGAGCAGCGCGAAGACCAGCACGATCGCGCCGACCGCGGCGAACCGGCTGTTGCGGATGACCGTCATCATCACCACCGAGCCCATCACCCCCGCCATGGGCAGCAGGGCGGTGGCCGCCCCGCCGATCTTGCCCTCGGGGAGGTTCGGCGGGGCCTCGACGACCCGGTTCGCGGGCGGCGGCAGGGGCCGGGAGCTGCGGGCCGGCCGGTGGACGAGCTGTTGGGTCACCGGGCACCGACCGCGCGTTGCATCGCCTCGGCGGCGAGCCGGGTCACCGCCCGCCGGGTGGCGGCAGCGAGGTGGTCGGTGCGGATGACCCCGCCGGAGGCCAGGTGACGGTCGTAGGGCAGCACGACGACGCCCGCCCCGCTCCGGGCCAGCTCCGCGGCGGCGTGCGCGTCCGGGGCGGCATCGGGGCTCGGCGCGGTCAGCACGACGACGGTGCGCGGCAGGGCGGGCACCGGCAGGGAGCCCAGCCAGTCCAGGACCGCGCCGGTGGAGGCGACGCCCTCGGCGGTCGCGGGGGCGACGAGGACCCGGGCCTGGGCGGTGTCCAGGGCGGTGCGGGCGACCTCGCCGGGCAGGGTGTCGCAGTCCACCAGGGTGACCCCGAAGTACCTGCGCAGGGCGACCGTCGCGGTCCGGTAGGCGGCGATGTCGATCCGCGCGCCGATCCTGCCCTGGCTGCCGGGCAGCAGCCACCCGCCGTCGGCGAGCGGCACCAGGTACCCGGTGACGTCGGTGAGCCGCATCGAGGGGTGCAGGACCCGGGCCAGGTCGGTGCAGGTCCAGCGGAGCTCGTCGACGCCGAGCCGGGCGGGCAGGGTGCCGAGCGCGGCATCCGCCTCCAGGGTGAGTACCGGATCGTGCCGGAAGTGGTTGAAGGTGCGGCTGAGCAGTGCAGTGACCGTGGTCTTCCCGGCGCCGCCGCGGATGCTGGTGACGACGACCTGCCGGCCGGTGGTGACCGGTTGCTGCACCCGGGCGACGAGTTCCGTGCTCTCGGCGACGGCCCGGGCGGCGGAGGACCCGAAGGCGTGCCGAGCGGTGCGCAGCACCCGGCGCAGCACCGGGTCACCGTGGCGGAGCCGCGCGTTCCCCGCCCCGGCGCCCAGTACGGGCACGGTTTCGGGGGTCGGGGCGGAGCCGGGCCCGGTCGGGCTCGGGCCCCGGCTTCCGCCCGGGGGGACGCGTGCGGCCTCGGGGGCGGGCGCGACGGCCGGGGCGTCGCCGCCGACGGGCCGGGCGGACGGCTCCTGCGGCCCACCGGATTCCCCCGTGCCCTTGCCCGCCTTCCCCGACGGGGTCAGCGCGCCCAACTCGCCCAGTACGCCGGCCTGCCAGTCGTTCCGTTCCACCACACCGCACCCCCTGGGGCGAACCACGTGCCTGTACCCATGCCATGTCCTTGTCCGTCCGGAGCGGCGCCCGTTCTGCCGCCCCGCTCACCGGGCCCCCGGCTCCCGAGGGCCTCTGCCGGCTCCACCCGCCGCGCGTCTCACGCGAACGTGTCGAGCAGGTTCCCGTACACCCCGAACGCCCCGATGAGCAGCGGCACCAGGGCGATCACCCCGATGGACTCGACGGTGTCGCCGGCCCTGCGCAACCGCACCCGGACGTCCTCGGGAGGCTGGACGGCGAGGGCCAGCAGCGGCAGTACCGCCAGCGCCACCAGCACCGCGAGCGGCCCCGCGGCCCCCGAGTGCCCCGCCCACACCAGCACCGCCCGCAGCACGACGACGGCCCCGGCGAACAGCAGCACCACGACCTCGACGACGAGCGGGAAGGCCCGCGCCCGCAGCCACAGCACCAGCGCGGTGTCCACGGCCAACAGCACGGTCCACGGGCCGGGATCGCGCAGGGCCAGCACGCCGGCCGCCGCCGCGGAGACCGCGAGGACGACGGTCGCCAAGGCGAGGCCCCGGTGGGTGGCGCCGAGCGCGGTGGACACCTGGTAGCGGCTGACGGAGGCGCCCCGGGAACGGCGGTCGTCCAGCCCGGTCAGACCGGCGGCGGAGAGCGCCAGCCGGGGCAGCAGTCCGAGGACGACCACGGAGACCACCGCGAGGACGGCTCCGGTGCGGGCCTGCTGGGTCGCGGTCAGCGCCCCGTCCTGGGAGACCGCGACGGCCTCCCACACCGCCGTCGTCACCAGGGTCGCGGCGGCCCCGACGAGTCCGCCGCGCCCGAGCGGGGTGAACAGTCCGAGCAGTCCGAGGGAGACGACGACGGCCGCGGCGACCACGGCGAGCCGGACGGTACCGTCCCAGCCCAGTGCGTCGGCGAGGGTCCAGGCGCCGAGCACGGCGACGGCGCCCGTGACGGCGAGCAACGCGGTCGCGAGGCCGACCTGGCCGCGGCGTCCGGCGAGCGCCCCGCCCCCGCCGGTGACGACGGCCGTGGCGAGCAGCGCGGTGGCGACGGCCTGGGCGTCGAAGGCGCCGCGGGCGAAGAGCCCGGCGGCCAGCGTCCAGCCGACCAGCCCCGCTCCGGCGGTGACCCGCCGGGCGGCGGGACGCCAACGCCAGGCCCGTACGTCCAGGTCCTCGGCGACCTCGTCGGTGACGTCGTGGACGACGGGGGCGGAGGGCGCGTCCTGGACGCGGACCAGTCGCAGCACCGCGCCGTCGGGCACGGCCGCGTCCTCCAGGGTGCTGTCCTGGGCGAGGACGGAACCGTCCGCGGTCACCAGGTGCCGCAACCGCGGCTGGCTGGCCACCCGGTCGTCGAGCAGCGTGATGATGTCGGGCAGCAACCGTCCGATGGGCTCCCGGGACGGCAACACCAGGTCCATCCGCCGCCGTTCGCCGACCAGGGTCACCCGGCTCAGGGCGGTACTACGGCTCGTCGTTCCCCCGCTCACCACGCGATCGAACCTATCATCGGACAACTCCCGTACCAGGGGCTCCGGGAGGCCCGGCCCCCGCGGCGTGCGGGTCGTCGCCGTCCACGACGGAGACGGGCACGAGCACGGAGGACTTGGACTTGTCCTCCTCCATCAACCGGTTCGCCACGAACGACCACCCCACGCACCCGGCGCAGAGCACGGCGGCGATCACCAGCCCGGCCGCCACCTTGCCCAACCGCTCGTCGGCGGCCCGCCGGTACCGCTCCGACCCGAACAGCAGGGCGTCCCGCATCCGCCGCCGCCGGATCACCACGGACTCCAGCAACTGGCTGTCGTAGTCCTGTACCGCCAACTCCCGCCCCCGTTCCCCCGTGTTCGACCACCAAGCCCCGTGCGCGCCCCGTGTCGGGCGACGTGCGGAACTCGCCCGCCGGGCGCGATGTCGCGGACGCCCTCCCGTGACGGGCTCGAACAGCCGGAACACGCTCCCGCGAAGCCCTACCACACGGTACGGGAATCCCTTCGAGCCTTGAAGGGACTCTCGTCAAACGTCACGGAGCCGCTGCCGAACGTCAGCCCAACACCCGTACTGCACCCCCGCGTTCAGCGATCCAGCGCGCGAGTTCCTCACCGGCGATCACCCTGCGCCCCTCGTCGCCGACGAACTCGACCGGCCCCAACACCGACCCCGTGAACCCGGTCCACACCGTGCGGGCGTCCACCCGGACTTTGAAGGAGTTCTCGTCGACGACCGCGCCCGTCAGATCCGCCAGGTCCCTGGGTTGGAATGTCCCGTCCGGCTCCCCCATCGGCCCCGAAAGGAACATCTCATGTGGGGAACTCACCGAGCCAGCTACGGGCGACCAGATGGTGGGGCAGGTAGTCGGACTCGACCTCGACGGGGAAGTCGCCGTCGTGGGCAAGGCAGGTCATGGCGAGCGGCCCGAGTGCCACCATCCCCTCGATGTCCTCCGCGCGGTCCTCGTCGGACGTCCAGTACGCCTTGTGCGACTCCAGCGCCTCCACCAACGCCTCGTTGAACCCGGCATGATCACGCGTCACGAAACGGTGGAACAGGTTCATCGGCGGATACGAGATCTGCTGGACCCAATCACGAGAGGCGACCCGCACGGCGTCGGGGTGGGACTTCTTGAACGTCTCGGAGAGTTCGTCGACCAAGCGAACCTGGTCCCGCAACCAATACGCCTGAAGGGCCGAGACCCAATGCATCAGGTACTCGTCGTGCTCCGCACCCGATGCCCGGAGCACATCCAACGGAAGCTCCGCCAGTTCCGTCATCCGCTTCTGGTCCCGACACACGATCGCGAAGAAGAAGGCCGTCAACCACGTACCTGCATTGGCGTAGGGCCTCGGCCCCGTCGCGGGCAACGTACGCACCTTGTGATGGATCAGACAATCCACCGAACCCTCGGTGACGGCTGCCCGACGAAACACCGCCGAACTCATCTGCATCGCATTCACGACGGCTTCCCAGGTCTCCAGCCGCGTCGCACGCGGATCAAGCAAACCCTGCGCCTGGACCGCAAGGTCAGCAGATCCCCAATAGAAATCCATCATGCCGGGATGCGAATCAAGGTCTTCGATATCTGCAACTGAATCCGGGTAGAATCGACTGACAAAACCCTCGTCTGCTGGATTCCTCAGAACATGACGAGTCACGTTGACGGCCAATGAACTTCCCCTACCTCGCGTATGTCGAACTGCCGCATAGCGTAACCAGCATAGGCGCCTTCGTTGTCCAGACCCTTGATCAGAACATAGTCAATGCGCCCTTCCTTGAGTGCAATTTTCAAATCAGCGGCAAGTGCCGCGTCAGCAGGCCGCCTCCTCATAGCCCTCAAAATGTCGGTGAAGTAGGGACGAGATCCTTGCGAATGGCGAGATCCACTTATCAGCCGGCTACCAAGAGCGGTGTCTACGTTACTTTTCGCCTCGACGACTATGTAGCGGTCTCCCTGTTTCCAAACCTGGTCGAATTGATGATTCCCGGACTTAGGTCCGTGGAGTTCCAACTCCTTCGCTCCGGGGTAGCGTTCGGGTATGGCGTGGTGGCGGGCGATGGCCTCACCGTATGCCTCGCTGGCATCGGTGAGCTTGGCGTGCGGCTCCCGGTGCACTTCTTTCGCTGCTTCCAGTCTCTCCTGGAGTTCCACGTTGTTCGGGTCGTTCTTGAGGGCCTGAGAGGCGTCCGTGTGGTTCTGGTGCGGAATCCGGTCATCGGCGATCGCCTCGTAGCGTTCCCTAGCGTATACGTCGAGCTGGGCGCGGGCTTCCGGCGTGGCGTGCTTCGCGCCCCTCTCCAAGGCTTGCGTGTCCAAGTAGGTGGGCGGGAGGGGGGGCGGGACACTGTCGGCGGGAATCCACCCTTGCGGGGTCTCCACCAGTTGTGGAGGTGCCAGACCGAACTCGTCCACGACTTCGGTCCTCTTCCGGTATCCGTTCTTCTGGTAGAAGTCCTTGAAGAAGGTGTCGTTCGGGTCATTGGCCCGGGCCACCTGGTGGTCCATGATGGCCTGCCGTTCGGCGAGCGTGTACGTCCTCGGGTCACGGGGCTCGGGCAAGTTGCCGCCACCCCCGCCCGTGCCGGTACCCCCGGAACCCGTGCCGGGGCCGGCACCGCCCCCGCCTGCGTTGCCGGGAACGGGGTCCGACCCGCCGTGCGGCACGACCGGGCCACCACCCGCAGCACCGCCTCCCGGTGTGGTGTCGGGATGCGAGGCCGCCCCGCCGCCCGGGGTGCCGTTGTCCGTGAGGCTGTTGGACGGCAAGCCGTCCACGGTGCCGCCGGGAACCTGGCTCACGCCGCCACCGGGAAGGTCGCCGGCCACGCCGCCCGGTATCACGTCCACACCTCCGCCCCCGGGCATCGCTCCCCCACCCGGAACGGCACCCCCACCCGGACCCATCCCGCCCGCCGCCGCATCGTCGACGCCTCCCGCGCCCGGCACCGGACCACCACCGGCACCGACGCCGGGGCCCGCACCCGGCAGATCGCCCAACGCCCCGCCCGGCCCCCCGCCCGCCATCGCCGGTTCCCGCGCACCGACCTGGACCGGGGCCTCCGCACGGACCGGCGAGGTCTCCGCGCCCGTCGAGCGGGGGTCCGGGTTGGTCACGTCGCGGGGCATCGCGTCGGGCTTCGGGTTGCCGGCGGCGTCGAGGAGCTGGCCCGTTTCGGTGTCCAGGTACTGGGGGTTGCCGTGTGCGTCGTCGGGGAGGCGCACGGTGTGTGCGGGGTCCGGGCCGGTGCCCGCGCCGGCGCGGGCCGCGTCGTCGGCGCCGGCCACCGGGACGGCCGGCTCGGGGATGTTGATCCGGGCGCCCGCATCGGCGTTGCGCAGGCCGGCCAGCAGGTCGCCGACCTTCACCGTGACGACCTTGCCGCCCTTGGCGATGTACGTCACCGGGTCGAGGAGGCGACCGGTCTTGCCGAGCGCCCCGATCACCCTCGCGACGGAGCCCGTCTTCGCCGCGGCTCCGGCGCCGCCGGTGAACACCGTCGTCACCACGTTGAACGTGGTCGCGCCCGCCGCCCGCGCCGGGTTCTTGCCCCACTCGTCCCAGGCCACCAGCGCCTTGCCGGTCTCCTTCACCGCGGTCCGCGAATCCCGCAGCCACGGCGGCAGCTTGTCGTCCGGCACCAGCCAGTAGGCGGTGCCCACGATCGGCACCGCCGTGATCACCAGGCCCGTGGCGACCTTGGCCAGGCCCGTCCACGCCTGGCCCGCGGCGTCCCAGCCGTCGACCCCGACCAGGGTGCCCAGGCCGCGGATCGTGCCCCACAGGCCGTCGACGAACACGCCCTTCAGGAAGGAGCCGACGTGGTGGTGCACCTCCCACCAGCGGCGGGACTCCTCCACCTGGGAGCCCCACGGCAGTTCCCGGGTGTTGTCGAGGTCGCCCTCGGTGAAGCCGTACATGTTCGGGGCGCCCGAGCCGTCGTCCGCGACGAAGTGCGTGCCGCAGACCAGTGCCGTGATCTTGTTGGCGCAGGTCCGCTCCGCCGACCAGAACGCGGCGACCGCCGCGTTCACGTCCTTCACCAGGTCGTTGTTCTCCTCGACCTTGTCCCCGTCGTCCTTCCAGTGCTCGTCGCCGCTGATGCTGTTCGCGAAGGTGGTGGCGTCCGCCTGGAGTTGCTTGAGGCGGGCCTCGATCGGGCGGACCTCCGCCGCGTACTCCGCCAGGGCCGTGGTGACCGACTCCAGCTGGTCCGCGAACAGGTCCGACTCCGTCTTCACCGGAGTCGTCGTCGCGAACAGTTGCTCCGCCTCCGGAGCCGTGTAGAACGCCGAGAGCCCCTGGAAGCGGGCGTGCACGTCGGCGCCGGAGTCCCGGAACGTCCCCGCGGCGGCGTGCAGGACCTTCCGCTGCGTCTCCAGCTCTTCCAGGTCCCCCGTGAACTGCGGGATCGTGCACGGGTTGATCGCCCCACCACTCACCACAGACCCCCGTATGCGTGTCGATCGGTTCCGGTCGCGGGCCCGCGGCCCGTCAGCCGCCGGTGCGCGCGGCGGCCGGGTGGCCCGGCGGCGGACCGTCCTGGCCGGGCAGGTCGACCTCGGGCTCCTTGAGGGCCTCGCGCTGGGCGTTGGCCGCCTGCTCCAGGTCGCCGGTGAGGTAGGCGTTGGTGGCGGTCACCGCGCCGTTCAGGGAGGCGGAGGCACGGGCACCGATCTTCTGGAGCCGTTCGGTGTGCGCCGTCATGAACTGGCTGAGGGCGACGGCGACCAGGCCCTGTCCCTCGCCCTCACCGCCGCTGCCGCCGCCCGCACTGAGGCCGCCGGCCGCCTTCGCCGCGGCCGGCACCGCCGTCTGGAGGGTGGTGCCCACCTTGCCGAGGCCCTCGGCGGCGGTACCCGTCTTCTCCAGGACGCCCTTGACCCCGAGCGGCGAGATGTCCCATCCGGTCATGCGTCAGCCCCCGTCCGTGCGTGCCTCAACCGATGGCGTCGACCGCGGCCTTGGCCTTGGCCAGCGTCGACTGCGCGGTGCCGTCGTTCTGCTCCAAGGTGCCCCGCACCAGGCGGATGATCTCCCGCACCTCGTTCGCCGCCCGGTTCCACCGGACTTCCTTGCCGTGGTACTCATCGGAGACGCCGTCGGCCTGGAACTCGGCCATGGCGGCCTTGACGGCGCCGTCCCGGTCGCTGAGGACGCGCTCCAACTGGGCGATGATGCCCTGGAGTCCGCCCTGCACCTCGGCGGACGCCCCGGTGTCGTAGGACCGGCGGTCGAGGTTCTGTCCCATCGTCAACTCCCCGGGGTCAGCGCGCGCCGAAGCGGGCGGCGTCGAAGTTCGCGGCGCCCATGTTCTGGTGGGCGTTGGTCTCCTGCTCCTGGTCGCCCGTGCCGAAGGCGGCGTCCATGCCGCTCTGGCCGCCGAGGATCGCCTGGAGCGAGCCGTTGAGCGCGGCGGTGATCTCGTCCGCGCGGGCCTTGAAGGAGTCGAAGGCGGCCTTGCCGGCGCCGTTGAACTTGCCCTCCAACGGGTCGGCCGCGGCGATGAGTTGCCGGATCAACGTGCCCAGGTCGTCGCTGGACCCCGTCGTGGCCTTGCCGAGGTCGCCCAGTGTCGTACTGCCCATGTCGAACTTCACGCGTCCACCCCCCGAACCGTCGTGTACGGCGGCTCCGCACGCGTGCGTCGCTGCCGCTCCGTGTCCGCCCCGGTGCCTTTGTACGCGATCGGGCGTCCGCCGTCACGGGACTTTCGCACCAACCGGTAGCACCGACACGCGTGTTGGCCGGAGCTGACCGGAGAAGGCCGTTACGGGGAAGAACGTGAACCGGCCGGTTCCGGTTCCCCCGACCGGCCACGTCCGCCCCGTCACCCACGACTCGGCCGAATCACCTCGCCCAGCTGGCCGAAATACGCCGACTCCCCGGAACGTGCGGACGGCCCTGCTCCCCGCCGTCGCGGGGAGCAGGGCCGTCAGGGGTGCGGCGGATGCTAGGCGAGGTGCTCCGGGCCGAAGGCCAGGGGGAGCATCTCGGACAGGGGGAGCAGACCCGCCGGGGTGTCCAGGACGAGGGCGGGGCCCCCGAACTCGTACAGCAGTTGTCGGCAGCGGCCGCACGGGACGAGGACCTCGCCCCGGCCGTCCACACAGGTGAAGTGGGTGAGCCGGCCGCCGCCGCTGTTCTGGAGCGCCGAGACCAGCCCGCACTCCGCGCAGAGGCCGATGCCGTACGAGGCGTTCTCGACGTTGCAGCCGGTGACGGTGCGGCCGTCGTCCACCAGGGCAGCGGCGCCGACCGGGTAGCCGGAGTAGGGGGCGTACGCCCGGGACATGGCGTCCCGGGCGGCCTCCCGCAGGGCGTCCCAGTCCACGTCCGGGGCGGGCGCGGGGGACGTCATTTGCCTTGGCCCTTGCGGTACCTCATGCCGTCGGCCTTGGGCATCCTCAGCCGTTGTGCCGCGAGGGACAGCACCAGCAGGGTCACCACGTAGGGGGTGGCGCCGACGAACTCGCCGGGGACCTCGTCGGTGAGGAGGAACCAGACCAGCACGACCGCGGCCACGGCCAGCGAGATCACGCCCTGCACCATCGCCTTGCGGTACAGCTTCCAGCCGGCGAGCAGCACCAGCAGCACCACCACGAGCAGCAGCATCGCGTGGACGACCTCGCCGCCGTTGCGGAGCTGGAGGGCGTCGGAGAAGCCGAACAGGCCGGCGCCCATGGCGAGTCCGCCGGGCCGCCAGTTGCCGAAGATCATCGCCGCGAGGCCGATGTAGCCGCGGCCGCCGGTCTGGCCCTCCAGGTAGATGTGCGAGGTGACCAGGGCCAGGAAGGCGCCGCCGAGGCCGGCGATGCCGCCGGAGATGGCGACGGCGAGGTACTTGTGGGTGTAGACGTTGACGCCGAGGGACTCGGCCGCGACCGGGTTCTCGCCGCAGGAGCGCAGCCGCAGCCCGAACGGGGTGCGCCACAGGATCCACCAGCTGGCGAAGAACAGCAGGACGGCCAGGATCGTCACCACGGAGACGTTGGTGACCAGGCCGCCGAGGATGCCGGCGACGTCGGAGAGCAGGAACCAGTGCAGGTCCTGGAGGCTCTGGAGGGCGTCGGAGAGGCCGGGGATGGTGATCTCGGGCAGCGACTCGGCGGGCGGGGACTGCTTGGGGTTGCCGCCCGCGGTGGAGGCGTCGCCGTCGGCGAAGAAGATCTTGGCGAGGTACTGGGTGGCGCCGAGCGCCAGCAGGTTGACGGCGACGCCGGAGACGATGTGGTCGACGCCGAAGGTGACGGTGGCGACGGCGTGGATCAGGCCGCCGATCACGCCGAAGCCGACGCCGCAGGCCAGGCCGAGCCAGGGGCTGGTCTGCCAGCCGATCCAGCCGGCGCCGAAGGTGCCGAGGATCATCATGCCTTCGAGGCCGATGTTGACCACACCGGCGCGCTCGGACCACAGGCCGGCGAGGCCGGCGAGACCGATCGGGACGGCGAGCCTGAGGGCGGCGCTGATCTGGCCCTCGGAGGTGAGCTGGTCGGCGCCGGTGACCACGCGGACCGCGGAGACCAGGACGAGCGCGCCGGCGATGACGAGCAGGATGCGGGAGAGGGTCCAGCGGCTGCGCCGGGCGCCCTTCTCCACCGGGGGCGCCCCGGGGGGCGGCGTGTCGGTCATCGTGGCGGTCATCGGGCCACCTCCTGCTTCTCGGTACGGGCGGCGGCGGCCTGGGCGGCGAGTTCGGCGCCGACGCGCTGCTGCTGGCGCTTGAGGCCGAAGCGGCGGACGACCTCGTAGGCGATGACCACGCACAGGACGATGACGCCCTGGATCACGCCGAGGATCTCCTTGTCGTAGCCCTGGAGCTCCAGGTGGCTGGTGGTGCGCTCCAGGAAGCCCCACAGCAGCGCGCCCAGCGCGATGCCGACGGGGTGGTTGCGACCGAGCAGGGCGATGGCGATGCCGGTGAAGCCGATGCCCAGCGGGAAGTCGTTGGCGAAGTGGTGGCTGTCGTTGAGCAGGGTCGGCATGCCGATCAGGCCGGCGACGGCGCCGGACAGGATCATGCTGGTGGCGACCATCTTCTTGACGCTGACGCCACTGGCCGAGGCGGCCGACTCGGACTGGCCCACGGCCCGCAGGTCGAAGCCGAAGCGGGTGCGGCCGAGGACGAACCAGTACAGGACGCCGACCAGGATCGCGACGAGGACGAAGCCCCACACCTCGCCGGCGGGGCCGGCGTCGAAGGCGAAGAACCAGGAGCCCTCGGGCAGCGGCTTGGTGGACACCAGGGTGCCGGCCTTGTCGAGCTGGCCGAGCTGCTCGGGCTGGATCAGGTAGCCGATGATCGCGGTGGCGATGGCGTTCAGCATGATGGTCGAGATGACCTCGCTGACGCCCCGGGTGACCTTGAGGATGCCGGCGATGGACGCCCACAGCGCGCCCACGGCCATCGCGCACAGCACGATCAGCGGGACGGCGAGCCAGCCGGGCGCGGTGAGCGCCCCGCCGAGCAGGGCGGCGACGAAGGCGGCGAGCCGGTACTGGCCGTCGACGCCGATGTTGAAGAGGTTCATCCGGAAGCCGATGGCGACCGCGATGCCGGCGAGGTAGTACGTGGTCGCCTTGTTCAGGATGTAGACCTGGCTGTCGCTGGCGGAGCCGAAGGTCACCATGTCGCTGAACGCGGCGAACGGGTCCTTGCCGGTGGCGAGGAGCACCAGGGCGGTGATGACCAGGGCGGCGACCAGCGCGAGGACGGGGGCCGCCAGTGCGAGGAGCAGCCGCTCCTTGTCGATGCGGGAGGTCAGTTTCTTCATCGGGCGTCGTCCTCCGACTGGGTGCCGTCCGCGCCTTCGGGGCTCTCGGTGTCGGTGGGGTCAGTGGTGTCGGTGGGATGTTCCAGGTGGCCGGTGGCCGCACCGGTCATGGCGGAGCCCAGTTCCTCGGGCGTGATGGAACGCGGGTCGGCGTCGGCGACCAGGCGGCCCCGGTACATCACCCGCAGGCTGTCGGAGAGGCCGATCAACTCGTCGAGGTCGGCGGAGATCAGCAGCACGGCGAGGCCCTCGCGGCGGGCTTCGCGGATCTGGTCCCAGATCTGCGCCTGGGCGCCGACGTCGACGCCGCGGGTGGGGTGGGCGGCGATGAGTAGCTTGGGGGCGTGGCTCATCTCGCGGCCGACGATCAGCTTCTGCTGGTTGCCGCCGGAGAGGGAGGCGGCGGTGACGTCGATGCCGGGGGTGCGGACGTCGTACTCGGTGACGATCCGCTCGGTGTCGGCGCGGGCGGCCTTGATGTCGAGGAGTCCGCCGCGCGAGTTGGGGCGCTCGGTGATGTGGCCGAGCATCCGGTTCTCCCACAGCGGGGCTTCCAGCAGCAGGCCGTGGCGGTGGCGGTCCTCGGGGACGTAGCCGATGCCCTGCTCCCGGCGGTGCCGGGTGGAGGCGCGGGTGATGTCGGCCTCGGCGAGGGTGATGGTGCCGCTGTCCGGGGTGCGCATGCCCATGATGGCCTCGACCAGTTCGGACTGGCCGTTGCCCTCCACGCCGGCGATGCCGAGGACCTCGCCGCGGTGGATGGTGAGGGTGATGTCGTCGAGGATGACGCGCTCGACGCCATCGAGGTCGGTCTGGGTGAGCCGGACCGTGTCGACGACGAGGGTGGGCACGTCGGTGACGGTGGACTCGCTGGTCTCCGGCGAGGGGAGCTCGCTGCCCACCATCAGTTCGGCGAGCTGCTTGGTGGTGGTGGTGCGGGGGTCGGCGGTGCCGACGGTGGTGCCGCGCCGGATGACGGTGATGTCGTCGGCGACCGAGAGCACCTCGCCGAGCTTGTGCGAGATGAAGATGACGGTCAGGCCCTCGGACTTCAGTTCCCGCAGGTTGTCGAAGAGCGCGTCGACCTCCTGGGGGACCAGGACGGCGGTGGGCTCGTCGAGGATGAGGGTGCGCGCGCCGCGGTAGAGGACCTTGAGGATCTCCACCCGCTGGCGGTCGGCGACGCCGAGTTCCTCCACGAGGACGTCGGGGCGCACCCCGAGGCCGTAGGCGTCGGAGATCTCGGTGATCCGCTTGCGGGCCTTGGCGCCGATGCCGTGCAGCTTCTCGGCGCCGAGGACGACGTTCTCCAGCACGGTCAGGTTGTCGGCCAGCATGAAGTGCTGGTGGACCATGCCGATGCCGCGGGCGATGGCGTCGGAGGGGCTGTGGAACGACACCTGGTCGCCGTCGACCGTGATGGTGCCCTCGTCCGGCTTCTGCATGCCGTAGAGGATCTTCATCAGGGTGGACTTGCCGGCGCCGTTCTCACCGCACAGGGCGTGGACGGTGCCCTTGCGGACGGTGATGTCGATGTCGCGGTTGGCGACGACGCCGGGGAACCGCTTGGTGATGCCGCGCAGTTCGACGGCGGCTGCCGCGGAGGGCGGAGGGCTGGACGCGTTGATGGCGCACTCCTCGGGGAAAAGGGGCAGGCGAGGCGTGGGAGGGGAAGAGCGGCCGGTGCGTCGCGTTCCCCGGTGTCGTCGGCTCGTCGGCGACGTGTGCCACTGTCGCTGCGGGGCCGGGAGGACGTCACGCGCCAACTGAACGCTACACGCGTAGAGTTGACACATCGTTATGGCTCGGCGGGGGGTGCCGTCGTGCGCCCCACCCCGCCGAGCCGGTGGTCCGGTGTCGCCCGGACCGTGCGGTCACGGGGTCGTGTTGACCTTGACCTCACCGTCGATGATCTTCTGCCGGGCCTCGTCCAGCTTGCCCTGGATGTCCTTCAGGAAGCCGCCGCTCTCCGAGAGGGAGACGCCGCCGTCCTTCAGCGGGTAGGTGTTCACGCCGGTCAGCGGCTTGCCGTCCCTGACGGACTTGATCAGGTCGTAGACGCCGATGTCGACGTTCTTGACCACCGAGGTCAGCACGGAGTTCTTGTACTTCGCCAGACCCGGGACGTTGTACTGGTCCGAGTCGACGCCGATGCCCCAGGCGCCCTTGACGCCCGCCACGGCCTCGATCGCACCGGTGCCGGAGGAGCCGGCCGCCGTGTAGATCACGTCGGCGCCGTTGTCCAGCATGCCCTGTGCGGCTTCCTTGCCCTTGTCGGGCGAGGCGAAGCCGGAGGTGTCCGAGCCGCGGCTCAGGTACTGGGTGTCGATCTTGACCTTGGGGTCGGTCTCCTTGACGCCCTGGACGAAGCCGGCCTCGAACTTCTTGATCAGCGGGATGTCCGCGCCGCCGATGAAGCCGACGTGACCCTTCTTCGACTTCAGCGCGGCGGCCACGCCCGCCAGGTAGGAGCCCTGCTCCTCGGTGAAGGTGATGCTGTCGACGTTCGCGGCCTCGACGACCGAGTCCACGATGCCGAAGGTGGTGTCCGGGTACTTCTTGGCGACCTTCGTCATCGACGCGGAGTAGGCGTAGCCCACGCCGATGATCGGGTTGAAGCCCGCGTCGGCGAGGGAGGACAGCCGCTGCTCGCGGTCCGCCTCGGTGTCGCTGACCTTCGCGGTCAGCTCCTTGAGCTCACCGCCGAACTCGTCCTTCGCCTTGTCGGCGCCACGGGCGGCCGAGTCGTTGAACGAGTAGTCACCACGGCCGCCGACGTCGTACGCGAGACCGATCTTGACGCCCTTGCCCCCGCTGGACGACGCGGAGTCCGAGCCGGACTCCTTCTTCTCGGACGACGTGCTGCCACAGGCCGTGGCGGTGAGGGAAAGCGCGGCGGTCGCGGCGACCACGGCGGAGATTTTGGCTACCCGACGCAAGGGGGGCTCCTTCAACCTGACCGAAGCGCCACTTGCGGCGCTGGTTTCGCGGCGATCGTAACGCGCGTAGATGTCAGATAAAGGGCTCTTGGGGAGCTGTTATCGGATCGACGCACAGCCCTCCGCGAGGCGGGGTGATTCCCGGGGCACAAGGGCAATCCGGTGACGCGTGGTGACGGACGGACCGCGCGCGCGTACCCCGCCCCGGACCCCCGCGCGGACCGGCCGTCCCAGGTGGGACGGCCGGTCCCGGTCAGTCGCGGCCCGCGTCCAGCAGGGCGGCGGCGGTGAACAGTTCGACACCCACCGTGATCGCGGTCTCGTCCACGTCGAAGTCGCCCTGGTGCAGGTCGCGCACCGTGCGCTCGCCGGGGCGACGGACCCCCAACCGGGCCATCGCGCCCGGCACCTGCTGGAGGTACCAGGAGAAGTCCTCGCCGCCCAGGCTCTGCTCGGTGTCCTCCACCGAGCCGACGCCGCGGCGGGCGGTCATCGCGGAGCGCAGCAGTTCGGTGACCGCGGGGTCGTTGACGACCGGGGGCACGCCCCGGACGTAGGTGATCTCGGTCTTGGCCCGGTACAGCGCGGCGACCTCGTCGATGGCCGCGTGCACCACGTCCGGGGCCTGGCGCCAGGCGGCGAGGTCCAGGCAGCGGACCGTGCCGGAAAGCTCCGCGTGCTGCGGGATGACGTTGCAGGCGTGGCCGGACTCGATGCGGCCCCAGGTGACGGCGAGCCCGGCGCGGGCGTCGACCCTGCGGGCGGCCAGCGCGGGCACCTCGGTGGCGACCCGGGCCGCGGCGGCCACCAGGTCGGTGGTCAGGTGGGGGCGGGCGGTATGGCCGCCGGGGCCGTCGAGCGAGACCTCCAGCCGGTCGCAGGCGGAGGTGATGGGCCCGTGGCGCAGTCCGATCCGGCCGGCGTCCACCCGGGGGTCGCAGTGGACGGCGATGATCCGGCCGACCCCCTCCAGGGCACCGGACTCGATCGCGTCGGGGGCGCCGCCGGGCAGCACCTCCTCGGCCGGCTGGAAGACCAGTCGCACCGGGTGCGGCAGCCGGCCCTCGCGGTGCAGTTCGGCGAGGACCAGCCCGGCCCCGAGGACGGCGGTGGTGTGCACGTCGTGCCCGCAGGCGTGCGCCCGGTCGGGGACCGTGGAGCGGTAGGCGCAGCTGGTCTTGGTGTCCGGGATGGGCAGGGCGTCGATGTCCGCGCGCAGTGCCAGCACGGGACGGTCGTCGTCCCGGGTGCCGATGTCACAGATGAGGCCGGTGCCGGTCTTCAGGACCCGGGGGGCGAGCCCGGCGCGTTCCAGCCGGGTCTTGATCGCGGCGGTGGTCCGGAACTCCTGGTTGCCCAGCTCGGGGTGCATGTGCATGTCGCGGCGGAACGCGATCAGCTCGGCGCGCAGCGCTTCGGGGAGGGTTCCGGGCAGGGGGCTCGGGCCGGAGTGGTCGGCTTCGGACGGGGAGTCTGTGCCAGCGGACATCAGTTGGTTCACCCTTTGAAGGGTAAAGCGGGTCGGGGGTCAACTGGGCGGTGATCTAGGAAAGTTCAGCCGTATTGGCGTAACGGTTCGGGATCGGAGCGAGTGGTTCCGGCTCGGGTGGGGTAGACAGTCCGGTTACCCCGCGCACACGGACCGCAGTCGGTGCACCTCCCGGGCGGTGTCGGTGACCCCGGCCAGGAAGCCCCGGGCCCGTGGCGAGGCCCCGGCGGTGAGCCACTCGGGGTCGATGTCGCAGACCGCCACCCGGGCCCCGGTGCCGGCGAGGGCGAGGGGCAGGGTGTGGACCACGGTGGAGGGGAAGCTGAGCACGGTCCGGCCGATGGGTCCACGGCGGGCGATCAGCTCAAGCGGCAGGTCCGGGCGGCGGATCTCCAGCCCGGTGGCGGCGGCGAGGGCGTGCAACTTCTCCGGGCGTTCGCGCCGGTGCGCGAAGTAGCGGGTGGCCCCGTGGGCGCGGGCCAGCGAGCGGACGGCCGCCGCGTACCGCACCGGGTCCACCACGCCCGTCTCCACCAGGGAGGTGCCCACCAGGTCGGCGCCCTCGCTGAGCCGGGGCGGCCCGAAGCGGGAGCGGGTCCAGCCGAATTCGTTGGCGGTGGTCCGCACGCCCTCGGGGACCGCGGCGAGCGGCAGCGCGGAGAACACCTCGACCGTGCGGCCGGGGCCGGGGAGCAGCCGGCGCCGCGCGGTCGCCGTGACCGGGGCGAAGGCCAGGTCACGGGGGCCCGGACGGCCCCCGTGCCGGTGCCAGCGGACCAACCGCTCTCCGGCGGCGAGTTGGCCGACGAACTCCATGGTGGCGGTCCCGTCGTCGACCACCACCAGCTCCGGGGCCCGGGTCAGGGTCAGCAGCAGGTGGACGTAGCGGGAGAACGGGTCGCCGACGACGACCCGGGGCGCCCCGCGCAGCAGGGGCGCGAGCCCGCGGACCGTGCGCAGCGGGCCCGTGCCGCCGCGGGCCTCCTCCCAGCGCACCCGGTGGCCGGCGTCCCGGGCCAGCTCGGCCATCCTGCGCAGTTGGCCGCGGGTCATCGGGTCGGCCGGCGGCAGCACCACCACGGTGAGGGCCTCGGGCGGCCGGTGGTGGGCCCACTCCAGGGTGTTGAGGAGTTGCACGGGGCTCTCGACGAACGCGAGCGTCGGGACGGGGCCCTCGGGCCCGACTCGGGTACTCACTGGCCGCTCCGGGTGCGTGGGAGGGGGACTAGACGGTGACCGGTTCGCCCGCGGGGACGGCGACGGCCGGGGTGCGATCCTGGGCCTGGGCCTGGGCCTGGGACGGGGGCTGTGGCTGGGTCTGGGTCTGGGCGACGACGCCGGGGACGCGGCGCAGCTTGCGCATCGGGCCCAACTCGGAGTCGTAGACCTTCTTCACCCCGTCGCCGAGGGACGCCTCGACGGTGCGGATGTCGCGGACCAGTCGGCTCAGGCCCTGCGGCTCCACCGAGGCGGCCTGGTCGGAGCCCCACATGGCGCGGTCGAGGGTGATGTGCCGCTCGACGAAGACCGCGCCGAGGGCGACGGCGGCCAGGGTGGTCTGGAGGCCCGTCTCGTGGCCGGAGTAGCCGATGGGGACGTTGGGGTACTCCCGCTGGAGGGTGTGGATCATCCGCAGGTTCAGTTCCTCGGCCTTGGCCGGGTAGGTGGACGTGGCGTGGCAGAGCAGGATGTTGTGCGAGCCCAGGACCTCGACGGCGTGCCGGATCTGCTGCGGGGTCGACATGCCGGTGGACAGGATCACGGTGCGGCCGGTGGCGCGCAGGGCACGCAGCAGTTCGTCGTCGGTGAGGGAGGCGGAGGCGACCTTGTGGGCGGGGACGTCGAACTCCTCCAGGAAGGCGACGGCCTCGGTGTCCCAGGGGGAGGCGAACCAGTCGATGCCGCGCTCGGCGCAGTAGCGGTCGATCGCCCGGTACTCGTCCCGGCCGAACTCGACGCGGTGCCGGTAGTCGATGTAGGTCATGCGGCCCCAGGGGGTGTCGCGTTCGATGTGCCACTGGTCGCGCGGGGTGCAGACCTCGGGGGTCCGCTTCTGGAACTTGACGGCGTCGCAACCGGCGTCGACGGCGGCGTCGATCAGGGCGAACGCCTTCTCCAGGTCGCCGTTGTGGTTGATGCCGATCTCGCCGGTGACGTAGACGGGGCGGCCGGGGCCCACGGAGGTGGTGCCGAGGGCGCGCAGACGGGCGGGGTTCAGGGGCATGGGTGGTTCCTTAGTTGTGCGATGCGTGGAGCGGCCGGAGGAGGGCCGTCGGTCGGGGGGTGAGGGGTGGGTCGGGGTCGAGTGCGGGGCCGAGGAGCCAGCCGGCGATCTCCCGCACCGCGCCGTCGCCGCCGCGGCGGACGGTGACGGCGCGGGCGGCGTCGCGGACCGCGGTGTGGGCGTCCGCGACGGCGACGGGCCAGCCCACGAGGGCGAAGCACGGCAGGTCGTTGACGTCGTTGCCGGCGTAGAGCACGCGCTCGGGGGCGAGGTCCCGCTCCCGGCACCACCGGTCGAGGGCGAGGTCCTTGCGGTCGATGCCGTGCAGGACCGGGACGCCCAGCTTGCGGGCCCGGGCGGCGACGACCGGGTTCCGTTCGGTGGAGAGGATCAGCAGGTCCACTCCCGCGCGGCGCAGGGCGGCGACGCCCAGTCCGTCCCCGCGGTGCACGGCGACGGTCTCCCGCCCGTCCGCGTCGATCAGCACCCGGTCGTCGGTCTGGGTGCCGTCGAAGTCGAGGACGACCGCGTCCACGTCGCCGCGGCGCGGCAGGGCGCCGGGGCGGTCCGCGTCCAGCAGCGGGGCAAGGGCGCGGGCCCGGGCGAGGTCGTGCGGGTCGTCGACCTCCAGGACCCGTTCCGGGTCGGTGCGGACCAGGGCGGTGCGGCCGAAGAAGCGGTGCCGGGCGGCCCGGAAGCCGGGGACGGCCATCGCGTAGGCGGCGCCGGTCTCCAGCAGGTCCTGCGGGCGGTCCTGGCGGCGGGGGCGCACGGACTTGTCGTGGTTGACGCCCGTGCCGTCGCCGTCCTGCCGGTCGCCGCCGGCGCGCCAGACGAAGCCGTGGAAGGGGGCGACGGTGACGGCGGTGTCCGCGCCGTCGAGGACGGCGGCGGCGACCGCGTCGACGTCGGCGCCGGTCAGGAACGGGCTGGTGCACTGGACGAGCAGGACCACGTCGACCGGGCGCCCGTGGCGGGCGGCGTGCGCGTCCAAGGCGTGCAGCACCGCCGCTTCGCTGCTCGCGGTGTCGCCGGCGAGGTCGGCGGGGCGGACGACGACCTCGGCGCCGGCGCGGCGGGCGGCCCCGGCGATGGCGAGGTCGTCGGTGGACACCACCACGTCGTCGACGTGCGGGGCGGCCCGGCACGCCTCGACCGCGCGGACGACCAGCGGCACGCCGCCGACCTGCGCGAGGTTCTTCCCGGGCACTCCCTTGGAGCCGCCCCGGGCCGGCACCACCGCCAACACCCGCCCGGGTGCGGCGGCTCGGGTGGATCGTGTCGTCATGGTCCGTCCTCCTGCGTCGTGGTCCGTGTCCCGGGGGCCGTCGCCCGGGTCCTCACAGCTCCCCCAGGCGGCGCACCGCGGGGGCTACCCGCTGCACCCCGTGCCGGTAGGCGCTGCGGGCGGCCCGCCGCACCGCCTGCCGGACCGGGCCGGCGGCCCGGTCGCCGCGGGGCGCCCCGTCCAAGGGGGCGCCGTCCGGCCCGAGGTGGTGGCGGGCCAGCAGGCCGGGCAGGTAACCGGGTGCGGAACGCGCCGTGTAGTAGGGGGAGAGGGGCCCGGGTCCGGGACCGTCGAGCAGGGCGGCGAGCCGGTCGCGGGCCCCCTGGTACGGGTCGGGGCCGGTGGCCGGGGGGACGCCCTGGCGGGCCACCCATCCGGCGTCGGGCACCGGTGCTCCGCCCGCGTCGATCCGGTCCCAGGAGGTGAGGCAACCGGAGCCCACGAAGTGGTGGTTGCCGAGCGCCTCGCGCACCCCGAGGTCGGTGAGGACCGCGGTGGGCACCCCCCGGTGCAGCGCTTCGAGGGCTGCGGTGGAGCTGACGGTGACCAGCAGGTCGGCGTCGTCCAGCACCTCGCCCATGTGCCCGTACACCAGGCGGAGGTTGTCGGGCGTGGCCCGCCCCCGCACCAGCTTCTGGTAGGGCGACTCCTCGACGTGGGTGGTGTGTTCGCCGGGCCGGGACCGCAGCTTCAGCAGCACCCGGCGGTCCGGGTGGAGTCGGGCGTGCCGGATCAGCCGCTCCAGCAGGTAGCCGCGGTCGGCCCGGTCGGCCGGCACCGAGGGCTGGGCGGCGAACACCACCGTGTACGGGTCCCGCCGGCGGTAGGGGGCGCCGTCGAGGAACGGCAGGGCCACCTCGACCACGGCGGCCGGGTCGGCGCCCACCCCCGCGTACACGGCGCGGAACCGTTCGGCGTCGGCCCGGGAGTTGGCGAGGACGAGGTCCGCGCCGTGCCGCAGCAGCAGCCCGTCGGTCAGCTTCTCGTAGACCACGCCGACGTAGCCGGTGACGACCACGGGGCGGCGGTCCCGGCCGCGCCAGGCGCGGGCGAGGCCGTGCAGCACCGCCTGGACGCCGCCGCCGACGAGGGCGAGCACGACCACGTCGTGGGGTGCGCGCGCCATGGCGGCGAGGAATTCTGCGGTGGTGACCTCCGTGCGGGAGGCCGCGGGGACGCCGACCTCTCGGAGTTGACGGTCGGTGGGGGTGGCCCGGCCGCGCAGCAGGTAGCCGTCGAGCCGGCCGTCGGGGGCCAGTCGGTGCGCGGTGAGGGCGCCCCACTTCCATCGGGTGTCCGAATCGGCGAGCACGGCGACCCGCGGGGACTTCGAGGTGCTTGTTGACACACCGAGGACGCTAGGAAGAAAGCCAAAGGCGCGGCCCAACCCGAGTACAACAAACGGTGAACAGCACACCGCGAATTCGTCAAACTCCCCCGGGAAAAGAACGGACCGCGTCCGGTTGGCCATTCCGTCACGGGGCGTTCATCGGACATACGCCTGCGGGTCGACACGGGTGCTGGCTCTCCGCATAACGTCTGCCGGGTGGTCAAGCTCTCCGTGATCGTGCCGTTCTTCAACGTCCGGCCCTACGCACCCGACGCCCTGCGGAGTCTGCGCGCGAACGCCCGCGACGACGTCGAGTTCCTCCTGGTGGACGACTGTTCCGAGGACGGCACCGGGGACCTCCTCGACCGTGCCGCGGAGGAGTTGCCGGGCGCGGTGCTGCTGCGGCACCCGCACAACGCGGGACTGGCCGCCGCCCGCAACACGGGCCTGGACGCGGCCCGCGGCCGGTACCTGACGTTCCTGGACGGCGACGACTGGGTCGCCCCCGGCCACTACGCCCGACTGGTGGCGTGCATGGAGAGGTGGGGCTGCGACTTCGTCCGCACCGATCACGTGCGCAGCACCGGCCGGACCCGCACGGTGCACCGGGTGCCGCACGGGCGGCGGGGCGAGGTCCTCGACCCGCGGACCCTGATCCTGCCCGCCGACCGGTCGACGTCGGTGGACTACCCCTACGCCTGGGCCGGCGCCTACCACCGGCGGCTGGCGGACCGGGGGTTGCTGCACTTCCCCGCCGGGCTGCACACCGCCGAGGACCGGCCCTGGATCTGGCGGCTGCACCGCGAGGCCGAATCCATGGTCATCAGCGGATCGTTGGGGATTTTCTATCGACGTGGAATATCCTCGTCCCTCACCCAGATCGGCGATGTCCGGCAACTCGACTTCATTCGCGCTTTCGACCGGGTTCTCATGGAAACATCCGACGACCGCGAGGCGGAGAAATTCCTCCCGAAAGCGGTGCGCACCTATTGCGCGGTCATCGCCCACCACCTGAGCACCCCCGAGAAGTTCGAGCCCGCCGTGGCCCGGGCGCTGCGGGACCGCAGCGCGGCGGCGCTGCGGCGCATGCCGCAGGCGGTGCTGGACGAGGTGCTCGACGGGATGGACGCCCCGCGCGCCACGCGACTGCGCCGGCTGCGCCGCCGCCCGGTCGGAGCGGAGGTCGCCGCATGACCGTCCGCGTGCTGCTCGCCTCCACCTCCTACGGGGTCGCCACCCTCGCCGCCGCGCTCGACGCGGGCCTGCTCCCGGCGGCCGACCGCACGGTGCTGCTGCTCTCCCGGAACGCCGCCGTGCCCGAGACCGCTCCCCCGCTGGACGCCTCGCCCGGCTTCGCCCGGCTGGCCTCGCGGTTCGACGAGGTGCGCTCGTGGAACGCGACGGTCGCCCCGTTCCACCCGAGCGCCTGGTCCCCCCGCACCCAGGACGTCCCGCTCTGGGAACGCTCGCTGCGGCTCGCCTGGGACCTGGGCGACGAGGAGGTGGCGCTGGTGGTGGAATCCCTGCACGTCAACCCGGCCATGGCGATCGCCAGGATCTTCCCGGACGCCCCCCTGCACGTCTACGCCGACGGGCTGATGAGCTACGGACCCACCCGCGACCGCCTCGACGTGCTGATCGGCACCCGGGTCCGCGAACTGCTCCACCTGGACCTGGTGCCGGGGCTGCGCCCGCTGCTGCTCACCGAGTTCGAGGTGCCGGCCCGCCCGGTGCCGACCGATGCGTTCGGGAAGGTGCTGGACGAACTCGCCGACGCCACCGGGGACGTCGACCTTCCCCCCGCGGACCGGGGCGCCGACGGGCCGGGGCCGGCCCTGCTGCTCGGCCAGTACCTGGCCGAGCTCGGCATCCTCACCCCCGACGAGGAGGAGGACCTCCATCTGCGGATGCTGCACGGGGCCCTCGCCCGCGGGCACCGCCGGATCACCTTCAAGCCCCACCCCACCGCCCCCGCCCGGCAGTCGGCCCGGCTCGCCCGGGCCGCGTCCGAGGCGGGCGCGGAGTTGACGGTGCTGGACCGCCCGGTGCTCGCCGAGGTGCTCTACCGCAGGCGACCGCCCGGGCTGGTCGTCGGTTGCTTCTCCACGGCGCTGTTCACGGCGGCCACGTTCCACGGGCTGCCGGTCGCCCGGGTCGGCACCGAGCTGTTGTTGGAGCGGCTGACCCCGTACCAGAACGGCAACCGGGTGCCGGTCACCCTCGTCGACGCCCTCGTCCCCGACCTCGCCGCCGCCCCGGACGGGGCGGGGGGAGGCACCGCCGTGGACGCGGCGGCCCTGGTGACGGCGGTCGGCTTCGCGATGCAGCCGCGGGTGCTCGCCGACCGGCGCCCCGAGGCCGTGGAGTACCTCGCCCGGCACCTGGACGAGCACACCCGCCGGTACTTCAAGAAGCGTCGGCTGACCGCCCTGGGGTTGCCCGGCGGGGTGCCGCGGCAGTTCGCGTTCCTCCCCCGGAACGCGGCGGTCCGCCGGGTCGCCCGCGGGGCCCGGGCGGTGAAGCGGGCCGCGCTGGGGTGAGCGGGGGCGGCGCTTGACCTCGACCTTGGTTGAGCTCCTACCGTCGCGGCATGGAGTACACACACGATGACCAGGGACTCGCCCGTCAGCCCATCGGCTACTGGAGTTGGGCGACGTACGACGCCGTGGTGCCGTTCATCCGGGCCGGGCTCGCCGAGCACGGACTCGCCCAGCCGCAGTGGTGGATCCTCAACCAACTCGCCGACTCACCCGGGGGCCGCCCCCTGCCCGATCTCGTCGCCCTGCTCAGCGGCTACCTCGACGACCTGGAGACCACGATCGAAGCCGAGACCGGCGACCTGGTCCGGCGCGGCCTCGCCGACACCGAGGAGGGGACGGCGCAGGTCCGGATCACCGAGGCCGGTCGCGCCCTGCGGGAAGCGGCCGCCGCGACCCAGCAGGCCCGGATGGCCACCCTGCACGCCGGGGTCTCCGAAGCGGAGTACGTGGCGACGGTCAAGGTGCTGCAACGGATGATCCACAACGTGGGCGGGCGCGCCTGGCACCACTGACCCGCCCGCTGCCGGACGGGGTCACGCCCCGGCGGTCGACAGCTTCGCCGCGAAACCGAGGAAGAGCGCGCCCGCCGCCGTGGTCGCCCCGGCCGACAGCCGGCGGCGGCTGCGGAACAGGGCGGCCAGCCGGGACCCGCCGAAGATCAACGCCGACAGGTACAGCGCACTGGCCACCTGGAGGCAGGTGCCGAGCACCACGAAGGTCACCGCCGGATAGGCGTACGCCGGGTCCACGAACTGCACGAAGAAGGAGATCAGGAACAGGATGGCCTTCGGGTTCAGCAGACTGATCAGGAAGGCCCGCCGGAACGGCCGCTCCCCCGAGTCCACCGGGGCCCGCTCGGCCCCGTCCTCCCGGGCCGGCTCCTCACGGCGCTCCCGCCACATCCCCCAGGCCGACCGCAGCAGCCCGACCGCCAGCCAGGCCAGGTAACCGGCGCCCGCGAACCTCACGATGCCGAACAGCACCGGGTTGCTCTGGAGCAGGGAGGCCGCGCCCGCCGCCGCCAGCGTCATCAGCACCAGGTCCCCGGCCCACACCCCGGCCGCCGCCGTGTACCCCCGCCGCACGCCTTGGCGGGCCGCGACCGACAGCACGTAGAGGGAGTTCGGCCCCGGCAACAGGATGATGAGGACGAGGCCCACCAGGTAGGTGGAGAGGTCTGTGACACCGAGCATGAGGCGGAGTCTCGCACGAAAACGGGACATCGCGACAGGGTCGTCCGTCGGCCGGACCCGGCCCGGCGGGCCGCGGGAGCAGGAGGAGCCGGACCCGTCGGATCCGGCGGAAGGGAGCCACAGTGGCGCGGGCGGGACCGGGGGAACATGTCCCGCCCGCGCCGGTGGCGACGAGCCGTAGGTACGGGGGGAACCCCGGCTCTCGCGAGGCCGATGACCAGTCGGCCCACTTGATACTGCGCCATCACTCGGCAAAACGTCACACCTGGCGGGAATTTTCTCCAGCTTGACGAGAACCCTCCAGGTCAGAAGCGGCCCCGCTCGGACATATCGCCAGGAAAAGCCCGGGGTTCGGTGGCCGATACCCGTTCCCTTCCCCCGCGACCGCGGGGGAAGGGAACGCGCTCGCGGTCCGGTGCGCGGCCGGCTCAGCCGGCCGCGGCGACTCAGCCCGCGAAGGATGCTCCCGGGCGGGCGGAGAGGGGAGAGGGGGTCCCGGAGGAGGGGGAAGGCGAGGGGGAGGACACCGGGGGCCGCGCGGGCACCGGGACCCCGCCGGCGACCCGGGTCGGGGCGGGAGAGGCGCCGCGGGGCCCGCCCGGGTCGGGGTCGCCGCCGCGGCGGGGCTTCGCCGGAGTGCCGCCGGCCACGCCGTTCCCCCGTTCGTCGTCCCTGCCCTTGCCGCCGTCGGGGCGGTCGCCGCCCTTGCGGCCCTCGCCCCGGGCGCCACCGGCGGCCTCCCGCTCTCCGCGGTCCCGGCCGCCGGGGCCGCGGTCGTCCCGGTCGGCGCCCGAACGCCGGTCCGCGGGACGGCGGGCGCCCTCGGCTTCGCGGTCCTCCCGGCCCCCTCGGTCCTCCCGCTCGTCCGCCTGCCGCCGGCCCGCGGCGGGTGGTCCGGAGGGCACGGCTGCGTGGCGGGCCAGCATCCGCACGCAGAAGCCGGTCACCCGGTGCGGGCCGCCGGCGGCGCGTTCCAGTCGCCCAAGGCCCTCGGCGTCCAGGGCGCCCTGCCGGTGCTCCCGACAGTCCTCGACCGCCCGGACCACCCACGCCCCGCCCTCCGGGCCCGGCGTCGGGTCCCCCGTCGTGGTGGGGACGTCCCCGACCCGAGGGGTGCCCGGGGATCGGAACGGGCGCTCCGGCACGGCGCTCCCGCTGGCCCCGTCCGGGGACTCGCCCCCGGAGACCGTGGCGGTGGGCGGGACGGGCACCGGGGCGGTCGTCCGGGGGTGCGGGTGGTCGCCGGTGATGGTGCCGCGTCCGTCGAACGGCGTCGGCAGCACCCCGGTGCCGGTGGCGACGGCGACCCCGCCGATCATGCCCGCGACCAGCACCGAGGTGATGGTGAACCGCACCGGCCGCGCCCACCGCGGGCGCCGGCGGACGTGCCCCCGCCGCCCGGCTGCGGGCCGCGCAGGCTCGGGCCGCACGGTGGCGTCGGGCTCGACCCCGGGCGCCGTGGCCGTCCGGCGGGCGTGCGCCACGCGGTACGCGGCCACCGCCGCCGCCTCGCCGGGCAGCTCGCCGTCGAAGCCGGCGGCGTTCCGGGCGGGTGCCGCGCCGGGGTGCCGGTGCTCCCGGGACCCGGCGGAGCGGTCGGGCCCGCGCCCGGCCTCGTCCCGCAGCGCGTCCAGGAACCCGGCCAGCCGGTCGGCCCGTCCGTTCCCCCAGGCGTCGCCGCCGTGCAGGCCACCGGTGTCCTCGGGTCGTTCCCCCCGCAGCAGGCGTTCCGCCACCTCTCGGTCGGGCCACCGTTCCTGCTCGTCGGGCATCACATGTCCTTCTGCGTCCGCGTTCGCGAATGCGTCACACCGGCGGACAGGGCTTCCCGCGCTCCCGGGCGGCGCGGACGGGGCACTGCGTCGAGGCGTTCCGAGGGGGCCGGGTCATCCTCTTCGGGCTCGTCGCCGAGCAGTTCGGCGAGACGTTTCAGCCCCCGGTGGGCGGCGGTCCGCACGGCGCCGGGGCGCTTGCCGAGGGTCTGTGCCGCCGTCTTCGCGTCGAGGCCGACGACCACCCGCAGCACCACCGCCTCGGCCTGGTCCTGGGGCAGCCGCGCGATCAGCGACAGGGTGCGGCTGGTGGCCAGCGCCTCCATCGCCTCGACCGCGGTGTCCGACTCGGCGGGCTTGCCGGTCAGCTCGGTCTCGTCCGCGCCTATCGCGGGGCGACGGCCCCGCATGCGTATGTGGTCCAGCGCGCGGTTGCGCGCGATCCGGGCCGCCCACCCGCGGAACCGGTCGGCGTCACCGCTGAACCGGTCCAGGTCACGGGCGATCTGGAGCCAGGCCTCGGAGGCCACGTCTTCGGCGTCCGGGTCGCCGACCAGCGTCCGGACGTATCCCAGCAGCCGTGGATGCACCGAGCGGTACACCGTTCGGAAGGCCCCGTCATCCCCGTGCTGAGCCGCAAGCACCGCGGCGGTCAACTCCGCGTCGTCCCCCAGCACTCAACGCACTCCCTCATTGCGCCTGGACCGACGTCGCGTCCGCGAGTCGGCAGGTCACCGTCGTGGTCTTCCCGTCCATGGTTGCGGTCCCTGAATGACCGCGGACATCGATGGCCCGCACTCGGCGCGAAAGGCACGCTACGGCCTGAAATGCGTCCACGTCCATGTTTGTACAAGCCGCAACTACCACCGGGAAGAGTGGGGTGTGACACAAAACGAGCCTCCGGCGCAGTAGTAGATACGGGCCGCCGCGCGGCCCGTGCCGTGCGGCGGCCGGGGCCTCTCCTGTGGGGGGTGGCGGCCCCGGTCGTTGCCTCCGCACCGCCTCCCCTCCCGTCGGCTGCCGTCGCGCCCGGGACGCCGCCGGGCGGCCCAGCGGCCCGCTCCCCGCTCTTCCCGCCCCGACCTGGGGTTTCACCGGTCGGGCCACTCCCCTTCCGCCGCGGATCCGCCCTGCCCTGGCAGCTGCCGCGGCCGGTGTCGTCCCGGCGCGGCGGGGGCGGGACCGGCCCCCTGCGGGCGCCGTAGGGAACCGGCCATCCGCGGGCCGGACCGACCTGCGCCGCACCCCACGGTCGGACCGCTCAGTTCCGGCCACGAGCCCGCCGGGAGACCACCGCCCGCAGCACCCGTCGGCCCTCGGTCGTCACCGCGTGCGCCTGACGCATCCCCCCGGTGCCCCGGGCGGCGACCAGTTCGAGGGTGGTCTGCTGCCGTCGCAGTTCGGCGGCGGCCAGCGGCGGCAGTTCGGCGGCACGGTCCTCCCGGGCCGCGACCAGGGGTTCGTCCACGGAGTCGGCGACGGCGCCCTCGGCAACCCCGTCCCGGGCCGGGTCCAGCAGCAGGTGGATGCGGAGCGAGGCCAGCGAACAGTCGTCCGCCCAGGTCCGCAGACCGGGGTCCGGGGCGTCCCCGCCCCGGAGTGCGTACGGCAATGCGACGGGCGCGTCGGCCAGCATCCGCAGGGCCAGGTCCCCGGCCTCGTCCTCGGTGGCGCACTCCCCGCCGGCGGTGGCTTCGGCCAGTGCGGTGCGGACCAGGTCGACCCGCTCTCCCCACTGTCCGGCGTCCCCGCCAGCGCTCAGCACCGCCCACAGCGGGCGCAGCAGTTCGTCGTCGCCGCCGAGCAGCGAGACGCAGCGGTCGAGGCAGGCGAGGCCGCTGACGGCGAGCCCCCTCTCGTCCGCCTCGGATATCAGTTCGACCAGGCTCATGACGCCTCCCGTCACCACCGGCGTGGCGCCTTCCTGCGGCGTCCGCACTTGTCCTTTCTGCGTGTCCCGCGCCCCAGGCGTCACAGCCGCATCACTCCGAGGCGTTCCAGGAAGCGGAAGAACAGTTGTTCGGCGGAGGGGTCCGCACGGGCGCCCAGCACCTCGACGAGCGGTCCCGGGGCGACCGTCGCCCCGGCCTCCGCCGCCCAGCCGACCGCCCGGTCCGCGGCGTCCGTCGGCGCGAGGAAGTAGTCCTCCAGGGTGCGTTCGTCGCCGCCGAGGTGGGCTGCGGTGGCCGCCCGGTCCAGGCAGGTGGTCCAGCCACCGCCGTCCGGGGCCGCGGCCTCCACCACCACGCACGCGCTGTTCATGACGTACCCGAAGAGGGCCGGGGCCCCGGTCTCCAGCGCCAGGGCGTTCATGCTGCCGATGTCGGTGCCGTCCTCGCCGCCCGG
This sequence comes from Streptomyces sp. LE64, assembly GCF_052606915.1. Classification (NCBI taxonomy): domain Bacteria; kingdom Bacillati; phylum Actinomycetota; class Actinomycetes; order Kitasatosporales; family Streptomycetaceae; genus Streptomyces; species Streptomyces sp. LE64. The sequence goes on along the minus strand of NZ_CP199708.1, from coordinate 4,150,059 downwards.
GCACTCCCAGACCTGCCAACCGTCGGCGCGTCGCTCCAACAGACTGAGTTCGCCCCGGACGGCCGCGAGGGCGTCGGTGCCGTCGAGCGGTTCCCCGCCCCGGCCCACGACGTAATAACCCCAGTAGCCCATTCGGTCGTCCCCCGTCCCGAGCGAAATCCCGCCATGCGCGGACGCCGACCAGATCACCACACTGCCGCGGCCGTGCGCTAGCCCTTGGGCGCTTTGTGGCGGTTCACTCCGATGGGTCGGCCCCGGTGCGCGCCCCGGCGACGGGGTGCGTCCCGTTTCCTCCCGCTTCCCCGTCCCCCGCCGCCGTGCGGCCGGGGAGCGCCGTACCGGGTGACCGCCCGCCGGTGCGTCGAACGGCAGACGCCCCGGTACGACATCCGCCGCAGGGTTCCTGCACCCGGTGGCCCCGCGCGACGACGGGCCGGCTCAGTCGACCCGGTCCGCGAGGCGGACGAACTCGTCCCAGGCGAGGGCGGGCCGGGCCGGGTCCCACAGCTTCTGGGCGGTCGCCCGCAGCGGCAGCCTGATGCCGGCCGCGACCTGCGCGGGGGTCTGCGCGTTCGGGAAGTCGCCCCACACCGCGAAGGAACCGCCGAGGATCTGCCGGTCGTAGCGCCGGTCGACGGGGCGGGTGCCCCGCACCACCAGCGGGGTCCACTCCTCGTAGATCCGCCGCCCGGTCGGGTACGTGAACTGGTTGGGCTCCCCTAGGACGTAGTAGAGGTACTCGTCGTTGTAGTTGACCAGAGGGCGACCGGTGCGCAAGTACTCCACGGGCTCCCGGGCGCCGATCTCGGTGCCCGTCCAGTACGCGGTCTCGATGTCCTCGGCGGGCTGCACCCCGCCCCGGAAGAACCCGTCGTTCCAGGCCCGCGGTCGCCGGCCCAGGTCGCGCACCGTCTCGGCCCGGTCCTCGACCCAACCGGTGGCGAGGTCGCGGACGGTGGCCCCGGCCCCGTACCGCTCCCGGGCCGCCGCGGCGAGTTGCGGGTAGCGGGCGGCCGGGTCCCGGGCGAAGAGCGCCGGGTACTCGTCCCCGCCCAGGTGCCAGTACGGGCCGGGGAACAGCTCCGCGTACTCGCGCAGCAACTCGTCCACGATCTCTCCCGCCCCGGGCCGGGATATGTCGACGGCGCCCCGCGGACCCGAGCCGTCGGTGCCGCGCAGTTGCAGGTCGGGGTGGGCGGCGATCACCGCACCGAGGTGCCCCGGGGAGTCGATCTCCGGCACCACGTCGATGTGCCGGCTGCGCGCCAGCGCCAGGATCCGGCGGACCTCGGCCTTGGTCAGGTGGTCCCGGGACACCACCTCCGGGTGCCGGTCGGAGGCGATGCGGAAGCCCTGGTCGTCGGAGAAGTGCAGGCCCAGCTCGTTGAACTTGAGGTCGCCCAGCTCCCGGATCCGGTCCTCGATCCAGCCGACGGAGTAGGTCTTGCGGGCGATGTCCAGCATGAAGCCGCGCCGGGGCTTGGCCGGCTCGTCCCGGACGACGCCCTCGGGCGCCGCCCCCGCCCCGCGCACCGCCTGCTTGAGGGTGCGGGTGCCGTGGAAGACGCCCCGCTCGGTGGCGCCGGCGATCCGGACCCGGTCGTCCCGCACGGTCAGGACGTACGCCTCGGAACTGCCGTCGCCGTCGCCGTCGAGGGCCAGTTCCACGTCCCCCGGCCCGGCCGCCGCGTCCTGTGCGAACCCGAGCCCCAGTTCGTCCGCGATCAGCCGGCCCTCGTCGGCGAGCGCGGCATCGGCGACGACGACCCGCCGGTCCGCCGCGGGTCGCCAGCCGGGACCCCGGGCCGGGGTGTGCTCCCGTACCGCGGGAATGGTGAGCGGCGCCCGGGACAGCGGGCCGGTGGGGCTGGGGCGGGCCGACTCGGCGGGCCCGGACGGGGACGCGGCGGGTCCGGTGGACGTCGGGGAGTCGGCCGTGGCGTCGGTACCGGTGCCGTCACCGTCGCCGAGCACCAGCGCGAGCACCGCGGCGAGCCCGCCCAGGACGACGAGGACGGCGAGCGCGAGGAGCACCCTGACGGTCCGGCGGGACCCGTCGGCCCGTCGGTGCTTCGGGGACGGCGCACGCCCCCGCGGCTTCCTCGTCATGCCCTCGACCCTCTCCCGTCCCCGGGTGCGGCGCACCTCGGGCGAGTCCCTATCATCGGCGCCGACGACGCGTCAGCGATCCCGGTCGACGTCAGCGCAGCGGACCCAAACTCTTCCGTTCGGGTGATATCCGTGCCCCTGTCGGACGCCTTCCGGCAGCGGATCGCTAGCGTGGCCGCACAGATCCCATCCGTGCCGTCCGCACCATCCGGCACAACCGCTTCCCACCTGCGACGGCGCACACCTTCCGCACCGCCGCACCGCCCCGGCACCACGCGACCCACGCCGTCGCACCGTTCCTCACCAGGGAGCCACGCTGCCCTCTCACGGGTTCCTCCGACCGACCGCCGCCGCCGGACCGCCCCGGCAGCGCACCCCCGTCCCGGCCGGCCTCGACCGACTGAACTCCGCCGCGCCCGAGACCGCGCTCGGCGCGTTCCTGGGCTGCTGCGCCAGCCACCGTTGGGCCGCCCGACTCGCCGCGCACCGCCCCTACCCGACGCTGGAGGCCCTGCTGGCCGCCGCGGACGAGGCGGCGTACGACCTCACGGCCCCCGACCTCGCGGAAGCCCTCGCCCGGGAGGCCCCCACCCGTCCGCCCAGCGCCACCGGGCCGGGCCATTCCGCCGCCCGCACCGCCCTGAGCGCCGCGCACGCCGCCTACGAGAGCAGATTCGGCCACGCCTTCCTGCACTGCCTGGACGACTGCCCGCCGGAGGAGTCGCTCGACCGGGTGCTCAGCGCGCTGCGCACCCGGCTGGGCCACGACCCGGAGGAGGAACGGACGCTCGTCGCCGACGAACTGCGCCGGATCGCCCGCGGGCGCCTCACCCGACTGGCGCAGGACCGCACCACGACCGCGACGGCCCCGGAACCGACCGTCGGCCCGCCCGGCACCCGGGCGCGCGGGGAACAACCGGAGGGTCATTCCTCCATGAATGACCGAAAAGAGCCCTTCTGAGGGTCCGTCCGACCCTTCGGAGAGTGACCGAAAAGCGATGTTGATCACCCATACGTGCCCGTTTGATTGCCTGTTTGATCACACCGGCCGGCCCCACGTGAAGGTTCCGACAAGTCGTCGCTACGATGGCCGGGGCCGGTGGACCGTACCCGGCCGGGCCAGACCGACACCCCAAGCCGGCAGGCCCTGATCCCCGCTCCCGGAGGGTTCTTCCGTGCCGGCTGGAACGCTGTACCGCGGCCGGGAAGGAATGTGGTCCTGGGTGGCTCATCGAGTCACCGGCGTCCTCATCTTCTTCTTCCTGTTCGTCCATGTGCTGGACACCGCACTCGTCCGTGTCTCCCCGGAGGCGTACGACAAGGTCGTCGCCACCTACAAGACACCCCTCGTCGCGCTCTTGGAGTACGGCCTCGTCGCCGCCGTCCTCTTCCACGCGCTGAACGGCCTTCGGGTGATCGCCGTCGACTTCTGGTCGAAGGGCCCCCGCTACCAGAAGCAGATGCTGTGGACCGTGGTCGGCATCTGGGTCGTGCTGATGATCGGGGCGCTGTACCCGGTGCTCGGCCACGCCGTTCGTGAAGTCTTCGGGAGCTGACGCACATGTCGACCGATCTCTCCGCACAGTCCGGCATCGGCGCCGTCGAAGGCGCGGCCGTCTACGGCCCCGACAACCCGGCCCCCCTCATCGAGGCCCCCCGCAAGCGCACCGGCAAGACGCCGAAGTCCACGCGCGGGAACTTCGAGCTGTACGGGTGGCTGTTCATGCGCCTGTCCGGCATCGTCCTGGTCGTCCTCGTCCTCGGGCACCTGCTGATCCAGCTGGTCCTCGACGGCGGCGTGTCCAAGATCGGCTTCGCCTTCGTGGCGGGCCGCTGGGCCTCGCCCTGGTGGCAGACCTGGGACCTGGTGATGCTCTGGCTCGCGATGCTGCACGGCGCCAACGGCCTGCGCACGGTCATCAACGACTACGCCGAGCGCCCGAACACCCGGCTCTGGCTCAAGGGCCTGCTCTACACCGCCACGGTGTTCACGATCCTGCTGGGCACGCTGGTGATCTTCACCTTCGACCCGAACATCCGCTAGGCACGGGGCTGAGGCAACCACCATGAAGATCCACAAGTACGACACCGTCATCGTCGGCGCGGGCGGCGCCGGAATGCGCGCCGCCATCGAGGCCACGAAGCGCAGCCGCACCGCCGTGCTGACCAAGCTCTACCCCACCCGGTCCCACACGGGCGCCGCGCAGGGCGGCATGGCCGCCGCGCTCGCCAACGTGGAGGAGGACAACTGGGAGTGGCACACCTTCGACACCATCAAGGGCGGTGACTACCTGGTCGACCAGGACGCCGCCGAGATCCTGGCGAAGGAGGCCATCGACGCCGTCCTCGACCTGGAGAAGATGGGCCTGCCGTTCAACCGGACCCCGGACGGCACCATCGACCAGCGCCGGTTCGGCGGGCACTCCCGCAACCACGGCGAGGCCCCCGTCCGCCGCGCCTGCTACGCGGCGGACCGCACCGGCCACATGATCCTCCAGACGCTGTACCAGAACTGCGTCAAGGAGGGCGTCGAGTTCTTCAACGAGTTCTACGTCCTCGACCAGCTGATCACCGAGGTCGACGGGGTCAAGCGCTCGGCGGGCGTCGTCGCCTACGAGCTGGCCACCGGCGAGATCCACGTCTTCCAGGCGAAGTCCGTGATCTACGCCTCCGGCGGCACCGGCAAGTTCTTCAAGGTCACCTCCAACGCGCACACCCTCACCGGCGACGGCCAGGCGGCCTGCTACCGGCGCGGGCTGCCGCTGGAGGACATGGAGTTCTTCCAGTTCCACCCGACTGGCATCTGGCGCATGGGCATCCTGCTGACGGAGGGCGCCCGCGGTGAGGGCGGCATCCTGCGCAACAAGGACGGCGAGCGCTTCATGGAGAAGTACGCGCCGGTCATGAAGGACCTCGCGTCCCGTGACGTCGTCTCCCGCTCCATCTACACCGAGATCCGCGAGGGCCGCGGCTGCGGCCCCGAGGGCGACCACGTCTACCTGGACCTCACGCACCTCCCGCCGGAGCAGCTGGACGCCAAGCTCCCGGACATCACGGAGTTCGCGCGGACCTACCTCGGCATCGAGCCCTACACGGACCCGATCCCGATCCAGCCGACCGCGCACTACGCCATGGGCGGCATCCCGACCAACGTCGAGGGCGAGGTGCTGGCGGACAACACCACCGTCGTGCCGGGCCTGTACGCGGCCGGCGAGGTCGCCTGCGTCTCGGTGCACGGCGCCAACCGCCTGGGCACCAACTCGCTGCTCGACATCAACGTCTTCGGACGCCGCGCGGGCATCGCCGCCGCCGAGTACTCCGCCACGGCCGACTTCGTGGAGCTGCCGGAGGACCCGGCCGCGCTCGTCGTCGACCAGGTCGAGCGGCTGCGCAACTCCACCGGCACCGAGCGGGTCGCCCAGATCCGCAAGGAGCTCCAGGAGACGATGGACGCCAACGTGATGGTGTTCCGCACGGAGCAGACCATCAAGACGGCCGTCGAGAAGGTCGCGGAACTGCGCGAGCGCTACAAGAACGTGTCCGTGCAGGACAAGGGCAAGCGGTTCAACACGGACCTGCTGGAGGCGATCGAGCTGGGCAACCTGCTCGACCTGGCCGAGGTCATGGCCGTCTCGGCGCTGGCCCGCAAGGAGTCCCGCGGCGGTCACTACCGCGAGGACTACCCGAACCGCGACGACGTCAACTTCATGCGCCACACCATGGCGTACCGCGAGGTCGCGGCCGACGGCACGGACTCGGTCCGTCTCGACTACAAGCCGGTCGTGCAGACCCGCTACCAGCCGATGGAGCGTAAGTACTGATGGCAACCCCCGTACTCGACAAGGCCGAGGCCGCGGCCTCGTCCTCCCACCTGATCACGGTCACGTTCCGCATCCGGCGCTTCAACCCGGAGCTGACGGCGGACGCCGTGTGGGAGGACTTCCAGTTCGAGATCGACCCCAAGGAACGGGTCCTCGACGGCCTCCACAAGATCAAGTGGGACCTGGACGGCACCCTCACCTTCCGCCGCTCCTGCGCCCACGGCATCTGCGGCTCCGACGCGATGCGCATCAACGGCCGCAACCGGCTGGCGTGCAAGACGCTGATCAAGGACATCAACCCGGCGAAGCCGATCACGATCGAGCCCATCAAGGGCCTCACGGTCCTCAAGGACCTGATCGTGGACATGGAGCCGTTCTTCCAGGCGTACCGGGACGTCATGCCGTTCCTGATCACCAAGGGCAACGAGCCGACCCGGGAGCGCTACCAGTCCGCCGAGGACCGCGAGCGCTTCGACGACACCACCAAGTGCATCCTGTGCGCCGCGTGCACCTCGTCCTGCCCGGTGTTCTGGAACGACGGCCAGTACTTCGGCCCGGCCGCGATCGTCAACGCCCACCGCTTCATCTTCGACTCGCGCGACGAGGCCGGCGAGCAGCGGCTGGAGATCCTCAACGACAAGGACGGCGTGTGGCGCTGCCGCACCACGTTCAACTGCACGGACGCCTGTCCGCGCGGCATCGAGGTCACCAAGGCGATCCAGGAGGTGAAGCGGGCGCTGATCACGCGCCGCTTCTGACCTGACGCGACACGCACGAGGGCCGCCGCACCGATCCCGGTGCGGCGGCCCTCGTGCGTGTTCCCGTTCGCCGGCGACGCGGCCTCAGACCGGCTCCGCGGACCGCTTGCGGTGGAAGGCGGCGAGCACCGAACAGTCCGACCCCCAGTGCGGCTGCGGCCGGCGCACGGTGGTCACGGCCCCGGGCACCGGCACCTCGTCCCCGGCGGACGGCACGTCCAGCACGTAGAACTCGGCGCTCTCCCCGCTGAGGACGACCGCGGCCCGCGGTGCGGTGCCGATCCGCAGGGTGAACGCGTCCTGGGCGTCGATCGGGGTGCTCGACACCACGGTCAAGGCCCCCGGCGCCGCCCCGGGCTCGGCCACCGCGCACTGGAAGTCCCACACCCCCCGCACGACCAACAGCCCGGCCACCGCCTCCGCATGGGCGAGGGCGGTCCGCAGGTCGAACAGGACGGCGCCGGTCGCACCCCGCGGATCCAGCCGGGCGTCCAGCACCGCGGCCCCTTCCAACGCGTCGTCGTCGAGGAGCGGATCGGCGCCGGAGGGCTCCCCGCCGGGCAGGGACGGGTCGGCACGGAGCAGGTCCGCGATGCTCAGCACGGGCACACCTCGCTGGGGGCACTGCCTATCCGAGGGATCACTGTTCTCCTAGCTGGCTGTGAGGGGGCTACCCGGAGGGGGTCGCGCACCGACCGGCGGGACGGCGGGCCACAGGGCCGCGACCCGTCGCACGGAGGTGCAGCGCACCGCAGAATAACCCTACGTCCGACGTGACTTGCCTGCCGATGGGCGGGGGCCGGCAGCCTGACGGCGGGCCGCCGAGGGTCAAACGGGGCGTGTTGGGCGATTCTTCCCTGCTTCGGCCAGACCGCGCGATGTGCCGACGTACCGTCAGGGGCTTCACCGGGGGGAGTGGCGGGCGTCGCCACCGCTCCACGTCGGAGTGGGTTTCCCGCCACGGTTGCCCCTGGTCTCCACACAGCGCTCTCACGGACGGCTGCCTTCGCGCCTCCGCCTCCGGCAGTGACAGGCCGAGCACGCGGGAGGCCACGAAGACCGCCGAGCCGGTGGCAGTCCCCGATCCGCGATGGTCGAGGGTGGGCGCATCCCTTCGGACCAGCCCCCGGCCCCGTTGCATGGCCAGGGCCCAGGGCCCGCCACCCTCCGCCGCGCTCTCGTGGTCCATCTTCACGATGACGGCGACGCCGGCCCCACCGAGGGACGCCGCGGAAACTCAGGATGAATGAGGCTCAGTAACCCCGGCGAGATCACCGGTAAGCCCGGCGACGAACCACAGTTCTGCGCAGTCCCCGTCCGTTTCCGTCAACTGCTACCGTCAGACCACGATGGAGCCCCGCCCGGCACTGCCCGGGCGGGGCTCCATGTTCGCTAACGCATCGTTTCCTAGCGAACCCTCAAAGACCCTGGAGAACCCAATCACGGGCGGCCACAAGGCAGGATTCGAGATCATCAGGCGATGTCAGGCGGCCGCTACGCGTCTGAACTTGACCCGTTTCCGAGTTCGCTAGATCTTCCTCAAACTCCCCGGTATCCCACAGCACCACCTGAGCCATGAAGTTGCCGCCATCAAGGGTCCAGCTCACTGACGTCAGCTCACCCTCACTAGGGAACGCCTCAATCTCTGAAATATCCCGCAGAGCCTCTGTCTTGTGGATCTCCTGTCGGATCCACTCCTGAGCCCGCTCCAGCAGCGCACTACCTAGGAACATCCCCATCCTCCCAGCTTGATGTTCTTCGCTTCGGGAAGTTGAGGAACAGGGTTCCCCTTCTTCTGCGCTAGACGAGCAAAGATGGTATCGGAATCTGACATCTTGAAGTCCCCCGGCCTGCCGCCAGGAATGAGTGAAGATTTCGGCACGTCGAATTCTGCGTACACAGATCCTGGGCGAGCCGATATGTATGCGTCTCGACTTGCCGGGTACACAACGTAGGTGAAACCACCCCCACCACGTTGAACCATTCCGGTCTCCATCATCGCCTGATGCTCTGCCCCAGACATCCAACGACCAACAGTGACCATTCCGTCGTTTGGAGTGTGGCCTCCACTGTTGTGAACGAGTACCGGCGTGGCCCCCGCCAGCACATAGTACGTGTGGAGGTCGTCGACCGTGAGGTTGTAGGTCTTGGCGTGCTGGGTGAAAGGTCGGTTTCCCGTGACGATGACGGTGGCGCCCTCGTCGGTGAGGAGGGTCATTCCCGCCGCGAGTTCCCTGGCGGTGATCCACTCGTGCTGTGACGGGGACCAGAAGGGGTGTTCGTGGGTGGCAGTGAGCTCTTCGACGCCGTCCTCGGTCATGATGGACAGCTCGTTGAAGTGCTTGTCCTCCTCCGTCCTGATGAGGCGGGTGACCTCACGCGGTCCCGACTCCCCTGTCTCCGGATCGCGCGCCCGCACCTTGTCACCGAGTTCGACGTCCTCGATGTCCTTGGTGGTGCCGTCCGCCATGAGGACGTCGGTTCCGGCCAGGAAGCACTTGCAGGAACGTGCGGACAACGCGCGACCCAGGCCGGTCTTCGCGGACGCGGCAGCCGGATCGGCACTCCGGAACCCGCTCTCGTAGAGCCCGAAACCCGTTACGCGGGCCGCCTCGACGTCTTGGAAGTAGTCCTTCATCCCCTGCGAGCAGCCGAGCTCCTCGTGCGCGAAGCAGACTCCCACCGCTGTGGCGATCACCTGGTTCACATCGACGAACTTCTGCTTCTGGTATCGCTTCGACAGGTCGTTTCGGAAGGCATCGATCCAGGCTTTTTCCTGAGCCTTCGACTTCGAGAAGGACTTGACGGCCCCGTATATCTGCTGGCGGGCGTCACGGCCCGCGTCGCGTATTCCACCGAGGATTCCCTGTTGGAGGCTGGTCGTGACGCTGACGGGGCAGTGGTAATAGCACCCGCCCTTGCCGACACCGCCGCGGGGGACTCCGACGTCCTTGCGTGCCTTCTGCCCCTTCCGGGGCTCGCTCTGCCCCGTGCCGTCGTCGATCCAGAGTCCGGTGGGGTCGCTGGCGGTGACGGGGGTGTTGTTGGCGTAGGCGTAGCCGTTGATCTGGAGCGGGTCGGCCAGGTCCATGATCGGGTCGATGCTGATGAAGCGACCGATCTGGGAGTCGTACTCGCGGGCGCCGATGTGGGTCAGGCCCGTGGTCTTGTCGTCGATGCCGACGCCGAGGTAGCCGCGCTTGTTGGGCCAGGTCGGCGGCTGGGGGCCGCGGGCCTCCCCGTAGGGCTTGTGGGCGCGGCGGGTGACGGTCTGGTTGCCGATGAGTTCGACGGTGGTGTTGGCCGTGCCCAGGTGGTCCGGGATCAGGGCGTTGAGCACGTGGGCGGTGGTGGCGCCGTTGGTGGTGGTTCGGGTGACTGCCGGGGTGCCGGCCTGGGAGTAGGTGCGGGAGGCGCGGGTGATGGTGCCGCTCGCGTTGGTGGTGAGTTCGGTTTCGCCGAGGTAGAGGGTGGAGCCGGTGGCGGAGTTCTCCAGGATGCGGTTGCCGGCGGCGTCGTAGACGTAGCGGGTCGTCGTACCCGAGGTGGAGTCGCTGATGGAGTCGAGTTTGTTCTCCTGGGTCCACTGCAACTGCTGGGTCGTCGCGGGCAGGTCACGGGTCTCGGTGTTGCCGAGCACGTCGTACGCGTAGGCGCTGCCGCCGCCGCTGGACCGGGAGACCGCGGTGAGGGTGTGCGGCTGGACCTCCTGCGCCGGGGAGGTGCCGTTGCCGGGCACTTGCTTGCCGTGGTGGTAGGTGTGGGTGACGTCGTTGGCAGGGTTCGCCGGATCGTGGTCGGTCGAGGTGACGCGGTTGCCGATGAGGTCGAAGGTGAACGACTGGCGGTAACCGGTGGCCCCGCCCGACACCGTTCCGGTAGCGGGCGCCGCCGCGGCCAGGGACGCGGTCAGGGTGTTGCCCGCGCCCGCGGCCTGCACGGGCTTGCCGGCGGACTCGGCGACCGGCCCGCTGGAGGGCCGGGCGTCCTCGCGGTACCCCCAGTTGGCGCCGTTGGCGGCTCGACATCCCGCGCCGTTGCCGGTGGGCGCGATGCTGGAGGTCCAGGCGTGGACGAGTTGCCGCATGGTGTCGTAGGTGAAGCACTGGTTGTCCCAGGACGAGCCCGCCGCGTCGCGCAGGTTGCGGGCGTGCGAGGTGATCGCGCCGGTGACGTCGTAGGAGTAGTAGCCGTCGGCGACGCGGTGCGGCCCGGCGGTCTCGCGGTCGGTGACGGTCCGCTGGAGGCGGCCGGTGTGCCGGTCCACGAAGTTGGTGGTCCACAGCCGGTCCGGCTGTGAGCCGCTGACCACGCGCAGCACCTCCCCGTAGGGGGAGTACGTGGCGTCCGAGGTGTACCAGTTGAGGCCGGAGGTGGACTCGGGGAGCCCGTCCTCGTTGTAGCGGGTCACGACCGTCTCGGCGGCGAGGCCGCCCTTGGCGGGGAGGGTAACCGAGTGCGGCTTGCCGGTGGGGGTGTACGCGTAGGAGTAGGCGTAGGTCCCGGAGAGGCCCTTGGTCATCGGGTTCGCGGGGACGACGGTCTCCCGGCCGGTGGGCCGGTACTCGGTGTCGTAGCCGGTGACCCGGTCGACGTAGTCGCCGGTCTCGGTGTGTCGGATGGAGGCGACGGGCAGGCCGAGGGCGCCGGGCGCGTCGAAGGTGAACTCCTTGGCCGGGTCGGCGGTCGGGGAGCCGTGCCGGACCTTGGTGACGCGGCTCAGTTCGTCGTACTCGGTGTGGGTGGTGCGCTGCTTGGCGTCACGGACGGCGATCGCCCGGTCGGCGTCGTCGTAGTCCGTGTGCGTGACGCCGGTGTCGGGGTCGATGCTCTCGGTGAGCCGGCCGCGGGCGTCGTAGGTATAGCCCCAGGAGTTGCCGTCCGGGTCGGTGACCTTGCTGCGGTTGCCGCGGACGTCGTAGTCGTACGTGGTGGTGCGCCAGGCCGACTTGTCCGACTCGGTGTAGTGCCGGACGGAGCTGACCCGGCCCAGTGGGTCCAGGAAGGTCTCGGTGGTCGGGGTGGAGTCGCCGGGCGGGTTCACCTCCGTGCTGCTGTAGTCGTACGTGGTGGTGGTGGCGTACGCCAGGCCGCGACCGTGGTGGACGGCCTGCCGGGTGACCCGGTCCAGTCCGTCGTAGCTGGTCTTCACGGTGCTGGGGACCAGGGTCGGGGACTGGGGCAGGAACAGTTCCCCGGACGGCTCGTCCTTGGCGAGGTATCCGCCGGTCTGGGTGCCGACCAGGCCCCGGTCGTCGTACGTGGTGTCGGTGACGATCCGGCCTGGGCCGTGTGCCTCGCTCTGGGTCTGGACCTGCCGCAACAGGCCGTCGTAGAGGGTGACGTGCTGGCCGTAGCTTCCGTCGTCCTTGAGGGTGCGCACGGTGACGGACGTCGGCGAGGTGGTGGAGGTCCGGTAGGAGATCTCGACGTTCGGGGACTTCGTCCCCGAGGAACGGTCCGGGGTCCAGCCCTTCACCAGGCGGCCCAGTGCGTCGTACTCGGTGCGGGTGACCCGACCGTTGGCATCGGTGACGGTCAACGGCAGTCCGCGCCCGGGGTCCAGGGTCGTCACGGAGGCGTGGCCCTTGGCGTTGATCGTCTTGGTGGAGGTGACGGGGCCGCCGGCGTCGCCGGGGGTGTACTGGGTCTCCGTGGTGCCCAGCAGGGGCTTGGTGACCTTGCGGGCCCGGCCGAGCGGGTCGTAGGTGAAGGTGGTGCTCACGGAGTGGGCGGTGCCAGCGCCGTTGATCTCCGCGACGGAGGTGGGGTCTCCCTTGGTGGGGGTCGCTCCGTGGGCCAGGCCGTCGTAGCTGGTGCGGACCGAGCCCTTGAGTTCGGTGGCCGGGTCCGCGGTGGCGAAGCCGGCGCAGGGGGTGGCGGTGGTGCGCACCTCCTTGGGCAGGCCGATGAGCCAGTCGGTGGTGTTGTGGACGTAGGAGGTGCGGGTGCAAGTGTGGTCGGACAGCGTCTCCCCGCCCCCAGCCGTGGGCGTGACCAGGGCCGTCTCCGACTCGACGGGCAGCCCGTGCACTTCGTCGAACTCGGAGGTGGTGCGGACGGTCCGCCACTCCTCCGTGCCGTTCTCGCCCTCGGCCTTCGCCACCAGCTTGAGGGCGTCGACGCGCCGGATGCCGGTGCGGTGCGCGGTGAGCGGGGGCAGTGCGGTGCCGCCGTCGGCCTCGCGGGAGCGGGACGCCGTCTCCCGGGACCAGGGGTAGGTCAGGCTGCGGGCCAGTGCCCAGGCGCCGGAGTGCTCGTAGGTCAGGGTTTCCGCGGTCATCCCGGCGTACTGGGGGTGGTCCTTGCCGAGGACCTTGCCGGTGGAGTCCTTCACGTCCTCGCCGGTGCCCAGGTAGTAGCGGCTCTCGGACAGGGAGTGGGACCGGGGGGTCCCCGACGGCGACGTGGAGGTCTTGCTGCCCTTGGTGGTGCTGACCCGGCGGTAGCCGCGCCAGTCGCTGTGGGTCCGCAGGGCGGCGGGCTGGAACTCGTCGTCGGACAGGGACCAGGCGGGTTCGGCGTAGGAGTAGATCGTGTGGACGGGTCGGCCGTGCGTCGTCACCTGGCTCACCTCGGTGACCGAGTGGACCGCGTACTTGTTGAACCAGGCCTTCGCCGGCTTGTCGACCTCCCCGTCCGGGGACCACCGGACCGGGTAGCAGGTGCCGTTGTGCCGGCCCTTGTCGGTGGCGGGTTCGGTGGCACAGCCCCCGGTGTACTCGACGAGGACCTTTCCGCCCGACTCGTTGAGGACCGCGCCGATCCGGGGCCGGACGAAGGGCGGGCGGTCGTCGGTCGCGGAGGTGCGCACCAGGTTGGGGAGTTGCCGGTCCAGGAGCCGCTTGCGGACGCCCTTGGGGGAGGACGGACCGACCACGTAGTGCACGAAGCGAACTCCCTCCTCGGACTGGAGCGTGCCGGTGGTGTCACCCGGCGCGAAGCCCTTGCGGGTGATGGACTTCAGCCACAGGCCGGGCGCCATGCTGTACCAGTCCTGCGGGAAGGACTGGTGGAGGGTGTGCGTGTCGACCTTCTGGAGTGTCGTCGCCCCGGGGCGCTGCCCGTAGGTGGTGATCTCGGAGAGCCGGATGCGGCTCCAGAAGGACGGGAACGAGGGACAGAGGTCGGAGGACGCCTTGCAGTTGAGGTTGCCGGGGGTGTCCCACCAGGCGCGGTAGGCGCCCGGGTCGTCGGTCTGGTCGAACTTGGCCGGGGCGCAGACGGTCGCCGAGGCGACGCAGCGTTCGGCGACGACGAAGTCCACCTTGGCGGACGGCTTGGTCAGGTCGGTGGTGCGCATGCCGTACTCGATGTGGTTCGGGTAGGCGGCGCGGTCGTACGCCTCGGGCGTCTTGGTCTTCTGGCGCACGGAGTAGTGGTTGGTGGCCTGCTGCCAGTCGATGACCATCGCGTTGCCGTGCACGTCGACGACCTTGTCCAGGCCCCAGCGCCAGGCTTGCTGCTTGCCCGCGCCGCAGCGCGAATCGGCGAAGGAGGGCGCGTAGCAGGGCTCGCCGGGGTGGTTGCCGAAGACGGGCACGGTGGAGACCGAGTCGGTGTCGGCATGACCGCCGCCGACCTTGTTCAGACCGTAGTAGTACGTCGTGCCGTCGGTGGTGGTGACCACCCAGTACTCGCCGTTGTCGTCGCCGTTGACCCCGCCGGTGCGGCGTTCGACGCGGGTGCCGTCGTCGTTCTGGGGACGGTAGGTCTCGGTGTCGGTCTCGGTGTTGCTGCCCGCGGGGGCGTCACGGACCAGCTCGGTGGTCCTGCCGCCCAGCGACATCACGGCGTTGTAGGAGGTCCAGCAGAGGTCGCTGGTCTTGTCCTTCTTGGCCGTGTTGTTGGGCGTGCGGGGGTTCGCGGCGCCCGGGTCCAGGGGCTTGCGGTCGTCCTCGCAGGTGCGGTAGCGGCGTTGGATGTGTCCGGGGTCGTAGTCCCAGCCGTCTCCGATCCACGACGCCTGCGGGGAGGACACCGAGGTCTTGCCGTCGACCGACTGCGAGTTGTACCCGAGGGCGACGGTCGGTGCGGGGCCGGCGGGGGGTGCGGGCACGGCGATGGGGTAGGTCCAGGTGAAGGCGCCCGAGGAGCCGCCGGCCCCCCATTTGCCGCTGGCGTCGAGGGGGGTCGCCTTGAAGGAGCCGCCGGCGCCGGCGCCCCGGTCCTCGGTGCCGACCACCGCGGTGCCCCCGCCGGTCGCGGCGGGGACCGCGGCGGCGGAGTCGCCCGTGCGGTGCACCGCCGGCACCGTGGCCACGGCCGCGCCGGGGCGGGCGGACGCTCCGGCGGGGGGCGGCGGGTCCGTTCCCTCCGCAGGGTCCACCGTGGCCGTCAGCGACTTCCCGCCCTCGTCGTTGGTCGTCTCCAGGGGCGTGCTCTGCTGGCACTCCTCCAGGTCGGGCGTGGTCAGGTAGCACGCGGGGAACTGGACGAGCCGGAGCCGGGAGGCCCAGTCCGCGCCGTACAGGTTGGCGAACTTGGCGTAGTCCAGCTTGACCCGGACGGGGACCGCTCCGCCAGCCGGGGCCCGAACGGCGAAGACCGCGCCGTCGACGCCGGTGGACACCGGGGCGGTCGGGGCGGCGACATCGACATGCCAGGTTCCGGCGGGAGCGGGTTGTCCGGGTGCCTGGCCGAGGCTGACCGGCAGGGTGCCGGCCCGCACCGGAGGTGGCGGTTCCGGGGTGGAAGCGGACAGGGCGGCGGCCTCGCCCGAGGTCCGCAGGCCCGCGGGCGAGGCCGGGGTGCCGAAGGCGACCGATCCGGTGCCCGCGGCCGGTGGCGTCACCGTGTTCGCCGGCGCCTGGTGTTCCTCGGGGGGCTGCTCGTCATCGTCGTACGGGGACGAGGCGGCGAGCCGCGCCGCGGACCGTCCCTTGCTCGGGACCGGTTGTTCCTCTCCGAGGGACTCCAGGGCGAGGGTGTCCCGTCCGGCCACCTCGCCGGTGGCCGGCACGGGTGGCAGGGCGGCCGCGGTCGCGGGCAGCAGGCCGACCAGGAGTGCGGCGCTGACCAACGGGACGGCGGCGAGCCGGAATCCGCGGCGTTCGTACGGAGCGGATGCATGACGGCCGAGCACGATGGGGTCCCCCCAGACCGGTGTGTGGAGCGGGCCGGAGAGACCACGCGTGATGGCGGATCAGTGGCGAGATTCTGTGTCCGTTGCGTGAGGGTGCGCCAGAGATGTCGCGACTATGTGATCGTCATCACTTTAAGTAACGAATTGAATGCATATCGATGCCGCATTGAGTGGCACACGCCAAGAAACAGCGATGCAATAGACCAATGGCATATGCAGGACACTTACCTGGATCTGATGCCAAAAAGATCGTCACATCGCCCTGAATGATGGGATATCACAGCCTTTTCTCTCCCCGGCTCCAGCTCCTCGCCAGCCCCTCCCCGTTCCTCGAAGCACTGTTCGGACGGGGTGACGTCCTCCCGGGGCGCCCGAGGAGCCGGAGGGCGACGGGTGACGCCGCGCCCGGTTTGAGCGATCATCGGCTCGCCTCGCCATGCCCAGTTCACGGATCGGGGAGATCCGGGGCGCGGCCGGCCCGCCACTCCGGCCGCGCCATGCCCTGCGCACCGGACCTCCAGGGGGAAGGGGAACCCGTGACGCGCACGACACGCGCACCTCGTGCAGGTTTGGCTCCACGCACATCGGGCGGTCGGACGCCCGGACGTCGGGCCCTCGCCGCCGTCCTCGCGGCAACGATCGCCGCCGGTGGGCTCACCTACGTCGGGCTACGGTCCGACGACGGCCCCGATGCAGACCCGCCCCGGGCCGCCCCGGGGAAACCCGCCGCGGCCACCCCGGTCACGGAGGTCGACGCGGTCGCCGAGGCCGCCCGCACCAGGCGGAAGGTGGAGGTCACCGCACTGCGCACGGCGACGTCCACCACCTGGGCACGTCCGGACGGGTTGATGTCCACCCGGTTCCACCCGACAGCCCTCCACGCCGAGTCCGACGGGGTCTGGAAGCCCGTCGATCTCGACCTGCGCCGCACGGAGGAGGGATGGGAACCCACCCTCTCCAACACGAGGATCGTGTTCTCCCCCGGATCGTCGGCCTCCGGTCCACGCCAGGAGGGCACGAGCGGTCGGGCGTCCCGCACCGCTCCCCGCGGCCACCTCGAGGCCGTCCGGCACCAGGCAGCAGCCGACGCCGCCCCCGCCCACCCGCTCGCCACGATGCAGGTGGGCACCCACACCATCGCCCTCACCTGGCCCGGCCCCGTTCCCGCACCGGTCATCGAAGGAAACCGGGCCCTGTACCCCGAGCTCTTCCCCGGCGCGGATCTGGTGCTGACCGCGGACGACATCGGTTTCGCCCCCGTGCTGGTGCTCAAGAACCGCGAGGCGGCGGCGCATCCGCTGGCGCAGAAGCTCACCTACGGTCTGGACTCCGCGACCCTCGTCTTCCGGCTCGACCCCCTGTCCGGGATCGTGAGCGCGGTCGACTCGGAGGACGAAGAGGTCGCCCTCTCGCCCACGCCGTTGATCTGGGACAGCAGCGGCCAACCCGCCGTCACCGACGGCGAGGTCGGGGCCAGCGCGCAGCCGACCGGACCCGAAGCACCGGGCCCCACCGAACCGGGCCCCACCGAACCGACGGCGACCCCGAGTTCCTCGGAACTCCCCCCGCAGTCGGACGAACAGATCGACCCGGAGGGCGAGGTGCTGCCCGCCGCCTCCGACGGCCCGCAGGTCGATCCGACCGAGGCACCGCTCCCGCCCGCCCCTGCCGAGCCGACACCCGAGCCCTCGCGCACCGGCAGCACGGCCACCCTCGGCCTGCCCTCGCTGAACGGGCCGTCGCCCGACTCCCGCGGGGAGGTGATCGAGTCGGACCTCGACGACACCGTCTGGAGCCTGACCCCGGACCAGGAGTTCCTCGCCGATCCCGCCACCACCTACCCGGTGTTCGTCGACCCGTCCTTCACCAAGCCGACGGTGGGCTGGACCACCGCCTACAGTCGGCACCCCAACGCCACGTTCTTCAACGGCAGGGGGTTCAACAAGGGCGGGACGCACGAAGCGCGGGTCGGCTTCGAGTCGGACACCTGGGGGACCTCCCGCTCCTTCTTCAACATCGACCTGGGCTCCCGTTTGGAGGGCGTCCAGATCAGGAGCGCCACGATGCGGACCCTGGCCACCTACTCCTGGTCGTGCAGCCCGCGATCGATGAGCGTCCACCTGACCCGTGAGGTCAACGGACGCACCAACTGGCGCAACGCGCCCAAGCTGCACGACGGCAACAAGTACGCGACCCGGAGCTTCGCGCACGGCTGGAAGGCCTCGTGCCCGGACAAGCACGTGAACTTCCAGCTGAAGAACGCCGTGCAGAAGCACATCGACGGGGACGGCGACAACATCATCACCTTCGGCATGCGGGCCCGGGACGAGAAGTCCCAGTACGCCTGGAAGAAGTTCCGTGCCACCGGTGAGGGGTCCCCGGTCCTGGAGATCGACTACAACCGTCGTCCCGGCGCACCCACCCACCTCGACCTCGGCCCCGAGGCCAAGTGCACGACCTCGCCCCCCTACGTGCGGATGGGCTCCGACCAGGTGACCTTCAGCGCCAGGGCGACCGACAAGGACGCCAACCTCGACCACTTCGACTTCGATCTGTGGCGCACCGGCAAGTGGGACACCGAAGGCGACAGGCTCGGGTCCGTCGGCCGGGTGGGGGTCGAAGCCGGTGTGGGCAGCGCCTCGGTCACCACGAGCGCGTTCTCCATCGCGTCCTTCGCCGACGGCACCCTGTTCTCGTGGCGGGTGCGGGCCAAGGACCGCGGCGACCTGACCTCCTCGTACTCCCCGGCCAGCACGCCGTGCCGGTTCGTCTACGACAAGAAGGCGCCCAAGCCGCCCCGGGTCTCCTCGGTCGACTTCCCCGACGCGGACCCCTCGGACAACGGCTTCGGCAGCGGCGGCGAGGACAGCAACTGGTCCAAGAAGAAGTTCGGCTCGGCTGGTTCGTTCACGTTCCGGGCACTCGACAGCGACGTGGTGCGCTACGAGTACGGCTTCAACTCGGAGAGCTACACCGGCTCGGTCAACCGCACCGCGGGGTCCAGCACCTCCGCCGGCGTGACGATCTCCAACGCCAAGCCCCCGGCGGCCGGACCGAACGTCCTGTTCGTCCGGGTGGTGGACCAGGCCGGCAACGTCTCGAACCCGACGAAGTACTTCTTCTACGTGTCACCACGCGACCAGGCCGACACCGCGGGCGACTTCACCGGGGACGGTCTGCCCGACCTCCTGGTGGTCACCGAGGGCGGGAACCTGGCGCTGTACCCCTCGCAGGGCAAGAACGACGACGTGACGCAGGGCACCGGCGACCTCGACTACTCCATGTCCGCGGCCTACCAGCTCAACCGGCTCAAGGACCCCAACGGGGACGACGCCCCGCCGCACGTGGCCGCGGATCCCGGCCACTTCAAGGGCGCACTGATCACCCATCACGGCGACGTCTACGGCGGGGACGGGTTCCAGGACCTCATCGTCCGGGTCGGAGGCCGGCTCTGGGTGTACCCCGGAGACGGGTACGGCGCGGTCAACGTCGACAAGCGGCGGGAGATCCTGTTGCCGGAGGGAGCACCGTCACCCTCGACGTTCACCCAGATCGTGTCCGCCGGAGACGTCACGGGGGACGGTCGGGTGGACCTCTTCGCCACCGTCGGGGACGCCCTGTGGGTGTTCACCGGCTACCACGGCGCCACCGTCGAGAAGGCGACCCGCCTCACCTCCGCGCCCTGGGCGCAGCGGGACCTGGTCTCCGCCTACGACATCAGCGGCGACGGCGTCGCGGACCTCGTCTACCGCGCGGAGCCCGGCAAGCTGGTGCTCCGCAAGGGCAAGCCGGCGGCCGGCGGCGGCGTGGACCTGTCCTCGCTCGCGGCAGCGGCCAACTCGGCCGGCGGCGCCGACACCACGTACGGGGCCACCGGCTGGTCCACGGCCAGCGCGCCCTTCGCGGTCGGCACGCCGGACGCCGACGGGGACGGCATCGGGGACGTCTGGTCGGTGCAGGCCAACGGCTCGGTGCGGTTCCACCCTGGCTCGCGGACCGCCCTGACCGGCAACGGGGGACAGATGATCGGTCCCAACAGCCACTGGAAGACCCGCATCGCCGTGGGCTGACCCCGGTGCGGTGGCCACCGCACCAGCCCCGACCGGCCGCCCGGACGCTCGTCGTCCGGGCGGCCGGCTGCGTTCGGAGGGTTAGGGGCCGTGCGGCCGAAGGCGGCGCAGACTTACTTGAACGCGTTCAAAAACAGGTCTACAGTCACCCGTGACAGGTTTTTGAACACGTTCAAGAGGCGTTTCGGGTCGGTGCTGCCGCACCCGGGACGCGAGAAGGGGGTGGGGGTCCGTGGCGCAGGAACAGGACCTCACGTGGATCGCGTACCTCGTCTACACCGTCGTCGGCATCGGGCTGACCGTCTGGGTCGCCCGGACGCTCAGCCGGAACGGGCGGATCTTCCTCTCCGACGTGCTGCGCGGCAACGAGAAGTTGGCGGACGCCGTCAACCATCTGCTGGTGGTGGGGTTCTACCTGGTCAACCTCGGGTTCGTCGCGCTGTACCTCAACCAGGACGACGAGATCACCGAGGCCCGCGAGGTCTTCGAGGCGCTGTCGACCAAGCTGGGCGTGGTGCTGCTGGTGCTCGGGGTGCTGCACCTGGCCAACGTGTGGGTGCTGAACAGGATCCGGCGGCGCGGCGCCATGGAGCGGGAGCAGTTCCCCCCGGTGCCGCCGCAGGAGCACACCGCGAACCTGGGCCCGTGGGCCCCGCCCACCGGCAAGGCGTGACCCGGTGACCGACATCGCGCCCGCCTCCGCGCCGGCGGTCCGTGCGCTCACCGTGCTGTACGACGCGACCTGCCCGCTCTGCACCTTCCTGCGCGGCTGGCTGACCCGGCAGCCCCAGCTGGTGCGGCTCGACTTCGTGCCGGCCGGCTCGGACGAGGCCCGGCGCAGGTTCCCCGCGCTGGACCACGCCTCCACCCTGGTGGACATCACCGTCGTCGCGGACGGCGGCCAGGTGTACCGGGGCGCCCATGCCTGGGTGGTGTGCCTGTGGGCGCTGGGCGAGTACCGGGCCTTGGCCCACCGGCTCGCCACGCCGCAGGGCGCCCGGCTGGCCAAGGGCGCCGTCGTCGCGGCCTCCCGGTACCGCCGGACCCTGCACGCGCGGCGGGCCGGGGCCGTGGGAACGGCCCCCGGGGCGGGGGGTGTCGGTCCCGGCGGGGGGCGGGACCGACACCCCGGGTACGCCCGGGCCGGGGCGCCGGTCGTGCACCGGGTCGGCGAGTGGGAGTACCGGGGCGGGATCGGCTGGGTACGGGTGCCGGCCCCGGCCACCGCCCCCGCGCCGGGTGGGGCCGGCCTCCGTGCCCTCCCGGCCGCCCCCACCTGCACCGACGACGGCTGCACCACTGGTTAGGCTCGACCCCGTGTCCGCAGCGAACGATCGACCGACGAAGCAGCCGCCCGCCGCGCCCGGGAACGGGGGCGGGGGCGGCGGCCGGGGCGCGGAGCGCTCCGCGAAGAGCGAGCAGACCCGCGCGCTGATCCTGGAGACCGCGCTCCGCCTGTTCAAGGAGCGCGGCTACGACCGGACGACCATGCGGGCCATCGCCCAGGAGGCCGGGGTCTCCGTGGGCAACGCCTACTACTACTTCGACGGCAAGGAACACCTGATCCAGGGGGTGTACGACCGGATCTCCGCCGAGCACGGGGCGGCGGTCCGGCCGGTGCTGGAGCGGGAGACGGAGCTGGAAGCCCGGCTGACCGGGGTGCTCACCACCTGGGTGGACATCGCGGAGCCCTACCATGCGTTCGCGGCGCAGTTCTTCAAGAACGCGGCCGATCCGCAGAGTCCGCTCAGCCCGTTCTCCCCCGAGTCGCGGGCGGCCCGGGAGGCCGCGATCGACACCCACCGGGAGGTGCTCGCCGGGGCGAAGGTCAAGGTCCCGGAGGAACTGGCGGACATCCTGCCGGAGTTGCTGTGGACGGCCCAGATGGGGCTGGTGCTGTACTGGGTGTTCGACCGCTCCGAGGGGCACCGCCGCAGCCGGCGGCTCGCCGAGCGGGGCGCCCGACTCGTCGCCCGCGGCGTCTCCTTGTCCCGGTTCCGGCTGCTGCGGCCCCTGGTGCGCGAGGTCCACGACCTGTTCGTCGACTTCCGGCCCGACGGACCGGACGGACACGACGGCTCCGACCCCGCCGCCCCCCGCCCCGCCGGAGGACCCCGCGCACCCGCCTCAGACCCCGGCCCCGGCTCCGTCGGCTGACCACTCCTCCCACTCGACGTCGTGGACGAGCGGGCCGCCGCGCACGGTCACCCGGGCGGTCCGTTCCCCGCCCCGGGCGGTCCGCACGACGAGCAGGTAGGTACCGGGTGCCGGTGCGGCCAGCCGGTACGAGCCGTCCGCGCGGGAGGTCGTCCGGTCCACTCCTTCGCCGTCGACGGAGCGCAGGGCGAGTACCGCGCCGGCCACCGGTCCGCCCTCGGTGGTGCGGACGAACCCGTGCACCGCCGCCGAACCGTCCTCCGTCCCCTCTGTCCCCTTCGTCACCTCCGGGCCGGCCGGGACCGACCCGGTCGTCGCGGGGTCGGGGGCCTCCAGGGCCAGGTGCGGCAGCCGGCGGTCCAGCCAGCCGGGCAGCCACCAGTTGACCCGTCCCAACAGGTGCATCAGCGCCGGGACCAGGGCCGTGCGCAGCACGAACGCGTCCACCGC
This sequence comes from Streptomyces sp. LE64, assembly GCF_052606915.1. Lineage (NCBI taxonomy): Bacteria > Bacillati > Actinomycetota > Actinomycetes > Kitasatosporales > Streptomycetaceae > Streptomyces > Streptomyces sp. LE64. Next base: position 4,127,609 of record NZ_CP199708.1, on the reverse strand, counting down.
GACGGCGAAGGCGAGCCCCGCGCCGGCGACCACCGCCTCCATGTCGCCGCTCAGCACGAACGCCAGGAAGACGAAGATCATGATGAGTGCGGCGGAGTTGATGACCCTGCTGGTCTCGGCGAGTCCGACCCGCACCGCCCGGGCGTTGTCGCCGGTGCGGGTCCACTCCTCGTGCATCCGGCTGACCAGGAACACCTGGTAGTCCATCGACAGGCCGAAGAGCAGGGAGAGCATGATCACCGGCAGGAAGGCCGAGATGGGGCCGGCCCGGTCCAGGCCGATCAGCTCCAGGCCCCAGCCCCACTGGAAGAAGGCCACCACCGCGCCGAACGAGGCCGCCGCGGCGACCAGGTTCATCAGGGCCGCGGTCAGTGGAACGGCCAGCGAACGGAACGCGATCAGCAGCAGCACGAAGCCGAGTCCGACGATCGCGGTGACGAAGTACGGCAGCCGTTCGCCGGTCTGCTGGGCGAAGTCCTTGAACACCGCGGTCACCCCGCCGACGTGGCCGTCGAGGCCCGCTTGGGGCAGGTGCCGCTCGCGCAGCCGGTCGATCAGCCGGTCGGTCTCCTCGGCCTGGGGCGGGGTGGTGGGCACGATCTGGATCGCGGACACCCCGTGCGCGGGCGGCATCGCGGCCACCCGGGCCACGCCCCGGTCCTCCTCCACCCGCACCACCAGCCGTCGCACCGCGTCGGGGTCGGCGTCCTCGGCGACGACGACGAGCGGGCCGTTGAAGCCGGGCCCGAAGCCGTCCGCGAGCAGGTCGTACGCCTGGCGGGTGGTCAGGTCCTCGGGGTGGTTGCCCTGGTCGGTGGCGCCGAGCCGGAGCGAGAGCAGCGGCAGCGACAGCACGGCGAGCACCGCGAGGGCCAGGGCCACCAGGGCCTTGGGCCGGCGTTCCACCACCGCCGACCAGCGCACCGCGAGCCCGCTGGGGGCCTCCTGCGCGGGACGGTCCGCGGGGCGGACGGCCTCCCGCTGACGGCGGCTGAGCACCCGGTGGCCCAGGAACCCGAGCAGCGCCGGCAGCAGGGTGACGGCGGCCAGCACGCTCAGCATCACGGTGAGGACGGTGGCGATGACGATGCCGTCCAGGAAACGCAGGTTCATCACCAGCATGCCCGCGAGGGCGATGCACACCGTGCCGCCGGCGAAGACCACCGCCCGCCCGGAGGTGTTGAGCGCGGCGACCAGCGAGGTCTCCGGGTCCTCGCCGCGCAGCAGCCCGCGCCGGTGCCGGACCACGATGAACAGGGCGTAGTCGATGCCGACGCCGAGGCCGACGAGCGAGCCGATCATCGGGGCCAGGTCGGGTATCGCGGTGCCGTGGCTGATCAGCATGGTCGCCAGCAGCCCGGTGCCGACGCCGAACACGGCGACGACGATCGGCAGCAGCATGGCGAACAGCGAGCCGAAGGCGAGGAAGAGCACGACCGCGGCGGCGGCGATGCCGACGAGTTCGGAGGTCCCGCCGTGCGGCTGTTGGATGCGGGCGATGGCCTGCCCGCCGACCTCCACCCGCAGCCCGTCACCGGCGGCGGCGCGCGCGGTGTCGACGACGTCCCGGGCGAGGTCGACCGGGACGGCGTTCGCCTGCTCGGTGAAGAAGACCTCGGCGAAGGCGGTCCGGCCGTCCTCGCTGACCCGGGCGGCGGCGCCCGGGTCAGCCCCGTACGGGGAGCCGACCGCGCCGATGCCGTCCAGGCCCGCGATCTCCCGCAGCACCGGGGCGATGCGCTCGCGCACCTCCGGGTCGTGCACCGACCCCTCGGTGACCTGCCACACCACGGTGCCCGGGTCCCCCGCACCGCCCGGGCGGGCCTGTTCCATCAGGTCCCGGGCGTGGGCGGAGTCCGTGCCCGGGAGGGAGAAGTCGTTGGAGTAGTCCTTGCCGGTGGCGGCGCCGGCCGCCCCCACGGCGAACAACACCCCCACCCACAACACCAGTACCAGCAGCCTGTGCCGATGGCACCAGCGCGCCCATGCCGTCACGTCGTCGTTCTCCCTCGTCCCCGTCGTTGCGGTCGTCCGCCGCGCATGCGGTCGTCTACTCGTTCCCGCGCCCGTCCGTCCGGGCCGGGCCCAGCCTCGGACGGCGGACCGGGCGGCGGGAAGCTCCGGCGGCCGGTCCCCAGCGAACTCCCAGCGCTCCCAGCCGACTCCCAGGTTTCCCAGCGAACTCCCAGGTTCCGGACCCCGCACGAGCGGTGCGGGCGGCCGATACTGGGAGGGTGATCGAGCCGAGACGACAGCCCGCCGCGGACCGCCCGCCCGCCCCGGGCTCCGACGCCGGGGGCGCCCTGGTGGTGGACGAGGGGCTGCGGGGCGCCCGGGTGCTGGTCGTGGAGGACGAGCCGAGCATCGCCGACGTCCTCTCCATCGCCCTGCGCTTCCACGGCTTCGACGTGTCGACCGCCGCGACCCTGCGCCAGGCCCGGCACCTCGTCGAGCGGGTGCGCCCGGACGCCGCGCTGGTGGACGTGATGCTGCCGGACGGCGACGGGCGGACCCTCGGTCGCGAACTGCGCGGAGCCCTCCCGCAGACCGCGGTCGTCTTCCTCACCGCACGGGACGCCCCGGCCGAGATCGTGGGCGCGCTCGACGTCGGCGACGACTACATCACCAAGCCGTTCCACATCGACGAGGTCGTGGCCCGGATCGGCGCGGTGCTGCGCCGCACCCGCCCCGCCGACGTCCTGCCCCGCCACCCGCCCCTGCGCCACGGCGACCTGGAACTCGACGAGACCACGTACACCGTCCACCGGGCCGGCCGCAGCGCCCAGCTCACCCCGACCGAGTACGCCCTGTTGCGGTTCCTGGTCCGCAACGCGGGGCGGACCGTCTCCAAGGAGGAGTTGCTGCGGCACGTGTGGCGGTACGAGCACCCCGCCGACTCCTCCGTCGTGGAGACGTACATCAGCTACCTGCGCCGCAAGCTCGGCGAGTTGGGGCCGCCGCTGATCACCACCCGGCGCGGCATCGGCTACCGGTTGGCGTAGGGCCACCGCCGATGGAACCCCGTACCGTCCCGCGCCGTCGCCCACGGTCGCTGCGGGCCCGGCTGACCGTGGTGAACGTGGCCCTGCTCGCGCTCGGCATCGCCCTGGCCGTCGCGGCCAGCCTGATGGGACTGCGGCACTTCTTCCTGGACAGCATCGACCGGCAGTTGGCGACGACACGGGACTCCCTGCGGAGCTCCCAGATCACCCTGGAGCAGTTGGAGTCGCTGCGCGGACTGGGCATCGCCCTCGACGAGTTGTCGCCGCGCGACAGCGGGCTGCTGCCCCACTCCGACGTGCTGTTCGTCGCCCTGGGCCGGCCCGGAGAGGCGGTGCGGGTCGCCGGGTGGGAGCCGACCGGGCGGCAGCGGCTGCTGGCCTCGTCGATCAACGCTCCGCGGCGGCTGGTGGGCTCCGGGCGGTTGGTGGACGTGCGGCTGGCCGGCGAACCGCACCGGGCGACCGCGACCACCCTGGACGACGGGACCACGGTGCTGCTGGCCGCGTCGACGCAGATCGTGCACACCAACATCCACAAGGCCCTGAAGTTCGACCTGGCGCTCGGTGCCGTGCTGTTGACGCTGCTGGCCGTGGTCACCCTGGTGGGCGCCCGCCACCAGCTGCGCCCCCTGGAGGACATGGTCAGCACCGCGTCCGCGATCGCCGAGGGGGACCTGGCCCGACGGGTCCCCTCCAGCCGCCATCCGGCCACCGAGGTGGAACAGCTGCGAACGGCGCTGAACTCGATGCTGCACCAGGTGGAGTCGGCGTACCGGACCCGGGAGCGCAGCGCCGAGCAGTTGCGACGGTTCGTCGCCGACGCCTCGCACGAACTGCGCACCCCGCTGTCCGCGATCCACGGCTACCTCCAGCTCTTCGAGCGGTCCATGCTGACCGGCCCGGACGAACGGGACCGGGCCTGGTCCCGCATCACCTCCGAGGTGGAGCGGATGCACCGGCTGGTGGACGAACTGCTGGTGCTCGCCCGCCTGGACCAGCGCCCGGAGCTGCGGCTGCGCAACGTCGACCTGTGCGCACTGGTCCGGGACGCGGCGGCCGACCTGCGGGCGCAGCAGCCCGAACGGCCGGTGGCGGTACGGGCGGACGGGGTGCTGCTGGTGCACGCCGACGAGTCGGGGCTGCGGCAGGTACTGGGGAACCTGGTGTCCAACGTCCGGGCGCACACCCCGGCCGGGGCCCCGGTGGAGCTGTCGGTGGAGCGGGTCGACGGGGTGGTGACGGTGGTGGTGGCGGACCGGGGGCCGGGGCTCGCCGAACGGGACGCGGCCCGGGTCTTCGACCGGTTCTTCCGGGCGGGGGGCGGCGCGGGCAGCGGGCTGGGGTTGGCGATCGTCCGGGGCGTGGCGGAGGCCCACGGGGGCGGAGTCGCGGTGCGCGGCCGCTCCGGCGGCGGGCTGGCCGTCGAGGTGTCCCTGCCGGCGGAGCCGGTGCGGGACTAACCCCCGCCGTCCGGCTCGGGGGGAAGGGGCCGGGCGGGCACGAGTGCCCACACCGTGGTGGAGCGGCGGCCGGCGCGCCAGACGCCGGACACCTCGGCGAGGGCGTTCCGCAGTCGGTGTCCCGCGCTGTCGTCCGGCTCGGGGGCGGGCCCGCCGGGGGCGTCGAGGTCGGTGACCTCGACGAAGCAGGCGCCGTCGGCGAGGACGGTGACCGCGACCTCGAACTCCCGCTCCAGCAGGGGGCCGTGCCGGACGGCGTCGGTGACGAGTTCGGAGACCAGCAGGACGGTGTCGTCGAGGGTGCCGTCGCCCTCGGTCCGGCCCCAGGCGAGCAGGTGGTCCCGCACCCGGTGGCGGGCCAGGGCGACGGACGCGGGGTGCCGGGGTAGCCGAAACGCTTCTCTCCGTGCCATCGGTCCCCCGTCCCCCGGTCGCCACACCGGACACGGCCCCCTCAGGGGACCCACCGGTCCGACACATGATGCAGCGTGCGAAGGGGTCCCGGGGGCCCAACCGGGTCACGGACCGGTGCCGATCCGGCCACGCACTGTCCGTTCCGTCCCGCCTCCGTCCGGAAACGATCCCGGAACGGTTCCTTCCGGTCGGGCGGGGTCACGCCTGCCGGGAGGCGAGCTGCACCACGGTGATGTCCGACTCCGCGCCGACCCGCACCGGCGGCCCCCAGGCGCCGGCGCCGCGGGTGACGTAGAGCTGGGTGTCCCCGTACCGTTCCAGCCCGGCGAGGGTCGGGTTCTGGAGCCGGGCGAGGGAGTCCACGGGCCAGAGCTGGCCGCCGTGGGTGTGCCCGGAGAGCTGGAGGTCCACCCCGTGGCGCACCGCGTCGTGGATGACGACCGGCTGGTGGGCCAGCAGCACCGAGGCCCGCGCGGGGTCCCGGTCGCCCAGTGCGGCGGCGAAGTCGGGCCCCTGCCCCTCGCTCTCGCCCGCCGGGTCGTTGACCCCGGCGAGGTCGAAGGCGGGGAGTTCGGTGCGGGCGTTCTCCATCGGGTGCAGCCCCAGGTCGCGCACCTCGTCCACCCACTGCTGGGCGCCGGAGAAGTACTCGTGGTTGCCGGTGACGAAGAAGGTGCCGTGCCGGGCCTTCAGCCGGGCCAGCGGCGCGGCGGCCGGTCCGAGGTCGGCCACGTCGCCGTCGACCATGTCGCCCACGATGGCGATCAGGTCCGGCTGGGTGGAGTTGATCGTCCGCACCAACCGCTCGGCGAACGACCGGCCCAGGATCGGCCCGAGGTGGATGTCGCTGACCACCGCGATCCGGAAGCCGTGCGCCGAGCGCGGCAGCTTGGCCAGCGGCACGGTCACCCGTTTCACCGTGGGGCCGTTCAGCACGCCGTACGTCCCGGCCCCGACCGTCGCTGCGGCGGCGACCGCGGCCGTCCCGGCGACGGTCCGGGCCACGAACAGGCGCCGCGAGGGTCCCGCCGGGGCGGGGCCGGCCCCGACGGCGGCCGGTGCGCTGGTCGGTTCCGCCGGCGGCGCGACGGACGGGGCCGGCCGCTCGGCGGTCCCGGGGGCGGGGGGCGCCGGGGACGCGGTCCCGGGCGCGGCGGCCTCGACGCGGCGGTCCCGCCGTTCCAGGAAGCGGCGGAGCAGGGGGCGGACGGGTTCGCCCACCGCCAGGGCGAGCAGCAGGTACAGCATCAGGGCCGCCCACAGGAAGCCCGGCCAGGCCATGGCCCGCTCCAGCCAGAAGGGGGCTCCGGCCCGCCCGCCGACCATGGCGCCGACCATCAGCAGCGGACCCAGGACGAACACCGTGGTGCCGATCCGGCGGGCGGGCGTGCCCGGGCGGGTGGTGTCGCGGATCGTGCGACGCCACGCGTACCACTGGAGACCGGCGATCACCGACAGGGCGACCAGGCCGATCAGAACTGCGACGACCATCGGACCGCCCTCTCGCTGTGCTGTGCCGGAGGCATAACTGTCCGGGGGCGCCCGAGAGTTCCCGGGCCGGGCCGCGGCCCGGCGTGCCGGGGCGCGCCGAGATGGGGAACGGGAGCGGAGCACCCGCCGGGGTGCGCCGGCGGGCGGCTCAGCGCTCCGCGGTCGGGCGGGTCACACCTGGCGGCGCAGGGCGCGCAGACTGCGCAACCCGATCACTCCCACGACCGTCCCCAGAACAAAGGAGACGACCGCGAGCAGCAGGTGGACCCAGAAGTAACCGGTGGGATCACCCGCGTCGTCGAAGGCGAGCCCGCTGCCGTCCTTCCAAAGATTTCTGGCGAAAGTGACCCAAATGACCCAGCTCCACACCCCGAAGGCGAGCAGGAACCAGGAGACGGGGCGACTGAGCTTCATGGGCTCAGTATCGCGACCGCGCCGGCCCTCCTGCCGCGCGGGGGGTGCCGGGCCCGCTGCGGACGCCTCGCCCGCGGCGTCGACAGGAAGGGCCGGTACCTTCTCGTCCGTGTCCGCCTTCCTCTCCCCCACGAACCGGGTGACCGCGCTCCTGGTCACCTCCGCCCTGACCCTGTCCCTGTCCCTCGCGGCGCCCGCCGCGCACGCGGACGAGAAACCGAGGAACGAGAAGGAACAGCAGAAGGACGCCGAGGGCAAGAAGGACCGGAAGGAGATACCCGAGCCGCCGAGCCGGATGGCGACGGTCGGAGGGACGCGGCTCGGCCAGCCCGGTACCCAGGTGGACCTGGGCTCCGGTGCGCCCGTCCTGCCCATGAAGCTGTCGGCCCGGTCCTGGATCGTCGCGGACGCCGAGTCGGGCGACGTGCTCGCCGCGCACAACGCGCACTGGCCGCTGGCGCCGGCCAGCACCTTGAAGATGCTCTTCGCGGACGCCCTGATGCCCAAGTTCCCCAAGACCCTCAGCCACCGGGTCGAGCCCTCGGACCTGGCGGGCATCGGCCCCGGGTCCAGCCTGGTCGGGATCAAGGAGGAGCAGACGTACACCGTGCACGACCTGTGGCGCGGGGTCTTCCTGAAGTCGGGCAACGACGCGGTGCGGGTGCTGGCCGCGATGAACGGCGGGCTGCCCCGCACGGTCGCCGACATGCAGGCGCACGCCGAGGAGCTCCAGGCGCTGGACACCAAGGTCGTCTCGCCGGACGGGTACGACGCGCCGGGGCAGGTGTCCTCCGCGTACGACCTCACGCTGATCGCCCGGTCCGGGCTCCAGAAGAAGGACTTCCGCGAGTACAGCGCCACGCTGCGGGCGCAGTTCCCCGGCGAGGCCCCGAAGCCGAAGAAGGGCGGGAAGCCGAAGGAGCGCCCCACCTTCGAGATCCAGAACACCAACCGGCTGCTCGGCGGAGCCCCCGGGCTCAAGCCCTACCGGGGCATCGCGGGGGTCAAGAACGGCAACACCACCCGGGCCGGCACCACCTTCACCGGGGTCGCCGAGCGGGACGGGAAGGTGCTGCTGGTCACCGTCATGAACCCCTCCTCCGACGAGCCCCACGCGGTCTACCAGGAGACCGCCCGACTGCTCGACTGGGGCTTCGCCTCGCACGGCAAGGTCAAGCCGGTGGGCCGGCTGGTCCCGCCCCGGAGCGTGGACACCGCCCGTGGCGAGCAGGGCCCGGACTCCCCCGCCCGGTCCGGGGCGGGGGGTTCGGCGGGGGCCGCGGCCCAGCAGGGCGACGGCCGGAAGGTCGCCGCGGAGCAACCCTCCGGCGGCATGGGCACGGCGCTGGCCGTCATCGGCGGCGTGCTGGTCGTGCTCGCCGCGGGCGTCTTCCTGATCAACCGCCGCTGGCCGGCCCGGGGTCGCCGCTGAGCCGCACGGACGGTCCCGGGGCGCCGGGCGGGGGGCTCACCGCCCGGCGCCCCCGTCCGCCGCCCCGGCCGTGCCGGGGTCCGGCGCCGGTGCCCGCCGGACCGCCGTCCACGCCGCGCAGTACAGCAGCAGCTTCGCCGTGAAGTTGATCCACAGCAGCAGGGCCACCGGCACCCCGAACGCCCCGTACATGCTGCGGGCCGCGACGTCCCTGATGTAGCTGCCGATCAGGAGCTTCAGCAGTTCGAAGCCGGCCGCGCCGAGGAGTCCCGCGACGACCAGGTCGCGGCGCGCGGGCCGCACCCCCGGCAGCAGGCTCAGCACGTACAGCAGGACGAGGAAGTCGGCGAGCACCGCCACCGTGAAGGCGAGGACCTGGAGCAGCACGCCGCCCGCCCCGGACCCGTCGACGCCCAGCAGCCGCGCGCCCCGGCCGACGGCGTGGGAGGCGAGGGTGGAGGCGAGCAGCGAGGCCAGGCCGGCGCCGCCGAGCCCGCCGAGGACCACCGCGTCCTTCGCCTTGCGCAGCACCGGGTTGTCGTCCAGGTCGGGCAGTTCCCAGACCGCGCGCAGGCAGTCGCGCATGGAGCCCACCCAGCCGATGCCGGTGAACAGCAGCAGCAGTCCGGCGATCAGCCCCACGGTGCCGGCGTTGGCCACCAGGCCGGAGATGTCGAGCTGGCCGGCGATGCCCGGCACCTGGTCGGCCAGTTCCTGCTCCAGCTTGCGCTGTCCGGCGCTGTCCAGGGTGGCGGCGGCGATCGCCGCCGCCACCGTGATCAGCGGGAACAGGGCCAGGAAGCTGAGGAAGGTCATGGCGGCGGCGAGCCTGGTCCAGGCCACCCGGTCCAGGCGCTCGTAGGCCCGCCAGGCGTGGGTGGCCATGAACCGTCGCACGTACGGTCCGATCCACGGCAATCCCGTCAGCCACTCCATCTGCTGCCCTCCCCGCCCTCCCGCACGTTCACCGTGCTCCGTCCACGCACCGCATCAGGTACCCCTCGGTACGACCGCGGCACGGCTACCGTGCTGCTGCCCACCTGACGCGCCGCCATGGGCACCCGGTCGGACGAACCGGTGCGAGGGCTCCGGCCCGGGTCGCGCTCAGCGCATCCGCGCCATGCAGGCACCGGTCACCGGGCCGGCGACCGGGCCGAGCAGCGCCCCCAGCACGGGGCCCAGCACCGCACCGGCCAGCAGGCGGGGTGCGGAGCGCCGGGCCGGACGGCGGCGGCGCGGCACCGCGCCCGCGGCCCCGGCCCTCGGCACGGGGCGGCCCGCCGGGTCCGCGGTGCGCACCCGGACCCCGCTCGTCCGCACCGTGGAGGCGGCCGGCGCGCTCGGGCCGACGTGCGGCGTCGCCGCGGGGGCGGTCCGCACGGAGGCTCCGGGGACGCGGGCGGCCGTCACCGTCTGCACCGCCCGGGTGACCTCCCGGGCCGTCGTCAGCAGGCGGGCGGCCCGGGACAGCTTCCGTGCGGTCTCCGTCAACCGGACCGCGCGGGGGACCACCGCGGCGGACGTCGTCGACGGGCCCCGCAGCGCGGCGCCGCGGGCCGGGTCGGTGAGCCGGGTGGACGTCAGGGCCTCCGACAGCGGGGCGACGGACTCCAGGGCGCGGCACATCCACGGGGCGCCCAGCTTCGCGGTGGCCGCGCCCAGCGCGGCGCCCGCCACCACGTCCGTGGGGTAGTGCACCCCGACCACCATCCGCGACACGCACATGACCGCCGCCAGCGGCGGCAGCACCCGGGCGCCGGTGGGGGAGAAGGCGCCGAAGGCAACGGCCGCGGCGGCCGCGGCCGTTGCGTGGGAGCTGGGGAAGGAGTGCCTCCCGGAGGTCCGCACCAGCGGCGCCTCCTCCCCGGGCCGCGGCCTGCGCACCACGAGCTTGATCCCCATGCTCACCGCGTGGGCCGCGAACGTCACCGTCGTCCCCCGCAGCCACGCCCCCTTCCGCTCCTTGTCCACCGCGGCTCCCACCAGCCCGGCGGCGAGCCACAACGCGCCGTGCTCGCCGCTCCAGGACAACAACCGCGCGGCCGTCAACACTGGCGGGAACTGCCCGCAGTCACGCAGTGCCGACAACAACCGCTGATCCAACTCTTGCACAGGGTCCCCAGCTTTGTTCCTACATCTGACGCCCCTACGCAACAGGCAAAGCCAGCGGCCCTACCGGAGGACACTCCCCCAGTCGCCCATTCCAGTGAGATGCACTCGAAAGATGCGCAAAACCCCCATTAAGCACCGGTACGGTCCCATTCGTGCCCGGCTATTCTCCGCCACTCCCCCGCACCCCCGACCCCCCGCGCGCCCCGTCCCGTCCCCGTGAAGCGGACCGACCCGATCACCCCGCGCACCACGGACGCACCCTCACAACCGTCCGCTAGCCTCGCCTTTGCCCCGATTTTCCCCTTGATCATCCCCGTGCGCCCTGAGTCTTCCCCGCTTCACGGTCCGTCACACCTCGCACTTTCCCACCGTCCCGGAACCCCCTCTCCGGGGCCGGGGCCCCGGCACGGACCGAATCCAGCCGACCCGCAAGCCCGTTCGACCGTTTCCGATCGCCGGCGCGCACTCCTCGGCCGCCGTCCCGACCCCGCCGGCCCGCCGACCACCGCCCGGCCCGCCACCAGCCCGCCCCTGCCGCATCGGAGTGTGTTTCCCGTGAAGGACGCCCCCGGCCTCCCCCAGTCCCTGCTCATCCTCGGCGGCACCTCCGAGATCGCCCTCGCCACCGCCCGGCGCCTGGTGACCCGCCGCGCCCACACGGTGTGGCTGGCCGGCCGGCCCTCAACCGCCCTGGAGTCCGCCGCCGAGCACCTGCGTCACCTGGGCGCCGACACCCGCACCGTCGCCTTCGACGCACTGGACCCCGCCGGTCACGAAACGGCGCTCGGGAAGGTCTTCGCGGAGGGCGCCGTGGACATGGTGCTGCTCGCCTTCGCCCTCCCCGGCGACCAGGCACGGGACGAGAGCGACCCGGTGGCCGCCGCGACCGTCGCCGCCACCAACTACACCGGCGCCGTCTCCGCCGGCCTGGTCTGCGCCCGGGGACTCCAGGACCAGGGCCACGGGTCCCTGGTGGTGCTCTCCTCCGTCGCCGCCGAACGGGCCCGCCGCACCGACTTCATCTACGGCTCCAGCAAGGCCGGCCTCGACAGCTTCACCCAGGGCCTCGGCGACGCCCTGCACGGCACCGGCGTGCACGTCATGCTGGTCCGCCCCGGCCCGCTGCGCGACCGCCGGGGCGGTGCACCGGGACGCTTGCCCAGCACCACCCCGGAGGCCGTCGCGACCGCGGTCGAGGCCGGGCTCCGGCGGGGTGCCGAGTCGGTGTGGGTGCCGGGCGTGCTGCGCGTGCTGATGTCGGCGCTACGGCACCTGCCGCGCGCCGCGTTCCGCCGGCTCGGACTCTGAGACTCAGCGGGTCGGCAGCGAACCCCGCGCCTCGGGGGCGGGCGCCTGCGGGGGCACCGTCGACCCGCCGAAGGCGAAGGCCCGCAGCTTGCGCCACTTCTCGTCCGGGCCCTGCTCGTAGAGGGCGAAGTCGGTGACCGACCACTGCGCCTCGTACCCGGAGAGCTCCGCGTGGGCCCGGTCCATGGCCTCCTCGGCGATGCCGTGGGCGACGGTGACGTGCGGGTGGTAGGGGAACTGGAGCTCCCGCGCCAGGGGCCCGGAGGCGTCCCGCACCCGCTCCTGGAGTCCGGCGCAGCCGGCGGCGCCCTCCACGACCTGGACGAAGACCACCGGGGAGAGCGGCCGGAAGGTGCCCGTCCCCGAGAGCCGCATCGGGAAGGGGCGGGCCCCGGCGGCCACCCCCACCAGGTGCTCCTCGATCGCAGGCAGCGCCCCCGCGTCGACCTCGGTCGGCGGGAGCAGCGTCACATGGGTGGGAATGCAGTGCGCCACGGGATCCCCGAAACCCGCGCGCCGCTCCTGGAGCAGGCTGCCGTGGGGCTCCGGGACCGCGATCGCCACACCGATCGTTACGGTCACGTCAGTCTCCCGTCGTCGTGGCTGGGCAAGGGTGGTCACGGTTCGCGTTCGGGCACCGGAACGGGTGCGTCCCGGTCCGGTGGCGTCGCCACCGGACCGTACCGTCAGTGCTTGGCGGGGAGGAAACCCACCTTGTCGTACGCCTGGGCCAGGGTCTCCGCCGCCACGGCGCGCGCCTTCTCGGCACCCTTGGCGAGGATCGAGTCCAGCGTCTCGGGGTCGTCGAGGTACTGCTGGGTGCGCTCCCGGAACGGGGTGACGAAGTCGACCACGACCTCGGCGAGGTCGGTCTTCAGCGCACCGTACCCCTTGCCCTCGTACCGCTGCTCCAGTTCGGCCACGCCCACACCGGTGAGGGTCGCGTAGACGGTGAGGAGGTTGCTCACCCCGGGCTTGGCCGCGGTGTCGTAGCGGACCACCGTGTCCGTGTCGGTGACCGCGCTGCGGACCTTCTTGGCGGTGGCCTTGGGGTCGTCCAGCAGGTTGATGAGGCCCTTCGGCGTCGACGCCGACTTGCTCATCTTGATCGCCGGGTCCTGGAGGTCGTAGATCTTGGCGGTGTCCTTGAGGATGTACGGCGAGGGCACCGTGAAGGTGGGGCCGTACCGTCCGTTGAACCGCTCGGCAAGATCACGTGTCAGCTCGATGTGCTGGCGCTGGTCCTCGCCGACCGGAACTTCGTGCGCCTGGTACAGCAGGATGTCCGCGACCTGGAGCACCGGGTAGGTGAAGAGTCCCACGCTGGCGCGGTCGGCGCCCTGCTTGGCCGACTTGTCCTTGAACTGGGTCATCCGGGACGCCTCGCCGAAGCCGGTGAGGCAGTTCATGATCCAGGCGAGCTGGGTGTGCTCCGGCACGTGGCTCTGCACGAAGAGGGTGCAGCGCTCGGGGTCCAGCCCCGCGGCGAGCAACTGGGCGGCGGCCAGCCGGGTGTGGGCGCGCAGGTCCTTCGGGTCCTGCGGGATCGTGATCGCGTGCAGGTCGACGACCATGTAGAAGGCGTCGTGGGACTCCTGGAGCGCCACCCACTGGCGCACCGCGCCGAGGTAGTTGCCGAGGTGGAACGAGCCCGCCGTGGGCTGGATTCCCGAGAGCACGCGAGGACGATCTGAGGCCATGGTCCTCATTCTCTCAGGTGTCCGGCACCCCGTGGGAACCGATCCGGGAGACCTTCGCCATGCGGTCCCCCGTTCCCTGGGGGACCGAAGGACCGGGATGCCGCGGAGCGGGAACCGGTCGTCGCCCGTGAGACGAAGAACACAGTGCGGGGCGCGCCGGGCGGCGCGCCCCGCACCGCTTCCGCTCAGTCCCCCGTGGGCAGCCCGGGGGCCGGGTGCGCGGCCATCAGGTCCGCCACCTCGGTCCGGATGCGGGCGAGGACGTCCTCGTCCCCGGTGCGGGCCGCGGCGACCGCCCGGTCGATCCAGGCGGCGACCGCCGGCATGTGCTCGGGGGTGAGGCCGCGGGAGGTCAGCGAGGGGGTGCCGATGCGGATGCCGGAGGGGTCGAACGGCTTGCGGGGGTCGTAGGGCACGGTGTTGTAGTTGACGACGATGCCGGCCCGGTCGAGGGCCTGGGCGGCGACCTTGCCCGGCACCTCCTTGGCGGTGAGGTCGACGAGGATCAGATGGTTGTCGGTGCCGCCGGAGACCAGGTCGTGGCCGTGCGCCGACAGGGCGGCGGCCAGCGCCCGGGCGTTGGCGACGACGGCGTGGGCGTAGGCGCGGAAGGCGGGTTGGGCGGCCTCGTGGAGGGCGACCGCGATGGCGGCGGTGGTGTGGTTGTGCGGGCCTCCCTGGAGGCCGGGGAAGACCGCCTTGTCCAGGGCCCTGGCGTGCTCCGCACGGGACATCAGCATCGCGCCGCGGGGGCCGCGCAGGGTCTTGTGGGTGGTGGTGGAGATGACGTCCGCGTGCGGGGCGGGCGAGGGGTGGGCGCCGCCCGCGATCAGCCCGGCGATGTGGGCGACGTCGGCGACGAGCAGGGCGCCGCTCTCCTCGGCGATCTCCGCGAAGGCGGCGAAGTCGATGGTGCGGGGCAGTGCGGTGCCCCCGCAGAAGATCAGCTTCGGCCGCTCCTTGAGCGCGAGGTCACGGACCTGGTCGAAGTCGATGAGGCCGGTGTCCCGGCGGACCCCGTACTGGATCCCCCTGAACCAGCTGCCGGTGGCCGAGACGCCCCAGCCGTGGGTGAGGTGGCCGCCCATCGGCAGGGCCATGCCCATGACGGGGTCGCCGGGCCGGGCGAAGGCCAGGTACACGGCGAGGTTGGCGGGCGAGCCGGAGTAGGGCTGGACGTTGGCGTGGTCGACGCCGAAGAGGGCCGTGGCCCGGTCCCGGGCCAGACGCTCGACCTGGTCCATGACCTGCTGGCCCTCGTAGTAGCGACGGCCGGGGTAGCCCTCGCTGTACTTGTTCTGGAGCACGGTCCCGGAGGCTTCCAGGACGGCGGTGGAGACGTAGTTCTCGCTGGGGATCAGCCGCAGGGTGTCGGCCTGGAGCCGCTCCTCGGCGGCGACGAGCGCGGCGAGTTCCGGGTCGGTGGCGGCGAGGGCGGGGTGGGGCAGCGGAAGGGGCATGGCGTCGGCCTCCGGGGCGAACGGTCGGTTCCGGTCGTGGTCCCGGGGTGCCCAGGCGGGCGACACCTCGTGCGGCGGGGCGCGGCCCCGACCGGGCACGGCTCCCCCAGGGTCGGTTCCCTGCGCGCCAGTCGCCGTGCCTGCGGCCAGCCTAGCGGGTGGCCCCCGCGTGTCGGCGGAGGAGGTTTCGCGGCCCGCGATCCGAGTGACGATAGAAGGACATCCGGTCGATCGACGAGAGCAGCACGGCGGGAGGGGGCGTCACCCCGCCCACCCCCGGAGGATGAACGGAGAACCCGTGTCCAGCACCGAGAACCCGACGGCAGAGTTCATCGCGGCGGCCGAGGCGCACAGCGCGCACAACTACCACCCCCTGCCGGTCGTGATCGCCACGGCCGAGGGCGCGTGGATGACGGACGTGGCGGGGCGCCGCTACCTCGACCTGCTCGCCGGCTACTCGGCGCTGAACTTCGGCCACGGCAACCGCCGGCTGATCGACGCGGCGAAGGCCCAGTTGGAGCGGGTGACGCTGACCTCGCGGGCGTTCCACCACGACGTGTTCGGACGGTTCTGCGCCGAGCTCGCGGCGCTGTGCGGCATGGAGACGGTGCTGCCGATGAACACGGGCGCGGAGGCCGTGGAGACGGCGGTGAAGACCGCCCGCAAGTGGGGGTACCGGGTCAAGGGGGTGCCCGACAACATGGCGAAGATCGTGGTGGCCGCGGACAACTTCCACGGCCGCACCACGACGATCGTGAGCTTCTCCACCGATCCGGAGGCCCGCGCCGACTTCGGTCCCTACACCCCCGGGTTCGAGATCGTCCCGTACGGGGACCCCACCGCGATGCGCAACGCGCTGACGGAGAACACGGTCGCGGTGCTCGTCGAGCCGATCCAGGGCGAGGCCGGGGTGCTGGTGCCGCCGGCCGGGTACCTGTCGACGGTGCGGGAGCTGACCCGAAAGCGGAACGTCCTGTTCATCGCCGACGAGATCCAGTCGGGCCTGGGCCGGACCGGGCGGACCTTCGCCTGCGAGCACGAGGGCGTGGTGCCGGACGTGTACGTGCTGGGCAAGGCGCTCGGCGGGGGCGTGCTGCCGGTGTCGGCGGTGGTGTCGAGCGCGGAGGTGCTCGGGGTGTTCCGGCCGGGCGAGCACGGGTCCACCTTCGGGGGCAACCCGCTGGCCTGCGCGGTGGCGCTGGAGGTCATCGCGATGCTGCGCACCGGCGAGCACCAGCAGCGCGCCGCGGAGCTGGGCGAGCACCTGCACCGGGAGTTGGCGGCGCTGGCCGCCGGGGCGGGCAGCGGGGTGCAGCGGGTCAGGGGGCGGGGGCTGTGGGCGGGAGTGGACATCGACCCGGCCCGGGGCACCGGACGGCAGATCTCCGAACGGCTGCTGGCCGAGGGGGTGCTGGTCAAGGACACGCACGGCTCGACCATTCGGATCGCCCCGCCCCTGGTGATCGCCGAGGAGGACCTCGACTGGGGGCTGGAACGGCTGCGGAGGGTCGTGGGGTAGGGGCGCTCTCAGGGCAGCGCCCGGCACAGCGCTTCCAGCGTTCCCGGCCAGGCGCTGTCCGAGGGGACGCCGTAGCCGATGACCAACCCGTCCGGGGGGTCGTCGAGCACGGCGTCCGGGTGGCGCAGGGGGCCGAGCCCGGACAGGGCGAGCCCCTGCCGGGCGGCGGCCCGCAGGACGGACCCCTCGGTGCCCGGCGGGAGTTCGAGCACGGCGTGCAGCCCGGCCGCGATCCCGACCACCCGGACCTCGGGAGCCCGTTCGGCGACGGCGGCGACGAGTTGGTCCCGGCGCCGCCGGTAGCGCAACCGCATCGCCCGGACGTGCCGGTCGTAGGCGCCCGAGGTGAGGAACTCGGCGAGGGTGAGCTGGTCCAGCACCCCGCACGCCCAACCGGCGCCCTTCTCCCGGGCGACCTCCGGGGCCAGCCGTCCGGGGACGGCCATCCAGCCCAGGCGCAGTCCGGGGGCGAGCGACTTGCTGGCCGTGCCGAGGTACACGACCCGATCGGGATCGAGGTCCTGGAGGGCCCCGACCTGCTGACGGTCGTAGCGGAACTCCCCGTCGTAGTCGTCCTCCAGGATCAGCCCGTCGGTGCGCCGCGCCCAGGTGACCGCCGCGGCGCGGCCCTCGGGCCGCAGCGGGAGGCCGCGGGGGAACTGGTGCGCCGGGGTGAGCAGCACCGCCCCCGGGGCGAGGCGGTCCAGGGCGGTGGCGTCCGGGCCGCCGGGTCCCCAGGGCAGCACCGCGGTGCGCAGCCCCCGGTCGGTCAGCAGGGCGCGGTGCACGTCGAGCCCGTACGGTTCGACGGCCACCTCCCGTACGCCCCGGCGGGCCAGCAGCCGCCCCAGCACCAGCAGGGCCTGGGCGAAGCCGGCGGTGACGAAGAGGTGTTCGGGACGGGTGCGCACCCCGCGGGCGCGGGCCAGGTACTCGGCGAGGGCGTACCGCAGTTCGGGGCGGCCCCGCGGGTCGCCGTAGTCGAAGGCGTCGTGCGGGGCCCGGGCGAGGGCGCGGCGGGCGGCGCGCAGCCACTCGGCGCGGGGGAAGGCGGACAGGTCGGGGGTGCCGGGTTTGAGGGAGAACGGCGGCGGGCCGGGGGTGCGCGGGCTCGGGACGGAGCGGCCCGGCGGCACCACGGAGCGGTCGGCGACCCGGGTGCCGGAGCCCTGCCGGGCGGTGAGCCAGCCCTCGGCGACCAGGTCGGCGTACGCCTCGGCGACGGTGTTGCGGGCGATGCCCAGGTCGACGGCGAGGCCCCGGGAGGAGGGCAGTCGGGT
This sequence comes from Streptomyces sp. LE64, assembly GCF_052606915.1. Classification (NCBI taxonomy): domain Bacteria; kingdom Bacillati; phylum Actinomycetota; class Actinomycetes; order Kitasatosporales; family Streptomycetaceae; genus Streptomyces; species Streptomyces sp. LE64. The sequence goes on along the minus strand of NZ_CP199708.1, from coordinate 4,110,017 downwards.
GCCGGGGGCGAGGCGCCCGGTGCGGACGGCCTCCCGGAGGGCGTTCACCAGGCCCTTGCGCAGGCCGCCGGGGCCGGTGAGGGCGAGGTGCAGGTCGATGCCGAGGACCGCGGTGCCGGCCGCGGTGCCGCGCGTCCTGTCGCCGCCCGTGCCCATGCCCCGCCCTCCCCGCCGTGCCGGCCGTCCCCGTGGCACCCGATTGGCCCGAGATCCCGCGTGCTCAATGGACCCTACTCCCGGGCTACTTCTTCCCTAGGGTCGTCCTCATGACGACGACGGAGAACCGCCGACCCTCACCCTCCCCCACCGGGGCGAGCAGCCCCTACGCGCCCGAGGAGCCCTCGCGGTTCGCCTGGGCCGAACACGCCCCGGAGAGCTTCAGGGCCCTGCTGAAGCTGTCCGCGGTGTCCGAGCAGGGCCCGCTCGACCCGGCCCTGACGGAGTTGGTGAAGGTGCGCGCCTCCCAGCTCAACCAGTGCGCGCTCTGCCTCGACATGCACTCCAAGGACGCGCTCGCGGCCGGGGAGACCGTGGAGCGGCTGATCCAGCTCAGCGCCTGGCGCGAGTCGCGCCACTTCTACACGGAGCGGGAACTCGCCGCGCTGGAGCTGACGGAGGCGATGACGAACCTACAGGACGGCTTCGTGCCGGACGAGGTGTTCGCCGGGGTGGCGGCCCGCTTCGACGAGGCCGAACTGGCCCAGTTGATCACCGCGATCGCCGTGATCAACACCTGGAACAGGATCAGCGTCACCGTCCGCAGGCCGGCCGGCCACTACCGGCCCGGCACGCACTGAGGACCGGTCCGCCCGCGGTGCGGGCGGCGGGCGTGCGAGTCTGGTGGGGCGCCCGCGGATCCGGGCGCGCCCCGGTCCTCCCGCCCGGTCCCGGCGACCGCCCCGGCGGGGCCGGACCGGCAGCGGGGCCCGCACCGAGGGCCCCGGACCCCGAGGACACCGGAGGAACGCGTGCGCACCACCCTGATCACCGGCATCGGCTCCCTGGTCACCAATGACCCCGGGACGGGGGACGGGTCCCCGCTGGGCACCGTCCGGGACGCAGCGGTGCTGATCGAGGGCGAGCGGATCGCCTGGGTGGGTCCGGCGGGTCGGGCACCGGCCGCCGACGAGGCGGTCGACGCGGGGGGCCGGGCCGTGTTGCCCGGGTTCGTGGACTCGCACGCGCACCTGGTGTTCGCCGGGGACCGCACCGCGGAGTTCAGCGCCCGGATGTCGGGGCGCCCGTACGCGGCGGGCGGCATCCGCACCACGGTCGCGGCGACCCGGGCGGCCACCGACGCGGAGCTGGAGGCGAACCTGCTGCGCTACCTGGGCGAGGCGCTGCGCCAGGGGACGACGACCTTCGAGACCAAGTCGGGGTACGGGTTGACCGTCGCGGACGAGGAGCGGGCGCTGCGGATCGCGGCCCGGCACACCGACGAGGTCACCTATCTGGGGGCGCACGTGGTGGCGCCCGAGTACGCGGACGACCCGGCCGGATACGTGGCGCTGGTGACCGGTCCGATGTTGGACGCCTGCGCGCCGCACGCCCGTTGGGTGGACGTGTTCTGCGAGGCGGGCGCCTTCGACGGGGACCAGGCGCGGGCGGTGCTGCGGGCGGGCGCGGCCCGCGGCCTGGTGCCCCGGGTGCACGCCAACCAGCTCTCCCACGGGCCCGGGGTGCAGCTCGCGGTGGAGTCGGGGGCGGCCAGCGCGGACCACTGCACGCATCTGACGGACGCCGACGTGGCCGCCCTCGCGGACGGGGACACGGTGGCGACCCTGCTGCCGGGGGCGGAGTTCTCCACCCGTGCGCCGTGGCCCGACGCCCGTCGGCTGCTGGACGCGGGCGCGACGGTCGCGCTGTCCACCGACTGCAACCCCGGTTCGTCGTTCACCACGTCGATGCCGTTCTGCATCACCCTCGCCGTCCGGGACATGGGCATGACGCCGGACGAGGCGGTGTGGTCGGCGACCGCGGGGGGTGCGCGGGCGCTGCGGCGCGAGGACGTGGGGCGGATCGTGCCGGGGGCGTACGCCGACCTCGCGCTGCTCGACGCCCCCAGTCACGTCCATCTGGCGTACCGACCGGGGGTGCCGCTGGTCAGCCGGGTGTGGCGGCGCGGGGCGCGGGTCTGACCCGCGCCCCGCCCGCCGGGTGGGACTACTGCTCGGCGGTGAGCCCTCGGCGCAGTCTGCCGAGCGTCCGGGAGAGCAGTCGGGACACGTGCATCTGGGAGATGCCGAGTTCCTCGCCGATCTCGGACTGGGTCATGTTCGCCACGAACCGCAGCGAGAGGATCCTCCGGTCGCGCGGGGAGAGCCCGGCGATCAGCGGCTTCAGGGATTCGACGTACTCGATGCCTTCGAGCCCGTGGTCCTCGTAGCCGATGCGGTCGGCGAGCGCGCCCTCCGAGTCGTCGTCCTCCGGCTGGGCGTCCAGGGAGCTGGCGGTGTACGCGTTCGCCGCGGTCATGCCCTCGACGACCTCGTCCCGGGACAGTCCCAGGTGCTCGGCCAGTTCGGCGACGGTCGGCGCGCGGTCGAGGCGCTGCGCGAGCTCGTCACCGGCCTTGGCCAGGTCGATGCGGAGTTCCTGGAGTCTGCGGGGGACCCGCACCGACCAACTGGTGTCGCGGAAGAAGCGCTTGATCTCCCCGATGATCGTCGGCATGGCGAAGGTGGGGAACTCCACCCCGCGGGTCAGCTCGAAGCGGTCGATCGCCTTGATCAGGCCGATCGTGCCGACCTGGATGATGTCCTCCATCGGCTCGCTGCGGGTGCGGAACCGGGAGGCCGCGAACTTCACCAGGGCGAGGTTCAGCTCGACCAGGGTGTTGCGGACGTAGGCGTGCTCGTGGGTGCCCTCTTCCAGGGTCGTCAGCCGGGCGAACAGCACCTTGGACAGGGCTCGGGCGTCGGCCGGGGCGACCTCGTCGAACGGAGGGATCTCCGGGAGGTCGGCCAGGCTCGCGGGTCGCGCGTCGGCGGGCGGGTCGGCGTCCGCGAGGGGGCCGGAGGTGCGGGGTGCGGGGTCGTCGAGTGCTGCGGGACGGGATGTCGACGTCGCTTCGAGGGTCCGCGATACGTCGAGCCGGGGTGACATGTCGTCCTCCATCGTGTCCAGGCAAATGAGGCTGCTGGTGCCGTGCGGTACTGCGGTCTGCGGGCGCCTCCGAGCCGGTCGTGTCGAGTGCGGTCCCTCCTACCCCTACCCGCTTGGTTGAATCCCTGGCAAATTCGCCAGTGCACCATATGCCCTTTTTGTTGGGGTTGTTCGAGTACCCCTGCGCCCGCGGACCGCGTAGGGTTCCAGGAGCGTCACCCCTCAGACAGACCCCCATCCCCGAGGGCCCGCCCGCAGCCGCGGACGGCCCGAAAGTGAGAAACGGCATGGACCGCGGGACGGTCGGCAGCACCCACCGAGAACGCCTCCGGGTGGACGTGCGCCAGCACGGGACGAGTGCCGTCGTGACCCCGGCGGGTGAACTCGACCACCACACCGCCGAGCTGCTCCAGGAACCTCTAGACGCCTTCCTCGACCAAGGCACCGCTCGCCTCGTGATCGACTGCTCCCGGCTGGAGTTCTGCGACTCGACGGGGCTGAACGTCCTGCTCGGGGCGCGCCTGCGGGCCGAGGCCGTGGGCGGCGCGGTGCATCTGACCGGGATGCTCCCGGTGGTGGCACGGGTGTTCGAGATCACCGGCGCCGACGCGGTGTTCACGGTCCACGACACCCTGGACGAGGCCCTCGACTGACAGCGCGTCACCCCCGGGCGCGGCGGGTCGGCGGGCCGGAGCGCGATGTGCTCTTCACCTCACCGTCACGAATTTGCCCGAGTCACCTGCGCCGCGGGCCATGTCGCGGGGAGAATTGAGTGTTCCCACGGATGCGCCGGGCAGAAGACCCTTCGGTCCGGCACGACGGAGGGCGGGACGGCGGCAGCACCGGCGACCCCGCTCGGCACGTCCGTCCCGTGGTGACGAGGAAATCGAACATGTTGCAACTGGTCAACCGGTGAATCGGTGAGGTGAACCGCTGATGAGCACCACCCGGCCCCGCCCGCCGGGCGACCGCGGCCCCGAGCCGCGGGACGCCGGCGCCGCCGGGCCCGGGGCCGCCCCGGCCCCGCCGTCCGGCACCGCCCCCGGCAGCGGCGCGACCGCCGCGCCGCCCGACGCCGGGCAACCGCCCGCGCGGCGGATCGTGCTGCGCGACGCGCCCGGGGTCGTTCCGCTCGCCCGGGACTTCGCCCGGCAGGCCCTGTACGACTGGGGTTGGCTGCCAGCCGCCGGCGCCGACCGCCGGGCCGCCGCCGAGGACGTGCTGCTGGTGGTCTCGGAGCTGGTCACCAACGCGTGCCTGCACGCCGAGGGGCCCGAGGAGATGACGATCGGCCACGCCGGCAAGGCGTTGCGCGTCGAGGTCACCGACCGGGGCGCCGGCTCGCCCGCCCCCCGTACCCCGCACCGTGCCGGACGCCCCGGCGGCCACGGCATGTTCATCGTCCAACGCCTCTGCCTGGACTGGGGCGTGGTCCGGGTGCCCGGCGTCTCCGGCAAGACCGTGTGGGCGGAACTGGCCGCCCCCGCCTGAGGGTCCGCGCCCCGAACGCCGGGGCGCGCCGGATCGGAACACCTGGTTCCGGACCCGACGCGCCCCCCGGGAGAGCAGCGGAGCTACCGCACGCCGCCCAGCAGGGTCTTGACCTGCCTGCGGTACAGGAAGAAGCCGATGCCGGCGAGGATCGCGAGCATCGCCTCCAGGGCGACCACCCCGGACTTGTTGAGGTCGACCCCGGCGATGGACAGCAGGCCGGTGGTGCAGTCGCCCGCGGTGACCGCCAGGAACCAGACGCCCATCATCTGGGAGCCGTACTTCTCCGGCGCCATCTTCGTGGTCACCGACAGGCCCACCGGCGACAGGCACAGCTCGCCCAGGGTCTGCGCGAAGTAGATCGCGACCATCCACCACACCGCGACCTTCGTCCCGTCGCCCGACATCGTCAGCGGGATCAGGAAGACCAGGAACGAGGCGCCGATCAGCAGCAGCGCGGACGAGAACTTGACGACCGTGCTCGGCTCCTGGCCCCGCCGGTTCAGCGCGAGCCACAGCCACGCGAGGACCGGGGCCAGCGCCATCACCAGCACCGGGTTGATCGACTGGAACCAGGACACCGGGAAGTCGAAGCCGAGGACCACCGTGTTGGTGGACTCGCTCGCGAACAGCGCCAGCGTCGAGCCGCCCTGGTCGTAGATCATCCAGAACACCGCGGCGGCGGCGAAGAACCAGATGAAGCCGGTCATCCGGGACTGCTCGGCGTCGCTGAGGTCCTTGTCCCGCTTGATCCGGGTCAGCACCAGGATCGGGATGACCAGACCGGCGAGGGTGATCGGGACCAGCGCCCAGTTCAGGGTGTACAGGCCGGCGCCGCCGACGACGCCGTAGAACACCACCGCGACGGCGAGGAAGGTCAGGCCCTTGCGCAGCGTGGAGCGGCGCTCGACGGCGCTCAGCGGGGTCGGCACCACGCTGGAGCGCTCGCTCAGGTGACGGGTGCCCAGCAGGAACTGGACCAGGCCCAGCGCCATGCCCAGCGCGGCGAGCGCGAAGCCCAGGTGCCAGTTGACGCTCTCGCCCAGGGTGCCGATGATCAGCGGCGCGGCGAAGGCACCGAGGTTGATGCCCATGTAGAAGATGGTGAAGCCGCCGTCACGACGCGGGTCGTCCGGACCCGCGTACAGGTGGCCGACCATCGTCGAGATGTTGGCCTTCAGCAGCCCGGAGCCGACCGCCACCAGCGCGAGGCCCGCGAAGAACGGGGCCTGTCCGGGCAGGGCCAGGGTGAGGTGCCCGGCCATGATCACCGAGGCGGCGACGGCGACGGTCTTGCGGGGACCCCAGACGCGGTCGCCGAACCAGCCGCCGGGCATGGCGAGGAGGTACACCATCGCCAGGTAGATCGAGTAGATCGCGGTGGCCGTGGTCGCACTGAGGTGCAGACCGCCGGGCGCGACCAGGTAGAGCGGGAGCAGGGCCCTCATGCCGTAGAAGCTGAAGCGCTCCCACATCTCGGTCATGAACAGGGTGGCCAGGCCGCGGGGGTGGCCGAAGAAGGTCTTCTCGCCGGAGAGTCCGGGCGAGTCCTTCGTCAGGCTGGACGCCATGGGTCGATCCTCGTTGTTCGGGACGCGCGGCGTGGTGCGTGAGCGCGCCCGGTGGGGGGTCGGCCGGCACCGGCGTCGCACCGCCCGCCCTTACGCCCGAGGGGGGACCCGTGCCGGCGCGGGGACGCACGGCGCCGGGGGGCGGCGGACACCGGGATCCACGCCCCGCGCACGTGTTGCGGCGGGGCCCGGCCACAGGTCATTCCTTTCGAGGCCGACGGTCGTCGACCCGCACGACGAAGGACCCCGGGCGCGCCGGAGCGGCCACGGGGTCCTCGTCAGTGCTACAGGCGTTCTCTCACCATACGACACGACATGCGGGAGATCGGAAGCCTATGCCCCGCCCTGAGAGATGGAACACAGGTCCGCCTACCCTGTCGACAGTGAATCAAAGGTCCGCGCCGCGATTCCCTCAGCGTGCCACGGGCGGGGAATCGCCGGGGCGCGGGCACCCCGATCGCCTCCCGGGGCGGGCCCCCGCCGGACTACCATCGGTCCATGACCCGTGTACTGCTCGCCGAGGACGACGCGTCCATCTCGGAGCCGCTGGCCCGCGCACTGCGCCGGGAGGGTTACGAGGTGGAGGTGCGCCAGGACGGCCCGACCGCGCTGGACGCCGGGCTGGAGGGCGGCGTGGACCTCGTCGTCCTGGACCTGGGGCTGCCCGGCATGGACGGGCTGGAGGTCGCCCGTCGGCTGCGGGCCGAGGGCCACACGGTGCCCATCCTGATCCTCACCGCCCGGGCCGACGAGGTCGACACGGTGGTCGGGCTCGACGCCGGTGCCGACGACTACGTCACCAAGCCGTTCCGCCTCGCCGAACTGCTCGCCCGGGTCCGGGCCCTGCTGCGGCGGGGCGCCGCCGAGCCCCAGCAGGCGCCCGCGACGCACGGGGTGCGGATCGACGTCGAGTCGCACCGGGCCTGGATGGGCGAGGAGGAACTCCAGCTCACCGCCAAGGAGTTCGACCTGCTGCGGGTCCTGGTCAGGGACGCGGGCCGGGTGGTCACCCGGGACCAGTTGATGCGGGAGGTCTGGGACACCACCTGGTGGTCGTCCACCAAGACGCTGGACATGCACATCTCCTGGCTGCGCAAGAAGCTCGGCGACGACGCGGCCAACCCCCGGTACATCGCCACGGTGCGCGGCGTCGGCTTCCGCTTCGAGAAGAGCTAGGGCCTCTCGCGGCTACGTTGACCCCATGCGAAGAAGGCTGATCCACTCCACCCTCGCGGTGGTCCTCGTGGTCATCGGGGTGTTCGGCGTCTCCCTGGTCGTGGTGGAGACCCGCACCATCAGCGAGAGCGCCCACGACCGCGTCCGCTCGGAGGCGGTCCAGATCGCGAGCATCGTGGACAGCCGGCTCCTCGGCCAGCAGCGCATCACCCCGGAGGCGCTGCGCGGGCAGGTGAGCTCGGGGCACTACGCCCGGATCGACCTCCCCGGGCGGGGCCGGGTGGAGATCGGGAAGCGGCCCGAGGGCGAGGTGACCCGTGTCGTCACCCACGGTGACCAGGGCGAGAAGGTCACCGTGGAGGAGCCCCGCTCGGAGGTGACCCGGGAGATGGGCCGCACGCTCTCGATCATCGCCGTGGTGGCCCTGCTCGCCATCCTCGCCGCGGTGCTCCTCGCGGTCCGCCAGGCCAACCGGCTGACCTCGCCGTTCACCGACCTCGCGGAGACCGCGGAGCGCCTCGGCTCGGGGGACCCGCGGCCCCGCCACCGCCGCTACGGAGTGCCGGAGCTGGACCGGGTCGCCGACGTGCTGGACCGCAGCGCGGAGCGCATCGCACGGATGCTGACGGCCGAGCGCCGGCTCGCGGCCGACGCCTCGCACCAGCTGCGGACCCCGCTGACCGCGCTGTCGATGCGGCTGGAGGAGATCACCGTCACCGACGACCTCACCACCGCGCGCGAGGAGGCGTCCATCGCGTTGGCCCAGGTGGAACGGTTGACGGACGTCGTGGAGCGGCTGCTCACCAACTCCCGGGACCCGCGCACCGGCTCCGCCGTCTCCTTCGACCTGGACGAGGTGATCACCCAGCAGCTGGCCGAGTGGCGGCCCGCGTACCGGGCGGTGGGCCGGGCGATCGTCAGCTCCGGCAAGCGCCGGCTGCGGGCGGTGGGCACCCCGGGCGCGGTGGCCCAGGTGCTGGCCGCGCTGATCGAGAACTCGCTGGTGCACGGGGAGGGGACCGTCGCGCTGCGCACCCGGGTCACCGGGAACCAGACGGTGATCGAGGTGTCCGACGAGGGTCCCGGGGTGCCTCCGCACCTCGGGTCGCGGATCTTCGAGCGGACCATCAGCGGGCACAACTCCACCGGCATCGGCCTCGCGGTCGCCCGGGACCTGGCCGAGGCGGACGGCGGACGGTTGGAGATGCTCCAGCTCAGGCCGCCGGTGTTCGGGCTGTTCCTGTCCCGCACCCCGGGGCCCCAGGTGCCCCGGGGCGGTGGTGACCGCCAGGTCAGATGAGGCGGGTCAACGCGTCCGCTGCCCCGACAGGGAGGTGGCGCCGGCGCCCCGCACCCCGTGCGCCTCGCGGGTGCCGGGGACGGGCTGCGGGTGCTGCCGCTCGGTCCGCTGCTCAAGGAATCGTTCCGCCTCGGCGGCCGGGCCGGGCAGGGTCCGGAACACCCAGGTGCGGTACGACCAGAAGCGGAACAGGGTCGCGACCCCGATCCCGAAGAACTTGAAGAAATTGCTCTGGAGCGGGGTGTCCCAGCCGAAACCGTAGGTGGCCGTGTACAGGATGCCGTTCTCGATGACCAGCCCCACCGCGCTGAACAGCAGGAACAGCCCCATCTCCCGGGTCCGTCCGCTCTTGTCACGGTCGCGGTAGGTGAAGTAGCGGAACCCCACGTAGTTGAAGGCGATCGCGACCATCGTCGCGATGATGCCGGCCCGCACCACCGGCAGGTCGGACACCGTGCGCACCAGGTTGAAGACCAGGAGGTTGACCACGATGCCGGCGCCGCCGACGGCGCCGAACTTCAGCACCTCCCGCCACAGCTGCCGGACCTGACGCCGCAGCGAGGCCACGGACGTCCCTCGGGCCCCACGAGTACCACCGTCGTCCATGGTGCCGCCCAGTCCCCGCTCGTCGGTCCGGTCCCGATCCGGTCCCGGATCTCGTCAACCCCACCATGCTAACCAGGCCCTCCGCCGCCCGCCCGGGGGCGCTCGGAGCCCGTCCGCCCCCGCCCCCGGACGGCCGCCGCCACGGCGCGGATACCCTGGGGGCGTGACATTCCCGGTAGTCGGCATGGTCGGCGGGGGCCAGCTCGCGCGCATGACCCACGAAGCAGGCATCCCGCTCGGCATCAGGTTCAAGCTCCTCAGCGACACCCCGCAGGATTCCGCGGCCCAGGTCGTCGGCGACGTCGTCATCGGCGACTACCGCGACCTGGACACGCTGCGTGACTTCGCGCGCGGCTGTGACGTGATCACCTTCGACCACGAGCACGTCCCCACCGAGCACCTGCGGGCCCTGGAGGCGGACGGCATCCCGGTGCGCCCCGGGCCGGACGCCCTGGTGCACGCCCAGGACAAGGGGGTGATGCGGGCCCGGCTCACCGAGATCGGCGTGCCCTGCCCGCGGCACCGGATCGTGACGGACCCGGCGGACGTGGCCGCCTTCGCCGCCGAGGGCGCCACCCCCGGGTCCCCGGACGGCTTCCCCGTCGTGCTCAAGACGGTGCGCGGCGGCTACGACGGCAAGGGCGTGTGGGTGGTCCGCAGCGCCGAGGAGGCGGCGGAGCCGTTCCGCGCCGGGGTGCCGGTGCTCGCGGAGGAGAAGGTCGCCTTCGTCCGGGAGCTGGCCGCGAACGTGGTGCGCTCCCCGCACGGCCAGGCGGTCGCCTACCCGGTGGTGGAGTCCCAGCAGGTCGACGGGGTCTGCGACACCGTCATCGCGCCCGCCCCCGACCTGGACCCGCGCCTCGCGCTGGGCGCCGAGGAGATGGCGCTGCGGATCGCCCGGGAGCTCGACGTGGTCGGCCACCTGGCGGTGGAGCTGTTCGAGACCGCCGACGGCCGGATCCTCGTCAACGAGCTGGCCATGCGCCCCCACAACTCCGGGCACTGGACCCAGGACGGCGCGATCACCTCCCAGTTCGCCAACCACGTGCGTGCGGTGCTGGACCTGCCGCTGGGCGACCCGCGCCCGCGCGCGCCCTGGACCGTGATGTGCAACGTCCTGGGCGGCGACTACCCGGACATGTACTCCGCGTACCTGCACTGCATGGCCCACGACCCCGCCCTGAAGATCCACATGTACGGCAAGGACGTGAAGCCCGGCCGCAAGGTCGGTCACGTCAACACCTACGGCGACGACCTGGCCGACGTGCTGGAACGCGCCCGTCACGCAGCCGGCTACCTCAGAGGAACGATCACGTCATGAGCCCGTCGCCCACCGCCACCCTCAGCCGCCCGTCCGCGTCCCCGCTCGTGGGCATCGTGATGGGCTCCGACTCCGACTGGCCCGTGATGGAGGCCGCCGCCCAGGCCCTCGACGAGTTCGAGGTGCCCTACGAGGTGGGCGTGGTCTCCGCGCACCGCATGCCGCGCGAGATGATCGCGTACGGCGAGCAGGCCGCGGACCGCGGCCTGAAGGTGATCGTCGCCGGGGCGGGCGGCGCCGCGCACCTGCCGGGCATGCTGGCCTCCGTGACGCCGTTGCCCGTGATCGGCGTCCCGGTGCCGCTGAAGTACCTCGACGGGATGGACAGCCTGCTGTCCATCGTCCAGATGCCGGCCGGGGTGCCCGTCGCCACGGTCTCCGTGGGCGGCGCCCGCAACGCCGGGCTGCTCGCGGCCCGCACCCTCGCCGCGCACGACGAGGAACTCCTGGCCCGGATGCGGGAGTTCCAGCAGCACCTCAACGACCAGGCCACCGAGAAGGGCAAGCGGCTGCGGGCCAAGGTCGAGACGGCCGGCGGGGGCTTCGGCTTCGCGGCGGGTTCGTGACCGGCCGTCCGACCACCCGGGAGGGGGCGCGGGCGGAGGTCCGCGCCCTGCTCGCCGACCATCCGGTCGTCGACGGCCACAACGACCTCCCGTGGGCCCTGCGCCAACAGGTCCGCTACGACCTCGCCGCGCGGGACCTGACCGCCGACCAGAGCGCCCACCTGCACACCGACCTGCCCCGACTGCGGGCCGGCGGGGTGGGCGCCCAGTACTGGTCGGTGTACGTGCGCAGCGACCTCGCGGGCGACGAGGCCGTCAGTGCCACCCTCGAACAGATCGACTGCGTACGGCAGTTGCTGGACCGCTACCCCGCCGACCTGGCGCCGGCCGCCTCCGCTGCCGACCTGGAGCGGGCCCGCGGCGAGGGCCGGATCGCCTCGCTGATGGGGGCGGAGGGCGGCCACTCCATCAACAGTTCGCTGGCCACCCTGCGCGCCCTGTACGCCCTGGGCGTGCGTTATCTGACGCTCACCCACAACGACAACGTGCCCTGGGCGGACTCGGCGACGGACGTGCCCGCGGCCGGCGGGCTCACCGCCTTCGGGCACGAGGTGGTCCGCGAGATGAACCGGCTCGGGATGCTGGTCGACCTCTCGCACACCGCGGCGACCACCATGCGGGACGCGCTGGACACCAGCGACGCCCCGGTGGTCTTCTCCCACTCCTCGGCCCGGGCGGTCTGCGACCACCCCCGCAACGTCCCCGACGACGTCCTGGAGCGGCTGCCGGCCAACGGGGGCGTGGCGATGGCGACCTTCGTGCCCAAGTTCGTCCTCCCGGCGGCCGTCGAGTGGACCGCGGCGGCCGACGAGAACCTCCGCGCCCACGGCTTCCACCCGCTGGACACCTCGCCGGCCGCGATGCGGGCGCACCGCGCCTTCGAGGCCGAGCGGCCCCGTCCGGTCGCGCGGGTCGCCGACGTCGCCGACCACCTGGACCACATGCGGGAGGTCGCGGGCGTCGACCACCTCGGGCTCGGCGGCGACTACGACGGCACCGCGTTCACCCCGGACGGCCTCGCGGACGTGTCCGGGTACCCCAACCTGCTGGTGGAACTGCGCACCCGCGGCTGGTCCACCGCCGACCTGGCCAAGCTGACCTGGTCCAACGCGGTGCGGGTGCTGGCCGACGCGGAGGCGGTCGCCCGGGAGCTGCGCACCCGCCGTCCCCCGTCCAACGCCACCCGCGAGGCCCTCGACGGGGCGTCCGCTCCCTGACACCGGGCGGTGCGGGTCCCCGTGCCGCCGCGGCCGGTACGCTTCCGGGCGTGGACGGCGAGAGCGGGGTGGGGAACGCGGGGGCGTCCGACCGGCTGATGGCGCTGGCGGTGTCCCTGCGGCGGGTGAACGGCGAGATCAACCGGCTGACGCACGCCTTCGCCTCGGCCCACGGTCTGCACCCGACCGACGTGAGCGCGCTCGCGATGGTGCTGGACGCGGACCGGCCGGTCACCCCGGGGATGCTGGGCGCCCGGCTGGGGCTGACGTCCGGGGCGGTCACCGCCTGTCTGGGCCGGCTGGAGCGCGCCGGTCACGTCCGCCGCACCCGGGACGAGGTCGACCGGCGCGTGGTGCGCGTCGAGTACGTGGACGAGGCGCGGCTGGCCGCGCGGGCCTTCTTCAGGCCGCTGGCGGTCGCCGGAGAACGCGCGCGGGTCCGGTTCGAGGACGAGGAACTCGTCGTCGTGCTGCGGTTCCTGGACGCGTTCAGCGAGGAACTGGCCCGTCTGGACGAGCCCCCGTCCTCGTGACCCGGTCTGCGGTACCGGAACGGGCCGACGGCGCCGCCCCCGCGGACCGGGTCGGCCGCGTCCCGCCTCAGACCTCCTGGTACGGGCCGAGGAACCGGGGCCGGCGGTTCTCGATCCGGTAGAGGTGGACCGCGTTCTCGTGCCGCACCGAGCGGGTCGTGGCGTGGAAGGCGAGGGTGCGCACGATGCCGCGGTGCTCGGTCCGCACGAGCCGTTGGCCGACGCCCCGGCGAACCTCTCCCGATGCGCTGGTGGTTCCGGTTGCGCGGGCGATCAGGCCGACGGCGTCGTACGCCTCGGCGGCCCAGGTGGCGGGTGGTGCGCCGAAGCGCCTGCGGTGGGCGGCGGTGAAGGCGCGGGCCGAGGTGAGGGCGGTGGGGTCGGCGTACGCCTGGGCGAAGACCCAGCCCTCGGCGGCCCCGGCGGCACCCCGCAGGAACGCGGGCCCGAGGGCGGGTCCGGCGCCGATGCGGGTGCCGGTGAAGCGCTCGTCCGCCAGGGCGGCGGCCAGGCGGGCGGCCCGGGCGGCGGCGCCGCCCGCGAACACCACGGCGTCCGCCCGGCCGGTCACGGCCCGCCGGGCCGCCGCGGCGAAGCCCGCGTCTCCCCGGCCGAGCCGCTGTTCCATGAGCACGGCGCCGGGCCGGTAGGCGCTGCGGAACTCCCGTCCCAGGTGGCCGCCGAGCCCCGCGTCGGCCGTGTCCTCGACCAGCAGGACGCGCTCGGCGGGGCGGGTGCGGGTCAGGTAGCCGAGCAGGCCGAGGCTGAGTTCCCGGTCCGGGAGGCGGGTCACGCAGAGGTGGGGGTTGCTGCTGCTGTACTCGACGGTGCTGGCGTCCGCCGCGACGACGACCAGGGCGAGCCGTGCCGCGGCGTACCGCGCGACCAGTTCCGGGCGCAGTTGGTGCCCGGTCGGCCCGACGACGGCGACGACCGCGGGGTCCGCCGCCAGCCGGTCCGCTGCCCGGAGCGCCGCGGCCGGGTCCCCCGCGTCGTCCTCGGTGCGCAGGGCGAGCCGGAACGCCGTGCCCTCGTGGGCGTTGTGGTCGGCGACGGCGAGCCGCACGCCGCGCTGGTGGGCGAGTCCGCCGGCGCGGCCGGGTCCGCTGAGGTCGGCCTGGAGCCCGATGGTGTGCGTGGGCGTCCTCGCGGACCCGGCAGACGGGCCGCCCGCAGTGGGTCCGTACTCCCGCAGGGCGAGCCAGGCCGTGGTGGGGACGGCGGCCAGGAGCACCGCCCCGGCCGTCAGCGCTCCCCGGCGGGAGCGGTGGGCGGGGCCGGCCGCCGGGGCGGGTGCGGCGGGCGGCGGGCCGGGGTCGGGGAGCGCGAGGGCCGCCGCGGACCGGTCGGCGATCAGCGCGGGCAGCCCGGCGGGCATCCGCCAGGGGGCCGGAGCGGCGCGGGGGGACGCGCGGGCGGACGGCGGCCCCGGCCAGCCCGGGTGCTCGCGCGGGTCTCCGGGTTCCTCCCCGTCGCGTGCCGCCAGCGCGTCGCGGACCCCGCCCGCGGTGGGCCGGTCGGCCGGTTCCTTGGCGAGGCAGGCGGTGATCAGGGGAACCAGACCCGGCGGGACGCCGGTCAGGTCCGCCTCCTCGTGGACCGTCCGGAACAGGGCTCCCACCCCGCCACTGCCGAACGGCCCCCTCCCGGTCGCCGCGTAGGCGAGGACGCAGCCGAGCGAGAACACGTCGGACGGCGGCCCGGGCGTTTCGGCCGACGCGTGTTCGGGGGCGAGGAAGCCGGGCGTCCCGATCACCGCGCCGGTGGCGGTCAGCGCGGTGGCGTTCTCGTGGCGGGCGATCCCGAAGTCGATGAGGCGGGGGCCGTCGAGGGCGAGGAGCACGTTGCCGGGCTTGACGTCGCGGTGGACCAGCCCGGCGGCGTGGACCGCGGTGAGGGCCTCGGCGAGCCGGCTCCCGAGGGCCCGGACGGTGGCCGTGGGCAGGGCGCCGCCGGTGCCCACCACCTCGCTCAGCGAGGGTCCGGGGACGAACTCGGTCGCCAGCCACGGCTCCTGGGCCTCGGTGTCCGTGCCCAGCACCGGCACCAGCCAGGGGCCGGTCACCCCGGCCGCGGCCGCGGCCTCGCGCCGGAAGCGCGCCCGGAACCGGGGGTCGGCGGCGTGCTCGGCCCGGATCACCTTGACGGCGGCGAGCGCACCGCCCGCCGAACGGGCCAGGTAGACGACGCCCATGCCGCCCGCGCCGAGCCGGACGAGCGTGCGGTACGGGCCCACGGTGCGCGGGTCCTCGGAGGTGAGGGGCCGCACGTCAGCCCTTCCGCTCCGGGGCCGGGCCCAGGTAGCGGTAGCGGCGGTCCTCGACCCGGTAGAGGTGGGCGTGGTGGCCCACGAGGCCCTGGTCGTCCTTGTCGAACTCGTAGGAGCGGGAGATCCCCTCGTACCGGGTGGCGGCGACCGCTGCGGTGAGCGCGGACCGGGTGGGCGGGGCGGTTCCCGACTCCCGGGCGGGCCGTGCCGACCCGCCGGCGCCGGAGGGAGCGGCGCTCGCCCCGGCCCCGTCGGCTCCGCCGACCAGGCCGACCAGGGCACGGGCGACGAGCCCCGCCGCGTCGTACGCCTCGGCCGACCACGCCGCCGGTTCGGCGTCGAAGCGCCTGCGGTGGGCGGCGGCGAACGCCCGCGCGGCGGGCGCCGTCGCATGGGTGAACGGCGCGACGAACTCCCAGCCCTCCGCCGACGCGCCCGCCCGCTCCAGGAACTCCGTTCCCATGACCGTGTGCTGGGCCAGGCGCGGTCCGGTGAAGGAGCGGGCGGCCAGCGCGCGGGCGACCCCGGCGGCGCCGGCCGCGTCACCGGCGTAGACGACGGCGTCGCCGCGGTGGGCGAGCAGGTCGGCGACGACCGGGCCGAAGGCCGTGGTCCCGGGGGGCACCACCCGGGGGTGGGTCGTGGTGTCGGTGAGACCGCGCACCATCAGATTGGCGGTGTAGCCGGTCTGGTAGGCGGCCTGTCCCCCGGACCGGTCGATCAGAATGCCCAGCCGCTTCACCCCGGGGCGCGACAGGACACGGCTGACGACGGGGTCGGACAGCGTCACGTAGGAGGGGCCGGTCTGGAAGAAGGAGCCGTTGGCCCGGGCCGGGAAGGAGACCTGGAGGGCCGAGACGGTCAGGACCGGCAGCGCGGCCTCGTCGTAGCCGGGCAGGGCGGCTCCGGTTGCCGCGTCGCCCGTGGGCCCGATGACCGCGAGGACGTCCGGGTCCCGGGTGAACTCCGCGGCGACCCGGGCGGAGCGACCGGCGTCGCCCCGGTCGTCGAGGACCTTCACGGCGAGCCGGAAGGGCTGTCCGTCGCGGGCGTTGAAGCGGTCGACGGCGAGCCGGACGCCGCGTTCCTGGGCCCGGCCGGCGGCGGCCCCCGGCCCGGTCAGGTCGGCGTGCACGCCGATGGTCCAGTTCCTTCCGCCGGGTGCGGGCTCGTCACGGGCGATGCGTAGGGCGGCGAAGGCCCCCGTGCCGAGGAGCACTGCGCCGCCGGCCGCGAACAGCAGGGCCCGCCGCCGGGGCGGTCCGGGGCGCGACGCCCCGGACCGCGCGTCGGGGACGGTGGCGTCGATGCCGGGCAGGACGAGGAGGGCGACGGAGAGGTCGGCGACGAGACGGACGACGTCCTCGGGCAGCCAGCCGGCGGCGGCCCCGGCGGGTGCGTCCCGGGGCATCAGGGCGTCGAGGCCGGCGGCGGACGGACGCCCGCCGGGCTCCTTGGCCAGGCAGCGCTCCAACAGGGCGCGCAGGGAGGCGTCGTCGACGCCGTCGAGGTCGGGCGCGGCGTGCACCGTGCGGTGGAGGACGGCCTCGACCGCCCCGCTGCCGAACGGCGGCCGGCCGGTGGCCGCGTACGCCAGGAGGCAGCCGAGCGAGAAGACGTCCCCCTCCGGCCCTGCCGTGCCCCCGGCCACCTGCTCGGGCGCCAGGAAGCCGGGGGTGCCGACGAGGACGCCGGTGGCGGTCAGGGCGGTGGCGTCGGTCGCGCGGGCGATCCCGAAGTCGATCAGCCGGGGGCCGTCGACCGTCAGCAGGACGTTTCCCGGCTTGACGTCACGGTGGACGAGCCCGGCGCCGTGCACGGCGGCCAGGGCCCGGGACAGCAGCCGGCCCAGGACCATGACGCTGCGCACGGGCAGCGGGCCGCGGCGGGCGACGACGTCGGAGAGGGGCGGCCCGGGGACGAACTCCGTTGCCAGCCAAGGGCGTTCGGCCTCGGTGTCGGCACCGGTGACCGGAACGGCCCAGGGGCTGTCGACCCGGCGGGCGGCCTCGGCCTCACGGCGGAAGCGGGCCCGGAAGTCCTCGTCCCCGGCGTGCTCGGGCAGGATCACCTTGACCGCGGCGAGCGCTCCGGCGTCGGTGCGTCCGAGGTAGACGACGCCCATGCCGCCCGCGCCCAGGCGGCCGAGGAGCCGGTACTCGCCGATCCGGGCGGGGTCACCGGGTCGCAGATCGTCCATCGTCCGGCCTCAACTCTGCTTCTCGACGGCGGATTCCAGCCGGACCAGCATGGCGGAATGCGCCTGGAGGACCAGGGCGTCCACCTCCCGCTCGGTGCGGCCCTTCGCGCCCTTGCCGGTCACGGCGAGGGTGAACTGGAGCGTCTGGGACTGCTGCCAGGAGTAGTGGTGGGGCCCGCCCAGCTCGGAGCTCTGGTACTGCCCCACCTCGGTGAGGGAGTCCTCCGCGTTCGTCTGGTTGGTCTCGCCGCCCAGGAGCCCGGCGGCGAGCAGGTAGCCGATCTGCTCCCCCGCGCGCAGCTGCTGGGTGGGGCAGCGCATCGACTCCTCGATCGACTCCGCCATCTCCCAGGTCGCGTCCTCGCGGGTGCGGTGGACGGTGACCACGGCGGCGAGGCGCAACGGGCCCTTGCCTCCGGCGGCGGGCACCTCGAACGACCGGGTCAGGGTGGCCAGGACGCTGTCCGCGGGCTTCCGTTGCTGCCAGACGCAGTCCTCGTCGAGCACGGGCCAGGTCGTCGGGTCGCTCTCGTACGGGCTCCGCTTCACCACCTCGGCCCCGAAACTGTCGGTGTCGGCCATGACGCGGTCGATGAGGGAGCGCGCCGCCGCAGGGGTCCCCGGGAGCCGGGCGGGGTCGGGGCGGAAGCTCCCGGCGGCACCGGCCGGGGGGCCGGTCCCGGTGGCACCGCCGGAGCCCGCCCCTCCGTTCGCCGGAGGAGCGCTCCGCTCCTCGGCCCTTCCGGAGCCGTCCGCCGTGCCGGAGCAGCCCGTCAGCACCACGGCGACCAACGCCAAGGGCCATAAGCGGTTCCCCGGTAAGGGCACGCGAAAGTCCATGGAGCTCCCCATTCCTCCCCGACGCCACGTCGATCCTAGGCCGGGAGCGCCGCGGAACGGTCCGGTTCCTCGTTTTGTGGCCGTCCCGGGACGCGGCCTTCCCGTGCGGGATCCCGGCCCGCCGTGCCGCCGGGCGGGACGGAGCGGGCGGGCACGGCGGGTGGACTCCCGCCCGGCGGGGAGGGGGCGGGTGCCGGCCTGTCCCCCCCGGTCCCCTACCATCGCGAACATCTCACTCCATCAAGATGTTGAGCCCGGGTGAGACCGTTGCCCCGTCGAGACAGCGGATGTGTCCCGTGCCCAAGCCCACCCGCCCCGCCGGCTCCTCCCGCGCTGCCCGCCTGCTGATCCCACTGGTCCTCCTCGTCACCTGGCTCGGGGTCGGCGGGGTGCTCGGCCCCTACGCGGGACGGCTCGGCGAGGTCGCCACCAACGACCAGGCCGCGTTCCTGCCCCGCAGCGCCGAGTCGACCCGGGTCATCGACGTCCAGGAGGACTTCCGGCAGGGCGAGTCCCTGCCGCTCGTCGTCGTGTGGACCGCACGGGAGGACGGCGCCCCGCTGCCCGAGGCGGCACGCGGAGAGGCCACCCGGGTCCTGACCGGACTCGCCGGCGCACCCCCGCTCGCGGGGGCCGCATCCCCGGCGCTCGCCTCGGACGACGGCCGCGCGCTGCGCGCGGTGGTGCCGCTGCGGACCGACCTCGACGACGGACTGGCCGAGGCACTGGACGAGATCGGGGCACAGGCCCGGACCGTGCCCGGGACGACCGTCCACCTGGCGGGTCCGGCGGCGTCCCAGGCGGACCTCAAGAACGCGTTCTCCGGCATCGACGGCCTGCTGCTGGGGGTCGCCCTGGCCACGGTGCTCGTCATCCTGCTGTTGGTCTACCGCAGCCTCCTGCTCCCCCTGCTGATCATCGTGGCCGCAGTGTTCGCCCTCGCCCTGGCCTCTGCGGTGGTGTACGCACTCGCCGAACGCGGCGTCGTGCGGGTCGACGGCCAGGTGCAGGGCATCCTCTCGATCCTGGTGATCGGCGCCGCCACCGACTACGCGCTGCTGCTGACGGCCCGGTTCCGGGAGGAGTTGACCCGCGGGGACGACCGGACGACGGCCATGCGGGCCGCGCTGCGCCGCTCGGCCGGTCCGGTGCTGGCCAGTGCGGCCACGGTGGCACTGGGGCTGCTCGCCCTGCTCCTGAGCGATCTCACCAACAACCGCGCCCTGGGCCCGGTCGGTGCCGTGGGCATCGTCTGCGCCGTCGCGGCGGCGCTCACCTTCCTGCCCGCCGTCCTCGTCCTGCTGGGGCGTGCGGCCTACTGGCCCGCACGCCCGTCCCGCACCGACGGGGAGGCGCTCGGCGGCTCGCACCGGCTCTGGCGCCGGGTCGCCGACCTGGTGGACCGCGCCCCGCGCCGGGTCTGGGCACTCACCCTGGCCGCCCTGCTCGCCTGCGCGGCCTTCGCTCCGACGCTGACCTCGCGCGGCGTGCCGCTGGACGAGACCCTCGTCGGCGAGGCCCCCTCGGTGGCCGCGCAGGCCGTGCTCGGCGAGCACTTTCCCGGCGGTTCGGGCAGCCCCGCCGTCGTGGTCGCCCGGGCCGACGCCCTGGAGCCGGTCACCGCCGCCGCCCGGCAGGTGCCGGGGGTCGCCTCCGTCCTCCCGACCACGGCCGGCGGCGACCCGGGCGGCCCGCCGCTGGTCGCCGACGGCCGGGTGCGCCTGGACGTCACCCTCGCCGACCCCGCCGACGGCGAGGCGGCCGAGCGCACCGTGACGGCGCTGCGCGTGGCCGTCCACGCGGTGCCGGACGCCGATGCGCTGGTCGGCGGGGTCACCGCGCAGCGGATCGACACCCAGCGGACGGCGGCGGCCGACCGGGCCCTGATCGTGCCGGTCGTCCTCGCCGTCATCCTGGTCATCCTCACGGCGCTGCTGCGCTCGCTGCTGATGCCGCTGCTCCTGGTCGCGACGGTGGCGCTGAACTTCTTCGCCACCCTCGGCGTGGCCTCCCTGGTCTTCACCCACCTGTGGGACTTCACCGGCACGGACGCCTCGGTGCCGCTGTACGGGTTCGTGTTCCTGGTGGCGCTCGGGGTGGACTACAACATCTTCCTGATGTCCCGCGTCCGGGAGGAATCGATCCGCTTCGGCACCCGGGAGGGCCTGCACCGCGGTCTGGTGGCCACCGGCGGGGTCATCACCTCCGCCGGGGTGGTCTTGGCCGCGACCTTCGCGGCCCTGGGGGTGATCCCGCTGGCCTTCCTGATCCAGATCGCCTTCATCGTGGCCTTCGGGGTGCTCCTGGACACCCTGGTGGTCCGCTCCCTGCTGGTCCCCGCGCTGGTGCGGCAGCTGGGCCCCCGGGCCTGGTGGCCGGGGGGCCCGGCCGGCTTCCGCTCGCCCCCCGGCTGAGGGCGGTCCCCGTGGCTCAGGCCGCGGGGCGCCCCATGGCCCGGAACGTCCAGCCGGCCCGGCGCCACACCGCCGGGTCCAGGGCGTTGCGCCCATCCAGCAGCACCCGTTGACGGACCACGGCGCCCAGCGCCTCGGGGTCCAGCTCGCGGAACTCCCGCCACTCGGTGAGGTGCAGTACCGCGTCGGCGCCGCGGGCCGCCTCCTCGGCGGAGTCCGCGTAGCCGAGCGTCGGGAACAGCCGCCGCGCGTTGTCCATGCCCTTGGGGTCGTACACGGTGACCTGTCCGCCCTGGAGGTGGATCTGCCCGGCGACGTTGAGCGCCGGCGAGTCCCGCACGTCGTCGGAGTCCGGCTTGAACGCGGCGCCCAGCACGGCGATCCGCCGCCCGAGGAACGGCCCGCCGCCGAGCGCCTCGCGCGCCATCTCCACCATCTGCCCGCGCCGGCGCATGTTGATGGAGTCGATCTCGCGCAGGAACGTCAGCGCCTGGTCGGCCCCCAGCTCCCCGGCCCGGGCCATGAACGCCCGGATGTCCTTGGGCAGGCAGCCGCCGCCGAAGCCGATCCCGGCGCGCAGGAACTTGCTGCCGATCCGCTCGTCGTGGCCGATCGCCTCGGCGAGCCGGACCACGTCCCCGCCGGCGGCCTCGCACACCTCGGCCATCGCGTTGATGAAGGAGATCTTGGTGGCGAGGAAGGAGTTGGCGGAGGTCTTCACCAGCTCGGCGGTGGGGAAGTCCGTCACCACGAACGGGGAGCCCTCCGCCACGGGCGCGGCGTACACCTCCCGCAGCAGCTTCTCGGCCCCGGCGCTGCGCACCCCGACGACGATCCGGTCCGGGTGCAGGGTGTCCTGGACGGCGAACCCCTCGCGCAGGAACTCGGGGTTCCACGCCAGCTCGACCCCGTCCCCGGCGGGCGCCAGCTCCACCAGCCGGGCGGCGAGCCGGTCCGCGCTGCCCACCGGCACCGTCGACTTGCCGACCACCAGACAGGGCCGCTCCAGGTGCCGGGCCAGGGACTCCACGGCGGAGTCGACGTACGACATGTCGCAGGCGTACTCGCCGTGCTTCTGCGGGGTGTTCACGCAGACGAAGTGCACATCGCCGAAGGCGCCGACCTCGGCCCAGTCCCGGGTGAACCGCAACCGTCCGGTGGACCCCTCGATCCCGGCGACGTGCCGCCGCAACAGTTCCTCCAGCCCCGGCTCGTACATCGGTACGCGCCCCTCGCTGAGCAGGGCGATCTTCTCGGGGACGACGTCCAGGCCCAGCACCTCGAAGCCCAGCTCCGCCATGGCGGCGGCGTGGGTGGCGCCGAGATAGCCGGTTCCGATCACGGTGATCTTGAGGGGGGCCATCAGTGCTCCGGGTCCGTAGCGAGGGGGGCGGGTTCAGCGGGTTCCGGGGTGCCGGTCGCGCCCGGCCGAGCATAGTCGGGCAGGTGGCGGGGGCAGCGATCGAGTGGGGCGCCGCCGCACGGTTCGCGCCAGCGGGGACGTGTCGTCCAGGTCACCTGGTCCCGACCCGGTGCGCGCCCTAGGATTCGGGGTACTCATCGAGTTACTTAACAGTAATTAGCGACCTGGGAGCGTGGGCCCGTGACTGGTTCGGCAGGCAACCCGGCATTCGACCTGTACCGGCCGTCCGAAGAGCACGACCTGCTCCGCGAGACGGTCCGCGCGCTCACGGAGGCGAAGATCGCCCCGTTCGCCGCCGCCGTGGACGAGGAGGCGCGCTTCCCGCAGGAGGCCCTGGACGCCCTGGTCGCGGCCGACCTGCACGCGGTGCACGTGCCGGAGGAGTACGAGGGCGCCGGAGCCGACGCCCTGGCCACGGTCATCGTGATCGAGGAGGTGGCCCGCGCCTGCATGTCGTCCTCCCTCATCCCGGCCGTCAACAAGCTGGGCTCGCTGCCGGTGATCCTCTCCGGCTCCGAGGAGCTGAAGCGCCGCTACCTGCCCCCGCTGGCCCGGGGCGAGGCGATGTTCTCGTACTGCCTCTCCGAGCCGGACGCCGGTTCGGACGCGGCCGGGATGAAGACCCGCGCCGTCCGGGACGGCGACACCTGGGTGCTGAACGGCGTCAAGCGCTGGATCACCAACGCCGGCGTGTCCGACTACTACACGGTCATGGCGGTGACCGACCCGGAGCAGCGCACCCGCGGCATCTCGGCGTTCGTGGTGGAGAAGTCCGACGAGGGCGTCACCTTCGGCGCCCCCGAGAAGAAGCTCGGCATCAAGGGTTCCCCCACCCGCGAGGTGTACCTGGACGAGGTCCGCATCCCCGCCGACCGCATGATCGGCGGGGAGGGCACCGGCTTCGCCACCGCCATGAAGACCCTGGACCACACCCGCATCACCATCGCCGCGCAGGCCCTCGGCGTCGCCCAGGGCGCGCTCGACTACGCCAAGGGCTACGTCCGCGAACGCAAGCAGTTCGGCAAGCCGGTGGGCGACTTCCAGGGCGTCCAGTTCATGCTCGCCGACATGGCGATGAAGCTGGAGGCGGCCCGCCAACTCACCTACGCCGCCGCCGCGAAGTCCGAGCGGGTGACCGAGGGCGGCACCGAGGACGACCTCACCTTCTTCGGCGCGGCGGCCAAGTGCTACGCCTCCGACGCGGCGATGGAGATCACCACCGACGCGGTGCAACTCCTCGGCGGCTACGGCTACACCCGTGACTACCCGCTGGAGCGGATGATGCGGGACGCGAAGATCACCCAGATTTATGAAGGCACGAATCAGATCCAGCGGATCGTGATGGCCCGGAACCTGCCCTGAACACCGGCGTGCCGCCGCCCCTCACGGTTCGTTCCGTGGGGACGGGGCCGTCACGCATCTCGACGACCCAAATGCGAAACCTGCCAAATGGGGCTATCGGGCTGGAACGGGAACGAGGGAGAAAGAAGTCAGCCTTTCCCATGCCGCCAGCAGATGAGCATCCGTGAACATTTGACGCTTACGGGGAGTCCACTCCCTCACATAGGCTGCCACCTCCTCAAAATGCACCGCCACCGTATCGATCTCCTTCGACGCGAACAGCATCGTTCCGAGCAATTCCATTCCATAGGGATGCTCATATCCATCAATGAGAGCCTCTAGGCGCTCGATGGCAGCGGAGAACGACCTGTCAGCCTTCATGACCTCCCGAGCACGTCGAACTGCATCCGAATTCAACGCGATCGGCGCGGAAGAACCGCGCGTACCATCCCCATACCCTTCAAGGAAATGCCCTTCCAGCACAGCAAGGGCATTATCCAGTTTGTTCGAATAGGGGCCGTAGTGCCCCTTTTCAAATTGAATGCCCAGGTCAAACCCAGACCGCTGGAGCAAGAAAACCAGCTTATGCACTTCCAGTAGCGTGGCATGTCGCTCCATCGTGAACCCCCCGGAAAGGCCACGCCGAATATATCGATCCAAAGCCACCAGGAAGGCCGATCGCTCCCTGTTGAGGTCCGGAGTCAGCTGGTTGTTCGGCATCGCAGACGGATCGGGAGCGCCATTGGGCGGATACACCATCACCTCGACACCCGGCAAGTCTCCTAGCGCGCGAACAATCAGAGGATGCACGTCGTCCCACTCCAGCCCTCCATTGCCACACCCCAATGGCGGCACTGCGATGCTCTGGATTTGGAGATCAACGACAACGCGTCGAAGATCCTTCAACCCCTGCTCCACATCCTCCAAGCGGGAAGGTGATCGCCAATGCCGCTTCGTGGGAAAGTTAATAATGAAGAGAGGCCCCTTCCCCTCCTTGAGTTCATGGACATGCATGACTCCAGGCCGTACCTCACGAGCCCTACAGGCCGACGCATAGTCCTCAAAGTTCCCCGGATATGCACGCTTGAATTGCAGAGCAATGCCCTTGCCCATGACACCTACGGTGTTGACAGTGTTGATCAAGGCATCTACGTCCGCAGCAAGGAGGTTACCCTCCGTGTAGGTGATCACAGCCGCTCCCCACTTCGCGCTTCCAGATCCACCATCTCAGTAGTACCAGGAAGGTCTGACAAGTACGTCAAGGGGACATCCATAGGTCTCAAGTATCCGCGAGACCTCGGCTGCCCGCAGGTCTGTACGTACGGCCAACCGTTCAAACGCATCAACGGGAACCCGCTGATGCACAAGGTACTCAGCCATGCGTCGGCGCATGCGGTCAGGGTCCTCTGCCGTGTTGTTCCACCGCTCCGCCTGCATCACAGCCCAGTCCACACAACTGGCAAGCTGAGACATGTCCTCTCGGATCACCGTGATGTCCGCTGCACAGTTGCCGTCACTGAACACACACGCACACCCCACACTCAGGAGACGACGGGGTGTCGTCACCAGATACACCAGAGGGTCCTGTCCGCTGGCGTAGCTCGGCACACCCCCCTTATTGATCTTGTACAGCATGGGTGAACGCGGAGCGAAGTAGAAGGGTACGTAGTCGGATACAACCCCACCCGGCCCGGATTCCACCTTCCGGGATCTCCGTCGCTCCTTGATCTGCACATCTCCACACTCCACTTGCAAGCTGCCCTCTTCGCGCACGATACGGTCGCATTTCAGGAACCCCTGCTCAAGGATGCTGGGCACGTTGCGAACGTGGGTGAAGTGGTAGACAAGGGAGTCTTCTGGAGCAAGCACATCCGGAGGCTATCCCGATCCACCCCGTCCGGGCGACGCACCGTCAGTTTCCTTGGTTGCCCGTGGTCGTCGCACGTCTCCCGGCAGCCGAGCCGCGTCCCCTACCCCCCGCGCACCCCCCGCACCAGCAGCGTGCCCAGCCGGCGGGCGCCGTGCCGGGGCGGGGGCAGGAGGACGGCGGTCACCTCCTCGAAGCCGTGTTCCTCCAGCAGGGCGACCCAGGTGGGCGCCGGGTAGTCCCAGCGCTTCACCACCGCGGGGTCCTCGTCCGGGCCGCGGGCGACGTACGACGCCTGGCAGCCGTAGCAGCCGTCCACGGCGGGGTGCTGCGACATCGCGAAGACGCCACCGGGGGCGAGCGCCCCGTGCACGGCGGGCAGGAGCTGTCCGGGGGCGGTGGAGTAGGCGGCGCCGAACACCGAGTACACGGCGTCGAAGGGGCCGGTGGGGTGGGCGAGGAAGGCCAGGGCGTCGCCCCAGTGCAGTTCCATGCCGACCACGTCCTCCCAGTGCTCGCGGGCCCGGGCGAGTTGGACGGCGGAGGCGTCCACGCCGACCGCGCGCATGCCGAGCGCGGCCAGGTGGGCCAGGTTGCGGCCGGCGCCGCAGCCCAGGTCCAGAACCCGCCGGCCGGGGCGCAGGGCGAGCACCTCGGTGCCGGGGCCGTGGCCGGGGTGCAGGGTCCAGCCGAAGGAGGTGGCCGGGGGCGGGGCGGTCGCCGTCAGCGCCGGCGGGCCGTTCCTCGGGGACGTGCTCCAGGGGGCGCTACGGGGAGGCGTCACGTGCGTTCCGTTCCGGTTCGGGGCCGTTCGCTGGTTCCAGCGTGGCACCGTGCGCGGTCGGTACGGGCGGGTCCGGGGTGGTTCGCCGGCCGGTCACCCCCTCGTCCACCGTCCGGGAGGGGCGGTCGAAAGGGTGACCGCAGGTGATTCGCAAGCGGGTTCGGTGGGTTGCGCCCGGCGCGGTCAGGGTGCGGTCAGGGTCAGGAGCAGTTCCTCGATCTCCTCGCCGCGGGCGGCGGCGAAGCTCCGCTCGCGGTCGGTCACCGTGAACCCGCAGGCGTGCAGCACCCGTAGCGAGCCCGCGTTGTCGGCGGCGACCCGTGCGTGCAGGGGGCGTTCGGGGACGAGGACGAGCAGGGCGCGCAGGGCGGCGGTGGCCACGCCGCGGCCCCAGTGGGCGCGGCCGATCCAGTAGGTGACCTCGCGCTCCTCCGGGGGGCCGTACACGGCGGCGTGGCCGAGGAGTTCGCCGTCGGCGCCGGCGGTCACCGCGCGCAGCACCACCTGCGGGTCGCTGCGGATGCGGCTCCAGTGGGCGTCGAAGCGGGTGCGGTCGGTGGGGTCGTCGGCGGTGAAGGCGGCCATGTGGAGGGCCTCGGGCTCGATCGACTGGGCGCGGAGGACCGGCAGGTCGGCGTCGCGGACCTCGCGCAGGACGACGTGCACGGTGGCGGCTCCTCCACACCCCAGGGAATTCGCACAGACGTACGAGGAGAGCCTAGCCGCTCAGTGCCGCGATCGCCTCGCGCAGCGCTGCGGCCGGGTCGGGCACCGTGGTGTGGACGCCGTCGCGGACCACGTGCCGGCCGGCGACCACGGTGTGACGGACGTCGGCGGCGGTGGCGGCGAACACGGCGGCCTCGGCGACCAGGCGGGACGGGGTGCCCGCGGTGCGGACGGTGTCGAGGGCGACGGTGGTGAAGTCGGCGAGGGCGCCCGGGGCGAGGGTGCCGCCGTCCGGCCAGCCGAGGGCGGCGTAGCCGGCGGGCGAGGCGGCGTGCAGCAGGGCGGCGGTGGTCCAGTGGCCGCGGATGCGGGTGCGCAGCCGCTCGTTCAGCTCCAGGGCGCGGGCCTCCTCCAGCGGGTCGATGACGGCGTGGCTGTCGGAGCCGAGGCTGAGCGGGGAGCCGGCGCGCTGGAGGTCCCGGGCGGGGCCGATGCCGTCCGCGAGGTCGCGTTCGGTGGTGGGGCACATGCAGGTGCCGGTGGACGAGGAGCCGATGAGGTCGATGTCGGCGGGGGTGAGGTGGGTGTGGTGGACGCCGGTGGTGCGGGGGCCGAGGACCCCGTGGTCGGCGAGGAGCCGGGCGGGGGTGCAGCCGTACGCGCGCTGGCAGGCTTCGTTCTCGGCGGGCTGTTCGGAGACGTGGACGTGCAGCGGGGCGCCGCGTTCGGCGGCCCACTGCACGACGGGGCCGAACTGGTCGGCGGGCACCGCCCGGACGGAGTGGATGGCGGCGCCGATGCGGGTGTGCGGGGATTCGCGCAGGGCCGAGGCCCGTTCGGCCCAGGCCCCGGCGGAGCCGTCGGAGAACCGGAGCTGGTGGTGGGTGGGGGGCTCGCCGAAGCCGGCGGAGAGGTAGGCGGTGTCCAGCAGGGTGAGGCGGATCCCGGCGTCGGCCGCGGCTTCGACCAGGGCCTCGCCCATCGCGTTGGGGTCGGCGTAGCGGGTGCCGCGGGGTCCGTGGTGCAGGTAGTGGAACTCGCCGACGACGGTGGTCCCGGCGAGCGCCATCTCCGCGTACACGGCGCGGGCCAGGGCGTGGTAGGTCTGCGGGTCGAGCCGGTCGGCGACCGAGTACATGACGTCGCGCCAGGTCCAGAAGGTGCCCGAGCCGGCCTGGACCCGGCCGCGCAGGGCCCGGTGGAAGGCGTGGGAGTGGGCGTTGGCGAAGCCGGGCAGGGTCAGTCCGCGCAGCACTTCGGCGCCGGGCGGCGGGGTGGGCACCTCGGTGCGGACGGCGTGGACGCGGCCGTCCGCACCGGTCTCCAGGAGGACGCCGGGTTCGGCGGACGGGTCCAGCCAGGCGTACTCCAGCCAGTAGGTGCGCGGCACGGCGGAGCCCGGTTCCGGCGTCATCGGCATGCGAGTCCTTCCAGTACGTCGGTGAGCGCGGCCACCCCCGCGAGACAGTCGTCCTCGGTCGCCCGTTCGGCCGGGGAGTGGGAGACGCCGGTGGGGTTGCGCACGAACAGCATCGCGGTCGGGACGCTGCCGGCGAGGATTCCGGCGTCGTGTCCCGCGCCCGTGGCGAGGACGGGCACCGGTGGGCGGGTGCCGTCGCGGGTGAGCAGCCGGCCGAGTTCGTCGCGCAGGGCGTGGGCGAACTCGACGACGGGGGTGAAGGACTCGCGGGTGACGGCGAGCCGGACGCGGTGCTGTTCGGCGTGGTCGCGGGCGGCCCGTTCGACGTCGGAGACGACCCGGTCGAGGGTCGTCCGGTCGGCGGCGCGGGAGTCCAGCCAGCCGCGGACGAGGGAGGGCACGGCGTTGACGCCGTTGGGTTCGACGGCGACCTTGCCGAAGGTGGCGACGGCGCCGGCGCTCCTCGCCGCCTCGCGGGCGGCCAGGACGGTGGCGGCGTAGGGGAGCATCGGGTCGCGGCGGTCGACGAGCCGGGTGGTGCCGGCGTGGTTGGCCTCGCCGTGGAAGTCGAAGCGCCAGCGGCCGTGCGGCCAGATCGCGGCGGCCACGCCGACCGGGTGGTCGGTGAGGTCGAGGGCCCGGCCCTGTTCGACGTGGAGCTCCACGAAGGCGCCGATGCGGGCGAGCCGTTCGGGGTCGGGGCCGATGGCCTCCGGATCGTGTCCGGCGGCGGCCAGGGCGGCGGGCAGGGTGGTGCCGTCGGCGTCGGTGAGGGCGAACGCCTGCTCCCGGGTGAGGTGTCCGGCGGTGAGGCGGGAGCCGACGCAGGCCAGTCCGAAGCGGGCGCCCTCCTCGTCGCCGAAGTTGACGATGCCGAGGGGGCGGGTGAACCGTGCCCCGCGGGAGAGGAGTTCGTCCAGGGCAGCGAAGGCGGAGACCACGCCGAGGGGGCCGTCGAAGGCGCCGCCGTCCGGGACGGAGTCGAGGTGCGAGCCGGTCACCACGGCGTCGCCGACGGTCGGGTCGCCGTGCCAGGCCCACTGGTTGCCGTTGCGGTCGACCTCGTAGGCGAGGGCGCGCCGTTCGGCCTCGGCGCGGAACCAGGCACGGCACTCGGCGTCGGCGGGGGTCCAGGCGTGGCGGCGGTAGCCGCCGGTGCGCGGGTCGCGGCCCAGGGGGGCGAGGTCGCGCCACATCCGGTGGAAGGTCACCCGTCCTCCCGCATGGGGATGCGCACGCCCTGCCGGGCAGCGACGCGTTCGGCGCTCTCGTAGCCGGCGTCCACGTGCCGGATGACGCCCATGCCGGGGTCGTTGGTGAGGACCCGGCGGATCTTCTCGCCGGCGAGCGGGGTGCCGTCGGCGACGGTGACCTGGCCGGCGTGGATCGAGCGGCCCATGCCGACCCCGCCGCCGTGGTGGAGGGAGACCCAGGAGGCGCCGGAGGCGACGTTGACCATGGCGTTGAGCAGCGGCCAGTCGGCGATCGCGTCGGAGCCGTCGCGCATGGCCTCGGTCTCGCGGTAGGGGGAGGCGACGGAGCCGCAGTCGAGGTGGTCGCGGCCGATGACGACGGGCGCGGACAGCTCTCCGCTGGCGACCATGTCGTTGAAGCGTTCGCCGGCGCGGTCGCGTTCGCCCTGGCCGAGCCAGCAGATCCGGGCGGGCAGCCCCTGGTAGGCGACGCGCTCCCCGGCGAGGGTGATCCAGCGGCGCAGCGACTCGTTCTCGGGGAAGAGGTCGAGGACCGCACGGTCGGTGGCGGCGATGTCCTCGGGGTCGCCGGACAGGGCGGCCCAGCGGAAGGGTCCGCGGCCCTCGCAGAACAGCGGGCGGATGTAGGCGGGGACGAAGCCGGGGAAGTCGAAGGCCCGTGCGTACCCAGCGAGTTGTGCCTCGCCGCGGATGCTGTTGCCGTAGTCGAAGACCTCGGCGCCGGCGTCCTGGAAGCCCACCATGGCCTCGACGTGCCGGGCCATGGACTCGCGAGCGCGGGCGGTGAAGCCGGCGGGGTCCTCGGCCGCGTACGTCGCCATGTCGGCGAGGTCGACGCCGAGGGGGAGGTAGGCGAGGGGGTCGTGGGCGGAGGTCTGGTCGGTGACGATGTCGACGGGCGCGCCCTCGGCGAGGAGCCGGGGCAGCACCTCGGCGGCGTTGCCGAGCACCCCGACGGAGAGCGGGCGGCGGGCGTCGCGGGCTTCGACGGCGAGCCGCAGGGCGTGGTCGAGGGAGTCGGCGCGCACGTCGAGGTAGCGGTGCTCGATGCGGCGTTCGATGGCGCGCGGGTCGCAGTCGATGCAGAGGGCGACGCCGTCGTTCATGGTGACGGCGAGCGGTTGGGCGCCGCCCATGCCGCCGAGTCCGGCGGTGAGGGTGATGGTTCCGGCGAGGGTGCCGCCGAACCGTTTGGCGGCGACGGCGGCGAAGGTCTCGTAGGTGCCCTGGAGGATGCCCTGGGTGCCGATGTAGATCCAGGAGCCGGCGGTCATCTGCCCGTACATGGTGAGGCCGAGGGCTTCGAGGCGGCGGAACTCCTCCCAGTTGGCCCAGTCGCCGACCAGGTGGGAGTTGGCGATGAGGACCCGGGGCGCCCACTCGTGGGTGGTCATCACGCCGACCGGGCGGCCGGACTGGACGAGCATGGTCTCGTCCTGCTTGAGGGTGCGCAGGGTGCGGACCATGGCGTCGTAGGAGGCCCAGTCGCGGGCCGCCTTGCCGGTGCCGCCGTAGACCACGAGCCGGTCGGGGTGTTCGGCGACCTCGGGGTCGAGGTTGTTCTGGAGCATGCGCAGGGCGGCTTCCTGCGGCCAGCCGAGGGCGCTGCGTCCGGTGCCGCGCGACGCTCGTACGGGGCGGGGTCCTGACACGGTCTGCCTCCTCGCGGCGGGCCCGCCGGAGGGGCGCCCGCACTCCCATGACAACTTTCCATTCACATCCTGAAGTTCTGAATAGAGCTAGTCAATAGGGCGGTGGGGAAGCCCGCGCGCCCGAGCGGTGGTTCGCTGGACGCATGCCTCCCACGAGCGAACGCGCCCCGCACCCCCGAAGCGACGCCGCCGCCCTGGTCGCCCGCCGCGACACGGCCGTCCGCGCGGCCGTGGCCCGGGGCCTGGTCACCGACCGGGAACCGCTGGTGGCGCTGATCGACGTGACCGGCGTGCGCACCGCCGCCCGGGCCCTGCACGCCGCCTTCGCCGCCGCCACCGCCCCCGGCACCGAGGTGCTGCACACCTTCGCGGTGAAGGCGTGCCCCCTGGTCGCCGTGGTGCGGCTGCTGGGCGACGAGGGGATCGGTGCGGAGGTCGCGAGCCCCGGCGAGCTGGCCCTCGCCCGGGCCGCCGGCACCCCCGCCGAACGGACCGTGCTGGACTCCCCCGCCAAGACCCCCGCCGAACTGCGCGAGGCGTTCGCCCTCGGCATCGCCGTGAACGCCGACAACCTCCAGGAACTCGCCCGGCTGGACGACCTGGCGGTGGCGTACGGGCCGGCCGGCGCCGACCGGCTGCCGCCGCTGGGACTCCGGGTGAACCCGCAGGTCGGCGCGGGGACCATCGACGCCCTGTCCACCGCCACCGCCACCGCCAAGTTCGGCGTGGCGCTCGGCGACCCGGGGGGACGCGAACGGGTGGTGCGCGCCTTCCTGGACCGGCCCTGGCTGACCCGGCTGCACGTGCACAGCGGTTCGCAGGGGGTGCCGGCGGACCTGATGGTCGAGGGCGTCGCCCGCACCCACGCCCTGGCCGAGGAGGTCAACGCCCGCGCCGGGCGGCGCCAGGTGGACACGGTGGACCTCGGCGGCGGGCTCCCCGTCGACTTCGCCTCCGACGACCCGGACCCCGGCTTCGCCCGCTACGCACGGCTGTTGGCGCACCGGGTGCCGGCCCTGTTCGACGGGCGGTACCGGCTGGTGACCGAGTTCGGCCGGGCGCTGCTGGCCAGATTCGGGCTGGTGCTGAGCCGGGTGGAGTACACCAAGTCGGCGGGCGGGCGACGGATCGCGGTCACCCACGCGGGGGCGCAGATCGCGGCCCGCACCGTCTACGCCCCCGAGCAGTGGCCGCTGCGCGTCGCCGGCTACGACGCCCGGGGCGTGCCGCTGCCCACCCGGCCCGAGGTGCAGGACGTCGCCGGGCCGGCCTGCTTCGCGGGCGACCTGATCGCCCGCGGGCGCACCCTGCCCCGGCTGTCCCCGGGGGACCACGTCGCGGTGCTGGACACCGGCGCGTACTTCTTCGCCCACCCCTACGCGTACAACGCACTGCCCCGCCCCGCGGTGTACGGCTTCCTCACCGCACCGGACGGCGACCGTGCGGCCGGGACCGCGGACGGGGTGAGCTTCGCCACGGTGCGCAGCGCCCAGACGATCGCCGAGGTGGTCGCGGAGGCGGGCGGCGAACACCCGGACGGGCTGCTGTTCTGAGCCCTGGCCGGCGGGACGGGCCCCGCACGGAAGCGGACGACCGACCGCTCCGACCCGACCGGAACCCTTCGTTCGGCGATCGCCTCCGGTCGGTCCGGGCACCTTCCGGAGGAAAGTGCCCGGACCCGTCCACCAAACTCATGTGCGTAGAGTAGCCTTTCGATTACCGGGTCCACGGCAGAGGTTCCGGTGCCGATGCCACGACGCCCGAGCGGGCCCAGGGGAGGAAACCGGCGTGCCCGGAATCGATGCGTGCCTCCAGGAGGCGATGGCGCTGCCCGGAGCCCGGGGAGCGGCCGTCGTCGACTGGACCAGCGGCCTGGCCCTCGGCGCCCTCGGCGAAGCCTCCGGCGGGGACCACGAGGTGACGGCGGCGGAGACCGCCGACATGGCCCGCGCGGCCGTCGAGTACACGGTCTTCGCGCCGCCCGCGCCCCGCGCGCTCGGCGACCTCCCCACCCCCACGGCCCCGCCCGCGGTCGAGGACCTGCTGGTCACCACCGCGACCGCCTACCACCTGATGCACTTCGCCGACGCGGCGTTCGACACCCACGCCTTCGTGTACCTGTGGCTCGACCGGGACACGGGCAACCTCGCCCTGGCCCGCATGCGCCTGCGGGACCTCGCACGGGGACTGGTCCTGGAGTGAGCCCCCGCGACGACGAGGGGGCGCCCCGCCCGTGCCCGGCCGCGGGGCCCCGCCCCGGGCCCGGCGCGCATCGGCAGCGCCCGAGAGGAGAACGTTGATGGCCGCCGAAGCCGACATACTCGGCGAACTGCGAGAACTGCGCGCCCGGGTCCCCCAGATCACCGGGGCGCTGCTCGCCAGCGCCGACGGATTCGTCCTCGCCCAGGACGCGGACGGCGTCGAGACCGAAGCCGTGGCGGCCCTGACGGCCGCCGCGCTCGGCGTCGGCAGCCGCCTCACCGAAGCGACCGGCCGGGGCCCCTTCCTGGAGCTCCTGGTGCGCGGCACCGACGGCTACGCGGCCACCTACGCCGCGGGCCGGGCCGGTGTCCTCACCCTGATCGCCGACGCCCGGGTGAACGTCGGCCGGCTGCACCTGGAGGGCCGCCGGTGCGGCGCCCGGCTCGGCGCGCTCGTCGAGGCCGCCGCCCGCGCCGCCGTACCCACCGCCGTGCCCACCGTGCCGCCCGCACGACGCCCCGACCCCGAGGCGCCCCGGCCGCCCCTCTCGCCCCGCCCGGTCAGACATCCGGGATCCCCGGGCCAGTGGGGCCCGCCCGTCCCCCGAGCCTGAGCCGGCTCCCCCCGGGGCCGCCCCCGCACGCCCCGGCACACCGAACGCTTCCCGACGTCCGCACGCCCTCGACCACCAAGGAGTCAGCTCAAGATGAGCACCACCGAAGCCGCCCTCAAGGACATCACCACCTCCATCGAGGGGTTCATCGGCGCGGCCCTCGTCGACTACACCAGCGGCATGGCCCTGGGCACCGCGGGCGGCGGCAAGGACTTCGACCTCGCGGTCGCCGCCGCCGGCAACACCGACGTGGTCCGCTCCAAGTTCCGCACCATGGAACTCCTCGGCCTCCAGGACGAGATCGAGGACATCCTGATCACCCTGGGCACCCAGTACCACCTCATCCGGCTGATCCGGGGCCGCGGCCACAGCGGACTCTTCCTGTACGTGGTGCTGGACAAGGGCCGCGCCAACCTGGCCATGGCCCGCCACCAGCTGCGCCGCATCGAGGCCGAACTGGAGATCTGACGGGGAACCGGCCGGTCAGCGGGCGGCCCGGCGGCGGGCGCCGCCCGGAGCCGCGTCGCCCGCGCCCGGCCCGGTCGTCCGCAGCGCCCGCACGGCGGGCCCCACGGGCCGGCCCCCGCGGGCGTCCAACCAGTCGGTGCGCACCCACCACAGCACCCCGTCCCCGGCCTCGCGGCGACCGATCCGGACCGCCTTCAGCCAGCGGCCGACGCCCACCCCGGCCAGCAGCATGCCGAGCGCCGCGGGCACCGCGACCGAGGAACCCGCCGCGACCAGGAACGCGAGCACCAGCCACCAGCGGTGGCCGCGGCGCCACGCCCGTACGGTGACCGCCCGGTCCTGGAGCACGTCGTGCCGCCCCGCCCGTTCGGCCCGCCCGGCGAGTTCCGCGTACCGCCCGAAGCCCGTGCGGGCCACGACCGCAGCGGCGACCAGGAACAGCGCGGCCCCGGCGAACACACCGATCCGCCGCCCGGTCAGCCCCGGCACCAACAACCCCGCGCCGGCGGCCACCACCCCCGCCCACCACAGCGGCGCCGCCCCGGCGCGCACCACCACGGCCACCCGCGCCAGCCCGTGGTTGCCCTGCCGTCCCCGCGCACGGGCCGTCCGCCCGTCCCGGGGCACCCGGCCCGTGCGGCCGGTACCGGCGCCCCGGTCGGTTCCGTCCGTCGTGTCCGTGCCGTGTCCGCGTGCCATCCGCGCCTCCCGTTCCCGCTCCGGCCCCGGGCCCTCGCCCGCCGGCGGGACCGCAGGTTACCCGCGGTTCCTTAAGGCGCCATGAGGACGTGCGGGACCCGCCCCCGTACGGCGCAGCCCCGACCGGCGGGCCGGTACGGACCGCCCGCGTCACTCCACGAACAGCGCCCGCGCCGCCGCCCGGGCGTCGAAGTCCTCCAACCGGGCCTGGGCATCGGGCAGGGCGTCGCACATCGCCTCCAGGAGCACCCGGCCGAGCAGCATCGGGGCGCACGCCGTGTCGAAGGCCAGCCCGGTGCCCACCGGGGCGGGCAGCAGGACGTCGGAGAGGGCGGCCACCGGCGCGAAGGCGCTGTCCGCGACGGTCACCACCCGCAGCCCCGCGCCGCGCGCCTGTTCCAGGGCCTCGACCGTCTCCCGCGGGTACCGGGGCAGGGCGAAGCAGAGCAGCGCCCCGGCCCCGGCCGCCGCCGCCCGGTCGATCCGGTCCGCGAGCAGCGAACCGCCCCCGTCCAGCAGCCGGACGTCGGGGTGCACCTTGGCCGCGAAGTACGCGAAGCCGTACGCCTGGGCCGCCGCCGCGCGCAGCCCCAGCACCGGCAGCGGACGGGAGGCGGCGAGCAGCGCCCCCGCCTCCCGCACCGGAGCCGGCTCGGCCAGGAGGGCGGCCAGCTGGCGCAGATTGTCGATCTCGGCGTCCACCGCCTGCTGGTAGGCGGTGCGTTCGGGCCGCTCGGCGGCGGTCTCCGCGGGGACCACCTCCCGCAGGTGGCGCCGGAGCGCGGGATAGCCGTCGAAGCCGAGCGCGACCGCGAACCGGGTCACCGAGGGTTGGCTGACCCCCGCGAGTTCGGCGAGTTCCACGCTGGACAGGAACGGCACCTCGGCGGCCCGGCTGACCATGCAGTGCGCCAGCCTCCGTTGGGTGGGGGTCAACCGGTGCCCCTCGAACAGCCTCCGCAGCCGCTGCGCGGCCCCCTCCTCGACCCGGCCCGCCTCGTCGCCCTGACCCCTCATGGTCCTCGGCTCCCCCTTCCCCGGCACCCCGGCGGCGCCTCGTCCCTCCCCCCAATCTATTCAGGAACGACGACCCCTGCATGGCGGTATGCAGTACCGGTGGACGCCGGCCGTGCCCGGCCCGTTGGGGACGCGCAACGGGCGGCCCGTACGAGGCGGGGCACGTCCACGCGCATCCGTCCTCCCGCCACCCGTACGCGGGGCTGATGGAAGTTCACGGACGGCGGTCCTGCGTCACTGGGTCAGCAGAGCGGTGGCGTCCTCGGCGGCCGCGGTGAGGGCCTGGTCGAGATGCTCGGGGCGGCGTCCGCCCGCGCTGGCGAGGGCGCCGGTGCCGCCGCCTCCCCCGCCGACGGTCTTCGCGGCGCGGGCGATGACCTGGGCGGCCTGGATACCGTGACCGAGCAGGTGCGGTGTGATGGCCGCGACGAGCAGGGCCTTGCCGGAGTGCTCCAGAGCCAGGATCACGGCCGCGGGCCCAGAGGGCAGATGGGTCAAGGTTTCGGAGGCCAGTTGCCGCAGCTCGTCCGGCGTGACTCCGGTGATCTTCTGGGCGACAAGCTGCCCGCCACCGGTCGGGCGCGCCTGTTCGGCAAGCCGTGCGGCCTGGGAGCCCAGTTCGATGGCCCGAAGCCGCCCCAGCTCGGCCTGGGCTGCGGCGAGGGAATCCAACCGCTTGCGCAGACCGTCGGGGGTATCGGCGGGTCGGGTGCCGAGCAGGCCGGCGAGTTCGTTCAGCAGGCGCCGTTCGGTGTCGAGGTGGCGGAGAGTGCCGTGGCCGGTGAGGGCTTCGACGCGGCGGAGGTTGGAGCCGATCGAGGATTCGGACAGGAGGCGGAAGGCGCCGACCTGGGAGCCGTGGGCGACGTGGGTGCCACCGCAGAGCTCGCGGGAGAAGTCTCCGATGTCGACGATGCGGACGGTGTCGCCGTACTTCTCTCCGAACAGGGCGATGGCGCCGGCGGCCTCGGCTTCGGCGCGGTCGGCGTACCAGGCCCGCACGGCCGGGTCGTCGAGGACGTGGCCGTTGACGGCCTGCTCGATCTGGTGGAGCTGGTCGGGGGTGAGGGCGGTGAAGTGGGCGAAGTCGAAGCGGAGCCGGTCGGGCTCGACGAGGGAGCCCTGCTGGCGGGCGTGCTCGCCGAGGGTGGCCATGACGACGGCGTGCAGGATGTGGGTGGCGGAGTGTGACCGCATCAGGCCGGCCCGGCGTTCGGCGTCCACGACGGCTTCGCCACTGGAGCCGGTGCGGAGTTCGCCTTCGAGGACGCGGGCGGTGTGGACGCGGAAGCCCTCCAGGCCGTAGCGGGTGTCGGTGATCTGCAGGCGGGTGCCGTCGGTGAGGTCCAGGGTGCCGCTGTCGCCGATCTGGCCGCCGGCCTCGGCGTAGAAGGGCGAGCGGTCCAGCACGAGCTCGACCTCGACTCCTCGCCCGGCGGTGGTGACGACGGTGCCGCCGGAGATGAGGCCGGTGACGGTGGCCTCCGCCGTCAGGTGCTCGTAGCCGAGGAACTCGGTCCTGGGCAGGCGCGCGGCCAGTTCGCGGTAGGTGTCCATTTTCCTGAGGGCCTCGGCGGTCTTGGCCTTGCCGCCGGCCTTCGCGCGCTTCTTCTGCTCGTTCAGGAGTGCGGCGAAGCGGTCCTCGTCGACGGCCAGCCCGGCGTCGCGGGCGGCCTCGACGGTCAGCTCCAGAGGGAATCCGTAGGTGTCGGCGAGCTCGAACGCGGTCTCGCCGGGCAGGGCGGCCGAGCCGCTGTGCCGGGTGCGGCTGATCGCGGCGTCCAGCAGCCTCGTGCCCTGGGCGAGGGTGCGGGTGAAGGACCCTTCCTCAGCGGTGACGACCTGCTCGATCAGCGCTGCCTGTGTGTTCAGCTCGGGCCAGACGCTGCCGAGGTTGCCGATCACCGAGGCGGTGGCGGCCGGCAGGACAGGGCCGTCGATGCCGAGCAGACGCGCGTGGCGGATCGCGCGGCGCATCAGGCGCCGCAGGACGTAGCCGCGGCCGTCCTTGGCGGGCAGGACGCCGTCGGCGATCAGGAAGGCGATGGAGCGGGCGTGCTCGGTGACGACCTGGAAGGACACCTTCTCCTCGCCCTCGTCCGGGCAGGCCCGTCCGGCGAGGTCCTGGACGGTGTGGAAGGTGGGTAGGAGCAGGTCGGTGGTGCAGACGTTCTGGGCGTCCTGGAGGATGGCGGCGAGCCGGTCCAGGCCGAGGCCGGTGTCGACGCCCTTGCGGGCGAGTTCGCCGAGGATGGGGAAGTTGCCCTTCTTGTCTCCTTCGCCGCGCTGGAACTGCATGAAGACCAGGTTCCAGATCTCGACGTAGCGTTCACCGTCGACAGCGGGGCCGCCGTCCTTGCCGAAGGCGGGGCCGCGGTCGTAGTTGACCTCCGAGCACGGTCCGCAGGGGCCGGGGACGCCCATGGACCAGTAGTTGTCCTCCATGCCCAGGCGCTGGATGCGGGAGGCGGGGACACCGATGCGGCGCCAGATGTGCTCGGCCTCGTCGTCGTTCTCGAAAACGGTGATCCAGAGCTTGTCCTTCTCCAGCCCGTACCCCTGGGTCAGCAGCTCCCAGGCGAAGGCGATGGCGTCCTCCTTGAAGTAGTCGCCGAAGGAGAAGTTGCCCATCATCTCGAAGAACGTCGCGTGCCGGTTGGTACGGCCGACGTTGTCGATGTCGGAGGTGCGGGCGCACTTCTGGATGCTGGTCGCGCGGGGGAAGGGTGGGGTGGCCTCGCCCAGGAAGTAGGGCTTGAACTGGTTCATCCCGGCGTTGGCAAGCAGCAGGGTCGGGTCGTCCGGGACCAGCGGGCTGGAGGGGACCGGCT
This sequence comes from Streptomyces sp. LE64, assembly GCF_052606915.1. Lineage (NCBI taxonomy): Bacteria > Bacillati > Actinomycetota > Actinomycetes > Kitasatosporales > Streptomycetaceae > Streptomyces > Streptomyces sp. LE64. The sequence continues at coordinate 4,071,211 of NZ_CP199708.1, read as the reverse complement.
GGTGGCCGCGGGAGGCGAAGAAGTCGGTGAAGGTCTGACGGATCTGCGTCGAGCGCATGGCTGGAAGGCCTCACGGAGGAGTCGCGGAAGGTGGGAGGGGAGATCACACGCCGAGCCGGGTCGAGAACTAGGGACTGAGAGGGTTCTCAGTTCTCCGGCTCGACGCAGATAGCTCGCGCCCCCATGGGCCGCACCTTGACTCCAGATCCGTTGATCACATCGGTGGTGCAGCAGACCACCAGAGGCGCTGTCCTGACATCTGCTGCTCCAACGACTGTAGCGGGTCGGGAGTCAAGATCGCTCAGCGTGTGCGTGCCGTCGCCGTGAGCCCGGTCCTCGGGCAGGACGTGAAGTCCAGCAGGCCGGGCCCGATCCGGATCGGATCGTCCAGGACCGCAGCGGCCCCGGCCGCCTTGAGGGCGGCGGGTCCGGCATAGCCCCACGCGGCCCCGAGCGGGGTGATGCCTGCGGCGCGGGCGGCGGCGATGTCCCCGACCGTGTCACCGAGGAACGCCGTCTCGAACGGGTCGGCACCGAGCTTGCCCAGGGCGAGCAGGAGCCCGTCCGGGGCGGGTTTGGCCTCGGCGTCTTCCCGGCAGACGGTCACGTCCAGCAGTGCCAGGACGGCCCGGGGCAGCAGCCAGGGCAGCCGGGTGCGGGTCTGCAGGGTGACCAGGCCCGTCGCGATCCCGGCGCCCTTGATCGCCGTCAGCCCTTCCAGCACCCCGGGGAACAGGGTGGTACCGGTGGCGGTGGCCAGGGCCGGGTCCCACCAGAGCGCGCAGAGCTCGTCCGCCTCGGCGACGCCGAGTCCGGTCAGGACCTCCACTCGCGGGCTGGTGAGTGCGTCCGGTGGCAGGTCGACGGCGGTGACGCGGCGTCCGAGGGCGACGGTAGCGATCCCGGCGAGGGTGGCCAGCATCGTGTGGCGGCTGTCCAGCAGGACCCCGTCCATGTCGAACAGCACCGCCCCCGTCACGACGCCGCCCCCTTGGCGATGGGCAGGTCGGCCTCGGTCAGCAGCGAATGGAGGGCGACACCGTGCTCGTCCAGCAGCAGTCGTCCGCCGAGCGGACGTTCCAGTACGCACAGCGCGTGGGTGACCGGAGCTCCGGCGACCCGCAGTATGCGGGTCATGGCCAGCAGTTGGCCGCCGGAGCGGACCGCGTCGTCGACTAGGACGACCCGCCGCCCGGTGACGTCGGCGCCCTCGATCTGCCGCTTGGAGCCGTAGCGCTTGGGCAGCCGCCTGAGGAACGCGGCCGGGAGCCCGGTCACGGCCGACAGGGCGATGACCAGAGGGACGCCGCCGAGCTCGATGCCGGCCAGTACCTCGGCGCCCTCGGGGACGATGGCTGCCATCGCGTCGGCGACGTCGTGCAGCAACTGCGGGTGGGCGGCCATGCGGTACTCATCGAAGTACGCGTCCAGTACCTGTCCGTCGGCCAGAGTGAACGCGTCGGCGACGCAGGCCGTCTCGGCTACCCGGGCCGCCAGGGTGGCGGTGGTGGTGGCGGTCATGCTCCGGCCTCCTTCTCGGCTGTCAAGGTGTGGAGCTGGGTGGCGAACGCGGCCGCCGACGCGATCGGGCTGATGAAGCCAAGCGGCCGGGTGAGCGTCTCGAACAGCCACTTCTCGCGCCGCAGGAAGGCCAGCAGTTTCAGCGCGGTGGGACCGGTGATCCAGACGGGAACGGATCGGATGTTGCTCGCGTAGTAGAGGGCGGCGGTCAGCTCGTGCAGGGTGCCGACCCCGCCGCCCATCGCGACCACCAGGTCCGCCGAGTCGAGGTAGTGGTTGAGGCGGGCGCCGATGTCGGGCAGGTGAACCTCGTCGGTGACGTACGGGTTGAAGTCGCCCCACTGGGTGTGCTTGGCGGCGAGGGTGACGGCGGTGACCGTGCCGCCCTCGGCCGCGGCCCCTTGGGCGGCGGCTGCCATCAGCCCGTTGTAGCCGCCGTGCAGCAGCGCGAACCCGGCCCCGGCCAGGGCCATGCCGACCTCTTCGGCGAGGCGTTCCTCGCCCGGGGAGGCGGGGACCACGCCGCCGAAGAACGCCGCCGTCTTCTGCCGGCCCTGGGCCTCGTCCCGGCCGGTGGCCGGCACGGGGAGGCGGCTGGCCTGGGGCTTCACGCCAGCTCCAGGTAGGTGCGGTAGGCGGTCAGGGCGTCCGCCAGGCCGTCCAGGGCGTTCGGGCAGGCCCGTGTCGTCAGCGCGATCACCCGGTCCAGGGCGTCGTTGACGTCGGCGGCGTCCGGGACGGCCGGGGAGGTGATCGCGGCGTCCAGGTCGGCCAGGCAGGCCCGGCCGATCGGGGTGAGCGCGAGCTCCTCCCGCAGCTGGTACCAGCCCCAGAACCTGGAGGTCGGCGCGAGCGCGGTCTTGATCAGGTCCTTCGTCGCGGTGTGCAGCTGGTGCCACTCGGCATAGGCGACGAACCGCTGCACGCGCTGGATGCGCTTGTGCAGCAGCACCGCCAGAACCAGATGCTCGATCAGCAGCTCGGTGCACGAACTCGGCCGGCCCACCTGCTCGGCGAGGCAGGCACGAGCCTGCTCGATCTGGGAGGTGGTGATCCTTTCCGGCGGGCGCTGAAGCAGCATCTTGCCGCCGACCTTGCGCCGCAGGGCGGTGATCCGGGAGGCGGGCGCGATGTAGAGGTCGACCTGCTGGAGCTTGCCCTCGTGCTGGACGAGGAAGACGAACCCGATGCCGCCGAGGTCCGCGACGATGGTGTCGCGCCAGCCGGGTAGCAGGGCCCCGGCCGCGACCGTCATCAGGTCGTTCAGGGCCGAGGTGAAGGCGGGCAGGTCGCGGTCGTGGACGCCGACGACGAAGTCGACGTCCGAGAGGCGGTCGGCGGTGCCGGAAGCGAGCGAGCCGCGTACCAGCAGGTGGGTGACGGCGGGGGAGGCCGACAGGAGGCCGGCGATGCGGGTCAGCAGCGGCAGCTGGGCGGGCCGGTTGGCCTCGGTGAGTTCGGCCAGGTGCAGTTCGGCCGGGGCCAGGGACAGTGCGGTGGGCATGAGCGGGAGTCCTTCCGGGCTGGTGGTGGCGCGGACAGGTGCGGGCGGCGTCACGGGACGAGGGCGAGGAGCTTGGACTTCGCGGCCGTCCAGCGGCGGTTGGCCTCGGCGTCGCCGAGCGCGGTGTGCAGGCCGGCGATCAGGTCGTAGGCGGTGCCCTCGGGGAGGGCGTAGGAGTAGAACAGCCGCAGCAGCAGTTGTTCGGCGGCCTCCACGTACCCGAGGTCGGCCAGGCGCCGGGCGGCGGCGATCCGCTCGGCCAGCTCCGCTTCCGACGCGGACGGCAGACGCTCTGCCTTGGTCGGCTCGTCCGCGTTCCGGGCGAGGCGGGTGTAGGCGTCATCGGCGTAGACGTCGGCGATCAGGTGGATCCGGTCCGGGCCGAGCAGGTTGCAGACCCCGTGCGCGTAGGTCGGGGTCAGCCGCCAGATCCGACCACCGTCCATGTGGACCTTGGTGCCGCCGGTGACCAGGAACGCGGAGGAGTTGGTGTGCAGTGCGATGTGCAGGCGGTGGCGTTCGACCTGGTCGAGCTCGTCGTAGTCGCGGTGCTCCCACAGAAAGGCGTTCGGCTCCAGCCTGGCGAGCCGCACCCACATGTAGTTCAGGCCCAGTTCGGCCAGCAGGCCGGCGGTGGCGGGCATGTGCTCCAGCAGGGCGGTGGGGCGGGCGGCGCCGTCGGCGATCCTGACGTCGGCGGCGTCGCCGGAGGCGTTCATCAGCGACGTGGTCCACCAGCCGCCGGACTGGAAGTCGCCGTACTCGGCCTTCCAGGGCGCCGGGGCGGTCAGGGCCTCGTGCCGCATTCGCTCGATCAGCGAACCGTCCAGACGGTCGAGCTGGACGATCTGCCCGGCCAGGGCTGCGGCCGGTTGTGCGTCTTCCATGGAATCCCTCTCGGTCTTTCGCCCGGGCCGGGGCCTGGGGCATGTGGACGGGGTGGAGGGCGCGGCGCGTCCGGTCGGATGCCCCTGACGCAACCGCCGAAGGGGAGCCGGCCTATGTCGAAGGGTCCGTCGGCCGGACGCGGCGCCGGGATTCAGAGTGATCTGCCCGCGTCGTCGCAGGTAGTGCGAGGTAACCGCCCCCCGTGGGCGGTACGGCCGCACCCTGCGGGCGGCGAACCCGCCTTCGCCAGGTGGTTTGATCCCCTGCCGGGTCAGGCAAGCAACCGTTGGCCAGCACCGGCGGCGCAACCGGCGCCCGCATCGTGCTCGCGGGGGAGGCGACCAGTGAGATCCCAGGCGAAGCCGCAGACCCAAGTGGTCCACGACATCTCGTGCGGCAAAGCCTTACGTGAACGGGCCCTGGGCGAGGCCGGCTCCCCCGACCCGGTGCCGCAGGTCCTCATCGCGCGGATCGCGGCCCAGATCGAGGACCACTGCGGCCACCGCCGACTCAAGTGCCGCCGCCTCGCGGTGGGGTGGACCGTCGTCCAGGCCGTCGCCGCCGCCCACCAGTTCGTCGAGGACGAGAACCTGGCCAAGGTGGGACTGTCCGAACGGTCCTGGAAGGACTGGGAGGCCGGCGGCCTGCCCAGCCCCGACTACCAGGACCTGCTGTGCCGCCTGCTGGCCACCAACCCCGTCGAGCTGGGCTTCGCCCGCGACTACTCCCCCGCCCCTGCCCAGGACGATGCCGATCCGCTTGGGAACGGGGACGGCCCGGATGGAACACTTCTCCAAGGGACAGCGGTCGGCGCAGGTGCCGGTCCGCAGGCCGGCACGGAGGTGGGGGCAACGAAGCGTCGCGACGCGGTCAAGCTCGCCGGACTGGCCGTGGCCTCCCCCGCCGCCGCAGCCCAGATCCTGCAACAGGCCGCGGCCGAGGCCATGGAGTTCACCCGGCAGGCCGAGGCGACCTCGCTCGGCTCGGGAACCCTGGACCACCTCGACCTCGCGGTCACCGAGTTCAACCGGGCGTACTCGCTCAAGCCGCCCCGGGCCGTCTTCGACGCGGTGATGGACTACCGGCGCAAGGTCGATGCCCTCCTCAAAGGCCGGCACACCCACCGTCAGAAACGCGAACTGCTGGGGTTCGCAGGCTGGCTGTCCGAGCTCCTGGCCTGGCTCGCACACGACCTCGGCGACGCCCGTACCGGCCTGGCGTTCGCGACCGACGCCTTCGTCCACGGCCAGCAGGCCGGACACGGCCAGCTGTGCGCGTGGGCCATGGACGCCTCCGCTTCCATCAACCTGTACGAGCAACGGCCCGGCAAGGCCCGCGACGCCGCCCTCAAGGGCCTCGTCGAGGCCCCGGCCACCCATCCGCTGACCGTACGCCTGCACGCCCAGGCCGCCCGCGCGGCCGCCGCCGACGGCGATGCGGACGGCTTCACCACCGCCTACCGAGCAGCCCAGGACGCCCACCGGCTCCTGCCGCCCCGCTCGCCCCGCCGCTTCGGCATGGACGTGCTACCGCTGGCCGACTACGCCCTCACCTCCTACCCGGCGACCTCGTTCATCTGGCTCGGCCAGGCCGAGGAAGCCCGCCGACACGCCGAACAGGCCCTGGCAACCTACGAGGCAGCCCCTGCGGCGTCGAGGTCCCCAAGCCGGGAGGCCATCGCCCGCATCGACATGGCCCTCGCCCATGCTCTCCTCGGCGACCCCGACGACGCCGTCGCCCTCGGCCACCAGGCCCTCGGCTCCGCCCGCGTCGTCGACTCCGTACGCCACCGGGCTGGCGACCTCACCTCGTACCTCACCCGCCGCTATCCCGGCCAGGCAGCAGTCGAGGGCCTGTGCGAACGGCTGGCCGCCACCGACGCAACCGCCCGTACGGGCCTGCCCACAACCACCGGAGCCTGAGCCCGAAGGAGACGAGAAGTGACCGGCGACCAACAGAGGGCCAAGCACTCCCTCAGCATCCGCAAGCCGTACTTCGACCTGATCGCGTCCGGCGCGAAGACCATCGAGGTCCGCGTCGGATACCCGAAAATCCGAAAGATGGCCGCCGGGGACACCCTGACCATCGCCTGTGCACACGAGACGCTGACCACCCGCATCTCGGCCGTCCGGGAGTACGACTCGTTCGCCGCCATGCTGGACGCCGAAGAGCCCGCCGCGATCGGCGGTCCGGGCATGACCCATGACCAACTCGTCGCTGCGATCCGTGACATCTACCCGCCGGAGAAGGAGGCCCTCGGTGCCTTCGCCCTCCACCTCACCCTCGTGTAGACCAGCAGCGGAGACGTGCGTCCCTCTTTTGCCCCGGGAGGGGGCGTAGGGGCGGTGTACCGCGTCGGCTGCTCAGGGCGGCATGCCACGTAACGTCCGCGGCCGCGCGGCCGAAGGGGTCAGCGGCACAAGGCCCGGTCCACGAGCGCTCCGGCCCGCGCGATCGTGGCGCCGTCCGGGATGGTGGTGAGCGTGACGTTCACCGCGCGGCCGTCCGCGGTGACGCCGCCGTAGGTGCTGAAGCCGGGGATGCCGCCGCCGTGGCCCCAGGAGCTGCCGCCGCAGCTCAGCACGGTGCTCAGGACGCCCAGGCCGTAGCGGGCCCCCTCGGCGTCGGTGGGGACCGTCGTGCGCATCTCGGCGAGCTGGGCCGGAGCGAGGAGGCGGCCGGAGAACAGTGCGCGGTAGAAGCGGTTGAGCTCGCTGTTGGTGGAGACCATGGCGCCCGCCGCCCAGCCCCAGGAGGGGTCCATCTCGGTGAAGTCCCGCCAGGGGCCGTCCTCGGCGAGCTTCTGGTAGCCGTGCGGGTGCTTGCCCCGGAGCGACATGTCGCCGGGCGCCGGGAGGTAGGTGCGGCGCAGCCCGATGCGGTCGGTGATCCGCTTCTCGATCTCCTCGCCCAGCGGACGTCCCGTCACCTTCTGCACGAGCAGTCCGGCGACGACGTAGTTGGTGTTGCTGTACGACCACGTGGCCCCAGGCGCGAACTCGGCCGGGCGGGCGAGGGCGCGGTCGACGAGTTCGCGGGGCTCGTAGTAGCGGCGCGGATCGGTGAGCGCCGCCTGCTTGTCCAGGTACTCGGGGAGTCCGCTGGTGTGCTGGAGGAGCTGACGGACCGTGATCCTCCGGCCGTCGACGCCCTCACCGCGCAGCAGCCCGGGGAGGTACGCGTCCACCGGCTCGTCGAGGCCGACCCGGCCCTCGCCGACCAGTTGCAGCACGACCGTCGCCGTGAACGCCTTCGTGTTGCTGCCGATCCGGATCGAGCCGTCGCGGGGCACCTTGGCACCGGTGGCCAGGTCGCCGACGCCCGCGGTGTGGTGCCGTACCGTGCCGTCGGCCCGCACGGTCCCGGCCAGCGCGCCGGGCGCGCCGCCGCCGCGGACCAGGGCGTCCAGCTCCCGCTGCACGGGGTCGGGGGTACGGGCGGGACTCGCCGCGAAGGCCGCGGGGGTGGTGGTGACAGGCCCGCGGTGAGGGCGGCGAGCACGGTCAGCGCGGCCGCTCGGAATGCGGTGCGGGGGGATGCGGACATGGGTTGCTCCCTTGAGTCGGGTCGGGCCGGGCCTGTGGTCGGTTCGGCCCCGGCCGGTGGCGGGTGGGGCTGGGCCGGGAGGGGATCAGCCGGTGGTCGTGGCGGATTCCGCACGGTGGTCGGCCGCGCCGGGCACCGGTGCGACGTGCTCCGGGTGCCCGCCGTGGCCGCGACGCCCGCCGGGGCGCACCGGCCACCAGATGCCGCGGCCGAGCAGCGCTGCCGCCGCCGGGACCAGCACGATCGACAGGACGAACGCGGACAGCAGGATCCCCAGCCCCGTCGCGAAGCCGATCTGCTGGGTGGAGGCGTTCGAGCCGATGGCGAGGCTGCCGAAGGACGCGGCGAGGACGACGCCCGCGGTGGCGATGGCCGGTGCGGTGTGGCGTACGGCCCGGGCGACGGCGGCGCGGGCCGTGCGCGGGCCCTCCATCTCCTCGCGGATGCGGTCGCCGATCAGGATGTTGTAGTCGGTGCCGATCGCGACGACGAAGAGGAAGAGCACCAGCGGCAGGACGAAGTTGACGCCGGGCTCGTCGAGCGCGTGCTGGAAGACGAGGGTCGCGGAGCCGAGCGTGGCGGCGAAGCACAGGCCCACGGAGAGCAGCAGCACGACCGGGGCGAGCAGGCTGCGCAGCAGCACCAGCAGGATCAGCGCGATCAGGCCGGCCGCCACCGGGAAGACGGTCTTCAGGTCCTTGTCGACGGCGCTGGAGATGTCCGCGAAGACCGCCGCCGTGCCGCCGACATGGGCCCGGAGGCCCTTCGGGGTGTGGGCCGCGACGGTGTCGCGCACCGGCCCCGAGACCAGGTCGCGGGCGGCTTGCGTCTGGGAGTCGGCCGTCAGGTAGAGGTCGATGCGGGCGGCGTCGCGCTGCGCGTTGAGGACCGGGGCGCCGACCTTGCCGACGCCTTCGACGCGGGCCAGCTCCCGGGAGAGTCCGCCCAGGGCCGTGGTGGGGACGCGGTCGCCTTCGGCGGCGGTGACGTAGACGGTGGCCGGGTCGGACACGCCGGCCGGGAGGGCGCGGGCGATCTCGGCGGCGGTGGTGGCGGACCGGGTCTCGTGCGGGGTGCCGCCCTGGCCGAAGTCCATGCGGATGCCGATCGCGCCCACGGCGAGCGCCCCGAGCAGGGCGACGGAGGCGAGGAGCGAGGTCAGCGGGGCACGGGCGACCAGGTCGCCGGTCCGCCCGGCGAGCCCGGGGCGCGGGGCGCGCTTCAGGGCGCGGGAGGGCCAGAACATCCGGCGGCCGGTGACCGCGAGCAGGGCCGGCATCAGCGTGAGGCTGGCCAGGAGCATCACGAGCACGGCCACGGCCACCGCGGGCCCCAGCACCCGGAACCCTCCGTAGGTCGCGATGCCCAGGGTGGCGAAGGCGGCCACGATGGTGAGCGCGGCGGAGGTGACGGCGGTGCCGACGCGGGAGCCGACCTCGGCGGCGACGGCGCGCGGGGGCGCGTCGGGGCGTTCCCGCAGCAGTTCGCGGAAGCGGAAGAGCAGGAACAGGAAGTAGTCGACGCCGATGCCGATGAGGACGACGCCGATCATGCTGGGCGTGGAGGCGTCCAGCTTGATGCCGGTGAGCAGGGCGCCGACGACGATGACGCCGGTCGCCGCGCCCCCCACGATCACGACCGCGAGCAGCGGGATGAACGCGGCGCACGGGCTGCGGAACACCAGCACGTTCACCAGCACGATCAGGCCCAGCATCAGCAGGCCGACGACGCGCTGGGTGGTCTCCTCGGCGTCTCGGGTGTCGACCTGGTCGGCGAGACCGCCGGTGAACCCGGTCCGCAGGTCCACGTCGGCGAAGGCGTCCTCGGCCTGCTCGCGGAAGGCCCGGAACAGGTTGTGCATGCCGGTGTCGACGGTGTTGCCCTCAAGGCGTACCGACAGCAGGGCGAAGGTGCCGTCCGGGGCGGTCATGCCCACGCTGACCTCGGGCGTCTGCGAGTAGTCCGTGGCCAGGAACGGGATCTGGTCGTCGGCGGTCGTCGCGGTGTCCTGCGGGTCCGGCATGACCACCCGACGGCTGCCGAGTTCCTTCGCGACGGAGACCACGTGCTTCCGGTCGGGTCCCGTCAACGGCTTCCCGTCGGGCCTGCCGACCAGGACGGTGAGGGCGCTGGCGTCGGAGGCCACGCCGAACCTCTCCTCGGCGACCCGGAGGGCGGCGGCCGAGTCGTAGTCCTTCGGCAGGAAGTCGCCGCTGGACGCCTGCGAGGCGCGGGGCATCAGCGCTCCGGCGGCCACGGCGAAGAGGATGCCGATCACCGACCACAGGGCGATGACCTTCCAGGGATGGCGGGTGGAGAACCCGGTCAGGGCACGGATCACGGCTTGCCTCCGGCAGCGGGAAGGGGTGGGGTCGCCGGGGCTTTCCGGCCTGCCTCCAGCACATCAGCGCGAACGCGCCGGATCCTCCGAGCCGGGAACGAGATGGCGGCCGGGAGCACGGTGCCGCGAGGCCCCCGACCAGGACCCTGCTCCCGGGTCGGGATCGTCCTCGGGCCCCACGCCCCGGGCCGGAGCCCGGGGAGAATGGACGTCGAGGCGGCTGAGGAAGGAACACGATGCCCACGACCCGCACCGCGCCCGCCGCACGGCGCGACCGAGCGCCCCGCGGCGACGCCCTGCCCTGGACCCGCGACGACGCCCTCGTCGCGGTCGGCGCGGCGGCCCTCGACCTGATCGGCTTCACCCTCACCAGTCAGGACGTCCAGGGCTTCGTCCCGGTGGCCGGCTGCCTGCTGATGACGGCGTCCGCGCTGACGCTCCTCGCCCGGCGACGGGCCCCGCTGCTCACCCTCACCGCCGTCCTGGCCGTCGGGCTCGCCGTCCATCTGAGCTGGCCGGTGGGCCAGGGCTTCAACGCCGCCGTGGTCGTCGCCCTCTACTCGGTCGTCCGCGCCCGGGGGCCCGCCGTCTACGTGCCGGCGGCGCTGGTGAGCGTGGCCCTGCCGCTGGCCGTGCGGGAGCCCTGGTCCCAGGGTTCCGTCCTGAAGCTCGCGGGGAACTGCGCGGCCGTGCTGTTCGTGGTCGTCGCCGCACTGGTGATGAACCGCTGGCAGCAGGAGATCGAGGCGCACCGCAGGCTGCTCGCCGAGCGGGCCCTGGCCGACGAACGCCGCCGCATCGCCCGCGAGATGCACGACATCGTCGCCCACCACGTCACCACGATGCAGCTGATGGCGGGCGGCGCCCGCGCCAACCTCGACCGGAACCCGGAGGTCGCGCGGGACGCCCTCGTCACCCTGGAGGGCCTGGGGCGCACGGCGCTGCACGAGTTGCGGCAGCTCCTCGACGTGCTGCGGGCCACCGACGACGCCCGGGAGGAGTCGACCGCGCCGCAGCCCGGCATCGCCGACCTGGAGCGGATCGTCGCCGAGTCGTGCGCGGCGGGCCTGCCCACGGAGTTCGAGGTGCGGGGAGAGCCCCGGCCGCTGCCGGCCGGCATGCAGCTGACGGTGTTCCGCGTCGTGCAGGAGGCGCTGACCAACACCCGCAAGTACGCGGGGAGCGGCGCCCGCGCGCGGGTGAGCCTCACCTACGGGGAGCACGGGACGACGGTGGACGTCCTGGACGACGGGGAGGGGACGGCCGGCGGTCTCGGGTCCGCGCCCGGCTCCGGCTACGGCCTGATCGGCATGCGCGAACGCGTCGCGCTGCACGGCGGGTCCCTGGAGGCGGGCCGGCGGGAGGGACCGGGCTACCGGGTCACGGCCCGGCTGCCGCTGTCGGAGGAAGCGGGAGCACTGCGGTGAGCGGGACGACGGACGGTACGAACGGGGCGGACGCGGGGGCCGCGGCGGAGCCCGTCCGCGTGCTCGTCGTCGACGACCAACTCCTGGTCCGTCGGGGCCTGGTGCTCATGCTCGGACCCGAACCCACCGTCGAGGTCGTCGGCGAGGCGGCCGACGGCGCCCAGGCCGTGGAACTCGCGCGGCGGCTACGGCCCGACGTCACGGTCATGGACATCCGCATGCCGGTCCTGGACGGCATCGCCGCGACGGAACGGCTCACCCGGGAGGTGCCGGACTGCCGGGTGCTGGCGCTGAGCACCTTCGACATGGACGAGCACGTGGTCGCCGCGCTGCGCGCGGGCGCCTGCGGCTTCCTGCCCAAGGACGTCTCGCCCGAGGAGCTCGTCACGGCGCTGCGCGTGGTCCACACCGGCGAGGCGGTGGTCGCCCCGCGCCTGCTGACCCGTCTCATCTCCTCGTACGTGACGGCCCCGCAACGCCCGACGCGGCCCGCCGCCGGGGCCGACCCCTCGGGCGTCCTGAACGAACTGACGCCGCGCGAACGGGAGGTGTGGCGGCTGATCGCCATCGGCCTGGACAACACCGGCATCGCCGCGGAGATGGCCGTCAGCCCGTCGACGGTGAAGAACCACATCACCGCGCTCTTCGCGAAGCTCCGGGTCCGCGACCGGGCCCAAGCGGTGATCGCCGCGTACGAGGCGGGCCTGGTCAGGGCGGGCGAGCGGGACTGACGAGGGCAGCCGCACCGGGTCGCACCGCGCAGGAGCGTCCCCGGGCGGATCGCCCGGCCGGAACGCCGACCCGCGGGGGCGAGCCGCGGCGAGCGAGCCGTCGGCCGTGCCGACCGCCGTCCGCGCGGGGGCCGATCCCCCGGAAGACGGTCGTTGTCGACCACCGGGATGCACACTGGCGCAATTACGCCAGCTAGACCGCCCCTTTACTGACCTTTGAGGAAAAATATGAGCCTGCCGAGAGGGGGTCGGGCTTCTTACAGTGGAGGAGATCGTTGACCACCGATCGCCTTACGGGGAGCACCGATGACCGACATACCGGACGCCACCGAGACCGAGATCCGCATTCTCCGCCTGCTGCACGCGGGCCTCGACGACGCGGCCGTGGCCCGTCGCCTGTGCGTGGGACACCGCACCGTCCAGCGCCGGGTGCACAACCTGATGAAGCGTTGGGAGGTGAACGGTCGGGTGGCCCTGGGGGCACGCGCCCAGGAGTTGGGCGTCTACACGCACAGTGACCCGCACGAGCTGACCGTGTGAACGGCCCGGGCGGTCCCGACCGCGGGGGAACGCGGCCCGTGACCGCCCGGGGAGCACCACGCACCACCGCCCGCAACGGCACCGGAGGGCGCAGGACAGTGGGAGCGCACGGGGAGCGCGGCCGGCAGGGGACACGGCCCGCGCTCCCCGTGGTGCTCCGCACCTTCGGCCCGGTGGGGAACCACAGGTCAAGAGGGGGGATTACCCCAGTGTGCCGCCGGCACCCGCTGCCTAGGCTTGTCGTCATGGAAGCCCGCGATGCCGACTTCAAGAAGGAACTCGACGCCACCCTCCAGGCCCGCAAGGACCTGGGCGAGGAGTACGAGTCCGCCTTCGTGGACTCGTTCCTGGAAAAGATCGAACAGCGCGTCGACACCGCGGTCGACCGCCGGGTCCGACGCCAACTCGCCGAGCACCAGATGGTCGTCGCCCGCGGGAGCAGCCCGGATCGCTCCGCCGAACGCTGGGGGGAGCGCTTCGGCTTCGCCATGATCAGCATGATCCTGGCCATCCCCCTGTCGGCGATAGGCGCCGTCAACGGCGGCAAGTTCGGCCTGGCCGTCACCTGGTTGGGCATCGTCGGCGTCAATGCCGTGCATTCGTCCGGTCCCTGGTCCCTGCGCGCCCTGTGGTCGCGGTGGACCGGCCGCGAGGAGCAGGGGCACGGGCCCGGGGACGGCAGGAGACGCACCTCCGACTGGGCCGCATAGCCACCCGCAGGCCACGGGGACAGCGGTGCGCGGGGACCGCCGGCCCCCGGTGGCACCGGAGGACGGGACGACGGCGGCCCCCGCGGGCACACGGGGCCGGTTCAGGGGCCGGACCCTGCGTGCATGGCGTTCCCACCGGTTCCGTGAGCCGCTCGTCACCTCCCCGGCAGGGCGCCGTTCGCTGTCGGACCGGGACGGGGAGCCGCGCCCGCCCCCGCCGACACCTCCACTGTGCGGGAGGGCTGTTAACTCCGTGCTGCGCCCGTGTGACGTACGGGTGCCGATCGGACGAAGCCAGCCGTCCCCGCCCGCCCCGCGTGCGCGGGGCACCGGGAGCGGCGGTGAGGCCGGCTCCAGCACGTGCCCCCACCACGTCACTTCTCGACGAGCTTCTGCCGGTATGCGGACCAGTCCCGTGATGCCCGCACGAGTCGAGAAGTCCACGCATCGGGTTGCGCTCCCCCGATCTCCCTCCACATCCGTGCGTTGGCCGAGGCGAAGGCATTCAGGGCCGTCGGCGTGGCCGCCTCCCAAGACGGGATGCGCCGCGCCCACCCCTCCGCCTGCTCCACCGTGTGCTTCCCCGCAGCCAGCAGCCACATCACCCAGTATCCGGCGTCGAGCCAGGGCGCCCCCCTCGTGGCCCACGCCCAATCCACCAGGTAGGCGTGCCCGTCCTGAACGAGTACGTTCTCATTGTTCAGATCCGTGTGAAGGAGGGAGTCGCCCTCGAACAATTCCAGCTGCGATCGATCGCTCACATAGTTGCCGAGCCTTTGCCCTGCTTCGCGCAATTCGATCGAGGGAAGCTCGACCTCACCCAGGCGGGTCAGAAGATCCGCCACGCACAACAAGTCCTGAGACCCCGGGCGGTAATCCGCATGGTGACCGGAAACGAAATCGAAACCGAGAACGTCCCAGCCGTCCACTTCCTCCCGCCAGAGGAGTTCGGGGGAGATCCCCTTGAGGAAGGGGTTCACCTCGGCCTCGCGTCGCTGCGTCCAGACCCTCTCGTGATCGGATCGAATACCCTTCACATGCACGTCGCCTGCCTCGCAGCGTAGACGAACGGCAAGCTGGCTGTTGAGCCCCGAAGACACCGGGTCGGCACGGTGAATCCGGCCCGTGTGGAAGGCGATGGCCGCCCGGACGCGTGGGGGCAACTCTTCGAAGGTGGTGCGAGGCGCCATGAAGCCACTCTCTCACTCAACGCGGTGTGGGCCCCACCGAGGCGAGGCCCACACGAAGAGCACTCTGATCAGTTGTACGGGTTGTCGTCACCGCAACCGGGAACGATGTCCTCTGTCAGAGAGGCCACGTCGTCCACCAGAACCAGGGAGCCCGCCCGCTCCTCGCTCGCCGGGGCGGCGAGAGCCAACTCGATGGGGGAGGGGTGGAAGGGGTCATGATTCCTCCTTGAATCCATGCTGGCAGTAGTTACTGAGCGGCGCTTCGGCACGACCCCGTCCAGCACCAGGAGGAGCGCATTCCAGCCGTGGCGAGGGGTCGCCGGGAACGCGTCAGCGGCTTGCCAGGGATTCCCGGTCCGCCCGCTCGATCTCCTCCTCGGCGATCGTGGCCAGGCGCTTGGTGCAGTCGGCGCAGGCATACATGGGGGTGTCGCCCCGGGGGACGCGGACGGGACCGATCCAGGTCACGGGAAGATCCACGCCCCCGCAGTACAGCCAGCACCGACCCGGCGCCCACCCCTCGCCCGGCGCACCGGCCGCCGCTGGGCCTCCCAGCGCCGGCCGGTCCGGTGGCGGGGTGTCCGAGGCCGGGCGGGCGGTGCGGAGCCTGGTCGTGCTGAGCCAGCGGGCGAGCGATTCGTACTCGGGGTCCCGGAGTTCCCACGAGTGGTGGTGGTCGTGCTCCCAGTACAGGGTGCACGCCTCGTCCCGGGCCGGCCGGGCCGCCTCGCACCAGGGCAGCGACTCCAGCCGGGACCCCGCCCCGTCCGGGGACCAGCGCACCCACAGTGCGTGCGAGGGCCGGTGGTCCCAGTCCCACACGTGGTCGGCGTGCTCGCCCTCGTGCCACAGGCCCAACTCGCAGCGCAGCTTGCGGGGAATCCGCGCCAGGTCGGAGGTGCTGACCCTCCCCTGACCCGCGAGTATCGCCAAGAACACGTCACGGTGGGGTACTTCGGCGGCAGCGGTGCACTTGCGCATGTCGTGTGTCCTTCACTGTGGTGGAACGCCCCGCCCGGGCGCGTGCGCGCGGGGACGGGGCTCGAACACCCGGCGGAGCCGGGTCTCTGGGGCGTGCGGGTCAGGGTGCGGAGGCGAGCCGCAGACAAGTCGGGCAGTTGACCCGGCGCAACCACTCCCAGGTCTCGTCGCCGTCCTTCCCGGCGCCGCACATCGGCCAGGCATACGGTGTGCGGTCGGGCTCGCGCCGCATCTCCAGCACGTGGACGGTCAGCACGTCCTCCCCCACGGTCACGGCCCGCGTGCCGGACGCCGCCCTCACCGGTACACACCCCATCGAGCCCGCCGGTTCTCCTCCTCCACGATGGGCCGGATGCGCTCCATGGTGGGGCTGTGCGACCGGTCGTCGGGCCCCGCGTACGGAACGGGATCGGACGGCGTGGTCGACTCCGGTTCGGCCGGACCCGCTTCGGCCGAACCCTTCTTGCGGACCATCCGGCGGAGTTGTTGCAGCGCCGCTCTCGTCTTGCTCAACACTTCGTTGTGTCCTCATTCCTGAGCCGCCTGGCACCCGCGCTGAGCGACCGGCCCGAACCTTCCGAACAGTGCACGCGCACGACTGGTCGGCGCACTGCGGAGCACAGGTGGTCTGGAGGTGCTCCGCACTGAAGTTCGCCCGCTACGAGCGGCGTTCACCATTCCGCTCCTGGGCCTCTCACTCGGGCACCGGGTACCTCACACAGGGGACGTTCTCCCTGAGCACACATATGGTCACGCTGAGTCCCCTACGATTTCCAGCATTTGATGTCTCGAAAACCGATGTGGGACAAGAGGAGGTCCAGATGCCGCAGCCGTCGGCCCAGTTGACTCCCGAGCGCAGCGCCCGACACCTGTTCGGCGCCAAGCTCCGCTGGTTCCGCCAGTCGAAGGGATGGAGCCTTGAGGCGCTGGCGAGCCGGGTCAGAGTGAGCCGGGCCCATCTCGCGAGGATCGAGAAGGCGGAGTACATGCCGCCACCCGAACTACCGGCAGAACTGGACCAACTCTTCAACGCGGACGGGATCTTCACCCAGCTGTACGCCCTGTGCAAGCGGGAGGCCCACCCCGATCAGTTCCGGCGGCGGATGGAGTTGGAGGCGCTGGCCACGATCATCCGGGAGTACACATCACAGATCGTCCCCGGGCTGCTCCAGACCGAGGCGTATGCACGTGCGTTGTTCCGCACGAACACCCCGAAGGCCGCGGACGAGCGGATCGATGAACTGTGGGCACTGCGGCTGGGCCGCCAGGCCCTCCTGTCGGGATCACCGCCGCCCGACTACTCGGTCATCTTGGACGAGGCTGTCTTGCTGCGGGCATACGGCGGACCGGCGGTCATGAGGGAGCAGTTGGGCAAGCTCCTGGAGCTCAGTCTCACTCCGACCTCGTTCATCCAGGTACTGCCGTTCTCCCATGGTGGCCACGCCCTCGCAGGGGGCTCCCTTTCTCTCTTGACACTGGATTCGGGGCAGCAAGTAGCCTATGAAGAGAGCATCAGTTCGGGGACACTGCTGGAAGAGAGGGCCGAGGTGACGGAGAAGGTCCGCGCCTACGACCTGCTCAGCGCTTCCGCTCTGTCCCCCGTCGAGTCTGCGGCTCTCATCCGCGCCGCAATGGAGGCACTACCTGATGAGCACCACCCCTGACCTCACCCACGCCCGCTGGACCGCATCAAGCTACAGCGGCAACGGAGGGGCGCACTGTCTCATCGTGGCTCCCGACATCGCCACCGCGACCGGCACCGTCCCCGTCCGGGACAGCAAGAGCCCCGCCGCCGGCACCCTCCTCGTCCCCCACGCTCAGTGGGCCCGCTTCGTCCGGCACATCACCGCCTGAACCACCCGGAACCACCTCGGAGCCCCGGTCACCGACCGGGGCTCTCGCGTGTGCTCACCCGCCAACCGTCGTGCCACCACCGGCAGGAAGCCGAGACGGTAGCGAGGAATCACCCGCCGGGGAACGTGGAACCGTAGAGGTATGGAGAGTGCCCCCGCACCCGGCGAGAACATCGCCGTCCTCCGCAAAGCACGTGGCCTCGCACAGGCCAAGCTGGCTCGGGCGGCTGGAATCTCGGTTTCCTACCTCAGCAAGATCGAGGTCGGCACGCGGCCGGTGACGCCTCCCGTCGTCGCCGCCCTGGCCAAGGCCATGCGTGTGCCCACTCAACGCATCTACGGACAGCCGTTCCTCGGCCCGTCCGAGCAGGCCGACCTCCTCAACGACCTGCGGAGCGCCGTGCGGAGGTACACGCTTCCGCGGGAGGACGTTCCCGCCCCGGAGCAGTTGGCAGCTGACGTGGCCAGAGCCATGCAACTGCGGGCGGAAACGAACTACCTGGAACTCCTCGGAATGCTCCCGAAGCTGTTGGGCCAGGCCACCGCCACCGCCTTGTCCGCCGCTTCCGGTGAGGCAGGCGCCTGGACCCAGGTCGTGGACGTCTACGGATGCGCCTACGCGGCGGCGCACCGGTTGGCGCAACCGGACCTCGCGGACATGATCGTCTCCCGTCAGACTTGGGCCGCCCGTCAGACGTGGAACCCGGAGGCCGAAGTCGCCGCGGCCTGGAACGAGGCCGGCACCTACCAGTCGGCCGGACAGTACGAGGACGGCCTGGCCATCGTGGAGAGGGCCGTCATCCAGTACGAGAGGGCATCGGACCGGACACCGGCACGGTCGTCGGTCTATCTGGGATCGCTACACCTCCGAGGGGTCGTCCTGGCCTCCCGGGAGAAGGACGAGCAGGCCACCGCCGCGCACCTCCGGAAGGCCAAGCTGCACGCCGAGGGCATCCCGCACGACGTGTTGCGGCACAACCTGACCTTCGGCCAGGAGAACACGGCCCTGTACGAACTGGCCGCACACATCGAGTTGGGGAAGCCGAACAAGGCGGCCGAGATGGCCGACCCCTTGCTCAAACGACCACCCACGACGCTGACCCCGAACCGTCTGGGCCGCATGTACATCGACATGGCTCGGGCCCGGCTCGACACGAGGAACTACTCCGGCACCGAGGAGGCTCTCGAAAGGGCCTTCCGGATCGCACCGCAGATGACCGAGGTGCACCCCATGGCCCGCGAGGTCGTGCGGGTGCTCTTCGTCCTCCACCAGAGGGCACGCCCGAAGCTGATGGAGATGGCCAAGAGAACCGGCCTCACCCTATGAGCCGTACCCCTCCCGCTTCCCGGGAACGGCCCCAACAGCTGTCATCCACGTTGGGCTTTCGGATAGAGAGGCACTTCCTGATGAGCACCACCCCTAACCTCGCCCACGCACGTTGGGTCGCATCGAGCTACAGCGGAAACGGAGGGGGGCACTGCCTCATCGTGGCCCCCGACGTCGCCACCGCGACCGGCACCGTCCCCCTCCGGGACAGCAAGAGCCCCGCCGCCGGCACCCTCCTCGTCCCCCACGCCGAGTGGGCCCGCTTCGTCCGGCACATCACCGCCTGAGCACGCCCCGCCACGCACCAACCAGCCCGGACCGCGTTCCCGCGCCGGGGCTCACCGCGTGGAACGGGCGGACGTCCCGCGCGGCGGGCGCCCTCCTCCCGGGAGGACGAGCATGGCCGAGGAGACGTGAGGCGGAACGCCACAGGGTCAACACTCCCCGAGATCGAGTCCGTTCGAGCGATGCTTGCCAGCTTCACACCCTTCTGGCTGTCGAGCCGTGTAGCACGTGGTGACCATGGGACATGGCGACCGGCACCAGAAGAAGGATGTGGAAGCGGCGCTCCGAAGGGCCGAGGCAGCCGGGCTGAAGGTGACGCGTACCGGACGCGGCCATCAATGGGGGTATCTCCTGTGTTGTCCTTGTCGTGCAAGGCGCTCGGTCTCGTGTACGCCGCAGAGTCCAGGAGAAGAGGCCAAGTTCATTGACGGATTCGTCAGGAAGCATCGCAACTGTGCGTAACTGGTATTTCAACCTGGTGCTGGAGCAGGAGTCCCTCACCGAAGGGCAGTGCGACCGGCTGGTTCACCTGGCCAGCTTTCACGACGGAAGGATCTCGCTGGTCGAGGAACCCGGTCGCTCTTGGTTCACGTGCTCTTTCGAAGCGGAGACGCTGACCCGGGCCGTCGCGGACGCCCTGGCACGGTTCAAGGACCTCCCGGGGGTCCTGGTCCGCAGCGTGGAGCTGGACGAGATCGCTCTCGAATACAACGACATGCAGACCCCGGCCGTGGCCAGGCTGCCCGCTGAGGGGACGGAACCGGGGTAGGGCCATTCCTCCGGACCCGGTTCCGGCAACCCCTCCTCGTGCCCCACCCCCAGTGGACCCGCTTCGTCCGGCACATCAGCGCCTGACCCACCCGGAACCACCTCGGAGCCCCGGTCCCCGACCGGGGCTCTCGCACGCCCACCCGCCAACCTCCGTACCACCACCGGCGGGAAGCCGCGACTGTACCGCGGCGCCGGGCCGCGAGGACGGGGAGCGCCCGGCCGCGGTCCGTGGCGTCCTGCTCGGGCGACGGAGCCGGCCCTTCGCCGGTCAGAGGTGGCCGGGGCCGTGGAGTTCACGCTCCCAGAGGCGATCGCTCAGCTCGGCGAGCGCCTTCTGGAGCCGACGGCGGTAGGTGCCGTACGGCATGCCCAATCGGGCCGCCGCCGCCTCCTGGCTGCGCCGGGCGTCGAGATAGGTCGCCCGGAGGACCTGGTGGGACCGTGGTGCGTCCGATCCGGCGGCCAGCGATTCCACGGCGGACCCGAGCACCCACCGGATGCGTGCGGCGGCGTCCGCGCCGGGGGCGTGCGCCATGAGCCGGGTACGGGCCAGGGCGTTCGCGGACAGCACGTCGGCCTGGTGCACGTTCCTGAGCGCGTCGCGTACCGCCGCGTCGAACTCCTCCCGGGCGAGCACCACCAGTTCTTCGGCGGGCGGGCCGGGCCGCTGGCCGGAACGCGGGTCCGGGTTCACCTGGTCGAGCCGCCGCCCGCTGGGGCGGAGCCACTGATCGACGGAGACGGCCCGCCAGTCGTGCGCGAACAGGGTGTGGGGCCGGCCGTCGACGGAGGGCGCCTGGTCGATCGCCGGTTGGTCGAGGTAGGAGAAGAACGGCCGCCACGCATCTCCGTCGGAGAGGGCGACGTACGACCAGCCCACCTGCTTGGCGTGCATGAGCTCCCCCACCACCCGGTGCAGCATGATGTCCATGGCGGCGGAGGGGCCGCGGACGCCGTCCCGGCGCACGAGGAAGCGGGCCACCACCAGGTGCTCGCCCTCCCGGAGCGGCAGAGTGGTGCGGCAGTGCTCCCAGCACGCGGCGACGACCGGGTCGGCGCTCAGCTGCCGTGGGTCCGGTTCGTCGAGTTCGAGCCAGGCGCTGAACGCGGCCGGGCGATCCGTGCTGGAACTCCGCAGCACCCGGAACGCCTCGGGCCGTTCGGCCAGCCAGAACCCGACGATCGCCGCCGACTCCTCCCCCTCCGCCCCGCGGGTCAACTCCACGAGCAGCTCGTGGTCCTCCGCGCGCAGGTAGTCCTCGTACACGTCGCCGTTGATCCGCCAGGTCAGGAAGCGGGAGACGAAGCCGTTGGACCGTTGCAGATGGGTGAAGGCGAGCACGGCCGGCACGAGGTCGGCGCCCGTGGCGGCGCGAGCCCGGGCGACCACATGGGAACGCACTCTGCCGTGCAACTCGACGTAGCCGCCGGGATCCCGCCACCGCAGATCGGCGTCGAGGATCTCCCGCACCACGTCATGCGGGAAGACACCGAGCGGAGAGAGGTCGATGTACGGCTGCCGACGCAGCCAGTCGAACAGCTGTCCGGCGTCCGCGTCGGGTAAGGCGTGGGCGAGCAGTTCCTCGGTGGTGGCGAGTGCATGGGCACACACCTCCAGGGCCTGGCGGTGTTCCGGCGAGGGCACGTCGTCGACGAGATGCCGGATCAGGGCGGCGATCACGTCCCGGTCCGGCCGCCACACCATGGCGCGGCGGCCGGTGTCCCGCTTGGCGACTTCCGCGGAAAGCCTCAGGGCCACGGGGTTGCCGCCGGCGAACGAAAGCACCGGGGCGTACAGTTCGGCCGGCACACCCTCCGCACGCAGCAGTTCGACCGCGTCGCTCGGGGACAGGTCGTCGAGACGGACGACCCGCAGGGACTTCCGCCATCCCGGGTCGGTGCGCCAGCGCACTCCGGGTGGCTGACGGCCGGCGACCACGACCAGGACCCCCAAGGGCAGTTGCGGCAGGAACTTCTGGTGGAACCACTCCTCCAGCCCCTGGCAGCGCTCGAAGTCGTCCACGAGAAGCACGGTGTGCTGCCCCGTCAACACCTCGGCGGCCGCGTCCTCCAGGTCTCGGCGGGAAGGGAGCATGCCGCGCACTTTGACGTGGACCACGGGCCGACCCGCCTCGCTGGCCTCGTCCCCGAAGCGTCCCAACAGGGTCGACTTGCCGATGCCGCCCTGACCGTGCAGGAAGAGCACCGCGGCGGAGTCGGGGTCGCCCGCGACCGCGTTCAGCGACTTCCTGAACAACGCCACCTCCCGCTCCCTCCCGACGAAGCCGTGCGAGCGGTCGGCGCGCAGCCGGTCGGCCAGGCGAGCGGGGGAACCGGAAGCGTTGACCAGCATGGGACCTGTCCGCCCTCTCACGGCCCCCGGCGGTGCTCACCAGGAGCCTCTCGTGCCCTCGGTAGTCCATGGCCTCCACAGACTAACTGCCTTGGTAACGCTCCGGGTTGTGGCGGTGAGCAGTTCGTGAGCACGGCCTGATCTGGTGGTGAGCAGTACGGGCGAACAAGGCTTGGCACCGACACACCGACACACCCAATCGCTGCGAGCCGGGAGGGACATGTCCGCCGAGCACCCACCACCGTTGGGCCGCGACGCGCACCGGGAATGCAGCGCGGCCGGTGAGAACGGCCAGGACCCGCGCCGACGCACCCCCACCACGTCTGTCATGACCACAGCATGTGCCATGGTGATGGGCATCGGCCTGGCGGTCACCGGCTGTTCTGCGGGCGGCGGGGGCGCGGACAGGACGACGACTCCGCCGGCCATCGCCTCCGCGCCCGCGCCGCCCGTCACCGGGTACGACGGACTGATCGAGCTTCCGCTGTCCGCCTACGGCACCACCGAGCAGGAAGACAACCTGCTGTACCGGACGAACGAGGCGCTGGTCGCCCGCTGCATGACGGGCCTGGGGCACCGGGGCTTTCCGAGCCCGCGGACGCCCCGGAGCACCACCAGGACGAAGGCGGAGAGAGAGGCCGTCCGGCCGGCCGGCGCCTGGGGCTACATCGGCAGGGCTACCGCCGAGCGCCTCGGGTTCCACGTCGCGGTGCCGGTTCCGGCGGCCAAGGCCCCGGCCGGCCGGGAGCTCAAGGACTACAACGCCTGCTGGAAGAAGGCGGGCGAGGATCTCCCGTCCCTCGCCGGCACCCGGGGCTGGAAGCTCGCCCAGGAGCTGTTCGGCCGGTCCTTCCAACAGGCGGCCGCGGACAGCAGGGTCACGGCGGCACGCGAACGCTGGGCCGCCTGCATGGGCGAGGCCGGCCACCCGGCCGAGGATCCCGAGAAGCTGGCCGAGGGCTTCCTGACCGACGAGAAGGCGACGCCGAGGGAGATCGCCGTGGCCACGGCCGCCGAATCCTGCACGCGGTCGTCGCAGCTCGCAGGCGTCTACTTCGCCGTCCTCACCGGCTACCAGCGGCAGCTCGTATCCACCCACACCGAAGCCCTGACCGGCTACCAGCGGCAGGTCCGGGAGCGGATCGACCGGGCCGAAGCCATCCTGTCCGCGCCTCCCACGGCCTGATCCACGGCCACTCACCCCTCGACGCCGAGGGGCGGTGCGGTCGGACCGCACCGCCGCCCGGCGCGCCAACACACCCAGAACAACGAAGGAGAAGACTCCATGAACCGATCTGTCAAGCGGGCGGCGCTGTCCGCCCTGACCGCCACCGTCGCGGCGGTCTCACTCACCGCAGTCTCCGTCCCGCAGGCCGCCGCGATCAACCGCGTCGACTGCGGTACGAGGGAGGACTTCGCGAAGGTCTACGGGCACACCGGGAACAACAGTAGCGACTGGAACAGCTGCTGGGCCAACGGTGGGTCGGAACAGTGGTCGTGGTGGAACAGCCCGGTCGACTGGATGAAGTGGCTGAAGACCGGCAACAACGTCGTCCAGTGGCACGGCGACGGAAGGTGGCAGCCCAACGCCGCGATCGGGAAGTGGACCACCTACAGCTTCCCGAACCACCCGGGCGGGGTGCGGATCGACGGAATCCGCATCCTCTAGGACCTTCCTGCCCCCACCGGCCAGGTGGCGCCTGCCGGTGGATGACGGCCGGGGTCTTCGGGCGGTCGATCGAGTTCGGTGGCACCCCACCGCTCGCCCGCAGGCCCCCGCCGGACCGGTGGACGCTCCGCCCCGCACCTCACCGCCCGGCCTCCGCGGGCCGGGGCCCGGCCGGCCCCGGTCCGGCGCCCGGAACGCCGGGCTACGCCAGCGGGCCGAGGTCTCCTTCGAGGACGGTCCGGACAATCGGGGGCCGGTCCCAGAGGGCCAGGACCTCGTTGGCGAGGGCCACGATCGCCACCGGGTCGTGGTCGCCGTGCACCACGACGGCCGCGGCCGACAGGCTCGGCGGTACGGCCCCGGCGTCCAGGAGGACCCGCCACTCCTGCGGGCCGAGCTCCAGGAACTCCAGTCCCGTCAGCTCCTTGATCTCCAAGGGGTCGGCCAGGGTGCCCGGGTAGGCGGTGAGGGTGCGCAGTCGGGGCAGTCCGACGACGGGGGCGAGGCTGAGCGGTGCGCCCTCCCACACGCCGATGGAGAGGACCTCCAGGGCGGGGTGGGCGGCGGCCCGGACGCTCTCCAGGCTGGACCGGTTGACCCTGGCCACCACGGGCGACTGCCGCCGCACCCGCGGGTCGTCGGGTTCCGCGGGGGGCCGGCCGAGCACCAGGTCGGTGAGGGAGTCGGCGAGGAGTTCGGCGCCGGTGTCCCGCTCGTGGGAGAGCAGGATCACCTGCCCGGTGTGTCCGCGCGGGCCCGGGGTGAGGTCGACGGCCAGCTGGTCACCGCCGCCGTTGTCGCCGAAGGCGATCCAGCCCGGTGAGCCCACGAGGCCCTGCACCGCGGCATCGGTTGGGGTGACGACCGCCTCTGTGGCACCGGAGCCCCAACGGCAGTGCCGGGACGCCGCGTCGGCCACGTACAGGTCGTCGAGGTCGGAGAGGTCACAGCCGACCGCATCGCCGATGCGGTCCGCTTCCTCGTAGCGGTCCGGGTCGTCCCACGGCACCCGGGTCACCCGGTAGAGCGCCTTGAGTTCGTCGGGCAGCGCGAGGCCGAGGCGCGCCTCGGTGGCGGCGATCTCCTCCTCGGTGGCGCCGACGGCGTCCGGCAGGCGTTCGCGCAGCGTCCGTTCCAGCAGCTCCAGGTCCGCCGAGGGGGCGGGCACCGCCTCGGGCGCCGGGTCGGGGAGCCTGCGCCAGGGTTCCGGAACGGAGCCGTCGACCAGGACGAGCGCCCCCGGGTGCGGGCCGATGCCGGGCTCCACCGCCGGGCTGGGCGCCGCCAGGTGGAGCGCGGTCCTCCCGGACTGCTCCACCTCCGCGGTGAACGCCAGGCTGTCGACTGCGGTGCCCGCGAGCGCGTTGCGCACCCGGTCCACCGCCTCCGTCTCCTCCCGCCGGTCCTCCGCCTGCACCGCCCGCCCGGGCGGCGGCATCGGACGGTTCAGGGCCAGGCTCCAGCCGCCCCGGCCGATGCGCCCCGCCACCCGCACCGGCCCCGTGCCGTGGTCCCGGGGCCGGTCGGCCAGCAGGAGCCGCAGCACGGGTTCCCAGGTGGCGAAGTCATGGATCAGGGCAAGGGAGTTCGGCTGATCGTCCATCCGCGAACCGTACGCGGGGCCGCTGACAGCCGAGCGCCCCGGCCCGCACGCGATCCGGGCGGACGACGCCCCTCCGACCCGTCGACTACCCCGCGGCCTTCGCCAGGAAGGCGAGCAGGTCCTGACGGCTCACCACGCCCGTGGGCTTCCCCTCGACCAGGACGATCGCGGCGTCCGCCACGCCCAGGACCGACATCAGGTCGGCCACCGGTTCGCCCGAGCCGACCTGCGGCAGCGGGGCGGACATGTGCTTCTCCAAGGGATCGGCGAGGGAGGCCCGCTGGGTGAAGAGGGCGTCCAGCAGCTCGCGTTCGACGACCGAGCCGACGACCTCCGCGGCCATCACGTCGGGGTGGCCGGCGCCCGGCTTCACGATGGGCATCTGGGAGACGCCGTACTCACGGAGCACCTCGATGGCCTGGCCGACCGTCTCGTCGGGGTGCATGTGCACCAGGGAGGGGAGGTCGCCCTCCTTGTCGCGCAGCACGTCGGCGACCCGGGCGGCGCTGCCGGTGTCCTCCAGGAAGCCGTAGTCGGCCATCCACTCGTCGTTGAAGATCTTGGAGAGGTAGCCGCGCCCGCTGTCCGGGAGCAGCACGACGACCACGTCGTCCGGGCCGAGGCGTTCGGCGACCCGGAGCGCGGCGACGACCGCCATCCCGCAGGAGCCGCCGACCAGGAGGCCCTCCTCCTTGGCGAGCCGGCGGGTCATCTGGAAGGAGTCCTTGTCGGACACGGGCACGATCTCGTCGGCCACGGTGCGGTCATACGCGTCGGGCCAGAAGTCCTCGCCGACGCCCTCGACGAGGTAGGGCCGGCCGGAGCCGCCCGAGTACACCGAGCCCTCCGGGTCGGCGCCGATCACCGTGACCCGGCCCTCGCTGGCGTCCTTGAGGTAGCGGCCGGTGCCGGAGATGGTGCCGCCGGTGCCGACGCCGGCCACGAAGTGGGTGATCTTCCCCTCGGTCTGCTCCCACAGCTCGGGGCCCGTGGAGTGGTAGTGCGAGAGCGGGTTCTGCGGGTTGCTGTACTGGTCGGGCTTCCAGGCGCCGGGGGTCTCGCGGACCAGGCGGTCGGAGACGTTGTAGTACGAGTCCGGGTGCTCGGGGTCCACGGCGGTGGGGCAGACGACGACCTCGGCGCCGTAGGCGCGCAGCACGTTGATCTTGTCGGTGGACACCTTGTCCGGGCAGACGAAGATGCACTTGTAGCCCTTCTGCTGGGCCACGATTGCCAGGCCGACGCCGGTGTTGCCGCTGGTGGGCTCCACGATGGTGCCGCCGGGGCGCAGCGCGCCGCTCTCCTCGGCGGCCTCGATCATGCGCAGGGCGATGCGGTCCTTCACGGAGCCGCCCGGGTTGAAGTACTCGACCTTCGCCAGGACCGTCGCCCGGATGCCGTCGGTGACGTTGTTGAGCCGCACCAGCGGGGTGTTGCCGACGAGGCTGACCATCGAGTCGTGGAAGTGCACCGTTGTCTCCGGGCTGTGCTGAAGGGTGAGGGTTCGTCCTCACCCTACGGCCCGGCGCCGCGCGGCGGGCCGGGGCACGGTGGTCCGGGGTCCGGTGCGCGCCGGTGCACACCCCGGCGCGTGCGGCCGGACGGGCACCGCCGTTCGGCCCCGACCGTTCACCCGTCGCTCGCGATTGGCGCACCGTCCCGGCGGGGCAAGGACTGGGTGTACGGCTCGGAGGAGGTGGCTGCGGCGCATGTCGAGGGCGAGGGTGGCACGGCGGATCGCCGCGGGCGCGGCGTACGGCGGCGGCGGGATCGGGCTGCTGGGGGTCGCGACGGTGGGCGTGGTGCTGGCCGAGGTGCAGTTGGCGAAGCGGCAGGTGGGCAACCACGGCGCGGGGAACCCGGCGCCGCCGCGGGCCGACGGCCGCTACGGGACGGGGCTGGCCGGCGGCGGGGAGCCCGTGCGGCTGGTGATGCTGGGCGACTCCACGGCGGCGGGGGTGGGGGTGCACCGGGCCCGGGAGACTCCAGGCGCCCTGTTGGCCTCGGGGCTGGCGGCGGTCGCGGACCGGCCGGTGGAGTTGCGGACCGTCGCCCAGCCCGGTGCCCGCTCCGACGACCTGGAGCGGCAGGTGGGGCTGGTGCTGGCGGCGCCGGAGCGGATGCCGGACGTCTGCGTGATCATGATCGGCGCCAATGACGTGACCCATCGCATCCCGCCCACCCGTTCGGTGCGCTGGTTGGCGACCGCGGTGCGCCGGCTGCGCACCGCGGGGGCGGAGGTAGTGGTGGGCACCTGCCCCGACCTGGGCACGATCGAACCGGTGTACCAGCCGCTGCGTTGGCTCGCCCGGCGCACCTCGCGGCAGTTGGCCGCCGCCCAGACCATCGGCGTGGTGGAGCAGGGCGGGCGGACCGTGTCCCTGGGCGACCTGCTCGGTCCGGAGTTCGCGGCCAACCCCCGGGAGTTGTTCGGCCCGGACAACTTCCACCCCTCCGCGGAGGGCTACGGGACCGCGTCGATGGCCGTCCTGCCCACGGTGTGCGCGGCGCTCGGGCTGTGGCCGGAGGAGGAGCGGCCGGACGCCTTCCGGGACGAGGGGTTCCTGCCGGTGGCGCGGGCGGCGGTGCGGGCCGCGGAGGAGGGCGGCACGGAGGTCACGGCGGCCCCGCAGACCGGTCCGCGGGGCCCGTGGGCACTGCTGAAACGGCGGCGCCGGCGGCGCATCCACAGCCCCGGGCCGGAGGTCGACCAGGACCGTCCGAGCCCGGCCGCCCCCTGATGCGGCTCCGCCGCCCGGGCCGCACGGCCCGGGCGGCGGAGCGCGGGATCAGAGGTTCTCGCGCTTCCAGACGTTGACGTTCTGCCGCTTGGGCACGTCCACGGTCTTGTTGGCGTACGCGGTCCGCCAGCGGCACTGGCCGTTGTTGAAGACCTTCTTGGTCACGTTGACCTTCTTGGAGGCGTGGTACATCCGGATGCGCTGGGTCTTGCCCCGGGCGATGTCCAGGCTGTACGTCCAGGTGTCCGAGTCGCTCCAGGACTTGGTGTAGGTGCCCTCGTACTTGGCGGAGATCTTGACGACGAGCACCTCGATGTCGCCGCTGAGCCCGGCGGAGCCGGACCAGCCGGCGGTGGCCGTCTTGGTCTTGGCGTAGTTGATCCGCCCCGGGCCCTGGATGAAGTCGCTCATCACGTTGGTCGGGCGGTAGCTGTTCTTGGCGTTCGACAGGGTGAACCTGGGCTTCTCCGGAGCACAGGCCGCGGCGCTGGGATGGGCCGCGACGACGGTGCCCGCCGACACCATCGTGAGCACCAGCGCACCGCGCGTGATCGTTCTCATGGGTCCCCGCTTTCCTGGTCGGGCGCCGGCCGCCGGTCGGGCCCCCCTGGCCGCCGGTCGGGTGCTGCGCCCGCTGCGGCAGACAGTGCCAGGGCGGGGCGCGGGGGCGCACCGGCATTTCAGCAACATCTGAGGTGACCGTCCGTTTCCTCACCCTTTCGATCCGCAGTCCGGCGGGGTGCGACCGTCCGATCGCGGGGCGGAGGGCACCCGCCGATCGGCGAGGACGTGGCCGGGACGCCCCGCCCCGGCGGCCGGAACCCGGCGGGCCGCGACCTCCGTCCCGCCGGCCGGCCCGTCCCCGGGCCGGCCGGAGTACGCTGAGCAAGCGCTTGGAAACGCGGTCCGGGTCACACTCCGACCCCCGTGACCGAGGAGCTACGTAGCGGTAACTTACGTGCGCGTCGTCCCGCGCGACCGCAGGAACCCGTCCGTACCGCCCGATCGCGCCGGACCGCCGCGCCCCCGCCCGGCCCGACCCGTCCGGCCCGGTCCCCCCGGCAAGGAGAACCCGATGCCCGAAGCCGTGATCGTCGCCACCGCTCGCTCCCCCATCGGCCGCGCGTTCAAGGGTTCACTGAAGGACCTGCGCGCCGACGACCTGACCGCCACGGTGGTCGCCGCCGCGCTCGCCCGGGTCCCCGGACTGGACCCGCGCGAGATCGACGACCTGATGCTGGGCTGCGGCCTGCCCGGCGGCGAGCAGGGCAACAACCTGGGGCGGATCGTGGCGGTGCAGCTGGGCCTGGACCAGCTGCCGGGGTGCACGATCACGCGCTACTGCGCCTCCTCGCTCCAGACCAGCCGGATGGCCCTGCACGCGATCAAGGCGGGCGAGGGCGAGGTGTTCGTCTCGGCGGGCGTGGAGATGGTGTCCCGCTTCACCAAGGGGAACTCCGACAGCCTGCCCGACACGCACAACCCGCTCTTCGCCGAGGCGGAGGCCCGCACCGCCGCCGTCGCCGCGTCCACCGGCGCCGGCTGGCACGATCCGCGCGAGGACGGACTCCTCCCGGACGCCTACATCGCGATGGGGCAGACCGCGGAGAACCTGGCCCGCCGGGAGGGCATCACCCGGGCGGAGATGGACGAGTTCGGGGTGCGCTCCCAGAACCTCGCCGAGCAGGCCATCGCCCGGGGCTTCTGGGAGCGCGAGATCACCCCCGTCACCACCCCGGACGGCACGGTCGTCACCGCGGACGACGGGCCGCGCCCCGGGGTCACCCTGGAGGGCGTGGCGGGCCTGAAGCCGGTGTTCCGGCCCGACGGGCTGGTCACCGCAGGCAACTGCTGTCCCCTGAACGACGGCGCCGCCGCGTTGGTGATCATGAGCGACACCAAGGCCCGCGACCTCGGACTCACCCCGCTCGCCCGGATCGTCTCCACGGGGTTGTCCGCGCTCTCCCCCGAGATCATGGGCCTCGGGCCGGTCGAAGCCTCGCAGCAGGCGCTCGCCCGCGCGGGGCTCACCATCGGGGACATCGACCTGGTGGAGATCAACGAGGCGTTCGCCGCGCAGGTGATCCCCTCCTACCGCGCCCTGGGGGTGGACCTCGACCGGCTGAACGTGAACGGCGGCGCCATCGCGGTGGGCCACCCGTTCGGGATGACCGGGGCCCGGATCACCGGCACCCTGATCAACAGCCTGCGGTTCCACGACAAGCAGTTCGGCCTGGAGACCATGTGCGTGGGCGGCGGCCAGGGCATGGCGATGGTGCTGGAACGGCTCTCCTGAGCCGGCGCACCCCCGGGCACGGCGCCCCTCCCGTTACCCGTGCCCCCTTGAGGGGCCGGGCCGGCGTTGGTTACGGTTGTGCGCTCTCGGGCGTGCGTCGCGCATCGTGACCCCGTCTCCCCCAGGACATCAAGACGCGTCCCCTACGGGGAGAACGTTTGCGCAGCTCACACGGTTGCCCGGGATGCACTCCCATCTTGGATTGTTCCTAAATCCAGCAATCTGCCCGATTCGTGACGTAATGCACTGACAGAGGGCGGGTCCGCACCGCAAGCTGAGATGGGAAGTCGGGGGTCGACTGACACCGGGAGTACTACGTGAGCGCCATGTCCACCGCTTTGCTGGTCACCACGGTCGCCGCCACCGCCGTGGGCACCGCCGCCCTGTGCGTCGTGCTCGGCGTGCGCCGCCAGCTCGCCGAGCTGCGCACGGAACTCGTGGCGCGCGCCTCGGCCGATGCCCGTGCCCTGGTGCCCGCGGCCCGTTCCGCCGACACCGAGGAGATACGCACGGCGGTCGCCGCCGCCCTCGCGGAGGAACGGGAACGCGAACTCGCCGAGGCCCGCGCCTTCTGGGCCGCCCAGGAGGCGCGGGACATCGCCGACGCGCCGTCCCTGCTCGGCCTGACCGCCGATGACCTGTACCTGCCCCGACCGACCGACTTCGTGGGCCGCGTGGACTCCCCCGAACCGCACCCCGCGACCGCGCCGGAGGGCCCGGAGGGCGCCGAGGGGCTCGTGGACGGGCCGGGCGTCGACCCCGCGGAGGGGACGCCAGAGACCACCACGCTCATCGGGCCCGGTCGTCCCGTCGACGGCCAGGAAGCCCGCCCCGGCCACCCCGGCGACTCCCCCGAACTGGCCGCCGCCCGCCGACGTCACCCCTCGCACCCCGACTTCGTGCCCGCCCAGGTCACCCAGCCCCCGTCGTTCACCCCGATCGGCGACCACGAGCGCACCGTGCTGTGCCTGGAGGAGTTGGCGGCGACCCGGGCCGCCCTCGCCGACGTCCGCCCCGGCCCGCTCGGCACCCTGGACGTCTACGTCTTCGAGGACGGCACCACGCTGTGCATGAGCCCCGGCCACCGCGAGACCGCCGAACGGCTCGCCGCGGCACTGCACGCCGGTGACGCGCCGGTCCTGCTGGGGGGCTCCGGGATATCGGGCGCCTACGCGCTGACCTTCTCCTGCGGCGAGGAGACGGTGTACGTGCTCGCCGACCGGGTCATCGCCTCGCTCTGACCCTCCCGCACACAGGCGCGGGGGCGCGCACGCCGTACGGCGTGCGCGCCCCCGCGATCTGCGTTCACACGCCGGCGCGGGCCTGTGCCTCGTGCACCAGGGCGACCGCCTGGGCTAGCTGGTCGGAGTCCCCCAGCACCACCGCCAGGTCGCGGGCGGCCACCGTCACCTGGTCGGCGACCGCGAACATCCCCGCATCGGGCATCTCGCGGGGCTCGGTGCCGGGGGCCTCAAGGTGCTGGGCGCGCCGGGAGAGCTCCCGGGCGAGGTCGAGCGCCACGGCGGCGGCGCCGCGCTGGAGGCGGCTCTGCGGGGCGGCCCGCAGGTGGTCGGCGAAGCGGTCCACGGCGGCGGTCAGCGGCGTCGTATCAAGCACGGCCCGACCCTATGCGATGCCCGCACGCCGTCGCCTCCGCCGCTGCCGGACTCCCGGAGGCCGACACACGCGGACGGCCCCGCGAACCGAGGTGGTTCGCGGGGCCGTCCGTCGACCGGGCGGGGCGGGCGCCGGGCCCGCCCCGGGTCAGTCGCTGCTCTGGAGGATGGCGATCAGACGCAGGAACTCCAGGTAGATCCAGACCAGGGTCATCGTCATGCCGAAGGCGGCGAGCCACGCCTCCTCGCGCGGGGCACCGTAGGCGATGCCGTCCTCGACCTGCTTGAAGTCGAGGGCCAGGAAGCAGGCGCCGAGCAGGACGCCGACGATACCGAAGACGATGCCGAGCGTGCCGCTGCGGAAGCCGAGGCCGTCACCGCCGCCGAACACCGCGAACAGCATGTTCACGGCCATCAGCAGGACGAAGCCGAGCGCCGCGGCCATCACGAAGCCGTAGAAGCGACGGTTGACGCGGATCCAGCCCGCCTTGTAGGCGACCAGGACCGCGGCGAAGACCGCCATGGTGCCGATCACGGCCTGCATGGCCGCGCCGCTCGCGATGCGGTTGTCGACGATGCTGGAGATGACGCCGAGGAAGACGCCTTCCAGGGCGGCGTAGGACACGATCAGCGCGGGCGACGCCTTGCGCTTGAAGGACTGGACGAGGCCCAGCACCATCGCGGCGAGACCGGCGACGACGGCGACGCCGATCGCGCGGCCGATGTTCGCGTCGTCCACCGGCAGCAGCGCCCAGGCGAGCGCGGCCGTGACGACCAGGATGCCCAGCGTGGTCGCCGTGCGCACGATGACGTCGTCCATCGTCATGCGACCGGTGGAGACCGGGGCCTGCGGGCCGGCGCCCTGGAGGCCGTCCGGCTGCGCGTAGGGGTTGGCGGCGTACGGGTTGGTGGGCGCGGCGGTGCCCTGCGCGTACGGGTTGCCCTGGGTCTGGACGGCGGGTCCCCCGGCCTGCGGCGCGGCGTTGAACCCCGCGTAGCCGTTGTCGCGGCTGAACCCCCGACGCGAGAAGACCGGGTTACTGCTCCTCATTTCACTCCTCCATGGCCGCCCTGCGCGGCCTTGGCTCAAGAGTAATGTGCGGGCAAAGGATCTCCCCTAGTGCCTAGGGAGGATCTTTCCCCTTCCGTTACGGAAGAACGTCCGGCGGTAGCCGTCTGTTCCCGCACGCTCACCTGTTTCGTCTGTCCTACCCGCTTACCCGGCGGGCACGGCGTTCTCACCGGTCCCCACGCATCCGCCTGGAGCAACACGGGTCGCGTGCGTCACATCCGACGCCGGTGGCCACCCGCCCCGCGGGCACGGCGGCCCGGAGCCCCACTCTCGCCGGACCGGCCCCGGCACCGCCACCCGATTACCCCGTTCGGAAGCGTGTCGTCACCACGGACCCACGGCAATCGGGTGCGGAATGCGTGTGCGACCGCATCCCGGCGCGCCTCCTTCACCGGTTCGCATACCCGATCGACCGGGTACTGCGCGGATTCGAGGAATCGGGAATGCGCGGTGCCGGGGCCTGCCGGCGCCGCCGACCGCACTGCGGACGGGGCTGCGGGTGGCCGGGGCCGGGCCGACCGGTGTCCCGTGGGAGGGCAACGGGCGCCAAGGCGGGAGGCGCGGACCGCGGAAGGCTCAGAGCCAGCGCTGGTGGGTGCCGGAGTTGCAGGTGCGGGTGTGGACCCGGCCGGTCGCCTCGCCCTCCAGGCAGTGGCCCGAGAGCGCGTAGCTGAGGACGTGGGCGGAGGACGAGGAGACGATCCACCGCCCGCGCGCCGCGGTGGTGCAGCTGTAGGTGACGACCTCGCCCAGGGTGTCGCTGTCCAGACAGCGGCCCGTGACCTGGTTCTTCAGGTAGTAGCCGGAGGTGGAGCCGGAGACCGACCACCTCTGCTGGGCGCCGGCGTCGCAGACGCGCAGGTAGACCCGGTCCGTCGCGTCGCTCTCCAGACAACGGCCCGTGGCGACGTTCTTGAGTTGCCCGGTGCCGGGGAAGGAGACGGCCTGCGCCGGGCCCGGCACGGCGAGGAGTCCGGCCCCGGCCATCGTGGCGGAGCACAGGACGGAAACCAGGCTCTTTCGCTTGAACATCGTCACCCTCTCGTGAACGCCCTGGCGGCGGTGAACGCTTCTCGGCCCGCTCCGACGCGGCCGGGGCCGTACCAGCGGGAAGGCGGCACCTCCGAAGGGACCGGAGGTGCCGCCCTGCGTGCTCGTGCCACGGCCGTCGTACCGCTCCCGTCAGCGCGGCGGACGGCCGCCGGCCTCCACGGCGGGCGGCGGAGTCCCGCCGTGCGGTGGCGGTGCGTCACCCGCTCATGCGGCGGGCGCCTCCGTCATCGGGGCGGCTTCCGTCTCGGGCGGGACCTCGCGGGTGCGTCGCACCGCGGGAGGATCAGGTCCAGCGCTGGTAGTTGCCGGAGTTGCAGGCGTGCGTGTAGACGTCCCGCGCCGCGTTGCTGTCCAGACAGAAGCCCGTGGAGACGTTCTTCAGCACCCAGCCGGCACCGCTGGTGTAGATGGTCCAGCGCTGGTAGTTGCCGGAGTTGCAGGAGTGCGTGTAGACGTTCCGCGCCGCATTGCTGTCCAGACAGTAACCGGTGGCCTGGTTCTTCAGGACGTAGCCGGCGCCGGAGGAGTAGACCGACCAGTTCTGGTAGGCGCCGCCGTTGCAGCCGAGGGTGTAGACGTTCCGCGCGGCGTTGCTGTCCAGGCAGAAGCCCGTGGAGACGTTCCGCAGTTGCTCGGTGCCCGGAATGGCGGCCTGTGCCGGTGCGGACACGGCGAGCACTCCGGCGCCGGCCATGGCAGCGGAGGCTAAGGCAGAAACCAGGGTCTTTCGCTTGAACATGATTCCCTCTTTCGTGATTGCCGTTGTCGCTGTGGAACGTATCCGAGGTGATCGACGGGAACAACGGCAGCGACGGGCTCCGTTTCCTCAACAGGCGTGTGCGCGCCAAGAGTTACATCCCATGAATAGTGCGCACGGCTGGTGGTAGAAGTGGTCACCACGGCGCCCGAGAACCACGGTATCGGGGTGATTTGACCACCGGAAACGGAGTTCCGTGCTCCGACCCCGGACGCCCAAGTTACCGAAAGATGCCGATCGTTCTTCTTGTTCGCACCGAACGGTTCCACCGGAACAGGAAATTCCATGGACGGGAACAGGCGGGATAGGTTTGCCTTTGCCTCGAAATCAGGTCTGCTTCCCGCAGCCCGTACGGATCCGGAATTCGACAACGGGCCCGCCCCCCTACCGGAGAACGACGCGGCGAGGCTTCCCGTTCCCCGTGCACGGAGGCGATCGGGCGTGCCCGCCTGGAGCACGGACCCCGGGATTCCTTCCCGATCAACTCCGGTTCGAGGTCGGGGCGCTCCGCCCCCTCGACGGGATGCACCGCAGAATTCCCTCGCGGCGTCGGGTGCGGACATGCGACCGGACCCGAAGTCCTGCCCTGTCGCAGGGGTTTCCGGAGGGCGGCGGAGCCTCGGCCATGGTCCCGCCGCCGGCCGTCCGGGGTGGTGCGGGTGTGGGGCTCGGAGGGACGTCGAGCGGCGGCCTCGTCGCCCCCGGACGCGCGGAAGCCTTTGCGGCCCCTCGGAGGGGCTCCGCGTCTCGACTCCGACGGGGTCGCTCGGGCCGAGCCCTGGCTCCGCCTCCGCGGGAGTGCCACCGCGTCGACCCGGTGCCGCCGGCCCGAGGCGCCGCCGGCCGCGGGTCGGCCGCCTCGCCGGCCGTCGCGAATGTGAAGATCAGTGCCCGGAACCGGACTTGAACCGGTACGCCCCGCGCGGGGCAGCGAGGTTTAAGCTCGCCGTGTCTGCATTCCACCATCCGGGCCCGGGCCGTGGCGCCGTGACCAGGGGTCCGAGCCTATCCGGACGGGTAGTCCGAACAGCCGAGTCACAGCCCGATGTTGTCTGATTTTATTGAGGTC
This sequence comes from Streptomyces sp. LE64, assembly GCF_052606915.1. NCBI lineage: Bacteria > Bacillati > Actinomycetota > Actinomycetes > Kitasatosporales > Streptomycetaceae > Streptomyces > Streptomyces sp. LE64. The sequence continues at coordinate 4,035,367 of NZ_CP199708.1, read as the reverse complement.
TGAGGGAGCATCAGACACCAGGGCCCTCCTCTTCGCACCCGGAGATCGTGGTCATCGACGGGTCACGGCCGTGCCGGTGGAATGACGGGATTTCACCGTCCGTGTAGGGGGTCGTTCGGTCGTTCGCGTGGGTTTCGGCCACCAGGATGCGACGGGTCGTCAGCTCGGCGATCCTCACATCACCCACACGAGTCCCTCTGGCACCCTCCACCAGACCACCACACACAGCCGGACGACCCGTCTCGGACATCCGGCGGGGAGGTCACCAGTTGCGTTCCTCGATCAACCGCTCGGGGTCCGCGTCCGCGAATCCGTAGGCCTCGGCCACGAGGAAGAACGACTCGCCGATCTCCTCGCGGGCCACGGTCTCGAACTCGCTGCCCGCCGCGTCGAAGGCGGACTCCAGGTCGTTGAACTCCCGGGTCGCGACCGCGGTGAGGGCGTACAGCGCCGTGAGGTCCACCACCGGTGCGGCCTCGATGCGCTCGCAGAGCCGCAGCAGGATCGCCTTGCCCCGGTCGACCAGGTGGTCGGGGAAGTGGTCGTCGGCGTACATGCCCGCCAGGAGCCCGGAATCGGCGAGCTCGTGGATCTTCTGGTTGTCGACCGGCACGGTGGCCCGTCCTCTCGTCGGCTCGGTCCGGCGCCGTCGACGACGGCGCCCGGCGGCCGGCCCGGCGGGGTCCGGCCGCGCCCCACTGTGCACGGCGGCACTGACACCCCCGGGCAGACCCCGGGCGGATGCGGGGGTCCTCCCCAGGTATGACGGCGCCGGGCCCGGTCCGTCTGAGGACTGTCCCCGGAACGGGAACAGCGGCTGACTCCACGGCGCGAATCAACGGACAAGATGAATGACGTACCGCACCGACCCCGACAGGAGCCTCCTCCCGTGACCACCTACTCCATCGCCGACCGGGCCACCGGCGTGGCCGCGCGTGCCACCGAGCTCAGCAAGGTTTACGGCCAGGACGAGACCAAGGTGGTCGCGTTGGACCGGGTCAGCGTCGATTTCCACCAGGCCCGGTTCACCGCGATCATGGGCCCCTCGGGCTCCGGCAAGTCGACGCTGATGCACTGCGTCGCCGGCCTCGACACCTTCACCGGCGGCTCCGTCACGATCGGCGAGACCGAGCTGGGCAGCCTCAAGGACAAGCAGCTCACCCAGCTCCGCCGCGACAAGATCGGCTTCATCTTCCAGGCGTTCAACCTGCTGCCGACCCTGACCGCCCTGGAGAACATCACCCTCCCCATGGACATCGCCGGCCGCAAGCCCGACCGACAGTGGCTCGACACCGTGATCGACATGATCGGACTCCGGGCCCGACTCGGCCACCGCCCCACCCAACTCTCCGGCGGCCAACAACAACGCGTCGCCGTCGCCCGCGCCCTCGCCTCCCGCCCCGACATCATCTTCGGCGACGAACCCACCGGCAACCTCGACTCCCGCTCCGGCGCCGAAGTCCTCGGCTTCCTCCGCAACTCCGTCCGCGAACTCGGCCAAACCGTCGTCATGGTCACCCACGACCCCGTCGCCGCCTCCTACGCAGACCGCGTCATCTTCCTCGCCGACGGACGCATCGTCGACGAACTCCACACCCCCACCGCCGACGCCGTACTGGACCGGATGAAGGCCTTCGACGCCAAGGGCCGCACCAGCTGACCCCACCAGCCACCCCACGGCCCACCCCCACGGCCCACCCCCGCAGCCCGGCCACCACCCCCACCACACCACCGCCACCCGGCCCACACCCCAGGACACCACACCCATGCTCCGTACCGCCTTGCGCAACGTCCTCGCGCACAAGGCCAGGCTGCTGATGACCGTACTCGCCGTCATGCTCGGCGTCGCCTTCGTCTCCGGCACCCTGGTCTTCACCGACACCCTCGGCAACGCCTTCCGCAACCAATCCGCCAAGAGCTACGACAACATCGCCGTCGCCGTCGAGGGCCCCTACGGGGACGAGGAGGAAGCGGGCATCCCCGCCGCCACCCTCAAGAAGATCGAGGGCCTGGACGGGGTCGCCGGGGTCACCGGCCGGGTCTCCGGCTTCGCCGGGGTCGCCGACCAGGACGGCGAACTGATCGGCAGCGGCTGGTCCAACAAGGGCGGCAACTTCGCCCCCGGCAAGGACGGCAAGGACGCCGCCTACGACTTCACCCGGGGCACCGGCCCGGTCGAGGCGGATCAGATCGCCCTCGACAAGGCCACCGCCGACGCGGGGAAGTACCAGGTGGGCGACACCGTCCGGGTCGCCTCGACCGGGCCCGTCAAGGAGTTCGTCCTCGCGGGGATCTTCACCACCGAGGACGGCGCCGTGAACGCGGGCGGCAGCCTCGTCCTGTTCGACACCGCCGTGGCCCAGCGGCAGTACCTCCAGGCCGGACGGTTCCAGAACCTGACCGTCACCGCCGAGCCCGGCGTCCCCGCCGAGCGCGTCCTCGCGGGCGTCGAACCGCTGCTGCCCAAGGACTCCAAGGCCAAGACCGCGCAGGCGTGGGCCGACCAGGAGGCCAAGGACATCGAGTCCGGCATGACCAACATGAACACGATGCTGCTGGCCTTCGCCGGGATCGCGCTCTTCGTCGGCATCTTCCTGATCGCCAACACCTTCACCATGCTGGTCGCCCAGCGCACCCGGGAACTGGCCCTGATGCGGGCCGTGGGCGCCTCCCGCCGCCAGGTCAAGCGGTCCATCATCCTGGAGGCCCTCTTCGTCGGCGCCCTGGCCTCCGCCATCGGCTTCGGCGTCGGCCTCGGCCTCGCCACCGGGCTGCGCACCGCGATGGACTCCTGGGGCGTCAAGATCCCCGCCGGCCCCCTGGTGATCTCCCCCACCGCAGTCCTCGCCGCACTCGGCGTCGGCATCGCCGTCACCGTCCTCGCCGCCTGGCTACCCGCCCGCCGCGCCGCGAAGATCCCGCCGGTCGCCGCCATGAGCAGCGTCCACGCGGCCGCCACCGCCAAGTCCCTGCTGGTGCGGAACGTCATCGGCTCGGTACTCACCGGCGCCGGCGCGCTGGCCATCGTGGGCGGCGCCTCCTCCGGCGGCGGGACCGGCCGGATGATGATCGGTGCGGGCGCCTTCCTGGCCCTCATCGGCGTCATCGTCCTCATCCCGCAACTGGCCCGCCCCGTCATCGCCGTCTTCCGGCCCTTCCTGGTGAAGACCTTCGGGGTCTCCGGCAAGCTCGCCGCGCAGAACGCCGTCCGCAACCCGCGCCGCACCGGGGCCACCGCCTCGGCGCTCGCCATCGGCCTGACCCTGGTCACCGGCCTGACCGTGCTCGGCGCCACCCTCGGGCAGGCCATCGACCGCACCACCACCGACAACCTGCGGGGCGACTACGCGGTCACCATGGCCAGCGGGCACTCCCTGGACGAGTCGGCGGTGGCGGCGGTCGCCAAGGCCGAGGGCCTGACCGCGTTCTCCTCGCAGCAGGCCGCGTACCTGGACATCGACGGCGAGCACCGGGCGGCCTCCGGGATCGACCCCGCGGGCGTGGCCGAGGTGTTCGACCTGCCGGTCGTGAACGGCTCCCTCGACACCCTGGCCGACGGTCAGATCGCGGTCGACCGGAAGACCGCCGACGAGCAGGGCTGGAAGGCCGGGGACACCGTCTCCGCCACCTTCGAGGGCAACGGCAAGAAGGACGTCCGAAAGCTGACCATCGGGGCCGTCTACCAGGAGAACGAGTTCGTCTCGCCCTACCTCGTCCCGCGCGACATGTTCGCCCCCTACGAGGAGCGGCCGGAGATCCGCGAGATCTGGGTCAAGATGGAGGGCGGCGCCACCGAGGCCAACAAGCAGGCGCTGATCGACGCCCTCGGGGACAACCCGGCCGTGGCCGTGCAGGACGAGCAGGAGATCCGCGACACCTTCGGCGGCGTGATCAACGTGATGCTCAACATCATGTACGGGCTGCTGGCGATGGCCCTGATCATCGCGGTGCTCGGCGTCGTCAACACCCTGGCCATGTCGGTTTTCGAACGTCAGCAGGAGATCGGCATGCTGCGGGCGATCGGCCTGGACCGGCCCCGCGTCAAGCGGATGATCCGCCTGGAGGCCATCGTGATCTCGATGTACGGCGCCGTCGTCGGCATCGCGCTCGGCTCCTTCCTCGGCTGGGCCGTCGGCGAGACGATCCGCGACAGCATCCCCGGCTACGAGCTGGTGATCCCCTTCGGCCGCGTCGGGCTCTTCCTGCTGCTGGCCGGCCTGGTCGGCGCCCTGGCCGCGCTCTGGCCGGCGCGCAGCGCCGCCAAGCTGAACATGCTGACGGCCATCAAGACGGAGTAGCCGCCGGGGACCCCCCTCCCGGTGCGGCTCCTCCCGCCCCGGCACCGGATCGCCTCCGGTGCCGGGGCGCTCCGGTGCCGGGGCGCTCCGCGCGTCGCGGTCCGGCGGGGTTCAGCGCGGCAGGGGCAGCGGGTCGTCCGGTGCCGGCTCCTCCCGTGCGCCAGGGGCGTGCGGGACGGCCGGCGGGGCGGCCGTCAGCGGGTCGGCCGTCCAACTGCGGGTGCGCAGCGGCAACCCCGACGCGCCGGAGCCGGTGGTGCGGACGGCGAGGATCTGGTTGACGCCGATCCGGTTGCGCTCGAAGGCCAGCGCGGACGCGGCCATGTAGAGCCGCCACACCCGGGCCCGTCCCGGGGAGGTGAGCGCGGCCGCGCGCGCCCAGCCGGCCTCCAGGTTGCCCACCCAGTGGCGCAGGGTCAGGGCGTAGTGCTCACGGATCGACTCCAGGTCGCGGACCTCGAACCCGGCCCGTTCCAGGACGCCCACCGTGGTGCCGACCGGTGCCAGCTCGCCGTCCGGGAAGACGTACGCGTCGATGAACTCGTCCAGCCGGTAGGCGGACTCGTCGCCCCGCGGACGGCGGGAGATCTGGTGGTTGAGCAGCCGCCCGCCGGGCCGCAGCAGGTCGTGGAGGTCACGCGCGTACTCCAGGTAGCGGTCCGCTCCGACGTGTTCCGCCATCCCGATCGAGGAGACGGCGTCGTAGGGCCCGTCGTGGACGTCGCGGTAGTCCTGGAGGCGGATCTCCACCAGGTCGGAGAGTCCCGCCCGGGCGACCCGCTCCCGGGCGTGGGCGGCCTGCTCCCGCGACAGGGTCACCCCGACCACCGCGGCCCCGTGCTCCCGCGCCGCGTGCAGCGCCATGGAGCCCCAGCCGCACCCCACGTCCAGCAGCCGCACCCCGGGGCGCAGCCCCAGTTTGCGGGCGACCAGCTCCAGTTTGGCCCGTTGGGCGCCCTCCAGGTCCCCCGCGGCACGGGCGGGGTCGTCCCAGTAGGCGCACGAATAGACCATGGACGGGCCGAGGACCAGCCCGTAGAAGTCGTTCCCCACGTCGTAGTGGTGGCTGACGGCCCGTCGGTCGCTGCGGCGGGTGTGCAGGTGCGGCCGGCGGGTGCGGTGGCGCTCCTCGCGGGGCGGGCGCGGCGGCGGCAGCGGGCCGGCCAGGGCGGCCAGTTCGCGGGCCGCCGCCCGCACCGCGGGATCGCGCAGCAGGGCGAGCGGGCCCGGGGCCCGCCCCTCCGGCCCGTGCAGCACCCCGGCCAGCGCCTCCAGCACCGCGTACAGGTCGCCCTCGACCTCGATCTCCCCGGCGACCCAGCCGCGCGCCAGCCCGAGTTCCCCCGGCTTCCACAGCAGCCGGCGCAGGGCCCTGCGCCGGCGGATCACCAGGGTGGGGGGCGGCGGGGCGGGGCTCCGGTCGGGCGTCGTGGGGGACGGATCGGACTCCGTTCCGTCCCAGGCCCGGATGCGGAACGGGAGGGGGGCGTCGAGGTGGCGCTCGGCGAGGCGGCGGATTCGGTGGGCGGCGGACGGCATCGCGGGGTCCCTCCGTGGCGGGCGGCTGACGGTCGCTCACCACGTAAACACCGGTGACCGGGTCGGACCGTCCCGGCCGCCGGTTCCCCCGTCGGTTTTCCGTCACTGCCCTCCGGGTGGCGGAACGGTCCGGAGCACCGGGCGTCCCCCGCCCGGCGGGGCCCGGACGCGCCGAGGGGCCGTCCGCACCACGGATGGCGGACGGCCCCTCGGGACGTGCTCGGGCTCGGATCAGGCGCTGACCTGGGCCGGCTCCTCCTGCTTCGCCGCGGGCGGCGGGGTCGGCTTGGCGGCCTCGTAGAACTCCTCGCGGGGGGTCTCGATCGCACCGAGCGACACGACCTCGCGCTTGAGGAACATCGCGAGGGTCCAGTCCGCGAAGACCCGGATCTTGCGGTTCCAGGTCGGCATGGCCATGCCGTGGTAGCCACGGTGCATGTACCAGGCGAGACGGCCACGGAGCTTGATCTTGAACTTGCCCATGACGATCATCGCGACGCCCTTGTGCAGGCCGAGGCCCGCGACCGCGCCCTTGTTGGCGTGGCTGTACTCCTGCTGCGGGAAGCCCCGCATGCCGGAGATGACGTTGTCGCCGAGGACCTTGGCCTGGCGCAGCGCGTGCTGGGCGTTGGGCGGGCACCAGGCGTTGGGGTTGCCGGCCTTGCGGCCGACGAGGTCCGGCACCTGGGCGTTGTCGCCGGCGGCCCAGATGTAGTCGCTGCCCTGCACCTGGAGGGTGGTCTGGGTGTCGACGTGGCCGCGCGGGCCCAGCGGCAGGCCGAAGCGCGCCAGCGCCGGGTTGGGCTTGACGCCGGCGGTCCACACGATGGTGCCGGCGTCGACCTCCAGGCCGTTCTTCAGCACCACGTGGCCGTCGACGCAGGACTCCATGGAGGTGTTGAGGTAGACCTCGACCCCCCGGCCCTCCAGGTGGTCCTTGCCGTACTTGCCGAGCTTGGGGCCCACCTCGGGCAGGATCTTGTCGGCCGCGTCGACCAGCACGAAGCGCATGTCCTCGCGGGAGACGCTGCCGTAGTACTTGGCCGCGTCGCGGGCCATGTCCTCGACCTCGCCGATGGTCTCGGCACCGGCGAAGCCACCGCCGACGAAGACGAAGGTGAGCGCCTTGCGGCGGATCTCCTCGTCGGTCGTGGAGTCGGCCTTGTCGAGCTGCTCCAGAACGTGGTTGCGCAGGCCGATGGCCTCCTCGACGCCCTTCATGCCGATGCCCTGCTCGGCGAGGCCGGGGATCGGGAAGGTGCGGGAGACGGCGCCGAGCGCGATCACCAGGTAGTCGAAGGGCAGCTCGTACGCGTCACCGACGAGGGGCGCGACGGTCGCGACCTTGCGGTCCTGGTCGATGGTGGTGACCCGGCCGGTGAGGACCTCCGCCTTGGGGAGCACGCGTCGCAGCGGAACGACGACGTGCCGCGGGGAGATGTTGCCGGCGGCGGTTTCGGGGAGGAAGGGCTGGTACGTCATGTACGACCGCGGGTCGACGACCGTGACCGTCGCCTCGCCGTACCGCATCTTCTTGAGAATGCGGCGCGCCGCGTACAGACCGACGTACCCACCGCCTACTACGAGGATCCTGGGACGCTCCGTGGTGCTCATGCCATCGAGTATCCACCCGGTGGGGAGGGGTACTTCGTGCGCCCCTTCACAAGGTTCGTTGGACCCTCTGCTATAGTGCGCGACCCACGTGATGGAGGTCATGCGGACCCGGGGGAACCCGCACCGTTCCCGATACGTTGGGACACCCCTGTCAACACCGTCTGAGCTGCACCGCAGACCCTCGGCACGGTCCCCTTCACCCCCGCGCGCCCGGCGCGCGTAACACGCCTGGAACACCCCACAGTCACCCGACTCGGGACCTTGGACCCGTAGCGGGGGGTCTCGGGGGGCTTCAGGGCCCTCGCCTGGCACTTTTTCCTTGTGAAGAACTTCACGAACTTTCTCCCGGAGGGTGTCCCGAACGGCCCGGAACGGCGGGTTCGGAGTCCTTCCGAGCGGCGCGGAAGCCCTCTTCCGGGGGCGGGAACGCGGGGCGTTCAGTGCCGGCGGGCGTCCTGCTCCCGGAGCACCACGTAGTGGCGGTCCCGGAAGACCGTGGTGTACGAGGCCCCCGGGTGCGCCCGTTCCGCGTAGCCGACGTAGTCGCCGTCCGACGCCGGGTTCCATCCCCCCAGGTCGACGACGACGTACTCGGGCAGCAGGGGGGCCGCGGCACCCACCCACAGCACCCGGGCGTGGTCCACCAGGTGCGACAGGATGCCGCCGCTGGTCTCCACGGTCGCCCCGGCGGGCACCCGGGCGACCACCTGGGCCGCCGATGCGGCACGGTCCGAGGCGCGGTAGGTGTCCGGGGAGGCGAGCTGGGCGATCGGGAACCGGCCGCACAGGGTGAGGGCCACCGCGAGGACCGCCGGCACGGTGCCCGCCGCGTAGCCCCTGAGCCAGGGGCGCGGGGACTGTCGCAGGCGGGCGACCCCGTCCAGGAGGGCGACGAAGAGCAGGGGCATGAGGACCGCGTCGTAGTGCCAGTCGGTGCTCCAGTAGTGGGGTTCCCCGGAGAGGAACCGCCAGCCCAGGGTGGGCACGACGAGGAGGACCAGGCGGGAGCGGAAGGCCACGAAGGCGGTGATGCCGAACAGCAGGAGCAGGGTGGTCAGTTTGGCTTCGGTGCCGTCGAGGAAGAGGCCGGCCAGGTTCCCCGGGCCCAGCGAGGAGCCCTCGTCCATCTTGCGCCAGTACTCGTACTTCCCGCCGTTGTTCACCGCCGGTATCAGGACCAGCACGATGACGGCGCACCCCGCGAGCCCCGCGACGAGCAGCACCGCCCCCGCCCGGCGCCCCCCTTCGACCAGCACGTACAGGCCGGCCACGGCCACCGTCAGCCCGAGGTCCTCCTTGACCAGGAGCAGCGGCAACAGCCACCGGGCGGCCGCCCACCAGCGGCGCAGCAGGAGTTGCTCCCCCGCGAACGCCAACAGCGGGACGGCGAAGCATATTTCGTGGAAGTCGAAGTAGACCGCGCTCTGGACGCCCCAGGACAAGGCGTAGGCGCAGCCCAGCATCATTCCCTTCGTCCGGTCGGTGGCGCGGATCGCGGCGCGGGTGATCGGCACCACGGAGAGCGCGAACAGCGCGGCCTGGGCGGTCAGCAGGGTGATGGCGCTGGGAAAGATTTTGTACAGCGGCGCGAGCAGCACCAGGATCGGGCTGAAGTGGTCCCCGAGAATGTTGAATCCGACGCCCTTGATGTCGGACACCGGGGCTTCCAGGGCCGCGTACGACCGGACGACCTGGACGAATATCCCGAGGTCCCAGGAGCCGCTCTCCACTTGGACGAAGCGGCGGATCGAGAGGGTGGCGTAGGCCAGGAAGGCCACCGCGGCCAGGAGCCACAGCGCCCTCGGCGCGTGCAGGAAGCCGGGGACGCGGACTCTGCGGCGTCGCTGTTCTGCGGGGATCGCGGTCGGGGGTGCAGGGGCTTCCTGGTGCTGTGTCATCCGACGGTCTCCGCGACGCTCTTCAGTGTTCGCCTCCTGTCCGGAACCGGCCCGCCGTCCCGGTCGGGACCGGCGTCGTCACCGTGGAGCGGACCCCGATGTCCTGGGCCCCCGTTACCGATGGCGGCTGCTCATCGACGTCCTGGCCGGGATTCGTCTTTCGCCGCCGAACGAGTGCGCAGCAATAGTACCCGTCGTACGAATCGCCTCAAGATGGGGATTCGATCTTCACGGGAAAGGAAATTCGGCAAGCCCGGAGTCGGCCATTCCAGATATGTCGGGGGCCGGCCCCGCAGGCACCGGCCGCTCGACGGGAAACGCCCTCGCGGACCGGATGCACATAAACGTGTCAACAAGGCGAGCGGGCAAGGAACCTGAGGGAAATTCCCCGGGAATGCGGCGAGAGGAGCCCCTTCCGGGTTCGCGTCGTGGGAGCCGCTCGCCGCTGCCGTCTCGAAGTCGTCCGCGCCCGCGACCTGTAGGCGATCAGGCCAAGGACCAGGCGATGCCGTCGAGGATGTCGTGCTCGCTGACGACGACCTCGTCCGCGCCGACGCGTTCCATGATCGCCAGCAGCACCAGGGCGCCCGGTCCGATGACGTCCACGCGGCCCGGGTGCAGCACCGGGATGGCCGCGCGCTCGGCGTGGGTGGCGGTGAGCAGGCGCTCGGTGATCTCGCGGACCCGGGCGTAGGGGACGCGGGCGTGGTGGATCGCGGTGGAGTCGTACTCCGGCAGGTCCAGGGCGATGCCGGCGACCGTGGTCACCGAACCGGCGAGGCCGACCAGGGTGCGGGCCTCGCGCAGCGGCACGGACCGCTCCGCGAGGTCGAGGGCCGCCTCGACGTCCGCGCGGATCGCGGCCACCTGCGCCGGGGTCGGCGGATCGGTGACGGTGCCCTCGTGGACGAGGTGGCGTTCGGTCATGCGGACGCAGCCGACGTCCACCGAGCGGGCGGCGCGCACCCGGTCCTCGCCGACGACGAACTCCGTGGAGCCGCCGCCGATGTCCACCACCAGGTACGGACCCGGCAGGTCGCTGCGTCCGGTCAGGCCGCCGGTGGCGCCGACGAAGGAGAACTCCGCCTCCTGGTCACCGGTGATCACCTCCGGGTCCACGCCGAGGATCCCGCGCACCCCGCGCACGAACTCCTCGCGGTTCTCGGCGTCCCGGCTGGCCGAGGTCGCGACGAAGCGCAGGTGCCGCGCGCCGTGCTCCTCGATGACGGCCGCGTACTCACGACAGGCGGCGAAGGTGCGTTCCAGGGCCTCGGGGGCGAGCCGACCGGTGCGGTCCACGTCCTGGCCGAGGCGGACGATGGTCATCCGGCGGTCGAGGTCGGTGAGGGCGCCCGTCACCGGGTCCACGTCCGCCACCAGCAGCCGGATGGAGTTGGTGCCGCAGTCGATCGCGGCGACCCGGGTCATCGGTCGTCCCCGGCGTCCGCGGGACCGGTGAGGCCGCCGCCGTTGGCCCCGGCGTCGAAGGCGCCCTCGACCGCGGGCATCACGCACGGGCCCTTGCGCCACCACTCGGGCAGCAGGGCCAGCGCCTCGTCGCCGAGGGGGTTCACCCCGGGCCCGGACACCAGCGAGTGGGCCACCAGGACGTGCAGGCACTTCACGCGGTCGGGCATGCCCCCGGCGCTGGGGAAGCCGGTCAACTCCTCGATCTCGTCGCGTCGCCGGAGGTAGTCCTCGTGCGCGGCCCGGTAGCCGGCGGCCAGTTCGGGGTCGGTGCCCAGGCGTTCGGTCATCTCCTTCATCAGACCGCTGGCCTCCAGCGTGCCGATCGCCGAGTTGGCGCGCGGGCACGTCAGGTAGTAGAGCGTCGGGAAGGGGGCCCCGTCCGGCAGCCTCGGAGCCGTCTCCACGACGTCCGGCAGGCCGCAGGGGCAGCGGTGCGCGATGGCGCGCAGGCCCCGCGGGGGGCGTCCGAGCTGCTCCCGGAAGGCCGAGACGTCGGCTTCGGTCGGCTCGGTGCGCGGGGTGGTCGGCGGAGCGGTTTCCATGCCTGGGGCTGTGTCTTTCGGTTTCGGGCACGGCCCGGGGGTTCCCGGGCCGTCGAGGGGTGCGGACGGACGGTCAGGGGGACGGGGCCGGGGACTCCCGCGTCGCTCGGCCCGTGCCCTCCGGCCGGTCCGCCCGGTCGAGGCCGCCCCACAGGGTGGCGTACCAGGCGCGGTCGGCCGAGCCGCGGTCGGCGCGCGGATCCTGCGCGGACCGCGGGTCCACGATGGTGTAGCCGATCTCACCGGGGAGCACGTAGTGCAGCCGCTCCCTGATCCGCTGCTCGGCGTAGGCGTCGTCCTGCCAGCGGGCCTTGGCGTCCCGGAGCTGTTCGACGCGGGCGCGGGCGTCCTCGCGGTCCTGGAGCTGGTCGGCGATCTCGGCCCGCTGGGAGACGTACTGGCGCAGCGGGAGGGCGAGGGCGACGGCCAGGGTGCACACCACCAGCGTCAGCAGGGCGGCCCGGCCGGTGAGGCGGGAGCGGCGCGCCTGACGGCGGGTCTGGGAGCGGTAGACCCGGGCGGCGGTCTGCTCGCCGAGCACCCGCAGCCTGGTCGCGGTCGAGAACCGGTCCCGGTCCTTGACGGCCATCTCTCGGCCTCCCCGTCACTCCCGTGATGTGCGTACGTCCCCGCACACGGTACGGGACCGGGTGCGGGGACGTACGCAGCCACCCTCGCCGGTTCCCGGTCGGGGGCCCGGACGGGGGTGGCCGCGCGGCTCGTGCCGATCAGCCCTTGAAGCGGGGGAAGGCGCTGCGGCCGGCGTACACGGCGGCGTCGTCGAGGATCTCCTCGATGCGCAGCAGCTGGTTGTACTTGGCGACGCGCTCGGAGCGGGCCGGGGCGCCGGTCTTGATCTGGCCGCAGTTGGTGGCGACGGCGAGGTCGGCGATGGTGACGTCCTCGGTCTCGCCGGAGCGGTGGCTCATCATGCACTTGAAGCCGCTGCGCTGGGCGAGCTCCACGGCGTCCAGGGTCTCGGTGAGCGAACCGATCTGGTTGACCTTGACGAGCAGGGCGTTCGCGGAGTTCTCCTCGATGCCGCGGGCCAGGCGCTCGGGGTTGGTGACGAACAGGTCGTCGCCGACGAGCTGGACCTTGTCGCCGAGGCGGCTGGTGATCTCGTTCCAGCCGGCCCAGTCGTCCTCGAACAGCGGGTCCTCGATGGAGACCAGCGGGTACGCGTCGACGAGCTCCGCGTAGTAGTCGGTCATCTCGGCGGCGGTGCGCTCCTTGCCCTCGAAGACGTACACGCCGTCCTTGTAGAACTCGGAGGCGGCCACGTCGAGGGCGAGGGCGACCTGCTGGCCGGGGGTGTAACCGGCCTCCTTGATCGCTTCGAGGATCAGGTCGAGGGCCTCGCGGTTGGAGCCGAGGTTGGGGGCGAAGCCGCCCTCGTCGCCGAGGCCGGTGTTCAGGCCCTTGGCCTTCAGCACCTTCTTCAGGGTGTGGTAGACCTCGGTGCCCCAGCGCAGGGCCTCGGAGAAGGACTCGGCGCCGATCGGCGCGATCATGAACTCCTGGATGTCCACGTTGGAGTCGGCGTGCGAGCCGCCGTTCAGGATGTTCATCATCGGCACCGGCAGCAGGTGCGCGTTGGGGCCGCCCAGGTAGCGGAACAGCGGCAGGTCGCTGGCCTCGGAGGCGGCGTGCGCGACGGCGAGGGAGACGCCGAGGATGGCGTTGGCGCCGAGCGAGGACTTGTCCGGGGTGGCGTCCAGGTCGAACATCGCCTGGTCGATCAGGCGCTGCTCGGTGGCGTCGTAGCCGACGAGCTCCGGACCGATCTGCTCGATGACCGCGAGGACGGCCTTCTCGACGCCCTTGCCGCCGTAGCGGTTGGCGTCGCCGTCCCGCAGTTCGAGGGCCTCGAAGGCGCCCGTGGAGGCGCCGGACGGAACGGCGGCACGGCCGGTGCTGCCGTCGTCGAGGCCGACCTCGACCTCGACCGTGGGATTGCCTCGGGAGTCCAGGATTTCCCGGGCTACGACGACGTCGATGGACGGCACGAGCATCTCCTTCTGGGATGTGACGCGAGTATGCGGGGCCGGTGGTCCCGCCGCCCCTGAGCCTAACGGCCCCGGGGAGGTCGGCCACTCGGCCGCCCGCCCTGTGGACAAACGGAAACCAAATTGTTCCGTCCGCAAACAAATGGGTGCCCGGGGCTTCACTTGAGCCCCGGGCGTGTCGGATTTCCGGGGGCTCCCGGACACACCTCCGCCCCGGCGCGGGGATCGTGCACCGGGGCGGACTGACCCGAGGGGACGGGTCCCGGTCGGGCCGGGGCGCGGCTCGACCGGGGGGTGCGGCTCGCGGCCGGGGCGGGCCGGAGCCTGGGGTGGTCCGAACGACCGGGGCGTGCCCGGCGCCCGGCGCGCGCACCGATGGGGCGGCGCGGCGGCGGGAGCGGGTCCCCGGCGCGGGGTCAGGAGAGGTGGAGCTGCTGACCCGGGTAGATGAAGTCGGCGTCGTCGATGATGTCGTCGTTCAGCTCGAACAGCCGCTGCCAGCCGCCCTTGACGCCCTCGGCCTCGGCGATGGCGCTCAGGCTGTCGCCCTGGACGACCTTGTACTCGCCGTCGCCCTTCTGCACCTTCTTGCCGGTCGGGGTCTGGACCGTCTTGGCCGGAGCGGCGGGCTTCGCCTGCTGGGCCGGCTGCGCGGGCTGGGCCGCCGGGGCGCGGTCCTGGGTGCGGGCGGCGCGCTGCTCGGTCTGCTGCTTGGGGGCGGCCTGCTGCTGCGGCGCGGTCTGCTGCGGCTGGGGCTTGGGGGCGGCCTGCTGCTGGGGCACGGCGGCGCCGCCGCCGTAGGGGGCGTTGGACAGGCCGACGCCGCAGCTCGGCCAGGCGCCCTTGCCCTGACCCGCGAGGACCTTCTCGGCTATCTCGATCTGCTGCGCCTTGGAGGCCAGGTTGGCGGTGGGCGCGTACTTGGTGCCGCCGAAGGCGGCCCAGGTGGAGGCGGAGAACTGGAGGCCGCCGTAGTAACCGTTGCCGGTGTTGATGGACCAGTTGCCGCCCGACTCGCACTGGGCGACGCGGTCCCACTCGGCGGCGGTGGCGGCCGACGCGCTGGTCGCCGTCATCAGCGGGGCGGCCACGGCCGCACCGGTCACACCCGCGACGGTGACGATTCGGGTGGCCTTGCCGGGCTTGCGGTGCTTGCCCTTGCCGGAGAACAGCATGAGTCATCCCCTCACCGACGCCTACGAGGTGAGCTGTCGGGTTCGGGCCGAGTGAGTGCCCGGCCGCGCCTGACGCGCGGCTCCACCCCTAGCCGTCCGGTGGCCCGTCGGGAGTCCCGTTTCGACTCCCGAGGCCGGCCCGTTCGGCGCTTACCTTGGTTCCCCCGCTCCTGCCAACGGCGCTTCACGCGACGACTGGTCCCGAGCCACCGTCGGCAGGATTCGGCGTGACGGCGATCGGTGTCCGCATCAGCGAACGGCACTGACCGTATGCATGGGCGGGGGTGAAACTCAAAGCCATGGACGTCCGATGAGACCCATGTCTCACTTCCACCCCACGCGCCAAATTAGGACATTAGGTGTCGAACTACTGCTTCTTCTCGGGCTTTTCGGGCGCCAGGTCGAGGCTCTGACCGGGCACGATGTGGTGCGGGTCGCCCCCCACGGTGTCCTTGTTGCCGTCGTAGAGCGCGGCCCAACCCCCTTCGACGCCCTGGGAGTCGGCGATGGCCGACAGGTTGTCACCGGACTTGACGGTGTACGAGGCGTCCAGCGCCTCCCGTTCCGTGCTGCGGGAGGCGTGCTTGCCGATGCTCTCCTCGCTCCGGGAGGCGGTGGCCTCCTCGGTCGCCGCCTCGCCCCGGTGGCGGCCGGTGCCGGCCTCGGCTTCGGCCTCCGCCGTGCCCGCTTCGGTGGCGCCGGTGGCGCCGGTGGTGCCGGACGGTTCGGTCGAGGGCGTCGCACCCGGCTCGCCGGACTCGGTTCCGGTGCCCTCGCCCGGGGTCTGACCGGGACTCTCCGTACCGGGCGAGGACGGAGCGGTCGGATCGGTCGACGGCGAGGAGCCGGGGGTCTCGGAGGAGCCCTCGTCCGGCGAGGACGACGGGGACGACGGGGAGTCGGAGGGCGAGGCCGGCGACGAGGGGGTGGTGCCCGAGGAGCTCGGCACCTCCGAGGGGTCGGTGGTGGGCGCCTTGGACGCACCGGACTCGTTCTCCGGCTTCGGCCGGTCGGCGGTGGAGAGGGAGGCGTCCGTCTTGCCCGAGGTCACTCCGGCCGACACCCCGTCGGAGACGCTGCCGCTCTTCTTGCCGGGCTGCACCGGACCGCCCGGGTCCACTTCGGCCGCCGGGCCGCCCTTGTCGAGCCCCACGGCCGCGCTGCAACCCGGCCATGCGGCGGGTCCCTGCGCGGCGAGGATGCGCTCGCCGACCGCGATCTGCTGGGAGCGGCTGGCCTGGTCGGGGCTGACCGCGTAGGAGAGGCCGCCGTGCTTCTCCCAGGCCTCCTGGCCGATCTGGAGCCCACCGTAGAAACCGTTGCCGTCGTTGGCGCTCCAGGCACCGCCGCTCTCGCACTCCGCCAGCCGGTCCCAGGTCGCGGCCTCCGCCGCGCTCGCGCCCGTGGCGCCCAGCAGCGGCAGGGCGATCGCGGAGCTGGTGACCCCTGCCGCGACGACCAGAGCGGGGGCCTGACGGGGGCGTCGATGACGACCGTTCCCGGAGAGCATGCGGTGGCCTTTCGTGCGACAACGGGGACCGACCCGCGGCGGTTGGAGGCCGCCGAAGTCGTCGTGAACGTAACCGGAGTCGAACGCTTGTCACAAGTTAATGCAGCACAGATCACGCGAACATCACGGATGTGATGTCACATCAACACCACTCGTCACGGAACTCGCCCCCCTCCCCTATCTGGGGGATGACCCGACCCACCGGCCACCGGGCGCCAACTTCCCTGGTCAACAAGCGGGTTGACACGTAGGCGAGGCGGTTGGCGCCGTTCCCGACCGTTATGCACCCGGTGCGGAACACCGACGGATACCCACCGGAGTGCACCCCGTCGGGCGGAATGCCGCCTCAGCGCGGGGTGAACCGGACCGGCAACGTCCGTAGCCCGCGCATGATCAGACCCCCGCGCCAGCGCAGTTCCTCCGGAGCCGCGGCCAGTTCGAGGTCCGGCAACCGGCGTAGCAGGGTGGCCAGCGCGGTCTGCCCCTCCAGACGGGCCAACGGAGCGCCCAGGCAGTAGTGGATGCCGTGGCCGTAGCCCAGGTGCGGATTGTCGCGGCGGGTCAGGTCGAGGTGGTCGGGGCGGTCGAAGCGGGCCGGGTCGCGATCGGCCGCGGCCAGCACCACCAGCACCGGGTCCCCCCGCTCGACGTCCTGCCCGCCCAGCCGCAGCGGCTCGGTGGCGAACCGCCAGGTGGCCATCTCCACGGGGCCGTCGTAGCGCAGCAGTTCCTCCACCGCAGTGGTCAACAGCCCGGTGCTCCCGGCGGTCCCGTCGTTCAGCGACCCTTGCAGCAGCGCGCGCTGTTCGGGGTGGGTGAGCAGGGCGAACGTGCCGTTGCCGATCAGGTTGACGGTCGTTTCGAACCCCGCGAACAGGAGGATGAACGCCATCGCCGCGGCCTCGCCCTCGGTGAGGTGCTCGCCGTGGTCGGACGCCCGGATCAGCCCCGAGATCAGGTCCTCGCCCGGGTCGGCCCGCTTGCGGTGGATCAGGTCCACCAGGTAGCCGCGCATCTTCTTCACGCTGCGCGCGACCCCGCCCCGCGGGCCCCCGCCGTGCCGGATCATCATCCCGGCCCAGTCGCGGAAGTCGTCCTGGTCCTCGGCGGGCACCCCCAGCAGATCGCAAATGGCGTAGATGGGCAGCGGGAAGGCGAACTCGTGGATGAGGTCGGCCTCGCCGCGGGCGGCGAAGTCGTCGATGAAGCGGTCCGTCAACTGCTGTACCCGGGGTGCGAACGCGGCCACCCGGCGCGGGGTGAACGCCTTGGAGACCAGGCGCCGCAACCTGGTGTGGTCGGGCGGGTCGATGTTGAGCAGGTGGGTCATCAACTCGGCCTTGCGCTCGCCGGGGATGCCGGTCCGACCCCTGGCGTGCTCCGGCTCGTCGTGGTGCTCCGGGTTCTTGCTGAGCCGACCGTCCGCGAGGGCGCGGCGGGCGTCGGCGTAGCGGGTGACCAACCACGCCTCCACCCCGCTCGGCAGTCGGGTGCGGTGCACCGGGGCGTGCTCCCGCAGCCAGGCGTACGCCGGGTACGGATCGGTCGCGAACTCCCAGCTGAACAGGGCGGGCCCGGTCGGCGCGCCCCCGGACGTCCCGGTCACCTCAGGCGCCCTCGGCGGCGCGGATCGCGTCCCGGTAGCTGCGGGCTGCGGCCCGCAGCGCGGTCTCCGGGTCGACGCCCTCGTCCTGGGCGCGGACGGCCAGCGCCAGCAGCGCGTAGCCGAGGCCCTCACCGGTGGGCACGGGGACCTCCAGGCCCGCGGAGCCGACCCGGGCGGCGAGCTTGCCGACGAGGGCGAGGGCGGGCTGGGCCAGCGGAACGCCGTCGGTGACGGAGGTGCGCCGGTGCTTCTCCTCGGCCTTGGTGCTCAGCCAGAGCGCCTGGACCTCCTCGGGGGTGGTCGCGGTGGCGTCGCCGAAGAGGTGCGGATGGCGGTGGACCAGTTTGGTGACGAGCCCGGCGGCCACGTCGTCGATGGAGAACGGCCGTTCCGCGTCGTCCTGGGCGATGCGGGCGTGGAAGACCACCTGGAGGAGGACGTCGCCGAGTTCCTCGCGCAGCTCGTCCCGGTCGTCGGTCTCGATGGCCTCGACGAGTTCGTACGCCTCCTCGACGGCGTGCCGGGCCAGGCCGCGGTGGGTGCGCAGGGACGACCAGGGGCAGTCCAGCCGGATGCGGTCCATGACCTGCACGACGTCCAGCAGCCGGGCGCCGGGGAGGTCGTAGGAGGCGGGCAGCAACTCCAGCTCCGGCATGACGGTGCGGCCGGAGCCGGCGAGGCGGGCCAGTCCGTCGGTGAGCCGGGGCTCCCCCTCGTCCCGGGCGAGGACGGCCACCGTGCGGCCGGCCGCCGCGTCGACCAGGTCCCGGGCGTCGGGCTCGACGGCCTCCACCGTCACCCCCGCCTCCCGTAGATAGGGGAGCTGGGGGTGGTCGGGGTCCGCGCAGAGCACGCGGTCGGCGGTGCGCAGTACCTGCCAGGCGGGCCAGGACAGCAGTCCGGGCGCCACCCGGTGGCTGGTGGTGACCAGGACGACGCGGCCCGGCGCGCCGCCGGGTCCGCGCTGATCGGCGTCGGTGTCGTTCTCCCTCACCCGACGAACCTAGCCCACCGCGCGGTGCCCCGCCGGTGCGGGGCGGGCGGCGTCAGAGGACGGTGGCCCCGGGGTCCGGCTCGCTCACCGCGCGCACCCACGGAGTGGGCGCGTCCACCCGGCCGATGCGGCCGTTCTCGGCGACGCCCCAGGTGCCGTAGCGGGGGTTGAGGCGGACACCGAGCGCGTCGGAGGCGTTCCCGAGCGCCTTCCAGAAGGTCCGCTGGCCGGCCGGGGTGTTCGTGTCCGCGCCCAGCGCCTCGGCGAGCTTCTGTGCGCTGACCTCCGTGCGCAGGCTGGCGTCGAGTTGGCTCGGGGGCACGTTGTACTGCTGGAGCCAGGCGGCCTGGAGCCCCTCCTCGCCGCCGGCATCGAGGGCCAACTCCTTGCGCAGCTGCTGGACGTCCTTGCGGGTCACGCCGACCCCGGCGTCGTGCGCGGCCCGGGCCAGCACCCGGTCCAGCACCATGGTGTGCAGGGTGGTGCGGGTCAGTTCGCCGGAGCCCGCGAGGACCTGCGCGTACTGGGCGTCGTCCTCGATCGCCGTGCGCTGGGCGGCGCGCACCGCGTTGACCCTGCCCTCCAGCTGTTCGACGGTGATCCGCTGCTCGCCGACGACGGCCGCCGCGCCCGGCCGTGCGTCGTTGCCGCAGGCGGTGAGCAGGGGGGTCGCCGCGAGCAGGGCGGCGGCGGAGAGGGTGACTGCGGTGCGACGGCGGCGGTGCAAAGGAGCCTCCCGGCGGCGAGATTGTGCTTCGGTGCACAAAGTCCAGCGGTGATCGATGGTAGGCAGTGGCCGGTGGTTCGGCCACTGGTTCGGCAGACCTGATTCCGCCGAAGTGGCGGCCGGCCCCGATGCACCAACGAGCCGCCGACGGCCGGGGTACGCGTGTCACCCGGTGCGCGCCGCGTGGGCGGCGGCGGCCGGTCAGCCCCTGACCTGGCCCAACCACTGGAGGGTGCGCTGGACCTCCACCGGGATCGGGTGGCCGGGTCCGTGCCGTCCGGTGGCGTCGTGCAGCAGCCGCACCAGGGTGTCGTGGGCCGCGGTCCGGTCGCCGAGGGCGAGCAGCAGGTGCCCGATGCGGCGCCGGATCTCGAACGGCAGGTCCGGGTCGGCGGCGGTGTAGGGGTTCTGGGCGTACGGGTTGTCGTGGTGCTCGAAGTGCGGCAGCAGGGCGCGGTACTCGGCGAGCGCGGCGGCGGGTTCGCCGAGTTGCTCCAGGCAGTGCGCGGCGTCGTAGCGGAAGCGCAGGGCCTGGGGGTCGGCGGGGCCGGCCTCGGCGGCCCGGTCCTCGGCGAGGCGGTGCAGTTCGGGCAGGGCGCGCCGGTACTGGCCGTCGTCCATGAGGGTGGCCGCGTACTGCTTGCGCAGGGTGCGCACCACGGGGGACCGTTCGCCGTGCTGGGCGGCGGCCGCGGGCAGGATCGCGCCGAGGATGTCGACGGCCTGGGTGATCCGGCCCTCGCCGAGCAGGCGTTTGACCTCGTCGACGGCCACCGCCACGTCGGGGCGGCCGGGGCCGGTGGTGCCCGCGCTCGGTGCGGCGACGGGCGGGGCGGGGGCCGCGGGGCGGGGCGCGGGGGTGACCGCGCGGTCGGGCCAGGGGGCGTGCGGGCGCAGGAAGGGGCGGGTGGGGTCGAGGGGCGCGCTGGTCGGGGCGCCGCGCTGTGGGAGCAGCGGCAGCAGGTGCTCGTACACCTCCTGGGCGCTGGCCGGGCGGTGCTGGGGGTCCTTGGAGAGCAGGCGGAGCACCAGGGACTCCAGGGCCTCGGGGACCTCGGGGCGGCGTCGGCGGACCGGGAGCGGTGGTTCGTAGAGGTGGCGGTGGAGCACGCCGAGCGCGGTGGAGCCGGCGAAGGGCACGTCACCGCTGAGGAGTTCGTGCAGCAGCACCCCGAGCGCGTACAGGTCGGTGTAGGGGCCGACGGCGCCGCCCATGGCCTGCTCGGGCGCCATGTAGGCGGGGCTGCCGATGGGGGAACCGGTGTGGGTGAGGCGGGTGGTGTCGGAGTCCATGACGGAGGCGACGCCGAGGTCGAGCACGGTGACGGTGCCGTCCTGGCGGACCATCACGTTGCGGGGCTTGAGGTCGCGGTGGACTATCGGCACGGCGTGCACGGCGGAGAGCACCGCGCACAGTTGGGCGGCGACGGCGACCGCCCAGGGCCAGGGGTAGGGGTCGTGTTCGGCGAGGTGGTCGGAGAGGTCGGCGCCGTCGACGTACTGCATCACGAGGTAGAGGTCGTCGTCCTCGCTGCCGGCGTCGTGCACGGTGACCAGCCCCGGGTGGTCGACCTGGGCGGTGATGCGGCACTCGCGCACGAAGCGGCGGCGCAGTTCCTCGGTCTCGGCGCTGCCGGGGCCGGTGACCCGGTCGGGTCGGAGCAGCTTGACCGCGACCCGGCGGTCGAGACGCTGGTCGTAGGCGGTCCAGACCTGACCCATGCCGCCCTGGCCGATGAGGGTGGAGAGCGCGTAGCGGTCGGCGACGACGCGTCCGGTCACCAGGCGTCCCCTCCGCGGTTGCGCGGGTCGCCGCGGTCGGGTTCCTGGCGGCGCAGGTAGTCGCTGAGCTCGTCGAGTTCGGCGCGGACCTGGTCGATGCGGCCGGGCGCGGGGGGCGGCACCGGCGGCGGGCTCGGGGAGTGCGCCGGGGGCACGGTCACCGGGCCGGGGCCCGGGTACGGGGGTACGGGGGCCGCCGGGTGGGTGACGGAGTGCGGGGCGGCCGGGGGGCCGGGGTGCGCGGTCGGGGGGTAGCCGTAGCCGGCCATCGGGGCCGCGGGCGGCACCGCGGCGGGCCACGGGCCGGGGACCGTCCGGAAGTGGCGGATGTCGGCGTACAGGAAGTAGCCGGCGCAGGCGAGGCTCGACAGCAGCAGGACGGCCAGGCCGGTGTTGCCGTGCCAGGTGTCGAGGTTCTCCGTCCGGTCCGCGGCGACCATGGCGAACCCCACGAGGAGCACCGCGAGCGCGAGGGAGAAGTACTGCCAGTCGCGCCGGGAGCGGGTGACGACGGCGACCCTTAGCAGGGCCGTCCAGCCGAGCAGGCCGCAACTGCCCACGGCCAGCGTCACGAACAGCACCCGGAGCGCGATGAGCGACCCGTTCGCCGGCCGCGGGGGCTGCTGCGGTGGGGTGCCGTACATGGCTCTCCTGTCGGGCCGGGCCGCCGGGCGGCGCCGTGGGGTCCTGCGGATGCGGTGCGGGTCCGAGCGTATAGGCCGTATCCGGCGGCGGATCCGCCGATGTCGGGAACCCGAACTCCGTCCCGTGGCGAAACGTTACGGTTCACGGGGGTTCGACCGGACGCCCGGGGGGCTGCACCCCCGGACGCCGGTCCGGTTTCAGCTCCGCCGGCCGGCCGGGGCGCCGTCCCCGCCGGGTAGGGCGTCCGGGGGGACCGTTCCGTCGGTGAGGCCGTCGTGCATGCCGCGCACCAGGCGTTCGCCGAGCGCCCCGGCCAGGCGCAGCGCGTCCTCGAAGGCGGCCAGCGCCCGGAACCGGTCGCCGTAGCGGCGCTGCTGGTCCAGCGGGATGCGGGGCACCTGCATCCGGCGCACGTCGAGCCGGGTGGCCGTGGAGGCGTAGCTGCTGGCCTGGCGGTTGTTGGCGGTGCCGCGCAGGAAGCCGGCGAGGAACCAGGGGTCGAGGGCGGTCGGGTCGGGGCGCAGCAGGGTCAGGTTGCGGCCGAGGGCGGCGCCGGTGGCGTCCTCGGCGACGACCCGGGCGACCGCGCCGCCGCCGAGGACGGGCACCACCACGTCGCCGGCTTCGGTGAGCACGGCGTCCTCGGGGAGTTCGCCCGCGGGCAGTTCGGCGGAGGGGGCGGCGCCGGCGAGCACGTCGTGGTCGGTGAGGACGGGGGTGCGACCGCCGCCGGGGTCCCGGTCCGGCGGGGTGGTGCCGGTGGTGGTCGGCGGGGCGTGGACGGTCGCGGTGCGCAGCACCACCGCGCCGGCGCGGGCGAGTTCGCCGATCGTGGTCAGCGGCCAGCGGACCCCGGGGTCCGCCTCGGACGGCGGCGGGGGCGGGGCGAGCTCCGCGGTGAGTTTCAGGGTGTCGCCGAGGCGGCGGTGGACGGCGGCGAGTTCGGCGGCCCCGCCGCCCGCGGCCGGCGGCGGCAGGTGGCGGGCGGGGGCCAGGTCCACGTCGTCGTCGAGGAGTTCGACGACGGGGACGGAGCGGCTGAGCCCCGGCCGGTCCTCGGCGGTGCCGGTGCGGTCGTAGGGGCGCCAGGCGTCGAGGACGGCGTCCCGCACGGTCGACCAGCCGGGCCGGGCGCGGCCGTCGAGGGCGTCCCCGGCGGCGTCGACGAGCAGGACGTCGGGGTGGGCGGGGGGGTGGCCGACGACGGGGCGGCGCAGCACCCACAGGTGGAGGGGGATGTTGTAGGGCGGGGCCGAGCCGGCGGGCAGGGCGATGACGGCCCGCAGCGCCCCGCGGCGGAGCAGGTCGGCGCGGATGCGGCGGCCGGAGCGGCGGGAGGCGGCGGCCGGCGGCATCAGCAGCACGGCGGTGCCGCCGTCGCGCAGATGGGCGACGGAGTGCTGCACCCAGGCCAGTTCGGACTCGGTCCGGGCCGGGAAGCCGTACTCCCAGCGCGGGTCGTAGGCGAGTTCGTCGTGTCCCCAGTTGCGTTCGTTGAACGGCGGGTGGCACAGGACGGCGTCGACCCGCAGGCCGGGGAAGGCGTCGGCGCGCAGGGTGTCGCCGGCCCGGGCGTGCACGTCGGCCCCGTCGTGCAGCGCGAGCCGCAGGGCGGTGAGCGCCGCGAGGTCGGGGACGGCCTCCTGGGCGTACCGGGCGTGGCGGCCTCCGGGGGTGCGGGCGGCGCGCAGCAGGGCGCCGGTGCCGCAGGCGGGGTCGAGGACGGTGCGGGCCTCGCCGGCGAGTTCCGCCATGAGTTCGGCGGGTCCGGTGGGGGTGAGCGTGTACTGCCGCGGGTTGGCGTCGAGGTGACGACCGAGCAGGAACTCGAAGGTCTGGCGGGCGCCGTGTTCGGCGGCGAGGTCGGCGACCCCCCGCAGCAGCGGTACGGAGGGGGCGAGGTCCTCGGCGGTGGGCGGGGTGACGGCGGCGTCGGAGGCCGCGGGCTGTGAACCGGAGCCCGGCCGCCCGGAGGCGTCGGGGGTGTGGGTTCCGAAGCGGCTGACGATGACCTTCGCCAGGGCCTCGGGGAGGAGTTCCGTCATCCGGCGGTCGGAGGCGGCGGCGATTTCCAGCCAGTCAGTGGGGCGGTCGCGCACCAGCAGCAGGGCACAGCCCGCGTGGACGAGTGCGGTGACGGGACCGGCGGGATGCCCGGCGAGCTGCTGCCAGACCCGTTCCCGGGGCGGCACCTCGGCGAGCTTGCCCTGCCGGCGCAGCCACTCCTCGACGTGGGCCAGGGCGAAGGAGGGGCTGGTCTCGGTGCCGCCCACCGGTCGGGGGAAGTCGGAGTGGCGGCGGCGCCAGTTGCTGACGGCGGCCCGGCCCACCCCCGCGAGTCGCGCGATCCCGGCGGCGGTGACCTCCGTGGCGTTGTCGGGCACCCGCCGACCTCCCTCATCCCCGTGCTCCATGTGACACCGAGCATACCTAGCCACCTGCAACCCATCCATTCACGCCGTGAACTTCCAGTTCACAAGAACTCATGTTGACTCGGTTCACAGCATCTGTTGTCATTGACTCACTGAACGAATGGCACCTCGGTTCGGGGGCCTTCACATGTGGGAGGGGACCCTTCATGGGCATCAGGAAGACGCTCGCCATCGGCCTCATCGTCGGCATCGCCGCGGTCGGAGCGGTGGGGTGCACCCCCGAGGAGGAGGGCACGGGCGCCAAGAAGGACAGCTCCGCCGCGGCGAGTACCGGGGAGAAGGACTCGGCGGGCGGCGGGGAGGCCAAGGAGAAGGGCGAGGCCGCGGCGAAGGGCTCGCAGGCCGACCGCTTCAAGGCGTTCGTGAACGAGAACGGCACGCCCAAGGAGAAGGACGCCGTCTCCCACGTCACCAAGGTCCAGGGCGCCGACGACATCAACGACATCCTCAGCACCGCCGACGTCTACACCGACTACACCGGCGGCATCATGGGCAGCGGCAGCGGCCCCGCCAAGCTGCTGGCCTCCGCCTTCGCCGAGTGGAAGAAGACCGAGGACGGCGGCGGCCTGGTCACCGTCTACGACGCCGACGGCGAACTGATCGGGAACGGGAACTTCTGATCCGCCGCCGTGCCGTGAGCGGCGACGAACCGACCTGGGAAGCCTCCCCCGCCGGTGCGCGCACCGCCCCTCGGCGGTGAGGGGCGGGAACGGGGAAGCCGCGCGGGCCGCCACCGGTCGTCCGGTGGCGGCCCGCGCGGCTTCCCCGACCGGGCGCTCCCGTCAGGACCCCAGGATCGACGCCAGGAACTCGCCCGTCCACGCCAACAGCTCGCGGCCCGTCAACGGCTTGCCGCCGACCTTCGCCGTCTTGGGGCGGGGCACCAGCAGCTGACCGCTCGCCGCCTTGATGACCGAGCCCGGGTACAGCCGCTTCAGCCGCAGTTCCTGGGACTCCCGCAACTCCACCGAGGCGAACCGGATGTTGGTGCCCTGGAGCACGACCTCGCCGACCCCGCAGGCCCGGGCCAGCATCCGCAACCCGGCCACCAGCAGCAGGTTCTCCACCGGCTCCGGCAGCTTGCCGTAGCGGTCGGTCAACTCCTCCCGGACGGCCGCGACATCGGCCTCCGTGTTCGCCGAGGCGATCGACCGGTACGCCTGGAGCCGCAGCCGCTCCCCGGGGGCGTAGTCGTGCGGGACGTGCGCGTCCACCGGAAGCTCGATCTTGACCTCCAGCGGCGGCTCCTCCTCCACCCCGCCCTCCAGCGACGCCCGGTAGTCCGCCACCGCCTCGCCGACCATCCGCACGTACAGGTCGAAGCCGACGCCCGCGATGTGGCCGGACTGCTCGCCGCCCAGGAGGTTGCCCGCGCCGCGGATCTCCAGGTCCTTCATCGCCACGTACATGCCCGCGCCCATCTCGGTGTGCTGCGCGATCGTCGCCAGCCGCTCGTGCGCGGTCTCGGTGAGCGGCTTCTCCGGCGGGTACAGGAAGTAGGCGTAGCCGCGCTCGCGGCCCCGGCCCACCCGGCCGCGCAGCTGGTGCAGCTGCGACAGGCCGAAGTTGTCGCCGCGCTCCACGATCAGGGTGTTCGCGTTGGAGATGTCGATCCCGGACTCCACGATCGTCGTGGACACCAACACGTCGTACTTCTTCTCCCAGAAGTCGACGACCACCTGCTCCAGCGTCTGCTCCGACATCTGGCCGTGCGCGGTCGCGATCCGCGCCTCCGGCACGATCGCCCGCAGCCGGGCCGCCGCCCGGTCGATGGACTCCACCCGGTTGTGGATGTAGAAGACCTGGCCCTCGCGCAGCAGCTCGCGCCGGATCGCCGCGCCGATCTGCCGCTCCTCGTACGGGCCGACGAAGGTCAGCACCGGGTGCCGCTCCTCCGGCGGAGTGGTGATCGTCGACATCTCGCGGATGCCGGTCACCGCCATCTCCAGGGTGCGCGGGATCGGCGTCGCGGACATCGTCAGCACGTCGACGTTGGCCCGCAGCTTCTTCAGCTGCTCCTTGTGCTCGACGCCGAACCGCTGCTCCTCGTCGACGATGACCAGGCCCAGGTCCTTGAACCTGGTCTCCGAGGCGAACAGCCGGTGGGTACCGATCACCACGTCCACCGAACCGTCGCGCAACCCCTCCAGCGTCGCCTTGGACTCCGTGTCGGTCTGGAAGCGGCTGAGCGCGCGCACGTTCACCGGGAACTGCGCGTACCGCTCGCTGAAGGTCCCGAAGTGCTGCTGCACCAACAGCGTGGTCGGCACCAGCACCGCCACCTGCTTGCCGTCCTGCACCGCCTTGAACGCGGCGCGCACCGCGATCTCCGTCTTGCCGTACCCCACGTCGCCGCAGACCAGCCGGTCCATCGGGACCGTCTTCTCCATGTCCTCCTTGACCTCGGCGATGGTGGTCAGCTGGTCCGGGGTCTCCGCGTACGGGAACGCGTCCTCCAGCTCCCGCTGCCAGGGGGTGTCCGGGCCGAAGCCGTGCCCCGGGGCCGCCATCCGCGCGCTGTACAGCTTGATCAGGTCCGCGGCGATCTCCTTGACCGCCTTCTTGGCGCGGGCCTTCGTCTTCGTCCAGTCGGCGCCGCCGAGCCGGTGCAGGGTGGGCGCCTCACCGCCGACGTACTTGGTGATCTGCTCCAGTTGGTCGGTCGGGATGTACAGCCGGTCGCCGGGCTGGCCCCGCTTGGCGGGCGCGTACTCCACCACCAGGTACTCGCGGGTGGCGCCCTGCACGGTGCGCTGCACCATCTCGATGTAGCGGCCCACGCCGTGCTGCTCGTGGACGATGTAGTCGCCGGCCTCCAGGGTCAGCGGGTCGATGGACTTGCGGCGCCGGGCCGGCATCCGCTGCCCGTCCTTGCCCGCCGAACGCTGCCCCGACAGGTCCGTCTCGGTGAGGACGGCCAGCTTGAGGTGCGGGTCGACGAAGCCGTACTCGATCGAGCCGCGCGCCACGTGCACCACGGACGGCGCCAGTGCGGCCCCGCCGTCCGGGGTCCGGTCGAGGGAGGAGAGCCGGGCCGGAATGCCCTCGCCGCCGAGCACCTCCACCGTGCGGGCCGCCGGACCGTGCGCCTCGGTGACGTACACCGTGCGCCAGCCCTCGGCCAGCCAGCCCTTGGTGTCGGCCAGCGCCCGGGCGGTGTCGCCGCGGTAGGTCTCCGGGGCGTGCATCCCCAGCTTCAGGGTGTCCGCCTCGGCCAGGGACGCGGTCTCGTCCGCCGCGAACGGGGACACCGACCACCACATCAGGCCCAGCTCGCGGGCCCGTTCCCGCACCTCGGAGATGGACCGCAGGGAGGCAGCGCCGACGTCGATCGGCGCCTCGCCGCCGCCCGCGCTCGCCGCCCAGGACGCCTGGAGGAACTCCTGCGAGGTCGCCACCAGGTCCACCGCGCGGGTCCGCACCCGTTCCGGGTCGCACACCACCGCCATGCTGCCCGCCGGCAGCACGTCCAACAGGAGTTCCATGTCGTCGACCAGGACCGGGGCCAGGGACTCCATGCCCTCCACCGCGATCCCCTCGGCGATCTTGCCCAGGAGTTCGCCCAGCTCGGGGTGGGCCTCGGCGAGGGCCGCGGCCCGACCCCGCACCTGCTCCGTCAGCAGCAGCTCACGGCACGGCGGCGCCCACAGACCGTGCTCGGCGATCTCCAGGGAGCGCTGGTCGGCGACCTTGAAGTACCGGATCTCCTCGATGTCGTCGCCCCAGAACTCCACCCGCAGGGGGTGCTCCTCGGTGGGCGGGAAGACGTCCAGGATGCCGCCGCGCACGGCGAACTCGCCGCGCTTCTCGACCAGTTCGACCCGGGTGTAGGCAGCGGCGGCCAGGGCTTCGACCGTCACCCCGAGCTCCGCCTGCTGCCCGGTGCGCAGGGCCACCGGTTCCAGGTCGCCGAGCCCCTTGACCTGCGGCTGGAGCACCGACCGGATCGGGGCGACGACGACCGAGACCGGCCCCGCCTCCGGGTCGTCGGGGCTGGGGTGGGCGAGTCGGCGCAGGACCGCGAGCCGGCGGCCCATGGTGTCCGAGCGGGGCGAGAGCCGTTCGTGGGGCAGCGTCTCCCAGGACGGGTACTCGACGACGCCGTCCGCGGGCAGCAGGGAACGCAGGGCGGCCGCCAGGTCCTCCGCCTCGCGCCCGGTGGCCGTCACCGCGAGGACCGGACGGTCCGCGCTCCGGGCCAGGGCCGCCACCGCGAAGGGGCGGGCCGCCGCCGGGCCCACCAGGTCGACGTGGGGGCGGCGGGCTTCGCGGGCCGCCTGTACCGCTTCGATCAGGGCCGGGTCCTCGGCCACGGCGTCCAGCAGAGCGTGCAGGCTCATGAAGGGGGTTTCCGTCCCGGTGCTTCGACAACACGAACGCCCCGGTTCGGGGAACCGGGGGTCTCCCAGCGTACGCCGTCGGGCGCCGGAGGCGCGGTCGCTGGCCCGGGCGCCGGGGCCGGGGCGCTCCCCCGTCCCCGGCCGCCGCGGGGCACCGCTCAGTCGGTGGCTATGGCACGGAGGACGTTCATCCGGCCCGCACGGAACGCGGGGACCAGTGCGGCGAACAGTCCGACGAAGGCCGAGCCGACGAACACCGTGACGATCGTCGGCCAGGGGATCTCCAGGACCTTGAGCCCCTCCAGCGCCAGCAGCTTCTGGGCGGTGGTGCCCCAGGCCATGCCCAGCCCCAGGCCGAGCAGGGCGCCGAAGAGGGCGATGACCACCGACTCCAGCCGGATCATCCGCCGCAGCTGGCGGCGGGACATCCCGATCGCCCGCATCAGCCCGATCTCCCGGGTCCGCTCCACCACCGACAGCGCCAGGGTGTTCACCACGCCCAGCACGGCCACGATGATCGCGAGGGCCAGCAGCCCGTACACGATGTTCAGCAACTGCCCGACCTGGTCCTGGAGCTGCTCCTTGTAGTCGGCCTGGTTGCGGACCGTGTACTGCGGGAACTCCTTGAGGTCGCCCTTGAGGGAGGCGTACGCCGCGTCCGCGCGGTCGTCCTCGGCCTTGCCGAAGACCATCACGCTCTGCGGCATCCGGTCGGCCGGCAGGTACTTCTCGACGGTGGTGATGTTGAGGTACTGCGCGTTCATGTCGATGCTGGTGTCGTCCGCGGTGATCGCGGCGATCCTCAGCTCGGCCTTCTCGCCGCCCTTGAACGCCACCGGCAGGGTGTCGCCGACCTTCAGCCCCTGTTCCGCGGCGAAGCTCCGGGACACCGACATCGCGTCCTCGCCGTAGGCGGCGTCGAGGTCGCCGGCGGTGACCTCGCGGCGCAGGTCCTGCGGATAGGTCGGGTCCGCGGCGGACAGCTCCGTGTCGTGGGTCTTCCCGTCCGGGGTGGTGAGTTCGGCGTCCACCAGCTTGTACCGGGTGACGTGGTCGAGGTCCGCGTTGGCCTTCATCGCCCGCTCGGCCTGCGCCACGATGCCCTGGCCGCTGTCGGACTGGACGATGAAGTCCGCGCCCACGGACTTGTCGAGTTCGTCCGTCGCCGAGGCCACCAGCGAGGAACCGACCACCGACAGGCACGCCACCAGGGCGAGACCGATCATCAGGGCCGCTCCCGTGGCCCCGGTGCGCCGGGGGTTGCGCAGCGCGTTCCGCTCGGCCATCCGCCCGACCGGGCCGAACGCCCGCAGGACGAGGAGGCTCAGCGCACGGACCACGGCGCTGGCGAGCAGCGGGCCGATCACCACGAAGCCGACCAGGGTGAGGAAGACGCCGAGGCTGAGGAAGAGCGAGCCGTCGCCAGCCTCCTCGGCGTCCGCGGCCAGGTAGAGCGCGGCGGCTCCGGCGCCGGTGAGGACGAGGCCGACGACGCCGCGGATCCGCCCGGACGTGCCGTCACCGGGGGTGCCCACGTCGCGCAGGGCCGCCATCGGGGAGACCTTGCCGGCCCGGCGGGCCGGGAGGTAGGCGGCGAGGACGGTGACCACGATCCCGAGGACCAGGCCGACGACCGGGGTCACGACGGTGACCGTGAGGTCCTCGGTGGAGAGCTCCATGCCGATGGAACCCATCAGCTCCATCAGTCCCACGGCGAGGCCGATGCCGGCGCCGATGCCGAGCACCGAACCCACGACGCCGAGGAACAGCGCCTCGATCAGCACCGACCGGTTGACCTGCTGGCGCGAGGAGCCGATGGCCCGCATCAGCCCGATCTCCCGGGTGCGCTGGGCGACCAGCATGGAGAAGGTGTTGACGATCAGGAAGACGCCGACGAGCAGGGCGATCCCGGCGAAGCCGAGCATGGCGTACTTCATGACGTCGAGGAAGGAGCCCACCTCCTCGCGTCCGGCGTCGGCGGCCTCCTGCTGCGTCTGGAGCTTGTAGGCACCCGCGCCGAGCGCCTCGGCGACGTTCCGCTTGACGGTGGCGTCGCTGACGCCCTCCGCCGCGGTCACGTGGATCTGGGTGAACACGTCGGTGGCCCCGAGCAGTCGCTGCTGGGCGGTCTCGGTGTCGAAGTAGACGATGGCCGCGCCCGGGTTGGTGACCTTGAAGGCGGCGATGCCGGAGATCTTCGTCGTGAAGTCACCGGAGGCGGTGATGGTGCGCAGTTCGTCGCCGAGCTTCAGCCCGTGCTTCTCGGCGGTGTCGGCGTCGACCATCATCTCGGTGGGACCGCGCGGGGCGTGGCCGGAGCTGATCTCCATGGCGCGCAGGTCGTTGCGCGTCCAGTTGCCCGCGAAGGTGGGGGCACCGCTGGTGGCTCCGACGTTCTCGTCGTCGGCGTTGACGACGGTGACGCCGGTGGAGGACACGGCTCCCTCCGCCGACACGACGTCCCGGGCCTTGGCCGCCTGCTGCACGGCCGAGCCGGGAACCGTCTCGGGACGGCCGGTGGGGGTGCTCTCACCGGCGTCCGCGGCGGACTTGGCGCTGACCGTGACATCGGCCGAGGTCGTGGCGAACAGCTTGTCGAACGTGGTGTTCATGGTGTCGGTGAACACCAGGGTGCCGCAGACGAACGCGACGGACAGCAGGACCGCCACCGCGGAGAGCGTCATTCTCCCCTTGTGCGCCAGGAAGTTGCGCAGGGAGGTCTTCACGACCGTCATGAGGTGCGCCCCCGGGCGTCGAAGTCCTTCATCCGGTCGAGCACGGCCTCGGCGGTCGGCTGGAGCATCTCGTCGACGATCCGGCCGTCGGCCAGGTACAGCACGCGGTCGGCGTAGGAGGCGGCCACCGGGTCGTGGGTGACCATCACGATCGTCTGCCCCAGCTCGTCCACCGAGCGGCGCAGGAAGCCGAGGACCTCGGCGCCGGCGCGGGAGTCGAGGTTGCCCGTCGGCTCGTCGCCGAAGATGATCTCCGGCTGGGCGGCGAGGGCCCGGGCCACCGCGACCCGCTGCTGCTGACCGCCCGACAGCTGGGTCGGACGGTGCTTGAGCCGGCCCGCGAGGCCCACCGTCTCCACCACCCGGTTCAACCAGGCGCGGTCCGGCTTGCGGCCCGCGATGTCCATCGGCAGCGTGATGTTCTCCAGGGCGTTCAGCGTGGGCAGCAGGTTGAACGCCTGGAAGATGAAGCCGATCCGGTCCCGGCGCAGTTGCGTCAGCTTCTTGTCCTTGAGCCCGGTGATCTCGGTCTCGTCCAGGTATATCTGGCCGCCGGTGACGGTATCGAGGCCGGCGAGGCAGTGCATCAGCGTGGACTTGCCGGAGCCCGAGGGCCCCATGATCGCGGTGAACTGGCCGCGTGCGATGTCCACGTCGACGTGGTCCAGCGCGACCACCCGGGTCTCCCCCGAGCCGTACGCCTTCACGACCTGCCGCGCCCGAGCGGCCACGGCCGTACGCCCTCCCGTTCCCCCGCGCTGGGGGGTGCTCACAGCCGTTGTCACCTTATGTCTCCTATGTCGGTCAGCGAAGGGGACGCGTTCCCCCCACGGAGGGAGGGAACCGGTGTCCCCGGTGGAAGCGGACGGGTGGTCGGCCCGTCGTACGACCAGTCTCGGACGCGGCCGGGGTGCCGCGCCCTGGTGCAGAGCGCAGTCTTTTCCTGGGGTTAACCTCAGTACCCGACCTGTGGCCCGCAGCAGGGTCTCGGGCGAACGGCTCGACGGCCCGCCCGCACCGCGCCCCCGCTCGGTGCCCCTGCTCGTGGACCCGCACGCCCCCGCGACCCCCCGGAGAAACCGCAGGCACGCGCCGGATCCACGGCGGGACGCCGTCGCCGGCCCCTGGTGGGCCGGCCGTTCCCCGCCGTGTAAGACCAATCTAAGGATCGGTCAGCCCCCGCACCTCCTCCGGTGGTACGACACCCGACCGCCCCCTCCTACCGAGGTACCCCTAGGGGACGCACCGGCCCGCGAGGGGCGCGCCTCAGGGTGCCGGCGCGCCCGTCGGCCCGTTCCCGCGCAGCCTCCGCCCTGCCACGGTGCGAAGGTCAAGCGCCGCACGGGCCGGGCGGCGCCGTTCCGCTCCGCCCGACGGCCGCGACCGCCCGCGCCGCCGGCGCCCTACTCCTCCTCCGGCACCGACCCGGTCAGCGCGGCCAGACTGCTGCGGACGTGCGCGATGTGGGCGCGCACCTCGTCCCACTCCCGCCCGTGCTCGCGCAGCACCCGCTCCGTCTCGCGGGCGGTCCGCTCCTCGTGGGCCTCCGCCCGCGCCAGCAGCCGCGCCGCCTCGGCCTCCGCTTCGCCCTGCGTCCGCTCCGCAGCCTCGACGGCGCGGGCCCGGACGCGCTCCGCCGCCGCGAGGCGTTCCTCCGCCCGTGCCAGGAGCTCGGCGCGCGCCGCCTCCGCCCCGGCCGCCTGCTCGGCCTCCGCGGCCTCGGCGGCCCGGTCCCGTTCCGCGAGGTCCCGTTCCTGCTCGGCGCGGAGCGCCGCCGTCCGTTCCCGGGCGCCGGCCAGGACCGCGGCCCCCTGGCCGCGGAGGTCGGCGGCGTCCTCCTCGGCCGCCGCCAGGGCGTCCGCCGCCTGGGCGGTCGCGGTGGCGATCCGTTTCCGCGCCCGGGCACCGGCGTCCTCGCGCACCGACCGCGCGCGCTCGGCCGCCGCCGCACCCAGCAACCGGCCGGCCTCCTCCGCCTCGGCGAGCAACCGGGCCGCCTCGTCCCGGGCCGCGCCCGCCACCGAAGCGGCCTCGGCCTCGGCGGAGACGAGGAGACCGGCCGCGCGCTCCCCCAGGGACTCGTAGGTCTGCGGGGCCAGCCCCGCGACCTGCTCCCGCAGCCGGACGGCCTCCGCCTCCATCTCCTTGGCGAGGACGGTCAGTCGGGCGGCCCGCTCCCAGGCCCCGTCCCTCAGGTGCGACAACTCCGCGATCCGGCGGTCGACCTGGTCCCGGCGGTAGCCGCGCCCCCGCTGCACTCCGAAACCGTGGGGCGACGCCGATGCTGCACTGCTCACCTGTGAGTCCTCTCCTCGACGCGACCGGAACCCCGCACGGAGCCGGCCCCCGGCCCCGCACGGGACCCGGGCGGCCCCGGCGCTCCGCCGTCCGCTCACCCCAGGATGCGCCCAAAGGCACCGAAAGGCGGAATCGGGGTTGTCACTTCCCATACCCGCCCACCACGCCCCCGTGTCCCGGACGCACCCGAACTCCCGCCCGCACCCCACACCCCCGCGCACGCCCCGTCGCTCTCGTGCCCCATGAGCCCCGGACGCCTCGCACACCACCGCGTCCCGCGGCGCAGCCGGCGGTCGAGGGGCACTGCCAACGCGGGAGGCGCCCGACCCCCAACGGGTCGGGCGCCTCCCGAACGGAACGAACCGTCGACGGCCTACAGCAGGCCGTCCCACATCTGCTCCAGCACCACGGACCACCAGCCCTCCGGCGAAGCGAGCGCCGCCGGGTCGAGCGCGGCGAGCTGGGCCTGGAAGTCCACCGTCCAGCGCCCCGCCTGCTCCGGGGTGAGGCCGTAGCGCAGTCGCCACATCCGCCCCAGCAGAGCCAGGCACCGCACGAACTCCGGCAGCCCGGAGTTGACGAACTGCGGCGGCACCGGCGCACCGCCCGGACCG
Organism: Streptomyces sp. LE64; assembly: GCF_052606915.1. Classification (NCBI taxonomy): domain Bacteria; kingdom Bacillati; phylum Actinomycetota; class Actinomycetes; order Kitasatosporales; family Streptomycetaceae; genus Streptomyces; species Streptomyces sp. LE64. The sequence continues at coordinate 4,001,139 of NZ_CP199708.1, read as the reverse complement.
GCCTCCACCGGCACCGCGACGATGTGCGCCGTCCCGTACTGGACGCACAGCGCCTTGCCGAAGTCGCTGCCCACCACCAGGTAGGAGGAGGCGTCCGGGGCGGGCCGGACGCCGCGCTCCTGGGCGTACTCGGCCAGCGTCGGCACCGGGTGCCCCGGCCTGGCCTGCGCCCAGAAGAACGGTCCCACCTCGACCGGCAGGCCCGCCCACATCAACGTGACCGCGACCGCCTCGGGCACCCCCTGGCGCGACACCGCGTGCTGGTCGAACCGGAAGACCCCGGGCCCGAACGCCGCCGCCAACTCCTGGGCGACGGCCTCCGGCGGCGCCGGGGGCGCCGGCTGCACCGGCGGCAACGGCGCACGCACCGGCGCGGGCCGCGCCGGGCCGTCCGCGACCTGGTGCAACTCGCCCTGGTGCTCCAACAACTGGCGCATGCCCTGCTGACGCGAGGCGTGGTCCGTGCCGTACGGGGCGATGCTCGTGACGCGCGCCTGCGGCCAGCTCTCCCGGATCATCCGGGCGCAGTACGCGCCCGGCAGTTCGCAGGACTCCAGCTCCGTGTGCAGCTCCAGCACCTGCTGCGGGGGCACGTTCATGGCCCGCAGCTCGTGCAGGATCTGCCACTCGGGGTGCGGGGTGCCCGGCGCCGAACGCCGGATCAGCTGCTGCTCCGAACCGTCCGCGGCCCGGTAGCGCAACACGGCCTGGTAGCCCGGGCCGACCATCGGCTGCCCCGGCGGAGCGGGCGGATACCCGTACGCGGGCGCCGCCGCACCCGGCGGGCCCACCGGACCGGGCGGCGGGGGCGGCGGTGCACCGGGGCCCCCGCCGTGCGGCGCCGCCGGCGCACCCGGAACGCCCGCGGGCGGGGTCGGCGGCCCGCCCGGCACGGGGCCGGCCGGGCCACCGGTGCCGGCGAACATGGTCGCCGCGTGGTGCACCCCGCCGCCCGGGGCCCCGGGCGGCCCGGGCGGCGGGGGCGGCGCCCCCGGCCCGGACGGTCCGGCCAACACCGTCGCCGCCGGGTCCGTTCCGCCCCGCGGAGTGCCGGGAGCCCCCGGAGCCCCGCCGAGCGAGGGCGTCAACTGCGTGGGCACGTAGCCTCCGGCCGGCGCACCGGGCCCCGCGGGCGCCCCCGGTCGCGCGCCGGGCACACCGGGCACGCCGGGCGGCGGCGGAGGGGGCGGCGGCACGGAGGCACCGCCCCGCCCCGGGCCACGGGGCGGGCGCTGCGCCTTGCTGGTCGCCGCGTCGGCGATGTCCTGCGCGCCCCTCGACGGCGGGGAACCCGCCGCGGACGGCCCGGGCGTCCCGGGACCGCGGGGCGCCCCGGGGGGCGGGGCGGCGGGCGCCCCGGGGGGCGGTGCCGCGGGGACGCCCGGCGGCGGGGTCGGCACGCTCGGGGGCGCGCCCGGCGCGGGGCCGGACGACGCCTGCGGTGCGGGAGGCGTGGGGCGCAGCGCCGCCGCCACCGCGGTGGGCGGCAGTTGGCTGCCGCCCTGCATCAGCGCCGTGGGGGCGTCCGCCGACACGGACGGAACCGCGCTCTCCTCGACCGCGGGCGCGGCGATCACCGTCTCGGGCAGCGGTACCGAGCCCGCCTCGTCACCACCGCCCGAGGTGTCCGTCCCGGCCCACGGCGTGTCCTCGAAGTCCGGTCGGGGCTGCGGGCCGGACGGCGCACCGGCACCGGGCGCCCCCGGGCGGGGCCCAGCACCGGCGGGCCCGGCCAGGGTCCGCGCCAGACCGGGCGGCCCGGCCACCGTCTGCGCCAGGGGCGGCTCCGGCGCGGCCGGAGCCGCCGGCGCCCCACCCGTTGCGGGGCCCGAAGCCTCAGCACCCGGCGCGGAGGCGGCGCCGGCCGAGGTCGACGCCCCGGCACCCGTGGACCCACCGGAATCACCCGCCTCGCGCCGCTGATCCGGAATCCCGGCTTGGTCCGCGGCCTCCTGCAACCACTCGGGCGGACTCAGCAGGAACGAGGTCTGGTGCAGGTCGATCCGCTCCGGCGCGGCGGGGCCGGCGCCCGCGCCCCCCTCGACGGCGCCCGCGACCGGCCCGTACTCCTCCTCGTACCGGCGGATCACCTCGCCCACCGGGAGCGACGGCCACAGCGTGGCCTCCCCGCTGTCCCGGGCGATGACGAGCCGCTGCGCACCGCCGTCCGACCGCGGGCCCTCCGGGCGGTCCTCCGCCCACACCACGAAACCGAGCCCGAACTCCCGCACCCGCACCTCCCGGTGCTGGTACGCCGGGACCTCGCCGTTGACCCACTCCTCGCCGCGCTCCTGCGCCTGCGCGAACGTCACCATCGGCTGCTCACTCCCCCGCGGCCCGCGTGTCCGACCCGGTGCCGCCCACCGGCACCGAGCGCGCGAAACCGCCGTCGACCATCAGGTTCGCCACCGTCTCCAGCTCCGGCGGACTGCCGGCCAACCGCGACAGGAACGCGTCGAAGTCCTCGCCGCACGGCATCAACAACTGCTCCACCCGTTCCTGCACCGACCAACCGTCCCGGTCCCGCACGTCGTCGTACGCGCAGAACCACACCGAACCCGGGGCCCGGCCGCGCACCCGTACCGCCAACAGACCGCCCTGCACGAAGCCGATGCCCAGGTAGTCCTTGGTCAGGTGGTCGCGCAGGCACTTGTTCATGTAGACGAGGTCGTTGACCGCCGCCTCGTCCCGCACCGTGAAGAAGGGCTGGTCCACCAACAGGCCGAGTTCGGCGTCGAGCGCCACCCCCACCGGGGCGCAGCCGCCGGCCGCCTTCAGGAACGTGCGGTACGCCCCCGGCAGCCGGTAGCCGAGTTCCTCCTCCACCGACTGCACCTGGGCCTCCGACACGGCCACCGCGCCGCGCGGCAGACCGACGTGCGCGGGGCGCGTCTCCTGCAAGGGCCGCGTCCCCCGCTTCTCCTGGTCCACCGGCGCGGTGGCCAGGCCGCCGTGGTGCCGCAGCAGCGCCTTCACCTCGACCGGCACCAGCTCCAACCGCCGGGTGCCCGCCACGTGGTGCCAGGTCCAGCCGTGCGGGGTCGCCACCGAGGGCACCGATTCCCACAACGGGTGCCGCTCCGCCGCGCACACCGCGTTCGCCGACACGTAGTCCGTCAACCGCAGTTCGTCGACCCCGAAGCCGGCCGGCGGCTCCGCGACCTCCACGGCGACCCGCGCGTACGGCGAGAAGTCCGGATGCCCCCGCTCGTCCACCCGCACGCCCCGCGGGTGCCGGGCCGCCCGGACCGGGTCCGGGAAGTGCACGACCTGCCCGGCGTACACCGCGTTCGGCGGCACGGCCTGCTGCCCGAGCCGACCTGTCGTCATGGCGGTAGCCCCCCTGCGGCACTGGGTTGGATCGATGCGTGATCATGTACGTCATCGATGCGGACGGAACTCAGTCGGCGACAGCCTAATCCGAACCGCCATGCCGGTCATCGGCCCACGACTTCGGTGACCTGCTGTCACGCCGACGTGACCGTACGACGAGCGACACGCGCGACGGCCTGCCCCGCAACGCCGCAGCTTCCACAGCGGCGCTCGGATTTGGCAGGCTGATACACCGCACGCGGGGCGGCCACACCAGCCAGGCGCCCTCCCGCGGGGAGGGAAGCAGGTCCGATGAGAACACAACAAGCACGGCCGATCCGACCGACCCCGTCGGCCGGCGCGACGGCGACCGTACCGGCGCCCACGCCCGCGCGTGCCGCGTCCCGCACGCCGTCCGGCACCTTGGGGGACCCCCGGGTGGGATGGAGTGCCGAGCGCACCGTGGACCCCCCGGTCCTCGCCCACCGCAGGGACGGCATCCTCCCGACCGTCGCCGCGGCGCTCTCCGTCCACGGCACGACGCTCACCGGCACGGCCGCCCGCGGCGACCGGCCGCCCACCCTGCACCCCTTGGTCCAGGAGTTCCTCGACGCACTCGCCGGCGACCGCCGCGACCGCTACACCGGACGCTGCGCCGAGACCATCCTCATCTCCCGTCACCTCACCGCCGCCGACACCGAACGCTCCAAACGGGCCCGGCGCAAACCCATGACCAACGGCGAAGCCCGCAAGGCCCTCAAGCACGCCAAGCTCACCACTCGGCGCATCCGCGAGGACGACGACCCCCTGCACGGCACCTTCGCCCACCCCTGCCGTGCCTGCGCCGCCCTCGCCAGCCACTTCGGCGTACGCGTCATCGGCCCCCGCTGACCAGCCCCGCACCCGCCCCCACCCAACGAGAGCCGATGCAGCCCGACCGCACCTCCACCACCCGCTTCCCCGTCCCCGTCGACGCCGCCCTGCGCGCCGCCGGTTGGGAACCCGGTCGCTGGGACATAAAGCAGGCCGAGTACTGGGCCGACACCCTGCGCGCCCACACCTCGCCCGCCGGCCACGAGCACGCCGTCTTCCCCGCCGCCGTCGAGGCGTGGGCCGAGTTCGGCGGGCTGCACCTCGCCCCCGGGCCCGTCCCGCCCGGCGCCGGCCGCCCGGTCGCCCCCACCGCGGTCCGGCTCGACCCCCTGCACGGGCTGCACCTGGCCCGCACCCTCGCCGACCTCGGTCGCGCCCTGGGCACCGAGGTCAGCCCGCTGGGCGAGGAGGTCGTCGCCGGCTCGCCCGCCCCCGGTGACCACCAGGCGCTGCTCGCCATCGACGCGGAGGGCCGTGTGTACGGACTCGACCACACCGGCGACTGGTACCTCGGCCCCGACATGGACGCCGCCCTCACCACCCTCGTCACCGGAGCACGGCCGACCCGCCTCAGCACGGCCCCGTAGCCCGGCGGGCCGAGCGGCACCGAGTCCGTCAGACCCCGCGGGGGATCACCGCCGAGACCCGGAACCCCCCGCTGTCCGTGGGCCCCGACACGAACACGCCTCCCAGGGCGCTCACCCGCTCCCGCATCCCCACCAGACCGTTGCCCCCGCTGGGCAACCGCGCCGCCGCGCCCTCCCCGTCCACCGGCGGGGCCTCGTTCTCCACCTGCATCGCGATCTCCGACGTCCGGTGCGCCAGCCTCACGTACGTCCGGGCCCCCGCCGCGTGCTTGTGGACGTTCGTCAACGCCTCCTGCACCACCCGGAAGGCCGTCTGCTCCACCGCCGCCGCGTACGCGCGCAGCTCCCCCTCCACCGACAGCACCACCGCCATCCCCGCCACCCGCGACTGCCCCACCAACTCGTCCAGATCCGCCAGGCACGGCCCGTCCCCCACCGGCACCCCGCCGTCCCCGGCCGCCCGGGACGCCGCCGCCGCGGCGGCGGCCCCCACCGCGGCCAGGGGCACCGACCCGGCGCCCTGCGCCGCCGACACCGAGCCCTCGCCGGTGCGCAGCACGCCCAGCATCTCCCGCAACTCGCTCAGCGCCTGCCGTCCCATGTCCCCCACCAGTGCCGCGTTGCGCACCGCCTTCTCCGGGTCCTTGCGCGCCACCGCCTGGAGGGCCGCCGCGTGCACCACCATCAACGACACCCGGTGCGCCACCACGTCGTGCATCTCCCGGGCGATCCTGGTCCGCTCCTCGCTCCGCGCCCACTCGGCGCGCTCCTCCGCACGCTCCGCCAGCAGCTGCAACTCCCGCTCCAGCGAGTCGGCCCGCTCCCGCAGGCTCTCCATCAGCCGTCGTCGCGCACCGACGTAGAGGCCGAGCAGCACCGGGGGCGCGGTCAGCCCCAGCGACATCGTCAGGGCGATGAACAGGACGAACCAGCCCTCCGCGGGCAGCGCCCCCGCCGCCGCCTCCTGCTCGGTGCGCACGTAGGACACGATCAGCGCGCCGAGCAAGGACATCCCGGCCAGGCCCGCGATGATCCGGCGCGGGGCCTCGGAAGCGGCGAGCGAGTACAGGCCCACCACGCCCAGCAGGAAGCCCATCTCCGCCGGGGTGACCGCGATCGCCACCAGCACCACCGCCACCGGCCACCGGCGCCGCACCAGCAGCACGGCCCCGACCAGCATGCCGAACACCAGCCCCGCGCCGGAGGGCAGGCCGACGCCGCCGGCGAAGTCGGCGCCCTGCTTGGCGCACTCGATGCTCGACAGCGCGGCCAGCGTCACGTCCAACACGGCGCTGCGCCGCCGCGGCCACCACCACGGCCCGGTCAAGGCCGCCCGGTGGTCTTCCCCCGTCGTGGTCATGGACCCAGCGTACGGGCGGGAGGGACGGCTGCCACGAGGAGTTTCGGGGGGACGGACGTCCCGGGGCGCCCGGGCGGTGCGGGCTCCCGCGGACGCCCCGACCGCGAGGACTCCGGAGGCGCGTGCCGCGGCCGTTCGGCGGTGTGTGTCCGCAAAAGGACCGAACCGTGCGTGGCCGGGAACCGTGACGGCGACCACGGTCGACTCGGGTAAGGTCTGGGGCAGTGATCCGCCGTGGGGTAACGGTAGCCCGCAGGCCTTTGAAGCCTTGTAGTGCTGGTTCGAATCCAGCCGGCGGAGCCACTGGCTTCCGGGCCCCACCGCGCAGGAGGGGCCCGCGCTCATTTCCGGCCCCCTACGCCCCGGTATCCTGCGGTTGTCCGCACCCAAGCACCGAAAGCCGAAGGGCACACCGTGAGCACTCGCCCGGCCGCCGTCGTCGTTCTCGCAGCGGGTGAGGGCACCCGTATGAAATCGGCCACACCCAAGGTCCTGCACGACATCTGCGGACGTTCCCTGGTCGGTCATGTCCTCGCCGCCGCCCGGGAGCTGGAGCCGGAGCGGCTGGTGGTGGTCGTGGGGCACGCCCGCGAGCGGGTCGCCGCGCACCTGGCCGAGGTCGACCCGCAGGCCCGCACCGCCGTGCAGCAGGAGCAGAACGGCACCGGGCACGCGGTCCGCACCGGGCTGGCGGAGCTGGACGGCCCCCTCGCCGGAACCGTGGTCGTGGTCTGCGGTGACACCCCGCTGCTGACCGGGGAGACCCTGCGGGAGCTGGCGCGCACGCACGAGGCGGACGGCAACGCGGTGACCGTGCTGACGGCCGAGGTGCCGGACGCGACGGGGTACGGGCGGATCGTGCGGGACCCGGCGTCGGGTGCGGTGACCGCGATCGTGGAGCACAAGGACGCCTCCGCGGAGCAGCGGGCCGTCCGGGAGATCAACTCGGGCGTGTTCGCGTTCGACGGGGTGCTGCTGGCCGAGGCCCTGGGGCGGGTGCGGACGGACAACAGCCAGGGCGAGGAGTACCTGACGGACGTGCTCGGCATCCTGCGGGAGGCGGGGCACCGGGTGGGCGCGTCGGTGGCCGCGGACCACCGGGAGATCGCCGGGATCAACAACCGGGTGCAGCTGGCCGAGGCGCGGGAGGTGCTGAACGCGCGGCTGCTGGAGCGGGCGATGCTGGACGGGGTGACCGTGGTGGACCCGCGCTCGACCTGGGTGGACGTGTCGGTGTCCTTCGAGCGGGACGTGGTCCTGTGGCCGGGCACCCAGTTGCTGGGCGCGACGCGGGTCGGCGAGGGCGCCGAGGTGGGCCCCAACACCCGGCTGCGGGACACCGTGGTCGGTGCGGGCGCGCGGGTGGACAACGCGGTGGCGGAGCGGGCCGAGGTGGGCGCGGGGGCGTCGGTGGGTCCGTACACGTACCTGCGGCCGGGAACCCGGTTGGGCCGGGCCGCGAAGGCGGGTTCGTTCGTGGAGATGAAGAACGCGGCGGTCGGCGAGGGCACCAAGGTGCCGCACCTGTCGTACGTGGGGGACGCGACGATCGGCGACTTCACCAACATCGGCGCGGCGAGCGTGTTCGTGAACTACGACGGCCAGGACAAGCACCACACGACGGTGGGGTCGCACTGCCGTACGGGTGCGGACAACATGCTTGTGGCTCCCGTCACCATCGGGGACGGGGCGTACACCGCTGCGGGGTCGGTGATCACGAAGGACGTACCGGCGGGTTCGTTGGCCGTGGCCCGTGGTCAGCAGCGGAATATCGAGGGCTGGGTGGCCCGGAAGCGTCCGGGGAGCGCAGCGGCGAAGGCGGCCGAGTCGGCGGCCCGGGAGGCCGGGGGCGAAAGCTGACCGGATTCGGGTGCGTCCGATAGCGCGTACCGTGATAGGTGCACTCATTCCGCTGGATTGGGGCATTGATTCGGCTGGCTCGTCGGTGCGGGACGCGGACGGGTGCAGCAGCTGCGAACACGTCGAGGAGACTGTGCTGTGACCGGGATCAAGACGACCGGCGAGAAGAAGATGATGCTCTTCTCCGGCCGCGCCCACCCCGAGTTGGCCGAGGAGGTCGCCCACCAGTTGGGGGTCGGCATTGTGCCGACGAAGGCATTCGATTTCGCCAACGGTGAGATCTACGTCCGTTATCAGGAGTCGGCGCGCGGCGCGGACTGCTACCTGATCCAGAGCCACACCGCTCCGATCAACAAATGGATCATGGAGCAGCTCATCATGATCGACGCGCTGAAGCGTGCGTCGGCGCGGAGCATCACGGTGATCGTGCCCTTCTACGGGTACGCCCGGCAGGACAAGAAGCACCGCGGTCGGGAGCCGATCTCGGCGCGGCTGGTCGCGGACCTGATGAAGACCGCCGGTGCCGACCGCATCCTCGCGGTGGACCTGCACACCGACCAGATCCAGGGCTTCTTCGACGGCCCGGTGGACCACCTGTTCGCGCTGCCGGTCCTGGCGGACTACGTGGGCGCCAAGGTGGACCGCTCGAAGCTGACGGTCGTCTCCCCGGACGCGGGTCGGGTGCGGGTCGCCGACCGCTGGTGCGACCGGCTGGGCGCACCGCTGGCGATCGTGCACAAGCGGCGCGACAAGGACGTGGCGAACCAGGTCACCGTGCACGAGGTCGTGGGTGACGTGAAGGGTCGCGTCTGCGTCCTGGTGGACGACATGATCGACACCGGTGGCACGATCTGCGCGGCGGCGGACGCCCTGTACGCGCACGGAGCCGAGGACGTCATCGTCACGGCCACGCACGGCGTGCTGTCGGGTCCGGCGGCGGACCGGCTGAAGAACTCGAAGGTGAGCGAGTTCGTGCTGACGAACACCCTGCCGACGCCGAACGAGCTGGAGCTGGACAAGATCACCGTGCTGTCGATCGCGCCGACGATCGCGCGTGCGGTGCGCGAGGTCTTCGAGGACGGTTCGGTCACCAGCCTCTTCGACGAGCAGTAGGACCGCGGGGCGGTGGGCGCGGGAGCCGTCGTCGCCCGCACCGCCGGCGTGATCCTTTTGGAGTGCGGCCTGCCCGCCGAGTAAGCTGGTGGAGTTGCTCGGCGAGGGAGGCCGCACTTCTCATGTGCGGCGGTCCGTTATCGACGCGCTCTTCGTAGCAGGCCAGTCGTACGGCCGGGTAACGGCCGTAGTTTCCGATCACCCTACGAGGAGTGCAGATGTCCGAGGTCAAGCTCGCCGCCCAGACCCGTACCGAGTTCGGCAAGGGCGCCGCCCGCCGCATCCGCCGTGAGCACCAGGTTCCCGGTGTGCTGTACGGCCACGGCACCGCGCCGGTCCACCTGACGCTGCCGGGCCACGAGCTGCTGCTCGCCCTGCGCACCCCGAACGTCCTGATCTCCCTGGACATCGAGGGCCGCACCGAGCTGGCGATCCCGAAGTCCGTGCAGCGCGACGCGGTCAAGGGCTTCCTGGAGCACGTCGACCTGCTGCTGGTGAAGCGCGGCGAGAAGGTGGCCGTCGAGGTTCCGGTGCAGACCGAGGGCGAGCTGGCCCCGGGCAACTTCCTCCTGGAGCACGTGCTGAACGCGCTGCCCGTCGAGGCCGAGGCCACGCACATCCCCGAGTCGGTGACCGTGTCGGTGGCGGGCCTGGAGGCCGGTGCCTCGATCCACGCCAAGGACGTCGTGCTGCCGTCCGGCGTCTCCCTCGCCGTCGACGAGGACGCGGTGGTCATCCAGGTCCTGGCCGCGCAGGTCGAGGAGGCCCCGGCGGAGTCCGCCGAGGGCGAGACCTCCGAGGCGTGAGCCCGCGTCCCGCGCCGCGGGACCGTGCAGTGTGTGGTTCCACAGCCGTCGCCCCGCCGGGGCGACGGCTGTGGCCGTGAGGGGCGTACCGGAGAGGCGGAGGACGATGACGGACGGCGACAACGCGCCCTGGCTGGTGGTGGGGCTGGGCAACCCGGGGCCGGGGTACGCGATGAACCGGCACAACGTGGGGTTCATGGTGGCGGACCTGTTGGCCGCGCGGATGCGGGGCACGTTCAAACGGGCGACCAAGGGACAGGCACAGGTGGTGGAGGGGCGCATCGGCCCGCCCGGGCCGGCGAGCCGGCGCGTGGTGCTCGCCAAGCCCCTGTCGTACATGAACCTGTCGGGCGGGCCGGTGACGGCGCTGCGGGACTTCTACAAGGTGCCGACCGCGCAGGTGGTCGCGGTCCACGACGAGTTGGACATCGACTACGGGGTGCTGCGGCTCAAGCTGGGCGGCGGGGACAACGGGCACAACGGGTTGAAGTCGATGACGAAGGCGATGGGGCCGGAGTACCACCGGGTGCGGTTCGGGATCGGTCGGCCGCCGGGGCGGATGCAGGTCGCCGACTTCGTGCTGAAGGACTTCTCGTCGACCGAGCGCAAGGAGCTCGACTACTTCGTCGACCGGGCGGCCGACGCGGTGGAGTGTCTGCTCGCGGAGGGGCTGGAGCGGGCGCAGGGCACCTACAACGGGTGAGCCGGCGTCCGGCCCGTGCGGTCTCGCGGGGCCGGACGACGGGCGCCCGCCGCCCGCCGGAAGGTGGGAGTGGTCACAGCCGGATGTACATCTCGGGACATGTCGCGGCGGGCAGTTGACCTGGGGTCAGGAGATGGCCAAGGATCCGGGCCATGGCTGCGACGCGTTCCCCCTCGGGCCGCCGGGTCCGCCCCTCCCCCTCCGGCCGGATCGCGGTGTCCTGGGCCGGCCGGGCGGTGATGGCCGCCGTGGCGCTGCTGCTGCTCGTCGCCGGGGTGTGGGCGTCCTGGAGCAGCGCGCAGCACGTGATGCTCTCCAAGGGGCGCGAGCGGGGCACGATGACGGTCGCGGGGTGCGACGCGGAGGAGTGCGTGGGCCCCTACGCGCCGGCGTCGCCGGGTTCGTCGAGCCGGGCGCGGGTGGTGCTCGACGAGTCGGTGGGCGCGGACCCCGGTGATCGGATCGCGGTGGTGGTGAAGCCGGGCACCGACGAGGTGGTGCGCGCCGGCACGTCGGGGGTGCTGCGGGCCTGGGTGCCGCTGGGCGGTGCGCTGTTGTTGGCGGCGGTGATCCTGGCGGGGGGCGTGCGGATGCCCCGGACCGCGTGGGCGACGGCCGCCGCAGCGTTGACCTTGCTGACGGCGGCCGTCGTCACGGTGTAGGGCGGGTCAGCCGGTGTTGCGCAGTCCGGCGGCGACCCCGTTGACGGTGAGCAGCAGGGCCCGGCCGAGCAGCGGGTCGGGCTCCTCGCCGCGTTCGGCGGCGGCCCGCTGGCGGGCCAGCAGCGACACCTGGAGGTAGGAGATCGGGTCCAGGTAGGCGTCGCGGATGGCGAAGGTCTGCTGGAGCACCGGGTGGGTGTCGAGCAGGCGCTCCCCGCCGGTGACCCGCAGCACCTCGCGGACGGTCAGCTCGTGCTCGGCGACGATCGCGTCGAAGACGTGCTTGAGGTCCTCGGGGACGAGGGTGTCGACGTAGTGGCGGGCGATCCGCAGGTCCGTCTTGGCGAGGGTCATCTCGACGTTCGACAGGAAGTTGCGGAAGAAGTGCCACTGCTCGTGCATCTCGTCCAGGACGGCGTCGAGGCCGGCCTCGCGCAGCGCCTTCAGCCCGGAGCCGACGCCGAACCAGCCGGGGACGATCTGCCGGGACTGGGTCCAGCCGAAGACCCACGGGATGGCCCGCAGTCCGTCGAGGCCGGCGCCGGAGTCGGGCCGGCGGGCGGGGCGGGAGCCGAGGTGCAGGTCGGCGAGCTGGTCGACGGGGGTGGAGGCGAAGAAGTACGCGGGCAGGTCCGGGTCCTCGACCAGGGTCCGGTAGGCGGCGTGGGCGGCGTCGGAGACGACGTCCATCGCCGCGTCCCAGCGGGCGAGGGCCTCGACGGACTGCCGGGGCGCGGTGTGCAGGGCGGACGCCTGGAGGGTCGCCGCGACGGTCAGTTCGAGGTTCTCCCGGGCGAGGGAGGGGACCAGGTACTTGTCGGAGATGACCTCGCCCTGCTCGGTCACCTTGATCTCGCCCTCCAGGGTGCCCCAGGGCTGGGCGAGGATCGCGTCGTGCGAGGGGCCGCCGCCGCGGCCCACGGTACCGCCGCGGCCGTGGAAGAGGCGCAGCCGCACCCCGTGGCGGTGGGCGACGTCGCGCAGTCGGCGCTGGGCCCGGTGGATCTCCCACTGGCTGGTGGTGATGCCGCCGAACTTGGAGGAGTCGGAGTACCCGAGCATGACCTCCTGGACGTCCCCGCGCAGGGCGACCAGCCGCCGGTAGGAGGGGTCGGCGAGCATGCCGTCGAGGATGACGTCGGCGGCGCGCAGTTCGTCGGTGGTCTCCAGCAGCGGCACGATGCCGATCTTGGCCCAGCCGGCGTGCAGGTCGACCAGTCCGGCCTCGCGGGCCAGGACGGTGGCGGCGAACACGTCGTCGGCGCCCTGGCACATGGAGATGATGTACGACTCGATGACCTCGGGCCCGAAGACGGCGAGCGCGCGGCCGATGGTGTCGAAGACGCCGAGGGTCTTGCGGCCGGCGGCGTCCAACGGGGCCGGGGTGGGTGCGAGGGGGCGGCGGGAGCGCAGTTCCTTGGCGAGCAGCTTGGTGCGGTGCTCGCGGGGCATGTCGGCGTAGCGCCAGGACTCCTCGCCGAGCCGGTCGAAGAGCTGGCCGAGGGCGTGGTGGTGGGCGTCGGCGTGTTCGCGGACGTCCATGGTGGCGAGTTGGAGGCCGAAGGCGGACAGGGTGCGGATGGTGCGGTTCATCCGGCCGTCCGCGATGAGCGCGCCGCGGTGCTCGCGCAGGGACGTCTGGACGAGGGTGAGGTCGCGCAGGAGTTCCGCGGTGCCCAGGTAGTCGCGGCCGGACTGGTGCGGGGTGCCCTGGGCGAGGCGCGCCTTGGTGTTCTCCAGCTTCTGCCGGATGCAGGTGGCCTTGAGCCGGTAGGGCTCCTCGGCGTTGAGCCGCTTGTAGCGGGGGCTGATCTCGGGCAGGTGCTCCAGGTCGGCCTGGAGGGAGGTGAGGAGTTCCTCGGTGGCTCCGGTGTAGCGGATGGAGTTGGAGAGGAAGCCGCGCAGTTCGTCGACGAGCGCGAGGGCGTCGTTGATGCCGTGCTCGTGCTGGAGGATCAGGACGTCCCAGGTCACCTGGGGGGTGACGTTGGGGTTGCCGTCGCGGTCGCCGCCGATCCAGGTGCCGAAGGTCAGCGGGCGGGTGTCGTCGGGGAGCCGGAAGCCGACGCGGTCGAGTTCGGCGGTGAGGTCCTCCAGGACGTCGCCGACCGCCCCGGCGTGCAGTTCGTCGAGGTAGTAGATGGCGTTGCGGGCCTCGTCGGCGGGCTCGGGGCGGACCACGCGCAGTTCGTCGGTCTGCCACACCAGGTCGATGTTCTCGGCGAGGCGGACGTCGTGGCGGCGGCGGTCGGCCTCGATGACCGGCGTCTCCAGCAGACGGGCGATGCGGCGGAGCTTGTTGAGGACGCTGCGCCGGGCGGCCTCGGTGGGGTGCGCGGTGAAGACGGGGCGCACGTTGAGGTTGGCGACGGTGGCCCGCAGGTGCTCCGGGTCGGCGTCCTTGAGGCGGTCGGCGGTGCGGGCGAGGAGTCCGCCCTCGGCGGCGCGCCTGGCCCGCAGTTCCCGGCCGCGGTGCACCTGCTCGGTGACGTTGGCGAGGTGGAAGTAGGTGGAGAAGGCGCGTACCAGCTTCGCCGCGGTCTCCAGTTCGGTGCCGCCGAGGAGTTCGGCGGCGGCTTCCCCGTCCTCACGGGTCAGGCGGCGGACGCGTTCGACGAGTTCGAGGAGCTCGGGACCCTCCTGACGGACGAGGGTCTCGCCGAGCAGGTCACCCAGTCGGCGGATGTCGGCCCGCAGTTCGGGGCTGGTGGTGGGAGTCCGGTCGTCGGCACTGCTCACAGGTGCGGCTCCTTGCAGTGTTGAGGCGCTTCTGGAGGGGAACCCGGGTCGTCGGTGATGAGGGCGGTGGACACCGCTCACGGCCCGGGACGAACACAGAGCGGACGACGCTGTCCGGCCGTCTCCAAGGATAGGTGTCCAAACGGACGCGCGGTCCGCGGGCCTCTCGTCCGACGGCTACGCACTGCCATACTTGCGTCGCCGTGGGTTACGGGCGTGCGGGAATCCCGTCCTCCCCGTGCCCGCGCGCCCCCTCCCCCGTCCCCGACCCCCCAAGGGAACGCACCATGATCACCCGCTCCGACGTGCTCGACGACGCCGCACCGGCGGCCCGGGGGCCCGCCCCGGCCGTCCCCTCCGCGACCCTCGGCGGCGAGCGGAAGGGCTCGGTCGAGCAGATCGCCCTGGCCCTCTTCATCGTCGTGCCGTTCCTGGCGCTGGCCGCCGCCGTCCCGCTGGCCTGGGGGTGGGGGGCGAGCTGGCTGGACGTGGGGCTGCTCGTCTTCTTCTACTTCCTCGGCTGCCACGGCATCACCGTCGGCTTCCACCGCTACTTCACGCACGGCGCCTTCAAGGCGAAGCGTCCGCTGCGGATCGCGCTGGCCGTCGCCGGCTCGCTCGCGGTGGAGGGGCCGCTGGTGCGCTGGGTGGCCGACCACCGCAAGCACCACAAGTTCTCGGACGCGGAGGGCGACCCGCACTCGCCCTGGCGCTACGGGGACACCGTCCCGGCGCTCCTCAAGGGGTTGTGGTGGGCCCACATCGGCTGGATGTTCGACCGGGAGCGGACCTCCCAGGAGAAGTACGCCCCGGACCTGGTGAAGGACCCGGCGATGCGCCGGATCTCGCGGCAGTTCGTGGGCTGGACGGTGGTGTCGCTGGCGCTGCCCGCACTGGTCGGCGGGCTGGTCACCCTGTCGTGGTGGGGGGCGTTCACCGCGTTCTTCTGGGGTTCGCTGGTGCGGGTGGGGGTGCTGCACCACGTGACGTGGTCGATCAACTCGATCTGCCACGCGGTCGGGAAGCGGCCGTTCCGTTCCCGGGACCGGTCGGGCAACGTGTGGTGGTTGGCGGTCCTGTCCTGCGGCGAGTCCTGGCACAACCTGCACCACGCGGATCCCACCTCGGCGCGGCACGGGGTGCTGCGCGGGCAGATCGACTCCTCCGCACGGATCATCCGTTGGTTCGAGCGGGCGGGCTGGGCGTACGACGTGCGGTGGCCGTCACAGTCCCGGATCGACTCCCGACGCCACCGGGAGCCCGCCGAACCGGCATGATGGACGACGTGGCGACCGACTCCAGCACCTCCAGCGAGAAGCCGCGGCGTCCCCGCCGCACCCGGATGACCGGTGCGGAGCGCCGCCAGCAACTACTGGAGATCGGTCGCACCCTCTTCGCGGAGAAGGGCTTCGAGGGCACCTCCGTCGAGGAGATCGCCGCGAAGGCGGGCGTCTCCAAGCCGGTGGTGTACGAGCACTTCGGCGGCAAGGAGGGCCTGTACGCGGTGGTGGTCGACCGGGAGATGCGCCGGCTGCTGGACGGGGTGACGGGCTCCCTGACCGCCGGGCACCCCCGGGAGCTGCTGGAGGAGGCCGCCTTCGCGCTGCTCGACTACATCGAGGAGTACACGGACGGGTTCCGCATCCTGGTCCGGGACTCGCCGGTCGCCCAGTCGACGGGTTCCTTCGCCTCGTTGATCTCGGACATCGCCACGCAGGTGGAGGACATCCTGGGGCGCGAGTTCAAGAGCCGGGGCTTCGACCCGAAACTGGCGCCGCTGTACGCGCAGGCGCTGGTGGGGATGGTCGCGCTGACCGGCCAGTGGTGGCTGGACGTCCGCCGTCCCAAGAAGGCCGAGGTCGCCGCCCACCTGGTCAACCTGGCCTGGCACGGCCTGGACGGCCTGGAGCCCCGGCCCCGGCTGATGGGCCACCGCAAGGCGTGAGGGGCGGCGTTCCCCCGACCGGTCCGGCAGCTCACGCCGTACGGGCCACCACGAAGATCCGCCGGAACGGGAACACCGTTCCGTACCCGGCGGGCGGGTAGGCGCGGCGCAGGGCCGTCCGGTACTCGTCCAGGAAGGCGTCGAGGGCGGTCGGGTCGGCGTCGAGGGCCGTGAGGACGGGGCGCAGGGTGGTGCCGGCGACCCAGTCGAGGACGGGGTCCTCGCCGGTCAGCACCTGGGCGTAGGTGGTCTCCCAGGTGTCCACCGTGCAGCCCAGCCGGGCGAGGACGTCCAGGTAGGCGGCGGGGGTGCGGACCGCGCCCTCGTGCCGCAGGACGCCGTCGAGGCGGGCGCGCCAGCGGGGCGAGTCGGCCAGTTCGCGCAGCAGGACGTGACTGGGGGCGTCGAAGTTGCCGGGCACCTGGAAGGCGAAGGTGCCGCCCGGCACGAGCCCCGCGATCCAGTCGGCGAACCGTTCGGTGTGCCCGGGGACCCAGTGCAGCAGGGCGTTGCTGACGAGCAGGGCCGGCGGGTCGGCGGGGTCGGGGGCCCACTCCCCCGCGTCGGCGGGGGCGAAGTCGAGGTGACCGCCGCCGGCGGTGGGGCCGGCCAGGGTCCGGGCCCGGTCGAGCATGGCGGGGGAGGCGTCGTAGCCGGTGATCCGGGCGGCCGGCCAGCGTTCGGCGAGCAGGGCGGTGACGTTGCCGGCCCCGCAGCCGAGGTCGGCGATGCGGGGCGCGGGACCGCCGGGCAGTTCGGGGACGCGGGCCAGGAGGTCGACGAACGCCCGGCCGCGGTGGCCCGCGTGGCGCAGGTACTGGTGCGGGTCCCAGACGGGGGTGGTGGTGGGCACGGTGGACCTCCTCGGGGCGGTGGGCCGTCCACCGCCCATCTATCTTGACATCAAGAGACTTCATGTCGACAGACCTACTACACTGATCGCCATGGAGGACGAGGTCGATCGGCTCGTCGCGGCGTGGCGCCGGGAGCGCCCCGACCTCGACGTCGAGCCCCTGGAGGTGCTCAGCCGGGTGAGCCGGCTGGCCCGGCACCTCGACCGCGCACGCAGACTCGCCTTCGCCGAACACCAGCTCGAACCCTGGGAGTTCGACGTGCTGACCTCCCTGCGCCGGGCCGGCACCCCCTACCAGCTCTCCCCGGGCCAACTGCTCACGCAGACCCTGGTGACCTCGGGCACCATGACCAACCGGATCGACCGGCTCACCAAGAAGGGCCTCGTCGAGCGGCTGCCCGACCCCACCGACCGGCGCGGCGTCCTGGTACGGCTCACCACGGAGGGCCGGGACCGCGCCGATCAGGCCCTGGCCGGCCTGCTGGACCAGGAGCGGGCCATCCTGGCCGAGCTGTCGCACGCCCAGCGTGCCGAGTTGGCCGCACTGCTGCGCCAGCTCACCGCCCCCTTCGACAACTTCCCCGGCTGACCGCCCCGCACCACGACCGGGACGAACGGCCGTATTCGGTCAGGTCCGGTCACCATCGCGTCATTCGCCGGGAATCGTCCGCCGGTGCGGACCCGGCACCACTACACAGGACGGGCCGGGGTGGTGCGCCGCATCCCCCGTGACGGCCGGTCGTGGGGGAGGTCTGGACGGGTGTCGACCAGGGACGGGGCGGTACCGCCCGGCCATGCCGTACCGAGCGTCCGGGCCGGGCGATGAGCCCCCGGAAGCGGCGACCGGCGGTGCGCCGGCGCACCCGCCGTCCCGCACGGCGGCAACGCGCGGACGACCGGCTGGTCGGCCTGCTCGCGGTCGGGTTCTTCGCCGTCGTCCTGGTGGCGGCCGTCGTCGACTGGCTGTTGGCGCACGCCTGGGTCCTCGTCCTGCTGGGCGCGGTCACGGTGCTCGCCCTCGTCGTCCGGCACCGGCGCGCGCGGGACCGGGCCCGGGGGGAGGCGGAGCGCAGCCGCTCCCTGCGCTACGCGCTGGAGCAGCTCGACGCCCTGCACCACACCCGCTTCGAGGACGCGGTCCGGGACCTGATGCAACGGGACGGCTGCCGGGACGCCCTCCGCGTCGGAGGCGGCGGCGACCTGGGCGCCGACGTGAAGGCCACCGACCCCTACGGCCGGCTCTGGGTGATCCAGTGCAAGCACCGGCGCGCGGGCGCCGCCGGGTCCGCGGTCGGCACCCCGGACCTCCAGGTGCTGAACGGCACCGCCCGGCCGGTCCACGGCGCCGATGTCGCGGTCATCGTCACCAACGGGCGGGTGACCGCACCCGCGGTGGCCTTCGCCGAGCAGCAGCGGCTCCACGTGGTCGACCGTCAGGCCCTCGGGGCGTGGGCCGCCGGGTCCCGTCCCCTGTGGGAGGTGCTGCGGGCGGTGCCGCCGCCGCGCCCGCCGGCCGCGCTGTCCTGACCGGTGGCCGACGACGGTCGGCCACCGGGGTGCGCCTCAGGACGGGTCGGCGAGCCGCCCCCGGGCGACCGCGCCGTCCCGGACGGCCCGGTACGGGGCGGTCCGGGTCCCGCTCACGGCGAGCCGGGGCAGTTGCCGGGCGGCCGGGTCGGCCGCGTCGACGTCCAGAGCCGGGCGGATTCCGCCGGGCAGGCCCGCCGTGCCCGGCCCCGGGCCCGGCCGCGCTCAGGAGGCCGCCTCCAGGTCCACCGGGCCCACCCCCGCGCGGCGGGCCAGGGCGACCGCGGCCAGGGTGCTGTGCACGCCCAGCTTGCCCAGCACGTTCTGCATATGGGTGCGCACGGTGTGCGGGGACAGGAAGAGGCGCTCGGCGACGGCCTTGCGTCCCAGGCCCGCGACCATGCAGCGCAGCACCTCCCGCTCCCGCGGGGTGAGGGACTCCACCAGCCGCTCGCTCTCGGTGCGGTGCTTGCGCGCCGCGGTCAACTCCCGCAGCACCCCGGTGAGGAGGGCCGGCGGGAGGTGCGTCTCGTCGCGCAGCACGCCCCGGATGACGTTCAACAGCCGTGACAGCGAACAGTCCTTGGCGACCCAGCCGCCGGCCCCCGCCTGGAGGGCCTGGGCCGCGCGCCGCGGATCGTCCTTCTCGGCGAGCACCACCGTGCGGACCCCCGGTTGCGCCTGGCGCACCGCCGCCACCAGCGAGATCCCGTCGGTCGGCGCCCCGCCGCCCTCCGCGGAGGCGTCGGCGACCGCCACCGGAGACCGTGCCCCGGGCAGGACGCCGACCGCCGAGGCGCCGAGGTCGGCGTCGACGAGCAGGACGTCGAACCTGCGCCCGTCGGCCACCGCCCGGTCCAGACAGCGCAGGGCCGCCGGACCGCTGCCCGCCGCCGCCACCTCCACGTCCGGCTCGGCGGCGAGCGCCGCTGCGAGCGACTCGGCGAAGATGCGATGGTCGTCGACGACCAGCACGCGGATACGAACCACAAAAACCCCCTTCGGGGGACGGCCTGCGCGGGTGCGGCGACCGATGTGGAATCCGGCCCCGGTTCTGGTCCGGGCACCGGCCGCCGCAGCCGCACGGCCGCCGCCGTGCCTTGGACTGCAATCCCACTCGGGCGTCCTACCCGACTGTTTCGCCCCCTGATACGCGCCGGCCCCCACCGACGCTGCCCCTCAGGGTAAGGCCGACTGGCAGAAGCGGAAGCCGATTTGCAGAACTGTTTGACCTCGCCGTTCAGGGCGGTCCTGATGTTTCGTATTGAGACAGAAGTCGACAAAGCACGGGGGGATTCACCGTCCTGCGGGCGGACGGCCGCCCGGACGGGGCCGCGGCGGGGCCGGCGTCAGGCCAGTCTGCGGGCGCCTTCGGAGGGGGTAGCGTCGAAGGTCGTGGGGGGCGCGAACCCGGCGCGGGCGAAGGCCGTGCGCACCGCCTCGGCCACCCGGGGCGCCTCGGCCGCGTCGGTGAGGACCACCGCCGAGCCGCCGAAACCGCCCCCGGTCATCCGGGCCCCGAGCGCACCCGCCGCGTTCGCGGTGCTCACCACGAGGTCCAGTTCCGGACAGGAGACCCGCAGGTCGTCGCGGAGCGAGCGGTGGCCGGCGGTGAGGACGGGGCCGACCGCGCGCAGCGCTTCGGGGGTGGACTCGGCGAGCAGGTCGGCGACCCGCCCGACCCGGTGGTCCTCCTCGACCACGTGCCGGACGTAGCGGCGCAGTCGCTCGTCGCCCAGGCGCGCGAGGGCATCGGGGAGCGCCTCGTGGGGGACGTCGCGCAGGTGCGGGACGCCCAACTCCCGGGCGCCCCGTTCGCACCCCGCGCGCCGTTCGGCGTACGCCCCGTCGCCGAGGGCGTGTTGGACCCCGGTGTCCACGACGAGCAGCCGCAGCCCGTGCGCCGCCGGGTCGAAGGGGATCGGTCGCACGCCCAGGTCACGGCAGTCCAGGTGGAGGACGTGGCCCGCGGCTCCGCAGGCCGAGGCCATCTGGTCCATGATCCCGCAGGGCACGCCCACGTAGGCGTTCTCGGCGCGCTGGGCGAGGCGGGCGAGCGCGGGCCGGTCGAGCCCCAGTCCGTACACCTCGTCCAGGGCCACGGCGGTGGCCACCTCCAGCGCGGCGGAGGAGGAGAGCCCGGCGCCGGTGGGGACGGTGGACTCCAGGTGCAGGTCGGCGCCGGCCAGCACGGCCGGGTGGCCGGCGTCGGCGAGCGCCCACAGCACTCCGGCGGGGTAGGCGGTCCAGCCGGCGCCGGCGCCCGGGGCGAGGTCGGCGGTCCGCAGGTCCACCACGGCGGCGGGGTCGGGGGCGTTCGCCGAGTGCAGCCGCAGCACGCCGTCGGTGCGCGGGGCCGCGGCGAGGACCACGGTGTGCGGCAGGGCGAGGGGCATCACGAAGCCCTCGTTGAAGTCCGTGTACTCGCCGATGAGGTTGACCCGTCCGGGCGCGGCCCACACCCCGGCGGGGGCCCTCCCGTACAGCCGCTCGAAGGCGTGCGTGAGGGTGTCGACGGCGGGGGCGGGGGTCATGGCGGGTCCTCGGGGGCGGTTCGGGGTCACGGGTGCACGGTACGGCGGGCGAAGGCCCAGGCGTCGGCGACGATGTCCGCGAGGTCCGTCCGGGCGGGGCGCCAGCCGAGGCGTTCGCGGGCGGTGGCGGCGGAGGCGACCAGCACCGCCGGGTCGCCCGGGCGGCGGGGGCCGGGCTCCTCGGGGACCGGGCGGCCGGTGACGGCACGGACCGTCTCGATGACCTCGCGGACCGAGAAGCCGGTGCCGTTGCCGAGGTTGCAGACCAGGTGCTCGCCGGGGGCGACGGCGTCCAGGGCCAGCAGATGGGCCTCGGCGAGGTCGGTGACGTGGAGGTAGTCCCGTACGCAGGTGCCGTCGGGGGTGGGGTAGTCGTCCCCGTGGACCCGGACGGCGTCCCCTTGGCCGGCCGCGACCCGCAGCACCAGCGGAATGAGGTGCGACTCGGGGTCGTGCCGCTCCCCGTGCAGGGTGCCGTCCGGTGCCCGGTGGGCGCCGGCGACGTTGAAGTAGCGCAGGGACACCGCGGCGAGCCCGTGGGCGGCGGCCTCGCCGGCGATCATGTGGTCGACGGCGAGTTTGGTGGCGCCGTAGGGGCTGGTGGGCGCGGTGGGGTCGGCCTCGGTGAGCGGGGTGCGCACGGGTTCGCCGTAGGTGGCGGCGGTGGAGGAGAACACCAGCCGGCGCACCCCCGCGTTCCGCATCGCGTCGAGGAGCGCCGCGCTGCCGCCGACGTTGTTGGCCCAGTACTTCTCGGGGCGGGCGACCGATTCGGCGACCTGCGAGGAGGCCGCGAAGTGCAGCACGCCGTCGTAGGAGGCGTCCAGCCAGCGGGCCGCGTCCTGGACGCGCCCCTCGATGAACTCGGCGCCGGCGGGCACGCCGGCGCGGAAACCGGTGGAGAGGTCGTCGAGGACGGTCACCCGGTGGCCGGCGGCCAGCAGCAGGGCGGTGACGGCCCCGCCGACGTAGCCGGCACCGCCGGTGACCAGGTAACGGCCGGGTGCGGGGGACGGGTCGGGGGTGGGCATCAGGCTGCCTCTCGCAGTCGGCGGGCCGCGTCCTCCGGGGGGACGTCGTTGATGAACACGTTCATGCCCGATTCCGAACCGGCGAGGAACTTCAGCTTGCCGGTGGTGCGGCGGATGGTGAAGAGCTCCAGGTGGAGGGCGAACTCCTCCCGTTCGGCGGGGGCCGTGAAGGGCGCCTGGTGCCAGCCCGCGACGTACGGGGTGGGGGGCGCGTCGGGGCCGAAGAGCCGGTCGAACCGGCGCAGCAGGTCCAGGTAGACGCGGGGGAACTCGGCGCGGGCCGCCGGGTCGAGGGCGAGCAGGTCCGGGACGCGTCGGCGGGGGTAGAGGTGCACCTCGTAGGGCCAGTGCGCGGCGTAGGGCACGAAGGCGACCCAGGCGTCCGTCTCCAGGACGACGCGGCTGCCGTCGGCGAGTTCCCCGGCGAGGACCTCGTCGAACAGGTTGCGTCCGGTGGTGGTGCGGTGGCGGGCGGTGGAGCGCAGCATCCGCGCGGTGCGGGGGGTGGTGAAGGGGTACGCGTAGATCTGGCCGTGCGGGTGGGCGAGGGTGACGCCGATCTCGGTGCCGCGGTTCTCGAAGCAGAACACCTGCTCCACCGCGTCCAGTCCGGCCAGTTCGGCGGTGCGGTCGGTCCAGGCGGTGAGGACCAGGGCGACCTGTTCCTCGGTGAGGTCGACGAAGGACGCCTCGTGGTCGGAGGTGAAGCAGACGACCTCGCAGCGGCCGGCGGCCCCGGCCAGGGAGGGGAAGCGGTTCTCGAAGACGACGACGTCGTAGGAGGCGTCGGGGATCTCGGTGGGGCGGCCGGCGGCGGAGGGGCAGAGCGGGCATTCGTCGGCGGGCGGCAGGTAGGTGCGGTCCTGCCGGTGCGAGGCGATGGCGACGTGGTCGTCGAGGAGCCGGTCGTGGCGGACTTCGGAGGTGGTGGCGACGGCTGCCAGCGGGCGGGGGTCGGCGGCCGTGCGGACCGTGTCGTCGCGGTTGTCGTAGTAGATGAGTTCCCGGCCGTCGGCCAGCCGGGTCGACGTCTTCTTCACCACGGCGCTCCTCGTCGGGGGCCCTTACCGACCACCGAGTGATCCAACAGAATTCAACACAACAAACCATGACCTCTGCGGCACGTCAAGGGACGAGGGGGGCCTGACCCATCAAAATCAAACAACAGTCAGAAATCGGACCACAGGAAGGAACAGGCGCCACCGCCTTCACCGGGCGCGGCGGGCCTCCCCCCGGGAACCGGCCACTCCGCTCCGGCGGACGCGGCCGGGGTGCTCGGGGAACCACCCGCCCCCCGGCTGACCA
This sequence comes from Streptomyces sp. LE64, assembly GCF_052606915.1. Classification (NCBI taxonomy): domain Bacteria; kingdom Bacillati; phylum Actinomycetota; class Actinomycetes; order Kitasatosporales; family Streptomycetaceae; genus Streptomyces; species Streptomyces sp. LE64. The sequence continues at coordinate 3,977,929 of NZ_CP199708.1, read as the reverse complement.
GGCGCCTTCGCCGGGCGGGCGCCCGTGCGCCCGCCAGCACGCCGGACCGGGCCGGCCCCGCCGGACGGCGCCGTCACGGCGGCGGGACCCGCTCCGGAGCCGCCCCCGCCGCCGCACCACCCCCGCACGGGTGCGCGAACGGGGGGGGCGACGTGCGAGGGCCCGCGCCCCGACGACGGAAGTCGTGGAGCGCGGGCCCGGAACGGCAGGAGCGCGGCGGCCGGTTCAGCCCCCGGAGGAGCCGGCCGGGAGGGTGGACGCGGAGGTCGGGCCGAAGGGGCCCACCCGGTCCAGCAGTCCGGTGCGCGCGGCGAGCGCCGCCGCCTCCAGTCGGGAGCCGACCCCGAGCTTCATCAGCACCCGCTGCACGTGGGTGCGCGCGGTGGAGGGCGCGATGCCCATCCCGGCGGCTATCAACCGGGTGTCCTCGCCGTCGGCGACCCGCACCAGGACCTCGACCTCCCGCGGGGTGAGCATCTGGAGCAGCCGCTGGCCCTCGTCGTCGGGCTGGGCCGCGGGGTTCAGCAGTTCGCTGAACGCGCCCTGGAGCAGCTGCGGCGCCACCGCCGACTCCCCCGCGCGGGCCTTCATGATGGCGCGCTCGACGCCTTCGATGCGCTCGTCGTGCCGCACGTAGCCGGAGGCCCCGGCGGCGAAGGCGGCGGCGATGCCGCGCGGCGACGGCACCGGGCCGAGCACCACCACCGCGACCTGCGGCCGGTCCCGCTTGATGCGCACCACCGGGTCGAAGGCGCCCGGCTCGGCCGGCGCCGCGGTACCCAGCAGGCACACCTCCGGCGCCCGCGAGACCACCAGTTCGGCGGCGCCCGCGGCGGGCGCCGCGGCTGCCAGGACCCGGTGCCCGCGCAGCTTCAACGCCGAGGCCAACGCCTCGGCGAGCAGCCTGTGATCATCGACCACCATGAGCCGCACACCCACAGTGTCACCCCCCACTTGTGCCGCCCGGTCCCCCACAGATCCGGACCCCCTGCCCTCGTCATCCGGAAGCTACACGCTTGTTCGGCGAACCGCTGGCGTTACGGATGAGAAGCCGACGGTAATACCTTCGAAGGCGTCTCGACACCTGACCGAACGCCCTCGCACGCGTTTTCGCACCGCGAACCCCTCCGAACGGCGGGACGGGGCCCGACCCGCGGGGTGGAACACCCCAAATACCCGGTACGCCCGCGTAAGCGCCGCCCCTTCCGTGCGCGGTCCGCACTTCCGTGCGCCCCCAATACGCGCCTGAGCCCCCGTTCCTCGCACAGGTGTCGGGGAACGGGGGCTCGGACGGCGGCGGTCGACGGACCGCGGGCCTCAGCGGGTGCCGAAGGCCACGGCCAGATACGCCTCCTCGTCCGTGCTGTAGGGCTTCCTGGCGTACAGCGCCGACATGTAGAAGCGCCCGTCGCCGAAGAGGTACTCCGCGTACTCCGGCAGGAAGGACCGCTCCGGCTCCCGCGAGGACTCCGTCGCCGGGTTCTCCATCAGCAGGGTCTCCTCCAGGGAGGTCCCGTCCAGGCTGACCACCCGACCGCCCTTGTCGTACGGGCCCCTCTTGTAGGCCAGGACGTTGTCGCCGTCCATCCGGATGGGGCTCATCACGTAACCGTCACCGGCGTCGGCCCGGGCGCCGAGCAGCTTGCCGGTCTTCAGGTCGAAGGCGACGACCTCGTTGGTGTCCGTGAACTCCTTGGACCCGTCGTGCTCCTCGGTGGGCAGGTAGAGCCGGTCGTTCCCCACGGCCAGCAGCTTGCACTGCTCCACCCGGGTCGCGTCGCAGCGGGCGGCGTACTTGTCGCCCTCGGCGGTGAACTTGGAGCGCAGCTTGCCGGTCTCCTCGTCGATGGCGAAGAAGTCGGAGATCGAGCTGCCGTCGCCGGCCGAGTCACCGATGTCCGCGGCCACCACCAGCGGCTTGGTGGAGACGACGCTCGCGTAGTCCACACCGGTCGCCATCTTGTACGTGGACAGCGGCTTGCCGGTCCTCGGGTCCAGCTTCTGGATCTCCAGCCGACGGCTGTCGAAGCTGCCGCAACGGCGCACCGCGACCAGGTTCTCCCCGCCCGCGTACCCGGCGTCGTAGCACGGCTCGCCCAGCTTGGGCGCCCACAACTGGGCGCCGTCCGCGGCGGTCCACGCGGCGCCGCCCGCCGAACCGCCCGCCGCGACCGTGCCGGCGCCGATGGTGACCTCGTCGAAGGAGACCGTCCGGTCGCCGGACTTGGCGGTCTTCGTCCACAGCAGCTTGCCGGTGTCCAGGTCGAGCACCGACACCTGGGTGCAGCCGTGGTGCGGCTTCGCCTTGGTGGGCATCGCCGGCTGGGCGATCAGCGCGGTCCGGTTGTCGGCCGTGACGTGCCGGCTGGCCGCGCAGACCGGGCCGGTCAGCTTCACCGTCCACCGCTCGTCACCGCCGGCCGGGTCGTAGCCGACGACCTCGCCGACCCCCGACTTGGCGTACACCTTGTCGGTGAGCCAGGAACCGGCGACCACCAGGGTGCTGTCGCCCTTGACCACCGGCGAGGGCACCTGGAACAGCGGCTTGGACTTCGGGTTGGCGGGCGCCTTCTCCTTGGCCTCGCCACCGGCGGGGACCGGTTCGCCGCCCTTGGCGTCCCCGCCGCCCTTCTCTCCGCCGCCGGCCGGCTTCTCGCCCCCGTCGCCCTTGCCGGCGGAGTTCTTCTTGTCGTCGTCGCCGGACGTCGCGTACAGGACGCCGCCGCCGACGATCAACGCGATCACCAGGACGGCCGCCCCGATGATCAGCGTCACCGGATTGCGCAGCCCCGACCGGCGCGGAGGCGGCACCGGAGCCGGCGCCAGCACCGTGGGCGCGCCGTACGGAGCGCCGTAGGGCTGCTGCTGGAGGGGCTGGCCCGGTTGACCGGGCTGGCCGAACCCCGACGGTCCCGGGCCGCCCGGGTAGCCGTAGCCGCTCTCCGGCTGGCCCGGCGCGGTCGGGTACCCGTAGCCCGCCGGGGGCGGCGGGGGGCCCGGCGGGCCGGGCTGCCCGGGCACCGCCGGTGCGGGCGCCGTGGGGTAGCCGTACCCGGGGTGCGGGGTCCCGTAGCCGCCCTGCTGCGGGGGCTGGGGCTGCGGGGCGCCGAAACCACCGGCGGACGGCGGCTCCGAAGGCGCGCCGAAGCCGCTCGGCGGCTGCCCGTACGCGGCCGGCGGGGCGCCGAAGCCGTCCTGCTGCGGCAGCGGGGGCTGCGGGGCGCCGAAGCCCCCGGCGGACGGGTCCTGCGGCGCACCGAAACCACCGGCGGACGGTACGTCCTGCGGCGGCCGGGGCTTGCCGAAGCCCACGGGTGCGCCGTCCGGCTCCGGGGGCTGCGGGGCCCCCGACTCGGCCCCGGGCTGCTCTCCGGGGGGGTCGGTCGGCTGGGGCGGGTGGCTCATGACGTCATCTACCTCGGGGATCGACTGCTGTGTCGTGTCGTACGCGACTGGCTCGAAAAACGTGACTGGCTCGGGCTGGTACGGAGGGTGCGGGGTGAGTCGACGGGACACGGGTTGACGCCCCGTGCCCACCCGATCGGGTGGGCACGCCGTGCGACGTGGCGCCGTGTGACCGGTCGACTCACCCGAACGGGTGGGGCGGTCACGGTCCGAAGGCCATCATCAACTTCTGCTCCGCACCGTTCTTCGTACTGCTCAACATCGTGGTCGAGAGGTACAAGCGGCCGCCCTCGTACGCCACGGCCTTCTGGAAGAAGCTCCGCTCCAAGGCCGCGGCACCGTCCGGGTTCTTCAGGAGCACCCGGGGAGCGCCCCCGGTGACCTCGATCGCGGTGACCGCCCCCGCGCGGTCGTGGCTGGGCCGCTCGTACGAGAGGACCCGGCCGTCCTCGATCCGCAGCGGTTGCAGGGAGCGCCCGTAGGTGGCCCCGGTGCGCCACTTCTCCTTGCCGGTGTCGAGGCTGACGGCGAGGAGTTCGTTGGCACTGCTCTTCGCCTTGGTCGCCAGGTACAGCGTGTCGGCGTCGGCGACCACACCCGTGCAGCCCTGGAGTTCACGGGTGAGGCCGGCCCAGCCGCAGTCCAGCTCCGGCTGCTCCTTCAGCGAGAGCTGCGAACGCACCGCGGCCGAACCGTCCTGGAGGGCGGTGACGTTCCACTGCTTCTTCTCCTCGTTGGTCAGGTACAGCACCACCGGGTCCACGGAGAGCGCCCGGGTGACCCGCCACCCCTTGGGGAACTTCTTGCTCCACAGCACCCTGCCGGTCTTCGGGTCCAACTGGCGCACCTCGTCGCGCTGGTTGTCGCCGCCGGCACCGCACCCGGCGACCATCAGCAGCCGGGCTCCGCCGGTGAAGCCGTTCGGGAAGCAGTCCGTGCCGTGCTTGCCGACCTCGAAGCGGCGCTTGCCGGTGTCGACGTCGTACCCGACGCCGGACATCGAGCGCCCGACGACCAGGGTGTCGCCCACCAGGTGCAGGGCGATGCTCACGGAACTGTCGAACAGGCCGCCCTCGGAGACCTTCTGGGTCCAGCCCTTCGCCCCGGTCCCGAGGTCGATCTGCTGGAGCTGGTTGCACTTGGCGCGGTCGCTGACCCCGCTCATGTGGGCGACGACCACCTTGCCGTCCCCGGTGGGCCGCGGGACCACCGCGCACACCTTCTGCGGCAGCTCCACCGTCCACCGGGGCTCGCCGCCGGCCGCGTCGTACCCGACGACCTGCTTGTACGCCGCCTTGACGACGAGGTCATCGGTGGCCCACAGGCCCGGGGCCTCGGCGCCGGAGCCGGGCACCTTGGGGGCCGACCGGTACCACAGCACCCGGGACTCGCCGTCCTCGCGGCCCTCGTTGAGTTCGTCGACGTCCACGCCCTCGCCCGCCGCGCCGGAGCCGCCGGCGCCCTTGCCGTCGCCCTGGTCGACGGAGGCCGAAGCGCTCGGCGCGGGGGCGGTGCTCCCCCCGGCGACCGGGGTGGGCTCCTTCGGCGCGGGGTCGTCCCCCTCGTCACCCGCGCCGAGCGCGAGGACCGTCCCGCCGACCACGACCACCAGCGCGGCGACCGCCGCGAGGACGATCCCGGTCCGGCCCCGGAACGGGCCCCGCCCGCCCGGGCCCGGCGCCTTCGGCGGGTGGGGCGGCTGGCCGTGTCCGCCCGCCCCGTAGTGCTGGTACCCGTACGGCCCCGGTTGTCCGTACCCCGGGGTCGGCACCGTGGGGGGTCCGGGCTGCGCCCCGTAGGGACCCGACGGCGCGTACGGTCCCGGCGGCGGCACGGGCTGGCCGTAGGGGCCGGCGGTCGGCGGCGGGCCGTACCCCGCGGGCTGGCCGTACGGGCCCGGAGCCTGGTACGGGCCGGGCGCGGCCCCGGTGGCCCCGGGAGGGGCGGGGGGCGGTGGTGTCGAAGGAGGTCCGAACGGGGCCGGCGGCATGTCCGGCACCACGGTCGGCTGGCCGGATTCGTTCGGTATGCCGGAGCCTTCGGCCGGCGTGCGTTCCTCGGGCGACTGACTCATCAGCGCTCCCCCTTCACTGATTCGCTGCGCGCCCCGCGATACGGGAACATGCGTACGCGTGCGGCTTTCAGTGGCCCTTTCTATCACCACGCCCCCGGCCACACCGGGCCCGGACGGCTGCTGTGCCCAAGGGCGGACTGCCTTGTGATCCGGCTGTTACGGCCCTTCACGCCCTCTTCGCAGCACCTGCATCCGGCCGACCGGAACGCCCGGGGAGACGGGAGCCGCCCGCCGCCCCGGTGGCGTGATCCCGCCTACTCCGTCACTCGGCGTCGTCCGCCAGTTCCAGCCAGCGGGCTTCGAGGTCCTCGCGTTCGGCGACCAGCGCGCGGAGTTCGGCGTCGAGCACGGCGACCTTCTCGAAGTCGGTGGCGTGCTCGGCGATCCGCTCGTGCAGCCCGGTCTCCTTGCGGGAGATCCGGTCGATCTGCCGCTCGATCCGCTGGAGTTCCTTCTGGGCCGCCCGGACCTGCGCCGCGGACCGCGCCGGAGCGCCGCCCGCGGGGTCGGCGACCGGCGCCGACGCCCCGGTCCGGGTGGGCTGCGCGGCCTTGGCGGCCTCGCCCATCCGGGCGCGGCGCTCCAGGTACTCGTCGATGCCGCGCGGCAGCATCCGCATCGTCGCGTCGCCGAGCAGCGCGAACACCCGGTCGGTGGTGCGCTCCACGAAGAACCGGTCGTGCGAGATCACGACCATCGAGCCGGGCCAGCCGTCGAGGAGGTCTTCGAGCTGGGTGAGGGTCTCGATGTCGAGGTCGTTGGTGGGCTCGTCCAGGAAGAGCACGTTGGGCTCGTCCATCAGCAGCCGCAGCACCTGGAGGCGGCGGCGCTCACCGCCGGAGAGGTCGCCGACCGGCGTCCACTGCTTCTCCTTGCCGAAGCCGAAGGTCTCGCAGAGCTGTCCGGCGGTCATCTCCCGGCCCTTGCCGAGGTCGACCCGTTCGCGCACCTGCTGCACGGCCTCCAGCACCCGCAGCTGCGGGTCGAGTTCGGAGACCTCCTGCGACAGGTACGCCAGGCGCACCGTCTTGCCCACCGCGATCCGGCCGGCGGCCGGCTGGGCCTCGCCCCCGGTGCGGGCGGCCTCGGCGAGGGCCCGCAGCAGCGAGGTCTTCCCGGCGCCGTTGACGCCGACCAGACCGATCCGGTCGCCCGGGCCGAGTTGCCAGGTGAGGTGCCGGAGCAGGGTCTTGGGCCCGGCCTGGACGGTCACGTCCTCCAGGTCGAACACGGTCTTGCCGAGGCGGGCGCTGGCGAACTTCATCAGCTCGGAGGTGTCCCGGGGCGGCGGCACGTCCTTGATCAGCTCGTTGGCGGCCTCCACCCGGAAGCGGGGCTTGGAGGTGCGGGCGGGGGCGCCCCGGCGCAGCCAGGCGAGTTCCTTGCGGACCAGGTTCTGCCGCTTGACCTCCTCGGTGGCGGCGATGCGCTCCCGCTCGGCGCGGGCGAAGACGTAGTCGGAGTAGCCGCCCTCGTACTCGTGCACCTTGCCCCGCTGGACGTCCCACATGCGGGTGCACACCTGGTCGAGGAACCAGCGGTCGTGGGTGACGCAGACCAGGGCCGAGCGGCGGGCCCGCAGATGGGCGGCGAGCCAGGCGATGCCCTCCACGTCGAGGTGGTTGGTGGGCTCGTCGAGGACGAGCAGGTCCGGCTCGTCGATGAGGAGCTTGGCGAGCGCGACCCGACGGCGCTCGCCACCGGAGAGCGGGCCGATCACGGTGTCCAGGCCCTGCGGGAAGCCGGGCAGGTCCAGCCCGCCGAAGAGTCCGGTGAGCACGTCGCGGATCTTGGCGTTGCCGGCCCACTGGTGGTCGGCGAGGTCGCCGATCACCTCGTGCCGCACGGTGGCGGACGGGTCCAGCGCGTCGTGCTGGGTGAGGACGCCGAGCCGCAGTCCGCCGCTGTGGGTGACCCGGCCGGTGTCCGCCTCCTCCAGCTTGGCGAGCATCCGGATGAGGGTGGTCTTGCCGTCCCCGTTGCGTCCCACCACGCCGATCCGGTCGCCCTCGCTCACGCCGAGCGACACCCCGTCGAGCAGGGCACGGGTGCCGTACACCTTGCCGACGGACTCGACATTGACGAGGTTGACTGCCATTTCGCTCCTGCCACGGGATGGACCGGCCCGGTCACCGGGGTGAACCGGCCTTCCAGCCTAGTCGGCCGTCCGGGGTGGCCCCGCCGGGTGACCGGGCCGCCCGGCGGGCGGGGCGACCTCGGGTCCGCGCGCCGGGCCGTCCCCCGCCCCGCCGGAGGGACCCGACGGCTGTCCGGGCGCCGACCGTCGGACCGGCTCCGGCCCGGTATGGCCGAATCGTGCAGGGAGCGGGCCGAAACGTTGCCGGGTACGGGCGGTGTGCCGTGCACGAAGGGAGATGGATGCTCTTGCCATCGAGTGTGGGGCGAGGGAAGGAAGGTGACGGACGATGCTGTTCTCCGTTCCGGACCGCGTGTGGTGGCTGACCGCGGCCGTGGTGACCGTGCTGTTCGCGATCACGGTCTTGGCGCTGCCACCCGGCCCTAAGAGGGCGCCGGAGGCGCTCCGCGCCAAACTCGAACAGGTCAGGAGGAGGAACAGACGGGCCTTCTTGCTGTCGCTCCCCCCGTTGTGCGCCGCAGTCGCCCTGGGGGCCCTGTTCGGTGCGGAACCGACACCCGTGGTCCTGTTCCTCTACAGCGTGGCGGTCGGATCGCTGCCGGTCGCCCTGCTCCCCGTCCGGCATCGGTTGCACCGTTCCTACTTCGCCCAGCTGGAGAACCCCGGGCATCCGATCGACCTGGACACCCTCTCGACGGTCTGGATCTGCGGCGTCATCTCCGTTTCCCTCATGGCGGCGTCCCTGCTGGTGGCGTGGGAGACCTACGAGCCCGGGGGTTCCTGAGGCGCTGGCCGGGGGCCTCCCCGCGGTCCCCGGCCCGGCGACGGCCGTCGCCGGTCCTTGCCGGGCCCCTTCCCGCAGCTAGATCCAGGTGTCCAGCCACATCCGGGCGCGCCAGGAGTCGATGGGGATCATCTGGCCGGTGTAGAGGGGCCAGAAGTAGATGAAGTTCGTGTCCTCGACAGTGAGAGGGCTTCGACCAGCAGGTTTCCTGCCGATCGGGGCCGTGTCAGGCGTCCGGGGCCGTCTGTGGGCCGTGATCCTGGGGAGCGGCGGCCCGGAAGAGGGCGTCCACCGCCTTCCGGGTGCGCCCCTCGCTGCTCGGCATCAGGTGCGTGTACGTCCGCAGGGTGAACCCCGGGTCAGCGTGGCCGAGGTACGCACTCAGTGCCCGGATGCTCTCCCCCGCGTCCAGGAGGACGGACGCGTAGAAGTGCCTGAGCGCGTGCATGCCGTGCTCACGGGCCGCCGCGTAACGGGCGCCCTGTTCCGGGAGCGGGATGACCCCAGCGGCGGCCAGGGAGGGCTTCCAGTGGTAGTCGTTGAAGTTGCTCACGCGGACGTGCCTGCCCTCGACACCGCTGAACAGGAGCCGCTTCGTGACCGCCGGGCCGTCCGGGGTACGCCAGGGGAGGGTCACCTCGACCGCCGGGAACGCCTTCACGTGGTCCCGGAGCTCCGCCGTCACGGCTCCGGGGAGCGGAACATCCCGCACCTTGCCGCCCTTGGGCAGCGCGAACACGTACTTGCCCCGAATGCGCTTGAGCTGGTGCCCGACCCGAAGCCAACCCCCCTCGTAGTCGAGTTCTTCGACGGACAGTCCGAAGACCTCGCCCTGTCGCAGTCCGCAACCCGCAGCGACGTCCACGGAGGCACGGAAACGGTGGTCGAGAGCCGCCCTCACGCGGAAGACCTGGTCCGCTGACCACGGGGTGACGTGTGGCTTGGCCGGCTTCGGAAGCTGCACGGTCCGAGCCTGGCAGGGGTTCTTGCTCAGCAGCCCATCGTCCACGGCCGCGCTGAGTGCCGCGGACACGGTCCCGACGATGATCCTGCGGTGGGATTCCGCAGGGACGGTTCCGTCCAACTTGGCGATCCACTCACGGATGTGTTCGGGTTTGAACGATCCGAGGGGCCGCGTTCCGATGTGGGGATAAGCGTGCAGTCGAAGCCGCCTTTCCGCGGCCTCCCTGCTGTTGATCTCCCCCGTGTGCGTCTTCACCCAACGCTCCGCGTACTGCCTGAACGTGGTCCGCGACGTGCGGGGGTCGGTGTACTGGCCGTTGTCCATGTCGGCCTCGATGCGGGTGAGCCACTTCTCGGCGAGGCGCTTCTGTCCGTCGCGGAAGCTCTTGGACTTCTCGGTTCCGTCGGGGCCCATGTATCGGGCGCGGTAGCGGAGTCCGGTGCCGTGTCGGTCGGTCTTGACGCGGGTCTCCTTGCCGTTGGTGTCTTCCTCGGTCTTGAACCAGCGGTCTTGGACGTGGCCTGCCATGGGGCGTGTTCTGCCTTTCGTGGTGGGGTGGTTTGGGTGTCAGGGAGGTGTGACTGTCAGGAGGCGTCAGGGTGTGCAGGGAGGCGTTGAGGGGGTGGGTTGGGGTGGGGTCTGGAGGGGTTTCGGTGGCGGGCTGGAGCCCGCCTCCCTGCCTCCCTGAGTGGTTGTTTACGCAGGTCAGGTAGAGGGAGGTGGGGCAGGGAGGGGGTGAGGGAGTTCTCCCTGCCTCCCTGGCCCTGCGGTGCGTGCCTCCCTGCCGTTCGCGGTGTGCGGCGGTGGTCGGGTGGCTAGCGGCGGGGAAGGGGGGTTGTGGTGGGTGGTTCGGGGTTGTGGGCGGGTTTCGGAGGCGGGGGTGCTAGGCGCTAGGCCGCAGGTCGGGGCCCTGGTGTGCCGCTAGTGGGGGTGCTAGGTCTAGCGGGCGGGGGTGCTAGGTCTAGCGGCGCCGCAGGCGGGTTCCTCGGGGTCGACGCCGGGCCCCCTCTACCCCCGTTACCTGGCAGGTCAGGGCCCTCTACCTGCCCCCTCTACCGGGGTAGAGGGGGTGCTCTACCCCGGGGTGCTCCGGGAGGGGTTGTTGGGTGGTCCTGGTGGCCGGGCTCCGCTGCCCGGGGGTAGGGCCGGGGGGCTTTACCCCGGGTGCGGCGTGGAACCCGCGTTGCGGGCCGGTGGCGGGGGCCCGCACCGGGGCCAGCCCGCGGGACTCCTGGGTCAGGCGGTGGGGTCGAGGGTGGTCTGTTCGGTCTCCCACTCCTTGACCGCGGCGGGGTTGAAGCGGAGGTAGCGGCCGACGCGGAAGCCGGGCGGGCCGATCCGCTTGCGGCGCCAGGCGTAGACGGTCTCGACGCTCGGGAGGCTGAACATGGTCACGAGGTCTTCGGGAGTGAGGTAGCGGTCGGGGAGGCCACCGCGCAGGGTGGCGACGGGGTTGGTCGGTACTTCGGCGCCCATGGGTGTGGTGACTCCTCGTGTCCGGTGAGGGGTTCTTGTGGGTGGTGCCGGTCGCCGTCCTGGAGAGTTGGTGTATTCCAGCGTCCGCAGCGTCCCAGCGTCCGAACGAACGCTTTGCCGCAGGCCAGTTGGGGTGGGTGGTGTGGACGCTGGAGCGGACGCTGCGGATGCTGGACGGTGGGAGCGTCCGCAGCGTTCACCGGCCCGGGCCACTGGCAGGCGGCGGCCCGGGGCGCGGGTTGCGGTGGTGTCAGTGCTGGTGGGGCACGGTTTCGCCCTGCCCGATGGGGGCCACCTGCGGCCACAGGGGGCGTTGGTCGGGTGCGGACGCTGGGGGCTGGTCGTCTGGGGTGTGGGTGAGGATCAGCAGCTTGTGCCGGTGCCGGTCCCGACTACGTTGCGTGTCGTCCACGGTGATCCCGATGGACCGCAGCAACGGGGCGAGCCGTTTGACGCGCCCACCGGCCCGGGTGGCGTCCTTGGGCCAGGTCGGCGGCCGGACCAGCGGCGCGGGCAGGGCTTCGAGCAACTGGGCGGCGGTGCCCTGCCATGTGCCCGCCCGGTCCACCAGCGCGGCCAGGGCCATGGCGAACGGGTCGCCTTCCAACGCGTCGGTGGCGACGTTCGCCGAGGTGGCCTCGTAGTCCCGCAGGGTGTTCCAGCCCTGTGTCTGGTCCACGGCCGCGAGCACCCGAGCGAAGTCGGCCATCCGCGGCATCGACTCCAACCGCACCCCCGGGAGCACCGCGAGCACACACGCCAGCACATCGAACAGGGCCGCGAGCACGGCGGGCCGCACCGCCTCGAACTCGGTGTTCAACTCCTCCTCGGAACGGCGGCGGGTGGATTCGATGAGTTGGAGGTCGAGCATCAGGACCCGCTCGGCAAGGTCGCCGGCGAGAGCTCCGGCGTCGATGGTGGTCATGGCCAGGACCCGTTTGAAGGTGAGGACGACCACGTCGTCATCGGTGTACAGGGCCCGGTCGACCACACCGTCACCGGTCACCGCCTTGCACAGGGTGTCCGACAACCACGGCGGGATCGTGGAGACGTTGTCCAGGCACAGCGCCCACGAACTGAACGCCTGCCGGGACCACGCCTTCTCGTCCCGAGGTTGGGAACGCCGCGCGGCCGGCGACGGGTCAACCAGATTCACCGCCATCTCGGCCGCCTTGGACTTGCCTGTGCCCTGCTCGCCCTTGCACACCAGGGCCGGGTGCGGCATCTCCGGAATCCACGCCGCGACTAGCCACGCCACGAGCTGGTGGAACGTGGGCTCGTCCATGTTCAGCAACCCGTGCAGTTGGGCCAGGCCATCGCCGTCGAGGACGGGTTCGGGCATGGGCGCCATCGCGCCGGAGCGGCGGAACAGCACCGGGGCCCGGTCGACCACGCTCCACCCGACCCCGGACACCACGACCGCCCGACCGTCCGCGGTACCGAGATCGACCACGATCGCCCCGTCCGGGGCACGCCCCACCCGCAGGTTCACCACCACCGGATCGGTGTCCTCGGCGATCCCCTCCAGCACGGTCATCGCGTCAGCCAGAGCGGACTGAGAGGCCACCTCCCCCGGGTAGGCGTCCGCGAACTGACGCGCCAGGCGCTGACGCACACCCGCCTTCCCCCGCAGCGGCAGGGCGATGTTCGGACCATCCAGGGCGACGGCGTAGGGGCGGGAGTCCGTGGACATGACGAACCGGTACTGCTCCCGGGCCATGGCCACGATCCGCGCGGCGGCCGGCGGCGGCTTCCCCTCACCCCCACCCGCAGCCGACTGCCGCGTGTTCACGGACCGCCCGGGCGTGTTCACCGTCTCGTTCTCCTTGTTCACGCGCACACCGCCGCTCCGGTCGACCCCACGTCCGCACCGACCGATCGGCGCGGACAGTGGTGGTCGCACTGCCCGGTCGGGCACAGGCCCGACCGGGTGTGACGCGGGGTGTGACGCGCCTCGTCACGCAGGTCAGGGGTAGATCGATGCTGCTGTTCAAGGGCCGATTCGGGCCGATCGGAGATGCGCCGTGGGGGGTAGCGGTCGTAGGTCGGGGTCGGCGGGTTGGCCACCTGATGGGCATGGGCGAGTCGGGCCAGCAGACGCCACACCCCCAGCGTGAACACCGGCCCCGGCACCCGCGTCCGACCGGTGAACACCACCGACTCCCCGTGAACGGTCGACCCGTTCAGCGGGGGCACCGCGGGCTCGCCGTGGACGGTCGACGCCTCCCCCGTGAACACGTCCCCCTGGTCGGTGAGCACACCGGGCTCGGCGGTGAACACCGGTCCGGCATCGTGAACGGTCGACACGCCGGCCGTGAACACGCACGGCTCACCGTGAACGGGGTACCGAGCGGCCAGCAGGAGAGCGATCGACAGGGGGAAGCGATTGGCCTTGGCCTGGTTGCAGTCCCCACACGCCAGGGCAAGGGCGGTGGCCGTCCAGGTGTGCCACACCGACCGGGGAACGATGTGGTCCAACGTCGCCTCGTCCAGCGACCGGAACGCGACGCGGCAGTACGCGCAACGGCGCCGGTACACGTACGCCGCCCGCCGCTTACGATTCCGCCGCACCTCGATGTTCGGCTTGTTCGCCACCTTCACCACCTGGCCCGCAGGGTGCGTGCCCAGGTGCCGTCCTGCCCGGCCGGCGGGGTCGCCCCGACCGAGTACGTGCCGCCGTCGACCCGCACCACCAACGGCGACGGCTGACGCCCGTCCGCGCGCAGCAGGTCGAAGCAGAACCGGCGGCGGTGGGCGTCCGGCAGGGCGTGGCGGTACAGCCAGTCGGGGGCCGGATGCGGCGGAGGCGTGACGGGGGACGTCACGCAGGTCGGGTGGGGGTGGGTGAACTCGGCGGTCATGGCCTTGCCGAGGTGGATCAGGGTTTGGGTGGGAACCTGGGAGGCACCGTGCCGGATGCCGCGGACGACCCGGAGCGGGGCGCGGCGGGCGGTGGGCGGGTCGGTCCGGTGGTGTCGGTAGGCGTCCGACAGGTAGAGGGCGACGGCCGCCTCCCCCACCGTCATCGGTCGGGAACGGGCCCCCTCGTACCAGAATGACAGGGCCAGCCGGTAGGCGTAGAGGTGGCAGGCGTCCGCCTCCTGGAACTCCCCGGGCTCGAACTCCGCGAACACACCCACCACGTCCGCCAACCCAGCCGGGCCCAGCTCCGCCACCGACGCGCCCAGGACCGCGTACAGGTCGTCCGTGCTCGGCACCCGGTCGGCGAACGCGTCATCGGCGGACGCCTCGAACAACGCCGCCGCCACCTCCAACCGCGACCACGAACCGCCCCCCACCACAACCGCGGGGAACTCCTCCCCGGCCCGGCGCCGCTCCCGCCGCGCCAAGGGCACGGCGGGAGCAGCCGGGGCCGGCACGTGGGCGTACAGGGCGGTGACGTTGGTCCGATTCACGAGGGGAGACCCCCCGCCATGGTCAGGTAGCTGGTCAGAAGCTCCAGCCGCGCCTCCAACTCGCCGACCCGGTCCCGCAGGCTCTTCGTCGACGTGCCCGTGCCACCAGGGCGGGTCTGGTCGAAGCCCAACTCCTCGGGGGTCGCGCGGTACACCGCCGACAACAGCACCCGGTACGTCTCCCCGGGCCGGGTCACCCCGTGCTCCCACCGGGAGACCTGCACCTTCAACGAGGGCTCCGACGCGATCTGCCAACCCCACTCCCGCGCCAGCAACGTCAACGCCCGCACGACCTTCTCCTGCGACCAACCACGCGCCACCCGGGCCCGGCCCAGCGGCGTGTCCGCCGACTGCAACCCCAACGGCTGCTGCGGCCGACCCACCTCACCGACCACCGACACCGCACCGGCCCCCTGGCCGGCCACCGTCACCGCGCTCACGCCGACACCCCGAACACCCGCGTCACCGCGACCGCGACCGCACGCACGAACCGGCCGTACTCGTCGTCACGACCGCTGGCCAACACCGCCATCGCCTTCTCGGCCTGCCGCTCCATCGCCCACAGGTCCGTGCTCAGCACCTCGAACTGGAGGCACTCCAACACCGCCGCGTCCTCGCCCAACTCCTCGACCGTCAGCGACCCGTGGTGCACCAGCAACCCCAGCAACTCCGCGAACGACAACCGCGCGTTCACCTGCACCGCCACCCGCACCGGCTCACCCACACCCGGCGAACCGAACACATCCAACCCCGCCACCGGCGCCACCAACGGCAACCCCACATGCTCAACCGGAACCGTTCCAGGCATCATGAAAGAACCCCTTCAAGGGTCAGGGGAGCGGCTGACTGCTTGGCGGTAGGGAGCCGCTCCCTGCTTTTCCTGGCTTGACCAGGACTTTTCGCGGTTCAGCGCACGCCAGATAGACCGTCTCCGATCGAGCTGTCCGACCGGCGGGCACATCCCTAAGGTTCCCTAGGGCACCCTAGGGTGTCAAGGGGTACAGTAGGCATGCCGACAACATCCTCACGGGAGACAAGGGAGCCAGCGAGATGCCGGACCAGGCCGACAATCGAGCGCCGTACGCGCAGATCGCCGCCCACTACACAAAGCTGATCACCTCAGGGGATCTACAGCCGGGCTCACTGCTGCCGAGCATCAAGACCCTTGCGCAGGAGTGGAAGGTGAGCACCGCGACCGCCGAGAAGGCGCTGCGGAAGCTTCGCACCGAGGGGCTCGTCAGGGGGATTCACGGCATCGGGACTGAGGTCCTGGACCGCCCCTCCCCCATGTCCTCCGGCTCTCAGCGGCAGGACCGGGGTCGCCACAGCGGTTCGAGCTGGGGCGCTGGCGAACGGTCCGACTCCCACCAGGCCGCCGTGGTACCGGCGCCCACCCAGGTGGCGCAGGCGCTGGACATCCCGCCTGGCTCGGAAGTGATCAGGCGCAGTCGCGTGTACCGCGACCGGCACGGGATCGTCGCGCACTCCACGTCGTGGTTCCCGGCCCGGTACGGGCAGATGATCCCGGAGTTGGCGGAGGGCAAGCGACTGTCCGGCGGAACGTCGCTGGAACTCATCGCACGAGCCACGGGCCGACCGATCACCCACCGGATCGACACCGCGTCGGCGCGCCTCCTGACTCCCGAGGACGCACGACTCCTGGAGCTGGACCCCGTGAAGCCGGCGACCGGGGCGGTCGTCGTGATGACGGCGAAGTTCGTGGACAGCGAGAGCAACGTTGTGGAGTACGGCGTCGACCTCGGCGGCCCCGGTCGAACGTGGCGCACCGAATCAGAGGTCACCCAGTGACGGCCGCCAACGGCACCGCCAGACCATCCTGCGTGCTCATGGCGGGACTGCCCGGCTCAGGTAAGACGACGCTGTCCCGCTCGCTCACAGCCCGCGGCTTCGTCCGGCTCTGCCCCGACGAGGAGATGTTCCGTCGCCACGGCGTCTACGGCGTCGACTTCCCCCGGGGGGTCTTCCCGACCCTCGAACGCCCAGTGCTCGAAGTGACCGCCGTCGAGCTTCGCGAGCAGCTCCAAGCCGGGCGCGACGTGGTGGTTGACCACGGGTTCTGGACACCAGCCGACCGCGCTTACTGGCGATCGGTCGCGGACGACGCCGGCGCGGTCACGGTCCTCGTCTACTTGGAGGTGAGCCACGAAGAGCTCTGGGACCGCGTGAGCAAGCGCAACGCCCGGCACGAAGCCGACCCGAACTCGATCTACTTCGCGGAAAGCGACCTGCTTCGCTACCGGACCCGGTTCGTCCCGCCTGAGCCGGACGAACCCCACATCCTGTACAACGGCGACCCACATTCGGTGTTGAAGGCGATAGACGAAGCCTCCCAGCAAGGCAAGGCATAGAGGGGGCGGCGAAGCCGCGCGTCCTTTGGCAGCTCGCTTCCGCTCGCGCTGGCGGCGGAACCGTGCCACTCATCCGCCGTTGGCCGCATCGGCGACAGGCTCATTGAAGAGACCACCTACCCGCCATGGACGGTGGTCTCTTCCTTCTCCCCGAGAGCTAGCGTCCGCCCCCGCCCCCGCTAATAGCCGCCTTGACCTGGGAAAAGACGCTCTTAGTAACGGTGGGTATCCGGACGCTGCGGACGCTGGCGGACGCTAGGCATTTCGCTCAGCGTCCGCAACGAAAGCGCAGGTCGGAGGGGGCGCACGAGCTGTACCGGACGCTGCGGACGCTGTTTTCCTTAACTCTCTAGGAAACGGGATCCCTTCCAATACTCGGCCGGGGAGGCGGGGACACCCCCTGGCGGGGGCGCTGTGGAGGGGGTTTCGGGGGCCCGTCTGGGGTGCCTCCCCGCCTCCCCGAAATAGCGTTTTCGCTGATCAACATGGGGGAGGCGGGGCAGGGAGGCGGTTGGGGAGTTCTCCCCGCCTCCCCGGTGCTGGAGGGTGCGCCTCCCCGCTACTCAACGGGGGAAGCGGAACCTTCGGTGTCGCGGTTGGCGAGGGCCCGGGCGACTTGGTCGCGGTGGACAACCATGCGTCCGTGGGACTTCTTGGGCTCCTCGCCCTCGGCCTCCAGCACGCGGAGGAGTTGGACCACGGCTTTTCAGAGGGGGCTCTCCCGCCCCTCTGAAAAGCTGTCTGGCCGTGGCAGTGCACGACAAGCAAGAGGAGCACCGCCCCGCCCCGCGTGCTCCTCTTGCGGGAAGAACCTGTCACTGGCCTGTCACCCGCACCTGTTTCGACCTGTCACCTGTCACCTGTCTGTCACCTGTAACTCGCAGGTCACAGGGGGTTTCCGGGTGATGGGCCAGTGATACCCCACCGCCTGTACCAGGTGACAGGGGGCGGGAAAACTTCGAACCCCGCGCAGACGCCCGTCCCCTCGTCCTGACCCGGCCGACGCGACGGCCCAGACTGAGCCGGGCCCCCCGTGGACGCTCGGTGGGGTGCTTGAAGGCCCGCCGAAGGTCCCCTGCTAGCCGCTAACCCGGTGGTCAACAACGGGTCCGGCCGCTAGCGCTAGCGGGCCGCCGGGCCGTCTACGGGCCGTCCGAGGGCGACCGGCAAGGACCGACAACGACCGACGACGACCGTCGTGGGACGGCCGTCGCCGGTCCTTGCCGGGCCCCTTCCCGCAGCTAGATCCAGGTGTCCAGCCACATCCGGGCGCGCCAGGAGGCGATGGGCATCATCTGGCCGGTGTAGAGGGGCCAGAAGTAGATGAAGTTCCAGGCGATGAGCAGCACCAGCACGCCCGCGCCCGCCGCGCCGGCGGTGCGGCGCAGTTCGCTGGAGCCCTTGGGACCGAGCAGGGCGCCGACCAGCATCGCCACCGCGAGGCACAGGAACGGCACGAAGACGACCGCGTAGAAGTAGAAGATGGTCCGCTCCTGGTACAGGAACCAGGGCAGGTAACCGGCGGCGACCCCGCACAGGATCGCGCCCGCCCGCCAGTCGCGGCGCAGCAGCCACCGCCAGAGCAGGTAGAGCAGGGCGACGCAGGCGGTCCACCACAGCAGGGGGGTGCCGAGGGCGAGGACCTCGCGGACGCACTTGTCGGCGGTGTCGACGGGGCAGCCCTCGGGGGAGCCGGCGGGGACCGGGCGGTAGAAGTAGGAGACGGGCCGGCCGACGACGATCCAGCTCCACGGGTTGGACTCGTACTGGTGCGGGGTGACGAGGCCCTTGTGGAAGTCGAGGACCACCGACTCGTAGTGCCACAGGCTGCGCAGCCAGTCGGGCAGCCAGGTCCAGTTGCCGCCCTTGCCGGCGGTGGTGGCCCAGTCGCGGAAGTAGCCGCCCTTGCCGTCGGCCGGGGAGAGCAGCCAGCCGGCCCAGGTGCTCAGGTAGGCGGCGAGGGCGGTCGGCACGGTGGCGAGGAAGGCCGGGCACAGGTCCCGCTTCAGCACCGTCAGCCGGGCCCGTTCGGCGCCGGCGACGCGGCGGGAGCCGACGTCCCACAGCACGGACATCACGGCGAACGCGGCGAGGAAGTAGAGGCCGTTCCACTTGGTCGCGGCGGCGAGGCCGAGGCAGGCGCCGGCCGCGATCCGCCACGGCCGCCAGCCGAGCCGCAGGGCGTCGGCGATCCGGGCGTCGGGGCGGGGCAGCCCGTCCTCGCCGAGCGGCAGCGCGGCGGCCAGCCGGGCGCGGCTGCGGTCCCGGTCGACCAGCAGGCAGCCGAAGGCGGCGACGACGAAGAACATGACGATGAGGTCGAGCAGCGCGGTGCGGCTCATCACGAAGTGCAGGCCGTCGAGGGCCAGCAGGGCGCCCGCGAGGCAGCCCAGGAAGGTGGAGCGCAGCAGCCGGCGCCCGATGCGGCACACCAGGAACACCGAGAGGGTGCCGAGCACGGCGGTCATGAACCGCCAGCCGTACGGTTCGAAGCCGAAGAGCCATTCGCCGAAGCCGATGACGTACTTGCCGAGCGGCGGGTGGACGACGTACGCGGCCTGCTCGGGCAGGGCGATGCCGGCGCCCTGTTCGAGGACCTGCTCGTTGACTTCCTTGGGCCACTCCAGTTCGTACCCGCGGTGGACGATCGCCCAGGCGTCCTTGGCGTAGTACGTCTCGTCGAATATCACGTCCCGCGGGGAGCCGAGGTTCCAGAACCGCAGGACGCCCGCGAGGACGGTCACCAGCAGCGGACCCAGCCACCCGGACCAGCGCAGCAGCGGGGGCACCAGCCGTTCGGGCACCCGCAGCGCGGCCCACAGGCGCGGGCCGGGCTCGTTGTACGGGGGCACCAGTTGGCCGCGCAGGTCGGCCCGGGGGCGCGGGGTGTGACCGAAACGGCGCAGGCGGTGTCGCCAGGCGGGGGGTCGCGGCGCGGCGGGCTGGTCCTGTCGGGTGTCCGTCGAGGACGCGGTACTCGTCACCGCGCCATCGTAGGGAACCCGGCTGTGCGGCGGCGTCCCCGCGGGCCGCGCGTTGCCGCGGTGGGGGGCGGGCGGGGCGTGAGGCGGCGGGCGGGCGTGCTGGGAGACTGGGAGGGTGACTGATGTGGGTGGGACTCTCGTACTGGCCGGCACTCCGATCGGGGACCTCGCGGACGCGCCGCCGCGGCTGGCGGCGGAGCTGCGGGCCGCGGACCTGATCGCCGCCGAGGACACCCGGCGGCTGCGCCGGCTCGCCCAGGGCCTGGAGGTGCCGGTGACGGCGCGGGTGGTGTCGTACTTCGAGGGCAACGAGAGCGCCCGGACGAAGGAGCTGGTGGAGGCCCTCACGGGCGGGGCGCGGGTGCTGTTGGTGACGGACGCGGGCATGCCCTCGGTGTCCGACCCGGGGTACCGGCTGGTGGCGGCGGCGGTGGAGCAGGGCGTGCGGGTCACCGCGGTGCCCGGGCCGTCGGCGGTGCTGACGGCGTTGGCGCTGTCGGGGCTGCCGGTGGACCGGTTCTGCTTCGAGGGGTTCCCGCCGCGCAAGCAGGGCGAGCGGCTGTCCCGGTTGCGGGAGGTGGCGCAGGAGCGGCGCACCCTCGTCTACTTCGAGTCGCCGCACCGGCTGGCCGACACGCTCGCCGCGATGGCGGAGGCGTTCGGGGCCGGGCGGCGGGCCGCGGTCTGCCGGGAGCTGACCAAGACGTACGAGGAGGTCCGGCGCGGGCCGCTGGAGGAGTTGGCCGCCTGGGCCGCCGAGGGGGTGCGCGGGGAGATCACGGTGGTGGTGGAGGGCGCCCCGGCGCCGGGGCCGGCGGACCTGGGGCCCGAGGAGCTGGTGCGGCGGGTCCGGGCGCGCGAGGAGGCGGGCGAGCGGCGCAAGGAGGCCATCGCGGCGGTCGCGGCGGAGGCGGGGGTACCCAAGCGGGAGGTGTTCGACGCGGTCGTGGCAGCAAAGAACGCCCCACGATGAGCACCAAGGGCGGGCAAAGGTCTACCGTGGAAGGCAAAGCGAGGCCCACGCACCGGCCCCCCGGGACAGGAGCGGACAAAATCGGTTCCAACACTCGGCTGGGCTGATGCGTCCGGGCCGGGAGAAGCGTCCACTGGAGACAGGAGGACGTACCCGTCCCCCACGCCGTCGCGGCAGCATCCGACGCCCGGCGGCGCTTGTCCGCAGGGCAAGAGGAGCTGGCATGAGTGAGATCGCAGGGGCCGGTCACCCCGGCACGGCGACCGCCGTCGTCCACGAGTCGTACGCCTTCGCCTGCATGCGGTGCGGGCACGGTTGGGAGCAGTCGTACGAGATCGAGCACCACCTCGACCCGGCGGGCCGTGCGTACGTGACGTACCTGGCCGACGGGCAGCGGGTGCCGTCCCCGTTGAGCACCCCCACCTGCCTGAACTGCGGGGGGCACGTGGTCCGCATCATGCGGGCCGGTCAGGTGTCCTCGGTGCTGGACCTGCTGCGCGGTTCGCAGCATCCGGGCCGCGGCAGGCACCGGACCGACCGGCCGGGGCCGGTGATCGGCGCGGCGGGTCCGATCGGTCAGATGGAGTCGGACGACGACGAGGACGCCGCGGACCCGGACGCCCCGGACCCGGACCGGCCGCACCGCCACTGGAGCTTCTCCCACCTCCTGCACCCCTTCCGTCACCGGGACGAGCACGACCGGCACGCGGTGTGACCCCACGGCGCCGACCCCGCCGCCCGGCGCGGCGGGGTTCGTAGGATCGGTGCATGTCCGCGACACCGCACCCCAGCCCGTCCACCCCGCCCGCCGCCGCGGCCCGCCGCGCCGAGAAGGACGCGCCGCCGCCGCGGCCGACCCCGCTGGGGGTGCCGGTCGCCGACTCGCACACCCATCTGGACATGCAGTCGGGCACGGTCGAGGAGGCGCTGGCCAAGGCGGCGTCGGTCGGGGTCAGCACGGTGGTGCAGGTGGGCTGCGACCTGGCCGGCTCCCGGTGGGCGGCCGAGACGGCGGCGGCCCACCCCGCGGTGCACGCGACGGTGGCGCTGCACCCCAACGAGGCGCCCCGGATCGTGCTGGGCGACCCGGACGGCTGGTCCCGGCAGGGCGCCCGGCGCCCGGGCGGGGAGGCGGCGCTGGACGAGGCACTCGCGGTGATCGACGAGCTGGCCGCCCTCCCCCAGGTCAAGGGCGTCGGCGAGACGGGCCTGGACCACTTCCGCACCGGGCCGGAGGGCCGGGCCGCGCAGGAGCGCTCGTTCCGGGCCCACATCGAGATCGCCAAGCGGCACGGCAAGGCGCTGGTGATCCACGACCGGGACGCCCACGAGGACGTGCTGCGGGTGCTGAAGGAGGAGGGCGCCCCCGAGCGGACCGTCTTCCACTGCTTCTCGGGCGATGCGGAGATGGCCGCGGAGTGCGCCCGGCAGGGCTACTACCTGTCGTTCGCGGGCAACGTCACCTTCAAGAACGCCCAGCCGCTGCGGGACGCCCTCGCGGTGGCGCCGCGGGAGCTGGTGCTGGTGGAGACCGACGCGCCGTTCCTCACCCCGGCGCCGTTCCGGGGCCGGCCGAACGCGCCGTACCTGATCCCCGTCACCCTGCGGGCCATGGCCGCGGTGAAGGGGCTGGACGAGGAGGTGCTGGCCGCGGCGGTCGCCGCGAACACGGCCCGCGCCTTCGGCTACTGAGCGCCCGCCCCAGGGGGGCGGGGCGGTGGCCCGGGGACCGTACCCTTGACCGGTGAGCAGCAACACCGACCCCGGCCCCCTCCTCGGCCCCGCCGACATCCGCGAGCTGGCTGCGGCGCTCGGCGTGAAGCCGACCAAGCAGCGCGGCCAGAACTTCGTCATCGACGCCAACACCGTGCGTCGCATCGTCCGCACCGCCGAGGTGCGGCCCGAGGACCGGGTGGTCGAGGTGGGGCCGGGCCTCGGCTCGCTGACCCTCGCGCTCCTGGAGGTCGCCGAGCACGTGACGGCGGTGGAGATCGACGACGTGCTGGCGGCGGCGCTGCCGGCGACCGTCGCGGCCCGGTTGCCGGAGCGGGCCGCCCGTTTCTCGCTGGTCCACAGCGATGCGATGCGGGTCGCCGAACTGCCCGGCCCGGCGCCGACCGCGCTGGTCGCGAACCTCCCGTACAACGTGGCCGTGCCGGTGCTGCTGCACATGCTGGAGACCTTCCCCAGCATCGAGCGCACCCTGGTGATGGTGCAGGCCGAGGTCGCCGACCGGCTGGCCGCCACGCCCGGCTCCAAGGTGTACGGGGTGCCCTCGGTGAAGGCCAACTGGTACGCCGAGGTGAAGCGCGCCGGATCGATCGGACGCACGGTGTTCTGGCCGGCGCCGAACGTGGACAGCGGACTGGTGTCGCTGGTGCGGCGGACGACGCCGGTCAGCACGACGGCCTCCCGCAAGGCGGTGTTCCGGGTGGTGGACGCGGCCTTCGCGCAGCGCCGCAAGACGCTGCGGGCGGCGCTCAGCGGCTGGGCCGGTTCCGCGGCGGCGGCCGAGGCGGCGCTGGTCGCGGCCGGGGTCTCCCCGCAGGCCCGCGGCGAGGCGCTGACGGTGGAGGAGTTCGCCCGGATCGCCGAGCAGGCCCCCGCGGCCCGCGGGACGGAGGCGAACCGATGAGCGGCGCCCGGGCCGGCACCGCAGTGACCGTGCGGGTGCCCGCGAAGGTGAACGTGCAGCTCGCGGTGGGCGCCGCCCGCCCGGACGGGTTCCACGACCTGGCCAACGTCTTCCTCGCCGTGGGCCTGTACGACGAGGTCACCGCGGCTCCCGCCGAGGAGCTGCGGATCACCTGCACCGGACCGGACGCCGACCAGGTGCCGCTGGACTGCAGCAACCTCGCCGCACGGGCGGCGGTGCTGCTGGCCGAGCGGTTCGGTCGGGAGCCCCGGGTGCACCTGCACATCGACAAGGACATCCCGGTGGCCGGCGGCATGGCCGGCGGCAGCGCCGACGCGGCCGGCGCGCTGGTCGCCTGCGACGCGCTGTGGGGCACCGGGGCGAGCCGCGCGGAACTGCTGGAGCTGTGCGCGGAACTGGGCAGCGACGTGCCGTTCAGCCTGGTCGGCGGGGCGGCACTGGGCACCGGCCGAGGCGAGCTGCTGGAGCCGCTGGAGGTCGGCGGCGACTTCTGGTGGGTGTTCGCGGCGGCCGAGGGCGGACTGTCGACGCCCGCGGTCTACCGGGAGTTCGACCGGCTGACCGCGGCCACCGCGGTGCCCGCGCCCGCCGCCGCCCCGGCACTGCTGGAGGCGATGCGCGGGGGCGATGCGGTCGCCCTGGCCGGGGCGCTCGCCAACGACCTCCAGCCGGCCGCGCTGTCGCTGTTCCCCTCGTTGGCACACACCCTCGCGGCGGGCGTCGAGGCCGGAGCGCTCGCGGCGATCGTCTCGGGCTCCGGTCCCACCACCGCGTTCCTGGTCAAGGACGAGGGCGCCGGGCGCACGGTGGCCGAGGCGCTGCGCGCCGGCGCCCACTGCCGCACCGCCCGGGTCACCTCCTCCCCCGCCCCCGGCGCCGCCCTGGTGCCCCGCGTCTCCTGAGGACTTCCCCGTACGGGAACCGTGACCGTACCGGCCCCGGTGCGGGTGCGCCCCGCGCACGCCCTGCGCGTCGGTGGCCGGCGGGGGCGCGTCGTCCAGCGCGCGCCGGTGGGTGACCCGCCGTGCGGGGGTGGTGTCCGGCCGGTGGGCCGACGATCATGGCCGATCATGCGGATACGAGCGGCACGGACCGCGGACGCGGCGGAGATCGCACAGGTGCACGTCCGGGCGTGGCGGGCGGCGTACGCCGGGATCGTCCCCCAGCCGTACCTGGACGCCCTGGACCCGGTGGCGAAGACCCGCACCTGGCAGGAGATCCTCGGGCAGCCCGGGCACCGTAGGGGCGTCCTGGTCGCCCACCCGGCGGCGGACCCGCAGCGGATCGCCGCCTTCGCCACCTACGCACCGGCCGGGGAGGACCACCCGCACCGCGCCGAACTGGGCGCCCTGTACGCGGACCCCGACCACTGGGGCACCGGCACGGGCCGTGAGCTGACGGCCGCGACGGTGACCGCCATGCGGGAGGCCGGGTACCGGGAGGCGGTGCTCTGGGTCCTCGCGGAGAACGCCCGGGCCCGCCGGTTCTACGAGTCGGCCGGCTGGCGCCACGACGGCACCGTCGTCCCGGACGACAACGGCGGCGTCCTGCTCGACCTGCTGCGCTACGGCCGCCCCCTCACCGGTACTCAGGGCTGAGCTGAGTACCCGCGCCCTGTCCGTCCCCCGTACGCGTGGGCGAACGTACCGGGCATGGGAACACGTCTTCGGGAAGCGGAACGGCTGGCGGACGCGACCCCGGCCCACCGGGACCGGTACACGGACCTGCTGCGGGTGGCCTCGCTGGGCGTGGTGGTGCTCGGCCACTGGCTGATGGCCGCCGTCACCCTCGCCCCCGACGGCAGCGCCGAGGTCGGCAACCTGCTCGCCGAGGTGCCCCGCGCCCAACTGCTCACCTGGGTCTTCCAGGTGATGCCGGTGTTCTTCTTCGTGGGCGGCTTCGCCCACGCCCTGGCCTACCGTTCGCTGGCCGCCCGGCTCTCCGACCCGACCGGGCCGGGGCAGGGCCGACCGGTGTACGCGGTGTTCCTGCGGGCGCGGCTGCGCCGGCTGCTCCGGCCCACCATGGCCTTCGTGCTGGTGTGGGGCGCGGCGGCACTCGCCCTGCAACTCGCCCGGGTGGACGGGGCGCTGCTGGACGCGGCACTGCGGCTGGTGACCCAGCCGCTCTGGTTCGTCGGCATCTACCTGGCGATGGCCGCCCTCACCCCGCCGCTGCTGCGGGCCCACGAACGCTGGGGCTGGGGCGCGTTCGCCGCGCTGGCCGGAGCCGCGGCGGCGGTGGACGTGCTACGGCTGGCGCTGGGCGTGCCGTACGTGGAGTTCCTGAACTTCGCCTTCGTGTGGCTGGCCGTCCACCAGCTGGGGTTCCTGCGGGCGGACGGACGGCTCGGGCTGCCGCCGGTGCTCGCCGGCGGCGGGCTGCTGGGGGCCGCCGCCCTGGTGGCGCTGGGCCCGTATCCGCTGTCGATGGTCGGCATGCCCGGGGAGCGGATCTCCAACATGGCCCCGCCGACACTGGCCCTGCTCTGCCACGGGCTCTGGCTGATCGGCGCGGTGGAGCTGCTGCGGGGCCCCGCCACCCGCTGGTTGGCCCGGCCGCGGGTGTGGCGGGGCGTGGTGGTGGCGGGCGCGTTCTCGATGACGGCCTTCCTGTGGCACCTCACGGCGATGCTCGGCGTGTACGGGGCGCTGCTCGCCCTGGACGTGCCGCTGCCCGCGCCGGCCTCCGGCGTGTGGTGGGCGCAGGTGCCGCTGCGGCTGGCCGCGGCGCTCGTCCTGACGGCCCTGCTGGTGGCCGTGTTCAGCCGCTTCGAACGGCCCGGCGGCGGTGCGGCGGTCGCCGGCGGCGGCCGGCGCGGCACCGGCGCGGTGGCGGCGGTGGGTGTCACTCTGGCGTTGCTGGGGGTGCTCGGCCTGTCGATGGTCGGCTACGCGGACCTCCTCGAAGGCCGCAGCGCCCTGTTGATCGCCTTTCGGGTGACGGCCCCGGTCGCCGTGGCCATGGCGGTGCTGGGATGGCTGCTGGTGGAACGCGCCGGCGCCCCCGCGCGGCGGGCCCCGGCGGGCTGAGTCCGCGCACGCCCCGCGCACCGCCGTCCCTCTCGGCGCACGGGCCGTCACACGGCGCACACTCCGGCCCCTTACGCTGGCCCCGACACGGTTCGCACCCGACCTCCGCGGCGGGCGGGCCCACGGAAAGGACGGCATGCGCAACGGAGCGAAGACCGCCATCGTCGGCGGCGTGTTCGCCGCCATGATCGGCGGCGCGGCCTTCGGCGGTTACACCCTCGTCGACGAACTCGGCTACGGCTTCGAGGACGAACCGAAGAAGTCCGGCCCGCCGTCCGCGGCGGAGGTCCGCGCGGTCACCGGGGAGTTCTTCGCCGCCTGGGAGAAGGGCGACACCGGCAGCGCGGCCCGGGCCACCAACAACGCGGGCGAGGCCCGGCCGGTGCTCATCGGCTTCAAGGACGCGGCCGGCCTGGTCGACGTCCGGATCACCCCCGGCACCCCGCGCGGCACCACCGTCCCCTACCGGGTGCGGGCCACCGTCACCCACCACGGGCTGCGCAAGCCCGTGGCCTACTCCACCCGGCTGACCGTGGTGCGCGGGGTGACCACCGGACGGGCCCTCGTCGACTGGAAGCCCACCGTGGTGCACCCGGAGTTGAAACGGAAGGACGACACCCTCGTCACCGGCACCGCCAGGACCCCCGCGGTGAAGGCCGTCGACCGCAACGGACGGGAACTCACCCGCGAGGACCACCCCTCCCTGGCGCCGGTCCTCGGCCAACTGCGGGCGGCGTACGGGGAACGGGTGGGGGGCACGCCCGGCGTGGAACTGGTGGTGCGGCACGCGGGCGAGGTGCCCGACACCCCGCTGGTCACCCTCTCCGAGGGCCGCCCCGGCCTGCTCCGCACCACGCTCAGCGCCCGGGTGCAGCGCGCCGCCGAACGGGCCGTGCAGCGCTACCCCGAATCCTCGGTGGTCGCGGTGCGCCCCAGCACCGGCGAGGTGCTGGCCACCGCCAACCACCGCCGGGACGGATTCGACGCCGCGTTCCAGGGCCAGTTGGCGCCCGGCTCCACCATGAAGGTCGTCACCGCCGCGACCCTGATCGAGAACGGCGTGGTCACCGCGGACGGCCCCGCGCCCTGCCCGGCCACCACGGTCCGGCAGGGCCAGACCTTCGGCAACATCACCGGCATGACGCCCGACCCGGGCGCTGACTTCCAGAACAGCTTCCAGCGGTCCTGCAACACCGCCTTCATCGACCTCGTCGACGAACAGCCGATCGACGACGCCTCACTGACCCGCACTGCCGAGGACAAGTTCGGGCTCGGCCGCGACAACTGGCGCACCGGCATCGCCTCCTTCGACGGCAAGGTGCCGCCGTCCTCCGGACCCGACCGGGCGGCCAACGCCATCGGCCAGGGCCGGGTGCAGATGAGCCCGCTGGCCATGGCCTCGGTGACGGCGACCGCGATGACCGGCGAGTTCCGCCAGCCGCACCTGGTGCCGCAGTCCCTGGACGGACGGGAATTCGCCACCGCCGAGGGACTCGCGCCGACCACGGTGGTCCAGTTGCGGCGGATGATGGCGGCCACCGCCACCGTCGGCACCGGCGCCAAGGCCATGGCCGGCCTCGACGGGGACATCGGCGCCAAGACCGGCTCCGCCGAGGTCGGCGGGCAGGCGAAGGCCAACAGCTGGTTCGTCGGCTACCGGGGGGACGTGGCGGTGGCGGCGGTGGCCGAACGGGGCGGTCGCGGCGGCGACTCGGCCGGCCCGATCGTGGCGGAGGTGCTGCGCAGCCGCGGCTGACGGCCCCCCGACACGCCGTCCGCCCTCCCTTCCGGCCGCCCCGGCCGGATTTCATCCGAAGGGAACCATACGGGCGGCTTGGGTGTTCTTCACCGAGGGGCGCGAAGTCGGCTCGCCGCGCGGGGCGTTCTAGGGTGAAGGACGTGCCGACCCCGCGGACGGCACGGCAGCGCCGGCACGCACCACGGACGGTGCGCGGAGGCAACGGAGGACCTGTTGGGGAAGAGAAGGCGCGCCGGGCGCCCGAAGACGCGACCCGCCCTGTGGGGCGCGGTCATCGCGGTCGCCGTCGGCGGGGCGGGCGTCACCGCCTGGACCCTGGGCGGCGACGGCCCGGGGGACGGCAAGCCGCCGATACCCACCGGCCCGCCCACCGCCGCCGAGGTGACGAAGGTGGGCGGGGCGTTCCTCACCGCCTGGGCCAGGGGGAACACCGCCGCCGCGGCAGCGCTCACCGACGACGCACCCGCCGCCCGGGCGGCCCTCACCGGCTTCACCCGGGACGCCAAGGTCAGCGCCGTGACCCTGACCCCCGGCGTCCGCAAGGGCGCCCGCCTCCCGTTCGCGGTGAAGGCGACCGTCACCCACGCGCGCAAGGGCAAGCCCCTCGACTACGGCTCCGCGCTGGACCTGGTGCGACGCCCCGTCGACGGCAAGGTGCTGGTGGGCTGGCGCCCCTCGGTGATCCACCCCGAACTCCTCGCCGGCGACCGGCTGGTGACCGGCGAGTCCGGGACCCCGCCGATCAAGGCCGTCGACCGGGCCGGCGACGAACTGACCGCCGAGAAGTACCCCTCGCTGCGCGGCGTCCTGGACTCGCTGCGCGAGCGCTACGGCAAGAAGGCCGGCGGCACGGCCGGGATCGAACTCCGGATCGTCCGTGCCCGGCCCGCCGACGCACCGGCCACGACGGCGGACGGGAAGGCGCAGGGGAAGGAGGAGGTGCCCGACAAGACGCTGTTGACCCTGGCCGAGGGCGTCCCGGGCACCCTGAAGACCACGATCAGCCCGCGGGCCCAGGCGGCGGCCGAGCGGGAGACCGCCAAGCGCAAGGGCGCCTCGGTGGTGCTGCTCAAGCCCAGCACCGGTGAGGTCCTCGCCGTCGCCAACTCCCGCCCCGAGGGCTTCAACACCGCCTTCCAGGGCTCGCTGGCACCCGGCTCCACCATGAAGATCGTCTCCGCGGCGCTGCTGTTGGAGAAGGACCTGGCGAGCACCGACAAGAAGCACCCCTGTCCCAAGTACTCCTCCTACGGGGGCTGGAAGTTCCAGAACCTGGAGAAGTTCCAGATCAAGAACGGAACCTTCCGGGCGAGCTTCGCCTCCTCCTGCAACACCGCGTTCATATCCCAGTCCAAGAAGCTCAAGGACGACGACCTCACCCAGGTGGCCAGCGAGGTCTTCGGCCTCGGCCGCAACGACTGGGCGGTCGGCGTCCCCACCTTCGACGGTGCGGTCCCCGCCCAGCGCGACGCCCCCAAGGCCGCCTCCCTCATCGGCCAGGGCGGCGTCCGGGCCAACCCGCTGAACATGGCCAGCGTCATCGCCACCGCCAAGACCGGCAGGTTCACCCAGCCCTACCTGGTCTCCCCCGAGGTCGACGGCCGCAAGCTCGCCACCGCCCCCCGCACCATGGAGCAGGACGCCCAGAGCCAACTGCGCGAACTCCTCCGCTACACCGCCACCTCCGGCTCCGCCGCCGACGCCATGTCCGGACTCGGCGCGGACGTCGGCGCCAAGACCGGCTCCGCCGAGGTCGACGGCCAGAAGAAGCCCAACGGCTGGTTCACCGCCTGGCGCGGCGACGTCGCCGGGGCCGCCGTCGTCCAGGAAGGCGGACGGGGCGGCAAGTCCGCCGGCCCCCTGGTGGCCAAGCTGCTGAAGTCCGCGGGCTGACCGCCGTGCGCCGATACGGCCACGACGAACGGGGGGCACCGACCCGGCGCGCCGGTGCCCCCCGGCACCCGACCGCTCCGATCCGGGCAGTGCGGAGGTGACCCCGCTGGTCGCGGCGGCCGTCCTGCTCGCCGCCGTCACCCACGCCTCCTGGAACGCCATCGCCCACCGGATCACGGACAAGCTCGTCGGCTTCACCCTGATCTCCGGCGGCGGCGCCCTGATCGGCCTCGCCTTCACCCCCTTCACCCCGCTGCCCGCCGCCGGCGCCTGGCCCTACCTGGCCCTCTCCGCCGCCCTGCACATCGCCTACTACGCCCTGCTGATGCGGTCGTTCCGCCTCGGCGACTTCGGCCAGGCGTACCCCATCGCCCGGGGCAGCGCCCCCCTGCTGGTGACCGCCCTCGCTGCCGTGTTCGCCGACGAGTACCCCGACGCCTGGCAGGGCGCCGGCATCGCCGTCGCCTGCGCGGGCCTCACCGGCGTCGCCCTGTGGGGCCTGCGCGGCCACCGCCCCGACTGGCCCGCCATCGTCGCCGCCCTCGCCACCGGCGCCGCCATCGCCGCGTACACCCTGGTCGACGGCCTCGGCGTCCGCGCCGCCGGCACCACCCTCGGCTACATGGCCTGGCTGATGGTCCTGGAGGGCTTCGCCGTCCCGCTCTACGCCCTGTGGCGCTGGCGCGGCGAGACCGCCGACCGGCTCCGCCCGCACCTGCGGCTCGGGCTCCTGGGCGCCGCCCTCTCCGTCTTCGCCTACACCCTGGTCCTGTGGGCCCAGACCCGCGCCGCCCTCGCCCCCGTCGCCGCCCTGCGCGAGTCCAGCATCATCGTCGGCGCCGCCATCGGCGCCCTCCTCTTCCGCGAACGCTTCGGCACGCCCCGCCTGGTCGCGGCGGGGGTGCTGGTGGTGGGGATAGGGCTGATGCTGACGTGAGGGGGGCCGGGGGGGTGGTTTGGGTCGTTTGGGGCACATGTCGGAGTTTCGAGTTCTTACTCAAAACGGCTCGCCCGCGGGGTAACGTCCCAGGTCGGGAAGGGGTGCTCCCCGCGCGTGCGGGGGTGGTCCCGCGCACCGCGACGTCGACTACGGAGGAGTGGCGTGCTCCCCGCGCGTGCGGGGGTGCTCGGGTCCCGCGTGCCGGACCCGGGCATAGGGAGTCCAGGCCCGGCGCATCCTCGTGGGCGGGGTGGGTGCGAACACAGAGCTCAGGGCGATCGGCGAGTACCAGCGTGGGACGCCCCGTCACGGAACTCCCTCTCGCCACGTTGTCAGGACGGACCGTACGGCGTTGGAGACCTGTTCCTGCTTCGCTCTGTCGGCCCACAGGTGTGCGTCGTGTTCGGTCAGCTTGACCGTGTCGCTCTCATGGGTCACGCGGACGGTGAAGTTGAACTGTCGGGTCTTCTTGCCGCTCTTGGAGAGGTAGTCGAAGTGCCCGATGTAGGCCCCGACCGTGGTGACGGTGAGACCGGTCTCCTCGGCGACTTCCCGGTGCAGGGCCTCGGTCAGGGTCTCGCCCGCGTCGACACCGCCGGAAGGGAGCTCCCACAGGCCACCGAGATAGTCGTCGGCGGCACGGTGCAATAGCAGCACCTCGCCTTCCGTATTGGAGATGACGGCGCCGACCACGTGCTTGGTGACGCCATCAGCGTCGGCGGCGCGGATGAGATCGCCCAGCAGGGCGGCGTCGACGGGTGCGTCCACTTCACGAGTTCCTGGTGGTCGGCGACCTTGACGATGGCCGCGGTGTACGCGTCGGCGAGATGGAGGTCCTGTTCGCGGTGCCACACCGGGAGCTTCACCGTGCTGCCGTGTACGCGCTGTGCAGTGGCGAAACTGTCGGCGGAGGGGCCCGGGTGGTCAGCGTAGCCGGCAGGAGCGCCCCGGGGCTGTGGAACAACGGGTGATCGCCGAGAGCGCGGGTCGAGCCGGGAAGGTCGACCTCGCCCGCGCCCTCGGCGTGGACGGCTTCGAGGAACCGTTCGACGGGCAAGCCGGCGAGCTGGTCCGGGCAGTAGCTCAGGGGGAGCGCGTACCAGGCCGGACCGGCAGGGGACGGCGGGTGCGGCACGTCGATGCCCGGCACGCCGCGTAGAGCCCTCCTCATCTCCGGACTCCTGCTGTCCGGTCGAACGACACCCGAACTCCGGGCCCTTGCTGCCCGCGCCGGCGCACTTCCGTAGCCGTTCGCCGCCTTGAGGCGCTGCCTCTCCCCTTCGGCACATCGTACGGGAGCCGGTGTGGCCCGCAGGCTGGGCCATCCAAGACAGGAAACAGGCCCCCGCCGCTCCACTCGGAGGCGGCGGGGGCCTCACGCTGCTGGCCCGCGGCAGGTCGCACCGACGCGCTCAGACCGCGACGAACTCGCCGCCCTTCACACCCGCCACGAAGGACGAGAATGCGTCCACCGGCAGGCTCAACACAGGACCGGCCAGATCCTTCGAATCGCGCACAGGAACCACACCCACCACAGCCACATCAGGAGCCCACTCCACGCAGGAACCACCGTTGTGAGTGCTGTAAGAGGACTTGACCCACCGCAGCGGAAGGGAGTTGATCTCAGCCATCACACGATGCCCTTTCGTAGCTTTTCGATCATGGCGACAGATTCCGCCTGGGATGCGGCCTCTAGCTGCAACTGATGGTACTTCCTCAGTAGCGGGAGCACAGAGGTGAGTTCACGGTCCAGATGACCGTGCATCTCTGACTCGATGTAGGACATCACGGATCGATCAGCCATCGTCAGAAGGTTGACCAGGCGACTGAACGGCCTCCGCTCGGCCAGGGAGTACGGGGCGATCTGGAATCCCGAGTTGGACTGTCCGGCGAAGTCCAGCAACCGCTCGAATTGCGCCTTCATCACCTGCGGCCCACCGATGGGTCGACGGATGCAGCTCTCGTCCAGGACGGCGAAGACCAACGGTGACGGGGTCCGCGCCAGGGCGGACTGTCGCTCTATCAGGAAGTCCACGCGCTCAGCGGCCTGTTCGGACGTGATGTCCCCCTGTTCCACGGCGAAGCCCGCGATGGCCTGGGCGTACTCACGGGTCTGGAGCGGCCCGGGGACCGCCCCCACCTCGAACAACCGCACCTCGGCGGCCCGCCCCTCACACCCCAGGTACTCCGGAAATCCCTCCAACAGGCTCCCGTACTGCATCTCACGCCACTGGCGCTCGAACGTGGCCTCCTTCCCCAAGAGGCCGAATGCCTTGTCGGCAGCCTTCGCGAAGCGCAAGGAAGGCGTTTTGCGGGTGGTTTCCACACCCGAGATGTGCCCGCCGGAGACGCCCATGCGGGTGGAGAGATCCGCTTGCGTCCAGCCGCGCGCCTCACGTGAGCTGCGTAGACGTGCTCCGAATGCCGCCTGCGGCGATTCCTCCGGGTTCAAGTCCTTACGGTTCACCCTCTGTCCCCCAATTAACCTTTCTCGCCAGCCATGTTGTTCGGCTTCCCACTCCAAGACACCTGAACTACCCCGGTAGCGAAAGAACTACGGAGCGGAGCGGTCATGTGAGGAAAGAACGTAGCGGAACAACACCAGTCTCACGTCGGGGATCTCGCACACTTCACCCGACACGGGGCGAGAAGGGCACGGCCTGGGCCACGGGATCGGGCGAGGTACGTCTCCGTCAGCAGGGCGGCGGGATCGAAGGTGATCTCCGGTCGGAGTGACCACCGGTCCGCCGCCGTGGTGCTGCGGCCACGTTCGAGGCGACGTGGCCGCAGCGCTTCACCACCCGTGCGCGCGAGGGCGCAGCCGTCAGCGGACTGCCGCCGAGACCCGATCCCGTAGCACTTCGTCCGCGAGGGCGTCCGGGCTGCGCCATGCGACGCCGCTGACCTCCTCCTCCTGCAAGGTGACTGTCACCGGCCCCGTCGTGCGGAACAGGTACCGCACGTCGGCGTGTTGGTGCGCGGGCTCGCCCTTGGCGTCGTTCGCGGGGATGTCGTGGACGTCGATGTGGACGGGGTCGGGCGAGAGCGGTTCGATCCCCGTCCGGATGCCGGTCTCCTCCCTCAGTTCCCGCAGGGCGGCTCCCCTCAGGTCCACGTCCTCCGGTTCCAGGTGACCCCCGGGGGTGAGGTACTTCCCGAGTGCGTTGTGACGGACGAGGAGTACGTCGCCGTTCTCGTCGACCAGCACCGCCCCGGCGGTGACGTGCAGGGGGAAGGTCTTGCGGCTGCTGAGGTCCTCTCCCCGGTCCAGACGTTCGAGGACCCGGGCGAGCACCGCGTCCTCCTCCGGGTGGGCGCTCGTGTACGCCGTCACCGTCTCGCGGATGTGGTCGGGGTCGATTCCCATGGTTCGGTCACCTTTCGTTGAAGTAGTGGAGCCAGGTCGTGGCGATGGAGCCACGGGCCGCTGCCGAGACCTCGTGCACGCCCGCGCCGAAACCTCCCTGCACCAGAGCGCGCACCCCGGCGATGATCTCGGCCTGGACGAGGTGGATGAAAGGACCGACGCTCGCCCCGTGCAGGAAGTTGACCGCCTCGCCTCCGTTGAGCAGGTAGAAGTAGTGCCCCGTCGTCTCGTAGCGCGTCATGTGCTCCGCAACGGTCGACCTCGTGTAGCACGCCGGCAGCCCGGCCAACTCCAGTTCGTCCTCCGAGCTGGTCACCGTGGCGACGAACGCACCGTTTCTCAGCTCGGGGAAGTCCTCGCCCCGCAGCGAGAGTGGGATCGGGTTTCTTGCCGGGGGATGCTCCTGGGTGCTGTTCTGCCCGATCAGCGCCCTGCGACTTCGCACCCCATCTCGGTCGTGGCGGCCCTGTGCCGGACCGTCCGCTCACGCACGAAGGCGCTTCCTGGGCGTCTCATGCCCAGATGGTGGCCAGGCCGGTTCACTCGGTGAGCGATGACGGGGACTCCTCGGCGCTAAGTCCCCCAACGCGCTTTCCAGGTGTTCGTACGGGATCCGGTGATGGCCGCAGGCAATCTCGGTCTGCGGCGAAGCGAACCGTCGGCCGACTTCCGAGTGGTCTCGGACGTGGGCAAATGCGACCTGGGATTCATGTTCCGCCACAGGCAGGGCCCCGGTCAGGGCCCTGCCTGTGGCAGCTCGCCATGTTCCAGGTAGGCGGTCGCGCCGTTCGCGCGGGCCTGGATGCCGGCGGTGATTCGGCGTACGAGGCGGGGGATGGTGAGCTCCGGCAGCCGTTCGGCGCGGTGGAAGTCGTAGCCGCGGAGCTCGTCGGCTTGCAGTGCGACCTGGTGCCGGTGGTCCGTGCTGAGACGGCCGCCGTCGAAGAGGTAGAGGACCTTGTCTCCCTCCCCTGGATTCGGCGCCCAGTCCACGACGAGCAGGCGGCCGATGCGGGGTTTGATGCCCAGTTCCTCGTGGATTTCTCGCGCACAGGCCTGCAGGGGTGACTCACCCTGTTCGACGTATCCACCCGGAATGTCGCGATAGTCCTTGTAGGACGGTTCTACGAGCAGGACGCGATCGGCTTCATCGAAGAAGAGAGCGCCGGCTGCCATGCGGGGGTGGGCCATCTTCGCCTCATGCTCGTTCACAGGATGGACTCTAACCGCCTGTGATGATGTGAAGCCTGCGGGCCAGGTCCGCTACGGGCTGGGACGGGCGACTGAGCAGTCCCGAGTTTCGTAGAGTCCGCGATCGTGTGATCAAGCGGTCTGCGAGGCTTCCTCCAGGCTCGTCCGGTACGCCTGTTCGTACTCGTCGGGTGGGACGCAGCCCAGGGCGGAGTGGAGTCGTTCGCCGTTGTACCACGCGACCCACTGGAAAAAGGCTCGCTCAACCTTGTCGCAGTCCCGCCACGGGCCCTGATGCTCGATCAGTTCGGCCTCGAACGTCCCGTTCAGGGCCTCAGCCATCGCCTTATCGTACGGGTCTGCGACCGAGCCGACCGATGCTGAGGCTCCGACCTCCGCCAGCCGCTCTGTGCAGCGAATGGACACGTATTGGGTGAGTTCAACCGGTCGTTGCAACGCTGGGCCGTTGCAGCGAGCGTAGCTGTTCCTCGAAGACCTCGGCCGGTGTCCGCCAACCGAGGACCTTGCGAGGCCGGTTGTTGATCGCCGTGGCGACCCGCGGTCGGAACGATGAATGAGGTCGGCGTCCTTCTTGATCTTCTGCCGCCACGGTTCGCGGAACTGTCCCGGAGTGCGGTCTACGGGGCGACGGCACGCGAACGCCTCGCCGGCGCGCTCGGAACCCTCCGCTCCTGAAACGGCCGGCAACCCCCGCCCGCCGTCACCCCGCCCCCAGGTCCAGCAGCAGGGCCATGATCCCGACCAGGGTGGCGCTGCTGACGATCTCCCGGCGGGAGATCAGGGCGGGGAGGTCGGTGAGCGGGAGCCACTCCAGGCGGTCGGACTCGTTGCGTTCGGTCGGGGCGGCGACGTGGTGGGCGTCGTCGGTGCGGAACACGAAGTGGCGGGCGTCGGTGATGCCGGCGGCGGGTTCCGCGTAGACGAGTTCCCGCAGGGTGCCGGGGCGCCAGCCGGTCTCCTCCAGCAGTTCGCGGGCGGCCGCGGTGGCCGGTTCCTCCTCGTCCTCGACCAGTCCCATGGGTAGTTCCCAGGCCCAGGTGTCGGTGACGAAGCGGTGGCGCCACATCATCAGGACCCGGCGGCGGTCGTCGACGGCGGCGGTGACGGCGACGTCCCGCAGCCGGACCACGTCGTAGTCGGTGCGGGTGCCGTCCGGCTGTTCGACGTCCAGGGTGCGCAGCCGCACCCAGGGGGTGTCGTGGACGGGGCGTTCCCCGTGGACCGTCCAGCGCATCGCGCTCCCCTCCCCCTCCCCGGCGTTCCCGGTCATCCGTCGCGCTCCCCGGTGGGCGGACCGGTGGCGGTCCAGCGGGTGTTGGTGTCGTGCAGGGCGCGTTCGGTGTCGGTGATGGAGACCTTGATGGGGATGCCGGGCCGACCACCGACCTTGATCAGGAACCGGCCGCGGCCGGGGGGTTCGTCGTGGTTGCCGGTACTGGCCCAGCCGGGCGGCGAGGACCAGGAGGAGACCAGGTCGATCTCCCGTTCCGACATGCCGACGATCTCGCCGAGCTCCCGCATCTCAGTGCGGGGCAGGCCGGCGCACACCACCATGCCGGCGCGTTCCACGAAGCCGCGGGCCTTGGCCCGGTCGGCTTCGTTGCCGAGGGCCTCGGCGTCCTTCAGGGTGTGGGTGATCTTGGCGTCGCCGAGGCCGAGGGAGCGGTTGAGGCGGGTGAGGGCGTCGATCCGTTCGACGATGCCGGAGGCGGCGCGCAGGGGGCGCCAGAGTTCGTCGAGGACGGTGAAGAACCAGCGTTGCGGGGCGAGTCCGGCGTCCGCGAGGGCGTGGGCGGCGGCGACCGTGCCCAGCCCGTCGGACCAGGCGGCCAGCATCGCCGCCGCGGTGAGTTGGGTGTCGGCCTCGCCGATGCGGGAGATGTCCACGCAGACGGCGGGCGAGGCGGGGTCGATGCGGGTGGAGGTACCGGCGGCGAAGGTGCTGCCGAGGGGGCCGTCGAGGACGCCGAGCAGGGAGCGGTGCAGCGGGTCGACGGCCTCCTGGTAGCGGGTGACGTCGCCGCGGTCCAGGGTGACGGCGCGCACCCGGTCGGGGCCCTCGTCGAGGACCCGCAGCAGGTCGGGCAGGAGCGGGGCGCGGCCCGGCTCCGTCCGTTCGGTGAGGTGGTGCAGGCAGGCGGAGAGCACGGACTGTTCGTGGTCGTCCATGGGCCGGCCGCGGACGATGGTGATCAGCGCGGCGACCATGTTGAGGACCCGGCCGTGGGCTTCGGCGGCGAGCACCCGACCGGGCTCGCCGCCGATGCGGGCCGCGGCCTCGCCCATGGCGCCGGGGTCGAGCACGTTGATGCCGCCGACGCCGCGGCCGATGGAGATGACCTGACCGCCCAGGGCCCGCACGGTGTCGGCGTAGTCGGGTTTGAGGTCGCCGAGCACCAACGGGGTGACGCCGGTCGCGGCGAGGCCGATGAGCATCCGGTTGACCAGCGTCGACTTGCCGAGGCCAGGCATGCCGAGCATGAACAGGGAGGGGTTGGAGATGTAGCGGGCGCGGGTGAACCAGGAGATGGGGTCGCCGCAGACGGTGGCCCCGGTGTGCAGGTGCTGGCCGAGCGGCACCCCGGTCATGGGGGCGCCGGAGCCGGCCGCGAACGGCCAGAGCCCGCACGCCTGCACGGTGGTGGCCCGCCACATGGCGGGCGGGTCGAGGTGGCCGACCTGGCCGCCGCCGGGGCCGTACCAGCCGCGGGGCGGGGCGGTGGCCGGGCGGCGGGGGCGCCGGGTGCCGCTCACAGCGCCTCCCGCAGCTGGTACGGGACGAGGGTGTACTCCCAGGGCAGGATGCCGACCGGCAGGGTGCAGGCGAAGGCGGACGCCTGCATCCGGTCGGCGGGGCGCATCGACACCCGGGAGGAGGCTTGCAGGTTGCGGACGGTGATGTCGGCGTCCCGGAGCCCGGACTCCTCGTCGACGGTGACGGTCACCATCAGCGAGAACTCGACCAGTCCGGCGCCGGCGGCCTCCTCCGCGGCGGTCTGTTCGGCCGCGCGGATCTCGGAGGTGGCGCGGGCCTGGACGAGGCCGCCGCGGGAGCTGCCCATGAAGTGGGCGGCGCGGCGGTCGGACTCCACGATGCGGGCGGAGGTCGCCGGGTCGATGGGGCGGTAGACGAGGGAGACCCGCTTGCGGCGGGTGCCGGGCGCCGGCTCCAGCAGTCCCCGCAGCACGCTGGAGCGGACGGTGCCGCGCGGGGCGAGGGTCAGCAGCCAGGAGCGGGAGACGCCCGAGTCGTGCTGGTAGGCGGTGACGGTCTCCACGGTGGCCGCGGGGCCGGCGTCGGCCCACTCCAGTCCGGTGCCGGAGTCCTCGGCGCGGAGGCCGAGCACGTCCGGGGCCACCGCCGGGTCGAAGGCCACCCGCACGGTCTCCGCGATCCGTTCGGCGGAGAGCGGGTGGGCGGCCCCGCCGCCGGCGGCGACCAGCCCGGCGAGCAGTCCGGGCAGCCGCATCGACAGCTCGGTGACGACGTCGTCGACGTCCCGTTTGGGGCCGCCGGTGGGGCCGTAGGTGAGGGCGATGTAGGTGTGCATCTCGGAGGAGGCGGTCGGGTAGCGCTGGACGACCTCCTCCATCACGGCGCGGGCCGCGGCGGGGGCGTCGGGGGAGATCCGGGGGAGGACCTCGGCGGCGAGCCGGGTGCCGGTGTCGGGCGCGGTCTCCACCACGACCTGGGCTCCGCGCAGCCCGGGTTCGTGGGCGAGCCGGTTCAGCCAGTCGCCCCAGGACGCCACCCACACGTCGACCTGTTCCGGGTCGACGAGGGAGCCGCCGTCGGGTTCGCAGGCCAGGACCAGTGTGTACAGGTTGCGCCCCGGGTGGTGGATCACGCCGAACGGGCGGTCGTAGGCGTCCCGGCCCTCGTGCATCCGGGTGCGGGCGAGCAGCCCGGGCGGGGGGAACCGGCCGCCGGGGCGGCGGGACAGCGGCCCGGCGACGTAGCTGGTGGAGCCGTTGGCCTTGCGGCGGAGCCAGCCGATGCGCACGGCGAGGAGTTGGTAGACGTTGCGGCCGTCCGCGGTGCGCAGCGCCAGCGGCGCCAGCAGCAGGGCCACCGGGACGAGGACGGTGACCGCGGCGGCCAGGGAGACCAGTGAGGCCAGCAGCGTCACCAGCAGCCCGCCGAAGGCGATGACGGTGCCGAGCAGGCCGAGCGGGCCGAGGCCGGGGCGGCGGGGACGGCGCCAGTTGCCGTAGGTGGGACGCGTGAGGGCGTCGGAGGACATGGGTTCCCTTCGTGGGCTTCGGCTTCCGCGGTGGTGCTTCGGTGGCGCCTCGGTGGTCGGTGGCTCGGGGCGGGCGGGTTACGGGTGGTGGCCCTTCGCCGTGCCGTGGTCGTCGGGGGCGCGGGTCGCGTCACCGCCGGCCCGGGCGGCGGACCGCGCGGCGGCGGCGGGCGCGGCCGGGGCGGGGCCGGCGGCCCGGGGCCCCGCGGCGGCGCCCCCGCCGCTGCCGCGGCCGCCCGCGGTGCCACCGCCGGACCGGGCCGGGTCCCGGTCGCTCGCGCCGGAGCCGCCGGCCCCCGCGGACGGCGAGCCCTGCGGGCCGACGGCCCGGCCGCCCGCCGCCGCCCCGCCGCCGACCCCGCCGGAGGCGATGCTGACGGCGCCGCTGGCCGCGGTGCCGGAGGCGCCCGCGGCGACGGCCGCGCCGGGGACGCCGCCGAGGGCCACGGTGGCCGGGACGATCAGCTTCAGCAGGGCGGGCAGGGCGAAGACGGCCAGGATCAACATGCCCATGCCGGCGATGGTGGTGTCGAGGGCGCCGTCGTTCGCGGGGTTGTCGGTCATCGCGGTGGCCGAGTAGATGATCAGGGCCGCGGCCGGTTTGTAGAGCAGCCAGGCCGCGAGCCAGCCCAGGTGCTTCTTCCACCAGCCCTCGCCCCAGCCGGTCATGGAGGAGACGGCGGCCAGCGGCAGGGTGCCCACCAGCACGATCATGACGCCGATGCGGAGGTACATCAGACAGATCTGCACCACCGACGACAGGATCACCAACAGCCCGAAGACCAGCACCAGTCCGGGCGCCTGGAGCCCCATCACGCCGAGGATCTCGTGCGCCTTGTCGTCGAGGTCGGACTTCTCGTAGATGTCCTGCGCGTAGGCGTCGGACGCCTTGGTGAGGGCCTGCACCACCGGCACCGCGAGTCCGCCGACCAGCAGCACCCGCCACATGCCGAGGAACGCCTGCTTCATGGGCTGGCCCCGCCGGTCGAGGGCCATCTTCGCGGAGGCGATCAGCAGACAGGCCACCGCGAGGTAGCCGACCAGCCAACCCGTCGCCTCGTGGACGTCGTTGATCGGGCCGTTGGGGTTCTCCACGTCGACCTTCAACCACACCCCGTTGAGCGCCTTCAGCGTCTCCGAGGTGGCGACCCCGATCGCCTCGGCGAACTCCTGCACGGCGCCGCCCTGGCCGCCCTTCTCGAAGGGGTACTCGACGTCCTTCCCCGCGCAGGCCAGCGGGTCGACCGTGCACTTCCCGGTGTCCGCCATCAGGCCCCCCAGGTCACGAAGCCGTCGGTGCCGTCGACCGCCGCGCCCCCGCCGTAGACCGCGCCGTCCTCGTCGGGCACCACCTTCCAGTCGCCGTCCTGCCAGCGCAGCGCGACCGACAGGGAGCCGTACCGGTCACCGCCGGGCGCGCCCACCAGCAGCATGACCGTCGCCTCCCGCCTGTTGTACGAGAGGACGGAGAACCCGGCGTAGGCCGCCCCGGCCGCCGCGTCCGAGGGGGACTTGTCCTTCGCCTTCTTCCGGGCGGCGACGTACGCGTCCCGGCCCGGCCCGGGCACCACCTGGCGTTCGACGACCTCCCGCCAACCCGCGTACCCGAAGTGGTCGGCGATGGCGTGCGCCGCGAACACCGCTCCGGTGGGCGTGCGGGCGAAGCAGTACCAGACGGAGCCGTCGAACTTCAGCGGTCCCGAACCCTTCGACACGGGCACCAGGTTGCTGCCGTTGGCCTTCCAGTACAGGTCCTTCGGCGACCGTTCGGGCTTGCGCTGCTCGCCGTCGTCGGTGCGGCAGCCGGCCGGTCGGCCGTCACCGGACGCGGCGGCGGTGGCCGGGGCGGAGGGTGCGGGCGCCGACGCTGCCGCCGGCTCCCCGTCCCCCCTCGCCAGCAGGACGACACCGGCCAGGAGGGCGAGCGCCAGCAGGAACCCGGCCGACACGATCCAGCCCCGCTGCTGCCAGAACGGCTGCTCCCACTCGCCGCTGCCGCCGCGCGGCCGGCCGGGCTTGCCCATCGTGTTCCTTCCCTACTCTGTGGTGTGGTCGCGGGTCGGCCCGGTCAGCCGAAGACGAACGTGACGACCGGCCCGGCGGTGGCCACCAGGACGCAGCCGCCCAGGACCATGCCGAGCCGGCCCAGGTGCTCCGATCCCTCGCCCCGGCGCATGGAGAGCGCCATCATCGCCCCGGTGATGAGCACGCCCGCGACGCCCGCCGCGGTGCCGGCCCAGGCCAGGATGCCGAGGACGGTGTCGACCTTGGAGGTGAGCGCGTCGGGGGCGTTGCGGTTGGGGTCGGGCACGTCGCCGTCCGCGAGGACGACGGTGGCGTGGGCCTTGGCGGCGAGCGCCTGGATCATGGTTTCTCCCCGATGTGGTTCGACCAAGGGTCGCGGTGTGGTTGGGTCGGGCCCGGTGGGCGGGGACGGGTCGGCGCCGAAGGGCCGGGTGGCGGGCCGCTCAGCCCTCGGTGTTCCAGAGGTCCAGCCCCACGAACTGCACCAGGGGCCCGGCGCTGGCGCCGATGACGCAGGCGGCCAGCACCAGGAGGTAGGCCCGCAGGTGCTCCTCGCCGTCGCCGGTGCGCAGTGCGACGGCCATCCGGGTGCCGACGAACATCAGGCCCGCCACTCCGGCCGCCGTCACCAACCAGGCCAGGTAGCCGAGCACCTGGTCCAGCGGACCGGTGACCTCGGCGGGCGGGTCGTACGCCAGGTGGGCCAGCAGTCCGGCGCTCATCGGCCGCTCCTCGGGTGGTCTCGGTCCGGCTGGGCGATCAGGGCGGCCAGGTCCGCGGTCTGCCGGGGCGGCGGGACGGTGAGGTCCCCGGTGCGCCAGGCGGGCACCCACGGCACCCGGTGGACCGGCACCACCGAACCGATGACCTTGATCCGTTGTTGGAGCGGCCGGGGCAGCCGGCCGGGGGCGTCCGCGACCAGGACCACCGCGGCCAGCGTCGTCCCGGGCGGTTCCTGGCCGCGTCGGAAGGCGTCGAGCACCCGGGACACCGCCCGTAGCCCGCTGGCGTGGGTGCGGGCCACCAACACCACGGTCTTAGGGCCGCCTTGGGCGGGGAGCGGTAAGGACCGGCCGGCGTCGACGCCGCCGAAGACCTGCGCCAGGGTGGTGACCCCGGCCCCGCCGTGCGCACCGACCCAGGCCATCCGCCCCGCGGGGCGCGGCTGTTGGGGGTCCATCGGTGCGGGCGCCGGCGTCCCGGGGACGGCGACCGGCCCGCGGACCCATATCCCGGGTCCGCCCGGCGGTTCGACTGGCACGTTCAACTCCCCTCCCTTCCGGGGTGTTCGGTGACCGGCCCGGTGATCCTCGCCGACGCGGGGGCGGGGAACAGCGACCCATGACACTCTGGGACGAGTTTATGACCGAGCGGTGATGCACGGGCAGGATGCGTCCGGTGACACCCGACGGCCGCGAGGACGGGCACGGGGCGCGGGAGCGCTGCCGAGGGGAGCGGATGTCGAAGAGCGGGGGGAACGGAGGACGGGCCTCGTGGATCGTCGGAGGCGTACTGGCGCTGGTGGTACTGCCGTTGGGGGCGATGATCGCGGTCAGCGGCGGCCCGCCCGGCGGGGGCGACGGCAAGGGCGCGGGCGGCTCGCTGCGCAACGGTGCGGTGGACCCGGCGTACGTGCCCTGGGTGTTGAAGGCGGGCGCCCTGTGCGAGGCGGTCACCCCCGCCGTCATCGCCGCCCAGATAGAGGCGGAGTCGAACTGGAACCCCGACGCGGTCTCCCCCGCCGGCGCCCGGGGGCTCGCCCAGTTCATGCCCGGGACCTGGGCGACCTGGGGCGAGGACGCCGACGGCGACGGCCGGTCCTCGCCCTTCGACCCACCGGACGCGATCATGGCGCAGGGCGCCTACGACTGCGCACTGGCCCGGCAGGTGGAGCGGTACAAGCAGCGCGGGCGGGCGAAGGGCGACACCCTCGACCTGACGCTCGCCGCCTACAACGCCGGCCCCGGCGCCGTGCAACGGCACGGCGGGGTCCCGCCGTACACGGAGACCCGCGGCTACCTCGCCCGCATCCGGTCCCTGATCCCGAAGTACGCGAGCGTCGAGGACGCGGTGGGCGAGCTGCCGCCCGGCCGGCGGATGGCGATGCCGCTGCGCGGGAACTTCCCGGTCACCTCCCCCTACGGGATGCGCATGCACCCGACCCTGCACGTCTACAAGTTGCACACCGGCATCGACATCGGCGCCCCGGCCGGCACCCCGTTCCTGGCCGCCCTGGGCGGAGAGGTGACGTTCGCGGGGTGGACCACCGGGTACGGCAACCGGGTCGTGGTCGCGCACGGCACCGTGGACGGCAAACGGATCGAGACGACGTACAACCACATGTCGGCCCTCGACGTGGCGCGCGGGCAGCGGGTGGGGGTCGGGCAGCGGGTCGGCGCGGTCGGCTCCACCGGCTTCTCGACCGGCCCGCACGCCCACTTCGAGGTGCGGGTGGACGGGACGTACGTGGACCCCGCGCCCTGGCTGGGGATGTCGTGACCGCACCGACGAGACCCGTGCACCCGAGGGAGGCGGACGCGTGACGGCGCACCGCGGGCCGCTGCGCCCCCTGTTGACCGCACTGACCGCACTGGTCCTACTGGCCGGGTGCGGGCTGCCCGACCGGCGGGAGGACGGCGAGGGGTCGACCCCGGCCCCCGCCTCCGTCGCCCCCAAGGCCCCCGTGCCGCCGGGCCGCCCGCTGGGACCCGGCGCCCGGGTGCCCCGCCTCACCGGGGTCGACGAACGGGACCCGGGGGAGGTCGCCACGGCATGGGCGCGGACGGCGTACGGCCACGACACGGCGTACGACACCAGCCCCCAGGACGCCCAGGTGCGCGCCGCCCGCTGGCTCACCGGGCGCAGGGCCGCCGCCGAACGGGAGCACCGGCCCGCCAGCGGCCCCGGCACCCGGTGGGACGAGTGGGCCCGGCACCGCGCCTGGACCACGGTCGAGGTGACCGACGAACTCGTCGACCACGCACCCGCCGACAGCGGGACGACCGCCCACCGCTGGCTCGTGGTGAACGGCACGGCCCACGGCCGGGACGCGTGGAAGGGTCCCGGCCCCCGCCTCCACGCCTACGTCAAGCTGGTACGTTCGTCAGCCGGCACGCCCTGGCGGGTGGACGACGTGGCGGTCGTCGAGGCCGTGACGCCTCCCGGCGGCTCCGCCCGTCCGCGTGCCGGGGGCCCCGACGGATCCGACGCTTCCGCCCAGTGA
This sequence comes from Streptomyces sp. LE64, assembly GCF_052606915.1. Lineage (NCBI taxonomy): Bacteria > Bacillati > Actinomycetota > Actinomycetes > Kitasatosporales > Streptomycetaceae > Streptomyces > Streptomyces sp. LE64. Next base: position 3,933,035 of record NZ_CP199708.1, on the reverse strand, counting down.
GGGGATCGATGTCCAGATTCAGTCTCGGCGGACGCAAGCCGCAGCCGTCGCCCGCACCCGGAGCGCACCCCATCGAGGTGCACGTCACGGCGGACGGCGCCGCAACGGTGGGCGGACTGCCGGTCGTCGGCACCGGGGACCAGAATCTCCAGGAGGCGGTGCTCGACCACCTGCACCGGCTGGTGCTCGCCACCGGACACCCGGTCGCGGCCACCGTCCACGACGCACGGATCGGCTACCGCACCCCCATCCTGGTCACCGCGGACGGGGCCAGCGCCTTCGCCGGCGCCCCCGTCCCGCTCCCCGCGCCCCAGGGTGCCGCCCCGGGCGCCGCGGCGCCGCCCGCGCCGGTTCCTCCGGCGACGCCCGTCGCCGCCCCGGCACTGGCACCCGTCCCGGCAACGCCCGCCCCCGTGACCGCCGTCGCCGCGGCCGTCCCGCCGGTCACTCCGGCCGCGCCCCCGCTGCCGCCGGGGTGGTCCGCGCCCGCGCCGGCCGCGCCCCCTCCCCCGGCACCGGCCTCCGCCCCGGCGGGCGCGCCGGCGGGCTCGGGGAACACCGGCCCCTCGCTGCTCGCCGAACCCGTCCGGCGGATCAACGAGGCCGTGGGGATGGGACGGATCGAGTCGGCGGCGGCCATGGCCGAGCAGAGCATCGCCTCGGCGGTACGCACCCTGGGCGGCGAACACGCCGAGGTGCTGCAACTGCGCGAACTCGCCGCCTACATCGCCTACTTGGCGGGGGATGCACCCCGCTCGTTCGCCCTGTCCATGGAGTTGGCGCGGGTGCGGCGCCGCGGGAACGACGCGGTGCGGGCCTTCGCCTGCGTGCAGAGCGCGGCGGCGGCCTGGCGTGCGCTGCGCAGCCCGGCCGAAGGGCTGGCCCTGGGGCACGAACTGGTCACCCTGTGGGAGGACCTGGCCGCGGCGGGCGGGCCGGCCGCGGCCGAGCGCGCCCAACTCGACGCGGCCCGGGCCCGGATGGGCCGACTGGCCGAGCAGGTCGGGGCGGGGACGGACCCGCGGCCGGTGCCGGGGCCCTGATCCCGGTGGGGTGGTGCGCCGGCGCACCACCCCCTTTCACTCGGGGGCGAAGGCGGTCCGGAAGGCACTGTTGACGGCGAGGATGCCGCCGTCCACGGGCAGGGTGACCCCGGTGATCCACGCCGCGTCCGAGGAGGCCAGGAAGGCCACCGCCGCCGCGACGTCCTCCGGCTCGCCCACCCGGCCCAGCGGGTACAGGTGGCGGAGCCGGTCCACGTCCTGACCCCGTTCGGACCAGGCGGGGGTGCGCACCGTGCCGGGGGCGACCAGGTTGACCCGCACCCCGCGCTCGGCCGCCTGGCCCGCGAGCGTACGGGTCAGCGAGCCGAGCCCGGCCTTGGCAGCGCTGTACGCGTGCCCGCCGAAGTTCTGGATGCCGTTCACCGAGCCGATGTTGACGATCGCCCCGCGGCCGGAGGCGGCCAGCGCCTCCAGCGCGGCCCGGGCGCAGCGGAAGGCGCCGACCAGGGTGACGTCCAGGGCGAACGCCCAGTCCTCGTCGGGCAGGTCCTCCGGTCGTTCGGGTTCGTCGCGGGCCGCGTAGGCGTTGTTGACGAGGACGTCCAGCGACCCGAAGGCGGCCACCGCCCGGTCGACCGCGGCCCGGGCGTCCTCCGGGCGCCGCACGTCGCACCGCGCTGGCTCGGCGGTGCCGCCGGCCTCCCGCAGGGCGGCGGCGAGCCGCTCGGCGGCCTCCGGGTCGACGTCCGTGACGAGGACCCGGGCCCCCTCCGCCGCGAACCGGCGGGCCGTCGCCGCTCCGATGCCCCGGCCGGCGCCGGTGACCATGACTCCGTACCCCTCGAACCTCTGTGTCATGGCCAGAACCTACCTGCCGAAATCACTCGGAATCGAGACCTCTGACGCCACAGAAACCCCTCCCGCCCCACAGGGGTTCAGGCGGCGACCGCCTCCCGGACCGCCCGGACCAGCGCCTGGGCGCGGGGGTCCGAGGTGACCGAGGTGCGCAGGCCGTTGGTGAGGTAGCCGAAGGCGATGCCGCTCTCCGGATCGGCGAAGCCGAGCGGACCGCCCCGGCCGGGGTGGCCGAAGGAACCGGGGCCGAGCAGCGGGGAGGCGGGACCGTGCAGCATGTACCCGGCGCCGAACCGGGTGTTGACGACGAGGACCCGGTCGGGCCCGGCGGACTCCTCGGCCCGGGCCGCGGCCAGGGTCCCGGGGGTGAACAGCGCGGGCGCGCCGGACACCGGGCCGATCAGCGCGGCGTAGAAGCGGGACAGGGCCCGTGCGGTCATGATCCCGTTGGAGGCGGGCAGCACGGCGGCCCGGTACGCGGGGTCGTTCTCGTCGGGCGACGGGGTGATCGCGCCGAAGGTGCGGCGGGTGAGCGAGTCGGGGTCCTGGTAGGCCGCGGCGACGTTGCGCCGGGGGCGCAGCACGGGCCCGGCCGCCGGCCCGGCGGGTGCCCGGCTGGAGCCGACCCGACCGACCCGGTGGGCCCGTTCCGCGGGGAGCCCGACCCACAGGTCGAGTCCGAGGGGGCGGGCGAGGTGGGTGTCGACCCACTGTCCGAAGGGGGTGCCGGTGACCCGGCGGACGAGTTCGGCGGCCAGCCAGCCGTAGGTGTGGGCGTGGTAGCCGTGGTCGGTGCCGGGGGTCCAGAACGGACGTTGCGCGGCGAGCGCGGCGGCGGTCAGCTCCGGGTCGGCGGCCTCGGCGGGGGTCAGCGGACGGTCGAGGGCGGGGACCCCGGCCCGGTGCCCGAGCACGTGCCGGACCAGGGTGGCGTCCTTGCCCTCGGCCTTGTACTGCGGCCAGAGGTCGGCGACGGGGGCGTCCAGGTCGAGTTCGCCGCGCTGGTGGAGCAGGAGCAGGGCGGCGGCGGCCACGCCCTTGGTGACGGAGCGCACGATCTGCGCGGTGTCCTGCTGCCAGGGCGCGCCGTCGGGGGCGTCGAGGTCGCGGGCACCGGCCCACAGGTCGACGACCGGGTGTCCGTCCCGGTGGACCACGAGCGCCGCACCGTGCTCGCCGCGCTCGGTGAAGTTCCGGGTGAAGGCGGACCGCACGCCCTCGAAGCCCGGGGCGACGGTGCCGTGCACCTGGACCAGGGTCGGGTGCGCGGGGCGTGCGCCCGTGCTCGCTTCGGTGGTCATCTGTCCGTCCCCCCGTACGGTGTGCGGTCTTCGACGGAACGTGTAACACCCAACGGCTCGGGGGGATTCCCCGGCGCCGCCCGGGGTGCTTCCGGGGGTGCACACCGGGTCCGCGCTCCCGCGTGCGGGACACCCGTGACGGCGGACGAGCGCGCATGGTGTGCGCGGGCGCGGGCAGGTGATCCACCACCGGAGGCCGACATCCCCTGGCCCGCATATCAGAAGATATGGAACATTGGTGCATACACCGCATGCAGAGCGAGCGTGAGGAGTCGTCCGATGACCGCCGTCCAGGAGCGCGCTCGGGCCCATGTCGTGACGGACACCGCGGGCGAGCGCCCCGCCGTCCCCGTCTCCCTGTCGTACGACCCCGACCTCGACCCGGGCGCCGTCCATCTGACCCTTCCGGCCAGCGTGACCGGGGCCGAGGAGTCCGGTGACTGGGTCTTCACCCGGGACCTGCTGGAGCGGGGCCTGACCGCACCGGTGGCGAACGGCCCGGTCAGCATCTGGCCCTGCGGGCGGGCCCAGGCCGTGGTGGAACTGCACTCGGCGACGGGCGTGTCCCTGGTCCAGTTCGACTCCCGGGCGCTGATCCGCTTCCTGGGGCGGACCTATGCGGCGGTGGCCGCAGCCCGCGCCGGCCGACTGCGTTGAGGCGGACCCCGGGGCCCGCCCCAGGGCCGTGGACGACTCAGGCAGGGGACCAGGACCGGTCCGGCGGGGTGCCCGGCTCCTCGCGGAGCACGGGCACCGCTCCCGGTGCCGGGCCGTCCACCAGGGCGTGGGTGACGATGTTGCCGAGGTCCGCCGCGAGCCGTTCCGCCAGGCGTTCCACCCCGCGCACCCAGCCTTCCGGCAGCGGGGCGGGGGCGGTGACCGTCAGGTGCAGGGTGTCCGAGGGCCCGGTGGCGGTTCCGTCGGCGACCGCACCGCTGATCCCGAGGTGCGGGGGCGGCGGATCGAGCTCGGCGAGTGCGCGGGCGCGCACCCGGGCGCGGAGCGCGGGGCCGAGGTCGAGGAGGCCGTCCAGGGCGTCCCACACCAGGTGACCGGGGACCAGGTGCACGTCCTCCCCGCGGGCACGAGGTGCCAGCAGTCCCAACAGTCCCAGGCGGAACAGCACCGCCTCCGTCTGGGAGGCCACCACCGAGGAGGCACGGGTCAGTTCGGCGAGGGTCAGCCGGTCCCCACCGGCCCGGCGGTGCCGGGCCAGGGCGCTGACGATCCGCCCCGATGCACCGGGGAAGAGGGCGGAGACCGGTTCGGCGACGTTCATGGACGACCTCTCGTGCCCTTCCCCGTGCGGAACGCGTACGCCACCGGCTCCCCGTGGGGCGGGCACCGACCGGGCAGCCGGTGGCACTCGAACGCTACCGATCCACCGGCGCACGCCCCACCGGCCCTGGACGGAGACGGCCCGGTCGCCCGGCACTAGGTCAAAGGTCCCGGCACCTCGGACAACGGCCGGGGCCCCGGGGAGCGGCTGCTCCCCGGGGCCCCGGTGCGGTGGTCGGACGGGTCAGACCCGCGCCAGCTCCCGGTCCTCGTCCCGGGGACCGGCGGAGGTGCCGAGGTCCTTGAGCCCCTCGCCCTCCACGTCCACGTTGGGCAGCGCCCGGTCCAGCCACTTCGGCAGCCACCACGCCTTGTCACCGAGCAGGGCCAGCACCGCGGGCACGATCACCATGCGCACCAGGAAGGCGTCGAAGAGGACGGCGACCGCGAGCCCGAACCCGATCATCTTGATCATCTGGTCGCTGGATCCGATGAACCCGGCGAACACCGCGATCATGATGACGGCCGCGGCGGTCACCACCCGCGCCCCGTGCCGGAACCCGGTGACGATCGCCTGACCGGGCCGCTCCCCGTGCACGTACGCCTCGCGCATCCGGGTGACCAGGAACACCTCGTAGTCCATGGCCAGGCCGAACACCACGCCCACCATGAAGATCGGCATCATCGACATGATGGGACCGGTCTCCTCGACCCCGAACAGCCCGCCGAGCCAGCCCCACTGGAAGACCGCGACGACGGCGCCGAGCGCGGCGAGCACCGACAGCAGGAAGCCGAGGGCGGCCTTCAGCGGCACCAGCACCGAGCGGAAGACGATGATCAGCAGCAGGAAGGCGAGGCCGACGACCAGTGCCAGGTAGGGCAACAGCGCGTCGTTGAGCTTCTCCGAGACGTCGATGTTCATCGCGGTGGCACCGGTGACGGTGATGTCCGCGCCGTGCTCCTTCTTCAGCTCGGCGCCCGCGGCCCGGATGTCGTGGACGACGTCCTCGGTCTCGGTGCTGCTCGGCTTGAACTCGGCGATGACACTGATCAGCGCCGTGTCACCGGCCTCGTTGAAGGTGGCCGGGGAGGCGAAGACGACCCCGTCGACCTTGCTGATGGTCTCGACCACGTCCTGGGCGACGGCCTTCGGGTCGTCGGTGCCGCGGAGGTCGGTGGGAACGACCAGCGGACCGTTGAAGCCGGGTCCGAAGCCCTCCGAGAGCAGGTCGTACGCCTTGCGCTGGGTGGTGTCGGTGGGCTGGACGCCGTCGTCGGGCAGGCCGAGGGCCAGCGAACCGGCGGGCAGCGCGGCGGCACCCAGGCCGAGCACGCCGACCAGCAGCACCACCACGGGGCGACGGATGACGAACCGGGCCCACTTGGTGCCCATGTTGACCTTGGCCTCGACGGGCTCGGCGGCGGCGTCGGTGGCCGGAGCGGCGCCCTTCTTGCCGCCGCGCAGCTTGCCCTTGGCGCTCGCCGGGCGGATCTTGCGCCCGGCGTAGCCGAGCAGCGCCGGGATCATGGTGAGGGCGATCAGCACGGCGATGGCGACGGTGCCGGCCGCGGCCACGCCCATCTTGGTGAGCATCGGGATGTTGACGACGGCGAGGCCGACCAGGGCGATCACCACGGTCAGACCGGCGAACACCACGGCGGAGCCGGCGGTGCCGACCGCGCGCCCGGCGGCCTCCTCGCGCTCCCGGCCCTCGTCCAGTTCCGCGCGGTAGCGGGAGACGATGAACAGGGCGTAGTCGATGCCGACCGCGAGGCCGATCATCATGGCGAGGGTGCCGGTGGTGGTGCCGAGGTCCAGGACCTTGGCCAGGGCGGTGATCGTCGAGATGCCGATGCCCACCCCGATCAGGGCGGTGAGCAGCGGGAGCCCGGCCGCGACCAGCGAACCGAGGGTGATGACCAGGACGACCGCGGCGATGGCGATGCCGATGATCTCCGCGGTGCCGGTGTGCGGCATGACCTGGAGGGCGTCACCGCCGACCTCGACGGCCAGCCCGCCGGTGCGGGCGTCCTCGACCGTCTTCTCCAGGGCGTCCCGGGAGTCGTCCTTCAGCTCCATGCTGTTGACCTCGTACGTGACCTGCGCGTACGCGATCTCACCGCTCTTGCTGACGGACTGGGTGGCGTAGGGGTCGGTGACGTTGGCCACCTGCTCGTCCTTGCCGAGCTTCTCGACGGCGTCCTGCACGACCGCCTTGTGCGCGGCGTCGTTCATCGTCTGGCCCTCGGGGGCCTTGAAGACGACGCGGGCCGTGGCACCGTCGGCGGCGGAGCCCGGGAAGCGCTCTTCCAGGAGGTCGAAGGCGCGCTGGGCCTCCGTGCCGGGAATGGAGAAGGAGCCGGCCCCCGGTGCCGGCGCGCTGGCGGCGCCGACCCCCGCGAGGGTCAGCAGCGCCACCCAGATGAGGGCGACGAAGTGGCGGCGGCGGAAGGCCAGCCGACCGACTTTGTAGAGGAACGTGGCCACGACAGAGGTACTCCCGGTCAGGTCGTGTGCGTACAGAGGGCAGGGATCACCAGCCCGACGACGTGAGCGGTCGCGTCAGGTGGAGCGGGGCGCGGCCCATGGGTGGGGGACGGCCCGGTGGTGCGGAGGAACGGGAAGGTGACGGACGGAGCGCGACCGGGTGGGGTGCCCGGAACGCGGACCGGGGTCAGAGGCCGAGGGCGGGGACGATCACGGCATCGACGTAGTCGTGCAGGAACTCCTGCGTGGGCGGCCGGTCATCGATCAGGGTCCGGGTGACGAAAGCGCCCAACAGCATGTGCAGGACGTATCCCAGGGCGGGATGGTCCGCACTGACCTCGCCGCGCTCGACGCCCCGTTGCAACAGGACCTCCAGCTCGGCCAGCTCCGGCTCGATGACCTCTTCCCGGAAGACCCGGAGGAGGTCCGGCTCGGCTTGGATGGCCATCGCGAGACCGCGGATCAACGCCGATTCCTGCTCCAACTGGCAGTCGTCGGCCCGCATCACCAGGGCGTGGAAATCACCGTGCAGCGTGCCCGTGTCGACGTCGTCGACACTGGCGTGCTTGTGTCCGCGCAGCGCCTCGACGATCAGACGGGGCTTGCTGCCCCACTGACGGTAGAGGGTGGCCTTGCTGGACCGGGTGCGCGCCGCGACGGCGTCCATCGTCAACCCGTCGTAACCGACCTCGCGCAAGAGGTCGAGTACGGCGGCGTACAGCTCCGCCTCGCGTTCGGGGGTGATGCGACTGCGGCGCGCCATCGTCACCTCGGCCATGCCCTCATCCCCCTTCGTATCGCGCGGCAGTCTAACGGCTACTGACCGTGTCACACCCCCGACGGGCACCACACGCACGGCAGCCAACCTGATCGGTACGAAACCGTTTCGTACGGATGCCACGTTACCCGACCCACCAAGCGAAACGAAACCGTTTCGTACGTGTTCTGCGCCACAGCCGCACGGTGTCGACGCTGCCGCCTGAGTTGCCGCCCCCGCGCCCCGGGAAAACCATGGAAGGGTGACCGACCCCACAGGCCAGCCACCCCCCGCGGACACCCGACCCCCCGCCGCTGCCGCCGGCGTCGACCACGTCACCGACGCCCCGCCCACCGACCCCGGGTACCTGCGCTTCCCCCACCTCCACGGTGACCTGCTCGCCTTCGTCGCCGAGGATGACCTGTGGGTCGCCCCGCTGCACCCCGCCGGCGCGAACCCGCCGCGCGCCTGGCGACTCACCGTGGACCGCACCCGCGTCGGTCACCCCCGCTTCTCCCCCGACGGCACCCTGATCGCGTACACGAGCTGGCGCAGCCTCGACCCGGAGGTGCACCTCGTGCCCGTCGCCGGCGGCCCCGCCCGGCGGCTCACCTACTGGGGCGCCCCCGACACCCGGGTCTGCGGTTGGGCACCGCCCGACGAGGACGGCCACTGCGACGTCCTGGCCGTCGCCTCGCACGGCCAGCCCTTCACCTACTTCGCCTGGGCCCACCGGCTGCCCCTCGACGGTTCCCCCGGGGGCCGTCTCCCCTGGGGCCCGGTCAGCGACCTCGCCGTCGCCCCGCTCGACGGGGAACCCCGCACCCTCCTCCTCACCGGGAAGCCACCGCACGAACCCGCCTCCTGGAAGCGGTACCGCGGCGGGGCCACCGGCCGACTGTGGCTGCACGGCGAACGGCTGCTCGAAGGGCTCGGCGGACACCTGGAGTCCCCGATGATCGTCGCCGGACGGATCGCGTTCCTCTCCGACCACGAGGGCGTCGGCAACCTGTACTCCTGCCGCCCGGACGGCACCGACCTGCGCCGCCACACCGACCACGACGCCTTCTACGCCCGCAACGCCGCCAGCGACGGCGAGCGGATCGTCTACCAGTGCGCGGGCGGGCTGTGGCTCGTCGACGACCTCTCCCCGCACGCCCGCCCCCGACGGCTGGACGTGCGCCTCGGCGGCCCCCGCGCCGGGCGCCGCCCCTACCAGGTGGCCGCCGCCCGCCACGTGGACGGGCTCTCGGTGGACGAGACCGGGCGGGCCAGCGCGATCGTGGTGCGCGGCAGCCTCTACTGGCTCACCCACCGCGACGGCCCCGCCCGCACCCTCGCCGACACCCCCGGAGTACGGGTGCGGCTCCCCGTGCTGCTCGGCTCGGGCGGCGGGCGGGTCGCCTACGTCACGGACGCCGACGGCGCCGACGCCGTCGAGATCGCCTACCTGCCGCGCGCCTCCGGCGACCGCCCGCCGCGCCGGCTCGCCGCCGGTGCCCCGGGCGAACTGGGCCACGTCCTCGAACTCGTCCCCGATCCGGACGGCGACCGGCTCGCCATCGCCGCGAACGACGGACGGCTGCTCCTCCTCGACACCGCCGAGGACCCCACGGACCCGGTCGTCACGGGCGCCGGGGTCACCACGGACGCCGGAGCGGCGCCGGACGCGGCCCTTCCGGACACCGGGACCGCCGAGGACGGACCTGCGGACCCCGACCCGCCGCGCCCCGGCGCCCGCGCCGGCGGCCCGACGGAGCTGATCCGCTCGCTCAACGGCCCGGTCACCGACCTCGCGTTCTCCCCCGACGGCGCCTGGCTCACCTGGTCGCACCCCGGAATCGGGCGGAGCCTGCGCTCCATCAAACTGGCCCGGATCACCGGCCCCGGCGCGGGCACCGTCATCGACGTCACCCAGGGCCGCTTCGAGGACGAGAACCCGGTCTTCACCAGCGACGGCCGCTACCTCGCCTTCCTCTCCTGGCGCGGCTTCGACCCGGTCTACGACGTGCACACCGGTGACCTGTCGTTCCCGCTGGGCTGCCGCCCCTACCTCGTCCCACTCTCCTCCGCGACCCCGTCCCCGTTCGCGCTGCTCCCGGACGGACGCCCCGCCGCGGGCGGCCTGGACCCGGCGGAGGAGGGCGAGCCGCCGGGCTCCGACGCCGGCGCCGTGACCATCGAGGTGGAGGGGCTGGAACCACGGGTCACCCCCTTCCCGGTGCCCGCCTCCAAGTACTCCGCCCTGAGCCCGGTCGCCGGCGGCGGGCTGGTCTGGCTGCGCTGGCCCATCTCCGGGGCGCTCGGCGAGACCTTCGCCAACCCCGCCGACACCTCGGGCCGCCCCACCCTCGAACACTTCGACATCACCAAGGCCAAGCGCACCGAACTGGTCGACCACCTCGACTGGTTCGCCGTGAGCGGGGACGGCACCCGCCTGGTCGTGATGGACGAGGACGAGCTGCGCGCCCAGCCGGCCGCCGACCCCGGCGACGGCGACTCCACCGTCTGGATCGACCTGCGCCGCATCCTCCACGACGTCGATCCGCCCGCCGAGTGGCGGGGAGCGTACGAGGAGGCCGGGCGGATCATCCGCGCCCATTACTGGGAACCCGGCATGGGCGGCATCGACTGGGACGCCGTCCTGGACCAGTACCGGCCGCTGGTCGACGCGGTCGCCTCCCCCGACGAGTTCGCCGACCTGCTGCGCGAAGTGCTCGGCGAACTCGGCACCTCCCACGCGTACGTGACGCCCGCCCGGCGCAACGAGGGTCCGCCGCACTACGAGCGCCCCCAGGGGATGCTCGGCGCCGACCTCGTCCGACGCCCCGAGGGCTGGCTCGTCGAACGGATCCTGCCCGGCGACTCCTCCGACTCCAAGGCCCGCTCGCCGCTCGCCGGCACCGGCATCCGCGAGGGAGCCGCGCTCACCCATGTCGACGGCCGCCCCGTCGACCCGGTCGCGGGGCCGTTCCCGCTGCTCGCCGCGGCCGGCGGCACCACCGTCGAACTGACCTTCGCCCCGGCCGGGGGTACCGGGCCGCCCCGCCGGGTGGCCGTGGTCCCGCTCGTCGACGACCGCCCGCTGCGCTACCAGCACTGGGTGGCCAAACGGCGCGAGGTGGTCCGCCGGCTCAGCGGCGGCAAGTGCGGCTACCTGCACATCCCCGACCTCGGCGGCTCCGGGTGGGCCCAGTTCAACCGGGACCTGCGCGGCGAGGTGGCCCGACCGGCACTCATCGTGGACGTGCGCGGCAACGCCGGCGGTCACATCAGCGAACTCGTCGTCGAGAAGCTGACCCGCACCATCCTCGGCTGGGACCTCACCCGGGACGCCCAACCCGTCTCGTACGCCTCCCACGCCCCGCGCGGCCCCATCGTCGCCCTGGCCGACGAGGCCACCTCCTCGGACGGCGACATGATCACGGCCGCGTTCAAGCTGCTGGAGATAGGCCCGGTGGTCGGCCAGCGCACCTGGGGCGGCGTCGTCGGCATGACGGGCCGCCACCAGCTCGGCGACGGCACGGTGATCACGGTCCCGATGAACGCCGCCTGGTTCGACGCCTACGGATGGTCCGTGGAGAACCACGGCGTCGAGCCCGATCTGCCCGCCCTGCGCACCCCCCTGGACTGGGCCGAGGGCCGGTACGCCGTCCTCGACGACGCGGTGACCCTGGCCCTGGAACTGCTCGCCCGGCACCCGGCGGCCTCGCCCCCCGACTACTCCTCCGTGCCGGACCGCACCCGCCCCCCGTTGCCGCCCCGCCCCGACTGAACCGACCGCCCGTCGCCCGTCCGCTGCTCCCCGGGCCGGGGCCGACCACCGTGGACGATCAAGGGAACGGCCGCCTACGCTCCCGTGAGCAGACGGCGCCCGTGATCGTCGGCAGTGTCGCCGCGCCCCGGGCGCCGATCGCGGACCAGGTTCACGGAGGCACCACGCCATGCCCGAGCAGCACCGCGGCCCCGAGCGGAACGACTCCGCCCCCGCCCCGCGAACGCACCCCCACGTACGGGTCGCGGTGATCGGCAGCGGCTTCGGCGGACTCGGCGCCGCGATCCGCCTGCGCCGCGAGGGCGTCGAGGACTTCGTCGTGCTGGAGCGGGCGGGCTCGGTCGGCGGCGCCTGGCGCGACAACGACTACCCGGGCTGCGCCTGCGACATCCCCTCCCACCTGTACTCCTTCTCCTTCGCCCCGCACCCCCACTGGCCGCGCACCTTCTCCGGCCAGGAGCACATCCGCGGCTATCTGGAGCACCTCACCGACGCCCACCGGATCCGCCCCCGCCTACGGCTGCACCACGAGCTGACCCGGGCCCGCTGGGACCCCGCCCGCCTGCGGTGGGAGCTGACGACCACCGGCGGTTCCCTCACCGCCGACCTCGTCGTCAGCGCCACCGGACCGCTGTCCGACCCGAAGGTCCCCGAGGTGCCCGGCCTCGACTCGTTCCCCGGCGAGGTGTTCCACTCCGCCCGCTGGAACCACGACCACGACCTGCGGGGCGCCCGGATCGCGGTCGTCGGCACCGGCGCCTCCGCAGTCCAGTTCGTCCCGGAGATCCAACCGGACGCGGCCCGGCTCACCCTCTTCCAGCGCACCCCGCCCTGGGTCCTGCCGCGCCGTGACCGTGCCACCAGCGGTCTCGAACGCCGACTGCACCGACTGCTTCCGCTCACCATCCGGATGCGCCGGAGCGCGCTCTGGGGCGTGCGCGAACTCCAGACCTATGCGTTCACCCGGCAGACCCGGCTGCTCCAAGTGGTCGAGCGGGCCGCCCGCCGGCACCTGGCCGACGCGGTCGCCGATCCGGTCCTGCGGGCCGCGCTCACCCCCGACTACCGTCTGGGCTGCAAGCGCATCCTGCTCTCCAACACCTACTACCCGGCGCTCGCCCGCCCCAACGTCGAGGTGATCGGCGCCGGCCTCGCCGAGGTCCGCGGCGACACCCTGGTCGCCGCGGACGGCACCGAGGCCCGGGCCGACGTCATCGTCTTCGGCACCGGCTTCCGCGTCACCGAACCACCGGTCGCCGAACGGGTCACCGGCATCGACGGACGCACCCTCGCCGAGCACTGGCAGCACGGCATGCACGCACTGCGGGGCACCACCATCCACGGCTTCCCCAACTGGCTCACCATCATCGGCCCCAACACCGGCCTCGGCAGTTCCTCGATGACCCTCGTCATCGAGGCGCAACTCGCCTACCTCGCCGACTACCTGCGCCGACTCGACGCCCTCGGCGGCGCCGGCGCTCCGGTCGCGCTCGTGCCCCGCGCGAGCGCCGTGCACGCCTGGAACGCGATGGTCCAGCGCCGACTGGCGCGCACCGTCTGGCACACCGGCGGCTGCCGCAGTTGGTACGTCGACGCGGGGGGCCGCAACACCACCGTCTGGCCGGGCACCACCACCGAGTTCCGGACCGCGACGCGCCGCGTCGACCTGCGCGAGTACGAGGTGCTGCGTCCGGCTCCGCCCGCCGCCGGTCAACTGCCGTAGACGACGGTCACCGGTGCGTGGTCCGACCAGCGCAGCTCGTGGCTGTCGGCGCGCTCGACGGTGCCCTTCAGCGCCCGCTCGGCGAGGCCGGGGGTGGCGATCTGGTAGTCGATCCGCCATCCGCTGTCGTTGTCGAAGGCGCGGCCGCGGTAGGACCACCAGGAGTAGGGCCCGTCCACGTCGGGGTGCAGGGCACGCACCACGTCCACGTAGCCGCCGTCCGTCGGGTCGAGCACCCGGTCCAGCCAGGCCCGTTCCTCGGGGAGGAAGCCGGCGTTCTTGCGGTTGCTCCGCCAGTTCTTCAGGTCGGCCTCGCGGTGGGCGATGTTCCAGTCGCCGCACACCACGACCTCGCGCCCGTCCGCCGCGGCCCGGGCCCGCAGGTCCACCAGGTGGGGCAGGAAGGCGTCCATGAACCGGAACTTCTCCTCCTGGCGCTCGGTGCCGACCTCCCCGGAGGGCAGGTAGAGGCTGGCCACGGTGACACCCGGCAGGTCGGCCTCCAGATAGCGTCCGCTGTCGTCGAACTCCGCCACCCCGAACCCGGTCCGCACCGCGTCCGGCTCCCGGCGGGTGAGCAGCGACACGCCCGCCCGGCCCTTCGCGGCGGCCGGCGCGTGGAAGCCGTGCCACCCCTCGGGCGCCCGGACGGCTTCGGGCAGCTGCGCCGGCTCGGCGCGGACCTCCTGGAGGCACACCACATCGGCGGACGTCCGCGCGAGCCACTCCACGAAGCCCTTCTTGGCGGCGGCCCGCAATCCGTTGACGTTGACGGAGGTCACAGTGAGCATCGGGGCAGCCTACCGGCACACTGGCAGGTGGCCCGTGCGGGCGCTCCACCCCGACCACTGCATAGAAGTACGATAGACAGCATGAATATACGCATCGCCTCCTTCGCCCACCCGGACGCCGTGCGGCTGAACGACCGCGTCCAGCTGGAGTACGCCGAGCGGTACGGCGGCGACGGCGACGCGACCCCGCTGGACCCCACGATGTTCGAGCCGCCCCGCGGGCTGTACCTGATCGTGTACGAGGCGGACGGCACCCCGATCGCCACCGCCGGCTGGCGCAGCCAGAGCACCGGCCCCGAGGGGTACACGGACGGCGACGCCGAGATCAAGCGCATGTACGTCACGCCGGAGGCCCGGGGCCGCGGCCTGGCCCGGCTCCTGCTCGCCCGACTGGAGTCCGACGCCCGCACCGCCGGCCGCATCCGCATGGTCCTGGAGACGGGCACCGCCCAGCCCGAGGCCGTCGCCCTCTACGAGTCCAGCGGCTACCTGCCGTGCGCGAAGTTCGGCCACTACCGCGAGAGCCCGCTGACCCTCTGCTATTCCAAGGCCCTGACGGCCTGAGCCCGGGCGGCGGCTCAGGCCGCCGCCCCGCCCCGCCCGGTCGGGGCGGTCACCGCACCGGACGCGCTTTCGGCGGTCGCCTCGCGCCCGCCCGCGACCGGCCGTTCCACCATGCCGACCACCACCCCGGCGATGATGACCGCACCGCCGACCGCCTGGGCGAGCCGGATCGACTCCCCGTTGATCAGCACGGCCCCCAGAACGCCGAAGACCGGCACCAGGTTCAGCACGTTCACCGCGACGCTCGACGGCAGGCGGCGCAGACCGTGGTTGTAGAGCAGGAAGGCGCCGACCGAACAGGCCACGGCCAGGTAGGCCAACAGCGTCCCGGAGACCGCCCCGGGCATCCGCCACTCGCCGACCTCCCACAGGGAGGCCAGCAGGAATCCGGCGGCGCCCGCCACCGTCTGGTGATAGGTGACGCCGAGGGCGTCCTGGCCCTCGTTCGCCCGTTTGCCGAGCACGTTGTAACCGGCCCAGGCCACCCCGCCGAGCAGCAGCAGGAGGTCACCCGCCCAGCGCGAACCACCGCCGACCTCGGCCCCGTTGCGCACCACGAGGAAGGCGCCGAAGGTGGCCAGCAGCACGCCGGCCACCCGAAGGGGTGACATGCGCGTACCGAGGGCGACCCGTTCCCACAGCATCGTCATCAACGGGTAGGTGGCCACGATCAGCGAGGCGTCGGACGCGGTGGAGAGGTCGACGCCGACGTTCTCCAGCACGAAGTAGACGGTGATGCCCAACAGTCCGCTCAGGTAGAGCCGTCGCCGCTGCCGGACGTCCGGTCGGGCCGGGCGGTTGCGGCGCAGCCACATCACCACGCCCAGCAGCAGCGCCGCGAGGGTGAACCTGACGGCACCGATCGTGAGGGGGCCGACGTCGTCCAACACCCGTTTGGTGACGGCGTACGAACTGCTCCACAGCAGTGCAGCCACCGCCACCGCGAGCACCGCACGCGGGTCAGGCCAACGCTCCCGCATTCGAAGTCCACACCCCTCACACACCATCGAAACCCTGGGAAACCGAATAAAGAATAAGCATCTTCACGTTCACCCAGCAAAGAAACCAATGAAACCCGATAGAATCCGAATAACATTCGGATTCTGCAAAGGTGAATCGAGCATGGACGAACTAGATTCGGCGCTGGTGCGGATGCTCCAGGAGGACGGCCGGCGGACCAACCGGGAGATGGCCGAGGCCCTCGGCATCGCACCGTCCACCTGCCTCGAACGAGTGCGGTCCCTGCGTCAGCGCGGGGTGCTCACCGGCTATCACGCGGACGTGGACCTCGCCTCACTGGGCCGCGGACTCCAAGCGGTGATCGCCGTGCGGGTCCGGCCGCCCACCCGCTCCGTGATCGAGGCGTTCCAGGCGTTCCTGGAGGACATGCCCGAGGTCGTCTCGATCTTCGTCCTCACGGGGAACGACGACTTCCTCGTGCACGTCGCCGTGCGCGACACGGACCATCTGCACGCCCTGGTCCTCGACAAGTTGACAAAACGACCCGAACTCGCAGACGTCCGCACCTCGGTGGTCTACGGACACCTGCGCCAGAAGGTCATCACCCCGCTGTGACCCGACCCCCGTGTCGACCGCCCGACCCGGTGATACTGAGGGGGGTCCGTCGGCACCGGTCGGCCGCACCCGACCCCGTCCGCGTCGACCGGTGTCCGCCAGGGAGTGCCCTTCATGTCCGTCGAGAACGCGGTCCGTGTCCACGAGCGGCTCGCCGAGTACCGCAACCGCTTCGACGCGCTGTTCGCGGAGTACTTCGACGCGCTCGCCCGACGGCCCCTCGCCCACGGTTCGTTCGCGGTCGAAGCGCTGGACCTGGTGCGGGACATGTCGCTGCGCGGCGGAAAACGGCTGCGGGTGGCACTGGTGCACGAGGCGGCACGACTGGTCGCTCCCGATCCCGTGCCCGGGCTGGACGAGGCCGCGCTCAGCATCGAGCTGCTCCAGACGCACGGACTCATCCACGACGACATCGTCGACGACTCACCGGTGCGCCGCGGCGCACCGTCCGTGTACTACGCCTACCGGGAGCGGTTCCCCGACCGTCCGCAGACGGCGCTGGGCCTCGCCGTCCTGGCCGGGGACCTGGCCGCCTTCCTGTCCCTACAGGTGCTGTTGGACGCGCCCCTCCCCCGGGACCTGCGCCAGGCCATGGCCGCAGTGCAGGCGACGACGGGCGCGGACACGGTCGTCGGTCAGTTCCTCGACCTGGAACGCGACTTCGGGCCCGTGCCCGACCGGGAACGGCTGGACCTGGTGTCCGACCACAAGAGCGCCCGGTACTCGGTGCTGGCCCCCTTGCGGCTGGGCCTGCTCGCCGCCGGCGAGGACCCGGCCTGCCACCACGACGAACTGGCCCGGTACGCCCGGCTGGTCGGGGTGAGCGGTCAACTGCGCGACGACTACCTCGACCTCTTCGCCGACCCCGGCACGACGGGCAAGCCGGCCGGCACCGATCTGCGCGCGGGCCGTCTGAGCTACGCCGTGTGCGCCCTGCTGGCAGCGACGGGCGGCCGGGACCGGGAGGTGGTGGAGGCCGCGCTGTCCGACCCCGTTTGCCCCCCGGAGACCGTCGAACGGGTCCAGGAGACCGCCCGCCGCCACGGCGTCGACGAACGGCTGCGCGAGGACATCCGCCGGTCCGCCCGGGAGGCGTCCGCACTCGCGGCGACCTGGCGTCCGCGGTGGCGGGGCGAGGCCGTGGACTTCTTCGAGCAGTTGCCGCTGTGGGGCGCGGAGCGCACCCTGTGACGCGGGTCCGCCTCGGGTGGGGCGGACGACGTCCGTGGCCGGGCACCCGCGGCGGGCGTCCCGGAGCGACGAGCGGCTTACGACCGGCACCAGAAGCCCTTGGGCGAGCCCAAGGGACATGCGCTCCGTGGGGTGTTCACACACGCCTCCGACCAGGCGGCGACGGAAGCAGCGGGAGATCGCTTCCCCGATCACCGAATGCCGTTTCCCCCGAGGGGCGGCCACGCGAAATGGAGTGGAGTCAGGACGGCCGCACGGGGCAGGGTGGGGCGGTGAGTGAACCATGGCCACACACCCTGACGTGGGCAGAAGTGGATCCGGCTCGTCATCCGTTCACGCTGGACCTCGGTGAGGGCGACGTCGACGGAGGCCCCGTCGAGGACTGGTGCTGCGCCTTTGACTCCGTGACGACCCCGGAGGAAACCGCCCCGCTGGTCGTCGGGGCCCTTCGGGAACGGCGCGGCTGGCTGGAGGACCTGGCGGAACGGTTCGCAGACCTGGCTCCGCCGGAAGGCACTCCGGTGATGTCGACTGACCATGGGCGCTGGGAGCGGGCATGCACCCGTCTGGTCACCACGCTGGCCGATCGCACCCGGGCCGAGAGCGGCTGGTACGGGCACTGCATGCAGGTCCTCCGATGGTTCCTCGCCGGCAACGGCATCGACGAGGGCCAGGCCCGGGAGATCGTCGAGAACGCGGTCGGCGGCCGGTTGGGCAGTTGGATCGCGCCTGAAGCTCCGGTGGTCGACGCGGTGAGCTCACGGTTCGCCGGAGGCGTGGGCGGCATCGGATGACTTCCGCGCCCGGCCCACCGGAGGACGGCCTTGCCGACTGGCTGCTCATCCGGCCGGAAGTCCCGTGGCCGTCCTGGCACGGCTCGGGTCTCGTCTCCGGAGCACCGGCCCGCGACGGCTTCCGGAACTTCTTCAGGGCGACGCGAGGCGGCCGGGACCGCGAGGGGACCGCACGGGTCCTGACCGCCCCCGACATGGCCTTCGCCGACGCCGAGCGGGGCAGGCCGCTGACCTTCGCGCTCATGGCGAAGTGGCAGCGTGCCGTGCTGGGCCGCGGCCCCGTCGGCTTCCGTCGGATGCCGGCCTTCGCGAAGGGAGGACGGGAGCGCTACGGCCTCGCCCCCGGCACACGGGCCCGGTTCGAGCGCTGTCTGGCCGAGAGCGCGACCGGATCCGCCCCTCCCGTCACGCGCTGCCCGGACCTACCTGGACGTCCTCTTCTTCCATCCGTTCGCGGACGGCAACGCACGTGCGGCCATGCTGGCATTGGCCTTCGTCCTGGCGAGGGAAGGCGCCCTGCTCGACCGGGTTCGTCCGTTGCAGACCACCAGATGGGCCGACGACGCCGAGGGCGCGGCCGATCTGGCGGTGCTGCTCGGAATCCTGCTCACCGCTGCGAAGCGGCGTCCGCCCCTCGGAAAGCAGTGCCGGACGGGCGCGCCCGCAGAGGAGGAGAAGGGTCTCCCGTCGACGAACGAGGGCGTGGAAGACCTGAGTCGGACCGGCCGAGGAGATCAGCCCCGCCGAGCCACGTCCACGTGCTGGTCCTGCCCCGGGGACATCCGCACCCTGACGGTCCCGCGGTCGTCGCGCCACCACCCGGAGCAGGCATCGAGCGGACCCCGGAAACGACGAAGACCCCACCCGATCTTTCCGATCGGACGGGATCTCCTCACCCTTCCTGAGCTGGCTCAAGAACGGTCTTTCCTTCTGCTTCTGTGGACCTGAGGGGATTCGAACCCCTGACCCCCTCGATGCGAACGAGGTGCGCTACCGGACTGCGCCACAGGCCCTTGCAACGAGTGGAACTCTAGCACTCCCGCGGCGGTGCCCGGAAATCCGCTCGGCCGACCATGACCAGCGGACCTGTGCCGCCGAGGGCGACCTCGCCCGCGCCCTACTCGTTGGCGGCGCGGGGACGCTCCTGGTCCTCGTACTGGTCGAAGAGCGGGGTGCGACCCCGTTCCCGCGAGCGTCGGGCGGAGGCGGCGCGCCGTGCGTCGGTCCGCTCCTCGCCCTCGTCCTCTCCCGTGCCGTCCGCGGGGACGTCGGCGCTCGCCCGCTGCGCGGTCGGCTCCGCGGCCGAGGACCGGGCGGAGCTCCAGGTGTCCGGGGCACCGAGGTCCACGCCGCCGGTGGCACGGGGCGCGACCGGTGCGGTCACGTAGGTGGGCAGCGGCACCGGAACCGGGTCCCAGCTGTCGCCGCGCACCGGCCCCCGTTGGCGCTCCCGCTGCTGGTCGACCCACTCGGCGTGGTCGGTCTGTTCCACGAGCGCCCGGCGGTCCGCCGCCAGGGCCGACAGCTCGGCGGCGAGCGGTGCTCCCGTCGACGGTGCGACCGGGCGGTCCGGGGCTTCGGCCGCGTCGGGGCGGGGGCGGCGGGGCTGCCGTTCGCGGAGCCGCTGGGCGGCGAGCTCCGCGCGCTGACGGTCCATGACGTAGGCGAACCGACGCCGCTCCTGGCGCCGCAGGTACACGATGTACGCGCTCAACAGCACACCGGGGGCGGCGGGCACCCAGAGGAAACCGAGACCGCCGACCGCGGCGACGAGGGCGCCCGCGGTGAACGTCAGGAAGAGCACGACGGTGGTGCGTCGGCGCCGGGCCAGCACCTTCGAGCGCCGGGCGCGCGCGGTGGCCTCGGCGGTGGCGCGGCGGGTGGGCGGCGCGGCCGTGCGCGCGGAGCGTGCGGCCTCCTGGCGCTCCGCTTCCGCACGGGCGAGTTCCTCCGCCCGGGCGGCCTCTTCGCGCTCCGCCTCCAGGCGGGCCGCCTCCTGACGGGCGGCGGCCTCCTCACGGGCTGCCGCCACCTCCTGCCGGGAGGGCCCCGGGGGGACGGCGAACGCCCGGACGTCCACCGAGTCGGTGGCGCCGTCCGGGGCGGCCCCGGGGGACGAGGTCTCGCCCTCGCCC
The DNA here is from genome assembly GCF_052606915.1 of Streptomyces sp. LE64. Classification (NCBI taxonomy): domain Bacteria; kingdom Bacillati; phylum Actinomycetota; class Actinomycetes; order Kitasatosporales; family Streptomycetaceae; genus Streptomyces; species Streptomyces sp. LE64. Next base: position 3,912,804 of record NZ_CP199708.1, on the reverse strand, counting down.
GAACGCGCCCGCAGGAGGTCCTTGGCGTACCGGCGTTCCATGCCCGCCCGGCCGGACAGGAGTCGGATGGCCGTGCTGAAGCGCTCGGTCGGCCGGGCCTCGTTCAGCTCGTCCTGCCTACGGAGCCACATCGGCACCAAGTAGGCGGCCCAGGCCCCGACGATGACTGCGTAGATGAGGCCGCTGCTGCTCACGTCTCACACCGTAGAGGTGTTTGCGCGGGGGCATCCGCCAATTGGGGCGGTGTGTCGCACGATCTGGCTCATATTCCGAACTTTTTTTGCGACTGATGCGATCAGCGACTCGGCAAGTAGGGGCAATTATCCACATATGCACCATTTGCCGATCAAGGGAAGGTGATCCACTCACTCCACAGGACTCAAAATCGAACACTCATTCGTCACCCTGGGGTGGCTCGGCCGTCGACGGTGCGGCGCTGCCCTGCGGGGCGTGCTCCGCCCGGAGGGCCCGCGCCCGGTGCCACCGGGGCAGCAGCCCTTCCGGCACCTCTTCGGCGGTGAGGGCGAAGACCAGGTGGTCCCGCCAGCCGCCGTCGATGTGGAGGAACCTCGGGCGCAGCCCCTCCGACCGGAATCCGAGCTTCTCGACGACCCGGCGACTGGGCACGTTCTCCGGGCGGATGCAGACCTCGACGCGGTGCAGCCCCACCGTGCGGAAGCAGTGGTCGACGGCGAGGGCCAGCGAGGTCGGCATCACGCCCCTCCCTGCGACGGCCTCGTCGACCCAGTAGCCCACGTGTCCCGAGCACATCGACCCCCAGGTGATGCCGGCCACCGTCAACTGCCCGGCCAACCGCCCCTGGTACTCGATGACGAACGGCAGCATCCGTCCCGCGTTGGCCTCGGCCCGCAGATGACGGACCATCTGCCGGTAGGTGGGGCGATGGGCGATCGGACCGCTGGGGGTGGGCGGCGGGATGGTCGCCTCCCACGGGCGCAGCCAGTCGCGGTTGCGCCGGTTGACCTCGCGCCAGGCGCGCTGGTCACGCAGCTTGATGGGACGGAGGGTGAGCTCGCCGTCCACCAGTTCGACGGGCCAGGAGGAGCCGTTCAGCGTGGGCCCCCGGTCGATCCGGCGTCCGTCGCCGCCGAGGGGTGGTCCCCACCGCGCAGTTGGTCGACGGCGTGCGTCAGGAGCGGTTCCAGTACGGCCAGTCCGTCCCGGACCCCGCCGGTGGACCCCGGCAGGTTCACGATCAGCGTGCGGCCGGCCACCCCCGCGATCCCCCGGGACAGCGCCGCGGTCGGCACCGTGCGGCGGCCGTCGGCGCGCAGGGCCTCGGCGATGCCCGGCACCACCCGGTCGACGACCCGCGCGGTCGCCTCGGGGGTGCGGTCGGTCGGCGAGACGCCCGTACCGCCGGTGGTGACGATCACGTCGAAACCGGCTGCCACGCCCTCCCTCAGCGCCGCTTCCACCGGGTCGCCGTCCGGTACCACCCGGGGCCCGGCGACGGCGAAGCCGAGGGCGCTCAGGCCCGCGGCGAGCAGGGGTCCGCCGCGGTCCTCGTAGACGCCCGCGGCGGCCCGCCCGGAGGCGGTCACGACCAGGGCCCGGTGCCTCCCGGGCGCCGGACCGGATGCCGTGCCGTCCGGCCCTGCGGGAGCAGCGCCCGAGGGCGCGTGCTCCCCGACGCTCACGTCCGGCTCCAGTCGCCCGAGGCGCCGCCGGTCTTCTCCTCCACCCGGACCCGGGTGATCACGGCGCCCTTGTCGACCGCCTTCACCATGTCGACGACGGTGAGCGCGGCCGCGGTGACCGCGGTGAGCGCCTCCATCTCGACGCCCGTCCGGTCGGTGGTGCGCACCGTGGCGGCGATCTCCACCGCGTCGTCGGCGACGGAAAGGTCGACCTCCACCCCGGACAGGGCGAGCGGGTGGCAGAGCGGAATCAGTTCAGGGGTGCGCTTGGCGCCCATGATGCCGGCGATGCGCGCCGTGGCGAGCGCATCGCCCTTGGGCAGGCCCGTACCGCGCAACAGGGCGACGACCTGCGGGTTCACCAGGACCCGTCCGCTGGCTCGGGCGGTGCGGGCGGTGACCTCCTTCGCCGAGACGTCGACCATCCGGGCCGCGCCGGTGGCGTCGAGGTGGGTGAGGTGACCCTCTGCGGAGGTGCCGGGGGTGTCCCCCCGGGGATTCGCGGTCATGTGCTGTGACGCTCCCGGTCCGGGCCCGCGCGACGCGGCGTGCGGAGCCTGTGTGCGCGCTACCGTACCGCGCGCGGGGAGCGCGTCACGCCCCAGGACCCGGCCGGACCGCAGGGGGCACCGGGCCGGTCCGGGGCAGGTGGGGGGCTCAGGAGAGCAGGACGACGTCCAGTTCGGTGCCGGGTTCCACCGCGGTGACCTCACGGGGGATCACGATCAGTGCGTCGGCGTGCGCGAGGGCGGCCACGAGGTGCGAGCCGGCGCCGCCCACGGGGGCCACCTCACCGGTGGTCGGGTCGTGGCGACCGCGGAGGTACTGGGTCCGTCCCGCGGGCGAGGGGACCGGACCGTCCGCGCGCAGCACCGCCCGGGTGGTGGGCCGGTGCACGTCGTCGAATCCGGCGAGCGTCCGGATGGCGGGGCGGACGAACAGTTCGAAGGACACGTACGAGGAGACGGGGTTGCCCGGCAGGGCCAGCAGGGGGGTGTGGTCGGGGCCGACCGCACCGAAGCCCTGGGGTTTGCCCGGCTGCATGGCGAGCACCCGGAAGTCGACACCGCCCGTGCCGCCGTCCTCGCCGAGGGTGGCGAGGGCCTCCTTGACCACGTCGTAGGCGCCGACGCTGACCCCGCCCGAGGTGACGACCAGGTCCGCGCGGATGAGCTGGTCCTCGATGGCGGTCCGCAGCGTCTCCGCGTCGTCGGTGACGGCGCCCACCCGGTAGGCGAGCGCCCCCGCTTCCCGGGCTGCGGCCGTCAGGACGTAGCTGTTGGAGTCGAAGATCTGCCCCTCGCCCAGGGCCTCCCCGGGCTGCACGAGTTCGCTGCCGGTGGAGAGGACCACCACCCGCGGTCGGGGGCGCACCCGCACGGTGCCCCGGCCGATCGCCGCGAGCAGGGCGATCTGCGGTGCGCGGAGCACGGTGCCGGCCGCGAGCGCCAGCTCGCCGGCGCGCACGTCGCTGCCCTGTGCACGGACGTGCGCTCCGGGCGCCGCCCCTCGGAAGACGCGCACCTGACCGTGCGCCCCTTCGGGAGCCGTGCTGCGGGCGCGCATCCCGGTGACCCGTCCGGCCCCGAGGCCCCCGTCCGTCCACTCCACCGGGACGACGGCTTCGGCCCCCGCCGGGAGCGGGGCGCCGGTCATGATCCGGGCGGCCTGTCCGGGCCCGACCGCGGGCGGGCCGCCGCGACCGGCGGCGATGTCGCCGATCACGGTGAGCACTGCCGGGAACGCGTCGTCGGCGCCGGCGACGTCGGCCGCGCGGACCGCGTACCCGTCCATGGAGCTGTTGTCGAACGGCGGGAGCGAGACGGGCACCACCACGTCGTCGACCAGGACGCAGCCCTGGGCGTCGAGGAGCTGGAGTTCGATGGGGTCCAGGGGACGGACGGTCCCCAGGACGTCCTCCAGGTGCTCGGCCACCGTCCAGACGTGGTCGCGGCCGGTGGTGTCGGTGTTCGTCCCGCTCACGTCGCTACATCTCCTCGGTGACGTACCCGCGCAGCCAGGTCCGGAACTCCGGGCCCAGGTCCTCACGTTCGCACGCGAGCCGGACGATGGCACGGAGGTAGTCGCCGCGGTCGCCGGTGTCATAGCGGCGGCCCGTGAAGACGACGCCGTGCACCGGGCCGCCGACCTTCTCGTCCGAGGCGAGCTGCTGGAGGGCGTCGGTGAGCTGGATCTCGCCGCCGCGGCCGGGCTCGGTGGTGCGGAGTATCTCGAAGATGTGCGGGTTCAGGACGTAGCGCCCGATGACGGCGAAGTTGCTGGGCGCGTCCGCGGGATCGGGCTTCTCCACCAGACCGGTCACCCGGACGACGTCGGCGTCCGCGGTGGCCTCGACGGCGGCGCACCCGTAGAGGTGGACCTGTTCGGGCGCGACCTCCATCAGGGCGATGACGCTGCCGCCGTGCTGTTCCTGGATGTCGACCATGCGGGCCAGCAGCGGGTCGCGGGGGTCGATGAGGTCGTCGCCGAGCAGCACCGCGAAGGGCTCGTCGCCGACGTGCGGGGCCGCGCAGAGGACGGCGTGGCCGAGGCCCTTGGGGTCGCCCTGGCGGACGTAGTGCATGGTGGCCAGGTCACTGGACTCCTGGACCTTCGCCAGTCGTGCCCGGTCGCCCTTCTTGGTGAGGGCTTCCTCCAACTCGTAGTTGCGGTCGAAGTGGTCCTCCAGCGGGCGCTTGTTCCGCCCGGTGACCATCAGGACGTCGTCCAGTCCGGCGGCCACGGCTTCCTCGACCACGTACTGGATGGCCGGCTTGTCCACCACCGGCAGCATCTCCTTGGGAGTGGCCTTGGTGGCGGGCAGGAAACGGGTGCCGAGGCCGGCGGCGGGGATGACGGCCTTGGTGATTCTGGAGTTCGACTGAGTCATGGGCGTCACCCTAACCGGTGGCATTGCAGGGATTCTGTAGCTCTGCATATAAATGATCCGCATATGACAGGACAGGGAAAGGGGGTGTCCGCATGAGCGTGGCCGGGAGCGGTGCCGAGCCTGACAAGCGCGGATTGCGACGCCGCGTCCTCGCCGGAAGGAACGGGTTGCCGGAGGATGACGTGCAACGGGCGGCCGCGGTTCTCGCCGCCCGCGCACAGGAGCTCGGCGAGCTCTCCGGTGCACGCACCGTGGCCGCCTACGTCTCCGTCGGTGACGAACCGGGCACCCTCCCCCTCCTCGACGCCCTCCACGCGCGCGGGGTGCGCGTCCTCCTGCCCGTCCTGTTGGACGACAACGACCTCGACTGGGGTGCCTACCGGGGACCGGGGTCCCTCGCCGAGGTGCGCCGTCCCGGACGGATGACCCTGCGCGAACCGCACGGCCCGCGGCTGGGTCCCGACGCCGTGCTGGACGCCGGCGCCGTCCTCCTGCCCGGCCTCGCGGTCGACGACCGCGGCATGCGCCTGGGGCGCGGCGGGGGCTCGTACGACCGCGTCCTCGCGCGTCTGGCGCGCGCGGACGTCCGTCCGTTCCTGGTCGTCCTGTTGTACGACGACGAGATCGTGCCGCGGGTACCGGAGGAGGCGCACGACCGACCGGTGCACGCCGTGGTGACCCCCTCCGGAGTGCGCCGGTTCCGCACTCCGCCCACCCCGCCGCCCGTCGTCTGACACCTCGTCCGGCCACCGCCGGCGGTCATCCGGTTGACCCGCGCCGCCCGGACGGATGAGATCGCGTGCCCCCGGGCGGCACTCGACGGTTGGCCCGGTATGACGAACACGCTCAGGGCCTTCTCGACCGCCGCGGTGCTCGCCGTCGGCGCCGTGCTGACGGGTGCACCCGCCGCGGTGGCGGAGGGTGCGGTCGGTGCCGGCCCCGTCACCTCCGACCGCGTGGCGAGCGCCGCACAGACCGGTCTGGAAGTGCTCAGGACCTGCGGGCTGCCCACCGTCGCCGAACCCGGTGCCCTGGTCCGGAACTGCACCGACGGCTCCCTCGCCCGCTGATGCCCGTTCCGCCGGCCCCCCTTCCCCGGCGGACGCACGGTGGCCCTGCACCCGAGGGTGCAGGGCCACATACCTGTCTCCGGTCCGCCCCCGGCCGCGGCGCGGGGCCCGGTCGTGGCCCGGTCCGCCGCGGCCTCAGCGGGCCGGCCGCCTCACGGCCGCAGCGACAAGGTGTCCTGGGTGGCCGCCTCCACTGCCTTCTCGGAGAACGCCCAGTCGAGCAGTTCCCCCCTGGCCCACTTGTCCGTCTGGTCGCTGTAGTGACCGCTGTAGGCGTGGCCCGAGGCGCCCGTCAGGTTGATCCACTTGGATTTGTCCAGGTCGTCGAGGTTGACCACCATGCGCATCGACGGCACCCAGATGACGTCGAAGCCGCCCGCCGCGTTCCATCCGGTGGCGTTGACCGCCGCCTCGCCGCCGCCCAGGTTCCAGGGTCCCCGGTTGAGCGCGAACTTGAGGAAGCCGGGCCCCTCGGTGCCCAGGGTCTGGTTCTTCAGCTCCAGCTGGTGCAACCGCCCCCAGCTCCAGCTGTCGATGTCCTTGCCGAGTTCCTCGGTCAGCTCCCAGCGCGCGTCCTCCAGGGCCCGCGCGAACAACTGGTCACGGGCGTTGGCCTTGCTCTCGGGGTCCGTCTTCGGCGTCTTCCACCAGTCGTCGTCCCCGTCCTCGACGATCCCGCGGACCACCTCGAACCAGCGGTCGCCGCCGTCCGGCTGCGCCGAGTCCGCGTCCCGCTCACCGCACTCCAGCACCTTGACGTCCTCGTCGGCGGGGCCGGTGTTCTCGGCGGGCTCGACGCTCAGGCAGTCGCCCTTCACGCGCAGTTCCTTCGGAAGCTTGTCGCCGAAGCCGAGCTTGAGGACGTTGCGCCACACCGCGTTGAAGTAGGCGGCGGCGGCGGAGTCGGGGCTCTGGGTGTAGTTCCAGCCCTCCAACAGCTGCTGCGCCTCGCGGACGTGCTTGTCGGAGACGTTGATCTTGAGCAGCATCGGCGTCAGCAGTTCCGCGATCTCGCTGCTGTTGTCGGTCTGCATCTGCCGCATGTCCTCGGTGGAGATCTTCCCTCCGCCCTTGGTCTTCGACTCGATCAGGTCGTAGATGCGCTGGCTGCGCGCTCCGTAGCCCCAGTCGGTGGTGAGCTGGTGCGGGGAGGCGTCCGGGCCGACGACCGCCTGGTTGGCCGTCACGATGTACCCGCGCTTCGGGTTGTACTCGTAGGGCAGCGCGGCCTGGTCGACGTAGCCCGTCCAGCGGAAGTCGGGGTCCCAGCCGGGCGCGGGCAGCGAACCGTCGTGGCCCTCGGCGCGGGTGGGGATCCGCCCGGGCGCCTGGTAACCGATGTTGTTCTCGGTGTCCGCGTAGACGAGGTTCTGCGAGGGCACGTCGAAGTCGGCGGCGGCCTTGCGGAAGTCCTCCCAGTTCGCGGCCGTGTTCAGGGCGAAGAGCGCGTCCATGGACGTGCCCGGGGTCAGCGCCGTCCAGCGCAGCGAGACGCCGTAGCCGTCCCCGCGGTCGGGGGCGACGCTGGCGACGCTGGCCTTCTTGCCGACCGACACCAGTTCGTCGCTGCGGTCGGACAGCAAGGGGCCGTTCGCGGTCTCCCGGACGGTGATCGACTTCGACTCGCCCCCGGCGACGCGGATGGTCTCCTTGCGCGTCTTGAAGGGCACCACCTTGCCGTCGTACTGGTACCCGTCGCCGGTGAACTTCTCCAGGTAGAGGTCGGTGACGTCGGCGCCCAGGTTGGTCATGCCCCAGGAGATGTCCTGGTTGTGTCCGATGACCACGCCGGGCATGCCCGCGAAGGTGAACCCGGAGACGTCGAAGTTGCAGCTCTCGGAGACGTCACGGCAGTGCAGGCCCATCTGGTACCAGACGGAGGGCAGCTGGGGCGACAGGTGCGGGTCGTTGGCGAGCAGTGGCTTGCCGGTGATGGTGTGCTGACCGGAAACCACCCACGAGTTGGAGCCGATGCCGTTGCCGCTGGGCCCGAACACGGCCGGGATCCCGTCGAGCACGTCGGAGAGGCCGCCGAGTTGGCTCTGGAGGCCGTCGGGGGCCCGGGTGTCGCCGGCGAGGCCCGTGCCCGACCCGGTCTGTCCCCCCTGACCGGACTGCTGACCCGGCTGACCCGCCTGCTGCTGGCCCTGGTCCGCGCCCTGCGGACCGAAGGTCCCGGTGGTCGCGTCGTGGCCGCCCTCCTGGACGATCGGCTTGTTCCGCCCGTACGGATAACCGGGGTAGAGGTCCTTGATCTGCGAGGGGCCGAGGCGGCTGGTCATCAGGGAGCGGTCGATCTCGTCCTGCATGTTGCCGCGCAGGTCCCAGGCCATCGCCTTCAGCCAGGCCACCGAGTCCACGGGGGTCCAGGGCTTCGGCTTGTAGTCGTTGCGGAAGTCGAGGGCGGCGTACTCCAGGGAGAGCTCCTCGCCCTCCTTGCCGGCGAGGTAGGCGTTGACCCCCTTCGCGTACGCCTGGAGGTACTTCTTGGTGCTGGGCGCGAGCTTCTTGTCGTACTCCTCCTGCGCGACCCGGTGCCAGCCGAGGGTGCGCAGGAACTCGTCCGTCTCGACCTGGCTCTTGCCGAACATCTCGGAGAGCCGCCCCGACGTCGTGTGGCGACGGACGTCCATCTCCCAGAAGCGGTCCTGTGCCTGCACGTAGCCCTGGGCCATGAACAGGTCCTCGTCGGACGAGGCGTAGATCTGCGGAATGCCGTTGCCGTCGCGCTTCACGTCGACCGGGCCGGCGAGACCGGCGAGCTTGATGGAGCCCTTGGTCTGCGGGAAGGAGGCGCGGACCGTGCTCACGCTCCAGTACGCGCCGAAGCCCACGCCGGCGACGACGGCCAGCACCAGCACGATGACGAACAAACGGCCTTTGCGGCTTTTCTTCCTGACGGACCTGTCGGCCTGCTGGCCGGAGGAGGCGGTGGTGTTGGCGGGCATCGCTGTCCTTGCTGTCCTTCGCGAGCGTCAGGGCGGTCAATCCGGGCGGTGCGGTCTCAGGAGGCGTTCACGAGAACGCTGAAGCAACCATAGGCGCAGGGCACCTGCGGACCGGACACGGAGTCAGGGCGGTGAGCGCGGGACGGAGGTCCGCGCGCGTCAAGAGAGCGTTAACGATTAGGTAAGGTAACGAAGTACTCGCTGTGCGCAGAAAGGATTCGGCCCCTGACCGTCCACCACCTCAACCAGCTCCTGCTCGTCTGCTCACTGGTCCTGCTGATCGCAGTGGCGGCAGTCCGGATCTCCTCCCGCAGCGGGCTGCCGAGCCTGCTCGTCTACCTCGGCATCGGTGTCGCCATCGGCCAGGACGGCATCGGCAACGTCAGCTTCAACAACGCAGAGTTGACCCAGGTCATCGGCTACGCGGCCCTGGTCGTGATCCTCGCCGAGGGCGGCCTGGGAACGAAGTGGAAGGAGATCAAACCCGCACTCCCCGCGGCGGCCGTGCTGTCGACCGTCGGTGTCGCGGTGAGCGTCGGCATCACCGCCGCGGCGGCACACTACCTGGTCGGGTTGGAGTGGCGGCAGGCCCTCATCATCGGTGCGGTGGTGTCCTCCACGGACGCGGCGGCCGTCTTCTCGGTGCTGCGCAGGGTGCCCCTGCCGTCCCGGGTGAACGGCGTCCTGGAAGCCGAGTCCGGATTCAACGACGCACCCGTGGTGATCCTCGTCGTCGCCTTCTCCACCGCGGGCCCCGTCGAGGAGTGGTACGTCCTCCTCGGGGAGATCGGCCTGGAACTCGCCATCGGCGCCGCCATCGGACTCGCCGTCGGCGTCATGGGCGCCTACGCCCTGCGTCACGTCGCGCTGCCCGCGTCCGGGCTCTACCCGATCGCGGTCATGGCGATCGCCGTCACCGCCTACGCGGCGGGCGCCCTCGCACACGGCAGCGGCTTCCTCGCCGTCTACCTGGCGGCCATGGTGCTCGGCAACGCACGACTGCCGCACTGGCCGGCCACCCGCGGCTTCGCCGAGGGACTGGGGTGGATCGCCCAGATCGGCATGTTCGTCCTGCTCGGCCTCCTCGTCACCCCGCACGACCTCGCCGACGACATCGTGCCCGCCCTGGTCATCGGACTGGCGCTGACCGCGGTCGCCCGCCCGCTGGAGGTCGTCGTCAGCCTGCTGCCGTTCCGGATGCCGTGGCAGGAGAAGGCCCTGATGTCCTGGGCCGGACTCCGCGGCGCCGTGCCCATCATCCTGGCCACCATCCCCATGGTGAACGGAGTGGAGGACAGCCGCCGGATCTTCAACATCGTCTTCGTGCTCGTCGTCGTCTACACCCTGATCCAGGGCCCCACCCTGCCCTGGCTGGCACGGAAGCTCCGGCTGGGCGAGGGCACCGAGGCCGCCGACCTCGGCGTGGAATCCGCGCCCCTGGAGCAACTGCGCGGCCACCTGCTGTCCCTGAAGATCGTCAAGGGGTCCCGCATGAACGGGGTCGAGGTGAGCGAGCTACGGCTCCCCGCCGGCTCGGCGGTCACCCTGGTCGTCCGGGACGGCAAGTCCTTCGTGCCGCTCCCGAGCACCGTGCTCCGGCACGGGGACGACCTCCTGGTGGTCGCGACCGACCCGGTCCGGGACGCCGCGGAGGCACGCCTGCGCGCCGTGGGGCAGGGCGGAAAACTGGCCGGTTGGCTCGGCACCGGGGCGACGAAACCGTAGCCCCCGGGCACGGGGGCGTCCCGTACCACCGCCGGCCACGCCCCGGCCGCGGTACGGGAACGGGGACGGGGACGGCGGGCCGCGAGCGGGGGATCGGCTCCTCGTCCTCCGCTCGCCCGCTTGTCCCCGCCGGCTGCCTGTACCATGCTGGAAGACTTCTGATCGAACCAACTCTGCCTGATGCAGGGCTGGCGCGACCGTATGGCGGCCGGCCGCCACGACGCCCCCGCTGTGGGCGGGCCCCGGTATCTACCGCAGTTCTGCGCAAGAGGACAGCTCTCGACACCCGACTGCGGGGCGTTACCAGGCGGCAGAAAGGCACGGGCCGTGGCAACCACGGTCACCTCGGAGCCCGCCCGCCCGGGCTACCGACAGCTCCTGCGCACCCCGGGTGCCTGGACGTTCCTCCTCCCCGGTTTCGCTGCGCGCCTGCCGTTCGCGATGCTGATCATCTCGATCGTCCTGCTGGTCCAGCACACCACGGACTCCTACGGCCTCGCGGGCGCGGTGTCAGCGGTCACCGGCGTCTCCATGGCACTGTTCGCCCCGCTGAGCGGCACGTACGCGGACCGGTTCGGCCAGCGCGCGGTCCTCGTGCCCGTCGTGCTGGCGCACACGGCCTCGGTGGTCACGCTGACGGCACTGGCCTGGTTCGACGCCCCCGTCTGGGCCCTGTTCGTCGCCGCCGTCCCCACGGGTGCGACGGTTCCCCAGATAGGCCCCATGGTGCGTGCCCGCTGGGGGACGAAACTGCACGGGTCCCCCCTCATGACCACGGCGGCGGCGTTCGAGTCGGTCACCGACGAGCTGACCTTCGTCCTGGGCCCCCTGATCGCGACCGCGCTGTGCACCTCGGTCCACCCCGCCGCCGGCCTGCTCACCGAAGCGGGACTCACCCTGATCGGCGGCCTGCTGTTCGCCGCCCGGCGGAGCACCCAGCCCGTGCCGACGCGCGCGGCCGCCCGGCCCGGCGCCACCGCCTCCCGGGCCGGCACGGCGCACCCGTCCGCGCTGCGGGTGCCCGGCGTGCGGGTGCTGGCCATCGCCTTCGTGGGGATCGGAACGGTCTTCGGCGGCCTACAGGTCTCCCTCGCCGCCTACACCGAGTCGATCGGCGAACCGGGTCTCACCGGCGTCATCTACGGCGTCTTCGCCGCGGGCAACATGATCGCCGGCACCGTCTGCGGTGCCGTGGCCTGGAAGTCCGCTCCTCACCACCGTCTCGTGATCGGCTACCTCGCCCTGGCGGTCACCGCCTCCGGGCTGTGGGCGGCGCAGTCCCCCGTGCTGCTCGCCGGGCTCGGGCTCCTGGTCGGCATGAGCATCGCACCGGGGCTGGTGACCGGCTACACGCTCGTCGAACAGCTCGTCGCCCCCACCGCCCGCACCGAGGCGTTCACCCTGCTGACCGGTGCCGTGGCGCTGGGGCAGGCGGCCGCGGTCACCCTCGCCGGACAGTTGGAGGACCGGGCCTGGGAGGGTGCCGGCTTCCTGGTGCCCCTCGCGGGAACCATCTTGGCCCTGCTCGTCCTGGTGACCCTCAGGAACCGGCTCGCGCCGCCCGCCGACGAGCGGGGCCCGGCGCGTGGCGTCGGTCACCGCGTGCCGGTGTCGGTGGACTGATCCCGCGGAATACGTCACTATGGAACGTCGTTAGCACTCATCGAGTGAGAGTGCCAGGAGGAAGCAAGTGCCGACGTACCAGTACCAGTGCACCGAGTGCGGTGAGGGCCTCGAAGCGGTGCAGAAGTTCACCGATGACGCCCTGACCGAGTGCCCCAGCTGCGGTGGCCGCCTCAAGAAGGTGTTCTCCGCCGTCGGCATCGTCTTCAAGGGATCCGGCTTCTACCGCAACGACAGCCGGGGCTCCTCGTCGAGCAGCTCGCCCGCCGCGTCGAAGTCGACGTCCTCTTCGGACTCCTCGGGTTCCGACTCGTCCGGGTCGAGCAGCACGCCGGCCGCCGCGTCGAAGTCGACGTCCACCCCGTCGAGCACCAGCACGTCCGCCGCCTGACCACACCGCGGCAGGCCGCCGCACGAGGAGGACCCCGCCGTCCCGGACGCGGGGTCCTCCTCGCGTACCGACGCGACTACTGTGCGGAGCATGGCAGACATGGTGAACGTGACCGAGCCGGGCGACGTGCCGCAGGAGCTGCGGGCGGAGATCGGCGTCATCGGCGGATCCGGTTTCTACTCCTTCCTCGACGACGTCACCGAGGTGCACGTCGACACCCCCTACGGCGCGCCCAGCGACACCCTGTTCCTCGGCGACGTCGCCGGTCGTCGCGTGGCCTTCCTCCCCCGTCACGGTCGGAGCCACCACCTGCCCCCGCACCGCATCAACTACCGGGCCAACCTGTGGGCCCTGCGCTCCGTGGGGGTGCGGCAGGTGCTGGGACCCTGTGCGGTCGGAGGGCTCCGCCCCGAGCACGGCCCGGGGACCCTCCTGGTCCCCGACCAGTTGGTCGACCGCACGAAGTCGCGCACCCAGACCTTCTTCGACGGCCTGCCGGGACCGGACGGGACCGTGCCCCGTGTCGTCCACCTCTCCTTCGCCGACCCGTACTGCCCCGTCGGCCGGCGCATCGCGGTGGCAGCCGCCCGGGGCCGCGCCTGGGAGCCCGTGGACGGCGGGACGCTGGTGGTGATCGAGGGCCCGCGGTTCTCCACCCGGGCGGAATCGCGGTGGCACGCCGCGCAGGGCTGGTCCGTGGTGGGGATGACCGGACACCCCGAGGCCGTGCTCGCCCGCGAGTTGTCCCTCTGCTACACCTCCCTGACCCTGGTGACCGATCTGGACGCGGGCGCGGAGACCGGGGAGGGCGTCTCCCACGAGGAGGTCCTCGAAGTCTTCGCGTCCAACGTCGACCGGCTGCGTTCCGTCCTGTTCGACACGGTCGCCGGCCTCCCGGAGACCGACGACCGGAAGTGCCTGTGCACGTCGGCCCTGGACGGCCTCGACACCGGGTTGGCACTGCCGTAGTCATCGCCGGTCGGGCGCCCTCTTCCGGGCGCCCGACCGTGCGCTTCCCCGAGCACTCGCTTCCCCTAGCGGAGGGGAACGACCGCTCCGGCGCCGGAAGTCACCGGTACGAGGGACGAAGTTGTCCACAGCCCCGCCCCTGTCCACAGGCCGCAACGGGGAACTTCGAAGTCCCTCATGGTGGAAGGCGATCCGTCTCCTTCCACGGTGGTGAAACCCATGCCTCCTCACCCCTCCCCCGACCGTCCGGTGCCCCGCCTTCCCGCAGCGCGCCGGTACGGCTACGACACCCGCGCCACGATCCCGGACGCGCACCTCGCCGCGGGCCGGTCCGGTGCCGCGCCGCGCCGGTCCGCGGCCCCCTCGTCGCCGCAGGCCGCGGATGCCGTGCGGATGCGCAGCGACGTGCCGCCCACGCACCGGATCCCGGCCTTCGCCCCGGTTCGGGTGCGGGGCGGGGTCCCGTCGTGGCACCGCGCCGCCCGTCACGGCCGCCGGGCGGCCCTGGTGTGCGCGGCGGGCGTAGTGGTCGCCCTGGTCACGAGCCCGTGGACGCAGCACCCCGCCGGCGAACGGACCGGTGCCTCGACCCCTGCGCGCGACCCCGTGTCCGCGCCCCGGCAGAAGCCCGCCGGGGCGCCCCTGGTCCACGCGCCGGTGCGCATCGCGGATCCCGCGGTGGCCCGGTTCCTCGAACCCGGGGACCGGGTGGACGTCGTCGCCGCGCCCGCCGCCCCGGCCGACGCGGCCGGCCCCGCCCAACGGTTGGTGGCGGCGGGCGCCCGGGTGGTGCACGTCCCCGACCCCACGGACGACGCGGTGGAAGCGGGGGCGCTGGTGATCCTCTCCGCGCCCCGCTCCACGGCGGTACGGCTCGCGGGGGCGAGCGTCTCGTCCCGCCTGACCGTGGTCATGGGCCGATGAGCGCGGACCGGCCGGCCCCATGGCCCTTCGGGCCGATCGGCGCCACTCCTTCACCGTCACGTCACTCCATCGCGTCAACGGATTGGACAGCATGGCGGAGCCCTGTCGTAGTTTGCGGAGTTGTTTGTTCCACAAGCTGTATGTGCGAAGAAGGGCCTCCTGGTGAGCGAGAAGAAGAAGCCGAACGTCTTGGAAGGCTTCAAAGCGTTCCTCATGCGGGGAAACGTGATCGACCTGGCGGTTGCCGTGGTCATCGGCGCCGCGTTCACGAACATCGTGAACGCGGTGGTGAAGGGCGTGATCAACCCGCTCGTCGGGGCGTTCGGCACGAAGAACCTGGATGCCTACAGTTCCTGCCTGAAGGGCCCGTGCAGTTACGACGCCAAGACCGGAACGGCCACCAGCGGCATTCCGATCATGTGGGGAACGGTTCTGAGCGCCACGCTCACGTTCCTGATCACGGCGGCGGTCGTGTACTTCCTGATGGTGCTGCCGATGTCGAAGTACCTCGCGCGCCAGGCCGACCGGAAGGCGGCCAAGGAGGGAACGCAGGAAGTGATCGAGGTGTCCGAGCTGGAGGTCCTCAAGGAGATCCGCGACGCCCTGGTGGCGCAGCGGGCTCCGGGAACGGGCCCGGGGAACGCTCCGCGTCCCGATCGGGAGTAGCGGAGCGACGGGGGCGAGCCCCCGGCGGCCCGGTCGGCGTCCTCCCCGGACCGTGTTCGCGGGGCCCTCGCCCGTCCGGCCGCGCCCTGCCGGGCGTGGGGGCGGGCCGAGCCGCGCTCGGGTGCCTCCGCGGACGGAGCACCCGAGCAGGGGATCACAGGTGGTGCGGTGGCTTCTCGTCGAGGAAGCGCGCCAGGTCCGACGCGCCCTCCCCCACGGCCGTCGACTGCTCTCCCCAGCCACGGTCCGTGTCGTCCGAGGACTGCTGCGCCAGCGGGTCCTCGAAGATCAGTCCGTGTCCGGACTCGGGCGGCGGGGAAACGGGGCCTGTGCTCATGCCTCCAGCGTACGCATGCCACCGCCACCCGGGTGGCCACCACCTCACGACGCCCGGCGCAGCTCCAGGCAACCCCGCTTCCGTCCCCGGCCCACACCGTGCCCGCCCGGTTCCCGGCGTCGCCCGCCACGGCGGGCAGGCGCACCGCCCCGAAGCGGCCCCCACCGTTCCGTCCCGCACGTCTCCCCCTCCGGACACAGCCCGGGGCGACGACGCCCCGGGCGTACCCGGAAGGCGGTATCCGAGGCGACACGGGGCCCGGACGGGACGAGCGAGCCGGGCCGGTCTGCTGTGCTGCTGGCATGACCTCCTCCCCTTCGGCATCGGCGGCCGGCGGGCCGCTGCGCCCCATGACGGCCCGCCGGCGGGGCGAAGCACACCGGGTGGCATCACCCTTGGAGCTCTTCTTCGACCTGTGCTTCGTGGTGGCCGTCGCGCAGGCCGGCGCGTCCTTGGTGCACTCGGTGGTCGAGGGGCATGTGGGGCAAGGCGTCCTCTACTACGCGATGGTCTTCTTCGCCGTCTACTGGGCCTGGGTGAACTTCAGTTGGTTCGCCTCGGCCTACGACAACGACGACGCCCTCTTCAGGGTCGTCACGTTGATTCAGATGGCCGGTGTGCTCGTGCTCGCGGCCGGGGTGTCGGAGGCGTTCCAGCACCACTTCTTCGTCCTGTGGCTCGGGTACCTGATCATGCGTCTCGCCATGGTCAGCCAGTGGTTGAGGGCGGCTCGTGGATGCACCGGGGCCGAGCGCGCCATGGCGCTGCGGTACGCGATCGGCATCGCCCTGTGCCAGGTGGGGTGGCTGTCGGTCCTGCTGCTGACGGAGGGGGAGCGTCCGTGGGCGTTCGCGGTCATGGCCCTGGCGGAGCTGTGCGTACCGGTGCTCGCCGAACGGAAGCACCCGACGACCTGGCACCCGCACCACATCTCGGAACGGTACGGCCTGTTCACCATCATCGTGTTGGGCGAGTCGATCGCAGCCGCCACGGTCGCCGTGAAGTCGGCCGTCGACGAGCACGACGAATTGGGCCAGTTGATCCCCACCTCGATCGGTACGCTGCTGATCGTGTTCGCCGCGTGGTGGATCTACTTTGCAGTCCCGACCCACGGACGCTTGAAGGGCAATCGTCAGGCGTTCCTGTGGGGGTACGGCCACTATCTGATCCTCGGGTCGGCAGCGGCGATCGGAGCGGGCGCCGAGATCTTCGTGGAGCACGTCACCGGCCAGGCACACATCAGTCAGCTGGCCGCCAGCGCCTCGGTGACGGTTCCCACCGCGGTGTATCTGGTGACGGTGTGGCTCCTGGTGTCCCGCCACTACAAGTCGGGGGTCGCACAGCAGTTGGTGTTGCCGGTGACGACCCTGGTGGTCCTGGTGTGCACGCTCGCCGGCCGGTGGTCGGTGCCGGCAGCGGGGCTCGCCCTGGCCACGGCCGTCGCGGCGGGGGTGACGCTGGCAGCCCGCGCAGCGCGTCGGGAGCCCGGTGCGGCGCGCTGAGGCCGGCGGAGTCAGATCGCTCCGGACGTGCCCCTGCCGCTCTCGACGACGCGTCGCCTGCCGCGCGGAAGGGGATTCCCCGCAAACACCGCTCCGACCGTCCCCCGACCGCGCCGGGCACACCGGCGGGCCCGGCGGAGGCGCACCCGCCCGCCGAAGAGGCCCTTTCGACCGCGGCGCGCACCCCGCCGCTCTCCCTCCTGCCCCTGGTCCGCGGCGCGGCGTCCTCGGTCGGCACACTCGCCCGACTCGCCTACCGGGGCGGGAGGCGTGTCCTGTCGGCTCTCCGATCGTGCTGGCCACGCCGCGTGGTAGGCAGGGTGCATGACCGAGCACAGGACGGGCACGGACCCGACTGCCACACGGCCGTTGGCCGACGCGCTCACCGACGTACCGGGCCTGCGCGTCGGCCACGCGACCCTGGAGGGGAAGGGGTACCTGACGGGGACGACGGTCGTCCTCGCTCCCGAGGGCGGTGTGACCGCTGCGGTTGACGTCCGCGGCGGCGGACCCGGCACCAAGGAGACGGACGCGCTCGATCCGCGCAACGCATTGCGGCGGATCGACGCCGTCGTGCTCACCGGGGGCAGTGCCTACGGGTTGGACTCGGCGGCCGGTGTGATGGCGTGGCTGGAGGAACGGGGGCGGGGAGTACGGGTCGGTGCCGACCCGTCGCACGTCGTTCCCGTCGTCCCCGCCGCCTGCGTCTTCGACCTGGGCCGTGGTGGCGACTTCCGGGCTCGGCCGGGGGCCTCGACGGGGCGCACCGCGGTCGAGGCCGCGGCGGCCACTCCGCTGCACGCTTCCGTTCCCGTGGGGAACGTGGGTGCCGGGACGGGCTGTGTGGTGGGGCGGTTGAGGGGAGGCGTGGGCACGGCGAGCCTGCGGTTGCCCTCGGGACCGGTCGTCGCCGCTCTGGTGGTGGTGAATGCGGCCGGGTCGGCCGTGGACCCCCGGACCGGCGTGCTGTACGGGGAGTACTTCGACGGCAGGGTCGCCTATCCGGACCGGGCATTGCACGAGCGGGCCCAGCAGTTGCTCGCCGAGACGTCCGGTGAGGAGGCGGACGGCCGAGGTGGGTTCGCTCCTCTGCGCCCTGCTTCACCCCCCTTGAACACCACACTGGCCGTGGTGGCTACCGACGCGGACCTGTCGCGAGCGCAGGCGCAGAAGCTCGCTGGCACGGCACACGACGGGATCGCGCGGGCGGTGCGTCCTGTGCACCTGTTGAACGACGGTGACACCGTCTTCGCACTGGCCACCGGCGGTCGGTCGCTCCCGGGGGACGACCCTCTGGCGCTGAACGACGTGCTCGCCGCGAGCGCTGATGTCGTCACCCGGGCGATCGTCCAAGCAGTTCGTGTCGTCGAGTCCTTCCGTGGAGCCGTGGGCGACTGTCCGTCGTACTCGGAGTTGTACGGAGGATGATGGGGCGATCCGCTGGACGACGAGCGATCGGGAAGGCCATCGACTACGTCACCCGGACATGCACGGCCCGGCGCCCACGGTTGCCTACGAGGTGCTGAAGCCACCCGGCGGCGAATCGCCGTGTCCCGCGGCTGAACCCTGAAAGGTTGAACTGTCTACGGAGTTCGGGACATCCGCGGGCCTATTGCCCTCAGCCACTCGCCGGTGTCCCCGGTGGACACGAAGGCGCATGTGATGGCAGCCCGCACGGAACGGAGAGTCGTTCGATCGCATCCCTTCGCTCCGGGCGCTCCTACGGCAAGCCCATGATCGTCAGGGCCGTCACCGAGGCCGCTCTCCGTCAGTCGGCTCCCGTGCCGGGTCCAACTCCTGGACCTCCCAGCCCCGAGTGGCGTTGCCGCGGGAAGAGCAGCTCCGCATGACTGATCGCCAGCCGGAGCGGCGCCGCTTCGTCATCAGCCGCCCCAAGCGCTGAGCAGTGCCCACACCGGCCGGGGACGACTTCCGGCCATCCACAGCCCGACGTCACCCGATTCCGCCGCTGACCAAGTAAGCGGCATGCGAACGGCACCCGTCCGAGCAGTCAGTTGGTCACCGAAGGCCCTTGTCCGATAACCGTCGTTGAAACCGTCGGACCGCCACATCCAGGTATGGACGACGGTGACACGTGGGAATGACTGGCCCCTAGATGCGACATCGCCCGGGAGTCGAGCAACGTTGCACATCACGCAGGAACTTCTCGTGGGGCGTGGACGTTTTACGGGTTCCTGGACATGGCGTCCCGCGGAGGGGCTACGGTATGCACCCACAAAGTGACTAGCAGCTAACACGGGGAGGTGCCTTGAGCAGTCCGCACCAGCCGGCACACCAGCCACCCGGGTCCGATTCCCCCGAGGAGCAACTCCTTCGGCTCCTCAGACGCGCTCTCAACTCCTTCGAGTTGCCGGACGAGACGGTGAGCCGTCTCGACTGCGCGCTCGCCTACAACGGCTCTCTGCACTCCGCCCACCACAGCGGAGGTCTCCACCGCGAGACGTACCGGCATACGTGGTTGCTCACGGACGGGAGCGCGCTCACTTTGTGGGAACTCGTGCACAACACGAGCCCCGGCAGGCACGACCAGCTGGTGCACGAGCTGTACACGGACGAGGAGGACGCGCGAACCGCGACAGCCCGGCTGCCCCTCCCCTCGGAGACACCGGACTTCGAGCTGCCCGTGGTGATTCATCTGGCCCCCGCTCCGCCGCCGCGGCAGGAGTACATGACCGATGACTCCGCAGATCACGCACGGCGCTTACTGCGCCGCGCCGAGAACGCGGATCGACCGGGCAACGACGTGGCGCTGCTTCTGCGGAACGCCTGTGCCCACCAGATCACTCAGGCGTTCGGTCGACCGCTGCCGAGCGCCGAAGGCGCCACGGCGTTCACGTTCTCGCTCTACGAGCACGCCTTCCTCCTGAACGACGGGCTCGAAGTGAGTCTCTGGGAGGTCGAGCACACGGACACGCCTGATGGTCGTCACATGTGCGAGGTGTACATCAGCGAGGCGGCGGCCCGGACCGCAGTGGAGCGACGGGCAACCGCTTAGCTCAGCCCTCGCGGGCACCACCCGCGCCTGCCTGCGGGCGGTGCCCGCGAGGGCATCGCCACGTCGCCGCGGAGCCGCGGCCCCGCGGCCTGGGCACGGCATCGGTACGACGGGATCCGGCAACCGGCCGCGTCCGGCCCGTTCGCCGCCCTCGACGTGCAACCAGCGAGTGGCCACGTACGACACGGGCCGCAGCCCTGCTCAACAAGTCCGCCCGGAACACTGCTCGAAGGGCAGTGGGCGAGAGTCCCCCGCCCAGCCGAGGGCAACGAGCCGAAAGGGACGACACGGGCCGGACCGGAGAGCGGCGTGCGCACCGGAAGGCCCGCAAGGCGATCCCACGGCGCCACCCAGATCGGCCGGCCCCTCACACGCCCAAGCCCCTTATGCCGACGGGCTGGTGACGCCGTGCGGAACCCGTCACCGGAAGGGTGGAAAGGGTGGCTCTTCGGAGTTATCCACAGGCTCTGCGGGGCAGGGACGATCCGGGCTACCGTTGCCACAGAGGATCGGAGCCAGCGCGCGAAAACGCTCACGCAGACAGCTCCGCACGTCCACCACGGGGGAATCTCGATGAAGTGCAGAATCACATCCACAGCTGCCAACCGAATGTTCGGATGGGTGTGGCGAAGGTTCACCGAGCAGCTGCGTGCGCGACTGTCGGGGCGGAACCGGGCCGTCGTGCCGAGCGATCCCGCGCGGCCCTCGTGTCGTGGCGTCGCCTGGTGGACGCGGGAGCGGCGGCCACCAGGCGACCGAACGCGCCGAGCCTGCCGATCGGCCTCGGCAATGCGGCTGACGGGTCCAACCGCCAGGGATCTGGTGGCTGTTGGTGCCATGGTGGACCGTAGCGGCATCCGCGTGGGCCGCTGCTGGTGTCGGAGCGGGCTGGTCGTCGACGGCAGCGCCCTCGGCCGTTTCTCCTCCTTCGAGGTGGGTGTGGGGCCGGCACGGCAGGGACATCAGGCAGACGCCCAGCAGGACGAACGCCACGTAGCCCAGCGCGCCCGCGGAGTCCTGCACGAGCTCTCCCCGCAGGGCGTCGGGCGAGGCCTGCCCGTCGACGGCTCCGAAGAGCACGACGGAGACCGGCCCGAGCCCGAGCGCATTGCCCGTCTACAGCACGGTGTTGATCAGTCTCGACGCCGATCCGGCGGGTCTGCACGGCACTTCGGACAGGATCACCTCGGTCAACGGGGCGACGACCGGTCCCCTGCCGACACCCATCAGGACCAGCGGGGGCACCATCGGTCGGGGCCTGATGGCCCTGCCGTAGCGGTCGGACGCCCGGACGGACGGGCGCACGGCTGCCGCCGTGGTCGGAGCCTCGGTCTGGAGCACCCGGCGGCCGAAGTGCGACACGAGGACCTGGACCGGCACTCCGGCGGCCAACGAACCCGCGCAGGAGGCCAACAGAACTGCGGAGACCAGGACGGAAGCAACCATCGTTGCGCGGCCCCACGGCGGCCAGCCGAGCCCCCGCCTCCGGGGCAGGGGGTACAGAGGCAACAACAGCCCTCCGGTGACGAGCGCGAGGCCGACCGGGTCGGGCCCGAGAGCTCACGGCTCCTTCGGTTCGACGATGAACGCACGGCCGAGCAGGAGTCCGGCGAGCCCGACCGGAGTGAGGAGGGCCCGCTCGCGGCCGCGGATGTCGCCGAGCCGTCCTCCGGTGATGAGCCCTGCGGCGAGGGCGTGGCCGACCGCGATCCACTGGATGTGGCCGAAGGTGGCTCCCCGGCTTTCCCGGCTCGTGGGGATCGCGACGTCGACGATGGTGACGTCGACCAGGCTCTTCAAGGCCGCGGTCGTGACGACCGCCCAAGCGATCCAGCGACGCCGGTCCGCACCGGGCCCTCCCGCAGCGGGATCCCCCGTTGCGGAGGCTCGGCCCCCGGTCCCCACCGCCGCGGGGCCCGCGACGGCCACCGGCGCAGGAGCCGGGCCCGTCACCCCCAGCAGGTCGGCCGGGGCCCGGTTCCCGGGGGCGGTGCGGGACGTCGACGTGGGCACCCGTGACGCGAGGAGGGTTCGGTGCGGTCGAGGGACGCAGTCAGGAACCCATTAGGTCAGTTCATGACCTCTTCATGGGGCAGCCTGTGAGACATGACCACAGACACGCCGGCACGGTTGCTTCAGCTCCTGTCCCTGCTCCAGACCCCCCGGGAATGGCCGGGCGGCGAGCTGGCCGAACGGCTCAGGGTTTCCCGCCGCACCGTTCGGCGGGACATCGACCGACTCCGCGAACTCGGGTATCCGGTGCAGGCCGCTCGGGGTTCGGACGGTGGCTACCGGCTGGTGGCCGGCAAGGCGCTCCCCCCGCTGGTCGTGGACGACGAGGAGGCCGTGGCGATCGCCGTGGGGCTGCGGGCCGGAGCGGGCCATGCGGTGGAGGGCATCGAGGAGGCGTCCGTACGTGCCTTGGCCAAGTTGGAGCAGGTGCTTCCCGCCCGGCTGCGGCGCCGGGTGAGCGTGCTCCAGTCGGCCACCGTGCCGTTGACGAGCGGGGACGGCCCCTCCATCCCGACCGAGACCCTCACGGTGATCGCGGCGGCCATCGCGGGGCAGGAGCGACTGCGCTTCGGCTACCGGTCCGGCGAGGGTACCGAGTCCCGCCGATTGACCGAACCGTACCGGCTGGTGTCCACGGGACGCCGTTGGTACCTGGTGGCGTACGACGTGGAGCGGGACGACTGGCGCACGTTCCGGGTGGACCGGGTGTCCGGGGAGCCGTTCGCCACCGGCGCCCGTTTCACTCCGCGGGAGCTGCCCCGGGCAGATGCTGCCGAGTTCCTTCGGGACCGCATGCAGCGGGGGCGTGGGACGTACGCGTTCTCCGTGCGGTTCGCGGCCTCTGCCGAGGTGGTGGCGGACCGACTGCCACAGCTGTTCGGGCGGCCCGAGCCGCGGGGCCCGCAGCAGTGCGTGCTCCACGGGAACACCGGGGATCCTCCGGAGTGGCTGGCGTTCCGGCTGGCGTGGGTGGGGTGCGACTTCCACGTCGAGGCTCCGCCGGAGTTGGTGACGGCGGTGAGGGAGTTGGGCGGAAGGCTCGTACGGGCCGGAGGGGACGAGCTTCGGGAGACGGGCCGGGCGGACCGGGTGGGCGGGGATGACGGGGGCCATGGGCAGAGCCCCTGACCCGGAGAAGGGGCTGGGGAACGACCGGAGGCGGGGGGAGGGAAAGGGGGAGCCCCGGCGCCGGGGGGGGTGGGCGCCGAGGCTCGTTCGTGGGGCGACCCGGGGCAGGGAACGGGTGCGCCGCGGGGTCGGTCAGGCGACGGCGTCGAAGCCGGTGTCCCGGGCGAGCCGCTTCAGTTCCAGCAGGGCGTGCTTCTCGATCTGCCGGATGCGTTCCCGGGTGAGTCCGTGCTCCTTGCCGACTTCGGTGAGGGTGCGTTCGCGCCCGTCGTCGATGCCGTACCGCATCTTGATGATGGAGGCGGTGCGCTGGTCCAGACGGCCGATGAGGTCGTCGAGCTCTTCGCTGCGGAGCAGGGTGAGCACCGACTGCTCGGGGGAGACCGCGGAGGTGTCCTCCAGCAGGTCACCGAACTGGGTCTCGCCCTCGTCGTCCACCGACATGTTCAGGGAGACGGGGTCACGGGCCCAGTCGAGGACGTCGGTGACCCGCTCGGGGGTCGATCCCAGTTCCTCGGCGATCTCCTGCGGCTCCGGCTCGCGCCCCTTCTCCCGGTTGAACTCCCGCTGGACCCGGCGGATGCGCCCCAGTTCCTCCACCAGGTGAACGGGCAGCCGGATGGTGCGGGACTGGTCGGCTATCGAGCGGGTGATCGCCTGACGGATCCACCAGGTGGCGTACGTCGAGAACTTGAAGCCCTTGCGGTAGTCGAACTTCTCCACCGCGCGGACCAGGCCCGCGTTGCCCTCCTGGATCAGGTCGAGCAGCGGCAGACCGCTGCGCGGGTAGCGGCGGGCGACGGCGACGACCAGCCTGAGGTTCGACCGGATGAAGACGTCCTTGGCCCGTTCGCCGGCGGCGACCAGGTTTTCCAGTTCCTCCGTGGAGGGGCCGTCCTGCTTCTTCGCGGTGTCGCTCTCCACCTCGCCGTCGAGGATCTGCCGGGCGTACACGCCGGCTTCGATCGTCTGCGACAGCTCGACTTCCTTGGCAGCGTCCAGCAGGGGCGTACGCGCGATCTCGTCCAGGTACATGCCGACCAGGTCGCGATCGGCGATCTCGCCGCCTACGGCGCGAACACTGCTCCCCGCGTCGGTCCCGCCGGTGGCGGACTGACGACGGGCGACGGCACGGGTTGCCATGCGTGCTCCCTTGCTAGCGAGTGGTACGGGTCCTTGTGCGGACGTCTGCTCACCCTTGCGGGTGCCCAGCTTCCGAAGGAAACAACGACTGGAATCGGGACAGAATTCCCCATCGGCTCGTCGAATTCTCTGATCATGCAGTATCCTGCTTCGCCGCACGGGCGCAGCAGGCCCCGACCACGGCGGAAACGCAGGTCAGGCGTGGTGACGGAGGAAGCTACCGAGCCCGTCGAGCCTCGTGGGCCGTGAGGTGCGACCCCTCTCACGCCCCCGGGCGGAACGCCCCTGGCGGAGCACCCCCGGGCGGATCGCTTCCGGGAGCAGCCGCCGCTTCCCGCCCTCCACACCTCAAGACGAACCGGGCCCCGGATTAGTTGCCTCCCCGCCCACCTGCCCGTTCTCGGCTGTCGCGATGCCGCCGCGGAGCGGTGAACACGGCGTCCCGAGGCGGACACAGCACCCCACCGGGGCGACCGGCCCCTCGACCACCGCATGCCGACGACACCGGCCCTCCAGCTCCGGACAGGAGCGGCGGCCCTCCCGGCCGCCTCCTCCCGTGGACCTACGTCCACGGTCCGTTACGGTCCGCGACGGCCTGTCCTACGGTGCCGGACATGGTCCGCCCGTCCGCAAGGGGCAGCCGACAGAAGTCCCGGGGTCTCGCGCGGGCCCGGCCCGGAAGGCGGCGACGGCAGGGTCGGGCGCCCTGCGCCGGACGGTCGGCCGTCCGGCCGCGGAGGGGAGGTCTCGGGGCCGACGCAGGCCGGGTCGGACGGCTCAGCCGAACTGCACCGACCGCTTCGCGAGTCCCATCCAGAAGCCGTCGATCACGCTGTGCTGCACGTCGAGGTCGCCCGCCGCGTCGGCGGCACCCATGGTCACGAAGAGGGGTGCGAAGTGTTCCGTGCGCGGGTGGGCCAGTGCTCCTGCGGGGGACTTGGCGGTGAAGTCGAGGAGTCCGTCGACGTCCCCGGCGTCGAGCGCGCGATGCCCCCAGTCGTCGAACTCGACGGACCATCCCGGCACCCCGCCCGCATGACGGAGTGCGGCCAGGTTGTGGGTGAAGAAGCCGCTGCCGACGATCAGCACGCCCTCGTCGCGCAGCGGGGCGAGCTTGCGTCCGAGGTCCATCAGCCGGCGCGGGTCGAGGGTCGGCATGGAGACCTGGAGTACCGGAACGTCAGCGTCCGGGTACATCTCCACGAGGGGGACGTACGCGCCGTGGTCGAGGCCCCGGTCCGGTACGTCCTGGACCGGGACGCCGGGGGCGCGCAGTAGCGCGCGGACCGATGCGGCGAGCTGCGGTGCGCCGGGGGCGTCGTAACGCACGGTGTAGTAGTGCTCGGGGAAGCCCCAGAAGTCGTGGACGAGCGGGACGGGGTCGACGGCGCCGAGCGCCAGCGGGGCTTCCTCCCAGTGGGCGGAGACGATCAGGATCGCCCGGGGCTTCGGCAGGTCGGCGGACCAGGCGGCGAGTTGGCCGGGCCATACGGCGTCGTCGGCGAGCGGGGGCGCCCCGTGGCTGAGGTAGAGCGCGGGCATGCGGTCCGTGGAGCGGGGTGCGGGGCGGGTTTCGGCGGTGGCCATGGCGGGACTCCGGAGGGGTGGACCGGGACGGACGGCGCTCGTCGCCCCCGGTCTCGGGCGCCTCGACGAGCACAATGTACTTGAAGTCTCAAGCTTTCCCTTCCGAGAGTACGACGATTTTGTTTAACGTTCAAGAAGGAGCTCGTACAGTGGGACACATGACCACGGCACCCTCACCGGCATCCGCTTCGTCCGTGCGATCAGCGCCCGCCGGAGCCCTCCCGGACCAATCCGCCCCCGACGCCCCCGCCCCGACTCCTCCGCCGACCGACCGGCCGTCGACGGAACCCCCGACGCAACGCGGGCACGGACCCCGTTGGCTGGACGACGAGCAGCAACGCGTCTGGCAGGCCTACCTGAGCGCGACGACCCTGCTCGACGACCACCTCGACCGGCAACTCCAGCGCGACGCCGGGATGCCGCACCTCTACTACGGCTTCCTCGTCCAACTCTCCGAAGCCCCCCGGCGGAGGCTGCGCATGACCGAGATGGCCCGGAACGCCAAGATCACCCGTTCCCGGTTGTCCCATGCGGTGGCCCGACTGGAGAAGAGCGGCTGGGTGACCCGTGAGGACTGTCCGTCCGACCGGCGCGGCCAGTTCGCGGTCCTGACCGACCAGGGGTACGAGGTGCTGCGGCGGACCGCGCCGGGGCACGTCGAGGCGGTCCAGCAGGCCCTGTTCGACCGACTCACCCCCGGCCAGCAGAAGTCCCTCGGCGAGATCATGGAGATCGTCGCCGAGGGACTCCAGCCGAAGGACGCCGGAGCGGACCTGCCCTGGCTGCGGTGACCCCGCACGCACGAGGGCCCGGGTGCGGATTCCTCCCGCACCCGGGCCCTCCCCGTGCTGGGGGACGGGTCCCGGACGGCCGGTGCTCCGACCGTCCCGGGGCCGTTCCCGACCGGACTCAGTGGGCGATCACCGGCACCTTCAGCTCTTCCTCGGCGTCCTCGCCCGCTCCGGCGGGGGCGCCCGGGCCGCCCTCGTCGGGCCGCCCGGCGTTGATCATCGTCAGCGAGATGACCGCCGAGGCGACGAGGATGCCCACCGCGAACCAGATCGCGCTGGTGTACCCCTCGACCATGGCCTTCAGGCCGACGAGTTCCTGCGCGGACCGCGTGGTGGCCGAGGCGGCGTGGTCCTTGAGGTAGGCGGTGGTGGCGGAGGCGGCGATGGTGTTCAGCAGCGCCGTGCCGATGGCACCGCCGACCTGCTGCGAGGTGTTGACCATCGCGGAGGCGACACCGGCGTCCCGGGCCTCGACCCCGTGCGTGGCCAGCGACATGGCGGGCATGAACGCCGTGCCCATGCCCAGGCCGAGCAGCAGCATCGCCGGCAGCAGCAGCGCCGCGTAGGACGAGTCGATGTCCAGCCGGGTGAGCAGCAGCATGCCGACCGCGGCGACCAGGAAGCCGGGGCCCATCAGCAGACGGGCCGGCACGCGGGTCATCAGTCGGGCACCGATCTGGGTGGAGCCGGTGATCATGCCGACGATCATGGGCATGAAGGCGAAGCCGGTGCTGACCGGCGAGTAGCCCTTCACGATCTGGAGGTAGTAGGTCAGGAACAGGAAGAGGCCGAACATCGAGATGACCGCGAGCCCGAGCGCCAGGTACACGCCGCCGCGGTTGCGGTCGGTCAGCACCCGCAGCGGCAGCAGCGGCGCCTTCACCTTCGCCTCGACCAGGACGAAGGCGAGGAGCAGCACGGCGGCCGAGACGAACATGGTCACGGTCAGCGGGTCGGACCAGTCCGAGGACTCGGCCCGGGTGAAGCCGTACACCAGCGCGACGAGTCCGAGCGTCGACAGCACCACGCCGGGGACGTCCAGCGGGGACCGGTTGCGGGCGCCCGCGGGCTCGCGGATGACGAGGTACGCGCCGACCGCGGCGGCCACGGCGAACGGGATGTTGACGTAGAAGGTCCAGCGCCAGTCCAGGTACTCGGTGAGGACACCGCCGAGGATCAGGCCCACGGCACCGCCGCCACCGGCGATGGCGCCGTAGATGCCGAAGGCCTTGGCGCGCTCCTTGCCGTCGGTGAACATCACCGCGAGCAGCGACAGCGCGGCGGGCGCGAGCAGGGCGCCGAACACGCCCTGGAGGGCGCGGGAGGCGAGCAGCATGGCCTCGTTCTGCGCGGCGCCGCCGATGGCGGAGGCGGCGGCGAAGCCGACGAGTCCGGTGAGGAAGGTGTTCTTGCGGCCCCACAGGTCGGCGATGCGACCGCCGAACAGCAGCAGACCGCCGAAGGCGAGCGCGTAGGCGGTGATGACCCACTGGCGGTTGCCGTCGGATATGCCGAGGTCCTGTTGGGCGGAGGGCAGGGCGATGTTCACGATGGTCGCGTCGAGGACGACCATCAACTGGGCCAGGGCGATGAAGACGAGGGCCTTCCACCGCATCGGGTCGGGGGTCGGGTGACCCGGATCAGCGGGGCGCGACGGGGCGGTTCTGGACATGGAGGTAGCCACCTAGGGACTTCGAAGAGCGAACGGAGCAGGAGAGCCGGACGGGCGTGGTGAACGGGACGGGCGGGAAGCAGGAGGCGGACGGACGGTCCGGGGCGGGCGCGCCTGGGGCCGACCGTGCGGCCGGTCGGAGCGCCGACCGGTCAGCGGTCGGCGGAAGGGTGGCGCGGAACTCCGGGAGGCGGTGCGGGCACCGGGCGGGGCGTCGTCATCGGTGAGGACGTCGTCGCGGGTGCGCCGTCGATCGTGGGGCCGTGGCCGCCGCGGTCACCGGTCCTTCGGGTGCGTCGTGCCGAGCGCGCAGTGTTGGGTGCGTAGGTCCTCCAGGGTGATCGGGGTGCCGGGGAGTTCGGAACGTGCAGGAGCCATCAACCCGTCGAGGAACACCTGGAGTTGCCGGCGGGCGAACCCGTGACTGCTGGCGGCGTCGCGGCCGGGGAGCGGACGGGTGAGCTGGGAGACGGCGAGCAGGACGTCGCTGACCGCGATATCGGGCCGGAGTTGGCCGCTGGCCTTGGCCCGGTCGAGGAGTGCGCCGAGGAGTTCCTCGACGCGGGCGCGCGCTCCGACGAGGGTGGGGTGCTCGTGGTCGAAGCCGTCGACCAGCATGGGGCACAGGGCGCCGGTCCGGACGACCGCGGATTCGTGCACGAAGGTGCGCAGCGCCTCGAAGGGGTCGCGGTCGTCGGCGAGGGCGGTTTCGGCGAGGGCGCAGATGCTGTCGAAGACGTGACACATCACGCCGTGGACCAGCGCCCCCTGGTCGGGGAAGTGCCGGTACACCGTGGCGTTTCCGACGCCGGCGCGGCGGGCGATCTCGTCGAAGCGGACCTGGGGACCCTTCTCGACGAAGAGTTCCCGGGCGGCGATGACGATGCGCTCGCGGTTGCGCAGGGCGTCGGCCCGCGGGCGGGAGGTGGAGCGGGGCGCACGGGTCGTGACGGCCACTTGCGTACTCCTTCACGCGCTCGGCGGGCTGGTGCGGGGGCGGTGCGGACCGCCGGTGGGCTGCCGTCCGGTCCACGTCGACCGGTCGGGCCGTTCCGGGGCGTCCGCGGTCCTCCGCGCAACCCCGTGAAACGGGGGCTTTCTCCCCGCTTCGCCGGAACACTAGCTCAAACGGGGAGCCGCTCCCCACTTATTTCTCGACGGAACGTGACCTGCACCACAACAAGGGGAGGGAGGAGTACCACGGGCGCGGAACCCACGATCGGGCCCGCCCAGCGCGCGCGCCCGGTCCCCGCGGCACAGGGTGGGCAGAGGGCGCAGCCTCGGACCGAACGGCTGCCGCGAGGGGAAGGCCCACCTATGCAGCCGTCCTGCCGCCGGATACGCGGCCCGCGCCGCGCGGCGTTCCTCGCCTCGGTCACGGCGCTCACGCTCGCGGTCACCACCTCGGCGAGCACCGGACGGCTCTCCCCCGGCTCGCCGACCGCCTCCGGGCCGAGCGCCCAGTCCTCGCGCGGCGCCACGATCGGCCCCTGCATGATCAGTGGCGCGCTCGACGTCCAACTGTCGGAGGGGGTGCCCACCCCGTCCGGGTACGCGCGGTCCACGGGGACGGTCCGGGCGCTGAACCTGATGGTCGACTTCCCGGACGCGCCGGGCGAGGGGACGGCGGCGCAGCGGCTCGCGGAGTTCTTCCCGCAGACCCGGGAGTGGTTCGCGACCAGTTCGTACGGACGGCTGGAGTACCGCCCCGAGGCGCCGGTGAAGGACTGGCTGCGGATGCCGCGGCCGTTCGCCGAGTACGGGATAGAGCGCGGGGCCCCGTTCGAGCCCGGCTACCGCCAACTGGTGGACGACATCGTGACGGCCGCGGACCCGGAGGTGGACTTCGGGGAGTACGACCTGGTGAACGTGTTGACGACGCCGAACGCCGGGCCGTCCGCGCTGGAGACCGTCCTGTCGGTGACGTTCGCGGGCAACCACGAGGCGCCGGTCGCGGACGGCGTCCCGGTCGCGAACGCGTCGTTCGTGTACAGCCGGCAGGACGACGGTTCGGGCTCGTACGGGGAGACCGGCTTCCGGGTGCTGCCGCACGAGAACGGGCACGTCTTCGGGCTGCCCGACCTCTACACCCAGGAGGGCGGCGGCGCGGTCGGCCACTGGGACATCATGAGCGAGGACTGGGGCGCCAACAACGACTTCCTGGGCTGGCACAAGTGGAAGCTGGGCTGGCTGGACGACGACCAGGTCAACTGCGTCTCGGGCCGGGGCACCCTGGAGTACGTCCTGTCCCCGCTGGCCCGCACCGGCGGCGAGAAGCTGGTGTTCGTCCCCTTGGGCGACGCCTCCGGAATCGCAGTCGAGGTGCGCACGGGCGAGGGCAACGACGAGGCCGTCTGCAAGGCGGGCGTGCTCGTGTACCGGGTGGACGCCTCCGTCGACACCGGGCGGGGGCCGGTGACCGTGTACGACGCGGCCCGCGACAGCGGTGGCTGCACCCGGTCGCCCAATGTGCACGCCGAACTGTCGGACGCCCCCTTCGCCCCCGGGGAGACCTTCCAGGACCCGGAGTCGGGGGTACGGGTGGCGGTCGGCGGCATCGACGCCTCCGGCGACTACACGGTCCGGGTGACCCGTCCCTGAACTGACGTGTTGCCGCCCCGTTCGATCACCTGTGTGACCCCTGTGGCAAAGACGATCAACAGTCTGAGAGTATCGCTTCGCACCAAGGCGCACGATCTCCACCGATTTCACCGATTCGTCACGGTCGACCTGCCGTCGCCACCGTCAGCGCGCACCCGGGCACCTCCCGGGAGCCGTCCGCGGCGCGCCCGGTGGGCGACGGCGCGTCGGACACCGTGTGCCGTCCGCTGGATTCCGCCCGTCCCGCACCCGGGTCGGACGCCTTCTCACCGGGGGGAACGACGTGAAACCGCAACGCACGCTGTGGATCGCCGCAGCCGTGGCGACCGCGACGGTGGCCGGAGTGCTCACCGTCCAGGGCCTGGGCGGCGAGGCCCCCGCCGATCCGGGCGACGACCGCGGGAGGACCGCGCAGGGCCCGGTCGAGACGGATGTGCACCGGGCCGCGCTGAAACGTTCCTCCAATGGGCGCTCCGCCGCCCTCGCCCAGCGCACCACCGAGCCGTTCAGCCTGCTCGGCGTCACCTGGACCGATCCCGAGGTCCGACTCGACGGCACCATCGAGGTGCGCACCCGCACCACCGCCACCGGCCGGTGGACCCCGTGGGTCGGCGTCGACACCGAGGCCGAGACCCGCAACGACGGAGGCGGCCGGCCGGGGCTGCGCGGCGCCAGCGAGCCCCGCTGGGTCGGCCCGTCCGACGGGGTGGAGGTGCGGCTGACCCAGGGCGGCACCACCCGCACCGGTCTGCCCGAAGGGCTCCGACTGGACATGGTCGACCCGGGCGAGGGGCCGGGCGACGCCCGGGTGACCAACGCGCGGGCGGCCTCGGACGGCACCGTGGTGACCGGGCTGGAACCCGCGGCGTTCGCGGTGACCGGCGAACCCGCGTCGCCCCCGGCCACCGAGCCGGGCGCGCCCGAGACGTCCACCTCCGTGGCCCCCGAGACCCCGCCGAGCGACCCGGCCGTGCCACCCGCGCCCGGCTCGGAGTCCTCGGCCCCGGCAGCCACGCCGCCGACCGTCGAGCCCACCCCGAACGACCCCGGCGCGGACGCGCCGACCAGCGCCCCGCCGACCACCGCCCCCGCCCCGCGGTCCTCGACCTCCGCCCCGGCCTCGCCCCCGCCGAGCAGTGGACCCTCCGCTCCGCCGGCCCCGCCGTCCAGCGCGCCCAAGCCTTCGGTGATGACACGTGCCACCTGGGGCGCTGACGAGACCCTCAGTACCGAGGGGCCCGAGTACAACCCGGACGTGAAGGCCGTCTTCGTCCACCACACCGCGCAGACCAGCGACTACGCCTGCGCCGACTCCCCCAAGATCATGCGGGGCTTGCACGCCTACCACGTGAAGAGCCAGGGCTGGAAGGACCTCGGCTACAACTTCGTGGTCGACCGGTGCGGCACCGTGTTCGAGGGCCGCAAGGGCGGCGTCGACCTGCCGGTGCTCGGCGCGCACACCTACGGATTCAACCGGGAGGCCGCCGGCATCGCCGTCATCGGCAGCTACGACCGGCAGTCCGCCCCCGCCGCGGCCGTCACCTCCGTCGCCCGCGTGGCCGCGTGGAAGCTCGGCCAGTACCGGGCCGACCCGACCGGCACCGTCCAGCTCAAGGCCGGGGCAGGCGGCCGCAGCCACGCCGGCACCACGTTCGTCTCGGGCCGGTCGTACTCCTTCCCCCGGATCTCGGGCCACCGCGACGGCTTCAACACCGTCTGCCCCGGCGGGCAGCTGTACGCACAGCTGCCCGCCATCCGCAACTACGCGGGCGGCAAGGTCGGCGGACTCGCCATCACCTCGGTGACGGGCGCCGGCAAGGCCGGCTCGACCCACTACACCAAGGGTGCGGTGACGGTGCGTTGGTCGGTGTCCACGCCGACCGCGTTCGTCCGTCGCCACGAGCTGCTGGTGAACGGCAAGGTCGTCGCCACCACCACGGGCACCGCCACCTCGGCGAAGGCGACGCTGGCCCGCGGCTCCCACAAGGTGCAGGTCCGGGCCACCCACATCTCCGGGCAGACCACCACCTCCGCGACGGCGACCGTGACCGTCGACACCACGGCCCCCTCCTTCACCACCAAGCCGAAGCTGGCGCTGCGCGGCGGCACCGTGAACACGGCCGCCGTACCGCTGACCCTGTCCTGGAAGGCCACCGACGCGGCGGCCCTCAAGGAGGTCCGCCTGACCTCGCCCAGCGCCAGGACCTACGCCCCGACGACCACCAGCGCCGCGCACACCGCGAAGTCGGGCACGGCGACCACCTGGTCCATGACCGCGCACGACCAGGCCGGCAACACCGCGGCCGCCTCCGTCGCCGGGACCCCGATGATCCTCCAGGAGTCCTCCGCCAAGCGGACCGGCACCTGGTCCACCAGGTCCTCCGGTAGCTACCTCGGCGGCAAGTCGCTCTCCTCCGCGACCAAGAACGCCTCGCTGACCTGGACGTTCACCGGCCGCTCCGCCGCCCTGGTGGTCTCCCGCGCGGCGACCTCCGGCCAGATCGACGTCTTCGTGGACGGCCGTCTCGCCAAGACGGTCGACCTCAAGTCCTCCGCCACCAAGTACCGCGACGCGATCTGGACCCAGAACTGGTCGTCCGCAGCACGGCAC
The DNA here is from genome assembly GCF_052606915.1 of Streptomyces sp. LE64. Taxonomy (NCBI): domain Bacteria; kingdom Bacillati; phylum Actinomycetota; class Actinomycetes; order Kitasatosporales; family Streptomycetaceae; genus Streptomyces; species Streptomyces sp. LE64. The sequence continues at coordinate 3,879,536 of NZ_CP199708.1, read as the reverse complement.
ACGGTCAAGATCGTGGTGAAGGGAACCCGGGGCCGCCCCGCCATCACCACAGACGGCCTGGTGTACCTGAAGTGAGCCCCGGTGGCGGGCGGTTCCGTACGGAACCGCCCGCCACCGGTCAACCGGGCTCCGATCATGGGATATGCTTCATTTCGTCGAGCCGGTCACCGGAACTCCCGGTAGCTGGACGCGCGTTGGTGGTCCAAGGAAAGGCGCCCCACTTCCTGTGGGGAGATGCAGGTGCAAGGCCTGCCCAGCGCTCCGACGAAGGGCCCGTTCCGATTCTCCGGAACGGGCCCTTCTGCATGACGGCACCGTGTGGAGGTCGTCGTTCTCGGCCGCGCGGCACGGAGGACCGGCACGGCCGCCGGGCCCGGGTGACGGAAGGCCGGGGCACCCCCCTTCCGTCGCCCGGGCCCGGCCCGCTCGGCGTTGGGGTCAGGCCCCGGAGGAACCCGAGGCGGTGTCCGCGCCCTCCCCGGCCCAGCCGCCGGGAGTGCGCCAGATGACGTCGACCCGGAAGACGTCACGGACCGTGTCCGCGGCCCACTCCTCGGCCGGCGGTTCGGAGAGCACGAGGTAGAGACGGTCCGCCGGCGCGGGCAGGGTGTGGTTGATCTCCAGCAGGCGGGTCGCACCCGAGCGGAGGTCCGCGTAGGCCGAGCGACCCGCGCCCAGGGCCTCGTAGAGGAACAGGCCGTGCCCGGTGACGCAACTGACGTCGACGACGGGCGAATCGGTCGGCTGGAGATCGGCCCAGAGGAGCGAGGACTTCAACGCGTGACGGATCGCCTCGTGCTTCTTGCAGGTGCGGTCCGCCGCGGCGGCCGCCTCCAGCGCCCCCAGCAGGTCCTTCCCCACCGTCGGCTCCGGCCTGGTGTCCACGTCGGTCGGCTGCACTTCTTCCTCCGGTTCGGGGTGCGACGGGGCGTCAGCGGAGTCCGGTTCGGTCCCGGGGGCGAAGCGTGCCGCGAGTTCGCGCCGGGCCGCAGCAAGGGGCTCGGCCCAGCCGGAGTCCGCCACCTCCGCCGCGAGCCGCACCGGGTCCAGAGCGCCTTCCTTGAGGGCCCGGTTGGTGGTCGCGGCGAGGTCGCGCAGAACGCTCAGCGCCTCCCGGTCCGGGGAGCCGAACAGGTGCAGCACGTCGACCCAGTCCGCCTGGTCCCGTCGCAGGACGCGGTTGGCCATGCCCTGGAGTTCGGAGAGGCGACCGCGGGCGTCGGCAACCTCGCCGTCGCCCGCCACCAGTTCCCCGAGCACGTCCAGAGCCGCCAGGTAGCGCCCCGCCATCCGCTCCGAGACGGGCGACCGGCCCCGTTGGTCGGCGGTGAGCACCGTCTGGCTCGTCTCGTTGGCGAAGACCCAGCAGTCCAGTTGCTCGCCCCTCAACGGGGGGACCGATCCATGGCGAACGGTGAGGACGAGCGGCCGGTCGATCGGCGGGGACAGCGCCCGGACCTTGTGGCGACCGCCGGGGACCCGGGCCACGACCTCGACCCGGACGTCCGTGCCGATCCGGGGCAGCCGCCCCTCACCGTCCTCCTCCCGGGCCGCGGCCGCCTTCGGCGCCCCGGGCGCACCCCCGGACCCGAGGAGGACCGCCGGCAACGGGGCGGTGTGCAGCACGGTCAGGGTCTGGGTGCTGCGGGTGAGGGCGACGTACAACTGCCGCAGTCCGGCAGGGCCCCGGTCGGCGATCGTGGCGGGCTCGACGACCAGCACGTGGTCGTACTCCATGCCCTTGGCCTGCGCCGCCGCCAGCACGGAAACGGCCTCCCGGTCCTGCCCGACGACCTCCTCCCCCTCGGCGATCCGTCGGCTGATGGCGTCCAGCCAGTCCGAATCGTCGGGGACGACGACGGCCACGGAGCGGGGAGTGCTCCCGTCGCTGGTGCGCACCAGTCGCGCCACCTGGGAGACGGTGTCGTCGAGCAGTTTCCACGGCTCGGTCGCCAGGGTCCGCACGGCGTCCGGTCCCGCCCCGCGGACGGCCCGCGGATAGGGCAGGGACGGAGCGACGGTACGGGCCAGCGGGGCGACGAACTCCATGATCTCGGCGGGGACCCGGTAGCTGGTGTCGAGTTGGGCGACCCTCCAGTCGCCGTGGTCGGAGAGGAGGGCGCCGAGCAGGTCCCAACTCGTCGGGGTGTGGGGCCCGGTCGCCTGCGCGAGGTCGCCCAGGACCGTCATGGAACCCCCCACGGCGCAGCGCCGTCGCAGGGCGCGGGCCTGCATGGGCGTGAGGTCCTGGGCCTCGTCGACGACGATGTGCCCGTACCGCCTCGGGGTCTCGCCGCTGATGAGCACCTGGAGTTCTTCGAGGCAGACGCGGTCGTCGAGGGTCCACGGGTCGGCGTCGGCACTGGCCGCCCGGACGCGCGCCAGTGCTGCCCGTTCGTCCTCGTCGAGGACGCCCTCGGTGCAGCTCCGCAGCAGATCGGCCGAGTCGTAGAGGGTGCGCAGGGCTTCCCGGGGGCCCGGTGACGGCCAGACCCGCTCGACGAGGCGCTCGACCCTTCGGTTGCGTTCCAGGTCACGACGGATCGTGCCGGTCTGGCTCCGGCGCGGGGCGACGTCGGCGAGCTCCCGGAGGAGCCGGTCGACGAGCAGGCCGCGGAAGCGCTCGCGGCGCTCCCGGAAGGAGCCTTCCCCGGTGTGCGCCCGGTCGAGGAGGGCGAGCACCTCGGACCTCGGCAGACGCAGGGTCGTACTGCCGGCGGTGACCACGACCGCGGGCTCGTCGCCCTCGAAGGCGGGGGCGACGGTGAGCGCGTCGAGGGCCTCGGGGCGGTAGTCGCTCTCCACCCGACGCCGCAGGACGGCCGCCATGCGCTCGTCCGACTTCACCAGACGGGCCCGCGGCTCGTCGGTACCGAGGACCTCGCCCTCCCATAACCGGTCCAGTTGGACGGCGTTGACGTCCCGGGTGCCGAGGGTGGGGAGGACCTGGCCGACGTAGTCGAGGAACCGTTGGTGCGGGCCGATGACGAGGATGTCCTGGGCCTTGAAGTGCTCGTTGTTGACGAGCCAGGTCACCCGGTGGAGGCCGACCGCCGACTTGCCGGTGCCCGGGCCGCCCTGCACGACGAGGATGTCCGAGGGCGAGCCGGTGACCAGCTCCATCTGGTCGCGGCGGATGGTCTCGACGATGTCCCGCATCCGGCCGCCGCGCGACCGCTGGAGCTCCCGCAGCAGGAAGTCGTCCGGCTGGAGCGCCTTCCGCCGCCGTTCGACATCGCCGGGGGTGGGGACCGGCGCCGCGCGCTCCGGGGTCGTCGCCTCCGCGGCCCGGTCGTCGGCGACCTGCCGGGGCTCGGGCACCGGTTCGGGTCCGGTGACGGCCTCGGGCGGAGCGGCGGACGCGGTCGGAGCGATCTCGTCGACGTAGTCCTCGACGATCTGCCGCACACAGCGGAGCCGCCGCCGCAGGACCACGTCGCCCGCCGCCTCCGGCCTGGCCTCGATCCACTTCTTCGCGAGCGGGCTGGTCCACAGCACGACCACGGGTTCGCTCGCTCCGTCCCGTACGCCCCGGCGCCCGATGTACCAGGGCCGGGGCTCCCCGCCCGGGTCCTCCGGTGCGTCGACCCGGGCGAAGACCAGCGCCTCGTCACCGAGCCCGCCGTACGCCTCGGCACGGGCCTCCGTTCCGGCCCGGTTGGCGATGCCGTCCTTGCCGCTGGCGGAAGCGGTGGCCGCCGAGGTGCCGCTCAGCTCGGCGAGGCTCGTGGCGTAGCAGGCGTAGGCGTGGTCCACCGCCCGCTGCTCGCCGGCGAGGACCTGGTCCCGAGTGGTGGTGCTCATGTGCGTCCTCCCTGCGGTGCCAGGAGACACACCGCCACGGGCAGTTGCCCGTACCCCGCTGAAACAACTATCAGAAATCGGATGGTGACGACCCGTCAATGATCGGATCGAGTCCCCGGCTTCCGGCAGGGGGCAGACCGCTCAGCGGTGGTCCCCGGGACCGGCCTCCCCGGGCCGGCATCGCCTTCGTGCGGGCCGGTACCGCCCCCGTCCCCCGTTGGGCGCCGCACCCCGCCCTCCGCGGGGCGGCGGCACGACGTGCCGCCGTCCAGCCCACGCCGCTCCGGCGCCGGCGGCTCGGCCCGCTCCGCCGTCCTCCCGGCCCCGCCGGCGCGGTCCGCGCACGGGCCCCTCCGCCCCAGGTGCCGCAGGGGGTCCAGGACAGTGCCCCGCACCCGTGCACCCCCACCCGCTACACTGACGGCGGTGCGCCGGTCCGCCGGTGCGCCGCCGGATCAGTGGGCCGATGCGTCCGGGATCGTGGCTCCCGCCGCAGGTCTCCACCGCATTTCTCGCAGATCCCCGCCTTCGTAGCTCAGGGGATAGAGCACCGCTCTCCTAAAGCGGGTGTCGCAGGTTCGAATCCTGCCGGGGGCACAACGCGTTACCGCTCTGACCTGGGGTTTATCCCCCCAGGGAGGGCTCCTACTCGGCCTCGGACTTCTCGTCCGGGGCCGTTTGCGTGAGCGGTGCGTGAGCGGACGGAGAGTTGATCTCCGGAATTCCTCCCGACGGATCAGCATCATCCGGCACAGACTCCGGGCCGGGATGCTCCGCGTCGTCGGGCTCGGCTTCCGCTTCGGGGGCGGTGTTCTCGGAGGTCGCGCGGGCGCGCGGGACGAGCCGGGCTGCGGCCTCGGCGATCGCCAGGTCCGCTTCGGGGAGCAGGCTCGTGTACGTGTCGGCCGTGATGGTGATCGAGGAGTGGCCGAGCATCTCCTGGATGTCCTTCAGGTCGGCACCGGCCGCGTGGGCGAGGGTCGCGGCGCCGTGGCGGAGGTCGTGGAGCCGGACCGGCGGGAGGTCGATCTCCTCGTACAGCTCGATGAACCGTCGTGTGACGTTGGCGGGGTGGAGCAGCTCACCGTTCTCTTTGGTGAAGACGCGTCCGGTCTCCACCCACGCGTTCTCCCACTCCTTACGGTCCTTGCCCTGCTGGGCTCGGTGCCGCCTGAGGGCATGGACCGTGTCGGAGTCGAGCGCGATGGTGCGTGCGCCGGCGTCGGTCTTGGGGTCGTCCTCGTACACCTCCCAGCCGTCCACGACGAGTTGCTTGGCGACGGTGATGAGACCGGCGTCCAGGTTGGTGTCGGTCCACTTCTGGCCGCACGCTTCGCCCCGTCGCAGTCCGCGGAACGCGATCAGGTGGAACAGGGCGTACAGGCGGTCCTCCGCGACGTGGTCGAGGAAGAGGCCAGTGTGCTCCGGCGTCCAGACCATTACCGACGACGGCTTCTCGCTGGTGCGCTTCCAGTGCAGGATGCGTTCCTCGGTCCATACGAGGGCCTTGGGCCGCCTGCCCGCCTCCAACTCGACGTGGGCGGCCGGGTTGAAGGTGATGAGCTGCTGAGCAATCGCGGCGTTGAGCGCGGCCCGCAGGGTGGAGCGGACGCGCTGGCGTGTGGCCGGACCGACGATGCGGCGGTAGGGCTCCATCTCGTCGATGGCCGCCTTCATCGCCTTGCGACGGGCGCGGGGCTCGCGGCCCTTCCAGGGGATCTGGGCGAGGTCCTCGAACGCCTTACGGCGGGCTGCGTTGCCTTCGGCGATCTCGACGTTGGCCTCGGCGATGGCCTCGAACATCTCCGACAGGTGGGCGACCCGGAGGCGGTCGAGCCGGTAGTGCCCGATCCTGGGTTTGAGGTGCACCCTGATGTTGCTCTCGTCGCGGCTGATGGCGCTCTGCCGCCCCCTCTTGCCCGCCAGCCACATGTCCAGCCACTCACCGACGGTGAGCCTGCTCGTCAGGTCCAGGCCGTGGCTGAGGCGCCTGCGGGTCGCCTCGATGTTCGGCAGCGGGGCCTTCTCGTCGGCCACCTTCTCCAGCAACTCGGCTATCTGGCCCAGGCCCTCGGCGTCGTCAGTGTCGGCGAGGCCGACGAGCGCGCGCACGTGGTCGAGGTCCGCCTGGGCGGCCTTGAGGGAGTCGTAGCCGGCGCGGCTGAATGAGCGGCGGGTGCCGTCTTCGCGGGGCGGGAGTTCCTGGCGTATGGAGTACGAGCCGTGCTTGCGGCTGGAGAGCTTGGGGCACTTCTTGCCGAGCGGCTTACCGGTGTGAGGGTCGCGGCAGTAGCAGCGGCGGTGGGTGGAACCCTTCAAAGATCGTTCTCCTCGGTGGTGTCGATATCCGGTGGATCGACGTCGTCGAGCTGCGAGGGCAGGTGGGGTGGGGTGCCGCCGGCTTCGCGGATGGCGTCGCGGTGGCTGCGCAGCTCGTGCTTGGCGTTGGTGGCCTGGTCGGCGTACCGGGCCAAGGCGCGCTCGGCCGCTTCCCGCTGGACGCGGTTGGGGGCGGTCTTGACCTTCCAGCGCTCGTAGTCCTCGCTCTCTACGGCGGCCAGGGCCGAGCGGACTTCGAGGTCATGGGCCAGGAAGTGGTCGAGCATGTAGTCGGTGGCGTCATCGGCAGCCGAGCTGCCGGTGAACCACTGCAGGGCGTCGAATGCCGGTTGCGGGTCCTGGTAGGGGAGTTGGCGGACTTCGTCGACGTAGCCGACGGGGTAGATGAGGCTGATCGGGGACATGCGCAGGGCCTTGGCGAGGACCATGACCTCGACCAGGGGCAGGCTGGCTCGGCGGCCGGACTCCATGTTGGCGATCACGTTGCGGGGGATCGGGTAGCCGATCCCCTCGCACCTGTCGGCGAGATCCTGTGCGCTCCACCCCAGTTCCTTCCGTCGTCTGCGGACCTCGCCAGCCACGGTGGCCATGACGTGGTCCTCCCATTCGAGGTCGTCGACCTCGGTGTCCTTCTCAGATCCATAGTCGGAACGGTGTTGTGTCATGAAGACACATTAACTTGCCTACCGTTGATTCCATGGCCTGGAGACGAGCGCGATCGCCGTGTTCGCCGAGGGCTCAGTCATGGATGGAGCGCGTATGCGCGAGAACGGACTCGCCGGCCGGGCGAAGGGCATGAGCCGCGAGGAGCTGCTGGAGCTTCCCGCAGCCATTGACCTGGAGACGGGCAACCGGGCGTTGGGGCTGGGGCGGAGCAAGGGGTACGAGCTGGCCAAGCGCGGCCAGTACCCGTGCAAGGTGCTGCGGCTGGGCAACGCCTACCGGGTGGTGACCGCGGACCTGTTGGCCCTGCTGGGCCTGGCCGCGTGACAGCGGGGAGCGATAGCAGACCATTCTGCGCTGAGCTGACACAGAAACGCTGGACTGTTGCCGGGTGTGGACGTACGGTCCGTGTTCCCTCGCGATCACCGAACGCTCGCGAGAAAGGGGTGGGCCCCCGGCGGTGCAACGCCGGAGGCCCGATGACTCCCCAGCGATCCCATGTGAACCGACCCGGCGGCAAGGGCGTGCAAGCCCGCCACCGCCAGACGAGGAGCTGCCGAGTGCAACCCGAGAACCCCGAGCCCTATTCCGCCCCCGCGCAGGCCGTCTGGCCCGCAGCGGCCATCCCCGGCCGCCCCGGCGCCCACCTGCACGCCACGCAGGCCGACGGCGCCGATCGGAACCGGGACGGCGATGCGGACGCCCGTGGCGCCGACGAGGTGGAGACGCCGAGCGGCCTGGAGGCGATACCCGATGCGGAGCCGACCTGCGGCTCGGCGCTGCTGGATGAACTGCGTGCGCAGATCGCCCAGTTCGTGATCCTGCCCTCGCCGGAGACGCTGGACGCGGTCACGCTGTGGGTGGCGGCGACGCATCTGCAGCCCGCGTGGCAGCACGCGCCGCGTCTGGCGGTGGTGGGGCCGGCGAAGCGGTGCGGCAAGTCGCGGCTGCTGGACGTGCTGACCGAGACGGTCCACGAACCGATGCTCACCATCAACACCACACCGGCGGCCATCTTCCGGTCGATCACCGAGGAGAACCCGCCCACGCTCCTGGTGGACGAGGCGGACACCATCTTCGGCACCCCGAAGATGGCCGAGAAGAACGAGGAGATGCGCGGCCTGCTCAACGCCGGCCACCAGCGCAACCGGTACGTGACCCGGGTCGTCGGCAACGACCACACCCCGCACCGCTTCGCGACCTTCGCCATGGCGGCCATCGCGGGGATCGGCGACCTGCCCGACACGGTCATGGACCGGGCGGTGGTGATCCGGATGCGGCGCCGGGCCGAGGGCGAGAAGGTCAAGCCGTTCCGGTCGCGGCGCGACATCCCGGCGCTGCATGAGCTGCGTGACCGTGTCGTCGCGTGGGTCGGGCCGCTCCTGGACGAGGCCGCGGACCTGGAGCCGGAGATGCCGGTCGAGGACCGCGCGGCGGACACCTGGGAGCCTCTGGTCATCGTCGCCGACTTGGCGGGCGGGCACTGGCCCCGGCTGGCGCGCCTCGCGTGTGCGCGGATGGTTGCCTCCGAGGTGGCGGCCGAGGAGGACCACCCGAGCGGTGCGCGGATACTCGCTGACATCCGCCGGGTTTTCTACGCCCAGCGTGAGGTGGACAGCCTGTCCACCGAGGAACTCCTTCACCATCTGCGCCAGGACGCGGAGGCTCCGTGGGCGGAGTGGGGACGCGGCGGGCTGACCTCCCGCGACCTGGGCAGGATGCTCCGCACGTTCGAGATTCGGCCTGGCAACGTGCGGATGGCCGACCGGACCCAGCGCAAGGGCTACATGCGCAACAAGTTCCTCGACGCCTGGCGCCGGTACTGCCCCAGTGTCCACTCAGTGGACACCCCGGCGGCCCCGTCCGGTGAACCACCCACCGTTCACTGAGTGAACGCCCTGCCCGGCGGTCTCGACGCGGGCTGAACCCCGCCCCTTGTTGCCGTCCTTGCCGTCCCTGCCGTGATCTCGCAGGTCACACGGCCTACAGGCAAGACGGCAACCGGCGTCAAGACGGCAAGGCGATCCACCATCGCAGCCCACCGCCAAGACGCCGCCCGTATCCGTCATGCGCCGTCCCTCGCCGTCCTGCCGTATCGCCGCAGGTCACAGCCCTGCCCGCCGGGACGGAAGACGCAACGCCACCGTCCCGACCGGGGGCACGGCCACACCGGCACCCGGACCGCCGAGACGTCCCGCGCTTGTCTCCTCTCGGAACGAGATGTTGGCGGCGCCTGCCGGGACGGAGAGCCGAAGCGGTTGCCGTACCCGCTGTGACCTGCGCCTGCAACGGCCAAGACGGTAAAGACGCCCCACACCGAAACCACAGGAGTACCCCGCTTGAAGGTCCCTCTCTTGTCCCGTCGCCAAGAACGCCCGCCGCGTGGCGACCAGCCCGGTCAGGCGCAGCCGGTGAAGACGAAGCTCAGTGCGGAGCAGCGCGTGTTCCGCTTGGCCGGGTTCGTCATCGTGGTCCTGACCGCCGGTGCGTTCTGGCTCTCCTACGCGCACCTGGCCGAGGTCGCTGCCCAGCACGGGCTTCGTGACTCGCCGACTCGTCGATGGGCGTGGCCCGCGACGTTGGACGCGTTCATCGTCGCGGGTGAGCTGCTCATGCTCCGCGCGGGCCTGCGCCAGGTCACCGATGGATGGGCCATCGGCGTCACTGCCATCGGATCGGTCGGCTCCATCGGGCTCAACGTGGCCGGGGTGACCGGCACTCGCGAAGTCGGCAGCGTCCCGTTGCTCGACTACGTGGTCGCGGCGGTTCCCCCGGCCGCCGCGATGGTGGCCTTCGGCGTGCTGATGCGGCAGGTCCACGAGCTCGTCGCGGAGCCTGCCGACCATTCGGCCCCTGATGCAGCGCAGGTGCCGGAACCACCGGCCACCACATCCGTCCACCCCGCCGCGACCTCGGCCACGGCAGGCCGACAGCCACGCGAAGCTCCGGTCGCGCGCGTCGGGCCTGCCAGCCCGGCCGCTGAGCTGCCAGTCTCCGTATCCGTCCGGTCGCCGGAATCGCCCGCTTCCACTGCGGCGGGCAGGGTGCGCGGTGGCCGTCCGCCTGGCGCCTCCCTCCAGGTGCTCGTGGAGATCGGCCGGGCTGCTGCCTCTGAGCAGGGCAAGCTCACCCGGGCCGTCGTCCGGACGGCAGTTGAGGACAAAGGGCTGACGGTCGGCAGCAAGCGGCTCACCGAGGTGATGGACATCCTCCGGGCCGACCTCGAACCCTCCGCCGAGACCCATCGGACCGGCAGCTGACCGGAACCGCTGCCGGGTGACCGGAACCCTTCCGGTCACCCGGCCCGCCGGTCACCACCCGCACGTAACGCGTGATCGTCCACACCTGTGGATGAGGCGGAAACCGTCCGAACGCCATCCGATCTTCGTGGTGCCCCGCGCGCCTTCCCCACCCCTCTCCGGAGAACCGTCCATGACGCACGACCCACTCCAGACCGACGACGCTCCCGACGAGCCGCTGCCGCTGACGAAGTCCCCTACCTTGTTGGACCGTTGGCGCCGGGCGTTCGGACGGCCTTCCCCGGGCGGAGCCAGTAGTACCCCGAGTCCGACTCATGGCCGGCCTTCGGGGGTCTCCGCCCCGGGGGTGGCGGAGACGGCCCAGCGCCAGGGGGCGCCAGGCCGGGACGTCGGGGCCGAGGGCAGCCCCGGCGAGGACACGCTCCACACCGTCCAGCGCGCAACTCTGCGCCCCGTACGCGCCGCCGACACCGCCGAGATCGTCGGCGGTGAGCCCGTCGTGAAGAGCGTGCAGCCCACGATCCGCCGCTTCACCGGCACCAAGCGCGTCGTCCGCGTCGGCCCGCTCCGCTTCACCGGCGACGAGCAAACCCAGCTGCAGGAGGCCGCCGCCGAGCACGGCTACAAGGGAGACTCCGGCTTCGCCGCCGACATCGTCCTCGCCTTCATCACCGGCCGGTTCACCGCCAACCTGCCCCTGTCTGAGGACCGCCGCCGCACGCACGTCTTCCGCGCCCAGGTCCTGCGCCAGCTCAACCGGATCGGCGTGAACGTCAACCAGATCGCCCGCGCCCTCAACAGCGACCACACCCCACCCGACATCCGCGAGCGCCTGACCGAACTCCACGACCTGCTGGAGCTGATCGCCGAAGCCCTGCGCCGGCCCGCCGATCCGGAGACGGAGGCGTCCGCGTGATCGCCGCCATCAAACCGGCCGGGTCCAACACCCGCGGCCTGCTCGCCTACCTCTACGGCCCCGGCGACCACGACGAGCACCTCGACCCGCACATCGTGGCCGCCTTCGCGATGCTCGGCATGCCCGACCCCGGCCGCGACGAGAACGCCACCCTCACCGAACTCGCCCGCTACCTCGACGAGCCTGTACACCTTCGGAACAGTGAGTTCGGCAAGCCGGTCACCGACCACGTCTGGCACTGCCCGGTCCGTGCTGCCCCCGAGGACCGCTACCTCTCCGATGCCGAGTGGGGCGAGATCGCCCAGCGCATCGTCCAGGCCGCCGGCATCGCTCCGGCCGGTTACGACCTGGCCTGCCGCTGGATCGCCGTACGCCACGCGGACGACCACATCCACATCCTCGCCACGACCGTCCGTGAGGACGGCCGCCGCCCCAAACTGCACGGCAGCGGCGTGCGCGTCGGTGACTCCTGCCGCGAGATCGAAAAGGATTACGGGCTACGGCAGTTGAAGAAGGGGGACGGAACCGGAAGCCGTCGCCCGACTCAGGCCGAGATGCACAAGGCCGAACGGCTCGGCTGGGACCAGCCCAGCCCCGAATGGCTCCAGGACCGCATCCGTGCCGCCATCCCCCACGCGACGAACGCCGAGGAATTCATCGCCTACCTCGAAGCCGGTGGCGTCGAGGTCCAGGTCCGGCGCGGCCCGTCAGGCGACCTCCTCGGCTATGCCGCAGGCCGCCCCGGCGACGTCAACGAGGCCGGCGAGCAGATCTACCACCCCGGAAGCAAGATCTCCCCCGACCTCTCCCTGCCCAAAATCAAGGCCCGCCTCGAATCCAGCCGGCCCGAAGAACACCCCACCGCCCGCCGCAACCACCCCAGCACCCCCTGGCACCAAGCCACCGACGCCCTCGACACCCTGCACACCGACCTGGCCGAGGACACCCACGCCCAGGCCCACATCACCGCCCTCGGCGAACTCATCGAAGCCACCGCCCAGACGGCACCCGCCCCTCTGCGCGCCGAACTCCAGGCCGCCTCCCAGGCGTTCGCCCGGGCTCAGCGCTCTCAGGTCCGGGCCGAAGACCGAGCCGCCCACGCCCTGCGCAGTGCGGCACGCGACATCGTCCACACCGCCACCGGCTCCGACGGAAGCGCACTCGCCGCCCTGGTCGCAGCTCTTGTCTGGGCCACCATCGTCGCCGCGCGCTGGCACGAAGCGAAGAACCACGCCCACCAGGCCGACGCCGCCCGCCAGGCCGTCCAGCACCTCCAGACGGCCGCCGACCGCGCCCTCGCCCCGACGCTCACCGAACTCACAGCCCGGCCACCCAGGGATCAAGCCCGCCGCGTCCTCGCCAGCGACGTACGAGCAGCCGTCCCCGGCTACGCCGAGCGCATCCTCGCCGACCCGGCCTGGCCCGCGCTCGCCACCGTCCTTGCCGACGCCGAAGCCCACGGCCACCAACCCCACCAACTCCTTCGGGAAGCCGCCGCCCAGCGCGAGCTGACCACCGCCCGACAGCCCGCCCGCGTCCTCATCACCCGCATCCAGCACACCGCCCGCAACCCAGCACCCAACCGCCGCGCCGAAGCAGCCCGCCGACGCTCCACCCTCACAGCCTCAGTCCGCGTCCAACAGACCCACGACGGTCAGCTTCCGTCAGCGACTACGACGCCTACCGAACAGCAACGCCGACAGCGCCGATAGGCACCGTCACGCCCGCAGGGGGGTTACGTTCCTCCGGGCCCAGAGGAACGTGTCAGGCTTTCCCGGATCACGCTGTCGCTCACGCGCAGAGCTGGCGTCAGTTCTCGTCGTAGCTCGTCCGGGAGGACCCCTGTGCCGAGGGCGCAGGAGCGCACCAGCGCGCGACAGTCCTGCACTTGCCCGTCCGTGGCGATCTCGGTGAACAGAGGGTGGGCCAAGTTCTCGCGGGCCGCGTAGCCGTCCTCGGCGTACGTCGTCCTGCGGTGGAGGTCCTCGACGATGTGGTGCGCGGCGAGCGCCTCGGCGGACCCGATCGCGTCGAGAACTGTAAGTCCGAGGCGGGTGTCGAAGACGGTCATCCCGGGTTCGGCCTTCCGCCCGGAGTAGGCCGTCACCAGATCGGCAAGATGACCGTCGATCGACTGCCCGGCGTCGCGTCGGCATAGGACGGTCAGGCATGCCGTGACGGCTTGTTCCCATGGGTCGCCGGGCATTGTGTCGGCAAGGAGGACAGCGGCCCATGCGGTGTCACCCGCAACGAGGGCGGCGAGTACGGCGACCTGCCGACCGTCGAGCATCCGCTTTCCGATGCCCTGGTGGGCTTCGATGTGCGCCAGCGCCTCGGCCCATCGCCCTTGGACGGTGAGGGTGCGCGTGCCGTCTGCGAGGAGGACGCGCCACAGCCACGCGCGAACTTCCTGGCGGTCTTCGCTGGTCGCAGTCAGGTCCGGGGGTACGGTGACGCCCTCGAACCGGGCGGCTGTACGCGTCTCGACGGCCTTGTACAGGTCGAGCAGTCGCTGACGGCCCTCATCGGCGTGGCCGGCGCGGATCTGGAGGCGAGCGAGATTGACGACCGGTTCCAGTCCTCGGATCGCGCTCATGCCGGGCAGGGGGCAAGCGTGGAGGTAGGCGGCGGCGTGCTGGTGGCACATCTCGCGGGCGAGGTCGGGAAGGTTTAGGTCGGAGGCAATGAGCGCGGCCTGGTTGTAGACGGCCGATCCGAGCCCCTGGTCAGCCTCTTTCACCGCGGTGTCGGCCAAGTCGACGAGTGCGCTTACGCGTTCGGGCAGGGGCAAGCAGGCGGGTCGGAATCGGGCGACGAGCGGGAAGCGCTGGGCCGTGAGGCCGTGCGGGTCCATGAATCCCCCGGGGTCGAGAGTGAGGGCTGTTGAGGCGACGGTGCCCGCCGGCCGTGTGCCGGCGGGCACCGTCCGCTACGCGTGGGGAGTCATCGCCAGTCGACGACGATGCGGTTCAGCGGGGTGTCGAGGGCGAAGAGACCGGAGCGCTGCTCGATCTCGGGGGCGTCGAGGGGCTTGATCTCGAAGGTGGCCTCACGGCCTCGGTACTGCCTGTCCCAGGTACGGATGGCGTCGGCGACCTTCGCGGCCAGTTCGTCGCTTCCGGGGCCGTGGCCGATGACGCCGAACTCCCAGAGTTTGTCGCCGTCGGGGGTCTTCTCCTTCGACAGGCGCCGGGCGAGGTAGGTGACGGCGCCCTTGTCGACGACCGCGGTCGACGAGGGGTAGGGGTCCTCAGTGAGCAGAGTGCCTTTGGCACTCTGGGGGAACAGCATCCGGATCAGGCCAGAGGGGAGAGAGCAGGTGACGAACAGTTCCATCCACTCGGGCGACTCCATGGCGCGGACCGTCATGCCGGTCCACTCCTCGGTGCGCGGCTGGTCAAGTACGCCTGCGAGGGCATCGGCGTCGATGCTGACCCCGGCGGGAGCCTGGAGTCGTACGGCGCCGTCCGTACTGAGCGGGATCACTCGGCGGTCGTCGTCAGCGATGCCCCGCCGAAGCGGCATGAAGGTGTTCATCTCGCTGCCGAGGGACACCCACCGGCCGTCACGCTGCTCGTAGGCGATGGAGCGGGACACCGTGCCCTTGAGGCGCTGGGGGACGAGGAGCCGACCGCCGGGGGCGAGCTGCTGCAGCCAGGCGTGCGGTACGCCGTGGGCACCGACAGTGGCGATGATCCGGTCGTACGGCGCCGCTTCGGCGTAGCCGAGAGCCCCATCACGGGTCACGGCCTCGACGTTGGTGATCCCGGCGGCGGAGAGGTGGGCGCGGGCGCCTTCCACGAGGTCGTCGTCGACGTCGAGCGTGGTCACATGTCCGGTCTCGCCGACCAGGTAGGCGAGCAGAGCGGCGTTGTAACCGGTGCCGGCGCCGAGTTCGAGGATGCGCTCGCCGGACTGGGCTTCGAGCTGGTCCAGCATGAGGGCGACGACGCCGGGCTGGGAGGCGCAGGAGATGGACGTGCCGTCGGTGTCGTACTTGATATGAACCGGTGTGTTGGCGTAGGCGTCTTCGAGCGACGCGTCGGGCACGAACACGTGGCGGGGCACGGTCCGCAACGCAGTCTCGACGGCGGGCGTGCGGGCGTGTCCGTCCGCACGGAGCTGGTCGACCAGGGCGTTGCGGAGGCGCTCGGCGTCCGCCGTGGGGGTGGTGATCGTATCGGTGTTCACCGCGCTGACGCTATCGATGTCGGCCGTTGCCTCGGTGGGCGACTCGGTGTGGTCACTCGTTCCCATGACTACCTCTCGTGCGATGTGGGACAGGGCGCTCTGGTCGTCCCGGAGGAGACCAGCGCGGTTGGCGTGGAAGATCACGTGGTGGGCGATGACGGCTCGCAGGCCGCGGGTGAGGGAGCCGCGCGCTGCGAGGTCGGCGAGCGTGGCGCCTGCCCGTTCGAAGGCGGTCACCCATTCCTTGTGCGCGTGGAGTGGGCTGCCCGGGTGGCAGAGGTTGTGGGCGTCGGCGGTCATGAGCTTGCGCATGGGCGGGGCCAGTTCGGCGGCTCGTTCGGGTGGTGGTGGATTGGTGGCCGGTCGAAGGGCTGCGACTTTCGCCCATACGTCGCCCTGTTCGAACCAGTCGAGTCCAGCGCCGCGCATCAGGGTGCTCGCCAGCAGGACGGCGGTTTCCCGGCGTCCCAAGTGCATCGGGCCCGGCTGGTAGGTGAGCAGGTGGTGGGAGTCGCTGTGGAACAGTTCGTGGGCTGCGTCCATAGTCTCCGGGCCGCCGAATGCGTCGGTCTCGGGCTCGTAGACGCAGGGCAGGCACGACACGGCCACGCCGTCGCCGACGAGATCGCTCAGGAGTGATTCGACGGCTGGTGAGGGCTTGTCGGCGAGATAACGCAGCGGCCAGGGCTGCTTGTTCATGAACCACCAGCCGGTGAGCTGCCCGTCGGCCTCGGCCTCGATCAGGGCTGGGCCGAGGCGTTCGGCGATGGTGCGCCGGGCAGTCTCGCGGTCAACGAAGGTGATGTTGTGCTGCTGCCAGTGGTCGGGAGGCATAGAGGTCCTTCGGTCGGTGGATCAAGCGATGAGGAGGCATGTGTCCCAGGCGGACCGGGGTGGTGCGGCGGTGCCGGGCGCGAGGAGGGCCAGGGCTATGCCGGCGGCACCGTCGAGGAGGCCGGGGCCGCCTTCCTCGTTCTGAATGAGAGTCGTGGCCATGCGTTCGAGGTCGGTGCCCGGTGGGATGACCGCAGCCAGGAGGGCCGGGATTGCGGCTCGGAGTTTCCTCACGGTCGAGGGGTGGGCGTCATCTGCCGTCCGCGCGGCAGCGTGGGCGAGGCCGGTGAATCCGTGGCAGATGCCGATGTCCGTTGTGGCCTTCAGCTGCTCGGGGTCGGTGAGGGCGGCCACGAGTGCGTTCTCCGCGTCGATCTGGCGGCTGGTATCGCCGAGGGCGAGCGCGGCAAATTGCTGGGCGCGGGCGAGGCCAGCGGTGCCGTAGCACCAGGATGGCCGCCGGGGCGCGGACGGGGCGAGACGCCCCCTGCGCAGCTCGCCCTGAGTGACCCAGTACGGCCAGACCGGTCCGCCGTCGGCCTTCTCCTTCCAGCGGTCCAGCCAGGCCAGGATGGTGCGCAATGCTGCGTGGTGCCCGTCGGTGACGGAGCCGTTCCGAGCGGCGAGGGCCAGGAGCGCGAGCACGCCGCCGATGCCGTGCGCCATACCGGTGTTGGCGTGTCCACCGGGGAATCGGTCGTCCGGGCTTCCCGAGGGCCCGGTCTCCGCCCACCAGCCCGGCAGGGTCTCGCCGTAGTGAGTGATCGGTTCGGTGAGGCGCACGCAGTAGTCAAGAACGGCGCGCATCGTGGAACTGCCGGGGTCTCGGCGCAGTAGATAGGCGCCGTATCCGGTGAGGCCCCGGATGGCGTCGAACTCGGCGAGCTGCGGCAGGCGTCCGGCGTCGATGCGGCGATGTGCGGCATCGAGACGGCGCCCGACGTCGACGGCGATCCGTCCGTCCATCGCGTTGAGGGCGCGCTGGTAGGAGCCGGGAAGGTGGTCGGCGACGCAGCTCAGGGCGTGGGCGAAGGCGGGCACTCCGTAGAACGGGTGGCTGTCCGGGCCGCTGGTGAGCGGCTGCCGGGAGGCGGCGGCGAGCCAGGCGTGGGCGCGGTACCACGGGCCGAGGCCGCTCGCGGCCAGCTCGATGTGCAGCAGCGCGATTCCGGGCGGGCCGTAAGCAAGGTGCTGCCGGTCCGAGGACAGCGTCCTGGAGGCGAGGGGCACGGTCTCGGGATCGGCGAGCCGGGCGGCGATGGCGTCGACCAGGCCGAGCGCGGGGTGGGCGGTCACGAAGCCCTCCCACGGGTGCGGGCGGTCCAGGCCAGGGCGGCGGCACGAGCCAGGTAGAGGCAGACCTCTTCCTCCGGGAAGTTCACGGCGACGTGGCGCACGAAATGGACGTGCAGCAGGGAGGTCAGGACGTCGTCGACGGCGATGCCCTGGGTGTCCGGGCCAGGCAGGTGCGGCCGGTACGTGGTGAGTGCCGTATCCCGGTCGGCCCATCCCGACACGACGGCGTCCCCGCCCGGGACACGGCGCAGCGCCGCCCAGTCGTCGCTCGGGTCAGCGAGCCGTACGACGTCGGTGAACTGCGGGCGCGGAACGGGAGCGGGGGCTTTCGGAGGGATGTGGTTGATCAGCCACCGCATCCCGGCTGCGGTGCTGCCGAGGAACGCGGAGGCGATGGCAACGGTGTGGGCCGCCACCAGCGTGCGCTGAACGGGGCGCTGTGACTGCGCGAGCTGAGCCAGGATGGCGCGCGAGTCTGCCCGGAAGACCTCCTCGGCCGCCTCCCACGCGGTGTCGGAGCCCCAACGGCCCATCTCCCGATAGGAGGTGGGATAGCGCAGGTCGGTCAGCAGGCCGATGCTTCGTAGCTCGTCGGCCCAAGCGCTTGCCGTTCGGGCCGTGTCAGCGAAGGCTTCCGGGTCGGGGAGGGCGATGCGTACGCGAAGGTGCTGGTCCGGGTCGCGGAAGCGGATGAACCACCAAGGCGGGTTACCGAGTTGTTCGAGAAGGCCAGGCAAGTGCCGGGATAGCAAGACGTCTTGGCGGCGGGGATCGCAGTACAGGGCGGCCAGAAGAACCGAGGACGCGGCAGGCGTCTGCATCTGGGCCGCAGACAGGACGCGGGCCCGGCTCGGGGTGGGCAGAGGTGGCCACGTCGGCGGTCGGGTCGCCCTGAGTGGAACTACGACCTCGTGGGCTCGCCCGCCGCACCAGCCGTACGCCTCTGGTTCAGGGGCCTCGACCAGCACGGCCAGGCGTGAACGGTCGAGGTGTCTGCGCAGGAGCGCACGGTGGCCGGCCTCGTCGAGGTCGAGGAAGAGGCGCCGGTCGTCCTCAACGAGGTAGACGCGGCGCGGCGGCCTCCGCCGGACACGCCAGGCGGCGAACGCAGCATCCCACTCGGCCCGAGGACGGACGCGGCCGGGCAGTTCGGACGCTTCCAGCCGCCACCGCGCCGGGGCCAGCACGGTCCGGCCGTACCGCAAGCGTGGAAGGAACGGCATCGCCGCGGCGGCGCCCCAGTCGAAGACGATGACCTGCGCGCACTGGGCGCGGGACAGTTCGGTGAGGAACCGCACCAGCGGCGACGTGTGGGTGCGCAGGTTCAGCGCGTGCATCCCGATGGCCTCGACTCGATGTCTGCGCTCGGGGGCGGCGAGGTACATGCGGCGGCCGTCGCACCCGACCGCCAAGTCCTCCGGGGTGAGGACGGTGTCCTGCGGGGCACGGTGCTCCTGAAGGCTGATCACGGTGGGTAGGACCTGTGGGGAGCGGGTGACGTGGGCGCTCTCGGGGAGCAGGGGCGGGAAGGAGAGCTGCGCGGGCATGGTGTTGCCGTCTGCGGCCGGGAGGTCAGCAAGCTCGGCGACCAGGGCCTCCCGGTCGGCGGTGGCCAACACGCTGAGGAACCGGCCCGTGGAGACGCCGACGCCACGGGACACGCTCACGACCTCCAGCCGGAACCGCCCGCCCTGCAAATCCTCCAGACTGGCCGCGTGCAGCCGCACCCCGATCTCCAGGTGCGGTGGCAGCCGAGGCTCGTCGGGACCTACGTCCAGGGCCTCAATCTGTTGGTCCGTGAGGATCACTTCGTTGCGTCCGTCGAGCGCGGCGGCCTGAGCCAGCCGTACGAGGGCGTCATCCCGAGCGGAGACGCGGCGCCTGCGTGCGCCGGCCGGAGTGCCTGGGTAGCCGTCGGGATAGCCGGTGCCGCTGTCCGCGACGACCTCCGCGAGCGGCACCATCGTGCCGATGCCGTACCGCTCGTAGAACCGCTGGTGGTACTCGTTCCACGCGGCGGTCCCGTACGGGCGGATGCTCAAGCGGGTCAGGATGAGAGCGGCGCGCTCGATCTCTCGGGCGGCCGCTTCCGGCAGAACGATCTGCGCGTCCAGGCGCAGGTCAAGCGCGACGGGGTGGCGACGAAGACCGGGGACGAGATCTCGCATCCGCGCCGCGACGCTGTCCCGGCCGCCGTGCGCGGCGCACTCCTCCAGGCCCGCCCGGACCGCGCGGAGTTCGCGCACGGTCTCCGCGACCGGGGCAAGGCTTCCAGCGTCGATCGCGTCGAGTTGGCCCACCAGATACCCGAGGGCGTCCGTCTCGGTGCTCGGAGTGTGCAGGCTCGTGATCAGCACCCGCCGCCGGATCAGCTCCGCCAGCAGTTGACGCGCCTTCTCGGGACCGGCCTCGGGGAACTCCGCCTGGAGCTTGTCCAGAAGGGTGCCGAACCGGATCGGCGCCCGGGTCGCGGCAAGGACCGCGCGCACCGGTCCGGTCAGGGCCAGAGACGCCTCGACCGCGCGCGTCCGCTCGTCCTGGAAGTCCGGCTGGAACGGCACGATGAGCCTGTCTCCCCGGTACGTCACGGTGTTGTTGACGACGACGGGCAGCCGTTCGAGAAGGACCGGGCATGACTCCAGCCGCGCGACCAGGGCCGCCAGCCACTCTGCCCCAGCGCGGCCCACGGCCACGTGTTCCTCGCCCCAGTCGGCCCGCGCCTGCGGGCCGAACTCCGCGGCGGCCACACCGGCGAACAGGCCGAAGGGCGTAGCCCGGTGCTGGGCCCGCAGCAGGTAGCGGGCCACGGAGAACGCCGCGCGCTGCACATCCCGGAGGGCGGGGTGCTCGGCCGTACACAGGGCCCCTACCTGCGCGGCCAGGACCGGGCTGGAGTGCTGGAGCGCCTCGGCAACGTCGTTGTCCGCCCAGACCGCGCGTAGCCACGCCACGCGGGCAGACGAACCACTGGGCGAGCGGTCATCGAGGTCAGGGCATGGAGGAAACGGCAGCGAGGGTCGGGCCACGGCGCGCACGAGAGCAGTGGAACCAGTACGGAACGCTGCAGGCAGAGCGACCACCGAGGTACCTCCGTAGGTGAGGGGACGGGCGGCTGGTGCCGCCGCGCGGAGACGCGGCGGCACCAGACCGGGATGACCTGGGGCCGGATCAGGCGACGTTGGTGGTGCAGGCGCCGCAGGTGGACCCGCAGTTGTCGTCGGTCAGGTTGACCAGGCCCGCCGGGTCGGCGATCTCGACGAGGGAGACGTCCAGGTCGAAGCCATCCGATGCCCCCGGAATCTGCGGGCGTACTTCGGTGCGGCTGGGAACTACGGTGCTGCGCGTCATGCTTCAACTCCTCGTAATCGTTGTGGTGTTACTGGGCTGGAGCGCCCACCAGGTGCCCACGGGAGCGGTGCCAGACGGCTGCTCCCTGAACGGCTCCTGGCCGCCCGGCACGAAGGGACGTGCTCCGCGGGGGAAGTCCTCACGGGGCGCCTGCCTCACGCCGGGAAGTCGTGTGCCGAAAGTCTGATCAAGCGGATGCCGACCGCCGCTCCATGAAGTAGGAGAGCGCCTGAGCCTGGAGGCGATCGAGGCACGGCTCGCACGCGTAGAAGGGGGCGTGCTGCCCGTCCCACTGCACCGGGCCGAGCCAGATCACCAGAACTCCGGTACGCCCGCAGCCGAGCCAGCAATCACCGGTGATCCATAGCCACTCCATGGAAGGACGTCCCCTTTCTCAGCTGGTCGGGATGGCCGATCTGCCTGCCCGGCAGTGGGGAGCGCAGGCCCAGAGCTGGAACGGCAGGCCCCGGTGGCATATCTCGCCCAGCCGTCGACCGCTCGCTCCCAACGGACGGGCACAGAGGGCGCAGTCCATGGCCATCTGCTGGCGGGGCCGGAGTCGGGCGAGATCCGGAAGGGGCGACGGTGCCGTCGCCGGGATACTCACTTGCCGCCCTCGGTGCGGAGTTCCGCCCAGACCTCTTTGCCCCAAGGACGTCTGCCCGAACCGTGCAGGTCGTAGCCCCACCGGTCGGCGACAGCATCGACGAGGAGCAGCCCGCGCCCCGACTCATCGTCGTCAGCCGCCTGGCTGAGTATGGGCAGACGCGATGGCTCACGGTCCACGACCCCGACACGCACTCGTGTCGCGCTCGGCCGCCGGACCGTGAGGCGGATCTCGGGACACGGAGTGTGCCTGGAGGCGTTCGCGATCAGCTCCGTAACGATCAGCGCGGCACGGTCGGCAAGGCCGTCGAGATGCCACACACCGAGGACGTCTCGGACGAGTTCGCGGCCGAGCTCGGCCGTGGACGGCTGCACGGGAAGGTCTGGCTGTACGTGGGGTGACCGACGGAGTGGGCCTCAACTGATGTTCTCAGACTCGTCATTGGGGTGGAGCCTTCGTGTCGTCTCGGCGCCCGGCCCGCCCCCGCGGGGGAACCTCAGGGGCGGGCCGGGCCGTCAACAGCCGCCCGCACGGTGGGGTGTGGCGGGCGACCAGCACCCAGACAACTCCCTTTCCCGGCAGGTTGGTTAGGACGTTCAGGCGCTCATTCGATGGACCGACCTAGGGCGTTTTGACCTCTCCTTTACCTGGCGGGAGAGGATCGCGGGGGCTACCGTTCCCGCATGGACACCACCCGCAACACCGTTCTTGAGGCGTGGATGACCGAACACGGCTACAGCTCCAACAGCCTCGCCGAGGCCGTGAACAGGGCCATTGAACGGTTGACCGGGCGCCCTGGAGGACTCGATGGCTCATCGGTCCGGGCATGGAAAGCGGGCCGGGTTACGTGGCCAAAGTCCGCTGCCCGCAAGGCACTTGATGACGTCACCGGACTACCCACCGTCGCTTTAGGGTTCGTGCCACGGAGTCGGCCCTCGTCCACCCCGGCCCCACCGCAGCAGGAGGACCCCGACATGAAGCGCCGTACCCTCGTCGGCAGCATCGCGGCTGCTGCCGCAGCAGCAGCCGCACCCGGCACCGCATCGCCGCGCCGTATCGGCATGAGCGACGTCAACCGCCTCAACAAGCGCTTCGCCGAGATCATCGCCAGCGACCACCGCCACGGCGGACAACTCGGCATCGAACAGCGGGCCGCCGCCCTCGCCGACGAGGCACTCAACCTCCAGAACGCCGGCAGCGCCACCCAGCGGGTACGCAGCAACCTCTACGCCTCCGCAGCCGCCTTCCGCTCCTCCGCGATGTGGGCCGCCATCGACGGTCGGCGCTACGACGTCGCCAAGGCGCACATGCGCGAGGCCCAGGCCCTCGCCGAGATGTCCGGCGACCAGGCGATCAAGTTCCGCATCTGGAGCCACGCGGGCACCATGTACCGGCACATGGGTCGCCCCGCCGACGCGTTCGCCGCCAACGACGTCGCCCGCAACCTGCACCTCACCCGCCGAGACCCGCTCTTCGCGTCCCTCGGCCTGGCCCGCCAGGGCGCCATCCACGGCGCGGCCCAGGACCGCACCGGCACCCGCCGCGCGTTCGAGCAGGCCCAGGAGGCCATGCTGCGCGCCGACCCCGCCGACTACCGGCCGGTGTGGATGCTCGCCTTCTACGACCAGGCCGAACTGGATTCCCTGGCCTGTCCGCGCACTTGGCGCTCGGCGACTACTCGACCGCCGAGTACCACGCCCACCGCTGTCTGTCCGCCCTCCGGCCCCACATGATCCGGTCCCGCGCCATCACCACCACTCGGCTCGCCCACGCCCAGCTCGCTCAGGGCGCCCCCGACGCCGCCACGGCCACCGCGATGAAAGTCCCCGCCGAAGCCGCCACCCAGCACGCCCGGGTAACGCGCATGCTGCAGGAGTTCGGGGCGGCACTGCGCGCTACCGCGCCGGGCAGCTCCACCGTGCAGACCTGGACCGAGCACACCGCCGCCTGGAGGATGGCTGCATGACAACGGCGCCCGCCATCGAACTGCGCACGTTCACGACTCTCGACACCGCCCGCGGCGACCTCCTCGACGTGTACGCCGAAGTACGCGCCCCGCTCCTCCACCTGCCGAACTACGCGGTCACCGCGTTCGGCGAGCGCCTTGACCGGCACAGCACCGAGCCGGGATTCAAGGCCGTCCTCGCGTACGCAGACGGATATCCAGTCGGCTACGCCTACGGCAACACCATCGAGCACGGCGACCGGTACTGGCAGCGCACCAGCCCGACGCTGGAGGACAAGTACACCGAGCATCCGGCCGTGGCCTTGAAGGAGATCGGCGTCCGGCCGACCTGGCGGAAGACCGGCACCGCACGCCGCATCCACGATGCCCTTCTCACCACCCGCGACGAGTCCTACGTGACGCTCATGGTCAACCCGGCCGCCGGCGACGGAAAAGTCCATGCACTCTACAAGTCGTGGGGGTACGAGGACATCGGGCAGAGCCAGCCGTCACTGGCCTCGCCGGTGCTTACGGTGATGATCCGGTCCATCCGCTGACCGGCACCCGCCACAGCCCGCCGTCTGGACGCGAGCGGCCCAGGCTTCCTTCGATGGAGGTTTGCCCAGCCACAGGCTACGCAGAAAACGGAAGGGCAGGTCACCCCCTCGTCGCCAACCGTCGGGGTGAAGGTCCAACCCCCTCGCCTGGATGAGCCTCCTTGGCGCCCACCTGCGGTTGGTACTCCTCAGGTATTGGAACGGGCGCGACGGCGTGGGGGACCCTCAGTTGACGCACGGGCAACAAAGAAGGCGTTCCCCCCAAGAGTCGGGCCCTGGCTGAAGCCTCGCCCAGTTCAAGGTCTCCGACGATTGTCCGCCCCAACACTTCCGCAAGGAGCGGGGGGGTCGCGTTGCCCACCATCCGTCGGCCGGCGCGGAACGGGTGGTCGATGCGCCATTCGTCAGGGAAGGTCTGCAAGCGCATCTGCTCCCGCACGGACAGGGGCCGATTGTCCCAGTGGAACGGCCCGGTGCTCGGTCCGGGAGACGCAGGCAAGGTCCATGACGGCCGGTCCTTGGCCAGCTTCAGCAGAAACGACCAGTATCGGGTCCGCCAGCCGAAGAGTTCCTCCCCGTCACCACGGGCCGTGAGATGGAGGTAGTTGCCCCCTTCGGGGATGGAAGGCAACAACGCTGCCCATTGACCTGTAGCGGGAGGCTTCTCGTGCTCTTCGAGATCCCAGAGCACATCCCAGGCCCGCATCGGGTTGTCCGCGTGCGTGGCCTCCGGTAGGTGGACCTCCGCACCATCCCGGTAGGCGATACCGATGGCCCGGCGCCGGTGCTGTGGTACCCCGAAGTCGGCCGCGTCTACGATCTGGGCCACCAGCTGGTAGGAAGTGCCATGCCGGTCGTTGACACCCGCGAGGCCCTCCTCGATGACCTCGGAGGCGTTGTCTCTGCCTCGCAGGAATCCCTCGACATTCTCGATGAGCAATGCCTTCGGAAGGAAACTCTCCACCAGGTCGAGCATCCCGTGCACACATTTGGCCCGGTCGTCTTGCATGCCACTACGGGCCGTCGAAGCCCACTGTGCGGCCTTGGAGAAGGGCTGACACGGCGGTCCACCCGCGATGAGTTCGAGTTCACCAGGCTTCATGCCCAGCGACTGGGGCACGAGCTGCTGGGCAGCCGTGTTGACGTCTCCATCGCCGGGTAGGGCCCATCCCGGCCGATTGGCCGCGAGTACGGACCTGGCCTCGGGGTCGAGTTCGACGCAGGCGACGGTCTCCAGCCCCGCCCGCTCCAGACCTACGTCAAGACCACCCGCTCCGGTGAAGAGAGAAAGCACCTTCCCCATGGGCCGGGTTCGGGCTGACGATCGTGCGGCGGTCAACGGAGGCACTCCCCGAAGTTGGTCTGCTCAGAGTCTTGACATAGGGAGCTCACCGGAGAAAACCTCGCTTGTCAAGGCCGTCCGACAGCCACACGGACGCCAGCGGCAGATAATATCAAACGCACGTTCGAAAAGCGATCAATGTCCCACCGATGGGCTAACTTCTTCCTACGCAATTGAGGGGGTTGCCCATGGACTATGACAGTTGGAACAGAACGCTCGCGGAACACTTCTTCGCCATCCGCGAGGCGGCAACCCCCGTGTACCTGTCAGTGGATGATGTCCTGTTGGCTGACCTGCTGACCAGTCGGACCAAGGTTGCCGCAACTCTCCCGGCTGCCGTTGACGACTTCCAGGCCGCCATCAGGAGCGTAGTCTTCGGCCGCGACCCCTTCGGCGGCATCGCCTCCCGCGCTCGCCAGTGGCGACGGAACGGGGCCACCGGCACTCCGCCATTCATCGCTGTGCTCGCGGCGACCGTGCTCCCCGCCTCCCGAATGAGCCGCTCCGAGGGCAGCGTGGTCGGCAGGTTCTCCTACTACCGCCCGCTCCGCGAGCTGCTCGGCCTGTACGAAGGCACCGGCATGCCGGACGGCTACGACGTAATCGTCCCCACCCTGTGGGGTCACTTGAAGTGGTGGTTGACCGACCATGAACAGGGCCGCCGCGGCCTACCCTCCGCTATTCCCCATCCGACCCAGGTCAACATCGGCTGGTCCCTGTCCCAAGCCGTTCTGATCGGATCGGACCGCGTGCAAGTCGGGCTGTTCCTGTCAGCGATCGGAGCGCAGCCGGGGGATTCGGTCCCCGAAGCGGAACTCCTCGCCCGGTTCCAGGAGTGGGTACGGCTCAATCGGCCCAGCCTGCGAATCCAGCGCGCCCTGGCATCGCCGGAGTTGCGACCGATCCTTGCGAGCATCCTGCAGCAGGAACTCACCCACTACGACGGGCTCCCGAGGAACTCCGCTGGCCTGCCGTGTGTGCCCTTGTCCCTCACGACCGATGCCGGCGGTTTCCCGTACGGCATCGCGGCCCGCATCCCCTCCCACCTCCGTCTCGCATCGCTCAGTCTGAGCGGCGACGTCATCACGGTTCCCTCAGGCGCGGAATGGTTACCTCTCACGCCTCCGGACCCTAAGCTCACTCCGGGGTCGGCACTCGAACTGGCCGCCGACACCGCCACACTGATGCTCTCCGCTCGCGACCTCTACGTCCTCCAGGCCAATGACTTGGTCGGGAAGTGGACGTCCGTCAATACAGCGGAAATCGGGGTGCCTCATCGGGTCCTGGTGAGGACTGCACTCGCAGCGCAGGCCGAGGCGGTGATGCTCGCCTGTGGATCAGACGGCGTACGCCAGCCCCGCAGGGTTCAGGTGCCGCCCGGCTGGACGTTGTTCAGCGGCTACACACCGACCCGATCCGTGACGGTATCCGGCGTCGTTGGCCCGCTGGCCCCGCTGCACCAGCAGTTGGCCCGCCTGTCCGGCGGCCTTCGCATCGATGGCGGCAGACAGACCTACCTCCTCGGTTACGCACCCGACCTGGTTCTGCCAGCGACTCCCGATGACCATCCGCCCGCCGTCACCATCAACGGGGTGCCCTTGCCGCCGATTTCCCCGGCCTCGACGGACACGATCACGATCCGGCTAGCGGATCGAGTGCACTCCGCCGGCGAGCACCAGATCGAGGTCGGGAATCGCAAGCTCACCTTCACCCTGGTCGAGCGCTTCCGGGAGAGCGTTGCCCTGCCACTACTAGCGCTCCCTCCGAGGAGCGACAAGCTGGCCACCATCCCCAGCAGGATCCAGAACACAGCAAGTCCGTCGGCGCCCGCCCCCTGGCTGCCGCCCGGTCATTTGTCCGGCTCGTTCTTCGGAGACTACCAACGCGACCCGCTTCCTTCTACGAGCCTCCTGCGCCTCGGCGGCTCGATCTACGCCCTAGGCAGGAATCGCCTCGTTGCCCAGCTCGTTCCCGAAGCTCCAGCCTGGATCGCCACCATGGACCACGTGCCTCACGCGATCGACATCGAACCGCTGCTCGTTGCTCTGCCTTTCCAAGCTCTATGGCTGCTTCAGGTAACCAGTTCCCAGAACGCCAGGGCCTGGCGAGCCCCGATCGTCCAAACCGACTCAAATGGCCCGTGTGACGCGCCTTCAGGGAGCTGGACAATTCTCAGCCAAGCCGACTGGCGCAGGCTGACCTCCGGAAACATCACCAGCACCGCAGTAGCTTGCGCACAAGACTGGACCGACTACACGGCAGGGAAGTGAATGGTGCACGACGAGCTGCTCCTGTGGTGCTCCGAACGCGGCGCCGGGAGCCTCGATGCCTTCCGCGACACGTACACATGGCTGGGGAAGAGCAAGCAGGAAAGTTCCATGCTGGACTGGCGCATCGCGCTGTACAACCTGCAGGTTCTCGGCCATGTCGAAGTGGACTGGGAAGCCCGGATCTGGAGTGTGACGCCACCGGTCCTCACCACCTTGCCCAATTCCGGAGGGCACGCGCTCTTGGTGGGGCAAAGGCCGCTCTGGCTCATACAGCGGCTGGAACGGCTGCACGAAGACTCTGACGCTGATATTGCCGCCCTCGCACAGTCCGTGGTACCACTTCCGCCACATCGACAGGCCGACGGCCCGTCGGTGCGGATGGTGACACTAGCGGATCCTGAGGAATGCCGCGCTCTCTGCGACGTACTCGGCATCGCCTTCGAGGACCGCGCCGCAGATCAACTCGTTCTGCGTCTTCCCCGCTTCCAAGAAATGCTTACCGAGCGTGGCGTACAGCGGGGGCCCGGCGGCATCGAGCCTCAGAAGATGTCCGAGGGGGGCAGTGACCTCTGGACAGATGTCGAAGGTCACGGCGAACCACCTCTCCACGGCGCCTACCGATATCAGCGCTACAACACCCACCGCTATATCTACTGGATCGGCATGAGCGGCTTCATTGCCGACAAGCGCACAGTGGTGTACGCGGAACTCGCGCGCGCAGAACGCTGGGTGCTGCGATACAGCCCGCTACGGCGGGAACTCTACGCCCCGAAACGCATGCAACTACCGCATCTTCACGCCCGCGCCGCCGTGATACGCAGCGGGCTGCTGCCGCAACTAACCGCGCTCGACCCGCAGACAGCGCCAAACCGCCAGTTGGTCCCTGAGCACAAGAGCTACGTCAAATACGTGAACATTGACGAGGCATTCGCCAGACAATTGGCCGAATCCCTATACCAGAAACTTCAACTCGTCCCCTAAGCCCGGACCCGTGAGGATCTTGATGTCTGGCGTCTCTCCGTCGGCCGTCCACGGCCGACTTGCCGATTACTTCCAGCGGTACTACGACACCGCCTACTCCCTTCGCGACTCCTCGGTGAGCGAGGAACTAAGAGAGCTACTCCGCACTCCCGGGGTCCTCTTCCAGGAGCCGTATCTGGAGCTTTTGCCTCAATACGTGCAGTCGACCCAGGCCCTGGAAGAGCTGACGGCGGAAATAGGGCTTCCGGAGTTCGCCGAACTTCTGGGAGCCGGTTTGCTCCGGGGAATCCCCAGGCTCTACACCCACCAGGCGGAGGCGCTGAGGGCAAACAACCACGGACGGGACATCGTGGTGACGTCCGGAACCGGTTCCGGAAAGACCGAAGCCTTCCTCGTCCCGGTGCTAGCCAGACTGGCCAATGAATCCCGTCAGTGGGCACCAGCAAGGCCCCAGGGTGCCGACCAACCCTGGTGGCGCACGTCGCAGCACTGGCAGGCCCAGCGCCACGGAAGCGGTCGCCCCTCGGCCATGCGCGCCATGTTCCTCTATCCAATGAACGCGCTGGTGGAGGACCAGCTGATCAGGTTGCGACGCAGCCTGGACGCACCAGACGTACGCGGCTGGTTCGACAGACACCGTGATGGCAACCGCTTCCACTTCGGACGCTATACCGGCCGCACCCCGGTTGCCGGCCCGCTGGAGCTAGCTTCCAAGCCGAACTCCTCCAAAATGAAGGAATTGCGCAGGACTCTGGCCTCGATGGAGGACCGAAGCCGCCAGCTGGAGCAGCGCATCGCGGACGGCCTTATAAAGGACGAGGAAGCCCGCTACTTCCTCCAGCGCCCCTTCGGGGCCGAGATGCGTTCTCGCTGGGACATGCAGGTCGCTCCGCCGGACATCCTCATCACCAACTACAGCATGCTCAACATCATGCTCATGCGCCGAGACGAGGATCCCATCTTCGATCGGACCCGCGACTGGCTGAAGAGTTCCAAGGACCACGTCTTCAGCCTGGTCGTGGACGAACTCCACATGTACAGAGGCACTCAGGGCACTGAGGTCGCCTACCTCCTACGCAAGCTTATCGACCGGCTCGGGTTGTCCACCGATTCCGACCAACTGTCCGTGATCGCCACCTCCGCCTCCATGGATCCGGAAAATCCGGTGGACCGGAAGTTTCTGAGCGACTTCTTCGGACGTACAGCCGACCGCTTCTCCGTGCTGGCCGGTGAACGCGTCCGGACCACGGGCAGGACCGATCTCATGCCCTGGGCAGACACCGTTGGCCAAGGAACAGGTGCCCTGCCGCCACTTCCTGACCGACACGCGGCGCTCCAGACCGCGTTCACAGCGAGCGACGAGGACGACTCCCCCCGAGCGAAGCCGCTGACCGACGTGTCCGCCAAGCTCTTCCCTGGCCTCGCACCCGACAAGGCACTGGAAGCCACTGACGCACTCATCTCGCGCCTCGACGGTGAGGCGGATGCCGGCTCGCGATTCCGGCTCCACCTGTTCTTCCGGAACGTCACCGGCATGTGGGCGTGCGCGGATCGCAACTGCTCGGAGGTCCAACCACGCACCGCGGAGTCACCGGCGGAACGCCTGGTCGGAAAGCTCTACAGCCGACCCAGGTATGCCTGTGAATGCGGCGCTCGCGTCCTTGAATTGCTGTACTGCGACACGTGCGGAGAGGTCTTCCTCGGCGGATTCAATTCTCCAACCATCGGCCCTGATCCCACCAGGCGCTACTTGGTCTCCACCGCAACCGATCTCGAATCCCTCCCGGACAAAGCGCGCTTCGATCGCACCGCCGATGTGTACAGCATCTTTCTGCCCACTGCGGGAGAACGCTCCGATCTCGACATATCGCCGCACAAACACAAGGGCGGCCGGCCGGGGGCGAGGAATCGGACAGAGTACACGTTCACCTTTGTTCCGGCCGTGCTGGATCCCGTGAGCGGCAAGGTTGGCAGCTACCCGGACGAGGAGAACAACGGATACCTGCTGGTAGCACAGAGCCAACCGCAGAACCACCTCGGCAAAGTCCGCGCCTTTCCCACGGTCTGCCCCTGCTGCGGGGAAGACAAGGAGATCTTCAAGAACGTTCGCCAGTTCGAGGACCCGTCCCGGTCCAGGTCCCCCATCCGCACCATGGGTACAGGTTTTGAGAAGTCCAACCAGGTCCTGACCGACGCCCTCAAAAGGCAGCTGCAGACGAAGATCGTCGTCTTCTCGGACAGCCGACAGGACGCCGCCCGCATCTCGGCGGGCCTGGAGCGATCGCACTATCAGGACTTGGTCAGGCAGCTCGTGATCGCCGCCCTCGACCATCCGAAGGATCTCGTGGCCCTTGCAGCAGAGTCCTTCAAGGGGAACCAGGCAGGCCAGGCCGCGCTAGCCCAGCTCGCTGCGACTGGTTCACCCGAACTGGTCGCAGCAGTGGTCGCCTTGGCCCATGACAGCCTCACCCCCGACCACGAACGCGTGCTAGCGGACTACCGAGCCCAGCAGAAGGGCCCGACACTTGTCGAACTCGGCAACGGAGTCAGCACGCAAGCAGTCACATACGGCGTGCATCCGGGTGGGCCCTCGTTTTCGCTGAGCGCAAGCACCGAGTCACGGAGCTGGACCAATCTCTACGATTGGAACAGTGGCGTCCCAGTCCAACGTCCCGATGCTTCCCTCACCAACGATCTGCGCGTCCTGAGTTCCGAAATCCACCGGACAGTGCAGGCACAGGTCCAGCAGGCGGTCTTTGCGGGAGGCGGCCGCGACTTGGAGTCGCTAGGCATCGGCCATGCCGCCCAGGACATCACCTTCAAGAGCCGGTTGCTGGATGACGAGGTCTTCCAGCAGGTGTGCCTGTCCACCCTGAGGCTGCTGGGTGTGCGCCGCCAGTTCCAGGAGCAGCGGCCTGAGCCGCCGGCGAATCTGCATACGGCAGCGAGGAAATACATCAAGGCCGTCGCACAACGTCACGATGTATTCCCGGACGCACTGGTCCAAGAGGTGAAGAATGCACTGGGTCTGAGCGACACGGAGCCCAGGATCGAAGGGCAGAAGATCAGGATCGTCTTGGCCGGCGGGACAGAATGGCGCTGTGAACGCTGTACCAGAAGGCACCTCCACGGCTCCGCAGGCGTGTGTGCCTTCTGCCTCAGTTCACATCTCGTTGCCCAACCCCTCGACCCGGATTCCGTCACCCTGGACGACTACTACACCTTCCTGGCCCGCGAGGCCGGGATCCCCTTCAGACTCCACTGCGAAGAGCTGACGGGCCAGACCGACAACGACGACGCGCAGGCCCGGCAAGCCCTCTTCCAGTCGGTCTTTCTGAGCGGGAAGGACATCGAGTTGGTCGATGAGGTCGACCTACTCAGTGTCACCACCACTATGGAGGCTGGCGTCGACATCGGCGCGCTCCGCGCGGTGGTAATGGCGAACATGCCACCACAGCGCTTCAACTACCAGCAGCGTGTGGGCCGGGCCGGCCGCCGGCTCGATCACTTGTCCATCGCCCTGACCCTCTGCCGTGGCACCAGGACCCATGACGACCACTACTTCCAGCACCCCTATCGCATCACCGGCGACCCCTCGCCGAGCCCATATGTGGATCTCGATCGCCTGGAGATCCTGCTCCGTTGCTACGCCGCAAGCCTGCTGACTCTCGCCTTTCGGTCGGTCGAGGGAACATCCGACTGGGATCCGGGACGTAATGTCCACGGGCCCTTCGGGACCGTCAGCGGATGGCCACAGGTACGGGATGACGTCCGCGCCTGGCTGGCCGGGAACGACATCGCTAAGAGACACGCGGGCCAGGTTCTCCTACAAGGGGCGTCTCCTGGTGCGCCTTCGGTGGATACTCTGGTGTCTTGGGCCACTTCCCGCCTCTACTCCGAGATCGAGGAGGTGGTGACGAACGCACCGGACGCGGGTCCGCTCAGCCAGTCGCTCGCTGAGCACGGAGTGCTCCCTATGTTCGGATTCCCCACCCGGGTCCGCAACCTGCACCATCAGAGGCCGCACGGACCGGAACTCACCGACGTCATCGACCGGGACATCGACATCGCCATCTCGGAATGGGCGCCCGGCGGTGAAGTGGTCAAAGACAAGGCGTTGCACACAGCAGTCGGCCTCGTGACGTACGAGCCCGCGGGCGGGCAGTGGCTGCCCGGCAAAGCTCCGGACAGTGATCGTCTCATGGTGGGCATCTGCGCCAAGTGCCTCTCCGTCAATCTCCGCGAATCCGAGCATTCGTGTCCTGTGTGTGGGGCCACCGCAGGAGAAGCCGGCGACTACCGGATGCTCCCGTCATGTCAGCCGCTCGGATTTCGTACCAGCTACAAGGCTCAGGATTACGACGGCACCTTCGAGTTCACACCACGCGCGTTCTCCGCGCGCCTCACCCTCGACACGACATCAGCGCTCGTCCCACGCTGCACTAAGGCCACTGAATTCAGGAGTGGCCAGGGACGCATCGTGGTGGTCAACGCGGGAACTGGTGAGGGATACCAGTTCGGCAAGGTCAAGGGACACGACGGTCTGCTGGACACGAAACTCCTGGCCGATGCCGACCGTGCGAGAGATCTGGGCCTGCCCACCCAGCCTTCAGTCAGCAATGAGGAGAAGCTGGCACTGGCCTCGGCGAAACTGACCGACGTTCTCTTGGTCGGCCTCCGCGAGCAACCCACCGATCTGGCTCTCGACCCTAGACGCATGGCCGCAAGGGCTGCTTGGCTCTCACTCGGTACGGTTTTCAAACTCGCAGCCGTCAGGCTACTGGACATCGACGGAAGAGAACTCTCGGCGGGTCTGTACCCCGTCCGGGGGGAAGAGGAGGGCAGTGTCCAGGCACAAGTCTTCCTCTCGGACACTTTGGAGAACGGTGCCGGATATTCGACCTGGCTGGGGAAGCGCCCTGCCGAATTCCTGCTCGCCGCGCGTGAGGTCGCGGCCGATCTCACTCGCCACCGCTCAGGCAGCTTGGTGGCCGCGCCTTGCGACTCGTCCTGCTACGACTGCCTGCGGGACTACAGCAACAGCGCCTACCACCCGCTGCTCGATTGGCGCCTTGCCACGCAGATGGTCGAACTGCTCGATGGGGAGAACCCGGACTTCGCCGCTGAGGAGGTCTATGCGTTCGAGCGCGTCGAGCAGTTCGCCAGAAGCTTCTCGCACTGGAAGGCCGATTCCTCCCACGGCCTGCCAGTCCTGAAAGACATCCAGCACGATGATCTCGCAGTCCTCATCACTCATCCTCTTGAGTCCTGGACCGGTCCCGCCCGCTCGAAGCGTGTGGCCCGAGCTCTGGCCTCACTGGAGGCAGAGGGCTTCGAGGTATTCGAGTCGTTCGAGAACCCGGTCCTGGACAGCGAACCGCCACAGCGCGCGGTCGTCGCGGTCGATACATTCGAGCTGCTTCGGCGGCCCGGTTGGATCGAGTCGAGACTGCAGAGCCTCTTCGACTGACCGGTCGGGCAGCGGGCAGGGCCTTTCTGCGCACCTTCCCGCTGACACCGGCTCTCCCGGGCTCGGACACCTAGCAGTTCGTTTACATCGGTTCTGATGGACACACGTCTGGAGTACGCTGATGCATTTTCTTGTAGTGCCTCGCAGCGCGGGCTTCACCGTGCCGTCCAGTCTTCCGGCACTCGTCCTCAGGCGCGACCTCTGGGATGATTTCGGATTCAAAACCATGTTCGACGCTCATCTGTACCCGTCTCGAACGGAGGCGTCCATCGACTTGGGATCCGTCAAGATCATCAAAAGAGGGCAACGGGGCGGCGCCACCGAGATCCCCGAAAGTTTCGTTCAGCTCGATGACAGTTACTGCTCACTCGGGCAGGCATTTTCCTACTATGAAGCACTGCACGGACTTCCAGATGAATTGCGCGACAGTATTCTGTTCGGGCTCCGCGATATCGCTATCGACTCGTCACTCAGGGAATCGTTCGCCAACGAGCCGGCGATGGCCGCCTCACTCCTGCGCTACGGGAACGCCGAACTCGCACTGAGAGACGCCACAGCCCTGTTCGGAGGAGAAATAGCCCAACGGGACAGTGCGCTCGCGTTCACGTTCAGAACGAGTGTCGGAGGGGAGCCCTTCTCCATTAATTTTGCTTTCGCGGACCGCCACCCCTTGCCCGGCCGCATCAACGTCGTCGTAGGTTACAACGGATGCGGAAAAACGCAGCTCCTTGCCAACCTAGCCAACACCGCGCATGCAGACCTCACCGACCGAGCCGACGAAAGTTTCATCCAGCGGTACGGAGAATTCCCCGAAGCAGCCGGTGCGCCACGATTCTCCTCGGTTATAGCCATCTCTTACAGCGCTTTCGACACGTTCGACCTGCCGGGGAAGAACCGACAGGAAGAGGACCGGCTGGAATCCAGCGGCGAGGTGTCCGGATATACCTATTGCGGCCTTCGGAGATACGATCGCAGCCTTGGTCTCGACGCACCCCGCACTGGGTCACTCAAAGGTGCCGAGGAGATCCAGGGAGACATCGTGTCCGCCCTCGTTAGAGCTAGTACACCTGAGCGTAAACAGAGACTGGCAGCAGCCCTCTCTCCGCTGAGCCGCGAACCCTCGTTCAAACGGGTCGAGCTGTCCGACACCTTCGCCTTCGACAGCGATTCATGGCGGGATTCCTTTTCTGGCCTCAGTACCGGACACAAACTCGTACTCAACATTGTTGTGCAGCTTGTGGCCCACCTGGAGCCCGGATCGCTAGTTCTCATCGACGAACCCGAATCCCACCTGCACCCTCCGCTCCTGGCCGCCCTCCTCAAGAGCATCAACATATCCCTGGATCAGTTCAACTCCTACGCCGTGATGGCGACGCACTCCCCGGTCCTCCTCCAGGAAGTTCCCAGACGTTACGTCAGGGTCCTGCAGCGATTCGGAGATCTCACACTCGTTGCCACTCCGGAGATCGAAACTTTCGCAGAAAACGTAGGACTGCTGACACGTCACGTATTCAACTTGGACAGCAGCGCGACCGACTATCACTCAACCCTCCGGTCCATGCAGGAGAGTTTGCACCTGGATGAGATTATGGAACTTTTCGACGGCGAGATGAGCGCGCAGTCCATTTCTTACCTGGCGAGCATCAGTCGTGATCGGCCCGGTAGATGATTCGGCTCCCCCGCCCAGACAGAGACCGTCTTGCCGATCTTGATCTTGCTGTGAGCCGGAGAAGACCGTCCTCTCGACGTGTACTCATGGGAGTGCGCACGGGAATCATCGACGCCTACGGGAACTACGAGGACGTACTACGGGATATTCGCCGGTTCACGTCGCTTGCTCACGGTTCCGATGTGCTCACCAAAGCTCTTCTGGGAAATTACGCGCTTCTGGACAGGGGCCGACCCCTGGAAGATCTCAGAAACTCGATCTTCCGGACAGCTCTGGCCCGCAACTCTCGGTGCCCCCTATGCGAAAGAGCCCAGGTCTGCGCCCTCGACCACTTCCTTCCAAAGAATCACTTCCCGGAATATTCAATCCTAGCCGACAACCTTATCCCCGTTTGCGAAAGGTGCAATCGACTAAAGGGTGACGAGTGTGACAGGGCAGACGGGCTGCTCATGTTCCATGCATACTTCGACGAATTCCCAGACATCGAAATACTATTCGCGGAAATTAATATCGGCAACACCGTCTCGATCAGCTACTCTCTACGTCACTCCGACAAAATTGACAACTTCACCTTCGGGAGGGTCGAAAGGCAATTCAAGATACTTGGCCTTTTCGATTTCTATCAGATGGAGGCCGTAGCCGAGCTGACGGATCAAATTGATCTATACGATGAAACGTACGACTCATTTGGCGATTCAGGACTGCGATCGACTCTTGGCGCTTTGGCTCGGGGGGCGGAGAGGAAGGGCATAAATCACTGGAAGGCGGCACTTTATCGCGCCCTATCCAGAAATACAGAATTCTGTAGCGGCGGCTATCGGAAGCTCCTCGTAACAGGATCGTGACTGGAGCTTCATCCGGTGTCTCCAGCAGATGAGGCTGCAGGCCAACGAGATGATGGGTTCGAGTCGACATTCCCAGGGGACGCCGAGGCGTGTTTGCCCACACGCTTTATGTTCAGTACGCCCTTGCCGGAGACCGAGCGGGGCTCCCCCCGTGCCCCAGCCCTGTCTGCCATGAGGCCGTCACCGTTTCCTGTAGGCAAGGAGCCGCGCGCTATAGTCCGGCTCGTCGTCATCGCCGTCGGGCTCGTAATCCTCGTCTGGTTCGAACTCGCTGTAGTAGTCCTCGGGCGAAACGTCCAGGTCGACGTCGCCTCCAAGGGGTACAACCAGCAGGTCAAGCTCCGCCAGCTCAAGGCGAAGATCGCAGACAAAGCACCGAAAGATGTGGGGTGTCAGCACGACGACCCACCTCTCTTCATCCACGGAGCTGTGCCCCATCAACGAACCCTGTGACGAGCACGCAGGACATGCCGCTGGCGCGGAGTATTCGCCGATGAACCCCGGAGTGGTCACACGAGCAACG
Organism: Streptomyces sp. LE64; assembly: GCF_052606915.1. NCBI lineage: Bacteria > Bacillati > Actinomycetota > Actinomycetes > Kitasatosporales > Streptomycetaceae > Streptomyces > Streptomyces sp. LE64. The sequence goes on along the minus strand of NZ_CP199708.1, from coordinate 3,842,675 downwards.
GTGGTCAGCACGAGCTCCCGATCCTTCTCGTTTATGTGCCCATACCGCTCCTCGAAGACGCGCCGGGCTCTGGCAAGCTTGCCCTCCAGCCGAACACGAGCAGCTTCCACGCCCTCGCCGAGCAGCTTGTCGTGCAACGCCTTGTAGTCACCCCAATAGTCAGGCCCAATCGCAAGCTCTACAAGCAGCTGATCGATCACCGTAATGCAGTCGGTGAAGACTACATCCACCTCTGCCCGATCGTGGTACCCGCAGTGGGCAACGCCATTACGTGCATCAGCGAGCGGCCAGACCTTGGGCTTCGGAGGGATCTTGCCCTTCAAGATCCTCTGCACTCGGTCATACGCCTCACCGAGCTGGATCGTCTTGACCTGTGCCCCCCGAACCTGAAGGAGCGCGCCATGTCCCGTGGCGTAGAGCATCGAATTGAAGTCCTTGGCGTCGACTATCAGCGTCGGGTGCAGACTGACGAGAAACGCCTTCAGTAGATGCTCGGTGGCCACACCCGCGTGATGGACCGCCATGTCTTCCGAGGACGGTCCATCAGAGAAGGCCGCGAAAGCGGCGATCATCCACTTGCGCGAGGAACCCGCGAGTCGTTCTGCGTCCATGTGCATGAGTTGGACAGTAGAGGTCGATGCACGGCGCGGGACAGTTCATATGCGTGAGCGCTGCGTGAGCGGACAGCGCGAGACGAGCCGTCACACAGTGGACCTCCACTCATACTGCAGGGCGCTGATCAGGCAGAACAACACCACACAGCACGCCCAGGCACCCCCCGGCAAGGATCCAATCCCACTCCTAAAGCGGGTGTCGCAGGTTCGAATCCTGCCGGGGGCACCGCGCATGGCCTGGGGTCCCCAGGGACGCGCTCCACTCGGCCTCGGGCTCTCGCCCGAGGCCGTTTGTACGAGTTGATCGGGCTTCGAAGCGCCGCCCGGGCGCTCTCCATCAGGGTCCCGGGTTCCCACCCGCCACACCTCGATCACGCTCCGTAGTCGGAGATCGGCATGCGTTTAGGCCGCGCGGTGGCGCGTCGCGTTCGCTTCGTGGAGGGCCGGGCGGGCGGCGGCGGGGCGGGTGCACTGGGGGTTGTGGACGGCGGCCGAGTGGTGCCAGAGGAGACAGCAGGGGTCCAGCGGGGCCGGGGAGGCGAAGGGGTGGGCGCCGCTCTGGCGTGCGTGTTCGCGTTCGGCGCGGGTGCGTTGATGGCGGGCCCGTTCTCGGCTCGCACACCAGGTGAGGAGCACGGTCGTGTACGCGATCGCTCCGGCCGGCAGCCAGTGGCCCTGGTACGCGGCGTAGAGGGCCGCTGCGGCGAGGAGGGCGCTGATCGCGGTGAGTCCCTGGGTGGTGCGCCGGTGCGTAGTCACGCTACGTGTCCTTCCGTGCGTATTTTCGGATGTTCAGGATTGTTGCATTTCTCGGGCGTTATGGGGATACGTAGACCGGAATCGGTGATGGTCGGTCAGGAGCCTTGTTTCGCTACGGGAGTGGACAAACGTCACCAGCGCCCCGTCCGTGCGGCGTGGTGGGTCCGGGGCGCGGGAGGGGTCAGCCCAGGCGGCCGACCTTCGCGCCGAAGCCCGGCTCGGTCTTGGCGTTCTGGAGGGCGACCGGGACCGACACCGCGCCGGTGGAGCCGTCGCCGACCTTCAGGGTGCCGACCCGGGTGCCGGCCGGGGCCTCGTGCGCCAGGCCGTCGCCCGCGTCGAGTTCCAGACGGACCGTGTGCCCGGCGAAGCCGACCGCCGACACGTCCTCGGTGACGACGACCGGGGTGCGGGTGCCGAGGCCGTCGTCCACGTGGCCGACCACCGTGCCCTTCTTCAGGATGGTCTCGGCCTCGACCTCGCCCTGAGCGGCGATCATGGCCGTCTTGCTGACCGCGTTGACGGTGTCGATGATCGGCGGTCGGTGCTGGCCGAGGATGGCGCCGACCACGATCGCCGTCTCCCCGCCGACCTCCTTGGTCCCGGCGAAGAGCAGGTTGCCGCCGGCCTTGGTGGTGGTGCCGGTCTTGATGCCGATGGCTCCGTCGAAGGGCACCAGGCGGTTGTAGTTCATCCACTTCTTACCGGTCTGGTCGGTCCACTCCGGGAGCCGGGTGATGTCCGTGAGGGCCTTCATCCGCACCAGTTCGTTGCCCAGCTTCACCTGGTCCTCGGCGGTGCTGACGGTCGCTTCCTTCAGCCCCGAGGGGTCGGTGTAGGTGGTGTTCTTCATGCCCAGGTCCGCGGCGGCCCGGTTCATCTTCTCGACGAACTCCTTCTCCGAGGAGTCCCAGCGGGCCAGCAGACGGGCGATGTTGTTCGCGGACGGGATCATGATGGCGGCGATCGCGTCCCGCTGGGTGATCTCGTCGCCCTCCTTGAGGGTGTTCAGCGTCGACTCGCCCACGGAGTCGAGCCGGCCCTCCTCCTCCGCCGTGCGGTCCACCGGGATCTTCGCTCCGGCGGAGCCGGGCTTCATCGGGTGCTCCTTGAGGATCACGTACGCCGTCATGGCCTTGGCGACCGAACCGATCGGCACGGGCTTCTGCTCGCCGAACCGGTCCATGGTGCCCACGCCGTTGACGTCCATCCAGCCCTGCCCCTCCGCCGGCCACGGCAGGGAGACCTCCTTCCCCGAGAAGGAGTGCGTCCGTTCGGCGGTGAGCGTCAACGTCGGCTCCGGCAGGGGCCGCAGATACTGTGCGACCGCGAAGACGATCACCAGTAGGAGGACCAACGGGGTCCAGATCTTGACCCGGCGCACCGCGGTCCGCAGTGGGGTCTCCGGGGGCGGCGGGGTGTTGGTCAGCTCGGCGAGGAGGTCCAACGGGGGCCTGGGCGGCAGCGGCTGTTGGGTGGTCCGCTCGGGCTGCGCCGCCGGGAGCGCCGAGGTCTCGCCCGCGCTGCCGTCCGGGGCGGGGCGGGCGGCCGTGGCCCCCGTTCCGGGGCCGGAGTCGGTGCGCGGGTCGGGAACCTCGGGCCGGTCGGCGCCGGCGGCCCAGGACGGCTTGGCGGCGGGGCGGCGCGGGGACGCCGGCTCGTCCAAGGGCTTCAGGGCGACGAACTTGCTGGTCCGTTCCTGCGCCCGTTCGGCTGGGGCCCCGGCGTCGTCCCGGTCGGGCGGCCCCTGGTCGTCGCCGTCGGCCTCGCGTATGTCCTCGGTTCCGGCGGCCTTCCCGGACTCCCCCGCCGGGCGTGCGGCCAGGCCGAGGGTCGTGGTGGGCTGGTCGACGCGGGGTGCGGTCGTGGTGCGGAAGACCGCGGTCGCCTGGTCGACGGCCGGACGCTCCTCGGCTTCGTCCGTCTCCTCGTCGCAGTCGGAGTCGGAATCGGCGGAGGCAGCAGGGGCAGCGGCGGGCTCCTCGGTGGCGGGGTCACCCTCGCCGTCCACGGGGTCGTCCCGGTCGACGGCGACGGCCGGGCCGTCCTCCGTCGGCCCGTCCCCCTTCGCCGACGGCTCCGGGCGCTCCGGGTCCGGGGTCGCGGGCCGGGCGGAACCCGCGGACGGCACGGAAGCGGAATCCGGCTTCGGGCCGCTCCCTGGGCTCACCTCGGGAGCCTCGGAGGTGTCGTCGGGGTCGCGGTCCCCTTCCTGCGCCCTCTCAGGGCCCTCTGTGGGGCCCTCCGCCGCGCTCTCGGCCCGTTCCCGGCCCGAGGGCGAAGCGGAACCGGCCGCGGCCTTCCTGGGGCCGTCCAGGGCTTCGGCGGGCGCTGCGGCCTTCTCGGGCTCCTCCGCGCCCCCGGCGCCCCCGCCGTCCGCGGCCTCGTCGGCCTCGTCGACACGTTCCGCGCCCTTCGCGTCGTCCGCACCGCTCGGGTCCTCGCCCGACCGCGGGGTGCGGTCCGGCGAGGGCGCGGCGCCCCGCTCGCGTGACGGCGCCGGAACCGATCCGGGCCCGGGTGCCGTCATGGTTGTCGGAGACGCGGGGGATGGCGAGACGTCCGCCGGGTCTCCCGATGCGTTCTGCTGCTCCGACCTGTCGGGGGACTCGCCCGCCACCGTGCCTCCTACGCCGTGCTTCCAACCACTCGGCCGAGGAACCGGCCGCATCCGCTCGCCACGGAACGCACGGCAGGCCCCGACCCCGACCCGGGGTGTCTACGGCCGCCCCCCAGTCTGCTGGGTTCCGGACCCGCCCCCTGCGGTAGACGAGAACGACATACCTATCGGTTCCACTACAAAACGACCACGCACTCTCGACAGACCAATGTGAGAGGGGTCACCCTGTCATTCATCCACGCGGGGAGGCATGGATGGGCAGGAGCCGCAGAACACTTCCGGAAGAGCTTCTGCTGCTCGCCCTGGACCCGACCACGGGTACCACGGCGCAGCCGCAGTCGCTCGACCTCGGTCTGGCCGGAGCACAGCTAGTAGAGCTGGCGCTGGCCGGACGCATAGCCCCGGACGGGGATCGTATCGCCGTGGTCGTGCCACGGCCGACCGGAGATCCGACGCTGGACTCCGCACTGGAACTGCTGCGCAGGCGCGGCGCACCGGTGCGGGCCGTCCACTGGATAGGCGGGCCCCGACTGGGGCTGCGCCAGACCTACCTCTCGCACCTCGAACGGTGCGGCATGGTGCATGCCGTGGCCGGTCAGATGTGCGGGGTGCTGCCGACGACGCGCTACCAGGCGACGGACACGGCGGTCAGTCGGGAAATCAGGGCCCGACTGGACAGTGCGATCCGCACCGGCGTACCGCCGGACCCCCGGACCGCGGCGCTCGCCGCCCTGGCCCATGCGGTCGGGCTCGGCAAGCACCTGTATCCGGGGAACGAGGGGCGTTCCTCACGGTCCCGGCTGCGGGACCTGATCCGGCACGATCCGATGGGCGGACTCGTGGCGCACGCCGTCATGGACGTCCAGAACGGGGTGGGTGCCGTGCCGCGGCGTGGTGCGTCGCCCGCAGGGGCGACTCCCCGACCGACCGCGGCCCGGGCGGAGCCCGGGGTGGCGGCGGAGCACGGGCCGATGGCCCGGGTCGCCGCGCACTGAGTCCGGCCGTTCGGGCCGGTGACGCGTTCGCGGCGGGCAGGTGGTGCACGGGCACCGCCGGCCCGCCGCATCGTCGTGCCCGCACGCGGGGCCTCCGTGGCGGGTCGTCAGGAGGGCCGGCGTGCTCGCGGTGGGCGGACGGGGCGGCCACGACGGCGACGGCGGTCGGCCGGTGCGACCGGTCGACGGGGACGGGCCGGGCGGTGGGGTCGCGGGCGGCGAGCCGGACGACGGGGTCGCGGGAAGACTGGTGTTTGCCAGCGCCGCCACCCCGACGGGTGGCAGTCTGCTGAACAGCAGATACGGATAGTCGCCGGCGACAGCAGCCAGTGGTCGCGGGCCCGGAGCCGGAGGTGCACGCCCATGGCGTCCCATGTCAACCCCACTGTCAGGCGACGACGTCTGGGCCAGGAGCTGCGTCGGCTCCGGGAGCTGAAGGGCATGACCGCCGAGGAGGTGGCCGAACGCCTGCTGGTCTCCCAGTCGAAGATCAGCAGGTTGGAGAACGGCCGGCGCAGCATCAGCCAGCGCGACGTGCGCGACCTGTGCGGGGTGTACGAGGTCGAGGACGCCCGGGTCGTCGACTCGTTGATGCAGATGGCGAAGGACTCGCGCCAGCAGGGGTGGTGGCACTCGTTCGGCGACATCCCGTACAGCGTGTACATCGGGTTGGAGACGGATGCGGCTTCGCTGCGGGTGTACGACCCCCAGGTGGTGCCGGGTCTGCTCCAGACCCGGCCGTACGCGGAGGCGTTGATCTCGGGTGCGCTTCCGGAGACCGCGCTGGGCGAGATCGACAAGCGGGTGCTGGTCCGGTTGCGCCGGCAGGAGCGGATCTCCGCGGCGCAGAATCCCCTGCGGCTGTGGACCGTGCTGGACGAGGCGGCGCTGCGCCGGGTGGTGGGCGGTCGGGACCTGATGCGGGAGCAGTTGGAGTTCCTGGTCGAGCAGTCGCGGCTGCCGCACGTCACGGTGCAGGTGATCCCGTTCGAGATGGGTGCGCACCCGGGGTTGAACGGCCAGTACGCCATTCTGGAGTTTCCCGACGCCTCGGATTCCAGCGTGGTGTACATCGAGGGCGTCACGAGCGACCTCTATCTGGAGAAGGCCCATGACGTGCAGCGCTACAGCGTGATGTACGAGCATTTGCGGGCCCAGGCGCTGAACGTCGAACAGTCGCGTCAGTTCATCTCCGAGATCGCGAAGGAGTACGCGCGCTGAACGAACGGTTTCGGTCGGCTCGTCGGCCCAAGTGGCCTCGACGATAGCGGAAGTGATCGTACGGAGGTACGCTGCGTCACGGGTCTCCTTGATCGTCCGGGGGTGTCCCTCCGGGTGGTCGCGGGGTCGGCACCGGAGGCCCGACGGGTGCCGGTCCACCCGCCGCCCCGAGCCTCGTCCGGAGCGAGCCGGCCGCCAACTGCCCCGGTAATGCGGGGAATTACCCGCCATCGAAAAAATTGGCGAATAATACACCTCGGCCAGAAGTCGCGGAACCCTTGAATGCCATTTCCCATCCTGTCGAGTGAATAGCGCGGCCATGAGCCGGAGTTGACGAGTAGCGTCACTCGCGCCTTCGTGGAAACCGTCCGCCGTCACCGGGCCGGTCTCCCGGGGCGGCGACCGCCGGGGCCCCGGCCAACGGACGCGCTCGCCACACGACCGAATGGCAACTGGCAAAATCCGGAGCGAACATGGCAATCCAGCAGGGCTCTACGCGTACGTGGGTCAAGTCCTCCCACTCCACGGGCAACGGCGCGTGCATCGAGGTCAAGTCCCCGCTTGCGCACACCATCAACGTCCGTGACTCCAAGGTCGCCGGGGGACCCGCGCTCGCGCTCGCCCCCGAGTCCTGGACGTCCTTCGTGGCCGGGGTGCACGGGGGCGGGCTCGACCGGGGCTGATGCCCGCCCGTCGCGGCGCGCCGTGCGATCCCCTCGCCCGGTCCGCCGCACCCGTACGACGTGGGCGACCCTCACCGGTCGCCCGAAGAGCCCTCTCGACTGGCCCGCCGTCCCGGCCGAGGGGGCTCGGTCCGTTCCCGGGAACCCCGCGCGGGACGGCCCCGGGTCACTCCCGCGGGTAGCGGGCCAGCCACTCCGGGGAAGAGGCCGCGGGGCCGTGCAGGGACGGCGCCTGGGTCATCTCCATCGCGAAGTCGTCGGCCAGCACCAGGACCGTGGGGCGGCCCTCCAGGGCGGCGAGCCAGGCCGGCGGCAGCGCCGTCTCCCCGTGCAGCGCGCCCAGCAGCGCACCGGTCAGCGCGCCGGCGCCCACCGAGTCCCCGCCGTGGTTGACGGCGAGCGTCAGCCCGTGCCGGATGTCCTCGCCGACCAGGGCGCAGTACAGGGCGGCACCCAACACCCCGGTGGCCTCCCCCGCCCCGAGCAGTTCCTCGACCCGCTCCGGGCCCGGCGCCCCTCCCCGTACCGCGTCCACGGCCTGCTGGAGCGCTTCGGCGACCGGCTCGTGGCCCTCCCACGGTTCGATCGCCTCCAGCGCCTCCTGCACCGCGGCGTCGGGGCCCGTGCCGCGTGCCAGCCCGTGCACCAGCACCGCGAACGCGCCGGCCGCGAGGTGGCCCTCGGGGTGGCCGTGCGTCTGCGCCCCGCACTCGACGGCCAGTTGGGCGACGAGGTGCGGCTCCCAGCCGACCAGCAGCCCGAACGGCGCCGACCGGATCATGGCCTCGCACCCCTTCTCGTCCGGGTTCTTCGGTGCGTCGAGGGTGCCCATGGTCTCGTCGCCGAAGCCCACGATCAGGGAACGGGCCGGGTCGCGCCGGGCGTACAGCCACTCCTCCCGGGCGAGCCAACCGAGGTCGGGGCGGCGCTCGTCGGGGCCCCAGTCGCGTTGGGTCGCCGCCCACCGCCGGTACGCCCGGTGCAGGTCGGTCGGCGGGTGCCAGACGCCGACGTCCCGGCGCACCTGGGCGCGGATCAGCCCGTCCACGGTGAAGAGCGTCAGCTGGGTCGCCCCGGTGACCGTCCCGCGCCGGCCGTGGGCCGTGCCGAGGTCGGTGAGGCCGGCCGCGCCGTACGTCTCGCGGATGGCGTCCAGGTCGAGGGCGGCGACGGGTGCTCCCAGGGCGTCCCCGATCGCGAGGCCGAGCAGGGTGCCCCGCACCCGACTGCGGTAGTCCTGCTGTTCGGCTCGTCCCCACACCGCGGTGGCCGCTGCGCTCACCGACGCTCCCTTCCGCCCCCGCCCGGGCTGCTGGCTCGCTGCACTGTAGTGGACCCGTTGGGTGGGGGTGGCGGCGTCACCGGCGGTGTGCGGGAGACGTGTGGACCGTGTGAGGCTTCGGGGTCGGTGGGGCTGGTGGGGTCGACGCCGTCCCGAGGGGCGGTCACCTCCCGTCACCCCGGGCGTGCGTGGCGTCCACCTCCCGGAAGGGGCCCAGGAAGCGCGCGCGGCCCTCCTCGGCCACCCAGAGGAAGAGGCCGTCGTCCGGGGCGAGCTCGCCGTTCTCGGCGAAGCGGAAGGTGCGGGTGACGCCGCGGTAGGGCCGGGTGCGCAGGGCGCGGGCCAGGGCGACGCGGTCGAGCACGGGGAGACCGTCCAGGGTGCGGGCGACCAGGCCCAGGGCGTCGTACGACTCGGCGGCGCCGGGCGGGACGGGTCCCGCCCCGTACCGCTCCCGGTGGGCGGCGACGAAGTCGGCGGCCCGGTCCAGGCCCCGGGGGTCGACCAGCGTGGAGGCGATGGCCCACCCCCGGGCGGCCGGGCCCGCGGCGGTCAGGAACGCGGCGGTGCCGGCGGGTTGGGTGAGGGCCCGGCCGCCGTCGAAGCGGGTGGCGGCCAGGGCCCGGGCGCAGCGCGCCGCCCGCTGCGGGGAGGTGCCGCAGTAGACGAGGCCCTGCGCCCCGGCCGCCAGGGCGGCGGCCACCGCGGGGCCGAAGTCGTCGTCCCGTGCCGCCACGGTGTGCACCGAGACGGTGCCCCCGGTCGGCGGGAACTGGCGCACCGCCCTGACCAGGGAGTAGCTCCGGTCACCGGCCTCACGGTCGTCGATCAGCGCGGTGCGGCGGGCGGGCCGTACCGCGGTGAGCCAGTGCAGGACGGGTGCCGCCAGGTTGTCGGGGGGCGGGCTGAGCAGCACCACGGGGTGGTCGGGCGTGCCGGGGGCGGCGTCGGCCGCGCTGCGGGCGGCGTCGGTCACCCATGCCGTCAGCAGCGGCAGCCCCGCCTTCACGTAGCCGGGGAGCACCGGGACGGCCGTCGCGTCACCGGTCGGCCCGAGCACGGCGTACACCCGGGGGTCCTCGACGAAGCGGCGGGCCGCCTCGCGGGCGCGCCGCGGTTCGCCGCCGTCGTCCCGGCTGAGGAGGCGGAGGGTGTGCGCCCGGTCCGGGCGGGCGTTGTGCGCGGCGACGGCGAGCCGGGCGCCGCGTTCCTGGGCCAGGCCGCGGGCCCGGCCCGGGCCGGAGGTGTCGCCGTGCAGGCCGATGGTGACCTCCGGGACGGCCGGGCGCCGGGGGGTGCCGGGACCGGGCCGGGCGGCGAGGTAGGCGGTGGTGCCGGCGGCCAGTGCCCCGGCACCGCCGAGCCACAGGAACCGCCGCCGGCGCGGGCCGGGCACGGGCACGGGAGCGGTGGTGGGCGGCGGTTCGGGCAGGTCGAGGACCCGGGCGGAGCGTTCGGCGATCAGCGCGGGCAGGTCGGGCGGCAGCCAGGCGTCGTCCCCGGGGGCGCCCGCCCGGTCGGGGACCGGGCCCAGTTCGACGGCGAGGGCGGCGGCGGTGGGCCGGTGGGCGGGGTCCTTGGCCAGGCAGCGGGCCAGGAGGTCCCGCCAGGGGCCGGCGGCGACGCCCGCGAGGTCGGGCGGGTCCTGCACGGTGCGGGCCAGGACGGCGAGGGCCGGGCCGGTGCCGAACGGGCGGCGGCCGGTGGTCGCGTGGGCGAGGACGCAGCCCAGGGCGAACACGTCGCTCGGCGGGCCGACCTCGCCGCTGCGGGCCAGGGCCTGTTCGGGTGCCAGGTAGCCGGCGGTGCCGACCACCGCGTCGGTGGCGGTGAGCGCGGTGGCGCCCAGGGAGCGGGCAATGCCGAAGTCGATGAGTCGGGGCCCGTCGAGGGCCAGCAGGACGTTGCCCGGTTTGACGTCCCGGTGGACGAGGCCGACGGCGTGCACCTCGGTGAGCGCCGCCGCGAGCCGGGCGCCGAGGCCGCGGGCGGCGTGCGGCGGGAACGGACCGCGCTCGGCGAGGGCTTCGGCGAGGGAGGGGCCGGGGACGAAGGCGGTGGCCAGCCAGGGTTCGCGGGCCTCCGGGTCGGCCGCGACCACCGGGACCACGAACCGGTTGGCCAGCCGGCGGGCGCTGTCGACCTCCCGTCGGAACCGGGTCCGGAACGCCGGGTCCGCCGCGTACTCGGCACGGATCGCCTTGACGGCGACCAGGGCGCCGCCGGTGGAACGGGCCAGGTACACCACGCCCATGCCGCCCGCGCCGAGGCGGGCCAGCAGCCGGTATCCGCCGATCTCCCCGGGGTCGGCCCCCGTCAGCGCCCGCATGTCCGCGTTCCGTTCCCCTCCGTCGTTCCCCCGTCCGGCCGGTCTTCCGTCGTGGTCAGCTCCCCGGGGGACTCGTCGGGGCCGGGCCGAGGTGGTGGAACGCGCCGTTCCTGACCTCGTGGAGGTGCACGCCGCGGGGGGAGTCGAACTCGCCGGTGTCCGCCGTGAACACCAGGGGTTTGGTGACGCCCTCGTACCTCGCTTCGCGCAGCGGGCGGCTGAGGGACCGCGGTTCGGGGCGGGCGCCCCCGTCGGCGGCCCGCTCCAGTTCGCGGATCACCAGGTTCACCGCGTCGTAGGTCTCCGCCGCCCAGGGGCCGGGGGGCGCGTCGAACCGGGCCCGGTGGGCGTCGGCGAACCGGCGTGTCCCGGGGGCGCCGGGGCCGATCGCGGCGGCGACGACCCGCCAGCCCTCGGCGGCGGCCCCGGCCCGGCGCGGGAACGCGGGGTCGAAGGCGGGCTCGGCGGCGTACCGGGGCCCGGTGAAGCGGCGGGCGGCGAGGGTGCGGGCCAGTCGGGCCGCGCCGACGGCCGGGCCGCAGTACAGGAAGGCGTCGACGCCCGCGTCGAGCATTCCGTCCACGACCGGCCCGAAGCCGTCGCCGAGGGAGGCCGGCACGACCCGGGGGTGGGCGGGGCGGCCCAGTTGCCGGAAGGCGTGGGCGGCCATCCCCGCGTACGTCCAGGCCGTGGTCTCGTCCGCCCGGTCCTGGATGATGCCCGGCCGGCGCGGTCCGGCGGCGGCCAGGGCGTACGCGACCTGCGCCGCCGCGTAGGCGTGCGCGGGGCGGGCGCGCAGGAACATCCGGGACTGGCCCTGCTCGGGGCTGGTGCGGCCGTTGGTGACGGTGAGCACGGGGACCGTCGCGCCCTCGTACACCGTCAGCGCGGCGTCCGAGGTGCGGTCGGTGCTGGAGCCGATGACGGCGAGGACGTCCCGGTCGGCGACGAGCCGGCGGGCCGCGGCCGCGGCCCGCTCCGGCCGGCCGGCGTCGTCGCTCGTCCTCAACGTCAGCTCGAAGGAGCGCAGGCCCCGCGCGTTGTACTGCTCCACGGCCAACCGGGCCGCGCGTTCCTGGGCGCGGCCGACCTGCGCGGTGGGGCCCGAGAAGTCGCCCTGGAGGCCGAGGGTCCAGCGGCGGGCCGAGGGCCCGTCCGCCGCGGAACCGTTCCGGCGCCAGGCCCAGAGGCCGGCTCCGCCGCCCCCGGCGAGGACCAGGCCGCCGGCGGCGAACGCCAGGAAACGGCGCCGGCCGCCGGGGGCGGACCGGGGCGCGTCGACCCGGGTGGGCTCGATGTCGGGCAGGGCGAGCATCGCCGCCGAACGGTCGGCGATCAGCCGCACCACCGGGGGCGGCAACCAGTCGGCGGGGCCCGGCGCCCCGTCCTCGGCGACGGCGGCCTCCACCTCGGCCGCGGTGGGGCGCTCGGCGGGGTCCTTGGCGAGGCAGCGGCGCAGCAGGGCGACCAGGTCGGCGGCCGCCGGACCGGGCGCCGGTCCGGGGGCGTCCCGCGGTGCGTCACGGGGCTCGGTGCCGAGGGCGAGGCGCGGGTCGGGGCGGGACTCCGGGCCGGGTCCGGCGGCCGGGGCGGCGATGCCGTCGAGGTCGGGTTCGTCGTGGACGGTGCGGTACAGCAGCGCGTCGACGGCGCCGGAACCGAACGGGGGCCGTCCGGTGGCGGCGTAGGCGAGCAGACAGCCGAGGGCGAACACGTCGCTGGCCGGGCCGAGTTCGGTGCCGTCGGCGCGGGCCTGTTCGGGGGCGAGGAAGCCGGGGGTGCCGATGACGAGGTCGGCGGAGGTGAGCGCGGTGCCGTCCACGGCGCGGGCGATGCCGAAGTCTATGAGCCGGGGCCCGTCGACGGCGAGGAGGACGTTGCCGGGCTTGACGTCCCGGTGCACCAGGCCCGCGGCGTGCACCGCGCCCAGCGCGCTCGCCAGCGCCCCGGCGAGGTACCGCACGCTGCGCACGGGCAGCGGCCCGCACGCCGCCACCGCCTCCTGGAGCGGCGGCCCGGGCACGAAGGCGGTGGCCAGCCAGGGCTGTTCGGCGTCCAGGTCGGCGCCGGTCACCGGGACGGCCCAGGGGCTGTCCACCCGGCGGGCGGCGTCCGCCTCGCGGCGGAAGCGGGCCCGGAAGTCCTCGCTGTCGGCGTGCTCGGCCCGGATGACCTTGACCGCGGCGAGGGCCCCGGACGCGGCGCGGGCGAGGTAGACGACGCCCATGCCGCCGGCGCCGAGCCGGGCGAGCAGTCGGTGGCCGCCGACGGCCGGCGGATCGTTCGGGAGCAGGGGTTCGGTCATGCCCCGGCCCCCAGGGCCTCGGTGAGCCGTGCCTTCATGTAGACGAGTACCTGCGCGGCGGAGCGGCGCAGCTCCTGGTCCTCGAAGCCCTCGGCGCCCTTGATGACCAGGGCGACGGTGACCGGGCCCAGGCGGTCCTGGTGCCAGGCGTAGTAGGCGGGCTCGCCGCCGACGCGCTCGTCGAGGAACCGGCCGCCCTCCATCAGGGTGTCGTCGGAGGTGCGGTTGGCGCCGTCGCCGAAGCCCGCGCCCATGGACATCAGGCCGGTGATCCGTTCGCTGCCGCCGAGCCGTTGGTCGGGGCAGCGCAGGGCCTCTTCGAGGGTCTCCGCCATCTCCCAGTCGGCGCTGGACTCGGTGCGGTGCACGGTCACCGTCGCGGCGACCCGGAGGGTGCCCCTGCCGTCGGCGGCGGGGAGGCGGCTGCGGCGGGTGAAGCTGGCGAGGACGTCCCGGGGCAGTGCGCCGCCGCGCCAGGTGCAGGAGGCGTCCAGCACGTTCCAGGCGGCGGGGCCGCTCTCGTACGGGGTGGCCCGCCGGTAGTCGCGGCCGAGGTCCTCGGGTCCGGCCGCGACCACCCGGGCGAGGGCGAGGGCGGCGGCCCGGTCGCGGGGGACGCGCGCGGGGTCGGGGTCGAAGTCGAAGCCGGTGGGTCCGGGGACGGGGGGATCGCCGCCGCCGCGGGGGGCGCCCTGCGCCCCGGTGGGGGTGGTGGTCGCCGGGTCCTTCCCGTCCGACCGCTCCCCTCCCCCGCCGCCGCATCCCGCGAGCAGCACCGCGCACAGCCCGGCGGCGCCCGCCGTCCGGGCGAGGGCCCCCGCCCGTTTCACGTCACTCATCCGTCTCCCCACCCGAGCCGGGTGGGCGGGCCCGCCGCGCCGTCCGTACCTCGGCGCCGGTGACCCGCCCGTGGCTTCCCGCCCCCTGCGACGTGCTCCGCGGGGCCGTTGGTTCCGCCCCGCCGGCATCGGTGCAGGGCCGGGTCGGGGCGCTACCGGCGGTGGGAGTCGCCCAAGCCCGGCGGACGGTTGCGGGCCCCGGGCCCGTAGTTCTGCCGGTCCTCGTACGCCTGGATCCGTCGCTGCTGTTCGATGAGGAGGCCGTCGACGTTCTCGGTGGTCGAGGACGGCCGGCGCAGCAGGACGACGACCAACACCCCTACGATCGCCGCCAGCACCCCGAAGAAGCTCGCCAGGAACAGCACGCTCGTCACCCCCCGTGATCCGTCGTCCGCACGCCCGCCGGGTCGTCGCCCGGCCGGCCGAGGGCTCGAACGGGCGCCGCAGTCCGGTCGAGGATAATGCAGGCCCGCCGGTCGTGCCAGGGCATCGTTGCTGGTGGAGGCCCCGCTGACGGGGTCGGCGGGCGCTCGTATGCTCGCCGTATGACAGATGCCCGGACCCCGTCAGGCCCCGCCGATCACGCAGTTCCCGCCCGAGGGGGCGTGGCCGGGCCGACCGCCAACTCGCTGCGCAGAGCGTTGCGTAGGGCCCGGGACGGGGTCGCGCTGGACCTCGCCGAGGCGACCGTGCTGCTCCAGGCCCGCGGCGCGGACCTGGAGGACCTGTGCGCCTCGGCGGCCCGGGTCCGGGACGCGGGGCTGGAGGCGGCGGGCCGGCCCGGGGTCATCACCTACTCCAAGAGCGTGTTCATCCCGCTGACCCGGCTGTGCCGGGACACCTGCCACTACTGCACCTTCGTCACCGTCCCCGGCAAGTTGCGCCGGGCCGGGCACGGCATGTTCCTCTCGCCCGACGAGGTGCTGGACATCGCCCGGCGCGGCGCCGAACTGGGCTGCAAGGAGGCGTTGATCACCCTCGGGGACAAGCCCGAGGCCCGGTGGCCGGAGGCCCGCGCCTGGTTGGCCGCGGAGGGGTACGACGACACCCTGGCGTACGTGCGGGCGATGTCGATCCGCATCCTGGAGGAGACGGGGCTGCTGCCGCACCTCAACCCGGGGGTGCTGAGCTGGACGGACCTCCAGCGGCTGAAGCCGGTGGCGCCGTCGATGGGCATGATGCTGGAGACGACGGCGACCCGGCTGTGGAGCGAGCCGGGCGGCCCGCACCACGGTTCGCCCGACAAGGAGCCCGCGGTCCGGCTGCGGGTGCTGGAGGACGCGGGCCGCAGTTCGGTGCCGTTCACCAGCGGACTGCTGCTGGGCATCGGCGAGACGTACGAGGAGCGCGCGGAGTCGCTGTTCGCGCTGCGGAAGGTGGCCCGCGCCTACGGGGGCGTCCAGGAGCTGATCATCCAGAACTTCCGGGCCAAGCCGGACACGGCGATGCGCGGCAGGCCGGACGCGGAGTTGGACGACCTGGTGGCCGCGGTGGCGGTGGCCCGGCTGCTGATGGGCCCGGCGGGGTGCATCCAGGCCCCGCCGAACCTGGTGGACGAGGAGTACGGGCGGCTGATCCGGGCCGGCGTCGACGACTGGGGCGGGGTGTCGCCGCTGACCATCGACCACGTCAACCCGGAGCGGCCGTGGCCGCGGATCGAGGAGTTGGCGCGGCACTCGGCGGCGGCCGGCTTCACGCTGCGCGAACGGCTGTGCGTGTACCCGGAGTTCGTGCAGCGGGGCGAGCCCTGGTTGGACCCGCGGGTGCTGCCCCACGTGCGGGCGCTGGCCGACCCGGTGACCGGGCTGGCCGATCCGGACGCCCGGCCGGTGGGGCTGCCCTGGCAGGAGCCCGACGAGGGGTTCGCCGCGCCCTCGGGCCGCACCGACCTGCACCGCACCATCGACACCGAGGGCCGCACCGCCGACCGGCGGGAGGACTTCGACGCGGTGTACGGCGACTGGGAGGCGCTGCGCGAGGCCGCCGCGCCGGGGATGGTGCCGTCCCGGATCGACGGGGACGTGCGCGGTGCGCTGCGCACCGCGGCGGACGATCCGACCCGGCTGGACGACGCCCAGGCGCTGGCGCTGCTGCACGCGGACGGCCCGGCGCTGGACGCGCTGTGCGGGGTGGCGGACGACCTGCGCGCGTCGGTCGTCGGCGAGGAGGTGACGTACGTCGTCACCCGGAACATCAACTTCACCAACGTCTGTTACACGGGCTGCCGGTTCTGCGCCTTCGCGCAGCGCCGCACCGACGCCGACGCCTACACGCTGTCCCTGGAGCAGGTCGCGGACCGGGTGGCGCAGGCGTGGGACGTGGGTGCGGTCGAGGTGTGCATGCAGGGCGGCATCCACCCGGACCTGCCCGGGACGGCGTACTTCGACCTGGCGCGGGCGGTGAAGGCCCGGGTGCCGGGCATCCACCTGCACGCGTTCTCGCCGATGGAGGTCGTCAACGGGGCGAGCCGCACCGGGCTGTCGATCCGGGAGTGGCTGGCGGCGGCCCAGGAGGCGGGGCTCGACTCGGTGCCGGGCACGGCGGCGGAGATCCTGGACGACGAGGTGCGCTGGGTGCTCACCAAGGGCAAGCTGCCGACGGCCACCTGGCGGGAGGTCATCGAGACGGCGCACGAACTGGGCCTGCGCTCCTCGTCCACGATGATGTACGGGCACGTGGACCAGCCCCGGCACTGGCTGGGGCACCTGCGGACCCTGGTGGAGGTGCAGGAACGGGCGCAGGAGAAGGGCGTCGCGGGGTTCACCGAGTTCGTGACGCTGCCCTTCGTGCACACCAACGCCCCGGTGTACCTCGCGGGCATCGCCCGCCCCGGTCCGACGACCCGGGACAACCGGGCGGTGACCGCGATGGCCCGCCTGCTGCTCCACCCGCACGTGCGCAACATCCAGACGAGCTGGGTGAAGCTGGGCGCCGAGGGGGCGGCGGAGATGCTGCGGTCCGGGGCGAACGACCTGGGCGGCACCCTGATGGAGGAGACCATCTCCCGGATGGCCGGCTCGGGCTACGGCTCATACCGCTCGGTCAAGGACCTGGTCGCCATCGCGGAGGCGGCGGGCCGGCCGGCCCGGCCCCGGACGACCCTGTACGGGGAGGTCCCCGAGGAGCGGCAGCGGGCCGCGGCGGCCTCGGACGGTCACCTGCCGCGGCTGCTGCCGGTGCTTCCCACGGGCGAGGAGTAGGGCGGGGCGGGGCGGCCGGAGGGCGGGGCGGATCGGCGGAGGATCAGCCTCCGCCGTGATCACGGACCGGGTAGGTTCACCCCATGTCGAGTCGTCTCCTCGAACTGCACGTCGAGAACTTCCGCAGCCTGCGCGACGTGACCGTCCCGCTCGGTCCGCTGACCGTGCTGGTGGGGCCGAACGGTGTGGGCAAGTCCAATGTGCTGAAGGTCTTCGACTTCCTCGCCGACATCATCCGCACCGACCTCCAGCCCGCGCTGGACGCCCGGGGCGGTTTCGACGAGGTCGCCTTCTGGGGCGGTGTCAAGCCGCCCACGTCCATGCGCATCCAGCTCAAGGCCACCTGGACGAGCCACTCCACCCTGAACGCGCCCGACGAGTACGACCTGACGATCCGGCGCCGTTCGCTGCGGTCCCACGGGCCCGCCTACACGCTCTCCCGCAAGGAGGTCTTCGCGTTCAAACGGACGCGAGGGCGGGGGCGGCGCATCACCATCTCCGGTGAGGAGGCGCACGTCGTCGACCAGCGCTCCGGCAAGGAGGAGGGCAGCGGGAGCAGCTTCGGCATCCGCCGGCTGAGCAGCGGTCTGTCCACCCTCCCCCGGCTCGGCCCCTCGGACGGCGGCGACGAGGTGTCCCGGGTCGCCGACCGTCTCTCCTCCTTCCGGGTGTTCGACGTCGACGTGGCCGCTGCCCGGCTGCCCACCCGGCTGCACGCCGCGGACATGGCGACCCTGGCACCGCACGCGGAGAACCTGGCCGCGTTCCTGATCAGCCTGAGTGCTCGGGACGACCTCTGGGAGCGCCTCGTCGAGGACGCCCGGCACGTCCTCCCTCAGTTGGAGAACATCGAGTTCGAGGAGGTCGGCGGGGCGATCGACCAGCTCACGGTGGTACTGCGGGAGCGCGGACTGCGCCGGCTGACACCGCTGGCCGACGCCTCCTACGGCACGGTCCGACTGCTCGGCCTGCTCGCCCTGCTGTACGACCCCCGTCCGGCGGCGTTCACCTGCATCGAGGAGATCGACCACGGCTTGCACCCCCAGGCGCTGGAGTTGGTGGTGCAGCGGTTGCGCGAAGCCTCCGAGCGCACCCAGTTCATCGTCGCGACCCACTCTCCCGCTCTGGTCAACCGGTTGCGTCCCGGGGAGTTCCTGGTCTGTGACCGGGACGAGGAGGGCGCGTCGATCATTCCGGCGCTGACCGTGGACGAGGTGGAGGCGATCGTCGAGGCGTCCGGGGACCAACCGCTGGGCGAACTCTGGTTCGCGGGCGTGCTGGGCGGCGATCTGACCGGGGATGCGCTGTGACGGGCCGGGACCGGGGCGGCGACCGGCGGGGCGGCGCACGGGGACGCGTGATCGTCCTCGCCGGCGAGGACCAGAACGACTGCGAGATCGTGGCGGCCTTGATACGCGCGCACCGGCCCGACCTGTGCACGGCCGCCAAACTGGTCCGCATCAACGATCCCGTGCGGTTGCGCCGCAAGTCCGGCCAGGAACTGGCCGTGGCGGCGAAGGCCCTCGTCGGGAAGGCGCGGGCCAAGGCCCTCCAGCAGCGTTCGGAACTCCTGGGGTTGGTGGTCCACGAGGACCTGGACGGGTTCACCGACCCGCAGTACCGGAAGGTGCGGGCGTCGGTCGCGGACGCTCTGAGGACCCAGTGCGGCGGAGCCCTCACCGCCCTGGCACTCGCCGCCTGGGAGTCCGAGGGCTGGCTCCTCCTCTTCCCGGACGCCTTTGCGCGCGTGCACCCGAAGTGGAAGGTCCCCGCTCAGTTGCGCGGCAAGGACTCGGGGCGGCTCAAGGGGCCCAAGGAAGAACTCAAGAGACGGCTCGGCTCTCCCGTCTTCCGCGAGAGCGACGGCCCCGCGGTCGCCCGCCGCGCTCTGGAGCACGGGCTGGTCTCCGTTCCGGAGGGTCGGAACGACTCCTACGCCGACTTCGTCGAGGAGTTGGCGAGCTGGGCCCCGCCCGCCGCGCGCTGACGCCCCGCCGCGGCCCCGCGGGGAAACGGGGGCGCCCTGCGAGACTGGCCGGGTGAACGCTCAGAAGCCGGTCCGGTGCGTCCAGTGCGGGCACACGTGCGTGATCCTGGCCCAGGCCGCCGATCCGGAGACGCGGCTCCCCCGGTGGCGCTACACCTGTCTGGACTGCCGGATCGCCTGGTGGGTCGACCAACACGGGGGCACCGCCACGGACTACGCCCGCCGGGACCCGCCGTCCTGACCCGTGCCCGGCCTCCGCGCGGGACGGGCCCGTACAACCTTTCGGCGGGCGTAGTCGTCCTGCGCATGTCGACGTCATCCGGTACGGCGGGCCCGCCGTACCGGATGACGCCCGGACGCGTGGACCGTGCGTCCGGGCCTCGGGCAGGCAACCGCGGGGACCGCCGTCGGCATCCTCCGGTCCGGAAGGCACCCGGCATCCGGCCGGGGCCGCGCCGCCCCGGCTCCGCCCACGGGTCGACGTCGGGACCGGGGGCGTCGAAGACGACGAGGAGACCGTTCGTGGACCGTGTCGCGGGGAACGGCTCGCCGCCGGCGCCGGGAGGGCCCCGGGTGGCGGCCGGGGTCCTCCCGGAGACCGCAACGGCTCCGCGCCCGGCCCGTCGCCGTCGACCGGGCGCGGGCGGAACCCCTCGTTCAGGGGAACCGGTCGGGAACCTTCCACCGGCGTACGGGTGTCCACCCTGGGTACGACCGCCCTTGTGCGGGGCCGGACGTCGACGGACGAAGCACCACACCCGACTACTGTGACAGGCGCATATCAAGACTGACTCTTCGTGTAGGAACAAGGCACACTGACGAAACCTCAGGAATCACGTCAGGCAGGGCAGGGGAACGCATGGACGGAGTACCGCGAGTCCCGGATCAGCGCCGCCCGGCGGCACCCGCTTCCGGTCGGCCCGCGACCCCGCACGTCGGCGGGGCCCGGGCGCACGACCGGGAGGGGGCGGGCGGCACCGGAGCCACGGTGACCGGACCCGCCGGCGGGGCCGGCGCCGCACCGGACCCGGGGCACGGCCACCGGACGCACACCGACGCCGACAGCAGGACGCACCACACCGACGACCGCACCGCCGGGGCGCACCCGACCCGGGCCGCGGCGGCCAGCACCCACCAGGCGACCAGCGACGTGCCCGGGGCGGACGCCAGCGCCCTCCCGGCGCCCGGCGCCCCGACCGCGCGACGGCCCGCCGGGGCCGACCGGGCGGCGCCGGAACTCCGCTTCGGGGTGCTGGGCCCGGTGCGGGCCTGGCGCGGGACGGCGCCCCTGGCGACCGGCTCGCCCCAGCAGCGCGCGCTGCTCGCCGCGCTGTTGCTGCGCGAGGGGCGGATGGCCACCGCCGACCAACTCATCGACGCGCTCTGGGGCGAGGAGTCCCCCAGTCAAGCGCTCGCCACCGTCCGCACCTACGCCTCCCGGCTGCGCAAGACGCTCGGGCCGGGCGTACTGAGCAGCGAGGCGGGCGGCTACGCGATCCGGGTGCCGCCCGAAGCGCTCGACCTCACCCGGGCCGAGGACCTGTCCGCCGCGGCGGACAAGGCCCGCACCGGGGGCGACCTGCCCCGGGCCCGCGCCCTGCTGAGCGAGGCGCTCGCGCACTGGGAGGGCGAGCCCCTGGCGAGCCTGCCCGGACCGTACGCGCAGAACCAGCGCACCCGGTTGGAGGAGTGGCGGCTCCAACTCCAGGAGACCCGACTGGACCTGGACCTGGAACAGGGCCACCACGCCGAGTCGATCTCCGAACTCACCGCACTGACCGCCGCCCATCCGCTGCGCGAACGGCTGCGCGAACTGTTGATGCTGGCGCTCTACCGCAGCGGACGCCAGGCCGAGGCGCTCGCCGTCTACGCCGACACCCGGCGGCTGCTCGCCGAGGAGCTGGGCGTGGACCCGCGCCCCGACCTCAGCGGACTGCACCAGCGCATCCTGCGCGCCGACCCCTCGCTGAGCCAACCCGTCGCGACCGCACCCGAGCCGGCGCCCACCCCGGCCCGTCCCGCGCAACTCCCGGCGACGGTACCGGACTTCACCGGACGTTCGACCTTCGTGGCCGAGCTGAGCGAGGTGCTCACCACCGCCGAGGGGCGGGTCATGGCGGTGTCGGCGGTCGCGGGCATCGGCGGCGTCGGCAAGACCACCCTCGCGGTGCACGTGGCGCACGCCTCGCGGGCCGGCTTCCCGGACGGGCAGCTGTACGTCGACCTCCAAGGCGCCGGCCCCCGGGCCGCCGAGCCCGAGGCGGTGCTCGGCGCGTTCCTGCGGGCGCTCGGCACCCCGGAGCCGTCGATCCCCAAGACGCTGGAGGAGCGCGCCGCCCTGTACCGCACGGTGCTCGACGGGCGGCGGGTGCTCGTGCTGCTGGACAACGCGCGGGACGCCGCCCAGGTGCGCCCGCTGCTGCCCGGCACCGAGGGCTGCGCGGCGCTGGTGACCTCCCGGGTGCGCATGGTGGACCTGGCCGGAGCCCACCTCGTGGACCTCGACGTGATGTCCCCCGAGGAGGCCCTGCAACTGTTCACCCGGATCGTCGGCGCCGAACGCGTCGGCGCCGAACGCGAGGCCGCGCTCGACGTGGTCGCCGCCTGCGGCTTCCTGCCGCTGGCCATCCGGATCGCCGCCTCCCGGCTGGCCGCCCGCCGCACCTGGACGGTGTCGGTGCTCGCCGCCAAGCTCGCCGACGAGCGCCGCCGGTTGGACGAGCTCCAGGCCGGCGACCTCGCGGTGAAGGCCACCTTCGAGTTGGGCTACGGCCAGTTGGAGCCGGCGCAGGCCCGGGCGTTCAGGCTGCTGGGCCTCGCGGACGGCCCGGACCTCTCGCTGTCGGCGGCGGCCGCCGCCCTCGACCTGTCGGAGGAGGAGGCCGAGGACCTCCTCGAAGGGCTGGTCGACATCTCCCTGTTGGAGTCGGCGGCGTCCGGCCGGTACCGGTTCCACGACCTGCTGCGGCTGTACGCGCGGGCCTGCGCCGAACGGGACGAGCAGCACCCCGAGGAGTGCTCCGCCGCCCTCGGGCGGCTGCTCGACTTCTACCTCGCCACCACGGCCGGGGTGTACGCGCTGGAGCGCCCCGGGGACCGCACCGTCGACCACCTGGAGCCCACCAGCCACCCCGGGCTGTCCTTCACCGACCCGGGGCCGGCGCTGGACTGGCTGTACTCGGAGGCCGAGTGCCTGCTGGCCGCCGTCCGCCAGGGCGAGCGGCCCGAGGGGCTGCGCCGCGCGGTGGACCTGCTGATCGCGGCGAAGGCACTGGCCGAGACGGGGGTGGGTGCCCGTCGCTACGAGACCGCGGCCGGCGCGCTGCGGGACGCCGCGGTCCGCGTCGGCGACGTCCGCACGGCGGCCCGGGCGGGCCTGACCCTGACCCTGGTGCACAGCACAGGGGGCCGGTTCGCCGAAGCCGAGGCCGAGGCCCGGCGGGCGCTGGAACTCAGCGCGGGCACCGACGACCCGTGGGTGCGCTGCAACGCACCCAACGAGCGCGGCATCATCGCCCTGTACGAGGGGCGGCACGCGGAGGGCGAGCGCCATCTGGGCGACTCCATCGCGGCGTTCCGGGCGGACGGCAACCGACCGGGCGAGGCGAGCGCCCTGTGCAACCTGTCGCGCATCCAGCTCGCCGCCGGGCGCACCGAGAGCGCGGTGCGCCTCGCCGAGGAGGGCGTGGCGATCTACGACCGGATCGGGCTCACGCTGCGGCTGGCCAACGGCCGCTACGCGCTGGGGATGGCGCTCACCCAGGCCGGCCGGCTCACCGAGGCGCTGGGGCAGCTCACCGCCGCGCTATCGGTGTTCCGCGAGTCGCGGCAGCGGCTGTGGGAGGGGATGAGCCTGTTCCGGCTGGCCGAGGCCCATCTGGTGGGCCAGCGTCCCGCGCAGGCCGCGGCCCTCGCCGAGCAGGCGCTGGCCGCACTGCGCGAGATCGGCGGTCCGTGGCGGCGCGGCAACGTGCTGACCCTGCTGGGGCGGGCCCTCGCCCGGCTGGGCCAGTCGGACCGCTCCCGCGCCTGTCTGACCGAGGCCCTCGCCATCTACGAGGAGTTGGGCTCGCACGAGGCCGAGGAGGTGCGCGGCCTGCTGGCGCCGGCCGCCGCGGCCTGAGCACCCGTCACCGAGGTGCCGCTCCCCGGCCGTCCGGGGGGCGGCACCTGCGCGTCCGGGGCGGGTGCGGAGGGCGGACAGTATCCAAAAACTTGCCGATTCAGAAATCTTGCCGTCTGTGCAAGATTTTTCTACCCTTCTCCCATGTCCCCCATCGACGAGCCCTCCGCGGACGGACCGCCCGGACTGCGCGAGCGCAAGAAGCGGCAGACCCGACTCGCCCTGAGCCGGGCGGCGATCCGGCTGTGCGTGCTGCACGGCTGGGCCGAGGTGACGATCGAACGGATCGCCGCCGAGGCCGACGTCTCGGTCCGCACCTTCCGCAACTACTTCGCCGGCAAGGCGGAGGCGATCGCCCACAGCCACCTGGAGCGGATGACCGGGGTCGCCGAGGACCTGCTCGCCCGGCCGGCCGACGAGCCGCTGTGGGAAGCGCTCCGCCGCGCCGTCCTGGGCCGGTTCGCACCGCCCGACTCCGTTCCGCAGGACCCGCGGTGGCGCGAGGGCGTACGGCTGATGCTGACCGAGCCGGCCCTGGCCGGCGAGATCGTCAAGGCCGGCGCCGCCGCCGAACGGACGCTGGCCGCCGCCGTCGCTCGGCGCACCGGCACCGACCCCGATCACGACCTCCACCCGAGGCTGGTCGCGGCGGTCGTCGCGGCCGGCAGCGCGGTGGCCGTCGAACACGGTCTGCGCTCCGCGTCCGCCGAACCGCTCGACACGGTCCTCACCCGGGTGTTCGAGCAGCTCGCCGCCGGCCTGCCCGTCCCGCAACCGGGGCCGCACGGCCCCCGACCCGCCGAGGAGACCCGACCGTGACAGCCGACGTGATCGTCGTGGGCGGCGGCCCGAACGGGCTGATGCTCGCCTGCGAACTGAGCCTGGCCGGCATCCGCCCGATCGTGCTGGAGCAACTCCCCCGACCCAGTACCGTGCCGAAGGCCAACGGCCTGCTGGGGCAGGTGGTGCGCCTGATGGACCACCGGGGGCTGCACGAGCCGCTCAGCGGCAGCCCGGAGCCGCCGTTACCGAACTCGGCCTACTTCATGTTCGGCGCGCTCGGCCTCGACCTCAGCCTGCTGGACTCCAGCCCGCTCTTCGGCCTGGCCGTGCCGCAGCACCGCATCGTGGAGGTCCTGGCGGAACGGGCCCTCGCCCTCGGCGTGGACCTGCGGCGCGGCCACCGGGTGCACGCTCTCGCCCAGGACGCACGGACGGTCACCCTCGACGTCACCGGTCCCGACGGCGAGCAACGGCTGAGCGCCCGCTACGCGGTCGGCGCGGACGGGGCGCACAGCGTGCTCCGCAAGCTCGCCGGGATCGGCTTCCCCGGCGTCGGCTACGACCGCCGCACCAACCGCACCGCGCACGCCGACGTTCCGGCCGACTGGATCGACCCGGTCAACGGGGCCCTCGCGATCCCCGGACGCGCACCGGTCCTGCCCTTCCTGCCCCACCTCACCGACCGGGGCAGCTTCTCCTACGCCCCCTTCCCCGGCCACCCGCCGCTGGTCAGCACCACCGAGTGGGACCAGCCCGCCTCCGACGGGCCGATGACGCTGGCCGAGCTGGCGTCGAGCGTCGAGCGGGTCCTCGGCGTCGAACTGCCGCTCGGCGCCCCGGACGGAGCGGGCCCGCACGTGCTGCGTCGACTGGACGGCGGCCACACCCGGGTCGCCGAGCGGTTCCGCGACCGCCGGGTCCTGCTGGTCGGCGACGCCGCCCACGTCTACGCCTCCGGCGGCGGCCCCGGGCTGAACCTCGGTCTCCAGGACGCCGCCAACCTCGGCTGGAAGCTGGCCGCGACCCTGCGCGGCACCGGCCCCGCGGGACTGCTCGACAGCTACGACGCCGAGCGCCGCCTCGCCGCCCGGCGCATGCTGCTCAACGCCCGGGCGCAGGCGGCGCTGACCGCGCCGGGGGAGGACGCCGCCGCCCTGCGCGAGCTGCTCACCGAGCTGCTGCGGGGCGAGCAGGTCGTCCAGCACCTCGCCGACCTGGTCGCGGGCAGCGACGTGCGCTACGACATGGGCGTCACCGACCCCCACCCCGCGGTCGGCCGCTTCGCGCCGGAGCTGGAGGTGGAGCTGGACACCGGGACGGAGCGGGTCCGGCTCGCCGAGCTCGCCCGGAGCGGTCGTCCCCTGCTGGTCGACCTGACCGCGGACCGGTCGCCGGCGGCGGCCCTCCCGGCCGGGCAGGGCGCCGTCGACCCGGTCCTCGCCCGCGGCGGCCCGGACGGCCTCACCGGCCTGCTGGTGCGCCCCGACGGCATGGTGGCCTGGGCCTGCGGCTCGCTGCGCCCGGACGCGGCGGAACTGGCCGAACTGCGGGCGGCCGTCCGGCGCTGGTTCGGGGCCTGAGCCCCGGGACCGGTCGGGACGGCGGCGGGTGCGGCCCCGGGCCGGCGCACCCCCCGCCCGCCGTCGGCCGTCCTGCCGGGTGAGGTCCGGGCGGTCCGGGGCCGGCCGGAAATCCTCCGGTCACCGGGGCGTTCATCGTTCGTTTATCGCCCGGGCCCATCATTCGGGCATCGGGTCGTCTTAGCGGGGGGCGGACGAACCGAGCGGGCGGACGGCCATCCCCTGGGGACAGCCATCCGACCCGGTTCGTCCGGCACCCGACGGGGGTGTTGCCGGACGGATCCATCGCAAACGGCTCCCAGAAACAGGAGTTCAGCACCATGAGCAACACCGAGAAGCCCGGCAAGGTCAAGCCCACGGACAGCCACGCCACCGACGAGCCCGTCATGGGCACCACGGACAGCCACGCCACCGGCGGCAAGACCAAGACCACGGACAGCCACGCCACCGGCGGCAAGGCCAAGCCCGTCGACAGCCACGCCACGGGCGGCAAGCCGTAGGCCCGAGGCACCGACCGGGGGGAGACGGGGGAAGCACACAGGGGGACGGGGGAAGACGAACCGCGGCGGCACCGAGGGGGAGCCGCCGCGGTTCGTTGTCGTCGTGTTCCCGCGCCGGTGGTCCCCGCATCGACGACCGGGCGAAGGACGCCCGGTGACCACAACCGCAGGGAGAGACACCATCATGATCCGCGCAGCGAAACTACTCGCCGTGACCGCCCTCGCCGCCGGGGCGGCCCTCGGCGCGTCGGGGGTCGCGACAGCCGACCAGCACGCCACCGGCGGCAAGGAGGGCGTCCAGGTCCGCCCCCTCGACCAGCACGCGACCGGGGGCCAGGCTCGCGTCGCCGACCAGCACGCCACCGGCGTCCGCTGAGGGCCGACCGCGGCCCGGCACGGCCGCGGGGCGAAGCGCCGGGGAACCGTCGCTGACCGGCCCTGATCGACGGTCGGCCCACGGCCGGGACGCCGCGCCGGCACGGCACCGCCGTGTCCGGGGCGGCGTCCGCCCCGTCTGGCGAACCCGTGGCACCGGGCGTAGCGTCGGTGGCGTGAGGCCGAAGGAGGCGACACCGATGGCGCGCAACGTCCTCGGATCGCTCCTCGCCCTCCTCGGTGCGACGGCCGCCGTCTGGAGCCCCTTCCGTGCCTGGTACGACGGCCGTCCCGGGCGGTACTACGAGGTGGGCGAGTTGTTCACCGCCCGAGGTGTCAGCGACGCGCGGGCGGAGCTGTTCCTCTCCCTGTTCCTGCCCTTCCTGGCCGCTGCCGTGCTGGCCCTGGTCGGGGTGGTGCTCCGCTCCCGGCTCGCGGTGGCCGTGGCCGGGGTGGTGGTGCTCGGGTTCACCGTGTTGTGGATGGTCCGCACGGGGCAGGCGATGGGCGAGTTGGCCGTCACCAGCGACGGTCGGGGGCTCGGCTGGGGTGTCGTCGGCGGGCTCGGCGGCGGGCTGCTGCTCCTGCTGGGCGCGGCCGTGATGTCCGGTCGGCGCCCCGCCCGCGCCCGCTACGGGACGGTGCCGCCGCGCGGGGAGCCGCCGCCCGAACCGCCGCCGGGCGGCTGAGGTTCAGTCGGGTTCCTCGGTCGGCGGCTCCCCCTCGACGAGTCGTTCGGCGATCTCGTCGCCCCACTCCCCGGCCCAGGCACGCAGTTCGGCGGTCGCCCGGCGCCCCAGTCCGTAGGCGCGGAACTCCCGGTCGTCGAGCCAGGCGGCGCCGGCCAGCCGGGCCTGGAGGTCGCGCGGGTCGAAGGTGTCGGGGGCGTGCCGGCGGCCCAGTTCCTCTAGGTCGAGGCGGCTCCAGCGGTCGGCGACGGCGTGCACGTGGACCAGGTCGCGGGCCAACCCCCGGTCGGCGAGTGCCCGCACCTTCGTCCCGATCAGGTCCTCCAGCGCCAACGCCAGCCCGAGGGGCGTGCCGACCGGCGGGTGCCACAGCACCTCCTTGTAGAGGTGGACGCCCACGGGGGCGGAGTCCGGGGCGCTCGGAAGCGGGGCGAGTGCGCCGGGCGGCTCCGGTACGGCCACGGTGAGCCGGGCGGCCAGCGGTCCGCGTTCCTCGGCGGTCACGGTCCAGCCGCGGTGTTCCAGGGCGGTGCGGACGGCGGTGGTGACCTCGGCGAGCGGAGCGGCGGCGGCGGTGGCCAGGTCCACGTCCCGGCTGGCCCGGTCGACCAGGCCGTGGGCGCGGGCGGCCCACCCGCCGGCGAGGGCCAGCCGGTGCGGCCGGCCGGCGGCCAGCAGGGCGGGCAGGAGGCTGCGGTGCGGTTCGCCCGGGGCCGGCCCGGCGGTGGACGTCGTGGAGGGCATGGGGCGATTGTCCCCGCGGCGGGCGGCGCCCGCCGGTCCACCGCCCCGCCCGTCCCGGTGGTCCACCCCGTGGGACGGACCGGGCCGGGGGCCTCAGCCGTGACGGGCGGTGCCGGTGCCCTTCTCCGCGTCGAGGGCGTACACGCAGCGGTCCTTGCTGCACGCGTAGACCACCCCGGCCTGGACCACCGGGGCGCCGGTGATCTCCCCTCCGGTGGCCAGTTTCCAGCGCAGTCGGCCGTCGTCCGCCTTGAGCGTGTACAGCAGGTGGTCGGTGGAGCCGAAGTGGATGCGGCCCTCGGCGACGACCGGGGTGCCCACCACGTCCCCGCCGGCCTGGAACCGCCACTTGGGCGTGCCGGTCACCGCGTCGAGGGTGTAGAGACCGCGTCCGCTGCCGACGTGGACGTGTCCGTCGGCGACCAGCACGGGTTCGGCGGAGGAGCGGGGTTCGGTGGCGATGCGCCAGCGGTCGCGGCCGTCCGCCGGGTCGAGGGCGTACACGGTGCCCAGGTAGTCGGCGAGGTAGACGCCGCCGCCGGTGACGGCGGGGCCGGGGGCGAAGGCCGGCGGGGCCAGGAAGGCGGCGGGGGCCTCGAAGTGCCAGCGCACCCGACCGGTGGCGGTGTCCAGGGCGAGGACGCGGGTGCCGGCGGCGACGTAGACGTGGCCGTCGGGGGCGTGGGTGACCCGGACGGGCACCCCGCCGCAGGAGGCGGCGTCGCCGATCGGGTAGGACCAGCGTTCCTCCCCGGTGCGGGCGGCCAGGGCGCGCAGCCGCGCGTCGTGCCAGACGTAGACGGTGTCGTCGTGGAGGGCGGGGCCCGCCTCGGCGGTCTCGAAGTCGGTCTGGACCCCGGTGACCTCCCACAGCTTCTGCCCGCCGGAGGCGTCCCACGCCTGGACGGCGCCGCCGCGGGTGGCGGTGACGACGGTGCCCCGGTCGGCGCGGAGCGCGTACACCCAGCCGTCCGCGGACAGGCGCCACAGGTCGGTGCCCTCGCGGGCGTCGAGGGCGTAGAGGGTGGGGCCGTCCGAGGCGATGACCCGGCCGCTGGAGACGGCCATGGACCAGGCCACGTCGCGGGTCTTGAAGCGGCGGCGGCCGGTGGCGACGTCGAGGGCGTGCACCTCGAAGGAGGTGACGTACACGAGGTCGCCGTCGACGGCGGGGGTGCCCCACACGTCGTTGGACATCCGGAACCGCCAGGGGCGCCAGCCGGCGCCGCCGGCCGGTGGCGGGGCCGCGGGGCGGGGCGGGGCGGCGGGTTCGGCGACGGCGCCCGGGCCGGCCGCGGCGGAGCGCGACCAGTGCCCGGAGAGCTGGGCCTCGGGGGAGCCGGCGTGGGCCGGGCGGGCGTCGGCGACCCGGGGTCCGGGGCCGATGGGCACCCGGGCGCCGGCGAGCCGCACCCCGCCGTGGCCGGCGGCGTGCCGTCCGGGTTCGGCGGGGTGCCGGTCGGGGTGGGCGTCGGGGCCGGGGGGCGGTTGGTGCGGCAGCGGCGGGGCGTGCGGCGGGGGCGGCGGTACGCCGGGGGCGCCCCGGCCCCGGCCGCCGCGGGCGCCGCCCTGGGCGGGGGGCGCGCCGTGGCCGTGCGGCGGGGCCTGCGGGTGGGCGGGGGCCGGGAGTTGGGCGGCCTGGGTGCGCCCGCCGCGGCGGGCCTCGATCAGGCTGGTGGCCCGCTCGGGCAGCCAGGCGGACGCGGTGCCGCTGTCGTCGGAGCCGGAGCCGAACAGGTGGGGGGCGAGTTGGGCCTGGAGGTCGGCGGGCGAGGGGCGGGCCGGGGCGTCGGGCTGCATGCAGGACTCGATGAGGGGCCGCAGCTCGTCGGGCAGCCCCGTCAGGTCGGGGCCCTCGCGCAGCAGCATGAACACCGTCTCGACCGGGTTGGCCCCGTGGTACGGGGCGTGGCCGGTGGCGGCGAACACCAGGGTGGAGCCCAGGGAGAAGATGTCGCTGGCGCCGGTGACGCTGCGGGAGTCCTTCGCCTGTTCGGGTGACATGTAGGCGGGGGTGCCGACCGCGACGTTGGTCATCGTCAACCGGGTGTTGGACACCCCGCTGGCGATGCCGAAGTCGATGACCCGGGGCCCGTCCTCGACGACGAGCACGTTGGAGGGCTTCAGGTCGCGGTGGACCAGCCCGGCGCCGTGGATGGACTGGAGCGCCTCGGCCACCCCGGCGGCGAGCCAGCGCACGGCCTGCGCGGGCATCGGCCCGCACTCGTTCACTATTTCTTCGAGGGAGGGGGCGGGCACGTAGGCGGTGGCCAGCCACGGCACGGCGGCCCGAGGGTCGGCGTCCACCACGGCGGCGGTGTAGAAGCCGGAAACGGCCCGGGCGGCCTCCACCTCACGGGTGAAGCGGACGCGGAAGAGCTGGTCCTCCGCGAGCTCCGTCCGCACGGTCTTGATCGCGACGCGTCGACCGGAGGCCGAGCGGGCGAGGTAGACGAGCCCCATGCCGCCGGCACCGAGCCGCCCCAGCACCTCGAACGGGCCGATCCGTCTCGGATCATGCTGTGTCAGCTGATCCACCACTTGCCTGCCACCTCCCCGTACGGGCCGCCTCCGCGAACACGACCCCGTGCAGCGTCTCACCACCGAACCGCCAGGGCGGCACGCACCCCGATTCTTCCTGCCCCGGGGGCCTGTTGCGAACCCGAGGACGAAACGGGATGTCTACGACTAGTCATCCCATTCGCCGCACGCCGCCCCCTTCCCGTCGGGCGCCTGACGGTCCACCACGTGACGTGCGGCACTCGACCCGGTGCGCCGGGGGCCCCGACCTCCCGCGCCGGGCCTCGGATGTGGCGCACGACTCAGTCTCCCGCGAGCCTTCACCACTCCCCCGCCTCCTGCCCGCCGGCCCACCCGCGTCGCTACGCATCCTCCCCCGTACCCTGCGGCCGGTCCGCGGAACCGCCCGTCGCCCCGCCCCCGGGGCCGGGATCGGCGAGCACGTCGCACTCCTGGGTTGCCTCCGGGTCGTCCGCGGGCGGCGTACGGTCCTCGTCGTCCTGGAGGACCCCGAAGTCGGCACCCTGGTCGTCGGCGAAGACGGCGATCCGGCCGTAGGGGGTGTCGGTGGGCGCCAGTTGGACGCGGCCCCCGAGACGGACGACGGTCGCGGCGGCGGCGTCGCAGTCGGGGACCCTGAAGTAGACCAGGAAGTGTGACGGCATCTCGGGCGGAAAGCTGTCGCCGATGAGGATGCGTCCGGCCACCGCGGCGTCCGGGCCGGGCGCACTCCCCGCGGGT
This sequence comes from Streptomyces sp. LE64, assembly GCF_052606915.1. Classification (NCBI taxonomy): domain Bacteria; kingdom Bacillati; phylum Actinomycetota; class Actinomycetes; order Kitasatosporales; family Streptomycetaceae; genus Streptomyces; species Streptomyces sp. LE64. The sequence continues at coordinate 3,811,786 of NZ_CP199708.1, read as the reverse complement.
GACCACACCCGCAGCTGTCCGCCCTCACCCAGATCGGTGGCGCCGTAGCCGAACACCGCCGCGTAGAACGGGTCCACCACCGCGGCGTCCCGTGCGTACACCTCCGCCCAGCAGAACGACATCACCTGCTGCTGCCGGTCGAAGCCGGGGTGCCCGACGCTGTGCCAGAGCCCGAAGACGGCACCCTCCGGATCGGCGGCCAGGGCCGCCGTCCCGTCACCGGCCGGCTGCGGACCGGCCACCACCCGTCCGCCGGCCGCGTGCACCCGGCGCACCGTTCCCGCGAGGTCGGGGGCGGCGAAGTACACCGTCCACACGGTCGGCATCCGACCGTCCCGCTTGTGGACCAGGGCGCCCACCGAACGCTCCCGGTGGAAAGCCCGCGCATAGCCGCCGCTGTCGAACGTCCACCCGAACAGCTCTCCGTAGAACCGCTTCCCCGCGGCCAGGTCGGGCAACATCGCCTCGGCCCAGCAGGGCACCCCCTCGGTGAACCCGACCATCACCGCAACCTTCCCGTGAACCCACACTCCTTGCAATCTACGCCAAACGTCACCCTGCACCCTAAATCGGACCCCGTCCACCAGGGGTGACCAGCGAATCCTTCCGATTTCAACGGCCCGCCCACCGGTGTCGCGCACCCCGCACCCGGAGGCCGTGCACCACCAAGGAAAACGCTCCGCCGATCGCCATCGGGCCCCGCTCCGGACACCTGCCGTGCGCCCCCGAACGCGCCCCCCGAACAGGGGGGACCCCATTTGCAGTCGGCCGAATCGCGCTCCGAAGCCCCCTCGGTAAGCTGACGACATGACAGGACAGGTGAGAACCGTCGACGGCCGGGTGGCCGGACGACGAGGCCAGGCGACCCGCCAGAACCTCTTGGACCGCCTGGGCGAAATGCTCAGCTCTTCCCCGTACCGCGACGTGAAGGTCATCGACGTGGCCCGCAAGGCGGGCACCTCGCCGGCGACCTTCTACCAGTACTTCCCGGATGTGGAAGGCGCGGTCCTGGAGATCGCCGACGAGGTCGCCGCCGAGGCCGCCGCGCTCGGCGGACTGCTCGAAGGCCGCTCCTGGGCAGGCCGGGCGGGCTGGCAGACCGCGCAGGAACTCGTCGACGGATTCCTGGACTTCTGGCGCCGCAACGACGCGATCCTGCGGGTCATCGACCTGGCCGCCGCCGAGGGCGACAAGCGGTTCGCCCGCATCCGGCTACGCGTGTTGAACCCGGTCACCAGCGCCCTGACGGCGACCGTGAAGGACCTCCAGGCCAAGGGACGCGTCGACAAGGACGTCAACCCGGCGGCCATCGCGGGCTCCCTGGTCACCATGCTCACCGCGGTCGCCGGCCACCAGCGCGGCTTCACGACCTGGGGCGTCAAGCAGGCCGAACTGAAGCCGAACCTGGCCCTGCTCGTCCACCTCGGCATCACGGGCCGCAAGCCCACCAAGTAGCACCCCGCACGGACCGGCACCCGCCCGGTCGCCGCACCCCTCCCCGAACCCACCACCCCATCGCCACGACACCGGGACCCCCGGTTCACCGCCCGGCACCCCCTTCCCCCCGGGCCAACCGGAACACCCGGATCTCCCGAGCGGTCCGCGACCGGTAGGTGGCGTACGGCGGCCACAGCCGCACCGCGGCGCTCCACGCCGCCTCCCGCTCGGCGCCCGTCAACAGCCGGGCCACCACCCCCACGCCTTCCGCGGGCCCGCCCGCCCAGTACACCCGCGCCCGCGGGTGCGCCAGCAGGTTCGCCGACCAGGCCGGATGCTCCGCCCGACCGAAGTTGGAGCCGATCAGCAGCCAGGTGCCGTCGCGCTCCGGCACCCACGCCAACGGCGTCCGCCGCGGCAGGCCCGTCCGCGCACCCGTGGCCACCAGCATCACGCTGGGCAGCAGCACCTCGCTGAGCAAGGTCCGGCCCCCGCTGAGTCGGTGCACCGCCCGGTCGACCGCGGGCAGCACGGTCGGGGCCACCCGGACGAACGCCCGCGTGGTCGACGCCCGCTGCACCCAGCGCCTCACCGCGCCCCGCGCCCCGCCCGTCCGGAACGCACCGCGCGGGGGGTCGCCCGCGCGGCGTGCGCCGCGCTCGCCACCGTTCGACGGTCCCACCTCTGTCCCACCCGCTTCCGGCCCTGCCGTGCCACCGTCCCGGCGGCCCGCTTCCGGACCACCCTTCCCCGCGCCCGCCCCCGGGAACCACCGGCGAGGGGTGCGCGCTCAGTGCTTGCGGGCGGTCAGCAGGGCGAAGGTGAGGAACTCCCCGCGGTCCTCAACGAGCATGTCGAGCACCGGCTGCCGGGCGTCCCGGGTCTCCGGCCGGCGCTCGACGCAGGCCCGGGTCCACAGCAGCCAGTCCTGCCAGGCGTCCGGCTGCGAGCGGGCCGAGGTGACGTCCACCAGGCCGGTGGTCGCCCACTGGAAGCGCCACCACTCGGTGGTGTGCCAGGCCATCGCCTCCCAGCCCACCACCCGCTCGACATGGGCCGGGACCGCCCCGAGCTCACGCACCTCCCGGGTCAACGATGGGGTGGCCACGCCGAGTTGACCGCCCGGACGCAGGAAGCGCAGCAGGTACGGCAGATAGGTGTCGGCCGTACCGAAGTACTCGAACGCGTCGATGCTGACGACGGCGTCGAAGCTGCCCTCCTCGAACGGCAGGGCGTGCGCCTCCGCCCGCACCGCCTCCACCGACTCCGCGACCCCGGCCCCGGCGAAGACGGCCGCCGCCCGCTCGGGGGCGATCCACCAGTCGGCGGCGACGACCCGCACCCCGTACTCGCGGGCGAGGAACACCGAGGAGGCGCCCTTGCCCGAGCCGAGGTCGAGCACCCGCATCCCCGGACGCAGGTCGAGGTCCCCGGCGAGGTCCTCCAGCAACCACAACGGATGGGGTCCCATGTCGAGGTCGAGGACCCACCCGGGGTCGTAACGGGAGGAGCGGGGGTAACGATCGGGGCGCACCAGAGCGTTCACGGCAGTCACGCCCCGCACCCAAGCCGATGCCCGCCCGGCGCACAACCGGATTTCCCCTCCCCCACCAACACCCGCCCCCCGCGGCCCCGGCGCCGACCCATGCCAGACTCCCCGCATGGCCACCGCCCCCCGCGCCGCACTCGCCACCACCGCCCTCGCCCTCCTGCTCCCCCTCAGCGCCTGCACCTCGGACTCGGGTTCGAACTCCGATACGGATGCGGTCACTTCACACTCGGACGGCACCCGCACCTTCGCCGAGGGGAGTCGGGACCGGGTACCCGCGCTCTCCGGGGCGACCGTGGACGGCGGGAAACTGGACCTCTCCGGGCCGGCGTACCGGGGCAAGGTCGTCGTCATCAACACCTGGAGCTCCTGGTGTCCACCGTGCCGCGCCGAGGCCAAGCACCTCGCCGAGGTCGCCGCTGAAACCCGTTCCCGGGGAGTGGAGTTCGTCGGAATCAACACACGTGACCGGGGCAGGAGCGCGGCCGCAGCGTTCGAGGTGGGCTATCCGAGCCTGTACGACCCCCACGGCAAGCTGCTGCTCCGCTTCCCCAAGGGGCACATCCCCGTGCAGGGCCTCCCCACGACGATCGTCCTCGACCGGGAGGGCGCCATCGCGGCCGGCCGGATCGGCCCGGTCGACGCCGGTCGCCTCCGCCGGATGATCGACACGTTGCTGGGCCCGTCGTCGGGTGCGGGCCGGAGCGAGGACGGGGCCGCCGGATGAGCCTCAACCGGGCAGAGGTGGTCGAACACCAGGCGGAGCTCGTCGCGCTGCTCCTCCACCACGTGCACACGCCCTTCGCCGAGCAGGCCCATCTGCGGGGCGTGCTGCCGGGGCCCCGCTCCGCCGAATCGATCCGGATCGTCGTCGGCCCACGGGGGTCCGTCGACCGGAAGGACCTGGTGGCCTACGAGTTCCCGCTCCGGACGGACGGCGAGCACCTCACCGCCCACCACCTCGTCGGGCAGCTGCGCACGCTGCTCTCCCGGACCCGGCTCCACTCGGGTTCCCGGGTCGGCGAGACCTTGGGCATGCTCCTCGTCCCGGTGGACCCGAGGAAGGTGCCCGTGGCCCCGCCCGTCCCCGAGGACGAGGTGCTGAGAATGCTGCGCACGCTCGCCGCACCCCTCCCCGTCGAAGCTCCCGGCACCCGGCTGTGCGGCTTCCTCGCCCTCAGCGAGGACCGGCTGCGGCTCTACCTCAGCGCGGAGGACTTCCCCGACGTCATCGCCGCGGACACCCGCACCTCCGGCGCCGTCACCGCCCTGCTGGCGGCCCTGCCCTCGCTGATCACCGAGACCGAGCGCTGGACCGTGGACACCGCCGACCCGCACTGCGCGCACCTGGTCGACCTGACCCACTGGTGAGGTCCGCCGACCGCCGGCCGGGGCCCCTACCCGGCGCCTCCCGGGGCGTCCGGGGAGGCGCCCCCCGGTTCCGGGGTGTCCCGGGCCGGGGCGGCGGCCTGCGGGGCGTCCCCTTCGGTCAGCGAGGGGCGTGCCGCACCTGGCTCGACGGCCGCTTCCCTCTTCAGACCCTTCACCTTGTCCAACAGGTCCATCAGCCGCGCCATCGGCTGGGTCTCCAGGTAGGCGGAGATGTCGCTGCCGCTGAGGTACTGGGGAACGGGCGCCTTGGTGATCTCCTGGAGCATCGCCAGCACCATGTAGTAGTCGATTCCCAGCACCCCGACCCGAGCCTCGATGTCCATCCTCAACCGCCGCTTCTCGGCCTCCACGCGGACCTGGTCGATGGCGTCCTCGCGTTCCGCGTTGGCCAGTTGCAGGTCGAGGACCTCGCCCTGCAACTGTTCGTGGGCCGGCCTCTTGAGTTCCTCGTTGAGCATCGGGTCCTCGGCCCGGAACTCCCCGAGGGTGGTGCCCCTGGCGTCCACTCCCCATTCGTTCAGCGCCCTCTTCACCTGCGCGGACAGGTCGGTCCGGGTCTCGGCGTAGGTCTCCAGGAACTCCTTGATGGTGGAGGCGGCGGCGATCCCGCTGAAGTACGAGACGACCAGGGCGCCCAGCACCCGTTCCACGAACCGCTGGACGGGCACCGGGTCCGTGTCGAGGCCGCCGAGGGCGGCCAGGTCCCGGGTGCCGTTCCTGCTGACCAGGGTGGGCGCGGACTCCGGCCGGATCTGTAGCGTCTGGCTCATCTCCACGAACAGCCGGTAGCCCTGGACGGTGACCACGATCCGCTCCAGGTGCACGTCGTAGTTCCGGGACTCCTCCGGGGTCTTGTCGTTCCATTCCAGGACGAGGATGCGCGTCGGGATCAGGACGACGTAGACGAAGTACGGGTTGAGGTCACAGCGGGTGCCTTCGCGGAGGGTCTCCTCCTGCACCCCCCGCCAACCACCGTTCTGGAGGAACACCCAGGGGAGTTGGAATCCCTGGTGTCCGGGAACGCGCGGCCCGAGCCGGTCGGACGACTCCTGCTCGGCACCGTCCAGAGTGATCACCACACCGGTGTAGCCGGGAGGGATGTAGACCTGGTTGAGGTGGTAGGGCATCAGCCCCTGGCCGTTCTGATAGGCGTTGTCGGTCGTGATGACGTTGAACAGCGCCGGGTTGATGTCGTAGGACGCGTCCCCCTTCAGAACGGCCAACTGGGTTCCCTGCGCGCCGCCGCCTTCGAGGAACCGGGCGCCGTCCTGGAAGTTGTCGCACTCCACGTGCGGGCCGAAGGTGCTGACGGTCGGCCTGTTCCCGCCCGTCCTCGCGCTCACCAGACCGATGGTGCCCTTGGGGACGAGGACGCGGTCCACCTGCTCGACCTCGAAGAGCCTGGTGTTGATGTCGTAGGTCTGGCCGTGGGCCAGCGTGTCGACCTGCTTGCCCTGTTCCCCGCCGCCCAGCAGGAACGCCTGGCCGTCCTGGAAGTGGTCGCACGCCACGGACCGGGCCACGGCACGGTTCGCCGGTCGGGTCCTCCCCGCCTTGGCCGTGACCACTCCGATCTTCCCCTCGGCCACTTCCGTCCGGGGCACGAATTCGACCTCGTACGTCAAGGGCATCAGCCATCGGGAACGGTCCGGGAGCAGGGTGCGCGCCAGGATCCCCCGGGTGTCGTGCGGGGTGATGTGCCGGAACTCCGGATCGCTGGCGCCCCGGATGCGGCTCACGATCCCGACGTGACCGGGGGGAACGGTGACGTAGCCGCGCCAGGCCAGGAGGGCGACGAGCACCAGCACGGCGACCAGGAGGACGCCCAGGACGAGGGTGAGGGGATGGAGGTCCAACTCTGCGAACTCCTTGCCGGTCAGGGGGATCAGGGACATCAGCAGGCCCCACTCCACGCAGCCGCCGCCCTTCAGTTCCTCGCCCCGTTCCCGGCTCAGGCGCTGGAGGCGGACGAAGCGGCGGACCAGGACGGCGATGCCGAACAGGAGCACCGGCAGGTACTTCCCGTCCACGTTGCCGAGGCTTCCGGTCACGAGGAACGCAATCACGAAGACGGCCAGGTTCACTTGCCGCCCCTTTCGTTCCGGGACCGCAGATGGACGGCGAGCACGGTGGCGGTCCACTGGTCGTACCAGTCGAGGAAGCGTTCGTTCTGCGGGTGGCGCAGGGTGGGGAAGAAGCCCGTGCGAGGGCCCGGACCCGCCAGTCCGACGAACTCGCCGTAGCTCGCCGGCACGGGGGCGTCCGGGGAGCCGCGCCAGCCGCAGGCCACCGAGAGCCCGAGGAAGTCCGCGTGCCGCGCCCGCCGCACCGGGGCCAGCGCCGCCTGGGCGCGCAGCCCCTGCCTCCCGTGCGTGTGGTCGGCCCACACCGCGTCGATGCCGGCCAGTACCTCGGTGGGGAGGCCGCGCATGTGTCGGGCGCCCACCCACCCCTCGGCGACCCGACCCGCCGCTTCCAGGACGACGGCGGTGGTCTGGAGGTCGGCGTGGGCGAACTCCCCGGCGCTCAGGTAGCCGCCCAGACGTTCGAGGGAGGCGCCCAGCGGCACCCGTACCGCCCCCACCGCCGGTCCGGCGGGCGGGGCCGGGAACACCGGGGCGGGGGCTTCCGGGCGGCCGGGGTCCGCCCCGGTGCACAGTTCCCTCAGCAGGTCGAGTTCGTCCGGGCCCAGCAGCCGACCGTCCCGTGCGTCGACGTACCAGGTGTGGGCCAGGTGGTAGTTGCGTCGTCCTTCCAGCAGGATCGGGAAGAAGGGCCGCTGGTGCAGCATTCCTTCGAGGATCATGCTGGTGATGTCGTCGGAGTCCTGGGAGTGCGGTGACATCAGCACCACCACGGCCGTGGCGAAGGCCAGTTGCCGCCGGACGGTCCAGAACTGGGGGTCCCCGGGCCGCAGGTCGGCGGCCGACCAGACGGACAGCCCCGCGGTCCGCAGTTGGGCGGCGAGCGCCAGTCCGTACGCCGTGTCGGCCCGGGCGTGGCAGAGCACCAGGGCGGGTCGGTCCGGCGCGGTGAGGGGGCGGGGGGCCGAGGGCAGCGCCGCGGCCAGGTTCTCCGCGTGCAGCGGCGGTGTACCGGGGGCGGCGGCCGGTGCCTCCGGTGCCGTCTCCCCCAGGATGGCCGCGCAGAGGTCCTCGACCTTGCTCTCGTACTCCCGTTCGTCCACGTTGCTGAAGTCGCGCCAGACCCGGCTGGCGGCGAAGGGCGGGGGGTCGGCGCCGCCGATCAGTACGGGGATGAACCGTAGGTTCCGCATGGCTCCGGCCGTGGCCAGGGCCGCGTATTCGTCGAGGGCGCGCGGTGACGTGGTGGTTGCCGGGCTGATGACCACGATGGCGCACGCGGTCTCGTCGATCGCACGGTCGGTGCGGTGGACGACCACGTCGCCGGGGAGGACGTCCCACTCGTCGAAGAAGACCCTCAGCCCGCGGCGGGCGAGGGCGCCGGCCAGCTCGCGGACCCACCCGGCGTCCTCGTGGGGGTAGGAGAGGAAGACGTCGATCAGGTGGCATCACTCCGGGGCTGCAAGGACCGCACCAGCGCGGCGAGTCCCTGGTCGAACCGCGTGCTGCCCGGCTCCCGTAGGTCCACCGGCCGGCGGATGCGGGCGAAGGGCGGTAGTTCCACGTCCTCCACCAGTACGGGGACGAACAGTCGACCGCCGGTGTGCGCCCGGCCGATCAGCGCGGCGTACTCGTCGCGGATCGCGGTGTCGTTCATGGTCGTGGCACTGAAGACGAGGATTCCGTTGGTCGAGGCGTTCAGGGCCGCTTCCTTTTCCAGGCTCTCCACGAGACCGGGGCCGATCCATTCGGCGAGAAAGACACGCAGCCCTTCGGCGTGCAGTCGGTCGGCCAGTGTTTCCGCCGTTCCGCGGTCCGCCTCGGCGTAGGAAACGAACACGTCGTATTCACCGCCCGGATTCACGACCGGCGGGGCGGGGGCGGAGGTCCTTCCCCGGGTGAATCGGCCGTACAACTCGATGCAGATCGGGACGACCGCCGCGACCGCGGAGACGACGCCGACCACCAACCCCCACCCCTCAAGACCCATGCCGAAAAGCCTAGTGGAGGAGCCACGGGTTCCGCAGTCCTTCCGTCGGTCGACCGAACCGATCGGATTTCCCCCACCGCATGACAGGGGCATTTGCCTGCCCTTCCGGGCCGTTCCCGCCTCCGCACGCACATCGCCCGCATCCCCCTCGGGCCGCTCCTCACGCATCGCTGAATCAGAAAACGGAGGAGGTTCGATCACCCAACGAAGGGAAGCGTTCAGGAATATCAAATTCCGTTAAAGGGATATGACTGCCGAAGCCGACGAGCGGCCGGTAGGACGGTTCGTCCGGCGGGCGGGAGCGTTCGACCCCGCACGGCGCACGGTTTGCCGCTCCGGCAATCGTGCTTGCTGTCCCTGCCGGCTGGGACCCAACCTGGTGTCCGTACCGGAGAGCGACCGCCGATCCCGAGGAGGCTCCCGCCATGACCGCCCCCGCGCATGCACCCGAACCGCTGAACGACCGCGTCCGCCACGTCCGCGCCGGCGAGTTGGACGGCCACACCGCGCTCAGCGGCAGCACCGTGGGCTCGCGCCGACTCTGGATGGGCCTGGTGGAGAACCCCCCGCTCAGCGCGACGGACGACCACCACCACGGCGACTCCGAGGCGGGGATCTACGTGGTCAGCGGGCACCCCGTGTTCGTCTTCCACGACGGCACCCAGGAGGTGCGGATCGCCGCGGGCCCGGGGGACTTCGTCCTCGTGCCGCCGTTCGTCCCGCACCGCGAGGAGAACCCGGACCCGGAGGAGCCCGTGGTCGTGGTGATCGCCCGCACCACCCAGGAGCCCGTCAAGGTGCCGCTGCCCGGGCTGTACCGGCTGACGGAGGCGACGCTCCCGGAGGCGTAGGGGCCGGGGCGTCCGCCGGGCCCGGCGGGGCGGTCGCCCCGGCCCGTCGGGCCCGGCGGCCAGTGAGCGCTTCCGCCCGCACCGCACCCGCGTGGCGCGCGGACGGATCGACCGCGCGCCACGGCGGCGCACTCCACGGAACCCCTGCTCGACCGCACGCCCGACGGGGAGGACCAGCGTCCCTCGCCGCGCTCCCGGTCGTCGGACGGCGGCTACTCGCCGGAATGCGCTTGTTGCGCGAAGAGGCCGAGCGCCGTCAACACGGTGATGCTCAGCGTCATCCAGGCGACGAAGGCGCCGCCTCCGTACAGCGTCGCACCGGCCACCGTCGCTCCTGTCTCGCGCGAAAGCACCCCCGCCACCACTGCCACCAGCAGCGAGGACACGAAGGACAGGAGCACGAGGAGCACCCGAACGGGAAAAGAGAGCCTCACGGGTCGATCCCTTCACCAGGGTGGTCGACCAGTCGGCAGGCAGCCTCAGCTCGACCACCGACTTCGATGGCTTGCTGAGGCTCTGCGACGATTAGAGACTCATGGCGCTCACTGCGTATCGAGATGGGAGCACTGCCCCCCATCGGACACGTCGCCAGCGCTCTATTGGTCTCTCGAATGAGCAACACGAAGCCTAGCGGGGGGCGTTGAAGAATTCCATGCCTCGAAACCGGAGGACGGGCCGGTTCACCGCCGCGGATCGGGCGATCACCGCGTCCCGTCCCCTTCCCGAAGGACCCCCGGGGTGCCGCCGGTGACGTCCTCCGCCGCCGTCAGCACGAGGAGGGCGAGCCGACGCAGACGCCCGTAGTACCGGATCTCCGCCGACCCGGTCAGCTCGGGGAGGACCCGGTCCAGCTCCTTGACGCACCGCCGCAGGATGCGGGTGCGCCCCGGGTCGAGGGTTCCGCGGTCGCCCAGCCAGGTGGAGACGCAGCCGGCGACGTCGGCGTCGAGCAGCACCAGGTCCGTTCCCCCGAGCACGGTGCCGCGGAGGCCGGCGGGGAAGGGGGCGCGGCAGTGCTCCCGCCAGAGGCGGGACGCGTTCCGCTGCCGCTCCGATCGTCTCTGCATGCCGACCATGGTGCCGCAGCCGGTCTCCGCCGCTGTCCCGCCCGGGGCGCCGGGTGCCGGCCGCCGCCGATGGGCGACGATGGGACCCGTCCACCCCCTCTCCGCAGGAGCAGCACCGTGCACCAGCTCACCTACGGCGACGTCGAGGCCGCAGCCCACCGGATCGCCGGACGCGTCCGACCCGTCGCCCTGACCCCGACCGATCCGGGCGAGGTCACCGCCGCCCGCCACGGGTTCGACGCGGACGGGGCGGGGCGACCGGGCGGGGTGTGGCTCGCGCTGGAGTCGATGCAGCACACCGGCAGCTTCAAGGCCCGCGGCGCGCAGAACTTCCTCCGGGCCCACCGGGAGGCGGGCACCCTGCCGGACGCGGGAGTGACCATCGCCTCGGGCGGCAACGCCGGGCTGGCCTGCGCCTGGGCGGCCGGGCAGCAGCACGTCCGGGCGACCGTCTTCCTGCCCCGCACCGCCCCGGCGGTCAAGGTGGCGCGGCTCCGCGAGTACGGCGCCGAGGTCCGGCTCATCGGCACCGAGTACGCCGAGGCCCTCGCCGCCTGCGAGGAGTACGCCGCCACCAGTGGCGCGCTCACCTCGCACGCCTACGACCACCCGCTGATCGCCGCCGGCGCCGGGACCCTGCTGGAGGAGATCCACCGGCAGGTGCCCGACCTGGACACGGTGGTCGTCGCGGTCGGCGGCGGCGGACTGTTCGCCGGGGTGGCCACCGCCGCGCGGCACCACGGCATCCGCACCGTCGCCGTGGAACCCGAGCGCTCCCGTGCCCTGCACGCCGCCGTCGAGGCCGGCCGCCCGGTCGACGTCCCGGTCGACTCGGTCGCCGCCGACTCGCTCGGCGCCCGCCGCGCCTCCGCCGCCGCCCTGGCCGCGGCGCAGCAGGGCGACGTCCGTTCCGTGCTGGTCCCGGACGCGGAGATCGTCCGGGCCCGGCAGGCCCTGTGGGACCACCGCCGTCTCGTCGTCGAGCACGGGGCGGCCACCGCCCTGGCCGGGCTCACCGCCCCGGGGCGGGAGCCGTCGGCCGACCCCGGGGCCTCCGCGACGAGCGGCGGCTACCGGCCCCGCGAGGGCGAGCGGATCGCCGTGGTGCTGTGCGGCGCCAACACCGACCCGGCGGACCTGGTGCGGTCAGCCGCCGCCCGGCCCTGATCGGCGGGGCTCGATCACCACCGCCGGTGCACGGTCGCCTTGCCCCCGGTCACCAGGCTCGCCGCCGGTACGTCGTCGGCGACGACCGCGCCGGCGGCGACCACCGCGTCCCGACCGATGCTGACCCCGGGCAGGACGGTGGCACCGGCCCCGATCCACACGTTCTCGGCGACGTCGATGGGCACGTCAGACGGGCAGGTTCCAGCCCGGGCCGTCCTCCGAGCCGAGCCACACCCGCTGGCGGAGGGCGGAGACGGTGATCCCGAAGCCCTCCTGGTGGGGTCCTCCAGCGGCCTGCCAGCGACGCACCGCTTCTTCGACCGCGTCCCACAGCGGCACCGGGCCGCGCTGCACGACGGTCCAGCCGCCGTCGGGGGCGGGTGCGGTACGGGCCTGCGAGCCGGTGGACACGTCCCAGAGGATCTGTTCCGATCCCGCCCCCATGCGTTCGGCGGCGGGGGCCGCGAGTTGGGCGACCCAACCACCGGTCCAGGTGTCGAGCACCGCCGGATCGACCAGGGTGGCACGCTCCTCACCGGGCAGCAGGGACAGGGTCGAGCGGGGCGGGCGGTCGTGCGGCCGGGCGATCATGAAGCTGGTGTAGCCGGGAAGGAACCGGCCCTTGGCTTGCCCCGGGCCGGTCACCTCCAGCACTGCGAGGGCGTTGGCGTAGCTCCAGCCGGACAGGGTCACCAGAATCCGACCGCCCGGCCGCACCTGGTGGAGCCACGGCAACGGGAGGTACCGGACGGAGCAGGTGGCGATGAGCCGGTCGTACGGCCCTCCGTCCGGGTCGCCCCGCAGTCCGTCCCCGACGATCAGGCGCGGGGCGAACCCCGCCGTCTTCAGCGCGGCTGCGGCGGCTTCGCCGACCACCGGGTCGTACTCGACGCTGGTGAGTCGGGTGTCCCCGAGGCGGTGCGCCCCGAGGGCCGTCGAGTAGCCCGTTCCCGTCCCCACCTCCAACACCCTGTCGTCGGGGGCCGCGTCGAGCTGGTCCCACATGCCCAGCACCAGGGAGGGCAGGGTGGACGACGACGAGGGCGCCCCCGTCACCGTGCCCTCCGTCACGTCCCCTGGCCGGAGGGTGCCGTCGAGTTGGGTGACCAGGGTCTGATCGGCGTAGACCCCCTCCAGCCACCCGGGATCGCCCTCGCGCACCGGGCGGTAGCGGGTGGGCTCGCTCCCCGCCACCGGGAGGAAGTAGCTCCCCGCGAACAGTTCGCGGGGAACCGCCGCCACGGATGCCCGCCACGCCGGATGGGCGAACGCACCGTCCTCGGCGAGCCGGTCCGCCAGGGCTGCGCGGAGTTGGGCCGACGTGCTCACGTGTCGGGGCCTCTCTGTAGTCGGTCGGCGAGGGCTTCGGCGATCGCCGCAGTGGTTTCGGCGGGCTGCCACGCCCATTGGCCGTTCGGGTTGCACTCCAGGAAGTACCAGTCGCCGGCGGCGGTCACCGCGAAGTCGAAGGCCCCGTACACCAAGCGAAACCCTTCCAGGTATGCGCCTACGGAGCGTATGACCTCATCGGGGACGGCCATCGGCGTGCATGCCATCCGGTCCTGCCGGCGGCGCCAGTCGAGGTCTGGACTGTCGATCCGCACTCCGAACGTCTTCTCCCCGACCGCCGTCACCCGCACGTCGAAGACCTTGTCCACCCTGGCTTGGAACAGGTGGGGGCAGGCGGAGACCGCCTCGGTGATCTCCGCCGACCGTACCTCTTCGACCCAGACGGCGTGCGGTCGGCCGTTCACCCGGTACGGGGTGCTCCACAGCGGCTTGTAGACCATCGCGGTCCGGGAGTCGGCCAGGAACTCCCGCGCTTCCCGAGGATCGTTGGTGATCAATGTGTCAGGCAGGAGGAAGCCGCACCCCTGGGCGACCGACAGTTGGGCAGGTTTGAACTCGGCGCTCCGGTTGTTCCACGGATGGTTGAGGTAGTGGGCGCCGGGGAGCGAAGCGAGAATTCCGCCGGCTCCCCACCTGCACTGGTCCGCCGCGAACCGGCGGTCCTGTCCGTCTAGTTCAGACGGCCCCTCATAGGGGGACGGTCTGCGTACCCAGACGGACCGGACTCCGCTCGTGTCGAGAGCACGGCTCGTCGTACGCAGAACGCCCGGCTGAGAACCCTCGGAGTACCTGACGGTCAGCGAAGCTCCGGCGTGGAAATCGGTTCCGGGGTCCAAGCGGACGACGGGGACCCGGCGTTCGGCCAGGAGCCGCAGCACGAGGTCCGCCGTCACGTCGTGGACGTTGGTCAACACCAACACCGACCCCTGCGGATCGCCCATCAGTCAGAACTCTGGTCCTGATCGTACGACTCCGCGGAGTCCGCGTCGGTGGCCCCACCCGGGGCCGCACCGTCCCCCGGCATCGTGGTGGTGGGCGTCAGGCCGTTGGTGCTGGTGCCGTGCGCTCCGAGTTCGACCGTACGTCCGCGGTCGTCCACGATCACAGCGATCTGCGTGTCCGGATCGATCACCGGGACCTGATGCGGCACCGGGACGGCATCCGCGTACGGCCCCATGCGCCCTACGCCCCAGGGTGCGAGCTTCTGCGTCATGAGTGCTGCGCCTCCAATCGTCGATCGGGAGTCCCATAGCGGCAACATCCCGATTTTAAAAGCGCTTTGGGGTCGACGCGGGCGTTCGCCTCGACGTGATGCGGGCGCCCGGGTGTACCGCCAACCACAGGGGCGCGCATCCCTCCTCCTCACGCCCCGCCCGGCCCTGATCGGCGGGGCTCGATCACCACCGCCGGTGCACGGTCGCCTTGCCCCCGGTCACCAGACTCGCCGCCGGTACGTCCTCGGCGACCACCGCGCCGGCGGCGACCACCGCGTCCCGACCGATGCTGACCCCGGGCAGGACGGTGGCACCGGCCCCGATCCACACGTTCTCAGCGACGTCGATGGGCGCACCGGTGAGGTACAGCCGCCGTTCCTCGGGGTCGACCGGGTGGCCGCTGGTGATGAACGTGACCTTCGGGCCGATCATCACCCGCCGGGCGATCCGGATGCCGGCGTAGTCCAGGAAGGTGCAGTTCTGGTTGATGAACACGCGCTCGGCGAGGTCGAGCCGGAGGCCGTGGTCGGTGTAGAAGGGCGGATAGATCGTGACGCCCGGCGGCAGCGGCTTGCCGAGGATCTGTTCGAACAACTCCGCCTGGCCCGCCTCGTCGTCGAAGGGCAGGACGTTGAGGCGTGAGGTGAGTTCGGTGACCCGCCGGACCCGTTCGGCCATGGCCCGGAACTCGGGACTGTGGATGGGCATCAGACGGTCGCTGAACATGCCGCGATCCTTCCCGGTTTCCCGGGCGGACGGCAAACCGCCGTGTGGTTGCGGGTGGTTGGGGTCACGCCGCTGCCCCGGATCGAGGGCGCCTGGCACGGGCCGGGGGCGCCCGGGCCCGAGGCCGGGCGGGCGCACCTGCGTCGGTTCGTCGGCGAGGCGGTGGACGCCGGCGGGTGATCGCGAGACGCCGGATTCGGTCCCGTCCCGACTTCTAGACTGGCGTGGCTGTTACGAAGGGATTTGAACACACGCGCCCCATCCGCTTCACCGACTTCGTCATCGACCTGGTGAAGAACCAGCCCACCGTCAGCCGGGTCCAGACCCTCGCCGAGGCCGGCGACAAGCAGCATCCACGGGGAATCGTCATCACGACCGGGACCCGTGAGGCCCGGTGGCAGTTCGTGGGGCAGCTCCCCGAGGGCGCCAAGCACGACTCCTTCGACGACGCCCCCGTCACCGGCACCCCCGCACCCATCGGCCCGGAGCCCCGGACCGACGACGCCCCGGAAGCCTGGTTCGCCGCGGCCCTGGCACATACCGAGAGCCCCGAGATCGCCAGCATCGAACGCTGGTCCACTCGCGAGGGCGAGCGGGAAGGGAACCAGGGAGTCACCGTCCACTTCCAGAACGGCGCGAGGATCTTCGCCCGGCTGATGTGACGCCGTCACATCAGCCCTGGTCAGGGTGCTTCTTCGTCCCCGTCATGGCTCTGAGGGTTGACCACAACCGATGCCGGCGGGCAGTCGGGACGGGGTGGTGCGCGGCCTCTGCCCGGCCGCGCACCACCCGTGGCTACGCCCGCACAGCGAAGCCGACGAAGGCCCGCCAGGCGTCGTGCGGAACGAACATCGCCGGACGGGACCTGTCCTTCGTGTCACGGACACCGGTGCGATCGCCGAGGTGGGCCACCTCGACGCAGTTCCCACCCATGTCGTTGCTGTAGGAGGAGGTGAACCACACCCGGTCGGCCGTGTGGTCCCGGACAGTCATGGACGTACTGATGGCTAATCCCACTCTCTTGCTCGTCGGTACAGGTAGTCGGCGGTGTGCGCCGGGGGAAGCGCGCTCTCCCGCATCACGTCAAAGCGCCTGATGCTGCGTTGGACCTCGCGCCGTTCGTCCGTCACGCTGATGGTGGTCGAGGTGTCCACCTGTACGACGGGGTCGAGCACCTCGGAGAAGTCGAGGATGACGAAGTTGCTGTCCGTGCGGTACGTGACGATGTCATGGGTAAGGATCTGGACCGTCACGTTGTCCAGGCGCGACAGCTCCACGATCTCCTCGTACTGCTCGCGCATGACCTCCGGCCCGGCCACCATCCGACGCACCGCGGCCTCGTCCATGATCACCCGCAGCTCCAACGGGTCCTCGGAACGGGTGATGAGTTCCTTGCGCTCCATCCGCAGCCGGACGTTCTGCTCGATGAACTCGAACGTCGTCTCCTCGACCGGCTTGGCCAAGGAGTACAACGCACGGGTGTATCGCTCCGACTGGAGCAGGCCGAACACAAAGCTCGGATGGAAGGCCCGCATGCTGCGGGCGTCCAGCTCCAGTCCCCGATACGTCGGCATCTTGGAGGGCATGAACGCCTTGTAGGGCATCCACGGCTCCTTGCTCAACGACTCCCGATGCATCTTGAGCAGCATCTCGCGGTCCTCGCGCGACATGTCGCTGTCGTAGAAGTCCAGGAGCGCTTCCAGGTCGGCCACCCTGGGGAGGTCGTTCTCCCCGATCTCCACCCGCGCGAGCTTGGTGTGCGAGAAGCCGAGGGCGTTGGCGACCTCCAGCATCGTGAGCCCCTTCTTCTCCCGGAGCTTCCTGATTTCCTTGCCGAGTTCGCGCCGCCGGAACGTCGCGCCCCGTTTCGCCGCCATCAGGCTGTCCTCTCCACCGACTGCCCTGTCGGTACTCGCCATGGTGCCTGTGGGGGCTCGTCAGTGCCGTGCCCCTCAGTGTGGCACCCCTTGTCCCTGCCCCAGCAGACCGTGCCCCGGTTGTGGCATTTGCCAATATCCCGCGCAGGCCGTTTGAGCTTGCACTGTAACTGCGCCGTGCCTCACCGTAGTTCAGCGAAGGCGGATTGACCATCCGAATCCATGACGAACACCCCAGCGCGCCCCTTTCCAGGGCAAAGGCCGTGTGTGACCCACGTCGAGGCCCGCTGCGGGACACCCTCACACCCCTGGCACGAGAGAAGGCACCCTCACATGCCCAGCGCCCCCACCACCGCCGAGCCCACGGCAACGAGAGCAACACCGACGGCGATCACCGCGTTCTGCTTCGAGCGGACCCCCGTTCGTCCGGGCACCTCCCCCACCGCGGGCGACCGACTGTGGGTGGGACAGGTGCGGCGCATCACCGAAACCCGGCTCCGGCATTGGGGACTCGAACGACTGCGGGGCGATGCGGCCCTACTCATCAGCGAGTTGGTGACCAACGCCCTGCTGTACGGCAACGCCGAGGCCGTCCACATCCGCATCACCCGCACGAAGGACGGGGTGCGGTTGGCCGTGCGCAGCGGACCCGCCTGCTCCGACGAGGTGCGGGTGAACCATGCGGGCCCGGACGACGAGAACGGGCGCGGCCTGCTGCTGGTCGCCACGCTCACCGAGTCCTGGGGCGTCGACCGGGAGGGGTGGGTGTGGTGCGCTCTCCCCGCCCCGGCCGCGTGAGGGCCTGGTTGCGGCAGCTGTGGGCGCGCCGCCGACCCGGAGGCCGGCCGTCGCCGCGCGGACGCCACGCCGCCGGGCCTCGGCACGCCGTCACGAACACGCCCTCGACCGGGCCGAGGCACGCCCGTCGTCCCGTGTTCGCCGACGGCTGTGGCGACCCCTGGTCCCGCCCCTGGACCACCCCTGTCCCCGCGCACGTCCGTGCCCGTCACGCGCCCCTGCGCGGAGAGGACATCGCCCTGGTCCGCCCGTACGTCCGGCTCGCCGCGACGACCGTCGCGACCACGTCCGACGACGACACCCTGCGTCTGCGGGCGCTCGGCAGAACGGCGTGACCGGAGAGGGCCTGACGCTGCCCGTCCCCGCCGCCCGTACGGTCCGCTGCGTGCGCTGCGCCCAGCGGACCACCGTTCCGCTGCCCGTCCAGGTCAACGGCCGTGCCCACGAAGCCTGTCCACGGTGCGGCCCCCACCTCACTCCCGCACCCACCTGGGACGAATCGCCCCACCCCGTCACCATCTCGGCCCGGGCCATCCGGATACTGCGGCTCACGTGCATGGGCGTACCGGTCACCGCGGCGACGGCGACCCTGGCGGGCGGCACCCTGACCGACCCCGCCCGGGGAGAGGGCGGGTGCGGGCCCTCCGGCCGGGCGGACCGGCGCGCCGATCGGCGGTCGCCGGCCGGGGGTCACCGGGCATCCGGCGGGTGGTGATTCCGTCAGCTTCGCCCAGCACCGCCCGACGATCGTGTCACTCCCGGACAAGTTCGAACCGGCGTGCACCGTTTCCCACCCCGACCCGCGCGGTGGCCTCCTTCGTCGTCGAGCGGCAGGCCACCTCCCCTCTCCCCGTCCGACCGAGCACGCCGGACGAGCTTCCGCACATGCCCCGTGAGTGTGCCAAACAGCTTTAAAACCTGATGACTTGAAGATGCACGCATCGGCAAATCCCCTGATCAGCCGCCCCCTTCCGGCATTGCCCTCGCCGGGGGCAGATGGTGTACTCCGGGATGCGTTCGGGGGATGCGGCCGTGCGCAGGAACGGCACCTCCGGCTTCCCGCCCGTGCACGGCAACGCGATACGTGGGCAGGGGAGCCGAGGTCCCCACGGCCCGCCGCCCACCGCGCCCCGTTCCGTACGGCCCGGCTCCATCCCGTTCACCGACGAG
Organism: Streptomyces sp. LE64; assembly: GCF_052606915.1. Taxonomy (NCBI): domain Bacteria; kingdom Bacillati; phylum Actinomycetota; class Actinomycetes; order Kitasatosporales; family Streptomycetaceae; genus Streptomyces; species Streptomyces sp. LE64. Next base: position 3,793,114 of record NZ_CP199708.1, on the reverse strand, counting down.
AAGAGGCGAACCGTGAAGTTCCTGAACCGACTCGGCGACACCCTGCTCGGCACGCTCGTACCCGAGACCGAGGCGTCCGCCGCCGCCCAGACCAATCCGTGTACCGGAAGCTGCCCCAGTGGCGCGTGTCTGAGCAGCGCACCGCAACCCACCGGCGCCTGCATCGCCGGTCAGATGAGCGTCCGCTGCTGTTACTGGGGCGGCAGCGCCTGCCCGGTGCGCTACTGCGGCCCCTGGTCCGAATGCGCCTGCTGAGGTCCGGTCCCCCGTACCGGCCAGTGCTCCAACGGGGCGTGCCTGGAAGTCCTGCGACCCGTCCGTCACCGCACCTCCGGACCGACGAATGTGGAGAACCGTGAAGTTCCTGAACCGACTCGGCGATACCCTGCTCGGCAAGCTCGCGCCCGAGACGGAGGCTTCGGCCTCGGGGCCCGGAACGCGGCCGTGCGAGGGGAAGTGCCCCAGCGGGGCGTGCATGAGTTCCACCCCGGAGACCACCCCCTGCAAGGACCACAAGTACAGCGCCCGCTGTTGCTACTGGGGGGGTAGTGCCTGCCCGGTGCGCTATTGCAGCGCCTGGGAGCTCTGCGGCCTCTGCTGAGCGGGCCCGCGCGCACCTGTCCCACCCGCTCGTGACGAGGAGAGCACGTGTTCCGTCTGCTGTGGCACCACTCGGTACGGCAGTGGGCCCGGTCCTTAGCCCTCCTCACCGGAATCCTGGTGGCCGTCTCGTCCTTCGTGGTCCTGACGGCCACCACCGAGTCCAGCAAGCTCACCGTCACCGGCACCATCGCCAAGAACCGCGGCGCCTACGACGTCCTCGTCCGCCCCGGGAAGGCCGTACAGGGCTTGGAGAAGACCGAGGGGCTGATCCGACCCAACTCGCTCTCCGACATCTACGGCGGCATCACCTTCGACCAACTCGACGCCGTGCGCCGGGCCCCCGGCACCGACATCGCCGCCCCCCTCGCGATGCTCGGACACCAGCGGGAGCAGGGCGGGGTGTACATCGACCTCGCGAAGCTGGTTCCCGAGGGGACCCGGGGGACGTTCGACCTGGACCGGGTCTGGGAGTACGACGGCGGGCTCTCGTCCGTCGTGCAGAAGCGGCGGACCGTCTTCATCACCCCGCACCACCTGGAGGTCCGTCCCGGCGCCCTAATGCAGGCGGAGTCGCCCGACGGGACCACACACGACAGTCGGGGCAGCCGCTACTTCGAGGTGCTGCCCTCCGGGGAACGCCGCGAGGTGTGCAAGGGCGGCCTCGTGGCGGAGGAGCACGCGACCATGCTCCGCCCCGCCGTGGACTGCCTGTCCTGGTCGGGCTACACCGACCTGAAGCCCGTGACGGGTGACGGGAAGTACGGACCCGACACGGGTCTCTACATCCAGTTCCCCAGGAGTCAGCTCATCGCGGGGATCGACCCGGAGGCCGAGGCCCGGCTCTTCGGCCTCGACGAGGCGGTGACCCAGGGCCGCTATCTGAGCCCGAAGGCTCCGACGACCCTCACGGCCCGCCCGAACGAACAGCCGACGATGTCGGTCCCGGCGCTCCGTTCCGCGCGTGGTGCGAAGGACCTCCGGCTCTCCACGGTGCTCACCCCCCGGGGCGAAGACCGCCCCCTGCTGCGCAAGCGGTACGAGGTCGGCACGCTCAAGCCGCACCAACCCACCGAGAAGGCGGCCCTGGACTCCCTCTACCCCCGGCCGACCACCCCGGTCACCTACGACCGGGCCGCGGACGGCACCCTGCGCCCCCGCACCGTCGAGCGTCCCGAGAACGTCGAGACCGTGCTGCCGCTCGACGGCCGGGACACCTGGTTCCGCGAGCTGCGACCGCCGAGCGAGGAACAGTCCTGGGGCGTCCCGGTGCCTCGGATCGTCGGCACCTTCGACCCTGAGCGGCTCCCCGAGCACGACGCCGCCAGCCGGGTGCCGCTCGGCACCTACGGCGAGCCCGCCCTCTCCGGCGCCGACGAACGCAGCCGGAAGCTGCTGGACGGCAAGGCCCTGCGCCCCGCCTCCTCCCCCACCAGCTACATCCAACAACCCCCGTCCACCCTCGTCTCGATCGAAACCGTCCGCTGGCTCGCGGACAACAACCACCTGTCGTACCGACAGAACCTGGCGCCGATCTCGGCCATCCGGGTCCGGGTCGCCGGGGTCACCGGAGCCGACGAGGTCTCCCGGGAACGCGTCCGGGTCGCCGCCGAGGAGATCCGCGACCGCACCGGACTCCACGTCGACATCGTCCTCGGCTCCTCACCCGTCGCCCAGACCGTGGTGCTGCCCGCCGGCGAGAACGGCCGACCCGAACTCCGCCTCACCGAGTGGTGGAGCAAGAAGAACGTCGCCACCCAGATCATCAACGCCTCCGACACCAAGTCCCTGATCCTGCTGACCCTGGTCCTGGTCGTCTGCACCCTCTTCGTCGCCAACGCCGCCGCAGCCTCCGTACGCACCCGACGCGGGGAACTCGGCCTCCTCGCCGCCGTCGGCTGGCAACGACCGCACCTCTTCACCGTCGTCCTCGGCGAACTGCTCCTCCTGGGAGCCGTCGCCGGGCTGCTGGGAACGGGCGTGGCCTGGGGGGCGGGACACCTCCTCGGCATCGACGTGCCCCCGGGCCGGGCACTCCTCGCCGTCCCCGCGGCGCTCGCCGTCGCCGCGCTCAGCGGCGCCGTACCCGCCTGGCTCGCCGCCCGCGTCCACCCCGTCACCGCACTGCGCCCCGCCGTCACCACCGGACGCCGCACCCGCATGTTCGCCGGCATCACCGGCATGGCCCTCGCCGGCGCCGCCCGCGCCCGCGCCCGCACCCTCCTCGGCATCACCGCCGTCACCACCGCCGCCACCGCGACCCTCCTCCTCATCGCCGCCACCACCACCTTCCGAGGCACCCTCGCGGGCACGCTCCTCGGCGAAACCATCTCCCTCCAAGTCCGCACCACCGACATCGCCGCCGTGGCAACGATGATCGTCCTCTCCACCATCGCGGTGGGCGACGTCATCTACCTCGGAGTGCAGGACCGCGCCGCCGAGTTCGCCCTCCTACGCGCAGTCGGCTGGCACGAACGCCTCACCATCCAACTCGTCCTCCTGGAAGGCGCATTCATCGGACTCCTCGGCTCACTCACCGGAACGCTCCTCGGCGCCGGCGCCGCACTCTGGCTGGCACCCGACGACGCCACCGCCGCACTGCTCCCACCGGCAGCAGGCGTGATCACCGCCGGCACCGCGCTCTCCGCACTCGCCAGCCTCGTCCCCGTCCTCGTCCAACGACGCCGGCCCACCGCTCGACTCCTCGCGGAAGCCGCATGACCCACCTCGTCCTCATCGCACGACTTGCCCTCGCCGGGGTGCTCCTGGTGTCCGCCGTCGCCAAGGCGCGGGCCTTCGAGGACTCCCGGACCATGCTGGACGGACTCCTGCGTCGGATCGGCCCGCGGGGGGACCGGCTGGCGCGGCCCGCGACCGTCGCACTGATCGCGGCGGAGGCGCTCACCGGGCTGGCGCTGCTCGGGCCGGGGACGACCGTACGGGTCGGGTGGGTCGCCGCGGCGGTGCTGACCGCCGGGTTCACCGCCCTCGCCGTGGTGGCCACCGTGACCCGGGCCGAGGTGTCGTGCGCCTGCTTCGGCCGTCCCACCGCCCGGCTCGGCCCGCGGCACGTCGTGCGCAACGCGCCCCTGCTGGGCCTGGCGCTGCTGGGCCTGTGGGGGGTCTGGGCGGGGACGGCGCCGTCCGGATACCCGGAGGCTCCCGCGGTCGCACTCTGCGCGGTGACGGCGGCGGTGATCACCGCGGTCACCGCCTACTTCGACGACATCGCCGACCTCGTCGTCAACCCGTAGCGGCCCGACCGGCCGGACACCACGCCCGAACGACACCGGAAGCCGCCGGAGAAGCACCGAGGAACCACTGAAGAGCCACGAACCCGCTTGAGACGAAAGGGCAAAGACATGGTCTACCTGTCCCTGGGACTGCTGCTCCTGGGCGTCGTCACCGCGCTCAACCTGGTCCTGATCCTCGCCGTCATCCGACGGTTGCGCCGGCACGAGGAGGAACGCAAGCAGCAGGGCGACACCTTCGAGAACATCCCCTCGGGGCCGCCGGTCGGTGAGCGGGTGCCGGAGTTCTCCGCGGTCGCGGTCGACGGGACGCGCGTCGGTTCGGAGGCCCTGCGCGGCCGGGAGGCGGCGCTGACCTTCCTGTCCACCGGCTGTTCGGCCTGTGTCGCGGCCGCCCGTGACCTGCCGGAGTTCGCCCGCCGCACCGGGCTGGACGTGGACCAGATGGTGGTGGTGATCTCCGGCGAGGGGCCGGAGGCCCGGACCATGGCGGACCCCGTGGCCGGTGTCGCCCGGGTGGTCCTGGAGGAGAGGGACGGCCCGCTGTCCGTCCTGTTCGCGGTCAAGGGCACCCCCACCAACGTGATGGTCGACGCGGACGGCACCGTCACCTACGCCGAGGCCGGCACCCACCCGGTGCTGGACCAGTTGCCGGCGTGAGCGGAGGAGGCCGCCGGGAACCCGCCGAGGCGCACCGGCTCGGCGGGCTGCGGGGCGCGGCGGCCGGCGCGGCCGCGGCGCTGGCGCTGACCTGGCGCGCGGGTCCGGTCGCCGTGATCTGCCAGGTGCTGCTGACCGCGGTGCAGGGGTTGCTGCCGGTCGCGGTCACCCTGCTCACCAAGTGGCTGTTCGACGCGCTGGGGGGCGGGCGGGAGGCGGGCGGCCCGTCCCCGGTGGCGCTGGCGGTGGGCATCGGTGCCGTGACGGCGTTGACGGTGGTGCTGCCCTTGGCCTCGAACTACACCGAGGCCCGGCTCAGCCGGGGCATCGTCCACCTCGCCCAACAGCGGCTGTACGGGAAGGTGAACGGGTTCGTCGGGCTGTCGCGGTTCGAGGATCCGGAGTTCCTGGACCGGCTGCGGCTGGCCCAGGAGGCGACGGGCAGTGCGCCCCAGCAGATCAACGGCGCGCTCTTCGGATTGGTGCAGCAGTGCATCGCGGTGGTGGGGATGGTGGCGGTGCTCGCTTCCGTCTCGCCCTGGCTGACGGTGGTGACGGTCGCCGCGGCGGTGCCGGCGCTGTTGGCGCAGGTGTCGCTGACCCGGCGGCAGGCGGCGCTGCGGTGGACGATCAGCCCCCGCAACCGGCGCCAACTCTTCTACCAGTCGCTGTTGCTGAACCTGTCCGCGGTGAAGGAGGTCCGGCTGTTCGGGGCGGGCGGGTTCCTGCTCGGCCGGATGGACGCCGAGACCCGGGAGATCAACGCGGCCGAAGAGCGTTACGAGCGGAAGGAGTTGGCGCTCCAGTCGCCGCCCGCCGCGCTGGGCGCGCTGATCGCCGCGGGCGGACTGGCCTGGATGGCGCACGGTGCGGCGTCCGGGCGGTTCGGCGTGGGGGACGTGTCGGCGTACCTCGCGGCGACCGCCGGGGTGCAGGGTGCGCTGACCGCCACGATCGGCTACGTCATCGGCGGCTACCAGGGCCTGTTGTCGTTCCGCCACTACGTGGACGTGAACGCCCTCCCGTCCGACCTCCCGGTGCGGACCGACCCCATGCCCGTGCGGCAGTTGGCGGACCGTATCGAGCTGGACGACGTGTGGTTCCGCTACCGGGAGGACGGGCCGTGGGTGCTGCGCGGGGTGAGCCTGACGATCCGGCGGGGTGAGGCGGTGGCGCTCGTCGGGCTGAACGGGGCCGGGAAGTCGACCCTGGTGAAGCTGTTGTGCCGGCTGTACGACCCGACCCGGGGCGCCATCCGCTGGGACGGCACGGACATCCGGGCGTGGGACCCGGCCGCCCTGCGGGACCGGGTGAGCGCGGTGTTCCAGGACCGGGTGGACTACGACCTGACGGCGCGGGACAACATCGGCATCGGGGACCTGGCCCATCTGCACGACCCGGACCGGATCGCCGGCGCGGCGCGCCGGGCCGGCGCCCACGGGTTCGTCGAGGAACTCCCGCGCGGCTACGACACGCTGCTGTCCCGGACGTTCCCCGAGCCGGACGACGAGGAGAGCGGCGCGCCCTCGGCCGGGGTGGCGCTGTCCGGCGGGCAGTGGCAGCGGCTGGCGCTGGCCCGGGCGATGCTCCGCGAGGGCCGGGACCTGCTCATCCTGGACGAGCCCACCACCGGTCTGGACGCCGCCGCGGAACAGCAGTTGCACGAGCGGCTGCGGGCCTACCGGGAGGGTGCGACGAGTCTGCTGATCTCCCACCGGTTGGGCACCGCCCGCCGGGCCGACCGCATCGTGGTGCTCGCGGACGGCCGGGTCGGCGAGTGCGGCAGCCACGCCCAACTCATGGCGCTGGACGGCGAGTACGCGAGACTGTTCACCCTCCAGGCGTCCGGGTACGTCGAGCACGTCGAGGGCACCGAGGGCACCGAGGGCACGGGGAGCACCGGGTTCCCCGAGGACACCGAGAGCGAGGAGGTGACGGTGTGAGCGAGCCGCTGCTGGACGGGGCGAGGACGCCGTCCCAGGACCGGAAGCACCGCACGGACCACGGGGCGGGCGGCGGACCCGTGGTCGAGGTGAGCGGGTTGTGCAAGACGTACGGGTCGGGTTCCGGCACCCCGGTGCGGGCCTGCGACGGGGTGGACCTGCGGATCGAGGACGGTGAGACGGTCGCCCTGACCGGTCCGTCCGGCTCGGGCAAGTCGACGCTGCTGTACCTGCTGGGCGCCCTGGAGCGGGCCGACGCGGGGACCATCGACGTGGCCGGGGAGCGGATCAGCGCGCTGAAGCGGGCCGGGCTGGCCGCGTACCGGCGGCGGGTGGGATTCGTGTTCCAGCGGTTCCACCTGCTGCCCACGCTGACGGCGCTGGACAACGTCATCGCCCCGATGCTGCCCTACCGGGTGGACTTCGACCGGCGGACCCGGGCCCGAGAACTGCTGCTGTCGGTGGGCCTTCAGGGGCGGGAGGAGTTCCTGCCGTCGAAGCTGTCGGGCGGGCAGCAGCAGCGGGTGGCGGTGGCGCGGGCCCTGATCGGGGGGCCGCGGTTGATCCTCGCGGACGAGCCCACCGGCAACCTGGACTCCCGGTCCAGCGAGGAGGTCCTCGACCTGTTGACCGGGCTGCGGGAGCGGCACGGGACGACGGTGGTGATGGCGACCCACGACCCGGACGTGGTGGCCCGCTGCGACCGGGTGGTCCGGTTGCGGGACGGCAAGGTCGTATGAGGGGTGTGCGGTGGCTGTCCGGGGCGCTGCTGTGCGCGGGCGCGGCCGGGCTCGCGGTGTGGCGGGTCCGCTCGGGCTACGTGGCGGTGACGGTGCGCGGCGGGAGCATGGTGCCCACCCTGCACGACGGGGACCGGGTGCTGATCCGTCGCGGCTCGCGGGGGCTGCGGCGGGACGACATCGTGGTGGTGGCGTGCCCGGCGCAGGACTCGGCGTGGCGCGGGAAGCCGCCGGTGACCGGGGAGTTGACGGTCACCGAGTGGTACATCAAGCGGGCCGTGGCACTGGCGGGCGACCCGTTCGAGGGACGGCCGGTGCCGGCCGGCCACCTGGCGGTGGTCGGCGACGGCGTGTTCAGCGTCGATTCGCGGGAGCACGGGCCCTGCCCGGTGGACCAGGTGTTGGGGGTGGTGGTCCGTACCCTGGGGCGGGCGCGCATCCCCGTCGGCCGGGGCGCGCCACCGCACTGATCCCCCCGTGCGTCCGCCGTGCGGACGTGCGTCGTCGGCGAGGAGAGACACCCGCACATGTCGACCAGGCACTCCCGTTCCACGTCCGTCGCGCTCACCGCGCTGCTGGTCGCCGGACTCACCCTCGGCTGCGAGCCGTCCGCCGAAGAGTCGGAGGCCACGCCCGAGCCGCAGCTCACCGGGCTGTCGGAACCGAAGCTTCCGGAGGACGTCGACGAGGCCCGCTCGACCCGGGCCGCGAAGGAGTTCCGGAGTTGGGCGGCGGCCGAGGGCACCGCCCGGCAGCAGGAGGCGGCGGCCCGGGTGGACCGCGTCCTCGGCGACTGGGAGGGCGAGTCGGCCGAGGCGTACCTCTCCACCGACCTGGGCGGCGACGGATCGGTGCGTGACCCGATGGGCGCGGCGAAGGCCCTGGTGGCCGCGTTCGACGGGTGGAAGGACGCGCCGAACGGGATGGAGGGCACGGTGTCGGTGCACGACGTGAACGGCACCGCCCTCGTCGTCGGCACCTTCTGAGCCGTTCCGTCCGGGGGCACCGCCATACTCGGGCCATGGACGACGCCCCCGAGTCGGAACTCGACGCGCTGCTGAAGACCCTGCGGGTCTGGGACCTGCCGGAACTGCCCTCCCTCGATCCGGGGGGCAGCCCGGCGGATCCCCGCGCGCTGTTCACCGAGTGGTTCGCGGACGCCGTGGCCGCCGGGCAGCCCGAGCCGCACACCATGTCCCTGGCCACGGTCGACGACCGGGGCCGGCCCGACGTCCGCACCGTGATGTTGCACGGGGTGGACGCCCGGGGCTGGCTGTTCGCCTCGCACGCCACCAGCCGCAAGGGTCGCCAGTTGGCGGCCCGCCCGGAGGCGGCACTGGGCTTCTACTGGCCGGCCCGGGCCCGTCAGGTGCGGGTGCGGGGCCCGGTCACGGTGCTGCCGGCGCGGGAGGCACGGGCCGACCTCGCCCGTCGCACGACGGGGGCGCTGGCCGCCGCGCTCACCGGGCGCCAGAGCGAAGTGCTCTCCAGCCGGGAGGAGTTGGCTTCCGCCTCGGCGACGGCCTGGGAGCGCGCCCGCAGCGAACCGGACGCTCCGGCCCCGACCTGGACGCTGTACGCGCTCGCCGCGCGGGAGGTGGAGTTCTTCCAGGGCGACGCCCGCCGTCAGCACGTGCGGTTGCGGTACGTGCACGAGCAGGACGCCCAGGGGGGCCGCTGGCGACGCGAGTTGCTCTGGCCCTGACCGGCGCGGCGGGGGCGGGTCGCCGCCCGCCCTCAGCCCAGGGCGGGGTAGGGGTCCGTGGCGAGGCGGCCGTGCAGGTGCACGTCGCGGAAGGCGTCGTGCCGTTCGGCCTCGAACATCGCCCCGCGCAGGGTCCCTTCGGCGCGGAAGCCCGTCCGCTCCGCAATCCGGCAGGAGACCTCGTGCTCCGGGGCGTGGCCCAACTCCAGGCGGTGCAGCCCGCGTTCCCGGAAGGCCCAGGCGCTGACCAGGGCGAGGGCCCGCCCCGCCACGCCCCGCCCGCGCGCCTCCGGGAGCGTCCAGTAGCCGACGATGGCCACCCGCAGCGCCGGGTTGATGTTGCTGAGGCCCATGTGGCCGAGGACCGTGCCGTCCTCCTCGTCGGTGACGCAGAACGAGGCCACCGCGCCCCGTTCGACCTGTTCCGCGCGGGCGGCGAGGGAGCGGTGGGCGTCCGCCCGGTCCCGCACCATGATCATGGGAGTGTTCCAGCGCAGGAACTCCGGGTCGGTCAGCCCGCGCAGCCAGGCGTCGACGTCCCCGGGGTCCTGCGGGTTCCAGGGGCGCAGCAACAGGCCGGCGCCGCCCAGGGTCGGCCCGGCGGATTCGTTCTCGTTCGCCGTCGCACCGCCGGCCCCGTTCGTTCTGTCCATTCCGTCATTCAACACCCGATCCCCGTACCGCACCCACCGGGTGGGCGTGGGCCCGCTCGTGATCAATTCGCAACGCATTCCGCCCTTGCCCGAGACCCATCAACTCGGGAGCTGGTTACGCTCGCTGCTCATGGCCGTCTCCTCTGACCACGACAAAGCCGCCCTGCTCCGCACGGACGACCGCCCGGTCTACGTCATCGGCGGCGGCCCCGGCGGACTTGCCACGGCGTACGCGCTGCGCGCGCGGGGCGTGCGGGCCGTGGTCCTGGAACGCACCGACCACGTCGGCGCCTCCTGGCGCGGGCACTACGACCGGCTGCGGCTGCACACCACCCGGCGTCGCTCCGCCCTGCCCGGGCTGTCGATCCCGCGCGCCTTCGGCCGCTGGGTCGCCCGCGACCACCTGGTGCGCTACCTGGAGAAGTACGCGGAGCACCACGAACTCGAAGTGGTCACCGGGGTCGAGGTGCACCGGGTGGACCGGTCCGCCGACGGCGCCGACTGGGTGCTGCGGGCCAGCGGCGGACGCGAACTCGTCGGCGCGGCCGTCGTCGTCGCCACCGGGTACAACCACACCCCGCACCTGCCCGACTGGCCCGGCGCCACCGGGTTCGCCGGCACCCTGGTGCACGCCTCCCGCTACCGCCGGCCCGACCCGTACGCGGGACAGGACGTCCTGGTGGTGGGCTCCGGCAACACCGGCGCCGAGATCGCGGTGGACCTCGCCGAGGGCGGCGCCACCCGGGTGCGGCTCGCGGTGCGCACCGTTCCGCACGTCCTGCGCCGGACCACCCTGGGGTGGCCCTCGCAGGCCAATGCGGTGGTGGCCCGTCGCCTGCCCCCCTTCGTGGTCGACCCGGTCGCCGCGCTGATGGCCCGGCTCACCCTGCCCGACCTCTCCGCGCACGGGCTGCCCCGCCCCGGCAGCGGGCTGCTCGCCCGGGCCGGGCAGGGCGCGCTGCCGATCGTTGACACCGGGTTCGTGAAGGCGGTGCGCGCCGGGCGGATCGAGGTGGTGGCCGCGGTGGAGTCGTTCGCCGGGGGCGAGGTCGTCCTTGCGGACGGCGAGCGGATCGCCCCGGAGAGCGTGATAGCCGCCACCGGGTACGAGCGCGGCCTCGCCCCGCTGGTGGGGCACCTCGGAGTGCTCGCCGCGGACGGACGCCCGCTGGTGCACGGACGCCGGTGCGCGAAGGACGCGCCCGGCCTGTACTTCACCGGGTTCACCAACCCGATCAGCGGGATGCTCCGGGAGCTGGCGCGGGACGCCCCGCGGATAGCCGCGGCCGTGGCCCGCGGCCTCCCGGCCGCCCGTGGCCCCCGGGAGGGCGGGGGCGCCTCCGGGAAGGCCCCGGAGACCGCCGGCTGAATTCCCCGTGGACCGGAAGGGGCCACCTGTTAGGGTGGAAGGTCCCGGACCACGGGCTCCGGGACGACCTCCGCTCCACCTCAGCGAGGAGACCAGACCCATGGCGGGTGACGACGACATCTCCGGGTGATACCCGGGGCTGACCGGCCACCGGCGGGCGCATCCAGTGCGCCGGCGCCGTGGCCCGCGCAGTCGTACCCGCCGCCCCGTCTGCCGAGGGCGGGCGCCCGCCGTTCCCCGCGCACCGCGCGGCCCGGCTCCGTGCGCGCGCCGCCCGCGTCCCGTGAGGTATCCCCATGTCCGACGCCACCGTCATCTGCTCGAACCTGTCCTTCTCCTGGCCCGACGACACCCCCGTCTTCCAGGGGCTGTCCTGCACCGTGGGCACCGGCCGCACCGGCCTCGTCGCGCCCAACGGCTCCGGCAAGTCCACCCTGCTGAAGCTCATCGCCGGTGAACTGCGGCCCACCGCCGGCTCGGTGACCGTGACGGGCACCCTGGGCCACCTGCCGCAGAACCTTCCGCTCACCGCCGAACTGACCGTCGCCGAGGTGCTGGGGGTCGCCGGGATCATCCGCGCCCTGGACGCCATCGAGTCCGGGGACGTCGACGAGGCACACTTCACCACCGTGGGCGACGACTGGGACGTCGAGGAACGCACCCGCGCCCAACTGGACCGCCTCGGCCTCGGCGGCCTCGCCCTCGACCGGCGACTGGGCACCCTCAGCGGCGGCCAGGTCGTCTCCCTGGGCCTCGCCGCGCAGCTGCTGAAGCGCCCCGACGTGCTCCTGCTCGACGAACCCACCAACAACCTCGACGCCGAGGCCCGCCACCGGCTCCACGAGGTGCTGGCCGACTGGTCCGGCACCCTGTTGCTGGTCAGCCACGACCGGGCCCTGCTCGACCGGATGGACCGCATCGCCGAACTCGACCGCGGGGAACTCCGCCTGTACGGCGGCAACTTCACCGCGTACGAGACCGCGGTGCAGGCCGAACGCGAGGTCGCCGAGAAGAACGTGCGCAACGCCGAGCAAGAACTCAAGCGCGAGAAGCGGGAGTTGCAGCAGGCTCGGGAACGCGCCGAACGGCGGATGAGCAACGCGGCCCGCAACCTCAAGAGCGCCGGCCTCCCCCGCATCTTCGCCGGGAACATGAAACGCGGCGCCCAGGAGGCGGCCGGCCGGGCCGGCCAGACCCACGCCGCCCGGGTCAGCGAGGCCCAGACCCGTCTCGACGAAGCGGGCCGCGCCCTGCGCGAGGACCAACGCCTCTCCCTGGACCTGCCGGACACCCGGGTCCCGGCCGGCCGCACCCTGTTCCTCGGCACCGGGCTGCGGGTCCGCTACGACGGGCGTCCGCTGTTCGCCGGCGACGGCGTCGACCTCACCGTCCGCGGCCCCGAACGCATCGCCCTCACCGGGCCCAACGGGGCGGGCAAGACCACCCTGCTGCGGATGCTCCACGGCGACCTCGCACCCCAGCAGGGCACCGTGCAGCGCGCGGACGGACGGATCGCCTACCTCTCCCAGCGGCTGGACCTGCTCGACCCGCGGCGCACCGTCGCCGAGAACTTCGCGGCGGCCGCCCCCCGGCGCCCGCCGGCCGAGCGGATGAACCTGCTCGCCCGGTTCCTGTTCCGGGGCGAGCGGGCCCACCTGCCGGTCGGCGTGCTCTCCGGCGGCGAACTGCTGCGCGCCACCCTCGCCTGCGTGCTGTGCGCCGAACCCGCCCCGCACCTGCTGCTGTTGGACGAGCCCACCAACAACCTGGACCTGGTGAGCACCGAACAGCTGGAGGGCGCCCTCGCCTCCTACCAGGGGGCGTTCGTGGTGATCAGCCACGACGAACGGTTCCTCGCCCGGATCGGGGTCGACCGCTGGCTACGGCTCGCCGACGGCGAACTGACCGAGACCGGCGCCCCGGAATAGCCCCCCGTCCGCCGGGACCCCGACCCGGGGTCCCGGCCCGGGGCCGAGGAAATGCGGATGCCCCCGCCGGACCCGGCCCCTACACTCGGTCCCCATGTGTGGCATCTCCTGCTCGGCCGCAGCCTGCTGCTGCGGCGCCGGCCTCGCCGTGACCCGTCCCCGCCGCTCCTAGCGGCGGCCCCTCCACACCGACCCCGCGCCGATCCGACCCGCAGCCCCCGCGCGCCCGCCCCCGGGCCCGCCGACGAGGGGCCCGCGGCCACGGTCCGCGCCACGGCCGGTCCCGAGACCTACCGCCGCTTCGCGCGCCCCCGCCGAGCGGCCGTCCGTGCTGCCCGGCTCCCGTCGAAGCCGTGGAGCTCCACCCGTGCACCAGCACCACCGATCCGCCCGTCCCGCACCCGCCCGCCGGCCCGGCGGCCGGCACGAGTTGGGACAGAACTTCCTCGTCGACCGTGCGGTCGTCCGCACCGTCGTCGACCTCGTCGACCGCACCGAAGGCCCGATCGTCGAGATCGGCACCGGCGACGGGGCGCTGACCCTGCCCCTCCAGGACCTGGGGCGTCCCCTGACCGGCATCGAGATCGACCCGCTCCGGATCGCGCGGCTGCGCCGCCGGACCCGGCCGACCACCCGTCTCGTCCACGCCGACTTCCTGCGCCACCGCACCCCCGCCGTCCCGCACGTGCTGGTCGGCAACCTCCCCTTCCACGCCACCACCCCGATGCTGCGCCGCATCCTGGGCTCCGCCCACTGGACCGATGCGGTGCTCCTGGTGCAGTGGGAGGTCGCCCGGCGGCGGGCCGGGGTCGGCGGGGCCACCATGCTCACCGCGCAGTGGTGGCCCTGGTACGCGTTCCGGCTGGTCCGTCGAGTGCCCGCGGACGCCTTCCGGCCCCGCCCGGGCGTCGACGGCGGCCTGTTGACGGTGGCCCGCCGCCCCGCACCGCTGGTCCCGGCCGCCGACCGGGCCGCCTACCAGGACCTCGTCGGGCGGGTGTTCACCGGTCGGGGCCGGGGCATCGAGCAGATCGTGGCCGCCGCCCGCCCCGAACTGGCCCGCCGGACGGTGCGGGAGTGGGCCCGCCGCAACCGGCTGGCCCCGACCACCCTGCCCAAGCAGCTGACCGACCGCCAGTGGGCCGAACTGCACCTGCTGACGGACCCGCACCGCAGCCGCTGACGCACCGGGTGGCGGTGCCCGCGGCGCAGCCGCCGGCACCGCCACCCGGCCGCCGCCTCCGCCGATCGAATTTCCGAACGGGCAACTTCCTTTCGGCCAATGACCGTTACCCTGTGCGCAACCCCACGGTCCGTCCCTCCGGGCCTTCGCACGGCACCACCCCACGTCTCCCGGTTCCCGCCACCCGACCGACCGCACCCCCGCGGCCGGTCGACCCTCGGGTTCCGGCCACCTGCTAGCCGAAGGCACCCCATGCGCCCCAGACGACTGATCACCCCTGCGATAGCCCTGGGACTCACCGCGGCCCTCGTCCCCGCACTCCCCAGTGCCGCCGCCCCCGCGTCCCCCGCCCCCACCGGGCCGACGCTCACCTGGGGCAGCTGCGGCCCCGACCTCCCCCCGACCGTCGAGTGCTCCGTGCTCCCCGTCCCGGTGGACCACGGCGACCCCGGCAGCCGGACCGTCGAGATGGCCGTCTCCCGCATCAAGGCCGCCGACCCCGCCAAGCGCCGCGGCGTCCTGCTGTTCAACCCCGGCGGGCCGGGCGGGCCCGGCCTGTTCTACCCGCTGTGGATGGCCGAGACCCTGCCCCAGTCGGTGAAGGACCAGTACGACCTCATCGGCTTCGACCCGCGCGGCGTGGGCGCCAGCAGCCCGCTGTCCTGCAACACCACCACCCGCGAGGAGCGGCTCACCTTCCGCCCCTACCGGGACGCCACCTTCGCCAAGGACGTCGCCTGGGCCCGCGACCTCGCCGCCAAGTGCCGGGCCAACACCCCCGACATCGCCCACTTCACCACCCGCAACACCGCCCGTGACATGGACCGCCTCCGGGCCGCCCTCGGCGAACCGCGGATCTCCTACTTCGGCCTCTCCTACGGCACCTACCTGGGCGCCGTCTACACCCAGATGTTCCCCGAGCGCGCCGACCGCTTCGTCCTGGACAGCGCCGTCGACCCCGAGCGGGTCTGGCGGGGCATGGTGCAGAACTGGGCCAAGGAGGCGGAGCCGGCGTTCCGGCGGTGGACGCAGTGGACCGCCGAACGCTCCGCGACCTACGGGGTCGGTTCCACGCCCGCCGAGGTCGGCCGCCTCTTCTGGGACCTGGTCGAACGCGCCGACCGCACCCCCATCGACCTCGGCGGCCACCCGTACACCGGGGCCGAGATCCGCGACTGGATGCGCTGGGACATGTACCGTCCCGCGCTCGGCGCCGCGTTCCTGGTGAAGCTGCGGGACGCCGCCGCCGGCAAGCCCGTCGAGCCCCAGCCGCCGTTCGTCCCCACCGACAACGACCTCGCCTCGTACACCGCCGTGACCTGCGGTGACGTCCGCTGGCCCACGAAGCCGGCCCGCTACCGGGCCGACAGCCGGCGGGACAGCGCCCGCTACCCGTTCTTCGGCGACTCGGTGTCCAACATCGTGCCCTGCGCCTTCTGGGAGCGGCCCGTCGAGCCCGCCACCCGGGTCGACAACGCGGTGCCGGCGCTGATCGTCCAGAACGAGTGGGACTCGCAGACCCCGCCCGCCTCCGCCCGCGGACTGCACCGGGCGCTGAAGGGCTCCCGGCTGGTGTACGTCGAGGAGGGCGAGGGGCACGGCGTGTACGGGCGCGGGACCAGCAGCTGCGCCGACGCGCTCACCACCCGCTACCTGGCCACCGGCGAACTCCCGACCGGGGACGTGACCTGCACCCCCGACCCGGCCCCGGCGGCCACCGCCCGCGGCGCGGCGCCCGAGGCGGCGCCCGCACCGCTGCCCGGCCCGCGCGCCCCGTTCGGCGGACGCTGACCGGGACGACCACGACCACGGGCCGCCGCGACCGGCAGGCGCCGGTCGCGGCGGCCCGTGGCCACCCGAGGCGCGCCCGGGGCGCTCAGACGCCGGACGGGGGCTGGAGCGTCGTCTCCACGCCCGCCGCCTTCAGCTCCGCGAGGTTCTCCGCGTTGAAGGCGGCGAAGGCGCGGTTCTCCTCGGCGAACGGGGTGCTCTCGTAGCGGACCGGCCCCTCGCCGAGCAGCTCCCTCGGGTCCAGCTCGGCCACGTACGCCTTGGTCGCGTTGCCCTCCAGCACCGGCTGCCAGCGGTCGCCGTCCACCTGCATCCAGCTGCGGGCGACCCCGCCCGGGTTGCGCACCACCACCGGCTGCTCCGGGTCCACCAGCCCGAGCCGCGACAGCACCGCCCGGGAGGCGGCCACCCCGGAACCGCAGGACGGGGTGAGCCCGGCCCCGCGCTCGAAGGTCCGCACGAACACCTCGGTCGGGGCCAGCGGGCGCACGAAGGACACGTTCGCACCGATCGGGAACGCTTCCGGGTCCTCGGCCACCCGGGTGCCCGTGGCGACCAGCTCCGCCTCGTCGTAGGCGTCCCCGTCGCCGGGCGCCCCGCCGAGCACGGTGATCAGGTGCGAGTTGGGCACCGCCACCGCGGAGACCCGGCGGCTCGGGTGGTAGGCGGCCAGCGCCGCGTCCACCACCGGACGACCGGCGGCGCCCGCCACGATCGGCTCCGCCGGGCCGAAGTCCACCGGCGGCAGCTCCACCGACACCCGCCGCACCCCGTGCCCGGTGGTGCCGGCGTCCCGGACGGTGAAGGCGTACGGCCCGGTGCGCAGCACCACCGACTCCGCCCCGTACCGGTCCAGCAGCAGCCGGCCCGCGCCGCGCATCCCGTTGCCGCACAGCAGGGACGCCGAACCGTCCGGGTTGTGGAAGTACGCGCGGGCGGTGCCGTCGCCCTCGTCGGCGACGAAGTAGACGCCGTCCGCGCCCAGGCCCCGCTCCCGGTCGCACAGCATCCGCACGGCCCGGGCGAGGTCCGCCTCGGCGAAGTGGTCCGTGGGCGCGCCGTCGATGACCAGGATGTCGTTGAGGCTGCCGTGCGTCTTGGTGATCGACAGGACCATGGTGTTCCGTTCGTCGTTCGTGTGCCGTACCGGACGGCGGTCCCCCGGGAGGGCCCGACCACCCCGTGCGGCAAGTCTAGGTCGGCCCGCCGGGGAGCGGCGCCGGCGGACCCGTCAGACGGACGCCGGCGCCCCGGCCCCCGTCGGTCGCAGCACCAGCACCATCAGGGTCGCCGCCGCGCACAGCGCCCCCGAGGCGTACCAGACCACGTCGTACGAGCCGAAGGCGTCGCGCGCCAGCCCGCCGAGGAAGGCGGTCAGCGCCGCGCCGATCTGGTGCGAGGCGAGCACCCAGCCGAACACGATCGACGCGTCCGCCCCGTGGTGCTCCCGGCACAGCGCGATGGTCGACGGCACCGTGGCCACCCAGTCCAGGCCGTAGAAGACGATGAAGAACACCATCGGCGGACGCACCACGACCCCGGGCATCACACCTGGGGGTCTCGTCGTTCCCCTGCCAGGACAGGCTGGCCGGAGGGCACAGGCGGGCCGTGGACGGATTCATGAGAGAACCCCCGCCCCGGGGAAAAGGGAGCAGGGGTTCAGATCGGGCCCGTGGGGCCCACGGGGGCGTTCAGGTGCGGGTGTCGCGGGCGAGCGTCACCCGTCCGGCGAACGGGGTAGTCGGCCCCCTGCTCACGCCACACTGTCAAGCACCGCCCGAACCTCCGCGACGTGGGCATACTCAGTGAGCCGCGCCAGCACGACCCGGCCCCGTTCCGCTGTCCGCTCGCTGGCCACGTCCGCCGACAGGCTGAGCACCCGTTCGGCGGTCGCCGCCGCCTCCTCCGGTTCGTTGGCGTCGGCGTAAGCCACGGCGAGCCACGACAGGTAGAGCGCGAGTTCCCGTGCGTGCGTCGCGTCGTACCGGCTGAGCACATCCCGCAGGAGCGGCACGGCCCGAAGCGGTCGGTGCAGCTCCGTGTAGACGCGGGATTCCATGACCTGGAGTTCGCCTGTGTCCACCCAGTACAGCCAGGTTGGGGACTCGGTCCCCTCGCTGTCCTCGGCCAGCGCTTCCCCCGCCTCTCCGAGAGCCCGCATAGCGTGCTGCGCGCTCTCGGGCCCCCCGGCTTTCGTGTGGGCCCACGCCACCCGGTCGAGGTACAGCGCCCGTGCCTTCGGGGGTGCCTCCGGTCCGGCTTCGGCCAGTGCCGCACGGGCGAGGTCCAGGCCCTCCGCTTCGCGGCCGGTGTTGCTGAGCTGGTAGGCCAGCGAACCGGCGAGGTTCCCGGCCAAGGTGTGGTCCTCACCCTGTTGGGCCGCGCTGAGTCCCAGCCGGTAGATCCGCTCAGCTTCCGTGTGCTGCCCCGCATCGCTGGCAATCCAGCCGGCGATCTGCGCGAACTCGCCGATCAGACTCAAGAGATGGCGGCCGGTCTCCTCGGTGTACCGGGCTTCGCGGAACAAGGTGACAGCGGCCCGCAGGTCACGCATGGCCCGCCCGATCAGGTCCAGCCCGTAGACGACATCGTCGGCAAGGCGCAGCCCGTGAGCCCTCTGGTGCAGGTCGAGCACGGCCCCTCCGCCGATACGACGCCCGCTCCTGGCGCTGAGAGGGGCCAGCGGGTCACCCGCAGGCAGAGAGTCGGCCAGCATCGGCATCGCCGGTTCCGTGGGCACTGGAGGGCTGGTGAGCACGTCTACGGAAACCCCCAGGACGGCAGCGAGGAACGGAAGCCAGTCACGCGGAGTGCGCCGACCGGCTTTCCACCTGCTGATCTCCTGGGCACTGACCGGCTTGCCCTGCACCCCCGCCGCACGGCACAGCTCCCACGCCAAGCGCGCCTGAGTCCACCCGCGCTGTTTCCGCAGACGCCTGATGTTGGCCCCGATCACGGTGGTCATCGACCCAGTGTGGCCTACAACTTGGCCCATGTGAGGGCCCATGCCGGGCCAATGGATGTCGATCCTCCGCAGGCCGACGCTGAACGGTGTGAAGCCAGCACTGAGGCCCGACGATTCCTGTCCCGTCTCTCCGGAGCACGCGGAGTGGCCGGGGTACTCCTGGCGCAGAAAGCCGACCCCGGCCCGGAGGGAGCAGACCTCATTCCGGGGGATGCCCTGCGGTGGCCGACGTGCCGGTGTGCATCAGAGCGGTGCCCGGACTACCCGTCCCCGGCGGAGCGGACGGCGAACGGCCTGCGGAGCAGGGTCGCGGAGGCCAACCAGAGAAGCCGCAGGGGTAAGCCGTGATCCGGCCGCCGGTCGCTGAACAGCGACGCGGAACCGTACGAAGTTCCGCCCGGGGGGCGTGGGCGGCCGTCAAGCGGTTCCTTGGCGTTCCTGGGCCCTGTCCCATCTGCACCGGCCGCTCACGTTGCGGGAGTTGGCCGCCCGCGAGGCCATGTCGGTGCGGACCTTCACCCGCCGGTTCCGCGAGGAGGTCGGGATGAGCCCCGGGCGGTGGCTCACCCAGCAGCGGGTGCAGCGCGCCCGACACCTGTTGGAGTCGACCGACCTCGGCATCGATCACGTGGCCCGTGAGTGCGGCTTCGGCACCGCCCAGTCGATGCGCCAGCACCTCCGGACGGCCGTGGGCGTCACCCCCAACGCCTACCGCCGGGCCTTCCGCACCCGCGGCCCGCTACCCGGCGGCTGACCGGGGCGGCGACGCACCGGGAATGCACCCCTCTGCCGGCCGGTCATGGCGAGCGTGCCGAAGTCCGTGAAGGGCGTTCGGGGCACTCGGAGTTCCGTCTCCCCTGCCCTGCACCCTCTTCGGCGGGACGATGCCCCCACGGGGTTTTCCGCCCGCATCCGCGTATCTGCCCGCACCTGCCCCGATCCGCCGGGGCGATCATCCGGCGCTCCGTCAATTCACGGGAATTGCGCACTACTTGCCGGGCCCGCCTCGCGGGAGAGGAATCCGCGGCAGGCCCCCGGCCGCCGTTCGCGTGGCGGCGGGCAGTTCGGGCGGGCGGGCTCGCGCCGCGTCGGACCGGCCGACACCGGGACCGCCGGTTCGGCCGCGACCGGTCGGCTGACCCAGGGGTTGGGCCCCGCCCGGACGTCCGGACGGGACCCGAGACCCGGGGTCAGTACCGTTCGTAGGAGCAGCCGTAGCCGCCGGGGGCGGCGGCGGGAGCGACGCTGCGGTCGACCTCGCACCAGATGCGCTTGCCGGACCCTTCCGGCTGCCAGCCCCACCGGTCGGCGAGTCCGTCGACGAGTTCGAGGCCCCGGCCGCCGGTCTCGTCGCCCTCGGCCCGTCGCGGGCGGGGCGGTCGGGCGCAGGCGTCGGCGACCTCCACCCGTACGGTGGCGGGTGCCGCCTCGGCCCGGCCCGACAGCAGCAGTCGCAGCACGGCGGGACACCCGGCGTGGACGACGGCGTTCGTGACGAGCTCGGACACCAGCAGGATGAGGGTTTCCGCCACCGGCTCGTCCGCGGCTATGCCGGAGCCGGCGAGCCGGGACCGCGCCCATCGCCGGGCCCGCCCCACCTCCGCGGGGTCTGGCCGGACTTCCAGCTGAACCTGAAGCACCTGCACCGCTCACACCATCCGAACCGGCGGACACATCGCCTCGCGCCTCCCGAGGGTCACGGAACGTGATTCCCTTGTGAGACAGCATGGTTGACGTTCAATTACCCCAACAAGCGCTTCGGGCATATTCCAGCGCGAAGGAGTACGCGTGCGGCATACTGTGCGACGCTCGCCACGGGGGGTCGAACAAGCGGACGTCGGACCGCTTTCTGTACGAGTGAACAGGTGCGTCACCAGGCACGGAGCCGCCTCAGGGGCAACACCGGCAGGGCTCGGCCACAACTCCGCTCGCATCCCTCACAAGGTACCGGAGTGACGCGTTCGCACCACACCGTGACGAGTCACGCGAAGGACACAACCCGGTAAACCCGAGCGCCCGACACCTCCGCACCCCGGATTCCCTCCCTCCGCACCCGCCTCGCGTGCACGCTGCGTCACCATCTCCCCTGTGCTGTGGGGCGGTTGCCCGCCACCACGGCCGACCGTCCGGGGCGACGGTCGGCACGGCGGCACGGCGGGGCGGCGGGGCACGGCACGCCGGTGGCCCGGGTGCGGACGGTCCGCACCCGGGCCACCGGCGTACGACGTCTTCCGGCCGCGGGGCGGTTCGTCCCGCGGCCGGCGGCGGGCGGGCTACTCGGGGACGGTGAAGTACCGGGCGAAGGCGCTGATGACCTCGGCCTGGGTCACCCGGCCGTCGGTGTCGGCGTCCAGCGCCGCGGCCGCCGCCTTCGCCGTGGGCGCGTCGACCCCGAGGCAGCGCAGCACCCGCGCGGTCTCCTCGACCGTCGCGGCGCCGTCCGCGTCGGCGTCCGCCACCGCGAGCGCGGCCTGGAGGAAGGGGCGGGCGATCTCGGCGAACCGGTCGGGGTTGTCGCGCAGTCGCTTGACCGCACCGTTGACGAACTCGTCGCGGCTGATGCGCTGGTCCCCGTCGCGGTCGGCGATGCCGGCCATGCCCTGCCAGAACGCCTCGGCGCCCAGGTAGAGGGCCTGGCCCTTGTCGCAGCGGGCGGTCGTGCCGAACTCGGCGAGCAGGGTCTTGGCCGCGGCGCTGAAGTCCTCGCGGTCGATGTAGCCGTTGCCGTCCTGGTCGAAGGTGGCGAACCGCTCGGCGATCCGGTGCTCGTTCTCGGTACTGACCATGGGTTCTCGGACCGCCTCACGTTACGGGTTCCGGTTGCTTCCGATCGGGAGCGTACGTGCTTCCGGCTCCCCCCGGGCGGCGAACCCGTTCGGTCCCCGGCCGTGTTCGGCCACCTTGGCGGCCGGAACCCGGCGCCGGTCAGGCCGACAGCGGTTCGACCCGTTCCGTCACCGCGGCCTCGACGTCCGGAAACACGTCGAAGAGGCGCCGGACGCCGAGCGCCGCGAGCACCCGGTTCACGTGCGAGCCCTCGACCGCGCCGCGGGCGGGCAGCGTCAGCCGCAGTCGGCCCCGACAGGAGCGGATGAGGCGTCGGGTGGCGATCAGCACGCCGACCCCGCTGGAGTCGCAGAAGAACACCTCGGAGAGGTCCAGCACCAGGTCGTGCCGGCCCCGCGCCACGGCGTCCCGCACGTGCTGCCGCAGCACCGGCGACGTCATCAGGTCCAATTCCCCCGAGACCCGGAGCACCGTCCACTCGCCCCGCTCGTCCCCGGTCACTCTGAACGCCACGCCCCAGCCCTTCGTCCGCCGAACCGTCGAATCCGTCCGGAACCCTCCACCGCCCGGCGCTGCGGTCGCCGCGCCGTCCGTGCCGCCTGCCGTCACTGCCGTCGTTCCGTCGTTCCGTCGTGCATTCCTGCGTTCCCGGTGCCGCGCGCCGGTGGTCGGGCCGTCCGCCGCGCGCCGGTTCGCACTCCGGCGGTCCGCCCGGAAGCATTTCTCGTGTTTCCCAGGCCGACTTCCCGCACCGGCCGTCACGAAACACGGGTATCCAGAATCGTGAAGAGAAGTATTCGCGCTGTCACGATCACATTCGGACATGCTCATTCAACAGCAGTCAGACTTATGGCAGATGGGCTGAAAAGGTTTCCCCACCCGGTCATCATCTGCGGATTTACTGGAAATCTCATGGACCAAAGGGGCGCCCCCGTACGGCCGGGCCGACTACATTCGAGGGACGGGATGCGAACGTCGCACCCGTCGACGTCGACGGGGACGCCCGGGGCAGGGCGCGGCCGGACCGGGTGAGGGGGGCACGTGACACAGGACGCGCCGCGGCGCTGGGACCGGAGGATGCAGCAACGGTTGGCCCGCGGCGAGGCGGCGGCGCTCGGCGAGTTGTACGACCGCTTCGCCCCGCTGGTGCACGGACTGGCCCACCGGGTGCTCGGCGACGAGGCGGGCGCCGACCGGATCACCCGGGAGGTCTTCGGCCACGTCTGGGAACGACCCCACGCCTACGACCCCCGGAAGGAACCGCTCCGCACCTGGGTCGCCGCCCTGACCCACCGGTTCGCGGTCGAGCGGCTGCGCAGCACCGAGGCGGCGGCCCTGGCCGAGGGGGCCGCGGACGCCGCGGCCTCCACCGCCGAACTCGAACGCAAGGTGCGCCACGCCTCCGCGACGGCCCGCGCCGACTACATCGTCGCGTCGATGCCGGCGCCGCTGCGCACCGCGCTGGAGCAGACGTACTTCCAGCGCCGCGACTACCACAGCACCGCCGCCGACCTCGGGGTGACCGCCGAGGAGGCCCGCCGCCGGCTACGGCTGGGCCTGCAACTGCTGGCGACCGCCCACGACACCGCGAGCGGGCCGCCGCAGTCGGGGAGCCCGCGATGAGCACGCCCCCGAGCCGCCGGCCGCCGCCCGCGCCCACCACTCCCCCGGACCCGGCGGAGCCCGTGTCGCACAAGGTCCTGACCTCCCTGTTGGGCGCCTGGGCGCTCGACGCCTGCTCGGCCGCGGAGGTCGCCGCGGTGGAACGGCACCTCGGCGAGTGCGGGCCCTGCGCGGTGGAGGCGCTGCGGCTGCGGGACGCGGTGACCCTGCTGCACCCCGCCGAACCGCTGGACCTCGACCCGCGGCTGCGCACCCGGGTCCTCGACAGCTGCCTGGGCCGCCGCCCGCCCCGGGTGCCGGTCCCCGCCTGGGCCACGCCCTACGACGCGGAGGCCGCCCGTCTCGACGCGCTGCTCCAGGACTTCGGCCCGGCCGAGTGGCACACCCCGGTGCGGCTGCGCTGGCACGAGGACGCCGGACCGCGCAGCCGCGCCACCACCGTGGCCGGGGTCATCGCCCACCTGTGGACCGTCGACGGGTTGGTGGCCGCGGCACTGGGGCTGACGGACCCGCTGGCCGGCGCCGCGGAGGACGGCGGACCGCTCGCCGCGGGGCCGACCGCCCGGACCGAGGCGTACTGGCGGACCCTGGCGGCGCCGCCCGACCGCACGGTGCGCGGGCCCTGGCGGGAACAGGGCCACGCACTGGTGCGCGGTGCCGCGTTCGCCGCGGACGGCACCGTGCCCGGCGGCCCGGCCGAGGAGGTGCCGGTGCCGTACGGGGACTTCACCCTGCCGCTGCGGGAGGCGATGCTGGACCGGGCCTTCGAGTGCTGGGTGCACGCCACCGACATCGCCGAGGCGGTGACCTACCCCTACGAACCGCCCGCGCCGCGCCATCTGCGGCAGCTCGTCGCGCTGGGGGTGCGGGTGCTGCCCCGGAGCCTGGCCCGGCGGCGGCGGGCCGGGCTCGGCCCCGGTGCGGAGCCCTCCGGGCGGCCGGGGGCGCCGGCGCGCAGCGTGCGGCTGGAGATCGAGGGGTTCGGCGGCGGCGACTGGCACATCCCGCTGGACCCGCCCGGCGGGGCGGACCCGGCGGTGCACGTGGTCGCGCACGTGGCGCTGGACGACACCGAGTTCTGTCGACTGGCCGCCGGGCACATCGCGCCCGAGGAGGCGGTGGCGGGCCGGGAGGGCGACCGCCGGGCCATCCAGGAGGTGCTCGCCGCGACGGCGTCCCTCAGTCGGCTCTGAGCGGCCGGTCCGCGGACCGGCCGCGGGAGGGGCTACGGGAAGACGACGGTGCGGCGCCCGTTGAGCAGGATGCGGCGTTCCGCGTGCCACTTCACGGCCCGGGCCAGCGCCTGGCACTCGACGTCCCGACCGACCGCCACCAGCTGCTCGGGGGTCACCCCGTGGCCGACCCGCTCCACCTCCTGCTCGATGATGGGGCCCTCGTCCAGGTCGGCGGTCACATAGTGCGCCGTCGCGCCGATCAGCTTCACGCCCCGCGCGTGCGCCTGGTGGTACGGCTTGGCGCCCTTGAAGCTCGGCAGGAACGAGTGGTGGATGTTGATGATGCGCCCGCTGAGCTGCTTGCACAGGTCGTCGGAGAGCACCTGCATGTACCGGGCGAGCACCACCAGCTCCACGTCCTGCTCGCGGACCAGCTCCAGCAGCCGGGCCTCCGCCTCGGACTTGGTGTCCTTGGTGACCGGGATGTGGTGGAAGGGGATGCCGTAGGAGTCGACCAGCTCGGCGAAGTCGGTGTGGTTGGAGACGACCGCGGCGATCTCCACCGGCAGCGCCCCGGTCCTGGCCCGGAAGAGCAGGTCGTTGAGGCAGTGCCCGAACTTGCTGACCATCAGGACGACCCGCATCCGGTCGTCGGCCCGGTTGATCTGCCAGTCCATCTGGAACGAGTCGCCGACCGCGGCGAAGCTCGCCCGCAGCTTGTCCACGGTGACCGGCGGCTCCGCCGAGAAGTGCACCCGCAGGAAGAACAGACCGGTGTCGTGGTCGCCGAACTGCTGGCTGTCCTCGATGTTGCAGCCCGTCATGAACAGATAACTGGAGACGGCGTGCACGATGCCCTGCTTGTCGGGGCACGACAGGGTGAGGACGTACTGCTCGGCTGGGGCGGCGGCCTGATCGTTCATGCGGACCAGGGTCGCACACCCCCGCGCCTGCGTCCCGGGTCCCGGCCGGAGGGGCGGCGCTCAGCCCCGGCCGGTCATGATCCGCAGCGCCTCCAGGGTGCGCGGCGGCTGGTGCGGGTCGTCCCCGTCGGCCGTCGCGAGCCGCAGGTGCGCCTCGCGCGCGGCGTGCACGGCCTCGGGCCACCCCGGGTGCTCCAGGTAGGCGGAGACGGCGGCGTCCGGGCCGACCTGGTGCATGATCCGCAGCACCCGCAGCACGGCGGCGTCCACCAGGGCCGCCTCCTCGGCGTCCCGGAAGATCGTCCCCACGTACTTCTCGGCCGACCAGTTGTCCAGCCAGGTGTCCTCGACCAGCCGGTACACGGCGTCGGTGACGTCCCCGTAGCCGGTGTGCCCGGCGAGCCAGCACTCCCGCTGGAACGCCGGGTCGGAGAGCATGTGCAGCGCGGAGCGCACCTGGCTGCGCCAGCGCCACCAGGGCATGTCGTTGAGCGGCATGCCGCCCATGGTGGAGGAGCGGCGGCCACGACGGGAAGGGTTCTCCGGACCTTGCACGGTTCCCGATCGTACGTTCCCGCGCGCTCGGCACGCACGCTCCCTCAATTCACCTCGGCGTCGCCCCTTCGTGTCCCGGCGGCACTCAGCGGTTGGGAATGCGGCGCAAGGGTGCGGAACCATGACCGGTTCCCCTCGCACGTCCACGCGCCCCGCGCGCTTCCTCACCTCCCGGTTCTCCAGACCGCGCGCACCGCGCGCCCGCGCCCTCGGTGCGCTGCGCCGCACGACGGCGCTCACGGCGCTCACGGCGCTCGTCGGGGCTTGTGGCGTGCTCCCCGGTTCGGGCCCGGACCGGTCCCCGGTCACCGTGATGACCTGGGCGCCCGAGCGGGCCGGGGGCGCCGACCTGCCCGGCATCCCGGCGATGGCCCGGGCGTTCGCCCGCTGGGTGAACGCCGAGGGCGGGATCGGGGGCCGCGAACTGGAGGTGATCACCTGCAACGAGCGCAACGACGCGGCCGGCGCCTCGGAGTGCGCCCACCGTGCGGTGGCCGAGGAGGCGGTGGCGGTGGTCGGCTCCTACAGCCAGCACAGCCGGGCCTTCCTGGGGCCGCTGGAATCGGCGGGCATCCCGTACATCGGCGGCTACGGGGTCACCGAGGACGAGTTCACCCGGGCGCTGTCCTACCCGGTGCACGGCGGACAGCCGGCGCTGACGGCGGGCTTGGGACGACAGCTCGCCGCGCACTGCACCGACGTGGCGCTGGTGCGGCCCGACACCTCCGCCGGGGACGAGCTCCCGGTGCTGCTCAACGGCGGACTCGCCACCGGTCGGCGGCCGGCCGCGCACGACGTGATGGCCGCGGAGGAGGCGACCGAGTACACGCGGCAGGCCCGCGAGGCCCTGTCCCGGGTCAGCGCCGCGGGCCCGGGGAAGGGTGCGTGGTCTCGGCGCTGGGCGAGCGCACCCGCACGTTCACCGACTCCTTCCGGCGGGTCCGCGCCGACTACCCGCCGGTCCGGGTCGGGGCGGTCTTCGGCAGCGTGGACCAGTCGGCGGTGGACCGCACCGGCGGCGGTTCCGGCCCGTACGAGGGCGCCTACGTCTGCGGCTGGTACCCGGTGTCCTCGGACCCCCGGTGGGCGCCGATGCGGAAGGTCATCGGGGCGCACGCCTTCGACGACAACCGCATCGACCCGGCGGACGCCGGGGTGCAGACCACCTGGGTCGCCTACACGGTGCTCCGGGAGGCCGTCGAGGCGATCGACGGGGCCGAGGTGACGGCGCGCGGGGTGCGGGACGTCCTGGACGGCGGGCTCCGGGTCGACACGGGCGGACTGACCCCCGTGCTGAGCTGGCGGTTCGAGGACCTGCTCGCGGTGCGGGAGTTCCCCCGGGCGGTGAACGCCAACGTCACCTTCCAGTCGGTGCGGGACGGTCGGCTGGTGGCCGCCCGCCCCGGGTTCGTCGACGTGTCCGCCACCCTGGAGGGCCTGCCCGCCCGGTGACGGCGGGCGCCCGGGACGCCGGGGCCGTCAGAGCTGGGTGGGCTGCCGGGTGGTCAGCCCGTGCTCCTCGGCGATGGCGTTCCAGAGGCCGGACGCGGTCCGCTTGGCCTCGGTGGCCTCGCCGCTGGCCCGGTTGCCGGCCGCCGCCTCCTTGGTCTGCCGGGCCTTGCCGCCGCGGCAGCCCTTCTTGCCGTCGACCCGCTCGGCCCAGGCCGCGTAGTGCTCGTCGGCCTCGGCGGACGCCTGCCAGGCCGTGGTCAGCGCACTGGTCAACTCGCCGTGCCGGGGCAGTCGGTCCACGGACAGCCCGGCCAGCCGGGTCACCAGCTCGTCCCGTTCCCGGGCCGCGTCGCGCAGGTCCTCGGCGGCGCTCTCCAGGTCCCGGCAGCGGTTGATGTCGGCGACCGCGCTGATCACCGTGGCGCGGCTGCCGCCGCTGTCGGCGAGCAGTTCGTCCAGCTTCCCCGCCTGGTCCGCGGCCCGGTCGGGGGCCGGGGCGGACGGTGCGGGCTCGGTCGGCCCGGGCGGGGCGTCGGCGGCCTCGGCCGCGGAGACGGGGGCGCTGCCCTTGGTGGTGCGCTTCGCGTCCTCGCCGTCGCCGCCGCCGAGCAGCGCCCCGGTGCCGACGCCGATCGCGGCGAGCCCCACCCCGACGGCCGCGATCAGCGGCACCCGGGACTTGCGCTGCGGATCGCGGGCGGCCCGACGGGCCGCCGCCCGCCCCGGGGGCGCGGCGGCCGGCCCCGGCGGACCCGGGTACGGGGGGCGGGGGCCCGGCGGTGCGGGCCGGGGGGCGGGGGCGCCGTCGCGGAACAGGGCGTCGAAGCCGGCGAGGGCCTCGGGCGGGGTGCGCTCGCCGTGCGGGGCGCCCGCGGCGGCGGCCGGCACCTGCGGAACGTGCTGGGTGGGCGCGCTGTGCATGTCGGGGGCCGATCCGGCGCGCGGAACGGTGCCGAGGTAGTGGGTCCGTTCGGCGGGGGCTCCGGGGGGCGCGGGCATCTCGGGCGGGAGGGCACCCGGGGTGACGGGCGGGATGACCTGGGTGGCCTCCAGGTGCCGGCCCGGGGTTCCGGGCCCGGCCGGCACCGGGGGCATGACCTGGGTGGCCTGGGCGTCCGGGGCGACCGGCACCGGGGGGATCACCTGGGTGGCCTGGGCGTCCGGCCCGGGGAGAGCGGGCAGCGCGGGCGGGTGCGCGGCTATCGGCGGGATCAGCTCGGTCGGGGCGGCGTCCGCGCCGGCGGGCAGCGGGGCGGGTGCGGCCGGGACCGGCGGCAGGTACTGGGTCGCCTGGTCGTCGCCGGCCGCGGCGGGCGGGAAGAGGCCGGGCGCGGGGCCGGCCGGTGGACCGGCGGCGGGCAGCGGACGGCCGGTGGGCGGGACCGGCGGCAGCAGCGCGGTGGCCTCGGCGTCCGGGCCGGGCCCGCGGTGGGCGCCGGGCGCGGTGCCGCTCTCGGGCGGCAGCGGGCCGCTGCCGGGGGCGGCGTGCCGGCCGCGGGAGGGCTGCTGCGGGGGCGGGACGGGCGCGCCCCAGCCGACGGGGGCCGGCGGCGGGGTGGTGGGTGGTGCGCCCCAGCCGGGCGGGGCGGTGGGCTGCGGAGCCGGCGGCAGGAACGGCCCGCTTCCGTCCGCGGGGAGCACGAGGCCCTCGTGGGGGTGGCGTGCCGGAGCGGGATGCGCGTCCTCGCCCTGTCCGCTCTGCGTCACCGGGACTCCTTCGGATGAGGGAACTTCCGAACAGACCGGCCACGCTACCCGGTGCCCGCGTCCGCACGCCAAGTGCGTCGACGCGTCGCGGCACGACCGGGCGGGAGCGGTGCCGCCCCGGCGCGGAGCGCTGTTCCCTCCTTCTGCGCCGGCCAGTTGACCAGGCGTCCGACCAGCGGGGAGGGCGGGCGCGGGTGCGGGAAGGACGTGGCGACGGGTCTCGGAAGCGGCCCGGCGAAGGGGCACCGGCGGGCCGCTTCCGTGACCCGTCTCACGTCCGCACGGGACGCGGGAGGTCAGGCCGCCTGGAGTTCCAGGCGGGCCCCGAACTCGCGAACCACCGGCTCGTCCCGGAACGGTTCGAGCCGCTGGTGGAAGTCCTCCAGGTACTCGGCGCCCCGTTGGGAGCGCAGGGTCCCCAGGAGTTCCACGGCCCGCAGCCCGGTGTGGCAGGCCTGCTCGACCTCGCGCTGCTGGATCTGGGCCGTCGCCAACAGCACCAGGGCGATGGCCCGGCGGCGCGCCCGGGTGGGCGGGTGCTTGTCGAGGGCCTCGCGGGCCGTGCGGGCCGCGGCCTCGGCCTGCCCGAGGTCGCGGTGGCAGTGGGCCAGTTCGTCGGCGAGGTACGCCTCGTCGAAGTGGGCGATCCACACCGGGTCGTCACTCGACGCCGCGTCGGCGCGTTCCATCGCGGACACCGCCCGCACCGAGGCCTCCTGCGCGGAGCGGACGTCCCCGAGCAGGGCGTGTCCGCGGGCTTCGGCCGCGTGGAACATGGACTCCGCGCGGGGGGTGACCCGCCCGCGTGCGCCCTCCTGCGCCGCGCGCGCGAGTTGGGCGATCTCGCGCGGGTTGCCCAGCTGGGCGGCGAGGTGGCTCATCGAGGCGGCCAGCACGTATCCGCCGTAGCCGCGGTCCCCGGCCCCCTGGGCGAGCCTGAGCGCCTGGATGTAGTAGCGCTGCGCCAGGCCGGGTTGGCCGGTGTCGACGGCCATGTACCCGGCGAGTTCGGTGAGTCGGGCGACGGCGGCGAACAACTCCCGTCCCACCGTCTCCCGGTAGGAGCCGGCGAGGAGTCCGGAGACCACGCTGTTGAGGTAGTGGACGACCACGGGCCGCACGTGGCCGCTGCCGTACTGGTGGTCCAGGTCGACCAGGGCCGCGGTCATGGCCCGCACGGCCGCCACGTCGGAGGTGCCGACCCGGGGGCCGGCCTGACGGGCCACCTGGGCGTCCGGGGCGGAGATCAGCCAGTCTCGGCTGGGTTCCACCAGGGCGGAGGCGGCGACGGAGGAGCCGGACAGGAAGTCCCGGCGGCCCACGTCGCTGCGCCACAGTTCGCAGACCTGCTCGATGGCGCCCAGCACGGTGGGGGAGAACTGGAGGCCGACGCCGGAGGCCAGGTTCTTGCCGTTGGCCATGCCGATCTCGTCGATGGTGACCGTCCGGCCGAGCTTGCGGCCGAGCGCCTCGGCGATGATCGCGGGGGCGCGGCCCCGCGGCTGCTGGCCGCGCAGCCAGCGGGCCACGGAGGTCTTGTCGTAGCGCAGGTCGAGGCCGTGCTCGGCGCCGCACATGTTGACCCGGCGGGCCAGTCCGGCGTTGGAGCAGGCGGCTTCCTGGATGAGGGACTGGAGCCGTTCGTTCGGTTGTCGCGCGACGAGAGGCCGTGCGGCCATGACGTGAACCCCCTGTTGCTGCGGCGCTCGCCAGCCCGCCGCCTCGTCTGGTTCGGATGGTGTGGGTGTCGGGGCCGCCGTGGCTGCCGCGGGTGTGGAGGGTGCTGCGGGTGGTGTCCCGGTCTTCTCTGACATCGTGTCCGGTTCAGGTGGTTTCGCACTGTTCAGCCGTCGAGATGGCGGCTTCTCGCTGATCAATGCCCCGACGACAAAGGGAAGATGCGGGACATACGAGAAATGCCGGGGTAACGGCCGGTAGTACGCCCCTACCCTGGTTACCCACAGCCGCGGCTCGACCCTCCGCGCGCCCCTGCCAGTGCACCCATGCGCCCCGCCGCGGGCCCTCGTGCACCATGCCGTGCGCGAGGAGTGTCGTTACCCCTACAGAAAGCGAGAGTTGAGAAGCACGTGGAAGAGACCATCGAGCAGCGCGGAGCCGCATCGACCGCCCAGATCCCCCAGCAGCGGGGCGAAGCACCGCAGGACACGGCGGTGCGGTACGCCGAGGAACGACACTGGGACGTCTTCCCCGGCACCTGGATGGAGACCGTCGACGGGGTCCCGCGGTGCTCGTGCGACGACACCGGTTGCGCCGCGCCGGGGGCGCACCCGACGCGCAACGACTGGCCGGCGCAGGCCACCGGGAGCGCGTCGACCGCACGTCGCATCTGGGAGAAGCAGCCGAGCGCGTCGATCCTGCTGCCCACGGGCCGCACCTTCGACGTGATCGACGTGCCCGAGACCGCCGGGTTCCTGGCCCTGGCCCGGATGCGGCGGATGGAACTGACGCTCGGCCCGGTGCTGAGCGTGCCCAACGGGCGCACCCAGTTCTTCGTCCTGCCCGGCGCCTCGGCGAAGGTCCCCGACCTGATCCGCAAGCTGGGCTGGCCGCCGTCCTCGCTGGACCTGGACACCCTCGGCGAGGGCAAGTACGTCGCCGCGCCGCCGACCCGCTTCGGCACCCGGGGCGCCGTCCAGTGGGCCAACCGTCCCACGGACGCCAACCGTTGGCTGCCGGACGTCGAGGAGCTGATCAGTCCGCTGGCGTACGCCTGCGCGCGGGAGGCCCGCCGATAGGCGCCCCGTGCGCCTGCCCCGTTCCCGGCCCGCCACCGCCCGTCCCGGGCTCCGGCGCCTCCGGGGGACGCACCGGGCGGGGCGCGGCCGGTCTCGCCCGACCGACGCGCCGCGCTCCGTCCGGGAGGCCGTACGGGGTCGTGCACGCAGACGACCCGCAGGCGTGGTCCCCCCGCGCGGAGCGGGGGAAGCCGGCCGGACTGACCGGCGACCTGCGGGTCGGGTGACTGCGTGGATTGGGCCGGTTGCGCATGCGTCCACGCGCTGGTCCGGCACCGCACTCGGGTGGGGTGACGGGCCTAGCCCGCAGCCACCTCACTAGTCCGGTGATCACTCATGTTCCGAACCACCTCCCTTCTGTGTGCCTCCAGACTAGGCACGCCCCTCGGGCGCCCTCAAACGGTTTTCCGCCGCACCGCCCCGTGCCTCCCGCACCGGCCCCGGCCCCGACCGTCGCCCCGGCGCGAACCCGGCTGCGCGCGCCGGGCCCGCAAGCCCGCAGAGCCCCCGTACCGCCATCCGCGGCGTCCGCCCCCCATGCGCCCCCACCTGCACGGAAGCCGCCCCCGATGCCCCCGAAACGGGCCGTTGGGTCCTCGATCGTTTCCCGGCGCGGCCTCTTTCGGGGAACACTGGATGGGGTGGGTCACGTTCGAGTTGAATGAGGCCGGAGCGCGGTGGGCGTACCCGACGCGGTGGTACGCGTGCCGCACGGAAACGACGCGGTGCTGGGCGCCGCGGACAGGGGGTGCCCGGTGAGTGCTTCCCGACCGAGCGGGACCACCGACGAACTGGGACCGACCGGTCCCGACCGCGACGGGCGGGACGGCGCGGACCTGCTCGCGGCCCTGCTGGACGGCATGGACGCGGCCCTGTGCGCCCTCGACGCGGACGGGGTGGTCACCCACTGGAACCGGGAGGCCGAACGCGTCCTCGGGTGGAGCGCCGACGAGGCGGTCGGCCGTCAGGGGTTCGCGGGCTGGGCGGCCCGGCCGGGCGATGCCGCGGGCATCGTGGAGCGCCTGTTGGGCGCGATGCGGGCGCGGGGCCGTCAGGTCCACGAATTCGCCCTGCTCACCAAGGACGGCGGCCGGGTGCTGGTGCGCACCCAGTCCGCGGCCGTGCGCGGACCGGACGGCGAGCCCGCCGGCGTGTACTGCGCGTTCAGCGAGGTGCACGCGCAGATCGACCTGGAGCGGTCCATCGCCCTGAGCGAGGCCCTCTTCCAGGACGCCGCCTGGGGCGTCGTCCTGATCGACGCGGACCTGCGGCCCGCCGCCGCCAACGCGCACGCCGCCACCGCCCTCGGCAGCGGGCGCACCACCCTGCTGGGCCGACCGCTGGGCGAGTTCCTGACCCAGGGCGTGGAGGAGGTGGAGGGCGCGCTGGCGCACGTCCTCGCCGAGGGGGCGCCGCCCGTGCCCACCGACCTGTGGGTGACGGTCCGGCTGCCCGACGGCGAGGTCCGGCGCTGCTGGCGCAGCGGCTTCGTCCGGCTGTCGTCGCCGCTCGCCGAAGAACCGGTTCCGCTGGGCGTCGGCTGGCTCTTCCAGGACGTCACGGAGTCCAAGCAGACCGAGCAGGAGGCCACCCAGCTGCGGTTCCGCAGCAACCAGTTGCACCGGGCGGCTCGGGCGGCCGGTGAGTGCGAGGACCCCGCCGAGGCGATCTCGGTGCTGCTGGACTTCTCGCTCGCCGGCTTCGCCGACCACGTGCTGCTGGACGTGCTCGGCCGGGCCGACGCGCCCTCCGCGCACCCGGACCTCGACGTGCCGGTGCGCCTGGTGCGGGCCCTGGCCACGCCCGCCGGCCCCGCGGGCGGCCCGGGGCCCGGACTCGCGGCCCGTCGCTCCGGACTGCCGCTGCGGTACGCGGCCGGGCACCCGGCCGTCCAGAGCGTGGAGCGCACCAGCTCCGTGCGGGCCAGTGCGCCCGCCGATCCGCCGGGTCGCGCCCGGGAGTGGGCGCGGGCCCGGCAGTGGCCGGAGGACTCGGTGCACGCCCTGTGCTCGGTGCTGCGCAGCCGGGGCCGGACCCTGGGGGTGCTGACGTTCCTGCGGGCGGCGAGCCGCAGCCGCTTCGAGCGGCTGGACGCCACCTACGCGGAGTCGATCGCCGCCCGGATCGCGACGGCGGTGGACCTCGCCGACGCGCGGTCCGGCCCCCGCGGCTGAGCCGCGGGGGCCGGTGCGGCTACCGGCGGTAGAAGATGCGGTCGCGGTACTCGTCCATCACCCGGTCGTTCCAGTCGAGACCGCCGTCGACGTTCCCGGAGCGCAGCAGCGGGGGTTCGGTGCCGCGTCCGGCGAGCGCGCCGGCGGCGGTGGCCATGACCGCCTGGAGCACCGCGCTGTTGACCACCGTGGAGGCGGGGGCGAACGGGGCCGCGATGCCCTCGTGGGTGAGCTCGGCGTCGCCGAGGGGGATGCGGGTGTCCAGGACGACGTCGCAGTGGTCCTTGAGGTGGGTGCCGGACGGGTGCCGGGACGTGGTCCCGGTGGCGTAGGCGACGGAGGTGACGCCGATGACCGTGACCCCGAGGGCGCGGGCGTGGGAGGCCATCTCCACGGGCAACGCGTTCCGGCCGGAGAGCGAGATGACGATCAGGAGGTCCCCGGCGCGCAGCGGGCTGGTGTCCAGCACCGCCGTGGCCAGCCCCTCGACGTGCTCCAGCGCGGAGCCGAGGGTGGCGGGCACCGCGTCGACGCCCACGGCGCCGGGCACGGCCAGCAGGTTCATCAGGGCCAGGCCGCCCGCCCGGTAGACGATGTCCTGGGCGGCGAGCGCGGAGTGCCCGGCGCCGTAGGCGAAGAGCCGTCCACCTGCTTCGACGGTGTCCGCGACGAGGGTGCCCGCGGCGGCGATCTCGTCCGCGTCCCCGTCCCGGACCTGCTGGAGCAGCCCGATGGCCGCGTCGAAGAACCGGTCGGAGAGCTTCCGGTCGGCCCCCGTCCCCCGAGCCCCTCCATCGTGCGCCTGCGCGCCCCCGACTCCCTGGGAGCTGCTGTCGCTCATCGCCGAACCCCTTCGTTCACGATCGTGTGCGTCTCGCGCGCTGGAGCGCCGGCGCCCGTCCCCGGCGGCGTGCGCCCGTGGGTGGGTCGCGCGCGCCGGTGACCTCGCGTGCCGTCCCCGCGCGTGTCGCGGATCACCGTGCGTTCTGCACCGCTGCGCTGTCAACACGGGTGCGGACGCCACCCGCGGGCGGGTCTGCGTGGCGTTCCGCGCACGGCCGCGTGCGCGCCCGGAGGCGTCGGGACGAGGTCGGGTACGACGGCCGGGGCCCGGTTGTCGGCGCGATGCGTAAGAATTGGGGCCAGGGGCCAGCGCACTCGCTAGTGGAGCACTAGCAAAGCCGAACGAGGGGCACGTACGTATGTCCGGACTGATCGACACCACCGAGATGTATCTCCGCACCATCCTCGAACTCGAAGAGGAGGGTGTGGTCCCCATGCGCGCCCGCATCGCGGAGCGGCTGGACCAGAGCGGCCCGACGGTGAGCCAGACGGTGGCGCGCATGGAGCGCGACGGTCTGGTGTCGGTCGCCACCGACCGCCACCTGGAGCTGACCGAGGAGGGCCGCCGGCTCGCCACCCGCGTCATGCGCAAGCACCGCCTCGCGGAGTGCCTGCTGGTCGACGTGATCGGCCTGGAGTGGGAGCAGGTCCACGCGGAGGCGTGCCGCTGGGAGCACGTGATGAGCGAGGCGGTGGAGCGGCGCGTGCTGGAGCTGTTGCGGCACCCCACCGAGTCGCCGTACGGGAACCCGATTCCGGGGCTGGAGGAGTTGGGCGAGAAGGAGGCCGCCGACCCCTTCCTCGACGAGGGGATGGTGTCCCTCGCGGAGCTCGACCCGGGCAGCGAGGGCAAGACCGTGGCGGTCCGGCGGATCGGCGAGCCGATCCAGACGGACGCCCAGTTGATGTACACGCTGCGGCGGGCCGGGGTGCAGCCCGGTTCGGTGGTGAGCGTCACCGAGTCCGCGGGCGGGGTGCTGGTCGGCAGCGGTGGCGAGGCCGCCGAACTGTCGACCGAGGTGGCGTCC
Organism: Streptomyces sp. LE64; assembly: GCF_052606915.1. Classification (NCBI taxonomy): domain Bacteria; kingdom Bacillati; phylum Actinomycetota; class Actinomycetes; order Kitasatosporales; family Streptomycetaceae; genus Streptomyces; species Streptomyces sp. LE64. Next base: position 3,757,303 of record NZ_CP199708.1, on the reverse strand, counting down.
CACGTGTTCGTGGCCAAGCGGTGAGGCGCCGCTCTCGGGGCTGAGTCCCGTGCCGCCCCGCAGACGGCACGGGCCGGGCCCGGTTGCGGACGGGAGCGGGCGCCGTGGGCTCGACGGCGCCCGGACGGAACCGGACCGGTCCGGGTGCGCTTCGGAGGGCTCCGGGCAGCTCGCCCACCGGGCAGGGGCGTGCGCCACCTGCACGGGGCGTGAGCAGGTGGAGTGCGCCCCTGGATGTGGGGTTGTTGGGGCGGCGGAGAACGGGAGGGGGACGGCGGGTGTTCACATTCACAGTCGATGCGCATTCTGTGTGTGGAATCGCAGCGCCGGACCCCCTCCCCGTGCCAATCTGTGCGGCAGGCATATGACCAGGAGGCCGGGAACCGCACGTCGGGACCCGGTCGCTCGGCCGTGGAGGGGCGGACCATGCGCGGCGCGCAGGGGGCGGTACGTCAGTGGGGAGTGCGGCGCGGAGCGCTCGACGGCGGGCGCACGCCCCGGAGTCCGCGAGCCGGCCGCCGCACCGCGCACCACGGGGCGGGGCGGCCCGTGACGGGCCCCTACACCCGGGGGCGCCGGAGTCCGCGCCCCTTCGCCGCCCCGGAGCCCCGAGCTCTCGGGGGCGCTCCCCACGGGCCCGCCTCCCCGGGCGGACCGCCTCCCGGCAGCGAGCTCCCCCGGTTCACCGGGGACGTTCCCCGGGAAGCGTCATCCGAACGAGGGGTGTCACGACCCCGCACCGCCTTTTCGAATACAAGTTCGATAATCTGGCATCCGTCGACCTGACGACCGGCGGGTGGAGCGGTGCCCTGCATCATTCCGCCCCTTCCAGCCCACACACAAGACCCGCAACAGCCCAGTAGAGCGCGCGAGCGGCCCCCGGGCCGCCATGAGGGGGTGCCGGAGCAATGGCGAGGCGTATCGACGTGACCGGGGCGGACGGGGTGCGCCTGGCCGCCTGGGACTTCGCCGACCCGTCCAAGCCCGGGCGGGAGCGCGCGCCGGGCGTGTTGCTGTTGCACGGCCTGATGGGCCGGGCCTCGCACTGGGCCGACACCGCCCGCTGGCTGGGCGAACGGCACCGGGCGCTCGCCCTCGACCAGCGCGGACACGGCCGCAGCGACAAGCCCGTCGACGGCCCCTGGGACCGGGAGGCGTACATCGCGGACGCGATCGCCGCCCTGGAGCAGCTCCACCTCGCGCCCGCCGTGCTGATCGGCCACGGCATGGGCGCGCTGACGGCCTGGCAGGTGGCCGCGCGCCGGCCCGAGTTGGTGCGCGCGGTCGTGGTGGGCGACATGCGCGCCTCGGCGCTGGGCGCGGCCTCCCAGCGGGAGTGGGAGCAGTGGTTCGCCACCTGGCCGCTCCCGTTCGCGACCCTGGCCGACGTGCACAAGTGGTTCGGCGAGGACGACCCCCGGGTGGAGCGGCCGAACGCGACCCGCGGCGCGTTCTACGCCGAGGTGATGGCCGAGTCCCCGGACGGCTGGCGGCCCGTCTTCGACCCCGCGCACGTGCTCGCCTCCCGCGCCGCCTGGACGCACAACGCGCACTGGGACGAATTGGCGCAGGTCCGCTGCCCCACGCTGGTGGTGCGCGGACTGGACGGGGAGTTGGGGCGGGCGGAGGCCCAGGAGATGGTGCGGGTGCTGCCCCGGGGCCGGTACGCGGAGGTCGACGACGCCACCCACTTCGTCCACGTCGACCGGCCCGAGCAGTGGCGCACCGCGATCGAACCCTTCCTGGAGGAGGTCACCGCGGGCTGACCGGACCAGCCCGCGCGCCCGCCGCGGGGACGGTCAGGGGCTCAGCCGCTCGACCCGCCAGACGGTGTCGGGGCCGGTGCCCTCCCGCACGTACTGGAGCCGGTCGTGGAGGCGGTTCTCCCGCCCCTGCCAGAACTCCACGGTCAGCGGGGCCACCCGGTAGCCGCCCCAGTGCGGGGGCACCGGCACCTGCTCGCCCTCCGGGTACCGGGCCGCCAACTCGGCGTAGGCCCGGTCGAGTTCCGCGCGGGACGGGACCACCGTGGACTGGGCGCTGGCCCAGGCCCCGAGTTGGGAACCGTGCGGGCGGGTGCGGAAGTAGGCGGCGGTCTCGTCGCGACCGGTGCGGCTCGCGACCCCCGTGACGAGCACCTGCCGGGCCATCGGGTGCCAGGGGAAGAGCAGCGCGACCTGCGGGTTGGCGTCGAGGTCCCGGGCCTTGCGGGAACCGTAGTTGGTGTAGAAGACGAAGCCCTCGTGGTCGAACTGCTTCAGCAGGACGGTGCGGGAGCGGGGCCGGCCCCGGTCGTCCGCGGTGGACACCACCATGGCGTTCGGTTCGTAGAGGGCGCCCTCGTCCGCGGTGCGGGCCGCGTCCCGGAACCAGCGGGCGAACTGCTCCAGGGGGTGGGCCGCCAGGTCGTTCTCTTCGAGGCCCTGCTCCCGGTACTGCGCGCGCATCAGGGACGGGTTCGGGTGGTCGACGGAATCGCGGTTCACGGCGCCATCCTGCCGCACCCGCCCCGTGCGGACCGCGAGGGGGCGGTCACCCAGCGCGTACCCGACCCGGCACCCAGTGCCACCGCGGACCCGGTTTCCGGCACTCAGGGAAAGGTCCGCGCCCGGTTCCGGTTGGCCGACCGTCCGAACGGGGCATCACGGGGGTGACGGGTCAGGTCCGCGCGCTCCCCCACCGGTGGTGCCGCGGCACCGACGCCGGGCGCCCGGTGCGCCCTCCGCAGCAAGGAGCCGCCCCATGACCGACTTCGTTCCCGGGCTCGAAGGAGTCGTCGCGTTCGAAACGGAGATCGCCGAACCGGACCGGGAGGGCGGCGCCCTCCGCTACCGGGGCGTCGACATCGAGGAACTGGCCGGCCAGGTGCCCTTCGAGCAGGTGTGGGGGCTGCTGGTGGACGGATCCTTCGACCCTGGCCTCCCCCCTGCCGAACCGTTTCCGCTGCCCGTGCACTCGGGAGACGTCCGGGTGGACGTCCAGGCCGCGCTGGCCCAGCTGGCGCCCGTGTGGGGGCTGCGCCCCCTGCTGGACGTCAGCGAGGCCCAGGCCCGTGACGACCTCGCCCGCACCGCAGCGCTGGCCCTGTCCTACGTGGCGCAGTCCGCGCGGGGGCAGGGGCTGCCGATGGTGCCCCAGCGCGAGGCGGACCGGGCCACCACCGCGGCGCAGCGCTTCATGGTCCGGTGGCGGGGCGATCCCGACCCGCGGCACGTGGCGGCCGTCGACGCGTACTGGACCTCCGCCGCCGAGCACGGGATGAACGCCTCGACCTTCACCGCCCGGGTGATCGCCTCCACCGGCGCCGACGTCGCCGCCGCGCTCTCCGGCGCGGTGGGCGCCATGTCCGGGCCGCTGCACGGCGGCGCCCCGTCGCGGGTGCTGGGGATGGTCGAGGAGGTCGAGCGGACCGGCGACGCCGGCGCCTACGTGCGGCGGGCCCTGGACCGGGGCGAGCGGCTGATGGGCTTCGGGCACCGGGTGTACCGGGCCGAGGACCCGCGGGCCCGGGTGCTGCGGCGCACCGCCCGGGAGCTGGGCGCGCCCCGGTTCGAGGTGGCCGAAGCGCTGGAGGAGGCGGCGCTGGCGGAGTTGCGGGCCCGCCGCCCGGACCGGGTGCTGGCCACCAACGTGGAGTTCTGGGCGGCGGTCGTGCTGGACTTCGCCGAGGTGCCGGCGCACCTGTTCACCTCCCTGTTCACCTGTGCCCGGACGGCCGGCTGGTCGGCCCACGTGCTGGAGCAGAAGCGGACCGGGCGGCTGGTGCGGCCCTCCGCCCGGTACGCCGGGCCCGGAGCGCGCCCCCTCGCCGAGCTGCTGCGCCCGGAGCGCGCCGCCTCCTGAGCGGGCGCGGGGCCTCGTCCGCACGCCGGCGGACGGGCCCCGCGCCGGCGCTCAGGCCCGGACCGGACGGTTCCGGTGGTGACGGGCGGCGACCCGGGGGTGCGCGCGCAGCTTGCCCTTCCACTCGTTGCGGCCGAACTCGGCGTGCAAGGGGTTCGCCGGGTCCCGGGTGATCCCGGGGGCGCGCGGGGCGTACGGGAAGGGCAGCGGTTCCACCCGGGCGTCGAGCCGCGGGTTGTGGAAGTACGGGACGGAGAACCGTTCGGTGGCGCCGGGCGGGCTGACCACCCGGTGCGCGGTGGCCATGAGGTAGCCGTCGGTGGCGATCTCCAGGAGCTCGCCGAGGTTGACCACGAAGGCGCCGGGCAGCGGCGGCACGTCGTGGAACGTCCCGTCCTCGCCCTGCACCTGGAGCCCGCCGACCTCGTCCTGGAGCAGCAGGGTCAGGAAGCCGTAGTCCTTGTGCGCGCCCACCCCCTGCCCGGCGCCGTCGGCGCCCGCCCCGCCCGGGTAGCGGACCAGTTTCAGCTGGGGGTGCGCGCCCGGCCCGAAGAGGGGGTCGTAGAAGTCGGGCGGGGCGCCGATCGAGGCGAGCAGTTCCCTCAGCAGGCGCTGGGCGACGTCGCCGAGGCGGGCCATCCAGTCCAGTGCGGCGGTCCGCAGTTCGGGCAGGGCGTCGGGCCACTGGTTGGGGCCCTGGAGCCAGCCGTACGCGGGGGCGCCGAGGGCGGGCGCCCGGGCGGGGCGCTCGGTGCCGATGTCGAGTTGGTCGCGCCGGTCGGCCCGGCCGCCGGTGCGTTCCTCGCCGGTGCGGGTGTAGCCGCGGAAGTGCGGGGAGTTGACGATGTCGAGGGCGCCCCGCTCGGCCTCCGGCAGGGCGAAGAACCGGTGCACGACGGTGGTGAGCGCGGCGGTCCGGGCTTCCGGGACGCCGTGCCCGAGGAGGTGGAAGAAGCCCACCCGGTGTGCGGCGTCGTGCAGTTGGGCGTGGAGCAGTCGGCGGGCCTGGGGGCCGCGGTCCGCCGCGGAGAGGTCGATGACGGGCAGGTCCGTGCGGCCGGTGGAGTGGTTGCCGTCGAGGGGGCGGGCGAGGGGGACGGTGGTGTCACCCGGGTGCGTCATGGGATGTCCGCTGGGGGTACGGCACGGGCGCCGCCGGGATGGGGCGCCGGCTGCCTGGGTTGACGGGGGTCGGGTCAGGCGGGACGCCGACATCCGGTGCTCGTCACACGGCGGTAGTCCACGTGACGGCGGCGTACGAGCGGAAGCATGTCGCCAGCGTACTGCGGGGGTGGAGGGCGCGCGCGTGCGCGCGCTCACAGGTGGTCCGCGCCCGGCGCGAGGTGTGCGCACGCCGGGCGCGGGGAGGTCAGAGCGGATCGGCGGCGGGTGCCGCGCGCCGGCCGCGGGCCACCTGGGTGCGGACCGCGCCCATGCTCGCCGCGATGACCAGGACGATGGCCACGCTCTGGGAGGCGGTGAGGGTCTGGCTCAGGACGAGGAACCCGGCCGCCGCGGCGATCGCCGGCTCCAGGCTCATCAGGACGGCGAAGGTGGAGGCGGGCATCCGGCGCAGGGCGAGCAGTTCCAGGGTGTACGGGAGCACGGAGGACAACAGGGCGATGGCCGCGCCGAGCCCGAGGACGGCGGGGTCGAGGAGTGCGGTCCCGGACTCCACCACGCCGAAGGGCAGGATCAGCACCGCGCCCACGGCCATGGCGAGCGCGAGGCCGTCGGCCTTGGGGAAGCGGCGGCCGGTGCGGGCGGAGAACACGATGTACAGGGCCCACAGGGCGCCCGCCGCGAGGGCGTAGGCCATGCCGACCGGGTCCAGGGTGCCGAAGCCGCCGCCGCTGAGCAGGAACACCCCGGCGAGCGCGAGGCCCGCCCAGAGCAGGTTGATCGCGCGGCGGGAGACGATCACCGACAGGGCGAGCGGACCGAGCACCTCCAGGGTGACGGCCGGGCCGATGGGGATGCGGTCGATGGCCTGGTAGAAGAGGCCGTTCATGCCGGCGAGGGTCACCGCGAAGGCGACGACCGTGGTCCAGTCGGCGCGGGTGTACCCGCGCAGTCGGGGCCGGCAGACCAGGAGGAGGACCAGCGCGGAGACCACCAGGCGCAGGGTGACGACGCCGAGGACCCCGGCCCGGGGCATCAGGGTGACCGCGAGGGCCCCGCCGAACTGAACGGAGACGCCGCCCGCGAGGACCAGCCCGACCGGGCCGAACGCCCCGAACCGTCCCGGTCGCGCGCCGCCGTCCGCGGGGGCGGGGGCCGGGGCGCGCGCGGGGGCCGGGCCGGCGGTGGCGGCGGTCGGGGGGACGTCCACGGGTTCCTCGCATCGTCATCGGTGGCGGGTCGGCCGGCGACACCCGTCCGATCACTACTCTGAACTCAAAGGTGCACTTTAATGCACCACGTCGGGGGATGCCCAGCACCTCGACCCCGAACACCCCGGAGCACTGCGCCGGCGCACGGGCCCTGCCCCCGAGCCGGTGCCCGCCCCGGGGCGGGCCCTCGGCCCTCCCCACCACGCTAAACGCCCCGTGCGCGCCCGTGAAATGCCGATCGGACCGCGCCTATGCTTCACAGACATGAGCGCTGACAGCGGCCATCGGCCCCGCCCGGCCGGCACCGGCACCGGCAGCCTGCGCACCCTGGAGATCCGTCATCTGCGCTGCTTCCTCGCCGTCGCCGAGGAGGGCAGCTTCACTCGGGCGGCGATCCGGCTGCGGCTCACCCAGCCGGCCGTGTCCCGGACCCTCGCCGCCCTGGAGGGCGCGCTCGGCGTCCGGCTGGTGGACCGCTCCACCCACCACCTCGCCCTGACCCCCGAGGGCCACGCCTTCCGGGACCGGGCCCGGGCCGCCGTCACCGCCTTCGAGGACGCCCTCGCCACCGGCCGCGGGGCGCCCCGCCCGCTGCGGATCGGCCACCCCTGGTCGGCGCTGGGCCCGTACACCACGCCCCTGCTGCGCCGCTGGCGCGCCGCGCACCCGGACACCCCGCTGGAGCTGCTGCGCATCGACGACCGGACCGCGGGGCTGACCCGGGGGCTGGTCGACGCGGCGTTCCTGCGCGGACCGCTGCCGGCGCCCGGGCTGGAGTCGGTGCGGCTGTACGAGGAGGGGCAGGTCGCCGCGGTCCCCTCGGACGGGCCGCTGGCCGACCGGGCGGACCTGCGGCTGGCCGACCTGTCGGACCGCACCATCGCCCTGAACACCGTCTCCGGGCTGACCTCCCTGGAGCTGTGGCCCGCCGCGATCCGCCCGGTCTCGGTGGTCAAGGTCGCCAACACCGACGACTGGCTGAACGCCATCGCCGCCGACCGGGCGGTGGGCGTCTCGGCGACCGCCACCGCCCGGATGCACCCGCACCAGGGCGTCGTCTACGTGCCGCTGGCCGACGCGCCCCCGGTGCCGGTGCTGCTGGCCTGGCGCACCGGCACCGACGGCCCCGCGCTCCACGCCCTGTTGGCCCTGGTCCGCACGGTGCTGACGGAGGGCGGGGACGGGGGCGCTTGAGTCTCCCGCCGGGGGAGATCCCAGAGTGGGGCCATGAACGGCGGCACTCCCTACTCGATCGGTGAGCTGGCCCGGCGCACCGGGCTGACGGTCAAGACCGTCCGCTACTACTCCGACCGCGGCCTCGTCACGCCCGTGGACCGCACCCCCGCCGGCTACCGGCGCTACGGACCGGACGCCGTGGCCCGGCTCGCCCTGGTGCGCACGCTACGGGAACTCGGCATCGGCCTCGACGTGATCCGTCGGGTCACGGCACGGGAGCGCACCCTCGGCGAGGTCGCCGCGGAGCACCTCGCCGCGCTGGACGTCCAGATCGACGTCCTGCGGCTGCGGCGGGCCGTGTTGGGCGTCGTCGCCGCGCACGGAACCATCCCCGGGGAGATGGCACGCATGCACCGGTCGGCCACCCTGACCGCGGTCGAACGCCGACGTCTGGTCGACGACTTCCTGCACGAGGTCTTCGACGGCCTCGGCGACCCCGCCCGGCACGCCGGACCACGGCGCACCCTGACCCCCGACCTCCCCGACGACCCCACGGAGGAGCAACTCGCCGCCTGGGTGGAGCTGGCCGGGCTGACCCTCGATCCGGAGTTCCGGGCCGATCTGCGGCACCTCGTCCACACCCATCTGGCCGAGCTGCCCGCCGATGCCGGCGCCCCGCCGCGGCCGGGCACGATCGGCCTGGCCCGGCTGGTCGTGGGGCCCGCCCTCGCGGCCGGCACCGACCCCGGATCGTCGCGGGCCGATCCGGTGGTCGCGGAGTTCACCGCCCGCTGCGCGCTCCTCCACGACCGCCCCGACGACCGGGCCCTGCGGCGGTGGCTGCTGGACCGGCTCGACGGGATGCGCGATCCGCGCAAGGGCCGGTACTTCCGGCTGCTGGCCCTGATCAACGGCTGGCAGCCGCCCCGGTGCACGGCTCCGGTGATCGACTGGACCGTCGCCGCACTACGGGTCCGCACGGCCGGCTGACCCCGTCCCGGCGCCCTCCTCCCCGGGCAGGCCGTCCGCCAGCGCTTCGGCCAGGTGGCGACCCCGGACCCCGCCGAGTTGGGCGAGCTGGGTGCGGCAGGAGTAGCCGTCCGCGAGGACCAGGGCGCCCGGCGGGGCCGCCCGCACCGAGGGCAGCAGCTGTTCCTCGGCGCAGCGCCGCGACACCTCGAAGTGACCCTTCTCGAAGCCGAAGTTGCCGGCCAGTCCGCAGCAGCCGCCGCTCAGTCGCCCGCTCAGGCCGGCGGCGTCCCGGACCCGCTGGTCGGCCGCGTCGCCGAGGACCGCGTGCTGGTGGCAGTGGGTCTGGCCGACTACCGGCCGGTCCAGCCGGGGCGGACGCCAGTGGGGCAGCTGCGCCTCCAGCGTCTCGGCGAAGGTGCGCACCGAGGCCGCCAGCCGGTGGGCGCGGGGGTCCTTCGACAGGAGCTCGGGCAGGTCGGTGCGGAGAGTGGCGGCGCAGCTCGGTTCCAGGACGGTCACCGGCTGGTCCGGGCCGCCGGTCCGGTCCAGCAGGTCGAGGGTGCGGGTCATCACCCGGCGGGCCCGGTCGAGTTGGCCGGTGGTGACGTAGGTCAGCCCGCAGCACACCCCGGTGCCGGGCAACAGGACCTGCTGTCCCGCCGCCTCCAGCACCCGGACGGCGGCCCGGCCGACCTCGGGGGCCAGGTGCTCGGTGAAGGTGTCCGGCCACACCACGGTGGTCTGACCGGCCGACAGGAACCGGGGGCCGGGCGGGGTCCGCCGGGCGAACCAGCGGGTGAAGGGTTCGGGGGCGAGCGGCGGGAGGTCCCGGCGCGGGTCGATGCCGGCCAGCCGCTTGCCGAGGGCGGCCAGCGGCTCCCGGGCGGCCAGGGCGTTCAGCAACGGTGCGGTGCGGGTGGCCGCGGCCAGCCGGAGCCAGCGCGGCAGCCGGCCCAGGGCGTAGTGGGAGGCCGGGCGGAGCCGTCCCGCGTAGTGGTGGTGGAGGAACTCCGCCTTGTAGGTGGCCATGTCGACGCCGACCGGGCAGTCCGAGCGGCACCCCTTGCAGGAGAGGCAGAGGTCGAGGGCGTCCCGCACCTCGGGGGCGCGCCAGCCGCCGGTGATGACGGCGTCGGGGGCGCCGGTGGTGCCGGCCAGCATCTCGTGGAGCAGCCGGGCCCGGCCCCGGGTGGAGTGTTCCTCCTCTCCGGTGGCCCGGAAGGAGGGGCACATCACGTCCGGGCCGGGCGCGGTGGTGCGGCACTTGGCGACGCCGACGCAGCGGCGCACCGCCGCGGTGAAGTCCCCGCCGTCCTGCGGGTAGCCGAACTCCACCGGCACCGGCCGCCGGGGCAGCACGGCGAACCGCAACCCTTCGTCCAGCCGCGCCGGCCGGACGAGTACCCCGGGGTTCAACAGTCCCTGTGGGTCCCAGGCGGCTTTCACCCGCGCGAAGAGCCCGACGAGTTCGGGGCCGTACATCCGGGGCAGCAACTCGGCCCGGGCGGTGCCGTCGCCGTGCTCCCCGGAGAGCGAACCGCCGTGGGCGACCACCAGGTCCGCCAACTCTTCGGAGAAGGCGCGGAACCGGGCGATGCCGGGGGCGGTGAGCAGGTCGAAGTCGATCCGTGCGTGCACACAGCCGTCGCCGAAGTGCCCGTAGGGGGTGCCGTGCAGGCCGTGCGCGGCGAGCAGGGCGCGGAACTCCCGCAGATAGGCGCCGAGTCGGGCCGGGGGAACCGCGCAGTCCTCCCAACCGGGCCACGCCTCGGAGCCGTCCGGCATCCGGGTGGCGGTGCCGGCCGCGTCCTCCCGGATCCGCCACAGGGCCCGCTGGGCGGCCGGGTCGGTGACCACCCGGGCGTCGAGGGCGTCCGCGGAGCGGACGATCCGTTCGGCAGCCGCCCGGGCCTCGGCCGGGCTCGCCCCGCCGGTCTCCACGAACAGCCAGGCCGTGCCCCGGGGCAGGGCGTCCAGAACGCCCGGGGGCACCAGGTCGACGGCCATGCCCTCGACGGTCAGCGGCCGGTGCGCCAGCAGGCCGGGGGCGGCGTCCGCCGCCGCCGACTCGTCGACGTGGCCGAGCACGGCGAGGGCCCGCGCGGGCGGGGTCTCCACCAGTTTCACGGTGACCTCGGTGAGCAGGCCGAGGGTGCCTTCGGAGCCGCAGAACGCCCGTGCCACGTCGGCGCCCCGCTCGGGCAGCAGGGCGTCCAGGGCGTAGCCGGAGATCCGGCGCGGGAGGTCGGGGAAGCCGGTGCGCAGCAGGGCGAGTTCGGATTCCACCAGCGGGCGGAGCGCCGCGGGGGCCCCGGTCCAGTCGCGGCCGAGTCGGGTGAGGGCGGGGCCGTGGTCACCGACGCAGAGGGCTGCGGTGAGCGAGGCGACGTTGTCGGCGGTGGTGCCCCAGGCCACCGAGTGGGCTCCGCAGGCGTTGTTGCCCACCATGCCGCCGATGGTGCACCGGCCGTGGGTGGAGGGGTCGGGGCCGAAGCGCAGCCCGTGCGGGGCGGCGGCCTCCTGGAGCCGGTCGAGGACGAGGCCGGGCTGCACGGTCGCCGTCCGGGCCTCGGGGTCCAGGTCCAGGACCCGGTCGAGGTGACGGGTGAAGTCGAGGACCACCCCGGTGCCGGTGGCCTGGCCGGCGATCGAGGTGCCGCCGCCGCGGGCGAGGACGGGCACCCCGTGGTCCCGGCAGACGGTGAGGGCGGCGAGGACGTCGTCCGCGTCCCGCGGGGCCACCACCGCCAGCGGCACCCGTCGGTAGTTGGAGGCGTCCATGGTGGTCAGGGCGCGGGCGGTGGGCCCGAAGTCGACTTCTCCGGCCACCTCCGCCCGCAACGCGGCCCGGAGGCCCTCCGGTTCGGTGTCGGTCCCGTGGTCCGTCATCCCCCCAGCATCCCGCGCGCGGGCGGACGGGGGCGGAAGCCCCGCCCCGGAGCGGGTCGGGGAACCCCGGGGAACGGGCCGAACGCGCCCGTCGACGCGGGCGAGAGAACCTGCGGGGCGGGCGATTCCGGCGAATCCGGCCCGGATTCCAGGAGATCCGGGAGCGATAAAAACGGCCAAAGCATCGAAAGGGAATTCCGACGGGCGAGAGGGCGACGAATCGGACCGCGAAGGAAAACGAGAAGAACGCGGAAAACGAGAAGAACCCCGCGCGCGACCGCCGGCACGGGGACACCGGGAAGCCCGGGATCGAGGCCCGGACCTGCACCGTCAAGTCCGCGGTGCCGTGCGACGGGGCGCACCGGCCGGGGCGCCGGAACTCGTGAATCGGAGCCGGCCGGCCGCCGCCATGTGCGTAGCCGGATCGCCCGGGCCGGGTCCGGTCGGTGAATCCGATCGCCGTATACGAGGCGGTCGGTATGCCCCGGGCGGCGGCACCGCCGGGCGGGGCCGCGCAGGGGCGGCACGGCAAACGGAAGGGAGACCGGTTGCCGTGGGAAACGAATGCGGCGGGGACGTCGGCGGGTCGGATGCGCGAAGGCGGCCCCCCGCCTGCTCCGGAGCAACGGAATGGGCTGGGAAAACGGGCCGGACGGGGCGGGGGACCAGGGAAGCCGTCGCACCCGTGGGTTACCGCCTGCGAACGGTGTGGAATTGCTCGGCGCATCTCCTTACCCCGGCGCCGCCTTCCCCTCACCCGGTCCCGAGCGAATGACACGAGAACCCCACAGGGCCGCTGTGTGGTTCAGACCAATTGCTTAGCGCGACGGTACGGAAAGCCAGGAATTCCGCTGCGGGATGTTCCCAAACCGATCAGGAACTCTCCTATAGTGACGACAAGTTGAACGGCGGGTGTTTCCTGTCCGTACGGAGAAGCACTTCGACCCATCGGTCGGCCGTTTCGACGCAGCCCACCACCCGGGGCCGGGCACCCTCGGGCCCCCCGGGGAGCGACCCGCGCCCGTGACGGACACCCCGTGACGGTCCCCACCGCGGACACCCCGCGGGGCGGAGGCCCTGCCCCCTCCCACCCACCAGCCCCCCGACACCCGCACCCGCACCCAGCCACCGTGGACTCGCCACCCGAGGACATGACCCGAGGACACGATTGATGACCGCGCCCCTACCGCACGCGCACCCCGCGGGACGCCGCATACCCGCGTCCAAGCGGGCGAAGGTCCGTCAGACGGCGGCCCTTCCCACCCCGCAGGCGTCCGCTCCGCCCGCGACCCCCGCCCCGGCGTCCCCCCCGCCGGCGTTCGCCACCCCCACCCCCCTCTCCGCCGCCGAACTGCGCACCACCCGCCCCGTCCAGGGCACCACCGTGCACGAGCCGTCCCGGCCCGCCCCGGCGACCGCCCCCCGCACCCGCACCGGCACGGCCCCGGCCCCGAGCGCCCCCGGCCCGATGCGTTCCGCCCTCGCGGGACTGCTCACCCTGCTGCTCTCCGGCGGCGCCACGCTCGCCACCGCCCTGGCCGCGCCCCCCGAGGTCCGGAACACCGTGGCCCTCGGCGGCGCCGCGGCCGGCGCCCTGCTGCTCTCCGTCACCGTCGCCGTCACCCACCGGACCCTGCACACCGCCCGGTTGCTGCGGGAGCGGCTCGCCGCGGCGCGGGCCGAGACCGCCCGCGCCCTCGCCCAGAACGCCTCCCTCACCGAGAAGCTGGCCGACGAACGGGAGCGGGCCGCCGAGGAACTCACTCGGGAACGCGACCGGTTGGGCGCCGTCTGCGAACGGCTCTCCGTCGACAACGCCCGGCTGGCCGAGGCCGCCGACCACGCCGCCATCGACCGCGCCGCCACCCTGTCCGCCTGCGCCAACGCCGCCGGGCGGCTCCAGGCCCTGGCCACCGGCACCCTGGCCGACCTGCGCCGCATGGAGGACCAGCACGCCGACGAGAACGTCCTCGCCGACCTGCTGCACCTCGACCACCGCACCGCGCAGGCCGGTCGGATCGCCGACTCGATGGCGCTGCTCACCGGCTCGCGCTCCGGGCGGCGTTGGTCCCGACCCATCGTCATGGAGTCCATCCTGCGCGGCGCGATGGGCCGCATCAGCGCCTACCGGCGGATCCGGGTGCACTCCACCAGCCAGGTCGCCGTCGCCGGCCACGCCGCCGAGGGCGTGATGCACGCCCTCGCCGAACTCCTCGACAACGCCGCCAACTTCTCCTCGCCGACCTCCGAGGTCCACGTGTACGTGGAGGAGGTGCCGGCCGGGGTCGTCGTCTCCGTCGAGGACAGCGGGCTGGTGATGAGCGAGCTCCAACTGCACCGTGCGGAGCGGTCCGTGTCCGGCGAGTGCACCGCGCTCGGCGGGCTCTCCGGCACCCGGCTCGGACTCGCCGTGGTGGGCCGGCTCGCCCTCAAGCACGGACTGAAGGTGTCGTTCCGCCCCTCCTCGCGCGGCGGCACCGGCGTGGTCCTGATGATCCCCCGGTCCCTGCTGACCGGCCCCGACGCCGCACCCTCGCGCTACTCGGGCCTGCCCGAGACCGAAGCCGAGCCGGTGCTCGCCGCCGACCCGGAGCACGCGCGTCCCGCCCCGGCGGCCGGTGACCCCGCCACCGAGGACGCCCGGCCCGGCACGACGTCCTCCGTCGTCCCCGCGGCCGACCCGCACCCGCTGTCCTTCTCGTACGCCGCCGCCCGGCCGGACGCGGAGGACGGCCTCGACCCCGACCCGGTGCCGTCCCACGGCCGGCCGTCCCAGGCCGCCGCGGCCCGCACCGCACCGGCCGCCCTGCCGGTGCGCGGCGCGACCCCGCCGACCGGCCGGCTCCCGCGCCGGGCCCGGGGCCGCACCCTCGCCGACACCGACCCCCGGCGCGCCGGCGGCGACCCCTACGCCGTCTCCGCCCCCCTCGACCCCGCGGAAGTCGCCGCCCGCACGGCGCGGTTCAGCAACTTCCGGGCGGCCGTCCGCACCGCTCCCCCGGCCTCCGCCCAGGCCGAACCGGCCGTCGAACCGCTCCAGCAGGAAGGTGAGCCCACCTCATGACCACCGCCCGCTCACACACCGCCGCCCCCGCCGGCCCGGCGCAGCAGACCGGACAGACCGGAGCGGGGACGCTCCACGCGTTCGACGCGGCCTACCCGATGGCCACCTACCACGCGGACATGGACCTGCGCCCCGCCTCCCCGGACGCCACCGGCACCGTCGACGACTCGTTCGCCTGGCTGCTGGAGGGCCTGCTCGCCCGCACCCCCGGCGCCCGGCACGCCCTGGTGCTCTCCCGCGACGGCCTCAAGCTGTGCCGCACCCCCGAACTCTCCGTCGACCAGGCCGACCAGTTGGCGGCGATCGCGGCCGGCATCCACTCGCTGTCCCACGGCGCCTCCGTGGAGTTCGGCAACGGCAAGGGCGGCGTGCGCTCCGCGATGGCCGAGTTCCACGGCGGTGTGCTGTTCATCGTGGAGGCCGGCCAGGGCGCCCACATCGCCGTCGTCGCCGACGAGGACGCGGACGCCGGCCTCGTCGGCCACCACATGAGCGAACTGGTCGACCAACTCGGCGCCCATCTGACGGCCCAGGCCCGTGCGGCGGACGACACGGCGGACGGCGCCCCCAAGGGAGCGCACCCCACCCCCGGCACGTGAGCCGACCCGGCCGGGACGAGGTGCCGGACCGGCTCTACACCCTCACCGGCGGACGCAGCCGGTCGTCGACGGACACCCCCCTCGACCTGGTGACGCTGATCGTCGCGGAGTCCGAGCCGCGCCCCGGGATGCAGTCGGAGCACGCGGCGATCCTGCGCATGTGCCGGCTCCCCACGGCGGTCGTGGAGGTCGCGGCGGACCTCCGGCTGCCGGTGAGCATCACCCGGGTGCTGCTCTCCGACCTGCTCTCCGCGGGCCGGATCAGCGCCCGGCACCCGCGTCCGGCGCGCCCGCGGGAGGGCTTTCCCGATACCGAACTCCTGGAACAGGTGCTCAATGGCCTCCGAAGACTCTGAAGGACCCTGGCCACCGGGCACGCCCGGCCCCCTCGGCGTCCCCGCGGGCCGCTCCTTCTGGCAGGACGACGGGCCCGCGGGCCGGCCGGCCCTGCAACCGACCGCGGAGACCGGGCTCAAGATCGTGGTGGTCGGCGGCTTCGGCGTGGGCAAGACCACCCTGGTCCGCTCGGTGAGCGAGATCCGCCCGTTGAACACGGAGGAGACGCTGTCCCGCGCCGGCGAGGCGGTGGACGACACCGCCGGGGTGAAGGGCAAGTCGGAGACGACGGTCGCCTTCGACTTCGGCCGCATCACGCTCGGCCCGCGCCACGTGCTGTACCTCTTCGGCGCGCCGGGCCAGCCCCGGTTCTGGTTCCTGTGGGACCAGCTCTTCGCCGGGGCGCTGGGCGCGGTGGTGCTGGTGGACACCCGACGGGTGGACGACTGCTGGTACGCCGTGGACCGGCTGGAACAGACCGGGGTGCCCTTCATCGTGGCCCGCAACGACTTCGGCGGGCCCCCGTACACCCCCCGCGAACTCCGCGAGGCGCTGGCCCTGGACCCGGAGGTGCCGGTGATCGACTGCGACGCACGGTCCCGGGAGTCCGCGGCCCGGGTGCTGATCACCCTGGTCGAGTACCTGACCGCCGCCGCCCGCCGACCGGGCGGGGACGCATGACCGCGACCGGCCCCGAGGCGGTCGCACCGGTGCCGCTGAGCCTGTTGCGCGGGCCCGGCGCCACGACGGCGCTCCACCACGAGCTGCGCCGCACCCACGGCCCGGTGGCACCCGTGGTGCTGGACGACGGGGTGCCGGCCTGGCTGGTCCTCGGGTACCGCGAGCTGCACCAGGTGACGGCCGACGCCGAGTTGTTCAGCCGGGACCCGGCGCTGTGGAACCGGCCCGGCACGGTTCCGGACGGCTGGCCGCTGCCGCCGCACACCGGACGGGGCGCGCCGCCGGTACTGCACACCACCGGACCGCAGCACACCGCCCGGGCGGCGGTGATCGCGCACGCCCTGGCCGCGGAGGACCCGTTCCGGCTGAGAGAGCAGGCGGAACGTTTCGCCGATGAGCTGGTCGACGGGTTCTGCGCCCGGGGGCGGGCCGAGGTGATCGGGCAGTACGCGGTGCCGCTGCCGGTCCGGGTACTCGCCTGGCTGCTCGGCTTCCCGCCCGGGCTGGCCCCGGAGTTGCAGTCGGCCCTGGAGGCGGTGGCGGGCGGCGGGGAGGGCGCGGTGGAGGGCCGGCGCCGGCTGTCCGCGGCGGTGGTCGAGCTGGTGGTGGAACGCGGCCGGGCCCCGCAGGACGACGTGACGACCCGGATGCTGGCGGACCCGGCCGGGCTGCCGGAGGAGGAGATCGCCCGGGACCTGACCTTGATGCTGCTCGCCGGGCACCGCCCGACCAGCGACTGGATCGGCAACTCGCTGCGGCTGATGCTGACCGACCACCGGTTCGCGGCCTCGCTCTCCGGCGGGCGGCGCAGCGTGGTCGAGGCGATGAACGAGGTGCTGTGGGAGGACCCGCCGGCGCAGAACGTGGCCGGCCGCTGGGCCTCCCGGGACACGGTGCTCGGGGAGCGGCACATCCGGGCCGGGGACCTGGTGGTGCTGGGCTTGGCCGCGGCCAACTCCGACCCGGAGGTGCGGATCGACCGGACCGCGCTGACCGGCGGGAACAACGCCTTCTTCTCGTTCGGGCACGGCGAGCACCGCTGTCCGTTCCCGGCGCGGGAGATCGCCGAGGTGGTGACCCGGGCCGGGATCGAGGTGGTCCTGGACCGGCTGCCGGACCTGGATCTCGCGGTGGCGCCCGAGGAGCTGGCCCGGCGGCCCTCGCCGTGGCTGCGCGGGGTGGCCTCGCTCCCCGTGCGGTTCACCCCGGCGGCAGCGCTCGGCGCCCGCCGATGACGGACCCCCCGCTTCCCTTGTGTCCGAGATCCGGCGCGTTCGTCTCAGCGGCCGGACACCCCGTTCGGGGGCGTCCGGCGAAGGGCTAGGCTCCGTACGTGGCTGAGATCCAGATTCCCGCTGACATCAAGCCCGCGGACGGCCGTTTCGGCGCGGGCCCCTCCAAGGTGCGGACGGAGGCGCTGGACGCCCTGGCCGCCACCGGCACGTCACTCCTCGGCACCTCCCACCGCCAGGCTCCGGTCAAGGACCTGGTGGGCCGGGTCCGGGACGGCGTGTCCCGACTCTTCGACCTGCCCGAGGGATACGAGGTGATCCTGGGCAACGGCGGCTCCACCGCGTTCTGGGACATCGCGACCCACGGGCTCATCGAGTCCCGCTCCCAGCACCTCGCCTTCGGCGAGTTCTCCTCGAAGTTCGCCAAGGCCGCCAAGCTGGCGCCCTGGCTCCAGGACCCGTCCCTGGTCACCGCCGAGCCGGGCACCCACCCGCTGCCGGTCGCCGAGGCCGGCGTGGACGTGTACGCGTACACCCACAACGAGACCTCGACCGGCGTCGCGATGCCGCTGAAGCGGGTCGAGGGCGCCGACGAGGGCGCGCTGGTGCTGGTCGACGCGACCTCCGGCGCGGGCGGCCTGCCGGTGGACGTCAGCGAGACGGACGTCTACTACTTCGCCCCGCAGAAGTCCTTCGCCGCGGACGGCGGACTCTGGCTCGGGGTGTTCTCCCCGGCCGCGATCGAGCGCGCCGAGCGCATCCACGCCTCCGGCCGGCACATCCCCGAGTTCTTCTCGCTGCCGACCGCGATCGACAACTCGCGCAAGAACCAGACGTACAACACCCCGGCGCTGGCCACCCTGTTCCTGCTCGCCGAGCAGCTGGACTGGATCAACGGCCAGGGCGGTCTGGACTGGGCGGTGCGGCGCACCGCGACCTCCGCCCGGAACCTGTACGGCTGGGCCGAGGCCAGCAAGTACGCCGACCCGTTCGTGGCCGACCCGGCGCAGCGCTCGGCCGTGATCGGCACCATCGACTTCGCGGACGAGGTGGACGCCTCCGCGGTGGCCAAGGCGCTGCGCGCCAACGGCATCGTGGACACCGAGCCGTACCGCAAGCTGGGCCGCAACCAGCTGCGGGTGGCGATGTTCCCGGCCATCGACCCGGCGGACGTCGAGGCGCTGACGCAGTGCATCGACTACGTCATCGAGCAGCTCTGACCGTCTGACGGACCACCAGGGGGCGGGCGCCCGGCCGGGCGCCCGCCCCCTTCGTCGTGCCGTCCGCCGCGGCCGGCGGGTCAGCGGCTGAGCCGCTGGAAGCGCCGCACCGCCAGCGGAAGGAAGACCGCCGTCAGCACCAGCGGCCAGACGACCGCCATCAGCACCGCGTTCTGCTCGATCCAGGAGTCTCCGGCCCCGACGGGCGTGCCGAAGAGTTCACGGGAGGCCGCGACGGTGGAGGAGATCGGGTTCCAGGCGGCCACGTGTCCGAGCCAGTCCGGCATGAGCTGGGGCGCGACGAAGATGCTGGAGATCATCGTCAGCGGGAAGGCGACCGCGAAGAGGCCGCCCGCGGCCTCCGGGTTGGGCACCATCAGCCCCAGCAGCACGCCCACCCAGATCAGGCAGAAGCGGAGCAGCAGCAGGAGCCCGAAGGCGCCGAGCGCACCGCCGACCCCGCCGTCCGGGCGCCAACCCATGGCGAGCGCGGTGAGCATCAGGATGGTCAGTTCCGCGCAGGCCACGATCAGATCGGTGACGCCCCGGCCGGAGACCACCGCGGAGGGGGCCATCGGCATGGAGCGGAAGCGGTCGATGACGCCCTTGGTCGCGTCATAGACGACGACGGTGGCCGTGTTGATGAAGCCGAAGGCCATCGTCATGGCGAACATGCCGGGCATCAGGAAGTCCCGGTAGTCGCCGCCGCCCGGCACCGTCATGGCGCTGCCGAACACGTACCCGTACAGCAACACCGAGAGGATAGGGAAGCCGAGCTGCCAGGCGATGTTCACCGGCTGGCGCTGGTAGTGGGTCAGGCCGCGGCGGACGATGTTCCAGCAGTCCGCGAGGGCCCAGTAGAGCCGGCCGTGCTGCGGCCGGTCGTCCTCCCCGCCCCCCGACGGGGAGGACGCGCCGGCGGTCGCGGCGGGCTTCTCGGTGATGGTCGTCCCCGTCATCGGCGGGCCGTTCCCTTCGGGTCGTCGGTGCGGTGCGCGGGATCGGCCGCGGCTTGGGGCTCCTCCGCGCGCTGTCCGGTGAGGCGCAGGAACACGTCGTCCAGGCTGGGGCGGCGCAGTCCGATGTCCTCGACCTGGACGCCGTCGTCCTGGAGGGTGCGGGCCACCTCGGTGAGGGCGGCCACCCGGTCGACGACGGGGGCGTGCACCCGTCGCTCGTTCGGGTCGGTCTCGGGCTCGCCCGCGCTGACCCGGGCCACCACCCCCGCCGCGTGGGCGAGCTGCGCCGGCTCGGCGACGACGACCTCGATGCGGTCCCCGCCCACGGTGTCCTTCAGCCCGTCCGGGGTGTCGTCGGCGATGGCCCGGCCCCGGTCGATGACGGTGATCCGGGAGGCCAGCTTGTCGGCCTCCTCCAGGTACTGGGTGGTGAGCAGGACCGTGGTGCCGTCCGAGACCAGCCGGCGCACCGAGTCCCACACCTCGCCCCGGCTGCGCGGGTCGAGTCCGGTGGTGGGCTCGTCGAGGAAGAGGACGTCGGGGGTGAGGATCATCGAGGCGGCCAGGTCCAGCCGCCGGCGCATCCCGCCGCTGTACTTGCCGACGCCCCGGTCGGCCGCCTCCGCCAGGTCGAACCGCTCCAGCAGTTCGGTGGCCCGGCGGCGGGCGCCCCGCCCGCCGAGGTGGAAGAGCCGGCCGAACATCTCCAGGTTCTGCCGTCCCGTCAGCACTTCGTCCACCGCCGCGTACTGGCCGGTGAGCCCGATTCGGGCGCGGACCGCCCGCGGGTCCTGGCGCACGTCGATCCCGGCCACCGTGGCCCGGCCGCCGTCCAGGGCGACCAGGGTGGACAGGATGCGCACGGCCGTGGTCTTGCCCGCGCCGTTGGGGCCGAGCAGACCGTGCACGGTCCCCGGGCGCACTTCGAGGTCGAAGCCGGCGAGGGCGTGCTTCTCCCCGTACCTCTTCTGGAGCCCTTCGGCCCGCACCGCATGCGTACTCATCGATTCCACCCCGTGTGGTGCCGTTCGATCGGTGCCGCGGAGGCACCCGCGGCCATTAACTGGGTACAGCGTACCTCATGACGGGTACGCTGTACCCAGTTTTATTCCCGACGGTTTAAACTGCGCTCCATGGAGAGCACCGAGTCCAGCGGCAGCGGCGACATCCAGCGCACCCTCGAACTGCTCTGGGAGCCCGACCGCAGGCCGAGCCGCGGCCCCAAGCCGACCCTCACCGTCGACCGCATCGTGCAGGCGGCGATCCGGATCGCGGACGCCGAGGGCCTGGACGCCGTCTCCATGCGCCGGCTCTCCACCGAACTGGGCACCGGCACCATGTCCCTGTACCGCTACATCCCCAGCAAGGCCGAACTCCTCGACCTGATGCTGGACCGGGTGCAGGGCCCCGAGGAGGCCGGCGGGCCCGCCGTCGACAACGGGGACTGGCGGACGGCCGTCGAGGACCTGGCCCGCGGCACCCTCGCCGTCTACCAGCGGCACCCCTGGCTGCTCCAGGTCAACCAGGCCCGCCCGGTGCTCGGCCCCGGCACCCTCGACAGCATGGAAGCCACCCTGGGCCGCATCCGCACCATGGGACTGACCGACCCCGAGCTGCTGTCCGTGGTCATCATGGTCGACGGGTACGTGTCCGGCGTCGCCCGCACCAACGTCCACGAGGTCGAGGCGGAGCAGCGCAGCGGACTGACCGACAGCGAGTTCTGGGCCGCCCAGACGCCCTACCTGGAAGGCGTCATCGCCAGCGGGCGCTACCCGGTGATGGCCTCCCTCGCCGAGGACACCTTCGGCTCCGCCTTCGACCACTTCGAGTTCGGCCTCCAGTGCCTCCTGGAGGGCTTGGCCGTCCTGGTCGAACGGCGCCGGACGGGCGGGGACGAGGCCCCGACCGTGCGACCCCACGCCTGTCCCCCGACGCTCCGGCCGGCCGAGGACGCCACCGCGACGGGCTGACCCCGCCCCGGAGCCTCAGCCCCGCCGCGCCCGCCGCACCCCGAAGAACGCGAGCACGCCGAGGGCCAGCAGCACGAAGCCGGTGCTGATCCCCCCGCCGTCCTTCCCGTCACCGGCCGCGGCCGTGCCGCCCTTGCCGGCCTCCGCCGCCGCACCGCCGGGCGCCTCGCGCGGCTCCACGTCGCTGGCCAGCCCCTCCGAGCCGTACAGCAGCGTCTTGCCGTCCGGGGTCCAGGCGAGGGACTCGCCCTGCCGCTGGAGCGGCACCCGCAACTGGTCGACGCGCTTGGGCTTGCCCTTCTTCCAGGCGTAGTGGACCCCGCCGAAGTAGCCGCGCAGGGCCAGGTGTTCGCCGTCCGGGGAGAACGCCCCGTCGGTCACCCAGAGGTCGATCGGCCCGACCCGTCGGAAGACGTTGGTCCCGGACGGGGAGAGCTTCTCCGGACCCACGTACAGGGAACCGTTGCCGTCCTGCTTCTTGTCCGCGATGTAGACCCGCCCGGTCTTCGGATGCACCATCAGCGCCTCGGCGTCCCGCGCCCCGTCGGCGTACTTCACCACGTACTGGACGGCCTTGACCGTCCGGTCCACCAGCTTCTTCGGCTCGGGCAGCCGGTAGATCCACACGTGGTTCCAGGTGCCGCCGAGGTTGTCCCCGATGTCCCCGACGTACAGGTCCCCGTCCGGCCCCATCGAGATCGCCTCCACGTCCCGGGGGCGGCCCACCCCGGTCAGCGTGAGCCGGGCCACGGTCTTGCCGCTGCGGGCGTCCACCGCGTACAGGAACGCGCCGTCGTCGCTGTCGTTGTGCGTCCAGTAGATCCCGGGGTGCACCCGGGAGGCGACCAGACCGCTGGACTCCTTGATCCGCGGATCCTCGATGGTGAACCCTTCCGCCCCGGGGTCCCCGGCGGCGGACGCGGGCGCGACGGTGAACGCGGCGGTCAGGACGGCGAGGCAGGCGGCACCGGCCACCGACGGAAGCGAACGCATGCCCCCAAGGGTGCCACCCCCGGGCACCGCCCGTCCGGGCCACCGTCCGGGAATGCCCCCACGTACCCCCGACCCCCGAACCCGCGCCCCCTGCGCCCCTCGTCGACGGCCGTGTGCCCTTGCACGGCGCGGGACCGGCCGGGTCAGTCGCCCGGGTCCGGACCGCACCGCCGACCGCACCCGCCGGCTCTCCGCGACCCAGGACACCAGCCGCGGGGAGGCGCACAACCGGCCGGCCATCAAGCGCAGTTCCCCGCGGCGACCGCTCAACGACGCACCCCGCGACGACCGGAGGGGGCAGCCCCCGGTCGACCCGCGCCCGCGCCGACGCGGAATGCCCTTGCACACCGCTCCCCCACCCCGTTGGCTGGGATCATGGAGTACACGCAGCTCGGACGCACCGGCCTCAAGGTCAGCAGGATCGTCCTCGGGACGATGAACTTCGGTCCGCACACGGACGAGGCGACCAGTCACGCCCTCATGGACGCCGCGCTGGACGCGGGCGTCAACTTCTTCGACACCGCCAACACCTACGGCCGCGACCCCCGGGGGCGCACCGAGACGATCATCGGCGACTGGTTGGCCGGGGGCGGCGGGCGCCGCGACAAGGTGGTCCTGGCGACCAAGGTCTACGGCGGCATGGGCGGCCCGGGCGCCCGGGAGTGGCCCAACCACGACCGGCTGTCGGCGCTGAACATCCGCCGTGCGGTCGACGCCAGCCTCCAGCGCCTGCGGACCGACCACATCGACCTCTACCAGTTCCACCACGTCGACCGGAACACCCCGTTCGAGGAGATCTGGCAGGCGATCGACGTCCTGGTGGCCAAGGGCAAGGTGCTGTACGCCGGTTCGTCCAACTTCCCCGGCTACAAGATCGCCCAGGCCAACGAGACCGCCGCCCGGCACGGCCGGCTGGGGCTGGTGAGCGAACAGTGCCTCTACAACCTGTTCGAACGGCGGGCCGAGATGGAGGTGCTGCCGGCGGCCCGGGAGTACGGGCTCGGGGTGATTCCCTGGTCCCCGCTGCACGGCGGGCTGCTCGGCGGAGTACTGCGCAAGGAGGAGCAGGGCGAGCGGCGGGCCCGCGGCACCTCCGCCCTGGCGCTGGAGGACCCGGCGGTGCGGACGCGGATCGGCGCCTACGAGGACCTGCTGGCCCGGCACGGGCTGGAGCCCGGCGAGGTGGCGCTCGCCTGGCTGCTGACCCGGCCCGGGGTCACCGGCCCGATCGTCGGCCCACGCACCGCCGAGCAACTCGACTCGGCGCTGCGCGCGGCGGCCCTGACGATCCCGGAGGAGGTGCTGACGGAGCTGGAGACCCTGTTCCCGGGGCCCGGCCCGTCCCCGGAAGCCTTCGCCTGGTAGGCGCGGGACGAAGGGTGAGGTCCGTCCGCGCGGGGTTCCCGCGGGCGGACCGGGCCGGCGGGCGCGGCTACCCGCCGAACGCCGAGGCGACGGCGACGACGAGGAACATCACGACGAGTACACCGGCCATGATCCGGTTGCGGGTCTTCGGGTTCACGCCGTCGAGCCTAACCGGCCGGGCGGAGCGGAAGCGCGGCGACCGTCTCGTAGCGGGGCCGGGCCCCGGGCACCCCGCCGGTCGGTAGGTTGCTGCGGACCAGGGCCAACTCCTCGACCGTCCACCGGGCGCCGACGAAGTCGGCGAGGGCCTCGGCGTACGGCCCGAGGTCCACGGTGGGGCCGGTGTCCCGGGTGCGGGCCAGCGTCAGGTGCGGACGGTGGCGGCGGTGCTCCCCCGTCGCCAGCCCGGCGCGGCGGGCCGCGGCCTCCGCCCGGTCGGCCAGCAGCCGCAGGGTCGGGGTGTCACCGCGCAACCCGGCCCACAGGGTGCGCCCGCCGAAGGTTCCGGAGCCGGCCAGGGAGAGGGCGAAGGGTTCCGTGCGGTGGGCGGCCCGGGCCAGTCGCCGGGTCAGCTCGGGCACCGCCCCGTCCGGCACCTCGCCGTAGAAGGCGAGGGTGAGGTGCCAGCCGGGCCGGCCCGTCCAGCGCAGCGCGTCGTGGCCGGGCAGGTCCCGCAGCGCGTCGACCGCCCGGCCGAGCTCCCCGGCGACGGACGGCGGGGGCAGCACCCCGGCGTAGAGTCTCATGGGCCCAGTGTCCCCGCCGGCCGTCGGCCGGACGGGGTGGTGCGGGCGATCAGGCGGCGACCAGTTCCCGGCGGCGGGGCACGAACCGCACGTGCTGGTGGCCGCGCCGCAGGTCGACCTGGAGCCGCAGCCCGGCGGCCCGGGCCAGCATCAACCCGACGAACAGGGCGGACACGGCGCAGACGAGTCCGCCGAGGGCGAAGCTGATCCGCACGCCGTAGGCGTCGGTGAGCCAGCCGAACAGCGGCCCGCCCAGCGGGGTGCCGCCGACGAAGACCATCATGTAGAGGCTCATCACCCGGCCCCGCATCTCGGGGTCGGTGGCGAGTTGGACGAACGAGTTGGCAGTGACGTTCACGGTCAGGCCGAGCATGCTGATCGGCACGAGCAGCAGCAGGAACGTCCAGAGCGTCGGGGAGTAGGCGGTCACGATCTGGAGGACGCCGAAGACGACGGCCGCCGCGACGAGCATCCGCAGCCGGGTGCTGGAGCGTCGGGCCGCGAGCAGCGCACCGGTCAGCGAACCGGCGGCCATGAGCGTGTTGAACAGGCCGTACATGCCCGAGCCGCCGTCGTAGACGTCATGGGCGTAGGCGCTGAGCCAGATCGGGAAGTTGAAGCCGAAGGTGCCGATGAATCCGATAAGGACGATCGGCCAGATCAGCTCCGGGCGGCTGGACACGTAGGCCAGTCCCTCCCGGAGTTCGCCCTTGCCGCGGGGGCGGCGCGGGGTGGGGTGCAGTTCGGCGGTGCGCATCAGCGCGAGCCCGACGATCGGGGCGAGGAACAGCAGGCCGTTGGCGAGGAAGGCCCAGCCGGGGCCGACCGCGGCGGTCAGGCCGCCCGCGACGGCGGGGCCGACGAGCCGGGCGGACTGGAAGTTGGCGGAGTTCAGGCTGACCGCGTTGCGCACCTGGCCGGGGCCGACCATCTCGGAGACGAAGGACTGTCGGGTCGGGTTGTCCACGACGGTCACCATTCCGGTGAACAGCGCGGTCGCGTACACGTGCCACACCTGGACGTGTCCGCTCAGGGTGAGGACGGCGAGGAAGAGCCCACCGAGACCCATGGCGCCCTGGGTGAGGAAGAGGAGGGTCCGCTTGGGGAAGCGGTCGGCGATGACGCCGCCGTAGAGCCCGAACAGGAGCATCGGCAGGAACTGCATCGCCGTGGTGATGCCGACCGCGGTCGAGGAGCCGGTGAGGCTGAGGACCAGCCAGTCCTGGGTGATCCGGGCCATCCAGACGCCGATGTTGGCGACCAGGGCGGCGGTCCAGAACAGTCGGTAGTTGCGTATGTGCAGGGAGGAGAAGGTGCCGCGGCGTCCGCGGTCGGGACGCTCCGTGGACCCTGTGGGGGTGGCCCCCGTGGACCCCGCGGGGTCGGGGCGCTGGTGGTCGGGTCGTGGTGCGGGGGCGGATTCTGCTCCGGGTCCCGTACTCAAAGAGTTCGCCTCCTCGGCTCTGGCTTACAGGTGTGCGAGCTTCTCCAGCACGGGGGCGGCGGCGCGCAGCTTCGCGCGCTCGTCCTCGTCCAGGCCCTCGACCAGACCGGCCAGCCAGGCGTTGCGGCGCCGGCGGCTCTCTTCGAGCATGGCTTCGGCCCGCTCGGTCTGGGTGACCACCTTCTGGCGGCGGTCGTCGGGGTGTGGCTCCAGCCTGACCAGGCCCTTTGCTTCCAGGAGTGCGACGATGCGGGTCATCGACGGCGGCTGCACGTGCTCCTTGCGCGCCAGCTCGCCGGGGGTGGCTGAGCCACAGCGGGCGAGAGTGCCGAGCACCGACATCTCCGTCGGGCTGAGCGACTCGTCGACCCGCTGGTGTTTGAGCCGGCGGGACAGTCGCATGACCGCCGAGCGCAGGGCGTTCACCGCTGCCGCGTCGTCGCCATGGGTGAGGTCAGGCATGTTCCTTAGAGTAACTCATTACCCTTTCTAAATACCAGCCGGGAAACCGTGACCTGCGACACGCCCGCCGCCCATCACCCGTACGGGTGAGCGACCGCCGGAAAGTGATACAACCTACCGCCTCGCGCCGGACCCTCGTGTACATGGGGACACATGTGTTGAGCCTACGGATAGACGGTCAGCTGTTGGACCGGCTCCGCGGCCACGCCGCGAAGCGCGGCATGAGCGTGCAGGACTACGTGATCCGGACGCTGGTGCGCGACGACTTCGACGAACGGTTCCACGCGGCGGTCGAGGAGACCGACCGGTTCTACGCCGGCGCCGCCCCCGCCCCGCGCGCCCTCCCCCCGGCCGGCACCGCCCCCACGGACCGCCGGCCCGCGGACGCCTCCGCCGCCCCGTCCGGCCCCGGTTCCGGTCCCGTCCCTTCGGCCGGGCCGACCGGAACCCCGGGCACGGCCCGCCCCGGCACCCCGCCCGGCAGCACCCCGCGGGCGACGGGCTCGACCGTCACCGGCACGGGCACGGGACCCCTCGCCCCGGCTCCCGCCCGGACGGCGGGCGGGGCGGGTGGCGCCACGGCGGCGGCCCCGTAGCCGCCCGGACCCCGCCGGCCGCCGCACCGAACGGCGGTGAGCCGCAGCGACCGCCCCGGCCCCGTGCGCCCGAGGGCCGACGCGGACGGGCGGCTCCCCGGATCAGTCCGCGGTGCCGGCGCGAACCACCCAGCGCGTCGGCTGCCCGGTGATCGCGGCGATCATGTCGTAGTCGCCGTCGTAGTGCAGGACCGTGACGCCGTGGCGTTCGGCGGTCGCGGCGATCAGCACGTCGGCCATGGACAGGGCACGGTGATTCCCCCGGAAGAGAGCGCGACGCTGGATCTCCTTGGCCCGGTCCCAGACCTCGTCCGTGCAGGGCAGGTAGTCGAAGCCCCGCAGGAGGTGACCCAACCGGTCGGCTTCCGCCGCGCTTCGGGCGCTGTACACGACCTCCATCTCGACGGCGGCGCTCACCGCGAGGAGCGCCCGCTGCGAAAGGTCGTCGAGGACCGGCCGCACCGCGGGCTTCCCCCAACGCGCCAGCGCCGACTTGTCGATCAGGTAGTGCTCGCGGCTCACGCCACCGCCGACCCGTCCACCCGACCCTCGTCGCCGAGGAGGTCGAACTCACCGTTGGCGATGGCGTCGGCGAGTTCTATCCGTCGCGCGAGCTTCACCGCTTCCCACAGCGCGGCGTTCACCGTGGCCACTTTGGTGGGGGTCCCGAACAGGCGCTGCGCCTCCGCGAGGAGTTCGTCGTCCAGATCGATCACCGTGCGCGCCATGGCCATCACCCCTCGGTTCGGATACCAGGAATGATATCAACAGGGCTCGCTCCTTGATATCAAACAGAGCCCGCAGGGCTCGGCCCCAGAACCGGGCGGCCCGGTAGCCGCCCGGGCCCGGCCGCCGTCCCCGTCAGGTGAGCCCGAGGGCCGGCATCAGGTAGTAGAAGGCGAACACCGCCGAGACCGCGTACATCGCGGCGGGGACCTCGCGACCCCGACCGGCGGCGACCCTCAGCACGGTGAAGGTGATGAAGCCCATGCCGATGCCGTTGGTGATCGAGTAGGTGAAGGGCATCATCACCATGGTCACGAACGCCGGGATCGCGATGGTGTAGTCGTCCCAGTCGATGGCCCGGACGGAGCCGGCCAGGATCAGGAAGCCGACCGCGAGCAGGGCGGGGGTGGCCGCCTGGGACGGCACCATCGTGGCGACCGGCGTCAGGAACAGGGCCAGGCCGAACAGGCCGCCGGTGACGACGTTGGCGAGGCCGGTGCGCGCGCCCTCGCCGACGCCCGCCGTGGACTCCACGAAGCAGGTGGTCGCCGAGGAGGAGGTGGCACCGCCGGCCGCGACGGCGATGCCGTCCACGAAGAGCACCTTGTTGATGCCGGGGAAGTTGCCCCGGGCGTCGGTCAGCTTGGCCTCGTCGCCGACGCCCATGATCGTGCCCATCGCGTCGAAGAAGCACGACAGCAGCACGGTGAAGACGAACAGGACGCCGGTGAGGATGCCGACCTTCTCGAAGCCGCCGAACAGGCTGACCTCGCCGATCAGCCCGAAGTCGGGGGTGGAGACCGGGTTGCCGGGCCACTTCGGGGTGGTCAGGCCCCAGGACGGGACCTTCGCGACCGCCTCGATGACCATGGCGACGACGGTCATGGTGATGATCGAGATGAGGATGGCTCCGGGCACCTTGCGGACGATCAGCACCAGGGTGAGCAGCACGCCGAGCACGAAGACCAGCACGGGCCAACCGTCGAGGTGCCCGCCGCCGCCGAGCTGGAGCGGGACGGTGGTGCCGGCGATGTCCGGGATGCGGGACACGAACCCGGCGTCGACCAGGCCGATCAGCATGATGAACAGGCCGATGCCGATGGCGATGCCCTTGCGCAGCCCGAGCGGCACGGCGCTCATGACGCGTTCCCGCAGCCCGGTCGCGACCAGCAGCATCACCACGAAGCCGGCCAGCACGACCATGCCCATGGCGTCCGGCCACGACATGCGGGGCGCGAGCTGGAGGGCGACGACGGTGTTGACGCCGAGACCGGCGGCCAGCGCGATCGGCACGTTGCCGATGACGCCCATGAGCAGGGTGGTGAACGCGGCGGTGAGCGCGGTGGCGGTGACCAGTTGCCCGTTGTCGAGCTGGTTGCCGTACATGTCCTTCGCGCTGCCGAGGATGATCGGGTTCAGCACGATGATGTAGGCCATCGCGAAGAAGGTGGCGAAGCCACCGCGGATCTCGCGCGGGATGCTGGAGCCGCGCTCGGAGATCCGGAAGAAGCGGTCGAGGCCGTTGGACGGCTGCTGGGGGGCCGGAGAACCTCCGGCCGCGTCGACCTGGTCGGTGGCCGAGGGGGACATACGGGACCTCAAGGGGTGACTCGCAGGAATTGGTGTGTTCCTACGAGGGAAACGGGCCATATCGAGAACGTTTCAGTATGAACATATGATGCAAATGAACGCTATCTCCGCGCGTAGACCCCTCGCGGTGATCACTCGGAGGGCCCAGCCGGCGCCCTGCGCGCCGGGCCCGGTTCTCCGGAGCCCGCCGCCACGGCCCGCCGCGGCCCGCCCCGCCCCCGGAGGGCCGGACGGGCCCCCTCCGGGCCCTCGATAAACTCACCACCATGTCCGATCCTTCAGCGGGTTCCCCCAAGCGCGAGGCTCCGGAGCCCTTGGAGGGCCCGGTGGTCGGCACCATCACCGGTGGCACGATCGTGTGGTTCGCGCTCTTCCTGGTGCAGCTCCCCTTCTACGGCTGGTTCGACGACCACGGCCACCTGTGGTGGTTGTGGACCTGCCTCGCCGGCGGCGGCCTCGGCCTGATCGGCATCTGGTACGTGCGCAAGCGGGACGCCGCCCTCAAGCGGCACGCGGCCCGCTCGGCCGCCGGCGAACCCTCCACCGGGAACGCCCGGAACGACGAGGGCGACGAGGGCGACGAGGGCGACGAGGGCGAGCAGAACGGCGGGCACGGCAGGAGCGGAGGAACGGCCGACCGCACCGGCTGACACCCCCACGGGCCCCACGGGCCCGCCGCTCCGCCGCCACGGGTCACCGTCCGGGCGACGCGCGGCTCTCGACGGGTGCGGACCCACGTCGTTCCGTACCGTCGGGGCATGACCCACATCGATGCGGGCGCCGAGCTCGACCCCGTGCACCCGGTCCCGCTCCCGGGCGGCGCCCGGGCGATCGGTCTGACCGCGGCCGAGGTCGCCGAACGGGTGGCCCGGGGCGAGGTCAACGACGTACCGGTGCGCAGCAGCCGATCGGCGACCGACATCGTCCGGGCGAACGTCCTCACCCGCTTCAACGCGATCATCGGCGTGCTGTGGGTGATCATGCTGGTGGTCGCACCGATCCAGGACAGCCTGTTCGGGTTCGTCATCCTCGCCAACACCGGGATCGGCATCGTCCAGGAGCTGCGGGCCAAACGGACCCTGGACTCGCTCGCGGTGATCGGCGAGGCGCGGCCCACCGTGCGGCGCGACGGCGCCGCGGTCGAGGTGCCGACCGCGGGGATCGTACTGGGCGACCTGATCGAGGTGGGGCCCGGCAACAAGATCGTGGTGGACGGGGCCTGCGTCGAGGCGGACGGGCTGGAGATCGACGAGTCCTTGCTCACCGGGGAGGCCGACCCGGTGGTGAAGCGGCCCGGGGACCCGGTGCTCTCCGGCAGCTTCGTCGTCGCGGGCGGCGGCGCGTTCACCGCGACGAAGGTCGGCCGGGAGGCGTACGCGGTGCAACTCGCCGAGGAGGCGTCCCGGTTCACGCTGGTCCACTCCGAGCTGCGGTCCGGGATCTCCACCATCCTGAAGTACGTGACGTGGATGATGGTCCCGACCGCGATCGGGTTGGTCATCAGCCAGTTGGTCGCCGAGCACCACGACCTCCGGGACTCGATCGCCCGCACGGTCGGCGGCATCGTCCCCATGGTTCCGGAGGGCCTGGTCCTGTTGACCTCGGTGGCCTTCGCGATCGGCGTGATCCGGCTGGGCCGCAAGCAGTGCCTGGTGCAGGAGTTGCCGGCGATCGAGGGGCTGGCCCGGGTCGACACCGTCTGCCTGGACAAGACGGGCACCCTCACCGAGGGCGGGATGGACGTCACCGAGGTGCGGCTCCTGGGCGGCGGCGAGGGCGACGAGGAGCGGGCCGGGTACGTGGCCAAGGTGCTGGGTGCGCTCGGCGAGTCCGATCCGCGGCCCAACGCCTCGCTCCAGGCCGTGGTCGACGCCCATCCGGTGCCCGCGGGATGGCGGTGCACCCGTTCGCTGCCGTTCTCCTCGGCCCGCAAGTACAGCGGGGCGAGCTTCGACGAGGAGGACGGCCAGTCCAGCACCTGGCTGTTGGGCGCCCCGGACGTGCTGCTCGCGGCGGACGATCCGGCGCTGGGGGCGACGGAGGAGCTCAACCGGCAGGGCATGCGGGTGCTGTTGCTCGCCCGGTCCGCCGAGGGACCGGACGTGCTGGACGCCGTCGACGGCACGGCGGTGGCCGCGGGGGTGCAGCCGGTCGCCCTGGTGGTGCTGGAGCAACGGCTGCGGCCGGACGCCGCCGACACCCTGCGCTACTTCGCCGCCCAACGGGTCCGGGCGAAGATCATTTCCGGGGACAACGCGGTCTCGGTCGGCGCGGTGGCGGGGAAGCTGGGCCTGGTCGGCGCCGAGGCGGCGGTGGACGCGCGGACGCTGCCCACCGAACCGGACGCGATGGCCGGGGCCCTGGAGGCGGGCACCGTGTTCGGGCGGGTGACCCCGCAGCAGAAGCGGGAGATGGTGGGTGCGCTCCAGTCCCGCGGGCACACCGTGGCGATGACCGGCGACGGGGTGAACGACGTGCTGGCGCTCAAGGACGCGGACATCGGGGTGGCGATGGGTTCGGGTTCGGAGGCGACCCGGGCGGTGGCGCAGATCGTGCTGTTGAACAACAGCTTCGCGACCCTGCCCTCGGTGGTCGCCGAGGGCCGGCGGGTCATCGGCAACATCACCCGGGTGGCGACCCTGTTCCTGGTGAAGACCGTGTACTCGGTGCTGCTGGCGGTCCTGGTGGTGGTCTC
Organism: Streptomyces sp. LE64; assembly: GCF_052606915.1. Lineage (NCBI taxonomy): Bacteria > Bacillati > Actinomycetota > Actinomycetes > Kitasatosporales > Streptomycetaceae > Streptomyces > Streptomyces sp. LE64. Next base: position 3,725,412 of record NZ_CP199708.1, on the reverse strand, counting down.
CCAGGTCGAGTACCCGTTCCTGCCGCGGCACCTGACGCTGCTGTCCACCCTGACCATCGGCGTCCCCGCGTTCTTCCTCGCCCTGGCCCCCAACACCGAACGGGCCCGCCCGCACTTCGTCCGGCGGGTGATGCGCTACGCGGTCCCGGGCGGGATCATCGCGGCGACGGCCACCTTCGTGACGTACCTGTTGGCCCGTCACCACTACACGGGCGCCGGCGCCCTGGACGCCGAGACCAGTGCGGCGACGCTCACGCTGTTCCTGGTCTCGCTCTGGGTGCTGGTGATCATCGCGCGTCCGTACACCTGGTGGCGGGTCGCCCTGGTGGCGGCGATGGCGGGCGGGTTCGTGCTGGTGCTGGTGGTGCCCTGGCTCCAGCACTTCTTCGCACTGAAGCTGGTGGGCGTGTTCATGCCGTGGACGGCGGTCGGCGTGGCGGCGGCCGCGGCCGCCGTGCTGGAGCTGACCTGGCGCTGGGTGGACGTGCGCTTCCCCGCGTAGGCCCCGGGGCGGGCGGGGCGGCGCCTCCGCCCGCCGCGGGCGCGGTCAGCGCACGTCGACGTGGTCGCCGCCCGAGGTGGCGGGGCCCGTCGTGCGGGACCCTCCGTACTGGTAGCGGTAGGTGCCGTCCGCCGTGGCCTTGACGGTGGTCCGCAGTGTGCCCCGGGCGTCGGCCCGGACGGTCCTCACCGTGGTCCAGGCGGTGGCGCCGTCCTTCTTGAACTGGAGCTTCACCGCGTTGCTGGTGAAGCCCCCGTACCGGTTGCGGTCCCAGTCGGCCCGGGTCAGCGCACCGGTGACGGTGAGGTCCGCCCCGCGCCGCGCCGGTTCCGGCGTCGCGTTGGCGGTCAGCTTCGCCGCCCGCTTGATGTGCAGGGTGCCCCGCTCCCCCAGGGTCGCGCTCCCGTCGCGGCCCAGCACCTGCCCGGCCAACTTCCAGGGGCCGGCGAGCTCGTTGGTGACGTCCTTGCGGGGGTGGTAGTGGTCCGGGTCGGCGACGTTGCGCGTGGTGCAGGCGGAGGTGGTGGCGTCGATCTCCCGGCAGCTGGACGTGAAGTCGTCGGGCAGCAGTTGGCGGTACGCGTTGTCCAGCGAGGCGCCCCAGTAGGCGAGTGCGGCCCCCTGGGCGACGCCCGACTCGTCCGAGGCGGTGATCGTGACGTCGAAGGACTTCGGACCGAGGCCGAGCACCAGGTCCTTACCGCCGTTCGCGGAGACGCTGATGATCTTCGGGTCGGCCGGGGCGGCGGGCGCGGAAGGCGCGGCGGCCTGGGCCGCGGGTGCGGCGAGCGCGGTCAGGGCCAGGGTGCAGGTGGCGAGAGCGGTCACGGCTCGGGTTCTCATGCTTCTCCCTGTCGACGGGGCGACCGGGCCACGGCGTGCGCCACCCCCCGCTCCGGGGCGCACGCCGGGCCGAACCGGCCGCATCGTGTCGGTAAGCGGAGCGGGAAGCGGCTCCGCGTACCCCAAGACCCCTTTCACGGGCGCCGGGTTGAGCAGTACGGCGCCGTGCGCACGGGGAGGGCTCCCGCCCGGACGGTGATCCCGTCCGGGGCGGGACCCCGGTGCGTCGACGGCGGCGCCGAAGGGTCAGCGGACGTCGATGAAGTCGGCCGCGGAGGTCGCACCACCGGTGGTGGTGGAACCCCCGTAGGACAGCCGGTAGTGACCGTCCGCCGACGCCTTCGTCGTCGTCCTCACCTTGCCCCGGCTGTCCGCGGACACCGTCTTCAACGTCTTCCAGGTGGTGGTGCCCTGCTTCTTGTACTGGAGCTTCACCGCACCGCTCGCGAAACCGCCGTACCGGTGCGTGTCCCAGTTCGCCCGGGTCAGATCACCGGTGACGGTGATGTTCGCGCCCCGACGCACCGGCTCCGGCGACGCGTTGGCCGCCAGCTTCGCCGCCCGCTTCACCGAGTGCTTCCCGTACTTCTGGTTCTCGTACTCGCTCCCGTCCCTGCCGAGGGCGAAGACGGCCACGGTCCAGCGGCCCGCGTAGGCGTTCGCCAGGTCGAACTTCGAGTTCGGGTGCAGGTTCCTCGGGTCGGCGACGATCTTCAGGGTGCAGGTGGAGGTGGTCCGGTTGACCGTGACGCAGTCGGACTCCTGCTGCTCCAGCGGGGGCACCAGGATCCTCTCGGCACGGTCCGCGTCCGGGCCGCCCTTCCACAGCGCGGCGACGCCGTTGGCCACGCCCCGGGCGTCCTTCGCGGTGAAGGTGATGGTGAACGTCTTCTTGGAGACGCCGACCACCAGGTCCTTGCCCCCGTTGACGCGGAGGTTGCTGACCGTCGGGGCGCCGGCCGCGGCGGTGGTCACCGAACCGAACGGGGAGACCGGGTCGGCGGCCCGGTCTTCCGCGTGGGCGGCGGGAACGGTGACGGCGGTCAGCGCCAGGGCGCCGGTCGTCAGAGCGACCAAGGCACGGGTCTTCATGGGGTGTCCTGTTCGTTGTGGGCCGCGGTGGCGGGCGCCGCCCCCGTCTTCCTCGGGGCGCACGGGCACCCGGGCCCAGGTCGGCGAGGAGCCGATCATCACGACCCCCCGCCCTCAAGACGCGCCGCGGGAGCGGCGTGGTTGCACGTCGACCCACGACCACCACGTGGCGGAACCGGGTCCGTACGCACGGCTAGGGGGCGTCGCCCCGGGCGGGTGGTTCCGCCCGGGGCGACGCCCCGTAATACGTCAGAGGTGCGCCCGAAGGGTCAGCGCACGTCGATGAAGTCGGCCGCGGAGGTCGCACCACCGGTGGTGGTGGAACCGCCGTAGGACAGCCGGTAGTGACCGTCCGCCGACGCCTTCGTCGTCGTCTTCACCTTGCCGCGGCTGTCCGCGGACACCGTCTTCAGCGTCTTCCAGGTGGTGGTGCCCTGCTTCTTGTACTGGAGCTTCACCGCACCGCTGGTGAAGCCGCCGTACTTCAGGGTGTCCCAGTTCGCCCGGGTCAGATCACCGGTGACGGTGATGTTCGCACCCCGACGCACCGGCTCCGGCGAGGCGTTCGCCGTCAGCTTCGCCGCCCGCTGGAGCTTGAAGTTCCGGTAGTTCTCGACCATCGAGACCGGCTCGCCGTTCTCCTTGACGCTGAAGGCGACGGTCTTCCAGGCTCCCGCGTCCTTGTTGGTCAGGTGGGCGTTGACCCCGGTGGTCTTCGGGTCGAGGTCATAGGTGTACTTGCAGGTGAGGGTCGTCGAGCCGTACGAGCACGGGTTGCTGGTCGGCTCGTTGGGCTCCAGGAAGGCGGCCGGGTTGTCGAAGCTGCCGCGGTACGGCAGCGCGATGGCGGCGATCACGCCGCCCTTGCGCTGCGCGCTCACCGAGATGGTGATCTTCTTCTTGGAGACGCCGACCACCACGTCCTTGCCACCGTTCACGGTGACGCCGGTGATCTTCCCGCTGCCGGAGTTGGTGGCGGCGAACGAGGAGAGGGAGTTCGGGAGGTCCAGCCCACCGTCGGCGGCCTGGGCGGCCGGGACGGAGAGGGCGGAGAGGGCCAGGGCGCCGCTGACCACGGCGACGGAGGCACGGAAGCGCATAGAGACTGTTCCCCACTGTTTCTGCGGGGCCCCCGGCTACCCGGCGCTCCGTGGCTCTCCGCCGCGGAGTGCGCCGTCCCGGCGGCCCACATCGGTCCGGAGTCCTGATGACTCCAACCGAACAGACATCCCCCGCCGGCGAATGGTTGTACGAATCACGCGGCTTCTCGCGAGGTCACACCTCTGCGGACGGATGCGGGGTCCGTCCGCACGCCGTGGACGACGTCGGTCCGCGGGAGTTCGGGTGCGCCGCCCCGGGCGGGCAGAGGTTCCCGTGAAGGCCCCGCCCGGGGTGGCGCCGTGCGCTACCGCGCGTGAGCGCGCGGGGAGCGCATCACGGTCAGCGCACGTCCACGTGGTCGGCGGAGGAGTTGACCGCCGCGGTGGTGGAGGTGCCCGCGAAGCCGTAGCGGTACGAACCGTCCGCGGTCGCCTTGACGGTGGTCCTCAACTTGCCGTACCGGTCCGTCTTGACGGTCTTCAGCGTCGTCCAGGTGCTGGAGCCGTTCTTCTTGTACTGGAGCTTCACCGGCTGGGCGGCGTAGCCCTGATCCGCGAAGGCGTCCCAGTCGGCGCGGGTCAGGTCACCGGTGACGGTGATGGTGGCGCCCCGCCGCACCGGCTCCGGCGACGCGTTCGCCGTCAGCTTCGCCGCCCGCAGGATCTTGACGGTCTTGACGTTGTCGCTCTCCAGGGCGGAGGAGTGGTCGGTGGACTTCATGCGCAACCAGGTCCGCCAGTCGCCGGCGTTCCGGTTCTTGATGTCGTAGTTCAGCGTCTCCACGCGGAACGTGGCCGTGCAGTCCGACCTGGTGTCGGACACGGCCTTGCACATGTTGCCCTGCACCTCGTAGGGCTGGAGGAGCTCGCCCGAACCCTGCCGCAGCACGAGCACCGAGTTGCGCTCGACGTTGGCGGGGTGACTGGCCGAGAAGGTGATCGTGAAGCTGGAACCAAGGGATCCGATGTGAATGCCCTTGCCGCCGTTCACGCTGAAGTTGCTGAGCACGATCGGCTCTGCCGGAGCGGCGTGGGCGGCCGGGACGGCGAGGCCGGTGAGGGCCAGGGCGCCGCTGGTCAGGGCGGCGGAGGCGCGCATGCGCATGTGGTGTATCCCCCAGATGTTGGGCGGCCGGTCGGCGCTTCCGTGCCGCTCCCGCGTGCACGGCGGGAGGTGCGCGGTCGGCCGGCGGTCCGCATCGGGTCGGTCGCGGAGCCCTTCCGGCTCCACCGACAACGATCGCCGCCCTCCGCCGACGGTTGTACGACACCCCGATCTTCCCCTGGAGAACCCGCCTTGCGACGGGTCGGAGCACCGTGGGCGCCCCCCGATCGCACCGGGGGACGCCCACGGCGTCAGATCAGCGCACGTCCACGTAGTCGGCGGAGGAGTTGACCGCCGGAGTGGTGGAGGTGCCCGCGAAGCTGTAGCGGTACGAGCCGTCCGCGGTCGCCTTGACGGTGGTCCTCAGCTTGCCGTAGCGGTCCGTCTTGACGGTCTTCAGCGTCGTCCAGGTGCTGGAGCCGTTCTTCTTGTACTGGAGCTTCACCGGCTGGCTGGTGTAGCCCGCGTACTTCCGGGTGTCCCAGTTGGCGCGGGTCAGGTCACCGGTGACGGTGATGGTGGCGTTGCGGCGCACCGGCTCCGGCGACGCGTTCGCCGTCAGCTTCGCCGCCCGCAGGATCTTGACGGTCTTGATGTTGCTGCTGCTCAGCGTGGAGGCGTAGTCGGTGGAGGCGATGAACAGTTCGGAGCGCCAGTTGCCGGCTTCCTCGTTGGAGATGTCGTAGGCGCGCGGGTCCACGTTGAAGGTGGCCTTGCAGTCGGACTTGGTGCTGGAGACCGCCTTGCACATGTTGCCCATGAACTCTTCCGGCAGGATGATGCCCAGCGAGTTCTTCTCCAGCGACAGCGACGGGTCCCGCTCGACGTTGGCGCTGTGGCTGGCCGAGAAGGTGAACGTGAACTTGGTGAGGCCGGTGCCGACGTGGACGTCCTTGCCGCCGTTCACCTTGATGTTGCTGATCACGATCGGCTCTTCCGGAGCGGCGTGGGCGGCCGGGACTGCGAGGCCGGTGAGGGCGAGGGCGCCGGTCACCACGGCGGCGGATACGCGCTTGCGCATGAGTTCCCCAGGTGTTGGGGGCTCCCGGGGCGATCCACGCCACCCCCCAATTCTGGGGCGTGGGGCCGCACGGGAGCCCGGTCTGCGTTCGGTACGAGCCGGTCGGCTCGTCGAACAAGACACACCATGCCATCGAACGGTTGCACTCGTCCACAACTTTTTGACCTGTGAGCCGAGTTAACAGTCATTTCCTCGGGCCGGGCATCCGTCGAACCGTGATGAACCGGCCCTAACCGCCTCAGTCGAACCAGCGGTCCCGGGCCAACTCGTCCGTCCGGGACGGGTCCTCCAGCAGCGCGGCCACCTCGAACCGCCGCGGCCACTGGCCCGCCGCCCGGGCGAGACCCGCCGCGACGCCCTCCAGGGTCGCCGCGTGCACCACCCCGTCCGGGGTGCGGCGCCAGTCAAGTTCCACTCCCTGGACGACGAGCTCCTCGTGTTCCACGTAGGTGGCCGGGGTCGTCGGGCCGAGCAGGGTGCGCACCGACTCGGGCACCGTCCGCACCGCGCCGTCCGCCGTCACGGCGCCCTCGACCACGTCGGACAGCCGCCGCACCTGGAAGAGTTCCGCGAGGGCGTTCGCCGCGGAGGGGCGGACCGGCAGCAGGGGCAGCCCGGTGGCCAGCGGCAGCAGGTCCGGCGCGTCGGCGACCACCGCGTCCGCGGCGTCCACGACCGCCGCCCGGCCGTCGAGCACCGCGCGGAGTTCCTCCGGCAGGGTCACCCGGTCCGCGTCGAGGTGCGCCAGCTCACCGTAGATCGCGTGCAGTTGGGCGGGCGTCACATCGCGCTCGGGGTCGGCCAGCCGGTCCAGGAGTTCGGCGGCCCCGCCCGGCTCGTCCAGCAGCGCGGTCACCGAGGTGCGCACCCCCAGGGCCCGCAGCACCTGCGCGTCCTCGAAGCCGGCGGCGTCCGCCGACTCGTACAGCCCGGCGAGCAGCGGGTCCGAGCCGGCGGCCCGCAGCCCCGCCGGGCGGCGGCCCTCCAGCACCGGGTGCCCGCGCAGCCACCAGGCGGTGTACGGGCGGACGGACTCGGTGGTGCCGTCCGGCAGCAGCACCCGCACCGGCTGGGTGAGCGCGTCCCGCAGCGGCGGGCGGGACAGCAGGGCGAGCGCCTGCGGCCAGCGGTCGTCGTCGACGAGGTCGAGGTCGCGCACCGCGATCAGCTCGGTGGCCACCGGCGGCACCGGGGTGTGCGGCAGCCGGTCCAGCACGTCCTCGCACCACACGTCGACGGCGTCCAGCAGGCCGGCGTCGTCCGGTTGGGCGAAGTCGCCCTCCCGGGGCTCCAGTTCGTCCGGGTCGAGGACCACGTCGGTGGCCCGGACCAGGGCGAAGTCCGCGAGCACCCCGCAGGCGGCGAGCGGCTGCCCGCCCCAGCGCTCGGCGAGTTCGCGGTCCACCTCCGCCAACTCTCCCTCCCGGATGACGAGGGCGAAGGGACTGTCCGGCAGGACCAGTTCGCCCGCCGGGGCGAGTTCGCCCTCCTCGTCGGTGAGGGCCAACGCCCCCAGCCAGGGCTCGTCGCCGGGGGCCAGGTGTGCGTCCCGGACCAGTCCGAGGACGAGCTCGGCCAGCCCTTCCGCGTCCAGACCGGCGCCCGGCTCCGCCCCGTACGGGTCGGCCCCCGCCCACTCCTCGTCCAGGGAGGCGGCGACGGCGGCCCGCACCTGCGGGGTGGTCAGCACCGCGCGCGGGGTCGCGGGCAGCGCGCCCAGCTTCTCCAGCAGCGGGTGCGCGGCGTCGGGGTGGGCGACCTTGAGGCCCAGCCGGGCCAGGACCGCGGGCGTGCCCGGGGCGTCCGCGTCGGTCGGGCCGGTGCCCGGCACGGGCAGCAGCACCTGGCGGGGGCCGATGGTGGTGCGGCCGTCGGCGAGCGGCACCGGCAGTCCGGTCAGCCGGTCCGGGTCCACGCCGGCGAGGCTGTCGTAGAGCCGCCACCACCAGGCGGGGTCGCGCTCCAGGCCGGCGAGCCGGTCCACGGCGTCGGTGAGCGGGGTGCGCGCCACCCCCAGGGCGCGCAGTTCCACCCGGCGCTCCAGTCCGGCCGGGAGCAGGGTCGGCAGCACCTCGGCGAGCACCTCGACGGTCTCCGCGCCGGCGCCCTCGACGAGTTCGGCGTCCCGGGGGCGCAGGGCGTGCCCGTCCTCGGGGGCCCGCTCGGCGTCGCCGTCCCACGCCTCGGGGGCGGGCACCGGGGCGGCCGGGGCGTGCCGTGCGGCGGGCGGCAGGAACGCGGTGCGGGGCAGCCGCTCCAGCACGGCGGCGCGCAGCGCCCCGTCGAGTTCGGCGCGGCCGAGCGGGCCTGGCACCAGATCCACGGTGCCGGGGCCCACCGGGTGCCAGCCGGCGAGCAGGTCGGCGTAGGCGTCGGCGGCGCGGGCGGTGAGGAAGTCGGTGAGCGGGCCGGGCGCCGCGTGGCGGCGGGTGGGGTCCATCGGGTAGGAGGCGATCAGCAGGGCGGGCAGGCCGAGCGGCTCGTCGCTGGGGGTGGGCGCGTGGACCACTGGCTGGGTGCGCGGCGGGCGGGGCGCGCCCGCGTCGTCCACCGGGACGGCCCAGGTGACCGACCAGTGCGGGCGGAGCCGTTCCTCGGTGGGGCGCCCGGCGAGGAGCTCGGCGGTGAGCGGGCCGGTGCGGCTGAGGGTGCGCCAGCGGGTGGTGCCGTCCCGGGTGTCCTCGACGACGGTGTACGGGGCTTCGGTGCGCCGGGCGAGGGTGCGCACGGCGGCGCCGGGGAGTTCGACGGTGACCTCGGCGAGGCCGGGCAGGGTGAGCAGCAGGGCGGCGTCGACCTCGGTGAGGAGGCGCTCGGCGAGCTCCCGGGCGGTCGCGTCGCGCAGTGGGAGGAGCACCGCCGTGTCGTAGGGCTCGGGGACGGCTCCCGAGGCCGGGAACGGCAGCCGCAGCAGGGGTACCTGGCCGGCGCGGCGGTGGAGTTCGTCGCCGAGCGAGCCGGGGGTGCCGGCCGGATCGCCGGAAGCGGTCCGTTCGGTCTGGGTGCGGGCCTCGTCGAGGGACCAGCGGACGCCGCCGGTGCGGCTGAGCACGGCGGGCGCGTCGGTGAGGGTGAGGACGGCGGCGAAGCCGACGCCGAACCGGCCCACGGCGCCGGCCGCGGGGTCGGAGTCCTCGCGTTTGGCGGAGGCGCGCAGGGTGGCCAGGGAGCGCACGCCGGCCGCGTCCAGCGGGGCGCCGGTGTTGGCGGCGAGCAGGGTGCCGTGCGGGGTGCCGTCCTCGTGGAGGGCGAGGCGGAGCCGGCCGGGGGCGCCGGTGCGGGCCGCGGCGTCGGCGGCGTTCTGCGCGAGCTCCACGACCAAGCGGTCGCGGTGACCGCCGAGGGCGAGGTCCTCCTCGGCGTTGGCGTCCTCCCGGAAGCGGGCGGGCGCGGCCCGCCAGGCGGCGAGGACCTCGGTGCGCAGCCGGTCGGTGCCGAAGGGGTCCGGGGCCCCGGGGGCCTGGGGGGCGGGGCTCGGAGACGTGCTCACGGGGTGCTCCTTGTCCTTGGTCCTGCGGCCCGCGGCCTGTCGGCGACCGCGGCGCGGGCCCGGCGCCCGGCCCGCTGGTCGCCGCTGGGGCGTGCCGGGGCCGGGCGTTCGGGCGTGCCGCCCGAAGGTACCGCCTCGGGGAGGAGGGGTCGGCGGCGCGGGTGCACGGGGACCCCCGCCCCCGCGCCCGACGCCGGATACCCCCCGGACAGGGGGTGTGACTACGCGTGGCCCGGGCCCTCGGCGGGGGGGTCCGCGGGGGCCGGGTCCGCGTCGGCGGTGGGGTGGAGGGGGAAGACCTCGACGGTCGTCTCGTCCAGGACCGGGGCGGGCGGGCGGTTGCCGCGCGGGACCACCGCCGCCTCGGAGTGGGCGCCGCAGCCGTAGGTGAGGGAGACCAGTCGGCCGTCCGCGGGGGCGAACTCGTTCGCACAGACGCCGAACGCCTGTCCGAGCGCACCGCCGACGGGGGCCAGGAAGCCACAGCTCCCGCAGTTCCCGGGGGCGGCCTGCGCCATCGGAGTGGCCCCGCCGAACGCCTGGTCCCAGCGCTCCGCGGCCTCCTTCAGCCCGAGCGGGGACAGCACCCGGGCCCGGCCGAGTCCGAGTTCGCGGGCCACCGAGGCGATCTCCGCGCGGGCGGGCGTCACCGGCAGCGCCGGCGCCGGCCCGTCGACCCCGGCCGCGGCCTCCTCGGCAGCGGCCAGCCGTGCGGCCTCCGCCGAACGGACGGAGTCGGGCGCCGGCTCGTCCGCGCCGCTCCAGCCGCCCGCGAGCCGCGGGTCACCGGCCGGTGCGGGCCCCTCGACGGGCCCGGCCGCGGGCTCGTCCGCGGCGGCCGGCACCCCCGGTTCCAGGCGCCGGTCGTCGTCCTCGGTCGGCAACAGGTCGCCCGGGCCCAGATCGCCGGGGCGCAGCCGCTCGCTCCAGGGCAGCCACTCGGGGGCGAGCAGGGCGTCCGGGCCGGGCAGCAGAACCGTCTCGTCAATCGTGACGATCCGGGCCCGGGAGGCCCGGGCCACCGTCACCGCCCAGCGCCAGCCCCGGTAGCCGGGCTCCTTGGACTCGAACAGGTGGGTGAGCACCCGGTCGCCCTCGACGACCACGTCGACGTGCTCACCGACCACCCCCGGCGCGGCGGCCTCCTCGGCTGCGGTGCGGGCGAGATCGACCGCCTCGGCGCACAGACGGTCGGGGGTACGGCTTCGCGTTGTCGCTGCGCTCACGGGTATCGCTTCTCTCCTACACCGTCTGTCGGGTGCGCCTCCTGTCGAGCGGCGGACCGGCTGCACCGGGAGCACGGACGGAGCGGACCTGTGGGCCGCGTCAACGTCCGCGCCCGGCCACCCGGGCGCACCTGTGTCATCCATTCTGCGTGATGAGCGAGAGGCGCGCGGCCAGGACCAGTCACCGCAGGCGCGTGGTGCACGCTACCCTCTCCGGCCGCCGGCGCCCACACCGGCGTACGGTGCGGCCCGGCTTCGTTCCCGGTCCGAGACCCGGCGGCCCCCGGTCCGCGCCCCCCGCAGCCGGGCGCGCCCCCCACCCGGCGGACGTCGTTTCCGCGCCACGCGCGCCGCTTTGCGGGCACTATGACGGGGTGGCAGTCGCCAGGTCGTCCCGCTCCCCGGGCGGACCGGGCCCGCTGAGCCGGGCCGGCCGCACGGTGGGACGCGCGCTGCACCTGCCGATCACCGGCCCCGCCCGGGGCATCCGCCGGGCCACCCACGCCCACGGCGCCGGCGAGTCCGGCCTCGGCAAACTGATCGAGCTGCACGCGGTGAACGGCGCCGGTGACGTCATGGTCACCGTGGCGCTGGCCTCCACCGTCTTCTTCGCCGTGCCCACCGACGAGGCCCGCGGCCGGGTCGCCCTCTACCTGGCCGTCACCATGGTCCCCTTCACCCTGCTGGCCCCGGTGATCGGCCCGCTGCTGGACCGGCTGCCGCACGGGCGGCGGGCGGCGATGGCCGCGGCGATGCTGGCCCGGGCCGCCCTCGCGCTGCTGCTGTCCAGCGCGGTCGTCACCGGCAGCCTGGAGCTGTACCCGGCGGCGCTCGGCGTGCTCGTCGCCTCCAAGGCGTACGGGGTGGTGCGCAGCGCCGTGGTGCCCCGGCTGCTGCCCGCCGGGTTCTCCCTGGTGCGCGCCAACTCGCGGGTCACCCTCGGCGGGCTGCTCGCCACCGGGGCCGCCGCCCCGATCGGCGCCGGGCTCCAGTTGATCGGCCCCCGCTGGCCGCTGTACGGGGCGTTCGTGCTCTTCGTGGCGGGCACCTTCCTGTCCTTCCGGATGCCGCCCAAGGTCGACTCGGCCAAGGGCGAGGCCCGGGCCCTGCTCGCGGCCGGCCCGGACCCCGCGGACCGCCCCGCGCGCGCCCCGCGCCCGAGGAACGGCGCCCGCCGGCCCGGGCTGCGCACCGTGGGGCCGGCGGTCACCCACGGGCTGGCCGCCAACGCCGCGCTGCGCTGTCTGTCCGGGTTCCTCATCTTCTTCCTGGCGTTCCTGCTGCGGGAGCACCCGATGACGGGGCAGAGCGCGGCGGTGTCCCTGGGCGTGGTGGGCGTGGCGGCCGGGGCCGGCAACGCCCTGGGCACCGCGGTCGGCGCCTGGCTGCGCACCCGGGCCCCGGAGCTCATCATCGTCACCGTGGTCGGCGGGGTCCTGCTGATGGCGCTGGTGGCCGCCGTGTTCTTCGGCGCCGTGCTGGTGGCCTGCCTGGCCGCCTGCGCCGGCTTCGCCCAGGCACTGGCCAAGCTGTCGCTGGACGCGCTGATCCAGCGGGACGTCCCCGAGTCCGTCCGCACCTCGGCGTTCGCCCGGTCGGAGACCCTGCTCCAGATGGCGTGGGTGCTCGGCGGCGCCGTCGGCATCGTGCTGCCGCTGAACGGCACCCTCGGGCTGCTGGTGGCCGCCGCGATCGTGGCCACCGGCTGGCTGACCACCGTCCGGGGGCTGCTCGCGGCGGCGCGGCACGACGGCCCGGCACGGGCCCGGGTGGCCTGAGCGGGGTCGTGCCGGGGCGGCACGCCGTACCCGCGTAACACGCCCGTCCCGGGGGCCCGCTAGCCTTTCCGCCATGACGTCCCTGCCCGCGGCCGAGCCGCACCTGAAGTCCGCCCCGGCCACCGGGCGCCCCCGCCGCCTGCGCCGGACCGTCGCCGCCGTGGGCGCCGTGTCCGCCGGTCTGCTCGTCCTGTCGGCCTGCGAGAAGCCGACGCCCGTCGCCACCGTCACCGTCGGGGACGACTCCGTGACCTCGGAGGCCTCCTGCTACCAGGACGGCGACGCGATCAAGCCGGCCGACGTGGAGAAGTGCCTGAAGGACATGGACGACGTCAAGTCGATCACCGTGAACCCGGACGAGACGGTCCGCTTCGGCGTGGACGTCGGCATCGCCGACAAGGAGTGGACGATCCTCCTCAACGGCCAGCGGCTGACCGACTACAGCAAGAACACGTACCGCACGGTTCCCGGCAGCGTCTTCTTCAACCAGCAGTACGGCGCCAGCGGCAGCTCCACCACCGTGACCATCGCCGAGGGCGGCGAGAACAAGGTCACCGGGCTGTGGACGTTCCGGCTCAAGAAGGCGTCCTGACGGACCCCGTCCGATGACCCGGCCCCTGCGCGTCCTGGTCGCCACCGCGGTGCCCGTCGAGCGGGACGCGGTGGCGGTCGCGTTCCGCACCGAGCAGCGCGAGGTGCCGGTCCCGGGCGCCCCGCTGCGCCGGCTCACCACCCCCGGCGCGCGCTGGGACCTGCTGGCCGCCGGCGTGGGCCCGGCCGCCGCCGCGAGCGGCACCGCCTCGGCGCTGACCGCCGCGGCCCTGGACGGCGCCCCCTACGACCTGGTGGTGTCCACCGGGATCGGCGGCGGCTTCGCGCCGGACGCCCCGGTGGGCTCCCTGGTGGTCGCCGACGCGATCACCGCCGCCGACCTGGGGGCCGAGGCCGGTGACGGGGCCGGCTTCCTGCCCGTCACCGAACTGGGCTTCGGCACCGTCACGCACACCCCGCCGGCCCCGCTGGTGCGGGCGGTGGCGGGGGCCCTGGGCTGCCCGACGGGCGGCGTCCTCACCGTCTCCACGGTCACCGGCACCGCCGCCCGCGCCGCGGACCTGCGTACCCGTCACCCGGGGGCGCTCGCCGAGGCCATGGAGGGCTTCGGGGTCGCCGAGGCCGCCGCCGCGCACGGCCGGCCCGTCCTGGAGATCCGTGCGGTGTCCAACCCGGTGGGCCCGCGCGACCGGTCCGCCTGGCGCATCGCCGACGCCCTGGACGCGCTCACCGACGCGTTCGGCACCTGCGCACCCGTCCTGGAGAGTGGGGAACCCTCATGACGTCCACCGCCGACACCGTGTCCGGAGCGGCCCCGGAGCGGGCCGTGCCGCTGCGCATCGCCTACTCGCCGTGCCCCAACGACACCTTCGTCTTCGACGCCTGGGCGCACGGCCGACTCGCCGACGCCCCCGCCCTGGACGTCACCTTCGCCGACATCGACCTCACCAACGGCATGGCCGAACGCGGCGAGCTGGACGTGCTGAAGGTGTCCTACGCGGCGCTGCCCTGGGCGCTGGACGAGTACGCGCTGCTGCCCTGCGGCGGAGCGCTGGGCCGGGGCTGCGGGCCGCTGGTGCTGAGCCGCGAGCCCGGCGCGGACCTGGCCGGGCGCACGGTGGCGGTGCCCAGCGAGCGCTCGACGGCGTACCTGCTGTTCCGGCTCTGGGCCGCGGAGCGGGTGGCCGGCGGGGTGGGCTCGATCGTGGTGCTGCCGTTCGACGAGATCATGCCCGCGGTGCGGGACGGGCGGGTGGACGCCGGACTCGTCATCCACGAGGCCCGCTTCACCTACCGGAACTACGGGCTGCACGCCCTGGTCGACCTCGGCGAGCACTGGGAGACGACGACGGGGCTGCCGATCCCGCTCGGCGCGATCATCGCCAGGCGCTCGCTGGGCGCGGCGGCGCTGCGCCGGCTCGCCGAGGCCGCCCGCGCCTCGGTCCGGGCCGCCTGGGCCGACCCGGACGCCTCCCGCCCCTACGTCCTCGCCCATGCGCAGGAGATGGACCCGGCCGTCGCCGACCAGCACATCGCGCTGTACGTCAACGAGTTCACGGCCGACCTGGGCGAGGAGGGGTACGCGGCGGTGCGGACGCTGCTGTCGCGGGCCGCGGACGAGGGACTGGTGCCGCCCCTCGCCCCCGGTGCGCTGGCGTTCCCCTGACCGGGGTCGGCGTGAGAACCGCTCGTCCGGATCGTGCCGGGCCCGCCCGGCCGGATCCGAACGGGGGACCCTACACGTCGAGTTGGTCGGCGACCGCCCGGAGCAGGCCGGCGATCTTCGCGCCGGACGCCTTGTCCGGGTAGCGGCCCTTCTCCAGCGCGGGCGTGATGTTCTCCAGGAGGGTCGTGAGGTCCTGGACGATCGAGGCGAGTTCGTCCGGCTTACGGCGCTGGGCGGCGGCGACGGACGGCGTGGGGTCGAGGACCGTCACGGACAGGGCCTGGTCGCCCCGTTGGCCCGCCACCACACCGAACTCGACCCGCTGGCCCGGCTTGAGGACGTCGACGCCGTCGGGCAGCACGGAGGAGTGGACGAAAACGTCGCCGCCGTCGTCGCGGGAGAGGAAGCCGAAGCCCTTCTCACTGTTGAACCACTTGACCTTGCCAGTCGGCAAAGCACACACCCACTTCCGCTTCACAAGGCCAACGTTTGGACCAGCCTACCGGGGCTGTCCCCATTCGATCACCCAGGAAAACAAACGGGGCGGCCACTCGATCCGGTAAGGGGGCCGTCGACCCGTTGGGTTCACGCCATTGAGGGCTGAACGGACCCGGGAACGACGACGGCCGCCGCCCGTTGTCAGCGGCGGCCGGCCCGTTCGTTCAGGGGGACGGGGAACTGCTCTTCGGATCGGGGAACGGCGGGCGGCTCCGCGTCCCGCACGGGCTCCCCGCGCACCGTCCCACCAGCGGGCCGGAACACCCGGGTGCGGTAGGCCCAGAACCGGAACAGGCTGCCCAGCGCCAGTCCGACGACGTTCTTGGCGAGGTTGTCGGCGAGCGCGGAAGTGAAGTCCAATCCGTAGTGGAAAATGGCGAGAACGCCGTTCTGGATTCCCGTCCCCACCAGGCTGTAGACCAGGAAGAGGGACATTTCCCGGCCGCGCTTCCCGGTCGCCCGGTCGCCGTACGTCCAGTACCGGTTCCCCAGATAGTTGACGCACATCGCGACGGCCGAGGCCATCACTCCGGAGCGGACCGGTTGGAGATCGAGGACACCGATGCAGAAATTGAAAACCGCGACGTCGACGATCCAGCCGAAAGCGCCCACCGCCCCGAACCGTGCCAGCTCGCCGCGGAGGTTTCGAAATCCTTTCCGACGCCCCGGTGAAGCGCTCCTGCCGTCCGTCATGCACCCTCACCGTCGCCTCGGTCGCGGAGGGGCATGTTAGGCACACGCTTCGGCCATCCGGGGCCCCGCCCGGGAGCGCCCGGGGACCCTGTCCGAAAAACCGCTGTTCAGCCGCCGGAAACCAGGGGCCTCCGGCCGGCTCCCCACGGGTACGGCGCCTGCGCCCGCGCGTGCTCCCGCCGCGCCGTCGGCACCCGAGGAGCGTGCGCGGGCGCAGGAACTACCCTGGAGCGGTGCGCAACGAGACCCCAGCGAATTCCACGGTGCCCGGTGACGGACTGATCCGCGTCGGTGCGGTCGTCTTCTTCCTCGGTGCGGTGGCCACCCTGATCACGGTGGCCCCACTGTTCCTGGGGACCACCCCGTTCCCCACCTACATGTTCTGGCTGAGCATGCTGATGGGCGTCGGCTTCGCCGTCGCCGGGGCGGGCGTCCTCCGGTCCATCGCGGCGCAGCGCCGGCAGGCCCGCGCCGTGCAGCGCGCCGGTACCACCGGCTGACCACCGGACCGCCCCCGGTCAGCCCCGCGCCGCATGCGCGGCGAGCCAGTCGGGGAAGCCGGTGAGGTCGGCGAGGACCACGTCCGCGCCGGCGGCCCGCAGCTCCTCCGCCGAGCAGGGACCCGTCGCCACGGCGACCGACACCGCGCCGGCCGCGCGCGCCCCGCGCACGTCGCCGACGTGGTCGCCGACGTACACGGTCGCCCCGTGCGTCCGCAGCGCCGCCGCCTTGCCCTCCGCCCACAGGTTCCCCACCACCGCGTCCGCCTCGATGCCCAGGTGCCGCAGGTGGAGCACCGCGTTCGGCTCCCACTTGGCGGTCACGACCAGCGTCCGGCCGCCCGCCGCGCGCACCGCGTCCAGTGCCGCGCCCGCGCCGCGCATCTCCCCGGTCGGCTCGATGGCCCACCGCGGGTACATCCGCCGGTACCGGTCGGCCACCGCCGGGACGCGCTCCGCCGGGAACCAGTGCGCCAGTTCCTCCGTGAGCGGCGGGCCCAGCCGGCTGACGACCAACTCGCTGTCGATGGCGACGCCGGTCTCCTCGGCCAGGGCGTCGTAACAGGCCCGGATGCCGGGACGCGAGTCGATCAGCGTCATGTCGAGGTCGAACCCGACGACGAGCCCTCCGCCGGGCGCCGCCCCGCCGATGCGGTGCCCGGTGGGCTCCGGTCCGGTCGCGGGGTGCCCCGGCACCGTCCGGGGCACGGTGGGCGCGGGGTCCGTCGGGGGGTGCGTCGTGGAGGTCACGCCCTCCATTGTGCCGGGACGGGCCGGAACGTCCCGTCCCGTGCCCGTCCGCCGCACCTCGGCACGCCCCGCGCCGCCCCGACCCCGATCCCCACGCGTCTCGCATCCCGGACAACTCCCGAAGCACGGCCGAAAAGGGCCCACCCTTAGACTTAGCCAAGCCTTACCAACCCTCGCTGTCACGGGAGTACCGCCGATGCCGGTCAGACGTGCCGTCGCGATGCTTGCGGCCGTCGCGGCCCTGCTGCTCGCCGTGGTGTTCAGCCTCGCCGTGGGCGCCCGTACCATCGCCCCGTCCGTCGTCCTCGACGCCCTGCTGCACGGCGGGTCCAGCGAGGACGCCATCGTGATCCGCGAGATGCGGGTGCCCCGCACCCTGGTCGGGGTCATGGTGGGGGCGGCCCTCGCGATGGCCGGAACCGCCTTCCAGGGCATCACCCGCAACCCGATCGCCGACCCGGCCATCCTCGGCATCAGCCAGGGCGCCTCGGTGGGGGTGATCCTCGCCATCGCCTTCCTCGGCGTGCACACGCTCAACGGGTACGTGTGGTTCGCGTTCGTCGGCGCCGCGCTGGCCGCGCTGGCCGTGTACGCGATCGCCTCCCGCGGCCGGGGCGGGGCCACCCCCATCAAACTCGCGCTCGGCGGGGCCGCGCTCAACGCGCTGTTGGCCTCCGTCCTCACCGGCATCCTCACCACCCGCTCGGCCGCGCTGGACGAGTTCCGCTTCTGGCAGGTCGGTTCGCTGTCCGGTCGGGACGCCGAACTCGCCGGTCAGGTCTGGCCGTTCCTGCTGATCGGCACGGTGCTGGTGATCTCCGTGGCCCGCGGGCTGGACGCCCTCGCCCTCGGCGAGGACATGGCCAAGGGCCTCGGGCAGAAGGTCGCCACGGTACGGATCGTGGGCGGGCTCGGCGCGGCCGTCCTCACCGGGGCCGGGGTCGCCGCGGCCGGCCCGATCGCCTTCATCGGCCTCGCGGTGCCCCACCTGGCCCGCGGGATCGTCGGCACCGCCCACCGCTGGCTGCTGCCGATGGCCGCCCTGCTCGGGCCCACCATGCTGCTGGTCTCGGACACCGTGGGCCGGGTCGTGTTCCCGCCCAGCGAAGTCCCCGTGGGGGTCATGACGGCCCTCCTCGGGGTGCCGTTCCTGATCGTCCTGGTGCGCAGGAAGACGGTCACCGCATGAGCCGCACCGGCCACCACCTACGTCACACCCGTCACGTGGGCAGCGCGGGCACGCGCACCGAGACGTTCCGAGCGTTGCGAGAGGCGGCACGCGGATGAAGCTCCGTACCGCGGACGGCGTCACCGCCGACCCGACCCCGACCCGACCCTCCCGGCCCGGGGCCCGACCCGCCGGCTACACACCCGTGCGGTTCGGGACGCGCGCCTCGTTCCTGGTGCACCGGCGGGCCGTGGTCACCGCCCTCGCCCTGACCGCCGTGCTCCTCGCGTCCTGCGTCGCCTACCTGTCGGTCGGCGAGAGCTTCGTCTCCCCCGCCGAGGTGCTGCGGGTGCTCAGCGGCCAACCCTCCCCCGACGAGCTGGTCGTGGAGAGCCTGCGGGCGCCGCGGCTGGTGGTGGGGCTGCTGGTGGGCGCCGCCTTCGGAGTCGCCGGCGCGCTGATCCAGTCCGTCGCCCGCAACCCGCTGGCCAGCCCCGACGTCATCGGCATCAGCCAGGGCGCGGCGGCCGTCACGGTCGGCGCGATGACCTTCGGCATCACCTCCTACGCCGTGATGCCGTACCTGAGCGTCGCCGGCGGCATCCTCGCCGCCGCGCTCGTCTACGCCTTCGCCTGGCGCGGCGGGGTGCAGGCCGCCCGGTTCGTCCTGATCGGCATCGGCATCGCCGTCGCCCTGCGCTCCGTCACCAGCCTGTTCATGACCAAGGGCGACCACAACGTGGCCCAGCAGGCCCAGGTGTGGATGACCGGCTCGCTCAACGGCCGCGGCTGGTCGGAGGCCGCCCCCCTCGGCTGGGTGCTGCTCGCCCTGGTGCCCGCGATGCTCTGGGCCGCCCACGCCCAGCGCAGGGTCGGCGTCGACGACGCCACCGCCACCGCGCTCGGCGTCCGGCTCAACCGGGTCCGCCTCGGGCTGGTCGCCCTCGGCGTGGTGCTGGCCTCGGTGGCGACCGGCGCGGCCGGCCCGGTGGACTTCGTGGCGCTGCTCGCCCCGCAGGTCTCCCGCCGGCTGACCCGCACCGCGCAGATCCCGCTGCTGTGCTCGGCGCTGACCGGCGCGGTGATCGTGGTCGTCGCGGACCTGCTGGCACGGCGGATGTTCGCCCCCACGGAACTCCCCGTCGGAGTGCTGACCGCGGCTGTCGGCGCCCCCTACCTGATCTGGCTCATCATCCGCAGCCGCACTGGAGGAACCTCGTGACGCAGTCACCGTCCCTGGGCAAGCAGTCCCCGTCCTCCGACCCGAAGGGCCCCCGGCGGGCGGAGGCCGCGGCGGCCGGCGGGCTCCCCGCGGACGCCGCCGCGCGGCTGCGGACCCGCGAACTGTCCCTCGGCTACGAGGACCGCACCGTCGTCCAGGAACTGGACCTGGCGATCCCGGACGGCCGGGTGACGGTCCTCGTCGGCCCCAACGCCTGCGGCAAGTCCACCACCCTGCGGGCGCTCGGCCGGCTGCTGAAGCCGCGCGGCGGCTCGGTGCTGCTCGACGGCACCGCCCTCGCCGAGCTGCCCACCAAGCGGATCGCCCAGCAGATCGGACTGCTGCCGCAGACCCCGGTCGCCCCGGAGGCGATCACCGTCGCCGACCTGGTGGCCCGCGGCCGTCAGCCCCACCAGCGGTGGTGGCAGCAGTGGTCCGAGGCGGACGAGCGGGCCGTGACCGAGGCGATGGAGCGCACCGACGTCGCCGCGCTCGCCGACCGTCCGGTGGACGCGCTCTCCGGCGGACAACGGCAACGGGTGTGGATCGCGATGGCCCTCGCCCAGGAGACGGAGCTCCTGCTCCTGGACGAGCCCACGACCTATCTCGACATCTCCCACCAGGTGGAGGTGCTCGACCTGGTGCGCCAGCTCAACCACGACCGGGGCCGCACGGTGGTCGTCGTCCTCCACGACCTCAACCAGGCCGCCCGGTACGCCGACCACCTGGTGGCCATGAAGGACGGCCGGCTGGTCGCCCAGGGCCCGCCGTCCGAGGTCGTCACGGAGGAGTTGGTCCGCGAGGTCTTCGGCCTGGACTGCGTGGTCGTCCCGGACCCGGTCACCGGTTCGCCGCTGGTGGTCCCCGGTCTGCCCTGGCGCCCGGCCGCCGCCTGACGGCGGCGCCTACCCGTTCGCCCCCGGCTCCCGCCGGGCGGTCAGTCCGGCCATGAAGGGGTTGCTCCGGAAGACGTCCCAGTGCTCCGGGCCGCGCTCGCGCAGGGCGCTCTCGGGGATGTCGGGAACGGACCACCGGGGGACGGAGAGGCCGGCCTCGCGGGCCGCTTCGGCGTAGACGTCCTCCTCCCAGAGGGACGACTCGACGACGATCTCGCCGCTGGGCGCGAGCAGCGCCGCGGTCATCCGGTGGCGGCGCGGCAGCGCGGTGTGGGAGAGGACGCGCAGGCCGTGCGGCTCCCAGTCCTGCCGCTCGGGGTCGAAGGAGTGGTGGGCCGTGACGGCCACCAGCCGGCCGCCCGGCACCAGGTTGCCGGCGACGGTCGCCATCATGCCCTTCAGCGCGGCGACGGATTCGGTGTAGGGGAACAGCCACACCGCCATCACCACGTCGAACTCCCCGATGGCGCCGAGGTCCGCGGCGTCGCCCACCCGGAAGTCGATGCCCGTCGCGTCCTCGGGCAGGGCCTCGCGGGCGAGCCGGACCATCTCCGGCGACAGGTCCACCCCGGTGACCCGTTCGGCGCCGAGCCCCTTGACGTACCGGGTGTAGTGCCCGTGCCCGCAGCCCAGGTCGAGGACCCGCAACCCCCGCACGTCGCCCAACAGTTCGGCGACATGGGCCTGTTCCGGGCTCTCCCGGGTGGAGGCGTCCTTGAAGGACCGGTACTTGTCGCCGATGGCCTCGTACTGGTTGGCGGGGGCGCCGGTCGCGCCGCCGGTCGTTTGGGTCGCTTCAGGCGCTTCGGTCGCTTCGGTCGCTTCGCTCATGAGGGTTTCTCCCGTTCCGTCAGAGCCACTTGATCCGTGTGGAGTCCAGAGTTGCAATTGAAGGCATACCCGCCGCCCGGGACGACGAAGTTCGCCCGAACCCGCTCTTCGCCCTGCCCCGGTCGCGGGAAGACCCGGCCGACGCCCCCGGGCCCGCACGGTGGACCCGGCGAGGACGGACGGCACGCGAAATCCGGTGGAACGAAGCCGCAGTGTGCCGCTAGCGTGCGGCCGAACCACGTCGTCTAGGCAAGGACGCGCCGTTGTACACCCTGTGAGACCTCCCAAGCGCTGAACCGTCGCGCGACGCACCCGTGCGCCGTGCGGCTCCCTGCTGCGGATTTCTCATACGGAAACCGGTGTACTCCTGTGCTCACCACCTGGGCCGTCATGCCCACCTGCCTGCCCCTCGTCCGACGCCGTTGTCACGCATGCCCCTCCGAGCGGTTCCGCGCGAGCGGCAGGTTCCGCGTCAACGCGCACCACAAGCTCCTCGACGCCTGGCTCCTCGTGCTCTGCTCCGCCTGCGGGGAGACCGCCAAGCTCACGGTCTTCGAACGGATGAACGTCCGCTCCGTGCGGCCCGCGCTGTTGGACCGGCTGCACGACAACGACCCCGTCCTGACGGCGGAGTTGCTCCAAGACCCGGCCGTGTGGCGTCGCAATCGCGTCGCCCTCGACTGGGCCGGCGCCTGGCGCCTCGACACCGGCGCGCCGGTCAGCCGGGACCACGAGGTCCTCGACGTCACGGTCCGCTTCGCGGCGCGGATCCCGGTCCGGCCGGTGCGGTTGGTCGCCGAGGGCTGCGGGCTCACCCGGACCGCGGTCGAGCGGCTCATCACGGAGGGGAGGCTCGTGTCGGCGGTCCGGCTGGGCGGCAAGCTCTCCGACGACTTCACGTTCACGCTGAAGCGCTGAGCCGCGTCGCTCCCCGGGCCCGGTCCGGCGGATTCCGCCGCCGGACCGGGCCCGGGGGCGCCCGCCAGGTCAGGACCACAGCAGAAATGACGGCAGTCCGCTGCGCGAGCGCCGTGGCGGCGCGGCCGGGCCCGGGTACGGGTGTCGGTGAACACCGGGCTGTGCGGTGGCGGCCCAGGGCTGGGCTCCCTCAGTCGGTCGACGACGGGGCCACCGGGAGGGGAGAGATCCCGGGCTCGTAGTGATTCCGTAGATAGATACGGGTGCGTTCGGGGGAGTAGTCGTGCGCGTACAACTTGACGCAGCGCTCATCGTAAGTGCCGGCCACGTAGGACGAGTCGAGCGGATCTTCTGAGGCACTGGGAGACACTTCCACCGAGCTGGGTTCGTCACCGCTCGGACAGACGTAGCCTTCCCGCACACCGCTCTTGAGAGTCTCCGGCTCCGGGAGGCCGAAATGGGCGAAGTCGCGAGGGGCAACGTCGATGGGCTCCGGGGAATCCAACCACTTGCCCTTCGGGGGGTTCTCCTTCAGATACGTCTCGGCCTCGGACCTGGTGAGCGTGAAGGTCAGCAAGCCAGTATCGAACTGGATAGTGATTTTGTAAGCGGCTTTGAGGGACTTCGCCATGGGCGGCACCGCGAGGCCCAGTTGCTTGCTCATCCACTCGGGCGTGATGCCGGGGGCCCACCTGGAGACCCTCAGGCGGTCATCGCCGCCGCTCTCGCTCTGCCCATCGCACCCCGCCACCACGAGCAGGACGGCTGCCGATCCGGCCACGGCCCGTACGGTCCGCCGCCCAACGCGAGTGGACTCCCTGTGACAGTCAGTCATCGAGTTGCGGTCCTCCCTGGCGCATCGGTCATGCGGTCCTGCTGTTGCTCCCGTCCAGGATTCATCCGTCCGTCCCTGCCTTCTTCCGGACCCGGCAGCGGGTCGTTATTGGGTTCCACGGAACCCAATTCATAGTGCTGGACGCTACTACTGCCAAACATATCGAATTCCTGAGCCAGCCCCACGCGATGAAGTTTCGCCATCTCCCCGTCGGGAATTTTCATCGGGCCGATATTTACACCCTTACCCTCGTCCCAGTTGTAGCGATCCCAGACGTTCGCCTGATAATCTACGGCAACCTTGGGGTTGCCGTGCGCGTCCGGCACGACCGTCACGACCCCGGTGACGTTGGAATTCACCCCACCCACTGCGTAGAACCAGTTCTCATTGTCATCCCCGATAAAATAGAACCCTTCACTTCCCTTCACCTCGAAAGAGAAGGAAGCCGGCTTTCCATTATTTTCACGAAACTCACCTAAAGCCCTTTCATGCCAGCCTCCCCGGTTTTCCTGAACAATCTTGTCGATGTACGATTGAAATTCAGGCACATCTACCATCATCTTGTCCACCGGAAGATTCAAGGGGCTACCACTATTCCCCAGATAGTGAGACATATGACGAGAGGCATCCGTCATCCCTTTCCAGTCAGCACCTTCCGCGAGCAACTCCATCCTCTGTTTCGTCGCCAGATCATCGAAGCCTGGCGATTCGGAACCATATTTTCCGGATCCTGCATCCGCCGCAATCTGCGGTGCGGTCGGACCAAGAATTCCCGCCGCCATCAGGTCGGCCTTCTGATCCAGCCAGACTCGGGCTCGGGCGGTCGAACTCAGGGAATCCCAGAGTCGTCGCAGTTCCGCCCGCTGCTGCGGGTTCGCGTCCGCGCCGAGGCCTGCCAGTTCCTTCGCTCGTGGCAGCTGCTCCTCGTCGAGTGAGGTATGGCGCGCGTGGCCGGCGTTCTGCGGGTCACCACCGTGGCTCTTGCGGAGTGCGCGTACGGCTGCGGCGTCGATCTCGGCCGCGTGCTGGACGATCGAGGTGAGGGTGTCCGCATACCACTGGATGCGATCCGCGGTCCGTTGGTCGGGGCCCTCCGGGGTGCACATCGCCTCGGTTACTCGAACCGTGCCGTTCGGGCCGTCGGAAATCAGCAGCCCGGGGTCCGGTGGCTGGCGGGATGGGTCGCCCCTGCCAGCCGATTCCGCATGCCCCCGGGCATTCTTCTGGCAGCGTACGAGTTCCGCGTGGGCATCCGTAAGAACGTTCGCTATGCTCTCCGCCTCCTTCTGGAGGTCGGCAAACTCCTTGGCCGTCTTGCCAACGAATTCCCTGGTCACCGTGGCATTGACACCCTGCCAGCGAGCCACTCCCGCTTTCCTCGTCAGTCCGTCGCGGACCTCGTCGGCGAGCTTGGCCAGTTCCCCGGCCATGGTTCTCCAGTCGCCCGCCGCGGCACCGAGCCCGGCAAGATCCACGGCCATGAGATCCGAGTACGAAAAGTCCCCCACAGACCCTCCTACTTGAAGTAGTCGTTCAGAGCCGAGACGGGCAGGGGGCCCGTCCGACCACAAAGCTCGTCCGCGATCCTGGCGTCCTCCTGAGCATGCAACTTCTTGCTGTAGTCGAGATGGTTCGAGATGTGCGCACAGGCCTGGAGAACATGCTTCACCTGCGAACTCCAGACCTCAACGGTCAAAGCAATTTCCCCGCCGAGGCGTAGGTTGTGGCCGGCGAGCACTGCGGAAGCCTGCATGGTCGACCCCGACCCGTTCTCGTCGGCACCCTTCCCGGCGATGTCGGCCCGCTTCCTCAACTCGCCGTGGAGGACGGACGCCTCGTGCCCGACCGCCCCCAAGTCGTCCTGGTTCACGACGAGGTCCTCGCCCCCACCGCCACTCCCCGGCGCGGACTGGTTCAACTGCATTCCGGCTTCGTGACGCGCCCGCACTGCGGACTTGGCCCGCTCCCACTCTTCCCAGGCCATGAGCCCTCCCCGTTGTGCGCGATGGTGGAACGATCCGTTCGTGCGCTGGTCCCGCAGGTGTCGCCGAGACGTCCCGGAGGACCAGGACGGGCGCCTCTCCCGTGGTGGTTCCCCCGGAGAAGCGGTCCGCCCGGAGAACGACGCCGGCAGCTCGGCGAACTGGGTCGGGTGCGCCAACTGCTCTTCCAGGAGCACGAGTCCGACGATCGGCAACGCACACCCTACGCAGGGCGCCCACCGGTGAGGCCGGGATCGGGTGATCGGTTCGCGTGTCCGTCGAGCCTGTGACCGTGCGACCGGGGTACCGGCCTCTCCCCCGTGCGTGCCCCACCGGGCGTCACCCCCGACGTATCGGACCCGCCCGGCGGGCGGCGGCGCCCTGGACGACCCGTCAGGACTTGCGCTGCGAGCGCCAGAGCAGGAACGCGGCGCTGGCCAGGGCCGCCGACTTGAGCACCCAGGGCCACGTCTCCCCGATGGCCTGGTCGAAGCGTTCGTCGACCAGCTTCGGGCCCCAGTGGCCGGCGGCGCGGCCCCACAGCCAGACGACGCCCCCGGCGAGGGACAGGCCGGGCAGCCAGACCACCGCGAACTGGGACTCGGCGGGGGTGAGCCGTCGGGAGAGCCAGGCGATGGCCCATCCCCCGGCCAGCGCCAACAGGTTCCCGGCGAGCGCGCCGAACACCAGCAGGGCGACGGCGAGCAGCAGCAGCGGGTTGGACCAGCCGGTGAGCAGGGCCCGGGCCGCGCGGGTGCCGGGGGTGGCGGCCGGGGCGAGCGCGGCGGTGTCCTGCGCGGCCGGTGCTCCGGCGGCGGGTTCGGCGGCGTCGTCCTTCGGGTCGGTGGCGGCGGGCGGCGGTTTCAGTATCTCCGGGATCTCGATGCCGCCGACGAAGCCGGGGACGCTGTCGAAGGGTTCGCGCGGTCCGGTGTCGACCCGCCACCAGTCGCGGTTGCCGGACGGGGAGCCGAGTTCGTCCAGGGGGGCGAGGTGCGGCGGGGCCGGGGCCCGGTGGTCGTCGTCGAGTCCGGGCGGGAGGGTCGGCGGGTCGTCGTGGGGCGCGGCGGCCTTGCGGGGTCGGGGGACGAGGCCCCACAGGGACTTGGCGGTCGGTCGCCCGGCGGGTTCGTCGGGGCCCGAAGGGTCCTGGGGCTCCCCGGCCGCGGGAACGAGGGGTTCAGCCGGGGGCGGGGGTGGGGGCGCTTCGACGGTGCGCTGTTCGGGGACGGCCAGGGGAGTGCCGTCGGTGGCGGGGTGCGCACCGGTGCCCGCCTGGGCGACGAGTTCGTCGGGGTCGCCGATCCGGGACAGGATGCGACGGACCGACGCGGGGCTGTCGGTGGACGCCTTCGACCGGTGCCGGTCGATCTCGTCACGCAGCTCGGCCACCAGCCGCATCCGGGCGGACGACGGAAGTTGTTGCTGTTGTGCCAGGTCGCCGACTCGACTCAGGTAGTCGAAGACGAGCCGGTCGCTCTCGATCCCCACGAGGCCCCTCCGCGGTGGCCGGTTGCCAAAACCCCTCGGCGTGACGGTACCGGGTCGCCCGCCGTCGTGGCGCGCCCCCGCGCGCGCCGCCGGTCCGGGCCGGGGCTCGGTGCGGCGCGCTCGGGGGCGGGAGCCCTCGTGCTCCGCGGGGACCCAGTACCGTGAGCCGGATGAGCGGAAAGTCACCCGGAAGCGTCTCGCCCCGGTCCCTCGCGGAAGCCCTGCGCGCCCGCGACGACGCGTTCCTCGCGGAGTTGCTGCGGGCCCGGCCCGATCTGCTCACTCCCCTGCCCGGGGACCTGACCCAGTTGGCGACCCGGGCCGCGACCCGGGCGAGCGTGGTGCGGGCGCTGGAGCGCTTGGACCGGTTCGCCCAACAGGTCGCCGAGGCGCTGGCCGTCGCCCCGGAACCGACCGGGTACGGGGACCTGCTCCGGTTGATGCGCGGTGCCGACGGTGCTGACGGTGCCGGGGAACGGGCGGAGCGGGACGGGGAGGACGGGGGCGCGGCGATCGAGCGGGCCTTGCCGGGGGCGCTGGCCACCCTGCGTGCCCAGGCGCTGGTGTGGGGCGACGACGCGCGGTTGCGGCTGGTGCGCACCGCGCGGGAGCTGCTGGCGCCGGGTCCGCAGCACCCCTCGCCGACGGGCCTGGGGCCGCCGGTCGCGGAGACGACGGCGGGCATGTCGCCGGGGCGGGTGCAGACGATCGTGGCGACGGCCGGGCTGGCGTCCACCCACGACTCGGTGTCGGCGGTGGCCGCGTTGGCCGCCCTGTTCGGGGACCGCGCCCGGATGGACGCGTTGTTGGCCGAGGCGCCCGCCGAGTCCTTGGAGGTGTTGGACCGGTTGGTGTGGGGGCCGCCGTACGGGCAGGTCACCGCCGAACCGGCGGCCCGGCTGCGCTGGTTGTTGGACCGGGGGCTGCTGCTGCCGACCTCGCCGGGCACGGTCGTCCTCCCCCGTGAGGTGGCGCTGCACCTGCGGGGCGGACGGGTGCACCGCCGGCCGGAGCCGTCGCCGCCGCCGCTCGGGGTCCGGGCGGAGCACCGGCCGCAGGTGGTGGACGCGACGGCGGCCGGGCAGGCGTACACGGCGGTGACGGTCGTGGAGGACCTGCTGCGGGACTGGGACGAGGGCGGGCCGGCGGTGCTGCGCGCGGGCGGGCTCAGCGTGCGCGACCTGAAGCGCACGGCGGTCGCGCTGGACGTGTCCGAGCCGATGGCCGCGTTCTGGGTGGAACTGGCGTACGCGGCCGGGCTCCTCGCCTCGGACGGCGAGGCGGACGAGCGGTACGCGGTGACCCCGGCCCGCGACGAGTGGGCGCAGCGGCCGGCCGCGGAGCGCTGGGCGGTG
This sequence comes from Streptomyces sp. LE64, assembly GCF_052606915.1. NCBI lineage: Bacteria > Bacillati > Actinomycetota > Actinomycetes > Kitasatosporales > Streptomycetaceae > Streptomyces > Streptomyces sp. LE64. The sequence goes on along the minus strand of NZ_CP199708.1, from coordinate 3,697,898 downwards.
CTGGCCGCCGCCTGGCTGCCGGCCACCCGTACGGCGGGGCTGGTGGGCGGGCGGGACGCGAAGGACCGTTCGCTGTCGGCGCTGGGGCCCGGGCTGGACCGGACCGCGGCGCCGGAGGTGCGGCACCGGGTGCTGGCCCTGCTCGCCGAGGTGCCGCCGGGGTCGGCGCCCGACCCGGAGGCCGTGGTGGCCCGGTTGCGCTGGGAGCATCCGCCCCGGGCGGTCGCGCCGGCGCGTGCGGGTGGTGCGGCTCCGGCGGACGACCCGCGCACCCGGCTCGCGCGCTGGGCGCTGGACGAGGCGGAACTCCTCGGGATCACCGGGCGGGGCGCGCTGTCCGCGCACGGCCGGGAGCTGCTCGGCGCGCCGGACGGGCCCGCGGCGGACGGGGCGGGCCGGGTCGGCGCCGGGGCGGTGGCACGGGCCGTCGCCCGGCTCGCCCCCCTGGTCCCGCACCCGCTGGACCACGTACTGCTCCAGGCCGACCTGACCGCCGTCGCACCGGGCCCGCTGGAACGCCCGCTGGCGGACGTTCTCGCGGTGCTCGCGGAGGTCGAGTCCAAGGGCGGGGCCACCGTGTACCGGTTCACGCCGGCCTCGGTACGGCGGGCGCTGGACGCCGGCCGCACCGCGAGCGACCTGCACGCCTTCCTCGCCGCGCACTCCCGCACCCCGGTCCCGCAACCCCTGTCGTACCTGATCGACGACGTGGCCCGCCGGCACGGCCGGCTCCGGATCGGGGCCGCCGCCGCGTACGTGCGGTGCGACGACGACGGCCTGCTGAGCGAGATCCTGGCGGACCGGCGCACCGAGGGGCTGGGGCTGCGGCGGCTGGCACCGACGGTGCTGGCCTCGCAGAGCGACCCGGCGACCCTGCTGGAAGGGCTGCGCGCGATGGGCTTCGCCCCGGCGGCGGAGACCCCGGAGGGCGATGTGATGATCGCCCGCGCCGACTCCTACCGCACCGGCCCGCGCACCCCGCCGGAGCCGGTCCAGGAGGGCCCGGCCCGCCCGGACGACACGCTGCTGCGCGCGGCGGTGCGCGCCGTGCGCGCCGGCGACCACGCGGCCACGGCGCCCCACAAGTCCGCCCCGGAGCAGCCCGGCGCGCTCCCGCGCACCAGCCCGCCGGAGACCCTGGCCACGCTCCAAGCGGCGGTGCTCACCGGTCAGGCGCTGTGGATCGGCTACGTCAGCGCGGAGGGCGCGGCCAGCCAGCGCGTGATCGCCCCGGTCCGCGTCGAGGGCGGCTTCGTCACCGCCTACGACCACACCGCGGACGAGGTCCGCACCTATCCGCTGCACCGGATCACGGGGGTGGCGGAGTTGGCGGAGGAGGAGTGATCCCGGACGCCGACACCTGCGGCCCCGCCCGCGTCGGCTCGTTCCGGTGCGGACCCGGACGCGTGCCCGCGTCCCCGTGGTCCCGCTCCTCCCGCGTCACCGTGCGCGCCTTCACCGTCGCCCCCGCTTTCCCCGCCCATGCGGCAAACTGGAGGTTTGGCCGGCGCGGAAGGGATGCACGGACGTGAACGGACCACTCATCGTCCAATCGGACAAGACCCTCCTCCTGGAGGTCGACCACGACCGGGCCGACGCCTGTCGTCGGGCGATCGCGCCGTTCGCGGAGCTGGAACGCGCACCCGAGCACATCCACACCTACCGCATCACCCCGCTGGGCCTGTGGAACGCGCGGGCCGCCGGGCACGACGCCGAGCAGGTGGTGGACGCCCTGGTGGAGTACAGCCGGTACCCGGTGCCGCACGCACTGCTGGTGGACATCGCCGAGACCATGGACCGTTACGGGCGGCTCACCCTCAGCAAGCACCCGGCGCACGGGCTGGTCCTGACGACCACCGACCGGCCGGTGCTGGAGGAGGTGCTGCGCTCCAAGCGGATCACCCCGCTGGTGGGCGCCCGGATCGACGCGGACACCGTCGCCGTGCACCCCTCCGAGCGCGGGCAGATCAAGCAGACGCTGCTGAAGCTCGGCTGGCCGGCCGAGGACCTCGCCGGCTACGTCGACGGGGAGGCCCACCCGATCGAGCTGGCCGAGGACGGCTGGGCGCTGCGCCCCTACCAGCGGCAGGCCGTGGACGGCTTCTGGCACGGCGGTTCCGGGGTCGTGGTGCTGCCCTGCGGGGCGGGCAAGACGCTGGTCGGCGCCGGGGCGATGGCGGAGGCGAAGGCCACCACGTTGATCCTGGTCACCAACACCGTCTCGGCCCGGCAGTGGAAGCACGAGCTGGTGCGCCGGACCTCGCTCACCGAGGACGAGATCGGCGAGTACAGCGGGACGAAGAAGGAGATCCGGCCGGTCACCATCGCCACCTACCAGGTGCTGACCACCCGGCGGAAGGGCGTCTACCCGCACCTGGAGCTCTTCGACTCCCGGGACTGGGGGCTCGTCGTCTACGACGAGGTGCACCTGTTGCCCGCGCCGGTGTTCAAGTTCACCGCGGACCTCCAGGCCCGCCGCCGGCTCGGGCTGACCGCGACGCTGGTCCGCGAGGACGGCCGCGAGTCGGACGTGTTCTCGCTGATCGGCCCCAAGCGCTTCGACGCCCCCTGGAAGGAGATCGAGGCCCAGGGGTACATCGCCCCCGCCGACTGCGTGGAGGTGCGGGTCAACCTGACCGACGCCGAGCGGCTGGCGTACGCGACGGCGGAGCCGGAGGAGAAGTACCGGTTCTGTGCGACCACCGCGACCAAGCGGCGGGTCACCGAGGCGCTGGTGCGCCGCCACCGGGGCGAGCAGACCTTGGTCATCGGCCAGTACATCGACCAGCTGGACGAGTTGGGGGCGCACCTCGACGCGCCCGTGATCAAGGGCGAGACCTCGAACGCGCAGCGCGAGAAGCTGTTCGACGCGTTCCGGGCCGGGGAGATCTCGGTGCTGGTGGTGTCGAAGGTCGCCAACTTCTCGATCGACCTGCCGGAGGCGACGGTCGCCATCCAGGTGTCGGGCACCTTCGGGTCGCGTCAGGAGGAGGCCCAGCGCCTCGGCCGGGTGCTGCGGCCGAAGGCGGACGGGCACGAGGCCCGCTTCTACTCGGTGGTGGCCCGGGACACCATCGACCAGGACTTCGCCGCGCACCGCCAGCGGTTCCTGGCCGAGCAGGGGTACGCGTACCGGATCGTCGACGCGGACGAGTTGCTCGGGGGGTCCCCCGCTTAGGATCCGATCGTGGAGATCCGAGGCGTCGACCCCCGTGACGTCGAGTGGGAGCGGGACCACGGCCGCTACCGCGTGTACTTCCGGGACCGGGCGGCCGGCGCCTCCGAGGAGTACGAGGTGCTGGGCGAGCGGGACGTGGAGGAGGTCCTGGCCTGGGCCGCGGCGCGGGCGGCCGAGCACGGCTGGACGTACACCGTGTACCTGGTGGTGGCGGACGACCGGGGTTCGCCGGGGCTGGTGCGGTTGAGCGGGGCGGTCGGCGACCCCTTCGCGTGAGCCGGGCGCCCTGGCCGGGTGCGGGGTCGCAGGCGGTCGGGGCGGGAAGGGCCGGGGGGCGGAGGGTCAGCCGCGGGTGCGGACGCCGGCCTCGCGGGCGTACTCGCCGAGCACGGCGACGCCGAACGCCGTCGAGACGAAGACCTTGAGGACCCGCAGGGCGTCGCCCACCCGGTGGGCGCGGTGCTCGCCGGTGACGGCGGTGGCACCGGCGAGGTCGACGGGGACGGGACCGGGGGTGATGGTTGCGCTGCTCATACCTCCAGTGTCGGTTTCCCGCACGCCGGGGGCATCTGTCCGAGGACGGAACCCGTGGCCGCCGGGGTCCTCCCCAGGTGCCACGGGCACCCCGTGCTCGTCCCCTACGCCTCAGGGGGGACGGGCCTCAGCCTCTCGGACGAGGGCCCCCCGCGGAACGGGGCCGCGCCGCGGCCGCGCATGATGGCGGGATGAGCGAGCACGAGGCACTGCCGGCGGCGGTGGACGCGGAAGCACTGCTGGCCCTGGCACGGGGGCACCACGAGCGCGAGGCACGGGCCGTCGGCACCCGGGAGGTCGGCGGCCACCTGGTGAAGGTCTACGTCCTCCGGGCTCCGGGCCGCACGGTGACGGAGCAGGACGTGGCCGCCGCACTGCGCGTCGCGGCGGGGCACCTGGGGTCGGGCGGCCTCCGCGGCTCGCTCGGGCTCGCGGTCCTGATCGTGCACGCCGGTGGCGACGGCGACTACGTCCTGGTCCACAGCTGGATCGAGGGGCACATGTCCGACCTGGCCGTCTTCACCGGACCTCCCGGGCGCCCCGACCGGCTCCGCCCGGGCCGTGCCGGCCTCGGCCCCTGCGTCTGGGAGGCCGCGCTGCTGGCGCACGAACGCGAGGCGTTCGTGCGCCACGTCCTCGACGGCAGCGGTCCGCTCGCCGACCGGCTCGCCGGCTGGAGCGCGGACACCCCGGCGGGGGGCGTGCGGTGAGGGGCGCTCCGCTGGTGCGGTGAGCGCCCGGTGCCGCGGGAGCGCGCGGCGTGCGCAACGGCCGGCCGGGCCACGGACTCCCGTCCACCGCCCGTGTTGTGATCACCGAACGACCACTCGTCCGCAGAGGGCGCGGACGGCTGCATCGAGCAGCACACGAAGACCCTCCACCACCTCAGGAGACTCACGCCGTGGCGTTCGCTGGACGAGCGAGTCCGCAATGACGAAGGCGGAGGCTGCTGGAACCTGCCGGTAGCTAGCGACAGCAAGCACCCCAGCGGCTTCCATCTCCACGCACACCGCGCCTTCGGCAGCGTACGCTTTCACCTCGGCCGCGCTCTCCCGGTACAGAGCGTCGGTGGTCCAAGCACGTCCCGAACGTACGGTGGATCCAAGACCTCCAACCTCGTGGGTCAGGAGCGCCGTCAACCCTGTGTCGGGAGCGCTGTAACGGTCGGGTGCCAGGTAGTGGTGGGAAAGCCCTTCACCACGTAGGGCCTCACTACAGATCACCAGGTTGCCCGGAACCAAGTCTTTGACCAGGGCAGCGGCGGTGCCGATCGTGATCACAGCACGGGCACCGAGAGCGACGAGCTGTTCGACTATGAGGCCGGCAGCTGGTGCGCCACGCCCGAATCCGGAGCAGAACACGACGTTGTCGACCGCCAGATGAAGATCGGCGGACACCCAACGGTCCAGTGGTCGGGTACCGCAGCGGCGCGCTGCGATCTTCGCGATCGACGACTGGTACAGCAGGACGACGCCCGCAGCGCGGGTGAGGTCCGCCTCAGGTCGTCGAGCGCGGACGTAGGACGCATGCTCGAAGGGATGGGTCAGCGAAGGCAGCCGGTGCTTCCCGGCCGGCAGCACGACGTCGCGCCTTGAGACGTTCACGAAGAGGTCGTCCTCCTCCGGATCGCCTCAGCGAGTTGTCGTTCCTCATCCGGATCAACTTCGTTGACGATGTGCCAAGGAAGCACGACATCGTCCATGTACCGCAAGTGCCGTTCGAAATCGAGGCCGTGGTCCGCCATCGCGCGCATCAGATCCTGAGGATTCAGGGACGCGAAGTCGACTTCACTTTGGTGGAGTTGCTCCAGGACGTGCCCGACCCGACGGTCTCCACGTAGACACAGCGCTTCGAGGTAAAGGCGGTTGGTTTCGCCGTACTGAACGCGGTAGTGCTGGTTGAACGCATCCGCGCCGACGAGGTCACGCAGGCGAGCAGTGATTTCCTCGACGTAGCCGTCAACTCGGACGGGGTCGCTCATGGCCAGCCGCTGCGCTGGAGTACCCGGCTCTGGCATGAACTGATGCAACTTGATGATGACCGAGGCGTCAGGGCGGCCAAGTCGATCGCGGATTTCACGAGCGCGGTCAGCGATCGCGAGTCGGTCCTCATGGCGTTCGCCGGGCGCTCCGATGATGAAGTAGAGCATCATCGTGTTGATGAGGTCGGAGACTTCGCGGCACCGGTCGATGGCACGGTCAACCCGCTCGGGCGTCATGGTTTTTCCGTACACGGCGATCAGATCGGCATCGGCGAACTCCGGGGCCACGGTGATGATGCCGCGAGCCTGCGCAAGACTCAATTCGGTGAACAAGTGTCCGAAATCGCCGAGTTCGTTGACATCACGTAGGTAGTCGGGAGTCATCTCGTCAGCGCGGACCGATCCGATGATCGTGCTTACCTTGACACCCCGCGCCCCAGCCTCCTCCCGGTAGGCGCGAATTCGCGCAAGGAGTTCGGCACGGTGTTGATACTGGGTGAATGTGGGGGCGCTGATGATGATGGTGGGAACACCGAGCTCTTCAAGGCGGTCAATACGGGAGATAAGCATGTTCAGTGGCGCCTGCCGGAATGGGGGCGTCCGCAAAGTGCAGAAGGAGCACTTATGGCGGCATCCGATCAGTGGAACTAATCCGGAAGCCGTACCGTCCGTGATCGGATGCACGAAGTGCGCATCGTGCAACTCGGTCAACGCAAGCCATTGAGCGCGTACCCGGGCGGGCACTTTGGGTGTCCTGGGCCTCACTGCGCTCACCCCTCCTCCCGCGACCAAGTCACACTCGTACATGGCTGGTACGTACAGGCCAGGGATTCGAGCGAGTTGCTCGTGGAGCGAGGTGTAGCCATCGGGAGAGCGCCGATGGGCGTGCACCGTTCGCAAAAGTTCGGGCAGGGACTTCTCGGCCTCGCCGAGGGCAATGACGTCCAAGTAGTCAGCCAGGACTTCGGGGTTGGCCAGGCCACCCTGCCCCCCGACGACGAGGGGGTGAACACCGGGTACGCGGTCAACAGCACGACGTGGGACTCCTGCGAGGTCCAGGAGACGGAAGACCGAATGCAGGTCGCCGGCATTGGTCACTGACAGCCCGAGGATATCCGCCTCATGGATCGGCACGGCGGACTCGATGCTCCGGTACGGCTCATCACCAGGAGTGACCAGGCGATTGCCGTATTGAGTCAGGCAGTCGTATTGCACGGCCCGTTCCGCATAGGCAGGCAAGGTGAGGTCACGGTTGATGAGGTCGTACAGAGCCATCGGCCCGTTGCACATCAGGGAATATCCGTGCCCGTAGGGGAACATGAAAACCACCCTCAGGTCGTCCTCCGCGTGCCTCGTGGGGTACGGGGGGCCGAGCAGCGTCTCGCGGGCCTGGATGGAGGCGATCTCCTGAGCGATCTGGAACATGTCGAATTCCTTCGTCGACGAAATGGAGACGAACGCCAACAGACGTACGGGGATACGGAAAGCGTCAGACCTCGAAGCTCCGGGCGACGCGCGCGGTGGCCTCCCGAATGGCGGCACAGATCTCGCGCTCTTCGTCCTCAGTGATGAGTGGATGCAAGCAAGGACAGAGGAGACGGGCTGCGAGCCACGCAGCTCGGGGACAGGTCTGGCCGTCGGCGTGAGTGCGGATGTAGTCGTGACTGGCGTAGGTGGGTGGGTCATTGATGATGCTGCCGAGCCCGTAGTCATCCGCGAGCAGTTCCATGAGCGCATCCCGACCTTCTCCCGCCCAACTCCCGGGCACGAGAAGGTTGTAGCGGTAGTACACGTGCTGGCCACCGTGGAGGAACGGGGGCAGAGTGAGGTGCCCGATGCCCTCCAGGAGTCGGGTGCGCTGGTGGGCGCGGGCAACACGGGCTGCGTTCATCTCGTCCAAGCGACCGAGTTGAGCGAGTCCGACCGCTGCCTGGATCTTGGTGAGTTGCTGGTTCGTTCCCCACTCCTGACTCAGTCCGTAGGTGCGCAGCCTCCTTAGTCTGTCGGCGAGGGCGGGGTCGTCGGTGGTGACCATGCCTCCCTGCCCGAACGTCGTCATCAACTTCTTGGCCTCGAAACTGAAGATCGTCGCCCACCCCTCGGCTCCCACCGGAAGCCCGGACGGTGTGGTGCCTCCGCAGGCACGCGCGGCTCTACGATCACCGCCGGGGGACCATGGTGCGGTTGGGGTGCCGTTCGGCCATGGCGAGGAAGGGACGCAAGTCCGCTGCAAGCCCGTTCCAATGGGTAACGAGGATGGCACGGGTACGACTGGTGAGTCGGTGCTCGACGTCCACGGGGTCGAGGTTCAGGGTCAACGGATCAGGCTCGGCGAAGACAAGGTTCCCGCCTTGGTGGATGACCGGCAGGTGGGTGCCAACGAAGTTCAGCGCGCAGCTGATCACCTCGTCTCCAGGCTGGAAGTCCAGGCACTTCAGAACCATCTCCAGCGCGGTTCCACCACCGTTGAAGGCCACCGCATATCGAGCACCAGCTTTGTCATGGAATGCATTTTCGAAAGCAGCAATGCAGTCCTTTCCGCGCCACCCAATCCGCCACGGCTGGGAGTCAGCCATCGCTTCCCGAACGGCGGCCTCTTCGGCTTCGGTGTACCGCCCTCCCTGAGCCGGTTCGTCAGGCCAGCGCCGTGGTGTCTGGCTACGGGGCACAGTGGTGGCGTCAGTGGGCATACGGATCCTCCCGAGCGCGCAGTTTGGACGGGGGTGATCAGCCGGAATCAGGCTGGCGACGGTGCTCGAACTCGGCGATCAACGAGAGCTTCGCAGCGGCGCGGCAAGCCGGGTCGTAGGTGTGGGTGAGCCACTCCTCGGTGAGCTGACGGGCGAGAGCCGCTCCTATGACGCCAACGCCCAGGCACAGGACCTGGGCGTTGTTGTGGGTGACGGCGTGTTCCACGCTGAGCGGGTCATGGGCGGTGACCGCACGGACGCCGAAAACCTTGTTGGCGGTGATCGCCATGCCCAAACCGGTGTGGCACATCAGCAAGGCCCTGTCGACAAGGCCCGCGTCGATGAGTTGCGCGGCAGCAAAGCCGACCTCGGGATAGGCGCGCGGAAAGTCGGCGGTACCGATGCCGACGATCTGCCGGACCCTGGGGTGGCGTCGCAGTTGATCAGCGAGAGTCGGATGGTAGGCAGCGCCGGCCCGATCGGAGCCGATGGCTACGCGTAGTCCCGCGGGCATGAACGCGACCTCCAGAGTCGTGAGTTCTGGGCCCGAGCCGAAAGGGGGTGAAGATCAGATGATCGGCGGACGACCGGCCCTGGTCAGTCGCCACACCGTCCGCCAGGACATCGGCCGGCGTTCTCCGTGACCTCCGCGCAGTCCCTCGGCGAACCCCTTGAACACTGTGGTCAGATTCCCGGAGGCACGGAACCGCCATGCGCTGATCACCGCCCAGGCGAACAGGTAGACGGGAATCAGCGGTGCGGGAAGGCGTCGACGAGCGACCCAGACGCGGTTGCGCGCGACCATCCGGTAGAAGGGACCATGTCGGGCCGGGTTGGTCGCGGGATGGTGCACCTCGACGTCACCGGCGTACCAGCCGACCCGTCCGAGGTCCCACAACCGCCATGAGAGGTCCACTCCCTCGTGGAAGAGGAAGAAGTGCCCGGGCCAGCCACCCGCTGCATCGAAATCCGTCCGTCTCACGAGCACGACTCCCTCTGCCATGAGGGTGACGACACCCGAACGTCGGGCGTCACCGGGCCGGAGCCGGGGAACCCACCGTCCCAGGGTCTCGCCGGTCACGGGGTCGGCGATCCTCGGTTGTACGTACGCGAGGTCCGCACGCCGGTCGAACTGGGCGATCAGTCGCGTGAGGGTGTGCGGGTCGGGGAGCACGGCGTCGTTGTCGAAAAAAAGCACGAACTCGGCGCCTCCCGTCGCCAGCGCCTCGGCCCCGACGTTGCGCCCTTCGGGAATGCCCTCGTTGACTTCGAGTGCCACGCTCATCGCGCCCTCAGGGACGTAGTCCGGCTCTACGCCGTTCCCGACGATGACCAGGCGTAGATCGACTCCCTGCTGGGCGACGACCGAAGCCATCGCCGCACGGAACTCCTGATCCCGGTCATTCATGGTGAGGACGACGACATCGACTGTGCGTTTCGCAGCGAACTCTTCCCTGCTCACCGTGACCTGTCTTTCTCCTACTGGACTGACGCCCGCCTACGGCTGGGCACACACGGAATCGGGAGGGATGTGAGGGTGGTCCGAAGGACGGGCCTGATCGGTGCAGCCCAGCGTAGCGCCCGTGACACTTCGGCAAGAACTCTGTGTACCCGCTCAGTGGCCTGTTCACCAACCCGGTGTGAACGGTTCCGGACACGGGCAGGTGTCCGCCTCTGGTCTCCCGCCCGCGTGTTTCCGCGCCCCTCAGCCCGGGACGGCCCGCAGCCTCTCGTAGGGCTCCTTCAGCGCCGGGTAGTAGTCGCCGAAGCGCGGGGGCTCGCCGCCCTCGCGGGCGTGGACGAGGCGGTCGAGGTAGCACTCCCAGCCGGGGCCGATCTCGCCCAGGCCCTCGGTGCCGGCGAGGTGGTGGACGAGCGTGAACTCGGTGTGCGGGCCCGGGGTCTCGGTGAGCCGGGCCTCCAGGTGCCAGGAGCCGAAGGCGTCCTGGGTGGTCACGACCAGCCGGCGGGGCGGCTCGCAGGTCTCGATGCGGACGCTGGACCGGGGCTCGCCCTCCTCGAAGGCCATCCGGACCCGTACCGTGCGGCCGGGGGCGGCGCGGCCCTCCCAGGGGCCGAACCAGAGCGCGGTGCGCTCGGGCTCGGTCAGGCTCGCCCAGACGTCGGCGACGGGGGCGTCGAAACCGCGGGCGAGGACCAGGTCGGTGCCCTCGCCCGTGGCCAGGAGCCGGCCCGTGAGCTGCGGTGTCATGCGGCGTCCTCCGTGCGTGTGGGCACCTCGTCCATGCGCGAAGGGTAAGCCATCGGTGACGGCCGGGGACGGAAACCCGTTGGCGCGGGAGTGCCCGTCTCGCCTAAGCTCTCCGCCCTTGCCCGCCTCCCGCACGGAGTGCCGCCGCCCGGTCGGAACCGGACGGCCCGATCGTCCTGCCCGCACCCGTCCGGAAGGCCCGCACCCGTGCCCCGCACGCACCACGATCCCGTTGCCGACGCCGTCCCCGCTCCCCCGCCCGCTGCCGCCCCGGACGGTGATCCGCTGGTGCGGGAGCGGGCGCACCTCGCCGCTTCCCGGGCGGCGCTGCGGGTGATGCGGGACGAGGTGGAGTCCCTCGACATCCGGGACGTGACGGCGAACTGGGTCAACCGGGAGGCGTTGGAACACCAGATCGAGTTGCGGATCGAGGCGCTGGCCGACCACGCGCACACGCCCTTGTTCTTCGGGCGCGTCGACTTCCTGACCGCTCCGGGCCCGCAACCGGCAGCGGAGGCGGCGGGCGAGCGGTTCTACATCGGGCGCCGGCACGTGCACGACGCGGCGGGCGATCCGATGGTGATCGACTGGCGTGCGCCCGTCTCGCAGGCGTTCTACCGGGCCTCCCGGGCGGAGCCGTTGGACGTGGGGCTGCGCCGCAGGTTCGGCTACACGGGCGGGGAGCTGACCGCGTACGAGGACGAGCGGCTGTCGGATCCGGTGGGCCCCGGGGCCGAAGGGGGGCCGGGCGCCAGCGCGCTGCTGCAACGGGAGATCGAACGGCCCCGGGTGGGGCCGATGCGGGACATCGTGGCGACGATCCAGCCGGAGCAGGACGAGATCGTGCGCGGCGGGCTGACCGGCACGGTGTGCGTGCAGGGCGGGCCGGGCACCGGGAAGACGGCGGTGGGGCTGCACCGGGTGGCGTACCTGTTGTACGCGCACCGGGAGCGGCTGGCCCGCACCGGGACCCTGGTGATCGGGCCGAACCGGTCGTTCCTGCGGTACATCGAGCAGGTGCTGCCCGCGCTGGGCGAGGTGCAGGTGCGGCAGGCCACCTTGGAGGAGTTGGTCGGGCACGTGGAGGTGCGCGCCGTGGACGGCGCGCGGGCCGCGGTGGTGAAGGGCGACGCACGGATGGCCGAGGTGTTGCGGCGGGCGTTGTACGCGCAGGTGACCGTGGTCGAGGAGCCGGTGGTGGTGGTGCGCGGTTCCCGGCGCTGGCGGGTGCCGGCGTACGAACTCGCGGAGATGGTCGAGGAGTTGCTGGGGCGGGGGTTGCGGTACGGGGCGGCGCGGGAGGCGCTGCCGCAGCGGATCGCGCATGCGGTGCTGGTGCGGATGGAGCAGGCGGGCGAGGCCCCGGACGACCGGGTGCAGGACGCGGTGGCCCGGGACCGGGCGGTGAAGGCGGCGGTCAAGCGGGTGTGGCCGCCGGTCGACCCGGCGACGTTGGTGTGGCGGCTGCTCTCCGACGCGGAGTTCCTGGCGGAGCACGCGGCGGGGCTGTTGGACGGGGCCGAGCAGCGGGCGGTGCTCTGGGAGCGGGCGTCACGCGGGGTGCGGAGCGCCAGGTGGTCGACGGCGGACGCGGTGCTGATCGACGAGGCGCGGGACCTGGTGGAGCGCACCCCGTCGCTGGGGCACGTGGTGGTGGACGAGGCGCAGGACCTGTCGCCGATGCAGTACCGGGCGGTGGGGCGGCGCTGTTCGACGGGGTCGGCGACGGTGCTGGGCGATCTGGCGCAGGGCACCACCCCGTGGGCGACCCGTGACTGGGCCACGGCCTTGGGGCACCTGGGCAAGGCGGATGCGGTGGTGGAGGAGTTGACGGCCGGGTTCCGGGTGCCGCGGGAGGTGATCGGGTACGCCTCGCGGCTGCTGCCCCGGATCGCGCCGGGGCTGGCCGCGGTGGAGTCGGTGCGGGAAGCCCCGGGTTCACTGACGGTGCGTCAGGTCGAGCCGGAGGAGCGGGAGTCGGCGGTGCTGTCGGCGGTGGCGGAGGCGCTGGGGCGCGAGGGTTCGGTGGGGTTGATCGCGGCGGACGTGCGCGTTCCCGACTGGACTGCGGCCCTGGCGGCGGCCGGGGTGCCCCATCTGGCGCCGGGTGAGGAGACCCGGGCCGAGGTGCGGCTCGCCCTGGTTCCGGCCTCGCTGGCCAAGGGCCTGGAGTACGACCGGGTGGTGCTGGACGAGCCGGCGGCGGTGGTCGCGGGCGAGCCGGACGAGCGGACCGGGCTGCGGCGGCTGTACGTGGCCCTGACCCGGGCGGTGTCCGGGCTGGTGGTGGTGCACGCCGAGCCGCTGCCGCCCGCCCTGGACGGCTGATCCGGGGCGGGACGGGCGGCGGGTGGGCTCAGCCGTCGAGGGCGAGCCGCCACCGGCGGACGGCGTCCGCGGAGACGGGGCCGTCCCAGCCTTCGGGGCGGGAGGCGCCGCCGATGTGGAAGCCGTCGATCCCGCCGGCGCGCAGGGCGGGGAGGTGTTCCAGGTGCAGTCCGCCGCCCACCAGGATCTGCTGCTCGTAGCCGGGCTCGCCGCTGCGGGCGGCCTCGGCGAGGAGGGTGCCCAGGCCGTCCCCGACGCCGGCGGCGGAGCCGGCGGTGAGGTAGGTGTCCAGACCCGGCAGGTCGGCGAGTTGCTTGCGCAGGGCGTCCCGGTCGGCGGCGCGGTCGATGGCGCGGTGGAAGGTCCAGCGACAGCCGGCCAGTTCGGCGGCGAGCGCCTCGACGGCGTACAGGTCGGCCTCGTCGGTGTCGGTGAGGAAGCCCAGGACGAACTCGTCCGCGCCTTCGGCGCGCAGGTCGCGGGCGGCTTCGGCGAGCGCCTCGATGGACCGGGCGTCACCGGCGGCGAAGCCGTCGCTGAGGCGGAGCATGACCCGTAGGGGGATGTCGACGGCGTCCCGGATCGCCGCGAAGGTCTCGCGGGACGGGGTCAGCCCGTCCGCGGCCATGTCGGCGACGAGTTCCAAGCGGTCCGCGCCTCCGGCCCGGGCGGCGACGGCGTCCCTCGCATCGAGGGCGATCACCTCCAGGAGTGCACGCTTGCTCATGGGGGACCCCATCTCTCGGCGGTCGGCCCGGGGGCTCCCGGAGCCTGCTGCGGTGTACGTCGGCGGACTCGCTGCCGCCGCTGCCCGCCGGAGCACCGCGTGACGCGTGCGCGTACCAACGAGTAGCTCAACAGGTCTAGTCCATTGCCAGCCTACGCCGCAAGGGCTTTCACCAACAGACGGCCCGCCCCGCAAAGCGGGTGGAAGTGGCCATGGTGGCGGGATGCCGCCGCCCACGGTACGCCCTTTCCTTCCCGTTCAGCGGCAAACCCGCTGGCCAGCGGCGTGCGCCGGCACCGCGGCCCGATCCGTGCCGGAACCGGCCCGGGCCCCGTTGTGGCCGAGGCGCCACCGCCCGGGCCCCTCCGGACCCCGCACCGAACCGGCCGCCTCCCCCACGCGCCCGGCCCGCGGCGGCCCGGCGACAATGAGGACATGACGGCGGTGGACGCGGGCCCGGGCCCGGAACGGGACGAGGCACTCCTGGCGCGCTGGGGCGAGGCCGTGCGGGAGGCCACCGGCACCCCCGCGGCGGCGACCGACCCCGGCGTCCGGGCGTACGGCGCGGAGTTGCTGCGGCGCTGGAGCGAGGAGCCCCGGGCGTACCACACCGTCGCCCATCTGAGCGCGGTGCTGGAGCACGTCGACACCCTGGCCGCACACGCCGCCGAGCCCGCGCTCGTCCGGCTCGCCGCCTGGTTCCACGACGCGGTGTACCGGCCCGACCGCTCCGAGAACGAGGAGCGCAGCGCCCGGCTCGCCGAGCGGGCGCTCGCCGAGCTGGGGCTCGACCCGTCCGCGATCGACGAGGTGGTCCGACTGGTGCGGCTGACCGCCGACCACGCGGTGCGGGACGGCGACCGCAACGGCGCGGTGCTGTGCGACGCCGACCTGGCCGTCCTCGCCGGCACCCCCGCCCGGTACCGGGCCTACGCGGAGGCCGTCCGCGCCGAGTACCACTTCGTGCCCGATCCGGCGTTCCGGACCGGTCGGGCCGAGGTCCTGCGCCGGCTGCTGGCCCTCCCCCGGCTCTACGGCACGCCCCACGGCGCCCGGCACTGGGAGGCCGCGGCACGCCGCAACCTGACCGCCGAGCTCGCGGAACTCGCCGCTCCGCCCGCCCGGCGCGCCTGACCGGCGCCGCCCCGGCCGTGCCGCCGGGGGCCGGGTCCGCCGGCGGCCCGCTTCGTGGCGTCCGCGGAGAACGCCGGATGCGACCGGAAACACACCGGATGCGGGAATGCCCATCCGTCGCGGACCCGTTGTCACCGAACATGCCTGAGCCGATACCCCACGTCCCGGAGCACGCCGCGAGCCCCTCCCAGGCCCCCTCGACCCGGCCCCCGTCCCCCGCCGACCCCCGCTCCGCCACCCGCATGCCGTTGGCGGTCCACATCCTCGGGCTGTCCGTCTTCGCGCTCGGCACCAGCGAGTTCATGCTGTCGGGGCTGCTGCCGCCGATCGCCCGCGACATGGGCGTCACCATCCCCCAGGCCGGGCTGCTGATCTCCGCGTTCGCGGTGGGCATGGTGGTGGGCGCGCCGCTGCTCGCCGTGGCGACCCTCCGATTGCCGCGCAAGGCCACGCTGGTGGCGCTGCTGACCACCTTCGGGCTCGGCCAGGTGGCCGGTGCGCTCGCCCCGAACTACGAGGTGCTGTTCGCCTCGCGGGTGGTGAGCGCGCTGGCGTGCGCCGGGTTCTGGGCGCTGGGGGCCGCGGTCGCCATCGCGATGGTGCCGGTCACCGCGCGGGCCCGGGCCATGGCCGTGATGATCGGCGGGCTGTCGATCGCCAACGTCCTGGGCGTCCCGGCCGGCGCGTTCCTCGGCGAGCATTTGGGGTGGCGGTCCGCGTTCTGGGCGGTCGGCCTGGCCTCGGTGGTGGCGCTGGTGGGCGTCCTCACCCTGATCCCGCGCATTCCGGTGCCCGCCGAGCGGCCGCGGCTCCGCGGCGAGCTGCGCATCTACCGCGATCGTCAGGTGTGGCTGGCCATCGCGGTGACCGCGCTCGCCGCGGGCGGCGTGTTCTGCGCGTTCAGCTACCTCGCCCCGTTGCTGACCGACGTGGCCGGCCTCACCGAGGGCTGGGTGCCCGTCGTGCTCGGCCTGTTCGGGCTGGGGGCGCTGATCGGGACCCTGCTCGGCGGCCGGTTCGCGGACGCCCACCTGTTCGGGGTGATGCTGTCGGGCACCGCCGCCTCGACGGTGCTGCTGACCGCGCTGGCGTTGCTGGGCCAGTGGGCGGTGGCGGCCGTCGCCCTCTCCTTCCTGCTGGGCGTCTCCGCCTTCTACACCGCCCCCGCGTTGAACGCCCGGATGTTCAACGTGGCCGGTGCCGCGCCGACCCTCGCCGGGGCCACCACCACCGCCGCGTTCAACATCGGCAACACGGGCGGCCCCTGGCTGGGCGGCACCGTGATCGACGCCGGCTGGGGCTACGCGGCGACCGCATGGGCGGGCGCCGCGATGCTGCTCACCGCGATCGGGCTGGTGGCGGCCTCGCTCCGGCTGCACCGGCGGACCGCCTCCTCCCGCATCGTCGCCGGCACCCCGCGCGCGGTGCCGTTGGACGGGGCCGAGCCGAGGTGCGCCGGGGCGGCCACGGCACCGTGACCGGGCCCGTGACCCGGCGGGGGCGTCAGGGGGGCGGGGGCGCGTAGCGCGCCGAGCCCAGGGCCCAGGTGAGGTAGGCGGCAGGGAAGTTGAGGGTGGCGCAGACGACCCGGCTGACCTCGCGGACGGCGGCGGGCGACAGGCCGAGGTCCTGGGCGGCGGCCGGGGTGCGCCGCCCCAGCTCCGCCGCCCGGTCCAAGCGGTCGACGACGTGTTCGGTGACCCACCGCACGGCCTCCGCCCCGGTCAGTCCCTTCCGGTGGCGGGCGACGAGCAGGTGGTTCACGGTGATCCGGCCGGCGCTCTCCTTCTCCGCGGACAGCAGGTCGTTGCACCCGTTGGCGGCGTCGCCGACGTGGTAGGTCAGCTCCCGCCACAGGGCGGTGGCGGCGAAGGCGGGCGGCAGTTCGACGCCGAGCACCGCCTCGGGCAGGTCGTAGAGCCACGGGCCGCTGGACCACCGGCGCAGCCGCGGGTACTCCTGCGGGGTGGGCACCGTGCCGGTGGCGCGCAGCAGGTGCTCGCGCAGGCAGCCGGCGCGCTGCTGGCGCAGATGGCGGCGGAACCGCTGCTGCCAGTGGTCGCTCATGCCCCGGCCGGTCCGCCGCCACAGGTCGGTCAGCGCCTCCGCCACCGCCCGCCCGTCCCCGTCGGCTTCCCCGCGCGGCGCGGGGGCGACGGTGCCGGGCGGTCCGATCCGGTCCAGCAGCCCCCCGAAGAGGGCCTCGACCGCCCCGGGGGTGGTGCGGGACTCGACGTGGTCGTCGAGGTGGAACACCCAGATCAGCCAGCGGGCGTAGAGGAGGACCTGTTCGTCCCGCTCCTCGGACAGGACGACGGCGGCGAGCCGGTCCAGGCCGTGGGCGCGCAGTCGGACCGCCGCCGGGCCGACGGCGAGCCCGCTCCCGGCGGCCCACTGCCGGGCCAGCCGTTCCAGCTCGGCGGCGTGCCGGTGGCGGCGGTACGGGGCGGACAGCCAGCGGGTGGCCGTGGACAGCGCGGGCCGGGCGCCCGGCCCGGGGGCCGTCGCGGACCCCGGCCCGGGCGGGGCCTGCGGGAAGGGGCCCGTCACCGCGGTGCCGCGGGGAACGGGAACCGGAAGGTGGCCCCGTACAGCCAGTTGCCGGGGGCGTCGGGGTCGGGGCTGGTGTAGTACTCGCGGACCGCGGTGAGGTACTCCGGGACGTCCAGCGCGCCGTCCGCGTTGGTGTCCAGACGCTCGAACGCGGTGCGCCCCTCGGCCTGCGACACCCCGAGCACGGCTTCCATCGCCAGGAACTCGGGCCGGTCGATCCCGCCGTCCCCGTCGGTGTCGGCGACGAGCGCCAGGGCCGTGGCGGCGGGGTGGAAGATCGCGTCGAACCGGTCGCCGTCGACGTAGGCGGCCCGCATCCCGTCCCGGTACTCGCTCGGGGTGATCCGGCCGTCGCGGTCGGTGTCGCAGTGGGCGGAGAGGGTGTCCCAGAACCGGTCGAAGGCGCCCATCAGGGCCTGACCCTTCGGGGTGGACGAGGGTTCCGCGTAGGTGAGGAGCAGGTGGGCGGCGAGTCCGAGCAGGTCCTGGCGCTCGATCAGGCCGTTGCGGTCGGCGTCGATGTGGAGGTACGACCAGTCGAGCTTGTTGGCCAGCAGGCGTCCCGCGTCCATGGCAGGTTCCGTTTCCCCGCGCTCGGGCACCGCCCCCGGAACGTCCGTTCCGGTGCCGCGCGGATGTCGACTCCCCTTTCTGCTTAGGGACGTCGCACCGGGCTGTCAACATCCGCCCCACTGATGAGTGAACGCACCACGGGACCCTTGCGTCAGCTCCAGGGCCCGGGGGCGGCGAGTGCCCGCAGCGCGAGGTCCACCTGGTGCGCGACGGGGACCGGTCCGGCGTCCGGCAGCAGTTGCACGATCCGGACGAGGCCGAGGAACTGGTGGGCGACGTCCTCGGCGGTCACGTCCGGGGCGAGGGCGCCGTCCGTCCGGGACCGTTCGACGGCGTCCCGACCGATCGCGGTCAGATGGGCGCGGCACCGTTCGAGGTCGGCGCCGGTCGGCGGTCCGGCGGCAAGCACGTCGACCATCGCCCGGTTGCCGGCGAGGGCGGTGAGCATCGCGGTGAAGTAGGTGCGCAGGGCGTCGATCGAGGTGGCTCCGGCGGGCAGGGCGACCCGGGCCAGCGCCGCGAGGTCGGCGCCCGTCACGGCGTGCACGAGGTGTTCGCGGGTGGGGAAGTGCCGGTAGAGGGTGCCGACGCCCACCCCGGCGGCCGTGGCGACGGCCCGCATGTCCACCGCCATCCCCGCCCGGCGGAACGCCTCGCCGGCCGCGGTCAGGATGCGTTCCCGGTTGGCGGCGGCGTCGCGCCGCTGTCTGCGGTCCTGTGCCATGCCGCGACCCTATCAATCCGGAACAGGTGTTCCTCTTAGGTTAATCGTTACCGGAACAGGTGTTCCGGAAAAGGGGAGGCGGTCCACGTGCGCACGATCGTGATCACGGGAGGCGCCGACGGGATGGGCGCGGCCCTGGCCCACCACTACCTGAGGGCGGGTGACCGGGTCGTGGCGATCGGCAGGGACCGCGCCAAGTTCGAGGCGCTGGTGGCGAAGGCGTCCGCCACGGGCGGGGGCGACGCCGGGCCGCCCGTGGCGGTTCGGGCCGAGTTCCTCGCCGCCGACCTGTCCTCGGTCGCCGAGGCCCGCCGCACGGTCGGCCGGCTGACGGAGCGGCACCCGCGGATCGACGCCCTGGTGCTGGCCGCGTCCTTCGTCCGCCGACGCCGGCATCTGACGCCCGAGGGCCACGAAGCCTCCTGGGCGCTGTTCTTCCTGAGCAAGTACCTGCTGGTCACCGGGGTCGCCCCGGTCCTGGCAGCGGCGGCCCGGCCGGTGGTCGTGAACGCTGCGGTCCCCGGGGCCCGCCCCGACGCGATCGACTTCGAGGACCCGGGGATGGCCACGGGGTTCACCTTCGCCCGGTCCAACGCCCAGCAACGGAGGGCCAACGAACTCCTCGGCGTCCTCGCCACCGGGCTCGATCCCGACCTCGCCTATGTGACCTGGGGCCCCGCCCGGCTGGTCCGCTCCGGCTTCGCCGGCGAGTTCGGCACGGCCGCCAGGCTCGGCGTCACCGTCCTCGGGGGGCTGCTGGGGCAGCGCCCGGCCACCGCCGTCCGCCCGCTCGTCCGGCTCCTCGACGACCCCGCTCCGGGGCGGGCGGCGTACCGCGGCGGCACCCGGCGCCCGCTCGCCGCCGGTCCCCGCGAGGCCGAGGAGTGCGCACGGCTGACGGCCCTGGTCGAGGCCACCCTGTGACGCCCCCGCCCCGCAGCCGCCGGTTCACCCCGCACCCGCGGCGGGGCGCACAATGGCAGGGTGGAGAACATGTCCGGAATCGAACAGGCGCTGCACGCGGCGCAGGCGCTGGTGATGGCCGACCTGGCCGCGAGGAACGTCGCCGAAGCGGACGTGGTCTCGCTGGTGGAGGACTCGGTGACGCACCGTCGCTGGTGGGCCGAGCAGTGGCCGGAAGGCGCCGCGTACCTGACCGGGCTGGTCGCCCAGGACGTGCAGGACGCGCTGCTGGAGCGGTACGGGCGGTGGCCGCTCTGCCCGGTGTGCGCCTCCGGCGAGCCGCACGCCCTGGACGTGGAACCCGAGCTGGGCGCCGACCCGCACTGGGTGTGCAGCGAGGCGGGCGTCTCGGTGGCCCCGGTGGGTTCGCTGGGGCGGCTGCCCGGCACGGCCGGTCCGTGAGCCCCGGCCGGTGACCCTGTACATCGACCCGCCGACCTGGCCCGGACACGGCCGGCTCTGGTCCCATCTGGTCAGCGACGAGTCCTTCGAGGAGCTGCACGCCTTCGCCGAGCGGATCGGCGTCCCGACGCACGCCTTCGACCGGGACCACTACGACCTGCCCGCCCACCGCCATCCGGACGCGGTGCGGGCGGGCGCGGTGGAGGTCGGCTCCAAGGAGTTGCTGCGCCGGCTCACGGAGGCCGGTCTGCGCCGGCCCAAGCACCGGCGCGTCTGAGTGCCCGCGCCCCCGCACAGGGGCGCCCACGCCGGCGCGCATGACATGACCCCGACATGGGCACGCTCCGCGTACCGGCCGCGGCGGAACGTCACCCGGGCGGCGGCCGAACCCTTGACCGTCCCCCGTACGGGAAAATACCTTTCCGTCGTGACGGACATAGTGAAGGAAACTTCCACCCCCCCGCCCCCCACGCTCCCCGCCCCCACCACGCCGGCACCGCACCCCGTGCCACCCGCCGCCCTCGCCTCCCGGGTCCGCGCCCTCGCCCCCACCCTGACCCGCTCCATGCAGCGGGTCGCCGAAGCGGTCGCCGCCGACCCGGCCGGCTGCGCCGCCCTGACGGTCACCGGACTCGCCGAGCGCACCGGCACCAGCGAGGCCACCGTGGTCCGCACCGCCCGCCTCCTCGGCTACCCCGGCTACCGGGACCTGCGGCTGGCCCTGGCCGGGCTCGCCGCCCACCAGGAGTCCGGCCGGGCCCCCGCGGTCACCGCCACCATCCACGTCGACGACCCGCTGACCGACGTGGTCGCCAAGCTCGCCCACGAGGAGAGCCAGACCCTCGCCGACACCGCCGCCACCCTCGACGTCCAGCAACTCGGCGCCGCGGTCACCGCGCTCGCCGCCGCGGGCCGCGTCGACGTGTACGGGATCGGCGCCTCCGGGCTGGTCGGCCAGGACCTGGCCCAGAAGCTGCTGCGGATCGGGGTCGTCGCCCACGCCCACCACGACCCCCACCTCGCGGTCACCAACGCGGTCCAACTCGGCCCCGGCGACGTGGCCGTCGCGATCACCGACTCCGGCTCCACCCTCGACGTGATCGAACCCCTGCGGGTCGCGTTCGAGCGCGGGGCCACCACCCTCGCGATGACCGGCCTCCCGGACGGACCCGTCACCCAGTACGCCGACCACGTCCTCACCACCTCCGCGGCCCGCGAGAGCGAACTGAGACCCGCCGCGATGTCGTCCCGCACCAGTCAACTCCTGGTCGTCGACTGCCTGTTCGTCGGAGTCGCGCAGCGCACCTACGACCGGGCCGGCCCCGCCCTCGCCGCCTCCTACGAAGCCCTGGCCCATCGGCGCACCCACCGCGCCCCGCGCCCGCGCCGCTGACCCGTCGGGTGCGCCGGTCCGACCGGCCGGCGCACCCGCCCCCTGCCACCCGTCCCCGTCCGCCCCGGAAAGAGCCCGCCATGCCCACCTCCACCACCCGCACCACCGAGAACACACCCGACCCGGCCCCGGAGCTGCGCACCCGGCTCGCCGCCCTCACCACCGAGGCGCACCGCCCGGAGCTGGCCGAGGTCGACCTGTTGCCCACCGCGGAGATCGCCCGGCTGATGAACGCCGAAGACCGCCGGGTCGCCGCCGCCGTCGCCGAGCGGCTGCCGGAGATCACCGCGGCCCTCGACGCCATCGCCGCCCGCATGGCCCGTGGGGGGCGCCTGGTCTACGCGGGCGCCGGCACCGCCGGACGGCTCGGCGTCCTGGACGCCAGCGAGTGCGGGCCCACCTTCAACACCCGTCCCGGGCAGGTGGTCGGGGTGCTGGCCGGCGGCGCCGCCGCGATGGTGGACGCCGCCGAGGGCGCCGAGGACTCCCGGGAACTCGCCGCCGCCGACCTGGACGCGCTCGTCCTCACCGCCGACGACTCCGTCGTCGGCGTCTCCGCCTCCGGCCGCACCCCGTACGCGGTCGGCGCCGTCGAGCACGCCCGCACGCGGTACGGGGCGCTGACCGTGGGTCTGTCCTGCAACGCGCACAGCGAGCTGGCCGCCGCCGCGGACCACGGGATCGAGGTGGTCGTCGGCCCCGAGTTCCTCACCGGCTCCACCCGACTCAAGTCCGGCACCGCCCAGAAGCTCGTCCTCAACATGATCTCGACGATCACCATGATCCGGCTCGGCAAGACCTACGGGAACCTGATGGTCGACGTCCGCGCCTCCAACGAGAAGCTGCACGCCCGCTCCCGGCGCATCGTCACCCTCGCCACCGGCGCCGACGACACCGCCGTCGAGGCCGCCCTGGAGGCGGCCGGCGGCGAGGTCAAGAACGCCATCCTGATCATCCTGGCCGGCGTCGACGCCCCCACCGCCGACCGGCTCCTGCACACCGCCCGCGGCCAGCTGCGCGAAGCCCTGGCCGCAGCCGGCTGAACCGGCGGCGGAGCCACCGCCCCCACCCTCCCGGGCCCCACCCCGACAGCGAGGTCCCCATGGCCACCACCCCGCCCCCCGAACCGCCCGAACCCGCCGCCGACGCCCCCCACCGGGCCACCGCCGACACCCTCCTCGCCCTGGTCGGCGGCCCCGACAACATCGCCTCCGCCACCCACTGCATGACCCGGCTCCGGCTCGTCCTCCACGACCGGGCCCGGGTCCGGGACGCCGAGGTCCGGGCCCACCCGGCCGTCCTCGGGGTGGTGGAGGACGGCGATGCCTACCAGATCGTGCTGGGCCCCGGCCGCGCCGCCCGGGTGACCCGCGCCCTCGACGCGCTCCTCGCCCGCACCCCGGGCGCCCCCGCCCCGGCCACCGCCGTCACCGCCCCCGTCACCGCCGAGGACCTCGCCGCCCGGGGCGCGGCCCTGCGCGCGGACCGCGCCCGGCGCAACGCCACCCGCGGAAAGCTCCTGCTGCGGCGCGTCGCGGCGGTGTTCGTCCCGCTGATCCCCGCACTCATCGGCTGCGGCATGCTCGCCGGACTCAACGGCCTCCTCGTCAACGCGGGCCTCCTCCCGGGCCTGACCCCGGTGCTCGGCGCGCTCGCCTCCGCCTTCATGGCGCTGATCGCGGTGTTCGTCGGCCTGAACACCGCGCGCGAGTTCGGCGGCACGCCGGTCATCGGCGGGGCCGTCGCCGCGGTCGTCGTCTACCCCGGCGTCGACGCGATCAGCGTGCTGGGCCAACCGCTCGTCCCCGGCCAGGGCGGGGTGCTCGGCGCGCTCGGCGCGGCGCTGCTCGCCACCGTGATCGAGAAGTGGTGCCGCCGTTGGGTCCCCGAAGCCCTCGACGTGATCGTCACGCCCACCCTGACCCTGCTGCTGACCGGACTGGTCACGGTGTACGCGCTGATGTACCCGGCGGGACGGGCCGCCCGGGCGATCGGGGTCGGCGCGGACTGGCTGCTCGTCCACACCGGGGTCTTCGCCGGGCTGGTCCTCGGCGGACTCTTCCTGCCGCTGGTGATGCTGGGGCTGCACCAGGCGTTGATCCCGCTGCACACCACCCTCATCGAACAGCAGGGCTACACTGTGCTGTTGCCGGTCCTGGCCATGGCCGGGGCCGGCCAAGTGGGCGCGGCGGTGGCGGTGTTCGTCCGACTGCGCGGCAACCGGACGATCCGGGCCACCATCCGCTCCGCGCTCCCCGCCGGAGTGCTGGGCGTCGGCGAACCCCTCATCTACGGGGTGTCGTTGCCGCTGGGCCGACCCTTCGTCACGGCCTGCGCGGGCGGCGCCGCGGGCGGCGCGGTGGTCGGACTGTTCTCGATGCTCGGCACCAAGGTCGGCTCCACCGCGATCGGCCCCTCCGGCTGGGCGCTGTTCCCGCTCGTCCAGGGCAACCGGGGCTTCGGCACCACCCTCGCCGTGTACACCGGGGGGCTGCTCGCCGGCTACGCCGTCGGCTTCCTGGCCACCTACTTCTTCGGCCTCACCCGCAGCGCCCTCGCCGAACTCAACGCGGAACCGGCCCCCGAGGCCCGGACCGGCCGGGAGCCGGCCCCCGTCTGACGTCCGCCGGGGCGTCGCCCGGCACAATGGCAGGATGACGAACCGACGACGGGGGTTGATCGCGGCAACGGCCCTGGTGGGCGTGGCGGCCGTCACGGCCGGCGCCTGGTGGGCCGGGCGCGAACCCCAGTGGGACGGCGCGGCGTTGCGCTCCGCGGTGGCCGAGGTGACGGACAACCTCAACAAGGGCCCGCACCCCTACGTCCTCAACTACGGCGACGCCATCGAACACCGCGTCGGCGACACCGGCAGAGGCCCCGACGACGAGGTGTTCGTGGTCCGGGTCGACGCCCCGCACGACACCTCCCGGGAGGACGCCCGCGCCCCGCACCTCTACCAGGTCTCCACCGAGGACGCCCGGGTCTGCCTCCGCGTCACCCGCACCGACCCCCGCCCCAGCGCCCGCTACACCGGCCTGTCGGCCCGAACGGCGCCTTGTCCGGGGTGAGTCCGGGGGATCGAGAGCGAGGGAGAACCGCGTACGGCGTCAGACGCGGAGGGGCCAGCGCACGGCGTCGCCGAGGGCGAGTTCGTGCCGGCCCCGTGAGGGGTGGTCCGGGCCCACGACCTCCCGGCCCCCGCCCTCCGCGGTCGCGAGCAGGCAGGCATGGGCGCGGGCGGGCGTCGGTGCGTCACCCCGGGGCGGCTCGGACGCCGCAGGCGACTCGGTCCGCTCGGCATCCGAACTGAAGGCACTCCGCGCGAGGTTGGCGCCGCACGCCTCGCACGCTGCGGTACGCGAGTTCCTACACCTCGGGTAGCCCGAGCAACCGACGCAGGCGCTTGGCCGCCACCTGGTCGTCCAGGGCCAGCAACGGGGTGATGCCCATCCGATGGGCCGCGGCGAGGTTCTCCTCGCTGTCGTCGACGAGCAGGCACCGTTCGGCCGGCACGCCGAGCTTGTCGAGCACCAGGCGGAGAACGGCGGGGTCGGGTTTGCGCAGACCGTGGTCAGCGGAGAGGACCACCTCGTCGAAGGTGCCCGCCAGGTCGAACCCCGCGTAGGGGTCGTACGGCTCCCGCCCGAGGCTGTTGGACAGCACCGCGGTCCTGATCCCGGCGGCCCGGGCCTGACGCGCCACTCCGAGCATGCCGTACGCGGGGAACGCGTCGTGGAGGTACCGGGCCATCAGGTCGTCCGGCACCACGCCGAGCAGGGCCGCGAACCCGGCGTTCCATTCGGTCTGGGCGATCTGTCCGAGTTCGAGCCTCCGGAAGAGTTCCTGGCCCCGCGGGTCGGCCCAGGCCCGGAGGAAGGTGCCTCGACGGAGGCGTTCCCGGTCCTCGAAGGAGGAGATCACCTCGGGCGGGTCCGTGCGGGGCGCGGCGCTCCGTACCGACCTTCGGGTACGAGATTTCCGCATGCGATGCCCGAATCCTTGCACGGACGCTCAGCGAAGGGCGAACACCGATCACAGCAATACCCGTGCGGCCCCGCGGAAAAGGGTCATGCGTTCCGGATTCACGATCAAGTGAGAATCTCCGGCACCCCAGCTTGGCCAGCTTCTTGCCTTGACCGGTGGCGGAGGAGCCCCGACCATCATCCGTGAACACCCACCCGGAGAAGCATCAGGAACGAATGGAGAAAGGTGATGTCTGGGAAGTCACGCAAGAAATCCGGGAACTCCTTGGCCCGCCGTGCGTCCCGGACCCTGCTCGCCGCAGTTCTCGTCGCGCCCGCGGTGCTCGTGTCCTCCCCCACCGCGCAGGCCGCCTCCTCGGACGCCCGCGCGCTCCCGGGCCGGTTCTACTCCGACGGCGTGAACATCCGCAACGCACCGCGGCTCAACGCCACGGTGCGGGGGCTCGGGTACCGCAGCCACCGCATCACCGTGCACTGCGGCACCCCCGGTCCCCTGGAAACGTACTGGTGGCGCATCACCAACAACACGACCGGGGTGCGTGGATACATCGTTCAGGAACACGGCGGCCCGTCGAGCGACCCCGGCAGGTGCTAGCCGGCGGCACCGCCCGCACCGGGACCTTGCCCGCCGCCCACCGCTCCGCCCGCTCGGCCCCGGCCGTGCGCGCGCCGACTCACCAGCACGCCCCTCACACGGAACCAGGAGAATTCCATGCGTGGGAAAAGAGCCTTCGCCAGCGCGGGGATCGGTACCGCACTCGTCCTCGGCCTCGTGGCCGCCCCGGCCCACGCGGAATCGGTGAAGTCCACCGCCTCCGCAGCCTGCTACGTGTACGTCAGTCCCAGCGTCGGATACCTCAACGTCCGTGCCGCCAAGAGCTCGACTTCCCGGCTGATCGTCAAGTACACGGGAACTCGCCTCACTCCCCAGGGTTGCGAGTACGAGGAGACCGGATCGTCGTACCGGTGCAATGCGGGCGAACCGCAGTACAACAATTGGGCGCCGGTGATCTACAACGGGGTCAAACGCTACGTGGCCATGGAATGCAGTGGCGGATGGGGGGCTTGACCGGCGACGGCGCAGCCTCCGGGCACCCCTGTCGGTCCGGGAGGGTGCCGGTGCCCTCGGGTCACCCGGGGCAGTGGGTGTCGCGGGCGGGGAGGGTGCCGTGCAGCAGGTACGCGTCGACGGCGCGCCGCACGCAGTCGTCGGAGTGGTTGAGGTAGACGGTGTGCGCCCGGGCGGCCAGCGTCACGAGTCGGGAGCCGCGCATCGCCCGGTGCATCCGCAGACCTGACGGGTAGGGGGCACGGGGGTCCCCGGTGGCCTGGATCTGGAGAGCCGGGACTCCGTTGTCGATGGGGACCAGGGGCTGCAACGGTTCCCGCTCCCAGAACGCACAGGGGAACGGCGCATGGGTCAGGGGTCCGAAGACGGGCTGCGAACGGCGGCTGCGCTCCACCACCCGGCGGTAGTGGCCAGGGCTGCGGGGCACCGCCGCGTCGGCGCAGATCATGGCGAGCGAGGCCGAGTAGTCCGTCGCCTGAGTGCTCCCGGGGCCCGCGAACATCAGGTCGAGGGTCGCCCGCAGCGCCTGCGGCACGATGACCGGCCGCCCCTCGGCAGCGTCCCGTAGGACCCGCAGCATGCCCGCGGCCTCGGGGTTCGCCCGGTCGTCGATGAGCGCGAGGTAGAGCAACAAGGGAAGTTCGTGGTCGGTGATCCGGTGCTCGCCGATCCTGATCGGCTCCCGGGCCGCCCGCCCGATCACCCCCTCGACGCCGGCGCGCACTGCCGCGGGCGTGGCGCCCAGACCGTACGCACCGTCCCGGGGCGCCGCCCAGCGGGCGAAGTCGTCGAGGGCCCCCTCGTAGGCGGCGCCTTGGCGGCGCACCATCCGGAGCGGGTACTCGGCAGGGTCGGACGCACTGTCCAGGACCAGGCGGTCCACCCTGCCGGGGAACATCTGCGCGTACGTCGCACCCAGGATCGCTCCGTGGGACTGCCCGAACCACGACGTGCGCCGCTCGCCCAACACGGCACGGACGAGGTCCACGTCCCGTGCGATGTTGCGCGTCGACAGATGAGGGACGGACTCCGGCGCGTTGCGCCAGCACTTCCGGGCGTCTTCGCGGGACAGCCGCGCACTCTCCTCGAACCCGGCCCGACCGGTGCCGGGCGCGTACAACAGCCAGCTGCTCCGGTCGAGTCCGCAGTCGACCGGAGTACTCGCGCCGAGCCCGCGGGTGTCCATGCCGATGACGTCGTACGCCGCCGCGACCGCCGGGCTCATCGCCTTCCGCAGGTCCGCCGGCATGCCGAGCCCCCGGGACCCGGGGCCGCCGGGATTGGTCTGGAGGATGCCGCGCCGCCGGGCCGGTTCCCCCGCCGCGATCCGCGAGACGGCGATCCTGATGGTGCGCCCCCGCGGGTGGGCGTAGTCGAGCGGGACGGTGAGGTGCGCGCACTCGGTGCCGCTCGCGGTGAGCGAGGCGTCCGCGCACCTTCCCCAGTCGACGGACTGGTTGCGGAACCGGTCCAGGCCGTCGGGGGACCCGGACCGCGACGCGGGAGCGGAAGTCCCGGGCGCCAGTCCGAGTGCCGCGACCGAGAGGACGGCCAGGCCGAGCACGCTGATCCTCTTCACGCTCCGCGACGCTACCGCCCCCGAACCGGACACCGCCCGGCCAACGGCGACGTGTCGTCCACCGACCGCACGATCTCGGTCGTCCAGCACGGCGACGCCCGCACGGCGGAGGGGGCCGCACCGCACGGGTCGAGAGTCCCGTGCCCCTCCCCCGCCGCACCACCACCCCGGCGTCGGAGGGCTTCGACACGGAGAACCCTGCCTCCCCGAACGCCGGGGAGGCAGGGCGAAGTCAAGCCGAACCAAGGACCCGGGGATCACACCTCGGACGCACGCACCAACGTCACGAAACCCGTCCAACTCTCCAAACTCACCAGCAGCACGGGGCCACCGGACACCTTGCTGTCCCGCACCGGAACCACACCGCGCGTCGAGGCGAAGGCGGGCGCCCACTCGACGCACGTGCCACCATTGGGCGCACTGTAGGTGCTCTTCACCCAACTCGCCGCCCCGTAAGCGTTCTCACTCACGCCTGTACTCCTCACGCATTCGCCAGATCCGGTCAAGGGTCGCGCGACGGCCCAACGCCTCTAGGAAGAACCCTGCCTCCCCGAACGCCGGGGAGGCAGGGCGAAGTCAAGCCGAACCAAGGACCCGGGGATCACACGTCGGACGCACGCACCAACGTCACGAAACCCGTCCAACTCTCCAAACTCACCAGCAGCACGGGGCCACCGGACACCTTGCTGTCCCGCACCGGAACCACACCGCGCGTCGAGGCGACAGCGGGTGCCCACTCGACGCACTGGCCGCCGTTGGGTGCACTGTAGGTGCTCTTCACCCAACTCGCCGCCCCGTAAGCGTTCTCACTCACGCCTGTACTCCTCACGCATTCGCCAGATCCGGTCAGAGGTCGCGCGACGGCCCAACGCCTCGGCCCGTAGCTGATCGTAGACCTCCGCCGCAGCCGCAGTGATCTTGGGCGCGTCCTGCGGCCGTCCCGCTACAGGACCCTCTGTGTAGAGCAGCGTAGGACGGGATTCGAAGGCCATCAATGTGAAGGGTGTCGCCACGGCCGGCACCGCGTCGAAGGGCATCAGCTGCAAGGTCACCTCGGGCCGTTCGCCGTCTTCGAGGAGACGGCCGAGCTGCCCGGCCATCACCTTCGAGTCTCCCACCCGCACCCGCAGACAAGCTTCATGGAGCACCACCCACAGCTTCGGGGGCGGCGGTTCAGTACGGGTGAACAGCTCGCGCCGGCTCATCCGTGCCGCCACCTTGGACTCGATCGACTCCGTCGTCGTACCCGGCATGGTCAGCCGGTAGGAGGCGCGGGCGTACTCCGGAGTTTGTAGGAGCCCCATCACGTAGAGGGTCGAGTAGTCGAAGATCCGCGCCGCCTTGCGTTCGTAGGTCACGTACGGCAGGAACCAACTGGGGTGGTCGCCCTCCAGGGCTCGCTCTCGCTGGCGGGTCAGCATGACGCCGGTGCCGAACGCCTTGTCGCAGCCGACGGCGAACCGCTCGCTGGGGTGGACGACGCCCTTCTCCACCTTGCAGACGTAACTCGGCGAGTAGCCCGTCACCTTGCCCAGGGCCTGAAGAGTGATGCGACGGGTCCTGCGCAGCTCCCGAACGTCAACACCGAACGTCTCAAGTGGATTCAAAAACTCTGATGGTTCGTCATCTTTCATCGCGATGACCTGCCCCTTCCTGCGAACCGGCAACTCGAACACCGGTTTGGGTCTTGAGCCCCCCTCCGTCAACTCTACTCACCCACAGCAACCTTGTGGTCACATCGAGAAACAAACCCCGGCCGAGACCGGGTCCCGAGAATCAGGTGAGACGACCGATGTTCCTCAATGACGAGGGAGAGGTTCTGCCTCCCGCCACCGCGCTGACGTTCCCGCCCTGCGCCTGCGGCTACCCCCAATGCCCGGACCGGGCACGGGAGTCCGAAGACGACGGCGAGGCGGAGCCGGTGCCCCCGGCCGCGCAGGCCGAGCCGGAACCGGAGCCGGAGGTGCCGGACAGCCCGGCGCTGAGCGAGTTGCGGGCCAAGGTCCGTGAGGGCAACGCCCATCGGCGATCGATCCGGTCCGTCGACCCGAACCAACCGTAACCACCCGGCCCCCGACCAGGGCCGGTTCCCCGAAGCCCCGCCCGGTCGCCGTGGAAGACGGAGGCCGGGCGGAAGGGGCGCGGAGAACGCACACTCCGCCCCCACCTGGTCCCCGGGCGTCGGCCGCGCCCGGGGACCGGGACGGAACCCGTCCCGCCGGCCGCCGGGGTCATCCCCACCCCGCGGCCGGTGGGACGGGCCACGCCCCGCCCACCGCAGGACAGAAGACGAGAAGGCCCCGGCAGGTGACGCAACACCCGCCGGGGCCACGCCGACACAGCTTCGAAGGAGCTGGCATCGACATGCGTGAGCCTATCGTCCGTGCACTCGTACGGGTACTGACTCGTATCCGCTTGACGCGGACCCCCCACCACACCGGCGCCACCACCGCCACCCACCACCCACCGGCCGGGACAGCCACGGGACCGGCAACGTGGCCGGGACCGGGGCCGGAGGCGCTCGTGGTGCAGGAGGACAGCCCCTGGGCCAGGCCCTGGCCCGGGCCCTCCAGCGCACAGGCCCGAGCCGTGTTCCACGCCCCCGAGGCACACCACCTCGACCCCGCCCAACAGGAACTCTTCTACGCCGAAGCATGGGCGGCCCAGGGCTACACCTACCGACCCGACCCCCAACGACTCCGACCCCGACCCCAGCCACCGGCGTACCTGTGGGTGGTGTCCCCGTGACGCGCGAGGCCCTGACCGGTCCCCCGCCCGAGCCGTTCACCGCACGGTGCGTCGTCTGCCACCGGCGCACCACGGCGCCCGTGGCCGTCCGGCACGCCGGAAGCCTCAGCGGCGGCAACGCCGTCACCCTCTACGCCTGCCCCGCCCACGTGTCCTCCGTCGCCCCCGGCCCCTTCGGCGACGAGTTCGCCCCGGAAGCCGAAGGGCTCGAAGGGCGAGAGGGGCTCGAAGGAGCAGCGTGAAACGCCCGAGGGCGGCACCCCCTGCGGGGTGCCGCCCTCGGTCCGTCCGGACGGACGGGTGGTGCGGAAGTCCGAGCCGGAGGCTCAGAAGTCCATGTCACCGCCGGGCATGCCACCGGGAGCGGCAGCAGCGGCCTTCTCCGGCTTGTCGGCGATGACGGCCTCGGTGGTGAGGAACAGCGCGGCGATCGACGCGGCGTTCTGGAGCGCGGAGCGCGTCACCTTGGCCGGGTCGAGGATGCCCTCGGCGATCATGTCGACGTACTCGCCGCTGGCGGCGTTCAGGCCGTGACCCGGGGTCAGGTTGCGGACCTTCTCCACCACGACGCCGCCTTCGAGACCGGCGTTGACGGCGATCTGCTTGAGCGGGGCCTCCAGGGCCAGCTTGACGGCGGCGGCACCGGTGGCCTCGTCGCCCTCCAGCTCCAGCTTGTCGAAGACGGCGGACGCCTGGAGCAGGGCCACGCCACCACCGGCGACGATGCCCTCCTCGACGGCGGCCTTCGCGTTGCGGACGGCGTCCTCGATGCGGTGCTTGCGCTCCTTGAGCTCCACCTCGGTGGCGGCACCGGCCTTGATGACGGCCACGCCGCCGGCGAGCTTCGCCAGGCGCTCCTGGAGCTTCTCGCGGTCGTAGTCCGAGTCGGAGTTCTCGATCTCGGCGCGGATCTGGTTCACGCGACCGGCGACCTGGTCGGTGTCACCGGCACCGTCGACGATGGTGGTCTCGTCCTTGGTGATGACGACCTTGCGGGCGCGGCCCAGGAGGTCCAGGGTCGCGTTCTCCAGCTTGAGGCCGACCTCCTCGGAGATGACCTCGCCGCCGGTCAGGATGGCGATGTCGCCGAGCATGGCCTTGCGGCGGTCGCCGAAGCCCGGGGCCTTGACGGCGACGGACTTGAAGGTGCCGCGGATCTTGTTGACGACCAGGGTCGACAGGGCCTCGCCCTCGACGTCCTCGGCGATGATCAGCAGCGGCTTGCCGGACTGCATGACCTTCTCCAGCAGCGGCAGCAGGTCCTTGACGTTGCCGATCTTGGAGTTGGCGATCAGGATGTACGGGTCGTCCAGGGACGCCTCCATACGCTCCATGTCGGTGGCGAAGTACGCCGAGATGTAGCCCTTGTCGAAGCGCATGCCCTCGGTGAGTTCCAGCTCCAGACCGAAGGTCTGGGACTCCTCGACGGTGATGACGCCTTCCTTGCCGACCTTGTCCATCGCCTCGGCGATGAGGTCGCCGATCTGGGTGTCGGCGGCGGAGATGGAGGCGGTGGAGGCGATCTGCTCCTTGGTCTCCACGTCCTTGGCCTGCTCCAGCAGGGCGGCGGAGACGGCCTCGACGGCCTTCTCGATGCCGCGCTTGAGGGCCATCGGGTTGGCGCCCGCCGCGACGTTGCGCAGACCCTCGCGGACCAGCGCCTGGGCGAGGACGGTCGCGGTCGTCGTGCCGTCACCGGCGACGTCGTCCGTCTTCTTCGCGACCTCCTTGACCAGCTCGGCGCCGATCTTCTCGTAGGGGTCTTCGAGCTCGATCTCCTTGGCGATGGAGACACCATCGTTGGTGATCGTGGGGGCGCCCCACTTCTTCTCAAGGACGACGTTGCGGCCCTTGGGGCCGAGGGTGACCTTGACGGCGTCGGCGAGCTGGTTCATACCGCGCTCAAGGCCGCGCCGCGCCTCCTCGTCGAACGCGATGATCTTGGCCATGTGAAGTGGTCCTCCCGGACTGAAGGGGGTCCTACCCGCGCCCTTACGGCGTGGGAGCGGATGGTTCGGACCGCGCTGGCGCCCGCGACGGACGACCTGCGACACCGGGTGGAGGATGCCCCCGCCCGGTCCGCGGGCCTCACCGACCCGGTCCTTCGTAGCACTCTCACTCGTAGAGTGCTAACGCCAATGATTAGCACTCGACCGGTGCGAGTGCAAGCGGCTTGCCCTTGCGAGATACCGCCGCCATCGCTTCCGTGCAGGTCAGGGCGGTTCGGCCAACCGAAGCACGACCGGGGCGCGACCGAATGCGGGAACGGTGCCGCCGGGGCGCGGGGGCGCGACAGGGGGCGGGCGGGGGCGGACAGTACGGAGGGTCCGCACCCTGTGGGGTGCGGACCCTCCGGAACGTCGCAGCCAGTCGACGCCGGCGTCAGACGGCCAAACGGACCATGTCGGCCTGCGGCCCCTTCTGACCCTGCGAAATCTCGAACTCGACCCGCTGACCCTCTTCGAGGGTGCGGTACCCGTCCATCTGGATGGCGCTGTAGTGGACGAAAACATCCGCACCACCGTCGACCGCGATGAAGCCGTAGCCCTTCTCCGCGTTGAACCACTTGACGGTGCCCTGAGCCATGCCTAACTCCCCTATTACTGGCCCTTGCACAGGACCGCACTTCGCGGGCCCGGGTCAGACCTCCACCCCCCAACGGTTGGGGGTGTGCGCCGGAACGCGTCGACCGCCGCTGAATGTATCTGTCCAACTGCCGTCTGCAACAGGTCAACTGGACGAGAAATCCGGGAGCGGCTGCTCGGAGAAACACGGATGACCGGCGCGAATTCAGGGCAACTCGGGCCGGTCAAATGTGATGAAAGGGCCAATTCGGTAATGCTCTTTGGCTGCTTCTTGTCGGCGCGCGGCTGAGAAGTCATATGTGTGAAGTACAAATGCGCGAGCCATTTCCCCAACCCTACCGCGTTCAATCCTCATGAATGACCCCCTCCGCTTCTCTTGCGGAGGGGGTCGAGGTGATGACGGAGCGTCAGCCCCGGCGGAGGCTCAGCCGCCGGCGACGGCCGGGATGATCGAGATGCCCGCGCCGTCCGGGGTGGCGGTGGCGAGGCCCTGCTCGAAGCGGACGTCGTCGTCGTTCACGTACACGTTGACGAAGCGGCGCAGCTTGCCCTGGTCGTCCAGGACCCGACCGGCGATGCCCGCGTGGTTCTTCTCCAGGTCGGCGATGACCTCGCTGAGGGTCGCCCCCTCGGCGGGAACCTCGGCCTGGCCGCCGGTGTACGTGCGCAGGATGGTCGGGATGCGAACGGTGACACTCATGAGAAGACCTTTCCGGTCGTTTCCGGAGAGAACCGGAGAGAAGTGGAGGGAAGGGCGGGGGGAGTTTCGCGACCTCCCGCCCCGGGGACGTCAGGGGGCGGGAGGGGGTGGCGGTTCAGTCGGTGGCGAGGCCCGCCGCACGGAAGGCGTCGAGGTTCGGCTTGATGGTCGCGGTGGGACGGGCCCGGTCGGCGACCGCGTCCAGGGTCTTGAGCCCGTCGCCGGTGTTGATGGCGACGGTGGTCAGCGTCGGGTCGAGCTGCCCGTTCTCGATGAGCTTCTTGGTGACGCCGAGGGTGACGCCGCCCGCGGTCTCCGCGAAGATGCCCTCGGTCCGGGCCAGCAGCGAGATCGCCTCGACGACCGCGGCGTCGTCCACGTCCTCCACCGCGCCGCCGGTGCGCCGGGCGATGTCGAGGACGTAGGGGCCGTCCGCCGGGTTGCCGATGGCCAGCGACTTGGCGATGGTGTCGGGCTTCTGCGGGCGGACCACGTCGTGGCCGGCCTTGAAGGCGGTGGAGACCGGGGAGCAGCCGGTGGCCTGGGCCCCGAAGATCTTGTAGGGCTTGTCGGCGACCAGCCCGAGCTTGATCAGCTCCTGGAGGCCCTTGTCGATCTTCGTGAGCTGGGAGCCCGAGGCGACGGGGATGACGATCTGGTCCGGGATCTCCCAGCCGAGCTGCTCGCAGATCTCGTACGCCAGGGTCTTGGAGCCCTCGCCGTAGTACGGGCGCAGGTTGACGTTGGTGAAGCCCCAGCCCTCGCCCAGCGGGTCGCCGATCAGTTCGGAGCAGAAACGATTCACATCGTCGTAGGTGCCCTCGATGGCGACGAGTTCGCCCCCGTAGACGGCGGCGGTGACGACCTTGGCCTGCTCCAGGTCGTGCGGGATGAAGACGCAGGAGCGCAGCCCCGCGCGGGCAGCGGCGGCGCCGACCGCGCCGGCGAGGTTGCCGGTGGAGGAGCAGGAGAGCGTGGTGTAGCCGAAGGCGCGGGCGGCCTCGACGGCCTGGGCGACGACCCGGTCCTTGAAGGAGTGCGTCGGGTTGCCGGAGTCGTCCTTGACGTACAGCCGGCCGGTGACGCCCAGCTCGCGGGCGAGGTTGTCGGCCTTGACGAGCTGCGTCCAGCCGGGGTTCAGGTTGGGCTTGCTGGCCACGTCGGCGGGGACGGGCAGCAGCGGGGCGTAGCGCCAGACGTTCTCGGGGCCGGACTCGATCTTCTTGCGGAGCCCCTCCGGGTCGCCGACCGGGAAGTCGTAGGCGACTTCGAGGGGCCCGAAACAGAGCTCGCAGGCGAAGATCGGGCCGAGTGCGAACCGCTCCCCGCACTCCCGGCAGGAGAGTGCCGCGGCGGGACCCAGGTCCACGGTGGTGGTGTCGGTGGTGGACGCGGCGGTCTGAACAGCCATGGTGGCGAGGCCCTCTCTCCTCATCTTCCCCGTGACGCGTTTCGTCACGAGACGGAATTGGCACCTTCCCGAGTCGGGAGCCTCGCGGGCCGTCCACCGTGATCGACGTGATCGTTCGGCGGCGGCGACGAGAACCGACTGGAGGGTTGCCGGGGCTTCAACGGGCCGTGTCCCTCTGCCCCTCTGGATGAGCGGTATGCGGTTGTCAGCGCTGCGGACCCGACGTGCGGCGGCCGTGCGCGTTGCTCAAGACTGTAACCGAAGGCCAGGACGGTTGAGATAGCCGTCCGCACCGCGAGATGGGTCACAGTAGGGAGCCACTGACCGTGCTGGAAGAGGTCGAGTCCTGGTTGAGCAGGCGTTCCTGGTCCGTGGCGGACCGTCCGCCGCACCAGCTCGTCGCGGCGAAACGGGCCTCGGGGTCCACGGTCAGTGTGGTGCTGCCCGCGCTGGACGAACAGGAGACGGTCGGCCAGATCGTGTCCGTGATACGCACCGAGCTGATGGCCGGACCGACGCCCCTGGTCGACGAGCTGGTGGTGGTCGACTCCGGCTCCACGGACCGGACGGCGGAGGTGGCCGGGGCGGCCGGGGCACGGGTGGAGCACCGGGACGCGATCCTGCCGCGGCTGCCCGCGCTGCCCGGCAAGGGCGAGGTGCTGTGGCGGTCGCTGCTGGTCACCCGGGGGGACGTGGTCTGCTTCGTGGACGCGGACCTGCGCGAGTTCTCGGCGGACTTCGTCCGCGGCATCCTCGGCCCGCTGCTCACCGAGCCGGACGTGCACTTCGTGAAGGCGATGTACGACCGGCCGTTCGGCGGCGCCCCCGCCGCGGGGGCGGGGCAGGGCGGCCGGGTCACCGAACTGCTGGCCCGCCCGGTGCTCAACATGCACTGGCCGCGGCTGGCCGGATTCGTCCAGCCGCTGGGCGGGGAGTACGCGGCCCGGCGCTCGCTGCTGGAACGGCTGCCGTTCCCGGTGGGGTACGGGGTGGAGCTGGGGCTGCTGGTGGACGCCCTGCACAGCGTGGGGTTGGACGCCCTGGCGCAGGTGGACGTGGGGGTGCGCCGGCACCGGCACCAGGACGGCCAGGCGCTGGGCCGGATGGCGGCGGCGGTCTACCGGACGGCGCAGTTGCGGCTGGCCCGGGACCATCTGCTGTGGCCCGAGCTGACCCAGTTCGAGCGGGGCGCGCGGGGCTTCGAGCCGCGGACGTACCCGGTGGACACGGAGGAGCGTCCACCGATGGCCTCGGTGGCGGAGTACGCGGCGCGACGGGTGGCGTGAGGGGCGGTGGCGCGGGGCCACCGGAGCGGGACGAGCGGCCGGATGCGGACCCCCGCGCCTCCTGCGGGTGCGGTGAGCGCGTGCGGTGATCGGGGCACGGGGCGGTGCGGACCGCGTGGCGCGCGGGCGCCCGTTCGGACCGCCGCCTAGATTGTCAGCTCGTGCGTGGATTCTTCAGTATTTTTCGCATTTTTAGGTTCTTCTCCACCGGGGCGGGTAAGGGGCACAGTGGTGGCGTCCGACGGCGCGCCGTGTGGACGGCAGGGGTTCTCGCGGCATCGGTGCTCACCGTGACGTCGGCTCCGGCCGCGTATCCGGTGGGCCTCCCCCGTGCGGGCGCCACCGTCGTCGTCCCCCCGGCGACCGAGGGGCGCACGGTGCAGCGCCGGGCCCCCGACCCGGAGTTCTCGCCCCATCTGTACGCGGGTCTGGCGCTCTCGCTGGGCGCGGTCGGCGGGCTGCTGGTGGCGACGGTGCGCAGCAAGACGGGTGCCCGCGGCGGCCGGGCGGGCCCGGGTTTGGGGGCCGACGAGGTGGGCGAGGTATCGCCGTATGGCTTCTTCCGAAGGTGAGCAGGGCGCCGGCATCCTGGTCGCGTCGAACCGCGGCCCGGTGAGCTTCGCGGTGGGCGAGGGCGGTGCGCTCACCGCCCGGCGGGGCGGCGGCGGGCTGGTGTCCGGGCTGTCCGCGATCGGGCCGGACGCCGATGCGGTCTGGGTGTGCGCGGCCCTCGGCGACGGCGACCGGGAGGCGGTCCGCCGCACGGGCGGCGTCCTCGATCCCGCGGACACCGGCGGTCAGCGGGTGCGCATGCTGGACGTCCCGCCGGACGTGTTCGCGGACGCCTACAACGGCATCGCCAACTCCGTGCTGTGGTTCGTCCACCACATGCTGTACCAGACCCCGCTGGAGCCGGTGTTCGACGCCGGGTTCCGGGTGCGGTGGGCCGCCTACGAGGAGTACAACGCCGCCTTCGCCCGGGCCCTGGCCGAGGAGGCCGCCGAGGGTGCGGCGGTGCTGGTGCAGGACTACCACCTGGCGCTGGTCCCGGGGCTGCTCCGGGAGCTCCGCCCGGACCTGCGGATCGGCCACTTCTCGCACACCCCGTGGGCCCCGGTGGACTACTTCCGGCTGCTCCCCGACGACGTGGCCGAGCAGCTGCTGCGGGGCGTCCTGGGCGCCGACCGGGCCGCGTTCCTCACCCGCCGGTGGGCGGACGCGTTCACCGCCTGCTGCGAGGCGATCACCGGCGGCACCGGCTCCACCCGGATCGGGGTGCACGGCCTCGGTGCGGACGCCGACTTCCTGCGCGAACGGGCCCACCGCGCCGACGTCGAGGAGCGGATGGCGGTGCTGCGCGGACAGATCGGCACCGCCCCGGACGGCAGCGCCCGCCGCACGATCGTCCGCGTCGACCGCACCGAACTCTCCAAGAACATCGTGCGCGGGCTGCTCGCCTACCGGGACCTGCTGGAGCGCCGCCCCGAGTGGCGGGGCCGGGTGGTGCACGTGGCGTTCGCCTACCCCTCGCGGCAGGACCTCGCGGTCTACCGCGACTACACGGCCGAGGTGTCCCGGCTGGCGCAGGAGATCAACACCGCCTACGGCGAACCGGGTTGGACGCCGGTGGTGCTGCACGTGGAGGACGACTTCGCCCGCTCGCTGGCCGCGTACCGGCTGGCGGACGTGGCACTGGTGAACCCGGTGCGGGACGGGATGAACCTGGTGGCGAAGGAGGTCCCGGTGGTCTCCGACCGGGGCTGCGTGCTGGTGCTGTCCCGGGAGGCGGGCGCCTTCGAGGAGCTCGGGGAGCACGCGCTGACCGTCAACCCGTACGACGTCACCGCCACCGCGGACGCCCTGCACACCGCGCTGACCCTGCCCGAGGCGGAGCGCGCCGAGCGGACCGAGCGCCTCGCCGCGGCGGCCACCGCGCTCCCCCCGGCCCGCTGGTTCCTCGACCAACTGCGGGCCCTGGACGCCTGATCCGCCCCGGGGCCGGCGGTCAGCCCCGTCCGTCGACCGCCGCGGCGAGGGCGGCCAACAGGGCGACCACGCCCGCCGGGCCGTCCACCACCAGGTCGGCGCGGTCGGCGAGTTCGGTGACCTCGCCGCTGCCGCTGCACACCAGCAGCCCGGGCACGCCCTCGGTGCGCAGGGCGGCCACCGCGGCGAAGGCGGGCAGGTCGCCGAGGTCGTCACCGGCGTAGAGCACCGCACGGGCGCCGCTCTCCCGTACGTACGCGGTGAGCGCCACGCCCTTGTCGACGCCCGGGGGGCGCAGCTCCAGCACCATCCGGCCCGGTTCCACGACCAGCCCGTGCCGGTCGGCGAGCTCGGCCAGGGGGGCGCGCAGGGCCTGGAACGCGCCCTGCGGGTCGGCGGCGCGGCGGGTGTGGACGGCGACCGCGTGCCCCTTGTCCTCGGTCCAGGTGCCGGGGTGGTCCCCGGCCGCGGCCAGCACCCCGGGCAGTTCGGCGCGGACCGCCGCGACGCCCGGGTGCGGGGGCGGGGCGGTGAGCGTGCCGGTGGCGGCGTCCCAGCGTTCGGCGCCGTAGTGGCCGAGGACGGTGAGGCGGTCGAGGCCCGGGGCGCCGTCGAACCCGCCCGCCCGCACGGCGACCGCGGCGGGCCGTCCGGTGACCACGGCGATCCCCCGCAGCCGGGGCGCGAGGGCGCCCAGCGCGGGCAGTGCGCCGGCGTGGGCGCGGGCTCGCTCGGGGTCGTCGACGATGGGGGCGAGGGTGCCGTCGAAGTCCAGCGCCGCCACCGCGTGCGCGGGGTCGGCGAGGAGGGCGGCCAGGGCCTCGCGGCCCTGGGGGGTGGTCGGCTCGGGCACGGAGTCACGAGGGCTTCCCATGGCTTCGAGCCTAACGTCACACCAGCCGCCACCCGCCGCACTCCGGCCCGGGACGCCCCCGCGTCCGGCTCCGCGCCGCGCCCCAGCGGGCCGGCCTCCGCCACGCCGGCAGCCCTCGCCGTCGGCGGAGGTCGGCTCAGGACCCCGCCGTCTCCTCACCCCCGCTGTTCGCCGCCGCCATGGTGATCAGCTTCTCCGCGGGCAGCCGCAGTCGGACCGTGCCGGAGACGACCGTCTCCGGGCCCGCGGGCGAGCGGACGGTGAGCAGTCCCAGCGGGGTCTCCACCCGGTGGAGGTAGCTCCCGCCCACGTAGTGGTGGTCGACCGGGGTGCCGGTCACCAGGTTCTCCCCGGCCGCTCCCGTACCGGCCCCGCCGCCGTCGGTCTCGAACACGATGTCGTCGGGCCGGATGCCGAGGGTCAGTCCGCTGCCCACGGGGTGGACGCCGGGGCCGGTCCGCAACCGCAGCCCGCCCACGGTGACCTCCAGGCCGCCCGGGTCCGAGGCGGTCACCGCAGCCGCCCGGACGAGGTTCATGCGGTCCAGGAAGTCGGCCACGAACTCCGACACGGGGGCCGTGTACAGCTCCTCCGGGGGACCTTCCTGGACGATGCCCCCGCCCTCCATGAGGCCGACCCGGTCCGCGAGCATCATGGCCTCCTCCTGGTCGTGGGTGACGAGCAGGCAGGTGACGCCGGTGCGCCGGGAGAGTTCCTTCAGCTCCATCCGGAGGTCCATCCGGAGCCTCGCGTCCAGGTTGGAGAGCGGCTCGTCCATCAGCAGGACCCGGGGCCGCAGCGCCAGCGCCCGGGCCAGTGCGACCCGCTGCTGCTGGCCGCCCGAGAGCCGGGTCACCTTCCGGTCCGCCTGCTCGGTCAGCCGGAACAGCTCCAGCACCTCCTCGACCCGCGTGGCCGCCTCCTCCCGGCTCGTGCGGCGCACGCCCCGGCGCAGGGGGAAGGCGATGTTCTGTCGGATCGTCATGTGGGGCCAGAGCGCGTACGACTGGAACACCATGGCCTGGGGGCGCTCCTCGGGCCCCACCCAGACCGAGGGAGTACCGCCCGAGACCCGGCGTCCGTCGATGGTCACCACCCCGGAGTCCGGCTGCTCCAGGCCCGCCACGATGCGCAGCGTGGTGGTCTTTCCGCAGCCCGACGCCCCGAGCAGGACGTAGAACTCGCCCTCGGCGACGGAGAGCGAGACGCCGCGCAGCGCAGGGACCTGGCCTCGGCCCTGGGGGAAGGACTTCGTGACACTTTCGAGTTCGATCATGGTGGGACTCCTAGAAGGACTGGCGGCGGGCCACGCGGGTGAAGGCCACGAGCAGGACCGTGATCAGGCCGAGCTGGACCACCCCGAGGGCGGCCGACAGGCTCGTCTCGC
Source organism: Streptomyces sp. LE64 (assembly GCF_052606915.1). Classification (NCBI taxonomy): domain Bacteria; kingdom Bacillati; phylum Actinomycetota; class Actinomycetes; order Kitasatosporales; family Streptomycetaceae; genus Streptomyces; species Streptomyces sp. LE64. Next base: position 3,656,898 of record NZ_CP199708.1, on the reverse strand, counting down.
CCGCCGAGCTGTAGCCGAAGATCCGGGTGGACATCACGTCCGTCCCGTCGCTCGACAGGATGAGCGTGATGGTCAGCTCACGGATGGTCAGCAGCGCCGTCCAGAACCAGGCGTAGGCGAGGCTGCCGCGCACCACGGGAAGGACGACCGACACGAAGGCGCGGCCTCGGCGGACGCCGGAGACGGCGGCCGCCTCCTCCAGTTCGCCGTGGACCTGGAGCATCGTTCCGTGCAGGGTGCGGTACGCGGTCGCCACGAATCGGCAGGCCACCACGAGGGCGAGGAAGGCCACGGTTCCGTAGAGCGGCAGCCACTGGTAGGAGGACAGGCCCACGTACACGAACGAAACCGCCATGACGATCGACGGGACCGCGAGCGTCATCATGATCAGCGCGTCGAGCCCGCGCCGGCCCCACACCTTGGTGCGGGTGACCAGCCAGGCGGCGCAGGCGGCGAACGCCACGGCGACCGTCGGCACCACCGCCACCATCAGGAGCGTGGTGGGCAGCACCTCGCCCAGGTCGTAGGACGCGTCGCGGTAGGCGTCCAGCGACAACTCCCCGAACGCCTCCAGGGACGGCGGCTGCAAATAGGGGACCAGTGAGGCCCAGACCAGTGTCAGTACCGGGAGGACGACGCCCACCAGGGCGTACAGCCCGATGAAGGCGTACCCGCCGACCCGGCCGGCCCGGGAGAGCGCGATGGGCTCGCGGGCGGCCCGTTTTCCGGTGACCGTGGCCAACTGCCCGGCCCGCCGGGTCGCCCGGTAGTAGGCGAACATGATCAGGCCGATCCCGAGCGCCATGCCGAGCCCGACGGCCGCCGCGTTGCCGTACTCGGGGGCGCCGGTGGTCCCCTGCGTGTACTGGTAGATCAGAGTGGACAGGACCGTGATCCGGGCGGGCATCCCGAGCATCCCCGCGTAGTCGAAGACCTCGACGGCGACGATGAAGAAGAACACCGACACCCCCGCGATCGCGGGCGCGGCGACCGGCAGCAGCAGTTGCAGGGCCGCCCGCCACCGGGGGATGCCGTGGACCGCCGCCGCCTCCTCGATGTTGACGTCGATCACCCGGAGCGTGGGCACGAGCATGAAGAAGGCGGGGCCGGCGAAGTCCAACCCCTGGAGCAGGATGATCCACTTCAGGGAGTAGACGTCGGTCAGCGGATCGCCTCCCGATCCCGCCCACCAGCTGTTGATGATCCCGTTGCTCGGGTTGAACATGAAGATGTAGCCGAGGGCCACGAGGAAGCCGGGGATCGCCGTCTTCGCGGCGGCGAGGAAGAGGATGACCGACTTCCCGCGCAGATCGGTCCGCGTGTACAGCCAGGCCAGCGGGACGGCGACGACCAACATCACGACCACGCTGCCGATGCCGAGCGCCAGGGTCCGCAGCAGCGTCCCCGCAAGGCCGTCGGAGGCGAGCACGGTGCGGAAGTTGTCGAGCGACAGGTCTCCGCCGCCGAAGCCCTCGCCCGGGCCGAAGGCCGCCCAGACGAGTCCGGCCAGGGGGATGACGAGCACGACGCACAGCAGGACGATCAGGACGCCGACCACGGCAAGCGGGGGGTCGATCCGCCGCCGGGAGCGGCGCCCCGGCGGGGGAGCGCCGGGCGGCGACGCTCCCCCGGGTGCGGTGCTCCGGCCGCCGGCGGCGGTACGGGTGGCGGCCGGAGCAGAGGTCTTCTCGGGCATCGCTACTTCCTCAGCAGGCCGGCGACCTGCTTGTTGACCTGCTCGTACTCGTTCATCCACCAGTCGGTGTCCGCGGTCATCACACCGCCCGCCTTCTGGGCCAGCGCGTGCAGATCGGTGCCGGGAGTGGTGTGACGGGGCCAGTCCAGGACCTCGTACGCCTGCTGGCGGCCCTGCTCGGTCGCATTGAGCCAGTAGAGGAAGAGTTGGGCGGCGGAGGCGTTCTTGGCGCCCTTGACGACGAGCCCTGCGCGCGGCACGACGGGCACCTTGACGGGCGCGTAGTCGACCGGCGCCTTGGCGGTGCGCTGGCGCTCGCCGATCCGGATCCCGTAGCCGACGGGGAACTCGCCGCTGCTGACCTGGGTGCGGATGGCGGTCGGCACCGAGGCGAGCGACACCCGGCCCTTCTCCAGCAGCCGGCGAACGAAGTCCAGCGTGGCGTCGGCGCCCAGGCCGGCGGCGAGCGGGCTGAACACGTCGGGCAGCCCGGAGGTGACGATCTTGCCGCGCCAGCGGTCGGAGAGCAGGTCGTCCAGGGTCCTCGGGGCGTCCTCGGCCTTGACGCTCTTGGTGTTGTAGAGCACCGTCCGGGCGATCTCGGCGACGACGATGCCGTGGTGGCCGGTCCAGACGTCGGTGGCGGCCACGCCTTCCATGGCGGCCCAGTCGACCGGGTGGACCAGGCCCCCGCCGCCGAGCTGCTTGACCACCAGGGGCGTGGTGGCGAACACGTCGATCGACGGGGCGACCTTCGCCTTCGCCTCCTGGACGAGCTTGTTGGCGAACGCCGGGTCGGGCTCGCCACCGACGAACTCGATCCCGAGGTCGACGCCGGTGTCGGCGCGCAGGGCCCGGGAGAGCTTGCGGGCATGGGCGGGGGTGCGGGAGTCGGTGCTGACGAAGACCCGCACTTTCCCCTCCTTCGCAGCCTCGTCGGCGAGCGGTCGGAGGGAGGAGGGCAGCGTACCGCCGGCCCCGGTACCGGACTTCGGTCCGGTCTTGCCGGAGCCGTCGCCGTCGCCGCAGGCGGTCAGCAGACCGGCGGCTCCCACTGCTGCCATGCCGTACAGAAGGGACCGCCGGTCGAGCGACGAGGAGCGCTTTCTCATGATCAATACCACCTTGCCGGGAGGATGGCCGGACGGTCCGGCCGGAAAGGGGGGCAGGGCACCGGGGCGTGGGGTGTCCGGCGGTGGGGGAACCGGCTGCGGGGGCCGGGAACTCTGTCGTGGTGCGAGGCCGGTTGCGGGCCCGAGGGGCGGGCCGGCTCCCGGCGCCGGACTGATGGCGGGCGGGAGTTGGTGACACGTGTACGGGCACGTGATCGCGCAGGATCGAGCCAGGGGGCGCCGGGCCCGGGCCGACGGTGGTGACCGCGCGCGGCGGGGGCCCGAGCACATGTGAAGGGAATGTGCCGTTTTGGGGGTGGGTGCCCCGCTCCTGGTGGCGGAGGCGGAGCCCGGAAGGTGCGGGGCGCGGCGGCCGTGCCCTCCGGGCCCGGCTCCCGCCGCGGGCTACGCCTCGACCGAGTTCAGGCGGGTGGACACGGTGTTGAACTCGCGGCAGCCCGACTCCGTCGCCGCGACCACGCCGCCGACGATCGCGCCCCGCCTGCCGAGCCTGGCGTCCGGCTGGAGCGAGAACGTCATGCCGGGCTCGATCTCGAAGTCGAAGAAGGGCTTCTCGTGTCCGTCGGCCAGGGGGTACGCGCCCGCGAACCCGGCGATGTGCTCCCGTACGCCGAGGCCCGAGCCACCACCGGAGAGCAGCGGGTTGAGCGAGGCGAACTGGGGGGTGAGATGCCACATCCCCGCCTCGGTCAGGGGTTCCTCCATCGCCGCGCACACCCCCGCGAAGGACGCGCCGGGCCGCACGGCGGCGACGCCGGCCTCGTAGGAGGCGCGGGCCGCCTCGGCGCAGCGCAGGGTCTCGGCCGGCGGGGTCCCCAGGGTGAAGCTCATGTTGACGTGGGTGTTCAGCTCGGCGTAGTTGGGGAAGATCTCGGCCCACACCATGTCCGAGCGCTCCAGCCGCCTCGCCGGCTCCGGGCGGGTCAGCCAAGTGGGCTCGCCCCAGGCGTAGTTGTCGAGACCCGTCTGGAAGAGCATCCAGGTGACCCGCATGCCCTTGCGCAGCATCGTCGCGACGCCCTCGGCGTACAGCGCCTTCTCGTCCACGCCGGGCGCGGCGAGCGCCATCATGGCCTCGATCGCCGCGTCCCCCGCCGCGGCGGCGGTGGCGAGGTGCTCCAGGTCCTGGTCGCTGCGCCGGGCCATGACCAGCCCGTAGTCGCGGGTGACGTCGAGGAGCGTGGCGTCCGGGAGCCGTTCGCCGATCGCGTCCCAGACGGACCGGGAGACCCAGCCGCCCGGGTAGAACGGTGATCCGTACCCGGCCCCGATCACGCCGAGTCGGCCGCTGCCGAGCCCCTTCTCCCGGGCTATCTCGGGCAGGAGCTCCGGCGCGGACCCCACGCGGATGTCATCGATCCAGGTCTCCAGGCCGCGCTCACGGGTGAGCAGGTTCTGCGCCGGGACCTGGGCGGCGAAGGCCACCATGACCGGCTCGCCGTGCCGGGGCACCACGTAGTGCTGGTAGCGGCGGTCGCGGAAGAGGTACTGGCCCGCGTCGTACCGGTCGCTCCGGTCGGCGCCGAAGACCAGCAGCCCGTCCAGGTCATGGGCGTCCATGAACTCCTGGGTGCGACGCATCCGAAAGGCGCGCTCGTCGTGCGGTGTCCCCTCGGAGGTCACAGTCGCTGATGTGTTTCGCGGGGCGGTCCCGGCGGTGGTCGGAGTCGGCACGGATGGCTCCCTTCGGGCCCCTCGGGAGGTCTCCCGCGCGGGGGACGGGGAGGGGCGTGGACTCAAGTCCTTGTGGTCGGCCGTCCGCCGGGCCGCAGGGGCGACGCGCTTGGCGCTGGAGGGCCCGTGATCCGGACGATCGATCTGTGTGCCGAGACCATAAACCCCACTCTCCCGAATCCACAATACTTAGACCAAAGAAGCTTTTATCTGAGATGTTTTCGCGGGCGAGCCGGACGGCACCGACCCTCGGAGGCGCGGCGCGACTCCCCCAGGGGCCGGGAGTCTGCGCAGGTGGCGGCCCCGGTCAGTCCAGGTCGCGCAGCCGCGCCTCAAGCTTCTTCAACAGCCCGGCGAGCTGCTCCCGCTCTTCGCCGCTGAGCGTCGCCAGCATCTCCCGCTCCCGCTCCAGGTGCTCGTCGATGACCCGGTCGATCAGGGCGAAGCCAGCCGGGGTCAGCTCGGCGTACACGCTCCGCCGGTCCTCCTCCGAGCGGATCCGCCTGATCAGCCCGTCCCGCTCCATCCGGTCGAGCCGCATCGTCATCCCGCCCGACGTCAGCAGGGACGACGACGCCAACTCCCGCGCGGTCTTGCGGTAGGGCGGGCCCATCCGTCGCAGGCTCGCCAACACGTCGAACATGGACTCGTTGATGGAGTGGCGGTCGTGCATCCGGTTCGACAGGTTGCGGACGAGCAGTCCGCAGCGGGTGACCCGCCCCACGACGTCGACACTGCTGGCGTCGAGCCCCGGCCGTTCGGTCCGCCATTCGGCGATGATCCGGTCCACTTCGTCGGGGCGGCCCTCAGGGGCCGGGCCCGCATCCCCAGGCTCCTGAGGTGCCGGTCGGGACAGTGCGGAACGCTTGGCGGTTCGCTGGCTCACGAGTACCCCTGCCTTCGGGTTGTGAGGGAAAGGCTGGGCGTGAAGAGTAACAGCCCTATGTATTGACGCTCTGAGATGCTTAGATCAAAGTAGTTATTCCCGTCCGGACCGGTACACAAGGGTCGTCGGCACCTACGACCAGGGAGGGGCGGTGCACCGCCCCTCCGGACGCGACCCGGCGGCTGCGCCGGCCACCCGGCGGGCGACCCGAGCCGGACGGACCACGGCCCGCCGACCCCCGGCAGCGGCCTTTCCGACCCGCCCGGTCGACTCGCCGAGCCGACCCCCGGGGCGAACCCGACACCGGAGGGCGGGCGCCGACCCACCGCCTCGGCGACCGAACCGACCCCACCCATCCGTCACCCCGCCCCGACCGAGCGGCCGACCCGGGCCGACGGAGAAGGCAAGGCGGACCCCGCACCGCACGTGCGGCCAACACGGTGACACGGGGCTGCGAGGGGGCGACTGCACGCCTCCCCGAGATGACGCACCGCAAGGGACATCTTGACTATAAGCCTCTCAGCTCTTAATAATTAAGCCCTGAGGTAAATGGAGGTGGGTCATGGAACAGCCGGTCGTGCGTTTGCACTCACTGCGCTCGGTGCAGCTGAAGGTGCCTGATCTGGCCGCTTGTACGGACTTCTACTCGGAGGTCTGGGGACTCTCGGTCGTCGAGCGCGACTCCGACGACACCTGGTTGCGGGGCACCGGCACGAACCACCACGTGCTCCAGCTCTCCCGTACGGAACGGAACGCGCTGGGCAGCATCAGCTTCGCCGTCCGCACCCGGGCCGAGGTCGACGAGGCCGGCCGCCGGCTCGTTGCCCGGGGCGTGCCGCTGCTGCGCGAGCCGGGCCCCCTCGACGCCGTCGGCGGTGGTTACGGGCTGGAGCTCGTCGACCCCGAGGGCCGCCGCATCGAACTGAGCTGCGAGGTGCACGCGGTCACCCCGCAGGGCCACGACGGGGCGGTGCCGACCGGTGTCACGCACGTCGTCCTCAACACCGTCGACATCGACGCGGCCGTCACCTTCTACACCGAGGTGCTCGGCATGCGGGTGTCGGACTGGTCGGAGCACCAGATGGCGTTCCTGCGCTGCAACGCCGACCACCACAGCATCGCCTTCAACCAGGCCGCATGGACCTCGGTCAACCACGTGGCGTACGAGATGCCGTCGATGGACCACTTCATGCGCGGCATCGGCTCGCTGAAGCACCACGGGATCACCCCCCTGTGGGGCCCCGGGCGGCACGGCCCGGGCAACAACACCTTCTCCTACTTCGCGGACCCGGCAGGGCTCGTGTGCGAGTACACCTCGGACGTCGCCCAGATCGTCGAGGACCAGTGGCTGTGCCGGGTCTGGCGCCGGGTACCGGAGCTGTCCGACCTGTGGGGCACCGCCGGTCCGCCCTCGCGCCAGGTGCGCAGCCACATGGCCGGCGTCGAGGACCGCGGAGCGTTCACGGGAACGGAGCAGAGCCGGTGACCCGCCCCGTGCCGAAACCGGTACGCGCCGCGGTCATCGGCGCCGGAGCGATCGGGACCACGGTGATCGGCGCCCTCAGGGCCGGGCGTCTGCCCGGAGTCGAGCCCGTCGGTTTCGTCAACGACCGTCGGACGGGCGACCTCGGCCTGCCGCAGATCAGTCTCGCCGAGGCGATGGAGCGGGCCGACGTGATCGTCGAATGCGCGGGGCGGACCGTGATCGCCCAGTCGGGCCCGACCATCCTCGACCACGGGGTCGACCTCCTGGTCACCTCGGTCGGTGCCCTCTGCGACCCCGAGGTCGCGGCGGCACTCGACGCGGCCGGCCCGGGACGCTACCTGATCACCTCGGGCGCCGTCGGCGGACTGGACATCCTCACGGCTGCCGCCGCCCAGGCACCGTTCGACAGGGTCAGCGTCACCACCGTCAAACTGCCCGAGACCCTCGTCCAGCCCTGGATGGACGAGGCCGCCGCCGACCGGCTGCGCCGCACTGCCGAGCCCGTCGAGATCTTCCGGGGCAATGCGGCCGAGGCCACCCGTCTCTTCCCCCGCTCGCTCAACGTCGCGGCGACCGTCGGCTGGGGCGTCGGCGACATCGGCCTGGTCGAGGTGCGGCTCCTCGGCGACCCGGAAGCCGCCCTGACCCGCCACGTCATCGAGGCCGAGGGCCCCTGCGGCAGCTACCGGTTCGAGATCGCCAACCTGCCCTCCGCACAGAACCCGCGCACCAGCGGCGTGGTCCCGCACGCGGTCCTCCGCTCGCTCGGCGTCCTGGTCGGGCAGCCCAGGGGGGTGATCTGATGGTCCCCGCCCACCGCACGGCCGGCGCCGGCCCGGGAATGCTCCTGCTGCACGGCATCGGCTCCTCGTCGGCCTCCTTCGCGCACCAACTGGACTCACTTGCCGAGGAGTTCACCCTGGTCGCCTGGGACGCTCCCGGCTACGCCGCCTCACCGGACCCGGCGGAGCCGGTCACGCTGGACGGGTACGTCACCGCCGCGGGGGCCGTCGCCCGTGCCGCACTGGGCCCGGACCCGTTCCACCTCGTCGGCGTCTCCTGGGGCGGGGTGATCGCGCTCCGGCTCGCCGCCACCCACCCGGAACTGGTGCGGTCCCTGACCGTGATCGGCGCCAGCCTCGGCTCGGGCACCGACCCCGCGCGCGCCCGGCAGATGCGCTCCCGGACCGCCGAACTGCGACGACTGGGCCCGCAGGCGTTCGCCCGCGCCCGCGCGCCCCGCCTCCTCGCACCCGACGCCCCGGCCGAACTGGTCGAGACCGCCACCCGCACGATGGCCGAGGCGATCCGGCTGCCGGGCTACGGGGAGGCCGCCGAGTCCATGGCGTCCGCCGACCTCACCGCCGACCTGCCCCGGATCAGCGCACCGACCCTCGTGCTCGCCGGCGAGCACGACACCGTCACCGGCCCGGAACGGGCCCGCGAGATCGCCGCCGGCATCCGCGGAGCCGTCCTGGCCACCATCCCCGGCGCCGGCCATCTGGCCAACCAGGAACAGCCGGACCGGGTCAACGACTGGCTGCGCCGGACGGCCCTCGCCGCCGCGCCCCGGCCACCCGCCACCACCCCGCCCGGTACACCCCTGACGCCACACCCGCGACACCCGTCGCCCCAAGGAAAGGAAACGCCATGACCCTGCACTACGAGGACGCCGACCTCGACGCGTTCACCGACTCCCTCATCCTCACCAGGGCCACCCGCCACGAGGACTGGGACACCCTCGGATTCCAAGCCAAGGCGGGCGCGCAGTTCGCCCGCGCCCAGATCAGGTACGTCGGCTCCGGCGCCACCGGAAACCACGAGACGGACCGCCGCACCATCGCCTCCCGCGGCTTCACGTTCTCCAACATGCTGCTGCCCCCCGGCGCCGAGGGCCCCGAGCACACGCACCACGACGCCGAGGAGGCGTTCTTCGTGCTCGAAGGGGAGGTCGAGGTCGGCATCCACCGGGACGGAAAGGTCGAGAAGCGCACCCTCGGCTACCGCGACATGATCGTCGTCCCCGCCGGAGTGCCGCGCAGCCTGAAGAACAACGGCGACACCAACGCCCTCTTCTGCGTGGTCATCGGCGCGCAGAAGCCGCAGATCCCCACCTACCCCGAGACCTCCGCCATGCACGGCGTCTCCCGGGACTGACCCGCGATGGACCTGCTGCTGAAGGACCGTACCTGTCTCGTCACCGGCGGCAGCTCCGGCGTCGGCGCGGCCACCGCGCGCCTGCTCCTGGCCTCCGGCGCCAGGGTGGTCACCTGCGGGCGCCGCGCCGACGCCCTCGCCGACGCCGCGGACCGGATCGCCGAACAGGCCGGGGCACCCCGCGAGAAGCTTCTGGCCCTGCCCTGCGACGTGCGCGACGCCGAGGCCGTCGCGGAGCTCGTCGAGGCCGCCACCGAACGCTTCGGCGGCCTCGACGGCGTGGTCAACAACGCCGGTCAGTCCCGGATGGCCGGCCTCGACACCGCCGGACCGGCCGAGTTCCGGGACGAACTGGACCTGAAGTTCAGCAGCGTGCTGCACGTCCTCGCCGCCACCCGGCCCTGGCTGGAGAGATCGCCCGCGGCCTCGGTGGTCAACGTGAACGCGGTGCTCGCCAAACAGCCCGAACCCCGGCTGGTGACCACCTCGGCGGCGCGCGCCGGACTGCTCAACCTGTCCAAGTCGATGGCGATCGAGTACGCCCCCCGGGGCATCCGGGTCAACTCGGTGTGCCTCGGACTGATCGACACCGGGCAGTGGCGCCGCCGCCACGCCGAAGCCGGGAGCGGAACCCCCTTCCCCGAGTGGGAGCGCGCCCTCGCCGAGGACCGGGGCATCGCCCTCGGCCGGTTCGGCACCGCCGACGAGGTCGCCGCGGCCATCGCCTTCCTGCTTTCGCCCAGGTCCTCGTACATCACCGGAGCGGCCCTCGACGTGTGCGGCGGCGTCTCGCGCGGACTCTTCTGAGAGCCGTCCTCCGTTCGGCCAGACAAGGAGCAATGACCCATGGCAACACCAACAGGGCACACGGGCGGTGACCTGCTCGTCGAGGTGCTCCGGCGCCATGGCGTGGACACCGTCTTCGGGATCGTGAGCGTGCACAACCTGCCCCTGGTCGAGGCAGTCGACCGGGAGCTGCGCTTCGTACCCGTCCGACACGAGGCGACCGCGGTCAACGCCGCCGACGGCTACGCCCGCGCCCGGGGCGGCCTCGGCTGCGCCCTCACCAGCACCGGCACCGGAGCCGGCAACGCGGCCGGCTCCCTCGTGGAGTCGCTCAGTGCCGGAACCTCCGTCCTCCACGTCACCGGCCAGGTGGACACCCCGTACCTGGGCTCGGGGCGCGGCTTCATCCACGAGACCAAGGACCAGCTCGGGATGCTGACGGCCGTCTCCCGGCACGCCGTCACCCTCACGGACCCGGAGAGCGCCGGAACCCTCCTGGAGGAGGCCGTCGCACGGGCCCTCGCCGCGCCGGGCGGGCCCTCCTCCGTCGAATGGCCCATCGACCTCCAGTACGCCACCCATCCGTTGCTCGGCCCCGCCGGCAGCACGCCCGCCCCCGGTGCCCCGCCCGAACCGGACGCCCTCGCCGCCGCCGCCGGCCTCCTCGCCGCCGCCGAACGGCCCGTCGTCTGGGCCGGCGGAGGCGTCGCGGACGCGGGCCCGGCCTTGCGCACCGTCGTCGAACTGCTGGGAGCCGGGCTGCTCACCAGCAACTCGGGCCGCGGCGCGGTCCCCGAGGACCACCCCCTGTGCGTCGGCAACTACGCGACGTCCCCCGGCGGCCGGGCACTGCTCGCCGAGGCCGACGTCCTGCTCAGCATCGGCACGCACTTCCGCTCCAACGAGACCGCCGACTACACCCTCGCCGTGCCCGCCGCGCACATCCAGGTCGACCTCGACCCGGCCGCCGTCGGCCGGGTGTACCCGGCGACCCACGGACTCGTCGCCGACTCGGACGCGTTCCTGACGGCGCTCGCCGCCGAACTCGCCGCGCTCGGCGCGGCACCGCGCGCCCCCTGGCCCGCACGCGTACGGGCCGCCCGCGAGGCGGTCCGCGAGCAGCAGCGCGCCGCACTCGGTGACCACACGGCCTTCCCCGACGCGCTCCGCAAGGTCCTGCCGCGCCGGGCCGTCATCGCCCGGGACGTCACCATCGCCTCCAGCTCCTGGGGCAACCGGCTGCTGGAGATCCACGATCCGCGGGACAACCTCTTCCCGCGCGGCGGCGGCATCGGCCAGGGCCTCGGCATGGCCATCGGAGCCGCCGCCGCACGGCCCGGGGAGCCCACGGTGTGCATCGCCGGGGACGGCGGCCTCGCGGTGCACTTCGGCGAACTGATGACCCTGGCCCAGGAAGCCCCCTGGCTGGTGCTCCTGGTCTTCGACGACGGCGGCTACGGGGTCCTGCGCAACATGCAGGACGGGCTCGGTCGGGCCCGGTCCGGCGTCGACCTGACCAGCCCGGACTACGCCGCCGTCTGCGGGGCCCTCGGCCTGGCCCACACGAGGATCACCGACCCCGCCTCCGTCACCTCGGCCCTGGACGACGCGGTCGGGCTGCGCCGCCCCGTCGTCGTCGAAGTCGACCTGGCGGCCTACCCGCCGATGCCCGCCCCCTTCACCCCGCCCGTCCACGTACCGGGAGCACCGTCTTGAACGCGACCGCCCCCGTCCCGGAACGGCTCGCCCCGCCCGGCCGCATCCTCGTCGGCGGCCAGTGGACCGAGGGCCGCGGCAGAGAACTCACCACCACCGACCCCGCCGACGGCGGCGTCCTCGCCACCTTCACGGGTGCGGCCCCGGAGGACGTCGACGAGGCAGTCCGGCTCGGCGAAGCGGCCCGCGCCGAACGGTCCTGGCGCGAGCTGCTCCCGCACCAGCGGGCCCGCCACCTCGCCCGCACCGCCGAGCTCATCGAGTCCCGCGCCGAACAACTCGCCCTGCTCCAGAGCCACGACAACGGCAAACCGATCGCCGAGACCCGGGCCCTCGTGGCGAGCGCCGCCGGCACCTTCCGGTACGTGGCCGCACTCCTGGAGACCCAGGAGGGGGCGATCCCGCCGTCCCGCGGAGAGCACCTCGCGTTCTCGGTCCACGAACCGATCGGGGTCGTGGGCGCGATCACCCCCTGGAACAGCCCGATCGCCTCGGACGCCCAGAAGGTCGCTCCCGCCCTCGCGGCCGGCAATGCGGTGGTCCTCAAGCCCGCCGCGTGGACCCCCCTGCTCTCCCTGGAACTCGGCGCGCTGCTCCTGGCGGCCGGGTTCCCCCCGGGCCTGGTCAGCGTCCTCCCCGGCCCCGGGGCCACCGTCGGGCAGCGCCTGGTCGAGCACCCCGGCGTCGGACACCTCTCCTTCACCGGCGGCACCGACACCGGCCGGCGCCTCGCCGCGACCGCCGCCGGGCTGCTCAAGACCACCTCGCTCGAACTCGGCGGCAAGTCCCCGACCATCGTGCTCCCCGACGCGGACCTCGACCTCGCCGTCAACGGAATCCTCTACGGGATCTTCAGCTCCCAGGGCCAGTCCTGCATCGCCGGCTCCCGCCTGTTCGTGCACGACGACGTGTACGAGGACGTGGTCGGCCGCGTCGCCGAACGCGCCGACCGGCTCCGGGTCGGCCACCCCCGCGCCGAGGACACCCAGCTCGGACCGCTGGTCACCGCCTCGCACCGCGCCTCGGTGGAGGAGTACGTCGCCTCGGGGCTGGCCGAGGGAGGAACCCTGCGGGCCGGCGGAAGCCGCCCCGACGACCCCGCGCTGACCGCCGGCAACTACCTCCGCCCCACCGTGCTGGAGGGCCTCGCCCCCGACGCCCGGGTGGTGCGCGAGGAGGTCTTCGGGCCGGTGCTGGTGGCACTGCGGTTCCGGGACGAGGGCGAACTGGTCGCGGCCGCCAACGACTCGCCGTACGGACTCGCCTGCGGGATCTGGACCCGGGACTTCCCCCGCGCCTGGCGCCTCGGCCGCGCGATCCACGCCGGCACCGTCTGGATCAACACCTACAAACAGCTCTCCGTCGCCACCCCCTTCGGCGGGGTCAAGGACAGCGGCTCCACACGCGAGAAGGGCCTCGGCGCCGTCCGCGCGTACCAGCGCCAGAAGAGCATCTACCTCGGCACCGGCGGCCCGCTCGCCTGGGCCGACTGAACGGGAAGCCAGAGATGAGTGTGCACATCGGTATCGTCGGAGGCGGCATCGGAGGTCTCGCCGCCGCCATCGCGCTGCGGTCCTGTGGCCATCGGGCCACGGTCTTCGAGCAGGCACCTGCCTTCGGCAGGGTCGGGGCGGACATCAACCTCACCCCCAACGCCGTCCGGGCACTGGACGAACTCGGCGTCGGCGACGCGCTCCGCGAGACCGCGGCCCGCCCCAGCCACCGGATCAGCCGCACCTGGGACACCGGTCAGGAGACCTCACGGCTGGAGATGAGCGACACCGCGGAACGGAAGTACGGCGCCCCCCAGCTCACCGTCCACCGCGCGGACCTGCTCACCGCGCTGGAATCCGCCCTGGACCCGGCGGTGATCCGCCTGGGGCACCGGCTCACCGCACTGGAACAGGAGGGAGACCGGGGCGTACGGCTGTCCTTCGCGGACCAACCGGCCGTCGAGGTGGACGCCGTGGTGGGAGCCGACGGCATCCACTCCGTGGTGCGGACCGCCCTCTTCGGGCAGGAGAGCCCCGACTTCACCGGGGTCGTCGCCTACCGGGCGGTCTTCCCCACCGACCGGCTGGACATCCCCGATCTCGGCGCCTTCACCAAGTGGTGGGGGCCCGATCCGGAGACACAGATCGTGACCTTCCCGCTCAACCGGGGCCGCGACACCTTCGTCTTCGCCACCACCCACCAGGACAGCTGGACCGAGGAGTCCTGGACCTCGCCGGGCGACGTCGTCGAACTGCGCTCCACGTACGAGCACTTCCACCCCGAGGCGCGCGCCCTCCTGGACGCCTGCGACTCGGTCCTCAAGTCGGCGCTCTACGTCCGGGACCCCCTGCCCCGTTGGTCCGTCGGCCGCGCGACCCTGCTCGGTGACGCCGCCCACCCCATGATGCCGTTCATGGCCCAGGGCGCCGGCATGGCGATCGAGGACGCCGTCGTCCTCGCCTGCGCCGTCGCCGAACAGCCCGGCGACCTCACCGCGGCCCTGGAGACCTACGAAACCGCTCGGATCGGGCGGACCAGCCGGGTCCAACTCGGATCGCGCGGAAACACCTGGCTGAAGTCCGGTGAGGACGCCGACTGGGTCTACGGCTACAACGCGTGGAAGGCCCTCCAGGTCTGAACGGTTCCGGGCCGGCCGACCGCGGCCGGCCCGGTACCACCGCATCGGAAGGCCGAGGGCGCAGCCACCCGAGGACGGGGCGGGACCGGTGCCGAACACGGGGGGCACCGGTCCCGCCCTCAGCCCGCTCGGCCGCAGCGCTCGGTGTCGATCTCGGCGAGCGTGGCCCCGGGGTAACGGGCCCCGTGGACGGTCCTGTCGTTCAGCACCCGTCCCGCCGCGGCGAGGGCCTCACCGGGCGGGTCCAGGTCGAGGACGGACAGGTTCTCCCGCAGGTGGCGTACCGAGCGGGTACCCGGAACGGCGACGACGTGAGGTCCCTGGGAGAGGACCCAGGCCAGGGCGAGCTGCGCCGGGGTCAGCCCGGCACCGTCGGCGATCCCCGCGACCTCGCTCCGCAGCCTCAGGTTGTTCGGGTAGTGGTGGGCGTCGAAGCGGGGCATGCCCCGGCGGATGTCGCCCGCGGGAAGGGTGCCGAAGTTCGGCGGCATCGAGGTGAGGAAGCCCCGCGCCAGGGGGCTGAAGGCCACCAGGGTGACGCCGAGTTCGCGGGTCGCCGCGAGCGTGCCCCGCTCGGGGTTGCGCGTCCAGAGGCTGTACTCGTTCTGTAGTGCGGCGATCGGGTGCACGGCGTGGGCCCGCCGCAGGGTCGCGGCGGAGACCTCGGACAGGCCCAGGGCGCGCACCTTCCCGGCCGTGACGAGCTCCGCCATCGCGCCGATGCTCTCCTCGACCGGCACCGTCCGGTCGAGCCGGTGCAGGTAGTAGAGGTCGATGACGTCGGTACGGAGCCGGGTCAGCGCCTCGTCGGCGGTGCGCCGGATGGTCGCCGGGCGTCCGTCGATCACCCGCCGCCCGTCGACTCCGGTCATCCCGCACTTGCTGGCCAGCACGACCCGGTCCCGGTGCCGGGCGAGGACCCGGCCCACCAGCTCCTCGTTGGCGCCGAAGCCGTACAGCGCGGCCGTGTCGAAGTGCGTCACGCCTTCGTCGAGGGCGGTCAGCAGCAGCCGCTCGGCGGCCTGTGGAGTCGGCGGGACGCCGTACGCGTGGCTCAGGTTCATGCAGCCCAGGCCGACGGCCGGGACCTCGAACGGGCCGATCCGGCGCGGGGCACGCCCCGCGCCGACGAGGATCGGCCCGGTCACGGGGCGCTGGCCGCGTTCAGCTGCTCCTCCAGGCCGGCCAGCGTGCGGTAGCAGGCGATCACCTGGGCGAGGGAGGAGTTCGGCTCGCGGCCCTCGCGGATCGCGGCGACGAACTCGCGGTCCTGGAGCTCGATGCCGTCCGTCGACACGTCGACGCCGCTCACGTCGATCGGCTCGTCCTTGCCGGTGAACAGGTCGTCGTACCGGGCGAGGTAGGTGCCGGTGTCGCCGATGTAGCGGAAGAACGTTCCCAGTGGCCCGTCGTTGTTGAACGACAACGACAGGGTGCACAGGGCGCCGTTCTCCGCCTGTAGCTGGATCGACATGTCCATCGCGATGCCCAACTCGGGGTGGATCGGGCCCTGGAGGGCGTTGGCCCGCACGATCGGCGAACCGGTCTGGTGGGCGAACAGGTCGACGGTGTGCGCGGCGTGGTGCCAGAGCAGGTGATCGGTCCAGGAGCGCGGCTCCCCGAGCGCGTTGAGGTTCTGCCGGCGGAAGAAGTACGTCTGCACGTCCATCTGCTGGACAGCGAACTCGCCGGCCTCGATCCGCCGTTTCACCCACTGGTGGCTGGGGTTGAAGCGGCGGGTGTGGCCCGCCATCGCGACGAGCCCGGTGAGCTGCTGGGCCGCCAGGCACGCCTCGGCGTCGGCGAGCGAGTCGGCGAGCGGGATCTCGACCTGGACGTGCTTGTTGGCCTCCAGGCAGGCCAGCGTCTGGGCGGCGTGCATCTGGGTGGGGGTGGCGAGGACGACGGCGTCGATGTCGTCCATCGCCAGCACCTCGTCCAGGGAGGCGACGGCGCGGCCGACGCCCTGCTCGGCGGCGAACTTCCGGGCGCGATCGAGGCTGCTGCTCACGACGGCGGCCACCTCCACGCCGTCGATCCGCTTCAGCGCGGCCGCGTGCTTGGCGCCGAAGGCACCGCCACCGGCCAGGGCGATCCGCAGGGACCGGTCGTCAGTCATGTCACTCCTTCTCCGCGGGCCCTTCGGCCCGGGGGTGGTTCTCGATGATCAGGTGTCCGACGGCGGTGTTGGACGCGGGCACGTGGTAGAAGCGGTGCTTGACCTCGACCCCGCCCGAGCCGTCGACGTCGCTGAGTGCGCCGCGGGCGATCAGCCACATGACCAGCTCGATGCCCTCGGAGCCGGCCTCCTCGACGTACTCCAGGTGGGGGGCCTCGGCCAGCCCGGCCGGGTCCTCGACCAGCCGGTCCAGAAAGGCGTTGTCCCACTCCCGGTTGATCAGGCCGGCGCGCGGGCCCTGGAGCTGGTGGCTCATGCCGCCGGTGCCCCAGACCTGCACCTTCAGTGGCCTGTCGTACGACTCGATCGCCCTGCGCAGGGCTTGGCCCAGCCGGAAGCAGCGGGCGCCGGAGGGCACCGGGTACTGCACCACGTTGACGTGGAACGGGATGACCTTGCACGGCCATCTCTCGACGTCGCCGAACATCAGCGACAGCGGGACGGTCAGCCCGTGGTCGATGGCCATCTCGTTGGCGAGGGTGAGGTCGAAGTCGTCCCGGATCAGGGAGTGCGCGATGTGCGCGGCCAGGTCGGGTTCGCCCTCGATGCCGGGGACGGGGCGGGGCCCGTACCCTTCGTCGGCGATGGGGTAGGCGGCGCCGGTGCCGAGGACGAAGGTGGGGATCAGCGACTGGTCGAAGGTGCTGGCGTGGTCGTTGTAGACCAGGAAGATCACGTCGGGGACGTTCTCCCGTTCCCACGCCTTGGAGTACTCGTACCCCTCGAAGACCGGCCGCCAGTACGGCTCCTCGGTCTTGCCGTGGTCCATCGCCGCGCCGATCGCCGGCACGTGCGAGGTGAAGACGGCGCCGGTGATCGTGGCGTGCTCGGCCGGCGGGGTCGGGTCGGCGTGTGCGGCCTCCAGGACCGCGTGGTCGATGCGGTTGCCCTCGACCGAGCGGCCCCCGCCCACCATCATGGCGCGGTACTCCTCCTCGGTCATGCCGGTCATGGAGCCCGCCATCTGCTGGAAGGAGAAGCCCAGTGTGGCGCCCCACTTGGCGAGGAAGTAGATGTTGCCGCCCTCGCGCATCGCCGCGTTGAGGTCGCGGTCGAGCAGGGCCCGCTTCTGCTCCTCCCGCAGCGGCCACGCGTCCAGGTAGGCACGCTCGTCGGCGAGGTAGGCCGCGCGGTTCTCCGCCGTCATCAGGGACATGCAGAACTGGTTGAGGTGATAGCCCTTGGCGGACTGTTCGGCGTCGAAGACGGTCGTCCCCGGCACCAGCTTGTAGGTCTTCTCCAGTGACATGGCGTGCTTCCGATCGTCCGGGCGGGTTCAGTCGGCTTCGGGCCAGTACAGGCGCGTCGGGTTGTCGATGAGGAGCTGGTGGCGGAGCTCGGGCGTCGGCGCGATGTGCGGGACGAAGTCGACGAGCAGTCCGTCGTCGGGCATGTGGTCGGTGAGGTTGGGGTGCGGCCAGTCGGTCCCCCACAGCACCCGGTCGGGGAACTCCTCGACCACCCGCCGGGCGAAGGGGACGACGTCGCGGTAGGCGGCCCGCTCCCCGTCGAGGGCCGGCGGGCCGCTCACCGTCAGCCGCTCCGGGCAGGTGACCTTGCACCAGATGTCGGGTCTGGCCCGCATGAAGTCCAGGAACCCCTCGAACTCGGGCCCTTCGGGGTCCTTCGACGTGTCCGGGCGACCCATGTGGTCCACGACCAGCGGCACCGGTATCGACAGGAAGAAGTCCCGCAGCTCGGGCAGGTCGGCCGCCTCGAAGTAGACGACGACGTGCCACCCGTACGCGGAGATCCTCTCGGCGATGTCCCGCAGGTCCTGCTCCGGGGCCGCGTCCACCAGCCGCTTGACGAAGTTGAACCGGACGCCGCGCACGCCCGCCTCGTGCAGTTCCCGCACCTCGGCGTCGGTGACGTCGGGACGCAGCGTCGCCACCCCCCGGGCGAGGCCGCCGGAGGCCCGCAGGGCGTCGACCATGGCGGTGTTGTCGGCGCCGTGGCAGGTCGCCTGCACCACGACGTTGCGGGTGAAGCCGAGGTGGTCGCGGAGCGCGAACAACTGCTCCTTGGACGCGTCGCACGGCGTGTACTTGCGCTCGGGCGCGTACGGGAACTCCTCGTGCGGGCCGAAGACGTGGCAGTGCGCGTCCACGGCGCCCTCGGGCACCTGGAACCCGGGTCGGCTCGGACCGGCGTACCAGTCCAGCCAGCCGGGCGTCTTCTCGTAGCTCGTCGTCATCGTCGGCCCTCAGTCCTCGTAGCGCAGTCCGAGCTCGGCCAGCGGGCCGCGCATGCCGTACAGGTCCAGGCCGAGACGGCCCGCGCGGAACTGCGCGCGCTTGCCCTCCTCGTTCGCCTCGCGGGCGGCGGAGGCGGCGGCCACCTCGGCGGCGCGCTCGCGCGGCACCACCACGACTCCGTCGGCGTCGGCGACGATCACGTCACCGGGGCGCACCAGGGCGTTCGCGCAGACCACGGGCGTGTTCACGGAGCCGAGGGTGGCCTTGACCGTGCCCTTGGCGTTGACCGCGCGGGAGAAGACGGGGAAGTCCATTCCCTCCAGGTCGGTGACGTCCCGGACGCCGCCGTCGATGACCAGGCCCCGGCAGCCGCGGGCCCGGAACGAGGTGGCGAGCAGTTCGCCGAAGAAGCCGTCCTCGCTCTCCGTCGTGCAGGCCGCGACCACGACGTCCCCGTCCTGGATCTGCTCGGCTGCCACGTGCAGCATCCAGTTGTCGCCGGGCTGGAGGAGCACGGTGACGGCCGTGCCGCACATCCGGGCCCCGGGGTAGACGGGCCGCAGGTAGGGGCGCATCAGGCCGACCCGACCCATCGCCTCGTGGACGGTCGCGACACCGAACGCCGAGAGGGCGGCGACGGCGTCGGGGGCGGCCCGGTCGACTGCGGTGTGCACCACGCCGATCTCGGTGTGTTCCATGGGTCCTCCTGGAGGGACGGGGTCAGCGGCCGGCCGCGGCGAGACGGGCGGCGAGACGGGGGTAGACGCGCAGGGCGTTGCCGGAGTACACGGCGGCGCGCTCCTCGTCCGACAGGTGCGCGGTGGCGTCGACGTACCGCTTGGTGTCGTCGAAGTGGTGGCCGGTGAGCGGGTCGACGTCGCGGACGGCGCCGATCATCTCGCTGGCGAAGAGGACGGACCGGCTGGGCATCACCCGGGTCAGCAGGTCGACGCCGGGCTGGTGGTAGACGCAGGTGTCGAAGAGGACGTTGTCGAGCAGCGCCTGAGGGTCCGGCCTGCCCAGCGCCATGGCCAGGCCCCGGAACCGGCCCCAGTGGTACGGGACGGCGCCGCCGCCGTGCGGGATCACGAACCGCAGTGTGGGGAAGTCGGCGAAGAGGTCGCCCTGGACCAGCTGCATGAAGGCCGTGGTGTCGGCGTTGAGGTAGTGCGCGCCGGTGGTGTGGAAGGCCGGGTTGCAGGAGGTGCTGACGTGGATCATCGCGGGGACGTCGTACGCCGTCATCGCCTCGTACAGCGGGTACCAACTGCGGTCGGTCAGCGGCGGCGCGGTCCAACGCCCGCCCGAGGGGTCGGGGTTGAGGTTGACGGTGACCGCGCCGAGCTCCTCGACCGCACGGGTCAGTTCGGGCAGGCAGGTCGCGGGGTCGACGCCCGGCGACTGCGGCAGCATCGCGCCCGGCGCGAAGCGGTCGGGGTAGCGGAGGCTGACGCGGTGGACCAGGTCGTTGCAGATCCGTGCCCACGCCGAGGAGACCGCGAAGTCACCGATGTGGTGGGCCATGAAGCTGGCGCGCGGCGAGAAGACGGTGAGGTCGATGCCGCGCTCGTCCATGAGCCGCAACTGGTTGCCCTCGATCGCCGCGCGCAGGTCGTCGTCGGTGATGACCAGCTCGTCGGGGTCCGGGACGGGGCCGTGCCCGTCGGCCGCCGCGATCTGCCGCTCGCGCCACTGCGCCAGTTGCGGCGGGGCGGTGGTGAAGTGACCGTGACAGTCGATGATCATGGGTGTGCTCCTGGAGGAGTGGCGCCGGACGGACCGGGCGGGCCGGGGTGGGCGGCGGGGGAACTGCGGACGGAGGACGCCCGGCGGGCGGAGACGTCAGCCCCGGGTGCTGACGGGCCAGCCGGTGTACTGCTCCGAGAGGTAGGCGCGTCCGGCGTGCGTGCCCACCACGTTGTCGAGCTCACCGAGTTGGCGCCGCAGGTCGAAGGCGGAGGCGCCGGGCGCGGTGTGGAGCAGCCGCGTCATCCAGTACGAGAAGTTCTGCGCCCGCCACACCCGCTGGAGCGCGCGCTGCTGGTACTCCTCCAGGACGCTCTCCCCGCCGCCGCCGAGGGCCCGCACCAGCACGTCGGCGAGGACCTTCACGTCGTGCAGCGCCAGGTTGAGCCCGCGGGCGCCGGTCGGCGGCACGGTGTGCGCCGCGTCCCCGGCGAGCAGCAGCGAACCCCAGCGCATCGGCTCCTGCACGAAGGAGCGGAACCTCAGCACCGTCTTCTCCAGGACCGGGCCCTCCTTCAGGCGGAAGCCGTCCTCGCCGGCCACCCGCGCCTGGAGCGTCGCCCAGATCCGGTCGTCGGACCAGGCGTCGACGGACTCGTCCGGCGAGCACTGGAAGTACATCCGCTGCACCGACTCGGTGCGCTGGCTGATCAGCGCGAAGCCGTGCTCGGAGTGGGCGTAGACCAGCTCGGGCGCACTCGTCGGCGCCGCGGCCAGGATGCCGAACCACGCGAAGGGGTAGTCCTTGCCGTACCGCACCCGCCGCTCCTCGGGCACCAGGTCGCGGCACATGCTCCGCGACCCGTCCGCGCCGACCACGTACCGCGCGCGGATCTCGTGCCGGGAGCCGTCGGCCGTGGTGTAGCGCACCCGCGGGGCGTCCGTGGTGACGTCGAGGACTTCGGTGTCGCCGACACCGAAGTGGACCGTGCCGCCGTCGCGTTCCCGGGCGTCGGCGAGATCGGTGAACACGTCGGTCTGCGGGTAGAGCCACACCGACTCGCCCACCAGCTCCTTGAAGTGGATCCGGTGCGCCCGGCCGCCGAAGCGGAGCTCGGTGCCCTCGTGTTCGTGGCCGTCCCGCAGGATCCGGTCGGAGACACCCGTCTCGATCAGGTCCCGGGCCACGTCGGCCTCCAGGATGCCCGCCCGCTGCGTCGTCTCGATCTCGTGCCGGGTACGGGTGTCGAGGACGATCGTCCCGACCCCCGCGCGCCCGAGCCGGTGCGCCAGCATCAGACCGGCGGGGCCGGCGCCGACGACGGCCACGGGGACCGAGGCGACGGTGTCGACAGGGGCATCGGTCATGGCGACTCCTGAGCGGCGGGGAACGTGGTGGCCACCACGCACGTTGGCAGCCGATCCGCCGTCCAGTCGCCATCGTTTCCGTCAGGCGGAAACCTGCCCCGGTCCGCGCCCTTCAGGAGGCCGTACGGGCACGTCGGCCGAGCTCGTCGGAGATCCCGTGGGCGGCCCGCAGCAACGCTTCGCGCAGCCCGCGCGAGCGCCCGGCGTCCGGCGCCGCGAACACGATGCCCAGCGCGGCGCTCACCGGCCCGGCCCGGCCGATGCGCACCGGTGCGGTCACCGCCACCGTGCTCTCCGAGAGCTGCCGGTCGCTGACGAAGACGTGCTCACGGCGGATCCGGTCCAACTGCGCCCGCAGCGCCTTCGGATCGACGATCGTGTGCGGGGTCCACGCACGCAGCGGCGAGTCGAGGACCTCCTCCTGGATCTCCCGCGGCGCGTGGGCGAGGAGCACCCGCCCCATTCCGGTGGAGGCGACCGGGAACCGTTTGCCGACCGTCGTGAGGAGCTCCACCGACCGGTGCCCGGCGATCCGCTCGACGAACACGAGCTCGGTGCCCTCCCGCACCGCCAGCTGCACGTTCTCGTGGGTCGCCTCGTACAGGTCCTGCATGAACGGCAGCGCCACGTCCCGCAGGATCTGCGTGCGGGGGCACCCCGAGGCGATCTCCCAGAGCCGCAGGCCCACGTGCCACGACCCGTCCTCGGCCCGTTCCAGCACCCCCCAGCCCGCCAGCTCGGCCACCACTCGATGCGTGGTGCTCAGTGCGAGCCCCGTACGCTGGGCCATCTCCGACAGGGTCTGCGAGGGATGCTCGCGGTCGAAGGCCGCGAGGACCTTGAGGACCTTTCCCGCCGCCGTGGTCTGGGTCGTGCTCATGCCGCCAGTCTCACAGACCGGCCGAGCAGCCGGACCGTGTGCGCCCGCCGCCCGTCCGCAAACCAAGGAGCCCCAGTGAGCCGCGAGATCTCCGGACTGTCCTCGATGGCGACCCGACCGGTCCTGGCCGAGCTCTCCGAGCACATCCGGACCGTCCACGGCATCCCGGTGCGTTTCGAGGCCGCCGGCGGGGTCCAGACCGCTCGGCGCGTCCGCGAGGGCGCCGGGGCCGACCTGCTCGTCCTCGCCGCCGGAGCCCTGGCGGCACTGGAGGGGGAAGGCCACGTCCTGCCGGGCACGGCTCGCCCCCTGTGGCTCTCGGAGGTCGTCGCCGCGGTACCGCAGGGAGTTCCGCTCCCGGCCCTGGAGACGGAGGCCGACCTGCGGAACACCCTCCTGTCCGCACGGCGGATCGCCTACTCCACCGGTCCGAGCGGCACGGCCCTCGTCGACTTGGTCGCCCGGACGGGGCTCATCGACACGCTCCGGGACCGGCTCGTCCAGGCGGCGCCGGGCGTCCCCGCCGGCAGCCTCCTGGCTTCCGGCGAGGCCGACCTGGCCTTCCAGCAACACAGCGAACTGATGGGCCTTCCCGGCGTCGTGGTCGTCGGCCCCCTCCCGGGTGGTTCCGCGATCCGTACGACGTTCAGCGGGGGCGTACTGGCCTCCTCCACCCAGCCGGACCGTGCCCGCGAGGCCCTCGAACTCCTCGGTTCCGACGCCGGGGCGAGCATCGCCCGCACCAGGGGGATGCGGTCCCCCGGTGAGTAGCGGACACGGAATCAACCGCCTTCAGCGCCATGGTGCCGTCGCCGCCCGCCCGCACGAGCCGGCAGCCCGCTGAGAGGCGAACGCCGAGGAAGCGGGGAGAGGTCTCACCCCGCGCTCTCATGCCCAGTCCGGCACCCACGCGTCGGGCGGGGTGCTCGGGCTCACGGCGCGCAGGTGCTCGCGGAGCGCGGTCAGCACCGGGTGCCGGTCCCCGCTGCGGAACAGCAGCAGGTGCGGGTAGACCGGGGTCGGGTCGTGCAACGGGATGCGCCGCAGGTCGTGGGCGAGGGGCCACAGGTACCGGTCTCCGCTGCCGACGAGGGTGGCCAGCGAGGCCGAGTCGGCCAGCGCGTCCATCAGGGCCTCGTCACCGAAGTGGGGGCCGAGCGCGTCGATGCCGAGGCCGAAGTCCTCGGAGAACGAGCGGTAGAACGCCGCCCACTCGGTGTCCGGCCTGATCCCGGGGACCCAGATCCGGTGGCCGGCCAGGTCCGCGGGGCGGACCCGGGGCGCGTCGGCCAGCGGGTGGCCGGGGCCGACCAACAGTTCCAGGGGTGCGTCCAGGAGCCGCTCGGTGCTGATCCCGGCCGGCACCCCGTCCGCCGGCAGGGCGCGGAAGGACGCGTCGACGGTCCCTTCGAGCACCGCCCGGGCGGCCTCGGCGGCGTTCTCCTCGCCCAGCGTGAGCACGTCCAGCTCCGTCCCGGGGCGGGAGCGGTAGAACCGGTGGACGGCCTGAGCGGGGGCGATGCGCCGGTGGAGGACGTCGACGCGCAGGGGACGGCTACCGGGGCGCACCGCCCGCTCGGCCTGTTCGAGGGCGGCCAGCACCTTCCTGGCGTGCGGCAGGAGGACCTGCCCGTCCAGGCTCAGCCGGGAGCCGCGGGAGGTCCGCACGAGGAGGGTGACCCCGGTCTGCCCCTCCAGTGCCGCGATCCGCTTGGAGACCGCCTGCTGGCTGACCCCCAGTTCGTCGGCGGCTGCCTGGAAGAGGCCGGTCTCGGCGACGGCCACAAACGTCCGCAGTGCTTCAACATCCACGCCCCCACCCTAGGTGCACAACCAGCGGTGGTGTCTGCGGTGGTCCTGGTTGTTTGATCGAGCGTTCCGTGCGGTGGTGGGATGAGGCGCATGTCTACCCGCACCGAGCAGGTCATGTACGTCCAGACAGCGGAGTTCACGCGTCATGTGGAGCGCATCGTGGAGGTGACCGAGGCGACGTCCCGGTTGAACATGCTTCCGTTCAGCGACACCGAGGCTCGCGCGGAACTCCTTTCCGTTGTGTTCGGTGCTCCGCTGCCGGAGTCGGTGACGATCTACCCGCCGTTCTTCACCGAGCACGGGCTCAACACGACGTTCGGGAAGGACGTCTTCGTCAACCAGGGGTGCACCTTCATGGACCGGGGCGGCATTCGCATCGGCAACGGCGTGATGATCGCCCCGAAGGTCAGCCTCGTCACCGGAGGCCATCCGCTGCCCCTGGCCGAGCGCCGCGAGCACCTCTCCTTCGCCCCGATCGTCATCAAGGACGAGGTCTGGATCGGGACCGCCGCCGTGGTCACGCAGGGGGTGACCATCGGCGCCGGCGCGGTGGTCGCCGCCGGCGCGGTGGTCACCCGGGACGTTCCCGCCGGCACCGTGGTCGCGGGGGTGCCGGCCCGGGTGGTCAAGACGGTCGACTGAGCCCGGCCGGGGCGACGCGGCAGCGGGCCGTCGGGGCCGGGGTGGGATTTCCCCGTGGACCTCGCACGTCCGTCAATACCGACGGCACTCGACCCACGTGCGGGTGAACGCGCCCGCACTCCCGCCCGGCGCGCGCCCGTGCGGCGGTACCCCTGGTCCGTGGCTCTGGGAGACAGGCGCCAGAAGAAGGACATCGAGGCGACGCTGAAGCGCGCGGA
The DNA here is from genome assembly GCF_052606915.1 of Streptomyces sp. LE64. Taxonomy (NCBI): domain Bacteria; kingdom Bacillati; phylum Actinomycetota; class Actinomycetes; order Kitasatosporales; family Streptomycetaceae; genus Streptomyces; species Streptomyces sp. LE64. The sequence continues at coordinate 3,631,749 of NZ_CP199708.1, read as the reverse complement.
GCGGGCCGGGCTCAAGGTGACGCACGACAAGAACCGGCACCGGTGGGGGTGGGTGCTCTGCTGCCCCTGCAACGCGAGCTTCATCGTGTACTGCACACCCAAGAACGCCGGCAACGAGGCGAGGGACATTGAACAATTCACTCGAAAGCATGCGAACTGTGCGTAATTGGCGCTTCACTCTGCACCTTCAGGGACCGCTCACTCCGGAGCAGTCCGACACCCTGGACGGCCTGGAAGTCTTCAGCGACGGGCTGATCAACCTGGTCACGGGGCCGAACTCGGCCGAGTTCTGGTGCTCGTTCGACGCCGAGCACCTCACGGACGCCATCGCCGAAGCGCTGGGACGGTTCGAGCACTTCCCCGGAGTGCTCGTCCGTAGCGTCGAGTTGGACGAGATGGCCCTGGACGACAACGGCATGGCAACCCCTGCCGTCCTCCCCCCGCCACCTCCCCTGCCCGACACCCCCTGACCGCCCCTGCGTCCGACGCCGGCCCTCCCGGCGGACGGCGCCGGACGGCCCCGGCAGTCACTTGCGGGCTACGCCGACGTAGAACCCGGGTGGATCGCCCGCCCCGGGGACGGGGTCCCCGGGGTCCGGGCGCCATGCGTCGGGTGCCCCCACCCCGGGCTCGACGAGCCCCCACCCCCGGAAGAAGCGGACGAACTCCTCCCGGGTCCGCAGCCGGAACGGGATGCCTCCCTTCCGGTAGACCTCGACCACCGCGGCGACCTCCTCGGGGTCGCCCCCGTCGAGGGTGCCGTGGGTGAGGACCAGGCTGCTGCCGGGTGCCAGCGGCGCCGTCAGGGCGTCGACCAGTCCGTAGGCGTCGAACTCGTCCGGGACGAAGTGCAGCAGCGCCACCAGGGAGAGGGCGACCGGCCGGGCGAGGTCCAGCACCTCCCGGGCCTCCGCCACGATGCGCTCCGGATCCCGCACGTCCGCCTGCACGTACGAGGTCCGCCCCTCCGGCGTGCTACGCAGCAGCGCCTCCGCATGGCGGAGGACGACGGGGTCGTTGTCGACGTACACCACCCTGGCGTCGGGTCTGACCCCCTGGACCACCTGGTGCAGGTTGGGCTCCGTCGGAATGCCGGTGCCGATGTCGAGGAACTGGCGGATGCCCTGCTGCGCCAGGTGACGGACGGCCCGGTGCATGAACCGCCGGTTCGCCCGGGCGAGCCGCTTGGCGTCCGGGACCACGGACACCACCCGCTCGGCGGCCTCCTCGTCGACCTCGTAGTGGTCCTTGCCGCCCAGGTAGTAGTCGTACATCCGGGCGGGATGCGGTCGGCTGGTGTCGATCGGGGGTAACGCCATGGCCTTCGCCCTTCGTCGGCTGGTGCGCGCGGTCGGCCCGCTCGGGGCCGCTGGTGCCGCGGGCACCGGGTCACCCACTATGCAGGCGGCCGGGTGCGGAGGCCCAACGTCCGGTCGCGCGGGCGCCGGGCCGGGGCACGGCGCCCCTCCCGGGGCGTCAGCGGTCGGCGCGGCGGGTGTCGCGCAGGCGGCGCAGCCGGTTGATGGTGACCGGGTCGTGGCGCAGGGCGCGGGCGTCGTCCAGGAGGGCGTTCAACAGCTGGTAGTAGCGGACGGGGGCCATGCCGAGCCGCTCCCGGATGGCGCGTTCCTTGGCGCCCGGGCCGGACCAGCTCTGCCGTTCGAGGGCGAGCACGTCGCGCTCGCGCTCGCCCAACTCCTCCGCCGCCCCTTCGTCCACGTCCCCAACCTACCGGGGAGGTGCGACAACCCACCGGGAGGTGCGACACCCCCCGCACCTCACAGCGGCGCGGGGGGCGTCGCGGTCACGGTGCCGCCGGCCTCACTTCTCGGCGCGTTCGGCCTTCACGGCGCGCTGCTGGATGCCGCCGAGGACCTGTGCGGGGTCCCCGTCGGGGGCGAGCGCCGCCCCGACGTTCTTCTTGATGTCGGCGCTGACCTGCGGCCACGACGTCTTGCCCACCGGGTACAGCTGGGCGTCCCGCAGCCCGTCGACGAAGTTGAGCAGGTCGGCGTCCCCCTTGCTCTCGGCCATGTCGTTGATCGCCGAGTTGGTCACCGGCAGCAGGTCGTAGCGTCGGGAGAAGTCGAGGACGTTCTCCTTCGCGTACACGAAGTCGAGGAACTTCCCTATCTCTTCGCCCTGGCCGTTCTGCTTGAAGGCCAGCATCCAGTCGGAGACGCCGAGCCCCGTGGTGCTCCGGCCGGTGCGGCCGGGCATCGGGACCATGCCGTAGTCGACGTTGCTGCCCTTGCTCATCCGCATGAGCGTGGGGTGGCCGTTGAGCATGCCGACCTCGCCGCGGGTGAACGCCTCGAAGGCTTCGGCCCGGTCGAACTCGGCGGGTGCCGTGGGTCCCACCAGCCCGGGTCCGACGAGCTCGTCCTTCAGCCAGGTGAGGGTGCGGACGTTGGTGGCGGAGTCGAGGACGTAGTCCCCGGTGTCGCCGGTGTAGCCGTCACCGCCGCTCAGCAGCCACATCAGCGTCTCGCCCTGGGCCTCCTCGGGGCCCAACGGCAGGGCGTACGGGTAGCGCACGCCCTTCCCCTTGAGGAGGACGGCCGCGTCCTTCAGCTCCTCCCAGGTGCGGGGCGGGCTGGTGATGCCGGCCTCCGCGAACAGCTCCTTGTTGTAGAAGAGCAGTCGGGTGGAGGACGCGAAGGGCATCCCGTACTGGGTGCGGACGATGCGCCCGGCGGCGCTGAGGGTGGGGAGGAAGTCCCCCCGGACGCTGAGCGAGAGCAGCTCGTCCGCGTCGTAGAGCTTGCCGTCCGCCGCGTAGTCCGAGTACGCGCCGATCTGGGCCATGTCGGGGGCCTTGCCCTCCGCCACCCGCTTCTTGACCTCGGCGTCGACCTCGGTCCAGGGCAGGACCGTCACCTCGATCTCGGTGTCGGGGTGGTCCATCTCGTAGTCGGCGACGACCTCGTCCCAGTAGGTGGTGGTGCTGTTCTGCACCGAGTTCCCGTAGTCCGCCGCGATGAGCGTCAGTGTGGTGTTGCCCGGCTCGCCGCCCCCTCCGCATCCTGTCAGTACCGTCGTCGACATCATCAGCACGGCCCCCGCCGCGATCAGAGTCCTTTTCCGATCTAGCACGTTGTGCTCCCACGCTCAAGCACCCGTCGTCGCCCCCGACGACGGGTCCTGTGGATCAATTGGCGGCGAGTCTGGTGCCGTGCCTCGGAAGGGGTCTAGCTCCGTGCCGTATCACTTCGACAACGTTCGGTGACCATGGTGATGTACCGCAACTGGACTAGACCTCTTGGGCGTCTACACGCGACACTGTCCTCCGTGACTGCAACGACCCGGGAGACACCCCCCGGACCCCCGGCCGGAGAACACGTCATCGCCCTGGATGTGGGCGGGACCGGGATGAAAGCCGCCCTCGTGGCGAAGGACGGAACGCTCCTCTACACGTGCCGCCGGGCCACCCGGCGGGAACGCGGCGCCGAGGCCGTCGTCGAGGGCATCCTCGACTTCGCCGCGGACCTGCGCGCGTACGGCGTCGAGAACTTCGGCGTCACTGCTTCCGCCGCGGGTGTCGCGGTACCCGGCATCGTCGACGCCGAGGCCGGCGTCGCCGTCTACGCCTCCAACCTCGGCTGGCGTGACGTCCCCATGCGGGAGCTGCTCAGCGCACGGCTCGACGGCGTACCGGTGGCCCTGGGCCACGACGTGCGCACCGGCGGACTCGCGGAGGGACGGATCGGCGCGGGCCAGGGCGCCGACCGGTTCCTCTTCGTCCCGCTCGGCACCGGCATCGCCGGCGCCATCGGCATCGACGGGCGGATCGAACCCGGAGCCCACGGCTACGCGGGTGAGATCGGGCACATCGTGGTCCGCCCCGGCGGACCCGAGTGCGGCTGCGGCCAGCGCGGCTGCCTGGAACGGCTGGCCTCGGCCGGCGCGGTGAGCCGCGCCTGGGCGAAGGCCGCGGACGACCCGACGGCGGACGCGGCGGACTGCGCCAAGGCCGTCGAGTCGGGCGACCCGCGGGCCGTCGCGATCTGGCAGGAGGCGGTGGACGCGCTCGCGGACGGGCTGGTCACCGCGCTCACCCTGCTGGACCCGCGGATGCTGATCATCGGCGGCGGACTCGCCGAAGCCGGGGAGACCCTCTTCACGCCCCTGCGGGCGGCGGTCGCGCAGCGCGTGACCTTCCAACGCATGCCCGGGATCGTCCCCGCGGCCCTCGGCGACAGCGCCGGGTGCCTGGGGGCCGGGCTGCTCGCCTGGGACCTCGTCATCGCCGGCGGCGGCGCTCCTGCGACCGCCCCGACCGCCCCGGCGCGCCGGGGCACCGGGGCCCGGGCCGCCAAGCCCACCAAGGCGGAGGGCCGGCCCGGCAAGAGCGGCGCGGCGGGCAAGGGCGAGGGCAAGGCCAGCGGCAAGGGCGAGGGCACCGGCAAGGGCGGCAAGGCGGTCACGAAGAAAGGCAAGGCATCCCGTTCCGGATCACGAGGATCCGGAACCGCTGACTCCTCGGAGGTTCCCGCCTGATGGCCCCCAGCAACGTGCTCGCCGGCGCCCGGGTGGTGCTGCCCACCGGGATCGTGGACGGCGGTGAGGTGACCGTCGACGGTGACCGGATCGTCCCCGCGCGCCCCGGCGCCGCCCCCGCGCCCGCCCTCGACCTGACCGGCCACTGGGTGGTCCCCGGGTTCGTGGACATGCACAACCACGGCGGCGGCGGCACCTCGTTCGCCAACGGCACCGCGGACGAGATCCTGCACGCCGTGCACACCCACCGGCTGCACGGCACCACCACCCTCGTGGCCTCCACCGTGACCGGCGACATGGACGCCCTCGCCCAGCAGGCGGGACTGCTCTCCGAACTCGCCGAGCAGGGCGAGATCGCGGGCGTCCACTTCGAGGGCCCGTTCATCTCGCCCTGCCGCAAGGGCGCCCACGCCGAGGACCTGCTGCGCGACCCGGACCCGGCGGAGGTCCGCAAGCTGCTGGACGCGGCGCGCGGGCGGGCCAAGATGGTCACCCTCGCCACCGAACTGCCCGGCGGCCTCGACTCGGTGCGGCTGCTGGTGGAGCACGGGGTGATCGCCGCGATCGGCCACACCGACGCCACCTTCGAGCAGACCGTGGAGGCGATCGACGCGGGGGCGACCGTCGCGACCCACCTGTTCAACGCGATGCCGGGGCTCGGGCACCGGGCCCCCGGGCCGATCGCCGCGCTGCTCGCCGACCCCCGGGTCACCGTCGAGCTGATCAACGACGGCACGCACCTGCACCCGGCGGCGCTGGAGCTGGCGTTCCACCACGCGGGCGCCGCCCGGGTGGCGTTCATCACCGACGCGATGGACGCGGCCGGGTTCGGCGACGGCGAGTACCGGCTCGGCCCGCTGGCCGTGGAGGTGAAGGACGGGGTGGCCCGTCTGGTGGAGGGCGGCTCCATCGCCGGCTCCACGCTCACCCTGGACCGGGCCTTCCAGCGTGCGGTGACCGTCGACGGCTTGCCCGTGGAGGACGTGGTCCGGGCGATCTCCGCCAACCCGGCCGTGCTGCTGGGCGTCGACCACGAGGTGGGCTCCCTGGAGCCCGGCAAGTACGCCGACCTGGTCGTCCTCGACGAGGAGTTCGCCCTCAAGGGCGTGATGCGCCGCGGCGAGTGGATCGTGGAGCCGGCCCTGGGCTGACCTCCCCCGCGGGCGCGGGAGAGCGGGGCGGCGGTCGGCGGAGCGGTCTGTGCCGGCCGCCGCCCGTTTGGCATGATCAGGTCTGTACCCGGTCGGACCGTCCGACCGGCCCCGGCCCGGGGGACCTCGGGCACCCGCCTTCCGGGGGAGGCCCACGGTGATCCTGACGGTCACGCTGAACACCGCGCTCGACCTGACGTACCGGGTGCCGTCCCTGCGCCCGCACGCCTCGCACCGGGTGCGCGAGGTCATCGAGCGGCCCGGCGGCAAGGGCCTGAACGTGGCCCGGGTGCTGGCCGCGCTCGGCCACCGGGTGACGGTGACCGGGTTCACCGGCGGCGAGACCGGCCGGGCGATGCGCGCCGGGCTGGTCGCCCTGGACGAGGGCGGACTGATCACCGACGCCCTGGTGCCGACCGCCGGGGCCACCCGCCGCACCATCGCCGTCGTCGACGCCGTGACCGGCGACACCACCCAGCTCAACGAACCCGGGCCGCTGGTCTCCGCCGCCGAGTGGAACGCCCTCCTCGACCGCTACGACGCGCTGGTGCCCGGGGCCGCGGCGGTGGCGCTCTGTGGCAGCCTGCCGCCCGGCGTGCCGGTCGGCGCCTACGCCCGACTGGTGCGCACCGCCCGCTCCGCGGGCGTACCGGTGCTGCTGGACACCAGCGGGGAACCGCTGCGCCGCGGGGTGGCCGCCCGCCCGGACCTGGTGAAGCCGAACGCCGAGGAACTCGCCGAACTGACCGGCTCCCACGACCCGGAGCAGGCCGTGCGGGAGGTCCGCCGCCGGGGTGCCCGGGCGGTGATCGCCTCGCTCGGCCCGCAGGGGCTGCTGGCGGTCACCCCGGAGGGCCGCTGGCGGGCGGTGCCGCCGGGTCTGGTGAAGGGCAACCCGACCGGGGCCGGCGACTCGGCGGTCGCCGGGCTGCTCTCGGCCCTGGTCGACGGCGTCCCCTGGCCGGTCCGGCTGACCCGTGCGGTCGCCCTGTCGGCGGCGACGGTACGGGCCCCGGTCGCGGGCGAGTTCGACGCCGCCGCCTACACCGCGTACCTGGACCGGGTCCGGGTCACCGCCGAGCCGGTCTGAGCACCGGCCCGGGGCTCACCGGGCGCAGACCTTCTTGTCGGCCTCCACCCGCTGCACGCCCTCGGGGGCCTTCGTCGGCCCGGTGATCGGCACGCCCGCGCCCTTGAAGTCGGCGCCCAGCACCAGGGCCATGGGCTCCATCGGGTCGGCGTCCGCGGTGCCGGGCCGCAGCCCCGCGGCGGGCAGGCCCATGTAGTCGGCGAGGGTCCTGGCCTGCTCCAGCTGGTTCGCCCCGAAGGCCAGGGTGGTCTTCGGCTGCTTCTGCGGGGCGTTGCTCCGGTTCGTCGACTTCGCGACGCCCTTGGTGTTCTGCAACCAGTCGAGGGTGCGCTGGGCGGCGCCCCGGGTGTCGCTGCCGTTGAACACGTCCACCCGGACCTGGTCGGCGGGCGCCCGGGGGCCCTTGAGGAGGGCGTCCTGCTTGCTCTTGGCCGCCTTCTTCTTCCGCTTCACCTCGGTGAAGGAGACGTCGTTCTGGAGCATGCTGAACATCTGGGGCGCCCTGGTCTCGTCGAGGACGACGGTCGCCTTGACGATCTCGGCGGGGTTGTCCCGCACCGGGACCGTGGTGAAGGTGATGTTCTTGACGTTGATCTTGCCGATCTCCCGGGCCAGTTCGGTCAGCTTCGGGACGTCGCCGATCTCCTTGTTCACGGTGAGGGCCTTGGTCGCCGCGTCCGCCAGGTCGAACATCCGCTTGGCGTCGCCGAGGACCTCGTCCTTCATCTTGCGGATCATCGAGGCGACGAACTGCTGCTGCATCTTGATGCGGTCGAGGTCGCTCTCGTTGCCGAGGCCGTGCCGGTTGCGGACGAAGGCGAGCGCCTGCTCGCCCTGGACGGTGTGCGGCCCCGTGGACAGGTCCAGCTTCGACTCGTCGTCCTTGATGGGCTTCGCCAGGCAGACGTCCACGCCGCCGATCGCCCGGGTCAACTCCTTCACCGCGTTGAAGTCCGCCATCATGAAGTGGTGGATCGGCACTCCGGCGATCTCCTTGACGGTGCGCATGGTGCACCCCGGATCGCGGCCGGCCACTCCGAAGCTCTCGTTGAACCTCCGGTCGAGGACCCCGGGAATCACCTTCTCGGTCCCGTCCGACTGCTTCGTCGGACAGTCCGGAATGTCGACCTTCAAATCCCGCGGAATGCTCACCGCCGTGGCATTGCTGCGGTCCTCGGACACATGGAGCAAGAGGGTGGTGTCGGCATGGCCGGAGGAGTTCTTCCGGTCCCCGTACCCCGTGTTCCCCTTGCCGCTGCGCTTGTCGGTGCCCAACAGCAGGATGTTGAGCGGGCCGTCCTTCAAACTGCCGCCCTCGGCGGCGTCCCCGACGTCCAGCGCGTCGATGTTGCCGTTGAGCCGCTCGTAGACGAGATAGCCGCCGACGCCCGCGACGACCACTACGAAGGCCGTGACGCCGCCCGTCCACAACAGGGCCTTCCGGGTGCCCGAATTCCTGCCCCCGGCGTTCTTCCGCTTGCGCCGACCCGCCCGCGAGGTGTCGTCAACTCGCTTCCCGGCAGGGGAACTGACGGTCCGTCGGCTGCGTTGGGCGGGCACCGGACGACCCTCCCTGCGGGGCCGCGGACGGGCCCTTCCCCCGGCCGGGGAGGCGCCGCCGGAGGCATCGTCCGGCGGTGCGGGGTCCGAGGGCAGGCGCAGTTCGTACTCACCGGTCCGCGGGTTCTTCACCCACTGGTCCGCGGGGTCGATGCCGTCCGCCCTGTCACGGCCTTGCGTGTCCACGGTCGTGTGAATCCTCCGTTGACGCCCGGACTCCCCGCCCTCGCACGGACGCCGGCCGCGCCGATCCGATGGCCGCCCCACCCGGTGCCGGGCGGCTGCGGGCAGCACTGATTCACGCCAGACTATCCGTCGAACAGACGATCCTTCTACGTCGAACCCGTAGTCACGGACGGCCGTTCCGTTCACCGGCACCGACATTCCCGACAAGCACCCCGGGCCGACCCTTCCGCGGAACGCGCCCGCCACCGCGGGGGCGGGCGACGGATCGCCGCCGGCGCGCACGGGTCGGGGTTCAGCCCCTGGTGACCCACCCCTTGGCGAGCCAGACCCGGTCCAGGTCGGCGTCGCACTGGTTGCCCTCCTCGCAGGACAACTTGACGGTGTTGGTGCCCTTGTTGAGCTCCACGTAGCCGTAGGACTCGGTCCAGCCCTTCGCCCGGTCGCCCTCGGCGGCGTTCGCGTAGTTCTTCAGGCTGAACGGCCTGCTCTGGGCGGTGCCGTTGACGGTGATGGTGGCGTTCGCGTCCTTGCCGGGCACCGTGTAGCCCACGAACACGGTGTACTTGCCGGGCTCCGCGATGTCGTCCAGGGTCCAGGTGACCGCCGCGCCGACCTGGTTGAAGCCGGTGACGTACACCCCGCCGGCGGCCTTCGCCCCCGACACGTCGCTGGAGGTGGTGACGCCCCCCTCCTGCTTCAGCGCCTTGGCGTCGAGCCGGGGGAGCTCGCCGGGCTCCGGCGTCTTCTCGTCGCCGTCGCCCTTCGGGGCCTTGTCCTCCTCGCCCTCGTCACCGCCCTGGGCGGGCGCCGAGGGGGTGCTGTCCGCACTGGCCGGGGTCTTGTCGTCGTCCTTGCCGTTCAGCACGACCACGCCGATGCCGACCACCACGGCCGCCAGGACCGCGATCGCGCCGATGAGGATGCCCCGGGTGTTCGGCCCGCGCCCCCGGCCGCCCCCCGGACCCCCGTGTGCCGCCGGCGGGCCGGGCGGCACCTGCTGCTGGCCGTACGGCGGCTGACCGTACGGCGGTTGCTGCGGCGGGACCTGGCCGTGGGCGGGGGGCTGCTGGGCGTACTGCTGCTGCGGTCCCTTGTACTGGCGCTCGCCCACCGGACGCACCTGGTGGTACGAGGAGCGGGGGCCCGGGTAGCCGTAGCCTCCGCCACCACTGGGCGGGGTGGCCCCGGCCGCCTGCCCGTCGGCGTACAGATAGCCGAACGGGTCGTCGTCCGCGGGCTTGCTGCCGTTGTCTCCGGCGGTCATCCCTGGGTCACTCCTCAGCATGGTCCAGTGCACGCGTGATGCGGGCGAGCCTACCCGTTCCGACTCATCCCATTGAGTGACGGTTCCCCCCACCTCCGCACCGCACCGGAAACTTCCATGGTAAAGGGTGACGAAGCAGGCATACCCCCCGTTCCACGGCCCGTGGCACCCTCCGGGCACTGTCGGACCCGCGTGTTACACCACTGCCATGGACACCACTACCGCACCGCTCGACCCGGCCGCACTCGAAGCGTTCGTCGTCCGGGCCAAGGCCGCCACCTACGTCACGGGCGGCGGGCGCACCGACCCGTCCCGGGCCGGATCCCACGACCTGGAGTACCGCGAGGGCGACCTGGTCTACCGGGACAGCTACTTCGGCGGCACCGACTTCCTGGGGCAGGAGACCGTGCACCTCGCCGGACGCGCGGTCTGGGGCATGAACTACTACGGCACCGTACTCACCGAGGACATCGACGCCGCGGCGGCCGGGGAGGTCATCACCGCCGCGCTGTCCGCCCTCTACGCCGAGGGCCGCTTCCTCGGCGGACACACCCACACCACCGGCCCCTACACCTACGTCGACGAGACCACCGGCACGGTGACCCGCTTCCGCGGCGTCGAACACATCCGCACCGCCGACGGCGTGCGCGCCTACGAACTCCACTACCACGGCGGACGCGTCCTCGACTGAGCCGCGGCCCGACTCACGGAACGGCCGTGACCAGCGCTTCCCGGACGCCCTCCTCCTGCGCCCCCAGGAAGCGCGGGGCCGGGTCGAGCAGCACGTCCAGCGCGCCCTTGCCCGCGGCGAGGACCTCCCGGGCCTTGCCCCCGTACCAACTGGCGTCGAGCGGCTCGCTCACCCCGATGCCGTGCGACTCGACCCCCGCGGAACGGCAGAGCGTCACCGCCCGGCGGATGTGGAAGTCCTGGGTCACCAGCACCGCCCGGTCCACGCCGAACACCTTCTTCGCCCGGACGCAGGAGTCCCAGGTGTCGAAGCCGGCGTAGTCGCTGACGACGTGCCCGTCGGGCACCCCGCGCCCGGTCAGGTACGTCCGCATGGCGTCGGGCTCGTCGTACTCCACCCGCCCGTTGTCCCCGGTCACCAGGACCACCCGGACCTTGCCCGCGTGGTACAGCTCCGCCGCCGCGTCCAGCCGGTGCGCCAGGTACGGCGACGGCTCGCCCTCCCGCAGCCCGGCCCCGAACACCACCGCCACCTCCTGCCGCGGCACCTCGGCGACCGTGGTGACCGCGTCCTCGGCGGCCAGGTGCATCCAGGTGACCGGTGCCAGGCCGACGACCGAGGCGACCATGGCCGCCTGCACCAGCCACCGCTGGGCGCGCCGGGAGCGCGCCAGGGCGCGCAGACCGACGGGGTCGGGGAGCCGGAGCCGGACCGCCGGGAACAGTCGTCGTGTCATACCCGCACCGACGCCTACGCGCGCAGAATGGTTTCGCCAGGCCGCCCCCGCGGGGCGTGCGTCCTGGCCGGACGGAACGCACGCACCCGGGGAGACCCGTGTCAGCCCGCGCGGCGTTGTTGCTTCGCCCGGGCCCGCTTCTCCACGTACATCAGTTGGTCCGCGGACTTCAGCACCTCTTCCGCGGTCATCCCGCAGCGCGCCCAGCCGATGCCGAAGCTGGCGCCGACCCGTACGCCCCGCCCGTCCACGCGGATGGGCGGGATGATCGCGTTGCGCAGCCGCACCGCGAGGTCCTGGGCGTCCGCGCTGCCGAGGCCGTCCGCGAGGACGACGAACTCGTCGCCGCCGAGGCGGGCCACGGTGTCGCCGTCGCGGACCCCGCTGGTGAGCCGGCGGGCCACCTCGATGAGGACGGCGTCGCCGGTGTGGTGGCCGAACCGGTCGTTGATCGACTTGAAGCCGTCGAGGTCGCAGAAGAGGACGGCGAGGCCCTTGGTCCCGTCGTCCCGGCCGCCCTCGGGGGCGACGACGTGCACGTGGTCGTAGCCCACCACGGGTTCGCCGGCCGGGGTCTCGAACCGTTCGGCGGCGCGGGCGGCCCGCTCGGCGAGCGCCTCCGCCTGGTCGAAGTCCTGCACTCCGGGACCGCCGTACGCCGCGTCCACGGACTCCCCGGCCGCGGCCCGGGAACTGGCGCTGCCCTGGGGGCGGCGGCAGAGCCGGGAGGACAGCCGGGACCGCAGCTCCGCGGCGTTGGGCAGCCCGGTGAGGGCGTCGTGGCTGGCCCGGTGCGCGAGTTGCAGCTCGCGGCGCTTGCGTTCCTCGATGTCCTCCACGTGCGTGAGCAGGAAGCGCGGGCCGTCCGCGGCGTCCGCGACGACGGAGTTGCGCAGGGAGACCCAGAGGTAGGTGCCGTCGCGGCGGGCGAGCCGCAGCTCGGCGCGGCCGCCCTCGGCGGAGGTCCGCAGCAGCGTCCCGATGTCCTCGGGGTGCACCAGGTCGGAGAAGGAGTAGCGGCGCATCGCGGCGGCCGGCCGGCCGAGCAACCGGCACAGCGCGTCGTTGGTGCGCAGGATGCGGCCGTGCTGGTCGCCGCCCATCTCGGCGATGGCCATGCCGCTGGGCGCGTACTCGAACGCCTGGCGGAAGGACTCCTCGCTGGCGCGCAGCGCCTGCTGCTCGCGTTCGAGCCGGACGAGCGCGCGCTGCATGTTTGCTCGCAGTCGGGCGTTGCTTATCGCAATGGCGGCCTGGAAGGCGTACATCTGGAGCGCCTCGCGCCCCCATGCGCCGGGTAGCCGCCCGTTGCGCGGACGGTCCACGGAGAGCACGCCGATCAGTTCGCCGGGGAGGCCGCCGTTGGCGTAGAGGGGGGCGAGGAGGCGGTCGGCGGGGTGCCACTCGTCCTCGAAGCGGGGCTCGGGGCCGTCGGTGTACCACTGCGGGACGTCGTCCTCGTCGAGCACCCAGCCCTCGTTGTGCGGGATGAAGATGAGGCTGCCCCAGCGCTCGCCCATGCCGAGCCGGCGGTCCCAGGCGGCGCGGGAGCCGACCCGACCGGTGATCATGGCTTCGGCGTCGGCGTTGCCGGCGAAGGCGGCCACCACGAGGTCGCCGTCCGGGCGGACCAGGTTCACCGCGGCCAGCTCGTAGTTCAGTCCGGTGACGACGCCGTTGGCGACGGTCTGGACGGTGTCGGCGAGGCTGCGGGCCGTGTTCATGTCGGCCATGACCTGGTGCAGCTGTCGCAGGGTCGCCAGGCGGACGTACGGCTCCGACTCGGTGTCCATGCTCGCCCTCCCCGAGACGTCTGCGGCTACTCCAGGTTCTCTCTTCGGCCGGGTGCACCCGAGTACACCTGAGCACGGCGTCCCCGTCACTGAATCACAGTGAGCTGTCCGCCCGGTACACAGGGTCAGCAAATAATCGGCCGTGTGACTCATATCACATCAGCCGAATATGCCGATTGACGCGCATAGACAAGCGCGCGCTTCGTTTGCTGAGGGCAAAGCGCGAGGCCGTAGAGGCCCCATTTGACGGGCGTTTCGTGGGGAGCCCGGGGGAGCCGTTCGGAGGGGGAGGGGGCGCACTCGGCACTTCCGAATATGCTCCCGGAAATCGCAGATAAGGGTTTTGGATACATACGGCATTGGGTATACACATCCGCTTCCCTTCGTGGGGTACGCAGACGGTACCCCGCTGGCCGCCCGCGCAGCGACGAAACCCGTCCGAAGGACCTAGGACCATCGTCGATCGCTGGGCCGATGTGCCGAAATGCGCCATACGGCTAGCGTGGCGGGGTGCTGAACACCTCCTCCACCGCGCCGTCCTCCCCCGCCACCGCCCCGGCCGGGCATCCTGGGGGAGTGACCCACGACGAGTTCCGCGCCGCACTGTCCCGGCTGGCCGCGGGGGTCGTCCTGGTGACCGCGCACGAGCCGCCGCTCTCGCCCGAGGGCCCCCGCGGCGAGGACGTCGGCATGACCGCGACCGCGTTCCTCTCGGTGTCGCTCGAACCGCCGCTGGTGCTCATCAGCCTGCGCGAGGGCTCCCGCATGGACGACCTGCTCGCCGAGCAGCCGAACTGGGCGGTGTCCCTGCTGGCGGAGAGCCAGCGGCACATAGCGGGCAGGTTCGCCATGCGGGGCCGCATCAGCGACCGACTGCTCTTCGAGGACATCCCCTACGTGCGGGGCGAGGCGTCCGGGGCTCCCCTGGTCGGGGGCGCGCTGGTGACCCTGGAGTGCAGGACGGAGCAGCGCGTCACCGCCGGCGACCACACCCTCGTCATCGGCCGCGTCCTCACCGCCGACCTCCCGAGCCCGAACGGGGAGCCCCTGGCCTACTTCCGGGGCCGCTACCGCCGACTGGGCTGAGCCGGGACGGGGCCCTCGACCGGCGGAAACGGATGGAATACGGCATTCCGCGAAAGCGTCCCACTCTTCCGCACATGGCCGGATCTTGCAGTTTTCCCTGCGCGAAAGTCTGAATTCCAGCCAGCGGGCCTTCCGCACCGGGCGCCGGGGAAGAGAAATGCACGTCATGCCGGCTCTCGGCCTCCGCGCCGGACGTGAAACACGGGCGACATACCCGCCGCTGCCCGCCCGCGAGGTCGTCCCGCGAGCCTTCGAGGTCGACGGCCGGGCCGGCGCCGGGCTCCCGGAACGGGACGAACAGCCTTGCTCCACAGCCTTGTTGGGGTCGAACTCGCCCCGGCCGGCGGGCCTCTGACCGCCCCCCGAAAGACGGCCCCTCCGTATCGCGCACACCCGAACGGATAAGGACGTCGACCGTCGGGAATTTCTTTCGCGAGGCTCTGGCGCGGGTCGCCCGAATGGCCTTCGATATCCGTATGGACAATTCCTCGACAGCCGGTCGGCCGGCACGGAAGAACAGGGCGCACATCGGCACGGCATTAGGGGCGATCACCCTCACCGCATTGTCCGCCGGATGCAGCGGGAGTGCGTCGACTTCCGACGCGCAGCGGGCGGAACCGTCCGGGACCGCCCATCTGCCCGCCCCCGCGTGCCCGCTGCGGGTGCGGTTCGATGCGCGCGTCTACGAGGACGCGGGGCCGCTGCGGGCCGGGGTGGGCCCCGTGGTGGGAACCGGGTCCTCGGCCCCCTGCGAGGACACCGGCCGCGGCACCGGCACCGAGGACCCGGGCGCCTGGACCCTGCACGCGGTCGAGGGCTTGGACCCCGAGGCGGCCCTGGCCGTCGAGGGCCCCGAGGAGGGACCCCGGCTGCTCACCGTCCGCGACGGCGGCGGCCTCCCCGAGGAGGTCGAGGAGTACCTCGACCAGGACCGCCGCTGAGGGGACCCGGGCGCCCGTGCCGGAAGCTCGGCCCCGCCACCGCCCGGCTCAGCCCCAGTCGCGGCCCGAGCGGCCCCGCTTCGTCTCGGCGCGGGCCTTCTTCTCCCGCAGCCTCCGCTCGTTGATGCCCCGTGGGATCCGGGTGGCCTTGCGCGGCTTGGGCGGCGGGGCGGTCGCCTCGGCCAGCAGCCCGGCCAACCGGACCGCCGCCGTCTCGCGGTTGCGCCACTGGGAACGGTGCTCGGAGGCCCGTACGGTGACGACCCCGTCGACCAGGCGGTCGGCCAACCGGGCCAGGGCGCGTTCCTTCCACACCGGGGGCAGGGCGGTGGTCCGCGCCAGGTCGAAGCGCAGCTCCACCTGTGAGTCGGTGGTGTTGACGTGCTGGCCGCCGGGCCCGGAGGACCTGGAGAACCGCCACATCAGCTCGGCCTCCGGCAGGAGGACCGAACCGCGGATGACATGAGGACCGGACATGCCGTCCATGGTCCCGCCCGGACGGCCGGCCGTCACCCCCGTTTCCCGCTGCCGGGCGCCCGTCCCGCCCACTCCCCCGGCCGGTGCGTCCGTTCCGGTGGAGGCACGGGTGTCCCGGGCGGCCGGTGAGACCGTCGGGGCGCAAGGCGCGGAGAAGATAAGGAGGGGTGTCAGGAACCCGGGGGCACCCGCGCGGCGTTGCTAGGGATGACGGTAGTTTCGTCCAGAGTACGAAACCCGACACTTCACGAGGAAAGGGACATCCCCATGGCTGTAAGCCTGTCCAAGGGCGGCAACGTCTCGCTCACCAAGGAGGCACCGGGCCTGACCGCCGTCACGGTGGGCCTCGGCTGGGACGTCCGCACGACCACCGGCACCGACTTCGACCTCGACGCCTCGGCCATCGCCGTGAACAACCAGGGTCGGGTCTACTCGGACGCGCACTTCGTCTTCTTCAACAACAAGCAGACCCCGGACCAGACCATCGTCCACACCGGTGACAACCGCACCGGTGAGGGCGCCGGCGACGACGAGGCGATCAACGTCAACCTGGCCGCGCTGCCGGCCGACATCGACAAGATCGTCTTCCCGGTCTCGATCTACGACGCCGAGTCCCGCAGCCAGAACTTCGGCCAGGTGCGGAACGCCTACATCCGCATCGTCAACCAGGCCGGCGGCACCGAGATCGCCCGCTACGACCTCAGCGAGGACGCCGCCACCGAGACCGCCATGGTCTTCGGCGAGCTGTACCGCCACGGCGCCGAGTGGAAGTTCCGCGCGGTGGGCCAGGGCTACGCCTCCGGTCTGGTGGGCATCGCCCAGGACTTCGGCGTCAACGTCTGAGCAGCCGTACGACGGCCGGGCCCCGCAGCCACCGGTTGCGGGGCCCGGCCGTCGTGCGTCCGCGGGTCCCGGCCGCCCGGGACGGTCCCCGGCCGCCGCCGGCCGGGGCGGGCCTCCGGCCGGTCAGGGCCGCGGCGGCTTGCCCTCGCCGTACAGCCATCCGTCCCACACCCGGCGCAGGGCCGCGCGGTGCTCGGGGGCGGCGCGTTCGACGTGGGCGGTGAAGGCGGCGGTGTCCGCGTTGCCGTGCCGGTGGCGGGCGGGCCAGTCGCGCAACAGCGCGCGGAAGGCGTCGTCGCCGATGGTGCGGCGCACCCGGTGCAGCACCAGCGCGCCCCGCTGGTACACCGGCGCCTGCGAGATGTCCGCGGCACCCGGCGGGTCGGCGGGCGGGAAGGCCCACACCGCCTCGTTCGCGCCCGGCTCGACCCCCTCGTCGTAGTAGTCGCCCCGGTACAGGGCCTCGGCGACGCTCTGCGCGCTCCGCCCGCCGTGCTCCTCGTCCCACAGCCACTCGGCGTAGGTGGCGAAGCCCTCGTTCAGCCACATGTCCCGCCAGGTGCGCGGGGTCACCGAGTTGCCGTACCACTGGTGGGCCAGTTCGTGGACGACGAGGAGGACGTCCGGCGCCCCCGGGTAGACCGGGCGGGTGTGGGTCTCCAGGGCGTAGCCGGCGTCGCCGCCGCGCTCCACGATCGAGCCCGCGGCGGAGAACGGGTACGGGCCGAAGGTGCGCTCGCCCCAGGCGATGACCTCGGGCACCCGGGCGAGCACCCCGCGGGCCGCCGCCGCCTCCCGCGGGTCGACGGCCGTGTGCAGGGGCAGGGTCCGGCGGGCCCCGCCGGCGCCGTCCGCCTCGGTGCGCGGCTGGGCGCGCAGCACGGACTCGGTGACCTCGTAGCGGCCCACGCCCACGGTCGCGGTGTAGCTGGCGAGCGGCTCCGGGCTGTGCCAGTGGAAGGTGGTGCGGCCGTCCGCGGTCCGGGTGGAGCGCAGTGCCCCGACGCTCACCGCGGTCAGGTCCTCGGGGACGGTGACGACGATGTCGTAGGCGGCCTTGTCGGCGGGGGTGTGGTTGCCGGGGAACCAGGTCATGGACCCGGTGGGCTGGCCCAACGCGATCGCCCCGTCCGCGGTGGGCAGCCAGCCCTCCCGGGAACCGTCCGGGTCGGTGACGCTCCGGGGCCGACCCGCGTAGCGCACCGTGGTGCGGAACTCCTCGCCGCGGACCAGGGCGGTGCGCGGCCGGACGGTCAACTCCTGGCCCTCCCGCCGGACGGCGGCGGGCTCGCCGTCGACGGTGACCGCTTCGACCGTCATGCCCAGCAGGTCCAGGTGGAAGGCGGCGAGGTCCCGGGTGGCCCGGGCGGTGACGGTGGCGGTGCCGGTGAGGTGCCGGTCCTCGGGCCGGTAGGTGAGGTCGAGGTCGTAGTGGGCGACGTCGTAGCCGCCGTTGCCGAGCAGCGGGAAGTACGGGTCGCCCGCCCCCGCGGCCCCGGTGTCCCGGGCATCGGGGCGGGTCGCCGACCCCGTTGCGGGGAGGGTGCAGCCGGCCAGCAGCAGGAGCGCGCAGCAGCAGGTGGCGAGGGGGCCCGGGCGGGGGCGGCCGGGCCGGTTCCGGCGGGCGGGGTCCACGGGGCGATCCTAGGCACCGCGCGGCCGCCCCGCCCGTCGTGCCGAGGCCCCGGCCCCCGGTCCCGCCGAGGGGGACGGAAGGGGGGCCGGGGTGTCCGGGCGGGCGGCGGTCAGCGGTTCAGCGCGGCCACGCCGGCCTTGGCGAACTTCTCGTCCAGGTCGCCGGACGGGGCGCCCGCGACGCCGATGCCCGCGACCGGGGCGCCCTTCACGGTGACCGGCGCGCCGCCGCCGAGGAACAGGGTGCCGGGGATGTCCTTCAGGTTCGGGGTCTGCGCCAGCCGCTTGACCAGCTCGGAGGTGGGCGCGTTCCAGGAGACGGCGGTGTACGCCTTCTTCTCCGCCGACTCGTACGACTGCGGGCCGGCGCCGTTGCCGCGCAGGGTGACGAGGGTGTTGCCGTTGCGGTCCACCACGGCGACGGTCACCCGCTGGTTCTCCCGCTCGGCGGCGTCCAGGGCGGCCTGGGCGGCGCGGGTCGCGGCGTCCACGGTGAGGTGCGTGGTCTGCTGGAGGTGCCGGTTGGAGGCGTCCGAGGTGACGGTGGAGCGGCTGGACGCGGCCGGGGACTCGGCGCTCGCCGACACGGCGCCGAAGGTGCCGGCGCCCAGCGCGGCCAGGGCCACGACCCCGGCGCCGATCCCGGCCCGGCGCGAGAGGCGGCCCTTGGCCCGGTGGCGCGGGGCGGCGGCGTCGGTGGTGGTCTCGGGGGTGTCGAGCGGGTGGTTCATGGTGACGGGTCCTGTCCTTCGGCGGGGGCGACCGGTTCCGGTGGTCCGGGTCGGGCCGGCCGGTGCGGTGGCGACCGGCTCTGCTTCGATCCTGGGGCCGGACCGGGGCCGTTCCCGTCGGCGTACCGGACACCTCGACGGCGCGGGACGGTCGACCCCGGGGTCGACCGATCGGATGACCCCGGCGCCGGGGCACCGGGTCACAATGGGAGGTATGCCGGAAACCGAACCGGTCCACCGGGGCGCACCGCGCCCGGGGGCCACCCCGCCCCCGGCCGCCGCGGTCGCCGATCCGGACGCCCGCTGGCTGGCCGCCGTGATGCACACGGCCTTCTTCCTGCTGCTGGGCGCCTCCCTGGCCCGGTTCCTGCTGCGCCACCCCGGCGAGCCCCGCACCCCGTGGATCATCGCCCTGTCCGTCGCGCTCGCCCTGCTGTACGTCCTCGGCCCGGCCCTCGGCAGCGCCTCCCCCGCCGGTGCCGCGCGCGGGACCGGCGGGCGGGCGCGCACCTCGGTGGTGCCGTGGCTCGGGCTGGTCGTCACCGTGTGGGTGGTCCTGGTGGTGCTCGCGCCGAGCTTCGCCTGGTGCGCGGTGCCCCTCTTCTACACCGGGCTGCGCACCCTGCCGGCCCGCCCCGCGCTGGTGCTGATCGCCGTGCTCACCGCGTTCGTCGTCGCCGCGCAGTGGCGGCTCGCGGACAGCTTCGACCCGAACCTGCTGCTCGCCCCGCCGGCGGTGGCGGCCATCGCCACCGCCGGGTTCGTGCACATGCAGCGCCAGGCGGCCCGGCAGCGCGACCTGATCGACGACCTGATCCGCACCCGTCGCGAACTCGCCGCCACCGAACGCCGCGAGGGCACCCTGGCCGAGCGGCAGCGGCTCGCCTTGGAGATCCACGACAGCCTGGCCCAGGGCCTGTCCAGCCAACGGATGCTGCTCCAGGCCGCCGACCGGGTGTGGGACGGCGACCCGGCGAAGGCGCGGGCCCATGTGCGCACCGCCGCAGCCATCGCCGAACGCAGCCTGGCCGACGCCCGCCGCTTCGTCCACGACCTCGCCCCCGCCGACCTCGCCGAGGGCGGCGGGCTGGTGGCGGCGCTGCGCCGGGTCGCGGCCCGCGAGTCGCGCGCCGAACTCCCGGTCCGGTTCCACGTGGAGGGCACTCCGACCGCCCTGCCCGAACGCACCGAGGCGGCGCTGCTGCGCATCGCCCAGGGCGCGCTGGCCAACGTCCGCGAGCACGCCGGAGCCACGGCCGCGGCGCTCACCCTGACCTGCCTGGACGACGAGATCGTGCTGGACGTCGCGGACGACGGGCGGGGCTTCGTCCCCGAGGAGGTGCCCGCGGCCGGCACGGGGGTGCGCGGGCACGGACTGCCCGCCATCCGGGCCCGGGCGCGTGCGCTGGGCGGCACCCTCAGCATCGAGTCGGCCCCGTCCGAGGGCACGGTCCTGACCGTGTCGATCCCCCTGCCCGCCCCCGTCGCACCGGAGCCCCGATGACCCCCCGCAACCGTGCCCGTTCCGCACCGCCCGAGCCCTCGGCACCGCCCGGGGCCCCCGGCGTCGAAGCCGGCACCGGCCCGGTGCGGCTGCTGCTCTGCGACGACCACGCGGTGGTCCGGGCCGGGTTGCTCGCCCTGCTCGGCAGCGAGCCCGACTTCGACGTGGTCGGCGAGGCCGGCGGCGGGGACGAGGCGGTGACGATGGCGGCGAAGCTGGCCCCGGACCTGGTCCTCATGGACCTCCAACTCGGCGAGGGCATCGACGGGGTGGAGGCCACCCGCCGGATCTCCGCGGCCGGCGGCCGGGTGCTCGTCCTCACCACGTACGACACCGACGCGGACATCACCCGGGCGATCGAGGCGGGGGCCACCGGCTACCTGCTCAAGGCGGAGCGCCCCGAGGAGCTGTTCGCCGCGATCCGGGCCGCCGCGCAGGGCCGCACCGCGCTGTCGGCGCCGGTCGCCAGCCGGGTCATGGAGCGGATGCGCAGCCCGCGCCCCTCGCTGACGGACCGCGAACGGGACATCCTCGGCCAGTTGGCGCGCGGCCTGGGCAACCGGGAGATCGCCCGGGCCCTGTTCATCAGCGAGGCCACCGTGAAGACCCATCTGGGCCGCATCTACGACAAGTTGGGGGTCGACACCCGGGCCGGCGCGGTGGCGGTCGCCACCGAGCGGCGGCTGCTGGCGTAGGGCTCCCCCGGCGGCACCGGCCCTCCCCCGCGGACCGGAGGAGCGGAGCCGCCGCCGGCCGTTGACCCTCGCCCGGGGCCGAGGGACCACCGCGGCAGTCGACGGCGAGGGGGACGGACGACGGGCGCGGGGACGCTTCCCCTGTCGGCACGGGACCGGGCGGGGTGGGCACGGCCGCCGGGCGGCGCTGCCGGGCGCCGACCCCGTGCGGGCCGCGGGCGAGCTGGGCCCCTGGCTCGGATCGGCGTACGGGCTGCCGGGCACTCGGGGGCACCGGCCCGGTGGTGCGCCGCCGCCCCTGAGGGCCGCCGGCCCGGGCCGGGCAGCGGTGGCGGCCGTGGGACCATGAGGGGTGCTCGACATCGGCTACGCCCTCTCCCCCCGCTTCCCCGACCCCCCGCAGACCGACTACCGGCGGGCGGACGTGCGGGCGCTGCGGTACGACCTGTTCTGCGGGGACGTGTACCTCGCGGACACCGAGGAGGACCGGGAGCTGGCCACCGCCTGGGGGTGGGTGCCGGTGCTGGACTTCGCCTGGGCGCTGTGCGACATCGTCGAGCGCCTGGACCGGGACCCGCTGGGGTCCCGGTCGGCGCAGCCGCAGTACGCGGAGCTGGACTTCACGGAGTCGACGGACCGGCTGTTGTTCGAGCGGCGCTTCGGGTGGGTGGAGATCGAGGCCGAGTGGCGCCCGGTGGGCGAGAAGCCGCTGTCCTTCGCGCACTCCGAGTTGCGCCGGGAGGCGCGGGACTTCCTCCACGACCTGGTGGCCGACCTGGTCGACCTGCACGAGGACCTGGCCGACAACCCGGCGGTGTGGACCCTCCAGTCCCGTTTCCCGCGACTGCCCTGAGCGCTCCGCCGGCAGGGGGAACGCAAGGGGTGCGGTTCCTCCGGGGCGGGGCTCAGTCGTCGCCGGGCGGGCCGACGAGGACGGCGCCGGTCTCCGCCATCCGCTCGACCGCGTAGGCCGGGTCGATCAGTGCTTCGGGGGTGTGGAGGCCCGGTGCGACGGCTTCGCCGCGCAGCCCGAGCAACCGCTCGACGCCGAGGGCGATGCCGGTCGCGGTCAGCGGGCGCTGCCCTGCCGGGTGGACCAGGTAGCGGCTCGTGCTGATCGGTGCGCCCGCCCGGTCCGTTCCTTCGAGGTCGATCCGGGCCTCGAAGGACGCGGGGCCGCCGCGGCGTCGGCCTGCGGATTCGCCGACCGCGAAGGCGAAGCGGACGTGGAGCGCGTCCGTCGCGAGGGCGAGGCTCGGTACGTCGAGGACGGCGATGTGCCGGCCGGGCAGGTCGACGCCGTCGGTGCTGCGCACGTGCGTCCGTGCGTCGGGGTCGGAGACCCAGGTGAAGACGCCGTCCCGGCGCACCAGGCCCGCCGTGGTGGCGGTGGACCACCGCGCTAGATCCGCCGTCCCCGCGGGCCCGCCGGTGTCCAGTTCGTCCAGTACGGTGCCGATGCGGACGGTGTCGATCCGGTCGAACCGCCGGGCCGAGTGCAGTGCCGCGAGGACGACCGCACCGGCGCAGTAGTGGCTGGCCACCAGGATCGGCGCGGCGTGGGCCCGTTGGGCGCCCGCTACGACCTCCGGCGCGATGTCCGTCAGGCCGCTGGAGATGCTGAGGTACGGCAGCCCGCGGCGCTGCGCGTAGCGCAGCCCGTGCAACTGGTCGTCCCAGAGCGCGGCGACCACCGCCGAGTGGGGGCGGTCGGCCGGGAGGCCGAGATCGCCGCGCCGCAGATCGATGCCCGTGGCCGTCGCGGCGCCGAGGGCATCGGCCACCTCCTGTGCGCGCTCGACGTCGCGACCCGCGATCGTCAGCGGCAGGTCCGGGTGCCACTGCCGCAGGAGGGCGGCGGCCCCCGTGCCCGCCTGGCCCGTACCACCCAAGATCAGTACCGATTCCGGCCGTCCCACTGCGGGTCCCCCTCGCATCCACATGAAGCTACATTTTGTAGCCTACGTTTTGTAGCTTAACGTGGGACGAGAACGCAAGGGAGGACCATGGCCACCACACCGACCCGCCTGTCCAAGCCGGCCAGGCGGGAGCAACTGCTCGACGCCGCCGTGGCGATCGTGCGCGCCCGGGGTGCCGACGGCCTGACGCTGGTCACCCTCGCGGAGGAGGCCGGGGTGAGCCGGCCGATCGCCTACGACCACTTCGCCACCCGCCCCGGCCTGCTGCTCGCGCTCCACCGCCGACTCGACGAACGCCACCGGGCCGCGATCACACGGGCACTGCGGGACGCCGCGCCCGGCGCCGGCGCGGTCGCCCGGGTCATCAGCACCGCCTACTTCGCCTGCGCCACCGACATGCCGGAACTCATCGCCGTTTCCGCCGCGCTGAAGGGAAGCCCGGAACTGGGGTCGGTCCAGCACGAGTCGAGCGACGGCTACGCGGACCTGATGGCCACCGCGCTGTCGCCGTACTCCGACCTCGCACCCCGAGCCCTCCGGCTCCGGTGCGTCGGCCTGCTGGGGGCGGCCGAGGCGATCGCCGACGAGCTGAACCGGGCGCGGACGACCGACGGCGAAGCGGTCACGGCGTTGACCGGGCTGATCGTGGGGGCCCTCGGCTCCGGGGCCGACCGCTAGCCCGTGCGACCGGCACCGTCGCGCCCCGGTGGCCCCGGCAAGGAGGACGGCATCGCCCGGCCGCCAGGGGCGGCCGGGCGTCCGGTCACGGGGTGGGCGGGAGCCGGTAGACGGAGACGTGGGAGGGGGAGTCGGCGGTGAACTCGGCGCCGGCCCAGTCAGCGTGCCGGTCCTCCAGCGCGAAGCCGGCCAGTTGGGCCATGAGGTCGAGCTCGGCGGGCCAGACGTAGCGGTGGGGGGTGCGGAACAGTCGTGCCCGCCGGGTCTCGTCGAAGCGGAAGTGGTGGGACACGAGCAGTTGGTGGACGGTGTCGTAGGTGTCCAGGCCGAGGTAGCCGGGCTCGACCCCCCAGACCGTGGCGTCCCGGCCCGGGGGCAGCCGTCGCAGTTCGGGCACGCCGAGCTCGACCACGAACCGGCCGCCGGGCCGCAGGTGGCGGGCGGCGTTGCGGAAGCACTCGACCTGTTCGGCCTGGGTGAGCAGGTTGGAGATCGTGTTGTAGACGAGGTAGACCAGGGTGAACTCGCCGGGCACCACGGTGGTCGCCATGTCGCCGACGGCCACCGGGACGGTCGCCGCGTCGACCTTGGCGCGCAGTCGCTCCACCATCGCCGGGGACGACTCGATGCCGTGGACGGGCACCCCGCGCTCGGCGAGCGGGACGGCCACCCGCCCGGTGCCGACGGCGAATTCGAGTGCCGCCCCCTCCCCCGCGAGCCCGGCCAGGCGTGCCACGGTCGGCCCGAGGACCTCCGGTGCGAACATCCCGGTTCCGGGGGTGTCGTAGTCGCGTGCCGCGTCAGCGTCCCACAGGTGCGTCGTCCGTTCCGTCTGCATGCCGTCCACGCTCACCGCCGACCCGGCGGCCTGTCCACCGAATATGCACCCGGACGGGTGACCGTGGACGAGAACCCGCCAGGCCGCACCGGCACCCCGCTCACCCCGTCACCCGCACCCCCAACTCGGCGGCGAACCGCCAGGAGAGGTCGAGGAGTTGGGCGGGACTGATGACGGCGCCGCGGAGTCCGCCGATGCCGCGCGCGTCCTCCAGCCCACTGGCGCCCCGCAGGTCCACGTCGATCATCCGGGCCGCCTGGAAGTCGGCCTCCCTGACCGTGCAGTCATGGAACTCCACCCGCTCCCAGACCGCGCCCGCGAAGTCCGGCTCGACCAGCACCACCGACTCGAAGACCACGTCCCGCAGCCGGGCCTGGCGCAGGTTCAGGTAGTCGATCTTGCCGCCGCGGATCACCACCCGCTCCAGGCCCGCCCCGTACAACTGCACCCCGCCGAGCCGGGCGTCCACCACCTCGGTGTCCCGCAGGGTGGCCCCGGCCAGGTCGGTGCCGACGCCGCGGGGAGCGGTGAGCACCGAATCGATCAACCGGGCCCGGTGCAGCCGGGTCTCGTCCAGGACGAGGCCCCCGAGCCGGCATTCGAGGAACTGCGCCCCGCCGGCGTCCCAGCGGGTGCAGTCGAGGTCGGTGAACTCCACCCCGTCGTAGTCGCCGTCCGGTTCCCACTCCGTGCCGGTGAACGGCACCAGCACCGGTTGCCCGAGCCGGGGTCGTCGGGCCGGCTTCACCACCGCGTCGCGCGTCATGCCGTCCATCGTGCACCCCGCCACTGACATCGACGCCGCCCGCGACGGGTGCCGGCACCCGTCGCGGGCGGTCGAACACCCTGCGGCAGCGGCCGTTCGCTGCTTGGATGGTCCCTCCGGCACGGACTCGACGAACGGTGGGCGGCGCAGTGGTACGGGACCTGTACAACGTCCGGTTGCGACCGGTGGAAGGGGGCCCGACACCCCTGACCGAGGAGGAGGAGCAGCGCACGCGGGCGGTGTTGTTCCACGAGCTCGGCAACGTGATCGCCGAGCGGGGCCGGGTCCGGTTCCCCGCGTACTCGCCGCCGGAACGCCGTCGACTGGTCGAGGTCGCGCAGCGGCTCGGCGCCCACTGGGGGCAGCAGGTGTTCGTGGTGGCCGAGGACGAGTGCGCCCTCCTGCTCCACCTCGCCGGCCACGGACCGGAGTCGACGGCTCCGGGGCTACCCGGGGCGTAGGACCCGCCGTGCGGTGGGGGCGGGCCGCGGGCGGCGTCCGTAGGGTCCTCGCATGGCCGAGCCCTCCCATCTGACAGCGGTGCGGGAACCGTACGACACCGTGGCCGCCGCCGACGCCGAGCGCGTCCCCGACCCGACCGCCCTGGACCCCTCTCGCGTGCGGTGCTCGCCGCGTTCGCGGAGCTGGTGCGGGTCGGCGACCGGGGGCCGGTCGCGGACCTGGGCTGCGGTCCGGGCGAGGTGACGGCGCACCTGGCCGGCCACGTGGGCGCCGGTGAACGGCTGCGGCCGACCCGCGCCTACGGCGACCGCCCGGTGTCGTACGACTCCCACCGGCCCCCCGCCGACCGGCTCGGGGAGTTGCTGGAGGGGGCCGGGTTCGTGGTCGGCGCCCGGCTGCTCCAGGAACCGCCGGCGGGGTCGGCCTGGCGGATCGCCAGCTTCCTGGCGCACCGGCCCGCCGACGTCGGCACCCCTTGACCTCAAGATTGGTCGAGGTCGCAGGGTGGGGCCGTACCGTCGCTCCCGGGCCCCCGGGGGCGCGTCCCCGGTCACGAGGAGTCGTCCGCCATGCGCGCCATCCGTCTGCACGCCTTCGGTCCCGCCGAGAACCTGCTGTTCGAGGAGGTCCCGGACCCCGTTCCGGCGGCCGGCGAGGTCCTGATCGAGGTCGCCGCCGCCGGGGTGCACGTCTTGGACACGGTGTTGCGGCAGGGCGTCGCCGGCCCCGGGCCGGGGCCGGCCGTGCTGCCCACCGTCCCGGGGCGCGAGGTCGCGGGCACCGTCAGCGCGGTGGGCCCCGGCGCCGACCCCGTCTGGGCGGGGCGACGGGTGGTGGCCCACATCGGGATGAACCCGGGCGGGTACGCCGAGCGGATCGCGGTGCCCGCCGAGCGGTTGCACGAGGTGCCCGAGGGCTTGGACGCCGCCGCCGCGGTCGCCATGATCGGCACCGGCCGCACCGCGATGGGCATCGTCCAGTTCGCCGAGCCCGGCCCGGACGACGTGGTGGTCGTCCCCGCGGCGGCCGGCGGGCTGGGCACCCTGCTCGTGCAGCACGCCAGGAACGCGGGCGCGGTGGTCGTGGGGCTGGCCGGCGGGGCGGCCAAGGTCGCCCGGGTCCGGGCGGCGGGCGCCGACCTCGCCGTCGACTACCGCGAACCGAGCTGGGCGGGGACCGTGCGGGCGTTCCTGGACGCCGGCGCCGGGCGCCCCGGCACCCCGCGCGGGGCGACGATCGTCTACGACGGGGTCGGCGGGGACACCGCACGGGCCGCCGTGCACCTGCTCGCCCCGGGGGGCACCCATGTCGTCTTCGGTTGGTTCGGCCACGCCGACCCCCTCGACGCGGGGCCCCACCGGCCGCACGAGACGTATCTGAAGGAGCGGGGGATCAGCTCCCGGGAGGTGCTCGGGCCGGTGATGCTGGAGCGGGCGGGCGGCGAGAACCCGCTGCGCACCCTGGAGCTGCGGTCCCTGTCGCTGGCCGCCCGGGGGTCGCTGGTACCGGCCGTGACCCGGTACCCGCTCGCCGAGGCGGCCCGCGCCCACCGGGAGCTGGAGGGCCGGCTCACCGTCGGCAAGGTCGTCCTGGAACCCTGACCCCGGACCGGCCGGGGCCCGGAGTCCGCGGATGCGGGTCGGGGGGTTCCGTGGTGTTCTGACAGGGTGAGTACGTCCCCGAGCGGTGCCCCGGCAGGCGAACCGGCGACGGAGGGCGCCCCGGACCGGCACCGGTGGTGGGGGCTGGTCGTCATCGCGCTCGCCCAACTCATGGTGGTCCTCGACGCGACGATCGTGAACATCGCCCTGCCGTCCGCCCAGCGCGACCTCGACATCTCCAACGCGGACCGGCAGTGGGTGATCACCGCGTACACCCTGGCCTTCGGCGGTCTGCTGCTGCTGGGCGGGCGGGTCGCCGACCGGGTGGGGCGCAAGCGCACCTTCGTCATCGGCCTGATCGGCTTCGCCGCGGCCTCCGGGCTCGGCGGGGCCGCCGCAAGTTCGGGCATGCTGTTCGGGGCGCGGGCGCTCCAGGGCGTGTTCGCCGCCTTGCTCGCGCCCTCCGCGCTCTCCCTCTTGACCACCTCGTTCATCGACCCGAAGGAACGGGCCCGGGCGTTCGGGGTGTACGGGGCGATCGCCGGCGGCGGGGCCGCGATCGGGCTGATCATGGGCGGGGTGCTCACCGAGTTCCTGTCCTGGCGCTGGTGCCTGTACGTGAACGTGCCCATCGCCGCGATCGCCGTGCTCGGGGCCCTGTTGCTGCTGCACGACCGCCCCGGACACCGGGACTCCCGCCTCGACGTGCCCGGGGTGGTGCTGGGCTGCGGCGGGCTGGTGGCGATCGTCTACGGGTTCAACGAGGCCGAGCCGCGCGGCTGGGGCGATCCGCTGGTGCTGGGGCTGCTGCTGGGCGGGGTCGCCCTGCTCGCCGTCTTCGTGTGGTGGCAGGGCCGCGCCCCGCACCCCCTGCTGCCGCTGCACGTGATCCGGGAGCGGAACCGGGCCGGCTGCTTCCTGACCATGGCACTGGTCACCATCGGGCTGTTCGGCACCTTCCTGTTCCTCACCTACTACCTCCAGACCGTGCTCGGGTACTCGCCGCTGAAGGCCGGGCTGGCGTTCCTGCCGATGACCGCGGCCATCATCATCGGCTCGACCCAGGTCTCGGCGCGGCTGATGCAGCACGTGCCCCCGCGGACCCTGATGGTGCCGGGGCTGATCGTCGCGGCGGCCGGGTTGACGATCCTGACCCAACTGACCGTGCACGCCGAGTACGCGACGCACGTGCTCCCCGCGGAACTGCTGCTCGGGCTGGGCATGGGCACCACGTTCATGCCGGTGATGGCCACCGCCACGCAGGGCGTCGCCCCGCGGGACGCCGGGGTCACCTCGGCCACCGTGAACACCTCCCAGCAGGTGGGCGGCTCCATCGGGACGGCACTGCTCAACACCATCGCCACCAGCTCCGCGACCGCGTACGTGGCCTCCCGGCTGACCCCGGCGGAGGCCCGGGACCCGGCGGCGGTGGCCCGGCTCACCAACGTGGGCGTGGTGCACGGCTACACGGTCGCCATCTGGTGGGCCGTGGGCATCATGCTGCTGGCCGCGGTGATCGCCGGGACGATGGTGACGGGACGTCCGCAGCGCCAACCGACCCCGGCCGGGCAGCCCCTGGGCGAGACCGCCACCTGACCGCGGTGGGCCTCGTGATTTCCTACGGCACGGGGCGATGAGTTCTGGGCCGCGCCGCGGTCTGTCCTGTCGCCAACATCAAGTGATCGAAGAGGAGCGAGTCCCGTGCGCATCGTGATCAGCGAGTTCATCAGCCTCGACGGAGTCGTCCAGGCGCCCGGCGGCCCGGACGAGGACACCGACGGCGGCTTCACGCACGGCGGTTGGACCGCCCCCTTCTTCGACCCGGAGGTCCTCGGCGGCTTCATCGACGGCGCCCTGTCCTCCGCCGAGGCGCTGCTCTTCGGGCGCCGCACCTGGAAGGTGATGGCCGGTGCCTGGCCCGAGCGGTCCGGCGACCCCTTCTCCGACCGGATGAACGCCCTGCCCAAGTACGTGGTCTCCCGCACCCTGACCACCGAGGACCTCACCTGGAACACCACCCTGGTCCCCGGCGACGAGGCCGTGTCCCGACTGCGCGCCCTGGCCGGTGTCGAGGGCGGCGACCTGCTGGTGATGGGCAGCCCCGCCCTGGTGCGCACCCTGCTCGCGGAGGACCTCGTCGACGAACTCCGGCTGATGACGATGCCGGTGCTGCTCGGCGGCGGCAAGAGCATCTTCCCCGCCGACGGCGGCCTGCGCACCCTGGCCCTCGCCGGCACCGCCACCACCCCCAAGGGCGTGGTCACCAGCACCTACCGGCGGACGACGGACTGAGGGCGAGGGGCCCGTACCCACGGCGGCCTTCCCCAGGGGTCGGGCCCACGGCCGGGCCCGGGCGCGCGGGCTAGGGGGCCGGGACCGGCGCGCCCAACGCGGCCAGCGCCTCGTCCGTCAGTCGGTACACGGTCCACTCGTCCTGGGGGCGGGCGCCCAGCGCACGGTAGAAGTCGATCGAGGGCCGGTTCCAGTCGAGGACGGACCATTCGAGTCGCTCGTAGCCGCGGGCCACGCAGATCCGGGCGAGTTCGGTCAGCAGGGCCTTGCCGTGGCCGCCGCCGCGCCGCTCGGGGCGGACGTACAGGTCCTCCAGGTAGATGCCGTGCACCCCGCGCCAGGTGGAGAAGTTCAGGAACCACAGGGCGAAACCCACCGGTTCCCCGCTCGCGTCGTCCACGGCCAGGTGCGCGTACGCGGCGGGCCGCTCCCCGAACAGCGCCTCGTGCAGTTGCTCCTCGGTGGCCCGCACCTCGTGCAGCGCCTTCTCGTAGTCGGCCAGCTCGCGGACCATGGCGTGGACGGCGGGCACGTCGTCGGGGGCGGCGGTACGAATCATGCCGGCAGTAAACCCCGTGTATCGGACAGCGGTCCAGTGCTCCCGAAGGGCGGGACGATCCGGCGCTCAGCCGAGCCGGTGGGAGAGCAGCCGCTCGGCGATCCGCAGCTGGACGTCCTGGAGGGGCTCGCCGTCCTCGACGTCCCAGAGCGAGTTCTGGAGCACCCGGGCCAGCGTCCAGCGGGCCGCACGGGCCCGGTCCAGGCCCAGCCGTTCGGTGAGGTGGTCGAAGCGCCACAGCGTCTCGCCGTCCTCGTAGCGGTTGTCGAGGGCCGGCATCAGGTCGAAGCCCGGGTCCCCGACCAGCGGGTTCGGGTCGATGGCGAGCCAGGGCTCCCGCGTGGCGGCGAGGACGTTGTCGAAGTGCAGGTCCCAGTGGAGCAGCCGGTCCCCCGGCTCGGGCAGCACTTCCCGCACCGCCTCCCCGCAGGCGTCCAGCACCCGCCGGGCCCCGGGGTCGTCGATCCCCTCCAGGGCGGCGGGCAGCGCCGCGAGCATGTCCGCGGCGATGTCCGCGAGGTGGCGCATCCCCGCCGGGCCGGGGACCGCGGTCAGCCGGGCCAGCAGGTCACCGATCACCGCGACCGCGGCCCGGGAGTCCGCCACGTCGTCCAGCGAACGCCCCCCGTCGGCGCGCTCCAGCAGTTGGGTGGTGGTCCGCCCGTCCTCTTCGAGGAGCCGGACGCACCCCCGGCCGTCCCACAGCCGCAGGGCGAGCCCCTGGTGCTCGCTCTCCTCGTCCGCCACCTGCATCTTCAGCACCGCGGGCGTCCCGTCGGCCCGGTCCACCGGCAGCACCAGGGACGCCATCCCGTGCATGGCCGGGCCGGTGATGCTCAGCTCCCAGCGCTCGACGAACTCGGCGGCGCGCCGGGGCAGGTCGGCGATGAACGCCCGACCCGCCTCCCGCTTGTACCGGTGCTGGCTGGCGATCAGTTCTGCGGGGATCTCGAACGGGGGACGCGGCTGGGCCTTCTCGGTCATCCGGCCGATCCTAGGGAGCGTCCCGCGCGGGGCGCCCCCGAATTTCGGGCGGTGCCCTCCGTTCGGCGGGTACCGGGCGCCCGGGCCGCCGCGGCTCACTCCACGTCGATGCCGAAGTCCCCCACCAGCTCCTCCAGCCCGCCCTCGTACCCCTTGCCGCCGACCACGAAGTCCCAGTCGCCGCCCGCCCGGCGCCGGAACGAGCCGAGGACCAGGGCCGTCTCGGCGGGACGGCCGTCGGAGACCTCCAACCGGTCGAGTTCGGCGCCGTCGGCGTCCCGCAGCCGGATGCCGGCACCGGTGAACCCGGCCAGGTCGGCGTCCGGGTTGACCTCCGGGTCCACGGCGGCCACCAGCACCAGTCGGTCGGCCCCGGCGGGCAGCGCGTCGAAGGCGACCCGCACCGCGGCCCGGTCGCCGGCGAAGCCGCCGAGCATCCGCACCGCACCGTCCGGGGTGCCGGGGTTGTTGAAGAACACGAACCAGTCGTCGCCCAGCACCCGGCCGCCCCGGCAGACCAGGGCGCACACGTCCAGGGCGACCGCACCCGACCAGTCCATGCCGAGCACGTTGTACTCCTCGCCCGCCGCCCCCTCGGCTGGGGCGCCGGCGGGCGGGTCCACCGGCAGCACCAGGGTCGCCGCCGAGGCGGGCGCCGCCGGGACGGTGCTCGGGGCGGGGCCGCCGCCGAGGCGCCCCAGCAGTCCGTGCATGTGCAGCAGGTCGACGAGTTCGGGGCCGGACACCAGGGTCAGCGGCTTGCCGTTGGCGAAGGTGTACGAACCGGGGCCGAAGCCCGAGGTGGTCACCAGGACGCCCTTGTTGGCCCCCTGGTCCTGCACCGTGCCGTACAGGTCCCGCACCGCGCTCGGCGGGACGGTGTTGCGGTAGCGCTTGACCTGGACGACGATCTTGCCGCCGCTGATCGGGTCGGGGTCGACGGCGTCCACGTCCACCCCGCCGTCGCCCGAGCGCTGGGTGGTGACGGCCTGCATGCCCCGGGCCCGGAACAGTTCCGCCACCAGGTCCTCGAACTCCAGCGGGTCCATCTCCAACAGGTCCGGTTCGGCGCCCCCGCCGTGGCTGACCACGTCCACGCCCACCTGCTCCGGGGTCCGCACCGGCCGCACCGCGGCCCGCTGGTCCGGCTTGGTCGACAGGGTGCCGCCCAGGGCGTCGCCCAGGCAGTCCACGGCGTTCACCAGCTCCAGCCGCAGCCCGCCGAACACGGCCCGCTCCGCGACCACGGAGGCCACCACGATCTCGGCCCGCCGGCCGGTCGCCGGGTCGTAGTCGTCCACGAAGCCGTTGAGCGCGACGGATTCCAACACCTGGTACTCATCGGCGGCGAACACGTCCCGCAGGGCCAGCAGCACGCTCTGCGCGAGCACCTCCCGGTACAGGGAGCGTCGCTGGGTGACCGGACGCGGACTCTCCTTCACCTGGTCCGCGTTGATCATGTACCGGGCGGACCTGCTCTCCGGAACGACCTCCAGCGCGGGCAGTTCCCAGCTCAGCACGAGTTGCCGGGGCCCCGGGTCGAAGGCCGCCGTCACCTGCCGCGGAAAGCCCTCCGGCCAGACCGAATTGGCGTACAGGGCGGCGGAGAAGTACTCCACCACCGTGTCGGGATCCCCGGCGCGCAGGGCGACGGCCATCGTCCCCACGCCCTCGTTGTGGGCGCGCACCTCGGCCAACTGGCCGGCGGCCCACTGCTCGTAGCGGTGCCGGTAGTCCGCGAGTTCGCGCAGCCGGCGCTCCTCGGCGAGCCGGGCCGTCTCCCAGTCCTGCCGGTACCGGTCCTGCGCCTCCTGCTGGGCCCGCGCCCGCGCCCCCGGCCCCCAGCCCCCGCCGTGGGCGACGTAGGCCCGCGGGTCCGGCACCGGCACCGGGACGGCCAGCGGCCCCGGCGCGAACTCCGCCACCGCGGCCTCGCGCCGCAGCGCCGCCACCCGGAACGCCGGTGCCCCGCAACCGGCGGCCAACAGCCCGGACAACTCCGCGACCCGGGCCTCGATCTCCTCGGTGCGGCGCAGTGCGTCCGCCTCCCGCTGCCTGCGGTACGCGGCCTGCTGTTCCCGGTGCATCCGCGCCAGGTCGCGTTCCCGGGCCCGCTGGTCCCGCTCGTACTCCCGTTGTCGTCTGGCCTCCTGCCGCCGGGCCTCCTCGTACTGCCGCTGCTGCTGCCGCTGAGCCTCGGCCCACGCCCCGATCAGCCCACCCGAACGCCGCCCCACCGAGCCCGTCCCCTAACTCTCCTGCGCGCCACCACCGCACGGCCCCGAACCTTTCCCCGCCCGGCCGTCCGGTGCTCCGACCCACCAGTCTGGCCAATGCACTCACGTTCCGACAGGTTTTCGCCTGAATTCGGCGGAGTGCACGCCTCGCCGGATCGTGGACGGAGGCGGGGACCCCCAGGGTACGCGGCGGGCCACGCACGGTGACGGGCACGGCGGACGCGCGCCGTGCCCGGGTCACCGCACGGGCTCAGCCCCGCCATCCGGCGCCCCCGGGGCGGGACGGAGACGACTACGAGGGAGAGGGCGAGGGCGAGGGGGAGGGGGAGGGGGAGGGGGAGGACAGGGTGCACCAGACCACCGCTCCCCCGGCCTGGACCCCCCAGTCGTCGACGAGCGCCTCCACCAGGTCCAGACCGCGTCCCCGCTCCGACAGCGGGTCCTGCGGTATCGGCTCCGGGGGCACGGAGCTCCGTCCCCCCGGCATGCTCCGGTCGAAGCCGTCACGCGGGGCGTGCGCGGCGCGAGGGCCAGGACGCGGCACGGGCCGGGCGCCGGCGCGGGGGGCGTGCGCCGCCGTACCGGACGGGACTCCCCGCGCCTCCGGGCCGGGCCGGGAACCGGGTCGGGCGTACGGGGCGACCTCGTGCACCGGCCCGGTGCGCACCTCTATGCGCACCGTGCGCCCGCTACGGCCCAACCGGATGCCGACCTCGTCGCCGCGGGCGTGCTGGAAGGCGTTGGTGACCAGTTCGCTGACCACCAGTTGGGCCGGCTCGACGAGGTCCTCCAGCCCCCAGTGGCGCAGTTGCGCCCGGACGATGCGGCGGACCTGCCCGGGGCGGGCCCGGTCCCGTTCGGTGAGGGTGCCGGGGGGCGAGGCGCGCAGGTAACTCACGGCACAACCCGCCTGAGCCGCCGCACCCGTCGCCCTCGGACCCCCGCCCGCGCCCCCTGTCGCACATTCGTTCCTGAGGTCGATCGTTCTGGTGCCGCTCACCCTGAATTCTCCCGATGGACTGGTTCGCTCTGTGTCGATGGATGTCGCTGGTTGTCAATGGATGCTGCTGGATGGCTCTGGATGGCCTTCAATGTCCGTGCAAGAGATAACCGTCTGGGTGGTGTTCACCGGTACCTTTGGAGACCAGTGGGACCGTGAATACCGTGAACAACCCAGATCGGCACGGGGAGTTGAGGTCATGGCCACGAGAAAACGCACTCCTAACCCGAACCTCGCCCGGCTACTCGACGAGGCCGGATGGACGCGGACGCAACTCGCACAGCAAGTGAACCGGCTCGGGCCGCAGGCCGGTTTACGTCTGACCTACGACCGCACCGCGGTCGCGCACTGGATCGCCGGTACCTCACCGAGGCCGCAGGTCAGAGCACTGATCGTGGAAGCGTTGTCCGCCCGCCTGGGACGCCCGGTGACCCACGCCGAGGCGGGCCTGGCACCGGCCGCACGCACCTCGCCGACCGGCGAGCCGGGCTCCACCGGGGACTCGGTGGAGGAACTGATCGAACTGGGCCGGGCCACCATGGACCCGTCCCGCCGGGGCGTCCTCGCGGCCTCGGTGTTCTCCGCCGCGCTCACCCTGCCCGCGTTCGCCGCCCCCGCGCACGCCGCTCCCCGCCCCACCGCCACCTGGCGACCCGGGCAGCGCACCGTGCGCATCGGGGCCTCGCAGGTCTGGTCGGTGCGGACGATGACCACCCGGATCGCGGACATCCTCGACGAATTGGGCGCCGCCCACGCCATGCCGATGGCCTCCGCGTTCCTCGTCAACACCGTTGGCCCCTGGCTCAAGGCCCGGGCTGACGAGCCGGTCCGCAAGGACATGCTCGCCGCGGCGGCCGACCTGGCCTACCTCACCGGGTGGATGGCCATGTACGAGAAGGCCCACGGCATGGGTCAGCAGTACTACGTACAGGCCCTGAGCCTCGCCCGGGAGGCGGAGGACCAGGTCACCTACTGTCGGACGCTCCGCGGCATGTCCCTCCAGGCGTCCCACCTCGGGCACGGACGCAAGGCGCTGGAACTCGCCGACTCGGCGGCCGAGGCCGCTCCCTCCGCGGCCCCCCGGCTGGTCGCGTTCCTCCGCGGCCAGCAGGCCCACGCCGCGGCGATGGTGGGTGACCGTCGACAGGCGCACGACCGGCTCCGGGAGGCGGAGAACGCCCTGTCCCGGGCGGACGACCGACGCGAGGCGGTCGGCGGCTACGACCGCACGGCCTGGCTGTTCCACATGGCCCACGTCCTGCACGAGGAACGGGACCTCCAGGGCAGCGTCCGGGTGCTCCAACAGTCGATCAAGCACCAGCCCACCCAGGAACGCCAGGGCCGCGCCCATGCCTACGCGGTGCTCGCCGGCCGCCAACTCGCCCTGGGCCACGTGGACGCGGCCTGCCACAGTTGGGGCCGGTTCCTCGACGACTACGAACACGTCAGCAGCGCCCGCGCCGACGACCACTTCCGCACCCTGCGCGGCGTCCTGCGCCGCCACGCGGGGGCCCGCCCGGTCACCGCGCTCACCCAACGAACCGGAGAGATAGCGGCGTTGAAGGCCGCCTAGCACCGACCGTCCGCGCCCGACTAGTCACGGTGGACACCCGGCAGGCATCGTCCGCCACCCCTCCCCCGCCCGCCGCTCCGCGCCTAGACTGCCCCGCCCGGGGCCGCCGATCCGCCTCCGCGCGGCTCGGGCGCGGTCCGCGCGGAGGCGGAAGCACGGAACGCGAACGGCGGGGGAGGGCGACGGACAGTGCCCAGGAGAACGGGCCCGGGAAAGCGCATCTCCCGGCTGCGACAACGCGGCCGGGAGACCGAACGGGTGGCGCGTGCCCAACAGTTGCGCAAGCCCGCCGAACCCGAACCACCCGCCGGCCTCCTCCGACGCACCTTCCGCGACCACACCTGGCTGACGGGGGCGCTGGGCGTGGCCCTCGGAGCGTTCCTCACCATCGTGGGCACCAAGCTCCCCGGTGACTTCGTCAACGTGCCGGCGCTGAGGGACGAGTTGCGCAGCGGCCCGGACGTGTCGTCGGCCGTGATGCCCGTCTACCTCGACGACGAGGGTCGGACCAAGGCCACCCGGACCGAGTACCGTCCGAACCGACGGATGCTGGACGCACTCGGCCGACCGGGCATGGCGGCCTCACCGGAATTCGAGAACGCCATGCAGGAGGCGGAAGCGGTCCACGTCGACAAACTCACGCTCCGGCTCGTCCTCACCGCGCACCGGAACCAACAGGTGAACGTCATCGACATCACCCCCGAAATCGTGGAGCGCAGCGCACCGTGGTCCGGCACGCTCTTCAGCGTGCCCTCTGAGGCCGGCAGCCCCACCATGAACATGATCTTCGACATGGACCGTCCGCTCCCCGTCGCCCGTGACGCCGCATTCGACGACAAGACGAATGAGTTGGTCGGCGGAAAACCCTTCTTCGCCCAGCGGACCATCACCCTGCGGGACACCAAACAGCAGGTCGTCTTCGTGCGCGCCACGGCCGACCGCCACTACGTGGCCTTCCGGCTCAAGGTCACCTACATGCTGGGCGGACAGCGGAAGACCACGACCGTCGACGATCTGGGTCGCCCCTTCCGGCTGACCGCCTTCAAGGGCGACCAGGAACAGGGCACGGCCGACTACCCCCGCGTCTTCTCCCTCCAGGGGGACTTCTCCCTCTGCCAGAGCCTCCCCGCCACCCCGAGGTGCGAGGCGTGACCGACCGCCGCGCGCCGCTGGGCTGGCTCGCCGTCGCCCTCCTGACCGCCGGCACCGCGACGGTGCTCCTGCTGCCCTCCGACCAGCACACCACCCCGCCCCGGGCGAAGCCCTCCCCTTCCGCCCCTTCCGCACCCCGACCGCCCCTGGAACTCCCCCCGCGCTGCGCCGGGCCCAACCTCAACGGCCTCGCCCCCACCGTCCGGGCCGCCTGGCGGAAGGCGGTCGCCCCGATCCACGAAGCCGCCTGCACCGGCGACTACCGCCGGCTGGCCCGCCACGTCCAGTTCGAGGGCGACCCGGGCGGCTTCACCACCGCTCCGTGCGCGGGCTGCTCCTCGGCGGAGATCGTCGACATGTGGCGCCGGGAGTACGGCTTCCGGGCCGCCGACCTCGCCCGCCTCCTGGAGACCCGCCCGCTCGTCGAGCAGGGCGGACTGCGGTACCAGCGGGGCCGGAACGTCACCTGGTTCGCCCGCGGCACCTTCGACGTCCCCGGCCAGTGGACGACCTTCTACCCCGACTGCCAGGTGGAACCCGACTGTTCTGGCTACGTCCAGCGACCGGTCGCACCGTGACCCACCCGGCCCGCACAGACGCAGACACCCTTCGGAGACGCACGTGATCGACCTGATGGTGATCTACACCGACCGACTCGACGCCTGCCGCGACTTCTACGCCGACCTCGGCCTCGTGGTTCATCCGTGAACAGCACGCAACGGTCCGGAGCACTGGTCCTCACCGTTCCGCTCTAGGGCCCGCGCAGGCCCCTGCCAGCCCGAAGCTCCCGGTTGACGCGCCTGCTCACGGGACGACGATGCCCCCGCGATTCGACATCGCGGGGGCATCGTGCCAGGTCATACGGAGAGCCCCCTGTCGGATTCGAACCGACGACCTTCGCTTTACAAGAGCGGCGCTCTGACCAGCTGAGCTAAGGAGGCGTGTCGGTGCAGTGTACCCAGAGTAGGGGGCCGCTCCGGAGGGGAATCACGATGAAGTTCACACCCTCGTAACGGATGACAGATCGGGTGGGGGCCAGGTAGCGTCCAGAAGCAGTTCACTCGAATGGACTACACCACTGAGTCATCCGCTTCGGGGCTCCCGGGACGGATCACCTTCTTCCACTCGGATCGTCCGGCACGTTCCTGCCGGTGAAGGGGGCTTCACAGCCATGGCATCTGTCACGTTCGACAAGGCGACCCGGATGTACCCGGGCGGCACCAAGCCCGCCGTCGACAGCCTGGAGATCGACATCGCGGACGGTGAGTTCCTCGTCCTCGTCGGCCCCTCCGGCTGTGGCAAGTCGACCTCCCTGCGCATGCTCGCGGGTCTGGAGGAGGTCAACGGCGGCGCCATCCGCATCGGTGACCGCGACGTCACGCACCTGCCGCCGAAGGACCGGGACATCGCCATGGTGTTCCAGAACTACGCGCTGTACCCGCACATGACCGTCGCCGACAACATGGGCTTCGCCCTGAAGATCGCCGGCGTCAACAAGACGGACATCCGCGCCAAGGTCGAGGAAGCCGCGAAGATCCTCGACCTCACCCAGTACCTGGACCGCAAGCCGAAGGCGCTCTCCGGTGGTCAGCGCCAGCGCGTGGCGATGGGCCGTGCCATCGTCCGCGAGCCGCAGGTGTTCCTCATGGACGAGCCGCTGTCGAACCTCGACGCCAAGCTCCGCGTGTCCACCCGTACGCAGATCGCCTCGCTCCAGCGGCGCCTGGGCATCACCACCGTGTACGTGACCCACGACCAGGTCGAAGCGCTCACCATGGGCGACCGGGTGGCCGTGCTGAAGGACGGCCTGCTCCAGCAGGTGGCCTCGCCGCGCGACATGTACGACCGTCCGGCCAACCTGTTCGTCGCCGGCTTCATCGGCTCCCCGGCCATGAACCTGATCGAGGTCCCGATCACCGACGGCGGCGTGAAGTTCGGCAACTCCGTGGTGCCGGTCAGCCGCGACGCCGTGACGGCCGCCGCGGACAAGGGCGACCGCACCGTCACCGTCGGCATCCGCCCCGAGCACTTCGAGGTGATCGAGCACGAGGGCGCCTCCGCCGCCAAGACCCTCAGCAAGGACGCCCCGGCCGGTCTCGCGGTCCGGGTCAACGTCGTCGAGGAGACCGGCGCCGACGGTTACGTGTACGGCACCGCCGAGGTCGGCGGCGAGACCAAGGAACTGGTCGTCCGCGTGAACGGTCGCCGGGTGCCGGAGAAGGGCACCGAGATCCACGTGGTGCCGCGGCCGGGCGAGAGCCACGTGTTCGCGACCTCCACCGGCGAGCGCCTCACCGACTGACGCACCGCCCCGCGGTCGGCCTGGCGTCCTCGGACCGCCGCCCGACCCACGATCGACCCCGGAGCCCCGCGCACCAGGAGCCCTTCCTGGTGCGCGGGGCTCCCGCGTGATCCGGGTGATCCGGGCGATTCGCGCGGGCACGGAGGCCGACCGGCACGGTGACCGAGCCGGTCATATCGCACGTCAGGCAGCTTTTCGAGCAGCGTTCGTCAACACGGGGCCAGTGATGACCGGGATAAACCTCCCTCAAGAGAGTGACTAAAGGTCTTCACCCGACTACCGACCGCTACGCTGCCCTGCGTGACGCTTTCCCACATCTAC
This sequence comes from Streptomyces sp. LE64, assembly GCF_052606915.1. Taxonomy (NCBI): domain Bacteria; kingdom Bacillati; phylum Actinomycetota; class Actinomycetes; order Kitasatosporales; family Streptomycetaceae; genus Streptomyces; species Streptomyces sp. LE64. The sequence goes on along the minus strand of NZ_CP199708.1, from coordinate 3,592,182 downwards.
AAGCAGCGCCGGAGGCGTGGCCCTGCCCGCCGCATCGGCCGCTCGCTCGCCTTCGTCCTGCCTGTCGTGCTGGTGCTGTCCGGCACCCTCGCGGTCACCTCGGTCAACTGGTCGGGTTCCCAGGAGTCGGTGCTCACCGCGTCCGCGGAGAGCGTGCCCAGCCGCACCGAGGCCAAGGCCCCCGCCGCCCACGAGGTACTGCGCCACCGACTGCTGCGGGAGCTCCAGGAGAAGGACCCGAGCGCCGCCCTGACCCACCTCCAACAGGAGGTCGACCGCAGGCCCTCGTTGGCCAAGCACTGCGCGTCGATCGCCCGTTCCCTCGGCAAGGCCGCCGTGCGCGCCTACGGTCCGGCCCGTGCCCAGTCCTACGCCCGACCGGTCTGTGACACGGCCTTCGCCTCGGGCGTGGCCGCCACGCTCTGACCGTCCGGTCCGACCCCCGCGCCCGCCCCACGGCGGGCCCGCCGACGCCGCGCACCCCGTGACGCGTGCCGCCCCCGCCCCGTGGTGGTGCGCCCCGCGAGGTGTGCGGCCTCGGCACGTACAGTTTCGGCATGACCGATCCGCACGCCCACGCGCGTCCGACACAAGCCGTCGTCCTGGCCGGGGGCCAGGGGTCGCGGCTGCGCCCCTACACCGACGACCGGCCCAAGCCGATGGTGGAGATCCCCGGCACCGGCACCCCGATCATCGGGCACCAGCTGGCCTGGTTGGCCGAGGAGGGGGTGACCGACGCCGTCGTCTCGTGCGGGCACCTGGCGGAGGTCCTCCAGGAGTGGTTGGAGAAGGCGGACCTCCCGCTGCGGGTGACCACGGTCGTGGAGAAGGAGCCGCTGGGGCGCGGCGGCGGGCTCAAGTACGCGGCGGCGCACCTGCCGCACGCCGATGAGCCCTGGTACGCCACCAATGGCGACATCTGGACGCGTTTCTCGCTGCGCGAGATGGCTTCCTTCCACGCCGAGCGGGACGCCACCGCGACGCTGGCGCTGGCCCGGCCCCGGATCCCCTGGGGCGCCGTGGAGACGGACCGCTTCGGGCACATCACCGACTTCGTCGAGGCCCCGCCGTCCCCGTTCCTGATCAACGCGGGCGTGTACGTGTTCTCCGCCGCGTTCACCGAACTGCTCCCGGAGCGCGGCGACCACGAGCGCACCACCTTCCCCCGGCTGGCCCGCGCCAAGCGCCTGGCCGGCTTCCCGATCCCGCAGGGCGCGTACTGGCGCGCCATCGACACGGCGAAGGACCTGACGGAGGCGTCGAAGGAACTCGCCGCCCTCGCCCCCTGAGGCCGGCCCCACCCGTTGCCGCGGGTCTAGCCGATCAGGCCGCCGACGAGGCCGGTGCCCTCTTCGGCGCCGCCGGACGAGGCGCCCTCGCCGCTGGTGCCGGTGCTGGCGCCGGTGGCGCCGCCGCCGGTGGTTCCGGTGCTGGCGCCCGTCGAGGCGCTGCCGCCCGAGGAGGGGCCGGCGCTGGTGGCCGGGGCCCGGGTCGGGGCCGGCTGCCGGGCCGGGGGCTGCTGGACGGTGCCCTGGGTGGCGCTGGGCGTGCCGGCGGTGGTGGCCCCCGTGTCCTGCGGGGCGTCGGTGACGGTGCCGGGGGTGACGGCGGGCTGCGAGGGCCCGGCGGACGACCGGGGCTCGCTGCGGGTCGGGGTGCCGGAGGGGGTGGGGGTGCTGCTGGGACGGCGCTCGGTGGACTCCCGGGGCAGCGGGGATCCGGGCAGTTCGTTGCGCGGGGCCTGGCCCGGTCCGGGCACGGTGACCCGGTCGGCGTCGCGGACCGCGCCGCCGAGGACGGAGCCGAGCAGCAGCGTCAGCCCCACCGCGACGGAGGCCACGACCACGCCACGGCGCAGCACCCGGGCACGCAGTTCCCAGAGCCCGGCGCGCGGTCCCAGGGTGCGGTACGCCTCGGAGCCGAGCCGGCCGTCCACCGAGTACACCGGGGCGCCGGCGATGATCAACGGCGACCAGGCGGCCAGGTAGATGATGTCGGGCGCGTCGTAGGCGGGGACGGTGTGCCAGCTGACGGTCACCAGCAGCGCCGCCGACAGCAGGGCCCCGACCACCGCGGCCACCCGCTGCCAGAGTCCGAGGACGGTCAGCACGCCCACGATGACCTGAAGGAAGGCGATGGTGAGCCCGGCGCCCACCGGGTGTTGGAGGGCGAAGTCCCGCAGCGGCTCGGCCAGCCCCCAGGGGTGCAGCGAGTTGAGCCACTTCACCATGGAGCCGCGTTCCCCGCCGTCGAAGTAGACGGGGTCGCTCAGCTTGCCCAGGCCCGCGTAGATGGAGATGAAGCCGAGGAAGACCCGCAGCGGCAGCAGGACCACGCCGAGGTTCAGCCGGCGGCCGGGGTAGTAGGCGTGGTGGCCGCGGGCGTCCTCGTCGCGCCGTTCCCGGACGCCGTCCCCGTCCTCGTCGTGGTGCCGGGCGTCGCCGTAGTCGTCGAGGTCGTAGGCGTAGTGGCCGTGCGGGTCGGAGCCGGCGGGTCCGTCGGCGACGAGGGGCAGGCCGGCGGTGTCCTCGTAGGCGCTGCCGGCGGCGCGGGGTTGGACGGGCAGCAGCCGGGTGCCGGTGTCCTCGACACCGGTGGTCTCGACGGTGTCGTCGAGCGCGGTGCGGGGCGTCAGCCGGGGGACGACCCGGGTGGCGCCGCCCTCGTCGGGGGCGAGGGCGGGCCGGCGCACGCCGCTCTCCCGCACCGCCTGGAGCAGTCCGGTGGCACCGTCGCCGGGGGCGGACCGGCCGCTCCAGACCACGGGTGCGCGCCGGCGCGCGCCGGCTGCTGCGGGGGCGCGTCCCGGGTCGGCTCCCCGGGTGATGCGCGGGGAGCGCGTCGGCACGTTGAGCTGCACGCGGAAGCTCGCATGATTGACGATGACCTGCGCCGGATCGCTCGGCACCTTCACCATGCTCAGCGCGGGAGCGTCGTCGAATCCCGACGAGCGGGCCCCCGTGAGTGTGCGGGGTGTTCTGGTGTCCACACTCATCTAACCGAGTGACGCTCGGTTAGGACACTGCCTTGACCCGGCCGAAGATGTCCGGCCCCCGACAAACCCGCCGCGGGGGTCAGCGACGGCGCTGCCGGGCGGCCTCGTAGAGCACCACGCCGGCGGCGACGCCCGCGTTCAGCGACTCGGCGCCGCCCGGCATCGGGATGCGCACCCGCACGTCGCAGGTCTCCCCCACCAGCCGGGAGAGCCCCTTGCCCTCGCTGCCGACCACGATGACCACCGGGCCGGCCAGGGCGGCGAGGTCCCCGACCTCGGCCTCCCCGTCGGCGGCCAGGCCGACCACCGTGAGGCCGGCCTTCTTGTACGCCTCCAGGGTCCGGGTGAGGTTGGTGGCGCGGGCCACCGGGGTGCGGGCGGCGGCGCCCGCGGAGGTCTTCCAGGCCCCCGCGGTCATCCCGGCCGCGCGGCGCTCGGGCACCACCACGCCGTGCCCGCCGAAGGCGGAGGCGGAGCGGACGACGGCGCCGAGGTTGCGGGGGTCGGTGACCCCGTCGAGCGCCACGATCAGCGGGTCGCCGCCCTCGTCGTGGGCGGCGGCGACCAGGTCCTCGGGGTGCGCGTACTCGTAGGGCGGCACCTGGAGGACGAGTCCCTGGTGGTTGAGCCCGTCCGTCATCCGGTCCAGTTCGGGGCGGGGGGCCTCCATCAGGTGGATGCCGCCGCGCTCGGCGGCGAGTTGGAGCGCCTCGCGGACCCGCTCGTCGTTGTCGATGAACTGCTGGACGTACAGGGTGGAGGCGGGGACGCCGCCGCGCAGCGCCTCGACGACCGGGTTGCGGCCGACGACCAGTTCGGAGGTCCCCTTGCCGCCGCGGCCGCGCGGGGTGGCGGTGCGGCCCTGGGAGCGGCGGGCCTTGGCGTTGGCGGCGCGCTGCTTGGCGTGGCCCTTGCGCATCTCGGCGGGCGGGGTGGGGCCCTTGCCCTCCAGGCCCTTGCGCCGCTGGCCGCCACTGCCGACCTGCGCGCCCTTCTTTCCGGACATGCGGCGGTTGTTTGCGGCCATGACGTATCCGTTCCTCGGGTGTCTCTCGGGTGCATCGGGGTCGCGTCCGGGCGGACGCGGGTGGGTCTGTGGACGAGTGTGCCGCCCGCGGGGGCGGGCGGCACGTCGCGTCGGAGGGATCAGCGGGGTCCGAGGGTCCAGCGCGGGCCCTGGGCGCCGTCCTCGATGACGAGTCCGGACTGGTTGAGCTGGTCGCGGATGGCGTCCGCGGTGGCCCAGTCCTTGCGGGCCCGGGCGGACTCGCGCTGTTGCAGCACCAGGCGGACCAGGGTGTCGACGACGCCGTGCAGGTCCTCGCCGCGGTCGTTCTCGCCGGACCAGTGCGGGTCGAGGGGGTCGAGCCCGAGGACGCCGAGCATGGCGCGCACCTCGGCGAGGCGGGCGACGGCGGCTTCCTTGTCGTCGGCGGCCAGCGCGCTGTTGCCCTGGCGGACGGTGGTGTGGACGATGGCGAGGGCCTGCGGCACGCCCAGGTCGTCGTCCATCGCCTCGGCGAACGCGGGCGGCACCTCGACGGCCGGCTCGACGGGGCCGCCGGCCTTCTCCACCACCCGCTGGACGAAGCCCTCGATACGGGCGAACGCCGACTCGGCCTCGCGCAGCGCCTCGGGGCTGTACTCGATGGTGGAGCGGTAGTGCGGGGTGCCGAGGTAGTAGCGGAGCACGATGGGCCGCCACTGCTTGACCATCTCGCTGACCAGGACGGAGTTGCCGAGGGACTTCGACATCTTCTCGCCGCTCATGGTGACCCACGAGTTGTGGACCCAGTAGCGGGCGAACTCGTCGCCGTACGCCTTGGCCTGGGCGATCTCGTTCTCGTGGTGCGGGAAGATCAGGTCGATGCCGCCGCCGTGGATGTCGAAGGCGCTGCCCAGGTACTTGTGGGCCATCGCCGAGCACTCCAGGTGCCAGCCGGGTCGGCCGCGGCCCCAGGGGGTCTCCCAGTCGGGTTCGCCGGGCTTGGCGGCCTTCCACATCGCGAAGTCGCGGGGGTCCCGCTTGCCGGAGGCGCCCTCGTCGGGCTGGCGCAGCTCGTCGAGGTCCTGGTTGGAGAGCGCCAGGTACTCGGGGAAGGAGCGCACGTCGAAGTAGACGTTGCCCCCGGACTCGTAGGCGTGGCCGCGCTCGATCAGGCCCTGCATCATCTCGACCATCTCGGTGACGTGGCCGGTGGCGCGGGGCTCGTAGGTGGGCGGCAGGCAACCGAGCGCCGCGTAGCCGTCGTTGAAGGCGCGCTCGTTCTCGTAGCCGATGGACCACCAGGGGCGGCCCTGCTCGGCGGACTTCTGGATGATCTTGTCGTCGATGTCGGTGACGTTGCGGACGAACGTCACCCGGTAGCCGCGGTGGGCGAACCAGCGGCGCATGATGTCGAAGTTCAGGCCCGAGCGGATGTGCCCGATGTGCGGGGCGGCCTGCACGGTCGCGCCACACAGGTAGATCGAGACACAGCCCGGGGTGAGGGGGGCGAAGTCACGGACCTGCCGGGCGCTGGTGTCGTACAGGCGAATAGTCACCCCCCCAGGGTAGTGGTCGCAGGGCAGTGCCCCGCGACCCCTGGGGCACCCGCGGTGGCTGAAACGCCGTTTTCACGACATTGGAACGGGTTGGGGGAACACGGCTCCCGCACCGCAGCGGGGATCAGATCCGGCCAACGACCTTGCGCGGGGTGATCCGGACGACGACCCGCTGGGCGTCCTCGGCGGCGGCGGGGTTGAACTCGGCGTACGACTTGCCGGTGTACTTGAGGGACAGCTCGTCGATCAGCTCGGGGCCGCCCTCGGTGGTGAGCTGCGCGCTGCCGCGGATCTCGGCGTAGGTGTAGGGGGCGTCGAAGGGCTGGAGCAGCACGGTGACCCGGGGGTCGCGGCGGAGGTTCTTCTCCTTGCGGCGGCCGACGGTGGTCGAGACCAACAGGTCGTCGCCGTCGCGCTTGACCCACACCGGTGAGACCTGGGGGCTGCCGTCGGGCTGGACGGTCGCGACGGAGACGAAGACGGGGGTGTCGAGCAGGCTCTTGAGGTCGTCGGAGAGCTGGGCGGACATGGGTTTCCCTTCGGGTCGTCCGGCCGGCCGGCGGGGGGCTGTCGCCGGGGCGTTCGAGCCCTAGCGCTACCCCGTGGAGCCCGGTTTCGAACCGGGTCCGCCCGTTCGCCGGGAACCTTCCGGTCCCCGTCCCGCGGTGGGCGACGGGGACCGGTCGCCGGTCAGGGGTGCGGGTAGACCAGAGCGGTGGCGATCGCGGCGAGGCCCTCCGCCCGGCCGGTCAGGCCCAGGCCGTCGGTGGTGGTGCCGGAGAGGGAGACCGGTGCGCCCACGGCTTCGGAGAGGGTCCGTTCGGCCTCGGCCCTGCGCTTGCCGACCTTCGGCCGCACCCCGATCACCTGCACCGAGACGTTCCCGATCGCGAAACCGGCGGCGCGGACGATCCGGGCCGCCTCGGCCAGCAGGGTCACTCCGGAGGCCCCGGCCCATTCGGGTCGGGAGGTGCCGAAGTGGGCGCCGAGGTCACCCACCCCGGCGGCGGAGAACAGGGCGTCACAGGCGGCGTGGGCGGCGACGTCCCCGTCCGAGTGGCCGGCGAGTCCGTACCCGCCGCTCTCCGCCTCGTCCCAGCGCAGCCCGCCGCACCACAGTTCGCGACCGGCTTCGAAGGCGTGCACGTCGGTGCCGACCCCCACCCGGGGGACGATCGGCTCAGTAGCCATCGGTGGCCCTCCTGCGGGCGAGCACCGCTTCGGCGAGCACCAGGTCCAGCGGCCGGGTCACCTTGAACGCCTCCTCGTGGCCGGGGACGAGCACCACCGGCCGGCCGGTGCGTTCCACCATCCCGGCGCAGTCGGTGGCGCCCTCACCGTCGACGGGGACGGTGGCGTGCGCGTGGACGAGGGTGGCGCGGTCGAAGCCCTGCGGGGTCTGCACCGCGCGCAGCCGCGCCCGGGCGGGGGTGGCGACCACGGGTTCGGGGGCGTCGGGGCGGGCCGGGTCGCGCGGCTCGACCTCCTTGACGGTGTCGGCGAGCGGCAGCGCCGGCACCACGGCGGGGGCGCCGGCGTGCACCGCGGCGACCACGGCGTCCACCGTGTCGACGGGCACCAGCGGGCGGGCCGCGTCGTGGACGAGGACGGTGTCGACGTGCGGCGGCAGGGCGTCGAGGCCGAGGCGGACCGACTCCTGCCGGGTGTCGCCGCCGGGCACCACCAGGAAGTCGGTGCGCTCGGGGAGGGCGTGGGTGTCGAGCAGGGCCCGGACCTCGGCGGTGCCCTCGGGCGGGGCGACGACGACGACCAGGGCCACGGCGCGGGAGGCGGCCATGGCGCGGACGGCGTGGACGAGCAGGGGGATGCCGCCGAGGGGGCGGAGGGCCTTGGGGGCGCCGGGGCCGAGGCGGACCCCGCGGCCGGCCGCGGGGATCACGGCCGCGGCCGTGGCTGCTGGTGGCGCTGGGCGCGAATCGTCAGTCATCGCTTCCGTTCAGGTTTGTGTGCTCGGGCGACATGGGTATGGCCTGGGGGTACCCCCGGCCGGCGGTCGGGGGGTGTGCCGGGCGCGACGCCTCGACCGAACCCTTCCGTGACATTTGGTCGAGCCGCTGCCCGGGCCCGGCGCACGAGGGGCGGTACCAGCGGGGCACGGGGGCGGTCTTCCGGGCGTTCCACCAGTCCAGCGGGTGCGCGCGTACGTGCCGCGTCCGCATGCGCGGCACGCCCGCACCCCTCTCCGCGCGGTCGGCGGAAGCCGGGAAACGGGCCGCGGACATGCCGCAGCGCCCGGCGACCTGGTGGGGTCATCGGGCGCCACGGCGTTTCCCCGCGTCAGGGCCGTTCGCGTCGGGTTCGAGCGCGCCCGGTACCGCGGCGCGGGGTGGGCGTCGGTCGCTTCAGGACGCGAGTACTTCGTCGAGCAGCGCTTCGGCCTTGTCCTCGTTGGTGTTCTCCGCCAGGGCCAGCTCGCTGACCAGGATCTGACGGGCCTTGGCGAGCATGCGCTTCTCGCCGGCGGAGAGCCCGCGCTCGCGCTCGCGGCGCCACAGGTCGCGCACGACCTCGGCGACCTTGATGACATCGCCGGAGGCGAGCTTCTCCAGGTTTGCCTTGTAGCGACGGGACCAGTTCGTGGGCTCCTCGGCGTACGGCGCGCGCAGCACCTCGAAGACCCGGTCCAGCCCGTCCTGACCGACCACATCACGCACGCCGACGAACTCCGCATTGTCCGCCGGTACGCGCACCGTCAGGTCACCCTGGGCGACCTTCAGCACCAAGTAGGTCTTGTCCACGCCTTTGATCTGGCGAGTTTCGATGGCCTCGATCAGCGCGGCCCCGTGATGGGGATAGACCACGGTGTCGCCAACCTTGAACGTCATGTGACAGGTACCCCTTCCGTGACTATCAAGGGTAACACGGATACGGCGTCCACTGAATGGCGTTTCCGCAGGTCAGAGCATATCTCGGGGCTTGACAACAACAACGGGAACGTGCTGCGGACGGGATCGCGCGACCGCCGACCGGCGGGTATTCGCAGGTCGGAGCGGCTGCACGGAGGGGGTGAAACGTGCACGTTACGAACCCGAACGGCGGAACGCAAGGAGACGAACGTCCCGGTTTGCCGGATTCGGATGGCGTGACTTCCCCCGGCTCCCGATGACTTTCCCGCACTTCCCGGTGGTCCCGCTACTCCGTTCGGCGGCCGGAGCCGCGTTCTGGAATTGATCACCCCGAGCCCGTTGATCAATTCCGCCGTAGCGTGTTCCCCGACGTTCCCCGATAGGTGCGGGTTAGCGGTGCGGGATTGATCGGAAAACCCGTGCGGACCGGGGAACTCCTTCCCCGGATAGCCGCCCCCCGACGCGCGTCCCGCGGGAAAGGTCGACGAGAGGAGAATTCCCGGCCCGCCGGCGGGCGCCCCCGCGCCCCTGACCTCCGGTCCCCCCGGCCCCGAGCCCCTAGGGGCGGGTCGGGTGCGGTCACCGGAGAGCGGGTCGATAACCTAAGGCCGCTGACGCATCCTTAGGGCGGCTTTATGGCCGCCCTGCTCGCCGTCCGAGGCCCTCCCGGTCCCGGAGGGCGGGTCCGGTGCCCGTCGGCACCGGCACCACCCGCAGGACCAGCAGGACCCGCACCACCAGCAGGACCCTCCGTACCGCCCACGTTCTAGGAGTTGCCGCCGCCGTGAGCAGCAGCCTTCGACGCGGCGCCCTCGCCGCCACCGCCATCGCGTTCTCGATCGCCACGCTCGCCGCCTGCGGCGCCGGCACGAACGCCCAGACGCTGGGCATCAAGCCGGACAACGCCGCCGTCACCGTCGGCAAGATCCAGGTCCAGAACTCGAACATCATCACCCAGCCGGAGCTGGAGGCGACGGGCCCCGCCGCCATCGCCGTCACCCTCTACAACAACGGCACCGAGGACCAGACCCTCGAATCCGTCGCCCTCGACGGCGCGGGCAAGGCCGAGCTGAAGGCCGCCGGTGGCGGCTCCACCGTGACGGTCCCGGCCGGCGGTCACCTCGTGATCGGCGGCAAGGGCAACGCGTCCGCCACGCTGCCGAGCGGCCGGGAGGCCGTGCAGGACGGCGACTCGCAGACGGTCACCTACACCTTCAGCAAGACGGGTGACGTGAAGGTCGACAGCTTCGTGGTGCCCGCCGCCAGCTACTTCAAGGACTGGGGCCCGACCGAGGCGCCGGCCGCGCCCGCGCCGAAGGCGTCCGAGGCGGCCGGGGACGCCGGCGCCGAGTCCTCCGAGGCTCCCGCCGAGGAGCCGGCCGAGGGCGCCTCCGCGCCCGCCGAGGGCGAGTCCCCGGCCGGCCAGGGCTGACGCCCGCACCGCCCGCACACCGCCGGAGGGCGGGACCCCGGTCCGTCCGGGTCCCGCCCTCCGGCGTCGTCGTGCCCGGGCCCGTCAGGGCTCGAACTTGTAGCCCAGGCCGCGCACCGTCACCAGGTAGCGCGGGGCTCCCGGGTCCGGCTCGATCTTCGCGCGCAGGCGCTTGACGTGGACGTCCAGGGTCTTGGTGTCGCCCACGTAGTCGGCCCCCCACACCCGGTCGATCAGCTGCATCCGGGTCAGCACCCGGCCCGCGTTGCGCAGCAGCATCTCCAGCAGGTCGAACTCCTTGAGCGGCAGGTCGACCTTGGCGCCGGCCACCGTCACCACGTGCCGGTCCACGTCCATGCGGACCGGGCCGGCCTGGAGGGCGACCGGGGTGGCCTCCTCCGGTTCGCCACGGCGGCGCAGCACGGCCCGGATGCGGGCGACCAGCTCCCGCGAGGAGAACGGCTTGGTGACGTAGTCGTCGGCCCCTATCTCCAGACCGACGACCTTGTCGATCTCGCTGTCCTTGGCGGTCACCATGATCACCGGGACGTTGGAGCGGAGGCGCAGCTGTCGGCAGACCTCGGTGCCGGGCAACCCCGGCAGCATCAGGTCCAACAGCACCAGGTCGGCGCCGTTGCGTTCGAACTCGTCCAGGCCGTCGGGTCCGGTGGTCGCGATGGCGACCTCGAAACCCTCCTTGCGGAGCATGTACGACAGGACGTCGGAGAAGGATTCCTCGTCCTCGACGACGAGCACTCGGGTCACGGAAGGACCTCCGGGGAGGGAAGTGGTGCGAACGGGGGGGTTGGGGTCGTACCGGTCGGCCGGTGGTCACCCCCGCCGCCGGCACCGGGGAACCCGGTGCCGGCGGCGGAGCCGGGCGCGAGCAGGGGCCGGCCGCCGGAGGACTTAGCCTCCGGCAGCCGCAGCGTGAACGTGGAGCCCTGCCCCTCGGTGCTCCACACCGTGACCTCCCCGCCGTGCGAGGCGGCCACGTGCTTGACGATGGCCAGACCCAGGCCCGTGCCGCCGGTGGCACGGGAGCGGGCCGGGTCGACCCGGTAGAAGCGCTCGAAGACGCGCTCCTTGTCCCGGTCGGGGATGCCGATGCCCTGGTCGGTGACGGAGACCTCGATCAGGTCGCCGCCGGACTGGGCCACCCGGCGGGCGGCGATGCCCACCCGGGTGCGGGCCGCGCTGTAGTTCACGGCGTTCTCGACCAGGTTGCCGAGGGCCGCCGCGAGCTGGCCGCGGTTGCCCCAGATGCGCAGGTCGGCGGTGTCGGCCGCGGCGATGGTGATCTGCTTGGTGGACGCCTGGTGCCGGCAGCGGTCGATCGCCTCGGCCACCAGTTCGTCCACCCGCACCGGTCCGGCGTACTCCAGCGGGTCGTCGTTCTGCACCCGGGAGAGGTCGATCAGCTCCTGCACCAGGTTGGTCAGCCGGGTGGCCTCGACCTGCATGCGACCGGCGAACCGCTCCACGGCCTCCGGGTCGTCGGACGCGTCCATGACCGCCTCGGAGAGCAGCGACAGCGCCCCGGTCGGGGTCTTCAGCTCATGGCTGACGTTGGCCACGAAGTCCCGGCGGACCGCCTCGATGCGTCGGGCCTCGGTGAGGTCCTCCACCAGCAGCAGCACCAGCCGGGAGCCGAGGGGGGCGACCCGGGCGGAGACGGCCAGCGCCTCTCCGCCGCGGCCCGCGCCGCGCTGGGGGAGGTCCAGTTCCGCCTGCCGTATCTCGCCGTCCCGCCGGGTGTCCCGGGCCATCTGGAGCATCGGGTCGATGGCGAGCTTCCCGCCCCGCACCAGTCCGAGGGCGTACGCGGCCGAGCTGGCCTTCACGACGCTGTCGGACTCGTCCAGCACCACCGCCGAGGAGCGCAGCACCGAGAGGACGGTGTCCACTCCGGGCGGCAGCACGGGCTCGGTGTGCAGGGAGGAGCGGGGAGGGTGCTTCAGGTCGCGTTCGCTCCAGCGGAACGCCAGCATGGCGATGACGCCGGTGAGCAACCCGGCGATCGCTGCTGCTGCGGCGACCGCCGCGTTCACGTCCATGCCTCCAGGTTAGGCACCTCCGGGGACACCGCCCCAGGGGTGGCGGTGTCTGCTGCGACACTCGTCGCCCAGAGTTCACCGAGGGGAAAGGGCCGATTCACTCCGGGTGCCGGAATAGGACGCGTACGTGCCAGAACGTGGGAGCGTGGGTACACGAGCGCCGAGTGCCCAGTCTCTCAGGCAGAAAGAAGGACGGCCCAGGATGCGTGATGCGTACCACGAAGAACTGGACTCGATCGGCGACGACCTGGTCGAGATGGCCCGACTCGTCGGTTCGGCGATAGGACGCGCCACCACGGCGATCCTGGACGCGGACCTGAAGTTGGCGGAGTCGGTGATAGCCGGCGACCAGAAGGTCGACGACCTCCAGCACGACCTGGAGGCCCGGGCGATCGCCCTGCTCGCCCGGCAGCAGCCGGTGGCGACCGACCTACGGATCGTGGTCACCTCGCTGCGGATGAGCGCGGACCTGGAGCGCTCCGGCGACCTGGCGCAGCACGTCGCCAAGCTGGCGCGGCTGCGGTTCCCCGAGCGCGCCGTGCCGCAGGACCTGGCCGCCACCATCCTGGAGATGGGCCAGCTCGCGCAGCGGCTGATGGCGAAGTCCGCCGAGGTCATCATCACCAAGGACGTCGACCTGGCGATGCAGCTGGAGCAGGACGACGACGCGATGGACCTGCTGCACCGGACGCTGTTCCAGCACCTGATCGACGAGCGCTGGAAGCACGGCATCGAGACCGCGGTGGACGTGACGCTGCTCGGTCGCTACTACGAGCGGTTCGCCGACCACGCGGTGTCCGTCGCCAAGCGGGTCGTGTACCTGGTCACCGGGGAGTACGCGGACGAGCTGACGCCGGGCCCGGCCGGCGTGGACGGCGGGATCTGACCGCTCCGGAGCGTGGCCGTGCCCCGTACGGCGTCGTCGCGTACGGGGCACGGGGCACGGACGGTCCGTTACGGCGCGGCGGGCTCAGCCGCAACCGCCGCCGCACTGGCAACCGCTGCCGGACTGGCAGCCGCAGGAGCACCCCGGCCCGCAGCCGCAGGCGCCCAGCAGGGCGAGGCGGGGCAGTGCTGGGCGCGGAGCGGCCAGGCTCGGGGGCTCGTCGACGGTGTCGGTGACTCGGGACTCGGCCACGGGGTTCCCTCCTTGGGGGCGCGTTGGCACGGTGTCTGTTCCCCACCGAGGGAAGCGCGCGCGGTGCGGCGCATCAACGGCGCATCAGCGGCGCACCCGTGCGTCCTCGCCGGGCCGCGCGCCGGCGCGGCGGGCGGTGTGCGGGGCCGCGGGCGCGGGAGACGGCGGGGGTCGCGGGCCGCGCGACCCAATTCCGGCGGGTCGCGCGGGGCCCCGCCCCGCCCCCGGCGTCCGCGCCGGCCGGTTCGACGGCGACTCAGCCGTGACCGGTGGAGCAGGAGTTGACCGGACCGGCGTTCCGGGGTCATCGCTCGCCCCGTGCGGGCCGGGGCCATAGACTTCGGGCGGCCGTGGGGGGGATCACGGGGACGTCGCGGGGAGCTGACGTCCCGCGGAACGTGCCGCCCTCCGTCGGCGTTCGTCCGAACGCACCCGTGGGGGGTACACCGCATGACTCACGCCCGCAGCCTCTACCGCAGACCCGGCGCCGTCCGGGCCGCGGCGACGGCCGCGCTCTCGCTCGCCCTGGTGGCCGGCGGCTCCGCGCTGCCCGCCGCCGCGGCCACGCCCACCCCGGACCGCGGCGGGCTGCCGCCGGCCCCGGGCAGCGCCGCCGCGGCGCCCCGCGCCGACGGTGCCGAGCTGCGCGAACGGCTCGACGACGCGGTCCGCGCCACCGACTCGCGCGGCTCGCGCCCCGTGGGCGCGCCGGCGAAGGCCGGTGCCGCCGGCTCCGCCGGGGAGGCCGCCCGCAACGGGACCGACGCGCGCATCCGGCCGTTCATCGTGGGCGGGTCCGCGACCACGATCGGCAGCGCCCCGTGGATGGTCCAGCTCTGGTACTACGACGAGAACGCCGGCAAGGGCTCGTTCTGCGGGGGCTCGCTGGTCGCCCCCAACAAGGTGCTCACCGCCGCGCACTGCGTCCAGGGGCTCGACTGGCGCCGCTGGGGCCTCGCCCAGGCCGGCGCCACCAACCTCGGCGACCAGGCCGCGGGGACCATCGCCCGGGTGCACCGGGTGTGGAAGCACCCCAAGTACGACCACTCCAAGCTGCGCAACGACGTCGCGGTGCTCACCCTCGACCGCACCTTCAAGCAGAAGCCGCTGCCCCTCGCCCAGACCGGCGACAGCGCGCTGTACGCGCGGGGCACCGTCGGCACCGCCTACGGCTGGGGCCTGACCTCGGGCCGCACCAACGCGCAACTCGCGCCGAAGCTGCGCAAGGTCAGCCTGCCCATGGTCGCGGACGGCACCTGCGACAGCGCGATGCGCCGCGTCATCGGCCGGGACTACTTCGTCGCCGGCGAGATGCTCTGCGCGGGCAAGCCGGCCACCGGCCGCGACACGGGCACCAACAGCCCCTGCCACGGCGACTCGGGCGGCCCGCTGGTCGTCCGGGGCAAGATCGTGGGCATCGTCTCCTGGGGCGTCGAGCGCTGCATCGCCAAGGGCGCGTACCCGGTGTTCACCAAGGTCCGCACCTACGTGGCCGACGCCACGGCCCGCATCGACGACAGCGACCTGTCCTACGACGGCCGCGCCGACCTGCTGGTGCGCACCCCGGGCGGCACGCTGTACTCGCAGACCAGCCGCGGGCGGTCACTGGCCGGCCGCACGGGTGCCCAGACCGGTTGGGGCGTCGCCAGCTGGGGCCTCCAGGCCGACCTGGACCGCGAGGGCACCACGGACATCCTGATCCGCAACAAGCAGGACGGGAAGCTGTACCGCGACTACCAGAAGCTCTCGGGCAACCGGTGGGTCTGGGCGCGGTCCGCGATCACCTCGGTGGGCGGCGGCTCGAAGTCGTACGCGGTGCCCGGTGACCTCACCGGCGACGGTTGGCCGGACCTGGCGGCCCTGGACTCGGCGGGCAGCGTCTACCTGTACCCGGGCAAGGGCAACGGCCAGTTCGGCACCAAGAAGAAGGTCGTCAACCAGGCGTGGAAGGGCGGCAAGCTCTTCGGCCGGGGCGACTTCACCAAGGACGGCAAGACGGACCTGCTGGTCCGGGACCGCGCGAACACCGTGTGGCTGTACCGGGGCACCGGCAAGGCGTCGGCGCCGTTCGCGGCCAAGGTCAAGGTCCGCAGCAACTGGTCGTTCACCGCACTGGTCGGCAACGGCGACATGACCGGCGACGGCATCGCGGACGTCCTCGCCCGCGACTCCGGCGGCAAGCTGTGGCTGTACCCCGGCACCGGCAAGGCGTCCTCGTCGATCTTCGGTACGCGCACCTCGCTGGGCAGCGGCTTCAACCAGTACGACCTGCTGTTCTGAGCCCTCCGCCCCGGCCGCGGGGCCCGGTGCCGCACGCGGTACCGGTCCCGCGGCCGGGGCGCGCTGCGGTTCCGGAGCGCCCTCGCCACGGAGCCCGTCGCCGGTCCTCGTCGGGGGTCGCACGGGGGCGCGCCGATGCGGTTCCGGGCCGGCGGCGCCGGCCCGGAGCCCCTCCCGGCCCACCGGACGCCCCCGCCCCGGGGCCGCGTAAGGGCGGCGCGCACCGCGTCCGGTGCGCGCGGTGCGTGCGCCCCCGGGTCGACGGGAAATCCGGTGGCCCCACGGGGACGGCGGCCCTACCGTGCTGCGGATGATCCTTCTGGTCGGAGGCCCGCCCCGGGTGGGCAAGAGCACCCTCGCCGCCCTGCTGCTGGAACGGGACGGGCTCCCCCACTGCCCGACGGACGCACTGGTCTCGATGCTCCAGCACGCCGCCCCCGCGCTCGGCGTCCGGCACGGGGAGCACGCCTCGAAGGCCGCCGCGGCCCTGCCGTTCCTGGTGGAGTTCCTGCGCGCGATCGCCGACGGGGTCGACCACGACGACCCGCTCGACGGCTACGTCGTCGAAGGTGACGTCATCACCCTCGACGCGGTTGCCGCGGCCCGCGCGGCGGGCCTCCCGGTGGCCCCGGTGTTCCTCGGCGACACCACGCTCACCGCCGAGCGACTGCGCCTGGACCCGCAGTGGCTGGAGGGCGCCCCGGACGCCGTGTACCGGGACACCGCCGCCTGGGTGCGCGACCGCAGCACGGCCCTGCGGGACGCCTGCCTGGCGGCCGGCGCCCCCTTCGTCGACCTGGGCGACGGCGCCGGGTTCGGGGCCGGGCTCGAACGGGCCCGTGCGCTGCTGCTCCCCGGTCGCTGACCGCTCGGTCGTCCCGGGTCACCCGAGCGGTGCCGCACGCCGTGCCGCCGGCGCCCGGCGCTGCTGTACTGGCCGGGACCAACGGACAGCGGGCCGCACCGGCCCCGGCCAGGGAGCGGGACGACGTGACCACAGCGATCATCGGCACCGGGGCGATCGGCTCGCGGCTGGCCGCCGACCTCACGACGGGCGGCGAGTCGGTGCTCCTCGCCTCCCGCGACCTCGAACGCACCCGGGAACTGGCCGACCGGCTCGGCGACCGGGCCACCGCCACCACCGTCGACCAGGCGGTGGACATGGCCGACGTGCTGATCCTCGCCGTCTGGTTCGACACCATCAAGGAACTGATCGCCCGGTACGGGGACCGGCTCTCCGGCAAGGTGGTGGTGGACCCGTCGAACCCGATCGCCGTCGACGAGCGGGGCACCTTCACCAAGACCCTCCCCGAGGACCAGTCGGCCGGGGTGGTCATCGCCGGTCTGCTACCGGCCGGGGCCCGCCCGGTCAAGGCGTTCGGCACGCTGCTGGCCGCCTCGCTGGAGCACGAGGCGCGCCGCGAGCCGGAGCGGGCGGTGGGCTTCTACGCGGCCGACGACCCGGCCGCCGGGGAGGAGGCCGCCCGACTGATCCGGGCGGCCGGCTTCGACCCGGTGCCGGTGGGCGGCCTCGACCAGTCCCTCCGCATCGAGGTCTTCGGCGACCTGCACGAGGGGACCCTCGGCCGGGTGCCCTCCGCGGACGAGGCCCGCGCCCTGCTCTGACACCGCCCCGCGGGCAACTCGCCCGCCCCTCGGTCCTCCCGTCGGCGTCGGCCGCCGGCTCCGCCCCGGCGCGGGTCACTCCCGGGCCTGCGCGGCGGCCGGGGCCTCCGGGGCGGTCGGCGGCGTCGAGGAGGTGATGGGTGCCGGCTCGACCTCCTTCGTCGTCCCCTCCACCGGCGGCAGTCCGCGCATCAGCGCCCAGTAACCGAGCGCGGCGGCGGCGCCGAGCGCGGCGCAGCTCACCCAGAGCCAGACCGCGCCCAGACGGTCGATCACGAAGCCGGCCACCAGCGGGGCGCCGAGGCTGGCGACCGCCCAGGACATCGTGTACATGCCCTGGTAGCGCCCCCGGCCGTGGACCGGCGAGAGGCGGACCACCAGGCTGGTCTGGGTGGGGGCGTTCACGATCTCGCCGAGGGTCCACACCGCGATCGTCAGCATCAGCACCAGGACCGAGTCGGCGAAGGCGGTGAGGCCGAAGCCGATGCCCAGCACCAGGGAGGAGGCGATCAGCAGCGAGCGCGGGTCCCGGTGCTGGATGAACCGGGTCACGGGGATCTGGAGGACGACGATCAGCACGCCGTTCACCGACATGGCCAGGCCGAACTCGGCGGGGCTCAGCCCGACGTCGCCCATCGCGATCGGCAGGCCCACCGAACTCTGCATGAAGACCAGCGAGACCAGGAACGACAGCCCGACCACCCCCATGAACCGGGTGTCGCGCAGCACCGTCCCCAAGCCGACGTCCGGCTCCGCGGACCGCTCCTGCTCGCTGCGCACCGGCCGGGACTCCGGCAGCTTGACGAAGACCACGACGGCACAGGCCAGGGTCATCACCGCCTCGCCCAGGAACCCGGCGAGATAGCTGTACTCGGCGATGAATCCCGCGGCGGCGGCGGAGATCGCGTACCCCAGGTTGATCGCCCAGTAGTTCAGGGAGAAGGCCCGCACCCGGTCCTCGGGCGGGACGATGTCCGCGAGCATCGCCTGAACGGCGGGGCGCGAGGCGTTGGTGGCCGCACCGACCAGGAAGGCGACGGCGGCGATGGCCGCCGGGTGCTGGACCAGGCCGAGCACGGCGACCGACAGCGCGGTGGAGGTCTGGGCGATCAACAGGGTGGGGCGCCGGCCCAGCCGGTCCGCCATCACCCCGGCGCCTAGCGCCGAGACGACGCCGCCCAGCCCGTACAGCGCGGCCACGAGCCCCGCGAAGGAGGCGGAGTAGCCCCGTTCCAGGGTCAGGTACAGGGCCATGAAGGTGGCGACGAAACCGCCGAGCCGGTTGACCAGGGTGCTGGTCCACAGCCACCAGAAGGCCGGCGGCAGCCCCGAGACGGTCTCCCGTAGCGCGCGTCGGACGCCGCCGCCCGCCGCCGCGGTGCGCTTGGTGTCCCTACCCGACATGCGGACCTCCCCCAGGGCACCACGTGCCAGGTATGTAAGTAGTGAATCGTGTGACCGGAAGTTACGCCGCACGGACGGAAGATCACCACTGAATTGACGGGGATCGTCAATCGTCCAGGTCACGGCGGGGCCGCCGCGGGCGCGTCCGGCCGGGGAGCGGACACGTATCAGGGGCCGGACCGGCCGCGCGGCCTGGGCAGGGGTTCGATTACGCTCGGGGCATGGCCGACGCACCGTACAAGCTGATCCTCCTCCGCCACGGCGAGAGCGAGTGGAACGCGAAGAACCTGTTCACCGGCTGGGTGGACGTCAACCTGAACGAGAAGGGCGAGAAGGAGGCGGTCCGCGGCGGTGAGCTGCTGAAGGACGCCGGCCTGCTCCCCGACGTCGTGCACACCTCGCTCCAGAAGCGCGCGATCCGCACCGCCCAGCTGGCGCTGGAGGCGGCCGACCGCCACTGGATCCCGGTGCACCGCAGCTGGCGCCTGAACGAGCGTCACTACGGCGCCCTCCAGGGCAAGGACAAGGCCCAGACCCTCGCCGAGTTCGGCGAGGAGCAGTTCATGCTGTGGCGCCGCTCGTACGACGTCCCGCCGCCCCCGCTGGAGGACGGCACCGAGTTCTCGCAGAGCGACGACCCGCGCTACGCGACGATCCCGCCGGAGGTCCGCCCCCGCACCGAGTGCCTCAAGGACGTCGTCGCCCGGATGCTGCCGTACTGGTACGACGGCATCGTCCCGGACCTGCTGACCGGCCGCACGGTGCTCGTCGCCGCCCACGGCAACAGCCTGCGCGCCCTCGTCAAGCACCTCGACGGCGTCTCGGACGCCGACATCGCGGGCCTCAACATCCCGACCGGCATCCCCCTCTCCTACGAGCTGGACGCCGCGTTCAAGCCCCTCGACCCGGGCGGCACCTACCTCGACCCGGACGCCGCCGCGGCAGCCATCGAGGCGGTCAGGAACCAGGGCAAGAAGAAGTAGCGCACGCACTGCCTGAACGCCCCCGACCTGCGATTTCTTCGCGGGTCGGGGGCTTCTTGACGGATGCCCGACGGGCTGTTCCACCACAGCGGCGAGGAGCCGTACGGCGACCAGCCCGGATTCCGGCAACGCCAGCATCCTGAACCACGTCGCCGAGGGCTGTGCCCCCCGGGTGTTCCAGGGCGCCCGCGGCACGGTCGCCCACCTCGGCCGGTTCGTGGCGGCACGGCACCGGGCGATCCTGGTCCCGAGCGAGCCGCGGAAGGACCTCCGGGCCCTCGCCGCCACCGCGGGCCACGCCTTCGTCTGGCCCGAGGGCAAGGGCTACGGCTGCACCGACCCGGAGTTGCGGGCGGCACTCGTCGAGGGCGCCCGGAGCAGCTGACACCGGTCGCTGCCGGGCCGTGCTCGGTCCCGTGGCGGTGGTAGCGCCGGTCAGTCGTCGGACCGGCGGGCCGCCTCCCACTCCTGGCGCTGCCAGAACAGCGTCAGGAAGAGCACGAGGAGGAGGTCGTCGGGGAGCGTCCGGCTCCCGTCGTGCAGCCGCACCCGAATCGGACGGGTGCCGAGACGGTCGTAGAAGACCTCCAGCGGGCCGATGCCGCGAACCCGGTTCCCGCCTCCGTCGTGCCGGAGTTCATAGGGGCCGATGCGCAGGAGACGGGCGCCGAACCTGCTGCACTCGCAACTCCACTGCCCGACCGTGCGCGGCCGGGTGGACCACTTCCGGTAGGTGATCTCGACGTCGCCCACGGAACGCAGCGTCGTGCCGAACCGCTGGTACGCCAGCGGCCACGGCCCCAGCGCGCGCGGCGTGCTGTCCAGCCATTCCCTCCGGCGGTAGGAGACCGGCACGTCGCCGATGCTGCGTAGCAGTCCCCTCGCGTACGTCAGCTCGATGTCCATGTGGTGCCTCGTCTGCGGACGGCGCCCGGGTCGGGCCCGGGTCCGGGGGCGCGGGGTGTCCCTTCCGTTATGCCACTGCCCGCCCGGCGCCCGCAACCGCGGGGCCGTCTCACTCCTTCCGCATCAGCAGGTGCCCCCGGCGGAACCGCTCCCCCTCCTGCGGTTCCCGCAGCATCCGGCCGACCTCGGTGAACCCGGCCGCGTGCGCGAGGCCGGCGAGTCGGTCGACCGGCCAGCGGTAGGCGGTGACCACCTTGTGGTCGAACGGGGCGACGGGCCCGCCCTCCGACTCGAAGAACCCGAGCAGGAGGTGCCCCCCGGGTGCGGTGATCCGGTGGAACTCCGCAAGGTAGGCGGGCACTTCCCGCGGCGGTAGGTGGATGAGCGAGTACCAGGACACGACGCCCCCCAGTTCACCGTCCGGGAGGTCCAGGGCGTCCATGGAGGCGAGCTCGAACCGCAGTTCCGGGTAGGCGGTCCGGGCCAGTCGCACCATCACCGGCGACAGGTCGACGCCGAAGACGTCCACTCCGAGGTCCCTCAGGTGGGCGGTCAGGTAGCCCGGCCCGCAGCCCAGCTCGGCCACCGGGCCGGCGCCCGGGGCCCGCACCGAGTCCGCGAAGGCGGCGAGCATGGCGCGATCCAGGGGAAGGGCGTCCAGCGAGTCCCTGACGAGTTCCTCGTACAGGACGGCGATGCCGTCGTACGCGTCGGCGGTGGCGGCCAGGTGGTCCGGTGTGGCGGTCATGGGCAGCAGAGCTTAGGGGACGGCGGCGCGGGCGGCGTCGGGTTCGCGCCGTTGCCGGGCGCACCCGGGCGCGGACCCGGCGGACGACGCCGGGCAACCGTTCGGATCCGGGCGACGTCCCCGAAGGAAAGCCGGTGGTGAAGCGTGGGGGAAGCACGGTGTCAGAGCTCCTGGTGGGGGCGGCGCAGTGGATCGGTCGCGGCATCTGGATCGCCCTGGACCTCCTGAATCTGTACAGCGGGGCCAAGGACCTGCGGGACGACGTCCGTCGCCACCGGAGGCGACGACGGGCATGAGGCGTGCGCCTCCGACCGGCTGCCGTCAACTCGCTTGGCGGCGAGGGTTCTTAGGATGAGTCCGGATCCCCTTCCGCACCGCACCGCGCCGCCTTCCTCGCCGCACTGGCCGTCCTGCTCGTCGTCCCGCTGGCGGGCTGCTCCGAGGACGGGTCCGCCGAGGGGGAGAAGTCGAAGGCCCCCGCCGGTCGGTCCGACCCGGGACGGGCGGAGACGACCGCACCACCACCCGTCCCCGCGAAGGGTCTCGGCGACATCCTGGTGGACGGCCGTCCGGTGACCGGTTCGCAGAAGTCGGACGTCCCGGGCCCGGTTCCTTTCCGACGCACGTACACCGACGGGGAGTTGTACGGGTCCGTCACGGGCTACCGGTCGACCGGCTTCGGTGCGGGCGGCCTTGAGGGGGCGATGAAGGCCGACATCGAGGCGGGCCGGGACGTGGCGACGACCATCGACCCCGAGGTCCGGCGCGCGGCCTTCGAGGGGCTGCGGGGGCGGCACGGAGCCGCGATCGCCCTGGACGCCGGGACGGGCGACCTCGTCGCCCTGGTGAGCGCCCCGGGCTTCGACCCCGCGGCCTTCAGCGGCAACTCGCGCGACGACGCGCAGGCATGGCAGCGGGTGAACGACGAGAAGGCCCTGCCCCTCTTCAACCGGGCCCTGCGGGACGTCCGGAACCCCGGTGCCGCCGCCCACCTCGTCGTGGCCACGGCCGCCTTGGAGAAGGGCGTGCTCGACTCGGTGGACTCCCCCGTGCGGGCCCCGGCGGTGTACGTCGTCCCGGACAGCAAGAAGCGGATCGGCGGCGACCCGGACCGGTGCGTGGACACCACGCTGCGGGATGCGTGGCGGCAGGACTGCGCCAATGTCTTCGCCCGCCTCGCGTCCGACCTGGGGCCGGAGGCCCTGGGTTTCGCGGGCGAGGCGTTCGGGTTCGCCTCCAACGGGGGTGACGGGCTCCTGCCGGTACGGGTGGCCGGAGGGGGCGGGTGGTCGACGGGGTCCTCGGACGCCGCCAACGGACTCTCCGGGATCAAGGTCAGCCCGCTGCACCTGGCGCAGATGATGGCCGTGATCGGCAACGGGGGCAACGGGCTCCACCCCCGTCTGATCGCCGGCCGGACGGCGGACCGTCCCGCGGGGCGGGCGATCGACCGGCGGACCGCGGACCAACTGCGGTCGGTGGTGGGGGACTCGGTCGACGCCTGGGTTCCCTCCGCGTCAGCCAGTTGGTCCCTGGTGTCGGCCCGGGCCGGTGGGCGCGACCTGGTGGTCGCCATCCTCCTCGACACCCGGACGAAGGACACCGAGCGGGCCGGGGAGATCGCCCGGCGGATCGCCTCGGCCGGGGAGTAGGACGGCGGGCCGTCGTCTGCGGTGCGTACCTCCTGTCGTTCCGTGGTGCGGCCGGCGCCGGGGCCGCACCACCGGCCGTACGGTCAGCGGCTCGTCTCCGGTGACGGGGTGTCGGGCGCGGCGTCGCGGGTGAGGTGGGTGAAGGCGTCCAGGTTGCGGGTGGACTCGCCGCGGGACACCCGCCAGGCGTACTCGCGGCGGATCGAGGTGGCGAAGCCGAGTTCCAGCAGGGTGTTGAAGGAACCGTCCGCGACTTCGAGGACGGACCCGAGGATCCGGTCGACCTCCTCGGAGCTGACCGCGGCCAGCGGCAACCGCCCGACCAGGTACACGTCCCCCAGGTGGTCGAGGGCGAACGCGACCCCGAACAACCTGAGGTTCCGTTCCAGGATCCAGCGGTGGACCTGCTCGGCGTTCTCGTCGGGGCGGCGCACCACGAAGGCGTGCAGGGACAGCGTGTGCTCGCCGACGACCAGGGACACGGTCGTGAAGAGCTTGCGGGTACCGGGCAGCTTCGCCACGTAGGTGCCCGTCTCCGGGCTCTCCCACTCGACGTCCGCCTCGGTCAGTGCCCGCTCGATGATCGCCGCCGCGTCAGCCATGCGGTGAGCCTACGGGACCGGCTCCCGGCGGAGGCGCCGGGAGCACCTGCGCGCTCCCGCTCAACCGTGGACCTTGGCCGGGCCGCGGCGGTACTCGTGCAGGGCTGCCGTGTACACGTCGGCCGTGGCCGCTGCCGCCGCGCCCCAGCCGAAGGACTCGGCGTGGCGGGCCGCCGCCGCGCCCATCCGGAACGACATGGCCGGGTCCTCGGCGTAGGCACCGAGTACGCGCGCGTAGGCCACCGGGTCGTGACCGGGTATCAGATGGCCGGTGACCCCGTCCTGCACCGCGACCGGCAGCCCCCCGACCCGGGCGGCGAGCACCGGGGTGCCGGCGGCTTGCGCCTCGATCGCCACCAAGCCGAACGACTCGCTGTGCGAGGGCATCACCAGGACCGAGGCGGCCCGGAACCAGTCGGCCAACTCCTCCTGGCGCACCGGCGGCCGGAAGCGCACGACGTCGGCTATGCCCAGGCGGGCGGCCAGCTTCTGGAGGCCCTCCGGTTTCGCCAGCCCGGAGCCGCTGGGGCCGCCGACCACGGGGACGACCAGGCGGCTGCGGAGCCCGGGGCGCTCGGCCAGGAGGACGGCGACGGCGTGGAGCAGCACGTCGGGTGCCTTCAGCGGCTGGATGCGGCCCGCGAAGAGCGGGACCAGGGCGTCCGGCGGCAGTCCGAGGCGGGCGCGGGCGGCGAGCCGTCCGTCGGCCGGGCGGAAGCGTTCCAGGTTGACGCCGGGGTGGACCACGGCGACCTTGTCGGGGTGGGCCTCGTAGTGGCCGACGAGGTCGTCGGCCTCCTCTGCGGTGTTGGCGATGAGCCGGTCGGCGGCGCCCACGATCTGGGTCTCGCCGATGACCCGGGCGGCCGGTTCGGGGGTGTCGCCCTCGGCGAGGGCCGCGTTCTTGACCTTGGCCATGGTGTGCATGGCGTGCACCAGGGGGACGCCCCAGCGCTCGGCGGCGAGCCAGCCGACGTGACCGGAGAGCCAGTAGTGCGAGTGGACCAGGTCGTAGTGGCCGGGGCGGTGCCGCGCCCAGGCCTGCATGGTGCCGTGGGTGAACGCGCACAACTGGGCGGGTAGGTCCTCCTTGGCGAGCCCTTCGTAGGGGCCCGCGTCGACGTGGCGCACCAGGACGCCGGGGGCCAGCTCCACGGTGGGCGGCAGTCCGCCGGTGGTGGCGCGGGTGAACACCTCCACCTCGATGTTCAGCTCGGCGAGTCGCCTGGCCAACTCCACGATGTAGACGTTCATGCCGCCGGCGTCGCCGGTGCCCGGCTGGTGCAGGGGGGAGGTGTGCACGCTGAGCATGGCGATGCGGCGCGGGCGGCGGAGGGTGCCCGGCAGTCTCAGCCGGGAGGGGGAACGGGGAGGGGAAGCGGTGGATCGTCGCCCGAGCCTGCTGACGTAGTGGCTCACGAAGCGGTCCTCCTCGTGGCTGCTTCCGGTCGTCCTGCGGGGGCGGCGCCGCCCGGCTCCCTTGCCGGTGCGGGCCCAAGGGCCCGCGGTCCGTTTTCCCTCCGGCCGCGCGTGACGCCCCGCCCCCAAAAGGGGTGCGAGGTGTACGAGGAACCCCCGGAGGGTCGCGGCCAACCCTCCGCAGCGCTGCAACGCCATACGGTGTCGTTCCCTTCCCATTTTGCACAACTATTACGTTGCGCTCATCAACCATGCAGGTCAGAGGCCGTCACATACGCTCCGTGACGGCCCGTACGGTGATTACACGCGCGGCGCAGCGGGATGGTTACCCTCGTGGGCATGTCGTCTCGCCCCGTGGGGTCGGTGACCCGCGGGACCACCAACCCGAACCGACTGCGCCGCATGGACCGCTGGATCGCCGCCGTCCACGCCCCCGTGCTGCGCCGCGCCGACGACCCCGTGGCCGTGGACCTCGGTTACGGCGCCGCCCCCTGGACCGCGGTGGAGCTGCTCCACCGGCTGCGCACCGTCGCGCCCCGCGCGCGGGTGGTCGGGGTGGAGATCGATCCGGCCCGGGTGGCCGCGGCGGCGCCGTACGCGTGCGAGGGACTCGCGTTCCGGCACGGCGGTTTCGAGGTGCCGTTGCCGGGCCGTCCGGTGTTGATCCGGGCGGCGAACGTGTTGCGCCAGTACGACGAGTCCGAGGTGGCCGCGGTGTGGCGACGGCTGTGCGCCCGGCTCGCCCCGGAGGGCCTGTTGGTGGAGGGCACCTGCGACGAGGTCGGACGCCGGCACGTCTGGGTCGCGCTGGGCCCGGAAGGCCCCCGCACGGTGACCTTCGCAGCCCGGCTCGCCACCCTGGAGCGCCCCTCGGACCTCGCGGAACGGCTGCCGAAGGCGTTGATCCACCGCAATGTGCCGGGTGAGCCCGTGCACGCGTTCCTCCGTGACTTCGACCGGGCGTGGGCGAGCGCCGCGCCCTACGCCTCGTACGGCGCCCGGCAGCGGTGGATGCGGGCGGTCGGGGAGCTGAGGGCGGGAGGCTGGCCGGTGCTGGACCGCCCGGTGCGGTGGCGACAGGGCGAAGTGACCATGGCGTGGGAGGCGTTGGCCCCGGTCGGCTGAGCGGGTGGGACTGCCGGGGCGCCCGTGGCACCGGGTGCGGGAGGGCGGTGCGCCGCGACCCCGCCGCCGGTTCCGTCAGCCGGTGAAGCGGCTCTCACACCTGCGGGTGAACATCCGTGCGACCGGCCTCGAACGGGAACGAACACCGGCGTCCGGTCGTCATTCGGAGCGGACCGGCCGGGACCGCGGACCGGTTGCGAGGGGCGGCGGGCAGCCGGGCGGACGGGCGGCGCTGAGGCGACGGACGGGGCGGCGGAAGGGGAGATGGCGGACGGAGGGGACGGAGGGACGGGGAGGGAAGCGCCGGGCCGGCGGGACGACCAGGTGACGGTCCCGGGGCGGCGAGCGACAGCGCGGGGCACAGGGAGGGGACGAACAGTGCAGGTGGTGCGGCGGACACGGGTGGGGCGACCCGGGCGGTGGACCGGGGCGGCCCGGTGGTGGCGGTCGAGGCGTTCGGCAGCGGCGAGCCGGCGCGACCGGTCGATACGACGGGCCCGGACGGCACCGCGGGCGCGAGGGGCCGGGCCGGCGGTGGCGGTCTGTCTCGGGCTCCTGCTGTCGGCACCCGGCACCGCCGTGGCGGCGCCCGCGCCGCCTCCCCCGTCGCCGGGTGCCGTGGACGACAACGGTGCCCGCGGCGGTGCCACCGCGGGGGACGGCGCGCCGGCGGACGTCGCACGCCTGGAAGACGTGCGCCTACGGCTCGACGGGCTCTACCGCGAGGCGGCGCGGGCCACCGACGCCTTCAATGCGGCCGAGCAGGTCGTCACCACCCAGGCGGCGACCATCGCCGACCTCCACGAGCGGATCGAGCTCGGACAACGGCGGCTGGAGCGGCTCAAGGACCGGGCCGGCGCCGCCGCCCGGGCCCACTACCGCAGCGGCGGGTTGCCGCCCGGGATACGGCTGACGCTGAGCGACGACCCGGCGAACTTCCTGGACGGGGTCGAGCGGACCATGACCGGCCAACGCGCCCTGCACACGCTGATCACCCGGCTCGGCCGCACCCAGGAGACCCTGCGGACCCACGCCGCGAACGCCGTCTCCCACCAGGAGGA
The DNA here is from genome assembly GCF_052606915.1 of Streptomyces sp. LE64. Classification (NCBI taxonomy): domain Bacteria; kingdom Bacillati; phylum Actinomycetota; class Actinomycetes; order Kitasatosporales; family Streptomycetaceae; genus Streptomyces; species Streptomyces sp. LE64. The sequence goes on along the minus strand of NZ_CP199708.1, from coordinate 3,565,343 downwards.
GCTGACGGAGGCCCGCGCCGAGAAGGACGCCGCGCGCAAGGAGATACGGCGCAAGCTCGCCGCAGCCGAGGAGTTGGAGGAGTCCCTCGCCGCCGAGGAACGAGCCCGTCTCCGCGAGTTGGAGGAGGGCAGCCAGCGGGACGCCCAGGAGGCCTGGCTCGGCTCCCGGGCCCCCGAGGACGGCGGCGCCCGACCGGGTGACCAGGCCGCGGCGGCCATCGCCTACGCCACCGAACAGCTCGGCCTCCCCTACGAGTGGGGTGCCGAGGGCCCGCGCTCCTTCGACTGCTCCGGCCTCACCCAGCAGGCGTGGGCGGCGGCCGGGGTCACCGTCCCCCGCACCTCGCAGGAGCAGTGGCGCACCCTGCGCCGGGTGTCCGAGGCGGAGCTACGGCCGGGCGACCTGATCATCTACCACGCCGACGCCAGCCACGTCGGGCTGTACACGGGGAAGGGATCGATCATCCACGCCCCGCGGCCGGGTCGCACGGTCACCGTGGCGGGCGCGGGTTCCATGCCGATACTGGGCGTGGTCAGGCCGGGCGGCTGAACCCCGGGACGCACCGACGCGCCCACCTCGGGGCACGTGACCTACGGCACGCACGGGGGCCGTCGCTCAACCCGCACGGCGTGACGTTCGTCATCCCGTACAGACACCCCCATGGCGCTCGACTGTCCAATTGCGGGAGGGGATGCGGCATATGACACGAGCCGATTGCCCGGCAGCTCGGGGCACCTCGTTCCCCCGCACCGCCGCATACCGCTATGGTCCCGGTCTGGCGGTGCGTCGTTCGACGCCCCGTCGCGCGCCCTCGGGGGGAGGGAAGGAATCAAGACGATGCCCGCACCCGTACCGCGGCCACGAGCGATACCAGCAGTCGAGAACGATCCGGCCCACAGCGCCGCAGCGCCCGTCCTGACGTCGGACGCCCCCGCACAGGCCCCGACGGCCACCGACCGGGCGGGGTCCGCCGCCACGCCCGGCAGCGGCCTGAGCCTGCTGGTGATCGAGGACGACCCCGCGGGTTCCCTGGGCATCCCGGACCTCCTGGACGCCGCCGGCAAGCCCATACGCATCCGCACCGCCCGCAACCTCACCGAAGCCGAGCGCCTGCTCACCGACGACGTCCACTGCATCCTGTTGGACCTCGCCCTGACCCTCCCGCCCGGCGCGCGGTCACGCACCCCGGCGGCGGGCGAAGCCCGCCCCGCCACCGACCGGACGAACCGGCCCGAGAACACCCAAACCCCCAAGGCCGACGGAACCGGCGAAGCCGATGAACTCGCCTCGCTCAAGCACGTACTGCGCCTGGCCCCCGGGCACGCCGTCCTCGCCCTGACCACCTCCGGAGACGCCGAACGCGGAGCCGAGGCGGTGCGGGTCGGCGCCCAGGACTACCTGTTCCGCGACGAACTCGACGCCCGACTGCTCAGCCGCGCGATCCGGTACGCGGTGGAACGCAAGCGGGCCGACGCCGCACAGCAGAAGCTGACCGAGTCCCGGCTACGGGCCCAGGAGAACGCCCGGCTGGAACGCGGACTGCTCCCCAAACCGCTGCTGGACGGCGCCCGGCTGAGTTTCGCGGCCAGCTACCTCCCCGGCCGCTCCCGCGCCCTGCTCGGCGGCGACTTCTACGACGTGGTGCGCATGCCGGACGGCACGGTGCACGCGATGATCGGCGACGTCTGCGGGCACGGACCGGACGAGGCGGCCCTCGGCGTCGAACTGCGCATCGCCTGGCGGGCACTGACCCTGGCCGGGTTGTGCGGGGACGAACTCCTCTCCACCCTCCAGCAGGTCCTGGAGCACGAACGGTCCGACGAGGAGATCTTCGCGACGCTCTGCACGGTCGACATCGCCCCGGACGGACGGCGGGCGGGGCTGTCCCTCGCCGGCCACCCGACGCCCCTGGTGGTCCGACCCGGCCGGCTCGCGGAACTGCTCCCGTACGAGAGCGGCGGCCCCGCACTCGGACTGCTGCCGCAGGCCCGCTGGCCCAGGCGGCAGGTGGAACTGGGCGGGACGTGGAGCCTGATGCTCTACACGGACGGCCTGATCGAGGGCCGGGTGGGCGAGGGCAACCAGCGGCTCGGCCAGGACGGCATGGTGGAACTGGTCCGCCGCCAGCTCGCCGCCGGCCGGCACGGCGAGGAACTGCTGGAAGCGACCGTGAACGAGGCCCGCACGCTCAACGGCGGGGACCTCACCGACGACGTGGCGGTGGTCCTCCTGGACCGGGAGCCCGGACACTAGCCGGACGCCGGGAACGACACCCGCCGGAGAACGCCCCGTGCCCGGTCACACCAGGTGTGACCGGGCACGGTCGGGTCGGATCGGTCCGGCACGGGACGGCGCACGCGGCGCGCAACCCGCGACGGCGGCGCTACCGGCCGCCGTTGTAGGGACCGTACGGGCCGTCGCTGCTGCTGCCGCCCCGGCGGCCACCGCCGGTGACCCCGCGCAGCGCGGGACGCACGTCCACGAAGAAGACGATCGTCGCGATCAACCCGATGACCTGGAGGAACAGCATGGGAATCAACAGGTTCACGGCCACCGTGACCCCCAGGATGATCAGCCAGAACATCTTGTTCTGCTTGTCAGCCGCTCGGTAGGCGTCCTCGCGGGCGAAGGCCGCCATCACCAGGGCCACCACGGACATGACCGTGATGGCCACGAAGAGCCAGCCGAGCACGTCGTTGAATCCTGCTCGCAGCACAGCTTCCACCACCCGTGTCGATTCGTCCTACGCCGCCACCGTACCCGCTCGACGGGACGGGCACGCGGGTCGTTCCCGTCCCTCGCCGCGCCGGGCCGTCACTCGGCGGCGGGCGGAGTGTCCTTCTTGGCCGCCGGCTTGCGGGCGGGCGCCTTCCTGGCCGCGGGCTTCTTCGGCGCCGCCGCGGGGGCCTCCCCCAGGGGGGACTCCTGCGCCGGCACGGTGCGGGCCGTCGACGCGGCGGTCGTCGACGCCGGTCGGGCACGACGGGCCTTCGGTGCGACCCCGTCCGCCCCCTCCGTCCCGGACACCTCATCGGTCACGGGCGCCTCGTCGGTCACGTCGGGGCGCGCGGGCGTCGGCTCCGGGGCCGGCGCCACGGCCCGGACCGGGGCGAGGTCCTCGTCGACGGGCTCACCGCGCCAGGTCCGCACGGTGCGCTCGCCGTGCTCGGCGACCTTCTCGTACGTCTCCCTGGCCTTGACGGCGTACTCGGCGGCGACCCCGACCCCCCGCAGGGCGAGGTCCTGCGCCGAGTCTCCGAGCTTCTTGAAGTCCCCGTCCAGAGCGGTGAGGAACTCGTTCATCTTGACCTGGACGGTCTCCTGGACCTCCCGGGCCCGCGCAGCAGCCTTGTCCTGCACCGCCTTCGGGTCGGCGTTGCGCACCGCCTCGATGCGGCCGGGCGCCTCGGCGCGGAGCTGCTCCACGAGGCCGGGCACCTTCTTGGCCTGCTGGAACGCCAGGTCAGCGGTGCCGGCGGCGAAGTAGAGGGGGGTCGGGTCGGAGAGGGTCTTGCGCAGTTCGTCGGTGATGGCCATGGTCAGCGGTCCTCCTGGATCACTTCGGATCACATCGTGCGTCGGGTCGATCGGCCGGCCGGGACTCGGTCGGCCGGTGGCAGCGCCTCAGTCGGGTCGGCGGTCCCGCTCGTCCTCCCCGATCCCCCCGGGCTCCGGCTCCGGCTCCGGCTCCGACCCTGGTGTCGCACCGTCCGCCGTCGTGGGTGCCGCGGACGCGACCGGCGGGCCGTCGGTGCCGTTCTCCTTGCGGAACGACTCGTAGATCTGGAGCAGCACCTGCTTCTGCTGCTCGGTGAGGGAGGGATCGCCGAGGAGGACGGCCCGCGTCTCCAGCTCGCTCCGCTCCCGCTCGTCGAGGATCCCGGCCCGGACGTACAGGGTCTCCGCGGAGATACGCAGCGCCTTGGCGACCTGCTGAAGCACCTCCGCGGAGGGCTTGCGCAGCCCGCGCTCGATCTGGCTGAGGTACGGATTGGAGACTCCGGCGGCCTCGGCGAGCTGGCGCAGCGAGAGCCGCGCGCCGCGCCGCTGCTCGCGCAGGTACTCCCCGAGGTTGCCGACGTTGAGCGATGCCATGCCCCTACCGTGCACCGTAGCGCTAACAATTGCAAGCAATTCGCTAGCAGGAGTGTGCCGGGGGCGTCCGGGGCGGACGGGCCCGAACGGATCGGCGCCGGTGTTCCGCCTCGTTCCATCCGCCGGTGGGTGCCACGGCGAGCGCTTCCCACGTTCCCGGTCGCGCCGGCCACCGGGATCATCGCCGGCTCTCCCCTGGCTCGGGGTCAAGGAGGCGACCCCGCCGCCCGACCGGAGCGATCTGCCCGGCCGAGCACCGCCCGGTTGACCTTCACCCCGGGGGAGCCCCGAGCATCGGTGAGGCCGGGCGAGGTGCTCGGCGCGAGGAGGGACGGGCATGGGGTTGTTGACCATCGGGGCGTTCGCGAAGGCGTCCCGGCTGTCGCCGAAGGCACTGCGCCTCTACGACGAGCTCGGTCTGCTGACCCCGGCTCGGGTCGACCCGGTCACCGGCTACCGCCACTACGCACCGGAACAGGTGGACCAGGCCCGACTGGTCGCCTGGCTCCGGCGGCTGGGCATGCCGCTGGCCCGCATCCGGCACGTCCGCACGCTGGAGGCGGAGGCGGCGGCCCGGGAGGTGCGCGCGTTCTGGGCCCGGGTCGAAGCGGACACCGCCGCACGGCGTGATCTGGCCGCCTTCCTCGTCGACCACCTGTCCCGGAAGGACCCCGCCATGTCCCCGCCCGACCCGTCCCTCGGAATCCGCTACGCCGCCCGGTCCGACACCGGCCGGGTGCGCGGGAGCAACCAGGACACCGCCCACGCCGGTCCCCGGCTGCTCGCCGTCGCCGACGGCTACGGCAGCCGCGGGGCCCTGGCCAGCATGGTGGCCGTCGACGCGCTCAAGCCCCTGGAGGCCGAGGACCTCCCGACGGACGACCTCCTCAACCTGCTCCACGACGCCGTGGAGCGGGCCGAGCACGCGGTGCACGGCGTCGCCGGCGCGGCCCCGGAGGACGCCGGCACCACGCTCACCGCGATGCTCTGGACCGGATCACGACTGGCCCTCGTCCACATCGGCGACTCCCGCGTCCACCTCCTGCGCGACGGAGAGCTGTTCCAGATCACCCACGACCACACCGTGGTGCAGGCGATGGTCGACGAGGGCCGCCTCGCCCCGGAGGAGGCCGCCACCCATCCCCAGCGGTCCCTGTTGGCCCGCGCCCTGGGCCGGGGCGCCGACGCCACCCCCGACCTGCGTCTGCACGACGCCCGGCGGGGGGACCGGTACCTGCTCTGCTCCGACGGCCTGTCGACCGTGGTGTCGGCCGAAGAGGTCCGCCGGGTGCTCTCCGACGTCGACGAACCCGAGCGGGCGGTCCGCGAACTGATCGCCCTCGCCAACGGCGCGGGCGGACCCGACAACGTCAGCTGCGTCGTCGCCGATGTCGTGGACCTCCCGCAGCCGGAGCCCCGGCGGTAGGGGCGGGACCGCCTTCCCGCCGCGGCCCCGGCTGCCCCGCCCGGCGTCCCGCACCGGTGAGGTCGACCGGGCGGGACCGTCCGGGGAGGCCGCCGACGACCGCTCGGCGGCGGGTCAGTAGGCCCGGGCCACGACGGCCGCGTTGCCCGGCTGGTCGTCGTGCTCGGGCACCGAACCGTCCGCGGCGACCAGACAGCGCACGGTCAGCCCGCGTTCGGCGAGGCGCGCCTCGCCCTCCGGCCCCAGGGCGGCCCACGGGACGCGGGCCCAGCCGGTGGCCGCCGCCTCGGCGGCCTCCTCCACCGTGCTGACCTCGACGGTGCGTGCCGTCCGCCGTCCGCGGGCCTGTGCGAGCAGCAGCGCCTGGTCGTCCTCCAACACCCCGGGCAGGATCCCGGGGAGGGCGCCGATCGGGGTGGGCGCCTTGCTGCCCGGGATGCGGCGCACCAGCACGGCGGTGTCGTTCGCCAGGTCGCGCGGTCCGACCTCGACGCGGACCGGGACCCCCTTGAGTTCCCAGTCGACCGCGCGGCGGCCGAACGGGACGTCGGTGCGGTCGTCGACCTCGGTGCGGACGCCGGCCGCGGTCAGTCCTGCGGCGATCTCCCGCACCCTGGGCAGGACCGTCCCGTCGTCCTTGACGGCGAGGACGACCACTTGGACGGGGGCCAGCCGGGGCGGGACGCGCAGGCCGTCGTCGTCCCCGTGCATCATCACCAGGGCGCCGACCAGACGCGTGGTAAGTCGTTCGCGTCCCGTTCCGTCGCCGGGGAGACTGACCCGCATGGTCCTCCACCCGCACGAGATCCCCGTCGACGAGTCGCTGGTGCGGTCCCTGGTGGCGGACCAGTTGCCGCAGTGGGCCGGGCTGCCGCTGTCACCGGCCGGCGCGGGCACCGACAACACGATGTACCGCCTGGGGGACGAGTTGCTGGTGCGGGTCCCCCGGACCGCCGGGAACGCGCGGGCCGTGCGCAAGGAGCAGGAGTGGCTGCCCCGGTTGGCGCCCCTGCTGCCCCTCCCGGTTCCCGCGGTCGTCCACGCCGGGACGCCCACGGACGCCTTCCCACTGGCCTGGTCGGTGCACCGCTGGATCGACGGCGAGGTGGCGGGGCCGGGAACGGTGCGGGACTGGGCCGCGTTCGGGACGGAACTCGCCGCCTTCGTGAGGGAGTTGCACCGGACCGACCTCATGGGCGCCGTCCGGGCGGAGGGCCTCGACTGGTACCGCGGGGGCTCCCCGCGGCCGTGCGACGAGTGGGTCGGCGGATGCCTGGCGGACTGCCGCCGCCTGGTGGGTGCGGAGTTGGACGTGGACGCGTTGGAGGAGGTGTGGCGGGCGGGTCTGGCCCTGCCCGGGCCCGACGGCCCCCACGGGTGGCTGCACGGCGATCTGAAGCCGAGCAACCTGCTGGTCCGGGACGGCGGACTGCACGCAGTGATCGACTTCGGGGGGCTGTCGGTCGGCTTCCCCGACGCCGAACACGCCGCCCTGTGGGACCTGCCGCCGGCCGCCCGGCTGGCGTACCGGGAAGCCCTGGAGTTGGACGACGTCACCTGGGCCCGGGCCCGCGCCTGGGCCGTCGCGGTCGGCGTCAGCGGCATCCCGTACTACTGGGACGTGCTGCCCGCGTTCGTCGCCGAGTGCCGGGCCCGGCTGCGGGCGGTCCTCGCGGAGCTCGCCGGTACGGGCTGAGCGGACCGCCGGCGCGCCTCGGCAGCGTGCGCGACGGCGCCCGCGTCAGCGAGCACGTCCGGCCGACCGCCGATCGGGTGGACGTCCACGGGTCCGCCCGGAAGGGGGTGTTCCGCACCGCACGGCGACAAGCCGGGCACCCGGTCCGCCGCCACCGGCGCGGCGGGCACCGGCTCGGCGTCCCGACGACCTCCCCCGCGGCCCCCGGCCCGTCCGGCGGCCGCGGCCCGAACCGGCCGGGAACGGGGCGGTACTCAGCCGAATCCGTGACGCGTCACCCCCCGCACATCTGCCCGAGTCGGGGCCCCGGGGCCGGGCGGGGGTCACGTCCTCGCTGGTGGGAGGCCCGGCGGAGGCGCTCGTTCACCCGCGCTCGCGCGCGGCGGGGGCGCGAAACGGCGTGCGCGTTCCGTGCCCCCGTTTACGGATCGTCTTTTCCTGACAGCCTCGTCACAGGTGTCCGACGCCCGGCGCCTTGCGACGGCCCGACGCACCAGCCGACCCGGAGGAGGAGCGGGCCGGGCACGACGTCGGCCCGCCCGCCGGCCGGGTCCGCAGAGAAGAGACGAGACGTACCGAAGGAGCTCCATGTTCGCAGGGATCGGGCGGTCCTCCGTCAGGCACCCGTGGCTGACCATCCTCGGTTGGCTGGTCGCCGCGGTCGCCCTGACCGTGTTCGCCCCCCAGTTCAAGTCCAGCGCCGACCAGGCCGACTTCCTTCCGGGCCACTACGAGTCCCTGCAGGTGGCCGACCTCCAGGAGCGGTCCTTCCCGCAACAGGAACGACCCGCCGCCACCGCCGTGTTCCGGCGCGAGGACGGCGGCGTGCTGACCGCCGGGGACAAGGCCGACGTGGTGCGGGTGACGGACGGGCTCGACCGGGCGGGGGTGGAGCTGATCGAGAGCGTGAAGACCAGCCCGCAGGCCGTCTCCCCCAACGGGAAGATCGCCCTGGCCAGCATCGTGTCGACGGTGGACGACCACCAGGACCCGGAGCTGCTCGACGCCGTCAAGGAGCTGCGGGAACGGGTCGGGCCCTTGGTCGCCGGCACCGACCTGCACGTGGGGCTCACCGGGGCGGCGGCCAGCGCCCTGGACACCCAGGAGTCCTCCGGCGACACCGACGCCATGATCACCATGGCGACGCTGGCCCTCATCGTGATCCTGCTGCTGGTGATCTTCCGCAGTCCGTTGATCGCCCTGCTGCCGGTGCTGATCATCTCCGTGGTCTTCGTGGTGGCCAGCGGATTGATCGCCACCGCCGCCGAACTGGTCGGCCTCACCGCGGACTCCTCCGTCAGCTCGATCCTCATCGTGGTGCTGTTCGGGGTCGGCACCGACTACATCCTCTTCCTGGTGTTCCGCTGGCGGGAGCAGTTGCGCGCCGGGCAGGAGCCGAAGGCCGCGATGGAGGAGGCGGTGGCCCGGGTCGGTGAGACCGTCGCCTCGGCCGCCGGTGCGGTGATCGTCGCCTTCCTCGCGCTGCTGCTGTCCAGCCTGGGCATGCTGCGGGCCATGGGCCCCGCGCTGGCCATCTCCGTCGCGGTGACCCTGGTCGCCGCGCTCACCCTGGTCCCGGCCGTCTTCTCGCTGCTCGGCACCCGGGCGTTCTGGCCGTCGAAGGCGTGGCGCACCGCGCCGCGCAACGAGTTGGCGGACCGCACCGGTACGGTGATCGCCCGCCGCCCGGGGACGGTCGCCGCCGCCTCGGGTGCCGTGCTCGCCGCCCTGGCGCTGGGCGTGCTCTCCTTCAACCCGGTCTTCGACAGCGGGAGTTCGCTGCCCGACGACCTGGAGTCGGTGCGCGCCTCGAAGGAGATGCAGCGCGGCTTCGCGGCCGGCCAGACCGACCCGGTGTGGGTGCTGGTCGAGGAGGAGGACGGCGGCACCCTGTCGACGGGGGCGCTCACCGCCTACGCGGAGGAGCTGCGCGGGGTCGAGGGGGTGGGCCAGGTGGCGCCCGCGGTGACCAACGCGTCGGGCGACGTCGCCCAGATCGCGGTGGTGCTCACCCACCCGCCCACCAGCGAGCAGGCCATCGAACTGGTCGGCGGGCAGCTGCGGGACACCGCCCACGCGGCGGCGCCCGAGGGCACCAGGGCACTGGTCGGCGGCCCCACCGGGGTGTTGGCGGACATCCAGGCCGCGGTGAACCGGGACTACTCACTGGTCTTCCCCGCCGCCGGCCTGGCCATCATGGTCATCCTGGGGTTGCTGCTGCGCAGCGCCGTCGCCCCCTGGTTCCTGATGCTCGCGGTGGCGCTCGGCTTCGGGGCCACCCTGGGCTCGACCGTGTGGCTGTTCCAGGACCTCAAGGGCGAGAGCGGACTGCTGTTCACCCTGCCGGTGATCGTCTACCTGTTCGTGGTGGCGATCGGCACCGACTACAACATCCTGATGGTGGCCCGGTTGCGGGAGGAGACCCGCAGCGGCGTCGACCCGCGGGAGGCCGTGCACCGTGCGGTGGCCCGGTCCGCGCCCACCATCGGTGCCGCCGCGATCATCCTGGCCGGTACGTTCGGGGTGCTGTTGTTGGCCGAGAGCACCATGTTGCAGCAGATGGGCTTCGCGGTGGCCTTCGGCATCCTGCTGACCGCGTTCGTCATGGCGCTGTTGCTGGTGCCGGCGGTCACCTCGCTGCTGGGCGACCGGGTGTGGTGGCCGGGCGAGCGGGGGCGCCGGGCCGACGCCACGGTGCCGCCGCCCGCCCCGGACGAGCAGAGCACCGTGGGGGCCTCCACCGACCGGTGAGGCCGTGCGGTCCGTCCCCCGCCGGGGACGGACCCGCTCCGGTGGGCAATTCCCGTGCCCCGGCACCGCACCGGCCCGCAGAATGACCGCCATGACCATCCCTGACGCCAAGGCCGATCTGCGCTTCTACCTCCAGTCCGCCCGTGACGCCCTGCTGTGGAAGCTCGACGGGCTCCCGGAGTACGACGTCCGCCGACCCCTGACCCCGACCGGCACCAATCTGCTGGGGCTGGTGAAGCACGCGGCCGGGGTGGAACTGGGCTACCTGGGCGACACCTTCGGCCGGCCGTCCGGGGAACCGCAGCCGTGGGTGACGGAGGAAGCCGAGCCCAACGCGGACATGTGGGCCACCGCGGAGGAGACCCGCGAGGAGTTGGTGGCGCTGTACCACCGGGCGTGGGCGCACGCCGACGCGACGATCGAGGCCCTGCCCCTGGACGCGGTCGGCCGGGTGCCGTGGTGGCCGGCCGGACGGGACGAGGTGACCCTGCACCACGCGGTGGTGCGCGTCATCGCCGACACCCACCGGCACGCCGGCCACGCCGACATCCTCCGTGAGCTGATCGACGGCGCGGTGGGCATGAACGAGGGCAACGCCAGCATGGCGGAGGGCGACGCGACCTGGTGGCGGCGCCACCGCGAGCGGGTCGAGCGGGCCGCTCGGGAGGCCGGTGGAACCGCCGGCTGAGGCCGGGCCCGGCCTGGCTTGGCATCACCTGGCACCACCTGGCACCGATTGGCGCTATTCAGCGCCAATCGGTGCCATTTCAGCGCCAAACCTGCACCCATTGCACTCTGCGAGCGCCCGTCGAGCATCGAAACCGGCTCGATTCTCTGAACATTTCCGCAGCTCAAACCCCATGGCGCCACCGTCAAAGCCACTATGGCACCACTCAGGCTTGCGCATGCGCCATCGTGATGCCACTATTGCGTCATGGACCTCACACCGTATGTCGACACCCTGCGACGCGAACTCGCCGTGGCCGCCGAGGCCGGCGGGGAGGACGCCCGCGAGCTGGCCGAGCGGCTCACCGCCCCGCTGGAGTCGGCGACCCGTCTGGTCATGCTCAACGTGCTCTCCGCCGCGATGGACGAGATCACCCGCGAACTGGCGCCCGGCTCGGTCGACGTCCGACTGCGCGGGGTGGACCCCGACTTCGTGGTGACCCCGCCGCCCGCCGACAGCGGTGCCGCGGACGCCGCGCCGCCCGTGGAACCGCTCGCGGCACCCGCCGGCGGCGAGGAGGGCGGCACCGCCCGGGTCAACCTGCGCCTGCCGGCGCACCTCAAGGCGCGCGCCGAGGAGGCCGCAAGCCGCGAGGGCCTGTCGGTCAACGCGTGGTTGGTGCGGGCCGTGTCTGCGGCGGTCGGCAGCGCGCAGCCGCGCACGGTGGAGACGTCCCGCGCCGTCGGTCAGAGCTTCACGGGCTGGGTGCGCTGACCGCGCCCCCCGTACCCCTGCTTTCCCTGCACGTCCCGTTCACCCCAGTGCGTCCCGCGAGGGACGATCCCGAGACCCACGAGGACGGTACCGCCATGCCTTCTTTCGACACCCCCCAGCCGATCTCCGTCACCGCGCACGTGGAGGGCGGTTCCGTCCGGTTCGCCGCGGGCGACCGCCTCGACACCGTCGTCGAGGTGCGGCCCCGCGACCCGCAGAAGGACCGGGACGTGCGGACGGCCGGGCAGACCGCGGTCACCTTCGAGGACGGCGAACTGACCGTCCGCACGCCCAAGGCCGGCATGCTCGGCCGCATCGGCACCGTGGACGTGACGGTCGAGCTGCCCGCCGGCTCCGCCGTGCACGCGACCGGCTCCTGGACCCGGGTGGTCGGCGAGGGGCGACTCGGCGAGGTGCGCGTGAAGACCTCCACCGGTGACGTCCGCCTCGACACGACCGGTCGGCTGCGACTGGCCGCCGCGCACGGCGAGATCGACATCGACCGGGTGACGGGCGCCGCCGAGATCTCCACCAGCTCCGGCCGGCTGCACGTCGGCACCATCGAAGGGGACGCCGTGCTGAAGAACTCGCACGGCAGCACCACCGTCGGCACCGCGCTCGGCGAGCTGCGGGTGCGCGGCGCCAACGGGGACATCGTCATCGGTCACGCCGGGGGGTCGGTGGCCGCCACCACCGCGCACGGCGCCCTGCGGGTCGACGCGGTCACCAGTGGACAGGTGCGGCTGGAGACCGCCTTCGGCTCCATCGCGGTCGGCGTCAGCGAGGGCACCGCCGCCTGGCTGGACGTCAGCTCCGAGATGGGGCAGGTGCACAACGCGCTCACCGGCTCCGAGGGGCCCGGCAAGAGCGAGGACACCGTCGAGGTCCGCGCCCGGACCCGCTTCGGCAACATCGAGGTGCGGCGCGCCCGGGCCTGACCCCCGGACACCCCCTCACCGGCTCCGTCTCCCTCCGTCACCCCAGCCCCGAACGGGAGGGCCCCATGCCTTCTTCTGTCATGCCCACAACAAGACGTACGGAGCGCGCACCGGCACCCGCCGCGGTCTCCGCCCTCGGCCTGCGCAAGTCCTACGGCGACAAGACCGTGCTCGACGGCATCGACCTGCACATCCCGGCCGGTTCCGTGTTCGCGCTGCTCGGCCCCAACGGCGCCGGCAAGACCACCACCGTGCAGATCCTCTCCACCCTCGTCGCCGCGGACGGCGGACGGGCCCAGGTCGCCGGCCACGACATCGCCACCGCGCCGGCGGGGGTGCGCTCCGCGATCGGCGTCACCGGACAGTTCGCCGCCCTGGACGACCTGCTGACCGCCGAGGAGAATCTGCTCCTCATGGCCGACCTGCTGCGGCTGGGCAAGCGCGAAGGGCGCGCCCGCACGCGGGAGTTGCTCCGACGCTTCGACATCGCGGACGTCGCCCACCAGCGGGCGGCGACCTTCTCCGGCGGCATGCGGCGCCGACTGGACCTCGCCATGACCCTGGTCGGCGACCCCCGGGTGATCTTCCTGGACGAGCCGACCACCGGACTCGACCCCCGTAGCCGTCGCACCATGTGGGACACGGTGCGCTCGCTGGTCGCGGGCGGCACCACGGTCTTCCTCACCACCCAGTACCTGGAGGAGGCGGACCAGTTGGCCGACCGGATCGCCGTGCTCGACGGCGGCCGGATCGTCGCCGAGGGCACCGCCGACGAGCTCAAGGGACGCATCCCCGGCAGCCACGTCCGGCTGCGGTTCAGCGAGCCCGCCGCGTACGAGCGGGCCGCTTCGGCCTTCGCCGGGGCGGCCCGGGACGACGAGGAACTCGCCCTGCGCATCGCGGGCGACGGCGGCCTGGACGCCCTGCGCGCCCTGATCGACCGGCTCGACGCCGCCGACGTCCGGGCGGCCGACCTCTCCGTGCACACCCCCGACCTGGACGACGTCTTCCTCGCCCTGACCGGCCAGGGCACCGCCGCCGCCCCCCTGCACGTCAAGGAGACCCAGCGATGAGCACCCTCGCCCACACCGTGCAGGACTCGACGACGATGCTGCGGCGCAACCTCAAGCACGCCGTCCGCTACCCGGCGGTCTCGTTCGGCAGCGCCATGATGCCGATCTCCATGCTCCTCCTTTTCGTATACGCCTTCGGCGAGTCGATGGGCAGCAGCATGGGCGGCCGGGACGCCTACCTCGACTACCTGACCCCCGGCATCCTCATCATGGGGGTGGCGTCCGGCTCGATGTCGACCTCGATCGCGGTCTGCTCCGACATGACCGAGGGCATCATCAACCGCTTCCGCACCATGAACATCGTCCGCTCCTCGTTCATGACGGGCCACGTCCTCGGCAGCATGATCCAGACGCTGGTGAGCCTGGTGCTGGTGGTGGGCGTCGCCCTCGCCCTCGGCTTCCGGTCCGACGCGAGCGCGCTGGAGTGGCTCGCCGCGGCCGGTCTGGTCTCGGGCATCGCCTTCGCGATCACCTGGCTGTCGGCGGCGCTGGGCCTGATCTCCAAGACCGTGGAGTCCGCGAGCAACAAGCCGCTGCTGGTCCAGTTCCTGCCCTTCCTCGGCTCCGCGTTCGCGCCGGCCGAGTCGATGTCCCCGGGGCTGCGCTGGTTCGCCGAGCACCAGCCCTTCACCCCGATGACCGAGACCCTGCGCGGGCTGCTGACCGGCAGCGCGATCGGCAACAGCGGCTGGATCTCCCTCGCCTGGTGCGTCGGCGTGGCCATGATCGGCTACTTCTGGTCGCGCTCGCTGTTCAACGGCACCACCAAGCGCTGAGGGCACCCGACGAGCCCGGGTGGTGGGCCCCACAGGGGGGAGCCCACCACCCGGGCCCTCCCCGTGCGCCCGGGAACCTCCGGCCGCCCCGCCCCGACCACTGGGACGACCGGACGACAGCGAGGAGCCGCCCATGAACCACCCGCCCGCACGGGGCCGACGCGGGGTGCTGCGCACCGCCGCCGCCGTGACCCTGACCACCGGACTCGCCTCCACCGCCACGGCCACCGCGGCCCGGGCCGAATCCGCCGCCGCTCCCCCGCCGCGGGAGTCCCTCGACGTGGCGGTGCTGCTGTACGACGGGTTCACCGCGCTGGACGCGGTCGGGCCCTACGAGACGCTGTGCCGACTCCCGGGCGTCCGGGTGACGACGGTGGCCGCACGGCGCGGGCCGGTGCGCACCGACACCGGGCAGCTCGGCCTGGTCGCTGAACGGTCACTGCGCGAACTGCCGCGCGCCGACGTGCTGGTGGTGCCCGGCGGGGGCGAACGCGGGACCGTCGCGACCATGCGGGACGCCCGCGTCCTGGAGTGGATCCGCGGGGTGCACCGGCACAGCCGGTGGACGACCTCCGTCTGCACCGGATCGCTGATCCTCGGCGCGGCCGGCCTGCTGCGCGGGCTGCCCGCCACCACGTACTGGGCCTCCCGCGACTACCTGAAGGAGGTCGGCGCGGTGTACGCACCGGGCCGGTTCGTGACGGCCGGCAAGGTCATCACCGCGGCCGGGGTCTCCGCCGGCATCGACATGGCCCTGCACCTGGCCGCCACGCTCTCCGGCGAGCAGGTGGCCCGGGCGGTCCAACTGGCGGTGGAGTACGACCCCGAGCCCCCCTTCGACTCCGGCAGCCCCGAGAAGGCCGACGTGGCCACCCGGGCCCTGGCCCTGAAGCTGATCGCCGACGCCGCCCGCTGACCGCTGACCGGCGGAGAGGGTACGGGACGATCCGCCACGGGATCGTCCCGTGCCGGACGGATGTGGTTACCCTGGCGCCCATGACCCACCCGGCCCCGCGGCGCACCGCGCCCGACCTCTCGTTCCTCCTCGACCACACCGGTCACGTACTGCGCACCCGGATGGCCGCCGCGCTGGCCGAGGTCGGACTCACCGCCCGGATGCACTGCGTCCTGGTGCACGCCCTGGAGGCGGAGCGCACCCAGATCCAACTCGCCGAACTCGGCGGCATGGACAAGACCACGATGGTGGTCACGGTCGACGCCCTGGAAGCGGCCGGCCTCGCCGAGCGCCGCCCCGCCCGGACGGACCGGCGGGCCCGGATCGTCGCGGTCACCGAGGCCGGCGCGGCGGCGGCCGGACGCAGCCAGGAGATCGCCGACCGGGTCCACCGGGAGGTGCTGGCCGCGCTGCCCGGCGAGGACCGCGAGGCGCTGCTGCGCGCCCTGGACCTCCTCGCCGGGGGCCCGCTGGCCACCCCGGTCGCCGCGCCCCGCCCGGCCCGGCGGGCCCGCCGGTCCCACTGAAACCCCACCCCCGGGGAGACCGAAACAAATAGTCTGCAACAAAACCATCTGCTACGGTCGTTCATGTCGTCACGCCCCGCACCGTCCCCACCAGGAGGTCCGACATGTCCGCCGCAGCCCACGACCGCACCGCCCCCGCGACCGGAGACGCCCCCGCGACCGGGGAGCGGTCCGGCCCGCCGCCCCGGGTGCTGGACGCAGGCGCGCTCGCCGCGCTGCTGGCCGCGGGGCGGTTCGGGACGCTCGCCGCGGTCCGCTCCACCGGGCACCCGCACCTGTCGACGGTGCTGTACGGGTGGGACCCGGACGAGCGCACCGTCCGGGTGTCCAGCACCGTCGAGCGGCTCAAGACCCGGCTGCTGCGCAGGAGTCCGCGGGCGGCGCTGCACGTGCCGGGGCCCGACGTGTGGTCGTTCGCGGTGGCGGAGGGCACCGTCGAGGTGTCCGAGCCGACCGCGGTGCCGGGCGACCCGGTCGGGCGGGAGCTGCTCGCCCTCACCCCGGGCTTCGAGGACCCGGCGGAGGAGGCGGCCTTCCTCGCGACCGCCGTCGCCGAGCGGCGGGTGGTGCTGCGACTGCGGGTCGAGCGGCTGTACGGGACCGCGCTCGACGTCACCGGCTGACCGGCGGAGGTTCCCCCCGACCGGACGCCGGGGAGGCCCGGCCCGGGCGCCGCCCGACCGGACGGCCCCGCTCCGCGGGAGTCCGCCCGGGTGGCACCATCGAGGGGTACACCCCCACCAGAGGGCAGGGAGCAGACGCATGACCACGGATGTAGACCGCTTCGACGTCGTCGTCCTGGGCGCGGGACCGGGCGGGTACGTCGCCGCCGTACGCGCCGCCCAGCTGGGCAAGAAGGTGGCGGTCGTCGAGGAGAAGTACTGGGGCGGCGTCTGTCTGAACGTCGGCTGCATCCCCACCAAGGCCCTGCTGCGCAACGCGGAGCTGGCGCACATCTTCACCCACGAGGCCAAGACCTTCGGCATCCGGGTGGAGGGCACGGTGTCCTTCGACTACGGGGAGGCGTTCCGCCGCAGTCGACGGGTCGCGGACGGCCGGGTCAAGGGCGTCCACTACCTGATGAAGAAGAACGCGATCACCGAGATCGACGGCCGGGGCACCTTCGTCGACGCACACACCCTGCGGGTGGCCGCCGCCGACGGCAGCACCCGCACCGTCGCCTTCGAGCACTGCATCATCGCCACCGGCGCCACCCCGAAGCTGCTGCCCGGCACCCGGCGCACCGAACGGGTCGTCACCTACGAGGAGCAGATCCTCGCCGAGGACCTGCCGCAGTCCGTGGTGATCGCCGGGGCGGGCGCGATCGGCGTGGAGTTCGCTTACGTGCTGCACAACTACG
Organism: Streptomyces sp. LE64; assembly: GCF_052606915.1. Lineage (NCBI taxonomy): Bacteria > Bacillati > Actinomycetota > Actinomycetes > Kitasatosporales > Streptomycetaceae > Streptomyces > Streptomyces sp. LE64. The sequence goes on along the minus strand of NZ_CP199708.1, from coordinate 3,548,304 downwards.
GGGTGAAGGTGACGGTCGTCGAGTTCCTCGACCGGATCGCCCCCCTGGAGGACGTGGAGGTCTCCACGGAGCTGGCCCGCCGCTACCGCAAGCTCGGCATCGACGTGCTGACCTCGACCCGGGTGGACTCCATCGACGAGTCCGGGCCGCAGGTGCGGGTGACGGTGACCGGCAAGGACGGGGCGCAGCAGGTGCTGACCGCCGACAAGGTGCTCCAGGCGATCGGCTTCCAGCCCAACGTCACCGGGTACGGCCTGGAGGCGGCCGGGGTGCGGGTCACCGAGCGCGGGGCGATCGACGTGGACGGTCGCTGCCGCACCTCCGTGCCGCACATCTTCGCGATCGGGGACGTCACCGCGAAGCTGATGCTGGCGCACGCGGCCGAGTCGATGGGCGTCATCGCCGCGGAGACCCTCGCCGACGCCGAGACGATGGAGCTCGACTACGCGATGATCCCGCGGGCCACCTACTGCCAGCCGCAGATCGCGAGCTTCGGCTACACCGAGGCGCAGGCCCGGGATCTGGGCTACGACGTGAAGGTGGCGAAGTTCCCGTTCACCGCGAACGGCAAGTCGCACGGGCTCGGCGACACCGCGGGCTTCGTGAAGCTGATCAGCGACGCCACCCACGGGGAGCTGATCGGCGGTCACCTGATCGGCCCCGACGTCACCGAGTTGCTCCCCGAGTTGACGTTGGCCCAGCAGTGGGACCTCACGGTGCACGAGGTCGCGCGGAACGTGCACGCCCACCCGACGCTCGGCGAGGCGGTCAAGGAGGCCGTGCACGGACTCGCCGGGCACATGATCAACCTCTGAGTCCGGCTCCGGGTTCCGGGGTGCGGCCGGGGCGGCTCACCCGAACGGCAGCGGGCGGCGGTGGAGGATCTCCAACCGGGTGACCGCCCGGGTCAGCACCACGTACAGCCGGTGCGCCCCGCGCGGCTCCGCCTCCTGCACGGCGGCGGGTTCGACGAGGACGACGTGGTCGAACTCCAGCCCCTTGGCCACGGTGGCGGGCAGCAGCGTCAGCGGGCCGTCCGCACCGGGGTCCGTCGGATCGCGGGGGTCGAGCCCGGCCGCCGTCAGCGCGGCGCGCAGCCGGGGCACCTCCGCGTCCGCCGCGATCACCGCGAGCGAGCCGGTGTCGGCGGCCCGGGCGGCCTGGGCCGCCGACACCGCGGCCGCGACGGTGTCCGTCACCTGACGGATCGTCACCTCGCCGTCGTGGCGCAGCGAGCGGATCAGCGGCACCTCGACGTCCAGTCCGGCCAGCAGCCGGTTCGCCAGCTCGGCCACCGGTGCCGGCAGCCGGAACCCGGCGCTCAGGGCCGCCCGGCGGGCCCCGGGCCGCCCCAGGTGGCCCAGGAGTTCGGACCAGGAGCGGGGCGCCCACGGGGTGGTGGCCTGGGCCAGGTCGCCCAGGACGGTCAGCGCGCCGTGCGGGACGCGGCGGGCGATCGCCCGGCACTCCATCGGGGAGAGGTCCTGCGCCTCGTCCACCACGATGTGCCCGTATCCGTCGGGCGGGGCGATGAGTCCGGCGAGTTCGTCCAGCAGCACCAGGTCGGCCGTCGTCCACCGCGCCGACCGGCACGAGCGCGGGGTCCGTGCCGGGTCCCAGCGCAGCACCGCCCGTTCGGCCGGGTCGAGCAACCCTTCGGCAGCCCGGTCCAGGGCGGCGGAATCGGCGAGCAGCTCGGCCAGGACCTCCTCGGGCGTCACCCGGGGCCACACCGCGTCCAGCAGGGCCGTGACGGGGCGGGACCGCTCGGTGCGGCGCAGCCATCCCTCGCCGCGCGGGCCCGCACCGCGTTCGGCCCCCTCCCGCAGCCGGGCGGCGACCCGGGCCGCGACCCGGGCGCGGCCGGTGGCGTACGGGGGCCGCTCGGCGCGGACGGCGGCGACCAACTCCCGGAGGTCGGCGGCGGGCAGTCGCCAGCGGTGGGCGCCGTCCGGGACGGTGAGACCGGCGTCCGTGACGGCCCCGGGGCGCACCCGTGCGTACAGGGCGCGGCGGAGCACCTCGGCCATCCGGGGGTCGTGCTTGACGCGGGCGGCGTCCGGGGCGTCGTGGGCGCGCACCGGCTGCCGGGCGAGGAGCTCCGCCACCGTGGACCGGCGGACGCCGTCCTCGCCGAGGGAGGGCAGCACCCGGGCGATGTACCGCAGGAAGGCGGGGCCGGGGCCGAGGACCAGCAGCCCGGAGCGGTGCAGTCGCCGGGGGTGGGTGTAGAGCAGGTACGCGGCCCGGTGCAGGCCGACCGCGGTCTTCCCGGTGCCGGGGGCGCCCTGGACGCAGAGCGATTCGGTGAGGTCCGCGCGGACCAGGTCGTCCTGGTCGGGCTGGATGGTGGCGGCGATGTCGCGCATGGGCCCGGTGCGGGGACGGCGGATCTCGGCGGCGAGCAGGCCGTCCGGCGCCGGGGCGCCGGGGTCGGGCCGGGCGCCGTCCCCCGGTGCGTCGAAGGTCTCGTCCTCGTACCCGGTGAGGTCCTCGGCGGCGCCCTCGCCGCCCGGGGCCCAGCCGAACCGGCGGCGGACGGCGAGGCCGTGCGGGTCGTGCGGGGCGGCCTGGTAGAAGGCCCGGGCGACCGGTGCCCGCCAGTCGACCACCAGGGGCGGGGCGGTGGGCTCCTCGGTGATCCGCATCCGGCCGATGTGGTAGCGCTGCCCGGCGTGGTCGGGGTCCGACCGGCCGTCGCCCGGGGGCCCGGCGGCGAAGTCGACGCGGCCGAAGAAGAGGGGGCCCGGCGGGAGTTCGGCGAAGGCGCGGGCCCGGGTGCGCAGCGCCCGGCCGAGGACCTCGGCGTCGGCTCCGGAGGCGGAGACGTCCGCCCCGGTGACGACCTGCCGTGCGGCATCGGCGGTCATGGCGTCCACGGCGGCCCGGCAGCGGTCGTGGTGGGCGCGTTCCGCGCGCAGCGCGGCGGTCGCGGGGTCGGTCGCGGGCTCGACGGGACGGGGCTCCGGGGCGGGGGAGGGCGACATGGGGCGACCCTAGCCCAAAAACTTAACCGAGTTACATTCTTTACTCGGTTACCTCGCCTCGCTCGACCCGCGCGTACCGCGGCAACCCGGCGCACAGGTCCGCGAACGCCGCGTCCGCCCGGGCGTGCGCCCCCTGCGCCACCTCCGCCGCACGCGCCCCCGCCACGATCCGGCGCCGGTTCTCCAGGGCCAACACCCGCCGCACCGCGATCACCTGCGCCGCGGCCAACCGCGCCGCCACCGGCACCGGCCGGTCCGCCGGGACGCCCGGGGCCAGCGCCCGCGCCAGGTGCTCCTCGGCCCGCTCCAGATGGCCGGACAACCGGGCGACCAGGGCCGGCGTCCCGTACAGCAGCCCGTGGAAGGCCAGCACCGCCGGCTCGTCGTTGAGCCCGGTCACCGGCTCGCGGCGGTCCAGACCGTCCCGGACGTCCCGGTGCAGGGCCACCAGCGGGGCGCGGCCCGCGGCCCGGCCGGCGACCACCGCCCGGGCCGCCTCGCCCTCGTGGTCGGCCAACCGGTGCAGGACCAGGTCCTCCTTGGCCGGGAAGTACCGGAACAGCGTCGGCTTGGAGATCCCGGCCGCCGCCGCCACCTCGACCACCGACACCTCGTCGAACCCCCGCTCCAGGAACAGCGCGATCGCCGTGTCGGACACCGTCCGGTAGGTCAGCAGCCGCTTGCGCTCCCGGAGCCCCATCTCACCCTCGCTCATGCCGACGAGCTTGCCACCCCGCGCGGGCGGCGGGCCCGGCGCCACCCGCCTCAGAAGAGGTCCGGGCACCAGGGCCGCCGGCCGGTGCGGAACAGGGCGTCGGCGCGGGCGGCGGCGCCCGGACGCTCCTCCTCCACCAGGCCCAGGTCCACCAGTCGCCGCACCGAGGCGTCGCCCAGCCACAGCCGGGCCAACGCACCGAGCGGCAGGACGAGTTCGGCGGAGCCGGTGGTGGGCGTGCAACTGCTGCCCTGCGGGCCGGCGTCCAGCCGGAACCGGCCGCCCGAGGGGCCGCCGGCGGCGAGGGGCTCGTCCACCACCTCGATCACCACCGAGCCGGCGGCCTCGTAGCTCCGGGCGGTCAACGCCCCGGGCACGTCCAGCAGTCGCACCCACAGCCAGTCCGCGGCGGTGGTGACCCGGGCCGCGCGGGCGTCCGGGAACAGGTCGGCCACCAGCGAGTCGGGGGCGCGCGGGCCGGTGCGCACGGTGGCGATCCAGTCGACGGCGCACAGGTACCGCCACAGGGCGCGTTCCGCGGCCGGGGTCGCGGCCGACAACTCCTCGACGGCGGCGGTGTTCAGGGGCCGCTTGCCCTCGCCCCACTTCTCGTCGGTGCGGTACACGAGCAGCCCGTCCACGGTGCCGTCCGTCGACCGGTGCACCACGCAGAAGGGCTCCTTCCACGGCTCGTCCCCGGTGGCGAACAACCCGGTGGCCCGCTGCCACCAGCGCGCGTCCCGGTCCACCGCGCCCGGCTGGCCCCGGTGCACCCGCTCGTACAGGGCGGGGCCCAGGGCACGGACCCCGTCCGGGTCGACCAGGTCGAGCCGGGCGCCCGGCTCCTCGGGGACCGGGCGGCGGGGGTCCAGCCCGGTGCGGGCCACGTCGATCTCCCACTCGGTGGCGCCGGCGGCGGGCCCGAAGCCGTAGCGGCCGTAGATGCGGTACTCGGCGGCGATCAACGTGGCGACCAGGTCGCCGCGGTCCCGGGCGGCGCGCAGGTCGGCGTCGATCATCCGGGTCAGCAGTCCGCGGCGGCGGTGTGTGGGGCTGACGGTGACGTTGCTGACCGCGTTCGCGGCCACGGGGGCGCCGCCGACCGCCGTCACCCGCTGGTCGAAGGAGCGGTAGGTGGCGACGCAGCGGCCCGCGTCGAAGGCCCCGTACAGCCGGCCCGGGGCCCCGGAACGGATCTCCACCTCCCTCGGGGTGGGGGTGGGCGTCCGGAGGAATCCGGTGCGCATCGCCCGGATCCAGTCCGGCAGTTCTCCGTCCCCAAGGGGACGCACGTCGAGGTCGGTTCGCTGTACACCCATGCCCCCCACGCTAGGGGGGCGGCGGCCCGTCTGTCGTCCGTGTTTCCGCGCACGGCGAGGGCCCGCCCCCGGGGGCGGGGGCGGGCCCGGGTCCCCGCGGCGGCACCGCCATGCAGCACCGCGGGGAGGGTCCCCCGTCCACCGGAGCACCGGGTGCGGACGGGGGGAGACGGTCGGCCGCCGCTCGGGCGGCCGGGGCGAGGGCTCAGCCGAAGCGGCCGGAGATGTAGTCCTCGGTGGCCTGCACCGCCGGGTTGGCGAAGATCCGCTCGGTGTCGTCGATCTCGATGAGCCGGCCGGGCTGGCCGACCGCGGCCAGGTTGAAGAACGCGGTCCGGTCGGAGACCCGGGCGGCCTGCTGCATGTTGTGGGTGACGATGACGATGGTGAACCGCTCCTTCAGCTCCCCGATCAGGTCCTCGATGGCGAGGGTGGAGATCGGGTCGAGCGCCGAGCACGGCTCGTCCATCAACAGCACGTCCGGTTCGACGGCGATGGCCCGGGCGATGCACAGCCGCTGCTGCTGACCGCCGGAGAGCCCCGAACCGGGCTTGTTCAGCCGGTCCTTCACCTCGTTCCAGAGGTTGGCGCCCTTCAGCGACTTCTCGACCACGTCGTCCAACTCGGACTTCTTGTACGAGCCGTTGAGCTTGAGGCCCGCCGCCACGTTGTCGAAGATCGACATGGTGGGGAACGGGTTGGGCCGCTGGAACACCATGCCGACCGTGCGCCGCACCGCGACCGGGTCGACCCCGTTGCCGTACAGGTCCTCGCCGTCCAGGAGCACCTTGCCCTCGACCCGGCCGCCGGAGGTGACCTCGTGCATGCGGTTGAGGGTGCGCAGGAAGGTCGACTTGCCGCAGCCCGAGGGGCCGATGAACGCCGTCACGCTCTTCGGCTCGACGGACATCGAGATGTCCTCGATCGCCTTGTGGGAACCGTAGTACGCGGTGAGGCCGCTGACGTCGATCCGCTTGGCCATGGGAATCACGCTTTCTTTCGTCGGGACGCGTCAGCGACCGGTCTTCGGTGCCTTCCAGCGGGCGATGCCGCGGGCCACCAGGTTCAGGATCATGACGAAGGCGATCAGGGTGAGCGCCGCGGCCCAGGCGCGGTCGTACGCCGCGCCCGAGCCCGCGCTGTTCGCGTACTGCTGGTAGATGTACAGCGGCAGCGACGCCTGCGCCCCTTCGAAGGGGTTGTTGTTGATGAAGTTGGTGCCCCACACCAGGAGCAGCACGGGTGCCGTCTCCCCGGTGATGCGCGCGACCGCGAGCATCACCCCGGTGGTGATGCCGCCGATGGAGGTCGGCAGCACCACCTTGAGGATGGTCCGCCACTTCGGCACGCCCAGCGCGAGGGACGCCTCGCGCAGCTCGTTGGGGACGAGCTTGAGCATCTCCTCGGTGGAGCGGACCACGACCGGCATCATCAGGATGGCCAGGGCCAGCGCGCCGGCGAAGCCGGACGGGCCCAGGTCGAGGATGAGGATCCAGAAGCTGAGCACGAACAGGCCCGCGACGATCGACGGGATGCCCGTCATCACGTCGACGAAGAAGGTGACGGCCGCGGCCAGTTTGCCCCGGCCGTACTCGACCAGGTAGATCGCGGTGAGCACGCCCACCGGCACGGCGATCACGGTGGCGATGCCGACCTGTTCCAGGGTGCCGATCAGGGCGTGGTAGATGCCGCCGCCGCTTTCGGTGTCGGCGACCACGCCCATGGAGTGGCTGAGGAAGTAGCCGTCGAGGACCTTCACGCCCCGCTTGACGGTCTCCCAGATGAGGGACGCCAACGGGATCACGGCCATCAGGAACGCGACCCACACGATGCTGGTCGCGACCCGGTCGCGGGCCTGGCGCCGGCCCTCGACCCGGGCCGCCACGACGTAGCTCAGCAGCACGAACAGCAGCGCGGCGATCAGGCCCCACTGCACCCGGCTGTGCAGGTCGAACAGGAGGCCGATGCCCACCGAGAGGGCGACGGAGGCCCCGGCGAGCGCCCACGGGGTCCACCGCGGCAGGCTCGCGCCCTGAATCCGGGAGGGGGCCGGGCGCTCGGGACGCCGGGTGGTGGTCGACTGGTTCATCCGTTGGCCCCCGAGTACTCCTTGCGGCGGGCGATGATGCCCCGGGCCGCACCGTTGACCAGCAGGGTGATGACGAACAGCACCAGGCCGGAGGCGATCAGCGCGTCCTGCCCGACGGTGTTGGCCTCGCCGAACTTGCTGGCGATGTTCTGGGCGAAGGTGCCGCCGCCCGGGTCGAGCAGGCTGGCGTTGATGTCGAAGGTCGGCGACAGGACGGTGGCGACCGCCATGGTCTCGCCGAGCGCACGGCCCAGGCCCAGCATCGACGCGGAGATCACGCCGGAGCGCCCGAACGGCAGGACCGCCATCCGGATGACCTCCCAGCGGGTGGCGCCGAGGGCGAGCGCGGCCTCTTCGTGCATCTTCGGAACCTGCTTGAACACCTCGCGCGACACGTTGGTCACGATCGGCAGGATCATGATGGCCAACAGAATGCCTACGGTCAGCATCGAGCGCGGGGCGCCGCCCTGCCACTCGAAGACGCCGGTCCAGCCGAAGTAGGTGTCCAGCCAGCCGAACAGCCCGGTCAGATGCGGGACGAGCACCAGCGCGCCCCAGAGGCCGTAGACGATCGAGGGCACCGCGGCGAGCAGGTCGATCACGTACGCGACGGGGCCGCTGAGCCGGCGCGGCGCGTAGTGGGTGATGAACAGGGCGATGCCCACGGCGATCGGCACCGCGATGACCATGGCGATCAGCGCGGAGACGACGGTGCCGAAGGCGAGCACGGCGATGCCGAACACCGGCGGGTTGACCCCGGTGTTCCACTCGAACGTGGTGAAGAAGTTGCCCTCGTTCTTGGTGAGCACCAGCGCGGCCCGGTAGGTCAGGAAGCCCGCGATGGCGGCCATGACCGCCAGCAGCAGGATGCCCGAACCACGGGTCAGACCGAGGAAGATCCGGTCACCCGGGCGGGTGGCGCCCCGCGCGGCCCGTCCCCCGTCGACCGCGGCGGTCGACGGGGCGGGCGGGGGCGGGTTGTCTGGGTGGTCCTTCGTAGCAATGTCCATGGGAGTTCTCCGGTCTGCGGAGCCGTACGGGGAGTGCGGCTCCGGGCGGCGGTGCACCGGACGGGTGCGGGCGGGGGCCCGTGCTCCCCGCCGCCCACCCGGAAGGGGGTCGGGCCGGCGGCGGGAGCGGGGAGGCGGGGCGTCCGCCCGCACGCTTCAGGCAGGTCGGTTCGGCTCGGTTCAGCTGAGCGACGCGATGGTCTCGCGGACCTTGGTGGCGATCTCGGTGGGCAGCGGGGCGTAGCCGGCGTCGGACAGCAGGCTCTGGCCGTCCTCGCTGGCGATGTAGGTGAAGAAGGACTTGACGGCCGGCAGCGTCTCGGGGTCGTTGCCCTTCTCGCAGAGGATCTCGTAGGTGACCAGGGTGATCGGGTAGGCACCCTCGGCGGTCGGCTTGTAGTCCAGCTCCAGGGCGAGGTCCTTGCCCTTGCCGACGACCTTCGCCGCGGCGATGGCCTTGGAGGCGTTCTCCGTGGTCGCCTTGACCGGCTCGGTGGCGTCCGTCTTGATGTCGACGGTCTTGATGCCGCCCTTGGCGTACGAGAGCTCGAAGTAGGAGATGGCGCCCGCGGTCTCCTTGACCTGCTGGGCCACCCCGGAGGAGCCCTGCGCGGACTGGCCGCCCTTGGCCTGCCACGCCTTGCCGCCCTCGTACTTCCACGCCTCGGGGGCGGCGGCCTTCAGGTACTGGGTGAAGTTGTCGGTGGTGCCGGACTCGTCGGACCGGTGGAACGCCTGGACCTTGGTGTCCGGGAGGTCGACGCCCGGGTTCAGCTTCTTGATGGCCTCGTCGTCCCAGGTCTTGATCTGGTCGTCGAAGATCTTCGCCAGGGTGGCGGCGTCCAGGACCAGGGTGTCCACGCCGGGGACGTTGAAGCCGACCGCGATCGGCCCGCCGACCATCGGCAGGTCGATGGCCTGGCTGTCCTTGCAGACCTTCGCGGACTCGGCGATCTCCTCCGGCTTGAGCGCGGAGTCGGAACCGGCGAACGCGGTCTGGCCCTGGAGGAAGTTGGTGATGCCGGCGCCGGACCCCTTGGGGTTGTAGTTGATCCGGACGTCCTTGCAGGCCGCCTGGTAGTTCTTCACCCAGACGTCGATCGCGTTCTTCTGCGCGGAGGATCCCGCGGCGAGGATCTCGCCCCGGGCGTCGTCGCAGGCGATGGAACCGGTGGCGGCGCTCTGCGTCCCCCCGGTGGCGCCGCTCGCACCGGCGCCCGTCTCGTCGGAGCCGCACGCCGTGAGGGCCAGGGCGCCGGAGACGGCGACCGCGCCGAGGGAGAGGGCGCGCAGCCGGTTCTTGCGCTGAAGCTTCACTGTTCGGGAGTTCCTTCCAGGAGCCGCCCGGGGTGCTGTTCGGCGGCGTGCGGGTGTCGGTCGGGCCTCCCCGTGACGGCACCGTTCGGCGGTACCGGGGCGGCCCGGAGGGTGTCCGGGTCGTACACGTGCACCCGGTGCGGTTGCCGGAAGTGGCCCCGGTTTTCGCACCTGGTACGGCCGAAATTAGGCAGGGCAGGTGAAGCCACCCACGGCCACAGGTGAACGGTCGGTGAACCCGCGCGGTCGGTGCGGTGAGGTCACGACCCGCTCACGCGGAGTGTCCGACCCGGCCCGGCGACCGGCCGGAAGACGGCGCCGGGCCGCGCCCGTGGCACCCCGGCGGGGCCGGCCGGGGACCGAACTGCCACGTCGTACGGTGCGCGTCCCCGCCGATGGTGCCGCCGAACGGGGTGCGCGCGCGTCCGGCTCCCCCTCCGTTCGGGTGAACGGATCGATGCACAGAAGCCCGCACGGGGCGCGCAACCCGCCCGAGCGCCGATCACGCGCTGCTACGCGCGAGGGCAATGACTCCTGTCCGGAAAGGACCGACCACATGCCGGTATCCGCCCCGGCTCCCGGTTTCCGCCGCCGCGGACCCTCCCGTTCCACCGCCCCCGGTACGGCGCGCCCTCCCCCACCGGCTCCGCCCGGCACGCGTGAGCAGGTACCCGCGCGGGTACGGAAGGACTCCGACCACCGCGAACTCACCCACCGCACCGACGAACTCACCCAAGGTCATGCCGTCGGCGCCGTCCGCGCACACGCCGCTCCTCGACGCTCCTCGCCCAGGGACTCCCCCATGACGACCCGCCGCACGGTCGCCGCACGCGCCCGTCGCCACGGCCTGCACGAGGCCGCGAACGGCACCGCCCTGATCCCGCCGCCGCGCGGCGCGCTCCTCTTCGACACCGACCGCAGCCGCCCCGGCGAGTTCCTCGGCCCGGCGGACGGCCACTGGGCGCTGCGCTGCCCGGCCACCGGGGAGCAGTGGCGGGCGGCGCCCCATGACCTGGTGCCGCTGGGCGCCGGGCGGCCCGTCCACGGATAGGCGCGGACGCCCCCGTGCGGCAGGACTCCGCCTGCCGCCGCACCCTCGGCACGCGCTCGGCGAGGAGGCTCCGGTAGGGAGCGAAGTCCGCGTGGTCCAGTGCTTCGCCGATCCGGGCTCCCGCGGACCCCCGCCGGCGAGACCCCGACCGCCCCCGTGTCCACCAGGAGGTACGCGGCCGTCCTCGCCGCGGCCGAAGGGCCGTCCCACCGGTGCGTCGCACGCCAGGCGGCCTCCGTCGGCCCGATGCCCTCCCGCATCACGCGCCGGATGACCGCCCGGTCGGGCCGCCCCCGGACCGCCGTCCAGCACCCCAGCACGAGGTTGACCGCCGCGTAGGCCAGCAGCCACCAGATCACGAAGCGTCCCTCGCCGGTCAACCACATCCCGGTCAGCCCCCGCGCGCTCTCGACTGGCCGCTTCCTGCCCGGTGCGGCACCACCTCAAGCGCGGCGCCCAGGGCCCTCCGTCCCGAGCAGCGGATCCCAGACACCCTGGAAGAAGGCCAGCTCCACCAGGTCCACGCCGGCCGCGGGGGCGCCGACGCCCGCATCGGCGAGCTGGGCCCGGGCCGCGGACATCAACTCCAGGTAGACCGCGTACCGATGGGCGGTCCACCCCCCGTCCGACCAGGTCCACGCGGCCGTCCCCGCGGCGGAGGCCACCCCCGCCGCGGCCCCGACCCGCTGCGCCCAGGCCCGCACCACCCGGGCCACCCGCTGGTCCAGGACCAGCGCCCGCGGCCCGACCGGGGCGGGCTCCGCCAGGTCCAGGAAGTACAGGAACTTGGTGAAGAACGCCGGCCCCAGGCCCCGGACCGTTCCTCGCAGCCCGCGGTACGCCGCCACGGCACCCCGCTCCCGCAGCTCCGCCACCGCCGCGCCCAGCGCCTCCTCCGCCCCCGGCTCGGCCAGGACCGCCTCCAGCCGGTGCGGCCCGTAGCCCGTCCTGCCCTGGCCCCACACGTACGAGGCCACCAGCGCCTCGGCCCAGGCCCCGCGGCCCACGGCGTCCCGCACCGCCTCGGTGACCCGCGCCCGGCTGACCCGTACGGTCCCGGTCTGCTCCCGGCCGGCGAAACCCCGGGGCCAGGGCTCCGCACCGGACCAGTGCGCCGGCACGTACGCCACCGCGTGCGCGCCCACGCCCTCGGCCGCGTAGCGGGCGCCGGGGCCGGCGAGCCACACCCCGATCGCGTCCACCGCGGCGGGCGGCAGCAGGTGCCGCCGCGCCTCCTCGTCCAGGGCGTCGGCCAGCGCCTGCCGCCCGTCGCCCCTCGTGCGACCCGCGTCCACGATCCCGTCCGTCAGGCCGACGGAGCCGTGAGCGCGGCGAGTTCGCCGAGCACCCGGGCCGCCGGCGCCGGGTCCACCAGCCACTTCAGGTGGCTGCCGGAGAGGGTGCGGACGTCGTACGGGTTCTCCGGGGTCAGCGCGTCGCCCTCCCGGATCAGCCGGTCCTGGGCCGCGAGCGGCAGGCTGGCGTCGTCGGCCAGCCGGACGAAGGTCTTCGGGACGCGCCCCCAGGCGGCCGCCTGCGCCCGGTCGGCGGAGGTGCCGACGTCGAGGTTCTCGTCCGGCTGGAAGGTGTTGAGGAAGGTCAGGAACTCCTCGTCGGTGCCGTCGGCGAGGAAGGCCGCCTTCAGCCCGGCGAGGGCGTCCGGGTCGGCGGTGCGGAAGTTGACGCGCAGCAGCCCCAGTTCGGCCGGGTCGCCCGCCACGACCGCGCCCACCGAGGCCAGGTCGACCGAGGCCATCTCCGGCTCGGCGTAGTAGTCGTTCACGTCCAGCTCGACCGGGCACCAGGCCGCGACGTAGACGAGCCGGTCGATCAGGTCGGGCCGCGCGTTGGCCGCGGCCGTGGCGGTGACCCCGCCCCGGCTGTGCGAGACCAGGATCACCGGGCCGTTCTCCTTGGCCCGTTCCAACACTCCTATGAGGTGGGCGGCGTTGTCGGCGAGGGTCACGCCCTTGATCGCCCCGGGCGCGGTGGCGAGCCCGGCAAGGTCCTGCGGTGCCTGGTAGGCCCGGGTGTAGGTCGCCCCGAAGCCGTGCCCGGGCAGGTCCACGGCGACGGAACGGTGCCCGAGCAGCCCGAGTTCGGCTTGCAGCGGCGCGAAGGAGAAGGAGTTCGCGAACGCTCCGTGCACCAGGACGAACGTGGGTTGCTGCATGTGCTCACTCAACTCTCTGGCTCCGCGGCCCGGCGGGGCACGCCGTGCGGACGGCGGTGGGGCAACTGTCCCGGCCCGCCCCGCGTCCTGTGCCGGCCGCCGCGACGGTCTCCCCGGTCAGGGGTGCCGTCCGTCCGCACGCGGAGTTCCGATCGGGGGCAACACGAACGGCTGCCCGATTCCCCGGGACAGTACGCAGCGGAAGATCACCGGTGCAACCGACAAAGCTCCGGGGGGCTCAGCCCCGGTGGCACGGGTCGACTCGACCGGCCCGGCGGGGCGTTCGGTCGGGTCGATCTCCGACCGGTCGGTTGCCCGGGATCAGGCGTCCAGGGCCTTCACGTACTCCCCGAAGGGGACGGAGTTCTCCAGGGCGATCCGCTTCCACTCCTGATAGGGGGCGGGGTCCCCCTCGTACTCCTCGCGATTGATCTGGGTACCGTCCGGCCGGAAGTTCAGGTGGGCGATGCGGACCTCGTCGAACATCCACCAGTCACGCCCGGAGAGCGGCAACCCGTAGTCCTCCCGCGTCACGTCCAGGACGCGGATGTCCTCCCCGGCCGCGACGTTGCCGGGGATGCCCCACGCGAACTGGTACCGCTGGTAGTCGGTGAGCGGCCGGCGCACGATGCGCACCCGACCGATGCGCTTGCCGGACCCGACGTACCCGCGTACCCGCTCGTGCCAGCGAGCATTGTGGTCCTCGGGCTTGCCCTCGCCCCGTAGGAAGCGGGCGACGTTCTCCTGCTCCTTGGGCATGGTGTAGGCGGGCTGTGCCTCGAACCGCCACGCCTCGCGCCCGAAGGCGTCGAAGAACCTACGCCACTCCTCACCGTCCAAGAGCACGGACAACCTCCCTGAGAACGTGCTCCGGTGTCTCCACCGGAACCTCAACCACGGGTGCGGTGAACGCATGGCACACGTTCGCCCGAACAACGAACGTACCGCGCTTGGTCCGGGGCCGGTTCCTCGCGTGCCGTCTGCCCCCTTCGGGCAGAAGCGCCCTCACGCGTGCAGGGCCGCCGGCGTCTCCGTACGGGCCCGTTCGTAGAGCGCCCGGGCGTACCGGTTGCCGAGATGCGGCTTGATCATTCCGAACATGCGGGTGACCCTGCGGTCCACCCGACCGCTCTGCACCAGGGGCAACTCGTCCAGCACCTTGTTCCAGGTGACGCACGCGGCTTCCAGGTGGCCGTGCTGCATCTGGAACTCTCCCAGCGTGGCCCGTTCCTTGACGCGGGAACGCCGGTAGACCGTGTACGTGAGCCGGTCGGACTCCTCCATCGCGCTGATGGCACCCGGCAGGTCGCCGAGCTCATGACGAACATGGCTGATGTGGTAGTACAACGCCGCCGGGTCGTAGGAACCGAACGCCTTCTCCCTGGACTCCGCCTTGTCCATGGCCCGCTCAGCCTCCCGTAGATGTGTCATCGCCTTGCTGACGTCACCGGACTGCGCGGCGGCGTGGGCCTGTTGTCCCGCGAGGAAGGCCCGCATCCGCGGCCCGGCCTGAGGGGATGCGGACGCGGCGGCGTCGGCAAGGCGCAAAGACGTGGCGCTGTGACCCAGTTCCACGGCCTGCACGCTCATCCCGCGCAAGGTCGTGCAGTACGTCAGGTGGTCCTCCGAGGCCCCGGCCAGTTCCAGGGCCTTCAGGTAGTACCGCTGGCCGAGCCCCTCCAGGCTTTCGTCCACGGCCATGTACCCGGTGAGGTAGCAGAGGTCCGAGGCGGCGGACATCATCGCCTTCCGCACGGCGTCGGGTGCCTGGGCCCGCAGGAAGGGGACGACCGTGTTGACCAGGAACGCAGCCGCCATCGGACGGGCGTGACGACCCCCGAACCTGTCGTCCAGTTCGGACAGTTGTTCCGTCATGGAGATCACCATGTCCACGTCCGGCATGCCGACCCGGGGGGCCGTCTCCTGACGCACCCGCTCCATCCTGCCCACCACGTCCGGCCAACCGGGGATCGTGAGCGCGACGCTGAACAGGCTCGCGTTGACGACCCCCCTGCGGGTGGGAACCATGTCGCTCTTCTCCCTCCTTTTCAGCTCGTCAGTCCCGCACGGCCCCTTCAGGCCAGAGCACCCTCACCGGCACCCCGTTGCGCTCGGCATGGGCCACCACATCCGCGGTCCCGCCGAGGCCGCGTGCCGGCTGACCGTCCCAGACAGCGATCAGCACCTCGACCGATTCGGCCAACAGCTCGCCACCGGCCATGTGCGCGTGCGAGCCGGATGCGACGAGCCCGGTGCGGTGCACGGCGGCAGCCCTCCTCAGGAGCTCGTCATACGTGCTGTGGTGCCACTCGGGCAGATCGGCCCTGTAATCCTGTGCAGGCAGCACCACTTCGAGCCCGCCACCGCGTTCGAGCACTGCCAGCGCGAACCAGGTGTCAGGACCATCCGCGATGCAGCTCACAGCGACGAGTTCACCAGGCTCGTACAACGCGACGGCCTCGGCCAGAAGGGCTCGCGTCTGCACCTCGACCACACTCGACAGTCCGCGGTGTCCAGTGATACCCACTCGCATGTGATTTTCCTTCCGATGATGGCAATCAGAGTGCTACAGGTACACGTCATGCAATTGCGCATCGAATTCACGCACCACTGACGGGGGCGATGTAGACGCGTAGGCGCGGCGAAACGCTCTGGCGCGCTCAACGATACGACCGGAGCGAAGCCTGACACCGACGTCGAGGGAACGGAGGGCAAGCGCGAACGCGCTGTCAAGCTGCCCCGAACTCAGATAGCCGCTCGCCACGTCCAAACCCAGCAATGCGCGTTGCTTCTGATGACCAGCGGTCAGAGCGGCCCGCGCATCGTCCAAGGATTCCTCGACCCATCGGGCACGTGCCAACCGAGCACCACAGGTTACCCTTGCGGCAGCGACCTTACGTTGATCGAAAGTGAAGATCCAGGGCCAAGGCGGCATCTCGTCCCGAGAGACTTCCCTTGTCCGAATCTCGCTGTCCAGGAGAGCACGGTCCGCCTCACGCGAGTTCCCTGCCGTGGCATGGGCCACGGCTTCCAAGGACGAGAGCCAGGCGGCCGAAATCGCCGGGTAGTCGCCGCTGAGTTGTTCACGGGCCGCGCTGATGAGTTGGAGCCCTTGGGCCACGTTTCCCAACTCCACCTCGAATTGAGCAAGGCTCCCTTGCTGGTATGCGGTCAAGAGCGGACGATGGGAGCGCTTCGCGGCCTTGATCGCAGCTCCGTACCAACTCCGAGCAGACCCTTGGTCCGACATGTCCCAGCAGAGCCACCCAGCAAAGCTGGCCACTTCGCTACCCACCGCCGCCATCCGGGCTCGACCTTCACGGTCGGTTTCCTGTGCTGTAACAGCACGCACCAATCGCATGTGCCCTTGAACCGCGTCCAACAGCTGGGACGCCGCCACGGTGGCCTCCACCTTCCGAAAGGAATGGGTTGCGATACTCAGCACATGGGCTTGGTCAGGCCCAGCGCCGGAGATCCGGGGAAGCGAGCCATGCAGTTCTGAAACCGTCGCATCTTCATGCACAGCAGCCAGACGCGATCGAGAACCCAACGACTCGCGGTCCTCCGTCGGCGGCGAAGGCCGAGATCCAGTTTCCGCCAGACCAACCAGTGAAGGCGGAATGGACAGATACTCGGCGACCCTGGCAAGGGTCTTCATGTCGTACGCGCCCGATCCTCTCTGCTCAATGCGCGAGACTGCCGACTGCGACAGTCCGCAGAAGTCTCCCAGTTGTCTCTGCGATACCCGGGCATCCCTCCGCACCAGCTGAATCACGCGCCCGTAGTCACCACGACGCGCTGCCTCCCGGACCGCCCGGCCTGACCAGTTCACGTCTACCTACTTCCTCACTGCACCCGTCGCGCAACCCCGACATGCGCCCTCCGCATGCGTGCATGCACATCACGCATCGGAACTCGCCCGCAATCTCACGGCTGTGGTCTTCTCGTGACTCACCGTCACACTAACGACGGATCGGGTCATCAGTGCACCCATCTGCTTCAAAGGAGAAGCCACATGACCAACCCACCCCCGCCGGAGCCCGGCGCCTTCGTCCGGGACGCCCAACGGGACACCCTGGGCACCTACATGGGCGAGGTCGGCGGACGGTGGCTGCTGCGCCCGCTCGGCGGCGGACGGGAATGGGAGGCGGAACCCGCCCGTGTGGTCACCGTCGCGGATCCGGTGACCCGGGCGGACCGCTTCCGGTTCGGTGGCCGGCCCCACTCCCCCGCCGCCTCCGCCGGGCCGCGTCTCCTTCCCTGGTCGTCCCCGGAGGGCAAACCCTGCTACCTCGCCCCCGACACCGAACACGAGGACGGCGGCGGTTACCTCACCCGGCTCGCCGACGGCGTCGAGGCCACCCAACTCACCATGGCCGAGGACCTCCTCGCCCACACCCACGCCCTGCTCGACGAACCCCGGCTCACCAACCCCGAACTCCGCTTCCTCCTCGCCCGTCACGCCGAAGCCCTCCACGACACCCTCCGCATCGCCCACAGCCGCGGGCGCCGCACGGCATGAAGCCCCCGGTGGACGGAACGGAAGCACGCCGTCCACCGGGGGCTGCGGGGGACGGGCGTCAGCCCGCGAGGCTGAACTCTCCGCCGGCCGCGATCAGGGAGACGCTGCTGAGGCTGTTGACCGGGGTGGTCAGGGCGGTGCGGTTGGTGGCGCTGCCGTCGCCGAGCTGGCCGTTGTTGTTGTAGCCGACGGTGCTGACCTTGCCGTCCCGGTCGAGGACCAGGGTGTGGTATCCGCCCGCGGAGACGGCGCGGATGTTGGTGGCGCCGTCGAGGGTGATGGGGGCGGGGCGGTTGGTGGTGGTGCCGTCGCCCTGCTGGCCCTGGACGTTGTAGCCCCAGGTCTTGACGGTGCCGTCGGCGAGGCGGGCGACGCTGTGGTAGACGCCGGCGCTGATCTCACGGGCGGTGGTGATGTCGTCGACCTTCACCGGGGTGAGCCGCTGGGTGCTGGCGTTGTCGCCGAGCTGGCCCTCGGAGCCGCGGCCCCAGGCCCAGACCGTGCCGTCGGCGCGGCGGGCGAGGGTGTGGGCGCTGCCGCCGGCCGCGCTGCGGGCGTTGGTGATGCCGCTGACGGTGACGGGGGTGGTGCGGTTGGTGGTGGAGCCGTCGCCCAGTTGGCCGTTGGCGTTGTAGCCCCAGGTCTTGACGGTGCCGTCGGCGAGGACGGCGACGCTGTGCAGGGCGCCGGCGGCGATGGCCTCGACGTTGGTGAGGCCGGAGACGGTCACCGGGTTGTTGCGCTGGGCGGTGCTGTTGTCGCCGAGTTGGCCTTCGGAGTTGCGGCCCCAGGCGCGGACCGTGCCGTCGGAGAGCAGGGCCAGGCTGTGGTAGTTGCCGGCCGCGACGGCGACGACGCCGCGCAGGCCCGTGACGGTGGACGCCTGTTCCTGGGCGGCGGTGTTGCCGATGCCCAACTGCCCCTCGGCGTTGCGGCCCCAGCTCTCGACGGTGCCGTTGGAGAGGAGGGAGAGGCTGTGGTAGTAGCCGGCGGCGAGGGCGTCGATGTCGCTGCCGGTGGCTCCGGGGATGGTCACCGGCTTGTACTTGGCGCCGGTGAGGGTGCCGCCGAGCTGGTAGTTGTCGTTGGCGCCCCAGCCCTTCAGCCGGCCCTCCTGGGCGCTCGCGGTGGTTGCCGGCAGGGCGCTCCAGGCCATGAGCGCGGCGAGCAGGCCGATCAGTGCGGTCAGGGCGCGGCGGGCGGGGCCCGGCCGGTGGATGCGTGGGTTCATCGTCGTCCTACGGTCGCGTGGTGGGGGCGGGGTCCCGATCGATCCCGTCACTCAACGCGACCCTTGTATCACCATCCGTGGCGTGTCGGAACGTTCGGCGGGGCCGTACGTTCCGACCCAGGCCACCAGTCCGGCGAACGCCCGCGCGGGGAGGACGAGGTGGGGGCCGGCCGGCGCCTTGCCGTCACGGAGGCGGACCAGACCGGGGGCGGGCCCCGGCGCCCACTCCAGGCACTGGCCGCCCTCGCCGCCGCTGTGACTGCTCTTGACCCAGGTCGGGTCGGTGCCGCGCACCGCTCCGGGCACCGGCGTGGTCACCGGGAGTGCTCCTCGGCGATCTCGCGGATGAAGGACACCGACAGGTCGGGCGAGAGGGCGGAGGCGCGGAGGCGTTCGTAGGCGGTGCGGGCGTTGCCCACGGCCGCTGCCGAATCGTTCACGTGACCCAGTTCCCGTGCTTCCGAGTACACGACGGTGGGCCCGTCGTTCGGCTTCAGCAAGGTGAAGGCGGCGGAGGAGGCCGGGGCGCCGGCGGCGAACCGGAGCACCTGGAGGGTGATGTGGGGGCTGGCCGCCTGACGGACCAGGTGGCGGAGTTGGCTGGTCATGATGGCGCGGCTGCCGACCACCGTGCAGAGCACGGACTCGTGCAGGATGATCCACAGCAGCGGGGGCGTGGTGGTGTCCATCACTTCGCGGCGGCGCATCCGGGCGTCGACCCTGGCCCGGATCTGGTCGTCGCTCTCGCGCGGATGCGAGGCGCGGAAGGCGGCTTCGGCGTAGCTGGGCACTTGCAGCATGCCCATGACGAAGGTGTTGCTGTAGTCCTCGATGCGGGCGGCTTCCCGTTCCAGCTTCAGGTACGGGACGAACCAGCCGGGGTGGCCGCGTTCGTTGAGCCGGTTCAGGAGGCGGGTGAACCAGCCGGAGGTGCCGAAGTAGCGGTCGCAGCCCTTCGCGAAGGCCGTCGAGGGCAGTGCGGTGCCACTGCTGACCTTCAGCACGTAGGGCACTTCGTACCCCGTCGCGTCGGCGAGTTCCTGGGGGGTCACCCCCTTGTGGAGGAGCGCTTCGGAGATCTCGCGGCCGAACCACTCCAAACCGTCCGCGGGTGCACCCGACCTTTCAGTCATATGTTCAACTCCAGTGCTTTTCGGGCGGTTTGGAAACTCCTTCCTGCTTCCGGAGGTTACGCACGGGCCGCCATACCGGTCATCGCCCACGCTCCGTAGCCGATGACCGGGCGGGTCGAACCCGCCCGGTCGGGCCGCCAAGGCCCTTGTGGGGTAGGGGTGTTGCCCCTCGGAGGTGCGGGGGTGCGACGCCGGGGTGACCGTCGCCTAGTCGGACGGTACGACCGGCGGGGGTCGCGTCCGCCCGGGGGATCAGACGGGGCGCCGGGCGGCCAACAGGGCGTCGACCAGGGTGCGGTCGTGGGCGTGGGTGAGACGGGCGCGGGCCGCGTCGGGGGCGAGCCACAGCAGGTGGTCGACCTCGTCGTTGGGGACGAACTCGCCGTCCGTGGCCTCGGCCGCCCAGTAGTGGACCTCCTTGGGGCGGCCTGCCACCTCGTAGCGGACCGTGGGCAGCACCACGCCGGGCAGACAGGTGTGGCCGGTCTCCTCGGCGACCTCGCGCAGCGCGCCGGTCAGGGGGTCCTCACCGCGCTTCAGCTTGCCCTTGGGGTGGCTGTAGTCGTCGTAGCGGGGGCGGTGGACGAGGCACAGTTCGATGCCGTCCCCGCCCGGGGCCCGCCGCCACAGCACGCAGCCGGCCGCGCGGACCGTGCGGTCCGTGGGGTCGCCGCTCATCCTCCGGTCACCTCCCGGGTCCAGGCCCGCTGGAACGCGTAGCGGGCCGCCTCCACTTCGTGGCGCTGGTCGGCGTGGAGCACGCCGAGGACGTAGGCGGTGGCCGGGGCGATCCTCGGGGTGCCCGCCGCCGTCGCCGCGGCCTCGGCGGCCTCGGACGCGTCCCGGTGCCGGTCCAGGGCCTCGCCGGCGTGCAGCAGCCGGGTGTCCTCGGCCGGGTGGCCCGCGCCGTCCTGTCGGGCCAGCACCTCGCGAGCGTAGCGGTGCAGCCGCAGCAACTGCCGGACCCGGTGCCAGGGATCGTCCTGGGCGCGGGGCGAGGGGGCGGCGGCGAGGCCCTGCGCGTTGTACGGATGGCCCGCGGTGAGCAGCGGGAGCGCCCGGACAGCGTCCAGCAGCCGGGCCTCGGCCTCGGCGGCGAGCGGGTGCAACAGGTCGACGGGGACGCGGGCGGCCGGGGTGAGGGGCACGTCGCTGGCGAGGACGGCAACGTTGTCAGCGAGGGCGTGGAAGCGGGCGGAGCCGAAGGCGTCCAGGCCGGCCGAGTGGGCGCGGGTCCGGGCCAGGGTGAGTTGGCGTTCCAGCAGCGCGGCGGCCCGGGCGGCGCCGAGGGCGAGGCCCCTGGTCGGGTCGGCGGCGGAGGCCGGGGGCGGGACGGTCGCCGCGGCAGTGCGGGTGGCCCGCCGGGCGCCGGCGACGGTCCGGGCGGCCGCGGCGCCGGGGGCCGCGGCCGGGACGGCAGCCTCGCCGGAGAGCCGGGCCAGGGCGCCGAGCAGCCGTTCCAGGCGGTCGCCGTGGGCGTGCTCGCAGGCCAGGGTGCCGGAGAGCCAGGCGAGTTCGGTGCGCAGCTCGTCGGACCAGTCGTGGTCCAGCAGCGGGCGGAAGGTGTGCAGGGTGCCGCCGATGCGGCGGGCGGAGCGGCGCAGGTGCACCGCTGCCGCCCGGGCCGGGGCGGTGGTCCCGCCCGCCCCGGCACCGGCCTCGCGGTGCAGCCTCAGCGAGCGGAGGAAGTCCGTCGCGCGGCCCCGGAGATGGGCCGCGAGGACGTCCCCCGCCGAGGGCTGCACCGCGAGGTCAGGGTTTCGGTGTGCCACGCCTGCGCCTCCGGGCGTCGATGAGCATCTCCTGGACGTTCCGCAGCGGTTGGCCGTCCGCATCGGTGGCGTGCCGGGTCCACTCGCCGTCCGGCCCCAGGTGCCAGGAGCTGGTGGCGTCGGACATCCCGGTCTCCAGCAGCCGGTTCAGGGAGGCCCGGTGCGCGGGGTCGGTGACCCGGATCAGCGCTTCGATGCGACGGTCGAGGTTGCGGTGCATCATGTCGGCGCTGCCCAGCCACACCTCGGGCTCTCCCCCGTTGCCGAAGGCGAAGACCCGCGAGTGCTCCAGGAAGCGGCCGAGTACCGACCGTACCCGGATGTTCTCGGAGAGACCCGGCACGCCGGGGCGCACGGCGCAGATGCCGCGCACCCAGATGTCGACCGGCACGCCCGCCTGGGACGCCCGGTAGCAGGCGTCGATCAGGGCTTCGTCCACCATCGAGTTGACCTTGATGCGGACGTAGGCGGGTCGCCCGGAACGGTGATGCTGGACCTCCTTGTTGACGCGGGAGACCAGGCCGTCGCGGAGCGACTTGGGGGCGACCAGCAGCCGGCGGTAGGTCTCCCGGCGGGAGTACCCGGAGAGCCGGTTGAACAGGTCGGACAGGTCGGCGCCGACCTGGGAGTCGGCGGTGAGCACGCCGAGGTCCTCGTAGAGGCGGGCCGTCTTGGGGTGGTAGTTGCCGGTGCCGACGTGCGAGTAGCGGCGGAGCGTGTCGCCCTCCTGGCGGACCACCAGGGACAGCTTGCAGTGGGTCTTCAGCCCCACCAGCCCGTACACGACGTGACAGCCGGCCTCCTCCAGCTTGCGGGCCCACTTGATGTTGGCCTGCTCGTCGAAGCGGGCCTTGATCTCCACCAGGACGAGCACCTGCTTGCCGGACTCGGCCGCGTCTATCAGCGCGTCGACGATCGGGGAGTCGCCGGAGGTGCGGTACAGCGTCTGCTTGATGGCGAGGACGCCGGGGTCGGCGGCGGCCTGCTCCAGGAACGCCTGAACCGAGGTGGAGAAGCTGTCGTAGGGGTGGTGCAGCAGCACGTCCCGTTCCCGCAGCGCGGCGAAGATGTCGGGCGCGGAGGCGGTCTCCGCCTCGGAGAGGTCGCGGTGGGTGCCGGCGATGAACTTGGGGTACTTGAGTTCGGGCCGGTCAAGCGAGGAGATGCCGAAGAGGCCGGTGAGGTCCAGCGGGCCGGGCAGCGGGTACACCTCGGCCTCGCTGATCTTCAGCTCGCGCACCAGCAGGTCGAGGACGTAGCGGTCGATGGACTCCTCGACCTCCAACCGCACCGGGGGGCCGAAGCGGCGCCGCATCAGTTCCTTCTCCAGGGCCTGGAGGAGGTTCTCCGCGTCGTCCTCCTCGACCTCCAGGTCCTCGTTGCGGGTGAGCCGGAACATGTGGTGCTCCAGCACCTCCATGCCCGGGAAGAGTTCCTCCAGGTGCGCGGCGATGACGTCCTCGATCGGCACGTACCGCGAGGGCGATGCCTCCAGGAAGCGGGAGAGCAGCGGCGGCACCTTCACCCGGGCGAAGTGGCGGTGGCCGCTGACCGGGTTGCGGACCACGACCGCGAGGTTCAGCGAGAGGCCCGAGATGTACGGGAAGGGGTGCGCCGGGTCGACCGCCAGCGGCGTGAGCACCGGGAAGATCTGGTGCCGGAACAGGGTGAACAGGCGGGCCTGCTCCTTGTCGGTCAGCTCGCCCCAGCGGACCAGGTGGATGTCCTGTTCGGCGAGGGCGGGCGCCACGTCCTCCTGGTAGCAGGCGGCATGACGGGCCATCAGCTCGCGGGAGCGGGCCCAGATCATGTCCAGCACCTCGCGCGGCTGGAGGCCGGAGGCGGACCGGGTGGCGACCCCGGTGGCGATGCGGCGCTTCAGACCGGCGACCCGGACCATGAAGAACTCGTCCAGGTTGCTGGCGAAGATCGCGAGGAAGTTGGCACGCTCCAGCAGCGGCGTGTGGGGGTCCTCGGCGAGTTCGAGCACGCGCTCGTTGAAGGCGAGCCAGCTGCGTTCCCGGTCGAGGAACCTGCCCTGGGGGAGCCGGGCGCCTTCCGCGTCGTCGTCCTCGTAGTCGTCGAGGTCGGAGTCGATGTCCGGTTCCAGATCGGAAACGGCCGCGGAAACGGTGTGCGGACGGTGCGCCGCGATCGACCCCACGGAGGGCTGGGCGTGCTGGACCTGTGCCTGGGCGTCTGGCTGACTCATGTCCCCATTGTTCCGCCTCACCGGTCCGCGCGGCGCGTCGGAGCAGGTGGGAATTCGAACGGGCCTCCCGTTCACTTGCGGTGCGGGTACGGCGGGCTGCATTCCGCGAGCCTGACAAGAGCATCTGAATGCCCGGTTACGAGGACATGACGGGAACGTACGGAGCGGCCCCCGGGTGCCGCCCGTGACCCGCTTCCCGAGGGGAAAACGGGTCACCGGGCGGGCCCGGGGGCCTCGGCCTGGTCAGGGCCTTTCCGGTGCGGGCCGTGCGGGTGCCGCCCCGCACGGCCCGCCCCCCGTGCCGGGGCCCGGCCGTGCGGCCGGTGCGCCGGTGGTTCCGCGGCCGCGCGGCCTCAGAGTGCGAGTCGGCGCAGGGCCCGGAGGGCGAGCAGGACGAGCACCGCGGTGACGCCGAGCACCAGGGCCGTCTCGACCAGCTGGAGCGGCCAGAGGTGGGACGCCGGGTGGTACTCGACCCACTGGCCGACGTATCCGTTCTCGCGCAGGCACGCATGGCGCTCGTCCCAGTCGCGCGTGCACAGGTTGCCCGGCTGCGGCATGCGCTCCCCGGCGGAGGTGAGCAGCCCCCGTTCGGTCCAGGACGCGTCCCGCGGTGCGGCCCACGGCTGTCCGAACTGCCACTCGGCGCTCTTGGTGGGCCACAGGTCCATGCGGACCCGGTGGAACAAGGCGAGGAGCGCCCCGGTGGCGAGCGCGGCGAGGGCCATGGCCGGCAGCACCCGACGCAGCAGCAGCCCGGCCAGCACGCCGACCGCGAGGGCCAGCAGCAGGTAGGCGACCATGACGGGGCCGATCGCGTGGAAGGTGCCCACTCTGTCCCACGGCGCCGGCCACTGTTCACCGGTCGTCCGGGCGAACCGGAAGAGGCCCACCAGCACCGCGCCCGTCACCACGGCCACCGCGGCGAACAGGGCGAGCCGGCCGGTCAGCCAGCGGCGCGGGGTCTCGGCCTGGGTCCAGGCCAGCCGGAAGGTGCCGGACTCCAGTTCCCGGGCGACCAGCGGGCCGGCGGCGAGGACCGCGGCCAACAGCACCGGGACGAAGAACCAGAGGCCCGGGTCACCGCCGAGCAGGTTGTACCAGGACGAGGCTTCTTGGTAACCGAAGGTCGCCTCCCAGCAGGCCCGGTATTCGTCGAGCTGGTCCGGGGCGAACCCGTCCCGGTAGAAGCCCCGGCACCGTTCCCGGTCCGGCGCCAGCCGCTGCCACAGGTACAGCCCGAGGACGACCGCGGAGGCGAGCAGCAGCAGGATGCCGGTGGTGCGGACGGTGCCGCGGTGGACCAGGTGGGCGACGCGCAGCGAGGCGCGGAAGCCGGTGCCGGCGGGCGGGGCGGGGGTGGCGGGGCCGGTGCCCGCCGGGCGGGGCGGGGCGGCGGTGTCGGCGGCGCTCACGCGGCCACCTCCGTGCGGGTGCGGGCGTCCGGGGTGAGCAGGGCGGGGGCGTCCGGGGACCGCAGATGGGCGAGGAGGACGTCCTCCAGGGTGGGTTCCGTCGGCTCCCAGCCGGGTGGGAGGGGGCCGTCGGGGCGGATCAGGGCGCTGGTGCCGCGGCCGGTGGCCCGGGACTCCACGACGGTGTGGGCGGCCAGTTCCCCGGCCGCGCCGCGGCCGGTGACGTGGACGTGCGCGGCGACCAGGTCGTCGATGCCGCCGCCGAGCCGGACGCGGCCCTCGCTGACGAGGAGGAGGAAGTCGCAGGCGGTGGCCAGCTCGCCCAGGATGTGCGAGGACATCACCACGGTGGTGCCGTGCTCGGTGGCCTCGGCCAGCAGGGTGCCCATGAGCTGGTGGCGGGCGAGCGGGTCGAGGTCGGCCATCGGCTCGTCCAGGAGCAGCAGGTCGGGGCTGGTGGCGAGGGCCAGGGCCAGGGCGACCCGGGTGCGCTGGCCGCCGGAGAGGGACCGGACGCGGGCCCCGGACGGCAGGGCGCCTTCCCCGATCACGCGGCGGGCGAGCGGCCCGTCCCAGCGGCCCGGGTTCAGCTCGGCCCCCAGGCGCAGCGTCTCGTCCACGGTCAGCCGCGGGTACAGCGGCTTCTCCTGGGCGACGTAGGCGATGCGGGGGCGGGCGGCGGCCGGGGTGGCACCCAGCACACTCAGGGCGCCCTCGGTGGGGTGGCCGAGCCCGGCGGCGAGCGTGAGCAGGGTCGACTTGCCGGCGCCGTTGGGCCCGACGACGGCGCACACCCGCCCCGCGGGCAGCCGGAAGGTGCAGTTCCGTAGGGCCCAACCGGTGGCGGCCCCGGCGGTGCGGGCCCGGCGTCCGCCGTAGCGTTTGCCGAGGTCGGCCGCCTCGATGGCGGTCTCGGTCATGCGGTGTCCCCCTCGTGCGGCCGTGCCTGGTCGGACGGCCCGGTCGATGGTGGCGTCGTCGGCCCCTCGCCGGCGACGAAGTGCGCGTCCAGCACCGCGGCGAACAGGGCCGCGGCGTCCTCCCGGTCGAGCCCGGCGGCGCGGGCGCGCCGCGCCCAGGCGTCGAGTTCGGCGCGTAGGGGCGTGTCGGTGGCGCCGGCGCCGAGCGTGCGGCGCACGAAGGTGCCGAGCCCGCGCCGCGCCTCGACCAGACCCTCCCGTTCCAGCTCCCGGTACGCCTTGAGCACGGTGTTGGGGTTGATGGCGGTGGCGGCGACCACCTCGCGGGCCGTGGGCAGCCGGTCGCCCGGCTCCAGGAGTCCGAGGCGGAGCGCCTGTTTGGTCTGCTGGACGATCTGGACGTAGGTGGCGACGCCGCTGCGCCGGTCGATCCGGTACTCGACCACTCGGGACAACCACCCTTTCACTAATTGAGTAGTGAAAGGGTGTTGCAAGATCTCACCCGCGTCAAGCCGAACCTCCGACCACCCGCCTGACCTGCACGAACGCTCGGCCGATGAGCTTCACCCCGACGCCTCACGCACCTGCGCGCGGCGCCTTTATATCGGGCATACGCGGTTCTGTCGGGCTTCTCAGCTCGTCCTCAGACCGCTCTCATGCACCGTCGACACGCTCATGGACATGACCGAGAGCCCCCGCCGCGACGGCGGTCACCCCCAGCGCGACGACGAGCAGCGGTACCACGTCCACCCGGGCGGCGCCGCCCACCCGGCGCCCACGCCCCCGGCCTCCCACGAGCACCCGCACGCCCCCTCCTACGTCCCGCCCGACAGCGGGTACGGGGCCCCCGCCGCCCACGAGCA
The DNA here is from genome assembly GCF_052606915.1 of Streptomyces sp. LE64. Taxonomy (NCBI): domain Bacteria; kingdom Bacillati; phylum Actinomycetota; class Actinomycetes; order Kitasatosporales; family Streptomycetaceae; genus Streptomyces; species Streptomyces sp. LE64. The sequence goes on along the minus strand of NZ_CP199708.1, from coordinate 3,521,575 downwards.
CCCCGGGCACCCCGGGCACCCCGGGCACCCGCAGGCCCCGTACCCGGCCCGGCCGCCCGAGCCCCCCGGCGGCGCCCCCTACGGCACCGTCCAGGAGGGCGGCGCCCCCGCCCCGGTCGCCACGGTGCCCGCCGGAACGGGCCGCGAGCGGCGGGCCAGGCGGCCGATCGCCCTGCTCGCCGCCGTCGCCATCGTCGCCGCGGCCGTGGGCGGCGGCACGGCCTTCGGCATCCAGGAACTGACCGAGCGGCAGACCGCCTCCCCCTCCGTCCCGGCCAGCCCGGTCGCCTCCGGCGACAAGGGCACCGTCGCCGGCGTGGCCGCGGCCGTCACCCCCAGCACCGTCGAGATCAAGGCGTCCACCGGCTCGGGCGGCTCCACCGGCTCGGGCGTGATCATCACCTCGGACGGCGAGATCGTCACCAACAACCACGTGGTCTCCGGCGCCTCCGCCGTCCAGGTGAAGACCAGCGACGGCGAGCAGCACACCGCCGACGTCATCGGCACCGACAGCAGGAAGGACCTCGCCCTGATCAAGCTCCGCGACGCCGCCGGGCTCAAGGCCGCCGCCCTCGGCGACTCCGACCGGGTCGAGGTCGGCCAGGAAGTCGTCGCGATCGGCTCGCCCGAGGGCCTCACCGGGACCGTGACCAGCGGCATCGTCTCCGCCCTCAACCGGGACGTCACCGTCGGCAGCGACCAGGACCGGCCCCGGCAGCCCGGCGGCAACTGGCCGTTCGAGTTCGGCGGCCAGGAGTTCAACGGGGACACCGGCACCGCCACCACCACCTACAAGGCGATCCAGACCGACGCCTCCCTCAACCCCGGCAACTCCGGCGGCGCGCTGATCGACATGAACGGGCGGGTCATCGGCATCAACTCGGCGATGTACAGCGCGAGCGCCGCCAGCGGCGGCGCGGCCGGCAGCGTGGGCCTCGGCTTCGCCGTCCCGATCGGCACGGTGAAGGACGACCTGCCTGCCCTGCGCGCCGGGACGAAGGGCTGACCCGCCCCGTACCGTGAGCCACGGACCCCGCCCCGCAGCGAGCGCCACCCGAACCCCGACCCCGCACCCTCCCGGAGCCGCACCGATGAACCCCGCCCCCGAAGGCGAGCCGCAGCGCGTCCTGATCGTCGACGACGACCCAGCCGTACGCGAAGCCCTCCAGCGCAGCCTCGTCTTCGAGGGGTACGCGACGGAGGTCGCCGTCGACGGGGCGGACGCCCTGGACCGGGTGGCGGCGACCCGGCCCCACCTGATCGTCCTGGACGTCCAGATGCCGCGCATGGACGGCCTGACCGCGGCCCGCCGCATCCGGGCCGCCGGCAACCTGGTGCCGATCCTGATGCTGACCGCGCGCGACACCGTCGGCGACCGGGTCACCGGACTCGACGCGGGCGCCGACGACTACCTCGTGAAACCCTTCGAGCTGGACGAACTCTTCGCCCGCGTCCGGGCCCTGCTGCGGCGCAGTTCCTACGCCACCGCCACCGGACAGGCCCCGCAGGACGACGTCCTCTCCTTCGGCGACCTGCGCATGGACCTCGCCACCCGCGAGGTCACCCGGGGCGGGCGGGCGGTGGTGCTCACCCGCACCGAGTTCACCCTGCTGGAGATGTTCCTCACCCACCCGCGCCAGGTCCTCACCCGCGAACAGATCCTCAAGGCCGTGTGGGGCTTCGACTTCGAGCCGACCTCCAACTCCCTCGACGTGTACGTGATGTACCTGCGTCGCAAGACCGAGGCGGCCGGGGAGCCCCGGCTGGTGCACACCGTGCGCGGCGTGGGGTACGTCCTGCGGTCCCACGGCCCGGAAGGCACCGCGTGAGCGCGGACCACCCAGCACCGCCCCCGACCCCACCCGCCGGCGCGGGGGACGGCGCGCGCCCGCGCGCGGCGGGACGACTGCGCCGGCTCCCGCTGCGCTCCCGCCTCGCGCTGCTGGTCGCCGCCACGGTGGCGCTGGCCGTCGCCGCCGTCGCGGTCGCCAGTTGGTTCGTGGTGCGCAGCACGCTCATCGTCTCCATGGAGAAGTCGCTGGTCGCCAACCGGCCCGCGGCCCAGTCCGTGCGCAACACGGTGGACATGGCGAACCTGGTGCAGAGCCAGCCCACCAACCGGTGCTCCCCGTACCCGCCGGGGACCGGGCCCAGTTGGCCGGGGGCGGTCCTCCAGATCGTCTACGTGGACGGCTCCACCTGCCTGATCTTCGGCGAGTCCCCGCTCTCCGCGACCGCCTCGGACCGGGAGGTCGCCCAGGGCGCCCTGAGCCAGGTCTTCCACACCGTCAGCGACTCCGAAGGCCGCGAGTACCGCGTCCTCACCTACCGGATCCCTGGCGAGCCCTACGCGGCGACCATCGCCCGCCCGCTCTCCGAGATCGACGACACCCTCTCCCACCTCACCCTCGTCCTGTTCCTCACCGCCGCGGTCGGGGTCATCGTCTCCGGCGTCACCGGAACCCTGGTGGCCCGCACCGGGCTGCGCCCGGTCGACCAGCTCACCCGGACCGTGGAGCACGTGGCCCGCACCGAGGACCTGACGGTGCGCATCCCGGTGGAGGGCGACGACGAGATCGCCCGGCTGTCCCGGTCGTTCAACGCGATGACCGCCGCCCTCGCCTCCTCCCGGGAACTCCAGCAACAGCTCATCGCCGACGCGGGCCACGAACTGCGCACCCCGCTGACCTCGCTGCGCACCAACATCGAACTGCTCGCCCGCAGCGAGGAGACCGGCCGCGCCCTGCCCCCGGCCGACCGGGCGGCGCTGCTCGCCTCGGTGAAGGCCCAGATGACGGAACTCGCGGCGCTCATCGGCGACCTCCAGGAACTGTCCCGCCCGGACGGCGGACGCCGCGTCCAGGTGCTCGCCCTGCACGACCTGGTCGAACTGGCCCTGCGCCGGGCCCGGTTGCGCGGCCCGGAGCTGACGATCACCTCCGACCTCACTCCCTGGTACGTGCGCGGGGAGCCGGCCGCCCTGGAACGGGCGGTCGTCAACGTCCTGGACAACGCGGTGAAGTTCTCGCCGCCCGCCGGGGAGATCACGGTGGTCCTGCGCGCGGGCGAGCTCTCGGTCCGGGACCACGGACCGGGCATCGAGGCCGAGGACCTCCCGTACGTCTTCGACCGGTTCTGGCGCTCCCCGTCCGCCCGCTCGCTGCCCGGCTCCGGACTGGGGCTGTCGATCGTGGCCCGCACCGTCGAGCAGTCCGGCGGCGCCGTGCGCCTGTGCCGCGCGGACGGCGGCGGCACCCTGGTCACCGTCCGGCTGCCGGGCGCCCCCACCCCGCCCCCGCAGGGACTCACCGGCGAGGGCTGACCTGCGGAAAGGGGGTGGCACGGAACAGGCTGGGCCTGTCCCGCGCCACCCCCTCCCGGGAGTGACCTGCGGTTACTTCACCACGGTGATGCGGTCGGCCGCCGGCGGGGCCAGCGGGGCGGTGGCCGAGGAGTTGGCCGCGAAGTAGTCGGTCAGGGCCTTCAGGTCGTCACCGCCGACCAGCATGTTCCGGCCCTTGCCCAGCTCCGTGAAGCCGTCGCCGCCGCCGGTGAGGAAGTTGTTCAGCACCACCCGGTAGGTGGCGTTCGGGTCCAGCGGGGCCCCGTTCAAGCGGATCGAGTCGGCGGGGACGCGGTCCGCGCCGGCCTTCGTCAGGTCCAGCGTGTAGGTGAGGCCCGCGGACACCTGGAGGATGCGGGGCGAGGCCGTGTTGGAGCCGCTGACCTGCTGCTTCAGCGCGGTGACCAGCTGGGCGCCGGTCAGGTCGACCAGGTTCACCGTGTTGCCGAACGGCTGCACCGTGAACGCCTCGCCGTAGGTGACGACCCCGTCGCCCTCGGCGCCGCTCGCCGCGTACGTGAGGTCCGAACGGATGCCGCCCGGGTTCATCAGCGCCACCACGGCCTTCGGGTCCAGGGACTTGCCCTGGGCGAGCTGGGCGTCCGCGATCAGGTCGCCGAGCGGGGTTTCGAGCGCCGTCGAACCGCGGCCCGGCAGGTCGCCCGAGATGTGGCCGACGGGGCGGTTGGCGATCGGGGCGGCCAGCTTGTTCCACCGGTCGATCAGCCGCGTCATGTCGGGGGCCTTCGGCCGGTCCCGCCGCACCACGTGGTTGGCCGACTTCACGCTGGTGCGCACGATGTCCTTGGTGCGCCGGTCGTAGGTGAGCGTGGTCTCGGTGTAGAGCCGTCCGAAGGAGGCCGCCGAGGTCACCGTGCGCGGCTTGCCCGAGGGGTCCGGGATGGAGCAGGCGTACGGCTGGTGGGTGTGGCCCGTCACCAGCGCGTCCACCTGCGGGGAGACGGCCTTGGCGATGTCCACGATCGGGCCGGAGATGCCGTCGCCCGCCCCCGGCGAGTCGCAGTCGTAGTTGTACGAGGTGGAGGCCGGGTAGCCGCCCTCGTGGATCACCGCGACGATCGACTTCACGCCCTGGCGCTCCAGCGCCTTGGTGTACTTGTTGATGGTCTCGACCTCGTCGTGGAACTTCAGGCCCTTGATGCCGTCCGCCGAGACGACGTCCGGGGTGCCCTCCAGGGTGAGCCCGATGAACCCGATCTTGACGCCCTTCTCCTTCCACACCCAGTAGGGCGGCAGGACCGGGCGGCCGTTCTTCTCGTACGTCACGTTCGCCGCGAGGTACGGGAAGTCGGCGCCCTCGAACTTCCGCTTGGGCTCGAAGCACCCGGCGGTGGGGTGGCAGCCGCCGCGCTGGATGCGCTGGAGTTCCGTCAGCCCCTCGTCGAACTCGTGGTTGCCGACGCCCGCGACGTCGAGGTCCAGCTCGTTCAGCGCCTCGACGGTGGGCTCGTCGTGGAACAGCCCGGAGAGCATCGGGCTGCCGCCGATCAGGTCGCCCGCCGCGGTCGTCACCGAGTACGGGTGACCCTTCCGGGCCGTGCGCAGGGCGGTGGCCAGGTACTCGACGCCACCGGCGTCGACCTGCTTGGTGGTCCCGTCCTGCTGACGCTCCGTCACCCTCCCGGAGGACCCGGACGGGGGCTCCAGGTGACCGTGCAGGTCGTTGAAGGACAGCAACTGGACGTCGACGGTGCGGGAGGAGCTGCCGTGGCCCTGCCCCCGGTGGTCGTCGCTCTCGCCCCGACCGGAGTCGGCGGCGGCGGGAAGGGCCGCGGTCAGCGCGCCGGCGGTGGCTGCGGCGGCCACCGCGGCGAGGATGCGGATGGTGCGCCTGGAATGGATCGGCTGGGTTCGCACGGGCCCCCCTGGGTGGGTGCGGGATGTCGGTGACACGTCGGGGGAACTCTAGGGTCAACGCGCGTAGCGCAACAGGGGGTGAGGGTCACGGAGTGGTTGCGGGAGGCGGTCGTTGCCGCCGGCGGCGACACCGGGCGACCCGACCGCCCCCGACGGCACTCCTCCCCCGCCCCGCCCGCCGGGTCCCGACCCCTTCCCCGGCCCGGGACGTAGGGTCGAGGGCATGACGAGTGAGACTGTTCCCGTGGGAGGGCCGCTCCGGCGGATCGAGACCTTGACCGCGCTCACCGCCGAGCAGGCGGACGCCGTGCTGGAGCTGATCGCGCGGGCCGCGCGGGAGGACGGCCAGCCCGCCGTGTCCGAGCAGGGCCGGCTCCAGTTGCGGGGCGGCGCCCGGGACGGGGTGAGCCATCTGCTGCTGCTCGTGGGCGAGGCCCTCGTCGGCTACGCGCAGTTGGAGGACACCGACCCGGTCGAGGCCCCCGCCGCCGAGCTGCTGGTGCACCCCGAGCACCGCGGCCGGGGCCACGGGCGGGCCCTGGGCACCGCCCTGCTCGCCGCCTCCGGCAAGCGGCTGCGGGTCTGGGCGCACGGCGGCCACGCCGCCGCCCGCCACCTCGCCCAGGTCCTGGGCCTCAGCCTGTTCCGCGAACTGCGCCAGATGCGGCGCCCGTTGACCGACCTGGACCTACCGGAGCCGGTGTGGCCCGAGGGCGTCACGGTGCGGACCTTCGTCCCCGGGCAGGACGACGCGGCCTGGCTCGCGGTCAACGCCGCCGCCTTCGCCCACCACCCCGAGCAGGGCTCGCTGACCTCCCGCGACCTGGACGCCCGCAAGGCCGAACCCTGGTTCGACCCGGCCGGCTTCTTCCTCGCCGAGCGCGCGGGCGAACTCGTCGGCTTCCACTGGACGAAGGTCCATGCCGAGGAGAGCCTCGGCGAGGTGTACGTGGTGGGCGTGGCGCCCGACGCGCAGGGCGGCGGCCTCGGCAAGGCGCTCACCACCGTCGGGCTGCGCCACCTGGCGCGCACCGGGACGCCGACCGCGATGCTCTACGTCGACGCCGACAACACCGCCGCGGTGAAGGTGTACGAGCGCCTGGGCTTCACCGTCCACGAGACGGACCTGATGTACCGCGCGGAGTCCTGAGCGGGCCCGCGGGCGCGGGGCCGGCGGCTCAGTGGCAGCCGCAGGACCGCCGGACGACCAGGCGGGACGGGAAGAGCTTGAGTCGTTCCCGCCGGGAGCCCGGCACCCGCAGCGCGTCGTCGAGGACCAGGTCCACCGCGGCGCGGGCCATCGCGGGGCGGTCGGAGGCGACGGTGGTCAGCGGCGGGTCGGTGAGCGCGGCCTCCTTCACGTCGTCGAACCCGGCGACGGCCAGTTCGCCGGGGACGTCGATGCGCAGCTCCCGCGCGGCCCGCAGCACCCCGATGGCCTGGTCGTCGGTGGCGCAGACGATCGCCGGCGGCCGGTCGGGGCCGGCCAGCAGGTCGAGGGCGACCCGGTAGGCGTCGTAGCGGTTGTAGGGGGCCTCGAAGAGCCGTCCCTCGATGGAGCGGCCGGCCTCCGCCATGGCCCGGCGCCACCCCTCGACGTGGTCGGTGACCGGGTCGCCCACGACCGGGGTCTCCTCCACACCGCCGAGGCAGGCGACGTACGGGTGGCCGTGCTCCAACAGGTGCCGGGTGACGAGTTGGGCGCCGCCGACGTCGTCGATCACCACCGCCACGTCCTCGATCGCCTCGGGCCTGCGGTGCAGCAGCACCACCCGGGCGTCCCAGGCGTCGATCTCGGCGGCGGCGGTCTCGCTGGGGCCCTGGCTGACCAGGATCAGACCGGAGACGCGCATTCCGAGGAACGCGCGCAGGTAGTGCACCTCGCGTTCGTCGAGGTAGTCGGAGTTGCCGACGAGGACCATCTTGCCGCGCTCCGCGGCGGCCTGCTCCACGGCGTGGGTCATCTCGGCGAAGAAGGGCTGCCGGGCGTCCGGGACGATCATGCCTATCAGGTCCGTGCGCCGCGAGGCCATCGCCTGGGCGACCCGGTCCGGGCGGTACCCGAGCTCCTTGATCGCGGCGAGCACCCGTTCCCGGGTGGCCGGGGCGACCGGCCGGGGTCCGTTGTTGATCACATAGCTGACGACCGCGGTCGACGTACCCGCCAGTCGCGCCACATCGTCCCGAGTCACCTTGGCCACGCGCGGAGTCTACGCGGAGAGAGCCCCGTTTGAGCAGGTCCGTCCGCCCTCTGGGACCCCCCGGTTATCCGAGGGCAACCCGACGGTGACCCGCACCGCCGGGCGGGGCGTCACCCCTGCGCCCGACGGCCCGCGGCACCGACCGCCGGGGCCGCCCGGCCCGTGCCGCCCCGGGTCCCGCCGCCGCGCTCGTCCTGCTTCTCCTGCTTGTCGCGGCCCTCGTGGCGTTCGGGCTTCTCCGGGATGACGAAGCGGTACCCGACGTTCCGGACGGTCCCGATCAGGGACTCGTGCTCGGGCCCCAGCTTGGCGCGCAGCCGCCGCACGTGGACGTCGACGGTCCGGGTGCCCCCGAAGTAGTCGTACCCCCACACCTCCTGGAGGAGCTGCGCCCGGGTGAACACCCGCCCGGGGTGCTGCGCCAGGTACTTCAGCAGCTCGAACTCCTTGAAGGTGAGGTCCAGCACCCGCCCCTTGAGCTTGGCGCTGTAGGTCGCCTCGTCCACCGAGAGGTCGCCGTTGCGGATCTCCATCGGGGAGTCGTCGATCCCGCCCTGTTGACGGCCCAGGGCCAGCCGCAGCCGGGCCTCGACCTCGGCGGGCCCCGCGGTGTCGAGGAGGACGTCGTCCACCCCCCAGTCCGCGGTGACGGCGGCGAGCCCGCCCTCGGTGACCACCAGCAGCAGCGGACAGCCGGGACCGGTGGAGCGCAGCAACTGGCACAGGCTGCGCACCTGCGGCAGGTCGCGGCGCCCGTCCACCAGGATCACGTCGGCCCCGGGGGTGTCGACCAGGGCCGGCCCCTCGGCGGGGGCCACCCGGACGTTGTGCAGCAGCAGGCCCAGCGCCGGCAGGACCTCCGCGGACGGTTGGAGGGCGTTGGTCAGGAGCAGCAGGGAACTCATCGCGCCCCACCCGCCCGGGTCGCTCGTTCTTCCTGTGCGGTTCGCTCGCCCATAACGTCGGTTCCTCCTCGGTCCCCGCGAGGACGTTCACGGCACTGCTTCGGACTGGTACTCGTCCTGCGTCCACGGCTCCGACGGTGGTCTGCGGTGCCACCGCCGGCCGGACCCGGTGCCGCCGCGCCGCGTCGTCGCCGCACCGCTGCACCGGCCGGTTCCGGAGTCGTATACAACGCCCCGGAAAGCGCAAAAGGACTCGGAGGCTGCATCGCCCGAGTCCTTCCCCAGCAGAATAGCCCACCCGTCCGCCGCCCGGGCGGCGCCGACGGAGGTCGTGGTGTGCCGCTGCTCACGGCCCCGCGCCGGCCGGCGCGCCCGCCCGCGGCCCGGCCGCCCCGGCGCGAGCACCCGCGCCGGGGCGCTCCCGGGGAGCGGAAGGAGCCCTCCGGCACGGCATGATGGGGCGGGTACGACCTGTACGAACAGGACTCCGGAGGGCGAGAAGACATGGCGAGGGGGACGATCCGCTACTGGGCCGCGGCGAAGGCCGCCGCCGGGGTGGCGGAGGAACCGTTCGACGCCGGGAACCTGGCCGAGGCACTGGCCGGCGCCCGGCAGCGCCACCCCGGGGAGTTGGTACGGGTGCTGGACCGCAGTTCCTTCCTCGTCGACGGCGAATCCGTCGGCGCCCGGGGGCACGAGACGGTCCGACTGACCGAGGGCGGCACGGTCGAGGTGCTCCCGCCGTTCGCAGGAGGGTGACCCCAGCACGATGCCTGACCAGTCAGACCGCCGCCCGTTCCCGCCCCAGCAACCCCACCACCCCGACCCCTCCCACGGCCACCCGCCGTACCGGGAGCACCCCGGGCCCGAGGGTCACCACGCGCCGCAGTACCCCGCGCACCCCGAGCCCCCGCAGCAGCACCCCCAGCACCAGCAGCACGCGCCGTACCCGGGGGCGCCGCAGCAGCACCCCGACCCGTACGCCCAGCACCAGGCGCACCAGCAGTACCCGGAGTATCAGCAGCCCGCCCAGCAGTACGGGGCCCCGCACGCCCACCAGCACCACCCGGGCCAGGTGAACCACCCCGGGTACGCCGGACACCCGGGCCCCCCGGACCACACCACCGGCGCGGGTCACCCGGGCACGGGCCACCCGGGCTTCGCGGAGCCGCCGCGGGACGAGGGCCCGCAGACCCAGCAGTGGCAGGCACCGACCTGGGAGACCCAGCTCCAACCCCCAATCCAGGCGGCGGCCCCGGCTCCCGCCCCGGCGGTCGCCCCCGCCGCGCCCGCCCCGGCGTACGGCCCGCCGCAGACCTACGGCCGCGGCACCCACGCCCCGCAGCCCGCCCCGACCGCGGTCCCGCCCGGGGCGGCGAACGGGACGACGAACGGAACGACCGGCGGGACGGCCACCGGAGGAACGACCGGCGGGCCTGCGCACGGTGCCGCCGACCCGGCCGCGCCGCCCGCGGAGCCGCAGTACGCGACCGCCGCCGAGCGCGCCCGGGCGGAGGGCCGGCCGCAGATCCTGGAGCCGGGGCTCCAGCCCGCGGCGCTCACCGCGGTGCTCGCCCTGCTGCTCGCCGGCGCGGCAGCCGTGCACGAGTACGCCCTGTTCGTCCCGGTGGCCCTGCTCCAGGCGGTGACCGCGGCGGGCTGGTTCCGGCTCAACGGCATGTGGCCCGCCCGGCAGGGCATCGCCCTGGCCTTCCTGGGCGGGCTGGTCGCCGACGTGACCCTGCTCGCGGCGGGGCGCGGGCACGCGACCACCGCGGTGCTCGGCACCCTCGGGGTGTGGGTGCTGTTGTCGGTGGTGCTGACCCTGCGCAGCCGGGCACACGCCGACGAGCGGTTGTACGGGCTGATGGTGCAGGTGGTGTCGGCCGCGCTCGCGGTGGTGGCCGCCGGACACCTGGCCGCGGCCTCGGACGCGGCGGTCGTCGGCGCGCTGGCCGTGGCCGGGGCGGTCCTGGTGCGGGCACTGCCGCTGCCCACCCCGGCGTCGGTGGTCGCCGCGCTGGTGGCCGCGGCCGGCGGCGGATTGCTCGCCGGCGGGCTGACGGACCTGGGCGGCGGGGACGGCGCCCTGCTCGGGCTCGCCGCCGGGGCCGCGGCCCTGATCGGGCACCGGGCGGCCAGCTACGACTACCCGTCGCGGTTCGTCCACCTGACCGCGGGAGTGGCGCTGCCGCTGGCAGCGGCGGCCCCGGTGGTGCAGTTCCTGGGGAACGCGCTCGGCTGAGCCGCCGCCCCCGGGCCGGCCGGACGCCGTGTGTCACAAGCCCGTTCGACTACCGCCGCCTCCCCCGTCCACAGCCTGTGGACGGGGTTAGGCTCGCGGTCCAGGGTCTTTCGTTCGGATCTGGCTGGATCAGGGAGCCCCCGCGAGCCCGGCAGGACCCGAACGAGAGGCCCCACGTCCGATGCCGTCCGATGCCGTGGGGGGAAACCACCGGTCATGCGCGCTCTGCGAATACTCCTGATCATCGCCGTCGTCCTGGGCGGCCTGTTCGTCGCCGCCGACCGGGTGGCCGTGTACCTCGCCGAGGACGAGGCGGCGGCGCGGGTGCGCTCCAGCGAGGGGCTGACCAGCACCCCCGAGGTCTCGATCAACGGCTTCCCGTTCCTCACCCAGCTCGCCGGCGGCACCCTGGACGAGGTGGAGGTGACGATCGACGACTACGACGCCAATGCGGGCACCGGCAGCGGGCGGGGCGCCACGCCGGTCCGGATCGAGAAGCTGACCGCGACCATGTCGGACGTCGAGTTCACCGGTGACTTCGCCTCCGCGACCGCCGGCCGGGCCAGCGGCACGGCGCTCGTCTCCTACCCCGAACTCCTCAAGGCCGCGCAGGTCGAGCCGGTGGAGCCGATCCCGGGCGTGACCGCGCAGGTCGTGCAGTTGTCCGACGGGGGCGACGGCAAGGTCGCGGTGCACGTGGAGCTGACCGCCGGGGGCGTGAAGTCCAAGCTCCCGCCCGTCAACGCCTCCCTGGTCGTGCGCAACGGCGAGATCGCGGTGCAGGCCGACAAGCTGCCGAACGTCGGCATCCCGATCCCGGAGGAGACGATCCGCAAGGTCACCGACTTCCGCCAGCGGATCAGCGATCTGCCCGCCGGGGTGGAGCTGGACGCGGTCGAGGCCGCCGAGGACGGGGTGGACCTCCTCCTGAAGGGTTCGAACGTCCGCCTCGTCGGGTAGGCGCTGTTGCGGAGCCCGTACGGGGCACTCCACCCCTGGAGTCCACAGTGCGAGACGGCGAAGTCCGTACCGCAGATGCGCTCCCCCCGGAAGCCGGACCGGGCTCCGCCGGGACGGCCCGCGAGGGCACGCTCATCCCATAATCCGGATGATCCCGTCTCGACATGTGAAACATCGGTGACACGGTCGGCCGCGGCTACCTACGATCGTCCTCATGCAGTGCTATGCGAGCGGTCTCCGTCACCGGGGACGGGCGGATCTGACGAAGCGGCGGGCAGTCGACCTGTGCCGCGTCGCCGCCATGCTCTGTCGCGCTGTCTGAGCGGACCCGCGGCCCCCGGTCATCGACCCCGACGAACCGCGCCGCCCCGCTTCCCGAGGCCGCCCCAGGCGGCCTGTTCCACCGGGCCGCGCGCCCCGCACCGCCCGGACCACCGGGCACCGCACCGCACGCCGCCCGTACTTCACGTGAGCCCCGCCGCAACTGCCCCGGAGGAGAACGAACATGAGCCGCAGCGACGTCCTGGTCGACGCCGACTGGGTCGAGGCCAACCTCGACAACCCGAAGGTCGTCATCGTCGAGGTCGACGAAGACGCCTCGGCGTACGACACGAACCACATCAAGAACGCCATCAAGATCGACTGGCAGCAGGACCTCCAGGACCCGGTCCGCCGCGACTTCGTCGACCAGGCCGGCTTCGAGAAGCTGCTCTCCGAGCGCGGCATCGCCAACGACGACACCGTCGTCCTCTACGGCGGCAACAACAACTGGTTCGCCTCGTACGCCTACTGGTACTTCAAGCTGTACGGCCACGACTCCGTCAAGCTGCTCGACGGCGGCCGCAAGAAGTGGGAGCTCGACGCACGCGACCTGGTCGCCGAGGTCCCGCAGCGCCCGGCCACCTCGTACCAGGCCAAGGCCCAGGACAGCTCGATCCGTGCCTTCCGCGACGACGTGGTCGCCGCGATCGGCGTGCAGAACCTGGTCGACGTGCGCTCCCCCGACGAGTTCTCGGGCAAGCTGCTCGCCCCGGCCCACCTCCCCCAGGAGCAGTCGCAGCGCCCCGGCCACGTGCCGAGCGCCCGCAGCATCCCGTGGTCGAAGAACGCCAACGACGACGGCACCTTCAAGTCGGACGACGAGCTGAAGGCCCTGTACGAGGACGAGCAGGTGGACCTCAGCAAGGACACCATCGCGTACTGCCGCATCGGTGAGCGTTCCGCCCTGACCTGGTTCGTGCTGCACGAGCTGCTCGGCGTGACCAACGTCAAGAACTACGACGGCTCGTGGACCGAGTACGGCTCCCTCGTCGGCGTGCCGATCGAGCTCGGCCCCGCCAAGTAACCCCGCCCCACGGCCAATCAGGAGACGCAAACATGTGTGGAGCTAAGGTCGGCGGCCCCGACGCCTCGACGATCAAGCCCGGTGAGACCACCATCCAGGGCCAGGTGACCCGCGACGGCGAGCCCGTCACCGGGTACGTCCGCCTGCTCGACTCGACCGGCGAGTTCACCGCCGAGGTCCCCACCTCGGCCACCGGTCAGTTCCGCTTCTACGCCGCCGAGGGCACGTGGACCCTCCGCGCCCTGGTCCCCGGCGCCACCGCGGACCGCACGGTCGTCGCCCAGACCGGCGGCCTCGCCGAGGTCGCGATCGCCCTCTGACGACGCGCGACGCGAAAGCGGCCCGGAGGGCCGTACCCCAGGGGGTTGGACGCCACTGGACCTGGGTACGGCCCTCCGGGCTTTCGCGTCGCGGCCGGGCCGGGCAGGACCCCCGGACGTACGCTGGAAGCATGTACGCACGCAGGCGGCATGTGTACTTCGCCATGATGGGCACGTGCGTGGTGCTCTTCGTCCTGGCCTGGTCGGTGGTGCGCCTGTGGTCGGTTCCCGCGGCCGTCGTCATGTGCCTGGTCGCCATGGTGATCCCGCCGGTGGCCGCCGTGATCGCCAACCGCCGCGGCCCCGAAGACCGTTGGTGGGACGCACCGTCCGGTGACCCCAAGTCCGACGACTGGTGGGACGAGCTCGACGGCAAGCGCTGAGCCCGCCCCCGTACACGGTCAGTACACCAGCGCCTGCGCCCCGTCCGCCACCGCCTCCTGCACGAACACCTGCGCCCCCGCGATCCGGACCCCGTCCAGCACGTCGTCCTGGGTGATGTCCCGGCGCGCCGCGCACTGGGTGCACAGGGTGACCGTGCCCCCGGCCAGCACCCCCTCGATCAGCTCGGGCAGCGGCGCCGCGTGCGGCAACTCGAACTCGGCGGCCCGGCCGGGCAGCGCGAACCACGCCGACTCCCCGGTCAGCCACAGCGAGACCTCCACCCCGCTGGCCACGGCCACCGCCGCCACCGTGAACGCCTGCGAGCACCGTTCGGGTGCGTCCGCCCCCGCCGTCACCTTGATCACGAGCTTCTTCGCCATGCCCCGAATCGTAATCGTGCACCCCACAACCATGTACGGGTCCCGGCCGTCTCCCTGGCACCGAACCGATCTTCAGGAGACACCCCCGTGGAACCCCCGAGACCCGACGAGGAGCCCTCCGGCCCGCCCGACCGCCGCCGCGGCAGGACCGCCCTGCCGCTCCTCGCCACCGCGGCGGCGCTCGGCCTCCTCGCCGGCACCTGCGTCGGCTACCTGGTCCAGGCCGACCGCGCCCCCACCCCGCTCGCCCCGCTCTCCCAGCCGGTCGTCCCGGCCGCGGCCACCGGCGCCGACGCCCCGACCGACCCGCCCGACCGCGCCGACGGCGACCTGCGCAAGCTGCTGCTGCCCGTGCCGCGGGGGGCCGTGCCCACCTTGTCCGAGCGGGGCTGGCTGCCCCTCGAAGAGCACGTGGCCCGCTACGGCGTGCCCGCCGAACGGCTCGACGAACTGGTCCGGTTCGACTTCCGCAGGTCGGCCGCGACCAGTTGGCACCTCGACGACCGCACCGTCCACATCCGACTCGACCAGTACCACAAGGGCCCGGGGTACGAGCTGCCCCGGATCACGGGCTTCGCCCGCTTCGAGACGGAGCAGGCGACGGGGACCGTCGGAACGCCGCTGCCCGGGTCGGCCAACGGCACCGTGCACGCGGCCACCGAGCCCGAACCGGGCGGAGGCCCACCGGTGTACGCCAGCGAGGCCCACGCATGGCGCGGTGACGTGGCCCTGCACATCGTGGTGACGAGCAGCACCCCGCTCCCCGTCCGGGAGATCACGGAACTGGCGCGACGACAGGTGGCACGACTGTGAACGGCACCGACCCGGCAGCGGGACGCCGACGCCCCCGACGGCTCGTCGCCCTCGCCCTGACCTGCACGACCGTGGCCGTGGTCGGAGTCACCGGCACGGTGGTGGCCGCTGCCGAGCGCACCCCGCCCACGCCCGTCTGGTCGTTCGCGGAGAGCCGCCAGGAACCCGGCGAGCGCCCCGGCGAACTCGCCGAACTCCTCGTGCCGTACGACGATTACGACCACAGCTACGGACCCGGTCCCGACGCCCTCGGTTGGGACTACGACGGCGAATTCAGTGACAGCGATCTGAAGAAACGATTCGTCGAGACGGCGGGGGGCTCGGGCCTCTCCCGGGAGGACCTGGGACGGGCCTTCGCCCACGGCGGCCCCCGTGCCATGGCTGTGCGGAGCTACGCCCGCGAACACGGCGGGCAGGGCACCGTCGTCACGACGGTGCTGATGCGCATGCGGAGCGAACAGCACGCCCGCGCCACGGCCCGGGCCGTCGGCGAGCAGCTCGACGCCCGGAAGGACCTCCGCCCCGGACCGACCCCCGAAGGGCGCCCCGGCATCCGCTGCTACCGGGTCCCGTCGCTCCCTGAACTCCCGGACCGGGGGCCGGACCGAAACCGGGTGGAGCAGTTGGAGTGCCTGGCCCCGGTCGGCGACGTGCTGATGACCGCCGATGTGTACGCAGCCCCCGTGGAACAGCTCCACCTCGCCCTCCTCGGGGAACAATTCGACCGCCTCGCCCGACGGGGGGAGCCCGCATGACGATCGACCACGAGATCGCGGACGACACCACCGCGGTCCCCGCCGAGGACGACCGGCCGCCCGCCCGGGAGCGCCGGGCGGCACTGATCCGCTGGGCGGCGGCGGCCCTGGTGTTCGCCGCCGCGGCCACCGGGAGCGGCTTCGCCCTCCTCGGGGCCGACCGCACCGACCTGCCCGGGCTGGCGACCGCGGCCGACGGCCGGTGGGAGTACCCGACGATCCGGCGACCCGCCCTGCCCGAGGGCGCTCCCGGGCCGTTCGCGGAAACCAACCCGGCCGCCGTCCACCACGCGGCCCTGCGGAAGCTGCTGCTGCCGGCGCCCCGGGGCTCGGCGCCCGACCCGACCCTGCGCAGCCGCGACGGCTGGGTGTCCCCCGGTGACTTCGCCCGTCTCTTCGCCCGCTCCGAAGCCCGCGACGCCGTACCACGACACCTCGCCGACTACGCGGTACGCCGGATCGCCGCCCGGGGCTGGACCACACCGGACGGCACCCGCACCCACGTTTACCTGCTGCGGTTCCGCAGCGCGGGCGCGGCCGAGTCCTGGCGGCTCGAACACGGCTGGCGCAACACCGGTCCCCATCACCCACTCCGGGGCGTCACCACCATGCAGTGGGACCAGGACTACCCCAAAGCGGCCCAGGTGAAGAACGTCCCCGCACACCTCTTCACGGAGGTCGCGCCCCACGGCCGCGAACACACCCGCCTCGCCTTCCTGGAGGCCGGTGACCTCGTCGGACTGGTGGTCCAGTCCCGCGCGGGCGGGGTCCCTGACGTCCCGTTCCTCCAGACCGTCACGCTCCAGAGTCAGCTACTCGGCTGACCTCACCGCGAGGGCCGGGCCCCCGCCCACTAAACTGGGGCCCGGCCCGGTACCGCCGGTACCGCCCGACCGCCCATCGAGGAGCACCCCGTGGTCATCTTTTTCGAAGTTCTTCTCGCCCTCGTCTGCGTCGGCGTCCTCGCCTTCGCGGGGCTCACCGTGAAGAAGCTGTACCAGGGCCAGCGCTGATCACCTAGGAATTCCCGCTCATGATCGAGATCCCGTCCGACCTGCACAAGGACCTCGTCCCGCTCGCCTTCCTCCTCGGGAACTGGGCGGGCGCGGGCGTCACCGACTTCCCCGGGGCCGAGAAGGCCAACTTCGGACAGGAGGTCACCTTCGGTCACGACGGACGGGACTTCCTGGAGTACCACTCGCGCACCTGGATCCTCGACCACGACGGCAACAAGGTGAAGCCGTTGGAGACCGAGTCCGGCTTCTGGCGCATCGACGCGGACCGGAAGGTCGAGGTGACCATGGTCCGCGACGACGGCGTCGTCGAGGTCTGGTACGGCGAGCTGGCCGACAAGAAGCCGCAGATCGACCTGGTCACCGACGCCGTGGCGCGCACCGGAGCCTCCGGCCCCTACACCGGCGGCAAGCGGCTGTACGGCTACGTCAAGAGCGACCTGATGTGGGTCGGCGAGAAGCAGACGCCCGAGGTCCCGCTGCGCCCCTACATGTCGGCGCACCTGAAGAAGGTCGTCACCCCCGAAGACGTCGCCAACTGGGCGAAGGACCTCGGCGACCTCCCCGACGACGGCATCGCCTTCTTCCGCTAGGCCGCACCCCCGCCCGACCCCGAGGCCCCCGGCGCGACGCACCCACGCGCGCCGGGGGCTTCCGGCGTTCGGCGGCCCGGCCGGTCACGGAACGGCAGGAATCCGTCGCCCCGCCCCGGCCCGGCCCCCTCCTGCCTACACTGGTCGGGTGGTGAGCACCGACTGGAAGGCCGACCTGCGCCGGCGCGGCTACCGGCTGACGCCGCAGCGGCAGCTGGTACTGGAGGCCGTGGACGCGCTGGAGCACGGGACGCCCGACGACATCCTCTGCGAGGTGCGTCGTACGGCGTCCGGGGTGAACATCTCCACCGTGTACCGGACCCTGGAGCTCCTGGAGGAGCTGGGGCTGGTCAGCCACGCCCACCTGGGCCACGGGGCGCCCTCGTACCACCTCGCCGACCGGCACCACCACCTGCACCTGGTGTGCCGGGACTGTTCGGGCGTGATCGAGGCGGACGTCTCCGTCGCGGACGGGTTCACCGCCGAGCTGCGGGACGCCTTCGACTTCGACACCGACCTGAAGCACTTCGCGATCTTCGGCCGCTGCGGCGCCTGTCGCCGCGCCCCCCGGGACACCGGTGCGGGCGCCGACGAGCCGGCCGGGACCGGGGCCGGGGAATGAACGGCGCCCGCGCCGGGTCGTACCCTGAGTGGATATGAAGAGCCCTCTGCTGTCGCTGCCCGGTGCCGTCCCCGCCGAGGGGGTGGACGAAGGCGTCGCGGGCCACTACGGCGAGCTGTACCTCGAACAGCGCGCCCTGGCCGAGGGCACCGGATTCGTGGACCTCTCGCACCGCGGCGTGCTCACCGTCACCGGTGAGGACCGGCTGAGCTGGCTGCACCTGCTGGTCACCCAGCACGTCAGCGACCTGCCACCGCACCGGGCGACCGAGGCGCTGGTGCTCTCCGCCAACGGGCACATCGAGCACGCGCTGTACCTCGTCGACGACGGCACCACGGTGTGGGCGCACGTCGAGCCCGGCACCCAGGGGGCGCTGCTCGCCTACCTGGAGTCGATGAAGTTCTTCTACCGGGTCGAGGTGGCCGACCGCACCGACGAGTTCGCCGTGGTGCACCTGCCCGCCGGCTCCATCGCCACCGTCCCCGAGGGCGTGACCGTCCGCGAGGCACCGCACGGGCGGGACCTGTTCCTGCCCCGCGCCGAGCTGGCCGGGCTCGCCCCCGACGGACCCTACGGCCCCCCCGCGGGGCTCCTCGCCCACGAGGCGCTGCGCGTCGAGGGGCACCGGCCGCGGGTCGGCTTCGAGACCGACCACCGGACCATCCCGCACGAGCTGGGGTGGATCGGCACCGCCGTGCACCTCCAGAAGGGCTGCTACCGGGGGCAGGAGACGGTCGCCCGGGTGCAGAACCTCGGCAAGCCGCCGCGCCGGCTGGTCTTCCTCCACCTCGACGGCAGCGAGGTGCACCTGCCGCCCCGGGGCACCGAGCTGCGGCTCGCCGCGGACGGGCCGGAGGGCCGCGCCGTCGGCTTCCTGACCACCTCGGTCCGCCACCACGAGCTGGGCCCGGTCGCGTTGGCGCTGGTCAAGCGGAACGTGCCGGTGGACGCGGACCTCCTCGCGGACGGGACCTCCGCCGCGCAGGAGACCGTCGTCGAGCCCTGAGCCCGCCGGGGCGTCAGACCTCCAGCAGCACGGTGAACGGCCCGTCGTTCGTCAGGGACACCCGCATCGACGCCCCGAAGCGGCCGGTGGCCACCTCGGCGCCCAACCGGCGCAACTGCTCCACCACCTCGTCCACCAGCGGTTCGGCCACCTCGCCGGGCGCCGCCGCGTTCCAGGTGGGCCGGCGGCCCTTGCGGGCGTCCCCGTAGAGCGTGAACTGGCTGATCACCAACAGCGGGGCGCCGGTGTCCGAGCAGGAGCGTTCCCCGGCCAGGACGCGCAGCGTCCACAGCTTGCGGGCCAGGCGGGCCGCGTGCTCCGGGGTGTCCTGGTGGGTCACCCCCACCAGGACGCACAGCCCCTCCCCGGCGATCTCCCCGACCGTCTCGTCCCCGACCACGACGGCCGCCCCGTCCACCCGCTGCACCACTGCTCGCATCCCGCCATCATCCCTCCCCGCCCACCGCCCGGGGACGCCCGTGCCCCCGTCCGTGCCCCCGCCACGCCGCCGCGTGTTCCCACGCCCGTCCGGAGGCACCCGCATGCTCCCGAACCCCCCATCCGGGGCCGATCGGGGGCACTCGGTCACATAGCGCCCACTCGGGGTGGCACGATGCTCCCAGCGGTAGGCCGCACCGGTCGAGGGGACGGTAACGAGCGATGAGCACACCGAGTACCGGGCGGCAGCAGCCCGTGCCCGTGTCACTGACCCGGACGAGCCCGCGGACCCGTTCCGCCGTGAAGGGCGGGGCCCGGGCGGGCACCCGACCACCGGTGCAGCGCACCGCCGCGGCCCCGCTGTTCGAGCGGCTGCCGGTACCGGACCTGGCCGCGCTGACCCTGCCCGAACTGCGCGGGCTGCGCCGGGACGCCCAACGCGACGAGGCCGATCTGAGCTACGTGCGGCGGCTGCTCCACGGCCGCATCGACATCCTGTGCGCGGAGTTGGCGCGGCGGGCCGGCCCCGAGGCACCGGTGGTGGACCGGCTGTCCGAGATCCTCGCCGACCAGCCGGCCCGGCAGCGCTCCTCGGCCCGGCACGTGACCCTGGGCCCCCCGCACGGGGAGGAGTACCGGCGGCTCGCCGCCGACATGCTGGGCGAGGTGGAGCTGTCCGACCTGGCCGCCCGCACCGACCAGGAGCTCCGGGACGCCCGCGGGCGGCTGGTGCGGTACGAACAGCAGGTGTCGGGGCGACGGCAGTCGCTGCAACGGATCGCGGACGGCTGCGGAGCGGAGATCACCCGCAGGTACCGTGAGGGCGAAGCACACGTAGACGACCTGCTCGGCTGAGGCGGTCGCCCGGTGATCCCGGGCGACCGAAGCGTCGAGCGCCCCCCGGAGGCCACCCGCCATGCCCGAGCCCCGCACGCCCCGCACCCCGCACCCGTCCGCGCCCGAGCCGCCGGTGCTCGCCGAGGTCGTCCGTTCGGGGTTCGTGGAGAGCCGGCACCGCGGGCACCTCGTCGTCCTGGGCGCGGACGGCACGGTGGAACGGGCGTGGGGAGACGTCGACGCCCCGGTGTTCCCCCGTTCCGCGAACAAGCCGATGCAGGCCGCGGCGGTGCTGCGGGCGGGGGTCCCGCTCGCCGGGCGGCAACTCGCGCTGGCCGCCGCCAGTCACTCCGGCGAACCGTTCCACCTGGAGCTGGTGCGCGCCCTGCTGGCCTCCCACGGACTCACCGAGGACCGCTTGCAGTGCCCGGCCGACCTGCCCCTGGACACCGCCGAGGCGGAGGCGTACCTGGCCGCGGGGGGCGTGCGGGAGCGGATCACCATGAACTGCTCGGGCAAGCACGCGGCGATGCTGGCCGCCTGTCTGCGCAACGGCTGGCCGCTGGACGGCTACCTCGACCCGGCCCATCCGCTCCAGGTGCTGGCCCGGGAGGCGGTCGAGGCGGCCGCCGGGGAACGGGTCGCCGCGACCGGCGTCGACGGCTGCGGGGCACCGCTGTTCGCGCTCTCCCTCACCGGGCTGGCGCGGGCCTTCCGCGCGTTCGTCCGGGCGCCCGAGGGCTCGCCGGAGCGCCGGGTGGCCGAGGCGATGCGCGCCCACCCGGAGTACGTGGCGGGCACCCGGCGGCCGGACACCTGGCTGATGCGGGAGGTGCCGGGGGTGCTGGCGAAGATGGGGGCGGAGGCGGTGCAGGCGGTGGCGCTGCCCGACGGCCGCGCCCTGGCGTTCAAGATCGAGGACGGCGGCGTCCGGGCCTCGGGACCGGTCCTGGCGCGGGCCCTGCACCTGCTGGGTCTGCACGGGGAGGTGCTGGAACGGATCGGCCGGGCGCCGCTGCTGGGCGGCGAGGCCGAGGTGGGGGCGGTGCGGGCGGCGTTCTAGGGCCGCTGCACCCGGGGCCGGGCGGGTCAGCTGAAGGCGAGCTGCACGATCCACAGGCTCAGCGCCGCGCTCAGCGCCGCCGCGGGCATGGTGATGAACCAGCCGATCACGATGTTCTTGGCGACCCCCCAGCGCACCGCGTTGATCCGCTTGGTGGCACCCACGCCCATGATCGCCGAGGTGATCACATGGGTGGTGGAGATCGGCGCGTGGAACAGGAAGGCGGTGCCGAACATGATGGACGCCCCGGTGGTCTCCGCCGCGAAGCCCTGCGGGGGGTCGAGTTCGATGATCTTCCGCCCGAGGGTGCGCATGATCCGCCAGCCGCCGGCGTAGGTGCCGAGCGAGAGCATGACCGCGCAGGCCAGCTTGACCCAGATCGGAATGTCGTCGCCGGAGTCCTGGACATCGGCGATGACCAGGGCCATCACCACGATGCCCATGGTCTTCTGGGCGTCCTGGAGGCCGTGTCCGAGGGCCATGCCGGCGGCGGAGACGGTCTGTGCGATGCGGAAGTGCCGCTTGGCCTTGTGCGGGTTGGCCCGGCGGAACATCCACAGGATCGCGCACATCACCAGGTATCCGACGACCAGACCGACCAGCGGGGACACGAACATCGGAATAATGATCTTGTCGAGGACCCCGGACCAGATGACGTCCGTGCCGCCCGCGAGCGCCGCGCCGACCATGCCGCCGAAGAGGGCGTGCGAGGAGGACGAGGGCAGCCCCAGGTACCAGGTGACCAGGTTCCACAGGATGGCGCCGACCAGCGCGGCGAAGAGGATGGCCATCCCCTTGCTGCCCTCCGGCGTCGCGATGAGCCCCTCGCTGACCGTCTTGGCCACCCCGCTGCCGAGGAAGGCGCCGAGCAGGTTCATCACCGCGGCCATGGCGATGGCGGCCTTGGGGGTGAGCGCCCGGGTGGACACGGAGGTCGCGACGGCGTTGGCCGAGTCGTGGAAGCCGTTGGTGTAGGTGAAGAAGAGCGCGACGCCGACGGTCACGACCAGCGCGAAGGTGTCCACGGAGGTCAGGACTCCTTGACGGCGATGGTCTCCACCGTGTTGGCCACGTGCTCGAAGGCGTCGGCGGCCTCTTCCAGCACGTCGACGATCTGCTTCAGCTTGAGCACCTCCATCGCGTCGTACTTGCCGTTGAACAGGTGCGCGAGGAGCTTGCGGTGGATCTGGTCGGCCTGGTTCTCCAGGCGGTTGACCTCGATCCAGTACTCGGTGAGCCGTTCCATGGTGCGCAGGTGCGGCATGGCCTCGGCGGTCAGCTCGGCGGCCCGCGCCAACACCTCGATCTGCTGCTCGACGCCCTTGGGGAGCTTCTCGACCTGGTACAGGACGACCAGGTCGACAGCCTCCTCCATGAAGTCCATGATGTCGTCGAGGGAGGACGCGAGGGAGTAGATGTCCTCGCGGTCGAACGGCGTGATGAACGAAGAGTTCAGCTGGTGGAAGATGGCGTGCGTGGCATCGTCCCCCGCGTGCTCGGCCGCCCGCATCCGTTCCGCGATCTCCGCACGGTCCGACGCGTCGGCCCCGAGCAGTTCCATCAGGAGCTTCGAGCCCGTGACGATGTTGTCCGCGGATGCGGCGAACATGTCGTAGAAGCTCGTCTCCCTGGGGGTCAGACGAAAACGCACGTGGGGTCCTCGGGATGCGGGGTTTCGGTCAGGCTGATGCTAGGCGCATCATCCCGTCACGGCTAACCGGCGTTCCACCAGTGTCGCTCATCCACAGTGCGGCCTGGCACCGGGTCCGGACAACCCTCCCGTACTGGGAAAAGTTCGATACCATATACCCACCAGGGGTATAGAACGAGGGTAGGCCGTCCCGCACGGCGACCATACGGAGGACGACGCCATGACGAGCACCGAGACCGACGCGACGACGGGGGCGCCGAAGGCGGCGGGCGGCTGCTGCTCCGGGCCCGGTGCGGCGGCGACCGAGGGCACCACCGAAGTGATCACCGACCACGACCTGGGCATCCACGGCTACCACAAGCAGAAGAGCGAGCACCTCAAGCGGCTGCGCCGGATCGAGGGCCAGATCCGCGGGCTCCAGCGGATGGTGGACGAGGACACCTACTGCATCGACATACTCACGCAGGTCTCCGCGTCCACGAAGGCCCTCCAGTCCTTCGCCCTGCAACTGCTCGAAGAGCACCTGCGGCACTGTGTCGCCGACGCGGCCCTCAAGGGCGGCGCCGAGATCGACGACAAGGTCGAGGAGGCGACGAAGGCGATCGCGCGGATGCTCCGCACCTGACCGCCGGCGCGGGTGGCCCCGGGTCCGTGCCCAGGAGCCCGGCCCGCGGTCACCCGCGCGACCGCCGCACGTTCACCAGTACGCCCAGCCGACCCCGGCCCGCGCCGGGGCCGTCGGGTCCGCCTCCGGGGCGGGGACCCGCACCCGCAGCACCTCGTCGATCCGGGCGGCGCTCAAGCGCTCCTCGCCCGTGGCGCTGGCCGCGATGATCAACTCGCCGCACAGCTCGATCTCCGCGAGGGCGACATGGTCCTGCACTGCCGTGCCACCGGACGGAGCCACCCACACCACCTCTTCCTGGCCGCCACCGGCTTCCTAGCGTAGGCAGTCGCTACGCACCGCGCATGGCACGGACGGACCATTTCCGCCCCACCCGGACGACTACGCCCCTGTGCGTCCCTTCGCGCCCCGTCACGGCTCGCGCGCCGTGCGCGCCCCTCGCGCACAGGCGCGGCCGCCCGCCCGGCGGCTCCGTCCGCCGCCGTCGTCACGCGCCCTCCGCGATCTTGCCCGCATAGATGTCCGCGGCGTCCGGCAGGCGCACGTCCACCGGTGCGCCGAAGCCGGACAGCACCACCGTCGAGGCCACGGCCACCGCCCGGGCGTGGCGTTCGTTGACGAAGCTGAACCGGTGCCGCAACTTGCGCACCAGCCCCTGCTCGTCCAGGTAGGCGTCGAAGGGGACCTCGCTGGTGGAGAAGCCCCGGGCGGCGGCGGCGAGCACCCGCCGGGTCTCCCCGGAGGCCACCGCCGCCGCCCGCACCAGGTCCGTGGTCCCCCGGTAGTGCCGCACCGGGACCCCGTCGAGCCGGGCCCCGCCCACGTACCGCACCCCGCGCGCGCCGCGCAGCAGCTCCGCGGCGGCGAGCGGATCGGTGGCACCGCCGGTGACCAGGTTCCCGTCCGCGACGGACCCGGTGTCCACGCGCACCCACTTGTCGGCGGGCACCCCGGCGCCCCGGTTCTTCATGTACAGCGCCCCGGGGGCGAGGAGTTCGACGATGGGCTGCTGCCGGGAGGCGCCGGTGGGGTCCTGCGGCAGCACCACCCGCAGTTCGCCGAGCCGCCGGGCGAAGTCGTAGACCCCCTCGCCCCGGATGGTGACCCGGGTGCCGCCGGTCGCCATGTCCATCGCGGTGCGGGTCCGGGCGGTCCCCGCCCGCACCAGCCGTGCGGCGGCCCGGTGCACCGCGTCCGCGGGGGCGTCCGGCACGAGGGGCACGGGAACCGCGTCGACCGGTGTCCCGAGGGCACCGCCCCCCGCGCACCCGGCCAGCAGCCCGGCCAGGACGACGGCCAGGGCCAGCGCGCCGCCGCCCGCGTACTGCTGCCGCACCACCATCGCCGACCCCCAGGGATGTGGAGTAGTTGTCGAGTCGATGCGAGTCAGGGCCCCGCGTCGTGTTGTCCCCCCTAACGAACCGCTCCGGCACCCGTCACGCATCCCCCTTCCCCCGGTGCCGCCGCCCGCTACCGTGGACCCGTGGCCCGAGAGCTGGAGTTCGCCGATCCCCCCGCCGTCGTCACGGAGCACCGCACCACCACCGTGGAGCACGGTCGCTTCCTGAGCGCCCGCTGTAGCTGCGGCTGGCGGGGCGCCGCCCGCCGGGCCCGCAGCCGGGCCCGCTCGGACGCCGAGGAACACGCCGCGGACCCCGCCGCGCCCTGAACGCCCCGGACCCCGGAACGCGCTGTGGGCCACCCCCTTCCTCCGGGGTGGCCCACAGCGCGTGCGGTGCCGGGACGGGACGCCCTCAGGCGGCCAGGTCGCGTTCCTCGGTGCGGGAGCCGCGGCCGTAGGGGTCCCGGGCGACGTCGGGGGTGGAGCGGGTCCGGATCAGCCAGGAGCCGTGCCGGGAGCGGCCGATCGCCCGGGTGAGGGGCGTGAGCAACAGGGCGGCCAGCGGGGCCAGCAGCAGGGCGACGGCGGTGCCGAGGGCGAAGCCGCCGATCACGTCGGTGGGGTAGTGGACGCCCATGTAGATGCGGGACACCCCGGCGAGGAAGGCCATGGCGATGGCGATCCAGCCGTACTTGCGGTGGGCGAGGAAGATGCCGACCGCCATGGCCATGGCGAGGGTGGAGTGGTCGCTGACGAAGGAGTAGTCGGTCTTGCCCTGGATCAGCACCTCCAGGCCCTCGTGGTCGAGGAAGGGTCTGGGGCGCTCCACGAAGCCGCGGATCGGGATGTTGACGATCACCGCGAGCGCGGCGGCCAGCGGCACCCAGATGACGGCGGCGGCCGACTGCGCCGCCTCCTCCAGCGAGCCGGCGCGGGCCCGCAGCTTCCACCAGGTCCACACCCCGAGGAAGACCAGCCCGAGCATCAGCCCGTACTCGCCCACGTACTCCATGGTGTGGTCGAACCAGGTGGGGGCGTCCTTGGCCAGGCCGTTGATCTCGTAGAGCAGACTGACATCGGGGTTCGACCCGGATTCGTCGAGTCCAGCCATCGTGCCGCGGCCCCTTCGTCGTGCCTCGCTCCTACGGGCGCACCCGGCTGTGCGCCTCCCGACCCCCCGCTCCGCGAGGGGCGTCCGCCGGTTGCCCGGCGGGTGGACCCCCGGCCCCGGGGCGGGGAACGGTCGCCCGCTCCGACGCCCTCGGCGGCCCGACGGGGGCCGTACCCGAGGAACGCACGACCCCCCGGGGCGCGTTCCGCCCTCAACCGAAAGATCACTGAGACGTTACCCAAGAGAGATTCGTCATCGCAGCTCAGGAGCGGGCAGCGGACAGGGGTTCCGGCCACGCGACGCGTGCGGATCTTCATCATCACACGTCGTCGGCACCGCCCCGGCACGGGGCCGCGGGCCGGGCGCGCGGAGCGCCCGCCGGCGGCGGGACCGGGCCGGCTCACGTCGAGGGCGCGTGGGTGGGCAGGGCCTCCGCGCCGTCCTGGGTCACCCGGGTCGCCCCGAAGTAGTCCTTGGTGTCGATGGGGCTGAACCGGATCACGGCACCGGTCCTCGGCGCGTCGATCATGAACCCGCCTCCCACGTAGATCCCCACGTGCCGGATGGCCCGCGAGTTGGTGAGGTCGTCGGAGAAGAACACCAGGTCACCGGGGAGCAGTTCGTCCCGGGAGGGGTGCGGTCCGGCGTTGTACTGGTCGTTGGCGACCCGGGGCAGCTCGATGTCGACGCTGCGGTACGCGGCCTGGGTCAGCCCCGAGCAGTCGAACCGGCCGCCCTGCGCGGCCGTGCCCGTGCCGCCCCACAGGTACTCGGTGCCGAGCTTCTCCTGTGCGTAGTGGATCGCGCCGGCCGCCTGCCGGGAGGGGTCCACCCGGCCGACCGGGCGGGCGAAGCTCTCCTCCAGACTGGTGATGATCTTCACGTAGTTCTGGGTCTCGCGGTACGGGGGCACCCCGCCGTACTTGATGACGGCGTAGGGGCCGGCGTTGTAGGCGGCGAGCATGTTCTTCGTGGGGTCGCCCGGCACGTCCTCGACGTACTTCGCGAGACTGCAGTCGTAGGAGGCCGCCGAGGGGATCGCATCGGCCGGGTCCCACACGTCCCGGTCCCCGTCGCCGTCCCCGTCGAGCCCGTGGGACGCCCAGGTGCCGGGGATGAACTGGGCGATGCCCTGGGCCGCCGCGGGGCTCTGCGCCCGCGGGTTGAACCCGGACTCCTGGTACAGCTGGGCGGCGAGCAGCGCCGGGTTGATGGCCGGGCAGAGGTCGCCCCACTTCTCCACCAACGGCTGGTAGGCGGCCGGCACCGCGCCCTTGGCCAGCCCCACCGCTCCGCCGGCCCGGCCGCCGGCGAGGTTCCCGGCCACCAGGTAGGTGCCGATGACCAGCAGCATCACGAATCCCATGCCGCCGCTGACGACCGCGCCGGCGAGGACCCAGGCCCCGCGTGCCCTACGCACCGTCAACCCCTCCTCAGTGCCGGCCAGTCCGCCGCGGCTCAGTGTAGGCGGGGCGCGGGTCCCCGGCAGGAGCGCAACGGGGGAGTGCGCGACGCCCCGATGCGCCCTTGCACGCATCCGGAGGCCCGCCCGACGCACCCCGGTGACCCGGTGAGCGGCGGGTGCGGGAGGTGCGGGGCGCGGTACGAAGGAGAACAGGGCCTAACGACCACGGGCATGTGAGGTTGCGCAAGGCCCTCGTTGCCCGAGGTGACACCGCGTGATACACAGAGTGACGTGACGGTCCGTTGTGTACCGCTTCACGTCCCCGCGTGCGACGGTGAACAATAATTTGTGCGAAACCAGCCAGCGAAAGACGCCAAGTCGACATGCTGAGCCGGATTCGTCAGCGAGAATGAGCGTGACCCCTGCGCGCTCGCAGGGGCCGGGAACTACCCATACAGGGGCGGTGAGTTACATGCTTATGGCAGCCGAAAAGGGCGATATCACCACGATCATCGGCGGGATCGCCCCCGACTGGGGCCCCTTCGGGAGCTTGGGCAACGAAGCCAGGGTGATGATCCAGGTGGTGATGGCCGCGGCCATCCTGCTGTGCCTGGGCATCGCGATCTGGGGCGCCGCCAAGCAGCGCATCGGCGCCACGGCACTGCGCGACACCTTCAGCGCCGAGCAGGGCAAGGGACTCATCGTCGCCGGCCTGACCGGGGTGTTCATCATCGGTTCGCTCGGCACCCTCTTCACCATCGTGTACGGCATGGCCGTCTAGCCGGCTGCCCGCGCGGCCACCCCCTCGTGGCCGCGCGCCCGGCAGCCCGTGCGCCCCGACCGGACGTCCACCGGGCGCGCTCCGGCCGCCCCGACCGTCCGTCCGCCGCACCCACCCCGAGGTCGCGTCCCCTGATGCCACGTCACCACACCCCGTCCGCGCGGCCCCCGGCACGCCCCGCCGCGGCCCCGGCCGCCGCGCCCGGACGCGGTGGCGCCGGCGCCGACCACCACCCGGAGGGGGCTGCCGCACCATGAGCCCGGACGACGAGACGTACGGCGCCCCCGGCGCGGGCGGCAGCGGCCAGACCCGCACCCGGTTGCCCGACCGCGGCGAGGGGCCCCGCCGCCCGGGCCGGTCCTCCGCCCGCTCCACCGTCGCCGTGGTCGGGATCGTCGTCCTGCTGCTCGCCGCGATCGCCTTCGCCAACCGGGGCGGTGACGAGGCCCCCTCCGGCCGGCCGGAGGCCGACCGTCCGGACACCGCACCGACCGCCGCCACCGGCACCCGCCCCGTGGACGGCAAGAACCACGGCATCGCCACCGGGCACGCCCGCGACGCCCAGGGCGCACAGTCCGCCGCCGCGAACTTCGCGGTGGCGCTGGGGTCGGCGGAGATGTTCGACAAGGAGCGGCGCTCCCAGGTGCTGCGCACCATCTTCGTCCCGTCCACAGTGGCCCGTTTCGAGGCCGAGCTGACCAAGGCGTACTCCCCCACGTTCCACCAGGCCGTCGGCCTCAACGACGACGGGACCGCGCCCGAGGGATACACCTTCGTGTCCCGCACCACCCCGATCGGCACCAAGGCGACCGACACCGGGAACGACCGGGCCACGGTGGAGGTGTGGTGCAGCGGGCTCCTCGGACTCGCCGGGGAGAACTCCACGAGACCCGTGGTCAACAGCTGGTTCACCATCACCCTGGACCTGGAGTGGACGGACGGCGACTGGAAGATCGCCGCCCACTCCCAGCGGGAGGGCCCGACACCGGTTCCCGGTGACAACCGGGCGTCCACCGCGGAGGACATGGCCGAGGCAGTCGAGGGGTACGGAGGGTTCACCTATGCGCGGTAACCGATCAGCTGTGCCGTCGAACACCCACCGGTCCCCCCGGGCCGGCCACCGGTTCCTCCGCACGGCCGGGACGCTGGCCACCGTGCAGGCGGCCCTGTTGTTCCTCGCCCCCCGGGCGGCGGCGGAACCCACGCCCTCGCCCTCACCGTCCCCCTCGGAGCGCGACAACGGCTGCGGCCTGCTCAGCGGACCCGTCCGGGAACGCTGCGAGAGCGGCGAACGCAACGGCAGCGGCAGCAACGGCGGCGACAACCCCCTCTCCAGCACCCTCGACCCCCTGAAGGCCCTGGCCGAGGGGTGCGCCGACGCGGCGGCCTGGACGATCGACCAGTTGTCCAAGGCGGTCAAGGAGACCGCCGAGGTCGACTACACCAACCCGGCCTTCCTCAAGCAGTACGCCGTCGTCTTCGCCGCCTCCACCGTGCTCACCCTGCTGCTGTGGCTGCTGGCCGTCGCCAAGCGGGCGGTTCGCGGCGTGCCGCTCGGCACCGCGCTGTCCGAGGCGGTCGGCTTCCTGTGGCTGACGGTCATCGCCTCCGCGTTCACCCCGCTGATCCTGCACACCGTGGTCTCCGCCACCGACGGGGTCACCGAGGTCCTCGCCAAGAGCACCGGCGGGCAGACGGACGTCTTCTTCGGCTCGTTCTCCGAGGCACTCACCAAGGGCAACGACATCGGCGGCGGACCGATCATGCTGATCGTCGTCTCCCTGGTGTCGATCCTGGCCGCCGGCGTGCTCTGGCTGGAGCTCGTGATCCGCGCCGCCCTGCTCTACGTGGGCGCCCTCCTGGGCACCGTGGTCTACGCCGGGCTCGTCGACAAGAACCTCTGGGGCCACGTGCGCCGCTGGGCCGGCATCATGATCGCGGTCATCCTGATCAAACCGATCATCGTGATCGTCCTGGGGCTCGCCGGTGCGCTCTCCGCCTCCGACGACGGGCCCGACGCGTTCTCCGCCGTCGTCTCCGGGCTGGCGATCATCCTGTTGGCCATCTTCGCCAGCGCCATGATCTACCGCTTCGTCCCCGGCTTCGGCGACGAACTCGCCAACTCCCGCAACAACCGGCTGCAACGGGGCGCCGAGAACCGGGCCGCCGCCGTCATCAGCTCTCCCGCCGCCCTGGTCTCGCAGGGCATCAAGACCCACAGCAGTCGCGCCGACAACACCGGCGGCGGCCAGGGCCAGGCCGGGGCCCGCCCCGCCAACCCGGTCAGCGGCGGCGTCGCCGCCCACAGCACCCGCGGCAGCGGCGGCCAGGCCCCGCCGGCCGCCCCCGCACCCCGCTCCAGCCCCATGAACAGCCCGCACACCAGCACCAACCGCACGGGAGGTGATGGGCGTTGACGACCGAATCGCTGTCCCATCCGAGCACGCCCCGCCGGACCTACCTCATCGGCCGCGCCCGGCCCAACGCCGTCGTCGGCCGCAACCGCGAGAGCGGCGAGATCGGACTCATCATCGCCGGGGCGTTCCTCGGCATGATGTGCGGACTCCTGGTCCCCGTCCTCTCGCTGCGGATCGTGCTGCTCGTCGGCTTCCCGCTGCTCGCGCTCGCCGCCGTGTACGTCCCCTACAAGCGGCGCACCTTCTACAAGTGGTTCGAGATCAACCGCAGCTACAAGCGGCAGCTCAAGCGCGGCACCACCTACCGCTCGGGCGCCGTCGAGGCGGGCGTCGGCCTCGACGGGCGCGAGGTGGAGATCGGGCCGCCGCCCGGCATCGGCCGGATCACCTGGCTCTCCGCCCCCTTCGGCCCCGACGAGATCGCCGTGCTGCTGCACGCCGACCGCAAGACCATCACCGCCGCCATCGAGATCGAGGGCCCCGGCGTCGGCCTGCGCGACTCCGAGGACCAGGAGGCGCTGGTCGACCGCTTCGGCACCCTCCTCAAGCACGTGGCCAACGGCGACGGCTTCGTCACCCGCATCCAGATGCTGGCCCGCACCCTGCCCGCCGACCCCGACGCCCACGCCAAGGACGTCGCCCAGCGCGGCGACCACCACGCGCCCGGCTGGCTCCAGGACTCCTACGACCAGCTCCAGTCCATGGTGTCCACCAGCAGCGAGCAGCACCGCGCCTACCTGGTGGCCTGCATGCACCACAGCCGCGAACTCGGCGCCGAGGCCGCCGCCATGGCCCGGGCGGCCCGGGGACCGGGCGGCCGGCGGCTGAGCCGGGACGCCGGCCTCGCCATCGTCATGGCCCGCGAACTCGCCGACATCTGCTCCCGGCTCCAGGAGGCCGACATCCGGCTGCGCCAGCCGCTCGGCCAGAGCCGCCTGGCGTCCCTGGTGCACTCCATGTACGACCCGGACCACCCCATCGACCACATCCAGGCCATGTCCAAGCGCAACGCCTGGCCGGCCGAACTCGACGCCGTCGAGCCCACCTACCTCCAGGCCAAGACCCGCGAGTCCAGCACCCGCGACCCCTGGTGCCACGCCACCGCCTGGGTGAAGGAGTGGCCGATGACCCCGGTCGGCGTGAACTTCCTCGCTCCCCTCCTCGTCCACACCCCGGACGTCATCCGCACCGTCGCCGTCACCATGGACCTCGAACCCACCGAGATCGCCATCGAACGGATGCTCACCGAGAAGACCAACGACGAGGCCGAGGCGAGCCGCGCCGCCAAGATGAACCGCACCGTCGACCCCCGCGACATGGCCGCGCACTCCCGGCTCGACCAGCGGGGCGAGGACCTGGCCTCGGGCGCCGCCGGGGTGAACCTCGTCGGCTACATCACCGTGTCGGCCCGCTCCCCCGAGGCGCTCGCCCGCGACAAGCGCACCATCCGCGCCTCCGCGGGCAAGTCGTACCTCAAGCTGGAGTGGTGCGACCGCGAACACCACCGCGCCTTCGTCAACACCCTCCCGTTCGCCACCGGCATCCGGAAGTAGCCGCGACGCCCCGGGAGGGTGCCACCGCCGGCGCGGCGGGGCACACCACGGAACGACCAGGCCGTGCACGTGGACCGGGTCCAGGAGAGAACCAGGCCCAACGAACATGAACCAGGTCGGCGAACGGACCGTCGCACACCCGCGGCGGCCCGACGAACGGGAACCGGACGCACCGAGGACGATCGGAGAGCGGGGACAGGGTGATGTGCGTGGACGGGAGCTGATGAGCTGATGCGGGACCCGCTGTCCATCCTGACGGACGCGTTCACGGCCTTCCTCTTCGGGAAGGTGGAGACGACCCGACCACCCGTGCGCACCTCCACGGGCCAGGCCCAGGCCGTCTACCTGCCGACCGCCGCCCCCGGTCTCGGCGACTCCGGCGTGATCATCGGCCGCGAGGTCTACTCCGGCAAGGGGTACATCTACGACCCCTTCCAGCTCTACGGCCAGCAGCTGCCGGCCCCCCACTGGCTGGTCCTCGGCGAGTCCGGCAACGGCAAGTCCGCGCTGGAGAAGACGTACGTGCTGCGCCAGCTCCGGTTCCGGGACCGCCAGGTCGTCGTCCTCGACGCACAGGGCGAGGACGGGGTCGGCGAGTGGAACCTGGTCGCCCAGCAGTTGGGGATAACGCCCATCCGGCTCGACCCGACGGCCGCCCTGGACATGGGCATCCGTCTCAACCCGCTGGACCCGTCGATCACCACCACCGGGCAGCTGGCCCTGCTGCGCACCATCATCGAGGTGGCGATGGGCCGCGGCCTCGACGAACGGTCGGGCTTCGCCCTCAAGGTCGCCCACGCCTACGTCAACGAGACCATCGTGGACCGGCAACCCGTCCTCACCGACATCGTGGAGCAGCTCCGCCACCCCGAACCGGAGTCGGCCGAGACGATGAACGTCGCCATAGACGACGTCCGCGCCTGGGGCCTGGACGTGGCCCTCGTCCTGGACCGGCTGGTCGACGGCGACCTGCGGGGCATGTTCGACGGCCCCACCACGGTCGGCATCGACCTCGACGCCCCGTTGATCGTCTTCGACCTGTCCCACATCGACCGCAACTCGATCGCCATGCCCATCCTCATGGCCATCGTCGGCGTCTGGCTGGAGCACACCTGGATCCGCCCCGACCGCAAGAAGCGCATCTTCCTGGTCGAGGAAGCCTGGCACATCATCAACAGCCCCTTCGTGGCACAGCTCTTCCAACGCCTGCTGAAGTTCGGCCGGCGGCTCGGCCTCTCGTTCGTCGCCGTCGTCCACCACCTGTCCGACGTGGTCGACGGGGCCGCCGCGAAGGAGGCCGCCGCCATCCTCAAGATGGCCTCCACCCGCACCATCTACGCCCAGAAGGCCGACGAGGCCCGCGCCACCGGGCGCGTCCTGGGCCTGCCGCGCTGGGCCGTGGAGATCATCCCCACCCTGACCCCCGGCATCGCCGTCTGGGACGTCAACGGCAACGTCCAGGTCGTCAAGCACCTGGTCACCGAGGCCGAACGCCCCCTGGTCTTCACCGACCGCGCCATGACGGAGTCCTCCACCGCCCTCGACGAGGCGCTGCACGCGGCGGAACTCGAAGCGGAGGAGCGCGCCGCCTCCTTCGTGGAGCAGCAGTGGGGGGACGCCTCCCAATCGACGGTCGCATGACCCGGCACGCGCCGTCCCCGGGCGGCGCACCGACCCGGACCCGCCGCGCACGGAGAACGCGGTGACGGACGGAAGGACGAACGGAAGAGCGATGCACCACCGGACGACGCCCTGATGCCGGGGCACATCCCCGGGGGCCGGCCCGCCCCGCGGGGCGGACGCGGCGTGCCCGACTCGCTGCTGGTGGGCGGCCTCGCCGCGCTGCTCGGCGCGACCTTCCTAGTCTGGTCCGCCACCGGGCTCGCCGGCCGTCTGGCCCGGGGCTCCTGGCCCGTCGGGGTCACCTTCGACCACACCCCCACCGCCCTGCGCCACCTGATCACCCGTCCCGGTGACCTGTCGGGCGCCTGGCCGGCCACCCCCGCCGACCAGCTCTCCGGCCACGGCCTGTTCTGGACCCTGTTCGCCCTCCAACTCGCCGTGCTGGTCCTCGTCGGGGTCCTCGTCATGGGCGCGGTCGCCCGCCTGCGCACCGGGCTCACCCGAGCCGAACGCGCCCGCGCCCGCAAGCACGCCCGCCACGCCCCGCGCGACCACCACCGGCCGGAGCCTCTCCCGCACCGGTACGAGAACGCGTCCCGGGACACCGCCCCGCCATCCGGGGAGGAGGCCCCGAGCGCGCCGGCGCACGCCGCCCCCGCGGCGCAGCCGCCGCCCGCCGCGGAGCCCGCGCCCCGCCCCGTGCCGGCTCCGCGCGGTCACGTCGTGCTGGGCCCGCCGGCCACCCGGCACCCGGTCGCCCTCCAGGCCGTCCGGGACGCCGAGGGCCCGGTCCTCGTCGTCACCTCGCACCCGCCGCTGTGGGCGGAGACCAAGGACGCCCGCGCCAAGCTGGGACCCGTCCTCCTCTACGATCCGCTGCACCTGTGCGACACCCCCTCCCGACTGCACTGGTCACCGCTGGGCGGCTGCGAGGACCGCGAGACCGCGGCCCTGCGCAGCACGGCGCTGTTGGCCCCGGTCCGCCCGGCCGCCAAGCTGGACACCGCGGTCGCCGACACAGCCGAGACCCTGCTGCGCTGCTTCCTGCACGCCGCGGCCGTCGACGGCCGCCCGCTCCGCCACGTCCACCGCTGGGCCCAGGGCAGCCAGGTCCAGGAGGCGGTGCGCGCCCTGCGCACCCATCCCAAGGCCGCCTCCGGCAGCGCCGGCGAACTCGAAGCCGCCCTGACCGCCCACCCGGAACGCCGGGACGCGGCCCAAGGGTTGACGGCCCGCGCCCTGGCCGCCCTCTCCACCGTGCACGTGCGGGAGGCGTGCACCCCCCATCGAACCGATGGCCTCGCACTGGATTCCTTCCTCGCCGAAGGGGGCACGCTCTACCTGGTGGGCGAGGCGATCGAAGATCCCAAGCCCCGTCCCGGAGCCATGCCCCTCCTCACGGCTCTGGCCTCCAGCGTGGTCGAGCGCGGCCGGCGCATGGCCGAACGGTCATCCTCCGGTCGGCTCGACCCACCACTCGTCCTGGTCCTCGACGACGTGGCCGCCGTCGCGCCCCTCCCCCAGCTACCGGCGCTGCTCGGCGCCGGCGCCGAACGGGGGTTGTTGCCCCTGGCCCTGCTGCGCTCCCGCGAACAGGCCCGCGCCCGCTGGCCCCACGAGGAGATCCCGATCTGAACCGCACGGGCCCCGCCGCACCCCGCCCGCCCGTGGTACCGCGGTACGACGACGGGCCCGCCGTTCCCGTCCCCGGGGCCGACGTGCCCGGGCGGGCCCCGTACGACGATGGTCCGGTGCGCCCGACACCTCCGCCCGACGCCGCCGACGCCCCGCCGCACGCCCGGCTCCTGGGCCGCGCCCAGCAGTTCGTCCACGCCCACGACGTCCGGCGCCCGTACCTGTGGGACGGTCTGGTGACCGCCGGCTGGTTCGTGGCGGCCCACGTCGACTACAGCAGCGGCGGTTGGCGCACCACGGCGTTGGACCCCCGACAGCCCGGCTGGCTGCTGCTGGCCGTGACCGCCTGTCTGACGGTGCCCCTGTTCTGGCGCCGCGGACACCCGTTCGCCGCGCTGCTCGCCACCACGCCCGCGGCCTTCGCCAACGCCCTGTCCGGGGCGTTCCTCTACGACACGAAACTCGTGCACCCCTTTCCTGAGGAACTTCCTCAGGAAAGGGGTGCAGAAACGCAAAAAGTCGTGTGTCCCAGGAGGAAACCCTCCCGGGACACACGACTCATATCACATTTAGTTCGGCGGCGTCCTACTCTCCCACAGGGTCCCCCCTGCAGTACCATCGGCGCTGAAAGGCTTAGCTTCCGGGTTCGGAATGTAACCGGGCGTTTCCCTCACGCTATAACCACCGAAACACTACGAAACACACACCAGACACACACCCACCAACAGCGGGATACGTGTTGGAAGTTCGTGGTTTCAGAACCAACACAGTGGACGCGAGCAACTGAGGACAAGCCCTCGGCCTATTAGTACCAGTCAACTCCACCGGTCACCCGGCTTCCATATCTGGCCTATCAACCCAGTCGTCTACTGGGAGCCTTACCCCATCAAGTGGGTGGGAGCCCTCATCTCGAAGCAGGCTTCCCGCTTAGATGCTTTCAGCGGTTATCCCTCCCGAACGTAGCCAACCAGCCATGCCCTTGGCAGAACAACTGGCACACCAGAGGTTCGTCCGTCCCGGTCCTCTCGTACTAGGGACAGCCCTTCTCAAGACTCCGACGCGCGCAGCGGATAGGGACCGAACTGTCTCACGACGTTCTAAACCCAGCTCGCGTACCGCTTTAATGGGCGAACAGCCCAACCCTTGGGACCGACTCCAGCCCCAGGATGCGACGAGCCGACATCGAGGTGCCAAACCATCCCGTCGATATGGACTCTTGGGGAAGATCAGCCTGTTATCCCCGGGGTACCTTTTATCCGTTGAGCGACGGCGCTTCCACAAGCCACCGCCGGATCACTAGTCCCGACTTTCGTCCCTGCTCGACCCGTCGGTCTCACAGTCAAGCTCCCTTGTGCACTTACACTCAACACCTGATTACCAACCAGGCTGAGGGAACCTTTGGGCGCCTCCGTTACTCTTTAGGAGGCAACCGCCCCAGTTAAACTACCCATCAGACACTGTCCCTGATCCGGATCACGGACCCAGGTTAGACATCCAGCACGACCAGAGTGGTATTTCAACAACGACTCCACAACCACTGGCGTGGCCGCTTCACAGTCTCCCACCTATCCTACACAAGCCGAACCGAACACCAATATCAAACTGTAGTAAAGGTCCCGGGGTCTTTCCGTCCTGCTGCGCGAAACGAGCATCTTTACTCGTAGTGCAATTTCACCGGGCCTATGGTTGAGACAGTCGAGAAGTCGTTACGCCATTCGTGCAGGTCGGAACTTACCCGACAAGGAATTTCGCTACCTTAGGATGGTTATAGTTACCACCGCCGTTTACTGGCGCTTAAGTTCTCAGCTTCGCCACACCGAAATGCAGCTAACCGGTCCCCTTAACGTTCCAGCACCGGGCAGGCGTCAGTCCGTATACATCGCCTTACGGCTTCGCACGGACCTGTGTTTTTAGTAAACAGTCGCTTCTCGCTGGTCTCTGCGGCCACCCCCAGCTCAAGGCGCAAAGCCCATCACCAGGAATGGCCCCCCTTCTCCCGAAGTTACGGGGGCATTTTGCCGAGTTCCTTAACCATAGTTCACCCGAACGCCTCGGTATTCTCTACCTGACCACCTGAGTCGGTTTAGGGTACGGGCCGCCATAAAACTCGCTAGAGGCTTTTCTCGACAGCATAGGATCATCCACTTCACCACAATCGGCTCGGCATCAGGTCTCAGACTATTGCCAGGCGGATTTACCTACCTGACGTCCTACACCCTTACCCCGGGACAACCACCGCCCGGGATGGACTACCTTCCTGCGTCACCCCATCACTCACCTACTACAAGTCCGGGTCACCGGCTCCACCACTTTCCATTCCCCGAAGGGTCCGGAACGGCTTCACGGGCTTAGCATCGCCTGATTCAATGTTTGACGCTCTACAGCGGGTACCGGAATATCAACCGGTTATCCATCGACTACGCCTGTCGGCCTCGCCTTAGGTCCCGACTTACCCTGGGCAGATCAGCTTGACCCAGGAACCCTTAGTCAATCGGCGCACACGTTTCCCACGTGTGTATCGCTACTCATGCCTGCATTCTCACTCGTGAACCGTCCACCACTACCTTCCAGTGCAGCTTCACCCGGCACACGACGCTCCCCTACCCATCACAGTCCCCGTTAGGAGTACATACTGCAATGACACGACTTCGGCGGTACGCTTGAGCCCCGCTACATTGTCGGCGCGGAATCACTAGACCAGTGAGCTATTACGCACTCTTTCAAGGGTGGCTGCTTCTAAGCCAACCTCCTGGTTGTCTCTGCGACTCCACATCCTTTCCCACTTAGCGTACGCTTAGGGGCCTTAGTCGATGCTCTGGGCTGTTTCCCTCTCGACCATGGAGCTTATCCCCCACAGTCTCACTGCCGCGCTCTCACTTACCGGCATTCGGAGTTTGGCTAAGGTCAGTAACCCGGTAGGGCCCATCGCCTATCCAGTGCTCTACCTCCGGCAAGAAACACACGACGCTGCACCTAAATGCATTTCGGGGAGAACCAGCTATCACGGAGTTTGATTGGCCTTTCACCCCTAACCACAGGTCATCCCCCAGGTTTTCAACCCTGGTGGGTTCGGTCCTCCACGACCTCTTACAGCCGCTTCAACCTGCCCATGGCTAGATCACTCCGCTTCGGGTCTTGGGCATGCTACTCAAACGCCCTATTCGGACTCGCTTTCGCTACGGCTTCCCCACACGGGTTAACCTCGCAACACACCGCAAACTCGCAGGCTCATTCTTCAAAAGGCACGCAGTCACGACACAAAAAAGCAAGCTTCCTTGTGCGACGCTCCCACGGCTTGTAGGCACACGGTTTCAGGTACTATTTCACTCCCCTCCCGGGGTACTTTTCACCATTCCCTCACGGTACTATCCGCTATCGGTCACCAGGGAATATTTAGGCTTAGCGGGTGGTCCCGCCAGATTCACACGGGATTTCTCGGGCCCCGTGCTACTTGGGAAATGCACAAGCAAGTCGCTGACGTTTCGACTACGGGGGTCTTACCCTCTACGCCGGGCCTTTCGCATGCCCTTCGCCTACATCAACGATTTCTGACTCACCGACCAGCCGGCAGACTGATCAAGCACACTCCCACAACCCCCCAGACGCAACCCCTGCCGGGTCTCACACGCCTAAGGTTTAGCCTCATCCAGTTTCGCTCGCCACTACTCCCGGAATCACGGTTGTTTTCTCTTCCTGCGGGTACTGAGATGTTTCACTTCCCCGCGTTCCCTCCACATGCCCTATGTGTTCAGGCAAGGGTGACAGCCCATGACGACTGCCGGGTTTCCCCATTCGGAAACCCCCGGATCAAAGCCTGGTTGACGACTCCCC
>NZ_CP199708.1:2480000-3480000 GCF_052606915.1 Streptomyces sp. LE64 | reverse complement strand
GGAGGTCGTCGACGCAGAACCGTTCAGGCTCGGCGGCAACCCGGAGAACACTACGGGGCGGTCGAACGACTGTCAACCGCCGCAGGTCAAGTTCTTTTCAGTCGAGATCGGTGAGCCGACCGCCCGCGTCCGGCTGGGCGTGCTCCACCCGGCGGAGCAGACGGGTGAGGACCTCGCCGAGGACGGTGCGCTCGTCCGTCGAGAGGTCCTGGAGCAGGTCCTCCTCGAAGACGGTGGCCAGTTGCATGGCCTCCAGCCACTTCTCCCGGCCGTGCTCCGTCAGCTCGATGATGACGCGGACGCGGTTGGTCTCGTCCCGGTCCCGGGTGACCAGCCCCTCGCCGACCATGCGGTCGATGCGGTGGGTCATGGCGGCCGGGGTGAGGCCGAGGCGCTTGGCGAGGTCTCCGGGGCCCAGCTGGTAGGGGGCGCCGGAGAGGACCAGGGCCTTGAGGACCTCCCACTCCGCGTTGCTGAGCCCGAGGGTCGCGGTCTGGCGACCGTAGGCGACGTTCATCCGGCGGTTGAGGCGGCCGAGGGCCGACACGATCTTCTCGACCTGGGGGTCGAGGCCCTGGAACTCGCGCTGGTAGGCGGCGATCTGCTCGTCGAGGCTCGGCTCGCCCGCGGCCGGGGTGGGAGGCATGGCCGCAGTATGACACGAACCGACTTTGCGTTGAAGTCCTTCTGCATGTACTGTTAACCCTCGAACTTTAGCTTTGAAGTCTTCATGTCTAAGGCAGGTGAATGTGACCAGGGCGATGGGCGCCGCGATGCGCCGGATCCAGACGGGTAGCGCATTGAGTGCGTTCGGCATCGGTTTCACGGTGCCCTTCCTCTACGTCTACGTGGCGCGCGTGCGCGAGCTGGGGCCGACCACCGCGGGGCTGGTGCTCGCCGCGTTCGCGGTGGCCGCGCTGATCGCCCTGCCCTTCGTGGGCCGGGTCATCGACCGGCGGGGCCCCCTTCCGGTGCTCGTCGGCGCCTCGGTCACCGCCTCGCTGGGCGCGCTGGCGCTCGGGGTGTCGGGGACGGCCGCGACCGCGGTGCTGTCCGCGGCGGTGCTGGGTGCGGGCACCGCGGTGATGCAGCCCGCGCTGGCCACCATGATCGTGTGGTGCTCGGAGCCCGCGGGGCGGACCCGGGCGTTCGCCACCCAGTTCTTCCTCCAGAACCTGGGGCTGGGCGTCGGCGGCCTCATCGGCGGACAGATCGTCGACGAGCACCGTCCGGGCAGCTTCACCACGCTGTTCCTCATCGAGTCCGTGATGTTCCTGGTGCTCGCCGCGATCGCAGTCGGGGTGCGGATGCCGAAGGTCGAGCCGGTCGCCGCCGGGGCGGTGCGCGCCGACGGGTCCGGCGGCGGACTGCGGGCCCTGCTGGGGCACCGGGCGATGGTGCAGCTGATGGTGCTCGGCTTCGTGCTGTTCTTCGCCTGCTACGGACAGTTCGAGTCGGGGCTCTCCGCGTACGGCGTGGAGGCCGCGGGCATCTCGCCGTCGACGCTGGGCATCGCCCTGGCGGCCAACACGGCGGTGATCGTGATCGCCCAGTTCGCGGTGCTGCGGTTCGTCGAGTACCGCAAGCGTTCCCGGGTGATCGCCTCGGTCGGACTGATCTGGGCCGTGGCCTGGGCGGCGGCGGCCTACGCGGGGCTGGGCAACGGGAGCCAGGCCATGGCGACCGCGGCCTTCATCTCCACCTACGCGCTGTTCGGACTGGGCGAGGCACTGCTGTCGCCGACGGTGGCGCCGCTGGTCGCCGATCTCGCGCCGAGCGGGATGGTGGGTCAGTACAACTCTGCCTTCGCGCTGGTCAAGCAGTTGGCACTGGCCGTGGGCCCGGCGGTGGGCGGCCCGATGGGCGCCTCCTGGCACGCCCCGTACGTGGTGACCTTCCTGTTGTTCTCCCTGGGCATCACCTATCTGGCGGTGCGGCTCGGTCGGGAGCTGACCCCCGAGCAGAACCAGCCCTCGCTGGTCGCGCCGCGGGTGGTGGCGCTGGGCAAGCCCGAGCAGGCCACGGCCGGGGTGTAGTCACTCCTCCGGCCGGGCCCCGGACCCCTGGGGCAGTGCGAACTCGCACCAGACGGCCTTGCCGCCGTCGAGGGTGCGGCGGGCGCCCCAGGAGGCGGCGATGGCGGCGACGATGGCGATGCCCCGTCCCGTCTCGTCGGCGAGTTCGGCGCGGCGGCGGCGCGGCAGGTGGTCGTTGCCGTCGGTGACCTCGATGGTCAGGCGGCGGTCCGTGCGGCGCAGCCGCAGCCGCATGGGCGGGGTGCCGTGCTGGAGGGAGTTCGCGACGAGTTCGCTGGTGGCGAGGACCCCGAGGTCGTGGAGGTCGGCGGGGAAGCGCCAACTGGTGAGCACCCCGGAGGCGAAGGCCCGGGCCCGGGGCGCGGCCTCCACCCCGCCGAGGAGGTCCAGGGCGGCGTTGCGGAAGAGCTCGCCCTCGGGGCCGGTGCGGGCGGGGTGCTGGAGGACCAGGACGGCGACGTCGTCGTCGTGGTCGGCGGTGACGCCCGCGGTGCGGATCAGGCGGTCGCAGACGACCTGGGGGGTGCCGGTGGCGCCGGCGAGGGCGTGTTCGAGCGTGGTGATCCCCTCGTCGAGGTCCTCCCCGCGCCGCTCGACCAGGCCGTCCGTGTAGAGGACGGCCGTGGAGCCGGGGCCCAGCGGGATGCTGCCGGAGGTGTGGTCCCAGCCGCCGGTGCCCAGCGGAGGGCCGGTCGCGTCGGCGGCGCGGTGGACGGTGCCGTGTTCGTCCCGGACGAGGATCGGCAGGTGCCCGGCGGAGGCGTAGACGAGGCTGCCCTCGTTGGGGTCGTGGACGGCGTAGGCGCAGGTCGCGATCTGGTTGGCGTCGATGTCCGCGGCGAGCCCGTCGAGGAGCTGGAGGACCTCGTGCGGCGGCAGGTCGAGGCGGGCGTAGGCGCGGACGGCGGTGCGCAGCTGGCCCATGATGGCGGCGGCGCGCACCCCCCGGCCCATGACGTCGCCGATGACGAGGGCGGTGCGTCCGCCGCCGAGGGTGATGACGTCGTACCAGTCGCCGCCGACCGCGGTTTCGGTGCCGCCGGGGTGGTAGGTGGCGGCGACGCGCAGGTCGTCGGGGGATTCGAGTTCCTGCGGGAGCAGGGAGCGCTGGAGGGTGACGGCGGTCTCCCGTTGGCTGCGCTCTCCGGCGCGCAGGCGTTCGGCGGCGTCGGCGTGGTCGGTGACGTCGACGGCGAACACCAGGACGTCGCTCCCGCCGCTGCCGTCGGGGGCGTCGTCCAACGGGGTGCAGGTGACGGTGTAGGAGCGGCCGTCGGGGCCCTTGCGGGACTTGATGGTGCGGGGCTTCCCGCTGCGCAGCACCTGGTCGAGGAGGGTGGGCAGGTTGAGGGCGTCCAGTTCGGGGAGGTCCTGCCCCTCGGGGGCGTGCTCGGGGGTGCGGGTGCCGAAGGCGGTGGTCCACGCCTCGTTGGCGTGGACGAGCCGGTGCTCGGGGCCGTGCAGCAGGGCGACGAGGGCGGGGACGCGGTCGAGGACCTCGGGGACCCGCAGCCGGTCGAGCGCCTCCTGGGCGGTGTCGTCCGTGCGGCGTTCGGCCCGGGCGGTGGGCACGGGGCCCGGGCCCCGCGGGGCCGGCGGGGTGCTGTGTGCGGATCGAGCGGCGGCGCGGCGCTGCGTTCCGGGGAGCCGGGCGCTCCAGCGCGTGAAGTTCACTGGGTGGAAGCCTCGTGGGGTCGAGGGG
This sequence comes from Streptomyces sp. LE64, assembly GCF_052606915.1. Classification (NCBI taxonomy): domain Bacteria; kingdom Bacillati; phylum Actinomycetota; class Actinomycetes; order Kitasatosporales; family Streptomycetaceae; genus Streptomyces; species Streptomyces sp. LE64. The sequence continues at coordinate 3,476,262 of NZ_CP199708.1, read as the reverse complement.
CGGGCGGGCCGCCCGGGGGTCGCGTGAGCCAGTCTGGCCGATGGGTCCGACATCCGTCGTCCGTGGTGGGTCGTCCGTCAGACGCCGGGTGGGGCGGGAGGAGTTCCGCACCGGGGTCAGGTCGACCCCTTCGGGTCATCGGGGGCGGTGTCCCCCGCCGCTTGTTCGAATGCGGCCCGGGGGTGTTCGAGGGAGCCCAGGGAGACGATCTCCCGGCTGAAGAGCCCGGCGAGGGTCCACTCGGCGAGGACGCGGACCTTGCGGCGGACGGTGGGCACCCCGCGCAGATGGCGGACGCGGTGCAGGAACCAGGCGGGGTAGCCCTTGACCGGGCGTCCGCGGACGTGGGCGACGCCCTTGTGCAGGCCGAGCGAGGCGACGCAGGTCGCGGAGCGGTGGACGTAGTCCTTCAGGGGCCGGCCTTCGAGGGCGGCGGCGATGTTGTCGCCGAGGAGTCGGGCCTGGCGCAGGGCGTGCTGGGCGTGGGGGGCGGTGTGTTCGCCGGGGCGGGTGAGGTCGGGGACGGCAGCGGCGTCGCCGGCGCCCCAGGCGTGGGGTGCGCCGTCGACGGCGAGTCGGGCGGTGCAGGCGAGCCGGCCGGTGTCGGTCAGCGGGAGGTCGGTCGCGGTGAGCAGCGGGTGAGGCGCGGTGCCGGTGGTCCATACCAGGGTGCGGGTGGGCAGCCGTGAGCCGTCGCTGAGGTGGGCGACCCGGTCGGTGCAGCGGGCGAGCCGGGTGTTCAGGCGGACGTCGACCCCGCGGCGGCGCAGTTCGCTGACGGTGTAGGCGCCGAGGTCGGGGGCGACGTCGGCCAGGACCCGGTCGGCCGCTTCGACGAGCACCCACCTCATGTCCTCGGGGCGGACGTTGTGGTAGTGGCGCACCGCGTAGCGGGCCATGTCCTCCAGTTCCGCGAGGGCTTCGACGCCGGCGTACCCGCCGCCGACGAAGACGAAGGTGAGGGCGGCGGCGCGCAGCTCGGGGTCGCGGGTGGAGGAGGCGAGGTCGAGCTGTTCGATGACGTGGTTGCGCAGTCCGATGGCCTCTTCGAGGGTGCGGAAGCCGATGCCGTGTTCGGCGAGCCCGGGCACGGGGAGGGTGCGGGAGACCGTTCCGGGGGCGAGGACGAGTTCGTCGTAGGCGATGGTGGTGGTGCCGGTGCCCTCGTCCGCGGTGGCGAGCGTGCTGACGGTGGCGGTCCGCTTGGCGTGGTCGACGGCGTGCGCCTCGCCGATGACGACGCGGCAGCGGTCGAGGAGCCGGCGGAGCGGGACGACGACGTGCCGGGGGTCGATCGAACCGGCGGCGGCTTCGGGGAGGAGGGGACGGTACGTCATGTAGGGGTCGGGGGTGACCAGGACGATCTCCGTCTCGCCGCGGGCGATGGACGCGGCGAGGTTCCGCTGGAGGCGCAGGGCGGTGTACGTCCCGACGTATCCGCCGCCGATCACGAGGACGCGGACGGCGGGTGTCGGGCCGGGTGGTGTTCCCGGGGCGTTGGCGGCCTTCACCCACCCATGACGCAACGGGCTCCGGAGTTTGTCCACAGCCTGAGCAATTTGTGTGACCGGAATTCGGCGGACCGCGGTGCCCGCAGAACGGGCGGAACCGCCGCCATATCGTTGGGAAACCCCGTGGAGGCGCAGGTCAGTGCGTGGGAGCGGGCCCACGGTCAGCCGCCCATTAGGGGTGCAATCGGGGCGTACTCCGATCGGGGGTCCCCGTGGCGGAACGCGCCCCTTCTGAATCCACCCCTGCTCAACTATGTTCGTGTCACGTCGGAGTGTCGGGGGACACACTCGACGGGCTCACCCACGGGAGCCCGTCCCGCGCGCCAAGTCCCTCCTGCTCCGATCTGCCGACGGCGGGGAGCGTCTCCGGGGGGAGACGTCTTGAATCCGGGGGAACACATATGCATACGCAGAATCAGCAGTGGCCGACCGCACGCGGTGTGACGGCCCATGCGGTGCCCGGCGCGACGACCAACGCGCCCGGGCACGACCAGGCCCAGGCGGCGCGTTCCGCGCCCTTGCGGGTGGACGCCCAGCGCAATCTGGAGCACGTGTTGCGTGCCGCGCGCGAGGTGTTCGGGGAGTTGGGGTACGGAGCGCCGATGGAGGACGTGGCGCGCCGGGCCCGGGTGGGGGTCGGCACGGTGTACCGCCGGTTCCCCAGCAAGGACGTGTTGGTGCGCCGGATCGCCGAGGAGGAGACCTCCCGGTTGACGGAGCAGGCGCGGGCCGCGTTGGGGCAGGAGGAGCAGCCGTGGTCTGCCCTGTCGCGTTTCCTGCGCACCTCCGTGGCGTCCGGGGCGGGCCGGCTGTTGCCGCCCCACATGCTGCGGGTGGGGGTGCCCGACGAGGGCGCCGCGCTCGTGGACGGCGTCGAGGGCGTTCCGTCCGGGGAGCCCCGGGTGCCGCAGCAGCGGAGCGCCGGGGGCGGTGAGGCGGCGGCCCTCGCGGTGCCGGTGGCCGGCCCGGCCCCGGGCGAGGAGGCCGGTGCGGGCGGGGCCGTGGAGGCGGGCGCGGAGCCCGGTGCGGCGGCCGGGTGGGACGGGGACGCCGGGGTGGACGCCCTGCTCGACGTGGTCGGGCGGTTGGTGGAACGGGCCCGCTCCGCGGGTGAGTTGCGGCGTGACGTGACGGTGTCGGACGTGCTGCTGGTGATCGCCACGGCGGCGCCCTCGCTGCCCGATGCGGACCAGCAGGCCGCGGCGTCGGCCCGGCTGCTGGACATCCTGTTGGAGGGACTGCGGTCCCGCCCGTCCTGAGTGCGCGGGGGCGTCGCCCGGGGCCGTGCCGGCTGCCGGGCGACGCCCGTTCCCGTCGGAGGGCCGGGTCCCTTCCGAGGGCAATAAGATCAAATCGGCCAAAAGTTCGACCCGTCGGAAAGAGCCCGAATCGGCCGCATCGCCGCCAACTCCCTGCACGTTACATGTAGTTGCTCGTCAGCGTCTTGAAGTCGATGGCCGGAAAAGAGTGCCTCGGATGAGTGGCTGAGGGAAGTACGCCTCAAGGCCGCCATCCCGGTGTGGCACGCTTGCCCGGTGGTCGTAGAGTGTGCGGGCGGGTGCTTTGCGTGATGGACGTGGACGGACCGGAGGAGCCGAAGGGCCCCGCGACCGGCACAGCCGACGGTTCCCCGGCGCACCAGGTGCCCGGCCAACCGGGTCCGGCCCGCACGGTCGGACCGAAGCCGCCGAGCGCTCCCGACGCACCGCCCGGCACCGGCGGTCCGACGGTCGACCCGCGGGCCGCCGTCCCCCAGCAGCGGCACCGCCTCGTCCCGCCGCCGCCCGCCCCGGCACCCGGCGGACCGACCGCCGGGGACCCGCCTCCGTCCCCCGGTCTGCCGCCCCCCGACGCCGAGTTGATCGGGCGCATGCGGGCCGGCGACGACTCCGCGTACGAAGCGCTGTACCGCCGGCACGCCCCGGCGGTGCACCGGTACGCGCGCACCTGCTGCCGGGACCGGCACACCGCGGACGACCTGACGGCCGAGGTCTTCGCCCGGATGCTCCAGGCGGTGCGCCGCGGCGCGGGGCCGGAGCACGCCGTGCGGGCGTATCTGCTCACCACGGTCCGCCGGGTCGCCGCACACTGGACGAACTCCGCCAAACGCGAACAACTCATCGATGACTTCGCCCTCTTCGCCGCGCAGGCGGCCCGTGGCTCGGAGCTGGCGGACGACACCGCCGTCGACGAGGGCGCCGACGTCCGCGCCATGCACGAGGCCGAACGGTCCATGGCCATGCGGGCGTTCCGCAGCCTGCCCGAGCGCTGGCAGGCCGTGCTCTGGCACACCGAGGTCGAGAACGAGTCCCCGAGCGAGGTCGCCACGCTCTTCGGGCTCGACGCCAACGGCACCCGGGTCCTGGCCAGTCGCGCCCGGGAGGGGCTCAAGCAGGCGTACCTCCAGGCCCATGTGAGCACCGCGCTGACCACCAGCGAGGAGTGCGCCCGCTACGCGGACCGGCTCGGTGCGTTCGCCCGCGGCGGCCTGCGGACGCGGGCCGAACGGGGCCTGCGCAAGCACCTGGAGGAGTGCGCCAAGTGCCGCATCGCGGCCGGGCAGATCAAGGAGGTCGCCGGCGGCATCCCGGCGGTCGTGCCGGTCGCCGTCATCGGTTGGTTCGGCGCCGCCGGCTACGGCAAGGTCGCCGCGAGCGGCGGGGCCGCAGGCTCCGGTTCGGCGGGCGGCTCCGGGGGCGGCGGCCTGTCGGAGGCGGTCGGCGGACCGGTCAAGGCGGGCATCGGGGCCGCACTCGCCCTGGCCGCGGCCGTCGCGGTGGCCTTCGCCCTGGTCGGCAACGAGGGGGCGCGGCCCGAGGAGCCGCGCGCCAAGCCTCCGGTCTCCCAGCCGGGTGAGGCCCCGCCGGTCGCCCGGCCGCAACCGGTGCCCCCCACCCCGGCACCGGCCGCACCCGCCGCCCCGCCGCCCGGGGCGGGCCCGGCACCGGAAGCACCGGCACCGGCCGCGGAACCGGACCCCGTCGCCGAGGCCGAGGCCCCGCCCGCCACGGCGCCGGCGGAGCCGCCGGCCGCGGAACCGGACCCCGAACCCACGCCCGAGCCCGAGGCCGCCCCGTCCGCCTCCGCCGAACCGGAGCCCGAGCCGAGCCCTTCCGCGCCCTCCCCGTCCCCCTCTCCGAAGCCCACGCCCACCCCCCGCCCCGAGCCCACGTCCTCCTCCGCGCCCTCCACCCCGCCGCCGGCCCCGGAGGTCTACGAGTGGAGCGAACTGCGCTACGCCGGCCTCGGCGACGGCACCGGGCCGGAGATGCGTCCCGGTGAGAGCAGTTGGGTGTGGCAGCGGCGGGGCCCGTCCATCGCCGGACAGCCCTACCCGCACGGGGTGACCGTGCACGGGCAGTCGTCCGTGACCATCGACCTCAACCGCGCGTGCCGGTCCTACGACGCCGTCGTCGGCGTGGACGACCTGGCGCTCGGCGGCGGCAAGGTGCGCTTCGCGGTGTACGCGGACGGGGAACGGATGTGGCACTCGCCGATGGTGAAGGCGGGCCGGCCTGGCGTCGCGGTGCACGTCGACCTGACCGGACGGTCCACGATCCGCCTGGTCGTCGAACCGCACACGGTGTTCGACACCCTGGTGCTCTCCACCTGGGCACAGTCCCGGTTCACCTGCTGAGGGCGGTTCGCCCTCAGGGACGGGCCCCGGCCCCCAGTGCGCCGCGGGCGGCACCGAGGGCACTGCGGTCGGGGGCCACCGAACCGGTGGGGACCGCCCGCTGCCGGCCGGGCGTCCCCGTCCAGCAGGTGCCGCGACGGGCGAGCAGCCGACGCAGCCAGAGTTCGACGGCGACCAGGTCGGCGAGGCCGGCGAGGGCGTCCGGGGGCAGCGGTGCGCCCTCCGCGGCGGCCCGCAGGGCCTTGCGGACGGCCCGGGCCTCCACCAGCCCGGCGTCGGCGAGCAACGGGGTGCCGAACAGGTCCAGCAGGTCGGTGAGGGCGGTGCCCAGCCCGGTGCGGGCGGCGCTGGTCCGCGGGGCGGGCGCGGGGGTGCCCCAGCCGGGCGGCAGGTGGGAGATCCCGGAGTCGGCGAGGACCGTGCGCAGGACGTCGGCGCGGGCGCCGGGGCGCACCCGGAGCGCTTCGGGCAGCGCCCGGCAGGCGCGGACCACCTGGTTGTCGAGGAACGGGGCGTGCAGTCGCTGGGAGCGGACCTCGGCGGCCTGTTCCAGGATCCGCAGGCCGGCGGCGTGCCGGGCGAGCGCGGCCCGGGCGCGGAACTCCCCGGGGCGCAGGCCGGGCCCCGGCCCGGGACGGCCGGCGCCGCTCTGGAGGCGGGCGGCGACCTCGGCGAGGGCCTCGCCGGTGAGCCAGGGGGCGGCGGGCCCCGGGCGGGCCCAGGTGAGGGCGGCGAGGAAGGCCCGCAGCGCACCCTCGCCGCCGGGCTCCTCGGGGCGGCGGCGCAGCAGCCGGTCGGCGAGGGCGTCGATGCCGGCGCGGTGGGGGGTGCGGGCGAGGCGGCGGGCGGCGACGTAGGCGCGGGTGGCCCCGGGCAGGCCGAGGGAGCCGTTGCCGTCGACCTTGCCGAGGGCGGCGACGGGCCGGATCAGATGGCGTCGCTTGCGGTCGATGAGGAGGTCGGCGAGACGGGCCGGGTGGGCGTCGAGGACCTGGCGGGCGCCGTGGCCGGTGAGGTGGTCGGCGCTGCCCGCGGCGAGCCGGGCGCGGTGCCGGGCCGCGGTGACCAGGCCGGGCCCGGGTTCGTCGGTGAGCGGGCCGTCCAGGTCGACGTAGGGGAGGGTGCGTTCGGTGCCGGCGACGACGACGTGGTGGAGGCGGGGGTCGGCGGCGAGGGCGCCCGCGCGGGCGAGTTCGTCGTCCTGCGCGCGCTCGTCGGCGGCGGGGGCGGCGAGGTCGTTGAAGGTGACGGCGAGGAGGCGTTCGCCGCCGCCGGTGCCGTGCCCGCGGACGGTGCCGGGCACGCCGGGCAGGCCGGCGGCGAGCAGGGCGAGGGTGGCGGAGGCGGGGCCGCCGGACAGGTCGGCGCCGACGCCGGGGGCGGGGGTGCCGCGGGCGGCCCGGCGGTCGGCGGGGCCCATCCCGGGGACGGGACCGGGGTCGGGGAGGACGCCGGGGACGTGCCGGGGGGCGGAGAGTCGGGCCCGGACGGCTTCCACCAGGGCCTCGCGCACCCCGTCCACGGCGCTGGCCGCGTCGATGGGCGGCGCGGCCACGGTGAGGGAGGTGACGGGGTCGTACCCGGCGATCTCGCGGGCGCCCTGGCGCAGGATCAGCGCGTGTCCGGGCGGTACCCGGTGCACCCCGAGGTAGGGGGTGGAGTCGTGCAGGGCCTCGGGGACGTCGGGGGTGGCGAGGAGCGCGGCGAGGTGGCCGACGTCGAGGTGGGCCTCGACGAGGTCGGCGAGCGGGAGGGCGGCGGTGGCGTAGGCGGTGCCGCCCGACCAGGCGGTGTGGAAGACGGGCCGGGCACCGGCGAGGTCGCCGGCGACGGTGACCCGGCGGCCGCTCTGGACGACGGCGGTGTAGCTGCCGGACCAGGCGGTGAGGTGGCGCAGCGCGCCGCCGCGGGCGACCAGGAGTCCGTGGCGCAGTTCGTCGTCGGAGGCGCCGCAGGTGCCGAGGACGGCGAGGCGGGTCCCGGCGTCGACGGTGAGGGTGCGGATCTCGTCCGGGCGCCAGTCGCCGACCGCCCAGAGCGGGTCCGGGTCGGCCCACAGGAGTTGGGCGCCCACGGGTTGGAGGGTCTCGCCGTCCGCACCGACCGTGCCCGCACACCCCGGTCCGGACGTGCTCGGGGCGGCCGTGCTCCACCCCACCAACCACCGCATCGACGCCTCCACGAGCTGTGGACAACCAGTGCACCGCAGGAACCAGGAACCACGGACCCGGACCATGCTGCCACGAAGGAGGAGCGCGGGAGCGCCTCCCGGCCGGCTTCCCGGGTCGTGGTGCGCGGCCCCTCCGCACACCGGCGCGCGGGACGGCGGACGCGCACGGGCCGGAGAGCTGCGCGCTGCACGCGCCCCCCGTCCGCTCCCTGAGCGCCCCGGGGAGCGGGCGGCGCGACCAGGGGTGACGGTTCGTCGGCCGGGAGGCGGCTCATCCGAACCCCGCCGGTGCGGTCGGGTCGTCGATCGGGTGTATACGGTGGACGGGTCGGGTCGCCGACCGGTCCGCGCCCCGGCGCGGACCCGGGTTCGGGTGGTTCTGGGGGCGCTTGGCCGCCAGCGTCGCGGGCTCCTCCCCCGGGGAGTGGGCGCGGGACCGGAGCTCCGGCGCACGGAACGGACGGCGCGCACCGGGGTGTTCCAGCGCGAAGAGCTTGCGGAATCAACGGCAACAGGGGCGATATTCGGCCAACTTGGGCGGGCCGAAGCGCCCCGAGGGCTCCCGTGTGGACCCGTGTGGACACAACGTGCAGTCCGGGAGGCGGTGTTCGCCTCCCGGACCGGTCCGCCACCCGCGGGGATGAAGGCGGCGGTGTCCCCCAGCCCACTGGAACCTGTTCAGCGGGCCGACCCACGCACCATCCATGGAACCCACCGGCCCCCGGACGGAGAAGAGCGCACGGACGGGCGCACGGCCACACGTGTGGAGCACACAGTGATCGGGGGGCGGACGGGGGTCGCCGCCACAATCTCGCCATCCGGAACTATGCCTCTTAACGCATGGGATGCGCCGAACTACGCTGTGTGTGTCTGTGTTTCACAGGGGCATATACCTCCGGGTACGGCCAACCGCTCATGCGGCCGGCACCCGGTACGCCCCCGGGGGGCGCGACGCGAATGCCGCGCGGTCAGCACCGCGGCGGCGGCCGTCTGTGTCGAGGGGTGGCGCATGTCCAGGGAGCAACGCGGACCGAACGAGAAGCTCGGCGCCGTACTCGCCCTCGCCGGGATCAGCAACGCCGGACTCGCCCGCCGGGTCAACGACCTCGGCGCCCAACGCGGTCTGACGCTGCGGTACGACAAGACCTCGGTGGCCCGCTGGGTGTCGAAGGGCATGGTGCCGCAGGGCGCCGCCCCGCACCTGATCGCCGCCGCCATCGGCCAGAAGCTGGGCCGCCCGGTCCCCCTGCACGAGATCGGCCTGGCCGACGCCGACCCGGCGCCCGAGGTGGGCCTCGCGTTCCCCCGGGACGTCGGCGCCGCCGTGAAGTCGGCGACCGAGCTGTACCGGCTGGATCTGGCCGGACGGCGGGCCGGCAGTGGCGGCATCTGGCAGTCCCTCGCCGGCTCCTTCGCGGTGAGCGCGTACGCCACGCCCACCTCCCGCTGGCTGATCACCCCCGCCGACAACTCCGTCGCCCGGGAGGCCAACCCGGCCGAGGACAGCGGCTCCGCGCTGAAGGTCGGCCACAGCGACGTCACCAAGCTCCGCGAGGCCGCCGAGGACGCCCGCCGCTGGGACTCCAAGTACGGCGGCGGCGACTGGCGTTCCTCGATGGTGCCCGAGTGCTTAAGGGTGGAGGCCGCGCCGCTGCTGCTCGGCTCCTACTCCGACGAGGTAGGCCGCGCCCTGTTCGGCGCCGCCGCTGAACTGACCCGGCTCGCCGGCTGGATGGCCTTCGACACCGGGCAGCAGGAGGCCGCCCAGCGGTACTACATCCAGGCCCTGCGGCTGGCCCGGGCGGCGGCGGACGTCCCCCTCGGCGGGTACGTGCTGGCCTCGATGTCGCTCCAGGCGACGTACCGGGGCTTCGGCGACGAGGGCGTCGACCTCGCGCAGGCCGCCCTGGAACGCAACCGCGGCCTGGCCACCGCCCGGACCATGAGCTTCTTCCGCCTGGTGGAGGCCCGCGCCCACGCCCGGGCCGGGGACGCGGCGGCCGCCGGGACGGCGCTCAAGGCCGCCGAGGGCTGGCTGGAACGTTCCCGCGACGGCGACCACGACCCCACCTGGCTCGGCTTCTACTCCTACGACCGGTTCGCCGCGGACGCCGCGGAGTGCTACCGCGACCTCAAGGCCCCCCGCGAGGTCCGGCGCTTCACCGAGCACGCGCTGTCCCAGCCCACCGAGGAGTTCGTCCGCTCGCACGGGCTGCGGCTGGTGGTGTCCGCGGTCGCCGAACTGGAGTCCGGCAACCTCGACGCGGCGTGCGCCCAGGGCGTGCGCGCCGTGGAGGTCGCCAACCGGATCTCCTCCGCGCGGACCACCGAGTACGTGCGCGACCTCCTGCACCGCCTGGAGCCCTACGGGGACGAACCCCGGGTGGTCGAGCTGCGCGAACGGGCCCGCCCGCTGCTGATGGCACCGGCCTGACCCGGCCCCGGTGACGGTCGGCGCTCCGTCCGCCGGCCCCTCCGCGGCCCCCGTCGAGCCCTTCCGGGCCCCGTGCCGACGTGACCTGCGTCAAAACCGACCCGGTCGGGTTTGACACCGCTGTCAGTGGCACAGTGCATTATCGGGAGCGGGAGGTGAGGCGCGTGGTGGCGTACGACTGCGATGTGCTGGTGATCGGTGGCGGTATCGTCGGGCTGTCCACGGCCCATGCGATCACCCGGGCCGCCCCGGGCACCCGGGTCACCGTGCTGGAGAAGGAGGCGGGCCCCGCCCTCCACCAGACCGGCCGCAACAGCGGGGTGATCCACAGCGGGGTCTACTACCGCCCGGGCTCCCTCAAGGCGCGGTACGCCGTCACCGGCGCCGCCGAGATGGTCAAGTTCTGCGCCGAACACGACATCCCGCACGAGGTCACCGGGAAGCTGATCGTGGCCACCGGCCGCGCCGAGCTGCCCCGGCTGCACGGCCTGGTCCAACGCGGCCGGGAGAACGGCATCCCGGTGCGCGAGCTGGGCCCCACGCAGATCGCGGAGGCCGAACCCGCGGTGCGGGGCATCGCCGCGATCCACGTCGGCACCACCGGGATCTGCGACTACCCGGCGGTGGCCCGCCGGCTCGCCGAGGACTCCGGCGCGGAGATCCGCTACGGCGCCGAGGCCGTCCGCATCGACCGCCGGCCCGACCGCGGGGTCGCCGTGCTCACCGCCACCGGCGAGGTGCTGCGCGGCCGGGTGCTGGTGAACTGCGCCGGGCTGCACTGCGACCGCATCGCCCGGCTCAGCGGCGACGACCCCGACGTCCGGATCGTCCCGTTCCGCGGCGAGTACTACGAACTGGCCCGGCCCGAGCTGGTGCGCGGCCTGGTCTACCCGGTGCCCGACCCGGCCTTCCCCTTCCTCGGGGTGCACCTCACCCGCGGCATCGACGGCGGGGTGCACGTCGGCCCCAACGCCGTCCCCGCACTCGCCCGCGAGGGCTACGACTGGCGCACCCTGCACCCCGGGGAGCTGGCCGGCACCCTGTCCTGGCCGGGCTCCTGGCGGATCGCGGGCCGCCACTGGCGCTACGGCGGCGGCGAACTGCACCGCTCCCTGTCGAAGAAGGCGTTCACCAGGGCGGTGCGCCGACTGCTGCCCTCGGTCACCGCCGACGACCTGATACCGACCGCGGCCGGCGTCCGCGCCCAGGCCGTGCTGCGGGACGGCACCCTGGTCGACGACTTCCTGCTGCGCGAAGGCCCCCGCACCGTCCACGTGCTGAACGCCCCCTCCCCCGCCGCCACGGCCTCCCTGCCGATCGGACGGGAGGTCGCCGGCCGGGCGCTGCGGATGCTGACCGCCACCGACGACTGAGCCGACGGTGCCCCGGCCTTTCGTAGAATCGCAGGCACTGTGTCCGAGCATGACGAATCACTCCAGAGTCCCCGCGCCCCGCTGACCGGAGCACCCGGCCCGGCCCCCGCGGACCCAGAGCCGACCGCAGCACCCGGCCCGGCCGCCCGGTCGCGGATGTTCCCGCCCGGCGAGGGCCCCGCACCCGACCCCGCGGGCGCCCACTTCGACCGGCGCATCCGCAGCTTCCAGCCCCGCCGTAGCCGGGTCACCCGGGGGCAGGGCGACGCCATCCGCCGCCTCTGGCCCGCCTGGGGCCTCGACGTCGACGGCAGCCGCGTCCTCGACCTCGGCGAACTCTTCGGCGGGCTGCCCGTGGTGCTGGAGATCGGCTTCGGCATGGGCGAGGCCACCGCGCGGATGGCCGCCGAGGACCCCGGCACCGGCATCCTCGCCGTGGACGTCCACACCCCCGGCCAGGGCCATCTGCTGGGCCTCGCCGACCAGGCGGGCCTCGACAACGTCCGGGTCGCCAACGGGGACGCGATCATCCTGCTCAGCCGGATGCTGGCGCCCGACAGCCTGGACGGGCTGCGCGTGTACTTCCCCGACCCCTGGCCCAAGAAGCGGCACCACAAGCGGCGCATCGTCCAGCCCGAGTTCCTGACGCTGGCCGCGAGCCGGCTGAAGCCGGGCGCCCTGCTGCACTGCGCGACGGACTGGGAACCGTACGCCGAGCAGATGCTAGAGGTGCTCACCGCCCACCCCGACTTCCAGAACGTGCAAGCCGACGGCGGCTTCGCACCCCGACCCGCGTTCCGACCGCGCACCCGCTTCGAGGGTCAGGGGCTGGAGAAGGGGCACGTGGTGCGTGACGTGCTGTTCCGCAGGTCGGTACGGGCCGGGGACGACCGCTAGGGCATCGCCTCCGGGGCGGACGGCGCCGTAGGGTCGTGGCGATGGCCACCACTCCCGCGCGACGCCCGACCGGGGACGGCGCTCCGCCCGGTCCCGCACCCGCCGCCCTGCCCGACCTTCCCCCCGCCCCGCCCGCAGCGCCGCCCCGCGCGCGCTGGTGGCGGCGGCGGCGCGTGACGATCGGGGCGGGCGCCGGAGTGCTGGCCCTGTGCGGAACCGTGCTGCTGGCCCTGGTCCGCGAGGAGACCGGGACCCCGGGGTTCCTGGTGGGGCTCGCTCTGGCCGTGCTGCCGGTGCCGCTGCTGCTGGCCGCCTTCCACTGGCTGAACCGGGTGGCGCCGCGGCCCTGGCGGGACACCGCCTTCTGCTTCGCCTGGGGCTCCTGCGCCGCGGCGCTCATCTCCATCGTCGCCAACAGCTACGCCGTCCACTGGATAGCCGACGAGACCGCCGACCCGGACGGCGCGGACACCCTGGGGGCCACGGTCGTCGCCCCGGTGGTGGAGGAGTCCGCCAAGGCCGCGGCCATCCTGCTGGTCTTCGTGTTCCACCGGCGGGGCCTCACCCGCCTCCTCGACGGGGTGGTGGTCGCCGGAGTGACCGCCACCGGGTTCGCGTTCGTCGAGAACGTCCTCTACCTCGGCACCGCCTTCGACACCGACCGCACCAGCGGGGACACCGGGCTGGCCTCCCTCACCCTGATGACCTTCCTCGTCCGGGTCGTGCTGTCGCCGTTCGCCCACCCCCTGTTCACCGTGGTCACCGGCCTCGGCTTCGGGCTGGCCGCACTGCTGCCGCCCCGGCAACGCGTGCGGCGCGCCCTGGCCCCCGCCGTCGGGCTGCTCCTCGCCATGGGGCTGCACGCCCTGTGGAACGGGTCCACCACCTTCGGCGACGCCGGATTCTTCCTGGTGTACGGGCTGTTCATGGTGCCCGTGTTCGGCGTGGTGACCTGGTGGACGCTCCGGACCCGGCAACGGGAACTGAAGGTCCTGCGCGAGGTGCTGCCCGACTACGTCGCGGCGGGCTGGCTCGCCTTCCCGGAACCCTTCGCCCTCGGCTCGCTGCGCGCCCGCACCCTGGCCCTGGACCACGCCCGCCACCACGGCGGCGCCCCGCTGCGCCGCACGGTCCGCGCCTACCAGGACGACGCCACCGCGCTGGCGCTCCTCCGGCACCGGGGCTCCAGCGGCGCCGCGGGCCCCGACTTCCTCGCCCGGGAACGCCGGCTGCTGGACGCCCTGTGGGACCGCCGGCACGCCGTGCGTCCGTCCCTGGTGCACGGCGCCCTGCTCACCGCGCCCTGGTCGGTACTGCCCCCGCCCGCGTACGGCTACGGCGCGCCGTTCCCCCACGGGCACCCCGGTTACGGGCCACCGTCCCCCTGGGCGCCCGTGCCGGCGCCGGGCACCGCCCTCGGCCGGCCGGCCGAGGGGCAGGGCTGACCCGACTCCGTCCTGAGCGGGGCTTCTTCGGCCACGGCCGGGCCCCGCAGTGGCGGGAGCCGGTGGAGGGGAAGGCCCTACCCGCTCCGGGTCCCGGACCGCGAGCGGCCCGGGACCCGGGCGGGCGTCAGGCGGACGCCTCGGTGAGCAGGGAGAGTTCGGCGTCCGTGAGTTCCAGCTCCGCCACCGCGAGGAGGGCGGTGAGCTGCTCGGGGGTGCGGGCGCTCGCCAGCGGGGCGGCGATCGTGGGGCGGGCGGCCAGCCAGGCGAGGGCGATGGTGGCGGGCTCGGCGCCCCGCTCCGCGGCGACCGCGTCGAGGGCGGCGAGCACCCGCCGGCCGCGGTCGGTGGCGAGGTGGCGGGAGGCCGAACCGGAGCGGGCGCTGTCGACGGGGGTGCCGGGCCGGTACTTGCCGGTGAGGAAGCCCGAGGCGAGCGAGAAGTAGGGCACGGCCGCGAGCCCGTTGCGGGAGGCGACCTGCTGGAGGGGGCCCTCGTAGCTGTCGCGGGCGACGAGGTTGTACTCGGGCTGGAGGACCGCGTAGCGGGCCAGTCCCTCGCGGTCCGAGAAGTCCAGTGATTCCTGGAGCCGTTCGGGGCTGATGTTGGAGGCGGCGACGGCCCGGACCTTGCCGGCGCGGACCAGGTCGTCCAGGGCGCCGACGATCTCCTCCACCGGCACGGTCACATCGTCGAAGTGGGTGTAGTACAGGTCGATGTAGTCGGTGCCGAGCCGGGTGAGGGAGGCGTCCGCGGCGGCCTTGACGGTGGTGGCGGAGAGGCCCTTGTAGTCGGGGTGGGAGCCGACCTTGGTGGCGACGACGACGTCCGCGCGGTTGCCGCGGGCGGCCATCCACCGACCGATCAGGGTTTCGGACTCGCCGCCCCGGTTGCCGTCCGCCCAGGCGGAGTAGACGTCGGCGGTGTCGAGGAAGTTGCCGCCCGCGTCGGCGTAGGCGTCGAGCACGGCGAAGGTCTGGGAGGTGTCCGCGGTCCAGCCGAAGACGTTGCCGCCGAGGGCGAGCGGGAAGACGTCGAGGCCGGACGGACCGAGCGGGCGCAGAGTGGTCATGGTGCTAGTCAACACCCCTGGCCGGCAACGCCTTCCCCGGACCGGCGGACCTGGTGCGTCGAGGGGACGAACCCGGTCCGCCGGCGCTCTCGCGGTGTGGGGGGACACCCGTCGCGGAACCGGGCGCACGACCGCGTGCGGAGGTGCGCCGGGCGCCTGTGGGGGTGACGGGTGGGTACGGGGGGCCTCGGACCCGGGAGGGTCAGAGGCTGAGGCCCTTGCCGCGCAGGAACGCGGCCGGGTCGACGGCGGCGCCGCCGCCGGGGTGGACCTCCAGGTGCAGGTGGGCGCCGGTGCTCTTGCCGGTGGAGCCCACCGAGCCGATGAACTGGCCGGTGGTGACCTTCTGGCCGACGCTCACGCTGATGGACGACTGGTGGGCGTACCAGAGTTCGGTGCCGTCGTCGAGGGTGAGGACCGTGCGGTAGCCGTACGAGCCGGACCAACCGGCCTGGGTGATGGTGCCGCTGCCGATGGCCTTCAGCGGGGTGCCGGCGCCGGCCGCGAAGTCGAGGCCGGTGTGGGCGCCGGAGGACCACATCGCACCGGACTGCCCGTAGGAGGAGGTCAGCGTGTAGGAGGAGAGGGGGAGCGTGAAGCTCTTGGCGAGCTTCGCGAGGCGCTCCTTCTCGGCCTGCGCGGCCTTGGCCGCCGCCTCGGCCGCCGCCTTCTTGCGCTCCGCCTCCGCCTTGGCCTCCGCCTTGGCCTTCGCTTCCGCCTTGGCCTTGGCCTCGGCCTTGGCCTCCGCCTCGGCGGCGGCTTCGGCGGCCTTCTTCACGGCGGCCTTCTCGGCTGCGGCGCGGGCCGCGGCCTCGGCCTGGTCCTGCTGCTGCTCGGCCTGCTGGAGGATGCGGGTGCGCAGGGCCTCGCCCGCGTCGGTGGCGCCCCGGGCGGCGTCGGCGGTGGTGACGCCGGCACCGGTCAGGGGGGCCACGGCGGGGGTGGCGGCGGCCTTCTGCTGGGGCTCCTCGGCGGAGTCCCCGGGCATGATCGAGCCGAGGTCGAGGTCGGGCATCGAAATCTTGATGGGGGGCTTGCCGCCCTGCGCGGTGGCGATGCCGCCCGCGCCGACCGCGGCGATGACGCCGACGCCCAGGACCGTGGAGCTGCGGGCGAGCCCGCCGCGCTGCTTGGCGACGCGGTGGCGACCGCGCACCGGACGGACGGTGTCGGCGGTGGGGTTCCAGACCTCCCGCGCCTCGCCCTCGGTGACCTCGGGGCCGTACACCCGCTGGTAGGGGGAATGGGTCCCGTCCTCGACGGTCGTGGACGCGTGAGGGGCTTCGGGGGCAGGCCGATTGGACGCCACTGAGGCGTACTCCTTCCTTCCTTCTCGCCTACCGGGTTAGCTGACGGGTTCGGAGCAGGAAGGTCTCCTACGGGTCGCCTTCGCGGGAAGGCGGCCCGATTCACCCCAAGGTGGTGGTTCCCCGGTTCCCTCGCGGGATTCGGCGCGTGCGCACGGAGCCGCCTCTGTGACGGCTGGGACGACCGCGCTGCGTTATCGAACGTTAATAGACCCGGGGCTCGGATTCCAAGCGCTTCCGAGTGATCGTTAGCGCTCACAGCAGGGACTTATCAGGACACGGAGGGGCGCATCCGGGCGAGTTGACGGTCGGACAATATTCCTCGGCGAGGCACTTTTTTCCCTGACGGATACTCAGTTGTTATCGGAACGCGAAGCCGTGACTACAGGGGGTGAGGGGGCTGATGGGAGGCCGCCGGACGGCGGGGCACCGCCCCCGCCGCCGGAGGCGTCAGGGCCGCCGCACCGCCAACATGGCGAGGTCGTCCTCCGGCCCCCCGCCCGTGTGCCGGACGACCTCCTGGGTGAGGGCGGCCAGCAGCTCCTCCGGACCGGAGAAGGCCCGGCCCCGCAGCCACCGCGCCGGATCGAAGAACTCCCCCCGCCCGTCCCGGGCCTCGGACAGTCCGTCGGTGTACACCAACAGGGTCGCCCCCGGCGGGAAGTCCACCTGGTCACAGGAGTCGGGCCACACCCCCAGGTCGAGCATGCCCAACGGCAGCGCCGGACGGCGCGGGAACACCACGGTCAACCCCCCGTCCGGGACCAGCAGCAGCGGTGTCGGGTGCCCCCGGTTGAGGATCCGCACCACGTCCTGACCGTGCGGCAGTTCGGCGAGCACCGCGGTCGTGAACCCCTCGAAGTCGTCGACCTCGCGCCGGCGCACTCCCTCCCGGGCGAGGGCGCGTTCCAGCCGACCCGCCACCGCCTCCAGGGTCACCTCCTGCTCCGCGGCCTCCCGGAAGGCCCCGATGAGCACCGCCACCGCCGACACCGCGCCCATCCCCTTGCCCCGCACGTCACCCACCACCAGCCGGACCCCGTGCGGGGTGTCCTGCACCGCGTACAGGTCACCGCCGATGGACGCGTCCTCCTGCGCGGCCTCGTAGCGGGCGGCGATGTCGAAGCCGCCGATCCGGGCCGCGGGCTCCGGCAGCACGGCCCGCTGGGCCGCCTCCGCGACCTCCCGGGCCGAGGCCAGCCGGGCACTGCTGCGGTGGGTGAGCCGGTTGATGACGACGGCCAGGACGGACACCACGACGATCGTGGCCAGGTCGGTGAAGGACTCGGCCCGCCCCAGGTTGCCGTCCTCGAACCGCTCGCCCAGCATGGCGGCGCAGGCCGCGAGCCCGATGGCCACCGTGCCGAGCAGCCCGTAGAAGGGGGCGGCGGCCAGCGGCGCCGCCGCCAACAGGGGCGCGGCGGTGATCCGGGACGGGGTCAGCTCGTCGTAGAACACCCCGGCCACGATCAGCAGCAGCGGAAGCGCCCGGATGACCCGGTTGCCCCGGCGGGCGCGGCGATGACGCCCGCCGGCCCCCGTCCGCGCACGGGCCCCGGCCTCCGCGGTCTCCTCCTCGGTCGGTGCACCTCCGTGGCCCACGTACCGTCTCCCGCCGCCTGCGTACCGATCGCCGCCCGTCCCAGGCTTGCCCCCGTGCGGCCCGGCAGCGACTCGTACGGGCCGTACGGGTGAGGGCAGCGCACGACGAAGGCCCGGAAGCAAGGGCTTCCGGGCCTTCGTACGGAGTAGCGGGGACAGGATTTGAACCTGCGACCTCTGGGTTATGAGCCCAGCGAGCTACCGAGCTGCTCCACCCCGCGTCGGTGAACCCAACTCTACACCACGTCCGGACCCCTCCGACCACGCCTTTTCCGCTATCGCCCACCCACCCGCCCGGCGGACCCGGCACCCGGTCAACGGGCGCACCGCGGCAGCTGCCCGGTTCGGGTGGCGATGCGGCGGATTCTCGACGGTGGCCGCCCGGCGCCCGTCATCCTGGGCCCATGAGTGACGAGACCTGCCCGGCGTGCGGCGGCACCGGACTCACCGAACACGAACAGCACACGGTCGAGACCGACGAGGAGGGCAGCCAGACGCCCTTGGTGCGGCGGTGGACCGGGGCCTGCGGGACCTGCACCGGGACCGGCCAATCCCACTAGGAGACGCACATGCGCACCTGGTACGTCTGCCTGGGCTGCACCGCCCGGTACCTTCCGCCCGCCCCCCTGCCGCTCCCCCCCGGCCCCGTCGCCCGAGCCCGGGACGAACCCGCCGACCCGGTCGCCTGCCAGGAACCCGCCTGCCGCGAGAAGGCGGCCCGCATCGTCGACAGCGTCGGACTCCCGGCCGAGACCCTCGCCCGCTGGGCGCGCAGGGCCGCCGGCCTCGACGGCGACCGCCGCGCCCCCCGCGGCCACCGACCCGCCCGCGGCCGTCGCTCCGCCGCCGGCCCGGGGGCGGGCCGCAACAAGTTCCTGTGAGGGCGCCGGGGGCCGGCCCGGCCGTCCGGTCCCGTGCGGACCGGGTCGGCCCGTGCGGCGCTCATGCGCCGCCCGTCGCGCCCGACAACGCCGTGCAGCCGCCCGCTCGTTGGGCGCGGTGGCGTCGGAGCCCGTCGCCGACGCCCCGTTCGTCCGGTCCCTCACCGCGCGCCCGCGGCCGGGAATGACGGAGCGCCCCGACCGGTGGAAACCGGTCGGGGCGCTCCGTCGCAGGTCAGAGGGTTTCCCTGGCTGCCGGTGGTAGGCCGTGTGGGACTCGAACCCACAACCAATGGATTAAAAGTCCACTGCTCTGCCAATTGAGCTAACGGCCCCTACCCGCAGAGCATAGCGGGGCACCAGGGACAGGCGGGGCCTGTCCCCCGGTGGTGGCGGGGTCGGCGTCCGGTGGGCCGGGTGGACGAGGGGCCGGGGCCGCCGCCACGGGGCGCACCTTCATCCTGACACCATCGGCGTCCGGGTGCGTGCTGGTTTTCGGGCACGCACCCGAACAACGGCGAACCGGGTGCCGCCCCTTGACGTACAGGCGGCACGAGGGGCGGGCACCCGGTTCAGCGAACGGACCCGGGGTCAGCCGTTGCGCTTCCAGCGCGGCTTGTCGTCGCGGCGGTTGAGGCCGGCGCCCCGGTGGTCGTCACGACGGCCGTACGGGCGGTCGTGGCCGCCGGTGCGGTGGCCGCCCGAGGGACGGTCGTCACGACGGTCGCGGTTGAAGGGGCGGTCGTGGCCGCTGCGGTGGCCGGAGGACGGACGCTCGTCCCGGCGGAACCCACCGCGCTCCGGACGGTCGCCGTCGCGGCGGAAGCCTCCGCGGTCGCCGTCACGACGGTCGTCCCGGCGGAAGCCCGGACGGTCGTCACGACGCTCGAAACCACCACGCCCACGGTCGTCACGACGCTCGAAACCACCACGCCCACGGTCGTCACGACGCTCGTCACGACGGAAACCACCACGGTCACCGTCACGACGGTCATCACGGCGGTCATCGCGACGGAACCCACCGCGGTCGTCACGACGCTCGTCGCGGCGGAAGCCTCCGCGGTCGCCGTCACGACGGTCGTCCCGGCGGAAGCCCGGACGGTCGTCACGACGCTCGAAACCACCACGCCCACGGTCGTCACGACGCTCGTCACGACGGAAACCACCACGGTCACCGTCACGACGCTCGTCCCGGCGGTCATCGCGACGGAACCCACCGCGGTCGTCACGACGCTCGTGCGAGGGGCGCTCCTCGGCGACGGGGGCCGCCGGCGCTTCCTGCGGGGCGGGCTCGGCCGCAGCGGCCTCGGCCGCCTCGGCGAGGGCCGTCTCGGGGTCCTCACCGCGCTCGCGGGCCGCGCGGGCGATCAACCGGTCGGCCTCGTCGCGCAGTTCGGCGGCGCGGCGCTGGGCGCGCTCCAGCTGCTTGGCCAGGTCCTGGACCTCGCGCTCGGCCTGCTTGGCGGCGCCGGACACCGAGTCGGCCTGGACCTCGGTCATCGAGCGGGCGCCCGTGATCTCGGCGACCTCGGGCTCGAACACCCCGCCGCCGCCGACGATGTGGCGCGAGGCGTCGACGCCCGCGTCCTCCATCAGCCGGAAGATCTGCCGACGCTGGTGCGGCAGCGCCAGCGAGACGACCGTGCCGGAACGACCGGCGCGCGCGGTGCGGCCCGAGCGGTGCAGGTAGTCCTTGTGGTCGCCGGCCGGGTCCACGTTCAGGACCAGGTCGATGCCGTCGACGTGGATGCCGCGGGCGGCGACGTCGGTGGCGACGAGGACGTTGACGTACCCGTCCTTGAAGTCGGCGAGGGTGCGGGTGCGGGCGCCCTGGGTCATGCCGCCGTGCAGGGCGTCGGCGCGCACGCCGGCGTCGCGCAGCTGCTCGGCGACCCGGTCGGCGCCGAGCTGGGTGCGCACGAAGATGATGGTGCGGCCCTTGCGGGCGGCGATCGCGGCGGTGACCGGGGCCTTGTCGCGGGGCTTCACGATCAGGATGTGGTGGGTCATGGTGGTGACCGCACCGGCCGAGGGGTCCACCTCGTGGGTGACGGGCGCGTTGAGGTAGCGCTTGACGAGGGTGTCGATCTCGTTCTCCAGAGTGGCGGAGAACAGCATCCGCTGGCCGCCCTCCGGAACCTGGTCGAGCAGTTCGGTGACCTCGGGCAGGAAGCCCAGGTCGGCCATCTGGTCGGCCTCGTCGAGGACGGCGACCTTGACGTCGGCCAACGAGCAGGCACCGCGGTTGATCACGTCGCGCAGTCGGCCGGGGGTGGCGACCAGGACGTCGACGCCGCGCTCCAGGGCGTAGATCTGGTTGCCCATGGAGGTGCCGCCGCAGACGACCTTCATCTTCAGGCCGAGCACGTCGCCGTAGGGCTGGAGGGCGTCCGCGACCTGCATCGCGAGCTCGCGGGTGGGGGTGAGGATGACGCCGCGGGGGCGCTTCTTCACGGTGTGGCCGCCCGCGAGGGTCGCCAGCAGCGGCAGGCCGAAGGAGAGGGTCTTGCCGGAGCCGGTGCGGCCGCGGCCCAGGATGTCCCGTCCGGCGAGCGCGTCCGGGATGGTCGCGGCCTGGATCGGGAACGGGGTGGTGACGCCGTTCTGGGCGAGCTTGCGGACGACGCCCTCGGGCAGGCCCAGATCACCGAAGGTGATGGTGGGCTCCTGCTCGTCCTCGACGGCGGCCTCGGGGGAGTCGTCCTCGGAAGCGCTCTCCGCGGAGTCGTCGGACTCGACGGACCCGGTGGGCTCCACCGCGGCCTCGACGGCGGGGGCCGCAGCGTCCTCGGTGCTCTCGGTGGCCTCGGTGTTCTCGACGGACTCTGCGGGCTCCACGGGCTCTACGGCCACGTCGAGAACACGGTCAGCGGGGGAAACGGACATGCGAAATGCGAACCTTCCGGAGTTCACGGCACGCGCCCAAACTCCGTGAAGCTGCTAGCGACCGCCTCAATGCGGTTAGGCCACGGCAAGGGAGTACGCGCCACACGCGGCGCGCTTCGTTCCTCGCTCTGTCGAGGAGTGCGCCGGGCAAATGGGATCAAACGATCTACCACCATACGCACCTTGGCCCCGCCGAGGCAAATGCGTGTGGCGTGACCCCCCTCACTCCCTTCCATGAGATCCCGCAAAGCCCTACCAACGACCCCAAGGCCCCCAAGCCGCCAACAAGCACCCCGTCCGCCCCCGCGCAACAGTCCGGACGGACACCGTTCCCCCTGTTCCCGCACGGGAGTTGGCGCGTGACGGGCCCGGCTCGGACGCCGGCCGGCCCGTCACGGGCGAGGGCCGCCCGCCCCGCCGGCTCCTCGTGCTCCGTGTCCTCGCGCCCGGACGGGGAGTTGGACAACCGTAGCCAATTCGCCCGCCCCGGAGGTGGCCCGTGCGTTCCCTGTCCGTCCCCGTTCGCCTGGCCGCCCTGGCGGCGGCGCTGGTCGCCGCCACGGGCTGCGTCAGCGTCGGCGAGGAGACCGCCCGGCCGGACGGCCGCACGCCCTCCCCCGGGCCCCCGGTCCGGGGGAGCACCGTGGAGACCGACGGCGGCCCCTCGGGCGTCGGCGACTACGACCACCACTCCGGACCGCGGGACGCGAAGACCCAGCACAGCGGGGACCCGAAGGCGACCGAGTCCGTGCTCCCCTCCGCCCCCGCCTCCGCCACCCCGGAAGCCACCCGGCCGGGCACCCCCGGACAACCGCCGCCCGTGCGGGCCACCCGCCCGCCGCGGCCCGTGGTGCCCGGCGCACCCAGCGTCCGATCGCCGGAGCCGCCGCCCGCGCCGCCCCGCACCACCCCCGCCGCTCCCCCGGCGCCGGACCCGGCCCCGCCCTCGCCCGAGCCGGTGGAGCCCGCACCGGCGGAACCCTCGCCCTCGGCGCACCAGGAGACGCCGCCGCAGGGCCAGGCGACGGCCTCCGGACCGCTCGGCGCGGAGCCCTCGCCGCAGGCGGGCGACCGGGTGGCGTGACCCCTGGGCCGTCGCGGCGTCCGTCCCGGACAATGGTGGGGTGCTGGAGATGACGCGAGAGGCGTTCGAAGAGCTGGTGGCCGAGGCGCTGGACACGATCCCGCCGGAACTGACCCGGGTCATGGACAACGTGGCGGTGTTCGTGGAGGACGAGCCCCCCGCCGACGACCCCGAACTGCTCGGGCTCTACGAGGGCACCCCCCTGACCGAGCGCGGCGAGTGGTACGCGGGCGTGCTGCCCGACCGCATCTCGATCTACCGGGGGCCGACGCTGCGCTACTGCGAGACCCCCGAGGACGTGGTCCACGAGGTGGCGGTGACCGTGGTGCACGAGATCGCCCACCACTTCGGCATCGACGACGACCGCCTCCACGAACTCGGCTGGGGCTGAGGGGACGGGCGCCGGTCGGGCCGGTCCGCAGCCCCTCCCACAAACCGTTTTGGCGATACCTCCCGCCATCCCATATGCTTCTCACGTCCCCGACGCGCTGGAAAGCGCGCAGGCGGGCCGATAGCCCTCATCGTCTAGCGGCCTAGGACGCCGCCCTTTCAAGGCGGTAGCACGGGTTCGAATCCCGTTGGGGGCACCGTGTGCGAGTTCGCTCGTCACACATCCAGGTCCTGTGGAGCAGTTTGGAGTGCTCGCCACCCTGTCAAGGTGGAGGCCGCGGGTTCAAATCCCGTCAGGACCGCTTGCAGATCACTTCGGTGAACTGCGTGGCTGGGTAGCTCAGTTGGTACGAGCGATCGCCTGAAAAGCGATAGGTCGCCGGTTCGATCCCGGCCCCAGCCACCACAACGAGAACGTCCCGGACGACATGTCGTCCGGGACGTTCTCGTTGTGCGTCCCCGCGAAGAACCGCCCCGATCCGAGTCCGGCATCACGGCATCACCTGATACCAGCGCGGTATCATGTGGGCGTGGCGATGACGCTCCGACTCCCCGACGACCTCGACGCAAAGCTCACCGCGCGTGCCGAGCGCACCGGCCGCAGCAAGCAGGCCCTCGCCATCGAAGCGATCCGCGACGCCGAGGCCCGCGCCGAACTCAACGTGCACGACATCCTGGCCGAGCTGACGGACACCGACTCGGAGATCCTGGACTACCTGAAGTGAGCGGAGTCCGCCACGTCCAGCTCGACGAGATCCTGGCCATCGCAGCCAAGATCAACGGCACCGCACACAGCGTGCGCGACCTCGGCCTGCTCGTCTCGGCGACCGAACGACCACGCACCCACGTGTTCGGTGCCGTGCTGTATCCCACGCTCCACGAGAAGGCGGCGGCGCTCCTACACGCCATCGCCCGCAACCACGCGCTGATCGACGGCAACAAGCCCACCGCCTGGCTCGCCATGCGCTTCTTCCTGCGCGCCAACGGCCTGCCGGCCGGGCATCCGGTCCCGCCGGCCGCGGAGGCGGGCCCGTTCGTCGAGGCCGTCGCCCAGGACCGTCTCGACGTGCCCGCGATCGCCAAACAGCTCACGGAGTGGTTCCCGGTCCCGTGAGGCGCCCCGGGCCACGAGCAGTCACCCCGCGCCCGGGGCGCGCCGGGGGCCCCGTTCGCCGAGGAGTGCGCCCGCGGCGCCGGCGGTGACGACCAGCGCCAGCGTCCACAGCCACCGGGACGCCGCCCAGGACGCGCCGTCCGGCACGGCGAACGCGCGGGCGCCGACCGGGCTCAGGGCGAGGGCCGGGACCAGCAGCACCGCGCACGGCAGGGCCGGGGGGCTGCCCCGTTCGCCGCCGCCGAGGCGGAGCCCGAAGGCGGCCGACAGGACCGTGACCGCAGGCAGGGCGCCCGCCTCCGGGGACAGCCCGGCCACCAGCCCGGGGCCGGCGGCCGGGCCGAGCGCGTGCCCCAGCAGCAGCCCGCACCCCGTCCAGAGCACGGCCAGCGGGACGAGGACCAGGGCCAGCCGCAGCAGCCGGCGCAACGTCCGCGGGAACGGCAGGGTCGCGGTGGTGCCGGCGGCCGGGTCGTCCAGGGCGAACGCGAGAGGGACCGCGCACACCACCGCCGCCCAGCGCAGCGCCGACGCCGCTTCCTGCGGGCCGAGACGGACCTCCAGGAGGAGCGGCAGCGCGCCGGTGGCGAGGGTCAGCAGGGCCGCGCACGCCAGCGGGGTGCGGGGGGCGGCGCGCATCAGGTGCGGCACCAGGGCCGCGCACAGGGTCAGAGTTCCGCGCACCGGGTGCCCTCCTCTCCCCGCGCCGTGTCCGCGGGCGCGCGCACCGGCGCGCCCAGCAGTCGGGCCGCCCGTGCGGTGCTGGTGCGCTCGTCGACGAGTGCGGGCCAGGACGCCCGCAGCCGGGCGCCGACCTCGTCGGCGGGCCGGTCCAGCAGGTCCAGGACGACCCGTGCAGCGGGGGCGTCGACGGAGAAAAGTTCGGCCGAGCCCAGGGTGGTGAGGCCGATGCCGCCGCCGAAGCTGCGCCGGTGCAGGGAGCGCAGGGCGTCCGCGGTCTGCCCGTTGGCCTGTGCGGCGAGCCACAGGGTGGTCACGGCGCGGGCGCCGCACAGCCGGCCCGACCGGGGCGGTGCGTCGGGGCGGCGGGGGCCGCCGACCACCCGGTCGGCGAAGCGCACCGCGAAGGAGAGCACCGCGTCCTCGCCCATGTCGTCGGTGTCCCACCGGGTGCCGACGGTGACCGCGCCGGGCGTGCCGTGCCGGGCGTCGTCCCGTGCCCAGGCCGCGAGCGGCGCCGGGCGGGCGACGCCCTCACGGTGACCGTCGAGGAAGACCCGTTGGCGGACCGCGTAGCGGCCGGTCCGTTCGACGGTCGGCACCCGGGCGAGGACGCCGTCGGTGATCCCTCGCCACCGCGCGGTGCGGGGCAGGAACTCGGGGAACGCGCAGAAGGTGACCCGGTCGACGGTCCGGCAGCGCTGGTGGTCCCCCGGCCGGCGTTCGACGTCCAGCCGGTGGGCCGCCAGGGCCTCGGGCAGGGGCCGGAACTGGGCGGCGCCGACGGCCACGGCGGTGACGGCCAGCAGCGCCAGCGCCGGCCGCAGTGCGCGGGCGCGGGCGCCGGCGCGGACCAGGGCGAAGAGCACCAGGGCGCCGGTCACGGCGGCCAGGTAGCCGAGGTGCGTGCCGGCGGGCCGGTGCATCAGCGCGCTGGGCAGCGGGTCCGTCCACTCGTCCGCCACGCCGACCGGCGCCCACCACCGGGTGCCGGGCACCCCCAGCGCGCCGCAGAGCACCAGGACGGCGAGGAGCAGGACGGCGAGGGGGCCGGCGGCGGCCGACCGGGTGAGGTGGGCGAGGGCCACGCCCGCGCAGCCGGCGAGGAGCACCACGACCGGGCCGGTGGCCAGTTCGGCCGGTGCGGGGCTGCCGACCGCGTCGGGGGAGGCGGCGTACCGGGCGGTGCGGGCGGCGGCCAGCACGGCGGCGAGGGCGGCCGGCGGGAGCGCGGCGAGGAGGTGGGCGGCGGTCCGTCGCCACGGGTGGAGGGCGAGCACCCCCCAGAGCGGCCCGGCCCCGTACCGGTGCATCCGGGTGGCCGCCAGGTGGGTGCTGACCAGGGCGCCCGCGGCCAGCAGGAGCAGCGGGACCTGGGTGTGGCGGTCCTCGTCCTGGAGCACCGGGTAGGGGCCGTACGGTCCGCCGTTCCCCTCCTGCCACGCCCGCAGGGCGGTGTACAGGAGGAGGGCGGTCAGGAGGGCCGGGTGGCGCAGGGTGCGGGCGGCCTCGACGCGGGCCAGGGCCCACTGGGCGCGCGGGGCCCGTTCGGCGCTCATGCGGTGTTCCGGGAGGTGCGGTGGCGCAGCAGCAGGTAGCCGTCCTCGACGGTGGGGTCGACCGGGGGCGCGCCGGGCGGCGGGTCGCCGACGTTGCGGAAGGTTCCGGCGCCGGTGCGCCAGGCGGCGAGTGCGCCGGGGGCGCGCTCCGCGCTGCTCCAGACGTGTCCGCGGGCGAGCCGGGTGAGGTCGGCGGGGCTGCCGTGGAAGGTCACCCGGCCGTGGTCGAGGACGACCACGGCGTGGCACAGGGCGGCCACGTCCTCGGTCTGGTGGGTGGAGAGCAGAACGGTGCGGTCCTCGCCGAGTCGGGCGATCAGTTCGCGCAGCCGCAGCCGTTGTTCGGGGTCGAGGCCCACGGTGGGTTCGTCCAGGACGAGCAGGTCCGGGTGGCCGACGACGGCGGCGGCGAGGGCGACGCGCTGGCGTATGCCGCCCGAGAGCCTCCGGATCCGTCGGCTGCGGTCCTGGGTCAGGCCGACCTCCTCCAGGACCCGGCGGGCCTCCGTGCGCCGGGCCTCCCGGTCGCCGAACTCCTTGAGGATCGCCACGTAGTCGACGAAGTCGAAGGCGGTGAAGTGGCCGGGCAGTCCCGGGTTCTGCGGGAGGTAGCCGAGGCGGCGGCGCAGGGCCTGCCGGCCGGGGTCGGTGAGCGGGTCGAGGCCCAGCACCGACAGGGTGCCGGTGTCCGGGGCGCTCGCCGTGGCGAGCACCCGCAGCAGGGTGCTCTTGCCGGCGCCGTTGGGTCCGAGCAGCCCCGTCACGCCCGGTCCCAGGGTGAGGGACACCTCGTGCAGTGCGGTCCGGCGCCCGTAGCGGACGCCGACCCCGTCCAGGGTGACCCGGGGGGTGGCGGGCGAGTTCACGCGGTCCTCCCGGTGGCCGTGCGGCGCGGTCGGTCGAGGCCGTCGAAGCCGTCGCGCAGGGCGATCAGCGCGCCGACGGCCAGCAGGGTGACGGCCGCCATGGCCAGTTGGGCGGCGGGCAGCAGCAGTCGGGTGCCCGCGGGGAGCTCGGGTTGGTGGCCGACCACGAGCCAGCCGGCCCAGGCGGTGAGGGTCAGGGCGACGGCGCGGGCGGCGTCCATCCGGCTCGACAGCGCCAGGCAGACGGCGGTCAGCATCAGGGACGGCACGAGCCAGCCGAACAGGTGCGGGAACGGCAGCGGGAGCCCCGCGGCGGCCACCGCGCCCAGCGGCAGGCCCAGTGCCTGGACCGCCGCGGCGCGCAGCAGGACGGTGCGGAAGCCGCCCCGGGGGGACACGGCCAGCCACACGTACGCCGGGTCGAAGCGCGGGCCGGCGACGGCGGCGACCGCGAGCGCCGACAGGGCGGGCAGCAGGGCGAGGAACGGCAGCGGCGCCGAGGGGGAGCTGCTCCAGCGGGCGAGGGCCACGGTCAGCAGGACCAGCAGGGCGGCCCCGCCCCACCAGGACCGGCGCAGGGCGGGCATCGCCGCGCAGAGGCGGGTGAGGTGCTCCGGGACGCCGAGGCGCAGAACGCACCGTTCCAGCGGGCTGCGGGTGGGCTCGTCGGTGGCTCGGTCGATCCGTTGCCACAGCTCGGACAGGTCGCAGGGGTGGGGTGGTGGCCCGTTCACGGGTCGCTGCCTCTCTTCGGGGCGGGTGCCGAGGTCGACGGCGCCCCCCGTGGACGTCGTCGGCGTTCGGTTCAGGGGGACAGGTGGCGTCGGAGCAGGGTGCGGGCGCGGTGGGCCCGGGACTTGACGGTGCCGGGCGGGATGCCCAGTCGGTCGGCGGTCTCCCGGACCGTGAGTCCTTCGAGTGCGGTGGCCCGGACGACGGACCGCAGTTCGTCGGGGAGGCGGGCGACAGCCGCCAGGGCGCCGCCGCCCAGTTCGGCCAGGAGTTCGTCCTCCGCCGAGTCGGCGGGGAGGCGCGGGAGTCCCCGCAGTCGGCCGAGGAGGCGCCCCCGGCGTTCCCGGGCCCGTAGCGCGTCGACCAGTCGCCGCTGTCCCACCCGCCACAGCCAGCCGCTCACGTCGTCGACAGGCGGGCCGCCGGTGCGCCGTTCGCGCCGGCGCCAGACCTCGACGAAGACGTCCTGGACGACCTCGTCCACCAGGACGGGGTCGGCGCAGCGCCGGCGCAGTCGGGTCCTCAGCCAGGGGGCGAGGGCGCGGAAGAGTTCCTCGAACGCGCGCCGGTCCCCTTCGGCCACTGCGGCCAGCAGTTCGGCGTCGGTGCGCGCGTCCTCCGGTTCGTCCCTCACGCCCCCTCGTCGTTCCGGGCGGGCCGACCGGTTCGCGGGCGGGTCGTGATCCGCGCCACAGCGGGGGTAGGAGTTCGCGGGGAGGTCCCCGGGGGACCCCAGCGACGGAGATCACCGGCGGGCTGGCTACAGCCCGGGGCGATAACTGGGTACCCTCAGACAGACCCCATAAGTTACCGCTTAGTAATCTGTATTCGCAGGCCCGAGGAGCCGCCATGCAACTCGCCGCGATCATCGTGTCGTTGGTGCTCGCCACCGTCGGCGTCGCCCTGTTCGCCCGGGCCGTCGGCCAGATCTACCGTTATGTGCGCCTGGGCCAGGACGTCCCCGCCGGCACCCGGACGAACGATCCGAAGCAGCGGACGTTGACGGTGGCCCGGGAGTTCCTCGGGCACACCCGGATGAACCGGTGGGGCGTCGTCGGCGTGGCCCACTGGTTCGTCTCGATCGGCTTCTTCACCCTCGTCCTCACCCTGGTGCACGCCTTCGGGCAGCTGTTCCGGGCGGACTGGACCCTGCCGCTCATCGGGACCTGGGCGCCCTACGAGGTCTTCACCGAACTGATCGGCGCCCTCACCGTCCTCGGCATCCTCGTGCTGATGGCGATCCGTCAGCTCTCGCTGCCGGGCCGGGCCGGCCGCAAGTCCCGCTTCGCGGGCTCCAACATGGGCCAGGCGTACTTCGTCGAGTACGTCATCCTGGTCATCGGCCTCGCGATCCTGGTGCTGCGCGGGCTGGAGGGCGCCCTGCACCACGTGGACGGGTACACCGCCGCGTTCCTGGTGTCGTACCCGCTGGTGGCCGCCTTCCGCGGACTGGACGTCGGCACCCAGCAGAACCTCGTCTACCTGTTCGCGACGATCAAGATCTCCACCTCGTTCATCTGGATGATCACGGTCGCGCTCCGCACCGACATGGGCGTGGCCTGGCACCGCTTCCTCGCCTTCCCCAACATCTGGTTCAAGCGCCGCGCCGAGGGCGGCACCGCGCTCGGCGAACTGCTGCCGATGACCTCCGGCGGCGTGCCGATCGACTTCGAGGACCCGGGCGAGGACGACGTCTACGGCGTCAGCCAGGTCGAGCACTTCTCCTGGAAGGGCCTGCTCGACTTCTCCACCTGCACCGAGTGCGGGCGCTGCCAGTCGCAGTGCCCCGCCTGGAACACCGGCAAGCCGCTCTCCCCCAAGCTGCTGGTGATGGCGCTGCGCGACCACGGGCACGCCAAGGCGCCCTATCTGCTCGCCGGCGGCGGCAAGACGATGGAGGGCGAGGAGAAGGCGAGCGCCGAGGCCCTGGGAGACGTGCCGGCCGCCGCGCTCGCGGAGGCCGAGCGGCCCCTGATCGGCACCGCCGAGGAGCAGGGTGTCATCGACCCGGACGTGCTCTGGTCCTGCACCACCTGCGGCGCCTGCGTCGAGCAGTGCCCCGTCGACATCGAGCACATCGACCACATCGTCGACATGCGCCGCTACCAGGTGATGATCGAGAGCGCCTTCCCCTCGGAGGCCGGCACGATGCTCAAGAACCTGGAGAAGAAGGGCAACCCCTGGGGCCTGGCGAAGAAGCAGCGCCTGGAGTGGGTCAAGGAGGTCGACTTCGAGGTCCCGGTCGTCGGCGAGGACCTGGAGGACCTGAGCGAGGTCGACTACCTGTACTGGGTGGGGTGCGCCGGCGCCCTGGAGGACCGGGCGAAGAAGACCACCAAGGCGTTCGCCGAGCTGCTCCACACGGCCGGGGTCTCGTTCGCCATCATGGGCGGCGAGGAGAAGTGCACCGGCGACTCCGCCCGGCGTCTCGGCAACGAGCCGCTGTTCCAGCAACTCGGCCAGGAGAACGTGGCCATGCTGAACATGGCCTTCGGCGAGGACGACGAGGACGAGAGCACCCGCAAGCCCGCCTCCGCCAAGCGGATCGTCTCCACCTGCCCGCACTGCTTCAACACCATCGCCAACGAGTACCCGCAACTCGGCGGCGAGTACGAGGTCATCCACCACACCCAGTTGCTGCAACACCTCATCGACGAGGGACGGTTGGTCCCGGTCACCCCCGTCGAGGGCCTGATCACCTACCACGACCCCTGCTACCTCGGCCGGCACAACAAGGTCTACACGCCCCCGCGCGAGATCATGGACAAGGTCCCGGGCCTGCGGCAGCAGGAGATGCACCGCCACAAGGAACGCGGCTTCTGCTGCGGCGCCGGCGGCGCCCGGATGTGGATGGAGGAGCGGATCGGCAAGCGCATCAACGACGAACGGGTCGACGAGGCGCTCTCCCTGAACCCGGACATCGTCTCCACCGCCTGCCCGTTCTGCCTGGTGATGCTCACCGACTCGGTCAACGGCAAGAAGAACGACGGCCGGGCCAAGGAGTCGCTCCAGGTGGTGGACGTCGCCCAACTCCTGCTGGAATCGGTGCGGACGCCCGCCGACGAGCCGCCGGCCGGCGGCCCCGCCGAGGCCGGCGCCCCCGAACCGGAGCCCGCGGCCTGACCCGTACCACTGCGCACGCCCCCCGGGCCCGGTCCACCCCGCGCGGTGGACCCGGCCCCGCGCCTGCCCCGCCACCCCGCCCCGGAAACCCACAGCCGGACGTATCGGTCGTACGCCGGGCGG
The DNA here is from genome assembly GCF_052606915.1 of Streptomyces sp. LE64. Lineage (NCBI taxonomy): Bacteria > Bacillati > Actinomycetota > Actinomycetes > Kitasatosporales > Streptomycetaceae > Streptomyces > Streptomyces sp. LE64. Next base: position 3,445,375 of record NZ_CP199708.1, on the reverse strand, counting down.
ACTCCCCGCACCTCCCCCGTCCCGCCCCCTGACGTACGACCGGTACCGCCAACGCCGTACGCGCACCGGGGTGTCGTGCAACCCTTCCGGCGGGCCCCCCAGTCGAACAGAGGCCGGACGGGACCGGGCCCCGCCACCACCCCCGCCCGCCCGGACACCCATCCTCCACAGGAGCTGTACGTGCGCAACAAACGATCGGCCACCGCTCTCGCCGCGGCCTCGTTCCTCCTCGCGGCCGGGGCGGGCCTCACCGTGGCGACCCCGGCCCACGCGGGGACCCCCGGCGGGACGTACGCCCACGACCGCAACAGCGACTTCAACGGCGACGGCCACGAGGACACCGTGATCGCCGCACCCGAGGCCACCGTCCGCGGGGCCCGCGGCGCCGGACACGTCACCGTCCGCTACGGCTCCGAGCGCGGCCCGGCCGCCGCCCGCTCCGTCCGGATCAACCAGGCCACCCCCGGCATACCGGGCGAACCCGAGCGCGGCGACCGCTTCGGCGCCGCCCTCGCCACCGGCGACCTCAACGGCGACCTCCACGACGAACTGGTCGTCGCCGCCCCCGGCGAGGACCTGAGCGGCCGCCGGGACGCGGGCGGCGTCACCGTGCTGTGGGGCGGCCCGGAGGGACTCACCGGCTCCGCCACCTGGGTCCGGGCCCGCGAACTGCGCCCCGGCGCCCGGTTCGGCACCGCCCTCGCCGCCGCCCGCTTCAGCGCCGCCCACCCCGGTGACCTGCTGGTCGTGGGCTCCGGGACCGGCGGCCTGGAACGCCTCACCTGGGCCCCGGTGCCCCCGCCCGTCGACGGCGGCCCGCCCGGCGGCGACACCCCGGGCGGCATCGCCCCGATGGGCACCGCCGGCACTCACGCCGCCGTGCGCGCCGGCGCGAAGCCGATCGAACGCGCCCCGCTCACCGGCGGCCGGGCCCTCCTCCCGCGCGCCCTCACCACCGGCGACTACAACCGCGACGACCTCGCCGACCTCGTCGTCACCGGAGTGCGCGGCGACGGCTCGCCCGCCCACCCGCGCTCCGCCTACTACACCGGCGGCGCCCGGGGCCCCGTGTTCGCCCGCGAGCTGACCGGCGGTCAGATCGCCGCCTCCGGCGACATCGACGGCGACGGCTACGACGACCTGGTCTCCGGACACCCCGCCCACGCGGGCGGCCCGCTGCGGCACGGCGGCGGCATCACCGTCCGCTACGGCGGACCGGACGGCCCCTCCGCCCGCCCCCAGTGGTGGACCCAGGACTCCCCCGGCGTCGCCGGCGTCGACGAGGCCGGCGACGGCTTCGGCAGCGACGTGTCCGTGGCCGACGCGGACGGCGACGGCTACGCCGACGTCGCGGTCGGCGCGGCCGGCGAGGACGTGGGCGCCACCGCCGACGCGGGCGCGGTGTGGGTGCTGCGCGGCTCCGCCACCGGACTCACCGGCCGCGGCAGCTCCCACTGGACCCAGGACTCCCGGCACCTGCCCGGCCGGGCCGAGCGCGGCGACGCCTGGGGCGAGCAGCTCCGCTTCACCGGCCCCGACCGGCGCGGACAGTACGCCCTGCTGGTCGCCGCGCCCGGCGAGGACCGGGACGCCGGACGGGTGTGGCTGCTGCCCGCGGCCCCCGGCGGCGTCACCGCCGAGGGCGCCACCGCCTTCGGCGCGGGCCGCCCCGCCTCCGACGCGGGCCGCTTCGGCGCCGTCATCGACGAGTAGGCCGGCGCACCGAGTACCCGGGGGCGTCCCCCTCGGGTACTACGCCCCCCGAAGGAGCGCCCGCGCCCCCTTCACCCGCCCGAACGAGCCCCGCTCCCGGCCCCCTTAGGGGATGTCACAGCTCGGCCGCAAACCCCCCTGCCGGGGCCCCGCTCCGGCACGCCGCCACGCCGGACCGGGTACGTTCGAGGACGTGGCTGGATTCAGGATCGGACGCGGCCGGGACAACAACCGCGCACCCCAGGGGCGGGGGCAGCAGCCCCCGCAGCAGCAGCCGTACGGACAGCAGGCCCCCCGGCCCCCGTACGGCGGCCCGCCCGCGCCCGGCCCGGGCGGCGGCCCCCACGGTCAGGCACCGTACGGGCAGCCCCAGCAGTACGGGGGCCAACCCCCGTACCAGGACCACGGGCGGCCCGCCGGGCCCGGCGGGGGCTGGCCCCAGCCCCAGGGTCACGGCCCGGGCGGCCACGGCGAACCCGAGTACTTCGGCGATAGCAACCACCAGCAACAGCAGCACGGCGGACCCGACCCGTACGCCGCCAACAACCCCGGCCACACCCAGGCGTTCGCCGTCGGCGAGGACCCCTACCAGCAGGGCGGGACCTACCGCGCCGGACAGGCCGCGGCGCCCCCGGCCGGCCCCCCGCTGCCCTGGAAGGAGCTACTGACGGGCATCGTCACCCGCCCCTCCGCGACCTTCCTGCGGATGCGGGACTACGCGGTGTGGGGCCCGGCCCTGGTCGTCGCCTTCCTCTACGGCATGCTCGCGGTCTTCGGCTTCGACGAGGCCCGCACCGACGTGCTCGACTCGACGCTGTCCTCGGCGGTGCCGTACGTCCTGATCACCGGGGTCGTCATGGTGATCGGCTCCTTCGTGCTCGGCGCGGTCACCCACACCCTGGCCCGGCAGCTCGGCGGCGACGGCGCCTGGCAGCCCACGGTCGGCCTCTCCATGCTGATCATGGCCATCACCGACACCCCGCGCCTGCTGTTCGCCATGTTCCTGGGCGGCGACGCGCCCTTCGTGCAGATCGTCGGCTGGGCGACCTGGGTCGCGGCCGGCGCGCTGTTCACGCTGATGGTGAGCAAGTCGCACGACCTGCCCTGGCCGAAGGCCCTGGGCGCCTCGGCGATCCAGCTGGTCGCCCTGCTGTCGATCATCAAGCTGGGCACCTTCTGACCCGACCGGACGACGACGGTACGGCGACGGCCCGGGCGGATCACTCCCGCCCGGGCCGTCGCCGTACCGTCGGCCGGTGGCCCTACAGCGCCTCACGGGACGGGGTGACCGGGGCGCCCGTCGGGCGGACGGGGGGCTCGACGCTCCACGGGAAGTTGATCCACTCGTCGGTGCGCTTCCACACGTACTCGCACTTCACCAGCGAGTGCGACTTCTCGTAGACGACCGCGGACCGCACCTCCGCCACGTGGTCGAGGCAGAAGTCGTGCACCAGCTTCAGCGTCTTGCCGGTGTCGGCGACGTCGTCGGCGATCAGCACCTTCTTGTCGGTGAAGTCGATCGCGTTCGGCACCGGCGCCAGCATCACCGGCATCTCCAGCGTGGTGCCGACACCGGTGTAGAACTCGACGTTGACCAGGTGCAGGTTCTTGCAGTCCAGCGCGTACGCCAGCCCGCCCGCGACGAAGACCCCGCCGCGCGCGATGGAGAGGATCAGGTCGGGCCGGTAGCCGTCGTCGGCGATGGTCTGCGCCAGCTCGCGGACGGCGGTGCCGAACCGCTCGTAGCTGAGGTTCTCGCGCACGCCGCCGCCCGTCGCGGCCTCGCCGCTCACACCCGGGTCCGGTGGAAGTTCTGGAAGGAGCGCGAGGCGGTCGGGCCGCGCTGGCCCTGGTACCGCGAGCCGTAGCGCTCGGTGCCGTAGGGGAACTCGGACGGCGAGCTGAGCCGGAACATGCACAGCTGCCCGATCTTCATCCCGGGCCACAACTTGATCGGCAGCGTCGCCAGGTTGGAGAGTTCGAGCGTGACGTGCCCCGAGAACCCGGGGTCGATGAACCCGGCCGTCGAGTGGGTCACCAGTCCGAGCCGCCCGAGGCTGGACTTGCCCTCCAACCGGCTGGCCAGGTCGTCGGGGAGCGAGATGACCTCGTACGTCGAGGCGAGCACGAACTCGCCCGGGTGCAGGATGAACGGCTCGTCGCCCTCGGGCTCCACCAACCGGGTCAGGTCCGCCTGCTCGACCGAGGGGTCGATGTGCGGGTACCGGTGGTTCTCGAACACCCGGAAGTAGCGGTCCAGCCGTACGTCGATGCTCGACGGCTGCACCATCGATTCGTCGTACGGGTCGATGCGCACCCGTCCTGCGTCGATCTCGGCCCGGATGTCCTTGTCTGAGAGAAGCACCCCCCGAGGATACGCAGTGCGGCCCGCCGAACGCGCCGCCGGGCAGATCGGCGCACCGGCGGGCCGACCGGCGGAACCCGTCCGCCGGTCCCGCGCCGTGGGGCTACCGCTTGCCGGGAGGCACCGGAACGGCGCTGCGGAGCCGCGCGCAGCGGGGGCAGCGCAGCAGCCGCCCGGGGCCGAGTCGCCCGGCCTGCTGCATCGGGAACGTAGCGGTGCTGAACACGTGCCCTTCGGCACAACGGACCACGGTGCGCTCCATCAAGTCCTTCGAGTCCCTTCCCACGAGCCGCGTCTGACGCCGGCCGTCCGGGCAGCCACCTGGACGCCCACCAGGCCGGTACGAAGCGGAACAATACGGGACGAACAGAACGTCTCCCGGACGGCGCTCCGGCACCGGGGGACCCCACCCGCACGCTCCGCGCGCGCCCACCGTACCGCCCCCAACTCCGGCCGCCCGCACCCCCGTCCGGCACGCCGCAACACCGGGCCGCACAGGCGGGAACACCTGGTGACGGGGATGGGGTAGAGTGAGCGGCGATGCATCACCGGTTCAGCCGGTTGCACTCGCGGGTGTAGTTTAATGGTAGAACATCAGCTTCCCAAGCTGAGAGCGCGAGTTCGATTCTCGTCACCCGCTCCACAGTCAAGGCCCAGGTCGTCGACCCGGGCCTTTTCGCTGCCCCTCCGCCGCCGACTCGGGGATCGTCACGTTGCCGGGAGTCGGTACGACAGCACATAGGCGTCGGCCGCCATGACGGTGTCGCAGACCTCCACGGCCCGGCCCTCGGTGTCGAAGGCGGTCCGGATCAGGTGGATCACCGGGACGCCGGAGGCCAGTCGGAGCGTCTTCACCTCGGCGGGCGAGGGCATCCGGGCACGGATCTCCTCCTCGAAGTGGTCGAGGCGGTGGCCGAGTTCTTCGAGTCGGGCGTAGATCCCGCCGGGGCCGGGGTTGGGTTCGGCGATGGGTGTGCCGCGGGCGATGTCGAGGGGGAGGTACGAGGTGGCGAACTCCACCGGCCGACCGTCCAGGAGGTAGCGGCGGCGCCGGGCCAGCACCCGCCGCACCGAGCCGAGCCGGGTGGAGACGTCCTGACTCGCCTTCTCCTCCTTCACCTCCAAGCCGTCGACCTGGGGGTGGCTGCCGGCCGCGTCGGCCTCCACGATGAAGGCCGACTTCCCCTGCTCGCGGTGACGGCGGGCGAACCGGTCCGAGGCCAGCCGCCGCACCGGCGGACGGGGCCGCACGAACACGCCCTTGCCGTGCTCCGCGTGCACCAGGCCCTCCCCCTGGAGGACGGAGAAGGAGTTCCGCACCGTCATCCGGGACACCCCGTAGTGCTCCACGAGCTCGGCTTCGGAGGGCAGCTTCTCCCCCTCCTTGAACCGCCCGCGGTCGATCGCCTCACGCAGTTGGTCAGCGATCTGCCGGAACACCGCACGGTCGCTCGTGGGGTCGAGCACCCCGAGCACGTTCGAGGGGATCGAAGGCATGTGTACTCCTTTAGGCGTCTAGACGAGTAGCTGGGTCCTGTTGCTACGGTGGAGAGCCTAGTCAGCTGAGAGGGCCCGTGGAACGTGAGCACTGACCGTCCGCACTCCGTGAGCGTCGCGGGGGTGATCGTGGACGACCAGGGCCGGGCCCTGCTGATCCAGCGACGTGACAACGGCCACTGGGAACCGCCAGGCGGAGTCCTCGAACGCGAGGAGACCGTACCCGAGGCACTGCAACGCGAAGTCCTCGAAGAGACCGGCATCAAGATCATGCTTCCCGCGACGCTCACCGGGGTCTACAAGAACATGAAGGGCCTCATCGTCTCGCTGGTCTTCCGCTGCGAGGCCGCCGACGGCACACCTGCCGTCGGAAACGAGACCCGCGCACTGCGGTGGGCCACCCGCGAAGAAGTGATCGAACTCGCCGACGAGGCGTACGCGATCCGCGTTCTGGACGCACTCGACACGGCGAACCCGCCCGCCATCCGCGCCCACGACGGCGTGAAACTCGTCTAGCCCGAACCCGCTACACATGGCGGCCTACCAGCATGAAGGAACTTGTATGCACGAGTATACGAGTACATCGAGGGTCTGGGGACTGTCCTGCCCCGGATTCCCCGAAGAGGTCAGCCGCGCCCGCCGCTGGACCCGTGACATCCTGCGTGGATCACCCTTGGCCGACGACGCCGAACTGATCGTGAGCGAGCTGAGCGCCAACGCGATCCTCCACACCGCGAGTGGCCGGGAACACGGCAGCTTCCATCTGGCCGTCTGCGTCTCCGCACAGGTGGTCGCGGTGTCCGTGACCGACGACGGGGGCGTCGGCGGAACCCCCAAGGTCGGGCACGACCAGGACCAGGACGCCGAACACGGCAGGGGACTGGGCATGGTCAGCGCGATCGCCCACCGGGTCGTCGTCCACGACAGCGACCACGGCCACACCGTCACGGCGGAGCTGTACGCGGACCCGCGTGGAGAAGGCCGCCCGTGCGGGACGACGTGACCAGACGGGGGTACCGGTGCGCATGCTGGTCGCAAGACCTCACCAGTCGGCGACAGTCAGCGTTACTGGGGACCCTCGACGCCTACACGGCACGCCAAGCAGACCGCTGGATCGCCGACACGCTCCGCACCATCTTCCCGATCTTGGACGAGGACGCTTCCGACACAGCATGGCACTGGCTGTCCGAGGGCCGCGTGCACACCAGGCTGACCCTCCTCCGCTCCGAACCCTGCACCGTGACGATGGCTCACGCCGACGTCCGTCTCGTATGGACCATCAGACCGGTGGTTTTCCTGGTGCGGGCAGGTTTCGAGGCCGCCGAACTCCCTTGCCCTGCCTCTGGCTTCGGGCCTCGCCTGACCGGGTGAGTTACAACTTTCTCTACGGGTTCAAGGCCCCCGGCTGCGCTCCGCTCCGCCGGGCGCGCTTCCCGGCTCCGCTCCGGGCGCCGCTCCTGCCTTCGGCCCGCTCCGCCCGCGCTGCGCCGACGCGCGCCCGCTGTGTAGGCCCGTGGGGCATGAGACGAGCACCAAGCCTGCGGCTTCAAGAGGATGCCTCCGGCGGGGGCGCTCAGACTCCGGGATGGGAGGGGCGCTGTTCGCGCCTGCCGGCCGGAGTGGGGCGGGCGTCGTGGGGCTCCCAGGTGAGTGGTGGTTGAAACGAGATCTCCGGCATGGCCGCCAGTTCAATTACTCGCATCAGCTGCCACTAGAAGCTCTTCGATCAACTCCTCTTCGGTTGGAACTCTGCGACGCTCAAGCATCGCGCACACCGTGTGGGTCAAAATACTCCAAGCTTCCAGCCATGGGTCCTCTCCGGCTTTGGTCTTGATCGCGCCACCATGGGCAACCTTCGATCGATCGCCGTACGATCGTTTCGCCCGCTGAAAGAAGTCTTTCCTATCGCCCAAAGATGCTTGAAGCTGAGCTAGATAAAGAGCGAGTCGGAAGCTGACCTCGGACTGAACCTTAGGGAAGATTGATTCCAGGCCAGTCCAGACGTGAAGAAGTGATTGCCCAGTATCAGAGACGACAGGGCTAGAAGTCAGGACGCGTTCAAGGAACAGGCAGACAGGGTACTTATCGCGAAGCTCTTTCCATCGCTGCACGTCATCTACAACCTGCGCAAACAGTTCCGGCGTCAGCGACCGTGTGAGGCCACCTCTGCGAGATCCAGAGCCGGAGGTGTACGGAGCGCCCCAGATCTCCACCGACGCGGTAGCGCTGGTGATGCCAGTTCGCAAACCTTCCGGGAGGCTGTCGAGGCCGTAACTCGATTTCCGAGAGTTGATTCCCGCATAGTCATTCACGGAATAGTTTGACACAAACTGGACCGAGAATGGGTGAATCCCCCGAGCGTACATCATGACATGAAAAGGCAAGATCTTACTTTGCGCCTCCTCGATGGATTCTGCGGTGATCGCAAGCTCCATGTTGCAGCCTTTAAGTCGCATGTCGCCGACCGTGTACGGGATGTGCAGTTTATGCTTGCTGCCCAGTTCCGCCCAATCGAAAAAGCTAACGTCCCATTTTCGCGGGACTAGACTGTAATCTTCGTCCTGTATGCGTTCTTCGAATTCTTTCGGAATGAGTCCTGCGAGTGGCGCATAGAACGTATTCACGTGCGGACCCTCCCCTGTCACCCTGGCTAGATTATGTGTCACTTCAGGGGCGGCGTCGCCTGCTTTCGGCGGTCCTGAGTGGCATCCCATCGGTGACCTGAGCAGCCCGCCACAGGCTTCGGCTGTACAGCAGCGAAGTACAGCAACCGCAGCGACCAGACCCACTCGGAAGCACCCTCCTGAGGCTGTGGCACAGCCGGTATGACCGTCACCGACCGATCCACATTGAGCTACGGATCAGAAGTTCGTACGGTCAGTCCACGCCCGTCAGCGCAGCTCGCCCTGGTCGACGGCATGGCAACGTGGCTGAGGCTGGTGGGGGTGCGCCGAGGCACACGCGTGCGTGGTCGGTCGGCGCACCCACCGTCGTGGCTGACTGTCGTCGGCCGAGGATCAAACCTGCCCGGCACAGCTTCGCCAAGGGACGTATGAGACGAGAGCCCGTGCCACTCGCGTGCCAGGTCCGGTAGGGAACTGCGGGGAACAGGGGGGACTTGCCTTGGGGTGGTGCGGGGCTCCAGCACCACCCCGCCGCAGGTCAGCGCAGCAACCGCCGCCAAGGAACCCGAGCTTCCCAAGCTAAGAGCGCGAGTTCGATTCTCGTCACCCGCTCCACCACGAACCCCCAGGTCGACGACCTGGGGGTTGTTCGTTGTCGGCGGGGAGCCTGCGCTCCTGTCCCTCTCACCCGCCGTGCGACTCACTGCGGGCGCATCCGAACGTCCGGGAGGCCGCCTCACCGCACCCTAAACTCCACTAAAGTCGGGCGTCTTGCATCGATCCGTGAACAGGGCACATGCGTGCGCACATCCGGATCGTCCACGTACCCGGCAGACCCAGGAAGCCCTGAGATGAACCCGTACGACTCCGCACCCTTACCGTCGCCTCAGGCTTCTCCGGCCAGACCCTGGTGGAAGACGAGCCCCGCCGCGCTGGGGATGCTCGCACTGGTCGCCCTGATCGGCGCGTTCAGCTTCCCCCTCGGCTTTCTCGCGCTGATCGCCGTCGTCGTCCTGCTGTGGATCCTGCCGCCGTGGCGCTGGTTCGCCAAGTTGGGTGCGAACCTCGGGGCGCTGGTCCTGCTGGTGCTCGGCTCGGGTCTGGGCGGGCAGCTCGACGAGAGCGATGCCAAGCCCACGGCGGAAGCGACTCGCACACCGTCCCCGAAGGCTCCCCCGAGCCCTGCCGCCGAGCCGGAAGTGCCGGACTACCGGGGCCGGCCCCTCCACGAGGCGGAGGCAGCGGCCCGCAACTCCGGATACACCACCGGCCTCCACGACGCGTCCGCCGAGAGCCGTTCGATCCTCCTGCGGTCCGACTGGGTGGTGTGCTTCCAGAAGGCCGACCACGACGACGGACGGAAGCTGATCGACTTCGCCGCCGTCAAGACGGGCGAGCCCTGTCCCGGGAAGGACGGCGCGGAGATCCCGTGGCCCACGATGCCGGACCTGCTGGACGAGACCTGGCGGGACTCCGTGAGGGCCCTGACGGGCCTGGGGGTCGATGAAGACGCGATCGAAGCCGAGTCCCACTACGTGAACGACGAGCTACCGGGGGATCACGACACCTGGCGCGTGTGCGAACAGGACCCGGCGGACGGCGAGGACATCACCGCCGAGGTGACCCTCGGGCTCGCGCACCCCGACGCCGGCTGCTCCACGACCGGGCTCCGGCTCGGGGACAAGGACGACGACGGTCGCCCGGACTACCGGGACCTCACCGACGACCGCAACACCGGTCCGGTCGGCGGAAGCACCTCCACCGGAGGCCCGTCCAGCAGCGGCGGGGGTTCGTCCACGGGCAGTGGGGGTTCGTCCACGAGCGGCGGGGGCTCGTCCACGAGCAGTGGGGGTTCGTCCACGAGCGGCGGGGGCTCGTCCACGAGCAGTGGGGGTTCGTCCACGAGCGGCGGGGGCTCGTCCACGAGCAGTGGGGGTTCGTCCACGAGCGGCGGGGGCTCGTCCACGAGCAGTGGGGGTTCGTCCACGAGCAGTGGGGGTTCGTCCACGAGCGGCGGGGGCTCGTCCACCGGCAGTGGGGGCTCGTCCACCGGCAGTGGGGGTTCGTCCACGAGCGGCGGGGGCGGGGCGTCGACCGTGCATCCGGGGTCGTTCTGCTCGCCACCCGGTGCCGTCGGTGTGACCAGGGCGGGTACTCCCATGGTGTGCGGGCCCGGCTCGGACGGGCGCAATCGTTGGCGGTCGGGATGACCTGGAAGCGAGGCTGACCGCCTCTTCGAAGACCGCGGGCGGCGCCGGTCACGGTGACGACGATTGCCCTGCCCCGCCCCCCCCCGCTTCCCCTGTGCCCCCACGTCGGTGACCCGGGGGCACGGGGGTTTGTGCTGGGCCTCGCGGACCGGATCCCCGGCGCCGACCCCGTCGTACGATCACAAGCCATGGACTGGGTCGAGCGCACCGCGAAGTTGAGGCAGTGGACCAGGGGCGGGGCCCGGGCGCCGCACAAGCCGCTGCTGTTGCTGTACGCGTTCGGCCGGTTCCAGGAGGACGCCGACGACGAGTTGCGGTACAGCGCGGTGGAGGCTGACTTGCAGCGGCTGTTGGCGGAGTACGGTCCTCCGCACCGGACGACGCCCGCCTACCCCTTCCACCACCTGGTCGGCGACGGGGTGTGGGAGGTGCGGACCGACCTCGGTCCGGGGAGTCCGGGCACCGGGTTGCGGGACCTGCGGGAGACGGGGGCCACCGGCCGGCTCGCGCCCGACCTCAGGGCCGCGCTGCGGCGGGAGCCGGAGTTGCTGCACCGGATGGCGCGGGCCCTGCTCGACCTGCACTTCCCTCCCTCGCTCCACGGTGAGCTGTGCGAGGCGGTCGGCCTGGACCTGGACCCCGAGCCGGTGGACGCCGGGCGGCTCTCCCCCGCGCGCCGGCAGCGGGACCGGCGGATGCGGGAGTCGGTGCTGACCGCCTACGAGTACCGGTGCGCCTTCTGCGGCTACGACGGGAGGATCGGTGCGGCACCGGTCGGGTTGGAAGCGGCCCATGTGCGGTGGTGGGCCTTCCACGGCCCCGACGAGGTCGACAACGGGCTGTGCCTGTGCTCGCTGCACCACAAGCTCTTCGACAAGGGCGTCCTCGGCATCGACGACGGACACCGCGTCCTGGTCTCGCAGCGCTTCGTCGGCCACAGCAGCGCCGCCCGCGAGCAGGTCACAGCGCTCGCCGGCCGGCCCCTCGTCGGACCGCAGCCGGGTGCGCGTCCGGTCGCCGCCGAACACCGCGCCTGGCACACCCGTGAGGTCTTCCACGGCGATCCGCGTCCTGCCGTGCCGGTGTGACGGTTCATCCGGTCCAGGTGCGGGGGGACCTGGCCACGGCGTAGACGTGGGCCACCTGTCGGGGCATCAGAGTGGCCGGCAGTCCGGACAGGACCCGGTCGATGCGGGCGGCGTCCAGGACGAGCACCGGCGGGTCCGTCCCCTTCACCGTGAGCTTCGCGGAGTGCACCACGGCGATCACGGGCCGGACGGGGACGGGGTAGCCGCAGGCCCGGGAGAGGACCCGGGAGACCCGGCGGGCTTCGGAACGGCTGATGACGACGTGGCGGGTGGGTGTCCGGTTGACGGTGATGGCCCGGTCCCCGTACCAGACGGTCTTTCCCCGGTGCCGTTTGGAGTTGACGGCGAAGACGCCCGCCGGGCCGATCGCGAGGTGGTCGACGTCCGCACCGCTGGGCCACTGGACGGCGTGCAGGGTGTGCCAGCCGCGCCGCCGCAGCGCGTCGAGCCTCCGGCCGGTGACGCGTTCGCCGGTGAGCCCGTCCCACCAGCTGCGGGTCGTCGAATGCGGCAGCCAGCGGCCGAACAGCCGGAGCACCGGGTTGGGTTGGAGTTCCCGGAGCTTCCTGCGGATCGCGTCCCCCGGCCGGTTGTCCGCCAGGTCGCCCGGCACGGTTCCCACCCGTTCCCCCTCCTGCCCGCCGTCGTGCTGGCAGATCACCACGGTGGGCGGGGCGGCACCAGGTCCTTCTCGGCCAGAGGTCGCCCACCGGTTCGGAGCGTGCGCCGAAGTGCAGCTCTGTAGGTCCTCTTGATGACCGTCGTTGCCGGCCGGGGCAGCGCAACGGTCTGGAAGCGTGCTGACTCCCGGGCTGACAGCCCGAGTTCGACCGGTGGAAGCGGAGCTCGCCGGACCGACTTCGCAACGGGCCCTGCGCCGCCTCCGGCCGGAGCGGCTGACCGAACGAGAGTCCGGGAAGACGCATGGGGTCGGCGCGGTGCAAGCGTCATACTCGGCACATGCATCGCATCGGGGGGTACGCCGTCGAACGCAAGCTCGGCGAGGGCGGGATGGGAACGGTCTTCCTGGCGCGGACACGGGGCGGACGGGCTGTCGCCGTGAAGGTCGCCAAACCCGAACTGGCGGCGGACCCCGTCTTCCGCGAGCGCTTTCGCGCGGAGGTGGCGGCAGCCCGTTCCGTAGGCGGGTTCCACACGGCGCCCGTCGTGGACGCCGACGTCGAGGGCGACCCGCCGTGGCTCGCTACCGCGTACGTCCCGGGCCCGACGCTCGTCGAGCACCTCGACGCCACCGGACCCATGGGCGAGCCCGAGTTGCGTGCTCTCGCCGCAGCGCTCGCCGAGGCGCTGGCATCGATCCACGGCTGCCGGCTCGTCCACCGCGACCTCAAACCGGGCAACATCGTCATGGCTTCCGACGGCCCCCGCGTGCTGGACTTCGGCATCGCCCGAGCGCTGGAGTCGTCGCGGCTGACTGCGACCGGCTCCGCCTTCGGCACCCCCGGGTACCTCTCCCCCGAACAAGCTCTGGGTCATGACGTGACCGGAGCCAGCGACATGTTCGCACTCGGCGCGGTGCTGGTCTGCGCCGCCGGGGGCAGCGCCTGGGGCGAGGGCACGTCCATGGCCCTGGTGTACCGGTCGGTGCACGAACCCCCGGACCTCTCCGCAGTACCGCTCGGCATGCGTGAGGTGGTGGCGGCCTGCCTGAGCAAGAACCCGACCGCCCGCCCGACGCCCCACGCGCTCCTGGACCAGGTGACCGGTCCGGTGCACGGCCCGCCCGCGAGTCGCACGCCCACGGTTCCGGTGCCCCCGCCCTCCCCGTCCGCGGTGCTGGCCTCGGCACCGACCCAACCGGCGACCCCGCCCCCACCGGTCCGAAGGCCACTCCCCCACCACGATCACTTGGTGATCGGTGGTCCGTCCGCGAGCCTCACCGCGGACGGTGCCGGCGTGTCCCTCCGGGTGGGCCGGGAAGAAGCGGACTTCGACTGGTCCGAAATCTCCGCCGTCACCTGGGTGCCCGGGCGTCGGGGACGTCTGAGCATCACGGTCCGGGTCCACGACGGCACGGCCTACCTCTGTGAACTCGATGCCCCAGGCGCGCGTCACCGCGAGGAGTGGACCCGCGGACTCCGCGAACACGTCGGTCGGCACCTCGAACGCTGAACACCCCGTGCTGGTTCCACGTCGGGCGATCCGGGGGGCGTCCGCCGTCCGCCCCGGGCGAGGTTCCCCGCCGGCTCAGAGCAGGGCCGTCCCCGCGGCCGCCCCCGCCGCGGTGAGGAACAGCGCCAGCAGGTGCAGGGCGGTGTCCCAGGTGTGGGAGCGGTGTTCGGCGGCGGGGTCCGTGGTGAAGCGGGCCGGGTCGGTGGGCGCGTGGTGGACGGTGAGGTAGCGGCCGTGGGAGTCGGCGCGGTCGGGGATGGCCGAGGGGCAGTGGGCGATGACCTCCGTGCCCTCGCGGGTGGTGAAGGCGAGGACCGGGGTCCAGGTGGTGAAGGTGGTGCCCTCCCCGTCGGTGTCGGTGTCCTTGAGGACGGCGACGACCCTGGCCCGGGCGGTGACCATGGCGGTCGTCTCGGTCCGGCGGCGGCGTACCGCCCGCAGGTTCGCGGGGAGGCGGCCGGCGAGGAGGACGGCCAGCGGGCCGCAGGTGGCGATCAGCGCCCAGGGCCAGCCCCACTCGACCGCGGCGACGGCGACGAGTCCGGCGTAGACGAGGAGCACCGCGCAGTGGGGCACGGTGCGTCCGCGGTCGTCCGCGTCCTCGCCGTGCGGTCCGTTGGTGAGCCGGTAGGCGTGCGGTCTGCCCCGTGGGTAGTGGACGCCGAGTTCCCGGCCCACCCAGGCGACGGTGATCGACTCGCCGTGCCCGCGGTCGTTGGTGACGGTGAACTCTTCTCCGGTGGACGGATCACGGAAGGTGATGACCACCGGGATGCCGTCCTTGCGGGAACCTCCGTGCCGGGGTTCGCGGACCCGCTCGACGCGGCCGGCGGTCCGCACCGTCCGCCCGGCCCGGGTCGTGCCGGCGAGTGACCTGCCGTAGCCGACGAGTGCCACGGCGACACCGCCGGCGCACCACAGGGCGAGGTAGTCGTGCGGGTCCATGCGTCTGCCCTCTCCTGCCTGCTCAGGTCCGTCACGGTGCGGGGGCGTGCCGCAGCACCTCGCCCCGTCCGTCCGCCTCCAGCCGGGCCGTGCCGTCCGGGCCGGTGACGACGATCCGGATGGTGAGGGGGCCCGCTGCGGCGCGGCTCGCGGTGAGGTGCCAGGTCTGCGGACGGCCCGTGGACGAACCGGACTTGGCCTGCGCGACCAGGGCGGGGATGCGCTCGTAGGGCAGGGCGCGCGGGTCGAAGCCGGGCGCCGCCGTGCCGGTGGGGGCGAACGCGACGGTGAGGGTGCGCTCCTGCGCGATGACCGTGAGCGCGCGGCGGCCGTTCCCGTCCCCGGTGAGGGGGTCCACGGCGCGGCGCAGTTCGCCCGGGTCCAGCAGGGACTGCCCCGGGCCGAGGGTGACCGTGGCCAGCCCCGAGGTCACGACCACGGCGGAGGTGGTGGCGGACACGGACGGGCGCGGGCCGGGAGATCGGGCACCGGTGTCCCCGGCGTCCCCGGCGAAGAGGTCGGCGCGGAACAGCAGGACGACCGCGCTCGCGGAGAGGAGCAGGGCGAGCAGCCGGGCCGCACGGCCCGCGGAACCCTTCACCGGCCGGCTCGGCATCGGCGGGCCGGGGGCCGGGTCGATGCGCGCCGCGGCGGCACGGTCCTCCCACGCGGGGGTGGGCCGCCGCACGATCCGCACCCGCCACGGCCGGTCCGGCGGGTACTGCACCACCAGCAGGCCGCCCGGGCGGTGGTCGGGCAGGTCGACGCGGTGGACGTCCTCGGTGACCTCGACCCGGTAGGCGGGGGCGTCGTCGGGTGCGACGGTCAGGTCGAACCGGACGGTCAGCTCGCTGTGTTCGTCGTCGCCGGTGGCGTCCAGGGCCTCGATCCTCGCCAGGGCCGTGCGGGGCGGGACGGCCTCCTCGCGGGCACGGCGGGCCATGCCGGCGAGGAGGGCCAGCAGGCCGCAGAGCGCGGGCAGACCGAGGCCCGCGAGGAACAGCGGCACGCTCCCGATGACCGGGCCGACGACCAGCGCGGCCGACGACGCCCCGGCCACCGTGCCCGTCAGCAGACCGCGGGCGACGGCGACCGGGGCACCGTGCCCGGGCGGCCCGGCCCCCGTGGTGGTCGTCATGGCTGCGATTGTGCCGGGCGGGGGCGGTGGCCGGAAGACCGTTCGGGGCGGGAGGGCCCGGGGCTGCGGCGCGCGGACGCCTCCGACGCCGGGTCGCCCTCCCGGGCGGCGGCGGTCCCGGCGGACACCGCAGAATGGGGCGGGTGATCGGTGATCGAGGGGATCGTGCCGCGTAGGAGACCCGTGTCGCTCCGTCCGCGCGCCCGTGGCCTGCGGGGTCCGGGGGTGCGCTACCGCGACGTGCCGGGCTTGTCGGGTGCGGCGAACAGTGCGGTGCGCGTGTGGGAACGGGAGAGTGGAGCCCGGGCGCCGTCGCGGCGGCGTTCGGCGTCTGGTCCGTCCGGGTGCACGGTGACCGTCGTCGGCTGCGCCCGTGGGAGGCCGAGCACAGCTGCGTCTGCTGTGGCCGGGGTTGGGCCCGCGACCAGTTGGAACGGGCGGTGGCGATGCTTCCGGCGCGGGCGGCCTCCGAGCTCCGGGCCGCGGTGGCCGAACTGGACGCCGTCCTGCTCCGGCGCACCCACCACGATCCGCAGAGCTCCGAGGAGCTGGCCTGGTGGCACCGGCGGTGCTGAGCCCGCGACCGCCCGCGGTGGCCCGGGCGGTCCGTCCGTGGGCCGCCGACGGACCGCTGACGAACACCCGCCGGAGAAACAACTCGCCTACTGGGTAAACCTCTTGGGCGCGAACGGCTGTATCAGGGTGTACTGCTGTGAGTCCGAGGGAGGACGCTCAAGATGGTCGACCCTGTGGTGGTGGTCCTGGTGGTGGTGGGTGCCCGGCTGGTGTACGGGCTGGCGGCGCTGTGGGCGCGTCCTGCGCGGGAGCGTGCGCGGGCGCAGGGTCTGGCGATGGTGGTGCGCTCCGCCGGGCCCGGTGCCGTGGTCGAGGTGACCTGCGCCAACGGCGACCTGGTGAGCGCGCGGCCGGCGGCCGGCGCCGTCGACCCGAGCGGGGCGGGCCCCCGGTGACCGCGGTGGAACCGCCGGTGTGCACCCGGGACTTCGAGAGCTTCTTCGCCGGCGCGTACGCCCGCGTACTGGCCCAACTGATCGCCCTGTGCGGGAACCGCGAGGACGCCGAGGACGTCGCCCAGGAGGCGTTCGTCGAGGCGTACCGGGCCTGGGACCGCATCGCCGGCTACGAGCTGCCCGAGGCGTGGGTGCACCGGGTCGCGGTGCAGCGGTTGTGGAAGACGGAGCGCAAGCGCAGGACGGGGCGGGACCGGCTCCCCGAGGTGTCCGTGCCGGCGGCGTCGAGCCCCGAACAGACGGCGGAGGCGCTGGACGTCCTGCGGCTGCTGATGGCCCTGCCGCCGCAACAGCGTCTCGTCACCGTGCTGTTCTGTCTGCACGGCTGGTCCCAGAAGGAGATCGCCGGGACGCTGCACATCAGGCGCGGCACGGTCGCCGCGCACGTGAACAGGGCCCGACGCACCCTACGGGAGGCGCTGGCCCCGGACGGGCGGACGAACGGTCGCTGCTCCGCGCTCGGAACCGGCGACCCGCACCGCGGCGCACCCGGTTCGTGGTGGGACGACGGGGAGTGCCGGGAGCGGGACCGTGCCGTCGCCATCGCGCTGCGCACCACCGTGGCCTGGCTGCGGAGCAGCGTCACGGAAAGCTCGGCGGAGGTCGCCCGGGCCCGGGCGGTCGTGGCCCGGCGGTCGGCGGGCGGGCGATGACGGCCGGGGCACCGGGTTGGCTGCGGGCCCTGTTGGCGGTGGGGTTGCTCGCCGGGTTCTACGTGGTGGCGGGCGCCCTGCTGATCGCCGACGCGGTGGTGGTGGGGTTGGCCCTGTGGATGGCGGTCGAGCAGCCGCACCAGCCCGGTAGCTGGGCGCTCACGGTCGGCGGCGGCATCCCGGCGGCCTACGCGCTCGTCCACGGGATCGTCGCGGTGAGCCGCGCGGAGGAGCGCCCGCCCGGCGCGGTCCGGCTGCGGCGCCGCGAGGCGCCCGCGCTGTGGCGGCTCGTCGAGGACCTGGCGCGGCGGTCGCACACCCGGCCGCCGGGCCGGATCTACCTGACGGCGGAGGCCGACGCCGCCGTCTCCGAGCACGCCCTGTTCCTCGGCCTGGCGGCCGGCGAGCGCACCCTGTACCTGGGCGTGCCCCTGCTGACGGGGTTGACCTCGCAGGAGCTGCGGGCCGTGCTCTGCCACGAGTTGGGGCACTACGCGGGCCGGCACACCACGTTCGGCGCGATCGCGTACCGCGGGGAGGCGGCGCTGCGCAGCGCCCTGTTCCGCCTGCGGATGACCGCGGACGCCGGGCGGAGCGGCGGCCCCGGGCTCACCCGGCTGTGGCTGTTCCAGGCGGTGATCCGCGGTTACGCCCGGCTGTACCTGCGGCTGTCGCTCGCGGTGCGCCGGCGCCAGGAACTCGAAGCCGACGCGTGGGCGGTCGCCCTGGTCGGCCCGGTGGTGACCGCCCGGGCGCTGCGCGCCGTGCACGCGCTCGGCATCACCTGGGCCGCGTTCGTGGAGGGACACCTCCGGCCGGTGCAGCGCCTCGGCTTCGTGCCGAGGGACGTCTTCGGCACCTTCGCCGCCCTGTTGGACGACCCCCTCGTGCGTCGACGGACGGCGGAACTGCGCGCGCACCCCGTCGAGGCGGTCCGCTCCCCGCTGGACTCCCATCCACCGCTGGCCCGGCGGCTCGCGCTGATCGAGGCGCGGTCCGTCGAGGGGTCCGGCGTACCCGCCGGTCCCCCGCCGTTCGACGACCTCCCGCTCCGCGACCCTTCGTTCAGCGACCGCGCGGCGACGGACCGGGTGCAGCGGCGCCTGCTCGCCGCGGGCGGATCGACGACGGCCGCCCCGTTGCCGTGGCCCGACTGGGCCGACCTGGCCGCGGAGACGGGCGCCATCGACCGGGCGGCCGGGCTGCTGGAGGCGGCGTCGGACCTCGGCACGACCGCGCGCCCCGCCCCCGGGGACGTCCTCGACCTGCTGGCACGGGGACGGGGCGCCGCCCTGGCCCGCCGGATCACCGACGCACCCGAGCCCGAGGAGCACCTCGTGGCCGCCCTGTACGCGGTGACCGGGCAGGCCCTGGTCGACGCCGGGCGGGCGCGCTGGGCGCTCGACTGGGTCCGCGGGCCCCGGTTGGAGTGCCCGTACGCGCCCGACGGCCAGCTGGCCGCGCTGGTCGCCGCAGCCGTGCGCGACCGGGCGGCGGTGTCCGCCCTCCGCGCCGAACTGCTGCGCCTCGGCGCCGACGTGGACGCCCCGACCTCCCCGGTGCCGAGCGCCGTCACGGTGTCGGCGGGGCGGGCGGCACGGGTTCGGCGGAGCGGTGGGCGGGCACCGGAGCCGGTCCTTCGGGAACTCGGACGGCAACGGAAGGCGACCACGCTGACGGTCGGTGTGGTCCTCGCCGTGACGGCGGTGTGGGGCGTCGCCCTGGTCCACTCGGACCCCACGCAGCCCGTCGCCCCGCCCCACGGGACGCCGGTGCGCCCCGGGCCGCACTCCCCGCAGCACCCGCCGTCGTGGGCCGAGCCCACCGCTCCGCCGTCGCTGCCCCCGCTGCTGCCCCCGTCGCCGCGCCCGACCCTGCCGGGCCTCGGCCTCGGCACGCCGAGCGAGCCGGTGCTGCGCATCGTCCCGGTCCCCGTCCGGCCCGCCGAGCGGGGCGGCCCCGGCTGACGGCCCGGGCCGGGGCCCGCCCGCGGGCCGCCGGAGGGGCGGCCGTACGACCGTGGTCCGATCCCGAAGTGTGGTCCGTGCTCCGACGACGCGGCGCCCGGGGCGGCGCCATCGTGGGCCCATGACCGGCACCCGAACCCCGTCCGTCTCGCCCGGCCGCCCTGTTGCGGAGCACTGGGTCGGTGGCGCGTCCCTCTGCCTCGCCCCCCTGTTGCTGCTCGCCGGGGTGCTGCTGCGCATGCGCTTCGACTTCTTCTTCCCGGCGCAGTTACGGGCGTACGAGCGGAGTCCGGACCTGATGACCGCCGCGCCCGGCAGTCGTCGGACCCCTGATCCGGGCCGGTCCCGTCCCCGCGACCGCCCGTGCCGCCGGTCCGCCCGCGGTCCGTCACTCCTGCCGCGGTGCCTCGTGGTGCACGTGCAGTTCGCCCTCCTGGACGGTGTAGAGGGCCGAGCGGTCCTTCGCGAGGTTCTCCTGGACCGTGCCGGACTCCTCGGCCCGGGGCGGGAGCCGTGTCCGGTGGTGGACCTCGACCCGGATGTCGTGGCCGGCGGCGATCGGGCCGTTGGCGTCTCCGCCGACACTGATCGTGAAGTGGTCACCCGACGAGTCGGTCATGGTGCGCTTCCCTTCGTAGGTGGCCGGGGCGGTCCGGCTGGCGGCCGGACGGCCCGGGTCGTCGGTCAGGCGAGGCGGGTCCAGGTCTGGGTCCCGCAGTTGTAGCACTCCCGGTCGGCCCCGAGTCGGGCCGTCGTGACCACCTGCGCGGTGTCGCCGTCGGTGGCCACGCTGACCGTCATGTCCGCCCGTCCGACGACCGTGCAGGACGTCCGGTCGCTCACCGGGACCGTTCCGCTGTAGCTGCCGTCGCCGCCGCTGAGGCGCACGGTTTCGGTGTCACCGCAGCCCGCCCCCACCAGCAGGGCGTACGAGCCGGAACCGGTCTTCGCGACCTGGAAGGTGTTGCCCGACCCGTCCCGCCACGCTCCCGCCAGTTCGTCGGTGAGCGGGCTGGGGCTGGCCGACGCCCGTTCGCGTTCCGCGTCCCGTGGGGCGTCGCTGCTGCCCGCCCGGTCCTGCCACGTGCCGGCGTTGGTGTCCGTGGACGACGCGGCGCGGTCCGTCCACCACTCCTGCTGGATGCCGGTGCCGACCACGAGGGCCGCCGTGACCAAGGCGGCCAGCACCTTGACCATGCCGCCCAGGCCGGCGAAGGCGGAGGCGCCTCCCGTGGCCGCCCCGCCCGCACCGACCGCCCCCACCGCGGGTGCGGTGGGGGCCGCGGCGGCATGGCTGACGGTGTGCCCCGTGGGGTCCAGCAGGTGTGCCGAGCCGTCGGGTACGGGCGGGGCGGGAGAGGTGGACGCCGCCTCCGCCACCGGGTCGGGCCCGTCGGCCCGGGTAGGCCCGCCGGCGTCCGGGGTGGACGCCGTCCCGGTGGCCTCGGGCTGCGCGGGGGCCTCGGACGGGGCGGACGCGGCGGGGGCGTCGGGCGCGGTGGGCGGTGCGGCGGCCGTGTCGGGGCTGCCGGCGGGGCCCACGTCCTGGGGGCCGGGGTCGACGCCCCGGTCCGGATGCGGGTCCTGGGCCGGGTTCGTCGCGTCCGTGCCGGGGTCCGGGGCGGGCGGGTCGGCACCCGGGCCCGGGTCGGTGGGGGCCGCAGGTTCCGGTGGCGCGTACTGCTGGGCGTTCAGTGCGGCCTCGGCGCCCCGGTCGTCGCCGAGTTCCCGCCACAGCACGACCGCTTCGGCCAGCAGGACCGCCGCCGCCACCCGTTGCCCGATCAGCAGGCAGCGGACGGCCCTCTCGTGGGTGAAGTACGCGGTCGCCGTGGCGTCGCCCGCCCGCCGGGCGGCGTCCTGGCCCCGGTCGAGGAGTCGGCCCCAGACCCCGAACCGCAGCGACCGCGCCAGCAGCGGCGACACCGCCCGGGCGAGCCGTACCGCCAGCTCCGGCCGTCCCTGCCGCTCGGCCAGCTCGGCGACGAGTTCCAAGGCCCTTCCGTGATCCGCGACCTGGGCCGGCGTGGCGGCCGGTGAGGCGGCCCACTCCGTGAAGTGGTCGCACAGCCGCTCGACGGGGAAGGGTTCGGGCGACCGCCGCCGCACCTCCGGCACCGCGTCCGGGGCGCAGCGGTATCCGCGTTCCGCGGCGAGGGTCAGCCCCAGTGCGGTCAGCTCCGCGCAGAGGGCGTCCGGGTCGTCCGCCCCGCACAGCGCCCCGATGTGGCCGGGGGCCACCTCCGCGTCCGGCAGGGTCGCAAGGAGGTCCAGCACCCGCAGCGCCGTGGCGTCCAGGCGCGGGAGCAGCAGCGGCAGCAAGCCCTGGACGGAGGCGGGTCGGGGCAGGGTGAGGCCGGTGCCGGACGCGTCCAGCCGGGCCAGCCCGGCCGCCCTCAGCAGCAGGAGCGGGCGTCCCAGCGAGAGGGCGCACAGTTCCTCGGCCGCGACCCGTTCGCTGGGCGGCAACGGTCCGCGCAGCTCCCTGGCCAGCAGTTCCAGGCCCGCCGCGGGGTGCAGCCCCTGGAGCGCCAGTTGCGCGCTCTCGCCCGGCAGGGTCCGTTCGTGGCCGGCGAAGACGAACGTGGCGGCCGGAGCGGCGTCGGCGAGGGCGCGCAGTCGCTCGGGGTCCTGGTCCGCGTCGTCCACGTAGACGGTGACCTCCACCTGGGCCATGAGTCGCCGCAGTTCCGTTCGCGTGGGCGCGTACCCCGGGGCCTCGTAGCACGCCTCGAACACCTCCTGGGCGAGGTCCTCGACCTCCCGGTGGGCGGCGCTCAGGAAGAGCACGCCGTCCCGCCCGGGTTCCAGGCAGCGCGCGGCGTGCCGCAGCAGACTGCTCTTGCCCACCCCCGGCGGCCCCCAGAGCTGCACCAGGCCACCCGCCCGCACGGCAGCCTCCAGTGCGCTCAACTCGACTTCACGGCCGATCAGTTCGGGTGACCTGCGGGGCAGGAGCAGGGCCTGTTCCCGGCGTCGTGGGGTGGGGCGTTCCCGAGGCGTGACCAGGTTCACGGTCGAACCGTCGCCGTCGATGACGACGTTGTGGTGGCCCACGACCAACGGCCCCGTCATGGTGCCGCCGATGGACGCGCCGTAGGTGTCGCCCGCCCGTTCCCCGCCCCGTCCCCGCCGGCGCCCGGCGCCGTCGTGCGCGTCCTCGGCGGATCCGGCCGGCTGCTGCGGGATTCCGTCCCTGTCGTCCATCGTCACTTCTCATTCCCGGGCGCCGCGGAGCGCGGCCGCCCCCCGTTGGGCCACCGTGGGTGTCGACGGTCTCGTCGGTCTGGTCGGGGTTCCGCGTGGCCGTGCCCCGCGACGGCCGGTTCGACGTCCGGGGCGTGGTCGCGTCCCGGGTACCGTGGCCGTCACGCTAGCCGGGGCTTCGACGTCGGATCCCGTCATACGACGGTTTCTCCGCATGTGCTGCACGCTGCCTGCCCGTCTCGGGTGCGTACCGGGGTTCAGGGGCGGTCGTAGGCGAGAGCGTGCAGGACGGAGAGGTCCTCGATCCGGATGGCCCGGTAGCCGGTGGAGACGGCGCCCGCCTCACGGAACCGGCGCAGCGCCTTCTGCACCGTGGGTTCGGCGGTGCCGGACAGGGTCGCCAACTCGGGCTGGGTGATGGGCCAGCGGATCACGAGGGCCCCGTCGACGCGTTCGCCGTGGGACAGGGCCATCTGGTGCAGCACCCGGGCCAGTCGGGTGGCGGCGTCGCAGCCGGTGAAGTCGATGCGGTGGTTGTTGGCGGCGCGGAGCTTGGCGACGACGGACGCGTTGACCGCACGGGCGATCGCCGGTTCGCGGTGCAGACAGCCGAGGAACGCCTCACGGCCCACGGCCCGGGCGGTCACGGCGCCGCAGGTGGTGACCGTCGCCGACCTGGACCCCCCGTCCATCGCGGCGAGTTCGCCGACGAGTTCCCCGCGCATCCGGACGGCGAGCAGCGCGTCCCGTCCGTCGTGGGTGCGCCCGGTGGCCTTCACCACCCCGTCGAGGAGCACCAGGACGAAGGCGGTTTCGTCGCCCTCGCGCATGAGGACCCGCCCCGTCCCGTACTCCACCCGCGTGCCGAGGGCGAGGAACCGGTCCCGGGCGGGCCCGGGGAGCGAGCCGAGCAGGCTCGACGGTGTCCAGGGCCGCCGCGGGTCGGCCGTCCGACCCGTGTCCACGCACCGGTCCGGCGTCGTACCGCTCATGCGTCCCTCCGCCTCCCGTCGCTGCGGGGCCGCCGTCCCGAGCCGCTGGGCCACACAGGCTACTTCGACCCGGCGGGGACCGAAGTCCGCTCTTGAGATTCCCGCGTCCATCCGGTATTGCGACGGGATCCGGCGGATTCGGCCGGGCCAGGGTGGGAGCGCACGGCGCGCGCCGCGTCCGACGGAACGCGGTGGGAGCACGCCCTGCAACGACCCTTCGACCCGTTTCGACACCAGGAGGTACGGATGGCGGAAGAGTGCGAGTACCGGGCCCTGTTCGCCGTGGACGTCGAACGCTCGGCGGGGCGCGGGAGTCCGGCGTTCCTCCGGGTCCGCGAGGCCCTCTTCGCCGCGCTCCGGGAGTCGTTCCGGCGGAGCGGAATCGACTGGGACGGGTGCCTGTGCGACGACCTCGGCGACGGCCTGCGGGTGACCGCCCCGGCGGGGCTGCCGAAGGCCCGGCTGATCCACCCCCTGGTCCACGAGCTCGAAGCCCGGCTACGCGCCCACAACGAACTGGCCGGCCCGCTCACCCGGGTGCGCGTCCGGGTCGCCCTGCACGCGGGCGAGGTCCACGTGAGCCCCGACGGCCGGGTCACCGGCCGCCCGCTCGAAGTGCTCGCCCGGCTGTTGGACTCCGCGCCGCTCCGCCGCGCCCTCGCCCGGGCCCCGGAGTCGGCCACCGCCCTGGTCGTCTCGCAGCACTTCCACGAGGAGACGGTGTGCCCCGGCCGCCCGGGGATCGACCCGGCGTCCTTCCACGCCACGCCCGTCACGGAGAAGGAGTACACCGGGTCGGCATGGCTCCACGTACCCGGCCGCCGGGACCTCGTCCCCGCCCCGGCAGCCGCCCGCCGGGCCCGCCCCGCCGAAGGCCCGCGGCCCGCCCCCGACGACCGTCCCGCCGCCGGCCGCGTCACGATGAAGAACAGGGCATCGGGCGACGCCGTCGTCAACGCCCTCCAGAACGGCACCCAGTACGTCCGGGTCGGTGGCGGCGGGGAGTAATGCAGCCTGACGGTGCCGGGACGCTACCAGCGGCCCGGCGCCGGAGGTGGACGCCCACGACGGACCCGACCCGAACGGCTCACGCCCCGTCGAGCCGACCCGCCCGGACCCCCGCGACGAAGGACGAGAAGGCGGCCACGGGGAAGCTCAGTACCGGACCAACCGGA
Source organism: Streptomyces sp. LE64 (assembly GCF_052606915.1). Taxonomy (NCBI): domain Bacteria; kingdom Bacillati; phylum Actinomycetota; class Actinomycetes; order Kitasatosporales; family Streptomycetaceae; genus Streptomyces; species Streptomyces sp. LE64. Next base: position 3,420,637 of record NZ_CP199708.1, on the reverse strand, counting down.
ACCTTCGAGTCACGCACCGGCACCGCACCGGTCACCGCCGCGCCGCCCGGCGCCCACTCGACGCAGGTCCCGCCGCTGCCGCTGTACGAAGACCTGACCCAGCCCACGGATTCTGTCGCCTTCACTCCAACTCCTCTTCCATACTGGTCCCTTCACGGGCGTGGAGCACGCACAGGGGACCGCGCGTCCGCCTCACCGCCGAGGGTACGACCGCTGAGGGAACCACCGCGAGCAGCAGGCGGCGAGAACAGGACGGCCCCGCCGCACTCCCCGTGGGGGAGGGGCGGGGCCGTTCGGCGCCGGATGGTTGCGGGCTCAGACCTCGTCGAACTCGCCGGTCTTGACACCCGCGACGAAGGAGGAGAACGCGCTGGCCGGGAAGCTCAGCACCGGACCGTCCAGGGCCTTGGAGTCCCGCACCGGCACCGCACCGGTGGCGGCGGCACGAGCGGGCGCCCATTCGAGGCAGGAACCGCCGCCGCCGCTGTACGAGGACTTGATCCAGTTCAAGGGTTCTACCGTCACGAGATGCCCTTCCGTGCCTGCTCGATCATGGCCACAGACTCCGCCTGCGACAGCGCCTCTGTGCTCAGTTGATGGTAGTCCCTCACCAACGGCCTGACCGTCGTGATTTCCCGGTCCAGGAAGCCCTGGCGCTGGGACTCCTCGTAGGCCAGCACGGAGCCGTCCTTGAGCGTCAGCAGGTTCACCAGCCGGGTGAAGGGGCGCAGCTCCCCCATGGCGTAGGGGGCGATCTGGAGGGCGGTGTTCGGCCGTGCGGCGAACTCCAGCAGGTGCTCCAACTGGCGCCTCATCACCTCGGGTCCGCCGACAATCCGTCGGATGCAGCTCTCGTCCAGGATGACGTGAATCAGCGGCGGGGTCTCCCGGGCCAGCGCTGCCTGGCGCTCTATCAGTACCTCGATCCGCTCCTCGGCCTGTTCGCCGGAGATTGCGCCGCGCCGGACGTAGCCCGCTTCGATGGCCGTGGCGTACTCCCGGGTCTGGAGCGGACCGGGGATCGAGCCCACCTCGAAGAGCCGGACCTCCTCGGCCTTGCCCTCCAGCACCACGTACTCGGAGAAGCCCTCCAGCAGGCTGCCGCTCTTGATCTCGCGGTACCAGCGCTCGAACGACTCGGGCTTGCCCTTGAGTCCGAAAGCCTTGTCGGCCTCCAGCGCACTGCGAAGGGTCGGCGGTTTCCGAGCAGTTTCCATAGCCGAGATGTGCTGACTGGAATAGCCCATCAATTCGGCGAGGTGTTCCTGCGTCCAACCGCGCGCCTCGCGCTCCTTCCGTAAACGGGCTCCGAAGGCCGCCACCGGTCCTGATTCCGGGTCCAGTTGTTTCCTGTTCATGGCCAACTCTTCCTTCGTGGCTACCAGGTTGAAGGGAATTCGACTCTAGGCCACCCTGAGCCTGCCCGGTAGTGGATTCACTACGGAGAGGAGTTATCGGTGTCTGACCCGAACATTCCTGCGGAGTTGAACGAACTCCCGTTCGCCGCACAGCACGGGAGGGTGGCGGAGGAAAAGCCTCCGGAAGCCTTCCCCGACGGAACTCCGGGCGACGGGATGGGTGTTGGCGCGTTCGCCTACGACGCGCGGAGGGGGCGCGTCGGGGAGGTCATGCACATCAGCCGCAACCTCTACGCGCTCCGCCCGGCCGGCGGGGGCCTTGAGTGGGACGCCCGCCGCGAGGACCTCCGTCCGGCCACCGCACTGGACCGGCTCCGGCCGGCGCTGGAGGAGGTGAACGCCCGGAGCGAGGAGGGTGGTTGCGGAACCGGATGGGTGAAGCGGCGGTGGTGCCACCTGGAATGGACCCTCAAGCAGGTGGAGTCCTGGGGCGTGCGGGCGCACGTCCAGTGCGTGTCCGGGAGCCCGCGGTGCGGGGCCGCTCCCCCGCTGGGGCCCGAAACCCGCACCCCGGACGGGGCCTTGGCCTGGGCCGAGGAGCACCTGCGGGCCACCGGGCACCGCCGGTACCAGCGCTCCCTGCACGACACCGTGCAGTGGGACCCGCCCCTGGGCGTCGACCCGCGCACCCTGCCCGGGGTGACCACGTGATCGGGCGCCGGGCCCGGCCCGCACGCGCCCGCGCCCGCGCCGGAGTGCGCGGGCGGCCGACCCCGGTCCCGGTCCCGGCGGCGCCCGAGGACCGGCCGTGGCCCGTGTACCGCGCCCTGGTGCTCGCGGAGGGGCCGGTGGCCGGTACCGGTGGGCGGGGGAGGGTGGTGCTGGGGACGTTCAGCAGCCCGCATCCGGGGCGGGTGCTGCGTTGGCTGCGCCGTCAGGCGGTGCGGGTCGCCAACGGGCTGGACCCGGACCCGGTCGCCGCCCCGCACCCGGTCGTCCGCGCCCTGCGGCCCGACCCGGCTCCCTGCGCCGGGTACCCGGACGACGTGCCCACCGCCCTGCGCGACTGGGCCCACCGCGACGGCTGCCGCAACGAGGCCCGCCGCCAACTGGCCTCCGGAGAGCCGTTCTTGCTGGTCAGCGGCGACCACACGGGCTGGTACGCGCTCACCGCCTGGCCGGTGGCCGACCCCGGCCCCGTGCCGCCCGGGCACCTCCGGCCGATACCCGGGTTCAGTCCGTCGAGCGGAAGTCGTTCGGCGGCGTCCTGACCTCCGCCGCCGTCACGCCCACCGGGGCGAGCCGCTCGACGGCCCGGGTCCCACCTCCCCTGCCGTGGCACCCGGCACCGTGCAGGGGAACCGCACCCCGCCCGGGTCCTCCTCCCGACCGATCTCGCCGCCGGCGAGGGCGTTCGCGTGGTCGGACGCGTCGGAGTCCCGCCCGCTCGGGCGCCGTTCCGGGTACAGGACGAACGTCCAGTCACGCACCACCGCCGTGCCGCCGGACGCGCTCATGACCGGCTCACCTCCGCCCGGCAACGAACCGCCCCCCTGGAGGGATGCGGACTACTTCCGCAGTCCTTCGTCCAGGGCGGTCATCAGCCGGGCCACCCTGCTCCTGCCGAACGGCGCCGCCGGGTAGCGGCTGAGCACGTCGACGACGACCGGGGTGGCCCGCAGTCGGGCGCGTTCGATCGAGTCCAGGCCGGCTGCGGGGTCCCCGTCCGCCTGGAGTTCCGCCACCCGGGCCGCGCAGGCGGCGGCGCGCAGGATGTGGCCGACCTGGGTGGCCTTGGCGAGGGGGTGGAGGTAGGCGGCGGCTGCCGCGTCGCCCGCGGCCCGGGCGGCGAGTTGCTCGGCTTCGGTGGCGGCCTGGCGGGCGGCGCGGTGCGCGTCCAGGGCGGTGATCCGTTGGAGCCTGGTCCGCCGGGCGCCGTTCACGAACTCCCGGGCGGCGTCGACGGCGGCCCGGGGGCGGGGGTCCTCGGGGTTGCCGGCCTCGAAGACGGGGAGCACCGCTTCCGCGCTCTCCACCGCGTAGCGGGCGACCGCCCGCAGTTCGTCCATGGTCAGCTCGAAGTCTGCGGGGGCGCTCGTCATGCGCCCGATCCTGTCATCGCACGGCGGTGCCCGGCCGCCGAATTTTCCCGGGCGGCGCCCGTCAGTCCGTCGACCCCGAACGGAGGCGCCACACGTCCCGCACGAGCACGTACCCGTTGACGAGGAAGAGGACCGCCGCGCCGACGATCCAGAGGACCGACTCTTCGGAAGAGTGGTCACGGACGGCGTAGACGAGTAGGGCCGTGCTGGTGAGAGCACCTAAGGCCGAGATCAGGGGGCTGATGAGGTTGGTCACGGGGACATCGTCGACGATGCCCCCGGCCGGGGGAGGGGTGTGCGCGATCGCGTGGCACGGTCTTGAGGTTCTCGATGGAATCCTTTTGCCTGCACATGATTTGACGGTTCGTCAAGTTCTGATTCGGCAGTCGCCCGGATTCGACGGATGGGCGGCCGGGTTCGAGACGGAACCGGAGCGGCACCCGCACCGACTTCGCTCGGGTGTTCGAACGGCGCGAAGGGGGACGTTCTCCCCCGCCGGCCCGCGCCGGGTGGGTACCGTGCCGCACATGAAGGCCGTCACCGTGTCGATCGACGTACCCCAGACCCCCGAACGGGTCTTCGACTTCCTCGACGTCATGGCCCACCACGAGCGCTTCACCGACCACTACCTGAGGAACTGGCGCTACGAGGGCCCCGACCGGGGCGTCGGTTCGCGGGCCCTCGTCACCGCCGTACTGGGCGGGGTCCCGTCCGAGGTCACCATCGAGGTGGTCGAGGCGGAACCCCCTCGGCGGATCGTCGAGCGCAACGTCAGCGCGGGTGGACGGCGCCGGGCGCACGGCACCTACCTCATCGAGCCCTCGGCCGCCGGCGGGAGCCGGGTGTCGTTCACGTACGCCTGGGTGCACGCCCCGCTCGCCGACCGGCTCCTCGCCCCCGCCGTACGGGCGACCATGCGCCGGGCCAACCGCCGGGTGCTGCGCCGTCTGGCCGGCGAGCTGGACCGGCACGGCCACGGCGGCGCGGACTCCTGACCACGGGGGCGGAGCGGACCGAGCGCGCGGCGGCCGGCCGGATCCGGGTGAACCGACAGATATCACCGTGCCCGCACGCGTCGCTACGGTTGGTGCGAGTGGGACGCCTGAGACTCTTGTCAATGAACCGGTGCGACTTGTTCCACACTCTTTCGTCTCACATATTGAGCCAGCCGGGTTCAAGGTACTGGTCAAGTGGTTTACATGCGCGTAACACTGACCCTTGCCCCCGCGCGCGGCAACGACGCCGAGCGCTCATCGCTGTACCGGAGTCGAGCGAGCACGCCAGCCGCTTTCGATCCGGTGATAGCCGCGCCAGGAAGGCACCCATTCCGTGACGACGCGATCCGACGTGCAAGAAACCCTCGGCACCCTCCTCACCGACATCGAACGGCGCAACCCCGCCCAGCCCGAGTTCCACCAGGCCGTCCACGAGGTCCTGGAGACCCTGGCCCCGGTGCTCGCGGCCCGTCCCGAGTACGCCGAGGCCGGGCTCGTGGAGCGACTGTGCGAGCCGGAGCGCCAGGTCATGTTCCGGGTGCCGTGGCAGGACGACCGCGGGCGGGTGCAGGTCAACCGCGGTTACCGGGTCGAGTTCAACAGCGCCCTGGGCCCGTACAAGGGCGGCCTGCGCTTCCACTCCTCCGTCAACCTGGGCGTCATCAAGTTCCTGGGCTTCGAGCAGATCTTCAAGAACGCGCTGACCGGCCTCGGCATCGGCGGCGGCAAGGGCGGCAGCGACTTCGACCCGCACGGGCGCAGCGACGGCGAGGTCATGCGGTTCTGCCAGTCCTTCATGACGGAGCTGTACCGGCACATCGGCGAGCACACCGACGTGCCGGCCGGCGACATCGGCGTCGGCGGCCGGGAGATCGGCTACATGTTCGGCCAGTACCGCCGCATCACCAACCGCTGGGAGGCCGGTGTCCTCACCGGCAAGGGCCAGGGCTGGGGCGGCTCGCTGATCCGCCCGGAGGCCACCGGGTACGGCAGCGTGCTGTTCGCCGCGGCGATGCTGCGCGAGCGCGGCGAGGACCTGGAGGGCCAGACCGCGGTGGTGTCGGGCTCCGGCAACGTCGCCATCTACACCATCGAGAAGCTGCGCGCGCTCGGCGCCAACCCGGTGACCTGCTCCGACTCCTCCGGTTACGTGGTGGACGAGAAGGGCATCGACCTGGATCTGCTGAAGCAGATCAAGGAGGTCGAGCGGGGCCGGGTCGACGCGTACGCCGCCCGGCGGGGCGCCTCCGCCCGCTTCGTGCCCGGCGGACGGGTGTGGGAGGTTCCCGGGGACGTGGCACTGCCCTCGGCCACCCAGAACGAACTCGACGAGAACGACGCCGCCGTGCTGATCCGCAACGGGGTCAAGGCGATCTCCGAGGGCGCGAACATGCCGACCACGCCCGAGGCGGTCCACCTGTTCCAGCAGGCCGGGGTCGCCTTCGGCCCGGGCAAGGCGGCCAACGCGGGCGGCGTCGCGGTCAGCGCGCTGGAGATGGCGCAGAACCACGCCCGCACCTCGTGGTCGGCGCAGCGCGTCGAGGACGAGCTGACGCACATCATGAACGACATCCACGCCACCTGCCACGAGACCGCCGAGCGCTACGGCGCGCCCGGCGACTACGTGACGGGCGCCAACATCGCGGGCTTCGAGCGGGTCGCCGACGCGATGCTGGCGCAGGGCGTCATCTGATCCCGGCCCTCCCGTCGGTTCCGGACGTTCCACCGGCCCCGGACGTCACGCCGGTTCCGGACGTTCCACCGGTGTCGGACGTCGTGCCGGTGCCGGACGTCGTGCGGTCCGTGCCCAGGGCTTCGGCCAGGGCGCGGGCCGCGCGTTCGGTCTCGGCGAAGCCCACGTACAGCGGGGCGAAGCCGAAGCGGAGGGTGTCGGGGGCCCGGTGGTCCCCGATCACGCCCCGGGCCAGCAGTTCCGCCATCACCCGCTCGGCGTCCGCGCAGCGCAGCGCCACCTGGCTGCCCCGCTCGGCGCGGGCGGCGGGCGTGAGCACCTCGACCCGGCCGGGCGGCAGGTAGGCGGCCACGCACTCCAGGAAGAGTTCGGTGAGCGCCAGCGACTTGGCGCGCACCGCCTCCACCGAGACGCCGTCCCAGACGGTGAGCGCCTCCTCCAGGGCCAGCATGGACAGGATGTCGGGGGTGCCCACGCGCCCCCGCAGCACGCCGGGCGCCGGCTCGTACCCGGGGCGCATCCCGAAGGGCTCGCGGTGGCCGTTCCAGCCGGGCAACGGCGAGTCGAACCGGTCCTGGTGGTCCCGGCGCACGTACAGGTAGGCGGGCGCCCCGGGCCCGCCGTTGAGGTACTTGTAGGTGCAGCCGACCGCGAGGTCCACCCCGTGCAGGTCCAGGTCGACGGGGAGGGCGCCGGCGCTGTGGCAGAGGTCCCAGACCGCGAGCGCGCCGGCGGCGTGGACCGCGCCGGTGAGCCCGGGCAGGTCGTGCAGCCGCCCGGTGCGGTAGTCGACGTGGTTGAGCAGCACGGCGGCCGTGCGGGGGCCGAGCGCCCCGGGCACCTCGGCCGGCGGCACCGCCCGGACCGTGCAGCCGGTCATCCGGGCGGCCGACCCGGCGACGTACCCGTCGGTGGGGAAGGTGGTGGCGTCGACCACGAGTTCGTCCCGCAACGGGGCGTCCGGATCCGCCTCCCGGGCCAGCCGGACCGCGCCGACCACGGCCTTGAAGACGTTCACGCTGGTCGAGTCGCCGACCACGAGCTGGCCGCGGGCCGCGCCGAGCAGCGGGGCGATCCGGTCGCCGACCCGCTGCGGGGCCTGCCACCAACCGCTGTCCGTCCAGGACCGGATGAGGAGCTCGCCCCACTCGTGGCGGACCACCTCCTCGACCCGGGCGGGCACCGAACGGGCCAGCGCGCCCAGCGAGTTGCCGTCCAGATAGACCGCGCCCGGCGGTTCCCCGGGCAGCGCGAACAGGTCGCGGCGGGCGGCCAGCGGGTCGGCGGCGTCGAGTTCGGCGGCCTTGCGCGCCAACGGACGGTCCGCGGTGGCGCCGGTGCCGGCGGGCGGCCTCACACCCGGCTCCGGGCGGTCCACAGCTCGGGGAAGACGGTCTTGGCGGCCCGCTTCTCCAACCAGGCCACGCCCGCCGAGCCGCCGGTGCCGGGCTTGGCGCCCATGGCCCGGCGGGTGGCGGACAGGTGGTCGTTGCGCCAGCGCCAGACCAGCTCCGCCACGTCGGTGAGCGCCTCCCCGAGCCGCAGCAGCTCCGGATCGGCGTCCCCGCGGGCTTCGCCCGGGCGATCCGGGGCCCCGGCCGGGCGCTCGGCGGCGTACAGGGCCGTCCACACGTCCTCGACCTGCGGGGACGGTGCGTAGCGCGCGGTGGGGTCGCGGTGCAGGACCTCTGCGGGGATGCGGTGGCCCCGGCGGTCGAGGAGCCGCAGGACCTCGTCGTACAGGCTGGGGGCGTGCAGCGCCTCTTCGAGCTCGGCGTGCACGCGGGGCGCGCCCCGGTGCGGAACGAGCATGGAGGCCGACTTCTCGCCGAGCAGGAACTCCATGCGCCGGTACATCGCCGACTGGAAGCCGGAGCCCTCGCCGAGGGCGGCCCGGTAGGAGTTGAACTGTGCGGGGGTGAGGGCGCTGAGCGGGCGCCAGGAGGCGTTCAGGGCCTCCAGCTCCCTGGTGGAACGTTTCAGCGCGGCGGTCGCCGCCGGGACGTCGTCCTCCCGCAGGGCCCGCGAGGCGGTCTCCCACTCGTGGACGATCACGGTGAACCACAGCTCCATGACCTGGGTGGTGACCAGGAAGACCATCTCCCCCGGATCGTCCGAGAGGGGCTGCTGGAGGTGGGTGAGCACCTCCGCGTGGACGTAGTCCTCGTAGGGCGTGGTCCCCTGGAAGTCGAGGTGCGGCGCCGTCTCGGGCCCGGTCGCGTCCTGCGGTCGCCCGCCGGGCGGGGTCGTCGGGCCGTGCTGGTGCGTCTGGTGGGACATCGCTGTCTCCGTGCCTGTTCGGGTGGCGGTCCGCCCCTGCCCTTTCGACAGGGGGCCCCGGTCCCCACCGGCATCCTCGGCGATCTTCCCGCACCCGACAAGGGGCCGCACGTCGAGCGCCGCCCGACGTGCGACCCGGACCCGCGGAGGGGCCCGCCCCGCCCGGGCGAGGGGGTGGGCCCGGGCGGGGGGGTGGTCACCGGTCCTGGGCGAACCTCGCCAGCACGTTGCCGGTGATCCGGGCGACGTTGTTGTCGAAACCGCGGTAGGCGAGGCTGCCCGCCCAGCAAATGGAGCCCACCGAGAAGACAGCGCCGCCCCCGTCGATCGTGAAGTAGGTCAGATCGGAGCGCACCCGCTCGTTCTCGGTGCCGCCCTGGCCCGGCGCGGTCATCAGCAGCTCCTCCTGGGTGATCTGGTAGCGGTCGTCGAGTCCGGTCGAGGTGGCCAGCCGCAGTGCGTGCGCGGGGGTGCCCAGGTCGAAGCCGAACCGGTCGACCTCGTCGCCCGCGGCGCCCCCCAGGACGTAGCCGAAGTCCCCGATCACCTCGTCCGGTGCGACGCCCTCGAAGATGAAGGCGACCGACTCGTCGTGGCTGTCGTCCAGCCGCCGGTACCCGGCGGCCGGGCCCCAGCCCTGTGCCGCCATGCCGACGCCCACGACCTGCTGCGGGACGTAGCCGTTGAACCGCCACAGCCCGCCGTGGTCGCCGCTCGCACTGTGCACCAGTTCCCCGGGCGGCGAGTCCCAGCACCTGGTGCCGGAGTTGCCCCGTCGCACCTCCACGAGGTGCGGCCGGTCCTCGAAGACGCTGGTGACCCAGTAGAAGCCGTTGCCGCCCAGGTACATCAGCCGCCCGCCGTCGGCCAGGTAGGTGGTCAGCGCGTCCATCATGTCCCGGGTCCAGTACTCGGGGTGGGAGCCCGTCACCAGGGTGTTGTACCGCGCGAGCAGGGCCGGCCCCTCGCGGTGCAGGTCCTCGTCGAGGGCCACGTCGAACTCGTACTCCTCCCCCAGGGAACGGAGCCAGCCCAGGATGAACAGGTCCGCGGCGAGGTGGCGCACGTGCCCGGACAACCAGTTGTGGTAGTGCGGCCGGAGGTTCAGCACGGGACGCAGCCGGGAGGAGTAGGCGACGCCGCTGCCGTCGGTGTGCGTGTCGTAGAGGGACCTGCCGACCTCGTCGTGGCGCACGATGAACTCGTCCTGGGGGGCGAGCGCCATGTCGTGGACCATGAAGTCCTCTTGCAGCCCGGACTCGAAGAGCCGCTCGTTGGCGTACGCCTGGTAGGTGAGGCTGGGGACCAGGAAGAGCACCTTGGCCCGGCTGCCCGCCGGGCGGCGGACGAAGAAGGGGACGTAGTCCACCTCGTCGCCGGCGCGCAGTCGCAGGGCGTAGGCGCCGGGGGGCGTGCCGGTCGGTACGGTCCAGGTGAGCGAGGGCAGCCACCCGGAGTCCTCCAGGTCGTCCTCGTGGAAGTGGACCGCCGCGTAGTGGTCGGGCGCGGTGCGGAAGTCCGTGTGGCGCCCGTCCCACCGGCTGCCGGTCACCCCCCGTTGGGGTGCCTGGTGCAGGGTGCCGTGGTGGCCGTTGCCCGAACGGTCGTGCAGGCGGCTGGTGGAGAAGTCCGTCCCGAAGTCGTAGTCGGCCACGAGGGCGGTCGGTCGAACGCTCCCGCCGCTCAGGGCGCCCGCCACCTCGAAGGGGTCCAGGGCGCGGTGGTGACAGCGCGGGTCCTCGATCTTGCCGTTGAAGTGCCGGTCCAGGTAGCGGGTACCGTCGATCGGTGTCGGGGCTCCGGCGAGGTAGGTCCCGGACAGCCGGGCGCCGCTGAAGTCCAGCGCCGCGGGGGCTTCGACGGTGTCCCGCGGGCCCTCGGCCCGCCAGCCCGTGGTCCGGGCGACGTCCAGCCGCACCAGGCCCACCGCTCCGTCGTAGGCGAGGTTGACGAAGTACCAGCAACCGGCGTGCAGTTCGGCACCCGAGACCAGCCGGACCTGCCCCGAGGCGTCGGCGAGGGTGAGGCCGAGCCGGCCCTCGGGGTCGACGGCCAGCTCGACGAGGTGCGGTCCGCCGTCGAGGTCACCGGAGTGGAAGAGGACCTGCTGGTGTCCGGCCCGCGGCACGGTGGGCAGGAAGCGCAGCTGCACGTTGCACGCGTTGCCCGCGAGCCACCGCTCCGGCAGCGGCAGTTCGGCGTACGAGCCGATGTCGGTGCGCTGGATCCGTCCCGGACGGGTGCCGTCGCACTCCGCCCCGACCTCCCGTACGGGGAGCTGCGTCGAACGGGGGTCGGTCATCCCGCCGAGCAGCTCCACGACCTCGGCGCGGTACTCGGCCCGGTTGGTGCTGACGTGGAAGGTGATCGGCTCACCGGGGCGTACGCTCCACCGGTCCGCGTAGCCGGTGATGTCGAGGACGTCGCCGTTCTCGTCCAGCCGGAGGTAGGCGTCAGATGTCGGCATGGTCCGGTGCTCCCTTGGTGTCGTGAGTGCCGTGGGCGGTCGCGAAGAACCGTTCCACTTGTGGATCGATGGCCTTGCGGCCCCCCGCCAGCGTCATGATCGTGCCGACCAGGGCGCTCAGCGCGATGCCGACGGGGCTGACGAGGTGGTACGGGAAGTCCGCGAGCAGGGCGATGACGACGTACACGACCCCGACCACGAGCGAACCCAGTGCCGCGTCCGTGGTGAAGCGCTTCCAGTACAGGCCCGCCAGGATCGGGAAGGCGAGCAGCGCGGTGAACACGGAGACGTAGGTCAGGACGAGGAGGATGTTGCCGACGAAGGAGAGCGCGAACACGAGGGTCGAGAGGCCGAGCACCAGGAACACGATCCGGCTGGCGCGCACGTAGAACTGGTCGCTGCGCTCGCGGAACGCGTACCGCTTGAGCAGGTCGTTGACCACGATCGAGACCGCGGAGTTCCAGATCGCCACCATGGTGCTGATCCCGACCAGCAGCAGGGTCACCAGCATCAGCCCCTGGATGATGGGCGGGGTGTACTCCAGGACCAGTCTCGGGAGCGCTTCCTCGGGCTTGTCGAGGTCGGGCATGAGGACCCGGCTGAACATGGTGGCGAGTGCGACGAAGGCGTACAGCACGACGATCAGCACCGTGTTGGCCAGCATGGCCCGGTAGGCGACGCGTTCGTTGCGGGCGGAGAAGATGCGCTGCCCGTACCAGGGGGCCGCCACGTACAGCATGATGTTCTGGAAGCACCAGGTGAGGATGGCGGCGAACCCGTAGTTCTCCAGGTCCCAGATCGGCTCGAACGACAGGTACTGGGCGTCGAAGACCTTGCTGAGCTGGTCGAAGCCGCCCGCGTTGGTGTAGCCGATCCAGAACATCGCCGGCACGAAGACGAGGATCATGACGTAGGCGACGATGTCGAAGGAGATGGCGGTCATGAAGCCGCCGGCCAAGGAGAGCAGGAGGCACAGGATCGTGATCACGCAGACCGTGACCAGCGGTTCCACGCCGAGCAGCACGGACAGGACCACCGACAGTCCGGCGAGGTAGGTCGCGGGCGCGATCCAGGTGAAGGTCAGGGTCACCACGCTGGCGAGCGCCCTGGTGGTCTCCGCCCGTCTGCCGGGGAATCTCCGTTCGAAGAACTCCGCGATCGTCGATATCCGCAGGCGCCGGTAGGGCTTGGCGACGGTCCAGGCGTAGATGCTGAAGACGAAGACGAAGATGAACGACGTGTACCAGAGCCCCACGGTGCCGTAGAGGTAGGCGACCGAGGCCCCTCCGATCAGCGTGGCGGTGTTGAACTCGGCCGCGCCCAAGGTGGCCACGAGGGTGGCGAAGCCGGTCTTGCGCCCCGCCAGGTTGTAGTCCTGGTAGCTGTTGATGCGGCGGTAGGACCGGTAGGCGAGGAAAAACAGCAGCGCGGTGAAGGCGATGGTTATCGCGTACTTCTCCGTCATGACTCTCCTAGTTCATGTCTGCCTCCTTGACGAGGGCGCCACAGCCGTGGGGGGCGGGGCGTCTCGTGCCCGGATAGCCCAGGTCGCTCGGAGTGCGCGTGCCGCGAGCCAGAAGAAGACCGATTCTGCCCGCAATCGTGGTTTCCTGTGGGTTGCGTGAGGACATAGTGACCGCCTCTGTGACACTTGACAAGACCTCGCCCACCGGGCGCAGCCCGCTGCTCCGTCCCTCCGCTTTCTGGAGTCCCGAAGAAAGGCCAGTACAGAGGAGGTTGATCGAACGACCCAGCGGCGGACGGCGAGACCCCGCGGTCGTCACCCAGGGGAAGCTCCTTGACTGACCTGGAGGCCAAGGCCATACTTCCCCACAGAAAACCACATTCGGCCATAGGGACGGTCAGAACATGCTCGCAGCCGAACGGCACGCCCTGATCTCGCAGGCGATCCAGGAGGGTCGTGTGGTGTCGACCGCCGAACTGGCGGGCACCCTGGACGTCTCCACCGAGACCATCCGACGCGACTTCGCCGAACTGGAGGCCAAGGGCCTGCTGGTACGGGTCCGCGGCGGCGCCACCCGCACCGATCACCTCAGCGGCGAGCCCCCGTTCGGAGAGCGCAACTCCGCCGCCGGCGAGGCGAAGGCGGTCATCGGCTCCCTCGCCGCCGAACTGGTCCGGCCGGGGCAGACGGTCGTGATCGACGTCGGCACCACGGCGATGCACGTCGCACGCGCCTTGGCGAAGGACTTCACCGGGGTGGTGCTGACCTGCTCGGTACTGGTCGCCAACGAACTCGCCGAGGCCACCGGCATCGAGGTCCACCTCAGCGCCGGGCGCATGCGCCGGGGCGACCTCGCCCTGGCCGGACCCGTGGCCCAGCGGTTCTTCGAGGACGTCTACGCCGACGTGGCGTTCCTCGGCTCCGGCGGCGTGCACGACGAGGCCGGCCTGACCGACTTCCACCTCGACGAGGTCCACGTCCGGCGCGTCATCATGCGGAACTCCGCGGTCAACTACGTGCTCGCCGACGGCTCCAAGCTCCAGCGCATCGCCCCCTACCGGGTGGCACCCCTGGAGCACGTCGACGGACTGATCACCGACCGACGACCGCCCGAGGAACTGGCCCGCGCCCTCGCCGCCGAGGGCAGCCGGATCATCCGGCCGGGACACGTGCGCGAGGACGTCCACCCGCAGCCCGGTCGACGCCACGAGAGCGCGACACCCGACCCCTCGCACGGAGCCGGATCATGACCGTCGTCCTCGCCATCGACCAGGGGACCTCCGGCACCAAGGCCATGGTGGTCGACGCGGAGGGCACCGTCCACAGCGTCGTCGAACTCCCGGTGCGCCCCGTCTACCTGGCCGGCGGCGGCGTCGAGCAGGACCCGACGGAACTCCTGGAGTCGGTGCTCGCCGCCGGCCGCGCCGCGGTCGCCGAGGCGGGCCTCCCGCTGGACTGCGTCACCCTGGCCAACCAGGGGGAAACGGTGCTCGCCTGGGACCCGCGCACCGGTGAACCGCTCAGCAGGGCGATCGTCTGGCAGGACAGCCGCTCCGCCGACGTCTGCGCCGCGCTGGCCCCGTACGCGGACCTGGTGGCGCACCGCACCGGACTGGTCCTGGACCCCTACTTCTCCGCGCCCAAGATGCGCTGGCTCCGGGACCGGGTGACCGGCGACGGCGTGGTCACCACCTCGGACAGCTGGCTGCTGCACCGGCTCACCGGCGAGTTCGTGACCGACGCCGCCACCGCCTCGCGCTCCCTGCTGGTCGACCTGGACACCGTGCGTTGGGCGCCAGAGCTGCTGGAGTGCTTCGGCCTCGCCGACGAGGCACTGCCCAGGATCGCCGACTGCGACGAACTCGTCGGGGAGACCACCGCCTTCGGCAGGCCCGTCCCGGTCGGCGGCCTGGTCGTCGACCAACAGGCCGCGCTGCTCGCCCAGGGCTGCCTCACCCCCGGCGAGGCCAAGTGCACCTTCGGCACCGGCGCCTTCCTCCTGGCGAACACCGGCACGACACCGTTCCGGTCCCGCGCCGGCCTGTCCGCGTCCGTCGCCTGGCGGGTGCGCGGGGAAACCGCGTACTGCCTCGACGGACAGGTGCCGACCGCCGCCTCCGCCGTGCGCTGGCTCCAGGACCTCGGCCTGCTCGCCGGCGCCGGCGAACTCGACTCCGTCGCCGCGGCCGACGCGCAGGGCGTGCTCTGCGTCCCCGCGCTCGCCGGGCTGTCCGCCCCCTGGTGGGCCCCGGAGGCCACCGCGACGCTCACCGGGATGACGCTCTCCACCACGGCCGGACACCTGGTGCGGGCGGTCCTCGACGGGATCGCCGCGCAGGTCGCCGAACTCGTCGACTGCGCCGGCACCGACATCGGCGCCCCCGTCCGCCGGTTGCGGGCCGACGGGGGACTCACCCGCAGCCGGGTCCTGATGCAGGCCGTCGCCGACCTGCTCCAACTCCCGGTCGACGTCTACCCCTCGGCCCACGCCACCGCGCTGGGCGCGGTCGGCTTCGCCCGCGCCGCCACCACCCCGGGCCTGCCGCTCGACCGGGCGGTCGTCGACTGGACCCCGAGCACCAGCTACACCCCGCGCATGAGCGCCGACCGGGCAGCCGGGTTCCGGGACCGGTGGCGCCGCGCGCTCGGCCACACGGTGCGAGACAAGGAGAACGCATGAAGAGCCCATCCGACGACGTCGACGTCGTCGACGTCGCGGTCGTCGGGGCCGGTGTCATCGGCTCGGCCATCGCCCGGGTCCTCGCCGGGCACCGACTCGACGTGGTCCTGCTGGACGCGCGCGCGGACGTCGGCGACGGCACCAGCAAGGCCAACACCGCGATCCTGCACACCGGCTTCGACGCGAGCCCGGGCACCCTGGAGTCACGGCTCGTCGCCGAGGGGTACCACCTGCTCAAGGAGTACGCCGGCCGGACCGGCATCCCCTACGAGCCGACCGGCGCCCTCCTGGTCGCCTGGGACCCCGAACAGCTCGCCGCCCTGCCCGCACTGCGCGACAAGGCCGAACGCAACGGCTACCGGGAGACCGAGGTCGTCGACGCGGACGAGGTGTACCGCCAGGTCCCCGCCCTCGGCCCGGGGGCGCTCGGCGGACTCACCGTCCCCGGCGAGTCCATCATCTGCACCTGGACCACCAATCTGGCGCTGGCCACCGACGCCGTCAACCGGGGGGCGCGGCTGCTCCGCTCCCACCGGGTCGAATCGATCAGCGCCGGCACCGACCGGACCGTCCTGCACACGAGCGGGGGCGACGTCCACGCGCGCTGGGTGGTCAACGCGGCCGGTCTCGGCGGCGACCTCCTCGACGCGCAGTTCGGCTTCGACCGCTTCCACCTGAACCCCCGCCGGGGCGAACTGCTGGTCTACGACAAGCAGGCCAGGCCCCTGGTCGACCGCATCGTGCTCCCGGTGCCGTCCAAGGTCGGCAAGGGCGTGCTGGTGAGCCCCACCGTCTACGGCAACGTCCTGCTCGGGCCCACCGCCGAAGACCTCACCGACCGCTCGGACAGCGCCACCACCGAGGACGGCTACGCCTTCCTGCGGGAGAAGGGCGAGCGCATCATGCCGGGCCTGCTGGACGAGGAGGTCACCGCGGTCTACGCCGGGCTCCGCGCGGCCAGCGACGTCCCCGACTACACCATCGAGGTGAGCGCCGAACAGCGCTACGCCGTGGCCGGCGGCATCCGCTCGACCGGACTGACCTCGTGCATGGCGGTCGCCGAACACCTCAAGGGCCTGCTCGGCGCCGCGGGCCTGCCGCTCGACCCGCGCACCGACCTGCCCGGGCCGCCCCGCATGCCGAACATCGGCGAGGCCACGCTGCGCCCCTACGCCGACGCCGAGCGCATCGCCCGGGACCCCGAGTACGGCACGGTCACCTGCTTCTGCGAACGGGTCACCCGCGGCGAGATCAGGGACGCGCTCGACAGCACGATCCCTCCGCGGGACCTGGGCGGACTGAGGCGACGCACCCGCGCCATGAACGGGCGCTGCCAGGGCTTCTACTGCGGCGCCACCGTGCTGTCCATGCTCGACGACGCCCTCACCTCGTCGAGGGTGGCCTCCGACGGCGCGGACCCGTCCGCCCCGGCCGCCGAGCCCCGCACCACCGGAAGGAAGCCCGCCCGATGACCACGACCCGCACCCGACTCGAACCCGAGGTGGTCATCGTCGGCGGTGGACCCGCCGGACTGCGGACGGCCCGGGAACTCGCCGCGACGCTGCCGGGCGAAGTCCTCGTCCTGGACCGGGAAGAGCGGGCCGGGGGCATCCCCCGGCACTGCGCGCACACCGGGTTCGGCCTGCGCGACCTGCACCGGGTCATGCAGGGCCCCGTCTACGCGGACCGGATGGTGCACGACGCCGAGCGGGCCGGCGCCGTCATCCGCACCAGCGCGACGGCCACCGGGTGGTCGACCACCGGCGGCCTGGAGGTGACCACCCCCCACGGACTGCTCGACGTGCACGCCAGAGCCGTGGTGCTCGCCACCGGAGCCCGGGAGCGTCCGCGCGCCGCCCGGCTGATCCCCGGCCACCGAGTCGCCGGGGTCCACACCACGGGACTCCTCCAGAACCTGGTCCACCTGCGGGGCCGGGACGTCGGACGGCGGGCGGTGGTCGTGGGCAGCGAGTTGGTCAGTTGGTCGGCCGTGCTCACCCTGCGGCACGCCGGGTGCCGGACCGTGCTGATGACCAGCGACCGGCGGCACGTCGAGACCTACGGCCTGCTCTCCGGAGCGGGCAGGCACCTGATGCGGGTGCCGGTGCGCACCCGCACCCGGGTGACCCGCGTCCTCGGCTCGCGGACCGTCCGTGCCGTGGAGATCGAAGACCTGGACACCGGGGTGCGGGAGACCGTCGACTGCGACACGGTGGTGCTCACCGGGGACTGGGTGCCCGACAACGAACTGGTGCGCGCCGCCGGTCTCGCCCTGGATCCCGGAACGCGCGGCCCCCTCGTGGACACGGCCCTGCGCACCGACCGTCCCGGCGTCTTCGCGGCCGGCAACCTGCTGCACCCCGTCGACACCGCCGACGTCGCGGCGCTCGACGGCGAGCGGGTGGCGGCGAGCGTGCGGGATCACTTGGCGGGACGCGCACCCGACTCCCGAGCGGTCAGGATCGTCGCCGAGGAACCACTGCGCTGGATCTCGCCGTCGCTGCGGCGGGTCGGGGACGGGCCGCCCGCGCGGGGGCGGCTACTGGCCTGGACGGACCGCTACGTCCCGGCCCCGCGGGTCGTCGTCCGCCAGGACGGCCGGGTCGTCGCCCAGCGGCGGCTCCCCTGGCCCGCGGCGCCCGGCCGGGTGTTCCGCATCCCCAGCGACGTCCTGGACGCCACCCGCCCGGACGCCGGGGAGGTGCGGATCTCGGTGGGGTGACGGGGCCGCCGCCCCGTCACCGCCGGGGCCGGCTCGACCCGGGCCCGGCATCCTCGGCGATCTTCCCGCACCCGACAAGGGGCCGCACCTCGAACGCCGGCCCGAGGTGCGGCCCGCCCCCGTCAGCCCAGGGTCTGGGCGGCGGTCGGGGAGGAGTCCTTCAGGAACTGCGAGCAGCGCGCGTGCTCCTCGGTCTCGCCGATCGCCCCGGCCGCGCGGGCGAGGGCGTGCAGGGCGCGCAGGAAGCCGCGGTTGGCCTCGTGCTCCCAGGGCACCGGGCCGTGGCCCTTCCAGCCGCTGCGGCGCAGCGCGTCCAGGCCCCGGTGGTAGCCGGTGCGGGCGTACGCGTACGACTCCACCACGGAGCCGCGCTCGTACGCCTCGTCGGCGAGCTGCGCCCAGGCGAGCGAGGAGGTCGGGAAGCGGGCGGCGACCTCGGCGGGGGCGGTGCCGGCCGCGAGCGCCTCGCGGGGGCCGGGGTCGTCGGGCAGATGGGTCGGGGGCGGTCCCCCGAGCAGGTTCTCGTGAATGGCCATGGTCTCCAGTCTCCCAGGTGCGGCACGACGCCGGAGAGGCCCGGTTCCGCACGGGAACCGGGCCTCTCGGGACGTACGGGACGGGACTACTTGATCCGCGTGCCGGTGGAGCGCAGGTGGGCGCACGCCTCGGTGACCCGGGCGGCCATGCCGGCCTCGGCCAGCTTGCCCCAGGTGCGCGGGTCGTACTGCTTCTTGGCGCCGACCTCGCCGTCCACCTTGAGGACGCCGTCGTAGTTGCGGAACAGGTGGTCCACGACCGGGCGGGTGAAGGCGTACTGGGTGTCGGTGTCGATGTTCATCTTGACCACGCCGTTCTCCAGCGCGGTGGCGATCTCCTCGACGGTGGAGCCGGAGCCGCCGTGGAAGACGAAGTCGAACGGGTCCTTCTTGCCGAACTTCGCCGAGACGCCCTCCTGGAGGTCCTTCAGCAGCTCGGGACGGAGCACCACGTTGCCGGGCTTGTACACGCCGTGCACGTTGCCGAAGGAGGCGGCGAGCAGGTAGCGGCCCTTCTCGCCCAGGCCGAGGGCCTCGGCGGTGCGGACGGCGTCGTCGACGGTGGTGTACAGCTCGTCGTTGATCTCGTGGGTGACGCCGTCCTCCTCGCCGCCGGTCGGGGTGATCTCGACCTCAAGGACGATCTTGGCGGCGGCGGCCTGCGCCAGCAGCTCCTGGCCGATGGCCAGGTTGTCGGCGAGGGTCTCGGCGGAGCCGTCCCACATGTGGGACTGGAACAGCGGGTTCTCGCCGCGGGCGACCCGCTCGGCGGAGACCGCGAGCAGCGGGCGGACGTAGCCGTCGAGCTTGTCCTTGGGGCAGTGGTCGGTGTGCAGCGCCACGGTGATGTCGTACTTGGCGGCGACGATGTGCGCGAACTCGGCGAGCGCGACCGCGCCGGTCACCATGTCCTTGTTGTGCTGGCCGCCCAGGAACTCCGCGCCACCGGTGGAGATCTGGATGATGCCGTCGCTCTCGGCCTCGGCGAAACCACGGAGGGCGGCGTGCAGGGTCTGCGACGAGGTCACGTTGATGGCCGGGTAGGCGAACTTGCCTGCCTTCGCCCGGTCCAGCATCTCGTTGTAGACCTCAGGGGTTGCGATGGGCATCTGTCCGCTCCTCGGTGCTGTGCGGGATGTGGTACTGACCGACCCCGAACTAGGTGTTCCGGACCCGGGTCCCGCCGCTGCGTCCTCGTCGGCCGGCGCCCCGGGGTGGCGACGTCATCGTCGGGGCCATCCTTCCAGATGTGGCGGACCCCCTCCGGCCCGGGGTGCCCGGTACGAACCGGGGCACACCGGGCATCACGGCCGGGGGGCGGGGTCAGTCCAGGCCCAGCTCGTCCTTGCCGAAGGCGTACCGGTACGGCACCGAGGCGCCTTCGCTGATCTTCTCGGCGGCGCCCGTGGCGCGGTCGACGATGGTGGCGACGGCGACGACCTCGGCGCCGGCCTCGCGCACCGCGGCGACGGCGGTCAGCGGGGAGCCGCCGGTGGTGGAGGTGTCCTCCACCACCAAGACGCGCCGGCCGCGGATGTCCGGGCCCTCGACCTGGCGCTGCATCCCGTGGGCCTTGGCGGCCTTGCGCACCACGAAGGCGTCCAGCCGACGGCCGCGGGCCGCGGCGGCGTGCAGCATGGCCCCGGCCACCGGGTCGGCGCCCATGGTGAGGCCGCCCACCGCGTCGTAGTCGAGGTCGGCGGTGAGGTCCAGCATCACCTGGCCGACCAGCGGCGCGGCCTCGCCGTCGAGGGTGACCCTGCGCAGGTCGATGTAGTAGTCCGCCTCGATCCCCGAGGAGAGGGTCACCTTGCCGTGGACCACGGCCTTGTCCTTGATCTGCGTCAGCAGGGCGTTGCGTGCGTCGCTCATACCGGTCAGCTTAGGGTCTCTTGTTCGGGTCAGGCTGGACCGGGGAGCGGGGTCTGGTGCCGTGGATCGCAAGGCGGAGGAGGGAGCCCACGCGGAGCGTCGGCGACTGACGACAACGCCGCGAGGCGCGGTGCCAGGGCACGCGAGCCCAGCAAGATCCGAACAAGAGACCCTGGGCTGCGGGCGGTTGTCGGGCCCGCGGGGGAGATCCGTCCGGGCCGGGGCTGGGAAACCCGGTCTGACCTGCGGCGCACGACCGCCGGGCCGGCGACCTGGAGGTGGTCGCCGGCCCGGCGGGAGGGTGGTGCGGTGGGGTCCGGTCAGTCGGTCGGGGGCTTCTCGGCCTTCGGGGGCGTCGAGGCCCCGGTGCCGTTCCCGTCCGCGGACTCCTTGTCGAGGGACGGCTTGGCGCCCGCGCCGACGGCGGCCCCGCCCTTGCCGTCCGTGTCGTCCTTGCCGTCCGCGGCCTCGATCTCCGCGCAGTCGACGGTGTCGTCGTGCGAGGCCTCGACGAGGATCTCGTGGTGCGTCGGGCGACGGCGGAGCAGGAAGCCGCCGACCAAGACGATGGCCAGGGTGAGGTACACGACGATGGTGAAGGGCGTCGAGACCAGGGTGGTGAGGTTGCCGCCGGCGATGTCGAGGGACCGGCGGAGCTGGACCTCGGCGAGCGGGCCGAGGATGGCGCCGACGATCATCGGCGAGATCGGGAAGCCGAACCGGCGCATCAGGTAGCCGGCGAGGCCGAAGACCAGCAGGACCCCGACGTCGAAGGCGCTGCCGTTGACGGCGTAGGTGCCGAGCAGGGCGAAGCTCATGATGCCCGCGAAGAGGTACGGCTTCGGGATCTCCAGGATCTTCACCCAGAGGCCGATGAGCGGCAGGTTCAGACCGAGCAGGATCACGTTGGCGATCAGCAGGCTGGCGATCAGGCCCCAGACCAGCGAGGACTGGGTGTCCAGCAGCTGCGGGCCGGGCTGGATGCCGTACTGCTGGAAGGCGACCAGGATGACGGCCGCGGTGGCGGAGGTCGGGATGCCGAGCGTCAGCAGCGGGACGAGGGTGCCGGCCGCGTTGGCGTTGTTGGCGGCCTCCGGTCCGGCGACGCCCTCGATGGCGCCGTGCCCGAACTCCTTCGGCTTCTTGGAGAGCTTGCGCTCCAGGGTGTAGGAGAGGAAGGTCGGGATCTCGGAGCCGCCCGCGGGGATGACTCCGAGCGGGAAGCCGATGGAGGTGCCGCGCAGCCAGGGGCGCCAGGCGCGCCGCCAGTCGTCGCGGGTCATCCAGGTCTTGCCCTTGCGCAGTTCCATGACGTCGAAGCGGCTCGTCATCTGGTGCGCGGAGACGTAGAGCACCTCGCCCAGGGCGAAGAGGGCGACGATCAGCACGACCGTGTCGATGCCGTCGAGCAGGGACACCTCGCCGAAGGTGAGGCGCTGCTGGCCGCTCTGGAAGTCCAGGCCGACCATGCCGACGACCAGGCCGAGCGACATGGAGACGAGGCCGCGCAGCGGGGAGCTGCCGACGAGGGCGCTGACGGTGAGGAAGGCGACCACCATGAGCGCGAAGTAGTCGGGGGCGCCGAGCTTGACGGCGATCTCGACCATCCACGGCGCGAAGAGCGCGAGCAGGACGGTGGCGATGGTGCCGGCGACGAAGGAGCCGATGGCGGCGGTGGCGAGGGCGGCGGCTCCGCGGCCCCGGCGGGCCATCTTGTTGCCGTCGATCGCGGTGATCACCGAGCCCGACTCGCCGGGCGTCTTCAGCAGGATCGCGGTGGTGGAGCCGCCGTACATGGCGCCGTAGTAGATGCCGGCGAACATGATGAACGCGGAACCGGGCTCCAGGCCGTAGGTCATCGGCAGGAGCAGGGCGATGGTCAGCGCCGGGCCGATGCCCGGCAGCACTCCGATCAGCGTGCCCACGACGGTGCCGATCAGGGCGAAGAGCAGGCTCTCGAAGGTCAGGGCGACCGCGAGCCCGTCGAGGAGTCCTTCCAGACCCGACATCAGAGCACCCCTTCCAGGACGCCGGCGGCCAGGTGGATGCCCAGCGCGCGGGTGAAGACGAGGTACACGACGACGGAGACCACGACCGCGATGACCGCGGACTTGACGTGGCTGCGGGCGCCCATGGCCCAGGCGGTGAGCCAGAACGCGATCGCGGAGACGATGACGTAGCCGAGGGTGTCGATGCCGGCGATGAAGATCAGTACGGCGGCGACGCACACGGCGAGCGGCACCCACTGGGTGTGGCGGACGTCGACGTCGCCCTCGGCGGTCTCGGCCTCGCCGCGCTGGCCGCGGGCGATCTGGACGCCGAGCGCCAGGGAGAGCCCGATCAGCAGGACGCCGACCACCTTGGGCAGGAAGCCGGCGCCGACCCCCGAGGCGGAGGTGGAGGCCGTCTGCCCGAGCCCGTCGAGCAGGGTGACGATTCCGATGGCGAGGAGTCCTGCGGCCACCGCCCACTCGCCCAGGGGTAGTCCTCGGCTGTCCTGGCGCTCGGTGCTCTCGGTCGAGGCGGGCTCGGGGGGTGACGAGTGGGTGCTGCTCATGCGGTGCCTTTCACGCCTTGCGGTGGGTGCCCGCGTCGCGCGGGCACCCACTTACCGGAGTCGAATCACTTCTTGGACAGGCCGAGCTCGTCGAGGACTCCCTGGACCCGGGCGTTCTCCTCCTTCAGCCAGGTCCCGAACTCGTCGCCGGCGATGAAGTTGTCGTTCCAGGCGTTCTTGGCGAGGGCGTCCTTCCACCCCTGCGAGTCGTGCATCTTGGTGAGGGTGTCGACGTACTGGGTCTTCGCCGCGTCGCTGATGTCCGCGGGCGCCATCATGGAGCGCCAGTTCTGGAAGGCGAGGTCCTTGTTGACGTCGGCGCCGGTCTGGGCGAACTCCACGCCCTCGACGGGCTTCTCCGAGGAGATCAGAAGGCCCTTCATCTTGCCCTCCTTGACCTGGGCGGAGAACTCGCTCAGGCCGGAGATGCCGGCCTGGACCTTGCCGCCGAGGATCGCGGTGGTGGCTTCGCCGCCGCCGCTGTAGGGCACGTAGTTGACGTCGGCCGGCTTGACGCCGAAGTGCTTGGCGAGCAGACCGATGTAGATGTGGTCGGCGCTACCGGCCGAACCACCCGCGATCGCGACCGACTTGGGGTCCTTCTTGATCGCCTTGAAGAGGTCCTCGACCGACTTGTAGGGCGAGTCCTTCGGCGTGACGATCACCTCGTACTCGCCCACCAGGCGGGCCAGCGGGGTGAGGTCGTCCAGCGTGACGTCGGTGCCGTTGCTGATGACACCGCTCATCATGGCCAGGCCGGAGGCGATCCAGACCTCCTCCTTGCCCTTCTGCGGGGCGACCTGGGCGAGGGCCACGGTGCCGGAGGCGCCCGGCACGTTCTTGACCTCCGGCGCCTTGACCAGGTTGCCGGCTCTCATCACGTCCTGGACCGCGCGGGCCGTCTGGTCCCAGCCGCTGCCCGGGGCGGCGGGGGCGATGATCTCCAGGCGGTTCAGGGACTTCGCCTGGGACTTCTTGTCGCCCGCCTTGGGCTTGTCGCCCGAGGAGGTGTCATTGGTGTCGCTGCACGCGCTGAGGGCGACGAGAGCGACAGTGACCGCGGCGGCAGCGGTGACACGAGTGACCTTCATAGAGACGTCCTTGCCTCTTCGACGGGGTGACGGGGGGTCTTGAGCAACGGAATGTATACATCCAAGGGGGTAGCTACAAGAGTTCCCGGGGAAAAGGTGCCCAGGTCGTGACCATCACTGAAGCGTATGTATACACTCACTCTATGTTCACCTCTTCCCCCACAGCCGCAGGGCGTGCTTACATGCAACTGCGGTCGGAGATCCTCGACGGCGTACTGCCGCCGGGCGCACACCTCTTCGAGGTCGAGCAGTCCGAGCGCCTCGGGGTCTCCCGCACCCCGGTGCGCGAGGCCCTGCGCCAGCTCGTCGCCGAGAGCCTCGCCGAACCGTCCGGCAAACGCGGACTCGTGGTCACCCAGATCAGCGAACGCGACGTCCGGAGCCTGTTCGAACTACGGGCCTGCCTGGAGGCACAGGCGGCCCAACTCGCCGCAGAACGCGGGGAGTCCACCGTCTTCGCGGAGTTCGAGGACGAGTTCGCCCAGTGGCAGAACGTCCTGCGGGGCCCCACCCCCACGGACGAACAGGTGAGCCAGTACTTCGCACTCATCCGACGCTTCGACGAGGCCATCGCCGCGGCGACGGAGAACTCCTTCCTGGTCGACGCGATGGAGAACCTGCGCATGCACGTCGCCCGGGTGCGACGCATGGCCGGCCACTCGCAGGCCCGGTTGGAGGCCTCCGCCGGAGAGCATTCGCTCATCGCGCGGGCCATCACCCGACAGGACGTGGTACTCGCTCTCCACGCCACACACGTACATCTGCACAACAGTTTTGAGCATTATCGCCAATCTTGGCGTCCCTTGGAATGAGCTAAAGAAGCTAAAAGGCTGCAAGAGCCTCAAGTTTCGAAATATTCGCGACATCTCCAGGAGACGCCTCCGCGGGGCCCACCACCCCGTCCGAACCACGGAGACGCCCGCATGAAGAACCATCCCGTCCGCTCCCACCGCAGCGAGGAGAACCTGGCCCGCGAGGAGCAGCTGGCCTGGAAGATGGCCGAGGTGGCCGCAGACCCGGTCGAGGTCACCGAACCCGTCGTCGAGATGATCGTGAACCGGGTCATCGACAACGCCTCGGTCGCCGCCGCCTCCCTCGCCCGGTCGGCCCCCTCCTCGGCCCGCGAGCAGGCGCTGACGCACTCCGCGAGCCGCGGCGGAGCGGGCGCGACGGTCTTCGCCCTGGGCCCCGAGACGCGCACCAGCCCCGAGTGGGCGGCCTACGCCAACGGGGTCGCCGTCCGCGAACTCGACTACCACGACACCTTCCTGGCCGCCGACTACTCGCACCCCGGCGACAACATCCCGCCGATCCTCGCGGTGGCCCAGCACGCCGGCAAGGACGGCGCCGCCCTGGTCCGCGGCATCGCCACCGGCTACGAGCTCCAGATCGACCTGGTGCGCGCGATCAGCCTGCACAAGCACAAGATCGACCACGTCGCCCACCTCGGCCCCTCCGCCGCCGCGGGCATCGGCACCCTGCTGGACCTCCCGGTCGAGGTGATCTACCAGGCCATCGGCCAGGCGCTGCACACCACCACGGCCACCCGGCAGTCCCGCAAGGGCGAGATCTCCTCCTGGAAGGCGTACGCCCCGGGCTTCGCCGGCAAGCTCGCCGTCGAGGCCGTGGACCGCGCGATGCGCGGCGAGACCAGCCCCGCCCCGATCTACGAGGGCGAGGACGGCGTCATCGCCTGGTTGCTGGACGGTCCGGAGGGCCGGTACGAGGTTCCGCTGCCCGGCCCCGGCGAGGCCAAGGAGGCGATCCTGCTCAGCTACACCAAGGAGCACTCCGCCGAGTACCAGGCGCAGGCGTGGATCGACCTGGCGCGCAAGCTGCTGCGGGAGCACCCCGAGGCGGCGGACCCGACGCGGGTCGAGAGCATCGTGGTGCACACCTCCCACCACACCCACTACGTCATCGGCTCGGGCGCGGCCGACCCGCAGAAGTACGACCCGCTGGCCTCCCGCGAGACCCTCGACCACTCGCTGCCCTACATCCTGGCCGTCGCCCTCCAGGACGGACGCTGGCACCACGTCGACTCCTACGCCCCGGAGCGGGCCGCCCGCCCCGACACCGTCGCGCTGTGGCAGAAGATCACCACCGTGGAGGACCCGGTGTGGACGAAGCGCTACCACGCCGGCGGGGACAGCCAGTCCTACGGCGGGCGCGTCGTCGTCACCCTGACCGACGGCCGGACCATCGAGGACGAGATCGCCGTCGCGGACGCGCACCCCGCAGGGGCTCGGCCCTTCGCCCGGGAGAACTACGTCGAGAAGTTCCGCACCCTGGCCACCCCGGTCCTGGGCGAGGCCGAGGTGCAGCGGTTCCTCGACCTGGCGCTGCGGCTCCCCGAGCTCAGCGCCGCCGAGGTCCGGGACCTGACCTTCGTCGCCCTGGCGGGGCAACTGCCGCCCGCCGGACGCCCCGGAATCTTCTAGGAGCCGAGGATGCTGTACAGCACGCGCACCGATGCCGAG
Organism: Streptomyces sp. LE64; assembly: GCF_052606915.1. Lineage (NCBI taxonomy): Bacteria > Bacillati > Actinomycetota > Actinomycetes > Kitasatosporales > Streptomycetaceae > Streptomyces > Streptomyces sp. LE64. Next base: position 3,394,339 of record NZ_CP199708.1, on the reverse strand, counting down.
AAGCGTCGGTCCTTCCGTCAGCGGTTGGCCTCCGGAGAGTTGCTGCGGGTGCCGGGCGCCTTCAACCCCCTGTCGGCCCGGCTCATCGAGCGCCGCGGCTTCGAGGGCGTCTACGTGTCGGGGGCGGTGCTCAGCGCCGACCTCGGACTGCCCGACATCGGGCTGACCACGCTCACCGAGGTCGCCCAGCGCACCCGGCAGATCACCCGGGTCACCGACCTGCCGGTCCTCGCCGACGCCGACACCGGCTTCGGCGAGCCGATGAACGTGGCCCGCACGGTCCAGGAGTTGGAGGACGCCGGACTCTGCGGCCTGCACATCGAGGACCAGGTGAACCCCAAGCGCTGCGGCCACCTCGACGGCAAGCAGGTCGTCGAGGTGTCCACGGCGGTGCAGCGGATCAGGGCCGCCGTGGACGCCCGCCGCGATCCCGACTTCCTCGTCATGGCGCGCACCGACGTGCGGGCCGTGGAGGGGGTGGCCGCCACCATCGAGCGCGCGAAGCGGTTGGTGGACGCGGGGGCGGACGCGGTCTTCCCGGAGGCGCTGCGCACCCTGGAGGAGTTCGAGCAGGTCAGAGCCGCGATCGAGGTGCCGATCCTGGCCAACATGACCGAGTTCGGCAAGAGCGACCTGTTCACCGTCGACCAGTTGCGGGACGTCGGGGTCAACCTCGTCATCTGGCCGGTCTCGCTGCTGCGGTTGGCGATGGGCGCGGCGGACCGCGGTCTGAGCACCCTGCTGGAGCAGGGCGCCCTGACCGAGCGGCTCGACGAGATGCAGCACCGGCGCGAGCTGTACGACCTCATCGACTACGAGGGCTACAACCGCTTCGACTCCTCCGTCTTCGACTTCCGGTTGGAGACGGACTGAGCGGGGTCGGGGCCCCGGCGCCGTCCCTCAGGGGCGGCGCCAGGTCCAGGTGGTGGTGGCCTCCAGCGGTTCGACGGGGGTGACCAGCCGGGGGGCGGTGTTCAGGCCGTTCGGCGGGCCGGTCTGCGGTTCCACGCAGACCGCCGCCTCCTGCTCGTCGTAGACCACCACCCACGGTTCGCGGGATGCCACGGTCAGCGCCAGCCGGCCGGGCCAGGTGAGGGTCACGTCGACGCCCTCGGGCATCCCGAAGCAGTCGTCCCAGGGGCCGGGGAGCGGATCGACGCGGCGCCCGGTGGGCAGGTGGTCCTCGCCCCGCTCCTCCTGCCAGGCCGCGTCGAACGCGATCTCCACCTCCGGGCCGTCCGCCTCCAGCCGCCGGTTGAACCAGGGGTGCCAGCCGAGTTGGGCGGGGAACGACGAACCGTAGGTCTCCACCGCGAGGCCCAGCGTCAACGAGTCCGGAGTGATCTCCACCGTCTGGGTGACCAGCCCGGGGTAGGGCCACGGGTCGGTCAGCTCGTGGGTGAAGACCGCACCGGTGGCGGTGAGCGCGTGCCGGGCGGTGCGCCAGACGCCGTCCCGGGCGGTGCCGTGGATGGCGTGCGGGGCCGCGTTGAGCGGCATCTGGTGGACCCGGGCGCCGTCCCGGAACCGGCCGTCGCGGATGCGTCCGCACCACGGCACCATGGGGAAGGACCCGAAGCGGTCGCCCTGCCGCAGCAGTTCCGTCCCGTCGACCCGCAGACTCCCGATCCGGCAGCCGTCGCCCGGCCGCACGGTCACCTCCGCGTCGCCCGCGGTCAGCGTGATCTCGTCGTTGCTCACGCACCGACCCTACGACCAGCGATCAGCCCCGCCGGCGCAGGGCCCGGCCCACCACGATCGCCGTGGCCACCACCACGGCGGCGGCGGGGGCGGCCCACCGCAGGGTCGCGCCGGGCGCGACGGTCTCGGGCGCCGGCACGGGCGCGTAGCGACCGCGCGGGGGCGCGTGGTCGACCTCCTCCGCGCTGCGGCCGATCATCGTGCGCCGGGCGTGGGCCGCTTCCGCGGGCGGGGCGTCGCCCCGGGCGATCCCGGCCTCCACCTCGGCGGCCATCCGTTCGGCGAGCGCCTCGTCGAGGGCCTCGGCCACCCCGCGTTCCCGGGGGTCCTGCTCGGCGCCGGGCCGGTCGGGGGGCCGTTCGGTCGGTTCCTCGTCGCGTGCGGCGGGGTCCGGGGCCGGTGCGGCCCCGCCCTCCGCGGGGGCCTCACCCGCCTCGTCCTCGGCTCCGTCGTCGTGGGCTCCGTCCTCGGCTCCGTCGTCCTCGTCGGCGGGAGCGCTCGGGGCGGGCCGGGCGAGCCCGGCGGCGAGGGCCTCGGCGAAGCGGTCCAGCAGACGGGCGCCCGCGGCGTGCAGGGCCTCGACCGCGAGGTCACCGGCGCGGCCGTCGCCGCTCGCGGTGACGGTGAAGGCGAGGCGGGTGCCGGCGGCGGGCTCCGGGACGGGGGCCAGGGCGAGGGTGACGGTGGCGTGGACGGTGGCTCCGCCGCGGACCTCCGTACCGATGGCCTCCAGGGTGACCCCTTCGGCGCCGGGGGAGATCCGAAGGGTTCCCCGGTAGGTGATGGTGGTGCCGCCGGCGCGCAGCCTGAGCCGGCCGGCGCCGGGGGCGTCCCCGGCGTCCTGTTGGAATCCCGGGACCGAGCGCGCCACGGTCGCCGGGTCGGCGAGCGCCGCGCGCAGCACCTCGACCGGCGCTGCGATGACCACCTCGTGTTCCATGGCTCCGGAGCCTACCGACGTCACCGCGGGCGGGCTGCCGGACCCGGAGAACTTCCCCCGGGCGCGGTCCGCGGGCGGGCGCGCCGGCGCTCAGGCGTAACGCGGGTGGACCAGGGTGGAGACCGGCGCGGAGGCGGGTCGTCGCCGTTCCGCACGCCGTACCGCCTCCGCGAGCGCTCCGATGGTGAGCCCCCGGGTGCCGGGGGGCCGTTCGGTGGACGTCCCCCCGTCGGGCAGGGTGATCCGCGGGGCGTCCCGGCCGGCCAGCAGTACGCCCCAGCCGCGGTCCCCGGTGCCGGGCGACAGGTAGGGGACCACGTGCAGGCCGGCCGCCCGCAGCGTCGCCTCGACGGTCCACAGTCCCCCCGGTCCGGGGGCGCCCGCCGTCGGGGCGCCCATGCGGACGGCCAGCCGCCCGCCGTCCGCGAGGAGCGAGCGGGCCAGTGCGTAGAACTCCCGTGAGTACAGTTTGGCGCTCTCGGTGCGGGCGGGTCCCGGGAGGTCGCAGAGGATCACGTCGTACCGCGCCCGGGCGGGGGCGGAACGGGCGTGCGCCCGGCGCAGCCAGTCGAAGACGTCCGTCCCGGCGGCCCGGGCCCGCGGGTCGTTGAGCGCGCCGTCGTTCAGTCGGGTGAGGGCCGGCTCGGTGCGGGCGAGCCGGACGAGTCCGGGGTCCGGCTCCACCAGGTCGAGCCGGGTGACCCCGGGGTGGGCGAGGACCTCCCGGGCGGTCAGGCCGTCGCCGCCGCCCAGCACCAGCACCCGGGCGTGCCGGCCGCCCGCCAACGCCGGCCGCACCAGGGCCTCGTAGGGCGTGCGGGCGGAGTCGGCCGGCGCGGCGGGGGCGGCCAGCCGGGGCCGTCCGTCCAGGTAGAGGTGGACCGCCCGGTCCCCGCCGCCGGTGAGCACGACCTCCTGCCGGCCGGTCCACACCGCGGCCCGCACGTCGCCCCCGTACACGGCGCGCCGGGCGGCGCGCTCGAAGTCGTCGACGAGGACGGCGCCGGTGGCGAGCAGCGCCAGGACGAGCAGGTTGGCGAGGAGCACCAGTCGGCGGGCCCGCCGGGTCAGGTCGCGGTGGAAGAGTCCGAGCACCAGTAGGCCGCCCACCACCGCGTTCACCGCCCCGGTCAGCAGTGCGCCGACGAGTTGCCCGAACGCGGGAAGCAGCAGGAACGGGAAGGCGAGCCCGCCGAGCAGGGCGCCCACGTAGTCGGCGGCGAACAGGTCGGCGACGGCCCCGCCCGCGTCCTGGCGCCGGATGCGTTGGATCAGGACCATCAGCAGGGGGACCTCGGCGCCGATGAGTCCGCCGATCGCGAAGGAGAAGCAGACCAGCAGGACCGCCGGGTCCTGCGCCCAGGTCAGCGGCCCGGTCCCGGTGCCGTCCGGGGCTCCGGACCAGGCGAACGAGGCGTGCAGGGCGAGACCGCTGGCCCCGCCGACGAGGGCGAGCAGCGCCTCGACCAGTCCGAAGCCGAGCGCCGCGCGGGTGCGCAGCCGCTTCGCGGCGAGCGAGCCGACGCCCATGGCGAAGACCATCACCGAGAGCACCACGGAGGCTTGGGTGACCGAGTCGCCCAACAGGGAGGAGGCCAGGGCGAGGAGTTCGAGTTCGTAGGCGAGTCCGCAGGCCGCGCAGACGAACACCCCGACGAGCACGAGGAGTCGAGCCGGGCCTGCGGGCAGGGGCAGCGGCGCCCGGCGTTCCGTGCGGGGGGTCGGGCGGGGCGGTGCGGCGACCGGGGCCGGCGGGGGCGATTCGATCACGTTGCGACGGTACGTCACCGTTTCACCGGGGTCGGTCACCCACACGTGTGGACCTGGCACGGAGCGGCATGACCGGCCCGGTGCGGCGGTTACAGGGTGGCGGCCACCCTCACCCCGACCCGGGTGCGGGTGGCGACGAGTTGACCGTCCTGCGGGTAGGCGTGCCAAGTCCGCCAGTGCACGTGGCCGTTGTGGCGCTGGGCGAGCATCGCCGTGAACGCGTTGGGGTCGCCGGGGAAGACTCCGGCGAGTCCCTGCGGGTGGTCCGAGACGAGGGCCAGGAGTTCCTGCGCCCGGCCGGCGAACTGTCCGCCGGAGAGCGTCTCGACCCGGGCCGCGAACTCGTACTCCCAGTCCCCGACGCGCTCGGCGACTCCCAGCGGGAGGGGGGTGCTGCGTCCGGGGATGCAGGCCACGGTCTCCGAGCAGGTGCCGTACTCCTCCTCCAGGAGGACCTGGTGGGAGGCGCCCAGCAGGCGCAACTGGAGCTTGGCACCCGATAGTTCGAGGTCGAGTGTGGCCAGGGCGGGCAGCGGCTCCCGGCCCAGCGCCCAGGCGAGGTCGGAGGCACTGGTGTCGGTGTAGGAGGTCTTCAGGGTCGTGAGCATGGGTCGGCTCCGCTAGCACACAAAAGGGAGTTGGGGCCGGCGGACGCCCGCGGCTGGCGCGGGGGTACGGCCCGGAGTGGCTCCGGGCCCGCTGCATGCCGGCTCGTGCCCACGAGGTGTCCGAGGGCTGCGTTGACGTTAAGAGGGAATCATGAACTTCAGCGTCACCACAGCGTTTTTACCCAACTTCATGCGCATTCCATCCCGTGGAGGGCAGCACAGCTCACCTGTTCAACCCCCGTCCTCCGAACCGGTGATGACGGGACGGGACGCATGGGGCGAGCGGTGCGCAACACGACTCCCGAACCGGGAGTGCGTCGCTGTCACGCGCCCCCGCGTCGCATCGGGCGCCCCCGTGCGGGGAGTGACGCACCGGGGCGCCCGCCGGTCGGAACCGCCGGGCGCCCCGGGCGCACGCGAAGTGCGCGGTGTCACGAGTCAGCTACTGCCACCGCATCCGCCCCCACCCCCGCAGGAGGACGAGCTGCTGCCGCAGGAGGACCCGCCCCCGCCGCAGGACGTGCCGGTGTCGCCGGAGGAGCTGCTCCCGCCGTACCAGCTGCCGGACGAGCCCTTCTTGCCCTTGCCCTTCTTCCCGCCCGTGCTCCGGCGCGCTCCGCTGCCACTGCTGCCCCGTGCGCTCGCCGAGGTGCGCACGGAGAGCAGGATGGAGCCCAGGAACACCATCGACGCCACGAAGACCCCGACGGCCAAGATGACCCAGACCATGACTCCCCCTCTTTCCGTTCGGCGGACCGCGCCGACGCCCGACGCGGTCGACCGACCGCGCTGGCCCCGTGCCCCCGTTCCGCTCCCGTACCGGCGGCGCTCGTGGGCCGATGGCCCCGTTCGCGCCGCTTGCACCCGCTTGCCGGGTGCGTGGTGTTCTCCGACGAGTGTGCCCCGCCCCTCGTGCCTGCCCCCGGGCGGGGCTCGCGCCCGTGTGCCGAGGTGATGCCCCCGCCCCGACCTGCCCAAAGCGGAGTTGAGCAAGTCCAGAGGTTCGGTGCGCGGGCGACGGCAGGCGAGGAGCCCGGCCGGCGGGCCCGGCCGCGCGGGACGAGGGCCGCGGTCAGCACCGGAACGGCGGTGCGCGCCGCACCCCGGGCGGGCTTGTCCCCGCTCGGCCCCGACCGCGAGGATGAACCCGACCGCACACCGTGGAGGGGGAATCCCGCAATGAGCCCACGACCGCTGCTCAACCGCCGGATGGACGGCATGGGGACGACGATCTTCGCCGAGATGTCCGCCCTGGCCGCCGCCACCGGCGCGATCAACCTCGGCCAGGGCTTCCCCGACACCGACGGACCCGAGTCCGTGCGGGAGGCCGCCGTGCGCGCGCTGCGCGACGGCCGGGGCAACCAGTACCCGCCCGGCCCGGGCGTCCCCGAGCTGCGCACCGCGATCGCCGACCACCAGGCGCGGCGCTACGGCCTCTCCCTGGACCCGGACACCGAGGTGCTGGTCACCGCGGGCGCCACCGAGGCCATCGCCGCGGCGCTGCTGGCGCTGGTCGAGCCGGGCGACGAGGTCATCGCCCTGGAGCCCTACTACGACTCCTACGCCGCGAGCATCGCCTTGGCCGGCGGCGTCCGGGTGCCGGTCACCCTGCGCCCGGCCGACGGCCGGTTCCGACTCGACCTGGACGAACTGCGCGCCGCCGTCACCCCGCGCACCCGGCTGCTGCTGATCAACACCCCGCACAACCCCACCGGCACCGTGCTGAGCCGGGCCGAACTCGCCGAGATCGCCGCGCTCGCGGTGGAACGGGACCTGCTCGTCCTCACGGACGAGGTGTACGAGCACCTGGTCTTCCCCGACGCGGACGGCGGGCACCTGCCGCTGGCCGCCTTCCCCGGCATGCGCGAGCGGACCCTCACCATCTCCAGCGCCGGCAAGACCTTCTCGTTCACCGGCTGGAAGGTCGGCTGGATCACCGGCGCCCCGGCGCTGGTCACCGCCGTCCGCACGGTGAAGCAGTACCTCACCTACGTGTCCGCGGGGCCGTTCCAGTACGCCGTGGCCGAGGCCCTCGCCCTGCCCGACGACTACTTCGACGGGCTCCGCGCCGACCTGCTCGCCAAGCGCGACCTGCTCGCGGACGGCCTGGCCGAGGCCGGCTTCACGGTCTACCGACCCGCCGGGACCTACTTCGTCACCACCGACGTCCGCCCCCTCGGCGAGAGCGACGGCCTCGCCTTCTGCCGCTCCCTGCCCGAGCGCGCGGGCGTGGTCGCCGTCCCGAACGCCGTCTTCTACGACGACCGCGCCGCCGGCGCCCCCTTCGTGCGGTTCGCCTTCTGCAAGCGGGTGGAGGTGCTCACCGAGGCGATCGGCCGGCTCAAGGGCCTGGCGTCCTGAACCCCGGGCGCCGCCCTCGCTGCTCGGGGGCGGCGCTCGGGAGCGTCACTCGGTGTCCTTCGGGTGCCGGAGGGATGCGTACCCGAGGACGCCCGGCCTCGCCGGTCCAAAGGAGCGTCCTCAGCGGGCGTTCGTCTCGGGCTCCGGGCGGGGAAGTTCGTCGAGGTCGAGGGTGAAGGTCCGACCGTCGGCCAGCGGGATGGGGAGCTTGCCGGTGCCGTACTGGTGGGTGTGCGCCGCGATGTAGCCGGTTCCGGTCGGCTCGGTGTGGAGGACGACCTCCTGGGCGTAGGGGTCCACGACCAGGTAGATCGGGATGCCGTAGCGGCCGTACTTCGCGGTGCAGTCGTCGTAGTCCTTGCGCGCGGAGGAGGTCGAGACGACCTCGGAGATCAGCAGCACGTCCTCGAAGCCGTAGCGCTTGCCCTCCCTGCGGGCGTCCTCGCGGAGGATCGCCAGGTCGGGCGCGGAGTTCTCGTCGGCGGGGAAGTCGATGTACACGTCGGAGGTGACCTTCGCATGACGACCGAGGGCGAGAGCGGAGTCGATCTGCATCGACCTGATGGTGCTGGAGTGCTCTTCGCTCTGCGGAGTCATGATCACCTTTCCGTCGGCCCCGAACAGGACCGTGTACCCCTCCGGGAACTCGGTGTGCACGATCGCGTCGACGCTCATGGGGCGGCTCCTTCCCGTTGTGCAGCCAGGATACGGCGAGCGACGCTCCGGGCCTCCGGTACGCCCCACCCCCCACCCCGAACACCCGTTCCCGGTGCGCCGGATCGGGTGGGCGTCGGGGGTGCCCGGCCGCGCCTGGTCCGGGGGGCGGGGGCCCGGCGCCAAGGTTTCCGGTGTGAACCAGCCCCGCACCCCGCTGCCCCCGGCCCCCGCCCGGACGTCCGCCCCCGACGCCCGGGGCGCTCCCGCCGCGCCGCCCCCGGGACCGCCGCCGTGGTGGCGGCGGCTGCCGCCGGGGGCGGTCGCGGTCGGGCTGTTCCTCGCGGTGCGGCTGGCCGGGGTGCTCGCGGTCGGCATCGCCGCCGCGGCCACCGACCGTTCGCTGCTGCGGATGCTGGGGCGGTCCTGGGACTGCGTCTGGTACCTCAGCGTCGCGGTGTACGGGTACGGGCACCGGACGGTCCACTACCGGCCCGGGGTCGTCTTCAGCGACCTGGCGTTCTTCCCCGTCTACCCGGCCCTGGTGCGTGCGGTGGCGACGGTGCTGCCGGTGTCCTGGGGGGCGGCCGGGCTGCTGGTGTCCTGGACGTCCGCGACCGTCGCCGCCTGGGGGATCTACACCCTGGTGAGCCGGTTGTACGACCGGCGCACCGGGGTGCTGGTGGTCGTGGTGTGGGCGGCGCTGCCCCACTCGGTGGTGCTGTCCCTGGGGTACACCGAGCCGCTGCTGACCGCGTTCGCCGCCTGGGCGCTGTACGCCGCGGTCACCGGGCGCTGGGTGTGGGCGGGCGTCCTGGCGGCGCTCGCCGGGGCCTCCCGGCCCAACGGGTTCGCCGTGGCGGCGGCGGTGATCGCGGCGGCGGCCCTGGAGCTGTGGCGGCGGTCCCGCGCCGGGGACGGGGTCGCGGCGCGGGGCCGGCCGCCCTCCGTCCACAGGCTGTGGACGGGGGCGCTGCTCGCCCCGGCGGGCTGGGTCGGCTACGTGCTGTGGGTGGGGTGGCGCCGGGGCGATCCGCTCGGCGGCTACTTCGGGGTGCAGCGCGACTGGGGGTCCCGCTTCGACTTCGGGCAGGGCGCCGCCACCTTCGTGGGGGTGCTGCTCACCCGCACCAGCAAGTTCGTGTTCCCGATGGCCCTGCTGATCGTGCTGCTCGCGGTGCTGCTCTTCGTGCTGCTGCTGGTCGAGCGCACCCCGCTGCCCCTCGTCGTCTACGCGGGGGTGCTGCTGCTGGTGGCGCTCGGCGGTGCCGGGTTCTTCGAGTCCAAGCCGCGGTTCCTGCTGCCCGCGTTCCCGCTGCTGATCCCGCTGGGCCGGGCGCTGGCGCGCACGACGAGAGCCCGGTCCGGGCCCGCGATCGTGGTGATCGCGTTCCTGACCGGGCTCTCCCTGTCCTACGGGGTGTTCCTGATCGGCTTCGGGCGCGCCCCGCTGTGACGGGCCGCGCGCCGCGCCCCCGGGGCTGCTAGTCCTCGCCGTCCGCGGAGTCCACGTCCTTCTCCAGGCCCAGGTGCTCCACCAGCCAGCGGTCGAACTCGATCGCGGCCCGCACCCAGCTCACCGTGGAGGAGACGAAGTGCTCCAGGCTGACGCCGGTGCCGATCAGCATCTGCGCCTCGCCGATCAGCCGGACGGTGCCGTCGTCGTGCGTGTGGCTGTAGACCTTGGGCCACAGGGTGCGACGGTTCCAGTCGTCGACGGACTCCAGCAGCGCGGCCTTGTCCTCGATGGAGTGCGGCCGGTCGTAGAACGTCCGCACCGAGAAGACCTGCTGCTCCTCCTCGCCGCGGAACATGAAGTAGGTGCGGAACTCCTCCCACGGCGCCGCGAGGTCACCCTCGTCGTCGACGACGTACTTCAGCTCCATCTGCTCCAGGAGCTGCTTCACGAGGTCCTGATCCGGGATGACGGGACCGGCCGGCCCACCGGGCTCGGGCTCGGGCTGACCCCCGAAGTTCGGAATCGAGGACGGGTCGATGCTCACCGTGTATTTCCCTTCGAACGGATTGAGTCATCCTCCCCCATGCCGGGCGGGTGCTGGCAAGCCCCGCCCGGCGCTCTTTGCGCCCCGGTGGCCGAATTGGGCCGGGGAGCGCGTCGGGGTTTCGCTCAGAGCGTCTTCCCACCGGCCGCGTCGGCCTCCTCGGCCCCGGTCGCCCGGCCCACGAGGAGGCCGTCGCCGACGGCGTCCACCCGGACGGTGTCGCCGTCGCGGACCTCGCCCGCGAGGATCTCCCTGGCGAGTCGGTCGCCGATCGCCGTCTGCACCAGCCGGCGCAGCGGCCGGGCCCCGTAGGCGGGGTCGTTGCCCTCGTCGGCCAGCCAGGCGAGCGCCTCCTCGCTCACTTCCAGTGTGAGCCGCCGCTCGGCCAGTCGCCCGGCGAGCCGGTCGATCTGGAGCCGGGCGATCCGGGCCAGCTGGTCCCGGTCGAGCGCGGAGAACACCACCAGGTCGTCCAGCCGGTTGAGGAACTCGGGCTTGAACGAGGTCCGCACCACCTCCAGGACCTGCTGCTTCTTCTCCTCCTCACTGGTCAGCGGCTCCACCAGGTACTGGCTGCCGAGGTTGGAGGTGAGGATGAGGATGGTGTTGCGGAAGTCGACCGTGCGGCCCTGGCCGTCGGTGAGCCGGCCGTCGTCGAGGACCTGGAGGAGCACGTCGAAGACCTCGGGATGGGCCTTCTCCACCTCGTCCAGCAGCACCACGCTGTACGGGCGGCGGCGGACCGCCTCGGTGAGCTGACCGCCCTCCTCGTAGCCCACGTAACCGGGGGGCGCCCCGACCAGTCGGGCCACGCTGTGCTTCTCCCCGTACTCCGACATGTCGATGCGGACCATGGCCCGCTCGTCGTCGAAGAGGAAGTCGGCGAGGGCCTTGGCCAGCTCGGTCTTGCCGACGCCGGTGGGGCCGAGGAAGAGGAACGAGCCGGTGGGCCGGTCGGGGTCGGCGATGCCGGCCCGGGTGCGGCGCACCGCGTCGGAGACCGCGCGGACCGCCTCGGCCTGTCCGATCAGCCGGTGGCCGAGTTCCTCCTCCATGCGCAGCAGCTTCTGCGTCTCCCCTTCGAGCAACCGTCCGGCCGGAATTCCCGTCCAGGAGCCCACCACGTCGGCGATGTCGTCGGGGCCGACCCCCTCCTTGACCATGGTGTCGCGGGCGGCCTGCTCCTCCGCCGCGGAGGCGGCCTCCAGATCGCGCTCCAGGCCGGGGATCTCCCCGTAGAGCAATTTGGACGCGGTGTCGAAGTCGCCGTCGCGCTGGGCCCGTTCGGCCTGTCCGCGCAGCTCGTCGAGGCGCTCCTTGAGTTCGCCGACCCGGTTGAGGGACTGCTTCTCCTTCTCCCAGCGGGCGGTGAGGTGGCGCAGTTCCTCCTCCTTGTCGGCGAGGTCGCGGCGGAGCTTGTCCAGGCGCTGCCGGCTGGCCGGGTCGGTCTCCTTGGCGAGGGCCAGCTCCTCCATGCGCAGCCGGTCCACCGAGCGCTGGAGCTCGTCGATCTCCAGCGGCGAGGAGTCGATCTCCATGCGCAGCCGGGAGGCGGCCTCGTCGACCAGGTCGATCGCCTTGTCGGGCAGGAAGCGGGAGGTGATGTACCGGTCGGAGAGGGTGGCGGCGGCGACCAGGGCGCTGTCGGCGATCTGCACCTTGTGGTGGGCCTCGTAGCGGCCCTTGAGCCCGCGCAGGATCGCGATGGTGTCCTCGACGGTGGGTTCGGCGACCAGCACCTGCTGGAAGCGGCGCTCCAGCGCGGGGTCCTTCTCGATGCGCTCGCGGTACTCGTCCAGGGTGGTGGCGCCGACCATGCGCAGTTCGCCGCGGGCCAGCATGGGCTTCAGCATGTTGCCGGCGTCCATGGCCGAATCGCCGCCGGCGCCCGCGCCGACCACGGTGTGCAGTTCGTCGATGAACGTGATGACCTGGCCGTCGCTGTCCTTGATCTCGGCGAGGACGGTCTTCAACCGCTCCTCGAACTCGCCCCGGTACTTGGCGCCGGCCACCATCGCCCCGAGGTCCAGGGAAACCAGCCGCTTGTTCTTCAGGGATTCCGGCACGTCGCCCTTGACAATGCGCTGGGCGAGTCCCTCGACCACCGCGGTCTTGCCGACGCCGGGTTCACCGATGAGGACGGGGTTGTTCTTGGTGCGGCGGGACAGCACCTGGACCACCCGGCGGATCTCCTGGTCACGGCCGATGACCGGGTCGAGCTTGCCCTCGCGGGCGGCGGCCGTGAAGTCGGTGCCGAACTTCTCCAGGGCCTTGTACGAGCCCTCCGGGTCCGGTGTGGTCACGCGGCGCCCTCCCCTGTTCTCCTCGAAGGCGGCCAGCAGTCTCTTCGCCGTCGCGCCCTGCTCGGCCAGGATCTCACCGGCCCGGCCGCCCTTCGCGGCCAGCCCGACCAGCAGGTGTTCGGTGGAGAGGTAGTCGTCGCCGAGTTCCTTGGCACGCCGTGCCGCGTCGGCGATGACGGCCAGCGTCTCGCGGCTGGGCTGCGGGGGCGCGACCGTCGATCCGGTGACGCTGGGCAGCTCGGCGAGCAGCCGCTCGGCGCCGCCCCGCACGGCCGCCTGGTCGGCCTCCACGGCGGCCAGCAGATCGGTGAGGTTCTCGGCCGCGTCGCCCTCCCCGCCCAGCAGGGCCAGCAGCAGGTGGGCGGGGGTGAGGTCGGGGTGCCCCTCGGCGACGGCGCGGTTGCTCGCCGTGTTCAGGGCGTCCCGGCTCCGGTTCGTCAGCTCGGCGTCCACGTGCGCTCTCTCCTCCTGTCGCGCGTACCTGACCATCCCAACTTACACAAAGTTGAGTCCATTCCGCTCAGCCTTGAGGAGGACTCCCGGAGGTCCGGGAAGCACGAGAACGCCCCGGGCCCGGGAGGGGGCGCGGGGCGCGGATGGCCGACCGTACGCGGGAACGACAGCGGCGCCACCGAGTTTCAGGTCCACGGTGGCGCCGCTGCGGGGGGAAGCACCTGAAGCGATCTATAACGACGGGGGAATCGCTTCAGGCACTGCGGGGGGTGGCGGAAATGGTCTTCAGGGCGTCGCGCGGCGCCGGGGCGTCGCGGTCCACCAGTTGTTCGTGGTCGCGCTGGTCGAGGTTCACGAAGATCATCCCGTAACGGATGGCGCACCGAACGGGTCGGGGCGCACCTCGCGGCCTGCGCAGGCACCGGTAGGCACGGACGTCCTCGTCCTCGTCGCGCACCACCACGACCGGCTCCCCGAACAGGGTCACCATCAGCGAGTCCCCCTGGTGGGGGATGGCGGTGACCAGGTCGATGAAGTGCCATCCGGAGCGATAGGCGGTGGCCATCTCGCGCCGGAACGACCGGTCGTCGGGCGGCGTGCTCATGATCGCCGACCGGTGTCGGTGACCTTCACGGGGACGCTGTAGCCCCAACCCGTGTCGGTCGTCCGGACCGGGGCGTCGTAACCCCAACCCGTGTCCTTGGTCCGCGCGGGCACGCTGTAGCCCCAGCCGGTGTCGGCGGGCTTGTCCGTGACCGGGCCGCTCCGAGCGGGGGCCACGTAACCCCAACCCGTATCGGCGTGCGCGGTCGTAGCGCCGGCGGCACCGAGTGCACCCGCGGCCACTACCACGGAGAAAGTCGCCAGCACTGAGCGAAGCATTCCCTTGAACATAGTCGGCTTCGTCCTCACCTGATGAGTCCTCTCCCCCGGTGCAACAAGACGATGGCTCATTCAGGCATGTCAACACCACTGGAGCGATGCATCATGTTCTTGCACGTACAAGACCCTGGGGGGTGGAGATTTGCCCATAACCGACACACATCCGACACATCACCACTCCATGGCCGAGCTGTGCGCCGAAGGCGGACAGCTCTACGCGAGCGCACTGAGTGCCGGACGCATCGCGCGGGCAGAGGTTGCGGCGACTCCGTGCCTTCTGGAATTCGCTCTTCTCCACCCCGATCCGGACGATGCGAACTGGCTGCGTCCGGTTCCCCCGTCGGTCGCCCTGGCACAGCGGCTCCACCCGCTGGAACGGGAGATCCTGGACAGGCGCCGACTGTCCATCGAACTGACCGAATCATTTGAGCCGTTCATGGCCATCAGCGCGCAGAGCCCCGCGCCCACCCACGCCATCACCGTGCTCGAAGGCATCGACCGCATCAACACCGCGCTGAACGTGGCCACCGCCGAGGTGCGCTCCGAAGTGCTCACCATCCAGCCCGGCGGCCGACGCAGCGAACACATCCTCAACCAAGCCCTGGAACGGGACCGCCCGTTGACCGACCGCGGCGTCCGGATCCGCACCCTCTACCAACACACCGTCCGCCACAGCCAGGGCACCATGGCCTACGTCGACCACATGGCCGACGGGCTGATCGAGATCCGCACCCTGGAAGAGCTGATCGAGCGGCTCATCATCTGCGACGACACCGTGGCGTTCATCCCCGTCGCCCCCGACGCCGGCAAGGACACCACCGCCCTGGAGCTGCGCCACCCGGGGCTGGTGCGCTATCTGATCCGCGTCTTCGAACAGCTGTGGCGGCGCGCCACCCCCCTCCTCGACGAAGTCCCGTACCAGTCCACCCCGGACGGCATCACCGGCGTCCAGCAGTCCATCGCCAAGCTCCTCGTCGAGGGCTACGTGGACGAGGCCATCGCCCGCCGGCTCGGGATGAACGTCCGCACCTGCCGCGCCCACATCGCCAAGCTCGCCGCCGCGCTCGGCAGCGGCAGCCGCGCCCAACTCGGCTACCTCATCGCCCGCTCGGGCATCCTGGAACGCGAGCAGTGACCGCCGTGCGCCCCGGCCGCCCCGCCCGTCAGCCGCCGGGCACGGGCGGCCGGGGCGGGACGTCCAGACCGGCCTGGGCGATCCGCACCCCCAGTTGGGCACGGCTCACCGCCCCCAACTCCTCGGCGAGCTTGCGGATGTGGTGCCGGGCGGTGCGGACGTTGATGCCGAGCCGCTGGGCGATCTCGGCGTCCGTGTGCCCCTCGGCGAGCAGTGCCGCGATGGCCCACTCCCGTCGGGTGATCCCGTCCACCGGGGTCATCGTCGGCACCGCCTCGCCGAACGGGTGGGCCAGCCGCCACAACCGTTCGAAGACGATCGCGAGGAACTCGACCAGCCCGGGGTGGCGCAGCTCCAGGGCGGTCGTGCGGTCCTCGGTCGCCGGGACGAACGCCACCGCCCGGTCGAAGATCAGCAGCCGCTCGGTGACCTCGTCCAGGGTGCGCACCCGCACCGCGCCCCCGACCCGCTCCACGTACTCGAAGAGGCCCTGCCCGTGCCGTGCGGCGTGCGTGTACAGGGTCCGCATGCGCACCCCGCGGCCCGCCATGTCCAGCGCCAGCGGCAGCGCGTCGCTGAGCACCCCCTCCCGGCGCACCCCGCCCGGCTGGATCGCCAGGTGCTCGACCGCGCACTCGTCCGATGCCTGCGCGATCGCCTCCCGGATGCGGGGCTTGCCCTCCAGCACCCGCAGCCCCGGCACCCCCGACACCCCGCCGACCGCCGCCGGGCCGCAGTAGCCGGTGTAGCGCTCGGCGAGCCGGACCACCGCGTACGCCCGGTCCCGGGCCTGCGCCAGTTCCTCGTCGAGCCCGCGGGCCAACCGGCCGACCACCGCCCCCGGCGGCTCGGGCACCAGCCACCCGGTGTCCTCCGGGTCCGGGTACAGCAATCCCAGGTCGACCAGGCAGGGAGCCCCGGCCGCCACCGCCCGCGCCACCCGGCCCCCCTTCAGGGCGCTCACGTACACCCGGTCGCCTTCTTCGCAGAGCTGGTCCACTCCGTGCACATGCGCCTCAGCCATATCTCCGCCCCCACCTCCGGAGGGGCTTGTCACCGGTCCGTCCGCTTCTTTCCCCTTGCGTCCCCCCTCCGCTTGGCGCAGTGCAACAAGCGGAGGGTGGTGCAACCGACCGGTGACCGGCAGAGTTGGTGCGGGGCGAGGGGAGGGGAATTCTCGGTCGCCCCGGGTTGTCCCCGTGTCGGCCAATCCCCCTGGCCGGCCCGGGACGCCCAGGCCGGGACACCCGTTCGGCGAGCCACGGTCGACGTCGACCGACCCGCCCGGACGACCCTACGACGGCGGGACCGCCGTGGTGCGGTCCCGGGCCGAGGCCGCCGGCCCGTGCGTCCGGCGAACCGCCGGGGCCCGGGCACGCCCAGCCTCGCACACCTCACAGACGGTCACACCCGGGTTAGCTACAGGGGGGTTAATCAAGGTGTGTCCCCGGCCGATCGCGGCCGGGCACGGCCGCGGGGCCGGAAGGTTCGTTCCTTCCGGCCCCGTGTTCCGTCGCGCCCCGGGCGCGACTAGTCCTTCCTGCGCCCCGGACGCCAGACGACCAGCGCACTGGTCTGGCCCTCCTGGTAGGGCACCAGGTCCCGACGGTACGAGGCGTGCACGGCGGCCTCGCGCTGGCGCAGCGTCGCCGCGGCGCCCTCCACCGCGTCCTGGAGCTCGGCGACCCGCGCCTGCAACGCGGCCACCTGGGCCTCCAGCTCGATGATCCGCTTGATCCCGGCCAGGTTCACGCCCTCGTCCTGGGACAACTGCTGCACCTGACGGAGCAGTTCGATGTCCCGGGCCGAGTAGCGGCGGCCCCGGCCCGCGGTGCGGTCCGGGGAGACCAGGCCCAAGCGGTCGTACTGCCGCAGGGTCTGCGGGTGCAACCCGCTGAGCTGGGCCGCCACCGAGATGACGTACACCGGCGAGTCGTCGGTCAACTGGTAGGGGTTGCGGCGTCGGCCGCCCGTGCCCATCCCGTCCATGGCGCTCATGCTCCCTTCGCGGCCTCGAACAGCTCCGCCCGCGGATCGAGGTCCGCGGTCGCCTCCCGGTACGCCTCCAGGGCGTCCCGGGCCTTGCCGGTCACGTCCTTGGGCACCGCGACCTCCACGGTCACCAGCAGGTCCCCGCGGGTGCCGTCCTTGCGGACCGCGCCCTTGCCGCGGGCCCGCATGGTGCGGCCGTTGGGCACGCCCGGCGGCAACTTCAACGTCACCGGCGGACCGCCCAGCGTCGGCACCCGCACCTCGCCGCCGAGGGCCGCCTCGACGAAGCTGACGGGCACCGTCACGGTCAGGTTGTCGCCCTTGCGGCCGAACACCGGGTGCGCGTCCACGTGGACGACCACGTACAGGTCACCGGCCGGGCCGCCGCGCTCGCCCGGGGCGCCCTTGCCGCGCAGCCGTATCCGCTGCCCGTCCGAGACGCCCGCCGGGATGCGCACCTGCATGGTCCGCGAGGACTTGGCCCGTCCCGACCCCTTGCACACCTCGCAGGGGGTCTCGGCGATCAGGCCGCGGCCCTTGCAGTCCACGCACGGATCGGTGAGGGAGAAGCCTCCCCCGCCGCCCCGGGACACCTGCCCGGTGCCCACACAGGTGGGGCACACCCGCGGGGTGCCGTTCTTGTCCCCGGTGCCCGAACACGCCTTGCAGGGCGCCTGCGAGGACATCCGCAGCGGCACCGTCGCCCCGTCCACGGCCTCGGTGAAGCTCAGCGTGACCTCGGACTCGACGTCCTGGCCCCGCCGGGGCTGCACCCGACCGGCGCCCGGCGCGCCGCCCCGGTTGAACAGCCCGCCGAACACGTCGCCCAGACCGCCGCCGAAGCCGCCGCCCGCGCCACCGCCCTGCTGGCCGCCGCCGAAGAGGTCGCCCAGGTCGAAGTTGAACGAGCCGCCGCCCGCGCCCGGTCCGGGTCGGAAGCCACCGTTGCCGAAGAGGGCGCGCGCCTCGTCGTACTCCTTGCGCTTCTTCGGGTCGCCGAGCACGTCGTTCGCCTCGGAGATCTCCTTGAAGCGCTCCTCGGCCTTGACGTTGCCCTTGTTGGCGTCCGGGTGGAACTCGCGGGCGAGCTTCCGGTACGCCTTCTTGATCTCGGCCTCGGTGGCGTCCTTGGGGACGCCGAGGACCTTGTAGTAGTCCTTCTCGATGAAGTCCTTGGTACTCATCCCCGACGTCCCTCCTTCCCGTGCGTGGTGCGGTCAGCCCTCGTCGGGCGCACCGCTGTCCTTGCCGTCGGCGGCACCGGCCGCCTTGCCGTCCCCGGCCTCGGGCTCGTCCGCCTCCGTCTCGCCGTCCGCCTTCGCGGCCGACGCGCCCGGCTGCGGCTCGGCCACCGCCACCCGCGCGGGGCGGATGGTGCGCTCCCCGATCCGATACCCGGGCTGGAGGATCGCCACGCAGGTCGTCTCGGTGACGTCCGGCGCGTAGCTGTGCATCAGGGCCTCGTGCACCGTCGGGTCGAAGGGCTCGCCCTCCTTGCCGAACTGCTGGAGACCCATCTTGGCGACGACCGTCTCCAGCGACTCGGCCACCGACTTGAAACCGCCCACCAGCTCCCCGTGGTCACGGGCGCGGCCGATGTCGTCGAGCACCGGAAGGAGCTCGGTCAGGAGGTTCGCCACGGCGATCTCCTTGACCGCGATCCGGTCCCGTTCCACCCGGCGGCGGTAGTTCTGGTATTCGGCCTGAAGTCGCTGGAGGTCCGCGGTGCGCTCGCTCAGCGCGGTGCGCACCTGGTCCAGCTCGGCCACGGCCCCGGCGTTCTCGGAGCCCTTCGCTTCGGCGTCCCCGGCCCGGCCCGCCGGGCCCTCCTCGGTGGAGGACCCGGCGGCCTCGGCGGCCTCGGCTTCGTTCTCGGCCTGGTCGGCGGCGGTGCCGGAGACGTCGGTGGGCTCGTCCTTCTCGTCGAAGCCCGGGGTCTCCTTGGTCACGCCGCACCGCCCTTGCGGTCCTCGTCGACGATCTCGGCGTCGACGACGTCGTCATCGGCCTTGCCGCCGGCAGCGCCCTCGGCACCGCCCGCGGCGCCCGGAGCGCCCTGGGCGTCGGCGTACAGCGCCTGGCCCAGCTTCTGGGAGACGGCCGCGACCTTCTCCGTGGCGGTGCGGATCTCGGCGGAGTCCTCGCCCTTGAGCTTCTCCTTCAGCTCGGCGAGCGCGCCCTCGACCTCGGTCTTCACCTCGGCCGGGACCTTGTCCTCGTTGTCCCCCAGGAACTTCTCCGTCTGGTAGACGAGCTGCTCGCCCTGGTTGCGGGTCTCGGCGGCCTCGCGGCGGGCGTGGTCCTCCTCCGCGTACTTCTCGGCCTCCTCGCGCATCCGGTTGACCTCGTCCTTCGGCAGCGAGGAGCCGCCGGTGACGGTCATCTTCTGCTCCTTGCCCGTGCCCAGGTCCTTCGCGGTCACGTGCATGATGCCGTTGGCGTCGATGTCGAAGGAGACCTCGATCTGCGGGACGCCGCGCGGGGCGGGCGGCAGACCGGTCAGCTCGAACATCCCGAGCTTCTTGTTGTACGCGGCGATCTCGCGCTCGCCCTGGTAGACCTGGATCTGCACGGACGGCTGGTTGTCCTCGGCCGTCGTGAAGATCTCCGAGCGCTTGGTCGGGATCGTGGTGTTGCGCTCGATGAGCTTCGTCATGATGCCGCCCTTGGTCTCGATGCCGAGGGACAGCGGGGTGACGTCGAGGAGCAGGACGTCCTTGACCTCGCCCTTGAGGACACCGGCCTGGAGCGAGGCGCCGATGGCGACGACCTCGTCCGGGTTGACGCCCTTGTTGGCCTCCTTGCCGCCGGTCAGCTCGCGCACCAGGTCGGCGACGGCGGGCATGCGGGTGGAGCCGCCGACCAGGACCACGTGGTCGATCTCGGACAGCGCGATGCCGGCGTCCTTGATGACGTTGTGGAACGGCGTCTTGCAGCGGTCCAGCAGGTCCGAGGTGAGCTGCTGGAACTGCGCCCGGGTGAGCTTCTCGTCCAGGTGCAGCGGGCCCTCGGCGGAGGCGGTGATGTACGGCAGGTTGATCGAGGTCTCGGTGGACGAGGAGAGCTCGATCTTGGCCTTCTCGGCGGCCTCGCGCAGGCGCTGGAGCGCCATCTTGTCCTTGCCGAGGTCCACGCCGTGGCCGTTGTTGAACTGCTTGACCAGGTAGTCCACGACCCGCTGGTCCCAGTCGTCGCCGCCGAGGTTGTTGTCGCCGTTGGTGGCCTTCACCTCGACCACGCCGTCGCCGATCTCCAGCAGCGAGACGTCGAAGGTGCCGCCGCCGAGGTCGAAGACCAGGATGGTCTGGTCGTCCTTGTCGAGGCCGTAGGCGAGGGCCGCGGCGGTGGGCTCGTTGACGATGCGCAGGACGTTCAGACCCGCGATCTCGCCGGCCTCCTTGGTGGCCTGGCGCTCCGAGTCGTTGAAGTACGCCGGGACGGTGATGACCGCGTCGGCGACCTTCTCGCCCAGGTACGCCTCGGCGTCGCGCTTCAGCTTCTGGAGGATGAACGCCGAGATCTGCTGCGGGTTGAACGCCTTCTCGTCGATGTCGACGCGCCAGTCGGTGCCCATGTGGCGCTTGACGGACCGGATGGTCCGGTCGACGTTGGTGACGGCCTGGCGCTTGGCCACCTCGCCGACGAGCACCTCGCCGTTCTTGGCGAAGGCGACGACGGACGGCGTGGTCCTGGCGCCCTCTGCGTTGGTGATGACGGTGGGCTCGCCGCCCTCCAGAACGCTGACGACGGAGTTAGTCGTGCCCAGGTCGATGCCGACCGCACGTGCCATTTCGGTTTCCTCCAGAGAACTTGCTCGGCTGGCTGCGCTCCGCCCGGGGCCCGTGGTGCACGGGGAACCTGAGCGGGACAGGCTCAAGAATGCACGAAGCCCGGGGCCCGGTCAACAGACCTGAGTGGGTACCGCTCAACTTTTATCTGACGCTTACCGCAATCGCCCCTTCTGAGCTGCACGTTTATAGGATTCTTATAGCTCCGGGGGCCCCACCCGCGCTCCGCGGCCTCCGCACCGCCGCATCGGACCCGGCGCGACCGCGCGGAAAAGGGCTCGTCGGGTTCCGGGCCGAGGTGAGACCCTGGAGGGCGTATGTCTACGCAGCCCGCTCCCGCCCCCGGCGCCCGGGGCGACCGCCGTCCGCGCGGCGCCCGGCGCGACCGCCGTGTCCTCGCCGACCCCGGCGATCCCGGCACCGCCACCGCGCCCGACGACCTCGGCCGCCGACTCGCCGAACTCGCCCCGAAGGACGCCCTCCGGCTGGGCCGGCGGCTCGACGGCACCCGCCGCATCCGCACCCCCGAGGCCCGCGCGGCGGTCCTCGCCGAGATCGCCGCCGAGGCGGAGGCGGCCGAGGCCCGCATCGCGGCCCGGGCAGCCCGCGTCCCGGCGATCGACTATCCCGAAGAACTGCCGGTCAGCCAGAAGAAGGACGAGATCCTGGCTGCCGTCCGCGACCACCAGGTGGTGATCGTCGCCGGCGAGACCGGCTCCGGCAAGACCACCCAGATCCCCAAGATCTGTCTGGAGCTCGGCCGGGGCGTGCGGGGCATGATCGGCCACACCCAGCCCCGGCGGATCGCGGCCCGCACCGTCGCCGAACGCGTCGCGGAGGAACTGCGCACCCCGCTCGGCGAGGCGGTGGGCTGGAAGGTCCGCTTCACCGACCAGGTGGGCCAGGACACCTTCGTGAAGCTGATGACGGACGGCATCCTCCTCGCGGAGGTCCAGACCGACCGCGAACTGCGCGCCTACGACACGATCATCATCGACGAGGCCCACGAACGGTCCCTCAACATCGACTTCCTGCTGGGCTACCTCGCCCAGCTGCTGCCCCGCCGCCCCGACCTCAAGGTCATCATCACTTCGGCGACCATCGACCCCGAGCGCTTCTCCCGCCACTTCGGCGACGCCCCGATCGTGGAGGTCAGCGGACGCACCTACCCGGTGGAGGTGCGCTACCGCCCGTTGCTGGAGGACGCCGCGCAGCACGGCGAGGAGGCCGCCGACCGCGACCAGATCACCGCCATCTGCGAGGCGGTCACCGAGCTCCAGGGCGAGGCGCCCGGCGACGTCCTGGTGTTCCTCTCCGGCGAACGGGAGATCCGGGACACCGCCGACGCGCTGAACAAGATGTTCACCCGCGCGGGCAGCGCGGTCCGCCGCTCCACCGAGGTGCTGCCGCTGTACGCCCGGCTGTCGCACGCCGAACAGCACCGGGTGTTCCAGCCCCACTCCGGCCGCCGGGTGGTGCTCGCCACCAACGTGGCCGAGACCTCGCTGACCGTCCCCGGCATCAAGTACGTCATCGACCCGGGCACCGCCCGGATCTCCCGCTACAGCCACCGCACCAAGGTGCAGCGGCTGCCGATCGAACCCGTCAGCCAGGCCAGCGCCAACCAGCGCAAGGGCCGCTGCGGACGCACCTCGGACGGCATCTGCATCCGGCTCTACTCGGAGGACGACTTCCTCGCCCGCCCCGAGTTCACCGACGCCGAGATCCTGCGCACCAACCTCGCCTCCGTCATCCTCCAGATGACCGCGGCCGGCCTCGGCGAGATCGAGAAGTTCCCGTTCATCGACCCGCCGGACCACCGCAACATCCGCGACGGCGTGCACCTGCTCACCGAACTCGGCGCCCTGGACCCGACGCAGAAGGACCAGCGCAAGCGGCTCACCCCGCTCGGCCGGAAGCTGGCGCAGCTCCCGGTGGACCCGCGGCTGGCCCGGATGGTCGTCGAGGCCGAACGCAACGGCTGCGTCCGCGAGGTCATGGTCATCGCCGCCGCGCTGTCCATCCAGGACCCCCGCGAGCGCCCCGTCGACAAGCAGACCCAGGCCGACCAGCAGCACGCCCGGTTCAAGGACGAGACCAGCGACTTCCTCGCCCTGCTGAACCTGTGGCGGTACGTGCGGGAGCAGCAGAAGGAACGCGGCTCGTCCGCGTTCCGCCGCATGTGCAAGCAGGAGTACCTCAACTTCCTGCGCATCCGCGAGTGGCAGGACATCTACGCCCAACTGCGTTCGGTGACCAAGTCGATGGGCGTCGTCCTCAACGACACCGACGCCTCCGACCAGGCCGTGCACACCTCCCTGCTCGCCGGACTGCTCTCGCACGTGGGCCTCAAGGACCCGGAGAAGAACGAGTACCTCGGAGCCCGCGGCGCCAAGTTCGCGGTCTTCCCCGGCTCGGCGCTGTTCAAGAAGCAGCCCAAGGTCCTGATGTCCGCCGAGCTGGTGGAGACCTCCCGGCTGTGGGCCCGGGTCAACGCGAAGATCGAGCCCGAGTGGATCGAGCCGCTCGCCGAGCACCTGGTCAAGCGCACCCACAGCGAACCGCACTGGGAGAAGGACCTGGCCGCGGTGATGGCCTACGAGCGGGTCACCCTCTACGGGGTGCCGATCGTCGCGCACCGCAAGGTCAACTACGGGCGGATCGACCCGGAGGCGTCCCGCGACCTGTTCATCCGGCACGCCCTGGTCGAGGGCGACTGGCGCACCCACCACAAGTTCTTCGCGGACAACCGCAAGCTGCTCACCGAGGTCGAGGAGCTGGAGCACCGGGCCCGCCGCCGGGACATCCTGGTCGACGACGAGACCCTGTTCGACTTCTACGACCAGCGGGTGCCCGCCCACGTGGTGTCCGGGGCGCACTTCGACTCCTGGTGGAAGCACAAGCGCCACGAGGAGCCCGAGCTCCTCGACTTCGAGCGGGAGATGCTGATCCGGGAGTCGGCGGAGGCGGTCACCAAGGCCGACTACCCGGACACCTGGACGCAGGGACAACTCCGGCTGCGGGTCACCTACCAGTTCGAGCCCGGCGCGGACGCCGACGGCGTCACCGTCCACGTGCCGCTCCAGGTCCTCAACCAGGTCACGGCCGAGGGCTTCGACTGGCAGATCCCCGGGCTGCGCGAGCAGGTGGTGACCGAGCTGATCCGCTCGCTGCCCAAGCCGATCCGCCGCCACTACGTGCCCGCCCCGGACTTCGCCCAGCGCTTCCTGCGTCGCGCACGGCCCCTCCAGGAACCGCTGACGGTGACGCTCGCCCGCGAGTTGCACGCGATGGTGCGGGTCCCCCTCACGCCCGAGGACTTCGACTGGGCGAGGGTCCCCGACCACCTGCGGATCACCTTCCGGATCGTCGACGAGCGCCGTCGCAAGGTCTCCGCCGACGCCGAGGACAAGGACCTGGAGGCGCTGCGCCAGCGGCTGCGGCCCCGGGCCCGGCAGGCGCTCTCCCGGGCCGCGGCGGCGACCGCGGAGCGCTCCGGGCAGGCCGCCGTGGAACGCTCCGGCCTCACCGACTGGACCATCGGCTCCCTCGACCGGGTCTTCGAGACCCGACGCGCGGGCCAGCCGGTGAAGGCGTACCCGGCGCTCGTCGACGAGGCCGACGGCACGGTGTCGGTGCGGCTCTTCGACTCCGAGGCGGAGCAGGCGGAGGCGATGTGGCGGGGCGTCCGCCGGCTGATCGTCCGCAACATCCCGGTGAATCCGGCCAAGTTCGCCCTCGACAAGCTGGGCAACGCCGGCAAGCTGGCGCTCTCCGCCAATCCGCACGGATCGGTGCAGGCGCTCTTCGAGGACTGCGCCACCGCCGCCGCCGACCGGCTCATCGCCGACGCCGGCGGGCCGGTGTGGGACGAGGAGTCCTACCGGAAGCTGTACGACCGGGTGCGCGCCGACATCGTCGACCTGACGGTGCGGACGGTGGGCCAGGTGCGTCAGGTGCTCGCCGCCTGGCAGGCCGCGGAGCGGCGACTGCGGGCGACCACCAGCCCCGCCCTGCTGGCGAACGTCGCGGACGTCCGGGGGCAGCTCGACGCCCTGGTGAAGCCCGGTTTCGTCACCGAGGTGGGCATCGGGCGGCTGGCACACCTGATGCGCTACCTGGTGGCCGTCGACCGCCGCCTCCAGCAGATGCCGGCCAACGCCCAGCGGGACACCACCCGGATGGCCAAGGTGCACGAGATGCGGGACGAGTACGGGTGGCTGCTGGAGCAGTTGCCCCGGGGCCGTCCGGTGCCGCAGCCGGTGCGGGAGATCCGGTGGATGATCGAGGAGCTGCGGGTCAGCTACTTCGCGCACTCCCTGGGTACCGCCTATCCGGTTTCGGACAAACGGATCGTGAAGGCGATCGACGCCGCGGTGCCCTGACCCGGGGGCGGTCCGCCGCGGCGACGCCCGGGCGGCGGCACCGGCGGCCGGTAGCGGACCGTGCGCACGGAGTGAGTTCGACCGCACGGCCAGCCCTGCTGTACAGTCCTGTCTCGCAGCGCAACGCGGAGCGGAGCGCCGCAGCACCTGGTCCTGTGGAGCAGTTTGGAGTGCTCGCCACCCTGTCAAGGTGGAGGCCGCGGGTTCAAATCCCGTCAGGACCGCATCGAGGCCCGCATCCTTCGAGGATGCGGGCCTTTCTCTTGCCCTTCGCCGCCCTCCGGGCCCGTTCGCCGGGCCCGACGCCTACCGGACCACCGTGGCCTGCGGGGCCTCGGCCCGGAATCTCACCCGAAGGCGTGACGGTCGTCGCCGTGCGGACCTCGGGAAGGGGCCCGACCTCCCCACGATGAGCGGATCGTCCGACCACCCGCCGCCCATCCGCCGTACGCCTTACCGCAGTTGCCGCTCGGGCAACAAGCCGCCATCGGTGTGATGGGAGTCACCGTAAGAGTTTGGAGAACCCACGGCCCCACCCCCGCCCACCAAGGGGTCAATTTAATATGTGCAATTGCACCAAGCTTCAAGAGGGTTCACCAAGCCCCCCGCAGCACCGCACAGAAGCTCCATCGAAGCCCGTTCGGACCCACCGCCACGGCAGCGCCGCCGAGCCGGCCGGAGCGCCCCGCTCCGCCCTCCCTCGACCGTTCCCGCCGCCGCCCGCGCCCCCGCCCGACGGGCGGGGGCGCCCACAGGAGTGGTCCGGACCACTGGCAGGCCCCGCGGGGCCGCCCGCGCCCGGACGCACCCCGACCGCCCCGGCCCGTCACGGGGGACGAGGGGGACGGGCACGCGCCCGCGGGCTGGGCCCCTCCGGCCGCCCGGGCCACGGGGCCTGAGGGGCCGTCAGGACGGCCCCGGGGAGCGTCGAGGGGCACAGCGGGCACAGGGACACCCCGACCGCCACGGAATCCGCACAACGGGAGCCGGTGGGTCCGCACAAAAAAATCGCGCTGGACCCGGCGGAGTCCAGCGCGATCGACGTCACGGTCACGACGGGGATCACCCGTCCCGACACGGTCCTGTTGGGGCAGGACCAACGTCAGTGGAGCTGTGTTTCAGGGCGTGCGCACCGAGTGGGGGACCCGGTGAATCGGCCCGGTCGTACGGTCGTTCAGGCTTCGCTGCGCTGCTGCGGAATACCCGCGAGCAGTGCGCGAACCTCGGCTTCGCGATAGCGGCGATGCCCGCCGAGCGTGCGGATCGACGTGAGCTTGCCAGCCTTGGCCCAGCGCGTGACCGTCTTCGGGTCGACGCGGAACATCGTGGCGACCTCAGCCGGGGTCAGCAGCGGCTCGGCATCAGGGGTGCGAGCTGTCATGAGCGGCCTCCTCGGGAGAACCGAACCTTCTCGGTTCTTTCCTCTAAATTCTGCACCTTGACACGCGTTGCCCGAAATGGCGGACGCGGGTCGAGTCGGTTATAGGACGAACGGCTTGTCCTCGGCACTACAACTACACCATCTGTCCAGCCGCGTCGGCCAAACCGATGGAATTGCCCTCCCAGGTGTTCATCACCGACGGATGCCGATGGACCACCTCATAACGGACAGTCACACCCCCGTGACGATCCGTCACACAGCGAGCAGAGGCCAGCAGACCCCCCTATAGCGTGCAATGCAGAGCATTCCGCCCAGAGTCGGATGGAAGGAGCCCTCCCCGGACTCCTTGTCCTATTTTGGCACGAGGACGGGCGATGGGCGCAAGGCCCGGGTTAGTGCGGTCCGTCACGCTTGACGCAAAAGACCGGATCGGGACCTACGTCCTACGTCCCGAGTCCTCCGTCCGCCCGCCCCGGAATCCGACCCGGCACCGGCGGACCGTTCCCGGTCCGTCCTCGACCCCCGTCGACCTGCGACGACGGAATCCGTCGCCGACCCGGCCCGGACGCGCCCACCGGCACGCCCACCCCCCGAACAGGCCCCCACCCTGCCAGGAAACAGCATGTCAGGACAGTACGACCGGTCACCGGCCACTTCGGGCACACACGACCGAATTCGTGACCCCCTCACCGGCCCCGCCGACCCCCTCCAACGGACCGACCGCCCCGTACGCCCGCGGCGCCCGCCGACCCCGCGCACCGGAAGCCGCACCGCCGGCGGGACCCGCTCCGCGAGGGGCGACGAGCGGGGCGACACGAGGAAGCAGAGGAGATCAGAAGGGCCCGGGAGGGCTGCCGGGGAGGGGGGACCGAAGCGGGCGGGGCGTCGGGAACGGGAAGGAACCGGAGGACGGGGACGACACCGGGCCTCCGGTCCGCAAGGCCGCCCGGGCGGACGAAACGGCGGCGGAGGCCAGGGGGAAGCACCCCCGAGAACCGACCACCGCACCACCAAGAATCTGGCGCGAAATCGACGGACAATTGTGCGGCCGAGGCGGAACCGCGCCCCGCACCCTCCCGGTCAACTCGCGAACTGCCGGTCCCGCACCTTCCGCCACCGCTCGGCCAACCGTCCGTACGCCTCCCCGGCGACCACGCCGTCCCCGCGCCCCAGCGCCTCCAACCCCTCGGCCACGTCCGCCGCCGAACGATCGGCGGCCAACTCCTCGGCGGGCACGGTGTGCACCAGACCTCCGTAGTCCAGCTCCACCCAGGACCGCGGATGAAACTCTTCCAGCCAACGACCCACCTCCGTCAGCCCGTCGATGAACGGCCCCTCCCCCCAGGCAGTCCGCAGGGTCTTCAATCCGCGCGCCACCCGACGCCGCGCCTCCACCATCGGCGTCCGGTACCGCACCAGCGAGGCCGGCGGCGCCTCCGCGCCCGCCGCCCCCTCCGGCCGCGCCCCGGGCGGCCGGTGCTCCCGCTCCTCGTCCGCCACCAGCACGAACCACACCAGCGGCACCTGCCAGGTCGCCGAGCGGATCCACGGCCGGGCATCGGGATTCGCCGCCCGCCAGCGCTCGTAGTCGTCGGCGTTCTCCCTGCGGACCACCGGCGGCACCACCGCGTCCAGCACCGCCGGGGGCAACCGCCCGCCCGACTCCAGTTCGTCGAGCGCCTGCCACCCCCGCAACCGGGTCCGCCACGGGCACACGCACACCACCCCGTCGACCTCGACCACGAACGCGTCCCGGCTCTCGTGCACCGGCACCGCCACCGGCGGCGTGGAGACCAGGTCCGTCAGCGAACGACGCAGCTCGTCCTGGTAGGAAGGCCGGTCACCGCGGCGCGCGTACCGCTCCCAGTGACCGCGCTCCGGCTGCGGGAAGGCGGCGAGCGGCTCGTACACCCGCAAGTAGGACGCGTACGGCACGATCACCGAGGACACCTTGGGCACCCCTGCTCCCTCCCCCGTCCACCGGCGCGGCAACCCCGTCCGGGACCGCGCACCCGGTCGGTCACCGTACTCCGGGCGGGGGGTCCGTCCCGGGCGGGCCCCACCCGGCGCCGTCCAGGCCCTACTCTCGTCACCACCGGGCCCACCACCCGAACGGCCCGTTCCCAACCGCCGCTACGCACCCGGGAGTCACCACCGTGACCGAAGCATCCGACGGCGTCCTGCACACCCTGTTCCACACCGATCAGGGGGGCCACGAGCAAGTGGTCCTCTGCCAGGACCGCGCCACCGGCCTCAGGGCCGTGATCGCCCTGCACTCCACCACCCTGGGCCCCGCACTCGGCGGCACCCGCTTCCACGCCTACGCCACCGAAGCCGAAGCCGTCGCCGACGCACTGAACCTCGCCCGCGGGATGTCGTACAAGAACGCCCTCGCCGGACTCGACCACGGCGGCGGCAAGGCCGTCATCATCGGCGACCCCGAACGGATCAAGACCGAGGCGCTGCTCCTCGCCTACGGCAGGTTCGTGGCCTCCCTCGGCGGCCGGTACGTGACCGCCTGCGACGTGGGCACCTACGTCGCCGACATGGACGTGGTGGCCCGCGAGTGCCGCTGGACCACCGGCCGTTCGCCCGAGAACGGCGGGGCCGGCGACTCCTCGGTACTCACCGCGTACGGCGTCTTCCAGGGCATGCGGGCCAGCGCCCGGCACCTGTGGGGCGAGCCCACGCTGCGCGGACGCACCGTGGGCGTCGCCGGCGTCGGCAAGGTGGGCCACCACCTGGTGAACCACCTGCTGGACGACGGCGCCGAGGTCGTGGTGACCGACGTGCGCGAGGAGTCGGTGCGCCGGGTGACGCGGTTGCACCCGCAGGTCCGGGTGGTCGCCGACACCGACGCCCTGATCCGGGTCGACGGGCTCGACGTGTACGCGCCGTGCGCGCTCGGCGGCGCGCTCGACGACGACACCGTGCCCGCGCTCACCGCCCGGGTGGTGTGCGGTGCCGCCAACAACCAACTCGCCCACCCCGGGGTCGAGAAGGACCTCGCCGACCGCGGCGTCCTGTACGCACCCGACTACGTGGTGAACGCCGGCGGCGTGATCCAGGTCGCCGACGAACTGCACGGCTTCGACTTCGCGCGGGCCCGGGCGAAGGCGTCGAAGATCTACGACACCACGCTCGACATATTCGCACGTGCGAAGAGCGACGGGGTTCCGCCGGCGGTCGCCGCCGACCGGATCGCCGAACAGCGGATGGCCGACGCCCGCTCCGCGGCCCGCTGAGGCGCTGGTCCGCGACCGCCCGGGCCGACCCGGCTCCCGGGCGTGTCGCGGACCGGCCCCGCCGGCGCGGCGCCCTCGGTGACGGCGGAAAACCGTTGGTGACGGCTGAGACATGAGACTCACCCGATGTCGGCGGGTCGTGCGCCAAGAAGAGGTTAAAATCGCGGTTGACCAGCGAGGACGGGGCGCCTCGCGGGTTCTGCACAGCCGCGCGTCCTACGGGCGACGTACCGTATGGCCGCGGGAGCAGGTACCGTGGAAGCCCTACGGACCGGTCTCTCCACGGAGAGCCCGTTCCCGATCATGAACGCGTGTCAAGACTCTGGGGCCGTCGAGCCCCGTCACCGAGGGGGTCGAGCCATGGGGCGCGGCCGGGCCAAGGCCAAGCAGACGAAGGTCGCCCGCCAGCTGAAGTACAACAGCGGCGGCGGGACGGACCTGTCACGTCTGGCCAACGAGCTGGGCGCATCGACTTCGAGCCAGCCGCCGAACGGCGAGCCGATCGAGGACGACGAGGACAACGACCCGTACGCACGGTACGCGGATCTCTACAACGTCGATGACGACGAGGACGAGGACGACGAGCCCGGATCCCCGTCGCATGCGCACCGTCGCGGTGCTTGACGCGAAGACCGCTCACGTCCTCCGCATCCAGTAGCAGTCCACAACCATCGGCGCCGCCGCCGACCGGAACGTCCGCCCGAGCGGACGCCTCGATCGGGGCATCGTCGAACAGCCGCACCTTTCCCGGTCCGGGCCCGTAGCGCCGGACCGGGTTTCGTGCTGTCCCCGCGCCCACCCGGCAGGCCGCGGCCGACCGGGCCCCGGCCCTCGCCGGAGCCCCTGCCGTCGCCGCCGCCATGGGGGCCTGGGGGTACTGGAACATCATCGGGAAGGTGGGCCGGTGTCCGGTCCGGACCCCTACCGGGCGTAGTCGCCGACCAGGGCAGCGCCCGTGGTGTGCGCCCCGCGCTCGGTGATCTCGCCGCACTGCCAGGCGTCGACCCCGCGGTCGGCGAGCAGCGTCAACGCCACCTCCACCGACTCGGCGGGCACCACGGCCATCATGCCGACGCCCATGTTCAGGGTCTTCTCCAGCTCCAGGCGCTCCACCCGGCCCGCCGTGCCCACCAGGTCGAAGATCGCCCCCGGCGCCCAGGTGGCGCGGTCCACGACGGCGTGCAGGCCGTCCGGGACCACCCGTGCCAGGTTCGCGGCGAGCCCGCCGCCGGTGATGTGGCTGAAGGCGTGCACCTCGGCGGCCCGGGTGAGCGCCAGGCAGTCCAGCGAGTAGATCCGGGTCGGCACCAGCAGTTCCTCGCCCAGCGTCCGGCCCAGCTCGTCCACCTGCTGTTCCAGGGCCAGGCCGGCCCGGTCGAAGAGGACGTGCCGCACCAGCGAGTAGCCGTTGGAGTGCAGGCCCGAGGAGGCCATCGCCAGCACCGCGTCACCCTCGCGGATGCGGTCCGGGCCCAACAGCCGGTCGGCCTCCACCACGCCCGTGCCGGCACCGGCCACGTCGAAGTCGTCGGGACCCAGCAGCCCCGGATGCTCGGCGGTCTCCCCGCCGACCAGGGCGCAACCGGCCAGGACGCAGCCCTCGGCGATGCCCTTGACGATCGCCGCGACCCGCTCCGGGTGGACCTTGCCCACGCAGATGTAGTCGGTCATGAACAGCGGCTCGGCACCGCACACCGCGATGTCGTCCATCACCATCGCCACCAGGTCGTGCCCGATGGTGTCGTACACGCCCAGCCGGCGGGCGATGTCGACCTTGGTGCCGACGCCGTCCGTCGCCGAAGCCAGCAGCGGACGCTCGTAGCGCTTGAGGGCGGACGCGTCGAAGAGCCCGGCGAAGCCGCCGAGACCACCGACGACCTCGGGGCGCTGCGTCTTGCGCACCCACTCCTTCATCAGCTCGACCGCGCGGTCGCCCGCCTCGATGTCGACGCCCGCGCTCGCGTAGCTCGCGCCGGAGCCGGAAGCGGGGGTGCTCACAGGGGATTCACCAGACATGCGTGCGGAGCCTTCGTGTGTGTTCTACGGGGGATCATCACGGACGGCGGAGCGCGTCGACCGCGGCGGTGGCCGCGGGACCGGCGGCCAGCTCGGTCTCCAGGAGCTGCTTGCCGAGCAGCTCCGGGTCGGGCAGCTCCATCGGGTACTCGCCGTCGAAGCAGGCCCGGCAGAGGTCGGGCTTGTCGATGGTGGTGGCCTCGATCATGCCGTCCAGGGAGATGTACGCGAGCGAGTCGGCGCTGAGGGACTTGCCGATCTCCTCGACGCTCATGCCGTTGGCGATCAGCTCGGCGCGGGTGGCGAAGTCGATGCCGAAGAAGCACGGCCACTTCACCGGCGGGGAGGAGATCCGGATGTGCACCTCGGCGGCGCCCGCCTCGCGCAGCATCCGCACCAGGGCGCGCTGGGTGTTGCCGCGCACGATCGAGTCGTCGACGACGACCAACCGCTTGCCCTTGATGACTTCCTTCAACGGGTTCAGCTTCAGACGGATGCCGAGCTGGCGGATCGTCTGCGAGGGCTGGATGAACGTCCGACCCACGTACGCGTTCTTCACCAGTCCGGCGCCGAACGGGATGCCCGAGGCCTCGGCGTAGCCGATCGCGGCCGGGGTTCCGGACTCCGGGGTCGCTATGACCAGATCGGCCTCGACCGGCGCCTCCGCGGCGAGCCGGCGGCCCATCTCCACCCGGGAGAGGTAGACGTTGCGCCCGGCGATGTCCGTGTCCGGACGGGCCAGGTACACGTACTCGAAGACACAACCCTTGGGCTTCGCTTTCGCGAATCGTGAGGTGCGGATGCCGTTCTCGTCGACGGCGACCAGCTCACCCGGCTCGATCTCCCGGACGTACGTCGCACCGCAGATGTCCAGGGCGGCGGACTCGGAGGCCACCACCCAACCCCGCTCCAGGCGTCCCAGCACCAGCGGCCGGATGCCCTGCGGGTCACGGGCCGCGTACAGGGTGTGCTCGTCCATGAAGACCAGCGAGAACGCGCCCTTCACCGAGGGCAGCACCTTGGCGGCGGACTCCTCGATGGTCAGCGGCTTGCCGTCGTCGTCGACCTGGCCCGCCAGCAGCGCGGTGACCAGATCGGTGTCGTTGGTCGCGGCCACCTGGGTGGCGCGCCCCTCCTGCTTGGGCATCGCGGCGACCATCTCGGCGAGCTGGGCCGTGTTCACCAGGTTGCCGTTGTGGCCGAGGGCCAGGGAGCCGCGCGGGGTCGCGCGGAACGTGGGCTGCGCGTTCTCCCACACCGAGGCCCCGGTGGTCGAGTAGCGGGCGTGTCCCACGGCGATGTGGCCCTGGAGGGAGCCGAGGGAGGTCTCGTCGAAGACCTGGGAGACCAGGCCCATGTCCTTGAAGACGAGGATCTGGGAGCCGTTGCTGACCGCGATACCCGCGGATTCCTGGCCCCGATGCTGGAGGGCGTAGAGCCCGAAGTACGTGAGCTTTGCGACCTCTTCGCCCGGAGCCCAGACACCGAAGACGCCACATGCGTCTTGCGGGCCCTTCTCCCCGGGGAGCAGATCGTGATTGAGTCGACCGTCACCACGTGGCACGGCACCGAGTGTAGGCGAGATCGACCACTGGTCCGAATTGAGGACGGGTTCCGTAAGGGGAATCACTTACCGGCCGGTTCGATGACGGCCGGGTCCGCGCCCTCCGGCACCCCGCCACCCCCCGCGCTCCCTGCACCGGGTGGCGTTCCGTGGCGGCTCCTGGCCCTCCGTGACCCGTGACCCGCGGCGGGCGGGCCACTGCTCCGCCCGGTCGTCCTCCGCCCCGGCGTGCTCGGCCCGACGTGCTCGGCCCCGGCACTCTCGGCCCGTCCGCGTCAGCCCATCAGCGGCAGCACCTCCGCGAGGTCCGCGCGCTCACCGCTCGCCGACACCCTGGCCGCCCGGACCTCCGTCGCCCAGTCCGCGCGCCCCGTGGCGAGCCGGACCCAGGTCAGCGGATCGGTTTCGACGACGTTCGGCGGGGTTCCCCGGGTGTGCCTCGGGCCGGCCACGCACTGGACCACCGCGTACGGCGGGATCCGGACCTCCACCGACCCGCCCGGGGCCTTCACGGCCAGGCTGTCCGCGAGGAACCGGGTCACGATCGCCAGCGCCTTGGGGTCGATCGGCACGTCCAGGCCGGCGTCGTTGAGGTCGTCGGTGTGCACCACCAACTCCACGACCCGGGTGACCAGGAAGTCCGCGAAGCTCATCGCCCCCGGCAGCAACGGGACGAGACGCTCGTCGGGCACCGTGGCCAGCACTTCCTCGACCCGGTCGGCCCGGGCGAACAGCACGTCCGGGTCCGTCTCCGCCGACGCGGTGTGCGCCGCCTCGTCGACCGCTCCGGCCCCGGCGAACGTGGCCGCCGCGTAGGCGTCCAGCGGGAGTTCCAGCCGGGTGGGCTCGGGCAGCTCCAGGGCCCGGGTGACCACCCCCACGGCGATCGACAGATGGGCGACGAGCTCCCGCACCGTCCAGTCCCCGAGTCGGGTCGGAGCGGCCGACTGCTCCGGGGTGAGCTGCGACACCGCCTCCCGCACGTGCCGGTACTGGGCGAGCACGGCGGCCCGGGTCCTCGCCGGATCGAAGGTGCGGACGCGCTTGCTACGGGGAGGCATGGGGTGACCCTAATCCAGGTGGGGTGGGGGCGTTGAGTGGATTTCCTTGCCGGGGTCCCTCCCCCCTCCCCTCCCCCCGCCCCCTCCGTGTTGCCCCGGCTGGCGGCGCGATGCCCCGAGCACCGTGCACACGGCCTCGTGGGCTCGGCGGGCCGCGGCCGGCGGCTCCCTCGCCCGCTCCCGCACATGGCACTGGGTGCCGGGTTTCGTCGTGCTCCGGCGCCGGTGCCCGGGTGCCCGTGCGGGGTCGCGTCAGCCCGGGGTGACCTCCTCGCTCCTCGCTTCTACGGTGAAGGTCTCGCCGTTCGCCGGTAGGCCCACTCCGTGCCAGCGGAACGGCACGCCCTGCGCCTCGTCCAGGTCGGACGCGTCCATCAGCTGGAAGTGGAGGTGCGGTTCGGTGGAGTTGCCGGAGTTGCCGGTGGCGGCGACGGGTTGCCCGAGGCGGACGCGGTCGCCGACGCGCACCCGGAGCGAGCCCCGGCGGAGATGGCAGTACATGGCGTAGGTGCCCTCCCCCAGGTCGAGGACGAGGTGGTTGCCGGTGACCCGGGTGGGCCCCCACAGGGCACGGGCCGGGGCTTCGACCACCATCAGGTACGCCAGCATCGGTAGCGAGCCGCGGCTCAGGTGGTCCCGTTGGGTGTCCTGAGCACGGACCACGGTGGCGTCGGCGACCGCGAACAGCGGTGCCCCGTGGGCGGGGTAGGCGTCGGGGCGACGTATCAGTGGCCAGAACCAGGCGAACGGAGGGCGCCGGGCGGCGGCACGGTCGGCAGGGGCGTCGGAGGCAGCGGGACGGGCGGGATCGGTGGGGTCGGGGGGGTCGGGGGTGGCTGCCGGCTCGGCCACGATGTCGATGGCGTAGGTCTGGCCGTAGCTGTGGGTGCCGTGGCTGGGGACCTTGTCCGCGGGGCTGTTGACCGCGGTCCAGCGGCCGGTGACGGGCGGGGCCACTTCGACCGGTTCGTCGGCGGGCCGGGTCGTTCTCCTCCGGGACGGGCCGGTCAGCCGGGCGAGGAACAGGACGATCAGGGCGGTCAGCCCGAGGAGGGGCCAGAGCAGCGGAAACGGGGGCTCGTTCAGTCGGTCGACGACGAAGCTGGCGGCGATCAGGGCCAGGAGGAGGAACAGGACGCTTCGGTAGGTGCGGTTGAGGACCTTGTGGAGGGTGCGGGTCGCGGGTCTGCGGGAGGAGGGGGCGGGGGTCTTCTTCCCGTGGGGTGCGGGTCGTTGGGGGTCGGTGGTCACGGGGAGCCCGCCAGGGTGACGGCGACCAGGAGGGGCACCACGCGGGTGGCGGGCACCTCGTAACGTCCGCGGCCGGTGGTGTGGAGCCAGCCGGCGCCGGCGAGTTGGCGGAGGTGGTGGTAGATCTGGCCGGTGGTGCCGAGTCCTTCCAGCTCACTGAGTTCGGCGGCGGTGCTGCTGCCGGAGAGGACTTCCCGTAGGAGTCTCAGGCGCACCGGGTGGCCGAGGGCGGCGAAGACCTCGGCGCGGGGGGACCAGTCGGCTTCGACGAGGCGTTCGGTCAGTTCGCCGTACTGCCATTCGTAGCGGGCTCCGGTGGGCAGTGCGACCGTCCCCGTGAACAGGACGCCTCCGTCCGCCGCTTCGGGGCCGGCGTCGGCGAGTTGTTCCCGGAAGCCGTCGAGGGCCCACAGGTCGGCGCGGGGCTCGGCGCGGGCGGGGTCTCCGGGCGGGGTCGGGGGGGCGGGGGGCGTCGAGGTGCTCGGGGGGTCCGCGCCCTCCAGGGCGGTGAGTCTGCGTTCGAGGGCGGTGAGGCGCTGTTCGAGGTCCATGGGGCTAGATTACGTAGTTACGTAATGACGTTCAATCCCTCGTACGGGTGGCGTGGGCGGGGGGAGGCACGGGCACGACGGAGCCCCCCGCCCGGCGGTCGCCGGGGCGGGGGGCTCGACGGAGCGTGCCGGACCCTCAGGCGAGCAGGGCCGGGATCGTCCCCTCGTGGGCGGTCCGCAGCTCGGCGAGGGGGAGGGCGAACTCGCCCTGCACCTCGACCGCGTCGCCGTCGACGACGCCGATGCGGGCGGCCGGCAGGCCGCGGGCCCCGCACATGTCGGTGAAGCGGACCTCCTCCGAGCGGGGCACCGCGACGACGGCGCGTCCCGTGGACTCGGAGAAGAGGAAGGTGAAGGCGTCCAGGCCGTCCGGGACGACCAGCCGGGCGCCGTGCCCGCCGCGCAGGCAGGACTCGGTGACCGCCTGGACGAGGCCGCCGTCCGAGAGGTCGTGCGCGGCGTCGATCATGCCGTCGCGGGAGGCCGAGATCAGGATGTCGGCGAGCAGCCGCTCCCGCTCCAGGTCGACCGCCGGGGGCAGACCGCCGAGGTGGTCGTGGACGACCTGGGCCCAGGCCGAACCGCCGAACTCCTCGCGGGTGTCGCCGAGGAGGTACAGCAGCTGCCCCTCTTCGGCGAAGCCGACCGGGGTGCGGCGGTTCACGTCGTCGATGACGCCGAGCACCGCGACGACCGGGGTCGGGTGGATCGCGGTGTCGCCCGTCTGGTTGTAGAGGGAGACGTTGCCGCCGGTGACCGGGGTGCCGAGCACCTGGCAGGCGTCGGCGAGGCCGCGGGTGGCCTCCGCGAACTGCCACATCACCGCGGGGTCCTCGGGGGAGCCGAAGTTGAGGCAGTTGGAGACGGCGAGCGGCTTGGCCCCGCTCGTCGCCACGTTGCGGTACGCCTCCGCGAGGGCGAGCTGGGCGCCGGCGTAGGGGTCGAGCTTGGCGTAGCGGCCGTTGCCGTCGGTGGCGACCGCGACCCCGAGGTCGGTCTCCTCGTCGATGCGGATCATGCCGGAGTCCTCGGGCTGCGCGAGGACGGTGTTGCCCTGCACGAACCGGTCGTACTGGTCGGTGATCCACGCCTTGGACGCCTGGTTGGGCGAGGCGACGAGGCGCAGGACCTGGTCCTTCAGCTCGTCGCCGCCGGCCGGGCGGGGCAGCGCGTTCGCGTCGTCCGCCTGGAGGGCGTCCTGCCAGCCGGGGCGGGCGAAGGGGCGCTCGTAGACGGGGCCCTCGTGGGCGACGGTGCGCGGCGGGACGTCGACGATCTGCTCGCCGTGCCAGAAGATCTCCAGCCGGTCGCCCTCGGTCACCTCACCGATGACGGTGGCGATGACGTCCCACTTCTCGCAGATCTCCAGGAAGCGGTCGACCTTGGCGGGTTCCACGATGGCGCACATGCGCTCCTGCGACTCGCTCATGAGGATCTCCTCGGGCGAGAGGGTCGCGTCGCGCAGCGGCACGGTCTCCAGGTCGACGCGCATGCCGCCGGAGCCGGCGCTGGCCAGCTCGCTGGTGGCGCAGGACAGGCCGGCGCCGCCGAGGTCCTGGATGCCGTCGACCAGCTTCTCCGCGAAGATCTCCAGGGTGCACTCGATGAGCAGCTTCTCCTGGAAGGGGTCGCCGACCTGGACGGCCGGGCGCTTCGCCGGGCCGGTCGACTCGAAGGTCTCGGAGGCGAGCACGGAGACGCCGCCGATGCCGTCGCCGCCGGTGCGGGCCCCGTAGAGGATGACCTTGTTGCCGGTGCCGGACGCCTTGGCGAGGTGGATGTCCTCGTGCTTCATCACACCCACGCAGAGGGCGTTGACCAGCGGGTTGCCCTGGTAGCAGGAGTCGAAGACGACCTCGCCGCCGATGTTGGGCAGGCCCAGGCAGTTGCCGTAGCCGCCGACGCCGGCGACCACGCCGGGCAGCACCCGCTTGGTGTCGGGGTGGTCGGCGGCGCCGAACCGCAGCGGGTCCATGACGGCGACCGGACGGGCGCCCATGGCGAGGATGTCGCGGACGATGCCGCCGACGCCGGTGGCCGCGCCCTGGTAGGGCTCGATGTACGAGGGGTGGTTGTGCGACTCGACCTTGAAGGTCACCGCGTACCCCTGGCCGACGTCGACGACGCCGGCGTTCTCGCCGATGCCGACGAGGAGGGCGTCGTTCTCGGGGGCCTTCTCGCTGAACTGGCGCAGGTGGACCTTGCTGCTCTTGTAGGAGCAGTGCTCGGACCACATGACGGAGTACATGGCGAGTTCGGCGCCGGTCGGGCGGCGGCCCAGGATCTCGCGGATGCGGTCGTACTCGTCGCGCTTGAGGCCGAGCTCCTGCCAGGGCTGCTCCGCCTCGGGCGTGCCGGCCGCGTGCTTGACCGTGTCGAGCGTCATGCCACGGCTCCCTTCCGCACGAGGTTGTTCAGGATCGAGGTGAAGAAGCCGAGTCCGTCGGTGCGGCCGGTGCCGATCAGGCCCTCGACGGCGTGCTCGGGGTGCGGCATCAGGCCGACGACGTTGCCCTCGGCGTTGGTGACGCCGGCGATGTCGCGGAGCGAGCCGTTGGGGTTGACGTCCAGGTAGCGGAAGGCCACCCGGCCCTCGGCCTCCAGCTCGTCGAGGGTGCGCTCGTCGGCGACGTAACGGCCGTCGATGTTCTTGAGCGGGACGGAGATCTCCTGGCCGGCGGCGTAGTCGGCGGTCCAGGCGGTGGCGGTGGTCTCGACCCGCAGCTTCTGGTCGCGGCAGATGAAGTGCAGGTGGTTGTTCCGCAGCATCGCGCCGGGCAGCAGGTGGGTTTCGGTCAGCACCTGGAATCCGTTGCAGATTCCCAGGACCGGCATTCCCGACTTGGCTTCCGTGATGATCGTCTCCATCACGGGCGAGAAGCGGGAGATGGCTCCGGCGCGGAGATAGTCGCCGTACGAGAATCCACCCGGGAGGACGACGGCGTCGACCTGCTTCAGGTCCTTGTCGCGGTGCCACAGCGGGACGGCCTCGGCACCGGCGACCCGGATCGCGCGCTGGGTGTCACGGTCGTCCAGGGTGCCCGGGAAAGTGACGACGCCGATACGTGCGGTCACTTGGCTCCGGCCTTTCCGGCGGTCTCGTCCACACGGACGACGAAGTCCTCGATCACGGTGTTGGCCAGGAACGTCTCGGCCATCTCGTGAATGCGGGCGAGGGCGGCTTCGTCCACCGGCCCCTCGACCTCAAGTTCGAAACGCTTTCCCTGACGTACGTCGGCGATACCGTCGAAACCCAGGCGAGGCAGCGCGCGCTGCACGGCCTGCCCCTGGGGGTCGAGGATCTCCGGCTTGAGCATGACGTCGACTACGACGCGTGCCACTGGCACTCCCGGTGTGTGGTGCTGAGCAGGTCACTTCAGACTACCCGCACAAAATTTCTACACGCGTAGATTCGTAGGTACCTACGTGACGGCCCTCACCTACCACGGACACCGCCCGGACCGCCCGGGCAACCTCCACAAAAACTCCTGGAAAATCCCTAGGTCGGCAATAGGACCGACACGTGCCGGACACGCGCAACACAATAATGGGTCTTCCCCATTCAATGCTCGGCCCTGTACAAAGGAAATGGCAATCCCGATACTTTGCCTCAAACAGCCGGACAGACGGCATCACCGCACCTCAACGCGGTGGGGCCGCACGAAGGGACCGATATTCGTGGCGCAGCGAGTCGTAGTCACTCTCCATGACGACATCGACGGCGGGGAAGCGGCGGAAACGATCGTCTTCGGGCTGGACGGGAAGTCGTACGAGATCGATCTCAATCAGGCCAATGCGAGGAAACTGAGGAAGGCGTTGGCCCCGTACGTGCACGCCGGCCGCAAGGCCCGGGCGGGCGGCCAGCCGGCCCCCAAGGCGTACCGGCACACGGCGTTGACGCCCGATCCCGCCGCGGTGCGGGCCTGGGCCCGCTCCCACCAGGTGGAGGTGCCGCCCCGGGGGCGCATCCCCAAGCGGGTGTACGAGGCGTTCGACGCGGCCAACTAGGTCGGGCTCGGCTCTGTCCGTCGGGGAACCGGCGGGCGGGCCGACGGCCCGTCAGGTCGCGGGGCGCGGGGGTGGCGGCCGTCGACTTGCGCAGCACCCCCCGTGATCCGTTAGAGTTTGGTCACGCCAACGGGGCTGGGAGGAAATCCCAGCTCAGAGGCCGTGCGGGTGTAGTTCAGTAGTAGAACATCCCCCTTCCAGGGGGAAGGCGCAGTGTGCGATCCCTGTCACCCGCTCTGCATCGCTTACCGACCACATGAGTGGATCAGGTAGGGTGGTGCTCGCGCCGATCGGTGGAAGCCGTTCGGATGCCCTGCGGACGTAGCTCAGTTGGTAGAGCGCAACCTTGCCAAGGTTGAGGTCGCGAGTTCGAGCCTCGTCGTCCGCTCCATGTGAGAAGCATTTCCAGAAGGCCCCGGTCAATGACCGGGGCCTTCTGCTTTCGCGGTGGACGGTCTGACATTTGTCATGAGCAGTGGTGACACCCCGCACCGTCCACCGGCACGGACCAGAGGAGAAAATCGGGGCATGACAACCGAAGCGACCGAAGAGCGCGTGATCGACGTCACCGATCTGCGTCGCGTCTACGGGGGCGGTCCCTCCGGACGCGACGAGGCCGGCGGCGCGAGCGGCGGCACGCCCGGCGGACAGCCGCAGAAGACCTTCGAGGCCGTGCGGGGCGTGACCTTCTCCGTGGCGCGGGGCGAACTCTTCGCCCTGCTCGGCACGAACGGCGCCGGCAAGACCTCCACCCTGGAACTGCTGGAGGGCCTCGCCCTCCCCGCCTCCGGGCGGGTGCGGGTCCTGGGCCACGACCCGTACGCCGAACGCTCCCGCATCCGCCCGCGGATCGGCGTCATGCTCCAGGAGGGCGGCTTCCCCAGCGAGCTGACGGTGCGGGAGACCGTGCGGATGTGGGCGGGGTGCACCAGCGGCGCCCGGCCCGAGGACGAGGCCCTGGACATCGTCGGGCTGCTGGGGCGGTCCGCGGTCCGGGTGAAGCAGCTCTCCGGCGGCGAGCGCCGCCGTCTCGACCTGGCCCTCGCCCTGCTCGGCCGGCCCGAGGTGCTGTTCCTCGACGAGCCGACCACCGGACTGGACGCCGAGGGCCGCCGGGACACCTGGGAGCTGGTGCGCGAACTGCGCGACCACGGCACCACCGTGCTGCTCACCACCCACTACCTGGAGGAGGCCGAGGACCTCGCCGACCGCCTCGCGATCCTGCACCACGGCCGCATCGCCGCCGAGGGGCGCGTCGCGGACGTGGTCGCCGCCCAGCCCTCGCTGATCTCGTTCCGGCTCCCCGAGGGGTACCACGTCGGCGATCTGCCGCCGCTGGCCCGGCTCGGGGTGATCGACCACGAGGTCAGCGGCGGGACGGTGCGGCTGCGCACCCGGGAACTCCAGCGGGCCGCCACCGCGCTGCTGGTCTGGGCCGAGCAGGAGCGACTGACCCTCAAGGCCCTGGACATCCGGTCCGCCTCCCTGGAAGAAGCGTTCCTGCGGATCGCCCGGGAAGCCGAGGAGCACCCCGGCGACAGCGACCACCGGACCGACCACCAGGCGAAGGAGCAGGTGCTGTGAACACCACCACCCCCCGACACCCCCGCACCGCGCCCCGCGACGGCGCCGTCAGCACCACCACCACCGCGGCGGGCCGGATGACCTCGCTCGCCCGGGCGGAGCTGACCCTGCTGGTGCGGAGCAAGGGCACCCTGTTCGCGGCGGTGGTCATCCCGTTCATCCTGCCGCTGAGCGTGCACTCCGTGACCAAGACCATGGACCTCGAATCCGCCGGGCTCTCCGTGGGCACGTTCCTGCTGCCCTCCGCGATCGGCATGGCCCTGGTCTTCGCCGTCTACATGGCGCTCACCGCGATCTACGTCGCCCGCCGGGAGGAACTCGTCCTCAAGCGGCTGCGGGTCGGCGAACTGCGGGACCTGGAGATCCTCGGCGGCTCGGCGCTGCCCGCGGTGACCATCGCGCTCCTCCAGACCGTCCTGCTCACGGTCGGCTTCTACGCCCTGCTCGACGTCGAGGCGCCCGGGGCCCCGCACCTGGCCGTGCTCGGGCTGCTGCTCGGCATCGTGCTCTGCGCGGCGGCCGGCGCCGTCACCGCGGCGTTCAGCCAGAGCGTGGAGAGCGCCCAGGTCACGGTCATGCCGATGATGATGGTCTCCCTGCTCGGCTCGGGCATCACCTTCCCGCTGGAACTGCTGCCCGACAACCTCGCCCGGATCGGCGAACTGCTGCCGCTCAGCGGCCCGATCACCCTGCTCCGCGGCGGCATGACCGGCGACCTGTCCGGCGGCGAGACCCTGACCGCGCTGGTCACCGCGGGCGTCTGGACCGCGCTCTCGCTGTACGGGGTGCGCCGGT
Source organism: Streptomyces sp. LE64 (assembly GCF_052606915.1). Classification (NCBI taxonomy): domain Bacteria; kingdom Bacillati; phylum Actinomycetota; class Actinomycetes; order Kitasatosporales; family Streptomycetaceae; genus Streptomyces; species Streptomyces sp. LE64. The sequence goes on along the minus strand of NZ_CP199708.1, from coordinate 3,351,908 downwards.
GGTTCCGCTGGGAGCCGCGGCGCTGAACCGTGCGGGCGGGCCCGGGCCCCACCGGCCGGGGCCCGCCCGCACCGGTGACGGACGACGGACGTGAGGAAGAACGGCGTGATGCGCAGACCGGGTGCCTGGTGGCGGGGGAAGAGCACGACCGCGAAGGTCGAGTCGTACACCCGCGGCACCTTCCACTCCTTCTCGGCGATCGAGGTCGGCGTGCTGGCGCCCGGGCTGCTGAACGTCCTGGACCGGCCCACCGCCCTGCTGGCGCTGGCCCTGCTGCTGACGCACGCCGGCATCGGCTCCTTCGCCGGGGCCCGGGCGCTGGACTGGATCTGCGGAAGCCGCGGCCGACCCCTCGGCGCCGCCGCGGTGGTGGCCGCGGCCACCGTTCTGATCGCCGTGGCCCTGCTGCTCGTCACCACCCGCGGGCTCGACCTGGGCTCCCCCTCCGCGGCCGAGGAGAAGCAGGTCGCCGCCTCCGCCACCGCCTACCTGATCGTCTTCGTCTTCGGCACCGGCGCGCTGACTCTCGGGCTGCGCGGGGCCCGGCAGATCGTCCGGGCCGTCTGCGGGCTGGGGGCGTGCGCGGGGATCGGCGCCTTCGTCGCCGGCGTCCCGCTGCTGCCGGCGGCGATCACCACCGTGACCGTCACCCTCGGCAGCGGGTTCATGGCGCTGGCCGCCGCGCTCTCCGTGTGGCTGCTGACCGTCGTCATCGAACTCGACGCCGCACGCGAGACCCGCGCCCGGCTCGCCGTCGCCGAGGAGCGCCTCCGGTTCGGCCGCGACCTGCACGACGTGCTGGGCCGCAACCTCGCCGTCATCGCCCTCAAGAGCGAACTCGCCGTGCAACTCGCCCACCGGCAACGCCCCGAGGCGGTGACGCAGATGGTCGAGGTGCAGCGGATCGCGCAGGAGTCCCAGCGGGAGGTGCGGGAGGTCGTCCGCGGCTACCGCGAAGCCGACCTCTCCGTGGAACTCTCCGGGGCGCAGGGCGTCCTCACCGCCGCCGGGATCGACTGCCGCCTCACCGGCTCCGCCGCCGGACTGCCCGCCCGGGTGCAGGCCGTGCTCGGCTGGGTGGTCCGCGAGACCACCACCAACGTGCTGCGGCACGGCGCCGCCGAGCACTGCACCGTCGGCCTGGTGCGCACCCCCACCGCGGTGACCCTCACCGTCGAGAACGACGGGATGACCGAGACCTCCGCCGCCTCCACCGACGGAACCGGACTCGCCGGGCTGCGGGAACGACTGGCCGACCTCGACGGCACCCTGGACGCGGGCCCCGTCGGGGCCGCCGACCGGGTCGGCGGCCGGACCTTCCGCGTCACCGCCCGGGTCCCGCTCGCCCCCGACGACCCGCACCCGGACGCCGTCCCCACGAAGGAGGTGGCGGAATGACCGCCGCTCCCGGCACCCACCGGGTACGGATCCTGCTCGCCGACGACGAACACCTGATCAGGGGCGCCCTGGCGGCCCTGCTCGCGCTGGAGGACGACCTCCTGGTGACCGCGGAGGCCGCGTCCGGCCCGGAGGCGCTCGCCATGGCGCTGGCGCACCGTCCCGACGTCGCCGTCCTCGACCTGGAGATGCCCGGCGCGGACGGTGTGAGCGTCGCCACATCGCTGCGCGCCCAACTCCCCGACTGCCGGGTGCTGATCGTCACCAGTCACGGCCGCCCCGGACACCTCAAGCGGGCCCTGGCCGCCGGGGTGCGGGGCTTCGTCCCCAAGACCGTCAGCGCCCAACGGCTCGCCGAGATCATCCGGACCGTGCACGCCGGCAACCGGTACGTGGACCCCGAGTTGGCGGCCGACGCGATCTCCGCCGGGGACTCCCCGCTGACCGCGCGGGAGGCCGAGGTGCTGGAACTCGCCGCGGACGGGGCGCCGATCGCGGAGATCGCCCAGCGGGCGTCGCTCTCTCCCGGCACGGTCCGCAACTACCTCTCGTCGGCGATGGCCAAGCTGGGCGCCGACAACCGGCACACGGCGGTGCGGCTCGCGCGGCGACGCGGTTGGGTATAGTGGGCGGCGCCCCTCGGGGCACCGGCGGACGTAGCTCAGTTGGTAGAGCGCAACCTTGCCAAGGTTGAGGTCGCGAGTTCGAGCCTCGTCGTCCGCTCAGTTCGTACTCCGTACGCGGGAGGACCCCGGCCCATCGGCCGGGGTCCCCGTCGTTTCCGTCCCGCTCACTCCCAGGCGGCCCCGGTCAGCCGCTCGTAGGCCTCCAGGTACTTCGCCCGGGTCGCCGCCACCACGTCCTCGGGCATCGGCGGCGGCGGCAACTCCGCGGCCCGCTCCCAGCCGGAGGCCGGCGAGGTCAGCCAGTCCCGGACGAACTGCTTGTCGAAGGACGGCTGCGCCCGGCCCGGCTGCCAGCTCTCGACCGGCCAGAACCGGGACGAGTCGGGGGTCAGCACCTCGTCCGCGAGGGTCAGCACGTCCCCGTCGAAGCCGAACTCGAACTTGGTGTCCGCGAGGACGATGCCCCGCTCCCGTGCGATGTCCCGGGCCCGCCCGTACACCGCGAGCGTGGTCTCCCGCAGCACCTCGGCGGTCTCCGCACCGACCCGGCGGACCACCTCCTCGAAGCTGACGTTCTCGTCGTGCTCGCCGACCTCCGCCTTGGTCGCCGGCGTGAAGATCGGCTCCGGCAGCTCCGAGCCGTCCACCAGCCCCTCGGGCAGCGGAACCTCGCAGACCGTGCGCGTCCGCCCGTACTCGACCAGCCCGGAGCCGGTGAGGTAACCGCGGGCCACGCACTCCACCGGCACCATCCGCAACGCCTTGCACACCAGCGTGCGGCCCGCCCAGTCGGCCGGGGCCCCCACGGGCAGTTCGGTGCTCAGCACGTGGTTCGGCGCGAGGTCGGCGAACTGGTCGAACCACCACAGCGACAGTTGGGTCAGCACCCGGCCCTTGTCGGGGATCTCCGTCGGCAGCACCCAGTCGTACGCCGAGATCCGGTCGGAGGCCACCATCACCAGGTCACCGGCCTCGTTGCGGTACAGATCGCGCACCTTCCCGGTGTGCAGGTGCACCAGCCCCGGAACCTGAAGCGGTTCGGGCTTTTCGACGAATCCGGACACGGTGCCTCCCCGTGGTTCTGTACGAGTGCTGCCGCGATTCTCCCGCACCGGTCGGACCGGCCGCGAAACGGGGGCGGCACTCGGGGGCCGCCGGCTCAGTCCCGCTTGCAGATGCGGTCCAGCAGGTTGGCGGTGGCCCGCTGCACCCGGGCGTCCACGTGCCCGGGCCGGTCCAGCGCCGGCGACCAGGCGAAGGTGCCCGAGGCGAAGACCAGCGCCCCCGAGGGCGCCCGGTACAGGGAGGTCTCCTGGTGGCGCCGACCGCCCTCGGCGTCCCGGTACGGGGAGTGCGCCAACAGGATGCGCTCCCGGTGCTCGGGGAGCGGGGCGCGCGGGAAGTACCGGTCGGCCTCGCCCGCGACCAGCCCGCCCAGTTCGTCGCCCTCGTGGGCGCCGGTCGCCTCCCACAGCCAGTGCCCCGCGTTGCGGACGACCAGCGGCTGCGGCTCCGGCACCCGACCCGCGTACTGGATGCCGAGGAGGTGCTGCTCCGGTCGGTCGACCTCCCGCCACAGCGTCGAGCGGCCCGGCCCCTGGCGCTTGCGGCAGGCCAGCAACCGGTCCGGGGCGCCCGAGGCGGACGGGCTCAACTCGACCTGCCAGTACATGGTGTTGGCGGAGAGGAACACCAGCGAGGTGCCCTGCTCCCGGGCCCGTTCGGTGGTGCGCCGCATCGGCACCGACCAGTACTCGTCGTGCCCCGGGAAGACCAGGCCCCGGTAGCGGGTGGGGTCCACCCGGCCCGCGTGCAGATCGGTGGCGTCCGCGTACGCCAGGTCGTAGCCGTACCGCTCGGCCCAGCGGATGAAGTCGTACGCGTGCCCCACGTGCAGCGGCAGCCCCGCCCCCGCGTAGGGCCGGTCGAAGGAGACCATCGCCGCGGCGTCCGCCTCGCCCAGCAGCCGCCCCTCCCCGTCCCAGGCGTGGTAGAGGCTCGCCCCGGTCCGGCCGTCCTCCGGGTACAGGTTGTACGCCTGCCAGGTGACGTCCGGCATCAGCAGCAACAGGTCCGCGGGACGGTCGTCGCGCACCGTGAACGGGATGTGCGAGCGGTACCCGTCCAGGGTGGTCAGCACCGCGACGTAGGCGCCCGGGTTCCAGTACGACGGCACCTGGAGCCGCCAGGACAGCCACCAGTGGTGGCAGGAGACCGTGCGGTCGGCGGCGAGCGGCGCCGGCTGCACGATGCCCGCCAGCCGGGGGCTCGTGGTGATCTTCGCGGCGCCGTCGCCCGCGTAGTGGCCGATGCGGTACACGTCCACGCCGAACTGCTGCGGCGGGTTCACCGTGATGTGGAAGTCGATCGCCCCGCCGGGGGCCACCGCGGCCGCCGACGCGAAGCCCTTGATCTGCTGGCCCACGTCGTTGGCGGTGCGCAGCCCGTACGGCGGCCGGGCCTCGGCGAGCCGGGCGGCGCGCGCCGCACCGGCCGCCTCCGGACTGTCCCGGGGGCGGGCCGTGTCCGGCGGGGTGTCGACGTACCAGGGCACCACCTGCCCGGTGTCGCCGAAGTAGTGCTCGCTGCCGCGCAGCCAGGGCAGGGGGCCCATCCCGAACGGATCGTTCACCGCGTGGGCGAGGGCGCCGGACTCCCAGCGACGGATGTGCTCCGGTCCCCCGCGCGGGATGTGGTTCTGTTCGTACGGCGCCATGCGGTCCCCTCCCTGAGTCCCCCGGGCCGACCTCACCCGGGGCTGCCGTCGCCGGCGGGCGGAACCCAGCACATCACATAACGCACGCGTTCCGTCACCGTTCGTCGTTATTTGGTGGTGTTCCGGGAGCCCCGCACCCGGAACACGGCCCGTACGGGGGAAGGTTCGAGGGCTCCCGACGACCGCCCGTACGACGTTCAGGCGTTCCCCGGCTCGACGCACGGGCGCGACCGCGGGGCCCAACCGGACGGCGCGGGGCCGGCGTTCAGACCAGGCGCAGGGGCTTGTCGGTGCGCACGGAGCGGGCCGCCAACCAGCGGCGCAGGGGCGCGGGGTCGCCCCGGTCCACCAGGGTGCGCACGCAGTGCGACAGATCGGCCGCCCGGGCGCCGTCGACGAGCAGCGAGGGACCGTCCAACCAGTCCAGTGCGGGTGCGGCGCCCGCGGTGTCGACGGCCGCGCAGCACACCGTCGCCATGACGTGCTCGGCGAGCAGGTCCCGCCCGCTGCGCGGGGGTTGGAGCGGGAAGAGGGGCAACGTCCCCTCGTTCCACAGCACTTCGTCGGTGCCCGCGTCGGCGGGAGCGGTGCCGGTCCGGGGCGGGCCCTCCTCGCGGGCGAGCGCGGCGGTCAGCGCGGCGGCGAGTTCCCCGGCGGGCCGGGTGCCCTCTTCCTCTTCCTCTTCATCTCGTTCTTGCTCTTGTTCTTCCTCGGCTCCGGCTTCGGCTCCGGCTTCGGCCACGGCCGCTTCCTGTTCCCGGGCTTCGGTCACTGCCTCGTCCGCGGGGAGTCCCGCGAGGTCATCCGCGGGGTGCTCCGTCGGGTGCTGCTCGGCGGCGTCTTCGGTGCGGGGGGCCGACCCGGCCCGGTGGGCGGCCGGGGCGTCGGTGTCGGCTTCTGCTTCGGCTTCGGCTTCGGTGGCCGGCGGGTGGGTGGCGGTCGGCGGGGTTCCGGTGGCCGGGCGGTGGGCGGCCACCGGCCCGGCTATCCCGGTCCGCGGCGGGGTCGGGGACGGCTCGGGCAGCGCCAGGTGGTCGAGAACCCGGGCCAGGGTCGGGCCCTCGGGCCCCTGTCGGGCACCGGCGCCGTCGAGCACCCGGTGCAGTCGGGCCGCCTCGGTGCGCCAGGTGCGGTCGACGACCTCCTCCGGGTACGCCTCCCAGCCCACGGGCGCCCAGTCCCGCCCCGGCTCGGCCGGCCCGCCGTGGAACAGCCGGGCGGCGAGCAGGGACGCGGCCTCGTCCACCGCGCCCGGCTCCTCCAGCAGGTCGCACGCGGGGCGCTCGGCCAACCGGGAGGCGAACCCCTCGGCGAGCCGGTCGCGCCGGGAGAGTTCCGTCAGCGCGGCGACCACGCCGGCGTCCAGCCGCGAGGGCCAGCGTCCGACCCGCCAGGCGGGCAGCGCGACCCGGGTCAGCAGCCGGTCCCAGCCCGCGTACGCGAGCCCCACCTGCTCCTGCGCGACGATCCGCAGCCCGTAGTCGACGTCCTGGGCCCTGGCCGCCGCGGCGGCGGCCACTCCGCGCTCCATCTCGGTGGCGTAGCCGCGGCAGGCGCGCAGCAGCAGGCGCGCGATGGACCCCGTCACCCCGAGCGCGAGCCGTGCGAGCGGGCCGCGGCCGGGGCGCGACGCGACGGCGACCGCGGCGTCGAGGCCGCGCACGAACCGGCGCGCGGCGGCGACGTCGGGGTGTGCGGAGGGTCCCGTGCCGGCCACGACGGGGGCGAGGACGGCCCTCAGTTCGGCGACCCGCATCCACCACAGGAACGGCGATCCGATGATCAGTACGGGGGCCTCCCGGCGGCGGGCGCGCCGGGGGCCGCCGTCCGGGCCGCCCGGGGCGGCGGGGCGTTCGGAGCGGGGCTGCTGGGCCCGGTGGGTGCGGTCCTCCAGCCAGCTGTCGCAGTCCGGGGTGAGGGCTATCGCGGAGGGGGCGGGCACGTCGAGCCGGTCCGCGAGTTCGCGGACCATGCGGTACAGGTCGGGGGCGGAACGCTCGTCGACCGGCACCGTGGGGCTGACCGCGGGGCGGGAGCGCGCCACCACGAAGCCGATGCCCGCGGCCGCGAGCAGGATCGCCACCGCGAGGGCGGTGAGCACCCACAGCAGGGCGTCCAGGGCGCCGCCGCCGTCGAGGTGTCCGCTGGTCCGGGCGGTGAACAGGACGATCGCCGCCGCCGCGGGCAGGAGGGCGACGGCCGTGGCGCGACTGCGGACCCGCAGCACGTCGAGGGCCCGGGAGCGCGCGGACAGCGCACTCGTCTCCACACCGTTGTCGGACACGACCGGGTCTCGCCCCCTACCGTCCGCCGGGCGCGCTCGGGCGCCGACGGACTCCTTTGGCGTTGCTCACTCCCCCACTGTGGCACCGACCCCGGACACCGCAATGCCGGTGGGCCATGTGCCGGAACACATGCGCCGCACCCTAGTTGGGCCCCCGGTCGCCGTCAGCCGTATGGCGCACCGGTCACCCGATGGAATGGCTTTGGGTAGAGGTGGGGGGCAAATCCGCACGGTAAAGCGAACAGGTGCGCGAGGTGGAAGCGGGCGCGCGCGATGACTGCGCACCCACGGGACCGTATGCGCACGCCGGGCGGGCGCGCCGTGCGAGCGGCTCCACACCAGTGCCTTCCCTGCCCCTCACTCCCCCTCTCCTTCGCCTTCGCCTTCTCCTGCGCCTTGCCCCCGGCCCCGGCCCGACCTCGGCCCCGTCCCGTCTCCCGTCTCCCGTCTCCCGTCTCCCGTCTCCCGTCTCCGTCTCCGTCTCCGTCTCCGTCTCCGTCTCCGGACAGGCGAACGGCCCCGGGCCCCTCGGCCCGCGCGCACGGGGTGCGCGGGCCGGAGGGGACGACCGGGGCCGTGCACCGCGGGTCACCGGCGGGCGACCCTGCGGGTCAGGCGTCCGCCGCGGCCTTCGCCGCGATGTCCGTACGGTGCTGGGCGCCGTCCAGGGCGATGCGGCCGACCGCCGCGTACGCCCGCTCACGGGCCTGGGCCAGGTCTGCTCCGGTGGCCGTCACCGACAGCACCCGCCCCCCGGCGCTGAGCACCCGGTCGCCGTCCCGCTTCGTGCCGGCGTGCAGCACGTAGGCGTGCGGGGCGTCCTCGGTCGCCACCGCGTCCAGTCCCTCGATGGGGTCGCCGGTGCGGGGGGTGTCGGGGTAGTTGTGCGAGGCCACCACGACCGTGACGGCCGCCTCGCCGCTCCACCGCAGCGGTTCGAGGTCGTCCAGGGCGCCCCGGGCGGCGGCCCGCAGCACCCCGGCCAGCGGGGTGCGCAGCCGGGCCAGGACCACCTGGGTCTCGGGGTCGCCGAAGCGGGCGTTGAACTCGATGACCCGCACCCCACGCGAAGTGATCGCCAGCCCCGCGTACAGCAGCCCGGAGAACGGGGTGCCGCGGCGGCGCAGTTCGTCCACGGTCGGCTGGAGGACGGTCTCCAGCACCTCCTGGACCAGCTTGGGGTCGGCCCACGGCAGCGGCGAGTACGCGCCCATGCCGCCGGTGTTGGGGCCCTCGTCGCCGTCGAGCGCCCGCTTGAAGTCCTGGGCCGGCTGGAGCGGGAGCACCGTCGTCCCGTCGGTGATCGCGAAGAGGGAGACCTCGGGGCCGTCGAGGTACTCCTCGATGACCACCCGCTCGCAGGCGTTGGCGTGCGCCCGCGCGGCCTCCAGGTCCCCGGTCACGACCACGCCCTTGCCCGCGGCGAGCCCGTCGTCCTTGACGACGTAGGGCGCGCCGAAGGCGTCCAGCGCCTCGTCGGCCTCCTGCGGGGTGGTGCACACGTAGCTGCGGGCGGTGGGCACCCCGGCGCCGGCCATCACGTCCTTGGCGAACGCCTTGGAACCTTCCAGCGCGGCGGCCTCCCGGGACGGGCCGAAGCAGTCGATGCCCGCGGCGCGCACGGCGTCGGCCACCCCGGCGACCAGGGGGGCCTCCGGGCCGACGACGACGAGATCTGCTTCGAGGCGCGTGGCGAGCGCGGCCACGGCCGCCCCGTCGAGCGCGTCGACCGCGTGCAACTGGGCCACCTCGGCGATGCCTGCGTTCCCGGGCGCGCAGTGCAGGGAGGTGACGTCGGGATCGAGGGACAAGGAGCGGCACAGGGCGTGTTCGCGGGCGCCGCCGCCGATGACGAGGACCTTCACGCCCGTCAGCCTAACCGCCGCCCCCGCGCGCCTCGTGTGCCCGTCCGATGCTCGGACGCCCGTGGAGTTGGAGGTTCCGCCAGGACCGGGGTGGGTCGGGGTCGCTGCGGACGGCCCGGCGGCCCTCGCTGCGGGCCCGCGCGCGGGGTGGGCCGGGCTCCGCGCCGCGGCGGGGCGGGGTCAGTCGCGGGACTGTTCCTCCAGGACGGTCGCACCGAGTTCGCGGACGATGAGGTCGCGACCCGAGAGCGCGGACTCGTCGAGGTCGGGGTCGTCGTCCTCGGGGATGTCGTCCTCGGGGGCGATGGGCGCCGGCCGGGGCGGCTCCGGCGCCCGGCCGCGGGGCGGGCCGGCGCTCGGGGCGGGCGGCCCCGACTGCGCTCCGGGCGCCGGGGGCGCGCTGGGCGTCGCGGGGGCCGCCGCGGGCGGCGCCGCCGGGCGGGGGGGCATCGCGGGCGCGGGCGCTCCGTAGGGGGCGGGCGGGGCTTGTGGTGCGGGACGGCCGCCGAAGTTCCCGGCACCGGGCGGCGGGCCCGATCCGCCCGAGGGGTCGACGACGGCCTCGACCTTCCAGTCCACGCCGAACTGTTCGTGCAGGGCCTGCCGCAGCACGTCCTCGCTGCCACTGCCGGAGAAGTTGTCACGGGCCCCGGCGTTGACGAAGCCGAGCTGGATGGTGCTCCCGTCGAACCCGGTCACCTGCGCGTTCTGGCTGAGCAGGATCCAGGTGAAGCGGCGCCGGTTCTTGACGGCCTCCAGGATGTTCGGCCACAGGGCACGGGGGTCGAGCCCGCCGGCGGGCGGCGCGGCGTAGCCGCCGACGGCCGCGGAGGGCGCGGCCGGCGGGGAGGCGACCGGCGCCTGCGGGGCCGCGGGCTGCGGGGCGGGGGCCGTCGCGGCGGGCCGGCCGCCGCCCGCGGCGGCGGCCGTGGGCCATCCGCCCGGGCGCCGGGCCGCGGGGGCGGCAGCCCCCTGATCCGGCGGCGGGCCGGCGGGCGCGGCGGCCGGCGGGACCTGTTCGGCGGGCGGGGCGGAGGGTGCGACGGGCGGGGCCTGGGTTGCCGGTGCGGCCGGGACCGGGGGCGCGTAGGCCACGGCGGGGCCGGGCGGGGGCGGGGCGTACTGCACGGGCGGCAGCGGGGCGGCGGCCACGGCCGCGGCGCCGGGGGCGGCGACCCCCGAGCGCTCCAGGCGCTCCAGGCGGGCCATGACGGAACGCTCGTCGTCGTAGGCCGCGGGGAGCAGCACGCGGGCGCAGATCAGTTCCAGTTGGAGGCGCGGTGAAGTGGCCCCGCGCATCTCGGTGAGCCCCTCGTTCACCAGGTCGGCGGCCCGGCTCAGCTCGGCGCCCCCGAAGACGCCGGCCTGGGCGGTCATCCGCTCGACGACGTCCACGGGGGCGTCGATCAGCCCCTTCTCCGCGGCGTCCGGGACGGCGGCCAGGATGACCAGGTCGCGCAGGCGCTCCAGCAGGTCGGCGACGAAGCGGCGGGGGTCGTTGCCGCCCTCGATGACCCGGTCGACGACCTCGAAGGCCGCGGCCCCGTCCCCGGCGGCGAAGGCGTCCACGACGGAGTCGAGCAGCGAGCCCTCGGTGTACCCGAGCAGCGAGGTGGCCATGGCGTACGTCACACCGTGCTCGTCGGCGCCGGCGAGGAGCTGGTCCATGACGGACATGGAGTCCCGGACGGAGCCGGCCCCGGCCCGGACGACGAGGGGCAGCACCCCCTCCTCGACGGGGATGTCCTCCCGGCCGCACACCTCTCCGAGGTAGTCCCGCAGGGTGCCCGGCGGGACCAGGCGGAAGGGGTAGTGGTGGGTGCGCGAGCGGATCGTGCCGATGACCTTCTCGGGCTCGGTGGTCGCGAAGATGAACTTGAGGTGCTCCGGCGGTTCCTCGACGACCTTGAGCAGGGCGTTGAAGCCGGCCGACGTGACCATGTGGGCCTCGTCGATGATGTAGATCTTGTAGCGGCTGCTGGCCGGCCCGAAGAACGCCTTCTCCCGCAGGTCACGGGCGTCGTCCACGCCTCCGTGGGAGGCGGCGTCGATCTCGATGACGTCGATGGAGCCCGGCCCGTTGCGCGCGAGGTCCCGGCAGGACTGGCAGGTGCCGCAGGGGGTGGGCGTGGGGCCCTGCTCGCAGTTCAGGCAGCGGGCGAGGATGCGCGCGCTGGTGGTCTTGCCGCACCCGCGCGGCCCGCTGAACAGGTACGCGTGGTTGACCCGGTTGTTCCGCAGGGCCTGCTGCAGGGGCGCAGTGACATGCTCCTGCCCAATGACCTCGGCGAACGACTCCGGGCGATAGCGGCGGTACAGCGCGAGAGACGACACACCTACGAGGTTATAGGCGCCCACCGACAACCCGGGCCCGAAGCGGACGACACCGCTCCCCCGCACACGCGAACGCCCCCCACGCACCCGCCAGAGCCGACCTACCCTTGCTGCCTTCCGGCCCTGGGGGAGTTCAGTCAGATAGCGCCACGTGAGGGGCTCCGCACAGAGTACCCGATCCGGGGGCCCGCGAACGAGTTCGCTCGCACCGCTCGGCGTCATGTAATGTCATCCGCGGAGGATTCGCCTAGAGGCCTAGGGCGCACGCTTGGAAAGCGTGTTGGGGGCAACCCCTCACGAGTTCGAATCTCGTATCCTCCGCCAGTGCCTCACCGGGCACGTTGTCGAAGGGCCCCACCGTTCGCGGTGGGGCCCTTCGACATGTGTGGTCTCAGTTTTGGTCTCAGTTGCTTCTCCTGCTGCTGTCCCGAAGGACCCGACCCGGTCGTTTGCCTGCGCCAGCGCCCTGGCCAGTGAGCACGCCACCGACCAGTCCTCGCCGAAGCCGCTGCCCTCAGAGACTCCCGGACTAGTTGGATCAGTACACGCTGGCTGATCACCATGGCACCGCAGCCTGTCGATAGAGCCTTGAAACGCAGCGCTCGGCCGTAGCATCGGAGCTCCGCGCCTCCCGCGCGGCGCCAATCCAGCCACCGGTGCCAGGAGCAAGCTCTGTGCCTGAGAGGCCGTATCTCAACCGAACGTGATCGGTTGATTTCTGCTGGTCAGGCATGGTCTAGCTCGGGGTGAGGGAGGCATGTCGCGTCTTGTGTTCGCTTCATGGGCGAGGGGTGCGCGGTGGCGTCGGTGCTGGGAATGCTGGAGGAGCGGGAGGCGGCTGCCCGGGTGCGGGTGGAGGGGCTGCGGGAGGAAGTCGCGCGGTTGGCTGAGGTGTTGGAGGCCGCGGAGATCGAGCTGGACCGGCGGGTGATCGCGCGGGAGGAGCTGGTCGAGGCCCTGGCCGTGTCCGCCGCCGAGACGACTGCCGTGACCGAGGCGAAGCAGGAAGCGGTGTCCTCACCGGTGCCGGGGTCGGTGGTGCCGCCCTGGCGGGACGGGTTGTCGGTGGCCGTGCTCGCGCCCGACTACCGGCGGATTCTGGGCGTGCTGGAGGAGCGGCGGTCCGCGGGCAAGGGACCGGTGAAGGCCAAGGAGATCGCGGCGGAGCTGGGCCTTGGGGCGGCGCCGGGGAAGGTCGAGGGGGTGCGGTCGAAGGCCAGGCGCCTGGCGGAACGTGGGTGGCTCCTCTTGGAGGCGTCGGGGATGTTCAGTGCCGGCCGGCGGCCTGTGGCCGTGCCAGACGCCGGCTCATCCGCGTGATCATCGACCACCGGATCACGGCCTCACTGCTGGCCGGCAACGTCTCGTAGTCCCGGGCCAGTCGACGGGAGTTCATCAACCACGCGAACGTGCGTTCTGCCACCCAGCGTCTGGGCAGCACCACGAACCCCGTCATGTCGTCGGTGCGCTTGACGATCTCCAGGGTCAGGGCGAGTTTGTCCCGGCACCAGTCGACCAGGCCTCCGGTGTAGCCGCCGTCGGCCCAGACGAGGGTGATGTCGCGGTGCAGGCGGCGCAGGCGGGTCAGCAGTCCTGCCGCGGCGTCCCGGTCTCCGATGTTCGCGGCGGTGACCGCGACGACCAGGAGCATGCCGAGGGTGTCGGTCACGATGTGGCGCTTGCGGCCCGGCACCTTCTTTCCGCCGTCGTAGCCGCGTGAGGCGGCCGGTACTGTCGCGGCGGCCCGCACCGACTGGGCGTCGATGATCCCTGCCGTGGGCTCGGCCTCGCGGCCTTCGCGTTCACGGACCTTCCCGCGCAGCCGGTCGTGGAACTCGGTGATCAGCCCGTGCTCGCGCCAGCGGCGGAAGAAGGCGTAGACCCGGCCCCAGGCGGGGAAGTCCGCGGGCATCGCCCGCCAGGAGATCCCGCCCGCGACCAGGTAGCGGATTGCGTCCAGCAGCTGGCGGTGGCAGTAACCCTCGGGGCGTCCACCCCGCCCGTTCAGCCAGGCCGGGACCGGCAGCAACGGCCGCACGGCCGCCCACTCCGCGTCCGTCATGTCCGACGGATACCGCCGCACCCGGTCGGGATGGTCCGCCGCGTTGCCGTACACGTGCGCGAGGCAATCACACGATGGTGCGGCCGAGTTGAACTGGACGGGCTCGGACACGTAGAACAAGGACACCAGGGCCTCCCGGTACTGCTCGATCAGATTCGCATCCCCGAGCTACCGAGAGGCCCTGTCTTCATGCGCGTACAACGGGAAGATCACCCGGGTGGGAAGCCTGTTCGAACCGCGCGTTCCATGATCGGTTGAGATACGGCTTCTGAGATCTTTGACAACCTCGACAACCAACAGTTGGGGACCGCCCTAAAGCAGTCGCTGGCCGGCTTCACGACCGTCGACGTCGCGACCGGGTACTTCGACATGCGCGGCTGGGATTCGTTCAAAGACCTCGTCGAGGCCAAGCGCGACGCTGAGGGAGCCAAAGCAGCCGGGGATCCGGTGGTTCGCCTGCTCGTCGGCATGGTCGCCCCAAGCGACTCAGAGACCATCCTCGAGTCGTTGCAGCAGGACGTGCAGTCCCCCCATAGCGACGACGAGCAGTACCACGACATGCAGACGGCACACTCGCGCAAGGAGCAGCTGGTCAAGCACCTGCGCAACCAGTTGATGCGCGGACTGGCAACCAAACAGGGGCGCGCCACCCTGGAGGCCCTGCGCGGACAGCTCGCCGACGGTCTGGTCCAAGTAAAGGTGTTCACCGAGAAGCCGCTGCACGGGAAGGGCCTTGTCCCTGGAGGGTGGACACCCGTTCGTGTTGTTATGCGGCAAGTGTCAGGGTAGCTGACTGTTGTTCGTAGACGATCGGTGCCCGCTGTCCGTTTGCCGAGTGCCGTCGGCGGGTGTTGTAGCGGGTGGTCCAGCGGAAGACCGTCAGGCGGCAGGCGCGGGCCCTGTCGAAACGGCGGGCACCATGGAGCGTCTCGCGTTTGAGGGTCGCGTTGAACGACTCGGCGAGCGCGTTGTCCGCGCTCGTGTCGACCGCTCTCATGGACTGCCGCACTCCCAACTCGGCGCAGAAACCGGCGAATTCATGAGAGGTGTACTGGGCTCCGTGATCGCTGTGGAAGACGGCGCCGGATAGGCTGCCGCGGACCTGAGCGGCTGCCCGGAGCGCGTCGGTGACCAGCGAGGTGCGCATGTGGTCGGCGATCGACCAGCCCACCAGGCGGCGCGAGAAGCAGTCGATCACGGTCGCCAAGTACAGGAACTCGCCGTCGCCCACCGGCAGGTAGGTGATGTCGCCGACGTACTTCGTGTTTGGTGCGCTCGCGGTGAAGTCGCGCCCCAGTAGGTCGGGCACCGGTGTGGCGGACGGTTCGGGCACCGTGGTGACCTGGCGCCTGCGCAGCCGCAGCCCGGCGATGCCGTACTTCCGCATCACCCGTCCGACGCGCTTGTGGTTCACGCGCTCACCGTCGCCGTGCAGCTCGCGGTGATCCTCGGCCGGCCGTAGGTGCCGTCCCACTCGGCGTGCACGGCCCGGATCCGCTCGGCAAGCGCCGCGTCGGCCCGCTCGCGCGCGGCGCGGGCCGCGCGGGTGGCCCGCCATTTGTAGAAGCTGGAGCGGGCGACCTCCAGCGCCTGACACAGCCGCTTCACGCCCCAGGCGCGGTGGTGGTCCTCGACGAACTGGAAGCGGCTGGTCACCAGGTCATCTCTTGTGCGAAAAACTTCGTCGGCTTGCGCAGGATGTCCCGTTCAGTGGCCAGTTTCTGGTTCTCCTTGCGCACGCTCTTCAGTTCCGCTCGCAGGGCCGCGATCTCGGCCTCCAGGTCCTGCCTCGTGGCCTCGCTCACCGGGACGTCCTTCGTGTTCGTGCTCGTCGTGCCGCTCTCACCTCGGCGGGCCCGCTCGGCCCGCACCCAGTTGCGCAGCGTCTCCCGGCTGATCCCCAGATCCTTGCCGATGCCCTCGAAGGTGTGGCTCGGGTACGACAGGTACAGCGCGACAGCGTTCGCCTTGAACTCGGGCGAGTAGACCTTCATCACCATAAAAGATGCCTCCTACCCGGCCCCTGCCGGGGCCGGGCTCAGAGGTGTCCACCACTCGGGGACAGGTCCCGAGACGCCGAACACCAGCACCACGATCACGGTCAGCTTCTCGTCCAATCGGCTTCGGGCCTGTGTGCGTCGGCGTAGTCGCAGGACGATGACGACAGCCAGCAGGACCGCCACGTTGATGGTCAGAATCACCCTGCCAGCCCTCCTGTCAGGCAAGACAACGGACATCCCAGCCTTCCTGCATAGTCCGAACTGGGCGGTGCAAGGGTTCGGTCACCAGTGGTTGGCAACAAAGCGCTGGTCTTGGGCTGGATTTGCCAGGCACCTGTCACGTCAGGACAGAGCAGTCGGCCGGCGCGGCGGTGGGATGCGGTCGAGCAGGTCCCACAAGGGGCGGGAGCCTGCGGCCCACTCGCCGAGCACGCGGCGGTCGACGAGGTGGATTCGGTTCTGCTTACCCCAGGGGATCGCTTTGGAGGAGAAGCGGCCATTGGTGAGCACGACCGCGACGTCCGCCCCGTGGATCTGGCGTGCAGTGCCGTTGACCTGCTGCAGCACCCCGACACCGACCGCGGCACCACGATCCCCATCCCGGCGGCGCTTGCACTGGATCGCCCAGACGCGACCGGCGGGGTCGACGGCGCGTACATCGCAAGCGTTGTCGCCAGCACCTCCGAGCTGCGCGGCCTTGCAGCCGTCGCGGCGCATCAGGTCCCGTACAGCGAACTCGAAGGCGCGGTGATCCAGTGCGTCGAGCTCGGCAATCCGCAGCCGCAAGGCTTGGGCGCGTACGCGAGCCCAAACTGCCCGCTGCTGTGCCTTCTGGTACCAGAGGCCACCCGCAGCCGAGGCGGCCACGGCGACGATGACGAGGACCCACCAGTGCGTGAGCAGCCACTGGACGACGGTGACGACCAAGCCGACCGCCACGACCACACCCACGACCAGGGCGACCTGCTCGTCCTGCTTCTTGGAACCGCGGACCGGTCGGCGCCGGGCCGAGCGCCGTATCGGGCGGCGGCTCATCGAGTCCCGCCCAGCTGCACCGAGGCGGAGGAAGCACACAGGTGCGGCGTGCACGTGGCAACGCCTACCGCGGCTGATCCCACATCCCACCGTGTCTGAGCCCACACCGGGACATCACCCCGAACGTGGTCCGCAAGCTGAACCGCCATGAAGGAATTCCCCCTCTGTCCAAGACCGTTGGTGCATCCCCGCGCCGGTCGTATGACAGCACGCACCACCGACAGCATGTAATAAGTCGATCACCGGGAGTGATGGGTTTTCGGTCAGAAGAACCCCGCACCCTATCCGTCGCTCGTCGTTCGACCTGCGCGTTTACGGCTCGACCTACCGGCTTCAGCCGTTTCGAGGCTTGGGTCGAGAACGAGCGATGCACACAACTGCTATGCCGCCAGGGCCGAGTGTGTCGCCTCCCACTCTCCCTCGATGACGCGAGCGATCTCCGGCCACGGAGCGCGCAAGGCACCGAAGAGCGACCAGTAGTCGTAGGCGGCTCGAACCATGGCGCTGACGCCGAGGCGGGCGGCTTCGGGATCGATGGCACCTATGACGCGCCGTGTGATTCCGCCGGCACCCCGAGCTACTGGGGCGATCCCGTGGCCGAGCAGGAGTGTGGCGGTACGGATGGCATCCAGCGTCGGTGGTGTCGCCATCCGTGCGAAGCGCCCAAAGATCAGGGGGTGCCAGCTCGCCCTGGTCCGCGCCCATGCCAGGCGTTCCAGCCCAGTGCCGAGATCAACGGCCATCCGGTCCGGGTAGTCCGTGTTCCACAGGAGGACGATGTCGCCGAGGGTGAGGTCCAGGTGGCGGAAGCGCAGTGTGATGCCTTCGACCTGCCGTCGGCGCCACGGGGTGAGCGTTCCGTAGATGCTCAGGTGTCGTGCGTGGAAGCCGAGTTGGGAGAGGACGGTCAGCCAGCTGTCGAGGATGGCGCCGTACTCGTCCAGGCCGCCTATGGGTTGGACTCGGGAGACGTTGACGAAGGAGGTCAGGAAGCCGTCCTTCAACTGGCCTTCCGCGTCCCGCTGGCCGGTGAAGCGGACGACCGGCTGCGGGATGAATCCGCTTCGATACGTACGGGGTTGGCCGTCCTTGAGGAGCGGATCCAGGGCCTGGATAGCGGAGATCGTCAGTTCGGTCTCCTTGCCCCACCGGAGCGGGAGGCAGGCGTCACGCGGGGCGCCGTCGCGCGCGAAGCCGGCTTCCAGGGAGTCGAGGATCTCCCTCCACGTGGGTGATCTGCGTGGCGGCTGGTAGGGGCTGCCCCGGTGCGGGTGAAGAATCTCGATGTGGGGGCCGTCGGCGGTGAACTCCCAGTGGGGGCCCAACGCGGCGCTCAGTACGCCGGGTATCCGCTGGGCCAGGTCGTCTCCGACGGTGCCGGCCGCGCGGGTCAGCACGATCGGGCCGACATCGCCTGGAAGTGGCGCGCCGGGTCGAAGCGCTGCATTCCGATCGCCTGGACGCGCTGGTGGTCGAGGCTTTCCGCCTGTTCGATCGCGTCGGCGAGGCTTCGTGCCGCGGTCTCGTCCTCCTCCCTGGGGTCAACGACCGCGACCGCGCCCGTCTCGTCGCACAGGGCAGCGTGGGCGCAGGTTCCTTCGCGCCAGGTCAGGGCGGCCATGGGGGTGCAAGCGCGGAGGGTTTCGCCGAAGACCGCCGCACCGGCTTCCACGTAGTCACGGGCGTAGGTGTAAACGAAGACTGAGGCATCGGCGATGGCGGCGGTCTTGGCGGGGCCGCCGAGTTCCCCGACCCACTTCACGTGGCCGGCGGTCAGGAGGCGTTCGTGCCGGCGCACGTACTCCTCGTCGAAGACGGGGCCGACGATCCGGATGCGGCGGCCGAGGATCTGCGCGGCGCGTACGGCGATGTGCGGCGCCTTCTCCTCATCGATCCGGCCGAGCCAGACGAGGTCCGTGCCCGCAGTGGCCGGTGGCTCCTCCTCGTGGAGGCCGAGGTGGACGGCGAGCTCAGGGATCGGCTGATGCTCGGCGTAGCGCTCGATCATCTCGGGCGAGTAGCAGTACAGGCGCGACCGCCGGCCATCGAAGGCGGTGGCGGCGTGCTTGAAGACCGGCGAGTGCTGGAAGGTGGCGACGTCGCAGTCCAGCTCGTTCCAGGTGCGCGTCCACGCGGGAAGCGACGGGTACTCGTGGCCGACGACCAGGAGGTCGTACCCGCTGTCACGCAGGTCGCCCTCGGCGAGCGAGCCGGGGGTGAGGTCCTCCAGGCGGACCGGCTTGCGGACCCAGTCGTGTTCCAGGTCCGTGAGCCAGCCCGGCCCGAGGAGGTGTACGTCGGCGCCTGCGGCACGGGCGCCTACGGCGACCGCCCACAGCCATCGTTCGATCCCGCCGTAACCGGCGGGCGGAAAGGCGTAGCTACCAGGGAAGTCGCAGACGCCGACGAGCACGTTATGCCTCCGGTGTTCCGTCCGCCGAGATACGGCGGAAGCCGAGGTACGGGAAGAGAGATTCGGGAAGGACGATCGAGCCGTCCTGCTGCTGGCACTGCTCCAGGAGCGCGGCCAGAGTGCGGCCGACGGGCAGGCCGGAACCGTTGAGGGTGGCGACGAGCTTGGGCTTGCCGTCCTCGCCTCGGGTTCGGATGTTGGCCCGGCGGGCCTGGAAGGTGCCGAAGTTGGAGACCGAGGAGATCTCGCGGTACGTGTTCTGGCTCGGGATCCAGACCTCGAGGTCGTACGTGAGCTGGGCGGAGAAGCCCGTGTCGCCGGCGGGCAGCTTGATGACCCGGTAGGCGAGGCCGAGCTCCTTGAGGCACGCCTCAGCGTGGCCGACCATCGTCTCCAGCTCGGCGTCAGCCGTCTCCGGGTCGACGATCTTGACCATCTCGACCTTGGCGAACTGGTGCTGGCGGATCAAGCCGCGGGTGTCGCGGCCGTACGAGCCGGCCTCGGACCGGAAGCACGGGGTGTGCGCCGTGAACGCGAGCGGCAGCTCGGCGGGCGGGATGATCTCGTCGGCGTAGAGGTTGGTCAGCGGGACCTCGGCCGTCGGGATGAGGAAGAGCTCGCGGTCGGCGACGCCGGTCTTGAACAGGTCCTCCTCGAACTTCGGGAGCTGTCCGGTACCGGTCATGGTCTTGCGGGTGACCAGGTAGGGGACCGCGTACTCGGTGTACCCGTGTCGGCGGGTGTGGATGTCGAGGAAGAGCGTGGCCAGGGCCCGCTCCAGGGCGGCGCCGGCGCCGCGGGAGACCGCGAAGCGCGGGCCGGACAGCTTCGTCGCGCGGCCGAAGTCGAGGATGCCCGTGGCCTCTCCGAGATCGACGTGGTCCTTCGGCTCGAACGGAAACGCTGGAGGCGTGCCGTGGCGCCGGATCTCGATGGCGAACTCCTCGGAGTCGCCATCAGGCGCTGAATCGTCCGGCAGGTTCGGGATGCTCAGGAGCAGATCACGGAGCTGGGCCTCGATCTCTTCCTGCCCTGCTTCGATGTCGCGGACCTGCTCCTTGATCTCGCGGGCGCGCTCCTTCAGCTTGCTGATGTCGCCGCCCTGCTTGGCCATCTGCTGAACCTCACTCGCCACCCGCTTGGACTCGGCCCGCAGCTCATCGGCCGAGCGGATGCTCTGGTTGCGACGAGACTGGAGGGACTCCAGCTCGGACAGGTCCAGGGAGTAACCGCGACGAGCGAGCCGACGAACCGCTTCGGCACCCATTTCAATCAGGGCGCGGGCATCATGCATGAGGAAGATCCTTCTGATCCGGCGAGTGGTGGGATACGGGATCGACGGTAGCAACCGCGGCCCCTTCGCCGATCCGCATTACCTTCCTGCCACCGGAGCCGACCGCGTGATCGAGAACGCCAGTTTCAAGATCGTTCATCAGGGCCCCAATGAATTCCGGCAACTCGTCATCGGGGATGGCGACGGGCTCGATGTACGGGGCTTCCGGGAAGAAGAGGGACATGGCCCCGCCAGGAGTCCGTTCGCGGTGCCACAGCAGCACGGAGACCAGCAGGCCGTGGGCCACCAGGACGCGGGGGCCCGGGTGCTCCAGGGCCGCGAGCACCCCGGTGAGCATCCTGCGGATGCCCTCGCGCTGCGACTCGCTGCCGCCGGGCGGCCGCTCGTGGGCGCCGTGCCCGTCGAGCCAGACGGCGTATTCCAGGAACGGGCTTCCCTCGAATTCCCCGTAGTCGAGTTCGTTCAGCCGCGGATCGGTGATCAGTTCCGGTCCGGGGACTCCCATCAGCAGGTTGGCGGTCTGCTGGGCGCGGGGAAAATCGCTGGCCAGCCACGTCTTCACGCTGTGGAGGGGAACGCTGCTCCAGCCCTTGCTCAGCGACCGACGGCCGTCCTCGCTCAAGCGGATGGGCTTCGTCGGGTCGCCGTTGACCAGGTAGCGCCGGCTGTAATTCGTCTGTCCGTGACGGAGGACGTAGGTCGTCATACTCGGCTCCTTGGGGTCGGCGCCGACAGCCACGCAAGGACTTCGGCCATCGTCACTCCGCGCGGATCACCGGTTTCGAGGTAGAAGAGAAGGCCGTCCAGGGCCAGGGCTCGGCACCATGGCGCCAGGACGGGCACGGGGATGCGGGAAATCCGGGCGGCAGCAGCCAGGCGGGCGTCCGTGCCGTGTCCAAGCTCGTAGTACACGGTCCAGAAGGCCCAGTCGAAGGCCGCATCGCCCACCATCGGGAGGGGGTCGATCAGGCGAGGGTGGCCCAGCCAGTCGAAGAGCACGTTCTCGCGGTAGAGATCCGCGTGCAGGACCGTCGCCCGACCGCCGTCCTCCTCCAGGGTCACGAGGGCCGGGAGAGCCGCGTCGACATGCTCCTGCCACTGGCCGGCATCGACCGATTCCAGACGGCGGCGCACCCTCGGACGTACCTCCTGATGCAGGTACGAGGTCAGGGAAGGAAGCTCACGCGGTCGGCGCTGGCGCCGGCCGATGGTGTGGAGGCCCTGGAGGGCGGCGGCCACGGTCTGCAGCTCCCGAGGCGGCCGCTCGTCGCCACCGGGGCGGCCCCCGATCATCTCCAGGGCCGCCACGGCCAGGTCGTCCGCCGCCTCGACGACGCCTGTGGTCGGCCCGCCCGCCCACAGACGTAAGGCGGTGACCTCGTTGCGGAACCGCGTGGGATCGGCCCACGCCTTGAGGAGCAGCGGACGACCTTCGAGGGTTCCGGCCATGACGACCACGGAGGCATACCCGGCGTCGTGGTAGCCATCGAGGGTGAGCTTCCAACGATCCGCAGCCTCCTCCAGCAGGGTGGGCACCGCATCGAGCCACCCGGAGACTTCGGGGCCGTAGTGAGTGACCAGCCGACGCCGACATTCCGGGGAGACCTCGCCGAGCATCCGCTTCTTCATCAGCTCAGCACGATCCCGTCGGAGACCAGTTCGTCGGTGAGCGCCGGGAACTCGCCCAGCGCCTCCGCCACCAGCGCCTGCACCTTGTCCACCTCGGCGTCCGGGGACGACAGACGGACGAGCACACGCCACGGCTGGTCGAGGCGCTGCCCGGTCGTGCTCACCAGATGGACCTCGGCGTGCCCTCCCGTCGCCTCGTGGAGCCGCTGAGCGAGCCGGCGGGCGGCGATGTTGTAGAGCTTGCCCACGTGGTAGACGGGGTTCTTGCCGTTGGCGCCCTCCAGGTTCATCGGTCGCAGGGGGGTGATGAGCCCGTTGACGCGGTTGCCGCGGCCGACGACGCCCTCGTCGCCGGACTCGATCGAGCTCCCGGTGTAGGTGAGGTACAGCTCGTCCTTCTCCGGCACGTCGCGTGCGTTGAGCCGGAAGCTCGCCTCGGCGCCGGGCAGGTGGAGGCCGGCGAGCCGGTAGCACTCGGCCAGGACGCTCTCTGTGTTCTGGACGTACTCCGCTCGGCTCGCGACGAGCCGCGACTTCTGCGGCACACAGAGCACGACATCCGCCCGCTCCCCGTCCCAGTAGCCCATGAGCTTCACGTCCGATCCACACCAGGCGTGGGAGAGGGTGAAGTCGCTCTCCCCGGAGAAGTGGTCGACCAGCTCCCGCGCGAAGGACTCGAAGACGTTCTCCGGCGCCCAGCCGGTGCCCAGCGACGTGTCGTTGGAGAGCCGCACGCGCCGCTCCCGGAGGTCGTCGATGGACCGCGGGTTGAACCAGCGTGTCCGGTCGGGCACCTCGTCGCCCGTGAGGACGGCACCGGGGCTGGAGTTGCTGGTGATGTTGAAGGTGATGTCGAGGTGGTCGGCGACCTCGGGGAGCCGGCGGGCGAAGAACGCCCGCACCTCGGCCTCCACGATCTCCTCGACGGGGATCCGCTCACCGCCGCACGTGGGCGCGGCACGGCCGTTGACGAGCACCCGGACCGGGGCGGTCATGCGGCCGGCGCCGTACCGGACCTCACTCGCTCCGCCCAGCAGGGCGAGCTTGTCGAAGTTGTGGTGCAGGACCGCGCCGAAGTTCTGCACGGTGTAGGCGCTGTACGCGCGGGACAGCCGCTCGGCCAGCTGATCGGCGAGGGTGTCCGGATGGCCGAGGCCCTTGCGCTCCACGATGGTCGTGGCGTCCGGGGCGGAACCGCCCGTCTCGATGACGAGGTGGCTGTTGTCGATGGTCGTGCTCGTGCGAAGCATCACGAACTCCCGTTCAGGGTGGACAGAAGGGGATGAGCGCAGGCGCAGAACGCCTGGACGAGCGGTAGGTGCCGTGGGTGGTGACGAGGCCGATGTCCTCGGCCCGTGGATGCCATCTTCCTGGCCCTCCAGGTCCTATTCGAGGGCTCTGACAGGTCATCAAGAGGACTTCCACAGGGCTTTGTTGGGATCCAGCGGATGATTTTGCGCCGCGGCGGGGACATCGCATGTCACTCTCTGACGAGAACTCGTCCCCGGAGGAGATCCATGTCCCGTCCCGCAGGCAACACCCGACTCAAGTCCGCCCGCCTGGCGGCCGGATACAACTCACAACAGGCTCTGGCCGACGCCATCACCAAGACGGCACCCAAGCTGGGCATCAGGGGGCTTGCTGTTGGCGTGCGTCAGATCCGACGCTGGGAGTCCGCCACACCACCCTGGCCTCAGCCTGACGTCCACCGAGTCCTGACCCACCTCCTGGGCCAGAGCATGGAGGACTTGGGATTCACCCCGCCCTGGGGAAATGAGAGCCGCCACGCGGGCTCGACGGTCCGCAACACCCCGCATGCGCCTCTGAAGGGAGCGCGGCTAGCTAACGTCCCCGCCCAGGCTGGCCCCGCAACGCAGCCAGTTACAGTGGGCATGGACTTCGAGGCCGTCACTCGTTCTCACCGGCACCTCTACTGGTCCGTAGCGCCCGCCGTACTGCACCCCGCAGTGCTGGAGCACGCCCGTCTGGGATGCGCTCTCCTGCCGGAGACGGCGAACCCTGCTCGCCAGACCCTGGCCGGCGCCCTTGCCGAGTCCTATCTACTGGCCGGGCGCATCGAGTTCTTCGACCTACGCCAGCCCGACCAAGCCTCGGAAACCCTCTTGCGTGCCCTGCAAGCGGCGGGCGAAGCCGACGCCCCCCTCCTGGGATCGGCCATCCTCGCCCACATGGCGTTTATCCCCGGCTGGACCGATGACCGGGAAGCGGCGATCGAGCGCATGATGGCCGCCCGCACCTACGCTCGACGCGGAGACGCCTCCGCGGAGCACTGGGCATGGCTGGATGCAGTCGAGGCGGAATGCGAGACCCGATGCGGCGACCCTCGCGCCGCGCTTCGCCTGATCGGACACGCCGAGGACGCCCTTTCCTCTGGCTCCGAGCACCCCACCCCTGAGTGGCTGGACTGGTTCAGCCCCGTGCGCCTGTCCGCGTTCAAGGGGAACACGCAGCTGAAGGCCGGCTACCTGCCACAAGCCCGCCAGACTCTTCAGGAGGTTCTCGACGATCTGCCGCCCGAGTCGGACAAGCAGCGCACGGTCGTCCTCGGTGATCTCGCCGCAGTCGAAGCCGCGGACGGCCACCCGGAGGCGGCATGCCGGTACGCCGTGCAAGCCCTCGACCAGCTCGCCATCACCTGGTACGCCACGGGCATGGAGCGTATCCGCGAGGTCCGACGCACGCTCGCCCCATGGCAGAACGAGCAGTGCGTCCGAGACCTCGACGATCGTCTCTACGACTGGGGAACGACTGTCAGCGCTCTCCAGCGTTGAACTTGGCGATCTTCTCAGGCAGCTCCGCGAGCGAGTCGATGCGCATCGTGGTGATCGAGTCCGCGTCCGGGTCACGCTGCTGAATCGTGCCCCACGGCCCACGCCGAATCAGAGCTGTCAGAAGCCCCGCCTGCACGGCCGGGCGAATGTCGTTGTCGAGCCGGTCGCCGACGTACAGGATCTCGCCCGGCCCGGCAGGCGTCGCCTTGATGACGTGGTCGAAGAACTCCACGTCCGGCTTCGACGCCCCCCAGTCGTCACTGGTGGCGATCAGGTCGGACGGAAGGTCCAGCCCGCGCAGCAGGCCACCCGCACGCACGGTCTGGTTCCCGGCGATGCCCACCCACAGGCCGGCCTCCCGCAGCGCGGCCAGCGTGGGGCGCACATCGGAGTAGAGGTCGTCCTCGCCGAACCATTCCGGCTTCCCGGCCGCCGCGCGCTTCTCGCGCTCCTCGGTCAGATCGAACCCCGGCCGGAACTCCTGGAACGTCTCGCGGTAGTCGCGCCCCTGCGCGATGACCGCCCCGAACATCGCCGCGAAGGTATGCCGCGGCACCTCCAGCCAGTCCGCCCAGGTCCCGTACTCCCGGGTCTCGTCGACAAGACACTCACCCACGTCGAACACCACCGCACGAATCATGCTCCGCAGGTTAGGCGGTGCAGCACCTGGAGTAGACAGCCCTGTCGGACCGCGGCTGAATTTCCACCACGTCCCTGACCTGATCAGGTCATATCGCCCGCGCTGTCAGTGGTGTGGCTCACCATGGGCGGACGTGCTGTGATCAACGTGGGGGAAGAACCATGACCGTCGAAGAGCCACGTTCAGGGCTGCCCATCGAGTTCCTACGTGCCATCGCCGCGCAGTCCGGGCCGGATTCACCGCCCGTCGGCATGGCGGTGGCCCGAGCACACGAGCTACCTGAGGGAAGCGCGCGCGACGACCTCCTGCTCGCGCTTCTTCGTGGGGCGCTCAGTGCCTCCGCTCCTGAATGGATGCTCAGCGCCGCGATCGACAGCGACCTTCGGCAGCAGGCCGCCTCCTACGCGAGCTATTCGATGCACCTGTCCGCCGCGGCGCTCGGCCATCCTTCATGCCCGGACGAACTGCGCGCGGAGACGCTGCGCCGCTGCTCCGTAGCCCAACTCAGCGCACTCGGCCGACGGGACCGCGGGCCGACACTGACGGCGGCGGTTGTCAGCGAGCTGCGTCGGCGTGGACCGCATAGCCAGCCGATGACGCCGGCGCTCCTTGAAAATCCCGGCACGGCACAAGTCATCCTCCGTGAGCCGATGCTCGACGACTCGGTCTTCGCCGCCGCTCTTGGCCTGCTGCCCGTACTTCCCTCCTCCCCACGGCTGGACGAGGGGGACGGCGATGTCATTGCCCGATTCGACGCGTACATGGCCACCTTGGACGCGGGCAGCTCGATGTGGGAGGCGATCACGCGAGTCCATATCGACCGTCATCGTCAGTTGATCGAGTGGGCGCAGGGCACCCGAGCGAGCCACTACATCCGGAGGCACTTGCTCGGCACCATCCCTTGGGACGTCGAGGGCTCCCTCCTCGAAGAGATCGCCGTTCGCGACCTTGCGGACTTCCCTCGCGCCTCCCTGATCACGCGCATGAGTCGGCTACTCCGGGATGGCGCCTCGGAGGCGGATGTGCGCTCGCGGCTTGCCGGTGGGTTCGCATCCTTGTCCCCGAAGGAGCGCCGCCACGTCGAGGAGTTCTTCGACGAGTCCCCTGAAGTCCGCTCCGCGGGGCTGCGGGCCGCAGTCCTTTGGGTGGAGTCCAGGGCCGCCACCTCCTGGCGACACCTCCTCACCCCGTTCGACGCCAAGGACCGATTCGGCCGCGCGCACACCTGGCGCGCGCCGCAGGAACTGCTGGTGGCGCTCGGCGAGCGTTTCGCGGCAGTAGCCGAAGAGGCTCTGGAGCTCTGGGAAACCGACCCTGAGCCTGGCCGACGGACTCCCCGCGATTTGCGATGGCTGCACTCCATGCTCCTTCACCTCCCTCAGGTGACGAGCGAGGTGAAGGACAAGGCTCGTGCTGTCCTACGGCATGCGAGACCACAGCCTCGTCGAAGCTGGGAGGTCAATGAGCTCGCCACAGATCAGCACGATCGCGAGCTTGCCGATCTTCGCACCGCCATCGACCGGATCCTCGGGGACCCGACCACAGCTGCCCGCAGTTCGGCGCTCGGCGATCCACAGCAGGTCACCGTACGAGATCTGGCAACCGCTTCCGACGAAGTGCTGGACGACTATCTCTCCCGCCACGCCGGAAACGATGAGCTCGTCGAGAAGGCGCTGCTGTCGTTCGTCAATCGCGACAGCTACCGGCCGAAGCTCGGATTCTCCGACGTGCTGGGACGGCACTCTTCACCACAGGAGGCGCTGCTCCAGGTCACCGCTGGCCTGCGTAAGCGCCTCGGGGGCGGCCCTCACCTCCGCGAGGCATGGGTTCGGCAAGTGCTCAGACTCCCCGAGTGCGATACGAAACTCATCTGCGCGCTGCCCGCTTGGGCCGCATTGACCGTCGGTGGTCCCGAGCACGGCACGGCTCACGCCGCGGTCGCGTCAGTCGTCACGACCGCGCTCGGCGAAGACGAGGAAGCCTGGGCGCGTTTCGCCACCAGCCCCGCCTCCTACTCCGGGCCGACTGCCTGGCTCCGCCTGGGCGACATCCTCACCGCCGCGAAGGAGGGCAGCGCGTGGCCGAAGCCTCCGAGCGGCCGGTAATCCAGCCAGCCCCGAGTGCGCGACGACAACACGGCGGCCATGGCTCAAACACCAGAGCAGCGGTCTAACCCACGAGGGCCTGTCAGCTCCTGGCTCGCATTCTGGCCGACAGCGGGTCCGGCTCCCCCCCAGAAGGCGCAGTCGGAAGTTCACGTCGTGGATTTGCTCGGCAGGCGGAGGCGGGAACATCGCCATTCTGCTTGTAGGCGCTCGACGGGACCGGTACGACGGTCACCATGTACCGATGGTCGCCGCTCAACGATCGACAGCTGGCCTTGCTCACCCGCATCGGAGAGGGAACGGATCCCGTCACCTCGGCGAGCCCGGAACTTGCCCACACCGCCCGTGCCCTCAAGGGTCGGGGCCTCATCACCATGCCCAAGCATGGTGGGAAGTGGCAGGCGGAGATCACCGACGACGGTCGCTTCTACCTGGAACACGGCCACCACCCGGACCGGCCCGAGCCGGCCCCGCGCAAGCAACGACCGGCAACCGCCGAGCCGACACCGGAGGCTGCGGCACCTCCCCGTCGGGGCGACGCCCCCACCCGAGGCGAAGCCGGCGCCGGCACGCCCGGCGAAGCCGCCACGGCAGTCGCCAGCGGAAATCGGCGCGGCTTTGATCGCGGAGGTGCAGAAGGCCGGTCGGTTTCTTCGGATCCCGGACCCGAGCGACGGGGAGCGGGCCCGCTATCGCCGGGCGTTCGACGCCGCGCGGCAGTGTGCGCCGGAGGGCTACCACCTGAAGTACAGCGGGCGGGCGAAGGGAGACTTCTTCCTCGGCCTGCTCCGGGTGACAGGCGAGGATGATACCGAGTGGAACCGGATCCGCCTGGCCCGCAGCCGAGTGATCATCGACATCGAGGACGTAATCACGGCGGTCACCGCAGACCACAGCGCCTTCGAGATCTCAGACGAAGTACTCCCACGAGTGCTCTCCCTCGTTCGGCTCCTCGCCGAGCAGGCCCGGGCGCTGCACGGCGACATCGCGGTGTCGAAGAAGCGCAGGCAGCCGAGGCCGCTGCTCAAGGTCCACAGCAGGACATACGAGATCAGCTTCAAGGAACGGCAGAAGCAGGTCCGGTACGTGCCCACGCAGCCGGGCCGGCGGACGTACGACTGGCAGCGAGTCACCCCTGCGCACCGGTTCGAGCCATCCGGCGAGCTGGAACTGCACGTGAGCCAAGGCTCTGGGTACGGCTGGAAGAAGGAATGGGCCGACAGCGCAAAGAAGCCGTTGGAGGACCAGATCGACGCCGTCCTCCGAGCCCTGAAGGCCCACGCGGAGCAAGTGGAGCAGGCCAGGCTGGCGTGGGAGGCGGAACAGCGGCGGCAGCGTGAGGAGCGGGAACGGCAGGAGGAGGAACGCCGCCGACGGGAGGCCGCGGAGCAAGAGGAGCGCCGCCGCCAGGCGGCGGAGAAGAAGGAGCGTACGCAGCGAGAGTGGGAAGCGGCGCTCAGCGTCGCGACGATCAAGGCAGTGGATGCCGTACGGGTCGACCGGTTCGGCACCGCCCTGGCGCAGTGGCGGGCCGCGGCGGAGATGCGGGCTTTCTGCGCCACGCTCGATGAGGCCGCCTCCACCTCGGACGACGCCCACGAAGCCGGACGACTGCGTGAGTGGTCAGCGTGGGGGAGGACGGAGGCCGACCAGATCGACCCGACCGTGGCCGGCAGGATCCTGACCGCCCACAGCCTCCACGCGGAACCCACGGGCGACCAGCTACGGCCCTTCCTCGACGGATGGCATCCGCAGCGGCCGGAGAAAGAGAAGCCACCGAAGACGGAAGAGCCCAAGGCGGAAGCCGAACCGCCCAAGCCGGAACCTGAGCGGTGGCGCGGCTTCACCGACGAACGTCTGGACCAAGGCTGGAGACATGGACCCCGAGGTCGCGCTCAATGGTGGAGGCGATGACACCGTGCCCGCGGTCACGTAGGGCCTTCACCGATTTCTCCACGAGCTTCCCGAGCCGGACGACCTCGTCCCGCAGGGGCAACCAGCTCGTCGTAGCGCTCGGCCTTGTCCTGGCCACACCACTCACGAACGGTCCGCAGAACGGCCGCTTCCGCGTCCAGCTTGCGGTCGTCCCGGCGGCTGTAGGAGTACCAGGAGGACTGCGTGCGCTCCTGATCGATGGCCTGCTGCCTGCGGTCCACCTCCGGAAGGATGTCGTCGGCGAGACGGCCAGCCACCTGGTGCGCGATGCGCTCGGTGACCGGCCACCCAGCCAGACACAGGCCGTCACGGTTCTCGTAGACCATCGGATCGCCTCGCAGCTCCGCGAGATCCATGCCGACAAGGGGAGCGCTGCCGTCGAGACTGCCCATCTCCAGGATCCCTGCGTCCGCGACACTGCGCCGCAGCCGCAGCTTGTTCTTCGGGCGGACGAACCCGAGGATCAACCGTGCAGCCTCGAAGTCGGCACTCCCCCGCACGTGCCGCGACGCCTCGGCCAGAGCGAGCTCGCTCGCGTCGTCCGCACGAAACGCCTCGACCTCCTCCCAGCGCGCCACAAGGGAAGTCGTGTCGACCCACTCCTGCAGTCCGGCGTCGTCACCGTCGAGAAACCGCACGTGGAGCCAATCAGCCCGGCCACGACCGCCTACCCGTACGACCCCGACCCGCCGAACCGGGCCGCCCAGCTCCTTCGGCCTCGCTCGGTAGGCCCAGTGCTCACCCATCTCCATGGGTCCATTGAGCCAGGTCTGTTGATCCCGTCGCCCCGTGATTGCGAAACCAGCTGATGGAACTGAGCACTCCATGAGGTTCCTTCAGAGGCGATGGCCCACGCCCATTGCCTCGGGGATAGATAGAGCGAACTGTTCCATCCCCTCACCAGTTCACGGCGTCGCTGCTCTACACGGTTGTTTCCGCTTCTTCGCCTTCGTCCCCACTTCCTGGCTCCGCATCAGCCACCTCGCGCCGGTACTGCGGGTGGTCGAGGTCCATTTGCCGTGCCGCATGCAGCGGCACCGGGTAACGGGAGCGGTCGGACCAGAAGAGGGTCTGGTGGCACAGGCGTGCGGTCATGGCCGACAGCGCCTCACGTGCCTCGTCGGAGGGTCCCCCGATGGGGAGGATCTCGGTGGCGGTCATGGCGTAGAAATTCTGCGGCATCTCGCCTTTGCGGCGCTTCGACCGGTCCTCTGACTGCACAGATTTCTCCGCTTCCCACCGGGTGCGCTTGGAGCCCAGTCGGCCGGCGCCGCTGCCGTCGTAGGCGCGAGGCACGTTGCACAGCAGCCACACCGGGGTTCCGAAGTCCGTAGCGACTTCGAAGAGCAGCGTCGAGGTGTCCTTCTCGACCGGCTCGGCACCTTCCTTCTTGCCCAGGTGGGTAACGCTGACGGGCTGTGGCACCTCCTCGTCTTCCGTGTTGAGACGGATGACGGCCAGCGGGGCGTCCTGGCCGAGCCGTGCCCCAGGGAGCTGGTATCGGCTGCTCTTACCATCAGTTCCTGCCTGCCCGAGATGTTCACCGAGGCGTACGTTCTGCAGGCCCTCCCACATGCGTCGCGCAGATTGTGCATCCACTGTGACCGTGTAGGGCACGCCGTCCAGTTCGTCGGCAAGGTCGCCCAAGGCGCGTTCCACCATGTCGGCAGCGCCGTCCCACTTCTGCCGATAGCTCGTAGTCTCTGCGGAGGGTTCGGGATACGGGTGGGTGTGGAAGGCGTTCTGAGCCGAACGATACGGCCGCCATACCGGGGCCGCGGAGCTCCAGCCGAGCAGGGACCATGCTCCCTGCGAGGACTGTGGTGGGACCAGCGCGGTGGCCGTAACGACGATCTTCGGCTCGCCCTTCTCGCCGTAGCGCCGATTCTGCTGTCGCACATGCACGCCGACATGCGCCAGCCGGTCGACCGGGAACGAACTCTTGCTCTGAAGGGCGTTAGAGATCCGCTCGTCGATGACACCGAGCGAGCGGTACAGGTCGAGGAGCGCCATCTGTGCCGCGTGGTCCTCGCTGTTCGGCTCGATGACGCCTTCCTTCCCGCGGCCCTTCAGGTACTGCGACGGGACGTCGAGGCGGGCCATGACGGCCTTGGTCTGCGGTTTGGCGTCCAGATCGTCCAGGTCGCGAGCGTCGATACCAGGGAAGTCGTCGGCGTGCGGAATTTCGGTCTCACACCATGCGCCGACCAGGACTCCGTCGCGAGACCTGAGTGAGGCACCAACGGCCCCCAGTGCTTCTGCCCGGTCCCGCCCGCGACCTGGTCGCAAGAAGTCCGGCACGTAGTGGAAGGCGGCGGTGATGCGTCCCTGGTAGAGGTCGAGCTCGACGCCTTCTTGGGTGTCCAGGCCGGCGGGGCTGAGTCCGAACGCGTGGCAGAACGTCTGCAGCATGCGCTGCCGGGTCTCATCCCGGTACCAGAGGCAAGCGATGCGGAGCTTCTTGAAGCCGGCCTCGTCGACGGAGGCACAGAGCGACTCTGCTGACGGAAAGAGGCTGCCCCGTGAGAGCAGCGGCTCCTTGCTGCCGGTCAGCTCGCGCTCCTCCTTCCGGCGCTTGTACTCCTGGGCCGAGACCTTCTCAGGGTCGGTGGGGCGTCGCGGCAGGGTCATCGTGGACTGGCGCATGGATAGGCGCTGGGCATCATCGCCGAAGGCCGCGTCTGCGTGGGCGCGTAGGAGCCGCAGGTGGTGCATGCCGACGCCGGTTCCGATGGGGTGTTGGTAGTTCTTCGCTGGGATAGGCCAGATCTGGCCGGGGTGTTCGCGGGGGAACTGAAGCCTCTCTTTGAAGGCCCTGGCCTGTTCGCGAAGTTTCTGCTCCTGCTGGGAACGCTTCGCGATGGACTGCAGAATCGAGTAGTCCATCTCCAACCGGCCGAGTGCTTCCAGGGTCTGCCGCGGGATCGTCTTCATTCCACCCCGCCCGTTGAGCTTGACCTCCAGGATGGGGTGACCCTCACCGGGCTGGACGGCAAGTGCCGTGGAGCTGAAGATCAGCGAGGACGAAATACGAGAGACGCGCGCATCCAGGAGCAACACAGGGTGTTGCACGTTCGGCAGCGTCTTCAGCCGCACCGCCGTGCGGCACACGGCGTAGCGACCGCCGCCCTCGTTCTCCCAAGGGTCGTCCAACGCAACCAGGCCGCCGGTCGTGTCGGGACGCAGCATGATCTCTCGACCGTTGGAGAGCTGGAAGGGAACGGCTGCGAGACGCTCCGCGAGCCCCCAACCCGCGCTTTGGTAAAGCCAGTTCGGGGCGTCCGGCTGTTCTCCGTCGGCCCCTGCCAGGTGCTCCTTCAGCGCGAATTCCCGCTCGGGAGTCCGCGCGATGCGCCGTGCGAGCTCGGGTGGTTGCCGCAGGTCGATCGTCTCGACCGGCTGGCCGAGGGCGAGGCCGTGGGTCAGGGCGAAGGCTTTGGACAGGAGATTGCTGTCGATCGGCTGTCGGGACACCAGGAACGGCGCCGGACCGTAGGGCTCGAAGTGCACGTACCCACCGGTGATCACTTGGAGCACGGTCGTGGCGATGCTGTATGGCGCCTGGGCCTCTTCCTTGCCGAAGCGCTTCCTGCACTGGTTGGTGAAGGTGCCCCACAGCTTGGCCGTCTCCGTGTCCAGCCGGCGCAGGTGAACCGTCGCGTCCCCCACCAGAGCGGGAGTGCAGCGGTAGGCCAGTGCGTGCAGGTACTTGCCCGGCTCGAGGTTCTGGTCGTTCACTCTTCTCTTCTCATTTCAGTGGGTGAGGTTCGGTTCGATGCCCGCGTAGGAGAGGAAGGCGTTCAGGGCTTCCCCGTACAGGTCGTTCATCTGTCGCTTCACCGCTGGCGGCCACTGCTCGTGGATGCGGCGCAGCACGGTTTCCAGGTCGGAGCTCCAGGTGTCCTCGTGAAAGGCGTAGTCGACCAGGTGCAGGACGGCCTCGGTGCCGCCCCGGCGTGCCCGTCCGGCCAGCTGGATCAGGTCGACGACGACACCCGCGACGACCTCCTCCTGGAGCGACTTCGGCATGGAGGTGAACTGGGGTGTCGCGCGCAGGATCAGTTCGAGCCGCTGCCACGCGGCGGCGCGTGCTTCCTTCAGCGCGTCGTCGGGGTCGGCGGCGCCGCCCTCTGGGAGTGCGTGCAGCCCGGCAGCGTTGACGCTGGCGTACATCTCCGCGGGTTCGGCGAACAATGCCAAAGGTCGGACGCAGAGGTAGACCGAGCGCACGGCGGAGCGGATACCGACGACGATGTTCAGACCGCGGGCGATGAGGGCCAAGGGGACGACCAGGACGTTGCCGTGCGCGGGGAAGTCCTCGAACTGCTCGGCCGTGAGGCGAGTGGCGATGTTCTCCCGAGGCAGGTCGGGGTCAGGGTTGTGCCGGTCGCCGTCCCGCACGGCCACGCAGAGCCCTTCGCGGTAGGTGCCGGCCTGAGCGATGCCTCGGGCTAGCCAGGCACACTGCTGGTAGGAGTTGGCCACGACCAGGACGTGCGCGCGGTCCTTGTCTTTGGCACGCTGCCGCTCCAGCTCCCGGTGGATGTACTGGTCGTACAGCTCCGTGCCGAGCTCGATCAAGGCGCCCTTCTTGCGGCTGGGGTGCTGGCCCGAAATCTTGATCGGCTCGCCGTACATGGGGTGTCCCTCGCCGTACTCGATCCGGTGGCGCCGAGCGCGGATCGAACGGGCCTGGGCATCGGTCATCCACCAGCGCACGGGCGCGTGGACGTGCTCGCGCACCGCCTGAGGAAAGTACGCCGTGGCGGACAACCCCATGACGGGACGCTCGACCCCGGCCAGGCACAGTGAGACGACGCGGCCCAGTTCGGCGGTGAAGGTGTGCGGGTCGCCCGCGATGCTCTGCGCAACGAGCTCGGCCTCGCTCTCCCGCTTGTCCAGGCCGGTTACCCGATATCCCGTGATCGAGCGCCCCAACAGGCCGAGCGGGAGGACGGCCGAGACGGCGCTCGGACTGAGCGTCTCCGCGATCCGCTGCGCGGAGCGAAGCCCGGAGGGGCGGTAATGCTGTACGCAGGCGCGCAGTTCGGAGAGTGCTTCGTCCAACTCTGTCATGGTCGCCCGAGTGACGAGCAAGTTGACTGCCTGGGCACGCTGATGCGGGCCCTTCATCCGTGACTCCAGCAGCCGGTGCAGATCGAGCTTCACGGCGTCGAGCAGCTGCTGGCCGCGCGGAGCCACCAACGCCTCCAGAGCGCGGCGCACCTCATCCCATCCCACCTCCGTCGGATCGGTCTCCGTGGCGCGTGGCTGCAGGTAGCGGGCGGGCATGAGGTCCTGGAGGCGCCGAGCAAGGTCGGCTGGAAGATCCGCCTCCCCGGAGGTGGCCAGGTCCGGCCAGAGCAGACGGATCAGCTGCCGGTCACGGCCGCGGGCCAGGTGCCAGCGCAGCCCGGTACGGTCCGGCACGCGGTTCCTCGCGCGCTCGTCATCCCTGACGTCCAGGCGCAGCGCGTTGCTGCATACGGCGAGCAGCAGGAACTCCGCCATCAGCCGTACCTGGCCGACCGACGGAAGCAGGTTGGCCTCGGCCGAAATCGGCAGCCGCTTCGCATCCGTGTCCATCTCCTGCGGGGCCGCCGTCCAGTGCCTCCGCGAGTGAAGGACGACCTCGCCGGCACATTGGTCCACTGCCCTCGACTGGAACTGGTCGACTTCGTCGACAAGGACTGCATGACAGGTGCGCAGCGCGAATTCGGCAACACTCACCCCCTGGACGGGACGCCCGTCCAGGTTCACGCCGATCCGCAGGTTGCCCTTGAGGAAGGCGAAGTGGTTCGTCACAACCACGTGGGCCGAGCAGGCTTCGTACACGGGGGCGAACTTGCCGCACGTGGGAATCCAGGGGCAGGCGGACGCGCCCAATTCCTGCCGGTACAGAGACAGGCAGGGCTCCCGCCCAGGCGGGTAGTCGGCGTTGGACTCCAGCAGTGGTTGCTGGGCGCACCCGTAGGAGAGCGGGTCCACGTCCCGTTCGCCGTTCTCGCCCCACTCTCCCGGTGTCTGCGGGTCCTCGTCGATGAGCCGGGCCAGCTTGTGCGCACGGTCGTGCATGCCCGATGACGACATCAGGTGCGCACAGCCGGTCTCGTGCTTGATGACGTCGAGATCCT
The DNA here is from genome assembly GCF_052606915.1 of Streptomyces sp. LE64. Classification (NCBI taxonomy): domain Bacteria; kingdom Bacillati; phylum Actinomycetota; class Actinomycetes; order Kitasatosporales; family Streptomycetaceae; genus Streptomyces; species Streptomyces sp. LE64. The sequence goes on along the minus strand of NZ_CP199708.1, from coordinate 3,316,646 downwards.
GCAGGACGCGCAGATCGGACTGGATCCTGCGGGTGATGGCCAGGCCCGCCTTGATGTCGGGCAGCACTATGGCCACCCGGTGGTCCTGCTGGGCGAACCATGCGGCCAGGACGCGCACCAAGACGCTCTTGCCCGTCCCGGTCGGCGCGTGGAAGATCTCCAGTCCCCCAGCCGTCATGCGCAGCGCTTCCTGCGGGCTGATGGAGTCGGAGGTCTGCAGGACGGAGAACAGGCCCTTGAGGACCGCATGGAGATAGCGCTTCTCCTCCGGCTCACGGCTCTCGATCTGCGCGGCCAGTTCGAGCAGCTCGTCCGTAGGAATACGGAGGTCGTCCAGCGGGGACGCGGTGTCGACATGGGGCAGCCGGTCATGGCCGAATGCCTCGGTGAAGCCGGGATAGGTGGGGATCGTCAGCTGGCCATGCACTTGGCCGACGCCCTGCACGCTGATCTCCCCCGTTTTCCAGAATCCGGGGCCGGCGAACTCGGGGGGCTTCGGCCGCGCACTGGGCCGCCGGTACCGGGCAATCTGTCGATCGACGTAAGCCAGCAGGTCACCGCCGACCCGCGGAACGGCTGCCTCGGCGGTGAGCGGGTCTCCGCCCGCCGGTTCGAAGGTGAGCAGCTTCTGGGGCTCACCAGGGTCCTCGTCACCGAGATCCGTGAGCAGTGCCCGGGCGGCGGGGGTGAAGTTCCGTAGGTCGCCGAACTTGCCGGGAGCGTTGCGGTACACGTCGACGATGCGTCCGCGTTCTTCGCTCGTCAACTCCGGCCACCGGTCCCAGGCCCGGAATTGCCCGGACAGCAGGAAGGCCGCCTTCCGGAAGGGGGCAGCGGGTGCATCGCTGTCCTCAGACGTCTCGGGGAAGTAGTGGGCGGCCAGTGCGAGGGAGGCGCACAGCGTCGTCTGTTCCACGGAAGGCTCGCTCACGTCCAGGCCACCCCCGAACGCTCGCAGACCATCGCGCCGAACTCGGACGCCGTGGCTACGTTCAGCCCGTACTTCTTCCCCACTCCGGACAGCAGGTGCACCTGAGTAGCGCGGTGGTCTGGAATGACCAGCCACTCCGCTCCCCCGCTGTCGCCTTCCTGCGCGTGGATCAGCTGCGCAAGCGCGGTGCCCGAGGTGTAGTCCTTCACGTCGACGCGCAGTTGCTCCTTCTTCCTCGTCCGCTTACGCCCGACGTGCACGCACAGGTCGTAGGCGTCCAGGGCGGGCCAGAGATCCACTTTCAGGCCGCGTTCGACCAGCCGGTCCCGCAGTGCCAGCTCCGGCAGTCCGGGGATGCAGGTGTACCGCCACACGCCCCGCACTAGGGCCTTGTGCCCCTCAACAGGTCTTGCCTCCGGGACGTACTCCACGTCGGGCCAGAGCACTGCTTCCCGGTCGTCCGGAGGTGGCGGGGGCGGTCCCGGCAGTAGTTCGGGCGGCACGATCCCCTCGACGGGGCGGAAGCGGTAGGTGGCACCCATCTGCTGGTGCGGCTCGTGCCAGCAGTCGACCACGCCGACCTGCTGACCCGCTTCGCGGCGCAGAGCGACGCGCATCGGCCACCGACACACGGGGCACGCGAACCACCAGCCCCGGTACCTCGAGGCATAGGGGATGTCCTTGTACAGGTCCACGACCAGCGGAGGCAGCCGCAGCTCGCTCAGTTCGCTCACCGGTCCCGCCGGGTAGCGGATCAGATCGGTACGTCCGCTCTCGTAGACCTTCTGGTTGCCCGCCTTACACAGCTGGGCGAAGGCCGTTTCTTGCGCGACCTCGTCGTCCAAGTCCTGCCCGCTGAGCAGGCCAGCGCCCCGGCCTCTCTTTTGCAGGATGCGGAGCACCAGGCGCTGCTCTGCGGCGATGTCAAAGGCGTCCTCCGTGACGTGCCCGTCGGTATCGACCACGCATAGTTCGTCGACGTCCCACCCAGGGACGCCTTCGGGCAGGAGCTGGGAGGGGTCACCACGCACTTGGCGTCGAAAGTCGGCAAAGGACAGCTCGCTGCCTGGGCCCCGCGCGGCGAGCAGCTCTCCGTGACACTCCATCAAGACCCTGAGACGGTGGGAGGGCGACTTGTCGGGGGCCGTCATCGCGTTGGCAGCACGCAGCACCGAGCGCGCCACCAGGGACTTCACCCATAGCTCGTCGACCGACCGAACATCATTGTTCGTCGCGTTCGTCATGAGCCCAGAGGGTAAGAGACGCCACTGACAATTCGCCTGGCCTCGTATGGAACTGAAGGATTATGAGGGTTCGTCAGCGAGCGTCGCGATACCTGTGGTATCGACTCGCGGATAGCGTCGGCGGTACTCCTCCAGGTACTCAGCTGCGTGTCGCAAGCCCACCGGGGTCAGCTTCCACCGGTAGCCAGTGACGTGACTCCCGCCGTCCGCGAGTACCGGCACCTCGTCGATGAATCCCCGGCTCGGCCGCCCCGCGGACCTGTTCTTGTAGCCAACGCCCAGGTAGAACGGAGCCCTCCCAGACAGCGCGTCACGTTCCAGCCCGTCCGGGCCTGCCCCAGCCACCCGGGCCATGACGCCCCACAGCCACTCGGACAACAGCGGCATGTCCGGCTGCTGCTCCGCGGGCTCGCCCAGTCCGGCGCGCGCGGCGGCCCTGCCTCGCCTCGTCAGCTCCACTCGAACGCGAGTCACCTCGCCAGCTACCGGATGCTGCACCACGTCAGTACTGGTCACCAGCAGTCCTCGGCGTTCCAAGGCATGCACTGTCGCACCGACTCCGGGGTCGTGAACTCCACTACGTCGCAACCGTTCCTGGAGCCGCGTATAGCCCACGAGGTGCGCTGGTACACGAAGAGCCAGAGGAAGCTTGCGCCACTCCGCTGGGCGTGGCGCGGGCAGATGATGCGTCCGGCGCATCCACATCTCTGTCTCCGTCATACACTCGTCCCGTAAGACCTCACCGAGGTAGACCCGCTGCCGCTCGTTCAAAGACTCCCAGGCAGCATCGGCGGAGCCGCTCGCCCCTTCCTGAGCCCGCCTCCTCGGGTGCACCGGCGCCGGCTCGTCAGGGCGGGTACGCATCCAGGCATCCACAACCATGCGCACGGGCACACCATAAATTTTGGCCAACGCGGCAGGGAGCCGTCCCACCACATCACCGTCGCGCCAATTCCGGCCGAGCACGGGTCGCCCCTGCTCCAAGGCAGAGAGCCTCGGAGCCGACAGATAGAGGTCACGCCCGACGGCCGTCCGACGTAGCAGCTCCACCACCTGGTCGAGCGTCAGGCCAGCACCGAACCGCAGGTCGACGAGCCGTTCGTCTCCACGGCGGACCCCAGTGAGCTCCTCCGCATCGCAGCGGAGCGCCGCAGCCATCTTCTGCAACCGCTGCGGGGTCGGCGTGTGGCGTCCGTTCTCATAGAAGAACACCATGCGCGTAGACACCCCGATCCGCCGCGCAAGTTCCGCCTTCGACAGCCCGGCCTGCTCCCGCAGCGCCACAAGGTGACCGGGGGCTATCACGCGTACGGGCAATGGCATGCCTCAATAGAACTGCAATGAAGACTTCATGGCAATGCACTCTTACCAGGCCGACGGCAGACAAATGTTCTGGACGGTCATGGAGGTCCGCCAACTGCTCGGCAGCAGGATGCCGCGAGGGCACCACGCATCTGGAGGACTCCGATCACTCCAGCGAGATCGCCCAGGTCGCGTCCGTGGCGTCCGTGCAGTTCAAAGCTGAGCAAAGCCAGCCTGCTACCAGGCTCAGTGCAGCGCTTAGTGGTCTCAGTTCTGGTCTCATTCACCACCGTCCAGGCCCGTCCGGACGGGTCCACCCCGAACGCTCCGCCGCAGGTCAGGACGGGTACGGCCCGCGCCGGACCCCCGTACGAACATTTGGAAAGCGGGTTGGGGGGCAACCCTCACGAGTTCGAATCTCGCATCCTCCGCCAGTGCCTCACCGGGAACTCACGTCGAAGGGCCCCACCGCTTGCGGCGGGGCCCTTCGACGTGAGTGGTTGCAGTTCCCGGGAACGGCAGAGCTCTCCTTCGCGCGTTCGTACCGCGCCGCCCGTCGTAGGACGGCGGGCTCGACACCTCTTCCACTCTCGCGAGCGGCTGGAATCCGTCCGTAGCGGTGTCTCGTGGGCACCTGCTTCCGCGCTGCAGCCGCGCCCTCACCGTCAGTGGCGACGAGAGGGCGCAGAAGGCCCGTGAGGCTGCGTCCCGAGGGGCGGCCGGAGTGGGTCCGCTGCTGCCGAGTCCGACGCCTGTCGGATCGTCAGGTGGGTGAGGTCGGTGCCCGGCGGGCGGGAGGTGCCGAAGTGGCGGTGCTCCACCTGGACCTGGTTGCCGTGGAGCAGGGTGGCCGCTTCGGTGAGCCGGGGGGGCGAGCACCGCCTCGTAGCCGGTGGTGAAGAGGATCGTGGGGCGGGTGGCGGAGGTGTGGAGCAGGGTCAGCCGCTGTTCGAAGGTGTCGCGCCGGGGACGGGCGTGGTCGACCGGCTGGCACAGCCCGAGGACGAGGTGGCGGTAGCCCGGTGGGGCGTCCGCCCGTTCCTCGACCACCCGCAGGCCGGGCAACGCCCGCAGGCGTGCCGTCAGTTCGTCCCGTCGGGGGTGCCGCGCCCGACCGGTGGCCCGGGCGGGTGCGGCGCCCCCGGTGTGCGCGAACCCCGCGGCGGCGGCTCCGGTCAGTAGGCCTCGCCGTGTCCAGGTCCCCATGCGTCCCCCTGCGCTGCCGGGCCCGTTCGGCGCCGGCAGCTCCAGTCAAGCCGGGGACGGGGGGGCGGTGTCGGGCGGGGGTCACCAGGCGCCACTCGCCCGTGGACGTCATTCGGACGCACGGTCCTGGCCGTTCTGGAACCAGAGGTCAGCCGCCGGGCGGGCGCCGGTGTCGTGGGTGGTGTTCCGGTCCTCGGCCGGGTGCGTTCCCCCGACCGCGTCCCGGGCTCCCTCGTCCGGTACCCCCCATGCGGTCGGAGGCTCGTCGCCCCCGGGCTGCGCCGCCGTCGCACCGTGATCACCGGTCGGCGGTCCCGCGGCCCTGCCGAAGACGTGATCGGCCGTCTCCGGACCGCCGGGTGCCCTCCGCATCCGGGCGAGGCGGTACGCGAAGGCGGCGCGCTCGTCGTCGCCTTGGGGGAACTCCATCTCGCCCAGCATGCTCGCCATGCGCTCGTGCCCGGCGTCCGCGGCGCCTCCTCGGGGAGCGGCCCCGTCCGGAGGTTCCGGATGTTCGAAGCCTCCGCTCGGCTCGCTCGCGAAGGACGACGGCTCCGGGTCGAGGATTTCCCGGTACCGCTCGGGGATCTCCTGGTCGTTCGCGACGGCCGAGAGGCACGTCAACGGTCCGATCATCGCCATCGCCCGCTCCGTCTCCTCCTCGTGCCGGGACAGCCACCACACCACGGCGCTTCCCGGGGACTTCAGGACCTCCGATCCGAGGTACTCACGGCGCTCGCGTTCCTCCTCCCGCTGGAGGTCTCGCAGACTCCTGTTCTTCCGGAGCTCCTCCAACTCGGCGAGCCGCGTCCGGTCGGCGTGCCTCAGGTCGATCCGCACCTGGGTGGCGTAGGCGACCACCGTTCCCGAGTCGTCGAGTGCGGGCATCCCGAGCACTCCTGCGAGCCAGTGGCCGAGGAACTCGCCCCGGTCGGGGTGCTCCGCGCGGGTGTGCTGCTCCGCCCGGCTCAGGAGGGCTGCCACCGCCATGGCCGGGAGGTCGCCCCGCGGGGTGGCGGCACGGGCCGGATTGGGCTGCCAGCGGACCACCGCCGAGAACAGGAACGGATACCCGTCCACCGCGCTGTGCACCTGGACGTCGGACACGACCGTTTCCAGGAACGGGGGCTCGGTCGGTGGGACGAAGTCGTCCTCGTACCCTTCCGGTTGCGCCGCCGTCAGGACGCGTTCCCCGAGGTCCGGCACCAGGAAGGCGAGCAGGAGTACCGCCGCCACCACCGCGGGGAGGGCGTACCACGACCAACCCGGCCAGTCCAGCAGGGCCACGATGACGAGCGTACCGACGATGGGTCCGATGGACAGCCAACTCCGCAGGGTGCGGGGGCTCATGCGTACTCCCTTGTCCATGGTGGGCCGGGTGTGGTGGAGGGCTCCTCCGCCACACCGAGCACCCGGTCGATTTCCTGACAGAACCGTTCCGCGACCCGTGCCCGTGCCGCTGCCGGCGGGTCCGCTCCGGGTCGTGGTGCGGACGGAGTTCCTTCCCAGGCGCACGCCGTCGCGTAGAGGGCGTGCAACAGGGAGCGGTCGCCGCCGGTCGCCAGGAGGACCCCGCGGGTGACCAGGTCCTCCGGGTGAGCTCCCACGACCAGTGCGGTGAGCCAGTCGGACAACAGGGGGGCCCACTCCCTGCTCGTCCTGGTGAGCAGGACCGCCCGCCAGGCCAGGACGAACTGCTGGGGCGGCAGCCCCATGCGGAGCCCTTGGGGATCCAGCAGTCCCAGCAGGATCTCGACCGCGGGGTCCGAGAGCGGCTGCTTGACGAGTCGGTCCGTCAGCCGCACGAAGACCTGTGCGTCGTTCCGGGCGATGTCGAGCAGCGCGCTTCGGGCGGCAGCGCCTTCCGGCCCCTGTTGGCGGAGCGCGAGGTGGCGCAGCCGGACCGCGGCCTGTTCCGGATGGGTCGCGGCGATGACCTGCTGACAGACGTCGGTCAGGACGCGCGCCAGGTCGGGAGGGATGCTGCCCGCCGCCCACACCCGTACCCGTTCGCGGAACCGGGCACCGTACCGTTCGTGGCTGAGTCCCTGCTCCAGGGCCGCGGCGGCTTCGGCCCGGAATCGACGTCCCGGCCCCCGGGTCCAGGTCTCCACGAGGGTGCACAGGTCGTCCGGCCGTCCTGCGGCGAGGGCTTCCTCCGCGAACCGCCCCACCAGGTTCATCCGGTCCTCGGCCGTCAGCTCCCGCAGCTGGACGCATCCGGCCGTCCAACTGCGGAAGGCGTCCCGCAGATCGGGGAAGTTCTCCCAGAAGTGCCGTCGCACCGCGCCGTCGTACGCGAGGCGGGCGAACCTCACCCGACCGTCGAGGTCGCGTTCCACCGACAGTTTCTCGAACCGTTCGCTCAGGTCCGCCCGGTCGAGGCCGCGGTCGTCGTCCTCGATCTCCAGGGTCTCCAGCAGGAGTCGACCGGCGCTCTGCACCACCTCGGCGGAGCCTCCGCTGAACATGGCGGTGCTCAGCAGCAACGCCCGCTGCCCGGCGCCGCGGCGCTCGCGCAGTTGCGCCGCGACCTCGCCCGCCCGGTCCGTCGCGGCCTTGACCGCCTCCTCCAACCATCGTGCGAAGGAGGCCCCGTACCGACCGCTGTCACGGATGTCCACCACCCGTGCGGCGAGCCGGCCCAGCTCGTGCAGGGGGGCGGCCTCGAACATGTGGCGCAGTTTCACGTCGTCCAGCAGGTCCGGCTCGATCTCGATGCCGTTCGCCTTCAGGCACCTACAGAAGACGGCACGGCCCGAGGGCCGTTCCAGACGGACGACCAGCGGCGCCAGGTCCGGCCGGAGCATCCACTCCGACCCGGACGGGAGGACGACCGCCATCCGGGCGTGGAGGCGCTCGACCTCGGATCGGTAGCGCATCAGGACGTCCTGCGCGGACGCGATGTCGGTGTCCGCGACGTCGGAAAGGTCCAGGAGGTAGCGCCCTCCGGCCAGTACACCCGGCGCCTCCTCGTCCCCGGTCGAGGGCAGGTCCTCGACCGGGGCGGTGACGCCCCGGACCTCCTCCAGCAGCATGGTGGCGGCCGTGCGTCTGCCGGTACCGGGAGAACCGGACAGCAGGACCACCGCGCCGGGTTCGGCCAGGTGCCCGGCGGCACGTGTGTATCCGCCCGGCCGCACGAAACTGCGGGCCAGTCTCCGTCGGTGCTCGCGGACGATGGTCAGCCGGGTCCGTCCCGCCCTGACCAGACGCTCGTTCTCGCCCACCATCCAGATGTACTGGTTCCCGCTGCCCGTGTGGACCGGGCCCCGGGGGTCGTTGACCGTCGCGTTCGGGCCGCTCACCGTTCCCCGGCCGCGTGGGGGGCCTCGCGCTCCGACTGCTGGGACACCGTTCCGTGGTTGTCCGCGACGTAGTTGACGGCCTGCCGGTCACCGGAGATCCGGGGGCCGAGGTGCTGCTCGTGAGCCTGGTACAGGTGGCCGCTCCCGGTGTGCACGGGACCTTGGGGTTCGCTGACGAACGTCCCCAGGTCGCCGTTGAGGTTCCCGATACCGCCCCGCTGACGGTGCTTGATCACCCCGGCCCGCATGCGGGCGGGTCGACCGTCCACCGGTTCCGTCCTCGGCTCCTCGACGGGGGTCGCGCCGCCCTGCGGCACGCGCGGTGCCGGCAGCGCGTCGGGCACGAGCCGGGTGAGGTCGTCGATCAGCCGTGAGAGGTCGGCCGTGGTGTCGCGGTGCTTGAGCCTGAGGTACTGGCATTCGGCCAACAGGCCCAGTTCGGGGGGAAGGTCCTCGCCCCGGAGGCGGGCGCTCTCGCCCACCAGCAGGGGCAGGATGACGGCTCCGGTCTCGTGTGCTTCCAGGATCTCCCTGCGGGTCCAGTCCTCGGGTTCCTCCAGGGCGGGGCGACCGTCGTCGGAGCGCGCCTCCAGCCACTTCGGCCCGATCACCGCCAGCAGCACCTTGCACCGCCGGGCCGCGGTGAGGAGTTCCTGGGGGAACCGGTGGCCGGATCCGATCGACTTGCTGGCGAAGAAGACGTTGTCGTCCCCGAACACCCGGGACAGTTCACGTTGTACGAGTCCCGCGGTGATCTCCGCGTCACCCGTGCGGTAGTTGACGAAGATTTTGGGCATGGCGCTTTCCTTCGGTGGATGGAACGGTGTGGGTAGGAACCCGGGGAGCGGGTTCGGTCCGGACGGGGTGAGGCCCCTCCGGTCAGGACACGGAGCGAGCGGGCACACCCGTCACGAGGGGTACGGGCGTGCCCCGGACGGTGCGACGGGCAGGGCTCAGCGGCCGGAACCCAGCGCGTGCGCCAGGGAAGGGCGCAACTCGCGTACCGCGGGATGGGACCGGAACCGCCCCAGTTCCCGGTCCAGTCGGCGTACGTCCGCCCGGATCGTCGCCGAGGGCGCCTGTTCGACGAGTCCGAGCAGCTCTCGGGCCTGTTGACAGGACCGTTCGACCTCTCCGGAGGCGGCGTGCGCGAGTGCTCCGCGGAGCCCGTAGCGGGCCCGGGTCCGCACCGCGTGCCGCGGGAGGCGGGCGCACTCCTTCTCGAACACCGCTGCTGCCTGCCGGTGCCGCCCCAGGTCGTACAGGCACCAACCGGTCACCATGGCGACGGGGTCCGGGAGGTTGCTGGGGCCGAGTACGGGTGCCCCGTCCACCGTGTCGTCATCGACGAGCAACCCGCGTGCCCGGTCGAGAGCTCGGAGGCACGCCTTCTCGTCTCCGGCCAGTGCGTGGCCCTGCGCCTCTCGTTGGGCCGCCAATCCACGGACCCGGGGCGGGGCAGCGCTCCGCTGGGCCCTCTCGGCGAGGGCGATCGTCTCCTGGGCCCGTCCGTCGTAGAAGGTGACGAGCGCCTGCCGGACCAAGGCGTAGTCCTTCAGGTGTCGGTCACCACCCGCCTGCGCGAGTTCGACGGCCTCCGCGGTCCACTCCAGCGCACCCCGGGCGTCTCCGGCCTCCTGTGCCATCCACCCCGTGAACTCCGCGGAACGCGCCGCGAGGAGGAGGAGTTCGGCACGGTCACGGCCCGTGGTGTGGGCGGCCAGGGTGGTGAGGGCGACCGTCTGGGCACGGAGCGGGGGGATCACGGTGACGGGGTCGTTGTTCTGGCCCAGCCTGCGCATGTGGTCGAGTTGGTCCCGGAACACGTGGGCCGGGGGCACGGTGCCTCCCGGAGGCAGGGGCGCCCCTTCCGCGACCAACAGGGTTCCCAGGAAGGAACCGACGCCCGTGGCGAGCACGTCCCGTCTGGCTCGGCGCGGCCTGCCGGGTGACTTCCCCGGTGGGCCGACCAGCCCGGCGAGCCTGCCACCCGTCTCGAAGAGCGCGTCACAAGCACGTGCGAGCGGCATGCTGGGCTTCTTGTCGCCGCGTTCCACCTTACTGAGATGACCTTTGCTGTAGTTCACCTCACGGCAAACATCATCCAGCGTCATGCCGGCACTCTGCCGCAGGCGACGCAATTCAGCACCGAAACGTAGATCTGCTTCCACCGACCTCTCCTCCCAAGGTGAGCAAGGCAGTTACGTCATCAGGTCCGGCCGGGACTGACGCCGAGTCTGGCATGCCTCAGGGGGATTTCGCTGGGCTGAACGGAAGTTTCCTGTTTCCTCCTTTTCCTCAGCAAAGGAAAGGGAGGCCGAACGCCAACGCGTCCCGCCTCCCTCCCCGACCCTCAGTCCGCCCCTCAGCCCGCCCGCGCGCCCGCCTGGCGCCACAGGTACACGCTGGTCAGGGTCGGGATGGTCAGCCAGACGATCAGGCTGAGCAGGATCTCCACCGGGCCGATCCGGCCCGCGGCCAGCAGTCCGAAGCCGAGGAGGAGCAGCGGGGTGGCGAGGACGCCGGCGGTGCCGATGCCCTTGGCGCGGTTCTCCCACTCGGGGGCGCGCCACAGCAGGACGAGGCCGACGAGCAGGGCGAGGGTGCCGACCTGGGGGCTGAGCGCGACGAGGGCGCCGGTGAGGGAGAGCAGGCACAGCAGGCCCTTGGTGTGGCGGGTGGGGACGGGCCGGGCGGGGGCGGGGGGCTCTTCGGCGAGCGCCGCGGTGACGATGGTGCGCGGGTCGCCCAGTTCGTCGAGGACCCGGCGCACGTCGGCGTCGGAGGCGGTGCGGGCGAGGGAGGCGGTGATGTGTTCGCCGAGGTCGGCGAGGAGTTCCTCGCGGCGGAGCGCGGAGAGCACGGCGGATTCCTGGCGCAGGGTGTCCAGGTAGGCGCGGACCAGCGGGTGGTCGAGCGTGACGGGCGTGGTGGTCATGCGTGGGTCCCCCCAGAGCTCAGGAAGTGGTCGACGGCGTCGCGGAACGGGGGCCAGCTCGCGGCGAACTCCGCGAGGGCGGACCGTCCGGTCGGGGTCAGGGTGTAGTAGCGGCGTGCGGGGCCGCTGGGCGATTCGCGGAGGAAGGTGTCCACCAGCTGCTCGCGGCGCAGCCGGGACAGCAGCGGGTAGATGGTGCCCTGGCTGGTGGTCATGACCCGTACCGCGGCGAGCCCTTCGAGGAGTTCGACTCCGTAGCGGGGGCCGTCCCGCAGTTGGGCGAGGACGCAGTACTCCAGGACGCCCTTGCGCAGTTGGCTGACCACCTTCCCTTCGGCCGCTGTCGTGCTTGCCTCACCTTGTTCCATGCATTGCAAGGTACCTGGCACGGGAAGGGGAGGCAAGGGACCTCGGCCCTCCCCCGCGCCCTGTGACAGGACCGTGAAGGTCGGGTCTCACCCGGTCGCACCGGCCGGGGTCGCGGGCCGTCGCGCGGTACCCGAGCCTGGCCGGACCGGGGCGGAGCGGGCCGGGAGCCGGTGGCGTCCACGCCCGGCCCGTCGCACCGCACGTTCGAGGAGGGCGCCCGTGGCCAGTGACGGGGAGGTCGGGCCCGTGCGCGACGACGGAGCCGGCGGCGAACTCGCGGCGCTGCGGGAGCGGGTGGCCGCCCTGGAGGAGGAGCGGGAACGGACCGGGCACCACCGGGTCCGCGCCTCCCTCGCCGCACTGCTGATCGCCCTCGGCTGCGTCCTCGCCCCGCTGTCCGTCCTCGCGTCCTGGGCCTCTGACGAGGTCGGGAACACCGACCGGTACGTGGCGACGGTCGCCCCGCTGGCCGACGACCCTCAGGTGCAGGAGGCGGCGGCCGACCGGGTCACCGCCGCGCTGATGACCCGGCTCGACCTGCCCGCGCTGCTGTCCGGGGTCGCACCGGCGGACCGGCCGCGGCTGGCCCGGGCGCTCGGCGAGGCGGGCGGGGCGCTGGAGGGCGCCGTGCGCGGTTTCGTGCACGACCGGGCCCTGGACGTGGCGCGGTCGGACGCCTTCCGGCAGCTGTGGACGGAGGCGAACCGGCGGGCGCACGACGCCGTCGACAGGGCGCTGACCGGCAGCGGCGGCGGTGCCGTGCAGCTGACCGACGACACGGTGACCGTCGACCTCGGGCCGGTGGTGGAGCGGGTGAAGCAACGGCTGGTCGACGACGGGCTCACCGTCGCCGGGCGGATTCCCGAGGTGCACACCGAGCTGACCGTGGCGCGGGGCGAGCAGCTCGGTGAGGTGCGGGTCTGGTTCCGGGTGCTCCAGGTGCTCGGCAACTGGCTGCCGGTGGTGGCGGCGGTGCTGGTCGCCGGCGGGGTGCTGGTGGCCCGGCGGCGCCGGCGCGCCCTGGTCGTCGGTGCGCTCGGGGTGGCGGGTGCGGTGGCTCTGCTGGGCGTCGGGCTGACCGTCTTCCGCGCCGTGTACCTGGACGCGCTGCCGGCCGGGGTGTCGCAGGGCGCCGCCGGGTCGGTGTACGACGCCCTGGTGCGGTTCCTGCGGGCGTCGGTGCGGGTGGTGGGGGCCCTGGGGGTGGTGGTCGCGTTCGCCGCCTGGGTCACCGGGGGCGGGCGGCGGGCCCGGGCGGTGCGGGAGGTGTGGGCGGACGGCATCGGCGCGCTCCGGGGGCTCGCCGACCGGGCCGGGTTCCGGACCGGTCCGGTGGGCCCCTGGGCGGGGCGGTACCGGGCGGCGCTCGGGTGGGGGCTGGTGGCCGCGGCGGCGCTGGCCCTGGTGCTGTGGTCGTGGCCGACGCCCGGGGTGCTGGTGGGGCTGGGCCTGGGGTTGGTGTGCGCGCTCGCCGTGGTGACCTTCGTGGCGGAGCCGGCGCCGACCCCCGGACCGGAGGAGGGGCCGGCCCCGCCACCGCTCGGCTGAGCCCGGCCGGTCCGGCCGGCGTCACCCGGACGGAGTCACCCGTGTGGCCGTGCGCACCGGATCGGATCACGGTGGAAGGCGAGATTCCGTTGCGGTGGCCGCAGGCCGCCGTGGAGACGAAAGGGTTCCCATGAGCGACGAGACGCCCCCTCCGGCGGGGCAAGCGGGCACCCCTCAGGGTGCCGGGGGCACCCCGTGGAACCACGGACGCGCCCCCGCGCCCGACCCGCGCGGCGGATGGGTCGCGGGCGGAGTGCTGTTCGCCGGAGTGCTCCTGCTGTGCAACGGCGTCCTGGCGATCCTTCAGGGCATCTCCGCGATCGCCGAGGACGAGGTGTACGAGCGGGTCGGCTCGTACGTGTACGAGATCAACCTCACCGGCTGGGGCTGGCTGCTGCTGATCCTCGGCGTCATCGCCGTGTTCACCGGCTGGGGGCTGCTCAGCAACGCCAACTGGGCCCGGATCACCGGCATCGTGCTGGCCTCGCTCAGCCTGATCGCCCAGTTCCTCTTCCTGCCCTACTACCCGATCTGGGCGATCATCGTCATCGCCATCGACATCTTCGTCATCTGGGCCCTGGTCGCCGACCGCCCGGGCACCACCCTGCTGCCCTGACGCCCGTCCCCCGGGCGCGTCGAGCACGGACCCCGGCGGTGCGCATCGACCGATCGGCCGACCCCCCGATCCACCGGACGGCCCGGAGCCGGGGGCCGGGGTGGGGACCCGGTCGCGGGGGCGCGGAGGGCAAAGTGGGAGGTGGCGCGGTCCCGGACGGGGCGGCGTCACCGGGCGGCCCCTCCCGACGACGGCCGCACCAGCCGAGGACAGGAGCCGCCCATGCCCGCCGACCGTGACACCACCGCCGACCGGCGCCTGCTGGCCGCCGCCGCGGACGGCGACGCCGACGCGGTGCGGGACGCGCTGCGCGCCGGAGCCGCCGTCGAGGCCCGGGACGAACACCGACGCACGCCGTTGCTCGTGGCGGCGCTGGGCGACCACGTGGCCGCCGCTCGGGTGCTGGTGGAGGCCGGTGCCGACCCCAACGCGCAGGACGACCGGCGGGACAGCGCCTGGTTGGTGACCGGGGTCACCGGGAGCGTCCCGATGCTGCGGACCCTGCTCCCGGCCGGGCCGGACGTCACGGTCCGCAACCGCTTCGGCGGGGTCTCGGTGATCCCGGCCAGCGAACGCGGCCACCTCGCCTACGTCGAGGCGGTGCTCGCGGAGACCTCGATCGACGTGAACCACGTGAACGACCTGGGGTGGACGGCCCTGCTGGAGGCGGTGATCCTCGGGGACGGCGGCGAGCCGTACCGGCGGATCGTGGCGGTGCTGCTGGCCGCGGGCGCCGACCCGGGGATCGCCGACCGGGACGGGGTCACCGCGCTGACGCACGCCGAGCGGCGCGGGTTCGCCGAACTGGCCGCCGTGCTGCGGGACGCCCGGTGAGCGTGCTGCGCCCGGGGCGCCCGACCGGCGGGGCGGTCGCGGTGCTGCTCGCCGGCGCGCTGCTGCTGGGATGCGCCCCTGCCTCGGCGCCGGCCGGAACTGCGGACGAGGGGGCGACCGCGGAGGCGTCGAGCGCCCCCGCGCCCCGGGGCACTCCGCCGGCGCGCACGCCCTCCGGAACCCTGCTGGTCGCCGACTTCGGCGCCGACACCGTCACCTTCCTCGACCCCGAGCGGGGGCCCCTCGACTCGGTGCCGGTGGGCACCGCCCCCTACGGACTGGCGCTGGGCGCGGACGGGCGGGCCTGGGTCGCCACCGCCGAGGGGGTCGCCGTGGTGGACACCCGGTCCCGGAAGTCCCTCGGCCGCGTCCCGTACCGCACCGCGACCGGGCCGGTCACCGACGGGGAGTACCGGGGCGGCGGCATGGGCATCGCGCTCTCCCCGGACGGGCGGCGGCTGTACGTGGGCGTCAACGTGCCGGACGGGCCCGGGGTGCTGGAGGTGATCGACACCGCGACCCGCGAGGTCGTGGAGACGGTGCCGGTGGGGCGCCGGCCCTTCGACGTGGACGTGTCCCGGGACGGGAGCGAGGTGTACGCCACCAACCACGACTCCTTCGACGTCACCGCGGTCCGCGCCGACACCCTGACCGCCCGCCGCTTCGAGGTCGCCCCCTACGGCACCGAGGGCGGCCTCGGCTCCTGGCTGAAGCCGCACTACGCGGTGGTCCGCGGGGACGGGCGGCTGCTGCTGCCGTTCGAGGGCGAGCGGCTCGCGGTGCTCGATCCGCGCACCGGGCGGGTGGGCGTCGAGCGGATGACCGCCGACACCCACCAGCACGGCGCGGCGCTCACCGCCGACGGCACCCTCCTCGTGGTGGGCACCGGCCCGATCGGGGAGGCGACGGGCGGGGCCTCGCTGACGGTGCGCGCCCCGGACGGCGCCGAGCGGATCGTTCCGCTCGACGGCCCGCACGAGGACGTGGCGGTGTCCGCGGACGGCCGGACCGCCTACGTCACCGGCGGGTTCACCCGTGCCGGGTACTGGGACGGGGTCACCGTCGTGGACCTGGAGCGGGGCACCACCCGGCGGTTGCCCGGCGGTGAACGGCCGCTGGGCGCGGTGGTGCTGCCCTGATGCCGCGGGGTCGGGTCAGCCGCCGAGCGCGGTGTAGATCCCGACCGCGGTGCCGAACGGGGCGAGGGTCTCCCCCGCGTCGGCGAGGATGTCGCGGACGTTGCGGGCGAAGCGCTTCAACCGGCTCGGCTGCGGCTCCTCCTGGCGGGCCTCCTCCTCCAGGTCGTCGACGGCCGAGACGAGTTCGTCGGCGTCCCGGTCGGGCAGTTGGGCCCGCACCTCGGCGATCTCGACGCGCAGCCGGGCGATGAGGTCGAGCAGGGCCGGGGAGTCGGCGGCGGTCGCGCCACCCTCGTTGACCGTGCCGACGCCGTCGCCGACGTTGCCGATGCTCACCTTGGCGCCGTCGCCGGACACGCTGCCGACCGGGCCGTGGAAGGTGTTCCGTACCTCTGCCATGGGTCCTTCTCCTCCTGGGTGGTGCGGGTCCCGCGGCCCCGGGCGGGGCGACGGGAGTTCAAGGGGCGTCCCGGTCACCGGGCTCGCCGACCCGGCCGACGTCCACCCGGGCGCCGGCACCGGTGACCGCGCCGACCGGGCCGAGGAACGTCAGCTGCTGGACGACGGGGGCCGGTGGCGCGGTGTCCTCCGGCTCGGGTTCCTCGGGCAGGGCGAGCAGGGCCGCCTGGAGCTTCTCGGCGAGGGCAGCGGGGCTGGTGTGCCGGGGGTGGCGGGGCTGCGCCAGTACGGCGTGCAGGACGTCCCCGACCGGGCCCTCGGCGATCACGTCGGCCTCGACGCCGTGGGCGGTGGGTCCGGTGGGCCAGGGCAACCGCCTCTCCTCGTCGAGGAGTTGGTGGAGCAGCGCGGCCAGGGCGACCGTGTCGTGCCGGGTGGTGCGCGGCCCGCCCGGCTGGCACTGGGGCCCGTAGTAGTCGGAGGTCCAGGTGTGCAGGGCCACCCCGGGGCGCTCCTGGTCGAAGGTGCCGCTGTGGCCCCACCCGGTGATCCGCACCTCGCCGTCGCGCGCCAGGTGGTCGGGGTGGATGTCGCCGTGCGGGAGCCCGGTGTGCCGGTGCACCGCGTCCAGCACCCGGCAGACGTCGATGATCCAGCGGACGGCCTCCCGGACCGGGACGCGTTCCTTGGGGTTGAGGTAGTGGTCCAGGGAGCGGCCGGTGACGTCCGGCTGGAGCAGCCAACTGCCGTGCGCCGCCCAGCGCTCCGGCAGCGCCGAGGTGGCGCGGGCGACCTCGTTGAACCGGCGGGCGACGGCCTGCGGGTCGCCGTCGGCGAGGTGGGTGGCCCGGTAGCGGACGCCCTCGGGGTCGCGCACCTGGTAGACGAGGTGGCCGTCCCGGGTGCCGCGGCGGGTGACCTCCAGTCGTGCGTGGTGCAGCACCGCGTCCTGCGGGGAGGCGGGCAGCCGGTCGCCGTCGAACCAGCGCTCCACGATCGGGTTGACCCAGGCCAGGTTCCCGCCCTCGCGGCGCAGCAGCCCCAGGTCGATGTAGTCGGCCAGTTCCTCGCACTTGTCCTGGCTCCAGCCCTCCTTGAGGGCGCTCTCGGTGCGGCTGTCCTTGAGCCGGTCGGCGACCTCGAACAGCAGCAGCGGCACCGGCCCCGGGGCGTCGTACTGGTCGAGCAGCCCGGTCACCGCGCCCTCGGTGTCGACCACCCGGCGCACCGCCTCGTGCACCAGCGGCGGGTCCACCACCCGTCGCCCCCGTTCCTCCAGCGAGGTGGCCAACGCCTCGCCCAGCAGGTGCAGGTGGTACGGGTGGCCGAGGGTGGCCTCGTAGGCGGCGACCGCGGACCCGTTCAGCACCTCGACGGAGAACCCGTCCCGTTCGTCGGGGAAACCCAGGTGGATGACCTGGAGGGCGTCCGAGGAGTCCAGCAGCCCGATCGGCAGCGCGGCGGAGATGTCGGTGCCGATCAGGGTCCCCGCCAGCAGCGCCTGGAGTTGGGAGTAGGTGCACGAGCCGCTGAACAGCAGGGCGATCTCGCCGCGTTGACCGAGGTCCCGCAGCACCCCGGTGGCCTGGCGCTTGGCCTCGGTGTCGGACCGGTAGCCGCGCAGCAGTTCCTGGCACTCGTCGACCACGACGAGCGGTTTGACCGCCTCGCCGGGCCACACCCGTCTGCGCACCGCCTCCCACCAGCTCGCGAACTCCGGCACCAGGACCGGCCCGGCGCCCGCCGGCGGGGCCGCCTCCAGGACCGGCGCCAGGTCCAGGTCCGGGTACAGGCAGCGCAGTCGGGAATCGGCCTCGGCGATGACCAGCCGCAGCGGATCGCGCACCGGGTGGGGCGCCGACTGGCCGCTGACCAGGAGCGGGAACAGGTGCGGCACCGGCCACTGGGCCGGGGCGAGCAGCACCCCGGTGGGGCCGTCCAGCCGGCGCAGGTCCTCGATGAGGGAGGTCTTGCCCACCCGCCGGGAGCCGGTGATCAGCTGCGGGCTGACCGGGGACTCCGTCACGTACGCGAAGGTCCGCCGCAGTTGCGCCTTCTCCCGCCGGCGACCGACGAACATCTCCCGTCCCGTGCGGGCCTTCGGGTCGAACCGGCGGCCCACCGCGTCCCGGCGCGGCAGGGTCTCCACCGGCACCTCGTAGCGGACCGGCTGCGACCAGCCCTGGTCGGCGAACCGCCAGCGCAGCTCCAGGGTGACGGCCTCCGCCCGGGCGTCCCGCCCCTCGACGACCAACAGCCCCTGGAGGGCGGCGTCCGCGGGCGGTTCGTGGCTCTCCCAGCCCTGTGCGGCGCCCGCCCGGCGGACCTCGGCGGCCCGCGGCGGCTGCTGCCCGGTGCGCAGTTCGAAGACCGCCTCGACGGGCCCTTCCCCGATCCGGGTCGCCCGGGACCGGGAGAGCACCGGCACGCCCTGCTGGAACCGGAGGGTGACGCTGCGCTCCCAGTGGGCGCGCAGCGCCCGCTGGACGGTGCGCACGCAGGCCCCGTACGGGCCCCGGCCGAGCAGGACGTCCTCGGCGAGCGGATCGCTCTGCGCGAGGACCGCGGTGGTCCGGACGATCAGCCCGGCCACCGGGTCGCCGTCCGGGTCCCGCGGGTCCGCGGCGTCGACGGGCACCAGCCGGGCGGCGGCCAGCACCAGCCGGGCCTGCTCGTCCCAGACGGGGGCGAGCCGGTCCACCACGACGCGGGCGAGCGGGTCCACGCCCCGGGCCAGTTCGGTCAGGAACCGGGCGACCCGGTCGGGCAGTTCCAGGTCGGGCGGGGTGGTCGCGATCTCCTCGGCGAGGGCGGTGAGCGCCGTCCGCTGCGCGGACCCGCGGGCGCCGTGCGCGCCCGGCGCACCGGGCCCGTGGTCCAGCAGTGCCCGGGCCGCACCGGCCGGGTCGCGGTGTCCGTGCCGGGCGCACAACCGCTCCAGCGGGGCGCTCACCGTGCGCCGGCCCGCGCCGTACTCCTCCGCTTCCGCCAGCCGGCCGAGCGCCGCGCCGATCCGGCCGCTCGCGGCGTACGCCTCGAACAGGTGCAGTCGCCGGGCCACCAGTTCCCGGCGCTGTTCGGGGCCCTTCCGTCCGGTGTGGTGGCCGGTGCGGCGCAGGAACCCGAGCAGCCGGGGCGGGTCCTCGGCGAGGTGGGCGACGACCCGGTCGACCTGCGCCGGCGGCAGCACCGGGGAGCCCGCGCTGTTGAGGACCTCCGGGAAGTCGACGGCGAGCGCGTCGGTCACCAGGTCCGCGGGGTGCCGGGCGCGCTCCTCGGCCCGCCGGTAGGCGGTGATCGCCGCATCGGTCAGCCCGTCGTCGCCGGCCCGGGCGGCGAGGACGGCGGCGACGGCGGCGGCCCGCCGGCCGGGGACGCCGGCCCGCAGCCGACCGTGCTCCAGCAGCAGCGCGGCGGCGGCGGCGGGCCGGGCGCACATGCTCGCGCCGGCGCGCAGCGCGGCGAGCGCCCACACGTCCGGATCGCTGAGCTGCCAGCGCGGCACCGCGGCGAGCCGTCGTTCGGCCTCCTCGTAGCGGCCGCGCGCGAAGGCGAGGCGGACCAAAACGTCCCGGCGCACCCGGGGGTCGCCGGCCATCGCGGCCAGTCCGCGGACCTCCTCGTCGATCTGCGCCCTCTCGCCGGCGCTCACCTCGGGCAGGTCGTGCAGCCGGATCAGGCACATCGCGGCGGCGTTGGCGACGCCCATGTGCCAGGGCCGCCCCGAGACCAGCGCCCGGGCGTGCACCGCGGCGGCCTCCCAGTCCCCCGCGGCGGCGGCAGTGAGCATCGGCTCGGCGTCGGCGAGCAGCGCGGGGGGCGCGACCCGTTCGGCGAGGCTGCCCTTCTTGCCCTCGCGCAGGGTGGCGCGCAGCGCGGTCCGGTGGGTGGCGGGCCGCAGCCGGGTCAGCGCGTACCGGTCGAGCGGGTCGAGGTCGGTGGCGTACGCCCGGGCGAGCAGGGCGACGGCCTCGGCGCGCGGGGTGGCGGCGTCGACCGGCACCGGCGGGGCGTGTCCGGCCTTCTCGGCCTGTTCGGCCCGCCCCCGCGGATCGAGCAGGTAGGCGGCCTCGGCGCAGCTCGGGTTGAGGTCCAGGGTCCGCCGGGCGTGGCGGGCCCGCCCGGCGGGGTCGTCGAGTTCGTGGCTGGCCTTGGCGAGGGTCAGGTGGTGCTCGAACCCGGACTCGGGGCGCAGGTGCCGCAGCAGGGCCTCCCGCAGCTCGCCCACCCGGTCCACCCGGCGGGCGATGCGGACGGCGGGGCCGAGGAGTTCGGGGTGCGCGGCCCGCTCGTCGATCCACCGGGCGAGCAGTTCCCACGCCTCGCCGGTCAGCTGGGCGGTCTCCAGCACCATGGCCAGGGCGGCGGCGCTGGCCGGTTCGGGGGCCCGCAGGGCGAACAGTTCGCGCACCGCCGCCGCGTGCCGTTCCCGTCCGCTGGGGTCCAGCCGGATCGCCTTGCGGACCGCGTCGGCGGCGAGCCGGAAGTGGTGGGTGCTCGGTTCGTTGCGGCACTGGGCGACCAGCCGGGCCGCCGTGGACTCGGCCTCCGTGATGTGCAGCGCCGCCCGGGGCGGGCTGGGCGCGGTGCCGGGCTCGGGCGGGCGGCGCAGCACCGGCGCGGGCCGGGGCGCGGAGTGCGGCGGGTGCGGCACCGGGCGCCCCACCTCGTCGAACAGGGCGGTGAGTTGCTGGAGGCGGGGCGCGGTGTGGGGGCGGGTGGCGACCCTGGCCTGGTAGGCGAAGGCCGCGGCGGCGGCCGGGAGGCGGCCGGTGGCGGCGTAGGCGCAGCCGAGGTTCCAGGCGGCGCCCGCGGTGAGCCACAGCTCCTCGGCGTAGGTGCTGTGCAGTCGGAGCGCGTCCTCCGCGCGGCCGGCGGCCACGAGGTGGCCGAGCGCGTTGCCGAAGGCCACCGGGTGGGCGCGGACGGCCTCGACCCACAGGTCGGCCCGGTCGTCGGGGGTGGCGGTGGAGGCGTTCTGGGCGCGCCAGACGGGGAGCAAGGAGGCTTCCGGCTCCACGATCACCACCAGGTGCGGCGGGATCTCCCGGCGGTCGGCGCGCACCGGCTGCCCGGCGTCCTCGCGCACCGGCGGGCAGACGGGGTCGAGTTCCTCCAGGACGCCGCCGGCGCGGGCGGCCCGGTCCCGCAGGTGCACCACGCGCGGCAGCCGCTCCGGGGAGATCCACGGCACGCAGCTCTGGAGCACCTCGACAGCTTCGTCCCAGTAGCGGTGGTCCATCAGCCAGGTCGCCAGGTCGCGGGCCGCGTAGTCGTCGCGGACCTCCATGACGGCCTCGATGACGAGGTCGAGGGTGGCCGGCGGCGGCACGCTCAGCCTGAGGGTCCGCAGGTGGGCGAGGACGGTGGCGAGGTCCCGGCCGGGGCGGGGGGCACCGGAGCGGGCCTCGGCCAGCAGTTCCGGCAGCCGGCCCTCGCGCAGCGCCTGCGCCACGCCGGGCTCCTCGGGCCCCGGCCCGTGGTGGCCGCGCCCGTGCGCCGGCGGGTCCGGGCGGCCCCGGGGCGGCAGGGGGGCCTCCGCGGGGTGGCCCGAGGCCCGGTCGAGGCGCTCCTCCAGGGGCTGGGTCCAGTGTGGTCCGGCGCCCTTGGCGCGGGCCCGGGCGAGTTGGGTGCGGGCCTCGTCGAGGTCGGTGCAGCGGCGGTCGAGGGCGACGCGGGCCAGTTCCACGTGGTGGCGCCAGCTCAGTTCGCCGCGGGCGCCGGCGATGCGGTGGACGGTCACCCGGGCGGACGACAGGTCGCCGCGCTCGCGGTGGATGCGCATCAGCAGGTAGGCGGCGGGGGCGGACGGGTTGGCGGCGAGCAGTTCCTCCAGGAGGGTCACGGCCTCGTCGGTCCGGCCCCCGTCGTGGAGCTCCTTGGCGCGGGCGGCGAGCGCCGGCTCGTCCACCGGGGCCCCCGCGCCCGGGGCACGCTCCGGCGCGGCCGTGGTTCCCGGCTCGCCGGCGCCGTCCGGTTCCCCGGCGGGCGCGGCGTCCGGTTCGGGGGCAGGCGCGCGGGGGAGCGGGGAGGGCGTGTCGCGCCGGGCGCAGTACGCGTCGAGGGCGGCGCGCTGCCCGGGGTCGGCGGCGCCCGGCAGGATGCGGGCGAAGACGTGCAGCGCGTGCAGGGCCTCCGACTCGGCGCCCACGGCCGCGTAGGCGCAGGCGAGGTTCCACACGGCGGCGGCCCCGAAGTACTGCTCGTGGGCGTGCGCGCGGTACAACTCCAGCCCCGCGCCCGGGTCGCCGGCCCGTACGTACCAGCCCGCGGCCCGGCCGAGGGCCACCGGGGAGCCCTCGGCGACGGCCCGTGCGTAGTGGTCCGCGAGGGCGGCGGGCGAGCGGTCGACGGGGGCGTCCCCGGGCGGCTCGTCCAGCAGGGGCAGGAGTTCGAGTTCCGGGTAGGGCGCGACGGGGGGCCGGCGGGGGCCGGGCGGCGGCACCGGGGGACGGCCCAGCGCGTACACCGCCGCGGCCCCCTCGGTGTCGCCCCGGGCTTCGAGGTCCCGGGCGAGGTGGTGCCAGAGCCGCCAGCGGTGCGGGTCGCCGACGGTGGCCCGCAGGACGTCGCCGGCGCCCGGGGAGGTGCGGTCCAGCAGTGCGGCGGCGGGCGGCAACGGGTCCGACGGGACGGCGGGAGCGGGGGCCGGGGGCTCGACGGCAGGAGGCTCGGCAGTGGGGGGCCCGACAGTGGGCCGCTCGGCAGTGGGCTCGACGGCGGGGGCGAGTGCGCGGGTGACGAGGTCGAGGTACTGCTCGGTGGTGTCGAGGTCGCCGGCGGCCAGGTACATCCGGGCGGTGCGCAGGTGCAGTCGCAGGTCGTGGGCGCGGTCGGGGTCGGGGTCGGGGGAAGCGTCCGGGTGGGCGAGGCCCTCCCTGGCGGCGGGCCCGGGGACCGCCGCCAGGGCCCGTTCGGCTTCGGCCAGCCGGTGCGTCACCGTCAGTCGGCGGTGTTCCCGGGCGAGGTGCTCCACCGCGGCCTCGGCCCGGGGGAGGTCCCCGGCGTCCAGGGCCGCCTCCAAGGCCGCCTCCAGGGCCGTCCGCAGCGGGTCCGGCACGGCGGCGGCTCCGGGGGTGCCCGAGACCAACCCGGCCGCCCGGCGGCGGAGTTCGTCCAGGGGGGCGAGGTGCGGGCGCAGTTCCTCCGCGGGCGGGCCCCAGTCGCGGACGGCGGTCGCGACCCGGTGGGCGGAGCGGGGTTCGACGGCGTCCAGCGCGGCCCGGGCCAGGGCGGTCAGCAGGGGCGTTCCGTCCGCGGTGCGCGGGGCGTCCGGGTCGGGCCCGGGATGAGTGGCCGCCTCTCGGACCGGGGCGAGCGGGGCGGGCACGGCGTCCGCCGCGGGGACGGGGGAACCGGTCCACAGCCGGGCCGCCCACCGCAGCAGGTCGGCGAGGGCGGGGCCGTCCGGGGAGTCGGCGGCCCGGGCGGCGCGGATCAGGCGGGTGGTGAGGCCGCCGTCCCGGTACGGGTCGGCGGCCGTCGCGCCGGCCTCCGACGCGCACTCCGGCGCGAGCGGGCCGCCCGCTCCCAAGAGCGCGCGCCGGCGCAGGGCGAGGACCGCGGCGACGGCCAGCGGCACGAGCTCCGGGACGGACGGGGGGTGCGAGCCGTCCGGGCCGACGGCTCGGACGGAACCGGCGGGACCCCCG
This sequence comes from Streptomyces sp. LE64, assembly GCF_052606915.1. Taxonomy (NCBI): domain Bacteria; kingdom Bacillati; phylum Actinomycetota; class Actinomycetes; order Kitasatosporales; family Streptomycetaceae; genus Streptomyces; species Streptomyces sp. LE64. The sequence continues at coordinate 3,293,160 of NZ_CP199708.1, read as the reverse complement.
GACCCGCCGGACCCGCCGGGTCGGCCGGGCTCCTCCGGGGCGCCTTCCGGTGCTCCGGTCGGTGGCTCCGGGGCCTCGCGGAGGAGGAAGGCGGACAGGGCGCGGCCCGCGCTCCGCACCTCTTCACCAGACCAGGTGAGCAACCGAACCCCCGTGCACCGATCGCCGTCCGCCCGTCGATTCTATCCGGCCACCCGTGACTGACCTCCGGTCAGCAGAGCTCCACCGGCGTGCTGTTGGGAGCGGGCGGCGTTCGTCGAGCGCGGGCGCACGCCGGCGGACACCAGGGTGCGCGGCGGCCCCACACCCCGTCCGGCCGGGGTCCCCCACGGGGTCAGCCCGGCGCGCCTGGCGTTGCGCCGGCGTGCGCCCCCCAGCCCGGTGCGCCCGGCGGGCTGGGGGCCCGCGGCGCGAGGGGAGAGCCCGAGACGGCGGACGGTGGTCGGCGCCGGGCTCACGCCCCGCCCGAGGCCCCGAGCGGGACCCCGAACGCCCCCTCGCCGGGGCGGTCCGCTGACCCCGCGCCCCGTACCGTGCCCCGCCCTGCCGGTCGCCGGGCCGCCCGCGGGTAGGCTCGGCCTCCGGCAAGGCGGCGTACGGACGGAGTTCACCAATGGGTCACCCGCGCATGGGCATCGCGATCCTCACCATGGGCAACCGCCCCGTGGAGCTGCGCGCCCTGCTGGACTCGGTGGCCCGCCAGGACCTCGCGCCGACCCGGGTGGTCGTGGTGGGCAACGGCGCCCCGCTCCCGGAGCTTCCCGCGCACGTGCACGGCGTGGAACTGGAGGAGAACCTCGGCGTCACCGGCGGACGCAACGTCGCGATCGCGGAGCTGCGCCGGTTCGGCGACGTCGACGTGGTCGTGGACCTCGACGACGACGGGCTGCTCGTCGAGACCGACGTGCTCAGCCGGTTGGCCGCGCTGCACGCGGCCGACGACCGCCTCGGCGTCGTCGCGTTCCGCATCGCCGACGAGCACGGCGAGACCGCCCGCCGCCACGTGCCCCGGCTGCGCGCCTCCGACCCGATGCGCGGCGGCGAGGTCACCACCTTCCTCGGCGGCGGCCACTCGTTGTCCATGCGGATGCTGGACCGGGTCGGCGACTGGCCGGAGGAGTTCTTCTTCGCCCACGAGGAGACCGACCTGGCCTGGCGCGCCCTGGACGGCGGCTGGCGCATCGTCTACGAGCCCGCGGTGCTCCTCCAGCACCCCAAGACCTCCCCGGCCCGGCACGCCGTCTACTACCGGATGACCGCCCGCAACCGCGTCTGGCTGGCCAAGCGCAACCTGCCCGCCCCCCTGGTCCCCGCCTACCTCGGCACCTGGACGCTGCTCACCGTGGCCCGCACCCGCTCGGCGCCCGGCCTGCGGGCCTGGGCCGGCGGCTTCTGGGAGGGCGTCCGCACCTCCGGCGGGCCCCGCCGCCCGATGCGGTGGCGGACCGTCGCCCGGATGACCCGGCTGGGCCGCCCGCCGGTGATCTGACGACTAGGCCCGCGAGCAGGTCGCCGCCACTCTGAAGCGGTGTTGGGTGGGGGAAGGCGGGCCGCCATCGTCACGGGCGCCCTGTGCGGGTGGCCCGGCACGACCTCTTCTGCGGCGGGCAGACGGCCGGGGCCCTGGCCGAGGCACAGCAGGCCCGCCTCACGTCCACCGCCGGGCGGGAAGCGGTACGTGCCCGCGCGGACTCCGGACGGCGCCGGTCCACCCACCGTGACGCGGACGGTGTCGCCCGACCCCACCGCGCCCCTGCCCGTACGAATCGGGACCACCGGCCGCCCGTCGGTGTACAAACGGCGGAAGCAGACCGCCAGCGCCGCACCCACGCCCCAGGAGTCGCCCCGTGCCCCCCACCGCACCCCTCACCCCCGCCGAACTGGACGAGGCCCTGGCCGGACTGCCGGGCTGGTCGGTCCGGGACGGCGAGCTGACCGCGTCCTACGCCGTCGAGCGCAGCGACCTGCCCGCCCTGTACGCGGCGGTGGCGGCGGTCGAGGACCGGGCGAACCACCACGCCGCGGTCAGCATCCTGTACGCCACCGTCGGCTTCGCGTTGAGCACCCATGACGCGGGCGGGGCGATCACCGCGAAGGACACCGCCCTGGCCGCCCGGATCAGCGAGCTCGCCGACCGGCACGGCGCCCGGCCGAGCGGGACGTGACCCGGGAGCGGATCCGGGTCGTCACCGCGGTGGCCGCCGCGGTGAGGAAGACGAAGGTGTAGACGATCTGGAGGATCACCACCACCCGGGCGGACTGGCCCCGCGCGGTGATGTCGCCGAAGCCGACCGTGGCCAGGGTGACGACGGTGAAGTACAGGGCGTCCACCCGGGTGGCGAGTCCGTCGAACTCGCCGGGGTCCCGGGCCAGGGCCCGGTAGGCGACGGCGAAGACCAGCACCGTGGCGCACATCAGGACGATGATGGCGAACGCCGGATGGGTGCCCTCGCGCTCCAGCAGCACGTCCCGGATGTGGCGCAGGATGAGCAGCGCGATCACGGCGAGCCCCAGCGAGAGCAGCGTCCAGCTCAGCACCGGTCGCTCGGGGCCCAGCGCCCGGTCGGGGACCAGGAAGTAGGCGGTGACCAGCAGGGCCACCGCGCCCCCGATCGCCGTCCAGCGCCGCACCGGGTCGGCGCGGTGGCCGGTGGGCGGCGGCCGGGTCACGCCCGCGGTGCCCGGGCCGCCGTCGCGTAGTGGCGCAGGAAGCGGGCCTCCACCTCGGCCATGTGGCGGATCTCGGAGGGGTCCACGCTCTCGTTGGGCGCGTGGATCAGGCAGCGGGGTTCCTCGACGCCCATGAGGATGATCTCGGCCCGGGGGTAGGTCTCGGCGAAGACGTTGCAGAGCGGGATGGAGCCGCCCTGGCCGAGGAACTCCATGGGCCGGCCGTAGACCTCGGTCATGGCCCGGTCCAGGGCCGCGTAGGCGGGGCCGTCGGTGGCGGCGCGGAAGGGGGAGCCGCCGCTCTCGGCCTCGACGGTGACCCGGGCGCCCCAGGGCACGGCCCGCTCCAGGTGGGCGGTGAGCGCGTCGCGGGCGGTGTCCGGGTGGGTGCCGGGCGGGACCCGCAGGCTGACCCGGGCGCGGGCGGTCGCGGGGACGGCGGCGGAGGACCCGACGACGGGCGGGCAGTCGATGCCGAGGACAGTGACCGCGGGCCGGGCCCAGAGCCGGTCGGCGACGGTGCCGGTGCCGGTGAGCCGCACCCCGTCGAGGACGCCGGCGTCGCGGCGGAACTGCTCCTCCTCGTAGCCGACGCCGTCCCAGGTGCCGTCCGCGGGGAGTCCGTCGATCCGGGTGCCGCCGTCCGGGTCGCGCAGCGAGGCGAGGGCCTGCACCAGGGCGCCGAGGGCGTCGGGGGCGGGGCCGCCGAACATGCCGGAGTGGATCTCGCCGGCGAGGGTGGTCACGGTGACCACCACGTTGGCGAGCCCGCGCAGCGAGGTGGTGGCGGTGGGGACGCCGACCGCGGCGTTGCCGGTGTCGCAGACCAGCAGGGCGTCGGCGAGGAGTTCCTCGGGGTGCTGGGCGACGTACTGCTCCAGCCCGCCGGTGCCCTGTTCCTCGGAGCCCTCGGCGACGAACTTCAGCCCCACCGGGATGCCGTCCTCGCCGAGCGCGCGCAGCGCGGTGAGGTGCATGACGATGTTGCCCTTGCAGTCGGCGGTGCCCCGCCCGTACCAGCGGCCCTCGCGTTCGGTGAGGGTGAACGGCGGGGAGTGCCAGGCGTCCTCGCCGAGCGGGGGTTGCACGTCGTAGTGGCAGTAGAGCAGGACGGTGGGGGCGCCGGGCGGGGGCGGTCGGTGGCCGATGACGGCGTGGCTGCCGTCCGGGGTCTCGGCGAGGTGGACGTCGCGCAGTCCGACCGCGGCGAAGGCGTCGGCGACCCAGCGGGCGGCCCGGGCGCACTCCTCGGGCGGGTACTGGCGGGGGTCGGCGACGGAGGGGATGGCGACCAGGTCGGCGAGGTCGGTGCGGGCCCGGTCCATCAGGGCGGCGACGGCCGCGCCCAGCCCGTCCGGGTCGGGGGTGGGGTGGTCGGTCATCGGTCACCGCCTGACGGTGTCGGAGGTCTTGAGGTCGTCGATGCGGTCCTGGATCTGCTTCAGCTGGTCGGGGCAGTAGACGCCGAGGACGATCGCCTCGGCCTCGACGACCTGCCGGTCGGAGATCACCGGGCGCTGGCCGGGGCCGGTGGCGCCGTTGGAGAGGTTGACCTTCCACAGCGCGGACTTGAGGGCGGCGTCGGGGTCCTGGCAGACGGGCCCGCCGTCGGTGCCGAGGGTGCGGGCGACGGCTTCGGGGTCGGGACGCCGGAAGCCGTCCGCCTCCAGCATGTCTGCGAGTTGCTCGGCCTTCTTCTGGGCCTCGTTGGTGGTGCGCACGGCCTCGTACTGGACGATGCCGATGACGACCAGGGCGACGAGCAGCAGGATCGCGCCTATGTAGATCCACTTGTGCTGGTTCGCGAAGCGGGTGGGGCTCATGCGGTCCTCCCCTCTCCCTCGGCGGCGTCCTCGCCGACGTGGGTGCGCCAACTGGGTTTGCGGAGCTTGAGGAAGGCGAACGGGATCAGCAGGCCGAGGACGACCAGGCCGCCGCCGACGATGCCGACGTAGGCCCACACGCTGCCGCCGCCGAACTGGGAGGAGGGCACGAAGCCGATGGCGAGCGCGGCCAGGGAGGCGAGCAGTCCGACCGCGCACAGCAGGGGCAGGGCGGGCGCGCGGTAGCCGCGCGGGTGGTCGGGCTGGGTCCTGCGCAGCCGTACCGCTGCGACGAACATCAGCAGGTAGACGATCAGGTACACCTGGGTGGTGATCACCGAGAAGATCCAGTAGACGCTGGAGACGTTGGGGATCAGCGCGTACATCAGGGCGATGGCGGTGGTCACGACGCCCTGGGTGACCAGGATGTTCTGCTGGATGCCGTGCTGGTTGAGCTTCTGGAGGAAGGGCGGCAGGTAGCCCTCCTCGCGGGAGATCAGCAGCAGGCCCTTGGAGGGGCCGGCGAGCCAGGTGAGCATGCCTCCGAGGGAGGCGGCGATGAGCGCGACGGCCGCGATCGGGGTGAGCCAGCCGATGTGGAAGTACGAGAAGAAGGCGTCGAACGCCTGCATCACGCCGGCGGTGAGGCTGAGTTGGTCGGCGGGCACCACCCAGCTGATGGCCAGCGCGGGCAGGATGAAGATCAGCAGCACCAGCCCCATGGCGAGGAACATCGACTTGGGGAACTCGCGCGGCGGGTCCTTCAGCGAGGACACGTGGACGGCGTTCATCTCCATGCCGGAGTAGCTGAGGAAGTTGTTGACGATGAGGACGAGACTGGCGAGGCCCGTCCACTGGGGGAAGAGGTTGGCGGCGTCCATCGGCGCGGCGGACGGGTTGCCCTGGCCGAGGAAGACCAGCCCGAGGACCACCAGCAGGGTGCCGGGCACCAGGGTGCCGATGATCAGGCCCCAGGAGGAGAGTCCGGCCAGGGTCTTGGTGCCCCGGGAGGAGACCCACACGCCCGTCCAGTACAGGACCATGATCACGATGGCGGTGTAGACGCCGTTGGCGGCGAGCGCCGGATCGATGATGTAGGCGATGGTGCTGGCGACGAAGGCCAACAGGCTGGGGTAGTAGAAGATCGTCATGGCGAACTGGCACCAGACGGCGAGGAAGCCCAGCGGCTTGGAGAGCCCCTCGCTGACCCAGCGGTAGACGCCGCCGCTCCAGCCGGAGGCGAGTTCCGCGGAGACCAGGGAGGTCGGCAGCAGGAAGACGATCGCCGGCAGCAGGTAGAGGAACACGCAGGCCAGGCCGTAGACGGCCATGGTGGGGGCGGCCCGCAGGCTGGCCACCGATGCGGTGGTCATCAGGGCCAGGATGACCCAGGTGAGGGTGGGGTTGGCCGCCCCCTTGGCCGCGGCGGCCCGGGATTCCTCCCGTGCCGTCCCACGGGGGGCGTCCTCCGGTACGTCCATCGCGCTCACTCGGCCACCTCGCACCGTCCGGTTGGTCTGGGGAAGGACACGACGTCCCCACGTTCCGCCGGGGGCGGCCGGCCGGCGACCCGCGGGCGCCGTCCGGGTGACGCCCCGCCGACCGGCGGGAACGGCCCGGGGCCTGCCCACACCATTTGCGTACAGCGTATTCAGTTTCCTGTACCCTGGGCCGCCGACACCACCCGCAGGCGGCCCAGCACGCCGCCGCCAGGCGCCCGAGGAGAGTCATGCCGGCCGAGGCCGACCACCAACACCGCACCACCACCCCGGGCGGCACGCCCCCCGACGCCGCGCGGCACACCGCGGCCGACGGCCACCACCACATCGAGGTCCGCGGCGCCCGCGAGAACAACCTGCGCGGCGTCGACGTCGACATACCCAAGCGCCGGCTGACCGTCTTCACCGGGGTCTCCGGCTCCGGCAAGTCCTCCCTGGTCTTCGGCACCGTCGCTGCGGAGTCCCAGCGGCTGATCAACGAGACGTACACCAGCTTCATCCAGTCGTTCATGCCGCCGCCCAACCGCCCCGACGTGGACGCGCTGCGCGGTCTGAGCGCGGCGATCGTCGTCGACCAGGAGCGGATGGGCGCCAACTCCCGCTCCACGGTGGGCACCGCCACCGACGCGTACACCCTGCTGCGGATCGTCTTCAGCCGGATCGGGACCCCGCCCGCCGGCCCGGCCCACGCCTTCAGCTTCAACAACGCCGAGGGCATGTGCCCGACCTGCGAGGGCCTCGGCCAGGTCTCCGAGATCGACGTCGACCAGGTGGTGGACCGCTCGCTCTCGCTGAACGAGGGCGCCGTGCTGGTCCCGGGGTACGCCGTCGACTCCTGGCCGTGGAAGGTGCTGGCCGAGTCCGGCTTCTACGACCCGGCGAAGAAGGTCGCGGAGTTCACCGGGACCGAACTGCACGACCTGCTGCACAAGCCGACCACCAAGGTGAAGGTCGGCACCAGCAACCTCACCTACGAGGGCCTGATCCCCCGCATCCAGCGCTCGTTCCTCTCCAAGGACCGCGAGTCGATGCAGTCGCACGTCCGGGCCTACGTGGACCGCGCCGTCGTCTTCGCCACCTGCCCCGACTGCGCCGGCGCCCGACTCAACCGGGCCGTGCTGGAGTCCCGGATCGACGGCCGCAACATCGCCGAGTGCGCCGCCCTCCAGATCAGCGACCTGGTCGCGTTCCTGCGCGGGATCGACGCCCCCTCGGTCGCCCCGGCGCTGGCCGGACTGGTCCACCTGCTGGACTCGCTGGTGGAGATCGGCCTCGGCTACCTCAGCCTCGACCGCACCTCCGGCACCCTCTCCGGCGGCGAGGCCCAGCGGGTGAAGATGGTCCGCCACCTCGGCTCCGCGCTCAGCGACGTGACCTACGTCTTCGACGAGCCCACCACCGGACTCCACCCGCACGACATCCAGCGGATGAACGGCCTCCTGCTGCGCCTGCGCGACAAGGGCAACACAGTGCTGGTGGTGGAGCACAAGCCCGAGGTCATCGAGATGGCCGACCACGTGGTGGACCTCGGCCCCGGCGCCGGATCGGACGGCGGGCTGCTCCAGTACTCCGGCGACGTGGCCGGGCTGCGCGCCTCGGACACCCTCACCGGCCGCCACCTGGGCCACCGGGCCGCGCTGCGCACCGAGGTCCGCAAGCCCACCGGGCAGTTGTCCATCGAGCACGCCACCCTGCACAACCTCCGGGACGTCTCGGTGGACGTGCCGCTCGGCGTGCTCACCGTGGTCACCGGGGTCGCCGGCTCCGGCAAGAGCTCCCTGATCCACGGCCACCTCGCGCACCGCGACGGGGTGGTGGTCGCCGACCAGGCGCCCATCCGCGGCTCGCGCCGCTCCAACCCGGCCACCTACACGGGCCTGTTGAGCCCGATCCGCACCGCCTTCGCCAAGGCCAACGGCGTCAAGCCGGCCCTGTTCAGCGCCAACTCGGCGGGCGCCTGCCCGGGATGCAACGGCGTCGGCCTGGTCTACACCGACCTGGCGATGATGGCCGGGGTGGCCTCCGTGTGCGAGCAGTGCGAGGGGCGGCGGTACACGCCCGAGGTGCTGGAGTACCGGCTGGACGGCAAGAACATCAGCGAGGTGCTCGGCATGTCGGCCGCCGAGGCGCACGCCTTCTTCCCCACCGGCCCGGCGCACCGCATCCTGTCCCGGCTGAACGACGTCGGGCTCGGCTACCTGCGGCTCGGGCAGCCGCTGAACACCCTCTCCGGCGGCGAGCGCCAACGCCTGAAGCTGGCCATCCACATGGCGGAGAAGTCCTCGACGTACATCCTGGACGAGCCCACCACCGGGCTGCACCTGGCCGACGTGGACAAGCTGCTCGCCCTGTTGGACCGGCTGGTGGACGACGGCAACTCGGTCATCGTCATCGAGCACCACCTCGCGGTGATGGCCCACGCCGACTGGATCATCGACATCGGTCCGGGCGGCGGCCACGACGGCGGCCAGGTGGTGTTCACCGGCACCCCGACCGAACTCGTCGGCAGCGCCGACGGCCACCCGGGCGCGGAACGGTCCCTGACCGCCCGCCACCTGCGGAGGTACGTCCACGGTTCCTGATCGACCCGCAGGGCCCGAACGGTCCCGACACCCGGTCCTTCCTCCGGACTCGCCAGATCACCTGAGGTTAGGCTAACCTAACTTCAACGCCCCCGGGGTTACGAGTCACCCCGGGGGCACCTGACGACGCGAGGAGCGCGGTGATGGAGGTCCGGCCCACTCCCCCGGATCTCTCCGGCACACCGGGCACCGGCATCCGGCGCCAGCGGCGGGAGTGGTCGCACGGTCCTTCCCAGTGACCGTGCGCCCGTCGGCGGACCCGGGCTGTGGCGGCTCTCAGCCCGGTTCCGCCCCTTACGCACGCCCCTGCCTCAGGCTCCCCCGGCCCGCTTGGCCGCCGCCTTCGCCTCCTGCTTGTGGGCCCGCACCCGGGCCAAGGACTCGGGCCCGGTGATGTCGGCCGCCGACCGGTAGCTCCCCTCGGCCCCGTACTCCCCGGCCGCCTCCCGCCACCCCGTCGGCCGCACCCCCAACTGCTTGCCCAGCAGCGCCAGGAAGATCTGCGCCTTCTGCTTGCCGAACCCCGGCAGCTCGCCCAGCCTCTTCGCCAGTTCCCGTCCGCTGCCCGCGTCCTCCCACACCGCCTCGGCCCGCCCGTCGTACTGCTCCACCAGGTACCGGCACAGGTTCTGCACCCGCCCCGCCATCGACCCCGGATAGCGGTGCACCGCGGGCTTGCGCGCCAGCAGCTCGGCGAACGCCTCCGGGTCCTGCTCGGCGATCTCGTGCGCGTCCAGGTCCTCCCGCCCCATCCGCTGCGCGATCGTGTGCGGCCCGGCGAAGGCCCACTCCATCGGCACCTGCTGGTCCAGCAGCATCCCCACGAGCGCGGCCAGCGGACTACGGCTCAGCAAGGCGTCCGCCGCCGGCTCCTGCGCGAGGTGAAGGTTCACGTCCATGCTCCGATCATGCGGCCCGGGGCCCGGCCCCGCACACCAGGCCGGGCCGCGGCCCGCTCACCGCCGCCGGGCGGTCCCGAACAACGAACGGCTGATCTCCCGCCCCAACTGTGTCCCCAGCGACCGGGTCAGGGACGTGAACACCCCGCTGCCCACCACCTGGTCCACCAACGAGGGCTCCGCCCGCTCCCGTCCCGCCCCGGCACCAGCCGGGGCACCGGGCGCGGGCGCCGGCTCACGGACCGGTTCGGGCGCCGGCGCGGGCGCCCGGGCGTTCAGCTTCTCGTACGCCGACTCCCGGTCCACGGCCTGCGCGTACCGCCCGTACAGCGCCGAACCGCGCACCGCCGCGTCCAAGGCGTCCACCGGCACCGGACCCATCAGCGACTCGGGGGCCCGCAGCCGGGTCGCCGCCACCGGAGTGGGCGCCCCGCTCTCGCCGAGCACCGTCACCACGGCCTCGCCGGTGCCCAGGGAGGTCAGCAACTCCTCCAGGTCGTACGGGGAGCGGGGGAAGGTCCGCACCGTCGCCCGCAGCGCCTTCTGGTCCTCCGGAGTGAACGCCCGCAGTGCGTGCTGCACCCGGTTGCCGAGCTGCCCGAGCACCTCGGCGGGCACGTCCTTCGGCGTCTGGGTCACGAAGAACACCCCCACCCCTTTGGAGCGAATCAGCCGCACCGTCTGCGTGATCGCCTCCAGGAACGCCGTGGACGCCCCGGTGAACAACAGGTGCGCCTCGTCGAAGAAGAACACCAGCTTGGGCCGGTCGAGGTCGCCCACCTCCGGCAGGTCGTGGTACAGGTCGGCGAGCAGCCACATCAGGAAGGTGGAGAAGAGCTGCGGCCGGTCCTGCACCGCCGGCAGCTCCAGCAGCGACACCGTCCCGAGCCCCTCCGCCGAGACCCGCAGGAACTCGCCGGTGTCGAACTCCGGCTCCCCGAAGAACACCCCGGCCCCCTGCTGCTCGAAGGCGGTGAGCGCCCGCAGGATCACCCCGGCGGTGGCGCTGGACAGCCCGCCGATCGACTTCAGCTCCCCCTTCCCCTCGTCGGAGACGAGGAAGGCCACCACCGCCCGCAGGTCCTTCAGGTCGACCAGTTCCAGCCCCTTGCCGTCCGCGTAGTGGAACACCAGCCCGAGCGACTGCTCCTGGGTCCGGTTCAGCTGGAGCACCTTCGCCAGCAGCACCGGCCCGAAGCTGGTGACGGTGGCCCGCAGCGGCACCCCGTGCCCGAGCCCGCCCAGTGCGTAGAACTCGGTGGGACAGCCGCCCGGCTCCCACGCCTGCCCCACCTCGGCGGCCCGGGCGCGCACCCGCTCGCCCGGCTCCCCCGGCGCCGAGATCCCGGACAGGTCGCCCTTCACGTCCGCGAGGAACACCGGCACGCCCTGCGCGGAGAGCTGCTCCGCGATCAGTTGCAGCGTCTTGGTCTTGCCGGTGCCGGTGGCCCCCGCGACCAGCCCGTGCCGGTTGAGCACCGTCAGCGGCAGCCGCACCGGGGCGTCCGGTCGGCAGGCGCCGTCCCACACCAGCGCCCCGAGGTCCAGCGCCGGGCCGGCGAAGGCGTACCCGGCGGCGATCTCCCGGGCCGGCGCGGGCAGCGTCCCGTCGGCGGGAGGGGGCCCGGCTCCGGGGGACGGCGCCGCGTTCGACTGGCTCTCACTCATCGTTCAGGCCCCTGTTTCCCGGTCCGGCGCCGCGAACGCCGCCGCATTGATCCCCCGATGTGCGCTATGCACCAGCTTCGCACCGGCCCGCCTTGGCTGCGCCCGGAGAGGCTTGACCGGTAGGCTTTCCGTGTGATCTTCAAGCGCATCGGAAACGGCCGGCCGTACCCCGACCACGGCCGGGAGAGCACCCGGCAGTGGGCGGACGTCGCGCCACGCCCGGTCCGCCTCGATCAGCTCGTGACGACCAAGGGCCAACTCGACCTGGAGACGCTCCTCGCCGAGGACTCGACCTTCTACGGGGACCTCTTCGCCCACGTGGTGAAGTGGCGGGGCGATCTGTACCTGGAGGACGGGCTGCACCGGGCGGTCCGGGCCGCACTCCAACAACGACAGGTCCTGCACGCCCGCGTCCTCGAACTCGACTGAGCCGCACCCGCCGTGGCCCCGGGTCACGGCGGCGCCGCGTCCTTGCCCCTTTCGGGTCACGGGGTTCACCCTCGGATGATCGTTTAGTAGGCATTGCCGGCGCACGGCACTACGCTGCGCACATGAGCATGCTCACACCCCCCGGCATGGGCGGCGAGTACCGCATCACCGGGGGCAAGTACCCGCGGATGCGGCGGGGGCCCCGCCGCGGCAGGGTCGTCCTGGCCTGCGTCGCCTCCCTCACCGCCGCGGGCGTGATCGGCTGGGGCACCCTCCAGCTCGTGGACGTCTTCACCGGCGGCGGGGACCGGGCCAGTGCCGCCTCCGGCTGCGCGGAGGACGCCGCCCGGAAGGAGCCGGCCCCGGCGAAGCCCCGCGCGGTCGTCCTCCCGAAGCCCGCCGCGGTCAAGGTCAACGTCCTCAACGCGACCCCGCGCAGCGGCCTCGCCAAGAAGACCGCCGACGAGCTGCGCAAACGCGGCTTCACCATCGGCGAGGTGGGCAACGCCACCCGGCAGTACGACAAGAAGGTGCCCGGTCCGGCGCTGCTCCTCGGCGGGAAGTCCACCGCGAAGACCGCGCTGCCGGTGCTCGCCGCCCAGCTCGCCGAGGCCCAGCAGCGCACCGACGGCCGGGCCTCCGCCGAGGTCGACCTGATCATCGGCACGGCCTTCGGCAAGCTGGCCCCCGAGGCCGCCGCCGCCCGCGCCCTCGCCGCACTGACCGACCCGGCGCCGAGCCCCGCGCCGTCCGCCGACCGGTCGGCGGACTGCCGCCGCTGACCCGCCCGCGGGCCCGCCGAACGGCGGCCCCGCGGCGCAGGGGCGCCCGGGACTACTCGGCGGTGCCGTACATCCGGTCGCCGGCGTCACCGAGGCCCGGCACGATGTAGCCCGCCTCGTTGAGGCGCTCGTCCACCGAGGCCGTGACGACGGTGACCGGCGTCCCCGCGAGTTCCCGCTCCATCACCGCGACGCCCTCCGGCGCGGCCAGCAGCACCACGGCCGTGACGTCGTCGGCGCCGCGGCGGATCAGCTCCCGGATGGCGGCCACGAGCGTGCCGCCGGTCGCCAGCATCGGGTCCAGGACGTACACCTGACGGCCGGAGAGGTCCTCCGGCATCCGGGTGGCGTACGTGGACGCCTGGAGGGTCTCCTCGTCGCGGATCATGCCCAGGAAGCCCACCTCGGCGGTGGGCAGCAGGCGCACCATGCCGTCCAGCATCCCGAGCCCGGCCCGCAGGATCGGCACCACCAGCGGACGGGGGTGGGAGAGCTTCACCCCCGCGGTCGGGCAGACCGGCGTCTCGATGCTCACCCGTTCGGTCCGCACGTCGCGGGTCGCCTCGTAGGCGAGCAGGGTGACCAGTTCGTCGGCGAGCCGCCGGAAGGTCGGGGTGTCCGTGCGGCGGTCGCGCAGGGTGGTGAGCTTGTGGGCGACCAAGGGGTGGTCGACGACGTGGAGACGCATCCCCCCACAGTAACCGGGGCCCGAGCAGCCGATTCCGGCATCGAAACCGCCGATCGGGGGAAGGCGCGTCCCACACCGTCCCCGAGCAACCGGCGGACCGCCCGCGGACCGCCGGGGAGTGAGACGTCATGCCGAAACGATCCCGCAATGGTGCGGAGAACGCCGGAACCCCGCCCGTCGACGCCGAACGCCGCCGGCGCCGCGCCCAGTTCCTCCGCGAACTCGTCGAGGCGAGGGAACTGCGCCGCCGGGTGCGGCCCCGCCGGGCGCGCGCGGCACGGATGCGACAAGCGATGCGCATGCGGACGTTCCGGGGCTGATCCCCCGCACCGCCGCGGCCGACACGAACGTGACGCCGAACACGTTCCCGGGGTCCGGAGGATCCCGCCCCGCCGCCCCGCACGGGACGCCCAGAGGGCCCGGGACCCGGTTCCCGCCCGGGCGGGAACCGGCTCGCGAGGGCGCGCGGAGGGTCGCGGCGGCGGTCGCCCGAGGTGGCGCGCACCCCGGGCGGAGCACGCGACGCGCACGCAGCGAGCCGAAGACCCCTCCTCCCGCTCCGGTTTCTGCCACGATTCCGACTGGGCGGGGCACGCGTACCGTTGGCCCCACCCGCAACCTCCGCCGGGGGGAACCCCAAGCGGCACGCCTCAGACCAGTGGGAGAGTCACGGTGTACTTCGCCGCACTGCTCGCGCGCACCGAAGACGGGTGGGAAGCGAGCGACACGGAACTGGACGATGTGGAGTCCCTGTCGGACCTGACCGACCTGGCCCGCGAAGCCTCGCAGGACGACGACACGGTCCTCGTCCTCCTCGAACAGGAGGACGCGTGGTTCGGGGTCGTCCGGGTCGACGGTGAGGACGACCCCCGTCTGTACGTCTCGGACGCCGTCGCCGCGTCCCGCAGCTCGTACGGGGAGATCCTGACGAACGAACTGATCGGACGGGAGTACGGCGACGACGACGTCGACCTCGACTCCCTCGATCTCGACGGCACGGAGGACGGTGAGCCGGAGGGCTCGACCTCCGGAGGAGAGGAGTCCGGGGCCGGGACCGACGCCGAGGAGGCGGTGGCCACCGGACCCCTCGGGGACGCGAACCTCCTCGACGACCTCGGCGTCTCCGACCGGGAACTGCGCGCGCTCGACCCGGGCGACGCCCTGGGCGGGATCGCCGAGGCCCTCGGGGCCTCGGAGCTCCTCGAAGCGGTGCGCTGACCGTGCGGCCCGGCGGCACCGGCCCGGTGGCGGGCGCCGGTGCCGCCGGGCGCCGGTAGGTTGGCCACCGTGAGCGATGCGGTGCGCGGCCCCTGGGAAGGGGCCATGAGGACGGCCCTGGAGCAGGCACGGGCGGCACTCGCCGGGGGCGACGTCCCGGTGGGCGCCGTGGTGCTGGGCCCGCGGGGCGACACCCTCGCCACCGGCCACAACGACCGGGAGGCCACCGGCGACCCCACGGGCCACGCGGAGATCGTCGCCATCCGGCGGGCGGCCACCGCGCTCGGCGACTGGCGCCTCGCCGACTGCACCCTGGTGGTCACCCTGGAGCCCTGCACGATGTGCGCGGGCGCCCTCGTCCAGTCCCGTCTGGACCGCGTGGTCTACGGTGCCCGCGACGAGAAGGCCGGCGCCGCCGGCTCCCTCTGGGACGTGGTCCGCGACCGCCGGCTCAACCACCGCCCGGAGGTCGTCGCCGGCGTTCTCGCCGAGGAATGCGGCCGACTGCTCACCGACTTCTTCCGCACCGGCCGCTGACCCCCGCCCCACCGCCCCGGACCGGGCGGCAACCGGATTTCGGCGCACGCCCCACCTTGGGGTAGGGTCTCTCCCGGTAGCGTGTCCGAGCGGCCGAAGGAGCTCGCCTCGAAAGCGAGTGTGGCGTAACCCGTCACCGAGGGTTCAAATCCCTCCGCTACCGCTCTCACACCCCCCTGATCTGCGGAAACGCGATCAGGGGGTGTTTTGCATCGCGACGTGACATGTCTCCCCACTCCACCCCCGGGCAATACCGTCCACTGCGGCCTCACCTCCACGACCATTAACAATTTCCAGCGCACCTCACTGCGCTTGCGCACTCTCCGCGGCCTTCGCTACCTTCATCACGCCGCAGAACGAGGGGGAAACAGCGAACCCCCGGCAGCTGATGAGCATTGCCGGGGGTTCGTCGAGGCCGTGCCCCGGGCGGCATGCAGAGCAGAGGCGGACCCGGGGCTTTCGTGTTCACGGTACCACCGCCGCCCAATCCTGTAACGGCACCGCGGGGCGGAGCCATGTCCAGAGGGGGACACTCATGATCGACAAGCTGCCGGTGTGGCTGGTCCGGGCATTCTCCCGGCCGCGTCTGAGCAAGTACCTCCTGGCCGCGCAGGGGCAGCCGCGGACCGCAGTTCGCTTGTACTGGTGGAACGTCGAGGCCGCCGCTGCTCTCTACGGCCCGTTGCACTGTCTCGAACTGGCACTGCGCAACGCCCTGCACGATCAGTTGACCGACCGGTACGGTCGCCCGGACTGGTGGCACGCGGCCCCTCTCGACCAGCAGGCCCAGCGCCTCGTAACGGATGCCCACCGGAAGTGCGGGCGGCGGGGAATCGTCCCTGCACCGGACAGCGTGATGGCGGAGCTCTCATTCGGCTTCTGGGTCTCCCTGCTGAGCCGACGCTACGACCGGAGTCTCTGGGTACCCACCCTTCACCGGGCGTTTCCCTTTCTGGACCAGCCGCGCAGGAGCCTCCACGACGGACTGTCCTCTCTGGTACTGATGCGGAACAGGATCATGCATCACGAACCCGTACACCACCGTGACCTCTCGGCCGACCATGTCAAGATCTACCGGATGCTCGGCTACCTCAGTCCCGAGCTGATGGCGGAGGCGAAGGGAATGGACCGTTTCCCCGGGGTACTGGCCGACCGCGCGGCCACCCTCGACGGCACCCGGCCCACCCGCTTCTGATTCGGAGGAATCACCCGTGACGAATCTCGGCCGGATCACCGTCACCCGCAGCGACATCGCGCGCCTCACCGGCGTCCAGCGCCCTGCCGTGACCAACTGGGAGCGTCGGCATTCGGACTTCCCCCAGCCAGTGCCATCGCTCGATCGACCGGGCGTCGATGTCTTCAGGGCCAACGAGATCGCCGCCTGGCTGGACCGGCGCACCATCGCGGTGAGCGGACGGCGGGACGGCGAGCTGCCGGGTACGACATTCGGTCATCGATTCCGCCAGGCACTGGGTGACAACCGCTTCAGCTCGCCGGAGTTCGTTCGTGGCCTCCTGTCCCAGCAGGATCGGTTCCGCGGAGAGGTGGTATCCGACGAGTATCTGAAACTGCTGCTCGCCATGGTGTTCGTGTGGGGTAGCGATCACGACGCCCGATCGTCGGCGATGTCCCTGGTCGGGGCCGCACAGCACGTATTTGATTTCAACCAGCGCATCACAGGCCACGAGGGGAGCACGGCCCTCGCAGAAGTCTTCTTCCGTCAGGGGCCGACGTCACGGGTGGAGTGCGCGGAAGTGTTCGACCTGCTGGTCGATCACTACCGCAGCGCACACGGGCGGCGGGACGGGGGCGAGTTCTTCACCCCGAGGTCCGTGGCGCGGACAATGGCCCTGTTGCTGGCAGCCACGGGCCCCCCGCCGGCACATGTGCACGACCCGTTCTGCCGGGCCGGAGAAGTACTGACGGCCATGCTGGCCACGTTGCCTGCCGAAGCGACACCTCACGTTACGGGTACCTCTCCCGGCAGCGACGCCTTGGCCCTCGCCCGGATGAACCTCGCTCTCCATGAAACGGAACGAGCGGAACTCGCGTACGGCATGGAGGTCGAGGCGACCGCTCCCCAACCGGGGTGGCAGAACGGCGCGGACTGGATCGCCACCAATCCACCCTTCGGGTTCAAGCTCTCGACCGCCGCCGGGGAACAGCACTGGCACTATGGGCCGCCCGGGTCCCGAGGCGACTTCGCCTGGCTCCAGCATGTGGTGTCCCGACTCGCCCCGGGCGGGCGAGCGGCCGTGGTGATGCCGAATGGCGCTGCCTTCGTCGGGGGCCGCGCACGGAAGATTCGCACCGCGATGGTGGAGGACGGTGTCGTCGAATGCATCGTCGCACTGCCATCCCAATTGTTCACGAATACGTCGATCCCTGTCAGCGTATGGATACTGACCAGACCGAAGGTCCGTCGCCCGGACGTTCTCTTCATCGACGGATCAGCGCTCGGTGTCATGACGGGCCCGGCCTCACGTGAGCTCTCCGAGACGGACATCTCGGTGCTGGTCGACGCCTACATCGCCTGGCGGGGCGGGGAGGTCACCGGCAAACGGTGCTCCGGCGGCACCGTCTCCGTGCCCAGCCGGGCCCTCGGGCTCGCGGAGATACGTGACCGGGGGTATCGGCTCACTCCGCAGACCGCCGTCGTACCGGACACGCCGCTCATCGCCGCGGATGCCACCCGACAGCCCGTCGCGCTGCGGATGGAACGGTTGAGGTCGGCCGCAGACCGGCTCAAAGCGCTCGAAGCCGAGCTGGAGTGGTCCGGTGGTCAGAGGACCGGGGATCTCGTGATCCCCACTCGCGAACCAGGCACGGACCTTCCCCCCGGTTGGTCGGAGGCCCCGTTCGGAGACCTGGCCAAGATCTCTATTGGTCCAGGAGGCCCATGGCAGGGCAGAAAGGATCAAGGTGGAGAGGGGCCCCGGGTAGCTCGCGCGAGAAACATCAGCGGCCATCGCCTTCTGCACCAGGACACCGAGGTGCTGTCCCCGCAGGCGGCTGAGGCATACGCGAAGTACCGGCTCCAAGCCGGGGACCTGGTGATGACACGCAGTGGCACCGTGGGGCGTTGCGCCCTGGTCACGGACGCCGAGAACGGCTGGCTGTTCGGCACTCACCTGATGAGAATCCGCCCCCTCACTCCTTCCTGGTCCACCTATCTCCTCGGCTTCCTGACAAGCCCGGCAGCGCAGAGCTGGATCGACCGCTGGGCTACGGGAACAGCCGTACGATCACTCTCCGCCAACGATCTGGCCAAGTTGCCTGTGCCGCTGCCGCCCGAAGCAGAGCGCGAGAAGATCGGCCACACCTTGTACCTGCTGGATGAACGGCTCCGGAGTCACTCCGCGATCGTCATGGCACTCGATGCGTACCGCGAGGAACTGCTGAGCCTGCTCATGTCCGGTCACATGCGGATGGAGTGAGGTGCTGCCCACTCGATTCTCCCCGTCAACGAATCACCCGCCTTGGAGGAACCACCCGGGGCCGCGTTCCCTCCCGGAACCCCCTCCATCCGGTGTTGACACGTCAACACCGAACCCGACGGAAACGGATCGAGCGGGATTGAGGAGGGTGGAAACGCCCCGATTTTTTTCCGACTCTCAGGAAAAACCGCAGGTGAGACCGGTCACGTGAACGGGTTCAAATCCCTCCGCTACCGCTCTCACACCCTCTGATCTGCGGAAACGCGATCAGGGGGTGTTCTGCGTGGTGATGTGCCAGCACGGCGGCCCTCCCGCCTCCTCCCTCCTCCTTGCCGGGCCTGGGCACGAGGCATGTCCGGTCGCCCCGTCCCCGTCGATCCCTCTACGCCACGCCTGGGGCAGGCCCGATGAATCCCAGCACGACGGATTCTGTCTAAGTAGACTTAGACGAAATCCGTCGCAGTGGATGTGGACGAAATCCGTCGTAGTGGATGTGCTGGAGACCCAGTGAAGAGCAATCTGCCGACCAAGCCGGACGATGTGGTGGACCGGAACCGGGAGTGGGGTCTTCTCACGGAGTTCCTCACTGATCCGGATCCCGCGATGCGGCTCGGCATCGTGTCCGGGAGGCGGAGGCACGGGAAGTCGTACCTGCTTCACGCCCTGTCCGAGCAGGTCGGCGGTCTGTATGTGACGGCGGTCCGGGAAGAGGGGCGGCTGCCCGCGATCCAGCGGTTCAGTGACGCGGTCGCCACCCACGCCGGCCTGCGGCCGGGGAGTCTGCGGCTGACGGACTGGCGTGACGTGCTGTCCAACGCCCTCGATGTGGCAGCCCGTTCACCACACCCCCTGCTGGTGATCGACGAGCTGCCGTATCTGCTCCAGCACTCACCCGAGATCCCAGGGCTGCTCCAGCAGCTCTACGACGAGCGTCAGCGCGGCGCCCGGCCCGGGGCCGGACCGGGCCCGCGCCTGATCCTGTGCGGCTCCGCGATGAGCGTCATGCACGAGCTGCTCTCAGGGACGAAACCGCTGCGCGGCCGGGCCGTCGTCGACGTGCGCCTCGGCCCCTTCGACTACCGGGCCAGCCGGGACTTCTGGCAGATCGAAGACCAGCTGACCGCGCTGAAGGTACACGCCGTTCTCGGCGGGGCACCCGGCTACCGTCCGGTGGCCGCCCGCCCGCACCCCGACGACGGATTCGACGGATGGCTTGCCCGGACGCTCCTTGACCCGGGCCGGGCGGTGTACTCACGGACCGAGACCGAGCATCTGCTGCGCGAGGATCCGAGGATCACGCAGCACACGCTGTACTACGACACCCTCACCGCGATCGCGAACGGGGCCACGACCCCCAGCAAGGTCGGTGCGGCTCTGGAACGCCCGCGCACTGCCGTCGCACACCCGCTCGGCGTACTGGAGTCCACCGGGTACATCCAGCGGGAACAGGACATCCTCCGCGCCCGGCATCCGGTCATCACCCTCGCCGACCCGGTCATCCGCTTCAATCAACTGATCACCCTGCCGCAGGCAGCCGCCGTGGAACAGGGCTTCGTCGAGCAGGTGTGGCAGCAGGCCGCTCCGACCTTCAACTCCAAGATCCTCGGCCCGCATTTCGAGGACCTGGCCCGCGACTTCACCCGCCGTTACGCCCACACCCTGTTGCCCAGTGGACTGCCCGGCCCGATCGGTACGACCGAGGTCGCCGACCAGGCCGCCCGGACGAAGCACGAGGTCGATGTCATCGCCCTGGCCGCCGGCGAGCGCCCACAGACGCCCCGGGCGAGGATCGCCCTCCTCGGCGAGGCCAAGGCGACCTCCGCCCGCCGGGGAACCGGCGACCTCCAGCGACTGGAACACATCCGCACCCTCCTCGCCGAACAGGGGTACGACATCGATGGCACCACCCTGGCCCTGTACTCCCTGCACGGCTTCCACCCCGACCTGGCCGAACTCGCCGCCCGGCGCGACGACGTCCTCCTGGTCGATCTGCCCACCCTCTACGGAGGGTGAAGCACGGCCCGCCTCTGCGGCAGTGAAATCAGCGGGGCGAGCCGTGTGGCCACATCGTGCTGGGCCGATGACACCTCAACCCACCTACGACGACCATGCGACGCACCCCGAGCGCCGCAGGATCACACGACTTCTCCTGGGGCGCCCGGTGACGATCGCCTCCCCCGTTCCGGAGCCCCGCCGCCCGGTGTGCCCGGGGCGCGGGGGCACCGCTCGCACCTGACCGAAACCGGGCCTCCCCACGGGGCCCGCGGCGCACGGGCGTTGACCGCGGATCGACGGCGCGGTTCCATGCTGCTCCTCCGCCGGTGCGGTACCGGTGGAGGGACTCCCTGGGGGGAACATGAGAGGGAACACGAACCGGGGCACCACCACACGGCTGCGAGCCGCACTGGGCGTCGCCGTCGTCTGTTCGCTCACGGTCCTGCCGCCCGGCGCGGCCTCGGCCGCGCCGGCGGACGCGGGGGACAACCGCCGGACCGGCGTCGAGCGGGTCAGCGTCGCGACCGACGGCACCCAGGCCAACGGCGACTCCTCCGCCGCCTCGATCGCACCGGCCGGCCACCGCATCGTCTTCTCGTCGTACGCCGACAACCTCACCCCCGGCGGCGGGGGGAGGAACGAGGCGGTGTTCGTCCGCGAGACGGCGACCGGACAGAACAGGAAGTTCGACTGGGGCCCGGCGGGGCCGGGGATGCTCAGCAGCGACGGGCAGATCGTCGCCCACCTGGGATACCGGTTCAACCACATGGCCCTCTACCAATCGCACCTGGACAGGGGGTGGTGGACGGCCTACACCTGCTCGGTCCACGCCTGCGAGGCGGCGATGGGCACGGGCCAGGAGCACCAGGCGTTCGGCGTCAGCTTCCGGCGCCCGGAGACCAACAAGCGCATCGAGATCCGCGACGCCGCCCTCGGCGGCGCCCTGCGGACCATCGACGTCGTCCACAACACCGCATCCACCCGACCGTCCATCAGCGCCGACGCCGGCGTCCTCGCCTACCAGGACGGCGGGGAACGGGACGTCTTCCTGTGGCAGCGGACGAGCAACGCGGTCGCCGGCCCGATCGAGGGTCCGGCCAAGGCCGCGTCGCTGGTCCAACTCAGTGACGACGGCAGCAAGGTCGTCTACCTCTCGGGCCCCGACACCCACGTCCACGACACCGCCTCGGGCACCGCCCTGCTGGTCCCCGGCGTGCAGGGCGTGGCCATCGACCCCACCGGCCGCTACCTGCTCCACACCCCGTCCGGCACCACGGGACCGGCCCCGCTCGCCCTGCGCGACCTGGAGACGGGCACCGACGAGATCGTCACCGACCGGCCCGCCTCGGCCGGGGTCGACGCCGTCAGCACGGGCGGACGCCGGGTGGTCTTCACCTCCGCGGCCGACGACCTCGTGCCCGGCGACACCAACGGCAGGGCGGACGTCTTCCTCCGCACCCTCCGGTAGCCGCCCGGCTGCCGTCCCCCGGGAACGGATGAGCCCCGTGACGCCTTCCCCCACGAAGGCGTCACGGGGCCGGTCGTTGGCGGGAGGGACGGCGACGGGGGTTCGCCGCCCCTCCCATGAGGACGCTCCCCAAGCCCGGACCGTCACCAGGGGACACGCGGTGCGCTCCGGGCCCCGCAGAGGGGTTCGTCCCTGAGCCCCGCGCGGGTTCCTGCCAGACCCCGCCGGGCTCGGGTAACAGCCTGCCGCAGCGCCGGCCGCCGCACGATGGACAAAGGGCCTCCATGGGAGGGCCGTTGGTCCCGGGTTACACTGCACCGCCGGTGACGGGGGACGTGCCAGGCTGGACGACAGGGGAGGGCACCACCGTGGTGCACGCGAAAAAGATCGCTTTGTACGTCGTCGTCGTCTTCTTGCTCTACGTGATCATCACGGACCCGGCCCAGGCTGCGGATTACGTGCAGATAGGCTTCGAAGGCATCTCGAACGCCGCCCGGGCCATCGGCGACTTCATGACCTGGGTCGCCAACGGCGGCGAGTAGCCGCACCTCCGCCCGGCCCCGCGGGGCCGGAGTTCCGTTCCGCCGAGGAGTTCCCGTGATCCGTCACCTCGTCCTGTTCAAGCTCAACGACGGCGTGCGGCGCGACGACCCGCGCGTGGTCGCCGGGGTCGAGGCGTTCCGCGCGCTGGGCGGGCAGATCCCGGAGCTGGCCTCGTGGGAGTGCGCCTGGAACGTCACCGACCGGCCCATCGCCTACGACTTCGCGATCAACTCGTCGGTGGCCGACACGGACGCGCTCCAGCGGTACATCGACCACCCCGCCCACCAGGCCGCGGCGGCCCGGTGGCGCGAGTTCGCGACCTGGGTCCTGGTCGACTACCCGTTCTGAGCCCCTCCGGGCCCCGGACCTCCCGGTCCCGCCACCGCCTGCCGGTCCCCGCGCACCGAGCGGCGACACTCCCGCCCTCCACGGCCACCGTGGAGGGCTTTTCCCTGGGGAAACCCGTCGCTCAACACGGCGTTTTAGGGTGCTTGCACACAGTGCACATGTCTTGTGATGCTATGACCGCTTTTGCAGGATGGTGACCCACCGTGGGAAGCCCGGGGGGACCAGCGCGACGAAGGGGTGGCGTTGACCGTGCCGGCCAGTACTGCGCCTCGCCAGGCTCCACCCCGGAACACCCCGGGCGCCGGTTCCGGTGCCCCCCGCGGCCCCGCCGAACGGACCGGGGGGCCGGAGGAGCAAGGGGAGCAGTCCGACACCACAGCCTCCCCCGCCCCATCCGGCACAGCAGTCGCACACCTTGCGCCCCATGCACACCCCCTCGCGCCCCATGCACACCAGATTGCGCCCTCCACCCCCACCCACGCGCCCCATGAACTCCGGAACGCCCCCTGTGCCCCCGGGGGGCTCCGGACCCCCTCCCGGACCCCCCCGGAACCTGCCCCGCCGGCCGGCTCCGCACCCGCCGTGCCCCACGCGCCCGCACCGGACGAGCCCCCCTCCGAGCCGCCCTCCGAGGCTCCCGCGCCCCCGCGCCGGGGCGCCGACACCCGGGCCCTCACCCAGGTCCTGTTCGGGCAGCTCCGGCACCTGGACCCGGGCACCCCCGAGCACACCCGGGTGCGCTGCGCGCTGATCGAGGCCAACCTGCCGCTGGTGCGGTACGCGGCGGGCCGGTTCCGCAGCCGCAACGAGCCGATGGAGGACGTCGTCCAGGTCGGCACCATCGGCCTGATCAACGCGATCGACCGCTTCGACCCGGACCGGGGCGTGCAGTTCCCGACCTTCGCGATGCCCACCGTGGTGGGCGAGATCAAACGGTACTTCCGCGACAACGTGCGCACCGTCCACGTGCCGCGCCGGCTGCACGAGCTGTGGGTGCAGGTCAACGGGGCGACGGAGGACCTGACCACCAGCTTCGGGCGCTCGCCCACCACCGCCGAGATCGCCGAGCGGCTGCGGATCACCGAGGACGAGGTGCTCGCCTGCATCGAGGCCGGCCGCTCGTACCACGCGACCTCGCTGGAGGCCGCCCAGGAGGGCGACGGACTGCCCGGGCTGCTGGACCGCCTCGGCTACGAGGACCCGGCCCTGGACGGGGTCGAACACCGCGACCTGGTCCGGCACTTGCTCGTCCAACTCCCCGAGCGGGAACAGCGCATCCTGCTGCTGCGCTACTACAGCAATCTGACCCAGTCGCAGATCAGCGCGGAGCTGGGCGTCTCCCAGATGCACGTGTCCCGGTTGCTGGCCCGGAGCTTCGCGCGACTACGATCCGCAAACAGGATCGAGGCGTAGCCGGATCGGGTTGCACCCTCCGTGCGCCGGTCCGCGCCCAACAGGCCGCACTTACCATCAAATCGGCACGAAACCCCCGAGCGGCTCGCGACAGGATGTCGACAAGTCACTACAGCGTGTTGCCGACATGTGACATTCTTCCGGCAGCGCGTTTGCCGGACCCCAGGCTCCGGTATTCAGGTGGAGGCTACGTTCCTCTCGGGAACGGCCGGCCGCCGACCGTCAGCGACCTCAAGGGGGTGGCATGTCCGCAGAACAGGGCAGCTCGAAGGTGCTCACGCTCACGAAGAGCGAATCCGCGCCCGCCGAGCTCCACGGCTCCGAGACCTCGCAATCCCCCGTCGCCCCCGGGTCCGTCACGCTCGTCGAGCCCCCGGAGGTGCCGGCCGCTCCGGTTGCCATCGACACCCGGACCCTGTCCCGGTCCCTGTTCCTGCGGCTCGCCGCGCTGGACGAGAACAGCCCCGAACGCGCTTACGTCCGCGACACCCTGATCGAGCTGAACCTCCCGCTGGTGCGGTACGCCGCGGCCCGCTTCCGCAGCCGCAACGAGCCGATGGAGGACATCGTCCAGGTCGGCACCATCGGCCTGATCAAGGCGATCGACCGCTTCGACTGCGAACGCGGCGTGGAGTTCCCGACGTTCGCGATGCCGACCGTGGTCGGGGAGATCAAGCGCTTCTTCCGGGACACCTCCTGGTCGGTGCGGGTGCCCCGCCGGCTCCAGGAGCTGCGGCTGGCCCTCACCAAGGCCAGCGACGAGTTGTCCCAGAAGCTCGACCGTTCACCCACCGTCCCCGAACTCGCCGCGGTGCTCGGGGTGTCCGAGGAGGACGTGGTCGACGGGCTGGCCGTGGGCAACGCCTACACGGCCTCGTCGCTGGACTCCCCCGCCCCCGAGGACGACGGCGGCGAGGGCTCCCTCGCGGACCGCCTGGGCTACGAGGACACCGCCCTGGAGGGCGTCGAGTACCGCGAGTCCCTGAAGCCGCTGCTCGCCAAGCTCCCGCCGCGCGAACGGCGGATCATCATGCTGCGGTTCTTCGCGAACATGACCCAGTCGCAGATCGGCGAGGAGGTCGGCATCTCCCAGATGCACGTCTCCCGGCTGCTGACCCGCACCCTCGCCCAGCTGCGCGACGGACTGCTGATCGCCGACTGAACCGGCGTCCTAAGGACGCCGCCCGGCCGGGGGAGCGCACCCGGCTCCGGACCACCCGTGCACGCCGACCGGGCCCTCGAAGGGATGCTTCGAGGGCCCGTCAGTCGTGCGTCCGCGCGCGGACGCTCAGCCCAGCGCCAGCCAGGCGACGCCCACCAGGACCACGACGCCGACGAGGACACCGAGGATCAGACCGACCCGCGGACCGGAGGACGAGGAGGCGGCCGCCCGGGCCGCACTCCGGGAGGTGCCGCCTTCGTCGACGAAGGCGCGGAACATCTGGGTGCTGCCCGCGGGGTCGTTGCCGCCCTGAGGACCGTGCGGGGCTTGGGGGTTCTGTGCCATGGGGCAGGACACTAGCCGAATCGGCGGAGCCGTCCCAAGAGCGGGGTCGGGCCCCGGCCTCCCGAATCGAGCCGCACCGGCCCCGCCCGCCCCTTCCGCCCCCTCCTCCCCTTCTCGTCCACGGATTGCGGTGCGCACCGCCCCCACCGCCTGCGTTCCCCGGTCCGCCCCGGGAGGTTTGCCAGGTTTTTAGCCGCCCCACCCCCCTCACATTGCCTGCGGCAACCAATTAACCTCTATGGTTGCTCTAAGCAACGAAACGAGGGAGGGTCATGGCCGCACGGTCCGCCTACGCCGAGCTGGTCCGGCAGCTCAACGCCGTGGGGGCGGTGAACCGGGGGCTCGCCCGGCTGCTCCCCGCCGACTGCCCCGCCGGGGCGGCGGCCGTGCTGCACGTCCTGGCCCGCGAGGGGGAACTGCGCAGCGGCCGGCTCGCCGAACTGCTCGCGGTGGACCCCTCGGTGAGCAGTCGGCACGTCACCCACGTCACCGACCGCGGCTGGGTCGCCCGCTCGCCCGACCCCCTCGACGGACGGTCCCGCCTGCTGCGCCTCACCTCTTCGGGCGAGGCGCAGCTCGCCGACCTCCGCGCCCGCTGCACCCGGGACCTCGCCCGCCGGCTCGGCGACTGGTCCGAGGACGAGATCACCCAACTCACCACCCTGTTGGCCCGGCTCCGCGCCGAGTTCGACGGACCACGGACCACCGGCGCACCGACCGCGAACGGCGGCCGAGAACAGGAACGGACCCGCGCATGACCACCACACCGACCGGGGTGCGCGAAGGCGCCGGAGCCCGTGCGGAGCACCAGGACACCGCTCCCGCCATGACCCACCGGCAGATCATGGAGGCCCTGTCGGGCCTGATGCTCGGCATGTTCGTGGCGATCCTGTCGTCCACCATCGTCACCAACGCCCTGCCCGAGATCATCGGTGACCTCGGCGGCGGCCAGAGCGCCTACACCTGGGTGGTCACCGCGGCCCTGCTCGCCATGACGGCCAGCACCCCGCTGTGGGGCAAGCTCGCCGACCTGTTCTCCAAGAAGCTGCTGATCCAGATATCCCTGGTCATCTACACGGCCGGCTCGATCGTCGCCGGACTCGCCCAGAACACCGGCACCCTCATCGCCTGCCGGGTGGTCCAGGGCATCGGCGTCGGCGGGCTCTCCGCGCTCGCCCAGATCGTGATCGCCGCGATGATCTCGCCCCGTGAGCGGGGTCGGTACAGCGGTTACCTCGGCGCCAACTTCGCCGTGGCGACCGTCGGCGGGCCCCTGCTCGGCGGGGTGATCACCGACACGGAGTGGCTCGGCTGGCGCTGGTGCTTCTACGTGGGGGTGCCGTTCGCGGTGCTCGCGATGGTGCTGCTCCAGAAGACCCTGCGGCTGCCCGTGGTGCGCAAGCGGAACGTCCGCATCGACTGGACCGGCGCGTCCCTCGTCACCGCCGCCGTCTGCCTGCTGCTGGTCTGGGTCACCTTCGCCGGCGACGCCTTCCCCTGGTCGTCCTGGCAGACCGCGCTGATGGTCGGCGGGGCGCTGCTGCTCGCCACGGCCTTCGTCCTGGTGGAGCGCCGGGCCGCCGACCCCGTCATCCCGCTGCGGCTGTTCCGGAACCGGACGATCACCCTCGCCTCGCTCGCCTCCCTCTTCATCGGCGTCGCGATGTTCACCGGCTCGGTCTTCTTCAGCCAGTACTTCCAGCTGGCGCGCGGGCAGTCCCCCACCGCGTCCGGGCTGCTGACGATCCCCCTGATCGCCGGGCTGTTCGTCTCCTCGACGGCGTCCGGGCTGATCATCACCCGCACCGGTAAGTGGAAGGCGTGGCTGCTCGCCGGCGGGGTGCTGCTGACCGCCGGGCTGGGCCTGCTGGGCGGGCTGCGGCAGGACACCCCGTACGCGTACATCGCCCTGTCCATGGCCCTCACCGGGCTCGGCATCGGCATGATGATGCAGAACCTGGTGCTCTGCACCCAGAACCAGGTGGGACCCGAGGACCTCGGGGCGGCCAGTTCGGTGGTGACGTTCTTCCGCTCGCTGGGCGGCGCGGTCGGCGTGTCGGCGCTCGGCGCGCTCCTCTCCCTGCGGGTCGACCACCACGTGCGCGAGGGGTTCGCCGCGCTCGGCACCGCCCCCGCCCCGGGCGCCGGCGACGGCGCCCTCCCCGACCTCGACGCGCTGTCCGCACCGGTGCGCACGGTGCTGGAGGGGGCGTACGGGCACGGGATCGGGGACGTGTTCCTGGCCTCCGCCCCGCTGGCCGCAGCGGCGCTGCTGCTCGCGCTGTTCATCCGGGAGGTGCCGCTGCGGGGCCGCCGGGGCTGACCGCGGACCGCCGGTCAGCCCGTACCGGCGTCCCGGGCGTGCCGTTCGATCATGGCCTCGATGCCGGCGACGATCAGCTCCAGGGCGAAGGAGAAGTCCCGCTCCCGCATCTCCTCCACGGTGTCCCCGCCGCGCGCCTCCATCAGCTCGGCCGCCGAGTCCCACAGGACGGCCATCCCCGGTTCGTCGGAGATCGCCCCCATGGCCTCGCGGTGGTACTCGTCCTGGGTGCGGCCCGCTTCGGCGCACCGCTGGATGTAGTGGCCCTCGATGGTCCCGAAGCCGTACACGAACTGGAAGACCGCGGCGATCGCCCCCGTCTGCCCCTGCGCGGGCAGCCCCGTGGAGCGCACGATCTCCTGCACCGTGCGGGAGAACTCCAGGGAGTTCGGCCCGACGTTGAGGAAGTGCCCGGCCAGCGCCGACAGCCACGGGTGGCGCACCAGCAGCGCCCGGTACTCGCGGGCGGTGGCCCGCAGCAGTTCGCGCCACTGGGCGCGCCGGGCCGCCGGGTCCTGTGGCAGGGCGGGCAGGCGCAGTTCGCCGGTGGCCGCGTCCAGGGCCAGCTCCAGCAGGTCGTCCTTGGTGTCGACGTACCAGTAGACGGACATCGCGGTGACGTTCAGTTCGGCGGCCAGCCGGCGCATCGAGAACTTCGCCGGCCCCTGGGCATCCAGCATCCGCACCGTGGTCCGCGTGATGAGGTCCCGGTCCAGGCCGGACGGGGACGGCTGGGTGCCGCGGCGGGCCGGGGGCTCCCCCCGCGCCCCGTCCGCCAGCCAGACGCTCGCCCGCGCCGGACGCTTCGCCGGATCGGCTGCCTTCGCCATCGCGCACCTTCTTCCGTCCCCGGAGCCGCCCGGGGACGGCCCCTCACCACCTGCTCCCGGCGGGCGCGGTGCCCGGCACCGCGCCCGCCCGCGCATCGTATGCGCGGCTCAGAGGGTCTTCGTGGCCCCGCCCTGCCGCTCGGCCACCGCTGCGGGCTCCGCCGCCGCGGGGTCGACGTCTCCGGGGCCGGCGGTCGCGGTCCGCTCGGCGCGGCGCAGCAGCGCCGCCGCGAGCATCCCGCCGAGGAACACGGCGGTGGCGCCGACGAGTTGGCTGGTCGCCAGGCCGGAGGCGAAGGCGTCGGTGATCTCCCGCCGTTCGTCCGCCGAGCCGGCGGCGGCGAGGGCCACCGGGAGCGAGGCCGCCGAGACCGAGGCCACAGCGAAGAACCGGGCGTTGAGCACGGCGCCGAGGACGGCGACGCCGAGCCCGTTGCCGAACTCGGCGAGGGTGCCGTTGATGCCCGCGCCGACCCCCGCCTTCTCCCGCGGGATCGCGCTCATGATGGCGTTGGCCATGGCCGGCATGGCGAGCGCGATGCCGGCGCCCATCACCACGAGCCCGGCGAACACCCCGGCGTAGCTGCCGTCCGCACCGCCGGAGAGCAGCGCGATCATCGCGAGCCCGGCGGCGAGCAGGGACATGCCGGCGGCGATGGTGGCGGGGGTGCCGAGCCGCGGCACCAGCCGGGCGCCGAGTCCGGTGAGGTTGAGCAGCACCACGGTGGCGGCCAGCGGGGCGGTCCGCACCCCCGCCTCCAGCGCCTCGTAGCCGAGGACGAACTGGAGGTGCTGGGTGAGCAGGAAGAGCGAGCCGCCCATGCCGAAGGCCACCAGGATCGCGCCCGCGACGGCCCCCACGAACCGCTGGTTGCGGAAGAAGTGCATGTCGAGCATCGGGTGCGGCACCCGCAGCTCCCACAGCACGAAGCCGGCCATCACCAGCACCCCGACGGTCGCCGGGGCGAGCACCCGGCCGGAGGTCCAGCCGTGCTCCGGGCCGGAGATGATCGCGAAGACCACCCCGGTCATGCCGATGGTCGACAGGACGGCCCCCACCAGGTCCGGCCGGTCGCCCAGACGGGTCCTGGACTCGGGCACCATCCGGGCCACCGCCCAGAGGCCGATCAGCGCGACGGGGATGTTGATCAGGAAGATCGCGCCCCACCAGAAGTGGTCGAGCATTACCCCGCCGATCAGCGGCCCGGCGGCGAAGCCCAGGGAGTTGACGGTGGACCAGAGGCCGATCGCCTTGACCCGCTCGCTGTCGTCGAATATCTGCACGACGACGGCGAGGGTGGTGGTCATCAGCAGCGCCCCGCCGACGCCCATGCCCGCCCGGGCGGCGATCAGCTGCCCGGAGGTCTGGGAGAGCCCCGCGGCCAGCGACCCGACGCCGAAGACCGCGAGCCCGGCGATCAGCAGCCGTCGGCGCCCGTAGCGGTCGGCGGCGCTGCCCGCGGTGAGCAGCAGACCGGACTGCACCAGCGAGTAGGCGCTGATCATCCACTGGACGTCGGCGGAGGAGGCGTCGAGTTCCCGGGTCAGCGAGGGGATGGCGACGTTGAGCACGGTGTTGTCGAGCAGCACCGTCAGCTGCGCCAGCAGGATGACTCCGAGGATCAGCCACCGCCGGGGGTGCCCCTGGGACAGCGGGGGCGGGGAGTCCATGGCCGTCATCCGGCACTCCTTCTCCAGTGTACGAGCGGAACTCGTACACTGTAGAAGTACTCCTGTACGGCGTACAGCGATTTACCGGGAGGCCCCGCTCACACCGGACCCGCCGGGCTTGATCAGGTACCCGGCGCCGCGCCTGGTGTGGATCATCGGCTCGCGGCCGGCGTCGATCTTGCGCCGCAGGTACGAGACGTAGAGCTCGACGACGTTGGCCCGCCCGCCGAAGTCGTAGCTCCACACCCGGTCGAGGATCTGCGCCTTGCTCAGCACCCGGCGCGGATTGCGCATCAGGTAGCGGAGCAGCTCGAACTCCGTGGCCGTCAGGTGGATCGCCCTCCCGCCCCGGGTCACCTCACGGCTGTCCTCGTCCAGCACCAGGTCTCCGACGACCAGCAGGGACCCGCCCGCGGCCCCGGCCACCGGCGCGGTCCGCCGGATCAGCCCGCGCAACCTCCCGACGACGTCCTCCACCCCGAACGGCTTGGTGACGTACTCGTCGCCGCCGGCCGTCAACCCGGCGATCCGGTCCGTCACGCCGCGGCCGGTGAGGAACAGCACCGGAACGCCGGGGCACTCCCGCCGCAGCAGGGCCCGCACCGAGAGGCCGTCCAGGTCGGGCAGCGTCACGTCGAGGACGACCGCGTCGGGCCGGAACTCCCGCGCCGTGCGCAGGGCCCCCTGCCCGTCGGCCGCGCTGTGCACGCTCCACCCCTCACAGCGCAGGGAGACCGACAACAACTCGGTGATGGACGGTTCGTCGTCGACGACGAGCACCCTGACCGGCTGCCCGTCCGCCTCGGCCACCTGCATGCGTTCCTGAATCGCGGTCATGACGGTCACCCTCGGGGCGGGCCCTGAAACCCCCATGTGGGCGGTCTGTGAAATCCCTGAGAATCCGACCGGGTCTCGCGCCCGCCACCGAGGGCCCGACCGCCCCGGGGCCTTGCCGCCCCGGGGCCGCCTCCGCCGCCAGCGCCCAGCGCCACGGTCCGCCGCACGGAAGGCACGGACCACACCTTCCGCCATAACCCTTTATTTCCCGGCAAGAAATCATCTGGCACGGAACGCGCACACGGGGGATCAAGACACCCGTCTCCCTTTTAGCCAAATCGAATACCCACCCCTTCCGGCAATGAGTAAAGGGGTTGACTCCACAACGGAATCCGACCTAGATTCCGGATGAACGCTTCCTTGCACCCACTGCGAGATGTGAGGCCACCGTGGTAAAGGTTCGCCATATTTCCATCACAGCGGTCGTCGCGGCCCTGGCTTTCGGCACATTTTCCGGCACAGCTTCCGCAGGCAGCTACAACGGCGTGTGCGAGAGCTCGAACGGCGGCGAAGTGTGCCTCTACGACGCGAACAACCAAACCGGCCGCGTCTACGACACGCTGTACAGCAAGCCGTCCTACACGGGCACCTACTACGGAACCAACGTCGGCATCGACAACACGGTGAACTCCACCTGGAACCGGGACCCCGACACGACCGTGTCGTTCTACCAGTTCGCCAACTACAGCGGCCTGGGACTGGGCCAACTGGGCGGCGGGAAGACGAACTGGAGCCAGTTCGGCGAGGAGAACTCGTGGAGTTCCCACTGTTTCGCCAACAACCCCGCCTGCCCGGGCTGAAAACAGCAGAAGCACGAGGTGCTGCCCGCTCGTCCGAGCGGGCAGCACCTTTTTTGAAACTCCGTCCTGACCGGGAAGGGAAACCATGAAGGGCACACGGGCGGTTCTGGCCCTCGCCGTCGCGTCGTTCATCACCGGCTGTTCCACAACCGGTGCGCAGGAAGCCCGTGAGACCCCTCCCGCCGTCCTCCCCAACCCGGAGGAGTACCGCGGGGCCCTCATCCCGATGCCCCTGGACGCGCACCAGTTCGGCCTCGAAGACGAACGCCGGCTCGAACAGGCCATCCACACCGTCTCCCGCACGTGCATGGAATCGTTCGGGTTGGACTGGCCGCGGCCACGGCGCGACCCCGGACCGTCCACCATCGAATCACGACGTTACGGCGTGACGGACGAACGCTTCATAAAGAAATTCGGATACAGCCCGCCAGCCCCCGCCAACATGACGTGGGAGGAGATCGGAAGGTCCCACAGCAAGTCCAGGGAACGCACCGCACGCATACCCGAAACCACGCGGAGGATCTACACCGGCGAGAAGACCGGAAAGCACGACGGACGAGAGATCCCGGAAGGAGGATGCCGCGGGGAGGCGTACCGAAAGGTGGGAATGGCCAAGCCGGAGATTCCCTATGCGAACGAAATAAACCACCTGAGGCTCACCGCGTGGAAGCAGGCGCGCCAGAGTCCGACGGTCAGGAAAGCAGCCGCTGAATGGCGGGTCTGCATGCAAGACGCCGGGTACGACTACCGAATCCCGGAGGAGGTGATCGCGTCCCCCCATTGGGCGGGTGCGGAACGGAAACCCTCCTGGGTGGAGATGACCAAGCCCTCCACCGAAGAGGTCGACACCGCCGTCGCTGACGTCCGGTGCAAGAAGAATTCCCTCTTCGCAGAGAGTTGGCGCGCCGCCGAGACCGAGAACCAGGCTTCCGCGCGTGCGGACAACGGGGAGGTGCTCCGCAAGGCGAAGGCCGCCCACGCCGAGGTGCGACGGGCGGTCCGAGAGGTGCTCGCCGGGCGCTGATTCCCGGGCCGCGGCACCGCGGGCGACTTCAGAACAATCCGCCCTGCACCGCGGACACGTCCCGCACCGGCACCGTCACCTCCCCGTCGTCGGCCCCGCCGTCCGCCCGCACCAGCTCCCATCCCGCCATCAACCGGCCGTCCAGCACCACCACCGCTCCCCGACCGTCCGCCAGGTGCAGATCGGGGCCGGCGGCGGCCACCACCGTCCCCCTCACCACCCCGCCCGCCCGCAGTCCGGTCACCACCGCGGCGGCCGGGGCCAGCCCCACCAGCCCGAACGCCCCGCCGTGGTCCACCACCACGCACTCCGGGGTGCGCCGGAGCGACTCCGGCCAGCCCGGCAAGCCCACCGCGGCCCGGTACGCCTCGCGCACCTGGGCCGCCCGCGCCTCCACCCCCGGCAACTCGGCCCGCACCGCCCGCTTGCGGTCGTACGGCACCCGGTCCGGCACCCCCAACGCGGTCCGCACCGCCTCCTCGGCCCGCCGCGCGGCCATCAGCGGCCCGGACCCGAGCCAGGCGAAGGCCACGGCGCCCTGCTCCAACAGCCGCGCCGCGCCCCGGTCGACCCGGGTGATCCCCACCTTCACCATCCCGGCCCCGAACCAGGCCAGGTACACCCGGTACGGACGGGGATCGTCCGACAGGGTGTCGGCGGCCACCGAACGCGCCCGGTCCAGCCGGGCGCACTCCTCGCACTGCGCCCGCGTGACCCGCGCCGCCACCTCGGCCCCCGTCGCACACCCCGTCAGGCGCCCGCCCCGCGCCACCCCGACGCACCTGCGCACGCCCACCGCCCGGAACCCCAGGCGCTCCCCGAGGAGGAGCGGCCGTTCCCGCGACTCGCCCCGGTCCCCCCGCCATCCGAGCACCGGCACCCCCGCCGCCGCGTCCCAGCGCACCCCGACCGACCACCACGTCATCCTCCCGACGCTACCGCCGGCCACTGACGTTCCGCCGGGCGGCCGGGGGCGTCAGTGCCGGGTGGCATGCTGGCGCCCGAACGTCCACCGGGTCGACACGGGCGACCAGTGAGGAGAGCAGAGCGTTGGATGCCGAGTACTACCGGGCCGACAGCCAGGACGGCGACCGCATCGACGACCCCTCCGAGGACGCGCTGTTCATGATGCTCGGCGACCTCGACGACGCGGAGAACACCTTCCTCCGCGTCCGCCCGGCCCGGGGCGACGGCTGGTCGGTCCGGGTGCGGGTGCTGGCCCCGGGAACGTACGAGGTCGACCGCCGGGACACCGTCCGCGCCGAGCACTCCGTCACCACCTCGACGAGCATCCACGGGATCGCCCACGACCTGACCGTCTGGCTGGCCGGACGCGACCGTCCGGCCTGAGCCTCGGGCGGCACCGACCGCACCGCCCGTCCCGCACCCCGGGCCGGCTCACCGGCCGGACGGTTCCTCCGCCGGCGAGGGGGCCGGGGTCACCGGGTCCGGGGCATCGGCGGACGGCTCCGGTCGCCCGGCGCGCAGGGCCAGCACCGTGGCCAGGGCCGCGGCCAGCAGCAGGACCGCGGCCGTGGTGCTGGTGGTGCGGACCGCGTCGACGAAGGCCGTGCCGGCCGCGTCCAGGAGGGCGGAGGCGGCTCCGTCCGGGAGGGCCGAGGCGGCGTCCACGGCGCCGCCGAGGGTGTCGCGGGCGGTGGACAGGGCGTCCCCGGGGACCCCGGGGACGTCGTCGGCGAGGCCTGCGCGGTAGGAGGCGGTCAGCACGCTGCCGAGGACGGCGATGCCGAGCGCGGCCCCGAGTTCGTAGCCGGTCTCGGAGACCGCGGAGGCGGCGCCGGCCCGGTCCTCGGGGGCGGCGGACAGGACGGCGTCGTTGCTGAGCGTCTGGATCAGGCCCATGCCGAAACAGACCAGGGCGAAGCCGGAGGCGGCGAGGACGACCCCGGATTCCACGGGCAGCAGGGCCAACAGGACGAAGCCGCCGGCCATCAGCAGCAGCCCCGTGCCGAGCACCGTCGTCAGCCCGGAGCGGGCGGCGGCGCGGACGGCGACGAAGGAGGCGGCGACGGTGAGCAGCATGCCCGGCAGCAGCACCAGTCCGGCCCGGATCGGCGGGACGTCGAGCACGATCTGGAGGTACTGGGTCAGGAAGAACAGGGCCGCGACCATCACGAAGAGGGTGATCAGGTTGAGCGCCACGCCCACGCTGAAGGTCGGATGGCGGAAGAGGGCCATGTCGAGCATGGGGTCCTCGCGCGAGGTCTGCCGCCGGACGAAGAGGACCCCGCAGACGACGCCGACGGCGATCAGGGCCAACGGCAGCGGGCCGGGGCCGTGTTCGGCGATCTTCTTGATCCCGTAGACCGCGGGGAGCATCGCTGCGGCCGAGAGCAGCACGCTGACGGGGTCGAGCCTCCCCGGCACCAGCGCCTTCGACTCCGGGACCAGCAGCGGGGCCAGCACCAGGATCAGCACGATGACCGGGACGTTGACGAGGAAGAGGGAACCCCACCAGAAGAATTCGAGCAGGACGCCGCCGAGGACCGGCCCGAGGGCGGAACCGGCGGCCAGGGCCGAGGACCAGACCGCGACGGCGAACGCGCGCTGGGTGGCGTCGGGGAACATCGAGCGGATCAGGGAGAGGGTGGACGGCATCAGGGTGCCGCCCGCGAGGCCGAGCAGGGCCCGCGCCGCGATCATGACCTCGGCGGAGGGGGCGAAGGCGGCGAGGACGGAGGCGATGCCGAATCCGGCGGCGCCGAGCACCAGCAGCCGCCGCCGGCCGATGCGGTCGCCGAGGGCGCCCAGGGTGACCAGCAGCGCGGCCAGCACGAACGAGTAGACGTCGACGATCCACAGCAGTTGCCCGGCGCCGGGGTCCAGGTCCTCGCTCAACCGGGGGACGGCGAACCCGAGGATCGTCATGTCGATGGAGATCAGGAGCACCGGCAGGGTGAGCACGGCGAGGCCGGCCCACTCGCGGGGACCTGCCGGGGGCACCCGTACGTCGTTGGGGGGACTCATCTCTTCCCGTTCTCGTGTGGTCGTGTCGCCCGCCGCCCGGCGCCCCGCCGGGCCCCGGCCCTCAGGAGGCGAGCGAGGTGCCCGCGCGCGAGGCGATCAGGGCCAGCTGCACCCGGTCGCGGGCACCGAGCTTGGCCATCAGCCGGCTGACGTACTTCTTCGCGGTGAGCGGGCTCAGACTGAGCCACTCGGCGATCTCCCCGTTGGTGTAGCCGCGGCCGATCAACGCGGTGACCTCGCGTTCGCGGGCGCTGAGCCGGGCCGTCAGGGCGGGGCCCTGGCACGCGGGGGCGGGCGGGCGGGGCCCGGCGGCGGAGACGTACTCGGTGATCAGCCGCCGGGCGTGGCGGGGGTCGAGCCAGGAGTCGCCGTCGGCCAGGGCGCGGATGGCGGCGCGCACGGCCCTCGGTTCGCTCTCCACGGCGAGGAAGCCGCTGGCGCCCGCGGAGAGCGCGGGCA
This sequence comes from Streptomyces sp. LE64, assembly GCF_052606915.1. Taxonomy (NCBI): domain Bacteria; kingdom Bacillati; phylum Actinomycetota; class Actinomycetes; order Kitasatosporales; family Streptomycetaceae; genus Streptomyces; species Streptomyces sp. LE64. The sequence continues at coordinate 3,256,722 of NZ_CP199708.1, read as the reverse complement.
GGAAGAACTCGTCCTCGTCCTCCGCGTAGTTGCTGTAGGCGAGCACCCGGGTGCGGTGGGGTCCGGGTCGGTCGGCGATCCGGGAGATGGCCTCCAGGCCGCCCATGTCGGAGAGCCGGACCTCCAGCAGGGCGATGTCGGGGCTGACGGCGGCGACCAGGGCGACCGCCCCGGCCCCGTTCGCCGCGTCCCCCACGACCACGATGTCCGGGTCCGACGCCAGCAGCAGCGACAAGGCGGCACGCGCGGCGGCACGCGGCTCGGCGATCACGACTCGGATGGACACGCCGCTTTTCCTCCCCCACCAGGACCGTCCGTTCAGGCGGTTGCCTAGCGGATAGTAAAGAGCCCATCACAAACGACTCAACCACGCGTCAAAAAACGACCTGACCACACCGGTTGACGCATGGGTATCAGCCAGATTTGCGGGTCCTTCGGACACCGGTCACCGATTGGACCCGCGCCGCCCATCAGAAACCCACATACGGCTCCGAGCCCGCCCCGGCTCCCCGCCCGGCCCGGTTCCGGCACCGCGACCGTTCGGCTCCCGCCCTCCCGCGCCGTCCGTCCGCCCGGCCCCGATGTCCTCCGGGGTGACCCCCGGGACGCCTCCTGGGGAGGACGGTGCGGGTGACCCGAGCGGGCAACCGCCCGGGAAGTGTCTCCCGTGGTCCCTGGTGGGGCGGGTGCCCGGCTGCCTACCGTGCAGTGCCACGACGAACGGCGCCCCCGTGCCGCGTACGTCATCCGTCGTAGCCGCACGCATCGACCGACCCGCTCCGTGCCTCCCCCTCCCCCCTTCCCTTCCCGCCCCGGTTCCCGGCGGTCCGCCGCCGCCCCGGCGCGCCCGCACGCCGTCTCGCTCCACCCACGGCCGCCCCGACCGCGTCCGTGCGCCCCCCGGAACGGAACCCCGAGCCGAGCCCGACCGCCGACCCCCTCCCCCAGCCCTCGGTGGCGAACCCCGCCCGCCCGTGCCCCCGGTCGGACCGGGACCCGCGCGGTGCCGCCCCGGGCGCCGTACCCGCACCCCTAGGAGACCCCCATGACCAGTGGTGACCCCGAGGACGCGCACCAGCAGGTGCTGCGCGAACTGCGCGCGGACCTGGACGCCGTCGACCGGATCCTCCTCAACGCCCTGCTGATGCGGCACCACTGCACCCGCCGCATCGGCGAGATGAAGAAGGGCAACGACATCCCCGTCATGCAGCCGGCCAGGGTGCGGACGGTGCTGGAGAGGGCCACGGAGTTCGCCCTGGAGCACGGCCTGAACCCGCGGGCCCTCCAGGACGTGTACACCACCCTCATCTCCGACGCCTGCCGGGAGGAAGAGGGCCGCTCGGCGCCGCTCGACTCGGCACGGGACCGGATCGCCGTACTGGTCGGAGGTGTGGAGCGCGGTGCGCACGCTTCTGATCGATAACTACGACTCCTTCACCTACAACCTGAACGACCTGATGCACCGCGTGTTCGGGATCGCACCGAAGGTGGTCACCCACGACACGCCGTGGTCGGAGATCGACCTCGACTCCTACGAGGCGGTCGTGCTCTCGCCCGGTCCGGGCCGCCCCCAACGGAACGCGGACCTCGGGGCGTCGGCGCACGCCCTGGAACAGACCGGGGTGCCCGTCCTCGGGATCTGCCTGGGCCACCAGGCCATCTCGCACTTCGCGGGGGCCACCGTCGCGCACGCCCCCGAACCCGTCCACGGCCGCACCGCCGAGGTCTTCCACGCCGCCGAGGGCCTCTTCGCCCGGATACCCTCCCCCTTCACCGTGGTCCGCTACCACTCCCTCGCCGTCACCGAACTGCCCGCGCACCTGGAGGCGACCGCGTGGACCGCCGACGGCGTGGTGATGGCGGTCCGCCACCGCGACGCCCCCCAGTGGGGGGTGCAGTTCCATCCGGAGTCGGTCCTCACCGAGTACGGAGGCGAACTGCTGCACAACTTCCGTGCCCTGGCCACCGCCGCCAACGGCGACCGGGACCGGTCCGCCGCCCGGCGCACCCCGCGCACCGGACGCCGCGTCGAGGTCCGCGAGCTGCCCCACCACCCCGACGCCGCCGCCCTCTTCACCGGGCTGTACGGGGACTCCGCACACGCCTTCTGGCTCGACAGCTCCCGCGACGACCTGCCGGAGAGCCGCTTCACGATCATGGGAGACGCCTCGGGCCCGCTCGCCGAGCACGCCTCCTACTGCGTGCAGGACCGCACCTGGACCGTCACCGACCGGGCCGGGACCCACCGCGTCGAGCAGGGTTTCTTCGAGCGCCTCGGGGAGGAACTGGCGAAGCGGCGGGCCCCGCACCCCGCGGGGCTCCCGTGCGACTTCAACCTCGGCTACGTCGGCGCCCTCGGCTACGAGCTGAAGGCGGAGACCGGGGGCCGGGCCCGACACGTCTCCCCCCGGCCCGACGGGCAGTTGGTCTTCGCCGACCGGGCGGTCGTCATCGACCACCACCAACGGCGCACCCACCTCCTCGCGCTGACCGACCCCGCGGCCGCCGAATCCCCGCGGGAGACGGCCGCCTGGTTCGCCCGGACCGCCGAGGCGGTCGCCCGGTGCGCGGAGCCGGGGGCGGGCGCCGCGGCGCCCGCCCCCGCGGACCCGGACGGCGGGCGCACCTTCCGCTTCGACCAGCCCCGGAGCGCCTACCTCGGCTCGATCAAGTCCTGCCTGGACGCCATCACCGAGGGCGAGAGCTACGAGATCTGCCTGACCAACACCGCCGAATCCGCGCCCGTGGACGCCCCGCTGCCCACCTACCTGCGGATGCGGGCCACCAGCCCGGTGCCCTTCGGGGCGTACCTGCGCTTCGGGGCGGACACCCTGCTCAGCGCATCGCCGGAACGGTTCCTCCAGGTGCGCCGCGACGGACGCGTCCAGGCCAAGCCCATCAAGGGCACCCGGCCGCGCGGCGGGAACCCGGCCGAGGACGAGGAGATCCGCCGCGAGCTCGCGGCCAACCCCAAGGACCGCGCCGAGAACCTGATGATCGTGGACCTGCTGCGCAACGACCTCAACCGGGTCTGCACCGTCGGCTCGGTGCACGTGCCCAAGCTGTTCGACGTCGAGACCTACTCCCACGTCCACCAGCTCGTCAGCACCGTCGAGGGCCGCGTCGCCCACCACCGTTCCGCCGTCGAGTGCGTGCGCGCGGCCTTCCCCGGCGGCTCCATGACCGGCGCGCCCAAGGTCCGCACCATGGAGATCATCGACCAGCTCGAACGCCGGGCCCGCGGCTACTACTCGGGCGCCGTCGGCTGGTTCTCCCTCAGCGGTGCAGCCGACCTCAGCATCGTCATCCGCACCCTGGTCAACGGCCCCGACGCCGCCACCTTCGGCGTCGGCGGGGCGATCGTCTCCCTCTCCGACCCGGCGGAGGAGTACGAGGAGACCCTGGTGAAGTCCCGGGTGATGCTCGCCGCCACGGACGCCACGGTGGAGGACGAATGAGCGCCCCCGCCCCGAGGACCGGGCCCGAGCGCATTCGGCGGGCCGTGGTCGTCGGCCACGGCAACGTGGGCCGGCTCCTCACCGGTCTGCTGGCCTCCGCCGGCTGGCGCACCGTCGCCGCCGACCCCGCGGCCCGACCCACCGGGACCACGCCGCTGATCAGGGACGACATCGCCACGCCCGGCGCCGAACTGCGGGCCGAACTCGCCGCCGCCGACGCCGTGTTCGTCGCCGTGCCCGAACAGGCCGCGGTCGCGGCGGTGCCCGTGCTCGCCGGAACGACCGCCCCGACCGCGACCGTGGTGGAGACCCTCTCCCACAAGCACCGCTTCCTGGAGCTGGCCGAGGACGGACTCGCGCCCCGTCCCGTCCTCAGCCTCAACCCGCTCTTCCACCCCTCCCTCGGCTGGGCGGGCAACGCCGTCACCGCCTCCCTGACCCGCGGCGACGACTGCTGCGAACGGCTGCTGGAGCTCCTCGCCGGCACCGGGGTCCGGGTGGAGCGGCTCAGCCACCGCGACCACGACCGGTACGTCACCACCGTGCAGGCGGCCACCCACGCCGCCCTGCTCTCCTTCACCGCCGCACTCGCCCGGCTCGGGCTCGACCCGGCCCTGGTCGCGGCCTGCGCGCCGCCGCCGACCCGGGCGCTGCTGGCCCTCACCGCCCGGGTGCTCTCCGCCGACGTCGAGACCTACTGGGACATCCAGGCGGCCGGCGAGGACGCCGGCGCGGCCCGCGCGGCCCTCGGCGAGGCCCTCGCCGCGCTCGGGGCCCGGGCCCGCGCGGACGGCGGGGAGGAGGAGTTCCGCACCCACTTCACCGACCTCGCCGACTGGTACGGCGAGGGCCTCGACGGCGCCGCCGCCGACGCGGCCCGGCTGCTGGGCGCCCTGATCGCCCCGGCACCCCCCGGCTCGCCGTGAACCCGGAGAACCCCCCGCACCCCCACCCCAGGAGGGCGTCATGAACGACCCGACACCGAACCGCATCGCCCGCAGGTCCGCGGCCACCACCGACATGTACGACCGGGCGGTCCGCGCCGGACTCACCGGCCACACCATCTCCGCCCGCTCCGGCAAGTCGGTGCGGCTGGCCGACGGCGAGGAGTACGTGGAGTTCGTCTCCTGCTCCTACTTGGGGCTGGAGGACCATCCCCGGCTCGTCCAGTCGGTGCGCACCGCGCTGGACCTGTACGGCACCCACTTCTCCTCCTCCCGCAACAGCGTGGAGCCCGCCGAGGCACGCCAGTTGGAGGAGTTGCTCGGGGAGGTCTACCCGGGCATGTCGGCGCTGGTGTTCAACTCGGTCTCCAGCGTCCACCTCGGGGTGCTGCCCCTGTTGGGAGCGGGCGTGCTGCCCGGCTACCCGATCGCCGCCCAGGGGCCGCTCTTCGTGATCGAGCGGACCGCGCACGCCTCCATGCAGGCCCTGCGCGGAGTCCTCGAACAGGTCGGACCGGCGGCCCGGTTCCGCATCGAGGACCCGCAGTCGCTGACCGACGCCCTGGACCTGGCGCGGTCGCAGGGCCGCACCCCGATCGTCCTGGTCGACGGCATCGGCTCGATGGGCGGGCTGATCGACGTGAAGTCGCTGAGCGACGCGGCGGCCGGGCTCGGCGGCTACGTCTACGTCGACGACGCCCACGGCATCTCGATCAGCGGCCCGCGCGGCGCCGGCTACGCCTTCGAGGCGCTCGGCTGCGAGGTCCCGCCCTCGGTGCTGCTGGTCGGCTCGCTGTCCAAGGCGTTCGGCGGCTCGGGCGGCTTCCTGCTGACGCACCGGGCGGAGGACGTGACCGTGCTGCGCCGCGAGGCCAACCCCATGGTCTTCGGCCACTCGAACATGATCACCCACGTCCTCGTCAACACCGAGTCGGCACGGATGCACCTCGACGGGACCGTCGCCGAACTCCAGCGGAAGCTGTGGGAGAACGCGGACCTCTTCGACAAGGCCAACAGCGCCGGCACGCTCGTCAACGCCGGAACCCGCTCGCCGATCCGCGGCCTCGCCATGGAGACCGAGGAGGCCGCCTTCGCGAGCGCGGTGAAGCTGCGGGAGGCGGGCGTCCTCTGCTTCCCCGTCTTCTACCCCGTCGTCGCGCGGGGCACCGGCCTGCTGCGGTTCGCCCTCTCCGCCCACCACACCCCCGAACAGATCCAGTCCGTCGCGGACTGCCTCGCCTCCGTCTGACGCCCGGCCACCACTCCCAGGCGCCCCGGACCCCGGGGCGCCCCAGGCAAAGGAAGACCCTTCGATGAACGACAGCACCCCCCGCTCCACGGGCTTCGACGCGCTCGTCGTCGGCAACGGCTCGCTGGGCTCCTCCCTGGCGGTCGAACTCGCCGGGCGCGGAGCCCGGGTCGCGCTGATCGGCCGGCGCACCCGACCCTTCGCCGCCTCCTCGGCGGCCGGGGCCATGCTCGGCTGCTTCGGCGAGGTCACCAGCGCCCTGCTGGAAAACGCCTACGGACAGGTCAAGTTCGCCCTGGACCTGAAGGCGAAGGACGTCTGGGACGACTGGCTGGAGACCATCGCCGACGGCACCGCCGACCCCCGCGACATCCTCACCGCCAAGGGCACCACCGTCATCCTCAACACCGTCGGCACCGGTGCCATCGACAGCGACAACTACGAGGCGATCCGCGCCACGCTGGAGAAGCACGGGGAACCGTACGAGACGGTCGACCCCGAGGACGTCGGCTGGCTGGACCCGGACCCCAACTCCCGCCCCCTGAAGGCCCTGCACATACCCGGCGAGCACGCCGTGGACTCCGGGCGGCTGCTGCGCCGGCTGGAACGGACCGCGGAGCGGCGCGGGGTGACCCTGGTCGACGCGCAGGCCGTTTCCGTGCTCCACGAGGGCGGCACGGTCCGCGGCGTCGTCCTCGACAACGGCGAGCGGCTCACCGCGGACAAGGTCGTCCTCGCCAGCGGCGTCGGCTCCCAGCAACTCGTGGACTCCGTCGACGGACTCGGCGACTGCATCCCCCGCCTGGTCGCCGGCTACGGCGTCTCCGCGACGGTCTCCACCCATGACGGCACCGCCCCCGAGTCCGTGATCCGCACCCCCAACCGGGCCTTCGCCTGCGGCCTGCACGTCGTTCCGCGCGGCATGGCCCGGGTGTACGTCGGCGCCACCAACATCATCAACCCGCGACCGCTGGCCGACCCGGTCATGCGCGACCTGCTCTTCCTGCTGGAGTGCTCGCACCGGCAGGTCCGCCGCGACCTCTGGTCGAGCAGCGTCGCCGGCATCCACGTCGGCAACCGGCCCGTCTCCCTCGACGGCTTCCCGCTGCTCGGCGAGACCCCGCTCTCGGGCCTGTGGATGATGACCGGCACCTACCGCGACGGGCTGTTCCTCTCCCCCCTGCTGGCGCAGGAGTTCGCCCGCCGGCTGTACGGGGACGCCCCCGAGCTGGACCTCGACCCCTTCACGCCCGAGCGCCGCCCCCTGGAGGGCGTCTCCCGCCGGTCCGCGATCGACACCACCGTCGAGCACATGCTCGCCACCGGCTACGAGCACCACTGGCACGTCCCCACCGACTGGCAGGAGTACCTCGGCGCGGACCTGGAGCCGATCTACTCCCGTTGGGCGGACACCATCGACCCCGGGTTCACCCCGCCCCCCGAGCTGATCGCCTCCTCCCGGCTCCACCCCAGGATGGTCGAGTGGATGCGGACCTACTACGCGAACTGCCGCGCCAGGTTCGGCGAGCCCGAACGGGACGCGACGAACACCGTCGGCGCGCAGACCGCGTGGGGCCTGCGGGTCCTCACCGCCGCCCGGGTGTGGGCCCCGCAACAGGACGCGCTGGCACTCGCCGCCCACGTCCTCGGCGAAGGGGCCGTCCCCGCGGAGACGACGGAGCTGACCGCCGAACAGGTGGACGCCTACCGGACGTTGGTCTCCCGGCGCGCCGACCGCACCCCGCTGGAGTACCTCACCGGCCGGGCCCGGTTGTTCGACCTCGACCTACGCGTCACCGAGGACGTGTTCATCCCCCGGGTGCACTCCGAGGCGATGGTGCTCGACGCCCTCGAACGGGTCGGGACCGACGCCCCGCGCTGCGTCGACCTGTGCACCGGCTCCGGCGCCATCGCGCTGGCGCTCGGCGCGCACCGCCCCGACGCGACCGTCACCGGCGTCGACGTCTCCGCCGCCGCGGTCGCGTGCGCGAGCGGCAACGCGGCCTCGCTCGCCGAACGGGTCCCTGCCGCCGTGGACTTCGTCCGGGGCGACGCGAACGACCCGGCCCTCCTCGCCGAACTCGACGGCACCGTCGACCTGGTCACCGCCAACCCGCCGTACGTCCCCGACCGCCTGGTGATCCCCGCGGAGTGGTCGGTCCACCAGCCCGCCGAGGCGGTCTACTCGGGCTGGGACGGGCTGGCCGTGCTGCGCTCGGTGGTCACCACCGCCGCACGGCTGCTCAAGCCAGGCGGCACCCTGGCGCTGGAGCACTACGACGCGGTCGTGGACCAGGTGTCCGACATCGTCGCCGCCGCCGGGTTCGAGACCGTCACCAGCCACACCGACCACGACGGCTTCCCCCGCTACGTGATCGCCCGACGCGCCGGGCGATGAAGCGACCCCGCCCCGCACCGTCCGTGAACCGTCTGGAGCTCCGCGCATGACCCTGAGCAGGCGCACGATGCTGAAGGGCGGCGCCGTGCTGGGAGGTGCGCCCGCCGTCGAACTCGGCGTGCGCACCTCCCCGGCGCGGGCCGCCGCGCCCGGCATCGCCGTCGACCGGGCCACCAACACGGCCCTGAGCTGCGACCCCGTCTCCGGGACCCTGGTCCACGACGCGGTCAACGCCCTGTGGGCGATGCCGCTGACCGGCGGCACGGCCCGGCGGCTCACCGAGGACGCCGAGGACGCGACCTGGCCGTCTTTCTTCCCCGGCGGCACCGAGGTCGCCTTCCAGTCCTTCCGCGAGGGCGTCTACGACCTGTGCGCGGTCGACCTCACGACCCGCGCCGTGCGCCGACTCACCTCGGGGCCGCAGTACGACGTGGAGCCCGCCGTCTCCCCGGACGGCGGCAGGATCGCCTACGTCTCCGACGCCGGCGACACCAGCGCCGTGTGGCTGCTCGACCCGGCCACCGGACGCACCCGCGCGGTCGTCGGCACGGACGACGACCGCGCGTACCGTTCGCCGACCTGGCACCCGGACGGCGAACGGATCGCCTACGTCGTCGGGGAGACCGTCCTCGAAACCCTCCACCTGCCCAGCGGGCGGCGCACCACGGTGCGCACCGCGCCCGCCGGGCAGGTGCTGCGCGGCGCCGGCTACGGGCCCGGCGGCGTCCTCGCGCACATCGCCGTCGACGGGCCGCGCGCCCGGCTGTACGTCGACGGCCGGCCGCTGACCGACGAGGCGGAGGAACCCGGGCCCTTCCCGCCGGCGTGGGCGTCGGCGACCGAGCTGCTGTACGGCGGCGCGGACGGAACGATCCGCCGGCGCGCCACCGCGCCCGGCTCCCGGGCCGGCGAGGTCCCGTTCGCCGCGGTGCTGGCCCCCGCCGGGGCGGCCCCGGTGCCGTCCCGGCCGGTGACCGCCCCGGAACGGGCCCCGGTGCGGGGCCTCGCGGGGCCGGTGCTGTCGCCGGACGCCTCCACGGTGTGCTTCCGGGCCCTGGGCGCGCTGTGGCTGCACGTCCTCGGCGGGGCCACCACGAAGATCGTCGACGGCGGGGACCCGAGCGATCCGCACTGGTTCCCCGACGGGCGCTCCCTGGTCTACTCCAGCGACCGCGACGGCTCCCCCCAGCTGTGGCGGCACACCGTGGGAGGCGGCCCCGACCAGCGGCTCACGGACCTCGCGGACGGCGCGCTGCTGCCGAGCGTCTCTCCCGCGGGCGACCGGATCGCCTTCCAGGACGGCAACGGCGCGCTGCGGCTGTACGACACGGCCGCCCGCAGCAGCCGCGAACTGCTTCCCGCGGCGGACCACCCCGGCAAGGCGTCCTGGTCACCGGACGGGACCCGGCTGTCGATGGCGGTGCTGGTCACCGCGTCCGAACGGGAGACCGCGGGCTTCAACCGCGTCCTCACCCTCGACGTCGCCACCGGGGCGAGCACCGTCCGGCCGATCGCCCCGCACCGCTCGATCGCCACCCGGGGCCACGACGGGCCGGTCTGGGCACCCGACGGGAAGTCCCTGGTCGTGGTCGCGGAGAGCCTGGTGCACCGGGTGCCCGTCGCCCCCGACGGCACCGTCACCGGACCTCCCGTGCCGCTGTCCGACCGGGTCGCCGACGCCGTCTCCGTCTCCGCCACCGGGCACGTGCTGTTCCTGTCCCTGGGCGAACTCGTCCTGCTGTCCCCCGGACGCCGCCGGCGCACCGCCCGCCACACCACCCCCTTGGTGTGCGTGCAGCGCCCCGCGGCCCCCCGCACCGTGATCCGTGCGGGGGCGCTCTGGGACGGACGGGCCGACGGCTACCGCAGGGACGTCGACATCACCGTCGAGAACGGCGGCGTGGTCTCCGTGGAACCGGTACGGGCCGGTGCGCCCCGGCCCGACGTCGACGCCGGCACCGCGACGGTGATCCCGGGCCTGATCGACGTCCACAACCACTGGCACCTGCGCGGACGCCAATGGGGCAGCCGGCAGGGGCCGCTGTGGCTGGCGTACGGGGTCACCACCAGCCGCTCCACCGGCGACCCGGCCTACCGGATGGCCGAGACCCGGGAGGCGATCCACTCGGGCGCCGTCCCCGGCCCCAGGTTCCTCGGCTCGGGCGAGCCCCTCGACGGTGCGCGGGTCCGCTTCCCGTTCATGCGGACGGTCACCTCCGAGGCCCAGCTCGACCGCGAACTCCAACGGGTCACCGCACTCGGCTACCACGTGCTGAAGTCGTATCAGCGCCTTCCGGTCCGGCTGGAGCGACGGCTGGTCGCCCGACTGCGACACGCGGGCGTCCCGGCGGTCTCCCACTACCTCTACCCGGCCGCCGCCACCGGCTTCAACGGCATGGAGCACACCGGCGGGGAGAACCGGCTCGGCTACTCCCGCACCCTGAGCTACGCCGGGGGGCGCACCGCCGAGGACACCGTGCGCCTGCTGAGCGGCTCGGGGATGTACGTCTCCACCACCCTGCTCTTCGCGCACGAACTCTTCCTGGAAGGACGCGACCTGATCGAGGACCGGCGCACCAGGACGCTGTTCCCCGCCGCCGAGTACGCCGCCCTGCTGGCCCGCGCCGAGCACGCCGCCACCCCGGCCGCCGAACTGGACCGGGCGTGGACCGCCGGCGACGTCGACCTGCTGCTGCGGGTGCACCGGGCCGGCGGCACCGTCGTCGCCGGCACCGACGCCCCGCTGGACTTCCCCGGCATCGGCATCCACCAGAACCTGCGCGCCCTGGTCAGGCACGGCTTCTCCCCGGTGGACGCGCTGCGCACGGCCACCGTCAACGCGGCGGTGGCGCTCGGCGCGCAGGGCGTCCTCGGCGTGGTCGCCCCCGGGGCACGGGCCGACCTCCTCGTGGTCGACGGCGACCCGCTGCGGGACGTACGGGCGGCGGCCCGGGTCCGCGAGGTCTTCACGGACGGCCACCGGCACCCCGTCGAGGAGCTCCTGACCCCCTTCGACCGTCCGCCGACCGGACCCGCCCGCCCCGGCCGACCGGCGGCGGAACACCCGCCCCGGCCTCCCGTCCCCGCCGCCCCCGGCTGCTGCCGGCCCCGGCCGACCGCCCCAACACTGGCGTGAAAACGCCTGGTGGGGAGCGCGCGTGGCCCAGGCTGTACCGAGCAACCCGATCATTCGACCGTCATTCGATTCCTCAAGGACTACTCCATGTTCGAACTCGTTGAGCCCATCAAGACCGAGCGTCTGGTCCTCCGCCCGTTCGCCGCGCGCGACGAGGAGGACATGCTGGAGTTCGAGTCGCGGGAGGACGTGGCCCGCTACCTCTTCAACGAGCCCCGCACCCGCGAGGACAACGCCAGGGAACTGGCCGTCCGACTCGGTCAGACCGCCCTCCGCAAGGAGAAGGACACCCTGATGACGGCCGTCGAACTCGACGGCAAGGTCATCGGCTACGTCCTGCTGGTGTGGCTGAGCGAGGAACACCGCCAGGGCGAGTTCGGCTACGTCCTCCACCCGGGCTTCCACGGCAAGGGCTACGCCACGGAGGCGGCGGCGGAGATGCTGCGCATCGGCTTCGAGAAGCTCTCCCTGCACCGGATCATCGGCCGCTGCGACCCGCGCAACGGCGGCTCCGCCAAGGTGATGGAGCGCCTCGGCCTGCGCAAGGAGGCCCACTTCGTGGAGTCCGAGATCTTCAAGGGCGAGTGGGGCGGCGAGCTGCACTACGCCATGCTGGCCGCCGAGTGGCGCGCGAAGCACGAGACCGCCTGACCGCAACCCCGCCCCCACTACCCGCCGCCCCGCCCCGGCGGCACCCAAGGCCCCGTGGCTCACCCCACGGGGCCTCCGACGTCCCGAACGACGCCCGCCCGGCCCCGCCGACCCCACCGTCCACGCGAAGGCCAGAGGCCCTGTGGACTGATCCACAGGGCCTCTGGTCTGCTGTGCACTCGGCAGGATTCGAACCTGCAACCTTCTGATCCGTAGTCAGATGCTCTATCCGTTAAGCTACGAGTGCTTGTGTTCTGTTGTTCTCTGTGCTCCCCCGCTCCGACTTTCTTGCCGGTCGGCGTTGCGGGAACAACATTACATGAACGGCGCCGTGAGGCGAAATCCGTTCTTCACACCACCTCTGACCTGCACTTTCACCGCGACACGCCCAGGTCGACCGTTGTCCGCCGGGGCCACCGACGCACCGGATCGCCCCTCGAACCCTCGCCCCCGTACCGACCGTGCGGTCGGCGGAAGGCAGACCGGGGGAGCCGGGGAGCCCGGGCCGGGGAACGCCCGAAGCCCCGGCCGTGGGGCCGGGGCTTCGGGTTCACGAGTGCGGAGGCGGAGGGATTTGAACCCTCGATGGGCTTTAAGGCCCAAACCGCATTAGCAGTGCGGCGCCATAGACCGGACTAGGCGACGCCTCCAGCACAACCGCCCGCGCGAGCGCGAAGGGTGCGTGCAGATGATGACACAGCCCAGCGGGCCGTCACCAATCGCCCCCTACGGTACTAGGCGCGCCGGCCGCAGGGCAAAGCCCGTGCCGCCACCGGTACGAGATCACCGGGCTCCGGGCCGTCGCGGGCCCCGCCCGGGGCCGGGCCGGCACCGTGGCGCAACCCGTTCCGGTCCCGCGCGTTAGACCCGGCGGGCGTCCCGGCCGGCCGGTGGCGCTCGCCTGCCGTACCGTTTCCGCACCACCGAAGGACGCCCATGCCGCAGCGCATCCTCCGCACCGCCGCAGCCGCCCTCGCCGCCTTCTCCGGGCTGGCCGCGGCCCCCGGCACCGCCCAGGCACTGGACCGGGTGCCCCTGCTCCCGCTCCTCGGCGACGGCCTGCTGGCCCGGCCGGCGGCTCCGCTCGCCGGGACGCCCGACCGGCTGACCATCGAGGTGAGGGGCACCGGGCGGGCCGTCGACGGCGCGTACCGTCTGGAGTGCGGGCCCACCGGGGGCACCCATCCGCAGGCGGCACGGGCATGCGAACGACTCGCCGAACTCTCCACCTTCGGGGGCGATCCCTTCGCCCCCGTTCCCGGAGGGACCGTCTGCACGTTCCAGCACGGCGGGAACGCCACCGCCCGGGTCACCGGACGCTGGTACGGAAGGCCCGTGGACGCCCGCTTCTCGCGGACCGACGGCTGCGAGATCGCCCGCTGGAACGACCTGGTCCCCGTCCTGCCGAGCGCCGGTGGAGCCTGAGCCCCGCACGACCGGGCCGGAATCCGCCCGGTGGCCCGGAACACCGGTGCCGGGCCACCGTCCGATCGCCCCCGCCGCACCCGGAGAACGACCGCACGCCGCACACCCCGCGCCCGCCGACTCCCCCGCATCCGCCGTCGCGAGCGCAACCCAGGGCCGTAGACTCCCGCGTGACACGTTGCGGACCGCGCGGCAAGATGGCCTTCGTGGTCGGCAGGATGCCGTAACAGGGAGGAAGCGTCTCGTGAGCAGCAGGCCATCCCGAGGCGCTGCTCGCCTCGCAGCCATACTGGACGCGCTCCCGGACGCGTTGGTCCTGGTCAACGCCAACGGGACGGTGGTCAACGCCAACACCATCGCGTTGGAGGCGTTCGAGGCGCCCGGTACCGCGCTGGTGGGGCGGGGATTGTTGGATCTGCTGCCCGAGTTCGACTCGCGGCTGATCCCCGGCTCCATGCGCCGGCCCGAGTCCACCGACCCCCGGGGCCGCACCAAGCCGAAGCGGATGACGGCGCGCCGCACGGACGGCGGCGTGTTCCCGGTCGAGGTCACATCCGCGAATCTTGAGAACGGCCAACAGGCGTACGACGGTCACGGGTACACCGGTGACGAACTGCTGATGCTGGTGGTCCGGGACCTGTCCGGGACCGTGGACACCGAAGCGGAACTGGCACGTTCGCAACGGCAGACCGAGATGATCCTGCGGGCCGCCTCCGAGGGCGTCGTCGGCACCGATCTCGACGGCCGGATCGTGCTCGTCAACCCGGCCGCCGCGCAGATCCTGGGCTACCGGGCGAACGAGCTGGGCGGCAAGGAACTGCACACCCTCGTCCTGCACTCGCGGGACGACGGCGAGCCGTTCCCGTACGAGGGCTCGCCGCTGGCCGACACGCTGAAGTCCGGCCGCAAGCACCGGGTGCGCGGACAGGTGCTGTGGTCGAAGAAGGACGAGAAGGTGCCCGTCGACCTGACCACCGCTCCGGTACGGGACGGTGACCAGTTGGTCGGCGCGGTGATGACCTTCACCGACCGCAGGCCGTACGACGCGCTGGCCGCGGAGAAGGAGGAGCTGGAGCGCGAGCACGCCGCGGAGCTGATCCGGCTGCGGGCGGACCACGCCGCGGAACTCGCCGAGCACGCCGAGCGGCGCACCGAGGAGATCGCCGCCGAGAAGGAGCGGTACGCGGCCCTGGCCGAGCGGGAGAAGGACCGGTTCGAGGCACAGGGCGCCCGCTACGAGCAGGTGCTCGCGGTCCTGGACGGCTCGCTGCGCGGCCCGCTGGACGAGCTGCGCCACGAGTTGACCGGGCTCGCCGCCGACGACGCCGGGCAGCTGTGGCCCGAGGCCAACCAGATCCTGCACCACCTCGCCGCCGGCTACTCCCGGATCACCACCCTGGTCGACAACGTCCTGGGCTACCAGCGGCTGGACTCCGGCACCGAGAAGCTGACGCGCCGCCCCGCCCCGCTGGACGCGGTCGTCGAGGCCGGGGTCGAGGGCGCCGTGGAGCTGATCGGACCGGGGCGGGCGCAGTTCGCCGTGCACGCGCCGAAGATCGAGGCCGAGGTGGACGCCGCGCAGCTGGCGACGGCCTTGGCCCATCTGATCGCGGACGTCGCGGGCGTGGACTCGACCGGGAACGCCCCGGTGGCGGCCGAGGGCTACATGGACTCCACGGTCGTCGTCGCGGCGGCACAGCGCGGCGAGGTCGTCCGGATCGAGGTCCGCGGCCCCTACGAGGGCGGCGACCCCGTGCACCAGCCGATCGTCCGGGGCATCGTGCGGGCGCACGGAGGCGTGCTCCAGACGCACGAGGTGCCCGGCATCAGCGGCAGCGCCTACGTGCTGGAGGTGCCGATCGGCGAGGGCGCCGGTACGGTCCCCGTCCGGCGACCCGCGGAGGACGACGGGGCGAGCCCCGAGGAGTCGGGAACGCTCGGCGGTCCCCGCGGGGGACGGCGACGGGCCCGCCGGGGGTCCACGGACGCCTTCCTGGAAGGCGCCCACCCCACCAGCTCGACCGACGGCGCCGGGGTTCCGGAACCCACCGGGGGCCCGGACGGGACGGACGGCGAGGTCGAGGCGCCCACCGGGCGCCGACGCGGTCGCCGGGCGGAGGAGACCCCGACGCCGGACGTGCCCGGACCCCGGGCTGCCGAGGCGGAGCCTGCGGGCCGCCCGCACGCCCTGCCGCCCGCGGGCGGCAGGCCCGGCCCGGCCGGCCTCGGACAGGTGCCGCCCGCCGGCGCGGGTGCCCTGGCGCCCCGTTCCGCCGCGGCGGAGCCCGGCACCGGAATGCCGGCACTGCCGCCGGCGGGCCCCCGGCCCGTGGACCCGTCGGGGCTACCGCCCCGTCCGGCGGTGCCCGGTGCCCTGCCCCAGGCGGCCCCGGACCCCGCCCCTCCGGCCGCCGGTCGGCGCGCCCGCCGGGCGCTGGCCCCGGCGTCCGAGCGCGCCCCCGCCGCTGAAGCGGCGGAGACCCGTACCGCCTTCGCGCTGCCCCCGGCCGACGCGGACCGACCGGACGGCGCCCCCCGTCGGCCCGTCGCGGAATCCGAGACGCCCGCGGGGCACGGCGCCCTCGCGGCCCAGGCCGGTGCGCCACGCCAGCCCGGAAGCGCTCCGCACGACCCCGTCGACGACCACACCCCGCCGCGGCCCCACCCCACCGAGCAACCCACCGGTCGCCGCCGTGCCGTGGGCACCGTCGGCGCGGCCGGACCCGTTCCCACCGAACCGCCTGGTGCACCCGTCCCACCGCCCGGGGTGCCTCCGCGCCCGGTGACGCCGCCCTCGGCCGCGCCCGGGGTGCCGGTGCCGCCCCAGGGGCCTCCGGCGCACGGCCTGCCCGCCCAGGAGGCGTCGGCCGACGGTCGTGCCGGTCTCGGGCAGCCCGTACCTGCGGCCGGGCTGCCCGGGCAGATGCCGCCCGGTGCGGCCGTTCCGGCCCAGGCACCGGCCGCGCCGCAGCGCCAGCCGTTGCCGCCCGCGCAGCCGGCTCGCACCGCACCGACGGACCGGCCCGCCCCCACCGACCACGCCCCGACACCGGCGGGCACCGGCTCCGCCTGGGGTGTGCCCCCCGCGCAGCCGACCGACACGGCCCCCGAGGGCGCCGAGCAGGACCCGCACGGGGTCCCGGCCCGGGCTTTCAGCGTCCGCACCCTCGGCCAGGGCGTCCCGGTGGCCCGGTCGGGCGCGGACCCCGTGCCCGTACCGCCGGCGGCGCCCGGTTCGCCGGGCGGCTCGGGACGGCGTCGGAAGCTCGGCACCCGCCCGGACGCCTTCCCCGAGCAGTCCGGCCAGGTCGAGGCGGCCCGACCGCAGGCGGGCGGGGGCCAGGCCCGGCTGGCGAACTCCACGACCGGGCCCGGACGCTCGTACGCCATAGGGGCACCCGCCCAGGACGCCGACGAGGGGCCCGAGCCCCTGGACGGCCCGGGCGGGGCGGTGGAGGTCGCCGACCCGCCGCAGACCCGCCCGATGGACGACGAGCTGCCGCCCGAGCCGCTGGACAACCCCCGCCGGTTGTTGGTGTGGCCGGCTCCGGACATGAGCACCCAGCAGGCGCTCAGCGACCGTGGCTACCGTCCGGTGATCGTGCACTCCCGCGAGGAGGTGGACGCGCAGATCGCCGCCTTCCCGGCAGCGCTCTTCGTCGATCCGCTGACCGGGCCGATCACCCGGACCGCCCTCCAGTCCCTGCGGCAGGCCGCGGTGGCGGCCGAGGTGCCGGTGCTGGTGACGGCAGGGCTGGGGCAGGCCACGCGGGAGGCCGCGTACGGGGCGGATCCCGCCGTCCTGCTGAAGGCCCTGGCCCCCCGGGACAGCGAGCAGCATCCCTCCCGGGTGCTGTTGGTGGAGGAGCACCAGGAGATCGCGCTGGCGCTCACGGCCACTCTGGAGCGTCGGGGCATGCAGGTGGCCCGGGCGGCATCCGACACCGAGGCGGTCTCCCTGGCCGCGCAGATGCGGCCGAACCTCGTGGTGATGGACCTGATGCAGGTGCGTCGCCGACGTGCGGGGATCGTCGACTGGCTGCGCGCGAACGGCCAGTTGAACCGCACCCCGTTGGTCGTCTACACCGCCGCCGTGGACCACACGGAGCTGCCCAGGCTCTCGACCGGGGAGACGGTGTTGTTCCTCGCCGAGCGGTCGACCAGTGCCGAGGTCCAGGGCCGGATCGTCGATCTCCTGGCCCGGATCGGGACCAACTGAGCGCCTCGTCCCGCGTGGGGGTGTTTCACGTGAAACACCCCCACCGGTCGTAGCGGCTCGGGTCAGATCCGCGTCACGTCGAGGGTGCCATCCGCGTACTGCTTCCGGATGACCTTCTTGTCGAACTTCCCCACACTGGTCTTCGGTACCGCCTGCACCAGGGTCCAGCGCTCCGGGAGTTGCCACGGGGCGACCGTCTCGGCGAGGAAGGCCCGCAGGCCCTCGAATCCGACGGTGGCGCCCTCCGCGAGGACGACGGTGGCGAGGGGGCGCTCACCCCACTTCTCGTCGGGGACGGCGACGACCGCCGCCTCGGCCACCTCCGGGTGGGACATCAGCACGTTCTCCAGTTCGACCGAGGATATCCACTCCCCACCGGACTTGATGACGTCCTTGGCCCGGTCCGTGAGGGTGAGGTAGCCGTCGGGGCTGATGGTGCCGACGTCTCCCGTCTTCAACCAGCCGTCCTCGCTGAACTTGTCGTCGGGGCGCAGCGGTTGCGCGTCCACCCCTCCGTAGTAGGCCGCCGCGATCCAGGGCCCGCGGACCTCCAACTCGCCGGCCGAAGTTCCGTCCCAGGGCAGCAGGTCGCCGTCCGGGCCGCGGAGCCGGGCCTCGACGGAGGCCGGGAAACGGCCCTGGGTGATGCGGTAGCCGAACTCCTCGTCGGTACCGATCGCATGGGCGGGCGGTCGGGCGATGGTGCCGAGCGGTGAGGTCTCCGTCATGCCCCAGGCGTGGCACACCCGCATTCCGAGGGTGTCGAAGGCGCGCATCAGGGAGGGCGGACAGGCCGATCCCCCGATGGTGACCTGGGTGAGCGTGGAGAGGTCCCGCGGTCTCGCGGTGACCTCCGCGAGGAGTCCCTGCCAGATCGTGGGCACCGCCGCGGCGTGGGTGGGGCGCTCGGTGGTGATCATCTCGGCGAGCGGGCCGGGTTGGAGGAACCGGTCGGGCATCAGCATGTTGAAGCCGGACATGAAGGCCGCGTGCGGCAGCCCCCAGGCGTTCACATGGAACTGCGGGACCACGATCAGGCTGGTGTCGGCGTCGGTGAGCGCCATGGAGTGCGCCATGTTCACCTGCATCGAGTGCAGGTACACGGACCGGTGGGAGAAGACGACGCCCTTGGGGTCACCGGTGGTGCCGGAGGTGTAGCACATCGCGGCGGCCCGGCGTTCGTCCAGCTCCGGCCAGTCGTAGGCGGTGGGCTTCTCCGCGATCAGTTCCTCGTAGTCGTGCACCCGGGGACCGATGCCCGCCAGCCCGGAGCGGTCCCCCGGCCCGGAGACGACGACGTGCTTGACGCTCGTGAGGTGGGGCAGCAACGGCACCAGCAGCGGCAGCAGCGAACCGTCCACCAGGACCACCCGGTCGGCCGCGTGGTTCACGATCCACACGAGTTGCCTGGGCGGCAGGCGCAGGTTCAGCGTGTGGAGCACGGCCCCCATCGAGGGGGCGGCGAAGTACGCCTCGACGTGCTCGGCGTGGTTCCACATCAGCGTGGCGATCCGATCGTCGTCCCGTACGCCGAGGTCGTCGCGGAGCGCATGGGCGAGCTGGGCGGTGCGGGCACCGATCTCGGCGAAGGTGCGGCGCCTCGGGGCCCCCTCGCCGGTCCAGGTGGTCACCCGGGAGGAGGCGTGGACCGTGGATCCGTGGTGGAGCATCCGGGAGATCAGAAGCGGTACGTCCTGCATCGTGCTGAACACGGCTACCTCCGCGGTGCGGCGGGCGCCGGAGGAACCGGCGCGGGGGGACGACATCGGTCCACCGATTCTGTGTCCGCAGCCGGCGGTCTGTCACTACGAGCGGACCGACGGCCCGGGGCCCGCCCCAGGTCAGCCGCCCCGGCCCGGGCTGCGGGCACCGGCCCGCTCCGGAGCGCCGCCCCGGCCCGAACCCCGAGGAGTCTCCACCCGCTCTCCACCCTCAGGAGGTAGGGCGAACCGCCTTCCTACAACCTGAGTCGGACACGGCTTCGGGACCTGCGGGCGATCCGCCGGGCCGGGGGGCGAACCTAGCGTGGAACCCATGACCGCACCCATCGCGCCTGTCTGCACCAGCGCATCGAAGCCCGTGGCACCGATGACCACGGACCACGCGGCCCGGAACCACCTGGCGGCCGTGCCCGCCCCCGCCGCGCCGGGCGTGCCGGCCCCGGTGACCCATCTGACCTACCCGTCCTTCGCCTCGTACGTGGACGCCCGCGGCCCCGTCCTGCTGCGCACCGCGCGGTCGTTGACCGCGAACCCGAGCGACGCCGAGGACCTGCTCCAGACCGCACTCACCAAGACCTTCGTCGCCTGGGACCGCATCCTGGACCACCGGGCCCTGGACGGGTACGTGCGCCGGGCGCTGGTGAACACGCGGACCTCGCAGTGGCGCAAGCGCAAGGTGGACGAGTTCGCCTGCGAGGAACTCCCCGAGCCGGAGGTCGTGCCGCCCGGGGACCCGGCGGAGCAGCAGGCGCTGCGGGACGCGATGTGGCGGGCGGTGATGAAGCTGCCGAACCGGCAGCGCGCCATGGTCGTGCTGCGGTACTACGAGGACCTCAGCGAGGCGCAGACCGCAGCGGTGCTCGGGGTCTCGATCGGCACCGTGAAGAGCGCGGTGTCCCGGGCGCTGGGCAAGCTGCGCGAGGATCCGGAGCTCCGGGCCGCCTGACGGCCGCGGCGGACCTCAGGGCGGGTCGGCGAGCAACGCCGCCACCTCCCGCGGCGTCCACCGCCCGGCGGCCCCGGGCGCCCGGGACAGGTACCGGGCCACCGCCGGCACGTCCCAGACACCGGTGGCGAGCAGCCCCCGGGCCAGGTGCCGCAGGTATCCGGCGGTCGGTACGGTCACCTCGACGTCCCCGGAGCGCCAGGGCCCGGTGAAGGTCAGCACGGGCAGCCCCTCCAGGGACCCCGGGCACAGCACCGTCTCGTAGCGGCCGGGTCCGAGCTGATGGCGGCCGTCCCTCAGCACCGTCGAGAGGTCGAGGTCGGTCCCCGGCCGGCGGTGCATCTCCTGGGCCGCGATGTCGGAGAACTGCTGCACGCCCAGCAGATGGGCGCGGGCCCACAGCTCGCCGCCGGCGTCCGGGTCGTAGAAGGCGCTCCCGCCGGTCCACAGCGGCGACTCGGTCGCGAAGTACAGGCCGCCGGGCAGCAGTACGGGCACGGAGCGCTCGGGCGGACGGGGGTCACGGCACCCCGGACAGCTGCGGGCCGCGCCCGGCGGCCGACCGCCGACCAGGTAGTGACGGAGCCGCTCGGTGTCCGTGTTGGAGCCGTACGACGCGTACCAGACCCGTTCGACGGGCCCGGCGGGCCGGGAGGGCGTCAGGGTGCGGGCAGGGCTCACGGCTACTCCCGGAACGTCACGATCGACGGGCGGCCCGATACGCGAATGGGGTGCCCCGTCCCGGGACACCCCATTCTACCTGCTACTTCGCTGAACGCTGCGGAGACGGTGGGATTTGAACCCACGGTGACATCGCTGCCACGACGGTTTTCAAGAGGGTTACGGTCTTCCCCACCAGACTCGCCCTGACCTCGCCTTTCCCTTCGCAGAGGGTTCCATGAGCGCTTGGCGGTCCACGCCTGGTCCACAACATGGCAATCTGTGGCGGAGTCAAGGCTCGTCCAACCCCATCGCCGGGAGACAGTGGTGACACTGGAGTACCGCGTCGGAATCATCTGCACCGACAGAGGCCAACACGGACGGGTCCGACTTTCGATGGCACGCAGAGAAGCTGACGGCCGCCACGGCATGACGTATGCCCTGCATCACTTCGCTCCGCCCATGCGTGATGCCGAGCCAGCTTCCGGAGTGAGCCGCAGCTCTTACATCTTCAAATGCCCCAAGTGCCCACGCACTCCACAGATCGACGCAACGCGCTGGTGGAAGATCGTTGACGACACAAGAGCCTCAGGACTCTTGGAGTTGGACGTTTCGCTGCTAACCTGAAGGTAGCTGCATGTGTGTTGTAAGCAGCCCCTGGGCGAGGACGGGGTTACTTTCCAGTCGCTAAGCGACGTTCGCTGCAAGCCCGCTCATCCGGTGGGTAGCTTCAAGCTGCCCACGGAGAAAAGAATGCAGGGCTTCCTTCTCGACGCTCTTGCCAACCTTGCAGCGAGTGCGGTCACAGCGACATGCGTCCTCGCAGCTCGGAAGGCACTGGCACTCTGGCGTAACCGTCGAGACCAGCAAGGTGGTGAGAACGCCAGCTGAGCATCACCTACACCCAGCCGTTCTCTGCCAGCCTAAGCAGAAGGCACATTGAACGGACCTACTAGCTCAGGCTAGAAACGTGGCCCCCAGGTCTGGTTTCTGGGGGCCAACGCCTATCGCTTCTGCTACCCAAGGCGGCAGCCCCACTTGCCGGGCAAGGCCACGCCAGCACTCAATCCAACGACTTCTGGATGACTTCAAAGATGTCCGCGTCGGTCTTCCGCTGCCACTCCGGAAGCTCAGGCCAGTCAGCGACATACCCCGGCTTCGGATCCTCAAAGTGCTGGAACATCTGGGCCGTCCAGCAGGTGGCGACGAAGCGGCCCTTCTGCTCGCGGGACAGCCGGGCCGCATGCCCGCCGCTGATCTCGATGAAGTGGCGGACCTGCTCGTACACGGAGCCTGCGGCCCGACGCTCCCACTCCGGGGTGCCCTCCCAGGGGGTGACGTATCCGGCCTTCGGCTCGCCGGGGAAGTGCCGGCGCACCCCCGCGATCCACGCCTCCCGGAACAGTCGTGCGCCTTCGGTCTGCGACATGCCAACCCCTCTCGTCACGGCGTCCTCAGCGCGGCGATCTCTGCCCCAAGCTCCGCCATGCGGTGGTCGCGGCTCAGGGGCCCGAACTCGTCGCACAGATCGTGGAGTCTACGGGCGACGTACCCGGACGATGACGCTCGGGCGAGCTGGACGGCTTCCCGCCCGTACGCGCTGACCTGCTCGGGGTCGTTCCGCTTCGCGCCGATGGAGGCGAGATCGGTCAGCACCGTGCCCCGTCGCCGGTACGACTGCCCGGAGGCAAGCTCGCTCTGCTCCAGCGCCCGGCGCAGGGTCTCCTCGGCAAGATCCAGCCGGCCGAGCCGGAGGTAACGCGCTCCGCGCTCCTCCGCGAGCCGGGTGCCGTCGAAGCGGAGCCATCCGCCGTTGGTGCTCTCCGCGGGCAGTTCCTTGACCTGCTCGGCTCGTTCCAGGGCGCGCTCGCACTCGGAGAGATCGCCAAGGCCCGCGTACGCCTCGGCCTGGACCGACGCGACCCAGTGCCGGGTGGCCAGAGCGCCGTCGCCCCGGGAGGCCAGCCGCTCGGCGGCCCCGAGCATCTGCACGGCCTGGTGGTACCGACGGCCGGACATGTCCAGGTAGGCGTGCCGGACTAGGGCACATGCCCACAGGTCGTACGCGCCGGCGTCCTTGCTGACAGAGGCCGCGAGTGCGTAGGAGGCGGCGGCATCGGTGTACCGGTTCGCGTCGAAGGCCACCTCGCCCGCGAGCTGGAAGAGGTCGGCGGCCGCGTTCAGCAAGGGCTGGGAAGCAGCTCGCCCCGCGCTCAGGGCTTCACCGAGGGTCGTCAGCTGATCCCTGACGACGGGATAGACCGATCCTTTGGAACGGGCGAGTTGATAGACCTGCCAGAGATGGCTGTTCATCTGGGCAAAGTCTGCGGGTGTCCCCCGGCGGACTCCGTCCGTGAGGGCGGCGGCCTCGTCGGCGGGCAAGGCAGTCAGTGCCCCGCTGACGCTCAGAAGGCGGAGGAATTCACGGCGGATCATCTCGTCAGGGTCTCCCGCTCTCGGGTGCGGATGGTCGCTGGAAGGCTGCCCTTCGGCCACTGCTCGGTCCGCTGATCGCGGCTGGTTCAGCAACGCGTCCAGCTCATCGAGACCGATGTCCAGAGCTGCCGCCAAACCTGGCCGCTGGAGCGGCTGCGGTACGCCCCTGCCGCTCTCCCAGCGTCCGACCGTTGTACGGTCCACGCCGAGTAACTGGGCTAACTTCTCCTGACTGTAGCCCAGGGTCCTGCGCCGTTCCGCCAGTCCCATGCCGACTCCCTCCCATGAACTCGCCCCGCGACGATCATGTGCCCGGATGTGCATCAAGGCTGCCGCATCGATGCCGTGGAGTCCTCGTACTCCCCACGCTTTCCTTGGAGTTGTCGCGATCGGGCGTTGTCCGCCCGGATCAGCACCGGAGTTCCAGGGGCTCGCCCGCCCCTCCCAGCCGGTGCCATGCCCGACAGCAGAACACACCCGTACAGGAGCCGTGCCACGTTCCTTCGTTCCGCTCATCCATGCCGGTACCCACACATGGGCTGCCCGAAGACTGGAGGCCGTATGTCTCGCAAGGCCAGGGAGCACCGTGACCCCACGGGCTCGGTGCTCACCGGCTTCTGGGCGCTGGGGCACATCATCACCCTGCTTCTCCTCGGGGCCACCGCACTGCATCAGCACGGTTCCCTCGACCTCGGGTCGTCACGGACCGATCTGCCGCGGGGATCGGCACCCGACCTCGGCTCCCTCAGCTGATCCGCGCCTCGCGCATCCAAGCCCCTCCGGACGTTCGGCGTCGGGAGGCCCAATCGGGGCAGGGCAGTCATTCCCCGCCCCATCCGATCGATGAAGAAGGGAGGTGAACACCGTGGCGGACACCACTCAGCCCGGCATTGAGCCGGACGAGGAGGCCGTGCCCCTGGAGAACGCGGCTCTGCTGACCCAGGGCGGTAGCAGCAGCAGCGTGGAGAACAAGCGCTCCCCGTACGACTGCTGATCCTCAGCGGCGGCATCTCGATACGAGGTGTCGCCGCGCCCTCCGGCCCGAATCCATTGGAGATGATCACATGGGATGGTTCGGTGGGGTACTTGCCTCGCCCGATCCGAGCCCTGCACCGATCGGTGCCCAGATCGTGTGGAACGAGCCTCGTATCTGGTCGGTCGGTGCGACCGTACGGTTGGCCGCGGGGAGAGAAGGCGGGCGGCTCGCGGTCTTCGGCCCTTGCGGTGCGGTGGACACCGAGTTGAAACGCCTGGTGGACCACGCCCGTACCGACGAACTGGACACGGCGGTGACCGCCTGGACAGGTGCCTTCACCCTCGTCCTGGACAACGGGAAAGGCACCTTCGCCCTGTGGGCAGACCCGGCCGGCGCCTGCCCCGTCTACCTCGCGCGAACGCATGACGCCCTCCTGTGGTCGTCCAGTTCTCTTGCGCTCGCCTCGCTGCTCGGAAGCGGTCCGGACCGGGGATGGCTGGCGGCGCATCTGGCCGACCCGACCGCATGGACCCCCGGACGCTCGGCGTGGACCGATGTGGAACAGGTGCCGCCGGGGCATCGGTGGACCGTGTCGCCAAACGGGGCATCGGCCTGCGTCCCGTACTGGGAACCCTCGGCGGGCACCCGAGCCGCGTCCACCCGGCGGCTGCGCGACGACCTGGCGGACAGCGTTCTGATCCGCGCGGCCGGCCGGGCGATCTCCTCGGACCTGTCCGGTGGGCTGGACTCCAGCACGCTCACCGCCCACGCGGCCCGGTGCGTCCCCGTCGTCGGAATCACCCACCACCCGAAGGGCAGGGAACGGGGCGGCGACATCGACCACGCCCGTGAGGTAGCACTGGCCTTCCCCTCCATCCGGCACCGCCTGATGCCGCTGGGTCGGGAACACCTCCCCTTCACCGATCTCGACGCGCTGGTCCTCACCGATGAGCCGCCACCGTCCGCCATCACCATCGCCCAGCTCTTCTCCCAGTTCGCGCTGATGGCGTCCGAGGAAGCCGAGGTCCATCTCACGGGTGACGGCGGTGACTCCCTCTTCATGCCGCCGCCGACGCATCTGGCCGACCTCGTCCGCTCGGGGCACCTGCTCCACGCCACGAGAGACGCCCAGTCGTGGGCACGTCTCCATCGGGCGAGCCCCTGGCCCGTCCTGGCCACGGCCTGGACGCACCCTGATCGACTGGGTGGTGTCCCGGGCCCGAAACCCTGGCTGACCAGTGACGCCCTCGACCTGGCGGACGCCGTCGTCTCGCCCTGTCCGCACGGCAGGCTCCTGGGGTACGCCGACCGTCATCTCCTCGCCGAGTGCCGCTATGTCGGCCGAACCGCCGCCACGGAGAACCAGCTGGCCGCCGCGTTCGGGATCGAGATGCACAACCCGTTCACCGACGCCCGGATCCTGGATTCCGTCCTCGCCGTCCCCGCCGCCGAACGCTGGTCGGCCCACCGCTACAAGCCGCTCCTGGTCGACGCCGTCCGGGATCTGCTGCCCGACTCGGTAGTACGGCGCGCGGCGAAGGGGCGGTTCGCCATGGACCACCACCATGGTCTCCGCGCCAATCTGGGCCGGGCCCTAGACCTGGCGGACGGCCACCTCGCCGATCTCGGACTGGTCCGGCCGGCTGTCCTGCGGTCCCTGCTCCGCCGGGGTGCGCTCGGGGTCGATATCCCCTGGGGGCTGATCGAACCGGTCCTCGGTACGGAGCTGTGGCTTCGCGCCTCCGGGACAGCGACACAACTCGTGCGCTGGGAGGGACGGCCATGACCGCACCCCTGCCGAACCGGCACACCCGTACGGCGATCATCGACCACACCGGGGTGATCATCGACTACCGGACCGGTTCCACCACGGTCCTCACCAGGACCGCGCTGGCCCGCTGGCTCGACGCCCTGGAACAGAGCGCGGCTCCGGCTCCCGTGACCGTTCAGGCATCCGCGATCTCCTGGGGGACCAGCGAATCGGCCGCCTGTCTCCCGCTCCTTCCCCGTCCCCCATGGCGATGGGCACTGGCTGCTGGGGTACTGCTCTTGTGCACGCTCGGCGTCCGGCAGTTCGGCAGTCGCGGAACACGCTTCGGCCGCCTGGTCCGCCTCGCCGAGGCCGGCCGGAATCTCCCGCCTCCGCCCCGGGAGCAAGCGGCCCTCGCGGTCCGCTCGGTGCGCTGGGTGGCCCGGTTCCTGCCCGCCCGGGTCGCCTGTCTGGAGGAATCCACGACGGCCTCGCTGCTGCTGGCGTGCCGGGGCTTCGGCGGTGTCTGGCGGCACGGCATCGCGACCGACCCGATCAGATTGCACGCCTGGATCTGCGATATTCACGCCCGCCCGGTCGAGGAACCGGACCAGACTGACGACTACACACCCCTCAACACCCCAGCAGCCACAGCGAAGAGGCACCGATGACCACCCCGCAGATCCTGCTCCCCGGCGAACGCGTCGCCTTGGTCCTCCCCGACCGTGACCACCTGCCCGACTACCACCGTTGGGAGAACGACCCCGGCACCATCCTCGGCTTCGGCACCCAGGTCCCCCAGTCCTGGGAAGCCCGCTCAGGAGGCTGGGAGCGCCAGCGGGCCAACCGCGACTACCCCCAGTTCGAGGTGGTCACCACCGACGACCACACCCCGGTCGGCCTCACCACCCTCCAGATCGACGGGGCGGTACGGACGGCGGAGTTCGTGATCCTGCTGGCCCCGGAAGCCCGCGGCAGGGGTCTCGCCACCGAGGCCACCGCCCTCACCCTGCGCTGGGCCTTCGAGTACGCCGCCCTCCGCATGGTCTGGCTCAAGGTCCTGGAACCGAACGCGGCGGGTGTCGCGGCCTACCAGAAGGCCGGGTTCCAGCCCGCCGGACGCCTCCGTCAGTCCGGCTACTGGCAGGGACAGCCCTGCGACGAACTCCTGATGGACGCCATCGCCGACGACCACCTGGTGGCCACCGAGCCCGTCTGATCACTGGGCGCCCGGGTGCCCACGCGGGGGCTGGCGCGGCTTTGGCCGGTGTCCTCCCCGGTCTGGGGTCGGGCATGGCCAGGGGGCCGTACCTCCCCAAGCTCCAAGGAGCAGGGGATACCCCATGGCCGGCAACTCGGGCAGGCTTCTCCCCTGCCCGCAATGGGCACGAGTGGCCCCCTGGCCTTGCCCGGCGTCGGGTCCCGGACCGGGGAGGTGGGTAAAGCCGCAGAAGCCCCGGCCCCCGCCACCGACCAGCCCTCGTCAACGGTGGGATACGTACCGCCGCTCCCTGTGCCAAGAGGTCACGCAGCCCCGGACGCGAACCCGCGCCTGGGGCTGATGGCTGTTCGCGTGCGATCACCGCGGATCCGGACGGATGCCGCAGAGCGGGAATCGAGGCGTGGTGGGCACTCGGCGTCGGCGGACTCGCCTCGGCCTGACCGTACGGCTGCGGCTGGATGGTCCGGTTGCTCACGGGCCCTGGCCGTCCGTGCCTTCGGTGCTGCGGCGCGAGCGGCGGGGCCGTCGCAAGGTGGGGCGGAGACAGGAACCAAGCGGCGGCTTGGCCGCCGCGCCGCGCGGCCCGCGTGAGCGGGCCGCCTTGATCCAGTAAAGAAACTCTGAACAGGTCCGCCGCTGGGACTGCTTGGTCGGCCCTCGGACGAGCTGGCCCGACACCGGTTCCCCGCTTCACGCGATGATCGACCGTTATGAGGTTCCCCCGAGATGCGGGGTTGGGTGACAGAAGGTCAGATGGGTCTCACGTGAGGAGCCCAGACGATGCCTGCCCCGAGGAAGTACCCCAAGACCACGGAGTTAAGGCCCATCCGCGGTTGTCAACGGGATCGGGGATTCTCGGGGAAGTGCAGGTCACAGCAACGGGGCTCCTGGTAGAGCGAGGAAGCCGACCAAGGTCTTCCCGCTCGAAGGATCCCCGTTGCCCGTTCAGTGTTCCACCGTCACGCTCACGTCGTCCATCACTGTCGCCGACGGCATCTTCGCTCCTGGGCATCTCGGGGAACTGACACGGCAGTTGCCCGAACTCATTGATGACGTACTGGAACGCACCAGCGGCACCCAACGCAGACTGCGGCTGCTGCCGTCGCGGGTGGGCGTGTACTTCGTTCTGGCACTGGCCCTCTTTCCGCAACTGGGGTACGTGCGAGTGTGGGACAAGCTCACAGTCGGGCTGCGCGGGCTTCTTCACCGGCGTCCTTCGGAGAAGGCGCTGCGGGAGGTTCGTCGGCGACTGGGCGTCGCGCCGCTTCGGCTGCTGTTCGAAACACTGGCCGGCCCCGTGGCACAGCCGCTCACGCCCGGGGTGCGATACCGGTGCTGGCGCACGGTCGCCTTCGACGGGTGCAGCTCCACCAAGGCCCCAGACCGGCCGCGAGTCTGTGCCTGGCTGGGCAAGCACAAGCACCGCTACGGCACCGACGGATACCCGATGCTGAAGATCATGGCACTGTGTGCGACAGGGACACGGGCCCTGCTCAGCGCGGTCTTCGGACCGACTCCAGAGAAGGAGACTGGCTATGCTGAGCAACTGCTGCCCCTACTGGACGACGGCATGCTGCTGCTCAACGACCGGGGCTTCGACTCGGACGACTTCCTCGCGAAGGCCGCGGCCACCAGCGCACAGCTGTTGGTGCGGCTCAAGGGAACCCGGACACCCGCCCGCTGGGCGCTACTGCCAGACGGGTCGTTCCTGACCAGGATCAACGGGACCCGATTGAGGATCATCGACGCGCACATCACGGTGACGACCGCCAAGGGGCTGCGGCTGGAGGGCCACTACCGGCTGGCCAGGTTGGAGGTCTCCAGCATGACCTATCAGCCCCCTTCCGGGGGAGAGATCGACGGGTTGCCGTCGATCGATCTGCCGGGCCTGGGCCTGCTCGCTCACGCCATCGCCGCCGCCGGGCGCGGCTGGCCCGTCTTTCCGCTCCGCCCTCGTGACAAGCGGCCCGCCGGGCACCGGCCGGTGCGCGACCGGGCACCGCACTCCCGAGCAGCGCGCCACCACCGATCCCGACCTGATCACCGCCGCGTGGACGCACGCCCCCTACAACGTGGGACTGGCCACCGGCCCGGCCGGGCTACTCGTCGTCGACCTCGACACGGTCAAGGCGACAGACGAGAAGGGAACGCCTGACGGCGTCACCACCTTCGAGGCGCTCTGCGAGCGCGCCGGACACGCCGTCCCCCTCACCCACCGCGTCCGGACCGCACGCGGCGGAACCCACCTGTACTTCACCCAGCCCACCGGCGCCCGACTCCGCAACACCGCCGGGAAGCTCGGGCCACGGATCGACACCCGAGGGTGGGGCGGGTACATCGTGGCCCCCGGCTCCACCACCAGCAACGGCACGTCGGCGCGCTGTCGCTCAAGCTGGACGGTACGAAGGCCGCTGACAACACGGTGAAGCGCAAGGTCATGGTGCTGAGCAACTGTCTCCGGTACGCGGTCGAGAAGGGCCACTACCCCCGGAACCCCCTGCTGGGCATCGACTGGTCGCCGCCCCAGACAGACGACGAGGTCGACTTCAGGTACGTTCCCGGGCCGTCACTGGCCCGCTCTCTGCTCAACGGCGTGAGGTAGGAGAGCGCCCGGGGCGAGCACCTGGCGACGTTCTTCGGCTGCATCTACTACGCGGGAACGCGCCCGTCCGAGGCCGCCGCCCTCAAGGAGACCGACTGCGTCCTCCCACCGGAGGGCGACGTGGCGGCATGGGGCGAACTACTGCTGGAGGAGAGCCGCCCGGAGGTCGGTTCGGGGTGGACGGACGGCGGCACCCCGTACGAGGCACGCGGACTCAAGCGACGGGCCCGCCGGGCGACCCGCCCCGTCCCCATTCCCCCGGTCCTCGTCCGGATGCTGCGGGAGCACCTGGCCCGGTACGGCACGGCGCCGGACGGCAGGATCTTCCGGGCCGCCGAGGGCGGCCGGGTCCGGTCCACCGAGTACTGCGACCTGTGGGCGACGGCTCGCAAGAAGGTGCTCGACCCGCGGCAGGCGAAGACGCCCTTGGCCGAGGTCCCCTACTCGCTGCGGCACGCGGGGGTCTCGCTGTGGATCAAGGCGGGGGTCGACCCGGTGGAGGTCGCCCGCCGGGCCGGGCACAGCGTGGCCGTGCTGTTCCGGTTCTACGCCAAGATCCTGCAAGGGGGCCAGGAGCACGCCAACCGCCTGATCGGTGCTGAGTTGGCCGAGGGGTAGGCCCGGAATCCTGGCCCGTCCCTGGCCCGCACGCCCTGGTCACCCCCGGGATACGGGCGGCTCGGGGTGAGACACCCCGAGCACGCGGAAGGGGTGCCCCGGGCCGGGGCACCCCTTCTGACCTGCGCGTCTTCTACCTCTGCGGAGACGGTGGGATTTGAACCCACGGTGACATCGCTGCCACGACGGTTTTCAAGACCGGTCGATGACCGGCGGCTCCACCCGCCCTGACGTGCTGCTTTCATCTGGTGGGCACCTGGGAGTGGCCTCTGTTGGCCACAGGTTGGCCAATCGGTGCTTCCGGGAGGTCCGTCCGGTCAGTGAGCCCGTGCGTGGCAGACAGGCGTGCGGGACGCTGCGCGAGCCACCCGGAGACCCGGGGGCCGCCGTTCACCGCACCGCCCTCCGTGACCGTACGAACGTGGGTGAAGCCGTGCCGGAGGTAGTAGTCCTGGAGTGCGCGGTTCGTCGTCCACGCGTCGAGTCGGAGCCACACCGCACCGGACCGGAAGGCTCGGTCACCTGCCCAATCGAGCAGACGCCCACCGAGGTCCTGGCCCGCGTGGCTGCGCGCCACCGTCAGCTTGTTCACGAACCGGGACTCCTCTCGGAGGTCCCGGTCGGTCCACAGCCCCTCCTCCGCTTCGGGGGTCAGGGTGATCGTCGCTGCGGTCCTGCCACCGTCCCGCACCATGAACACCTCCCCGGCCTCGATCGTGCCCAGCAACTTGTCGGCGGGGTAGGGACGCTGCCACTGGTCGGTGCCGAGTGCGGTGAGCCACGACGAGGCTTCCCGTCGGAACGCCAGCAGGGCATCAAGGTCGTCTGCGGTCGCTCGTTCGATGATCACTGCGGTTCGTCCTCCTGCCGAGCGGACAACGTGCCGATCTCGTAGTTCATCCGGTTCAGGTCGCCCCGGAACGTCGTGAGGGTGCACCGGATGGGCCTGTCCTCCGAGTAGCCGGTGCGGGTCCAGAGCAGCACGGGAACGCCAGCTCCGATGTCGAGCAGCCGCGCCTCCTCCGGCGTGGGCATCCGGGCCGCGATCTCGTCGAAGTAGCCGATCTGCTCGATGCCGAGCGCGGCCAGGTGCCGAGTCGTCCCCTCCGCGATGTCGCCCGGTTCGGCAAGCCGCGGCGCCTTCTTGGCGAGCCAGTCGGGGTAGTACGTCGCCTGTGTCGACCAGGGCACGTCGTCCACGAAGCGGTGGCAGAAGCGGAGCACGGTGGTGGACTCGGGCTCCACCTTGAGCCGCTCGGCCACGTACCCGGTCGCCGGTGTCACCTCGACGCGGAACGTCTGGGTGGGACGACGGCCGGCATTCGTGACGTCGGTGCTGTAGGCGTCACCGTTCTGCGGGAAGGTCAGGTTCTCGAAGCGGGACGCGTTGAGCTCGAAGACCTCGTGCTTGCGAACCTCGTAGCCGAGACCCTGACTCGACGAGATGAGCCCCTCGCTGACCAGCAGACTCAGCCCGGATCGCACCGTGTTCCGAGAGGCGTCGAAGCGGGCGCACAGCTCGGCTTCGGAGGGCAGGCGGGAGCCCGGCTTGTAGACGTCGGTGTCGATGTCGCGACGGAGGGCGTCCGCCACCTGCCGGTACTTCGGCTGCTTGGTCATGCATCCATCATGACGCACTCGCCCAACTTGTTGGTACATGTAGGCCCCGATCGCTTGACGACTCACCGTCCGTGGGTGCACCATCACTGCATCAGCTTGTACCAACAAGTTGAGCAAGCGGTGCAACACCTTTAAGTGTGCCCGCTTGTGGCGACATTCCCGCTGCTGGGAGGACTCGCCACCGTTCAGGGCGGGGACGCTGCAATCCCGCTAAAGGCCAGGTAGGACGCAATGGGCTTCGGCCCGACTGGCGAGGTCGCCCGGTGACCGCGAGCAACGGCCGGAGGGTGGGGACGTGGTCCCCCTTGCAGTGAGTTTTCGTGTTGTCGCAGTTCAACTGCC
Organism: Streptomyces sp. LE64; assembly: GCF_052606915.1. Taxonomy (NCBI): domain Bacteria; kingdom Bacillati; phylum Actinomycetota; class Actinomycetes; order Kitasatosporales; family Streptomycetaceae; genus Streptomyces; species Streptomyces sp. LE64. The sequence continues at coordinate 3,224,349 of NZ_CP199708.1, read as the reverse complement.
TGATGAGAAGGCTGGTCGATTCCACTACTTCCGTTCCAGGGCGTTGCCGCCGCGGCCGGTTGCCTCTCCCGCCTGTCCGGCGCCGCCTCACCGCGGTGGCCGTACGGGCGGGGGTGCGGGGAGCCGGAGGTACCGGCCCCGTTGGGGGTTGTGATGATCACTGCTCTGTTCGCTGTGGTGGGCACCCTGTTGGGTGCGGTGACCACGGCGTTGCTTCAGCAGCGTGGGGCCCGGGCGGAGCGTCGGGCGGCGCACGCTGATCTGGATCGGCGGGAGCGGATTGCCGCGGTGGCCGCGCTGGTCGCCGCGTTGGCGGACCACCGCCGCACGATGTGGGTGCGGGAGTCCCTGCGCCTGGCCGGCGCCCCCGCGGTCGAGTACGAGGTGGCCCGGGCGGACTCGCACGGCACCCGGTCGGCGATCTCCGCTCCGCTGGTGACCGTGGAGATCCTCGCCCCCGCCCTCGCCACCGCCGCCGGCACCGCAACCGCAGCGGCCTACGCCCTGCGCGGCGCCACCGACCGGCATGAGCTGGACCGGTTGCGTGCTGCGGCGATCGCCGCAGCGGACGACCTGGTCCGCGCCGCCGCCTGGACCACCTGACCTTCACCTGATCTACGGCGCACGACCCCGGGTGGCACCCCGGGGCCGCGCTGGGCCGTGCACCAACTTCGAAGAGGAAGAGACGACCCGATGAGTCAGATTACTGTTCAGGACGCTGTCACGGCGTTCGAGGACTGGATCGAGCCGACTGCTGGCGAGTTGGCGGCGATCGAGCGGGAGATGCCCGTCATCTTGGCGGACGTCGACCTGCTCGACGCGCAGATCATCCTGCTGGACCGCACCCCGAACGAGATGGACACCCGGCGCATCCGCCGGGCCCGGCACCGGGCACTGGCCGCCCGCGTCGCCCTGCTCAACCACACCACCGCCGCCGGCACGTCGAACCTCTCGGACGGTGCCGCATGAGCGCCACCAACCGCATCACCGCCGCCCACGCCGAGGTGAAGGCGGAGATCGCCCGCACCGACACCAAGACCGGCTTGTTGCTGGCGTTCGTCGGCGCGCTGCTGGCCGGCGCCTGGACGGTGGGCAAGGACCTCCCCCTGACGGTTCCCGCCGCCGTGCTCGGTGGACTGGGCATCGCCGTCCTGATCGCGGCGGTGGCCATGCTGCTGCGGTCGGTGCGCCCGAATCTGGGCGGTGACCGGCCGTGCGGCTTCCCGTACTGGGCCACGCTCAGCGCGGAACAGCTCCGCACCGAACTCTCCGAGGACTACGCCGAGGACGTCGCGGGCCTGTCCCGCATCGCCGTCGCCAAGTTCACCGCCCTCAAGCACGCGGTCGACCTCACCTACACCGGCGGGGCCCTGCTCGTCCTCGCCGCCCTTTTCACGATCGGGGGTGTGGCATGAGCACGCCCACCACCGCCCTTGTGGGGACCGAGGCGGTCACCATGGCGGACCTGTCGGCACCCCTGCGGGTACTGCGGCTGTTGGCCGCTGAGCACCCGGACTTGCCGGCCCCGTGCATGCGGGTGTCCACGGTCTTCCCGGACCTGCTGGACCTGTCGTTTCACCCCTCCCTCGACGAGGAGGGGCATGGAGCGTTCGGCGTGTTCGAGGCGTGGCGGGAGGCTCTGGGTATCGACCCCGGTTCGGTTGTTCACGGCGTTCAGGGTGGAGGGCTCACCTTGGTCTTGAGCGTTCAGACCGTGTTCATGGGGGCCCGTCTGCGCCTGGCCGGCTACGCCGACGCTCCCGTGCCCGTGCCGGGTGTGGGGGTGGGGTCGTGAACGGTGCTCAGATCCGTTCAGCGGAGCGTGCGTTGTCCGTGGGGACGTGGTTGATCGTCGGTGGGGCGATGCTGTTCTCGGTGTTGACCGTGACGCCGTTGATGGCGAAGCACACCCCGCCGGGGTGGGGGTGGACGGCCCCGATCCTGCCGATCGTGGTGGACGCGGCGGTGGTGATCGTGGTCCGCCTGGACTCGGTCCTCGCCCGCCTGGGCGGCAACGGCGGACGATGGCCCATCGTGCTGCGGTGGCTGACCGGCTGCATGACCCTCGCCCTCAACATCGCCGACTCCGCCCTGAAGAAGGACCTGGTCGGAGTTGCCGTGCACGCGGTGGCGCCGCTCCTGCTGATCGTCACCGCGGAGACCGGGCTCGCTTACCGGCGGGCCATCACCGCCGCTGTCACCGCCCTCGAAGCCGAGCAGCATGCCGCACGGGCGGCGCGGGAGCGGGCCGCCCAGGAACGGCGGGACGCCGCGGTGCGGCGGGAGCGCGAGGAGCGGGAGCACGCCGCCGTGCTGGCCCGTGAACAGCGCGACCACGAAGCCCGTCTCGCCCGTGAACAGACCGAGCGTGAGGCTGCCGCCCGCGCTGCGGAACGGGCCGAGCGGGAAGCGCGGGAGCGGGCCGAACAGGCGGCTCGTGAACACGCTGAGCGCGAGCGTGAACAGCGCGAGCGGGAGCGTGAACGCCGTGAACGCGAAGCTGAACAACGCCGCCAAGCCGAGCACCGCCACACGGTCGAACAGGCCGAGCGGGAAGCGCGGGAGCGGGCCGAACAGGCGGCTCGTGAACACGCTGAGCGCGAGCGTGAACAGCGCGAGCGAGCAGAGCGCGAAGCGCGGGAGCGGGCCGTGGTGCTGTCCGCCGGGCCGGCCGCCGAGAAGCTGCCCGAACCCGACGCCCGGCGGATCGTGGCCGCCGCGCACGCCGAGGGCCTGCCCGTGCGTACCGCCGCGGAGCTGTGCGGCTGGTCGGTCGGTTGGGTGACCGCCCGCTACCAGGAGCGGCGTAACGCCGGCACGGCCCCCGCCCCGGCTCCCGTTCTGGAGGTCGTCTCGTGACCGGCCGGGCCTCGGGGGTCGGGTTGCGTGTGTTGGACGCCTGTTCCGGTGCCGGTGGAGCGGCCATGGGCTACTGGCTGGCGGGCTTCGACGTCGTCGGCGTCGACATCGCTCCTCAGCCCAACTACCCGTTCGAGTTCGTTCAGGCCGACGCCCTGGAGTTCGTCGCCGACCGCGGGCACGAGTTCGACCTCATCCACGGATCGTGGCCGTGCGAGCACTACGCCAACGTCACCAGGTGGCGCGGCAGGCCGGCCGACCACCCCGACCTGGTCCCGGACGGGCGACGCGTCATGGAATCGACCGGCCGTCCCTGGGTGATCGAGAACGTCCCCGAGGCTCCGGTCCGCCACGACTACCTGTTGTGCGGGACCCAGTTCGGACTCAACGTCCGCCGACACCGTGCCTTCGAGACGTCCTGGGGGACTACCGCGGACCTGGTGCCGCCCTGCTGGCACCACCGCGACCTGCTGCCGTTCGCGCACAAGAACGAACGCGCCTTCGCCGACGCCATGGGCTGCACCTGGATGACCAACCAGGAAGCCCGCAAGGCCATACCTCCCGCCTACACCCACCACATCGCCCTCCAGTACCTGCACACCTGCCTGCCGAGCGCCTACCCCGAGGAGACCCGCCATGGGCATGTGGCGTGACAAGACCCCGCGCAAGGGCGACGGGGGGTTCGTGGCATGACCGATACCGTCATTGAGGTGGTGCCTGAGGCGCCGCAGTCTCCTCCCGTTCCGGCTGCCGTCCCTGGCCCGGCGGTGTTGCCGGGGGTGCCCCTGGTGGTGGCTGGCGCGAACACGGTGGGTGCGATGGCTGCGGGGCTGACGTCGGTTGCCGGCCCCGCAGGGCTGGCAATCGCTGGTGCAGCGGTCGGTCTGGCAGGGGCCGCGGGGCTGGCCCGTCGCCTGACCCGTAAGGCGAAGTCCCCTTCGGCAAAGGCCCGTGCGACCACATCTGGGGTCCGACCCGCGTCTGCCAAGGGTGGCAAGCAGCACCCGCGTGGAAGCGGGGCGCGTGCTCCTCGGCCGCTGGCGTCGGTACTGGCCGCCGGCAACCCGCGTGCGGGTGTGCACCGGAGTTCGGCGCCCACGGTCCGTGCCCCGCAGGTCCCGCCCCGGGTGCCAGGGCAGAGGCCGCTTGCCTCTCGGACGTCACCGGGCGGTGTGGCCCCTGGCCGTGCTTCTGCATCCGGTCCGTTCCCTGGTGCTGGTCCTCGTGGGGTGCGTGCGCAGAAGACGCCGCGTGGGCGGGGCCGGGTTGGTGCGGGAAGCCAGCAGGCGAAGGCCGCTCCTACGGCTGGTGACCCGGGGCGGGGTTCATCGTGGCTGTCGGCTGGTGCTCAGGCACGGCAGCGGAAGGTTGCTGCGCGCTCTGAGCGGCGGGTGGCCAAGGGCGTGGCGAAGGCTCTGCGGGAGTCTGGGCTGGACGCGTCCGGGAGGCCGCGCGGGTCGTCGCCTTCGCGTGGGGGCGGTAGGGCTGAGCGGAAGGCGTTGCGCAGGTCGGCGGTGCGACACGGGGTCCGGTTGGCGGGTGCTGCTGTGGTGGCGGCCGGTGTCGGTGCCGTGTCGGGGCTGTGGAACGCGAAGCGGCCGGGTAAGGCCGTGGGCCACATGAGGGCGGTGTGGCGTCGGTTGGCGGGGCGGGCCCGGCGGGTTCGGGCCGCGCGGGACGCGGCGATCCGTGGCAAGGCGGCGCCGGGTCAGGTGCCGGTGCCGGACTCAACCGTCAGCAACCCCCGGCGCTCCAAGCCCCGGCAGAAGGCTCCCGTCCTTCCGGGACGGAACCCGGCGCGGATCGTGCCGGGCGGGACCGATCTTTCAGGAGGAAGCGTGTCCAACACCGGTACCCCCGCTCCGGGATTCACTCGGCTGTCCGAGGCGGCCGAGGTGATGCTCCAGGCCGCGTCGACGTTCGACCCGGACCACATGTCCGAGTTCCAGACCCTGGTGGACGACCTGCCCGACGCGATGTCCACGGTGCAGGAGACGCTGCGGGTGCTGGCCGAGCTGTCCGACGAGAAGTTGCCCGTGGACGCGCGGGTGGTGGAGGAGATCGGGGAGGGCTACCGGGCGATGAGCAAGGTCGTCGAGTCCCTGTCCGAGGTCGGTGTCATCTACCGGCGGGTCCACGCCGAGGACATCGAACGGAACGAGAACCCCCGCAACGGCGTCGACGGCGAACGTCGTTGGAACGTCTCCTGACCACCTGCGCCCCGTCCTGGGCCGGTCCCCGCGCACCGCGGGGACCGGCCCTTCCCCTTCTGCGAGGAGAGGTCACGTGAGTAGCAAGAACTCTGGGACACGGGTGGACTGGAAGGCGGGTCACGGCCTGCTGACCGGCACCCTGAACGCCACCGCCGGCACCCTGGTCACGACGGCGCTCGCGCACAGCGGCGGCATGCCCGCAGGGTGGGCCCTCGCCGCCGGGGCGGCCGGGGCCGTGGGCACGGCCACGACCGGTCTGCGCCGCCGGTTGACCACTGCCACGCTCACGTTCCGGGCCGGGTGCTGGACGGCGGCCGGGACCTGGTCGGCATGGGCGCTGGGCACCAGTGGACCGGTGTCGCTGGCCGCGCTCGGGGCCCTGACCGTGGGGGGCATCACCGCGGGCACCCTCGCCGCCGGGTTCGCCGCACACGAGGAGACCGAGCAGGCACGGCGGCGGACGCTGCTGTCCATCGGGACCCGGCGGGCGCTGGCCGTCGAGTGGATCGAGCGGATCGCCCGTGTCTGCCGCGTCGAGAACGTCTCGATCCCCGGCATCGAGCACTGGCCGTCCGGCATGGGCTACACCGTCGAGGTCGAACTCCCCGAGGGCGGCACGACCCGGCGGGCCATCGCGGACCGGGCCGACGCCCTGGCCTCCGACCTCGACCTACCCGACGGATGCGGACTCCAGGTCCTCCCGGGGGTGTCGCGCCGCCGAGTGCTGATCGAGGTGGCCACCCAGTCCTACCAGGGCCGTGAGCTTCCCTTCCCCGTCGATGAGATCGGGGAGACGACCACGGTCAACAACCCCGCTCCCATCGCGCTGCTCTCGGACGGGGGACGTTCCGAGCTGGACATGCGGCAGGCGTCCACCATCGTCACCGGGGCGACCGGCACCGGGAAGACGAACTGGCTCCACACCCTGATCGCCCGCCTGACCCAGACCAACGACACCCTGGTCTGGGTCATCGACCTCAACGGCGGCTCCCTCGGTCTCCCCTGGCTCCATGCCTGGCACCAGGCCCAGACCAGCGGCGACCCCGTCGCCGCCGCGGCGGTCCCGGTCCCGGGGGTCGACTGGTTGGCGTCCACCCCCGCCGAAGCGACGCTGATGCTGGAAGCGGCGGTGCGGATCGCGAAGGCCCGCAAGGTCACCTACCAGCAGCACATGCGCGCCGAGGACGACGACAAGCTCCCCGTCTCCCCCGACGTCCCGGAGATCGTGATCGTGGTGGACGAGGGGGCCGAGGTGTCCGCCACCCGCGAGGCCCGCGCCGTGATGGCCGGCATCTGCGAGGTCATCCGGATCGCCCGGGCCATGGCCATCCGTGCCGTGGTGTCCGTGCTCCGCGTCACCCAGGACGTCCTGCCGGACCCGATGGTGCGGAAGATGGCCTCCAACCGAGTCTGCACCGGAGCGACCGAGGACGCCGAGCTGGGGCACGTCTTCGGGTGGCGGGCCCTCTCGGCGGAGAACAGCTTCTCCGGGCCGGGGTCGATGCTCGTCGGTACCGAGGGCAAGCAGCCCAAGACCGCCCAGCAGTGGCGCATCACCCCCTCCGGCATCGAGACCGTCAGCACCACGACCGCCCTCCGCCGTCCCGCACTGGACGCCCCGTCCGCCACCGCGGCCGGCCCCGACTACACCAACCGCTGGACTCCGGACCGCTGCGGCCACCTCTGGCCCCACACCAGCACCATCGCCGCCGGCCCCGGCCCGGCCGCCACCGCGGGACCGTCCGAACCACGTTGGAAGGCCACCGCCGGATGGGACGAACCCCGCCCCACCCCGACCGTGGACACCCCCGACGCGGACGAACTCGAAGCCCTCTTCCAACTCCCCTCCGCCACCCGCGACACCGGCCCCGACAGCAGCACACCGCCGGACCCCGGCGCTGACTGGTCCGACCCCACCACCTGGACCACCAACCGGGACCTCAACAAGCCCGACGCACGCGAAGCCGCCCTCCGACTCCTCATCGACGCCGGCCCCACCGGCACCGGAGCCTCCGCGATGGAACGCGCCCTCAAGGACACCTTCGGCACCCGCCGCCCGGTCATCCAACGATGGCTGAAGGAGTGGGCCGAAACCGGTGAGATCACCCGCGTCGGCGAAGGCAGCAAAGCCCGCTACGTCCACCGCCAACACCACACCGACACCTGACCCCACCCCCACCTGTCACCCGACCCGAACACCCCGACCATCACCACCCCACAGCCCACAAACCCCCCTGTGACCTGCGGATTACAGGTGACAGACAGGTGACAGTGACAGGCCGAGAACAGGCACAGGTGACAGGCAAGTGACAGGCGCTCCGCCCCGTCTCCAGCCGCCCATGCCAACGGCACCATCAACCACCGCTGATGCAAGACGGGCGGCCCCCATCCGCCAAGAACCGGGGCCGCCCTCAACCCAACCAGCCCACTACAGACCTGTTGGAGGTCTCCAGCATGACCCATCAGCCCCCTTCCGGGGGAGAGATCGGCGGGTTGCCGTCGATCGATCTGCCGGGCCTGGGCCTGCTCGCCCACGCCATCGCCGCCGCCGGGCGCGGCTGGCCCGTCTTCCCGCTCCGCCCTCGTGACAAGCGGCCCGCCGGGCACCCCGAACGGTCCTGCCCCCGCACCGGCCGGTGCGCGACCGGGCATCGCACCCCCGAGCAGCGCGCCACCACCGATCCCGACCTGATCACCGCCGCGTGGACCCACGCCCCCTACAACGTGGGACTGGCCACCGGCCCGGCCGGGCTACTCGTCGTCGACCTCGACACGGTCAAGGCGACAGACGAGAAGGGAACGCCTGACGGCGTCACCACCTTCGAGGCGCTCTGCGAGCGCGCCGGACACGCCGTCCCCCTCACCCACCGCGTCCGGACCGCACGCGGCGGAACCCACCTGTACTTCACCCAACCCACCGGCGCCCGACTCCGCAACACCGCCGGGAAGCTCGGGCCACGGATCGACACCCGTGGGTGGGGCGGGTACGTCGTCGCCCCCGGCTCCACCACCCCGGCCGGCACCTACGAACTCCTCGACAGCCGACCTCCCGCGCCACTGCCCGACTGGCTCCACACCACCCTCACCACCCCCCGCACCTCGAACCCGGCTCCGGCCGCGGTGGCCGCGCTGGGGAACGGGCGCCGTGTCGCCGAAGTGGCCCTGGAACGGGAGACCGCCGCCGTCCGCTCCGCCCAGGAAGGCGGAAGGAACACGCGGTTGCTCGCGTCCGTGAGGGCGGTGGGACGGTTCGTCGCATGCGGGGACATCCCCCGGCACGTGGCCGAAGAGGCTTTTCAAGCGGCGGGGGAAGCGGCGGGACTCACCGCGTCCGAGTGCCGGTCCACGATCCGCAGCGCCCTCGACTGGTCCATCCGCACCGCCCGCCCCCGGCAGGCCGTCGCATGACCACCCCCGAACCCCCGCCCTTGAAAAGCCCCACCCTCACCGCGGACCGACCCGCACCCGCCGAACCGGCATCGCCCTCGGGCGCCGTGGGCGCCGGGGAGGTCGTCGCCGAAGGCGTCCCTTCTAGCTCTGGCTCCGACCCGCACCCGGCCAACCACGCTCCCGCCCGGAGGAACACCCGCATGCCCGAGCCCATCGACGGCGCCGCCCTGCTCGCCGAGGTCGAGGCGTTCCACCGCCGGTTCAACGTCTTCCCGACCGAGCACGCCTACGTTGCGGTTGCCTTGTGGGACGCGCACGCGCACCTGATCGATGCGTTGGACGGCACCGCCCGGATCGCGTTCCTAAGCCCCGAGCCGGGATCGGGCAAGTCCCGTGCGCTGGAGATCATCGAGACGCTGACCCCGAGGGCGGTGGCGACGGTGAACGCGTCCGCGAACGCGCTGTTCCGGCTGGCGGCAGCCGACGAGGGCCCGCCGACGTTGCTGTTCGATGAGATCGACACTGTGTTCGGGCCGAAGGCAGGCGGGAACGAGGAGGTCCGGGGGTTCCTGAACTCCGGTTACCGGCGTGGGGCGAAGTCCCTGCGCTGTGTCGGGGAGGGCTCGGAGCAGAAGCCGGGTTGGTTCGGCTCGTTCTGCGCGGTGGCTATGGCCGGACTGGGTTCGCTGCCGGACACGATCCTGACCCGGTCGGTGATCATCCGTATGCGGAAGAAGGCCCCGAACGAGACGTGCGAGCCCTACCGCCGCCGTGTCCACGAGAAGCAGGGGCACGTGCTGCGGGACCGACTCGCGGAGTGGACCGCGACCATCCACGACCACATCGCGCAGGCGTGGCCGGAGATGCCCGACGGGGTCACCGACCGTCCCGCGGACGTGTGGGAACCCCTGCTCGCCGTCGCGGACGCGGCCGGGGGTGACTGGCCAGAGCGAGCCCGCGCCGCCTGCGTCGCCCTCATCAAGGCCGCCTCCGACGGCAATCAGGCGTCCCTCGGGGTGAAGCTCCTCACCGACCTCCGCGACCGGGTGTTCTGCGGCGTCGACCGCATGCCCACCGCCGCCATTCTCGAAGTGCTCCTCCAACTCGACGACGCCCCGTGGTCCGACCTCAGCGACGACGGACAAACCGCCAGGCCGCTCACCGCCCGCGCCCTGTCCAAGTTCCTGAGCCAGTACGTCCGCCCCGACAACACCCCGATCAAACCCCGAGGCATCCGCGTCGGCAGCACCACCCCCAAGGGCTACTACGCGGACGACCTCAGCGACGCCTGGGCCCGCTACTGCCCCCCTCCCCCCGGAGAACCCGCAACGTCCGCCACAACCGCAACATCGCAGGTCAGCGTCGGTGAATACGTGGCGGAAACCCTTCCTGACAGCCGCCACACGTCCACGGAAACCGACACACGGGCCCTGCCCAGCGTCGGCTGACCTCACCCACATCCACCAGGTGCCACCGCGCCCCCGCGCGGCGGCACCTATCCGCAACACAACCGCTATCCGCCACAACCACACGCCCCTGACCTGCGATGTTGCGGCGTGGCGGATGTTGCGGACTCTCCAGGTGAAAGCCGGAGCCATCCAGCTCTCGCCTATCACAACTCATCGGGAGAACCACGTGGCCAACCCCAGGATGCTCAAACTCCCCGAAGTCCTCGAAGAGATCGAGATGAGCCGCGCTGCCTTCTACCGCATGCGCGCCCGCGGCAAGGCCCCCAAGCTCATCAAGCTGCCGAACGGGCACCTCCGCTGCCGCCGCTCCGACCTCGACGCCTGGTGGGAGAGCAACGAGATCACCGACGCCGCCTGACTGTTCACCGACCCGAGGGGGCCCGCCATATGGCGGGCCCCCTCTCTGCGAGGAGCACAATGCACAGCTATGACGTGCGCATTTGGAACGTCCGGAAGCGTTCCAGCAAGGCTGCCCCGTTCCAACTGCGCTGGCTGGTCCACGGGCAGGAGTACCAGGAGAAGTTCGCGACCAAGACGCTCGCGGACGCCCGCCGTGCCGAATTGCTGACCGCGGCCCGCAAGGGGGAGCCGTTCGACACGGAGACCGGGCTGCCCGTCTCGGAGGTGCGTGAGCGGAACCGCACGAGTTGGTACGCCCACGCCCGTGCGCACGCCGCGCGGAAGTGGCCGACCGCGGCGGCGAAGCACCGCGCGAGCATCGCGGAGAGTCTGGCCATCGCCACGATGGCCCTGTGTCCGGACGGGAAGGGACGGCCGGCGGAAGACCTCTTGCGCCGCGCGCTCTACCAGTGGGGGTTCAACGCGGGGCGGCATGGCCAGGACCCCCCGGAAGCGGAGGCCAAGGCACTGGCGTGGGTGGAGGGGAACTCCCCGGCCGTCGTCGATCTGGACAGCGCGAAGCGCGTCCGCGTGGTGCTGGAGCACCTGGCCAAGCTCACGAACGGCAAGGCGGCCGCGGCGAACACGTTCCGGCGTCGCCGTGCGGTGTTGAGCAACTGCCTGCGCCTCGCGGTGGAGCAGGAGTTGTTGGCCGGCAACCCCCTGCACCGGGTGCACTGGGAGACTCCCAAGGCGGTGGAGGAGCTGGACGCCCGCAGCGTCGCCACGCCCGCGCAGGCACGACGGCTGCTGGACGCTGTTCGCGCGCAGGGTCCGCGCGGCGCCCACCTGGTCGCGTTCTTCGCGTGCATGTACTACGCCGCGCTCCGGCCGGAAGAGGTGTCCATGCTCAGCGCTGACCAGTGCGAACTGCCCGCGGAGGGTTGGGGTCGGCTTGTGCTCGCCGGCGCCCGGCCGCAGGTTGGGTCCGCGTGGACCGACGACGGCAAGCCGTACGAAGAACGGCAGCTCAAGCACCGGGCCCGCCGTGCCGTCCGGCCGGTACCCATTCCGCCGGTCCTGGTCGCGATCCTGCGCGCCCACCTCGAAACGGCCGGCACCACGGCCGAGGGCCGTCTGTTCAGCGCGGTCCGGGGCGGGCCCGTCCGGTCGCAGGAGTACGGGGCGGTGTGGAAGGAGGCCCGCCGGAAGGCGCTCACCGCCTCGCAGGTGGCCTCTCCCCTGGCTGCAATCCCGTACGACCTGCGGCATGCCTGTGTGTCGTTCTGGCTCCGTTCCGGGGTGAGCCTCGCCGAGACCGCCCGGCGGGCCGGGCAGAGCGTGGCGGTGCTCCAGCGCTACTACGCCAAGGTCCTGGACGGCGAGGAAGAGCGGATGAACGGCCTGATCGAGCTGGGTTTGGCAGAGCAGGAGGAGGAAGTCGAAGGACCGTAGACCCTGGCCGCAGGTTGGCCGCACGCCCTGGTCACCCCCGGGATACGGGCGGCTCGGGGTGAGACACCCCGAGCACGCGGAAGGGGTACCCCGATCCGGGGCACCCCTTCTGACCTGCGTGTCTGTTACCTCTGCGGAGACGGTGGGATTTGAACCCACGGTGACATCGCTGCCACGACGGTTTTCAAGACCGTTCCCTTCGGCCGCTCGGGCACGTCTCCCCGCACCGCCCGTGGGGGCGGCGCGGGGACCAGGGTATCGGGTCAGCTGCTGTCGCCCTTGCGTTCACCCAGGACCAGGTCGACCGTGCGTTCCTTGTTGTCGCGCTCGTAGGTGATTTTGACGGTGTCGCCCGGCTGGTGGGTCCAGATCTCGCCGATCAGGGTGGGGCCGCTGTCGATCACCGTGTCGTTGAGCTGGGTGATGACGTCGCCCGCCTGGAGTCCGGCCTTGTCGGCCGGGCCGCCCGGGGTCACCGAGTCCGAACCGCCGGCGCCCTCCTGGGTGATGGTGGCCCCGTCGCCGTTCTCCTCCAGCGAGACGGAGGCGCCGATCACCGCGTACACGGGCTGGCCGGTCTTGATGAGGGTCTGGGCGACGTTGGTGGCCTGGTTGATCGGGATCGCGAAACCGAGGCCGATGGAGCCGGCCTGTCCGGCGCCGCCCATGCCGCTCCCGGCGGACTGGATCGCCGAGTTGACGCCGATGACGGCTCCCCGGGCGTCCAGGAGGGGGCCTCCGGAGTTGCCGGGGTTGATCGAGGCGTCGGTCTGCAGGGCGCTCATGTACGAGGCCTTGCTGTTGCCTCCGTCGCTGGAGGCGACCGGGCGGTCCTTGGCGCTGACGATGCCGGTGGTGACCGTGTTGGAGAGGCCGAAGGGGGCGCCGATGGCGATGGTGGAGTCGCCCACGGCGACCTTGTCGGAGTTGCCGAGCGGCAGCGGCTTGAGGTCGCCCGGGGCGTTCTTCAGCTTGAGGACGGCGACGTCGTACCCCTGGGCCCGGCCGATGACCTCCGCGGCGTACTTCCTGCCGTTGGAGAAGGTCGCGGACACCTCGCCGTTGTCGGCCGCGGAGGCCACCACGTGGTTGTTGGTGAGGATGTGGCCCTGGCGGTCGTAGATGAAGCCCGTTCCGGTGCCGCCCTCGCCGTCGCCGCCCTTGGCGTCGATCGTGACGACGCTGGGCAGGGCCGTGGCGGCGACCGCGGCCACGGTGCCGGGTTCGCGCTTGAGCTCGGACGGGCCGTCGGAGGCGGCGACCGTCGTGGAGTTGCTGGAGTCGTCGTTGTTCTTGGCGGCCTGGTAGCCGAGTCCGCCGCCCAGGGCGCCGGCGAGGAGCGCCGCCGCGGCGACCGCGGCGACCAGGCCGCCCCGGCGGCGGCCGGGCGGCTTCCCGGGGGTCCCGGCTTCGGGGGCGGGGTACGAGGAGCCCCAGCCCCCGCCGCCGGCCGCGGTGTAGGCGGGCACGGCGGGCGGTGGCCACTGCTCGGAGACCGGCGAGGGGGCGACCGGCGCGGCGAAGGGCGGTCCCTCCGGTGCGCCGACCGGCTGGGCCGCGGGCGGCTGCGGCGGCGGGTAGGAGGCGTACGCCGGTGCGGCCGGCGGTGCGGCCGGGAGGGGCGGCTGCGCGGTGGGCGCCCCACCGGGGACGGCCGCCGGCTCGGGCGCGTCGGTCGGTGCGGCAGGGGTGGACGGGGCGCGGTGGGCCGGGGCTTCCGGGGTTACCGGTGTGCCCTCGTGCTCGGTGCTCACAGCTCTGTCTCCTCGGTCCACGAGTCGGTCAACGGTTCGTCGGCCACGCCTTGACGTCCCGGCGTCACTGCCCTGATCCGCTGGCGGTCCGCTCCCGTCCGCCCACGGCCGTTCCCGGTCTGCGAGGGAAGCGGTCCCACGTAGCTTTTCCTATGGGGCATCAGGGCACCATAAGCCGATCCTGTGCGTACGATGACATTCTTTATGCCAGACATATTGGACACGTCGACGAGAGGTCCCCCGGCCGGGCGAGATCACCGGTCGGTCCCGCCCGGGTGGCCTCCGGATGGCACGATGACGCGGTGACCCACGTACCCCGGCCCCCGGCACGGTCCGTCCAGGTGGTCGCCCACCGGGGCGCCTCCGAGGACGAGCCGGAACACACCCTGGCCGCCTACCGGAAGGCCGTCGAGGACGGCGCGGACGCCCTGGAGTGCGATGTGCGCCTCACCGCCGACGGCCACCTCGTCTGCGTGCACGACCGTCGCGTCAACCGTACGTCGAACGGTCGCGGTGCGGTGTCCGCGCTGGAGCTCGCCGAGCTGGCCGCGCTCGACTTCGGCTCCTGGAAGCGCAGCTCGGCGGGGCGCGAGGGCCCCGGCTGGGAGGAGAGTCCGGACTGGGAGGCCGCGCCGGACCGGGCGGACACCTCCGTCCTCACCCTGGAACGGCTGCTCGAACTGGTCACCGACGCCCCGCGCCGGGTCGAGCTGGCCATCGAGACCAAGCACCCCACCCGCTGGGCCGGTCAGGTCGAGGAGCGCCTCCTCGAACAGCTCCGGCGGTTCGGACTGGACGCCCCCCGGAGCCCGGAGGAGTCCGCGGTGCGGGTCATGAGCTTCTCGGCCCGCTCGCTGCACCGGGTGCGGGCCGCCGCTCCCGCGCTGCCCACGGTGTACCTCGCCCAGTTCCTCACCCCCCGGCTGCGCGAGGGACGGCTGCCGCGCGGCGTGCGGATCGCCGGCCCGTCCGTGCGGATCGTGCGCAACCACCCGGAGTACGTGGCCAGGCTCCGGCGCGCCGGGCACCGGGTGCACGTGTGGACCGTCGACGACCCCGCCGACGTGGACCTCTGCCTCCGGCTCGGCGTCGACGCGATCATCACCAACCGCCCCCGACAGGTGCTCGCCCGGCTCGGCCGGGGCGGCTGAGGCGCTCCTGCCGAGCCCCCTGCACGCCCCCCGTGGAGCGCTGCGCCCGGCGGCCGGGGAGGCCCTCTTCCTCACGGGGTGTGCGCCAGCGCGTTCGCTCCGTGTTCCCCGCACAGGAGTGCGTCATCGGAGCCGAGCGGGTCGGTTTCCGGTCCAGTCCAATGGGGCATCCACACCGTGGCGTGGGGCGAAGGAGGTCTCGGGGGTGGCGTTGATGGTGGCACAGAAGGTGCCCACGTCGTCGAGCATGGCCGTACCCCACGGCCCTGCGGGCGTGGGAGCGGCGAGGCGCCGGATGCGGACGCAGCTCCGCGGCGGCGGGGTGCCGGAGACGGTCGTCGACGACGCGGTGCTGATCCTTTCGGAACTGTTGAGCAACGCGTGCCGGCACGGTCGGCCGCTGGGCGATGCCCTCGCGGGCGACGGCGAGGTCAGGGCCGCGTGGCGGGTCGACGCGGCGGGCAGGTTGACGGTCGAGGTGACCGACGGCGGCGGCCCGACCCGCCCCGTGCCGTCGACGCCTTCGGTCACCGCCCACGGGGGCCGCGGGCTCAACATCATCACGGCGCTCGCGGACGACTGGGGCGTGCGCGACGACGCCCGCGGCGAGGTGACCGTCTGGGTCGTGGTGCGCGACGGCGTGCGGCCGGCGGCTCCGCACGACGGTTTCGCTACGCGCGTCACCGCACCTCCGCGGGACGGGAGCGCCGGTGCCGAGCCGGACTTCGACGGGGCCCTGCACCGCGATGCGCTCGACGTCTTCGAACGCTTCGGCTCCCTGGAACGGGTGGACCGCCTCGGCACCTTCGACCCCCTGGACTGACCCGGCCGGGCCCCGGTGGGGGCGCGCGGCGCCGGGGCGGGGCCGCAGGGGGGAGCGGATAGGCTCGCGGGGTTACGAGACCAGCCGTGATCGGGAGACACGCACCATGGCCAAGAAGCGCCCCCAGACCAAGGCCAAACCCCGCTCCGCAGGCGTCGACGACCGGGAGGTCCCCGTCGTCGGAGCCCGGGAGCCCTGCCCCTGCGGATCGGGGCGGCGGTACAAGGCGTGCCACGGTCGGGCCGCCTCCCAGGCCGCGACGGAGCTGGTCCAGCGGCCCTTCGAGGGACTGCCCGGCGAGGCCGACTGGGTGGCGCTGCGCGAACTGGTGCCGGCGGCCACGGTGGAGCTGACGCTCAAGGAGGGCCTGCCCGAGGGCGTGCCCTCGGTGACCCTGGCCACGGTGCTGCCGATGGCCTGGCCCGCACTGCGCCGGGACGACGGCGCGGTGCTGCTCGGCGTCCAGAACGACATCTCCTCCGGTGACCTCAGCCGGGACCTGGCCGACACCCTGTTGCGGGCGCTGGAGACGGCGCCGGGCTCCCCCGTGCAGGGCCGCCGGGTTCCCGCGGACGGGCCGCGGCTCCAGGACCTGCTCGCGCCGGACGGCGCCTTCGTGCCGGTCGTGCACCCGGGCTTCGAGTTCTGGGTGCCGGACGCGCAGAACGCGGCCCCGGACGTCGCGGCCTCGCTGGAGCGCGCCAACGAGGCCGCCATCCCCACGGTCAAACTGACCGGAGTGGAGGCCGCGTACTGGTGCGAGACCCCGGAGAAGAACCACCTGCGCTGGGTCATGCCGCATCCGGAGGAGCAGCTCCTCGACGCGCTGGCCCGGCTGCACGCCGCGGGGGAGTCCTCGCTGGGCGAGGGCACCCGGCTGGTCGGGTCCTTCCGGGCGCACGGGTTGACGGTCCCGGTGTGGGACCTGCCCCGGGGGGTCGCCGCCGGGGACGTCGAGGGGCCCGCGGTCGCGTTCGCCGAGCGGCTGCGCGCCGCGCTGGACGTGGACGCCCCGCTGGACGCCGGGGAGCGCCGGGCTCGCGGGGGCCTCACCAACCGTCAGGTCACGTTGAGTTAGAACCGCATGTCGCGACGGGGGGCGACTTCCGGTCGTTCCCCCTCGGCCCCCGCCGCCACCCGCGCCGCCCCGCGCCGGGCGCACGGCGCGCGCACTCCCGCGGATGCCGGTCACTGACCGACCAGTCAGCAGGAGAACGGGGTGACTCCTGTCACAACTGCCCGCACGGGGGCAGGAATCGCTGTCCGAATAGGCGACATCGAATTTGCGAACCGGCGATCTCTTGTTACGGTTCAGGTAGCCCGGTTGCTGGTGCATCCCCCGTCGCCAGCAACCGGGCGCTCTCATGTCCGCGTCTCGTCGACGGGCGCCACGGGAGCCGACTCCTCTCCCACCAGCACCTCCAACTGCCTTCCCGCCCGGCATAGTTGTCATGAACACCGGTACGGGGCGCATCACGGCGGGTCCCACCGTCCGGTGACGTCAAGGCCGTTCGTCCGGTGCTGAGCGAACCACCGCCCCCGGCACCGCCGCTCACCGCATCCGGGCGGGCGACGCTCCCGCTCCGGCACCCTGCGGCCCGGGCCCGGCCGCACCACCTTCGGAATCGGCCAGATCCACGAGACCCGAAACATCCGGAGTTCCCGGAGGCACGGACCCCCCGGGCACGCGCCGCCCCGCTTCCGACCGCGCCCGGCACACGCCGCCGCGCACCGCGTCCACCCACCGCACGCCGGCGCACCCGTCGATACGGAGCGTGTTCACGACGGACGGCACGCATCGCCCCGGACGTGGTGGCGGCCCCGAGGGTTCCCTCGGGGCCGCCACCACGTCCGTCCCGCCAGGCTACGCCTCGGGGGCGTTCACCTCCGCCCGGACCAGGGCGTCCACCACCCCGTCCACGACGGCCTCGACGTCCGGCACCCACGGTCGGGCCGAGCCGGGCAGCGGCGCCCGCTCCCACCGCACCTGCCCCGTGCCGGTCCCCGAGGGCGGCAGGGCGAGGTAGCCGCCCTCACCGTGGAACCGGAGCGAGCCCGGAACGTGGTCCTTCGCGTAGAGCAACTCCCCCAACCGCTCCAGGGAGTACGGGGCGACGAGCAGCGCCCAGCGGTCCGGGGAGGCGATGACCGGGCCCAGCCGGATGCCCGTCCGGTCGAGGGCCGACAGGGCCCGCGCCGCCGCGGCGGCCGGCAGGCTCACCGCGCAGGGTGCGCCGCCGCCGGTCGCCAGCAGCACCGGCGCCGCGGGACGGTTGGTCCACCACCAGCGCACCATCCGCCCGTCCGTGGTGGCGGCGAGCAGCCCGGGGTCCAAGGGGTGCGCCCCGGGCGCCGCGCACTCCGGCTCCGGGCAGGAGCAGCCGGCGCCGCGCGGCCCGACCCCCGCTCCCGGGAGCACGGGCCACCGCCATCGCGTCGCGAAGGTGAGGGCCGCGCCGATCACTTCGGGCTGCCCGTCGTCGTGCTTGAACAGGTGCCCTCGTCGCCTTCCGAGGATCTCGCGCATGAGCGCTCGTTCCTTTCCTTGAACACCGAAGACCACATCACAGTACGTGTCGATCAGTTAACCGTGCGTACGAGACGGCTGTTCGCCGTGTGCGCGTACGGGCGCGCCTTGACCCCGCCGGCGGGCAGGGGTCACCCCGAGGGGCCGATCCTTGGGTGCGGCCGTTGCGCTGCCGCGTCGGTCTGGAGCATGGCCGTGGTGTGGGCGGCGGCATGGGTCTGTGCCGTCACGCGTTGCTCTCGCCGCTTGTGCCACGGGGATGGGGCACGGTCACTGCTGGTGATGACGCCCGGTTCCGCCGCCAGGTTCCCGGGTCACGGCTCCGTGCGCCGGACCGTTCCTGGCCTTCACCGATTACGTACCCATCAGAACCGCTATGACGCTCGGTTGAACAATGCCAGTCGACCGCAATAGGCCGTTCCCATGGTCTGTTTTTTGCCAACTTCACTTGCCCTCACCCTTCCTCGAATACCTCACGGACACCAGGGATACCGGCAGGACAATGCTGGACATCCCCTCTCCACTGCGTGTAGATGTGGAGACATTGTCGGCACCGCGGGAATGACAGGGGGTTTGCGATGCTATTCAGCAATACGCACCACCCCGGGAATCGGACTCCATGACCACACCCCCCTCACCGAAAGTGGCCGGAATCGATTCTGCCGTTCCGGCCCCCACCCACACTGCCGCGCCACTCGGCCTCGGCCCGCTCACCGCACCTCCGCACACCGGCACCCCCGCCGACCCCACCGGTCCCGCGTCCGTCGCGGACGGGGCGCACCCCGGCGCGGCGGGCGCGGTCCCCCCGGCCGGCGCGGCCCTCCAGGACCGGCTGGCCGGCTGGGTCTTCGACCTCAGCACGCTGCACGAACTCACCGAACGGCTGACGCGCACGGCGACCGTGACCGAGGCCCTGCACGAGGTGCTGGCCGCCGGGGCCGCCCTGGTGGGCGCCCGTCGCGGACTGGTCGTCCTGGAACCGTCGGACGGCCTGGGGCCCGACACCACGGTGGGCTGGGGCCTGGCCCGAGCCGACCTCGGCCACATCGAGACGGTCCCCCGGGGCTCGACCTCCTACGGCCTGATCCTGGACTCCACCGGCGGTGACCGCGAGATCAGCCGGCCCGACCTGCTGGCCGACGACGGCCTGGACCCGCGCCACCGCGAGGTCGCCGCCCGGCTCGGCTACGCGGCCAGCTACGCACTGCCGTTGACCGCTCGGACCATGGGACGTCTGGGCGCCGCGGTGTGGTTGTACGACGAGCCCGCCCAACCGGTCGAGCGCCAGCGCCACTTGGCGGGGCTGTACGTCCGTCAGGCCGGCGAGCACCTCGCCCGGCTGCTCGAACTGGAACGGGCCCGCTCCGCCGCCGCGACCCTGGTCGGAGAACTGCTGCCGCAGCGGTTGGCCCGGGTGCCCGGCGTGGACCTCGCGGTGCGCCACCACAGCGGTCCGCGCGGCGGCGGGGACTGGTTCGACGCGCTGCCCCTGCCGGACGGAGCGCTCGGCCTCGCGGTCGGTGCGGTCAGCGGATCGGGGCCCGGCGCGGTCGCCGCGATGGGCCGACTGCGGGCCTCGCTGCGCGCCTACGCCGTGATGGAGGGCGAGGACCCGGTGGCGGTCCTCTCCGACCTGGAGCTGCTGCTGCGGCTGACCGAACCGGCCCGCGGGGCGACCGCGCTCTTCGCGTACTGCGAGCCCGCGGCGCGCCGGATCGTCCTGGCCGGCGCCGGCCACTGCCCGCCCCTGCTCGTCGGCGAACGACGGACCGAGTACGTCGAGACCTCGCTGTCCGCCCCGCTGGGCATGCTGGCCTGCTGGGAGGCGCCGAGCGTGGAGGTGCGCCCCGCACCAGGAGAAACGGTGCTGCTGTTCACCGACGGGTTGCTCCGGCGCACCGGCGAGCCCATGGACCGGGCCTTCGCCCTGCTGCACGCGGCGGCGGCCGGCGTACCGCAGGCGGTGCGGACCGACCCCGGGGCGATCGCCGACCACGTGCTGCGGACGGTGCTGCCGCAGGGCTGGGAGGACCCGGACAGCGACGAGGACGTGGTGTTGCTGGCCGCCCGCTTCGGCTGAGCCGAGCGGCACCCCGGCCGCCCCGGCACCCGCCCGGCCGCTTCCGACCGCTTCCGGCCGGGCCCCTTCCGCACGACCGTACGATGGAGGGGGTCCAAAGCCGCATCCAAGGAGGAAGACCGTGTCGGAGGAGCTCAACCCGGAGACCGCAGAAACACCCGTGGACCCGGCGAACCCGGCGGAACAGGGCGTAGCGGACGCTGCGGAGGGCACCGGGGAAGAGGAGCCGATCGCGCAGCGCAAGAACGGGCTCTACCCGGGCGTATCCGATGAGCTGGCCGAAAACATGCGATCGGGGTGGGCGGACACGGAACGACAGGACCTCGCGCCGATCGCGCAGGCGACCGAGACGGCGGCCCGCCGCGCGGCCCTGTCCGCACGCTTCCCCGGTGAGCGCCTCGTCATTCCCGCGGGGAAGCTGAAGACCCGCTCGAACGACACGGACTACCCCTTCCGCGCCTCGGTCGAGTACGCCTACCTCACCGGCAACCAGACCGAGGACGGCGTCCTGGTGCTGGAGCCCACCGACGCCGGTCACGAGGCGACGATCTACCTGCTGCCCCGCTCCGACCGGGAGAACGGCGAGTTCTGGCTCGACGGCCAGGGCGAGCTGTGGGTGGGCCGGCGCGACTCGCTCGCCGAGGCCGGCCGGCTGTACGGCATCCCCGCCGACGACGTCCGCACCCTGCCGGACGCGCTGCGCGCGGCCACCGGCCCGGTCCGGGTGCTGCGCGGCCAGGACGCGGGCGTCGAGGCCGCCCTCACCGACAAGGTGACCGCCGAGCGCGACGAGGAGCTGCGGGTCTTCCTCTCCGAAGCCCGGCTGGTCAAGGACGCCTTCGAGGTCGGCGAGCTACAGAAGGCCGTGGACTCGACCGTGCGCGGCTTCGAGGACGTCGTCAAGGTGCTCGACCGGGCGCGGGCCACCAGCGAGCGCTACATCGAGGGCACCTTCTTCCTGCGGGCCCGGGTCGAGGGCAACGACGTCGGCTACGGCTCCATCTGCGCCTCCGGCGCGCACGCAACCACCCTGCACTGGGTCCGCAACGACGGCCCCGTCCGGGCCGGCGACCTGCTGCTGCTGGACGCGGGCGTGGAGACGCACACCCTCTACACCGCCGACGTCACCCGCACCCTGCCGGTCGACGGCACCTTCACCGCGCTCCAGAAGAAGATCTACGACGCGGTGTACGACGCCCAGGAGGCCGGGATCGCCGCGGTGCGGCCGGGTGCCAAGTTCCGCGAGTTCCACGACGCGTCCCAGCGGGTGCTGGCCGAGCGGCTGGTCGAGTGGGGCCTGGTCGAGGGCCCCGTGGAGCGGGTGCTCGAACTGGGGCTCCAGCGCCGCTGGACGCTGCACGGCACCGGTCACATGCTCGGCATGGACGTGCACGACTGCGCCGCCGCCCGCACCGAGACCTACGTGGCGGGCACCCTGGAGCCGGGCATGTGCCTGACGGTGGAGCCGGGGCTGTACTTCCAGGCCGACGACCTCACGGTGCCCGAGGAGTACCGGGGCATCGGCGTGCGGATCGAGGACGACATCCTGGTCACCGAGGACGGCAACGTGAACATGTCGGCGGCGCTCCCGCGGCGCTCCGAGGAGATCGAGCGGTGGATGGCCGGCCTCCAGCGCGGCTGAACCGGACGCCGACGCCCCCGTCCCGCCGCGAGCGGACGGGGGCGTCGGCGTACTGCGCCCGTCAGACCGATGCCAACGGGGCCTCCTCGCGCCACTTGAGGTTCTTGTCGAAGCTGACGACCGCCCCGCCCGGACCCGGGCGGTTGGTGAAACGGACGTGATCCGCCAACTCCCGGATCAGCAGCAGCCCCCGCCCGTGTTCGGCCTCCTCGACGGCGGTCGCGGCCCCGGGCCCGGTCGACGGCACCGGACGGGCGCGGGCCGGCCCCCTCCCGTCCTCGGGGAACCCCGGCCCCGAGTCGGTGACCTCGATCCGGCACTTCTCCCCGTCGAGGTAGGCCGACACCCGGTAGGCGCCCGAAGCCCCGCCGTGCTCCACCGCGTTGGCGCACGCCTCGCTGAGGGCGACCGACACGTCGTAGCAGACCTCCGGGTCCACCCCCGCCGTCTCCATCGTGCGCACCAGCACCCGCCGGGCCAGGGAGACGCTCGCGGCGTCGCGCCGCAAGTGGAGAGACCACGAGATGCTCATGCTCCTGCCTCCTGGTTGCGGCTCGACATACCGTTACGTATTGCCATCGGGACGTCACAGCAATCGTGCGGCGAACGTGATGCCGCCCATACGGCCGACCTGCCGCGACGCCCCGCGGCCCGCGGCGGGACGGCGCGCCCCGGGCCCGTCCGCGCCGGTTCCGGGACCGCCGAACGGGTCACGCCCGGCCCCGGCCCCGCTCGGCCGGGTGCCACCGAATTCCGCCCTGCCGCACCGCCCGGCATCCCCCGATGGGATGATGGCGCCGCCATGACTGCCCCCCACAGGTGCGAGGAACGCGGCGGGAGAGACCTCCGGCTGCTGCGGGCCGCGGTGTTCGCCGCGGTCTGCGTCGTGCTGTCCGCCGCGGGGCACGTCCTGGCCTCGTACGAGTCCGTCCCCCCGTGGACGGTGGCGGCCGGGTACCTCGGGGCGTTCGCGGTGGCCCTGCCGCTCGCCGGACGGCCCCGCTCCCTGGCCGGGATCGCCGCGCTGCTGGCCGTGGGACAGCTCGTCCTGCACGCGGTGTTCGGCCTGGGCCAGCACGGCGGCACGGCCACCACGGCCGGCGAGGCGTCCCTGATCGCCCAGGCCGCGCAGCTGGTGTGCGGGGCGGGCGCCTCGGCCATCGGACCGGAGCAGGCGCAGCACCTCCTCGCCGTGTCCGGCGCCCTGCCCGGCACCGCACACCACCAGGAGGCGGCGGAGGTCGGCGGGCTCGCCGGGCTGGTGCCCAGCCTGCCGATGCTGCTCGGCCACGCACTGGCCGCCGCCGCGGCGGGCTGGCTGCTGCGCCGGGGCGACCTGGCGCTGGTCCGGCTGGTCCGGCTCTCCGCGCGCGGGGTCGCCGAGGGCGCACCGGTACGGGCGCTGCGCGCCGCCCTCGCCTTCGTCCGGGCCCAGCTCTCCGGGTCGATCGGGGCGGCGGGCCACGGGCCGGTGACCCCGGTCGCGGACCGGTCCTGGGTGCCGTGGCCCCGGGTCGAGGCACTCCACCACACGGTCGTTCGACGGGGTCCGCCGCTCGCCGCGGCCCTCGGCGCCTAGGTCCTTCCACCGAGGGGCCCGGCCCCCGTGCCCGCTCCGGGTGCTCGGGGTGCTGCGCCGACCGCCCCGCCCGCGTCCACCCGTACCCGCCCGAACGACGACGGGCGTCACCGTGCCGCACCGTGCGCGGGGCGCCGTGCCGTCCGCCGACGCCCGCACCCGTGCCCCCGTGCCGGTGTGCCGCGCCGGCGACCCCCGGGAGCGGTGCGGTGACGGCGCCGGGACGGCGGAATCCGCCCCCGCGTGCCACCCGGGCGCGTCCGGTCGCGTCCTCCCCGGTGGAGGACCCGCCGCGCCGCCGTGGCCGCCGCATTGACCAACGAACCGTCGAACCGCCATGGGCAGCCATGGCAACTGGAGTGCATCGCGATGAACCCGACCGTGAAGTCCCGCGTGCTGCTGACCGCCGCCACCTCCGTGACCGCGCTGTTCGCGCTGGCCTCGCCCGCGCTGGCGCACGTCACCGTGCAGCCCGACGGGGAGGCCGCCAAGGGCGGTTACGCGACGATCGGCTTCAAGGTGCCGAACGAGCGCGACGACGCCTCGACCACCAAGCTGGAGATCACCTTCCCCGCCGAGCAGCCGCTGGCCTCCGTGCTGCCGCAGCCGGTGCCCGGTTGGAAGGCCGAGGTCACCAAGGGCAAGCTCGACAAGCCGCTGAAGGTGCACGGCAGCGAGATCACCGAGGCCGTCACCAAGGTGACCTGGACCGCGGACGGCAAGGGCATCGAGCCCGGCTTCTTCCAGCGGTTCCCGCTCTCGGTCGGGCAGCTGCCCGAGGACGGCGACCAGTTGGTCTTCAAGGCCCTCCAGACGTACTCCAACAAGGAGGTCGTCCGCTGGATCGAGGTGCCCCAGGAGGGCGCCGAGGAACCACGGTTCCCGGCGCCGGTGCTCGCCCTCAGCGAGGCCGCGGACGGGCACCACGGCGGCACCTCGGGCGCCTCCGACAAGGCCGAAGACGACGCCCACGCCGAGGACGGCAAGAACGCGAAGAACGGCGAGGACGCCAAGGACCACGCCTCGGACGCGAGCGGCAGCGACACCACCGCGCGGGTGCTCGGCGTCGTCGGCATCGTCGTCGGCGTGGCCGGCGTCGCCTTCGGGGTCCTCGCCGGTCGCCGCCGCGACACCGGCGCCCGGAGCTGACCCACCGGGCCGGCGCCCCCGCGCCGGCCCGCACACCCCTCTGTACCGGGGCGGACCAGGGCCTTCGGCCGGACACCCGGTCCGGCCGAAAGGCCCTCGCCGCCCCTCTGGAGAATTGCCCCATGCGTACCCAGAAGACCCTCATCGCCTCCGCCCTGCTCACCGCCGCCGCCCTGACCCTGTCGGCATGCGGCGGGAGCGACCAGGACTCCAAGGCCGACACCAACCCCGTCTCCGTCGAGTCCCAGCCGGAGCGCAAGGCCGGCACGGTCCTGGACCGGCCCTTCACCAAGCCCGACCTCGTCCTCACCGACACCCGGGGCGAGTCCTTCGACCTGCGGGCGAAGACCAAGGGCAAGCCGACCCTCCTCTACTTCGGCTACACCAACTGCCCCGACGTCTGTCCGCTGACCATGGGCAACCTCGCCCAGGCCAAGAAGCAGCTGCCGAAGGCCGACCAGGAGCAGCTCCAGGTGATCCTGGTGACCACCGACCCGGAGCGGGACACCCCCGCCTCGCTCGGCAGCTGGCTCAAGGCCCAGGACCCCGCCTTCACCGGACTGACCGGCGACTTCGCCACCATCCAGGCCGGGGCCCGGCAGCTCGGCATCGCCATCGACCCGCCGAAGAAGAACGCCAAGGGCAAGGTCGAGTCGATGCACGGCAAGCAGGTCATCGCCTTCTCCCCGAAGACGGACAAGGGCTACGTCCTCTACAACGGCGACACCACCACCATCGACCAGTACGCAGCGGACCTGCCGAAGCTGATCGAGGGGGAGGCCCCGTGACCCGCACCGGGCGGGCCGCCGTCCTCGCCGGCGCACTCGCCGCCGGGCTGGTGCTCACCGGCTGCGGCGGCGACACCGCCGCCGACCGCGGGCCGAAGCTCACCGTGGGCGGCGCCTACCTGCCCGCCCCGCCCACCGCCGACCTCGCCGCCGGCTACTTCGTGGTCACCAACGAGGGCGCCGCCGACGAACTGACCTCGGTCACCAGCGACCTGGCGAAGACGGTCACCCTGCACCGCACCGTCGACGGCCGGATGCAGGAACAGGAGTCCCTCGCGGTGCCCGCGCGGGGACGGCTGGAGCTGGCCCGCGGCGGGAACCACCTGATGTTCGAGGAGCTGACCCGCAAGCCCGTGCAGGGCGACACGGTCACGTTGGAGCTGCGTTTCGCGAAGGCCGGAACCATGACCCTCCGGGTGCCGGTCCGCGAAGCCACGTACAACCCGGCGGCCCCGGCGCCGTCGTCGCCCCCGTCCGCCTCCGCGGACCACCACTGAGGGAGGGCCCCACCCGTGCAGACCGTCGTTCCCCGTCTGAGGGCCGTGCTGCTGCTGTTCCTGTCGGTCACCGGAGCACTGCTGGCCGGGGCCGCGCCCGGAGCCGCGCACGCCGCGCTGACCGGCAGCGACCCCCAGCGGGGTTCGGTGGTCGCCGAGGCCCCCGAGCAGGTCACGGTCACCTTCTCGGAGACCGTGGCGCTCGCCGAGGACTCGCTGCGGGTGCTCGACCCGCAGGGGGAGCGCGCCGACACCGGGCCCACCACGGAGGCCGGTGCCAACTCCTACTCCGTGCAGTTGAAGCCGGGGCTGCCCAACGGCACCTTCACGGTGGCCTACCAGGTGGTCTCGGCCGACAGCCACCCCGTCGCGGGGGCCTACACCTTCTCCGTGGGCGCCCCCTCCGAGACCTCGGTGTCCCTCGCGGACCAGGCCAGGGGCGGGGACGGGGCGGTCGGCACCCTCTACGACGTCGAGCGCTACGTCTCGTACGCGGGCTTCGTCCTCCTGGTCGGCGGCGCCGCCTTCGTGCTGGTGTGCTGGCCGGGCGGGGCCCGGGTGCAGCCGCTCCAGCGGATCGTGGTGACCGGCTGGCTGGCGCTCACCTCAGGGACCCTGGCGCTGCTGCTGACGCGCGGCGCGTACACCACCTCCGGGAAGCTGGGGGACGTCTTCGACCTGGGGCTGCTCGGGCAGGTCCTCCAGACCAAGACGGGGGCCGCCCTGGTCTCCCGGCTGCTGCTGCTGGCCGCCGCGGCCCTGTTCGTCGCGGTGCTGTTCGGCCCCTACGCGCAGGCGGCCCGCGGAGCCGACGGATCCGGGGAGGGCCGGGGCCGCTCCCGGGACCTGGCCTTCGGGCTGGGGGTGGGCGGCACCGTGGTGGCCACCGGGCTCGCGGCGACCTGGGCGCTCTCCGAGCACGCCTCGACCGGCATCCAGACCGGGGTGGCCATGCCACTGGACGTGGTGCACCTGCTGGCCGTCGCCGCCTGGCTCGGTGGACTGGTCGCCGTGCTCGTCGCCCTGTACCGGGCGCCGGGGATCGACCCCACGGCCGTCCGACGGTTCTCCCGGCTCGCCTTCGGCAGCATGGTCGTCCTCGCGGTGACCGGCCTCTACCAGTCCTGGCGGCAGGTCGGCAGCTGGTCCGGACTGACCGGCACCGACTACGGGCGGTTGCTCCTGCTGAAGGTGGCGCTGGTCGCCGTGGTGCTCGCCGTCGCCTGGTTCTCCCGGCGCTGGACCGCCCGGCTGGCCCCGGGCCCCGGCGAGCCCGCCGAGGACGTCGAGCCCGTCGAGGACGTCACCGCCACGGAACCGGAGGAGGCCGCTCCCGACGCTCCCGACGGGGAGCGGGCCTCCCAGCTCGCCCGGCAGCGCGCCGCGGTGGCCACCGCGGCGGTGAAGCGGGCCCGGGACGCCGACCCGGCCCGCAGCGGGCTGCGCCGGTCCGTCCTGCTGGAGACCGCGGTCGCCGCGGTGCTGCTCGGGGTCACCACCCTGCTGACCGCGACCGAGCCCGCCCGCACCCAGGAGGCCGCCGACCGCGCCGGGGCCGCCGCGCCCGCCGGCCCGGTCAGCGTGGAGCTGCCGTTCGACACCGGTGGCGCCGACGGCAAGGGCACCGCGACCATCGACCTGGAGCCCGGCCTCACCGGCACCAACAGCCTGCACCTCTACGTACAGCGCCCCAACGGCAGCGGGTACAACGTCCCCGAGATCACGGTGGACTTCACCCACCGGGCCAAGGACATCGGCCCGTTGCCGGTCACCCCCGACCTCATCGCCACCGGACACTGGAGTGCGACCGGAGTGACGCTCCCGGTCGCCGGCGAGTGGGAGGTGGCCGTGACGGTACGCACCTCCGACATCGACCAGGTCACCGTGAAGAAGAACGTGAAGATCAGCTGATGACGGACACCTCCACCCCGCGCTCCGCAGAGGCCCCGGGACCCTCCGGGGTCACCCGGCGCCGTCTGCTCGGCACCGCCGGGGCCACCGCGCTCGGCGCGACGGGCGCGGGCGCCGGCTACGCCCTGGCCCGGTCCGGGGAACCCGAGGGCACCCCGCTCTCCTCCGTTGGCGCGGACACGGCAATGTTTCACGGGAAACATCAACCCGGGATCACCACCGCCCTCCACTCCCGGGGCCACCTCATCGCCTTCGACCTGGCCCCCGGCGCGGGGCGCCGGGAGGCGGCGGCCCTGCTGCGCCGCTGGTCGGCGACGGCCGAGCGGCTGATGGCGGGGGAGGCCCCCGAGGGGGACAACGGGATCGCGCTGGACTCCGGGCCGGCCATGCTCACGGTGACCTTCGGCTTCGGCCACCGCTTCTTCACCCGCACCGGACTGGAACCCCGGCGCCCGGTGGCGCTGGACCCGCTGCCGCCCTTCTCCTCCGACCGCCTCGACCCCCGCCGCAGCGAGGGCGACCTCTGGGTGCAGATCGGCGCGAACGACGGGCTCGTCGCCTTCCATGCCCTGCGCACGCTCCAGACCCAGGCGGGCGGCACGGCTCGGGTGCGCTGGCAGATGAACGGCTTCAACCGGTCGCCGGGGGCCACCGCCCGTCCGATGACGGCGCGGAACCTGATGGGGCAGGTGGACGGCACCCGGAACCCGAAGCCCTCGGACCCCGGGTTCGCACAGCAGGTGTTCGTCCCCGACGAGCCCAGCGGCACCGGTACCGCGGCGGTCCCCGGGGGCGGCTCCCCCGCCTGGATGGCCGGTGGGTCCTATGCGGTGGTCCGGCGCATCCGCATGCTGCTGGACCCCTGGGAGGGGCTGTCCCTCCAGGAGCAGGAGGCGGTGATCGGCCGCCACAAGTCCGACGGGTCCCCGCTCACCGGCGGCGACGAGACCACCGAGCCCGATCTGGAGGCGATGGGGCCGGACGGCTTGGTGATCCCCCTCGACGCGCACGCCCGGATCAGCCGCCCGGACCAGAACGGGGGTGCGACGATGCTGCGCCGCCCGTTCTCGTACCACGACGGGTACGACGCTAAGGGCGTGCCGGACGCGGGGCTGCTGTTCGTCTGCTGGCAGGCCGATCCCGCCCGCGGCTTCGTCCCGGTGCAGCGCAAGCTGGACCGGGGGGACGCGTTGTCGCCCTTCATCCGGCACGAGGCCAGCGGGCTCTTCGCGGTGCCGGGCGGCGCGGAGCCGGGCGGCTACGTGGGGCAGGCCTTGCTGGAGGGGTGAGGCGCCGCGGCCAGGGGCGGGATTCCACTAGGCTGGCTGCATGTCGGCCACGCGCTACACCTATCTCGGCCCCGAAGGAACCTTCACCGAGGCGGCGCTCCGCACGCTGCCGGAAGCCGCCACTCGCGAGCTGGTCCCGATGGTCTCGGTGCCCGCCACGCTGGACGCGGTCCGCAGCGGTCAGGCCGCGGGGGCGCTGGTGCCGATCGAGAACTCGGTGGAGGGCGGGGTCACCGCGACGCTGGACGAGCTGTCCCGGGGCGAGCCGCTGATGATCTACCGCGAGGTGGTCCTGCCGATCGCCTTCGCCCTGCTGGTCAGGCCGGGCACCCGGCTCGACGACGTGAAGACGGTGACCGGGCACCCGGTCGCCCAGCCCCAGGTCCGCAACTGGTTGGCGGCGCACCTCCCGGACGCGGTCTGGGAATCAGCGGCTTCGAACGCGGACGGGGCCCGGCTGGTGCAGGAGGGCCGCTACGACGCGGCGTTCGCCGGGGAGTTCGCCGCCGCCACCTACGGTCTCCAGCCCCTGGTCACCGACATCCACGACGCGGTGAACGCCGCCACCCGGTTCGTCCTGGTGGGTCGACCGGGCCGACCGGCCGCACCGACCGGGGCCGACAAGACCTCCGTGGTGATCTGGCTGGACGACGACCACCCGGGCGCCCTGCTCGACCTGCTCCAGGAGTTCGCCATCCGCGGCGTCAACCTGATGCGCATCGAGTCCCGTCCCACCGGTGAGGGCATCGGGAACTACTGCTTCTCGATCGACGCCGAGGGCCACCTCACCGACCGCCGGGTGGGCGAGGCGTTGATGGGGCTGAAGCGGGTCTGCCCGCAGATAAGGTTCCTGGGCTCGTACCCGCGGGCGGGGGCCGCCGCCGACCAGGCGGGTCCGGTCCGGCCGGGGACCTCCGACGAGGCGTTCTCCCTGGCTTCCGACTGGTTGACGCGCTGCCTGGACGGACGATTCACGCCACCGGTCGGTTAGTCGCACCCGCGCCTCCGCCGGGCCGGGTCGGTGCCGCACAGCGTCCCCGAGTTATCCACAGGACACTGCTCCAAGCTGGGGACAAGTCGACAACTCCGTACGGCGGAGTCGACACGTCGACCCCCCGAACCCGCCCCCGACCAGGGAAGGGTTCCCCAGCCATCTCCCTCCTCCCCTGCGGATCGCCCCATCGAGCGAACCGATTCCCCTCGAAAGGGTGAGGAAAGGAGGTTTCATCGACGCCTCCCCGAAGGAACGCCACCCGCGGAACGATCACCTCCGTTATCCACAGTTCTTCCACACAGCCTGTGGATAACCACCCCACTTCCCCGTCCGCTGTGGACAACGCACCCCTTCCCACCAGCTGAACTCCCCACTTCGTACCGGTGGGGCGGACCCGGACCCACCGGAGTCCACCCCCCTCGCCCTGTCGACCGGGGGCTTTTTCGGCCGCCGGCGGTCCGGAGGCCCGGCACCCGGCCCGCGGTCACGCCCGGCACCCGGGCCGCCGGGACATTGCTCACAGGCACCGACAGTCGTGGGCCAACAGCGGGCACCGGTAGCCTTGTGGGGTGATTGACCTTCGCCAGCTCCGTGAGGACCCCGACCGTGTCCGCGCCTCGCAGCGCGCCCGTGGAGAGGACGTCGACCTCGTCGACGCGGTGCTCTCCGCCGACGAGCGGCGCCGGTCCTCCGGACTGCGCTACGACGAACTCCGCTCCGAGCAGAAGGCGCTCGGCAAGCTCGTCCCCAGGGCCACCGGGGAGGAGAAGCAGGAACTGCTGCGGAAGGCCGCCGAGCTGGCCGCCGCCGTGAAGGCCGCGAACGCCGCCCAGGACGAGGCCGACGAGGAGACCAAGCGCCTCGCCCTGCGGCTGGGCAACCTCGTGCACCCCGAGGTCCCGGTGGGCGGCGAGGACGACTTCGTCGTCCTGGAGACCCACGGCACGATCCGGGACTTCGCCGCCGAGGGCTTCGAGCCCAAGGACCACCTGGAGCTGGGCGAGGCCCTCGGCGCCATCGACGTGGAGCGCGGGGCCAAGGTCTCCGGTTCGCGCTTCTACTACCTCACCGGCGTGGGCGCCCTGCTGGAACTGGCCCTGGTCAACGCGGCCATCGCCCAGGCCACCGAGGCCGGTTTCATCCCCATGCTCACCCCCGCGCTGGTCCGACCGCGCGCCATGGAGGGCACCGGATTCCTCGGCCAGGCCGCCGAGAACGTGTACCACCTGGAGAAGGACGACTACTACCTCGTCGGCACCTCCGAGGTCCCGCTCGCCGCGTACCACATGGACGAGATCCTCGACGCCGAGCGGCTCCCGTTGCGCTACGCCGGCTTCTCGCCGTGCTTCCGTCGCGAGGCCGGCACCTACGGCAAGGACACCCGGGGCATCTTCCGCGTCCACCAGTTCGACAAGGTCGAGATGTTCTCGTACGTCGCGCCCGAGGACGCCGAGGCGGAGCACCGCCGGCTGCTGGACTGGGAGAAGCAGTGGCTCTCGGGCCTCGAACTGCCCTTCCAGGTGATCGACGTGGCCAGCGGCGACCTGGGCTCCTCCGCCTCGCGCAAGTTCGACTGCGAGGCGTGGATCCCCACCCAGGGCAAGTACCGCGAGCTGACCTCGGCCTCCAACTGCGACGCCTTCCAGGCCCGACGGCTGTCGGTGCGGATGCGGGACTCCCGCGACGGCAAGAAGGTGCTCCAGCCGCTGGCGACGCTCAACGGCACGCTGTGCGCGGTGCCGCGCACCATCGTGGCCATCCTGGAGAACCACCAGCAGGCGGACGGCTCCGTGGTGGTGCCGAAGGTGCTGCGGCCGTACCTCGGGGGCCGCGAGGTCCTCGAACCGACCAAGTAGGGCACGGCCCGCGCGCGGGCGCCCGCACCGAACCGATCCTGGAGTCGATCAGCACGTGAGCCCCGCGCCGAACCCCGCCGACCCCGTCCGTCCCGCCCCCGCCCCGCCCGCCGGCACGGCCCGGACCGTGCCGGCCGCCCGGCGGGAGACCGCGGACGGCGGCTTCCCCTACCGCTTGATCGCCACCGACCTCGACGGGACGCTGCTCCGGGAGGACCAGTCGGTCTCCGCGCGCAGCCGCGAGGCGCTGGCCGCCGCGACCGCCGCCGGCGCGGCGCACATCGTGGTCACCGGCCGGGCGGTGCCCTGGACCCGGCACATCCTGGAGGACCTCGGGTACGAGGGGCTCGCGGTGTGCGCCCAGGGCGCCCAGCTGTACGACGCGGGCGCGCGGCGGTTGCTGACCTCGGTGACCCTGGACCGTGCAGTGGCCCGGCTCGCCGTGGAGCGGATCGAGGCCGTGGTGGGCACGCTGGCGCTGGCCGTGAGCCGGGACGGACTGGACGGGAACGTGGTCTGCGAGCCCGACTACGTCACCACCGGGGACCTGCCGTACGTCCCCTTCACCGACCGGGCCGAGGCGTGGGCCGAGCCGGTGAACAAGCTGTACGTCCAGCGGCCCGGGCTGGGGGACGACGAACTCACCGAAGCCGCGCGGGCCGCGGTGGGCGGGCTGGTCCAGGTGGTCATGGCGGGGCCCGGGATAGTGGAGCTCCTGCCGCCCGGGCTGACCAAGGCGACCGGTCTGTCGCTCGCCGCACGACGCCTCGGGGTGCAGCGGGCGGAGACCATCGCCTTCGGCGACATGCCCAACGACCTGCCGATGTTCGGATGGGCGGGGTACGGCGTGGCCATGGGCAACGCCCACGAGACGGTCCGGGCGGTCGCGGACGAGATCACCGCGTCCAACGAGGACGACGGCATCGCCCGGACCCTGGAACGGCTGCTGACCACCGGCGCCTGACCGGCGCGGACCGGCCGCCCCCCTTCGTTGCGGAGGCGGTCTTCGTTGCGGAGGATGCGCGGATCGAACGCGCGCGGGCTCTCACCCGACCACGGCTTAGCAAGCCGGTGCCTTCCCACTCGGCCAATCCTCCGGGAGGGCGACCTCGCGCTCTCGCGCGCTCGAAGCGGTCGCCCCGGGCGGCTCCCCGTACGGAGCGGACTCGACGGAGCGGTTGATCACCCCGGAGCCGCGTTCCGCCCACCGCCCTGCGGGGAGCGGGACGGACCGTCGTCGGGCACGTCGCGCTCCTCCCCGGTGGGTGACGCCGGACGAACCGGCGGAACACCCCCACTGTCCCGCACCCGGGGAAGCCGTCGCCAGCGAATTACGGCGGGCGCGCGGGCTCAGCGCCGGCGCCACCTGCGACGCCTGACCT
Source organism: Streptomyces sp. LE64 (assembly GCF_052606915.1). Classification (NCBI taxonomy): domain Bacteria; kingdom Bacillati; phylum Actinomycetota; class Actinomycetes; order Kitasatosporales; family Streptomycetaceae; genus Streptomyces; species Streptomyces sp. LE64. The sequence goes on along the minus strand of NZ_CP199708.1, from coordinate 3,191,202 downwards.
TGGACCAGAACCAGCCCGCGGGCGGCTCGTCGGAGCGCCAGGGCTGGGGCTCCGGGGCCTGACCCCGCCACCTCTCGGCGAGCATCCGGGCCCGTGCGGACGGTTCCTTGGCCTCGGCGGAGCGGACGAACGCCTCGTCCAACTCCACGGAGTCCCAGTCGTCCGGCTCGCCCCCGCCGGGGGTGGTCTCCCCTGCCATCGTCGCTCCCTCCTCGGGCCGTGTCGTGGTAACGGCTCCACCTCCCCCGGGGTTCCCGGGGGAGGTGAAGGCGGCGTCAGTCGCTCACTCCTCGCCGGCCAGCTTCAGGGTGCGCAGCTTCCGCCCGGCGTACCAGGTCGCCAGCACGGTGACCACGACCAGCAGCACCGTCCCCGTGGTGAGGCTCACGTCGGAGGTGACGAGGTCGTTGCCGGCCACCTCGTGGGCCACCGCGCGCGACCACTGCTGGACGCTCAGCGTGCGGGCCCCCGCGATCAGGGTGCCGAAGACGGCCTCCCAGACCAGCGCGTACACCAGGCCGAAGACCACCGCGTGCCGGCTGACGGTGCCGAGCAGCAGGAACAGGGCGGCGTAGGCGATGGAGCTGACGAGGGAGGCGACGGTGAAGGCGACGGCGATCTGCTGGCCGTTGCCGTTGAGCAGGTAGCCGGCGATCAGGGTGGGCACGGCGGAGAACACCATGGTCACCGCGATGGCGACGATCAGCTTGGTGAAGATGATCGACGAGCGCTTGATCGGCTTGGACAGCAGGTAGACCACGGAGCCGTCGTCGATCTCCGGGGCGATGGCGCCGGTGCCGGCGATCACGCCGATGATCGGGACCATCGTGCCGAGGGCGAAACCGCCGAGCACGTCCGCGGCGGCCTGGTCGTCGGCTCCGGTGAAGCCGCGGACGGCCGCGGCCAGTGCGATCAGCAGGGCGGGCAGCGCGAAGAGGATCAGGGCGCGGCGGCGGCCGAGCAGAGCCCGGTAGGTGAGTCGGGCGACAGTGGGGTCGTACATCGGGGGCCTCCTACGCCGCGACCAGGTAAGAGAACACGGATTCGAGGGACTCGTCGGACGGCGAGACCATCAGCAGTCGGATGCCGTGGGCGCGGGCGACCCGGGGCAGCAGGGCGGTGAAGCGTCCGAAGTCGACGGCCTGGACGCGCAGCACCCCTTCCTTCAGGTCGACCTCGATGCCCGCGGTGGACTGGTCGGCGATCAGTGCCGCCGCGAGTGCCCGGTCGTCGCTGGAGCGGACGGTGTAGAGGTGCGGTCGGTCGGTCATCAGCCGGCGGATGCGGCGGAAGTCTCCGGAGGCCGCGTGCCGGCCGGCGACGATCACCTCGATGTGGGAGGCGAGTTGCTCGACCTCCTCCAGGATGTGCGAGGAGAACAGCACCGTGCGTCCCTCGTCGCCCATCCGCCGCAGCAGCTCCATGAGGTGCATGCGCTGGCGCGGGTCCATGCCGTTGAACGGCTCGTCGAGCAGGAGCACCGAGGGCTGGTGGACCAGCGCGGAGGCCATCTTGACCCGCTGGCGCATGCCCTTGCTGTAGGTGGAGATCTTCCGGTCCTGGGCGTACTCCATCTCCACGGTGGCGAGCGCGGCCCGGGCCTCCTCGTCGCCGAGGCCGTGGAGTTCGGCGTTGGCGACGACGAACTCGCGGCCGGTGAGGAAGTCGTACATCGCCTCGCGTTCGGGGACGATGCCGATGTGCTCGTAGATCCCCTCGTTGCGCCAGATGGGCGCGGTGTCGAGGGTGACCGTGCCGTTGGAGGGGGCGAGGAAGCCGCCCATCATGTTGATGAGGGTGGACTTGCCGGCGCCGTTGGGGCCGAGCAGCCCGGTGACCCCGGGTCCGATGGTCATGGTGATGTCGTTGACGGCGACCACGTTGCCGAACCAGCGGGAGGCGTGGTCGATCTCGATGGTGGTCACAGCCCGGCCTTCCGGTAGCGGCGGGCCATCAGGGCGTAGCAGCCCACGACGACGCCCGTGATCACGAGCAGGTAGACGAGGCCCTCGGTCGCGTTCGGGCCGTGCCCGCCGGGGAAGGCGGATTCCGCACCGAGGAACGCGGTGCTCAGCCCGTCCAGCAGGGTGGCCGGGGAGAGCAGTCCGAGCCAGGTGACGGCCCCGGCGCTGTCCTGTTCGAAGGCGATGGCCTGGACGGTGGAGACGGCGCCGTAGGAGATGGTGAGCACGGCGATCACGGCGGCGATGCCGAAGCCCCGGCGCGGGGTGATCGCGGAGATCACCAGCCCGATGCCGGCGAACAGCAGCGACAGGACGGCGACGGACACCATGCCCTGGAGGAACCCTTCGGTCTGGTCGGCGAAGTCGAGCTTGGCGAGCAGCGCGCCCACGTAGAGGATCAGCAGCGGGGTGCCGGTGAGCACCAGCAGCGCGGAGGCCATCGCGGCGAACTTGGCGAGGACGTAGTCCGCGTGCGTGATGGGGCGCGAGAAGTACAGCGGCACCGTCTTGAACCGCAGGTCGCGGGAGACGGCCTGGGGCGCCTGGGAAGCGAGGTAGAGGGAGATGACCGCCTGGAGGACGACCGCGTAGCGGGTGTACTCGACGGGCAGGTCCTTGGCCTTGGTGGCCACCGCCACCGCGACCATGATCAGGGCCGGGGTGCACATGACCGCGAACAGCAGCATGGGCAGGACCTTGGACTTGGCGGACCGGCCGAGTCCGTAGGAGCCGCGCAGCGTCTGGGAGAAGAGCGAGCGGCGGGCGTAGGCCCGGCCGAGTCGGGTCCCGTCGTAGCTGCGGTAGCCGATGTTGTGGATCCGGGTCTGGGACCCGGCCGCGGGCTGCTCAGTGGCCATCGCGGACCGCCTCCTTCCGCTGCTGGTCGTTCGGGGCCGCCGGGTGGGTCCCGGGGTCGTCGTGGAAGACCTCGGCGATGTGGTGCCGGCGCTGTTCCATGCGGATCAGGCCGAGGTCGAGGTCGGCGACGACGTCGCGCACCAGGTCGTAGGTCTCCTCGTCGTCGGCGGTCAGCAGCACGATGTGGCCGGCCCCGGGCAGTCCGCTGCCGGCGTCGGTGGTGATGCCGCGGGCGGCGAGCGCCGCGCGCAGGGCCGCGGTCCCGTCGGGGTGTTCGTCGGAGTCGGTGACCTCGACGGCGAGGGTGGTGGTCTGCTGGGTGAAGTCGGTGGTGGAACTGGAGCGCAGCAGCTTGCCGCCGTCCACCACGACGACGTGGTCGCAGGTGCGCTCCAGTTCGCCGAGGAGGTGGGAGGTGACGAGCACCGAGATGCCGAAGTCGGTGTGGATGCGACGGATCAGGCCCAGCATCTCGTCCCGGCCGACCGGGTCGAGGCCGTTGGTCGGCTCGTCGAGGAAGACCAGCTGCGGGTCGTGCACCAGGGCCTGGGCGAGCTTGACCCGCTGCTTCATGCCGGTGGAGTAGCCGCCGATGGGGCGGTAGCGCTCCTCGTACAGGCCGACGTGGCGCAGGGTGTCCGCGGTGCGTTCGCGGGCCGCGGTGGGCGGCAGCCCGGACATCCGCGCCATGTGGACGACGAACTCGGTCGCCGACACGTCGGGCGGCAGGCAGTCGTGCTCCGGCATGTAGCCGACGCGTTCGCGGATGGCGGGACCCTCGGTGGCGACGTCGAGCCCGAGCACGGCGGCACGGCCCTCGGTGGCGGGGGACAGGCCCAGCAGGATTTTGATGAGCGTGGACTTGCCGGCCCCGTTGGCGCCGACGAGCCCGGTCACCCCGGGCCCGATGTCCACGGAGAGCCGGTCGAGAGCGGTCACCCGCGGGAACCGCTTGCTCAGGCTTTCGGTCGCGATCACAGTCACGTTCCGACCGTAGGGGCGGATGCCCGCCGGGTCGTCAGCCCGTGGTGCCGGCCCGGGATCAGCCTCGGGTAGGACGTTCCCGTAGGGGTACGTCCGAAGTCGCACGGCAGCGGGCCGCGCCGGAGCCGTCCGCGGGCCGCCGGGGTCCGCTTGACGTGCTCCTCGCCATGGGGCCACAGTCGAGGTGGTCACGTTCCGTGACCGCGGTACGGGTGCCCGCTCCGTCGAGCGCGCGCCGAGGAACGCCTGCGGGCGACGGTCGAGGGGCGAGCGGATGGGGTCGCGGGCGGAGCGCGGACGTCGGGTGCGCACGGACGGGGTCGAGTTGTGCGTGGTCGAGGCGGGGGACCCGGCCCGGCCCACGGTGGTGCTGGTGCACGGGTACCCGGACACCAAGGAGGTCTGGGACGAGGTCGCCGCACGGCTCGTGGACCGCCACGACCTGCACGTGGTCCGCTACGACGTGCGCGGGCACGGCGGTTCGACGGCGCCCGGGACGCCGGCCGGGGGCTACACCCTGGAGAAGCTGACCGGGGACTTCCTGGCCGTGGCGGACGCGGTGAGTCCCAACGCGCCGGTGCACCTGGTGGGCCACGACTGGGGGTCGGTGCAGGGGTGGGAGTTCGTGACGGTGGACCGGACCCGGGGCCGGATCGCCTCCTTCACCTCGGTGTCCGGCCCGTCCCTCGACCACTTCGGGCACTGGGCCGCCCGGCGCCGGGCCCGCCCGACACCGCGCGCCGCCGCGCAACTGCTGGGCCAGACCGCCCGGTTCTGGTACGTCGCCGCCCTGCACGCACCGGGGGTGGCGGAGCGGGCGTGGCGCAGCGGCCTCGGTCGGCGGTGGCCCGGGTTCCTGGCCCGGGCGCACCGGGTCCCGCCCGGTGCCCATCCCGCTCCTTCGACGCCCTCGGACGGGGCGCGCGGGGCCTGGTTGTACCGGGACAACGTCCGCCCCCGGGTGCGCGCCCCGCGGGCGGACGCGTACGCCCACGTCCCCGTGCAACTGGTCGTCCCCTCGGACGACGCCTTCGTCTCGCCGGCCGTGTTCGACGGACTGGAGCGGTGGGTGCCGGAGTTGACCCGTCGTACCCTGGACGCCCGGCACTGGGTGCCCCGCACCCATCCGGACCGGCTGGCCACCTGGGTGGCCGACTTCGTGGCGGCGCACCACGCGGAGACGGCGGCGGGCGCGACCCGGGCCACCGGACGCCGGAGCCGGCGCGCGGACCGGTACGCGGAGCGGTTCGCCGGGCTGTTGGTGCTGGTCACCGGGGCGGGCAAGGGCATCGGACGGGCCACCGCGCTGGCCTTCGCCCGGGCGGGCGCCCGGGTGGTCGTGGTGGACCGCGACGCGGTCGCGGCGCGTCGGACCGTCCGGGAGGCCCGGGCGGCGGGGGCGGCCGGGGCGTGGAGCGAGGCGGTGGACGTGGGCGACGGGGACGCCATGGCGGAGTTGGCGGCACGGGTTCACGCCGAGCACGGGGTGGTGGACGTCCTCGTCAACAACGCGGGCGTCGGCCTGGCCGGCCCCTTCCTCGACACCACCCCCGAGGAGTGGCGACGGGCGCTCGACGTGAACCTGTGGGGAGTGGTCCACGGTTGCCGCCTGTTCGGGGCCGGGATGGCCGAGCGCGGCCAGGGCGGTCACATCGTCAACATCGCCTCGGCCGCGGCGTTCCTGCCCTCCCGCACCATGCCCGTGTACGGCGCCACCAAGGCGGCGGTGCTGGCGCTGAGCGAGTCCCTGCGGGCGGAGTTGGCCGGCCGGGGCATCGGGGTTTCGGCGATCTGCCCGGGGATCGTGCGTACCGACATCGCCGCGACCACCCGGTTCGCCGGCGCGGACGCGGCGGAGCAGGAACGGCGTCGGACCAGCGCCAACCGGCTGTACCGGCTGCGCGGTTACCCGCCGGAGCGGGTGGCGCGGGCGGTGCTGGGCGCGGTGGTCCGCGACCGCCCCGTGGTGGCGGTGTCCCCGGAGGCCCGCGCCGTTCGGGCCCTGGCCCGGTACGCGCCCAAGATCCTTCGGAGGGCTGCCCGGTTCGGGTCGCCGAGATGACAACGGCCCTTCTGCCGGCGGCGTCCCGGACCCCCTCGGCCACGGACCGTCACGGTTCTTGCGCCACGCGGTCGTTGGGGATGGAGAGAAACCTTTCACCTGGCCCTCGGCACCCGCACGGAGAGCAACTTCCCTTTTTCACCGCCCTGTCGGCCAACCAGCGTACAAACAACGCAAATTCCCCAAATCACCATAAAATCAAAGCCAGTTGTCCACAGGATGCGCCATCCAAGCTGTGGATAACTGAACTTGACTGTGGATCAAACCTCTGAACCCAAAAAGTCGTGCACGTTTTCCCCCCGCCGGTCCGCGCAGGTCGGAGCCCTCCCCTCCCCGGCGGACGGGACCGATCCGGCCGTGAAGCCGAACCGGGCCGGAGCACGCGGAAGGGGCGGCCCGAAGGATTCCGGACCGCCCCTCGCGAGGTCTGCTCAGCGTCGGGCGACCCCCGGCGCCACGTCCTCGTACACGGCGTCGACGCCACCGCGCTCGGCGGGACGCTCCGCGGTGCGCGCCGCCGCACCCGCCCCGCAGTACGTCGCCTCCAGCACGCCGGCCATCGTGGTCAACACGCTCCCGTTGTTCGAGGTGTTGGCCAGGGCGCTGACGCTCCGCTTCCCGTCCTTCGAGGTGAAGGCGTATGTGTAGTACCCCTGCACGGTGCCGGTGTGCCCGTACACGGAGACGCCGCAGGACAGGTCCCGGCGGCGCAGCCCGAGCCCGTAGTGCTGGGTCCCCGCGGCGTTGGTGGGGGCCCACCGCTGCATCTCGGCCAGCTCCTCGGCGGGCAGCAGCCGCCCGCCCAGCAGGGCGGACAGGAAGCGGTTGAGGTCACCCGGGTGGGAGATCACCGCCCCCGCCGCCTGCGCCCAGGAGGCGGTCTGCCGGGTGGAGTCCACCAACGGCGCACCCGCCGCGTCCGGCGTCAGGTAGCCCCGTGCGTGCCGCCCGGGGATCGCCGTGTCGGGGTGCACGTACACGGTGTTCTTCAGCCCCAGCGGCTTGATGATCCGCGACCGGTACTCCTGCCCGATGGACCGGCCGGTGACCTCCTCGACCAGCATGCCGGCCACCACGAAGTTGGTGTTCGAGTACCCGTACGCCGTGCCCGGCGCGGGGGACGGGGCCCGGGTCAGGGACAGGTCGACGAGTTCCTGCGGCGTGAATACCCTGTCCCGCACCGCCTCGAAGCCGGGCACCGTCTGCTGGAACAGGTCGTTGGTGTAGTCCCACAGCCCGCTGCGGTGGTTCAGGACGTGCCGCACCGTGACGGCGTCGTCCGGCAGCAGCTCGGGCAGGTAGCGGTTGACGGAGGCGTCGAGGTCCACCTTCCCCTCGGCGACCAGTTGCAGCAGGACCACGGTCGTGAAGGTCTTGGACACGCTGCCGATGCGGAAGCGGTCCGCGGTGCTCAGCGGGCGCTGCTCCTTCCGGTCGGCGAGCCCCTCCACCACCCGGTGCGTGGTCTTGCCGTCGTCGACCCGTGCCATCGCCCCGGGCGCACCCTGGGACAGCGCCTTCTGGAGCACGGCGCGCAGGGCCGCCGTGTCGGGCGCGGCGGACCGTGCTGCGGGCGCGGCTGCCCCGGTCGCCGGTGCGGTGCTCCGCGCGCCGGCGGCGCCCTCCGCCGCGTACGCCGCCTGGGCGGGCAGCGCCGTTCCGAGCGTCAACAGCGCCGTGCCCAGTGCCACGGCGCCCGCGAGCTTGCGTCGATGCATTTCTCCCCGATCCCTTGCCGTTCCCGTTCCGTTGTCCTGCCCAGCGTGGGGAAGCCGCGGACGAAACGGCTGACGGCGCGCCCCGGCCCCGGAACGTGCCGCGGTACGGATCACCGTCGGGGAGGAACCCGGACCGGTGCGCGGCGGGTCGCGCCCCGCCGGGGGAGCGCCCCTCACTCGAACGCACCCCGCGGCACGAGGACCGTCGACCCCGCCGTGCGCACCGCCCGGGGCCTTCCTGCTGCCCCACCAGCAGGACGGTTCCCCACCCCAAGACGGCCGGAATCCGCCGTTCGTTCCACCAGGGGACGGATTGCCGCACCCGATTGACGGCGCGCGCCGGTGCGGAGGTTGACGGCCCGTCACCCCGGTGCCGGGCGGCGGGACGGCCTCACCCCAGCTGGGCGAGCGCCTCGGTGGCGATGCGTTCGAAGACGGCCGGGTCGGTCGCGAAGTCCGAGCCGGGGACCGGCCAGTGGATGACGAGTTCGGTGAAGCCGAGGTCCCGGTGGCGTCCGGCGTAGTCCACGAAGGCGTCCACCGACTCCAGCGGCCCGTTGCGGTCCGGGGTGAAACCGTGCAACAAGACCCTGTCCAGCTCCGCCGGGTCCCGGCCGAGCTCCGAGCACGCCTTCCCGAGCCTCTCGACCTGTCCGCGCAGCGCCGCCCGCGACTGCTCCGGGGTGCCCTCCTCGTACAGCTTCGGGTCCCCGGTCGTCACCCACGCCTGCCCGTGCCGCGCGGCGAGCTTCAGCCCGCGCGGCCCGGTCGCCGCCACGGCGAACGGCAGCCGGGGCCGCTGGACGCAGCCGGGGAGGTTCCGGGCCTCCTCGGCCGCGTAGAACTCCCCCCGCTGCGAGACCGCACCCTCGGTGAGCAGCCGGTCGAGCAAGGGCACGAACTCGCCGAACCGGTCCGCCCGCTCCCTCGGCGACCACGCCTCCCGCCCCAGCGCCGTGGCGTCGAAGCCGCTGCCGCCCGCGCCGATGCCCAGGGTGATCCGCCCGCCGGAGACGTCGTCCAGCGAGATCAGCTCCTTCGCCAACGGGACGGGGTGCCGGAAGTTGGGCGAGGTGACGAGCGTGCCCAGGCGCAGCCGGTCCGTGGCGGTGGCGGCGGCGGTGAGGGTGGGCAGGGCACCGAACCAGGGGCCGTCGCGGAAGGTCCGCCAGGAGAGGTGGTCGTAGGTGTACGCGGTGTGGAAGCCGAGTTCCTCGGCGCGCTGCCACTTCGCGCGGCCGCCCTCGCGCCAACGGTCTACGGGGAGGATCACGGTGCTCAGACGCATGGCCCCGACGATACGCGGGCTCCCCGCCGCGGCGGATATGCCGACGGAGCAGATCCGTGCCACACCCGCCTTGCCTCGGAGGCCGCTACCGTGACGACATGGGCACCCTGGGCAGGGTCGATCTTGAGGTCATGATCGAAGAGGCGACTGCCGACGCGTACGGCGATGACGAGCAGCGCACCGGTCTGTTCACCATGCTTGAGGAGCACCTCGACGTGCCCTTCACCACGGTGGTTCTCGGCGTCGAGGTGACCGTGCGCGGCGTCGGCCTCACATCCGATGGCAGGATCGTGGCGCTGTGCTCTCGTGGCCGCCTCCGGCAGTCGATCGGCATTCTGGAGCTGCCGTTGCCCAGCCCGTCGCCCCGGGGTGCGGAGTGGATCGAGGCGTACCGCCACTGGGCCGGCTGAGGTCGGACAACTTCTCACTTCACGCGGAACCGGATCGTGCGAAAGGGCTGAACGTGGCTGAGGCCGTACAGGGCGAGCATCAGGGTGCCGCTGAACCGTCGCTGACCGATCTCATCGAGCGAAGTGCCGAGTTGAAGGGGGAACTGGTCTCCTTCGCTCAGAGCGCCCGCTTCGACCGGTGGCTGACGCCCCTCTTGCTGGAGGCCGCCGGGGCCGCACGGCGGCTGGACGAGGGCGAGGCGATCCGGATCACCGACCACTTCATCCTGCGGTACCGCCTGCCGGATGGCTCGACCGTGGTGGACCGGTTCATCACCGGGCGGAAGGACTTGACCGCGTCCGACCGGACAATGCTGCTCGGCTGGCGCGACCCGGTCGAGGGCATCTTCGAGGTCCAGCGCAAGGACGGCGATTCGGTCGTCCTGCTCAACCTTCTCGACGACCTGGAGTACCGCACGTACTCGAATGTCGGGCGGGCGGCGTTCCGCGGAGTGTCCAGGGGCGGATTCCTCCATACCTGCCTGGTACCCGTTCATTCGGCCGACAGTGCGTGGCTGGTGTCCGGGGCGATGTCCCACTACCCCCGGTCCAGTGCCGCCGACATCGCACAGGCGGCGCTCGAACTGGCCGCCAGCCAACCCTCGCTGGTCTTCCGCAACCCCGCGAAGATCGAGCAGGGATGGCAGCAGATGAGAGAGGACCGGGCCGCGTTCATCGAGTTCTGCGACGGCGACGAACTGATCCTCCCCCCTGCCGAAGCCGGGGATCTCCTCAATGCCTACTACCGCCACCGCCAAGAGGCCGCCGCCTCACAGCAAGGCAGCGCCCGAGCCCGGGGCAGGCGGATCACCGGCCTGGACCTGCCCTTCTTCGAGTTGCCGCGAGAACTCGCGGCAGCGGACACCGTCGGCGTCATCTACGACCAGGTCGACGGACTCAACTTCTACGCCGACTACGGGATGCTGCGGGACCTCTTCGCGGACCCCGCCCTCACGGGCCGTAGGCGGCACCAGGACCTGCTGCGTACATACCTGCGCGAGGAGTCGATCACGCCCCTGCCGATCCGACGACTGGCCGCCGCGCATCCCGAGACCGCCGACGCGGTGTTCCGGAGACTCCTGCGGAATCCCGGCTTCGCCTGGAGCGAGCACGGTGAGGCACTACTGCACCGGCGCAAGCCCTGGTACTACGAGAACGAGCCCCGCCCGGGCGTCTCCGTCATCGGTGACCGCCTCGGCGCGCTCCTCGCCGACCGACGGTAGACGTCATGAAGCGCCAGCGCATTAATAGGTCATGTACTACACTTGCCTTATGGACACGCCCCGCCCCGGCAAGACCCGAGTCACCAGCGTCTCCCTGCGCGCCGAGACCCTGGAGGCGATCCGCGCACGCGCCGGCAAACAAGGCGTCTCCTCCTATATCGAGGAGGCCGTGCAGCGGCAGCTCCAGCGCGAGGCCATCGACGAGTACATCGCCACCGCTGAAGCGGAACACGGCCCCGTCGACCCTGCCGAGGTCTCGGACAGGGCGGAGCGCATCCGCGCCCACCACGCCGCCCACCGCGGTGGGTCCGCCCCGGCGGACGCTGCATGAGCGGGACTCTCGTTCTCGACAGTGAGGCCCTCTCCAAACTCTCCCGCCGGCACCGTGACATGACCGTATGGCTGGACGTCGCCCGCAGGCTGGACCTACTCGTTGTGACGAGCGCCGCCACGTTGGTGGAGGCACGCGACCCGAAGGTGCCGCAGGCGGCGTTCGACCACGCCGTTTCCCTGGCCAAGGTGCGTCCCGTCACGGAGGAGACCGCACGGGTGGCAAGCAAACTGCTCGCTGCCGAGAGTCTGCACGGTCAGAAGCACGCCATCGATGCGATGCTCGCGGCCACGGCTCACGTGGAGCACGGCGATGTCACTGTCATCACGAGCGACACGGACGATCTGCGCCGGCTGTGCCACCCACGCATCGCCGTCGAACCGATCTGAGCACCCCCCTCGGCCCTTCCTGGATCCCCGCGTCTCCTCAGGTCAGCGCGTGAGGGCTCCCCGCCGCCTCGGACGGCGATGCGCCGGCACGGCCGACGACCCCGCCGGGCGGCGGTCCGCCGGTGCCCCCGGAACGGCGGGGAGGACCGGTGCCGGAGCGGAGGGGAAGGGCTGCACCGACGAGAATCACTCACTTGTGCGGACCTTCGCACGCACGTGCTGGCATATGCGCGAGAATGGCGGGGTGACGTCACCCTCACCGCGGCCGTGGACGACGGCCACCTCCGCCCGCCCGCCCCGGCTGATCGCGACGGACCTCGACGGGACCCTGCTGCGGGACGACAAGACCGTCTCGCCCCGCACGGTCGCCGCCCTCGCCGCCGCCGAGGCGGCCGGCATCGAGGTCTTCTTCGTGACCGGCCGGCCGGCCCGCTGGATGGACGTCGTCAGCGCCCATCTGCACGGGCACGGCATCGCCATCTGCGGCAACGGGGCCGCCGTCGTGGACCTGCACGGCGGGCCCCTCGCACCCCGCTTCCTCAAGGTCCGCGAGTTGCCCGCGGAGGCGGCCCGCTCGGTGGTGTCGGCCCTGCGGGAAGCGGCCCCCGGGACCGCCTTCGCGGTCGAGCGCACCGGCGGTCTGCACCACGAGCCGGACTACCCGCCGCTCCAGCTCGACATCGGCGAGAGCGTCGCCCCGGCCGAGAAGCTCCTCGCCGAAGGGGCGGCCGGCGAGGGCCAGCCCGTGCTCAAGCTGCTCGCCCACCACCCCGCCCTCGCCCCGGACGCCTTCCTCGACCTCGCCCGCGCGGCCGTGGGGGAACGGGCGAACGTCACCCGTTCCAGTCCGACCGCCCTGCTGGAGATCAGCGGCCCCGGGGTGTCCAAGGCCAGCACCCTGGAGCTGTGCTGTGCCGAGCGGGGCATCTCCCCCGCCGAGGTCATCGCCTTCGGCGACATGCCGAACGACATCGAGATGCTGGCCTGGGCCGGCACCTCCTTCGCCATGGGCAACGCCCACCCGGCCGTCCATGCCGCAGCCACCCTGCTGACCAGCGGGAACAACGAGGACGGAGTCGCCGTCGTCATCGAGCGGATCCTCGCCGAAGGGCTCTGACCACCCCGCCGGGACCCCGTCCGGTCACAGCTCCACGCCCCGCTGGGCGAGCCACGGCACCGGATCGATGCCGGAACCGAGCTGCGGGGTCAGCCGCACCTCGAAGTGCAGGTGCGGCCCCGTGGAGTTCCCGGTCGTCCCGGAGAGTCCGATCCACTGCCCGGCCCGCACCCGTTCCCCCTGCTCCACGGCGACCGAGGACAGGTGTGCGTACTGCGTGTGGTAGCCGCCCGGATGCGCCAGCACCACGGCGATCCCGAACGCGCCCCCGCACCCGACCCCCACCACCCGGCCCTCGCCGACCGCCCGCACCGGGGTGCCCTCGTCCACCGCGAAGTCCTGGCCGGTGTGCCGGCTCGCCCACCGTTGCCCCGTTCCGCCGAAACCGGCCGACAGCGCGTACCCGTCGAGCGGGGCGACCCAGTCCTCCGCGGGCAGCGGCCCGGGTTGCGCCAGGCGCACCGCGCCGGCGCACCGCCCCGCCGCCACCGCCCGCTCCGACTCGCTCCGCAACCGCTCCTGCGCCCGGGCGAGCTTCTCCTCGATCTCCCGTCTCAGCGCCGCCAAGCGTTCGTTGCGGCGCTCCAAGGTCCGCCACTCCCGGGAGGCCGCCGCCTCGTCCGCCGCCAACCGCCGCTGCGCGGCAGCGCTCTCCTCGATCCGCTGACGGAGGCTCAGCCCCGCCTGGCGCAGGGCGTGCTGACCCTGCACCACACCCTGCGGATCGTCGGTCAGCAGCATCCGCGCGGTGTACGGAACTCCGCCGCCGGTCCGGTACTGGGCCGCGGCGATCCGGCCGAGGTCGGCGCGGAGCGCCGCCACGGCCCGGCGCTCGGCGGCGAGCCGCCGCTCCAGTTCCCGGGCCCGGGCGCGGGTGGCGGCCACGGCTCGGAGCCCCTCCTCGTAGGTGCGGGACGCGTCGGCTGCCTCCTCGTACAGCCGCGCCACCTCGGCGCCGGCGTCCCCGTCAACGGGGCCGGGCAGCCCGGGCGGGTAACCGTCCTCGGACGCGTTGACGTGCGGGACGGCCACGCCGAGCAGCACGCACAGGACGGCCGGGACGAACAGCGGACGGTGACGGGAACGCCGCGCACGACGACGGGGGAAGGCCATGTGACGGATCGTCGCGCGGGGTGCGGCGCCCGGCGCGGGATGCGCGTGCGCCCGGGGGACGAACTGCTCCGGACGGATCAGACCGGTACCGCCGAACAGGTCCGGCGGCCACCGGTCCGGGACGGGACGGGACGGGGCGGGACGGGGCGGGACGGGGCGGGACGGGACGGGGCGGGACGGGGCGGGACGGGGCTGCGGATCAGTGCGGGGCCTGCCACACCACGCTGGCCCCCGTGCCCTCGTCCCCGATGCCGGGCCCGTACCAACTGTCGCCGCCCAGGGACTCGGCACGGCGTTTCAGGTTCCGCAGGCCGCTGCGCCGGCCGCCCTCGGGGATGCCGACCCCGTCGTCCGCCACCGTCAGCCGCACCCCGGGCCGTCCGTCCGGCAGCGGGACCGTCGCGTCGACCACCACCTCGATCCTGGTGGCCTCCGCGTGTCGGAAGGCGTTGGAGAGCGCCTCGCGCAGGGCGGCGATGAGGTTCTTGCCGGTGAGTTCCCCGACCACGGCGTCGACCGGGCCGACGAAGCGGTGCGCGGGCTTGAACCCCAGCGGCACGGCCGCCGTGTTGATCTCCCTGAGCACCCGGGTGCGCAGCCCGGACGGCGCCTCCGCGGGCCCCTGCTGGAGCGCGAAGATCGCGGTGCGGATCTCCTGGATGGTCACGTCGAGTTCGTCGACGGCCTTGCCCACGCCCTGTTGCACCGCCGGGTCGCCGGACTTGCGCTGGGCGCCCTCCAGCATCATGCCGGTCGCGAACAGCCGCTGGATCACCAGGTCGTGCAGGTCACGGGCGATCCGGTCGCGGTCCTCGTAGACCGCGAGCCGTTCCCGGTCCCGCTGCGCCTCCGCCATCTTCAGCGCCAGCGCGGCTTGGGCGGCGAACTGGCCGGCGAGGGTCCGCTCGGCCTCGGTGAAGGTGCGCGCGCCCCGCTCGCGCAGGGTGACCAGGGAGCCGAGCACCCGTCCCTCGCTCTGGAGGGGAAGCAGCATCACGGGGCCGAAGCGCCGCACCAGTTCGCTGAGCACCCGGGGGTCGGTGGCCGCGTCCTCCAGGAACACCGGTTCGCCGGCGAGCAGCAGTGCGGCGATCTGGCTCTCCGGGGGAATGACCCCGCCGGCCCCCTCGGGGTGGTCCTGGGAGGCCACGGCGACGACCTCCAGCCCGCCCTCGGCGGCGGGCAGCAGCACCAGTCCGGCCGCCGAGTCCGACAGTCCGCGGGCCTGCTCGGCGACGACCTGGAGCGCGTCCTCGGCGGCGCCGCCGGACAGCAGCGCGGTGGTCACCGCGACGGAGCCGTCGATCCAGCGCTCCCGCTGTCGGGCCGCCCCGTACAGCCGGGCGTTGCCGATGGCGATGCCGGCCTCCGTGGCCAGCACCCGCACGATGCTCAGGTCGTCCTCGTCGAACTCGGCGCCGCCGTGCTTCTCCGTCAGGTAGAGGTTGCCGAAGATCTCGCCCTGCACCCGGATGGGGACCCCGAGGAAGCTGCGCATGGGCGGGTGGTTCGGCGGGAAGCCGCAGGAGCGCGGATCGGTGGTCAGGTTCGCCAGGAGCACCGGCTCCGGGTGGTGGATCAGGGCGCCCAGCAGCCCGCGATGGCCGTCCGGCAACCGTCCGATGCGCTCCGCGGTCGCCCCGTCGATCCCGTGGTAGACGAAGTCGGAGAGTCCGTCGCCGTCCTCGGCGACCACGCCGATCGCCGCGTACTCGGCCCCGGCCAGTTCGGCCGCGGTCTCGCAGATCCGGTCCAGCGTCGAGTGGAGCTCCAGCCCGGTCCCGACCGACCGCATCGCGTCCAGCAACTGCGGGACCCGTGCGGCCAGCTCTCCGGACAGCCCCACGCCCTCTTCGCTCCGCTTCCCCGCCATGCCCAAAGCCTCACAACCTCCTGTGAACCGTGCAACTGACAGCGCCGTGCACACCGGGACCGCAAGCGGTCAGACCCTCGCGGCCAGCAGTTCCGTCGCCCCCTCACGATCCCGCATCCGGGCCAACGGCCCGTCGACCGCCACCAGTTCCCCGAACGTCCCGCGCTGCACGACCCGGCCGGCGTCCAGGACGATCACCTCGTCCACCTCCTCCAGTCCGGCCAGGCGGTGGGTGATCAGCACCGTGGTCCGTCCGACGGTGGCCGCCATCAGGTCCGTGGTCAGCGCATCGGCGGTCGGCAGGTCGAGGTGCTCGGCGGGCTCGTCCAAGACCAGCACCGGGAAGTCCGCGAGCAGCGCTCGGGCGAGGACGAGGCGCTGTCGTTGCCCACCGGACAGCCGGGCCCCGTGTTCGCCGACGAGCGTGTCGAGGCCCTCGGGCAGGGAGTCGACCCAGTCCAGCATCCGCACCCGCTCCAGCACCGCGGTCAGCTCCGCCTCGCCCGCGTCCCGCCGGGCCATCAGCAGGTTCTCCCGCACCGAACTGTCGAAGAGGTGGGCGTCCTGGGCGCACAATCCCACGAACTCCCGCACGGTGTCCCCGTCCAGGGCCTCCGCGGCCACCCCGCCGAGCTCGTAGGTTCCCGACGCCGGCTCCAGGAACCGGGCCAGCACCTGGGCGAGCGTGGTCTTCCCGGACCCCGAGGCCCCGACGACCGCGATCCGTCGCCCCTCCTCCAGGGTCAGGTCCACGGCGTGCAGCGCCCGGTCCCGCTGGCCCTCGTAGCGGGCGCTGAGCCGGTGCAGCCGGAGCGGGAACGGCGACTCCGGAGCCGGGGCGGGCGTCTCCGGTTCCCGTACCGGCTCGGGCGCGTCCAGCACCTCCTGGACGCGCTCGGCGCTCCTGCGCACCCGGTGGCGGTACTGGACGGCCAGCGGCAGTCCCATGACCGCTTCGAAGGCGGCGAGCGGGGTCAGCACCACGACGGCGGTCGTGACCCCGTTCAGGCGGCCTTCGGCCACCGCGGCCACCGCGACCAGTGCCGTGGCGGTGACGGTGAGGCCGGTGATCAGGGCGGTCAGCCCGTCGCCGAGCGCGGTCGCCTTCGCGGTGCGCGAAGCGATCCCGGTGAGTACCGCATCGGCCTGCCGGGCCCGCGCCGTCCGCTCGGGGAGGGCCCCCGCGACGGTCAGCTCCGCCGTTCCGCTCAGCAGCTCCGCGACCCGGTTCGCGAGGACCCCGCGGGCGGGGGCGAGTCGTAGCTCGGCCCGCCGGGCGATCGCGCCCGACAGCAGCGGCACCCCGGCCCCGGCGGCCAGCAGTCCCACGGCGAGCACCGCCCCGGCCTCGGGCAACAGCCAGGTGGTGAACCCGACGGCGCCGAGCGAGACCGTCACGGCGGCCCCGGCCGGCAGCAGCCAGCGCAGCCAGTAGTCCTGGAGGGCGTCGACGTCCGCGACCAACCGGGACAGCAGGTCACCGCGGCGGGTCTTCCGCAGCCCAGCGGGGGCGAGCCGTTCCAGGCGCCGGTACACGGCGACCCGGGTCTCCGCCAGCATCCGCAGCACCGCGTCATGGGAGACCAGCCGCTCCGCGTAGCGGAAGACCGCCCGCCCGATGCCGAAGGTGCGGGTCGCGGTGACGGCCGTCATCAGGTACAGCACCGGGGGCTGTTCGGAGGCGCGGGAGATCAGATAGCCGGAGACCGCCATCAACCCGACCGCGCTGCCCAGGGCCAGGCTGCCGAAGAGCAGGGCGAGGGCGAGACGCCCCCGGCGCGGCCCGGCCATCTCGCGCACCCGTGCCAGTACCGAGCGGCCCGGGTCCGTGCGCGGGACGGCGGCCGTGTCCTCGCGCTCCCGTCCCGGTTGGAACAGTTCGTCGCCGAAGGCGGTGGCCCTCTCCGCCCCGTCCGGGGCGGGGAGGCCGGTGGCCCCCGCCGGCGCGGCGGCTTCGGGCAGCGGAAGGGTGACGACCCGGTCGGCGACCGCTAGCAGGGCGGGCCGGTGCACCACCAGGAGAACGGTCCGGTGGGCGGCCAGCCTCCGTACGGCTTCGACGATCCCGGCCTCGGTGTCCCCGTCCAGCGCGGCCGTGGGCTCGTCGAGCAGCAGCACGGGTCGGTCCGCCAGGAAGGCCCGGGCCAGGGCGAGGCGCTGGCGTTGTCCGGCGGAGAGCCCCGCCCCGTCCTCGCCGAGGAGGGTGTCCACCCCGGCCGGCAGCGCGTCCACGAACTCCAGCGCCCCGGCGTCCCGCAGGGCGGAGCGGAGCGCGGACTCCTCGGCGTCCGGCCGGGCGAGTCGGACGTTCTCGGCGATCGAGCCGGCGAAGAGGTGGGGACGCTGGGGGACCCAGGCCACCTGACGGTGCCAGGACTCCCGGTCCACCCGGGCGAGGTCCACGCCCCCGACCAGCACCCGGCCCCGCTCGGGCCGGACGAACCCGAGCGCGGCCGCGATCAGGGTCGACTTGCCGGCGCCGCTGGGTCCGACGAGCGCCACGGTCTCCCCGGGACCCACCTCGAAGGACGCCCCGGTCACGGCGTCCGTCCAGCGTCCCGGGTAGCGCACGCCCACCCCCTCGAACCGCAGTCCCCCCGGGCCCGGCAGCTCGGTGCCGCCGTGGGGCGCCTCGGTCTCCAGGACCTCGAAGACCTCCTCCGCCGCCGCGAGCCCTTCGGCGGCGGCATGGTACTGGGCGCCCACCTGGCGCACCGGGAGGTACGCCTCGGGGGCGAGGATCAGGATGACGAGGCCGGTGTACAGGTCGAGCCCGCCGTGCACCAGCCGCATGCCGATGGTGACCGCGACCAGCGCGACGGAGAGGGTGGCCAGCAGTTCCAGGGCGAAGGAGGAGAGGAACGCGATCCGCAGCGTCCGCATGGTGGCGAGACGGTAGTCCCCGGTGATCGTGCGGATCGCCTCGGCCTGGGCCTTGGCCCGTCCGAAGACCTTCAGCGTGGGCAATCCGGCGACCACGTCCAGGAAGTGACCGGAGAGCCGGGAGAGCATCCGCCACTGCCGGTCCATCCGGGCCTGGGTGGCCCAGCCGATGAGGATCATGAAGAGGGGGATCAGGGGGAGCGTGCCCGCGATGATCGCGGCGGAGACCCAGTCCTCGGTGACGATGCGCAGCCCCACCGCCACCGGGACGACCACCGCGAGTCCCAGTTGGGGCAGGTAGCGCGAGAAGTAGTCGTCCAGTGCGTCCATGCCCCGGGTGGCGAGCGTGATGAGTGCTCCCGTCCGCTGTCCGCTCAGCCACCCCGGCCCCAGGGCGCCCGCGTGGTCCAACAGCCGTCCGCGGAGTTCGGACTTCACCGCCGCACTGGCCCGGTGGGCAGCGATCTCCGTGAGCCAGGAGACGGCGGAACGCCCCCCGGTCACCGCCACCAACAGCAGCAGCGGTGTCCTCAGGTCCGCCACCGAGCGCCCGTCCTGGAAGGCACCGACCACGATCTCCGCGAGGAACATGGCCTGGGCGATGACCAGCCCCGCCCCGACCAGGCCGAGGCCCACCACCAGGGCCAGGAAGCCCCGGGTGGCCCGGGCGTAGCGGAGCAGTCTCGGGTCGATCGGTTTCACGTGAAACACACCCTCGGGGGAGCCGGGTGTGTTTCACGTGAAACACACCCGCGGACAGGGACGGTCAGTGCGCCTCAGCGATGTGCTGGGTACCGATGCGCTTGCGGAACACCCAGTAGGTCCAGCCCTGGTAGAGGAGCACCACCGGAGTGGCGATGCCCGCGCACCAGGTCATGATCTTCAGGGTGTACGGCGTGGACGAGGCGTTCACGACGGTGAGGTTCCAGGCCGGATCCAGCGAGGACGGCATGACGTTCGGGAAGAGCGTCAGGAAGAGCATGGACACCGCGGCCACGATGGTGACGCCCGAGAAGGCGAACGCCCACCCCTCCCGGCCGGCCAGGTTGGTGGCCAGCGCGGCGCAGAGTGCCGCCACCGCCACGGCACTGGCGACCAGGCTGCTGCCGTCCCCGTGGTCGAGCTGGGTCCAGAGCAGGAAGCCCAGGGCGAGCACCGCGCTCAGCAGACCGATCTTGGTGGCGAGCGCCCGGGCCCGGAGCCGGATGTCCCCCACCGTCTTCAGCGCGACGAACACCGCGCCGTGGAGGGTGAACAGGCTGAGGGTGACCAGACCCCCCAGGAGGGCGTAGCCGTTCAGCAGGTCCAGGACGTTCCCCACGTACTCCTTGTCCTGGTCGATCTTCACGCCCCGGACGATGTTGCCGAAGGCGACGCCCCAGAGAAAGGCGGGGAGGAGCGAGCACCAGAAGATCGCGTTCTCCCAGTTCCGCTGCCACTTCTCCTCCGGTCGCTTGGCGCGGTACTCGAAGGCGACGCCGCGCACGATCAGACACACGAGGATCAGCAGCAGCGGCAGGTAGAAGCCGGAGAACAGGGTGGCGTACCACTCGGGGAAGGCCGCGAAGGTGGCCCCGCCCGCGCTGAGGAGCCACACCTCGTTGCCGTCCCAGACCGGACCGATCGTGTTGATCAGCACCCGCTTCTCCTGCCGCCCCCGGGCCAGGAGCTTGGTCAGGACGCCGACGCCGAAGTCGAAGCCCTCCAGGAAGAAGTAGCCGATCCACAGGACCGCGATCAGCACGAACCACACGTCGTGGAGTTGCATGTCCGCCCTTCCGTCAGTAGGAGAAGGCCATCGGCCGGTCGTCGCTGTGCCCACCGATCTTGGTGGGCGGATTCAGGTCGGCCTCGGTCAGTTCGGGCGGGCCCGCCTTGATGTACTTGGCGAGGAGCTTCACCTCGATGACAGCGAGGACCGCGTACAGCAGGGTGAAGACCACCATCGAGGTGATGACCTCGCCCTGACTGACTCCGGGGGAGACCGCGGAGCGCGTCTCCAGCACCCCGTACACCACCCAGGGCTGGCGCCCGGTCTCGGTGAAGATCCAGCCCCAGGAGTTGGCGATGAGGGGGAAGGCGAGCGTCCAGGCGGCCAGCAGCCAGTACCCCCGGGCCCACTTGGCGTGCAGCGGTCGGCGGAAGAGCACCAGGTGCGGCATCTCGTCCTCGCCGACCCTCAGCTGCTGTGGCAGCAGGAACTTCTTCCTGGTCAGCCAGAGTCCCAGCAGGCCGATGGCGAAGGAGGCCATGCCGAAGCCGATCATCCAGCGGAAGGACCAGAAGGCGACGGGGATGTTGGGCCGGTAGTCACCGGGGCCGTACTTCTCCTGCTCCGCGGCGTTCACGTCGTTGATGCCGGGCACGAAGGAGTTGAAGTCGTCGTTGGAGAGGAAGGACAGTATCCCGGGGATCTCGATGGCCACAGTGTTGTGGCCCTTGTCCACGTCCCCGTAGGCGAAGAGCGAGAAGGGCGCACCCTTCTGGCCGTCCCAGAGCGCCTCGGCCGCCGCCATCTTCATGGGCTGCTGCTCGAACATCACCTTGGCCAGGCGGTCACCGCTCACCGCGGTGAGCAGTCCGGCGACGGCGACGGTGACCAGGCCGAGCCGCAGCGAGGTCTTCATCACCGGCACGTGCTTCCCCCGCACCAGGTGGATCGCGGAGACCCCGACCATGAACGCCCCACCGGTGAGGAAGGCGGCCGTGAGGGTGTGGGCGACCTGGGTCAGGGTGGTGTTCTGACTCAGGACCGCCCAGAAGTCCGTGAGTTCCGCCCGACCCGCGACCTCGTTGATCCGGTACCCCACGGGGTGCTGCATCCAGGAGTTGGCGGCGAGGATGAAGTAGGCGGACAGGACGGTCCCGATCGCGACCATCCAGATCGTCGCCAGGTGCAGCTTCTTCGGCAGCTTGTCCCAGCCGAAGATCCACAACCCGATGAACGTCGACTCGAAGAAGAAGGCGATGAGCGCCTCGAACGCGAGCGGTGCCCCGAAGATGTCACCGACGAAGCGCGAGTAGTCCGACCAGTTCATCCCGAACTGGAACTCCTGCACGATGCCGGTCACGACGCCCATGGCGATGTTGATCAGGAAGAGCTTGCCCCAGAACTTGGTGGCCCGGAGGTACTTCTCCTTCCCCGTGCGCACCCACGCCGTCTGAAGCCCCGCGGTGAGTGCCGCCAGGGAGATCGTCAGCGGGACGAACAGAAAGTGGTAGACGGTCGTGATGCCGAACTGCCAGCGCGCCAGAGTCTCCGGCGCCAGAGCAAGATCCACGTCTCCTTCTCCTTACGTGCCGTGTTCACAGCCGCAGTCTTGCCCTTTTGATCTCTGACATAACAGGATGATCCAGGCGAGCTTGTGAACGCGTTCACATTCACAAGCATTATGTCCCACCCATTCCCGACGCTTGCACCCGGGGTCCCCCTTAGTGGAGGAAACAACCGCGACTCACCCCAAGAAACCCAGGAGCAGACAACAAGAGACCCCCGGAACCGAAGGTCTCGGCGCCCGGGGGCCTTCCACGAGGGGGCCCACGGCCCCCTCACATGACAGTGATCACAGCGTCGCGCGGAACTCCCCCGCGGCCCGCAGGAACAGGTCGTTCGCCTCCGGTTCCCCGAGGGAGATCCGCACGCCCTCGCCCGCGAAGGGCCGGACCACCACCCCGGCCCGTTCACATGCCGCCGCGAAGTCACCCGCGCGGTCGCCCAACCGGAGCCAGACGAAGTTCGCCTGCGAGGGCGGCACCGTCCACCCCTGCTCGACCAGCGCCGCGTGCACCCGCCCGCGTTCCCCCACCAACGCCCCCACCCGCCCCAACAGCTCGTCCTCGGCCCGGAGCGAGGCCACCGCCGCGTCCTGGGCGAGCTGGCTCACCCCGAAGGGCACCGCCGTCTTGCGCAAGGCCGCGGCCACCGGCTCGTGGGCCACCGCGAAGCCGACCCGCAACCCGGCGAGCCCGTACGCCTTGGAGAACGTCCGCAGCACGCAGACGTTGGGCCGGTCCCGGTAGAGCCGGACGCCGTCCGGCACCTCCGGGTCCCGGATGAACTCGCGGTACGCCTCGTCCAGGACCACCAGCACGTCCGCGGGCACCCGGTCGAGGAACCGTTCCAGCGCGGCCCGCCGGACCACGGTCCCCGTGGGGTTGTTCGGGTTGCAGACGAAGACCAAGCGGGTCCGCTCGGTGATCGCGTCCGCCATCGCGTCCAGGTCGTGCACGTCCTCCGCGGTCAACGGCACCTGCACCGAGGTCGCCCCGCTGACCTGGGTGATGATCGGGTACGCCTCGAAGGAGCGCCAGGCGTAGAGCACCTCGTCGCCCGGCCCCGCGGTCGCCTGGACCAGCTGCTGGGCGACGCCGACCGACCCGGTGCCCGTCGCCAGGTGGTCGACCGGCACGTCGAACCGTTCGGCCAGCTCGTTCACCAACTCCGTGGCCGCCAGGTCCGGGTAGCGGTTGAACGCCCCGGCAGCGGCGGTCACCCGCTCCAACACCCCCGGCAACGGGGGGTACGGGTTCTCGTTCGAGGACAGCTTGTAGGCCACCGGACCGCCGACCGCCGCGGGCTTGCCCGGCTTGTAGACGGGAATCCCCTCCAGCGCTTCCCGAAGCCTGGGACTCTGCTCGCTCACCACGCCGCTCCTCGATGTCGACCGCACCGTAATGCTCCACACCCTAAGAGGATTCCGGTTCCGCACAAGCCCCCGGCGAGGTCCCCGACCCCTCCGGGCGCAGCCGCTCCACGGTGCCCCCGCCCTCGTCCCCTCCGGGCGTCACCGCGGGGGCAGCGCGCGGAGGAAACCGCGCGCCCCTGGCTCGCGCCGTAGCGCGCATCCCTCGTCAAGGTGAGTTGAGACCTCTTCGAGACATGACCCGCCATAGAGGCCACCACCCCCGAGCGACCCCTCAATCACCGGCCATTCCCTCAACTACCTTGTCATTCACAGGCAAAACAAAGAAAAAACCTTGCAGAAACGTGCCTGTCAACCTGTGAATCTGCGTCCCTCCCACCCCACCGTCGGAGCCCTACTATCGGCACGCCATGACAGCAGCAGGGAAGCACCAGGTGAGCCGGGCGGACACCCCCCGCCGAGGCGGCCGGCCGGGTCGAGCGGGCATCAGGGATGTGGCCGCCGCCGCCGGTGTCTCCATCACGACGGTCTCCGACGCCCTCAACGGCAAGGGGCGGTTACCGGACGCGACCCGGCGTCACGTCCGCGAAGTCGCCGACCGGCTCGGCTACCGACCTTCGGCCGCCGCACGCACCCTCCGTACCGGCAAGTCCGGCCTCATCGGCCTGACCGTGACCACGTACGGGGATGAACCTTTCACCTTCACCGAGTTCGCCTACTTCGCCGAGATGGCGCGGGCCGCCACGTCCGCGGCGCTGGCCAGGGGGTACGCCCTCGTCATCCTGCCGGCGACCTCCCGCCGCAGCCCCGTGGACGTGTGGTCCAACGTCGCACTGGACGGCACCGTGGTGATCGACCCCTCCGACAAGGACCCCGTCGTCACCGAGCTGGTCCGCCAGGGCCTGCCCGTGGTCTCGGACGGCCGGCCCGCCGGTTCGCTCCCCGTCACCGCCTGGGTGGACAACGACCACGAGGCGGCCGTGCTCGGCATCCTCGACCACCTGGCCGCGGCGGGCGCCCGACGCATCGGACTGCTCACCGGCACCACCACCGACACCTACACCCACCTGTCGACCACGGCGTACCTGCACTGGTGCGAGCGGGTGGGGCAGGACCCCGTCTACGAGGCGTACCCGGCGCACGACCCGTGCGCGGGTGCCGTGGCCGCGGACCGCCTGCTGGCCCGACCCGACCGCCCCGACGCGGTGTACGGCCTCTTCGACCCGAACGGCACCGACCTGCTGGCCGCCGCCCGCCGGTACGGGCTGCGGGTCCCGGACGACCTGCTCCTGGTCTGTTGCAGCGAGTCGACCGTGTACGCCACCACCGAGCCGCCGATCACCACCCTGTCCCTGAAGCCCCGACGCATCGGCACAGCCGTCGTCCAACTCCTGATCGACGCGATCGAGGGTGCGGACTCCGACCAACCGGTGCAGCAGGTCATACCCACGGAACTGATCGTCCGCACCTCCTCCGAACGGCGTCACCCGCGGACCACCGTCAGCCCTCCCCGGTCACCGCACACCGGCTAGTCGGGGAGGTTCGGAAACCGGGTGCCTCTCAATTCGGGAGAAATGCGCGGTGAACCGGGCCGCCGATCCGATTCACCACCCCTGGGTCATCACACAGCGCGAGCCACATTCCTATGATGGGCGGACGACACCGCGGGCCGCTGCGACCAGGCAGTCCGATCCGGTGCAGTTGCGGCGCGAGGTGGTGGAGGGGTCGATGACTCAGGGGGCAGGTCAGGGACCCGTCGTGCGGACGCCGACGGTGCGCGACTTCCGGGTGCCGGCCTATGTGCACGAGGCCGGCCCCGTACCACCGGACCGGCCCGCCGCCCATCCCGATCCACGGCTCGCCCCGCCCCCACCGGCCGCGGCGGCCTACTCCCCGCCCTCCGGCGGCGGCCCGTACCCGGCGGGTCAGGAACCGGAGGGCTACACGCCGACCCAGCGCGACCTGCCGGTGATCAACCGCGGTGACACCCTCCAGGTACCGGTGACGCCGGCCCCGGTCCCGGCGCCCGCCCCGCGCGGGCCGGAGGGGCTCGGCCCGCTGTACGTGGTCGGCGACGTGCACGGCTATCTGACCGAGTTGGTCACCGCCCTGCACGAGAAGGGCCTGATCGACGCCGAGGGGAACTGGTCCGCGGGCAACACCCGCCTGTGGTTCCTCGGCGACTTCACCGACCGCGGGCCCGACGGCATCGGCGTGATCGACCTGGTGATGAAGCTGTCCGCCGAGGCCGCCGCCGCCGGCGGCTACTGCAAGGCCCTCATGGGCAACCACGAACTGCTGCTGATCGGAGCCCGCCGGTTCGGCGACACGCCGGTCAACTCCGGTGCCGGCACGGCCACCTTCCAGGCCGCCTGGCTGCTCAACGGCGGCCAGAAGTCCGACATGGACCGCCTCCAGGACCACCACCTCCAGTGGATGTCCCGTCTCGACGCGATGGTCGAGGAGGACGACCACCTGCTGCTCCACTCGGACACCACCGCCTACCTGGAGTACGGCGCCTCCGTCGAGGAGGTGAACGACACCGTCCGCGAGACGCTGACGCGCAACGACGCCGACGAGTGCTGGGACCTGTTCCGCAAGTTCACCAAGCGCTTCGCCTTCCGCGACGAAGCAGGGCCCCGGGCGGCCCGGGAACTCCTCGCCGCCTACGGGGGGTCCCGCATCGTGCACGGTCACAGCCCCATCCCCTACCTGCTGGGCGAGGTCGTCTCCGAGGACGGCGACGACAGCCGCGGCCCGGTGGTGGAGGGCCCGCACGTCTACGCCGACGGGCTGGCGATCGCCATGGACGGCGGGGTGACCATGGCCGGAAGCCTGTTGGTACAGCAACTCCCGCTGCACGCTTGAACGTTGCGCGGTCCTCCGCCCGAGCGAAGGATCTTGCGGTCCGATAGCACTATTTTCGGAAATCCACTGTCACCCCGTACGGTGTCGGGCCTACCATCGCCCTACCCTTGGCGGGCTTCCCTCCGTTTCTGCTCGACGGCCCTCCACCGGGAGGGCCGTCCGCCCCACGGAGCATCGGGGGATGCACATGAACAGCGTTCCGCGGCAGCTGTCGAGAGAGGACCGCATCGCGTACGAGCGGCTCCTCGACGAAACCCTGCGCACCGTCCCGCACCATCCGGAACTGGCCGTTTCCGGCGACCGGTTCACCCTCGAACGGCTCCGCGCCGTGGCCCTGGACGCCAGCGCCCTGATCACCTCGGCGGCGGACGCCGAGTACAAGGCGTACACCTCGGTCCGCGCCCGGGCCCGGGCGGAGGCCCGCACGGACGGTTCGGCCGCGGTCGAGGGGCACGCCGGCGCGGGGGTCCTCGCCGTGCTCACCGTCCTGGCCCCGGTCCTCGCCGGCACGGCGGCCGTGATCTTCCTGCTCGTCGGCTACGCCCTCCGGGCCCTCGCCCCCCAACTGGCGCTCGGCCGGACCCTGCTCAACACGGGCTGGGCCTTCGGCGCGCTGACCGCGGTGACGATCCTGATCGCCGGCGCCGGCATCCTGGTCTCCGCCCTGCGCAACGACGCGACCGCCCTGCGGGCCGACGCACCGCGCGCCATCGACGCCGAGGTGGAAGCGGCCGGGCAGCGCTGGCGGGAGGCGCTCCGGGAGCGGGGCATCCTGCCCTTCCTGCGGAACGTGCTGGCCGAGGCGCCCGCCCCGGAGGAACCGAGCGCGGAGCCGGACCCCCGCACCGCGGGGCCCTCCGGCGGGAGCCCCGTGGGCTCCGCCCCGGCCGGCCGGATGCCCCACCTGGGCTACCACCGGCCGGGGTTCAGCAGCCCCGACCAGGGGCGGACCGACGCCCGCCCCAGCTACTCCCGTCCGCGCTACAGCAGCCCGGACTCCGGCGGACCGGGGGACCGGCCCGAATAGGGCCGGGCCCGGCGCGCCCGGGGGCGGTCAGTCGGCCATCGGCAGGTAGACCCGGTTGCCCGAGGCCGCGAACTCCTTCGACTTCTCCAGCATCCCGGCCTCGATCTCCTCCGCGGTGGCGTCCGCAGCACCGCCGAACTGCTCGGTGATGCTCCGGCTGATCTTCATCGAGCAGAACTTCGGGCCGCACATGGAACAGAAGTGCGCCGTCTTGGCCGGCTCGGCGGGGAGCGTCTCGTCGTGGAAGGAGCGCGCGGTGTCCGGGTCGAGCGCCAGGTTGAACTGGTCCTCCCAACGGAACTCGAAGCGGGCGTCCGACAGCGCGTCGTCCCACTCCTGGGCCCCGGGGTGCCCCTTGGCCAGGTCCGCTGCGTGCGCAGCGATCTTGTACGTGATGACGCCGGTCTTGACGTCGTCGCGGTTGGGCAGCCCCAGGTGCTCCTTGGGGGTGACGTA
This sequence comes from Streptomyces sp. LE64, assembly GCF_052606915.1. NCBI lineage: Bacteria > Bacillati > Actinomycetota > Actinomycetes > Kitasatosporales > Streptomycetaceae > Streptomyces > Streptomyces sp. LE64. Next base: position 3,163,956 of record NZ_CP199708.1, on the reverse strand, counting down.
GCAGAGCATCGCCGTCCCCCACCAGGCGATCATCGCGGCGCCGATGCCGGAGGTGATGTGGTCGTAGGCGGGCGCGATGTCCGTGGTCAGCGGGCCGAGGGTGTAGAAGGGGGCCTCCTCGCAGATCTCCTGCTGGAGGTCGATGTTCTCCTTGATCTTGTGCATCGGGACGTGCCCGGGGCCTTCGATCATGGTCTGGACGTCGAAGCCCTTGGCGATCCGGTTCAGCTCGCCGAGGGTGCGCAACTCTGCGAACTGGGCCTCGTCGTTGGCGTCCGCGATGGAGCCCGGGCGGAGTCCGTCGCCCAGCGAGTAGGTCACGTCGTAGGTGGCGAGGATCTCGCAGAGCTCCTCGAAGTTCTCGTAGAGGAACGACTCCTTGTGGTGCGCCAGGCACCAGGCGGCCATGATCGAACCGCCCCGGGAGACGATCCCGGTCTTGCGCCGTGCGGTGAGCGGGACGTACGGAAGTCGCACGCCGGCGTGGACGGTCATGTAGTCCACGCCCTGCTCGGCCTGCTCGATGACCGTGTCCTTGTAGATCTCCCAGGTCAACTCCTCCGCCTTGCCGTCCACCTTCTCCAACGCCTGGTAGAGCGGCACCGTTCCGATCGGGACGGGGGAGTTGCGGAGCACCCACTCGCGGGTGGTGTGGATGTTGCGGCCGGTGGAGAGGTCCATGACCGTGTCGGCGCCCCAGCGGGTCGCCCAGGTCATCTTCTCCACCTCCTCCTCGATGGAGGAGGTCACCGCGGAGTTGCCGATGTTCGCGTTGACCTTCACCAGGAACCGCTTGCCGATGATCATCGGCTCGATCTCCGGGTGGTTCACGTTCGCCGGCAGCACCGCCCGGCCGGCCGCGATCTCCGCGCGCACCACCTCGGGTTCGACCTCCTCCCGGAGGGCCACGAACTCCATCTCCGGGGTGATCTCGCCGCGCCGCGCGTAGGCGAGCTGGGTGACCCGCGCCCCGTCGCGTCCGCGACGCGGCAGCCGGGGGCGGCCGGGGAACACCGCGTCGAGGTTGCGCAGCCCGCCGCGCGGCGAGGTGTGCTTGATCCCGTCGTCCTCCGGACGGACGGGACGCCCCGTGTACTCCTCGGTGTCCCCGCGGGCGACGATCCAGTTCTCCCGCAGGGGCGGCAGCCCGCGGCGCACGTCGGTGTCGGCGTGCGGATCGGTGTACGGGCCGGAGGTGTCGTACAGCGTGACCGACCGACCGTTGGTGAGGTGGACTTGACGGACCGGCACCCGCAGGTCGGGGCGGGTGCCCTCGACGTACGCCTTGTGCCAACCGGGGGTCGGCGTCGACCCGGCCGGCTGCTCGGAGCCCTCCGCGGCGTCCGCGACCGGTGCGGTCACGGCAGGCGTGCGTGCGTCCTCGATGGTCATGAGACCTACTCCCTACGCCGGCATTACCCGGTAACAGGTTCAGCGGTCGACGCAGCGGCTCTCCGCCGGAGCCCCGACGCACGAGGCGTCGAACGGGCCCGGGTACGGAGGTCAGCGCCCTCTCAGCCCGGTGCTCCGAGCTCCCGCGTGTGCAAAGGTGTTCCCACGCTAGCGCCATCCCTGGCGTGCTGAACAGTGGGCCCCGGTCGTTCTTGCGATGATCGGTCGGTGACCACGACGCCGCAGCCCCCCGTACCGCCCCCCGGGCAGCCTTGGCAGCCGCCGCCCGCTCCGGCACCACCAGCCCCTCCCTCCGGCCCCCGGGGCCCGGAACACGGGGGCCACTCGGGCCACGGCGGGCACGGGGGTCACGGGCACTCCCACTCCCACGGGCCGGCGGCTCCGGTCTCGGCGCGGCTGCGGCGCATCATCGCGGCCGTCCTGATCCCCTTCGCCACCGCGGTCCTGGTGGGGTTGGCGGTGCTGTGGCCGGGCGGCGCGCCCGGCCACGAACGCACCGGGGTCGGCTTCGACCGGCAGACCCAGCAGGCGACGGTGACCCGGATCGACCGGGTGGACTGCGCGTCCGTCAACGCCGGTGCGGTGCCCCCGACCGGCGACACCTCGACCGCGGAGGGCAGCGAGGCCCAGCAGCGGGCCGCGGGTACCTGCGGCAAGGCCACCATCGAGGTGACCACGGGACCCCACGCGGGCCGGACGTTCACGGAGATCGTGCAGCCGGACGCCTCCCGGCAGTTGGAGACCGGGCAGGGGGTGATCGTCGCCTATGCGCCGGACGCGCCCCGGGACCTCCAGTACTCGGTGGCGGACGTCAACCGACGTCTCCCGATGGCCCTGCTCGCCGGTGTGTTCGCGCTCGCCGTGGTGCTGGTCGGGCGGTTGCGGGGGCTGATGGCCCTGGTCGCCCTCGCGGTGAGCTTCCTGGTGCTGACGTTCTTCATCCTGCCCGCGATCCTCCAGGGCTCGAACCCGCTGGTGGTGGCGGTGGTCGGGGCGAGCGCGATCATGCTCATCGCGCTGTACATGTGCCACGGGCTCTCCGCCCGGACCTCGGTGGCCGTCCTGGGGACCCTGGTGTCCCTGCTGCTGATCGGGGTGCTGGGTTCGCTGTTCATCGGCTGGGCGGCGCTGTCGGGGGACACCGACGACAACACCGGCCTCATCCACGGCCTGTACCCGTCGATCGACATGAGCGGGCTGCTGCTGGCCGGGGTGATCATCGGCTCGCTCGGCGTGCTGGACGACGTGACCGTCACCCAGACCTCGGCGGTGTGGGAGCTGCACCAGGCCGATCCGACCATGAGCCGGCGCGCCCTGTACCGCGCGGGCATCCGCATCGGCCGGGACCACATCGCCTCGGTGGTGAACACGCTGGTGCTGGCGTACGCGGGCGCCGCGCTGCCGCTGCTGTTGCTGTTCTCGATCGCGCAGAGCTCCGTCGGGGCGGTGGCCAACAGCGAGTTGGTGGCCGAGGAGATCGTCCGCACCCTGGTCGGTTCGATCGGGCTCGTGGCGTCCGTACCGGTGACGACGGCGCTGGCCACCCTGGTGGTGGCCGCGGACCGGACCGGCGGGCCGGCCGCCGGACGGACGGTTCTCCCGCCCGGCGGACGCGGCCGTCGTCGCAAGGCCCGGGCCTGAGGCGCACGGTTGGTGACACGGCGTCAGCCGGCGCTCTGCTCCTCCGCGAGGATGCGGTCCAGGGCCTGGTCCAACAACGTGTCGAAGCCCGCCATGGCCCGCTCCTGCCCCAGTGGAACGATCTTGTCCGTGCGGTCGAGGAACGCGATGAGCGGTGCCACCCCGGCACGGAAGACCGCCTGTTCCGCGCCCACCTGAAGGGTGATCAACACATCGCTGAGGATCTCCGGATCGTCCGGAGCGATGTGCACGTCCCCGTCCCCGCACGGCTCGGCGACCCCGTCCACCAGCAGCTCGCGGCCGAACGTCCAACTCACCGGCGCGTCGCCGGGAAGATGGAAGGTCAGCCGTACCGCATAGGGATCAGCACTGTCGTACCGCAGTTCCACGGGAATGCGGAACGTGAGCTCCTCGGAGACGAGAAAGCTCATCATGACTTCTGCCTGTACCGACTCGCGCATTGGCTACCCCGTCGTGTGGCGTCGACTGGCCAGGAATCAGCCCCCTGACACTCATGGCATCTTGCTTAACGTACACGACAGATCACAAGGAGTGAGTTTTCAGATGCTGATAGAGAAAGCGGGTGTCCCTAGCAGTCTTCCGACTTCTCGCTCCAACCGGGCGAGCATGGGCAGCAACCGGTCCTCCTGGTGCGCGGGCAGCGAGAAACCGATCGCCATCGCCGTGGTCCCCACCATGAGGGGCAGGGCGGCGCAGACCGTGCCCAGGGCGTACTCCTGGTGCTCCAGCACGGGTTGCATCCGGTCCACCGCCGCGAGACGCCTGAGGAAGCTCTCCTCGTCCCGCACGGAGTAGGGGGTCACGTAGCGGACGGGGTGCCGGTGCAGGTGGTCCCGGCGGGCCTTCTCCCCGAGTTGGGACAACAGGCACTGGCCGAGCGCATGGGCGTGCCCGGTCTCCCGGAAGTCGGCCCACTCCTCGACGGCGGGGTGCGCCGGACTGTCGGCCACCGCCACGAGCTCGATCTCGCCGTTCCGGTAGACCCCGAAGTACACCGGTGCGCCGAGGAGGTCGCGGCAGTGCCCGAGCGCGTCCTGGATCATGCTGCGACGATTCTGCTTGGCACCGGCACCGCCCAACCGCCCCGCGGCCTCCGCCAGCCGGTAGACGCCGCGCTCCCGGCGCACATAGCCCTCGTGCGCCAGGGTGCGCAGCAGGTGGTACGCGGTGGGCAGGGCCACACCGGCCTCGCGCGCCAACTGCTTGGCGGGCGCGCCCTCGGGACGCGAGGCCGCCGCCTCCAGCAGTCGCAGGGCGCGCTGCACGGAGCCGATCAGGGTGGGGACGGGATCATCCGAGGCCAAGGCTCACTCCCGTGGCGAGTGGGTGTCCGGTTCGACTGTAGTCGTCCGATCCGGACTATCTCCAGATGTCAGGCAATCTTCCCTCTGGAGGGGGACCTCGGCTCCGGTTCCCGTGCCGTGCGGATGTGCTACCCGTCACCCCGTGACGCCGTGAACTTCCGGACCACGTAGATCAGTCCGGCGACCAGCACCACGAGCACCAGCACCTTGAAGAGCACGCCCACGAGGAAGGAGAGCACTCCGACGATCAGCCCGCCGAACACGAAGAGCGCGATGACCGGCACCGCGACCCACTTCACCCACCACGGCACACCCGCGAGGATCTCCTGCACGATTCCTTCCCTCCGTTCCGCGTCACCGGCGTCCGCACCCGCGGGCCCGGGCCGGAGGGTGCTCCATCCTGTACGTGCTCCCGATGCTAGGACGCGCGCGGGCCCGGCGGACGCCCACGGCCCCTTGTCCTCCCCTGAGCGCACCCTGAAGGAACCCCGAGTCCGGACCGCCGTCGCGGTCAGCTCTCGGGCGGGGAGAACACCACCAGGACCCGCAGGTCCTCGGTGATGTGGTGGAACTTGTGCTCCACCCCGGCCGGCACGTACACGACGCTGCCGCGCGCCACCGTCGTCGTCTCCGGGCCCACGGTGATCGAGGCCCGCCCGCTCACCACGAAGTACACCTCGTCCTGGCCGTGGGGCTGCTGCGGGTCCTGAGCCCCGGCATCGAGCGCGTACAGGCCCACCGACATGTTCCGCTCCCGCAGGAACTGTAGGTACGCGCCCTCGTTCGCGGCCCGCTCGATCTCCAACTCGTCCAGTCGGAATGCCTTCATCTGCCTGCCCGTCCCTGTCCGGTCCGCGTCCCGCCCGCCCGTTCCCGCGGCCGTCGCGCGGCAACGGTAGCCCCCGGGGGGGGGGTCACCCGGCCGGGCTCGTCTGTCACGATCAGACACATGATGAATTTCCTCGTCAAGACGCTCGCGAACGCCGGCGCCCTGGCCGTGGCGATCTGGCTGCTCGACAAGATCACTCTCACCGGGGACACCGGGGAGGCGGCGGTCGCGCTGATCATCGTCGCGCTGATCTTCGGCTTGGTGAACGTCGTCGTCAAGCCGGTCGTGAAGATCCTGACCTTCCCCCTGTTCATCCTGACCCTGGGCCTGATCACCCTCGTGGTGAACGCGCTGATGCTCTTGCTGACCTCGTGGGTCGCGGAGAAGCTGGACGTGGGCTTCCACGTCGACGGATTCTGGACCGCGGTCTTCGGCGGGCTCATCATCTCCGTCGTGTCCTGGGCACTGAACGTGGTCCTGCCCGACGACGACTGACGGGCCCGACGGACCCGTCGACGACAGGAAGGAAACGGGACGATGACGGCGGAGGACGCGGCGCGGAGCGTCGGGGACGGCACCCGAGCGGTACGCGCGGGGCTGCCCGAACCCGTGAAGCACGAGCCGGCACTACCGGGGCCGGTGTTCGCGGCGCACTTCCACCTACCCGGTGAGGCGACGGGTCCCTACCGGTACGCGCGGGAGGAGAACCCCACCTGGACCTGGTTGGAACGGGCGATCAGCGAGTTGGAAGCGCCGGCCGCGCCCGAGGGGACGGTCGAGACGCTGACGTTCGCCTCCGGCATGGCCGCCGTGTCCGCCACGCTCTTCTCCCAACTCCGGGCGGGCGACAGCGTGGTCCTGCCCTCGGACGGGTACCAGGTGCTGCCCCTGATCCAGGAGCAGCTCACCGCGTACGGCATCACGGTGCGCACGGCCCCGACCGCGGGGGACGCACAGCTGGAGGTCCTCGACGGGGCGCGGTTGCTCTGGATCGAAACGCCCTCCAACCCCGGATTGGACGTCTGCGACCTGCGGCGCACCATCGACGCCGCCCATGCCCGGGGGGCGATGGTGGCGGTCGACAACACCCTGGCCACGCCCCTGGGACAACGACCGCTGGAACTCGGGGCGGACTTCTCGGTGGGGAGTGGGACCAAGCAGCTCACGGGGCACGGAGACCTCCTCCTCGGCTACGTCAGCTGTCGCCCGGAAGCCGCCGTTGCCGTACGACGCTGGCGGAAGCTGATCGGAGCCATCCCCGGCCCCATGGAAGCCTGGCTGGCCCATCGTTCCCTGGCCACCCTCCAGGTCCGTGCCGATCGTCAGAACGCGAACGCCCTGGCCCTCGCCGAGGCCCTCCGCACCCGACCCGAGGTCACCGGACTCCGGTACCCCGGACTGCCCGAGGACCCGGGCCACGCCATCGCCGCTCGGCAGATGCGACGGTTCGGCTGTGTGGTGTCCTTCACCTTGCCGTCCCGTGGCCATGCCGAGCGGTTCCTGGAGGCACTGACCCTGGTGGACGACGCCACCAGCTTCGGCGGGGTCCGGTCCACCGCGGAGCGCCGCCGCCGCTGGGGCGGTGACGCGGTGTCCGAGGGCTTCATCCGTCTGTCCGCCGGCATCGAGGATCCCCAGGACCTGATCCACGACGTCCTCCGGGCCCTGGAGCGGTCGGGGTGAGGTCCCGGGGCACCGCCCGCGATGTTTCACGTGGAACCAACCGGGCCACATTCCTCCCATGACGGTCCGTCCCGTGGTCAAACGCACCGCACGCGCCATCCTGCTGGACGGCGACGAGTTGATTCTCATCAAGCGGACCAAGCCCGGCGTGGAGCCGTACTGGGTCACGCCGGGCGGAGGGGTGGAGGCCGAGGACGCCACCGTGGTCGATGCGCTGCACCGGGAAGTCCACGAGGAACTCGGCGCGAAGATCACCGATGTGGTGCCCTGCTTCGTGGACACCGTGGAGCACCTCCGTGAGGACGGGGGCGCCCCCGGTGTGAAGGTGCAGCACTTCTTCGTCTGCCGCATGGCGTCCATGGATCCCTCGCTCCGCCACGGCCCCGAGGTGGAGGAGCCGTGCGGCGAGTACGAGATCGTCCGAGTGCCCTTCACCCGGGTCGGCATCGCCTCGGTCCATCTGGTCCCCCTCTCCTTGCGCCACTACCTCGACGGGAACATCGAAGGCGTGCGGGCGATGCACGCACCCGATCTGGGGTGACCCGGCGGTCGAGACGGTGTTTCACGTGAAACAGAGCCCGCCACCGAGCCATCGGAGGCGAAAGATCAGGACCAGAGCTCGCAAAGTGGTGGACGCGGAGTGGCTTCGTCAGACAGCCTGACCAGCGTGTCGACACCTTCCCCCGCTCTCCCCTTCCGCCGACTGACCCCCCGGGACGCCGCTGTCTGTGCCGATCTCTCGCAGGACCGCGGCTGGTCCCGGGAAGACCACAAGTGGGGTCTGCTCCTCGCCGCCGGGACCGGCTACGGCCTGGACGCCCCCGATGGGCACGGACTCCTCAGTGCCTGCGTGGTGACCTCCTACGGTCCACCCCGTCGCCCCGACCTCAAGGCGATCGGCATGGTCCTCGTCGCGGAGCGGTATGCACGGCGGGGGGTCGGGCGGCGCATGATGCAGCACGTCCTCGCGGAGGCGGGCTCGACACCTCTCACCCTCCATGCCACGCGGAGCGGCCAGCCCTTGTACGAGGAACTGGGCTTCACCACGGTCGGGCAGGTCGAATCCGTCTCCGGCACCTTCACCCCGGGCGGGGAGGCGGGTCCCACCCGCCCCGCCACCGCCGACGACCTGGGATCGATCCTGCGGCTGGACGGTGAGGTCTTCGGCTCCGATCGGACCCATGTCCTCACCCGCCTCCCGGCCTTCGCGGATCGGATCCGGGTCGCGGAGGACCGCGGGCGCCTCATCGGATACGCCGCGATCTGGCCCAACACGGAGACCGAGGTCATCGGCCCCCTCGTCGCCCGGGACACCGCGACCGCGCAGGCCCTCGTCACCTCACTCGCCCGGGAAGCGCGCCGGCCGGTGCGCGTGGACGTCGACACCCGGCACGAGGCCTTCCTCGCCTGGCTCCACGCCCGCGGGCTCACCACCGCCTTCCACAACGAGGTGATGGTGCACGGCACCGCGGGCCTGCCCGGCGACTGGACCCGCCGCTTCGCCCCGGTCACCGTGGCCGCTGCCTGACCGTCGCGTCCGTCCACCGGACGGTCCGACCTGCCACCGCCATGGCAACGCCGTACGAGGGGCCGCGGGCGGACGGCCTCCAGGCGATCGAGGACTCCCGTACCCCTCGGGGACGGCGGCGCCCGCCGCCGTCGGCCACGACGTCAGGGGTGCGGCTCACCTCGGACGCCGATGCCGATCAACGAACGGCTCGGGTTCACGGGGCGGCGCTGCCGCGCCACCCTTCGGGGTGCACCCCGCCGGGAACAGGCGCACCCGCCTCGTAGGGCTCGCGGGTGAAGACGAACGATCCCAGGTCGAGGTGGCTGACCGAGCCGTCGGAACGACGGGCCACCCTCAGGACCTCCCCCGCGTAGTACCCCTCCAGGCCCACCCAGGTTCCGTCCGGACGGGCTCGGAACCGCGAACCGCGGCCCCAGCCGTTCAACGGTCCCAGCAGCACGCCACCGTCCTCCGTGAGCCGCAGCGCATGCGGGGTGGCGCCCCAGTACCAGGGCCCGGCGAGTTCCAGCACCGCCGGGTCCACCCGGGGCGCCGGGCGCCATGGCTCGGGGATGCGGGGCTCCGCCTCGGCGACGATGCGGACGAACTCTGCGGCGACCCCCACCACCAGGGGCCCGGAGGTGCAGTTGGCGAGCACCACCGCCGTCACGTCCTCCTCCGGGTTGAAGAACAGGGCGGCGAGGAAGCCGGGCAGTGACCCGGAGTGTCCGATCAGGGTGCGACCGCCGAGGTTCAGGATCTGGGTGCCGAGCCCGTACGAGGTCCCCGCGGCCAGGTCCGCGGCCGCGGCGGGGGCGGCCGGCGTCCGCATCTCCCGCACGGACTCCGCACTCAGCACGCGTTCGTCGCCCCGGGCGAGGAACATGCCGAACCGCACCAGGTCGCCGGTCGTGGACCACAGTTGTCCCGCGGGAGCCATCAATCCCAGGTCCTCCACGGGTTCGGGGAGCAGCACGTCTGCCCAGGGGTGCACCGCCCAGCCCTCGGCGTGCGGGGACTGCGGCCGGCTGCCCGTCCGGTGCAGCCCCAGGGGCTCCAGGACCTCCTCTCGCAGCACGTCCTCCCACCGGGCGCCGCGCACCTCCTCCACCAGGGCGCCCAGCAGGGTGTACCCGGGGTTGGAGTAGTGGTGGACCCGGCCCTTGGGGTGGCGGAACGGCTCCTCCCCCAGCACGTCGGCCAGTTCCGGACGCAGGGCCCCCGGGGTGCGCTCCCACCACGGGCCCGGCGTCTCCGCGGCCAGGCCGCCGGTGTGCGCCAGCAGTTCCGCGATGGTCAACTCGCCGGCGCCCGTCCCGGGCAGGTGCTTCTCCAAGGGGTCGCCTAGATCCAGCAGTCCCTCGTCCCTCAGCCTGAGCACCAACACGGCGGTGAAGGTCTTCGTGATCGAACCGATGCGGTACTGGGTCTCCCCCGGAAGGGGGCCCGCCGCCCGGGCCCCTTCCCAGACGGTCGTTCCGCCCCGACCGATCGCCGCGACGAGCGAGGGGGCCCGTCCGTCCGTCTGGGCCGCGGCGAGTCGGTGCAGCAGGGCGCGGCGGGTGGTGGGAAGCAGTCCATCAGGAGAAGTCGTCATCTTCCCAGTGCACCCACAACGGGCCGTTCCGTCGAGTTCTTTTGCCCCAAACCGTGATCCCGGCCCGTGCACCATCCCGGTGATCATGGTCGGTGGTCCCGCACCCCGAGGGTGCGGACGGACGGTCCGGCACCGCTCGGTGCGCCCCGCCCGTGGCCGGCGCGGGCCGCATGGAACGATTCGATAAAATGATCGAACCCGCGGCGATCGCCCCCATCGCCCGCCTTCACCGGAAACGACACTCTCCGGCACAAAGAGTGACCAATTAACCCATACTTCTAACAATCGGCCAAACAACAATTGATATCCATAGCATCGCGGGCGCTTTCGCGAATACACCAGAGAATGAACTTCGCCGCGTGGCGCCAACCGCGGGCGATCCTATGGGCAACGGCAGGCGTGATAACCCTCGGGTTCCTCATCGCGCTGGAGATCGCCGCACGCCACTACGGCCTCCCGGGGCCCATCGTCAACCAGGCACGGGAAGCGATATTCCCGCCTAAATCGGGCTTCCTGCTCTACGCGAGCATGGCGCTGATGATGGTGGTGCTCACCTGGCGACAGCGCTTCATCGCCCTGGGCACCGCCGTCGGCATCGACCTCACGATCCTGCTGGTGCGGTGGATCACCGACATCGAGGTCACGGACGGCCACTACTTCGGCAGCGGCGTGCTGTGGGTGATGGCGGGTTGCGTGGTCATCGCCTTCACCCGCCGCACCGGCTCGGAACGCCTCCTGCTGCTGAAGGGCGTGGGGCTGGGCCTGCTGCTGGTGGCCGGTCGCAAGACCGGCGACGCCTGGCTGCTCATCACCTCGAAGACCAAGCCCGAGGTCCTGGACCCGTACCTGGCCACCGCCGATCAGGCACTCGGCAACCCGTCCTGGCTGGTGGGCCGGCTGGTCGAGGCCACCGAGCCGGTCGGTCCCGCGGTACTCGACTACGTCTACGTCCAGCTCGCGGTGGCCGCGGTCCTCGCCGCGCTGTACCAGTTGCGCAACGTGGCGACCGAGCGCCGCTTCCCGACCCACCACCTGGTGCGCACCTTCCTGGTCATCGGTCTGCTCGGACCCGGCATCTACATGATCTTCCCGGTGGTCGGTCCGGTCTTCGTCTACGGCGCCGACGGCGGGCAGTGGGCGGTGGCCAACATCTGGCCGAACGCGCTGCCCTCCATCGACACCCCGCAGGCGGTGCCGTTCGACGAGATCACCCCGCGCAACTGCATGCCCAGCCTGCACACCGCATGGGCCACCACCATCTTCGTCCACTCCCGACGGGGGCCGCGTTTCCTGCGTTACGCGGGAACGTTCTGGCTGATCGCCACGCTCGGCGCCACCCTGGGTTTCGGCTACCACTACGGCGTGGACCTCCTCGCCGGCGTGGTGTTCGCGCTCACCATCGAGGCGGCGCTGCGGGCCCATGACCGCGGTTGGGAGCCCGCGGGCATCCGCCTAGTCGCCTACGGCGTGGGGGTCTTCACGGCGCTGCTGCTGTCCTACCGCTACCTGGCGACGCAGATGGCCGACCTCCCCTGGCTGTTCGGACCGCTGCTGGTGTCGGCGATGCTCTCCGTGATCTACGCCTACCTCCGGACCACCCGGCAGTGGGACGCCGCGCCCGCCGCCACCCCGCGGGCGGTCCCGCAGCCCGAGGCGGCCTGAGAAAGTGTTGGGTAATTGATCAACTGCATGACGTGATCCCCTGGCGGTGATCTTCGTGGGTGGGTGTTCGCGAAGATCACCGGCATGTGTGTCTGCGTGTGTCAGCCTGCCTACGAGTCGTCTTTGACGGATGCTCAGTGGGCGGTGATCGAGGCGTTGTTGCCGGTTCGGGATCCGCGTCGGGCGGGCCGCCGGTTGAAGTTCCCGCGTCGGCTGGTCGTGGACACTGTGTTGTATGTGCTGGTCAGCGGGTGTGCGTGGCGGTTGGTGCCGCACGATCTTGCTCCGTGGGATGTGGCGTACCGGTGGTTTCGTGCGTGGTCGGCGGACGGTACCTGGGACCGGGTTCACGATGCGTTGCGTGAGCGGGTGCGGGTGGTGGACGGGCGGGATCCGCAGCCGTCGGCGGCGGTGCTGGACTCGCAGTCGGCCCGCAGTCATCAGGGCGGGGAGGCGATCGGATACGACGCGGGCAAGCGGGTCCGGGGTCGCAAGCGGCATCTGCTGGTGGACACGTGCGGGCTCGTGCTGCGGGTGGTGGTGCACTCGGCGTCGGTGCAGGACCGGGCGGGCGCGAAGCTGGTTCTGGGTGGTGTCCGCCAGGAGTTTCCGCAGGTCGGACTGGTCTGGGTCGACGGTGGTTACGTCAACGTGGTCGACGCGGGCCTAGTCGGCTGGGCGGCTGAGTGCGAGAGCCTGGAGATCGTCGCGGTGCCGCGTAACGCTGGTGTGAAAGGGTTTCAGGTGCTGCCCCGCAGGTGGGTGGTCGAGCGGACATTCTCCTGGCTGGGACGGTGCAGACGGTTGGCACGGGACTACGAGCGCAAGACCGCGCACGCCGAAGCGATGATCAAGGTCGCCATGATCCGGCTCATGGCCGCCCGCCTCGCCGGCGAGGAGATCGAACCACACGGCCCCATCGAGACCGAAGCAGCCCGCCGCCTCGCCGACGACCTCAAGAACCAGTAATCACCCGATTACCCAACACTTTCTGAGCCGGCGCCCCACCACCCCCCGGCGGGCCCGGCGAACCGGGGCCCGCCGGGGGAGCGGAGTCCGGTGGCCGACGGGTTCACGTCGACGGCCGCAGGACCTTCCGCAGGGTTTCGCCGAACTCGACCGGATGCGTGGTCAGAGCGAGGTGCCCGCCGGGGAAGGGGTGCGGCACCCCGCCCAGTCGGTCGGCCAGGCCGGTCACCGCGCGATGCGGCAGTTCCCCCCGCGAGTCCGCCCCCGCGCCGAGCACCAGGCGCTCCGACAGCACCTCCAAGGCGGGCACGTCCGGTGCGTAGGCCATGAAGCGGGGCACGATCCGCCCGAGGAAATGGGGCAGGTCCGCCGCCGCCCGCGGCGAGGCACCCGGCCGCGCCTTCGGCGCCGGTGCCCCGCCGTCCTTCGCCAGCCCCGCGGCGAACACGGCCATCGCCGGCGCGAGCCCCTGCCCGTGCAGGGCCTCCTGCACCCGCACCAGGAACGCGCGGTGCTCAGCCGCGTCCGGCAGGACCTCCACCACCGGGGGCTCGTGTGCCACGACCTGCACCAGGCGTTCGGGGTGCGCGGTGAGCAGGTGCAGGGCGACGATCGCCCCCGAACTCGCCCCGAACACCCGCGCGGACCCGTCCGGTGCCAGCGCCTCCTGCACCCGGAGCGCGTCCTCGGCGTGTTCGGCCACGGACTGCTCCGCCCCGGGGTCGTCCAGGGGGCTGCGGGCGATGCCGCGCGGGTCGTAGGTCGCAACGGTGTGGTCGCCCGCGAGGTCCTCGACGATGCCGTCGAAGGACGCGGCACCGCCCGTCCCCCCGGGGATCAACAGCAGGAACGGCCCCCGACCGCGCACCTCGTAGTGCAACACGGCACCGTTCACCCGCAGCCTGCCGGTGGTCGGTTCGGTCATCGGGACTCTCCTCCTCGGGACGGGGACCAGTGCTCCAGAAGGGTGTGCAGACCGTCCACCACGCGCTCCCAGGACCGGTCCGGGGAACGTCGGTGCGCGAATCCGCCGGTGCTCTCCAGGGCGACGAACCCGTGGAAGGTGCTGCGCAGCAGCCGCACCGCGTCCGTCAGCTCGGGTTCCACCAGCCGGTAGTGGCTCAGTACGCCGTGGGTCAGCTCGATCGCCCGCCGGGGGCCGGGCGCCTGCGCGGCCAGTTCGGGGTCGATGCCGGTCGCGGCCTGCGTCGCCGCGTAGCGGCCCGGGTGCCGGTGGGCGTACTCCCGCCACGCGTCGGCGAACGCCACCAGCGCGTCCCGGCCGGACCGGCCGGCGGTCGCCTCCGCGATACGGACGGTCTTCTCGTCCGCCGCCAGCAGGGCGATCCGGCCGCGCAGCTCTTCCAACCCGCGGACGTGCGCGTAGAGGGACGCGTCCTTCACCCCGAGACGCCGCGCCAACCGGGCCATGGTCATCCGGTCGAACCCGACCTCGTCCGCCAACTCGGCGCCCGCGACCGTCACGCGTTCCGTCGTCAAGCCCGCCCGTGGCATGCCTCACCCTTCTCTCTCCTAGAGGCCCTAGCTTCAACCTAGGACCCCTAGGAAAACCAGGGCCACCACGGGCCCACCACCGCGGGACTCCCCGGTTCAGAGCGCCTTGACGGTGCCGCCGTCGATGACGTGGTCGGCGCCGGTGATGTTGCCCGCGACGTCGGAGAGGAGGAACGTGATGAGGGCCGCCACTTCCTCGGGCTCGGTGATGCGGCCGGTGGTGATGCCGAAGGCTTCCGGAATGTGCCGGAGGAAGGCCGCGTGCTCCACCCCGGCTCCGGCCGCCACCTTGCCACCGAACCCTTCGGGGTCCTCCCACAGGGCGGTGCGGACCACTCCGGGCGAGACGGTGTTCACGCGCACGCCGCGGGGCCCGAACTCCTCGGCGAGGGACTTGCCGAGCGCGGCGAGGGCCGCCTTGGCCGCGCTGTAGGCGACCGGGCCGGCGGCGGGCAGACGGGAGTTGATGGACGCGACGTTGACGATCGACCCCCGACGCTCGATCAGGCTCGGCAGAGCCGCTCGGGCGGCGCGGACCGCGCTGAGCAGGTTGAGGTCGAGAACGCGGACCCACTGGGAGTCGTCGGTGTCGAGGAAGCCGACGGGCTCCACACCGTCCCCGCCTCCGACGTTGTTCACCAGCAGGTCGATGCCGCCCAGTTCGACGAGGGCAGCGTCCATGAGCGTGGCGACGCCTCCGGCGGTGCTCAGATCGGCGGACACCGGGTGTGCGCCGGTCTCCTTCAGCTCGGAGGTGATGGTGCGGGCTGCACCGACGACGCGGACGCCTTCGGCCGTCAGGGCCCGGACGGTGGCGAGTCCGATGCCGCGGCTGGCACCGGTGACGACGGCCGTCTTGGCGGTGAGGTTGAGGTGCACGATTCCCCAATTTTTGAACTGTAGGTACAAAATATGGGCAGCAGTCGCCCCGGGGGACGAGCTCCGACGATGCGGCCCTGAGCCCTAGAGGGAGTCGACCGTAGCGTCGATCACGCGAACGAGCCGGTCAGGACCTTCGGCGACACGCGCCATGAGCCGCAGGCCGACGACCGTGTTCAGCAACAGGCTTCCCCAGGCCGCGGGATCACGCTCCGGTGCGATCTCTCCGGAACGTCGCCCTTCTTCGACCAACGCACGGAAGGCGTCCTCGGTCCGGGCGAACATGCGCTGGACGAGTTCCGTCGCCACCCGGTCCGTGCCGGCGAGTTCCGCCGCGGTGTTCACGGCCATGCAGCCCCGGCGGTCCGGATCCGCGAGGTCCATCTCGGCGAGGAACATCAGCGTCCTGCGCAAACGCACCTTGACCGGGCCGGGCTCCTCGAACATCGCGACGAGGGCGACGGCTTGACTGTCCCGGTAGCGGCGGAGCGCCAGTTCGAACAGAGCGTGTTTGCTGCCGAAGGCGTGGTAGAGGCTGCCCTTGCCGATGCCGATCGCGTCGACGAGGTCCTGCGGCGTGGTCGCGGCATAGCCCTTCCGCCAGAACACGTTCATGGCGTCCTCGACGGCAGCGTCCGGATCGAACTGCTTGGGCCTTCCCATGATCGGAACCCTACGCTTTTCTTGACCTTAAGGTCAAGAATCGGGGGACTCCGCTCCGAGGTCGAGTGGGGCCGGGGCCGCCCTCGAACCGACGGTTCCCAGGCCCTCTTCCACACGGGCCTGGACGAGGCAGTCGATGGGGTCTGCAACGTCGACGCGGAGGTCCGCCCCGGAGGGCTCCCGCTGGAGCGCGACGATCTTCGCGGTCGCCGAAGTCAGCCGTCTGCACGGCCCGGTGCGAGTTCCGCGGCAGTGGACGGCTCCTCCGCCCCGTGTCCGTGCGGCCAGCCCGACGGCACCGCGGGGAGGGCACGCGCCCTACGTCTGGGCCATGTCCACGAAACGCGAGTAATGGCCCTGGAAGGCCACGGTGATGGTTGCCGTGGGGCCGTTGCGGTGCTTGGCGACGATCAGGTCGGCCTCGCCGGCGCGGGGCGACTCCTTCTCGTAGGCGTCCTCCCGGTGGAGCAGGATCACCATGTCGGCGTCCTGCTCGATGGAGCCCGACTCGCGGAGGTCCGAGACCATGGGCTTCTTGTCGGTGCGCTGCTCGGGACCACGGTTGAGCTGCGACAGGGCGATCACCGGGAGTTCCAGCTCCTTGGCGAGGAGCTTCAGGTTCCGGGACATGTCCGAGACCTCCTGCTGACGGCTCTCGGCCCGTTTCGACCCGCCGGACTGCATCAGCTGGAGGTAGTCGATGACGACCAGCCGCAGGTCGTTGCGCTGCTTCAGCCGGCGGCACTTCGCCCGGATCTCCATCATCGACAGGTTCGGGGAGTCGTCGATGTACAGCGGGGCCGCCGAGACCTCGGGCATCCGGCGGGCCAGTCGGGTCCAGTCCTCGTCGGTCATCGTGCCGGAGCGCATGTGGTGCAGCGCCACCCGGGCCTCAGCGGAGAGCAGGCGCATCGCGATCTCGTTGCGCCCCATCTCCAGCGAGAAGATCACGCTCGGCAGGTTGTTCCTGATGGAGGCCGCGCGGGCGAAGTCCAGGGCGAGCGTCGACTTGCCCATGGCGGGGCGGGCGGCGATGACGATCATCTGGCCCGGGTGGAGCCCGTTGGTGAGCGAGTCGAAGTCGGTGAACCCGGTGGGCACACCGGTCATCTCGCCGCTGCGCGATCCGATCGCCTCGATCTCGTCGAGGGCGCCCTCCATGATGTCGCCGAGCGGGAGGTAGTCCTCGCTGGTGCGCTGCTCGGTGACGGCGTAGATCTCGGCCTGGGCGCTGTTGACGATCTCGTCGACGTCGCCGTCCGCGGCGTACCCCATCTGCGTGATCCTGGTGCCGGCCTCGACCAGCCTGCGCAGTACGGCCCGCTCGTGGACGATCTCCGCGTAGTACTCGGCGTTCGCCGCGGTGGGCACCGTCTGCACCAGGCCGTGCAGATAGGAGGCGCCCCCGACGCGGGTGATCTCGCCGCGCTTGGTGAGTTCCGCGGCGACGGTGATGGGGTCGGCGGGCTCGCCCTTGGCGTAGAGGTCGAGGATCGCCTGGAAGATCGTCTCGTGCGCGGGCCGGTAGAAGTCGTGGCCCTTGATGACTTCGACGACGTCGGCGATGGCGTCCTTGGACAGCAGCATGCCGCCGAGCACGGACTGTTCGGCGTCGAGGTCCTGCGGGGGCACCCGCTCGAAGGCCGGCCCGGCCCCGTCCCAGGAATCCGCACCCTCGCCCCGGTCGGTGCGGTCCGAGCGGCCCCGGCCCCGGTCACCGCGCTGACGGGAGGCGGGCAGCCGATCGCTGGGCCCGCTGTCAGCCCACGGCTCGTCCAAGGGCTCGGAAATGCTCACCCGGGCCACCTCCTCCCGTCCGCCGAGCGGACCTCGCCGTGCCCTTCTTTCCTACGGCACGACACTGACAAATAAGGGTCCCGACTCCCGTTGCGACGCGTCGGGTTTCCCTGGTTTCCGACGCCGGAGGACAGGGCGGGCGCCGGACCACGGTAGGCCCGTAGCCAGCCCCAGCCAATCTGGTTATCCACAAGCTCTGTGGAAAACCGCCCCCACGCTGTGGAGAACCCGCCGAAACCTGTGCACGAGTCGGTGGACAGGACTGTGAACAAGCCCTCTCCCGCCCCTCTGCACCACCCCTGACCTGCACCTTCTCCGCGCACTGCCTGTGCAGAAGAAAAAGTTTCCACGCCGGGCCGATCCATCCGGCACCGCCCCGCCCCATGGCGCCCCCCAAGGATCAAAGTAAGGGCCTATCGCAGATTGCATCTCTTACCTGTGGACGATTACCTTGGTGCCCATGACACATGTGCCCGCGACGACCAAAGCTGCCCGGCGCCGGCACGACCGTGAGATCGTCACCCTGGCTGTGCCCGCCTTCGGCGCCCTCGTCGCCGAGCCCCTGTTCCTGATGGCCGACAGCGCCATCGTGGGTCATCTCGGCACCGCGCAACTGGCCGGACTCGCCATCGCTTCGGCCCTGCTCCTCACCGCCGTGAGCATCTTCGTCTTCCTCGCCTATGCCACCACAGCCGCCGTCGCCCGCAAGGTCGGTGCAGGCGACCTCGCGGGAGCCATACGCCAGGGCATGGACGGAGTCTGGCTCGCCGTGTTCCTCGGCATTGCGGTCACCGCGCTGACCTTGCCGACCGCACCGGCCCTGATCTCGCTGTTCGGCGCCTCCGACACGGCGGCGCCCTATGCCCTCACCTACCTCCGTGTCTCCGCGGTCGGCATCCCCGCCATGCTGATCGTGCTCGCCGCCACCGGCATCCTGCGCGGCCTCCAGAACACCAAGACCCCGTTGTACGTCGCCATCGGCGGCTTCCTGGCCAATGCCGTCCTCAACGTCGTCCTGGTCTACGGAGCCGGCCTGGGCATCGCTGGATCGGCCTGGGGCACCGTGATCGCCCAGTACGGCATGGCGGCGGTGTACGGGTACGTGGTCGTACGGGGAGCACGTACCCACGGCGCTTCCCTCCGCCCGGACGCAGCCGGCATCCGGGCCAGCGCCTGGGCCGGTGCCCCGCTCCTGGTGCGCACCCTCTCCCTCCGTCTGATCCTGATGATCGCCACCGCGGTTGCCGCACGACTGGGCGACGCCGAAGCCGCGGCACATCAGATCATCCTGAACCTCTGGAGCCTGCTCGCCTTCGGGCTCGACGCCATCGCGATCGCCGGGCAGGCCATCATCGGTCGCTACCTCGGTGCCGACGACGCGGAAGGGGCCAAGGCCGTCTGCCGCCGCATGGTCGAGTGGGGGGTCGTCTCCGGCGTGGTGCTCGGCGCCTTGGTCGTCCTCTCGCGCCCCCTTTACATCCCCCTGTTCAGCAGCGATCCCGCCGTGCAGACAGCGGCTCTCCCCGCCCTGATCGTCATTGCCCTGGCACAACCGATCTGCGGCATCGTCTTCGTTCTGGACGGGGTCCTGATGGGTGCCGGAGACGGCCCCTACCTCGCCGGCGCCATGCTGATCACCTTGATCGCCTTCGTTCCGATGGCGCTCCTGGTCCCTGTCCTCGGCTGGGGACTCACCGCCCTCTGGGTCGCCATGAGCCTCATGATGGCCGTGCGCATGCTGACGCTCTGGTGGCGTTCGCGCTCCGGTCGCTGGATCGTCACGGGTGCCACCCGCTGACCGTCGCGGGTGTTTCACGTGAAACAGCCCGCCGTCCAGACACACGAATGGGGCCACACCCGGAGGTGTGGCCCCATTCTGCTACGGCTCAGGCCGCGATGACCTCGATGTTGACCTTGGCGGCAACCTCGGGGTGCAGGCGCACCGACGTCGCGTGGGCGCCCAGCGTCTTGATGGGCGAGCCCAGCTCGATGCGGCGCTTGTCGACCTCGGGGCCGCCCGCGGCCTTGATCGCGGAGGCGACATCCGCCGGGGTGACGGAACCGAAGAGCCGACCGGCGTCACCGGAGCGGACGGCAAGGCGAACCTTGACACCCTCCAGCTGAGCCTTGATCTCGTTGGCCTGCTCGATGGTGGCGATCTCGTGGATCTTGCGGGCGCGGCGGATCTGCGCCACGTCCTTCTCGCCGCCCTTGGTCCAGCGGATCGCGAAGTTCCGCGGGATCAGGTAGTTGCGTGCGTACCCGTCCTTGACGTCCACGACGTCGCCGGCGGTACCGAGGCCGGTGACCTCGTGGGTGAGGATGATCTTCATGTCAGTCACCCTTCCCTTATCGCGCGGTGGAGGTGTAGGGCAGCAGCGCCATCTCACGGCTGTTCTTCACGGCCGTGGCGACGTCACGCTGGTGCTGCGTGCAGTTGCCGGTCACGCGACGGGCACGGATCTTGCCGCGGTCGGAAATGAACTTCCGCAGCATGTTCGTGTCCTTGTAGTCCACGTACGTGACCTTGTCCTTGCAGAATGCGCAGACCTTCTTCTTCGGCTTGCGCACAGGCGGCTTCGCCATGGTGTTTCTCCTGTGTGATCAAGAAGTGTGGTACGAACCCGCCTCAGAAGGGGGGCTCGTCCGAGTAGCCGCCGCTGTTGCCGCCGGAGCCTCCGCCCCAGCTGCCGCCGCCCTGCTGGCCGCCGCCGGACGGCGTGGTGGCCCAGGGGTCGTCGGCAGGAGCCTGGCCGCCGGGGCCACCGCCCTGGCCGCCCTGGCCGCCGGAGCCTCCGCCCCAGCTGCCGCCGCCCTGCTGGCCGCCGCCGTACCCGCCCTGGCCACCGCGACCGGTGGTCTTGGTGACCTTGGCCGTGGCGTTCTTCAGGCTGGGGCCGACTTCCTCGACGTCCAGCTCGTAGACCGTGCGCTTGACACCCTCACGGTCCTCGTAGGACCGCTGCTTCAGCCGGCCCTGCACGACCACGCGCATGCCTCGCTGAAGCGACTCGGCGACGTTCTCCGCCGCCTGGCGCCAGACTGAGCAGGTCAGGAACAGGCTCTCGCCGTCCTTCCACTCATTGGTCTGACGGTCGAAGGTGCGGGGTGTGGACGCGACACGGAACTTCGCGACCGCCGCACCGGAAGGGGTGAAGCGCAGCTCGGGGTCGTCGACAAGATTGCCGACGACCGTGATGACGGTCTCGCCTGCCATGGGGAACCTCTCGGCGATTGCTGCTGGCTGCTTGTGCTGCTACTCGGGAATCCCGGAACCGAGCCGCTGGCTCAGTGGGTCTCGGGACGGAGGACCTTGGTCCGGAGGACCGACTCGTTCAGGTTCATCTGCCGGTCGAGCTCCTTGACGACCGCAGGCTCGGCCTGGAGGTCGATGACCGAGTAGATGCCCTCGGGCTTCTTCTTGATCTCGTAGGCGAGACGACGACGGCCCCAGGTGTCGACCTTCTCGACCTTCCCGTTGGCCTCGCGGACCACGGAAAGGAAGTTCTCGATCAGGGGGGAGACAGCGCGCTCCTCCAGATCGGGGTCGAGGATGACCATCACCTCGTAGTGACGCATGTGGAACCCACCTCCTCTGGACTCAACGGCCACGGTCGTTCCGTGGCAGGAGGGTTGTTATGCGTGCGCAACGGTATCGGGCACCACTGACAATCGAGCCCCTTCCGGGTTCGGTGGCCGTGGGCAGACACCGGTGCAGACCGTACAGACTACCCGCTCATCCGCTTCCGGTTGAAATCCGCCGGTAACCCGTCGCACTCTGGACCCATCGGACAGGAGGGCGCCGCGTGGCGCCGCCCTTGCGCAGGAGGTGCCCATGGCACAGGCAATGCGACCGAACACCGGCGTTTCGATCTTCGCCACCGACGGCAAGCCCCATCCCCTACAGGACACGCTCGTCGTGGTCACCCTGGTCCTGGGACTGACCGCGATCATCTCGTCGATCTGGAGCGGTCTGCACCTGCTCAGCTCCTGGACCGGCCTGGTGGGCATCCTGGTGGGCGGATACGGCCAGTACATCTCGGAGACGACCCGCGAACGGTTCGGGCTGGTCCTGGGGCTGGGCGCCTCGGCCGTCGGCTTCTTCATCGGCATGGCGCACGGCGGACTGTTCGGCGGCGTGATCAGCTGACGACGTTGCGCCCTTCCCGCGCGGGAAGGGTGCACGGGCCAGTCGGGGCCGTCCCCAGGCGCAGTAGGCTTCGGCGCGAGAGCCGGAGCCCCTGTCAGCATGGGGACATACGAGCCCGAGGAGCGCCCCGCATGAGCCTGACCCTGAGGACCATCAGCCGAGAGCAGCACCTGGCGTACATCCAGAGCCTGCCCGCGGCAAGCCACATGCAGGTGCCGGCATGGGCCGACGTGAAGGCGGAGTGGCGCTCGGAGAGCCTCGGGTGGTTCGACGGCAGGACCGGCGAGATGGTGGGCGCCGGGCTGGTGCTGTACCGACAGCTCCCCAAGATCAAGCGCTACCTCGCCTACCTGCCCGAGGGTCCGGTCATCAACTGGTTCGCGCCGAACCTCGACGACTGGTTGCGCCCGATGCTGGCGCACCTGAAGCAGCAGGGTGCCTTCTCGGTGAAGATGGGCCCGCCGGTGATCATCCGCCGTTGGGAGTCCACCTCCATCAAGAAGGGCATCCAGGACCCGGACGTGAAGCGGCTGCGGGACGTGGAGGCCGACTTCATCGAGCCGCGCGCCTTCGAGGTGGCCGACCGACTGCGGCGCATGGGATGGCAGCAGGGCGAGGACGGCGGCGCGGGCTTCGGTGACGTGCAGCCCCGCTACATCTTCCAGGTTCCACTCGCGAACCGTTCCCTGGAGGACGTGCACAAGGGCTTCAACCAGCTCTGGCGGCGCAACATCAAGAAGGCCGAGAAGGCGGGCGTGGAGGTCGTCCAGGGCGGCTACCACGACCTCCAGGAGTGGCAGCGGCTGTACGAGATCACCGCCGTGCGGGACCGCTTCCGGCCCCGGCCTCTGTCGTACTTCCAGCGCATGTGGACGGCCCTGAACACCGAGGACCCCAACCGCATGCGCCTGTACTTCGCTCGCCACGGCCACGACAACCTGGCCGCCGCCACCATGCTCGTCGTCGGCGGGCACGTCTGGTACTCCTACGGGGCCTCCGACAACAAGGGGCGCGAGTTCCGCCCCTCGAACGCCATGCAGTGGCGCATGCTCCGGGACGCCTACGCGCTCGGGGCGACCGTCTACGACCTACGCGGGATCTCGGACTCGCTGGACGAGTCGGATCACCTCTTCGGTCTGATCCAGTTCAAGGTGGGCACCGGAGGCCAGGCCGCCGAGTACCTCGGCGAGTGGGACTTCCCGCTGAACAAGCTGCTCCACAAGGCCCTCGACATCTACATGTCGCGTCGCTGAGGCCGGTCCGCGACCTCCGGTGCAACGGCCTTCGGGGGCACTTGGCAGAATTTCCGTCGATATCTCTGTTACACCGCAGCCACGAGAAAGGTACCGGGACCGGCATGGCGCTCACGCTTTACGTCGATACCGCGCGCTGGCGGGCACACCACAAGCACGTGCTCGAACAGTTCCCGGGCATCGTCCCGGTCTGCAAGGGCAACGGCTACGGATTCGGGCACGAGCGGCTCGCCGAGGAGGCCACCCGCTTCGGCTCGGACATCCTCGCCGTGGGCACCACCTACGAGGCCGCACGGATCAAGGACTGGTTCAGCGGGGACCTACTGGTCCTCACCCCGTTCCGGCGCGGTGAGGAGCCCGTCCCGCTGCCGGACCGGGTGATCCGCTCGGTGTCCTCGGTGGACGGGGTGCACGGCCTGGTCGGCGCCCGTGTCGTCATCGAGGTGATGTCGACGATGAAGCGGCACGGGGTGAGCGAGCAGGACCTGCCCCACCTCCACGCCGCGATCGAGGACGTCCGGTTGGAGGGCTTCGCCATCCACCTGCCGCTGGACCGCACCGACGGCTCGGACGCCGTCGAAGAGGTCATCGGCTGGATGGACCGGCTGCGGGCGGCACGCCTGCCGCTGCACACCATGTTCGTCAGCCATCTGCGGGCCGAGGAGTTGGTCCGGCTCCAGCAGCAGTTCCCGCAGACCCGGTTCCGTGCCCGCATCGGCACCCGGCTGTGGTTGGGCGACCACGACGCCACGGAGTACCGCGGGGCGGTCCTCGACGTCACCCGGGTCGCCAAGGGCGAGCGGTTCGGCTACCGCCAGCAGAAGGTGGCGTCGGACGGCTACCTCGTGGTCGTCGCGGGCGGAACCTCGCACGGGGTCGGCCTGGAGGCGCCGAAGGCGCTGCACGGGGTGATGCCCAGGGCCAAGGGCGTGGCGCGGGCGGGCCTGGCGACGGTGAACCGCAACCTCTCTCCCTTCGTGTGGGGCGGCAAGCAGCGGTGGTTCGCGGAGCCGCCGCACATGCAGGTCTCGATTCTGTTCGTGCCTTCGGACGCTCCCGAGCCGCGGGTGGGCGACGAGTTGGTGGCGCACCTGCGGCACACGACGACCCAGTTCGACCGCCTCGTCGAGCGCTGATCCACGGGAGGGCGGCACCGGTCGGTGCCGCCCTCCCGTCGTTCCGTCAGACGGGGCGGATGGGCTCCGGGGGCTTCCGGACGGCGTCCTCCGGGGGGTCGGGGCGTCCCCATCCCACGCGGGCCGGTGCCGGCTCCGCGGTCCGCTCCCGCCGTGCTGCGGAAACCCAGGCGAAGACGTCCGGCGCCCGGTCCAGCACCCCGCCCGAGGGATCGTCCTCACCGTTGCGGCGCACCACGTCCCGGTCCGGCCGCAGGATGTCCCGCACGATCACCACGCACAGGTACGTAGTGCCCAGCAGGTGCGCCACGATGGCGGCGTGGTACCCGTCCGGGGGCAGGCCGCGGTGGGCGTCTCCGCTGGTGGTGTACGCGAGGTACATCCAGATGCCGAGGAAGTACGCCACCTCTCCCGCCTGCCAGATCAGGAGGTCCCGCCAGCGGGGCCTGGCCAGCACGGCGAGCGGGATCAGCCACAGCACGTACTGGGGGGAGTACACCTTGTTGGTGAGGATGAACAGGGCGACGACCAGGAAGGCCAGTTGGGCGAACCGAGGCCGTCTCGGTGCCATCAGGGTCAGCGGAATCATCGCCACACAGCCGATCGCCATCAGGGCGATGCCGTAGTTGTTGGCACTGTCGGGGCTGATGTGCACGTTCAGCCGCTGCGAGATCATCAACCAGACGGACCCGAAGTCGACACCGCGTTCACGGCTGAACGCGTAGAACTTCGCCCAGCCTTCGGGAGCCAGCACCATGACCGGGACGTTCACCACGAGCCAGGCGCCGGCGGCCCCGAAGAGCGCCTTGCCGAAGGCCCGCCAGGCACCCGCTCGCAAGCAGAGCAGGAACAGCGGTCCCAGCACCAGGAACGGATAGAACTTCGCGGCGGTCGCCAACCCGAGCAGGACCCCGAAGGCGAGCGGTCGGCCCCGGGACCACATCAGCACCGCGGCTGCCAGCAGGGCCACCGCGAACAGGTCCCAGTTGATGGTGGCCGTCAGTGCGAAGGCCGGTGCCAACGCCACCAGGAGGCCGTCCCAGGGCCGCCGCCGGTGGGTCCGGGTCACACAGACCGCGATGATCACCGCGCACACCATCAGCATTCCGGCGTTCACGTACCAGTAGATCTGTTGCTGGTGCTGAAGACTGCCCCCGCCCGGGGTGAGCCAGGCGGCCACCTCCATGAAGGCACCGGTGAGCACCGGGTATTCCAGGTACTCCATCTCACCGGGCAGACGATCGAAGTACGGAATCAAGCCATCGGCGAAGCCCCTCCCCGGGTACAGGTGGGGGATGTCCGAGTAGCAGGCATGGGTGTACTGGGAGCTCGCACCGAAGAACCAGCCCCCGTCGTAGCAGGGGAACTTCTGCACCATGCCGAGGGCGAACATGCCGATCGTCATGAGCGCGATGACCCGCACCGGGGTCCACCAATGGGCGCCGACCAGGGCACGCCGACCGATCTGGCCTCCGATCAGCTCACTGCCGACCGCGGCGACCTTGTCCTCCCGGGTCGGTGCGACCACGTCCGTCCGAGGCGGTGGAGCCGCGGCTGGGTGCGCATCGGGCGGTGTCGTGGCACTGGGCATGGCTCATATCCTGCCGTACGAACCCCGGAGGGTCCGAGCGCACGAGGACCGCTGCACGTTCGTGCAGCGGTCCTCGTTTCACGTGAAACATCGATCGCCTTCAGCGATCAGCCCGACCCTCCGAGGAACCCGCCGTCGGTGCCTCCGTCGGTGTTCCCCCCGTTGGTCCCGTTGTTTCCACCGGCACCGGTCTGCCCGGTGGTGCCGGTCGTGCCGGTCTGCCCGGTGGTGCCGGGGCCGGTCGAGACTCCGCCGTTGGCTTCGCCTTCGGTCGTTCCGCCGTTGGGGGTGCCGGCGTTGGTGCCCCCGCTGTTCGCAGCGCTGCCGTCGGTGCTCCCACCGTCCGAAGAGCTGCCGTTGGCACCGTTGGCACCGCCGACGCTGTTGGCCGAGCTGTTGTTGCAGTCCCAGTCCCACTGGTCGCAGGACGGGTCGGGGGAGGGCGGCGGAGTGGGCTTCTCCTCCTCTTCCTCCTCCTCTTCCTCCTCCTTCGTGGTGGGCGGAGCACTCGGCTCCTTCGTCTCCTCCTTGGTCGGCTCGGGGGCCGAGGCACTGGAGGTCGCGGAGGGCGAGGGATCGAAGACCTTGCCGACCTCCTTGCTGGGCTCGGGGAACGGCTTGTGCTCCGCGTCCTTCAGGGCCTCCGCCATGTAGTCCTCCCAGAGCTGCGCCGGGATGTCACCGCCGTGGATGGAGTCCATGCCCCCGGTGCCGTTCATGGAGAGCAGCTCGCCCTCCTTGGGGTCCGTCCGGAAGAGGGTGACGGCGGTGGACAGCTCCCGGGTGTAGCCGACGAACCAGGCGGACTTGTTCTTGTCCGTGGTGCCCGTCTTCCCCGCGACCGGGAACCCGATGTCCTTGATCCGCTCCGCCGTACCGTTCTGCACGACGTTCTCCAGGACCTTGGTGACGGTGTCCGCGATGGGCTCGGAGAGTGCCCTCCGCCCGGTGGGCGCCTCGAATCCGGAGAGGACCTGGGTCTGGTTGTTCTTCTTGTACTCGACCTTGGTCACCGAGTAGGGCTCGTACTGCTTGCCGGAATTGGCGAACGTGGCGTAGGAGTCGGCCATCCGGATGGCGCTGGGGGTCGAGGTGCCCAGGGAGAAGGAGGCGTTGCCCAGGTTCCCCTTGTCGAAGCTCTCCTCCAGGATGCCCAGCTTCTTCGTCGTCGTGCGGGTGTTGGCCAGCCCCACGTCGATGCCGAGCTGGACGAACGGGGTGTTGATGGACTCCTGCATGGCCTCGACCAGCGTGACCTGCCCCCAGGGCTTGGTGCCCTCGTTCTTCTGGCGGAAGGGCCGGCCCTGGGCGTCCTTGATCGGATTCCCGTTGCGGTCCTTGATGACGATGAGGTCGTTGCCGTTGTACTTGGTCATCGGAGAGAGCGGCTCACGGCCGTTGGCGTAGGTGCCGAACTCCATCGCCGAGGCCAGGACGAAGGGCTTCCAGGTGGAGCCGACCGGGACGCCGCTGGTGTTGGCGTTGTTGGTGTAGTGGCCCTTGTCGTAGCCCGGGCCCCCGTACAGCGCCACGATCTTGCCGTTGTCCGGGTCCACGGAGGCCGCGCCGAACTGCACCAGCCGGTCCTTCTCGCGCTTCTTCTCGTCGAGGAAGCCCTTGCGGGTGTCGTTCACCGCCTTCTCCAGCTGCCGGACCTTCTTCTTGTCGAACGTCGTGTAGACGTGGTAGCCGCCGCGCTCCAGTTCCTCGGGCTTCTTCCCGGTCTTCTTCGCGACGTAGTCCTTGGCGATGTCGACCAGGTAGCCGGTCTGCCCGCCGAGGGTCGAGGTCTGCTTCTTCAGCTTGGGGAACTTGGTGAACTTGGCCCGCTCCGCGGCGTCCATCAGGCCCACGTCGACCTGGCGGTCCAGAATCCACGCCCAGCGCTTCTCGACCCGCTCGCGGTTGGCCTCGGGCGTCGCCGCGGCGCCCACGCCGCCGTCGGGGTTGTAGAGGTTCGGCCCCTTGAGGAGGGCGGCGAGGAAAACGGACTGCTCGGTGCTCAGCTGCTTGGAGTCCCGGCCGAAGTACGCCTGCGCCGCGGCCTGGATCCCGTACGCGTTGCGCCCGTAGAAGGCGGTGTTCAGGTACCCGGCGAGGATGTCGTCCTTGCTCTTCTTCGCATCGACCTTGATCGAGATGAAGAGCTCCTGCACCTTGCGACTGATCGTCTGTTCCTGATTCAGGTACATGTTCTTCACGTACTGCTGGGTGATCGTCGAACCGCCCTGGGTCTCGCCGCCGGTGGCCATGTTGAACATGGCCCGGCCGATGCCCATCGGGTCGACGCCCTGGTCCTCGCGGAACGTGGCGTTCTCCGCGGCGATGACGGCGTTCTGCATGGAGGTGGGAATCTGGTCGACCCCCACGATCTGGCGGTTCTTGGTGCCTCCGGTGGCCGCCATCTGGGAACCGTCGGCCCAGTAGAAGACGTTGCTCTCCGCTTGGGCGGCATTGTTGGCGTTGGGCACGTCGACCAGGGCGTACCCCAGCCCCGCGGCCCCCATCATCAGGACCAGGAAGCCCAGGCAGGTGCCCGTCACCAGGCGCCACGAGGGCAACCAGCGACGCCAGCCGTACTTGTCCGACCGCGGGTAGTCGATGAAGCGCTTCTTCTCCGGACCGCCCCCGCGGCCCCGCCCGCGACCGGGTCCGCCGCCCCCGCCCGACCTGCGGCCGCCGCCACCGGCCCCGCGGCCGCCGCCGTCCGTGCTGCGGCGGCGGGTCCCCGACCGCTGCGCGGCCCGCCGGGCGTCCGCCCTTCCTCCGTAGGGGCGCTCTTCCGCGTCCTGGCCCCCCTCCGGGGAGCCGTACGAGGCGGAAGGGGACGCCGTGGTGTGGTGCGGGGCCGCACGACGCCCCGTTGATCCGGACGTGCCGCGTCGTGCCGCGGCGCGTCCGCCGCTCTGCGGCTGCGGCGGTTTCCGACGGTGCTCGCTCATCGAACGACTACTCCTAGGGCAGGCGCTCCCGCGCCCGAAAACGGCGGCTGTCTTCCCGGTTCCCCCGACATACGGATGCGGCACCGCTCGACACCCATCCGCAATGCACCCAGGACCACCACGCACGAGTGCGCTGCTCGGCTCCGCTGGACTGCATGCCGCACAGACTACGCACCGTCAAAACCCGCCTAGTCCTGAAGTTCACCCCAAATCAGGCAACTTGCTTCCCACGAATCAGTGATGTGACGCCGTTCACCGTGCCCCCTCTTGTCGCAGGCGGAAGGCCGTTCTATCGTCGTGATGTATCGAGTCGATACATCAGTTCGGCATAAAGGCCGTACAGGGGCCCGGCCCCGGCGGATGGCACAGCGGACCGACAGGAGGAAGGCAACGATGAGCCGGCGTTCCGGCATCCTTGAGTTCGCCGTTCTCGGCCTGCTGCGCGAGGCCCCCATGCACGGCTACGAGCTGCGGAAACGACTCAATACATCGCTGGGGGTGTTCCGCGCCTTCAGCTACGGGTCGCTCTATCCCTGCCTGAAGACCCTCGTCGCAAACGGATGGTTGATCGAGGAGTCCGGAGGCACCTCCGAAGACGCCCTCGCCACAGCACTGGCGGGGCGCCGCGCGAAGATCGTCTACCGGCTGACCGCGGAAGGTAAGGAGCACTTCGAGGACCTGCTCTCCCAGACAGGTCCCGATGCATACGAGGACGAGCACTTCGCTGCTCGCTTCGCCTTCTTCGGGCAGACGTCGAGGGACGTGCGCATGCGCGTGCTGGAAGGGCGCCGGAGCCGGTTGGAGGAGCGTCTCGAGAAGATGCGCGCCTCTCTGGCGAGGACCCGGGAACGCCTCGACGACTACACCCTCGAACTTCAGCGCCACGGCATGGAGTCCGTGGAACGGGAAGTGCGCTGGCTGAACGAGCTGATCGAGAGCGAGCGGGCCGGACGGGAGCAGCGGCAGCAGCCGCCCGCCCCGGCCCCCGGCGGGGACCCCGCCCGACACGAGACGGCTCAGCAGGACACCTCAGGGAAAGCGGGCGGCCTGCCCCGGCATGGGGACTCCCGGCCGGACCCGTCCGACGACACCGCCATGTGAAGTCCGCTCAGGACTTCTCCGAGTACACACAGGGAGCAACCGGAATGGGTTCGGTTCGCGTAGCCATCGTCGGCGTGGGCAACTGCGCCGCCTCGCTGGTGCAGGGCGTCGAGTACTACAAGGACGCCGACCCGGCGTCCAAGGTGCCGGGCCTCATGCACGTGCAGTTCGGCGACTACCACGTCCGTGACGTGGAGTTCGTCGCGGCCTTCGACGTCGACGCCAAGAAGGTGGGCCTCGACCTCGCGGACGCCATCGGTGCCAGCGAGAACAACACCATCAAGATCTGCGACGTCCCGTCCAGCGGCGTGACCGTCCAGCGCGGCCACACCCTCGACGGTCTCGGCAAGTACTACCGCGAGACCATCGAGGAGTCCGCCGAGGCCCCCGTCGA
The DNA here is from genome assembly GCF_052606915.1 of Streptomyces sp. LE64. NCBI lineage: Bacteria > Bacillati > Actinomycetota > Actinomycetes > Kitasatosporales > Streptomycetaceae > Streptomyces > Streptomyces sp. LE64. Next base: position 3,133,906 of record NZ_CP199708.1, on the reverse strand, counting down.
CGTCGTCCAGGTCCTCAAGGACCGCCAGGTCGACGTGCTGGTCTGCTACCTGCCGGTCGGTTCCGAGGCCGCGGCGAAGTTCTACGCCCAGTGCGCCATCGACGCCAAGGTCGGCTTCGTGAACGCCCTCCCGGTCTTCATCGCCGGCACGAAGGAGTGGGCCGACAAGTTCACCGAGGCCGGTGTTCCGATCGTGGGCGACGACATCAAGTCGCAGGTCGGCGCGACCATCACGCACCGTGTGATGGCGAAGCTGTTCGAGGACCGGGGCGTCGTCCTGGACCGCACGATGCAGCTGAACGTCGGCGGCAACATGGACTTCAAGAACATGCTGGAGCGGGAGCGGCTGGAGTCCAAGAAGATCTCCAAGACGCAGGCGGTCACCTCGCAGATCCCCGACCGGGAGCTCGGCGAGAAGAACGTCCACATCGGCCCGTCCGACTACGTCGCGTGGCTCGACGACCGCAAGTGGGCGTACGTGCGCCTGGAGGGCCGTGCGTTCGGTGACGTCCCCCTGAACCTGGAGTACAAGCTCGAGGTGTGGGACTCCCCGAACTCCGCGGGTGTCATCATCGACGCCCTCCGCGCTGCGAAGATCGCCAAGGACCGCGGCATCGGCGGCCCCATCCTCTCCGCGAGCAGCTACTTCATGAAGTCGCCGCCGGTGCAGTACTTCGACGACGAGGCCCGCGAGAACGTGGAGAAGTTCATCAAGGGTGAAGTCGAGCGCTGATCCCGGGTTGCGGACCTCCGGCTACCGGAGGTCTGACACCGAGGCCCGAGAGGGTGGCCCTCGCCACCCTCCAGGAGCCGCCGAGGGGTCCCCGGGCGATGCCCGGGGACCCCTCGCGTATGTGAGGGTGAGGCCCATGGCTGTCGTCAGGGATCTGCGAGTCCTTCTGCGCTTCCCGGGGTTCCGGCGCCTCCTGACCGTACGGCTGCTCTCCCAGAGTGGTGACGGCGTGTATCAGGTGGCTCTCGCCGCCTACGTGGTCTTCTCGCCCGAGAAGCAGACCTCCGCTGCGGACATCGCCTCGGCGATGGCGGTCCTGCTGCTGCCCTACTCCCTGGTCGGACCGTTCGCGGGGGTGCTCCTCGACCGTTGGTCCCGCCGCCAGGTGTTCCTGTTCGGCAGCCTGCTGCGCGCCGGGCTGGCCGTGGCGACCGCGGTCCTGATCCTGAGTGACGTACCGAACTGGCTCTTCTACGCTTCCGCCCTCTGCGTCACCGCCGTGAACCGGTTCGTCCTCGCCGGGCTGTCCGCCTCACTCCCTCGGGTGGTGGACGGCGAGCGGTTGGTGATCGCCAACTCCTTGTCCCCGACTGCCGGCACCGTGGCCGCCACCGCCGGCGGTGGTCTCGCCTTCGGCGTGCGATTGGTCTTCTCGGACTCCGACGCCGCCGTGGTCCTCCTCGGGGCGGTGCTGTACCTGGGCGCGGCCCTGGCCTCGCTCCGCATCGGGCGGCATGCGCTCGGGCCCGAGCCGCAGCGCCTCCGCTGGAGCACACAGCTGACGAGCACCGCACGCGAGCTGGGCGCCGGCCTCAGACATCTCACGGCGCACCGACGCCGCGGCGCTGCCTGGGCACTGACCGCCATGACGGTGATGCGCTTCTGCTACGGGGCCCTGACCGTCATGGTGCTGATGCTGTGCCGCTACGCCTGGCCGTCCGGCGCGCACGGCCTCGCCCTCTTGGGACTCGCGGTGGGCGTCTCCGGTGCCGGATTCTTCGTCGCAGCCCTGATCACGCCCTGGATGGCGGGGAGGATCGGTCCCTTCGGCTGGATCACGGTGTGCGCGGGAGCCGCTGCGGTCCTCACGCCCGTCTCGATCCTGCCCTTCACACCCACGTCGGTCCTGATCGGAGCCTTCGCCATCGGCCTCACCACACAGGGAGCCAAGATCGCGACGGACACCGTGGTGCAGCGTGCGGTGGACGATGCGTTCCGAGGACGGATCTTCTCGGTGTACGACGTGCTGTTCAACATCGCCTTCGTCGGGGCTGCCGGGGTGGCAGCCCTGGTCCTCCCGCCGGACGGACGCTCCGTCCTCTTGGTCGTGCTCGTGGCGGCGCTGTACGCGCTGGTTGCCCTCCTCCTGACCCGAGGACGTGGGCGGTGTTTCACGTGAAACACCGCCCGACCCCGGTCGTGTTTCACGTGAAACACGACCGGAGGGCCGCTCAGTCCGACTGGTTCGTCCACCACTCCTTCAGTGCGGTCACCGCCGAGTCCCGCTCCATGGGGCCGTGCTCCAACCTGAGCTCCAGCAGATGGGAGTACGCACGGCCGATCACCGGTCCAGGCCCCACTCCGAGGATCTCCATGATCTCGTTCCCATCGAGATCGGGACGGATGGCGTCCAGCTCCTCCTGCTCCTGAAGACGCTCGATGCGGTGCTCCAGCCCGTCATACGCACGGGAGAGAGCAGACGCCTTCCGCTTGTTCCGCGTGGTGCAGTCCGAGCGGGTCAGCTTGTGCAGCCGCTCCAGCAACGGGCCGGCGTCGCGGACATAGCGGCGCACGGCGGAGTCCGTCCACTCACCCGTTCCGTAGCCGTGGAAGCGCAGGTGCAGTTCCACCAGCCGAGAGACGTCCTTGACCACGTCATTGGGGTACTTGAGGGCGGTGAGGCGCTTCTTGGTCATCTTCGCCCCGACCACTTCGTGGTGGTGGAAGGAGACCCGACCATCGGATTCGAAGCGTCGCGTCCGCGGCTTGCCGATGTCGTGCAGCAGAGCGGCGATGCGCAGGATGAGGTCCGGCTGCTGCTCCAGGGCCATCGCCTGCTCCAGCACGATCAGGGTGTGCTCGTACACGTCCTTGTGCCGGTGGTGCTCGTCCCGCTCCAAGCGCAGCGCGGGAAGCTCGGGAAGCACCTTCTCGGCGAGCCCCGTCTCTACCAGCAGGCTCAGCCCCACCCGGGGGTGAGCGGAGAGGAGGAGCTTGTTCAGCTCGTCCCGGACGCGTTCCGCCGAGACGATGCCGATGCGGTCCGCCATCGCGGTCATCGCCTCGATGACCTCCGGGGCGACCTCGAAGTCCAGCTGTGCCGCGAACCGGGCCGCCCGCATCATGCGGAGGGGATCGTCCGAGAAGGAGTCCTCGGGAGCGGCCGGCGTCCGGAGCACTCGGGCGGCCAGGTCCTCCAGCCCTCCGTAGGGGTCGATGAACTCCTTCGCCGGCAAGGCGACGGCCATCGCATTCACCGTGAAGTCACGACGCACCAGGTCGTCCTGGATGGAGTCGCCGTAGGACACCTCGGGCTTGCGCGAGGTACGGTCGTACGCCTCGGAACGGTAGGTCGTGATCTCGATCTGGAACCGCTGGGCAGGGGCGGAGTCCTCCACCCGGGCGTCCTTCTGGCAGCCGACCGTGCCGAAGGCGATCCCGACCTCCCAGACGGAGTCCGCCCAGGGGCGCACGATCTTCAGCACCTCCGCGGGGCGGGCATCCGTGGTGAAGTCGAGATCGTTGCCGAGGCGTCCGAGCAGCGCATCGCGGACCGACCCGCCGACCAGGGCGAGGGAGTACCCCGCCTGCTGGAATCTGCGGGCCAGCTCATCGGCGACGGGGGAGACCCGGAGCAGCTCACTGACGGCACGGCGCTGCGCCTGGCTCAGGGCGCTGAGGTTGTCTTCTTTGGCGTTCGGCACAACAGAAAAGGGTACGTGCCCCGGCACCGGGAATCCCTCTCGATCACCGGCAGCGGCCCCGTACCCTGCATGGGGGGTGCGCCATCTCCGGACTTCCGTGCATTCATCCGGGGAAATGCTGATCGAGTCGCTCCGCACCCGCATCCTCTTGGTGATCCGTCGTGGACCGTGGCACTTGCGGGCAGCCTGCATCGTTACCATGCGTGGACGCACTTCTGGACGACCACTGACGACGACGAGGGACGGGCGAGCGCGTGGCCGAGGCGGCAGACTTCATGGGGACCAGTCCCTCACCTGCCCGCCGCTGGCTGCGGCGCACCGGAGCCCTCTTCCTCTCCCTACCCCTCCTCGCCACAGCGACCCTTCCCCTGGCTTCCGGGGCGGCGGCGGCTCCGGAAGCCCGGGCCCCGCAAGCGGTGGACCGCACCAAGGGCGTGGTCGACGTCTCCGTGGACGCCCTCACGCCCACGGCCCCGGACGAGGACGACACCCTGACCGTCCGCGGCACCCTGACCAACACGGGCAAGCAGACGATCAGGGACGGCCGGGTCGACCTCCTGGTGGGGCAGCCCCTCCGGACCCGTAGCGCCCTGGACGCCGCCGAACGGCGTACCGCACACGTACCGGGCGTGGACGGCACCCCGGTGGGCGGGAAGTACGTGCAGGAGATCGACGAGCTGGGGCCCGGACGCACCCGGGACTTCAGCATCTCGGTGCCCGTGAAGGAACTGGATCTCGGCACCGACGCGGTGTACCAGCTCGGGATAGCGCTGACCGGGAGTGCCTCCCAGTCCTACGGCCAGGTGCTCGGCATCGAGCGGGCGTTCCTGCCGTGGCAGCCGGAGGACTTCGACGCCAAGACCAAGACGGCGTTCCTGTGGCCGTTGATCTCGACCACCCATCTCACCGCCGAGACCAGCTCGAACGACCAGCAGACCCGGGTCTTCGAGGACGACGGCCTCGCCAAGGAGATCGGGCCGGGCGGCCGGCTCCAGCAGATGCTGGACCTCGGTAGCTCCCTGGACGTGACGTGGGTGATCGATCCGGACCTCTTGGCCTCCGTCGCCGCGATGGCCGAGGGCTACCGGATCAAGGACGGGGACCGCACGATCGCCGGGAAGAACCGGGCCGTGGCCGGCCGGTGGCTCACCGACCTCCAGGAAGCCGTCCGCGGTGAAACGGTGGTGGCCCTCCCGTTCGCCGATCCCGACCTCGCCTCCCTCGCGCACCGGGGCAAGAACGTCTCCGGTTCGCTCAGCCACCTGAAGAGCGCCACCGACGTGGCGGCCCTGACCGTGGAGACGACCCTGCACGTCAAGCCGGTCACCAACTTCGCCTGGCCGGCCGAGGGAGCCGTGGATCCTTCGGTGATCGACGTCGCCACCTCCGCCGGCGCCGACACGGTCATCGCCCGGAGCGACTCCCTCAGCGAGACCGGAAACCTCCCGTACACCCCGAGCGCGGCCCGTCCCATCGGGGACGGCACCACCGCCGTGGTGGCCGACGCCCGGCTCTCCAAGGTGTTCCGGGGCGATCTCCTCCGGGCGGAGGACTCCGCACTGGCCGTGCAGGAGTTCCTGGCGCACAGCCTGATGATCTCGCTCCAGGACCCCGGGGAGCCGCGCAGCATCGTGGTCGCCCCGCAGCGCATGCCCTCGGGCAGCCAGGCGCAGGCCATGGCCAAGGCGATCCAGACGCTCCAGGCGGGCCGCTGGACCGAGTTGCAGGAACTGACGGCGGCGGCCAAGGCCGAGCCGGATCCCGGTGCGACCACGCGCGTGCCGTCCGCACGCGCCTACTCCGAGCGGCTGCGCAAGCAGGAACTGAACATCACGGCGTTCCAGCAGATCCAGCGCACGCAACGCAAGCTCGACGACTTCAGCACGATCCTGACCGCGCCCCACCGCGTGGTGACGCCCTTCGGGCTGGCGATCCACCGCGGCATGTCGACCTCCTGGCGCGGCCGGACCGCGGAGGGGAACACCTTCCGCGACGGGGTGGAGGAGCACCTGATCACCCTGATGCGCAGCGTCCAGCTGATCGACAAGTCCGACGCCCAGCTCTCCGGACGCAGTGCCACCATTCCCGTCACGGTGAAGAACAACCTGGTCCAGGGCGTGGACAACCTCCGTCTGCGGCTCACCTCCACCAAGCCGAAGCGCCTCAAGATCGGTGACGAGGGGTACGACGAGCAGTCCGTGAAGCTGGCCGGCGAACGCGTCCAGACCCTGAAGTTCGACACCAACGCCAACGCCAACGGCATCGTCGACGTCGAGGCGCAGCTCTTCACCGCCGACGGCACCCAGTACGGCGAGACCATGCGGTTCCGCGTGCAGGTCAACGAGGTGACGCCCACGGTGATGCTGGTCATCGCGGGCGGTCTGTTGTTGCTGGTGCTCGCCGGGTTCCGCATGTACCACCAGCGCAAGCGTGCCGCTCGTCGGGAGGCGGAGCAGGCCAGCGCGACCCCGGGCGACGCCGATGAGGGCACGGAACCGGCAACGAACCCGCGGGCGTCGACCGGGGACGACGCTCCCTGCCCGGGTCCGGGGGCCGGGGAACCCGAGCAGCCGAGTGACCCCGCGCCGGACACCGCTGCGGAAAGCACCGACCCGTCCGGCCCGGGTGAGAGAGTGGACCGTTGAGCGATGTCGTGGCCCGTGGGGCCGGGGACGATGAGGTGGGGTAGAGCATGAACGCGCCGTACGACGGTGACCGCGGGCAGGGTGCGGGTGGTGACCCCCACGACCCGTCCGCCCCCACCGGGGAGCCCGGGATGCCACCCCACGATCCGCACGCGTACCCGCAGCAGCCCGCCGCCGACATGTACGTCCAGGACGCCTACGCCCAGGATCCCTACCGGAACCAGGACCTCTCCGCCCAGGACCCCGTGACCGAGGCCCTGTACGACCGCGCCGCGCACCCCCCGCCCCCGCCGGGCACCTACCCCGACCCCCAGCAGCTCTACGCCCCGCCGACCGCCCAGTACGCTCCGGACCCCCGGCTGTGGGCCCAGCCCCCGGCCCCCGAACCGGAGGGCCCCACCCAGCACCTCCCGTACGGGGACGACGCCCGCACGACGCAGTTCGTGGGGGTGGACGACCTCGTCAGCCAGGCGGGCGTCCGGCACGAGCCGGACGCCTTCGCCCATCTCTTCCGCGACCAGCAGCAGGCGGGCGGGAGTGTCCGTCCGGGCTACGAGGGCGCGCCGCCGACGGCGCCCGCGGCACCACCGTTCCCGCCGCCGGCCGAGCCGGTTCCCGTGGTGCCCGCTCCGGCGCCCGAGCCCGCAGCCCCGCCGGCCCGCAGGAGCCGTGGCTCCAGCGTGCTGAAGTCCAGTGCGCTGATGGCGTCGGGCACCATCGTGTCCCGGCTCACCGGCTTCGTCCGCACGGTCGTCATCACCGCGGCGCTCGGTGCGGCGCTCCTCGGCGACGCGTTCACCGTCGCCTACACGCTGCCCACGATGATCTACATCCTCAGCATCGGCGGCGGGCTCAACTCGGTGTTCGTCCCGCAACTCGTCCGTGCCATGAAGGAGGACGAGGACGGCGGCGAGGCGTACGCCAACCGCCTCCTGACCCTGGTCATGGTGGTGCTGGGGTTCATCGTCGCCCTCTCCGTGGTCGCCGCTCCGTTCCTGGTCCAACTGATGTCGGACTCGATCGCCGACGACGAGGCCGCGAACAGCGTGGCCGTCGCCTTCGCCCGCTACTGCCTGCCCACGATCTTCTTCATGGGCGTGCACGTGGTGATGGGTCAGATCCTGAACGCACGCGGCAGGTTCGGCGCGATGATGTGGACCCCGGTCCTGAACAACATCGTCATGATCGCCACCTTCGGCCTCTTCATCTGGGTCTACGGCAGCGCCGCCGAGTCCGGCCTGAAGGTCGAGACCATCCCGGACGAGGGCATCCGGCTGCTCGGCATCGGCACCCTCCTCGGACTGGTGGTCCAGTCCCTGGCGATGATTCCGTACCTGCGTGAGGCCGGTTTCCGGTTCCGCCCCCGGTTCGACTGGAAGGGCCAGGGACTCGGCAAGGCGGTGAAGCTCGCCAAGTGGACCGTCCTCTTCGTCCTCGCCAACCAGGCAGGCGTGCTGATCGTCACCCAGTTGGCCACCGCGGCGGGGAAGGCCGCGGAACAGGACGGTGCGGGCATCCTGGCGTACTCCAACGCCCAGCTGATCTGGGGCATGCCCCAGGCCATCATCACCGTCTCCGTGATGGCGGCGCTGCTGCCCCGGATCTCCCGCGCCGCCCACGACGACGATCCGGGCGCCGTCCGCGACGACCTCTCCAGCGGTCTGCGCACCTCGGCGGTCGCGATCGTGCCGGTGGCGTTCATGTTCGTCGCGCTCGGCGTGCCCATGTGCACCCTGCTGTTCGCCTCCACCGGGCTGACCTCCGCCCAGTCGATGGGCTACATCCTGATGGCGTTCGGCCTGGGGCTGATCCCCTTCTCGGTGCAGTACGTGGTCCTCCGGGGCTTCTACGCCTACGAGGACACCCGGACGCCCTTCTACAACACGGTGATCGTCGCCGCGGTGAACGCCGCCGCGTCCGCGGTCTGCTACGTCGTCCTGCCCGCGCGTTGGGCCGTCGTCGGCATGGCCGCCTCCTACGGTCTCGCCTATGCGGTGGGCGTGGGGGTGGCCTGGCGGCGGCTGCGGGTCCGGCTGGGCGGTGACCTGGACGGCGCCCAGGTGGTGCGGACCTACGCCCGACTGTCCATGGCGTCGGTTCCCGCCGCCCTCGTCGGCGGTGCGGTCGGCTACCTCATCACCCGGGCCCTCGGCCAGGGAGTGCTCGGATCGGCCCTGGCCCTGATCGGCGGGGGGATCGCCCTGCTGGCGGTGTTCTACGCCGCGGCCCGCAGGATGCGCATCGAGGAGCTCAACTCGATGGTCGGCATGGTGCGGGGACGTCTGGGACGCTGAGAACGGGGCAGGCGCACAACCATCGGCGACCACCGCGTGTCGTGCATAGCACCGGACTGTGGGCACAATTGGCGTGGGCGTCGACAGCGCGCAAGGAGTGGGGAGGCGGGAACGACGGTGGCGGAACGGAGCACGGCTGCCGTCGACGTGGCAGACAACAGCGGTGACGAGCCGCTGACCGCCAAGGCGGAGCAGACCACGGCCGACGGGGTGGCCAGTACCGGCGAGACCGGGGAGCAGAACACCACGGACACGGACGCGGAGAACGGCGACACGGCGAGCGGGTCCGAGCGGACCACTCCGCCGGAACTCCACAGCGGGCACAAGTTGGCCCGGCGCTACCGTCTCGAAGAGTGCGTCACCCGTCTGGACGGGTTCAGCAGCTGGCGGGCCGTGGACGAGAAGCTCCGTCGGGCCGTCGGGGTGCACGTGCTCCCCGCCGACCACGCCCGGGCACGCGCCGTCCTCGCCGCTGCCCGCTCCGCCGCCCTGTTGGGCGATCCCCGGTTCGTCCAGGTGCTGGACGCGGTCGAGGAGAACGACCTCGTCTACGTCGTCCACGAGTGGCTGCCCGATGCCACCGAGTTGACCGCCCTGCTCGCCGCCGGAACCCTGGAGGCCCACGACGCCTACCAGATGGTGTCCCAGATCTCCCACGCCATGGCCGCCGCCCACCGGGAGGGGTTGTCCCATCTGCGGCTGACCCCGAGCGCGGTGCTCAGGACCTCCACGGGCCAGTGGCGCATCCGCGGGCTCGCGGTGAACGCCGCGCTGCGCGGCATCGTCTCGCCCACCCCGCAGCGCACCGACACCGAGGCGATCGGTGCGCTGCTGTACGCCTCGCTCACTCAACGCTGGCCCTATCCGGACGATGCGCACGGCCTCCACGGACTGCCCAAGGGCGTCGGGCTGATCGCTCCCGACCAGGTGCGGGCGGGGGTCCACCGGGGACTCGCGGAGCTCGCCATGCGGGCCCTGGTCAACGAGGGCGCCACCGCCTCCCGCCAGGAGCCGCCCTGCACCACGCCGGACGACCTGGTCGAGGCCGTGGGGGCGATGCCCCGCGTCCGCCCGCCGGAGCCCCTGTTCACGGCGCCACCGGACTACCAGCGGACGGGTTACCACCCGGGCTCGTACGGTCGGCCCCGCGGTGGTGCCGGAGCGACCGTGCCCGTACCTCCGCCCCCCTTGCAGAGCCGCACCGGCAGGGCCCTGAAGTGGACCGTGTCCGCCCTGCTGATCACGGCTCTCGGGCTCGGGAGCTGGCAGCTCGCCGATGCCCTGATGGAACAGGACAAGGGCGCCGAGCCCCGCGACACCGAGACGGTCACGACGAACAAGAAGAACGCCGAGAAGAAGCCGAAGCCGCTGTCCGTCCAGGGGGCCGCCGAGTACTACCCGGACGGCAACCCGCAGCGCGCCCAGGACGTCGGACTGACCCACGACGGCAACGCGGCGACGCACTGGCGCACCTACACCTTCAAGGACGGTCCGCCGCTCGCCCCCTACAAGCAGGGCGTCGGGATCGTCTACGACCTGGGTTCGGAGAAGTCGCTGGCCTCCGCGACGGTCGAATTGAACTACGGCGGGGACCGGACCACGGCCAGCCTGTACGCTGCTGGGTCCCTCTCCTCCTCGGCTCCGCTCAGCTCGATGAAGAAGCTCGCCGCGGCCAGCACCACGGGGCGGGAACTCAAGGTCAACGTCGAGAAGCCCGCCAAGACGCGCTATGTCCTCCTCTGGCTGACCGAACTGCCCTACGCCACGGGGGAGCAGTACCGAGAATCGGGTTACAAGCAGGCCATCACGGATGTGAAGTTCACTGGCTGAGCAGTTCCGGGGAGGGTGGTTCGACCGTGGCCGACGCCGCGTACAACGGGGTGGAGGACCAGGACCTCCTCGCCCGCCATGTCGACGGAGACCCGAACGCCTTCGGTGAACTGGTACGGCGGCACCGGGACCGTCTCTGGGCGGTGGCCCTGCGCACCTTGGGGGACCGGGAAGAGGCCGCGGATGCCGTGCAGGACGCGCTGATCTCGGCCTATCGCGCCGCGGGTGCCTTCCGTGGTCAGGCAGCCGTCACGACCTGGTTGCACCGCATCACGGTGAACGCCTGCTTGGACCGGGTGCGCAAGGCGACGTCCCGGAGGACCTCGCCCGTGGATGACACCGAGCGCCTGGAACACCTCCTCGAACCGCACGAGCCGGCCGATGCCCCGGCCGAACGCGGCGACCTCCAGCGGCAGCTGGCCGCCGCGCTGGACACCCTTCCCCCGGACCAACGAGCCGCCCTCGTCCTGGTCGACATGCAGGGGTACTCCGTCACCGAGGCGGCGCGGGTGTTGGAGGTTCCTCCCGGAACGGTGAAGAGCCGCTGTTCCCGGGGCAGGGCCAAGCTCCTCCCCTTGCTCTCCCACCTCCGCACCCCGCAGCCGGGGAACCAGTCGCCCCGGACCTCCGTCCCACCCGCAGCGCGTACGCCGGACGCAACGGATTCCCCTGCGGTGAAGGGCGGAGGTGGGAGAGCATGACGACGAGCACCGACCCGAAGGAACATCCCTCCGTCGAGGAGGTCTCGGACCTCACCGAGGGCCTGCTGCCGGCCGACCGGGCCACGGACCTGCGTCTCCATCTGGACACCTGCCAGGAATGCGCGGAGATCTGTCGCTCGCTGGAGGAGATCCGGCTCCTGCTGGGTGACGCCGACCAACCCGCGTCCATGCCCGCGGACGTGGTCTCGCGGATAGACCACGCCCTGGCTGCCGAGACCGGTCTCCCAGGCGGCACCCCTCCGTGTGTTTCACGTGAAACACACGGAGCCCGCCCCGCCCGGCGTGGGGAACGACCCGGGCGGAGGCGACGATCCCGGCGGGCGGCCCTCATCGGCGCTGCCCTCACCGTCCTCCTCGGCATCGGAGCACTCCTGGCATGGGACGGTGGTGCAGACCCCCGTCCCGAGATCGCCCGCACCACCTTCTCGGAGGAGACCCTCCCCCGCCAGGTCGCGGAACTCCTGACACCGGCAGAGACGGGCGCCGGCGAACCGTCACCGCTCCGCGCGCCCCTCGGCGGAACCGCGGGCCTCTACTCGGACACTCCTGTACCCGCTTGCGTCCAGGACGCCATCGGCCGCACCGATCCGGTGCTCGCGGTCCAGGAGGGCACCTACCGGAGCCAGGCCGTGTATCTGGTCGTGCTGCCCCATGCCTCCGACAGCTCCCGGGTCTCCGCCTATGTGGTGGACGCGTCCTGTGACGGACCGGGTGAACTCCTCTTCACCCGCTCCTATCCCCGATGACCGCGGCACGAGAACGCGGGGGAATGCCCGCCCCGTAGTATCCGTTGGGTGGTGTGGGAGCCCTCCAGCTTCCACACGGATCTCCAGAGACGAGGGAATGAAGCCGTGAGCGACGTCCGAAACGTGATCATCATCGGCTCCGGTCCTGCCGGGTACACGGCAGCGCTCTACACCGCGCGCGCGTCCCTGAAGCCGTTGGTCTTCGAGGGCGCCGTGACTGCCGGCGGTGCACTGATGAACACCACCGAGGTCGAGAACTTCCCCGGCTTCCAGGACGGCATCATGGGGCCGGCCCTCATGGAGGGCATGCGCGCCCAGGCCGAGCGTTTCGGCGCCGAGCTCGTCCCGGACGACATCGTCAAGGTCGACCTCACGGGCGAGATCAAGACCGTGACGGACACCGCCGGCACCGTGCACCGCGCCAAGGCCGTCATCGTCACGACGGGCTCCCAGCACCGCAAGCTCGGACTGCCGAACGAGGACGCCCTGTCCGGACGGGGCGTCTCCTGGTGCGCCACCTGTGACGGGTTCTTCTTCAAGGACCAGGACATTGCCGTCATCGGCGGTGGTGACACGGCCATGGAGGAGGCCACCTTCCTCTCCCGCTTCGCCAAGTCCGTGACGATCGTGCACCGGCGGGACTCGCTGCGTGCTTCGAAGGCGATGCAGGAACGGGCATTCGCCGACCCGAAGATCAAGTTCATCTGGGACAGCGAGGTCGCGGCCATCCACGGCGACCCGAAGCTCTCCGGCCTCACCCTGCGGAACCTCAAGTCGGGTGAGGAGTCCGAACTGCCCGTGACCGGCCTCTTCATCGCCATCGGTCACGATCCCCGGACGGAGCTGTTCAAGGGACAGCTCGAACTTGACGACGAGGGGTACCTGAAGGTGGAGTCTCCCTCGACCCGTACCAACCAGACGGGCGTGTTCGGCGCCGGCGATGTCGTCGACCACACGTACCGCCAGGCGATCACCGCTGCCGGCACCGGCTGCTCCGCTGCCCTGGATGCCGAGCGCTACCTCGCCGCTCTGGCCGATGCCGAGGCTGCCGCCGCTGTCGCGGTCTGATCCTCTTTCCCTTCACAGAACAGGAGCCCCCTGTGGCCGGCACACTCAAGAATGTGACGGACGCTTCCTTCGACGAAGACGTCCTCAAGAGCGACAAGCCCGTTCTGGTCGACTTCTGGGCCGCTTGGTGCGGTCCGTGCCGTCAGATCGCGCCCTCGCTTGAGGCGATCGCGCAGGAGTACGGAGAGCAGATCGAGGTCGTCAAGCTCAACATCGACGAGAACCCGGCTACTGCCGCCAAGTACGGGGTGATGTCGATCCCCACGCTGAACGTCTACCAGCGCGGCGTGGTCGCCAAGACCATCGTCGGCGCCAAGCCGAAGGCCGCCATCGTGCGCGACCTGGAGGAGTTCATCTCGTCCGTCTGACGGACGCGTGAAACGAGCGGTGTGCACCGCTCGTTTCACGCGTCCCGCACCGGCGGAGGTTCAGCTCTCCGCGTCCTCCGCCGGTGCGGGGAGCACCGGGCCCTCGCCTGGCGCCAGGGTGCCGAGGATGCGCTCCAGGTCCTCCATCGAGGCGAACTCGACGACGATCTTGCCCTTCTTCTGCCCGAGATCGACCTTCACCCGGGTCTCGAACCGGTCGGAGAGACGGGTGGCGAGATCGCTGAGCGCGGGGGAGACCCGTCCCCCGGCCCGAGGCCCCTTGGGCCGGGGAGCGGAATGCGGACCGGTCCCCATCAGGGTCACGATCTCCTCGACCGCTCGGACCGAGAGGCCCTCCGCCACGATGCGGAGGGCGAGCCGGTCCTGTTCCTCAGAGTCCTCGACCGACAGCAGGGCCCGTGCATGCCCTGCGGAGAGCACACCTGCCGCGACACGGCGTTGGACCTGCGGGGAAAGCCTCAGCAGGCGCAGGGTGTTGGAGACCTGAGGCCGGGACCGGCCGATGCGATCGGCCAGCTGGTCATGGGTGCAGTTGAAGTCCCGAAGCAGTTGGTCGTAGGCCGCTGCCTCCTCCAGGGGATTCAGCTGTGCCCGGTGCAGGTTCTCCAGCAGGGCGTCCAGGAGGAGCTTCTCGTCCTCGGTGGCCCGAACGATGGCGGGGATGCGCTCCAGGCCGGCTTCCTTGCAGGCCCGAAGACGCCGCTCGCCCATGATCAGCTCATAGCGTCCCGCGCCCACCTGCCGGACCACCACGGGCTGGAGGAGGCCGACCTCCTTGATGGAGGTCACCAACTCAGCAAGGGCCACCTCATCGAAGACCTCACGGGGTTGACGAGGGTTGGGACTGATCGAGTCCAGGGGAAGTTCGGCGAAGTGCACGGTGTTCTCGGCCGGGCGCGGGCGCCCGGCCGGCAGGACCGGCGCGCCGCCTCCCTGGGCGGCAGGGATGATCTTCCCTGGCGTCGGGGCCGCCGGGATCAGGGCGCCGAGTCCACGGCCCAGCCCCCTACGTCGTTCACTCATTGAATCCCCTCCGCCATGTTCTGCTGCTTGTTCTGGTGACCCGGTCCGTCCGCCCCGGCTCCCCGGAGTGCGATTTCCCGCGCGGCCTCCAGGTAGGAGAGCGCGCCGCTGGACCCCGGGTCGTAGGTCAGCACGGTCTGCCCGTAGCTCGGTGCCTCCGAGATCCGTACGGATCGGGGGATGCTCGTCCGCAGCACCTCTTCACCGAAGTGCGTCCGGACTTCCTCGGCCACCTGGGAGGCGAGCCTGGTTCGGCCGTCGTACATGGTGAGCAAGATCGTCGAGACATGCAGTGCGGGGTTCAGATGCCCCCGGACGAGGTCAACGTTCCGCAGGAGCTGCCCCAGGCCCTCCAAGGCGTAGTACTCACACTGGATGGGGATCAGCACCTCGGCTCCGGCCACCAGTGCATTCACGGTCAGGAGGCCGAGAGAGGGCGGGCAGTCGATCAAGACGTAGTCAAGAGGTTGCTCATATGCCTGGATGGCCCGCTGCAAGCGGCTTTCCCGGGCCACCAAGGAGACCAGTTCGATCTCCGCGCCAGCAAGGTCAATCGTGGCGGGTGCACAGAACAGTCCCTCCACATCGGGTACGGGCTGCACCACCTCGGAGAGGGGCCTGCTCTCCACCAGCACGTCGTAGATGGACGGGACGTCGGCGTGGTGGTCGATGCCGAGGGCGGTGGAGGCATTGCCCTGGGGGTCGAGGTCGATCACCAGAACACGGTTGCCGTGCAGGGCCAGCGAGGCAGCGAGATTCACCGTGGTCGTGGTCTTCCCCACACCGCCCTTCTGGTTGGCCACCACCATCACACGGGTCTGCTCCGGTCGTGGCAGCACCTCCCCGGCCACCCCCGGCGGTGTTTCACGTGAAACATCCTCTTCCGCGGTGCGGGGACCGGGGACCGGATCGGTCATCGGTCCCGCGATGTTGGCGTCGGACCGCACGTCACTCTCCTCGACTTCAGGCTCGCAATGAAGAGAGCCTGCCATGCCATCGGGGTGAGGAACCAGCGAGGCCCGTGCTTCTGTGGAGAAATCCGTCTCTGTGGAAAACTCCGTCCCCCCCGTCGGGGTCAGGGAGCCGAGTCTCCGGTCGCGAGGTTCGGCCGCAGCCCGGCCGCGGCCAATGATCCCGTGCAGCAGTGAGCGACGTTTCACGTGAAACACCATGCCGAGCCAACCGGTCCCCTACCACGGCGACACTCCGGTGCGTGGGCCTCCGCAGCTTGTGTGGAGTAGGAGCGTCAGCGTCGCCGGCGGGTACGGCTGGTCCGGGCGGCCTTCGCGCGCTTCGCCGCGAAACGGACTCCGCCGGGGCTTTCCCCGACCTCGACCCGCACCACCGTCGAGAGGGGATCCACGACGCCTTCACCGACGTGGAGGACGGAGGTCCGCTCGGCACCGAGCTTGCTGAGTGCCGCGCCGGCGTTCTTGACCTCGGACTCCGCGGTGTCGCCCTTCAGGAGCAGCATCTCCCCGTAGGGACGGAGCAGCGGCACCCCCCAGGCAGCCAGGCGGTCCAACGGGGCCACCGCACGTGCCGTCACCACATGAACCGGGGTCAGCTTGCCGAGGACCTCTTCGGCCCGACCGCGCACCACGGTCACGTGGTCCAGGCCCAGCAGCTCCACCACCTCGTTCAGGAAGTTGGTGCGGCGCAGCAGGGGCTCCAGCAAGGTGATCTTCAGATCCGGGCGGACCAGGGCCAGCGGAATGCCCGGCAGGCCGGCACCGGAACCCACGTCGCAGACGGTGACGCCCTTCGGCACCACCTCGGAGAGGACCGCGCAGTTCAGCAGGTGTCGTTCCCAGAGTCGGGGCACCTCGCGCGGACCGATGAGTCCGCGTCGAACTCCTGCCTCGGCCAGCAACTCGGCGTACCGGACGGCGTCGTGGAAACGATCGCCGAACACCTCACGGGCCTGCTCGGGCGCCGGCGGGAGTTCCGCTGTGTCCGTCACGGGGACCGTCCTTCCTACCGTTGGGAACTGACAGACCGGCCCCGTCTGTACACAGACGGGGCCGGGGGGTCTCGATCAGGCCGGGAGCACGACGACGAAGCGCTGCGGCTCCTCGCCCTCGGACTCGCTCCGCAGACCGGCGGCCTTGACCGCGTCGTGGACGACCTTGCGCTCGAAGGGAGTCATCGGCTTGAGCTTGACCGCCTCGCCGGTGTTCTTCACGTCCGCCGCGGCCTGGGCGCCCAGTTCCGACAGTTCCGTGCGCTTCTTCGCGCGGTATCCAGCGATGTCGAGCATCAGTCGGCTACGGTCGCCGGTCTCCCGGTGCACTGCGAGCCGGGTCAGTTCCTGAAGGGCCTCCAGGACCTCGCCCTCGCGGCCGACGAGCTTCTGGAGATCACGACCGCCCTCGCTGATGATCGACACCGCGGCGCGGTCGGCCTCGACGTCCATGTCGATGTCGCCGTCCAGATCAGCGATGTCCAGCAGACCCTCGAGGTAGTCCGCTGCGATCTCACCCTCCTGCTCAAGGCGGGTGAGGGTGTCGCCTTCAGCGGCGGCGGAGATGGTGCCTTCCGTCACGGAATGGACTCCTTCTTACTTCTTGGAGGGGTGCGATGGACGGTGCGGACCCTTGCGCTGGCCACTCTTGGCCCTGCTGCGGGTACCGGAGCCGGGCTGGCCGCCGGCGGGCTTGGGCTTGGTGGGCTTCGCCTCGTCCTCGGAGGGCTCCGGGGCGCCCGACTGGTCCGGGTGTCGAGACTGCCGCTGGGACTTCGACTGCCGCTTCGGCTGCTGACGCCGACCGGTACCGGTGGGGCCTTCCTCCGCCTCGGTGGTCACCACATCGCTGACCATCACGGCACCGTCCGGCTGGGCGGCAAGGCCGACCTTGGAGAGACCGTTGATGAAGCGGCGCTCGTTCTCGTTGCGGTCGCGCCCCTTCGCCACGATGATCTTCACTGCCGCGCGGTCCCGCCGGTTGCCGATCTTCTTCTTGTTCGTGACCTGCTTCAGCAGGCGCTCCAGGTACACGCCCTGCGCCTTGCTGCCCGGGGTGGGGTTCTGCCGGATCACGTACATCTGCTGGCCCATGGTCCACACGTTGGTGGTCAGCCAGTAGACGAGGACACCGACCGGGAAGTTGACACCGAAGACGGCGAAGATGACCGGGAAGACGTACATCAGCATCTTCTGCTGCTGCATGAAGGGCGTCTTCACCGTGGTGTCGACGTTCTTGGTCATCAGCTGGCGCTGCGTGTAGAACTGCGACAGCGACATCAGGATGATCATGATCGCGGTGACGACACGCACGTTCAGCAGCGTGGAGTCGAGGCTCTGCACCTTCTCCGCGCTGTCCATGAACTTCGCGGCCAGCGGGGCGCCGAAGATGTGCGCCTTCTGCGCGCTCTCCAGCAGCGACTGGTCGATGACGCCGACGGTCTTGTTCGACGCGATGCTGCTGAGCACGTGGTACAGGGCGAAGAAGAACGGCGACTGCGCCAGGATGGGAAGGCACGAGGAGAGCGGGTTGGTGCCCGACTCCTTGTACAGCTTCATCATCTCTTCGGACTGACGCTGCTTGTCGTTCTTGTAGCGCTCCTGGATCTTCTTCATCTCGGGCTGGAGCGTCTGCATGGCCCGCGTCGCCTTGATCTGCTTCACGAAGAGCGGGATCAGGCAGATCCGGATGAGGATCACCAGGCACATGATCGACAGACCCCAGGCCCAGCCCGTGTCGGGACCGAAGATCGCGCCGAACAGCTTGTGGAACTGGACGATCACCCAGGAGACAGGCGTGGTGATGAAGCTGAACAAACCTGCGATCGAACTGACGATGTCATCCACTAATCAGGCTCCTTGAGCATGGGACGGGGTCTCGGCGGCCGGGCTCACGGGGGCGTGGTCATCCCCGACGGCGCCGAGGGCGGCGTTCCCGCCCTTGCGTCCGCGCCAGGCGTCGCGCAGCATTTCGTGCCACCGCGGACGCTTGCGCGGCGGAACATGGTCGACTCCGCCGAGCGACCACGGATTGCACCGCAGAATCCGCCAGGCGGTCAGTGCCGTGCCCTTGATCGCTCCGTGCCGGTCGATGGCCTGGTAGCCGTAGTGGGAACACGACGGGTAGTACTTGCAGACCGGTCCGAGCAACGGACTGATGGTCCACTGGTACAGCTTGATCAGAGCCAGCAGCGGGTACTTCATCGCGTACCGCCTCCCAGGAGCCGCTGGAGTGCGGCATCGAGGTCTCGGGCCAGGTGCGCGGGATCGGCGTCGCCCGCGCCGGGCAATGCGCGCACGACCACCAGGCTACCGGGGGGCAGCCGGTCGATGCGGTCGCGCATCAGGTGGCGGAGCCGTCGCTTCACGGTGTTGCGCACGACCGCGCCGCCGACGGCTTTGCTCACGACGAAACCCGCACGCGGCGGGGAGACGCTCTCCCCGGGCGCGTGCGGGTCGGTGGCACCGCTGCGTAGGTGGACGACGAGGAAGGGGCGGCCGGCCCGGCGTCCTCGACGTACCGCGGTCGCGAAGTCCTCGCGCCGCCTCAGCCGATGCTCGGAAGGCAGCACGACGTCATGACCTGACTGGGATCAGGCGGACAGGCGGGCGCGACCCTTGCTACGGCGGGACGCGAGGATCGCGCGGCCGGCACGGGTGCGCATCCGCAGCCGGAAGCCGTGGGTCTTGGCGCGACGACGGTTGTTCGGCTGGAAAGTGCGCTTGCTCACTCGGGGGCTCCAGAAATGACTCGGTGGTTGTCGGGGACCGTTGCCGCCTGGCTGTCACCGTGCGCCCACGAGAAGCTCGTATTACGCCCGAGTGCACCGCTTTCACGATCACTGAGAGGTGATCTGTGCCCATCGGAGGCAGGCGGCAGCAGCCATCGACAACTCGACCTGGTTACGGTACGCGCGGCCGGACCGTCAGGTCAAACCAGCGGTCCGGAGGCCGCACCCGGGGCGGGCCGGCGCGGTCGTCGGGGCCGCAGGGCCCGGGGTTCCGGGCTCCGCGGTGGCAGCGTGTCCCCTCGCTGCCGCAGACTGGGGGACACTGTGCACAGCCTGTGGACAACAACTTGAACCGCACCGGTCGCCCTGACTACCGTGACTTGACCCCGATTCGTCTCCGTCTCGTCCAACGGCCGGACCTCCCGCCCCGCCCGATCGTTCCCGGCCTGCCGACTCCGGGCCCTCGATCTCCCGAGTTTCCTTCCAACCCGTCCCCGAAGACCGCCGGGGACCCGTGAGAGAGCGTGCCCCGTGGCTGACGTACCTGCCGATCTTGCCGCAGTGTGGCCACGCGTACTGGAACAACTCCTCGGGGAGGGTCGCGGACAGGGGGTCGAGACGAAGGACGAGCACTGGATCAAGCGGTGCCAGCCGCTGGCGCTGGTGCTCGACACCGCGCTGCTGGCCGTGCCCAACGAGTTCGCCAAGAACGTGTTGGAGGGCCGGCTCGCCCCGATCGTCAGCGAGACGCTGAGCCGGGAGTGCGGGCGCCCCATCCGGATCGCGATCACCGTCGACGAGTCCGCCGGCGCCGAGCCGACCGCGGCGCCCGTCCCGCCCCAGCGCTACGAGGAGCCCGAGCCCCCCGCCCGTCCGCACCGGGACCCGTACGACGGCTACGGCCGTCGGGCCCCGGACGAGCACCCGGGCGGACCCTCGGACCAGCCGGGTGCAGGGGAGCAGCACCCGGGCCGCCGGGCCGACCAGCTGCCGATCGTGCGCCCCGCCTATCCGGACTACCAGCGCCCCGAGCCGGGCGCCTGGCCCCGTCCGCAGGACGACTACGGCTGGCGCCAGCAGCGGCTCGGCTTCCCGGAGCGCGATCCCTACGCCTCCCCCGGCCAGCAGGAGCTCGACTACCGCGGCGCACCGGAGCGGACCGGCTACGCCCCGGACCGTTCCGCGTACGAGGGCGAGCACGGGCCCTACGACCAGGAGCGGCCGGCCTACGACGGGGACCGCCCGCCGTACGAACAGCGGCGCCGCCCGTACGAGGGCGCCCCCGGACGGGCGGGCCACCCCGGCGAGCGCGGGGAGCCCTCCGAGGCTCCGCACGGGGGACCGGGCCGCTTCGACGCCCCGGCGTCCCCGTCCGAGGGGCGCGGCGGGCCCGGCGGCCCGCCCCGGCGTCCCGGTGCGCCGGTGCCGCACGGCGGGCCGACCGGGAGCGGTGTGCCCGGCGGCGGCCAGTCCACCGGCGGTCCGGGGGAGCCCACGGCCCGGCTGAACCCCAAGTACCTGTTCGACACCTTCGTCATCGGCGCCTCGAACCGGTTCGCGCACGCCGCGGCGGTGGCGGTCGCCGAGGCCCCGGCGAAGGCGTACAACCCGCTCTTCATCTACGGGGAGTCGGGCCTCGGGAAGACCCATCTGCTGCACGCGATCGGGCACTACGCACGCAGCCTCTACCCGGGCACCCGGGTGCGGTACGTCAGTTCCGAGGAGTTCACCAACGAGTTCATCAACTCCATCCGCGACGGCAAGGGCGACAGCTTCCGCAAGCGCTACCGCGAGATGGACATCCTGCTGGTCGACGACATCCAGTTCCTCGCGGACAAGGAGTCGACCCAGGAGGAGTTCTTCCACACCTTCAACACCCTCCACAACGCCAACAAGCAGATCGTGCTCTCCTCGGACCGGCCGCCGAAGCAGCTGGTGACCCTGGAGGACCGGCTCCGCAACCGGTTCGAGTGGGGGTTGCTCACCGATGTGCAGCCGCCCGAGCTGGAGACGCGGATCGCGATCCTGCGCAAGAAGGCGGTCCAGGAGCAGCTGAACGCTCCGCCGGAGGTGCTGGAGTTCATCGCCTCCCGGATCTCCCGCAACATCCGCGAGTTGGAGGGCGCCCTGATCCGGGTGACCGCCTTCGCCTCGCTGAACCGGCAGCCGGTGGACCTGGGGCTGACCGAGATCGTGCTGAAGGACCTGATCCCCGGCGGCGAGGACTCGGCGCCGGAGATCACCGCGACGGCGATCATGGCGGCGACCGCCGACTACTTCGGGCTGACGGTGGACGACCTGTGCGGGTCCTCCCGCAGCCGGGTGCTGGTGACCGCGCGGCAGATCGCGATGTACCTGTGCCGGGAGCTGACGGACCTGTCGCTGCCGAAGATCGGGGCGCAGTTCGGGGGCCGCGACCACACGACGGTGATGCACGCGGACCGGAAGATCCGGGCGCTGATGGCCGAGCGGCGGTCCATCTACAACCAGGTCACCGAGCTGACCAACCGCATCAAGAACGGCTGAGCCCCGGCGGTACCCACGCCCGCACCCGTGTGCCCCACGGGTGCGGGCGTCGTCGTGTCCGGCCGCACGGGCCCTGCCCCGGGGCCTTCCACGGCGACCGGGGCGACCGCGGTCCGGGGCCCGGGGCCGACCGCGGTCCGGGGCCGTCCGGGCCCGGGGGACGGCCTCCGGAGCCCCAGGGAGGGAGCCGGACGCCCGACGGCCGGGGCGACCGCGGCCGGGCGCCCCGGCCGCGGCTGTTCGAATCCCACGGGGGGTTACGGGTGTTCTCCACAGATCAGGGGACTTTTTCGTTTCCACACCTTGGGGACTGCGGAGTTATCCCAACGGTGTCCACAGGCTGTGCCCGGTGACGATCATCAGCCCAGCTCACGGGGGTGTGGATTCGTGGACAACCACTCTCCACAGGATGTGGACAAGCGATCGCGCCCCGAGGGCCCCACCCCGTTGTCCACCGCTCGCCCACAGCTCAGCGCCGGTTGTCCCCAGCTCCGAGGGGCTTCTCCACAGCGCTGTCCACTGTTCGGCAACCCAACGCGCCTCGTCACCGTGGCGAGTGAAAGGCGTCACATCGAAGTGGCGGGTTGCCCTGTGGGGAACGGGGGCAAAACTGGGGACGGCGCTGGGGAGAACCCGGCCCTCCCTGTGCATGGGGTGTGCACAACTTCTGGTCGTCCACAGCGAGGCGAGGTTATCCACCCCCACCGCCCACAGGCCCGGTGGACAAAAAACCGCTGCTGAGCTGCGCGAACGGGGTTATCCACGGTATCCACAGGCCCTACTACTACTACCGACTAGAGTTACCGGGGAATTCGCTTCGAAGCCTGGGGTGTGGACAACTCGGCTCCGGCGGCCCGCGAGCCGTTCGCGCGACTTGACCGCGAGCGGCACCTACTGTCAGTCCGGTGAGTCAGACTGGTCCCGGAGTCCTCCCCACCCTGGGGACGACGAAAACGGCGGGGCGACGAACGGCACCGCCGCACGGACAGCGGGACGACCCCCACGGGGCGCGAGCGGCCAGCAACACAGGAGGCGGGCTTAGGTGAAGATCCGGGTGGAACGCGACGTACTCGCGGAAGCAGTGGCGTGGGCGGCGCGCAGTCTCCCGGCCCGTCCCCCGGCGCCGGTCCTGGCCGGCCTTCTGTTGAAGGCCGAGGACGGCGCCCTCAGCCTCTCCAGCTTCGACTACGAGGTCTCCGCACGGGTCTCGGTCGACGCGGAGATCGAGGAGGACGGCACCGTCCTGGTCTCCGGCCGACTGCTCGCCGACATCTGCCGCGCCCTGCCCAACCGCCCGGTGGAGATCTCCACCGACGGGGTTCGGGCCACGGTGCTCTGCGGCTCCTCCCGCTTCACCCTCCACACCCTGCCGGTGGAGGAGTACCCGGCGCTGCCGCAGATGCCGTCCGCGACCGGCACCGTGCCGGGCGAGGTCTTCGCCGCCGCCGCGGCCCAGGTGGCCATCGCCGCCGGCCGCGACGACACCCTCCCGGTGCTCACCGGCGTGCGCATCGAGATCGAGGGCGACACGGTCACCCTGGCCTCCACCGACCGCTACCGCTTCGCGGTGCGCGAGTTCCTGTGGAAGCCCGAGGTCCCGGACTCCTCCGCGGTCGCCCTGGTGCCCGCGAAGACCCTGCTGGACACCGCGAAGGCGCTGACCAGCGGGGACAGCGTCACCATCGCCCTGTCCGGCTCCGGCTCGGGCGAGGGCCTGATCGGCTTCGAGGGCGCCGGCCGCCGCACCACCACCCGGCTGCTGGAGGGCGACCTGCCGAAGTACCGCACGCTGTTCCCGACCGAGTTCAACTCGGTCGCCGTGATCGAGACCGCCCCCTTCGTGGAGGCAGTCAAGCGCGTGGCCCTGGTGGCCGAGCGCAACACCCCGGTGCGACTGAGCTTCGAGCAGGGCGTGCTGATCCTGGAGGCCGGCTCCAGCGACGACGCCCAGGCCGTGGAGCGGGTCGACGCGGTGCTGGAGGGCGATGACATCTCCATCGCCTTCAACCCGACCTTCCTCCTCGACGGGCTCAGCGCCATCGACTCCCCGGTGGCCCAGCTGTCGTTCACGACCTCCACCAAGCCCGCCCTGCTCAGCGGCCGTCCCGCGGTGGACGCCGAGGCGGACGAGGCGTACAAGTACCTGATCATGCCGGTCCGCCTCTCCGGCTGACCCGGCACGCCCCGGCCGGTGCCGGCCCGGTGGACCCGAGGACGCCGCAGCTGCGTCCGGTCCCCGGGGCCGGGCCGCCACCAGGGGGAAGATCCGCAGGTGGGGATACGTATGAGCGGCCGTACCCACAGCTGTGCACAAGGCCGCGGGCGTAGGGTCGGGCGCAGGAACACCACTGTGTCCGCACGCCACATCGCGACTTTAAGGAACCACTGATGGAGCTCGGTCTCGTCGGCCTCGGCAAAATGGGCGGCAACATGCGCGAGCGCATCCGCCGCGCCGGCCACACCGTCATCGGATACGACCGCAACCCGGACCTCGCCGACGTCCACAGCCTCGAAGAGCTGGTGGGCAAGCTCAAGGGCCCGCGCGTGGTGTGGGTGATGGTCCCGGCGGGCGCCGCCACCCAGTCCACCATCGACGAGCTGGCCGCGCTCCTGTCCCCCGGCGACGTGGTCGTCGACGGCGGCAACTCGCGGTGGACGGACGACGAGAAGCACGCGGTGGAGCTGGGCCTCAAGGGCATCGGCTTCGTGGACTGCGGGGTCTCCGGTGGCGTCTGGGGCCTGGAGAACGGCTACGCGCTGATGTACGGCGGCGACAAGGAGAACGTCGCCAAGGTCCAGCCGATCTTCGACGCGCTCAAGCCGGAGGGCGAGTTCGGCTCGGTCCACGCGGGCAAGGTCGGCGCCGGCCACTTCGCCAAGATGGTCCACAACGGCATCGAGTACGCGATGATGCAGGCGTACGCCGAGGGCTGGGAGCTGCTGGAGGCCGTGCAGTCGGTGACCGACGTGCGCGAGGTCTTCCGCTCCTGGCAGGAGGGCACCGTGATCCGCTCCTGGCTGCTCGACCTCGCGGTCAACGCCCTCGACGAGGACGAGCACCTCGAAGGGCTGCGGGGCTACGCCCAGGACTCCGGCGAGGGCCGTTGGACGGTCGAGGCCGCGATCGACAACTCGGTGCCGCTGCCCGCGATCACCGCCTCGCTGTTCGCCCGCTTCGCCTCCCGCCAGGACGACTCGCCGCAGATGAAGATGATCGCCGCGCTGCGCAACCAGTTCGGCGGCCACGCGGTCGAGAAGGCCTGACCCGGCCCCTCCGGGCGGGCCGCGCGCCCCGCGGGCCCGCACCGGGGCCGTCTGACAACCGTTCGCGACCGGGGTCGTTCCGCCCCCGTCGCCGCTCCGCCGCCGCGGGGCCACCGCACCGAGGGAGGTCGGCCGCGACCATGCACGTCACGCACCTGTCGTTGGTCGACTTCCGTTCGTACGCCGGGGTCGAGGTTCCGCTCGACCCCGGCGTCACCGCGTTCGTGGGCCCCAACGGGCAGGGCAAGACCAATCTGGTCGAAGCGGTCGGCTACCTCGCCACCCTCGGCAGCCACCGGGTCGCCTCGGACGCCCCGCTGGTGCGGATGGGCGCCGAACGGGCCGTGGTCCGGGCCGCGGTCCGGCAGGGCGATCGGCAGCAGCTCGTCGAACTGGAGATCAACCCCGGTCGGGCCAACCGCGCCCGCGTCAACCGCTCCTCGCAGGTCAGGCCCCGCGACGTGCTGGGCATCGTGCGCACGGTGCTGTTCGCGCCGGAGGACCTCGCGCTGGTGAAGGGCGACCCGGGCGAGCGCCGGCGCTTCCTCGACGAACTGGTCACCGCGCGCGTCCCGCGGATGGCCGGTGTGCGTGCGGACTACGAACGCGTCCTCAAGCAGCGCAACACCCTGCTGAAGTCGGCGGCGCTCGCCCGCCGGCACGGCGGGCGCGGCGCGGACCTGTCGACCCTGGACGTGTGGGACCAGCACCTCGCCCGGGCCGGTGCCGAACTCCTCGCCCAGCGGACGGACCTGGTCGCCGCCCTCGAACCGCTGGCCGACAAGGCCTACGAACAGCTCGCCCCTGGCGGCGGGCCCCTCGCACTGGAGTACAAGTGCTCCGCGCCGGGGCCGGCGGCCGGCCGGGAGGAGCTGTACGGGCAACTCCTGGACGCGCTGGGCGAGGCCCGCAAACAGGAGGTGGAGCGCGGCGTCACCCTGGTCGGGCCGCACCGCGACGACCTGGTGCTGAGGCTCGGCCGGCTGCCCGCGAAGGGGTACGCCAGCCACGGCGAGTCCTGGTCGTTCGCGCTGGCCCTGCGGCTCGCCTCGTACGAACTGCTGCGCGCCGAGGGCAACGAGCCGGTGCTGGTGCTGGACGACGTCTTCGCGGAACTCGACGCGCGACGTCGGGAGCGCCTCGCCGACCTGGTGGCCCCGGGCGAACAGGTCCTGGTGACGGCGGCGGTGGAGGAGGACGTGCCCGGGGTGCTCACCGGCGCCCGGTACGCGGTGGCCGGGGGCGGGGTGGAGCGACGGTGAACGGCTTCGGCGACCTTGCCGGGTCCGGAGCGCCGGGCTTCGGCGCTCCCGCGGCCCCCGCCCCGGCGGCCGGCCCGCCGCCCGTGGCGCCCGCCGGCGGGCCGAGCGGGGTGGACCTCGCCCGGGTGGCGCTGCGGGCGGCGAAGGAGCAGGCGCGGGCCCGGGGGGACGCCACGGCCCAGCGGCGGCAGGCGCGGCGGGGCGGGCTGCGCTCCGGTGCGCGGGGGGACGGGCGGGACCCGATGGCGCTCGGTGCGGCCATCAACCGGCTCATCACCGAGCGGGGCTGGGAGGCTCCGGCGGCGGTCGGCGGGGTGATGGGGCGCTGGCCCCAGCTCGTCGGGGAGGACCTCGCCAAGCACTGCGTTCCGCAGCGGTACGACGAGGAGGCGCGGGTGCTGGTGGTGCAGTGCGACTCCACCGCGTGGGCGACCCAGCTGCGGTTGCTGACCCCGCAGGTGCTGGCCCGGCTCAACGAGGACCTGGGCCACGGCACGGTGAAGTTGATCAAGGTGGTGGGTCCGGTGGGCCCGGGCCACCGCTACGGTCCGTTGCGGGCGCCGGGCAGCAGCGGGCCCGGGGACACCTACGGCTGAGCCGCGGGCCGCCCGTCCCGTGCCGCACCGTCCGGCCGGGCAGCCGCGACGTCTACGTTTCCGCAGGTGAAGGGCGCTTTCCTGGGCCGCTGCGGCCCGTTTGGACCCGCGGTGCGCCGGGTTCGCCGGCGCCGGTCGGGTCCGGGGCGGGGCGGCTGTCGCCGACGGTTGCTGGTGGTTGACGGGCCGAAGCGCTGAGTGCCGCTCTGGACCACTTCAGCCCCGGGGGCGCATATGGGGAGTCAGAAGAGACCGGTTCAGGGCGGCACATGCGGACTCAGGCACCTGCAAAGCCCCATCACTGTCAGCGCTACCGGTAGACTGGAGGACAATCCCGCCCCACTCGTGGGACACACACCGAGCAACGCTGATACAGGCTTACCAACGCAACACGCCGCAGCCGCTCCGGCCATTGCCGGGAGCCTGGCTTGTGCTGTGCCAGAAAGGGCGCTTCGTGGCCGATTCCGGCAACCCCAACGAGAACATCCCGTCCACCGGAACCGGCGAACCCGCCGGGGCCGCCGGCTCCGCACCGGCCGACCCGGTCGTACCCGCAGCGCCCGACGCCCCCGCGGCGGACGGCGCGTCGTACGACGCGAGTGCGATCACCGTCCTCGAAGGTCTGGACGCCGTCCGCAAGCGCCCCGGCATGTACATCGGCTCGACCGGTGAGCGGGGTCTGCACCACCTGGTGTACGAGGTGGTCGACAACTCCGTGGACGAGGCGCTGGCCGGGCACGCGGACACCATCGACGTCACGATCCTCGCCGACGGCGGGGTGCGGGTGGTCGACAACGGCCGCGGCATCCCGGTCGGCATCGTGCCCTCCGAGGGCAAGCCGGCCGTCGAGGTCGTGCTGACGGTGCTGCACGCCGGCGGCAAGTTCGGCGGCGGCGGGTACGCGGTCTCCGGCGGTCTGCACGGCGTGGGCGTCTCCGTGGTGAACGCGCTCTCCAGCAAGGTCTCCGTCGAGATCAAGACGGACGGCCACCACTGGACGCAGGACTACAAGACGGGCGTCCCCACCGCGCCGCTGGCGCGGGGCGCGGCGACGGAGGAGACGGGCACCTCGGTCACCTTCTGGGCCGACCCGGACGTCTTCGAGACCACCGAGTACTCCTTCGAGACGCTCTCCCGGCGCTTCCAGGAGATGGCCTTCCTCAACAAGGGCCTGACCCTGCGGCTCACCGACGAGCGCGACTCCGCCAAGGCCACCAGCGGGGCGGACACCGGCCAACCCAGCGACGACACGGACGCCCAGGCCCGCACGGTGACGTACCACTACGAGGGCGGCATCGTCGACTTCGTGAAGTACCTCAACTCCCGCAAGGGCGAGGTGGTCCACCAGACCGTCATCGACCTGGAGGCGGAGGACAAGGACAAGAGCCTCTCCCTCGAAGTCGCCATGCAGTGGAACAGCGGCTACAGCGAGGGCGTGTACTCGTTCGCCAACATCATCCACACCCATGAGGGCGGCACCCACGAGGAGGGCTTCCGGGCGGCCCTGACCTCGCTGATCAACAAGTACGCGCGGGACAAGAAGCTGCTGCGGGAGAAGGACGACAACCTCACCGGCGACGACATCCGCGAGGGCCTGACGGCGATCATCTCGGTCAAGCTCGGCGAGCCTCAGTTCGAGGGCCAGACCAAGACCAAGCTGGGCAACACGGAGGCCAAGACCTTCGTCCAGAAGGCCGTCTACGAGCACCTCAACGACTGGCTGGACCGCAACCCCAACGAGGCCGCGGACATCATCCGCAAGGGCATCCAGGCGGCCACCGCCCGGGTGGCGGCCCGCAAGGCGCGCGACCTGACCCGGCGCAAGGGCCTGCTGGAGACCGCTTCGCTGCCCGGCAAGCTCTCCGACTGCCAGTCCAACGACCCCACCAAGTGCGAGATCTTCATCGTCGAGGGCGACTCCGCCGGCGGCTCGGCCAAGTCCGGCCGGGACCCGATGTACCAGGCCATCCTGCCCATCCGCGGCAAGATCCTGAACGTGGAGAAGGCCCGGATCGACAAGATCCTCCACAACCAGGAGATCCAGGCGCTGATCTCGGCCTTCGGCACCGGGGTCCACGAGGACTTCGACATCGAGAAGCTCCGCTATCACAAGATCATCCTGATGGCGGACGCCGACGTCGACGGCCAGCACATCAACACCCTGCTGCTGACCTTCCTGTTCCGCTTCATGCGTCCGCTGGTCGAGGCCGGGCACGTCTACCTGTCCCGCCCCCCGCTCTACAAGATCAAGTGGGGTCGGGACGACTTCGAGTACGCCTACTCCGACCGGGAGCGGGACGCCCTGATCGACCTGGGCCGGCAGAGCGGCAAGCGGATCAAGGAGGACTCGATCCAGCGCTTCAAGGGCCTCGGCGAGATGAACGCCGAGGAGCTGCGGGTCACCACCATGGACATCGAGCACCGCGTCCTCGGCCAGGTCACCCTGGACGACGCCGCCCAGGCCGACGACCTCTTCTCCGTCCTGATGGGCGAGGACGTCGAGGCCCGTCGCCAGTTCATCCAGCGCAACGCCAAGGACGTCCGCTTCCTCGACATCTGAGTCGGTCTCCGTCCGACCGCACAGAAAGGACCCGCACCAGCAATGACCGACCAGAACCCCGCAGGCGCTCCCGACACCGAGGGCACCACGGTGCGCATCGAGCCCGTCGGGCTCGAAACGGAGATGCAGCGCTCGTACCTCGACTACGCGATGTCCGTCATCGTGTCGCGCGCGCTGCCGGACGTCCGTGACGGCCTCAAGCCCGTGCACCGCCGCGTGCTGTACGCCATGTACGACGGCGGCTACCGGCCCGAGAAGGGCTTCTACAAGTGCGCCCGCGTCGTCGGCGACGTCATGGGCAACTACCACCCGCACGGCGACTCCTCGATCTACGACGCGCTGGTCCGCCTCGCGCAGCCGTGGTCGATGCGGATGCCGCTGGTGGATTCCAACGGCAACTTCGGCTCCCCGGGCAACGACCCGGCCGCCGCCATGCGCTACACCGAGTGCAAGCTGGCGCCGCTGTCCATGGAGATGGTCCGGGACATCGACGAGGAGACCGTCGACTTCACGGACAACTACGACGGCCGCTCCCAGGAGCCGACCGTCCTGCCGGCCCGCTTCCCCAACCTGCTGATCAACGGTGCCGCCGGCATCGCG
Organism: Streptomyces sp. LE64; assembly: GCF_052606915.1. NCBI lineage: Bacteria > Bacillati > Actinomycetota > Actinomycetes > Kitasatosporales > Streptomycetaceae > Streptomyces > Streptomyces sp. LE64. Next base: position 3,104,029 of record NZ_CP199708.1, on the reverse strand, counting down.
GTCGGCATGGCCACCAACATCCCGCCGCACAACCTGCGCGAGGTCGCCTCCGGCGCCCAGTGGTGCCTGGAGCACCCGGAGGCCAGCCACGAGGAACTGCTGGACGCGCTGATCGAGCGGATCAAGGGCCCGGACTTCCCGACCGGCGCCCTGGTGGTCGGCCGCAAGGGCATCGAGGAGGCGTACCGCACCGGTCGCGGCTCCATCACCATGCGCGCGGTGGTCGAGGTCGAGGAGATCCAGAACCGCCAGTGCCTGGTGGTCACCGAGCTGCCCTACCAGGTCAACCCGGACAACCTCGCCCAGAAGATCGCCGACCTGGTCAAGGACGGCAGGATCGGCGGGATCGCGGACGTCCGCGACGAGACCAGCTCCCGCACCGGCCAGCGCCTGGTCATCGTGCTCAAGCGGGACGCGGTCGCCAAGGTCGTCCTCAACAACCTCTACAAGCACACCGACCTCCAGGCCAACTTCGGCGCCAACATGCTGGCCCTGGTCGACGGGGTGCCGCGCACCCTCTCGCTGGACGCGTTCATCCGCCACTGGGTGAACCACCAGGTCGAGGTCGTCGTCCGGCGCACCCGCTTCCGGCTGCGCAAGGCCGAGGAGCGCGCCCACATCCTGCGCGGCCTGCTGAAGGCCCTGGACGCCATCGACGAGGTCATCGCCCTCATCCGGCGCAGCGACACCGTGGACGTGGCGCGCTCGGGCCTGATGGGGCTGCTGGAGATCGACGAGATCCAGGCGAACGCCATCCTGGAGATGCAGCTGCGCCGGCTCGCCGCCCTGGAACGCCAGAAGATCATCCAGGAGCACGACGAGCTCCAGGCGAAGATCACCGAGTACAACGCGATCCTCGCCTCGCCGGTGCGTCAGCGCGGCATCATCAGCGAGGAACTCGCGGCGATCGTCGAGAAGTACGGCGAGGACCGGCGCAGCCAGCTGGTGCCCTTCGACGGTGACATGTCCATTGAGGACCTGATCGCCGAGGAGGACATCGTCGTCACCATCTCCCGCGGCGGCTACGTCAAGCGGACCAAGACCCACGACTACCGCTCCCAGAAGCGGGGCGGCAAGGGCGTGCGCGGGACGAAGCTCAAGGAAGACGACATCGTCGACCACTTCTTCGTCTCGACCACCCACCACTGGCTGCTGTTCTTCACCAACAAGGGGCGGGTCTACCGGGCGAAGGCGTACGAACTCCCGGACGCCGGCCGGGACGCCCGCGGTCAGCACGTCGCCAACCTGCTGGCCTTCCAGCCGGACGAGGCGATCGCCGAGATCCTCGCCGTCCGCGACTACGAGGCGGCGCCCTACCTGGTGCTTGCCACCAAGGCCGGGCTGGTCAAGAAGACCCCGCTGAAGGACTACGACTCGCCCCGCTCCGGCGGCGTCATCGCGATCAACCTGCGAGAGACCGAGGACGGCTCCGACGACGAGCTGATCGGCGCCGAACTGGTCTCCGCCGACGACGACCTGCTGCTCATCAGCAAGAAGGCCCAGTCGATCCGGTTCACCGCGACGGACGAGTCGCTGCGCCCGATGGGGCGGGCCACCTCCGGGGTGAAGGGCATGAGTTTCCGCGAGGGCGACCAACTCCTCTCGATGAACGTCGTCCGGCCCGGTACGTTCGTCTTCACCGCCACCGACGGCGGGTACGCCAAGCGCACCCCCGTCGACGAGTACCGCGTCCAGGGGCGCGGCGGCCTCGGCATCAAGGCCGCCAAGATCGTGGAGGACCGCGGTTCGCTGGTCGGTGCGCTGGTGGTCGAGGAGACGGACGAGATCCTCGCCATCACGCTCGGCGGCGGTGTGATTCGCACGCGAGTCAACGAGGTCAGGGAGACGGGCCGTGACACCATGGGCGTCCAACTGATCAACCTGGGCAAGCGCGACGCCGTGGTCGGCATCGCGCGCAACGCCGAGGCCGGTCGTGAGGCCGAAGAGGTCGACGGTGAGGACGCCGAGGACGGTGTGGGCACCGGTGCGGCAGCCGAGGTCACGGGCACCAGCGGTGCGGACCGGGGCACGGACGAGGGCACGGTGCCCGCGGCCGAGTAGCGCGAGGAGGGACACGTGAGCGGAGCCACGGGCGCCGGGGCGGCGGGTCGACCGACCCGGTCCGCCGCACCCACCGGCACGCGCGCCGGTGAGGACGGCGCCCGGGGCTCCGCCGCGGGTCCTCCCGCGTCCGACGAAGAATCCCACGTCTCCCAGGGGGGAACTGTGACGGACACCCGAGGTCCCCGGACCCAGCAGCACGAGGGGTACCCGGGAGGGTCCTCCGCGGGAGCCACCACCGCGACCGGCGGCACCACCGGTGCCGAGGGCCCGCTGCCGGGCGAACGCCCCCAGCAGCCCGCCCAGCCCTACCACCCGCCCCAGGCGTACCAGACGACCCCGGGGGACGCCGTCCGCCGGCCGCGGACCGGTGCGCGCACCACGCCCCGCACCCGCAAGGCGCGGCTGCGGGTCGCCAAGGCCGACCCGTGGTCCGTGATGAAGGTCAGCTTCCTGCTCTCCATCGCCCTCGGGATCTGCACGGTCATCGCCGCGGCCGTGCTGTGGATGGTCATGGACGCGATGGGCGTGTTCTCGACGGTCGGCGGCACGATCTCGGAGGCCACCGGCTCCAACGAGTCGAACGGCTTCGACCTCCAGTCGTTCCTGTCGCTGCCACGGGTGCTGATGTTCACCAGCATCATCGCGGTGATCGACGTGGTGCTCGCCACCGCGCTGGCCACCCTCGGCGCCTTCATCTACAACCTCTCCGCCGGCTTCGTCGGCGGCATCGAGCTGACCCTCGCCGAGGACGAGTAGCCCCGGCGGAGCCGGTGCCCACGGCCCCCGCCCGGGGGCCGACCACCGATTTTGGGACTGGGCGCGTCGTGCGCTAATCTTCAGAGGTCAGCGCAGCGCGCGGAGGGGCTATAGCTCAGTTGGTTAGAGCGCATCCCTGATAAGGATGAGGCCACAGGTTCAAATCCTGTTAGCCCCACAGCGTGAAGGCCCCCGGACCATCGGTCCGGGGGCCTTCTGCGTACCGCCCCGGCGGGCGACCCGCGCCGGGAGCCCTCCGCTACCAGGGCGAGGGGAGCGCGTGGACGAAGTCGGACCAGATGTGGTCGAGGTCCTCGATGCCCACCGAGACCCGGACCGTTCCCTCGCCCGCGCCGACCGCGCGCAGGACGGAGCCCTCCGGATGGTGGACCCGGGTCTCCATGCCGCCGAGGGCGGTGCTCGACTGGGCCAGGGTCACCCGGTCGACGAACCGGCGGGCGGCCCCGTGGCCGCCGTCGACCTCGAAGGCGAGCAGTCCGCCGTGGTCCGTCAGCAGCCGGGAGGCCACCCGGTGGCTCGGGTGGTCGGGCAGGCCCGGCCAGTGGACGGCGACCACCGCGGGGTGCGCGGCCAGGCGCAGGGCCAGGGCGCCCGCGTTCTGGCAGTGCTGGCGCATCCGGAGCGACAGGGTGCGCAGACCGCGCAGGGTGAGCCAGCCGGTGAAGGGGTCGGCCTCCTCGCCCAGGGCGCGGATCCGGCCGCGGACCCGGTGGTGCCGCTGCTCGTCGGCGAAGACGGCCACACCGCCGGTGATGTCGGTGTGGCCGCTGATGTAAGCGGTCGTCAGGTGCACCACGACGTCCGCCCCGTGGTGCAGCGGTCGGCACAGCACCGGGGAGGCGAAGGTGTTGTCCACCACCGTGGTGAGTCCGGCCCCGCGCGCGAGCGACGTCATGGCGGACAGGTCGCAGACGTCCGCCGACGGGCTGGCGAGGGTCTCCAGGTACAGCAGACGGGTCGTGGGGCGGATCGCCTCGGCGACCTCCCGGGTGCTGCGGCCCGAGACGTAACTGATCCGCACGCCGCGGGTGCGCTCCAGCGCGCGGAACCGCGCCCGGCCGCCGCCGTACGGGGAGCACTGCGCGATGGCGTGGTCGCCCGGGCGCAGGTGACAGGCGAGCACGCCGTCGAGGGCCGCCGCACCGGTGGTGGTGGCCAGTGCGGCGACGCCGTCCTCCAGGTCGGCCAGAGCGGTCTCCAGCGCCTGGGGGGCGAGCCCGGTGAGGTCGCCCGAATGGACCGCGAGGGAGGCGAGGTTGGCGCCGGTGCGTTCGTGGGAGTACGGCGGAGTCGGCCGGCGGGGTGAACCGCCGGGCGGTCGGACGAGGGCGTAGCGGGAGGCGACCGTCACGGCGCGCTCGTGCAGGGAGGCGCGGAGCCACGTCGGGGCGAGCACCTCCGTGCCCAGGGCGTGGTCCCACAGTGCCCACTCCGCGTGGCGGGAGTCCTGGAAGACCACGTCCAGGCGGGTCCAGCCGTCCGGGTCGGTCTCTTCGGATCGGATGGCCAGCACGGTGCCGACCAAGCGCTCGCGATGGGCCGGTTTCACCCGCACCAGAACGGCGAGCCGGTCGCCACCGCTCCGGAACCGCGCCTTGCGTTCCTGCCATGCCTGGTCCAGGTCGACCGGGTCCGGGCGGTGCGTGGGTTCGCCGAGCTTCTCGGCGGCGAGCACCCGGGACAGCCGGTACGTGCGGTCCTCACCGGTCCGCTTGGCCAGCAGATAGCCCTGCTCGCGAATGGTGACCAGGCCGATCGGGTCCACCGTCCGCCACTTCGGCCCTTGGCCCACGGCCTCGTAGCGGATGCGCAGCCTGTGTCCGGTGAGCACCGCGTCCCGGACCTCGGCCAGGACGGCCTCGGAGAGTTCCTCGGGGGCCACCCGGCGGGAGAGGAGGTCGGTCTCCGGGTCCACGAGTAATCGTTGCGCCGCTCCGGCCGCGTTGTCCCGCAGGTTCTCGGGCAGGGCGTCGATCACCTTGAGTATGGCCGAGGCGAGTGCCGAGCCGAGGCCGAACAGCTGCCCGCCGCGCCGTGATCCGGCGACGAGCAGGGCGAGTGCCTCGTCGTGGGTCAAGCCGGTGAGTGCCGTCCGGAAATCCGGCAGCAGGGCGAATCCGCCGTGCCGGCCGCGCTCGGCGTAGACGGGCACGCCGGCCACGGAGAGTGCCTCCATGTCGCGCAGCACCGTTCTTGTGGAGACTTCCAGCTCACGGGCGAGTGCGTCCGCTGTCATCCGCCCGCGCTGGCGGAGCAGGAGGACCAGAGAGACCAACCGGTCGGCGCGCATGCGAAGTCCTCACGAAATACATGACCACGGGTGTCATGTCTTGTCGGCAGGCTCATGGCCCACGACGTCCAACGACCCGGTGGCTTCCGCGTCGTTGGACGTCCGGTTATCCAGGTGAGCCGAATGGAGCGGGCACGTCAATGGAACGTAACGCGGTCAACCCGGTGTCGTGGTCGATCGACATGGGCTTCAACCAGGGAGAGGTCGTCTCCGGCCATTCCCGCACCCTGTACATCTCCGGTCAGACGGCGATGAGCAAGGAGGGCAAGCCGGAACACCAGGGAGACATGGCGGCGCAGCTTGCGTTGAGCATCGACAACGTCGAGGCGGTGCTCGCCGAGGCCGGTATGACCCTGGCCAACCTGATCCGGCTGAACGTCTACACGACTGACGTCGACCTCCTCTTCCAGCACTACGGCGTGTTGGCGGGCCGGTTGGGCGCCGCCGGCGTCGCGCCGACCACCACCATGCTCGGTGTGGCGAGGCTGGCCGTTCCCGGCCAGATGATCGAGCTGGAAGGCACCGCGGTCATCTGACCGCGGCCGGGTGCCGGCCTCGCCCCCCGTGAGGCCGGCACTTCGGCGTGCCGGGACACGGCCACGGCCGACCGGCGCTACTCCTCCTCGCCGCGGACGGCACGTCGGAGCCGGCCGAGGCGTTCGGCCAGGGCGTGCTCCTCGCCGTGCCGCGTGGGTCGGTAGTAGTCCTTCCCCACCAGATCGTCCGGCGGGTACTGCTGTTCCAACACGCCTGCGGGGGCGCGGTGGGGGTAGCGGTAGCCGACGCCGTTGCCCAGCTCCCGGGCACCCGCGTAGCGGCTGTACCGGAGGTGAGCGGGGATCTCGCCGACGACACCCGCCCGTACCTCGGCCATCACCTCGTCGATCGCGACGATCACCTTGTTCGACTTCGGTGCCACGGCCAGGTGCACGGTGGCCTGGGCCAGGGCGAGGCGAGCCTCGGGCATGCCGATGAGCTGCACCGTCTGAGCCGCGGCGACAGCCGCCTGGAGTGCCGTGGGGTCGGCGAGACCGATGTCCTCGGTGGCGTGTACCACCAGCCGGCGGGCGATGAAACGCGGGTCCTCCCCGGCCACGAGCATGCGGGCCAGGTAGTGGAGCGCGGCGTCGGGGTCCGAGCCGCGGATCGACTTTGATGAAGGCGCTGACGACGTCGTGGTGCTGGTCCCCTTGCCGGTCGTAGCGCACGGCGGTTTCGGCGACCGCCCGCTCCACTGCTGCGACGTCGACCACCGTGTCGCCGGTGCCGGTCACTCCGTCGGCGCTCGCCTCCAACGCGGTCAGCGCGCTGCGGGCGTCACCGGCCGCGAGGCGGACCAGGACGTCCTCGGCTGCCGGTGCCAGGGTGACGGAACCGTCGAGACCGCGTGCGTCCTGCACCGCCCGGCGTAGCAGCCCGCGGAGTTCGTCCTCGGTCAGGCGCTGGAACTGGAGCACCAGCAGACGGGAGAGCAGCGGGGACACCACCGAGAAGGACGGGTTCTTCGTGGTGGCCGCGACGAGCAGCACGAGCCTGTCCTCGACGGCGCCCAGGAGCGCGTCCTGCTGGGTTCGGGAGAAGCGGTGCACCTCGTCGACGAACAGCACCGTTCGCTGCTGCTGGCGCTCCTGGCGACGGAGCGCCCCCGTCATCACGTCGCGCAGTTCCTTGACTCCGCTGGACAGCGCCGAGAGCGCGACGAAGTGCCGGGAGGCGGTGGCGGCGAGCAGCCGTGCGAAGGTGGTCTTTCCGGTGCCGGGCGGGCCGTACAGCAGCACCGAAGCCGCCTCCCCGCCCTCGGCGAGCCGCCGAAGCGGAGTGCCGGGGCGCAGCAGGTGCGTCTGGCCGACGAACTCGGCGAGTGTGCGCGGCCGCATCCGTGCCGCCAGCGCGTGGGCGGCACGTGCGGGCTCGGCGGCCGGAGGGCCGTCCGGGGTCGGTAAGGCGAACAACCCGTCGTCCCCGGCGGCCGTCACTTCCCCGCTGCCTCGGCGCACGGCACTTCGTCGTGCCCGGTTCGGGCGGGAGACGGTGCTCTGGGGCGCATGCGCTGTGGCCTTCCACTCTGGGGCAGTTCGGTCAAACCGTCCCGGGGGCTACACGTACAGCGTGCCCCGGGCGACGACCACGACGGACCCCGCTACCTGAACCGAATCGATCTGCTCCGGAGTCCCCGTCACACGGGCGCGCATCGTCGAAGGGCGCCCCATCTCGACCCCCTGGCGGATGTCGATCCACTCTCCGAACGGGATCATTCCGTGCCGGGCCAAGCGTACCGGGAGCGAGCCCGCAGCCGAGCCCGTGGCGGCGTCCTCGACCACGCCGTAGGCGGGCGAGAACATGCGCAGCCGCCACTGGGTGCCAGAGCCGGCGAAGCAGTTGGCGGCCATGTCGGGTAGCCGGGAGAGGGCCTTCTGGTCCGGCTCCAGAGCGGAGAGCGCAGGCAGGTCGTCAAGGCCGACGAACACGTGCCGCGGCCCGTTGTCGTAGACCTCGATCGGCAGGCTGCTGCCGGTGTCCGCGAGGCCGAGGGCGGTGGTGTCCAGGCACCCGGTCACGCCGGTCACCCTCTCGGGCAGCACGGTGAGGCGCAGTTCCGAGCGGTGGGTGTGCCTGCGGACCGGGAGGTAGGTGAGCTGCGGGGGCCGTAGCCTCCGAGGTCGGCGACGACTCCGCCGTGGCCGCCGGTGACTTCGTAACCGCCCGGGCGGGCGTCGACCTTGGTCACGTCGCGGGCCGAGTAGACGAGTTCGTCCACGATCACGCAGGCGCCGACCCGGTCGGCGGGTGGGGAAGGGGAATTTCGTATTCCTGCCCCACGGGAAATGGCTTGTGGCCGCAGCGGTCGGGCTGCCAACGGGGCCGGGACGGGTGTGACCTCGCCGTCCCGGACGACGGTCTCGCGGGCTCGGCCCGGCTCGCGCTGTGGGACCGGTCCTTCTCGGTGAACCCCTCGTCGGGGGCCGCCCGGAGGTGGCTCCGCACGGCTCTCGTCGGCGTCGGGCTTCCCGGTGCGGCGGCTCCTCCCGCGCCCCCGGATGGCCGGCCGCGGGGCGAGGCGGGCCAACGGCACCCGCGCCGGCACGGCAGCAGTTCGGGAGACCATAAGAGAAACCCCCCTGACCTGCGAAAATGAGGTCAGGGAGGCTATCGAGTGGAGCCTAGGGGAGTCGAACCCCTGACATCTGCCATGCAAAGACAGCGCTCTACCAACTGAGCTAAGGCCCCGTGGGGGAGACGGATCGCCCGGTCGGGCCCATCCGCTCGTGGAACAGGGTACCGGGTCACCCCCGGAATTCCGCAAAAGGTTTGGGGTCCCCGGGAACGACCACTCTCCGTAGGATGCTCGCACGCGCTTCGCGACAGCGAACCGCGGTTCTTGGGGAAGCGATGGGGAGACGCAATGGACGCCGCGCAGCAGGAAGCCACCGCAAGAGCGAGGGAGCTCCAGCGGAACTGGTACGGGGAGCCGTTGGGCGCCCTCTTCCGCAGGCTGATCGAGGACCTCGGTCTGAACCAGGCCCGGCTGGCCGGCGTGCTGGGCCTGTCGGCGCCCATGCTGTCGCAGCTGATGAGCGGGCAACGCGCCAAGATCGGCAACCCGGCGGTCGTGCAGCGCGTCCAACTGCTCCAGGACCTCGCCGCCCAGGTCGCGGACGGCAGCGTCAGCGCGGGCGAGGCCACCGAGCGGATGGACGAGATCAAGAAGTCCCAGGGGGGTTCGGTGCTGAGCACCACCTCGCAGCCCACCCACAGTTCGGGTGCGCCCACCGTCAAGCGCGTCGTCCGCGAGATCCAGTCGCTGCTGCGCTCGGTCTCCGCGGCGGGCGACATCATCGACGCGGCGAACTCCCTGGCACCCACCCACCCCGAGCTGGCGGAGTTCCTCCGGGTCTACGGTGCCGGACGCACCGCGGACGCGGTCGCCCATTACCAGGCACACCAGAGCTGAGCCGCCGCCCGGCCGGCGGCACCACACGGGGAGCGACGAAGGACGATGGGCGAGGTCTTCGCCGGCCGGTACGAACTGGTCGATCCGATCGGACGCGGGGGAGTGGGCGCGGTCTGGCGCGCCTGGGACCACCGGCGGCGCCGGTACGTGGCCGCCAAGGTCCTCCAACAGAGCGACGCCCACACCCTGCTGAGGTTCGTGCGCGAGCAGGCGCTCCGCATCGACCACCCCCATGTGCTGGCCCCCGCCAGTTGGGCCGCCGACGACGACAAGGTCCTGTTCACCATGGACCTCGTCGCCGGCGGCTCCTTGGCCCATCTCATCGGTGACTACGGGCCGTTGCCGCCCCGGCTGGTCTGCACCCTGTTGGACCAGTTGCTCGCCGGGCTCGCGGCCGTGCACGCGGAGGACGTCGTCCACCGGGACATCAAGCCGGCGAACATCCTGCTGGAGCCCACCGGCGCGGGCCGTCCCCATCTGCGGCTGTCCGACTTCGGCATCGCGATGCGCAAGGGCGAGCCGCGGCTCACCGAGACCGACTACGTGGTGGGCACCCCCGGCTACTTCGCCCCCGAGCAACTGCTGGGGGCCGAACCCGACTTCCCCGCCGACCTGTTCGCCGTCGGTCTCGTCGCCCTCTACCTGCTCACGGGCGCCAAACCGGACGCCAAGGCGCTGATCGAGCACTTCACCGAGCACGGCACCCCCTCGGCGCCGCTCGGGGTGGACGAGCCCCTGTGGCAGGTCATCGCGGGGCTGGTCCAACCCGATCCGGACGGTCGATTCCGTACCGCGACCGGCGCCCGCAAGGCCCTGGCCTCGGCCGCGGAGATGCTGCCGGAGCCCGGGCCGGACGAGGAAGTGGTGGAGGTGTTCCACCAGATCGCGGAGTTGCCGCCCGGCTTCGGCCCCGAGGGCCCCGAGGCACGGGCCTCGGGGCTCCCCCGCGTCCCCGACGCCTTCCGCGCCTTCCCGCACGGCCCGGACACCCCCGGCGCCCGCGCCGGGGGCGCCTTCGCCCCGGGCGCGCCCCCGCCGGCGGCCCCCGACCCGCGCACCCCCACGGCGGACGGCTATCCCCTCGCCCCGCCGGGGGCCCCCGCGCAACCGCCCGCAGCGGCGCACCCCCATCCGCCGCTGCCCGTCCACGACCCGTACGTCCCGCCGCCGGCGCACCCGCCGCAGCCCGCGCTGCCGCCCGTTGCCCGGCCGCCGGTCCCGGCGGCGGTCGCCGGGCGGGCCGTGGCGGGGCCGTACGACGGCTATCCCCCGTACTCCCGGCCCGTTCCCGCCGATCCGGTCGGCCTCGCCGAGGCCGACACGGCGGACGGGCAGGGCGGTCGGGCGCTCCGCGGTCCTCGCCCCGGCCCGGCGGACGGCGCCGGCGGGGGGCTTCCCGGGACGGCGGAGCCTCCCCGGGGGCACCGCCGTCGCCGGCGGCCCGGGCCGCCGGCGACGGTCGCCGTGCCGCTGCTCGTGCTGGCGCTGATCTGCTTCGCCGTGGGTCTGTGGGCCCTGTCCCGGGCCTGAGCCGTCGCCCTAGGTCCGGGGTGCGCCGGCGCCCGGTGACCCGCGCCGGGCCACCACCGTCCACACCACCAGCACCAGCACCAGCGCCGTCCCGGTGCCGAACGCCGCGAAGGCCACCGTTCGCATCACGGGTCCCCGGGCGAACGCGGAGGCGGTGGGGCCGTCCGTTCCCGGCTCCGGCGCTTCCTCCTCGGCGGCGGGTCGGAACTCCTCGGCGGGCAGGGGCTGCCCGTCGTACACGGGCACCGGGCCGAAGCCGGCGGGGGCCTCCTTGACGCCGAGGCGCAGCTTCACCCCGATGCGTTCGTCCCCGAACTGCTCGGCCACGGCGGCCCGCAGGTGGACGGCCAGGTAGTACCGTCCGCTGAACCGCATGCCGTTGACCCGGTCGGAACCCGCGAACCGGTTCTCGTACCGCACCGGGGGCAGCGTCCCGAGGGCGGCCACCTTCTGCTTGCCGTCGTAGCTGCTCTGGACCTGGTCGACGGGGCCCCGGGCAGGGTTGAACAGGTCGACGACCAGTGCGGAGGGCACGAACCTGCCCAGGCCCCGACCGCCGCCGGGGCCGTCCGGTCCGTCGGGTCCGTCCGGCCCGGCCACCCCGTCGGTGAGCGAACCGAGTTCCACGTGGGCGGAGAGCCGCTCGCCCCAGTCGACGGGCACCCGGTAGTAGAGGGTCTGCCCGGGCCGGATGTGGTCCTGCCAGACGCCGTGCGCCAGCCGGGGGGCGGTCGCGAAGCCGCTGCCGCCCGCCCGGGTCGAGGCCGCGCCCGCCACCGGGGCGGGCGAGAGGGACGCCTCGGGCGTCGGGGCCTCGCTCGGGCCCGGCGTGCTGAGCTGCGGTTCCGCGGAGAACCGCAGCTCCAGGTCCCAGGCGGTCCGCGGGGCCTCGCCCTCCTGCTCGACCACCACGTAGTACGGGCCCGCGTTCCGACAACTGCCGGAGCCCGGACCGGTCGTGCGCGCCGCCCAGGCGGTGAGCGGACGGGGGCTCTCGGAGGAGCCGAAGCGGGCGCGGGCGGAGCGACAGGTGATGCCGTCGCCGTTCTCCACCGCGAGGGAGTAGCCGTCCTTGAAGGTGACCTCGGTACCGGGGGCGGGAACGGCCGTCGCGGAGACGTAGGCGTTCTCCGTCGCCCCCAGTTCCAGTCGGAAGTAGCGCTTGCCGGCCTTCGGCAGCACGCTCCGGTAGGTCTTGCCGGGTGCCAGGCGCCGGGCCTGGGCGGTCCCGGACGCCCCCTCGACCGAGCGGGCGTCCGGGGCGAACGCGTATGGTTCGGGCCGTTCCCGTGGTGCGCCCGCCGCCGGGCCGGTGGCGGATACCGCCGCGCACAGCACCGTCCCCGCGGCCACCATCCCCCCGAACCCGCGGTACCACAGCTTCGCCAGCCGCGCCCTCACGCGCCCATCCCCTCGTCGGCCGGAGTCATCGCCCGCGGCGACCGTGCCACCCGTGCGATCCGGCGCCCCGGCCGCCACCCGACCGGAACGCACGAAGGCCCCGGCCGTTCGGTTGGCCAGGGCCTTCGGAGTGAAGGTTGTGGTTGATCACGAACCCGTGGGCACGGAGTCGGTCGCCTCCGTCCACAGGTCCTGCTCGGCGCGATCCGCCTGGATCTGGCGGTACACGAGGAGCCCGCCGATGGCGGCCAGGGCGACCAGGAGAAGCTTCTTCACCGCGCGACCTCGTCTTTCGTTGACGTAGGGGACCTCTGGCGCCCGACTATACACACCGGTCGATACCGATCGGTGACCTACCGGGGAGCTGTGGACCGCCGCCGGGAGGGGCGTCCCGACGCGGGTTCCGCGGAGGGCTGCGCTCCGCTCTTGCTCTACCACATGGGGATGTTCGCCGCATGAGGGGTTTTTTCCGGGCGAATGACTCCATCCGTGTGGTGTTCATCTGACGATCGCGGCGCCACTCCCCGTCGGTCCTTCCCTCTCGGCTCCGCATACACATGATGAGGAAAGTACGCAAATCGCCCAACCCGAAAGTGAGGAATCATGGTCAGCAACAAGCTCGCGGCGCTGTGGACAGCGCTCGTCGCCGCGATCGTCGCGGTGCTCGCCGCCCTGGGGCTCGCCTCCCCCGCCGCAGCCACCCCGGTGGTGCGGACCGAGGCCACCCGCCACCCCGCCCCGACCGTGCGCGAAGCCCGGGTCCCGGCGGCGGCGCCCGGACGACAGCTCAGGTCCCTGCCACCGACGATGAAGCAACGGATCCGGGCCGAGGCGCACGGCTCCTCCCCCAGTTGCCGCGCCTGCACCGCGTCCCAGGACTTCGACGCGGCCCTGACCGAGATGGTCAACGCCGCCCTCGCCGATCCCGGCCTCCGGGAACCCGCACCGCACCGCGACGCACAGGCCCCGTCCCGTCCGCTGATCCCCGCACAGCTCCCCGCGTCCTCCCCGGACCAGGCTCCCGTGAGCGCCCCGGCCAACGTCCGGGGCAACTCCGGCGCGGTTCCGCTGCCGCGCCCCCACGGCTCCGCCCGCCAAGGTCGCCACGGCCTCGTCCCGTCGGGCCCCACCGGTCCGGACGCTCCCGCCGTACCGGGACCGCTCGTTGCCGCCGCTTCCTGAGCACCCGGCGCGAGCCCCGCGCATCCGGTTCTCCCCCTCGCCCTCCCCGTCGTGCGTCCGGCCCCGTGTGAACCCGGCGGCGTCGTGCGCCCCCGACAGCCCCCGCCGTACGACCCGGACCCCGCGGACGGCCTACGGACCGGCTGCCCACGGACCGGCTGCCCACGGACCGACTGCCTACGGACCGGAGCCCGACCCTCGGACTCCCGGTCGTGCGGACCGCCCCCGCACCCACCGCTCCTCATGACGACGGCACCGACCCGCAGTAGCCGCTGACGGATGGACCGGGAACTCGGGACGACGACGATCCCGACACCCCGACGACGAACGGACTGAGCCACCCCCGCAGACGCCCGCACGGGACCGCACGCCCCCGCCCAGCGGTGAGCCGCTGTTGCGTTCCCTCCCCCGTGGCGCCGCACCCCCCAAGCGTTCCCGCCGGGACGCGACCTTCCGCGTGCCCGGCCGCCCCGGACCCCCGTGACCCCGCCCGCCCCTTCCCCGAACGAAGTCGACCTGGCCCGAAGGGCGCTTTCGGCGGACGTGGAGCGCAGGCCCGGCGTTTCACGTGAAACGCCGCGCCCGGGGCTCACTCGCGGTCGGAGTCCGAGGCGGCGTCCGTCTGCGCCTGCTTGGCCTCCACCTCGGGGTCGAGTGCCGAGGGGGAATCCACGTCCGCGGTCTCCGGCACCTCCGTCGCCGCGGGGGGTTCCACCAGCCAGTCCGGGTTGGCCTGGCTGTCCCACCACCTCCAGACCGCGAAGGCGACACCCGCGGTGACGCCCAGCAAGAGGACGCCCTTCCCCACCCGTCGGGCCCGGGAGCGCCGGGCGGACCGTCGGATCAGTCGGTGCACCTCGTCCGCGGAGACCTGTCCCCGGAGGGCGGCGAGTGCGGCCACCCCGCGGGAGGCGGCCTCGTCCCGCGCCGGGCCGGCGGCGGCCACCGCGTGCTGGAGCCGGGGCCGGGAGTACTCCGCGGCCTGGCGGGCGGCGACCCGGGCACGTGCAGTGGCCTCGTGCGCCACGTGGTCGACCTTCGGGGGGACATGGGTACGGGCCTGTTCGATGCGGGGCGCCAGATGGGCCACGTACTGGACACGCGCCTGATCGGCTGCCAGTTGGGCCGCGGAAGACACCTTGGGCGCCACTCGCACCCGGGCTGAGTGGGCGTAGTGCACGGCTCGCTCCTTGGCCGTGTCCGCGTAGGGCGCCACCGCTTCCGCGGCGTGCAGCACGCTGTCCTTCGCGGAACCGGTCGCGGCGCGCACGCTGTCGATGCGGGTCACGAGAACCTCCTCCTCGGTGGCGGAAAGCCTGGGGTGCCCCCCAGCGCGTCACCGTTCGCCTTTCCGCCCTTATGGGGATCATGCCTGTCGTCCCGCGCACCGGCATGTGAGAAGGGGCATCCGGGTCATGCCTCCCCCGGCGGAAGCCCATGATCCGGGCGGGGCCGGTCTCGGTGCGTGCCGGCTCGTGCGAGGATCGGAACGTCACAGAGGACAACGGAAGGCAGATCGTGGCTGAGCAGCTGTACGCCACCCTGAAGACCAACCAAGGCGACATCGTGGTGCGGCTCCTGCCCAACCACGCGCCCGAGACGGTCAAGAACTTCGTCGAGCTCGCCGAGGGCCAGCGCGAGTGGGTCCACCCGGCGACCGGTAAGCGGTCCACCGACCGGCTGTATGACGGCACGGTCTTCCACCGGGTCATCCCCGGATTCATGGTCCAGGGCGGCGACCCGCTGGGGAACGGCACCGGTGGCCCCGGCTACCAGTTCAAGGACGAGTTCCACCCGGACCTCCAGTTCGACCGTCCGTACCTGCTGGCCATGGCCAACGCGGGTCCGGGCACCAACGGATCGCAGTTCTTCATCACGGTCGAGCCCACGGCCTGGTTGAACCGCAAGCACACCATCTTCGGTGAGGTCGCGGACGACGCCAGCAAGAAGGTCGTGGACCTGATCGCGGGCACCCAGACCAACCCGCGCACCGACCGTCCCGTGCAGGACATGGTCATCGAGTCGGTCGTCGTCGAGACGCGCTGACGCCCCGGGCGGCGCCCGGGAACAAACGGCCCCGTCCGTCCGTCATGGAAGGGCGGGGCCGTCCGTCCGGGCCCCCGCATGCCTTCGGACGAGTTGGATGGAGGGGAGAACCCCCATGGACCAGGTGCCAGGCGGGCCGCAGGGCACACGGGACGCCGAGAATCCCGTGCGGTGCTACCGGCACCCGGAGCGGGAGACCGGTATCCGCTGCACGCGCTGTGAGCGGCCGATATGCCCGGACTGCATGATCAGCGCCTCAGTGGGCTTCCAGTGCCCCGAGTGCGTGCGCCAGGGCTCGGGCACCGGGCACGGTCCCACCGCCAACCAGCCCCGCACCCTCGCGGGGGCGCCCCTCGTCCGGGACTCCCGGTTGGTCACCAAGATCCTCCTGGCGATCAACGTCCTCGTCTTCATCGCGATCCAGACCAATGAGCGTCTGGTCACCGATCTGTTCCTGATCGGTGCCTGGCCGGCGCCGCACTTCGCCGTCGAGGGCGTGGCGGACGGCCAGTGGTACCGGCTGGTGACCTCGATGTTCGCGCATTCCGAGGTCTGGCACATCGCCTTCAACATGCTCAGCCTCTGGTGGCTCGGCGGTCCGCTGGAAGCGGCCTTCGGCCGGACGCGGTACCTCGCGCTGTATTTGATCTCGGGTCTCGCGGGTGGAGCGCTGACCTACGTACTGGTCGACCCCACCCATGCCTCGCTGGGCGCCTCGGGTGCGATCTACGGGCTGTTCGGGGCCACGGCGGTGCTGGTCAAGCGTCTGAACTACGACCTCCGTCCGGTGCTCGCCCTGCTGGCGATCAACCTGATCTTCACCTTCACCATGTCCGGCATCGCCTGGCAGGCGCACGTGGGCGGTCTGATCGCGGGGGTGGCCATCGCCTACGGCATGGTGCACGCCCCCCGCGAACGGCGCTCCCTGGTGCAGTGGGGAACCTGTGCGGCCGTGCTGCTGGTGGCCGTGGTGGCCGTGGTGGTGCGGACGGCCACGCTCGTCTGAGCCCGAGCACCGCGAGGTTGTCCACAGTGCGTGGCGGATCTCGTGCAGGGGGTGGGGAACACCTGTGCCCCTGAGGGGGAGCTGGGTTTTCCCAGACGGGGCAAGGGGCGAACCTGTTTTCGGATTGCCGATCGGTCAGTCACATCGGCGTCAACGTCCCATGGGTTATCCACAGATCGTCTGACCTTTTCCCCACTGTGGACAGGGTTGTGGATAACTCGACGCCCGGTACCCCGGCCCGGCAGCCCGAAGGGCCCCGCGGGCCCTGGGGGCCGGGCAGGAATCCTAGGCGCGGATCACTTCCACTGGGTGGAGACGCCGAAGCCCACCGCGATGAAGCCGAAGCCGACCAGGATGTTCCAGTTGTTCAGGGCGTCGATCGGTAGCGAGCCGTCCGTCACGTAGAAGACGACGATCCAGGCGATGCCGACGAAGAACATCGCCAGCATCAGCGGGGCGATCCAGCTGCGGTTGGTCAGCTTGATCGCGGTGGGCTTCGCCGTGGGGGGCGTGTAGTCGGCCTTCTTGCGGATACGTGACTTCGGCACGAGGGGCTCTCCTGTCGATGCGCTGCGTGGCCGCGCGGGACGGTGGACGGGCTCCGAGGAGCGGGCAAGCGGAGCTGGGGGAGTCGCTCCCCCGGGCGTCCGTTAGCGTAGTGCTTCCTCGGCGCGGTAAGGAGCAAGGGTACGTTGAGCAATTCTGCCGACTCCCCCGGTGTGCGCACCACCCCCGCCCCGCCGCGGCGCTGGCGCCCGGCGCGCGCACTCACCGCCGCGGTCTTCGCCCTGGCCGGTCTCCTCTTCGTGACCAGCTTCAACACCGCCAAGGGCACCAACATCCGCACCGACGCCTCCCTGCTGAAGCTCTCCGACCTGATCGAGGAACGCAGTCACCGCAACGGCGAGCTGGAGGGGGGCCTCCGCGTCCTGCGCGAGGACGTGGCGGGCCTGGCCGAGCAGGGGCGCGACGGTGCCGCCCCGGACTCCCGGCTGGAGGCGCTGGAGGACCAGGCGGGCACCCGGGAACTGCGGGGCTCGGCCCTCACGGTCACCCTGAACGACGCCCCGCCGGACGCCCGCCCCAAGCTGCCCGGCTACCCCGAGCCCCAGCCCGACGACCTGGTCATCCACCAGCAGGACCTCCAGGCCGTGGTGAACGCGCTCTGGCAGGGCGGGGCGCGGGGCATCCGGGTCATGGACCAGCGGCTGATCTCCACCAGCGCGGTGCGCTGCGTGGGCAACACCCTGATCCTCCAGGGCCGGGTCTACTCCCCCCCGTACAAGATCACCGCAGTCGGGGAGACCGCGAAGCTGAAGCGGGCCCTCACCGCCGCACCCGCGATCCAGAACTACATGCTGTACGTCAACGCCTACGGACTGGGGTGGAAGGTCGACGAGGAGGGAACGGTGACCCTCCCCGGCTACGCCGGCGCCGTGGACCTCCACCAGGCCGAACCGGTCCGCTGAGTCCCCGTGACGCATCTCCCAGCAGGTGTTTCACGTGGAACATTCCCGACAGCCCCGGCGGCCGAACCGGGCAAGCCGGTCGCTTTCCCCGCCGCGGCGACCCCCAGGGCGGGGCTGGGCCCCGCCCGGTGAGGGGGTTTGCCCACCAACCCCCGCTGTTCCCGGCCCCGTCCCCGTACTCTGGTGGGCGCACTAGCAACACCGACGGTGAGTAGGGACGGCATGTACGGCTGGATCTGGCGACATCTGCCGGGCAATGCGTGGGTGAAGGCGATCCTCTCGCTGATCCTCGTGCTCGCGGTCGTCTACGTGCTCTTCCAGTACGTGTTCCCCTGGGCCGAACCCCTGCTCCCCTTCAACGACGTCACCGTCGACGAGGGAAGGGCCCAGTGAGCGCGCGGATTCTGGTAGTCGACAACTACGACAGCTTCGTCTTCAACCTCGTGCAGTACCTCTACCAACTCGGTGCCGAGTGCGAGGTGCTCCGCAACGACGAGGTCTCCCCCGCGCACGCGCAGGACGGGTTCGACGGGGTGCTGCTGTCCCCGGGGCCCGGTGCGCCGGAGCAGGCCGGGGTCTGCATCGAGATGGTCCGGCACTGCGCCGGGACGGGGGTGCCCGTCTTCGGGGTCTGCCTCGGGATGCAGTCGATGGCCGTCGCCTACGGCGGGGTCGTCGGCCGCGCCCCGGAGCTGCTGCACGGAAAGACCTCGCTGGTGGAGCACGGCGGGCGGGGGGTCTTCGCGGGACTGCCCTCCCCGTTCACCGCGACCCGCTACCACTCGCTGGCCGCCGAGCCCGCGACGGTGCCGGACGAACTGGAGGTCACGGCACGGACCCACGACGGGATCGTGATGGGCCTGCGCCACCGGGAGCTTCCCGTCGAGGGCGTGCAGTTCCACCCCGAGTCCGTGCTCACGGAGCACGGGCACCGGATGCTGGCCAACTGGCTCGTGGAGTGTGGGTACGGCGACGCGGTGGCCAGATCGGCGGGGCTCGCCCCCGTGGTGGGCAGGGCCTCCGCGTGACAGCGGTCCGGCCCGAGCGGGACTCGGGACCGGTGGACCCGGGCGGCCGGCCCACCGCTCCGTACGGGGACCCCGGCCACGGGCAGCTCTCGTACGGGGCCCCGCAGGGCGCATCGGAGCCCGCCGCGCCGTGGAGCGCCGCGGACGGGTACGAGGCGGCCGTGCGGGACCTCGCGGACCCGTTGTACGACCCGCTGCCCGACTCCTCGTTCGGGTACGGCACCACCTACGGAACGGGCGTCCAGAGCCTGCCCGGCGAGTGGTACGACCCCCAGGGCTACGCCCGGGACTGGGGCGGGACGCCCGGTCCGGAGCCCGCACCGTACGACCCCGTTGCCGGGGGCGCGGGGTGGCCCGCCGCCCCCGCGCCCCCGTACCCGGGCCAGTACCCCCTCGACGGCCAGCCGTACGGGGTGCAGCATCCCGGCGGGCCCCACGACGTCGCGCCCACCGCGTACGCGCCGTCCCCCGTTCCCGTGGACACCCCGTCCCCACAGCCCTACGCGCCCCATCCACCCCTCGGAGACCATCCGGGTGCCGGAACACCTCCGCACGGCTCCGCGGCGGCGTACGGGCCGTCCAGCGGCCTCGTCGAGGCTGCGGCCGACGCCTACGAGCGCTACACCGGCGGGGACGCCCGCCCCGCGGCCGGCGACCGCCACGGGCGCGAGGACGACCACGAGACCTACGACGACCACGAGGACGCGTACGACGACGAGGACGACGAGCACGGTGACGAGGACGCGGCGCCGCTGAGCCGGGCGGAGGCGCGGCGGGCGGCCCGGGCGCGCAAGCCCACCGTCGGGGTGGTCGTCAGCCGGGGGCTGGGCGAACTCTTCATCACCGTCGGCGTGCTGATGCTGCTCTTCGTCACGTACCAGCTGTGGTGGACCAACGTCCGGGCGCAGGCGCAGGCGAACGGGGCCGCCGACCGGATCCAGGAGGACTGGGCCAAGGGCGAGCGGGCCCCCGGTTCCTTCGAGCCGGGGCAGGGCTTCGCCCTGATGCACATCCCCACCCTGGACGTGGTGGTTCCGGTGGCCGAGGGCATCGACAAGGACAAGGTCCTCGACCGGGGGATGGTCGGCCACTACGCCGAGGGCAGCCTGAAGACCGCGATGCCGCAGGACAAGGTGGGCAACTTCGCGGTCGCGGGCCACCGCAACACCCACGGCGAGCCGTTCCGCTACATCAACCGTCTCAAGCCGGGCGACCCGATCGTGGTCGAGACGCAGGACACCTACTTCGTCTACAAGATGGCCAGCATCCTGCCCCAGACCCCGCCGAGCAACGTCGCGGTGCTCGACCCGGTTCCGCCCGGGTCCGGCTTCACCGAACCCGGCCGCTACGTCACGCTCACCACCTGCACCCCCGAGTTCACCAGCAAGTACCGGCTGATCGTCTGGGGCAAGATGGCCGAGGAACGGCCGCGTTCCCAGGGGAAACCGGACGCGCTCGTCGACTGAGCCACCCGGACGGCACGCACGGACAGACAGGGCACGATGCAGTGGTAGCGAGGAGAGGGCCGCGGGAGCGGTCCGAGGGGGACGCACGGGAGCAGGCGCCGGCGCCGCGGGCACGGGGGAGGGCGGCCGCGGCGGTCAGCGTCTTCGGCGAACTCCTGATCACGGCCGGGCTGGTGCTCGCCCTGTTCGTCGTGTACTCGCTGTGGTGGACCAACGTCGTCGCCGACCGGAAGGCCGACGAACAGGGCGACCGGGTCCGGGACACCTGGGCCGGGGACGGCGGCGGCCCGAAGGGGCCGGGGGCCCTGGACACCAAGGACGGCATCGGCTTCCTGCACGTCCCGACGATGAACGGGCGGGAGGAGATCCTGGTCAGGAAGGGCACCGCGACGGACCTCCTCAACGACGGGGTCGCGGGCTACTACACCAAGCCGGTCAGGTCGGCCCTGCCGCAGGACGGCGAGGGGAACTTCTCGCTCGCCGCGCACCGGGACGGGCACGGGGCCAAGTTCCACGACATCGACAGGATCGAGAAGGGCGACCCGATCGTCTTCGAGTCCCAGGACACCTGGTACGTGTACGAGGTGTACGCGATGCTTCCGAGCACCTCGAAGTACAACGTGGACGTCCTCGACCCGGTGCCCCGCGAGTCCGGCGCCAAGCGGGCCGGGCAGTACATCACCCTCACCACCTGCACGCCCAAGTACACCTCCACCTACCGGTACGTGGTGTGGGGGAAGCTGGTGCGCACCGAGGAGGTCGACGCCGAGCGGACGCCCCCGGCCGAACTGCGCTGACCGGGCCCGCCGGTTCCGGGCGGGACGGGGAACGGAGAAGGGGCCCGGCGGTGCCGGGCCCCTTCCGTCGTGCGCCGCGTCAGTACCGGCGTCCGCCGAACGATCCGCCGAAGAAGCCGATCTCGTCGTTGTCGCCGTCGCCGTCGCCCCCGCCGGGGGTTCCGGAGGGCTGGCCCGGCATGGTCTGCACCGAGACCGCGGTGTTCGCCGGAACCTGGGTGCCGGGCAGCGGGTTGGCCGCCACCACCATGGCGTTGTCGTCCTTGGGGCCGCCGACCCCGCCGAGTTGGAGGCCCGCGGCGGCCAACTCCTGCTTCACCTGGCCGAGCGTCTTGTTCATCACCTGCGGGACCTGCACCTGCTGGGGCTGCTCCTCCTCCTCTTCCTCCTCCTCCGGCGGCGCCTTGGCGATCTGCACGGACACCGTGGAGCCGGGGACGACGGGGGTGCCCGCCGTGGGGGACTGGGCGAGGACCTTGCCGGCTTCCACCTCGGAGGACTCGACCTCCGTGCAGGTGCCGACCAGGTTGTTGTCCTGGAGCTGCTGCTTGGCCGCGTCACAGGTCTGGCCGGCCAGGTCCGGCACGGCCACCCGCTCCCTGGCCTTGGCCACGGTCAGGGTGATGGTCGAGCCCTTCTCGACCTCGGTGCCGGAGCTCGGGTCCTGGTCGAGGACGCTGCCCACGGGCTCCTCGGACTGCTTGAACTCCGTCTCGACCTTGAAGTCGTAGCCCTTCTCCTCCAGGCGGTCGGTCGCCGCTTCGATGTCGTCGCCGATGACGTTGGGCACCGCGACCTTCGGGGCGCCCGTCGACACGGTCAGGGTGATGACCTCGTTCTCGTCGACCTCGGTGCCCGGGGCGGGGTCCTGCGCGCAGACGTTGTCCTTCGGCTGGTCCTCGCACGGCTTGCGGGTCACGGTCGACTTGAGCCGGGCGTTGTCCACCCGCTCCTCGGCGACCGACAGCTTCTCGCCCACCAGGTTCGGCACCTTGATCGGGTCGGCTTCGGTGTCCGAGGAGAGCCACTTGCCGATCAGGATGGCGCCCACCAGCACCAGGACGCCGGCCACGGCCAGCAGCACCGTGGAGGCGCCGTTCTTCTTCTGCCGGCGGCGGCCCGGCCGGTCGTCGTAGTCGTAGCCGTCCCCGCCCGCGGGGACCGGGGGCAGCATCGTGGTCGGTGCGGCGTTGTCCTGGGGCCGCAGCGCGGTGGTCGCCTGCTCGTCGCCGTAGCCGCCCGGGTAGCCCCCGCCGTAGCCGACCGCGCCCATGGCCGCGGTCGCCGCGACCGGCTGGCCGTCCAGGCACGCCTCGATGTCGGCGCGCATCTCGTCGGCCGACTGGTAGCGGTAGTCGGGGTCCTTGACCAGCGCCTTCAGGACGATCGCGTCCATCTCCGGGGTGATCTCCGGATCGAAGACGCTCGGCGGCTGGGCCTCCTCGCGCACGTGCTGGTAGGCCACCGCCACCGGGGAGTCCCCGATGAACGGCGGACGCACCGTCAGCAGTTCGTACAGCAGGCAGCCGGTGGAGTACAGGTCGGACCGGGCGTCGACGGTCTCGCCCTTGGCCTGCTCCGGGGAGAGGTACTGGGCGGTGCCGATGACCGCGGAGGTCTGCGTCATCGTCATGCCGGCGTCACCCATCGCGCGGGCGATGCCGAAGTCCATCACCTTGACCTGCCCGGTGCGCGTCAGCATGACGTTCGCGGGCTTGATGTCGCGGTGGACGATGTTGTTGCGGTGCGAGTACTCCAGGGCCTGGAGGATGCCGATGGTCATCTCCATCGACCGCTCCGGCAGCAGCTTGCGGCCCGAGTGCAGCAACTCCCGCAGGGTGGAACCGTCGACGTACTCCATCACGATGTACGGGATGGAGATGCCGTCGATGTAGTCCTCGCCGGTGTCGTAGACCGCGACGATCGCCGGATGGTTGAGCGAGGCGGCGGACTGGGCCTCCCGGCGGAACCGGGCCTGGAACGACGGATCGCGGGCCAGGTCGGCCCGCAGCGTCTTCACGGCGACGGTGCGGCCGAGCCGGGTGTCGTGCGCGAGGTGCACCTCGGCCATGCCACCGCGGCCGAGCACCTGGCCCAGCTCGTACCGGCCGCCGAGGCGACGCGGCTCTTCCATAGCTATTCCAGCCCTCTCCGTCGGTCCCGACCGTACCGTCGTCGTACGGTCCGGCGGTGTGCTGTCCGGGGTTCACCGTACCCGGATCGTCCTACCTGCCCCGGCCGTGTACGTCACCCGATACAGGACCGGTATCGCAACGTGCACCGATGTGAAAGGAACGTGACCGGGGTCACTTCTTGCTGTTGATGACCGCCTGCATCACGGACTTGGCGATCGGGGCGGCCAGTCCGCCACCGGAGATGTCGCCCCGGCTGGCCTGGCTGTCCTCCACGACCACCGCGACGGCGACCGGCGAACCGGAGTCCGTCTTGGCGTAGGAGATGAACCACGCGTACGGCTTCTCGCTGTTGTCGACGCCGTGCTGCGCGGTGCCCGTCTTGCCGCCCACCTTCACGCCGTTGATCTGCGCGTTGCGGCCGGTGCCCTCGTCGACGACGGTCTCCATCATGGACTGGAGCTTCTGGGCGTTCTCCTCGGAGAGCGGGCGGCTGAGCTCGCTGGGGGAGTGCTTCTCGATCACGTCGAGGTTGGGCGCCTGGAGCTCGTCCACCATGTAGGGCTGCATCAGCTTGCCGTCGTTGGCGACCGCGGCGGCCACCATCGCCATCTGGAGCGGGGTCGCCGCCGTCTCGAACTGGCCGATCGAGCTGAGCGCGGTCTGCGGGCGGTCCATCTCCTTCGGCCACACCGAGGCCGAGGAGCGGACCGGGACGAACTGCTCGGAGTTGAAGCCGAACTTCTCCGCCGTCTCCCGCATCTTGTCCTTGCCGAGGTCGGAGCCGGCCTTGCCGAAGACGGTGTTGCAGGAGACCTTCAGCGCCTCCCGCAGGGTGGCGTCCTTGCAGGGCAGCGGGCCGTCGTTCTCCAGCGGACGGGTGGTGTCCGGCATGGTCCACGGCAGCGGGGTGTCGGTCTTGGCGTCCGGGTCGTCGACCAGCCCGTGCTCCAGCGCGGCGGCGGCGGTGACCACCTTGAAGGTCGAGCCGGGCGGGTAGGTCTGGCGCAGCGCCCGGTTCAGCATCGGCTCGTCGGGGTCGTTGGCCTTCTGGAGCTTCTCCCAGGCGGGGGTGTCCGTCTTGGTGGAGTTGCCCGCGAAGCTCGACGGGTCGTAGGACGGGGTCGAGGCCAGCGCCAGGACCGCGCCGGTCGTCGGGTCTATCGCGGCGACCGCGCCCTTCTTGTCGCCGAGCCCCTCGAACGCGGCCTTCTGGGCGGCGCCGTTGAGGGTGGTGACGACGTTGCCGCCCTCCTTCTTCTCCCCCGTCAGCATGTCCAGGGTGCGGCGGAAGAACAGCCGGTCGTCGTTGCCGGTGAGGATGCCGTCCTCGATGGACTCCAACTGCGTCGCCCCGAACGCCTGCGAGGCGTAGCCGGTGACCGGCGCCCACATCGGACCGTTCTTGTAGGTCCGCTTGTAGGCGTAGTCGCTGCCGTTGGTCTTGGTGGACCCGGTGATCGACTTGCCGTCGACGATGATGTCGCCGCGCGGCTGGGCGTACCGCTCGATGGAGATGCGGCGGTTCTTGGAGTTCTCCTGGAGGTCGGTGGCGCGGACGTACTGGAGCCAGTTGTCGCGGATGAGCAGGGTGAGGATCAGCAGGCCGCAGAAGATCGCGATCCGGCGCACGGGCTTGTTCACGGGCGGACCACCTGGGTCATCTCGGCATCGGGGTTCGAAGCGGGCGCGGGCGCGGGGCGGCGGGCCGTGTCGCTGATGCGGATCAGGATGCCGATCAGCGCCCAGTTGGCGATCACGGAGGAACCGCCGTTGGCGAGGAACGGCATCGTCATGCCGGTCAGCGGGATGAGGCCCATCACGCCGCCGGCGACCACGAAGACCTGGAGCGCGAAGGCCCCGGACAGACCGACCGACAGCAGCTTGCCGAAGGGGTCGCGGGCGGCCAGCGCGGTGCGCAGGCCCCGCTCGATGATCAGCCCGTAGATCAGCAGGATCGCCATGGCGCCCGCGAGCCCGAGCTCCTCGCCGAAGGTGGCGAAGATGAAGTCGGAGTTGGCGGCGAAGCCGATCAGGTCGGAGTCGCCCTGGCCGAGCCCGGTGCCGAGGACCCCGCCGGAGCCGAAGGACATCACGGACTGGGCGATCTGGGTGCAGGCGCCGGAGGCGTCGTAGCAGCCGAAGGGGTCCAGCCAGGCGTCCACCCGGGACTGCACGTGGCCGGCGAAGGACGCCACGCCGACCGCGCCGGCCGCGGACATGCCGAGGCCGATCACGATCCAGCTGGTGCGCTCGGTGGCCACGTACAGCATGATCACGAACATGCCGAAGAACAGCAGCGAGGTGCCCAGGTCGTTCTCGAAGATCAGCACCAGCAGGCTGACCGCCCAGATGGTGAGGATGGGCCCGAGGTCACGGCCACGCGGCAGGTACAGCCCCATGAAGCGGCGGCTGGCCAGCGCCAGCGCATCGCGCTTCACCATCAGGTAGCCGGAGAAGAACACCGCGATCACGATCTTCGCGAACTCGCCCGGCTGGATGGAGAAGCCGGCGACGCTGATCCAGATCTTGGCGCCGAACACGTCCCGGCCCAGCCCGGGCACCAGCGGCAGCAGCAGCAGCACCAGGGCCGCGGCCATCGAGATGTAGGTGTACCGCTGGAGGATCCGGTGGTCCTTCAGCAGCAGCAGCACCGCGACGAACAGGGCGATGCCGATCGCCGAGTACAGCAGCTGGCGCGGGGCCGCCGCGACGAACGCGTTGCCCTGCCCCTCGGCCAGGGCGTGCAGGCGGGGCGACTTGTCCAGCCGCCAGATCACCACCAGCCCCAGCCCGTTCAGCAGGGTCGCCAGCGGCAGCAGCAGCGGGTCCGCGTAGGCCGCGAACTTCCGCACCACCAGGTGGCCCACGCCCGCCAGCAGTCCCAGACCGATGCCGTAGCCGAGCACGCCGGTGGGCATCTCGCCGTCGATGGCGAGGCCCACGTTGATGTAGGCGAAGACCGGGATGACCACCGCGAAGACCAGCAGGCCCAACTCGGTGTTGCGTCTGCTGGGCGCGCCGATGGCGCCGATGGTGGAGGTGTGCGTCGTCGAATTGCTGCTCATGGTGTGACAGGGCCCCTCACGGCTGCTTACTGCTTACCGCACAGCGAGACCAGCTTCTGCTCCTCGGCGGAGAAGCTGGGGCCGGGTGTGGGTGCGGGCGGGGAGGCGGGCTCGCGGCTCTCGTTCCCCTCGGGCGTCGGCGTGGCCGACGTGGACGTCTGGGGCGTCGGCGTGGGGGCCCGCTTCAGGGACGCCGGCCGTGCCCCGCCGCCGCCCGCGGCGGCACCCGGGGTCGCGGACGCGCCCGGTTGCCCCGGCGCGTCGGAGCCGGTCCCGCCGCCGGTGGTGCCGCCGGCCTCGCCCTCGCCGGGCTTGGCGTTCGCCCGTTCGGCGGCGCGCCGTTCGGCGTCCTTGCGGCAGGCGGACGCCTGGGTCGCCAACTCGTTGATCTTGTCGGTGGCCTGGGCGAGGCCGCCCTCGGCGATCGTCGCCTCCACCTGCTTGCGCTGGTACGGCGGCAGGTACTTGAGTTCGATCTCGGGGTGGTCCTTCTGCACCTTCGACAGGCTCAGCCACGCGAGGTCCTGGCTGATGCCCCGGTAGAGCGCGACGTGCTCGTCCTTGGTGCCGACGTAGTACTGCGTCTGCGTCCAGCGGTGGCCGCCGTACAGCGCGCCGCCGGTGACGGCGAGCGCGAGGACGACGAAGAAGGAGGTCTTCAACCAGCGACGACCACCGCGCTTCTTGGCGAAGTCCTCGTCGTCGTAGGCGCCGTAGCCGTCGTCGGGCGCGTAGGCGTCGCCGCTGCCGGGCGGGCCGAACTCGCCGCCGCGACCGCCGCCCTGGCCCGGCACCTGCCGTCCCAGCCCCGAGGCGCGGCCCGCCGGGGTCTGCATGGCGTTGCCCTCGTGGAGCTGGTGCTGGTTCTCGGCGACCGCGCCGACCACCACGGGGGTGTCGGAGAGGTTGACGGCCAGGGTGTCGTTGCTGTCGATGTCGAGGACGTCGGCGACGATCACGGTGATGTTGTCGGGGCCGCCGCCGCGCAGCGCGAGCTGGATCAGCTCCTGCACGGTCTCCTGGGGGCCCTGGTAGCTGGCGAGGGTCTCCTCCATCGTCTGGTGGGAGACCACTCCGGACAGTCCGTCCGAGCAGATCAGGTAGCGGTCGCCGGCGCGGACCTCACGGATCGACAGGTCCGGTTCGACGTGGTCGCCGCTGCCCAGCGCACGCATCAGCAGCGAGCGCTGCGGGTGCGTGGTGGCCTCCTCCTCGGTGATCCGGCCCTCGTCCACCAGCCGCTGCACCCAGGTGTGGTCCTGGGTGATCTGGGTCAGGACGCCGTCCCGCAACAGGTAGGCGCGGGAATCCCCGACGTGCACCAGGCCGAGGCGCTGGCCCGTCCACAGCAGGGCGGTGAGCGTGGTGCCCATGCCCTCCAGCTGCGGGTCCTCCTCGACCATCGACCGGAGCTGGTCGTTGGCGCGCTGCACGGCGGAGCCGAGCGAGGTCAGGATGTCGGATCCGGGCACGTCGTCGTCGAGGGTGACGAGCGTCGAGATCACCTCGGACGAGGCGACCTCGCCGGCGGCCTGGCCGCCCATGCCGTCCGCGATCGCGAGGAGCCGGGGACCGGCGTAGCCGGAGTCCTCGTTGCCCTCGCGGATCATGCCCTTGTGCGATCCGGCGGCGAAGCGCAGTGACAGACTCATGCGCACCTCGCCCGTCGGCTCCGGGTACCTCCGCACCGTGCCCACCCTCCGGTCGGGAACGCACCGGTGTCCGTCGTCGTACGGACCGCTCCGGCGCGTGCGCTCCGCTGGCGCTCATTCATGACGTTGCACTACTTCCGCAGCTCGATGACGGTCTTGCCGATGCGGATCGGCGCGCCCAGCGGAATCGGGGTCGGGGTCGTCAGCCGCGCGCGGTCGAGATAGGTGCCGTTGGTGGACCCGAGGTCCTCCACGATCCACTGTCCGTCCCGGTCGGGATAGATCCTGGCATGGCGGCTGGAGGCGTAGTCGTCGTCGAGCACGATCGTGGAGTCGTGGGCCCGCCCCAGGGTGATCGTCTGCCCCTGGAGGGAGACCGTGGTCCCGGTGAGGCTGCCTTCGGAGACGACCAGCTTGGTGGGGGCGCCGCGGCGCTGGCGACCGCCGCCCTGTTGGCTCCGCTGCGGCGGGGGCGCTGCCTGGCGTCCCCCTTGCTGTGCGCGTCCGCCCTCGCGACGGGCCCCCCGCTGGGTCACCCGGGTGCCGAAGAGGTCACTGCGGATGACCTGGACGGCCACGATCACGAACAGCCACAGTACGGCCAGGAAACCCAGCCGCATGACCGTCAGGGTCAGCTCTGACATTGCCCCCGCTTCACCCTTCGGCTTGCCGGTAAATGATGGTGGTGCTCCCCACGACGATCCGCGAGCCGTCGCGGAGCGTAGCGCGGGTGGTGTGCTGCCCGTCCACCACGATCCCGTTGGTGGACCCGAGGTCCTGGACCGTCGAGGGGGCGCCGGTCCGGATCTCGCAGTGCCGGCGGGACACGCCGGGGTCGTCGATCCGTACGTCGGCGTCGGTGCTGCGGCCCAGCACCAGCGTCGGGCGGGAGATCTGGTGGCGGGTGCCGTTGATCTCGATCCAGTGCCGGGTCTGCGCTCCCGACGGGGCGCCGACCGGTCCGCCGGCCGGCCGGCCGGGCGGCGGGGTGGAGGGCATCGGAGGGGCGCCGGGCGGCTGGTTCGGGTAGCCGTAGCCGCCGGGCCGCCCGCCGGGGGCGGGAGCGCCGCCCGGGCCCGGGCCCTGCCCCGCCTGCGAGGTGCTGGAGGCGAGGGTGCGGCTGCGCACCCGGTACAGACCGGTGTCGAGGTCCTCGGCCTTCTCCAGGTGGACCTTGATCGGTCCCATGAACGTGTACCGCTGCTGCTTGGCGTAGTCGCGGACCATTCCGGAGAGTTCGTCGCCGAGCTGACCCGAGTAGGGGCTCAGGCGCTCGAAGTCCGGGGCGCTCAGTTCCACGATGAAGTCATTGGGGACGACGGTGCGATCGCGGTTCCAGATCGTGGCGTTGTTGTCGCACTCGCGCTGGAGCGCGCCGGCGATCTCGACCGGCTGGACCTCGGACTTGAAGACCTTGGCGAAGGTGCCGTTGACCAGACCTTCGAGGCGCTGCTCGAACTTCTTCAGGACTCCCACGGGGCACCTCCTTCTCCTTGGCTGCCGTCCTGGTACTGCTTACTGATCGTATCCACGCGCCGGTGAATTGGCTGGTTCCCCCTGTCCCGCCGGCCCCTGAGTGTCGACCTTCACAGGTCGTCCCCCGTGGTCGGGGCCGGTGATCCGTCCCCGGGCGGACGGCTGTGCCGGTTCCCTACGAGCCTTCCCCGTCGCGGTGGCCCCATGGCCCCCTCGACAACGTGTTCCAGGGGGATCGTAGAGGTGCTTCCGGGTCAGTGTCCCGCACTCGGGGAGCGCTCCGGTCCGCATCGGCGGCTCGGGGGCCTCCTGGTGCCGGCTCGGGACGGTACGGGGACGGTCGTGATGGCTTCGTGAAGCCCCGCGGCGTCCTCCGGACCCCGCCCGGTGCTCCGGCACGCCCCCCGTCCCGCCTCCGTCCGCCGCTGTCCGTCGTCGCCCCGCGGCTGCGCGGTCCCGCCCGTCCCGGCGCGCTCGTGCGCGGGTGCCGGGACTCGCCCTCCTCCGCCCCTCCCCCTTCTCCGTGCCCGCTCCCCGCCGCGCCGCCACCCTCCCGGCCGGCGGCGCGGCGGGCGGTGCGTCCGTGTCGCCTTCCGTAGGAGGAGAACGTCCGGATGCGGTGGTGCGTTCCACCGGCCCCGCTCCGGACGCCGGCCCCCGCCGCCCTCCGGGGCCGGGGCGCGCCGTCGCCGGACCTCCCCGGGCGGCGATCCGGGCGGCCGGGACCGCTCCGACCTGCGGGGACACCCCGTGCGCGGGGCGGTGCATACGGAGGTGAACGCACCCTCCCCAGCGTGTTAGTCTTCTGCATGTCGGAAGGCGCCGCACCAAGCGGTGAGGGGCTCGAAGGCAACACCCAAGCGCGGGTGGCGGAATAGGCAGACGCGCTGGATTCAGGTTCCAGTGCCCGAAAGGGCGTGGGGGTTCAACTCCCCCCTCGCGCACAAGGAAGCACCTCCGGGTGCTCCGGTGAAACATCGGAACGGCCGGCATCGTGAAGACGATGCCGGCCGTTCTTTTCGTTCCGGGCCGGTGTCGGGTCGTCGCGACCCTGTGAGGAAGGTCTCAGGGCGCCGGACGGCGCGCCGGTTTCCTCCCCGCCGCCCCGAAAACCGCTTGGCGGGGGCGGGTGCGTTCCGGCTGGATGGCCCCATGACCCCGTGGCACCTGGCCCCCGAAGCCTTCGACACCGCGGACGCCACCGGACTGCGCCGCGACTACTACGACGAGGTCGCCAGCCGCTACTGGCGGCGGCCGGCGACCGCCGCGGAGGTCGACCTGGGCCTCGGCGGCGACGGTGCGGAACTCCTCGCGCCGCCCACCGGTCGGTTCGTCGTGGGCCGGGTCGACGGCGCGCCCGCCGCCTGCGGCGGGGTGCTGATGCTGGACCCCGAACGTGCCGAGGTCACCCGCGTCTACCTGCGGCCGGCCTTCCGGGGCACCGGGGGCGCCGGCCTGCTGCTGGCGAGGCTGGAGGAGGAGGCCCGCCGGCTCGGTGCCTGCCGGGCCGTCCTCAACACCCGCCTCGACCTGGTCGAGGCCCGGGCGCTGTACGTCCGCCACGGCTACCGCGAGATCCCGGCGTACCGCACCGGGCCGTACGTGGAGGTCTGCTACGGCAAGGAACTCGGCCCGGGGGAGGGGTGAGCGGCGGCTCCCGTGCGGTCGCGGGCCCGCTGTCAGACCCCGGTGCGAGGCTGGTCGGGTGGACATCAACGAATTCTGGGGCGTCATCGACGCCGCGCGGTCGGCCACCACGGCGGCGAAGCCGTTCGACGAGGCGCTGGTCGACGAGTTGGCCGCCCGGGGCGCCGAGGACGTCCTCGGCTACCAGGCGCACTTCGACGACCTGCGGCAGGCGGTGTACCGGTGGGACGTGTGGGCCGCCGCGTACCTCGTCGGCGGCGGCTGCTCGGACGACGGCTTCATGGACTTCCGGGCCGGGCTGATAGCGGCGGGCCGGCACTGGTACGAGACGGTGGCGGCCGACCCGGACGCCCTGGCCGACCACCCCGCGGTGGCCGGCGGCGAAGGCGCCCCGAGCGACGCCGACTTCTTCTACGAGGGCGTCAACTACGCGGCGAGCGACGCGTTGAAGCGCATCACCGGCGGCGGGACGGAGTTCCAGGAGCTCTGGCAGCGCTACCGGGCGCAGCGCGAGGCGCCGCTCGTCGTCGTGGACGACATGGGCGAGGAGTTCGACTTCGACGACGACGAGGAGATGGCCCGCCGGCTGCCGCGGCTCGCCGCCCGCTACCTCTGAGGCGGTGACGCCGCGGCGACGACGGGGCCCTGGTGGGCGCGGGGGGCTCACCAGGGCCGGTCGGTCGCGCGGGAGGCGGCATGGCTCCCGCGGCGGTCAGGCGTTCGCCCGCTCGGTCGACGGCGCCGCCTGGGCCCGCGGGCCCTTCATCAGCAGGGCGGTGGCCAGGGCGCCGAGCGCGGCGAGGGCCGCGGCCCCGAGGAAGGCGGCGGAGAAGCCCTCGGTCAGGGCCGGCAGGTCCCCCAGGGCGCCCGCGCCCTGCGAGGTGGCGAGTGCGGTGAGGGCGGCCAGGCCGAGCGCCGAGCCCACCTGGTAGGTGGTGTTGACGATGCCCGAGGCCAGTCCGGCCTGCTCCTGCGGGACGTGGGAGATCGCGGACATCATCGCCGGGATGTAGGCCAGCGACATGCCGGTCGCCGCCACCAGGGAGGCGGGCAGCACGTCCACCAGGAAGGTGCCGGTGGGCTCGACGGCCGACAGCCACAGCAGGCCGAGGGCCAGCACCAGCAGACCGCCCGTGATCAGCGGCTTGGGCCCGAAGCGCCCCAGCAGCCGGGCGGTGATGAGGGTCATGAAGACCATCAGCAGTCCGGTCATGGGCAGCAGTGCCGCGCCGCTGGCGAAGGCGCCGTAGCCGAGGACCTGCTGGAGGTAGAGGTTGAGGAAGTACCACATGGGGATCCAGGCCGCGCCCAGCAGCGTCATCGCGAGGTTGGAGACGCCGAGGCCCGGGGTCCGCCACACGCCCAGCGGCATCAGCGGCGTCCTGACGGAGCGCTGCACCAGCAGGAAGAGGACCAGCAGGGCGGCGGCGCCGGCCAGTTGCAGCACGGTCTGGGTGGTCCCCCAGCCCACCTCGGGGGCGCGGACCACGGCGAACACGGCCAGGGCCAGTCCGGCGGTGACGGAGACGGCGCCCAGCAGGTCCACCGAGCCGCGGCGGCCGGCGACGGAGGGCAGCAGGCCGGTGGCGAACAGGGTGGCGATGCCGATCGGAACGTAGATGATGAAGATCCACGGCCAACTCGCCCACTCGGTGAACACGCCGCCGAGGAAGACGCCGGCGGTGCCGCCGGCGGGGGCCGCCGCGCCGTAGAGGGCGAGCGCCTTGCCCAACTCCTTGGAGTCGTGGCCGAAGAGCATCATCAGCAGGGTCATGGAGGCGGGGGCGATCAGTGCCCCGCCCACGCCCTGCACCGCGCGACCCGCGATCTCGACCCAGGCGGTGCTCGCGGCGGCGGCGACCACCGAGCCGGCGATCAGGACGACCCAGCCGGAGACGAAGATCCGTCGGGCGCCCAGCAGGTCGGAGAGGCGTCCGCCGAGCAGCAGCAGCCCGCCGAAGGCGATGACGTAGGCGTTGAAGACCCACTGGAGGTCGCCCTGGGAGAAGCCCAGGTCCCGCTGCATCTCGGGGAGGGCGACTCCGATGATGGAGGTGTCCATGATCACCATGAACTGGGCGGTGGCCAGTACGAGAAGCGCCCACCAGCGCCGTGGGTTGACGGTCGACATCGTTCAGCACCCTTCGATTCAGATACCCCCCCTGGGTATCTTGAGCTGAGCTTGACCTTATACCCCGAGGGGGTATCTGGGAAGGGTGGTTCGGCAAAGAATTCCGGCGCTTTCGCGGGTGCGTGCGCCGGCGGCGCCGATCCGGACGCGCCGGATCGGGGGCGTGGCCCCGGCCCGGGAACGCGAAGGGCCCCGTACCGGTCGGGTGACCGGTACGGGGCCCGTGGGCGCCCCGGGGCGGGCGGCTCAGCCGGCGGCGCGGAAACCGCGCAGCCGGAGGCTGTTGCCCACCACGAAGACCGAGGAGAACGCCATCGCGGCGCCCGCGATCATCGGGTTGAGCAGGCCCGCCGCGGCCAGCGGCAGGGCCGCCACGTTGTAGGCGAAGGCCCAGAACAGGTTGGACTTGATGGTGCCCAGCGTCTTGCGGGAGAGCCGGATCGCGTCGGCCGCGGACCGCAGGTCGCCGCGGACCAGGGTCAGGTCGCCCGCCTCGATCGCGGCGTCGGTGCCGGTGCCCATCGCCAGGCCCAGGTCCGCCTGGGCCAGGGCGGCGGCGTCGTTCACCCCGTCGCCGACCATCGCCACCGAACGGCCCTCGCCCTGGAGGCGCTTGACCACGGCGACCTTGTCCTCGGGCATGACCTCGGCGATGACCTCGTCGATCCCGACCTCGCGGGCCACCGACTCGGCGACCGCCCGGTTGTCGCCGGTCAGCAGGATCGGCGTCAGCCCCAGGCCGCGCAGCCGGCGGATGGCCTCGGCGCTGGTGTCCTTGACCGCGTCGGCGACCTCCAGCACCGCCCGGGCCTCGCCGTCCCAGGCCACCGCGATCGCGGTCCGCCCGGCGGCCTCGGCCTCGTCCTTGGCGCGCTTCAGTTCGGCGGGCAGTTCCATCGCCCACTCGGTGAGCAGTCGCTCGCGCCCCACCAGCACCGCGTGTCCCTCGACCACGCCCTGGACGCCCAGCCCGGGGACGTTGGCGAAGTCCTCGGGGGCGGGCAGCGGGCCGACCTTCTCCTCGGCGCCGGTGGCGACGGCCCGGGCGATCGGGTGCTCGGAGGAGTGCTCCAGGGCGCCGGCCAGCCGGAGCACCTCGGCCTCGTCCTGGCCCTCGGCGGTGTGGGTGCGCAGCAGGGTCATCCGGCCGGTGGTGACCGTGCCGGTCTTGTCCAGCACGATCGTGTCGACCTTGCGGGTGGTCTCCAGGACCTCGGGGCCCTTGATCAGGATGCCGAGCTGGGCGCCCCGGCCGGTGCCGACCATCAGCGCGGTCGGGGTGGCCAGGCCCAGGGCGCAGGGGCAGGCGATGATCAGGACGGCGACCGCCGCGGTGAACGCGGCCGTCAGGCCGGCGCCGTTGCCGAGCCAGAAGCCCAGCGTGCCGAGCGCCAGGGCGATCACGACGGGCACGAACACGGCGGAGATGCGGTCAGCGAGGCGCTGGGCGGCGGCCTTGCCGTTCTGGGCGTCCTCGACGAGCCGGGCGATCCGGGCGAGCTGGGTGTCCGAGCCGACCCGGGTGGCCTCCACCACCAGGCGTCCGCCGGCGTTGAGGGTGGCGCCCGTGACGGCGTCGCCGACCTGGACCTCCACCGGGACCGACTCCCCGGTCAGCATGGAGGCGTCCACCGCGGACGAGCCCTCCACCACGGTGCCGTCGGTGGCGATCTTCTCGCCGGGACGGACCAGGAACCGGTCGCCGACCGAGAGGTCCTCGATGCGGATGAGCTCCTCGCGGCCCTCGCGCAGGACGGTGACCTCCTTCGCGCCCAGCTCCATCAGCGATCGCAGGGCCGCGCCGGCCT
Source organism: Streptomyces sp. LE64 (assembly GCF_052606915.1). Lineage (NCBI taxonomy): Bacteria > Bacillati > Actinomycetota > Actinomycetes > Kitasatosporales > Streptomycetaceae > Streptomyces > Streptomyces sp. LE64. The sequence goes on along the minus strand of NZ_CP199708.1, from coordinate 3,069,107 downwards.
TGCGCTTGGAGCGGGCCTCGAAGTAGCGGCCGGCCAGGATGAACGCGGTCACGCCGGCCGCGGCCTCCAGGTAGATGTTGCCGGCGCCGTCGGTGCGGGCGATGGTGAGCTCGAAGGGGTGGGTCATGCCGGGCTCGCCGGCGGTGCCGAAGAACAGCGCCCACAGCGACCACAGGAACGCGGCCGAGGTGCCGACCGAGATCAGGGTGTCCATGGTGGCCGCGCCGTGCTTGGCGTTGGTCCAGGCGGCGCGGTGGAAGGGCCAGGCCGCGTAGACGACCACCGGGGCGGCGAGGGTGAGGCTCAGCCACTGCCAGTACTCGAACTGGAGGGCCGGGACCATCGCCATCGCGATGACCGGGACGGACAGCAGGACCGCGGTGACCAGGCGCTGGCGCAGCGGGCGCAGCTCGTCGTCCGCCGCGTCCTCGCGCCGGGTGTCCCCGGCCCCGCCCGCGTCCCGGGCGGCGTTCGGCGGCGGGGGCGGGGTGGCGCTGTAGCCGGTGGCCTCGACCGTCGCGATCAGGTCCGCCACCGCGACCTCGCCGGAGAAGCTGACCTTGGCCTTCTCGGTGGCGTAGTTGACGGTCGCCTCGACCCCGTCCATGCGGTTGAGCTTCTTCTCGATGCGGGCGGCGCACGAGGCGCAGGTCATGCCGCCGATGGCCAGCTCGACCTGCTCGGTCGGGGCGAGCGTGCTGCTCATCACTGCTCCTCGGTTGGTGGGCCCGAGCGGTGGACCCGATGCTTCCCAATATACCCTATGGGGGTATCTGGCGTCGAAGTCATGTATACCCCCGGCCCCTATCGAAAACAAGGGTTCGTCGGGACTGGAAATATACCCCCTAGGGGTATAGCTTCGTAGGGGGGAGCGGGCCCTCGGCTCCACCGCGCGGGGTGCGCGGCAAGGCCGCGGACCACGGGCACGCCGTCGCCGTACGCGGCACCGGGCCCGTCCGCCTCCCTTCCACTGTCCACCCCGTGCGCCCCCACCGGACGCACCCACCCCAGTGGTCGCACCCGTACGCCCGTGGTTCCGCCGTCAACGCCGTCAGGAGCAACAGTCATGAACACCGCAGTGAAGATCACCGCCTATGCCGCAGTCCTGGCGGCGGCCTTCGGCACGGCCTACGGCGTGGGCGTGGGCGTCGACCCGGTGAACCCGGAGCCCGCGGCGCACGGGACGCACGCGAAGCAGGACGGGGCGGACGCCGGCGGGAAGCGGGCCGGTGGGAAGGAGGAGCCGGCCGCCGAGGCGAACCGGCCCGGCGGGCTCCAGAGCGCCGAGGGCGGCTACGCCGTCGACCTGCTGACCCCGCGCGTCCCCGCCGGGCGCGAGGCCGACCTGGAGTTCGTCATCCGGGACGACCGGGGCGAGGCGCTCACCTCCTTCACCCGCGAGCACGGCAAGGACCTGCACCTCATCGTGGCCTCGCGCGATCTGAACACCTACCGCCACCTGCACCCCGTCCGTGCCGCGGACGGCACCTGGTCCACGCCCGTCGAGCTGCCCCGGGCCGGCGACTACCGGATCTTCGCCGACTTCACGCCCGGTGCCGACCGGGGCGGCGAGGCCCGGAACCTGACCCTCGGCACCGACCTCGCGGTCTCGGGCGCGTACCGCCCGGAGGCGGTCCCCGCCCCGGCCCGGACGGCCACCGTGGACGGGTACGCGGTCACCCTGGACGGCGGGCTGCGCCCCGGTGCGGCGGAGGAACTGCGGCTGTCGGTGAGCAAGGACGGCCGGGCCGTCACCGACCTCCAGCCCTACCTGGGCGCCTACGGCCACCTGGTGGCGCTGCGCGCCGGGGACCTCGGCTACCTGCACGTCCACCCGAACGGCGAGCCCGGCGACGGGAAGACCGAGCCGGGGCCCGAGGTGTCCTTCACCGCCACCGCGCCCAGCAGCGGGACCTACCGCCTCTTCCTCGACTTCCAGCACGAGGGGAAGGTGCGGACCGCCGAGTTCACCGTGCGGGCCGGCGGTGCGGCCGCTCCCTCGGCACCCGCGGAGGCGCCCTCCGACGGTGCGGGGGAGGACGGCCACCAGCACTGAGCCCGTGCCCGGGAACGACGGCGGGGGTGCGGAGCGAGTCGCTCCGCACCCCCGCCGTCCTCGGCGTGCGTCAGACCGTCGAGGCGACCAGCCGGTCCGCCAGGGACCGGGCCTTCACGTCCGCGTCGCCCAGGGCCTTCTCGCGGGAGGCGTCCGCGAGCGGGATCAGCTCGGACATGGCCGGGTTGGTCCGCGCCAGGGTCAGCTCGGGAACGATGAAGTCGACCTCCAGCGAGAGCATCTCGGTCAGCACCGCGCCGAGGTAGTTCTGCACGTACTCGAACTCCTCCCGGGGGGTGCCCGGGGCGTACGAGCCGCCGCGGCTGGCGACGACGGTGACGTGCTTGCCCTTCAGGCTGGACTCCGGGCCGAGGGTGCGGCCGGGGAGGATCACCTGGTCGAGCCAGGTCTTGAGGGTCGAGGGGATCGAGAAGTTGTACATCGGGGCGCCGATCAGCACGGCGTCCGCGGCCTCCAGCTCCTCGACCAGTTCGATCCGGTGGGCGAAGGCCGCGGCCTGCTCCGGGGTGTGCGTGGTCGGGTCGGCGAAGCCGGCGGAGGCGCCGATCACGTCGAGGTGGGGGACGGGGGTCGCCGCCAGGTCCCGGTACACCACCGAGCTGTCGGGGTGCTGGGCTTCCCACGCCTCGCGGAAGGCGCCGGTCACGGTGCGCGAGGTGGAGCCCTCGGTGGGGAAGAGGGACGAGTCCAGGTGCAGAAGGGTGGCCATCAGGTCTCCAGATCGGGGTGGCGGGCAACGCGGGAAGCGCCCGTACGCCCGCACGGCGCCGGGCGGTGCACGGGGCATCACGTGCTGCCCTTCCTTTCGTAGCTATTACTAACACAGTTACTTACTTTTTTTCATCCCGAGGATCCGGAGCGGTACCCTGGGGGGCCATGGCGACCCCCGAGAGGAGCGCGAGGGACGTGGCGAGGGAGAGGACGGGCGGGGCGGACGTGCTCGCCCAGGACGCAGCGGCACCGAAGGCGCCGGCAGCCCCCGGCGCCGGTGGCGGGGAGGCCGAGTCCCCGGGGCTCCCGGGCGCCGGGACCGGGGGCGTCGCCGCCCACCGCGCCCCGGTGCGGGCGCCGGGCGCGGCGGCGGAAGCGCACGACCCCCGGGCCTGCGCCACCGTCGACGGCGGAATGACCCGGGTCTTCGGCCTGCTCGGCAAGCGGTGGACCGGGCTGGTCATCAGCGTGCTGCTGGAGGGGCCCGTGCACTTCTCCGAACTGCGCCGGGCGATCCCCGGCATCAGCGAGCGGATGCTCTCCGACCGGCTCAGCGAACTGGCCGGTGAGGGCCTGGTCCTGCGCGAGGTGGTGGAGGGCCCGCCGCTGCGGGTGGCGTACCGGCTGACCCGGTCGGGCGTCGCGCTGAAGCCCGCGCTCGCCGCGCTCGGGGAGTGGGCCGAGACCCACCTCCCGGAGAAGGCCGCGGCCTGCCGCGAACAGATCGTGCCGGGGGCGCAACGGGCCGGCCCCCCGTCCGGGAAACCCGAGTGACCCCGCCGGCCCCTCGGCGCGGCCCCCGCACCCGCCCCGCGCGTTCCCCCGTCCACGGGGCTGCCGCGACACCCCGATCGGCGGGTACCGTTTCGTCCCGTTGACGGTCGCGATGCCCGTCCGCGCGCGCCATCGGCCGGTCGTCACCGGTCGGCGCCCGGACGGCGGCACGCGGAACGCGAGCGGTGCACACCGCGCACGGAGGGGGACCGGATGGCCGAGGGCCTGGTGGGAACGGGATGCGGCACGAGAACGGGTGACGGGCGCCCGCCGACGGCGACGCCGGACACGGGGACCGGCACCGCGCCGGGGCGCCCCCGCTCGACCCGGCTGCCGCAGGTCCGGGGCTTCGCCCCGCAGCACGCACCGGACGAGGGGGCCCGGGCGTCGGCCAAGGAACTCGGCAAGGCCCTGCGCACCCGGGTGCCCCGCGCCGCCCACGCCCGCCTGGTCCTCGACGACCGGCGCCCCGACGCGGTCGCCGCCGTCGAGGAGTCCAGCCGGGGCCGGCTGCCCGAACTCGCCCCGCTCCGCGTCGGCCGCATGTCGGCCAGCCCGTTCGCCTTCCTGCGCGGTGCCGCCGGACTCATGGCGCACGACCTCGCCCGCACCCCCACCACCGGGGTCGGTGCCCAGCTCTGCGGCGACGCGCACGCCGCCAACTTCGGCCTGTACGGGGACGCCCGGGGCGAACTCGTCATCGACCTGAACGACTTCGACGAGACCGTGCACGGCCCCTGGGAGTGGGACGTCAAGCGGCTCGCCGCCTCCCTCGTCCTCGCCGGCCGCGAGACGGGGGCCGGCGAGGGCACCTGCCGACAGGCGGCCTACGACGCGGTCGGCGCCTACCGGCGCACCCTGCGCCTGTTGGCCCGGCTGCCCGCACTGGACGCCTGGAACGCCATCGCCGACGAGGAACTCGTCTCCCACGCGGACGCCCAGGATCTCGCGGGCACCCTGCGCAAGGTCTCCGAGAAGGCCCGCAACAACACCAGCGGCCGGTTCGCGGCCAAGTCCACCGAGGCCGTCCTCGGCGGCGGGCGCCGCTTCCTCGACGCCCCGCCCGTGCTGCGCCGGGTCCCGGACGGGGAGGCCGCGGCGGTCGCGGCCTCGCTGGCGGAGTACGTCGACGGGATGGCCGCGGTCGCCGAGGACCGACTGCCCCTGCTCGCCCGGTACAGCGTGCAGGACGTGGCGTTCCGGGTGGTCGGCACCGGCAGCGTCGGCACCCGCTCCTACGTGGTCCTGCTCCTCGACCACCAGGGGGAGCCCCTGGTCCTCCAGGTCAAGGAGGCCCGTCCCTCGGTGCTGGTCCCGCACCTGGCCACCGCCGGGTTCCCCGTCCCGCCGGCCGGCCACGAGGGCCGCCGGGTGGTGCTGGGGCAGAAGCGGATGCAGGTCGTCAGCGACATGCTGCTCGGCTGGACCACCGTCGACGGCCGGCCGTACCAGGTGCGCCAGTTCCGCAACCGCAAGGGCAGCGTCGACCCGGCCGCCCTGGCACCGGACCAGCTCGACGACTACGGCCGGATGACGGGCGCCCTGCTGGCCCGCGCCCACGCCCACAGCGCGGACCCCCGGGTCCTCGCCGGCTACTGCGGCAAGAACGACGAACTCGACGAGGCGGTGGCCGACTTCGCGGTCGCCTACGCCGACCGCACCGAGGACGACCACGCCGTGCTGGTGAAGGCGGTGCGCAGCGGTCGGATCGCCGCGGAGACGGAGGAGTGAGCCGCCCGGCGCTCCGGCCCGGCCCGCGCCGGGCCGGAGCGCCCGGTGGTCGTCGACGGGGGCTTCCGGGGCGGCGGCGGTGGCCTAGGCTGGCCGGGTGACGAGTCCCGAAGCCGAGGGCACCCAGCCCGCCCCGGACGCCGAGCCCCTCGGGCCCGCCGCCGATGCCTCCGCCGCCCCCGTCGCCGCCCGTCCCGAGGAGCGGTTGGAACGGGCCGTGCGGGCCGCGGAACAGGCGCTGATCGAGTACGAGATCGCGGTGGAGACCTTCCGCGTCGAGGTCGACAACTTCTCCCGGCTGCACCACCAGAAGCTGGGCCCGGTGTACACCCGCCTGGACGAACTGGACGCCCGGATCGCCGAGGCCCGGGCCACCCTCAGCGGGGCGGAGGAGGACCGGCGGGCGGCGGACGAGGCGTGGGCCCGGGTGCTGCCGATGCCGGCCGTGGAGGAACTCTTCGACGGTTGGCTCTCCGGGGACGGGCTCTCCCCCGAGGCCGAGGCGATGCTCACGGACCAGCCGGTGCGCCCGCCGGAGCGGGTCCGGCCCAGTGAGGCGGCCCGCAAGCTGTTCCGGGAACTGGCCCGCAAGGCGCACCCCGACCTGGCCCAGGACGAGACGGAACGCCAGCGGCGCGAGGAGTTCATCACCCGGGTCAACGCGGCCTACTCGCGCGGTGACGAGGCCCTGCTGCGGGAGCTGTCCGAGGAGTGGGCCGCGGGTCCCGCGCCCGCCGAGTGGCGGCCCACCCGCACCGAGGAGCTGTACGCCCGGCTGGAGTGGCTGTCCCGGCGCAAGGAACTGCTGGCGGTGGTCGCCCGCGAGCTGGAGGAGAGCGCGATCGGGTCGATGCTGCGGATGGCGCCGGAGGACCCGGACGGTCTGCTGGAGGAGATCGCCGGGCAGCTGCGCGGGCAGGTCGCCGAGCGGGAGGGTGAGCTGGCCGCGCTCGCGGAGCAGCTCGCCGAACGGGGCCTCGAAGCCGCGGTCCGCTCGGGACCGACGATCCCGGTGCCCGGCGTGGACCCCGCCGACCTGCCGACCGCGGCCCCGCGCCGCAAGGACCGGCCGCGTCCGGAGGGCGGGGGGACCGCGGGCGGCGCCTGACGGGGCCGCCCGGCTCCGGCGGCGCCGGAGGGCGGGGCCGGCCGGTCGGGTCGGGTAGCGTCGGGGGCATGCAATTCGGATCTGCTGTGCCCACGGTCGCCGTCGTGGACCTCTCGGACGGCGACTTCCTCCTGGACGTCCGGGAACTCGACGAATGGGAGGCGGGGCACGCGGCGGGCGCCCTGCACATCCCGATGAGCGACTTCGTCGCCCGCTACGGGGAGCTGACGCAGGCCGCGCCGCAGGACGGCCGCGTCCATGTGATCTGCCGCTCGGGCGGACGCTCGGCGCAGGTCGCGATGTACCTGGTGAACCAGGGGATCGACGCGGTGAACGTGGCGGGCGGCATGCAGGTCTGGGCGGCCTCCGGCCGACCGGTGGTCGACGACCGGGGCCAGCCGGGCGACGTGATCTGAGCACCGTCCCCGGGCCGAGGGACGCGGTCGGTCAGCGGTCGAAGTCCAGCTCCACCCGCTCCGTCAGCGGATGCGACTGGCAGGCCAGCACGAACCCGGCGTCGGTCTCCTCCGGTTCCAGGGCGAAATTGCGGTCCATGGCGACCTCGCCGGAGACCAGGAAGGCCCGACAGGTCCCGCACACCCCGCCCCGACAGGCGTAGGGGGCGTCGGGACGGTTGCGGAGCACCGTGTCGAGGAGGGTCTCGCCGTCCTGGACGGGCCAGCTGCCGGCCCGCCCGTCCAGCCGTGCGGTGACCGAGCTGCGGGCCGGGGCGCGCGGCGGCCGGGGCGGCGGTGCCGCGTCCACGTGGAAGACCTCCTGGTGGACGCGGGCGCGTTCCACCCCGAGGTCGTGCAGGGCGCGTTCCGCGCCCTCCACCAGTCCGAGCGGGCCGCACAGGAACCAGCCCCGCACCCGGGCCACCGGAAGCAGTGCCGGCAGCAGGTCGACCAGGCGCTCCCGGTCCAGTCGGCCCGGGGGGAGCCCGGACCGCTGTTCCTCCCGGGAGAGGGCGGTCACCAGCTGGAACCGGTCCGGGTAGCGGTCCTTGAGGTCCGCCACCTCCTCCAGGAACATCGTGGACGCCGTGGTGCGGTCGCTGCGCAGCAGACAGAACCGGGCCCCGGGTTCCCGGGCGAGCAGGGTCCGCGCCATGGACAGCACCGGGGTGATGCCGCTGCCGCCGACCACCGCCGCGTACCGACCGGGCGCCGGATCCAGGGTGAAGCGGCCGGCCGGGGTCATGGCCTCCACCTCGTCCCCGACGTCGATCTCCTTCAGCGCGTAGGTGGAGAAGGCGCCGCCGTCGACCAGGCGCACGCCCACCCGCAGGGTGCGCGGACCCTCCGGGCCGGGCGCGGGCGAACAGATGGAGTAGGTGCGGCGCACCTCGGTGCCGTCGAGGGTGCGCCGGAGCGCCAGGTGCTGTCCGGGGGCGTGCCGGTAGACGGGGCGCAGGGCCTCGGGCACGTCGAGGGTGAGGGCCACCGCGTCGTCGGTGAGCCGGTCGACCGCGGTGACCCGCAGCGGGTGGAAGCGGGCCATCACACCTCCTTGAAGTGGTCGAAGGGCTCGGCGCAGGTGCGGCAGCGCCGTAGCGCCTTGCAGGCGGTGGACGAGAAGCGGCTCAGCAGTTCGGTGTCGGTCGAGCCGCAGACCGGGCAGGCCACGGGCGCGGTGACCGCGGTGCGGGTGGCGCCCAGGGGCACCGGGACCGGGCCGGTGCGCACGGCGCGGGGCGGGGCGATGCCGAACTCCCGCAGCTTGCGGCGGCCCTCCTCGGTGATGTCGTCGGTGCTCCAGGGCGGGGCCAGCACGGGGCGGACGGTGACCTCGGGGACGCCGTGGGCGTGCAGCAGCGCCTCGATGTCGGCCGCCATGGTGTCGACGGCGGGGCAGCCGGTGTAGGTGGGGGTGAGCTCGACCTCGACCCGGTCGGGGCCGAGCAGCCGCACCGCGCGCAGCACGCCCAGTTCGGCGAGGGTCAGCACGGGGAGTTCGGGGTCGGGGACGGAGCCGGCGAGGTGGCGCAGCCGTTCCTCCCGCGCGGCGGTGGCCGCGGGGTCGGGGTGCCGGTCGTGGCCGGCGGTGGTCACCACGACGCCCCCGGGTGGCTGCGGTGCAGGTGCTGCATCTCGGCCAGCAGCCGTCCGAACGGCTCGGTGTGGACGCCCTGCCGTCCGCCGTCCGCGCGCCACCCGCCGGTGGCGGCGGACTCGGGCAGCGGGAGGGTGGCCGCGTCGAGCACCGCGCCGACGGAGGCGAGCCAGGCGGTGCGCAGGGCGGCGCCGTCGACGTCGAGGCCGGGCAGCGGCTCGAACATCTCGCCGGTGAACCGCCACAGGGCCGCCGTGGCCCGCCGCATCCGTCGGTGGCTCTCCTCGGTGCCGTCGCCCAGGCGCAGCGTCCACTGCTCGGCGTGGTCCTGGTGGTAGGCCACCTCCTGGACGGCCTTCGCGGCGAGCGGGGCGAACGGGGTGGTGCCGTGCGCCAGTTCGGCGTAGAGCAGCCGCTGGTAGGTGGAGAAGTAGAGCTGGCGGACGATGGTGTGGGCGAAGTCCCCGTTGGGCTGTTCCACCAGGTGGAGGTTGCGGAAGGCGCGTTCGTCCCGCAGGTACGCCAGCTCGTCCTCGTCGCCGACGAGTGAGAACAGGACGCGGGCCTGGCCGAGCAGGTCGAGGGCGATGTTCGCGAGGGCGACCTCCTCCTCCAGCACCGGGGCGCGAGTCGCCCACTCGCCGAGGCGGTGCGAGAGGACCAGGGCGTCGTCGCCGAGGGCCAGCGCCGGGGCGGTGGCCGCGGGAGCGGGGGGCGGCGGGGAGGTCACAGGTGGTGCACCCCCTCCGGGATGTCGTAGAAGGTCGGGTGCCGGTACGGCTTGTCGGCGGCCGGGGCGAAGAACGGGTCCTTCTCGTCGGGCGAGGAGGCGGTGATCGCCGTGGAGGGCACCACCCACAGGGACACGCCCTCGCCGCGGCGGGTGTAGAGGTCCCGGGCGTTGCGCAGGGCCAGTTGGGCGTCCGGGGCGTGCAGGCTGCCGGCGTGGGTGTGCGACAGTCCGCGGCGGGAGCGCACGAAGACCTCCCACAGGGGCCACTCGCTCGGCTCGTTCATGCCGTGGTCCTCCCTCCGGCGCGGGTGCGCCGCTTGTGGGCGTGGGCCGCGGCGGCCTCCCGCACCCAGGCCCCGTCCTCGTGGGCGCGGCGGCGTCGGTCGACGCGCTCCTCGTTGCAGGGGCCGTTGCCCCGCAGGACCTCCCGGAACTCCGTCCAGTCGATGGCGCCGAAGTCGTGCTGCCCCCGTTCCTCGTTCCACCGCAGGTCGGGGTCGGGGAGGGTGAGGCCGAGGTGGGCGGCCTGGGGGACGCAGATGTCGACGAAGCGCTGCCGCAGTTCGTCGTTGGAGTGGCGCTTGATGCGCCAGGCCGTGGACTGCGCCGAGTGCGGCGACTCGTCGTCGGGCGGGCCGAACATCATCAGGGACGGCCACCACCAGCGGTCCACCGCGTCCTGGGCCATCGCGGCCTGGGCCGGGGTGCCCCGGCTGAGGGCGAGCAGCAGTTCGAAGCCCTGGCGCTGGTGGAAGGACTCCTCCTTGCAGACCCGGACCATGGCCCGGGCGTAGGGGCCGTAGGAGCAGCGGCACAGCGGGACCTGGTTGGTGATCGCGGCCCCGTCCACCAGCCAGCCGATGGCCCCGACGTCGGCCCAGGTCAGGGTGGGGTAGTTGAAGATGGAGGAGTACTTCTGGCGTCCCGAGTGCAGGGCGTCGAGGAGTTCGTCCCGGCCCACCCCGAGGGTCTCCGCGGCCCCGTAGAGGTACAGCCCGTGGCCGGCCTCGTCCTGGACCTTCGCCATCAGGATGGCCTTGCGGCGCAGGGAGGGGGCGCGGGTGATCCAGTTCGCCTCCGGCTGCATGCCGATGATCTCGGAGTGGGCGTGCTGGGCGATCTGGCGCACCAGGGTGGCGCGGTAGGCGTCGGGCATCCAGTCCCGGGGCTCGATGCGTTCCTCGGCGGCCACCGCGGCGTCGAAGGCCGCGGTGCGGGCGGCCTCCGCGTCGTGCTCCGGGTGCCCGGGGTCCCCGGCTCCACCGCCCCCCGGGCCGCTGCCGGGGGCCTGCCGCGCCGTCGCTGTGGTCGCCATGCCGGTCCGTTCCTCTCGTCCGCTCCGTGGTGCTCCGCCGTCGTGCGCGGGGCGCGCGAGGCCCTCCGGGCCCCGCCCGCTCGCCCTGCTCCCCGTTTTTCTTCCGCGCCTTCTCCTCCCCCTCCGCGCCCCCTCCTTCCCGCTTTGTTCCCGCTCGCCTTCTTCGTTCCGTTCGGCGCCCGGGGTGATGGTCCGGTGTTGTCCCGATCCGGGGTGCGGGGTCGGGGTCCCGTTGGCCGACCGATCGTTCGGTTCGGTGATTCCATGGTGGGACCCTGCCCGTAAGGTGTCAACCCTGTGGATAACTCCATGGCGCTGTGCCGGGCGGGCGGCCCTGAGTACCGTTCCGATGCACCGGACGGGGCGGCACGCCATGGGAGCGGGAGCGGGGAGCAGGCGGTATGGAGTCGTACGACAGCGGGGCGGGCGGCGCCGAGCGCGCGCGGCAGCGGCAGGGGGGTGACGACGCCGGGCCAGGCGGGCCGGAGGCCGACCGGGCCGGACCCGCGCCGGAGCGCGCGCCGGCCCCCGGGCCCGCCGCCCCCGTCGCCGCGGAGCCAGGGAGCCCCGAACCGGACGGAGCGGCCCCCGGCGGGCCCGGGGCCCCGCCCCGGCCGGGCATAGCCGGGCTCACCCCCGGGCGGCAGCTCGCCGCCCTCCTCGCCCTCGCCCTGGTCGTGGCCGCCGCCGGGCTCCACCTGGGGCTGGTGTTCCTGCACGTGGCGCCCTCGAACACGCTGACCAAGGAGCACGGGGAGACCGTGGACGCCTGGGTCCTCCCCGAGTTCGAACAGAACTGGAAGCTGTTCGCCCCCAACCCCCTCCAGCAGAACATCGCCGTCCAGGCCCGGGCGGAACTGCGGGGCGCGGACGGGGAACCGCGGGCCACCGGCTGGCACGACCTGTCCGCCCAGGACGGACGGGCGATCGACGGCAACCCGGTGCCCAGCCACACCCAGCAGAACCAACTCCGCCGAGCCTGGGACTTCTTCGCCTCGACCCACGACGCCCAGAACCAGCCCAACGGCATGCGCGGCACCCTGTCCGAGCGCTACCTGCGCCGCATCGTCGTCATGCGGCTGGACGGCCTGGAGGACGGCGCCCTGGAGCGGGTGCAGGTGCGGGTCTCCACCACCAACGTGGCTCCACCGCGGTGGAGCAAGGAGATCATCGACACCAACCCCGTCTTCCGACAACTGCCCTGGTGGCCGGTGACGGAGGACGACAGGCCGCTGGACGCGGCGGGTGACCCGCGGGCGCGGGACGACCGGACGGAGGCGGCACGGTGAGCGGGGCCGGCAGCGCGTTGAAGCGGGGCGTCGACCGGGCCACGGGCAGCGCCCTGGGGCCGTACCAGTCGGCGATCGTCCGGATCGGGTTCGCCCTCACCTGGTTGCTGTTCCTGGTGCGGGAGTTCCCCCACCGCCACGCACTGTACGGGCCGGACGGTCCCTGGGACTGGGGGATGGCCCGGGACCTGGTCGCCGACAACGGCGCCTTCACGATGCTGCTCTGGTCGGACGGCAGGCTCTGGTTCGAGGCCGTCTACGGGCTCGCCGTGCTGTCGAGCGCCCTGCTGCTGCTCGGCTGGCGGACCCGCACCATGTCGGTGCTGTTCATGGTCGGGGTGCTCTCCCTCCTGAACCGCAGCATCTTCGTCGGCGACGGTGGCGACAACGTCATCCACCTGGTGGCGATCTACCTGGTGCTCACCCGGTGCGGTCAGGTGTGGTCCCTGGACGCCCGGCGGGCCCGCCGCCGGGCCGCCGCACTGGCCCGGGGCGAGCGCCCCGCGCACGACCGCGTGGGCCCCGTGCTCTGGGGGGCGCTCGGCATCGCCCTCTGCGCCGTGACGTTCAGCGGCAAGGCCGGCTGGGGCTGGCTGCTGGTCTTCTGGGGCCTGTGGGTCGTCCAGGGGCTGTGGTGGCTCGCCGACCGCAAGGGGCCCGAGGACCCCGACCGCCGTCTCTTCGACGTCCTGGCCAACGTCGTCCACAACACCGGGCTGCTGATCATCATGGCGGAAGCCTGTCTGATCTACGCCACCGCCGGCTGGTACAAGGTCCAGGGGAGCCGCTGGCAGGACGGGACGGCCGCCTACTACCCGCTGCACCTGGACTACTTCTCGCCCTGGCCCGCGCTCTCCGACCTGATGACCCAGTCCGGCACGTTCATCATGCTGGTCACCTACGGCACGGTCATCGTCCAGGTCGCCTTCCCCTTCACGCTCTTCAACCGCAAGGTCAAGAACGTCCTGCTGGCCGTCATGATCATCGAGCACTCCGTGATCGCGGTGACCCTCGGACTGCCGTTCTTCTCGCTCGCGATGATCGCCGCCGACGCGGTCTTCCTGCCGACCTCGTTCCTGCGCCGGCTCGGCCGCGCGGCGGGCCGGGCGTGGCGCGCCGTACTGGGCCGGGCGGCGCGGCTGGGCGTCCCCGGCGCGGGCAGGGCCCTCGGGGCCGCCCGACCCGACCTGCCCGCCGGACCCGCTCCCGTCCCCGGGCCCCGGCCCGGGACGGCCGGGGACGGCCCGCAGCCCGGGGCCACGGACCGGGGCGCGCCGGCGACCGGGGACGGCGTCCCACCGCGCGTGACCAGCCCGGGGTGAGGTGACCACGGCGGGCCGGGGGACGCCCGGCCCGCCGTAGGCTGATCCGCATGAACACGACGGGAGCCCCGCACACCGACCCCGGCCGGGCCGTGCGCACCTGGCGGGCGCTGGCCCAGGGGGCGGTGCTCCTCGACGGCTTCCACGCCGTCAAGCACGCCCTCCGCTTCGGTGCCCGGCTGCCGGTCGCCCTGACCGCCGACCGGGCCGCGGTGCTGGCCCTCGCCGCCGACCTGGCCCCCGATGTGGTCGACCCCCTGGGCGCCCTGCTGGTGGAGGTCGAGGAGGCCGAACTCCGCACCCTCGTCCCGCGCCTGCACCCCACCGCCGTCGCCGCCCTGGCGGACCGCCCGTCCCGCGCCGCGCACCTCGCAGCCCTGGCCCGGCTGCCCCGCACCTCCCCCGTGATCGTCCTCGACCAGCCCCGCAACCTGGGCAACGCCGGCGCGGTGATCCGGTTGGCCGCGGGGTTCGGGGCGACCGGGGTGGTCACCACGGGCACCCTCGACCCCTGGCACCCCACCGTGGTGCGCGGCGGCGCCGGGCTCCACTTCGCCACCGCCGTCGAACGGGTGGACGAGGTGGCGGAACTCCCGGCGGGGCCGCTGTTCGCCCTGGACGCCGAGGGCGAGGACCTCCGGGACGTCACCCTTCCCGATGACGCGGTCCTCGCCTTCGGCTCCGAACGCACCGGGCTCTCCGCCCCGTTGCGGGCCCGCGCCGACCGGCTGCTCTCGCTGCCGATGAACCCGCGCGTCTCCAGCTACAACCTCGCCACCAGTGTGGCGATGACGCTGTTCCACTGGTCGACCCGGTCCGTTCGAAAGACGACGTGACGATCGCACAACCGTCTCGTTGTACCCGGTGCGCGAGGACCGTCGAGCAGTGAGGTGGACGAGTTCTCCAGGGGTGCCGGTCCGCCCGTGAGGCCCCGTCCGGGGCGGGCGGCCGGCGATGGCCAAGCGATGGGTAGCGGGTGGGTCCTTGCGCGCGGGGTCGGCAACGGCCCCCGTCCGTCCCCGGGTTCCCGAAGGGGGCGTACGCCGTCATGCCGCGCGCCCTCGGAAGAGGGCCCCGTGAAAGGCCCACGATGACGTACACCGAAGAGTCCCTGCTGGACTCCCGCGCCGTCCGCGCCGCCCTCGCCGACCGGGTGCACGCCCTGACCGCGGTCAAGCCGCTGCCGTTGCTCCCCGACGGGCGACTGACCACGGCCGCGATGCTCGCCGACTACTTCGAGGTGGACGCCGTGCTGTTGCGCCGCGTCGTCCGCAGACACGCCGAGGAACTCGCCGACTTCGACCACCGACAGCTCCGGGGGGCCGAGTTGAGGGAGTTCCTCGCGGCGAACCTGCCGGAACGCGGGGTGGGCGCCCGCACCATCGCCGTCTTCACCCCGCGCACCGCCCTGGTGCTCGCGATGCTGCTGCGCTCCAGCGCGGTCGCCCGTCGGGTGCGCTCCGCGCTGCTCGCCTCCCTGCCCGGGCCGGCCGGCCACGGCCGGGACGGGGAGCCCGTCCCCGGACTCGCCCTCACCACCGTCCCGTTCCCGTTGACCGACGACCCGGTGCGGGTGGTGATGGTCGACGGCGAGCCCTGGTTCGCCCTGGCCGACGTGTGCCGGGTGCTGGGCATCAAGAACCCGCGTGAGGCCCGTCGGAAGGCGGATCCGCTGGACATCAGGTTGCTGGACTTGAGGGTAGGTACCGTCACTATTGATGACGGTACCTTTGTTTCCGCAGATCAGAGCGTGTACTCACATGACCCACATCAGCTGAACCTGATCAGCGAGACCGGTCTGTACACCCTGGTGCTCCGTTCCCGGAAGCCCGCCGCGATCCCGTTCCAACGCTGGGTGACGGCCGAACTGTTGCCGTCGATCCGACGGGGGGACACCGATCTCGGTCAGCAGCATACACGCATGGCGGGGAACCTGGCCGAAGCCGTGGGCCGACGGCTCCACGTCCTCGCCGACATCGAGGGCCCGGAGGCCGGGATCACCGTGCTGTCGGACGGGACGGTGCACTGCCGCCACGGTCGGATGGAGTGGTGCGTGCCGGAGCCGGCGGCGGACAGCGGGCCGCCCTACGGGCCGTACTTCCGTTGTACGGCGGTGGAACGGGTCGGCATCGGGGGCAGCCGGGCCCTGCGCCCCTGCGGCACGGTCAAGTTCGCCGACGTGGTGCGGTGGTCCGCGCGGACGGCGCGGGAGGGCGAACCGGAGGCCCGGGACCGCGCGGCGGACGCACCGCCGGAGCAACCCGCCGGGGCGGGGCTGCTGCTGACGGTCGGGGACCTCCGGGTGCAGGGCTCGCCGGAGCAGATCGCCCGGGTGTTGCGGGAGTTGGGCGTGGCGCCCCCGCGCAGCCGGTAGTGGGTCGCAAGTGGGTCGGTACCCTCACTCACGTCTACGGTACCTGGTTCTCCCAGGTCAGGGCCTTGCCCCGCGACCCACAACCCTTCGGCCCCCGCCGGTGGGTGGCTCCGGGCCACCCCTCGGGTCCACCCACCGGCGCCGGGCCTCACACCGTGCCCCGCACCTCCACCGTCCGGAAGCGGTCGGCGACGAACGCGCCGTCGCAGAGGGCGGCGTTCGCCGCGGGGTTGCCGCCGGTGCCGTGGAAGTCGGAGAAGGCGGCGGTCTGGTTGACGTAGACGCCGCCGGTGAGGTTGAGGGAGAGGTTCGCGGACTCCTCCAGGCAGACCTCCTCCACGTCCCGCGCCACCGCCGGGGAGGTGGTGTACGCGCCGACCGTCAGCGCGCCCTTCTCGCGGAGGGTGCGGCGCAGCAACTCCAGGGAGGCGGCCGTCGAGTCGGTGGCGACGACGAAGGCCACCGGGCCGAAGCACTCGCTGAGGTAGGGGGGTTCCGCGGCGGCCCCGGCGGCGTCCACGGCGATCAGGGCCGGGGTGCGGACCACCGCGTCGGGGAAGTCGGGGTGGGCGACCGGGCGGGAGGCGAGGGCCACCTCGCCGAGGGTCGGAGCGGCGTCCAGCCGGGCCCGCACCTCCGGGTTGACCAGTGCCCCGAGCAGGGCGTTCGCCCGGGCCTCGTCGCCGAGGAGGCCGTCCACGGCCCGCGCGAGGTCGGCCACCACCTCGGCGTGCTCCTTGGGGCCGGCGTCGGTGGTGATGCCCTCGCGCGGGATCAGCAGGTTCTGCGGGGTGGTGCACATCTGGCCGCTGTAGAGGGAGAGGGAGAAGGCCAGGTTGGCGAGCATGCCCCGGTAGTCGTCGGTCGAGTCGACGACGACGGTGTTGACGCCGGCCTTCTCGGTGTAGACCCGGGCCTGGCGGGCGTGGGTCTCCAGCCAGTCGCCGAACGCGGTGGAGCCGGTGTAGTCGATGATCCTGACCTCGGGGCGCAGGGCCAGGGTCTTCGCCAGGCCCTCGCCGGGGCGCTCGGCGGCCAGGGCGACCAGGTCGGGGGCGAAGCCGGCCTCGGCGAGCACCTCGCGGGCCACCCGGACGGTGAGGGCCAGCGGGAGCACCGCGCGGGGGTGGGGCTTGACGAGGACGGCGTTGCCGGTGGCGAGGGAGGCGAACAGCCCGGGGTAGCCGTTCCAGGTGGGGAAGGTGTTGCAGCCGATGACCAGGGCGACGCCCCGGCCGGCCGGGGTGAACCGCTTGGTCAGGGTCAGCGGGTCCCGCTTGCCCTGCGGCTTGGTCCACTCGGCTGCGGCGGGGACGCGGACCTGCTCGGCGTAGGCGTAGGCGACGGCCTCCAGCCCGCGGTCCTGGGCGTGCGGGCCGCCGGCCTGGAAGGCCATCGTGAACGCCTGGCCGCTGGTGTGCATGACGGCGTGGGCGAACTCGTGGCTGCGGGCGTTGATCCGGGCGAGGACCTCCAGGCAGACCGCGGCGCGCAGTTCGGGGCCTGCGGCGCGCCAGTCGGCCAGGCCCGCCCGCATGGCGGGGAGCAGGACGTCCGGGTCGGGGTGGGGGTACTCGATGCCGAGGTCGATGCCGTAGGGCGAGGTCTCCGGGCCGACCCAGTCGTCGGTGCCGGGCTGGTCGAGGGCGAAGCGGGTGCCGAGGAGGGCCTCGAAGGCGGCCTGCCCCTCTGCCGGGCCCGGGCCGCCGTCCTGGCCGTAGGCCCTGGGGTGTTCGGGGTGCGGGGACCAGTACGCGCGGGTCCGGATCGCTTCGAGGGCCCGGTCCAGCACGGGGCGGCGGGCGAGGAGCAGGGGGTGCGGGGCGGCGGGGGCCTGGGGTTCGGTGGACGTGTCGGCGGACATGGGACCAACTCCTCCTCGGGGTCGGCTTCGGCTCGGCCGGCGAACTGGGCAGGATCGGGCGGACAGGGCTAGAGTAACCGAACGATCGGTCGGTACAAGGGGTCCGGCGGAGCCGTGGCCGACCCGGTGCGGAAGGATCTGCGAGCATGACGACTATCGACCGCAGCACCCCGGTGGCGGTGGTGGGGACCGGCACGATGGGGCAGGGCATCGCCCAGGTCGCTTCCGTCGCCGGGCACCCCGTGCTGCTGCACGACGCCGAACCCGGCCGGGCGGTGGCGGCGGTGACCGCGATCGGCGACCGACTGGCCCGACTGGTCGCCAAGGGGCGCCTGAGCACGGCCGACCGGGACGCGGCGCTGGACCGGCTGGAGCCAGTCGGCTCGCTGCGGGAGCTGGCCGGCGCGCAGGTGGTGGTGGAGGCGGTGCAGGAGCGGCTGGACGTCAAACAGCGGATGCTGCGCGAGCTGGAGGCGGTGGTGGGGTACGACTGCCTGTTGGCCACCAACACCTCCTCGCTGTCGGTGACGGCCATCGCCGGGCCGCTGCGGGCGCCGGGACGGCTGGTGGGGCTGCACTTCTTCAACCCGGCGCCGCTGCTGCCGCTGGTGGAGGTGGTCTCCGGCACCGCCACCGACTTCTCCTCCGCGACCCGCGCCTACGAACTGGCCCGCGGCTGGGGCAAGACCCCGGTGGCCTGCGCGGACACCCCGGGGTTCATCGTCAACCGCATCGCCCGGCCCTTCTACGCCGAGGCGTTCGCCGTGTACGAGTACCAGGGCGCCGACCCGGCCACCATCGACGCCGTGCTGCGCGAGTGCGGCGGCTTCCGGATGGGCGCCTTCGAACTCACCGACCTGATCGGACAGGACGTCAACGAGACCGTCACCCACGCGGTGTGGGAGGCGCTCTTCCGGGACGTGAAGTTCACCCCCTCGCTCGCCCAGCGCCGCTTGGTCGAGTCGGGCGCCCTGGGCCGCAAGGCGGGCCGCGGGTGGTACGAGTACGGGGAGGGTGCCGAGCGTCCCGAACCGCACACCGCGGAACCGGTGCCGCCGCCCGCGCACGTGGTCGTCGAGGGCGACCTGGGGCCGGCCGCCGACCTGCTGGACCTGATACGGGCGGCGGGCATCCCGGTGCGCGAGGAGGACGAGGACCACGGGACCCGGCTGGTGCTGCCCGGCGGCGGGCAACTGGCGCTGGCGGACGGGCAGACCTCCGTGGAGTTCCGGGACGTCGTCTACTTCGACCTGGCCCTGGACTACCGCAGCGCCACCCGCATCGCGCTGGCCGCCTCCCAGGACACCTCGCCGCGCACCCTGCGCGAGGCCACCGGGCTGTTCCAGGCGCTCGGCAAGGACGTGAGCGTCATCGGTGACGTGCCCGGCATGATCGTGGCGCGCACGGTGGCCCGGCTGATCGACCTGGCCGTGGACGCCGTCGCCCGGGGCCTGGCCACCGAGGAGGACGTGGACACCGCCATGCGGCTGGGCGTCAACTACCCCCTGGGCCCCTTCGAGTGGAGCCGCAAGCTGGGGCGCAGTTGGGCGCACTCCCTCCTGGACGACCTGCACCTGCGCGACCCTTCGGGCCGCTACGCGCCGTCGCTGGCGCTCTACCGTCACGCCTACGCCTCCGAGAACCGGGAGTCCGCCCCATGACCGCCGTCAAGCGCGACACGTACACGCCCGAGTCCCTGCTCGCCGTCGCGGTGACCGTCTTCAACGAGCGGGGCTACGACGGCACCTCCATGGAGCACCTGTCCAAGGCTGCCGGGATCTCCAAGTCCTCCATCTACCACCACGTCTCCGGCAAGGAGGAGCTGTTGCGCCGGGCCGTCAGCCGGGCCCTGGACCGGCTCTTCGGCATCCTCGACGAGGAGCGGGCGCGCACCGGGCGCGCGGTGGAGCGCCTGGAGCACGTCACCCGGCGCATGGTGGAGGTGCTGATAGACGAGCTGCCCTACGTGACGCTGCTGCTGCGGGTGCGCGGCAACACCGACACCGAGCGGTGGGCCCTGGAGCGCCGGCGGGAGTTCGACCACCGGGTCGCCGAGCTGCTCCGGGCCGCCGTGGTCGACGGCGAGGTCCGCAGCGACATGGAGGTCCGGCTGGCCACCCGACTGCTCTTCGGCATGATCAACTCGATCGTGGAGTGGTACCGCCCCGACACCCGCGGCCAGGGCGACCGGGAGGTCTGCGAGGCCGTGGTGCGCCTGGTCTTCGAGGGGCTGCGCCGGCCGTCCTGAGCCGTCAGGGCTCCGGGTCGAGGTGGTCCTCCTCGAAGACCAGCAGGGTGCGGGTGCTCAGCACCTCGGGGATGGCCTGGAGCCGGGTGAGCACCAGTTCGCGCAGGGCCCGGTTGTCCGCGGAGTGCACCAGCAGCAGCACGTCGAAGTCGCCGCTGACCAGGGCGATGTGGGCGGCGCCCGGCAGTGCGCGCAGCTGCTCGCGCACGGTGCGCCAGGAGTTCTGGACGATCTTCAGGGTGATGTAGGCGGAGGCGCCCTGGCCGGCGCGTTCGTGGTCGATGCGGGCGCCGAAGCCGCGGATGACCCCGTCGTCGAGGAGCCGGTTGATGCGGGCGTAGGCGTTCGCCCGGGAGACGTGGACCTGCTCCGCGACCGACCGTATCGACGCCCGACCGTCGGCCTGGAGGATCTGGAGGATGTCCCGGTCGATCCCGTCCAGCGGGCGCGGCGGGACGTAGGGCGGCGGGGCGGTGGGTGCGGGGGCGCCCGCACCCGGCTTCCCGCAGGTCCGGAGCTCCTCCTGGCCGGGCTCCGCCGGCGCTTCGGGTCCCTCGGGTCCGTGGACCATTCGTTCGGTTGCCATGCCCCCCGCCTCCCCGCCATGGACGTCCTGCACCCATCCCAGGCTGTGGAGAACCGTTTGTCCACAGCCCGAACGGGCCTGTAGCCAAAATGTGCCACTGACCGAACAATCGGTAGGGGAGGCGCGTGTCCGTTCCGCGCGTCCCGACCGCTCCCCGCGGGGAGCCCGTCGCCGTCGACAAGGAGGTGCACGCGTGAACGTCAACAGTCACGGCACACCGGTCATGGACCAGCACGGAGCACGGACCCCCGGCCCGCCCCCTGCGTGGACCCCGCTCACCGACCCCGCCCCGCTGCTGCCCGACCCGGTCCCGTACCGCGTGCTGGGCACGCCCGCCGGCCGTGAGGCGGACCCCGAGCTGCTGCGCACCCTGCACGCCGCCCTGGTGCGAGGCCGCCGCTACAACACCCAGGCCACCGCGCTCACCAAGCAGGGCCGGCTCGCCGTCTACCCGTCGAGCACCGGGCAGGAGGCGTGCCAGGTCGCCGCGGCCCACGCCCTCCAGGAGCGCGACTGGCTCTTCCCCAGCTACCGCGACACCCTCGCGGTCATCGCCCGCGGCGTCGACCCCGTGGAGGCGCTCACCCTGCTGCGCGGCGACTGGCACACCGGCTACGACCCCGTGGCGCACCGGGTGGCGCCGCTCTCCACCCCGCTGGCCACCCAGCTCCCGCACGCCGTGGGCCTCGCGCACGCGGCCCGGCTCCGGGGCGACGACGTGGTGGCGCTGGCGCTGGTCGGGGACGGCGGCACCAGCGAGGGCGACTTCCACGAGGCCCTGAACTTCGCCGCGGTGTGGCGGGCCCCGGTGGTCTTCCTGGTGCAGAACAACGGCTTCGCGATCTCCGTCCCGCTCGACCGGCAGACCGCGGCCCCCTCCCTCGCCCACAAGGCGGTCGGCTACGGGATGCGCGGCCGGCTGGTCGACGGCAACGACGTGCTGGCCGTCCACGAGGTCCTCGCCGAAGCGGTGCGCCGCGCCCGCGAGGGCGAGGGCCCGACCCTGGTCGAGGCCATCACCTACCGTGTCGACGCCCACACCAACGCCGACGACGCGGGCCGCTACCGCACCGACGCCGACGTCGAGGTCTGGCGCGCCCACGACCCCGTCGACCTGGCCGAACGGGAACTCACCGGCCGCGGACTGCTGGACGAGGCGGGCCTGGCCGCGGTGCGCGAGGAGGCCGAGGCGATGGCCGCGGAGCTGCGCGCCCGACTGAACCGGGACCCGGTGCTCGACCCCGGGGAGCTCTTCGCGCACGTCTACGCCGAACCCACCCCCCAACTGCGCGAGCAGGCCGAGCAGCTGCGGGAGGAACTCCGCGCCGCGGACCCGGCGGCCGACGAACGACCGGACCCGCCCGGCGAGGGCGAGCACGAGGTGTGGAAGGAGACCGCACGATGAGCGCCGCCCCCGTCGCCGCCAAGCCCGCGACCATGGCCCAGGCCCTCAGCCGGGCCCTGCGGGACGCCCTGGCCGAGGATCCGACCGTGCACGTCATGGGGGAGGACGTCGGCACCCTCGGCGGGGTCTTCCGGATCACCGACGGGCTCGCCGCCGAGTTCGGCGAGCAGCGCTGCGCCGACACCCCGCTCGCCGAGGCCGGCATCCTCGGCACCGCCGTGGGCATGGCCATGTACGGGCTCCGCCCGGTCGTCGAGATGCAGTTCGACGCCTTCGCCTACCCGGCGTTCGAGCAACTCGTCTCGCACGTCGCACGGATGCGCAACCGCACCCGCGGGGCCCTGGCGCTGCCGCTCACCATCCGGGTGCCCTACGGCGGCGGCATCGGTGGCGTGGAGCACCACAGCGACTCCTCCGAGGCGTACTACCTGGCCACCCCGGGGCTGCACGTGGTCACCCCGGCCACCGTGGCGGACGCCTACGGCCTGCTGCGGGCCGCCATCGCCTCCGACGACCCGGTCCTCTTCCTGGAGCCGAAGCGGCTGTACTGGTCCAAGGCCGCCTGGAACCCGGACCGCCCCGCAGCCGTTGAACCCCTGGGACGCGCGGTGGTGCGGCGCACGGGTCGCAGCGCCACGCTCCTGACGTACGGGCCGTCCGTCCCGGTCTGCCTGGAGGCGGCCGAGGCGGCGCAGGCCGAGGGCTGGGAGCTGGAGGTGGTGGACCTGCGTTCCCTGGTCCCGTTCGACGACGAGACGGTGTGCGCCTCGGTGCGCCGCACCGGTCGGGCCGTCGTCGTCCACGAGGCGGGCGGCTTCGGCGGACCGGGCGGCGAGATCGCGGCGCGGGTCACCGAGCGCTGTTTCCATTACCTTGAGGCACCAGTACTGCGTGTGGCCGGGTTCGACATCCCGTATCCGCCGCCGATGCTCGAACGGCACCACCTGCCGGGCGTCGACCGGATCCTGGACGCCGTGGCCCGACTTCAGTGGGAGGCGGAGGGCTGATGGCACAGGTGCTGGAGTTCAGGTTGCCGGACCTGGGTGAGGGACTGACCGAGGCGGAGATCGTCCGCTGGCTGGTCAGGGTGGGCGAGGTCGTCGCCGTCGACCAACCGGTGGTCGAGGTCGAGACCGCCAAGGCGAGGGTCGAGGTGCCCTGCCCCTACGCCGGCGTGGTCACCGCCCGCTTCGGCGAGGAGGGCACGGAGCTGCCCGTGGGCGCCCCGCTGATCACCGTCGCGGTGGGCGCCAAGGCCCCGCGGCCGGTCGAGGCGCCCGAGGCCGGGGAGGCCGCCGGGGCGGCTCCCCCCGCCACCGAGGCGCCGCTGTCCGCCGCCACCGGCGGCGACGGGACCTCGGGCAACGTCCTGGTCGGCTACGGCACCGCGGCCGCCCCCGCCCGTCGACGCCGGGTGCGCAGGTCCCTGCTCGGCGCCGGCCCGGCCCCGGTGCGGCCGCCCGAGGTCGCCCTCCCCTCGCCGGCCCGCGGCGAACCGGAGGAGCCGGTGCGCGGCGAGGGTCCCGTCCCGGTGATCTCGCCCCTGGTGCGCAGGCTCGCCCGGGAACACGGCATCGACCTCATGGAGCTGGCCGGCTCCGGACCCGACGGACTGATCCTCCGCGCCGACGTGGAGTACGCCGTCCGCGCCCGGGGCAGGCGCGCCCCCGAGGACCCCGCGCCGGCCGCGGGCATCCCCACGCCCCCGCCGTCCCGGGCGGCCGACCCCGCCTCCGTGGAGCGCGCCGCTTCCGGCGGGGAACGACCCGGCGCCACCCGGGTGCCGCTGCGCGGGGTACGGGGCGCGGTCGCCGACAAGCTGGTGCGCAGCCGCCGCGAGATACCCGAGGCGACCGTCTGGGTCGACGCCGACGCCACCGAGCTGTTGCGCACCCGGGCGGCGATGAACGAGGCGGGCGGCCCGCCGATCTCCCTGCTGGCGCTCCTCGCCCGGATCTGCGTCGCCGGGCTCGCCCGGCACCCCGAGCTGAACGCCACCGTCGACCAGGAGGCCCGCGAGATCGTCCGCCTGGACGCGGTGCACCTCGGCTTCGCCGCGCAGACCCCGCGCGGCCTGGTCGTGCCCGTGGTGAAGGACGCCCACGCGCACACCACGCAGTCCCTCAGCGAGGAGGTCGCCCGGCTCACCGAGTCCGCCCGCTCGGGCGGGCTCGGGCCCGCACAGCTGACGGGTGGCACGTTTACGCTCAACAACTACGGGGTCTTCGGCGTCGACGGCTCCACCCCGATCATCAACCACCCCGAAGCGGCCATGCTGGGCGTCGGGCGGATCATCCCGCGGCCCTGGGTCCACGAGGGGGAGTTGGCCGTCCGTCAGGTCGTCGAGCTGACCCTCACCTTCGACCACCGGGTCTGCGACGGCGGCACCGCGGGCGGATTCCTCCGCTTCGTCGCCGACTGCGTGGAACGGCCCGCCGTCCTGTTGCGCATCCTCTGAACCGGTACCGGGCCGTCCGCCCACCCCCGGGGCGGCACGGTTCCGGCCACCGCCCATACTCATGGGGTGACTGCGCACGAGGGCGCCCATGACGCCGTGGTCCTCGCCGGGGGTGCCGCCCGTCGCCTCGGCGGCGCCGACAAGCCGGGGGTACGGGTGGGGGGCCGCACCCTGCTCGACCGGGTCCTCGCGGCCTGCGCCGGTGCGCGGACCACCGTCGTGGTCGCGGACCCCCGCCCCACCGAACGGCCCGTGCGGTGGGCACGGGAGGAACCGGCCGGGGCCGGACCGCTGGCCGCGCTGGAGGCGGGTCTGCGCCACACCACCGCCCCGATCACCCTGGCCCTCTCCGCCGACCTGCCGTTCCTCACCGCCACCACGGTGCGCGGACTCCTCGCCGCCCTGGACGCCGGACCGGTCGACGCGGTGCTCCTCACCGACGCCACCGGCCGGGAACAACCGCTGGTCGCCGCCTACCGGACCACGGCCCTGCGCCGTGCGCTCGCCGCCCACGCACACCGTCACGGCGGTCTGGCCGGGCTGCCGTTGCGCCCCCTGCTGGCCCGGCTCCGCACCGGCCGGCTCCCCGACCCCCTCGCCTCCTTCGACTGCGACACCTGGGAGGACATCGCCTCGGCCCGGGCCCGCATCAGGGAGCATGGGCGGGTGCTGGACGAATGGATGACCGCGGTCACGGACGAACTCGGCATCGACCTCGACGTCGACACCGCGCTACTGCTCGATCTCGCCCGGGACGCCGCCCACGGGGTGGCGCGGCCCGCGGCACCCCTGACGACGTTCCTGGTCGGCTACGCGGCGGCCCGCGCCGGCGGCGGCCCCGACGCGGTGGCCGAGGCCGCACGTCGTGCCACCGCACTGGCCGCCCGCTGGGCGGAGGAACCCACCACCGCCCCGGAGGCCCCGGCCCGCACCACCGACGACGGGCCCGATGCCGCATGAGCACCATCGACCCGCCGTCAGCCGACGACCACCTGGCCCTGTACGAGGCCCTCACCCGCCCGCCGGCGGAACCCGACCGGCACCGCCCCGTGCCCCCGCGGCCCGCGGGACCCGGCACCGACCCGGACGACGCCGCCCTTGACTGGCCGGCCGCCCGTCGCCGCGCCGAGGCCGCGGGGGCCGCCGCCCGCCGGGCCCGCCCCGCCGTCACCCTCCCGCTGCACACCGCCACCGGGCTGGTCCTCGCCGAACCGCTCACCGCCCTGACCGACCTCCCGCCCTTCGACACCGCCGCCATGGACGGCTGGGCGGTCTCCGGACCGGCCCCCTGGGCCGTCCGGGACACCGGGGTCCTCGCCGGTGCGGGCACCGAGGAACCCCTCACCGACGGCGAGGCCGTGCCGATCGCCACCGGCGCCCGGATCCCGGCGGAGACCACCGCAGTGCTCCGCACCGAGCACGCCCGCACCGACCACCACGGACGCCTCCACCCGAACCGGATCGTCACCCAGGGCCAGGACATCCGCGCCCGGGGCCAGGAGTGCCGCCGGGACGACCCCCTGCTGCCGGCCGGCGCCCTGGTCACCCCGGCCGCCCTCGGCCTGGCCGCCGCCGCCGGGTACGACGCACTCGACGTGCTGCCCCGCCCCACCGCGGAGGTGTTCGTCCTCGGCGACGAACTGCTGCGCGAGGGCCTGCCGCACGACGGGTTGATCAGGGACGCCCTGGGCCCGCTGCTCCCCCCGTGGCTGACCGCCCTGGGGGCGGAGGTCACCGGACTCCGCCACCTCGGCGACGACGCCACCGCCCTCTACGCCGCGGTGGCCTCCGCCACCGCCGATGTGGTCCTCACCACCGGCGGCACCGCCGCCGGCCCCGTCGACCACGTCCACGACACCCTCGACCGGCTGGACGCCACCCTCCTGGTCGACGGGGTGCGGGTGCGCCCCGGCCACCCGATGCTGCTCGCCCGGTTCCCCGCCCCCACCAGTGGTCGCACCCGCTTCCTGGTCGGTCTGCCCGGCAATCCGCTCGCCGCGGTGGCCGGACTACTGACCCTCGCGGAACCCCTGCTCCGCACCCTCGCGGGGCGCGGCTCACCCGAGCCGTATCCGGCCCGGCTGCGGGAGACGGTGCCCGGGCACCCGGAGGACACCCGACTCGTCCCGGTGACCCTGGACGGGGAGTCCGCCCTGCCCCTGCACTACGGCGGGCCGGCGATGCTCCGGGGCCTCGCCGCCGCGGACGGCCTCGCCGTCGTCCCGCCCGGGGACGGTCGGGCGGGACAGGAACTGGAGATCCTCGACCTTCCCTGGTCCATGTCCGCACTTGGGGTGTGTTTCACGTGAAACTTCCGGGCCAAGACGCGATCGCCCGTCAGGCCGACGAACATCTGGTGACCGGCCGGATCAAGCTGCCGAAGAGGGTGGTGGAACGCCCGCTGCGGCAGGTCGCCCAGCGTCTGCTGATGGCCCTGATGGTGCTCGTCGGCACCTCCTTCATCGTGTACGTCGACCGGGCCGGGTACGGGGACAACTCCGACGGCTCGGTGGACCTGTTGGACGCCTTCTACTACGCCACCGTCACCCTCTCCACCACCGGATACGGTGACATCACCCCGGTGAGCGACGGCGCCCGGCTCACCAACATCCTCGTCATCACCCCGCTCCGGGTGGTGTTCCTGATCATCCTGGTCGGTACGACCCTGGAAGTGCTCACCGAGCGCACCCGGGAGGAGTGGCGGCTCAACCGCTGGAGGTCCAACTTGCGTGACCACACCGTCATCGTGGGCTTCGGCACCAAGGGTCGCTCGGCGGTGCAGACCGTCTGCGCAACCGGGCTGAAGAAGGACCACGTGGTGGTCGTCGACCCCTCCGTCCGGGTGATCGAGGCGGCTACCGCCGAGGGGTACGTCGGGGTGATCGGCGACGCCACCCGCAGCGACGTGCTGCTGCGCGCCGAGGTGCAGAAGGCACGTCAGATCATCATCGCCACCCAACGAGACGACACCGCGGTCCTGGTGACCCTCACCGCCCGCCAACTGAACCGGGGCGCCAAGATCGTGGCGGCGGTGCGCGAGGAGGAGAACGCCCCGCTGCTCCGGCAGTCGGGCGCCGACGCCGTCATCACCAGCGCCAGCGCCGCCGGTCGGCTCCTCGGCCTCTCGGTGCTGAGCCCCAGCGCGGGCCGGGTGATGGAGGACCTCATCCACCAGGGCAGCGGGCTCGACATCGTTGAACGGCCGGTCATAAAGGCCGAGGTCGGACTCACCGCCCGGGAGACCGAGGACCTGGTGGTCAGCGTGGTCCGCGGCCACCGCGTGCTCGGCTACGACGACCCCTCCCTCGGCCCGCTCCAGCTGACCGACCGCCTGATCACCATCGTCCGCGCCTCCCCGCGGGTGCCCGCGGAGCCCCGGCAGCAGCCGGGGGGCTGACCGCACCGGTGAAGGCCCGTCAGCCGCTGCCTCAGTCCTCCACATAGGCGGCGATCATCTCCCGTGGGGCATCTGCCCGGCGGCGGTCCTCCTGCTGCACGCGCAGCGCCTCGTCGGCTGCTCGTAGGCGGGCCACTGCGGCGGGTTCACCGTCCACTAGGTGTATTGCCCCGGGAGGTTGTGGACGGGTGATGTAGGTCTCGGCTGAGGCGTCTTGAATGGGTGAGGGCCTTCCGGGTTCGGTGTGGATTGCGATGTCTACACCGATCAGCAGAAGGCCCTCATGCCCCACCGTAATGCACCCCTGACCGAGACCGGACGGCTGCGGTTGGCCCGCTGTGTGGTCGAGGACGGCTGGCCGCTGCGGCGGGCCGCCGAACGCTTCCAGGTCTCACCGACCACGGCTCAGCGGTGGGCGGCCCGCTACCAGGCCCTGGGCGAGTCCGGGATGAACGACCGCTCCTCCCGCCCGCACCACAGTCCCGGACGGACACCGACACGGACCGAGCGCCGGATCATCAAGGTTCGCCTCGCGCGGCGGTGGGGACCTGCCCGCATCGCGCATCTGCTGGGTCTGGTGCCCTCGACCGTCCATCGCGTCCTGACCCGGTTCGGCCTGGCCCGGCTCACGCATCTGGACCGGGCCACCGGGACCGTCATACGCCGCTACGAACGCGACCGGCCCGGCGAACTCGTGCACGTGGACATCAAGAAGCTCGGGAACATCCCCGACGGCGGCGGCCACAAGACCCTCGGCCGCCAGGCGGGCCGGAAAACCAAGTCCGGCGTCGGCTACCAGTACATCCACACCGCCGTCGACGACCACTCCCGCCTGGCCTACAGCGAGATCCACGCCGATGAGAGGAAGGAAACCGCCACCGCCTTCTGGGCCAGAGCACAGGCCTACTACGCCGACGTCGGCATCACCGTCGAGCGTGTCCTGACCGACAACGGCTCCTGCTACAAGTCCCACGCCTGGCGCGACCTGCTCGCGGCGGCCGGGATCACCCACAAGCGAACCCGGCCCTACCGCCCGCAGACCAACGGCAAAGTCGAACGCCTCAACCGCACCCTCCTGGACGAGTGGGCCTACGCCCGCCCCTACCAGTCAGAAGCAGAACGCCGGGCAGCGTTCCCACAGTGGCTCCACACCTACAATCACCACCGCGGACACACCGC
The DNA here is from genome assembly GCF_052606915.1 of Streptomyces sp. LE64. NCBI lineage: Bacteria > Bacillati > Actinomycetota > Actinomycetes > Kitasatosporales > Streptomycetaceae > Streptomyces > Streptomyces sp. LE64. The sequence goes on along the minus strand of NZ_CP199708.1, from coordinate 3,040,481 downwards.
ACTCGCAGGCAAACCACCCGCCAGCCGCGTCCCTAACCTCACAGGGCAATACAACTAGGTCATCGACCACCGCTGGGGTGAGGAGGTCCAGGCATTCGGTGAACAGTCGACGGGTTGCCGACGACGGCGGGTTCGGTGAGGCTCTAGCCGACGACGGTGTCGTGCTGGACGAGGAGCGCCACGTCGGGGGCGATGCCGACGCGGGCCTGCAAGGGCTCGTCGAGGACGGCGAGGTCGCGCAGGTTGATCAGCACGGAGTCATCGGGCCCGCGGCACACCACGGTGCACATCTCGTGCCGGAAGTCCCGGACTTCGTCCGCGCGCAGCCCGCCGGGGCGCACGGGAGGCAGGGAGGGAAGTCGATCGGAGGTCTCGCCGTACGCAGAGGCGTACGGCAACTGGAGTTCGGCGCCGACCAACATCCGGGCGGTCCGGTCGAACCGGAAGACGTCGGGTGTGTCCCACAACCAGTGTTGGCTGCCGAAGGTGTCCAGGGCGGAGCGTTCTCGCTCCTTCACGTTCGCGTAGTCCACGAGGCACACCGAATCACCCGTGAAGCGAGGGGTGAAGGTGAGAGGGTGGCCCGTCACCGTGCGTGGCACGCCAGCCGCCGTCGAGCAATAGGTTACTGATCATCAATACCTCATCTGATCTGCACTCCGGGAACCGTGCAGTCGTGGCTGAGCCCGGGCCGGTTGCTCACGGATTCCCCTCGCTGGGCTCGTCGAGGTAGATATCGACCAGGGAGGAGATGATCTCCAGGAGTGTGTCCGCCCGGTGCCGGTCCCCGCGCTGATCGTGCAGGGCTTCATTGACGGCTCGAAGACGGGCCGAGGCTGCTGGTTCACCGTCCATTACCTCGTAGATCAGTGGTGTGGTGATCAGGTTCATGCACTCGGTGAACAACCGACGGATGCTGATGGACGGCGGCGCCGGGTCGGGATCGGCGTGCGGGTTCGTCAGATACCTCGCGGGGTCGGCAATGCTCCAGCCGACGACACTGTTGTGCTGGACGAGGAGGGCCACGTCGGGGGCGATGCCGATACGAGCCTGCAAGGGCTCGTCCAGAACATCGAGATCGCGCAGACAGGTCAGCTCCGTGTCTCCCGGAGCACGGCAGAGCACCGTAGCGGGATTTTGTCGAAAGTCCTGTATCTCCTCTGCGAGGAGGCCGCCCGGGCGCACCGTGGGCACGGTGGGAACCCGTTTGGATTCCTCAACAGTGGCGGAATTCTCCAGCACTTGGAACTCGAACCCAACGAGTTTTCGGCTGGTTGGGGAGAACCTGAGGATGTCCCGAAAATCGGACAGGGATTCCTGGCTGCCGAAGGTGTCCCGGAAGAACTGATCCCGCTCTACCACGTTTGCGTATCTGACGACATGGATGGACGTGCCGAAGAAACGAGGCGCAAGATGCAGCGGTTCATCCGTAACCGTCGCATGCCAGTCGTCGTCAAAAGTCAATCTCATGGATGATGCCGCCTTACCTGATCTGCTTACCAGAGGCCATGAAGCCATCCTTGGTTGGAATCCTGCCACTCACGACATCGTCGTGAGTGATGGGTGCCCCGGGGTCTGTGGGATTACCTCCGAGCGCTGTCGCGCCGGATTCGCCCTTGATTCCTGATGGTCCGTACGCTGTGATGGCCTGACCGGATCTGGAGCCGACTCCTTCGGTAACGACCAAGTCTTCACCCTGTCGGAAGAGTAGTCTTCCCGCCGATCCCGTCGAAAGGTAGACAGCATCCGGATTCTTCAGGACTTCCAGTACTCGCTCATCCGTGAAGCCGTGCCTAGTGTCCCCATGGTAATCGCGATGTTTCCGGAAATTTCCGTCCGCCGCCCTCTCGATGATCTCGTCCACTGCTTTCAGGGTCCGTTGTTGAGCCCTTTCCTCCCTCGTGTACTTGGGCATGAGCCCGTGCGGATCGCACCCGCTGTGCGGGTTGTCCACATAGGCGACCGGATTCGGCGCCGGGGCCAGGCCGAGGGGGTCCGGGGAGGTGTAGCGGCCGGTTTCGGGGTCGTAGTGGCGGAAGTGGTTGTAGTGGAGGCCGGTTTCGGGGTCGTAGTACTGGCCGGGGAAGCGCAGCGGGGTGTAGGTGCTGCTGTCGCGGGCCCAGGCGGTGGTGCCCCAGAGGGTGGAGCGGGTCCGCCAGGCGATGTCGCCGGATTCGTCGACCAGTTCGGTGGGGGTGCCGATGAGGTCGGTGGCGATGGCGAAGAACCGGCGGTCGATCTCCTGTTGCCGGTCGTCGGCGGTGAGGATGCGCTCGGTCTGGGCGAGGGGGACGAGGTCCCGGTGGTCCCAGGTGAGGGCGACGGTGTGAGGCTGTCCGGGCTGGTGGCCGGTCTGTTCGCACAGGGTGAGGCCGTCCCAGGTGAACCGGATCTCCTCGGTCACGCTCTCGCCGTCGGCGGCCAGGCGTTGTTTGGCGGTGCGGCGGCCGAGGGGGTCGTAGCGGTATCGCCAGCGGGTGCCGTCGGGGGTGGTCACGGAGGTGAGGCGGTTCTCCGTGTCCCATGCGTAGCGCCAGGTGTCGGGCTTGCGGGAGAGCCGGGTCTTCTGGCGCAGGGTGACCCGGCCGAGGGCGTCGTGTTCGAAGCGGACGCCCCCGGCCCGGGTGATCGTGGTGCCGGTGTAGGCGCGCTCGCCGGTGGCTTCGTGGCCAGGGTGGCGGGACGGCCAGGACGCGCTGGTCTGGTTGCCGGCCGCGTCGTAGGCGTACCGCTCCGTCCAGCCCTCGGCGTGGACGGCGGTGATCCGTCCGGTCCGGTCGAGGTCGAAGGTGCGGGTGCCGGAGAGTCGGTCCGCCACGGAGAGCAGGTGGCCGTCGGCACGGTAGGCGTAGGAACGGCTGTTGAGGGTGCGCGCCCCGGCGCTGATGCGGTGTTCGGCCAGGCGTCCGGCCTCGTCCCAGGTCGAGGACAGGGTGATCGTGCCGCCGACGGTGCGGGTGAGTTCCCGGCCGGCGGCGTCGTGGGTGAAGTCGATGCCGTGCCCGCCGGTGGTCAGGCGCCCGGGCCGACCGCCGGGGTCGTAGGCGTAGGACGTGACGTGACCGGTGGGGGTGGTGCGGCGGGTGCGGCGGCCCAGGGCGTCGTAGGCGTAGACGGTGGCACGCCCGTCGACGAGTTCGGTCTTGACGTTGCCCCGGCGGTCGTACTGGTAGCGGAGTTCGCCGTCGGGCCCGACCGCCTCCAGCAGACGTCCGGCACGGTCGTGGGCGTAGGTCGTCACCCGGCCGTCGACGTCCTTGCGGACCACCTGGCCGAGCCGGTCCCGTTCGAACGCGATGGTGCCGCCGAGCGCGTCGGTGCGCGCGGCGAGCCGGCCGGCGGCGTCCATGCGGTAGGTGAGGGTGCGTCCGTCGAAGTCGGTTTCGGAGACGGTGTTGCCGGCGCCGTCGTACGTGTAGTCCCAGGTCAGCCCCTGTGGATTGGTGACGCGGGTGAGCTGGAGGTCCGCGTCGTGCTCGAACTCGTAGCGGACGCCGTCCGGCCCGGTGCGGGCCAGGGGCAGGTCGAAGTGGGTGTACTCGAAGCAGGAGACGCCACCGGAGGCGTCGGTGTGGGTGAGGCAGTTGCCCTCGCCGTCGTAGGTCCACGCCTCGGTCGTGCCGTCGGGTGCGGTGCGCCGGGCGAGTTGGCCGTCGGCGTTCCACGCGAAGTGGGTGACCCCTCCCGTCGGGTCGGTGGTCCGGACCGGGCGGCCGAGGGCGTCGCGGTCCGTGCGGGTGACGCCTCCGGACGGGTCGGTCACTGCCCGGGGCAGCCCCGACGCGTCGCACACCACGTGCGTCGTGGCCCCGAGGGCGTCGGTGACGGAGGTGAGTCGGCCGGCGTCGTCGTAGGCGTGACGGGTGGTGGCGCCCGCCGGATCGGTGACGGTCGTGCGGTTGCCGCGTTCGTCGTACGTGTGGACCGTCCGGGTGCCGTCCGGGCCGTGGACCTCCACCGGAAGCCCGAACGGGCCGCGCACGGTCCGCAGTTCGCTGCCGTCGGGGCGGGTGGCGGAGACGAGCCGGCCGTCCTCGTCGTAGGAGAAGGACGTGGTGTTGCCCAGGGGGTCCGTGCGGCTCAGGGGATTGCCGCGCGGGTCGTAGGTGAACCGGGTGGTGTGGCCCAGCGGGTCGGTGAGCGCCAGCAGACGGCAGCGGGGGCCGAACAGGTGCCGGGTCGTGTGCCCGGACGCGGTGGTGAGGGTGGTGGTGTGGTGGCCGGTCTCCGGGTCCGGATCGGTGTAGGCCAGGGCGATCTGGACGTGGCCGGCCTCGCCGCCCTCCGCCACGACGCGATCGCGGTCGTCGTAGAGGTAGTCGTAACGGCTGTCGTTGGAGTCGATCCAGGCGGTGACCCGACGGCGGTCGTCGTAGACGAAGGTGGTGGTGGCCCCGGACGGCTTGGTGACGGTGGTGAGGTCGCCGTTCGTGTACCCGTAGCTCATCAGGGGGAGGTCGGCGCCGGCCTCACCGGCACCGACCAGGGACAGACCGGATATCAGCCCGTCGGTGACGGACAGCTTCAGGTGGTGGCCCGCCGAGTGGACCAGCGCGGTCGGCACACCGCTGTCGGTGCGGTCGACGGTGAGGGAGTGGCCGTTCCGCTCGGTGATGCCGGAGAGCCAGGCGCGGCCGTCCTCCCCCGGTTCGCCTTCGGTCGGGGCGGTGAAGTGGAAGGTGAGGCCGCTGTCGGCGGCGGTGACCGTGTAGTGGCCGTCGGCGTCACGGGCCAACAGGGTGCGGGCGCCGCCCGTCGCCGGCTCCGTGGGAGCGCCCGGCACGGGGTGCGGGTACGGGATCAGGAGTCCTTCGGCGGTCACGTGCAGGACACCGAGCGCGTCGATCTCCAGCCGCTCGTCGACGGTGGAGGTCCAGGCGGGCCCCAGGAAGCGGCCCACCGCGCAACCGGACTCGGTGCGGCGGGTGAAGACCAGCGGCAGGATGCCCGGCAGCGCGACGTCGGTCTGGGGGAGGAACATCCGGCCGGTGGCGAGGTCGACCGGGTCGCCGCCCTTCTTGCGGTCGCCGTCCGCGGTGTTGTGGGCGCCGTCGGGGTCGTCGTCGACCAGCTTGCGCGCCTTCGCGGCGTCGGCGGCGTTCTCGGCGACGCGCACCGCCTTGACCGCGGCGCCGCCGCCGGCGGTGGCCGCGGTCAGCGCGACGTCCGGCAGCAGCCGGCCGAAGCCCTCGTAGGGGTCCCGCATGAAGTCGCTGATCATCTGCTTGCCCGTGCCCACCGGGTCGTTGGCGGCGATCACCACCCCGGCGGCCAGGCTGTTGAGGTTGGTCGCGTACTCGGCGGGGTGCGTGATGTTGTACGGGTCCAGGGGGTTGATCCCGCGGACGAAGTTCAGCAGTCCCGCGGTGCCCTTGATCAGGCCGCTGCCGACGTGCTCCCGCATGATCTGCAGTTCCTGGAACCCGTCGCCCGCCTGCTGTGCGTAGGAGGGTTTCGCGGGAGCCAGGTCCCGGGCGGCGCGGACCGCGGTACGCGCCGTCTCCGCGGCCGTGTTCCGCTGCTTGCGGGCTTCGGCGAGGATGTCCTGGGCGTCCTGCATCAGCTTCTTGCCCGGGTCGTCGAAGGTCGGAGCAGGGCACGGCGGCAGGGTGGACGGGTCGCGCTGGTCGGCGGGCCGGGCGTTGTAGCGGTCGGCCGCCCTGTTGTAGTCGTCGACCTTCTTGCGGTGGGCGTCCGCGGCGTCCCGGGAGGCCGCGGTGCCTTCCTTCCACTTGTCGATCGCCACCTGTGCCCGCCCCTGTGCCCAGGTGACCGTGCCGGCGAAGCCCTCCATCGCGGCCGCGGCCTTCTCGCACGCGTCGGCCCCGGCGAACCACTTGGGCGGCTGGGTGCTCACCGCGGTCCGCAGCGCCTCGGCCGCCTCGCCCTTCAGTTCGGTGGACTTCAGGCCCCTGAGCCCTTCGCCGGCGTCGTCGAACGCGGCGCGGAAGGCGCGGAGCTTCGTGGCCGTGGAGCGGATCTCGGCGGCACTGCCGTGGACCAGCTTGGTCTTGTCCTCGGTCTGCCCGAGGTCCATCTCGTCGACCTCGGCGCCCATCCGGTTGGCGACGGAGCGGGACTGCTCCCGCACCCACTCCGAACCGGATTCCCAACCGACGTCGTCCAGGCGGTCGGCGGTCCAGTTCCCTGCGTCCTCCACCCGGTTGCCGACCCACTCCGCACCGTCCTCGACCGCGTTCTCGATCGAGTCGGGCGTGATGTCACTGAGGAAGTCGCCCACACCCATGGTCAGTTCCCCCCGGACTCACCCGGTTGCTCGGCCTGCCGGGCGCGTTCCTGGGGCGAGGGGCCGAAGGCGTCGTCCAGCCCCCGCTCCCACTGCCCGTCGGACACGCCGAAGGCGTCCTTGAGCGCCTCCGCCTGCTGCCCGCCCCGGCCCTCGGTGAGGACGGTGCGGCCGGTGTCCTGCCAGGTCTGCCCCATCTCCTGACCGGCCCGCTCCCACGACTGCCCGCTCCACTCCGGCTCCAGGGCGTCCGGCGTGAACACCTCGCCCCAGTCCTGCCGGGCGATGTCCTCCTCCGAGGCGTACGGACTGCCGCCCATCACGGAGTTGACGCCCACCTTCAACGCTCCCTCCACGTAACTGTCGTGTTCCCACTGGGTGCCCGCGGCCAGGCCCAGGCGGTTCGCGAGCGCGCTGGCATCGGCGACCAAGGCCCGCACGCCCCACTCCCAGCGCTCGCAGAAGTCCTCGAAGTCGGCCGACAGGCCGTGATGGCCGACCTCCATCCCGGTCATCGACAACTCCGAGAAGCCCTTGCCCATCACCGAACCCGTGGCCCCGCCGAGTTCGCCGAGCCCGTCGATCGTCGCGCCCACGCCCTGCGTGAACTTCGCGACGGACGCCTTGTCGAACCGCAGGTCCGCCCCGTCACCGGCCATTCCCGTGCTCCTCCTCCGCCTCGACGTCCACGGCCGCACCGTCCCCGACGACGCCGACCACCGGCGGGAAGAACATCGACCCGTCCTCGGTCGCGATGTCCACCGCCAGCCCGGCGGGCTCTCCCAAGGACGGCACCACCTCGTCCACGATCCGCGCGCCCCGCAACGCGGCGTACTCCACGGGCCGTCCACCGGACGCGTGGCGCAGCGCGAAGCGGGCCAAGGCGGTCTCGTCGGTGAACCCGCAGATCCACCGCACCCCGCCCGACCGCGTCGACCAGAGCCCTCCACCGGCCGTCGGCACCAGGAGGATCGAGCGCCGCATCTCACCGACCAACGCGCGCGGGTCACCGAGACCCCTCCTCCGCTCCGCGATCCGTTCGGCGAGCGCTGTCCTCGGCTGCTCCACCACACCATCCCCCCTCCGGGCCGGCCCGTCGTCCGTGGGAGGGACGCCTCGGCGGCGCGCAGGGTTCCCGGCCGCCGCCCCGCCCCGCGCCCCCCGCTGGGTAGCGTGGTGGGCATGAAGGCAATCACGATCCCGGCCCCCGGCGCGCCCGAGGTCCTCCGGTGGGCGGACGTGCCCGAGCCCGCCCCGCGCGAGGGGGAAGTCCTGGTCGAGGTGGTCGCCAGCGCGGTCAACCGGGCCGACCTGCTGCAACGCCGCGGCCTGTACGACCCGCCGCCCGGGGCGTCGCCGTACCCCGGGTTGGAGTGCTCCGGGCGGGTCGCCGCACTGGGTCCCGGGGTGGCGGGCTGGTCGGTGGGGGACGAGGTGTGCGCCCTGCTCTCGGGCGGCGGCTACGCGGAGCGGGTCGCGGTGCCGGTGGGGCAACTGCTGCCCAAGCCCGCGGGGGTGTCCCTGGTGGAGGCGGCGGCCCTGCCCGAGGTGGCCTGCACGGTGTGGTCCAACCTGTTCATGGTCGCCCGGTTGCGGCCCGCCGAGACCGTCCTCCTCCACGGCGGCGGCAGCGGCATCGGCACCCTGGCCATCCAGTTGGCCAAGGCGGTCGGTGCCCGGGTCGCCGTCACCGCCGGCTCCCCCGAGAAGCTGCGCCGCTGCGCCGGGCTCGGCGCCGACCTGCTGATCGACTACCGGGAACAGGACTTCGTCGAGGAGGTCCGGCGGGCCACCGACGGGGCGGGCGCGGACGTGGTCCTCGACATCGTCGGCGCGAAGTACCTGGACCGGAACGTCCGGGCGCTGGCCGAGAACGGACGGCTCGTCATCATCGGGATGCAGGGCGGCACCCGGGCCGAACTGGACATCGGCGCCCTGCTGGCCAAGCGGGCCGCGGTGGTGGCGACCTCGCTGCGCGGCCGTCCCGGGGCGGAGAAGGCGGCGATCGTCGCCGAGGTCCGGGAGCACGTCTGGCCGCTGGTCGCCTCCGGGCGGGTGCGGCCGGTCGTCGACCGGAGCGTTCCGATGCGGGACGCGGCCCTCGGCCACCGGGTGCTGGAGGAGGGCGGCAACGTCGGGAAGGTGCTGCTGACCGCGTAGGGGAGGGGCGTCCCCCGGACGGCGGCGCTGGAGGTGCCGGGTGCGGCCCGGGGTGCGAGGGTGGCCGCGGGGACGGTTCGGTCCGGAGGGCGGTCGCGGTGGCTGCGTTGCTGGGTGCGTTCGGCGGGGTCGGAACGGGCCTCGCCCTGACCGCGTTGCTGCTGGCTCCCCCCGACCCGGGGCCCGGGCGGTCCCCGACCTCCGCCGTGGCGGTCCCGCCTCCGGCGACCGCCGTGCCCTCCCTCGTGGTCACGGCCCCGGCCTCCCCGACCCGACGGCCCCCCGCCGCCGTGCCCTCCGCCTCCCCGGGCGGACCGGTGGTGCCGGCCCCGCCCGTACCGGGCGCCCCGGCCCCGGCCCGCCCGGACGACCCGGGGCCGGGGCCCTCGTCCCTCCCCTCCTCCCCGGGGCCCGACCCCGTCGAGGGACGCCCCGACCCCGCCGAGTCCCGGGCCGGGAGCCGCGCGGGCGAGGGCCGGCTGCGCCCCGGCCGCCCGGCGGAGCCCTCCGGGCCCGGCGGGGAGGGCTCCGCCACCCCGGCCCCGAGGGCCACCGGGCCCGTCGCACCGGAGCGCGGGTCGGGGCGGGCGACGGTTCCGGACGGCGGTGCCGCCGAGGACGACGCGGCGCCGGGGGTGGACACCGAGGCGGGCGGCGGCAAGGCCGTCGAGCAGGCCGCGGACGGGGCGGTGCCGCACCCCGCCGCTCCCCGGGACCCGCGTTCGCAGGTCCTCTCGCTGGGCAGCGGGCTGCTGCTGATGGGGCTGGGCCTCGGGTACCTGGGGTGGCGGTTGCGCCGGTGGTGAGCGGGTGCGTCCCGTCCGGGCGGACGGGACGCGGACGGAAGTCGACCGGGATCCGGGGGCAGCACCCCGCACCGCGGCGCGGTGCGCGACAATGAGCGCATGGAGATGCCGAGGAACGAACGGTCGCAGGAGAGCCCCCAGGTCCTGGTCGTGGGCCAGGACGGCATGGCGCTCGGCGGCGGCGCCGGCCCGGACGAGGACTCCCGCGAGGTCCCGGTGACGGAGATGGTGGAGCAGCCCGCGAAGGTCATGCGCATCGGCAGCATGATCAAGCAGCTCCTTGAGGAGGTGCGGGCCGCTCCCCTCGACGACGCGAGCCGGCAGCGGCTCAAGGAGATCCACGCCAGCTCGGTGAAGGAGCTGGAGGACGGTCTCGCCCCGGAGCTGGTGGACGAGCTGGAGCGGCTGTCGCTGCCCTTCACCGACGAGGCCACCCCGAGCGACGCGGAGCTGCGGATCGCGCAGGCGCAGCTGGTGGGCTGGCTGGAGGGGTTGTTCCACGGCATCCAGACCACCCTGTTCGCCCAGCAGATGGCGGCCCGCGCCCAGTTGGAGCAGATGCGTCGGGCGCTGCCCCCGGGCGTCGGTGGCGACGAGGACCACGTCCACCCCGGTGGCCGCACCGGAGGCCCGTACCTGTAGGGGTCCGACGGAACGGGCGGGGGGCACGGCGGTCGACCGCCGTGCCCCCCACCCGTTCCGGGGCTAGGACGCGGGCTTGCCGGTGGAGACGTCGAGCTGGATGGTCGGCGGGTCCTCGGGGTCGAAGGAGGTGTTCGCCTGGGGGAACTGCTTCATCACGGCCCCGTCGCCGTAGGTGTTCTCGTTGAGTTCGGTCTCCTCGAAGCGCCACCCGGCGGCCTGGAGGCACTCCTTCACCGAGCTGATGTGCCGGAGCACGAAGTCCGGCATCTCGACCTTGTTCTCGTCGTCGTACGCGGTCTCCGGCTCGGTGCACTCGGTGGTCTTGATGGTCTTGGTGGTGTCGGGACCCCGGTAGCCCTCGACCTTCGCGGGCGCGGAGGCGCTGGGGGTGCGCTCGGCTTCGGCCGGCTCCTCGCCGTTGTTCTTGATGAGGCTGTTGGCGAAGACCACGGCGCCGGCGATCAGCAGGGGCAGGGAGTACAGGAGCGCCCGCTTGCGGGTGGGCTTGCGCTTGCCGGTGGCCGGCGGCCCGGGCTGCGGGGGCATCCCGTAGGCGGTGGGCTGGCCCGGCTGCTGCTGCGGGTACCCGGTCGGGGTCGGGTAGCCCTGCTGCGGGTAGCCGTAGCCCGGTCCGGGGGACGGGGTCGGCGGGCCGTAGGGGCCGGGCTGCGGCTGCTGGTACGGCGTGTGCACCGGGCCGGGCGGCGGGGCGGCGGTCTGCTGGTCGACGGGCGGGAAGACGGCCGAGGCGACGCCGGCGCCGCTGGCGGTCGGGGCGCCGGCCACGATGCTGGGCGCCGCGGGCTGGAGCGAGCGGGCGACCCGCAGGCACTCCTCGCGCATCGCCTCCGCGCTGGGGAACCGCTCGTTCGGGTTCTTCCGCAGCGCACGGGCCACCAGGGCGTCCACCGCCGGGGGCACCGACCGGTTGATGCTCGACGGGGCGACCGCGTGTTCCTGGACGTGGGCGTAGGCGATGGCGAGCGCCGAGTCCGCCTCGAACGGAAGTCGCCCGGTGACCAGCTGGAACAGCATGATCCCCACCGAGTACAGGTCGGAGCGGGCGTCGACGGCCCGGCCGAGCGCCTGTTCCGGGGACAGGTACTGGGGGGTGCCGACGACCATGCCGGTCTGGGTCATCGAGGTGACCCCGGACTGCATGGCCCGGGCGATGCCGAAGTCCATCACCTTCACCACGCCGCGCTTGGTGATCATGACGTTGCCCGGCTTGATGTCCCGGTGGACCAGCCCCATCTCGTGGCTGATCTCCAGGGCGGCGAGGACGTCCGCGGTGACCTGGAGGGCCTGGTCGTTGGGCATCGCGCCGAACTGCCGGACGTCGGACTCCAGCACCGAGCCCAGCGGCCGGCCCTCGACGTACTCCATGACGATGAACGGGGTGGCGCTGCCGTTCAGCTCGTCCTCGCCGGTGTCGAAGACCGAGACGATGTTGGTGTGGGTGAGCTTCGCCACGGACTGCGCCTCGCGCCGGAACCGCTCGCGGAACGCGGGCTCACGGCCGAGTTCGGTGTGCAGGGTCTTGACGGCGACCTGCCGGTCGAGCACCGAGTCGTACGCCAGGTGGACGGAGGCCATGCCGCCCTCGCCGAGCAGGTCCCGCAGCTGGTAGCGCCCCCCGCCGACCGATCGCCCCGTGTAGCGGCCCTGCGCGCCGTCCTGGCTCATGGTCTGCGTCCCCCAGAGGCACGGGCGGGTGACGGTCGTCCCGGCCCCCCACACGTGGTGTATCGATGGTGCGATTCCCGGCCAAGTCTGCCGGAGGCCACCGACACGTCAAGTTCGATGCCCGTTCCGTGACCGTACGCGAACGAAGCGTCGCGCAAGCGTGACGGAGCCTTCACCGGGCGCCCACGGATTTGCCCCTATCGCGGGGTTACGGGTTTGATGGCCGGTCCATCTCGGACCGTGGCGGCCGGCGGAGGCTGTAGCGTTGGCCGGCGGAGACCGTAACAACCACCGCGCGTACGCGGGCAGAAACGACGGCGAGGACCCATGGCACAGACGCAGCGCGCCCAGGGCCCGTCCGACCCCGAGGCATCTGGTGGCGGTATGGGTGACGCGCCGGAGAACTGGGGCAACGGCGGACTGGTCGGGGACGGCCGGTACCGGCTGACCCACCGGCTGGGGCGGGGCGGCATGGCCGAGGTGTTCGCGGCCGAGGACGTCCGCTTGGGCCGCACCGTCGCGGTGAAGCTGCTCCGCGCCGATCTGGCCGAGGACCCGGTGTCCAAGGCCCGGTTCACCCGTGAGGCGCAGTCGGTCGCCGGTCTGAACCACCACTCCGTGGTCGCCGTGTACGACTCCGGCGAGGACCAGGTCGGCCACCAGACGGTCCCCTACATCGTGATGGAGATCGTCGAGGGTCGCACCATCCGCGACCTGCTGATCAACGCCGAGGCCCCCGGCCCGGAACAGGCGTTGATCATCGTCTCCGGGGTGCTGGAGGCGCTCGCCTACTCGCACCAGCACGGCATCGTGCACCGCGACATCAAGCCGGCGAACGTGATCATCACCCACAACGGTGCCGTGAAGGTGATGGACTTCGGCATCGCGCGCGCCCTGCACGGCGCGCAGTCGACCATGACCCAGACCGGCATGGTCATGGGCACCCCGCAGTACCTCTCCCCCGAGCAGGCCCTCGGCAAGGCCGTCGACCACCGGTCCGACCTGTACGCCACGGGCTGTCTGCTCTACGAACTGCTGGCGCTGCGGCCCCCGTTCACCGGGGAGACCCCGCTGTCGGTGGTGTACCAGCACGTGCAGGACATGCCGGTGCCGCCGTCCGAGGTGTCCGACGGGGTGCCGCCGGAGCTGGACGGCCTGGTGATGCGGGCGCTCGCCAAGGACCCGGACGACCGGTTCCAGACCGCGGAGGAGATGCGGGGGCTGATCCAGTACGGCATCCAGATGCTGTACGAGCAGGGCAGCCACACCGGCACCTGGAACACCGGTCCGGTGGCCGGGCACGACGGCGGGTACACCCCGGCGATGGGCGTCGCCGCCACCACGGCGCTGCCGCACCCCGACTCGGGCACCGCCCAGATCCAGCAGACCATGGTCCGTCCGGCCGGTGACGGCGGGTACGGCGGCTACGACCAGGGCTACGACACCCAGGGCGGTGGCGGCGGGCGCCGCCGGAACAACCTGTGGGTGGTGGCCGCCCTCGCGGTGATCGCGGTGATCGCGGGCGTGGCCCTGGCCGTGAAGCTGGCCGGCAACAACGCCGAGGACAACAAGCAGAAGAAGAAGGAGACTCCGGCGACCCAGTCGGAGAAGCCCGAGGAGAAGAAGGAGAAGGAGAAGGAGCCGGAGGAGGAGTCGACCACCAGCAAGCCCAACAACTGGGGCACCGGCAGCGGCGGCGGCAGCGGTTCCAGCTCCACCAGCGGCGGCAACCAGTACCCGTCCTCGGGCGGCCAGCAGCCGGGCACCAGCGGCGGCGGCCAGACCCACGGCGGACAGCAGCCCACCCAGGGCGCCTCCCAGCCGGCCACCCCGCCCACGGACACCGAGGGCGGCGACTCCACCGGCACCACCGAGGGCGGCGAGACCGGCGGCGGCGCCACCGAGGGCGGCGACTCGACCGGCACCACCGAGGGCGGCACCTCCACCGGGACCACGGAGGGCGCCAACGGCGGCAGCGAGACCGGTGGCAGCGAGACCGGTGGCAGCGAGACCGGCGGCGGCACCGACTCCGGCGGCTCCGGCACCACCGGCTCGGCCGGTTCGGGCGCCAGCGGCGCGAGCGGTGCCAGCACCACCGGCTCCGGCGGCAGCGAGGGCGCGACCACCTCGTAGCCCCTCCGGTAGCACCCCCGCGCCCTCGACCCGCGCGGGACGACACGAACATCGCGGACCCGGTGGGTCCGGTTCCCGGCACTCCGGGGGCCGGACCCACCGGCCGTTCCGCGGTGGCATCAAGTGCCCCCGCCTGCGCAGGAAGCTGACACGTTTCGCCGTGGTTCGGCCACCGCGTCGTTGAGAGGCTTGATCTCGCCGGCAAGCAACGGGGGGAAGACCTCTTCCCATCGATTTCCCAGCGATCTTCTGTCGATTCGTGGAGGCGATGATGAGCGTCAAGGCTGGTGTCCGGGCGGGGAGCACCGTACTGATGGCCGTGGTGGGGGCGTGGGCGGCGGTGGCGCCGGCCCAGGCGTCGCCCGCCGGGTGGGAGTCCCCGGCGGACGTCCGCCCGGCGGTGGCCCACTGGTCGGTGGTGGTGGAGTCGTCCGGGAAGCTGTGGGACTCCCTGCGGACCGCCCTGGACGACGTGCGGGGCGTCAATGGTTGGCAGTGAGGCGGCCGTGGCCGGGCACGAGGTGCGGGTGGCCGCCGCAACCGCCGCGGCAGGGGCGGCGGAGACCGCGTCGATCCGGCTGGTGGCGCTGCTGCCGGTGGGTTGGGGCTGTCACCAGCGGATCGAGGACGGACACATCGTGTTGCGGGTCCTTGCGCCCGGGGACCGGGGGGCCGACGCCGTGGCGGACTGGCTCGCCGAGGCCCTCGCGGACCGGGCCTTAGCGCACTGGGAGGCGCTCGCGCCGGGCCGCTGAGGCCCGGCGGGCGCGGCCCGTCAGACCCAGCCCCTTTCACGTGCCAACAGCGCTGCCTGGGCCCGACCGCCCGCGCCCAGGACGCGCAGCAACTCGGCGATGTGCCGCCGGTAGGTGCGCACCGAGATGCCGAGGTTGCGGGCGCCCGTCTCGTCCTTGCCGACCCGGCACATCTCGGCGAGCACCAGCTTCTCCACCGCGGAGAGCGGGTAGGCGGCCGGGTCCTCGGAGCCCTCGGGGCCGGGCAGGTCGGCGGCCTCGTCCCAGATCTTCTGGAACAGCGCGAAGGCGTTGGCGACGAGGCCGGGTTGCCGGGTGAGCAGGGCGCCGCGGGAGGTGTCGGCGGGGTCGGCGGGCACCAGGACCGTCTGGCGGTCGTACAGCAGGATGCGCTCGGAGAGTGTGTCGATCACCTTGATCTCGGCTCCCTGGGCAGCCAGTTCGTGCAGGTAGGCGGCGGTCGGCGGATGGTCGAGCGCCCGACCGAGGATGACGCTGCGGATGCGGACGCCGCGGCGCAGGCAACGGGCGTCGAGGGGGCGGGCGTGGGCGATGTTCTCCGGGGTCAACTCGGTGTACGGCTCGACGGAGAGGATCTCCTCGCGGGCGAAGAAGGCCAGGTCGTCGATCCGGGTGCGGATCTCGGAGAGCACTTCCAGGCGTTCGACGTCCTGGGCGGGCCGGGAGCCGGCGCCCTGTTCGCGGCGCAGCTCGCCGACCAGGTGACGGGCCTGGGTGACCTGCTGCAACTCCTCGTGCAGGGTCTGGAGGCGGATGCGGATCAGCCGGTCCACCGCCAGCTCCGGCTCGGTGGGCGTCAGTTCGCCCGTTCCGTCGACCCGCAGTAGTCCGAGGGCGATCAGGCGCTCCCGGGCGGCGGTGACCTCCTCGGGAGGGGCGTGGTGCAGCAGGTGCACGTCCTCGCCGGACGTGTGCGGGTTGCGCAGGAAGTGTCGGTAGAGGCGTTCCGCGGTCGGATCGAGACCGAGTACCGCCATGCTGCTGCCGCTCATTGTTCCCCCGAAGTGCTGGCGCTGCCGTGTGGTGCCGCCCGTCACCAGCGGGTCCGCGGGCCCGGTCGCAGGCCGCGGCGATGGTGTCGCGCACGGGGATCGTAAGACATCGGTAAAGGAGAAACGGGGGTTCCATGAGGGGCTGTGACGCAGTTGTGGAGGAACGAAAGGCCAGTTGGGGAGGGGTGAAGTGAGAATGTTGACCGAGCCGGCAGTCCACGGGCCACTGGATTTCTCCGTGCTCACGGACCGGGAGCGGGAGGTGCTCCGCTTGCTCTCTTCGGGTGAGACCAACCGGAGGCTGGCCCGGCACCTGGGCATCGCCGAGCGCACCGTGCGGGCGCACACCGCGAGCATCGTGCGCAAGCTGAGCCTGCGCTCCAAGTTCGAGGCGGCGCTGGTGTCCCATCTGCACGCGGAGCAACTCGCGGCCGGGCCGCACTTCCCGGCCCGGGCCGCGGGATAGGCCCGGCGGGGCGGACGGTCACGGGAGTGACGGAAGGGGGCCGGTGGCCCGGAGTTCGCTCCGGGCCACCGGCCCCCTTCCGGGTGTGCGCGGCGGCTACGGCAGCGCCGCGCTGACCGCGTCGACCAGCATCATCCAGGCGGGCGAGCCGCCGGTGCCGAAGGCCGCGGCGAGCAGGTAGCCGAGGGCGGCGTCGACCGGCTCGGGGGAGGCGCCTTCCCGCCACTCCACGATGACGATCTCGTCGCCGTCGTTGGAGAAGTCGGCCAGGTGCACCTTGTCCCGGGTGAACCTGCTGCTGGGGATCGAGTCGGGCACCAGGACGTGGGTCACGCCCTGGTGGGAGGTCCGGACCCGGTACGTCGACCGGCGGAACCTGCCCTTGCCGGGCCGCAGGGCGAGGGGGACGCCGTCGAGGGTGAGGGTGAGGTGGGCGGCGTCGCGGGTGCCGATGGCGATCTGCGGGTCGACCTCGGAGGACGGGTCGCGTTCCAGGACGGCGGTGGGGATGTTCGCCCCGGACACGGTCACCCGCTCCTGGCCTTCGATGCGGACCGCTATCTCGCCGAACAGGACGTCCTCGGTGAGGTGCGGGGCGGGGCTCAGGTCGTTCATGTGCGCTTCCTTCGGTGGGGGTCGGAACGTCCGCCGGTGGTGGGGGTGTTCGCCGGCGGGCGGAGGGATCAGGCCGTCGCGGCGACCAGTTGGCCGCCCGCCATCTCGCGGTAGAACGCGCTGCGGTCCAGCAGGTCCCGGTGGGTGCCCTGGTCGAGGACGCGTCCCCGGTCGAGGAGGACCAGGTGGTCGGCCGAGGTGACGGTGGAGAGCCGGTGGGCGATCAGCAGCACGGTGCATTCTCGCGCGGCCCGTTCGACGGTGGCGCGCAGGGCCCGTTCGCTGCGGCCGTCCAGATGGGCGGTGACCTCGTCCAGCAGCAGCACGGTGGGGCGGCGCAGCAGGGCCCGGGCGATGGCCAGGCGTTGGCGTTCGCCGCCGGACAGGGCCAGGCCGCGGGCGCCGATCTCGGTGTCCAGTCCGTCCGGGAGGCCGGCCACGAAGTCGGTCAGCAGGGTGCGGTGCAGCACCTCGGCGACCTCCTCGGCGGTGGCGTTCGGGGCGGAGTAGAGCAGGTTCTCGCGCAGGGTGCCGGCGAGCATGGGGGAGTCCTGCTCGACGTAGGCGATGCGGCGGCGCAGGTCGGCCCGGGACAGGGTGCGGATGTCGGTGCCGTCCAGCAGGATGCGTCCCCCGTCGGTGTCGTAGAACCGTTGGATCAGGGAGAACAGGGTGGTCTTGCCGGAGCCGGAGGAGCCGACGAGGGCGGTGATCCCGCCGGCCGGGGCGGTGAACTCGACCCCGTCCAGGGCGGGGGCGCGGCCCGGGTAGGCGAAGGAGGCGCCGGCGACGGTGACGGTGGGGGCGACCGGGGCGGCGGCTCCGGTGGTGTCCACGCCCTCCACGGGGTCCACGTCGTCCTCGACGGACATCCGGTTCAGCTCCTCGATCCGGGTGAGGGCGCCCAGGCCCTGCTGGAGCGAGTTGAAGCCGCCGACCAGGGAGACGATGGGGCCGCCCAGGTTGAACAGGTAGAGCAGGAAGGCCACCAGGGCGGCCAGGTCGAGGGTGCCGGTCGCGGCGAGCACGCCGCCCAGGCCGATCACCGCGAGGAAGGACGCCTGGACGACCAGACCGGCGAGGACCGCGATCAGCGCCTGGTAGCGGGCCCCGGTCAGGCCGGCCCGGTACGCCTTCTCGGCGGCGGCGCCGGCGCGGGCGGTCTCGGTGGCCTCGCCGCCGTTGGCCTTCACGGTGCGGGCGGCGCCCAGCGCCCGGTCCAGGGCGGCGCCGATCTCGCCGACCGACTCCTGCGCCCGGGTGGTGAGGGTGCGGATGCGGGGCATCACCACGCCCAGGGCGATGCCGACGACGACGAGCACGGCGGCGGTGATGCCGAGCAGCGGCAGGCTCACCACGCCCATGAGCACGATGGTGGCGATCAGGTGGATGGAGCCGTCCACCAGCTGGATCAGTCCGCCGGTGGCGGCGTGTTGGACCAGGGTGCTGTCGGAGGTGACCCGGGTGGTGAGGCTGCCCGGTTCGACCCGGTCGAGTTCGGCGGTGCGCAGCCGGATCAGCCGGGCGATGAGTCCCTTGCGCACCTGGAGCACCACGCGTTCCGCGGTCCGCTCGCTCAACCACGCCTGTCCCCAGGTGAGGCCGACGGAGAACAGGAACAGGGCGGTGAGCAGCAGGATCTCGTCCGCCAGCCCGTCGCCGACCGCGAGGTCGACGAGGACGTCCTGCACCACCAGGGGTTGGGCGAGGCCGGCGGCGCTGCCGAGGAGGGTGAGGAGCAACACCAGGGCGAGGACCCCGCGGTGCGGCCGTGCGTAGGCGAGCAGCGCACGCAGGGCGGGCCGCTCAGCCGGAGTCTGTTCAGCGTCAGGTGTGTTCACGCTTGCCTTTCTATCCCCTCCGCGCGCGCGACGGTATGGGCACAAGCGGCAATGCCGGAAGGGGAATTGCCGGGTGCGGTGATGCCGGTAACGCCAATGGCGGGACGGAATTCCGCTGGGTCAGGATGTGGATGTCCGCAAGGGACACCGGGTCGCCGGCAAGGCGAACGGGATTCTGGTGAAGGCGAATTCACCGGAACTCCGCCGCCGCTTGAACGCCGGATCGCGGCCCGCTATCGGATGCACGTCTACCGGAGGTTTTCTCCCATGCAGAACATGACCGAGCAGGACCTGTTCGACGGCTACACCGCCTACACCTCGGCCGAGGAGCTGGGCCTGGCGGACGGCAAGGAGGCCGGCCCGGCGTTCACTCCCACCATCCCGTGGGCGATCCGCGCCACCATCATCAGCGCCCGTTCCTCGCAGCAGTGCGCCGCGGCCCTGGGTTCGCTGGCCGCCCGCACCATCGAGAGCAAGTGCTGACCACGCCCTGAGCCTCGGGGCGGGACGGCGACGGACCCGACCGGGTCCCGGCGCCGGCCCGCCCCGGCCGGCAACGAGGGACATCACGATGCGGCACGGGACGTCAAAGGAAGTCCAAGGACGTCCAAGGAATTCGAGGGAACGGACAGAGGAATTGGGCGAGGCCGATCCCGGATTCCGGAGGATTCTCCTGGTGGGCACCGGGGCGCTCAGCGTCGCGTTTCTTCCCTTCTGGATCAACTGGTTCAAGAATTCGCCCCGGCAGGGGGAACTACGGGTCGTGCTCACCCGCTCCGCCCGTCGTTTCGTGTCGGCGGAGGCGGTGTCCGTCCTGAGCGGGCGTCCGGTCCTCGTCGACGACTGGGGCGGCCCGGACGGACGGGGCGACGAGGCCGGCACCCCGGTGCCGCACGTCGAACTGGCCCGCTGGCCCGACCTGGTGCTGGTGCACCCCGCCACCTTGAACTTCGTCAGCCGCTACGCGCTCGGACTCGCCGATTCGCCGTTGCTGCTGGCCCTGCACTCCACCGACGCCCTGGTGGGCGTCGCCCCCGCGCTTCCCCCCGCCGCGCACCGCAATCCGGTGGTCCAGGGCCATCTGGCGGCGCTGCGGGCCCGGCCCGGGGTGGTGGTGGCGCCGACCGTGTCCGCGGTCAGCGCCAGCACCGGCGAGGTGGACGACGGCGGTGCCGCACCGCTGACCGAACTGCTCGCGCTCTGCACCGCCGCCCGGCGCGCGGAGCGGAACCCGTCGACCGGGCGGGAAGGAGAGGAGCGATCCCCATGACGGCACGGCACGTCGGCTCCGCCATGCCCGCCCCCGCCATGTCCGCCTCCGTACCGGCCGCGTTCCCCGCGGACCTGATCGGGCCGGACCCGGCACCGACCGGGCTGGACGTGGACCCGAGCGGACCGGACCTGGTGGCCGAGTACGCCACCGGCCTGGCGACCACCCGGGTGTGGTCCGCCGGGGACGGGTCGTTCTGGTGGTGGCAGCGGCCGGGCGCCGATGCCGCGCCGCACCGGCCGGTGCCCCCGTCGTCGGCCCTGCCCGAGGTGCCGGACGGCGCCCGACTCGTCGTGCCCCGCCCGGTCGGCGAAGGGTTGATGTACCGGGTGCACGGCTCGGCCTCGGCCGCCGGCTGGCTGCGCGACTTCCGTCCGGCGGCCCGCCTCCTGGTCGCCGGTGCGCTCGGCGCGGCGGCCCGCGGGCTGCGGGCCCTGCACCGGGACGGGACGCCGGCGGCCGAGGCCGGTCCGGTGCCCGGACTGCGGCGGCTGCGCGACTGGGCCGCCTCGGACGACGCACTGCGGCGCCGGGCCCGCGCGTTCTGGGGGCCGGACCGCACCGCCCGACTGCTGGACTGGGCCGAGCAGGCCGGCGGCCCGGCCGCGGACGGCGTCCGGCGGCCGGTGCACGGCTGGGCCTCGCTGGGCGCCCTGATACCCCCCCTGAACCGGGGGCGGACCGCGCTGCTCACCGGCCCCGACCTGGGCACCGGCCGCCCGGAGCTGGACCTCGGCTGGCTCCTCGGCGAACTCGCCGAACTCGCCTGGCGGGTGCCCGCGCACCCGGACGGCGGGCCGGCGCCCGACGCGCTCGCGCTGCGCCGGATCCTCCTGGACGCCTACGGACCCGGCCCCGACCCGGTGCTGACCGGCCGCTGCGCGGTGCTCCGGATCGCCGTCCACATGCAGGACTTCGCCCGCTACCAGGGCTGGGACGAGGAACTCCTGGAGTACCTCGCCTTCACCGCCGACCTGATCGACCACGAGGGACGCCCCACGCTGCCCCCGAGCCCCGGAGACCCCCATGAGCACCCCTGAACAGGCCGGCGGCCCGGCCCTGTTGCGCTACCGACCCACCGACCCGACCGCCGTGCCCGGCGTGCGGGAACTCCTCGACACGCTGGGCCTGGGGCGGCTGGAGCCGGACGGGCTGGCCGGCTACGGCGGACGCAACGACAACTGGGCCGGCCGCACCACCAGCGGCGAACGGGTCTTCGTGAAGACGGTCGCCCGCGACCCCGACGGCAGCAGCGGGGAACTCGACCGGGCGCTGTCCTTCGAGGCGCTCGCCCCCCGGGTGCCGACCGGTTCCGCCCTGCGCTTCCCCGAGCACCTGGGCACCCACCGCCCGGGCGCGGTCAGCGCCTACCGACTGCTGTCCGGCGCCCGGTCCGGCGCCGAAGTCGCCCTGGACGGCGACTTCGACGAAGGGTTGTGCCGCACCGCGGGCCGGGCCGTGGCCACCCTGCACGGACTCGACCCGCAGGGCGCCGCACTCGACGCCGGGGACGCCCCGCTGCCGCCGCTGGAGTGGCTGGAAGCCTTCCCGTGGAGCGCCCTCCAGGACCGCAGCATGGCCCAGATCGCGGCCTGGAAGCTGGTGCAGGACGACCCGGGGGCGGTCGGGGCGCTGCGCCGGCTGCGCGCCCTGGAACGGGCCGCGCCCCGCACCCCGGCCCACTGCGACCTGCGGTTCGACCAGTTCATCCTGGCCGACGGCGAGCTGTACCTGTGCGACTGGGAGGAGTTCCGGCTCGCCGACCCGGCCCGGGACGTGGGTGCCTTCGTCGGCGAGTGGCTCTTCCAGGCCACCTACTCGGTGTTCGCCCCCGGCCCCGTCGCCGGGGACGCCGACGCGCCCCCGACCGGCTTCGACTTCACCCACGAGGAGGTGGTGCGTCGCGGCGGCGAGGGCATCCGCCGCCACCTGCCCCGGATCGCCGCCTTCTGGCAGGGCTACCGGGAGCTGCGCGCCCCCGACCCGCAACTCCCCGAACGCGCCGCCGGGTTCGCCGGCTGGCACCTCTACGACCGGCTGATCGCCACCGCCCAGGCGCACGCCACGCTCAGCCCGGTGGCCCGGGCCGCCGCCGGCATCGGCCGCACCCTGCTCACCCGCCCCACCGAGGCCGCCGCCACCCTGCGGCTGCACCTGCCGACCGGGAGCCCCCGATGACCGTCCCCGCCCCCGTCACCGCGGCCCTCGCCCCGCACCTCCTCGACGCCCTCGGGCGGGTCAGCGTCACCCCGGACGGCCGGCACGCCGTCGTCGCCGGCCGGGAGGTCTCCGCCGACTCCCCCCGCGACCTGCGCGGCCGGCTGACCACCGCCCTGTACCAGGAGTTCCACGCGGGCAACGCCCCGCGCGGGGCGGCCCCGGGGACCGCCCCCCGGCGCTCCACCCGGGACCCGGCCCTGGAGGCCCGGTACGCGGCGGGCGTGCCGCACCGGTGGACGCCCGCCGAGGGCCTGCTGTTGGCGCTGCGCCCGGACGCCGGGCAGGCGGTGGTGCGGTTGCCCGAGATCACCGCCCGCGTCCCCCTGGACCGGTTGCTCGCCCCGGACGACCCGGGCCCGGGCGACCTGGTGCGCCTGGCCCTGGAGGCCGCCCGACCCGCGCTCTCCCCCGGCTTCTTCTACGTGATGGGTTCGCGGCCGGTGACCCGCCCCGCCGGACCGGTCCGTCGACTCTTCGTCCACCTCGACGGCCCCGAAGGGGCAGCCGGGCACTGGGCGGCGGTGCTCACCGCCCTTGAGGAGGCCGGCGCCGCCTACCACGCCAAGGTGCTCTCCGACCCGGAGGACTTCCCGCGCCGGGACGCCCTGGTGGTCTACCTGCACGGTGCGCACGAGCCGGCCGAACGGGCCGTCACGGCGGCCGTGCGCCCCCTGCCCGGGCGGGGTGCCGACGTGTCGCTGTTCACCGAGGAGTTGGCGCCCGGGCTCGCCGCCGCCTGGGACCCGGTCGACCCGCGCCCCGGCCAGCGCGACCTCAGCTTCGGCCAGCACCGCTGCCTGGCCCTGGCCACCGCCCTGATCGACCACGCCACCGACCACGCCACCGATCACACCGACCACGGCCGCACCGAGCGGGTCGCCCGTGCCTTCCGGGCCGCCGGCATCGACCCGCTGCGCCCCGCCCGCAACGTGCCCGCCCCCGCCGAAGGAGACCCGACGTGACCGACACCGCCACCGAGACCCCGCCGACCACCGAGGACACCGCGCCCACCGGCTTCGGCGCCGCGCTCTCCACCGCCTACAGCGAGGCCCTCGCCGAGGTGTACGACGAGGTCTACCCGGCCACCCCCGACCTCGACGACATCGGCGCCTTCCTGCTCACCCTCGCCCGCCCCGGGGCCAGCGTCCTCGAACTCGGCGTGGGCACCGGCCGGGTGGCGCTGCCGCTGGCCGCACGCGGCTTCGAGGTGCACGGCGTGGAGACCTCCCCGGCCATGCTCGCCCGACTGGCCGAGAAGGACCCCGAGGGCCGGGTCACCACCCACCTGGGCGATCTCACCGCCCTCGACCTGGGCCGCACCTTCGACGTGGTCCTGGCCCCGTTCAACGTGCTCTGCTGCGCCATGGCGGTCGACGAGCAGATCGCGCTGATGCACGCCGTCGCCCGGCACACCGCGCCGGAGGGCCACGTCGTCACCGAGACCTTCGACCCCAGCGACTACCACGTGCAGAAGCGCAACGAGGTCGCCACCCACCCCGTCGCGGACCGCGGGGCCGTGATCGAGTCCATCGGGGTGCTGCCCGCCTCGCAGAACATGATGGTGCAGAGCACCCTGCTGCTGGACGGCGCGGCACCCCGCTCGGCCACCACCGTGCTGCGCTACCTGTGGCCCTCCGAACTCGACCTGCTCGGCGGCATCGCCCGACTGGAGCTGACCGCCCGGTACGCCGGCTGGCGGGAGCAGCCCTTCGACGGCGGCGACAGCCGGAAGATGTGCGTCTCCGTCTTCCGACCGCTGACATGACCCTGCACGAGCACCGGTTGCCCAACGGGCTGCGGGTCCAGGTCGAGCCCCGGCCCGGACACGGACGGGGGCTGGTCGCGGTGGCCCTCACCGTCGCCGCGGGCAGCGATCTGGACCCGGCCGGCCGGCACGGCACCGCCCACCTGGTGGAGCACCTGATGTTCCCGCGGGGCGGTGCCGGGGAGGGGCACGCGGCTCGGGTCGCCGCCGCGGGCGGGGTCTGCAACGCGGAGACCCACCGCGACCGCACGGTGCTGCACACCGTCGCCCCGGCCGCCGTGCTCGACGCCGTCCTGCGCGGCGAGGCCCGCCGGCTGCGGGACTTCGCCCCCGCCGCCGAGACCTTGCGCACCGAGACCGCGGTGATCGCCGAGGAGATCCGGGGCGCCGCCGCCGGCGGCCGGCTCTGGGAGACGGTGCTCGGCGCCCTGCACCCCGGCAGCCGGGACTCCTACGGCACCCCCGCCGAACTGGCCGCGACCACCGTCGCCGACGTCGAGGGCTTCGTCCGCCGGCACTACCGCCCCGAGGCGCTGGCCCTCACCGTCGTCGGCGAGGTCGACCCCGCCCCGGTGCTCCATCGGATACGGGAACTCTTCGACGACCTCCCACCCGGTGAAGGGCCCGTCCCGGTGGCCGTCCCCGTCCCGCCCCCGCGCACCACCGCCCGGCCCACCGCCACCGCCCCCCTGCCCGCCCCGGCCCCCGCCGTCGCCCTCGGCCACCTGCTCCCCGCCCCCGCCCACGACCTGCCCGCCCACCTCGCCCGGGTGGTCCTCGCCGAGGTGCTCGGCCGCAGCCGGCTGCCCGCCCTGGTCCGCGCCGACCCCCGCCTCACCTCCGCCCGGGTCACCTGCGGCCTGTACGGGCAGTGGCTCGGCGCCCGCGCCCCCGAACCCGTGCTCGCCGTCCTCGGCCGGGCCCCCGGCGTCCGCGCCGAGGAGGCCGCCGCGGCCTGGACGGACGCCCTGCACCGGATCGCCGACCGGCCGCCGACCGCCGGGGAGCTGCGCCGCGCCCGCAACGCCCTGCTGCTCGCCCACCACCGGGGCGCCGACTCGCTGACCGCCCGCGCCGTCACCCACGGCCACCTCGCCCTGCTCCTCCCCGACGCCGGCGGGATCGACGCCCTGCCCGCGGCGCTCGCCCGCACCACCGGACGGCAGGTGTCCACGGCCGCCCGGGGCCTGCTCGCCGGCCCCCGCTCCCTGACCGCCCTGGGCGATGGAGACGCATGACCCCCGCCGCGGACCGCCCGCACACCGACGACACCCTCCCCAACGGCCTGCGCCTCGTGGCCGTGCACACCCCCGCCGCCCCGCTCGCCGAGATCCGCCTGGTCCTGCCGTGGGCCCGCACCGCGCCCCGCCTCGCGGCGGCCCAACGGCTGCTGGCCGCCTGCCTCGGCACCGGCGCCCGCACCCCGGGCGGGCACCTGCGCACCCGCCGGGACATCGCCGACCGGGCCGCCGACCTGGGCGCCGAACTCTCCACCGTGGTCACCCCCGAGTCACTGGTGCTCTCGGCGGGGGTGCTCGCCGAGGGGCTGCCCGGCGCCCTGGGCCTCCTCGCCGACCTGCTGCTGCGCCCCGTCCACCAGGAGCGCGAGATCGCCCTCGCCCACGCCCGGCTGCCCGCCCCCGGCGCCCGCCCGCTCGGGCGGAACCTGCTGCGCACCGCCCTGCTCACCGACGCCTTCGGCACCCACCCGCTGCTCGCCCCGCCCGCCCCGGACGCCGCCCGCCCGCCGACCGCCGCCGACCTGTACGCCCTGCACCGGCGGGCCGTGGTCCCGGCTGGATCGGTCCTGCTGATCACCGGGGACGCCGACCCGCGGCGCACCGCGGACACCGCCGCGCAGGCGCTCGCGGACTGGTCGGGCGGCCCCTCCGGGCTGGTGCTGCCGCCCTTCGCCCGGGCCGAGCCCCGCCCCGGCCGCACCCGCCTCACCGACCCGGAGGCCGCCCAGGCGCTCGTGCTCACCGCCGGGCCCGCCGCCCGCGGTGACGCCGCCCTCCACCTGGCCCAACTGGTGCTCGGCGGCCACGCCTCCGGTCGGCTCGCCCGCCGCGTCCGGGACCGGCACGGGCTGGCCTACGCGGTGTCCGCCACCCTCCGCGAGAACCGGGCCGGCGCCTGGCTGGAGACCGAGGCCGCCGGCGCCCCCGGCACGGCCGACCGGATCGCCGCCGAGGTCACCGGCTGCCTGCACGAACTCGCCGCGGACGGCCCCACCCCCGACGAGTTCGAACGGGCCCGGGCCTACGCCCTGGGCTTCACCCGGTTCGCGCTCGCCACCCGGGCCGAGGAGGCCACCGCCCTGGCCGGCTTCCTCGCCGCCGGGCTGCCCCTGCACTGGCTCGACGACCACCGCAGCGCGCTCACCGCCCTCACCCCCGCCCGGGTCGCCGAGGCCGCCGCCCGTTTCCTCGACCCCCGGCACACCGCCCTCGCCACCCTCGACACCCCGCCCGCCCCACCGAGGCCCGAGCCCGGCCCGGCCGCGTCCGCCCCGCCCCAGCCCGTCCCGCACGGGCACCACCCGCACGAGACGGAGTCCCCAGCGTGACGGCCCTGCCCGCGGTGCTCTACCCGCTCCAGCCCGACCACCCCGAGCTGGTCGCCCCCTTCGCCGCCGTCGCCCGGCGGGCCGGCGCCCGCCGGCTCTGGCTCTGCCAGTCCTTCCGCGCCGAACCCCACCAGACCCTGGCCTACCTCGCCGGACGGGGCCACACCGTCCCGGTCGGCACCGCCGTCACCCTGCTGCCGCTGCGCCACCCCTACGAGGCCGCCGTCCAGGCCCGCTCGCTGGCCCTGCTCACCGACGCGCCCGCGGTCGCCGGCTTCGGCATCGGCAACCCCGGCTTCGTCGCCGGCCTCACCGGCCGGCCCTACGCCAGCCCGCGCCGTGCCGTCCGCGACTACCTGACCTCCGTCCGCGCCCTGCTGGACGGCCGCACCCTCGCCCACGACGGCCCCGACCACCACCTGCACGGCTCCCTCGCCCCGCTGCCGCACGCCCCCGTCGAGGTGGGCGCCGGGGTGCTCCGCCCCGGCATGGCCCGCACCGCCGGCGAGGTCGCCGACGTGGCGATCACCTGGATGACCCCGCCCGACTACCTCGCCCGCACCCTGTGCCCGGCCCTGGCCGAGGGGGCCCGGGACCGGCCCGCCCCGCCGCGGGTGGCCACCGCCGTGCACGTCCTGGTCACCGGGCCCGGCCGCGACCCCCGGCGCCTCGCGCTCGCCGCCACCCGCGAACACCTGGCCGCCCCGCACTACGCCGACATGCTGCGCCGGGCCGGCGTCCGCACCGACCCGCACGATCCGGCCGGCACCGCCCGTGCCCTGCTGGACTCCGGCACCGTCCTGGCCGGCACCCCCGAGGAGATCGCCGAAGCCCTCGGCGGCTACCGCCGCGCCGGCGTCGACGAGGTCCTCCTCAACCCGTCCGCGGTGCTGCTCACCGAAGGCGTCCACGCCGCCGCCGAGGACCTCGAACGGGTCCTCGCCGCCTGCCGCGCGGCCGGGCCGCAGCAAGCTGCCACCGCCGAACAGCATGCTGCCCCCGCCGCCGCCCCCCGGGCGCCCGCCGCCCTGCTTGGCTGAGGGAACCCACCGCGACGGGCCCCTCGCACCGCACCCGAACACCCCAGGGAGAGGTCTCTTGACCGGCAACGACCACACCCACCGGGCCCCGGGCGGGGACGCCGACCACAGCGTCACCCTCTCGGGCGTCAGCAAGCGCTTCGGCACCCACCAGGCACTGGAGGACGTCACCTTCGCCCTGCGGCCCGGCCGGGTCACCGGCCTGCTCGGCCCCAACGGCGCCGGCAAGTCCACCCTGCTGCGCATCCTGCTCGGCCTGGCCCGCCCCGACCGGGGCACCGCCCGGGTCCTCGGCGCCGCCCCCGGCACCCTGCCCGACGCCGCCCACCGCATCGGCGTCGTCATGGACGCCATCGGCTTCGCCCCCCGGCCGACCGTCCGCCACCAGCTGCGGATCGCCGCCCGCGCGCTCGGCCTGCCCGACACCCGCGTCGACGAGGTCCTCGACCAGGTCGACCTGGCCGGCGCCGCCGCCCGCACCCGCTACCAGGCGTGCTCCACCGGCATGCGCCAGCGCCTCGCCCTGGCCGCCGCCCTGCTACCCGACCCCGAACTCGTCGTCCTGGACGAGCCGCTCAACGGACTCGACCCCGAGGGCATCCGCTGGATGCGCCGGCTGATCGAACAGCAGGCCGAACGGGGGCGCACCGTGCTGCTCGCCAGCCATCTGCTCTCCGAGGTCGAACAGACCGTCGACGACATCGTGGTGCTGCGCCGCACCGTCCTCTTCCAGGGGTCCCTCGACGAGCTGGTCCGCCAGGGCGCGGGCCGACTGGAGGACGCCTACTTCCACCTCGTCGAAGGCCGCACCGCTGCCTCCCCCACCCCCACCCCCGCCCCCGCCCCCGCCGCGCCGGAGCCGTCCCATGCGTAACCAACTCTCCGCCGAACTCCTCAAGGCCCGCTCCGGCGCCGCCTTCCCGGCACTGCTGCTGGTCTCCCTGCTGCTGGCGGCGGTCGGCCAGCTCGGCGCCGTCTACGCCGAGGACGGCCTCGCCGCGCCGGGCGCCGCCGCCGACACCACCCACCGGGTCCTCAACATGGCCGGATCCTCCGCCCTCTTCGCCGGACTCTTCGGGGCCGTCCTGGTCACCGCGGAGTTCCGCTCGGGCGCCATCGGCCGCACCGTGCTGCACGCCCCGGGCCGCTCGACCGTGGTCACCGCCAAGCTGGTCACCGCCACCGCCGCCGGCCTGGTCTTCGGGCTGCTCGCGGTCGCCGCCGCCCTCGGCGTGGGCGCCCTCGCCCTCTCGGCCCGGGACAGTGCCCTGGTGCTGGACGGCCGGGGCTGGCGGGTCGCCGCCGCCGCGGTCGCCGTCTGCGGCTTCGCCGGACTGTGGGGCGCGGCCGTGGGCTGGGTGGTGCGCCACCAGCTCGTCGCCGTCGTCGGGCTGCTGGTGTGGGGGACCGTCGGCCAGCTGATGGTGCTCGGCCGACTGCCCGAGGCGGGCCGCTTCCTGCCCGAGGGCGCCCAGCACGCACTGCTGGGGGACCGGCTCACCTTCCCGGACGCCCTCCCGGCACCCGCCGGGGCCCTGGTCCTCGCGGTCTGGTGCGCGGTCCTCGCCCTGGTAGGCCGGCAGCTGTTCCTGCGGCGCGACGTCTGAGGACGGCACTGCCCCGGCCCGGCGCGCTCAGACCGCCGGGCCCGCCGGGTCCGACTCGTGCAGGGTGACCAGCTGCGGCTCGATCCGCAGGTACACCGGGTCGTAGGACTGGCCGTCCACGCCCTGCGGGAGCGGACCGAACAGCCGCAGCTCCGCCGCGGTGGGCTGGACGGCGGTGCACAAGCCCACCAGCTGCACCGACCACTCGGTGCTGCCCGGCTCCCGGTGCCCCAGGTTGTCCGCCCCGTAGGCGACGACGCTGCCGAGGCACGCCTGGTGGTAGCCGTGGCCGCGGTGCATGCGCAGCAGCAGCCGGTCGGCCACCAGGATGTGCCGGGCCGCCGCGAGGAACGGCAGCGCGCGCATGCTGGTGGCCACGCGCCCGTGATCGGTGCCGGCGAGCAGGGACAGGGCCCGCTGCTCGTCGTGGGAGCGGTCGAAGAGGCCGAGCGTCGGCGGGGACATGGGCATGCGGCTCAATGTCGGTCATGCGGGCCCGGCGCGCCAGGGGAGGCGGCCCCTGGTGGCCGGGACCAAAGTCCCTCACGCGCCACCCTCAGCCCCGCCGGGCGTCCAGCCGGGCCACATAGGCGGCGGCCTGGGAACGGCGCTCCATGCCCAGCTTGGACAGCAGGCTGGACACGTAGTTCTTGATGGTCTTCTCCGCCAGGTGCAGCCGCTCGCCGATGGCGCGGTTGGTGAGCCCCTCGCCGATCAGGTCGAGGATCTTGCGCTCCTGGTCGGTGAGCGAGGCCAGCTTCTCGTCGCCCTCGCGCCGGCGCCCGCCGGCCCCGCCGCCGTCGCGCAGCCGCTCCAGCACCCGGGCGGTGGCCACCGGGTCCAGCAGCGAACGGCCCGCGGCCACGTCCCGCACCGCGGCCAGCAGCTCGTTGCCCCGGATGGCCTTGAGCACGTACCCCGAGGCACCGGCCATGATCGCGTCGAAGAGGGCCTCGTCGTCGGCGAAGGAGGTCAGCATCAAGCACTTCACGGACTCGTCCCCGGACCGGATCTCCCGGCACACCTCGACCCCGCTGCCGTCCGGCAACCGCACGTCGAGCACCGCCACGTCCGGGCGGACCGCCGGGATGCGGGCGAGGGCCTCGGCCGCGGTGCCCGCCTCCCCGACGACCTCGATGTCGTCCTCGACGGTCAGCATCTCGTGGACGCCCCGCCGGACCACCTCGTGGTCGTCCAGAAGGAATACCCTAATTTTTCCCTCTTCTCGCACAGGGGTCAGTGTCACACACGCTCCCTTCCCCCGCCGAAGGTCCCCGGGTTACCGTTCGCCTGTTCCGGCCACCCCGCAGCCCGGTGCGACGCCCTGACCAGCAAGAGTTCCCCGAGGGCGCGATTTACTTGGAAATCCAAGGAAAATTGCAGGTCAGAAGGGTTTCGCGACTTTGCGCGACACTGGGTAACGTGCTTGGTGCAGGGCGCTCGCCGGAACACCTGTCACGCCCGTTCCCGGCGCGCACCCACCCCGTGCGCAGGCACCGGGGGCTGGCGACCGCACTGGCCCTCCCGGCGAACCCGGGCGGCCGGACCGACGGAGGAGCAGCACGTGACCGTGGAGAGCACTGCCGCGCGGGAGCCGCGCACGCGGGCGACCGCGAAGAGGGCGACCGCGAGGAGGACACCGGGCGGCGAACCCGACCTCATCCAGCTTCTGACCCCCGAGGGCAAGCGCGTCAAGCCGGGCAAGGCGCTCGCCGAGTACGCCGCGTACGTCGAGGACGTCACCCCCGAGGAGCTGCGCGGGCTGTACCGCGACATGCTCCTCACCCGACGCTTCGACGCCGAGGCCACCGCCCTCCAGCGCCAGGGCGAGCTGGGCCTGTGGGCGTCCCTGCTCGGGCAGGAGGCCGCGCAGATCGGCTCCGGCCGCGCCACCCGCCCCGACGACTACGTCTTCCCCACCTACCGGGAACACGGCGTGGCCTGGACCCGCGGGGTC
The DNA here is from genome assembly GCF_052606915.1 of Streptomyces sp. LE64. NCBI lineage: Bacteria > Bacillati > Actinomycetota > Actinomycetes > Kitasatosporales > Streptomycetaceae > Streptomyces > Streptomyces sp. LE64. Next base: position 3,009,686 of record NZ_CP199708.1, on the reverse strand, counting down.
GACCCGACGCTGCTGCTGGGCATGTTCCGCGGCGTCAACAACGGCGGCTGGGACCCCAGCTCCAACAACTTCCACCTGTACACGATCGTCATCGGCTCGCAGACCCTGCACGCCACCGGCTACGCCATGGGCGTCGCCAAGGACGGCGCGGACAGCGCGGTCGTCGCCTACTTCGGCGACGGCGCCTCCAGCCAGGGCGACGTGGCCGAGTCGTTCACCTTCGCCGCGGTCTACAACGCGCCCGTCGTCTTCTTCTGCCAGAACAACCAGTGGGCCATCTCCGAGCCCACCGAGCGCCAGACCCGGGTGCCGCTGTACCAGCGCGCCCAGGGCTACGGCTTCCCCGGCGTGCGCGTCGACGGCAACGACGTCCTGGCCTGCCTCGCCGTCACCCGCTGGGCGCTGGACCGGGCCCGCCGCGGCGAGGGCCCCACCCTGGTGGAGGCGTTCACCTACCGGATGGGCGCCCACACCACCTCCGACGACCCCACCCGCTACCGGCACGACGAGGAGCGGGTCGCCTGGGAGGCCAAGGACCCCATCGCCCGGCTCCGCACCCACCTGGAGGCGCGCGGACACGCGGACGAGTCCTTCTTCGCCGAACTCGACGCGGAGAGCGAGGCGCTTGGCAAGCGGGTGCGCGAGGTGGTGCGGTCGATGCCCGACCCGGACCCGCTCGCCACCTTCGAGCACGTCTACGCCGACGGGCACGCGCTCGTCGACGAGGAGCGCGCACAGTTCACCGCCTACCAGGCGTCCTTCGCGGACGAGGAGGACAAGTAGCCATGTCCGTTGAGAAGCTACCGATCGCCAAGGCGATCAACGCCTCCCTGCGCCGCGCCCTGGACGAGGACCCGAAGGTCCTGGTCATGGGCGAGGACGTGGGCAAGCTCGGCGGGGTGTTCCGGGTCACCGACGGACTCCAGAAGGACTTCGGCGAGGACCGGGTCATCGACACCCCGCTCGCCGAGTCCGGCATCGTCGGCACCGCCATCGGCCTGGCGCTGCGCGGCTACCGCCCGGTGGTGGAGATCCAGTTCGACGGGTTCGTGTTCCCCGCCTACGACCAGATCGTCACCCAGCTCGCCAAGATGCACGCCCGCTCGCTGGGCAAGGTCAAGCTGCCCGTCGTGATCCGCATCCCCTACGGCGGCGGCATCGGCGCGGTCGAGCACCACTCGGAGTCCCCGGAGGCGCTGTTCGCGCACGTCGCCGGCTTGAAGGTGGTCTCCCCGTCGAACTCCTCGGACGCCTACTGGATGCTCCAGCAGGCCATCGAGAGCGACGACCCGGTCATCTACTTCGAGCCCAAGCGGCGCTACTGGGACAAGGGCGAGGTCGACCCCGACGCCATCCCCGGCCCGCTGCACGGCGCCACGGTCGCCCGCGAGGGCACCGACCTCACGCTCGTCGCCTACGGGCCGATGGTGAAGGTCTGCCTGGAGGCGGCGGCCGCCGCCGAGGAGGAGGGCCGCTCCCTGGAGGTCCTCGACCTGCGCTCGGTCTCCCCGCTCGACTTCGACGCGATCCAGCGCTCGGTGGAGAAGACCCGCCGCCTGGTCGTGGTCCACGAGGCGCCGGTCTTCCTCGGTGCCGGTGCCGAGATCGCCGCCCGCATCACCGAACGCTCCTTCTACTACCTGGAGGCCCCCGTCCTGCGGGTCGGCGGCTACCACGCGCCCTATCCGCCGGCGCGGTTGGAGGAGGAGTACCTGCCCGGCCTGGACCGGGTGCTGGACGCCGTCGACCGCTCGTTCGCGTACTGAGCCGGGGAAGGAGTGACGACCATGACGCAGACGTCCGTGCGCGAGTTCAAGATGCCCGACGTGGGCGAGGGCCTCACCGAGGCCGAAATCCTCACCTGGCACGTGAAACCCGGTGACGTCGTGACCGACGGCCAGGTGGTGTGCGAGGTGGAGACCGCCAAGGCGGCGGTCGAACTGCCCATCCCCTTCGACGGAGTGGTGGCCGAGCTGCGCTACCCGGAGGGCACCACCGTCGACGTCGGCCAGGTGATCATCACCGTGGACACGGGGGATCGTGCGGCCTCCGGTACCGGTGCTGCTTCCGGGACCGCGAAGACCGCGACCGCGGAGACCGCGACCGCCCCCGCGGAAACCGCCGACGAGGCGCCCAAGGGCCGCCAGCCGGTGCTGGTGGGGTACGGGGTCGCGGAGAGCTCCACCCGCCGCCGGCCCCGCAGGACGGTGCCCCCGGTGAACCCGGCGCCCCCGGTGGTCCCGGCCGCCGAGGTGCCCGCCGCACCGGCCCCGGTTCCGGCGGCCGCCCCCGTCGCCCCGGTGGCCGCCGAGGTCGGGGCCCGCCCGTTGGCCAAGCCGCCGGTGCGGAAGCTGGCCAAGGACCTGGGGGTGGACCTGGCGGGCGTGACGCCCACCGGCCCCGACGGCATCGTCACCCGCGAGGACGTGCACGCCGCCGCCGCTCCGCCGGCCCCCGAGTCGGCGGTGCCCTCGGCGCCGACCCCGGTTCCGGCCCCGGCGCCGCAGGCCGACGCCGTGCGGACGGCCGCCCCCGCCGACGCCCGGGAGACCCGGGTCCCCGTCAAGGGCGTCCGCAAGGCGACCGCCCAGGCCATGGTGGGCTCGGCGTTCACCGCCCCGCACGTCACCGAGTTCATCACCGTCGACGTGACGCGCACGATGAAGCTGGTCGAGGAGCTGAAGCGGGACGCCGACCGCTACGGGTTGACCGGCCTGCGGGTGAACCCGCTGCTCCTGGTGGCCCGGGCGCTGCTGGTCGCCGTCAAGCGCAACCCGGAGGTCAACGCCGCCTGGGACGAGGCCAACCAGGAGATCGTGCAGAAGCACTACGTCAACCTGGGCATCGCCGCGGCCACCCCGCGGGGCCTGCTCGTCCCCAACATCAAGGACGCGCACGCCAAGACCCTGCCCGAGCTGGCCGCCGCCCTGGCCGAGCTGGTGGCCACCGCCCGCGAGGGCAAGACCTCCCCGGCGGCCATGCAGGGCGGCACGGTGACCATCACCAACGTCGGCGTCTTCGGCGTCGACACCGGCACCCCCATCCTGAACCCGGGCGAGTCCGCCATCCTCGCGGTGGGCGCCATCAAGCTCCAACCCTGGGTCCACAAGGGCAAGGTGAAGCCGCGCCAGGTCACCACCCTCGCCCTCTCCTTCGACCACCGTCTGGTCGACGGCGAGTTGGGCTCCAAGGTCCTCGCCGACACCGCCGCGGTCCTGGAGGACCCCAAGCGGCTGATCGTCTGGGCGTGACCTGATGGTCCCGGGGCCCACGGGCCCCGGGACCACCCGGACGGACCTCGCCGCGCGCACCTCCCGCCCGCGCGCCATAGCCTGGCCGCGGAAGGGAGACAGCCGTGCAGATCGGTGTCCTGCTCCTGACGTGCAAGGGTTCGCCACGGCGGACCACCTTCACCGCAGCCCAGGTCGAGCGGGTCATGGCCGAGGTGACGGCCTTCTACTCCGCCCAGTCCGGCGGGCGGGTCAATCTGACCTGGACGGTGCGGGACTGGCAGGAGGCACCCTTCACCTCCGCCGAGTGGCATGCCAAGGGCATGGGCGCGACGCAGGCCGTCGCCGACGAACTCGGCTTCACCCTCCCCTACGACCACGTGGTGACGGTGATCGACGAGCCCGACTCCAGCGGGGGCACCACCCCGGGGTCGATCACGCACATCGCCGCCGTGGACTTCGGGCCGGCCGGCCTCTGCCACGAGTTGGGCCACCGCTTCGGGGCCGAGGACGCCTGGGGCCCGGTCAACGGCGAGTTGGAGCGCTACCGGGACCCCTGGTGCGCCATGGGATGGCTCGGACACACCTACCACGTGCCCGGCCTCGACGACCCCGGCGCACCCGACCTGCACCGGGCCGGCCCCGGCATGAGCGTGCCGACCCTGATCGAGACCGGCTGGCTCGACCCGAAGGCGTCCCACGTCCTGGTCGACCTGAGCAAGAGCGGGAGCGTGCACCAGGCCGGCGGCGTGGTCGTCGAACTGTCCGCCCTGACCGGAGCGGTCTCCGGACCCACCGCACGGGGGCCGGTCGGGGTCCGGGTGGGCGGGGTCCTCGTGGAGTACCGCGCCCGCAACGACACGGGAGCGGACAAGGGACTGCCCGACCCCGGGCACTGGATCGTCGCGCACACGGACCCGACGGGTGACACACCCGTGTCGGCGGAGCTGGTCACCGCCTTCCCGGCCACCGTGGGCACCCTGCGCTCCTTCGGTGAGGACGACGTCTTCGACCTGTTCCACGACGGCCCCCTCCAGGTCTTCGTGATGTCCCTGGACGAGGCGAAGGGCACGGTACGGCTCGCCTTCTCCCGGCGACGTGCGAGGCCGTTGGAACAGGAGGGACTGGGCTCCGGCGACGGGGTGATGGTCTTCATCCCCGGCGTCGGGTTCAAGCCCATTCCCCCGCACTCGCCCCTGGTGGGCATCGTGGAGAAGGTGGCCGCCGTGCACGCCCTGCACGAGGCCCAACTCGTGGCCACGGACGACGAACGCCCCGCGCTGGAGCGGCTCACCCGCAAGGCCCTGGACACCCTGACCGAACGGTCCAGAGCGCTCCCGACCGGATCGGTCCCCTCACCCCTGGAAGAGGCGCTGGAGTACGTCACCGAACTCCGGCGGGACGACTCCCAGGTGGACCGCGCCCGCCTGGCCACCGTGGAGGGCGTACTCGCCGAAGCCGTCAGGTCGGCGGCGCAGCGCTGACCCTGCCCCCCCACTCGGGCCCGCCACGGCGACCGGAGCCGGCGGGCGGTGGGGGGTGCCGCAAGCGACGGCCACCGTGCGCGTGGCGTCGTCCGAGGCTGCCCGGCTGGGTCCGTTCGAACGCGTCGGCCGGGCCGGCCGGCCCGGGCGGTGCGCTGCGGACGCGGGCGAGGGATCCGCAACGCCGTCCGGGGGGCGCTGATGTTCCCAACCCACCAGGGCTGATGAGGCCGCGGCACCGTGGACTTCGTGCTCACGTGGCATGGCCCGTTTCCAACCCACCAGGGCTGATGAGGACGATCCGCCGCGCGGAGTCGGCCTTCGAACAGCTCCGCAAGTTTCCAACCCACCAAGGCTGATGAGGACACCTCCTGGCCCGCGGGATGGTCGAGCACCTCCTCGCGTTTCCAACCCACCAGGGCTGATGAGGACCTGGCGCGCCCGCGGCCACCTCACCCCCGCCGGCCTGTTTCCAACCCACCAGGGCTGATGAGGACAGGAGTCCGCCGATGCTGACGGTGGACCAGGCGATGTTTCCAACTCACCAGGGCTGATGAGGACGGGCGCTCGCCGGCGGCCAGCAGCAGCCCCGCCTCATCATGTTTCCAACCCACCAGGGCTGATGAGGACCAGCATCCACCAGGCCCGGCTGTGCCAGCCCTACGGGTTTCCAACCCACCAGGGCTGATGAGGACGCTCCTGAACGGAAAGTGAGAAGCGATCATGATCGTGTTTCCAACCCACCAGGGCTGATGAGGACCGCGCAGTGGCTCAAGTCGTGCATCCGGCGGCTGGGTTTCCAACCCACCAGGGCTGATGAGGACGGGTGGCCCAGACTGGTTCATCTTCCGGATGCAGATGGGCATGTTTCCAACCCACCAGGGCTGATGAGGACCCACCTGCACGTCCACATAGTCCCGCGGGCGGCCGGGTTTCCAACCCACCAGGGCTGATGAGGACGTCGGTCTCCCCTTGGAGAACCATGACCGAGTACACGTTTCCAACCCACCAGGGCTGATGAGGACGTGCCGCCTGGTGGTGGTGCTCCGCGCGCTCGCGTTTCCAACCCACCAGGGCTGATGAGGACCCGGTGCTCGCCGCCGCCGGGGTCGAGCTGGGTAAGCAGTTTCCAACCCACCAGGGCTGATGAGGACCCAGCATCATCGCGCCGTGGACCGCCCGGCGGACCTAGTTTCCAACCCACCAGGGCTGATGAGGACCCCGAGGGTAAAGCCGCAGCTCACCGCGCCCCCGAGCCGTGCCCGTAAGTCCGAGAGTGCAGCGAACCTCCGGTAGTGCATCACCGCAGGTCAAACGAGTGGCCGAACAGGCGCCAGCGCTACCCTGCCGCCGTACTGACCGGCCTGGTGGCCTGTCGACCGACCCGGCTGACGGAGAAGGCGGCCAAGCCGCGGTTCCTCACCCACCGGCGCCGACGAGGTTTCCATGCCACCACCGTAAGGGAAGCCCCCGTCCCCGTGCACCGAAACGGGCACAGGGACGGGGGCGGGGCCGTCAGGCACCGGTGAACCGGAACCGAGTCACCGGGTGGGGCTCAGCGGCGGAACGCGTAGTCCATCAACTTCTTGGCGTCCTTGGCGCGGTTGGCGTCCGAGGAGGACGTCAGCACGGTGCCGATGACGGTCTTGCCGTTGCGGGTGGCCGCGAACACCAGGCAGTACTTGGCCTCCGGGCCGGAGCCGGTCTTCACGCCGATGGCGCCGGAGTAGGTGCCGAGCAGCTTGTTGCTGTTGGTCCACTCCATGTTGCGGTAACCGCCGTTGCGGGTGGTGACCTTCTGCTTGGTGTACTTGGTCTTCACGATCGTGCGGAACGTGGAGTTCTTCATCGCACTGCTCGCGAGCTTCGTCAGGTCGCGCGGCGTCGAGTGGTTGGCGCCGTTGCCGATGCCGTCGAACGAGTCGAACTTGGTGTTGTTCATGCCGAGTCGGCGCGCTTCGGCGTTCATCTTGCCGATGAAGGACTTCACCCGGGCGGCCCGGGTGGAACCGGTGCCGAACTTGTCGGCCAGCGCGTACGCGGCGTCGCAGCCGGAGGGCAGCATCAGCCCGTAGAGCAGCTGGCGCACGGTGACCTTGTCGCCGACGATCAGCCGCGCGGAGGAGGCGGTGCGCGACACGATGTAGTCGCTGTACGCCTTCTGGATGGTGACCTTGGAGTCCAGGTTCAGGTTGCGCTGACCCAGGACCACCTTGGCGGTCATGATCTTCGTGGTGGAACCGGTGTTGCGCTTGGTGTCAGCGCTCTTGCCGTAAAGGGTGCGGCCCGTCGCGTTGTTCATCACGTAACCGCCCTTGGCGGTGACGGACGGCGGTGCCGGGGTGGCGGCGTGGGCCTGCGTCGCGGTCACGCCGCCCGCCAGCATCGCGCCCGCCGTGAGGGACACGGTGACGGCGGAGGCACGACGAATGCCCTTGATGCCTGTAGTCAACTTGAATGCTCCAAACGCCCCTGTAAGTACATGCGTGGTAGCGGCATGGAAAATACCGCGTCGAAGCAAGACGGCCGGGCGGCACGGAAGGATGCACGGAGAAGGTAAAGAGTTCGCCGCCTCCCACGAAAAATCTTCCCGAAGTCACTTTGTCGTCAAACGGCAGGAGCGACGGTCGCAGGCGTGGGCGGGAGTCGTACTGGTCCGCGATCCGGACGGTCCCTCCCCTCTGTCCCGCTGTTGTATCTAACCTGTGCACATGCCTGCTTCCGCCGCCCCGACCGCGCCCGTCCCGCAGACCGACGCGCTCGCGGACCCCGCCGGTACCGAGCCGGTACCCCGTCGCGCACCGTCCGGTGCGCCCAAGCCGCCCGCCGCCGACCGCGTCTACGACCACCTGAAGCGTGCCGTGCTGGAGCGCCGCTACGAGGGCGGAACGCTGTTGACCGAGGGCGAGTTGGCCGCGGCGGTCGGAGTGTCCCGCACTCCGGTGCGGGAGGCCCTGTTGCGCTTGGAGGCCGAGGAGCTGATCAAGCTCTACCCGAAGAAGGGGGCCTTGGTACTGCCCGTGTCCGCGCGGGAGATCGCCGATGTGGTCGAGACCCGTCGCCTGGTGGAGGAGCACGCCGTCCGCAAGGCCGTGCCCGCCCCGCCGGCCCTGCTCGACCGTCTCGCCGAGCTGTTGGCGGAGCAGAAGCGCCACGCGGCGGCGGGGCGGTTCGCCGAAGCCGCCGTCAGCGACCGGCACTTCCACGTGGAACTGGTCCGCAGCGGGGGCAACGAGATCCTGTCCCGCCTCTACGAGCAGCTCCGGGACCGCCAACTGCGCATGGGGGTCGCCGTGATGCACGCCCACCCCGACCGGATCGCCCGCGCCCTCACCGAGCACGAGGAGATCCTGGCCGCCCTGCGCGCGGGTGACGCCGAAGCCGCCGCCGACCTGGTGCACCGGCACATCGGCAGGGTCGCCGAACTCGCCCGGGGAGCCGTCCGATGAGCGCCGGTCCGGCCGATGCCGCCGGTGCCGCTTCCTCCGGTGTGCCGCCCGGGAAGGGAGGAACGGGCCCGGGGGGCCGTCGGGCGGTGGCCGTCTGGTCGATCGGGGTCTCCGTCTACTTCGTCGCCGTCATCTTCCGCACCTCGCTGGGGGTGGCGGGCTTGGACGCCGGGGAGCGGTTCGCGATCGGGGCCTCCGCGCTCTCCGCGTTCTCGATCGTCCAACTCCTCGTCTACGCCGGCATGCAGATACCCGTGGGGCTGCTGGTGGACCGGTTCGGCACCAAGCGGGTCCTGATACTCGGGGCCGTCCTGTTCACCACGGGCCAGCTGGGCTTCGCGCTCGCGCCCTCGTACGGGACGGCCCTCGCGGCCCGCGTGCTGCTCGGCTGCGGGGACGCGATGACCTTCATCAGCGTGCTGCGCCTCGGCAGCCGCTGGTTCCCGGCCCGCCGGGCCCCGCTGATGGCCCAACTCGCCGGATTCGCCGGCATGGCCGGCAACCTGGTCTCCACCCTGCTGATCGCCCGACTGCTGGACGGGTTCGGTTGGGCCGCGGCCTTCGGCGGGAGTTCGCTCGCCGGGGTGGTGGTCCTCGTGCTGTTGCTGTTCCTGCGGGACCAGCCGCCCCGACCCGCCGCCCCCGACCGGGGCGAGGTCCCCGCGCCGCCGGCGGACGGACCGGCGACCGCCCGGACGCCGGACGGGTCGGCGACCGCCCCGCAGCCGGGCGTGCGCGGGCAACTGGCCGCTGCCTGGCGTGAACCCGGCACCCGGCTGGGGCTGTGGGCCCACTTCACCGGACAGTTCCCGGCGATGGTGTTCCTGTTGCTGTGGGGGCTGCCGTTCCTGGTGCGCGCCCAGGGGCTCAACCCGGCGACGGCCGGGAACCTGCTCACCCTGATCGTGGTGTCCAACATGGCGATCGGCTTGGTCTACGGCCAGGTCATCGCCCGCTGCCACGCGGCCCGGCTGCCGCTGGTCCTCGGCACCGTAGCCGCCACCGCCACCCTCTGGGCGCTGACCTTGGCCTGGCCCGGGGAGCGGGCCCCGCTGGCCCTGCTGGTCGCCCTGTGCGCGGTGCTCGGCGCCTGCGGCCCCGCCTCGCTGATCGGCTTCGACTTCGCCCGACCCGCCAACCCCCCGGAACGGCAGGGCACCGCCTCCGGGATCGTCAACATGGGCGGCTTCGTCTCCTCGATGGCGACCCTGCTGGCCGTGGGCCTCCTGCTGGACCTGACCGACGGGTCGTTCCGGGTGGCGTTCTCCGCGGTGTTCGTCTTCCAGGCCCTCGGCGTCGTCCAGGTGCTACGGCTGCACCGCCGGGCCGCCCACCGGGAGCGCGAGTCACACGCGGCGAGCCGGGTCACCACCGTCCACGTCCCGGCGGCGTAGCGGGGGAACGTGGACGGGGCGGGCGGTGTCACCGGTCCTGTTGCAGTCTGAGCATCTCGAAGAAGATCGAGCTCGCCCCCCGACTCGTCAACTCGTCGAAGGTGCCCATCTCGGCGACACGTCCCTGATCGAGGACGATGATGCGGTCCGCGAGACGGGTGTTGGCGAGTCGATGGGTGATGAACACGGTGGCCCTGCCTGCGGCGAGGTGCTTGAGCCGGGTGTAGACGCGGTGCTCGGCGCGGGCGTCGAGGGCGGCGGTCGGTTCGTCCATCACCAGTACGGGAGAGTCCCTGTGGAAGGCGCGAGCGACCGCGAGGCGCTGCCACTGCCCGCCGGACAGGTCGTGCCCTCCCCACCAGGAACGGGCCAGTGAGGTGTCCAGCCCGTGTGGCAGGGCGGCGATGACGCTGTGGGCCCCGGCTGCCTCGGCGGAGGCGTGCACGGCCCCGTCGCCTTCGGGGCGGGGCTGGCCCAGGGTGATGTTCTCCCGGGCGGTCAGCGGCCAGCGGGTGCATTCCTGCGGGACGAGCGCGACGTGGGCGAGCACTCCGGCCGGGTTCGCGTCCGCCAAGTCCACACCGTCCCACTGCACCGAACCGCTCGTGGGGAGGAACAGCCCGGTCAGGAGCCGGGCAAGGGTGCTCTTGCCCGCGCCGTTCTCGCCGACCAGTGCGATGACCTCGCCCCGCTTGAGGTCCAGGTCGATGCCGTCGAGCGCGGGCCGGTCGGCGCTCGGGTAGGTGAAGGAGACGTCCCGGGCGGTGATGACCTGCGGCCCCTCCTCGGCAACGGCGGCGGTGCCGCGGCGCGTCGTCCACGGCTCGGCCACGGCCAGGAAGCGGGTCCAGTCGTCCAGAGACAAGGAGGTGCGGAACAGCCGGGCACCGGCCCGGACCGTCGCGACCAGGGCCGAACAGGACGTGCGCACGGCAAGGGCCGCGGTACCTGCAACGGTGAGTTCCATCCCACCTGTGGCGACGAGGAACACGAGCACGCCCCAGGTCGCGGTGGTGCCTACCGCGGTGAGCACGTCGCCGATGCCCTGCACGAGAAGGGCCTGTCTCGTCGCCCTGAGCTGCTCGGCCTCCAGGCGGCTGGAGACGATCCGGTACTGCCGGATCAGGAACCCGGCCATGGTCCCCGCACGGACCTCGTCGGCGGTGTTCCGCTCCGTGGCGTAGGAGCGGAACACGTTCCGCAGCCGGGAGTCGGCGAGATTGCGGTGGTGGGCCGCGTGGTCGATCCGCGCCCCGCGCACGGCGCCCCATGCGCATGGGAGCAGGGAGAGGGCCAGCAGGGGGAGCAGCACCGGGTGGAGGACGGTGACGACCGTGGCCGCGGCGGCCATCTGGGCTGCGGCGGACGTGAGGAGCTGGGCGTCGAGCATGAGGTCGCCGATCCTCTCGGCCCCGTCCGAGGCGGCGGCGTGCGCGTCCTCGAAGCCCGGGTCCTCGTACGCGACCAGCTCGGCGCCAGTGGCGGCGGTGATGACCTGGAGGTCGGCTTCGCGTAGGGCCTTCGGAGCGAGCCGGGCCGCCGCGGCTCTGGCACCGGCGTCGAGCAGGTAGTGGCCGGCCGTGGCGAGTGTGAGCACCACTACGGCGGTCAGGTTCTCGCGCAGGCCGGCGGCGACATCGCCGCCGGTGAACACGGCGGCCAACACACGGGTGGTGGCCGCGAGCGCGGTCGCGGTGAGGACGGCGGCGGCGATCTGGCAGGTGAGCAGCGTCAGGACGGCTCGGCTGTCGGTCCGCCAGCCGAGCCGGGCCGCTTCCGCGAGGGTGCGGGGCAACCGCCGTGCCATGGCCCACGTGGAGAGGTTGACGCTCGCGTCGAGGTACCGGTCGGAGGCCAGAGCCATCACGGGCGGCTGGCCTGCTCCGGCTACGGAGGGCGAGGTAGGAGGAGAACTCACGATTCCCATCAGGGAGTCGAACCGAGGTGGGGAGCAAGGGGATTCTTCGCCCGCCGCCCATCACCCCAGGTTGCCGAATCCGGGCGTCAACTGGGAGGCGTGACGTTCACTCGTTCGGGTGGGGGTGTGGTCCGGGGCGCCGAGAACCGGGCCGCCCCGGACGGCGGTGGCCAAGGGCCGTCGTCCACGGCACCGACAGGACCGGCAGCCACGGCCGGTCGGCGGCATCGCCGATGTTCCGGCCGACCGCGCCTTCGGGGACCTCGACCCAGGCGTGAGCGGAGTCGGGGAGGAAGCGGGCGCCGAGCACCCAGCAGGCCCGGCGGCCGGTCAGTGCGGTGGCGATGACGGTGGCGAGGCTGATCTCCATGCAGGCGACCCGGCCCGGCCACCAGGAAGGGATCACCGTCAGCACCGCTGAGTTGAGGGCTTCGAGGCGGGCCAGGCGGGCGGGCGGCAGGTTGCGGAGCAGTCTCACGACGGCGATCTGCCAGCGCAGTGGCCACCGTTTCATCATCAGGGACAGCGTGAGCGCGATGGCCGCCACCAGACGGTCGCGGACCGGGGCGGTGGGCCGGGTGGAGGGGACCATGACCGTCATCGACGCCACCACCTGCGTGGACGCATTCGGTTGGTGTCCACGAGCACGCCCACGGCCAGCAACTGTGCGACGAAGGCGGCGATCTGGTCGTCGACGGCCTGCACGTCCTGGCCGGTGAGGACGGCGATCTCCTCGGCGAGTCCGTCCGTACTGCCTTGGACCACGACGGCATGCCAGATCCTCGTTGCGTCCGGATCGAGCATCAGCCATGCGCCGCGGTGAATGTCGAGAACCGCCGTGCCATGAGGCCCTGTCGCATGGTGGACGTGCGGTGCTGGGGTCAGCACGCCGGCACCCCACTCCCTACTGTCCGACCGCTCAGCCACCAGCACGTGACGATCAGCTGGTGCAGGTCGGCGATCACCGTGGCGCTCTGGCCCCGGGCCGCCCGTGCGAGAGCCGCACGCACGGCCGCGGGGTCGATCAGCCCGCTGGCCACGAGCGGACTCGATGCGATCAATGCGCCGAGGAAGGACTGGTGGCGTGCGAGACCGGCGATGCGGTGGGCGGTGAACGATCCTTTCGAGCGCCGTGAGGTCAGCCAGTCCGGAAGCTCGGGCAGCGAGGCTCGCAGCAGCGGCTTGTACGTCACCAGGCCGCGTCGGGCGAGGGCCGGGACGGCGAATGCGGATCGTACGACGGTGTTGTCCAGGTACGGGTGCACCGGGGTCACGCCGAGCGCCCGCCCGTAGGGGCTCCAGCCGCGGGCGGAGGCGCCCACCGACCGTAGGGCGGCCCACTGGTCGAATTGGTCCGCCAGCTCCGGCTGCCGACTCAGGGCTGCCTGCCGCAGCAGTGCGGCGACCTGGTGCCGTCCGTCCGTCGTGAGCCATGACGCCCCGGCTCCGAGACGGCACCACGTCCAGCCCGTCATCGCGTCTCCCCCGGTGGGGTGGCCGCGTTCCAGAGTCTCCGCCGCCTGCTCCAGCTGGCCGCTCCGTCCCAGGTCAGCGGCTTGTTTGAGGGCCTTCCAGTAGGGGCCCGGGGCGATGTTGCGCAGTCGGGCGTACGCGACGACCTGGCGGTGGGCCTCGCGGCGGCGGCCGTCTTGGAGGAGCCGGACCCAGCAGGAACTGGAGGCGTCCAGCACGATGTCCCCGCCGTGTCCCGTCAGGTGCAGCGGTAGCTCTCGCACAGGACGCAGGTAGGCGGCGTCCATGGCGTACGTCGCGGCCTCCAGCACCGGCTCCGCCCCGGTCGGCTGCGCCGTGGGGAAGCCGAAGGGCAACTGCTCATCGGTGCCTGTGGCGACGGTGTGTGGGATCCGGGCGTGTTCTGCGATGCGGATCGCGAAGACCATGTCCTCGCCGCTGGTGTATCCGTCGGCGTAGGTGACCGCGTGCACGGTGCCGGCGCTGGCTGCGAGCACGACGACGGCCGAGGAATCCAGCCCGCCGGACAGGTCCGCGCCCACCAACGTACCGGCGGCGCGGACGCGGTGCTGGACCGCTTCGGTGAGCGCTCGCCCGAACTGCTCGGCGCCCTCGCGCAGTGCGTGGGCCGGCTCGACGTCCGCGATGTCGACGAGCCGTGGCGGTGCCCCGGGCACGAGCAGCAGCCCGAAACCGCCGGGCACCATGCGGATCTGCTCGTACGGGCTGTGGTGCGGCCAGTGGTGCTCACCCACCGTCAGTCGGGCCGCCAACTGCGGCAGGTCCGGCACCACGGGACGTCCGAGCAGGCCGGGCCTGGTCGCCCACGTCGTTCCCGTTCCGTGCGACACGTAGTAGACGGTGCGGACTCCGGCCAGGTCGCCGCACACGAAGTGCTGCCGCCCGTCGTACGCAGCGATCCAGTACGAGCCGGGCCATCGGGTCAGCTCGACCCATCGGCCCCCTCTCACGGCCGACAGTGCGCCGTGGAGTTCCTGCTCGGTGGCCGGGCAGTCACCCACGACCGCCAGCGCGGCTCGCCCTTCGGCGGCCGCACGCACCCGCGCGGCCGGGCCCCGGCGCACCCCGCCGAGTCCCTTGATCTCCGTTCCGTTCACGGCCGTGGTGCCGTCGGTCATCCACTCCGGTTCCATCGTTCGCCTCCCCTTCGGACGAACCCGGGGTCCCGCTGCCGTGGCGGCCGGACCCCGGGCGCCCGATGGTGTCCGAGTGCCTCAGCCTTCGAAGTAGTTGGCCTTGTCCGAGTCGTTGAAGGACTGGCGGCCCAGGGTGAGGGTCCCCACCGGATGGGTGTTGACCTGCGGTGCGAAGCCCCTGGCGCTCGGTGTGGTGGTGGGGGTGCTCTCGACCGTGGGCTTGGTGCTGAAGACGATCTGTACGGCCATGACCGGCCTCCCTGGTCTCGGTGGACGCTTGAGGTGGTGCTGCTTCCATGGCACCGCGATCGCAGGTCCGTTCCCAGAGACGGAGTTGGGCGGTTTCTGGGAAAGGACCTGGGAGGAGGTTGGGACGCTGCTGGGACGTCAGCTGCCGAGAAGGCTGAGGACCGCCCGCCTGTAGACCGCGTAGACCCGGGGCAACTCGGCCAGGTGGGCGCGCTCGTCGATGCCGTGCAGCCCTTCGTAGGGCACTCCGAAGCCGGCTGTGGCCCGGATGCCTTCCCCGGCGAGCAGGTTGCCGATGTTCGACGGTCCCGCGGTCTTCGGCCGGACGGTGAGCCCTGCCTCGGCGGCGGTGTTCAGCAGGGCGGCGGCGGGCTGCTCGTCCTGGGCCAGTCGGAACGGCGGCCAGGCGGCGACCGGGCTGACCTCCGTGGGCACCGGGGCGGGCAACTCGGCGTCGAGTTCGGCGACGGCCTTGCGGACCAGTGTTTCGGCGTCGCCGGCGTCGAAGGCGGGGGTCGTCCGTACGTCGACGTTGATGTCGACCCGATCGGGGGTGACGGAGAAGCCCTCGCCGCCGTGGAAGGCGGTCACCGACAGTTTCGGCGGCAACGGGAACTCCGAGTCCTGGTCCACGCCGGGCAGTTCGATGGCGTCCAGGAGCCGTACGAGATGGGCGGCTCGGGTGACGGCGCCCACGGTGGTCTTGCTGGACCCGGAGTGTCCGGAAGGGGCATGAACGGTGATCGTGGCCCGCCACAGGCCCCTGCCGCCGACCACCACCTCGTCCATGCCGGGGTAGCCGATCATCACCCCGGCGGGGCGGGCCGCGGCCGGGTCGGTGAGATAGGCACGGGCGCCGCCGAAGCCGCCGGTGTGCTCGTCCACGTCGAGGAGCACGGCGAGCCCGCCGCGCAGGGACTCGGCGCGGGGCGCGAGATCGGCGGCGATGTGGCAGAACATCGCCGCGGCGAGTTTGGAGTCGGCCGCCCCCCGACCCCGTAGCCAGCCGTCCACGACGTCGCCGCAGGTCGGCGGGAAGGACCAGGCGGCTTCGTCGCCGTACGGGGCGGTGTCCACGCACGCGTCCAGCGTCCACCACGGCCCCGGCTGCCCGCCGGGGATCTCCACCAGCAACCCCACCGGGGCCCCCGCACCGTCGTGCAGACGGCGGTGCGGCAGTCCGCGAGCGACGAGCCAGTCCTCCAGCACGTCGAGGACGGGCCCGTAGTCGTCCATCCCGCCCCGGCTCGGTCGCCGGACCAGTTCGCTTGCCAGCTCGACCACGGACGCCGTGTGGTCCCGGGTCTCCTGCGACAAGTCCTCGATCACACTTCTCCCTCGCCCTCAGTTGTGTCGCAGTGGCAGTGCGCGGACGGCCTCGGCCGTCTCCACCGGGCGCGACGAAGCGCACGCCTCCCGCCCATGGTGGACCAGACCCACCGCCGCCTCGCGCCCCAGGAGGACACCGCAGTCGAACCCCTCCGCCCCGTGGAACGACGGCAGCGGCACCACCGCAGCGGTCTCCGACGCGACGAAGAACCGCTCCAGCGCCTCCGTCGGCTCCACCATCCCGATGTGCAGCGTCTTGACCCCGTTGTGTCGAGCGGACGGATCACGCAGCTCAAGCAGACGCAGCAGGTGATCGGCAAGCGCCCTGTGCCTGGGCGGTCCGTAGAGCACCCGGTAGTGGATCAAGTCCGGGTGGTGGGCCACGGCCGTCTCGATCGCCGTCAGGTACGCCTTCTCCCGACTGCGGGAGCCGGTGACGACCAACTGTTCGCGCGCTCTTGAGGCGACGTCGACCATCGCCTCCACCAGGTCCGTCCAGCGAGTCAGCACCTGGACCACCACCGCCGTGCCGGAGGTCTCCAGCACGCTGGTGGCCGCGCCGTCCTGGTGGGCGAACAACACCTCCGGAAGCTCCCGGTAGAGCCGGCACAGCCCGGCCCGGTTCCGCTTGCCCGTACGGCGACGGCCGGACTCCCACGCACTCATCAGACTCGCATCCGTCGCTCCGCCCGTGATCGCGTTCAGTGCGTCGGCCGCCTCCTCCAGCGTCATGTTCCGCGATACCCGGGCCCGCTTGAGCGCCGAACCCTCACTGCCTGCCGCCGCCACGGACACCGTCCCCTCCATCCGTCGCCACGTGTTCCCCCAGCCTTCCCCGCCTGCTGGATGTTCAGTGCCCGGGCGGGCCACCGCACCGATCGCCCAGGCCGTCACGTCATCCCGAGCACTCTCGCGCCGATGACCCGTGACGATCCTGACGCCCGCGGTGGGGCGGCGAAGGCAGGACACCACGGATGAACCGGCCGTCAGTCGGCGGGGCGTGGATGTGGTGGAGCAGCAGGCGTGCGGTGTCCGCCTGCTGCTCCGCGATGTCGTCGTACGTGAGAGCAACACGTCAGACGATGCCACTGGTCGAGCCGGTCCGGGCGCCTGTTGCCCGGCCCCGGCCGTTGCCCCGGCTCGGCTACGAGGTGGTGCAGGCGCTCGGACCGGACGGTTCGGGCCGGGCGGCGGTGTCGCCCCCCTTCAGGGGCCGTGGGCGCCGGCGCGGTGGCCGCGTGGGACGACGGAGGCGGTGGTGGGTACCGGCCCGCTCGCCCGGGCCGCCACTGGTACGCCCATGCACGGGGACCGCAGCCCGCGCATCGTTTGGGCCGGGACGGCCACCGGACGGGGCGATTCGTCCCAGCTGGGTCCGGGCGCGAGGTCCGGGCCGCAGCGGGGGCAGGCGGCCCGGGTCCGCCCGCTCACCTGGACGGGAAGGGCGGCGGCGGTCCGCCGTGCGCAGCGCACACAGCGGACCGTACGGGCGCGGGGCACCGGCACCGTCAGGCCCTCTCCGGTCACGCGGTTCTGCCCAGCGCCCGTAGGCACAGGGTGTCGTCGTCCGCGTGGGTCAGCATCGCGGCCCGTACGTACGGGCGCACCAAGGCGATGTCCTCGCCGCGCAGCGGGGCGTACCGGGCGTGGACGTGCGGTGGGGTCGGGGTCGTCCAGGGGCGGGACCAGGGGTTGCCGCAGTCGTCGACGAACGTGGGCCGGCGGGCGTGCCGGGGCCCCGCCGCACGGCGTCCGCCCGGCAACGCGCGGTCGGCGGGCCGGCGGCGTCCGCACAGCCGTCGCAGCCAGGCCCTCATACGGCCGGTACGGGCAGCTTGCACCACACCCACCCCTCCCGGTCCACGCCCCAGGTCTCGGTCAGCGCGGCGACGAGCAGCAGGCCGCGCCCGCTCTCGTCGCTCGGCCCCGCCTCGCACACCCGCACCCGGTCGGTGCAGGCGGGGCCGCTGCGGACGGCCAATCGCACCTCGTCCCGGGCGCAGGAGATCCGGACGTGCACCGCCGTACCGCTCCCGTACAGCAGGGCGTTGGTGAGCAACTCGCTGACGAGGAGGCCCGCGTCGTCCTGGAGCCGTTCCAACCCCCAGTAGCACAGCCGGGTTTCGGTGATGCGGCGCACCTGGCCGACCCACAGTCGGTCGGCGGGGGCGGGGTAGGTGCCCGGGCGGCCCGGGGTCCGTTCGAAGCAGAACGCGGTTTCCGCCGCGGGTGTTCTGGTGACCGCGGGCTCGGTGGTCGGGGGAGCGCTGGGCATGTGAGGGTGCCTTCTCTCGTACCGAGGGGTGAGGGGGACCCCGCAACGGGCCCTGGCCGGGGGCCCGCTGAACGCACACCCGTCCCTGGGGCGCGTGCGCGGGGGCGCATGAGTGCGAACCGGATGCGCTTTCCGTAATCGCTCGACTACAGTCCTGCATCACTCGCTTTACCCGCAAGCGCAATCCGCTCTGCGGAGAAATTGGCACATGCCAGCACGCGGACAGGGCCTATGAGCATGGCCAACAGGCCACTCAGAACCGCCGGCACGTGCGCGTCATGGACGGACAGGAACAAGGGAAGGACATACACGTGGCAGCACGACGGGGTCCCACGTTCCGGAGACGGGCATTAGGAAAGGAGCTTCGGCTTCTCCGTGAGCGGACGGGGATCACGATCCAGGAAGCCGCAGCAGGGATGGGGTTCAGCGACACGAAGCTCAGCCGTGTCGAGACTGGACACAACAGCCTGCCCAGGGTTGAGGACCTAGAAGGGCTCCTGGACCGGTACGGGATCGAGGACATCGACCAACGGGATGCTCTGCTCACGCTCCACCGCGACTCGCTCAGCCGCGATCCGTACATCCCCTACCGCGACTCGATGCCGTCTGGCATGCCGATGTATGTCGGGCTGGAGTCGGACGCGCGGGAGATCCGGGCGTGGCAGCCCATGGTCGTCTTCGGCCTTCTCCAGTGCGAGAGCTACACCCAAGCGCAGTTCATGGCAGCCAAGCCCATCGAGGAGACCACAACCCAGTTCGTCGAGAACAACGTCAGCCTGCGGATGGAACGGAAGCTCCTCATCACCCGACCGGACAACCCCATCGTGTTGAAGGTCGTCTTGGACGAGTCGGCCCTGCGACGGGTGATCGGCGGTACGGATGTCATGCGGGAGCAGTACGAGGAGATCGAACGCCTCTGCTCTCTAGACAACGTGACGGTCCAGATCCTCCCGCAGAGTTCGGCCGCCTACCGGGCGGATAGCAACTTCATCCTGCTGGACTTCGATTCCCCCGTGGACCCCGTGGTTCAGGCGGACATCCCCGGAAGCATCACGGTCACGGACAAGCGGATCGATGTGTGGAAGTACAACCAGCGGTTCGATGCGATGCGTAGCGAGGCACTGGGACCGTCCGCAACACCTGGATTCCTGCAACGACTAGCACGAGAGATCGAGTAGCCATCAACATACAGATGACGGACGTGGACATGCCCGAACAGAATCTCTGGAAGACGTCTTCCCACAGCGATAGCCAAGGGGGGGCCTGCGTGGAGGTCGCCCTCCTCCCGCAGCGCACGGGTGTTCGTGACTCGAAGGATCGGCGGCGTCCGGCGTTCTTCGTGGACCACGATGCCTGGCGTACGTTCGTGGGCTTTGCGACGGAGGCGTAGCCAGCACCTGTGGCGCGCGGCCGAAGTCCCGGTCGCGCGCCAGTGCCGTACTCGGCGGGGGATAGCCCGGTGAGGTCTCGGGCAGGCTGGGTTCTAGCACCGTCGTCGAGCCTTGAAGGACAGGTGTACTTCCCATGACGGCAACCGAGTTCGACGTTTTCCCTCGCTGGTTCAAGTCCTCGTACAGCAGTGAGAAGGGGGACACCTGCGTGGAGGTCGCCCTTCTCTCGCACAGCACCGGTGTTCGTGACTCGAAGGGCCGTCAGCGTCCGGCGTTCTTCGTCGGGCATGACGCCTGGCGTACGTTCGTGGGCTTCGCGACGGAGGCGTAGCCACCACCGTGGCGCGTGGCCGGAGGCCGGTCGTGCGCCACTGCTGTACTTGGGACGGGGCAGTCCGATGGGGTCTCGGGCATGCTGGGTTTGAGCACCGTCGATCCTTGCATGAGAGGTGTACTTCCCATGGTGGCAACCGAGTTCGATGTTTCTCCTCGCTGGTTCAAGTCCTCGTACAGCGGCGATTTTGAGGACGCCTGCGTGGAGGTCGCCCTTCTCTCGCACAGCACGGGTGTTCGTGACTCGAAGGACCGTCAGCGTCCGGCGTTCTTCGTAGACCACGACGCCTGGCGTACGTTCGTGGGCTTCGCCGCGGAGGCGTAGCCACCACCGTGGCGCGTGGATCACCCCTGGGTGTCGACGTGCTCGTACTCGATACCACTGACGCCACGCCTACGGGCGTAGGGAATCGCCGCCGCTGTCCCCCTGCCAGGGGTAGCGTCGGCAGTCCCCCGATTCGACGACCCCACGGTGAACTCATGAACACGGCAGCACCGGCAGCCCCCGTGATCGACACGCACGTGATCCTGCGCGACGGCGACAAGGTCCTGTTGTCGCAGCGCGGGGGACCGTACGGCTACGGCAGATGGCACGCCCCCTCGGGGAAGCTCGACGCAGGCGAGCCGCTGACCGTGGGCGCGGCACGCGAACTGCGCGAGGAGACCGGCGTCGAGGTCGATCCCGAACACCTGCGCCTGGTGCACGTGGTGCACCACCGGCAGGGCCCGGACGCCGAGCGCATCGGTCTGTTCTTCGAGGCCACCGCATGGGATGGCGAGCCCGTCAACCGCGAACCCGAGAAGTGCCTCGGCCTGCGCTGGTGGGCCGTTCACGAGCTGCCCGAGGACATCATCGAGTACCCCGCCGCCGGCCTGTTCGGCTATCTGCGGGGCGACGCCAGGGCCGGCCTCACCGAGCACGGCTGGTAGGTCCGCGGGGTGAGGACGATGCTGCGGCCGTCGGGCGTGATTGAAGCGTCGGTCCGTCCTCGGGGGCTCCGTCCGAGCTGTCCCCGAGGGCGCTGATGGAGCGGTTGCGCCAGCCGAACACGGGCTCACCGGTGACGGTGAGGCCGAAGCGGGCGGCGGCGCGGTCGAGGTTCTGTCGCATCCAGAGGCGGAAGCGGCGGTCGGCCTCGGCGACCGCATCGGAGCCGGTGGCCGGGGTGGTGGTCACGGGACGATGTGGCGGAGGTAGGCGTTCGGGTCGCTCAGGTAGCGGCGCCAGTGGTCGACGAGTTCCAGGTCCTTCCAGGTGGTGCGGTGGAAGCCGTGGTCGCCGACTTCGATGACGTCCGCGCCGGGGGTGGCGGCGAGGACGGGCGAGTGGGTGGCGCAGACGACCTGCGCGCCGGTCTCGCCGAGTTGGTGCATCAGCCCGACGAGCTGGAGGCTCGCGGTGAACGACAGGGCGGCCTCGGGCTCGTCCATGACGTAGAAGCCGGGGGCGTCGAACATGGTCCGGAACATGGTGAGGAAGCCCTCGCCGTGGCTCATGGCGCTGGTGTCCTCGTCCCAGTAGCCGGGGACGCCGCCGAGGTTCTCGGTCATGTCGAACGCGGTCTCGGCCCGGAGGAAGAAGCCCTTCTTGTGGCGGCGGGGCCCGGCGAGCATCCGGGCCCCGGCCCGGGTGGTCTCCGCGCGCAGCACCTCGCCGAGCGGGGTTCTTGTCGCGTCGGGCCGTCCGCGGAGCCGGGCGAGACGCCCGCCGTACGCGTCCAGCGTGAAGCTCTCCGCGATGGCCTCCACCAGCGTGGACTTCCCCGATCCGTTGTCCCCCACCAGGAACGTCACCGGCCGGGTGAAGGCCAGCCCCTCGTTCAGGAGCTGGGCGACCGCGGGCACGGTGAACGGCCACCGAGCCCGCTCGGCCTGGTCGGGAGCCAATCCGTGCGGTACGGAGACCCGGTCGACGAACACGCTGCTCCTAGTCGTAGTTCGGCTGGCAACCCCCGTTCGGCGTACAGGGACCCGCCCCGGTAGGCCGGCAGGAGGGGGTGCAGGCCGGTCCGCACGACGGCCCGCACTGCGGGTCGCACGGCGTAGAGGGGTTCTGGTTCCCGTCCGTCGTGGTCACCGCGCGGGCGGCGAAGTCGGCCGCCAGCTCCGCCCGTACCCGCTGGGCCTCGGGGCCGGCCAGGATATCGGCCAGCTCGGCGTTCAACACGTTCCCGACGGGCAGCCAGCGGGAGGCGCCGCCCGAGGCGTCACCGCGGATGGCGCACGATCAGCACGGCCTCGACGTCACCGTCGGGGGCCTCGTACAGGTGCGGGACGTCGGCGGGCCAACTGCCGTGTGCACCGGGGCCGATGAGTGCCGGTTCGGCGAGGGTGCCGACGCGGGCGGTGCCGGTGAGGACGACGAGGTGTTCCGTGGTGCCCGGGGCGTGTGCGGCGGAGTGCTGCGTGGCTCCGGAGTGGATGCGGATGCGGTAGGTCTCCGTGACGGAGGCGTCGGCCTCGAAACGGTCGAGGAGAACGGCTTCGACGGCGTGACCCGAGACCTTCACGGGTGGCGCGAGGTCGTGCAGGACGGTGCTCAGCGGCACCCCGAGCGCGGTCGTCAGGGCGTAGAGGGTCTCCAGGGTGGGGTTGCGGCGCCCGCTCTCCAGTTCGGAGAGCGTCCCCTTGCCGAGGGTGGACCTGCGTGCCAGTTCGGAGAGCGACAGGCCCTGCGCCTCGCGCAACTCCCGCACCCGTGCGCCGACGTCGGCGGCGAGGTCGGCGGCGAGGTCCAAAGGGGTGCCTTCCCGGCTCCGGAGGGGGTCGGTTGATCCGGGCCCCTGGGGGTCCTATCGTTCCACACACAGAACGTTCCGTATATGGAACGTGATGGCCGCTGGTCCGCACCGTACGAAGGAGCAAGCGCATGGCACCCCAGGAAGGCACCACCCTGCCCACCCGCAGCGCGGAGGTGGCGCGGGTCCTCGCCGAGGCGGGCGTCACGGGCGAGGTGCGCGAGTTGGCGGCCTCGACGCGCACCGCCGCCGAGGCCGCCGAAGCCCTCGGGTGCGAGGTGGGCGCCATCGCCAACAGCCTCGTGTTCCTCTCCGACGAGGAGGCGGTGCTCGTCCTCACCAGCGGCCGGCACAAGGTGGACACCACGGCGCTCGCCGCCCGTTGGGGGCGCGGAAAGCTGCGCCGGGCCACTCCGGAGCAGGTGCGCGAGGCCACCGGGCAGGCGATCGGGGGCGTGGCGCCGGTCGGCCACCCCCGGGTCCTGCCCACCGTGGTCGACGCGGCCCTCGGCGACTACCCCCGGCTCTGGGCCGCCGCCGGCACGCCGCACACCGTCTTCCCGACCACCTTCGACGAACTCCTACGGCTCACCGGCGGGGTGCTGCTCCCCGTCGGCCCCTGAGGCCGGAGGAGCGGAGTCCAGCGAGCCGGCGCACGAGCGGGGGCAGGACGGCGCCCGCCAGGAGGGCGGCGAGCGGGACGGCGAGGTCCGTCCAGGGGGCCCGGACGGGCTTGTAGGCGGCGGTGCCGTCCTTGATCTCGATGTAGCCGCGGGCGCGGGCGCCGCCACCCGCCCCCAGGCCGGCGGGGTCGGCGCCGTCGGCCTGGGGGCCCGTTCCGCCGAAGAACCCGAAGCCGACGTCGGCGACGGGTATGACGGTGATCCCGTCGCAGGTGACGGGTTCGCCGAAGACGGCCGACACCGGCGGCCGGCTGCCGAGGCGACCGTTCAGACGGTCCGTCAGGTCTGCGAACGGGTCGTTCCGCGGGACGGGACGGGCCGAGGAGTCGGAGCCGGTCATCGGAGTACCTCCGGGGTGGCGGGTCGGTGGTGGTACCGAGCATAGGGGGACGTCGGAGGCGGGCCGCGATCGGTGAACGCGTCCTGCTCGGCGGCCCGTTGCGGGGCCCGCCGGTGCGGGCGGGTCACGTGGGCGGTTCCCCCGGTCCGCCGCTCCCGGTGCCGTCCGGCCCCGCGGCGGGGCGGTCCGGCGGGGCGGCGGGGGCGGCGCCGGTGCGGTCGGGCGGGTGGGAGTGGGGTGCGGTCCAACTCGCCAGCAGGCGGAGCGCGTCGGCCGAGGGCGAGCCGGGTGCGGCGGTGTACGCGAGGAGGGTGAGGCCGGCGGCGCCGGTGACGTCCAGGGCCTCGACGCGCAGGGCCAGGTCCCCGACCAGCGGATGGTGGAACCGCTTGGTGCCGCCGCGGTGCGCCCGTACGTCGTGGGCCGCCCAGCGGGTGCGGAACTCCGTGCTGCGGGTGGCCAGTTCCCCGACGAGCCCGGTGACGGCCTTGGAGTACGGCGAGCGGGCCGCCTCCACCTGCAACAGGGCCACCACCACGTCGGCGGCGCCCTCCCAGTCGGGGAAGGTCCGGCGGGCGCCGTCGTCCAGGAACACGAACTGGGCCAGGTTGGGCCGGCCGGCGGGGGTGCCGTCGTAGACGGGGGAGTACAGGGCCCGGCCCGGGTCGTTGGCGCCGACCAGGTCGAGGTGGGCGTTCTGCACGACCGCCGGGGTGCCGACCAGCGCGTCCAGCACCGCCTGCAAGCCCGGCGAGACCTCCGGGCGCCCGGTCGCCCGCCCCCGGGTCGGGCCCCGGCCGCGTCGGGCGGTGGCCGCCCGCGCCAGGTCGAACAGGTGTCCGGTTTCGATCTCGTTCAGCCGGAGCGCCCCGGCGACCGCGTGCAGCACCTCGTCGGAGACTCCGGCCACGTTGCCACGTTCGATCTGCACGTAGTACTCGGCGCTGACCCCCGCCAACAGGGCGACCTCTTCCCGGCGCAAGCCCGTGACCCGGCGCCGGCCGCCCCCGGGCAGACCCACCTGCTCGGGGGTGATCTTGGCCCGGCGGGTCATCAGGAAGTCCTTGAGGTCCTTCGAGGTCTCCATGCCGTCCAGGCTAGGCACCTCCCGCCCGCCCCGGCGGGTCTGCCGGTACCTTCCATCACCGCGCTCCCCACCGGGGCGGGCGGGGACGGGGCCCGCAGGGGGGTGACGGCGGGGTGACGCCGTGCGGATCAGCTGACCGGCGGCCCGACTGGCCGCCGTGACGGCCTCGGAGTCGCCCTGACCGTGAAGGCGCTCACCAGCCGTCCTTCCCGCCCTCCCGGCCCGCCGCGGTCACCGCGCGGGCGGTCGAGTCCGCCTTGACCGCCGCTGCGGCCAGGATCACCAGCCCCGCCCCGAACACCGTTCCCGCGACCGGGTCCACCGTCACGGGGTGATCGAGAAGTTCCGCAGCAGTGCGGTGGCGAACTCCTGGTCGCCCTCCGTCTTGATCCGGTCGCCCGCCGACTCGGCGGTGATCCGTCCGCAGGCCAGCCGGGAGTACGTCTCCCAGTCGGTGCTCAGCGTCACCAGGGGGCCCAGCGAGGGGGCACCGTCGACGGAGCCGCGGCCCTCGGCGTTCACCCGCACGGTGCGCAGGAACTCCACCGGCCCGTGCACGTCGATCACCACCGCCGAGTTCGGGGGCGCGCCGGCGTCCTTGGCGACGACCTTGGGCAGCGCCTCCAGCATCAGGTCCCGCGTCACGTGCGCGCCGGGGGAGTCGAGGTTGCCGGGCTGGTCGAGGGCGACCCGCAGGTCCTGCTCGTGCACCCAGATGTCGAACGCGCGCCGGCGCATCGCGAACTCCAGGGTCTCCTCGGCGCCGAGCAGCCCGCGGACCTTCGCGTCGGGCTGGCGGTTCTCGTTGCGCAGCTGCCGGTTGCGCCGGATGACGGTGTACTCCAGCTCCGCCGTCATCTCCGGCCCGGTGTGGTGCCGGCGCACGTCGACCTGCATCTCCATGTACCGCTGGTGCTCGGTCTTCACGTGGTACAGGTCCCGCGGCAGGGTGTGGATGGGCCGCGGGTCGCCGAGCATCTCGCAGTCCAGGCCGATGACGTGGGAGACGATGTCCCGCACCGACCAGCCCGGGCACGGGGTCGCGCGGTTCCACTCCCCTTCCACGAGCGGCTGCACCAGCTCCGCGATCGCTTCCACGGAGTGCGTCCAGGCGTCGGCGTAGTTCTGAAGGCTGGGATGGAGACTCACGAGACCCCTCGGGCGTTGGTGCGTGCGGCGGGCTTTGCAGGCGGAACGGGCAGCGGTACTTCCGGTGGTGCGGGTCGTACGGCGCGTACCGGCCGTACGGGACGGATCGGGCTCGGGCACGGTCGGGGGTCCGGGGGCTCCCCGGAAAGGCACAGTACGCTGGTTGCGGGCACCCCGGCAGTGCTTTCGTGTGACGATCGTAGGCCGTGTCGACGGCCCCGATGCCAAGGCGGTGGTAGTGTGCGCGCCTCACTCATCCAGACCGGTGCGGACGACGCGGAGTCAGTCCCGTCCCGGCGGGCCCGGGTTGCGTCCCTCGTCCGCGGGCAACACGGCGCGGACCTCGTGGTGCTCCCCGAGTTGTGGACGACGGGGGCCTTCGCCTCCGAGTCCTTCGACGCGGCCGCCGAGCCGCTGGAGGGTCCCACGTACGAGGCGATGGCGAAGGCCGCGAGCGACACCGGCGTGTGGTTGCACGCCGGCTCGATTCCCGAACGCGATCGTGACGGCACCCTCTACAACACGTCCCTGGTGTTCGCCCCGGACGGCTCCCTCGCCGCCTCCTACCGCAAGATCCACCGCTTCGGCTTCGACCGGGGCGAGGCCGTGCTGATGGGCGCCGGCGACGCCCTCGTCACCGTCGCCCTGCCCGGCCTCACCCTGGGCCTCGCCACCTGCTACGACCTGCGGTTCCCGGAGCTGTTCCGGGGCCTGGTGGACGCCGGTGCCGAAGCCCTCGTCATCCCCGCCGGCTGGCCCGACCGGCGCCGGGGCCACTGGTCGCTGCTGGCCCGCGCCCGCGCCGTGGAGAACCAGAGCTTCGTGCTGGCCTGCGGCTCCGCCGGACGTCACGCGGGCGTGGACCAGGCCGGGCACAGCGTGGTCGTCGACCCGTGGGGCGAGGTGCTCGGCGAGTTGCCGGACGCCGGGGACGCGGTGCTGACCGTGGACTTCGACCCCGCACAGGTGGCCACGGTCAGGGAGCGGTTCCCGGCCCTGAAGGACCGTCGCCTCGGCGGGACCGGGGCGCCCCGCGGGTAGCGGGTCCGCCTCCGCCGACGGGGGTTCCGCTCGTGCTGCCCGTGCCGCTGACCCGGTCGTGGGGGTCGCGCCCGACCTCGGCATGTCAGGGGCGGGTCGTACCCTCGGCCGGGTACGGGGCGATCACGCGGGCGGGTGAGGGGAGAGCCACGATGGTGACGGTCGAGGAGATCGGGGCGCTCCTGGGAGAACCCCGTTTCCACTGGTCCGATCCCGGTCCCTGGACGGCGCTGGAGCAGGAACTCGGGGTCCGCTTCCCGACGGACTTCCGGGAGGTGACCGACGCCTACGGCCCGGTCGTCATCAACGGGCACCTGCAACTGGACCACCCCGGCCACCGGTTCCGGAACCTGGGGGAGCGGATCAGGGAGGAGATCGGGTTCTGGCAGGAGGAGGACCTGGCGGAGCTCCTCCCCCACCGGGCGGGGCCTCACCCCGGGGAACTGCTGCCGGTCGCGACGGGTTCCCAGGCGGAGTACGTCTTCCTGCGCGTGCCGCGGGAGCCCTCGCAACCCTGGGCGGTGGGCGTGCAGGAGATGGACACCTGGGAGTTCGTGCTCCACGAGATGACGTTCGGCGACTGGTTGCTGGCGTACCTGAAGGGCGAGGACGTCATGGTGGGTGCCACCGTCCCGGCCCGTCCGTCCTACGCGTCCTTGGCCTGAGGGCGCCCGGCACGCGCGACCTGACGTCACGCCGTGCGCGCATGCGGTCGGGTGCGCACGCGGGTCGGGTTCAGCGCCGCCCCCACCTGATCCACGGCCACTTGAGGACGCAGACCACGACGGGCACCACGAGTACGGCCAGGAACCACAGGCCCACGCTCGCCGGCGAGTAGATGTAGTAGTGCCAACGCACCGGCAGGACCGACGGTGCGAGGAGCATCACGACCAGCACGATCCAGGTGACCAGCACGGTCACCGCCAAGCGTGCGACGACCATGGCAATCGCACCTTCCGGCAGTCGTCCGTCCTCCTCGTGGCACGGCCCCGACGGGGCCTCAGGCGTCCATGCCGTAGCCGAGTTCCTCGGCCGCGACGCTCCAGAAGGAGTTCTCGTCGGCGACGGCCGCCGCGTCGATCGCCGCGAACCGCTCCAGCAGCGCCTCGGTGAGCGCGTCACCGGCGTCCTCCGCCTCCTCGTCGGCCTCCTCGTCGGCGTCCTCCTCGGACCCCTCGTACCGCTCGGCCTCGTCGGCGGCCTCCTCGAAGGCGCGGGCGAAGGCGGTGAACGAGGCGAGGTCGGAGTTGACCAGGTGCGGCGGTTCGTCCCCGTCCGACAGGTCCCAGAGCGAGCCGTCGTCGCGGCGTACGCCCAGCGCGCCCAGCCCGGGGTCGACCGCGACCACGGCGTACCGCACCCCGTCGACGGTGCGCTCCCGGAAGGGGGCCTCCTGCCAGGTGCCCGGATACGGGCAGCCCACGTACGGGTACCCCGCGCGCGGGGCGAGCAGCGCGGTCACGTCGGCGTCGTCCATGTCCGGAATCTAGCCCGAGGCCCCGGCACCGTCCTCGGCCGGGTCCCGGAGCGCGGCGCCCTCCGGCACGTCCGGCCGGCCGGCAGCCAGGGCGGACAGCAGTGCCAGCTGCCCGGCTCCGGGGCCTTCGGGCGGCGCGGTGAACCACAGCAGGCGTTGGCGTCCGTCCTCGCTGAGCAGGGCGTGGCAGTCGAGTTCGACGAGGCCGAGCACGGGATGGACGATCCGTTTGCGGTCCGCACGGCGCACCGCCACGTCGTGGTCGTCCCAGAGGGCCGCGAACTCCGGGCTGCGGCGGCGCAGCACGGCGACCGTCCTCGTGACCTCGGTGTCCCGGCCGCGCCGGGCGGCGACGGCCTGGAGGTCGGACACGAACACCCGGGAGTGGCGCGGGTGGTCCTCGGGCGGGTGGATCCCGCGCGCCCGGGGGTCGGTGAACCAGCGGTAGACGAAGCCGGCCGTGGGGCCGTGGTGCCCGGGGGAGGCGCCGAGCAGCGCCTTGGCCAGGTCGTTCTCCGCGAGGGTGACGTGCAGGTCGGTGATGACGCGTGCGGGGGTGTCGGACAGCCGGTCGAGGAGCCCGAGGAGCGCGGGCCGGGCGTGCGCCGGGGCCCGGTGCGCGGGCCGGGGGACCGGCTGTTCCGCCAGGTGGAACAGGTGGTCGCGTTCGTCGCCGGTCAGGTCGAGGGCGCGGGCGAGGGCGGCCAGGGTCTGGGCCGAGGGCCGTGCGTTGCTCTTCGTGCTGCCGCGTTCGAGCTCGGTGTAGTAGTCGACCGACATCCCCGCGAGGTGGGCGACCTCCTCGCGGCGCAGCCCGGGGACGCGCCGGCGGGTGCCCTGGGGGAGACCGAGTTCGGCGGGGCGGACGCGGTCGCGGCGGGTCCTGAGGAAGGCGCCGAGCTCCGGAAGGTTCACCCCTGCATGGTCGCGCGCCCGCCGGGGCGCAGCCAGGGGGTGGCGTCCCCCGGGTGGACGCACCCCTGGCCGGGGCGCGGGCGTCCGCCGAGGGTGGGGGCGAAGCAGGGCGACGGCGAGGCCGTGGCCCGACCCGTCCCTCCACCACGGGAGTCCGCCATGCCCAGCGCCGCCCCGTCCGCCGGCCCCGTCGAGTCCGCCTCGCCCCGGGTGGCGGTCGTCACCGGTGGTTCGCGCGGCATCGGCCGTCGGACCGTCGGTCGGCTGGCCGCCGACGGCTACGCCCTCGTGGTCGGCCACGCCGGCAACCGGGAGGGGGCCGAGGCGGCCGTGGCGGAGGCCGTCGCCGGGGGCGGCCGGGCGGTCGCGGTGCGCGCGGACGTCGCCGACGAACACGCGGTCGCGACCCTGTTCGACGTGGCCGAGGCGGAGTTCGGCGGCGTCGACATCGTCGTGCACGCGGCCGGCCGGATGCGTCTGGGGTCGATCGCCGAGCTGGACCTGGCCGTCCTGGACGACCTGCACCGCACCAACGTCCGGGGCACGTTCGTCGTGGCCCAGCAGGCCGCCCGCCGGGTGCGTCCCGGCGGGGCGATCGTGACGTTCTCCACGTCCGTGGTGGGACTCGCCTTCCCGGGGTACGGCGCGTACGCCGCCGGCAAGGGCGCGGTCGAGGCGCTGACGTTGATCCTGGCGCGGGAGCTGCGCGGCCGGGACGTCACCGCCAACACCGTCGCGCCCGGCCCCACCGCCACCGGGCTGTTCCTGGACGGCAAGGACGAGGAGACCGTCGCCCGCCTGGCCGCCCAGCCCCCGCTGGAGCGCCTCGGCACCCCGGCCGACATCGCGGAGGTCGTCGCGTTCCTGGTCTCTCCCGCCGGCCGTTGGGTCAACGGGCAGGTCGTCCGCGCCAACGGCGGAATCGTCTGAACCGCCCGTCCCCGCCCACCGATCGACGAAGGGTTCCTGCCGTGCCGAACGACGGAACGCGGAGGGTCGTCCTGGTCACCGGGGCCTCCTCCAGCGGTACCGGGGCCCTGTCCGTGCGCGCCCTGGCCCGGGCCGGTCACACCGTCCACGCGGGCGCCCGGCCGCGCTCGTCCCGGCGGGCGCCGAGGTGGCCGCGGTCGCCGGAGCCGTCGCGCGCCTGGTCGTGATGGGGGCCGCCGCACCGCGGAGCGGACCTCAGCTCCCGCGGCGGCCGGGCGGGCCGTTCCCCGGTGCCCGGGCCCCGGCTCCGGGGTCGCGGCCGCCGGGCCCCGCTGCGTCGGTGCACCAGGTGAGCGTGAAGCGGGCGAACTCGCCGGGGCGCACCGCGGCCACGCCGATGTCGCAGGTCACCCTGCCGGTTCGGGGCCGCCCGGGCGGGTCGTCGTTCCCGTGCCAGACCATCGAGAACGCCTCGTCGGGGCCGCGGCCCACCAGGGCGCCCCGGCGCCACTGGTCGGTGAGGAACGAGGTGATCGTGCGGTGCAGTGCCGTCCGCAGGTGCTCGTCGGGGGGTGCGGCGGCCGCCCAGGCGGTGGCGCGGCGGATGGATGCGGAGAGGTGGCACACCAGGCGGCGGACGGTGAGGTAGCGCCAGGTGCGGGCGGTGGACCGGGTGCGCGCGCCCCAGACGAGCAGGCCCCCGCCGGGGACGTGGCGGAGGCAGTTCACGCCCTTCTCGTCCAGCCGGCCGTGTTCGCCTTCGGTGAGCGGGGCCCCGGGTTCCCGCACGCCGCGGAGGACCTGGCCGGCGGGGGCCACGTGGACGCCGTGCTCGGTGTCGGTGCGGGCCCAGACCCCGGCCACGTGTCCGCCGGGCGGCACGGTCCGCGCGGTGCCGTCGACGCCCGGCACCGTGATCCACGGGTAGTACAGGGCGGTGAAGGCCGCGGCGTCGGAGTCGGGCGCGTCGAGTCCGTCGACGAACGCCTTGACCCGGTCGGCGTCGAGGCCCGGCGGCGGGTCGAGGATCGCCAGCCTGTCCCGGCGGGCTGTGCAGTGCCGCACCACCTCGGCCATCCTGCGCACGCCCCCGTCCAGGTCGAGCGTTCCGGCCGGCGCGGAGGCGTCGCCGGTCATGTCCCAGAGGCCGGGCACCACGACCATGGTGACCTCGGGTACGGACTCCAGCCCGGCCAGCCCGGTGCGGGCGGTGGCGTCGCCCCGGAGTTCCCGGGCGGAGACCGCCCGGGACGGGTCGGCGAGCCCCACCACGTAGCAGGTGCGCCCGCCGTTGGCGAAGAAGCCGTGCACGGCTTCGGCGAGCGGGAAGCACCGCTCCAGGGTGCGGACGGTGACCGGGTCGGTCGCCGCGGCGAGTCGCCGGGCGAGCGCGTCGACCTCGTAGCGGGCGGTGAACTCCCGCCAGCTGTCGATGCGTTGCGGGACCGTGCGCTCGGCCTCGGTGAAGGGTCGGAACGAGCCGTCCGGCGGCTCGTCGGAGGGGGCCTCGGCGGTGCCCCCGGGACGGGTGACCTCGGTGTAGCCGAGGAACGCGGCGACGGAGGTGGCCGCCGCGGTGATCGTGCGGACGCCGGCGGGGAGTTCGGCGACGGAGACCCCGGACGGATTCGGCTGGTGCATCTGTGCTCCTGGGCGGGCGGGAGTGGCGGTGGGTGCGGACGGGGCGTCCGCACCCACCGTGGGGCCACCACGCCGTCCCGTCGCCCGGTCGCGCGCGCAAACCGCCGTTTCGGGTGAAATGCCCAGGGGGCCGTCACCGGCGGGGCAGGGACTCCGCGATCACGACGGAGGAGGAGTCGAGGGCGGCCGAGCCGTCCTCGACGTCCCAGAGGGAGTTCTGGAGCAGCCGGCCGAGGGTCCAGCCGGCCGCGCGGGAGCGGTCGAGGCCGAGGGCCTCGGTGAGCAGGTCGAAACGGCGCCGCACCGTGCGCCGGGCGTCGCCCTTCGCCACGACGTCGTCCCACCGGCTGTCCAGGGCGGGCCAGAGGTCGAATCCGGGGTCCCCGGCCAGCGGTTCGGGGTCGATGGCGAGCCAGGGTTCGCGCCGGGCGGCGAGGACGTTGCCGTAGTGCAGGTCCCAGTGCAGCATCCGGTCACCGGGCTCGTCGACCAGTTCGGCCACCGCCGCGGCCCAGCCGCTCAGGAGCCGGCGCTCCGCCGGGTCGGCCAGCGCCGCGACGGCGTCGGGGGTCTTCGCCAGCATCTCGGCGGCGACGTCGCCGAGGCCGCGCAGCCCCTGCGGTGCGGGGACGCCCACCAGCCGGGCGTGGAGTTCGGCGAGGATGCCCATGGCCGTGTCGTCGTCCTCGACCGAGGCCAGAGTCCGGGAGCCGTCCAGTCGTTCCAGGAGCATGGTGCCGCTCCCGGGGTCGTGGTCGAGCAGGTGCACCGTTCCGGCGCCGTTCCAGGTGCGCAGTCCGATGACCGCGGCCGTGGTCTCCTCTCGGGGCGACTGGAGCCTGAGGACCGCGGGGGTGTCGTCCGCGCGTCGCACCGGCAGCACCAGGGAGGCTTCCCCGGAGCGGGCCGCGCCGTCCGGTCTCAGCTCCCAGCGGCCCAGGAACTCGGCGGTGAGGGAGGGCAGTCGGGCGATCCAGGCCCTGCCCTCCTCGCCGAAGGTCCTGGCGTAGGACGCTGCCAGGGACTGCGGGACCTCGACCGGTTCCCACTTGCTCATGTCGTCGCCCTCCCGGGGGTTTCGCGTTCTCCCGGCAACCTACGCCCTGTGCGGGGAGGGCGGCGGGGGCCGGGAGGCCGGGGAGGGGCTGCACGCCGGTCGTCCTCGTCCGGTGCGGTCCGCCGGACCGCCCGCACCGGGGCTCAGCCGTTCGGTTCGCCCGATGCGCCGTCCGGTGACGGCGGGGGCGGCAGCACCGCCGTGCCCGGCACCAGGACGGCGAGCGTGCTGCGCGCCTCGTGCCGTAGTGCGCGCCGGCGCGCGAAGGTCGCCGTCAGGGCGAGCAGCGAGACCGTGCCGCCGTAGCACACGGCGGCGATCGTGGAGATGAGCCCGATCGTCATCGGGCACGCACCCTTCTTCCCCCCGTCGGGCCGCCCGGTCCTGTGTCCGGGCAGGTGTTCGATGCGTTTCCCTCCACTCTACGTGTGCTGTCAACTACCCCTTTGCGTAGGTGAGTCGACCCGCGGAGCCGGCCCGGGCGGCTACCTCCCCGGCGTTGGTCCCCCGAGTGCCTCGACCAGGTGCTCGGGGCGTTCCTCGACCAGGAGGTGTCCGGCTCCGGGAACCACGCCCAACTCGGTGCCGAGGATGCCGCGCACCGCCGGTGCCAGGCGCCCGGGCGGGAGGAAGACGTCGTGCTCGCCGGTGAGGACGGTGCGGGGGATCGACCGTGCGGGGAGGACGGCGGAGCCGGGCGCCCCGCTGGAGCGCGCGTGCCGGGCGACCAGCGTCATCCAGTGCACCAGGTCCTCGCGGGGCTGACGGCCGGGGGAGAGCATGGTGCGCAGCAGCCGGGCGCTGTGTGCCGGCGCCGGCCGCAGGAACCAGGCCGCCGAAGCGGCCAGTACGGACGGGGTCAGCCTGAGCCCGGTCAGTCCGGCGGGCGAGGCCAGCACGAGCCGGCTGATCCTGGACGAGCCGGCGGACAGGGCGATGGCGGCGCCCAAGGAGTGGCCCAGTACCGTCACCGGCCCGGACGGGACGTTGTCGAGCACCTCGTCCAGCCAGGCCCCGTACCAGGCCAACCGGCCGCGGGAGGGGGCCCGTTCGCCGGAGCTGAGGCCGGGCTGTCCCGGGACGTCCACCAGCAGGACCCGGTGGCCGGCGGCGACCAGGGCGGTGGCCAGCGGAAGGGACGCGGCGGCGTTGACGTTGGTGCCCGGCACGAACACGACCGTCCTCGCGCCGTCTCCGCCCAGGACCAGGTGGGTCGGGACGCCGTGGGCGGTCACCGTCGTCCGCTCCTGCGGTACCGGCCAGGCGTCGAGCCGGCTCAGGCACCAGCGTCGGATGAGTTCCTCGCCCGTCGTGCTGCGGTAGATGGAGGCCACGGAGGCAGTATCCCGCCCCGGCCGGGCCGGCGGAGCGGAACGGCCTCAACCAACAAGGGAGTTGTGGAACCTGCTGACCGTCCTCACGGTCACCCGTGCCCCGTGCCGCCCGCCTCCGCCGTGCGGCGGGCGACGAGCGGGGCGAGGCCGTCCAGGACGCGTTCGAGGCCGAAGCGGAAGTCGGCGTCGGGGTCGTCGTCCGGGCCGCTGAAGACGCCCGCGTCGAGGAGGCGGGTGATGGCGGGCTGGCGGACCGGGTCGGTGAAGCGGCGGAGGGTGTGGGCGTAGCGGGCGAGGACCCGGTCCGGGTCGGCGCCGCTGCGGCGGACCGCGTCGGCGAGGTCGGCGGTGAGGGTGGCCTGGTTGCGGATGAAGCCCCCGACGAGGGTGAGCGTGCCGAGTCGTTCGTCGCCGTGGAGGCCGGTGCCGTCGAGGGCGGCGAGGCCGCGCTCCATCCAGGCGACCTGGTTCGGGGTGGCCGGCGGGCCGCTGATCGGGATGCGCAGCAGCCAGGTGCGGTCCCGGAAGACGTCGAGCTGGGCGTGCGCCCAGGCGGTGAGGAGGGCGCGCCAGCCGGTGGTGCCCTCGGGGACGGGCGGCGGGGTGCCGACCCCGGTGTCGGCCATGAGGACGTACAGCTCGTCCTTGGCGGCGACGTAGCGGTACAGGGACATGGTGGAGGCGCCGAGTTCCTTGGCGACCCGGCCCATGGAGACGGCTTCGATGCCGTCGCGGGCGGCGAGGGTGATCGCGGCGTCGACGATGCGGTCCAGCCCGAGGGCGGGTCGGGGCCCCTTGGCGGGGCGCTCGCGCAGGCCCCAGGCGGTTTCCAGGCTGGCGGGCAGGAAGCCCGCGTCCGGCTCCGGCATCGCTCTGTCCTCCCTGCTGACGGGTGGTGTGCCGGCGGTGCACGGGGGTGCCCCGGCTGCTCCCGATTGACCTCATCCTAGTTCTGTGTATTACTTACGCAGTAACGTGTACGACATACGCAGAACGGTGCGCGGAGGTGCGCCGACCACGGGAAGGTGACCGCCCATGGGCATCCACGCCGCCGCCCTGACCAAGTCCTACGGCGACCTACGGGTCCTGGACGGCCTCGACCTCGACGTCGGGCCCGGCACCGTGCACGCCCTGCTGGGACCGAACGGCGCCGGCAAGACCACCACGGTGCGCATCCTGGCCACCCTCACCACCGCCGACTCCGGGACCGCCCGGGTCGCCGGGCACGACGTGCGCGCCGCGCGCTCCGAGGTGCGCGCCCGGATCGGCCTCACCGGCCAGTTCGCCGCCGTGGACGCCCTCCAGACCGGTGCCGAGACGCTGCGGATGATGGGCCGGCTGGCCGGGCTGACCGCCCGGGCGGCCCGGGCCCGCGCCGACGAACTCCTCGAACGG
This sequence comes from Streptomyces sp. LE64, assembly GCF_052606915.1. Lineage (NCBI taxonomy): Bacteria > Bacillati > Actinomycetota > Actinomycetes > Kitasatosporales > Streptomycetaceae > Streptomyces > Streptomyces sp. LE64. Next base: position 2,974,217 of record NZ_CP199708.1, on the reverse strand, counting down.
TTCGACCTCGTCGCCGCCGCGGGGCGCCCCGCCCGCGGCTACTCCGGCGGCATGCGCCGCCGGCTGGACCTCGCCGCCGGACTGGTGACCCGGCCCCCCGTCCTCTTCCTGGACGAACCCACCACCGGCCTCGACCCGCGCAGCCGTCAGGACCTGTGGCGGATCGTCCGCGAACTGCGCGCCGGAGGCACCACGGTGCTGCTCACCACCCAGTACCTGGAGGAGGCGGACGTCCTCGCCGACCGGATCAGCCTGCTGGACGGCGGTCGCGTCGTCGCCGAGGGCACCGCCGAGGAGTTGAAGTCCCGGGTGGCCGGGCACCGGCTGGACCTCGTGCTCGCCTCCCGCGCCGACTACGACCGGGTGACCGCCCGACTCCCCGTCGACGGCGCCCGGTTGGACCCGGACCGGCTCACCGTGGGGATCGCCACCGACGGCACCTCCGGCCACGTGCGCGCGCTGCTCGACGTCCTCGACCCCGACCACACCGCGGTCGACCGGTTCGACCTGCGCACCGCCACCCTCGACGACGTCTTCCTGGCCCTGACCGGAACCCCGACCGGAGACCGCCGATGACCGCCTCCCTCAGCACCGCCCGGACCATGGCCGCCCGCAGCCTGCGCATCAGCCGCCGCAGCCCCGACGCCCTGTTCACCGCACTGCTGCTGCCGGTGCTGCTCATGCTGGTCTTCGTCTACTTCTTCGGCGGCGCCATCGACACCGGCACCGCGTACGTCACCTACGTCGTCCCCGGCGTCATGCTGCTGTGCGCCGGCTTCGGCGCCGGATCCACGGCCGTGGCGGTGGCCGAGGACATGAAGAACGGGATCGTCGACCGGTTCCGGGCCGCCGACATCGGCGGCGTCCCCGTCCTCGCGGGCCATGTCGCCGCCTCCGTCGCCCGCAATCTCGTCGCGACCGCCCTGGTGCTGGTCGTGGCGCTCGCCATCGGGTTCCGGCCGACCGCCGGCCCCGTCGAGTACCTCGCCGCGGCCGGGCTGCTCGCCTGCTGGATCGTCGCGGTCTCCTGGCTCTCCGCCGCGCTCGGCCTGCTCGCCGAGTCCCCCGAGGCCGCGGGCGGCGTCGCGTTCCTGATGATGTTCCTGCCCTACCCCTCCAGCGCCTTCGTCCGGGTCGAGAGCATGCCCGGCTGGCTGCACGGCTTCGCCGAACACCAGCCGCTCACCCCGCTGATCGAGTCCGTGCGGGCCCTGCTGCTGGACGAGCGGGTGGGCCACCAGCCGTGGATCGCGCTGGCCTGGTGCGCCGGCGTGACCGCCGGCGCGGTCGCCCTGGCCGTCCCGCTGTTCCACCGCCGCACCCGGTGATCCGCCCCGGCCTCCGTCACCCGGCGGGCGGGCGGGGCGGCGGCGCCTCGCCCTCCGCGTGCAGGGTCGGCAGCACCCGGTCCAGCCAGCGCGGGGTCCACCACGCGCCGCGGCCGAGCAGCGTCATCACCGCGGGCACCAGCAGCAGCCGCACCACCGTCGCGTCCACCAGCACGCTCACCGCGAGGCCCAGGCCCAGCATCTTGACCACGATGTTGTCGGAGATGACGAACGCGGCGAAGACGCTGACCATGATCAACGCGGCGCAGGTGATGACCCGCGCGGTGATCTCCAGGGCGTGCGCCACGCTGGCCTTCGGGTCGCCGGTGCGCAGCCACGCCTCGTGGATGCGGGAGAGCAGGAAGATCTCGTAGTCCATGCTCAGCCCGAAGACGATCGCGAACATCATCATCGGCACGTAGCTCTCGACGGGCACCGTCCCCGACACCCCGAGCGCCGGCCCGCCCCACCCCCACTGGAACACCGCGACCACCACCCCGTAGGAGGCCGCGATGGACAGCACGTTGAGGACGGCCGCCTTCAAGGCCACCAGCACGCCCCGGAACACCACCAGGATCACCAGGAACGCCAGCCCCACCACGGCCGCGATGATCCACGGCAGCCGGGCGGCGACGATGTCCAGGAAGTCGACCTGGGCGGCGGTGGTCCCGGTGACGTACCCGTGGGCGGAGGTCCCGGCGACCGCGTCCGGCAGCACCTCGTCGCGGAGCCGGTTGACCAGGTCGGTGGTCCGTGCGTCCTGCGGGGCCGCGACCGAGTAGGCGGTGCCCACCAGCACGTCCCCGTCCGAGGTGGCCGTCAACGGGGTGACGTAGGCGGCGTCCGGCACCCCGGTCAGCGCCTTCGTCGCCTGCGCGGCCAGCGCCGACCGGTCCGCCTGCGGGACGTCCGACTGGTCGACGACCAGGGTCAGCGGACCGTTGGAGCCGGGACCGAACGCGGAGGACATCAGGTCGAAGGCGCGCCGGTCGGTGAACGACTTCGGGTCGGCACCGTCGCCGATGTGCCCCAGCTGGATCGAGAACACCGGGATCGACAGCACGGCGAGGACCGCCACCCCCGCCCCCGCGTACCACCAGGGCCGTCGTTCCACCCGCCGGGCGTAGCGGTGCCAGGCACCGGTGACCTCCTCACCGGGCTCGGCGTCGGTCTCGGCGATCGGGGTGCGCACCCGCCACCGGTCGACGTGCCGTCCGACCAGCCCGAGCAGCGCCGGGACCAGGGTCAGCGCGCCGAGCACCGCCGTCACCACGGTCACCGCGGCGGCCAGCCCCAGTTTGCCGATGAAGGCGATGCCCGACACCCAGAGCCCGGAGAGCGCGATGATCACCGTGCAGCCGGAGAGCAGCACCGCGTGCCCGCTGGTGGCCGCGGCCCCGCCGGCCGCCGCCACCGGGTCCCGGCCGTCCATCAGCCCCTGCCGGTGCCGGGTGACGAGGAACAGCGCGTAGTCGATGCCGACGCCCAGCCCGATCATCGTGGCCAGGGTGGGGGAGACGGTCGCGAAGGTGGAGGCGGCGGCCAGCAGGGCGAGCAGCGCCAGTCCGCAGACCACGCTGATCAGCGCGGTGACCAGGGGCAGCACGGCGGCGATGACGCTGCCGAAGCCGATCAGCAGCACCACGATCGCCACCCCGAAGCCGATCGCCTCGCTGAGCCGGTCGTTCGGCTCCGGACGTGCCAACTCGCCGAGCGGGCCGCCGTACTCGACGTCCACGCCGGCGGAGCGCAGCGGCTGCACCGCCTCGTCGACGCCGTGCAGGTAGTCCTCGCCGAGGGTGGAGGGCTGGACGTCGAACCGGACGGTGACGTACGCGGTGTGCCCGTCGCCGGAGAGCGGGCCCACGTCGGGTGCGCCGGACGGTGTCGGGGGAGCGGTCAACGGGTTCTGCACGGACAGCACGTCCGGCAGCTTCTGGAGCGCGGTGACGGTCTGGTCGAGCTGCGGGCCGACCGCGCCGAGCGGCCGGTCGGCGTCGTGCAGCACGATCTGCGAGCCGTAGCCGCCGGCGGCCGGGTCGTGGTCCTTGAGGACGTCGAGCCCGTGCTGGGACTGGGTGTCGGGGAGGGAGAAGTCGTCGGAGTAGGTGCCGCCGTAGGCGTGGTGCAGCGCCTGGAGCCCGAGGAGCGCGGCCAGCCACAGCAGCAGGACCGGGACGGCGTGCCGGGCGCAGAACTCGCCGACCCGGCGCAACGGCCCGGGCCGGCGGACGCCGGTTCCGTGCGCGCCGCCGGGCCGGTCCGCGCGCGGCTCGCCCGTGGCTGGCATGCCCCGAGTGAAACCCCGGCGGTCCGCCGGCGCACGCCCGCGCGGCAGGACGGGTGACGGTCGGGGATGCGCCGGGTCAGCGCGCGGGCGCGGCGAACACCTGTGTCCAGTGCGGGCCGCCGGGTGAGCCGCGTTCGCCCTCGATGCCCAGGCCCATGTGGACGAAGGAGCAGTTGAGGATGTTGGCCCGGTGGCCGGGGCTCTCCATCCAGCCGCGCACGGCCGCGGCGGCGGTGCGCGGGCCGGCCGCCACGTTCTCCCCGACGACGGACCAGGCGTAGCCCTGGGCGGTGACCCGGTCGCCGACGTCCGTCCCCTGCGGCGAGACGTGGTCGAAGTAGCCCCGCAGCCCCATGTCCCGGCTGTGGCCGACCGCGGCCCGGTTCAGCCGGGCGTCGGCGGTCACCGGGCGGCAACCGGCGCGCACCCGGTGGGAGTTCACCAGGGCGGTGACCTGGGCGACCATGCCGGAGCCGGCGCCCGAGCGGCCGGTGCGCGGCCGGGCGGGGGACGGTGCCCCCTGCGGGGAGGGCTCGGCCCCGGGGCCGGTGGTCCCGGCCGGGGCCGGGCTCGGCCCGGGGGTGGCCTGCTGCGGGGGCGTGCCGGGGTCGGTGGGCGCCGGCGCGGCCTCCGGCGTGGGGGTGGCGGGGGAGCGCGGGGCCGGGCTCTCGGGGCCGGTGTCGGGTCCGCCGGGCGGGGGCGGGGCCAGTGCGGCGGTCCGTGCCGCGCCGGCGGCGACCCCGGCCGGGGTGCCGAAGGCGGTGGCCGCGGCGACCGTTCCCGCCCCGAGCGCGGCGATCACCACGAGGGCGCCCCACAGCCGTCGACCGGTGCGGGCCCGCCGGCGTCGGTGCCCGCCGGCGGGCCGTCTGCCGGTGCCGGGCGGGGCGCCCGGGGTCGGGGACGCGGGGGGCGGGGGGAGCAGGGGAACGTCGTCCACGGGGGTCCTTCACGGTGAGCGGTCCGGTCGTACGGGCTGATGGTCCGGCCGGGGGGAGGCCGGGCCCGAACTCCCTTCCCCCCAACGAGAGATCGGCGCCGAGGGCGTTCCCCTCGGTCATGGATGACCCGATCGTGTGGCCGAAACCCCGGGTCCGTCACCCGGCCCGTCACCCCGTGCGGTCCGGCCGGGGAGGGGCGCTCGGGCAACCCCCGGCTTCCCGTTTGCGTGTGATACGACAGAAGGGTCCTCTCATCGTACGAATTCAGCGGGGTACTGGTCATGGCACTGTTCGGGAACGCGCACACGATCGATCCGCAGCAGGCGGCGCACGACTTCGGGAAGCTGTTGGGTCACGGGGAGCAGGTGCACGCCGCGTACCAACTCGTCCGGGACGCCATCCTCTTCACCGACCGCCGACTGATTCTGATCGACAAGCAGGGCATCACCGGCAAGAAGGTCGAGTACCACAGCGTGCCGTACCGGAGCATCACCCACTTCGCGGTGGAGACCGCCGGCACCTTCGACCTCGACGCCGAGCTGAAGCTCTGGGTCTCCGGCAACTCGGTGCCGATCCAGAAGACCTTCACCAAGGGCGTCGACATCTACGAGGTGCAGGCGATCCTCACGCAGTTCGTGGCGGGCTGAGCCGGCCGGCGACCGGCCCGCCCCGTCCCGCGACGGGAGGCGGGCCCGGTCAGCCGCCGCGGGGCCGGACCAGGCCCGACTCGTACGCGGCGATCACCGCCTGCGCCCGGTCGCGCAGCCCCAACTTGGCGAACAGCCGGTTGATGTGGGTCTTCACGGTGTGGTCGGTGATGGTCAGCCGGGCGCCGATCTCGGCGTTCGACAGCCCCCGGGCGATCAGGACGAGCACCTCCGCCTCCCGCGCGGTCAACCCCTCGGCACCGCGGGCCGGCAGCCGGTTCGTCCTGCTGTGCACGAAGTCCCCGATCAGCCGTTTGGTGATCTCCGGGGAGAGCAGGGCCTCGCCGGCCGCCACGACCCGCACCGCGTGCAGCAGTTCGGCGAAGGTGGCGTCCTTCAGCAGGAAGCCGCCGGCCCCGGCCGCCAACGCGTCGTACACGTACTCGTCGAGCCCGAACGTCGTCAGCATCAGCACCTTGGGCGCGTCGACCGGGTCCGCCAGGATCTCCCGAGCGGCATCGATGCCGCTGAGCCGCGGCATCCGGATGTCCAGCAGCACCAGGTCCGGCCGGGTCTCGGTGACGACCCGCACCGCCTGCGCCCCGTCCTCGGCCTCCCCGACCACCTCGATGTCGTCCTGTGTGGACAGCAGGTTGACGAATCCGGTGCGCACCACGGCCTGGTCGTCGGCGACCACCGTGCGGATCACCCCGCCCCGGCCCGTCCCGGTGGACGGGGTGCCGTCCGGGCGGGGGTCGGCCGGGTCGCCCGTGCCGTGTCCCCGGTCGATCACGTTCCGCCGTTCCCTCCGCGCGTCACCCGCTGCCCCTTCCTCCACCACGTGTCCGTCCCGTTCCGCCGTGCTCACCAGGGCAGCTCGGCGACCACGATGAAGCCCCCGCCGGGGCGTGCGCCGGCGCTCAGCCGTCCTCCGACGAGTGCCGCGCGCTCCCGCATCCCGTTGAGCCCGTGCCCGTGACCTCCGTCGGAGGGAGCGGCCCGGGCGGTCGGGTCCGGGCGGGCGCCGCCGCCCGGACCGTCGTCGACGATGCGCAGCACGAGCAACCGGGCCTCGGCCCGGTAGTCCACCTCCACCAGGGTCCGGCCGCCCGGCGCGTGCTTGCGGGCGTTGGTCAGGGCCTCCTGGACGATGCGGTACGCGGACAGTTCCCAGCCCGCGGGCAGCGCCACCGGCTCCCCGCTGATCCGCAACCCGGCCCGTTCGCCCACCGCACGGTGCTGCTCGACCAGCGCCGGCAACTGCGCCAGCGTGGGGTGCGGGGCGGTGAGCGCGCCGGGCGCGCCGGGGGTGCGCAGCACGCCCAGCAACCGTCGCAACTCGTCCATCGAGGCGCGGGCGTTCACCGCGATCTGCTGGAACCCCTCGCGGGCCTCGGGCCCCAGACCCGGAGTGGTGTACGTGGCGCTCTCCGCCTGGACCGCGATCATCGACACCGAGTGCGCCACGATGTCGTGCAACTCGCGGGCGATCGAGGCCCGTTCCGCCGCCGCGGCCTCCCGGCGCTCCAGCGCGATCAACCGGGCCTGTGCCAGGGCCCGTTCCCGGCGGGTCTCGTCCCGGGCGCGCACCGCGTCGCCCATCGCCACGGCGCCGATGACGATGACGGTCAACACGAACGCCTCGGCGAACAGCCCCAGCGAGCCGGGCCGCCCGACGGTCGGCACCGGGACGCCGTCGACCGGCGGCCAGGTCGCGATGTGGACCAGGTTCACCGCCCCGGCGCCGAGCACTCCGCTGAGCACCAGCACCGCCGGGTGCTGCACCCGGTGCCGGGCGAGGGTGTAGACGCCGACCAGCCCGCTGACCATGGTCACCAGGTAGAAGGTGTGATCGGCGGCGAAGGCGAGCAGCGCCGCGGCGACGGTGAGGAACCCGAGGGGCGGACAGGTCCGCCGCCATGCCAGCGACACCGTGGACAGCAGCACCCCCGCCCGGGTCCACGGGTCAGCCGGGTACCAGGACAGCTCCAGCACCGCGAGGACGGTCAGACCCCATCCCGTCACGTTCTGGTACCCCGGCGAGCCGATCCACCCGCGCAGCGCCGTGGCGCGGGGGCGCGGGCGTGGTGTGCGGGGGTGCGGCACAGCGAACACGCCCTCCCCGTCCCTTCCGTCGAGCCCGTGGTGCCGCGGGGTCCCGTGGTGGGGCCGCACCGTCCGTTCGCTCCTCACCGTACGGGTGGAGTTGGGCGGACACGTCAGCCCACGGGTTGACGTGCGGATACGCCCCAGGAGCCGACGACCGCCCGGGCGACCCTTCCTAGCCTCGGACGGGGCCGAAGGGCGCGGTGCGCACGGGTCCCGACCCGGAGGACCGGGGCCGGGACCGGCTCCGTCCCCGGGCGACCGAACCGGGCAGAGCAGAGCGGAGAGGCGCGCATGCGCACCCTGATCGTCACCAATGACTTCCCGCCCCGGCAGGGCGGCATCGAGACCTTCGTCGGTGCCCTCGCCGCCCGCTTCCCGCCGACCGGGGTCGTCGTCCTCACCTCCGCGCACCCCGGCGCCCGCGCGTACGACGCCGCCCTGCCGTTCCCGGTGGTGCGGGCCGCCACCCGCACCCTGCTGCCCACCCCGGGGGCCACCGCCCTGGCGGTGCGGACCGCCCGCCGGTACGGCTGCGACCGGGTCTGGTTCGGCGCGGCGGCCCCGCTCGGGCTGATGGCGCGCGGCCTGCGCCGCGGGGCCGGGGTGCGCACGGCCGTCGCCACCACCCACGGGCACGAGGTCTGGTGGGCCAGGACCCCGGGCACCCGGGCGCTGCTGCGCCGCATCGGCGCCGACGTCGACGCCGTCACGGTGCTGGGGCCGGCCACCCGGCGGCCGATCGCCACGGCGCTCGCCCCCGGAACCCGGGTGGAACGCCTGGTGCCCGGCGTGGACACCGCCGCCTTCCGCCCCGACCTCGACGGCACCCCGGTCCGGGACCGGTACGGCCTGGCCCGCCGCCCGGTGATCCTCTGCGCCTCCCGGCTGGTGCCCCGCAAGGGCCAGGACACCCTGGTCAGGGCGGTGCCGTGGGTGCGCCGGGCGGTGCCCGACGCGGTCCTGCTGCTGGTCGGGGACGGCCCGTACGAGGGGGAGCTGCGCCGGCTCGCGGCGGCGGAGGGCGTCTCGGACGCGGTGGTCTTCGCGGGCGGCCACCGCCACGCCGACCTGCCCGGCCACTACGCGGCGGCCGACGTCTTCGCGATGCCCTGTCGAACCCGTCGCCGAGGGCTGGAGGTGGAAGGGCTCGGCATCGTCTACCTGGAGGCCGCGGCGGCCGGGCTCCCCGTCGTCGCCGGCCGGTCCGGCGGCGCCCCGGACGCGGTGCGGGACGGGGAGACCGGCTACGTCGTCGACGGCACCTCGGTCGCGGCGGTCGCCGACCGCCTGGTGCGCCTGCTGCGGGACGGGCGCCTGGCGGCCGACATGGGGGCGCGGGGGCGCGCCTGGGTCGGGGAGGAGTGGAACTGGGACCGCTCGTACGCGGTGCTGCGCGCCCTGCTGGAGCCGCCGGCGGGGGCGGGGGGCGCGGCATCGGCCCGGGACCGGGGGAATGGAGAGCCGCGGGGAGACGTTACGAGTGGCAGAAAGTTTTAGATTCAACTAAAGTCGGATCACGAGGAGGTACCCGCGATGCCCGCTGTGACCGTTGAGAACCCGTTGACCCTGCCCCGCGTGGTGGCGCCCCAGGATGCCGAAGCGCGTCCGGTACTCGCCGTGACCACCGCTCCGAGCGGCTTCGAGGGCGAGGGATTCCCGGTCCGCCGGGCCTTCGCCGGAATCAATTACAAGTACCTGGACCCGTTCATCATGATGGACCAGATGGGCGAGGTCGACTACGCGGCGGGCGAGCCGAAGGGAACCCCCTGGCACCCGCACCGCGGCTTCGAGACCGTCACCTACATCATCGACGGGACGTTCATCCACCGCGACTCCAACGGCGGTGGCGGCACCATCACCAACGGTGACACCCAGTGGATGACCGCCGGTGCGGGGCTGCTGCACATCGAGACCCCGCCGGAGGAACTCGTCGCGTCCGGCGGCCTGTTCCACGGTCTCCAGCTCTGGGTCAACCTGCCGGCCGCGGACAAGATGAAGGACCCGCGCTACCAGGACATCCGCGGCGGCGAGATCCAGTTGCTCACCACGGCGGACGGCGGCGCGCTGCTGCGCGTCATCGCCGGCGAACTGGACGGCCACGAGGGCCCCGGCATCACGCACACCCCGATCACCATGGTGCACGCCACCGTCCGCCCCGGCGCCGAGGTCACCCTCCCCTGGCGCCAGGACTTCAACGGCCTCGCCTACGTCCTGGCCGGCCGCGGCACGGTGGGCGCCGAACGCCGTCCGGTCCACCTGGGCCAGACCGCCGTCTTCGGCAACGGCTCGTCCCTCACCGTCCGCGCCGACGAGAAGCAGGACTCCCACACCCCCGACCTGGAGGTCGTCCTCCTCGGCGGTCGTCCGCTGCGCGAGCCGATGGCCCACTACGGCCCGTTCGTCATGAACACCCGCGAGGAACTCCAGCAGGCGTTCGAGGACTTCCAGAAGGGCCGCCTGGGCACCATCCCGGCCGTTCACGGGATGTGACCCCGCCGGTCGCCCCACGGCGGCCACCCGCAACGGCGAACCCACCGAACCCCGCCCGGCTCCGGCCGGGCGGGGTTCGTGGTTCCCGCGCGGTGGGGCGGGCCGCAAACCTCCCCGCCCCCGGAGCGGTGCGGGGAGGCGGACCCCGGCGGAGCTAGCCTTCCGGCATGCGCTGGGACGAAGAACGCCTGCTGACTCTGGAGATCGACGTCAACCACGGCCTCGTGCCGCAGGATTCCGACACCCCGCAGGCAGTCCTGAGAGATCCTTCCCTGCTCGCCGTGTGGGCCTGGTCCCCCGGCGCACGGCTCCTGGCACTCGCGCCCGGGCTCGCGCTCCCCGACTCGATCGACGGCACGGAGCAGCAGTACGCCCCCGGTGAGCCGCCCGAAGCCCTGCGCCGTCTGGTCGCGTCCCTCGACCACGACCGGAAGGCGTCCGTCGTCGAGGGCGGACCGAGCTACGTCTTCCCCGACCGCCTCACCGACCCCGACCCGTCCCCGCTGCCCGTCATCACCTCCACCACGGACGGCCTGCGCACCGCCCGACAACTCGTCCGGCCCGACAACTGGCAGCCGGGCGAGTGGAACGAGCTGGTCAACGGGCGCACGGGGCAGTGGGCCATGGCCGTCCACGACCGGGAGCCGGTGTCGATCTGCTTCACGCCCGCGTCGAACGCCACCGCCGCGGAGGCCGGCGTCTGGACCCGCCCCGACTTCCGCGGCCAGCGCCTCGCCCCGGCCGTCCTCGCCGCCTGGTCGGAGCGCGAGCGCCGCACCCGGAGCGTGCTCTTCTACAGCACCACCGCCGACAACCACGCGTCCCGCTCCGTCGCCCGCGCCCTCGGCCTCACCCCGCTGGGCTGGATCTGGACCGTGGGCGAGGACCCGAGCGGACCTCGGCGGGACTGACGCGGGCGGCCGGCGCGAGCCCGGTGGTGGCACGGACGCCCCCGCCGGGCGGGGTGCCGGCGGGGCAGGGGCGGGAACGGAGTGCCCGGGTCAGGGCGGGGGCGCCGGGCGGAGGGTGATGCCGAAGCCGGGGAGCAGGTCGATCGCCTCGTTGGCCTCGGTGACGGTCTGGCGGGGCACGGCACCCTGTCCGATGCGGCGGAGGGCTTCGGCCTGCCAGCCCTCGGGGAGTTCGGCGAACCGGCGGGCGGTTTCGCTGCCGTCGTCCTTCTCGCCGGACGGGGTGGTGTCGATGTCCTCGCGGCCCGGGCCGATGAGGCGTTGGGCCTCGCCGAGGGCGTCCCAGACCCGGGACGGTTCGGCCCAGTTGGTCGGACCCGGCGCGGATCCGGGGCCGTGTTCGAGGATCCGGAAGACCTCGGCGCGCCAGACGGGGTGGAGGTCCTGGAGCCAGGCGAGCTGGTGGAGGGCGGCCTCCCGTTGTTCGTGCCGGCCCTCCGCCTCCGGCCAGCGGTCCGTGCGCCGCGGTTCGCAGTGCCGGCCGAAGTGGGCACAGTCCCGCACCAGCTCGGCGAGGACGGGCTGCCGCTCGGCGAGGTCGGGGGCCGGACCGGCGGCGATCCGGTGGGCGGCGGCGAGGGTCCAGTACATCGCCGCGCGGTCGGTGGGGATGAGCCGGTGCCACGCGTCGTGGGCCTTCAGCTGCTCCCAGGCCAACGGTGCGACCCGGTGGACGAGTTGCTGTGCTGAGGGCCAGGGGAGCTCAACGGGTGGCCTCGCCAATGTGTCGAGGGCGGTGCGGAGTTCGTCGAGGTCGCCCGGGACGGGCGTGGAGGGTTCTTCGGTCATGCTGCCCTGCCGATACGGGTGAGGGTGAGGTGGGTGTCGGGCACGGGACGTGGGGTCGAACGGACCCCTCGGGGCGTGGCGTTCAGGTGGTGGCGTCGGGGAGGGAGCGCGGGCCGGCGTCCTGGGGCGGGTCCCACTGCACCAGGTCGAAGACCACCCGGTCGTAGCGCCGGTGGCCGGTGAGGCGGAAGTGCTCCTCGGTCCAGGTGAGCACGTCGTCCCAGCTCCTGCTCCCGGGCCGGCCGGGCGGTACCGCCCCGCAGCGAGGGGTGCCCGAGATGCACTGGACATGGGCCTTCTTGTCGGACTCCATCTGCTTCAACTCCCAGTCGATGTCGCGGAAACGCCTGCTCATCCCCGAGCCGCCCCCGGGCGGCGGAGGTGGTACTCGCCGCTGATGTGGTCCATGACCCACCCGACGACACCCTTTCGAGTGTCAAATGCCAGATCGCCCACGCCGATTCGGGGCGACTGCGACTCTGTGCCGACCTCCATACCGGGCACGGCCGTTCCTCTTCGTAGGGGTTCCACTACCAGGGAAGTCAGGGTGGCTCAGCGTCCGGCACTTCTTCAACGTGTCAGGGGTGAAGAACACAATGGTCAACATCAAGGACTTGAACCCCGGAGCGAGCCCCGAAGCGGCCTTCGGAGCACGTCTGCGCAGTACCCGGATAGGACGGGGCTGGACCCAGGACCAACTGGGCGAACGCACGGATTATTCGGGGAGGCACGTATCCGCCGTGGAAACCGGTCGCAAGTCTCCGACCCGTCGCTTTTCGTGCGCGCTGGACAGCGCCTTCGGTCTGAGAGGGGCGGAAGAGTCGTTCGAGCGGGCTTGGCGGGAGATCGTCCACGGCAGCCTGCTGGCGGGCTTCCCCGAGTACGTCGGCTACGAGGCGCGGGCCGTGGAGATCCGGTTGTACGAGGTCGGCGTCGTGCCCGGACTCTTGCAGACCCGGGAGTACGCATCGGCCATCGAGGACTACGAGGTCACGCGTGGGGCAGCCACACCTGAACAGGCCGAGGAACGGGTGGCCCTCGTGGCAGAACGGCAGGAGGCCCTGAAGCGACCACGCCCACCCATGATCTTCGTCGTGTTGGACGAGGGGTGCGTTCGCCGGCCGATCGGCAGCCCCGAGATCATGGACGCGCAGTTCGCGCGCCTGTTGGAGTTCGCCGATATGCCGAACACCTCGCTACAGATCGCCCCCTTCGCGATGGGCGTACGGCGGACATTCAGCCTGCCGATCACAATTCTGACCCTCCCGGACCGATCGCTGATGTCCTATGCGCAGTCGTCTCAGCAAGGGCATCTGGAGCGCAACGTAGCCGCTGTGCTCCCCAGGCTGACCGATTACCATCAACTCCAGGTGGGAGCACTGTCACAGGATGCTTCCGTGGCTCTGATCAAACAGCTTCGAAAGGGCGCCGCGTGACGATTGAATCTGCCATGCCCCGTTGGTTCACGTCTTCCTACAGTGGTCAGGGCGGTCAATGTGTCGAGGTCGCCGTCAACCTCGCCGGTGTACAGGGCATCGTTCCCCTTCGCGACTCCAAGAACCTCGGCGGTCCCGCCCTGACGGTTTCCGCTCCCGCCTTCTTCTCCTTCGTCGCGAGCGTCAAGGCCGGGGGCACCGGGCCGGCCTGAGGAAGCGGCCGGTCACGGGAGAGTGCGGGGCGGGTCGCCCCCTATCCGTCCTTGCTCGCGTACACCCACTGGAACCCGAACCCGTAGGCGGCGTCCAGTTGTTGCTGTATCCACAGCTCGGGCGAGGGGCGGAACCAGCGGACCTCGCGGCGGAGGGAGAGGCCGTCGACGGCGGGTCGGACCAGGGCGATGGCGCAGGCGGTGGCACCGGACGGGGAGTCGTCGAGGTGGATGCGGGCGCCGGGTTCGCCGGGCACCGTGACCGTGACGGTGGCGCCCAGGGCACGGAAGTCGACGGCGCCCTCGTACACGTACACGTAGAGCAGCAGCCGTTCGAAGACGTGGGCGTGGTCGAGGCTGACGCGCAGGGTCTCGCCGTCCGAGCTGGCCCCGGTGCGGTCGTCCTGGTCGAGGCTGACGTAGGGCCACCGGGTGAGGGAACCGTAGGAGCCGCCGAGGGCCTGCACGGCGGTGCCGTCGCCCTCGCGGCAGGCCACCAGGCAGCCGAGGTCCAGGTCGGCGTCGGCCCCGGGACGCCAGTTGAGGTTGGCCTGGAGGACGCCCCGGCCGCCGGTGAAACGGGTCTGCGGCCGTGCGGCGGAGAGCACCACGGGCGCCGGCTCTATCCGGTCGGGGGCGCGCACGGGGGTGCGCGGGCGTCGCAGGTCACGGGAGTCGGCCGGGACGGGTGAACCGGTGGTGGCCGGGGAGGCGGTGGGGGTCGGCTGGGGAGGCGGGGCGGACGCGGAGGGGTTCCGCAGGTGGATCACTCCGCGGGGACGGTCGTCCCCGGAACGGTCGGTGCTGGTGTTCATGGACTCCCCCGGTGCGTCCCAACTCCCTGCGAAACAAGGCGGATCATATGCCCTGTCCGCGCCTTGTGCGCTAATATCGGCGCCCGCGCACGGAGCCCACGGGGGTGAGCAGGCGAGGCCGGGGCGCGGGGGCGGGGTCGGCCCGCCCGGAACGGGGAGGCGGCATCGGACGTCGGTGACCCGCGGCGGTTCCCGGCGAACGCACGGGGGCGAAGGACGGCTGACGGGCGGGGACGGGAGCGGTCGTGGCCCGACCGTGCTCCGTCGGTGGCCCGTCGTGTCGGTCCTCCGGGGCCCGTGGAGTCCGTTTCCCTGCGTTCCGTCGTGCTCTTGGTGTTGTGTGGTGCGAAGAGCCGGTGGTTCGTTCTCTGTCGTTCTCACTTCTAGGGGTTGGCAATGCCCGTTGGGGCACTGGCGGACCGCACTGCGGTCGCCACACAGCTCAGGGACCTGGCGGACCGGCCCGCGCTGGCGCCGCGCCGGGACGAGTTGACGACGCTCGCCGACGCCCTCCAGGGGCTCGGTGACAGCGACCTCGAATCCTGGGCGGAACTCGACCTGTTGGCCGCGTACGCCCGCCCGGAGAGCGTCCGGGTGTCCGCCGCGGAACCGGACGGGCCGGAACGGGCCGTGTGGGGCGTCCTGGAAGCGGTGCTCGGCACGCTGGTGTTCGTGCCGCTGCTGCTCACCTGGATCGGGCTGACCCGGGCGTCGAGCGCGTACGAGGCGCTGATCGGGGCGGATCCGAAGATGGCGGCCCGGCCCTTCCTCCAGCTCTGGCAGACCGGGTTCGAGGGCAGGCTGACCGGCTGGTCGACCTTCGGGAACGTGGCGCTGCTGGCGACCGGGGCCATCCTGGTCCTGTTGGTCCTGACCGCCGTGCACGGGCTGCGCAGGGCCCGTGAGGACCGGCGGGAGGCCGCTGCCCAGCGCACCGCCGAGGATCTGCTGGCCCGGCTGGTGCCGGTGCTCACCCGTGCGCAACTCCTCCTGAACGAAGAGCGGTTGACGGCTCCCAGCAAGTTCACCGGGGAACTCTCCAAAGCGGCGGGGTCGCTGGGTTCGTTGGTGCGGCGGGCCGCCAGCACGCAGAAGGAGCTGTCCGCCGCCGCCACCGTCGTGGGGGAGGCCGTGGACGGCGCCGAACGCCGGCTGGCCGGGGTGGACGCGGCGACCCGCCCGATCGAGCAGGCGGTGGGCAGGGTCGAGACGGCCGTGCGCACCGCCGGGGACGGGGTCGGCAAGGCCCTGGACGGGGTGCGCACCGTCAACGGCGAGGTGCGGGACGCGCTCGGCGCGGCCGGGGAACGGGTCGAGGACTCGGTGCACACCCTGGGCGCCGCCCAACGGTCGTTCACCACGGCGACCGAGGTCGCCACCGACGTGTCGGCCCGGGTCCTGGACCGCTTGGGCGAGGTCACCGAGGAGACGGCGCGGGCCGTCGCCGGATCGCAGGAGGCGGTCCGGCTGCTGTCGGAGGAGGCGCGTGCGCTGCGGGCGGCGGCCGAGCGGTTCGCGGACCTGGTCGAGGTGCTCGCCGCCCGGTCCGCCCCGGCGCCGGCGAGCCCCGCGCCGGTGGCCCCCGCCGGCCCGTCCGGCGGGGGTCCCGGCGGAGTCCCCGGTGGTCCCCCGTCCGCCGCCCCGGCGCCCACCGGGCCCTTCGTGCCGCCGCCCGCGTCGTCCCCGTCGTCGGCCCCGCCGGCCGGGCACCGGGAGCCCGGCACCCCGTCGACGCCCGGTGCGGTGCCCGGGGCGTCGGGGCCCGTGCTGCCGGTGCCCCGGGCCGGTTCCAGCAGCACCGAGGGCCGCACCGGCACCGGGGTGGAGAGCACCTCGCCCGGGGGGCGGTACGGCCCCTGGGTGGACGACGAGCCGCAGGACGCCCGCCCGATCGTCGACGCCGCCCCCGTGACCGGTGCCGATCCCGTCGCCGATGCGGACCCCGCCGTGCAGCCCCCGGCCGGTCACCGGTGAACCGGCGCACCCGGCACCGCCGTTACCAGCCGCTGCACCTGGCGGGCTGGCTCTTCGCGGACCTGCTGTTGGTGCTGGCGCTGGTCGCGATGGGCGACCAGGGCGACCCGGTGAAGGCCGCCGAGGGGGCGCGGCCCTCCCCCGCGGCCTCGGCGGAAGGCAAGGCGAAGGAGAAGAAAGCGAAGCCGAAGGGTCCGCGCGCGGTCCACCGCACCCCCGTCAAGGTGTCCATCGCGGCGGCCCGCGGCGACACCGACCGGATCGTGCGGCGGCTGCGCGAGGTCACCGCCCCGCACCGCGGCAAGCACGCCGCGTTCGTGCTGACCTTCGGCCACCACCGCGACCCGGGGTCCGGCGGGGAGTACGCCAACCGCGTCAACGCGCTGCTGGGCAAGGCCCGTCCGGACATGTTCGACGGCGCGACCACCCGCGACTTCTGGAAGGGCGGCGCAGCCGGCTCCGCCGATCTGGAGATCTACTTCTACACCTACTGACCCCGCCCCGCGCCCACCCGATCCGTCCATCCGTCCATCCGTCCGACCCCCGCACCGGAACCAGACGAACACCGCAGCCGTCCCCACCAGCCGAACCCCCGATCACCACGCCGCCCGGAGGTACCACGACCGTGCAGATCCTTCCCTTCTACCTCGTGTGCGACGAGTCGGGATCCATGAACGGGGACCCGCTCGACAGCATCAACACCGCACTGCCCGAACTCCACCGCGAGATCAGCACCAATCCGACCGTCGCGGACAAGACCCGGTTCTGCCTCATCGGCTTCTCCGACGACGCGAAGGTCCTGCAACCGCTGGTGGACCTCAGCGACATCGACACCCTGCCGGCCCTCGCGGCCGGCGGACTCACCGTCTACGGGGAGGCGTTCCGCACCCTGCGCACCTGCATCGAGGCGGACGTGAACGGGCTCAAGGCCGAGGGCCACGACGTGTACCGACCCGTCGTGTTCTTCCTCTCCGACGGCGGGCCCACCGACGAGGACTGGCAGCAGGCGCACAAGGAACTCATCCAGGCCCGCTACCGTCCCAACATCATCGCCTTCGGCATCGGCGAGGCGGACCGGCCGACCATCGGACACGTCGCCAACTTCCGGGCGTTCATGCAGCAGGACCAGAGCGTCTCCGCGGCCCAGGCGCTGCGCGAGTTCGCGGCCAGCCTCACCCGGTCGATCGTGCGCTCCGCGAGCAGCATCCCGGCGGACGGCAGTGGCGGGTTCAACCTCGCCGTGGACGAGACCGTGCCCGGGTTCACCACCGTCGCCCTCGACAAGCTCTGAGGCGGGCGACGTGCACCAGCAACCGGAGAACCCCCAGGAGTGGCCGGCCCCCGCCTCGGGCCCCGAGGACCCGGCGCACCCGACCCACCAGGGCCCCCCGGCGAGCACCGGGGACGCCCTCGACGAGACCTGGTTCAGCCTGCCGCCCGGGGTCGGCGCCGTCCCCTACCGGCCACCGGCGCAGCCGGCGCCCGCCCCGTCCGTCCCCGGGCAGGTGCGGGGGCCCGGCCCCCTGCCCCCGGCCGAACCCGAACCCGTGCCCGCGCCGGTGCGCGTCTCCGCACCCGCACCCGTTCCCGCCCCGGAGCCGGAACGGGAACCGGACCCGGAACCGGCGGCCCCGCCCGAGGCCGCCGCCCCGGCGGGCGAGCCCGCGCACCAGCCCGTCCCCCTCCTCGGCACCCCGCCGCACAGCGGGCCCAGGCCGCCGCTGTACCCGCCGGACCCGGGCGCGCTGCCCGGCGTGCGGGAGGACCTCGACGGGGCGGTGCTGCCCGACATCGTCGTGGACGGGGCCCGCTACGGGGCGCTCACCGTACGGGCCGCCTCGGTGCGCGGCGACTCGCACCGCTACGAGGGCGGGCCACGGCAGGACGCGCTGGTGGTGTGCCGGATCGGCGGACCCGAGCCGGCGCAGGGGCTGCTGCTGCTCGCCGTCGCGGACGGGGTGGGCTCGGCGGCACGTTCGCACGTCGGCTCGCACGACGTGTGCCGGGGCATCGCGTTCTTCCTGGACCGCTACGCTGACCAACTCGCCGAGGCCCTGCGGCTCGTGGACGAACGGACCCTGGGGGCCCTGGTCAACTCGGCGGTCGGCAGCGTGGCCGAGGGACTCGCCCAACGTGCCGAGCAGGGCGGAGAGTCGCCGACCGGGCACGCCACCACCCTGCGCGGGCTGCTGGTGCCGCTGGACCCGACCGTGCGGCACCGCGGGTTCTTCGCGGTCGGCGACGGCGGCGCGGCCCGACTGCGCCGGGGCGCCTGGGAGGTCGACGTGTTCGGGGAGGGCCACGGCGGGTCCGGGGTCATCGACACCGGGACGGCGGCGCTGCCCGGGTCCCGGCTGGCCCGGTCGGAGGTCTTCGGCCCCGTCGAGGACGGGGACGTGCTGGTGCTCTGCACGGACGGGCTGTCCACCCCGCTCGCCGGCGACCCGGGGATGCGGGAGTTCCTGGCCGCTGCCTGGGGCGGCGGCCCGGTGCCCGGGCCGGTCGACTTCCTCTGGCAGCTCCAGTACCGCGTGAAGTCCTACGACGACGACCGCACCGCCGTGGTCCTGTGGGAGGGCCCGGGGGCATGAGCGAGGCAGACGGCGTGGACGTCCCGCTCGGCTCCCTGCCGGTCCGGGACCGGATCGGGGACGGCGGGCAGGGCGAGGTGTTCACCCTGTCCGACCGGCCCGCGGTGCTGTACAAGAGCTACCGCGACCCGCGGCGGGTCGACGGCGAGGCGCTCGCCGCGCTGGTCGCCGTGCGCCGGGCGCTCGATCCGGCGCACCGGGACCGGCTGGACGCGGAGGCCGCCTGGCCGCTGTGCCGGGTGGTCGACGCGGGCCGGACGACCGGCTTCCTGATGCACCGGGCCCCCGCCACGATGACCTGGACCACGGGCACCGGGAGCACCAAGCTCACCGAACTGGCGTTCCTGCTCCGCCCGGCGAAGGCGGCCTGGCAGGCCGTGGTGCAACCGACGCCCGACGAGCGGTTGGCGCTGGCCGCGGCCCTGGTGGAGGCGGTGCTCCGGCTGCACACCATGGGCCTGGTCTTCGGTGACCTGTCGGCCGCCAACGTGCTGTGGACGGTGCGGCCCGAGCCCGCCGTGCACCTGCTGGACTGCGACGGGGCGCGGCTGGTGGGCCGGGCGCCGGTGCTGGCGCAGGCCGACACCATCGACTGGGGCGACCCGGAGGCGCCGCCCGGCACGGTCACCGTCGACGGCGACCGCTACAAGGTCGCCCTCGCGCTGGCCCGCGTCCTCGCCCGCGACCCGTACGCCGCCCCGGGCGCCCCGTTCACCCCGCTGCCGGGGGTGCTGGACGAGCGGCGGGAACAAGCGGTGCGCCGGCTGCTGGACCAGGCGGCCGGCCCGTACGGCTCCCGCCCCGACCTCGGACAGTGGCGGGTGGCGCTCGGCGGGCGGCAGCTCATCAAGCTGACGGCGGCCACCCCCGCGCCCCGACCACCCGTGGACCGCGCCAAGTTCGACGGCATGCGCCGGCGCGGGACGATCAACCTGCGGGACTGAGCCGCGGCCGGCGCGCCCGGGCCCCGGGCCCGCCGGCCGGCCGCGTCACCCGTTCGCCGTCCCCGTGCGGCGGTGCGGCGCCCGGGCTGGTCGGCTGGAGGGGTGCGTCCCCTGCTGCCCGAACCCGTGCGCCGCGCCGCCGCCTGGTGCGTGGTGTTCCTGCTGGTCGCGGGGGTGGCCGCGGTCGGGATCTGGCTGTGCATCGTGTTCAAGACCGCGGTCACGCCGGTGCTCCTGGCGCTGCTGGGCACCGCCCTGCTGCGCCCGCTGTACCGGCGGCTGGTGGCGGCCCGGGTGAACACCTCGCTCGCGGCCGGCCTGACCTGCGCCGCGGTCCTCGCCGTGGTCGGCGGGGCGGTGTACATCGTGGTCGCCGCGCTGGTCGACTCGGGCCCGCAGATCGTCGACTCGCTGAAGGTGGCCAGCCGTTCCCTCAGCGAGTACTTCGGGGCCGCCGGCACCTCCCTGGACGACCTGGCGACCCATGCGAAGTCGCTGCTCGGCCGGTTCGGTTCGACGGCGGCCTCCGGGGTGATCACGGGGATCAGCGTGGTCGGAACGATGATCGCCACCGCGGTGCTGGCCCTGCTGCTGATCTTCTTCTTCCTCCGGGACTCCGGGCGGGCGCTCACCGCACTGCACTCCTTCGCGCCGGGCGGCAGCGGGCGCACCCTGGAGGCGATGGCCCGGCGCGCGTTCCGGGCCGTCGAGGGCTTCATGCGGGGCACCACGGTGATCGCGTTCATCGACGCCGTGTGCATCACCGTCGGCCTGCTGGTGCTCAAGGTGCCGGGCGCGGTCGGGCTGGGCGCGCTGGTCTTCGTCGGCGCCTACATCCCGTACCTGGGGGCGTTCATCTCCGGCGCGGTGGCGGTGCTGGTCGCCCTGGCCGACCGCGGTTTCGTGATCGCGCTCTGGGCGCTCGCGGTGGTCCTCGCGGTACAGGTGCTGGAGGGGCAGGTGCTCCAGCCGGTCATCCAGAGCCGGACGGTGCAGATGCACCCGGCGATCGTGCTGTTGGCGATCACCGCGGGCGCCTCGGTGGCCGGCATCCTCGGCATGCTGCTGGCCGTGCCGCTGACGGCGGCGGCCTTCGGCGTGGTCGCCGAACTACGGGAGCACTACGCCGCCCCGGCCCCGCCCCCCGGTGCCGCGGGCGACGCACCCGAGTCCGGCACCTGACCCGCCCGGCCCCGCCGCCCGGCGCGACCGCCGCTCATGCGTCTTCGCCGACGTGGACGGGCGTCATCGCCCGGACCTTGTCGAAGTTCGGCGTGAACCAGTCCCGGCGGACCTCCCCGGTGTGCTTGTCGACGAAGAGCGCGATGTTGTCCGTCCGGCCGTACGCCGCCAGGCCGTCGACGTGGAACTCCCGCGCCCCCCACACCGGAAGGTAGTCCGCGGCGTCCTCGTACCACTCGGGCGCGATGTACAGCTCGCCGGAGAGCGGCGGCGGATGCTCGGCGAAGTGCGCGAGGAGCCGGGCCCTGGCTTCGCGGGGAGTCAGCATGACGCCAATCTCGCACACCGCGGCCCCACGGGGCAGGGACGGCCGGGGTCCCGCAAGCGCCGGCACGCCCGTGTGGCGGTTCGGGAGAGGGTCTTCTGACGGCGCTCCGGCCACCGCCGGTGTGGTGGGAGGCGACCGGAGCGCGACGGAGCCCGTCCGAAGCCCCTCGCAGGGGGACACGGTTGGAGAGGGCTCAGGTGATGCCGAGGGCCATGCCGATCACCAGGCCGCACGAACCGCTGATCATCACGATCACCAGGACGCCGGCGTACCGCACGAGGGCGTCACGCGGACGTAGCCGGGTACTGGCGTGCCTCACCGGGGCGTGGAGCACGTGGGACGACGACGGTCTTCCTCGTTGTCCGCGAGGACGAGGCACAACTCCGCGTGGAGGAGTTCTGCTTCGGAGGGGGAGAGCCACAGACCGGAGTCACCCCGGTGCTCGCCGTTCAGCAGGACCATCAGCGGAAGCAGGTACCGGGTGCCGTCGTCACCTTCGATCCTCCGGGTGCGTTTGCTCGGAATGCGGTCCACGCGCCAACCGACGCCGGGGCTGTATCGCGGATCGGCCATCAGGGGGTCGCCTGCCCTCTGTCACGAGAACTGGACAGGTGGACCATTCCACCGGTTGACCTGTCCAGTCAGGAAGGGCAAACGAAACAACCCCTGTCGAAACAGGGGTTGTTGGGGATCGGTCATGCGTTTTCAGCCAGCTCGGTCACTCCGGCTGCATGGCGTACTCCTCGGTCCTCGCCCACCGTCCGGAGGGCGTCACACCCACCTCGTAGGCCAGCGGCCTGCCCTCTGAGTCATAGGAGACGTGGCGCACCTCCGCTACCGCCTGCGGTCCGTCGAGTCCGAGGATGCGCAGCTCATCCTCGGTGGCGAGCCGTGCGCTCCACCAGTCGCGGCCGGTTTGCGGGCGTCGCCCGGTCTGCATCTCCACATAACGGGTGGTGCCTTCGCGCACCCGCTCCCGCTGCAACAGGCGCGGCGCCGCCCCTGTCACCTCGGCGGTGAACCACGAAGTGGACATGGCCGATGCTCGATCGCCCTCACGGGTGACGCGCTGCCGCCGTGCGACGCTCGCTCCGGCTTCCACGTCGAGTGCGCTGGCGACGTCCTCCGGTGCGGCCGTCAACTCCGCCGCGAGGATCTCGGCGTACTCGCCCGCCGTGTAGATGCTGCCCGTCGTCACCGCGGTGCGGTACCGCTCGCCCGCGCTGCGGGCCAGCGGCACGCGCGGTTGGACCGTGGTCCCGACGCCCTGCCGGGAGACGATCAGGCCTTCCTGGCGGAGCACCTGGAGGGCCCGGACGATCGTCGGGCGGGACACGGACCACCGGTCCGTCATCTCGCGTTCGCTCGGAAGACTGTCGCCCGCGGTGAGTTCGCCTCGCACGATGCGGCCCCGGATCTCCGACGCGATCTGTTCGTACTTCGGCAGTGCCATGGTTCGGTTGCCCCTTGATGGTTGGCCAGTTGACTTGTCCAGTGGTCATGTTGCCCCACCATCCATGAGGGAGCCAAGCCATCATCCCGCCGTACGTCCGCCGCTGTGGCGTTCGGTCGTGCCCCGTCCGAGCCTTACGACGCGTCCGTGCCCGCCGGCTTCGCCGGCCCCTCGGACAGCTCGAACCAGATGGTCTTGCCCTCGCCCCGGGGCTCCACGCCCCAGGTGTCGGCGAGGAGTTCCATCAGCACCAGGCCCCGCCCGGAGGACGCCAGTTCGCCGGGCTCGCGCCGGTGCGGCAGGTCGTCGCTGGTGTCGGTGACCTCCACCCGCAGCGAACGGCGGCCCGGTTCGCCGGTCACCTCCGCGGCGAGCACCGCGTCCCCGTCCGTGTGCACCAGCACGTTGGTGACCATCTCGGAGACCATCAGCACCGCCGAGTCGACCTGCTCCCGGTCCGCCCAGTCGTGCAGCAGCTCCCGCAACTGCTGCCGGCCCGCCGCGATCCGCTGCGGCTCGGCCTGGGCCACCATGAGGTGGGTGCGGCGGGTCGGGGTGGTCGGCTCGGGGTGCTCGCAGCGCAGCAGCAACAGGGCGACGTCGTCCTCGCGGCGGTCCGCGAGCGGGCCCGTGGTGTAGTACGAGGACGGGCCGTGCACCGCCTGCACCAGGCCGTCCGCCAACTCCTCCAGGCTGTCGCCCGCGTACTCCTCCAGGATGGTGCGGAGGCGGGCCCAGCCGGTGTCCCAGTCGTGGCCGCCGGTCTCGATCAGCCCGTCCGTGCAGAGCAGCAGGGTCTCGCCGGGCTCCAGCACCATCCGGGTGGTCGGGTAGTCGGCGTCCGGGTCGACGCCGAGGGGCAGTCCGCCGGCCGTGGAGTGCTGCAACACCGTGCCGTCGACCATCCGCACCGCCGGCTCCGGGTGCCCGGCCCGGGCGATCTCCAGCTCACCGGTGCGCGGGTCGACCTCCACGTACAGGCAGGTCGCGAAGCGGGTCTCGGCCACGTCCCCGGGGGGCGCCGGGCCGGTCGCCCCGTACGGGACGGCGTCCGTCAGCCCGGACAGGAACCGTCCGGCGCGGGACAGCACCGCGTCCGGGCGGTGCCCTTCGGCCGCGTAGGCGCGCAGTGCCACCCGCAACTGGCCCATCAGCCCGGCCGCCCGCACGTCGTGCCCCTGCACGTCCCCGATGACCAGGGCCAGCCGCCCGGACGGCAGCGCGATGACGTCGTACCAGTCGCCGCCGACCTGGAGCCCGCCGCCGGTGGGGACGTACCGGGCGGCCAGCCGCACGCCCGGCACCTCGGGGCCGAGGGTGGGCAGCATCGAGCGTTGCAGCCCGTCCGTCAGCTCCCGCTCGTTCTCCGCGGTGCCCGCCCGGGACAGCGCCTGGCCCAGCATCCGCGCCACCGTCGTCAGCACGGAACGCTCGTCGGGCGTGAACGTCACCTCGTACGAGAACGCGGCCATCCACGCCCCGATGGTGCGGCCCGCCACCACCAGCGGCAGGAACGCCCAGGACTGCCGGGCGAAGGGTTCGGCGAGCCGCCACGCCGTGGGGTAGGTGCGCCGGTACTCCTCCGGGGAGGACAGGTACACGGCCCGCCCGGTGCGCACCACCTGCGCGGCCGGGTAGTCGGTGTCCAGCGGCATCGCCGCGAAGGGGCCCTCGGCGCCGGGGGCGTGCCCGTGGTGGCCGATGACGGTCAGGTGGTCGCCGGTCACCCCGAACACCGCGAGCCCGTCCGGGGTGAACCCGGGCATCGACAGCCGGGCCGCCACCCGCAGCACCTCCGCCGTGGACCGGGCCTCGGCCAGGGCCCGCCCCGCGTCCAGCAGGAACGCCTCGCGGGAGCGGCGCCAGTCGCCGGTGACGGCGGAGCGGGCGGCGGCGCCGGGCGGCTGCTCGCCGATCTCCTGGAGCACCCCGAACAGCTCGTAGGAGCCGGTCCCGGGGTGGAAGACGGGCTTGGAGCGGCTGCGCACGGTGCGCACCACCCGGCCCTGCTCGTCCATGACCCGCAGCCGTGCCTCGGCCAGCGAGTCCTCGGTGACGGAGAGGCGGACGATGCCGTCGATCTCGTTCCAGTCGACCGGGTGGAAGCGGGCCCGCACCCGGTTCTCGTTGACGGTGGTGGTCACCGGGGGCCAGCCGAGCAGCCGGGCGGCCTCGGCGTCGAGGGTCACGATCCCGGCTGCGGTGTCCCAGTGCCAGAGCCCGGTGCGCAGCGTCCTCAGCGCCTCCTCGGCCGCGGGCAGGGCGGCGGGCCGGGGCTCTTCGGTGCACATTGCCCCACTGTAGGAATATCCGATGGAAAAAGGCCACCTCATCCGGAAACCCGTGCGTTCCCGGTGGGTCGCCGCACCCCTTCCGGTTACCCCGGGTAGCCCCGAGGGGTAAAGCCGTCGGGGGATCTTGGACCCGGACGGTAACCTTGACGGGCCCGGCACGTACCCCGTCAAGACTTGGATGAACCACGATGCATCGGTACAGGTCCCACACCTGCGGCCAGCTCCGCGCCTCCGACGTCGGCACCGACGTCCGGCTGAGCGGCTGGCTGCACAATCGGCGCGACCTGGGCGGCATCCTCTTCATCGATCTGCGCGACCACTACGGGATCACCCAGCTCGTCGCCCGGCCGGGCACCCCCGCCGCCGAGGCCCTGGACAAGTTGACCAAGGAGACCGTCGTCCGCGTCGACGGCAAGGTCGTCTCCCGCGGCGCCGACAACGTCAACCCCGAGCTGCCGACCGGCGAGGTCGAGATCGAGGCCGTCGAGGTCGAGGTCCTGGGCGCCGCCCAGCAGATCCCGTTCACCATCAACGCCGAGGACGGGGTCAACGAGGAGAAGCGCCTGGAGTACCGCTTCCTCGACCTGCGCCGCGAGCGGATGCACCGCAACATCATGCTGCGCACCGCGGTCATCGCCGCGATCCGCCACAAGATGACGGCCCTCGGCTTCAACGAGATGGCGACCCCGATCCTCACCGCGACCTCCCCCGAGGGCGCCCGCGACTTCGTCGTCCCGTCCCGGCTGCACGCCGGCCGCTTCTACGCGCTGCCGCAGGCCCCGCAGCAGTTCAAGCAGCTGCTGATGATCTCCGGCTTCGACCGCTACTTCCAGATCGCGCCCTGCTTCCGCGACGAGGACGCCCGCGCCGACCGCTCGCCGGGCGAGTTCTACCAGCTCGACGTGGAGATGTCCTTCGTCGAACAGGAGGACGTGTTCCAGCCCATCGAGAAGCTGATGACGGAGCTGTTCGAGGAGTTCGGCGGCGGCCGTCACGTCACCTCGCCGTTCCCGCGCATCCCGTTCCGCGAGGCGATGGCGAAGTACGGCTCCGACAAGCCGGACCTGCGGGCCCGGCTGGAGCTGGTCGACATCACCGACGTCTTCGAGGGCTCCGGGTTCAAGGCGTTCGCCGGCAAGCACGTGCGCGCCCTGCCGGTGCCGGACGTCTCCGCCCAGCCCCGCAAGTTCTTCGACCAGCTCGGCGAGTACGCCGTCGAGCAGGGCGCCAAGGGCCTGGCCTGGGTGCGGGTCGCCGAGGACGGTTCGCTCAGCGGCCCGATCGCCAAGTTCCTCACCGAGGAGAACGTGGCCGAGCTGACCAAGCGGCTCGCCCTCGCCCCCGGTCACGCCGTCTTCTTCGGCGCCGGCGAGTACGACGAGGTCTCCAAGATCATGGGCGCGGTCCGCGTCGAGGCCGCCAAGCGGGCCGGCCACTTCGAGGAGAACGTCTTCCGCTTCTGCTGGATCGTCGACTTCCCGATGTACGAGAAGGACGAGGAGACCGGCCGCATCGACTTCTCCCACAACCCGTTCTCCATGCCCCAGGGCGGCATGCAGGACCTGGAGGAGAAGGACCCGCTGGATATCCTGGCCTGGCAGTACGACATCGTCTGCAACGGAGTCGAGCTGTCCTCCGGCGCGATCCGCAACCACGAGCCGGACGTCATGATCAAGGCGTTCGAGATCGCCGGCTACGACCGGGAGACCGTCGAGCAGGAGTTCGCGGGCATGCTCCGCGCCTTCCGCTTCGGCGCCCCGCCGCACGGCGGCATCGCCCCGGGCGTCGACCGGATCGTGATGCTCCTCGCCGACGAGCCCAACATCCGCGAGACCATCGCCTTCCCGCTCAACGGCAACGCCCAGGACCTGATGATGGGCGCCCCCACCGAGCTGGACGAGACCCGCCTGCGCGAGCTGCACCTCACCGTCCGCAAGCCCCAGCCCAGGTAGTCCCGCCGGCCGGACGGCCACCGCGACGGGCCCGTGACCACCACCCCGGACAGGGGGCGCGGTCACGGGCCCGTCGTGCGTGCGGCACCCCCGCTACCGTGACGGCATGACCTCCGACTCCGTCTCCCCCGCCGACCTGGCCTCCCTGGCCAAGGCCGAGTTCGCCTTCCCCGGCCCGCTGCGCGACCAGCTGGTCGCGGCGGTCCTGGACGGCTCCAAGACCACGACGACCGGGCTCGTCGTGGAGTACGAGCACGATGGGGACCCCCTGCCGGAGGTCGGCGACCGTTCGGTGGTCGTCGACTCGGACGACCGCCCGGTCGCGGTCATCGAGGTGACCGGGGTGCGTGTGGTCCCGCTGGGGCGGGTGGACCTCGCCCACGCGGTGGACGAGGGGGAGGGCGACACCAGCGTGGCCGGGTGGCGGACCTCCCACGAGGGCTACTGGCACGGCGAGGAGTTCCGCGCGGCCCTGGGCGACCCGGGATTCACCGTGGACGACGGGACGCCGGCGGTCCTGGAACGCTTCCGCCTCGTCGCCGACCTCCGGCCCGGAGGCTGACCGGGTCCGGAGCGCCACCGGTGGGTTCACCTGTGCGAGTCCCGTGCAAGCCTTCTGACCTCGTTTCATCGGATGGTGCCAACAGCAGCACGATCCGTGCGGAGTTCTGAACTCCCGGTCCTAGCCTCGCGGGCATGTGCATCCCCCACACCACCCACCCCTTCGCCGATGGCCCGGCCCAGGAGTGCTTCGAAGCACTCGCCCGCCGCGCTCACCGGAACGACGAAACCCTTCGCCTTGAGTTCATCGACGGAAGGATCGTGGAGAAACCCATGGCGGACGGTGTACACGGGCGGATCGTCCAATGGCTCACCGAACGGTGCTTTGACCACCACCCCCATGGGTGGCTGCACTCCGACCAGGGCGTCAGGCTGACGACCTGCCCCCAGGGCAACGCCCGCCCGGACGGGTTGCTCGCGCCGACGGACACCTTCGTCGGCCAGGGTGAGTGGGCCTCCGCCGACGGCGTCCTCATGGTCGTGGAGGTCACCTCCGCCGATCCGAAGACCACCGACCGGGACCGGGTCGAGAAGCCCCGCGCCTACGCGGAGACCGGCCTCCCGGTCTACCTGCTGATCGACCGGGGCACCCACGAGGTCAAGGTGCACTCCCTCCCGGACGGGGTCCGCTACGAATCCGTGCTGACCGTGCCCTTCGGCAAGACGGTGCCCCTCCCCGACCCGGTCGGCTTCGACCTGGACACCGAACCGCTGACGGGATGGGTGGGCTGATCCGCACTCGGACGCGAGGAAAAGGGCCGGGCGGGGCCGTCTCGTCCGATTCCGCCACTTCCGCGTTCCCGCAGGGACACGGGCAGGGGAGCGAAAGTACGCCGAGGAGGACGAGGAGCCCGTCCTGAGTGACGAGGCGACCGGGCGCCCGGCCGCGACAGCCGTGTGGGCCGCTCCCTCCGAGGAGGCGTTCACGCAGGCAGGGCGCGCAAGGAACGGCCGGTGGCGGCTCCAGTAGGGCACGGTTCCACGGGAGGTCCGTCGGGTTCACGCGGTTTCCTCTGCTTCGGCGTCGGCTTCGACTCGATGGAGCCGTTCCCCTCCGCGTGCGAGCAGGGTGTGGAGGGGAGCGCTGGGACAGGCGTACCGGTCCACGGGCCCGGCCCAGTGAGCTCGGCCGAGCCGGAGGGGGAGACCGGGGCGGGGCACACCGAGGTAGTACCCCGCTCCCAGGTGTTCGACCTGCGGCATTCGATGCGGGAGCCAGGCTCCGCACGCGGTGAGCACGTAGGTCTGCCGGGTGATGCGGTCGGTGAAGACGGGCCCGCCGCCCAGGGCGCTGCGCAGGAGGGCGGCTGCCCGGGCGTCGTCGGTGGCAGCGGTGGCGACGCGTACCAGGTCGCAGGGGATGCGGACGCCGTCGAAGGTCCGTCCGCAGGTGAGCAGGGCCACTCCACGCGTCCCCCATTCGGTGAGGGCGGTGGACGGGTTCCCGGCGGCGAGCAGCAGCCAGCGGGTGAGGGCCTCCGTGTCCGGCCGGGGCATCAACGGCGAGTTCATCAGACGCTCCCGACGGGGATGCTGGTCACGCTCACGGCTTCCTCGGCACGTCGATGACCCGACGAACCGCCGGGCATCGGTGCCGTTGTCGTCCGGGACGGGTGCTTGGTCCGTGGTGGGCATGGGGCGCTCCCCCTGTGGTTCACGAAGGGTGTTCAATGGGACACCCTCGGCCATGGTCGGAAAGAGCCTTGCGTTCAGGAGGCGTCACTTCTACCCCCATTCCTCCCTCGTTTCTTGTGGGCGGAGTTGACGCTTCACCTCGGATCGCCCTCGCTTCTCCCCCGGTTTCTTTGGAGACCTCTTTCAGGGGCAAGTCGTCAAGACAGGAGAGCTAGCATCGGCGCGGACCATCCGGCTGTGGGAAGAGGAGGCATGGTGCGAACACTGTTCCGGTACCTGCTGGATGAACGGGAGTGGCGTACTCATGGCGCGTTTCTTGCCGCGTTCGCACCAGCGGCCCACCAACTCGGCCTGACCGGCATCGAGCCCGCTTCAACCACTTTCGAAGCGTGGTACTACGGAAAACGACGGCCTCAGAGGGATGCCCGCAGAGTCTTGGTCGAGATGCTCGGCTACAGCATCGACCAGCTGTGGGCAGAAGTGCCCGAGGGAGCCCATGGGTTCCTCGTCGTTCCCGGTGCTTCAGCAGCCGATCCCGACGGGGACTTGAGCGAGATGAAAAGGACGGGTGCAATGGCCGCGCGAAGGGCGAGGGACTTTGTTCTTGGGGCTGAGCGGACCCGAGTCGGAGAGGAGACGATCGGGTTCCTCGACGATGAGGTAGCCCGACTCGTTGCTGAGTATCCACGTGTGCCACTGGCAGACGTCTGGGAGGATCTGGCGGCTGCGCAGGACGACGCATTTCGCCTGCTGGAAGGCGGTCGGCTGCGCCCCACTCAGCTTCGGGATTTGCACTTCAAGGCTGCGGTGCTGTCGTTCCTGATGGCCAAGGGCAGTAACGACATGGGTGACCCCAAGACTGCGATGATGCAGGCAAGAGCAGCGCTGGCGTGCGCTGCCGACGCCGAGCATCCCGGACTGATGGCATTGGCGAACGGGCTCAAATCACTGATCGCGTACTGGGCTGACCGACCCGAGGACGCTGTGCATTTCGCCCGCCAGGGAGGTGCCCACGCATCGGCGGGCCGAGGCACGGTCGGCCTGTGGATGCTTGGTCTGGAGGGCCGTGCGGCTGCGCTCCTGGGTGACACGGAGACGGTCAACGCAGTGGCCCGGGCGGCTGACGAACAGCGTGATCGTGTGGTGCCCGATGACTTGGATGCACTGGGCGGGCTTCTCACCTATCCGGCGGCCAAGCAGCTGTACTACACGGTCGAGGCCGAAGTGCTCCTGGGCCGTGGCGACGACCGTCTGTCCGCTGAGGCGGCCCGGGCCGTTCGTGAGTTCAGCGATTCCGGTTCCGCGCACTGGGCCTTCGGCGATTTGGCCGGAGCCCAATGCAACCATGCTCTGACCCATCTGTACGCCGGAGAGCTGGAGGGGGCGGCAGCAGCGATCCGACCGGTACTGGACCTGCCTGTGAACCAGCGCAACAACGGCATCGTCGTCTCGGCTGCCCGCGTGCGCCGAGCCCTGTCCAAGGGAACCCTTGGTGATGCGGCCGTGGCCAGGGAACTGCGTGAGGAGATTGCGCAGTACGGGTCCGGCCGTCTCGCTCTGCCGCGCGGATAGGGTGCCTCCGTGTACCCAGTCAGCCGACACGGCCAGCGTTTGGAGCTCCGCGAAACGGACCCGGCCGACGTGGACTCCGTCTTCGCGATCTACGGGGACCCCGGAGCCACGGAACACCTGTCGTTCACTCCCCGGACCCCGGTTGACGTTCGGGCGATCGTGCACCGGGCCATCACCTCCGCAAGAGCGGACCCCCGCTCCGAGTACGTGCTTGCGGTCGTGGAACGGGACGGCGGACAGCTGGTGGGGGTCGGGCGCCTGGCCTCCGACCCCCACCAACAAGGGGCAGCCACCACCGGCTTCGCGCTGCGCCGCGAGTCCTGGGGGATCGGCTACGGGACCGAGATGCTCCGCCTGCTGCTCGCCACCGCGTTCGAGGACCTCGGGCTGCACCGGGTCTGGGGCGCGCGTTCCCCGCTCAACGAGGCGTCCGCCAGGACCATGCGGGCCGTGGGCATGTCCGAGGAGGGGATCATCCGCGAGCACGTGATGAAGGACGGACGGTGGCGGGACTCCGTGGTGCACGCCATCCTCGACCGTGAGTGGACCGCTGCCCACTAGCCGGACGCCGGACGCCGGGGCCGGTCACCCCGTCTCGCTCGGGTGGCGGACCTGTGGGCACCGTACGCCCGAGGGGCGCGCCGAACGTCCGGCGCGCCCCTTGGGCGTACGTCGACCCCAACCGGCGGTGAGTGCTACTCGCCGCCGCCGAACCGCTCCCGGAAGCCCTCCAGATCCTCGTCCGTGATCTTGGCGAAGAGGACCGGCGGCACCGTGAACGGGGTGCCCGCCGGGACCGCGTCCAGGGCGGTGGCCTCCGCCGGGGTGACCCAGGGCGCGGTGTCGCCCTCCAGGGCGAAGACGCCCCGCAGGGCCTTCGCCGTCGCCGGGACGAGCGGCTCGGACACCACCGCGTACAGCCGGATCAGGTTCATCGCGGTGCGCAGCGTCAGCGCCGCCGCGTCCTGGTCGGTCTTGATCTCCAGCCAGGGGGACTTCTCCTCCAGGTAGGAGTTGCCCGCCGACCACAGGGCGCGCAGCGCCGCCGCGGCCTTGCGGAACTGGAGCGCCTCCATCTGCTCCTCGTACTCGGCGAGCAGCCGGGCGATCTCCTCGCCGAGCCGCTGCTCGGCCTCGCCCGGGGCGCCGCCCGCCGGCACCGCGTCCCCGAAGCGCTTCTTCGAGAAGGACAGCACCCGGTTGACGAAGTTGCCCAGGGTGTCGGCGAGGTCCTTGTTCACCGTGGCGGTGAAGTGCTCCCAGGTGAACGAGGAGTCGTCGGACTCGGGGGCGTTGGCGATCAGGAAGTACCGCCAGTAGTCCGCCGGCAGCACGTCGAGGGCGGCGTCCGTGAACACGCCCCGCTTCTGCGAGGTGGAGAACTTGCCGCCGTAGTAGGTGAGCCAGTTGAACGCCTTGACGTAGTCGACCTTCTTCCACGGCTCCCGCACGCCCAGCTCGGTCGCCGGGAACATCACGGTGTGGAACGGGACGTTGTCCTTGGCCATGAACTGGGTGTACCGGACGGTGTCGTCGGCCTCGTACCACCACGACTTCCAGTCCCGGGTCTCGCCGGCGGGGGCCGCGTCGGCCCATTCCTTCGTCGCGGCGATGTACTCGACGGGCGCGTCGAACCAGACGTAGAACACCTTGCCCTCGGCGGCCAGCTCCGGCCAGGTGTCCGCCGGGACGGGCACGCCCCAGTCGAGGTCGCGGGTGATCGCCCGGTCGTGCAGGCCCTCGGTCAGCCACTTGTGGGCGATGGACGAGGCCAGCTGCGGCCAGGCGTCGCCGACCTCGGCGATCCACGCCTCCACCTCGGGCTGGAGCTTCGACTGGAGCAGGAACAGGTGCTTGGTCTCGCGCACCTCCAGCTCCGTGGAGCCGCTGATCGCCGAGCGCGGGTCGATCAGGTCGGTGGGGTCCAGCACCCGGGTGCAGTTCTCGCACTGGTCGCCGCGGGCCTTGTCGTAGCCGCAGTAGGGGCAGGTGCCCTCCACGTACCGGTCGGGCAGGAACCGGCCGTCGGCCGGCGAGTACACCTGCCGGATCGACCGCTCCTCGATGAACCCGTTCTCGTGCAGCTTCCTCGCGAAGTGCTGGGTGATCTCCACGTTCTGCGCCGAGGAGCTGCGGCCGAAGTAGTCGAAGGCCAGCTCGAAGCCGTCGTACACGGCCTTCTGCGCGTCGTGCGCCCGCGCGCAGAACTCGTCCACGGGCAGTCCCTGCTCCTTGGCGGCCAGCTCCGCGGGGGTGCCGTGCTCGTCGGTGGCGCAGATGTAGAGGACGTCGTGGCCGCGCTGGCGCAGGTACCGGGAGTACACGTCCGCCGGGAGCATGGACCCCACCATGTTGCCCAGGTGCTTGATCCCGTTGATGTACGGAAGGGCGCTGGTGATGAGGTGTCGAGCCATCGGGGGCTGCTCCCAGGTCGCGGTGCGGTGGTGTGGTCTTCCGACCGGGCCGGTCACCGGGCCTCGTGGCCCCGTCCGGCGGGGTGCGGAATCCACAAATCGTATCCGACGGGCAGGGGCGCCCCGCGCGGAGATTTTCCGCGCGGGGCGCCCCTGGGACCCGCCGGTGGTGCGGGTGCGCGGACGGGCCGTGCTCAGCCCCGGCGGGCGGCCAGCCAGGCGGGCAGCGCCGAGAGCAGCCCCTCGTACACCTGCTTGTCGGTGAGTTCGCGGGGCGCGGGCCCCGCGTGGAAGAAGCCGGTGTGCTCGGCGGTCAGCCTCCGCAGGTAGTCGAAGCCCTTGGCCTCGTGCTCGCCGAAGGCCACGAAGTGGAAGAACAGCGGCAGCCGGGCCGCCGCGGCCAGTGCCTCGTTCGCCACGCCCTTGGCGTCCGGCGGCCCGTCGACCTGGAACACCACCAGCGCCGGCTCGGTCGCCCCGGACTTCTCGTAGTGGGCGACGACCTCCTCGATCGCCGCGTGGTAGGCGGTGCGGCCCATCCGTCCGGCCGCCTCGTGCAACTCGTCGACCTTGCCCTCGTACGAGGAGAGTTCCAGTTCCCCGGTGCCGTCCACCTCGGTGGAGAACAGCACCACGGGCACGGTGGCCGTCTCGTCCAGGTGCGCGGAGAGCGCCAGCACCTGCTCGCCGAGGCCCTGCGCGGAGCCGTCCTTGTAGTACCCGCGCATGGAGCCCGAACGGTCCAGCACCAGGTACACCCGCAGCCGGGCACCCGCCAGGCCCTGCT
The DNA here is from genome assembly GCF_052606915.1 of Streptomyces sp. LE64. Lineage (NCBI taxonomy): Bacteria > Bacillati > Actinomycetota > Actinomycetes > Kitasatosporales > Streptomycetaceae > Streptomyces > Streptomyces sp. LE64. Next base: position 2,940,502 of record NZ_CP199708.1, on the reverse strand, counting down.
TGCGCAGCGCGGCCCCGGCGGCCTTGTACCCGGTGACCAGCCCGGGCGCCCGGGTCTTCACCCGGGCCAGGCTCCAGGCGGGCTTCGCCGGGGTCTCGGGCGTGGTCGCCGCGACCGTCTCCGGTTCCGTGACCGTCTCCGGTTCCGCGACCGCGGTCGTCTCCGGGGCCACGGGCTGCGGCGTGACCTCGGGCGTCTCCTCGATGGCCGCGGCCGTCTCCGGGACCCCGGCCGCCCCGGAGGGGGCGGTGACGGGTTCGGCGGCCGGGACGGGGGCCGCGGGCTCCCGCTGCTCGGTCTCCCGCTCGGGGTGCGGCTCCTGGTGCGGCTCCGTGCGCGCGGGCGCCGCGGTGCCGGTGCCCGCGCCGGCGCTGGTGGCGTCCGGACCCGGCTCGGGGGTCGGCAGCGGGTCGGGCTCGCCGGCGGGTGCCGGGATCGTCGGCTTCGTCTCCGCGCCGGCCGGGGGCGCCGCCGGCGCGCCGGGCTGCGCCGGAACCGAGGCGGACGCGCTCCGGCCCTCCTCAGCGGAACCGTTCCGCCCCGAATCCGCGCGACCCACGCTCACGTGGTCGAACGCGGCGGAGACCAGCTCGTCCGCGACCGAGGACTGCACGGGTACCCGGACCTCGGCAGCGGCGCCGGTGTCGGCCGGCTCGGCCGCCGCCGTCGACCCCGCGGGGGCGGTCGCCGAGGAGGGGACGGGTTCCGTCGCCGTGTCCGACGCGCCCGGGGCGTCCGAGGCGCGCGCCGGCTCGCTCGCGGGGGCGGGCACGGTCCCCGCCGCGTCAGTGTTTCCGGCGCTTCCGGCACTCGCCGTGCCCCCGTCGTCCGTGGTGGTCCCGGCGCCGGAATCCGTGGTGCCCCGGGCGCCCTCGGTGCCCTCGGTGGACGACTGCGGCGCGTCCGCCGCGGCGTCCTGCGCCGGGCCTTCCGCCTTCTTCGACCGACCGAACACGCCCCGCAGCCGATTCAGAATGCCCATGTGCGCAACCCTTCAGATGAGTTGTTCTGTTAATCCCTGGCCAGGACGGCTACGTAAGGTTAGCCAAACGCCCGCACGATCACGGGCCGACCCACCCCGACGGCCCAACGCCGCCCCTCGGCCTCCCCGGCAGGTTCACCCCTCGTTCACGTTTCGGTCCACCCCCCGGCGGGGGAACCGCCTAGGTTCACGCCGTACGCACACCGATCCGGAGACACCCGAGAAGGGGAGCGAGACGTGCGCAGAATGCTGCCGTTGATCACCACTCACCCGGGCGGCCGATCCGCCCTGACCTGCCGCTTCCGCTGCGGCGACGCCTGTTTCGGAGAGGTGCCGAACACCAGCGGGAACGCGTACGCGGGCGATGTCATCGCCGCGGCCGTGAGCCGCCGGGCCCTGATGCGGACCACGGCCGTGGTGACCGTCGCCGCGGCGGCCGGCGGCGCCCTGCTCGGCCCGGGGGCGCCCGCGGCGCAGGCCGCCGGCGCACCGCCGGCCGGGGCACCCGGGCGGCGCCCCCCGCGCGACCGGGCCGCCCGCGGCCTGCGGTTCGCGCCGGTGGCGCCCAACCTCGACGACCGGGTCACCGTCCCCGAGGGGTACGCGCAGAACGTGGTGATCCGCTGGGGCGAGCCGATCCTGCGGGGCGCGCCGGCCTTCGACCCGGAGCGCCAGACCGCCGCCGCCCAGGCCGGCCAGTTCGGCTACAACAACGACTTCCTCAGCCTGCTGCCGCTGCCCCGGGAACGGGACCGCCAGCTGTTGGTGGCCAACCACGAGTACACCGACGAGGTGCTGATGTTCCGGGGCTACGACCCGGAGCGGCCGACCCGTGAGCAGGTGGAGATCGCCTGGGCGGCGCACGGGCTCTCGGTCGTGGTGGTGGAGGGGCAGCGGCGCACGGGGCGGTTGGGCGCGGTGCCCCGTCATCCGTTGAACCGCCGGCTCACCATGACCAGCGCGTTCCGGCTGGCCGGCCCGGTCGCGGGCGACCCGCTGGTGCGCACGCACGCCGACCCGCGGGGCACCACCGTCCTGGGCACCCTCAACAACTGTGCGGGCGGCGAGACCCCGTGGGGGACGACCCTGCACGGCGAGGAGAACGTCAACCAGTACTTCGGCAACGCGGACCGGGTCACCGATCCGGTGGCCGCGGCCCGGTTGAAGCGGTACGGGTTCAAGAGCGGTGCCTCGGAGCGCAAGTGGGAACGGTTCGACGACCGCTTCGACCTGGCGAAGGAGCCCAACGAGGCGAACCGCTTCGGTTGGGTGGTGGAACTGGACCCGTACGACCCGGACTCCACGCCCCGCAAGCGCACCGCGCTCGGCCGGTTCAAGCACGAGGCCGCGCAGCCCCGGCTGACCCGGGACGGCCGGCCCGTCGTCTACATGGGGGACGACGAGCAGTTCGACTACTTCTACAAGTTCGTCTCGGCCAAGCGCCGCATGCGCGGTGAGAGCCGCACCGCGCACGCGCACAACCTGACGCTGCTGGACGAGGGCACCCTGTACGTGGCCAGGCTGACGGGCGACTCGCCGGCGGCGGAGGTCGACGGCAGCGGCACGCTCCCCGCGGACGGCCGGTTCGACGGCGGCGGCGAGTGGATTCCGCTGGCCACCGCGGGCCCGGGCGGGCGGGCCGTCTCGCACGTGCCGGGGATGAGCGCCGCGGAGGTGTACGTCTTCACCCGGCAGGCCGCGGACCGGGTGGGCGCCACCAAGATGGACCGGCCCGAGGACGTGGAGCCGTCCCCGCACACCGGCAAGGTGTACGTGGCGCTCACCAAGAACTCCGACCGGGGCAAGCCCGGCAAGCCGGGCGCGGACGAGGCCAACCCCCGCAACGGCAACAAGCACGGGCAGGTGCTGGAGCTGACCGAGCACGGCAACCGGCCGGAGGCCACCCGCTTCGGGTGGAACCTGTTCCTGGTGGCGGGCGACCCGGCGGACCCGGCGACGTACTTCGCGGGCTTCCCGAAGGACCGGGTCTCGCCGATCTCCTGCCCGGACAACCTCGCCTTCGACCCGCACGGCAACCTGTGGATCTCCACCGACGGGAACGCGCTCGGCTCGCAGGACGGCTTGTTCGGCGTGGCGACGGACGGGGAGCGGCGCGGCGAGTTGAAGCAGTTCCTCACCGTGCCGAACGGCGCGGAGACCTGCGGCCCGGTCATCCAGGAGCGGCGGGTGCTGGTGGCCGTGCAGCACCCGGGCGAGGTGGACGGGGCGAGCGTGGAGCGTCCGGCCAGCACCTGGCCGGACGGTCCCGGCCGGATCGTACGGCCCGCGGTGGTCGCGGTGTGGCGTGCGGACGGCGGTGCCGTGGGCAGCTGAGCCCGGCGCCCGCCCCGGTGGCCCGCCCGGTCGGACCGAGGACGGGTGATCGGGGCCCCCGCTGCGGTCACCGGACCCCGTCGGGCTCCGGTGAGCGCAGCGGGGTCCGGCTGCCGGCGGGGGAGGGCACGCGGTCCAGTGCGGTGCCCGGGTTCCGCTGCGGGGTCGGCACCTGTCCGTGTCCGGGTACCCGGGGCGTCCGTCCGGGGAGGGCGCCGGCGGGCACCGGCCGGGGGGCGTACGGCGGCGGGTCGGCGGGCAGTGCGGTGCGCGGGGGCGGCGCCGGTCGGTCGGCCAACCAGCGGGCGTAGGCCGGGGATTCCGCGGCGGCCTCCCAGTAGGCGGCGGCCAGGTCGTCGAAGACGGCGTCCACCTCGGGTCGGCTGCGGGCCACCAGGAGCAGCCGCACCCCGATCGGGTCGCCGCGCAGCGGCCGTACCGCGGTGTCCGGGCGGGGGCTGGTGGTGGGTTGGGAGACCGTCACCACCTCGCCGGTGGCCACCAGGGTGTACGCGGTGAGGTAGTCCCCGTGCAGGACACGGGGGTTGAGGTCGGCTTCGCGGAGCACCCGGCACACCGCGTCCCACTCGCCGTCGACGGTGGCGTCCACCATCCAGCGGTCGTCGGCGAGGGCGTCGAGCGGTACGGTGCGGTGGGCCGCCGCCGGGTGGTCGGCGGCGAGCGCCACGAACTGCGGTTCGCGTTCCACCAGGATGCGGCTGTGCAGTTCGGCGGGGAACCGCAGGGGGCTGCCCTCCACCTCGTGCACGAACGCCACGTCGAGTTGGCCGTCGGCGACCATGCCCAGCAGGGCGTTGGGGGACACGTCCATCTGGAGGGTCGGTTCGGTGCCGGGGTGGCGCAGCCGCAGCCTGCGCAGCCAACCGGGCAGGGCGCGGCTCGCGGTGGAACCGATCAGGAGTTGGGTTCCGTCACAGGTGCGGGCGGCGGCGGCCCGGGTGTCGTTGACCAGGGCCCGCATCTCGGCGACCAGGGGTCGGGCGCGGCCCAGCAGGAACCGGCCCAGGGGAGTGGGCCGGCAACCGGACCGCTCCCGGGTGAACAGCCGTCCGCCCACGGCCTGTTCGATACGACGTAGTTGGGTGCTGAGGGTGGGTTGTGCGACTCCCAGCGCCCGGGCGGCCTTGTGCAGGCTGCCCGTGTCGGCGATGGCGCACAGTGCACGGAGGTGCCTCACTTCGAGGTCCATGACAGGTGAGCGTAGGCCCGCTCAGGTCACCGCACCAGAGCGTTCTCGTCACACTGCGGTCCGGACGTGCCGTTTCCCCGCCCACCCCCATCGGACGGACGCCGGTTGCGGGGGGTGGTAGCCCGGGGCTATCGCCACTTGCCATCATCCCGCGCTTCCGTTCCTCCCCGAAACTCCTTAGCAGTCGAACCGGTTCGCCACCCTCCAGCCCGTTCGGGACCCCACTCCCCAAGGGGTTCCGGACGTCACCCGGTCGCACCCGACGGAGACAGACCGACGTCAACTGATCTCCGTCCGGTGGATCGAGACAGATCGAACCCATGACGAACGAGGAGTGCACCATCATGAAGCCCCCCACGCGCCTCCTGTCCGCCGCACTGGGCCTCGGCGTCGCCGCCGTGACCGCGGTCGCGGCCACCGTCCCCGCCTCGGCCGCCCCGGCCGGGGCCGCGGAGTCCCGTGCCAACCTGTCCACCGCCGAGTCGATCGCCCGCTACGAGGGCTCCGGCGAGGACAAGGCCGCCACGAAGGAGTTCTTCGAGGCGGTCCTGAAGTCGGCCGCCGAGAAGCAGGCCGCCAAGCCGGGCGCCGCCGCGGTCACCGTCCGCTACAACGCGACCCGCGCCCCGTCCTTCCGCGGACAGATAGCCAGCAGCACGGCCATCTGGAACAGCTCCGTGACCAACGTCAAGCTCCAGGAGACCACCGGCGCCGCCGACTTCACCTACCGCGAGGGCAACGACGCCCGCGGCTCCTACGCCTCGACCGACATGCACGGCCGCGGCTACATCTTCCTGGACTACCGCCAGAACCAGCAGTTCGACGCGACCCGCGTCACCACCCACGAGACCGGCCACGTGCTCGGGCTGTACGACAACTACCGCGGCCCGTGCAGCGAGTTGATGTCCGGCGGCGGCCCCGGCCCGTCCTGCCGCAACGCCTACCCGAACGCGGCCGAGCGGGCCCGCGTCAACCAGCTGTGGGTCAACGGCTTCGCCAAGGCCCTGAAGCAGGCGAACATCACCCCGGACGGCGTCAAGAACCGCTGACCGGGTCGGACGGTCGCGACCCTCCGCCGTCCGCCTCCGTTCCTGCTCCTCCTCGGTGAACCGCGCCCGCCCGGCCCGTCCGGGAGATCCCCGTACCGGCCGGGCGGGCCGGTTCCCCGAGATCGGCACACACCCCACGTGCACGTGTGCCGCCCCCCACAGGGGTGCGGGCCGTCCCCTCGCTCACCGGGGACGGCCCGCACCGTCGCGTACCCGCCCGCCCCCGCTCACAGCAGGCGCCGGATCTCCCCCCGGACCCGGTAGAAGCCGCCCGCGGAGGGGTGCAGCGAGTCGACCACGTACCGGGCGCCAGCCTCCCGCATGCCCCGCGGGAACTGGACGTTCCAGCCGGACTCGTAGCCCTCCGACACCACCTGCACCCGCAGCCGGCTGCCCTGCTGCACGCACTCGACGACGATCCCGCCGGCCGGCGCCGCCGTCACCGTGGCCAGTGCCGTCACCGACTGGACCGGGGTGTAGGTGGGCAGCGCGGCGGCCGACTTGACGTCCCTGGCCACCGGCACGGTGCCCTGCTGGGCGGCGGTGACGGCCACGTCCGAGACGTCCACGCACACCAGCGACCCGTCCGTGGTCACCATGTACAGCCGCCCGTCGAGGTACTGCATGGAGAGTGCGGAGCCGCTGCCCGTCCCCAGCTTCCACAACCGGTTGCCGGCGGCGTCGAAGCAGTACACGGAGGACGCGCAGTCACCGGCGAAGACGTAGGCGCCGCCGGGCGCGGTGGCGCAGGAGTACACCGAGGCGTCGCAGCGGTAGGTGGCCAGCAGCGCCCCGTTCGCCTTGGACAGCTTCTGCACCAGGTTGTGCGAGGTCCCCGCGTACACCGCGTCGTCCTCCTGCCAGCCGAACAGCACCCCGCCCTTGGTCGCGGTGTGCCAGGACTCGCCCGTTCCGTCCGGCGCGTAGGCGGTCACGCCCTTCTGGTGGCCGTGGTAGACGGCGCCGGCGTCGGTGCGCACCATCCACGCCTGACCGCCGGCCGACTTGCGGGACCACTGGTGCTCGTCCTCGTGGTCGATGACGGTGAGCCCGCCGTTCGCGTCCGAGACCTGGAGCACGCCCTCGTGGATGTCCAACCAGTAGATGTCGACGTCCGGGGCGACGGCGTAGGCGCCGAAGGGCACCTTGGAGGACAGGTCGTACACGGTGCCGTCGTCACAGCCCGCGTAGATCCAGAAGTCGTCGGCGACCAGGCACTTCACCCCGTCCGGCAGCCCGTAGCGGGCGAGCACCTCACCGCCGTGGCTGAGCGTGTAGACGTCGCCCGCCTGGTTGCCGACCCAGCAGCGGTCCTCCGCGATGTGGATGCCGAAGGCGGCCGACCCGGTGCGGAACCGCCACAGCACCGGGGCCGTGGACCGGGCCGTCGACGGGGCCGAGGACACCTGCCGGCGGGTCACCGGCCGTGCGGCCCGCGCCCCCTGCACGGCGGGGGCGTAGCCCTTGCGGACCTTCTCCCCGACCTTCTTCGCCGCGGCGGCCCGCGCCTTCTCCTCGGTGGCGAAGGAAGAGACGGTCGTCTGCCCGTCCGCCCCGATCCGCCCGTACCGCACCGACACCACCGTGCCGTCGACGGTCACCTCGTAGAACTTGTGGGCGCCCCCGCCCTCCTGTGACAGCTCCAAGTACGTCGTCGAACGCGCCATGACAGACCCCTCCCCGGGACGGAACGGTTCCTCTCGGTCGGCCCGTTCGCACTGTTCTCACTGGGGAGGACAGTAGGCGGGGGGACTGACAGCGGGCTCGCCCGGCGCACCACCGGCAGGGGGCCGTCCGTCCGCCGGCGGGGGACCGTCCCGGGTGAAGGCCCCGGCCGAGGCGGCGAGGACGGCGGTGCGGGCCGCCCGGCCGGGCAACCGCGGGTCGGGTGCGGTGTGCAGCAGCACCAGGTGGTGGTAGAGCGGGGCGGTGGCGGCGACGAGCAGTTGCCGAGCATCGGTGGCGGGCGCCAACTCACCGCGTGAAAGGGCTCGTTGGATGATCGCCTCGCAACGTGCGTACCGGTCCTCCCAGAGGCGTTGTTGAGCCCGCGCCGCCCGCTCTGAACGGAACGAGGCGGCGATCAGCGCCGTCATGACCGGGGGCTGCGAGGTGAGGCCCGTCTGGATCTCCTCGTTCAGCGCCGTCAGGTCGCCCACCAGGGAACCGGTGTCCGGCGGTTGCCAGCCGTCGTCGGCCGCGGCGTCGAGGAAGTCGGCCAGCAGGCCGCCGACGTCGCCCCAGCGCCGGTACACCGTCGTGCGGTGCACGCCGGCGCGTGCGGCGACGCCGTCCGTGGTGAGCCCGTCGTAGCCGCGCTCGCCGAGTTCGGCGAGGAGCGCGTCGAGGACCTGTCGGCGGACGCGGGCGCTGCGGCCACCCGGCCGGCGGTGGGGCGTCGGGGACGGGGGGACGTCGTCCGCCCCGGGGTCTGCGGGAGCCATCGCCGGAATGCCTTTGCTCGGGGTGCCATCGTCGTGCCAGGATCTTAAAGCATCGACTGTTGCGATAGCTGCCTCTTCGTGGACCCGTGGACCCGTCAGCCCACCGGAAAGGGACGATGACCGTGACGCCCCCCGCTCCCGCCGATCCCACCGTGCTCCACCCGATGCCCGGCCAACCCCGGGTGGTGCTGCTGAAACCGCTGGTCACCTCCCCGCTGATCGAGGTCGGGGACTTCTCGTACTACGACGACCCGGACGACCCGACCGCCTTCGAGACCCGCAACGTGCTGTACCACTACGGGCCGGAGAAACTGGTCATCGGGAAGTTCTGCGCGCTGGGCGAGGGCGTGCGGTTCCTGATGAACGGCGCCAACCACCGCATGGACGGCCCCTCCACGTTCCCCTTCCCGATCATGGGCGGCTCCTGGTCGGAGCATATGGACCTCATCACCGGACTCCCCGGGCGCGGTGACACGGTGGTGGGCCACGACGTGTGGCTCGGCTACCGCTCCACCGTGATGCCCGGCGTCCGCATCGGCCACGGCGCGATCGTCGCCGCCGGCTCGGTCGTCGTCCACGACGTCCCCGACTACGGCGTGGTCGGCGGCAACCCCGCCCGCCTCCTCCGCCACCGCCACGACGAGGCCGACGTCGAGCGGCTGCTCGCCCTGGCCTGGTGGGACTGGCCCCTTTCCCACCTCACCGAACACCTCCGCACGATCATGTCCGGCAGCATCGACGCGTTGGCGGCCGTGGCGCCCTGAGGGGGGTGACCGGGCGGCCGGCCAGCCGGGCGGAGGTGCCGCCCACCTGTCGTCCGCCATCAGCCTCCGGCCGCGACCGGGGCCGTGGCTCAGCCGATTCCGTCCGCCGGGAGACCTCTGTGCCGTGCCCAGATACGGGCGGTGTCGTGCATGGTCCGCACCCAGTCGGCTCCCGGGCGCCGGACGAGGAGGGCGGCCCACATGCGGACGGTCGCCAGCGCGAAGGCGTCAACGGCCTCGGGGGCCGCCGTCCGCCACCCGGCGCACCGCTCCGCCCACTGCTCGGAGGTGTCCGGGTCATGGCCCGCGGCCATCAACTGCACGACGAGACAGGCCGGGTCGATGAACCCGGCCCCGAAGGTCGGCCAGGCCCAGTCCACGAGCCAACCGTCCCCGCCTGAGATGAGGACGTTGCTCGGGTTCACGTCACCGTGGACGAGCGTCGATCCCCGGAAGAGCGCGGCATGCGCGGGGGACGCGGCGAACCTGTCCCATCGCTCCTCCCGCCACGAAGAGGCGAATTCGGGAAGCGGCACGTGTCCGATGCGGTCGACGAGACGCGTGACCGTGTCGAGGTCAGAGGAGCCCGGTGCGAAGTCGGAGGTGCGTCCGGGCACAACCGTGAACCCGAGGGCGATCCAGCTCTCGTCCTCCGTGGCCCAGGCGAGGGCCGGAGCCAGGGGAAGGACGGCGGGGTTGATCGACTTCTCCCTGATGAGCGATTCCCTGCGACCGCCGGGCCGATTGCGTACGGCCTTCACGAAGAAGGGGCCCTTCGCACAGTGCACCACCGCCGTGAAGTCCGCCCCGAACCCCCGTACCGTGGGCTCGGCGGCGTCGAGTTCTCCGGTGTGGGCTCGGATGAGATTCCAGAACTCTCCACCGGGCAGTTCGCGTTCCATGGATCAATTCCTCGGCGTGCAGTCGGACAGAGGGAACCCTGGCGTGCATTCCTCATTTGGCTCGCAACCCGGGTCGCAGCTTCCTCCCCCGTGCGTGTCGTGGATGATAGCCACCGCCTCCATCATCCTGGGGCCGGTGAGGATTTCTGTCAGCGCTGCGGCACGGACGTCCCCCACACTCATCCAGTTGGAGAAGACACAGGGGGATACGCGTCCGTCCGGCCCGATGGCGGCGCGCCCGTCTCCGCAGTGACCACAGAGTCCGCTTGCACTCGGCAGTCCGGCGCCGGCGCGGCCGAACGGCCGGATGTGGTCCACGCTGACACGGGTGACTCCGAGGGAACGCACGTCGCGCTCCGCTGCCGTGGCTGTGGCCGCGTCTTCGCTCACGATGCCCACTCGGATGGGGATTTGGTGCTGGACCGCCCGTGCGATGTTGGCCCGAGTCCTGCCATGACTCTGGCGAGCCGTCACCGTGTTGTGTTCATCGGCGTCTGCCGAGTAGATAGGACGTGGCGAGGCCGACACCGTCGCGCTTCAGCAGTTCCCACCAGGAGCTCGTCACGTGCACGAGGTTGCTGTAGACCTCTACCTGAAGGCCAGACCCCAGCGCATGGGATGCGATGTCTTGTGCGTCTGGATGCATCATCGGTTCACCACCGATGAGTTGAATCCGCGTGACGCCGCTTTCGACGGCCTGGTCGATGACGCACAGCCAGTCCTCGCGAGACATGTTGCCACTCTTCCCTTGCGGCCCAGAGGCGTTGTAGCAATGTGCACATTCGAGTTGGCACTTGCGCGTGAGGTCGAGCCAGAGGAAGTCCGTGGTATGTGTAACGCGGCATGACGAAGATTCTTCTGGTGCGGTCATCTTCACTCCTTCGGGTCTTCCGGGAAATTCGTGCCGGCCTACCCCAAGGGCAGCAGGCACCAGGTCGCGGTGCGGTCCGGGCTCACGCCCCAGGCGTCGGCGTAGGCGCTGACGAGGTGCAGTCCGCGTCCGCTCTCGGCCAGCGGGTCGGCGGCCGGGTCGGGCGAGGGTCCCGCCGGACCGCTGCCGCCCACCTCGATGCCCAGGTGGCGGCCGGTCCGCCAGACCCGTACGCGCACGGTGGGCCCGTGTCCGTGACGGAAGCCGTTGGTGACGAGTTCGGTCAGCAACAGACCGAAGTCGTCCCGGCTGTCGTCCCGCACCCGCCACTCGTCCAGGCAGGCGTTCCCCGCCCGGCGCAGCAGGGCGGGCCACACCCGGTCCACGTCCGCCGAGGGTCGGGCGGCACGGGACAACGCGACCACGAACCCCGGCTCGGCCCGCGGGTCGCTCGGGGCGGCTCCGGTGAGCGGATTGCCCGGGAGGGCGGACGGAGACGGGCAGGGTGTCGGCTTGACGGACACGTGGAACCTCCGGAGGGTGCGGTGAAAGGGAGGGGGCGGGAGGAGGGCGGCGCGGGCGGTCAGCGCGGGGTGAGGGCGGCGCGGTCCGCCTCGCCGATGGCCCGTTCGGCGAGGGCGGCGAGCTGGTCCAGACAGGCGGCGCAGGCGAACATCGGCGCCTCCCCGAGCGGTACGCGGACGGGCCCGATCCACTGGACGGGCAGCCCCTCGCGACCGCAGTACAGCCAGCACCTGTCCCGCACCCAGCCCGGGCCCGCGGCCGGGACGGCCGCCGTCACGGTCGCGCCCGGGTGACCCGCGCGGGGCCCGGGGCGACCACCGGCGCGGGCGCCGGAACGTGCTCGGTCGGCTGCCAGAACTGGTAGTCCGACCGGGTCCGCCGGTACCGGTTGTGGCGGGTTCCGGAGGTGTGCCGGATCATCCACGCCGTCACCTCTTCGGGTGAGTGTCGCGGCCCCGACTCGGCGCCGCACTCCACCTCCTCGCCCCATACGCACCGCGCCTCGTACTCCTCCTCCGCGCCCAGGTCAGCGTGGAGTTCGTACGTCACGTGCTTGATCACCGAACGGGTCATCGAACGGCCCCGGCCCTTCCGTCGCGCTGTTTGTTCTTTCACCGTGTGTACCGCAAGCGTCGCGCTCCGCGCCTACGCTGAACAGGGTCGATGGAATAACAACGGGCGATTTATCAAGGGGCGTTGAGGGCATGACAGTTGAGAAGGTCGAACCCGACCCCACGACTTCACTCCTCGCATTCTTCGGAGCGGAAGTGTTGCGGTTGCGCACCGAACGGGGCATGAGTCAGGCCACGCTCGCCGCCAAGGCGCTGGCCACCCAGGCCATGATCAGTTACGTCGAGCGCGCCAAGCGCGTCCCGTCCCGTGAGTTGGCCGAGGGGCTCGACCACGCCCTCCGGACGGGCGGCCACTTCGTCCGGCTCTACCCGCTGGTGATCCGGTACGCGTACCCGAGTTGGTTCCTGCCGTACCTTGAGTTCGAACGTGAGGCTGTTAGCCTCCGTAGCTTCCAGAGCCAGGTTGTGCCTGGACTTCTTCAGACCGAGGGCTACGCACGGGCCGTACTGAACGCCTTCCGGCCCGACAACCTGGAAGACCTTGTTGCAGCACGAATGTCGCGACAGACGGTATTCGAGAGGGCTGATCCGCCCCAGGCATGGTTCGTCGTGGATGAGTACGCGCTGATTCGGCATATCGGGGGCCGAGATGTCATGCGGGCTCAGTTGGAGCGGCTTCTGAACGTCGGCGAGTCGCCGCGGACCGTCATCCAGGTGATCCCCAAGGAGAAGCCAGAACATCCGGGTCTCGCCGGGCCGTTCACCGTCTTCGGGTTTGACGAAGGGGCGGACGTGCTCTTCGTCGATGGCTTCTCTCAAGGTCGTGCTGCCACAGACCCCGCAGAGGTGACTGTTGCCGCCCGTGCCTATGATCTGCTCCGAGCTGTAGCTCTTCCGCCCGACGAGTCTGCCGACCTGATCGGTAGGCACCTGAAAGGACTGAGCGCATGATCAGTGCGAGTGGGCTTCACGTGGTGTGGCGGGCGTCGACGTACAGCAGCCCCAACGCCGGAGACTGTGTTGAGGTCGGCGAGGGCCTGCCCGGCGTCGTCCCCGTGCGGGACAGCAAGGTCCCGGCCGGCGCGGCCCTGGTGTTCGGCACGAAGGGCTGGACCCGGTTCCTCGCGTTCGCCGTGGTGGAGCGGGGCTGAGGTCCCGCCCCGGGAACGCACGTGGTGAGCCCCCGACCGGCCTGGTGCGCCGGGCGGGGGCTTTTCGTCACTCCCCGGCCAGCAGGGGTTCCTGGAGTTCGGTGACCCACTCGTCGCGGTTCTCGGGGCATTCGAGGGTCACCTCCCGGGGGTAGCCCGCCGAGCGGTGGCCGTGGGCCTCGATCCAGCGGCCCAGGGTCTGGATGGCGGGCAGGACGGCGTTGGGGGCGCCGCGGTGCACGATGGTCGCGGCGCGCTCGACGGGCGGCAGGTCCAGGACGCGCAGGCCGTCGTCCTCCCCGAGGGGCGCGGCGACGGTGATCGCGGCGTGGATGAGGACGCCGCCGTCCGGGGTGTCCTCGTAGGTGGTGATCCCGGGGCCGGTCAGGGGGATGCCGGCCGCTTCGAGGCGGCGGCAGAGTTCCTCGTACAGCGGCTGGATGACCGCGTCGACGGAGTCGAAGTCAGCGGCGACCCCGGTCAGTTCGGCCACGCGCACGCGCGGCAGGCTCTTCACGACGACGTCGTTGCTGGGCATGTGGCCCTCGCTCTCGATGGAGTGGAGCCTCGCCTCGACCTGCACCAGTCGGGCCGCGGTGGCCGCCATGGTCGCCTCCAGTTCGGCGCGCCGCAGCCGGAGCATGGCGCGGAGTTCCTCGGTGGTGACCTCCTCGTCCAGGATCTCCCGGACCTGGTGGAGGGTGAAGCCGAGGTCCTTGAGCGCGATGACGCGGTTGAGGCGGGCCAGTTGGGCGGCGGTGTAGTGGCGGTAGCCGGTGGCGGGGTCGACGTGGGCCGGGCGCAGCAGTCCGGTGGCGTCGTAGTGGCGCAGCATCCGGACCGACACGCGGCCGTGCCGGGCGAAGTCTCCGATGGTGAACATGATGTCTCCGAGTCGAGCGCCTCACACGGTGTGAGGGTCAAGCGTCGATCGTGCGGGGGCTGCCGGGGCCCTCAGGTCCTGCGGTCGGTCACCGTCCAGCCGGCGCCCAGGTCGGTGCGGAGCGCGTGCAGGGCCGCGTCGGACTCCTGCTGGAAGGACCGCCACCGGTCCGTGGTCCAGGGGGAGGGGCCGCCGGGGTCGTCCCAGTCCAGTGAGGACTGGTACCGGTCGGCGAGGTGCGTCAACGCGTGGGCGGTGGCCTCGGTGACGGGCAGGACCGCCGGGTCGCAGGGGTAGCCGTGGGGGCTGTCGAGGTCGGCGCGGCCGTCGGCGCCGTCGGGCCACAGGGGCGTGTCGACGCCGTAGGAGAAGAAGAAGCGCAGCTGGTGGGACATGTCGCAGTCTTTCATCAGCTGCGGTCGGGGGGCGGGGTGGGGCGCTGCTGGAGCCGGCGGTACTCGCCCGGGGGCATGCCGTAGGCGGCGCGGAAGGAGCGGCTGAAGTCGGTGGCCGTCATGCACCAACGTGCCGCGATGGCGTGGACGGGTCGGCCGGCCCGGTGCGGGTCGGCGAGTTCGGCGCGGGCGCGTTCCAGGCGTTGGCGTCGGATGAGTGCGGCGACGGTGACGCCCTCCTGGCGGAAGAGGCGGTGCAGGTAGCTGGTGGAGATGTGGTGCGCGGCGGCGATCAGGGGCGGGGAGAGGGCGGGGTCGTCCAGGTGCTGTTGGATGAAGGCCCTGATCCGCAGGACGGTGGTGTTCCGTCGGGTGTGCGCGGGGAGCGCCCGGTTCTCCTCCAGGGCGTGGGCCAGGGCGGCGGCCGTCAGGTCGGTGAGCACCGCCCCGAGCCTGGGTCCGTCCGTGAGCCGGTACTCGGTGTGGGTGCGCACGAGTTGGCGCAGGAAGTGCGCCAGGAGGGCGCCGGTGCCGTGGTCGTCCGGTATGGGCAGTCCGATGGCGCGGTCGGCGATGCGGCGGGGCAGGGGGAGGCTCGTCTTCGGTACCTCGACGCCGATCATCAGGATGCGGCGGCCCGGCTCCGTGGCGGTGCGGATCTCGACCGGGCGGGAGGAGTCGTTGGTGTGGAGGGTGCCGGGGCCCGCCCGCAGGGTCCGGTGGCGCCAGTCGGCCACTCCGCCGCCGCGCAGGGTCAGGGTCAGGTGGTAGCTCTCCGGGTCGGACTGCCGGATGAGCCGGTCCGTGCGGAGGAAGGTGACCGGCGGGAAGGCGGCGGGCCACACCATCGACTCGCCGAGGACGATGGCGCGTTGGCGTACCAGGAAGTCGTCGGCGTGGTCGCTGCGCAGGTCCATGGGCGCGTGGGTGTGGTCCAGCAACTCCGCCCAGTGGCCGAAGCGTTCGGGCGCGGGGAGGTGCGCGTTGCTGTACGGACGGGTCGGCAGGGGTGGCGGTGTCCGGGACATGGGCGGGTCCTCTCCGGTCCGGCGGGACGACGGCGGTCGCGGTGGACCCTCCGGAGGGGGGAGGGGTGCGCCGTACCCGCCGTCGCCGTGTGGTGGGGGTGGTGACGGTGTCCAGGGTTCACTCTGCGGCAAGAAGTCCGTCACCGGGTGCCAATGACGGGGGCGGACCTTCCGCGGCACCCTGTGGGGGTGAAGTAGGGGGAAACCCGGTTGGACCGGCCCGCCACGACACCGCCCACCGGGATGCCGGCCACCCCGGCATCGGACCACCGGGGGCGGTGACGGCTCGGGGGAGGCGGGTGGGTCCACCGGTGGACGGTGCGGGGTCGGGGCCGGGAGGAGTCGGACCGACCGCCGATGCGCGTGGTGGGTGGGTGCCGGTCCGTGTGCGATGCGCGGGGAGCGGGTTTCCGGCCCGGGGAGGACGTCCTGCCGGAGCCCCGGGGGGCGGTGCGACCGCCGTGGGTGTGGCCCGGTCGCTGCGCGGTCGGGTGCCCCGGGCGGGCGGCTAGCGCCTGCCGGCGGCCTGCGCACCCGACACGTCCGGCACCGGCACCGGCCGGGAGCCCTCCGCCAAGGACCGGGCCCCGGCGACGCCGACCAGGGAGGCGGCGACCGCGTCCCGTACCGGGACCAGAGGTGGGGCGCCGTGTTCGACGGCGTCGCGGAAGGCCCGTAGGAGCAACACCGTTCCCTCGAAGTGGCGTTCGACTGGGGCGCCGGCCAACTCGACGGTGGAAGGCACGCGTTCCTCGTCGCGGGTGGCGCCGTCGGGGTGCGTCCAGCCCTCGGTGCGCACCCGGACGGACCAGGCGCGGTCGCCGGGGGCGCGGAGGGACTCGGCGAGGCCGTGGGTGCCGCGGGCGGAGAACCAGCTCCAGTGGCTGTCGGGTTCGCCCTGGAGGAAGCCGTGTCGGGTGACGGCCAGGGCGCCGGTGGAGAGCCGTACGGTCATGACCACCGCACTGCGCGGGTCGTGGGCGTCGACGGTGAACGCCGACACCTCCACCGGTCGGGCGCCGGTGAGCGCGAGGACCGGGGAGAGGGTGTGGGTGCAGTAGGCGGTGGGGGAGATCCGGCCGCGCCAGTGCCCCGAGTCACCGATGAGCGCGGTGATCTGTTCGGGCGCCATGCCGTGCAGGTAGTCGGCCTCGACCAGGGTGATCCTGCCCAACTCGCCCTTCTCCGCGGCGGCGCGGACAAGTCGCACGTGCGGATGGAGCACGTAGTTCTCGGCGAACGAGTAGGTGGCGGTGGAACGGTCGGCCGCCGCGATCAGTGCTCGACCCTCCGCCTCGTCGGCGCAGGCGGCGGATTCGGACAGTACGTGCACGCCCCGCTCCAGGAAGGCCACGGCCAGGGGTGCGTGGGCGTCGAAGTCGTTGGCCAGGACCACCGCGTCCAACGACGTGTCCAGCAGGTCCTCCCACCGTTCCGTCGTCGTCGCCCCCGGGAACTCGGCCGCTGCCTCCTGCCGCCGCACGGGGTCCCGGTCGCAGAGCGCGACCACGTCCAGCCCGACCCGGCGGCCCCAGTGCGCCAGGTACCGCCCCATGCCCAGCCCGATGACTCCCGTGCGCGCGCCCATGACGCCCAGCCTCACACGGGAGTGAGGACGCCGCCCAACGGGTTTCCGTCGGCGGTGGGGCGGCCGTTCGCGTCCTGCGGCCGGCACCCCGAGGGCCCGCCGGCGCCCGGTCGGGGGTGCCCGACCGGTCCGGAGAGCGGTATAGTGATCATGTGCTCGCGGCCGGAACAACCGGTCGGGGAACGCGCGTTGGTGGTCCAAGGAAAGACACCCCACTTCCCGTGGGGGGATGCAGGTGCAAGGCCTGCCCAGCGCTCCATGTCGAAGGCTCCGACCTCCCCCGGGAGGTCGGAGCCTTCCGTCGTCACGCGCCAGTTCCACGAGGTCCTCGGCATCTGCCTCGTTGGTGAGCCACGGCGTGAAGAGGGCGAACTCCTCGGGGTCGGTGCCGAGGGGTGCCCTCAGGTGCAGGTGCTCGCGGAGGAAGGCAAGTGCCGCCGGGGAGGGCAGGAGTCGCGTGACGGACTCCCCCCGCCGTGAGGTTCGCTGGTTCCGCGCCTTCCCCCGAGCTGTGGATCAGCACGACTCGATGTGGCCAACGTCACCTTATGCAAGGTGATTGACAACTGGCCTGACGACAGGTTCACCATGGCGACATTCACCAACTGCTTCAGTGGTCCCACCGCCGTCTCCACGGGAAACTGGAATGACCACGGCGCAGGGGATTACTCTTTCGTGATCAATGAGGGGGCAAGCGGCGTCTTCCTTACGGTCAACACGGTGAAGGTCACCTACTGACACACCCCCGGGGTCACATCCGCGGAGGGTGCATGTGACCCCGGGCCCGTCCCGGCGATGAGGTTCCACATCCATGCCCTTGCATTATAGGAATTGTTCCTTCCGGTACCGGCGTGGTCGCCGGGCCGTCCTCAACGGCCTCGACCTGACCCTGCCGGCGGGGAACACCGTTCTGCTCGGCCCCAACGGGGCGGGGAAGAGTACCCTCATGGCCATGGGCGCGAGCGCCCTGACCCCTCGGTCCGGAGAGGTCGCGTTCGGCGAGCTGCGGCCCGCGCGCCGGGCCGATCTGCGTGCGTACCGGCGCGCGGTCTCCTGGCTGCCGCAGCAGGCCACGTTCCTACCGGGCATGACCTGCCGAGAACATGTCGCCTACGTCGGCTGGCTGAAGGGGATGGGGGAACGGCAGGCGTGGCGGGCGGCGCCGACCGCGATCGAGCGCGTCGGTCTGGCGGAGAAGGCCAAGGACAAGGTCGACACGTTGTCCGGAGGGCAGCGGCAGCGCCTCGCCATCGCCCAAGCACTCGTCCACCGAGCGAAGTTGTTGCTCTTGGACGAGCCGACCGTCGGTCTGGACCCGCGACAGCGCCGCCGTTTCCTCGACCTGCTGGTCGAACTGCGCGGCAGCATCGACGTCGTCGTCTCCACCCATGACATCGCGGACCTCGACCAGGCGTTCGACGAGGTCGTGGTGGTGGAGGGCGGCCGGACACGGTTCCAGGGGGGTGTGGCGCAGTTCGAGCGACATGCCGAGGAGGGTTGTGCGTCCGGACGTAGGCTGGAAAGCGCGTACTCGATGCTCCTCGGTGGAGCGGAAGCATGATCTTCCTTGCCAACCTCCGTGCTTCTTCGACCCCTTGGCTCATCCTGCCCGGGCTGATCGGCCTTGGGCTGTACGTGACCGACCAGGTGTTCAGGGAGGCCCAGGGCTACGGTGTGGGAGCGGGCGAGACGGCTGCCCTGGGCGTCGTGGCGATCTCACCCGTTGTGGCGGGTGCCGCCGCTTGGGAAGCCGGACGACAGCAGCGCCTCGGTGACCTCTCCCTGGTAAGGGTGCGGGGGAGCGCCAGCACGTGGCTAGGCGCGGTTGCTCCCGTCCTCATCCTGCACCTCGTCCTCGTCGGCTGCGCGGTCGCCCTCGCCCGCTTCCACATGGGCGTGTGGCCCGAAGCCCAGGGGTGGTGGGGGGTACTGCACCTGCTCCTCCTTCCCTGGGGGTGGCTGGTCATCGGATGGGCCCTGGGAGTGATGATCCCGCGGACGGTCGCCGCGCCGGTAGCCGCTGCCGTGCCCTGGGTGGCGCTTGCCGCGACGCACGCCATGAGCGCCCCCTTCTGGGGGCACTTGGGCGGCTTCATCACTGAGGGCTCCACCCTGACCGATGTGCTGGATCCCCTCGTCTTCCTGGTCCCCTGGTCGGTGACCGCGGCCCTGGCGGGGGCCGTGATGCTGCTCATCGGCGCCCGCCGCCGGCCGTGGCTGGCCCTCGTCAGTGCGGCGGTGGCCATGGGAACGCTGGTCACCGGCCGCGCCGTGGTGTCGGACTGGGGGCACGGTCCCCTGCGGGTGCCCCGTGCGGGACACACGGTGTGTGCGGGCAGGGCCCCCGTGGTCTGTCTGCCCGAGGAGTACGCGGAGCACCTGGACGAAGTGCGTCGCTCGACGCTTCCGCGACTCGACGCGTTGCGCGAGGCGGGGCTGCCGGCCCCCAGGACGATCGGCATGGCCTCCCGGGAACTCGGGCCGGTGGCCGGAACCTGGCCGCTGTCCTGGTCGCCTGGGCTTCCCCCCGGAGAGTTCGATGTCGTCCTCGCTCGGGCGGCCGTGGGGGGTACAGCGGCGCGGCACGGCGTACGGGACTGTGGTTGGCCGTCGATCGCGGACGTGTGGGCCATGGTCGTCATGGGAACGCCGGAAAGGGCGGCTCGGGACGTCCTCGTTGACGAGGAGTGGGCCGAGCTCCGTCGGGTCCGTGCGCTGCCCGCCCCTCAGCAGGCCGACTGGTTCACCACGACCGCCCGGGAACAACGGCACTGCGCAGTGGGCTCGTGATGCGGATCTACTTCTCGGTGGTGCGGCGCTGGTGGATCGCGCCTGCGGCGCTGGCTCTGACCTTGCTGGTGTGTTGGACGAGCGGAGGGACCGAGCTGCCCGTACCGTCCTTCCTGGGCACGTCCGGTGGGGTGCGCTTGCGGTACTTCGCGCCGCTGCTGGTCGTGATGGCGGTTCTGTTCTGCCTGGACCGGAGGCTGGGCGAGGTGGAGGACACGGCGGTCGCCCCGGTGGTCCTCCGGGACCACGCGACCGTGACGGGCCTGGTGGTCCTGGCGCACGCGGTCGGGCCTTGGGTGGGGATGGACGTGCCCCGCAATGTGATGCTGCTCCTGGCAGTGGCCCTGGCCGCCCGGCGGTTCGTGAACACGGCGGCGGCTGGCGCGGTGTGTCTGGTGGTGCTCGCCGTCACCCTGACGACGGGACGGGCGCAGGGGGCCACCGGGCACGTGGTCGCCCGGGAGTGGGCGCTGGTGATCCAGCCGGCGGGGAACACGGGGGCGTGGGTGGCATCCGCCGTTCTCTTCGCCTTGGCCTTGGCCGTGTCTTCAGCCAGGGGCGTGCCGGGGCGCTGATCTCCGACCGTCCGAGTCGTCCTGTGCCTCCGCGGCCCCCGTCCTCGGACGTACGGGGGCTTCGGAGCCGATCGGGTCCGAAGCGGGGCGGTGACCCCTGCCGCCTCTCCGCAGGAGGCGCACGATGACGCCCAACTCGCCTGGCGGCGGCACGCGTTCCGCGTCACCGGTTGCGTCGTCGGCTCCGGGAAATCGGCCGAGGCGTCCTCCTGCGGCCTGGGGTCGCAACCACGTCCAAGCAGACCCGGCGGCCCGGGGCGCCAGGCACCGTCCCGTGCCCAGCCCGATGACTCCTGTACTCGTGCCACAGTCTCACGCGGGGGCCGGGTAGCCGCCCAGCGGGTTTCCGTCGGCGGTGGGGCGGCCGTTCGCGTCCTGCGGCCGGCACCCCGAGGGCCCGCCGGCGCCCGGTCGGGGGTGCGCGACCGGTCCGGAGAGCGGTATAGTGATCATGTGCTCGCGGCCGGAACAACCGGTCGGGGAACGCGCGTTGGTGGTCCAAGGAAAGACACCCCACTTCCCGTGGGGGGATGCAGGTGCAAGGCCTGCCCAGCGCTCCATGTCGAAGGCTCCGACCTCCCCGGGAGGTCGGAGCCTTCCGTCGTCACGGGGGAGGTGCCGACGGGAGCCCTCCGGTTCCGTTCCCCGCGGTGGTCCCGGTCGGCGGGGCTCAGCGCCGGGCCACCTCGTGCAGCGTGAGGTCGACGACGACGGTGCGGTGGTCGGTGTCGCCGAGGTCCAGGGAGCGGGCGGCTTGGGCGTGGAAGTCGCGGGAGACCAGGACGTGGTCGATCTGCGCGCCGAACAGCGGGGCGGTGGACGCCGGCCAGGTGGCGGTGCGGGAGGCGTCGGCGAGGTGGGCGGCGTCGCGCAGGCCGGTGTCGAGGATGCGGCGGAAGGCGGCGTGGTCCTGGGTGGCGTTGAAGTCCCCGGCCATGATCATCGGGCCGAAGTCCACCCCGCCGATCGGGGCTGTGGCGGCGCCGTGCAGCATGTTGAGCTCGCGGCGCCAGGTGCCCAGGTCCCCGGGCATCGGCGGCATGGGGTGGGCGAGTTGGAGGCGGATGCGGTGGCCCTTCACCTCGATCACCGCGCCCGGCATGCCCAGGGTGCTGGCCGGGAGGCCCACGGTGGGCTCCAGCGGGGTGCGGCTGAGGATCGCGGAGCCCGCGGCGCCGTACTCCTCGACCGCCGAGCGGTGCGGGTAGTCGGTGCCGAGTTCCGCGTCCAGCCGGGCCAGGCAGGCGGGGTCGCACTCCTGGACGAACACCAGGTCGGGCCGTTCCCGGGCGATCGCCCGGGCCAGGGCCTCGGTTGCTTTGCCGTACTCGACGTTGGAGGTCAGCACCCGGAGTTCGGCGAGGGCCGGGCCGGAGGGCTCGGAGGTCTTGCCGTGGGGCTCGACGTACCAGGCGACGAGGCCCAGCGCGAGGACGCCCCAGAGCATCCCGAGGCGCCAACGGGCGAACGCGGCGAGCAGCAGGGCCAGCGCGGTGGGGGCCAGCAGCCAGGGCAGGAAGGCGAGGAGTTGCGGGACGGGGGTGATGCCGTCGCTGTCCGCGAGCCGGAAGCCCAGGACGGTGCTGACCCCGAGCAGCAGCAGTCCGGCGAGCCGGGCCCGCAGGCGCCCGGGGCGCCTGCCGCCGGGGCCGGGCGGGGCGTCGTCGGCGAGGGGGCCGGGGTCCTCGGTCCGTGCGGGCGTCGCGGGCGTGGTCATGGTCGTTCCGTTCACCCTTCCGGCCGTGCGGCCCGTTCCGTGTGCCGGGCCGGTCGCCGGTCAGGTTCCGGCGGGGTCCGCGGCGTCCAGCGCGGCGGCTTCCTCCGCTCCCGCCGGGTGCCTGCCGTCCTTCGTGAGTCCGGGGCACTCCTGGTAGGACGGGGCCGGGTCCGTGGCGGTTGCACGGACGGGCGGCCGGTGGGCGCGGGGCGCGGACTTCGCGGCGAGCACCGGCGTACCGGGCGCGCACGCGGTCACCGTCCAGGCGCCGGTGGGCTCCTGCGGGGTGGGGGCGCCGGCGCGGGCGCCGCGCACCCCGGCGAACCGGCCGGCGAGCCAGCCGGTGAGGCCCACCAGGAGGCCGATGACGAGGATCACCAGGGCCGCGGTGTGCAGCGAACCGGTCAGGGCGTCGAAGACCGCGCCGGCCGCGGCGCGGGACACGTGCGGGGGCAGGTCGTCGAGGGTCACCGCGCGGCAGACGGCGATGGCGGCGGCGAGCGCGCCGGCCGCCGCGGCGACGCCCAGGGCCGTCGCGGTGACCGCCCGCCGGCGGGCGGTGGCCAGCAGGATGCCGCCGAGGGCGAGCAGGACGGAGCCGACGGGTAGCCAGAGGCCGGCCAGTTCGAGCATGTGGACCCCCTTGCGGAGCCGCTGCGGGTCCTCGCCGGGGAGGACGGTGACGACCGTCGGTTGGACGGGGATGCGCCGGGCGAAGACCACCCCGTCGTCGACGAGGCTCTGTTTGACCCGTTCGGTGACGGAGGTCAGGTCGATGGTGACCCGCTCGCCGTGGGGTCGGCGGACGGCGTGCATCACCACGTCGTGGGTGGCGCGGTTGGCGGTGTTCCAGCCGCCCCGGTAGGCGTCGGTGGCGGTGAAGGAGCCGACCGCGTCCCGGACGAAGACCCGGACGGTGCCCTCGGGGAGGGTGCCGCGGTCGACCTGGCGGACGACGGCGTCGGTGAGGGCGTCGGCCAGGGCGTCCTGCACGCCCGGTTCGCTGGCGAGCGGTGCCATGGCGGCGGTGTACGCGTCGGCGTCGGCCAGCTCGGTGCGGGCCCAGGCGGCGACGGTCGCGGCGGGCAGCAGCGCGCAGGCGGCGAGCAAGAGCACCGCGGAGGCCGTGCGGCGGAGCACGCCGGGCTTGGTGGCGGACACGGTTCCACCGAACGGTGCGCGGGGGTCGGCCGCGAGCCGGGCGGGGATGTTCGGGTGCCGGTGCACCCGAGCGGCGCGCACCGGGTGGCGGGGGCGCGCCGGGTGTGCCGGTCACCGTCCCCGCCACCCCGGCGCGCGCCGGGGGCGGGCCCTACTTGCGGTTGTACATGCGCATGGTGAGGGTGCCGAAGACGACGACGAGGAGCGCGGACCAGCCGAGCGCCCAGCCGAGTTCGGCGGCGGGCCACTCGCCGGCCATCAGGGCGCGCACGGCGGTGGCGACGTGGGTGATGGGGTTGTGGTTGACGAACGCCTGGAGCCAGCCGGGCATGGTCTCGGGCTTGACGAAGATGTCGCTGAGGAAGGTCAGCGGGAAGATCACCATCATGCTGACGCCCATCACGGACTTCTCGGTGCGCAGCAGCAGCCCGAACATCGTCCACACCCAGGAGACCGCGAACGAGAACACGATCAGCAGGGCGACGCCGGCGAGCACGCCGAGGAAGCCGCCGTCCGGGCGGAAGCCCATGATCAGGCCGACGGTGATCATCACGACGGAGGCGATGAGGTAGCGGACCATGTCGCCGAGCAGGTAGCCGACCATGGCGGCGGGTCGCCACAGGGACAGGGTGCGGAAGCGGTCGAAGACGCCCTTGTCGATGTCGGTGTTGATGGCGACGCCGGTGTACATCGTGATCATGACGATGGACATGACGAGCATGCCGGGCAGCAGGTACTGGACGTACTCGCGGGGCGAGCCGGCGAGGGCACCGCCGAACAGGTACGTGTACATCAGGATCAGCATGATCGGGAACGCCGTCACGTCGAACAGTTGTTCGGGAACGTGCTTGATCTTCAGCATGGCGCGCCAGCCGAAGGTCAGCGAGGCCGCGAGCGGCCCGGGCCGGCGCGGGCGCTCCCGGGCCACCAGCAGTTCCGCCAGCGAGTCGGTGCGGACCGGGGTGAGGTCCTGGGCGTCCTGGGCGGTGGTCACGGTGCTCATGCGCTGGTCTCCTTCGCGGCGGCGGTGGCCGCGGTGGCGTCCGCGGCCGTGGCGTCGGCGGCGGGGCGGTCGGTGAGGGCGAGGAAGACCTCGTCCAGGCTGGGCTGGCCGAGGGCGAAGTTGTCGACGGTGATCCCGGCCGCGGAGAGTTCGGCGAGCGCCCGGGACGCCTGGGTGGCCGGGTCCTGCCCGTCGAAGGAGCCGTCCCGGCCGATCCGGGCGGTGAGCGCCACCGGGTCGGGCTCCAGGTTCACCGGTGCGTCCAGCACCCGGACGAGCAGCTCGCGGGCCTGCTCGCGCTGGTGGGCGTCGCGCAGCCGGACGTGCACGGCGCCCGCGCCCACCGACGCCTTCAACTCGCCCTTGGTCCCCTCGGCGATCACCCGCCCCCGGTCGATCACGGCGATCCGGGAGGCCAGCTGGTCGGCCTCGTCCAGGTACTGGGTGGTCAGCAGGACGGTGGTGCCCTGGGCCACCACGGCCCGCACGATGTCCCAGACCTGGTTGCGGCTGCGCGGGTCGAGCCCGGTGGTGGGCTCGTCCAGGAACAGCAGGTCGGGGGTGTTCAGGATGGAGGCGGCGATGTCGATGCGTCGGCGCATGCCGCCCGAGTACGCCTTGACCTGCCGTTCGGCCGCCTCGGCCAGCCCGAACGCGGTGAGCAACTGCTCGGCCCGCTCGTAGGAGGCCCTGCGGCCGTGCCCGGTGAGCCGGGCGAGCAGGACGAGGTTCTCGGTGCCGGTGAGGTCCTCGTCCACCGAGGCGTACTGCCCGGTCAGGCTCACCCGCGAGCGGACCGCGTCGGCCTCCTGCACGACGTCGTGCCCGAACACCCGGGCCTCGCCGCCGTCCGGCCGCAGCAGGGTCGCCAGCATCTTCACGGTGGTGGTCTTGCCCGCGCCGTTGGGTCCGAGGACGCCGTACACCGTGCCGGTGGGGACGGTCAGGTCGACCCCGTCGACCGCGCGGTTGTCTCCGAAGGTCTTCACCAGACCCGCGGTCTCGATCGCCGGGGCACCCGGCCGCGCCGCCGCCCGCCCGCCCTTTCCGCTGCTCATGTTCGCCTCGCGTGGTATGTCGATCTTGGAATAGTTCACTACGCCTTGTGGCGTTTCGTTCTGTCGTTCCATGGTCCGTGCTCCACGGGTCGAGATGAAGACCGGGCCGGAAACGAAAACTCATCGCTTTCGGCAAGATTTCTTCGAACTCGTGATCGACCGGGGTGGGTGGCGGCCCCCGGCACGAGTTGCTGAGCCCCCGCGCGGGGTGTGCCCTGGAGGTGGACGGACGGCCCCGCACGGCTCCCGGCCCGCCCGGACCGGGCCCCGGCGGGACCCGCCGGGCACCGCCCCGCCACCGCGGGAACCCGTGCCGCCGCGCACGCGGTCGGCGCACCGTCCCGCGAGACTCCGCGAGAGAGGAGCGGTCCCATGACCCATGCGGCCCCCGCACCGGGCGCCCCCCGGACCCCCGGCACCCCGCGCGCCGCCACCGGACGCCACCGGGCCCCGCGCGCCACGATCGACCCCCGGGCCAGCGGCACCTGGATACCGGTCCTCGCCGGCATCGTCTACGGCTTCTGGATCGCCGGGATCAGCCGGGACGCCGCCGGCTACCAGGTCACCGGCTGGAACATCCTGCTCGGCTTCGTCAGCGGCATCCTCTTCGCCGCCGTCGCCTTCGGCCTGCACCGCGCCGCACCCGCCCTGCGCGCCGGCCCCCGCGCCCTGGCCTGGGCCGTCTTCGCCGGCCTCGCCTTCGGCTTCTGCTACAGCCAGACCGGCCACTCCGTGCTGCGCTCCAGCGGCATCGCCCTCGCGGTGGCCTTCGGCGTCGGAGCCACCGTGTACTACCACACCTACGTGAACGAGGACTGAGGCCCGCCCGGGTCCGCGTCCCATGCCCCCGCCCGAACTCACCCCGCCCGTCCCGCCGGACGGCCCCGACGCACCGGTGCCGTCCGCCGGCGACGGGAGGCAGTCCCTGCTGCGCGTGCGCGGGCACAGCGTGTCCTGGCTGCCGCCGCTGGCCCTGCTGGTCGCCCTGGTGGCGTTCGACCTGAACACCTCCGGCGAACTCCGGGTGATCTCCTGGATCGTGCTGGTCCCCGGCATCGCCGCCGCCCTGTGCGGCGTGTGGACCACCGCCCTCTTCGCCCTGCTGTCCGTGCTCGCCTACGTCGCCATGGACACCACCTGGCCGCAGCAGTACCAGACCGGCCTGCCCGACTTCATCCTGGTCGCCGCGGGCGGGGTGCTCGCCGTCGCCGTGTCCTGGGTCCGGCTGCGCAACGAACGCCGCGCCCTGCACATGCGGGACGTCGCCGAAACCACCCGCCGCACCGTGCTGCGCCCGCTCCCCCCGCACTGGGGCGGGCTCGACCACGCCGCGGTGTACCTCGCCGCCGACAGCGTCGCGAAGGTCGGCGGCGACTTCTACGACATCCAACCCAGCCCCTACGGCACCCGGGTCCTCATCGGCGACGTCCAGGGCAAGGGCCTGGGCGCGGTCGACGGGGCCGCGGTGCTGCTCAGCTCCTTCCGGGAGTCCGGCTACTACGAGTCCGACCTGACCACCGTGGCCCGCCGGCTGGACGCCCGGATGCTGCGGCACGGCTTCTACTGCGCCCAGGTCGGACGGGACGACTCCGACCGGTTCGCCACCGGCGTCCTGCTCGGCTTCCCGCCCCGCACCGCACCCCACGGCCCCGTCGTCCTCGTCAACTTCGGCCACCAGCCCCCGCTGCTCGTCGGACCGTCCGGGGTCCGCGAACTCCCCCCCGGCGAGGGCCTCCCGCTCGGTCTCGGCGACCTCTCCGAAGGGCCGGCGCCGCTGCAACGGATCTGGCCCGCCGCCGGGGACACCCTGCTCCTGGTCACCGACGGGGTCACCGAAGCCCGCGACGCCCAGGGCGAGTTCTTCCCCCTCGTCGCCGCCGTCGCCGCCGCCCTCGCCGAGGACCCCGGGGTGGCCGAACCCGAACGGCTGGTGGCCTTCGTCCGCGACGCCACCCTCCGCCACGGCGGCAACCACCTCGCCGACGACACCACCGTCTTCGCCGTCCGCCCCGCCCCCGCGGACGCCACCGACGGCTACCCCTTCTTCGGGCCGCCGCCGGGGTGAGGGGGCGGGGGGCGGGGCCCGTCCCCCGGCCCGCCCGTGACGAGCGGTCAGCCGCCGTCCGCGCCCCTGTGCCCCCGTCCGCCCGCGTGCGGAACGCCGTCGTGAACTCCCCCCGCGGCCGGCACCGGGCGCGAGGCAGCAGGATCGATCCGGAACCCGGTGTTATGCCCTTTCATGTGGTGACACTCCGTCTGGAGTCGCTTTTATACCTTGAAATAACACTTATAGATGCTTTACTCATCAATCGAGGTGGGCTGTTCCACAGCCCGACCCGGTGCGCGCGTGAGGGCCCCGTGCGGGGCGCGTGCCGGACCGCGGCGGGAGGGGAGAGGGCGGGATGGACAGGTGGTGGGGGCGGCGCTCGCGCACCGCTGCGGGCGAACCGGGGGCGGGTCTTCCGTCGTGCCCGGTCGTGTTCCGTTCCCCGGGCACCGGACCGGTCCGCCTGGCCGGGCTTCCGGACCGGCGGCTCCGACGGACGGTCGCGCCGGACCTCCGTGGTCCCGGCGGACGTCGATCGATGCGGTGCCCGCAGGGGCGGACCCCTCGCTGAAGTCCCGGTCCGCCGGTGACCGGCTCCCGGCCCGGACGCCCCGTCAGAAGAGGGCCCCACGGGACCCGGTACCCGATCGCGGCGTACCGCAACAGAATCCGGAAGGTGCTGAATGACCAGGATGGATCGCCGCAGCGTGCGGCACAGAAGGCGGCGGGTCCGCTCGCTCTGGGGGCTGCTGTTCACGGCCTTGTTGATCGTGGGCGGCACCTTCTGGACCCCGCTCCTGTCCGCACCGCAGTCGTACGCCGCCCCGGGTGACGCGTTCGACCCCGCCGACCCGACGGTCTTCGTCGCCCAGGAGACCCCGACCCGCCTCTACAAGGCGCTCGCCGGCGCCTCCGGCAGCATCACCTTCCAACCGGAGGGGGCGGCGTCCCCCATCACCTACAACGGCATCAGCTACAACACGGCGGACAACTACCTGTACGGGATCAGCGCCATCGGGAACGCCGCCTTCCCGACCGGATCGTTGATCCGGATCGGGCAGGGCGGTGCCCTCTCCCGGGTGGGCGCCCCGAACCTGCCCGGAGGGGCGAACCTGGCCGCCTTCGCGCCCGACGGCTACCTCTACACCGGGACCACGGGCTCCACCACGGCCCGCCGGATCGACGCCACCACGGGCGGGTCCACGACGCTGAACCTGTCCGCCGCCCCCAACACCGGCGACCTCACCTACGCGGACGGATACTTCTGGGGAGCCACCGACAACGGACAGATAGTCCGGGTCGACTTCCTCAACCCGGCCGCCACCAAGCCGGTCACCTTCCACCCCGTGCCCTTCCTGACGCTCACCCACGGGTACGGCGGGGCGTGGACCTTCGGCAACGGCAACATCGGCCTCTCCAACAACGTCACCGGCCTGGTCACCCAGGTGAAGGTCAACACCCCGGCGAACCCGACCTTCACCCTGGTCTCGGCCTCCTCCGGTCCGGCGAGCAGCAACAACGACGGTGCCTCGTCCCCCGGCCTGCCGACCGACCTGTCGATCGTGAAGACCGGGCCCGGGGCGGTCGAGCCGGGTTCCCCGGTGACGTACACGCTGAAGGTCAAGAACAACGGTCCCGGCAACTCCAGCGGCTACACGGTGACGGACACCGTGCCGGCGCCGCTGACCGACGTGGCCAGTCCGACGCCGGGTTGCACGGTCTCGGGCACCACGGTGACCTGCGTCGGCGGCCGTACGCTGGCGGGCGCCGAGAACACCATCACGATCACGGCGAACGCTCCGGCCACGATGACGGGATGCGTCACCAACACCGCCACCGTCCTGGCCAACGAACAGGACCCGGTGGCGAACAACAACCAGGACGAGGCCGAGGTCTGCGCCGTCGAGCCGGGCCTGACGGTGGAGAAGACGGCCGATCCGGCCACGGTGAGCACGGTCGGCGAGCGGGTGACGTACTCGTTCGAGCTGACCAACACCGGGAACGTGGAGCTGACGGAGCCGGGCGTCACGGAGACCGACTTCTCGGGCGCCTCGTCCCCGACGGTCGAGTGCCCGGCGGGTCCGCTGGCCGTGGGTGGGACGCTGACCTGCACCGCCGTCTACACGGTGACGCAGGCCGACCTGGACGCGGGCTCCATCGAGAACACCGCGACCGCGCACGGGACCCCGCCGGGCGCCACCGATCCGACGGTGTCGGAGCCGGACACGGCGACCGTCGGCGTCGACGCCGAACCGTCGCTGACCGTGGTCAAGTCCGCCACCACCGGTCAGCCGGACGAACTCGTCCTGGACGAGGAGATCACGTACAGCTTCGTGGTCACCAACACCGGGAACGTGACCCTGACGGACGTGACGGTGGACGAGGGCGAGTTCACCGGGAGCGGTGAACTGGGGCCGGTGGTCTGCCCGGCCGGTGCCGCCTCGCTGGCCCCCGGCACCTCGGTGACCTGCACGGCCACCTACACGGTCACCCAGGCCGATGTGGACGCCGGTGAGATCACCAACTCGGCGACCGCCACCGGCACCCCGCCGTCCGGCACGCCGCCGGTGTCGCCGCCGTCCGAGGTGACGGTCCCCTCCCCGCCGGCCCCCGCGCTGACGGTGGTCAAGTCGTCCTCGACGGACGAGTTGGTCGCGGGCGAGGAGATCACCTACGGCTTCCGGGTCACCAACACCGGGAACGTGACCTTGACGGACGTGACGGTGGACGAGGGCGAGTTCACCGGGAGCGGTGAACTGGGTCCGGTGGTCTGCCCGGCCGGTGCCGGTTCCCTACTCCCGGGCGAGTCGGTGAGGTGCACGGCGACGTACACCGTCACCCAGGCCGACGTGGACGCCGGCTCGGTACGGAACACGGCCACCGCCACCGGCACTCCGCCGTCCGGCGAGCCTCCGGTGTCGCCGCCGTCGGAGGTGACGGTGAGCACGGATGACGATCCGGCGTTGTCGGTGGTGAAGTCGTCCTCGACGGATGAGTTGGCTGCGGGTGAGGAGGTCACGTACGGCTTCGTGGTCACGAACACGGGGAACGTGACCTTGGAGGATGTGGAGGTGGATGAGGGCGAGTTCACCGGGAGCGGTGGGTTGGGTCCGGTGGTGTGTCCGGCGGGTGCGGGTTCGTTGGCGCCGGGTGCTTCGGTGACGTGTACGGCGAGGTACACGGTGACGCAGGCGGACGTGGATGCGGGTTCGGTGAGCAACACGGCGACCGCGACCGGTGTGCCGCCCCGGGGCGAGCCTCCGGTGTCGCCGCCGTCGGAGGTGACGGTGAGCACGGATGACGATCCGGCGTTGTCGGTGGTGAAGTCGTCCTCGACGGATGAGTTGGTTGCGGGTGAGGAGGTCACGTACGGCTTCGTGGTCACGAACACGGGGAACGTGACCTTGGAGGATGTGGAGGTGGATGAGGGCGAGTTCACCGGGAGCGGTGGGTTGGGTCCGGTGGTGTGTCCGGCGGGTGCGGGTTCGTTGGCGCCGGGTGCTTCGGTGACGTGTACGGCGAGGTACACGGTGACGCAGGCGGACGTGGATGCGGGTTCGGTGAGCAACACGGCGACCGCGACCGGTGTGCCGCCCCGGGGCGAGCCTCCCGTGTCACCGCCGTCGGAGACCACGGTGACCACGGAGGACGACCCGGGCATCTCCGTCGTCAAGTCCGCCACCACCGGTGAAGAGGACGAACTGGTCGTGGGCGGGGAGGTCGACTACCTCTTCGTGGTCACGAACACCGGCAACCTCACCCTGGAGGACGTGGAGGTCGTCGAGCGCGAGTTCACCGGGAGCGGTGAGCTGGGTCCGGTGGTGTGTCCGGCGGGTGCGGGTTCGTTGGCGCCGGGTGCTTCGGTGACGTGTACGGCGACGTACACGGTGACGCAGGCGGACGTGGACGCGGGTTCGGTGAGCAACACGGCGACCGCGACCGGTGTGCCGCCCCGGGGCGAGCCTCCCGTGTCACCGCCCTCGACGGTGGAGGTTCCGCAGACCCCGGAGCCCGCGCTGACGGTCGTCAAGTCCGCGGAGTCGGAGAACCCGGGCAAGCTCGTGCTCGGTGAGGAGATCGACTACGGCTTCGTGGTCACGAACACCGGCAACGTCACGCTGAAGGACGTGAAGGTGGACGAGGGCGAGTTCACGGGCGCCGGTGAGCTGAGCGCGGTCACCTGCCCGAGCGGTGCGGCTTCGCTGGTGCCGGGTGCCTCGGTGACGTGTACGGCGACGTACACGGTGACCCAGGCCGACGTGGACGCCGGATCGATCGAGAACACCGCGACCGGCACGGGCACCCCGCCGTCCGGCGAGCCTCCGGTCTCCCCGCCGTCCACGGTGATCGTGCCGTCTGACGGCGAGGGCGAGCTCGGTCTCGCCAAGACCGCCGAGGTCACGGACGTGAACGAGAACGACCGGACGGATGCGGGCGACCGTATCGACTGGGGGTTCACGGTCACCAACGAAGGGCCGTTGACGGTGACCGACATCGTCGTGGACGACCCCACCGCCGGTGCCGTGAGCTGCCCGAAGAGCCGCCTGGACCCGGGCGAGGAGATGAGGTGCGAGGCCGAGCCGCACACCATCACCGCCGAGGACGTCGAGCGGGGGAAGGTCGTCAACACCGCGACCGCGGGCGGCAAGGCCGGCGGGGAGGACGTCAGCTCGCCCGAGGCAACCGCCACGGTCCAGGTCCCGCCCGGCACCACTCCGGGCTCTGCCGGCACCCCCGGTGGCCCGGACGACCCCGACCACCCGGAATCCCCCGGTCCGGCCTCCTCGGGCATCCTGGCCAGGACCGGTACCACCGTGCTCCTCGCGGCCTCGGTCGCCGCGGGTCTCCTGCTCGTGGGCGGACTCGCCTACGGCTTCAGCAGGCGCCGCCGCAGTAGCCGGTAGCAGCGCACGACCCCGAGCGGGTGCCCACGGCGAACCGGCCGTGGGCACCCGCTCGCCCGTGCGCGGGGCGGACGTCCCGTTCGTTCCCGGACGGCCCACCGGCGCGGGGCGCGTGCTCCGTTCCGCCGACGGGACCGCTCGCGCTGGGCGCCGGATGTGAGTGCGCTCATCTCGCTGAGAGTCGGCCCACGTTCGTTGACCCCGGGTGTCCTCCCGCCCTAGCCTCCCGTGTGCCGTGGTGCGGCGCGGAGGGCCCGACGAATCCCGAACGGGCCGGTGGAAGCGAGCTGTTGAGGAGCACCGGTGACCGCTGTTGCCGCTTCGCACGTCAAGAGGACGGCCATCGCCTCCTCGCTGGCGCTGCTGCTCTCCCTGGGGTTGCTGTTCGGCCCGGTCCAGTCCGCGCGGGTGGACGGCACGACGGCGGTGAAGACGGCCGGGGCGATCGACCGCGGACCGCGCTGAAGGCTGCCCGCACCGGGCCGCCGGCAGCGCGCTGCTGTGCCACGGTGGGGGCATGACGACGCTCGCCCACCTGCGCAAGGCGGCACTGGCCCTGCCCGGGACCGCGGAGCGGGCCACCCGCACCGCCCCGGCGTCCTTCCTCCTGGCCGTGACGGCGACCGCCGCACTCGGCTGGACCGCCGTCTCCCGCCTGGTGGCGGTGCAGCGGTGCCCCGAGAGGGGTCCCAGCGGAAGCACGAGGAGAAGGAGGACGGATGCGGGCGGGGGACCACCAGGTAGTGGTGGTGGAACTACTCCCAGCCGTCGAGCGACACCTCTGGGCCTCCGACTAGGTAGCGGTGCAGGGCGCTGGCCGTGGTGGCCACGAACTGCTCCGGGACGGCGTCGATGTCTACCCAGCGAACTTGGGCGTGTTTGCGAGGTTCGCGGTTTTCAGGTTCGCCAGTCCATTCGTGGGTGGCGAAGACGACGGTGAGGAAACCGTTCGGGGCCTCGACGCCCCAGGCTCCGTGGATGACGTGGGCGACTTTGAGGGACTCGGGTTCCACCGTGAGGCCGGTCTCCTCGTAGAGCTCGCGGACCGCGGTCCTTGTGATGGGTTCGCCGGGGTCGCTCTTGCCGACGGGCAGGTCCCACAGGCCCGGAGCGAACTTGGCGTTCTCTCCGCGTTGGAGCAGGACGACGCGGTGGGTGGCCTTGTCGTGCACGATGATTGCCGCGACCAGCAAGGTCATCGATCCGAGAGCCGGTTTGAGGGTTTTCGGCTGGTTTTCGGTCTGCTGGGGCACGGGGTTCCCTTCGTCGGGCGCGTTGTCGGGCATGCTAGGTGAGGGCCTCGCGGGCGCGACGGGCGAGATCGGTGGCGCCGGGGACACGGCGGCGCTGGTAGACAGCGAGGGTGGACCGGATCGAAGTGATCGCCTTGCGAGTGCGGTCGGAGGTCATGCCTTCCATCAGGGCGAGGGCCTGGGTCCAGGCGGCGACTGCCTCATCAGCACGGGCTTGGGCGGCGAGACTGTCGCCTAGGTCGGCGTGGGTCAGGGCGTGAACGCGCTGGTACTTCTCGGGGTCCCAGCGGATGAGGGCGTCCCGGTGCTGTTGTTCGGTGCCGATGTGGTCGGCGAGGTCGGTCAGGGTGCGGGCGGTGTGGCTGGCGACGGTTCCGGCCGCAGGGCCGCTTACCTGGGAGTAGTCCGGCTGGGGGCCGTCGTCTCGTAGGAGGGCGTCTTCGGCGGCGAGCAGGGCACGGGCGGCTGACGGGTTCTCATGGGTGGCGGCGTAGGCGCGGGCGTGGGTGATGTGAAGGAGCGCTTCGGTGCGGCCGTCGACGTGGCCGAGGCCCTGTCGCAGGGCGCCCTCGACGAGGTCTACGCAGTGGTGGGGTTGTTTGAGGCTCAGTGCTTGATGAGCGAGGGCGCGCATCATCCAGGCGGTGTGCCCGTGGGGGTCTGCTTCGCAGGCGAGTTGGTAGCCGACTTGGTAGTAGCGCTGGGCGGCTCCCTCCTGACCGAGGTCGTGGTGCTTCCAGCCTGCGAGGTAGGCGAGTTCGGCAACGGCACCGAACGCCTTCCGGCGGTCGGCTTCGCTGGGGAATCGTCCGCGCAGCATGGGGGCGGCGGTGTCGGCGAGGTAGGTGGTGACCGTGGTCAGGCCGTGTCCGCCGCCGAGGCGCTCGTCGGCAGCGCTGAACGCTGCGGTGATCTGACGTACGACGTTCACGTCCTCCGCACCGACCAGGGACGTGCCGGTGCGGGCGCGGAGCATGCGGGCGGTCGCCTCGTGGTCGTGGCCAAGAGGCATGGCGACCCCGGCGGTCGTGAAGGCGGCGGCGGTGAGGAAGCGGCGGCGCTCGACGTCTGCACGGCCCAGATCGATGGCGGCGAGGACGGGATCGGCTTCCGTCGGCCCGTCGACTTCACCGGAGCGGAACCCGATCCCGGTCCGGGTGATCACACGCCCCGCGCGACGGGACAGCGCCTCGGCGAGGTACTGACCCATCCGCCCCGAAGGGGTGCGGGTGCCGTTCACCCAGTGCGAGACGGCCGACTTGTTGGTCTGGAGGACCTCGCCGTTCTCAGCGGCGACGCGACGCACATCTCTGGCGAGGGACTCATAAGTGCAACCGACCTCCTCGATGACGTCTCGCAGAAGGGGGTTGGGGTTCCTCGGTGCTGCCACGACCGCCTCCGCATCGGAGCTGTAAACCACGTATACCGCTGCAACTCCCTTCCACCGTACCCACTGAGCGTGACCGCCGGTTCACTATCCAGTAGCCGCCGGAACGGTGCAGGGGATTCGGATTCCCCCCGGCCCGGGCGGCTCCCCGAAGTTCCGTACGTCCGCATCCGGTTCGGGCACCCCTGTGCCCACACCCGGACGAGCAAGAGACGGAGACAAGGTGACCACCATCGACACCACGGCCATCACGGTCGAACTGCCCGAGGCGTTCGACCCGCGCTGGGACCGCCTGCCCGGCCTCCGGGTCCAGGGTCGACGCCTGACGATCGACCCGGCCGCGTACTTCTTCCGCTTCGAGTCGAACACCTGGCTCGTCGCCGACTGGGAACTCGTCCAGTCCCAGCTTTTCGGCTTGGACGAGACGACCGAGAGCGCGGTCGAGCAGCTCGCACTCGACTTCATCAAGCAGCACGGTAAATCCACCTCCGACCCGGCCCGTGTTCTGACCACCGCCCACGCGGTGTACGCGTACCTCTTCCGCGAGGAGCACCTGCCCGGTCTCGGCCTGCCGCAGATCACCACCGAGCACCTGCGGATGCTGCGCGAGGCCGCCACGCTCATGGCGCTCAACAAGGTCGAGTTGGACGGGCGCATCTCCAACGTCGGCCCGTGCTGGTTCTTCCCCGCCGCCACCTCCGTCGTCTTCGACCTGGACGACGAGACGGGCGGAACGCTCGACGAGGTCTACCACGGCGGCTGGTTCAACGAGCACCGCCGGATCGAGTCCATCAAGGCCCACGCCGCGCTCGGCGGTCGGCTGGTGCACGGCTGCCAGTCCGTCCCGGACCAGTCCGGCGGCGCCGTCGCGCCCTACGGCGCGTCGATGGCGAACTTCCGCGACGACCTCGCCGCCTTCAAGGCGGGCTGGATCGAGCAGGTCTACGCCCACCGCGTGCACCCCGCCGCGTACCCCCCCCGATCAGGCTCCGGGGCGGGCCGGCACCCCCGCCCGCCCCGGACGCCACCACCACCCTCCCGGAGCCCTCACATGACCGCGAACCCCAGCGCCGAACTCCTCGACAACCTGCTCACCCTGACCGGCCAGACCGCCGCCGTACGGGAGGAGGTACGCGTGTGGTCCTTGTCCGGGGTCGAGCGCGTGACCTTCCCCGACTGCTCCACGGCCGTCTTCAAGTACGCCAAGAAGCCCTTCGACAGCGAGGACCAGGCCCTCCGGCTGGCCCGCACCTGCGGCCTGCCCGTCCCCCGGGTGCATGCCTCCGCGGTCCTGGACGGTTGGCTCGGCATGTTCATGGAGGACCTCGGACCCGCCACCCGTGAAGCCGACGACCTGGACGGCATCGCCGCGGCCGTGGTGCTGCACGGGGCCCGCACGGCCGTGCCCCTACCCGTCCTCGACCACGAGCGGCTGCGTAGGCTACCGAGCCGGGCGCTGGAGCACCTTGCCCGGCTGCGCAAGGCCGACCGATGGCAGGAAGCCGACGACGTCGAAGACGCACTCGACCGGATCTCCCGAGCCGCCGAAGCGCGCTCGGCCGGGGCGACCCTGGCCCCCTTCGGCTGGGTGCACTCCGAGTTCCACCCCACCAGCCTCCACATCGGCCGACAGGGCTGGCGGATGCTCGACTTCGCCCGCGCCTTCACCGGCCCCGGCCTGCTCGACCTCGCCAGCTGGCACGGCACCGTCGAACCCCCGAAGCCCGAACGGCTCCGCACCCTCCTGGAGCAGTACGTCACCGCCGGCGGTACCCCCGACGCTCTCACCACACGCGGCGGACTCCCCGCCGAGAACTGGGCCCTGGGCTGGCACCGCACGTGGGCCGTCGAGTGGTTCATGGAGCAGTCCATCCGCTGGGTCGACGACCCCGCCACCGACCCCACCTACCTCAAGGTCGTACGCCGCCACCTCGACAACGTCCTCCACCTCCTGGAGATCTGACGTGCCCACCCAAGCTCCCCCGACGTCCCCCTGGCACGCGCACGCCCTCCAACGAGCAGCCGCCGGACCCGCCGCACCCCTCTCCGCGCCCACCCGGATGGAATGGACCACGAGACCCGGCCAGGGCCCCGGCGCCGAGGCCCTCGGCGCCGACCTGCACGGCAAGAGCGTTCTGGAGCTGGGCTGCGGCCCCGGCCACAACGCCGCCCACCTCGCCACCCGCCACCACGCCCACGTCACCGCCGTCGACCTGGTCGGCCTCCAGGTCCGCCGCGCCCGCTCCCACTACGGACGACTGAACAACCTCACCTTCATCGCCGGGCACGTCCTGCACCACCTGCACGCCTCCGACGAACAGTTCGACGCGATCTACTCCATCTTCGGCGCCATCGGCCTCGTCGCCCCCGAACTCCTGCTCCCGGCCATCGCCCGACGCCTCCCACCGGGCCGGGTGCTCGCCTTCTCCGTCCCCCACCCGCAGCGTGCCGGTCGCTGCCCGTCCGGCGACGACCGGCCCTGCCGGGACCACGTCACCCTCCCCGACCGCACCAGACTCCCCGTCGCCCGCTGGGAGTTCGCCCCCGACCGCTGGGAGAGGCAGCTCCGCCGGGCGGGCTTCTGGACCACCTCGGCCCAGGAGTTCCACGACCCCCGCACCGGCCACTGGCCCACCACCCTGCTGATCCGCGCCCGCAAACTCTGACCGCCACTCGTCCCGACTCCCCACGGAGGAAACGGATGCGCCCGCCCTACCTGCTCCTCGACGTCGACGGCGTCCTCATCCCCTTCCCCGGCCCGGACGGCTCCATCCCCGCCACCCACACCCGACACGACGTCGTCCCCACCGGCCGCAGCACGGACGCCCCGGTCAGCGTCTGGCTCGACCCCACTCACAGCGCCCTGCTCATGGAGGTGATCCGCACCGGCCTGGTCACCCCGGTCTGGTGCACCAGTTGGCGGCAGGACGCCACCGCCCTCATCGGCCCCCTCCTCGGTCTCCCCGATCTGCCCTATGTCGACCTCCCCCGCCCGAGGATCACCACCAGCCACCCCAACGGCTACCTCTGGAAGCGCGACCGCGTCGACGCCTGGCTCCACGGGGCACCCGCCGTCTGGATCGACGACGACTTCACCACCCTCGACCACGACTGGGCCGCGACCCGCACCGCACGAGGAGCCGCTACCCTCCTCGTCCAACCCGACCCCCATACCGGACTCCGACCCGAACACCTGACCAGGGCCACCACATGGGCCGCCCACCTCGCCACCCGCTGACCCCGGGGCAACCGCCCGACCGCCGCCGACCCCCCTCGGGCACCGCCTCCCGTCCCGCGTACCATCGGGGCCCCCACCCGAGAGGAGCCGTCGTGACCAGCGGTGACGTCCCGGACGCGCAGAAACAGCGGGTCACGGTCCCGGAGGCGGTCGTCCGGGAGGCGACGGCCCGTCCGGAACCGGAACCCGTACCGGAGGCCCGGCCGGAGGCGGAGCGGGAGACCAAGGGGCAACGCACCCGGCGGCGCATCCTGGAGGCGGCCCGGCGCCAGTTCGCGCAGTGCGGCTACGAGCGGGCGACGATCCGGTCCATCGCGGCGGACGCCGGCGTCGACAAGGCGTCGGTGATCCACTACTTCGGGACCAAGCAGGAGCTGTTCCGGGAGGCCGTGGCCTGGCAGATCCCGATCGCGGAGATGACCACCGACGATCCGCGCGAGTCGGTGGGGAACTACCTGCGGAACATGCTGGACAACTGGTCGAAGGACCCGGAGACCCCGATGACCGCGCTGCTGCGGGCCAGCATGACCAGCGAGGAGGCGGCGGAGCTGCTGCGCGGGCGGGTCACCGCGCAGGCGGTGGACCCGGTGGCCGAGCGGCTCGGCGACGACCCGGACGCCCGGCTGAAGTCGGCCCTGGTGGGCGCCATGATGATGGGCGTCGCCATGCACCGGCTCATCCTGCGGATGCCGGACCTCGCGGAGGCGGACCTCGCGGACGTGCTGCGGTTGGCGGTGCCCGTGCTGAGCGAGTTGATCACCCCGGAGCCGACGCCCGGACCCGCATCGGCGCCGAATCCGAAGTCGGAACCGAAGTCGGAACCGAAGTCGGAACCGAAGTCGGAACCGAAGTCGGAACCGGAGTCGGAACCGGAACCGGAAACGGAACCGGAACCCTAGTCCCGGACACGTCCGAGCGCGTTCCGTCGGAGCCCGTCGCACCTCCCGTGCGGCGGGCTCCGCGGCGTTCCGGGGTCCGACCGGCGGCTCGGGGAAGGGGGTGTGAGCTATTTCTCACCGCTCGGTGAGAAATAAAAGTCAACGCTCGGTTAGTTTTCTCGCTTGGTGTTGCCGGGCGGACCGGTACGCCCCTGACGCCTCACGAGGAGCTTCCCCATGACCACGACCGCGACCGCGCACGGCAGCGGAGCACCCCCCAGAGCGCTCGGCTGGGCCCTGGTGGTGATCGCGACGGCCCAGCTGATGGTGGTGCTCGACGGCACGATCACCAACATCGCGCTGCCCAGCATCCAGACCGACCTGGACCTCTCCGCTTCCACGCTGGCCTGGGTGGTGAACTCCTACGCGCTGGCCTTCGGCGGTCTGCTGCTGCTCGGCGGCAAGGCGGGCGACCTGTTCGGGCGCCGCCGGATGTTCCGCTTCGGCATCGTCGTGTTCACCGTCGCCTCGATCCTCGGCGGCTTCGCCACCAACGAGTTCCTGCTGATCGCGGCCCGCATCCTGCAGGGCGTGGGCGCGGCGGTGGCCGCCCCGACCGCGCTGTCGCTGATCGCGACCAACTTCCCCGAGGGCGCCCCGCGCAACAAGGCGATGGGCGTCTACGCGGCGATGGCCGGCATCGGCTCCACCGTGGGTCTGCTGCTCGGCGGCGTGCTGACGGACTACCTCGACTGGCGCTGGGTGTTCTTCGTGAACGTCCCGATCGGCGTGGCGGTGCTGGTCGGCACCAAGCTGCTGGCCGAGGGCCGGCCCGAGCACGGACGGCTGGACATACCCGGTGCGATCACCGGCACCGGCGGTCTGATCGCCCTGGTGTACGGGATCACCCGCGGTGGCGAGCACAGCTGGTCGGACGGGCTGACGGTGGCGTCCTTCGTCGTCGCGCTGGTGCTGCTGTCGCTGTTCCTGGTCCTCCAGACGAAGGTGGACCACCCGATGCTGCCGCTGCGGCTGTTCGCCGACCGGGTCCGTTCCGGCTCCTACGTGACCATGCTGTTCCTGGGCGCGGGCATGTTCGCCACGTTCTACTTCATGACCCTGTACATGCAGCAGGTGCTGGGCTACAGCCCGGTCAAGACGGGCCTGGCCTACCTGCCGTTCAGCGTCGGCATGATGATCTCGGCGACGATGGGGTCCCGCCTGATCTCCCGCTGGTCGCCGCGCCGGATCGCGGGGCCCGGACTGCTGATCGGCGCGGTGGGCATGTTGTGGTTCGCGATGCTGGAGACCGACTCCTCGTTCGCCGGTCACCTGGCGCCGGCGATGTTCGTCACCGCGCTGGGCCTGGGCGCGAGCTTCGTGCCGATGACCCTGGGCGCGGTGCAGGGCGTGGCCCCGCAGGACTCCGGGATCGCCTCGGCGCTGCTGAACACCGCGCAGCAGATCGGTGGCGCGCTGGGTCTGGCGACCCTGACCACGGTGGCGGTGGCGCAGGCCGACGACGTGCTGCCGAACGCCTCGGCGAGCTTCTACCAGGCGGCGGCCACCGGTGACGCGAGCCTGATGCAGCGTGCCGCGGAGGCGCTGACCGAGGGGTACGCCGCGGCGTACCTGGTGGCGGCGGGCCTGTTCGTGGCCGGCCTGGTGATCACGGTGGTGTCGCTGCGCGGCGCCCGTCCCGCCACGGGCGAGGCCCCGGCCGCGGCTCACCTGGGCTGACGGTCACGCCGTCGACGGTCCACGGGCTGACCGGTGGGGTGCGGAGCGGAATCCGCACCCGGCCGGTCAGCCTTCGGCGTTCTCGTGCTCCGGTTCCCGCTCCTGCCGGCGCCGTTCGGCGGCCCGCTCCCGGGCCTCGCGGCGTTGGCGCTGTCGGGGGCCGAAGGTGAAGAGGTTGAGCGA
This sequence comes from Streptomyces sp. LE64, assembly GCF_052606915.1. Taxonomy (NCBI): domain Bacteria; kingdom Bacillati; phylum Actinomycetota; class Actinomycetes; order Kitasatosporales; family Streptomycetaceae; genus Streptomyces; species Streptomyces sp. LE64. The sequence goes on along the minus strand of NZ_CP199708.1, from coordinate 2,899,870 downwards.
GAGCACCAGCAGGCCGACGACCAGCAGCACCGGGCCGCGGCCCTGGAGGTAGGAGACGAAGCCGAGCACCAGGACGAGTCCCGCGCCGGCGATGCCCGCCCAGTCGGCGTACGTGCCCACGATCCTGCCGGCGCGCTCGGCGGCGCGGCCCTTGCGTCCCATCCGGACACCCCGTTTCGTCGTCGACCCCGAGAGCCCCGGGTTCCGGGTCCCCTGGTTTCGGGCCCGGGTCCCGCGGGGCGGCCGGTGCCGCACCCGGGGCCATTGTCACCCGGACGGCCCCGGAACCGAAGGGGTCGCCGGGGCCGTCGTGGGGGTGGGGCGGGCCTCAGAAAGTGTTGGGTAATTGATCAACTGCATGACGTGATCCCCTGGCGGTGATCTTCGTGGGTGGGTGTTCGCGAAGATCACCGGCATGTGTGTCTGCGTGTGTCAGCCTGCCTACGAGTCGTCTTTGACGGATGCTCAGTGGGCGGTGATCGAGGCGTTGTTGCCGGTTCGGGATCCGCGTCGGGCGGGCCGCCGGTTGAAGTTCCCGCGTCGGCTGGTCGTGGACACTGTGTTGTATGTGCTGGTCAGCGGGTGTGCGTGGCGGTTGGTGCCGCACGATCTTGCTCCGTGGGATGTGGCGTACCGGTGGTTTCGTGCGTGGTCGGCGGACGGTACCTGGGACCGGGTTCACGATGCGTTGCGTGAGCGGGTGCGGGTGGTGGACGGGCGGGATCCGCAGCCGTCGGCGGCGGTGCTGGACTCGCAGTCGGCCCGCAGTCATCAGGGCGGGGAGGCGATCGGATACGACGCGGGCAAGCGGGTCCGGGGTCGCAAGCGGCATCTGCTGGTGGACACGTGCGGGCTCGTGCTGCGGGTGGTGGTGCACTCGGCGTCGGTGCAGGACCGGGCGGGCGCGAAGCTGGTTCTGGGTGGTGTCCGCCAGGAGTTTCCGCAGGTCGGACTGGTCTGGGTCGACGGTGGTTACGTCAACGTGGTCGACGCGGGCCTAGTCGGCTGGGCGGCTGAGTGCGAGAGCCTGGAGATCGTCGCGGTGCCGCGTAACGCTGGTGTGAAAGGGTTTCAGGTGCTGCCCCGCAGGTGGGTGGTCGAGCGGACATTCTCCTGGCTGGGACGGTGCAGACGGTTGGCACGGGACTACGAGCGCAAGACCGCGCACGCCGAAGCGATGATCAAGGTCGCCATGATCCGGCTCATGGCCGCCCGCCTCGCCGGCGAGGAGATCGAACCACACGGCCCCATCGAGACCGAAGCAGCCCGCCGCCTCGCCGACGACCTCAAGAACCAGTAATCACCCGATTACCCAACACTTTCTCAGCCGTACATGCGGCGCATCGCGAAGTCGACCATCTGCTCCACGGCCTTCGCGTCGAAGACCATCCGGTGGTCGCCCTCCATGTCGAGGACGAACCCGTAACCGGTGGGCAGCAGGTCGATCACCTCGGCGCCGGTGATCACGAAGTACTTGGACTCCTTGCCCGCGTACCGGCGCAACTCCTTCAACGTGGTGAACATCGGGATCACCGGTTGCTGGGTGTTGTGCAGGGCGAGGAACCCGGGGTTGTCGCCGCGCGGGCAGTACACCTTGGAGGTCGCGAAGATCTGCTGGAAGTCCTCGGCGGCCATGGAGCCCGTGGTGAACGCCCGGACCGCGTCCGCGAGGGACGGTGGGGACGGCTCCGGATACAGCGGGGGCTGCTGTGCGTACCCGCCGGCCGCCTGCGGGGGCGGGGACTGCGGCTGCGCGTAACTCTGCCCAGGGGCGGCGCCGCCTGCGTGCTGGTCGTAGCCGTACATGGGCGCAAGCGTACCGAGCGGCGGGGGGCCGCCGGGCCGCGCCCGCCCGGGTGCGGGGCGGGGGCATCACGGGGGGACGGTCGGGGGAAGGATCAGCGCGTCGGGGGGTTGCCGATATTACCGATGGGTAGCATCATCGTGAGTACCTCCTACTCGCCAGTACGCGTGTGATCACCGAGCTACCTACGGAGCCGTCGCCATGGGGCACTACAAGTCGAATCTCCGCGACATCGAGTTCAACCTCTTCGAGGTGCTCGGCCGCGACCGGATCTACGGCACCGGACCGTTCGCCGAGACGGACGTGGAAACGGCCCGCAGCATCCTGGCCGAGATGACCCGCCTCGCGGAGAACGAACTGGCCGCGTCCTACGCCGACGCCGACCGCAATCCGCCCGTCTTCGACCCCGCCACCGGTACCGCCCCCCTCCCCGAGTCCTTCAAGAAGTCCTACCGGGCGTTCATGGACTCCGAGTACTGGCGCCTCGGCCTGCCCGAGGAGATCGGCGGCACCCCCGCCCCCACCAGCCTGATCTGGGCGTACGCCGAGATGATCCTGGGCGCCAACCCGGCGATCTGGATGTACGCCTCCGGGCCCGCGTTCGCCCGCATCCTCTTCGAGGAGGGCACCGAGGAGCAGCGGCGGATCGCCGCGCTCGCCGTGGACCGGGCCTGGGGCTCCACGATGGTGCTCACCGAGCCCGACGCGGGCTCCGACGTGGGCGCCGGCCGGTCCAGGGCCGTGCAGCAGGAGGACGGCACCTGGCACGTTGAGGGCGTGAAGCGGTTCATCACCTCCGGCGAGCACGACCTGGCGGAGAACATCCTCCACTACGTGCTGGCCCGTCCCGAGGGCGCCGGCCCCGGCACCAAGGGGCTGTCGCTGTTCCTGGTGCCGAAGTTCCTCTTCGACGTGGAGACCGGCGAACTCGGCGAGCGCAACGGCGTGTACGCCACCAACGTCGAGCACAAGATGGGCCTCAAGGCGTCCAACACCTGCGAGGTGACCTTCGGCGACCGGCACCCCGCGAAGGGTTGGCTGGTCGGCGAGGTGCACGACGGCATCCGCCAGATGTTCCGCATCATCGAGTTCGCCCGCATGATGGTCGGCACCAAGGCGATCTCCACCCTCTCCACCGGCTACCTCAACGCCCTGGAGTACGCCAAGGAGCGCGTGCAGGGCACCGACCTGGCCCGGTTCATGGACAAGGGCGCGCCCAAGGTCACCATCACCCACCACCCCGACGTGCGCCGTTCGCTGATGACGCAGAAGGCGTACGCGGAGGGCATGCGGGCGCTGGTCCTCTACACGGCGAGCGTGCAGGACGCCATCGCGGTCAAGGAGGCCGCCGGCGAGGACGCCGCGGCCGAGCACGCCCTCAACGACCTGCTGCTGCCGGTGGTCAAGGGCTACGGCTCGGAGAAGGCGTACGAGCAGCTCGCCCAGTCGCTCCAGGTGCTCGGCGGCTCCGGCTACCTCCAGGAGTACCCGGTCGAGCAGTACATCCGGGACGCCAAGATCGACACCCTCTACGAGGGCACCACCGCGATCCAGGGGCAGGACTACTTCTTCCGGAAGATCGTCCGCAACCAGGGCGCCGCGCTGAACGCCCTCGCCGAGGAGATCAAGAAGTTCCTCGCCCTCGGCTCCGGGGGCGAGGAACTGGCCGCGGCCCGCGACCAACTGGCCCGGGCCGCCGGCGAGCTGGAGGCGATCGTCGGCGTGATGCTCACCGACCTCGCGGCCACCGAGCAGGACGTCCGCTCCCTCTACAAGGTCGGCCTCAACGGCACCCGGCTGCTGCTCGCCTCGGGTGACGTGGTCGTCGGCTACCTGCTGCTGCGCGGGGCCGCGGTCGCCGTCGAGAAGCTGCCGTCCGCGTCCCCGAAGGACCGCGCCTTCTACGCCGGCAAGATCGCCGCCGCCCGGTTCTTCGCGGCGAACGTCCTGCCCGGGGTGGCCACCGAGCGGTTGCTCGCCGAGTCCGTGGACCTCGGGATCATGGACCTCGACGAAGCCGCTTTCTGAGCCGGACGCACCCCCCGAACGGCCGGTGCGAAGATCCGGCACCCCGGACATCCACCCACGACATGTACATTTCACTAGGGGCCCGCTCACACCCCCGGGGGCGGGCCTCCGGTCGTCGTTAAGGTGAACCCATGAGCCAACCCCCCCGCTTCGACCGCGGCCACACTGACGACCTCATGACGTTCCTCGCGGCCGGCCCCTCCCCCTACCACGCCGTGGCGAACACCGCCGAGCGGCTGGAGAAGGCCGGATTCCGGCAACTCGCCGAAACCGACGCCTGGGACGGTACCGCGGGCGGGAAGTACGTCCTGCGCGGTGGCGCCATCGTCGCCTGGTACGTCCCCGAGGGCGCCAGCGCCCACACCCCCTTCCGCATCGTCGGCGCCCACACCGACTCCCCCAACCTGCGGATCAAGCCCCTCCCCGACAGCTCCGCCCACGGCTGGCGCCAACTCGCCGTCGAGATCTACGGCGGCCCGCTCCTCAACTCCTGGCTCGACCGCGACCTCGGCATCGCCGGCCGGCTCTCGCTGCGCGACGGCACCCACCGCCTGGTCAACGTCGACCGCCCGCTCGCCCGCGTCCCCCAGCTCGCCATCCACCTCGACCGCAAGGTCAGCGCGGAGGGCCTCAAGCTCGACCCCCAGCGCCACCTCCAGCCCGTCTGGGGCTTCGGCGACGCCCACGAGGGCGACCTCATCCGCTTCCTCGAAGAGGAGCACGACCTCCCCGCCGACTCCGTCACCGGCTGGGACCTGATGACCCACCCCGTCGAAGCCCCCGCCTACCTCGGCCGCGACAAGGAACTCGTCGCCGGGCCCCGCATGGACAACCTGATCTCCGTGCACGCCGGCGTCGCCGCCCTCGCCGCCGCCGCGGCCACCGGGGACCTCCCGTACATCTCCGTCCTCGCCGCCTTCGACCACGAGGAGAACGGCTCCCAGTCCGACACCGGCGCCGACGGCCCGCTGCTCGGCTCCTGCCTGGAGCGCAGCGTCCTCGCCCGCGGCGGCACCCTGGAGGACCGGGCCCGCGCCCTCGCCGGCACCGTCTGCCTCTCCTCCGACACCGGCCACGCCGTGCACCCCAACTACGCCGAGCGCCACGACCCCACCCACCACCCGCGCGCCGGCGGCGGCCCCATTCTCAAGGTCAACGTCAACAACCGCTACGCCACCGACGGCTCCGGGCGCGCCGTGTTCGCCGCCGCCTGCGAGAAGGCCGGCGTCCCGTTCCAGACCTTCGTCTCCAACAACGCCATGCCCTGCGGCACCACCATCGGCCCGATCACCGCGGCCCGGCACGGCATCAAGACCGTCGACATCGGCGTGGCGATCCTCTCCATGCACAGCGCCCGCGAACTGTGCGCCGCCGACGACCCCCACCAGCTGGCCAACGCCCTCACCGCGTTCCTCACCGGCTGACCCGTCCCGCCCGTCCCGTGCCCGTTCCCCCGCCCCGGGGGAACGGGCATGCGCATGACCCCCCGGAGTCCGGGTACGCGCCCCCCGAACGGAACTGCCGCAACGATTCGGCACAGCCGACAGGGAGGCCAGATCCATGGGACTGGGCGGATGCATCCTGCTCCTCGCGGTGGGGGCCATCCTCACCTTCGCCACCGACTGGGAGGTGCAGGGCCTCAACCTCGACGTGGTCGGACTCGTCCTCATCGCCGTGGGCCTCATCGGCATCGCGGCCTTCACCAGCATCGCCCGCCGCCGCCGGGTGCTCGTCCCCGGCGCCACCACCGTCGTCGACGAACGGCACGACACCCGCTGACGCCCCCGGGCCCGGCCACTGGCCGGGCCCCGGGCCGGGCGCTACGCCCCCGGGTCCATGCCCGCGAGCACCAGCGGCAACCGCTCGGCCGCGCCCGCCACCAGCCGCACCGGAACCCCCCAGTCCTGCTGGTGCACATGGCACGCCGGATAGGGGTTCGCCGGGTCATCGTCGCAGGACGCCGCCATCGCCGACACGTGCAGCACCCCCTCCGACACCGCCGGGTCCAGCTCCAGGGCACGGGACAGGTCCGTCCCCGCGCCCGCGCCCGTCCGCAACAGTTCCGGCGGCGTCGACGACACCAGCAGCCGCGTCGACGGACCGTACCGGGTGTCCAGCTTCTGCCCCGCCGGCGCCTGGAACACCACGTCCACCACCAGCGCCCCCGGCGCCACCTCCGTCGCCTCCCGTCGCGTGCGGTGCGCCACCGCCGCCACCCGCACCGCCTCCTCCGGCAACCGCAAGCGGGTCAACCGGTGCCGCGCGGACTCCACCACCACCACGTCCCCGTCCACCACCACCGCGTCCGAGGGCTCCCGCAGGTCCGTCGCCAGGGTGCTGACCAGGCCGCTCACCGGGTCGTAGCGGCGCAGCGCGTGGTTGTAGGTGTCGCTGATCGCGACCGAACCGTCCGGCAGCACCGTCACCCCCAGCGGATGCTGCAACAGCGCCTCGGCCGCGTCCCCGTCCCGGTGCCCGAAGTCGAACAGCCCGGTGCCCACCGCGGTGTGCACCGTCCCGTCCTCCGTCACCCAGCGCAGGGCGCTGGTCTCCGAGTCCGCGACCCACAGCCGGTCCTCGCCCGCCGCCAACCCCGAGGGCTGAGCGAACCACGCCTCCGCGGCCGGCCCGTCCACCAGCCCCTCGTTGGTGGTGCCCGCCGCCACCGCCACCGTGCCCTCCACCGGGTCGTACGTCCACAGCTGGTGGACGCCCGCCATGGCGATCCACACCCGCCCGCCGAAGTACGCCACGTCCCACGGCGAGGACAGGTCCACCTCCCGGGCCGGCCCGCCGGTCGGCGAGCCCTGCCACCACTGGCGCCCGGTGCCGGCCAGCGTCGTCACCGCCCCCGTCACCGGGTCCAGCCGGCGCAGCGCGTGGTTCACCGTGTCCGCGACCACCACCGAACCGTCCGGCAGCGCGGCCAGGCCCTGCGGCTCGCTGAACGCCGCCAGCTCCGGCCGCCCCGCCGGCGCGTCCGCGAAGCCCCGCTCGCCCGAGCCGAACCGCCGCAGCACCTCCTCCCCGTCCGGCGCCAGCTCCACCAGCTGGTGCCGGGTGGTGTCCGACACCAGGAAGTTCCCGGACGGCAACAGCAGCGCCTTGCCCGGGAAGCGCAGCTCCGTCGCAGCCGGCTCCGGCGCCACGTACGGGCCGTCCCCGCGCCGCAGGGTGCCCTTCGCCGCGTGCTCGGCCTCCAGCTCCACCACCAGCCGCTCCAGCGCGTGCGCGTGCCCCTCGCCCGCGTGCTGCGCGACGACGTACCCCTCCGGGTCGATCACCACCAGCGTCGGCCAGGCCCGCACCGCGTACTGCTGCCAGGTCGCCAGCCGCGGATCGTCCAGCACCGGGTGCTCCACCCCGTACCGCTCCACCGCGTCCACCACCGCCGCGTGCTCCGCCTCGTGCACGAACTTCGGCGAGTGCACCCCGACGATCACCACCGTGTCCCGGTGCTTCTCCTCCAGCTCCCGCAGCTCGTCCAGGACGTGCAGGCAGTTCACGCAGCAGAAGGTCCAGAAGTCCAGGATGACGATGCGGCCCCGCAGGTCCGCGAGGGTCAGCTCCTTCCCGCCGGTGTTCAGCCAGCCGCCCTCGCCGACCAGCTCGGGGGCGCGGACACGGGCACGACGGGGCGCGGGCGCGGGGGTGGGCGCCGGGGCGGATGCATTCATGCTGCAAGGGTGCCACCCGCGCCCGGGCGGGGACGACGTGTGCGGGGTCACCCCAGGGCGTCCACGGCCGCGGTGACCAGGGCGCGGGCCGGGGCGCCGTGCACGGCCAGGGCCGCCAGGTCGACGAAGGCACGGGCGTACGCGTCGATCTCGTGGGGTTGGGTGATCGTGAGGAACGCGGAGACCAGTTCGACGTTGACCTGGACCTCATCGAAGATCCAGAAGTCCTCCACCGGCCACAGCGCCGTGCGGTCCGCCGTCAACGGGATCACGCCCAGGCTGACGTTCGGCAGGGCCGCCATCGACAGGAGGTGGTGGAGCTGACCGGCCATGGTGTCGGCGCCGCCAATCCGGTGGCGCAGGACGCCCTCCTCCAGCAGGACGGCGAAGCGGCGGGAGCCGGAGTGCAGGACCCGTTGCTTGTCCATGCGGACCCGTACGGCCGCCTCCAGGTCGTCGGGCAGCGCGCGGCGGTCACGGATCGCCGTGAGCAACGCCTCGACGTAGGCGCGGGTCTGGAACGGCCCGGGGACCAGCCAGGAGGAGTAGGAGCGGAAGTGCCGGGTCCGTTCCCACAGCGGGAGCACCGACTCCTGGGCGCGCCGCAGACCGGATCGCTCCATGCGTCGCCACTCGACGTGGGCACCGTCGATGTTGCGTGCGGTGGCGATCAGGTCGGCGAGTTGCCCCTCCACCCCGCAGTGCGACGCCCAGGCGCGGAGGTCCTCGTCCGAGGGCGCCGTACGCCCGTTCTCGATGCGGCTGCACTTGCTCTCGTGCCAGCCGGCCCGGAAGGCCAACGCCCGCGCGGTGAGCCCCGAGTCCTTCCGGATCTCGCGCAGGCGCAGGCCCAGGGCCTCCCGGGCCTGCCGGACACTGGACGACGTACTCATTCGGGCTGCTCCGGATCACGCCGGCCGGTAGTCCGCGTGCGGTGTGGCGCGCTCCCACACCGCGGTGAACGCGGATGCGCACAGCTCCACCACGGCAGGGTCGGTGACCAGTTCCTCACCGGTCATCTCTCCGTTGCCGTCGAAGTGGTTGAAGAGTACGGACGCGCCGTCGAAGAGCCACAGGTCGTTACCGGGGAGCGCCAGCCCGGAGGCCTTCCGGCGGGGCAACCAGCGCACGCTCTCTCCGGCCTTGACGTTGTGGCCTTCGGTCAGTTCGTACTCGTACCGCACATACGGGGAGACCGGTTCGGAGACGATGCGCGCCCGGCGGACGTCGACGCCGCGCGCCACTGAGGTGGAGACCAACTCGATCCACCAGGGCCAACGCTCTGCCGGGTCGAACCGGTTGCCCGACGTCCACTCGACGTAGTCTCGGTCCAGGGCGTAGGCGTCCCGCATCTCCAAGTGGTAAGCGCTGTGCTTCGAGGTACGGAACAAGCCGTCAAACGTCTTCTCCGTCGCCACCGTTCACCTCCGGGAAGAACCGCATCATGCGCTTCGGGAACTCGATGACGGTTTCATGGGCGGGAACGTCCAACTGCGCCAGCCGAGCCGTGTCCGTCACCCGCCACCCTTGCAGGATGTAGTTTCCGCTCTCGTCGTCCACGTAGACGGTCGGGGAACCGTTGTTGGGACTCTCCGGGTCCTTGCCCAGCCGGTGCAACGTCACTGGTGTCCTCCGGTGGCTCGGGGTGGTGATCAAGCAGAACGAGCTTGCCGCCGGACCGCCCGGGCGGTCCAGCGGCTTGCACGAACTTCTACGCGTGCCGTTCGGGCGCGGTTCGCCCCTGCGGGTCCGCCGCCCGGACCCCGCTCAGTGTCCGGTGAAGGGGTTGTTGACGGTTCCGGGCCGCTGGTCGGGGAGCGGTCGCCGGGTGGTGGTGACGGCCGGGTGTCGGCGGCCCCGCCCGGCCCGGCGGCAGGGCTGGCCCGGCGGGGCCGCGCGGAGGGAGGTGACGGGGGGTCGAACGGCCACGGTCAGTCACGGAAACAGCGTCAGATAGGCTCCCAATGCGCCAAATGGCGGTTATATGTCTATATCGTGTTCGGTGCAGGAGTCGATGGCATGGGTCCTCGCGTGCCCGCGTCGGCGGCTCGTCGTCGAACGAAGGGACCGGACGTGAAAATAGCCAGCAGGGCACGGAGCCGATGGACACGACGTGCGGGCGTGGTGACGACGGGTCTCCTCGCGGTCGTCGTGCTCTTCGTGCCCGGAACGGCCGTGGCAGCGGCCGAGGCCGACCCTCCGCAGAGCGGCGACACCGTGTACATCGAGGACCGGCAGGGATACAGCGGCACCGGGATCTTCTCCGTCCACTCACCCGTGCCGGCGGACCCCGACGATCCGGGCGAGCCCGACCTCTGGGCCTACTGCATCGAGCACGACGTGACCGCGCTGACGGACATCACCGGCACGGTGAGCGGACCCGAGGACTTCCTCGGGTCCAACCACTTCACCGATCCGGCAGTCCAGGGCAAGGTCCTCTGGGTACTCGAACACGGCTATCCGGCCCTGAGCCTCGAAGAGTTCGGCACCGCGGCGGGAGTGCCCGGGATCGCGCGCAACGACGCCATCGAGGCGATGCAGTACGCGATCTGGCGGTACACCGACCTCGGCTTCGACGCCGACTGGGCGTGGGAGACCAGCGACTCGGAGACCGCCTACCGCTACCTGATCGCCGGTGCGAACGCGAGCACGGGAACGCCGCCGACCGGAGCCGCCACCAGCATCTCGATCTCCGCGCCGAGCACCGCGCAGGAGGCCGGAACGATCGTCGGCCCCTTCGTCGTGAGCACCAACCGCCCCACCGTGCGGGTCTCGGTCACCCCCGGGGCGACGCTGACCGACGAGAACGGCGCCGCGCTCGACCCGAACTCCGTCGTCGACGGTCAGGCCCTGTATCTGGACCTCCGCGGCACCGACCGGTCGGGGACCGCCACGATCACGGCCACCGCCCCGGGCTCCGCGCACCACGGCCGCATCGTCTCGGTGCCCACCTCGCCCGGAGGCACGCCCACTGCGGCGGAGCACGCCCAGTCGATCGTCCTCGTGGCGCCGAGCGGGGCCACCACGAGCGCCGAGGCCCTCGCACGGTGGAGCGGCGTCGAGGGCGAGGACACCGGCGGCACCGGCGGGAGCGAGAGCACCGGGGGAAGCGAGAGCACCGGCGGGAACGGCGGGGCCGGTGCGTCCGGCGGGGGTGGAGCCACCGGTGGGAGCGACGGCACCGGCGGGGGCCAGGGCTCCGGCGGGAACGGCACCACCAGCAGCGGTGCCGGCGGGGCCGGAACCACCGGCGGGGACGACGGGACGGAGCCGGACGACGGCGCCGCCGTGACCACCGGGGGTTCCACCACCGGCGGGGCCGCCGAACCGTCCGCCGGAACGGGTGCGTCGACCTCGCCCGCGGCCGGCGGCCCGCTGGCCGCGACCGGCAGCAACGGGATCGCGGTGACCGCGGGCATCGCCGGCGTGCTCGCGGCGGTCGGCGTCGGCGTGCTGCTCGCCGTCCGGCGCCGGCGCACCGCCCGGCGCTGACCCGACCGGCGGGTCCGTCGCTCCGCACCCCGCGCGGCGACGGACCCGCCACGGGCACGGCGGACGGCGGAGTCAGCCGGGGAGGACGAGTCGGCGCACGGTCTGGGCGGCGACCCGCGCCCCGTGGTCCGCGGTGACCAGTTCCGCGCACGGGTCGATCCCGCCGAACAGGCCGGGCACGGCCCTTCCGCCGTTGGTGGGTCTGTCAGCCGGTGGTGTGGTGGTCGGCGGTGCAGGGGCCGGATGCGCCGGCGTGTTGGGGGCACACGCGGTGGGCGATGAACCCGGTGCCGTTGACGCTGCCGTACCCGAGGACGACGGGGGCGGTGGTCCAGCGTCCGCAGTGGCAGCAGTGGGTGCCCGCTTCGGTGGGCGGGGCGTTGGTGAGCGCGTCGCGGGTCATGCGGTCGCCCCTGTCCGGACCTGGTGGACCCCGGGGGCGGTGTACGGGTAGTCGTAGCCCCGTTCGGCCCAGGCGGTGGCGTAGTAGCGCTCGCGCTGTTCGGGGCTCAGATGGCGGGCTTCCTCCGCACGGAAGATCGCTCGGGCTTCGGCGGCGCTCGGGCCGGTCCACGGGCGGGCCCATGCGCTCACCCGTCCGGGGGTGGTGCCGGACGGCGGCCCGGCGGGGCGGTTGGCGAAGTGTTCGGCGGTGTGGCGCCCCGGTCGGGTCCGGCGGGTCAACGTCAGGTGGGCGGACACCCACATGAGTGCACGGACGATAAACTCACGCATACGTCGGTCAGCTCCCTAAAGCTGGTTCGGCGAGCCCCGATGGACCGTTCCCGCGGTCTGTCGGGGAGTTTTCGTCTTCGACGACGGATACCCTATACGCCCCTGTCCACCCCTGTCGGCGGACCGGGACGGGAGTGCGTCATGGTCAGCACCTCGGTAGCGTCAGGGGGTGGAGTTCGACCCCATGCGCCCCAAGTGGCAGCAGATCGCCGAAGAGGTATCCCGCAGGATCGAGCGCGGGGAGTATCCGCAGCGCTTCCCGCTCTCGGAGGTCAGGTTGGCGGCTGAGTTCGGGGTCAACCGGGACACGATCCGCAAGGCGACCAGGGCGCTACGTGAGTCGGGGCTGATCACGACCGTCCCGAGTCTGGGGACGTTCGTCCGGCCCTCGGACGGGGACGAGGCGGAGGAGTAGTTTCGTCCAGACACCCGAAGGGGTCCGTGGGCGGGTCTACGTGCGCCGTGGCGTGCGGGTGCCGAGCGCATCGACCAGGTTTCGGAACTGTGCGTTGCTGACCGATGACCACGTTCGCCCACGCGTGCCGCTGCTTGGCGGCAGGTCGCGTTCACGAACGCCTCGACCGCTCGTGGGTCGGCCTCCTGCCAGCTGGTGAACCCGTTCAGCCAGCGGGCGACGTCGTCCAGGCGCTGTCCGAAGCGCATGAGCCACCGGCCCGTGTAGGCGACGTCGACCCATGCGGGTCCAAGGACGGGCATCGCCCAGTCGATGACGTGTGCGTGTCCCTCCCGGTCGATGAGGACGTTGTGGGGGTTCGTGTCCGTGTGAAGGAGATGGGTGCCGGCCAGGTGGTCCGCTTCACCGGGACGCAGATGGTCGGCGAGGCGTTCCGAGAGTCGCGGGAGGGGAAGACCGGGTGCCGGTAGGCGGTTCATCCGCCGTAGGGCGTCAGCCACGGCAGGAAGATCGCCCGTGTCGGGGCCGTAGTCGACATGGCGCCCGTCGATGTGGTCGAACGCCAGACAGGTCCATCCGCCGGCCTCGAAGCGGTGCCGGACCGCCGGACAGATGCCGCCCAAGGCTCCGTTCACCCGCTCCTCGCGCACCAGTCCCGCTACCCCGTCGCCGTCGTCCGCCCGTACCCCTTTGAAGAACAGGCACCCGCTGCGGAGGGTGTGCAGCGTCAGGGCCGTGGAACAGTTGAACCCGCTCGGCACGCTCTTCGATGCCACGACGGTGCCGGTGCACGCCTCCACCACACGGCGGAGATTCTCCGGCAACTCTTCCCAATCGACTCGCTCGTTCATGTGGTCACCACTCTGTGGGGAGGGGCACCGACCGACCGGTGCCCCTCCCGTCCTCAACTAGCGTCGCGTGTGGCCGCACTTGATGGACCGCTCAGCACCGCTCCACGTCTCGTACTGGTGGTCACACTCGCTCAGAATCCATGGATTCATGGGAGGCCTCTCTGTTGGTGTCGAGACTTTGACATGGCTTGCTGTGCTCTGTCGGATGGACCCGGTTACCGTTGGTCGGATGGACTACGGCCCTGATGACGAGATCGAGCGGGATGCATCCGAGCCGCCGTTTCACCAGCTCGCCGGCATCCTGCGGGCGCGTATCGCCCGCGGTGACTGGAAGCCCCGTCGTCCGATCTCGTCAGAGACTCGTCTCTGCGATGAGTTCGGACTGTCCCGTCCGACAGTGCGTCGGGCGACCGCCGTCCTGGTCTCCGAGGGGATGCTGTTCGTCGTTCCGCAGCGTGGAACGTACGTCGCGGATCGGAGCGCCCGGGACGAGGGCCAAGGGGGCGGGTAGCCCTGCCCGCTGCGATTGGGGCGGCATGGGTGTCTCACGTCGCGCGCTGTGGGACACCCATTCGTCCCATCGGCCTTCCGCGTGTGGGAAGGCCGGAACGGGCCCCGAGCCTGTCATGCGGCACTAAGCTCCGGGTCTGTGAACGAACCCTTCGCAGGTGCCGACGACCCTGCGTGCGGTATCTGCCCGTCGAAACGGCTTCCCCGGTCCGGGTTCGTGGTCTACGACCGTCCGAACCGAGAAGCTCCGTTCAACTCCGAGGACGGCTACCGCTACGCTCCCGATGGCACCCCGGCATGTGTCCACCCCCACAAGGTGGGACTCGAACCTGACAGGTTCGGGCCCGCCCCGGTGGAGACCGAACAGGACGCGCCGGTTGTCGTGCCTAGCTGGTGGCGGCGCCTAGCGGGATGGACACCCTTTTCCCGCGGTCGGTGACACCGATGCGGGCGTACACCTCGTCCAGCACGGCGCGGCGCCGTTCGGTCTCCGCGCTTCCGATCCAGAAGCGCGGGTGCACGTCGCCGAACGCGCTCTTGTAGCACTGGTGGGTGTAGTCGCCGTGGTCCCACGCGCCGCCCCCGGGGCCTTCCTCCATGTCCGTCATGTGCACGAACTGGAACCCGCCGCGTTCCTGCATGCGGCACAGCAACGTGAACTGCGCCATGAGCGCGTGGGACATCACGTCGACCGGCACGGGGAGGGGTAGTTCCGCCGCCTCCTCGTCCCCGTCCGTGAGCGCGAACACGGCGCTCTTCAGGGCCATTCCCCGAACGGTCTCCTTGAACAGGGCGGGAGCGTCGCCGATCGCGTCGTAGTCCGGGATGACCGGGTAGCCGTAGAAGTCATCCCAGTCGGAGGAGTACTTGGCGCATGTGTCCCAAAGGCGCCCGAACTCGGGGTCGGCCTCGATGGTGGCCAAGATCCCTCGCGCCCGCTCGGCCACCCTCTCGGGGGCCGGACGCACCATACTTGCTCCTGACACGGCGCACTCTCCTTCGTTGGTTGGTGCTCGGTGCCCCATCGACTGTCAGCCGGAAACAGTCGATGGGGGAATTTGCTGCCCCTGCCGGTGCATCTGCGGGGAGCCTTTCCGCTCCAGGCAAGGACAGGGTTCCGTCACGCGGTGGCGCGGGTCGGCGACCCGCGGATGCGTGTCGTTCGTGCTGCTGGGGCCCCGCCCGCTCCGCTCCCCTCGCCTACGGTCGGTCGGCACCGCCCTGCGGGTGGTCGGGGAGCAGGCACCAGGTGGTGGTGCCGTCCGGGGTGACGCCCCAGGCGTCGGCGAAGGCCCCCACCAGGTGCAGGCCCCGGCCGCCCTCGGCCAAGGGGGAGGCGGGGGCGGGGGCCGCGAAGGGCGTGCGGGGGGTGCCGCCGCCCACCTCGATCCCCACCCGGTGCCCGGTCCGCCACACCCGTACCCGCACGGTGGGCCCGCCGCCGTGCCGGAAGCCGTTGGTGGCCAGTTCCGAGAGCAACAGGCCGAAGTCGTCCCGGACCCCGCCCATTCCCCAACTGTCCAGGCAGGTGTTCCCCACCCGCCGCAGCAGCCCGGGCCACATCCGGTCCACGTCCGTGCGCGCCCCGACCCGGGAGAGCGTCACGTCGAAGCCCGTCTCCTCCGGTGCGGTGCGGGGGCGGACGGACGGGGCGCGGCCGGCGGTCGACGGGGTCGACGGGGAGGAGGGGAGCGGGGGAACGACGGGCACGTGAAACCTCCGGAGGGTGGGCGTGCGGGAGCGCGAGGCAGGCGCACGGGTGTGGAAGGGCCCAACCGGGACGCTTTGCGCTCGTCCACCAACTAGCCTGTTGTGCCGCTGGTTTGGTTCGCAACCGTGCCACCGGTGATTAACCAGCACGGGTGTCGAAATGGACTATGCGCCCGTGTGCTCAGGCAACCCGGCCGACCGCGCAGGGGTGCGATCGACCGTCGCGGGGCGATACTGGACCCGCACGAAGCTCACAGGAGGGTGCACGGTGGGAGCCAAACGAGGGGC
This sequence comes from Streptomyces sp. LE64, assembly GCF_052606915.1. Classification (NCBI taxonomy): domain Bacteria; kingdom Bacillati; phylum Actinomycetota; class Actinomycetes; order Kitasatosporales; family Streptomycetaceae; genus Streptomyces; species Streptomyces sp. LE64. The sequence continues at coordinate 2,884,360 of NZ_CP199708.1, read as the reverse complement.
GTCCGGACGACGTCTCGAATTGGGCATTCAGCTGAGGCAGTTGCGGGAGAACTGCCCGGGGGTCGAACGGGTCGGCGCCAAGGGCATGACCCGACGCGAGGCGGTCCGGGGCCTCCCCGACCTGTCCGAGGCGACCCTCGCCCGGATCGAGAAGGGCGAACTCAACTTCCGTCGTAACGTGGGCAACCTCCGTACCCTCCTGAAGCGGTACGGGGTCACCGACCAGGACCTGGTGGACGAACTGGTCGAGCTGAACCGCGAGGCCCCCAACGACGACTGGCTGACCGGCTACCGCAGCTTCATGCCGCCCGGTATGCCGCACTACGTCGGCCTGGAAGCGGAGACCCTGTCGCTCACGGCGTACCACCCGACCGTGGTGTACGGAATCCTCCAGACCCCCGCCTATGCCAAGGCCCTGTACGAGACGGGCCGCCCGGTGGAGGACATGACCGCCGAGTTCGTCCAGCGGAACGTCGAACTGCGGATGGAGCGCAAGCGGCGGGTGCTGGAGCGGGAGGACCCGGTCCGGCTCCGGGTCATCCTGGGCGAGGCGGCGCTGCGCGTTCCGGTCGGGGACGACGAGGTGATGCGCGAGCAGTACGAGGAGATCGTCCGCCTCGCCGGGCTGGACCACGTCTCCGTCCAGGTGCTGCCCTTCCGCCGGGGGTACCGCTCCCACCACGACTTCGCGATCCTGCGCCTGGGCGATGGCCTGCCCGCCCGGGTGCAGACGGACAACGCCTGGGGTGCCGTGTCCGCTTCGGACAAGCCCCGAGAGGTCGAACGCTTCACCCGGAGGTTCGACACGATGGTCGGTCTCGCCCTCGGGGTGGAGGACACCATCACCTTCGTCAAGGAACTAGCGAGAAGGTAGCGGAGCCATCACTACTTACCTGTCGGCCGCCGAGGTGGCCCCTGAATCGGCCTGGTTCAAGTCCTCTTACTCCGGCGGCACCGGCAACAGTTGTGTGGAGGTGGCCGCCCTCTTCGCCCCCGAGGGCAACTGGTTCAAGTCCTCCCACTCCGGTGACACCGGCAACAGTTGTGTGGAGGTCGCGGTGGTGCACCCCCGGGTGGGGGTGCGGGACTCGAAGGCCAAGCGGGGGCCCGCGCTGGTGGTCGGCGCGGGGACCTGGGCGGCGTTCGTGGGGTACGCGGCGGGGGAGGGGCGCACGACCGGTTGACGTGACGTGGTGTGGTGGCGGGCGCTCGGCCGGGGTGTGTGTCCCGGTCGGGCGCCCGTCCCGTTGGGGCGTCGCCCGGGGGCGGTGGGCCGGCGGGCGGTGGGACGGCGCGGCCGGTGAAGGGGCGTGCCGCCAGTGGTCCGCCTTCGCGGTTCTGGCGCCGGCGATCGACAATCTGCCGGTGGAGACGGTCAGTCGGGCTCCTCCGGTGGCGGGGGTACGACCGTGGCGACCGCCCGGCGGAAGGCGGCCCGGTAGGCGCGGGGGCCGGTGCCGGTGAGGCGGTGGAAGTGGTGGCGGAGGTTGGCGGGGGAGCCGAAGCCGGTGCGGGCGGCGATCTGCTCGACGGGGGTGTTGGTGTTCTCCAGGAGGAGTTGGGCCTGGTGGAGGCGGGCGCGCAGCAGGTAGCGCAGCGGGGGCAGGCCGGTCTGGGCGCGGCAGCGGCGGGTGAGGGTGCTGACGCTGATCTTGGCGTGGGCGGCCAGGTCGGCGAGGGCCAGCGGGCGGTGGAGGTTGGCCTCCAGCCAGCGCAGGGTGGGGGCGAGGTCGCTGTGCCGGGTGAGGTCCCGTTCCCGTTCCGTCTCGTCCGCGATGACCTGCTCGTGGACGGGGAGGACGAGTTGGCGCATGGCCTGGGCGGCGACCCGCACCCCGTGGTCCGCGGTGACCAGCTCCACGCACAGGTCGATCCCGCCGAACAGGCCGGGCGCGGTGTGGAACGGCGGGTCGGCGACGGTGGGGTCGCCCACCGGTACGACGGTGGTGCGCGGATGGCGGCGGGCGAGCTCGTCGAGGTGCGGCCAGGAGGTGGTGGCGCGGCGGCCGTCGAGGAGGCCGGCGGCGGCCAGGGTGAAGGTGCCGGTGCCGACGGCCGTCATGCGGCAGCCCCGTGCGGCGGCGGCCCGCAGGGCGTCGGTGACCCGGGGCGGCGGTGGCGCCAGGTGGTCGCCGGGGCTGGTGACGAGGACGGTGTCGGCCCCGTCCGCCAGGGCCGACGGGCCCCAGGGCGTAGTGAGGGTGAGGGTCGGGTCGGCGGTGGTGACGGTGCCGGTGGCGGAACAGGCCCGCACCTCGTAGCGGGCCCGGCCCCCGGCGCGGGTGGCGGCACCGAAGACAGCACCGGGAACGCCGAGTTGGTGTCCCGGGACGCCGTCCGCGAGGAGGACCGTGACCACGTGCATGAGCAGAACTTAGCGGTTGCTGAGGCGGGTGCGTCTTCTTCGTGGGTACGGCGGACGGTCACGATGAGGGGGCGGCGGCCGCCGGAGCGAGGGGACACCCGGGGTCGAGCCGCCCACTGCCTTCGTTTGCCGGGCCGATGACGCCCGTCGAGCGAATCGACACCCACCCACGAGGAGATGCCGCCGTGCGCACCCGTACGCCCTCCGTCCGCCCGATGCGTCCCGTACGCGGGGATTCCGGTCGGTCCTTCCCCCGGCTCACCGCCGTCCTGCTCGCCGCCGCGACCGTGTCGAGCGTACTGACCGGCCCCGTCGTCGCCGCGACCGGGGCGCAGCCCGTCCCCGCCGCCCACCCGATCGCCGCGGGAGCGGGCGAGGAACGGGCGGTGGTCGCCGCCCTGGAGCGCCGCGCCCATCCGCTGACGACCGCCGAACCCGACGCCCCGGCAGGGGACTTGGCGCCCCTGGTGCGGATGGTCGGCAAGGCCGACATCGTCGGGGTCGGGGAGGCCACCCACGGGTCGAAGGAACTGTTCCAGCTCAAGGACCGGATCTTCCGGCAGCTGGTCGCCGCCCGGGGGTTCCGGACCTTCGCCCTGGAGACCTCCTGGTCCTCGGGGGTCCTCCTGGACCGCTATGTGCGCACCGGGGAGGGCGATCTGCGCCGGATCATGCGGGAGGAGTTCCAGGGGAGCTACGCGGACTGGAACAACGCCGAGTTCCTGCGCCTCTTCGCCTGGATGCGCGACCACAACCGCACCGTGGCGCCGGACCGCAGGCTCCGGGTGGTGGGCAACGACGTGAACGACGTCAACCACGCCCAGTACGCTCGGGTGCTGGCCTGGGCGGATGCCCAACGACCGTCTCCGGGCGTCGAGTTGCGCCGACTGTACGCATCCTTGCTGGCGCTGCCCCGGGGGATGGGCGAGCGGGTCGAGGCCCTGGCCGCCAAGCCCGTCACCGCACTGGAGACGATCGCCCGGGACGCCCGGGCCGCGCACGCCCTGCTGGAACGGGAACCCGGGGCGGACCCGTGGACCCTCCAGGAGGCGAAGGTCATCGCCGACACAGCGACGGTGTACGCGCTGGGCGCCGGCGACCCCGACCCGGCCCGGCAGGCCCGGGCCAACCTCCACCGGGACCGGGCGATGGCCGCACACACGGTGTGGTGGCAGCGGTGGACCGGCGACCGGATCGTGGTCTCCGCGCACAACGCGCACCTCGGCCACCGCACCCCGTACCGGGACACCCACCCCCGGGTCCAGGGCGAGTTCCTGCGGGAGGCGGTGGGCGAGCGGTACCTGGCCGTGGCGACCTCCGTCCACCAGGCCCGCTACCGCGCCTTCGACCTGAACGCCCTCCGCTTCGGCGTCTTCTCCACCGGCCCGGCCGCGCCCGGCAGCAACGAGCACCTGCTCGACCGGGTGCGCCACCGCGACTACTACGTGGACCTCCGCCGCGTCCGGCGGGACGGCGCCGCGGGCGCCTGGCTGGACACCGCCCGGCCCATGTTCGTGGTGCCCTCCGGGTACTCGGGCGATCCGGCGGACGTGCTGCGGGACGTGGCCCTCGGGCGGACCTTCGACGTGCTGGTCCACTTCCGGCAGGTCGCGGAGTACGGCGAGGTGGACTGAGCGGGCGCCCGGGGCGGGCGGGCTGAACGGGCGCCGGGGGCCGTGGTCCGGCCCCGGGCGCACCGGGGGAGGGGGCGGGTCCGCCCGCGCCTCCCCCCGGGGGTTCAGCTGCTGCTGACGATCTCGTTCACGATCCAGGCGCCGAGTTCCTCGGTCATGCGGGTGTGGCCCTCGTTGCGGCTGGCGCACAGGAAGGCGTCGAGCGCGCTCCGGTCCGGCGCGATCGGCTGGTACAGCGCCTCCTGGCCGTTGATGTCACCGGCGGCGACGGCACTGATGCTGGGGATGAAACAGGAGGTGGCGATGCGGTCCGCGTCCACCTCGTTGCCGAGGAGGGTCATGAGGAGCGCGGCCAGGCCGAAGTTGCCGGGGTCGCCCTCCGGGGTGGGGGCGCCGAACAGGCCGCCGGGGGCACCGTCGACCTCGGGCAGTCCGCCGGTCCGGACGAGGACGGGCTCTTCGCCGGCCTTCTGGAGCCGGGCGACCTCCTGGTCGCCCTGGGCCTGGGTCTTGAGCCAGGTGTCCAGCAGGGTCCGGCCGTTGCACCTGACCGCGGTCGCACCGGGTGCGACCCCGTTGCCGGTTCCGGTGTCCACGCCGTTGGCCACACCGATCTTGCGGACGCTCCGGGGCCAGTCACCGACCTCTTCGAGCGCCTGGAGGAACGCCACCCGCTCCGGAGCCGCCTCCGCGGTGTCGTCCACCTTCTGGATGTGCCAACGTGCCATCTGCTTCGCGGCGGGGCTGTTGAGCAGGGCGGAGAACTGGCGCAGCACGGGGCCCGCGAGGGGGTGGTCGCCGAACTTGTCCGTCGCGAAGTGGGTGAAGCCCTGGATGGAGACGGGGAACCAGGCGCCCTCGTGCGGGGTGTCGTAGGAGAGGTGGAGGGAGGTCTCGTGGTCGGGCAGGCCCGGGTCCTGCTCCATCTTGGCCAGCGCGTAGCGGGTGACCAGCCCGCCCATGCTGAACCCGCCCACCACCAGCTTCGACCGGCCCACCCGCTCGTTCAGGGCGCGGCGGATGCAGTCGATGACGGTGTCGGCGTTGTCCGTGATCGACGCCGTGCGGTCGTCGTAGCCGAGGACGATCACGTCCCGGCCGGTCGCGTGGAGTTCGGAGATGAAGCGGAAGTCCCCGTTCTCCTCCAGACCGTTCCAGAGCTGGTCGAGGTTGCTCGACCCGCCGGAGAACCCGTCGGAGAGGATGACCGGCCGGACGAGCTGCCGGCGGTTGAGCGGGCTGTAGAAGACCCAGGCCGTGCCGCCGGCGAGCGACCACTCCTCGTGCGGCTCCGGCGCGGAGGGGTAGGCACGGGCGTCGGGGGAGATCGGACCCCAGATGTCAACGACGGTGGTGGGCATGGCAGTTGGCTCCTCGTACGGGTTCGCCGGCTCGCCGGGAGGGCGACGTCAAGCGGCACCCTAGGGAGCCGGAGCCCGCCGACGTGAGTGATGTCAGGGAGGGTTCACACAAAGGTGGTGATCTTGCTGGGGGAGGGTGTCGACGGTCGGTGGCACGGGCACGATGGTGGACCGGTCGACGCGGATCGGGGGGCCGTCCCGGCCCGGCGGGCACGGGCGGCCGTCGTCCGGGGGACGGGACAACGGTTGGGTAAACGGCCCCCGAGATAAGCCCTGTTGGTGAACCATTCCTCCGTATGGCCATCGATTACCGCAAGCGCCCCCGTATCGACTACCGGAAGGGGGCCGCGGGGACCGCCGGGGTCAGCCTGGAGAAGGTCGCCACCAGGGCCCCCGGCCTGGTCGGCCTCTACGAGACAGCGGCGGTCTCCCTGGTCAAGAACCAGGTCGGCAACGGCCAGCGCGCCGCCGTGTACCTGGTGCTGGACCGCTCGGGGAGCATGCGCCCGTTCTACCGGGACGGTTCCGTCCAGCACCTGGCGGAGCGCACCCTCGCCCTGGCGGCGAACCTGGACGACGACGGGGTGGTGCCGGTGGTCTTCTTCTCCACGGACGTCGACGGCACGGCCGAGATCAGCCTCGACGCCTACCGCGACCGGATCTCACCCCTGCACGCCTCGATGGGGCACATGGGCCGCACCAACTACCACGTCGCCATGCAGGCGGTCATCGACCACCACCAGGATTCGGGGGCGGGGCACCCGGCCTTCGTGGTCTTCCAGACGGACGGCTCGCCGTCCTCCAGAACGGCGGCCGAGCACGTCCTCTGCACCTCCGCGAAGCTGCCGGTCTTCTGGCAGTTCGTCGGCTTCGGCGAGGACGAGTTCCGGTTCCTGCGCAGGCTCGACGAACTCCCCGTGCCGTCCCGCAGGGTCGTGGACAACGCGGGGTTCTTCGCCGCCGGCCCGGAGCCGAAGAGCCTCTCCGACGCGGACCTCTACGACCGGCTGCTGGCCGAGTTCCCCCAGTGGTTGGCCGCGGCGCGCAGGGCGGGGATCGTCGCGGACTGACAGTGAGGATGTGACGTGGCTTCTCCGCTGGGTCTGACTCACGGACTGACCGACGCCGACTGGCTGTCCTTTGCGGGATTCGTCGGCCCGCGCGGAGGAGCCACCGCACGCGACCGGACGGGCGCCCGTGACCTTATAGGAGCTTGGTCAAGAAGCCCCGCCACTGTCTTGTCCGCCCGCCTGGCCGGCGCGTGCCGCCTACCGGGATCAGCGAGAGGACGGCAGTGACCAGCATGACGGACCAGGCCCTGGAAGTCACAGGGGGTGTGGACACGCACGGCGAGACCCACCACGCGGCCGTGATCGATCGGCTCGGCCGCCACCTGGCCGACCGCGAGTTCCCCGCCACCGGTGCCGGATACCGGCAACTGCTGGCCTGGCTGCGCTCGTTTGGGCACGTCACCCGGGTCGGGGTGGAGAGCACCGGCGCCTACGGCGCTGAGCTCGCCCGCACCCTGGGCCGGGCCGGGCTGACGGTGATCGAGGTCGACCGCCCGGACCGCAAGACGCGCCGGATGAAGGGCAAGTCCGACCCGATCGACGCCTACGCCGCCGCCGAGGCGGTGGCCTCCGGCCGGGCCAGCGGCACTCCCAAGACCCGGGACGGCATCGTGGAAGCGGTCCGCGCGCTGCGGGTGGTGCGCCGATCGGCGGTCAAGTCCCGCACTCAGGCTGTCAACCAGGCCCGGCAGCTGCTGGTTACCGCACCTGAAGCCCTGCGCGCCCAGCTGCGCGGACTGTCGACCGCCGCCCTGGCCAGGGCATGCGCCCGGCTCCGACCTGGCGACGACCTCACCGACCCCGCCCACGCGGTCAAGGCCGCCCTGCGCCGCCTGGGCAAACGCATCCTGGCGCTGACCGAGGAGGCCGACGAGCTGCAGGCCGAGCTGAAGACCCTCACCGCCCAGGCCGCCCCGGACCTGCTGGCCCTCAAGGGCGTAGGCACGGACGTGGCCGGACAGCTCCTGGCCACCGTCGGCGACAACCCTGACCGGCTACGCTCCGAGGCCGCCTTCGCCCACCTGTGCGGGGTGGCACCGATACCAGCCTCGTCCGGCCGCCGGGACCGGCACCGCCTCAACCGCGGCGGCGACCGCGCCGCCAACCATGCCCTGCACACCATCGTGCTGTGCCGCATGCGCTGGGACGAACGCACCCGCGCCTACGTCGCACGGCGTACCGCCGACGGACTCGCGACCAAGGACATCATGCGCTGCCTGAAACGACATGTTGCCCGCGAGGTCTACCGCGTCCTGATGCGGTCGATCCGGACCACCGACACCAACCCGCAAACCACTCAAAGCGACCTCACTGAAGCCGCTTGACATCCATAGGAGCATCCCGGCGGGAGGTCCGGAACCCGTCCGGACCGGCGGGGGCACCGCTCAGCGCGCCACCCGGTAGCGGAGGTAGACGACCTGCGGACCGACGGCGCGGGTCTCCACGAGGTCCAGGTCCACCCGACGCTCCTCGTGCGGGAAGAACGGGGTGCCCCCGCCGACCAGTACCGGGTACACCCTGATCCGGTACTCGTCGATCAGGTCCGAGGCCGCCGCGGCGGCGGCGAGGGTCGCGCCGCCGATCGCGATGTCGCCCTCCCCGGGCTCGGCCCGCAAGCGCTCGATCTCCTCCGCCACGCTGCCGGTGGCCAGCCGGGCGTTGCCCCGCACCGTCGACAGCGTGGTGGAGAACACCACCTTGGGCAGCGGGTTCCAGAGCGCGGTCCACTCGCGCTCCGTCGGGTCCGAGGAGTGCACCCGGTCGTCGTCCTCCCAGTACAGCATCGACTCGTACAGCCGGCGCCCCAACAGGTGGACGCCCACCCCGCGGGTCTCGTCGACGGCGAGGCGGAAGACCTCGGCGTCGGGCGCCGTCCACTGGAAGCCGCCGTCCGGCCCGACGATGTAGCCGTCGAGGGAGACGCTCATCGAATAGGTCACGTCGCGCATGGGGAACCCTCCTCGGTGCGGGTTCGACCGTACGGCCGCGGGGCGCCGCCGGACCCGTCGCGACGCGCCGCGTCCGGGTGCGTCACCGCGCTGACGCACCGTCGGCCCTCAACAGGTCGAACGGTCCCGGTCCGCGGAGTAGAGGTAGCTGTCCGGGAACTGCTCGGCGCCCAGGGTGCGCCCCACGATGATCACCGCGGTGCGCAGCACGCCCGCCGCGCGGACCTGCTCGGCGATGCCGGACAGCGGCCCGCGCAGCACCACCTCCTCCGGGCGGCTGGCGTAGGCCACCACCGCGGCGGGGCAGTCCGCGCCGTAGTGGGGGAGGAGTTCCGCGACCACCCGGTCCGCGTACCGGGCCGCGAGGTGCACCACCAGCAGCGCACCGCTGCGGCCCAGCGTCGCCAGGTCCTCGCCGGGCGGCATGGGCGTGGCCCGTTGCGCGATGCGGGTCAGCACCACGGTCTGGCCCACGGTCGGCACCGTCAACTCCCGCCCCAGCGCCGCCGCCGCGGCGGCGAACGCGGGCACCCCCGGCACCATCTCGTACGGCACGCCCGCCGCGTCCAGCCGCCGCATCTGCTCGGCGACCGCGCTGAACACGGACGGGTCGCCGGAGTGCAGCCGCGCCACGTCCTGGCCGCCGGCGTGCGCCCGCACCAGTTCCTCGGTGATCTCGTCCAGGGTCAGGTCGGCGGTGTCGACCAGCCGGGCCTGCGGCGGGCACTCGGCCAACAGTTCCCGGGGCACCAGGCTGCCCGCGTACAGGCACACCCCGCAGGAGCCCAGCAGCCGGGCGCCCCGCAGGGTGATCAGGTCGGCGGCCCCGGGGCCCGCGCCGATGAAGTACACGGTCATGCGCCGTCTCCCTTGTCGTGTGGTGCCTGCTGCGTCTGTCGTGCCGGGGGCTTGCGCACCGCCCACTGGGTGACGGGCATCGCCTGACGCCAACCGGTGAACCGGCCCACCGGCACCGCGTGCGCCACGGCCAGCCGGACGAGGTCGCCGCCGTACCGGTGGCGGGCCTCGGCGAGCAGCGCCTCGGACTCCAGGGTCACCGTGTTGGCGACCAGCCGTCCGCCCGGGCCGAGCGCCTCCCAGCAGCGTTCCAGCAGCCCGGCGGAGGTGAGGCCGCCGCCGATGAACACCGCGTCCGGCGCCGGCAGCCCGTCCAGCGCGGCGGGTGCCGCACCGGTCACCACGCGCAGACCGGGCACGCCCAGGGTCCGCGCGTTGCGGGCGATGCGCGCGGCGCGCTCCGGGTCCCGTTCCACGCTCACCGCCCGGCAGGCCGGATGGGCGCGCAGCCACTCGATCGCCAGGGACCCCGACCCCCCGCCCACGTCCCACAGCAGTTCGCCGGGCTCGGGTGCGAGGACGGCGAGGGTCGCGGCCCGCACGTGGCGCTTGGTGAGCTGCCCGTCGTGCGCGTAGGCGTCGTCGGGCAGCCCGGGCACGGTGCCCAAGGGCGCGGCGTCCGGCGCCCGCTCGCACTCCACGGCCACGACGTTCAAGGCGGCGCCGGGCGGTCGCGCCCAGCTCTCGGCCCGCTCCCCGTCGGTCAGGTGCTCGTCGGGGGCGCCGAGCCGTTCCAGCACCCGCACCGTGCTCGGCCCGAAGCCGCGGTCCCGCAGCAACGCGGCCACTGCGGCGGGCCCGTCCGCCCCGGCGCTCAGCACCAGCACCCGGCGCCCCGGGTGCAGCACCGCGGCCAGCCGCTCCACGGGCCGCCCCACCGCGCTGACCACGTCGGTGTCCTCGACCGGCCAGCCCAGCCGGGCGCAGGCCAGCGAGACGGAGGACGGGTGCGGGTGGACGTCCAGCCCGGCCGGGCCGACCGACTCGACGAGGGCCCGGCCGATGCCGTGGAACATGGGGTCACCGCTGGCCAGCACCGCGAGGCGGCGCCCCGCGTGGGCGGCGAGCAGCCCGGGCACCGCGGGCCGCAAGGGGGACGGCCAGGGCACCCGCTCGCCCGCGCACTCGGCCGCCGGCAACAGGTCGAGCTGGCGCGGCGCACCGAGGACCACCTCGGCGGCACGCAGCACCGCCCGGGCCGCCTCGGGCAGGCCCGGCCAACCGTCCGCACCGATGCCGACCAGGGCCACGGGGGGCGCGGGGGGCACGGGAGCGGCGGGGTCGACGGGTCCCACGGGGTGGGGGCGGGGGGCTTCGGACGTCACCGCCGCACTGTATCCGGCGGGTCGCGGGAGCTTCGGGGGTGGTCAGCGGGGCGGGCCGCGTGCGGCGGCGCACTCGATCGACCGCCTCGGGTTCCGTCGGCCGGCCTCAGTGCTGCACCAGACCGCCGACCGGGACGGGCGGGACGTGGCCGGTCGCCGGCAGCGTCCGTGCCAGGGCGAGGCCGACGTCGACCAGCGACGACCGGCGCACGCCGGCGACCTCGGAGAACGGGGTCCACACCGCTTCGGTGACAGCGCCGTTCGGCTCCGGCCGGAACCGGCCGCCGGTGATGCGGACCCGGTAGAAGACGCCGACGTTCTGGTGCTCGACCCCCGCTCGGGCCTCGGCCGCGGGGATCAGCCGCGAGTCCACGCCCAACAGTCGCTCCACCACCGCGGTGCAGCCGGTCTCCTCGGCCACCTCCCGGACCACCGCGTCGAAGGGGTCCTCCCCGTGCTCGACCCGGCCGCCCGGCAGGGTCCAGCTGTTCCCGCACCGGACGAGCAGCACCCGCCCGTCCTCGATGCACACGGCGTACGCCGCCAGTCGGAAACCCATCCCCCGCGAACCTCCTCGTCGAGCGTCCCCGGGCCTCGGGGATCCTCGGACCCTATCCAAGGGCCCGGCCCCACGGGCGGGCGCTCCGTGCGCAAGGCGGACACGGGGCAGGCCCGCCTTCGGAGCACGGCTGTTGCGCGGTAACAGCCGTGCCACAGCGGCGTCTTGAGGGAATCACCGGTGTGACCGGCCCGCTGCGGACACCCTCTTCACGGTCAGGAAGGGGGCGACGGGCCGGCACGGTCCGGTGGCCCGCTCCGTCCGAACCGCACACACACCGTTGGGGGAACCCCGTGCTGAACCGCCGTCTGCGCCGTACCGCCGTCACCGCCGCCGCGATCGGCACCGTGCTGCTGATGACCGCCTGCCAGAACGACTCGGGCGACGGGTCCACCGACAAGGGCGCGGGGGCTCCCGCCGCCACTCCCGCGGCGGAGAACGCGGCGAACGCCAGGAAGGGGACGGGCGTCAGCGGCTCGTTCACGAACGGCCGGGTCACCCTGCTCGCCCCGGGCAAGTACCTCGTGGCCGTCCCGGGCAAGACCGGCCAGCAGTTCCTGGTGTCGAACGACACCGAGGTCTACGGCGCCGGAGTCGTCTGCGGGGATGCCGGCTCCAGGGTCGACGCGCCCTGCACGCTCGACCAGTTGGAAGCGGCTACGAAGAAGGGCCCCGTGAACGCCGACGTGGAGATGCGGAACGGCATCGCGACCCTGGTGACCGAGCGGCGCCCCGCCCGGAAGGACACCGGCACCTCGGGCTCGACCTCTTCGGGCTCCGGTACCTCGGGCTCCGCCGGTACCTCTGGCTCCGGCAGCTCCGGGTCCGGTTCGTCCTCCGGTTCGGGCTCGTCCTCCGGGTCCGGCTCCCGGGACACCGTGATCGAGGGGATCAACAAGGGCAAGGGCGTCAACGGAACCTGGTTCGGCAACGTCTCCTACCTGGCCCCCGGCAAGTACACCGTCTCCGACCTGAAGGGCGTCGAGCAGCAGTTCCTCCTCTCCGAGGAGACCATGATCTGGGGCTACGGCATCGCCTGCGGGGACGGCAACACCGGGGAGGGCGGCCAGGGCGGCACCCAGTGCTACGAAGCCGAGCTGGAGAAGGCCGCCAAGAAGGGCTTCGGCGCCACGGTCGTCATCCGCAACGGCATCGCCACCACCATCACCGAGGACCACTGATCACCGAGGACCGCTGACCCGCCACCGATCCCGAGGGTGGCGGGGGCTCCCCCGGGTCACCCCGTGGCGGGGACCGCGCCGGCGCGCTGGCCGTCCCCGGCCGCCGGCGCCGTCAGCGGTTGGCCGTCAGGAGGGCGTAGGCGTGCTGGTTCAGTGCCTGGCGCACCTCGTCCGGGGACAGCACGGTGAGCGGGACGGCCAGGCCGAGGAGGTAGGTGGTGAGGCAGGCGGTGCTGTTGCCGCCGATCTCGACCACGGTGGCTTCGGGGCCGTCGGCGCGGTGGGTGCCGATGGTGGGGGGAACCACGCGCAGTGCCTGCTCCAGGGGGAGCGGGAGGCGGATCGTGGTGTGCACGGGGTAGGTCACGCTCGCGATGCCCCGGGAGACCAGTGCCGCGGCGTCGGGCGGATCGGTCAGGTCGGCCGGTTCGTTGGTGAGGCGCAGGCTCACCACCCGGTCGGCGCGGAAGGTGCGCCACTGCCGTTTGGCGACGTCCCGGGCTCCGGCTTCCGCCCTCCCGTCTGGCCCGACCCCGCCCACAGCAAGCAGGCCCACCTGGAGTTGGGCGTCGAGGATCTGGACGCCGCTCAGGAGCGGATGCTCGCCCTGGGCGCCGTCCTGCCTGACTTCCAGCCGAACCCCGAGGCGTGGCGGGTGCTCCTGGACCCGGCGGGTCACCCCTTCTGCCTGGCGACGCACGGCGTCTGAGCCGGTCCGTCCCCGCCGGCCCCGGCGCTCAGCCCCTCGCGGCCCGCGGGGCGACGGTCACGGGGCCGTCCCCGCCCGTCCCACGATCGCCCCGGCCCGGTCGATGCAGACCACGTCGACCCGGACCGGGGCGCCGCGCAGCACGGTCAGGGCCTCGTCCCGGGCGGCGGCGGCGACCAGGTCGCCGAGCGGCACCGCGGCGGCCTCGGCGAGGCGGAGGGCGCCGAGGCCGGTGTTGGCGGTGGCGATCGCTTCGGTGAGGGCGGGGTCGGCGCCGGTCTCGGCGGCGAGGGAGGCGAGGAACGGCTTGTCCACCTGGGAGCGGGCCGAGTGCAAGTCCAGATGGCCCACGGCCAGTTTGGACAACTTGGCGAAGCCGCCGCAGACGGTGAGCCGGTCGACGGGGTGGCGGCGGAGGTACTTGAGGACCGCGCCGGCGAAGTCGCCCATGTCGAGCAGGGCGTCCTCGGGGAGCCCGTACAGCTCGGTGACGGTGCGCTCGGAGGTGGAGCCGGTGCAGGCGGCGACGTGGCTGCGGCCGGCGGCCCGGGCCACGTCGATCCCGCGTCGGATGGAGTCGATCCAGGCGGAGCACGAGTAGGGCACGACGATGCCGGTGGTGCCGAGGATGGACAGGCCGCCGAGGATGCCGAGCCGCGGGTTCCAGGTGGAGCGGGCGAGTTCCTCGCCGTGGTCGACGGAGAGGGTGACCTCGACGTCGCCGCCGGCGCCGTACCGCTCGGCGACCCGGGCCACGTGCTCGCGGATCATCTGCCGCGGGACCGGGTTGACCGCGGGTTCGCCGACCGGCAGCGGCAGCCCGGGGCGGGTGACGGTGCCGACGCCGGGGCCCGCCCGGAACACCACCCCGGCGCCCGGCTCCAGCAGCCGCACCGTGGACCGCACCAGTGCCCCGTGGGTGACGTCGGGGTCGTCGCCGGCGTCCTTCACCACCCCGGCCGTCGCCGTGCCGTCCGGGTTCCGCTCCTCCACGGCCAGGGCGAAGGACGGGGTCTGGCCGCGGGGCAGGGTGATCGTCACCGGGTCGGGGAAGTCGTCGCCGAGCAGCGCCGTGTACGCGGCGGTCGTGGCGGCCGTGGCGCAGGCGCCGGTCGTCCAGCCGGGGCGCAGACCGGTGTGCTTGAGTTGGGCTCCGCGCCCGCCGGCGACGCCGTCGCCCGCGGTGCCCGTGTCCGGGTGGTCAGTGGTCATGAGGGGGGTCCGGTTCCGTGCACGTGTTGATCCTGGGCGGGACGGCGGAGGCCCGCCGCCTCGCCGCCCTGCTCGCCGGGGAGGACCGGAGCGCGGACGGGCTCCTGGTCACATCCTCGCTGGCCGGACGGGTTGCCGCGCCCCGGCTGCCGCCCGGGCGGGTGCGGATCGGCGGCTTCGGCGGGGCGGAGGGCCTCGCCGAGTGGCTGCGCGCCGAGCGGGTGGACGTGCTGGTGGACGCCACGCACCCGTTCGCCGGGCGGATGAGCTTCCACGCCGCCGCCGCGGCCGCCGCGACCGGGGTGCCGCTGGTGGCGCTGCGCCGGGACGGGTGGCGGCCGGTGCCCGGCGACGACTGGCACCCCGTCGACTCGCTTGCCGCGGCCGCCGCCCTGCTGCCCGGCCTCGGCGAGCGGGTGTTCCTCACCACCGGCCGGATGGGGCTGGCCGCGTTCACGGGCACCCCGGAACTGGACCGGCTCTGGTTCCTGGTGCGCTCGGTCGACCCGCCCGAGCCGCCCGTTCCGCCGCGCTGCGAGGTGCTGCTGGACCGGGGCCCGTTCACCCTGGACGGGGAGCGCGGAGTCCTCGCCGCGCACCGCGTCGACGTCCTGGTCACCAAGGACAGCGGCGGGCCCGCCACCGCGCCCAAGCTGACCGCGGCCCGCGAGGCGGGGGTGCCCGTGGTGATCGTGCGCCGCCCTCCGGTGCCCGCGGGCGTGCCGGTGGTGACGGGGCCCGAGGAGGCCGCCCGCTGGGTGCGCGCACGGCGCTGAACCCCGGCCGGCCGCGGGCCCGGCCCCGTACCGGTCACGCCCTCACGCCTCGGGGTAGCGGCGGGGCGTCCACACGACGGTTTCGCCACCGGTGCCGTCGCCGCGCCGCACCCGCCGGGTCTGCGAGGAGCCGACGAGCAGCAGGGTGCGCATGTCGACCTCGGCCGGGTCGAGGTCGGCGAGGCTGACGATCCGGACCCGTTCGCCCTCGCCGCCCACGTCCCGGGCGACCACCACCGGGGTGTCCGGGGCGCGGTGCTCCAGCAGCAGTTCGCGGGCCTTGCCCACCTGCCAGGTGCGGGAGCGGGAGCCCGGGTTGTAGAGGGCGAGGACCAGGTCCGCGCGGGCCGCCGCGTGCAGCCGCTCGGCGATGACCTCCCACGGCTTCAGCCGGTCGGACAGCGAGACGGTGGCGTAGTCGTGGCCGAGCGGGGCGCCGGCCCGGGCCGCCGCCGCGTTGGCGGCCGTCACCCCGGGCAGCACCCGCACCGGCACGTCCCGGTAGGCGTCCTCGCAGGCCACCTCCAGCACGGCGGTGGCCATGGCGAACACCCCCGGGTCGCCGCCGGAGACCACGGCGACCTTCCGCCCGCGGGCGGCGAGTTGCAGTGCGAACTCGGCGCGCTCGGACTCGACCCGGTTGTCGGAGCCGTGCCGCACCTGGCCGGGGCGGTGCGGCACCCGCGCCAGGTAGGTGGTGTAGCCGACGAGGTCGTCGGCGTCGGCGAGGGCGCCCCGCGACTCGGGCGTCAGCCACAGCGGGCCGGCCGGGCCGGTGCCCACCACCACGACCTCGCCGCGCTCCCGCGCCGGCCGTTCGGCGTCGATCCGGCTCGGCAGCACGGCCACCGAGAAGTAGGGGACGGAGTCCTCGGCGACCTCCGCGAGTTCCGCGGTGCGCTCGCCCGCCATGGTGGCCCGCTCCACGTAGCGGGCCTCGGCCAGCCGGCCGGAGGCGTCCAGGGCGCGGCGCACCTTGCCGAAGGTGCGGCCCAGCTTCATCACCACCGCCGAGTCGGTGGCGGCGAGCCGTGCAGTCAACTCTTCCTCGGGCAGCGTGCCCGGCAGGATCGTCAGCACCTCCTCGGCCTCCACCAGCGGGGTGCCCAGGCGGGCCGCCGCGGCGCTGACCGAGGTCACCCCGGGCACCACCTCGGTCGGGTAGCGGTGCGCCAACCGCTTGTGCATGTGCTGGTAGGAGCCGTAGAACAGCGGATCGCCCTCGGCGAGGACGGCGACGTCCCGCCCCGCGTCCAGGTGCGCGGCGAGTCGGGCCGCGGCCTCCTCGTAGAACTCGTCCATCGCCCCGCGGTAGCCGCCGGGATGGTCGGTGGTCTCGACGGTCAGCGGGTAGACCAGACGTTCCTCGATGTGGTCCTCGCGCAGGTGTCGGGCCGCGATCGAGCGGGCGATCGACCGCCCGTGCCGGGCGCTGTGGTACGCCACCACGTCCGCCGCGGCGATCACCTCGACGGCCCGCACCGTCATCAGCGACGGGTCCCCGGGCCCCAGCCCAACCCCGTACAGCCGTCCGGTCACCGCGCCGGTGCCGCTGCTCGTGCCGGTGCCGCTCTCCGTGCCCGTGCCGCTGTCCATGCTCACTCTTCCTCGCTCGCGATGGCGTTCAGCGCGGCGGCGGCCATGGCGCTGCCGCCCCGCCGCCCCCGCACCACCAGGTACTCCAACCCGGACGGGTCGGCGGCCAGGGCGTCCTTCGACTCGGCGGCGCCGATGAAGCCGACCGGCGCCCCGATCACCGCCGCCGGGCGCGGAGCGCCCTCGCGGACCATCTCCAGCAACCGGAACAGCGCGGTCGGCGCGTTGCCCACCGCGACCACGGAACCTTCCAACTTGTCCCGCCACAGCTCCAGCGCGGCGGCGCTGCGGGTGGTGCCCAGCTCGGCGGCCAACTTGGGCACCGCCGGGTCGGACAGGGTGCACAGCACCTCGTTGTCGGCGGGCAGCCGCTTGCGGGTCACCCCGCTGGCGACCATGTTGGCGTCGCACAGGATCGGCGCCCCGGCGAGCAGCGCCGCACGGGCGCGGGCCACCACACCGGGGGAGTGGGCCAGGTCACGGACCAGGTCGACCATGCCGCAGGCGTGGATCATCCGGACCGCGACCCGGGCGACGTCGGCCGGCAGCCCGGACAGGTCCGCCTCGGCGCGGATGGTGGCAAAGGACTGGCGGTAGATCTCCGCCCCGTCCTTCTCGTAGTCGAACACTGCTCTGTCGGCCCTCTCGGCTCGCTCGTCCATCACTGGTCACTCGGCGGGCGCGGGGCCCGTCCTCGGGGACCCCGGGTGCCTCATCGTCCTGCCCGTGCCGCCGCAACGGTAGTCGCGAGCGCTGCGGCTTCCGTCACCGAGGTGCCCCGCACCGTCCCCCCGCGCACCGCGCTGACCTGGTATCCGGTGCCGGTGGCGACCACGTCGACCCGGTCGCCGCGGGGCCGCCCGCACCGGCGGTCGCACCCCGACCAGTGCACCGGCAGGGCGTTTGACCCGTGCACCGGCAGGCCGCCCGGGAGGTGCACCGGCAGGGCGGCGTCCGGGACGGTGCGCACGGTGGCGGCGGCGTCGGCCCGGACATCCGCCAACGCTTTGGCGCAGCCGGGCCGCCCGACGCAGGCGGTGACCCCTTCCCAGGGCCCGTCCGGCGCGGTGACCAGCCCGGTCGCGGCGAGGGCGGCCGACTCGACGGCCCCCGCACCGGGCACCACCACCCCGCGCCACGGCGTCAGCCGCAGCTCGCCCCCGGACCCGGCCGCGGCCTCCAACAGCGCCGACCACTGGTGCGGGGCGAGCCGCCCCAAGGGGACGAGCACGCTGAGCCCCCCGGGCAGCACCCCGGCGACCGGAACCCGCCCGCGCGCGGCACCCCCACCGGAGGCAGAGGCAGAGGCGCCGGCGGAGGCGGACAAGTCGGTGAGTTCGGTGACGTCGAGGAGGTCGCCGACCCCGGCCCGGCGGACGGCGTCGAGCGCGAGCGCCCGGACGGCCCCGGCCCCACCGGGCAGTTCACCGACCCGCCACACCCGCTCGGCACCCCCGGCCCGGGCGGCCTCGGCCGCGGCGAGGAACGCCTCGGCGGCGTGCACGGCGACCCGGGGCGCCGCCTCCGCGGGCACGGCCAGGACGGTACGGTCCGGGCCGGCGCCGATGCGGACGGTCGCGGTGCCCTCCGCTCCGGCGACCAGGGCGATGTCCGGTTCCAGCGCGTCGGTGTCGCCCCGCCCGTCGTCCACCGCGAACAGGAACCGTCCCGACAGGGCGGGCGTCCGCCCGCTCGCGCACACCAGATCGTCCAGCTCGCGCAGCCACGCCCCGACGGCCCGGTGCCCGAGACCGTCCAGCCCGGAGAGCGGCGAGGCGACGACGTTCCGCACCCGTTCGTGCGCCGCGGAGGGCAGCAGCCCCGCCGCGTCCAGCGCTGCCGCCAGCCCCGCCCCGCAGCCCTCGTCCAAGCCTCGCAGTTGGACGTTGCCCCGCGAGGTGAGGTGCAGCTCGCCGTCGCCCCACCGCTCGGCGGCGGCCCCCAGCCCCTCCGCCTGGGCGACGGTCAGCACCCCGCCGGGCATCCGCACCCGGGCGAGTGCCCCGTCGTCGGCCGAGTGCAGCCGCAGCGCACCCGGGCAGGCGTCGTTCCGGCCCCCGGCGGGCGGGGCGATGCCCGGACGGACGGCCGGGCGAAGGCCAGGGCGAACGGCCTGGTGGTCGGTCCGGTGGTCGGTCCGAGGGGCGGCGGGTGGGCGCGGCTGCGCGGTCGGCATCCTGCGAGCGTACCGAGGCCCTTCGCCCGGCCCGTCGCCGATCGACACCGACCGGCCACCTCCCCGTGCCCGGCCGGCGCCTCCGCCCTCGCCGCCTTCTGTGACCATGGCGGGGCTCAACGGCGTAGGAACCTGCTTCGGCCTCGGTGGCTCGCCCTCCTCCAGGACACCCAGCGGCAGATTGACGTCCTGATCTTCTCCGGCACCTTCTTCGCCCAGACCAATCCGCACGTCGCCAGGATGCTCGCCGAGCGCGCGGCCAGCGGGGTGCGCGTACGCCTCTGCTTCGGCGACCCGAGCGGCCACGCTGCCGCCACCCGGGGCCGCGAGGAGGGCATCGGCGACACCCTCGCCGCCAAGATCCGCGCCTCCCTCACGTACTACCGCCCGCTGTTGTCCGAAGCCGGATGCGAGGTGCGGCTCCACGACACCACGCTCTGCAACTCCCTCTTCCGGTACGACGACGACCTCCTGGTCAACCCCCACGTCTGGGGCCAGCCGGCGAGTGCCAACCCCCTGTTCCACCTGCGGAAAGTGGACGCCACCGGCTGGTTCGACAACTACGCTCGGAGCTTCGACGCCGTCTGGACCGGCGCACGGCCCTGGACGCCCGATCACGAGGGGACCGCCACACATGGGCAGGACTGAGTACTACAACGACCCGAACGCTCCCAAGGCCAACACCCTCATCCCCGCAAGCAACCTCCTGGTCGTCGACGACAACGGCGCCATCCTGCTCCAGCGCCGCCGTGACACCGGCCAGTGGGCGCTGCCCGGCGGCGCCCAGGACATCGGCGAGACCGCCGCCGAGTGCGCGGTACGCGAGTGCCTGGAGGAGACGGGGATCGTCGCCGAGGTCACCGGCTTCCTCGGCGTCTACACCAACCCGAACCACATCGTGGCGTACACCGACGGCGAGATCCGCCAGCAGTACGAGAACACCTACATCGGCCGCCCCGTCGGTGGCGAGCCCACGATCAACGACGAGGCCGACGGAGTCCGCTTCGTCCGGCCGGCCGACCTCGACCGGTACGACATCCACGCCAGCATGCGCCAGCAGATCGGCGACTACCTCGCCGGCACCTACCCCTACCTCGGCTGAGCCGCCAGCGCGGCCTCCACCCGCCCCACGGCGGCGAAGATCTCCGGCGCCGCACGCCGGATGAACCGCCCGACCACGCTGTCGTCCCCGTAGCGGCCGAGGATCTCCGCGACCCGCTCCTCGGCGGTGGTCCGGCCGCCGTCAGGCGTGGTCGTCATGTCGCAGTACACGAGCGCGCACACCAGCAGCGGGTCCTCCAGCAAGGGGAACTCGCTCGCGAGCTCCTCCCGTAGCCCCCGCTCCTCGCCCTCCAACAGCGCGAACGAGTGGTTCGCGACCATCCGCACCAGCCGATCGTCGGCCCCGTGCTCGTCGCGAAGGAATCGGGCTCCGTCCAGCGGATGGAACCCCGTTACGGCCAGCCGCGGTGCGTAGCCGACGTCGTGCAGCGTTGCGGCAGCGACGAGGAGGCCGGCGTCTTGGCCGAGAACCTGACCTACTTCGACCGCGCGATTGGCCACTCCCTGCGTGTGCGCCCACCTTCGTGGAAGCGCGCGGCTGAGCTCGGCTTCCGCGACCCGTGCCGCCCACTCCTCGATCAGATCACCCATGCCGGCTCTCTGCCCGGGCTTGGCTCGCACAAGCCTGACCGGCCAAGACGTCAGCAGGACGCAGGCACGTTCTCCCAGAACTCGCAGCTGGGCAGGGTCGCGGTTGAACAGCTGCTGGTGGGAGGGCTGTTCGCAGGCTCTTCGCCCGGCCGACCGACATCGACTCGGCCACCTCCCGTTCCCGGCCGGCCTCCACCTCCGCTGCCTTCTCTCCGTCCCTCCACCTCGACCTCGCCGACCACTACGGCCGCCAGGTTCTTCACCCCGGCGCCGAACCCGGCGTGCGCGGGGACCACCCGACCCGCGGCCTGAGCGGGGGGTCGGGAAGCGGACCACCCCCGCGTGCGCGGGGACCACGCCCCAGGCTGGTACTCCGGCCCCCCGCTCACGGGACCACTTCCGCGTGCGCGGGGACCACGCCGGGGGCCCGAAGCAGAGCATCCCCCGGCAGGGACCACCCCCGCGGGCGCGGGGACCACATCACCGGGGCCACGAACGCGAAGAGGGAGCTGGGACCACCCCCGCGTGCGCGGGGACCACCCGTACAAGGACAACGATCCCGCGAGTACGGAGGGACCACCCCCGCGTGCGCGGGGACCACATCGCCAAGACCTTGCAAGGGCGGTGAGCCATGGGACCACCCCCGCGTGCGCGGGGACCACGACGCCACCGGCACCTGCCGGCTCAGCGTCGCGGGACCACCCCCGCGTGCGCGGGGACCACGGTGTCCAAATACAGCTCAAGAATGCAACTGGGGGACCACCCCCGCGTGCGCGGGGACCACGGTGTCCAAATACAGCTCAAGAATGCAACTGGGGGACCACCCCCGCGTGCGCGGGGACCACCAGCAGTCCGCCAAGGATCTCGGGGTGGGCGTCGGGACCACCCCCGCGTGCGCGGGGACCACCACCGGCGGCGCCGGCTGGATCGTCGAAGGTACGGACCACCCCCGCGTGCGCGGGGACCACGACTCAATTTCTGAGCCGTGCGGATGGCGCGAAGGACCACCCCCGCGTGCGCGGGGACCACCCTTCCTGACCTGCGGCGTTAGTCGGGCAACACCCGGTTTTCCTTGAGAACTTGAAAATCCGGCAAAAGCCTCAAAATCAACAATCTCATCCTCATGCCCCCGAGTTCGAGCGTGTAGGTACCCGCCCCCGCCCCCCTTCCCGCGCCGAGGCGGAAGAACGGGGCCGGGCACGAGTATGCCTCCTCCCGACCGCGAGCCGGGCTGGACCACGGGTCAGGCCGCCCCGCACCTACGGGCTGAACGGGGGCGCCCCTACGGCTCGGGCAAGCTCGTGGGGGTAGGCGTCGCGGAGCGGCACCCGGAACCCGGCGTCCGGGAGCCGGAGATCACCGAGAGCGGCGGCGCCGACTGGAACGCCCGCCCGCTCGGCCCCTTCCCGGGCCGTCCCCGCCCGTTCCTGCACGTCGCCGTACGGCTGCCCGACCCGAAACCCTCCGACGCCCACCGGCTGGACGCCCTGGTCGCCGCCGCCCGCCCCGCCCACATGCCCTACACGGTCGAAGTGACCGCCTCGGAAAGGAATCCGGAGAAATGACCACGCAGAACTGCCCCGAGTGCGGGACCCCCCGGAACCGGGCCAGCCCTTCTGTGACGCGTGCGGCGCCGTGCTCAGCTGGGACCAGACCCGCGCCCCCGCATCGTGTCCCCCGCCTTCGGTAACGAGGGCACCCCGCCGACCCGCACCCCGGGCAGCCCGAACGGGGCGGGACGCCACTCTCGCCGCCGCCACTCCCGCTTCGGCCCCGGGCGCTCCGGACGGCACGGCTCCCGGCACCCCGGACGGCCCCCTCGGCGCCGAGCACGTCCGCCCCCAGGCCCGCCGTCCGTCGCCCCCCGCGCCCGACCCGGCGGGTGCGGCGGGCGGAGTGGGCGCGGCGGCGAGCACGGCGGGGGCGGCGGGCATAGCGGGTGCGGCTCCTGCCACACCCGCGCCCCCGGCAGCCCCCACCGGGGGACCGTCAACCCCGGCCGGACCGCCCCCGGAACGCTCCGGCGCCCCGCACCCCCAGGAGACCGTAGCGGCAGCGCCCCCCACCACTCCAGTGCCTCCAGTCACCCCAGCCGCGACACCACCCGCCTCTCCTTCCCCCAACCCCCACGTACTCACGGACACCATGTCGGACCGGGCCCGTTCCCTCCTGGTCCCCGTCTCCGACCCCGCCGCGCCCGCGGCGCCCCCCGCCGTCGCCCCGGTCCTGCCCGGCCGCCCCGACGCCGCCCGCCCGCAGGTCCGCGCCCCCGGCCACCAGTCCGAGGCCACCAACGGCCCTGCCTGCCCCTGGTGTTCCACCCCCAACTGCCCCGACCGCCACTACTGCGCCCGCTGCGCCATGCCCCTGGCAGCGAGCGACAAGGACCAGCCCACGGTGCGCCCGCCGTGGTGGCGCCGGCTCTTCGGCCCACGGCGTCAGGAGACCCCGTGGGCGGGCGACCGCCCGCGTCTGCGCCGGGTCTTCGACCGCATCGGCACCTGGATCACCGTCGCCGTGGTGGCCACGCTGATCGTGCTCGGCTTCGTGTACGTCCCCGACGGCTTCCGGTACGCCCGCGACCACTTCGCCAAGCGGGTCGCGGTCACGCCCGACGACATCACGGCCTCGCGCTTCTTCCCCGGCCACCGGCCCGATCTGCTCATCGACAAGGTCAGCGACACCTGGTGGGAGCCGGGCATCACCCAGTCCGGCAAGGGCGAGTGGATCGAGGCCACCTTCGCGGAGCCGACCCGGCTGCTGGACGTGATGATCACCTCGGGTCAGTCCGGACGGGCCAACACGATCAACAAATCGGCCGTGCCGCACCGCATCAAGGCGACGATCACGATGGAGGACGGCTCGACCAAGACCCGCCACCTCACCCTGGACAAGATCGCGAGCCCCCAGGCCCGCCCATTCCGCGTCGGCGTGGTCACCAAGGTCCGCTTCACCATCGAATCCGCCTACGGGGCCGCCTCCGACAAGCAGCTGGCCATCGCCGAACTCGAATTCTTCGGCCCCTCCAAGGCCAACAGGTCCTGACCCCAACCCTTCTGGCGAACACCCCGTTGGCCGGGCGCTGGCTGTGGCGTGCGCGACGCACGGGGCCCCGGGCCGTTGGGGGGAGAGGGGCGAAGCCCCAACCCGGCGGCCCGGAAGGCCCGCTGGCCCGGGAGCCCCGTCGGCGCCGTGGCGTACCTGTGCCAGCGCCGACAACCTTCACCGGGCCCTGGCCCCGGCCCCGGCCCGGGTTCGGAGTCCCGGGCCGGTGCCTACGCGCACGCCGGGACCACCAAAGCCGGTCCCGGCATCCGAGGACGGCCCCGGGGCCGTCCCAGAGTGCGCGGGGAGCAACTATGACGGACGCTGCACGACGCGTTCGTTCGGTGGACCACCCCCGCGTGCGCGGGGACCACAGCGGTTCCGTCCGGGGATGACGGAGGGGCGTGGGACCACCCCCGCGTGCGCGGGGACCACCCCCGCCGGGGGGGGGCGGAAGCCCCCGGTGGGGGGGGACCACCCCCGCGTGCGCGGGGACCACCGAGCCAGTGCCCTCGGGGAGCGCAGCGAGCAGGGACCACCCCCGCGTGCGCGGGGACCACTGCGCGGACTGCTACCGGCGCGGGGGGATCGGGGGACCACCCCCGCGTGCGCGGGGACCACTCAGAGGAATCGGCGGCCCTGGAGCGCCTCGGAGGACCACCCCCGCGTGCGCGGGGACCACCCTTCCCGACCTGCGACGTTAGCCGACCAACACCCGGTTTTCATTGAGAACTTGAAAGTCCGGCAAAGAGTTCAAAAGGTTCATTTAACCCCCCGTGGTCCTGGCCTCAGTAGAAGTATCCCCCTCGTGGCGCAGCTTGCCGTCGCCCTACCCTTCGGCGGCGACCCGCAGTAGCAGCGCACCCGGGCAGGCGTTGTGCGTCGTCCCGACCCCGGCTGGCGGGGCGGTGCCGGGACACATGGCATGGTGAACGTGATGGGCGGCGGGTGGGGCGGCTGCGCGGTCGGCATCCTGTGAGCCTCCTGCGGACCTCCGTGTTGACCTTCAGGTTGGTCGAAGCCCGACGATGACGAGGTGTCGAACTCCGAGCTGATGCCCATCGGGCCCTTCGCCCGCCGTACCGGCGTGACCCCCAGCGCCCTGCGGTTCTACGCCGACTGCGGGCTCCTGCCCCCTGCCGAGGTCGACCCGGTCTCCGGCTACCGCTACTACCACCCCGACCAGGTGGCCCGGACCGTCGAACTCCGCCGGCTCCGCGAGATCGCCATGCCGCTCGCTGACGCCGAGGCGGTCCTCGGCGCCGGACCCGACGAGGCCGTCCGACTGATCGACGCGCACGTCGCGAGGGTCCTCGGGGACGCGGAAGCCGTCCGGCGCACCGCCGCCCGGATCAAGGCGGCCCGGACCGGCGAGGCGCCGGGCCCACCGCTCGCCGCCCTGGCCGGCCCGGTCCTGGCAGCTGCGGTCGAACAGGTCCTCACCGCCACCGCACGCGAACCCTGCCTGCCGGTACTCGGCGGCCTGCACGTCGAGGCCACCCCGGAGGCGTTCACGCTCACCGCGACCGACCGATACCGCCTCGCCACCCGCACCCTGGTCCCCGCCCGGCCCGCCCCCACCCCTTGGTCCGGCACGATCGACGGGGACGAACTCCGTTCATCAGTACCGGAGTTGCGCCGCAGTGCGACGGTACTGGTCGAAGCAACCGCGCACGGGCTCCGGCTGCGCCCCACCGACCGGGAGGACGGGCACGAACACCTTTGTCGGCTGCTGTCCGAGGAGTTCCCCGACTACCGGCGGATGCTCGCCGAACTGCCCGAGCCCACCACCCGCGCCACCGTCCCCAAGAACCTGTTCCTCGGCGCCCTGGAGGCCAACCCCGGACGCAGGATCTCCCTGCACTTCGCCCCCGGGCGCGGCGTGCACGTCCACGCGGACGAGGACGAACCCGCCGCTGTCCCTTCCCTCGATCCGTCCCCGACCCCGCCGCTCGCCTCTCCTCCCGGCTCGGCCCCCGTCCGGCCCTCCGGCCCACTCCCCGCCGTCGTAACCGGCCGGGACCTGCGGATCACCTTCGAGTTGACCACCCTGCACCCGGCCGTCAGCACCGCGGTCGGCCCGGACCTGATGCTTGACCTGCGCGGACCCGACCGGCCGGTCACCCTCCGCTCGGCCGACCGCGGCGACCTCACCACCCTGGCCATGCCCGTCCGGCCCACCACATGAACGACGAGGACCTCACCCAGATGACCACCACCCCGGCCGCTTCCACCGACCCCGAGTCCTCCGTGCCCGCCGTTCCCTCCGATCCGACGATGGACGCCATCGGGCAGGCCGTCGCCGAGGGGCGAACCGGGGAGGCTGCCGTCGCCCGCCGAGCCCTGTTGGACCTCTGGACCGCCATCGGCCCCACCGGTGACCCCCTGCACCGCTGCACCCTCGGCCACCACCTGGCCGACCTCTACGAGGACCCAGCCCAGGCCCTGACCTGGGACGTCCGAGCCCTGGACGCCGCTGACGCCCTCACCGCCCAACGCCTTGACCAGCACCACGCCGGCCTCAACCTCGCCGCCTTCTACCCGTCCCTCCACCTCAACCTCGCCGACAACTACCGCCGCCTCGGCTCCTTCACCGCCGCCACCGAACACATCGACGCCGCCCGCCACCACACCCCACACCTCCCCCAGGACGACTACGGCACGCTGCTGCGCTCCGCCATCGACCAGGTGGCGACGGCCATCGCCCGCCGGGACCGGGAGCCGCGAGTGCGGGGGTGAGGGCTGCTACCCCGCGTGCGCGGGGACCACCACACGTACAAGGGGGTCAACGGCCTGGAGCCGGGACCACCCCCGCGTGTGCGGGGACCACGACCGAGGTCAACGTCGCCTTCCACAAGACCGCGGGACCACCCCCGCGTGCGCGGGGACCACATGAGCGGAACCGATTCTGCGGCCTGATTCCGAGGACCACCCCCGCGTGCGCGGGGACCACTGCTGGCCCCGGACGTCGACTCGTCCGGGGCCGGGACCACCCCCGCGTGCGCGGGGACCACGCCTTCCGGTATGAGTGCCACATGATCAAGACGGGACCACCCCCGCGTGCGCGGGGACCACCAGGCGCTTGGTCCAGGCGGCGAGCTTGACTCGGTGGACCACTCCCGCGTGCGCGGGGACCACTGCACGTCGGCCCGGCCGTGCTGACTGCGGAGGGGACCACCCCCGCGTGCGCGGGGAACACCGCCGCCCAGAACGCCCGCGCTTCCCCTTCGCCGGACCACCCCCGCGTGCGCGGGGAACACCGGAGCTGCGCGACGGCTGCCTCAGCGGCGGCGGGACCACCCCCGCGTGCGCGGGGAACACAACAGGACTTTGATCCCCGCGGGGCCTTGGGCGGGACCACCCCCGCGTGCGCGGGGAACACATCACCATCATCATCACCCCAGGAGCGGGCCGGGGACCACCCCCGCGTGCGCGGGGAACACCGCAGCCGCTTCGCCTCGACGACGGTGACCCCGGGACCACCCCCGCGTGCGCGGGGAACACCACGTAGAAGAAGAAGGGGACACCTGATGGATGGGACCACCCCCGCGTGCGCGGGGAACACCTCGCGGTGTTCACGGGCCGCCCGCTCCCGCTGGGACCACCCCCGCGTGCGCGGGGAACACCAGGAGCAGATCGGGGTGAAGCCGAGCCTTGCGGGACCACCCCCGCGTGCGCGGGGAACACTGCTCCGACATCATCCCGAGCGAGATCAAGAAGGGACCACCCCCGCGTGCGCGGGGAACACAGGAGTGTCGATCGGGTAGGCCCGGCCGGGGAGGGACCACCCCCGCGTGCGCGGGGACCACCCTTCCCGACCTGCGACGTTAGCCGACCAACACCCGGTTTTCATACAGAACTTGAAAGCCCGGCAAAAGCCCCAAAATTGCCAACCGTATATCAATCCCCCAACGCCAAGCGTGCAGGTACCCGTACCGTCCCCGACCCCGCCCCCCACCCCGAGGCGGAGGAACGAGGCCGGGCAACGGCAACAAGTATCCCTCCCCCCAACCGAGAGCCAGGCAGCCCTGCGCCCCGCACCCTGTACCCCGCGCGACCCCCACGGGGTACAGGAACTCGGCAGCCAACTGCGCAACCAAACCGCCTACTTGGCGGCACCGTGGTCGGCGGTGCAGGGACCCGGGGCGGTGACGTGTTGGGGGCAGACGTGGTGGGTGATGAACTCGGGGCCGGAGGTGCTGCCGCTGCCGTAGCCGACCACGACGGGGGCGGTGGTCCAGCGGCCGCAGCGGCAGCAGTGGGTGCCCGATTCGGTGGGCGGGGCGGTGGTGAGGGCCTCGCGGGTCATGCGGCAGCGCCCGTCCGGACCTGGTGGACGCCGGGGGCGACGTACGGGTAGTCGTAGCCCCGCTCGGCCCAGGCGGTGGCGTAGTAGCGCTCGCGGCGTTCGGGGCTCAGGTGCCGGGCCTCCTCCGCGTGGAAAATCGCGCGGGCCTCCGCGGAACTCGGGCCGGGCCAGGGGCGGTGCCATGCGCTGGTGGACGGAACGGGCCCGGGGGCGGTGGCGGGCGGGGCGGTGAGGTGCTCCGCGGTGTGGCGGCCGGGCCGGGTCCGGCGGGTCAACGGCAGGTGGGCGAGCACCCAAACGAGTGCATGGGCGATACGATCGGACATACGTCGATCAGCTCCTTAGTCAAGCTGGTTCGGTGAGCCCCGATGGACCGTTGCCGCGGTCTGTCGGGGCGTTTCTCTGTGATGCAGGTGAGTTGAACTACCGCTCTAACCGGCGTGTGGGGCCAACAGTTACGCCTCCTCCAAGTCGCTCGCTCGTCAACTGGTTGTCTACGCTTCGTCCATGTCTGAGCCCCAGATCAGTCCGCACACCCCGCGCGCTCCGTACATGCGAGTCAGAGACGCGCTCGCGGCGGACATCGCCGCCGGCGTCTACGGGCCCGGCGCTGCGATTCCCTCGGAGGCCGAGCTGGCCGTGATGTACGGGGTGGCCAAGATGACCGCCCGCCGAGCCGTGCGGGAACTCCGCGAACGCGGGCTCGTCTACACCGAGTGGGGCAAGGGCTCCTTCGTGGTGGGCGGGCCGGCCCCGGGTGCCCGGGGCGGCGCGTAGTCACCGCGCGCCCCGACCCTGTGAGGGGCCGGTGGGCGCGGCGGGGCCGACCCGCCCGTGCACCAGGCAGGCCGGCCCCTCATCCGTCGCGGAACGCTCCCCGCGACTCCGCGGCGGGACCCGCACCCCGTCCCGTCCGCCGCCGCTCCTTCATCGAAGGGCGGACGGCGATCGGGCCGGGGGTGTGCGGCAGGGCGGAGGGCTGGGCTCCCGCCGTGCCCGAGCCCTTCGGGACCGAGGACCGCACACCACCTCGCGTGCGGCATCCGTCCGTCCCGGGCACACCGCCCCGTCGGAGTGTTTGACGTCTTCCAACTCCACTGCGTTGGCTGCCTGTTCAACTCGGCTGAAGAGCATCGGTACACGGCGGACGGAACACCCTTCTGCGTGCGACCCGGTGACGTCCCGACGGTGGGCGTCGGCCGGGCGTTCAGGGTGGGGGTACGGGGCGGAGCGGGACGCCGAAGCGGGGGAGTGCGTTGATGGCTTCCGCCGCCGTGGTGACGGCGTGGCCGGGGGTGTAGCCGGTGGACATGCGGCGGATGGCTTCGATCTGCCAGCCTTCCGGGAGCGCGTCGAACAGTTCGGCCACGTCGATGCCGTCCCCCGTGGCCCGGTGGCCCGTGGCGGCACGCGGTTTGTCGCCGCCTTCCAGGGTGCGTTGTTGGACGTGGTGGAGGGCGTCCCAGGCGGTGGGCGGATGGTTCTCAGGGTCGCGTTCGGTGAGGTGGGCGTGGTTCAGGGTGCGGAACACCTCGGGACGCCAGGCGGGGTGGAAGGACCGGTACCACAGGAGGGCCTGCACGGCCTCGGTGTGTTCGTCGACACGGCCTTCCGCCTCCGGCCAGCGGTGGCCGTTCCTGGACTCGCACTGGGCGGCGAAGTGGGCGCACTCACGGCGGAGTTCGGTGACGAAGGGCTTCCAGTTGCTGATGGCGGGGTCCCAACCGAGGCTGATGCGGTGGCCGGTGTGCAGGGCCCAGTACACGGCGGCGCGGTCGGCCGCCTCCATCCGGTGCCACACCTCCCTCTCCCGCAACTCCTCCCACACCAGCGGGGCGACGCGACCGGCGACGAGCCGCACGTCCTCCCAGTGACCTACACCCGGCCACTCGCCCAACACGTCGAGCGCGCTGCGTAGTTCGTCAAGCCGAGCGGATCGGTACGTCATGCGTCCTGCCAAGGGGTGAGGGTTGCCGAGAGGGGACGACGGGGGTGGGTACGTCGACGGACCAGGCGGTGAGCGCGTACCGGCCGGTGTGGTCGACCTCGACGAGGTGGAAGGGCTCGCCGGCGGCGAGCCGGTGGTGTGCGGCGGACCAGGGGCCGTCGTCGCGTGCCCAGGCCCGTAGGGCGGTGGGCACGTCCCCGAAACGTCGTCCGGCCGGGTCCCGCCGGAGGGCCGCGGGGGAGGCGGAGGGGAAGGCGGACGGGTCGGGGTCGAGTCCGTCCGCGATCCGCAACGCCTGCCGTCGCAGCCACCGCAGCACCCGGCGCGGGGACGGGCTGGCGAACGTGCCGAGGACGAACCGTGCGGGGAGGCCGGTGCCGGCGACTTGTCCCTCAGCGAACACCCGGGCCAAGTGCAGACGTTCGACCTCCGGCAGCTCGGGAAGGTGCAGGGGTACCGGGCCGGCCGCCGGCGTGGGGGCGTAGGTGCGCACGCGGCGGGCGTGGGCCCGCGCCCGCCTCACGTCGTCACCCCGGGGAGGCCGCGCGGGTCGACGCCCTGGGGCGGGTCCCACTGCACGGTGTCGAACACCACCCGGTCGTAACGCCGGTGGCCCGTCGCACGGAAGTGCTCCTCGGCCCAGGTGAGGACGCCGTCCGGGGACAGGTGCTCGGGCCTCCGCGGCGGCACCGCCCCGCACTGCGGAACCCCCGAGACGCACTGGACGTGCGCTTGCACCTCGCGGAACGTCAGGGCCTTCAGGGTCCACTCGACGTGGCGGAAGCGTCGGTTCACCCCCATGACGCCCGGCGCAGGCTCTGCGCGTTCACCGCGGCCAGGGTCGGCCTCAACTGATCCGTGGCAGTGGCGAGTCGGACGTGATCGCGCTGCACGGTCCACTCGACCCCGCCGCCCTGGGGGCGGAGGTAGATCAGCCCCGCCTCCGTACTCGTGTCCATGACCACGCCGAGTACACCCTTGACGGTGTCGTATGCGAGGTCTCCGACGCGGAGTTGGTGATGTTCCGCTACGTTCTCTCCCCACATGGGGTCACTCCTCTCCGTAGCGACACTGCTACTGGGAGGCTCAGATTGGCCCACGGTCCTGACTCAATCAACGTGGCTGACGAGAAAGATCAACCAGGGGTGGTGAAGGATGAACCGCAAGGACCTGAACCCGGAGGCATCGCCTCAAGCAGCGTTCGGAGCGCGTCTACGCAGCTCACGCGAGGCGCGTGGGTGGACGCAGGCGGAGCTGTCCACGCACATGGGCATTTCCGGGGGGCATATTTCAGGGGTCGAAACTACCCGGAAAACACCTTCGTTGCGCTTCGCGAAAGCCGCTGACAAGGCGTTCGGCCTGACCGGGACGGACGTCACCTTCGAGCGCCAGTGGCGCGAGATGCACCACAGCAGCTTGCTGGAGGGATACCCGGAGTACGTCACCTACCAGGGCCGGGCAGCGGAGATCCGAGTGTTCGAATCGGGCCTCGTTCCCGGTCTGCTTCAGACGCCGGAGTACGCCCGGGTGTTGGCAGACAGTGACGTCCAGCGAGGTGACATCAGTCCTGAACAGGCGGACGAGCGAGTCGACTACCTGATAGAGCAGCAGGCCATGCTGGTCCGAACGCCGTCGCCGATCATCTTCGTAGTCCTGGACGAGAGTTGCATTCGCACGCCCATCGGTGGCCCTGCCGTCATGGATGCGCAACTGGCACACCTGGTTGAGTTCGCCGGACAGTCGCATACCGCCCTCCAGATCGCCCCGTTCTCCATGGCGGAGCGGAAGCCGTTCATCCGACTCGTCTGCCTCCTGACGATGGCTGACCGGTCCCTGATGTCCTACGTCGAGTCGGAGACCCAGGGGAACCTGGACCGTGAACTGCCCTCTGTGTTGCCGCTGGTGAGGAACTACCATCGGCTACAGATCGAGGCAGCGTCCCAAGCGGAGTCTGTCGCCATGATCGAACAGCTACGAAAGGGCATCTAATGGCTAGGACCAACTCCCTTCCGCTGCGGTGGGTCAAGTCTTCCTACAGCACCCACAACGGGGGTGCATGCGTCGAGTGGGCTCCTGACGTGTCCGCCACGGGTGTGGTCCCCGTCCGTGACTCGAAGGACGCGGCCGGTCCTGTGGTGAGCTTCTCGGCCTCGGCGTTCTCGTCCTTCGTGACGGGTGTGAAGGGCGGCGAGTTCGGCGCTGCCTGAGCGTCAATGCGGCCTTCGACGGACAACCGGCAGTGTGAGAGAGCCCCCGCCGACTTCGATCCGAGTTGGCGGGGATCTTTTCATGCCACATGTGCGCGGGGATTACTTGGATCGTTCCTTCACGCGGGGAACACCCGAGGAGTTCCATCTCCGGCGGCGCGACGTGGGGACCACCCCCGCGTGCGCGGGGAACACAACCAACTCCAACTCACCAACGTCGGCAACGAGGGACCACCCCCGCGTGCGCGGGGAACACAGCCCGATCGGGGCGGCCGGCGCCGACAACCTGGGACCACCCCCGCGTGCGCGGGGAACACCCGTTGGTGAAGCGTGCCGTCGGGCCCGAGAGGGGACCACCCCCGCGTGCGCGGGGAACACCCGTTGGTGAAGCGTGCCGTCGGGCCCGAGAGGGGACCACCCCCGCGTGCGCGGGGAACACCCGTTGGTGAAGCGTGCCGTCGGGCCCGAGAGGGGACCACCCCCGCGTGCGCGGGGAACACATCAAGGTGATCGGATTCAGGGCCATGACGGCAGGACCACCCCCGCGTGCGCGGGGAACACGGCGCGGTTGCGTGTGGCTGCGGCCGTGGACGCGGACCACCCCCGCGTGCGCGGGGAACACTGCTGCTCAGCGATCGTGATCGCGTAGGCCAGGGGACCACCCCCGCGTGCGCGGGGAACACCAACTGACGGAGCCCCCGGCACACTTTCGCCTGGGACCACCCCCGCGTGCGCGGGGAACACAGGATGATCGAACTGGCGTACACCCGGGGGGACGGACCACCCCCGCGTGCGCGGGGAACACCCTTCCCGACCTGCGATGTTAGGCGGCCAGCACCCGGTTTTTCATGAGAACTTGAAAGTCCGGCAAAAGGTTCAACCATCCCATCTCATCATCAAGTCCCCGAACGTGGAGGCGTTGAGGCTGTCCGCGTTGTTCGTCAGTCGGTTTCCTCCAGCCGGCCATGGAACATCGTCCCGATGTCGAGTATGCCGTTCACGTGGCGCTCCTCGTTCCTCGCCCGCGTCCTCCCGCCGTACCCACAGCCGCAGCCGGCCGGTCCCCGCTGGGCTGCGACCGGCCGGGCCCCTGGCTAGCCTGGTCGAGCGGGTACGCAGCACCACCTCGCCCCCGCCCACCGTGCCTACCGGGCCTTGGCGGCCCGGCAGCAGCAACCTGGACCGTGGCCGGACGGGCCGCCTCGGGTGGTCTTCGGCGCGGTGCCACGGCTCGCACCGCCGTTTCCGACGCCGTTCGGGGAGGAGCCCGCACGCTTCTCCCGGACATCCCCCACGACATGGGAGGTCGACCATGTCTTCTGCCCAGCGCATCGCGACCGCGGCCGTCATGGCCGCGCTGTTGGGCGGTGCCTCCGGGCTGGCCGTGGCGGCCAGCCCGGGGGCGTCACCGCCGTCCCAGCGGAACGAGACCTGGTACCAGTTCCGGATCTACCCGGAGGCCGCCGCACCGGCCAGGCAGCTGGACGTCAACGGCAGCGGCACGGTCGTCGTGGGCGTTCCGGATGCCAAGGGCGAACGCCAGCAGTGGAGCCTGAGCGGCACCGGCGGGAAGCTCTTCGTCAAGAACCGTGCGACCGGCACCTGCCTCACCGCGCCGAGCGGCTCCCAGGGCTCCGTCACCGTCCGGGCCTGCGACAAGAACGACGTGCACCAGAAGTGGGACCTGCACTACGTGAAGCCCGGCCAGGCCCAGATCGCCCCCTCGAACAACCTCGATCTCGCCCTCACCGGGGGCGAGCAGCTCGGCAGCGGAGTCGTCCTCCAGCCCTACGTGGACGTGCTCGACCAGCAGTGGTTCGTCCGGACCGTGGGGTGACGGTCGCGCGGCGGCCGGCCCCGGCGGGCCGCGTGCACGGCTGTGACCAGCAGGTTCCCGCTGAGCTGCGGGTGGCCGGACATATGGCTAGCCTGGTCGGGTGAGCACGATTCATCTGCGTGCCCATCGGGTCTTCGAGGCGCAGCAGCCGGGGCGGTGAGCGATCCGTCCTCTCGGGCGGCCCCGGCGTGGTCCACGGACCGCGGGGCGCCCGACGCCGTTCGCGGACGGGCCCGCACGCCTCTCGAACATCCCCCAAGACATGAGAGGTCAACCATGTCTCCTGCCCAGCGCATCGCGACCGCGGCCGTCATCGCCGCCCTGTTGGGCGGTGCCCCCGGCCTGGCCGTGGCGGCCGCTCCGCAGACGTCACCGCCGTCCCAGCAGAACGAGACCTGGGTCCGCTACGAGGTCACCCCGCCGAACTCCAACACGCGCACCATGGACGTCGACAGCGGCGGCCGGCTCGTCATGGTCGACCGCGCGCCGAACAGCGACCGTCAGCTCTGGGGCCTCAGCGGCGCCGAAGGCCAGCAGCTCCTGAAGAACAAGGCGACGGGCACGTGCCTCACCGCACCGGGCGGCGGCTCCCAGGGCTCCGTCACGCTCCAGACCTGCGACCCCACCAACGTGAACCAGCAGTGGCGGGCGGAGTACTGGGGTGAGGGCCGGTTCACCTTGGTGCTCGCCCCCCACCACGCCCTCTACCTCACCGGGAGCGGGGAGTTCGGCGGCGGAGTCTCCGTCGAGATCTACCACGGGACCTTCGCCCAGTACTGGAGCGCGGTGCCCCCCGGCTACTGATCCGCTCGGCGACCACGACTACGACCACGGACCCGTTACCGCGGCCCCGTCCCCAGCCCCTCGCTAGGGCGGGGCCGTGTGCGCTGAGCGCCCCGCGCCTTCCGGCGCCGGCCACCGCCTTCGGCGGTCCACCCGACCAGCACCCCAGCCCCTTGGAAGTCACCCATGGCCACGACCATGAGCACTGCCCCCACCGCAGACGAGGCCACGTTCCCGATCGACGAGTCGTTCACCGCCGGCCGTACGGCCAACCCGCACTGGGTGCTGCGCGGTGACGCGAGGCTGACCCCGGGGCCGGACGGCTGTCTGCAACTGACGCCCGACGAGGACGACAAGGCCGGTACCGCCTACCTCGACCAGTCGTTCTCCTCCCGCCTCGGTGTCAGCATCGAGTTCGACTACGCCTGCGAGGGCACCGACCTCGACTACTTCGGCGATGGATTCTGCCTCTATCTGATCGACGGACGGCACACCACGGACACCGGCGCCTACGGCGCGGCGCTCGGCTACTCCCGCATGGGCACCAACCCCAGCACGGCGACACGAGGGGTCACCGCGGGGTACGTGGGCGTCGGCTTCGACAACTACGGCAACTACGCCTCCGACCTGGCCGGCCCGAACGGGCCGGGGCGCACGCCCGACACGCTCGGCGTGCGCGGTTCCGGCAACCTGCGCACGGGCTTCCGATGGCTCACCGGCAGGGAGGTCTCCGGCGGCTTCCGGACCAACTGGCTGAAGCGCACCCACGTCCAAGTCAGCATTGTGCAAGGGAAATTGACGGTGCGGCACACCATTGGGACCGACACCGAACTCCTCATCGACGGCTACGACCTCACCACGGCCCCCGGACAAGTCGCCCTACCGACCACCTTCAAACTCGGCCTCTCGGCCAGCACGGGCGGGGCCAGGGCGGCCCACTCGATCAGGAGCCTGCACGTCGCACTCCCCGCCGACATGCCGCTGGACCTGCGGGGCCCGGCAACGGCCAAGGTCGGCGACCGCGTCAGCTACACGATCACGGTGCAGAACGACGGCCCCAACGACGCCCCCGACGCAGAGGTCACCGGAGCGATCCCCGGCGGCCTCTCCGACGTCACCGTGGAGTGCGAAACGCACGGCGGGACCGTCCTCGGGCCCGGCTCCACCACGCACGGGCTGCGCCAACCGCTGAACCTGCCCAAGGGCAGCAGTGCGCGGATCACCGTCCGCGGCACCGTCTCCCGCAGTGCCGCGGCGAGCACCCTCACGGCCACCGCGCGGATCGCCTCGGCGACCCGTGCCAACACCTCCGCCCACTCCTCCGCCACGGTGGACACCCACGTCCCGCCCCTACCCGTGCCGGACGGTGGCCAGGTCGTCGCGGGCCAGAGCGGGGCCGGCTGGGCCCAAGGCCCCGATGCCCACACCCTCGTCGTCACGGCGGACAGCAGCCGGGAGGGCTTCGAGCAGACCCCCGTCCACGTCGCCTCCGTCGCCGGCCACCGGTACGCGGCCAACCTCGGTGCGCCCGGCATCCACCAGGAGTCCCCGAACGGGTTCCGGGCCGGGCTGCGCTGGGTCGACCCGGCCGGCCTGGACGTCGCGGCAGCGGTGGAGAACGGGTTCCGGCTGAACTGGATCGCCTGCCCCCCGGACGCCGAAGGCGTCGCCTGTGGCCGGACCGACCCCGACGCCTGGCGACAGGAGGCGGACGGGACCCGGGTGGTCTTGGTCGACGTGGACACCGGCCCCGCTGGCTTCACCACGACACCCGTGGTCGTCGCGTCCGTGGTGGGCGACGCGTTGACGGCCGACCTCAGCACGGTCGCCGTCGTCGACCCGCGCCGCGACGGCTTCACCGTCGCCGTCCGCCTCAGCGACCAGAGCGACCTCGACCCGGAGACGGCGCGGAGCCGGGGACTGCGGATCAACTGGATCGCCTGCCCCGAGGACACTACGGCCTTCGCCGCCGGCCGCACCGCCCCCGACACCTGGGTGCAGGGCAAGGACGCACGCATCCTGTTCACCGAGGCCACCGCGGACGGGTCGGTCGACCTGCCGGACGAACCCGCCTTCGTCGCCACCCTCACCGGCACCGTCCGGGCCGCCGAACTCTGCGTCCCCGGCCTCTACGGGGCCCAGCGCACCGGGTTCACCGCCGGCGTCCGCCGTAGCGACCAGGGGACACTGCCCCCGGCCTTCGCCCAGGACAACGGCATCGGCGTGAACTGGCTCGCGTGCCCGCGCCCGTCGAAGTGACCCGCCTTGCGGGAGCGGTCCGCGGCCGGGGGCAAGTGTTGCCCCCGGGACGGGCACCCGAGCGGAGGGCCTCCGCCCGGGCCCCCGTCCGTTCGGCCCCTCAGCCGGGGAAGCGGTCGGCCAGGTGCCGCCGGTCGGGCTTGCCCACCGCCGTGAGCGGGAGGGCGTCCACCAGGTGCAGGGCGTCGGGGGCGTACAGGCGCCCCTTGCGGGTGGTGACGTAGTCACGGATCTCGGTCAGGGACGGGCGCCGGCCGGGGACGGGGACGACGGCGGCGTGGACGTGTTCCACGGCGTCCTCGTCCCGGGTGCCGAAGACCGTGCACTGGGCGACGGTGGGGTGGCCCAACAGCAGGTCCTCCAGTTCGGACGGGTACACATGGCCCCCGACCACCACGACCATCTCCTTGATCCGGTCCACGATGTAGAGGTAGCCGTCCTCGTCGAGGCAGCCCACGTCACCGGTGTGCACCCAGCCGTCCCGCAGCACCTGGGCGGTGAGTTCCGGCTGCTTCCAGTAGCCGGGCATCGCCGCGGGCGAGCGCACCACGATCTCGCCGGGTTCCCCGGGCGGCAGGTCGGTGCCGTCGGCGCCGCGGATGACGATCTCCACGCCGGGTGCCGCCCGCCCCACCGTGAGCCGCCCGCCCGGGCCGGTGCGCAGGAGTTCCGCGGGCGACACCGTGGTGATCAGCTGGGCCTCGGACTGCCCGTAGATCCCGTAGAGCACGGGCCCCAGGACCTCGGCCGCCCGCCGCATCCTGATCGGCGAGGCCGCCGTGCCGCCGTAGGTGATCCGGGTCAGGCTGGACAGGTCGGTGGTGGCCAGGTCCGGGTGGTCCAGCAGTTGGTAGATCAGCGGCGGCAACAGCCAGGTGTGCGTGACGCGTTCCCGCTCGACGGCGGCCAGCACCTCACCCGGCTCGAACGCGTGCCGCAGCACCACCGAACCGTTCTGGTAGAGCGCCTGGTCGACCAGGAACCCGGCGATGTGGGAGAGCGAGGTGCAGACGAGCAGCCGGGGCGGGACGCCGGCGTTCTCGAACCGGAAGTCCAGGCCGCGCCGGAGGGGGCCGTGGGTCGCGGGGATGCCCTTGGGGATGCCCGTGGTGCCGCCGGTGTGCCCGATGCGGCAGTGGTCGTCCGGGCCGACCCGGCCGCGCATCGGTAGCGCGGGGCGGTGCGCGGCCCTGGCGAGCACGTCCTCGGCGAAGTCGCCCGGACCCAGCGAAAGCATTCGGGGCACATCGGCAAGTTCCTGCAACTCCCATGCAGTGCGCTGGCGTTGACCGTCCACCAGGAGGAGTGAACTGTCGACGCTCGCCATGATGTGCGCCATCGTCGCCGGGCTCATGCCCTCGTACAGGCTGACCACCCGGGCGCCGGTCAGGTTGGCCGCGTAGCGGGCGACGACCGCCTCGACGGTGTTGCCGGTGAGCAGCGTGACCGTGCAGCCCGGCCCGATCCCGTCCGCCGCGAGTTCCCCGGCGAGTCGCAGCACCTGGTCGTGTAAGTCCGCCGCCCGGATCACCACGCCCTCCGCCGTGGTGACGACCGGTCGGTCCGGCGCGGCGGCCAGCACGTCGAGAACGGCTTCCACGTAACTCTCGAAGGTCCCGGCGTCCTCGGCGGTGTGCTGACTCATCGCTGGTGCTCTCCCCGGTCGGGTGCGGATGACTGGACGTCATCGACGCTAGTCCCGCTCGCCGCCGCGTTCCATGACCGAATCCGCCATGTGCCGATGCCTTGTCGTGCACGGGCGGCGCTCGCGTGCGGGCTCGCGCCCTTGCCCCTTGGCCCGGGGCGGGCCGGGGCCTTTGCCCGGGACGGGGGCTCAGGCCGGCTCGGTCGTCCGCTCCGGCTCGGCCTGGCTCGGCTTGGTCGGTCACCATGCTCGTTGTTCCGGTGGTGCGGGTGCGGGTGCGGGTGCGGGTGCGGGTGCGGGTGCAGGGGCGCTGGCCGCGGGGCGCGCGGGTGGCGGGGCCCGTCGTGCGTCAGCCCTCCGCGGGGCGGGCGCCGTGCTCGCTCGCGAGGGTGGTGAGGCGGGCGGCCATGGCGGTGTCGAGTGCGGTGATGGCGCCCCCGGCATCGTGGGTGTTGAGGGCGAAGCCGATCGTCCCGTAGAGGATCTGGACCTCGGCGTGGTGGTTGGCCACGTCCTCGGCCGCCGCCACGGCCGCGTACAGGGCGGGCAGGGCGGAGCGGTCGGCCTTGAAGGCGGCGGTCAGCTTTCCGTCCTCCACGGCCCAGCCGGGGAGGTGGGTGAGGGCCTGGGCAAGCTCGGCGCTGGTCAGTGGCGTGGCGGGCACGGCGATCTCCTGCGTTCAACGGTTTCAAGTGGCGAGTGGTTTGAGGGCCTTGACAAGCCAGTCCCCGATGGGGTCGTTCTGCCAACGGCTCATGCTCTCGCGGAGTGCTTCCAGAGTCTTGCGTGTGGGGGCGGTGGGTTCTCGGGGCAGGGGGACTACCCCCCGCGTGCGTGGTGACACCCCCGTCCCGTCTCGACGGGAGGGGGTGTCACCGTTTCTTGCGCCCGGGGTTGAGGATCTGGTCGACGCGGGTGGCGGAGATGCCGCCTAGGAGCTGTCCGACCGCTGCGAGGGTGCGGCCTTCGCGGAGTTCCGCGACGGCTTCGGCGCGCATGGCGCGGACGCGGTCTTTTGCGGCGGGGAGAAGGGTGTCGAGGACGTGAAGGGCGGCGTTCTGCCGTTCAACGGGATCCGCGATGGTGGCGAGTTCGTCAATGATGGCGTCGATGGCGGTGTCGAGGTGGCGGGCGGTTCGGTCGTTGGTGGTCACGACCGAAGGGTATCTCAACCCCAGGGTTTACGGGACTGTCGCGCGTGTGAGGGGCACGCGAAGTCGGGCCCGCTCTCCACCCGCGTCCGCTCCCGCGTGCCCGGGGCCGCGCCGAGGCGGAGGCCGTGAATAGGGACCACCCCCGCGTGCGGCGGGGACCACCTGGACCCGCAGACCGGCGTAGGCGTCTACCAGGGACCACCCCCGCGTGCGCGGGGACCACCGATTGGCAGAGGAGGCAGAGGACCTCACCCGGGGACCACCCCCGCGTGCGCGGGGACCACGTATCGGTCCATTCGGGCGGTGTGTCCCGGGATGGACCACCCCCGCGTGCGCGGGGACCACAAAGTGCAGAGCGGATTCCGCCGGGTGGCACAGGGACCACCCCCGCGTGCGCGGGGACCACCGACGGCGAGGGCCACGATGGTCTGGAGCAGGGGGACCACCCCCGCGTGCGCGGGGACCACGAGACCGCCCAGGGCGGAAGCAACCCGCTGCGGGGACCACCCCCGCGTGCGCGGGGACCACCGAACCCCCGGAACGCCCCGCGCGCACCGGGGGGGACCACCCCCGCGTGCGCGGGGACCACCCTTCCCGACCTGCGACGTTAGCCGACCAATACCCGGTTTTCATTGAGAACTTGAAAGTCCGGCAAAGAGTCCAAAAGCCTCATGTCAATCCCAAGGTTGTGAACGCTCAGCGGAGTGCCTCCCTTGTGTACCCCAACGGCCGAGGCACGAGCACCGGCAAGAACGAAGCTAGCCAACGAGTTCGGCGAAGGGGACTCGCTCAAGACACGGTCTGACTGAGCCGGTGCCGGTACACGGCCCCCGCCCGGCGCCGGCGGTGGACCTGGTCATCCAAGTCTCCCTGGTCAACGTCTTTGATTCGATGGCGTGGTTGGGGAGGAGTGCGCAGGTCGGGGTTGGATATTCGCTGATTCGGCGAAGGCGTCAAGCGGAAGGTGGTTGCCTTGGTGCTACCAGGATTTCTCTTGAAGTGGAGATCAATTCGTTCGAAGGGTTGGTGGAAATTGTGGTGTATCGCTTCCGTTCTATTTGCCAAGCAGAGGGGAGATCACGGAGGGGACGGTGAAGTCGTCGGCGATGGCGTCCATGATGATCTCGTCGCAGACCTGGCCGAGCCAGTAGCCGGCCTGGCGCAGTGCGCCGACGGTGTGGAAGCCGGCCTTCTCGTAGGCGCGGATGCCGGGTTTGTTGGGGGCGAGGACCTTGAGCCAGACCATGCGGAGGTTGGTGATGTGGAAGGCGTAGTCGAGGGTGAGGCGGGTGGCCTGGGTGCCGAGGCCGCGTCCGCGGGCTTCGGGGGCGAGCATGATGACGTATTCGGCGGTGCGCACGGAGTCGTCGGGGAGCAGGGTGGTGACTCCGGCGGGGACGGGCTCGCCGCTGGTGAGGTCGTAGACGGTGAAGCGGGGGTTGCCGCCGCGGAGTTGGTGGGCCATGCCCTCGGTGCGGGCTTCCAGGGATTCGGGGGTCTGGCGGCCGTAGCCGACGAGGAGGGCGGGGTCCTGTTCCCAGCGCCAGTACGTCTCGACGAGATCGGCGCGGTAGGGGCCGAGGGCGCAGGTGTCGTTGGAGACCCACAGGATGGGGTCAGTGCTGGCGCTGATGACGGGCTCCGATGGTGA
The DNA here is from genome assembly GCF_052606915.1 of Streptomyces sp. LE64. Taxonomy (NCBI): domain Bacteria; kingdom Bacillati; phylum Actinomycetota; class Actinomycetes; order Kitasatosporales; family Streptomycetaceae; genus Streptomyces; species Streptomyces sp. LE64. Next base: position 2,843,098 of record NZ_CP199708.1, on the reverse strand, counting down.
GGGCGGGGGTGAAGGACAGGGTCGAGGGCGGTTCGGCGGCCGGGGCTCCGTCCTCGGTCTGGATCCAGGCGTGCAGTCGGACGGGGTCGGGTGCGACGCCGTGACACCAGGTGACCGAGAGACGGCGGGAGGCCAGAAGTAGCACGGCGGCGGCTGATTCCTCCAGGCATGCGGTCCGAGTCGGTGAATACCAGCCAGCCCGGCGTACGGCGTTGACGGCCAAGGCTGCCTCGGTGGGGGTGGCGGGTCGTCGGACGGCTGTCGCGGCGTGCTTGATCACGGTTGTGAGGCGGTGCATGGCGGTGTGTCGGGTGCCCGCGCGTATGATCCCGAGGACGGTTCCGAGGGCGGCCACGGCTGTGGGGGAGCACGCCACGCCCGGACGGGTCGTGCCTGCGGTGTGCTCGGTGCCGCCCCAGCTCGCGAGAGGCGCCTTGGCGCTCACCGGCAGGGGCCATGGGGTCGGAGCGGTGGTCGGCACCAGAAGGCCGGCGTCGAGGAGTCGCGTGGCGAGGGTGGGTTCCATGCCGTCCAAGCGTCCCGTGGCGGCGGCCTCGTGCCACAGTTCGGCGGCTGCGGGGAGCAGGCACTGGACCCGTCCGGTCCGGTAGTCCAGGAGCACCAGGACATGCTCGAAATCCACGGAACGGACGTAACCGGGTGCGCTGGCGAATTCGGGCAGGTCAGCCATGTGCGCTCCCCACGGGCTCGTACGTCCAGACGGGGGCGGGTTCGCGGTGGTGGGCGACGAGCCAGGCTTCGGCCATGAGTGCCTGCTCCACTGTGGCCAGCGGCATCGGCACGCCAGCTGACGCCTCCCGCAGGCTTCGGCGGAACCGGTCAGGGGCAAGGAGACCGAAGGAGGCGAGGTGCCCGTCCGCGAGGGGCAGGAGATCCGGGAGGTTGGCGCGCATCCCCGTGTAGTGGTCTGCCTCGAAGCTGCCCTTGGTCGTGCGGGCCGCGACCTCCGGGGGCAGGAGGTCCGCCATGGCACGTCGCAGCAGCGGCTTGTACTCGTGGACGGCCGGGCGGCGGTCGAGCGGTGTCCGCAGCACGGCGTCCATCACGACCGCGTCGAGGAACGGGTTGTGGAGGTCGATGCCGCAACTTCGCGCCAGAGCTGCATCGGCGGTCGCCGTGCGGGCGACCTCGCGGATCTCGTCCACCAGGGACCGTACGGAGAAATCGAGCCCCGGTAGCTGATCAGGTGCTGATGCGGCCTCCTGTGCGGCGGCAACCAGCTTCTTCCGGGCCGCCGGTTCGGCCCAGGAGGGGAAGGGCATCAAGGGGAACCAGCGCACCAGCCCGTGATCGTCGCGGCCGGGAGTGCCCACCGTACGGGCGAGATCGGCCAGTGCCTCGTGCCGACCGGCCCTGGCGACCGTGACGGCGTCCCGCAACAGGGGAAGCGCCGGCCTCCTCCGTAGCCGGGCCCAACCGAGGGCTTCGCCCACCAGGCGTCGGATGCTCCGGTGTCGTACGAGGTCGGCGAGTCGGATCGGTGGCTGGAACAGGACGCTGTCGCCTCCGTCGCCGGTCATATGGGTACGGGTGCCCAGACGTTCCGTCATCCAGCGGAATTGTCCGGTCAGGCGGGCCTGGGTCAGGGTCGAGGGTGCGGGCTCGTCCGTCGCGGGGACGGTGGCGATCCGGGTGTACGGGCGGTGCTCGGCGGTCAGCGGCAACAGGTGATGGACGATTCGGTCCGTGTGCGCGGCAGCGGTGAGACGGGCGTACCGCAGGTCGGCTCCGGTCTCGTCGCCCTCGGGGTGGATGGTGACGGCGTTCAGGTCGCTGCCCGGCGGGAGTGCCTGCGCCGCCAGAACGGCGAGGGACGTGGAGTCCAGTCCGCCGGACATGTCACACGCGAGGTTCGGATCGGACGCTGTACGCAGGACCACGGCCGCGTTCAGGGCCTGGCGAAGGCGTTGCTCCGGTGCGCCTTCGGAGGTGGGCCGCCACACGGTGGCACGGCGCGGAGCACTCCCGTTTCTCGGCAGCTCGATCCGGCTGCCGGGCGGAAGCTGTTTCACCCCGGCGAAGAAGGTCCGCCCGTTGGCGAGTGCGGGGACCGAGGGCAGGAAGACGGCACATGCCAGCCGCTGGGTGTCGATACCGGCTCCGGTGAGCGCGGCCAAGGCGCGGGCGGAGCTGCACCACACCCAGTCGTTCTCATGCCGGGCCAGGTAGATGGGCTGGGCGGCGGCCGGGTCGGTGTACAGCGCCACCAGCTCTTCGTTCTCGTCCACCACGGTGTACGTGCCGGGCCATCGCCACGTGATGTCGGTCGGGAGCGGGGTGTCCGCCAGGCGAGCAACTTCCTGGTCCGAGCCGCCGGAGCAACCGAGGACCGTGACCCGGCGTCGGCCGCCGCGAGTAGCGGAAACCCGTGCTGGCCCCGGGCCGAGCCGCCAGACGGACGATCCGGCGGCGACGGGCTCCGCGCCCACCGGGCGGGGTTCACCGGGGCGGGCCGTACAGGAACCTCCGAAGATCATGTCTTCCTCCATGGACGGAGTCACGAACGGGAAGGGGTGGTGCGGCCCCTGGATAGGGCCGCACCACCTCGCGGGCGTCAGTTGTACATACGCCGCTTGTCCTCGCTCCCGGTGCCGTCCTGGCCCTCGGTCAGTTCGGCGATCTCACCGATCTCTACCGGTAGCAGCTCGTCCTCGGTGTTCACGGTGGCGTTCATCGGTTCGCTCATGAAGTGTTCCCTTCTTCTGGGTGATGGAAGGTGCGGTGGTGCTGCCCGGTCTGCTCGGTGACGCCGTCGCGGACCGGACGATCAAAGGCCGGGGCGGAGCGTCAGGCGAGCTTCCCCGACGGAGGGGCCGCCGGTCGAAGAGGCGCGGGGCCGCCGACGGGAGAACAGCCGGTACTGGGTCTGGGGCTGTCGCGGAACAAGTGATCTCGGCCCAGACCCGCTTGTCCAGGTCGGTCCGCTCGGCGCCGTGACGAGTGACCAGCCGGTCGATGAGCAACAGTCCTTGTCCGCTCCGGGCGTTGAGGCCAGCGGCTCGGCGGTGCGGCAGGGCGAGCGAGTCGTCGTACACCTCGACCGGGACTCGGCGGTGTCCGAGGCCGATGCGTACCCCGACGGTGAGCATGGTCCCGGTGCCGTGCAGTAGGCCGTTCGCCAACAGCTCCGAGGTGACGGTGATCAGTGCGATCCCGGAGTCCTCGTCCACGTGCAGTCCCCGCTGGGTGAGGAGGCCGCGGAGCTGCCGACGGCCCAGCGGCACGGAGGACGGGTCACGGAGCGGGAAGAATCTTATGCCGCGTACGCGCATGACGGACCCCTCCGATGGCCGACGGACCTGAGCGGTGAGCTGCCGCGTCGCGGGAAGGCATGTGCCGTCTTCCGTCTGCTGACCGGCCGCTATCCAGTCAACTCCGTGACCGGTCCGGCCACCGGTGCCAGGAAGGGGTGCGTTTCCGCGTGGGGGGCCGTTTCAGGGGGCCAGGATGAGAGACGGGACTTTCAGGCGCTTGGGGGATGGGCATGATGGCACCAGAAGGCATCGGGGCCTTGTTGAGGGAAATCCGGGAAGCCGAAGGACGTTCCCGCGAGAAACAGGCCCTGGTGCTACAGAAGGTCCAGGGGGGCAAGTGCTTCGACCCGGAGAACCTCAAACGCTGGGAGACCGAACGCCGTCTGCCGACACCGGTCTGGCACGAGCTGCTGGCGAAGGGCTACGGGTGTTCGGTCGAGGAGATCGTCCACGCTGTGGCCGCGAGCAGGCGCTGGCGCAGGCAGCAGCGCCGAGCGGCTCCGGACGGAGAGGGGAAGGAGGAGACGGCGGTGGAACGACGACGATTCTTCGGTGTGGCGGCGATGACGGCGGGAACGGCCGCGCTACCGGGCATCGCCGAGGCGCGGCAGGGCATCGACGCTGGCCTCTCCGGCTCCGACGCCGGTGATCTGGCGTATCTGGCAGGCGCTTTCGAGAGGCACCGTGGTGGGTACCACGGGCGCCCGCCGAGTGTCGTCCTCGACGAGATGACCGCCGACCTCGGCCTGTTACGAGAGGTGCTCGGCCGCCCGCATCCGGCGGCCACCCGGGCTGAACTGGCCCGTACGGCCGCGGGAATCACCGGTCTGGTGGCGATCATCCAGCACGACCGGGGAGACCAACGGGACGCCTACGGATGGTTCGCGACCGCCGAACAGGCGGCCCGGGAATCCGGGGACCGGCACATGCTGGCCTGGGTCCTGGCCCGGCACGCGATGGTCCCGCTCAACTACGGGGCACCGAAGACCGCGGCGGCGCTGGCCGTGCGTTCCCGTACGGAAGCCGGGAAGTCTCCGACCGCTGCCGCCGCGCTCGCCGCCGCCGTCACCGCGCGGGCCCTCGCCTCGACCGGGGACCACCAGGCCGCTCTGGGCGCGGTCGCCGACGCCCGGTCCATCGCCGACCGGCTTGACACCTCCCAGACCGCCGACACCTGGTTCGGCTACCCGCTCCAGAAGCACCACGTCCACCTCTCCCAGGCGTTCACCCTGATGGGCCGGACCCGTGAGGCGTACGAGGAGCAGGAAGCGGCGCTCGCCCTGACCCGGTCCCCCTCGGTGATGACGCGCGCCCTCCTGTCCATCGACACCGCTCTGTGCCTGTCGGCGGACGGGGATCAGTCGGCAGCGGCGGAGCTGGCTTCGGACGTCTGGACGAGGCTTCCGGAGGCATACCGCCAGGGGCTGGTCCGCTCGCGAGCGGAGTCCTTGCATCGAACGATGTCCGGCGCGGCCCGGAGCGGGTTCGGGGACGTACTGGTCGGTCGCTGACCGAGCCCTCACACGAACAGGGGTGATCACCCCCGCGCGTGCGGGGACCACCCCCGCGTGCGCGGGGACCACCCCTTCCCGACCTGCGACGTTAGCCGGCCAACACCTGGTTTTCCTTCAGAACTTGAGAGTCCGGCAAAGGGTTTAAAGGCCCATGCCAACCCAAGGTTGTGAACGTTCAGCGGAAGGTTCTCCCTCGCGTCCGCCCCCACACCACTGTCACCGAGGCGGGCCCCGTTCGGCTCCGGCCGTGGTGGTGGGGGTCAGAGCCGCCACGAGGTGGTCGTGGGCTCTTCGCGCCGGAGGGTGTGCGCACCGTCGAGTTCGACGGTGAGGGTGTAGGCGTCGGGCCCCGGCCGTCCGGCGGCGATCCACTGTGCCGTCAGCGTCGCCCGCTCGGTCCACAGGTCCCGCGGGCCGCCCACGGTGACGTCCGCCGTGGACTTCCCGGCCGGGGTCATGCGGGCCCACGAACCGGTGTCCGGATGCACGAGCCCGTACACGTCCGTGTCGCCGGCGGTGAGGGCGATGGAGAGCACGTCGTACTGGGCCATGGCGACTTCGAGCGCACCGCCCTCCATCAGGTCCTGGTAGAAGCCGCGCGGGTCCTGGGCGTCCGGCAGGTCGATCCGGCGGTCCCGGCCGGTGCCGTTGATCACGAGGGCGGTGTACGACGACGCACGGTGCGCCACCTGCTCGGGGGTGGGCCGGGCGATCATGAATGCGGCCGGGTCGGGCAGGAACCCGCCCGTCGCGGACTCCGCGCCGACGCTCAGGCGCACGATGCCGGTCCCGATGTTCGTGACGATGGTTCCCCCGGGCCGCACCTGGCGTACCCACTCCGCGGGGATGCGGTGCACTCCGCAGGTGGCGAGGATTCCACCGTACGGGGCGCGGTCGCCGACGCCGCGCGTGCCGTCGCCGGTGACGAGGTCCGGCACGTAGCCGACGGAGGCCAGGCTCCGCCGAGCTGTTGCCGTCAGCTCGGGGTCGATGTCGATGCTGACGACCTGGTCGTCGCCGAGGCGGTGGCAGAGCAGGGCGGTGTTGTATCCGGTGCCCGTGCCGACCTCCAAGACCCGGTCGGTGCGGGTGAGGGGGAACGCCTCCAGCATCCGGGCCATCAGGGACGGCTCGCTGGAACTGCTGACGGCGGTGCCACCGGCGTCCCACCGGGTGATCAGCGAGGTGTCCTGGTAGACCGCGGCGTGGAAGCCGGGGTCCTGCGCGGTGAGGGTGTCGATCTGGTCTCCGTGACGGACCTGGAAGCTGGGTACGAACGCCTCCCGGGGCACGCCGCGGAACGCGTCCGTCCAGCCCGGTGAAGTCAACGCCCCGGCGTCGGTCATGCTCCGGACCAGGTGGGCGCGGGCTTCCTCCGAAGCGGTGGAGATGGTGGTCACTGCCTTCCTTCCAGAACATCGGCGAGGGCCTGGGTGATGGGCGCGCGAAGGTCAGGGACGAACCCGAACTGGCCGCCCGGGTTGACGTCGATCAAGTGCCAGTCGCGGTTGCCCTGATCAACGAGGAAGTCCAGGGCCACGTAGCGCAGTCCGAGGGTTTCCATCAGCCGGCGGACGCCGTGCGCGACGCCCGCGGGCACGTGGCAGAGCCGGTAGGTCAGCGAGTCGTAGTCACGTCGGAAGTCGATCCGGGCAGCGGGCGAACCGGCGTGGATCTCGGCGGCGAACATCTGCGAGCCCACCGCGGTGAGTCGGACCTCGTGCTCCTTGTCGATCCACTCCTGGAACAGGTGGGCCGTGCGCGCCACTTCGTCGGTGATGTCGTCGGCTTCCACTCGGCTGGTCCACACCGCCACCGGTTCGCCGCCCGTACCGATCGGACCCGTTGTGCCGAGGGTCTTGTACGCCGCTACCTTCCGCGGCAGGCCGCGGATGAACTCCCTTGCCGTATCCGCATGGTTCGTGAGGAGCGTTCGTGGGACACGCAAACCGCAACGCAGGGCCGTGGCCAGCGCGACCGGCGCGGTGCCGGCCACCGCGTTGTTGTGCGGGTGGTTGACCCAGGTGCACCGCAGCGACGCCAGGACTCCGCCGAAGCCCGCCCGGGCCTCGTCGAAGGCCCATCGGGCGTCCTCGGCGGAGAGCCCGGGATGCAGGGCGAACGGGCTGGGACGGCGGTAGTAGACCGCCGTCACGTCCCGCATCCGCAGGCCCCGGTGCTGACCGCGCCACGTGCTCGACCAGTCCACCTGGCCGGTGCCGAGCGTGGCACCGAACTCCGCCCGCTCCGGGAAGTCTCCCGGGTCGGCGCGGTGCACCGGGACCCCCCGGTCGTTGAGCTCGGCAATGACCAGATCAGCAGTCGCGTCCAGGTCGGGGCGGGTCAGCACCAGGACCGTCACGGCGTCACGTTCCCTTCGTCAGGTAGGCCGGGCGCCGTCAGTCAGTGTCGTTCTCCGTGTCGGTCGCCAATTGCATGTCCTCCCGCGTCTGGGTCTGGCTGGTGAACGCCGTCTTCATCGACGGCGCGTGAATGAACGGGTGTCCGCTCTCGGTCACCGTGATCTGCCGTGTCAGGCACAGGGACAGCGGGGTCGTGGTGTCCGCGTCACCCTCCACGTCCCGGATGGGCAGGGCGGTGGTCAGACCGAACGGACGGACAGTGCCCGCCGACCGGTCAGCGATCGTGGTGCGCTGTACCTGTGAGGGGAAGGCGGACGGTGCGAGCTTGCTCATCTACGTTCTCCAAATCGGTTGAGTGGAACGTCGCCCCGAGCATTGGGGTGTCTGCAGTGGTCACGGGCAGGACTGTGCGGGCCGTCTTGGACAGGGAACCCTCGACCCACCGTCCGCTTCCGTGCCCGTGTCCATGACGATGCCGAGCGCACCCTTGCCGGTGTCGTATGTGAGGTCTCCGGGGCGGAGTTGGTGATGTTCCGCTACGTTCTCTCCGCACATGGGATCACTCCTCTCCGTAGCGAGGCTGCTACTGAGAGGCTCAGGTTGGCCCACGGTCCTGGCTCGATCAACGTGGCTGACGAGAAAGATCAATCAGGGGTGGTGAAAGATGAACCGTAAGGATCTGAACCCGGAGGCATCCCCGCTAGCGGCGTTCGGAGCGCGTCTGCGCAGCTCACGTGAGGCGCGCGGCTGGACGCAGGCGGAGCTTTCCACGCACATGGGCATTTCCGGTGGGCATATTTCTGGGGTCGAAACTACCCGCAAAACACCTTCGTTGCGCTTCGCGAGAGCCGCGGACAGGGCCTTCGGCCTACTCGGGACGACGGACACGTTCGAGCGCCAGTGGCGCGAGATGCACCACGGCAGTCTGTTGGACGGGTTCCCGGAGTACGTGGCGTACGAGGGGCGCGCGGCCGAGATCCGGCTGTACGAAGTGGGCGTCATCCCGGGATTGCTTCAGACCCCGGAGTACACAGCGGCATTGGTGGCGAGCGAAGCCAAGCGTGGTGCGCTCACCCCCGACCAGGCGCAGGAGCGGGTAGAGCTTGTCGCGAAGCGGCAAGCAATGCTTGCCCGAAAGTCGGCGCCGGAGGTGTTCGTGGTCCTCGATGAGAGCTGCCTCTACTGCCCCATCGGTGACCCTTCGGTCATGGACGCCCAGTTGGCCAGGTTGGTTCACTTCGCCGAGCAGCCCAACACCGTCTTGCAGGTGGCGCCGTTCGCTCTTGGCGAGCTGCGGTCGATGACCCTGCCGGCGTACATCCTGACGATGGCCGATCGTCAGCTCATGGCATACGCCGAGTCATCGATGCGCGGTTACCTTGAGCGTGATGGGCGGTTCGTTCTGCCGGTGCTTCGGAACTACCATTTGTTGCAAGCCGAGGCACCATCTCAAGCTGCCTCGGTAGCCATGATCAACAAGATTCGAAGGGGCAGTTCACCGTGCTGAACAATTCGTCATCGTTGCACTGGGTTAAGTCCTCCTACAGCTCCAACGGAGGGGCCTGCGTGGAGGTAGCGGCAGACCTCGTCGCATCGCACCACACGGTTCCTGTCCGTGACTCGAAGGATTCGGCCAGCCCCGTGTTGAGCTTGTCGGCCTCGGCGTTCTCGTCCTTCGTGGAGGGTGTGAAGGGCGGCGAGTTCGGCGCTGCCTGAGCGCCCATGCAGCCTTCGACGTACTACCGGTACGAGAGCCCCCTTCAACTCTGATCAGAGGTAGTGGGGGCTGTTTCATGCCACGGCCATCTGATTACGTGCGCGGGGACCACGGCTCGGCACCGCACACCGGGGTGGTCGTCTCGGGATCACCCCCGCGTGCGCGGGGACCACGCGTCGGGGTGCTTGGCCAGGCGCTTGAGTGCGAGACCACCCCCGCGTACGCGGGGACCACCCACCGCCGTAGATCGCGGTGAAATTGGCCCCGGGACCACCCCCGCGTGCGCGGGGACCACGAACCCCTGATCCATGCCGGAGCCGCCGGACCGGGACCACCCCCGCGTGCGCGGGGACCACCTGACCCCACCGAAGTACAGCTCCTACCGGACGGGACCACCCCCGCGTGCGCGGGGACCACGTCGATCTGGCCCGGGCGCAGGGGTGGCGGATCGGACCACCCCCGCGTGCGCGGGGACCACCGACGGCTTTCCGTTCACATACCACCGATAGAAGGACCACCCCCGCGTGCGCGGGGACCACGCCCACAGCCGGGTGCCGAGGTGGCCGCCGACGGGACCACCCCCGCGTGCGCGGGGACCACCCGCGGCGGCCCCGCCGGTGGCCCCCGCTGGGGGGACCACCCCCGCGTGCGCGGGGACCACGGCGGCACTTCAACCCCTCGGCACCACCGGGCGGGACCACCCCCGCGTGCGCGGGGACCACGCGGGGACCGGCTGCACCATGCGAGCAGGGAGCGGACCACCCCCGCGTGCGCGGGGACCACCCAACCCGTCCACCCCGGCCCTGACCCCTGCGGGGACCACCCCCGCGTGCGCGGGGACCACCCACCCGGACTGATCGGGAGGTAGAAACGTGAGGGACCACCCCCGCGTGCGCGGGGACCACCTCGTCGGTCATCATCGGCCCTTCAGGTGGTAGGGACCACCCCCGCGTGCGCGGGGACCACCGCGCGAACGGCGTTCGCGGTGGGCGGCGCATCGGGACCACCCCCGCGTGCGCGGGGACCACGGTGCACTGGCTGGCACGCGAAAGGCCCCCCGCGGACCACCCCCGCGTGCGCGGGGACCACACAGTTTGTCCCGGGCGCACCGGTATGGGGTGAGGACCACCCCCGCGTGCGCGGGGACCACTCCCACCTGACGATCGACGGGATGGACCCGGAGGGACCACCCCCGCGTGCGCGGGGACCACCGCCCCGCCTGCGGCGCCGCGCGGGACCTGGAAGGACCACCCCCGCGTGCGCGGGGACCACCAGGGCGTCCGCTGCCGCGTGACCATGGTGTCGGGACCACCCCCGCGTGCGCGGGGACCACCCGCAGATCGCCCGGTAGATCGGCGGGGCGGCGGGACCACCCCCGCGTGCGCGGGGACCACAAGGTGGGGACAGTCCCCCAGGACGAGCTGTGGGGACCACCCCCGCGTGCGCGGGGACCACCCTTCCCGACCTGCGACGTTAGCCGGCCAACACCCGGTTTTCCTTCAGAACTTGAAAGTCCGGCAAAAGGTTCAAATCCCTTGCATTGGTCCTCAGCTCGTGCACGTCCAGCGGAAGGGCCTTCCTCGTGCCCGACACCCCCTCCCCGCCCAGCAGCCCGAAACGCGAGCCACAGCAAGGACGAGGCTAGCCAAGGGGGCCGGCCGAGCGCACCCACTCGCCCCCACCAGGCGAACCACGTACAGGGCCGGGCGAGCAGAGCAAGCCAGGCACCCCACCCCCCCACCGGCCCGCCCCCTACGCGCCCCCCACCACCCCCGCCCGCACGAAACCCGCACGTCGGGCGCCATTCAGCCGGGTGGGGAACCTGCATACGATGGTCCCGGCGGGTCAACCGGGCCCGCCATCGCCATGACGGCACCAGGGGAGGAAGCCGGTGCGACTCCGGCGCGGTCCCGCCACTGTGTCACCGGCCCGTCGAACGGGCCGGACGAGCCAGGAACTCCCGCCGTCCGACACCACCCGGGGCGCGGACACCCCGAGGAAGGCCGACGTCGCATGCAGCAGCCCAGCCAGGAGAACGGCTCCGACGACCAGTCTCGACCGGCCGGCCCGCCGGTGAACGACCCGACCGACCCGACCGACCCGACCGACCGGACCGACCAGCCCACCCAGGCTGACGAGACCGCCGAGGCACAGGCAGAGGCCCAGGCACCGTCCCCCGCCCCCCGCGTCCTGCTCCTCTCCACCTCCGACACCGACCTGCTCTCCGCCCGGGCCGCGAACAGGTCGGCGAACCAGGCCGACGCCAACCCCGTGCCGTACCGCTTCGCGAACCCCTCGCGGTTGCCGCTGGAGGACCTGGCCGGGTTGCTGGACGGGGTCGGGCTGGTGGTCGTGCGGCTGCTCGGCGGGGTGCGGGCCTGGCAGGAGGGGCTGGACCAGGTGATCGCCACCGGGTTGCCGGTCGTCGTGCTCACCGGTGAGCAGGCGCCGGACGCCCAGCTGATGGCGGCGTCCACGGTGCCGGTGGGCATCGCCGCCGAGGCGCACGCGTACCTGGCGCACGGCGGGCCGGCGAACCTGGCGCAGCTGGCCCGGTTCCTCTCCGACACGGTGCTGCTCACCGGGCACGGCTTCGAGCCGCCGGCGCCCGCCCCGTCCTGGGGGCCGCTGGAGCGCGCCGAGCGCACCCCGGCACAAGCACAGGCACAGACGCAGGTACCGGCACCGGCACAAGCACAGGCATCGGCACAAGCACAGGAGGACGGACGGGTCGTTCCGACCGTCGCCGTCCTCTACTACCGGGCGCACCACATGAGCGGCAACACGGCGTTCGTGGCGACGCTGTGCGAGGCGATCGAGGCGGCCGGCGCCCGGGCGCTGCCCCGCTTCGTGGCCTCGCTGCGCACCCCCGAGCCGGAGCTGTTGGCGGAGTTGCGCGGGGCGGACGCGGTGGTGACGACGGTGCTCGCGGCGGGCGGCACCCGCCCGGCGGACGCCTCTGCGGGCGGCGACGACGAGTCCTGGGACGCGGGCGCGTTGACCGGGCTGGACGTGCCGGTGCTCCAGGCGCTCTGCCTGACCTCCTCGCGGGCGGCGTGGGAGGAGAACGACGAGGGCGTGTCCCCGCTGGACGCGGCGACGCAGATCGCGGTGCCGGAGTTCGACGGGCGGCTGATCACCGTGCCGTTCTCGTTCAAGGAGATCGACGAGGACGGGTTGCCGGCGTACGCGGCGGACCCGGAGCGGGCGGCGCGGGTCGCCGGGATCGCGGTGCGGCACGCCCGGTTGCGGCACGTGCCGGCCGCGGAGAAGCGCCTGGCGCTGGTGCTGTCGGCGTACCCGACGAAGCACGCCCGGATCGGCAACGCGGTCGGGCTGGACACCCCGGCCAGTGCGGTGGCGCTGCTGCGCCGGCTGATCGCGGAGGGGTACGACTTCGGGCCGGCGGAGGAGATCCCGGGGCTGGTGTCCGGGGACGGCGACGAGCTGATCCGGGCGCTGATCGAGGCGGGCGGGCACGACCAGGACTGGTTGACGGAGGAGCAGCTCGCGGCGAACCCGGTGCGCGTCCCGGCCGCCGACTACCGGCGCTGGTTCGCCACCCTGCCCGAGGAGTTGCGGGCGCACGTGGAGGAGCACTGGGGGCCGCCGCCGGGCGAGATGTTCGTGGACCGCACGCACAACCCGGACGGGGACATCGTGCTGGCGGCGCTGCGGCGCGGGAACCTGCTGATCGTCATCCAGCCGCCGCGCGGGTTCGGGGAGAACCCGATCGCGATCTACCACGACCCGGACCTGCCGCCCTCGCACCACTACCTGGCCGCCTACCGGTGGATCGCCGCTTCCCGCGAGGACGGCGGTTTCGGGGCGGACGCGATGGTGCACCTGGGCAAGCACGGCAACCTGGAGTGGCTGCCCGGCAAGAACGCCGGGCTCTCCGCGGCGTGCGCGCCGGACGCGGCGCTGGGCGACCTGCCGTTGGTGTACCCGTTCCTGGTGAACGACCCGGGCGAGGGCACCCAGGCCAAGCGGCGGGTGCACGCCACCCTGATCGACCACCTGGTGCCGCCGATGGCGCGGGCCGACAGCTACGGGGACATCGCCCGGCTGGAGCAGCTCCTCGACGAGTACGCGCAGATCTCCTCGATGGACCCGGCGAAGCTGCCGGCGATCCGGGCGCAGATCTGGACGCTGATCCAGGCGGCCCGGCTCGACCACGACCTGGGCATGGAGGAGCGGCCCGACGACGAGGGCTTCGACGACTTCCTGCTGCACGTCGACGGTTGGCTGTGCGAGGTGAAGGACGCGCAGATCCGGGACGGGCTGCACGTGCTGGGGGCGCCGCCGGCGGCCGGGGACCGGGTGAACCTGGTGCTGGCGATCCTGCGGGCCCGTCAGATCTGGGGCGGCACCACGGCGCTGCCGGGGCTGCGGGAGGCGCTGGGCCTGGACGAGTCGGCGGCGACCCGTACCGGCGCGGACGAGGCGGAGGCCGCGGCGCGGACGCTGGTGGAGGCGATGGAGGCGGCGGACTGGGACCCGGCGGCGGTCGCGGTGGTGGCCGCCGACCACGGCCCGGACGTGGCCCGGGTCTTGGACTTCGCCGCGGCCGAGGTGGTGCCGCGGCTGAACGCCACGCTCCAGGAACTCGACCACACCGTGCACGCGTTGAACGGCGGCTTCGTGCCGGCGGGCCCGTCCGGTTCGCCGTTGCGCGGGCTGGTGAACGTGTTGCCGACCGGCCGCAACTTCTACTCCGTCGACCCGAAGGCGGTGCCGTCCCGGCTGGCCTGGGAGACGGGCCAGGCGCTCGCCGACTCGCTGCTGACCCGCTACCGGGACGACAACGGCGAGTGGCCCTCGTCGGTCGGCCTGTCCCTGTGGGGGACGAGCGCGATGCGCACCGCGGGCGACGACGTGGCGGAGGCGCTGGCGCTGCTCGGGGTGCGGCCGGTGTGGGACGACGCCTCGCGCCGGGTGACCGGGGTGGAGGCGGTGCCGGCGGAGGAGTTGGGCCGGCCGCGGGTGGACGTGACGCTGCGCATCTCGGGCTTCTTCCGGGACGCGTTCCCGCACGTCATCGGGTTGCTGGACGATGCGGTGCGGCTGGTCGCGGAGTTGGACGAGCCGGACGAGGCGAACCACGTGCGCGCCCACGTCCGGGCGGACCTGGCCGCGCACGGGGACGCCCGTCGGGCCACCACCCGCATCTTCGGTTCCCGTCCGGGCACCTACGGGGCGGGGCTGCTCCAGCTGATCGACTCCCGTGACTGGCGCACCGACGCCGACCTGGCCGAGGTGTACACGGTGTGGGGCGGTTACGCGTACGGCAGGGAGTTGGACGGGCGGCCGGCGCGCGAGGAGATGGAGAGCGCGTACAAGCGGATCGCGGTGGCGGCGAAGAACACCGACACCCGTGAGCACGACATCGCCGACTCCGACGACTACTTCCAGTACCACGGCGGCATGGTCGCCACGGTGCGGGCGTTGCGCGGCTCCGCGCCGGAGGCGTACATCGGGGACTCGACCCGACCGGAGACGGTGCGCACCCGCACCCTGGTGGAGGAGACCTCCCGGGTGTTCCGGGCCCGGGTGGTCAACCCGAAGTGGATCGAGGCGATGCGCCGCCACGGCTACAAGGGTGCCTTCGAGTTGGCGGCGACGGTGGACTACCTCTTCGGGTACGACGCCACCACCGGCGTGATCGCCGACTGGATGTACGACAAGCTCACGCAGACGTACGTCCTGGACCCGGAGAACCGCGCGTTCCTCCAGGAGGCCAACCCGTGGGCGCTGCACGGCATCACGGAGCGGTTGCTGGAGGCGGAGTCGCGGGGGCTGTGGGCGAAGCCGGATCCGCAGACGCTGGAGGCCCTGCGCCAGGTGTTCCTGGAGACGGAGGGCGAGCTGGAGGGGGGCACCGAGGGCGACTGAGCCTGTCCCGGCCCGGGGGTGCGGCGGGTGCCGCGCCCCCGGGGCCCGTGGGGTCAGCCGGCGGTGCGGGTCATCGTGGAGGCGTAGCCGCCGCCGCCCGGGTAGACCCAGGCGCCGTCGACGGTGTCGCCGTCCGCGCTGAAGGCGCCCCGGTAGTGGGCGGGGGAGCCGACCTCGCCGGCCCAGATGGTCAGGGTGTCGCCGTCGATCTCGTAGAGGTAGTCGAAGGTGTTGCCCTGGCTGTCGTAGTACCGGGAGTGGACGTGCTCGCCGGGCTGCTCGGCGCCGAACGGCTTCAGCCGGCCGATGACCTCGATGCCGGTGACGGGCTGTCCGTACTGGGTGAGGTCGACGTCCTGCACCAGGAACTGCTCGCCGGCCAGCCAGCGGTAGGTGACGGTGCCCTCGGCGCCGCCGGTGACGTGCCAGGTGCCGACGAGACGGCCGAAGTTCTTCATGGACATGGTGGGTCGCCCGCTTCCGGTGGTCGACGGCGCGGCGGGGTTGCCGCGCTCGGCTGTGTGCGTACACCCCTGTGACGGGGGTGGCACCGGAGAAGGAATCGGCCGTGATGGCGGGCGCCGCGGGCGAGGGGTCAGAGCGTGGCGGGCAGACCCAGCGTGGGCAGGAGTTCCGGCCCGAAGGTGGTGATCTCCGCGATCAGCCCGTCCTCGATCCGCAGCACGTCGATGTTGACCGCCCGGTACGCGGTGTCCCCGGGCGCCCGGAGGTAGTTCACCGCGGCGGGCTGCCGGTTCACCACCGTCTCCACGGACCGCCAGGCGCCCCAAGCGTCGGGCCCCTCGTACACCGGACGCCACAGGTCCAGGATCGCCGCCCGGCCCTCGTACACCCGGGCCACCGGGGGCATGGTCTGCCGGGCGTCCTCGCGCAGCAGCGCGGTCAACTCCGACAGGTCGCCGTCCCGGGACGCGGCCAGGTAGCGGCGGAGCACCGCCCGTTCCGCCGCGCTGGGCTCGGTCGCCGGCCCCCAGTCGGCGCGCCGCGCCGGCAGGTGGGTGCGCAGGGTGGCCCGGGCCCGTTGGAGGGCGCTCTTCACCGCGGCGACGGTCACCTCCAGGGCGCCGGCGGTCTCCTCCGCCGGGAACCCGAGCACGTCCCGCAGGATCAGCACCGCCCGCTGCCGCGGCGGCAGGTGCTGGATGGCGGCGAGGTAGGCCAGTTCGATGGTCTCCCGGGCGATGGCCCCGTCCAACAGGACGTCCGGGTACGGCTCCAGCCACCGCACCTCGGCGATCGCGGAGGCGGCGGTGGCCACCTCCCGGGAGCGGGCGGGCCCGCCCAGGAAGTCGAGGCAGGTCCGGGTGGCGATCCGGTACAGCCAGGGCCGCAGCCGCTCCGGGTCCTGGAGGGTGTCCCGCTTGCGCCAGGCCCGGATCAACGTCTCCTGGACGAGGTCCTCGGCGTCCGCGTACGAGCCGACCATCCGGTAGCAGTGCACCCGCAGTTCGCCGCGGTGCCGCTCCGCGCGGCCGGCCAGGTCCGGTGTCGTCGTCTGGTGCGTCATGCGCGAGGTTAACCGGCGGGGCGGGGGTTCCCGGTGGGGTGGGGCCGCTCCCGGACGCCCCTGGTCCGCCCACCGCGCCCCGTGGAACGATGGGGCGCACAACGGGGGGCGTACGGGGGAGGGGACGACGATTCAGTCGGTACTGGGGAACATCGCGGTGGGGCTGGTGACCAGCCTGTTGGGCGGTGCCATCGTCTGGGCGTGGGAGCGGGCCAAGCGGCGGCGGGCGGTGAACCGGCGGGCCGCGTTCTTCGGGGTCCGGCCGGGGCAGACCTGTCTGGTGGTGCTGGGCAACAAGTGGAACGCGCCCGGCACCGCGACCTACCGGGACGTCTGGGCCGCCATTGAACTCGCCCTCCTGGCAGGTGAGTTGGGGTGTCGGATCGAGATGGAGACCGGCAACTACCAGGGCGGCAACGGGGACCGCACCGAGTTCTGCGTGGGCGGGCCCACCGGCGGCGCCAACCTCCGCACCGGCGGCCATCTGGCCGCCCACCTCCCGGGCGTGGTGATGCACCCCTACGACGCCGAGCACCCGGACTCGGTGGCCATCGAGGTCGACGGCGAGAAGTACCCGTACGACAAGGGCAACGAGGAGTACGTGCTCGTCGCCAAGTTCACGCCCGAGGAGTCCGACCGCCCGGTGTTCCTGGTGGCCGGGCAGACCTCCACGACCAACCTGGCCGCGATCCACCTGCTGCGCCGCGACCACGAGGAGATCGCCGGCGGGTTGGCCTCGCTGGAACGGTTCTGCCTGGTCGTGCGCGTCTCCGGGATCAGTACCTACGCCTTCCACCGCGCCGAGGTGGTGCGGGACGTCACCGAGGCCGCGTTCGGGGCGTAGCCCCGGCCCGGCGGACGGTCGCCCCGGCCCGATGGACGGCCCGGGCGGCGGGGGGCCGTACGCCGGGCACCGGGCGGGCGCCCGGACTCTCCCGGCCCGGGCCCTCGGCACCCGGCCCGCCACGTCACCGACCGCGCAGGGACTACAGGTTGAAGGTGATCGCGGAGAAGTCCCGGCCCTGGACGACCGGGCCGTGCTGGGTGCCGCCGCTGACCGAGTTGTGCACCGGGCCGCCGTCGCCGGTGGCTTCCCGCGCCTCGTCCCACCACTGCGCCAGCAGTTCCCGGAACTCCGCGTCCCGCTCCGCCCGGGCGGTGAGCGCATCGGCCAGTTCCACGGCCCGCCGCTCGTCGTCCGGGGCCTCGGTCAAGGCGACCAGCTCCCCTCGGCCGGGCAGCTCCGACCCGTCCTCGACGGGGGTCCCGGTGCCGTCCGCCCGGTCCGTGCCCTCCTCCCCGGCGGGCGCGGCGGAAGGGTCCGGTTCCCCGCGCCGGCGGCCCACCAGCCGGCCGAGTCCCAGCCACGCCTGGCGGCCGGCCTCCCCGCCGACTCCGGTGGCCAGTGCGACGAGTACCGTCGCCGAGATCGGGTCCATCCGCTCCCCCTGTCGCTCGTCAACGGCCCCTGCCGGGACCGTCGGTGGCACCACTGTAGGAGCGGATGGGGTCGGTGGCCCAGGGGGCGCGTCGCCGCGGGGGCGTCGGGCGGAACGGGGAGGTGTCGGACGCTTCCGGCGGGTCGACGTGCCGCCCGGGCGGCTCAGGCGGGGGCGTCGCCGCCGTCCTCGAAGGTGTGCAGCATCTCGGTGAGCACCCGTAGGCAGGTGCGGACCTCGGCCTCGGTGAGCTCGCCGCCGACCCGGCGCATCAACTGGTGCTCCCGGTCCAGGACGGCGGTGATCGTCGCCCGTCCCGGGTCGGTCAGCCGGATCAGCGGGGAGCGGCGGTGCGCCGGGTTGGGCACGGCCTCGACCCAGCCGTGGGCGAGGGCGTCGTTGACCATGCGCTGGAAGAACTGCCGGCTGATGGCCTGCTGCCGGCTCATCTGGGGCACGGTCAGGGGGCCTTGGGTGCGCAGCAGGTCGAGGACCGCGCGGACCCCGACGGAGACGCCGGCAGTGGGCGCTGCGCGTTCCACCTTGCGCAGCGCCTGCCGGTACAACGGGCCCACCAGGGCGAACACCTCGGTGAGCCGGCGGCCGAGCACGTCGGGGGGGAGGGGCTCGTCGAGGGGGTGTTCGGGGGCGTCGTCGGTCATGGACACCATCATGACACCTCGGTTGCCAAACCTCCGGAAGGATGACACCTTGGTTGTCATGACAGTCGATGGGGAACTGCGCTCCTTCACCTCCGGGGACGGCGAACTCGCCTTCCGCGACCTCGGCTCCGGCGACCCCGTGGTCCTGCTCCACCCCGGCTTCCTCGACCACCGCTTCCACGACGACCACCTCCCG
The DNA here is from genome assembly GCF_052606915.1 of Streptomyces sp. LE64. Classification (NCBI taxonomy): domain Bacteria; kingdom Bacillati; phylum Actinomycetota; class Actinomycetes; order Kitasatosporales; family Streptomycetaceae; genus Streptomyces; species Streptomyces sp. LE64. The sequence goes on along the minus strand of NZ_CP199708.1, from coordinate 2,824,509 downwards.
GCCCTGGCTGCCGCCGGCCACCGGGTGATCGCGCCCGACGCCCGCGGCCACGGCCGCTCCGCCAACGGCACCCGCCCCTTCCGCTGGGCCGACGACCTGGCCGCCCTGCTGCGCCACCTGGACACCGGCCCGGCCGTGCTGGTCGGGGTCTCCATGGGCGGGGCCATCGCCACCGACACCGCGCTGGAACACCCCGACCTGGTCCGCGCACTGGTCGTCTGCGGTGCGGTCACCAGCGAGTTCACCTACACCGACCCCTGGGCGGTGGACGTCCAGTCCGCCTTCCTCGGGGCGCTCGCCGCCGGGGACGCCGAACGCTGGCTCGCCGAGTTCCTGCGCTTCGCACCCGGCCCGCACCGCACCTTCGACCAGGTGGACCCCGAACTCCTGCACCGGATCCGGGAGATGGCCCGGCACACCCTCGCCAAGCACGCCCCCGGCGAAGCCGACCACCGGGTCCCGGTGACCGACACCCGGGCCCGCATCGCGCGGGTCACGGTGCCGGTGCTCGTCGTCAACGGCGCGCTGGACTCCCCGGACCTGCTCGCCGAGGGCGAGGAACTCGCCCGCACCGTGCCGCACGGGCGCTCCCGGGTGATCCCCGACGCCGCCCACTACGCCCCGCTGGAACGCCCCGAGGCGTTCCTGGCGGTGCTGGGGGACTTCCTGCGCGGGCTGTGACCGGGCCCGGACGTCAGCCGGTGGCCAGGCGCGGATCGATCGGCTCCACCGGGGTGACGGCGACCGGTTCGAAGGTGGACTCGGTGGAACCGTCGGTCCGGGTCACCGATCCCTTCAGGGCCAGCACGCCCTCGAACATCCGCAGGTCCACGAGGAACCGGGTGGTGGCGCCGGTGCGCCTCAGCCCGTGGATGCGGTCGTTCGGGTAGTCGAGCCGGTTCAACACCGCGCGGACCCGGTCCGGGGCGGGGTCGTCGAGCCCGTCGAGGGCCCGGGTGAGGTGCTCGGCGTTCCGCTCGGCCAGGCACCGGTCGAAGGCGTCCAGTCGCGGATCCTGCTGCTCGCGGGGTGCGCCGGTGGGCAGCGGCTCGCCCTCGTCGGCCAGCACCAGCGGCGGCGGCGAGGTCGGCGGCTGCCCGGGTCCCTCCGCCACCGGCTCCGGCGCGGAACCGTCATCGCAGGCGGCCATGAACCGGCCCTGGGCGAGGACGAAGCGCCCCCCTTCCTCGGACTCCTCGTCCGGGTCGGTGTCCGGTCCCCGATCCGCGGCCGGCTGCGCCCGGGCCGTCGGGGCGTCGGCGTCCTTCGCCGCCCCCGACGAGGCGGACGGGGCGTCGGTGCCGCAGGCGGTGAGGGCGAGCGCGGCCAGGGCGGTGAGGGCCGGCGCGACCCGCGGGCGGCGCAGGGTGCGGCGGGCGGTGCGGTGCGGGAGGTCCGGCGGTGCGTGTGCGGTCATGGCTCCAGTCTTCGAACCGGTCCTTCGCCCCGCATGAGCACCGCTACTCAGATCCGCCCGGTACCCACCCCGGCCGTCGGGGGCGCCGCGCACGCAGCAACGGCTTCCGGCCGGGCGCCGGTCGTCGATGCCGCCGGGCCGTCACGAACGCCACGGCGATACCAAGCGCGTTTGGTAGAACGGGGAGCCGAGGGGGGCGGGCTCCCCGCCCCCTCGCGGCCCCGACAGGAGGAAGAGGCGTGCCCGAAGGCGAAGGCGGAACCGCGGACGAGGGTGTCTACGAGGTGCGGTTGGGGATCTACGCGACCCGGGCGCAGGCCGAGGAGGTGAAGGAGCGGATCACCGGGTTGCTGTGCCCGGACCCCGACCACGCGCCGCCCTGTCCGATCCCGTGGTCGGTGGCCCTGGTGGAGGCGGAGCCCGACGCCTACGAGGAGTTGGTCGAGCAGGCGAGGATCGAGCGCGACCTCCAGCCGTGACCGCGGGCCCGGGCCGCGGTCACCCCGTGCCCCGGGCGGCCCGGAGCCGCTCGTGCAGTCGGGCCGCCGCCCGGTCGCCCGGCTGCGGGGGAACGGCGAGGACCTCCCGCCGCAAGCGGGCCGCCTCCCGCGCGCCCTCGGCCCCGTCCCCCTCGTCCGCGGCGGCCTCCACGGCGTCGGCCAGGGACGCCGTCGCCCGGCTCCACCGCCACAGGTCGCCCAGCTCCCGGTGCACCGCGGCGGCCCGTCGGTGGAAGTCGACGGCGTCCGCCGGCCGCCCCAGCCGCTGGTACGCCTCGCCCGCACCGTCCAGGGCCCGCGCCTCCCGACTGCGGTCGCCCAGCCGACGCTGCTGCGCCGCCGCCTTCTGGTACGCGGTGAGCGCCTCCTCCGGGCGGTCGCCGGCCAAGCGGACGCGACCCAGCTCCAGCAGCCAGTACCCCTCCCACATCGGGTTGCCGTGCTCCTGTGCCAGGGCCACCGCCCGGCCCGCGGAACGCAGGGCGTCCTCGGTCCGTCCCAGCCCGCGCTGGGCGACGCTCAGACAGCGGAGTGCATTGCCCTCGTTCCCCTCCGCGCCCAGCTCCCGGAAGACCTCCAGGGCCTCGGTCAGCAACGCGTGGGCCCGCTCGAACTCCTCGCGCTCGCCGTCGGTCTCGCCCAGGTTGGACAGGACCACCGCACGCCAGTGCCGGTCCCCGAGTTCCTCGGCCACCGCGAGGCTCTCCTCGAACGCGGCCCGGGCGACGTCGAGCCGGCGGCGCCGCAACTCCAGCAGCCCGATGCCGTTCAACGACATCAGCTCCCCCCACCGGTCCCCGGTCTCCCGCCGCGCGGCGAGCGCCGCGGCGTGGTGCACGGCCGCCCGGTCGAGCTGCTGGGACTGGGTGTGCGCCATGCCCAGGCTGTGGTGGACCTCGGCCTCCCCGCGCCGGTCGCCCTGGCGGCGGGCCGCGGCCAGGGCGAGTGCGCCGGTCGTGTGCCAGTCGGCGAACAGGTTCTGGTGCGAATAGAACGCCCGTAGCACCACGTGGAGTTGCCAGGCGATCCGGTCGAACCCGGCGTCGGCCGCGGCACGCACCGCGGCGGTCAGGTTGGCCTGCTCGGCCGTGAGCCAGCCGACCGCCTCGTGCCCGTCGCGGAAGGACGAGGGGACCACCCCCGCCTCCGGCGGCCCCAGTTCCACCCGGTGCAGCCCGGACTCGTGGCGGGCGGCGGCGTCCGCGGTGTGCAGGTACCAGGTCAACAACCGGCGCAGCACCGCCGTGCGGTCCTCGCCGGTCTCCTCCTGGTTGACCTGGTCCACGGCGTAGGCGCGCAGCAGGTCGTGGAACTGGTACCGCGCGGGCACCGTCTGCTCCAGCAGGTGCGCTCCGGTCAGGGCGTCCAGCAGGTGCCGGGTGATGACCGGCCCGGCCCCGGTCAGGGCGGCGGCCTGCGGCACCCCGAAGTCGGGACCCGGGTGCATGCCCAGCAGCCGGAACAGGCGGGCGGCGTCCCCGGGCAGGGCCCGGTACGACCAGGCGAAGACGGTGCGCACCGCGTCCGACTCCTCGCCCTCCTCCGCGGTCAGCGCGTCCCACAGAGCGGACTCGTCGCGCAGGTCCCGGATCAGTTCCCGCAGGGGCATCCGGGGACGGCTGGCCGCGCGCTCGGCCGCGATCCGCAGGGCGAGCGGCAAGTAGGCGCACAGCCGGGCGAGTTCGACGAGTTCGGCCGGGTGGTCGTCGTGGCGGTAGCCGCGGGTGGCCCGGCGCAGCAGGGCGACGGCCTCCGGTTCGTTCAGGGTGCCGATCGTGACCCGGCGGGCCCCGTCCCGGGCCACCAGCCCCGACATCCGGTGCCGACTGGTGACGACCACCAGGCAGCCGGCGGTGCCGGGCAGCAGCGGGCGGACCTGGGAGACGGCGGAGGCGTTGTCGAGGAGCACGAGGTAGCGCCGGCCGGCCAGTCGGGAGCGGTAGAGGGCGGCCTTGTCCTCCAGGTCGGCGGGGATGCGCGTCGGCGGCACGTCGAGGGCGCGCAGGAACCGGTCCAGCGCCTGTTCGGGGCCGACCGGCGGCCCCGGATCGTAGCCGCGCAGGTTGACGTACAGCTGCCCGTCCGGGAAGCGGTCGCGGATGCGGTGGGACCAGTGCACGGCCAGCGAGGTCTTCCCGACGCCCGCCGTGCCCGCGATCACCGCCACGTTCACGCTCCCCGAGCCCTCGCCGCCCTCCCCCTCCAGCAACTCCTCCAGATGCGCCAGGTCCACCACCCGATTGGTGAACCCCCGCACATCACCGGGGAGTTGTTGCGGGACGGGCTCGGCGTCCGGTGCCGAGCGGTGGAAGTGCACGCCGCCGTGGACGCTACGCGCCTGGACGACGCCCCGGGCGGAGCCGGAGAAGTCCGCGTGCGACCCCCCTCCGCCCCGAACCGTCCCGTCGTCCTGTGCGCGCTCTTCGGGAACCCCCATGCGTGGTTTCGGTCCTCTACGGTCTAGGTGCGGTCGGGGAATCGGACGCGGAGCGGTACCCTCCCGGGCCGCCGGACCTGCTGTGGCCCGGGCCCGGGCCCGTCGCCGGCTCCGGCGCCGGTCGGTCAGGTGCGGGCGGAGGACGGGACGGGCGAGCGGTCCGGGACGACCGCCGGCGGCGGCAGTTCGGCGACGTGGTGGCGGAAGTACCCGGCGAGGGGCTCGCCGTCGCCGTGCAACTCCTGGATGAAGCGTCGGGCCGCCGTGACGGTGGGGGCGTCGGTGTGCCGTACCGCCCCGGCGAGGACGCCGCGCGCGTCGTAGCGGATGTCGTAGAGCACGGCGTCCCCGAGGACGATGACCTCGGGCAGCGGCCCGGCCGCCTCCCACGCCCGCACCCGCTCCGGGCCCACGACCCGGGTGACCTCGCCGCACTCCTCCTTCAGCCGCAGCAGGTGCAGTTCCCACTGGAGGTAGGGGTCGAGGGGTTCCTCGACGACGCGGACCCGGTGCAGGGCGAAGCCGTGGTCCGCGATCTTCCCCAGGTACTCCTCGTAGTGGCCGCGCTGCTCGGCGAGCAGGTGCAGCGACCGGTCCCAGTCCCCCCGGGCGAACGCCTCCCAACTGGCGACCCCGGGTTCCCGGAAGCTCTGCTGGCGTTCGAGCTTCCACGAGCCGGAGGGGTCGGTGTCCCAGAAGCGGGCGGCGAAGTCGCCGAGGTAGTCGTCGAGTTCGAGCGGGGTGCCGGTCGAACGGTTCAGGAGGTCATGCATCGGGGAGGTCGGCCTTCGCTGCGGCGGCGGTGATTCGGGGGATGACCACGAGTCGTTCGTCCGGGGCGAGGGTCACCCCGGCGGGCAGGCGCGGGGCGTAGGAGTCGGTCAGGTCCCGCCCGATCACCACGATGTCGCCGTTGTCCAGCTCCCAGACGTCGGGGCACCCCGTCTCCCCTCCCGTCGTCCCCAATTCTTCTGGTGAGCGGCCCAGTCGGCGGGTCATCGCGGCCGACGGGTCGGCTTCCCACGCGCGCTCCATGTCGGTTCCTTCCCAGGTGAACTCACGACAGGGGTAGCGGTGTGTAGCGTACATCACATCATCACTCTCCGTCAACGACCGGATGGGGACCGTTACGCAAGGCGATGCTCGTCCGGTTCCGCGTCGGACGTGAACTCCGTGACCCACAGCGGACCGTCGCCGCAGGCCACCTCCACCCCGGGCGCCGGCATCAGGGAGGTCCGCAGCACCGTGACCCGGGCGCCGTCCAGCCGGGCCCGCGGCCCCGAGCGGCCCGAGCTCCCGAACCGCAGCGCCCGCACCTGGTCGTGGATCCGCCGGGCCGGCCACCCCCAGTCCACGGTGGAGAACGAGGGCTCCCACCACCCCGCGTAGGAGGCCCCGGCGGAGTCCTGCGGCTCCCCGGGGTCGCCGGCCGCGGCCCGCTCCAACGCGGTGGGCAGCAGTCGGCCGATCACCCGGTCCACCTCGTCGAACAGCACCGCCGGCACCACGTCGTCGGGCAGCCGCACGCCGCCCTCCTGCACCAGGACGTTCCCGGTGTCGAACCGCTCGTCCATCCAGTGCACGGTGACCCCCGTCTCCGGGTCGCCGTTGCGGACGGCCCAGTGGATCGGCAGCGGCCCCCGGTACCGGGGCAGCAGCGAGGTGTGCACGTTGAGCGCGCCGAGCCGGGTCGCCGCGAGCGCGGCGGCCGGGAAGCGCCAGGGGCAGCCGTAGCAGACCAGCAGGTCGGCCTCCTGGGCGCGCAGGCTGGCCGCCAGGGCGCCGGTCCGGCCGGGCAGCAGCAGGTCCACCCCGTCCGGGAGGGCGTCGACGATGCCCGCCACGGTCTCGCCCGCCCCGCCCCGCGCGGGCCCGCGCGGACGCAGGGACCGGGCGTGCAGATAGGCCACCGGGGTGTGGCCGGCCCGTTCGCAGGTGCGGTGGAGGACGGCGAAGCCGTTCGCCGCGTAGGACACCAGGACGATGCGCATCGGTCCGCTCCGTCGCCTTCCGGGTGGGGGCTTCGGCCGGTGGCGCGGGGCGCACCGGCTGACCCGTCGCCCCATCGTCTCCCCCGGCGGGAGAGGACGGTCCGGGGTTCCCCGAACTCGCCCGAAAGGCGTTCCTCCGCAGCGGGTTGACGGCCGGGCACGGCGTCGAAAGCCCTCGGCGGTATCGCGTCGACGCCCCGCCCTGCCCGATCCCGTGGTCGGTGCCCCTGCTGGAGGCGCTGGAGCCCGACGACCAGGAGGAACGGGTCGATCGGGCGAGGACCGAGCGAGGCCTCCCGTCCTGACCGCGGGCGTACCCGGCAGCCCTCCCGATACCCCGGGACGGACCGACCCTCACGCCCGATTCGCCCGTACGCGGCTGGTCACCCGCTCTTCCAGTTCTGCTGCCAGCGCGGTGGCGGGCACGGACGACGGGCGTGCGGCGAGGTCGGTCAGACCGCACGGCCAGGTGCTGGCGTGACCGCCACCGAGTTCGGCGGCGGCGTTCCCGAGCGTGGCCGTCATCGTCAGACGACCGATGTTCCTCAATGACGAGGGAGAGGTTCTGCCTCCCGCTGCCGCGCTGACGTTCCCGCCGTGCGCCTGCGGCTACCCCCAATGCCCGGACCGGGCACGGGAATCCGAAGACGACGGCGCGGCGGAGCCGGTGCCCCCGGCCGCGCGGGCCGAGCCGGAGCCGGGAGTGGAGCCGGAGGTGACGGACAGTCCGGCGCTGAGCGAGTTGCGGGCCAGGGTCCGCGAGGGCAACGCCCACCGGCGGTCCATCCGCTCCGTCGACCCGAACCAGCCGTAACACCCCGGGGCCCCCACCAGGACCCACCAGGCCCCGCGGGGCCGCCCGTCAAGGCCCCGCCCGATCGCCGTGGACGACGGCCGGTCGGGCGGAGGGGCGCGGAGAACGCACACTCCGCCCCCACCCGGTTCCAGGGCGTCGGCCGCGCCCGGGAACCGGGACGGAACCCGTCCCGCCGACCACCCGGGGTCATCCCCACCCCACGGCCGGCGGGACGGGCGCCCCCGACCCCAGCACCCGCGCCAAGCGCAAGCACAGGCGCACCCGAGGGCGGCGGTGTGCTCGTGACGCGCGACGCCCTGACCGGGCCGCCGCCGAAGCCGTTCACCGCGCGGTGCGTGGTCTGCCACCGCCGCACGGCGGCAGCGGTCGCGGTCCGGCACGCCGGGGGCCTGGGCGGCGGCAACACCGTCGCCCTCTACGCCTGCCCCGCCCACGCACCCACCGTCGCCCCCGGCCCCTTCGGCGACGAGTTCGACCCGGTGACCGGACGGCCCTAGGAGGAGGGGTGAAGGGGCCTCCGCAGAAGTCCGGGTGAGTCGAGAGCCGCCGGAGGACAGGGCCGTTCGGGGGCAGTGGCCGTGGCGCCGGACTGACGTGCGGAGCCGGACGGGTGTTCGGCGGCCGGTGGGGGCGATCCGGGGGTACCCCTGCTGTTCATGATCCGAAGAAACGAGAATCCCGGACCGCGCCGGCGGCGTGCCCTGGGGGTGGCCGTATCGCTGACGGCCGCCCTCGCCGGTGTCCTGACCGCGGGCGGCGTCCGGGCGAGCGCGCTGCCCGGGGCCGCCGAGCCCCGGGCCGTCACCACCCCGCTGCTGACGGAGACGTTCACCGGCGCCACCGCCGACGACCGGTTCGTCGCGGTGGGGTCGGCCTGTCTGACCGGTGCCCCCGCCGCCGCCCCGCCCGGGCCGGGCAACCACCCGCTCGGCGGGTGCCCCGAGGTGCGGACCGGCCCGGTGCCCCCGCTCGGGGGTGCGCCGAACGGCTACCTCCAACTCACCGACGCCTCCAACGACCAGGCGGGGGCGGTCCTGTTCGACCAGGCGCTGCCCGCGGCCCAGGGCCTGGACGTCACCTTCGACCAGTGGCAGTACGGCAGCACCACCCCGGCGACGCCGGCCGACGGGATCTCGTTCTTCCTCGTCGACGGCGCCACCTCGCTCACCCACCCGGGGGCCTTCGGCGGCAGCCTGGGCTACGCGCAGAAGCTGCCGGACGACAATCCGGCCAACCCCTTCCTGCCCGGGGTGGACCGGGGGTACGTCGGCATCGGGCTGGACGTGCTGGGAAACTACTTCGGCGACTGGGAACAGCGCGGCAACGGCTGTGAGCAGCGCTCCCCGGCCGGGACGGAGTTCCGCATCCCGGCTCCGGGCGCCAACATGGTGACGGTCCGCGGGCCCGGCGACGGCATCCAGGGGTACTGCTTCCTGACGGCCACCACCAGCAACTTCAGCACCACGGGCCCCTGGCCCTCGACCCTGCCGGGCCAGCTCCAGGGGCCGCTGACCGTGCTGCCGCCGGACGCCACGCCGGCCGAGGCGGAGGCCGCGCTGGAGCCGTCCCGGCGCCGGGTGAACGTCCACCTGACGCCCGCGCCGGACCCGCAGCTCACCGTCTCGGTGGACTTCAACGACGGGCAGGGCCTCCAGCAGGTGCTCTCCACCCCGGCGCCGGTGCCGGTGCCCGACACGTACAAGTTCGGCTTCGCGGGCTCCACCGGTCTCTTCACCGACGTGCACCTGATCAGGAACGTGTCCGTGCACACCGACCAGGAGCTGCCGGCGCTCAACCTGGTCAAGCAGGTCCACCAGCCGTTGCCCGCGCTGTTGGAGGAGGGGACCGAGGTCCCCTACGACTTCGTGGTCACCAACTCCGGGGGCGCCACGGTCGAGGACCTGGCCGTGGTCGACCCGAAGATCGGTCCGGTGAGCTGCCCGGTCACCACCCTGGCGGTCGGCGAGACCGTCACCTGCACGGCCACGTACACGGTGACCGCGCAGGACGTGGCGGCGGGGGAGATCGCCAACACGGCGACGGCCAACGGCACCTCGGGCGGGGACCCGGTCGCCTCCCCGCCGTCCAGCACCACGGTGCCCATCGCCCGGCCCGCGGGCATCAGCGTGGAGAAGCAGGTGACGAGTCCGGGACCGTTCACGGTCGGCACCGAGGTGGAGTACGCCTACACGGTGCGCAACACCGGCGGCGAGGAGCTGACCGACGTCCAGCTCACCGATGACCGGGTCACCGGCATCACCTGCGAGGCGACCGTCCTGGCGCCGGGGGGCGAGCCGGGCGACAGCACGGTCTGCCGGGGCACGTACACCGTCACCGCCGCGGACGCCGAGGCCGGATCGGTCACCAACACCGTCACCGCGACCGGTACCGCCCCGGGTGGGCCGGTGACCTCGCCGGAGGCCCGGGCCACCGTCGAGATCGTCGGGGGCCCCGCGGTCACCGTGGTCAAGGAGGCCGCCGACCCCGGCCCGTACCGGGTGGGCGACACCGTCGAGTACGTCTACACGGTGACCAACAGCGGCGGGCAGACCCTGACCGGGGTGCGGGTGGAGGACGACCACGTCACCCCGGTCACCTGCGAGGAGACCACCCTGGCGCCGGGCGGCTCGACCACCTGCCGCGGCAGTTACGTGGTCAGCGAGGCGGACGGCGAGGCCGGCGAGGTCACCAACCGGGCCCGGGCCGCGGGCGAGGACCCCGCGGGGAACACGGTGGTGAGCGACCCCGCGACCGAGACGGTCACGGTGGTCCCGGTCCGCGGTCGGATCGAGGTCGTGAAGACCGACGCCAAGAACGGCCGGCCGCTCGCCGGCGCCGTGTTCGAGCTGTGGCGGGAGTCCAACGGGGTCGCCGGACTCCAGACCCGCCCCGCGGGTTCCGTGCCGGCGGACACCGAGGTCGGCGACGCCTGCTCCACCGACCCGGCCGGTGACTGCGTCTTCGCCGACCTGCCGGTCGGCGAGTACTACCTGCGGGAGACCGACGTGCCCGAGGGCTACGTGCTCCCCGCCGACCCGGTCAGCGGGCCGTACGCGATCACCGCGGAGAACGCGGGCTCGCCCGTCGTCGTGGAGGTCGCCAACGGGCGCGGCGAGCCCGGCAAGCACAAGCACCACCGGCGCTAAGCACAAGCACCACCGGCGCTGAGGTCCACCGGCCGTCGGGGCGGGCGCACCGCCTCGACGGCCGTCTCCGCGGCCACCGTCACCACCGCGCTGACCAGCGGGGCAAGGGAACTGCAAGGTCCGTGCGAGGAAGGCGCGCAGCGGAAGGGGGATCCCCCGTCGTACGCCAACCGTATCGACGAGCGACGGGGGATCGCATGTCCGTGGAAACGACGAGAACGGCACTGATCGAGCAGGGGCACTGGTTGACGGTGCCGGACTGCAAGCGGGTCCTGGTGGTGGTGCACACCGTGGCGTTCGCCCAACGCCTGCGGGAGGTCTTCGGGCTGCTGGAGACCGACCTGCGCATCCAACTGGTCTTCACGGTCGCCCCGCACGCCTTCGGCGGCGGCGTCACCGACTACCTGCGGGGGCAGGGCATCGCCACGGTGCCCTGGAAGGAGGCCCTGCGGGCGGAGTTCGACCTGGTGTTGGCCACGGGCTCCCGCGGTCTGCACCGACTGCGGGCCCCCGTCGTGCGCTTCTCGCACGGGGCGGGACACATCAAGCTGCTCACCGACGTCTCGCTGCTGGCGCCCGGCGAGCGCCGCGTGCCGGGCATGCTGAGTCGCCAACACCTCCTGCACGACGGGCGCGTGGTGCCGTCCTCCCTCGTCTACGCCCACCAGCGGGACGTCACGGAGCTGGCCCGCTCCTGCCCGGAGGCCCTGCCGGCCGCGCACGTGGCCGGGGACCCCTGCGTGGACCGGATCGAGGCCGGCGCGGCAGGTCGCGAGGGCTACCGGCGCGCCCTGGGCATCGAGGAGGGGCAACGGCTCGTGGTCGTCGCGTCGACCTGGGGCCCCGCCTCGACCTTCGGACGGTTGGACGCCCTGTTGCCGCAGTTGCTGGGGCAACTCCCCGACGAGGGCTGCCGGGTGGCGATGCTCATCCACCCGAACGTGTTCGCGGGGCACGGCAGGTCGCAGGTGCACGGCTGGTTGACGGCGCTCCGGAGCCGGGGGATCGCGGTCGTGCCGCCGGAGGCCGACTGGCAGGCGCTGCTGATAGCCGCCGACTGGATCATCGGCGACCACGGATCGCTGACCGCCTACGGGACGCTCACGGAGGCGACGGTGCTGTTGACCTCGTCGGTGCGGCGCGAGGTGTCCCCGGACTCGCCCGCGGCGTTGCTGGCGGCGGTGGCTCCCGTGGTCGTCCCCGGGCACTCCCTGGCCGCGCAGTTGGCCTACGCCTCGGAACGACGGCACGCCACCCTGTACGCGCGGGTGGCCGAGTCGCTCTCCTCGGCCCCGGGGGAGTTCCACCGGCGGGTGCGCGCACTCCTCTACCGCAGCCTGGAGCTGGGGGAGCCGGCCTGCCCGCCGTTCGTGCCGCCGCCGGCGGTCCCGCCGTCCCTGGAACACTGGGTGGGCGGGGCCGACCGGGGGGCGTTCCGGTGAGCGCGGTGCCGTCTCCGGTGGGCGTCGGGGTGCGGCCCGCCCGGCCCTGCCCGCGGCCGGGCGCGGGCTGGGCCACGGTGTGCTTCCGGGGACCGGGACGGGGCGGGGGGCTCGACACCCGCACCACCGGTGCGCTCTGGCGCACGCCGGGCGGGCACGGCCCGGCCCTGGTGCGCGTCGATGCGGTGGCCGCCGGGTGCCGGCATCCGGCGGCCTGCCGGCACCCCTCCGGCCGGTTCCCCTGCGACGTCCACCTGTGGGTCGACACGGGTTCCCCCGCCCTCCCGCGGCTGGGTGAGCACGCGGACGTGCTGGTCAGCCGGGGCCCCTTGGCGCCGGCCTCGGCGCGACGGCGCGTCAGCGGCCTCCTGGCCCGCTACGCGGGGTGTTCCACGGCCGTCGTGCCCGGGCCGGACCGCGGCGGGTGTCTGGTGGGGGTCCGCACCCGGGACGGCGGCGTGGAGCACGCGGTGCTGGAGTGCGGGGGCCGGGGACCGGTGGTTCCGGTGCACCTGGCTGCGGCCGTCGTGCACGCCTGGGTGGTGTCCGGCCGGCCGCTGGGTGCGCTGTGCGCGGTGTCGCCGCTGCCGCGCCGTTGACGGCGGGGGCGGCGCGTCGTTCGGTTGCGGTGGCGTTCACAGCTTCCGCAACCGTTCGTCCAGTCGCCGGGCGTCCGCGGGGCCGCAGCGCAGGAAGAGTTCCCTGGCCCGCTCGTAGTGGAGCGCCGCGGCCGCCCGGTCGCCCCGGGTCTCGGCGGCTTCGCCGAGCCACTCCAGGCAGCGCGCCTCCCAGTGCGGCGAGCGGTCGGCGCCCGAGTGGAAGCGGTCGAGCGCCTCCGTGACCAGCCGGGTGCCCTCCGCGTGGCGGCCGGCGCGGACGAGGACGTGGCCCAACTGGGCCCGCACCCGGTTCGCCTCGTACGTCTCGCCGAGCGCCTCCAGTTCGCCGGCGGCCCGGTGCAACTGCTCGCTGGCCGTGACCAGGTCCCCGTCCTCCAGCGCGGTTTCGCCGAGGCGTCGTCGGGAGAGCGCGGCACCCCGGCGGTTGCCGGTCGACTCCCTCAGTTCCAGGGCGTGTTGGAAGTGGGTCCGGGCCTCGTCGAGGCGGTGCTCCAGGAGGCTGAGGTGCCCGATTCCGCTGACCGCCTGGGCCTGTTGGGACAGGTTGCCGTCCTCGACGGCCATCGCCAGCGCCTGCCGGTACCAGTCGCCTGCCTCCCGGTACAGTCCGGCGTTGCGCAGACCGATCGCCCCCGAGGTGAGCATGCGGCCCTCGCCCGGGCGGGAGCCGCACCGGCGGGCCGCTTCGAGGCCGAGCCGGTGGGCTTCGAGCCACAGGTCGGAGGGCCGCAGGCGCAGGAACAGGGGCCACAGGAGGTCCGTCAACCTCCAGCAGGAGTGGTCCCACCCCACCTGGGCGCAGTGCCGCACCGCGCCCATCAGCCCGTTGCGGTGGGTGTCCAGCCAGGCCAGGGCGGCCTGCGGGCCGTCGAGCGGGGTGGGCGGGACGATGTCGGCGGCGAGGTCGTGGCCGGGCAGGGGGTGCTTGGGGGTCAGGATGCGTTCCGCCGAAGCGGCGGTGGACATGCACCAGTCCACGAAGCGCCGCAGCACCCGGCCCCGGTCGTCGGGCGCCAGCCGCTGGCCGAGTTGGTGGGCGTGCGCGTGGACGAGGTCGTGGAAGCGGTACGTCCCGGGCCCGGTCTCCTCCAGGAGGTTCGCCTCCACCAGGGAGTGGACGGCGATGTCGGCGGTCTGCTGGGAGCGTTCCGGTTGCCCGTCGTCGGGGGTGAGGGCGGTCAGCAGGTGGAAGTCGTGCCGTTCCACGGGCAGGAGCCCCATCCGGCGGTAGAGCTCGCCGCTCTCGTGCGGCAGCACCTCGTGGGACAGGTCGAGCGCCGTGCGCATCACGGCCTCGCCGTCGACGCGCAGGGTGTCGACGGCGCCGGTGCCGCAGGACAGGCTGTCGACGAGGGCGGACACCGAGCGGTGCGGGCGGGCGGCGAGTTGCGCGGAGGCCAGGGCGACGGTCAGCGGGAGCCGCCCGCACAGCCGCACCACCTCGTGCGCCGCGTCCGGTTCGCTCTCCACCCTGGCCCCGCCGCCGAGGGCGAGGAGTTCGACGGCGGAGTCGACGGTGAGTCCGTCCAACCGGTGGACCGCGGCCCCGTCGATGCGTAGCCCGGTCAGGTTGCTCCTGCTGGTCACCAGGACGAGTCCGGTCGGGGAGCCGAGGAGGAGCGGGCGCACCTGGGCGGCGGTGAAGGCGTTGTCCAGCATGACGGCCAGCCGCATCCCGGCGGTCAGGGAACGCCACAGGGCGCTGCGATCCGAGAGGCCGGCCGGCACCGAGGGCGAGCCCAGGGCGATCAGGAAGGTCTCCAGCACGGTGCCGGGGGGCGTGGGGCGACCGTCCTGGCCGCCGAGGTCGGCGTGGAGTTGCCCGTCGGGGAAGTCGTCCAGGTGCTCGTGGAGCCAGTGGGTCGCCAAGGAGGTCTTCCCCACGCCGGCGAGACCGCTGACCACCAGCACTTGGGCGGCCCTGTCGGGCCGCCGGGCGCGTAACGAGTCCAGGGCCCGGTGGTCCGCCTCCCGGTCGACGAACCGGGGCGGTGCAGGCGGGAGTTGACGGGGGAGCGGGGCGCGGGGGGCGGGCCTCTGGTGGAAGTGCACGCCACCGTGGATGTCCCGGGCCTGCACGCTGGGGCCGTGGACCGCGGCGTTCCCGGCGAGGACGTTGGAGGCGGGCCGGTCGTCCGCCGGGGTCCCGGGGGACGGAGCCGGATGGTGGCGGAGCCACTCGGTGAGGGCCCGCTCCGTTGCGGGGTCCCGGGCGCCGGTGGCGCCGAGTTCCCGTGCCAACGCCTGCCAGGGGGGCCCGGGGAGCGGGGGGTGCGGGTCCCAGAGCCCCGCCACCGCGGGATTCGCCCGGGCGGCGGTGGCCACGACCCGGCCGAACGCCTGCCACGCGGGGGAGTCCCGGTCCGTGCTCCAGGTCACCAGCGCCGACCGCAACGCTTCTTGTGCACGTGAGGAGAAGGCTCGCATGTCCGTGACTCCCTTCAGTGTCAAGGGCGTTACTCCCCGGTCCGTAAAAGGTATGAACGAAGTGGCGCCTCCGTAGGTCATTCTTGACCGGGTTCCATCACTCGCAGGCGTGAACACCGGCCGTCCGTGTCACCATCGAAGACTTGGCAATCCCGATGGTCCTGTCCGACGGGAGGGGTCCCTGGTGGAGTTCGAGATCCGGCTCTCGGGATCGGTCGAAGTCCGGGCGGGTGCCCTCCACAGCGACGTCGGCCCGACGAAGACGCGGCTCGCGTTGGCCGCGCTCGCCTGGGACGCCGGCCGCACCGTGAGCATGGACACCCTGGTGCACCGCGTCTGGGACGACCGTCCACCCGCCAAGGTGCGCGAGGCGTTGCATTCGCACGTCTCCCGGATCCGGAAGTCGTTGAGCATCGCCGGCGACGCCCGTCCCCGGGTCGTCAACCGCGGCAACGCGTACGTCCTCCAGGTGGACCCGGACCGGGTGGACCTGCGCTGCTACACCAACTGCGTCGGCCAGGCACGGGTTCTGCGGGACAGCGACGACGAGGAGTCGGCCCTGAGGCTGCTGGACCGCGCCGACACCTTCTGGCGCGGCGAGCCCCTGGCGGGCATCCCCGGTTCCTGGGCCGAACACCTGCGGGCGCTCCTCGCCGAGACGACCCTGTCCGCCGCGGTGACCCGGGCCGGGATCCTCCTCGCCGCGGGGAGGTACTCCGAGGTGGTGGCCCTGCTCGGGCCCTTCTCGGAGGTCCACCCCACCGACGAGGCGGTGGCCGTGAAACTGGCCGTCGCCCTGTACGGCGGCAACCGCACCGCGGAGGCCGCCAGGCTCCTCCACCGCACCCGGCAGCACGTCGCCCGGGACAGCGGACTCGAAGCGGGCCGCCGGGTCCACCGCATCCAGCAGGGAATCCTGAGCGGGACCCCCGCGGTGACCCTGGTCCGGGCGGTCGTCGGCCGGGGCGAGGCGCCCTCGGCGCCGGTGCGCAAGGCCCCCGACAACCTCCCGCGCGACGTGCCGTGGGCCGGGCGGCGGGACGAACTGCACCGGCTGGCCTCGGCCGTCTGCGAGGGGGACGGAGCCGGGGCGGTGGTGACCGTGGAGGCCATCGACGGCCTGGGCGGGGTGGGCAAGACCGCGCTGGCCGTGCATCTGGCGCACCAACTGCGAGACCGCTTCCCGGACGGTCGCCTCCTGCTTCACCTGGGCGGGCGCGGCCCGGACCGGACGCCCCCCTCCGCCGCCAGGGTCCTCACCGAACTGCTGCGCCTGCTCGGCGAGAACGGCAACGCCCTGCCCCGGGAACTCGGCGAACTGGTGGAGCGCTGGCGCACCGTGGCGCGCGACCGGCACATGCTGGTGATCCTCGACGACGCCGCCGGTTCCGAGCAGGTCCGTCCGCTGCTCCCGGGGGCGTCCCCCACCGTGGTGGTCGTCACCAGTCGCCGTCGACTGCCGGGCCTGCCTGGAGTGCGCCCCCTGTCCCTGGACGTGCTCCCGCCCGAGGACGCCGTCTCCCTGTTCCGTCAGCGGTTGGGACCGCGCGGCGGCGTGCGGTCCGAGGACGTGGCGCAGATCGTCGAGGTCTGCGGGCGCATCCCGCTGGGGGTGGAGATCGCCGCGAGCCGGCTGCTCTCCCGTCCCTCGTGGACCAGCGGCGACCTCCTGCGGCAGCTGTGCGTCGGGGGCCGGCGCCTGGTGCACCTCCGGGACGGCGAGCGTTCGCTCGCCCATGTGTTCGCGCTCTCCTACCGGGCCCTGGATACGCAACAACAGTTCGCATTCCGTTGCGTGGGTCTCCACGCCGGCGTGGAGTTCGACGCCCCGAGCGTGGCGGCGCTCACCGGATCGACCGTGGCGGAATCCGAACAAACGCTTGAGGAACTGCTTTCCTATCACTTGGTGTCCGAGCCTGTACCACATCGCTTCACCATGCATGACCTTCTGCGCGACTACGCCCGTTCACTCGTGGAAGCGGAAGACGATCCTCCCGAACAGGTCGCCGGACAAAGGATGTTGGAGTACTACCTGCGCACCGCGGACGCCGCCGACCGGCTGGCCTATCCCTTTCGCCTCCGCACGGCCCTCGACGGCGCCGGTCCTTCGGTGACCGCGTGTCCCCACGTCGTCGACGCCCGGAGCGCGGAGAACTGGTTGACCGTGGAGTCCGCCAACCTCCTGGACGCCCTGGACGCGCTCGCGCGACAAGGCGACGAACGCCGGCTGGCGCTCGGCGTGCACGCACTGGCGGGGTTCTTGGACGTGCGCGGCCACTCGACGGCGGCGGAGCCCCTGCTGCGCCGGGCCGTCGCCCACTGGCGCGGAGCGGGGGACGGGGCGGCCACCGCCCGGGCGCTCCTCGACCTCTGCGTGATCCACACCCACACCTCGCGCTACACCGAGGCGATCGCCACGGCCCAGGAGGCCGTGGACACGGCCCGTTCCCTCGGCGACGCGGACGTGGAGAGCGAAGGGCTTCACCAGCTCTCCATTTCGCTCTGGGAAACCGGCCAGTACCAGCAGGCGCAGGTGCTCCAGAGGCGTTCCCTGGAATTCCTTCTGCGGACGGGTGACGTGCTGCGCGTCGCGCGGTGCCGGAATCTCCTGGGGATTATTCACCTCCACCTCGCGCAGAACACCGAGGCGTTGGAATGCTTTACGTTGGCGCTCGCAGAGTTCACGCAAATGGGAGATCAGCGGGGCCGGTACAGTGCCATGAACAACACGGCAGAATTGTATCGACGTAGGCTGGCCGATCCACGTGCCGCAGAAGAAGTCTATCGCGAGGCACTCCTGGTTGCCGTCCGGCTGGGAAACAGGAGGGACGCGGCGACCGTCCAGATGAACCTGGCCGCGGTGCTCGACGCGCTCGGCAACCCCGATGAGGCGCTCGCCTTGTACGGAGCTGCGTTGCCCGTGCTGCGCGAGGTGGGTGACCGGCGCAACGAGGCCGTGGCGCTCAACGGCATCGGACGGGCGCTCCGCGCCATCGGCCGAGGTGACGAGGGTCTGCGGTACCACGTCGCGGCGCTCGCGGTGGTGCGCCGGATCAGCGCTCTGGGCGAGGAGCCCGATGTGCTGTACGACCTCGCCGTCACCGAGCGGGACACGGGACGCACGGAGCAGGCCCTGGCACACCTGAGGGAGAGCCTGGCCGTCAGCAGGCGCCTGGGCGCGCCGGCCGAAGAAGCCCGTGCGGCACGCGCGCTGGCCGAACTCAACAACTCCCACCGCGCCCTGTGAGCGCGGTCGGTTAGCTCGTTCTCCGGCGGGCGGAACCCTCTTTTCCATGTGCTGTCCGTGAGGCGGCCGTGTTGAACAGATCTGCGTCCACGAGCATTCGATCTTCGAGATAGGCTCGGATCGACGAGGCTGCGCCATCGTCATGTGATGTCCACGTGTGGTTTTTGTGCGGAGCAGCTCTCGTCGAACATAAAAGTTCGCAGAAGGGTACAGAAGGAAGTGAAGAAAGCAACCCTCATGGCTGCTGCGCTCAGTTGCATAGCGTACGCCGCGACGTGGAACTTGGTGTTCCCGGGCAGCGGCAGCGGCAGCGCCTAGCGGTAGCGGCGCACCAGCAGGTCGCCCTGGCCGCTTCGCGGTCAGGGCGGTTCGCCACCGGTCGACCGCCGCCCCGCCCGCTCGGTCCGGAACACCCGCCCCGTCGCCCCCCGCGATGTGACGCGGGTCACGGGAAGTCCGTGCGGGGTGCCGGACAGTTGACGGGAGTGAACACACATCTGCGCACCCGGGTCAGGGCCGGGGAACCGACCGCGTTCGCGGAACTCTTCGACAGTCACGCCCGTGCGGTGTACAACCACGCCTTCCGGCTGACCGCCGACTGGTCGACCGCCGAGGACGTGATGTCCGCGACCTTCCTGGAGGCGTGGCGGATACGGGCCAGGGTCTCGCCGGAGGGCGGCTCCCTGCGGCCCTGGCTGCTGGGCATCGCCACCAACACGGCGCGCAACCACCACCGCAGCAACCGTAGGTACCGGGCCGCGGCCAACGCCGCCGCGGTGGCCGAACTCTCGCTGCCCGACCACGCCGAGGCGGTGGCCTCCCGGGTCGACGACCGGCGCCGACTCGCCGCGGCTCTCTCCGCGCTCGCCGCCCTGCGCCGCCCCGAACGCGAGGTCATCGCGCTCTGCCTGGGCGAGGGCCTGGACTACGAGGCCGCCGCCGAAGCGCTCGGCATCCCGGTCGGCACGGTGGCGTCCCGACTGTCCCGCGCCCGGCGGAAGCTGCGCGCCCTGACCGCGGACGAAGTCGGGCGGGGGAGACGGGCGTTCGTGGATCCGCGCGGGAAAGTCCGTCGCGACCGGGAAGTCGGACCGCTCCGCCGACAGACAAGAGACGACCGCACTCCTGCGATCCGGCCCGCACAGGAAGGACACCGATGAACGCGAACACGTCCCGGCCCCACCCGGACGGAGCGGACGGGCACGCCAGCCTGTTCTCCGGCACCACGCGCGACCTGCCGACGGGCCGCCACGAGTTCCACAAGGAGCGTCTGATGGCCCAGATCCACGACCCGCAGCAGGACGAGCGCACCGCCACGGCTCCCGCCCCCCGGCGCCGCCCGTGGCTGCCGCGCCCCTCGGTCGCCCTGCCCCTGGTGGCCGCCACCGTCGCCGGCGTCGTCGTCCTCGCCCTCGTGCAGGGCGACGGCGGCGGGGTGCGGGACAGCCGACTGGCCACCGGTCCCGCCCTGACCACCCCGGTCGGTGCCGCGACCACCGAGGGGGTGCCGCAGCTCCTCGAACGGATCTCGACGGCGGCCGGCAAGGCGACCCACCCCGCCGTCGAGGACGGGCAGTTCGTGTACGTCGAGTCCGAGGTGGCGAACACCTTCGTCCGACACGTCAACGGCAGGACCGAGCTGGCCAGTTACGGGCTGCACCGCCGGCAGATCTGGAAGTCCGCGGACGGCACCGAGGGCTGGTTGATCGATCCCGCGGTCAACGACGGCCCGGAGGGCGAGACCCTCAGCCTCCCCGACGAGAAGGGCGACACCCCGAAGGCGTACCTGAACGCCCCTTCCCACGAGTACCTGGCCGAACTCACCACCGACCCGGACGAGCTCCTCGCCAAGATCTACGAGGAGACCGAGGGCATGGGCACCTCCCCGGACCAGCAGGCCTTCGCCACCATCGGTGACCTGCTGGCCGAGAGCTACCCGCCGGCGGAGTTGTCGGCGGCGCTGTTCAAGACGGCCGCCAAGATCCCGGGGGTGGTGGTGGTGGACGAGGCCGTCGACGCCGCGGGGCGCAAGGGCGTCGCGGTGGCCCGGCTCGACGAGACCGGCGGCCATCGGGAGGAGTGGATCTTCGACCGGAAGACCCATGCCTACCTGGGCAGCCGCACGGTCCAGGTCCTGCCCGGCACCGGTGAGGACGCCCTGCTCAAGCCCGGCATGGTGCTGTACACCAGCGCGATCCTGACCCGCGCGGTCGTCGACGGCATGCGCCAGACCCCCACCGACTGAGCCGACCCCCCTTCGGTTCGGGCGGCCCTTCGGAACGGGACACCGTGGGAAGGGTCGCCCGGGCGGATGCTTGGCCCGCGGACGCCGTCACGGTCCGCGTCCCGCCCCTGCGGGACGGTCTCAGCCGTAGCGGCGAACGAGCGCGGCGCCGAGCGCGGCCAGGTGGTCACGCACCCCCGGCGGACCGGTCACCTCCAGCCACTCGACCAGCCAGGCGAGTTCGCCGGCGAGCACGTACTCGTCACGGCCGCGGATCACGACCTCGACGCGGCCGTCGGGCGTGGCGCCCCCCACGTCGAGCCGTTCGCCGAACGCCAGCCGGAGCCGGCCCATCGCCTCGGGCGCGCACACCGCCTGGACTTCGAGGGGCGTCCGCCGGCGGTCGATCCCGTCGGCGATCTCGCGCCAGCTCTCGGCGAGGTCGAAGTCCTCGGGCCGGTGCACCGGCTCGTCGGTCGGGGCGACGGAGGACACGCGGTCGATCCGGAAGGTCCGCCGGCCGGCCCCGGTGGCGGCGACCAGGTACCACGAGGGGCCCTTGGCGACGATGCCCAGCGGGTGGACGGTCCGCTCGGTACCGGTGCCCGTGCGGTCCACGTAGCCGAGCCGCACCTGGACGCCGCGGATCACCGCGTCCTGGAGCGCGTCGAGGAAGGGCGGGGAGCGGTGCTCGATCCGGCCCGCCCCCCACCGCTGCGGGTCCGTGACCAACGAGGACGCCGCCGCCTCGGCCTGCGCCCGGAAGGGTTCCGGCAGGGCGCGGACGAGCTTGCGCAGGGCCGCCTTCACGGTCGGCGTCGCCGCCGACGCCTGACCGGCGAGCAGGAACAGGGCGCGGACCTCGCCCGCGGTCAACCCGGACAGGTCGGTGCGGGCGCCGCCCACCAGGCGCCAGCCGCCGCCCCGGCCCTGCACCGAGTACACGGGGACCCCGGCCGTGGCCAGGGCGTCGAGGTCGCGGCGGGCGGTGCGCTCGGAGACCTCCAGCTCCCGGGCGACCTCCGCCGCGGTCACCTGCTGGCGCCGTTGCAGCAGGAGGAGGACGGCCACCAGCCGGTCGGTTCGCACATCGCCCACACTTCCACAGGAAACCGGTCATGGGGTGACCGGTTTCGGTGGCCAAGATGGCGACACGGCACTCAGCGAGGAGTTCCACGCCCACGTCCGCCCGGATCGCCCCGGCGCCCACCGGGGGCGTGCCGACGCCGTCGTCGGGGACCCTCGCCGCCGGAGCAACCGGGCTGTCACCCGGAAAGACCGAGAACAAAGACCGAGAACACGGAGAGCAGAAGCCATGCCCGACCCCAGCGCATTTCCCGAACCCACCCTCGTTCCGGTCAACGGCGTGGTGCTCGAAGTATTCGAGGCGGGTGCAGAGAACGCCGGAAGGCCCATCGTGCTCTGCCACGGCTGGCCGGAGCACGCCTTCTCCTGGCGTCACCAGGTGCCCGCCCTCGTGGCCGCGGGCTACCACGTCATCGTCCCCAACCAGCGGGGCTACGGCAGGTCGTCCCGTCCGACCGAGGTGACGGCGTACGACATCGAGCACCTGTCGGGCGATCTCGTCGCCCTCCTCGACCACTACGGGTACCAGGACGCCGCCTTCGTCGGCCACGACTGGGGCGCGATGGTCGTCTGGGGGCTGACCCTGTTGCACCCCGACCGCGTGAACAAGGTGATCAACCTCAGCCTTCCCTACCAGGAGCGCGGTGAGCGGCCCTGGATCGAGGCGATGGAGGCCGTGCTCGGCGGCGACTTCTACTTCGTCCACTTCAACCGCCGACCCGGCGTGGCGGACGCCGTGTTCGAAGAGGACGCCTTCCGGTTCCTCCGCAACCTGTACCGGAAGAACGAGCCCCCCAGGGCCCCTCAGCCGGGCATGGCGATGATCGATCTGGCCCGGGCCGAGACCCCGCTCGGCGAACCCGTCATGAGCGACGAGGAACTGGACGTCTTCGTCGCCGCCTTCGAAGAGTCGGGGTTCACCGGCAGCGTGAACTGGTACCGGAACCTCGACCGCAACTGGCACCTGCTGGCCGGCGTGGACCCGATCGTCCACCAGCCCACGCTGATGATCTACGGCACCCGGGACCTGGTCGCGAGGTCCGAGCGGCTGACGGAGTTCGTGCCCCGCGCGGAGGTGGTCGAGCTGGACTGCGGCCACTGGATCCAGCAGGAGGAGCCGGAGCAGACCAACCGCGTGCTGACGCAGTGGCTGGAGCGGCAGGACGGATGAGGGAGGTCGGCACGGGTCCCGCTCGGTGGCGGGCGGACCCGTGCCCCTCCGCCGCCCGGCCCCGGCTGACCGCCCGCGGTCGGTCCGCCCTAGGTGTATTGCCCCGGGAGGTTGTGGACGGGTGATGTAGGTCTCGGCTGAGGCGTCTTGAATGGGTGAGGGCCTTCCGGGTTCGGTGTGGATTGCGATGTCTACACCGATCAGCAGAAGGCCCTCATGCCCCACCGTAATGCACCCCTGACCGAGACCGGACGGCTGCGGTTGGCCCGCTGTGTGGTCGAGGACGGCTGGCCGCTGCGGCGGGCCGCCGAACGCTTCCAGGTCTCACCGACCACGGCTCAGCGGTGGGCGGCCCGCTACCAGGCCCTGGGCGAGTCCGGGATGAACGACCGCTCCTCCCGCCCGCACCACAGTCCCGGACGGACACCGACACGGACCGAGCGCCGGATCATCAAGGTTCGCCTCGCGCGGCGGTGGGGACCTGCCCGCATCGCGCATCTGCTGGGTCTGGTGCCCTCGACCGTCCATCGCGTCCTGACCCGGTTCGGCCTGGCCCGGCTCACGCATCTGGACCGGGCCACCGGGACCGTCATACGCCGCTACGAACGCGACCGGCCCGGCGAACTCGTGCACGTGGACATCAAGAAGCTCGGGAACATCCCCGACGGCGGCGGCCACAAGACCCTCGGCCGCCAGGCGGGCCGGAAAACCAAGTCCGGCGTCGGCTACCAGTACATCCACACCGCCGTCGACGACCACTCCCGCCTGGCCTACAGCGAGATCCACGCCGATGAGAGGAAGGAAACCGCCACCGCCTTCTGGGCCAGAGCACAGGCCTACTACGCCGACGTCGGCATCACCGTCGAGCGTGTCCTGACCGACAACGGCTCCTGCTACAAGTCCCACGCCTGGCGCGACCTGCTCGCGGCGGCCGGGATCACCCACAAGCGAACCCGGCCCTACCGCCCGCAGACCAACGGCAAAGTCGAACGCCTCAACCGCACCCTCCTGGACGAGTGGGCCTACGCCCGCCCCTACCAGTCAGAAGCAGAACGCCGGGCAGCGTTCCCACAGTGGCTCCACACCTACAATCACCACCGCGGACACACCGCACTCGCAGGCAAACCACCCGCCAGCCGCGTCCCTAACCTCACAGGGCAATACAACTAGGCTCCGCACCCATGGGACTCTCCATCTCCGTGGGCCTGCTGTACGACCAGAAGCGCAACGACCCGGAAGGGTACGCACACCACCGACGCGCCTTCGACCGCCTCGCGCTGGCCCTGCGCGCCGAGGGCGTCGACTGGGGCGAACCGGAGATCACCGATCCGCCCACCGCCCACACCCACTCCGGCGGATTCCCGTACGGCGACCTGATGCGCCTGCGCCGCGCCTACGTCCTGTCCCCGACGGGCGGCGATGCCCCCCTCCCGCCCGCGCCGCCCGTCGACGGCCCGGCGTGGCGCCGGGACCTGGAGCGGATCGAGGACGAGACGATGATGTTCGCCTCGCACCTGCTGTGCCACTCCGACAGCTCCGGGTACTACGTGCCGGTGGACTTCGCCGACCCCCTCTTCCTCCCGCCGGAATCGGGGGTGGCCGGCGGCGGCATGGTGGGCTCCACGCACCGCCTCCTCCGGGAACTCGACCGGGTGGCCGCCGCCTTGGGCGCCCCGGACGCCGTCCCCGCGGACGGCGACCCCCACGCCCCCGAGCGCCGGGCCCTGCACCAACTGCGTGCCGCCTGCCGGGCCGGCATCGCCGGCGGGCACGCCCTGGTGTTCCACTGAGCGGCAGGAGGGGCGGGCGGCGCCGGCGCACGGCGGCGCCGCCTCCGCCCGGTCCGAGGGGAGGCCCGTTCCCGGTGGGCGGCCCCACGGCTTGGTAGCGTCCGGACGCCCTGCCCCGAGCCCGCACCGAGAGGCCCCACATGCCGGACGACGACGCCGACGACCCCCGAGCCGACGGCCCCGCACCGGGCACCGGCCGCGCCCCCGACCCCGGGGCGGTGGCCCGGGCCGCCGCCGAGGAGGCGTCCGCGTTCGCGCACCCGGCTCTCCCGCCGGACGCCACCGCGGCCTACGGGCCGCACCCCGACCAGGTGGTCGACTTCTACGCCCCGCACCCGCCGCCCGGGGCCACCGGCGCGGCGCCGCTCGTGGCGGTGCTGCACGGCGGTGCCTGGCGGGCCCCGTACGGCCGGGCGCACATCAGTCCGTTCGCCGGGTACCTGGCGCGGACGGGCCTCGCGGTCGCCTCCGTCGAGTACCGCAGGGGCCCGGGGCTGCCCGCGCAGCGCGGCGGCACCGGGGAGCCGGCGACGGGCCCGGTGGCGGGGCGCTGGCCGGACACCCTGGACGACGTGGCGGCGGCCCTGGACGCCCTGCCGGCGCTGGCCGCGGCGGCGCTGCCGGGGGTCGACGTGCGGCGGACGGTGGTGACCGGGCACTCGGCCGGCGGGCAGCTCGCGCTGTGGGCGGCGGCCCGGCACGCCCTGCCCGCCGACAGCGGCTGGCGGCTGCCCCGGCCCCCGGAGCTGCGCGGGGTGGTGGCGCTCGCCCCGATCGCCGACTTCGCCACCGCCACCGCGCTGGGGGTGTGCGGGGACGCGGCCCGGCAGTTCCTGGGCGGCGGGCCCGAGCCGTACGCGGCGCGGGTCGGGTACGTCGATCCGGCGGCGCTGCTGCCCACCGGGATCGCCACGGTGGTGGTGCAGGGCGCCGCCGACCTGGACGTGCCGGTGGCGGTGGCCGAGGCGTACGTGGCCGCCGCGGCGGCGGCCGGCGAGGTGGTGGGGCTGACGGTGCTGCCGGGGGTGGGGCACTTCCCGTTGATCGACCCGGCGGCGGACGCCTGCGCGGTGGTCGCCGAGGAGATCGCCCAGCTCGCCTGGTGAGCAGCCGGTACGGGCCCACACCGCCGGCGCTCCGACTCCCGGCGGTGCGGGTAGTACCTGAGGCGGACCCCGGACGACCCGACTCCGTGGGGACGACCCGCCCTTTCCCGGGCCCTTACCGTCGTAGGGTGACCCAGACCCCGCGGACACCGCCTCCGCACCCGTATCCGCAGCCGCCCCCGCACCCCCGCCCGGCCCGGGACCGCAGTCCCGAGTTCGACCTGGTGAAGGACGTGTTCGGCGGGGTGCGCGAGGACCTCTTCCAGGACGCCTTCGCCTACCGTCCGCTGGCGCCGCTGGGCCCCGGCCGGCGGTTGGCCGCCCGCTTCGGGGGACGCGGCCGGTGGGCGCCGCACGCTCTGGTCGTCGCCCTCGCCGGGTTCACCTTCTTCGCAGGCTCGGTGTCCGCGTACGGGGTGTCCGAGCCGGCCGCCCTGGTGATGGGGGCGCTGCCCGCGCTGGCGATCCTGTTCACCCTGGTCCGTCCGGTGCTCGCGTTCTTCCTCTCGCTGGCCTCGGTGCCCGTGCTGATGGGGATCAGCGGCTTCACCGGGGCGGCCTGGCCGTGGACGGGGGCCGGGTTCTTCGCGCACCTGGTGGTGATGGCGGTGGTGACGGCCCGCGCCCGGGCCCGTACCGGGCTGTGGATGTGGATCGTCACCACCGTGTTCGGGACGCTCGCCACCTCCGGGGACGGGCGCGGCGACTCCTCGGACGCCGGGGCGATGGTGTTCGTCTCGGGGATGCTGGTCCTGCTGCTCACGGTGTGGCACGTGCGGCGGGAGGCCCGGCAGAAGGTGGAGGTGGCGCAGCAGGAGGTGGCCGCCGAGCGCACGGTGACCGCTGCCGAACGCGACCGGCGCACGCTGCTGGAGGAGCGCACCACCATCGCCCGGGAGCTGCACGACGTGGTGGCCCACCACATGTCGGTGGTGGCGATCCAGGCGGAGGCGGCTCCGTACCGGGTGGAGAACCCGCCGCCGGAGCTGGAGCAGGCGTTCGCCACCATCCGGGAGAACGCGGTGGCCGCGCTGACGGAGCTGCGCCGGGTGCTCGGGGTGGTCCGGGCGGAGGACTACGAGGCGCCGGACGCCCCGCAGCCCACGCTGGCCGATCTGGACGCGCTGATCACCAACGTGCGGGAGACGGGGCTGGAGGTGACCAAGGTGATGACGGGTGCGGTGCGGGAGCTGCCGCCGGGCGTGGAGCTGTCGGCGTACCGGATCGTGCAGGAGGCGTTGAGCAACACCCTGCGCCACGCGCCGGGCGCGGCGGCCCGGGTGGAGGTCGGCTACGTCCTCGGCGGACTGGGGCTGCGGGTGGTGAACGGTCCGGCGCGGGGGCTGGTGAAGCCCTCGCCGGGCGCCGGGCACGGGATCACCGGGATGCGGGAGCGGGTGGCGATGTTGGACGGGGAGATGACGGCGGGGGAGCAGCCGGACGGCGGTTACGAGGTGGCGGTGTTCCTGCCGGTGCCGGCGGCGGCCGGGGCGGAGGAGACGGCATGACGATCCGGGTGCTGGTCGTGGACGACCAGATGATGGTGCGCGAGGGCTTCTCGGTGCTGTTGAACGCGATGCCGGGGATCGAGGTCGTCGGGGAGGCGGTCAACGGGCTGGAAGCGGTGCGGCGGGTAAGGGAGGTGGCCCCGGACGTGGTGCTGATGGACATCCGGATGCCGGAGTTGAACGGGATCGAGGCCACCCGGGAGATCGTCGCCTCGGGCAGCGGGGCGAAGGTGCTGGTGCTCACCACCTTCGACCTGGACGAGTACGTGTACCAGGCGCTGCGCGCGGGGGCGTCCGGCTTCCTGCTGAAGGACGCCTCGGCACGTCAACTCGCCGACGGGGTGCGGGTGGTGGCCTCGGGCGAGGCGCTGCTCGCGCCGAGCGTCACCCGGCGTTTGATCACCGAGTTCTCCAAGCTGGCCGATGCCCCGAGGTCGTTGGCGGGCGCCGCCGGTTCCGCCGGCTCCTACGGGGAGTTGACGGAGCGGGAGACGGAGGTGCTGGTCCTGATCGCGCAGGGGCTGTCCAATGCGGAGATCGCCTCCCGGCTGGTGGTGGCCGAGTCGACGGTGAAGACCCATGTGAGCCGCATCCTGGTCAAGTTGGGCTTGCGGGACCGCACCCAGGCGGCGGTCTTCGCGTACGAGGCCCGGCTGGTCACGCCGGGGTGACCGACCGCCCCCCCGGAGCGGCGGTCGGGCGCCCCCGGCGCGGCCCGGTTCAGGAGGGGACGAGGTCCCGGCGGCGCAGGGCGGTCAGGCCGGCCGCCACCAGGGCGAGGGCCAGCAGGGTCAGCAGGAGCACCGGGGTCCAGCGCAGCTCCTCGCCGGGCAACTTGGCCAAGTGCTCGTAGGGGGACAGGTTCAGTACGGCCCGGGGCACCTTCAGCGCGGGGCCGATCCATCCGAGGAGGACCGCCCCGCCGGCGACGGCCCAGGACAGCACGGCCAGCCGGGGGGAGGCGCAGGTCAGCAGGGTGGCGAGGCCGCCGATCACCCATACCGCGGGCAGTTGGACGAGGGCGGCGGCCAGGGCCTGACCGGGGTCCCGCCCGTGGCCGAGGGCGAGGCCCAGTCCGCCCAGCAGCAGGAGCAGCGCCCCGCCGCCGAAGGCGACGGCCAGGTGGCCGGCGGCCCAGCGGACCCGTCCGACCGGTGCGGCCAGCAGCGGTTCGACCCGGCCGCTGACCTCCTCGCCGTGCAGGCGCAGCACCGCGGCGGCCACGTACACCCCGGCGATCAGGCCGAGGAGTCCGGCCATGGTGCCGAGGAACGCCTCGCCGATGGCGGTGGTGCCGCCCATCCGCTCGATGAGGTCCCGGGTCCGTTCGTTGGTGCCGACGAGGTCGTCGGCGCTGGACACGACGCCGCCGAGGGCCACCCCGCTGAGCAGGAACCCGGCACCCCAGCCGAGCAGGTTGCCGCGGTGGAGGCGCCAGGCGAGGGCGCCGGTCCCGCCGAGCCGGCCGGCGGCCGGTCCGGGCCGGCCGGGGAGGAAGCTCATGCCGATGTCACGGCGCTCGGCGAGCGCGTACGCCGCCCCGGTCTGGACGAGGACGGCGGCGAGCAGGAGCAGCAGGACCCACCAGCGTTCCCCGCCGAAGGACCGCAGGTTCTCGGCCCAGCCGAGCGGGGAGAGCCAGGTGAGGACGGAGGACCCGTCCGCGGTTCCGGCGTCGCCGGCGGCGCGCAGCACGAAGGCCGCGCCGAGCACCCCCACGGCCAGGCCCCGGGCGAGTCGGCCGCTCTCGGTGAGTTGCGCGGCGACGGCGGCCACGGTCGCGAAGACCATGCCGGAGCCGCCGATGGCCAGCCCGAGGGCGAGCGCCCCGGCCGGTCCTTCTCCCCACAGTCCGGCGACGACGAGAAGGGTCAGCGCCCCGTTGGCGACGGCGGCGGTCGACAGGGCGGCGGTCAGTGGGGCGCGGCGGCCGACGACCAGGGCGGAGACGAGCTCCTGGCGTCCGCTCTCCTCCTCGTCCCGGGTGTGCCGGACGACGAGCATCAGGCTCATGATCCCGGCGAACAGGGCGGCGAACACCCCCAGCCGCATGGCGGTCAGGGCGCCCACCGAATCGCCGAAGGCCGGCCCGTACATGGCTCGCAGCGAGCCGTTGGCGGTCACCGATTCGGCGAAGGAGGCCCGTTCGGCGGCGGTGCCGTAGAGCGCGCCGAGGGAGCCGGGGCCGCTGACGACCATGACCGCGATGACGAGCACCCACACCGGCAGCACGATCCGGTCCCGGCGCAGGGCGTGGCGCAGCAGGGTGCCGGCGCCGGTGAGCGGGCCGGGCCGGCGGGCGCCGGGGGCGGCGGTGGCGCTCATCGGGCCACCGCCGTGCTCGCCCCGTCCGGCTCGTCCTGCTGGTAGTGGCGGAGGAAGAGTTCCTCCAGGGTGGGCGGGGTCGAGGTGAGCGAGCGGACGCCGTACCGGGTGAGGGCGCGCAGCACGCCGTCGAGCCGGTCGGTGTCGACCTGGAGGCGGACGCGTCGGCCCTGCACCTGGAGGTCGTGCACCCCGGGCAGCTCGGTCAGCGGGCCGGGGTCGGTGGCGAGGTCGGCGCTGACGCTGGTGCGGGTCAGGTGGCGCAGGTCGGCGAGGGAACCGCTCTCCACGGTGCGCCCCCGGCGGATGATGCTGACCCGGTCGCAGAGGCTCTCCACCTCGCTGAGCAGGTGGGAGGAGAGCAGTACGGTGCGTCCGCGGTCGCGCTCCTCGCGCACGCAGTCCTGGAAGACCTCCTCCATCAGCGGGTCGAGGCCGGAGGTGGGTTCGTCGAGGACCAGCAGGTCCGCGTCGGAGGCGAAGGCGGCGACGAGGGCCACCTTCTGCCGGTTGCCCTTGGAGTAGGCGCGGCCCTTCTTGGTGGGGTCGAGTTCGAAGCGTTGCAGCAGCCGGTCTCGGCGGTCGCGGTCGAGGCCGCCGCGCAGCCGCCCGAACAGGTCGATGACCTCGCCGCCGCTGAGGTTGCGCCACAGGGTGACGTCCCCGGGGACGTAGGCGAGCCGACGGTGCAGGTCGACGGCGTCGTGCCAGGGGTCGCCACCGAGGAGTTGGGCGGCGCCGGAGTCGGCCCGCAGCAGGCCGAGCAGGACGCGGATGGTGGTGGACTTCCCGGACCCGTTCGGCCCGAGGAAGCCGTGCACCTCGCCCTTCTCGACGGCGAGGTCGAGTCCGTCCAGGGCCCGGGTGCGACCGAAGGACTTGCACAGACCGGATACGGTGATGGCCTTCGTCATATTCGGAAGGTACGCTAGTTTCAGAAAATTGTGAAGTTAAGGAACCGTATAGCCTCTGCCCAGGCACGTCGCACGAGGGGATGGTCGAGGCATGACGGAGAACGACCCGGTGTCCGCCGAGCCCGCGCGGGACCCCGGGCAGGGCGCCGCGCGGGACGACGACAGGGTCGCCCGGTTCGTCGAACACTTCGCCGCCCAACTCGTCGGCGCCGGGATGCCCCCCATGGCGGCCCGGGTGTTCGCCTCGATCCTCTCCTCCGACAGCGGCTCCATGACCTCCGCCGAACTCTCCGAGCGGCTCAAGGTGAGCCCCGCCGGGGTCTCCGGCGCCGTGAAGTACCTCTCCCAGCAGCACATGGTGACCCGGCAGCGCGAGCCCGGCACCCGGCGCGAGCGCTACGTGGTGCACGGCTGGCAGTGGTACGAGGCCCTCACCAACCGCGAGGCGGTGCTCAAGCGGTGGACCGAGTCGCTGCGCGAGGGCGTCGCCAGCCTCGGCGCCGACTCCCCGGCCGGCGAGAGGCTGGTGGAGACCCTGATGTTCTTCGAGTTCGTCGACCGCGAACTCGGCGACCTGATGGCCCGCTGGGAGGTCTACCGCAGGTCCCGGCAGCAGCCCTGACCGGGACCGGAAGCGCCCCTCACGCCCCCACGGCTCCTCACACCCCCGCGGGCAGCGTCAGCGTCCACCCCTTCGGACGGCAGGTCCAGGTCCGCCGCCGCACCGGGCCGCCGGCCACCGCGTCCGCCCGGTACCGGAAGCCCTCCCCGGACGCCCCCGCCCCCGACACGGCCACCGTGCGCCCCCGGGCCCGCACCGCCCGCGCCCCGGCGCCGGCCCACCGCACCACCACCTCGCACTCCCCGTCCCCGCCCGGCCCCACGTCCACCGCCGCCACCGGCGTCGCCGGCTCCACCAGCACCTCGCCGTCCACCTCCACCCGCACCCGCACCGCCCCGGCGGGCACCGGTACCACCGCGCCCCGCACCCGCGCCCAGGACGACCGCAACCACCCGGCGCCGCCTCCGGTCACGACCGGCCCGGGCCCGTCGCCGTGGGGAACCCGCAGCGCCCTCAGCACCACCCCGTCGGCATCGTCGACCAGCAGGTCCAACCGCCGGGCCGTGCCCTCCAGGACCGCCCGGGCCGCCCCCACCGTCCCGGCGGGCACCCCCAGCGACCTCGCCAAGGACACCTCGCCCCCCACCGGGACCAGGGACAACGCCGTCGACTCCAGCTCCCGCTCCCGGTGCAACAGGGTCACCGTCCGCAACAGTGCGTGGTCGTCGCCGACCACCACCGGCCGCCGGGAGCCCCTCCGGGCCAGCGAGCGGGCGAACTCCCCGGGGTGTTCCGGCAGGCACACCTTGACCCCCGCACCCCCGCTGAGCACGTCTTTCGCGATGCGCACCGATTCCCCGTCGTGCCGCCGGGCGACCGGATCGACGAGGAGCAGCAACTGGTCGGAAACCGACACCTCGGTCCTTCCTCGCTTCCTCGGGTAGCATCTTTGTGCAAGAGCCCCTTGCGCTATTGCGCCAGGGGCTTCGTCTATACCGGGGCACCGGTCCGACGGGTGCGGCCAACGAGGGTCGCCGGGGTGTGCGACCCGCACGCCCCTGACCCTGGACATGCCCCGCCCGGAAGGGGTGTACGCCTGTGCCCGCACTTGTGCTGCTCGGTGCTCAGTGGGGTGATGAGGGCAAGGGGAAGGCCACCGACCTGCTCGGTGGCTCGGTCGACTACGTGGTGCGCTACCAGGGCGGCAACAACGCCGGCCACACGGTCGTCGTGGGCGACCAGAAGTACGCGCTCCACCTGCTCCCCTCGGGAATCCTCTCGCCGGACTGCGTTCCCGTGATCGGCAACGGCGTCGTCGTGGACCCCTCGGTCCTGCTCTCCGAGCTGAGCGGCCTGAACGACCGCGGCGTCGACACGTCCAAGCTGCTGATCAGCGGCAACGCCCACATCATCACGCCGTACAGCGTCACCGTCGACAAGGTCACGGAACGTTTCCTCGGCAAGCGGAAGATCGGCACCACCGGTCGTGGCATCGGCCCCACCTACGCGGACAAGATCAACCGCGTGGGCATCCGGGTCCAGGACCTCTACGACGAGTCGATCCTGACCCAGAAGGTCGAGGCGTCCCTCGCCTTCAAGAACCAGGTGCTGGCCAAGCTGTACAACCGCCGGGCCATCGCCGTCGAGCAGGTCGTCGAGGAGCTGCTCGGCTACGCACGGCAGATCGAACGCTACGTCGCCGACACCACCCTGGTCCTGAACCAGGCGCTGGACGAGGACAAGGTCGTCCTGTTCGAGGGCGGCCAGGGCACCCTGCTGGACATCGACCACGGCACGTACCCCTTCGTGACCTCGTCGAACCCGACCGCCGGCGGTGCCTGCACCGGCGCCGGCGTCGGCCCGACCCGGATCAGCCGCGTCATCGGCATCCTGAAGGCGTACACCACCCGCGTCGGCGCCGGCCCGTTCCCGACCGAGCTGTTCGACGAGGACGGCGAGGCCCTGCGCCGCATCGGCGGCGAGCGCGGCGTCACCACCGGCCGGGACCGCCGCTGCGGCTGGTTCGACGCCCCGATCGCCCGCTACGCGACCCGGGTCAACGGCCTCACCGACTTCTTCCTCACCAAGCTCGACGTGCTCACCGGCTGGGAGCAGATCCCGGTCTGCGTCGCCTACGAGATCGACGGCAAGCGCGTCGAGGAGCTGCCCTACTCGCAGACCGACTTCCACCACGCGAAGCCGATCTACGAGAACCTGCCGGGCTGGACGGAGGACATCACCGGCGCCAAGACCTTCGCCGAGCTGCCCAAGAACGCGCAGGCGTACGTGAAGGCGCTGGAGGAGATGTCCGGCGCCCCGATCTCCGCGATCGGCGTCGGCCCGGGTCGGGACCAGACGATCGAGATCAACTCCTTCCTGTAGTCCTGCCCCGTTCCACGGAGTGCGCCCCGGTGCCCCGTGCCCGGTCCTGCGACCGGGCACGGGGCACGTCCCGTCTTCTGGGTGCTTCCCTCAGGCTCGCGGGCCGCCTGCCGATCGGTTCGCCGACACGTGTCGGCGGTCCAGGGCGGCGAAGCAGTGCCGTTGGTGGGTGGTGGCGGGGCGGAGGGCTTCGGGGCGCGCTTCCCAGGGGCGTCCGCCGGGGCGTTGGAGGAGCGCCACGGGGTGGTGGTGGCGGTGGTAGCGGTCGATGACGCGTCCGGTGGTGCCCTTGGTGGGGTCGTAGACGAGCGTGCCGACGGGGGCGGGTTCGTCGGCGTGGGTGTCGGCGTCGGGTGGGGCGGGGTTCACATGCCTTCCGTGGCGACGAAGACGGCGACCACCATCAGCGACCCCCAGGTCATCAAGGCGATGATGCCGCCCCACAGGGCCCCGTCCGCCGTCACCCGGTACCGCCGCCGACCACCACGGCGCGCTCGGCTCCGACCGCTCATCCCCGGTCCGCCCGCACGTTCGCCAGGTGCCGGATCGTCAACGCCTCCGCGATGATCTCCGCCGCCCGACCGTTGCACCACCCCAGATACACGAGCGGAGGCCGCGCCCCGTCCTCCAACACCGACAACCCCGGCAACTCGATCCGTGCCTGCTTCGCCGCAGCGGACAACAACTCGACGGCCAGATCCGCCGCCCAGTCCCCACCGGGCGGAGGCGGGGCGCCACGGTCGCCCGACCGAATCTCGGCCAACGACGGACGCGGCGGGTTGGACGGTTCGGACGGCTCTTGCGGTTGGGGTGACTGGGGTTCATGGGGCTGAAGGTTTGGCTGTTGCATGAGATTCCTCGTGTGGGTGACGTCTGTCAACTACGCGCCTTTTGGCGGGTGTTGTGTGGCTTCAACGTTGCCGGGGAAGCGGCGTACCGTGCAACAGTGCACCGTGGGATTGGCACCAAAAGAGGTGCGAACAGTCCTTCGTCAGCGCACGGTGCGTGACGGGTCATGTACCGTGCACGACTTTTTGGGAGGGCCGAATGGGCAGGGGAGAGACAACCGTCGCGCGGCGACAACTCGGCCGGAACCTCCGTCAGCTCCGTCAAGCGGCGGGGATGACGAAGCGGGAGGCCGCCGATCGCCTGGAATGGTCAGAGTCGAAGATCTGGCGGATCGAAGGGGGCAAAGCTCCGCTCCGGTCCATGGACGTACAGAACATGTGCAGCGTGTACGGCGCTGACGAGGCGGCGGCAGGCTTGATGGAGCTGGCCCAGGAGTCGAAGGCGCGCGCCTGGTGGCACAGTTACGGCGTCCCCGGCTTCGACGTGTACGCCAGCCTGGAGGAAGCCGCCTGGCAGATCGACACGTACGAAAGCGGTCTGGTGCCGGGACTGCTCCAGACGCCTGATTACGTCCGTGCCATCGCGCGCTGCCACTACCCCAACCTGACTGACGAAGAGGTGGAGACCCGCGTCGACATCAGAATGGCACGGCAGAGGATCCTGACCCGGACGGATGGGGCACCCAGGGTTCGGGTCGCCCTGGACGAAGCCGCGCTGCTTCGGCCCGTCGGCAGTCCTGCGGTGATGGCGGCGCAGATCGGGCATCTGGTCTACGTGGCAGGTGTCCGACGGGCATCGATCCGGGTGGTCCCGTTGTCGGTGGGCGTTCACCCCGGAGTCCTGGCGGGACCATTCGTGATGATGGGCTTTCCTCCCGGAGTTGGAGGAGAGCCCACCACGGTCTACGGCGATACGCTGACCAGCGGGTACTACCTTGACAAGGGCGCCGAAGTTGAACAGTACGGTGCTGCCTTTGCAAGTATCTGGTCCAAGGCACTTGACGAGGACGCGAGTAGTCGCGTCCTTGCTGAGGCAGCGAGGAGCTATCAAGAGACATGAGCACCATAGGACAGGACTGGACGAAGTCGTCGTACAGCAACGGGAACACGCACAACTGCGTGGAGGTTCGCGGTCTCTGCGGCACCGTCCAGTTCCGCGACAGCAAGTGCGCCGATTCGGGGCCGGCCGTGTCCGTGTCCGTTCCGGGCTGGTCCGCGTTCGTGGCCGGCCTCCAGCACGACCGCGCGTAGCCCGGAAGCACGCGGACCGCTCCCGTCCGATCGAGCGCCGGACGGGGGCGCGGTGCCCGGTGGCCCCCAGGGCAGCACCTCAGGAGTCGTCGCCGACCTGGGAAGAGCTGACGTGGGCTCAGGCACCGCCTCACATACGGGACTTCAACACGTCGACCTCGCAGCCCGGTGCGAAGGGATCGAAGCCGTGCTCGACCAGCCAGCGGACGGCCAGCAGGCTCCGTAGGGACCACCACGCGTGGATCACGTCGAGGTCGACCTCGGTGCCGTAGCCGGCGATGACGTCGTCGAGGTGCTCCTCGTGTCCGAGCGTGAAGGTGGCGAGGTCGTACAGGGCGTCGCCCCGGCCCGCCTCGGACCAGTCGATGACGCCCGTGACCTCGTCGCCGTCGAGGAAGACGTGGGCGATCTGGAGGTCGCCGTGGGTGAAGGCCGGAGTCCACGGCCGTAGCGCGGCCTCGGCGACCCGGCGGTTGCGGGTGACCAGGTCGGCGGGCAGCACGCCGTTCGCCACGAGCGCCGCGCACTCGTCGTCGAGTTCCGTCGCCAGCGCCAGGACGTCGCGGCCGGCTCGGCCCGGCCACGGCGGGGGCGGCGCCTCGTGCAGCGTCCTGATGACGGCGCCCGCCGCGGCCCACGCCGTCGACGCTCCGGTCGACGGCCCGCCGAGGCGCCCGAGCGTCGTTCCCGGGAGTGCGGCGATCGCGAGCACGGGCGGTTCGCGCCACAGGACCTCCGGGGTCGGCACCGGCGCGAGGGACATCGCCTCGACCTCGGCGTCGACGCGGGCCTGATCGGCGTCCACCTTCAGGAACACGTCCCCCACGCGAAGGGTCACCCGCTCGGAATGGGCCACCACGACCTGTACCTCGTCCATGGGCGACCAGTGTTCCGGGAAGGAGCGGCCGAGGTCGCCGGGTTTTCACGGGCGCTGCCGCGCCCGACCCGCACCCCGGTGCAGCTCGTCGTTCAGTCCACCACCGCGCGACCGATCAGGGTCCCGATGTGGCCCCGTGTCGGGGCCGCCAGCTCGTACACCTCCGCTTCCCGGAACCCGGCCTTGAGGAGAAGCCCCTTCCACTTCCGGGGCGTGTAGCTGTAGCGGTACGTGTACATCGCCTTGCCCGCGAATCCCCCCTTGTACATCCCCTGCGGCCCGTACGCGCCGGGAATGGCCGGGGGGTGGGAGAAGACGAGCACGCCGCCCGGATTCAGTCGGTCGGCGACCAGGGGGAGCAGCCTGGCCGGGTCGGTGAACCAGACCGCGCCGAACATCGAGTACACGGCGTCGTAGGTCTCCGTGCTCTCGGCGAGGTGAGAGAGGACGTCCGCACAGACGAACCGGACCCCCAAGGGCCCCCATCGCTCCGTGGTGTTCGCCACCATGACGGGTGACATGTCGACGCCGGTCGCCTTGACGCCCTGCTGGGCGAGGTATGCCAGGGCGCGCCCGGTCCCGCAGCCGACTTCGAGGACGGACTCCGGTGAGCCGAGCAGCTCCGGCCCCGGCCCGTGCCCCGCGTACTGCGTCCAGCGGAAGCCGGGGTCCGATTCGAACACGTCCTTCCGGGTGCTCTCGGCATAGGTGTTCCAGAGTTCGCGTTCGCTGTCGAGGTCGTGCCGTGCGGGCAACGGAGTGTCCTTCGTGTCTGGTCGGGGTGTGCAGGTTGCCCCTGCCCTCCGGAAGGAGGGGCAGGGGCAAGGAGAACCGGGCCGGTTCAGTGGCTGTCGGGGACCTTGTCGTCGCACGGCGAGCAGTCCGACGCGTCGACTTCCCACAGCTCGTCGTCGACCGCGAACCCGGCCGCGCGGATGAGTTCGGCCGTGCGCGCGACCACGCCGTCACGGCGTCGCTCGATCAGCGGGGCGTGGTGCTTGTACCGGCCGCCGTTGTGCGCGTCGCACAGGGCGAAGTACAGAGGGGTGTCGAGGATCAGTTGGTGGACTCCGATGTCCACGGTGTACCCGACACCCATGTCGGTGCCGGGCTTCTCCATCGCGGTGACGACGTATGCGATGCCCTGCCCCAGGACGCGCTCCGCGAGGCTGCGTACGGACACGCTGTCGCGGAGGAGGAGGCGAACCTCGCGCTCCCACAGATCGGCCACGCCCGTGTCCGTCACGAGGTGGGGAACACGCTCCTCCAAGGCGTTGAGGATGGTGCGAGGATCACGGGTCCTCGTCTGAACCGCTGTGCTCATGGTGCAAGACCTCCTGCTGTGTGGAGTAGCGCACGGCACGGGTACGGGCCTGGTCGACCGGTCGGGAATCCTGGACAGACTTCGGTCATCCCACTGGCCTTCAAAATCAGTCGGCCCGTTGAAATGCCATCTTCCCCAAAAATGACGGGCCTGGTGAAATCGTGCGCGTTCCGGAATAAAGATCACCGCCGGAATGCCCGTGCCCACTGGGTCAGCAGCCCCCTGGCCTCGTCGCCGAAGACGGCTCGCGACTGGTACCCGTCGAAACGATCGAGGAGTGAGCGGACGTCCCTGGGGTCCCTGAACACGGCTGCGCCCAGGTCTGTCTCAATGGTCGCCAATCGGTCGTCGTACACCGTGAACGTGCTGAGTGGAGTGCTACCGAAATTCACGCCCAGCGGCAGCAGCCCGATCTCGATGTTCACCTGATGGGAAAGGAGGGTCAAACGGTCAATCTGCATGGCCATGGAAGGAGGGGGGAGGAGTGGGTACTTGACCGCCTGTTCGGTGAGGATGAACGTGAAGTTCTTGGCGTGATCGAGTAACACGGCCTGCCGTTCGAGTTTCATGGCAACGGCCTGGGCCTGCTGTGCGGGTGGCGTGTCGGAGATGCTCGCCGTGATGTATTCCGGGATTGCCAACAGTCCGGTGGTCATGGAGAGGAGGAAGTACCGGAAGTCCGTTGTGGATGCTTCGATCCCTGCCAGTTCCCACTGCTTCTTTTCCAGCCCCTTGCGATGGAGGGTTCTCCGACCCTGCCATTCGGTCTGAGAGATGCGAGCCAGTGCCGTGGCCTCGGCCGTGACGGTCGGAGGCGCTCCCAGAGCCTTCAGGATCTGCTCGACATCCACGAGGGACGGGCGGATCTTGTTGCCCTCGATACGGCTGATCTTGGACTGCGACATGTTGCAACGTGCGGCTAGCCGGGCTCCTGAGAGCCCGGCTTGCTTGCGAAGGCGTTGGAGCATGGCAGCCAGTTCCATCCGGGACTGGTCGAGCCGTTCAGGCTGGATGGCCACCGTCGACGTACTCCTCGAAGGGCACCGACTCCGCGACGGCGATGCGTTGGTACTCGACGAAGGCGGAGACGTCACCCTCGAAGACCGTGCGGTTGATCTGTGTGCCGTCCGCCTCGTAGTTCGTGAGGACCACCTCCGACCGGTCGAACATCCAGAAGTCCTGGACTCCCTCCAGGGGATTCGGTCGGTCGGTCACGTCCAGGATGCGGATGTCGTCTCCCGCTCGGACCACGGACAGCCTCCCTCAACGTCTCCTCCGGGATCTCCACGAGCCCTTCACCCCGGGGAGCGTCGAACGCGTGGGACACGTTGCCTTGGACCAGGAACGAACCGGTCGGCGTCCGGTAGACGTTCGGGCAGTCCTCTCCTCCGCACGTACCGGTTCCGTTGCCGGTGAGCCGAATCAGTTCTGCGCGAGCCATGATGGAACTCCCTCGTGACCGGTGCGGGCTGGAGTTTGACGCCCCCGACCGTAGGGGCATGCCGTCACGGGCGTCCACATCGGAGGATGACTATGCGCGTTGTGGCATAAACCCGGGGGACCGGGGAGTACGAAGACGAGGGTGAAGGCAGGCTTCGTGTTGTCCTTCGGCGCACCCGTCGCGGCGGCCCTGCTCCTGGTGGCGCTGGGTGTCCAGGTCGGCTGCCAGCGGCTCGACGGTCGGCGCCTTCCGGTGGCGCCCCGGCCCGGGCCCCGGGGCGTCCCGGTCGCGGCACCGCCGCACGGTCCCGTCCACGGGTGAAGCGCGGTCGGCCCGGCGCGGCCGTGCGCATCGGACGGAGGAGCCCGCTCGACGGGACGGGGGGCGGGTCATCGGGTTCAGTGGCGCGACGGCGTGCGGGGAACGCGGGGCGGCCCGGCGACCCGGTCGCTCAGCCGCACGACCCTGATGTCGATCTGACCGTGCCCGTCCTCCCAGCCGACCACCGGCCGGCACCCCTCGTCCTGGAGGCCGCCCGTCGTGGCGTCGTCGAGGAGGGGCATCAACCCTTCCTCGCCGTCGGTGCAGAAGTACCCGAGGTGGGCGCGGAGTCGGGGGTGGTCGATGGCGGCCAGCTCCTCCTGCCACTCCTCGTCGGGTTCCACCTCGAAGGGGAGGAGTTGCTCGGGTGCGTGCCCGGTGTCGAGGGCCGCCCGCAGGGCGTCGAGGAGCGTGCCGTCCGAGACCAACCGGGGGAAGAACACCGTCCAGGCGCCGGCGAGGGCGGGATCGGCGAGGTCGACGCCGTACCGTTCCGTCAACGGGGCGAGGTCGGCGCCGCGGACGAGGCCCCGGCCGAAGCACACGGTGTCGACGGCGTCGGCGAAGTCACGGGGCAGCGCCGTCGTTCCCTCCCCGGACGTCGAGAAGTCGAAGACCGACCCGCCGGCGTCGAAGGTCGGGAACCGGTCGGACTCGTCGAACAGGGGACAGTCCCACACCACCGGCTGGCCGCCGCGCAGGGCGGCGGGACGCACCCAGGCGGGGTCCCGTGCGAACCCGGTCTCGTACATCAGGTTGCCGTTGACCGAGGCGGCGTACACCGCGTCGGGGTCGTACTCCTCCAGGGGGCGGCCCAGCAACACGGCGAAGGCGTCGGAGAGTTGCCGGCTCCAGTCACCCTCCGACGACCGTCGGGCCTCGGGAGGAGCCGGAGGGACCGTGGTGGCCAGGGAGTTCGGGGGACCGGCGGGTTCAGGTGTCATGGCGGCACCGTAGTTCCCGCCTCCGACACCGCCCGCCCCGGCGACGGACACGAGCGGTCCTTCGACGGAACGACGGAGCGGACCGGTGGGGCGGACCGGTGGGGCGGTTGGTTCACCACCGTCCGCGGTAGCCACTTTTTTGTGGGTACTTGGCGGTGCCGGGCGACGGGCCGATCCTGGTGGTGGTGGAAGCGGTTCCACCACCACCAGGATCCGGGGAAGGGGCGATGCGTCAGGGGGTGTCCGGCCGGGTGTCGGTGAGTTGCTCCAGGCGACGGTGGCCCCAGTCGGAGAGGGGGGCCAGGGCCTCGGAGAGGTCCCGGCCGAAGGCGGTCAGGGAGTAGAGCGTCTTCAACGGCAGGACGTCGTGCACCTCGCGGTGCACCAGTCCGTCGGCCTCCATGTCGCGGAGCGCCTGGGTCAGCACCTTCTCGCTGAGCCCCGGCAGCCGCCGGCGCAGCTCGCCCGGGCGGCAGGGGCCGGGCTCCAGCAGCCAGAGCAGGCTCGTCTTCCACTTGCCGTCGATCACGGCGATCGCGGCGGTCACCCCGCAGACGTTCGGGTCCTGGGCGCGCTTGCGCGTCATCTTCACCCCGTTCCATCAATCCATTTCCACGAGATTCCCACGGAGTTGCGTCATGTCCCCGTACACCGAACAGTCTGACGCCACCGTCACCGTCACCGTCACCGTTCTCGGCCTCGGGCCGATGGGGCGGGCCCTGGCGGAGGCGTTCCTGAACGCCGGTCTGCGCACCACGGTCTGGAACCGGACGCCGGGCCGGGAGCGGGAGTTGGTCGCGAAGGGCGCGTTCGGCGCCCGGTCGGCGGAGGAGGCGGTCGCCGCGAGCGACCTCACCGTGGTCTGCGTGCTGGACTACGACGCGGCCGACGGCATCCTGCGACGCCGGGAGGTCGCCGAGGCGCTCCGGGGGCGCACGCTGGTCAACCTGACCGCGGACACCCCGGACCGGGCCCGGGACACCGCCGGCTGGGCGAGCGGTCACGGCATCCGCTACCTGGACGGCGCGATCATGACGCCGACGACGACCATCGGCACCCCCGCCGCGGTGTTCATCCACAGCGGCCCCCGGGACCTCTACCAGGAGCACCGGCCCGTCCTGGAGGTGTTGGGCGGCACCCACACCCACCTCGGCGAGCCGATCGGCCGGGCGGCGGCGTTCGACGTCGCGCTGCTCGACGTCTTCTGGACGGCCATGGCGGGGTACGCCCACGCCGTGGCGGTGGCGCGGGCGGAAGGGATCACGGCGCGGGAACTGGCGCCGTTCGCCAAGGGCATCGGCGACATCCTCCCGCCGTTCTTCGAGGAACTCGCACCGGACATGGACAACGGGACGACCTCCGGCGAGGGCAACCCGCTCACCTCGGCGGCCTCGTCCATGGCGCACGTCATCCACACCTCCGAGGCGCACGGCATCGACGCGGGCGTGATGCGCGCGGCGGAGGGCCTGGCCCGCCGGGCCATCGGGCGGGGCCACGACGCCGACGGGTTCGTCGGGGTCGCCGCGCTGCTCGGCCGGCGCTGAGGGCGCGCGACGGGGCCAGGGACGAGGGCGCCCCGCCGTCCGAGGTCGGGCCCGGACGACGGGGCGGACCCGATCGTTCATCGATCACGAGCCGACCCGCCCCATGAGGAATATTCTGGGAGAAAAGGGGAACGGGGGGACCGCCACAGTCGAGGTGAGTGTCATGCGTGTCATGCTCCGGGCCACCCTGGACACCGAGAAGGGCAACGAGCTGCTGCGCAGCGGCAAGATGCCACACATGATCCAGCAGACGATGGATCACCTGAAGCCCGAGGCCGCCTACTTCCTGCCGCTGGGCGGCAAGCGGACCTGCTTGCTGGTGATGGACCTGGCCGACAGCTCCGACCTGGTGCCGGCCGGGGAGCCGTTCTTCGTGGAGATGGACGCCGAGGTCGAGGTGCTGCCCGTGATGAACGCCGAGGACCTCCAGCGCGGACTGGGCAAGCTCGGCTGATCCGCCGCCCGCCGCCCGCCGCCCCGACCCGTCAGCCGTCCCCGAGCCCGTCCAGCTCCCGGTCCGGGTCCCGGTCGATCCGCTCCAGCGCCGCCGACAGCAGCTCCAGGGCCCGCGCGGCAGCGGCGAACTCCGGCTGGCCGAGTTCCTCGGCGAGCCGCTGCGCGAGGCGGGCGTGGGCCGGGCCGATCCGTTCGACCGCGGCCCGGCCCGCCGCGGTGGGCCGCAGCAACTTGGCCCGCCGGTGCGCCGGGTTGGGGTCGTAGGCGGCGAGGCCCCCGGCGACCAGGGCGTCCGCGGTGCGCTGGACGCTCTGCCGGGTGATCCCCATCGCCCTGGCGATGCCGGCGACCGGTAGCGGTTCCCGCAACACGGCACCCAGCACCTGCCAGCGGGTCGCGGACAACCCGGCCGGGGCGGCCAGCGCCTCCGAGACGGCGAGGAACTGGCCGTTCAACCGGAACACCCCGAGCGCGGTGGCGCTCAACAGGTCCTGCCGGGCGCGCCCCTCGTCGGCGCCGTGCTCACTCGCGCCGGCCTCACTCATCGCCGTCCGCCGCGGCCAGCACCTCGTACGCGGC
Organism: Streptomyces sp. LE64; assembly: GCF_052606915.1. Classification (NCBI taxonomy): domain Bacteria; kingdom Bacillati; phylum Actinomycetota; class Actinomycetes; order Kitasatosporales; family Streptomycetaceae; genus Streptomyces; species Streptomyces sp. LE64. The sequence goes on along the minus strand of NZ_CP199708.1, from coordinate 2,781,812 downwards.
CGGGTCCGAGTCGTGGAACAGCCGGTACCAGGCGTCCAGCAGTTCGCCCTCGAAGACCCCGAGCAGCCCCAGTACCTCCCGGGCGAAGGCGACCGGCTCGGTGGGGCCTGCGGTGACCAGGCCGCGGTCGGTGACCGCGTCCGTCTCCACGTACCGCGCCGCGCCCCGGTAGCCGGTGGCCGCGAGGTAGGGGGCCGCCGCGCTGGTGTGGGCGCGGTCGTCCAACAGCCCGGCGCGCGCGAGGCCCGCGGTGGCCCCGCAGATCGCGGCGACCGGGACGCCGGCGTCGAGGAAGGCACGGGCCTTCTCGGCGAAGGGCGCGAGGTCGTCCCCGGTGTCCCACCGGTCGGCGCCCACCAGGATCAGCAGCGAGGCGTCCTCGGGGGCGAGTTCGTCGAGGGTGAGGTCGGGGGCGACCCGCAGTCCGCCGATGCTGGTCACCGGGGTCAGGGTCGGGCCGACGGTGCGGACCCGGTAGCCGCCGCGGGCGAGGAAGGCGGTGGTGTGGCCGGTCTCCCAGTCGGCGAAGGTGTCGTAGACGGCGAGGTGCACGGGAGCGGCTTCGGGGGCGGGGGAGCCGGGCATGACGATCTCCTGACTGCAATGACTGCAATGACTGCAATGACTGCAATGACTGCAATGACTGCAATGGGCGCGATGGGTGAGCGTGATGCCGGGCCGGCCGGACCGGCCGGCGAACCGACCCGCGGCTACCGCCCGGCTCATGACAGCACCCTGTCATCATGACAGGGTGCTGTCAATAACTGCCCCCGGAAGCCGCCCACCCCTGGACGAACTGTCCGCCCCGCACCCCCAGAGCCGTACAGCCCGCCGATACCGCCCCGTCCCGGCGGCCGCCTACGCTCGGCGACCATGAGCCCTCAGACGACCGGCACCCCCGAGGCCCCGACACCGCAGCCGCCGATGCCGCAGCCGCCGACGACCCGGCAGCCGCAGCCCGACCCGGCGACCGGTGCCGCGGTGAAGGCCGCCGACCGCGCGCACGTCTTCCACTCCTGGTCCGCCCAGGAACTCATCGACCCGCTCGCCGTCGCGGGCGCCCGGGGCGCCCACTTCTGGGACTACGAGGGCAACCGCTACCTCGACTTCACCAGCGGGCTCGTCTTCACCAACATCGGCTACCAGCATCCCCGGGTGGTCGCCGCGATCCAGGAACAGGCCGCCAAGCTCACCACCTTCGCGCCGGCCTTCGCCGTCGAGGCGCGCTCCGAGGCCGCCCGGCTGATCGCCGAACGCACCCCCGGCGACCTGAACAAGGTCTTCTTCACCAACGGCGGCGCCGAGGCCGTCGAGAACGCCGTCCGGATGGCCCGGCTGCACACCGGCCGCCCCAAGGTGCTCTCCGCCTACCGCTCGTACCACGGCGCCACCGCCGCGGCCATCAACCTCACCGGCGACCCCCGCCGCTGGCCCTCCGACAGCGGCTCGGCGGGCGTCGTCCACTTCTGGGCGCCCTTCCTCTACCGCTCCCCGTTCTACGCCGAGACCGAGGAGCAGGAACGGGACCGGGCGCTCGCCCACCTCGCCGACACCCTCGCCTTCGAGGGCCCGGGCACCGTCGCGGCCGTGGTGCTGGAGACGGTCCCCGGCACCGCCGGCATCATGCCCCCGCCGCCCGGCTACCTCGCCGGGGTCCGCGCCCTGTGCGACGAACACGGCGTGGTGCTGATCCTCGACGAGGTCATGGCCGGCTTCGGCCGCACCGGGGCCTGGTTCGCCGCCGACCACGAAGGGGTCGTGCCCGACCTGCTGACCTTCGCCAAGGGCGTCAACTCCGGATACGTGCCGCTCGGCGGCGTGGCGATCTCCCCCGAGATCGCCGACACCTTCGCCCGCCGCCCTTACCCCGGCGGCCTCACCTACTCCGGACACCCGCTGGCCTGCGCCGCCGCCGTCGCCACCATCGAGACGATGGCGGACGAGGACGTCGTCGGGCAGGCCGAGCGCCTGGGACGGGAGGTGCTCGGCCCCGGCCTCGCCGCACTCGCCGCCCGCCACCCCAGCGTTGGCGAGGTGCGCGGCCTCGGCGCCTTCTGGGCGCTCGAACTCGTCCGGGACCGCGAGACCCGCGAACCGCTCGTTCCCTACAACGCGACCGGCGGGGCCAACGCCCCGATGGCCGCCTTCGCCGCCGAGGCCAAGCGCCACGGACTCTGGCCGTTCGTCAACATGAACCGGACCCACGTCGTCCCGCCCTGCAACCTCACCGCCGAGGAGGCCGCGGAGGGGCTCGCCGCCCTGGACGCCGCCCTGTCGGTGGCCGACGAGCACACCGTGTGACCCCGGGCGCCGTTCCCGGGCCGTCACGGAGGGGTCCGACGGCCCGGGGAGCGCGTAGGGTGTTCCTCCGCCCGTAGCGGCGATTTCGCCACTGTCACGCGGGGGAGGGACGCGTTTCATGTCCGGAAGCGGTAGCGCAGACGGCAGCAGAGGACACGGGGGGACCGGTACGGCCCCCGCCGTGACCCGGAGCACGCTGCGCCAGCAGATCGCGGACGCCCTGCGGGACGAGGTGCTGGCCGGGCGCCTCCAACCGGGGCAGGAGTTCACCGTCAAGGAGATCGCCGAGCAGTACGGCGTCTCCGCGACCCCCGTGCGCGAGGCCCTGGTGGACCTCTCCGCGCAGGGGCTCCTGGACGCCGTCCAGCACCGCGGCTTCGAGGTGCGCGCCTACTCCTTCGCGGACTTCCGCGGCATGGTCGAGGCCCGCGCCCTGGTCACCGACGCCCTCTTCAGCGGACTCACCGGCACCGCCTGGAACGCCGACGTCGAGGAGGCGCTGAACACCGTGCGCCGGCGCGGGGAGGAGGCGCAACGCGCCGCCCTCGCCGGCGACCTCAACGTCCTCATCGGCTACGACCTGCGGTTCTGGCGCGAACTCGGGGCGATCTTCGGCAATCCGTACCTCACCGACTTCCTGCACCGGCTGCGCGTGCAGTCCTGGAGCTGCGCGGTGCCGCTGCTGCGCCGTCAGCCGAGCCTCGCGGGCCGGCTGTGGTCCGCGCACACCGAACTCGTCGACGCCCTCGCCCGTCGCGATCCGGCCGCCGCCCGATCGGTGTTCGCCGCGTACAACACGCACGCGTTGGAGCTGATCCGAGGGCTGGACGCCACCGTGCCGTCCGACTGACGAGGTCGGTCCCGACGACCGGGCGCCAAGCCGCCGCGGGCGCATTACCCTTCGGTGGACCGGGGTGCGCGGTGGCCCCGGTTCCGCCCCGTCCGCCGGACTTCTGCAAGGAGTGCCCACCCTTGGCCTGTGACCTCTGGCTGGTCCCGCTCGTCGATGTGCTCTGTCACAGCCCCGACAACCCCTTCGCCGAGGAACTCGCGCTCTACGACCGGACGTTGGCCGAGTCCGGCCTACCGCCGGTCCCCGTCTACGCCTATATGCCGGGGCTCTCCGGGGACGTCGCCCCGGTGGCCGGATTCGACTACGACGCCCTGCACTTCCTGCGCCGGGCGTACCTGCTCCAGCTCTGCGGACTGACCGTCACCCCGGTGGACGCGCTGGGCGGGGACTACGAGCAGTTGCTGGAGATGTTCGAGGCGACGGCCAAGCAGTCGCACCTGGTCTGGCACTACGACCACGCCGGCGCCTACGTCCCGCTGGACTTCCCCGCCCCGCTCTCCAATGACGAACTCCTCGCCGGAGGGGGCCCGTTGGGTTCCTCGCACGGGCTGCTGCGGGAGCTGGAGTACGTCGCCCCGGCCATCGGCATCGACCCGCGCAACCCGCCGCTGGCCCCCCTGCCGCCGGCCGGCCCCACCACCCTGGAGGAACCGGCCGCCCCGATCCCGCTCGACGGCGGCCCCTACGCCCGCGAGCGCCACGTCTGGCTCGGCCTGCACGCCGCCGCCACCCGGAGCCTCGCCCAGGGCTCGATGATCATCTTCAGCTGACGGTCGGCCCCGGGCGGACGCGGGCGGCGCCCGCCCGGGGACGGAACGTCAGCGCGGCTCCGGCGGGCGTTGCCGGGGCATGTTGGGTCGGGGCGCGGTCGCCGGGTGGGCCAGGGCGAACCGCGGGGGCACCAGGTCCGGGCGGGTGCCGGGGCCGGCCCCCGCACACCCCACCTGGAGGCCCAGCGGGGCGGGGCCGCCGCGGAACTCCACCATCCAGTCGGCGGTCTCGACCCGCACCAGCTCCAACACGTCGTCGGAGAACCGCCGCAGCACCCCCAGGCACCGTTCGACGGCCTCCGAGGCGGTGCCCTCCGCCGGCCCCAGCACCTCCCGCACGCACTCGGACGCCCAGTCGAACTGGAGCACCTGCAACCTGCGCTGCACCGCCTGCGCGGTGGCGACGTCCCGCATCCAGCCGGAGGTCAGGCCGAAGAAGCGGTCGCACCCCAGGCAGGCGACGGCGAGCAGCAGCGCCAGGTACCCCCAGCGGGCGAGACCGCCCCCGGGGACGAGCGGCAGCACCACTCCGATCAGCGCCAGCGCGGCGGCCCCGCCCCGCAGCACCCGGGCGCACCGGCGCTTCCACACCCGGTCGGCCAGGTACCACTCGGCCATGTCCAGCGCCCCGCGCTCCACCCACTGGTACAGCTCGTCGAGGCGTTCGGTGGGGTCGGCCCAGTCGCCCAGCGGCAGCGGCCGTCCCACCAGGTCGCCCGGCCGGAGGCCCCTGCCTCCGTCACGGTCGTCCGGGGTGTTCCCCTCGGACGCCCCTTCGGGCTGCATCTCCGGCTGAGTCACCCGGCACTCCCCTTGTTCCCTCGTGCGTTCCGTCGGTCGCGGTCGGTCGGTGGTGCGGCGGTGCGGCCTCGCGAAGGGGCGGCCGGCCGGGCTCCGGCCCGGACACCGGATCGCTCATCCGTTCGCGGGGTGCGGACGGCCGTTCAGGGCCATGCACTCCGTTCCGTATGCACACTGTGACCGTACGTGACGTGGCGGGTGGACGTCGGGGTGCTCCGGACGCCCGGTGCGCCCCGGCGCGCCGCGCCCTTGCCCGGCCGCGGGCAGCAGGTCGCCGGTCACGCGCCCGGGGGCCCGGCGCGGGGGCCCGGCGCCGGTGCTGCCGTGTCACTCGAAAGAGTGCTGGGGCGAGCGGCCCCCGGAGCACGTAGGCTCGTGCCAGGCGGGCAAGCCCGCCGACCGTACTGTCGTCCCCGTCGGCGCGCCAGGCGCCGGCAACAGGAGCTGATCGTGATTCCCGGTGGTGGCCAGCCCAACATGCAGCAGCTGCTCCAGCAGGCCCAGAAGATGCAGCAGGACCTCGCCCGGGCGCAGGAGGAGCTGGCGTCGACGGAGGTCGAGGGCCAGGCGGGCGGCGGCCTGGTCCGCGCCACGGTGAACGGCTCCGGCGAACTGCGCGGTCTGGTGATCGACCCGAAGGCCGTCGACCCGGAGGACACCGAGACCCTCGCGGACCTGGTGCTGGCCGCGGTCCAGGCGGCGAACGAGAACGCCCAGCGGCTCCAGCAGGAGAAGCTCGGCCCGCTGGCGCAGGGGCTCGGCGGCGGCTCGATCCCGGGCCTGCCCTTCTGATCCACCCCCACGGGAGGAGGTCCCGCACCCGAACGGGAACGGCAGGGGTCCCCGTACTTCTGCGGCGGCCCGCGGGCAACTACGGTGGCGTCCGTAGCACCACCCGGGGAACCGGGGGCCGCACCCGGCCTCCCGTTCACCACCGACCGCACGGCCCCGGCCGAAGACCGGGCCCGCTGGAAAGGCTGATTCGTTGTACGAAGGCGTGGTCCAGGACCTCATCGACGAACTGGGCAGGTTGCCCGGCGTCGGGCCCAAGAGCGCGCAGCGGATCGCCTTCCACGTCCTCCAGGCCGAGCCGACGGACGTGCGCCGGCTCGCCCAGGCGCTGATGGAGGTGAAGGCGAAGGTCCGCTTCTGCGCGGTCTGCGGCAACGTGGCGCAGGAGGAGCGGTGCGGCATCTGCCGCGACCCGCGTCGGGACCCGGCCGTCATCTGCGTGGTGGAGGAGCCGAAGGACGTCGTCGCGATCGAACGGACGAGGGAGTTCCGCGGGCGTTACCACGTCCTGGGCGGGGCGATCAGTCCGATCGAGGGCGTCGGCCCCGACGACCTGCGCATCCGCGAACTGCTGGCCCGGCTCGCGGACGGGTCGGTCACCGAGCTGATCCTGGCGACCGATCCCAATCTGGAGGGCGAGGCCACCGCCACCTACCTGGCGCGCATGATCAAGCCCATGGGACTGCGGGTCACCCGGCTGGCCAGCGGCCTGCCGGTGGGCGGCGACCTGGAATATGCGGACGAGGTGACCCTGGGCCGCGCCTTCGAGGGGAGAAGACTCCTAGATGTCTGATGTGACGCTGCACTCCACGACGCAGGATCCCGACGACTTCGCCGTCCAGGTCTCCGACCAGATCGCCAGTTTCCTGGTGGCGGTCACCGAGGTCGCCAAGGGCGACGAGCCGGACTCGGCGGTGCCGTTCCTCCTCCTGGAGGTCTCCCAACTGCTGCTGGCCGGCGGCCGGCTCGGGGCGCACGAGGACATCGTCCCCGAGGAGCGGTACGAGCCCGACCTCGGCGACGAGCCCGACGTGGACGAGCTGCGGCAGCGGCTGGCCGTGCTGCTGGAGCCGGTCGACGTGTACTCGGAGGTCTTCGACCCGTACGAGCCGCGCAAGGCCCCGGTGCCCTGCCGCATCTCCGACGACCTCGCGGACGTGATGGCGGACCTGCGGCACGGGATGGCCCACTACCGGGCCGGGCGCACCACCGAGGCGCTGTGGTGGTGGCAGTTCTCGTACTTCTCCAACTGGGGCTCCACCGCCTCCGGCGCGCTGCGGGCGCTCCAGTCGCTGGTGGCCCACGTGCGGCTGAACCAGCCGCTCCAGGAACTCGACGGGCTGGACACCGACCAGGACCTCGGGGACGACGTGCTCGCCGAGGAGGCGGGCCGGGTGATGACCGAGGAGATCGCGGAGCCGCTGGGCCTGCGCAGCCCCCGCTGATCGGGGGGTGCCGGTCCTTTCGTCGTCCCTTGTGGGGTTTCCTCCCCGGCGCGGGGGCGGTCGGGGGTGTGAGGCCGCCCACTTCGGGCGTGCGGCGCCGGTCGGCTGGGCAGGTGACGCGGTGATCACTTTGTGGTCACCCCGTCTCAGGATGCGACCCCTTCGGGGCGATTCCACCCCGATCGTTAGACTGTCCTGACCCCCCAACTGACCGATCCGGTCGCCGCAAGGTGGGCAAACCGGACCGAGCGAGGAGCGTACGCAAGTGGGCCTTGTCGTGCAGAAGTACGGAGGCTCCTCCGTAGCCGATGCCGAAGGCATCAAGCGCGTCGCCAAGCGGATCGTCGAGGCCAAGCAGAACGGCAACCAGGTGGTTGTCGTGGTCTCCGCGATGGGCGACACGACGGACGAGCTGATCGATCTCGCCGAGCAGGTGTCACCGATGCCCGTCGGGCGCGAGTTCGACATGCTGCTGACCGCGGGAGAGCGGATCTCCATGGCCCTGCTGGCGATGGCGATCAAAAACCTGGGCCACGAGGCCCAGTCGTTCACCGGCAGTCAGGCCGGCGTCATCACCGACTCCGTCCACAACAAAGCCCGCATCATCGATGTCACTCCCGGTCGCATCCGGACCGCGCTGGACGAGGGCAACATCGCCATCGTCGCCGGCTTCCAGGGCGTCTCCGCGGACAAGAAGGACATCACCACGCTCGGGCGCGGCGGCTCGGACACCACGGCCGTGGCGCTCGCCGCCGCTCTGGACGCCGAGGTCTGCGAGATCTACACCGACGTGGACGGCGTCTTCACCGCCGACCCGCGCGTGGTGAAGAAGGCCCGCAAGATCGACCGGATCTCCTTCGAGGACATGCTGGAGCTGGCCAGCTCGGGCTCGAAGGTGCTGCTCCACCGCTGTGTGGAGTACGCCCGCCGTTACAACATCCCGATCCACGTCCGTTCGTCCTTCTCCGGACTCCAAGGCACCTGGGTCAGCAACGAACCACACCCCGGTAAGGGAGAGCGCAAGGTGGAGCAGGCCATCATCTCCGGTGTCGCGCACGACACCTCCGAGGCCAAGATCACGGTCGTCGGGGTCCCCGACAAGCCGGGCGAGGCCGCCTCGATCTTCCGGGCGATCGCCGATGCCGAGATCAACATCGACATGATCGTGCAGAACGTCTCGGCCGCCTCGACCGGGCTCACGGACATCTCCTTCACCCTCCCCAAGGCGGAGGGCCGCAAGGCGATCGACGCCCTGGAGTCCGCCCGCAACGGGGTCGGCTTCGAGTCGCTGCGCTACGACGACCAGGTCGCCAAGATCTCCCTGGTCGGCGCCGGCATGAAGACCAACCCGGGCGTCACGGCCGCCTTCTTCGAGGCGCTCAGCAACGCCGGGGTGAACATCGAGCTGATCTCGACCTCCGAGATCCGCATCTCGGTGGTCACCCGCGCCGACGACGTCAAGGAAGCCGTCCAGGCCGTGCACACGGCCTTCGGCCTCGACTCCGACTCCGACGAGGCCGTCGTCTACGGAGGCACCGGGCGATGACCGCCCGCCCGACGCTCGCGGTCGTGGGAGCGACCGGGGTCGTCGGCTCGGTCATGCTCCAGCTCCTGTCCCAGCACGCGGACATCTGGGGCGAGATCCGTCTGATCGCCTCGCCGCGCTCGGCCGGCCGCCGGCTGGTCGTACGCGGCGAGGAGGTCGAGGTGCTGGCGCTCACCGAGGAGGCGCTCGACGGGGTCGACATCGCCATGTTCGACGTCCCCGACGAGGTCGCCGCCCGGTGGGCGCCGATCGCCGTCGCCAAGGGCGCCGTCGTCGTCGACAACTCGGCGGCCTTCCGGATGGACCCGGACGTACCGCTGGTCGTCCCCGAGGTCAACGCGCACGCCGTGCGCATCCGCCCGCGCGGCATCGTCGCCACCCCCAACTGCACCACCCTGTCGATGATCGTCGCGATCGGCGCGCTGCACGCCGAGTTCGGGCTGCGCGAACTGGTCGTCTCCGCCTTCCAGGCGGTCAGCGGCGCCGGTCAGGCCGGCGTCGACATCCTGCGCGAGCAACTCGCCCTGGTCGCCGGCACCGAACTGGGCACCGCCCCGGGCGACGTCCGCCGTGCGGTCGGCGACCGCACCGGGCCCTTCCCCGAACCGGTCGCCCTCAACGTCGTCCCGTGGGCCGGCACCGTCCGGGACGGGGGCTGGTCCTCGGAGGAGATGAAGGTCCGGGACGAGTCCCGCAAGATCCTCGACCTGCCCGACCTCAGGATCACCGCGACCTGCGTCCGCGTCCCCGTGGTCACCACGCACGCCCTGACCGTGCACGCCCGCTTCCAGGACGAGGTCACCGTGGACCGGGCCCGCGAGGTCCTCGCCACCGCGCCCGGGGTGGTCCTCTTCGACGACCCGGAGGCCGGCGAGTTCCCCACCCCCGTCGACGCCGTGGGCACCGACCCCACCTGGGTCGGCCGGGTCCGCCGCCACCTCGACGACCCCACCGCCCTGGAACTCTTCGTCTGCGGCGACAACCTCCGCAAGGGCGCCGCCCTCAACACCACCCAACTCGCCGAACTCATCGCCCGACCCGGAGCCTGATCCCGAAGGGCCGCGAGTAACCCGCCGAAACGCCGCACCGGGCGGCAGAGGTCACAACTCGCCCAAGCCGCCCCAGCCGGAGGAAATCCCTGGTGGCCAAGGCCGAATTCATTTGTAGGATCACCGTAAGTCTCACAGGGACACCCAGGGCGCCACGGGCCCGTTCTCGCGGCCCTCCCGTGCGCTGCAACCGAACGGACGGCGGCCCGCGTCTTCCCCCACGCCCTTGCGGGGCGTGCTGGAACGGCCTGCCAGGGGTGCGCGGGGGGCGCGGACACCATCGGGGCGAGGGAAGAGCTGGTACGCATGTGGGCGGATGACGCCGGGCCGGGCAGAGCGCCCGGAACCACCGGAACCACTCGGGAGTCCATCGCGTACAACCCTGGGCCCGGGGAACGCGTCCAACTGGCGTGGCAGAGGTACTCGACTTCCCGAAGGTCCAGGTGCGCGGCAGCGCCCTGCGTCCGCCCCGACGGCCCCGCGCGGCCGTCGCGCCCGGCGGCATGCCGGTGATCGCCCCCGTGCCCGCTACCCGACCCACGTCGGTGCCGACCCCGCGCCAGGGCGCGGAGGACGTACCGGCGGAGGGCACCACCGTCGACCACCTCACCGAGACCTACCGGGCGCACTACCGCTCGCTGCTCGGCCTCGCGGCGCTCCTCCTCGACGACACCGCCTCCTGCGAGGACGTCGTCCAGGAGGCGTTCATCCGGGTGCACTCCGCGCGCAAACGCGTCCGGGACCCCGAGAAGACCCTCGCCTACCTGCGGCAGACGGTCGTGAACCTCTCCCGTTCCGCGCTGCGCCGCCGCATCCTCGGCCTCAAGCTGCTCTCCAAGCCGATGCCCGACATGGCGAGCGCCGAGGAGGGCGCCTACGACCAACTGGAGCGGGACGCCCTGATCCAGGCGATGAAGGGCCTCCAGCGCCGACAGCGCGAGGTCCTCGTGCTGCGGTACTTCGCCGACATGACCGAAGCCCAGGTCGCGGAGACCCTCGGGGTCTCCCTCGGCTCCGTGAAGGCGTACGGCTCGCGGGGCATAGCCGCCCTACGGGTGGCGATGGGAGCCAAGAAGTGAGCCGCGGGGGCACCCCCACGCCCGGCAGCGGCTCCGCCCCGGAGCCCCGCCCCGGAGCCGACCGCGCCCCGAAGAACGAGCGAGACGCTGGGAACACTCCTGTGAACGACTCTCCCCCCACCGGGCCCGACGACGGCTCGACGTCGCACCGCACCGACCGCACGGGCACCCCCCCGGCCCCGCCGGCCGAGGGGCCCGCCGCCCCCGAGGACGCCCAAGACCCCGCCGACCTCCCCGTCAACGAGGCCGAGGACCCCGAGGAACCGGCGCCGGCCCCCGCCGCCGACCTCGACCTGGACCTCCACCGGCTCCTGCACCGCAGCGTCGACGGCCTCGAACCCGCCGACGGCGCCCTGGAACGCCTGCGGCACGCCGTCCCCGCCCGCCGGGCCCGCAAGCGGCAGGCCCTGGTGGGGGTCGCCGCGGCGGCCGTCCTGGTGGGCACCGCGATCCCCGCGCTGGTCCACGTGGCGAACGCGCCGGGCTCCACCGACACCACGGTGTCGCACGTGGGCCACGGCGAGGAGACACGTGGCACCGCCCCCGCGGAGCGGCAGAGCGGCGCACCCTCCCGGAAGACCACCCCCAAGCCGTCCGACGCCCCGAGCCGCCCCGCCAAGGGCGAGGGGAAGGGCAGCACCGAGAAGCCCGTCAAGGGCGGCGGCGGCACCTCCGGTGGCGGCGGGGACCGCCCCGGCTCCACCGGCGGCGGGGGCGACCGACCCTCCGGCAGCGGCCCGATCGCCCCCGGCTCGGGTCCGGTCTTCGACAACGCCACCTCGCCCCGGTGCGGCCCCACCGACCTCGGCTCGGCCGCGGCCAGCCTCGGCGCGCCCGGCGCGGACGGCTCGGTCCAGGGCACCTTCCGGGTCGCCAACGTCTCCGCCGGCAACTGCACGGTCGACGGCGGCGGCAGCGTGGACGCCGTCGCCCAGGGCTCCGCCGACCCGGCCCAGGTCGCCTCGCTCACCCACACCACCGGTGACGCCGCGAGCGGAATGCTGCCGGCCCCCTCCGAGGAGCCGGCGCAGTTGATCCTGGAACCGGGCGCGGCGTACGAGGTGCACTTCGCCTGGGTGCCGTCCGCGTCCTGTCCCGGCGGGGGCGGCACCGAGGGCCCCTCGCCCGACCCGTCCGCCTCCGCCGGGGAGACCACCGGCACCGGCAGCGGGGAGTTCGACTCGGGCACCGGGACCGTCACCCAACTCGGCGGCCAGGAGGGCCTGCCGAGCGACGGCAGCGTGGCGGTGTCGCACACCGCGGACCCGGGTGCGCCCTCGACCTCGACGACGATCCCGAACGCCTGCGCCGGGACCGTGTACTACACGGGCGCCTTGCCCGCCTCCTGATCGACCGGCCGCGTCCCGGAGCCCTCCACGGGGGCCTCCGGGTCGGGGCCGGCCGCGGGGGCCAGCCCGAGTTCGACGTCCCGTGCTGCCTCGACCTCGCGGCGCAGCAACCGGAACCACATGAACAGCACGAAGCCGGAGAACACGAACCACTCGCCGGTGTAGCCGAGGTTCTGGAACGCCTTCAGGTCCAGCCCGGTGTTCTGCGGGGCCGCCGCCGGCACCGCGGTCATCCCGTCGTCGGCCGGGTCCAAGGTCACCCAGGCGCCCTGGACCTCGTACGGCACGAGGTTCACCAGGGTCGCCGCGCTGATCATCCCGACCTGCCCGGGCGGCAGCCCGCCCGCGGTGCGGGCCCCGTCGCTGCCCGGGCTCTCCGAGCCCTGGAGCGCACCCGTGACGGTCACCTCGCCGGCGGGCGGCGCGGGCACCCCGGCCGGGTCGGCGGCACCGGGGCGCCAGCCGCGGACCACCGGCAGCGCCGGTCCGCCCTCGATGCGCAGCATGCCCAGGACGTAGTGCCCCCGCTTCCCGTCGAGGGTGCGGTCGGGCACCAGGAACTGCTCGGCGTACCGGCCGGTGGCGCTCACCCGCTCGCCGGACGTCTCCTTGGTGACCGGCAGCAGTTCGGCCAGCGGCCGGGCCTCGGCCCGGTCCTCGGCAGCGGTCCGCTCGGTGGCCGAGCGGTGGTCGTCGACCCGGTCCTCGAACCGCCCCAGCTGCCAGGAGCCCATGAACAGGCAGAACGGGATCGCCAGCACGACGAAGACGTTGATGCCCCACCAGCGCGGAGTCAGCAGAAAGCGGTACACGCCCCCACGGTACGGGTCCCCGGCCGCCACCGGGGTACGGGGGTCGCCTCCCCGGCCGGCCGCGACCGGCCGGGGAGGGACCGGGCCGTCAGGCCCCCCGCCCGTCCAGGTGCCTGCGGGCGAACTCCAGTTCCAGCCGCACCTGCTTGACCCGCTCGTCCACCACCAGGGACCCGTGCCCGGCGTCGTAGCGGTACACCTCGTGGACGGCGTCCCGGGCCCGCAGCCGGTCGACGTAGTTGTCGATCTGCCGGATCGGGCAGCGCGGGTCGTTGACGCCGGCGGAGACGTACACCGGCGCCTTCACCGCGTCCACGTAGGTGAGCGGCGAGGAGGCCGCGAACCGTTCCGGGACCTCTTCCGGGGAGCCCCCCAGCAGGGTCCGGTCCATCGCCTTCAGCGCCTCCATCTCGTCCTGGTAGGCGGTGACGTAGTCCGCGACCGGCACCGCGGCGATGCCCACCGCCCAGGCGGCCGGCTGGGTGCCCAGCCCCAGCAGCGTCAGGTAGCCGCCCCAGGAGCCGCCGGTCAGGACCAGCCGCCCCGGGTCGGCGAGCCCCGAGGACACCGCCCACTCCCGGACCGCCGCGATGTCCTCCAGCTCGATCAGCCCGACCCGGTGCTTCAGCGCGTCGGTCCACTCCCGCCCGTAACCGGTGGAGCCCCGGTAGTTGATCCGGACCACCGCGTACCCGTGGTCCACCCAGGCCGCCGGGCCCGCCGCGAAGGAGTCGCTGTCGTGCCAGGTCGGCCCGCCGTGGACGTCGAACACCGTGGGCAGCGGTCCGCTCGCCCCGGCGGGCCGCTGCACCAGTGCGTGGATGCGGCCCCCGGGGCCCTCCACCCACACGTCCTCCACCGGCACCGACGCCGGCGCCCGCAGCCCCGGCGGGTCGAGCACCACCGCGCCCGAGGTGGAGCGCACCACGGGCGGCTCGGCCGCCGAGGACCACAGGTACTCGACGCTGCCGTCCGGCCGGGCGGTCGCCCCGGAGACCGTGCCGCGCGGGGTGTCGATCCGCTCCAGCGCCCCGGTGCCCAGGTCGTACCGCCACAGGTCGCTGCGCGCCTCGAAGTCGTGCACCACCAGCAGCGCGGAACCGTCCGGGTACCACTCGGCGGAGACGTCCCCCGGCAGGTCGAGCGCCAGGTCCCGCTCCTCGCCCGAGGCCACGTCCCACACCATCGGCTCCCAGCGCCCCCGCCGCTGGTGCCCGACGAGCAGCCGGGCGTCCCCGGCGACCGGTGCGAACCCGAGCACCTCCAGGCCCAGCTCCACCGTGCCCCCGGCGGTGTCGTCCAGCTCCGCGACGGTCGTCCCGTCCGGCCGGACCACCCGCAGCGCGGAGTGCATCGCGTCCCCGTGCTCGGTGTGCTCCACGGCGATCAGCGCGCCGTCGTGGGACAGGTCCCCGACCCCGGCGGACTGCCGGTGCCGGTACACCTCCACCGGCGGCCCGTCCCCGTGCACCACGTGGATCGTCGACCCCTCCTCGTCGGTGGACCGGCCCACCACGACCGGCCCGCCGGCGCGGCCGATCGCCAGGCCCGCCGGATACCCGGGGGCCAGCCCCGGCACCGCCGGCTCGTCCGGCCCGGTCCGTCCCGCCGGCCGTCCGGCGAACGGCTGCCGCCGCCAGATCCCGAACTCGTCGCCGTCCGTGTCGTCGAACCACCAGATCCACGCGCCGTCCGGGGACAGCGCCCCGTCCGTGGTCCCGTTGGCCCGCTCGGTCACCTTGCGCTGCGCCCCGGAGTCCCGGTCCCAGGCGTACAGTTCGTACGTCCCCGTCGCGTTCGACACGAACAGCGCCCGCTGCGGCGCGTCCTCGGCCCACCCCGGCAACGAGACCCGAGCCGCACGGAACCGCTTCTCCCAGTCGGGCATCGCCCCTGCATCAGTCATGCGACCATCCAACCCGATCCCCGCACCGGCACGACCCCGGCCGCCGCCCGCCCCTCAGCGGGCGCCGCCCCCGCGCCGCGGCCAGTCCAGCAGCCGGGCGCCGATCACCGCGGTCTGGAGGGTGTACCGCTGCACCGGGTCCGCCGGGTCCGCGCCGGTCAGCCGGTGGATGCGGGCCAGCCGGTAGGTCAGCGCCCGGACGCTCAACGACAGCCGGCGCGCCGCCTCGGCGGTGACGCACCCGGCGTCGAAGTACGCGGTCAGGGTCTCCAGCAGCGGCCCGGCCCCGCCCCGGGCCTGCTCCAGGGGGCCCAGCGTGTGGTGCACCAGCTCGGTCATGGCCTGCCGGTCCCGGGTCAGCACCGGGAACACCAGCAGGTCGGCGGCGCGCAGCACCGGCCCTTCGAGGTCCAGCCGCTCGGCCAGGTCGAGGACGTTCAGCGCCTCCTCGTAGGAGTGCACCACTCCGCCCACCCCCTGCTTCGGCCGGCCCACCGCGACCCGGGACCCCCCGGTGGCCGCGTACGCCTGCTTGGCGAAGTGGGTGAGGACCCCCTCGCCGTCGTCCCGGTCGCCGGGGGCCACGCACACCAACAGCCCCTCCTTGGTGGTGACCAGCACGCTGCGGTTCCCGAACCGGGCCAGCAGCGCCTGCTCGACCCGCCGGGGCACCGCGTCCCCCTCCTCGTAGGCGGTCGGCCCGGCGGCCACCGCCACCGCGTGCGCGGAGGAGAACCGCAGCCCGAATCGTTCCGCCCGGGCGGCGAGCCGCCCCACGTCGCTGCGCCCGTACAGCAGGTCGTCGACGAACTCCCGCCGGGCCGCCGCCTCCTGCCGGACGGCCACCCGCTGGGCCCGTTCGTACCCCTCGGCGACCGCGTCCACGGCCTGCTCGACGGCGGCCAGGACCCGGTCGGGGGAGCCGGCGGCGGGCCAGTGGGTGCGGGTGGCCGCGAGGTGCGCGGCGATCAACGGCCGGATCGGGTGGCCGCCCTCGGCGGCCAGTTCCCCGAGGGCGCGCCGGGCGGTCAGCTCCTCGCGGGTCAGCCGTCGCCCCGTCGCGGCGACCTCGGCGAGCGCCCGCGCGTAGTCGTCGAGGTCGAGCCGGGGGCCGGCGATGCCGTCGCCCGGGCCCTCGACGCGCTCGGCGGGCGGCGGCGTCCCGGTCGTGGTCGTCATCGGTGGCCCCCCTGCGTCGTCCGGTCGTCCGGGCCACGGTAGACGCCCCGGGCCGCGGCGCCGCCCGCCGGCCCCGGGGGCGGTGCGGGCAACGCGAAGGGGCCGACCGGTGGACGGTCGGCCCCTTCGTGACCCGGGCGGGTGCGTCAGCTGTTGCCGGCGCCGTTGCCGGACAGGATCGGGATGTCCTCCAGGATGTGCGACAGCGGCTCGTCGCCCTTGATCTGCGAGGAGTTCTCGACGCACTGCTGGTTCTGCGGGGAGGACAGGACGTTGACGTCCTGGACGGTGATCGGGATGAGGCCGATCAGCGAGCCCGCGTTGACCTTGGCCGGCAGCCCCACGCACGGCTTGTTCAGGGAGCCCTGGATCAGCGCGAACTGCGGGCTCCAGTTGCCGTGGGTGGCGGAGTTGCCGTACGCCTGGGTGGCGCCGTTGCCGTTGACGGTGGTGGCGCCACCGTCGTTGCCGATCGCCATGGCGGGGGCGGCGGCAGCCGTTACTCCGGCGACGGAGGCGGCGACGGCCGCGGCTGCCCACAGCTTCTTCATGATTCTCACCCTTTCGAGAGCGGGCCCCTGGTCGTGGAGCCGCGTGGTGATCAACTGCGTGTTCGACCCCGGGGTTGCGGCAGATGACCCGAATGGCGGAGCGCCCGGGGCCAGTGGGGGCGCTGCCCATGTCACGGACGCCGGTCCGTGCGTTGGTACGGGCATGACTGACGCACAGGACGGACCGGACCGCCGGCCGGACCTCCCGGGTCGACGGAGCGGCGGGGACCGACGGAACGGGGACGGCGAACGGCGCGGACCGGGGCACTGGCGACGACAGGGGCTCATCCCGGTGAGCCGCCGGGCGCCCGACACCGGCCCCGGACGCCCGCGCACCGGGCGCACGGGACCGGAGCGCTCACCCGGTGGGCCCGAGCCGGAGTACGCCCGGCTCGCCCGGCTGTGGAGGCATGCGGGACGCACGGTGCCGGGGCGCCCCGATCCGGAGTGGGAGTCCCTGGTGCGCCGGAACATCTGGCCGCCGTGAGCACGCCGGCGCACGTGGTCGCCCGGCGGCCGGAACGCGGAACGGGCCGCCGTGTGACCACGGCGGCCCGTTCGCCGCGGTGTTCCGGGACGGGCCCGGAACACCGCGCGGTGGTGCGGGAACTCAGTTGTTGCCGACGCCGTTGCCCGAGAGCACCGGGATGTTGCTGAGCAGGTGCGACAGCGGCTCGTCGCCCTTGACCTGCGAGGAGTTCTCGACGCACTGCTGGTTCTGCGGGGAGGACAGGACGTTGACGTCCTGGACGGTGATCGGGATGAGGCCGATCAGCGAGCCCGCGTTGACCTTGGCCGGCAGCCCGATGCAGGGCTTGTTGAGCGAGCCCTGGATCAGCGCGAACTGCGGGCTCCAGTTGCCGTGGGTGGCGGAGTTGCCGTACGCCTGGGTGGCGGCGTTGCCGTTGACGGTGGTGGTGCCGGCGTCGTTGCCGATCGCCATGGCGGGGGCGGCGGCAGCGGCCGAGGCGCCGATGACGGAGGCGGAGACGGCCGCGGCGGCCATGACCTTCTTGAACACGGGATTCCCCTTCGTACTTCGCTTGAGCTGTGCGTCGTGTTTCGCTGTGTCGCCTTCCGGGGAACCCGCGGGGAGCGGCCCTGCGGAAGGCGCCGGTCCCGTGGCGCTCTGCCCGTCCCGGAGCGCTCTGCCCAACTCCCCCCGCACCCCTTGGTTGCTGCGCTTCACCCCGATGGATTAACCGGGCGGCGCGGGGGCGACGTCGGCACCCGGAACGTCCGCCTTCTTCAGCCGGACCGGGCGGTTCGGCCGGCGGTGCAGGTGCAGGAACGCCAGCCGGGTCACGGTGTCCCGACGGGACTCCCGGGCGGTCGTCGGGCGGCCGTGTCCCTCCGCGCCCCCACGGGCTCCCGAGCCGTCCTCGGCCAGCAGCTCCGCCTCGTCCGCGGCGATCCGCCAGCTCAGCCGGCCCACCGCGGTGTCGACGTGCACGGTCCGCCCGCCGGTCGCGTCGGGCGGACCGATCCGTCCGGCGTGCAGCCGCGACACGTACGCGACGAGCGCGGCCCGTTCCTCGTGCAGCCCGGCGAGTCGCTCGTGCACCACGGCGAGCCGCTCCACCAGGCGCAGCTCCCGCTCCGACCAGCCCCCCGGGGCCCGGTCGGGCCCCGGGGGTTCGGGAGGGCCGGCGGGTTCGACGCGTGCACGGTGCGCGCCGGCGGGAGGCCGGACCTGCGTGCGGCTCATGCGTTCCACGGCATCACGGATTCCTTTCAGCGCCGACCGCGGGCGGAATTCCACCCGGTGCGCACCGCAACAGAACGGGCCGAAAGGATAATCAGACGTCCATCCGCCGGAGCACGTGACGCGCGGATTTTCGATTTCCGTCGTCAATCCGTGGCGCGTCCCGAGCCGGCCGATCCGTTGCGCTGACCGGGTGACCCGAGCCGACCGGGTGAAGACCCGCAACTATTTGGGCGGGCCGCAGTTGTCCAGCAGGCACCAGCAACCTGGTCAGAAAAGGAATTCGCATGCTCAAGAAGGTCATGGCCGCGGCCGGTGTCGCTGCCTCCGTGGTCGGCGTCACCGCCGCCGCTGCCGTCCCCGCCATGGCGATCGGCAACGACGGTGGCGCCACCACCGTCAACGGCAACGGCTCGACCCAGGCGTACGGCAACTCCAAGACCCACGGCGACGGCAGCCCGCAGTTCGGCGCGGTCCAGGGTTCGCTGAACAAGCTCTGCCTCGGCGTCCCGGTCAAGGCCAACCTGGGCTCGCTCATCGGCGCCATCCCGATCACGGCGCAGGACATCAACGTCCTGTCCTCCCCGCAGAACCAGCAGTGCGCCGAGAACTCCTCGCAGATCAAGGGCGACGAGCCGCTGTCCCACATCCTCAGCGACATCCCGATCCTGTCCGGCAACGGCGTCGGCAACAACTGACCGGCGCCGGCCGCGAGGCCGTCGCACGGACCGTGCGGACCCGGGTCCCCCGACCCGCCCGAGAGGGCGGGGGACCCGCACCGTACGGCCCGGACACCGGACGCCGCCCGGGCGCCGACCGCCCGTGCGGAATCCCGGCCTCCCGCCTCCGGAAACCCGTACCCGGATTCCCGGGTCCGGATTTCCCGCAGCGGGAGTCCCCACCTCTCGACGATCCACCCGCACCCCGTGGTGCGGGCGGTTCGAGTTGTTCGGGTGAATACCGGCGGAAAGAGCGGCGTTCTCGGTTTCCTCGCCCCTCCGTGGTCGTTTGACAGGCCACCGGTCATGGCGCGGGCTGCCGACGGCGGCCCGCTCGGTTTCCACCGACACTTCGGCCTGACCGCAGAGAAGGGAAGAATTCGTGAAGCTCAAGAAGACGGCGGCCGTGGTCGCCGGCCTCCTGCTGGCCCTCGGGGCCGCCTCCCCGGCGGTCGCCGACTCGACCGCCAACGGTGCCGCGATCGGTTCGCCGGGCGTCCTGTCCGGCAACGTGGTCCAGGTGCCGATCAACATCCCGGTCAACATCTGTGGCAACAGCGTCAACATCCTCGCGCTGCTGAACCCGACCGCCGGCAACGTCTGCGTCAACGCCTGACGCGGACCGCACCCCCCGCGGTAGGGCCCGCTCCCCTCGGGGACCCGGGCCGTCCGCCGGCCCCCGACCCGTCCCCGGACGGGGAGGGGGCCGGCGCCCCCCTTTTTCCCGGGCGCACCGCGCCCACCCCTCCCGCACCTACGGCGAACAGGAGACTCCTTCCATGCGACAGGCCCTCAGCAAGGGCGTGCTCACGGCAGCGGCCGCAACGAGCATCCTGTCCCTGCCAGGAGGACACGCCCTCGCCGCCGACGCGGACGCGGCGGCGGTCGGCTCACCCGGCGTCGTCTCCGGCAACACCGTCTCGGCGCCGATCACGGTGCCCGTGAACGTGAGCGGCAACAGCGTGAACGGTGCGTCCCTGCTGAACCCGACGTTCGGCAACAGCGCCACCAACACCACCGGCCCCGCCACCTCCCAGGCCGGCCCCGACGGGGCCCCGCACCCGGGCGCCGTCGACCACCCGCCCGGTCCCCCCTACGACCCGCAGGCCCCCGGCGGCCCGGGCGCCCCGACCCGGTCGGCTCCGGCCCGGCAGTCGGCTCCGGCACCGTCCGGGGCGCAGGCCGGGCCCGCGAAGTCCGCGCCGGGCGGCAAGCACGCGGCGCCCAAGAGGACCGGCCCCAAGCACGCCGCGGCGAAGGCCAAGTCCGGCAAGCACGCCAAGTCGGCCAAGCACGCCGCGCCCGCCGGCCGGCCGGCGCACCGGGCCGAGGCCGCGCGCACCACGCAACTCGCCGGCGGGAGCACCGCCTCGGGCACGGCCGCGGGTTCGCCGGGCGTGCTGTCGGGGAACCTCGGCCAGGTCCCGGTGAGCGTGCCGGTCAACCTCTGCGGCAACACGGTCAACGTCATCGCGCTGCTGAACCCGGTGTTCGGCACCGTCTGCGCCAACCCCGCCGGGCCCGTGGACCTCCCGCCCCGGGTGACCGTGCCGCCGCAGCGCCCCGCCGAGCCCCCGGTGCAGGTGACCCCGCCGCGCCCGTCCACCCAGACCCAGCCCCCGCGCACGCCCCAGGCGCCCGAGCGCACCGCACCCCCGCGCATCGTGCCCGCGCACGAACACCGCGCCACGCCCCCCGCGCTCGCCGCAACCGGTGCCGAGAGCACCCTCGGCATCGCCGCCGCCTCCGCCGCCCTGCTCTTCGGCGGCGGGGTGCTGTACCGGCGCGCGGCCCGCGCCGCCCGCCGCTGACCCCGACCGCCGCAGCACCCGGAGCCCGGGCCCCCGACCACCGCGGTCGGGGGCCCGGACTCCGTCCCGGTGGGCTCAGCCCGCGCCGGTCGCCGCGGGCGACGGGGACGGCGCCGGCCCGCCCGGCGCCGGCACCACCGGCGGCGGCACGGGCTCCCCCTCCCCGGTCCGCTGCCGCAGGTGCCGGCAGACGCCCCGGACCAGCCGGTCCGCGGTGTACCCGGAGCCGTACACGAACCGCATCGCCGGGCCGTACGTCGACGCCGTGACCAGCCCGGCCAGGAACAGCCCCGGCCACGAGGAGGTGAAGTCCCGGCCGAGCTCCGGGGCGCCGTCCGCGCCCACCGCGAGCGCGGTGCGCAGCTCCGGGGCGAGCACCTGCAACCGGTCGCGGGTCGCCGCGAAGCCCGTCGCGGCGATCACGTGGTCGGTCACCAGCGGCTCCACCGCCCCGGCGGGGCCCCGCACCTCCAACCGCACCCGTCCGGAGTCCGTCACGCCGGCGTGCACCGCCTCGTGGCCCAGCAGGACCTCCAGAGCGCCCTCCACGCGGTCCCGCAGCCACCAGGCCCCGGCCGGGCCCAGCGCGGTCCTGACGACCCGGGCCCGGGTGGCCTCCGGCAGCCGCCGGAACACCCCCGGCAACTCGCTGTAGGACCAGTTGCGCCACCCGGGGCCCAGCCCGCTGTGCGGCGCGCGCACCGCCTGCCACCAGGGCCGTTCCCAGGCCGGCGGCAGCCCGTTCCAGTCCAGGGCGCCGGCCCGGGCGAGCACCCGGACCCGGGTGCCCTGTTCGGCGAGCAGGGCCGCGGTCTCCAGGGCCGCCTGGCCCGCGCCGACCACCGTCACGTCCCGGTCCCGGAAGGCGCCGAGGTCGGCGTGGTGACTGCTGTGGCTGACGTGCTCGGGGCCGAGGACGGTCAGCGGACCGGGCACGTCCACGAAGGGCAGCACCCCCACGGCGAGGGCGAGCGCCCGCGCGCGCACCGGCTCACCGTCCTCGGTGACCGCCTCGAAGCCGCCCGGGCAGGCGGTGACGGTCCGGATCGTCCGCTGGTCCACCGGGGGCACCGCACGGTCGGCGAACCACAGTCCGTACTCCGCGAAGGTGCGCACCGGCAGCGGCACGCCGTGTCGGGTGGGGAAGCCCCGGGCCGTGCCGTAGGCGTCCAGCCCGTAGCGCCGGCCGGGGTCGGAGAGGTGGGAGGCCCAGGGCTCCGACTTCAGGAACATGCCGGCGGGCATCTGGTCCCGCCAGGCGGACATCGGGCGGCCGAAGACCCGGAGGTCCAGTCCGGCCGCCGCGGCGTGCGCGGCGATCGACAGGCCGTACGGGCCCGCTCCCACCACCAGGAGGTCGTCCATCAGCGGCTGCTCGCTTTCTCGTGTGCTGCGTCGGTCGTCGGAGGCGGTGGGGGCGCCGGGGACACGGCGGGGGTGCGGCCCGGGCGGGGCAGCCGGGCGGCCAGCCGGCGCACGGCGTGCCGCGGCCACAGCAGGGCCAGCGCCCGGGCCGGGCCGGGGTCGTCCCGGGCGCACCAGGCGAGTTCGGCGGGCCCGGAGCGCAGCGGGGCGGTCAGCGCGGCCAGCGGCGCGTGGTTCTCCACCACGAAGCGCCGGCCGGGCAGCGGGGCCGGGTCGGGCAGCGGACGCCCGGTCAGGTCCAGGTGCAGGGCGCGCACCACGTCGATGCCGCGGCCGTCCGCGAAGAGCCGGAACTGGGCGCCGGGCCGGGGGTTGAAGTCCAGCAGGTGGTACGCGTCGCGGGCCGGGTCGTGGCGGAAGTCGAGGTCGAGGACGCCCCGGTAGCCGAGGGTCCGCACCAGTTCCCGGGCGGCGGTGTGGAGCCGGGGGTTGGGCACCCAGCGGCCGACCGCGGTCGCGCCGGCGCGCGGGGGCCACGCGCGCCGTTTGCACCCGGAGCCGCCCCCGTGCAGGGCGCCGTTCCGGTCGGCGTACCCGTGGAAGAACCAGTCCCGGCCCGGTCCCGGGGCCAGGTAGGCCTGGAGCAGCAGCGGGCTTCCCGCCTCGGCCGAACGCCGGTACAGGGCGGCGGCCTCGGCTGCTGAGCGCAGCAGCAGGGTGGAGCGCAGCCCGCTGCCGCCGGGCACCAGCCAGGGGCGGCTCCACTTGGCGACGACGGGCAGCCCGAGCCGTTCGGCGGCCGCGCCGGCCTCGGCCGCGTTCCCCGGGAGGACGGTCCGCGGGTGCGGGATGCCGAGCGCCCGGCAGACCTCCGCCAACCGGGCCTTGTCCGCGACCCGTTCGGCCGGCGCCCCGGGGCGGCCCGGCAGCAGGTACGGCCCGGTGAGCTCCCGGTGCGACCGGCTGACGGCGATCGCCCCGGCGTCGTCCAGGGGGATCAGGACGGCGGGGCGGGCGAGCGCGGCGGCGACCCGGCGGAGCACCGCGGTGACGGCGGCCGGGTCCGCGTCGGGCGGCGGGGGCCGGTGGGTGCGGTGCAGGTACCGGGAGTGCGGCACGGGGCTCGCCGCGCAGTCCGCGACGACGTGCACCTCCGCGCCGGCCCGCCCCAACGAGCGCACGGCACCGAGCGTGCCGTGGTGGAACGGGTTGCGGTCCAGGCGCAGCAGCACGGCGGGAACGCGCGGGTCCAGTATCGACACGGGAATGCCGCCACCTTTCACTCACCCAAGCGGGCGGACGGGTGCGGGAACGGGACGGGCCCCGTTCGGGTGCACGAGGAAGAGGAATACGAGGGAGTCGTGTGTTCGGCTCGAAGGCTTCTCAAGGCGGGGGCGAGGAAGGCCGAAAAGGCGAGGAGAGAGATTTCCCTAGGAGTGGTGCATGGTCTTGCAGCAACGTCCGCCCGTCCGCCGCCGGACGTCCCGCGGGCGGTGTCCTTCCGCCGGTCCCCCCGGTGCTTCCGTTCGTGTCGGTGCCACCGGATTCCGGGCGCCCCGGTCGTGCGGTCCCCGCGGTGCGTCCGGGGTCCTGCGGGCCCTGCTCGCGCTGGTGCTGGTCGGTGCGGCGGCGCTCGGTGCGGCGGTGTCCGCACCGGGCACGGCGCGCGCCGCGGACCCGGCCGCGGTGGGCGGCGAACGGCCCGCGTTCGGCGCCTACCTCGACTACGGGCCGCGCGGAGTGGCCCGGATGGCGGAGCTGAGCCAGTGGCTGGGCGGCGCCGAACTGCGCGTCGGCCACACCTATCTGCCGGGCGACAGCTGGGCGGGTATCGCGGGTGACGTGGAGTTCCTGGCCGACTGGGCGGGGTGGAAGCACTCCGGGCCCGACCGGCTGTTCGTGCTCAACGTGCCGATGTCGGCCCGCAACGAACAGCGGCTCAGCGACTTCCAGGTCCGTTCCGACCTGTGGCGCGGCGCCATCGGCTGGAACGACCTGCACTTCCGGCTGCTCGCCCAGCGCCTGGTGGACCTCGGGCTCCGGGACGCGGTCCTGGTGCTCGGCTGGGAGATGAACGGGACGACGTACGGGCACCGCTGCGGACCCGATCCGGTGCTGTGGAAGAGGTACTGGAAGAGGATCGTCACCACCATGCGCTCCGTACCGGGTCAGGAGTTCCGTTTCGATTTCGCGCCGAGCCGGGGGAAGGACGCCATCGGTTGGACCGCGTGTTATCCGGGGGATGACGTGGTCGACATCATCGGAATGGATTCGTACGACCAGCCGAGTGGAATCACCTTCGACGAGCAGGTGACCGAACCGTACGGACTCCAGCACCACGTGGAGTTCGCCCGGGCTCACGGCAAGCCTATTTCCTATCCGGAGTGGGGGCTGTTCCGAAACGGCGACAACGCCGAATACATGCGCCGCATGCTCCAGTGGATGGAACGGCACCGGCCCGTTTACCACACGATCACGGACTACTGTCCGCACGGAGTGTGGCAGTGCGCCACCAACCCGCGGGCCGCGGCGGTCTACCGGGAGCTGATGTCGGAGGCCCTGCCGCAGCCGCCGGAGCCGGTGCCGGCCCCGCCGGTGGTCGAGCCGCCCGCCCCGGAGCCGCCGGCACCGCCCGCCGAACCCCCCGTGGAGCCCCGGCCCGCCGAGCCCCCCGCGCAGTCGGAGCCGACCTGCACGGAGGTGGACCTCGGGCCCTGGCTGGGGCAGTGGATGGAGGAGCCGATGTGCGTTCCCGGGGTCCCGGAGGACCTGGGGGGCTTGGGGGACGTGGGGAGTCTGGGGAACGCCGGGGACCCGGGGGGCGTCGGGGGTGCCGGGGGCGTGCGGGACCTGGTCGATCCGGCGCGGTGGGGCCTCGGCACGGCGTAACGACCGGGCGCCCTCCGGTGGCCCGGGGGACGCCCACAGGCGCCGGCGTGCGGCGGGCCCGTCAGGGCCCGCCGCACGCATGTGCGCCCCCTCCCGGCTCCGACGGGGGCGGGGTGGTGCGGGCGGCGGTGCGCGCTCGGCGGACGTGCCGTGCCCGCCGGAGCAGATCGCGCGCCCCGGCGTCGCCGAGGGCGAGGACGAGCAGGGGCAGTGCCCGCCGCCGGGCCAGGAGCAGCCGCCGGTTGGTGACCACCGCGGGCTTCCAGTGGTGCTTGTAGGGTTCGTCGCCGCGCAACAGGCTCAGCACCCCGCCCCGGGCCGCGGCGCCGTCCCGGGTCGCCAGCCGTGCGCCGGAGCGCAGCAACATGGTCGCCACGTCCACCTTCCCGGCCCGTAGCCGCGGATGCGCCCCGTACAGATAGGCGCCGGTGAGGCCGGGGGCGAGGAGCGTGAGGTCCACGGCGACGGTGGTGCCCGCGGTGTCCCGGGCGTCCCCGGAGGCCGTGGGGCCCGTGGGGTCCGTGGTGGGGGAGGTGCGGTCGGGCAGCCGGAACTCGGTGACCACCGCGTGTCCCGAGCGCACCATGGCCACCACCGCGCGCTCCAGGTGCGCGGCGAACCGGGGCCGCAGGTGTTCGCCCGTCACCTTGCGGTCCTGCCACTGGAGCCGGTGCAGCGCGAGCAGGGTGCGCAGGGCGCGCGGAACCTCGTCGACGGGGACCTCACGGCCGTGCACCCCGAGCGCGTCGAGCTTGCGGAGCTTGGCGCGGACCCGCTGGGCGCGGGGGCGGGCCAGCCGGGCGACCAGGTCCTCCAGGGCGAGGGCCGGCAGCTCCAGGCACGGTGCGTCGGCGAGCCTGCGCCGTGGTCCGGGCCAGAGCGCGTACACCCGCTCCGCGGCTGCGCCCGGGCGGACCTCGCGCAGGTCCACCAGCGCGCCGCGGCCCGCCGCCGCGATCCCGGCCGCGAGGGCCCGGGCGGCCGGCTCCGCCCGGTCGTCGTCGAGGAGCACGTCCGCGTGGTCGCTGAGCGGCCCGCCGAGCGGGACCAGCGTCGGCCACGGCCGGTGCACCAGGGTCAACGGGGCCGCCGCCACCAGGCGCCCGGCCTCCCGCACCAGGACCACCCGCAGCCGCCCGGGCCGTCCGTACGAGCGCCACCAGGAGTGCAGCCAGGCGTGGTGCTGGAACGGGGTGGCCGTCCGGCAGCGGGCGAACAACGCGGCCCACTCCGGGGCGAGCGCGGCGAAGGCGGCCGGATCGCGGCACACCTCGACGACCGGGACCGCCGGGTCCCCGCCCGGGGACCGGGGCGGGGACCCGAGGAGTGCCGGCGCCGACACGGAGGGTGCGGGGGTCACCGCTGGAGGTCCGCCGCGGGCGCCGGAGCGGGGACGGGCGCCGGCGCGGAAGGCTCCGGTGCGCGCCGGCGCGGGCGGGTCAGGAGCGCCAGCCCGCCGAGCAGCCCGCCGGCGCTCCCCCCGACCAGGGCGGTGGTGACCGGGCCGGCCGAACTGGGCGTGACGGGGCGCAAGGCCCGGGAGAACTGGAGCAGTTGGACCCGGGTGCGGTCCTCGTTCCGGTTGGCGTTGAGGGTCAGCGCCCGGGAGACGGCGTTGGCGATGTCGGCGGCCCGCGCCGGGCGCCCGGCGGTCGCGGAGATCGCGACCATCGGGGCGTCCGGAGAGGTCTCCGCCCGTACCCGGGAGCGCAGTTCGGCGACCGGGAGCCGGGCGGCGACCTGGGCGTCGCCGAGGACGGCGAGTTGGGTGGCGACCCGGCCGTACGCCTGGGCGAAGCCGAGCGCGGTCGCCGGGTCGGACTTCTCGGTCGGTACGGCGATGACGTAGCTGGTGGCCGTGTACTCGGCGGGCCGCAGCACGCCGTAGGCGCCGCCGGCGGTGGCGCCGGCGAGGGCGCAGCCGGGCAGCAGCAGCCAGACGGGCAGCCGCCGCAGTCGGGCGAACCGGCGGGCGGGGGCGCCTTCGTGGGTGTCGGTCATCGGGTTCTCCGGTGTGGGTGCGGGGGGCCGGGGGAGGACCGGGCCGGGCGGAAGGGGGGCGGGTGCGGGTGGTGGCGGCGGTGCGGGTGCGGTGGCGCGGGGTCAGGAACGGACGACGGAGGCGTACACCCCGGCGAGGCGTTCGGCGCTGCGGCCGATGGCGTAGTGGGCGACCGCCGGCGGTACGGTCCGTTCCCGTGGTCCCGCCTCCCGCAGCCGGCCGAGCGCCGCGGCGAAGGAGGCGGCCCCGGGGGCGAGGCGTTCGGCGTCACCGGCCGCGCCGGGCGGGAGGTCGTCCAGGGCGGGGCAGTCGACGTAGCGCACCGGCAGGCCGGCGGCGAGCGCCTCCAGGACGGCGAGGCCGAACGCCTCCTGGGGTGAGGGGGAGGCCAGGACGTCCATCGCGGAGAGCAGCGCGGGCAGTGCGGGCACCTCCGCCGGAGCGGTGCCGGACGGGCCGGGCGCGCCGGAGCCTCCGGGAGGCGCGAGAGGGCGCGCTTCACCGGTGAGCACCACCCGGTCGGCGACCCCCGCCCGGCGTGCGGTACGGCGCAGTGCGGTGGTCTCCGGGCCGGCGCCGACGACGAGCAGCCGGACGTCCCGGGGCAGGGTGCGGAGTGCGGTGACGAGCTGGTCGAAGCGTTTGCCCCGCACCAGCCGACCCACCGCGCCGACCACGAAGGAGTCGGGGGGCAGCCCGTAGCGGGCCCGGACCCGGTGCCGGGCCGCCGGGTCGTAGCGCAGTGCCTCGGGGTCGATGCCGTTGGGGACGACGTGGATGCGCTGGCGCGGCACGCCCCAGCGGCGCAGCCGTTCGGCGACCGTGGGGGAGACCGCGACGGTGGCGTGCCCGAGGCGTTCGCCGGCGAGGTACAGGGCGCGGACCCCGGGGGTGAGGGGACGCCCTTCCATCTGCCCGTCGCCGAGGGAGTGTTCGGTGGCGACGACGGCGTGCACGCCGGCGATCCGGGCGGCGATCCGACCGTAGAGGCAGGCCCGGTACAGATGGGTGTGGACGAGGTCGTAGCCGCCGGCGCGGATGTGCGCCACCAGCCGGGGCAGGGCCCGCAGGTCGCGGTTGCCGGTCATGCCGAGGTGGGTGACGCGGATGCCGTCCGCGGTGAGCGCGTCGGCGACCGGGCCCGGGTTGGTGAGGGTCACCACGTCGCAGGTGACCGGGAGGTGACGGAGCATCAGACGGAGTTGCTGTTCCGCTCCGCCGACCCCGAGGCCGGTGATGATGTGCAGCGCCTTCACGAGGACTCCGGTCGAACGGTGGTGGTCGCGGTGCCGGTGGCCCCGGCCCGTGGGGCGGCGGGGCGGCGGGCGGCGGTCCCGAACGGGACCCCGGGTCTTCTGCCCCGCACCGGCGTGCGCGCGGGCGCATCGGCCGCCAGCAGGGCGCCCGGAGCCCGGACCGTCCGGCCCGGCATCGGGCGGCGCCAGGGGCTGAGGAGCCGCTTCGCCTCCCAGCGCGCGCCGGTGTCCTGCTGCCCGATGTGCACCCGGGGCAGGGCGAGGTCGCCGGCGAGCGCACCGGGGGCGATGGCACAGCCGTAGCGGTAGCCGGCGGCGCCCACGGCGGCGACCACCCGGGCGTCCACGGTGCCGTACGGGTAGCAGAAGCCGAGCACCTCGGTGCCGGTCAACTCCTCCAGCCGACGCCGGCTGTCCCGGGTCTCGGCGCGCAGGACGGCGTCGTCGACGCGGGTCAGGTCGAGGTGGGTGAGTCCGTGGGAACCGATCTCGACCCCGGCCGCCGCGGCGGCCCGCACCCCCTCGGCGGTGAGCAGCGGCTTGCGGACGCCGAGCGGGTCCCAGGCGTTGTCGCCGCCGAGCCGGCCGGGCAGGACGAACAGGGTCGCCCCGCAGCCGTGGCGGCGCAGCACGGGCAGCGCGTGGTCGAGGAAGTCGGCGTATCCGTCGTCGAAGGTCAGCGCGACCAGTCCGCGGGCCCGACCGCGGGCCCGTGCCGCCGTCAACTCCCGCATGCTCACCGCGCGCGACCCGCGCCGGCGCAACCGCCCGAGTTGGTCGTCGAGGCGCTCGGGGGTGACCGTGATGCGGTACGGGTCGTCGCCGACGCGGGTCACCGAGTGGTACATGGCGATCCACTCCGGCGCACGCGCGGGGCGCATCGCGTCGAGGCGGTCCAGCAGGGTGCGGGGGGCGGCCCGGGTGGCCGCACCGGGGGCCACCGGGGCCGGGGCGGACGGGGCGGTCGAGGGGGGCGGGGGCGTGGGGGTGCGGCGGGGCGGACGGGTATGGGGGGCGGTGCCGGAACGGTGCCGGTCAGCGCGCATCGGTGCCCTTTCGGTCGGGGGTACGGTGGGGGGCGCCCGGGGCCCTGCCGGGTCCCGGGCCGTCAACGGGGGCGGGGGGAGTCGCCGGCGCGGTGGTCGGTGCACGCTCCGGGGTGCGGCCCGGTGCTCGGTCCGGTCCGGCGGGCTCGTTGCGGCCGTCGTGTCCGCGCCCCGGCAGGCCCCCCAGCGCCCGGAGCACCAACAGGAACACCACGAGGACGGTCAACGAGGTCGCCAGCACGGTGCAGAGGGCACCGTGGCCCCCGTCGCCGAGCGCCGTCGTGCGCGCCCGCTCGACCCGGGCGGCGCAGAGGACGCCCGCGCCGGTCGCGCAGCCGGCGGCGGCCGCGGCCCGTGCCAGTTGGCGGGTGACCCGGTCCAGCCGGAGCGGTACCGCGCGCCGCTTGGTGCCGCACAGCAGCAGCACCGCGCCCAGGGTGATCCCGGCCGCGTTCGCGGCGGCGATGCCGCGCACCCCGAAGGGGCCGACGGCCAGGGCGCCGAGCACGGCGGTCACCCCGACCCCGAGGGCCATCGAGAGCAGCGGGTACCAGGTGGGCCGACGGGCCGAGAAGTACGAGCGGACCAGCGCGCCGACCAGGGCGTGGCCCAGTAGCCCGAGGGCGTACACGCGCATCACCCCCGCCGTGGCGGTGGTGTCCTCGGCGGTGAACGCACCGCGCTGGAAGAGGAGTTCGACCAGGGGGGAGGCGGTCGCGACGATCGCGGCCGTCCCGCACAGGACCACCGCGGACACCAGCCCCAGGTCCCGTTCGACCCGGCGCCGCGCGGCGTCCGTGTCACCTCCGGCCAGGGCCCGTGCCACTGCGGGGAAGGTGACCGTGCACACCATCAGCGACAGCACCATCGGCATCTGCGCCACCTTCTGGGCGTAGTTCAGGTGCGAGATCGCCCCGGCCGGCAGCGAGGAGCCGAGGAAGCGCTCGATCAGCACCTGCGACTGGCGGCACGCGCCGAACAGCAGCACCGAGGCGATGAGCGCGCCCCCCGCGCCCCCCGCGAGCCGCGCACGCGACGCGGGCCGCGCAGCCCCGGGTTCCGTGCCCGGGGCCGCTCCGGGGGTGCCCGGCGCGGAGTCGGCACCGCGGAGCCGGCGCCAGAGGGCGGGGGCCTGCACGGCGACCATCAGACAGCCGCCGACCGCCACTCCCACCGCCGCCGACCGCACGCCCCAGCGGCCGCCGAGGACGAACATCGCGGTGATGATCCCGGTGTTGTACGCCAGGTAGATGGTGGCGGGCACGTAGAACCGGCCGTGCGCGCGCAGCACGGCCCCGCAGTAGCCGCAGAGCCCGAAGGAGAGCAGGCAGGTCGCGGTGAGCCGGGTGCAGTCCACGGCGAGGTCCGGGTCCGGCAACCCGGGCGCCAGGAGGTCCACCACCAGCGGGGCGGCGACCACGGCGACCACGGCGACCACGGCGAGCGCGAGCGCGAGCCGGGGCAGGGTGGTGCGCACCAGCGCCCTCACCGGGTCGGCGCCGGCGGACCCGCCCCGCGTGCGGTGCACCAGCGCGGCGCTGAACGCCGGCACCAGCACCAGGGCCATGCCGTCCTCGATGAGGAGGGTGGAAGCGAACTCCGGAACCGTCCAGGCCACCAGGAACGCGTCGGTGGCACCGTCGGCGCCGAACAGGTGGGCGAGGGTCTGGTCCCGGACCAGTCCCAGCAGTGCCCCCGCCGCGGTGAGCGCCCCGGTCACCAGGGCCGTCCGGGCGAGGAACCGTCCCTCACCGGCCCGGCCCGCCCCCTCCGACCGGCCGGCCGGTGCCGCCGGGTCGGCCGGTTCCGCCGGTTCGGTGGGCCGAGCCGGCGGGTCCGCGGGCGCGCGGGGCGCCGGGGCAGCGCTCGGCGCGGGATGCCGTGCGCCGGAGGCTTCGGCCGCCGCCGGGCGGGCCGCCTCCCGGGCCGGGCTCACCGGGCGTCCGCCCCGAGCGCCCACCGGGCGGCCACCCCGAGGCCCACCGCGGTCAGTACCGTGGCGGGGCCGCCGATGTCCGCGTACCCGAAGTCGACCAGCTGCCACACCAGCACCCCGCAGGCGAGCAGCCCGCAGTCGGTGCCGGGGTCGAGCCGGTCCGGTCCGCGCGGCCCGGCCCGCTCCCGCCGGCGCGCCGCGCGCAGCCGGCGCACCGCGAGCACCAGCAGCGCCGCCCACCCGCCGGCGAGGGCGAGCAGTCCGAGCAGTCCCTGTTCGCTCAGCACCAGCAGGTACATGTTGTGCGGGGACAACAGGGGTTGGCGCTGGTAGCCGACACCGGCGCCGGCCGTGTCGCTCCCGGAGGACAGGGCGAGCGAGGCATGGCCGTCCCGGTGGGCGGGGAAGTCCTTCAGCCCCACCCCGGTGATCGGCCGCTCCCGCCACATGCCGAGGGCCGCCGCCCACATCGCGTACCGGTCGGTGACCGACTGGTCGGGCGCCGCGGCGACCCGGGTGATGCTCCCCAACCGCTCCTGGAGCAGCGCGGTGCCCACCCCGACCCCGCCGACCAGCACGATCGCGGTGGCGGTCAGCACGGCGAACCCGGCGAGCGCCCGGCGCACGCCGGTGAGAAGCAGCTGTGCGGTCACTGCGACGGCCGTGGCGATCCACGCCCCCCGGCTGAACGACAGCGCGAGGGGCACCAGCAGTGCCACCGCGCACAGCAGTGCGCCGCCCCGCCGCACCACCTCCCCGCGCCCGCCCCGCGCGCCCCCGGGGCGTCCGGTGCCGAGGGCGAGCCCGACCGCGCAGACCACCCCGTACGAGACGACGCTGGCCATGCCCATCACATCGGTCGGGCCGAAGGTGCCCACCGCGCGGATGTCCGCCCCCATGTACGAGGCGCCCGTCCCGGTGGCGTACTGGTGCACGCCGATCCCGCCCTGCACCAGGGCCAGGGCGACGAACCCCCAAGCCACCAGGCGCAGTTCGGCCCGGCTCCGTACCAACAGCAGCACGGCCACCGGGACCAGCACGAACACCTGGAGGTAACGGCCGAGCCCGCTGGCACCGGTCGCGGCGTCGACGGCACCGGTGGCCGCGACGGCGATCCCGACGACCGGCAGCCCGAAGACGACCGCGGCGGTCCGGTGCAGCGGGCGCCCGCCCCGACGCACCGCCCCGACCACCGCGAGCACCACCAGCACCCCGGACATCACGTCCGCGACGGTCCCGCCGCCGTGGTCCGTGCCGCCCGGCCCGGTGACGGGGAGGGCGAGCAGGGCCAGCAACAGGAGCACCGGAAGCACCGGCGCGCCCCGCCCGAACAGGGCGGGCGCCCCGCCCGTGCCGCTCGGCGCGAACGGTGCTCGCGCCCGCTCGGCGGGCCCCTCGGAACGCCCGGCGCACACCGGGCCGGGCGTGGTGGGAACGGAATCGGGCACCGGTCAACCCCCCGTGGGTCGGATGATGACGGCGGCCGTGCGCAGCAGGATGCAGACGTCCTGCCACAGCGACCAGGTGTCGATGTAGGCGTTGTCGAAGCGGGCCCGGTCCTCGATCGAGGTGTCCCCGCGCAACCCCTCCACCTGGGCCAGCCCGGTGATTCCGGACGGCATCCGGTGGCGGTCCGCGTAGCCGTCGTAGGTCCGGGAGAACTGGCCTACGAAGTAGGGTCGTTCGGGGCGCGGCCCGACCAGGCTCATGTCGCCGCGGAACACGTTCCACAGCTGGGGGAGCTCGTCCAGCGAGGTGCGGCGCAGGAACCGGCAGGGCGTGCTGATCCGGCCGTCGTCGGCGACGTTCCACCGGGTGGCCGCCTCGCGCGGGTCGGCGGGGCGCAGGGTGCGGAACTTCAGCAGGGTGAACGGGCGCCCGCCGCGGCCGATCCGCTCCTGCCGGAACAGCACCCCGGGGCCGTCGACGAGCCGGATGACCGTTGCGCACAGGGCCAGCACCGGTGCGGCCAGCAGCAGCAGGAGCCCGGACAGGGCCATGTCGAGGGCCCGTTTGCGGATCGGGGTGCGCCGGGGTCCGTGCGGTGCGAGCGGGGCGTGCGGGAATCCGGCGAGCCGGGGCGCACGCCGGCCCACCTGGCTCGGGTCGACCGGCGCGGGGTCGAGGTGCCAGAGGTCCCGGCCGTATCCGGTGAGCATGCGCAGCAGCGGGGCCTGACCGCGCAGCGCCTCGGACCCGGTCACCAGGACGTGTCGCACTCCGTGCTGGACGAGGGCCCGCCGGACGTCGTCGACGGTGTGCAGGGCGGGCGGCCCGGCCGCGTCCGGTGCCGGGACCGGCGGTCCCGGGGGCAGCGGCCCGACGGCGACGGTGCCGACCGGGCGCACCCCGCACCGGGGGTGCCGCAGCAGCGCCGCCGCCACCCGGCGCACGGCACGGGCGTCCCCGATGACGAGGACGGGGTGCGGCTGGCGTGCGAGCCCTGCACGCCGGCGTGCGTAGACCACGGCCCGCCCCGCGCAGGAGACCAGCGCATGCGTCGCGCAGCCGAGTACCAGGGTGCGCGGCGGCAGGCCGTGGGCGGGCACGAGCGCGGCCACGACGGTGCCGAACACCGCCCAGGCGACGGCGGTGCGCAGCCACACCCCCGGCGCCTCGGCCAGTGCCCCGGGCACGGTCAGCGCCGGTCCGCGCCGGGCGGCCCGGGCGTGCCAACCGCCCACCCCGGCCGCCAGCGCCACCACCCACAGCGGTCCGCGCTGTTCCGCGGCGAGGGCCAGCGCGCCGAGCAGACCCGCCGTCACGTCGACCACCAGCAGCAGTCCGTCCCGGCGGGGCCGGGCCCGCCGCGGTCCCACCGGACCGGGGGGCCCGCCGCCGGAGGGCCGGCGGGGCGCCAGGACCGGGACGGTCTTCGGCGCGCGGGGCGGCCGGGGCGCGGCGAGCGCCCGGGGCGGAGCGGACCGCCCGGCGGTGGCGAACCCTCCGGTGGTCGCGAACCGGCCCGTGGCGCTCGGCCGTCCGGCCGCCGCGGCGGGCTCGGGGGGCATCGGCCCGGTGGGGGCGTGACGTCCCGTCCGCGGTTGCCCCAGGGGCGGAGGAACGATGCTTTCCGCGGTCACGAGGTGATGGACTCCCTGCACTGGGTGCGCTCCGTGCCGAGCAGCCCGCGGTACACGGCCGCGACGGCTTCGGCGGAGTGCCGCACATCGTGGGTGGTGAGGACGTGCCGGCGCCCCGCACGGCCGAGCGCCGCGCGCCGGTCCGCGTCGAGCAGCAGTCCGACCGTCGCGCGCGCCAGCGCACCGGGGTCCTCGGCGGGCACCAGGCAGTGCGGGGCGTGACCGGGCGGCAGGCTCTCCCGTGCGCCGTCCACCTCGGTCAGCAGCACCGGGCGCCCGCAGGACAGCGCCTCCAGCGGGGCCAGGGCCATGCCCTCCCAACGGGAGGGCAGGACGACCAGGTCGGCGGCCCGGTACCAGGGGCGGGGGTCGTCCACGGCCCCCGCGAAGAGCACCTGCGCGGGGGCGGCGGCCCGGAGCGCGGCCGCGGTCGGTCCGTCCCCCACCAGGGCCAACCGGGCCCCGGGAACGGCCCGGAGGACCTCCGGCCAGGCCCGGAGCAGCAGGTCCTGCCCCTTCTGGTGGCACAGCCGGGCGACGCAGACCACGAGCGGAACGTCCGGGGGGACGTCCGCGAGCGCGGGGAGCGCACGGCGCACCTCCCGGGCGCTGTGGGGTGCGGGCGCCGCGTCGGCGGAGACGGGCGCGGCGCCCGCACCCCGGACGGGAGCGTCCTCCTCCGCGGGGCGGTGGTGGAGGGTGTCCACCCCGTTGGGCACCACGACCCACCGGCCCCGCACCCCGGCCGCCGCGCCCCGCCGGCGTTCCGCCTCGCTGACGCAGACGATCCGGTGCGCCCAGCGCGCCCCGTACCGCTCCCACCGCAGGCTCAGGGCGCCCAGCGGCCCGTCGACGGCCTCGAAGGACCAGGCGTGCGGCTGGAACACGGTCGGCACCCGCCCCCGCACCGCGAGCCGGGCCACCAGCCCGGCCTTGGCGCTGTGCGCATGCACCAGGTCGGGTCGCACCGCGCGCAACACCCGTGCCAGGGAGCGCACTTCGCCGGCCAGTCCGGGGCCGGGGGAACGGCTGGCGGCCCACTCCAGGTGGCTGGCGCCGGCCCGGACCGCCGCCGCGGCCAGCGGGCCGCCGGCCGGGCAGGCCACCGCGGTGCGCACCGCGTCCGGTCCCGAGGCGTGGGCCCGCACCAGGTCGGTGACCACCCGGGCCACCCCGCCCGCCACCGGCTGGACCACGTGCAGCACCAGCGGGGGCCGTCCCCCGCCGGGGCGGGCCCGGTCAGCGGGCATCGGCGTCGGTGTCGACCGCGGCGAACAGGACCCCGGCCCAGGCCACGTCCTTCTCCGCGGTCAGCCGCAGGTCGAGCCGTCCGCCGCCGGCGGAGACCGCCTTGCCGAGGTCGAACACGTCCGAGTCGTAGCCGAGGGTGCCCGCGTACGAGGGGTCCCGCTCGCTCTGCGCGCCGGGTTCGCCCACGGTCGAGTTGAGCACGTCCCCGTCCGGGTTGCGGGTGTCCGTCAGCGCGGTGCCGGCCCGCCGGCCCACCGAGACGGTCAGGGCGTCCCCGGTGGTCCCGGCGTCGCCGTTGTACGCCACGAACCCGACCGTGCCCCCGCCGCCGGCCGGCACGGTCGCCCCGTCCAGCCGGACCGCAGCCTCGTGGCGCCCTTCGCCGAGGTACGCGAAGCCGTCCCACAGGGCGAGTTGGCGCAGCGGCTCGCTCTGCTTCTCGTAGGCGACGACCAGCGTCCAGCCCCCCCAGGCCCCGGCCCCGGAGTCGCCCATCGCCACGTTCACCTGTCCGACCGTCCACGCGCCGGAGCCGCCGGCGCGCACCTGGGCGGTCACGTCCGCGGACGCCTGGTACGCGTCCGCGCCGCCCGCGGTGCGGTGGCCGACCACGCTGTCGGCGAGGACCTGCTTGTACCTGCCCTCGGGTTCGGCGAGCAGCACCCGGTCGTTGTCGCGCGGCGGCTTCTGCTCGCCGACCCGCAGGTTGCCGCCCCAGTACAGCCGGGCGTACGAGACCTTCGCCCCGCTGGGCACGCGCAGTTCGGCGCGGCTGGAGTTGTAGGTGTTGTCGTCGGTGTCGACGTCCGCGTAGAACATGTCGAAGCCGTCGTTGGTGGCGGTCTTCCGGCCCGCGCGGGCGTCCGCGCAGGACACCGGAGTCCCGTCGGTCGTGGTGGAGGACTCGTCGGCGCGGCAGGTGATCGACACGTTCGCGGCGCGGGTGATGCCGCCGTGCTGCACGGCGTGGAACCGCTGGGCGAACGGCACCCGCTCGGCCTCCTCGGCGTAGGAGCCGCGGGCCGGCGAGGCCGGCGGGGCGGTGGGCACCGAAGCGGGCAGCGCCGGCACGGGGGCCCCCTCGCCGTGGTCGGTGGGCGCCGCGCCGTGGACGAGCGGGGCGCCGGCGAGGCCGCCCGCCGTGGCCAGGACGCAGAGGGAAAGGACACCCGCCGTCATCCGGGGCGGGCCGAGCCGTCGCAGAACGGAAGCGAAGGAATTGCGCATGACCGGGATTGCCCTTTCGGGAGACAAAGCAGTGGAAACCCGTCGGGGGAAGTATGACCATCGCACTTCATTAGCGTGTGATGCTCGCGGGCGATTCGGCCGAGCTGTCGAAGGCGGCCACTCTAATCGCCGAGCCTATTTGCTGCTCATACCGCGGAAATCCGTGTGTCGGACGAATGGGTATCGAGAACGCGTTCGGCACCCCTTCGGGTGGCGGAATCCGAACCGGCCCGGAGATCACCCCTTCGGGTGCGGAACCCGGGGCGGTGTCGGGCGTTGGTCCATGGGCCGGGCGGCCCGCCCGGTGCGTCACCCAACGACCTAGGAGCAGTACTTCTCATGTCGCGTACCGCGAAGGCCCTCGTCCTGTCCACCGTCGCCGCCGCGGCCGTCGCCGGCTCCGCAGGCATCGCCAGCGCCAGCGCCGGTGCCCAGGGCGCCGCCGTGGGGTCCCCCGGTGTGCTCTCGGGCAACGTCGTCCAGGTGCCGGTCCACATCCCGGTGAACGTCTGTGGCAACACCATCGACGTGGTCGGCATCCTCAACCCCGCGTTCGGCAACACCTGCGTCAACGGCTGACGTTCCGACGCTCCACGAGCCGCCCGCCCCGCACCGGGGGCGGGCGGCTCGTCCGCGTCCGGAGGGTGACCCGAACGGTCACCGCACGGTTGCGACCCGGTGCGGGGGATTCGACGGTGGGGGAGTTCCAGCCCCCCAGGAAAGGGAATCCTCATGCGCGCTCTCCTCGCGCGACGCCTCGGGACCACCGCACTCTGCGCCGGCCTCCTCGTCGGCGCCGCCGCCCCCGCCTTCGCCTCGCCCGCGGCGGACGCCTCCGACCGGGCGGCACCGAGCAGTCAGGTGCCCGACAACGACAAGGACACCGCCGCGGGTGCCCTCCAGGGCGCCGTGGACGCGCTGGTCGCAGCGGCCCTGGCCGGTGACGACGCCGGGTTCGCCAGTCAGGTGACGACCCTCGTCGAACGGGCCGCCGGGCAGGTGCTCGACGGTCTGCCGCAAGGCGACTCCGTCCCGTCGGTCCCCGGCACCGGAACCGTCCCGTCGGTCCCGGGCGCTCCCACCGTCCCCGGGGCGCCGACCGTTCCCGGGGCGCCGACCGCGCCGACGATCCCCGGCGTGCCGACGGTCCCGGGGACCCAGACGGTGCCGTCCCTCCCCGGCGTGCCGACGATCCCGGGGTTCCCGACGGTCCCCGGCGCCTCGACGCTGCCCGTCACCCCGCTGATCCCGGCGGCCCCGGCCGTCGCCGCGCCGGACTGACCTGCGGCACCCGGTCCGCCGGGGTCGGCCCGCTCCGGGTCGACCCCGGCGGCCTTTTCGCGCTCGCGCGCCGGGACGGAACGCGCCCGGGGCGCGCTCCGGGCGCACCGCGGGAATTCCCGCGGGAATACGGGAAAGGGGTGCCGGACGCGCCGTCCCGGAGCTTCGGTGGCGGGGGCACGGAGATCCCCCGAAGAGAGGGGATTATTCTTCATACAAAAATACCTACGAAGGGATTTTCGGCTCCGCACGTCCCGGCGCTCCGGCGGACCGAAACCCCTTCGGGTGGGGGTTGTGGAGAATCCGCGCGCCGGGGGTTTCCGGGGCGGACGGAGGTCGTTAGTCAACGCAGTAGTACGCCTTCCCACCGGTGGCCCACAGGTCGCCGAAGAAAGGAACACGATGAAGCCCCTCAAGGCTGCCGCCGTCGTCGCCGGATCCTTCGCCCTGGTCGGCGCCGCCGCACCCGCGTTCGCCGCCGACCCGATGCCCACCAGCCTGAACGGTGCCCTGGAGGCGTTCACCAGCCAGTCCACCTTCGACGCGCGGGCCCTGCACACCAATGCGATCGACACGGAGAAGGAGGGCACCCTCATGAACAACGTGCAGAACACCGCGGACCGGTTGAACGCGCGCGGTCCCCAGGCCGGATCGCTGCTCGGCGGACTTCCGGTCGGCAAGTAGCCCCCGGCGGTCCGCGCGGCGGTGTGCGTCCCGCCCGCCGGCGCGCGGACCCGCCCCGCGCCCCGTACCGCGCTCCCGCGCGCGGTCGACCACGGGTGATCCCGTGCCCGTGTCGCTCGGACGAGTGACACGAACGTCCTGGTGCGCTCCGTATGTCGCTACGGTGCGGTGGTGACCTCAACCCCCACCGAAAAGCGCCCCTTCCACCCCGCTGAACTCGGCACCCTCGCCGTGATGGCCTGGAGCGGGGAACACCCCGACGAACAGGGCGACGTGGCCTTCCTGCTCGCCTACCCGCTCGGTGACGGCCCCGGCGGCGCCGAGGGCTCGTCGGCCGCCGTGCGCGCCCTGCTGGAGAACACCGGACTGCCCGTCGGCGGCCCCGTGGTGGACGCCACGACCCGCCCCAGCTTCCCCGTCTCCCTCCTCGTCGAGGCCGGGCAGGCCGTCGTCAACATGCCGCACCTCAACGCCCAGTGCCTCGTCCCCCCGGAGTGGCTCGCCGCCGTCCGGGACCGCGGTCACGCGTACTTCCTCTTCGCCACCCGCCCCTGGCCCCAGGGCGCGCCCGGCGTGCAGATGAGCCAGGAGACCCTGTCCGCCTTCGCCGGCGACCTGGACATGCTCGCCGGGGCCGCCCACTGCCTGCTCCCCGCCCGCAGCCTGCGGAGCTGACCGGCCGGTCCGCCCGCGATCCGCCGCCCGGACGCCGGGCGGGCGACGACGTCAGCTGTAGGCCGCTTGCCGCGCGGGGCGTGCCCTGGCGCGCGCCCCGCGCGTTGGGCAGGACGAGTCGTCGACCCGACCGGGAGGTCACCGTGCGAGGGACCCGCCGCGCCCTGCTGAGGACGCTGTTCGCCGTCGCCGTCGCGGGAGGCACCGCCGCGGCGCTCACCCCCGTCCTCACCGCGGACCGCGAGCACCGCTCCCGCGCCCCGGGCAACCC
Organism: Streptomyces sp. LE64; assembly: GCF_052606915.1. Classification (NCBI taxonomy): domain Bacteria; kingdom Bacillati; phylum Actinomycetota; class Actinomycetes; order Kitasatosporales; family Streptomycetaceae; genus Streptomyces; species Streptomyces sp. LE64. The sequence continues at coordinate 2,742,178 of NZ_CP199708.1, read as the reverse complement.
CGGGGCGCCGCGCGGCGAGGTGCTGTTCGACGAGACCTACCGGGGCCGCCGCCTCCAGGGCCGGCGCACCGCGGGCGCGGCCGGGGGCCACGCCCGCGGCGCCGCCCCGACCGCCGTCGAGGTCACCGTGGACGGACGGCCCCTGGCCCTGATGCGCCGCGCGGACGGCGGGTACCTCACGATGGTCGACCACTACGTCTCGTACCCGACCCCCCTGGCGGCGACCCGGGCCGCGGTGGACGAACTCGGATCGGCCCGCCTGGCCGCCTCGCCCGCGGTGCACGGAGCCTGACCGGAAGACCCGAACGGGAGAGGAGAACACCGGTGGTCCCCACCCGCAAGAACGTGACGAAGCTGACCAGGGCGGAGCGCAGGCGCTTCGTGGACGCGGTCCTCGCCCTCAAGCGCAAGGGCCGCTACGACGAGTTCGTCCGCGTGCACATCGACTACTACGTGTCCGACGGCGACCACCGGCGCCGGGTCGCCCACATGGCCCCCTCGTTCCTGCCCTGGCACCGCAAGTTCCTGCTGGAGTTCGAACGCGCGCTCCAGCAGGAGGCGCCCGGGGTCACCGTTCCGTACTGGGACTGGACGGCGGCGCGCTCGCCGGTCGCCCCGCCCTGGACGGACGACCTCCTCGGCGGGACCGGACGGGGCCGTGACCGTCGGGTGGACACCGGACCCTTCGCCCGCGCCAACGGCTGGGTGGTGCGGGCGAACGTCACCGACGACGACTTCCTGGTGCGGGACCTGGGACGGCCCGCGGACCCCTTCGCACTGCCGTCCGAGGCCGAACTCGACGCGGCCATGAGGGAGTCGACGTACGACGAGGAGCCGTGGGACTCCACGGTGACCTCCGGATTCCGCAACGGGCTGGAGGGCTGGACCGGCTCCCGGTTCGGGAACGACCGCTGGCGCAACCACAACCGGGTGCACCGCTGGGTCGGCGGCACCATGCTCGGCGGGGCCTCCGTCAACGACCCGGTGTTCTGGCTGCACCACTCCTTCGTCGACCTGCTGTGGTCGCGTTGGCGCCGGGCCCATCCGGAGGGCGCCTACCAGCCGGCCGAGCCCCCCGGGTTCGGCTCGCTCCAGCGCGGGCGGATCGTGGCGCGCGGCGAACCGATGCCGCCGTGGAACGTCACCCCGGCCTCGATGGAGGGCCACGGCCGGCTCTACCGCTACGCGTGAGGGCGCGCCGGGCGCACACGCCCGGCGCGCCCTCACGCCGAAAGCCCCCGGCAGGCCGAGGAGCTGCCGGGGGCTTCGACGACGGGACCTCGGTCGCCGTGCGCGGTGGTGGTGCTCAGTAGCCGTAGCCGACCGGGCCGCCGCCGTTGACGCAGGTGTTGCCGAACGCCGGGTTCAGGATGCCGATCACGTCGATGGTGTTGCCACAGACGTTGATCGGGACGTTCAGGGGGATCTGCACGATGTTGCCGGACAGGACGCCCGGCGACCCGACGGCCGCGGCGGCGGCGTTCGAGTCGGCGGCGGCCAGACCCGCGCCGCTGAGCATCACGGCGCCCGTACCAACGGCCACGGCGACCGTCTTCGCGATGCGAGACATCACGTACTCCTTCGGTTGGGTGGTGCGATGGTTCGCGCGAGCGCCGGGGGTTGTGGCGCCGCACGCCCCCTTCAACGGCGTGGGACGGCCCGGGTCACGGTTTGTCAGCCCTTGTCCCGGGGAAGAGCGGCCGTCTGCCGGCACCGGGTAGGGTGAGGGGAGCGTCGCGTGCCGGTGGCAGACCGTGTCAGGCATGGAGGCGCCGAACCGAAGGAGGCCGACGATGCGTTCGTCGCACCCTTCGTCCTCGCGTGACTGAGCGCGAGACGACCAGGCTCGTCGCCTGGAGCCGAGAACTCCGCCGGGTGCACCACCGGCTGCGGGAAGCGTTGGCCCTGACCCGTGCCGCCCTCGCCGAGGGCACCACCGGGGAAGCGGCCACCCGTGAGCTGCTGCTGTACTGCCACGGCTTCTGCACGGCCCTCAACGGCCACCACGAGGGGGAGGACCGGACCCTGTTCCCGGCCGTCGCGGCGGCGCACCCGCACCTGCGGCCGGTGCTGCGCGCGCTGGAACAGGACCACTCCATGATCGCCCACTTGCTCGGCGGCCTCCAGGCCGCCGTCGACCGGGCCGCACCGCCCGAGGAACTCGACCAGCACCTCGAAGGCGTCGCCGCGCTCATGGAGAACCACTTCCGCTACGAGGAGCGGCAACTGCTCACCGTGCTGGAGGCCCTGGAGCTGGACGCCCGGCCGGAGGAGGTGCTGGGCCCGCTGTGAACCCGACCTGAGCACCGCCCGCCCGGGGCGGGGCCGCGGGTTCACCGGGCGACGAGGGTGACCTCGGTGGCCTTCACCCCGGTGAACACGGCGGCCCCGTCGCGCAGCCCCAGCTCCGCGGCGGCGGCCGGGGTGATCTCGGCGATCAGGTCGGGCGCCCCGGCGGAGGTCACCAGGACCCGCAGCCGTCCGCCCACCGCGGTGAGTTCGCGGACCGTGCCCGGCCACACGTTGCGGGGGCTGCCCGTCGGGCGCTCCCGGTACAGGGCCACGGCCTGCGGGGCGATCACGGCCAGTGCGTCGGTGCCCGGCGGCAGCGGCTCGGCGGCGACCACCCGGGCGCCCCCCTCGGTGCGCAGGCCGTCCGCGGTGGCGGTGCCGGGCCAGGCGTTGGCGCCCAGCATCCGGGCCACCCACGGGGAACGGGGGTGCCGGGCCACCTCGGCGGGCGAGGCGTCCTGCACCAACCGGCCGTCCACCAGCACCACCACCCGGTCGGCCAGGGACACCGCCTCCACCGGGTCGTGGGTGACGATCAGACAGACGCCGTCGAAGGCGTCCAGATGGCGGCGGAGGACGTGCCGGACCCGGCCGCGGGTCGTCTGGTCCAGCGCAGCCAGCGGCTCGTCCAGGAGCAGCAACCGGGGGCGCGCGGCCAGGGCGCGGGCCAGCGCCACGCGCCCCGCCTGACCGCCGGAGAGCTGGGTCGCCCTGCGGTGGGCGAGGTGGCCCACCCCCAGTCGGTCCAGCCACTCCTGCGCCGCGCGCAGCGCCTCGGCGCGCGGCACGCCGTGCGCGCGGGGTCCGTACGCGGTGTTGGCGAGGGCGGACAGATGCGGGAACAGCGCCGGCTCCTGCGGCACCCAGGCGGTGTCGCGGCGGTGCGGGGGCGCGTCGGCGAGGTCCGCGCCGCCGAGCTGGAGACGGGCGGCGGTGGCCTGGGCGGGCAGTCCCAGCAGGGCGCGCAGCAGGGTCGACTTGCCGGCGCCGTTGGGGCCCACGACGGCCAGGGTGGTGCCGCCGGGGGCGGCCAGCACCAGTTCGGTGAAGCCGGTGAGGCGGGCGTCCAGGGCGGCTGCGACCGGCTCCCGGCGCCTCCCCGCCCCGAGGGCGCCAGGCGGCTGGGTCCCGTGCGCCGGCGCGTCACCGCCGCCGGCCTCCCCCGCGCCCACGGGGTCCGCGGGCGTGGGCTCCGAGCGCACGCGCCGGGCGCGGGCGTCCCGCGCGGGGACGGCGCCCGTCCACCGGCCGCGCAGCGCGACCAGGACGGCCAGGGCGACGAGGAGCAGCAGCAGGGACACCGAGGTCGCCGCCCCGGGGTCGTTCTGGAGCAGCAGGTAGACCTGGAGCGGCAGGGTCTGGGTGGTGCCCGGCAGATTGCCCGCGAAGGTGATCGTGGCTCCGAACTCGCCGAGCGCCCGGGCCCAGGTCAGTGCCGCGCCGGCGGCCAGCCCGGGGGCGACCATCGGCAGGGTGACCGTGCGGAACACCCGCCACGGGCCGGCGCCCAGCGAGGCGGCGGCCTCCTCGTAGCGGGTGTGCAGCGCCGCGAGGGTGCCCTCCAGGCTGATCACCAGGAACGGCATCGACACGAACGCCGCCGCGACCACCGCGCCGGCGGTGTGGAACGGCAGCACGATCCCGAACCAGTCCTCCAGCCACGGCCCGAGCAGCCCGCGGCGCCCGAAGCCGAGCAGCAGGGCGACCCCGCCGACGGTCGGCGGCAGCACCATCGGCAGCAGCACCAGCGACCGGACCAGTGCCTTCCCCCGGAACGGGACCCGGGCCAGCAGCCAGGCGAGCGGCACCCCCAGCAGCAGCGACAGCCCCAGTGCGCACGAGGAGACCACCAGCGAGAGCTTCAACGCGGTGAGCGACCCGGGTGCGGTCAGATGGGCGCCCAGCTCGTGCCACGGGGTGCGGGCGAGCACCCCGAGCAGCGGGACCAGCAGGAAGGCCACGGCGAGCAGCGCCGGCAGCGCCAGCACCCACGGCACCCGTCCGCCGGCGCCCGGGACCCGTTCCGTCCCGCGCGGCCGGTTCGTCCGGGCGGTCGGGGCGGGTCGGGCCGGCGGGTCGGGTCGGGTCACGGCTGCTGGAAGCCCGCGTCCCGCAGGATCTTCTGCGCGGCCGGGGAGGACAGCCACTCCACGAACGCCTGTGCGGCGGGGGTGTCGGAGGAGTCCTTCAGCACGGCCGCAGGGTACTGGGCGACGGCGTTCTGCGCGTCCGGGACGGCGACCGCGTCGACCTCGTCGGGCGCGGTGGCGGCGTCCGTCTCGTAGACGATGCCCGCGTCGGCCTCGCCGAGTTCCACCTTGCTGAGCACGGCGCGCACGTTCGGTTCCTCGGAGACCGGCTGCACGGCGACCTCCTGCCCGTCGAGGACCTGCCGGCTGTAGCGGCCCACCGGCACCTCCGGAGCGGCGAGCACCACCTTCAGCTTCGGGTCGGCGAGGTCCTTCAGCCCGTCGACGCGCTCGGGGTTGCCCTCGGGCACGGCGATGACCAGGCGGTTCTTCGCGATGACGGTCGGGGTGCCGGTGTCGGCGCGCAGCCCGTCCATGGTCGTGGTGTCGGCGGTGACGATCGCGTCGGCGGGGGCGCCCTGGCGGACCTGGGCGGCGAGTTCCTGTGACCCGGCGAAGGAGAAGGTGAGGGCGACCCCGGGGTGGGTCCTCTCGTACGTGCTCTCCACCGTCTCGAAGACGTCCGTGAGGGAGGCTGCGGCGAGCACGGTGAGCTTCGCGGAGGTCGCGGGGCCCTTGCCGCTCGCCGTGCCCGGGGCGTCCGCGGGTTCGTCCTCGCTGCCGCAGGCGGTGAGCAGGGGCACCAGCAAGGCGACGGCGGTCACGACGAGCGCCCCGTTGCGCGTCAGGGCGCGCCGCGGGCGGAGGTGCGGGGCGCGTACGGCGCGGGACATCGGGACTCCTCGGATGCGGTCAGGAACGTTCAGGGTCGTGCGGGTCCGTGCGGGGTGCGTTCAGGCACGGTCGATGTGGACGTTGGTGGACTTGACCCGGGCGGTGGCCCGGGCGCCGACCTCCAGACCCAGTTCCTCGACCGCTTCCCGGGTCACCAGGGACACCAGCCGGTGCGGGCCCGCCTGGATCTCGACCTGGGCGGCCACGTCCCCGAGCTTCACGGCAGTGACGATCCCGGGAAACGCGTTGCGGACGGAGGTGTGCGGCGCCTCCTCCTCGTCCCCGGCGCCCTGTGCGGCCAGCTCGACGGAGAACGCGGCGAGGTCCCTGCCGTCGACCATCCGCCGCCCGGCGTCGTCGCGGTGCGTGGCGACCCGCCCGGCGTCGGCCCAGCGGCGGGCGGTGTCGGGGCTGACGCCCAGGAGACGGGCGGCCTGCCCGATGGTGTACGACGGCATGTGCGCCACAGTAAGGAGCATCGGGGCGCAGATGCAACCTGACCAGATGATGGTGGCTGGTGTGTGCGGTTTCCGCCCCGCCGGGAGGTGCGCCCTAGTAACCGGAGGCGCCCTCCGCTAAGTTGGATGCGGAGGTTCGCGACGAACGGCCACGGGGGGACGGGCATGATCCTGGTGACGGGTGCGACCGGCACGGTCGGCCGACGACTGGTGCACGGACTCCGGGAAGCGGGCGTGCCCTTCCGGGCGTTGGTCCGAACCCCCGACCGGGGACGGGAATCGGGTGGTCCGTTCGTCGTGGGCGACTTCGACGACCCGCCGTCCGTCGCGGCGGCCCTGCACGGCGTCGACCGGCTGTTCCTCGACAGCGGCGGCGCCCTCCCCGTCCCCGGTCCCCAACCCGTGGTCCGGCAGCAGACCACCGTCGTCGACCTGGCGGCTGCCGCCGGCATCACCCATGTCGTCAAGGTGTCCGCCTGGCGGGCCCGCGTCCGCGCGGCGTTGAGCGTCGGCGCGCACGGGGAGATCGAACGCCACCTGGGGGCGTCCGGCCTCGCCTGGTCGAGCCTGCGCCCCACCGGCTTCATGCAGAACTTCGCCACCGGCGCCGGTGGCTTCGCCCGCCCCGAAGCGGTGGCCGGCCCCTACGGCGCGGGACGGGTGGCGTACGTCGACGCCGGTGACGTCGCCGCCTGCGCCCTCGCCCTGCTGACCGGCGCGCCGCCGGACCCGGACGCACCCGGCATCCACGAACTGACCGGTCCCGAGGCCCTGACGCACCGGGAGATCGCCGACCTGCTCGGACGGCCCTTCCACGACCTGCCGCCCGCCGAGGCCGCCGCGGACCTACGGGCCCGGGGCCTGCCCGACTGGTTCGTGGCCGATCTGCTCGCGCTCCACGCGGAGATGGCGGCCGGCGACATGGCCACGGTGAGCCCGACCGTCCACGAGCTGACGGGCCGCCCGCCGCGATCCTTCGCCGCGTACGCGGCCGGGGAGAAGTAGCCGAACCACCTTGTCCCGCAACGGAGTTCGAGGACGGGCCGGGTCACGAGGAGGTCAGTCGCCTGACCATGACCAGTTCCCCGTCCGGCTCGGCGGACGGGCCGTCGCTGTGCCGTCCGAGGCCCTCGAAGCCCTGCCGTTCGTACAGGGCGAGGGCCGCCGTGTTGCCCGGGGCCACCGACAGCCGCAGGACCTTCCGGCCCGGGTCCCGGCCCGCCCACCGCAGCACCTCCTCGACCAGCGCGTCGCCCAGCCCCCGCCCCCGGGCCCCGGGGCCCACCCACAGCGAGATCAGCTCCACCGCGTCCGGGGCGGCCGTGGGGACGCCGCTGACCATCCCGACCGGTTCGCCGTCGAGGTGGGCCACGACGTTGTGCGCACCCGGAATCTCCAAGCGACCGCGCCAGCGTTCCTCCCGGTCGCCCTCCCCCTGCCAGTCGGCCAGCGTCGCGCCGAAGACGTACGGGGCCTCGGCGAGCGCCGCGAGCCGCAGCTTCCGCCACACCGGCCAGTCGTCCGGTCTCAGAACGCGCAGTTCGATCACGGGTAGACAGTGCCCCGTCGGTAGGGGCACCGCAACCGGATTGCGGTGCGGGCGCCCGACCCCGGCCGGGGCGTCCCGGTGCCGGCCCGCCCGGGAGCGTCAGTGCCGGCCGGTACCGTGCGGCGACCCGCGCGAACCCGTGCGGCAGCACGCGGAGGAGCGGCCCGTGACATCCGAGACGGACCCGACGACCGATCCGACTCCCGGTCCGGCGGCCGGTCCGGCGGCCGATCCGGGCGCCGACCCCGGTGGCTGGGACGCCGCGCTGACGGCGGCCTTCGAGATACTGCTCGGCGGGGTGCCGACCGTCGAGCCCGGTGCCGGCTACGGGGTGTACTACGGCTCGGACTCCGTCAACGAGTTCCTGTTCCCGAGCACCTGGGCCACCACCGACGCGTTGACGGCCGGCGAGCCGAGGCGACTGCTGGCCGAGGAGGGGGAGTACCCGTTCTCCCCGAGCGCGTGGTGGTTCGACCCGAGCCGGTCGGTGTTCTGCTTCGACCCCGACCTCCTGGACGGAACGGGGCCTTGGGCCGAAGGCGGTCACAAGGGCCCCCGGCCGTTCGACGACGCCTTCGTCGCCGACGTGCGGACCGTCGCCCGGGTCGATGAGGACAGCGGTCTGGTGATGCTGTACGGCACGGAGTTGGGCCCCCTCCTCGCTCGCCACGGCGTGGACCTGACCGGCAGGCGGTCCGAGAAGCTGAACGGCTGGCTGAGCGTGGTGCTGCGCGTCAGGACCGACGGCACCCTCACCGATGCGATGCGGGCTGCCACGTTCACCGAACGCGGCCCCGCACACCTGGTGTCGGTGGACGACATGACGTACGCCCGCGCCGCCGGCGAGCCCTGGGAGGAGAAGCTGAGCGCGGTCCCGCATCCCGCGCTCCGAGACCACCTCCGCATGCTCTGCCTCAGCGAACGGGACGCCCGCACGGAGGGCGGCTTCCGCTGCGGAGCCGACGCCTGGCCGGAGACCGACCTGGCAGCGCTCGGCCACTCCCTCGTCGCGGGCTGGGGCTTCGGCGAGTCCCAGGCCGGTACGGCGGTGGTGCGCCTGCCGGGTGCGCCGGCTGCTGCCGCGCACCCCTGACCCGGGGCCCCGGGTTCCCCCTTCCGGACCATGACCGGGGGTTGCCCCCAGGACGGGTCCACGGGCTGGCCCGATGGTGCCGACCCGTGGCCGCACCTAGCGTCGGAACCGACGGTCGACGGTGATCCCCTGGGAGCAGCATGCGCACGAACGGCCCTTTCCTCAGCAGGCGTTCCGGTCTGACGGGAGCGGCGGCGACGGCGGTCACGCTGGTGGCCGCCGCTGCCGGTCCCGCCGCCCCGCTGCCCCGGTCCGGCGGCGCCCTCCAGGCCGGTGTCGACGCGATCCGGGCCACCGGCACCACGGGCGTGCTGGCGGAGGTGCGGTCACCCCGCGGTCGGACCGTCGCCCGGGCCGGGGTGGCGGACCTGGGGCACGACGGACCGGTTCCCTGGAACGCCTACTACCGGATCGGCAGCGACACCAAGACGTACACCGCCGCCCTGGTCCTCCAACTCGTGGCGGAGGGACGACTGCGCCTCACCGACACCGTCGAACGGTGGCTCCCCGGCGTGGTCCGGGGCAACGGGAACGACGGCTCCAGGATCACGGTCGCCAATCTGCTGCGCCAGACCAGCGGCCTCAACGACTACCTGTCGTCCTCGGAGGGCTCCCCGTTCACCCCCGACGCCTACCGCCGGAACCGATTCCGCCCGGGGGGCCCGCAGGAGCAGGTGACGGCCGCCCTGAGCAGGCCACCGCTCTGGACGCCGGACGCCACGGACCCCGCGGAGGAACGGCGTTGGGGGTACTCCAACACCAACTACGTCCTGGCCGGCATGATCGTGGAACGGGTGACGGGCAACCCCTGGGCGCACGAGGTCCACGAGCGGATCATCCTTCCGCTCGGGCTGCGCAACACCCTCGTCCCCGGCACTTCGTCCCATGTCCCGCGGCCCACCGCGGTGGCTTACACCCAGTTCCCGGGCACCACCGGCCTGACGGACACCACCGTCGCGTCGGCGGGCGGCGCGGACGGCTGCATCATCAGTACGCCGCACGACGTGACGGTCTTCCTCCGCGCCCTGCTGAGCGGCCGGCTGCTGGCTCCGGCGCAGGTCGCGGCCATGAAGCGGACGGTCCCGGCCCCCGACTTCGGCCCGCCGGGCACGGCTTACGGGCTGGGGCTCGCCCGGCGTCCGGGCGCGGGCGGTGCCGGCGTGTGGTTCCACGGCGGCACGCACCTGGGCGTGGTCTCGGAAACGGGGGTGACACCGGACGGTGCCACCGCGGTCGCCGCCGCCCTGTTCACCCTGCCGACCGAACCGGGCCGGGCGGACGCCCAGTCCCGGGCGGCTCGGCGGCTGGTCGACCGGGCACTGGGGTAGGGCGGCCGGGACCGGGGCGCGCACCGGCGACCCCCGGCACACGGCTCCCGGGACCACGCCCGTCCCGCCCGAAGGCTCCTCGTCCTCGCGCGGCCGCCGCTCACACCGGGGTCGGCACCCGCACGCCGAACCACTGCTCGGCGCCGTACTCCTCGAACCGCTCCACCTCGCCGAACCCCAGCTTCGCCGCGAGGCGCATCGAGCGGTCGTTGTCGGTCCGGGTGCAGAGCACCACCGGTTCGCCGGGGGACGCCTCGGTGAACCAGCCGAGCGCCGCCGCGCACGCCTCGGCTGCGTATCCCCGCCCCCACGCCCCGGGCAGGAACAGGTAGCCGAGCATGGTCTCCTCGGCGTTCGGACGGACGGGGCGCCCCGTGGCGCGCCGGTCGAGGGTGACCGTGCCGATCATCGCGCCGTCGAGCTCGACGACGAAGGAGCCGGGGCGCCGTCCGGGCACCTCGGGCACCACGCGCTCCAACTCCTCGCGGGAGCGTGCGCCGCCCAGGTGGGCGCCGACCTCCGGCGAGGCGAACAGCTCGACGTACACGGCACGGTCACGGGCCTCGGACGCGCGGAGCAGGAGCCGCGCGGTCCTGATCGGGGCGGGCGGCCAGGCGGGCGGGCCGTGTTCGGTCATGCCGGGCAACCTATCGCGGACGCGAGGAGGGTCAGGCGGACCAGGGGCCGCGAGGGCCGGTGCGGTCGGCAGGCGGGCCGGACGGCGACGGGGTCGGGCCCGGGTGGAGGCTCAGTCGACGTGGGTGCCGGCGGTGCGGAGCGGCAGGCCGGCGCGGACCCGCCGCTTCAGCTCGCGGAAGTCGCGGAAGCCGTCCAGGAAGGCGATCGGGGCGCCGTCGCCGTCGTGGTCGTCGAGCACGCGCAGCAGGTCGCGGTCGACGTGTTCCAGCAGGCGGGGGTCGTCCAGGGCGATCGCGGTCGGCGGGGTGGCGATCTCCAGGCGAGGGCGACCGAGCACCGCGTCCGCGTGGAGCGCGCCGCCGATGGCGAAGTGGTGTTCCTCGCCGTAGAAGAGCCGGGTGCGGACGTCGCCGCCGATGTGGGCGCCGCAGTCGTTGTAGTCGCCGACGAGCCGGTCGGTGCTCAGGTCGCCGTGGACCTCCAACCACCCGGCGGTCACGACGTCGCGCGCCCGCATGTCGCCGGTCACCAGCAGGAAGGACTCGGGGTCGTCGCCGTCGCCGTAGGCACCGTCGACGAGGAGATCGCCCAGCACGACCAGGAGGTGGATCCGCTCCCGGGGCAGGTCGAGGTCGCCGGGTACGTGCAGGTCGCCCTCGACCAGGCGCATGTCGCCGGTGGAGTCCTCGATCTCGTCGAGCGCCGCGGTCAGCCGCCGGGTCTGGTACGCGCCGCGGAACCTGCCGATGGCCGCGAGGACCTCGGCGGGGGAGACCTGACCCCGCCGGTAGCTACGAGCGTTGTCGATCATGACGGGGACACCAGCGGCTCGTTGCCGGTCGAGGACGGGCGCGGGCGGTGCTCGGCCAGCCAGACCCGGGCGTACGCGACGGAGTCGGCCAGGGAGAACAGTCGGGCCCGGGCCGCCCCCACCGTGCCCCGTACCACCGGGCGTTCCCGTTCGAAGGCCGCGCCCAGCTCGTCGAAGCGGTCATCGGTGATCGAGGTGTCCCGCACGGTGTGCCAACTGCGGCCCTGCGTGGTCATGATGGCGAAGGAGTTGTCGACCCGAGGGGCGGGAATCCGGTACTCCGCCAGGTGGAACGCCGTACAGGACGCGAAGTCCGCGCCCAGCAGCAGGACCCGTGCCCCGACCCCTTCCAGCCGGGCGAGCGGGCTGCGTTCACCGAGCCGGCAGTCCAGTGCGTGGTCGTCCACGATCGCGGCGGCGCCCGGGCCCACGGCCGCGAACGAGGTCTGCGGGTGCGCGCTGCGGACGGCTCCCGGCCAGGTGCGGACGGTCTCCGGGATCGCACCCACCCCGCGGGTGGGCGTGGTGCGCGGGTCGTAGGGCGGCATCGACGCCCGGATGTCAGCCCACCACGCCTCGGGCACGGGCGGATCGCTCCACTCCGCCGGATCCGAGTTGTCGCCGGAATGCGTGGGCACCACCAGGGTTCCGCGGTCGCCCAGGGCGTCGAGCAGGGCCGTGACGACGGTGCCGGAACCACCGCACACCCAGCCGAGCGAGCTGAGGGAGGAGTGCACGAGGAGGGTCTCACCGGGGCGTAGGCCCAGGTCAAGCAGCTCGGAGGCGAGTGAATCGCGCGTGCACAGCGGTCCGGCCGGAGGCTTCGTCGACATGACTGGGGAGTGTGCACGGTTCGAGGGCCGTGCACCACCGGGATTCCACGACCAGGCCCGGCCTGGATCGCCCTGCTGCCCGCTCGGCGTCCGCTCGGGATCGGCAATGACAGGAGTCAGTATCGACATCTGCTACTTGGTGACTGGGGAGGAGCATGTGTTGCATCGAGTGACGCATGATTGCGATCGATCACTGACCGTGTCGAACCGTGCTCGGTGCGTGTGCTACGTTCCCGCTCCACCCGAACACATAGATGACCCCGGCGGTGCTGGAACACCCCGGGGCCCGGCACTAGGAGCTAACCCTCCCCATGCACGTCCATCGTAGCGCCCACGCAAGCAATTTCACCGTGTTGCCCAACTGCGTGTTGCAGAACCGGCAGTTGTCCTACACTGCCCGCGGCCTGCTCGCGGACCTCCTCTCCCGCCCCGACGGCCGGTGCGAGGACGGCCGACAGATGGCCGACACCAGCCCCCAGGGGCGCGGCGCGATCCGCAAGGCCCTGAAGGAGCTGACCGACGCCGGCTTCTACCGCGTAGAGAAGATCCGCCTGCCGGACGGCACCCTGCGCACCGAGACCCACGTCTACGACACCCCGCAGCGCGTGGTGGCGCCGGGTGTCACCCGTCCGGCTTCCGGTGGACGGGGCACTGGCGGCGTAGGCGCCCTAATAAAGAACCGGTACAAAGAACCCTCCCTCCCCGCCGCGCAGTTCGTCGAGCCGCAGGCGAAGGCGAGAGGGTGGCGGGAGGCGGAGCGCCCCGAGGACACCGGCGAACCACCGCCTCTGCCGTCCCCACCTCGGCCTCCGTCGCCACCCCCACCCCCACCTCCGCCTCCGTCCCCGCCTCCGCCCCCGCCTCGGCCTCCGTTGCCGGCGACGGCACCGGCGGCGGACGGGCGGGTCGGCGAAGCGGTCGCCGTGCTGCTCCGGGTGATCCGTCCCGAGCCGCGCCTGCGCCTCGGCGAGGCGGAAGCGGTGGAGCTGGCGCCGCTGGTCACCCGGTGGCTGGAGCGCGGCAGCACCCCCGACGACCTCGCGCGGGCCCTGCTGCCGGGCCTGCCCGCGCCGGTGCACTCCCCGGTCGCGGTGCTCCGGCACCGCCTGGAACACAAGATGCCGCCCGTCCCGGCCCCCGCGCCGCCCGTGGGGGCCCGGTACGCCGAGTGCACCGAGTGCCGTGACCCGGTGCCCCGCCCCGGCCTCTGCCGCGCCTGCGCCGGCCTCGGCGGACCTGCGGACGCCGCCGGGGCCGGGGTGGCGGTGGCCCGGCTCGGTGCTGCGCGGGCCCGGGAGGCGATGCGCGCGGCCAGGGCCGCGGTACGGCTCGGCCCGGTCGCGCCGGCCGTCGGGTGATCCGTGCGGCAGCCGACGTCCCACGGGCACGGCAGCGGGGCGTCCCCCGGGCCCTCGGTGGCTTCCTGGCCGCCGAGGCGGGGCGCCCGTGCCGTTCGGCCGGCGGTGAAACGCGTCCCGGCCGGGCCCGACGATCACTACCGTCCCGTTCCATGACGACGATCACTACGCGCCCGGTCGAGTACCTGGCCGACGGTCTGACGATGGTGGGGCACCTGGCGCTCCCGGCCGGTACCGGCCGCCGGCCCGCCGTGCTGCTCGGCCCGGAGGGCACGGGGCTCGGCGACGTCGAGCGCCGCCGGGCCGACGCCCTCGCCGAACTGGGGTACGTGGCGCTCGCCTTCGACCTCCACGGCGGGCGCTATCTGAGCAACCCCGAGGAGATGCTGGCCCGTTGTCTGCCCCTGCTCGACGTCCCGGACCGGATGCGGGGCATCGGCCACGCGGCGCTCGACGTGCTGCGCGCCGAACCGCGGACCGACCCCGACCGGATCGCCGGCATCGGCTACGGCACCGGTGGCGCGATCGTGCTGGAACTCGGGCGCGCGGGCGTGGACCTGCGGGCGATCGGGACCGTCAACGCAACGACCACCGGCCGACCGGGCGAAGCGGCGCGCATCCGATGCCCGGTGTGGGCCGGGGTCGGGTCGGAGGACCCGATCATGCCGCCCGCCCAACGGGCGGCGTTCACGGCCGAGATGCAGGGCGCGGGCGTGGACTGGCGCCTCGTGGTCTACGGGGGCGCCTTGCACGCCTTCCACCATCCGACGGTCGACCACCCCGTGGTCCCCGGCGTCGGCTACCACCCACGGCATGCGCAGCGGGCCTGGCACGACGTCCTCGGGCTGCTCGCCGAGTGCCTGCCCGTGACGGAGTGATCGGGACGGACCGACCGGAACGCTAGGTGTGGGCGGCGGGCGCCGATCCTTCCTGTTCCGGGCCCTCCGCGTCGGGTGTGCTCCGGCTGGCCAACCGTTCGTACCGCTGTCTGGCGGCTTGCGGGGTGCCCAGCCCGAGGCCGAAGGCGATCTCCTGCCAGGTCATGCCGCGACCGCGGGCCATCTGGAGGAGCCCGGTTTCCAGTTCGTCCATCTCCCCGCGGACCAGTGGCAGCAGGCTCAACGCGGCGGTGATGTCGGCGGGGTCCACCTCCGGCTCGTCGTCGTGGAGTCGGGCGGCTCCGCTGAGCAGAAAGGACACCAACCTGACGGCTTCGTGCGGCCCGATGACCGAGGGGTGGACCTGGCGGGTGCGTTGCTCCTCGGTCGTCGCGTGGCGCTCGGCGATGCGGAACAGGGAGGCGTGGACGCGGCGTGCTCGGGCCTGTTCGGGATGTGGTGGCGCGAAGGGATCGGCGTGGTGCTGGGCATGGGGCGACGACATGGCGCAAGGGTGAGCCAGCCCACTGATCGTTGTCAACACATTGACTTAAACGGTTTGTTCAATCGCCGTGGGCGAACGGCTCGATCTCCCCCGCGAAGACGATGACCTGGTCGATGAGGCTCCGTCGCAGATGGACGACGTCCGTTCCGGCCAGGCGGGGGCCTCCGTCAGGAGTGGTGAAGACCCACTGGTACCGAGCCCACTCGTCGGGCATGTCCACCGCCGAGCAGCGCACCATCGTGCCGGTCCCCGCCGGGTGGCGCCGGATGTCCAGCACGAACCGCTCGACCGCCGCGATTCCTTCGCTGCGGCCCAAGGGTCCCCAGAAGACCACGTCTGAGGTCAGGGCCTGGGAGAGCAGAGCAGTCACATAGCTGTCGTCCGAGGCGTTGAACGCGGAGATGAACGTGTCGATCGCGGAGCATGCGGTTTCTTCCTGCATGCCCCAGTCATACCAGCCGCTTCGCGTGCGCTCGTCCCACGAGCCGCCTTCCGATCACGGTGAACCGTCCCGGTCGCAGCCCCGGCGGAGGGCGCCCCTGGCCGCGGTGATGTGTGCGCTGGCGTCGGCGCCGTACACGGCCGATGCGGACAACTGCATGAACGCCTGTGCGTACATGGTGATTTCGGATGCCTGGGTGATCGTGAGGTAACCCGAGACCAACTCGACGTTGACCTGTTCGGTGTCGTAGATCCAGAAGCCCTCGACCGGCATCCGGGAACGGTCGGGGGTGGTGGGCAGGACGCCCAGGCTGATGTGGGGGCGAGAGCCGATCTCCACGAGTCGATCGAGCTGTTCGGCCAGCACGGCCGGCCCGCACGGCGCGTTGCGCAGCACGGCCTCCTCGACCAGGAACGCGAAGCGCCGTTGACCACTGGAGAGCACGTGCTGCCGTGCCATGCGGGCCTCTACGGCGTCCGCGACGTCATCCACCTCGACCCGCCGTCGCCGCACGGCCCGCAGGACGGCTTCGGTGTACTCCCGGGTCTGGAGCAGCCCCGGGACGAGGCCGGGCGAGTAGGAGCGGAAGTGGCGGGTCCGCTCGTAGAGCGGCAGGCGTGCTTCCTGGGCGTGCCGGAGGCCCGTCCGCTCCATGCGACGCCATTCGATCCACGTTCCCTCGACGGACCGGAGGAGTTCGAGCAGATCGCCCGTCCGCCCTTCGGCGCCCGTGGCACGGCACCAGGCCCGGACGTCGTCGGGGGAGGGGGTGGTACGCGCGTTCATGATCCGTGACGACTTGGACGGCGACCAGTCGCACGCGCGGGCGAGGCCCCGGCCCGTGAGCCCGGCGGCCCGACACAGCTCGGTCAGGTGATCGGCGAGCGTGCGCCGGGCGCGCTGTGCGCTGGAGGAGGAAGGCGTGGTCACGCCTGGAGACGCTAGCCCGGACGGTAGGTCGCGTGGGGGGTCGCACGCTCCCAGACCGTCTCGAAGGCGGTGGAGACCAGCGCCACGACCTCCGGTTCGGTTCGCCACTCGCGGTCGACCACCTCGCCGTCGCCGGAGAAGTGGGTGAACAGGACCTCGGTGTCGTCGAACAACCACAGGCCCGTGCCGGGAAGGGCGATGTCGGCAGCCTGGAAGGCGCTGTGCAGCTTCGCCCGACGTGAACACGTTGATCGGCGGTGAACCGTCGGGGCAATGCCTGCGGTGTTCCACCGATCGTTGGAACGTCCTCGACTAGCGCGTGGGACAGGCGAGTTGGGGTGCGCTTCGGTTAGGCGAGCACGTCACCAGGGCTACCGAGTGGAAGAGGGTTCCCTTGAGGTAATGCCCGAGGGAGACGTCTCCGCCGTGCGTCAGACGCTCGGTGGCCGAGTGCGTCAGAACGGTCAGCCAGCGAGCTTCACGTTCCACGCCCGAGGCGAAGCGCGGAGAGAGTTGTGCCAGCCGATTCCGCAACCATGCGGCGGCTTCCTCGGGATCACGCCAGGTTCCCCGCACCTGTGACGGCGGCTTCAACAGCCAGTGTGCGGTTTGGACCGGGGGGAGATCGGCGGAGGGGAATTCGGCCGCCGCGCGACGGTAGCGCTCCGCGACCTCCGCGGGAGCGGTGAGGCAGGGTGACTCACCCAGGGGGCGACGCAGGCTCTCCTGGTCGAACCTCGCCTTCTCGCCGAGCCACGCATAGCCGTGGATGTGGATGACGTGCTCCGTTCCGGGAGGGCTACCCCGCTGGAACGACGAGCGTTCAGCGGGGCCGGTCGACGGCTGCGGCTCAGACGGGTACGCCGAACTGCGTCGGGTCGATGCCCGCCGCCTCAAGCTCGGCGGTGGTGAAACGGAGGGGCTGCGCGTCCGGTCGCTTGCTGTCACCCACGGCCCAGGCGTCGACGCCGATTCGGGCGAGGGTCACGCACGACTCGCCGTCCGGATGGGTGTTGCCCCCGCAGGCCCTGGCGAACACGGCCTCTGTCAGGGGAAGACCGTACAGATCGGGTACTGCCATCCCGCACCTCCTGGTCGCTCGGTGTGTGCACGACGTTACGGAGGGAGGCGCCGGGACCTCCATGCCGTTGCACGTCCTTGCAGGCATCCGTCCGGTGTCGGTACGTACGGCACGGGACTCGACCGGTTCTGCGTCGGCGGCGCGCCGGGCGCGCCGCTCGCCGTGGGGTGCGGGGCCGGCCCCGGCGGGGACGCGCCGGGGCCGAACGGGGTGACGGGACGGTCGTCAGACGCGGGGCAGGGGGCGGTCGGGGGCGTCGAGCCAGGTGGTCTCTCCGGTCTCCGTCACGGTGACGCCGAACCGGGTGGGGTCGGGGCATCCGTTCCGGGTCCACCAGTGGTGGGCGGCGGTCAGTTCGTCCCAGAGCCTGCGGGGGCCCGCCTGGTGGACGGTGGTGCTGCCCCTGCTCGTCCCGTCGACGAGGACGGCCGCCGCCCAGGACCGGTCGGTCAGGCCGTAGAGCCAGGTGCTGACGGCGGAGCCGCGGCGGTCCGTGAGCAGGGTGCAGTCGGGCACGAGCAGGCCGGCGACGCAGGCGAAGGGATGGTGCGCCCGGTCGTCGGCGCCGAGGTCGGCCGCGGTCAGGGTGGTGGTTCCGTCGGTCGCGTCACCGGGGAACCCGTCGGGGAGGTAGGCGGCCTGGTCCACGCGGTGGCGTTGGGACCGGACCTTCATGAACTCCACCGGCGTGGACAGGCGCCCGCTCGCCGAGGCGCCGTCCTCGCTCACCACGAGGCGGACGAGCCGGTCGGCGTTGCCGTACGGCTGGCTCCGGGGCGCGAGGACCAGACCGCCGGGAACGGTCTGTGCCACCCAGGCGTACGGGACCGCGCGCACGCCGACCGTGGCGACGATCCGGTCGTACGGCGCCCGCGGCGGATGGCCGAGGAGCCCGTCCCCGGTCACCACCAGGGGGTGCAGGCCGATGCGGTGCAGGTGTTCCCGGGCCGCGTCGGCGAGGTGCGCGTCGACCTCGACGGAGACCACCCGGTCGGCGCCGAGGCGGTGGGCCAGCAGCCCGGCGTTCCAGCCGCCGCCGGTCCCGATCTCCAGCACCCGCTGCCCGGGGCGGACGTCCAGGTCGGACAGCATGCCCGGGCAGCCCGCCACCACCGCCTTCGCCTCCCGAGCCGTCCCCGGGACCGTTGCCGTCCTCGCCGGTCGCGAGCCTGGTGCCCATCATGCTCTCCTCGTGCTGTGTGTGAGGGTGGTGTGGCGGCCCCGTTCGTCCGTGACGGGGGGAGCGACGGACGAACGGGACGGGTCGCGGGGCTCCGCGGTGGGGCGCTTCCGCGACAGGTCCACCCTGCCCTTCGTGCGGGGCTTCCGCAGTGCTCGGGCAGTGCCGGGAACGTGCTGGAACATGGTCGGGGCCGCGACCCGGTTGGGTCACGGCCCCTTGGTGCGGCACGAGTTCAGTGGGTGGACGACCCGTTCGTCGTCCAGTGGACGAGGTGCGTCCAGGCGGTGCGGGACGCACGGACCACCGGTCCGTCACTCCCCGCCCGTGCGCGCTTGCTGTCCCGTACGGCCACCTCGCCTCGGTGGTTCGGGGACCACTCGACGCAGTTGCCGGCGTTCGATCCGCTGTGGGACGAGTGGTGCCAGGTGGTGGGTTCAGGCGCGGAAACTGCCATCCTTGACTCCCGTCACGAACGTTGCCCAGGCGGTGTGGCTCGCTATCAGTGCGGGGGCGGCGGGGGTCTTGGTGTCACCCACCGGGACGAAGTCGGGGATACCTGGGGCTATTTCGATGCAGTTGCCGCCGTTGTGCCCGCTGTAGCTGCTCTTGCGCCACGTCGCGTCGAGGCCGTGCTTGACCATGATGCCCGTGTCCTTCCAGTACCTCGCTGATCAGCGCTGCGGACTCCAGAGCCGAAAGAGCGTCCGCCCTCAGCACATCATAGAGCTGTAGGTGCTGGGCAAATACGGTCGGGTCCTTGCTGAAGTGACCGCGATCCAGGGATTCGGAGTAGACCCATCGCTTGTCGTCCGGAAGCGTGATCAGTGACATTGAGGTGTTGGGTCGGAGGATGCCGGGTCTGCTTGACGGGGCCACCTGGATGCGGATGTTGGGTAGTTCGCCGACTTGCAACAGGTGAGCGCACTGCTCCCGCATGACTTCCGAGTCCCCCACCACGTTCCTCAGACAACTCTCGTCCAGCACCGCGATCAGTAGGGGACCGTCAGTCATCAAGAATCTGTGCTGCCGACTCATCCGGGCACGCACGGGCTCGTCGATGTGAGCGTCGTCGTTCACGAGGGAGAACAGCGCGTGCGCGTAATTCTTGGTCTGGAGAAGGCCAGGAATCACCTGGGTTTGGTACTCGTACAGCGCGATCGCCCTGGCGTCCATCTCGGCGCGCTGCTTGAACCAGTCCGGGTGTTCGACGGACGGGTACCAGTCCACCTGGCTCCAGAGGTCTATCAAGATGGTTCCGGTGCCCAGGAGTTCATCGCACTTCCGTACGAAGGTGTCCTGCGGGACCCGAGTTGCTGACTCGACGCGGGTGACGAGGGTGCGGTCGCACGGGATGTCGGCGGCCAGTCCCTCCTGCGTGTAGCCCGCGGCCTTGCGCAGATGGCGGAGCACCGCTCCGAACATCTGGGCCGTCGTGATGGTCCCGATCCCGCCCGTGGCGATGGGTTGGCTCACTGGGCGCCCCTTCCGTGACATGGATCGTGTGGAACATGTGCAGCGTTGAACTTCGTTGCTCCGATGCGCAACGCTGTGGGCACGAACAGTAATTGAATATCCGCCGGGGGAGGGCGGGTTCGGCCCATGGAGTAGGCATGGTTAAGCAAGTGGAAACTGACAGCGCCGGATTGTTTAGCGGAGCTGTTGTGTTCGATTCCATTCGGCAGAAGGTGGGGGTGTACCAGACGGAGTCCGGCCCCCTATGCGCTGCTGCGGCCGATCGGCGGGGGTCGCGAATGGGAGGCGGACGTCTCGCAGTTGAGGCCCCCGACCGATCGGGAGCGGCTGAGCGCCGGACTGCGCGCGGCCAACGAGCGCTCGGCGCGCTGGAGCGGGACGGGGGCGCCGCAGCAACTGCGCCGGGTGTTCCGCTACGTACCGTTCACCTTCCCCCAGGACCCGGCGACGGAGCCGGCCTATGCGGCCCGCTGCGTCTCGGGCGAAGCCGCGTGCTGCGGCGCGGAGTCGGGGCCCTGCGAACACCCGGCGCAGGTGGAGGACTGGTTGTTGCTGCACGCCCAGGAGACCCGGCACCTCTGGTACCAGCGGACGTTCACGGACTGGACGGTGCTGGAGCGCTCGGAGGAGGTGCCGGGCCGATGACCCGGACGGCGACGAGGCGACGGCACGCCCGGCGGGCGCGCGGGGACTGCCCTGCGCGGCACGCCTGCCGACACCGTGCGCGGGCGCGGGTCTCCCTGGACGGGGCCTTCTGGGGAGGCGTCCTCACGTTCTCCTCGGTGGCCGGGCTCCTGGCGGTGATCGTGGTGACGGTGTTCCAGGGGGCGACGGCCTGACCCGGTTCCGTCCCCGGGTGCGCGGTGGACGCGCAGGTGCGGCTGGTGCGCCGTGAGTCTCCGGCGTACACCGCGGCCGGCCAGTGGTTCGCCGCTCCCCCTTCTGGTCGTGGTCCTGCCCGTATGAGCGCGGTGGGCTCGACTGCTGCCCGAGAGGCGGTCCGAGCCCGTTGACCGGGGCACGAGGCATTCGTCCGGCTGGGCCGTATGGCCCGTGTCAACGTCCGGCTCCCGGGCGTCAGCGTGGCGTCAGGGGACGTCCTGCGGGGCCCGGCGCCGGGCATACGGTCAACGCACGGCCCCCGGGTCCCGCCGCGTGGTGGGGGCCCGGGGTGCCGGCCACCGCGGCAGCCCTGCCGAACCCCGCGCCCCCACGGAGGAACCCATGGTCGAAGGTCCCCGTACCGCTGTCCGCACCCGCGCCGAGCGGGCGACGGAGGGCGTGAACTGCGCCGAAGAGCCCGAGCCGCCCGATACCGGGGCGTGCGCGGGCGCGCCCTCCGGCCCCGGCCCGCGTGACGGCGGCCGGGACGGCGCGGAGCGGGACGGCGGTGGCGCTCCCCGGGCGCTGTTCGTGCCGGCGCGCACCGGCCCCGGGGGGTGCACGGCCCGGCTCTTCCGCACGCCGCTGGGCGAGCGGACGGCCGTGGGGTTCACCTCGGCGGCCCGGCTGGTCGAGGTCCTCGGCCCGGGCACGGCGTACGTGCGGCTCGCCGTGCCCGCGCTGCGCGCGCTGGTCACCCCGGTGGGCGTGCGCCGGCTCACCGTCGATCCGGTGCTGGTGGCCCGTCCCGTCGGCCCGGCCACGGGGCCCGGGCCGACGGGCGGCCGTTCCGTACTGCTGTCGGCCTCCGGAGGAGGAGGTGCGCGATGACCGAGACGACCACGGTCGGTTCCGCGGCGGCGCCGGACGGGCCCCGCGGGTCCGACGAGCTGTCGGTGTGGCCGGCCTCCACCGGACGCCTCCCGCACGGTGAGATCAGCGTGGGCGGAGTGGCGTTGACCGAGGTGGCGGAACGGTTCGGCACCCCCGCGTACGTCCTCGACGAGGGCGAGGTGCGCGAGCGCTGCCGCACCTACCGGGCGGCGTTCCCCGAGGACCGGGCGGAGGTGGTGTACGCGGCCAAGGCTTTCCTGTGCCGGGCGCTGGTCCACTGGGTGCGGGAGGAGGGCCTCGGGCTCGACGTGTGTTCCGCCGGCGAGCTGGAACTCGCCGTCACCAGCGGCTTCCCCGCCGAGCGCATCGTGCTGCACGGCAACGCCAAGAGTCCGCGCGACCTGGACACCGCGCTCCGGTTGGGCGTGGGGCGCATCGTCATCGACAGCGCTTCCGAGGTGGCCCGGCTGGCCGCCGCGGTACCCCCGTGCGAGACCCAACGGGTGATGGTGCGGGTGCTCCCCGGGATCGTCGCGGGCGGGCACGAGAAGGTCCGCACCGGGGGCGAGGACCAGAAGTTCGGCCTCTCCCTCACCGACGGCTCGGCCCAGCACGCCGTCGCCCGCATCCTCGACCAACCCCAACTCCGACTGACCGGGCTGCACATGCACCTCGGCTCGCAGATCACCACCGTGAAGCCGTACCTCGCGGCGGTGCGCCGGATCGTCGGGATGATGGCCCAACTGCGCAGCCAACACGGTCTGGTGCTGCGCGAGTTGGACATCGGCGGCGGGCACGGCATCGCCTACCGGCCCGGTGAGGCGGCGATGGACCTCACCACCCTCGCCCGCAAGGTCCGCGCCGAACTGGTCAGCGGCTGCGCCGCCGCCGGGATCGGGGTGCCCCGGCTGATCGTCGAACCGGGACGGGCGATCGTCGGGCCCGCCGGAGTCGCGCTGTACCGGGTGCTCGCGGTGAAGCACACCGGCAACCGGCACTTCGTGGCCGTGGACGGCGGGATGAGCGACAACCCGCGCCCCGCGCTGTACGGCGTGCGGTACGCGCCCCGTCTGATCGGCCGGTCCTCGCGGGCCGAGTCGGTGCCGGTCACGGTGGTGGGCCGGCACTGCGAGGCGGGCGACGTGCTCGCCGCCGACGCGGCCCTGCCCCCGGACGTCCGCCCCGGCGACCTGCTCGCGGTGCCCGTCGCCGGCGCCTACCACCTGTCGATGGCGTCGGCGTACAACCTGGTCGGCCGGCCGCCCGTGGTCGCCGTCCGGGACGGCCGGGCGCGGCTGCTGGTGCGGCGCGAGTCGCTGGAGGACCTGTTCGGCCGGGACGTGGGCACCTGAGCCCCGGCCGGGCAACCGGAGACCACCGTCCGTCCCCGCCCGGGGCACGGGCGATGCGAACACCCGGGGCGCGTGGGGCGCCACCGGGTGGCTGCGGACCGTCCGTCCGGGCGTGGGGCCCGGACGGACGGCGCCGCGACGGGCGTGCGAGGGGCGGGCGGCCCGGGCCGCGGTCCCGCCGTCCGGGGCCGTCCGCCCGCGCGGACGGGTGAACGGACCGCCGCCGGTCGGCCGGACCGGGGTCGCCGCGGGCGACGGGTCCCGGGCGGTCCGCGAGTCTTCACCGCACCGGGACGGTGGTCGCCCCGGTGACGAGGAAGGACGGTCCGCCGATGAAGTTGGTCCTCCAGGAGTTCCTGTCGTTGGACGGGGTGTCGCAGGGGCCCGGGTCACCGGAGGAGGACACCAGCGACGGGTTCACCCGGGGCGGCTGGCTGGTGCCGCACCTCGACGACGCGTTCCTGCGGATCGTGACGGGCTGGACCCTGGGGGCGGGCGCCTTCCTGTTCGGCCGCCGCACCTACGAGAACTTCGCCCGTGACTGGCCGGCGATGGACGACCCCGACGACCCGGTCGCCTCCCGGCTCAACGGCCTGCCGAAGTACGTGGCCACGCAGACGCTGACGACGGCCGGTTGGGAACCGACCACCATCCTCTCCGGGGACGTCGCCGCCCGGGTGGCCGCGGTGAAGGAGCAACCGGGCGGCGAACTCCAGATCCACGGCAGCGCCCGCCTCGGCGCCTCGCTGCTGGCCGAGGGGCTGGTCGACGAGGTGCGGTTGATGGTCGCCCCGGTGGTCGTCGGCAGCGGACGCAGGCTCTTCCCGCAGGACGGCGCCCAGGCCGGACTGCGCCTGCTGAGCAGCGAGACCACGCCGAGCGGGGTCGTCGCCCAGGTGTACGAGCCGACCGGACGGCCCCGCTACGGCACCTACCGGGGCGGCGCGCACTCCTGAGGGAGGGGCGGGGCCGGTTCCGGGGACGGCCCTCCCGGGGGCCTCTGCACCGCTCGCTGACCCAACCGGCCGCCGGGGACGTCGGCTGTCATCCCCCGGCCCGTCGCCCGCCCCGCGGGGCGTCGGCGCCGGAGGAGGGGGCGAGGACCAGGAGCGGTACGTGCCGCACCACGCGACTGCCGGTGATCCCGGGGTAGTTGACCACCCGGTCCCAGGCCGCCTGCTGCTCCGGGGTGAGTTCCGGTTCGCCGGCGGGTTCCTCCGCCGGCTGCCCGTCGACGGGGTCCGCGGGGTCGGCCGGGGCGCCTTCGAAGGCGGCGCGGTGTGCCTCCTCGCTCTCCCACTCCGCGAGGTTGAGGACCTCGGTGCCGTCCGCCGAGGTGTGGAAGTGCGCGGCGATCACCCCGGTACGGTCGTAGGGGTCGTGGCCGGTGGCGGCGAACATGCCGTCGGTCCAGTCGCGTTGGCGGTCCGGGTCCGCCCCGTCGAAGGTGACCGTCACGGCCACCAGGCACCCCGCCGTACGGTCGTCGCCCGCCACGCGCGGTCCGCTGCGGTAGCGGTGGTACGCACCCTGGGCGAGCCGCTCGGCGACGGGGGCGGCGGTGCGGACGGCCTCCTCGTAGGGCACGGGACCGGTCGCCGCCGCGGTGTCGTCCGGCCAGCGCGCGTAGTGCAACAGCGCGCTGTCGTCCGCTGCCGCGCAGACGGCGTACGCCAGCGGACGTCGTTCCTCGGGCTGGGCCCGCCACGCCCGCTCGACCGCCGCGAGGACGCGGGGGGTCGTCGCGGCATCGGTGCTCCAGACGGTGACGGTGACCGTGCCCGACAGGGTCAGGTCCGGGAGCGCGACGGGGTGGGGACGGTACGGCATGCGGGGGCCTCCTCAGCGGTCGAACGGCCCAGCCTGGTGCAGCAGTCGGGGTGCCGGCCACGGAATATCCGGCGTGCGCGCCGGCGCGGAACCGGCTCCTCCGCGCAGGGCGCGGGGGATCAGCCGGAGGTTCCGTCGAGGGGGCGTCCCGGGCGGACGTTCCACCGGGCGGCCCGGCCGGTGAGCTCCACCGCGGAGAGCGGCTCCACGTCCAGCCGCCAGAAGGACCGTCCGGGCAGGTCCAGGGCGTGCACCAGGGCGGCGCGGACGACGTCCGGTTCGACCACGGCGACCACCCGGCCGCCCCGCGCGGTCAGCCCGTCCAGCCAGCCGCCCACCCGGAGGCGCAGCGCGGGCAAGGACTCGCCGCCGTGCGGCGTGCCCGAGGGGTCGGCGAGCCATGCGGCCAGGGCGGCGGGTTCCTCGGCGGTGACCTCCGCGAGGGTGCGCCCGCGCCAGCGCCCCACGTCCAGGGGCTCCGGCGCGGACGCCGGCGCATCCGGCTCCGCGCCCCGTTCCGCGCCCGGCTCCGGCCCGGCGCGCAGTGCGCGGGCCGTCTCGGTGCAGCGCCCGGTGGGGGAGCGGTACCAGCGGGCGGCGGTCGGGAGCGCGGGTCCGGCCCGCAGGGCGCGGGCGAGGGCCGGCGGGTCGAGCGGGCCGTCCCCGCCGAACCTGGCCTCCCGCAGGTCACGCCCGGCGGCGGGGGCCACCAGGGTCACTCGGGTGGTCGACATTCCGTCAGTCCTCCTGCTGCACAGGGCCGGGGGAAGGTGCTCGCCCGGTCGGTGGGCACGGGGGTGCCGTACCAGGTCACGGCCCCCTTCCCCGCTCGCACGGTACGCGGTACCTTCACGTCGCGTTCGAGACGTCACCGTGCGGTACCGGCCGAACGGGCCGGTGTCCGCCGGCGCCGCCGGCGCACGCCGAACAGCACCACCGCGCCCGACAGCCGTACCGGGCACCAGGGTTCCACCCGCTGGACAACTTCATCACGTCAACGACGAGGGCACGACGGAAGCCGGTGGGAATCCGGCACGGTCGCGCCACTGTGAGCCCGTCCGCGCTCCCCGGAGCCCGCGGTACGAGCGGAGTCAGACCCGCGGCCCTCGTCCCGTGCACCACCGAACCGGGACGCGAGTTCCCCAGGAGGTCCTGCCATGACGCAGTCCGTCGCCAGACCGACAGCCGCATCCACCACCACGCCCCCCGCCGGCGTCCCCGTCAAGCTCCCGCTCGGGCAACTCGCCCCCTGGGCGGTGTTCACCGGCGCCCTCGTCCTGGTGCTGCTCTACTTCGTCGGCGCCGAACAGGGCGCCGTCGCACTGGTCTCCGGGGAGGGCGTCCACGAGTGGGTGCACGACGCCCGCCACCTGCTCGGCTACCCCTGCCACTGAGGGGACCGGGTCGCCACCGTGAACTCCCACACCGTCAGACGCCTGCTCGTGCGCGGCATGCTCGCTGGCCTCGCCGCGGGCGCGCTCGCCCTGCTCGTCGCGTACGTCCTGGGCGAGCCGCAGGTGGACGCCGCCATCGCCTACGAGGACGCCCACGCCGCCGGCCACGACCACGGGGCGGGCGAGGAGCCCCTGGTCAGCCGGGGGCTCCAGGCCACCGGCGGGCTCGCCACCGGCATCCTGGTGTACGGGGTCGCCTTCGGCGGGCTCGTCGCCCTCGCGCACTGCTTCGCCCTCGGCCGGATCGGGCGGTTCACCCCGCGGGCCACCGCCCTGCTGCTCTCCCTCGGCGGGCTGGTCGCCGTGTACGTCGTCCCGTTCCTCAAGTACCCGGCCAATCCGCCCGCGGTGGGCGCCGACGACAGCGTCGGCCGGCGCACCACGCTCTACCTGCTGATGCTGGTGCTCAGCCTGTTGCTCGCGGTGGGTGCGGTGATCCTGGGGCGGCTGCTGGCGCCCCGGCTCGGCACCTGGCACGCGACCGTGGCGGCGGGCGCCGGCTGGGTGCTCGCGGTCGGGCTGGCGCTCGCGTTCCTGCCGTCCGTCGAGGAGATGCCGGCGGACTTCCCGGCGACGGTGGTGTGGGAGTTCCGGCTGGCCGCGCTCGCCGTCCAGGCCACCCTGTGGACCGCCTTCGGCCTGCTCTTCGGGGAGCTCGCCGAACGGGTCCTGGCCCCCGACCGCCGGGCCGCCGCCCCGGCACCGGTCGGCTCCGGGTGAGGTGAGCGGCCCGCCGGGCGCAAGCCCCACGGGGCCCGCGGGTCGCGCGCGCCTCCGTGCGCCGGGGGCGGGCGTCAGGCGCTCTCCCCGGCGGGGGCCGGCCCCCGCCGCAGGGTGACGCCCACCAACATCCCCAAGGCGATCGCCACCATCAGCGCCACCATGCCGGCGATGTCGTGGAGGCCCTGCACCGGGTGCCCGCCCACCCACGCCTCCAGGCCGCGCAGGCCGTGCGAGCCGGGCGTGAGCACGAAGAACGCCCCCAGGTACAGCACGTACGCCGGGGGCGTGCGCTCCCGCGCGCCCAGGCCCACCGCGGTGAACGCCATCACCGCCGCCGCGAGGAAGGTCCCCGCCAGCGTGCCGAAGCCGCGCACCGCCAGCAGCTGCACCCCGTAGGTGCCCAGCACCAGCAGCAGCGCCCACGGCAGGTCCCCCCGCCGCATCCCGAACACCAGCTGCACCCCGACCGCGAACACCGCCCACCCCAGCCAGCCGGCCACCGGGCCGAAGTCGGGCGCCACCGGCACGTCGAAGATCTCCCGCTGGTCGATGCCCAGCGCCGCCGCCGCCAGCACCGGCCCGAAGGCCAGCGTCACCAGGGCCACCGCCGACTGGGCCAGCCGGGCCGCCCCGGCGGTCAGCCGCCCGGCGGCCACCTCCAGGACGGCCATGGTGATGGCGTCGCCCGGGATGAACAGGAACAGCACCGGCACCATCAGCTGGATCGTCCCGCCGCTCACCCACCCCGCCCGCTCGACCCCCAGCACCAGCACCCCCACCAGCACCGAACACAACAGCGGAGCCACCCGCCCGGAGGCGCCCCGGGCCCGCACCGCCTCCATCACCAGCCCCACCACCACCCCGAGCGCCCCGGTGATCCACACCTGCTGCCAGGTCGGCTGGATCGACATCCCGAACCCCACCGAGAACAGCACCGTCCCCGTCACCCGCGCCCACCCCCGGTACGGCGCCGGCGAGGCCGCGATCGCCTCCAGCCGTCGCCGGGCCTCGGCGACCGGCAGCCGCCCCGCCGTCACCTCCCGCAGCCACGGCTTCAACGCGCTCACCCGGTCGAGCTGCGGCACCTCCGGCGGCCGGGCCACCACCCGGCTCCGCCCCTCGACGCCCACCACCGCCGACTCGGCCCCCACCGACACCTCGGCCCGCGCCCCGTAGGCCGCGGCCACCGCCCGCAACCGCCGCTCGCTGCCCAGGGTCCCCTCGTACCCGCCGGCCACCAGCAGCTCCGCGAGCCGCGTCACCAGGTCGAGCACCTCGTCCCCGGACCCGCCGGCGGGCACGGGACCGTCCCCGCTGCCCTCCGGTGCCGGCTGCCCGCCCATGGGGTCAGTGTGCGGGCCGCCCGGGAGGTCGGCACGGCGTACGGGGCCGTCGGCGTGGTCGGGGCCGTTCCGCACCCGCGGTCACGGTCGGGCCGCCGATCGGCCCGGAAGGCACCGCCCGGCGTCCGCCGAGCACCTAGGGTGGGCCGCATGGTCGAGGAGACGCGGAACAGCCTGGACGGACGCGCGCACGTGGTCGTGCAAGCCGGACGCATCGGGGAGCTCCACCAACACCTGTCCGGCACGGAACCGTCGGCCTGCCCCGTGCCCTTCCAACTCCCGCCCGTCCGCGTCCGGTTCGAGAACCGCCACGAGGAGCGGGAACGCATCGCCCGCGCGGTGGAGGAGCACCCGGAGCACGGGGGACCCCTGCTCGTCGCCCTCACCGGCATCGGCGGCATCGGGAAGACGGCGCTCGGCGTCCACGTGGCCCGCGGCCTCACCGACCGGTACCCGGACGGGGTGCTCTACCTCGACCTGGACGAGCTGCGCCGGGACGGGGTCGTCGAGGTCTCGGACGCGGTCGGGGAACTCCTGGTCGGCCTCGGCGTCTCGACCGAGTGGCTGGAGCGGTCCCTCGGCGGACGCAGCAAGCAACTGTGGAGCAGGACCCGGGACAAGCGACTCATCCTGGTCGTCGACAACGCGCGCTTCGGCACCGAGGTGGTCCCGCTCCTGCCGTCCTCGGGCCACAGCCTGGTGATCGTCACCAGCCAGCACGCCCTGTACGACCTCGACGGCACCGCCGCCCTGGAGGTTCCGGTGGGCCCGCTGGCCGTGGACGACGCGGTGCGGCTGCTGGGCAACCTGGTGGACGATCCGCGGCTCGCCGCGGAACCCGCCGCGGCGAGCGAGCTGGTGCGGGGGTGCGGCGGGCTCCCGGCCGCGCTCCAGGTGGCCGGCGAGTGGGTGCGCAGGTACCGCCGGCGCAGCCTGTCCCGCCTGGTCGCGCAGCTGACCGCGGAACTCGACCGGAAGGGCGTTCCCGTGGTGGAGGCCGTCTGGGACGCCGGCTACGCCGGGCTCTCCCCCGAGGCGGCCCGCCTCTACCGGCTGCTGCCCCAACTCCCGGGCCGCCGCAGCGACGAGGCGTCCGCCGCCGCCCTGGTCGGCACCGACCCCGAGGCCGCCGGGGACGCCCTGGAGGAACTGGAGTCCGCGGGGCTGCTGGAGGCCCTCGCCGAGGGCTGGCGCCTGCACGACCTGCTGCGCGGGCACGCCGAGCGCCGGGCCCGGCAGGAGGACCCGGACGGCACCGAACGGGCCGCCGCCCGCCGGGCCCTGATCGGCTGGTACCGGCGCCAGGCGGCCCGTGCAGACGCGCTGGCCGCCGGCCCCCGGATGACCTTCGCGGCCCTGCCCGGGGCCGTCGCCCCCGGCGGCCCCGACCTCGCGTTCGCCGGCAAGCCCGAGGCGCTGCGCTGGCTGGACGCCCAGCGGCACGCGCTGTACGGGTGCGTCCGGCTGGCCCTGGAGGACGGCCTGTACGAGGACGCCTGGGCGCTGTGCGAACCCTTGTGGACGCACTTCCTGGACCACCCGCACCACGCGGACGCCATCGACGCGTTCCGAGCCGGGGTGGCCGCCGCGGACCGGGCCGAGCACCTGCCGGCCATGGTGCGGATGAGGTGCCAGCTGGCCCGCCCGCTGTGGGAACGGGGACGGTACGAGGAGGCCGCCGAGCACCTGCACCGGGCCCTCAACGCGGCCGGCTCGCTGGGCGACGCCCCCGTCGAACGCAAACTGCGCGCCTCGACGGTGGAGTTCCGGGGCCTGCTCAAGGCCGAGACCGGGGACTGGGCCGGCGCCGCCGCCGACTTCGAGGCGTCCCGGGCCGTCCACGAGGAGATCGGCAACGCGTACGGGGTGCTGCTCCAGACCTATCTGCTGGGGCGGACCGCGCTGCGCGGCGGGCGGCACGGGGAGGCGGTCGTCCTGCTGCGGGAGGCCCACGCCATGGCACTGGGGCAGGAACGCGAGCGGATGGGGGCCCGGGCCGGGTTCGAACTGGGCCGCGCACTGCGGTTGACGGGCCGGCTCGACGAGGCCCGTCCGCTGGTCGGCGCGGCGCTCGACGGGGCCCGCCGACGCGGCTCCGGCACCGACGAGGTGCGCGTCCTGGAGGAGCTCGCGGAGCTGGCCGAGGCCCGCGGCGACGCCGAAGCGGCCGGGGCCCACCGGGCGGAGGCCCGACGCATCGCCACCGCCGGCGGACGGGTTTCCGACGGGGGTCAGAGCACGTAGTCGAGGTCGTCCGGCTCGGCGGGCGCCAGGTGCACGCGGACGGAGAGCGGCCCGGTGTCGCACCACAGGGACCCTGGCGGGGTCCCCGCCGCGCCGGGGCCCAGCCAGGCGTGCACCGCGGAGGCCACCGCCGCCGGATCGGCGTGGGCGACGCGGCCCGCCGCGCGGTGCGGCTCCACCC
Source organism: Streptomyces sp. LE64 (assembly GCF_052606915.1). Classification (NCBI taxonomy): domain Bacteria; kingdom Bacillati; phylum Actinomycetota; class Actinomycetes; order Kitasatosporales; family Streptomycetaceae; genus Streptomyces; species Streptomyces sp. LE64. The sequence goes on along the minus strand of NZ_CP199708.1, from coordinate 2,711,558 downwards.
GCAGGCTGAACGTTCCCGCGGTACGGCTCCGGAGCAGGGCCCGCCCGGGCGTCAGCACCGCGACCGCGGTCCGGCACCCCGGCGACTCGGCCAGGGCGTGCGCCGTCCACCCCTCCGCCGTCCACGCGGGGGTGCCGGCGCCCGCCGCGGCGTCCCGGGCACGGCGCCACACCACCGCCGCGCTCTGCGCCGACCGGGGGTCGGCGAAGGGCAGTTCGGCCGCCAGGTGGTGCACCGGCCGGTCGGTGTGCACGGGGAAGCGCGCGACGGCGACCCGGTCACCGGCGACCCCGGTCCGCACCGCGAAGGCCCGCGGGGTGCGGGGCCGCGTGCCGGGCCGGGGGAAGGGGCGCGCCTCCAGCGGGCCGGCCGGCGGGGGCAGCCGCAGCAGCCGGTAGAGGTGCCGGCGCAACAGCGGCAGGGCCTGCCCGGGCCGGGCGAAGGCGTCCGCGGCGCGGGCGCGGGTGTCCACCGCGCGGGCCGCCCGGAGGACGTCTGGCAGGTCCGCCGCCGAGGAGAACCGGGGGGCCGCGGCCAGCAACCGTGCCATCGGGCTGTCGGCCAGCAGCTCGCGCCCCCCGTCGTAGGCGCCGACCACCGGCCGGCCGAGCGCCGCCGCGTAGAGCGCGGTGGAACCGTGGTCGCTGACGACCGCGTCCGCCGCGACCAGCAGCGCGGCCCACTCCTCGTACGGCCGGGCCAGGACCAGGCCCGCGCCGAGCGCCGGCGCCAACCAGCGCGACAGGTCGAACCGGCCCGTCCCGCTGTGCTCGTTGGGGTGCAGGACCAGGGCGACCTGGAAGAAGTCGTACGGCAGCGACGCGCACAGCTCGGCCGGCAGGCCGGGGCGCCGGGCCAACAGCGACTCGGGCCCCCAGGTGGAGGTGAGGACCACCAGGGTCCGCGCCCCGGTGCCCAGCGTCTCCCGGTACGGCCCCCGGCGAGGGGCCGAGGCCAGCAGCCGGTCCACGGTCGGATCGCCGACCACCGCGGCCCGACGCGCCGTCGCCGGGCAGTGCCGCGCCAGCCGGGACACCTGCTCCTCGTGCGCCAGCGCGTGCAGGTCCGCCCAGGGCGCGCCCCGGGCCAGCAGGTAGTGCGGGTCCAGCCCGGAGGGGACGTCGGCCGAGCCCTCGTCGGCGACCGTCTTGTTGAAGCCCGCCCCGTGCGGCAACAGCGCCCGCGGCCCGGACAACCGCCGCAACCCGCCCTTGGGGCTCGCGGCCAGCACCAGGTCGTGCCGGCGCCGGACGGCGTCCTCCCAGGCGAGGGCGCGGGCCCCGGCCCGCTCCAGCGCCGCGAGGGCCTCCACGTCGAAGTCCGAGCCGGGCACCAGGGTGAACCGGGTGACCACCCGGCTGTCCCCGTCGAAGGCGGGCAGCACGTCGAGGAGCCGGTGCAGGGCCCCCGCGGACCGCACCGCGACCAGCACGGTCCGTCGCCCCGCGTCCGCAGGGCCGTCCGCGCCGGGTAGGGCGGCCGGGAGCGGGACACGGGCGGAAGCCTGGCGCGGCATGGCCCCGATCGTAGCGGCCGACCCGCTCCGGCGGACCGGGTCCGAGGCCCGGAAGGGGCGGCCCCGCGGGCGGCGTTGCCCCGCCCGGCCCGGTCGACGACGTCAGGGGGCGGACCGCTCGGCCAGGTCCGCCACCAGCAGGTCGAGGGTGGCCTCCTCGTGGACGGCGACCCCGAGCGAGGCCATGGCCGGGGCCAGCTCCGGGTCCCAGTCCGCCCCCACCGGGGTGCCGTCCAGCGGCAGTCGGGGGACGCTGCGGGCCCGGCCCTCCGCGACCAGCCGCGCGTACTCCTCGGCGCCCATCCGCCACGGCCGGGCCCCGTAGCGGCGGATGATCCGGTTGGCCAGCGCGATCCCCGGCCAGTCGAAGTCGCCGTGGTAGGCGAAGCGGCAGCCGGCCGAGGCGAGCGCGTCGAGCAGGGTGAGGACCACGGTGGCGGCACTGCCCGAGGTGCACACCAGCGGTCCGGCGCAGGACGCGTCCGCCGCGGCGGCCACCACCCGCGGGTTCTCGCAGATCCGGACGAGGGTCCCGGTGGGCAGGTCCGGGCGCAGGTCGAGCAGGTCCCGCAGGGTCAGATGGGTCTCGGCGTGGTGCGCGGCCCGCTCCCGCAGGGCCCGCTCCCGCCACCCGTCGCCGGTGGGCCGCAGCCCGTACGTCAGCACCGTGCTGGACACCTCGTCCGGGGTGACCGAGACCAGCCGCCACAGCGCGCGGCGGCCCGCCGCGTCCTCGGGGAGTTCGACGCCGTGGGCCAGGGCGAGACCGCGCTGCACCAGCCGGGCCAGCCAGGTGCCGTCGTCCAGGCCGTGCGCCGAACCGGTCGCGGCCGCGGCGAGTTCGCCGCGGCCCCGGGTGCCGGTGCGCTCCGGACCGAGCAGCTCCCCGAGCACCCGCACCGCCTGCCCGAGGGTGCGCACCGCCGCACCCTGCGCCACCCCCTTGGGCACCCCGGCCCGGCGCAGCGCCTCGCACCACCGTCCGGTCCACTCCTGCCCGGCGAGCGGGGAGGCGTCGAGGGCGGCGTCCAGCGCGGCCCACACCTGCCGGCGGCGCGCCGCCTCGTCCTCGCGGGCCGCACGGCGGTCCACCAGGGGAGGGCCCAACTCCTCCAGCACCCCCCGGAGCCCGACCCCGGCGGCCGACTCGCGCAGGCGGGCGTCGAGCACGTCGAGCCGCACCGTCACGGCGGCGCCCGTGAGGGGCCGGCCCAGCAGCAGCGACAGGTCGTTGCGTTCCAGGGCGCTCGGCGCCGCCAACCGGAGCGAACCGGCGGGCCGCACGCCGTTGCCCTCCAACCGGGCGCGGGCCGCCGCCCAGAGCCGGGCCAGCCCCGGGCCCGCCAACCAGGTGCGGGCGGCCGCCGGCAGACCGCTCACGTCGACTCCAGGCGCCGCTGCCGACCGTTCCAGGTGTAGTGCAGCGTGGCCACCCCGCGCACATGGGGATCGCGCAGGCACTCGTAGACGTGCAGCGACGGGACCCCGGCCCAGTTGCCCATCAGCCGCTCGCTGGTGAGGACGAAGTCGAGGTCCAGGTCGACCAGGATGCGCCCCAGCCGGCCGTGGGTGGGCTCGTCGACCTTGGCGAAGGCGTCGTCCAACAGGATCAGCCGCGGCGCGTGCGGGGCCGACTCGGCGAGGCTGGTGAAGTGCGCCGCCGCGGCGGCGAAGAGCACCAGGTACGAGAGCACCCGCTGTTCCCCCTGGCTGAGCCCGGTGCGGCCGGTCAGCTTCCGTCGACGCCCCGGGGCCGCGTCCTCGACCACGAAGGTGTGGAACCGGAACCAGGCCCGGTAGTCCAGCGCGGTCCGCAGGTGGGCCGTGTAGCCGGCCGAGGGGTCGGCGCGACGGGCGTCCTCGATGCGGCGTTGCAGCACTTCCCGCAGCCGTTCGGTCTGCTCGCGGGTGCGCAGGCCGGAGTGGCCGCGCAGCAGTTCCACGGCCGCCCGCACGTCGGCGTCCACGTCCTCGTCGAGCTTCCACAGCAGCTCCACGCCGAGGCCGTGCGAGGTCCGCACCGTCTTCAGGGTGTCGTTGAGGGCCGTGACCAGCCGGGTCGCCGTGACGACCTGCGTGGCGAGGTGGTCGCCGAGTTCGCCGGTCAGGAACCGCTGGAACACCTCGCTCTCCCGCTCGGTGAGCCGCCCCCGCGCCTGCGCGGACTCCGCGGCGATCCGCTCCCCGACGACCGCCACGTCATGGGAACCGTGGTCGTCGAGGAGCCGGCAGACCTTGATGCCGTCGCGCTCCTCCAACTGCGCGTCGTAGCCGCCCGCCAACCGGTCGCGCAGCACCGTGTGCCGCTTGAGCAGCGCGTCGTCCGACACCCGCTCCGTCGCCCGGCCCACCGCCCGCGCCACCGCCTCGGCCAGCGCGCGCAGCGCACGCAGCCGGTCGCGGACGACCGCCCCCGGGTCGTCCGCCAGGTGCTCGGGCAGCGCGGACCGCTCCAGCCCCGCCCCCTTGACGACCTCCGGACGGTTGACGGCGCCGCGCAGGGCCTGACCGGTGTCGATGACCGCGGCCTCCTGCTGCGCCAACTCCTCCCGCAGGCCCCGCTCCGCCTCCTCGGCGCGCACCCTCCGCTCGCGGAGGTCGTCGTGGGCGCGCTCCGCGGCCGGCACGGCGGCGGCGCTGCTCGCGATGCGGTCCTCCACCTCCCGTTCGCGGGCCAGGACCTCCTCCTCGGAGGCGCCGATGGCCCCCTCCCGGGTGCGCAGGTCCTGTTGCGCGGTGCGCAGCCCGTCCAGGCGGAGCCGGTAGTCCCGCTCCGCCGTCAGCCGCGCCTCGCGGGCCCGTGCGTACCGTCCGTCGTCCGCCCGGCTGCCGTCGAGCCGTCCGACGGTGCCGGCGACCGCCCGGCACACCTGACCGGTGCCGCTGAGCAGGGTCGCCAGTGCGGTGCCCACCCGTTCCAGGGCGGCGGCGTCGGTGGGCAGGTCATGGGCGGTGGCGGTGGCGTCCGCCTCGGAGCGCGCCGCGACGGCGGCCGCGCGGGCCGTCTCGGCCGCCCGGGCCGCCCGGGCCGCCTTGGCGGTCAGCTCCCGCAGGGCCGCCTCGTCGGAGGCGGCCCGGCTCCAGGCGTCGGCGAGGCCCCGGGCCGGCGGGAAGGCCCGCTCGGCGAGCGCCAGCGCCCGCCGGACGGAGTCCGCCGCGGCGAGTTCGGTGCGGGCCGCGGCCGACCGCCGTTCCGCCTCGGCGAGGCGCGCGGCCGTCTCGGCGAGGGCCCGCCGCCGGGTCTCGGCGCGGACGCTCGCCCCCACGTACTCGGCGACGTCCTTGCGGTGGCGGCCGCTCAGGGCGCCCAGCCGCCAACCCCCGTCGACGTGCACCGCACTGGCGGCCCCGCCCTCCTCCCCGGCCGGGACGAGCGCCACCCCGGCCAACAGCCGCTCCACCTGCTCGGCGGTGATGCCGCAGGCGAACCGCGGGGCGGCCGGCCGCAGGGCCGCGGCCAGGGTCGCTACCCCCGGCGGCACGGGGCCCGCCCCGAGGAGGGTGTCCCGGGTGCCGGGGTCGAGGGGGACCCCGTCCGCACCGACCCAGGCGTCGAGGATGCCGCTCGCCTCCAACGCCGCCTCCAACCCGGCGCGTTCGGCGGGCGACAGGTGCTCCGCGAAGTCCACCAGCCGGTAGAAGGGCTCCCCCCGGGCCGGGTCGCGCTCGGCGGCGCGGTGGTGCGGGGGCACCGGCTCCGGGTCGGTGCGCTCCTCCTGCTCCCGCTTCTCCCGCGACAGCCGCCCGACCTCCGCGTCCAGCCGCCCGACGTCGAGCGCCCGCGCGTCCCGGTGCCGGGTGAGGTGCTCCGCGTACGGCTCCAGCACCGCCCGCGCCGAGCGCTGGGCACGGGCGTCCGCATCGGCCGGCAACACCCCGTCGGAGGGGGCGTCGCCGTCATCCCGGGCCACCTCGGCGAGGACGGCGTCCAGCGGGGGACAGTCGGGCCCCGCCGCGGACCGGGTGTGCGCCACCCACGCGGCGACCTCCCCGGCGTACCCCCGGCTCGCCCCGGCGACCCGCTCGCGGCTCGCTTCGAGACGCCCGGCGGCCTCCTCCGCCTCGCCCTCCAGCCGCTCCCGGTCCGCATCGGCGCCCGCCGCCGAGGCCCGGGCCCGCTCGGCCCGCGCGGCGAGGGCGGTCACCTCCCGCAGGGCCCGGGTCCGGTTCCGCACCACGGACCCGGCGTCCTCCAACTGCTTCTGCCAGGAACGCAGTCCGGCCTCCGCGGACGCCACGTCCACCCGCACCACCGGCCCGTGCCGCACCGTCGACGCCGCCCCGTCCGGCCCGAGGAGCTCCACCGAGGTCGCCGCGGAACGGGCCGTGCGCGGCAGCGCCACCGCATCGCCCAGGTGCCCGGCGGGCAGGCCCGCCCGCTCCGCCAGGGACAGCAACTCCCGGTGCTCGGTGCTCAGCTCGATCAGTCGGCTGCCGAGGTCCTCGACGCCCTCGGCCAGCCGCCGCGCCGCGTCCTCCTCCGCGTCGTGGGCGCTGCGCAGGGCGGTGAACGCGGTCACCGCCGTGGTGCGCAGGGCCTCCACCGTGCCGCGCCGCTCGGAGAGTTCGCGCAGGCTGCGGTAGGCGTGGCTGGCGTGCAGGGCGGCCAGGGCGGTGCGGGCGGCCCGTTCCTCCTCGCGGAGCCCCGCCAGCACGGCCCGTGCCTCCTCCTCCCGCTGGTGCAGCTCGCCGGTGCGCTGCGCGGCGTCCCCGGCCGCCCGGCGGCGCACCGAGAGGGCGTCCAACTCCCCGCTCACCTTCCGGGCCGAGGCGCGCAGCACCCCGGCCAGGTAGCCGCGGTAGTCGGTGAGGAAGGTGCGCAGCGCCTCGTCGGTGCGCTCCAGGCGGCCCAGCTCCTCCCGCACCGCGTCCAGGTCGTGGAGGTTGCGCGCCACCCGCTCGACCACTTCCTCGTCGAGGCCGGGCAGCGTCTCGCTCAGCAGCACGGCCAGGCCGCCGTGCTCGATGCGGTCCCCGACCGTGGGGCGCCGCAGCCGGTGCAGCAACTGGGTCAGGTTGCGGTAGCGGGTGGCGTCGGCGATGCCGAAGAGGTCCCGCGCCACCCGGGCCCGGTGGGCGACCGGGCGCTCGGTCGCGTTCTCGGCGCCCACCACCTCCTTCAGCCGGTCGACGGGCAGCGGCTTGCCCGCCTCGACCAGGTCCAGCCCCGCGCCGACCCGCAGCGGGGTGACGAAGAAGGTCGGCACCGCCCGCTGCGTCGACCGCGAGGCGCGCACGGCGGCGCCCACCGTCAGGTACCGGGGGTCGCCCTCCCCGGTCGTCCCGCGGAACTCCACCCACAGGTAGCCGAGGCGGTTGGTCTGCTCGAACCCGTCCAACATCAGCCAGGCCAGCGTCGTCCGCCCGGTGCCGGTCGCGTCCAGCGCCCGCGCGTCGCCGTCCAACAGGTAGGGCAGCAGCATCTCCAGGGCCTTGGACTTGCCCGCCCCGTTCTTGCCGCGCAACAACAGCCGACCGTCGCCGAAGGCGAACTCCTGGCCGTCGTACTGCCAGACGTTCTGGATGCCGGCGCGGTGCAGGCGGAAGCGACCGCCCGCCGGCGTCGACGGGTTCCCCGGTCGCGGCGACGGGACGGGGCCACGGGCATCGGCGGTCATATCGGCAACTCCTGCTGTACGTCGTGGTCCTCGCGGTGCGCGCCACCGGAGCGCACGGTGACGCGGGTGGCGTACCGGGCGGCGGCGGCCAGCAGCACCCAGCCCCCGCCGCCCGGCCGGGCCCCGCGGACGTCCGTCACCTGCCGCCCCGGCGGCAACTCCTCGTACCCCTCCGGCACCCCGTGGCCCTCGGCGCGCACCGGCCCGGCGGGGGCCAGCAGCCGCATCCGCGCCAGCAGCCCCAGCACGGCGTCCCGCAGGGCGCCCGGGTCCTCCAGGTAGCCGCGCTGCCAGCCGCTGCGCCCGCCGTACTCGGCGACCAGCCCGGCCAGCACCTCGTCCACCAGCCCGTCCGGCACGGCCACGCCGACGACCAGGGTCCCGGTGGACGCCGTCCCGGAACCGGTGGGCCGGAGCCGCTCCACCAGCCGGTCCAGCAACAGCAGCGCGGCCTGGGCGACGGTTCCGGTACCGGGGAACCGGAGGTCCGTCAGCTCGTCCTCCGGGTCGACCAGGGCCACTCCCTCGGCGCGGATCTCCGTCTCCAGACCCAGCAGTTCGAAGAACGCCTGGGCCTCCCGGCGCTGACGGGTGCGGAGCCAGTCGCGCTCCGCGTCGGTCAGCTCGTCGAGGTGGACGACGGGCGTCTCGACCAGCATCCGGCGCACATAGGTGCGGGCACCGCCGAAGCCCGGGTCCGCCGCCCGGCGGACCAGATCGGCGCCGTCCCGGGACTGGGCGAGCGGCCCGGCCACGATGGCGCGGGCCAGCTCCCGGTCCACCGTGATCAACGCCTCGCCCTCGGTCTCCTGCGCCAGGGCGGCCACCCGGCCGTGCGTCTCCACCAGCACGCCCCACTCCACCAACTGGCGCAGCGCCGCGACCAGCGTCCGCTTCCCGGCCGCCCGACCCGTCTCCTCCAGCTCGACCTGCGCATCGGCCGCCGCGGCCCGCACGTCCGCGACCAGCTGCGACAACAGCATCTGCTCGGGCGCGGTCACCAGGACCGACAGCGCCAGGGCGAGGCAGGCGTAGGTGCGCGGGGTGAAGGGCGTGCCGGTGGACCGCAGCAGCTGGTGCCCCGCCCGCGGCCCCAGCCCGGCCTTGAACAGCCGCGCGTAGGAGCTGTCGACCACCAGGCGGTAGCCGAGCACCTGCTGGAACCGCTTGCGCAGCCACTCGGCGTGCCGGCGGACCAACGGGAACACGTCGGCGTGCGGACCGCTCGACGAGACCAGCGGATGGGACAGCAACAACCGGGCGGCGGCCCGGCGTTCGGCCGCCACCGCCACGTCGTGGGCCGAGGGGATCGTCACGACGCACCCGCCCCCACCGATGCACCCGGTTCGGCCGGGCCGGTCGGCCCGTCCGGTCCGGCCGGCCGGTCGACGGCCAACTCCAGGTCGTCCAGGAGCAGATCGCCGTCCGTCGCCCGCAACAGCGTCCGAGCGCCCGCCGTCCGGTGCACGGTGAGCCGGACGCCCAGGTCGGCGTCCTCGCTCCGCGCCGCCTCCAGCCCGAACCCGGCCGCCCCCTCGGCCCGTCGCCCGAGCCGTGCGTTCCCGAGCGCGGTGGCCAACAGCTCCAACAGCAGGTCCAGCGCCGCCGAGGTCAACCGCACCTCCTCGAACCGGCCCGAGGCGCTGCACAGTTCGTCCGCCGCCGCCCGCCTGGCCGCCGACCGGGCCCGTGCGGCCCGCCGCAGCCGTTCCTTCTGCGCCGAGTGGTCCTCCACCGCCGCCGTCCGCCCCCGCTGCGCCCGGCTGCCCCGCTCGCGCAGCGCGACCGGGACCTCGACCACCGGTCCCGTCCACCACCCGGTGTGCGCGGGCAGCACCTCGTCGGTGGCCGGCGGCACGCCCAGGTGACGGGCGCCGTACAGGCCGAAGGCGGCCACCGCGATGTCGTGCGCGTCCTCGGGAGCGGCCCCGTCGAACCACTGCGCCAACCGCAACAGGTCCCTGCGCCGCGACATCTCCCCGGTGGCCGAGCGCAGCATCCGCTTGGCGTTGGCCAACAGGGACTGGAGCGCCCGTAGCGTGGCCTCCCGCAACTGATCGACCTGGCTGCCCTGCCCGTCCAGGTCGGTGAACCAGCCGCGCAGCCCCTCCCAGTCGGCCAACTCCCGCCCGCGGCTGCGCTGCACCCGGCCCTCCGGACCGCCGTCCACCTGCGGGGAGAGTCCGGCGAGCCCCTGGGCGTGCGCGTCCACCTGCGCCAGCAGCTCCGGCAGCCGCGGCCACAGCGCGTCCAGGGCCGCCGAGATCCGGGGCGCCCGGAAGGCCACGTCCTCCGTGATCGCCTCCACGTAGTCCAGGAGCAGTTCCTTGAAGCCCTGGTACTCGGCGCCGTCCAGGTCGTACCGGGCGAGCACCTGCCCCAGGTAGGCGTAGAAGTCCCGCACCGAGTCGGCGAACCCGGCGAACTGGACGAACAGCGTGCTGATCCGCTCCAGCCCGTCCTGCGGGGCCACCCCACCCGGCTCCGCCGCCGCCCCGGCCAACTCCCGCAACCCCCGTTCCACCAGCGCCAACAGCTCGTTGCTCACCTCCCGGGCGGCCTCGGCCTCGGTCAGCACCCCGTCGGCGTCCCGCTGGATCCGCTCGCCCAGCCGCGACAGCTGGTAGCGCGCCCGGGACCGCTGGTACTCGGTGATGCTGGACGCCCGCACCGTGTGGTTGCCGCGCAACAGGTTTCCCCAGCGCTCCAGTTGCTCCAACCGCCCGGTGAGCGCATCGGCGTCCAGCCCGGCCCCCGCCCCGCCGGCGCCGCGCAACTTCGCCAGGACGTCCGGCACCGCCAGGTCCGCCAGCAGCGTCCCGCAGAAGACCCGCATGACGGCCAGGTACTCCAGCCGCTCCGGCGCACTGAGGTACGCGTACGCGTCCAACCGCCGGCGCTGCGCCTCGTCCCTGCCGGGCGCCGGCGGTGCACCTGCTGCGGATTCGTCCATGCCCGAGAGGTTACGTGCAGTGTTCGGACGGTGCTGCCGAGTGGCTGGAAATGCTCCGATCGGGCCGGGGCGGGGCCGGGGTTCGCCCACTCCGTCGGACCGCGCCCGGGCGGCGGCGAGGTGTCGTGCCCGGGCTCCGGTCGTTCGAACGGGGGCGGCAACACGGAGACCTGCGCCGGCGCCGGATCCGCCTGACGTTCAACCGGCTCCGATGCAGGCTTTGTCGAGAGGTCGCCGGCGCGCGAGGGTCGCCTTCGGCACGGGGCAGGGTTCGTGCGGATCGCCCGCGTCCCCTCTGATGTGCGGTGCATCGACCAGCGCGGGGCGTGGCGTGCTGCATGTCACGCTTCGCGATGACCTTCCGCCTCGACGCCGGTCATCCACTCAGCACGGTCCCGCCCCGTTGCCAGTGCCGTGCCCCGCACGGCCGTGCGGTGGACCCTCAGCAGCGGCATGCTGGCGGGCCCGCTGTTCCTCACGGCCAGACTCGCCCAGGGCTTCGCGCAGAGGCGTGCCGGGAGAACCTGCCGCCCGGGGAGGGGGCCGCGCGGATCGTGCTGGGCGACTTCAACATCTTGGAGCCCGACCACACGCCGCAGTACAGGTTCTTCCAGGAGTTCGAGTACGCCTTCTACCGCTGGCTCGGGGAGGGGGGACACGGACGCCGTCCGGGCCCTGCACCTGGATGCGCTCGAATACTCCTGGGTGGGCCAGTGATCCGCCGGTTGCTGGCGATCTGCACGAGACGCGTTCTCCACCATCCGCCCATGATCAACCATCAAGAGCTCAGCACCTCACCCGCCAACCATGCACGAGCTCGTTAGCCGTCGGCACGGACGAGCTTGCTCATCTGGCCGAACTGCTCGACGCCCTCGCCGCCGAAGCCGACGAGCGGACGATCCACGAGTATCGCGCCCTCCTCCGGGAGCGTTCGAGCAGTCAGCCCGTCTGAAGCTCCGCGATGACCTGCCGTGCCCTGTGCCGGGCGGGTTCGATCCGGGGGTCCTCCGGGTGGGCGTCCGGCCCGAGGATCTTCGAGGCCGCGAACAGCGTCATCAACCTGCCGTCGGCACGTTGCCGCCCTCGAGGCGGAAGTCACGCAAAAAGGTCAGGATCTACATCTTGACTGTAGATGTAGATCCTGACCTCATACGTAGCTGTCGGGGTGGCGGGATTTGAACCCACGACCTCTTCGTCCCGAATGAGGTTCGAGTGGGCTCGTGATCGGCGGCGATGGGTATCGGCGCTGGTCAGAGACTTACTGCGAGGCGGGCCCGCATGGCTTCAGCGGGTATCCATTGGAAGATCATCTCCCAGATTTCTCCCAGCGAGGGCCGACTGCCTACACACTGGGCGCGGAGTGGCGCGGTTGCCCAGCAAGTTTGCGTATCAGGTGAGGCTCTTGCGGCGTGCGCGCAGGGAGTAGGTCGTCGGCCCGCCCGGCCTGCCGCTTTTCGACCAGCCGCCGCTCGTCGCGATGACCCAGCCCTTCTGGTCCTTCATCTGCGCGGCGAAGGTACGGCGGTCGTTGATGGAGCAGCCGCAGGTGAGGGTGACGTCGATGTCGAGGTACTGGCTGCGAGGGTTGTCGTCGCCGTACGGATCCTTGATCCATTCGACCTTGTGGATGTGGTCCTTCAGGCCGGTTCGCTCTTCGTCATGCTTGATCCCGAGTGCCTTGGCGAACTCGTCCAGGTCGTCGATCTCGAAGAGGTCGCTCGACCATTGGCCGGGCCAGACGGCGTACAGCCGGGACTCTCCGGCGACCGCGCGCTCGTAGGCGGCACGCTGGTCCCCGTGCGTCACGGTGCCATCCCGGTGGACCTCGATATAGCACGTCGTACTTGAGGCGTACGGGAAGTCTCTGCCGGTTGCGGCTGCGCTTCGTGGCTTCATTGGCCCCCCATGTGGTTCTACGGCAATGCACTTTGTTCGATCCCAGTGAACAACAGGTCGGCATTGCAGGAGTGCCATCTCATGAAAGGTGATCGGAGCGCGTTGTCGACCAGAGCACAGTTGGTTACTGAGCTTGAACTCGTGATGTCGTAGGGGCTGACGGGCTGTGGTATCCTGCGGCATCACCGGGTCGTGAGGTATCCACAGGGTGGCGGGCTGACCGCTGAACAGCAGCAGTTCCGCGTGGAGTTACGGGGCCAGGCGGCCGAGCGGTTCGCAAGGGGCGAACCGAGCTCAGCGATCGCTAAAGATCTGCGCGTCAGCGTCCGTTCGGTGCAGCGATGGCGGCGGGCCTTGGATGACGGCGGTCCGCGGGACTTGCGCTCGCGTGGGCCCGCGTTGCTGCCACGGCTGAATGAGAAGCAGTTCGCGCAGTTGGAGGCGGAGCTGGCCAAGGGGTCGGCCGCGCGCGGGTGGGAGGACCAGCGGTGGACGCGGGCCAGGGTCAAGACGGTGAACGGCCGGCGCTTCCACATGACCTACACCGTTCAGGGCGTGCGCAAGCTCCTGATGCGCAACGGCTGGTCCTGTCAGGTCCCGGCCCGACGCGCGATGGAGCGGGACGACGAGGCGGTGGCCGGGTGGGTCAAGGAGGTGTGGCCGTGCGTGGAAGGCTCGCGGCGGCCCGTGGGGCCTGGCTGGTCTTCGAGGACGAAGCCGGATTCTCCATGACGCCTCCGCAGGCCAGGACCTGGTCCCAGCGTGGCCGGACCCCGGTGGTGCGGTTCCGCGGCCGCTCCCGGCGACGCGTCGCCATCGCCGCGCTGACCCGCTAAAAACCCGGCCACCGCTCCCGGGTGATCTACCGGCCCCGCCGGGACGACGGCCGACGCGACGGCCGCAGGAGGGAGGGGGCCTGACCCCGGCCGACTGCGCCTCTCGCCTGCGGCGATGGTCCGTAGATGTCCGCGCCCGTCCATCGTTGTGCGTCAGCGTTGTCACGCAGTTAGACACGCACCGCTGGCGGACGCGAGCACCGTTGAGTTGGTTCTGCAGGCCGCTCCTGACAAGCAGCATTGGTGCCAGCCGAGCCAGCGCACTCAGCCATCACGGATCACCTGCTTCCCGCGTCAGAGGGGGCCGCAGAGGGTACGCTAAGAGTATGCAGCTAGTGTGCAGGTCGGATCGATAGCAGGGAGGCGAGGTACGTACGTGACTTCGTTGCGCGGATCAGACCCGGACATGCCTCTGGCTGGCTTGCCACCTGCGGGGCGTGCCCTACTGCGTGACGCACCCGTTGAACTTGCGATTGCTGAGATTCGGTTCGCTGGCGTTGGTAATTCCGTATCGACTGATCAGGCCCTCGCAATTAAGGAACTGGCAGAAGAGCGCGGTATCAAATTCACGTCTATGGAGCCAGCACAGAGGAATGAACTCCTCGTAGACGTGAACGCTTCTGGAGCTAGTCCGCAAGTGCACGTTCGGGCGCGAGGTTGGCAGCTTGGTCGCGACGGTGGAAAGTTGCTAGCCACTATAATGCCCGATTCTCTGGTGGTGCAGACTTCGCAATATGAACGGTGGAGCGTCAGCCTGCGGCCAGTGCTAGAATCTTTGCTGCTTGGATTCGAGCAACACCTAGAACCTAAATTGCTGCACCGCCTCGGTGTTCGTTACGTAAATCGCCTCGTTGATACCGAAGCTAAGGCGCCGAATGCATGGCGAAATCGGATCTCAGATTCCTTTTTGGGGCCGATCCTTGACCCTGTGATCGGCGACAAAGTGGCAGCCGCTCAGCAGCAGATCGAGCTTGCGTTGGGAGATGGTCAGGGTGCTTTGCTGCGGCATGGAGCGTTCGTCGACGCCGCAGCACAGAATGCCATCAGCTACTTGATGGATATTGACGTCTTCGACGCGACAACTCGCCGATTCATCAGTGCGGACGCTATCGAAGCCTGCCAGCGGCTTAATCGCACTGCGCTATCGCTTTTTAAGCAGGCAATGCGGCCCGAGTCCTGGCTAGCAGCTCAAGAGGAGAACGTAGGCAGCAAGTCCGAGAGCGATTAGGGGGAATCGTGAACGCGACAATGATGGCAAGGCAGTCTGGTGAACGCCATACAGGGAACATCGTAGAGATCGCCAAGTTGGAAGAGACTGGCTATGATCGCCGACTCTTCGAAAGCACCTCGCTTCAGCTTCCCGGGGTGGCTAATACTGTTCTGCGTGATGTTCTGAAGTCCTGGGACACCACGCTGACACCAGCCCTGCCGGTTCTATTGGTGCCTCACGCTTCAGCGGTTGCTCGTTCATGTGAGCTTCACGTGGAGATGGACCGACTGATCGGCCAAACACTCGCGTGGATCAGCCCTATTCTCGGTCAGGTGCTGCTTGAAGGAGAGACAGAGGACGAATCTAAAGAGGCTGACTCCTCGGGTAGCGAAACGGCTGTTGAAGCGATTCATGAAGTCAAGAAGATGCTTGGCCTCCCTCTCCGCGATGTCCTCACTGCGGCTGGTGTGGCTCATCGGACTTTCTATTCGTGGCGGGGCAGCAAGGTGTCCCCACGCTTGTCCAGCCAAGGAAGGCTGTGGGCTCTCGTCCAAGCCAGCGCTGATCTCAGGGAGATCATGGGGGAGGAGCTACCGCGCTGGGTTGCGGCCGACCCCGATAGGCGCCAGAGCCTCCTTGCCGGCGACTTCGACTCACTCATGGCTGAAGTCTTGGAGCGTAAGGCTCAGCGAGGAGAGTACAGGGAGTACGGTCACACCTCAGAAGCTCTTGACCACATTGGGGCAGCCGGTCCTGAGTATCCTGACTTCCCTGAAACGCAGGCTCGGCGATTGACTGGAAAGGTCAGAAAGGTTAAACCGGGGGTCCGTGTTCGCGGAGCAGCGCACCCGCGTTGATGCGGCTAAAACGGAGAGAAAATGGCAGAGTCGGCCGTGAATCCTACTAAAATCGAGGATGCGGCATCCGACGAGTTCGAATCGCTAGACTCGTTGGTTCCTGAGACCTGGCCCGACGACTGCGTGGCCGCTTTGGATGCCTGGAAGCAAGGCGACTTGCTTCCAGGTTCCGTACTCTCTTGGGCCGCTCCACCTGGTCTAGATCCTGTGACAGGAATTGACTCAAGTGGCGGCGACGACACGGAGGCCGAATCCGGAGAATGGCAACACGTTGCCGTCGAGGATTTGCGTTGCGCGTGGGCCATTGTTACCAGTCAGACCTGTGACATTGCTGCAGCAGGTCCGGGAGCCAGGCATCCACTCGTGCAAGTTAGCCCCGTGGTCTGCATATCGAATATCTCCGATAATCGACGTGGTGCCATCGAGGGTCACGAAGTCTCCCACCTTGTTGCGCTCACTAAACCCCCGAGTTACGGCTTTTGGGTGGCTGATCTCAGGATTAGCCTGCCTGCGAGTAAGCAGCTCCTTGTGGTTAATGCGCCCCATCCTGGATTTTCCAGCGAACGGGATGCGCTCGACTTTGCGGAGCATGTAGCAGCTCGCCTCAGGCGCCCCTCACTGCATGACTTCATCAGCGACACTATGGTGAAGTCGATCAGCCAGCACATCAAGACTGTTTATAAGGGCGAACCTGAATGGTGGGAGCAGGTTGAGCAGTTGCGGGTGCTGGTGACTGGTTCGCGCCTCAATCCTGAATCTGTCCAGTTGGTAGTGGTGCAGCAGGAAAAGCTTGACGCTAAGCAGCGAAAAATCTGGCGTGACTGGGCGACTTCCTTCCGTAAGGTACTGAAAAAAGAGGGCATTGTCCTTGAGCCCTTGCACTTCACCACTTTGGACGTAATGACGGCCCGACTTTACAGAAGTTCCGTGCCTTTGCGCGTGCCTGAGCTACGGCGTCCCTATATCTGGTAGGGCGGGTTCTGACTCACCTTAAGGTCGGCGGAGCGGCTTTGGCGCGAGTGATCATGGCCCCGTAAGCTTCCGGCGCGTCGGGCAGTCTGTTGACCTGCCCGGTAAAGCACGACGTTGGGGCCATGATCTTCGAGGCTCGCGCCAAAGGGGCTGCCTTAAGACGAGGTAGATCCGACGGCGGGCGTGGACCCTCTGAGGAGTACGAGCCTGAACGCAGCGGCCCGCTTGGCCATCCGCTGCTTCCACGGCGTTGGATCCTCCTCGGCGATCTCCTGCCACAGCGCCGCAGATGCGGAACCGAATGCCGTCAGTGCCTCCGGATCGGTGTTCCGCCACGATGGGAAGCGGCCTGCGAACATGATCGCGTCCTCCGCCGGGTGGCCGGCGTCCATGAGCCTCAGCGCCAGGGCGCCTGGATCGATCCACGCCGCCCCGCGCGTTGGCCACGCCCAGTCGACGAGGCGGGCACGGCCGTCGGTGATCAGGACGTTGTGCGGTGCGAAGTCGGTGTGCAGCAGTGTGTTGCCGCTGAAGTGCTGGAGCGTTCCGGTCGGAGCGTAATCCGCCCAGCGGTCCACCGCGTCCTTGATCTCGATGTCGGCCGGAGCGGTGATCCGTTGCAGTTCGGTGAGCGCGGCTTCTACGAGCACCAAGTCGGCCGAGCCGGGGCTGTAGTCGGCGTGGCGACCGCTGAGGACCTCGTATCCGAGAAGGCTCCATCCACCGACTTCCAGGTGCCAGTACAGGCGGGGACAGGACGTGGGCAGGTGGGGGGCGATCTCCGCCTCGCGTCGCTGTGCTGCGACCTGCGGATGATCACTCGCGATGCCCTTCACGAAAACGCTGCCGCTCTCCGTCTCCAGGACGGAGGCGACGCCGGAGTTCATGCCGCCGGTCATGGTCACCGCCTGATGCACAGGACCGGTCTTGTCAGTGACAGCCTGGCGGACGTCGGCGGGGAGCTGATCGAAGGGAATGCGAGACATGGACACGCGCGGTTCCTCATGGGGCTCGGAGACAAGGGAGTGCCGCCCCAGCCAGGGTAGGACCGGGGCGGCACTCATGGGGCGCGTACGCGAGCGGTGCGGCGCCCGCCTGCGGTGTGTCTAGTACGGCTGGTCGTCGCCGGCCGAGCAGCTGCACTCGGCGCCTTCGGCGGCCTCGTCCAGGTCGGCGATGATCTGGACCTCGTCGTCACGGATGGCTGCGGCCGGCAGTGGCACGGCCAAGGCGCCGGTTGCACCATCGGTGGGGCGCCGTCCGATGGTGAGCAGAACCGGTTCGCGCGGCGGGGTGAGGGTTGTGGTGGGTGGAGTCATGATCCGTAGCCTCCGTGTTGGCAGTAGAGCTCTCGTCGGTCCCCCGCCTCCTGGTAGAGCTTGGCCAGCGGCCGGCAGGTACGGCAGGTGCCGACCTTCGTGCAGCCGGAGCATCCACCGGTGCGGAGCTGTAGGGACTCGGCGATGGCGCCGAGCCGGGTGAGGGCGGCGACGCCCTCTGTCACGAGGTTCACGCTCGGGTCGCGGCCGACCTTGCAAACGGACGCGATGCCGTGTGGGTTGACGTGGAAGAACGTCCGGCCGGCATTGCAGCCGGTGAATACGCTCCGGGCCTTGATGTGGCCCTCGGCCTGCGTCGCCAGCGGGTTCGCCTCGCCGTCGATCGTCGGCGACATGTTCGTGAAGACCTGGTGCGGGAAGCCGTAGCGCGCGCACAGAGTCACCATCGCGTCGAGTTCGTGAGCGTTGTCGTCCGACACGATCACGTTCAGCCGGACCGGCAGCCGGTCCTGGTGGGCCGCGTCCAGCCCCTGGATGAACCGGCCGAATGCGCCGCGGTTGCGAGTGACCTTGTCGTACGTGTCCGCGGTCGCGCCGTAGACGCTGAGCGTGAGCCGGTAAGGGCGATGGCGTGCGAACAGCCCGCGGATCGGCGGCTTGCGCAGGGACGAACCGTTCGAGGAGACCTGCACCATCATCCCGAGCTGGTGGGCGTACTCGTAGGCCGCGCCGAACTCGCGGTCGATCAGTGCCTCGCCGCCCGTGATCTGCAGCCAGAGCACGCCCGCGTCGCGCATCATCCGCAGGAGCTGCTGTTTGCCCGCCCAGTCCAGCCCCTCGAAGCGCTTCTCGCCGAGGTAGCAGAACTCGCAGTCGTAGTCGCAGCCGAGGTTGATTTCCCATGACGCCTTTGCGTACCCGTACGGCGATCGCTCGCGCACGAGGACGAAATCGCCGACCGGTCCGTCAGGCAGCTCGGTGCCCCACGCCTGCCGCGCGGCATCAACAAGCCAAGCCGGCAGAGGGCCTCCGACGTGGCTCGCGGCGCGCAGCTCCTCGTAGCGAATCCCAGGAATGCGCACACCGACCGCTCGGCCTGGCTGAAGAAGGAGGTGTTGGGCGAGGAACGGGCTGGCCACGAGACGCGTGCTTGACGCGGCAGGCGCCGCCCGATCCGGTGTGCCGGTTTCGGTCATCGGACCTCCAGAGGGCGGTCGTCGTGGTTTGGGACGGGAGGGCTGATCGACTGTGCGGCGTCGTCCGCGGTCTTGAAGCAGGACCAGATGATCTTCCCGAGCGGTGTACGGTCCCTCACTCCCCACTCGTCGGAAAGCGCGGCCACCAACGTCAGGCCCCTCCCGGAGATGTCTGTGGCGGTCGGCTCGCGTACGACGGGCTGCTGGCGACGGCTGTCGTGCACTTCCAGGCGTACGCAGTTGTCGTCGATGTCGAGCCGGACGAGGAAGCCGTGCCTGCGGGCGGTGCCGTGGAGAACGGCGTTCGTGGCGAGTTCGGAGACGCACAGGCAGATGTCCTCGGTGCGGCTCGTCAGACCCCAGCCGTCCAGCGCTCTGGTGGCGAACTGCCGTGCTTTGCTTACGGACTGGCGGCGGGCCTCGAAGAACTGCTGAAGCGACTCGGGCATGGTGTGCCTCATGACTCCGTGCTCAGGAGGAGGAGTGGCGCGGGGAAGCGGCGGTGGGCGGTCTGCTGACGAGGTACGTGGCCAGGCCCGATGCGGGGGCGGCGGGCCAGCAGCAGGCGGGCGCCGGCGGCCTCGATAAGGCGGGTGCGTTCGGCGGCGAGGTGCTTCGGCCCCAGGTGAGACAGGGCGGGGGCGATGACACCGTAGACGTCAGGAAGGGCCAGCGCGTCCAGCAGGCCGATGAACGCGGTGGAGCTCGGTTCGGTTGCCGCGACCTGTCCTTGAAGACGCCGGAGAGCTGCAGCTCATGGATCCGGCAGTACTCCGTCAGCGACGCCTGTAACGCCGTTTGACGGGCTGCGGAGACTCCGGCCAGCCGCAGGAAGCCGTAGACGACGGGCCCGTTGACTGGGCGGTGCTCGGTCAGGAGTTCCATGCTGGTGACCGTCCAAGGGACTCGGCGAAAGGAGACCCCTTGAGCGTCGCCGTACCTCAATGCGCAGGGAATCACCGGCTGTTCCACTTGCGCTCTACTTCCGCCCCACCGGCCGCACGCTTCTGCTTCCATGGCTGGTGGAAGGGAGCGACGCGTGGCGACCGTGCACCACTGGACCGGCCTGGAGGCCAGAGCTCTACGGCTCGCCCTCCGCCTGAGCGTGCGTGCTTTCGCCGAGCGCCTCGGTCTCGCCGTCGCGACCATCTCGAAGTGGGAAAAGCTCCGGTCCGCGACCGAGCCCCGCCCTGACACGCAGGCCATTCTTGACACCGCGCTCGGTCGCGCCGATGCCTCCGTGCACCTGCGCTTCGAAACGCTCCTGTCGGAGATGGCCGGCCCCGGGCAGGTGGCAACCGGACGCCGGGTGACGGCCGCCGGGCCCAGAGCCTGGGAGTACGAGTCGTGGACCGATGACCTGGACCGTGCCGTCGTCGCCTTGTCCCGGCAGAACTTCACCTTCGCCGACAGCCTGCTGGGCCGATGGCTCAACCGTTTCACGGCCGCCGAACTCGATGACAAGGGCCTGTACCTCTACGCCCGATCCACCGCGTTACTCGGAGACCTCAAGCGCGATCAGGGCGCGGTGCTCGGACCACTGTCCGCACGCCACTCCTACGCGGGCGCGCGCTCGATCTTCACCCAGCTCGACATTCCCCGCCGTGTCGCCCAGCTCGATCTGTCCCTCGCGGTCGTCGCGGAGATGTCCGGTGACCTGGAGACGTCGGCCCGTACGTACGAAACGCTCGCCGTCGACGACCGGCTCTCTCGCCGTGACCGGGCCAGAGCCCGCCTGTGGGTGGGCACCGCACTCAGCAAGGACGGCAACCACGACTACGCGACCCGCGTGATGCAGGCCGCGACCCGTGATTTCGAAGACCTCACCGAACCCGACGATTGGTCGGTGGCCCATCAGAAGCTCGCCCTGGCCCGCCGGGGCGTCGGGGACCTCACCCAAGCCCTGCACTTCATCGACATCGCCCGAAGCAGCGGGAGCAGCGACTCACCGATGCAACGTGTACGACTGGACACCGCTCACGGCCACATCCTGCTGTCCGACGCGGCGACCCGCGATGATGGGTTACGCGTTCTCGGCCAGGCCGCTCGGACGGCCGCGCAGTACGGCCTCGTGCACCAACTGCGCAGTATCGAGAGCGTCAAGGCCAGCAGTGAAGGGCGCCCGGGGCCCCGCCGACGGTGATCAGGGAGACGAACGCATGAGTGACAGCCAGCAGGTCATCACTGAAGACCAGTGGCACCAGGCCAAGGCGATCTGGGACTACCACCAGATGCACCACCAGGCCCATCCCGCGGACGTGGCGATCGGCCTGGGCAGCCACGACCTGGGGGTGGCCACGCGCGCCGCCGAGCTGTACCACGCGGGTCTCTTCCCCACGCTGGTCTTCACCGGCGGCAACAGCCCGACCACCGCCAAGGTCTTCCCACGCGGCGAAGCGGTCCACTTCCGCGAGCACGCCATCGACCTCGACGTCCCCGCCTCAGCGATCCTGCTGGAGCCCCACGCCGCAAACACCGGGCAGAACATCACCCTCGCCCGCGAGGTCCTGGCCGACGCCGGCATCACCCCGGAGAAGGTGCTGCTGGTCTCCAAGCCCTACATGGAACGGCGGTCGTACGCCACCGCCCGCAAGCTGTGGCCCGAGGTCGAGATGGTGTGCGCCTCGGAAACCCTGGAGTTCGACGACTACCTCAAGTCCATCGGCGACGAGAAGCTCGTGGTGGACATGCTCGTCGGCGACCTCCAGCGCGTGATCGAGTATCCGAAGCTCGGGTTCGCCATCGAGCAGGAGGTCCCGGAGGACGTGCATGCTGCGTACGAATCCCTCATCCACGCCGGCTTCACCAGCCGCCTCATCGCTTCCTGAACTCTCCTCCCCGGGCAGCCTGTGCGCCATCCACCAGCCCAACTTCATGCCCCGGCTGACCACGCTGGCCAAGCTGTTCGCGTCGGACCACTGGATCGTCCTGGACGACGTGCAGTTCGCCCGCCGCGACTACCAGCATCGCGCCCGCATCGCCACACTCGACGGCCTCGGCCCGAACCGGTGGCTGACCATCCCCACTCACCGCCCCTCCGGGCGCGCCACCCTTATCAGAGACACCCTGATCGCCGACCCTGCCGCAGCCCGACGCAGAGCCTCATCGATCCTGCGCCAGCAGTACGGGACCAGTCCTCACTGGCCCGCACTTGACCGTGCCCTTCAGCCGGTCTGGAATGCGTTCGACACAGGAAGGGTCGCGCCGGTCGCCAGGGCCTCGACTCGCGCCCTGCTCGAACTGCTCGGCTGGCGGGGACAGATCTTCACCAGCAGCGCCTTGCCCGCACGCACGGGCCGGTCCGAGCGGCTGGCCGACCTGGCCGACGCCACCAATGCACGCGCGTACCTGTGAGGCACCGGCGGCATGACCTACCTGGACCACGCGCCCTTCACCGAGCTGGGCGTAGCCGTCGTCCCGTTTCTCTCCCCGGCCACTGGGCTGTGGGCCTCAGGACGACAGGTCAGTGCTCTGCGGGCGCTGGCCCTCCGCGGCCCCGACGCTGTGGGAGCTCGTCTCCGGGCTCTCGCGTTTGCCCACGATGCGCTGGGGCGCGCGGCCTGACACCCGCTTCGGGTACGGAAGCGGGTGTGATCAGCGTCGACGTGCCTGTGGCGGCTGTGGCTGCGAGGCCGCGACCGCTGCCGGGCTGACCGATGTGCCTTGCCGCCGTGCCGCGCTCCGCATCCGTGCCACTCGTGCACGGTCGCTCGGAACCGGCCTGGTGCTGAGCCGCTCGATGCGCCAGGTCAGTACCCGTGCAGGGCTGCGGGCGTCGTTGAGAGCCCGTTCGTCGGTGGCCTGCTGCAGTAGCTGCTTCGGATCATGCCCGGCCTTCTCGGCGGTTGCGAGGGCGGCGGTGAGGGCGTCGAAGGCCGGGTCCTCGACCACCTGCTCGGCGTGGGCAGGCATGGCCTGTCGGATGAGGAGGATGTGCCGTTCCACGATCTGCTGGGCGAGGGCGGTCAGGGGTGCGGTGGCTGTCTGCTCGTAGGCGGCTTGCAGGTGGATCAGGGTCTGTTGGGCTGCGGCCACCTGTTGGTCGTGGTGGCGGAGCTGGTGCCAGCGGGCGGCGGCGATGACGGCGAGGATCGCGGCGTCGAGGAACATCGCCAGCAGCGCGCCGTCCTTGGGGGCGGGCTCGCGGACCATGGCTCGTACGGCGCTACGCAGGGCGCGGGCGTGCTGGTGCTCGGCCTGGACGCGGGAGCGGGTGGCGCGCTCGAACGCCTCGGCTGCCTGCCATAGCTGGGGACGAATTTCCCGGGGTGCGCGCATGGGCAGGGCGTCGAGGGCTTCGCCGAAGGCGGCCAGGTGGGCCTGAGCGGCTGCATCGTCATTGCCGTCGAGGTGGTGGGGGATGCGTTCCGCGGCGGCGGTTGCCTGGTGCCACGGGTTCACCCGACGGGGGCTGTGCTGGGGTTCGGTGGCTTCTAGACGCTTGCGGATCTTGGGGAGGGACAGGTCGGGGGAGAGTTCGGAGCCGGAGTACCAGATCAGCTCCTGCTGGGCGTTGACGTCGCCGTCGAGGGCGACGGTGTAGCCGCGTACATCACCGGACGGGAAGTGCTTGATGTCCACGAGGATGTCGTCGGTGTGCTCCAGCAGGTGGACGAACTCCTCGGTGCTGGTGGCGGCGGCCACGGCGGTGCGCACGGTGGTGCGCAGGTGTTCGCGGGCGGTGCGGGCTTGGCCGGCGCGCTTGGCCTTCTCCTGCTCGGCACGGGTGGGTCGTTTCGCGGCTGTGCGATCCCCGCGTATGACCTGGAAGAGGCCGTACTCCTTTTCAACGGCTGCGAGTTCGCGGTCGGCGGTGAGGTAGTCGTTCCAGTGCCGGGCGGTGCGCAGGTCGGCGCGAACTGTGCTGGCGGCGATGTGGATGTGGTCGGGGGCGTGGCGGACGGCGACCCAGCGGCAGCCGTCCGGATCGCCGTCGGGTGCGATGCCGGTTGCGGCGACGATCCGGCGGCCGATGTCGCCCCATTCCTCGTCGCTGAGGTGGCGGTCGGTCTTGGTGGCGCGGATTGAGCAGTGCCACACGTGCTTCTCGGGTGCCCGGCCGAGCCGCGCGGCCTGTTTGACGTGCAGGTCGAGGTCGGCGACGAGAGCCCGCTTCGTGGCGTCGAAATCGGGGGTGCGGCCGGGGTCGGGGGCGAAGCCGTCCCAGGAGGCGACCAGGTGCGGGTC
This sequence comes from Streptomyces sp. LE64, assembly GCF_052606915.1. Classification (NCBI taxonomy): domain Bacteria; kingdom Bacillati; phylum Actinomycetota; class Actinomycetes; order Kitasatosporales; family Streptomycetaceae; genus Streptomyces; species Streptomyces sp. LE64. The sequence goes on along the minus strand of NZ_CP199708.1, from coordinate 2,688,037 downwards.
GGTGTGGCCCTTCTTCTTCGTGTCGTAGAGGTAGTGGATCAGGTTGGCGGTGTCCTTGCCTCCGGTGATCTTCGCGATCATCGGGCCGCCTTGTGGCTGACGGCCTGGTTCGCGGCGGTGGCGATGCGGCGCACGGCCTCACCCACGGCGTTCAGGCTCCGGTCGGTCTGGGCGAGGAGGGCGCTGTCCCCAGGGTGTGGATGACCGCCGGAGTTGAGCTTCTTGGCGATCTGGTTGACGTTGCGGCCGATGGCGGTGACCTGCTCGCGCAGGGCATTGATCTCGTCGATGTAGTCGTCGAGCTGGGTGCGCTGGCCGGCCAGGGTGAGGTCGCCGTGGACGTGGGCCAGAGTGGCTGCGGCAACGTAGTGGGCGCCGCTGAGGTTCAGTGACGCTGCCTTGGCGCGTATGTCGGCCTCTTCCTCTTCGCTGTAGCGGACGTCGACTTGTCCCTCGCGACGGCCGTTGGGGTCGGGCTTGCGACGTTGGGCGACGCGGTGCAAGGCGGCTTCTTCTGCGGCACGCGGCAACAACGGCATCTCGACGGCAGCAGTGCTGTCGGCGACGGCGCTGGGCTGTTCCTGCTCGGGCACCCCCTGGTGCCCGAGTGCCTCCGCCACCCCCGGGGCGGAGGCTTCCCCGTGAGGCCGGCCCTTGGACGGTCCAGCGGGATACCTTGCTGCGCTGTTCAGGTCGGTGGTCATCTCCTGCTGCGGGATGGCGAGTTCGTGGTGCGGGTCGTGCATGGGCTGGTTCTCCGTGGAGCGCTGGGGTCGAGTGTTCGCTGTATGTGGGTGCCCCCCTCGTGCTTGTCGGCATGGAGGGGGGCGGCCAGGGCGTGCGCTGGATCAGGCGGTGGCGGAGGGGACTGCGGCGGCTTCCCTCTGCTGCTGGAACTTGGCGTCGTCGTACGTGCCGAGACGCTGGCCCCCGAAGCCATCGTCCGCAACAGGCTCGGGGCGACTGGCGCGCTCGGCCCGCAGCTGGTCGCGCACGGCGCCGGCGCGCGTCTGGGCGATCCGCAGTTCGCTGCGCAGGCGCTTGGCGGTCAACTGGTCGTCGCTCCAGTCGGCGGTCAGGCGGCGGCCTTCAGCGAGCACTTCGGCGTCGGTGCGATGGCGGTTGGTGGTCGACTCAGCGTTGGCGAGACGCCTACCGGCCGTCTCGTGCGGGGCGGCCTCGGTCGACTTCGCCATGGTGGTCGACCGGGGCGGTCGGGCAGTGAGGGCCGACTCGCCGGCTCCGGTCGATCCGGTCATGTGTGTCTCGTCGACCTTCACGGAGGTCGACTCGGGCGGCTCCTCGGGGACCGGTTCGGCTCGGTCGGCCACCGACGGTGGGGCCTGCTCACTGGCGCGCTGGCCAGCGGATTCCTCTCGTTGCCGGGTGACCGACTGGGCCGAGTCGGCCGACTGGTGCTTGTGGTGCAGCACCTTTGCCACAAGGTCCGAGCCGAAGTAGATCGACCCGACTGGGAGTGACGTGGCCAGCAGTACGAGGGCCCAGTTCGCAGGGTCCCAGCTGGTGAGTCGACCCAGCCGGGTCGACTCGGTGTGCAGGGTCGGTATGAGGCCGTGGACGTAGTTCAGTAGGAGGCTGGCGATGGTGTAGGTCGCCAGTACCCGTAGCGCGAATGTTCGGTCGGGGCCGGTCAGCACGAGTGTGGCGATGAGCGCGAGGGCCATGAGCCCGTCGACCACGATCGGGTAGAGCAGGGCGGCGGTGGGATCGGCGCCGATGGCGCGGGCCACGTCGGACAGCGCGTTCCACGAGACCCGGAAGGCCATGAGGACGACGGCAATCAGGCCGAGGACGAGGGTGGCGTGTGCGCCCGCCCGCCGGTGATTTCCAGGATCGGCAACGGGGCGATGCTGATGCGAATCAGTTCGGCCGAGCCGGGCGGTGATGCGTGCAAGCAAGCGGGGTGCTCCAGGTGGGCTTGGGGTGGCGGTCTCGGCGCAGAGGTGGGCAGGGCGCGGCCGCCGTGAGGTGCGGGGACTCGTACCACTCGTCGCGTGCCTGGTCAGCACAGGTACGAGTGGCGTGGTGATGTCGAGACGACTCGTTGCGGGCACTTCACTCGTCCCCGCGCTGACCTGCGAGGGGACGAGTGAAGCGAGTGGAGTCGAGTCAGGCTGCGGTGCTGGGCTGCGGACCGTTGGCTGAAGAGGCGGGTGCGTCTGCAGTCTTCGGCTCAGGGCAGTAGCGCGCCCAGGTGTCGAGGAATTGGTTGCGCGCGAAGCCCTTGGCCTGAGTGCCGTCGGGAAAGCGGCGGTTGGCCGAGCCGATGCCGTACGGCTTGAGCAGCAGTTGCAGGCCGCGCGGGGTCAGGCCGTTTGCGCCGTACTCCGCCCAAGGTGCTTCCCTGTCCGCGTTCAGCGATTCCAGCAGGTGCTTCGTGCTCAGCACGGCAGGGTCGCCGACGGCGGCGAAGGCGCGGCGGATGCCGGTCAGGAGGCGGGTGCGCAGGCCGCCCTCCTCGTCCTGGCCGGCCTCGTAGTCGGTCATGGTGCGGCAGGCGGTACGAGCGAGCCCGGGCCAGTCGCCACCGGCGAGATCGGCGACGATGATCAGCGGCTCCCAGGTGTCTGCCGCGCGGTCCTCGACCGGCATCGGTGGCTCCATCTCCATGGCCAGTTCATAGAGCGGCTGGAGCCAGACGCGGAGGCGATCGCGGATCGCGTTCAGGGCTGGAGTGTCCCGGCCAGTGCGGAATGACGCCACCTTCTCGCCCGCTGCTCGGCGGCGCATTCGAATGACCACCGCACGGTCCATGATCGTGTCCGGCAGGTCGCCGATCCCAGCCAGTGCCGTCATGGCGAAGGTGGGGAACTCCTGCACTTGGTGCTCGGGGCCGGACACTCGCAGTGTCGGCCGGCCACGCTGGTGTCCGGCGTTGATGAGTCCGCGGACCTCCTCGTTCTTCTCCGCGGCCTTGGTGGAGCTGAACATGGTGTCGGCCTCGTCGACCAGCAGTGTCGGCGGGTCCTCCCCGTCGATCGACCGGAAGATCGCCGCCGCGCTGGCGTTAGAAGCCGTATCTCAACCGATCATGGAACGCGCGGTTCGAACAGGCTTCCCACCCGGGTGATCTTCCCGTTGTACGCGCATGAAGACAGGGCCTCTCGGTAGCTCGGGGATGCGAATCTGATCGAGCAGTACCGGGAGGCCCTGGTGTCCTTGTTCTACGTGTCCGAGCCCGTCCAGTTCAACTCGGCCGCACCATCGTGTGATTGCCTCGCGCACGTGTACGGCAACGCGGCGGACCATCCCGACCGGGTGCGGCGGTATCCGTCGGACATGACGGACGCGGAGTGGGCGGCCGTGCGGCCGTTGCTGCCGGTCCCGGCCTGGCTGAACGGGCGGGGTGGACGCCCCGAGGGTTACTGCCACCGCCAGCTGCTGGACGCAATCCGCTACCTGGTCGCGGGCGGGATCTCCTGGCGGGCGATGCCCGCGGACTTCCCCGCCTGGGGCCGGGTCTACGCCTTCTTCCGCCGCTGGCGCGAGCACGGGCTGATCACCGAGTTCCACGACCGGCTGCGCGGGAAGGTCCGTGAACGCGAAGGCCGCGAGGCCGAGCCCACGGCAGGGATCATCGACGCCCAGTCGGTGCGGGCCGCCGCGACAGTACCGGCCGCCTCACGCGGCTACGACGGCGGAAAGAAGGTGCCGGGCCGCAAGCGCCACATCGTGACCGACACCCTCGGCATGCTCCTGGTCGTCGCGGTCACCGCCGCGAACATCGGAGACCGGGACGCCGCGGCAGGACTGCTGACCCGCCTGCGCCGCCTGCACCGCGACATCACCCTCGTCTGGGCCGACGGCGGCTACACCGGAGGCCTGGTCGACTGGTGCCGGGACAAACTCGCCCTGACCCTGGAGATCGTCAAGCGCACCGACGACATGACGGGGTTCGTGGTGCTGCCCAGACGCTGGGTGGCAGAACGCACGTTCGCGTGGTTGATGAACTCCCGTCGACTGGCCCGGGACTACGAGACGTTGCCGGCCAGCAGTGAGGCCGTGATCCGGTGGTCGATGATCACGCGGATGAGCCGGCGTCTGGCACGGCCACAGGCCGCCGGCCGGCACTGAACATCCCCGACGCCTCCAAGAGGAGCCACCCACGTTCCGCCAGGCGCCTGGCCTTCGACCGCACCCCCTCGACCTTCCCCGGCGCCGCCCCAAGGCCCAGCTCCGCCGCGATCTCCTTGGCCTTCACCGGTCCCTTGCCCGCGGACCGCCGCTCCTCCAGCACGCCCAGAATCCGCCGGTAGTCGGGCGCGAGCACGGCCACCGACAACCCGTCCCGCCAGGGCGGCACCACCGACCCCGGCACCGGTGAGGACACCGCTTCCTGCTTCGCCTCGGTCACGGCAGTCGTCTCGGCGGCGGACACGGCCAGGGCCTCGACCAGCTCCTCCCGCGCGATCACCCGCCGGTCCAGCTCGATCTCCGCGGCCTCCAACACCTCAGCCAACCGCGCGACTTCCTCCCGCAGCCCCTCCACCCGCACCCGGGCAGCCGCCTCCCGCTCCTCCAGCATTCCCAGCACCGACGCCACCGCGCACCCCTCGCCCATGAAGCGAACACAAGACGCGACATGCCTCCCTCACCCCGAGCTAGACCATGCCTGACCAGCAGAAATCAACCGATCACGTTCGGTTGAGATACGGCCTCTTAACCGTGATCAGCCGGTTGTGCACGGTCTCGGTGACCACGTCCAGTAGGCGGGACTTACCGCACCGCTTCTCCGGCGCGACGATCGCCAGGCGTGGCGCGTGCTGCCACGCACGCTGCAGATGCGTCGCCGCGACCCACAAGGCCACCGCCGTGACGGCCTCCTCGCTCGGCATCGCCACGTACCGTTTTAGCTGCGCCCGCAGGTCGTCCAGGATCTGCACCCCCTCGGATAGCGACGTAGGCGAGGCCATGTCGTCGGGGTCCTCTTCCATTGGAGGCGCAGCAGCGCCGGACGGCTGGCCGGGGACGGCGACTGGGGGCCACGACGTACCGGAGCCGTCGGGAAGGGATAGCGTATTCGGCTGGGCATCGGTCATACTGGACATCAGCTCCTCTGCTTGCGGGCCATATGGGACGGCAATCCCGGTCTCCGCAGGTTGATCGCTAGGGATGGCGGTTGAGAGGTTTGCGCTTGAGCCCCCGGCATTGCCGGGGGCTTCTTTCATGTGACGTGCGGGCGTGCGGACTCCTGAGGGCAATGAGGTGGGATGCCACCACTATGCCACACGAATTGCGGATCGCAGAAGTGTTTTGCATCTCGCAGTAGCGATGCTACTGTTTAGGCTGTGCTGCAAACGGCAGTGCATCGCTACGAACGGAAGGAGGTGCCGGTGGCGGAGGAGGAACCGTCCGAAGGCGTTCTGCTCAGCGGTGAGGCGAACGTTGCCACTCGCATCAGGGTGGAGCGCGAGGCGCGAGGCTGGAGCACCAACGCCCTGTCGGACCGGCTCAACGAGGCCGGCTTTGATATGAACCCGTCCGCGGTCTGGCGGATCGAAAACGGCAAGCGCCGCATCAACCTGGACGACGCCATCGGCTTCGCCGAAGTCCTCGGCATCGACCTGCGCAACCTCGTCGGGCCACCGCAGCTGGCCGCCAAGGCCCGCGCCATGGAACTTATCGACGAGGTCGTGGACGCGTTCCGCGCCACCCAAAGAGCCAACATCGCCTTCACCGAGGCGCGCGACGCGCTCGACGCTTACCTGACCGAGCACCCCGATATCCGCGAGGAAGCCGACCTCATGGTCCAGAGCGCCATCGCGGAGGAGGCCAGCAAGACCATGCTGAAGATGCATGGCCCTCCGCCCGGTGGCCGTGACGGTCACTCCACCGGCGAGGCGTAGCCTCCGGCACCCCCTCCTGGCCTGGAGCCGCAAACCCCCAGGCCGGGCAGCTCACCCACATCCCTAGCGATCGACCGGCGGGTCGGCGTTGCCGCGCCCCATGCCCGCCAGAAGAGGACCCACCCCTTGCGCCAACCCGCGATAACCCCTGCCTCCGTACCGACTTCGCCCGCCGAGGCCGGCCTGCCGCGTCTCTACGTCCCCGAGGAAGTCGCAGTCGTCCTCGGCTGCTCCGCCTGGTGGGTCAAGGACCGTGCCCGCCGCCGACTCATCCCGTTCACCCGCGTTGGCCGTGCTTACCGCTTCTCGGACGAGCACCTCGCGGAGATCATCCGCATGCACGAAGAGCGCCCGGCCGTGAATGCGCAGCGCACGGGCGGCGCTTCTGCGCCGACGCGCAAGCCTCCCACTCGGCACCGGCCCGATGTGGCTGTACCAACTGTCCGGCTCCAGGCCCGGCCACCGCGCCGGATGACCAAGTCCCAGTACGAAGCAGCTGCTTAACGCACCCCATACGACAGAAGGGAGGGAGATCTGTGGGGTACGCAGAGAAGCGCAGTGGCTACTGGCGTGGCCGTTACAAGATCGAGGACGGCAAGTACGGCACCGTCGCCGATTCCACGGGCGCTGTGGTCAAGTTCGCCACCAAGCGCGAGGCCAAGCAGGCCGCAGACGCCGAAGAGGTGGCCGTTCGTCGTGGCCATTGGCGCAATCCGGGCCTCGGCCAGGAAACCTTCGGCGAGTACGCGAGCCGCTGGTACGCCTCCCAGGACCTGGCCGCCTCGACCATGCAGAACTACAAGCGCCACATCGAGGAGCACCTGCTCCCTGACTTCGAGGACAAGGCACTCGCCAGCATCCTGCGCACGGACGTCGAGCTGTGGGAGAAGAAGGAGCGCGCGGCCTACGCGGCATCGAGCGTCAAGACCTGGCGCTCCACGCTCCACCTGATCTTCGAGGACGCGATCGACGAGGGCCTGCTCACGTCCAACCCGGCCGCCCGGCGTCGCGGACGAGGCAAGCGCGCCGGCCGCTCTCGCGACCGAGGCCCGGAGAAGGTCGTCACCGACGCGCTCGGCATCCTGCTGACCGCCGAGCGGGCGTCCCTGCTCTCCGGGCGTGACGACGAGTTCGTCGCCACGGTTCTCAAGGGCTACACCGGCAAGCGGTGGGGCGAAATCGTTGGCCTGGAAACGGAGTTCGTCTGACCTGCCGCTTTTCGCGTCGAATGGCAGCTGTACGAGCTGGACACCGGAGAGCTGGTGCGCTGTCCGCCCAAGGACGATAGTTACCGCACCATCGACTCGATGGACTGGCTGTCCGCCCTGGTCTTCAACCACATCGCCCGTACGAAGCCGACGCCCTGCCCTTGCCACGGCAGGACGTACGTCTTCCGAGGCCAAGGCGCGGCGCGCACAGGAGGCCACCAGGGCGCGAAGCTCGTCGATGTCGCCCGCCGTGCCGAAGTCTCCACGGGCACGGTCTCGAACGTCCTCAACCACCCCGACCGCGTAAGCGAGGACACCCGCGTACGCGTCGAACTCGCCATCGCTGAGCTTAGGTTCGTACGAGGTGGCGCCACGTCGGAGCACGCAGCTCACTGGCGCCGAAACGGCTTCGCCACCTGGCTGTTCACCCCGGCAGCATCAGGCTGGTACCCCAAGAAGGCTCCGCAGGAGGCTCGCCCCGTGCCGATCCTGGGTGAACCGTGGCCCGGCGTCCCGGCCCGAGGCCGGGGCGCTGCTGCTCGGGCGGACGCCTGCTGGCTCCCGATCGCCAAGGGCCTCATACCCCACGGCCTTCGCCACACCCACCGCACGATGATGGAGGACCTCGGTACGGAGAAGGTCCTCATGGACGAACGCATGGGCCACATCGACGGTTCTGTCTCGGCGCGCTACGCGCACGTCACCCGTGGCATGCGCTCCCGCCTTATGCTCGGCCTGACCGAGCAGTGGGAGGCGGCTCTTTGCACTCGCCTGGTCATGTGCCCAACTTCCCCTGTACGCGTGCTGGACGACCTCCTGCGCACACGTATGGCAGCCCCTCGGTAGCCCTATTTGATGCCCCACAACACTATTGTGGGGCATCAGGCTGGGTGGGACGGTATCCGTACGGTGAAGTTGTGAACGACTGCTCTTCCTGACTGGTTGTGAGAATCGTGCTTGTGCTGATGCGGCCGTTGGTGTGACCCTTCTTGTGGACGAGAAGGACGTACGACATGGCATACGCGCGCTGGCGCCACATCCTCATGGAGTCGCAGCGGCACGCCCTCAAAGCGGTGGATGAGTGGAATTGCACGACTGGTAACTACAGCGATTTCCTCACGCACATGCACAAGGCGTGGCACTACCTGCTCCATGCGGAGTTCCACAAGGCGAAGATCGACTACCACTACAGCGATCCCAAGACTGGTCATCACCAGCTGATCGACGGTGAACCCAAGGCTTGGGATCTGGACCGCTGCTTGAGGGAGCGGTTCCCCGACAACCAAGATCCCGTGCGCTTGAATGGGGAACTCTTTGTGGCGCTTCGCAACAAGGTGGAGCACCGCTACGAGCACAACCTGAAGATCGTCACAGGTGGCAGGGCCCAGGCGCTCGTAGTGAACTACGAGCAGGAAATGGTCGCCCACTTCGGCCCCGAGTGCAGCCTTGCCGATCGGCTCCGATTCCCGATCTCGCTTCAGGCCCTCACCGCTGAGGGGCGGGAGCAGCTCCAGGCAGCGGCCAAGAAGCTGCCGAAGCACACCCGTGACCTGGTGGCGAAGTTTGAGGCCGCCATCGATCCTGCACTGCTCGACGACCTCCGATACGACTACCGCGTACGGCTCGTGCCCATTATCGGGTCGAAGACGGACGCCGACCTAGCGATCAATTTCGTCAAGCTCGACGAACTGAGCGAGAGCGAGCGCAGGACCATGGTCGAGGCCGGTCGTCTCGGCACGGTGATCGAGAAGGTCAAGCACGTCGAAGTGGCAGACAGGGACAAACTGCTCCCTGGACGAGTGGCTCGCCTCGTAGAAGATCAGGTGCCCTTCGAATTCAGCGTCCACAACGAGCACGCCAAGATGTGGCGACGGCTCGGGGTCAGACCTGCCACTGGCGCTTCCGATCCGCACGCCACGAACGCGAAGTATTGCATCTACAGCGAGGCGTTCGGCGCGTACGTCTATACGCCCGCCTGGGTGAAGAAGGTCGTCAGGGAGATCGGCACCGTTGAGAAGTATCGGTCGTTCTTTGGTAGGGAGCCCCGCATGAAGACGGTCACCCCGTTTCCAAAGCAGTTCGGAGCGTCCGAAGCGAGTGACGCGCAGCAGCACAGCAAGTCTGCCTGAGTCTTTGGCAGGAGCGTTTCACTCACTCGCCGAACAGGCTGTCCTGCATGTACTCGACGACCTTCCGCTCCGGGTAGAAGACGGCCAGCAGCATGAACGTCTTGGGATGGGCCGCGATGTTGCCGACGAAGAAGTGGACGGCCCGGCTTGGGGCGCACATCCGCGTGTACCAGCGCTCGCGGAGCGCATCACGGACCCCGTGCTCACCGTACTTGCGCAGGAACTTGCGGTACGACTGTCCTGCCTCCCAATCCTTCAGCCCCATGTCGTGGGTCGGGCAGTCTGCTTCGGCGCAGCGAAAGCTGTAGCGGAGGTCGAGCGGCACCCACTCCAGCGGGTTCAGCTCCTGCTCGAACAAGTCGAGTTGGTCGGCCAGCGCGGCTTTGGAGACAGACCAGGGCTCGGCGGCCTCCAGCCGGAAGCGGGTGATCTCGGCGGGGCGGAAGACGCCGAGGGACGTTCCTCGTTTCTCCTGATCCCGCTTGATGGCGCAGAGGGACGAGGCGACCAGCGGCTCTACGTGCCGATAGCGCTTCTGCCAGCCGCCGTCGGGCGGTACCTCACCCACTATCTCCAACGTGTCGAGATAGGGCCGGAGACTCTCTGGACGGGAGTCTCGCTCAAGGCGGTGTGGCTCGACATCGACTTCGATGATCGAGTACTTGGAGAACTGGGCCTCCTCGCTCAGGAGCCGAAAAGGCACAGGGAAGAGCCGTACGTGCTGCGGCTTGCCTTGGTCGAGGCGTATGCCGGCCACGCAGCTGGTCTCGCGGTACTTACTGGACAGCTCCGGATACGTCTTGACCGTGATCATGATCCGTGCGCGCTGCCGCTTCCCGAATGTCGCCGACGCCATGGGATGCCCCCTCCATCGATCTCCCCGATCTGATTGGACGAGAGGCATGCGCTGCTTGCAAGGGTGCGTGCGAAAACCGGTGACGAAGTCAGGCCAAGGGATTCACTGGCACCTGGATCCGGCTGCGGACCGTCTCCAAGACGACCTGCCGGTGACAGCGGCTTTCGTCCTTCTCGAAGCACAGCACCGCTACCCGTGACGCTCGGGCACGCTCTGCGAGTCTCCCAAGGTCGGCCTGAGCTTCCGCGGACCGCAGGAGGCCACGGAAGCGCGCCCGACCCACTTCGACGCGGCCGTCCCAGAAGGGCTCGCGATTGTCCTTTGGATTGCCCAAGGCACGCAGGTGCGTGTAATCGATGCCGGCTTCGGCAAGAGCCCCTCCGAGGCGGGTCTTGCTGAAGCCCTTCTTGCGGCTGATCGGGGTGAGCCGTACGTCCGCCACGACGCCGATGCGGCAGTCGACGAGCGACGCGACGAACGAGTCGATGTCCCGCCCTTCGTATCCGGCTGACCAGAGACCGGGCGGGACGGGCTGGGCTTGGGCCGCCTGGAAGAGATCATCGAGGGAGACCGAGAGAGCCTTGGCCACCGCGCCGACGGTGAAGAAACCCGACTGGATCGCTCCCTCGCTCTCCAGACGGCCCAGCGTCCCGACGGCGATGCCTGTCTCCTTGGCCAGCCGTTCACGCGTCCACCCGCGCTCCTCCCGCAACGCCCGGACCCGCCGGGCGAGCGTACGGGCATGGTCGTGGGGAGGCGCTGAGCGATGACCTGCCATGTGCGTTGTTCCTAACGACCGTTGGGGCGGCCCGCCGCGGTGTTCTTGGTCAGCTACGAGCCCTGGATTCGCGAACGCGCAGGTCCGAGGGCGCTTGAGCGCTAGCTCATCCTGCGGCACTGGAGACTGCTCCTGGGAGAGGTCGATCAAGATCTTCTCCCAGATTTCTCCCAAGCAATCTCCAGGAACCAATCAGGGGCCTGACCCGCACTGCGGATCAGGCCCCTGACCTGGTACTACGGCTGTCGGGGTGGCGGGATTTGAACCCACGACCTCTTCGTCCCGAACGAAGCGCGCTGCCAAGCTGCGCCACACCCCGATGTCCCCGCGCTGCGGCGACGTCGCTTACTTTAGCCCACCGGCGGCCGGAGGCGAAATCCGCTTCCTCGGCCCCGGTGGGCCCCGTCGGCGCGGGTCAGGAGGCGGGGACCAGGGTCAGGAGGGAGACCTCCGGGGGGCAGGCGAAGCGGACGGGGGTGTAGCGGCTGGTGCCGCAGCCGGCGGAGACGTGGAGGTGGGCGGTGCGTCCGCCGGCGGTGTGGGTGGAGAGGCCCTTGACCCGGTCGGTGTCGAGGTCGCAGTTGGTGACCAGGGCGCCGTAGAACGGGATGCACAGCTGGCCGCCGTGGGTGTGGCCGGCGAGGACCAGGGGGTAGCCGTCCTCGGTGAACGCGTCGAGGGCGCGCAGGTACGGGGCGTGGACCAGGCCCATCGAGAAGTCGGCGGAGGGGTCGGGGCCGCCGGCGACCTCGGCGTAGCGGTCCCGCTTGATGTGCGGGTCGTCCAGGCCGGTGAGGCCGATGGTCACGCCGGTCGGGCCGATCGGCAGCTTGAGGGTGCCCCGGGTGTTGGTGAGGTCGAGCCAGCCGGCCTCGTCGAAGCCGTCCCGCAGCCGTTCCCACGGGTTGTGGACGACGCCCACGGCGGGCGGGTTGCCGTTGAGGCCGTGCTGGCCGCGGACCTTCTCGACCAGGTACCGGCCGGGGTTGCGCAGGGTCGGGCCGTAGTAGTCGTTGGAGCCGAAGACGTAGGCGCCGGGGAACTCCAGCAGCGGGCCCAGGGCGTCCAGGACCTCGGGGACGCCCTCCGGGTCCGACAGGTTGTCGCCGGTGTTGATCACGAAGTCGGGCCGCAGGCCGGCCAGCGAGCGCAGCCACCGCTGCTTCTTGCGCTGGCCGCTCACCATGTGGATGTCCGACACCTGGAGCACCCGCAGGGGGCGCATGCCCCGTGGCAGGACGGGGACGGTCACTCGTCGGAGGCGGTACGAACGGGCTTCGAAGCCCGCCGAGTAGAGCAGACCGGCGGCGCCGACGGCCGCGATTGAGAGGGGCACTCCATAACGCGCACGCATGTCCCCATCGTGTCAGACTCGAACATCTCGTTCGCAATCGGTGTGATCATTCGGCCGCCGGTCCGGAGCGGGGGTTCCCCGGCGGGACCGCCGCCAAAACGGCGGGCGTTCCGCGGTGCATGCCTGCGACACTCTCCCCATGACCACGCTCAAGTCCAAGCTCCAGGCGGACCTCACCGCCGCGATCCGGGAACGCGACGAACTGCGCTCCGCGACGCTCCGGCTGACCCTCACCGCGATCACCAAGGAGGAGGTCGCCGGCACCCGGGCCCGCGAGCTCTCCGACGACGAGGTGCAGAAGGTGATCGCCCGCGAGGCGAAGAAGCGGCGCGAGGCCGCCGATGCCTTCGCCCAGGGCGGGCGGGCCGAGCAGGCGGAGCGGGAGCGGGCGGAGGGCGAGGTCCTCGCCGAGTACCTGCCCAAACAGCTCACCGACGAGGAGCTGCGGGGGATCGTGGAGGAGGCCGTGGCGCAGGCCCGTGCGGAGGGCGCCGAGGGGCCCCGGGCGATGGGCCAGGTCATGAAGATCGTCAACCCCAAGGTCGCCGGGCTCGCCGAGGGCGGTCGGGTGGCCGCCCTGGTCAAGCAGCAGCTCGCCGGCTGAGCTGCGGTTCGGTCACCGAGAACGGACATCGGGGCGCTTCCCCCACCCGGAGAGGTGGGGGAAGCGCCCCGATGTCGTGGAGCGCGGTGGTGGCGCGGGTCAGTCGCCCTCGCCGCCGCCGAGCGCGCCGGGCCTGCCGCCGGGGTTGCCCGGGAGGCCACCGGGGGTGCCACCGGGACCGCCCGGGTTGCCGGTGTTGCCGCCGCTCGGGTTGCCGGTGCCGCCCGGTCGGCCGTCACCGGTGCCGCCGAGGAGTCCGCCGATCAGTCCGGTGTCCGGTCGGCCGTCCTCGCGGTCGCCGTCCCCGTCCCCGTCGCCGTCCTCCTCGCCCTCGGGCTTGGGCTTGGGGGCGTCGGGGATGTTCACCAGCTTGAAGCCGGGTGCCGGCTTGTCGGCGAGGGCGCCGCCCATCGCGTCGCGCCAGATGGGGCCGGGGACCTGACCGCCGAAGACCTTGTCGTGGTACCGGCCGCCGATGGTGATGTTGACCATCCGCTGCTCGTGGGCCGGGTCGCCGACCCAGACCGCGCCAGCCGCGTTCGGCGTGTACCCGACGAACCAGGCCGCGTAGCGGAAGTCCGTGGTACCGGTCTTGCCCGCGCTGGGGCGGGAGCCGAGGCCGGCCTCCTGGCCGGTGCCGTCCTCGACCACGCCCTTCAGCAGGGTGTTGACGGTGTCGGCGGTGCGCTCGGACATCGCCCGGGAGCACGTGGTCTTGGGCACCGGGAGGGACTTCTTCTCCGCGTTGGTGATCGACTGGATGGCCACCGGGGTGCAGTGGGTGCCGCGGGCCGCGAAGGTGGCGTAGCCGCTCGCCATGGCCAGCGGGGAGACCTCCTGGGTGCCCAGGGCGATCGACGGGGCCTGGGCCATCTTGCCGCCGTCCGCCCGCTGGACGCCCATCTGCCGGGCGAGGGTGGTCACCGGGCAGATGCCGATGTCGCTGATCAGCTCGACGTAGTAGGTGTTGACCGACTTGGCGGTCGCCTCCTTCATGTCGTACGGGCCGACCTCGGCCTCGTTCTCGTTCTCCAGGTCCTCCTTGGACAGGTTCACCCAGTTCTTGCCGCCGCAGGTGGCCACCGGGCTGGGGTAGTCCATCTGGTAGGGAGAGTCGTAGACCTTGGTGGGCGGCGTGCCGTTCTCTATGGCCGCCGCGGCGACGATCGGCTTGAACGTCGACCCGGGCTGGAAGCCGGCGCCGCCGCCCATGTCCTTGTCGACCGAGAGGTTCAGCACGGTCTCGCCCTTGCCCAGGCCGTACGGGCGGGACTGGCCCATGGCGAGGATCTTGCCGGTGCCGGGCTCCACGATCGTCATGGCCGTGGCGACCTTGTCGCTCTGGTAGACGTGCTTCTTGATCGAGTCCTGCACGGACTCCTGCGCCTTGGGGTCCATGGTGGTGCGGATGGTGAGGCCGCCCCGGTTCCAGATCTTCGCCCGGTCGGCCTTGGTCTTGCCGAAGGTGGGGTCGGTGAGGAAGACGTTGCGCACGTAGTCGCAGAAGAAGCCGCCGCCGTTGACGGCGGTGATGCAGCCGTTCTGCGGGCGCTTCACCTTGAGGCCCAGCCCCTTGGCCTTGGCCCGGTCGGCCTCCGCCTGGCTGATCTCCCCGACCTCGGCCATCCGCTGGAGCACGACGTTGCGGCGCTTGGTGGCCTCCGCCTCGTCGTTGATCGGGTCGTACCTGCTGGGGGACTGGACGATGCCGGCGAGCAGGGCGGCCTGGGCGACGTCAAGGTCCTTGGCCGGGACGGAGAAGTAGCGCTGGGCGGCGGCCTCGACGCCGTACGCCTGCTGCCCGAAGAACGTGATGTTCAGGTAGTTCTCCAGGATGCGCTTCTTGCCCAGCTCCTCCTCGACCTGGATCGCGTACTTCAGCTCGCGGACCTTGCGGCCGACGGTCTGCTGGGTGGCCTGGGCGACCTTCGTCGGGTCGTCGCCGGCCTCCTCGACGAAGACGTTCTTCACGTACTGCTGGGTGAGGGTGGAGGCGCCCTGGGCCACGCCGCCGCTCTGGGCGTTCTCGTTCAGCGCGCGCAGGATGCCCTTGGCGTCGATCGCCCCGTGCTCGTAGAAGCGGGAGTCCTCGATCGCGATGATCGCCTTCTGCATGTGCGGCGAGATGTCCTTCAGCGGGACCACCGTGCGGTCGCGCGAGTAGACGGTCGCCAGGTGGCCGCCGCTGGCGTCCAGGATCGTGGTGCGCTGGCTGAGCGGGGGCCGCTTCAGGTTCGCGGGGATCTCGTCGAACCCCTCGACCGAGCCCTTGGCCGCGAGGCCCACCACTCCCGCGGCGGGCAGCGCGATTCCGGCCAGCACCACTCCGGCGAGCACGCTGACACCGAGGAACTTGGCGGCCTGTTGCGTGGGAGACAGTCCACCGCCCGAGCGCTTGTTTGGCATGGGGGCAGCCTAATCCGTAGTGATGAGCATTCCGTAGGAGCGGGGGGTCCTCGGAGCGTTCGCGTACCGGACCGTGACGTCCCGGGCGGAGCGGCCCGGCCCGGCTCGCGGGGGCCGCGCCCGGGCCCGTGCCGGTGCGGCGGGGCGCTGCCGCGAGTCCGGCGGGAGTCGGTTGCCGGGGCCCGCGGCGGCTCCGTGCGGGTGACGGGGCGGTGGCGCGATGACGCCGGACGGCGCCTGGCGATTCGCCGGACAGGCCCACATGCCTTGGCCTAAGCTTCTTACTACTGTCACGGCAGCGCGGCCGGACGCCCCACCCCACGGATGGTCAGGAACCTCCTGTCGTCGCGGAGTTGTTCCGCGGTGCGGAGGCGGTCGCGGGAAGTGCCGGGCAGCCCAGCGGCGCCGGCCCGGGTCCGTCGACCGAATCCGCCGCCCGTGTCCTGCGGTGTCCGAGTTGGCCTACGTCATTCGTCCTGCTTCGCGGCCTGCATCACGTATGTCGCGGCGTCACTCCGTTGGGTGATCTGCCGCGTACGCATAGTCCGTTCGGGCCATTCAAGATTGGGCCCGAAGGGGGTGTTGCGCTGTGCCAGCCTTCCGTAACGTCCTCAACTGGCGGCGGTGCATATGCCGCTGCCGCCGTGGGGGAGCCTCGAATTCGGGAGAGGACGGCGCCAGTATGGGCTGGGTAACCGACTGGAGTGCGCAGGCGGCCTGTCGCACTACCGATCCGGACGAACTATTCGTACAAGGAGCAGCGCAGAACAGGGCCAAGGCGGTCTGCACCGGGTGTCCGGTGCGCACGGAGTGCCTGGCGGACGCGCTGGACAACCGCGTCGAGTTCGGCGTCTGGGGTGGCATGACCGAGCGGGAGCGCCGTGCGTTGTTGCGCAGGCGGCCGACGGTCACGTCCTGGCGCAGACTGCTGGAGACCGCGCGCACGGAGTACGAACGCGGGGTGGGGCTGTTGCCCGTGCACCTCGACGACGTGCACCTCGATGAGGTGGAGGCGGTGCGCGAGATGGGCGAAGCGCCCGTGCCGTACGAGAGTTACGCGGCCGTCGGGTAGACCGCTCCCGGGGAGTCGGGTGCTCGCGCGGGCCGGACGCAGGGGTCCGTGAGGACGGATCGCCCGTCCGGGTGTCACTCGTTCGAATGACGTCGTCATGGGTGTCGCTCCGTCAACACCTGGACGTGCAGCGGCGATTCGTGCTAGGGCATTCCGGGTGCGGTGGCGTCGGTGCGCGATGGCGTCCGGTGACGCCTTGCGCACGGGTGTCAACCGGCCGTGCCTGCCCCGGAACTGCCGGGGCGTGAGGTCCGACCGGGGACGTCCTGCACAGGAAGACGCCGTCCATGGGTGCGGGGTTGCTCCGGCCCGGCGCATTCATCCGTCCGGACGCACGGCTGGGCCCCCGTCGTTCCCCGTTGCCTCAGTCCCGTGCTGGCTGGGTGCCGGCGGCGGGTGTCGTTCCCCCGCCGTCGTCGTGGGCGCCGGCGGCGGCCAGCCGTGCGCCGATGTCGCGCAGGCCCGAGAGGTCGTGCACGTCGCCCGGCAGCGCGGCCACCTCGGCGACCGGCACCTCCGGGTGGAGCGCGGTGAACCGGTCGCGGGTGCGCTGCTCGCGGGCGAGCAGCCGCATGCGTTCGGCGTGCAGTCGTAGCAGGCCGACGGCGAGACGGTCGGATCCGTGCGGGCCGGTCGGCTCCGGCCGCGCGGGGGGCTGGAGGCGCGCGGCACGCGGGCTGGGGGAGCCGGGGAGCTCGGGGGACGCCTCGGGAGCATCGTCGCTCCGCAGTCCAGTCTTCCCGCCCTCCTGATCGACAATGCCGGGCCCGGCAAGATTTTCTTCGCCCGCCCGCTGCCCCTCGTCCCGCGCCTCGTCCCCGGCCCCGGACAGGGTCTCCGCCGCGGCCAGCGCCCGTTCCGCGGAGAGGTGGGCCGCCTCGCTGCCGTGCACCCGGTTGAGGACCAGGCCGGCGAGCGGCATGCGGTCGGCGGCCAGCCGCTCGACGAAGTACGCCGCCTCGCGCAGGGCGTCCTGCTCCGGGGCCGCCACCACGAGGAACGCCGTACCGGGTGCCTGGAGCAGCCGGTAGGTGGCGTCCGCCCGGGTGCGGAAGCCGCCGAACATGGTGTCCATGGCGGTGACGAAGGTCTGCACGTCCCGCAGCAGTTGACCGCCGAGCAGCTTGCCGAGGGCGCCGGTCATCATCGACATCCCGACGTTCAGGAACTTCATCCCGGCCCGGCCGCCGACCTTCGCCGGGGCCATCAGCACCCGGATGAGCTTGCCGTCCAGGAAGGAGCCGAGCCGCCCCGGTGCGTCCAGGAAGTCCAGCGCCGACCGGGAGGGCGGGGTGTCCACGACGATCAGGTCCCACTCGTCCCGCGCGCGGAGCTGCCCCAGCTTCTCCATCGCCATGTACTCCTGCGTGCCCGCGAAACCGGCCGACAGGGACTGGTAGAAGGGGTTCGCCAGGATGGCCGCGGCCCGTTCGGGATCGGCGTGCGCCTCGACTATCTCGTCGAAGGTGCGCTTCATGTCCAGCATCATGGCGTGCAGTTCGCCGCCCGCCGCCTCGTCCACGCCCTTCACCCGGCGCGGGACGTTGTCGAGCGCGTCGATGCCCATGGACTGCGCCAGTCGGCGGGCCGGGTCGATGGTGAGGACGACGACCCGGCGGCCCTGCTCGGCGGCCCGCAGCCCGATGGCGGCCGCCGTCGTCGTCTTGCCCACGCCGCCGGCTCCGCAGCACACCACGATGCGGGTGCGCGGATCGTCGAGCAGGGGGTCCACGGCGAGGACGCCCCCCTCGCGTCCGGCGGAGGGGCGGTCCCGGTCCGGCTGCCCCGCGGTCGGCGTCATGCGGCGTCCTGTCCCCTCAGCTCCGCGGCGAGCCGGTGCAGGCCCGCCAGGTCCACGCCCTCGGTGAGCAGCGGGAGTTCCCGCAGCGGCAGGCCGGTGTCGGTCAGCACGGCCCGCTGGGCGTGCTCCAGGGCGTGCCGTTCGGCGTACTCGGCGGCCTGGGCCAGCAGCGGGTCGACCAGCCGCTCGGCCCGGCCGCCCCGGCGGGCACCGCCCAGTCCGGCCGCGGACAGGGCTGCGGCGACCCGGGTGCGCCCGATGCCGGGCCCCTGCCCGCGCACCCGGGCCAGGGAGTCCTCGTCCAACAACTGCGGGCGAGTCATGTTCATGATGATTCGACCCACGGGCAGTCGGGCTGCCCGCAGCTCGGCGATGCCGTCGACGGTCTCCTGCACCGGCATCTCCTCCAGCAGCGTCACCAGGTGCACCGCGGTCTGCGGGGACTTCAGCACCCGCATCACGGCCTGCGCCTGGTGGTGCACCGGGCCGATCCGCGCCAGCCCGGCGACCTCGTCGTTGACGTTGAGGAACCGGGTGATCCGACCGGTGGGCGGCGCGTCCATCACCACGTGGTCGTAGACGAAGCGGCCCGCCCCGTCCTTGCGGCGGACCGCCTCGCACGCCTTGCCGGTGAGCAGGACGTCGCGCAGGCCGGGGGCGACGGTGGTGGCGAAGTCGACCGCGCCCAGCTTCTTCAGGGCGCGTCCCGCGCCCCCGAGCTTGTAGAACATCTGGAGGTAGTCCAGCAGGGCCAGCTCCGGATCGATGGCCAGCGCGTACACCTCGCCCCCGCCGGGGGCCACCGCGATCCGCCGTTCCTCGTAGGGCAGCGGCTCCGTCTCGAAGAGCTGGGCGACGCCCTGCCGCCCCTCGACCTCCACCAGGAGGGTGCGCTTGCCCTCGGTGGCGAGGGCCAGCGCCCACGCCGCGGCGACCGTGGTCTTGCCGGTACCGCCCTTGCCGCTGACGACCTGGAACCTGCTCACACGGCGAGCCTAACCACTGGCTCCCCGGGCTACGCAGGAGGCCGCCCCCCACAGCGGATACAGTCGCCGCATGACCAAGAAGTGGGAATACGCGACCGTGCCGCTGCTCGTCCACGCGACCAAGCAGATCCTCGACAACTGGGGTCAGGACGGCTGGGAGCTGGTGCAGGTCGTGCCGGGCCCGAACCCGGAGCAGTTGGTGGCCTACCTGAAGCGCGAGAAGTCCGAGTGAGCGGGGCCGTCGAGGCGCGGCTGGCCGCGCTGGGGCTGGCGCTGCCGCAGGTCGCCGCACCGCTGGCCGCCTACCAGCCCGCGGTGCGCACCGGTGCGTACGTCTACACCGCCGGCCAGTTGCCGTTGGTCGACGGCACCCTGCCGCTGACCGGCAAGGTGGGGGCCGAGGTCACCGCCGAGGAGGCCAAGGACCTGGCCCGCACCTGCGCCCTGAACGCGCTGGCCGCGGTGAAGTCGGTGGCCGGGGACCTGGACCGGGTCGCCCGGGTGGTCAAGGTGGTCGGGTTCGTGGCCTCCGCCGCGGACTTCACCGGCCAGCCCGGGGTGCTCAACGGCGCGAGCGAACTGCTGGGCGAGGTCTTCGGCGACAAGGGCGTGCACGCCCGCAGCGCGGTCGGCGTCGCGGTGCTGCCCCTGGACGCCCCGGTCGAGGTCGAGGTCCTGGTCGAGCTGACCGAGGACTGACGCCCGGGACGTCCCTCCGACCCTCCGCGCACGGCCGCCCGGCCCGCGCCGGGGATCGGGGGGACGCGGGCGGGCGACGGCGCAGCGGGAACTCCCCCGCACCGCCGCGCGTTCCGGGTACGGGCGGTGAGCGGCCCGTGCCCGTCGGGGGGTACGGAGCGGAGCACCCGGCGGTGGGGCCGCCGGGTCGGGGAAGTTGGGGGTGCGCGTTCCATGGCCATGGTGGGCCTGTTCTGGATCGTCGAGGGCGATGTGTACGTGGGCGCGAAGCCGTCCGGGGAGTCGCCCGGGGTGCGGCTGACCCCCGAGGGCGTGCTGGCCCTCGGCCACGTGCAGGCCGGGCTCTACCCGTGGGAGGACGTCGGCGCCCTGACGGTGGTGGACGTCCCGGTGAAGTCCCTGAAGCGGCAGGTCGGCGCGGTCGCCGACATGGCCCTGGGCACGGTGCTGGCCTTCGGCGTCGGCAGCGGCGGCGGGGACGACGCCCCGCTGTTGATGACGGTGCGGCTGGCGGCCTTTGGGGACGAACGGGAGCTGGGCGCCTACGCCGCCGCGGCCGTGGGCTACACCGCGACGGAGGTCGAGCTGTCCCGCGCCGTCCTGGCCCGTCTCACCGAGGGCGCCGCGACGATGTCGACGACGCTCGCGGAGATGTCCCGCTGGGGCCGTGCCCGGGAGGGCGGCTCGCCCCGGGCGGGCGAGCGCGAGGCACTGCTGCGGGGCTGGGCCGACCGGTAGGGCGGCCCCGCGGGCCCCGCCCCCTCGAACATCCGCGCTGCGCCGGATAGCCTCCGGCCATGGCGAACGGGCAGTGGTACCCACCCGAGTGGCCGGACCGCATCCGCGCCCTGGCCGACGGCACCCTCGTGGTCGCCCCGCCACGGCGGGCCGCCACCGTGATGCTGTTGCGGGACGCCCCGGACGGCCCCGAGGTGCACCTGTTGCGCCGCCGCACCTCGATGGCCTTCGCCGGGGGCGCGTACGCGTACCCCGGGGGCGGCGTCGACGACCGCGACCACGACCGCGCGCTGCGCTGGGCCGGCCCTCCGCGCGCCTGGTGGGCGTCCCGGCTGGGGGTCGACGAGGCCACCGCGCAGGCGATCGTGTGCGCAGCCGTCCGGGAGACCTTCGAGGAGGCCGGGGTGCTGCTCGCCGGACCCGGCCCGGACACGGTGGTCGCCGACACCACCGGTGCGGCCTGGGAGGCCGAACGGGCCGCCCTGGTGGCCCGGGAGACCTCGTTCGCGGCGTTCCTGGACCGGCACGGCCTGGTGCTGCGCGCGGACCTGCTGGGCGCCTGGGCGCGTTGGATCACGCCCGAGTTCGAGCCGCGCCGCTACGACACCTGGTTCTTCGTCGCCGTGCTCCCCGCCGGCCAGCGCACCCGCGCGGTGTCCACGGAGGCCGACCGCACGGTGTGGACCGCGCCCGCCCGGGCCGCCGCCGGGTACGACCGGGGCGAACTGACGATGATGCCGCCGACCATCGCCACCCTGCGCCGCCTGGCCGGGTTCCGCACCGCCGGCGCGGCCCTGGCCGCCGCCCCCGCGCAGGACCTGGCCCCGGTCCTGGCCCGGGCCCGGCTGGAGGGCGACCGGGTGCTGCTGACCTGGCCGGGGCACGAGGAGTTCGCCAAGACGGTGCCCGCCCACGGCGCCGGCGGGACCGAGGAGGCACGATGACCGCGGCCGACGCGCTGCCCGGCCAGCCGCGCGGCGCGGTGGTCTCCGGCCCCGCCACCGCCCGGGCGGTGAACGTCCTGGCGCCGAACCCCTCGGCGATGACCCTGGACGGCACCAACACCTGGATCGTTGCCGAACCGGACTCCCCGCTCGCGGTGGTGATCGACCCCGGGCCGCTGGACGAGGCGCACCTGCGCGCGGTGCGCGCGACGGCCGAGCGGGCCGGCAAGCGGATCGCGCTGACCCTGCTGACCCACGGCCACCCCGACCACGCCGAGGGCGCCGGCCGGTTCGCCGCACTGACCGGCACCCCGGTGCGCGCCCTCGACCCCGCGCTGCGGCTGGGCGACGAGGGGCTGGCCGCCGGGGACGTGATCACCACCGGCGGGCTGGAGCTGAGGGTGGTGCCCACCCCGGGGCACACCGCGGACTCGCTCTGCTTCCACCTCCCGGCGGACCGGGCGGTGCTCACCGGGGACACCGTCCTCGGCCGGGGCACCACCGTGGTCGCCCACCCGGACGGCCGCCTCGGCGACTACCTGGACTCGCTGCGGCGGCTGCGGTCGCTGACCGTCGACGACGGGGTGCGCACGGTCCTGCCGGGACACGGGCCGGTGCTGGAGGACGCCCAGGGCGCCATGGAGTTCTACCTGGCGCACCGCGCCCACCGGCTCGCCCAGGTGGAGACGGCGGTCGAGGACGGCTTCCGCACCCCGGCCGAGGTCGTGGCCCGGGTGTACGCGGACGTGGACCGCTCGCTGTGGCCGGCGGCGGAACTGTCGGTACGGGCCCAGCTGGCGTACCTGGGCGAGCACGGGCTCATCCCGTAGCCCGTCCCGCACGCACGCGTGCCGGAGGGCCCGGGTGGACCGTCCGGCACGGCGGGTTGTGCGGGTGCGTCAGCGCGAGCGCTTGGCGAGGCGCTCCACGTCCAGCAGGATCACCGCGCGGGCCTCCAGGCGCAGCCAGCCCCGCCCGGCGAAGTCGGCCAGCGCCTTGTTGACCGTCTCGCGGGAGGCGCCGACGAGCTGGGCCAGTTCCTCCTGGGTGAGGTCGTGCACCACGTGGATGCCCTCCTCCGACTGCACGCCGAAGCGGCGCGACAGGTCCAGCAGGGCGCGGGCCACCCGGCCGGGCACATCGGAGAAGACCAGGTCGGACATCTGGTCGTTGGTCTTGCGCAGTCGGCGGGCGACCGCGCGCAGCAGGGCGGCGGCCACCTCGGGGCGGGCCTTCAGCCAGGGCTGGAGGTCGCCGTGGCCGAGGCCGAGCAGCTTGACCTCGGTCAGCGCGGTGGCGGTGGCGGTGCGGGGGCCCGGGTCGAACAGCGACAGCTCGCCGATCAGCTCGCCGGGGCCGAGCACGGCCAGCATGTTCTCGCGGCCGTCCGGGGACGTCCGGTGGAGCTTCACCTTGCCCTCGGTGACCACGTACAGGCGGTCCCCGGGGTCGCCCTCGTGGAAGAGGGCGTCGCCGCGCGCGAGGGTCACCTCACTCATGGAGGCGCGCAGCTCCGCGGCCTGCTCGTCATCGAGCGCCGCGAAGAGCGGGGCGCGCCGCAGAACGTCGTCCACGAGTTCTCTCCTTGTCGACCTGACTCAGGGGTCCGTGCTCCCCATCTTGCCGGACGGTCCAAACAGTGTGATCAGTCACAAGTCTGCCGTACGTACGTCCCGGGCAGTGCTCCTGGGGGCCAATTGGGCGCCGATCCTCCAGGTCCCGGGCGGGTGGTGGTGCAGGGCTTTAGGCTGGCCGGGTGTCCAAATCACCAGTGAGAGCACAGGGTAAGGAGGCTGCCCAGGTGAGGGCAGGGGATGATTCCGCTGTGGGCGAACAATCGTCCAACGGGGCCGCAAAACAGACAAAACAGGCGGGCGTGGCGCGGGGGCGCACCGCCTCCACCGCGCCCCGCCGCTCCCCGACGAAGGGCGCCGCGCCCCCGGCCGCGACCCCTGCGAAGCGTCCCGAATCCCGCACCGCGCTCGTCCGCCGGGCCCGCCGGATCAACCGCGAGCTGGCCGAGGTCTACCCGTACGCGCACCCCGAGCTGGACTTCGAGGACAGCTTCCAACTCCTGGTCGCCACGGTGCTCTCCGCGCAGACCACCGACCTGCGGGTCAACCAGACCACCCCCGCGCTCTTCGCCGCCTACCCCACCCCCGAGGACCTCGCCGCGGCCGACCCGGCCCAGGTGGAGGAGCTGATCCGACCGACCGGTTTCTTCCGCGCCAAGACCAAGTCGGTCATCGGGCTCTCCGTCGCCCTGCGCGACGACTTCGGCGGCGAGGTGCCGGGCACCCTGGAGGAACTCGTCAGGCTCCCGGGAGTCGGCCGCAAGACCGCCTTCGTGGTCCTCGGCAACGCCTTCGGCCGGCCCGGGATCACCGTGGACACCCACTTCGGCCGGCTGGTGCGGCGCTGGAAGTGGACCGAGGAGACCGACCCCGACAAGGTCGAGGCCGCGGTCGGCGCGCTCTTCCCCAAGAGCGACTGGACCATGCTGTCCCACCGGGTCATCTTCCACGGCCGCCGCATCTGCCATGCCCGCAAGCCCGCCTGCGGCGCCTGCCCCATCGCCCCGCTCTGCCCCGCCTACGGGGAGGGCGAGACCGACCCCGACAAGGCCGCCAAGCTCCTCAAGTACGAGAAGGGCGGCTACCCCGGGCAGCGGCTGCGCCCGCCGCAGTCCTACCTCGACGCCGGCGGCCGGCCCGCCCCGCCGCTGGGCGCCGCCCCCGGGGCGGCCGGGTGAGCGCTCCCGCCCGGGGAGCGTCCGCACGGGGAGGGGAGGGCCCGGAACGATACGGGGGCGCACGCACGTTGTTGCTACGGAGACGGGGGTGCCGGGGGTGCCGATGACGTACACGGGCGACGACCACACCGACGACGGCGGTGGACGGGAGCCGGCGACGGTCGCGGTCGACAGCGCGGGGCTGCCCGGCTGGCTCGCCCCGGTCGCCCGGGCCGCCGAGACCGTGCGACCACCGCAGCTCAGCCGCTTCCTGCCGCCCGCGGACGGCGGGGGCCGCCAGTCCGCCGTCCTGGTCCTCTTCGGCGAGGGCGAGCGCGGCCCCGAACTCCTGCTGATGGAGCGCGCGGGCTCGCTGCGCTCCCACGCCGGCCAGCCCGCCTTCCCCGGCGGCGTCCTCGACCCCGCCGACGGCGACCCGCAGGGCGACGGCCCGGTGCGGGCCGCGCTGCGGGAGGCGTGGGAGGAGACCGGACTCGACCCCGCCGGGGTGCAGGTCTTCGGCGTGCTGCCCAAGCTCTACATCCCCGTCAGCGGGTTCGTGGTCACCCCGGTCCTCGGTTGGTGGCGCGAGCCCAGCCCGGTCGGGGTGGTCGACCCGGCGGAGACGGCCCGGGTCTTCACGGTTCCCGTGGCGGATCTCACGGACCCCGACAAACGCGCCACCGTCGTGCACCCGATGGGGCACTCCGGGCCCGCGTTCCTCGTCGAGCGGGCCCTGGTCTGGGGGTTCACCGCCGGGGTCATCGACCGGTTGCTGCACTACGCCGGCTGGGAACGCCCCTGGGACCCCTCCCGGCACGTCCCCCTGGACTGGAGCGCGTGACACAGTGGGCGTCCGCGTGCACACGTCCCGTGGCGGGACGGGCGCGGGGGCGACGATCCGCGAGGCAAGGCGAGGCGTGAAACGGTGAATGTGCTCGACATCCTGCTGTTGGTGGCAGCCGTGTGGTTCGCCGTGGTCGGCTATCGGCAGGGCTTCGTCGTCGGCATCCTGTCGGTGATCGGCTTCCTCGGCGGCGGGCTCGTCGCCGTCTACCTGCTGCCCGTCGTCTGGGACGCCGCCACCGACGACGCCGAGGTCGGCACCACCGCGGCCGTCGTCGCGGTGGTGGTCGTCATCGTCTGCGCCTCCGTCGGCCAGGCGTTCACCACCCACCTCGGCAACCGGCTGCGACGCCACATCACCTGGTCACCGGCGCGCGCCCTGGACGCCACCGGCGGCGCCCTGGTCAACGTGGTGGCGATGCTGCTGGTGGCCTGGCTGATCGGCTCGGCGCTCGCCGGCACGACCCTGCCGACGGTGGGCAAGGAGGTCCGCAGCTCCAAGGTCCTCCTCGGGGTCTCCCGGGCGCTCCCCGACCAGGCCGACACCTGGTTCGCCGACTTCTCCTCGGTGCTCGCGCAGAACGGCTTCCCCCAGGTGTTCAGCCCCTTCGCCAACGAGCCGATCCAGGAGGTCAGGCCGCCCGATCCGGAGCTCGCCCGGAGCGCGGTCGCCGCCCACGCCAAGCGCTCCATCGTGAAGGTCCTGGGCACCGCGCAGAGCTGCAACAAGGTCCTCGAAGGCACCGGTTTCGTCTTCGCCGAGCGGCGGGTCATGACCAACGCCCACGTGGTCGGCGGGGTCGAGGAGCCCACCGTGCAGATAGGGGGCGAGGGACGGCTGTACGACGCCAAGGTCGTGCTCTACGACTGGGAACGGGACATCGCCGTCCTCGACGTGCCCGACCTGAAGGCGCCCGCCCTCCAGTTCGTCACCGACCGCGAGGCGGAGAGCGGCTCCGGGGCCATCGTCGCCGGCTTCCCCGAGAACGGCGCGTACGACGTGCGCCCCGCCCGGGTGCGCGGCCGGATCACCGCCAACGGCCCCGACATCTACCACCGGGGCACCGTCCGACGGGACGTCTACTCGCTGTACGCGACCGTGCGCCAGGGCAACTCCGGCGGCCCCCTGCTGACCCCGGACGGGCGGGTGTACGGGGTCATCTTCGCGAAGTCGCTGGACGACCCGGACACGGGGTACGCGCTCACCGCGGACGAGGTCCGCGAGGACGTCCGACTGGGCCGCAGCGCCGCTCAGCAGGTGGACAGCCAGAGCTGCGCGCTGTAGCGCCCCGAGGGGGCGTCAGTTGCGCGGATGGCGCAGCCGGGCGGAGACCCAGCGCGCGCGCCGGCGCAGGATGCGCGGGATGCCCATGGCCTCGCCGGGACTCCCGCTCGTCCGCGGTCCCGCGCCGCGCGGGCGCAGGGCCCGGCGGTCGTCGCGTGCAGCCGTGTCACTGTGGTCGTGCGTCCAGCCCATACCCGACGTGTGCCCTGCCCCCGAGCACGGTAATCGCCCTCCCGGCACCGAATCGGGCCCGTGCGCGGGGCGCGTGACCGGGCGTCGGACGGGTGTTCAGCGGTCCGGTTCGGGGTCCTTCAACCAGCCGATGAGCTCCTGGGAGAAGCCCGTCGGGTCCTCCTCGTGCGGGAAGTGCCCCACCCCGTCGAAGAGCCGCCAGCGGTAGGGCGCTTCCACGTACTGCCCGGAGCCGGCCGCGCTGCGGGTGCGCATCACCGGGTCGAGGGAACCGTGCAGGTGCAGGGTCGGCACCCGCACCGGGCGCTTCATCCGGCGGTTGAACTGGAAGCCGTCCGGCCGGGCCAGGGAGCGCACCAGCCACCGGTACGGCTCGATCGAGCAGTGCGCGGTGGACGGGATGCACATCGCCCGCCGGTACGCCTCCAGCACCGGGTCGGGGAAGGCGTCGATCCGGGGCCCGGACCAGTCCCGGATCAGCTCGCCTACCAGGGCGCCCTCGTCGGCGACGAGCTGACGCTCCGGCAGCCAGGGCCGCTGGAACCCCCAGACGTGACGGCCGGCCGCGGTCTGCCGGACGTCCGACAGCATCGCCGACCGCCAACGCCGGGGGTGCGGCATCGAGGAGACGGCGAGCCGGCGCACCAGCTTGGGCCGCATCACGGCCGCCGTCCACGCCAGGTAGCCGCCGAGCCCGTGCCCCACCAGCGCGGCGTCGGGCTCGCCGAGGGAGCGGACCACCCCGGTGATGTCCAGGGCGAGGTTCGCCGGGTCGTAGCCGCGGGGGGTGCGGTCGCTGCCGCCCACCCCGCGCAGGTCCATCGCCACCGCCCGGAACCCGGCGTCGGCGAGGTCCACCAGCTGGTGGCGCCAGGCCCACCAGAACTGGGGGAAGCCGTGCAGCAGCAGGACCAGGGGCCCCTCGCCGAGTTCCGCGATGTGGAAGCGCGCCCCGTTGGCGGCGACGTCGCGGTGCGTCCAGGGGCCCTCGATCCGTACGAGCGGGGGCTGCTGCGACGAGGGGGTGGCCGGGTCGGTCATGAGGACGAGCGTGCCACAAGCTCGGGTGCGTCGAAGAACTCGTCCTCCGCGGCCGGCCGGGGGTGCGGCCTGGCGTGCTGGAGCACCGCCGCGGTCTGCTTGGCGGAGGCAGCGACCTTCTGCGGCCCCTTGCCCTTCTTGGCCTTCTTGGCGAAGGCCAGGCCGACCAAGCCGAGCACCACCGCGACCAGGACGTTGGCGGCGAACGACAGCAGGAAGCAGACGGACAGGTGCCAGCCGCTCCACGCCTGGATGCCGTGGGCGAGCGCGAAGCTCAGCATCGGCAGTGAGAACAGCAGCACGGTGCCGGCGGCGATGAAGGCGCCGCCGCTGACCACGCCGCGCTTGACGTCCTGCCGCAGTTGGGCCTTGGCCAGGGCGATCTCGTCGTGCACCAGCGCCGACATCTCGCTGGTGGCGTTGGCCACCAGCGTGCCGAGGCTGCGTTCGGCGCCCACGGGGGCCTCCGGTGCGCTCATCGCGTACTCCCTCTGTCCGGTGTTCCGGTACGTGCGGTCAGGGCGGCGGCAGCTCCGGGGTGGGGCGCGCCGACCGGGCGCCCTCGTCGCACCGTGCGGCGATGACGCTGTGATGTCCGATCATGCCGGACTGTCGTCCCGGTCGCCCGCCCCGGCCGCCACCCGCGCGAGCCTGCGGTGCTCCGCGGCCTTGCGCTCGTGGATCTCCGCCATGCGCAGGTGGTACTCCGGCTTGTCCTGCTCGTACACGTCGGGGATGCCGTCGAGGTCGTCGTCCCGGTTCTCGTCGTCCCACAGGGCACGGTACTTGGCGTTGCGGACCTTCAGCAGGACGGCGGCGAGGAGCGCCGCGATCAGGGAGCCGGTGAGCACCGCGGCCTTCACCTCGGCGGTGAGCGCCGGATCGTCGGCGAAGGCCAACTCCCCGATCAGCAGCGAGACGGTGAAGCCGATGCCGGCGAGGGTGGCCACCGCGAACACGTCGGGCCAGCTGAGGTCCTCGCTCAGGGAGGCGCGGGTGAAGCGGGCGGTGAGCCAGGTCCCGCCGAAGATGCCGAGGGCCTTGCCGAGCACCAGGCCGAGGACCACCCCCAGCGTCTCGGGCTGGGTGAACACCTCGGCGAGCGCCCCGCCGGACACCGGGACCCCGGCGCTGAAGAGCGCGAACAGCGGCACGGCCAGCCCCGCCGAGACGGGCCGCACCAGGTGCTCGATGTGCTCGCCGGGGGAGACCGTCTCGCCCTCGCGGCGGGTGCAGCGCAGCATCAGGCCCATGGCGACCCCGGCGATGGTGGCGTGCACGCCGCTGTTGTACATCAGCCCCCAGACGACCAGGGCCAACGGCACGTACACGTACCACCCGCGGACGCCCTTGCGCAGCAGCAGCCAGAACACGACGAGCCCCAACAGGGCGCCGCCGAGGGCGGCGAAGTCCAGGTCGCTGGTGAAGAACACCGCGATGATGAGGATGGCGAACAGGTCGTCGACGACGGCGAGCGTCAGCAGGAAGGCGCGCAGCGCGGACGGCAGCGAGGTGCCGATGACGGCCAGCACGGCCAGTGCGAAGGCGATGTCCGTGGCGGTGGGCACCGCCCATCCGCCGGTGTCGCCGCTGCCGGCGAGGTTGGTGACCAGGTACACCAGCGCCGGTACGGCCATGCCGCACAGCGCGGCGACCACCGGGAGGACGGCGGCCCTGGGGTCGCGCAGGTCACCGGCGACGAGTTCGCGCTTGAGCTCGATGCCGGCGACGAAGAAGAAGACGGCGAGGAGGCCGTCGGCCGCCCAGTGCTGCACGGAGAGGTCCAGGCCGAGCGCGGCGGGCCCGAGGTGGAAGTCCCGCACCGACTGGTAGCTGTCGCTCAGCGGGCTGTTCACCCAGACCAGGGCGGTGACCGCGGCGACCAGCAGGAGGACCCCGCCGACCGTTTCGGTGCGCAGGGCTTCCGCGACGAAGTTCCGCTCGGGCAGCGAGAGTCGTCCGAGGACCTTGCGGGGGGTGCGGGGCGCGGCCACGGGGTGCAGACCTCCAGGTCGTGTTCGACGGCCCAGTCAGCGGTCGCCGACTGCGCTGCCGACCAGACTTCCCGGCGCACCCGTACTGCCGCGTCGAGGAGGTCGGACGGTCCGGTGGCACCCCGATGGGGCGTCCCCCGCGATCTTTACGCGACCTTGACGCGCGGTACAGCTTACCCGGTGGTCCGACGGGCGTACTGGATGATCTGCACTTTACGCGCGGAAGGGGCGTCCGGCGCGCGCGAGCGGAGTGCGCTCACGGGCCGGTACGCCCCTTACGAGGTGCCGTGCCGGAGGCTCAGTCCTCGCTGGAGGTGGCCGGCAGCTTGGTCTGGATGAGGTCCATGACCGAGGAGTCGGTGAGCGTGGTGACGTCGCCCAGCTCCCGGTTCTCCGCCACGTCGCGCAGCAGTCGCCGCATGATCTTGCCGGACCGGGTCTTGGGCAGTTCCGCCACCGGCAGGATGCGCTTGGGCTTGGCGATCGGGCCGAGGGTGGCGCCCACGTGGTTGCGCAGGGCGGCGACGAGGCCCTCGTCCTCGGCGTCGACGTTGCCGCGCAGGATCACGAAGGCCACGATGGCCTGTCCGGTGGTCTCGTCCGCCGCGCCGACGACCGCGGCCTCGGCGACCGAGGGGTGGGAGACCAGCGCGGACTCGACCTCGGTGGTGGAGATGTTGTGCCCGGAGACCAGCATCACGTCGTCCACCCGGCCCAGCAGCCAGATGTCGCCGTCCTCGTCCTTCTTGGCGCCGTCACCGGCGAAGTAGGTGCCCTCGAAGCGGGACCAGTAGGTGTCGAGGAAGCGCTGGTCGTCGCCCCAGATGGTGCGCAGCATGGACGGCCACGGCTCGGTGAGCACCAGGTAGCCGCCGCCCCCGTCGGGGACCTCGTTCGCCTCGTCGTCCACCACGGTCGCGGAGATGCCGGGCAGCGGGCGCTGCGCCGAGCCGGGCTTGGTCTCGGTGACCCCCGGCAGCGGCGAGATCATCATGGCGCCGGTCTCGGTCTGCCACCAGGTGTCGACGATCGGACAGCGGTCGCCGCCGATGTGCTTGCGGTACCAGACCCACGCCTCCGGGTTGATCGGCTCGCCGACCGAACCGAGCACCCGCAGGCTGCTCAGGTCGAACTTGGCCGGGATGTCGTCGCCCCACTTCATGAAGGTGCGGATGGCGGTGGGCGCCGTGTAGAGGATCGTCACGCCGTACTTCTGGACGATCTCCCAGAACCGGCCCTGGTGCGGGGTGTCCGGGGTGCCCTCGTACATGACCTGGGTGGCGCCGTTGGCGAGCGGGCCGTAGGTGATGTACGAGTGGCCGGTGACCCAGCCGATGTCGGCGGTGCACCAGTAGACGTCGGTCTCCGGCTTGAGGTCGAAGACGGCGTGGTGGGTGTAGGCGGCCTGGGTGAGGTAGCCGCCGGAGGTGTGCAGGATGCCCTTGGGCTTCCCGGTGGTTCCCGAGGTGTAGAGGATGAACAGCGGGTGCTCGGCGTCGAACGCCTCGGGGACGTGCTCGGTGGACTGGCGGCCGGTGATCTCGTGCCACCACACGTCGCGGCCCTCGGTCCAGGCGACGTCCTCGCCGGTGCGGCGGACGACCAGGACCTTCTCGACGCCCTCCACCCGGGTGAGCGCGTCGTCCACGGCGGGCTTGAGGGCGGACGGCTTGCCGCGGCGGTAGCCGCCGTCCGCGGTGATGACCACCTTGGCGTCGGCGTCCCGGACGCGGGTGGCGATGGCGTCGGCGGAGAAGCCGCCGAAGACCACCGAGTGGGTCGCGCCGATGCGGGCGCACGCGAGCATCGCGACGACCGCCTCCGGGATCATCGGCAGGTAGACCGCGACCCGGTCGCCCGCGCGCACGCCCAGCTCGGTGAGGGCGTGGGCGGCCTGTGAGACCTCGTCCTTCAGCTGGGCGTAGGTCACGGCACGGCCGTCGCCCGGCTCGCCCTCGAAGTGGATGGCGACCCGGTCGCCGTTGCCGGCCTCGACGTGCCGGTCGACGCAGTTGTAGGCGACGTTCAGCTTGCCGTCCTGGAACCACTTGGCGAACGGAGGGTTCGACCAGTCCAGGGTCTCGGTGGGCTCGGTCGCCCAGGTCAGGCGGCGGGCCTGCTCGGCCCAGAAGCCGAGCCGGTCAGCCTTGGCCTGCGCGTACGCCTCCGCCGTGACGTTGGCGTGCGCGGCCAGCTCCGCGGGAGGCGAGAACCTGCGCTCTTCTCGCAGCAGGTTGGCCAGGCTTTCGTTGCTCACGACTTCTCCCTTTCCCAGGAGGTCCGATCCGCTGTGTCCCGCGCCACAGCTCACCAGAACCAGGGGTGCGCTGACAAGGGCTGGCAGGAAATTGGTTTAGACCTATGTGACGTTCCTCTCGGCTGGGTGACGGGGGTGACGGGGGTGGTCCGGGGGGTGTCCCCGCCCGTGGTGGGGCCGGGCGGGGGCGGACTTCCGGTCAGCCGCGGGGGACGGCCGCGAGGGGGTCGGTGCCGTGCCCGACGGGGGTTCCGTCGGGTGGTTCCTCCGGTGCGTCCACTCGGGTGAAGGTGGTTCCGCACGGGTCGAGCAGATAGGACTGGGCCTCGCCCACGTGGAAGTACATCCCGTACAGGGCGAGGGAGCGGTCGGCGAGCCGACGGGCCACCGACTCGTGTGCGCGCAGATGGGCGAGTTGCTGCACCACATGGGTGAGGCAGAGCCGTTCGAGCGGGTCGCTCGGGGCGGTGCGGCGCCCGCGGAGTCGGGGCGCGGGGTCGGCGGAGCGCATCCGGTGCAGGCTGGGCAGGCCGTGGCGCAGCCAGCGGCGCAGCGGGGTCCGGCCGCCCTCCCGGGGGGTGTCGGTCGCGAGCAGCGCCTGCATGGCGCCGCAGCCGGAGTGCCCGCAGACGGTGACGGAGCGGACCTCCAGGACGTCCACGGCGTACTCGATGGCGGCGGCCACCGAGTCGTCGGCGCCGGCGGCGCCGGGCGGGGGCACCAGGTTGCCGACGTTGCGTACCACGAACAGCTCGCCGGGCCGGCTGGAAGTGATCATCGAGGTGAGCAGGCGGGAGTCGGCGCAGGCGAGGAAGAGCTGGGAGGGGCGCTGCCCCTCGCGGGCGAGCCGGGCCAGTTCGCCGCGGACCAGGGGGGCGGTGTGGCGTTGGAAGGCGCCGATCCCGCTGGCGAGCGGGTGGGCTTCGAGGGGCGGATCGGCGGTGGGGTGCGGGGGGCGGACCGTGGGGTCCGGTGCAAGGGGTGGGGGTGGTCGGCATGTCCCGTCTCCTCCGGGCGGCGCGGTCGCGGACAGGGGCCCGACCGGGCCCGTGGGGGGCGCGGTGCGGGCGGCTCGCGGCCGTGGGGTCACGGCGTTGCAGCGGCGGGATGGATCAACGTTGGGTAAACGGATCGTCATCCAGAGTAAAGAACGGGACCGAACACCTGCATCAAAAGGGGTATCCGATCACCTGGAGGGGTGAATGAGTAATTTAGTCGGCTTGTCATACAAAAGGATCGGTATTCCCGTGCGACTTTGGCCGCGCCCAGATTTGTCGTACAGGAAGAAGGTGGGCGGATGGCCGCCACCCAGAGGTTCGCCGCGGGCATCGCCGTGACCGCGGCCTGCGCCGTGGCCCTGTCCGGCTGCGGCGACGCCGAGCACACCGGTGCCGAGCGGGTCGCAGCCCCGGAGAAGAAACCGGCCGCCGCGCCCAAGACCGCGGTCCGGCTGATCGGCGACGGCTCCACCGCCTTCACCGGCGCCCAACCGAAACTGCCACGCCCCGAACGGCTGGAACCCGGTCAACGCCCGCCCCAGTTCGTCGTCTTCTCCTGGGACGGCGCGGGCGAGGACGGTCAGCGACTGTTCTCGCACTTCCGCAAGGTGGCGAAGGCCAACAACGCCACCATGACCTACTTCCTGAGCGGGGTCTACATGCTCCCGGAGGAGAAGCGGAAGCTCTACGACCCGCCCCAACACAACGCCGGCAGCTCCGACATCGGCTTCAACGACGTCGAGGGGATCAGGGACACCGTCGAGCAGTTGCGCGGCGCCTGGCTGGAGGGCAACGAGGTCGGCACCCACTTCAACGGCCACTTCTGCGGGAGCAGCGGCGGGGTCGGCGAGTGGTCGGTGGAGGAGTGGAAGAGCGAGATCGCCCAGGCCAAGTCCTTCGTGACCTCCTGGAAGACCAATGCCGGCCTGAAGGACGTCGAGCCCCTGCCGTTCGACTACGAGAAGGAGCTCATCGGCGCCCGCACCCCCTGTCTGGAGGGGCAGAAGAACTTCATGGCCGCCGCGCGGGAGTTGGGCTTCCGCTACGACACCAGCGGGGTCAACGACCAGGTGTGGCCGAAGAAGAAGGACGGGTTGTGGGACCTGTCCATGCAACTGGTCCCGGTCCCCGGGCGGTCCTTCGAGACCCTGACGATGGACTACAACTTCATGGTCAACCAGTCCGGCACGACCTCGCAGGGCGATCCGTCGATGCACGAGTACTGGGGCGACCAGATGCGCGACGGGCTCCTCCAGGGCTTCGACCGCGCCTACGAGGGCAACCGCGCGCCCCTGATCATCGGCAACCACTTCCAGTCCTGGAACGGCGGCACCTACATGCGCGCCATCGAGGAGACCATCGAGACGGTGTGCAACAAGAAGGAGGTGCGTTGCGTGTCCTTCCGTCAACTCGCCGACTGGCTCGACGCCCAGGACCCCGCGACGCTCGACAGGCTGCGCACCCTGAAGGTCGGCCAGGCGCCGCAGGGCGGCTGGGCGTCCTACCTCTCGGCCCCGCCGGCGCCCGCCCCGAAGGGCGTGCCCGGCGCGCCCGCCGACGGGGAGCGCTGAGCCGGCGCGGCGCCGGGCGGGGCGGGGCGCGTGCCGCCCCGCCCGGGCCTCAGCCCACCGGCTGCTGCTCGCGCAGCACGAACGCGGGGTCGACCTGGGAGGCGAGGTCGACCCCGGTCCGCCCGTTGCCCCAGGACCGCGCGTTGCGCAGGTGGAACTGCACCATCTGGCTGGTGTAGCGGTCCCAGTCGCGGGCGGCGTACGTCGCGTCGACGGCGTCCTTGAGGGTGCGCAGGGCGGTGCGGTCGGCGGGCTCCAGCAGCTCGAAGCGGCGCGGGCGCCCCTTCTCCATGGCGCGCACCCACTCCGAGTGGCCCACGGTCACCAGCAGGTCGTCGCCGACCTCCTGGCGCAGGAAGTCGACGTCGTCCGGGCCCTGGACCTTGTTGCCGACGACCCGGAGGGTCACCCCGAAGTCCCGTGCGTACTCCTTGTACTGGCGGTAGACCGAGACCCCCTTCCGGGTCGGTTCGGCCACCAGGAAGGTCATGTCGAAGCGGGTGAACATGCCCGAGGCGAAGGAGTCCGACCCGGCCGTCATGTCGACCACCACGTACTCGTCGCGCCCGTCGACCAGGTGGTTCAGGCACAGTTCCACCGCGCCCGTCTTGGAGTGGTAGCAGGACACCCCCAGGTCCGCTTCGGTGAACGGCCCGGTGACCATCAGGCGCACGGCGGAGCCGTCGAGTTCGACGGGACGGGCGCAGGCGTCGTACACCGGGTTGTTCTCGCGGACGCGCAGCAGGCGCGAACCCTCACCGGGCGGCGTGGTCTTGATCATCGTGTCGGCGGAGGCGATCCGCGGGTTGGAGCCCCGCAGGTAGTCCTTGATCAGCGGGAGCCGGGCGCCCATCGCGGGCAGCCGGGCCGCGGTGTCGTCGTCGAGGCCGAGGGCGGCGCCCAGGTGCTGGTTGATGTCGGCGTCGACCGCGATGACCGGCGCCCCGGTCGCGGCGAGGTGCCGCACGAAGAGCGAGGACAGGGTGGTCTTGCCGCTGCCGCCCTTCCCAACGAAAGCAGTTTTCATGTTCAGTAAGCCTACTGGTCGACCGGCGCCCGACCGTGAACACGCGTGAAGAAGACCACTCCATCGTGGGGCGCGGCCGGTGGGTGCGTAGGGTCGTACTCATGAGTACGACAGGTGCCCGCCCCGATCCGCTGGCCGCCCTCGGGGAACTGCCCCGGGTGACCGAATCCGTGGCGGCGGTCCGTCGCGCGGTGGACCGCGCCTACGGCCACCGCGTCATGCGGCGGCGCAGCAACGAGGTCGCCTCGGAGGCGGCACTGCGGGGCGCGCGCGGTTCGGCCGCGCTCTCGGGGGCGGACTGGGCGCTGGAGGAGGTGCGCCGGCGCAGCGACTTCGGGGTGGAGGAGCAGGCGCGCACGGTCGGCGCCGCCCTGCGGGTCTCCGCCGAGGCGGGCCAACTCCTCTCCGTCTGGCGCCAGTCCCCCCTGCGGGTGCTGGCGCGACTGCACCTGGTGGCCGCCCCGGACCGGGGCGCCGCGGCGGGGCGCCCCCGCCTGCCGGGCGAGCCGGTGGACGAGCCCCTCGTCGAACTCCCGTCGCCCGAGCCGGACGAGGTCGCCGCGCGGCTGGACGGGCTGGCGGAGTTGGTCGTCGCGGGCGGTTCGGCGCCCGCGCTGGTGACGGCCGCGGTGGTGCACGGGGAGCTGCTGGCGCTGCGCCCCTTCGGCTCCCGCAACGGGCTGGTCGCACGGGCGGCGGAACGGATCGTGCTGATCGGCAGCGGCTTGGACCCCAAGGCGATCTGCCCGGCGGAGGTGGGCCACGCCGAGCAGGGGCGCGCCTCCTACGCGGCGGCGCTGGCCGGCTACGCCTCGGGCACGGCGGAGGGCGTGGCGGGGTGGATCGCGCACTGCGGCCGGTCGGTGGAGCTCGGCGTGCGGGAGTCGACGGCGGTCTGCGAGGCCCTGCAACGGGGCGCCGCCTGAGGCGGCTTCCCCGGGCGTGGAGGGCCCGGAAAGGGTTGCGGCGACACGAGTGCTCGTGTCGCCGCTGGCACGTCCACCGGGTTACCAAGCGTCCTCGATGTACTGCCCATCAGGTCGGGGACTTCGCCCGTCACCTGGTGCGGCTGGCCCGTATTCGACGGGTCGACGTCGCGTGGGTGCCCGATTTCCGTGCTCGGTCCGTGGGGCCTCGGTTGCTGTCCGGGGTGATCCTCTCGGATGCCCCTGGTCTCGCGGGCCGTTGACTCCTTTGTACTCCTGCGGCGAAGGAAGCGGAACCCTTTGCCCCACTTCTTTACCCTCGCCCGCAAAAGGTGCGGAAACGGACGGTCCGTGCACGCGGCCCGGTCAGGCCGCCGTCGGCCGCCGCCTGCTGGCGTACCAGACCAGCCCGGCCGCCGCCGCGGCGCCCACCGCCGCGGCGGCGATCAGGGCCGGGCGGCGCGGCACCCGCAGGGCGGGGATGCGCTGCTTCAGCCGCACGGGTCGGTGGAAGTCGAGGATCGGCCACTCGCGGGCCAGCGCCTCCCGGCGCAGCGCCCGGTCGGGGTTCACCGCGTGCGGGTGGCCGACCGCCTCCAGCATCGGCAGGTCGGTGACCGAGTCGCTGTACGCGTAGCAGCGGGCGAGGTCGTACCCCTCCGCCCGGGCCAACTCCCGGATCGCCTCGGCCTTGGTGGGGCCGTAGGCGTAGTACTCGATCTCCCCGGTGAAGCAGCCGTCCTCGCCCACGACCATCCGGGTGGCCACCACCCGGTCGGCACCGAGCAACTCCCCGATGGGTTCCACGACCTCGGCGCCCGAGGTCGAGACGATCACCACGTCGCGGCCGGCGGTGTGGTGCTCCTCGATCAGGGAGGCGGCCTCGTCGTAGATGATCGGGTCGATGAGGTCGTGCAGCGCCTCGGCGACGATCTCCTTGACCTGTTGGACGTTCCACCCCCGGCAGAGCGCGGAGAGGTACTCGCGCATGCGCTCCATCTGTTCGTGGTCGGCCTCCCCGGCGAGGAACACGAACTGGGTGTAGGCGGTGCGCAGCACGGCCCGTCGGTTGATCAGGCCGCCGTGATAGAAGGACTTGCCGAAGGTGAGCGTGCTCGACTTCGCAATGACCGTCTTGTCCAGGTCGAAGAAGGCGGCTGTGCGGGGCAACGAGTGGTTTTCCACGGCTTGAGCATAGGCGCCCACCATTCGGCGTAAGCCCCGGCGCGTGGGTTTGCCTGAGAGGGCCTTCGGGTACACCATGGAAGTCACGGATCGTTCGCGACCGTGCTAACCCGGCCCGACTCCTCCCCCCCCGAGTCGGCCGTGGGGACGACCCCCGCTCTCCCCCCCGGCGGGGGTCGTCGCATGTCCCGACCGATTTCGTCCCATTTTTCCGACACGTGTGTGCGAGCGTTGCAGCTCGACGACGGGCGGGCACTCCGGTGCCCGCCCGTTCGCACGTCCGGTCGGGCCCGCCCGCGGTCACGCTGGGTCATGGCTCCGGCCGGTGTCGAGGGGTTAACCGCGGGGTCGGTCGTCACCGGTTCGAGTGATGAAGTTATTCACAGGTCGGCCTCCGTCCACGGTTTTTGACCAAGATCCACACGATTTCCGGGATCGGCGCATCGTGATTCCGGCGCGGTCGACCGTGGAGTTCCACGGTGTGCCGGGTGGTGGTTCGCGCGGTCGGATTCCGGTGCTCGCGAGCGACGAACGGAACGGAACTCGGAACTCCGCGCCGCGGGCGCGGGGATTGGCGGGCCCGGAACGTCCCGGCCCCGCGGTCGCGCCGCAGTGAGGACGCGTGCCGTGCCCGCCCGGGCGGGTACCGCGTCCGACGACGGCCACGGGCCCCTGCGCGGGCCCGGACGGAACGGGGGACGAGATGGGCAGGGACACGACCACGGGACGGGGCGGCGGACGGGGCCGGAGCACGGCGCCGGCACGGGGCGCCCCCGGTGCCGACCGGACCGAACCCGGAGCACCGCTGGTGCTCACCGAGGACCCGGACCTCCTCGACGACCTGCTGCGGCTCTGCGCGGCGGCGGGCACCCGAGCCGCGGTTCGGCCCGGGCCACCGGACACCGCAGGGTGGGAGAGCGCCCCGTTGGTCATCGTCGGGGACGACGCCGTGCCCCGGGTCCGGGGCGCCGCACGCCGCCCGGACGTGCTGCTGGTGAGCCGCGCCCCGGACGACCCCGGGCGCTGGCGGCGCGCGGTCGAGGTCGGCGCCCACCACGCCCTCCTGCTGCCGCAGGACGAACCGTGGCTGGTCGACCGGATCGCCGATGTCGCCGAGGGCGCCGGACGCCCCGCCCTGACGGTCGGGGTGCTCGGCGGCACCGGCGGCGCCGGGGCCTCCACCCTCGCCTGCGCCCTCGCCCTCGCCTCGGCCCGCAGGGGCCGCCGCACCCTGTTGGTGGACGCCGACCCGCTCGGCGGCGGCCTCGACGTCCTGCTGGGCGGCGAAGCCGCCGAAGGACTGCGCTGGCCCGCCTTCGCCGGCTCCCGGGGCCGGGTCGGCGGCGGCGCGCTGGAGGAGGCCCTGCCCGCCCTGCACGGCCTGCGGGTCCTCAGCTGGGGCCGGGACGGGGACGAGGCCCCGGTGCCCCCGGACGCGGTGCGCGCCGTCCTGGCCGCCGCCCGCCGGCGCGACGGCACCGTCGTCGTGGACCTCCCGCGCCGGGTCGACACCGGAGCGGCCCAGGTGCTCGCCCAACTCGACCTCGGGCTCCTGCTGGTGCCCCGCGGGCTGCGCCCGGTCGCGGCGGCCGGGCGGATGGCCGCCGCGGTCCGCCCCGTGCTGCGGGACCTGCGGGCGGTCGTGCCGGCCGGACGGCGGCCCCCGGGCGGCCCGGACGGCGCCGGCACCGCCCGGCTGCTGGACCTGCCCTACGCGGGAGAACTCCCCCGGGAACCGGGGCTCTCGACGGCCCGGGAGGCCGGCCGGCCTCCCGGCCACGACCCGCGGGGGCCGCTCGCCCGGTTCTGCGCGGCCTTCTGGGACCGGGTCGCGCCCGCCGCCGGCCCGGACGGAGCGGGCGCATGAGCGCGGCAGCGGGCGGGCACCTCCTCGACGGGGTGCGCCAGTGGCTCGCCCGCAGCGGGCTGGACGCCACCCCGGCCCATGTCGCCGAAGCGCTCCGGGCCCAGTCCGTCGTCCTCGGTGACGCCGAACTCCTCGGCACCACGG
Source organism: Streptomyces sp. LE64 (assembly GCF_052606915.1). Taxonomy (NCBI): domain Bacteria; kingdom Bacillati; phylum Actinomycetota; class Actinomycetes; order Kitasatosporales; family Streptomycetaceae; genus Streptomyces; species Streptomyces sp. LE64. The sequence continues at coordinate 2,648,531 of NZ_CP199708.1, read as the reverse complement.
AGCGCTTGCGCTCCGAACTGGTGGGCACCGGACCGCTGGACCCCCTGCTCGCCGACCCGGAGGTCACCGACGTCCTGGTCTCCGCGCCCGACCGGGTGTGGGCCGACCGGGGGCGCGGACTGCACCTGACCGGGATCGCGTTCCCCGACGCCGCAGCGGTCCGCCGGCTCGCCCAGCGCCTCGCCGCCGCGGCCGGTCGCCGACTCGACGACGCCCGCCCCTGGGTCGACGCCCGACTGCCCGACGGCACCCGGCTGCACGCCGTGCTGCCGCCCGTCGCGGTCGGCTCGACCTGCCTGTCCCTGCGGGTGGCCCGACCCCGCGCCTTCACCCTCGACGAACTGGTGGCCGCCCGCACGGTGCCCCCGGGCGGCGATCGCCTCCTGCGGGCCCTGCTGGACGCCCGGTTGTCCTACCTGGTCAGCGGGGGCACCGGCACCGGCAAGACGACGCTGCTGAGCACCCTGCTCGGGCTCGTCGCCCCCGGCGAACGCATCGTCCTCGCCGAGGACTCCGCGGAGCTGCGCCCCGACCACCCCCATGTGGTCAGGCTGGAGGCCCGGCCCGCCAACCAGGAGGGCGCGGGCCTGGTGAGCCTGCGGGACCTGGTGCGCCAGGCACTGCGGATGCGCCCCGACCGCCTCGTGGTCGGCGAGGTGCGCGGCGGCGAGGTCCTGGACCTGCTCGCCGCGCTCAACACCGGTCACGAGGGCGGCTCGGGCACCCTGCACGCGAACGCCGCCGCCGCGGTGCCGGCCCGACTGGAGGCGCTCGCCATGGCCGCCGGGCTGGGCCGGGCCGCCCTGCACAGCCAACTCGCCGCCGCGGTGTCGGTGGTGCTCCACCTGGTGCGGGACCGCCGGGGCGGGCGCCGGGTCGCCGAGGTGCGGGTACTGGAACGCGACCCCTCGGGCCTGGTGGTGACGGCCCCCGCGCTGCGGTGGGCGCCCGGGGGGTTCACCCGCGAGCGGGGCTGGCCCCGGCTGCGGGAACTGCTCGGGGAGGCTCTGTGACCGCCCCGACCCCCGGCGCACCCGGATGGACGGCCCTGGTCTGGGCGCTCGCGCTCTGCGCCGCCGCCCTGGCGACGGCGGCCCGGGCCCGTCGGGCGGGGCGTGCCCGGCACCGGCGGGTGCTCCTCGCCCCGCAGGGGGCGGCGGCCGAGGCGCCGAACCCGTACGGAACCGCTGTCGCGCGTCTGCTCGGACGGGCGCGGGGACGGGTCGGGGGCGAGGCGTGGCTCCTGGCCGGCGGCGCGGTGCTGGCCCTCGCGGGAGGCTCGCCCGCCCCGCTGGTCCTGGCCGTGCTGGCGGTGCCGCCGGCCCGGCGGGCGCTCCGCGGACGGGCCCGGCGGATCGCCCGGGAGCAGCGGGCGGACGAGGTGATCGCGCTGTGCGCCGCGCTGGTGGGCGAGGTGCGGGCCGGACGCCAGCCGGGCGAGGCCCTGGTGGCACTGACCGGGGCGTCCGGCAGCGGACTCGGCGGCCACCGCGAACGGGTCCTGGCCGCCGCCCGGTTCGGCGGGGACGTGCCCCGCACCCTGGCCGGCGCGGCCGTCGAACCGGGGGCCGAGGGCTTGCGCGGGCTCGCCGCCTGCTGGCGGGTGGCGGTCGACCGGGGAGCGGGGCTCGCCGCCGGACTGGAGCGGGTGGAGAACGCGCTGCGGGCGGAGCGGGAGCGGCGCGGTGAACTGCGCGCCGGGTGCGCGGGGGCCCGGGCGACCGCGGTGCTGCTGGCCGGACTGCCGGCGGTGGGGCTGCTGTTCGGCTGGGCGCTCGGCGCACAGCCCCTCCGGGTGCTGCTGCACACCGGCGCCGGGCTGTTGTGCCTGGGCGCGGGGGCGGCCTTGGAGACGGCGGGGCTGTGGTGGGCGTCGCGGATCGTACGGGGCGCCGAGCGGTGAGGGCCCGCCTCCGGCGGACGGGCCGGGCGGGAGCGATCGACGAGGAGGACCTGATGGGCACGGGACGGGGCGAGCGGGCCGTGCGGTGGGCCCGCATGGCGGAGCAACTGGCCCGGGCGGGCCGACCGGTGGACCCGGGCCGGGTGCTGGACGCCGGCGGAGCCGCGGGCCGGCGCGGCCGGCCGGACCGTCCGGCGAGCCGCTCTCCGGGGTCGGGGCGGTCGGGGGGCCGCCCCGACCCCGGCCGGTACCGGAGCTGGACGGTGCCCGCGGGGGCCTGGTGCGTCGGGTTCCTCTGGGTCGAGGGGATCGCCGGGGTCCTGGTCGGGGCGGTGGCCGCGGTCGCCGCCGGCTGGTTCGACCGCAGCAGGTCACCGGGGCCGGTCGCACCCGAGCCGGACGCCGAACTCCCGCTGGCGGCCGACCTGCTGGCCGCCTGCGTGGCGGCCGGCGCGGATCCGGTGACGGCCGCCCGTGCGGTGGGGGAGTCGCTGGTGGGACCGCCGGGCGGTTCGACGGACGGCTCGGTGGCGGCGGCCCTGGTGCGGGGCGCGGCGGAGTTGCGGCTCGGCGCCGCACCGGGCGAAGCCTGGAGCGCGTTGGCGGCACTGCCGGAGGCGGGCGGGTTGGCCCGGTTGCTGGCGCAGGCGACCGAATCGGGGGCTCCGGCCGCGGCTCCCGTGGCCCGGTACGCCGCGGAGGTCCGGGCCGCGCGCGGACGGCAACGGGCCGCCCGGGCCCGGCGGGCCGGCGTTCTGATCACGGCCCCCGTGGGGCTGTGCTTCCTGCCCGCGTTCCTCGTCATCGGGGTGCTGCCGGTGGTGATCGGACTGGCCGAACGGATGTGGGGGCCCGGCGCGGGCTGAGCGAGGACCACGACACGCGTCGACGTGACGCCCGTCGAGGAACGGGCCGAACGAACGGAACGACGTGCTCCGGAACCGGGGCGCGGGAACGGGGAGACGGACATGGACGAGGAACGCACGACGAGCACCGGACGGAGCCCGGCGCGGACGGCGGCGAGGGCGCGGGCCCGGACCCGGAGCGGGCCCCCGACCGGCCCCCGGAGCGGCGCGGCCCGGTCCCGGGCGAACACCGATCGCGGGGTCGTGACCTCCGAGTACGCGGTCGGGCTGATCGCGGCGGTGGGGTTCGCCGGCGTGCTGTACAAGGTGGTCACCAGCGACCGGGTGAGTGCGGCGCTGTACGGCCTGGTGGAACGGGCGCTCGATGCCGCGCCGTGAGGCCGGGCGGGAGCCGGGGGCACCGGTGGGCACGGGCTCGCCGCCGGCCCCCCGGTCGCCCGATCGCGGCTTCGTGACGGCGGAGTCGGCGGTGGTCCTCCCGGTCCTGACGGTGTTCGCCCTCGCCCTCGTGTGGGCGCTGCTGGCGGCCGCCGCCCAGATCCAGTGCGTGGACGCGGCCCGGGCCGGAGCCCGGGCCGCCGCCCGGCAGGACCCGGACGCGGTGGTGGTGGACCGGGCCCGTCGGGCGGCCCCCGAGGGCGCACGGGTCACGGTGCGCCGGGCGGACGGACTGGTGCGGGTGGAGGTCGTCGCGCCCCCGCCCGGGCCGGACGCGGTGCCCCTGCGGCTGCGGCACACGGCGGTCGCCGCGGCCGAGGAGGACGCGGAGGTGCTGCCGTGAGGGCCCCGCACCACCGCCCCCGCCCGGGCGACCGCGGTGCGGCGACGGTGTGGGCCGTGACGGGGATCGCCGTGCTGATGGTGGTGTTCACGGCGGTGCTCGCCCTGGGCCAGGCGGCGACCGTGCGGCACCGGGCCGCCGCGGCGGCCGACCTCGCCGCGCTCGCGGCGGCGGACCGCTGGGCGGACGGCCCGGCGGCCGCCTGCGCCCGGGCGCGCACCGTCGCCGGCGCCAACGGGGCCCGGGTCCTGCGGTGCGCGCTGGCCGGAGAGGTCGCCGAGGTGCGGGTGGCGGCGGGCCGGGCCCCGCTGGTCGCCGAGGACCGGGCCCGCGCGGGCCCGCCCGGAGCGCCGCCCCTCCCGGCCGTGCCCCTCCCCGGAGCCCGGACCGCGCCGGGCCGGGGCGAGGCCGGCTGCTCAGCCGGTGGAGGACGTCCCGGCGGCCCGTCCGGGGTCCGGGGCCCCGGACAGGAGTGCCGTCAGCAGCCGCACCGCACCCCGCTTGTGCAGGGGGTCGTTGCCGTTGCCGCACTTGGGGGACTGCACGCAGGAGGGGCACCCGGCCGTGCACTCGCAGACGGCGATGGCCTCCCGGGTGGCGGTCAGCCAGTCACGGGCGGTGTGGAAGGCGCGTTCCGCGAATCCCGCCCCACCGGGGTGGCCGTCGTACACGAACACGGTGGGCAGCAGCGTGTCCGCGTGCAGCGGGACCGACACCCCGCCGATGTCCCAGCGGTCGCAGGTGGCGAAGAGCGGCAGCATGCCGATCGAGGCGTGCTCGGCGGCGTGCAGGGCGCCGGCCAACTGCTCCGGGCCGACCCGGGCGGCGTCCAACTGGTCCTCGGTGACCGTCCACCACACCGCGCGGGTGCGCAGGGTGCGCGGCGGCAGGTCCAACTTGGTCTCGCCGAGCACCTCGCCCGTCACCAACCGGCGGCGCAGGAACGACACCACCCGGTGGGTGACCTCCACCGACCCGTAGCAGAGCCGGCCGGCCCCCCAGGGGACCACGAGGTCGGTCTCCAACACCGACACCGAGGTCACGTCCCGCGCGACCGTGGAGTAGGTGGGGGCGGCCGGTTCCACCAGCGCGACGGAGTCGTCGAGGTCCAGGCGCCGCACCAGATAGCTGCGCCCCTGGTGCAGGTGGACGGCGCCCTCGTGGACGGAGGAGTGCGCGGCCGAGGCGTCCACCGTGCCGAGCAGCCGCCCGCTGTCCGCCTCCACGATCTGCACGGGCGTCCCGCCGCCGCCCCGGATGTCGGTGAGGTCGGCGGCGCGCTCCCGCCGCGTCCAGTGCCAGGCGGCGGTGCGCCGGCGCAGCAGCTTCGCCGCCTCCAACTGGGGCAGCAGCCCGGGCGCCGCCGGGCCGAAGAGCGCCAGGTCCCCGTCGGTGAGCGGAAGCTCCGCCGCGGCGGCGCACAGATGGGGGGCGAGCACGTACGGGTTGTCCGGGTCGAGCACCGTCGACTCGACCGGTTGGTCGAACAGTGCCTCGGGGTGGTGGACGAGGTAGGTGTCCAGGGGGTCGTCCCGGGCGACCAGGACGGCCAGCGCGCCCTGCCCGGCGCGTCCGGCCCGGCCCGCCTGCTGCCACAGGGAGGCCCGGGTTCCCGGGTAGCCGCAGATCAGGACGGCGTCCAGCCCGGACACGTCCACGCCGAGTTCGAGCGCGGTCGTGGCGGCGAGCCCGAGCAGTTCACCGGAGTGCAGGGCGCGCTCCAGCGCCCGGCGCTCCTCGGGGAGGTAGCCGCCCCGGTAGGCGGCGACCCGGTGGGCCAGGGCGCGGTCCGTCTCGGCGAGCCGGTCCTGTGCGATCACGGAGATCAGCTCGGAGCCGCGGCGGGACCGGACGAAGGCGACGGTGCGCACCTCGTCGCGCACCAGGTCGGTGAGGAGGTCGGCGGTCTCCGCGGTGGCGGTGCGGCGGACCGGCGCGCCCTTCTCGCCCTGCAACTCGGTCAGCGGCGGCTCCCACAGGGCGAACACCAGTTCACCACGCGGCGAGGCGTCGTCGGCCACCTCCACGACCGGCACGCCCGTGAGCCGCCCGGCGGCGACGGCCGGGTCCGCGGCGGTCGCCGACGCCAGCAGGAACACCGGCTCGGAGCCGTACCGGGCGCACAGCCTGCGCAGCCGGCGCACCACCTGGGCGACGTGCGAGCCGAAGACGCCGCGGTAGGTGTGGCACTCGTCGATCACCACGTACCGCAGCGCCCGCAGGAAGGAGGACCAGCGGGGGTGCGAGGGGAGGATGCCGCGGTGCAGCATGTCCGGATTGGTCAGGACGTACGTGCCGTACTGGCGGATCCACTCGCGTTCCTCGAACGGGGTGTCGCCGTCGTACACCGCCGGGCGCACCGCACTGCCCAGCGGGGCCGCCAGTTCCCGCACCAACCGGTGCTGGTCGGCGGCGAGCGCCTTCGTCGGCGCCAGGTACAGGGCCGTGGCCCCCCGGCCGTTCGGTGCCTCGGAGCCCTCCAGCACCGCCGACAACAGGGGCACCAGGTACGCCAGCGACTTGCCGGAAGCGGTGCCGGTGGCGACGACGACCGACTCCCCGTCCAAGGCGTGTCGCGCCGCCGTCGCCTGGTGGGCCCAGGGGCGCTCGATCCCGGCCTCCCGGAGCGCGGCGGTCACCTCGGGGCGAATCCCCGGCGGCCACTCGGCATGGCGCCCCGCACGCGGGGGCAAGTGCTCCGTATGAGTGATGCGGGTGGCCCTCCCTTGCCGTGCCGTCAACCGGCGCAGGACGGCGTCGGGAGCGTCGTCGGCATCCGTTCCGGGGCCGGACACGCCAGCACCACCCGGAGGTCCGGGGCGACCCGGACGCCCGGGCAGGCGAGGAAGATGAGTCAAATCGGCCATTGGCACCGAGTGTGTCACTGGTCTGGTGGACAATCACTGTCAGGCGCCGCAGAGGCTCCTGCGGCTTTGGTCGTCCCCGCCGCCATGGGGGGTGCTCCATGATTGAATGCCCACGCGGCTGGCGATCCGTCCCGGGGGTTCAAGCCGAGGTGTCCCGAGGGGCGACCGCTCGATAGCAAGGTGCTGGAGGATCTGTGGACCTGTCCCTGTCGACCCGTACCGTCGGCGATCGTACGGTCGTCGAGGTCGGTGGCGAAATCGATGTGTATACCGCGCCCAAGCTGCGGGAGCAGCTGGTCGAGCTGGTGAACGACGGCAGCTTCCACCTGGTCGTCGACATGGAGGGCGTCGATTTCCTCGACTCCACCGGGCTCGGCGTACTGGTGGGCGGGCTGAAGAGGGTGCGCGCCCACGAGGGTTCGCTGCGTCTGGTGTGCAACCAGGAGCGCATCCTGAAGATCTTCCGCATCACCGGCCTGACCAAGGTGTTCCCGATCCACACCTCGGTCGAGGACGCCGTCGCCGCCACCGACTGACGACCGACCCTCCCCGGGCCAGGCCCGGGGAGGTCGTACGACCCTGGGGGGCCGGGCCCCTGGCCCGGCCCCCCGAACAGCACGTCGGCCCGTCCGAGGGGGACGCATGGCAACCGTGGAACTCCGTTTCAGCGCACTCCCCGAACACGTGCGGACCGCCAGACTGGTCGCGGCCGCCGTGGCCCGCCGAGCAGGTGTCGACGAGGCCGTCCTGGACGAGGTCCGCCTCGCGGTCGGCGAGGCGTGCACCCGTGCGGTCGGCCTGCACCAGGACGCCGGCATCGACGCGCCGGTGCAGGTGCAGTTGATCGAGGAGGAGAAGCAGTTCTCCATCGTGGTCGGCGACGAGGCCCCCCGCTCAGCCCCGGACGCGGTCGGCTCCGAGGAGGACGCCGAGAGCGAGGACGACATGGGCCTCGCGGTGATCAGCGGCCTGGTGGACGACGTCGAGGTCACCTCCGACCCGTCCGGCGGTGCCATCCGCATGACCTGGCCCACCCCGGTCCCGTAACCCCCCGCACCCCCAGCGGCGGCCCGCGGGTGTTCACGCCCCCGCCGCCCGCCCCCGGTGCGCCCCGCACCACCCCCGCGCCCCGCCGCCGGGCCGAGGCGGCCCCAGGGCCCCGGCGGGCCCGGGCCCGCCGGGTGCGCCACCCGTTCGGGCGTCCTCGCACGGAGAAATCCCGACACGCACCCGCGCCCTTCCGGTGACCGCACCGCCGCCCACTACCGTGCTCCTGCGGACGGGCCGCCCACCCCGGCGCCCCCGAACCACCCCACCCCCGGGCCAGGCCCACACCCCCGCCCGGCGGGGCCCGTCAGGGCCCTTGCGCCGGGACCGGGCCTCCCGCGGCGGCCCCGGCACCACCCGCACCCCCTACGAGCCACGAGCACGTTCACGGCACGGGCCCGTCCGGCCGCGGGGACGGGGCACGGGCCGCGCCCCCGGCACGGAGAAGGACGAATGGCGCAACCCCACCCCCGGCCGGACACCAGCCACGCCGCCGCGGTCCTGACGACGGACCTCCGCCTGACCGTCATGGCCGCCGCGACCGTCGCCGTGGCCGCCCTCCTGGTGGCCGCGGTCCTGGCGCACCGGATCCGCGCGGCCGACGAAGGCACCGACCGCACCAAGTGGATCGCCGCCGCCGTGCGGGAAGGCGCGCGCACCCACCTCACCCGCCACCTGCGCACCCTCGCCCTCCTCGTGGCGATCGGCTGCGCCCTGCTGCTCCTGCTTCCCGCCGCCGACGGGAACCAGCGCGCCGGCCGATCGGTGTCCTTCCTGCTCGGCGCCGGGCTCGCGGCGCTCTCCGGCCACCTCGGCACGCGCCTCGCGGTCCTCGGCGGCGCACGGGTCGCGGTGGCCTCCCGGGCCGCCGTCCTCGGCGAGCCGCGCCGGCCCGGACCCCTCACCACCGGGACCGCGCCCGGGGCCGCGGTCCTCCGCCGGACCGCACGGCTCGCGTTCCGCACCGGCGGTGCGGTCGGCGTTCTCACGGCCGGCCTCGCGTTGCTGGGGGCCTGCGGCACGGTGCTGGTGCACGCGGCGGACGCCCCCGAGGTGCTGACCGGCTTCGGGCTGGGCGCCGCCCTCGTCGCCGTGTTCCTCCGGCTCGGCGGGGGCCTCTTCGCCCACGCCGCCGACCCGGGGGCCGGGCTGGTCACCGCCGGCGGCCGGGACGTGGCCAAGGACGACCCGCGCCACGCCGCGGCCCTCGCCGACCTGGTGGGCAACGGCGTCGGACACGGCGCGGGCACCGCCGCCGACCTCTTCGCGTCCCACGCGGTGAGCCTCGTCGTCACGCTGCTCCTCGGCCGGGCCGCCCTCGGCGACGTCGGGCTGGCCGTCCCGCTCCTGGTGTCCGCCATCGGCGTGGTCGCCACGACGATCGGGATCCTCGCGGCGGGCCCGCGGCGAACCGACCCGAGCGGGACGGCGGCGATCGGCCGCGGCTTCCCCGTCGCCGCGGCAACCGCCCTGGCCCTGGTCGGGGTGGCGGCGTTCCTCGGACTGCCGTCCTCCTTCGCCGCCCTGGCCGGGGTGACCGACCCCGCCGTACGGGCCGCGGCCGGCGACCCCCGGGTCCTGGTGTGCACCGCCGTCGCCCTCGGCATTGCCGCGGCGGCCCTCACCCGACGGTTCGCGGGGGTTGCTCGCCGCCCCGGGCCCGGCCCCGGGGGGCCGGCCGCCGTGGTCGGTACCGGGGCCGCGCTGCGGGCCGCCGCGGGCACCGCCCTGCTCGTCGGGCTCACCGCGGCCGGGGCGTTCCTGCTCGGCGGCGCGTCGACCGCCCTGGCCCTGTTCGCGGTGGCGCTCGCCGGCTCGGGGCTGCTGACCACGGTCGGCGTGCTCGTCGCGGTGAACGCGCTGGGCCCCGTCACCGACACCGCGCGGGGCGTCCTCGGGATCTCCGCCGAGGCGCACGGGGCGGGCTCCCGGGTGCTCGCCGGACCGGGCGTGCTCGGGGACGCCGCCGGGGCGGTCGCCCGGATGGTCGCCGTCGCCGCGTCCGCCCTCGCGGCCACCGCCCTGCTCGGCGCCTCCCGAGGCGCCGCCGGTCCGCCGCACCTCGCGGCGGACCCCGCCCATCTGCTCGGGCTGCTCGCGGGCGCGGCGGTGGTGTGCCTGTTCGCGGGGGCGGCGATCGGTGCGGCGACCCGGTCGGCGGACGCCGTGGTGCGGGAGGCGCGGCGGCAGCTCCGGGAGCGCCCCGGGATCACCGAGCGCACCGAGCGGCCCGGGTACGGACGGGTGGTCGACCTGTGCACCCGGGACGCGCTGCGGGAGTCGCCGGCCCCCGGGCTGCTCGCGGTCCTCGCCCCCGTGGCGGTCGGCTTCGCCCTCGGCCCCGGCCCGCTCGGCGCGTTCCTCGCCGGCGCGATCGCCACCGGCGTCCTGTTGGCGGCGTTCCTCGCCCACGCCGGCGAAGGGGTCCCGAACGGCCCCGGGGACCGGTGCGGCACGGGGCCCGGCGCGGCCGGCGGCCCGTTCCGGGACACCGTGGGACCGGCGGTCGACCCGCTGCTGACCGCGATGGGAACGGCGGCCCTGCTGATCGTGCCCGTGGTCCAGGCCCTCGGCCCCGGCCCCGGTGCCGACCCCCTGGTCCGCGCCCTGGTCGCGGTCACCGCCTGCACGGTGCTCGTCCTCGTCGCCGTCCGCGCCGCCGTCGCCCGCCGGGACCACGGACCGCACGGCGCGGCGGAGGTCGACGGAGCGCACCGGGAGCCGCAACACGCCGGTGGGCCCGATCCGTTGGGGTGACCCGGACCCCGTCGTCCGCGTCTGCCGGGGCTGCCCGGCCCCGTCGTGAGTCTTCTCTCCCCCGGGCGCCACGGCTCTTGGTGCAAATGGCTTCAAAAGGGGGTGGAGCGGATGCCCCCGCGGCGGTGCTCCACCGGCCGCCGTGTATGTTCCGGGGCCGAGAGGCCACGGAAGGGACCGATCCGGTGAACAAGAAGCTCGCTGTCGCACTGTCCGGCGGTGCGGTACTCGTACTGGCCCTGTCGGGATGCGGCGACGACGGCAACGAGAAGCTCGACAAGTGGGCCAAGACGGTCTGCGACGCCGTCCAGCCCCAGGCGAAGAAGATCGAGGGCGCCAACAAGGCGATCCAGGCGCAGACCGCCGACAACAGCAAGCCGGAGGACGTCAAGACGACGGACTCCAAGGCGTTCCAGGACATGTCCGATGCCTACAAGGCGATCGGCACGGCCGTGCACGAGGCCGGCGCCCCGCCCGTCGACGAGGGCGAGACCAAGCAGCAGAACGCGGTCAAGGAGCTGAACGCCATCTCCGCCGCGTACGCCGGGCTGAAGAAGCAGGTCGACGGCCTCGACACCGAGGACCAGGGCCAGTTCGCCAGCGGCCTCGACGACGTCGCCGGCGAGCTGATCAAGCTCGGCCGGAGCGGGACCGACGCCCTCAAGAAGCTGGAGGAGGGCGACGTGGGCAAGGCCATGCAGAAGCAGGAGAGCTGCAAGGTCGCCGGCACCGCCCCGGCCGCGGCCACCGGCTGACGCTCGGGCGGGCGCGGTCCCCGCGAAGCGTCCCGGACGGCCGTGCGCCCGCCGGCGGCCCCGGCCGGCCGGCGGACACGCGGCCGTCCTCCGGCCGCCCGGCGGGTGACAATGGCGGCGTGACTCTCTCCCGGCTGCCCGCGCTCGACGGTCCTCCCGCATCCTCCACGGCCCCCGGGGACGGGGCCCCCGGAGCACCGACGCCCCCCGGCCCACCGGCCGGGGCCGACGCGCCGCCCGGCCCCGGCACCGCCGCCCTGCTGCGAGAGGCCCTGCTCGCCGCCGACTTCACCGCGGACGGCCTCTTGGAACTGCTCGGCGCCCCCGCCTACGCGGCGCTCGCCCGCGGCGAGACCGTGCCCGCGCTGCGCGCCAGCCGCGGCGAAGGGCCCCTGGACTCCCTCGTCCGGCTGTTCCTGCTCCAGCAGCCGGTGCCCCGCGCCCGGCTCGCCGCGGTGCTCCCGGTCGCCGCCTGCGAGGCCGCCGGATGGCTGACCGCGGTGGGCGGGGACGAACTCGCGGCGAGCGTCGACGTCCGGCCCTACGGCGGGCCCGACGGCGAGGACTGGTTCATCGTCTCCGACCTCGGGTGCGCGGTCGGGGGCGCCGGCGGGGCCGCCGGGGCGGACGGCGCACCCGCCGAGGAGGGCGTCGTCCTCGGCGTGGGCGGCGCCTCCACCACCCTCGCCGGCATCACCGTGCGCACCCCGGTCGGCGCCGCGCTGGACCTCGGCACCGGCTCCGGCATCCAGGCCCTGCACGCCTCCCGCCACGCCACCCGGGTCACCGCGACCGACCTCAATCCGCGCGCCCTGCACGTCACCCGGCTCACCCTCGCCCTCTCCGGGGCGCCCGCGGCCGAGGTGCTGGAGGGGTCGCTGTTCGAACCGGTCGGCGACCGCACCTTCGACCTGATCGTCTCCAACCCGCCGTTCGTGATCTCGCCCGGGGCCCGGCTCACCTACCGCGACGGCGGCATGAGCGGCGACGCCCTGTGCCGGGCGCTCGTCCAGCAGGCGGGGGAGCGGCTCAACCCGGGCGGGTACGCGCAGTTCCTCGCCAACTGGCAGCACGTGGACGGCGAGGACTGGACGGAGCGGCTGCGGTCCTGGGTGCCGCGCGGCTGCGACGCCTGGATCGTGCAGCGCGAGGTCCAGGACGTCACCCAGTACGCGGAACTGTGGCTGCGGGACGCCGGCGACCACCGTGCCGACCCGGCCGCGTACGCCGCCCGCTACGACGCCTGGCTCGACGAGTTCGCCGCCCTCGACACCCGCGCCGTGGGCTTCGGCTGGATCACCCTGCGCCGCACCGGCGCGCCCCGCACCTCGATCACCGTGGAGGAGTGGCCGCACCCGGTGGAGCAGCCCCTCGGGGACGCCGTCCGCGCCCACTTCGCCCGCCAGGACTACCTGCGCGACCACGACGACGCCGCCCTGCTGGCCGACCGCTTCCGGCTCGCGGCCGAGGTGGTGCAGGAACAGGTCGGGCTGCCGGGCGCGGAGGACCCCGAGCACGTGGTGCTGCGTCAGAACCGGGGCATGCGCCGGGCCGCCCGGGTCGACACGGTGGGCGCCGGGTTCGCCGGGGTGTGCGACGGCTCGATGACCGCCGGCCGCATCCTGGACGCCATCGCCCAACTGCTGGGCGAGGACCCGGTGGTGCTGAGGTCGAACACCCCCGCACAGATCCGGTCATTGGTCGAACAGGGCTTCCTGGAGCCGGTCACCGGCTGATCCGGGCCCGGCCCGCCGCCCCGCGCGGTCCGACCGGCAGTCGCCGGGGACACCGGTCCGTCCGCGGCACGGTTTCACCCGGCCGGCGGGCCGGCGTTCACCCGCGGTTCGCCACGCCGACGTCCGCACCTGCCAGCCTCCCACCGCTGGGGTCCGGGGAACGGAAGGCTGAGGGCCATGGAGAGTGCGCCGGCGATCTTCGCGGGATTGGTGTTCGCCCTGTTCGGGGCCGCGTTGTTGGTGTGGACGGGCGCCCGGCTGTGGCAGGGGCTGCCGGTCGCGGAGGGGGTGGCCCGGACCAGGTCCGCGACGGTGGCGGCCACCGTGGGAGCGCTCGCACTGCTGCTCGCCCTCTGGTGCTTCGCCCAGCTCTGACCCTCCCGGCGTCGTCCGTCCCGGCCGGGCGCCGGTCGCGGCGGGATCCCGCCACCCGGTCGGCCCCGGCCGGCCGGGGCGCGTCCGCTGTTCGCCGCCGGCGCAGCACGTGCTTCGGCCCCGTCGGCACTCCGGGCGGCAGGAAAGGTGGTAGTCGGGTTACCGTTCGAGTGGCCGTTGCGGGCTTTTCCCGTTTGACACGGGGGCGGGATGTACCGTCACACTCCGCAGCGACAGCGTGCGGGCGCCGTTCCGCACCCGCCGACGAGACGCATCGCAGCGTCAACGAGCGCCGACCGGAGAGAAGAGCAGAAGTTGTCCCCGACCAGCGAGACCCGCCGACTCGTGATCGTCGAGTCGCCTGCCAAGGCGAAGACGATCAAGGGCTACCTCGGCCCCGGCTACGTCGTCGAGGCGAGCGTCGGGCACATCCGCGACCTCCCCAGCGGGGCCGCCGAGGTCCCGGAGAAGTACACGGGCGAGGTGCGCCGCCTCGGGGTGGACGTCGAGCACGACTTCCAACCCATCTACGTCGTCAACGCCGACAAGCGGGCCCAGGTCAAGAAGCTCAAGGACCTGCTCAGCGAATCCGACGAACTCTTCCTCGCCACCGACGAGGACCGCGAGGGCGAGGCCATCGCCTGGCACCTCCAGGAAGTGCTGAAGCCCAAGATCCCCGTCCACCGGATGGTGTTCCACGAGATCACCAAGGACGCGATCCGCGAGGCCGTCGCCAACCCGCGCCAACTGAACAAGAAGCTGGTCGACGCCCAGGAGACCCGCCGCATCCTCGACCGCCTGTACGGCTACGAGGTGTCGCCCGTCCTGTGGAAGAAGGTCATGCCGCGGCTGTCGGCGGGCCGCGTCCAGTCCGTCGCCACCCGGCTCGTCGTCGAGCGGGAGCGCGAGCGCATCGCCTTCCGCTCCGCCGAGTACTGGGACCTCACCGGCACCTTCGGCACCGGCCGCACCGGGGACGCCTCCGACCCGGCCTCGCTGGTCGCCCGGCTCACCTCCGTCGACGGCAAGCGGGTCGCCCAGGGTCGCGACTTCGACTCGCTCGGCCGCCTCAAGGGCGCCAACACCCTCCACCTCGACGAGGCGGCCGCCCGCGCGCTGGCCGCCGCCCTGGAGCAGGCCCGGTTCGCGGTCCGCTCGGTGGAGTCCAAGCCGTACCGCCGCTCCCCGTACGCGCCGTTCCGCACCACCACCCTCCAGCAGGAGGCGAGCCGCAAGCTCGGCTTCGGCGCGAAGGCCACGATGCAGGTCGCGCAGAAGCTGTACGAGAACGGCTTCATCACCTACATGCGGACGGACTCCACGACCCTCAGCGACACGGCCGTGGCCGCCGCCCGCGCCCAGGTCACCCAGCTGTACGGGGCCGACTACCTGCCCGACAAGCCGCGCACCTACGCCGGCAAGGTCAAGAACGCCCAGGAGGCGCACGAGGCGATCCGCCCCTCGGGTGATCGTTTCCGCACCCCCGCCGCCACCGGACTCACCGGCGACCAGTTCCGGCTCTACGAGCTGATCTGGAAGCGCACCGTCGCCTCCCAGATGAAGGACGCCGTCGGCAACTCCGTCACCGTCAAGATCGCCGGCACCGCCGCGGACGGTCGGGACGCCGAGTTCTCCGCCTCCGGCAAGACGATCACCTTCCACGGCTTCCTCAAGGCGTACGTCGAGGGCGCCGACGACCCCAACGCCGAACTGGACGACCGCGAGCGCCGGCTGCCGCAGGTGAACGAGGGCGACCCGCTCTCCGCCGACGCCCTGTCCGTCGACGGCCACGCCACCAAGCCGCCCGCCCGCTACACCGAGGCCAGCCTGGTCAAGGAGCTCGAAGAGCGCGAGATCGGCCGCCCGTCCACCTACGCGTCGATCATCGGCACCATCCTGGACCGCGGCTACGTCTTCAAGAAGGGCACCGCGCTCGTCCCCTCCTTCCTGTCCTTCGCCGTGGTCAACCTGCTGGAGAAGCACTTCGGCCGGCTGGTCGACTACGACTTCACCGCCAAGATGGAGGACGACCTCGACCGCATCGCCAGCGGCGAGGCCCAGGCCGTGCCGTGGCTCAAGCGGTTCTACTTCGGCGAGGGCGAGGCCCGGGACGCCGGCGGCGCCGCCGAAGCCGGCAACGGCGACGGCGACCACCTCGGCGGCCTCAAGGAACTCGTCACCGACCTCGGCGCCATCGACGCCCGCGAGGTGTCCTCGTTCCCCGTCGGGGACGGCATCGTGCTGCGCGTCGGCCGCTACGGCCCCTACGTCGAGCGCGGCGAGCGCGGCGCCGAGGGGTACCAGCACGCCGACGTCCCCGAGGACCTCGCCCCCGACGAGCTGACCGTCGCCCACGCCGAGGAACTGCTGGCCAAGCCCAGCGGCGACTTCGAACTCGGCACCGACCCGGTCAGCGGCCACCCGATCGTCGCCAAGAACGGCCGCTACGGCCCGTACGTCACCGAGGTGCTGCCCGAGGGCACCCCGAAGACCGGCAAGAACGCCGTCAAGCCGCGGACCGCCTCGCTCTTCAAGACGATGTCCCCGGACACCGTCACCCTGGACGAGGCCCTCAAGCTGATGTCCCTGCCGCGGGTGGTGGGCGCCGACGCCGAGGGCGTGGAGATCACCGCGCAGAACGGCCGCTACGGGCCCTACCTCAAGAAGGGCACCGACTCCCGCTCGCTCACCTCCGAGGACCAGCTCTTCACCATCACCCTGGACGAGGCGCTCGCCATCTACGCCCAGCCCAAGCAGCGCGGTCGGGCCGCGGCCAAGCCGCCCCTGAAGGAACTGGGCGAGGACCCGGTCAGCGGGAAGCCGGTGGTGGTGAAGGACGGCCGCTTCGGGCCGTACGTCACCGACGGGGAGACCAACGCGACGCTGCGGGCCGCCGACAGCGTCGAGGAGATCACCCCCGAACGCGGTTACGAACTGCTCGCCGAGAAGCGGGCCAAGGGCCCCGCCAAGAAGACGGCGAAGAAGGCCGCCAAGAAGGCCCCGGCCAAGAAGGCGCCCGCGAAGAAGGCGACCACCGCCAAGAAGACGGCCGCCAAGAAGACCACGGCGAAGAAGACCGCCGCGAAGACGACGGCCGCCAAGAAGACGACGGCCAAGGCCACCGCCGCCGAGGACTGACCGGAGAGCCCCGCCGCCCGTGCGGGCGGCGGGGCCCCGGGCGTCCCGGGCCTGCGCAGCCCGCACGCACGAGCGATCCGACCCCGGTCCGCGCCGGTGCGCCGTCCGGTGTCCGCACGGGCGGATAGGCTGTCAGGATGACGCGAGCCGAGCAGCCAACGGCCGGGAAACCGGCCCCCGACACCGCCCTGGTCGCCGATTCCCGAGAGCGTGCGATCCGCGGCCTGCTGCGCAACGGCCCGCTCAAACGCCTCTGGGGGGCCCAACTCGTCTCCGGGGTCGCGGACGCCCTCGCCCTGCTGGTCCTGGTGCTGCTGACGCTGCGGGCGGCCGTCTCCGAAGCCGCCTTCGGCGGGGAGTACCGGGGCGCCGCACTCGCCGTCGCCGCCGTCCTCGGCGCCCGCGCCCTCGCCACCCTGCTGACCGGTGCGGTCCTGCTCGGCCCGCTCACCTCGCTCACCTCGCCCGGCGGCTACCTCGACCGCCGCTGGACCATGATCACCGCCGACGGCCTGCGCGCGGTCCTGCTGATCCTGGCCCCGCTGTGGCTGGACTGGACCCCCGGCAGCGCCCTGACGCTGCTGCTGGTCACCGCTTTCGTCCTCGGCGTCGCCGAACGCTTCTGGACGGTCTGCCGGGAGAGCGCCGCCCCCGCACTGCTGCCCGCGCCCCCGGCCGAGGGGGCGGCGGTCCGCCCGCTCCCCGACCACCTGGGAACGCTGCGCGCGCTGTTCCTGCGCACCGGCTTCGTCTCCCTCCCGCTGGCCGCCGCTCTGCTCGTCGCAGTCACCCTGCTCGGCAACCTGCTCGGCACCGGCATCGACTGGTTCGGCGCCCACCAGGCGGCCCTCGCCGGCTACGCCGCCGCCGGGCTCTTCGCGGCCTCGCTGTCCGTCCTGTGGTTCCTCGCCCTGCCCGCGACGCCGACCCCCCGGGCCCGCTCCCCGCTGGAGGGCCTGCGGCCCCCGCGCACCGGCACCGGCCCCGACAAGGGCCGCACCGGCGCCCTCACCCTGCTTGTCCTCGCCTGCGCCGCGGTCGCCGCCGCGATCTCCGTCGCCGTCGCGGTCGCCGCCCTGCTCGCCGCCGACCTCGGCGGGGGGCCCGTCCTCTACGGGCTCCAGGTGCTCGCCCTGACCGGCGGCACCGTCCTCGGCATCCGCCTCGGCCCCGCCGTGCTGCCCCTGCTCTCCCGGCGCCGGCTCTTCGCCCTGGCCATCGCCACCACCGGCATCGCCCTGCTCGCGGCCGGACTCGTCCCGGACGTCACCACGGTCCTGCTGATCCTGACCCTCGCCGGCACCGGCGCGGGCGTCGCCGCGCACACCGGGCACGCCCTCCTCGACCTGGAGACCGAGGAGTACCGCCGCGCCCGCACCACCGAGCACCTGCACGCCGTGGTGCGCGTGTTCACCGCCCTGGGCGCGGTGCTCGCCCCGGTGCTCGCCGGGCTGATCGGGCCGCACCGCCTAGCCAACGGCAAGTTCGTCTTCGACCACGGCGGCGCCGCCTTCACGCTGATGCTGGTCGGCGCGCTGCTGCTGCCCGTCGCCGCCCTCGTCCTCGCCCGCGCCGACGACCGCTCCGGCGTCCCGCTCCGCCAGGACCTGCGGGACGCGCTGCGCGGCTCCGACCCGGCCCAGGCCCCGGCGGACACCGGCTTCTTCATCGCCCTGGAGGGCGGCGACGGCGCCGGCAAGTCCACCCAGGCCGAGGCGCTCGCCGAGTGGATCCGCGGCAAGGGCCACGAGGTCGTCGTCACCCGCGAACCGGGCGCCACCCCGGTCGGCAAGCGGCTGCGCTCGATCCTGCTGGACGTCTCCGACGCCGGCCTCTCGCACCGCGCCGAGGCCCTGCTGTACGCGGCCGACCGCGCCGAACACGTCGACACCGTGGTCCGCCCCGCCCTGTCCCGCGGCGCCGTGGTGATCTCCGACCGGTACATCGACTCCTCCGTCGCCTACCAGGGCGCGGGCCGCGACCTGTCGCCGACCGAGGTCGCCCGGATCTCCCGCTGGGCCACCGACGGACTGGTCCCGCACCTCACGGTCCTCCTCGACGTCGACCCGCGGGCCGCCCGCGAACGGTTCACCGAAGCCCCCGACCGGCTGGAGTCGGAACCCATCGAGTTCCACGAGCGGGTCCGCTCCGGCTTCCTCACCCTCGCCGCCGCCGCGCCTGGCCGCTACCTGGTCGTCGACGCCGGCCAGGAGCCCGAGGCCGTCACCACCGTCGTCCGCAACCGCCTCGACGTCCTGCTGCCGCTCTCCGAAGCCGAGGTCAAGGCGCAGGAGGAGGCCCGCCGGGCCGCCGAGGAGGCCGAGCGCAAGCGCCTCGAAGAGGAGGCCGCCCGCAAGGCCGAGGAGGAGCGGCTGGAACGCGAGCGCCAGGAACAACTCGCCAAGCTGCGCGCCGAGGAGGAGGAGCGCAAGCGGCGCGAGCTGGAGGAGGCCCAGCGCCGCGAGGCCGAACGCCAGGCCGAGGAGGCCCGCCGGCGGGCCGAGGAGGCCCGCCGCCGCGAGGAGGAGGCCCGCCGGGCCGCGGAGGAGGCCGAGCGCAAGCGCCTGGCGGAGGAGGCCGCCCGCAAGGCGGAGGAGGAGCGGCTGAAGCGCGAGGCCGAGGAGGAGGCCCGCCTCAAGGCCGAGGCCGAGGCACGCCGCCGGGAACGCCAGCGCAAGGCCGAGGAAGCCCTGTTGAAGGCCGAGGAGGCCCGGCGGGCTGCGGAGGCCGCGGAGGCGGCGCGCCGCGCCGAGGAGGCCCGCAAGGCCGAAGAGGCCAGGCAGGCCGAGGAGGCCCGCCGGGCGGAAGAGGCCCGCGAGGCCGAAGAGGCGCGCCGGGTGGAGGAGGACCGGCAGGCGAAGGCCGCCCGGGCCCGCGCCGCGGCCAAGGCCAAGGCGGAAGCCGAGGCCGAGGCGTTGGCCGAAGCGGCCCGGAACCGCTCCAAGGCCGACCTGAAGAAGAAGGAAGCGGCACCGAACCGCACGCAACCGACCAAGGGCGCCCGGTCGATCAGCCTCCCGGACGACGAGACCGTGCAGACCCCGGTCGTCGCCGACCCGCCCCGCCGCACCCCCGCCGGAGCCGAGGACGACACGGCCACCCTGCCCCGCTTCCGCCCCACCGGGCCGGAGGACGAGACCGCAGTGCTGCCCCAGGTGCCCGGGGACCGCGCCGCCGACGCCCCGACCGACCGGGTGCCGCCCGGCTACTTCCGCGACGAGCCCGCCGCCGGCGGCTCCCGCCGCCCGCGCAGCGGAGTGCTCGGGCCCAACGACCGCACCGCGGAACTGCCCCAGCTCGACGAACGGGGCGTGCCCCGGCGTCCCCCGTCCGACTGGGCGGAGGAGACCCCGCTGGACGACCTGCCCAGCCTCGCGGACGAACTCCTCGGTCCGCACCACGACGACTCCGACCCCCGGGACGGCTGGGGCGGGCCGAAGCGTCGCCGCTGACCCGCGCCCCGGTCCGGACTGTCGGTGGCGTCGTCCAGAATGGACGGCGGGACGGCCCGGCCGCGCGTGCGCCGCGGTCCGCGGCGCACGGACGGAACGAAGGTAAGGCGGCAGCCCATGACCGTATGGGACGACTTGGTGGGCCAGGAACGGGTGAGCGAGCAACTCGCCGCCGCCGCCCGGGACGCCGACGCGCTCGTCACCGCGGCCCGGACGGGGGAGGGCACCGAACCGGCCGCCCCCGAGGGCTCCCGGATGACCCACGCCTGGCTGTTCACCGGCCCCCCCGGCTCCGGCCGGGCCACCGCCGCCCGGGCCTTCGCCGCCGCCCTCCAGTGCGTCAGCCCGGACCGCGCGCTCGGCGGCGCCCCCGGCTGCGGCTTCTGCGACGGCTGCCACACCAGCCTGATCGGCACCCACGCCGACGTCGAGGTGGTCCGCACCGACCTGCTGTCGATCGGCGTGAAGGAGACCCGCGACCTGGTCCGCCGCGCCCAGCTCTCCCCGGCGGTCGGACGCTGGCAGGTGATCGTCCTGGAGGACGCCGACCGGCTCACCGAAGGCGCCGCGAACGTCCTGCTGAAGGCCGTGGAGGAGCCCGCGCCCCGCACGGTCTGGCTGCTGTGCGCACCCTCCCTGGAGGACGTGCTCCCGACCATCCGCTCCCGCTGCCGCCACCTCACCCTGCGCACCCCCTCGGTGGACGCCGTCGCCGACGTCCTGGTGCGCCGCGACGGCATCGAACCGGACGCCGCCCGGACCGCAGCCCGGGCCACCCAGGGCCACATCGGCCGCGCCCGCCGCCTCGCCACCGACCCGCGCGCCCGCGAACGGCGGGCCGCCGTCCTGAAGCTGCCGCTGCGGGTGGCGGACGTCGGCGGCTGCCTGCGCGCCGCCCAGGAGTTGATCGACGCGGCGGCCGAGGACGCCAAGGAGATGTCCGAGGAACTCGACGCCAAGGAGACCGAGGAGCTGAAGGCGGCCCTCGGCGCGGCCCAGGGCGGCCGGATGCCCCGCGGCACGGCGGGCGTGATGAAGGAACTGGAGGACCGGCAGAAGCGCCGCCGGACCCGCACCCAGCGGGACAGCCTCGACCTCGCCCTCACCGAACTCACCGGCTTCTACCGCGATGTGCTCGCCCTCCAACTCGGCACCCGACTCGCCCTCGCCAACGCCGGGGCGGAGGACACCCTGGAACGGCTGGCCCGGGAGAGCGGCCCGGAGTCCACGCTCCGCCGGATCGACGCCATCGCCGCCTGCCGGGACGCCCTGGACCGCAACGTCGCCCCCCTGCTCGCCGTCGAGGCGATGACGATGGCCCTGCGGGCCGGCTGAGCACCCACGGCCCCCTTGCCGCCGCCCGCTGACGCCCCGTGGTTGACGTTCCGTGGTTGACGCCGTGTGGTTGACGTCGCCCCGCCCACCACGCCCGCCCGGCAAGGTTCCGCACCACGGGCCCGTACCTCGACTTTCACTCGTACGAGCCGATCACCCCGGGATCTTCGAGTGACCACACGGTGGCGCACAGTAATGTCGATGGATGCGCGCCACCCTCCGCAGCGGTCCGAGCCACCCCGTCGGGAACCGACCCCCGTCCCCCGTCGGGCGGGCCTGCGGTTCCCCGCCCCGCCGCCCGTCCCCCGGACGTCCGCCCGTCCGCGGCCGGCGCCCCCGCGGCCGCCGCGCGGCGGGCACCCTGCTGCCCGTGCTCGCCGCGCTGGCCCTGCTGCTCCCCGGCTGCGCGGTGCACGGCTCCGGCACCGAGGCGTCCCTCACGGACGCCCGCCCGGCCGGTGCCCCCGGCACCCTGACCGCGTACTACGACCAGGAACTCGACTGGCGCGACTGCGCCCCCGCCGGCTTCCAGTGCGCCACCCTGCTCGCCCCCCTGGACTACGCCCGCCCCGGCGCCGGTGAGATCAAGCTCGCGGTGGCCCGCAAGGAGGCCACCGGCCCCGGCGGGCGCCTGGGCTCCCTGCTGGTCAACCCGGGCGGCCCCGGCGGCTCGGCGGTCGGCTACCTCAAGGCCCACGCGGGCGAGGGCTACCCCGACGAGGTCCGGGCGCGCTACGACATGGTGGCCGTCGACCCCCGCGGCGTGGCCGGCAGCGAACCCGTCCGCTGCCTCGACGGGGCCCGCATGGACGCGCATGTGCAGGTCGACGTGACCCCCGACGACCAGCGGGAACGCCAGGCCCTCGTCACCGCGCTCCGCGAGTTCGGCCAGGGCTGCCAGGACCGCTCCGCCCGGGTGCTCCCGCACGTCTCGACGGTGGAGGCAGCCCGCGACATGGACCTCCTGCGGGCCGCCCTCGGCGACCGGAAGCTCACCTACGTGGGCGCCTCGTACGGCACCTTCCTCGGCGCCACGTACGCCGGGCTCTTCCCCCGCCGCGCGGGCCGACTGGTGCTGGACGGCGCGCTCGACCCGTCCCTCCCCTCGCAACGCGTCAACGAGGACCAGACGGCCGGCTTCGAGACCGCCTTCGCCGCCTTCGCCCGCGACTGCACCGCCCGCTCCGCCTGCCCCCTGGGCCACGAGCCGCAACAGGTCGGCCCCCGGCTCCAGGACTTCTTCCGGCAACTCGACCGCACCCCCCTCACCACCTCCGACCAGGACCGCGACCTCGGCGAGGCCCTGGCCACGACGGCGGTGATCGCGGCCATGTACGACGAGGGCGCCTGGCCCCGGCTGCGCACCGCGCTGACCGCCGCGATGACCG
This sequence comes from Streptomyces sp. LE64, assembly GCF_052606915.1. Taxonomy (NCBI): domain Bacteria; kingdom Bacillati; phylum Actinomycetota; class Actinomycetes; order Kitasatosporales; family Streptomycetaceae; genus Streptomyces; species Streptomyces sp. LE64. The sequence continues at coordinate 2,626,131 of NZ_CP199708.1, read as the reverse complement.
AGCACGACGGCAGCGCACTGCTCGCCCTCGCGGACGCCTACTACGAGCGCGCCCCCGACGGCGACTACGGCAACCTCATGTTCGCCAACGCCGCGGTCAACTGCCTCGACCTCCCCGCCGCCTTCACCTCCCCGGAGGAGGTCGTCGAGGCCCTGCCCGCCTTCGAACGCGCCTCCCCCGTCTTCGGCCGCGGCCTGGCCTGGTCCTCGCTGAACTGCGCCCACTGGCCCGTCCCCGCGACCGGCGCCCCCCACCGCATCGAGGCCCGGGGCGCCGCCCCGATCCTCGTCATCGGCACCACCCGTGACCCGGCCACCCCCTACCGCTGGGCCCGCTCCCTCGCCGACCAACTCGACTCCGGCACCCTCCTGACCTACGACGGCGACGGCCACACCGCCTACGGCCGCGGCTCCGCCTGCATCGACCGGGCGGTCAACCACTACCTGCTCACCGGCACCCCGCCCGAGGCCGGCAAGCGCTGCTCCTAGCCCCCTACCGCCCGCCCCGGACGGTGGTCGGAGCCCCTCCCGAAACTGTGTAGACTTGCCCCCGTCGCGCACCCCATGCTGGGTGCACACACCAGCCGCCTTAGCTCAGATGGCCAGAGCAACGCACTCGTAATGCGTAGGTCTCGGGTTCGAATCCCGAAGGCGGCTCAGTCAAAAGCCAGGTCAGACCCCGTCTGACCTGGCTTTTCTCGTGTTCTGGGCCCTCTTCGCGGCGAGAGCGACTGCCCCGGATCGGGCTGCCCGGTCCAAGGGGAGCGCATTTGCGCAGCCGGTGTGCGGAGGGTTGCGCGCGGAAGTCCGCCGGATCGTGGCCGAGCGGCCTGGACAGGGCTCTGGCGGGATTCAGATCGTTTTGTGGGACCACTCCAAGATCCCCTCGTAATCTGGGGTCGTGGCAGATCCCCAGGAGACCGTCCCATTCAAGGCGCTGGTCGCGCAGGCGAGTGGCGTCTGTTGACCTGCGGAGTCGAGGTGGAGACCGCTGCCGTACGTGGGGTCGTCGCGGGCCTTGATGCTCCTATTGGCTGTCAAGCGGCGGTGAGCCAGTCGCGGTAGGTGTTGGCGAGGTCGTCGTTTCGGCGGATTCCGCGTTCGAGGGTGGAGATGGTGGCGGGCCAGACTCCGAAGTGGCGGGCCGCTGCGGTGAGGGTGATGTTCTTCGACTGCCGCAGGGGTCGCAGGTCGGCGATGTCTGGGATGGTGACGGTGGTGGTCGGGCAGCGGAACATCTCCCGGGCGATGGCCCGTTTCAGCAGCCGGATGATCTCCTTCTTGGTTCGGCCGCTGGCAGTCTTCCGTGCCACGTAGTCGCGGGTGCGGGGGTCGCTGGACATACGGACCAGGGCGATGCGGTAGAGGGCGGCGTTGGCCGCCCGGTCGCCGCCTCGTGAGAGGCGGTGCCGGTTCGTGCGGCCGCTGGAGGCGGGGACGGGGGCGGTTCCGCAGAGAGCGGCGAAGGCCGCCTCGGTCCGCAGGCGTTCGGGGTTGCCTCCGGCGGTGATCAGCAGCTGGGCGGCGGTGTCGGGGCCGACGCCGTGGGCGGCCTGCAGCCCGGGGTTGTTGGTGGTGACCTCGCCGTCGAGGGCCCGGGTCAGGGCCTGATGCTCGGCCGTGAGTTCCTTGACGCGCCGGGCGAGGCTCTTCAGTGCGGTGAGGACCGCTGTGTGGACTGCGTCCCCGGCCGGTCTCAGCCGGGCCAGGGCGTCGGTCCGATCGACTCCCTTGAGCTGCCCGAACCTGGCGCGGATGCTTTCGGGTGCGGTGACGAGGATGTGGGTGATCTGGTTGAGGGCGGCGGTGCGGGCCTTGACGGCTGAGCGGGCGGCGTTGTGCAGGGCGCGTATGCCGGCGACGGTGTCGTCCTTCGGCGCGCTGGAGGCCCGTCCGGACAAGGCGGCGCGGGCGGCGGCGTAGGCGTCGATGGGGTCGGACTTGCCGATGCGGCGGCGTTCGGCCCGGTCGGGTCGGTTGACCTCGACGACGTCGAGGCCCGCCGCGCGGGCGGCGCGGGTGAAGCCGGCGCCGTAGGAGGCGGTGCCTTCCACGCCGATCGCCCTCGCGTGGCCGTGGGCGGCAAGGAAGGCCAGGGCCGCGGCGTATCCGGCGGCGGTGGTGGCGAACTCGGCGTCCGCGAGGTGGCCGCCGTTGTCGCTGATGACCGCGACGTGGATGGTGTCGGCGTGGGAGTCGACGCCGCCGAGCACGTCCTGGTCCATGGTGTCGTCCGCGACCGCTGATGTCATGCTGATGCTGCCTTCCAGCCGAAGGTGGGCGCCGGCCGGATGGCACAGACAGGACATTGAGGGGGCTTCTGACCAAGCTCCTATCAGGTCATGTTCCGCCCGGCCGGAGCCATGAGAACAGGTTCCGGCAGCCGGACAGAACAACTTGAGGACAGCCCAGCAGGGCGTCAGTCAGTGCCCGAGTCACGACCACCGGAACCTGAGTATCAGCATCAATGTCGGTGCCATGGCGAAGCGGGTCGGGTTGGACGAGGGGGAAGCCGTCCACTTGTTCCCGCTGGGGGCCGTGGTCGACATCATCATGAAGGCGACCGCCGAGCGGGCGCCGTGTGCCGCCCCACCCCACGCTGTGAGGCCCGTCCGGGTGGACGACCGGCTCGTGCGCGTCCGCATCGAGTCGCTGGGGCACCTGGTCATGGCCACCGTGCAGGCTGGCAAGTACGCGAGCTTGAACGGCGACAGTCCGGCTGCAGCGCACCCTTGGTCGGCACCTGCACCCGCTTGAGCACGTCGTAGCCGGTCACCTGCACTTCCACGACGCCCGAGCGCAGTTCTCGCCAGGTTACGCCGTACATGGTGAACGAGTGCCGCAGCCGGTCACACGAGGCCGCTACGTCGAACGCGTTTTGACCAGAGCGGAGCTTGAGCCGCAGCACCAGCCCGGTCAGTCGCAGACGCAGGATGCGCCGGGCGCGGGGACCAGGAACCGGTCGGTTTGTGGCCCGAGCCAGTGTGAGATGCCAGCACGAGGGCGGGACCGTCAGCCCGCAGGCATCCATGACAGATACGTAGCGGAATAGAACCCGAAGACTCGTCAGGGTGACACCGAAGGTGAGCCAGTGCCAGGTGGGGAGCCGCCAGCGCAGGAGACCCGCAGTGGCGACGACCAGCACCAGAGCGACCGTTAACCAGATCGTAATCAGGCCGCCTTTGGCCGCGAGGCGCCGACGGTCAGCGAGGTAACGGCGACCGCGCGGAAGGCGATGCCGTGCCGCTTCTGGCCGTTGAACTCGTTCTCCCACGGCCGGGCGGTCAGACCGGTCAGCGCGAGGGGCGTGCCCATCGTCAGTTCACCAGTAATGCCCGACTCGGGGACGGTCACGGTTAGGATCTCGACCGCACCGTTGAGCGCGAACATTACGTCCACGGTCATCAGGTCGGCGCCGGTCTCTGCGTCGATGGCGATCTCGCCGGAGCGGCGGTCGTGGATCTTCTTCTGGGGAGGCTGGGCGACCGTCACGGTGGCGGCGGAGGTGTCGACAGGGATCTGACGCATGAGTGCGCTCCTAGATGCGACTACTTGACGTACTTAGTACGCCATCTCTGGAGGGAGCATGAACTCGTACTACTTGTTGTGTCAAGTGGTCGGTCTCGACTCCCTTGCGCGGGATGTGCTGGACTATGTATGACAACCACTGAGAGGGGCTATGGCCGACTTCACCGCCGGGCGGGCCGCGTACTTGCAGATCGCCGACGAGTTCAAGCGCAAGATCCGAAACGGGGAACTCGAACCGGGCGACAGGTTGCCCTCAGAGGCGAAGCTGATGACCGAGCACAGCGTGTCGCGTACTGTGGCCCGGCAGGCGATCTCTCGGCTCCGTGAGGACGGCTACGCGAGTTCTCACCAGGGCAAAGGCAGCTTTGTCGCACTGCCCGGTGAGGGTGCCTCGCCGAAGCGAAGCGCCGAGTTCGAGCAGATCACTGAGTATCTGTCGGAGATGCATCGGGACGTGCGCCGTCTCACCGAGCGGTTGGATCAACTTGAGGATCTTGTGCGGCAGCAAGGCCAAGCTCGGTGACCAACCTGTGCCCGTCGGGCGATTCGCCTGAGATCGCCAGCGGCGCGGTATGTCGCAAGAAGTCCTGGCTGGACTCGTCGGCCGTACGGTCGGCTGGCTGAGCAAGGCCGAACATATCCGGCTGGAGCTAGACAGGCCGTCGGTCATTAAATCTCTGGCAGATGCGTTGGGCATGCACGGAATCCGGCAGACGAACCCGCCCTCCCGCGTGGCGGCCCATCAGGCCGTCGCCGAGCTGGGCGCCTCGGACCCGGATCGGGCACGAGGCCCCGGCCTGGCCAGGAAGAACCGGCGCAGAACAGCGGCGCGGACGGCAGGAGCTGCCTTGGGGAGAGCCACCTCCGCCCAGACTCGCTTGCCGTGCTCTACGGGCTCTCACCCTGAGCGGACCGCTAAGAAGCCGACCAACCCGAGTCCGCGCCCGCCTTCAGCACCCAAGGCCGGATGATCGACCTCCGGCATCGCCTCGCTGCTGTCGAATACGCCGATGACCAGGCTGCCCGGCTGATGGCACAACTCCACGGTGACGGGGCCCACCCCATGGAGCACGGCGTTGGTGACCAGCTCGGAGACCAAAAAAAGGCGGATCGCGTCCGTCGTCTCGCCATCCAGGCGGACGCCCCACGCCCGAACCTTGTCCACGACCATGCGCCGGGCAGGAGAGACCTCCTCCTTGATACCCGAGAGAACGAATCGAGTGACGAGGGTGGGCATGGTGAACGCCTCCGAAGGACTGGAGAGCGGCTCCATGCCCGATAGGGGGCGCAGACATGGAGCCGCCGATCTGGGAAACCGCCCGAGCAGCGGCGCCTTGCGCACTGCCCCCGACGGCTGACACCAAGTCAACGTCCTGAACTGCAAGCCCGGAACGTTTCCAGGGGGTTCCTCTTGGGGACGCCCTTCCCTGCGCGTACAGGACCAGTAGCCTCGGAGCAACGCCGCGAGCGATGAACGGGAGTGATGACGTGCCCGGTGAGCCGTTAGCCGTCCACCCGCTGACCTTCGTCCGCCAGTCCCGCGGCTGGGGCAAGGCGGAGTTCGCCCGCCTCATGCAAGCCCACGGAAAGTCGCTCGGAATCCCGCTCGCGACCAACCGCACCACCGTATGGAAATGGGAGCAGGGCCAAGAGCCCGACGCAGACGCGCAGCGCGTCCTCGCAGACCTGCTGCGGGTCCCGAGCGAGCAGCTACAGGCCGAGCAGTGGCCGCGCTGGCTGCCCGTATGGGAGGTGACCGGGCTCACCGCTCCATGGAACGAGGCCGGCACCGTCGAAGCGCTCGACGACCTGGTGGGTAGTGGCCGCCTGGACCGCCGGGGGTTCCTCACCATCACCGGTGCCGCCCTCACAGGGCTGGCGGCGAGCCGGGCCGAGGCGCCGTCCGCCTTCGCCTCGGCGCTCAACGGCGATCGCGTCACCGACACGATGGTCTCGACGATCGAGCAGCGCATCACCACCCTCCGCACGCTCGACGACCAGCTCGGCGGTGCCCGTCTCCTGGAACAGTCACGCGGTGACTTCGCCCTGATCACCGGCCTCCTGAGCGCGGGCCGGTACACGGACGAGATCTGCCTTCGCCTCTACGGGCTGGCGGCACAGGTGTCGCATCTGACCGGCTGGATGGCCTACGACGCCGGGCTCCGGTCCGCGGGACAGCAGTACTACGTAGGCGCCTTGCGCAGCGCCCGCACCGCCGGCGACGACGCCTTCGGCGCCTTCGTCCTAGCCTCGCGCTTTCACGAAGTGGGCTGTCCAGCAGGTGATCAGGACAGCAGAAAGTGCCTCTGACCAGCGAGAATGAGGATTGTCTAGGCCCTTGTTCCCGCCCCTGTCGGAGGCACTTTCCAGGTGAAGAAGCGTATCGGGTCGTACCCGCGTATCCGCGCTGGGGGCGGCGGTCGCGGGGTGGTCTCGCAGACCGGGGCCGTGCTGCTGGTGGAAACGGTCCGCAAGTGCGGTCTGGATCAGGCGATATCGACGGCACTGGCGCCCTGGCGGAAGTCCCGCGCGGTGCACGATCCGGGCAAGACGGTGCTGGATCTCGCGCTTGCAGTAGCGCTCGGCGGCGACTGCCTCGCCGATGTCGCCATGCTGCGGGCCGAGCCCGGCGTGTTCGGGCCGGTGGCCTCAGATCCGACGGTCTCCCGGCTCATCGACACTCTCGCCGCCGGTGGGAACCGTGCGCTGACCGCGATCCGCCAGGCGCGAGCTCACGTCCGCGAACACGTCTGGCAACTGGCCGGCGACGCGGCGCCGGACGCCCGCGGGAAGGTGACCGTTGACCTGGACGGCGTCCTGGTGATCTCCCACTCCGACAAGCAGGACGCGGCCCCCACCTGGAAGAAGACCTTCGGACACCACCCGCTGATGGGATTCGTCGACCACGGCACCGGCGGGTCCGGCGAGCCGGTGGCCGCTGTGCTGCGGCCCGGAAACGCAGGCAGCAACACCGCCACCGACCACATCACCGCGGCCCAACTCGCCCTGGCCCAGCTACCGAAGGGCTACCGGCGAGGCCGGCAGACGCTGATCCGTGCCGACTCCGGCGGCGGCACCCACGAGTTCGTCGCCTGGCTCGCCCGGCGCGGCCGATGGTTGTCGTACTCGGTCGGCATGACCATCACCGAGCAGATTCACCAGGCCGCCCTCAAGGTCCCCGCCACGGCCTGGACGGCAGCGATCGATCCCGGCGGCGAGATCCGGGACGGGGCCTGGGTTGCTGAGATCACCGGAGACTGCCTCAAGGGCTGGCCGAAGGGTATGCGGCTGATCGTCCGCAAGGAACGCCCGCACCCCGGCGCCCAGTTGCGTATCACCGACGCCGACGGACTGCGGCTGACCTGCTTCGCCACCAACACCACCGTCATACCGATCGCGGCACTGGAGCTCCGTCACCGCCAGCGGGCACGGGCCGAGGATCGCATCCGAGCCGCCCGAGCCACCGGCCTACGCAACCTGCCCCTGCACGACACCGCACAGAACCAGGTCTGGCTGGAGATCGTCCAGATCGCCCTCGACCTCCTCGCATGGATGCCCATGCTCGCCCTGACTGGCGAGACCCGCAGGTGGGAGCCCCGTCGTCTCCGGATCCGCCTCTTCTCCGCCGCCGCCCAACTCGTCACCACCGCCCGTCGCCGGCACCTGAGGTTCGCCCGCCACTGGCCCTGGACCGACGTGATCACCGACGCCCTGGCACGGCTCGAAGCCCTCCCGAACCCCGGTTGACCAGCACGTTCCCGTCCCTGCGACAGCACCACCCCGACCGGAGCAGTGGAACCCGGCGCCCACCCGACGCGACAGCCAGGCCATCAGCGTGCCCACCACCGGCCCGAACAACCGAAACGGCCCGCCGAAGAAACCGACGGACCGTCACGAAAGATCGAGGCTAGCGGAGATGGGCGTCCACGTTTCCGAAGCCGGCCGGACCGCTGAACGTGTCGACCTCATCTCCACCGCCATCGACAACGCCCCTCGCACCCTGTCGCCCTACACCCAGTCCTTCCTCCACCTGCACAAGGCCGAAGCGCTCTCCCGCGACGGCGACCACCAGCGCGCCGGCACGGCACTGAATCGCGCCGTCTCCTACTGGGACCGACACACGGAGGGCGAAGATCCCGACTGGCTCGACTGGTTCGGCGAGGCCCAACTCAAGTCCACCGAGGGCAAAGTGCTGCTCCGTGCAGGCCAAGTGGAGGAGGCAACGAGCCTGTTGGAGATCTCCGTTCACAAAGCGACACCCCGGGACAGGGCCGTCCGGTCCAGCCGCCTCGCCGAAGCCCGACTGGTCGGCCACGACCTGGACGGGGCCCTCGACGCCGCGGACTACGGAGCCTCGCTCCTCGAAGACAAGGTCAGCTCTGTACGGGCACTGGATCGCCTGAAGGAGTTCGCCGAGCAACTCGAACCGCACAAGGCCGTCCCAGCAGTCCGCGAGTTCCGCGACCGCCTCCAGGCCCTGCCCGTCGCGTCTTGAACCGGATGCCCGCGCTCGGGCGCAGGAGGCAACCCGGCTTCGGGAAACGGGCGAGTGGAGTGCCACGATGGGCGGCATGACGACGATCGGCGGTGACGTCGCGGCCGGGTTCGAGCCCGTACGCGAGGCGTTCGCGGAAAACTTCGCCCAGCACGGAGACTTTGGCGCGGCGGTCTGCGTGTACCAGGACGGCCGACCGGTGGTGGACCTATGGGGCGGTATCGCCGACCGAGACACCGGTCGCCCGTGGGAGCGGGACACCCTCCAGCTCGTCTACTCGGCCACCAAGGGGGCGACCGCGACCGCCGCGCACATGCTGGCCCAGCGCGGCCTCCTGGACCTGGACGCGCCGGTGGCCGAGTACTGGCCGGAGTTCGCCGCGAACGGCAAGGCAGACATCCCGGTGCGCTGGCTGCTGTCCCACCAGGCCGGCCTCGTCACGTTGGACCGCCCGGTCCCACTGGCCGAGGCGCTGTCCTGGCACCCGATGACGGCCGCACTGGCCAGGCAGCGCCCCGTGTGGACCCCTGGCACCGCGCACGGCTACCACGGCCGAACCTGGGGCTGGCTGGTCGGCGAGGTGATCCGCCGCGTGTCCGGCCGCACTCCCGGCCGCTTCTTCGCCGACGAGATCGCGGCTCCCCTCGGCCTGGACTTCTTCATCGGCCTGCCGGCGAACGAACGCCACCGCGTGAGCCGCATGGCGTACAGAAAGCCGAACGTCGACCTCACCACCTTGCCCGATGACTCGGTCCCCGAAGAACTACGCGAGCAGGTGGCTGCCTGGCGCGACCCGAATTCCTTCAGCAACAGGGCGTACGCGGTCACGGACCCGGCAGCGATCGACTTCGACTCACCCGAGGTGCAGGCCGCGGAATTGCCGGCCTCGAATGGCATCGGTACGGCGCGCGCCCTGGCTCGGATGTACGCGGCGTTGATCGGCGAGGTGGACGGCGTGCGCCTGCTCAGCCCGGAGACCGTCGCGGCGGCGGCCAAGGAGCAGGCGGCCGGGATGGACCAGGTGCTGGTGGCGCCGAGCCGGTTCGCCTCTGGGTACCAGCTGTTTACCCAGGACAACCCCATGAGTTGGCCAAGCGCCTTCGGTCACAACGGCCGGGGAGGCTCCTTGGCCTTCGCTGACCCAGATCACGGAATTGCCTTCGGCTACGTGATGAACCACATCGTCAGTGGGCGCGATGACCTGCGTGCAGGAGTTCTGATCGACGCAGTAATCAGGACATTGGGGTGATGAGAGCCCAGCTATGTCGGCGCGGGGTAGCCACTGACCTCGTTGGCGTCGGTCGCTCAATTCGGTGGCGTGAACCGATGAGCGACTGAATTTCGTGATAAGACCTGGCGTTCTCGAAGTCCACCCGCGCCCCCGCTTGTCGCGCTGCCAGGGCCGCCATGCCACCGGTTCATGGTGAACTGGCTGGATTTTGACAGCTGGTTCACGCGTGACTCATGTGGCTGAAGGAGCCTGTTGGGCGCTAGTGTTTGGCGATCCCGCGGTAACTCGAACGTGCCTTCTGTGTCCTGGCTTCGTTAGTCGGACGAGTGACCAATCACTCCCGCCAACTGCGCTGAATCAGACGCTGGGCTCGACTATGATCGATCATCTCGGCACGTGGAACACCGGTTCGAGCCCGCAGGTCGCGGGGGGTGCGAAAGTCGAGCTGGGGAGCTGTCGGCACCTCCGCTGATCCCGGTGCCCGGAGTGCCAGAATCCTTGCTTCCACCAGTAGGTCTGTGATCTCCTGGTGCTCGTTCATGTCGTGCGTATGGAGGGTTGTGCTGTGAAGGGGAGCGGCTACGGCGTACCTCTTGAACGCAGTGACTACCTCAAGCTGGCCCCACACCCCGACAGCTGCACCCCAGAGACGTTCCAGGAGTGGCTGGAAGGCTTCGGCAAGGGCAAGCGGCTCGCCGTCGATCTCTTCTCCGGTGCCGGGGGGCTCAGCGCCGGAGTGGAGCGGGCGGGCTGGACCACTGCGGCAGCGGTGGACTTTGACGAGCGTGCGCTGGAGACGCACCGGGCGAACTTCCCGGGTCTCAGTCTGCACATGGATCTCGGTGACCCCGCCGAGCGTGACCGGCTCGTGGAGATCCTCGCTTCGGCGAACATCGACCTCGTTGCCGGTGGCCCTCCGTGCCAGCCCTTCAGTCGGGCCGGGCGCAACAAGATCCGCGACTTGGTCAAGAACCACGGGCGTGATCCGGAGGACCGGCGGAAGGAGCTCTGGAGCGCCTACCTGGACATCGTCACGCGGGTCCGGCCCCGAGTGGTCCTCATGGAGAACGTGCCCGACATGGGCCTGCACGACGACTTTTTCGTGATCCGGACGATCGAGGAGAAGCTGGAGGAGCTCGGGTACGCGACGCAGGTACGCCTCGTCGACGCGTGGAACTACGGCGTTCCGCAGCACCGGAAGCGACTGATCCTTCTGGCCCGGAGGGACGTGGCCGAGTTCAACTGGCGGGACCCCGACGTCCAGCCCACCACCCTGCATGACGCCATCGGTGATCTTCCCGAACTGGAGGTCGTGCCCACCGCGCGGGTCGGCGAGCGGGAGATGTCCTATCGCAAGCCGCGCAACCTGTCGCCGTTCGCGGAGATGATGCGCGCGGGCGCTCCCCGGGGGCGCGTGTGGGACCACATGACCCGCAGGGTCCGGAAGGACGACCACCGGATCTTCGAGCTCATGGGGTCCAGGACCAAATACTCGGACCTGGGCGAGCTGCTGAAGACCGATGAAGAGAAGACGTATCAGCGCTACGCCACCGACAAGTACACGGACAAGTACAAGAAGCTGGACTGGCAGCAGCTGAGCCGCACGATCACCGCTCACATCGCCAAGGACGGCTACTGGTACATCCACCCGGAGCAGCTGCGCACGCTCACCGTGCGTGAGGCAGCACGCGTCCAGACGTTCCCTGACAGGTTCCGGTTCTCAGGCACTCGCAGCGATGCGTTCCGGCAGATCGGCAACGCCGTCCCCCCCTTGTTGGGCGAGGCGGCCGCCGAGGCTCTCAAGCCGGCCGACGACGCTTCCGGCGATCGGGAGGGCCTTCAGCCCCACTGGCGTGAGGTCCGGGGCGCGCTCACGGAGTGGGCGAAGCAGCGCCGGGACGGCGCCGACTGGTATCAGCTCCCCGACGAACCAGACGTGGAGCAGGTCTCGCTCCATGCCGCGGTGGTCGCCATACTGTCCGGGGCGAAGATCAGACCAGCCGAGATGGCCGAACTGATGGGCATCGTCCGGCGGGCGAAGAGGCTGACCGCGAAGCTGCTCGACAGGCTGTTGGAGATAGCACCCACGGCACCGGCGCGGTCCCGCCTCGACCGTCTGGCCCCACTCGTGGACAAGCCCTATGCCTGGCGCTGGGAAAAGCGGCTCGACATCCCAGGGAAGCTGGGCATGAAGCCAGGCGAGAAGGCCCTCTACCTTCTGCTGATCGGTGAGGACCTCATGCTCGTCGGGCAGGGGACACTGCGGGTTGCGGCCAGGATGAACGGCCTCGACACGAACCATCCGAACCGGCTCAGCGAGGGACGCGTCAACCTGGTGAAGCTCGTGGGTGCGGGTAAGGACGCCCCACTGCGGATGGGGGCGATCCGGCTCATCGGTTCCGATCTGTGCCGGGAGGACGGGCCCGTCTGCTCCGACTGCCCGTTCCTCGCGTACTGCCCCGACCGGAAGGCCCGTCCGGACGACCTTCTGACGCTGGCCGCCTCACAGAAGTAGTCGAGGTCTGACGCGGAGCTACTGTGCCCCTGCCGGTGGCCTCCGCCACCCGTCTCGCAGCGGCCTCCGCGTCCCGACGGATCTCGCACTCCCAGACCCTGACCACGGTCCAGCCGGCGGCCGTGGCCTGCTCCGTGTTCCGCCGGTCCCGGTCCTTGTTGGCGTTGATCTTGTCCCGCCAAAGAGAGGCGTTCGGGCCGCGGAACCCCTTGGGACCGTGCTCCGGGCAGTCGTGCCAGAAGCAGCCGTCGACGAACACGGCGACGTGGTGGCGGGGCAGCACGAAGTCGGCCGTGCACCTGGGGGCCACCCGTTGCTGGAGACGGAACCTGAGGCCCGTCCGGTGGACGGCCTTCCGCAGAAGGATCTCCGGCCTTGTGTTCCGCGCCCGGCGCCCGTGTAGGTGCTCGCTCGCGGCGGTGGAGACCCACCGCCGTCCCGCCCCGCCGCCCACGTCCATGATCATTACCTTTGTAAGCCCGTCGACAGGCCCCGCTTCGGAGGGTGCCACACTTTGCCCATGCTCCGGGAATCAGTCGAAATCAGCGTCGACGACCACGGCCGTGTCGAGTTGCCGCTCGGGTTGCTGGCGGAGGCCGGCATCCCACCGGGCGCCGAGCTCGTCGCCTTCAGTAACGGTGACGGCCGCATCGTGCTGAGGCGAGCGGAGGACTCGATCAAGGACCTGATCGAGAAGGGGCATCCCTGACCCTCTGCTGCGGTGAACCCGCGACCGGCGCATGAGCCTGGTCGCGGGTGTTCCCTCCCCTTCCTACAGAGCTGGGGTGAACCCCAGCCCCAGGGCCTCCTTGCGCGTGTGTAGCGCCTGAACGGCCTGTGCCTCGGGAACGTCCTCGCCGAGCTCGAGGCGTTTGCCCACGAAGTGAGCCAGCTGCCGCTGCCACGGTTCGAGGACCCTAGTCTCCTTGGCCCAGTCCTCGATCGCGTACCACTCGTCGGCAGGAACCAGCGCGGCCTCGTCGCTCGCACCCGTCTCGTCGCCGGTGCCGCCCGCGAGAGCGTCCTCGTCCAGCGGCTTGTCACGCAGCTCGTGCGAGAGTGCGGGAGGGACGGTCCAGGGCACCTGCGACACGGCGTCCCAGCAGGCGACCTTCTTGGCCCACTCACCGACGTGGCTCCCCGCCAGCGGCGTGGTCACTGCCCTCATGACCCTGGGGCAGAGGTCGTGGACCGCGGCCGTCAGGACCGGCGAGAGGGCCTGCTCCCGCCAGATCTGGTCGAGGTCGATCCGACGGTCGGTCGCCAGGGACAGCCGGGCCACGGTGTATGTGGTGATCATGCTCTTGTGGCTGCCGGCACCGTGGATCGCGGCGATGCGGTCCACGGCCTTGAAAAGGACAGCCATAGCGATCACCCGCTGGCTGTACCGGAGGTCCACACGCGGCGGAGCCTCGTCGACATGCAGCATGAACTCCACGAAGTTCTTCTGGGCACCCCGGCTGACCATGTGCGGCAGTCGGTGCCACGAGTGGACGTACTTGGCCAGATCTGCCTTCGTGAACTTCTGCTTCGAGGGATTGAGCCTCTTGAACTGCTTCTGCCGAGCGGGGGTCCGGGCCTTCGCCAGGGCATCCGTGTACTGGCCACGGGCCCTCTCGTAGAACCAGTGGGTCTCCTGACCACTGCCGTCGGTGGCGGGCGCCCACAGGGAACGGGTGATCCGTTGCATCTCCACGTGGTATTCGTGGTTCGAGCTGAAGTCGACCTGGGTCACCCGGTTCTGGGTGTTGGAGTACTCCGAGATCTTCGGCACGATCTCCGCGAGTCGGTCCGGGGCGACCTCGGTCAGCTTCATCTGAACCCGTACCTCGGACAGGTCGGCCTTGTCCCGTGTGAGGGCATGGTGGAGCGAGGCGGTGGTCTGTCCCCCGTTCACGATCTGGAGGCCGTGCACCCCGGAGATGTGGGTGGGTATGCCATCCGGCCCCCGCACGAGGTCGACCTGCGACGCGGTCGCCGTGATCCCGTTGTTGTAGGCGAGGAACCGGCCCGGCGCGTGGAGCAAGGTCTCTCTGATGCCCTTGTTGACCGCGCCCCGGGTCTGGAGGAAGGAACGGACGTTCAGCTCCAGGAGGCGTGTGTCGTACTCCGCGTACAGCTCGGCGAGCATCTGCCCGGGAACGACTGCCAGGACCACCGAGTGGTCCTCCTCGGAGCTGGGAGCCGCCACGCAAGGAAGTGGTGGGTAGAACGGCACCACGATCGGCTCGCTGAGGGCTCCCGACGTCGCGTGACGGTGCAGCCGTGCCAGGTCCCACACCTCGTGGGTCACCGGCAGGCCGTCGAGTTCCGTGGCGGGGGCCTCGGTGTGGGTGGCCACCCTGTTGCTCAGCAGGAAGAGCCTGACCCGCTGGACCTCGGTGAGTGCCTTGGCGACGGCCGAGCACATGTCGTACACGTCGGAGAACGGCTCGAAGTCCTTCTGGAGCCCGTCCCGGCACCGCACGGCAAACGTCAGAAGACGCCTGAAGTGCGTCTCGACCGGTCCCTTGGTGAGCCTGGTGTCCAGGGGAGCGAGGTGGAAGTCCGTCACGAACAGGTCCAGGCACTCACCAGACTCCCCGATGCCATAACCGTGCACGAGGAGGCCGTGTGCCTTGTGGTAGGCGGTGAAGGCGTTGGAAACGACGCCGGCCTCCTCCAAGTCCTCGAAGACACGCCGGGTGAACGTCTCGGGAGTGGTTGCGGCCTCGGCGTCGGCCGTCGCCTGGACGTCGGCCAGCAGGCTCCTGGAGAACTCCGCGAGATCGAGCTCAGCCATCCGATCCCCCGATCAGTTCTTTCACCTCGTCGGCCCCTGCCCTGTAGGCGGCCAGTGCCGACACGTCCAAGCGGTAGGAGCAGTCGCCGACCCCCTCAGGGAGGTCGGACTCGACCAGCCTCGGGAAGTCGCCCCGCACATGCCAGAACCTCAGGTCACGAAGCGTGTAGCGGGGCTCGTCGTACAGATCCCGCTGCATGGGCAGGTACCCGGCCTGGATGAGCAGGCCGTCGAAGCGGGTCCGGGCGGCGGGGTCGGTGATCTGCCTGCGTATGAGGTCCACGCGTCTGTTCAGGCTCTCCCCCGTTCCTCCCCGACGCTCGTCGAGCTGGACGAGACCGAGCAGGAGCGCTGCCGTGCCCGTCCCGTCAAGCTGACGCTCGCTGGCGATCCGGATGCTCCGAGGGCGCTTGGCGGTGCTTGCCTTCGTCTCCACGGCCACGTCGGGCATCTCGAAGTCCTGGTTCGTCCCCGTGGGGCCGGTCCATGCTGCTACGGCCTCGGCCGGGGACAGCTGGGTGAGCAGCACGTCCCCCAGCACCAGCAGCTCCCCGTAGAGCCCCCGACGCGCCTCGACGGTCAGCCCGTCCCTGCCCACGACGCTCAGGAGCTCCTGCCACCTGCCGAACCGCTGCACCGCGGCGGAGAGGGCGCCGGTGGCATCGGGGGCGTCCCTTGCGACGTCGGCGACGTCGGCGACGAGCGGGTTGAACACCTCGTTGAGATCGTTGGCGGTCAGGACCAGCTGGAGTTCGTACTCGACCCGCGACACCGCGCTCAGGTTCATCTCGATCCCGGCGGCCTTGGGCAGGCGGCTGACCGACCGCACGATCGGGTCGGCCGAGCGGGCGTCAGTGCGCAGGACCAGCATGCGCTGACGGCCAGGGTGGGAGACAGCAAGGTGGATGTCGAGGGGTGAGTCCGTGTACAGACTGATGCTGGACCGCCCCGGAGTGCCTTGCGGGCTCTCCAGCGTCTGCCAGTCGTCTTCGGTGACGTTCACTCGTCGTCCTCCTCTGCGAGGGTGTAGACGTCCTCCTGGAACCAGACCGAGTTGGCGACGTACTCGGTCTTGGACTGGTACTCGGAGTGCGGGAAGCTCAGCTGGAAACCGACGAGCGGCGCTTTCGTGCCCGCGCTGTCGGCGTCCGGGACCGCGATGGGGTAGATCAGCAGCAGGCCTTGGTCGGTGCGGCGCTGCCGGCGGATGTACGGGCCGGCCGGGGTCTTCGACTTCGACTTCTTCTCCTGCTCGTTCGCCGTGATCCCCGCAGCCTTCTCCGCTGCCTCCTTCTGACCGTCGTCGAGGCCGATCAGCTCGTCCGGCGGGCTGAGCACGCGGCGGATCGTGTACCTGCCCTCGGCCCGGAAACCCTCAGGGTTGAGGGCCCTGCGCGTAACGAGGCCGACGGTGTGGCCCGCAACATCCTTCGGCTCCTTCGACTTCGTGCTGCCGACCAAGACCACGGTCCAGTTGTCGAGCTCGCCGACCTTCGTGCACTGCTCGATGTACTTGGCGATGAGCCGGGGACGCACGCGCTGCGCCATACGGTCGGCCTCGTACGAGGTCAGGAACTCGGCAACGACGTCGGCTGGCACACCGTCCCACTTGACGTTGCCGTTCGTGGAGGGCTGCTCGGCGTCACCACTCGCGTCCAAGCGACGGACGAGGGCTTCCAGCGCCCCGAAGTTGTGGTCGACGGCCCTGTCGGCGAGTTTGAAGATCACGGTCTCCGGTCCCTCACCGGAGTAGCTGAGCATGATCTTCGTACCCTGACGCATCTTGTTCGGTGCGGTCACGGTGAGCCCCAGGGAGGAGGAGCGGACCTTCAGGCCGAACTCCGTTGGGGTGAGGCCACGGGTGGCCATCTCCTCGACCTCCCTGCGCAGCTCGTCCGTTGCGGAGGTGACCTCCACGTAGGCGTCCTCGAGCACGGGGGTGGTGTACAGGCGGCACAGGTCCTCGTGACGGGGACGGTAGCCGAACCACCGGCCCATCTGCAGCAGTGTGTCGTATGTCTTCGAGGTCCGCAGGTAGTAGCTGACGGTCAGCCCCTCGAGCGTGAGACCACGGGAGAGCTTCTGCCCTCCGACGGCAATCACGGAGAGCCCGTTCCTCCGGTTCTCGTAGTAGTCGAGGGCATCCTTTGAAGCTCCGTTGACGGTCTTGACCTGGATCTTCCGGAGGGCAGGCAGAAGTTGTTCGGAGACCTGCTCCCAGGTGACACGCTCGGCCTGGTCCGCGGGGAAGCAGTCGGTGGTGGGTTTGAAGTCCCTTTCCCAGAGGGCTCGGAGCTCGGCGCGCAGCTCGGGAGCCTTCCCGTACCGGTCCCGGATCATGTCCACGAGGAGTCGAAGGTGGTCGTCGACCTGGTCTCGGACTCGGGTCTGTACCGAGGTGAAGCGGGTGACGTGCATCAGCATGGAGTTGTGCACCTTCGTCTGGCCTCGGGCCCGCCGGGCGGCGCAGGAGAGCACAAACGAGAGGATCGCCTCGCGCAAGGACCCCGGAAGGGTCTCCCCCGGACCATCACCGGCCTTGTGCTTGGCTGGCAGCCAGGCGTCCGCGTCGTTCACGTGCCGGACGAGGGGGAGAGGCTCCACGTCGGCCTCGTCCTCGTCGTCCACCTGCAGCCCGAAGACCCTCTCGGGACCGAGGTAGTTGGTCGGCGAGGGAAGACTGCGGATGAAGCTGGCAGGAAAGAGGTCCTCTCCCGCCTCGGAGTGCTCCGCATCCGGGTCGATGTAGATGTTGGCGAAGGGGGTCGCCGTGTAACCGACGTAGGCGGACTTGTCGAAGCTCCTCATGAGCTTGCGGATTTCCGCGTTCGTCTTGGTCGGATCCGCGTCGGGATCTCGCACCGTGTTGATGGAGGCGTTGTCGGCCTCGTCGTCGATGACGAACAGCGGAAGGTCCTTAACGGTCTTCTCGCCGTTCTCGTCCTCGGTCCCGTGGACGTCCAGCACCCACTTGCGGACGTACTCAAGGATCTTGTAGTGCTTCTTGACCACCAGGACGACGGGGAAACTGCCCAGGGGGAAGTTGATCGCCTTGGCAGTGGCAAGCCCGAAGTCGCCCTTCTCGCCACTGTTGGTCGGCGACGCGATCTTGAACTCCTTGACCAGCGACGGCATCTTGCCCACACCCATCGCACGGGACCGGCCGTCCTGGTCCGAGCGGCTCTGGTGCTGGGTGTCAAAACCCAGGAGGCCCTCGTCGATCCGGAGCTGGGTCTGGCTACGGAGGTCGTTGTGGATGCCCGCGAGAACCACGACGAAGCGATATCCGGCGTCCACGGCCTTCGCGGCGAGACCGATGTACTGGCCGGTCTTGCCGGACTGCACCTGCCCGATCACGAGCCCCCGGCGCCGCCACGGACCGGGACGTCGTGGGTCCTCCAGCTGGCTCAGCACGTCGTCCGAGGTCTGGTCCAGGCGACGCACCACCCAGGGCGGGAGACTCACTACGTCCTCAAGGTACCTGCGGTACCGCTCCCAGAAGTCCCAGTCTCGGTCGATCTTCGCCTCGGGCAGCCACGGCTCGTGCCCCTTGGCGTCCGTGAGGGCGAGGGAACGCTCCTGGAAGACTGCGACCAGGGTCCGGATCTCCTTGACCAGCAGCTCCCGGTCGACCTCCTCCCCCTGCGCGGCCAGCAGGCCGAAGATGGCATTGACCGCGTTCTGTACCTCCTCCGCCCCCGGCTGCCGGTCCTGTGGCAGGAAGCCGAGGACTAGGCGCTTGGCCTTGGCCATCGAGTCGTCGGACACGTCACTCACGGGGACCTCCAGCAGGACACGGACGGTACGTACGGAGAGTAAGGGCGACCCCTGACAGTCTGGTCACCTGCTCCAGAAACCCTGGAGCAGGTCGAAGGGCGACATCGTTCGGAGCCTCTCCCTCGCGGCGGCCGGCGAACGCCCGCCGCGGACCAGTGACTCGTAGATGCGCTGTGCAACCTCGATCGCCTCGGCGTCGGCGACACCGGGACCGCCGAAAGGCTCGGGGTCGTCGCTGCTGTCCGCCTCGTGCATCACTCGGAGGGCCGCGACCGGGATCGTCTCCTCTAGGAGCCGGATCAGGGCACGCACGTCCGCGGCGCTGGCACCTCCGGGGCGCAGGGCCGCCTCCACCAGCGGATGGCTGCGGTTGATCTTGCAGACGACCCTGTCGTCGGGGCGACGCACGAGCCACGCGTACGACAGGGGGTCACCGTGCGTCCGTGCGGCCACCCGGCCACGGTGTCTCAGGGAGTCGGCGGCTGTGGACCGCGCCTTGCGTGCGATGCGGTCGAGGTGTGGCCTGAGGCCGACAGGCGGGACGACGCTCGACTTCCTCACGTCCACGCCCCACTCTGCGTCTGTTTCGGCGGGGATGTCGACGGCTATGCGCGCCAGGTTGTACTTCTCCTCCCTGCGCATGCCCCGTTGTCCCAGCCAGTCTCCCGCGAGGATCAGCCGGTTCCTGCGGTAGACGTAGAACCCCTGCTGGTCGAGCCAGCCTCCGGGGCCGGCAGCCCGGTCGTGCTCCTCCGGTGTGAGCCTCTGTGCGCTGGGCAGGACGAAAGCCTCGACCCTCACGAGGCTGCCGTTCAGGGGGAGTTCCTCCTCCGGCAGACGCTGCACCGAGGGGTGACTGCTCATGAACGGGTCCCAGGGCTCCACGAGGGTGCCGCGAACCTGCAGTTTCCGACGGCGGGCCCCGGTGAGGAAGCGGGCGAAGACCATACCGAGATGCGACTCCGTGCGCGTCGCCTCGGCGTAGAACTGCTTCTGAGTGCGCTCGTCATCCGTGCTGACGCTGTCGGTGCGGTATCCGTTGAGTCGCCGCCACAGCACGACGGTGCCGTGGTCGGACGAGCTTCGAAGCCTGTCGAGCACGGCCGTGGTGTCGTCGTCGGCCCCGTGAAGAAGGCGCCACTGGCCGGATTCCTCGACTACATCGAGGTCCCATGTGCGAGTGTGCCATTCCCCATCCCGGGCCGTGGTCACGGTCAGCTGCCTGGCCTGGGAGAACGAGGCCGACTTGAGGCCGACCCCGAAACGTCCCAGGTCGCTGGACGTGCGTGCGGTCGCGGGTCCGCGGGCAGCCACGGTCATGGCCGTGACGAGCTCCTCGGGGGTCATGCCCCAGCCGTCGTCGACGACGGCGATCCACGAGTCGGCTCCCGCCCAGGTGAACTCCACGTCGATGTTCTTCGCCTCGACGGAGATGCTGTTGTCCACCAAGTCCGCGACGGCCGCGGGGAGTGAGTACCCGAGGGAGCTGAGCGAGGCCACCATGCCCGCTGGCTCGGGTGCGGCGATGTCGTACTTCATATGTGCCCGGCTCTGCTTCCCCGTGACGTTGCTCTCCGGAGGGTGACCGTCCCGGAGACTCGGTGAAACCGGACGGATGCGACCCCCGACCAAGAGGGACCACTGCGTTCGTTCGCTTAGGGCGACACACCCCACCACCAATCGATGCTACGGGAGCAGCACCGCATGCCGGCCGGAGTTTGCCCGTCCCGTGGTTTCGCGAGATGGGATGGGGCCGAGACTTCCTGTCCGTCCCGGCAACGGTTTCGGGCCTGCTCACGCAGTGACCCCGTCGAACAGGCCGTCCATCTCGTCGACCTTCTTCACAGGAATCGGGGGCGCCAATGGCCAGGGACCAGCCCCAGCGCATCGAGATGGACCTGACGACTTCCCACGGGGAAGGATCTCTTGGCGACCTTGAAATGTACCCCCTCGGTCGGTAGGTCGGGCCTCACAAGCGCGTCTGACAAGGTCGCCAGGTCGGGTGGCGTTCCCAGCGCCTGTACGTAGCGAAGGGACGTGACATGCATGGCCTGCGCTGGGAGCGGACGCAGGCAGAGCTGCTGTGGAGTGCCGACGCACCAGATCCAGTCGATCGACTCGAAAGGTGGCCAGCCGCTCGGCAGCAGGGCCGTCGCCGTTCCCGCGCGGAGTTCTTCTCTCAGAAGCCGTATCTCAACCGATCATGGAACGCGCGGTTCGAACAGGCTTCCCACCCGGGTGATCTTCCCGTTGTACGCGCATGAAGACAGGGCCTCTCGGTAGCTCGGGGATGCGAATCTGATCGAGCAGTACCGGGAGGCCCTGGTGTCCTTGTTCTACGTGTCCGAGCCCGTCCAGTTCAACTCGGCCGCACCATCGTGTGATTGCCTCGCGCACGTGTACGGCAACGCGGCGGACCATCCCGACCGGGTGCGGCGGTATCCGTCGGACATGACGGACGCGGAGTGGGCGGCCGTGCGGCCGTTGCTGCCGGTCCCGGCCTGGCTGAACGGGCGGGGTGGACGCCCCGAGGGTTACTGCCACCGCCAGCTGCTGGACGCAATCCGCTACCTGGTCGCGGGCGGGATCTCCTGGCGGGCGATGCCCGCGGACTTCCCCGCCTGGGGCCGGGTCTACGCCTTCTTCCGCCGCTGGCGCGAGCACGGGCTGATCACCGAGTTCCACGACCGGCTGCGCGGGAAGGTCCGTGAACGCGAAGGCCGCGAGGCCGAGCCCACGGCAGGGATCATCGACGCCCAGTCGGTGCGGGCCGCCGCGACAGTACCGGCCGCCTCACGCGGCTACGACGGCGGAAAGAAGGTGCCGGGCCGCAAGCGCCACATCGTGACCGACACCCTCGGCATGCTCCTGGTCGTCGCGGTCACCGCCGCGAACATCGGAGACCGGGACGCCGCGGCAGGACTGCTGACCCGCCTGCGCCGCCTGCACCGCGACATCACCCTCGTCTGGGCCGACGGCGGCTACACCGGAGGCCTGGTCGACTGGTGCCGGGACAAACTCGCCCTGACCCTGGAGATCGTCAAGCGCACCGACGACATGACGGGGTTCGTGGTGCTGCCCAGACGCTGGGTGGCAGAACGCACGTTCGCGTGGTTGATGAACTCCCGTCGACTGGCCC
This sequence comes from Streptomyces sp. LE64, assembly GCF_052606915.1. Taxonomy (NCBI): domain Bacteria; kingdom Bacillati; phylum Actinomycetota; class Actinomycetes; order Kitasatosporales; family Streptomycetaceae; genus Streptomyces; species Streptomyces sp. LE64. The sequence continues at coordinate 2,604,665 of NZ_CP199708.1, read as the reverse complement.
GGGACTACGAGACGTTGCCGGCCAGCAGTGAGGCCGTGATCCGGTGGTCGATGATCACGCGGATGAGCCGGCGTCTGGCACGGCCACAGGCCGCCGGCCGGCACTGAACATCCCCGACGCCTCCAAGAGGAGCCACCCACGTTCCGCCAGGCGCCTGGCCTTCGACCGCACCCCCTCGACCTTCCCCGGCGCCGCCCCAAGGCCCAGCTCCGCCGCGATCTCCTTGGCCTTCACCGGTCCCTTGCCCGCGGACCGCCGCTCCTCCAGCACGCCCAGAATCCGCCGGTAGTCGGGCGCGAGCACGGCCACCGACAACCCGTCCCGCCAGGGCGGCACCACCGACCCCGGCACCGGTGAGGACACCGCTTCCTGCTTCGCCTCGGTCACGGCAGTCGTCTCGGCGGCGGACACGGCCAGGGCCTCGACCAGCTCCTCCCGCGCGATCACCCGCCGGTCCAGCTCGATCTCCGCGGCCTCCAACACCTCAGCCAACCGCGCGACTTCCTCCCGCAGCCCCTCCACCCGCACCCGGGCAGCCGCCTCCCGCTCCTCCAGCATTCCCAGCACCGACGCCACCGCGCACCCCTCGCCCATGAAGCGAACACAAGACGCGACATGCCTCCCTCACCCCGAGCTAGACCATGCCTGACCAGCAGAAATCAACCGATCACGTTCGGTTGAGATACGGCCTCTCAGCCGGTCCAACTGGCGAGCGGCGGAGGTGGCCCAGTTCTCCACCTTCAACGACTCGGGTAGTGACAGCGCCTCGATCGGCCACTTGATCTCGAAGCACTGGCCCACACGCCCGGCCGGGTCCACGGCTACCACGTCCAGGTCACCAGCAGATCGGCCGTCGGCTCTCGTCACGGGCACTTGCTCGGCGACGAGAGCACCTGGGGTCGTGCGTAGCCATTCGGTCCATGCGGTTGCACGGTTACCTAGTTCACGTCCGATACTGCCGAACCCCCGGGAGTCGTTGGCAGCGGAACGAAGCATGATCGGGTCCACGGCCCGGGGAGTGATCAGGGGCGGGCAGATGATCACGGCGCCACCGTACGGCACGAGAGGGGATGTCCTGCACGAACGTCCGGAGCGGTAGGTGAGCCTCTCCACTGCCAGGGCCTGATGAGCCTCGGACACGGTTGGGCACAGGTCCGCGAGGACGGCCATCAGCCGTGGAATCGGCATGTGAGCGAGCGTCGACTCCAGTCTTGAGAGCCGGTGCGCTGTCTCCTCGCACAGCGAGGCGATCCCCATGATCACCGCCAAGACGCGGGTCATGTCTCCGGCGGTCATCCCCTCGCCGAGGGGGAAGGTGTCGGGAATTTGACCCTCGGGCACCGCCTTCCGGTAAGCCTCGATGGTCACGGTGGCGCGGTTGACCGCAGCCTCCAACACGTCCCCTGGTGGCCCCTTCCGAGAGCCGGCGCTCCTCGTGGAGATCCACCGGCGTTCCGTCTCGGACAGTTTCGGCAACTGCGTCGGAACCGAGGCTGCTTCGAGGAACGCGTCGGCGACCTCGACGGCGGGGTTCCAGCTGTGACGCACACGGAAGCCCCCTCCAGTCAGGCGGACCTGGTAGGCGCCAGTTCGGACACCGGTCTCCAAGCGGTCCCAGTGCTGGGCTGCGGCAGCCAGCGCCGTGATCTCGCCAGCAGCGGACTCAGAGCATGGACCCGTGCCGAGCGGGAAGTCGTGGTGCCATGCGACGAGTTGGGCGAGAACGCTTTCCCATGGAAGATCGGACTCGACTCCTGAGGCGATCTCCATGGCTCGCAACTTGGTCGCCGTGCGGAGCAGGTCGTAGATCCTTTCCGGCCCGGACTGCCAAGCCGGGTGCGCACCTACACGGGCACGCGCGTCGGAGACGACGTCCAAGAGATCCAGCTCGGGCTTCACGGACACTCCGAATCATCCATGACCGACGGTCGGTTGGAATTCACGCACGTTCGGAAAGTGGTGAGGGGAGGGTTCTGGTTCAGTTCCCGCCCCCCACCACCGGTGATTCACAGGGTCGGATCCCAGTATCCGATCCTGGAACCGTCGGGAGATCCGAACAGATGCCAACGGGAGAGGTTCCGGTTCCAGGACTGGCAGGCGGTCTCGGGGAGTTGGAGGCAGCCGTGATCCGCGCCCTCGTTGGTGATCATGCAGTTCGGGTCGTACAGACACGCGTCGTTGTCGACTGCACGGCTGACGACCGCGTCCAGATTCTGTTCGAGTACCGTCCGCATGGCACCGAGGCTGAAGTCGCTCCCACCGTTGGGGTAGATGGCGAATGCCAGGTCGTACGGGAAGAGGTACTCGGACAGGCTCGTCTCGCTGTAGCCGCTGTCGACCGCCAGAGCCCGGAGTAGCTGGTGGGACAGGGAGTGAAGCAGGCCGAACAGCTCGTGAACAGGGAGATCAGGGTGCCCGGGCTCCGGCCGGGTCTCGTGAGAGAGGGCCTGACCATCACTGGGACCCAGCTGGTGCACCAACCACTTCGTGACGCCCCCTGAGTCGTCCAGCGTGCTGCGGCTCACGAGCTCGTTGCGGACCAGCCACCTGCTCACCCGCTCCCGGTCCACGGGGAACAGGAGAGCCTCCGCTTCTGTGGGGTGGGCGTAGAGGAGGGTCTTCTCGGGTGCGCCTCGTGCGGCACGTCCCCGATAGGGCACCAGGTCGGCCTCCTCGGGGCTGAACCCCGTCCGGCTGTATCCGATCGCGAGGTAGGTGATCGGGAGATCACTGATCAGGCATGTCTCCTGACCGAGTCCGGCAGCCCTCAGTACACCGGGGTATCGCTCGTACAGGGCGCGGCGCTCGGGGTTGCGGGCTTCCCGCTGCAGGCGGGGGATACCAAGGCGCTCCAGGTTCAGGACCCGACGATAGGTGTGCAGTTCGGCCGCAAGCCCGCGGGCGTCGTCGCTCTCGGTGTCCAGCCCGAGGGCTTTGCTCACGCTGTCCCGCAGGTGGTCCACCTCGACCGGCATGAAGCGTGCCCGGAGTGCGCGCGCCTGATCGTTCAGGCCGGCCTCCTCCATCGCACGGATGCTCTCGACGACCTCGTCGGGGACGTCCACCGTGTGCCCGTCCGTGAGCCGCCGGAACTCGTCCTCGGTGATCTCACCGAGCCACCAGCCGAGCACGGCAGCCGTGTACAGGGGGTTGCTCTGCCGAGTGGCCTCTTCTGCCGTGGTCACGTTCACGAGCGTCAACCCCTGCCCGACATGCGCCGTGCCCGCGGTGTGGAGCAGGGGGTGCATGAACTTGTCCGGGTAGCTGCACGAGGAGTTGCTGCAATTCCACTGCACGGACAGTGGAAAGCCGCAGGTCATGCACTCCCACCGGAAGTCACGGAACCGACTCGCGCGGTCGTCCAACCTGAACCGGGTGTGTCCCCTGGGGCACTTGCTTGGCGGGTACATGGGCGACATCTCGCCACACTTGTGCGCGAAGACGAACTGAAGCTGTCGATTCCCGACTGTGTTGCCACAGGTCGGGCAGGCCGGTGGCCAGTCGTCCGTTCCGGGCCGTGGGTCACTGGCCGTCCAGACATGCCCGCACCCGCCGCTCGAGCAGCGCACCACCCGAGGCCAGATGCGGCAGAAGACCTTACCCGGGACCACGACTTCGTAGTGGCGATCGGCAAGCCGGTCCTCGTCCCCGGGGAACTCCGGTGCCCGGTCAGCTCCAGCGGAGAGCGCACGCCCGGCGGCTCGCCACCTGCGCACGAACCGCATCGCCTCCTGTACCAGGTGCTCGCGGTCGAGCGAGGGACCGTCAAACTCCTCATCACGCCCGAACTGGACCACCTGGGCCGTGTAGCCGCCGCGGTGGTCGAAGGTCTGGCCGGGGCGGTATCGGTAGAGAACCTGGCCCCTGTCCCGAGCCATGTCGTCGTTCCTGGGGTTGAACGCCATCACGACCTCCTGCTGTCGGATACGACGTGGAACGGGATTCCCTCGGAGACGTCGCGGAGGCTCGTCATGGGCCGGTACTCGAGGCCCAGGTAGTCGCCAGTCGCGCGGTATCCCCGGTTGTTTCCGCCGGTGAGGCCAGCGGAGGCGCCGGCGGAGCGGAGGCTCGCCAGGGCGTGCTCCACCATGTCCTCGAGGTCAGTGCGGAGTTCCTGCCCCTCCGGGCGGTCCGACTGGAAGACGGAGTGCAGCACCTCCAGCAGCTCGGTGAGCTGGACCCCTTGCAGGCCCCCGCTCGAGGGGGTACGGAGGGCGGCCTGCATCTTCGAGAGGTCGTGCAGGTGGCCAGGGGCGTTACCCGCCCGCCACCAGTCACGGTTCGCGATCTGGAGAAGTTGCCCCATCAGTATCCCCGGCAGGGTCTTGCGAACCGCGAACCTGCTCCAGCGGTTGATGGCCACCGGCTCGACCATACGGTCGAGGTACTCGTGGAACTTGCCGTGATAGCGGTAGTGCGACCGGTCTCTCTCCCTCACGGGGTTGAAGAGCATGAAGACGAGGCCGTGGTAGGCGCGGCCCACCCTCGACGACGCCTGGATGTACTCCGCCATGGAGCGGGGCATGCCGTTGAACAGCATCAGGTTCAACCGGTCCACGTCGACTCCGTGGCTGACCATGCTGGTGGCGACGACCATGCCCGTGTTGCCGTTGGTGCTTCCCAGGTCGTCGAGGACGCCGCGTACCTGGTCCAGGCGCGTCTCGCCCTTGAGTTCGGCCACCCTGAGATCCGGAAAGCCCTCCCTGCGCAGGGCCTCGTTGACCTGGGTATCCAGCGAGCGACGGATACGGCCGAAGTCGACCAGAGTGGTGGCGTACGTGAGGCTCGTCCGGTAAAGGTCGACGACTGCGCGGAGCTCATCCTCCGGCCAACTCTCGAGGGCGGGGGGCAGACCCTCTCGCCGGTCGAGTTTCCACAGTGCCCGGTGGGCGGACGTCAGGATCCTGACCAGCGTCATCTCTGCCGTGCCGCGTGTCGGCATGACTCCGACGAAGCGACGGAGCGGGAGACTCCGGTCGAGGCGCCAGTAGAAGCTCTCGTCGAGGTTGGGCCCCGGCAGTGGCACCACCACTGACCTGAGACCGAAGAGGTGCTCACTCTGGCGGTCCTCGCCCCGGATGGTGGCGGTGGTGGCGACCACCTTCATCCGGACACCTCGACCGTCGGCACGCTGTCGGGACGACAGAGTGCGCTGCACCTCGGCCAGCAGGCCCTCGTAGTGGCCGGAAAAAGCTCCGAGCTCTTCGTTGACCATGTGAAGCTCGTCGATGATCTCCAGTGACGGGGAGGGGTCGTAAAGAGGCTCGCCCAGGGGTTGGAGCGGGGTCTTCGGATGACCCGGCGCATGCCGTTCGTGGCACTTACCGCCCCGACCGAAGCCGTGAGGAGGGCACCAGCAGTCCACGTCGCCGAGGAGGGCGCCGAACTTGTCCGACAACCCTACGTTGGCGAGCTTGTCCAGGGTCCCGACCACGACGGTCGGTAGGTACCGGTAGATCTCGGTGTCGACGACGAGGATCGGCAGAACCTTCCCGCACGCCTCGCCGCCGCAGACGTGCTGGAGCCTGAGTCGCTGTGGGTCGGGCGCCGGGATGCGGACTGACCGTTCACCGCAGTAAGGGCAGTCATGGACAAGGCGGTACGCATGCCGTTCCTCCTCGCTTGAGCGAAGGCGGTCGATCATGCGGTCCGTGATCAGCGAGTTGGGGGTGTTACCACCACCGGCGTAGAAGCCGATGAAGAAGGGCCAGCCGGGATCGCCACCAACCTCCCTGAGCAGGCCGGCGTTTTTGCCACGGACCGTCTCGGCGGCGGCGATCACATCGAGCTGGCGCTGTGTCTGCTGCAAGGTCAGCAGTCGCAGAGGGAACCGGCACCATGCCGAGACTCCGAGCGCCTTTCCCCGCGCACGGTCGTAGAACATGCACACCAGCACCAAGCCGAGATACGCCTCGGTCTTGCCGCCGCCGGTGGGGTACCAGACGACGGTTGCTGCCTCGGTCGGATCCACGTTGTGTTCGTCGCCCCAGAGGCCAGGTGCGAAGAGGTCCTCGGGATGCTCGCGCCAGGCCAGGGAACTGAGCTGACTGACGATGGCGACCAGCTGGAAGAGCCGCCACCCCCGACTGGGTCGCTTCCGCCGCTTGTTGAGCTCCACCATGGACTCGTTGGCCAGCTGGAACGCTGTCAGGAGACGCCTGTCTCTCCGAAGCCAAGCGACACCGTCACGGAAGCGGGCGACCTCCAAGGCCGCGGCCCTTCGGTCTGCCTCTTTACGCTGGGCCAGCTCGGGCCTGTCCTGGAGATCCTCGGTGCTCCACACAGGAGCCCCCAGGTACGCCTCCATCTCGTCAGCGAGCTCGTCGAGAACGGGAAGAGGGTCGGTCGAAAGCGTCGCGTAACTCCAGCGCTCATCGGTTCTGGCCACGGCCCGATGGGTGTCGTGCTGAGGGACGGGCACGCTGCGTACGGCCACGAGCCTGCCTTCGTGCCACCGGGGCTCGACACCGCAGTTGTTCGCGTACGCCCCGAGCTCCCCGGAGTAGCGGTAGGCGTCGGCACCGAGGTCCATCACGATGGGCAGGAGATGGTCACCCTGGATCTCCAGCTCTGCGCGGAACAGGGCGTTGTCCCTCGCCTCGTCGCGACGGGTACGGCCGGCGTTGCTGCCCCGTCCCTGGACGGTCACGACGGGGTCGGTGGCGAGGTTCTGCAGAGTGACGGTCACGCGGAGCCGCCCGGACGCGACCAGCCTCGACGTGATGACGACGTGCGCGGCGGGGGATGGCACTACGGGGTCCCCGCCCACCTCCCGGGCGAGCCACTGTTCGAAGGTCCGGTCGTCCGCCATCGCGGCAGGAGGAACGAGCCGCTCTCGGCGGTCGTTCCCGACACGACGGTCGATCCGAGGGTCTTGGAGTGCCACTCTCACGGCTTCCTGGAAGGCGCGCTGGAACTCAGCTTCCAAGGTCTGGCGCAGGCCGGCCTCTTGTCCCAGCACGACGTCCACGGGACCGACGGTCACAGTCAGTCGCTTGAACAGAGGGGCCAGTCTGTACGGCTCTTCGCGCTCACCAGCCCACTCCAGCTGCTGCGATCGGGTCGGAAGTGCCGCGTAGTAGAACGATGCCCGCGCCTTGACGCTGATGGAGCTGGCATTGCTGGCCTCGAACTCGAACCCGAGACTGTCCGGTGTCGTGCGGCCGTACCGCGGGGCGGCTCCGCCAGGTTCGATGGTGTGGGGGCCGAGGCTTTCCATGAAGTACCGAGCACTTGGAGGCTCGCCCAGGCAGACGTCCCCCTGGGCCTCGCCGGTCGCATCGCTGACCACCGCGTTGACCAGGTGGTCCACGAGAGCAGTCTGCTGGGCAACGCTTGGCTCGAACGAGTTGGTCACGCCGCCTCCCCGTCGGATCCGGCGAGCTCCGCCGGGGCTGGAAGGGGGCGTGCCCCCGCACATGAGGGAAGGGGTGAGAGCCGAGGTGGCTCAGAAGAGCGTGCCAGTTGAGGCAGACATGCCGAACTGGCCCGCGTGACATGGATGTCCACGGGGTCTCCAGGCTCGCGAGTCAGAAGCCGCCAAGGCACGACGCCAAAGCCGGACATCTTCTGCTGCTTCGAGCCCCAGCAGCATCGAACGTATCTCGGCGAAGCCGCAAGCGGTTACGTATAGTTGATCGAATCTGTCCGGATCGAGTCCGTCGGTGCCTTGATCTGATGTTCACCACCGCGGCTTTGCCGAACGGAGAAGCGAGGTCGGGCGACGACCTCCAGCGGGACCTGCTGCGAAGACGCCCGGGCTGTACGCCGCTGGTCCCTCAGGCATGATTGGCGCATGATTCCGGAGGCCGATATAGGCGCCAGTCGCGACTACGAACTGGTCGATGTGCGAGCCAACTTCACCACCAAGAACGTGGCCGCTGCGTGGTTGATGCTGGCGCTGGGTGCCAACCGGGAGCATGCCGGAAACGACGGTTATGACGACAGTGAGCCTTTTCCATCTTCATCCTGAGCTGGTCAGATGAAGGGTGAGGATGGCCTGGACGGGGCTGGTGATCCGGGTGGTCGAGCAGCGTAGTTTGCGGGGGAGTCGCCAGGACTTGAAGGTGGCGACGGCCTGCTCGACCAAGGCTCGGATCTTGGCGTGGGACCGGTTGACTGCCTGCTGGCCTGCGGAGAGGGTCTCCCATCGCCCCCAGCACGGGGTGCGGACCGTGCCCTTGGCGCCTCGGTATCCCTTGTCGGCCCAGCATGGGATGTCTGCCTCGGTGAGGGCGTCGATGATGCCGTGTTCGCGGGCCGCGCGGATGTCGTGGACAGCGCCGGGCAGGGCCGGTGAGGCCCACAGTAGTCGGCCGAAAGGATCGGCGATGACCTGCACGTTCATCCCGTGCCTCTTGTGCTTGCCGGAGTAGAACGGCCGGTCCGCGGCGATGCGGTCGATGGGCAGGAGGGTGCCGTCCAGGATCAGGTACGCCTTGGCCGACGCGGTCCGCACCACGTCGGTCAGGCCGGGGGCGAGAGCGGCCAAGAGCTCGACCGCCTCGGTGACGTAGCGGTAGGCCGTCGTGGTACCGAAGTCGAACCCGGCGGCGAGCTGGGCGTAGGTGTGGCCCATCCGCAGATGGGCGAGGGCGAGCAGGGCCTGACGGCCGGCGCTCAGGCGCCGCCACCGGGAGCCGATCACGCGGCGGTGCCGCCGCAACTGCTGCGCGAGGAAGCGGAGGGCGGAGCTGGACACGTCGACGCCCGACGGGCAGACAAGCACGTGAAGCCTCTGGTGGAACCGGTTCTCTTGGTCGAAAACCCATCTACCAGGGGCTTCACCACGTTGTCAGCCCAACAGCCTTACTCCAGAACCAGGTTGGAAAAGGCTCAATGTCACTTTCGAGGTCGTACACAGCAGGAGTCCCCGACGTCGTCGGGGACGGAGCAGACGGAGGACCGAAGAGCGCCACGATCTCCACCTCGAACAGGCGCTCAAGCACCCGGCACGTGTCCGGTCCCGGCAGGGTTTTGATCCGGCCCGATGTCCACCGCCGGAACTGTGCCTCCGATACCGACAGGCCCGGTAAGCCGGCCTGTGAAGCCGCTCGCGCGAAGGCGGTAGCGAAGTCGCGGTACCGCCAGCGTCGTTGCTGGACTAATACCCGCAACAGTGTGGCCGATCGTGCATCGATCGCTCCCCCACAGTCAGGAGGCGGGGGCTACATCGCCCCGTCCCTCTCCGTTGAGTACCGGCCAACAGGCTTGATCTGCAACGGAATCAGCACACATGACATGTCGATGCCACCTCCATGACACCCCACACGCCCAAGTGGGCACCAGATGACGTCCGCCGTGTCATGGCCGTGACACCCGCACCGGAGCGACGCTTACGCCATCCCGAAGAGCCCAGCGAAGGGAACGGACCGTGAGCAGCCCCCGGCTTCCCCGCCGAACCCCCGGCGCGACCAACCTGCAGTACGAGGCAGTCGTAGCCCCGTATGCGGAGTCGGACGCGGCCCCGTCGTTGGAGAGGCGCTGCTTGCCGCGGGCGGCGGAGGCATTCCGGACCGATCACGGTGATCCCGCCACCTGGAGCTCCGCCCAGTTCGGCGCCTTCCTTGGCCTCAAGAGTGCCCAGTGACCACGACCGCCGACACGAACCTCTGGGTGGCGGACGACCCTGGTCACCAGCTCCTTGGTCTGGAGGTCGTACAGCCGTCCAGCGGACGGCGAGGAACCGTCGGCACCGCCCTGATCCACACCGCGAAGATCACCAGCAAGGTGGTCAAGAAGGTGGCACACATGCGCCCGATAGACGACTCATGCCGTGAATTGACGGCGGACCCCGGCTCACTCCAGCCCCTGCGCCCGCTCGCCTCGAACGTGGCCGCGGACACCCGGTGACCACTGCCCAGTCGGCGCGGGCCAGCGGCACCCCGGAGCTGAACAGACTTCCTGCCCGTTGCCGGCCAACCGGTCGACGAAGCACGGGAATCGGCGCCCGGGCGCCGGGGACCAAACCGGTCGGAGTGCCATACGGCAATCCGACCGACGGCCAGCAGAGCGGATCAGAGCTGCCCAACCCGGGCAGTCACCCTTCCACCAAGGAGATCAGCATGCCGAAACCCAGGAAGGAGAAGCAGAACCGCCTGATCTACGCGGACGTCGTGGACTCCAAGTCCAAGGCGGGTGTGTGGATGGGTGAGCGCGCCTCCTTCCGCGAGAAGCAGGGTCGCATCCTCGACGCGCTCAAGGACCGCACCGACTGGGTCGAGCTGAACGACGCGATCATGGTCATCAGCACCGAGCCCGCCGGCCTCACGGTCATCGTGCCGAACCCGACGCTGCCCGGCGTCATCGTCCTCTCCGACGGCGGCAGCCCCGCGGCCTCGGCCCAGCTCCAGACCGGCGCCGAGGAGCAGGTCCGCGCCGTGATGGCCGAGCTGGGCATCGCCGAAGAGGAAACGGCGGCCTGACCCAGTGGCCGCTTCCCTGCTGCTGTGGGGGAAGTACTTCCAGTACGACCGGGCCGGGGAGGCTGTCCTCCTCGACCCGGTCACCCTGGAAAGTGTGCTTCTCGACCCCGGCGAGGTCGCTGACCTCGCCGGGGTCTCCCCGACCGCGACCCATGAAGCCCTCGCCGGGCTCGGCTTCACCCAGGACGGCCCCGCCGCGGACCGCCGTGAAGCACTCCACAACCGCCTCAACGCCCTCGGGTTCGACCCGACACCGCAACGGATCAGCGGGCTCCGGGTGGTCCTCACCGACCGCTGCAACATGGCCTGTACGTACTGCTTCGTCGACACCAACACCGGCAAGCCCGACATGACCGAGGAGGAGCTCGCCACCGGCCTGGAGTTCCTGTTCGAGCGGAACGCCGGCCAGGAGGAGGTGTCCGTCCAGTGGTTCGGCGGCGAACCGACCATCCGCTTCGACCTCATGAAGTACGGCGACGAGCTCGCAGACACCCTCGCCGCCCGCTACGACGTCGACCGGGTCCGCCGGACGGTTGTCACCAACGGTGCCCGCCTGACGGACGAGACCATCGACCACTTCGTGCAGCGCGACTACGGGGTAGGGATCTCCGTCGACGGCCCGCCCGGAATCAACTCTGCCAACCGGCTGCTCCTCGGAGGCCAGCCTGCCGATGACCGAATCCGCCGCAACGTCGGCCGCTTGGTCGAAGCCAAGGGCCTGCACGTCGGATGCAACCTCACCCCCACGGCATCGAACATCGGGCGTCTGGCCGAGACCGTGCGGTGGATCATCGAAGACCTCGGCCTGAAGTTCATCTACGTCAACACCCCCATCCCCACGGGGGGCGAGTGGCGCGTCAACGGCGCGGACCTGGCCCGCGAGCTGTACGAGGCCCGCCTGACCGCGCTCGGCAAGGGCGGGATGCTCTTCTCCGTCCTCGACCGCGCGTTCCAGGCCCTCGACACCCGCCGGCCGATGCTGTTCGACCACATGCAGGGCGACCGCAGCCTGAACGCCGCCCTGCTGCCCGCCAACCGGGTCAGCGTCTGCGACATCAACTTCACCGAGCCCTCGTTCCTCCACACCGTCGACGAGCTCCGACAAAACCCCGGCCTGCTGGCCGCCGCCGCCAAGAAGGTCGCCCCGGTCCCCGCCTGCGGCGACTGCCCTGCCCTGGCCATCTGCGGCGGACCGTCCCGAAACGAGCAGGCCCTCATCAGCGGCGACACCCCGGACCCGCAGATGTGCGCCTTCTACACCAGCACCGTGGCCATCGCGGTCTGGGACAACACGGGGGTGCAATGAGCACGCCCGCCCGCACCGCGCTGGTCTCGACGGCCGGCCACTGCAAGGTCGCCTGCGGCTTCTGCTTCCGCGCCGACCGCGCCCACGGCTTTCTCGCCATCGGCACGTACAGCCGCGCCCTGTCGCGGTTGAAGGAGGCCGGAGTGGAGGGCGTGTGCCTGACCGGAGGCGAGCCGACGCACCATCCGGGCCTCCGGCGGCTCGTCCGGCTGGCCCACCAGTTCGGCATGGCGGTGTCCATGGTGACCTCGGCCCGCACCGAGGCCGAGGTGACCGCCCTCGCGGAGGTCGAGCACCTTCTTACCAACGTCACCGTCTCAGCCGATTCCGAGGGTGCGATGGCCCTTGGCCGGACGACCCGGACCGTGGCCTCCGCCGTTGCGACGCTGCTGGCCGTGGACGTTCCCGCGAAGGTCCTCCACTTGACCTATTCGGACGTGGCGGAGGAAGAGGCAGCGCAGATCGCCGGCCTCGTCGCCGGGACAGGCACTGAGGTCCAGCTCAGCCCCGTACTCCTGGACGAGCAGTGCTTGATCAGGGCCGGCGGATCGCTCCAGGACTCTGTGAAGCTCAGAGAGGCTGACACGGCGACCCTTGCCGGGCGCTTCCGTCTGTCCAACGCGTACCGGTCCTACCTCGATGAACTGCGTCGGATGCAGCTGTCCGACGACGAGCGCCATCCCTGCCGGTCAGCGACCCTCTACATGTCCGCCGAGGGCGAGATACGGCGTTGCCCCTACGGCGCGGACGGGGTCAGCGTCCAGGCCCCGCGTGCCGAGATCAAGGGCTTCCTCGAAGCGCCGACGAAGGACCGTGTCGGACCTGACTGCGCCGCCATCTGCCGTCCCGCGTCGCGTGCCTGCGCGGCGGCCTGAGCCAGGGAGTCACCGTGCACGCACCGGTCTCTGTTACCGACCCGCGCAACTTCACTGCCTGCTGGAGGCAACCGCCGAACTTCCGCCTGCAGGTCCCGTTGGACTACCTCTTCATGCCTGCCATCGACATCCTCGATCACATCCGCCGGGACGAGGAGGTCCGCTTCACGATCCTCGGGGAGCAGGGCTGGCAGGTCCGCATGGACCGCACGGCAGCCTTCCGGACGGCCCCGGTCGAGGAGATCACCACCTGGCCCTTCCGCCTGGTGCACTTCAACCTCTCCCGGTTCTACGGCGAACTCCTGGACGGCTTCCAGGACGAGGTCATGATCCCCTGGCGCACGTACCTCGCATCCCAGGGATTCACCTGGCAGAGGTGTGCGCCCATCCTCTTCCTGTCCTCTCAGGGGGCCACGTCGACGTACCACAACGACAATTCGCACGGCTTCGTGTGGCAGGTCCACGGCGTCAAGACCTTCCACAGCTACCACAACCCCGACAAGCACCTGTCGGCCGAAGCCGCCGTCATCGGTGAGACCACAGCCGAGGAACCGCCGACCCACGACGAGACGGACCGGCAGTCCGTGACCATGCACCCCGGTGACCGGCTGTGGAGCCACGCCCTGACCCCGCACTGGGTCACCACGGAGTCCCCGCTCGCCCTCAGCGTCACCTTTTCCCATGGCGGCCTGTGCCACCGGGGCCGCTACGCCGAGCGTGAGCTGGCGCTCCGGTCCCACTGGGACAAGAACCCCGCCGAGGCGTGGAGCCTCGACCTGGGCCACCCCCGCTACTGAGCGCCCCTGCCGCTGCCCCCACCGCCAGAGCGGCGGCGGGGGCAGCGGAACGTCCGGCCGCGATCAGGGGGTGAGGCGGTTCGGTCCGCGGAAGAGGAAGGCCGCCTCGCGGATGGAGTCCAGTGCGAGCATCACCATCAGGATCCGGCCCAGGCCGGCGCCGAGGCCGCCGTGCGGCGGGCATCCGAAGCGGAAGATGTTCAGGTAGTCCTGCATCGGCTCGGTGCTCATGCCCTTGTCCTCGGCCTGCTTCAGCAGGATGTCGGAGCGGTGCTCGCGCTGGGCCCCGGTGGTGACCTCCAGTCCCTTCCAGAGCAGGTCGAAGCTGAGCGTCAGGTCCGGCCGGTCCGCCGGGCGCATGTGGTAGAAGGGCCGGATACTCGCCGGATAGTGCGTGATGAACACGAACTCGTGACCCGTCTGCTCCTTCATGTGCGTGGCAATCCTGCGCTCACCGTCCGGGTCCAGGTCCTCCTTCAGCCCCTCCGGGTCCCACCCACCGGCCCGCAGCACCTCCTGCACCTCGGCCATCGTGATCCGCGGGAACGGAGTCTCCGGCACGGTGACCTCGACCCCGAAGACCTCCCGGATCCGCTCCCCGTGGACCTCTGCCACCTTGGCGATGGCGTGGGCGAGCATCCGCTCCTCGAAGGCCATCACGTCCTCGACGCCGTCGATCCACGACAGCTCCACGTCCACGCCGGTGAACTCGGTCGCGTGCCGGGAGGTGAACGACGGCTCCGCCCGGAAGACCGGTCCGATCTCGAAGACCCGGTCGATGCCGGCTGCCACCGCCATCTGCTTGTAGAACTGCGGAGACTGCGCGAGGTAGGCGGACCGGTCGAAGTACCCGAGCTTGAACACCTCCGCCCCCGACTCCGAGGCCGTACCCATCAGCTTCGGGGTGTGCATCTCGGTGCAGCCGTGCTCCATGGCGTACTCGCGCAGCCCCTGCTCCAGGGTCGTCTGCACGGTAAAAACCAGCTGCGCGGTCTCGCGCTTGCGGACGTCGAGGAAGCGCCAGTCCAGCCGGTGCTCGGGCCCGGTGCGCCCGTCGATCGGCAGCGGAGTCTCGGCCAGGTTCAGCACCTCGACTGCCTCGGGGACGAGCTCCAGGCCGCCGAGCTTGGCCTGCGAGGCGTCCACGACGCGGCCGGTGATCCGCACGGCGGACTCCGGGGTCAGGGACTCGAGCACGGCCTCCAGCGGGCCGCTGTCACGCTTGTGGGTTACCTGGACCATGCCGGAGTGGTCGCGCAGGATCACGAACTGCATCGTGCGCTGTAGCCGGAGTGCGTTCACCCAGCCGGAGACAGAGACGGTCTGGTCGATGTGGCCGCGTAGGTCAGAGGTCAGAACGCGGCTCGTAGTGTGGATCATCGCAGCCCTCCAGGGGCGTCGTCATGACCCCTTGGGAGTGCGGGCGAGAAGGGAACTCGCGGTACCACCGCACTTTTGCCGCCACCCGAGGGTAGCGGCCTCATTCAGCCCTGTGACGGGGGCGAACCGGCGGGGCATTGGGCCGGGGGCCGTTCCTCCCCGCGCTCAGGAGGGTCTTCACCTCGGGCGCAAGTCCGCCTTCCCAGCTACCGGCGGCTCTCTCTGCTCGCATGATCCTTGGCTACTCGTCTCCGTCTACGCGTTGCCCACGAGGATAGGTATCGGGCAGGGCCGCTGCAACGCAATCACGGTGATGGCGAAGACCTGGCCGGACAACGATCGCAGGTGGACCCGCCAAGCAGTACTGGGCCCATAGGTCGAGGTGCTCAGGGACGAGGCTGTGGCGCTTCGCGTAGTCGATCACGCCTCGCCACTCCGACACCGTGGCGTCGTCGGGCTCGGTGAAGGTGACCCGCCTGCCCGTAACGAGTCGCCCGATGAGCTCCTTCGCCTTGATCCGACGGGCGAGTGCCACTGGCCTGTCGGCGTAGGACGCGGAGCGGGTGCTGCCTGCCGCCTTCCCCTTGGCGGTCTTCTTTTCCCCAGCGTGTGCGGGGTCGTCCGGGTGGTGGCCGTGCTGGATGTAGAAGGTGCCTGCCTCGGTGACCTTGGCATCCACCTCGCTCCCACTGCGCTTGATCGTCACCAGTCCTCGGTCGCCCAGCGCGTAGGCGGTGCGGAACTCGCCGGGTCCCGGGGCTTCTCGGACTCCTTGCCGTTCGCGAGCCGGCCGAGCTGTCGTTCATTCAGGGGAGACCAGCGATGCATGGCAACAGCTCACCCCGGGGCCGGGCCTGGTGCAATGACTCGTACGGGTGGATGCTTCTGGAAGCATCAGAGACCTGCGGTCTATGCCGCCGGACCGCTCTTCCTGCGTGAGCGCTGCGTGAGCGGACTGGGTGGCACCAGGGTGGACCCAGGGTCATGGTGATCAAGGTCAGGCGTCTCCGACCTGGGGAAACGGGATTCTGTGGCATCGGTCGACACCAGCCGGGATGATCTTGCGGGCCCTCGTAATGCGTAGGTCTCGGGTTCGAATCCCGAAGGCGGCTCTGAAGAACCCCGGGACTCACTCGCCGTGACCTGGGGTTTTTCGCGTTCTGAGCCCTCTTTGCGGGGGAGTGTCACGAAAGTGGTGTGCACTACGTCGGTTGGCGTAGAGGTCTTCTCGTTGGTCTGGCTCACGCTCGTTCGGCCGAGAGTCGGCCGCCGAAGGCGATGTCGAACGCGTCCACGGCCTCCTTCCAGCGGCTGGTCCACTGCCTGCGGCCCTTGCCGGTCGGGTCGAGGGCGAGGGCGGCGAGGTGGAGCCGACCGGGCGCGGTAGCGGGCGTTCAGGGACTCGATCGCGTCCGTCGAGACGAGCCTTCGGCGACCAGGCCGGTCTCGGGGTCGTGGTGCCTCGGGCGACCTGTTGGAGCCAGCTCCGTCCGGCTGGCGCGGGGTCGGTCGGAGCCACCGGACCGGCCCCGAGGGGAGCAACACGGCGGCTTGGGCGGGGGAACAATGGGGTGTTCGGGAGTCGATAGTGGGGAAAGACGCGCGTGCACGCTCAGGAGACCACGTTCAAGGAACTCGTTCAGGGCGAGAAGCAGTACCAGGTGCCGCTCTACCAACGCACCTACAGTTGGCAGAGGGACGAGCTACGGCAACTCTGGGACGACGTCCTGGAACTGGTCGAGGACCAGTTGGAAGGCCGGCCCCCCACCGGGCACTTCCTCGGCTCCGTAGTGCTGGCCCCCGGTCGGATCACGGCCGGCGGCATGCAGCGCTGGCTCGTCGTCGACGGACAGCAGCGGCTCACCACCCTCATGCTCGCCTTCACCGCGCTGCGGGACCGCCACCGGGAACGCGGCGCGGAGCAGAAGGCCGAGCGCATCCACGACCTGGTCCTCGTCAACAAGTACCGGAGCGGCGACGACCACTACCGCCTGCTGCCGACGCAGGCGGACCGCGATGCCTACACCGCCTGCGTCGAGAACTCGCCGCGGGCGGGTGGCCCGGGCAACGTGGGCGCCGCCTACCGGTTCTTCCTGGGGGCCCTGGCCGAGGGGGAGGAAGGCGGCGGCGAGGCGTGGACGGACACGGTGGAGACCGTACTGAGCGGTCTGCTGACGATCGTGGAGATCACCGCGTCGGAGGGCGACAACGTCTACCGCATCTTCGAGTCGATCAACAACACCGGTGTCGGACTCAGTCAGAGCGACCTGCTGCGCAACTACCTCTTCATGTGCCTTCCGACGCGTGGGGAGGCCGTCTACCACAGCCTCTGGTTGCCCATGCAGGAGCGGCTGGGCCCCGCCAACCTCGAACTCCTGGTCTGGCTCGACCTGGTGGTGGCGGGCAACAGCCGGGCCAAGCAGAGCGAGATCTACCGTGACCAGAAGAAGCGCCTGGAACCCCTGAGCGGCGACGAGACGGCCCTGGAGGCCGAGATCGCGTCCCTGGCCCGGCGGGCGGAGCGGCTGATGCGGGTCCTGGAGCCCCGGCGGGAGCCCGACGGGGAGCTGCGCGAGGTGTTGGAGAGGCTGTCCCGCTGGGGCGGTCAGACCCACTACCCGCTGGCGCTCCACCTGCTGGACCGCGTGGACGACGGGCAGGCCACCCCCCACCAGGCGGCCCGGGCGCTGACGTACGCGGAGAGCTACATGGTGCGGCGCCTGTTCACCGGTCACTCCACCACGGGCAGCAACCGGGTGTTCATGGAGATGGCCAGGGAGATGGAGAAGGACGACGACCCGGCCGAGGCCGTGCACCGCTTCCTCTCGAAGAGCAGGACGGGTGCCCGGGTCTGGCCCGGCGACGACGCCGTGCGCGAGGCGATCCGTACCCGGCCGTTCTACAAGGCGGGCCGCAGCAACCAGCGGTTCCAGGTGCTGCGCCGCTTGGAGGAGAGCTTCGGGGCCAGCGAACCGGTCGACTACGCCAAGGCGAACCTGACCGTCGAGCACGTGCTGCCGCAACGCCCCGCGCACCAGTGGTTGGACCTGCTCGCCGAGGAGACCGAGGACGGGCAGGGCACGGAGGAACTGCACGCACTCCTGGTGCACACGCTGGGCAACCTGACTCTCTCGGCGGACAACGCGAAGCTGTCGAACCACCCGTTCCGCCGCAAGCAGGAGATCCTGGACTTCAGTTCCCTGCGCATGAACCAGGAGATCGCCGGGCGGGAGCGGTGGGGGAGGGCGGAGATCCTGGAGCGCGCCGCGCTCCTCGCCGACCGGGCGGTACGACTGTGGCCCGGGCCCGTCGAGGGTACGGTCCCCGTGTACGACGAGTGGTCCGGCTGGCAGGAGTTGAGGGCCGCGCTCCTGGCCATGCCGGCCGGGACGTGGACGACGTACGGTGATGTCGCGGCGCTCGTCGGCACCCATGCCGTCCCGGTCGGCCAGCACCTGGCGGCCAGGGCCGGCCTGCACGGCGCCTACCGGGTGCTGACCGCGGACGGACGGGTCTCGTCGGGCTTCAGGTGGCCGGGGAACCAGGACTTCGGGGACGTGCGGACCCGTCTGGAGGCCGAGGGGGTCCCCTTCGACGACGCGGGCCGGGCCCGCCGCTCCCACCGGTTGACCACGGCCGACCTGGCCGCGCTGTTGGGCAAGGACGTCGCCGAGGAGGCCGACCCGTCCCCGCGGGACGAACAGCAGAGGTCGGCGGCCGGGCGGTTCGACGCACAACTGCGGGACAACCAGACCGGGGAGATCGTTCACGGCGTCCTGGGAGCCCTGCGCTTCTGGGAGCAGCAGGGGGGACATCTCGCGTACGGCCGGGCGAGCGAGACCAGTTGCTTCCCCACGATGCCCTTCGGCAACGCGCCCGGGGGCCGGGCGCTCTGGCCGCTGGCGCTCTACCCGGTCTCCGGCACGGTCGAGGTGGTGTTCCAGTATCTGAAGCGGCGTCCCCCGTTCGACGACGAGGCGCTGCGGCGCGAGTTGATGAGCCGGCTCAACGCGATCGAGGGCATCGAGCTGGCCGAGGCGAAACTGGATCTGCGTCCGTCCTTCGCGCTGGAGGTCTTCGCCGCCGGTGGTGAGGACATCTGCGCGGTGCTCGAATGGTTCGCCCACACGGTGGCCCTGGCGGCGGCGCACCGTACGCCGGAGGGCGGGGACTCCGGCGTCTTCTGACGTCCCGGGGGCCGACCGGGTAGCGGTGGCGCGCGGGCCCGCGGTCGCGCGCCTCAGGACGGCTCCCCACCTCGTGCGTGGGGAGCCGTCAGCGTTACGGGCGGGAGGTCGTGACCGGTGCCGGGAGGGGGGCTCGGGGGTCGTGCCACGACCCCCGCAGTGCCTCGCGGGCCCGGGTGCGCGCCACCGGCGGCAGGCCCCCGACGGACCGCGGTCGACCCTGCTGATCGCCTGCGGTGCGCAGGTGGAAACCGGGGAGGACGTCGGTCGTGGGGGCCGAGACTGGTGTACGGACGGGTCCGCCCTGGATAATTGGGGCACTCGGGGGGTTTCGAGGTGCGTTCCCTCCCGCGCGTTCCCTGCCGGAGGTACGTCTGCATGCCCAGTTCACGAACGACCAGCGACGTGCCGTGGCGGGCCGCAGGGGACACCGCGAGCGGCGGTGACCCGGGACTCGACCGGTTGAAGGCGGTGCTGGGCGACTGGCGAAGCTCCCTGCTCGACCTCGGCGGGCGCAACCGGCTGCTGAACTTCCGGCACACGCGGACCGCCACCCTGGAGATCACGGCGCCCGACGCGGCCGCCCTGCTGGCCGGTCTCGGCCGGGGGTGGTCCTTCGCTCCCGTCGGGGGCGACGAGGACACGGAGGGCACCGGTGAGGAGGGCGGGGCGGAGGCCGCGGGCGTACCGGTGGCGCGCGACGCCTCCGCCGCCGGCCGGCCCGACGGTGTGCCCGGCCTCGTGACGCAGAAGAACACCCAGGCGGGACTGGACGCGTCGCTCTACCAGCTGCGTCAGAAGTCGGGGCAGACGTACAACGACTACGGCCTGTGGGTGCTCTGGCTCGGGGTCGGCATGCTGGAGTGGCGGGAGCAGGGCGCCGAGGAGTCGAGTTCCGCTCCGTTGCTGCTGGTCCCCGTGGAGCTCCGACGGGACGGCCACCGGCAGACGCGCCTGCATCCGGTGGAGGACCAGGACCGCATCCACAACCCGGCGCTCGCGGTGAAGCTGGAGCGGATGGGCGTCGACTGGAGTCCGGTCGCCGGCTGCGACCCGGCCGATCCGGCCGCGGTCCTGGCCGCGGCCCGGGAGCTGGCACGGGCGCAGGACCGCTGGTCGGTCGAGGAGCGCGTGGTGCTCGGCCTCTTCACCTCGCACAAGGAGGCCATGTACCAGGACCTCCAGCAGAACGAGGAGCGCATCCTCGCCCATCCGCTGGTCCGTGCCGTCGGCCTCGGGCCGGACGCGGGGCTGCCCGACGACTTGATCGGATTCGAGCCGCCCGCCCTCGACCGGATCGACGAGGTCCAGCTGCCCGAGCGGACGCCCCTGGTCCTGGACGCGGACTCCTCGCAGCGGCAGTGCATCGCAGCCGCGTTGGACGGCCGCTCCTTCGTCATGAGCGGTCCGCCCGGTACGGGCAAGAGCCAGACGATCACCAACATGATCGCCGCGCTGATGCACGCGGGCCGTTCCGTCCTCTTCGTCAGTGAGAAGGCCGCAGCGCTCGACGTGGTCCGCAACCGGCTCGGTGGCGCCGGCCTCGGGGACTTCGTGATGGCCCTGCACAGCGGCGACACCAGCAAGAAGGCGGTGGCGACGGAGCTCGAACGGGTGCTGACCACCGAGGTGCGGGCCACCGGTGCAGCCGAACACGAACTGGACCGGGCCCGTCGGCTGCGCGAGGAACTGTCGGCCTACGCGGCGGCGATGAACCAGACCCGTGAACCGCTGGGCCGCTCCCTCCACGACGCCCTGGGCCGTCTGGTCCTCCTGGAGCAGGCCGACACCCCGCAGCTCACCCTCGGGGTGCGCAGCACGGACCGGGTCCGGGGGCTCGCTGCCGGGGAGTGGCAGGCGCTGGTGGCAGCGGCCGGGGCCGTCGGTCGGGCCTGGCGGCCGGCGGCGGAGGGCGAAGCCTTCGTCTGGCGGGGGTTGAAGCGGACGGGTACCGCCGTCGCCGCCCCGGTCCTCGCGGAGGCCGCCGACGCGCTCGCGGACCTGCGGACGGCGGCCGAGCGCCGTCCGTTCGCCTCGACGACTCCCGAGCCGGACACCGTGCACGAGATGCGCCGGGTCGTACGGGTCCTGGCGGAAGGCGTGTCCGGCCCCCCGCCCGCCACGGCGGACCCGGTCGGCGGTCCCCTGCCGGACGACCCCTCCACGAGCCTCGCCCAACTGGCCGACCTGTTCGGGCTGCCCGAGCCCGAAACCCCCCGGGCCGCGTTCGACCTCCTGGAACTCGCCGATCTGACTTCCGTGGAGGGACGGCCGCCGGCCCGCTGGTTCGACGAGGACGGGTTGCGGGAGGCGCATCGAGCGGCTCGGGAACTGAGGGACGCGCTCGCCGCCCGCGAGGCCGCCCGTGCGGCGGCCGAGGACGTCTTCGGGGAACAGGTCCTGACGGCCGCGGAGCTGCCCGCCCTGACCGAGAGGTTCGCCGACCAGCACCGGGGCGTGTTCGCGCGGCTGTCCGGCTCGTACCGGGAGGACCGCGCGGCGGTGGCCGCGCTCACCCACGAGGGCGTCTGGCGCAAGACCCTGCCCCAGCGTCTCGATTCGGCCCTGGCCTGGCAGCGCGCCGCGGCTGATGCCGCGCGGCTGGCGGCGGACCACGGGGCGGCGCTGGGCGGCCACGCTCCCGCCGACGAGGCGGGGCTGGCCGCCCTGGAGGCAGTGCTGGCCGTGGCGGACCGCATCGCGGAACTCACCCGCGGGACCGCCCACCAGGACCTGCTCACCGACCGTCTGGCCGACGGCGCCGGGCCCGACCCGCTGCCGGGCGCGTTGGCCTGTGGGGTGCGGAGCGCGCTGGCCGCCTGGTGCGCGGCGGCGACGGGTCGTGCCGATCGCTGGGCGGCGTCCTCGGCGGCCCTGCGGGACCTCTTCACGGAGTCCCGCCAGGTCCAGCTGTCCCCCGACCTGTCCGGCTCCTTCGACCGGGCCCGGCAGGCCGTCGACGCACTCCGGGCCGATCCGCTCGGCCCGGAGGAATGGCAGGCGCACCACGCCGGATTGGACGTCCTGGCGCGTTACGGCGTCGACGAGCTGGTTGCGCGCGCCGTCGAGCGGGGAGTCCCGCCGCGGTCGTTGCCCGGCGCCGTGGAGTACGCGGTGCTGAAGTGCTGGGCCGACGACCTCCTCGCCACGGACGTCCGGCTCACCACGACCCGCTCCACGGATCTGGACGTCCGGGTGGCCGACTTCCAGGCGGCCGACCGGCGGTTGGTGGCCGCCGCGAGTGGTGCCGTGATCGAGGCGTGCAACCAGCGACGTCCGCGGCGGTTCAGCGGCGGGGCCGCTCAGGTGATCAAGAGGCAGGCCGAGCTGAAGCGCCGCCACATGCCGGTGCGGGAGCTGCTGGGGCGCACCCGTGACGTCGTCCGGCTGATCAAGCCGTGCTTCATGATGAGCCCGTTGACGGTCAGCCAGTTCCTGCCCGCGGACTACCACTTCGACGTGGTGATCTTCGACGAGGCGTCCCAGGTCCGTCCGGCCGACGCGATCAACAGCGTGTACCGGGCGGACGCCCTGATAGTGGCCGGCGACGAGAAGCAGCTGCCGCCCACCTCCTTCTTCGACTCGGCGGTCGAGGACGACTCCGACCAGTACGACGAGGACGTACCGGACAGCTTCGAATCGCTGCTGCACGCCTGCAAGGCGGGCGCCCTGCGCGAACTGGCGCTGCGCTGGCACTACCGCAGTCGTCACGAGGCGCTGATCACGTTCAGCAACCGGTCCTTCTACGGCAACTCCATGGTGACCTTTCCGGGGGCGTTGGACCACGGTGACGACATCGGCGTCGCGTTCTTCCAGGCCCAGGGCGTGTACGACCGCGGCGGCAGGCGGGACAACCGTGTGGAGGCGGAGTTCGTCGCCCGGCGGGTCATCCACCACTTCGACACCCGCCCCGACCGCACGCTGGGCGTCGTGGCCCTCTCCCAGGCCCAGGCGGCGGCGATCGACCAGGCGGTCCAGCAGGCCCGACTGCGCCGCCCCGACCTGGACCACTGCTTCACGGAGGACCGGCTCGACGGGTTCTTCGTCAAGAACCTCGAATCCGTCCAGGGCGACGAGCGCGACGCCATGATCATGTCGATCGGGTACGGCCCCGACGAACACGGCAGGCTCAGCACGAACTTCGGGCCCATCAACAAGGACGGCGGCTGGCGACGCCTGAACGTCGCCGTGACGCGGGCGCGCGTGCGGATGGAGGTCGTCGCCTCGTTCCGGGCCGGTGTCCTGACCGACAGCGCCAACGAGAGCGTCCAGCATCTGAAGCGGTACCTGGAGTACGCCGAGAACGGCCCCTCGGTCCTCTCGCACGATGTCGTCCAGGCCGACGCCGAGCCGGACAGTCCGTTCGAGGAATCGGTCCTTCAGGTGCTGCGTGACTGGGGCTACCAGGTGCAGCCGCAGGTCGGCGTCGCCGGATACCGCATCGACATCGGTGTGCGCCATCCGCAGTTCCCCGGCGCCTACGCGCTCGGCATCGAGTGCGACGGCGCGATGTACCACTCGTCGAGGACGGCCCGGGACCGGGACCGGCTGCGGGAGGAGGTGCTCGCCGGGCTGGGGTGGCGGCTGCACCGGATCTGGGGAACCGACTGGTACCGCGGTCGGGCGGGCGCCGAACGGAGACTGCGCGAGGCGGTCCGGGCGGCAGTGGAACGGGGGCCGATGACGGACTCCGACTCGACCGCGAGCCACTCCGCGGCGCCCGTCGAGGAACGGGCGCAGGACGCCCCGCCCGCCGGGCCGCTCCCTCCCGCCGACACGACGGCCCGCCCCGGTGCCGCCCCCGCGACGGGGGACGGAACGCCCGCGACGCCCCTGGAACACGAGCGCGTCCCCGTGGACACCGAGCCCGACCGGGCGTGGAGTTCCCCGTACGAGATCTGCCGGCCGACCGCCTCCTCGCCGTACGAACTGCACACCCCGCAGGCACGGCCCGCGCTGCGGGTCCTGCTGATGGGGGTCATCGAGATCGAGGGGCCCGTCCACGAGGATCTGCTGGTGCAGCGCGCACGGGAGGCGTGGGGCGTTGCCCGGGCGGGCAGCAGGATACGTGACAACGTGCGGGAAGTGGTGCACGGTCTCGTCCGTTCGAAGAAGGTCACCGCGGACGGGTCCTTCCGGGACGTCGCGGGTCGGGAGGAGCCGGGTGCCCGCGCACCGGGAGCGGGGGACGCCCCTCGCCGGGCCGCTCACATCGCCCCGGCCGAACGGCAGGTGGCGCTGTACGAACTCGCCGCGGAGTGTCCGGGCATGTCCCGGGACGAACTGGTCCGGCACGCGGCCGAGTTCTTCGGCTGGCGTCGCATGGGCCGGGACATCCGCGGCTTCCTGGACTCCGACATCGACGAGTTGTGCCGGCGGGGCAGGCTGAGGGAGTCCGCGGGCCACGTCAAGGCGGTCGGGTAGGGCAACCGCGGCGGCCCTCCGGTCACTCCCCGCCCTGCGTGGGAGCGAGCGGCGTACGCGCACCCGGTGCCGGGACGTCGTGGGGGGACGGCGTCCCGGTCATCGGGTGGAAGCGTTGCAGCAGGGGGCCGGTCATGAGGGTGGTCAGCACCGCCATCATGACCATGGCGGTGAACAGTCGGCCGTCGAGGACGCCGAGGGCGAGCCCGACGTTGAGGATGACCAGTTCGGTGAGGCCGCGGGCGTTCATGAGCACGCCGAGGGCGGCGGCCTCGCGCCGGTCCGCGCCGGTGAGGCGGGCGGCGCTGGCGGCGCCGACGAACTTGCCGGAGCAGGCCACCAGGAGCACGGCCAGCAGGATCAGGACGCCCTGGCCGCCCAGCCCGCCCAGGTCCACCGACAACCCCGTCACGATGAAGAACACGGGCAGGAGCAGCAGGCTCATCTGCTCCAGGCGTTCGGGGACTTCGGGGTGGGCGGCGGCCAACTGCGCGCGGGGGACGGCCGCGCCGAAGGCGAAGGCGCCGAAGACGGCGTGCAGGCCGAGGGCTTCGGTGGCCCAGGCGCTGAGCAGGAGGCCCACCACCAGGACGGTGTGCGCCAGGGCCGGGCCGGAGCGGCCGGGTGCGAACAGTCGGGCCAGGGCCGGGCGGACCAGGTGGCGCAGGGCCAACAGCAGGGCCAGCGAGGCGAGCGTCATGCGGACCAGCGGCCAGGCGCCGGTGCTGTTCGCGAGCGCGACGACCACGGCCAGGACCGTCCAGGCGAGGAAGTCCTGGATCGCCGCGCAGGCCACGGCCAGGGCGCCGATGCGGTGCCGTTGCAGGCCGCGTTCGCTGATGATCCGGGCCAGCACAGGGAAGGCGGTGATGGACATCGCGGCGCCCAGGAACAGGGCGGGGACCAGCAATCCGTCCACGGTCATCTCGGAGCGGTCGAACCACGGCTCGATCGCCCAGGCCAGTCCGGCGCCGAGGGCGAAGGGGAGGGCGACCGAAGCGAGGGACACCGCCGAGACGGTGCGGCCGTGCCCCTTCAGTTGCGCGGCGTCGAAGTGGTAGCCCACTCCGAACATGAAGAGGATCAGCCCGAGCTGTGAGAGGAGGTGCAGGTGGGGCCGGACGTCCGGCGGGAACGCCAGGTCGACGAGGTCCCCCGGGAGGAGGCCCAACAGGCTCGGGCCGAGGGCGATGCCGGCGAGGATCTCGCCCATGACGACGGGTTGCCGCACCCGCTGGGCGAGCCGGGCGAAGACGTGGGCGGCGGTGAGGATCAGGGCGAGCGCACCCAACAGGGAACCGAGGGGCGCCGAGGCTGCGGCGGCGAGGACGGACGGTTCCACGGGGGTGGCCCTCCTCCGGGTGAAGCGGCTGGCGGGAGTGGACGGTCGGCAGCCGGCGGCCCCTCCCGGACGGGAGTCGTCGATCCGCACGCACCCCCGCCCGGGCGACGGGGATCGGACGCACTCCCGTCGGCGTCCGGCACCAGCACCAGCACCGAGCACCAGCACCGAGCACGGGGTACGGGTCCGGGCCGCGGCGGTCTGTGGGGCTGCTTCCCGGTCGGTGGCCCGCCCATGCGGCGGGGGTCACGGCGCACGGACTCGCCTCGCCCGGTGGTGGCGCACGCCCGCGTGGGGCCGTGGCGCCGGTGGCACGGGGTGCGCCCCGAAGCTCCGGCCCCGCCGCACGGGCGGGGCCGGAGGGGGCTCAGACGGGTGCCGGGACGGGCGGGCTGCCGCAGGCCACCGTCCACCGGGGCCCGGTGCCGGGGCGCAGCAGGAGTTCCCACATGGTGCGCCGCCGCGGCTTGCCGCTGGACGTGCGGCTGATCGAGCCGCGGGAGCCCTGGAGGAAGGTCATGCGCAGGGTGTCCGGGGTGCGGGCGGAGACCCGGGCCCGGGCGGCGGCCAGCCAGTCGGGGGTGACCCGGCCCTCGACGAAGACCACGACGTGGTCGGCGCCCTGGGTGCTGCCGAAGGCCACCGCGCAGCCCACCGGGGCACCCGGTTCCCGCAGGTCCTTCAGGTCGGCCTCGACGTCCTCCGCGTACAGGCTGGTGCCCTGGACCGTCACCGACTCGCCGATCCGGCCCACCACGTACAGTTCGCCGTCGTCGACGAACCCGGCGTCGCCGGTGCGCAGTCCGTCCGGGGCGAACGGGACCCGTGCGCCGGTGGCGCCCTGGTAGCCGTCGGCCAGCGAGCGGCCGCGCAGCCGGATCTCGCCGAAGCTCCCCGCCGGCAGTTCGGCGCCCGAGGCGTCGACGACCGCCAGCTCGCTGCCGTGGACCGTCACCCCGCAGCCGGTGAGCCACCCCTCGCCGCCGACCCGGTGCTCGCCCAGGACCGCCCGTTCCCGGACCGCGACCGGTTCGCCGACCCGCAGGGCCGTCGCGTCGATCCGCACCAGCCGGGACCCCCGGCCGGCCGGCACCCCGCTGGCGGCCACCGTGGTCTCGGCCAGGCCGTACGCGCCGACCAGGGCGCGCGGCGCGAAGCCGTGCGGGCCCAGCAGGGCGGTGAAGTCGGCCACCCCGATCGAGTCGATCCGCTCCGCGCCGAGGACGGCGCCCCGCCACCGCGAGAAGTCCATGCCGGTGAGCTGTTCGGGGCGGACCCGGCGGGCGGCGTAGGCGTAGCCGAAGCCGGGGGCGGTGGTGAGGGTGGCGCCCCGCCGACCGAGGCACTCCAGCCAGCGCAGCGGGGAGCGCAGGAACTGGTGCGGTCGCATCAGCCACACGTCGGTGCCGGTCGCCACCGGCATCACCATGCCGCCGATCAACCCCATGTCGTGGTGGAGCGGCAACCAGCTCGCGAAGGAGTCCTCGTCCGTCCAGCGCAGCCAGCGCCGGCACGCCTCGGCGTTGGCGGCCAGGCTGCCCCAGGTGACCCGGACGCCCTTGGGGTCGCCGGTGGAGCCGGAGGTGAACTGGATCAGGGCGAGCTCCCCGTCCGGACGGCCCAGGACCTCGCCCTCCACCGCGTCGGCGCCCGGGCCGTCGGGGGTCCCGGGGGAGGCCAGCGCCCCGGGCAGCAGCAGCCGCGCGGCGGTGCGGCCGGCGCCGTCCAACCCCCGGCGCACCACGGCCGCGTGGTCGTCCTCGGTCAGCACCAGCTCGGGTCGGACGGCGCGGAACACCCGTCCCAGATGGGCGTGGTAGCGCTCGGTGCCGCGCAGCGCGGTGGGCGGGGCGAGCGGGGCCGGGACGGCGCCGGCGAGCAGGGTGCCCATGAACGCGCTGATGAACCGGTAGGGGTCGTCGAGGACCAGGGAGACCACCCGGCCCCGCTCCGCCCCTTCCGCCCGCAGGCGGCGGGCGATCCGCCGGGCGTCCACCGCGAGTCGGGCGTACGAGGTGAACCGCCAGGTCCCGTCGTCGCACGCCACGTGGATGCCGCGGGTGGCGCGGGGTGCTGATAACCAGTCGAGCAGCATGGCGTTCTCGTTCCTCCAGGGGGCCGGACACGGTCGGTCGGCGTGCGGTGCACCCGCTCCGATCCGCTCGACGGGGCAGCAGACTAAGTGCCGGCGGAGGGGATGGCGCAAGGCCGCCAGAACCCTTTCCCCGGCCGGCGGACCGGGATTTTAGCGAGACGAAAGGAGGGGTTCCCGGGAGTGCTCCCCGGGAGTGCTCCTGAATCGGGCCCGCGCTGCGGGGAGCGCCGTCGGAGAAGTCGACCGGGAGGATTCCAGAAAACGTCCGAACAAACGCGTCGGTCATCACAGTTTATTTCTTCCGACGCCGGGAAAAGGGCGGAACGCCCCTTGCGTTCCCGGTTGACGCATCCGGTTTCCGTGGGCAAAAATCACCTGATCCGTGGGGGACCGGACAGCACGCGTTTCGTACGCCGGCGGCACGTCCGGCTCGACGGGGCGAGGGCCTAGGCGTGAGTCCGAACGGGGCGGGGAACGTGAGATTTCTGGTGCTCGGGCCACTGGGAACGCAGGTCGGAGGCGGTCCGCAGACAGCGCCCGGGGCTCGCAAACTCCGGTCCCTGCTGGCCTACTTGTGCATCCACAGCGGGCAGGTCGTGTCCACGGCCCGACTCACCGCGGCCCTGTGGCCGGACGCCCCGCCGCGCACCGCGCCGACCGCCCTGCACGTGTACGTCTCCAAACTTCGACAATACCTCCACGCCCAGAGTTCCGGGATGGCCGCGGCACTCGCGACGTGCGCCCCCGGATATCGCCTCGACCTCGCGGACCACCAACTCGATCTGCGGGAGTTCGAGTTCCTGGTGGGGCGGGCGGAGGAACACCGGTCCCACCAGCGCACGGAGAAGGCGGCGGCGGCACTGAATTCCGCGTTGGCGCTGTGGCGGGGCCACGCACTCGCGGATCTGCGCACCCTGCCCGTTTTCGAATCCCTCGGCAGACGATTGGACGAGCGGTACACGTTCGCCTGCATGCGCCACTTCGAGGTCGAACTCGAACTCGGCAACCACCAGGGCATCATCGGCGAACTCCGTTCCCTGGTCGCCGAACGCCCGACCTGGGAGAGCCCCTACGAGTACCTGATGCTCGCCCTCTACCGCTCCGGCCGCGCGGTCGAGGCGCTGGACGCCTACCGGGAGCTGCGCAGCACCCTGGTCCAGGGGCTCGGGGTGGAACCCGGACCACAAGTGCGCCGGTTGCACCGGGCGGTCCTCTCGCACGACCCCTGCCTCGCCCCGGCCCGCCCCGGCGGGCTGCGGCCGGTCCCCTGACCGGGGGACCGGGCGCCACGAGGTCGCCGGGGCGCCGTCTCGTATGCTCCGGGCCATGAGCGGTGGGGACGGCGGCAGACGGGTCATCGACGGGCGCTTCGCGCTGGAGGCGCGCCTCGGCGGCGGTGGCATGGGCACGGTGTGGCGGGCCCGGGACCTGGCCCTGGACCGGCCGGTCGCCCTGAAGGAGGTCCGCCCCCCGGACCCGGACCTCGCCGAGTACGACCCCGAGGCGGCCCGGCTGCTGCGCGCCCGGGTGCTACGGGAGGCCCGGGCGCTGGCCCGCGTCGAGCACCCCAACGTCGTCACCATCCACCACATCGTCGACGGGGGCGAGGACACCTACCCCTGGCTCGTCATGGAGTTGGTCACCGGCGGCTCCCTCCAGGACCTCCTGGAGCGCGGACCGATGGCGCCCGCCGACGCCGCACGCCTGGGGCGCGAACTGCTGGCCGCGCTGCGCGCCGCGCACGCCGTCGGCATCCAGCACCGCGACGTGAAACCGGCGAACGTGCTGCTGCGCCCGGACGGCCGGCCCGTCCTCACCGACTTCGGGATCGCCGCGATCCGCGAGTCCACCGTGCTCACCGCCACCGGGTCGATCATCGGAACGCCCGACTACATGGCCCCGGAGCGGATCACCGGCGAACGCGGCGGCCCCGACTCCGACCTGTGGTCGCTGGCGATGATGCTGTACGTGGCGGTCGAGGGCCACCACCCGCTGCGCCGGGCGACGACCCTGGCCACCCTCGCCGCCGTCCTCAACGAGCAACTGCCCCCGCCCGTCCAGGCCGGCCCGCTGACCGGGCTGCTCACCGCGGTGCTGGTGAAGGACCCGGCGGCGCGCCCCGGCCCGGAGGCGCTGGACCGCATGCTGGCCGAGGCGGCCGAGGGGCGGGCCACCGCCCCCCACCCCGCCCCGTCCGCCGACCCGGCCACCTCCTACCGGCTCACGCCCCCGCCCGTCGCGCCGCCCCCCGCCGGGGCCGCCGACACGGTCCGGGCTGCGCCCGGCGGGCGGCACCGGCGCCGCGGGCTGGTGGTGGGCTCCGCCGCGGTGAGCGCCCTGGTCCTCGGCGTCGTGCTGTGGCAGGGACTGCCCGGCGGAAGCGGCGGAAGCGGCGGCAAGGGCGACGAGGACGTCGTCGCCGACCGGAGTCGCACCCCGACCGCGCCCGCCACCGGAGGCGCCGCGCCGGGCACCGGGGCGGCCCGCGAACCGGAGGGGGCGGCCGAGGGGGAACCCGACGCGCCCGAGGACCTGCTGACCCCGGGCGGCGTCCGGCACGCGGTCGACGTGCTGCGCCGGGAGACGGGCTCCGACCGGTTCGGCAGCTTCACCGTCTACCCCGAGTACGTGTCCGCCTCCGTGATGCTCAAGGGCAGCGACACCAAGTTCGACCGGTACCTCTACCGCCTCGACAACGGCGTCATGAAGCTCCCGGCCAGCGGCACCCTCAGCAACGAAGTCCCCATGGACCTCGACGCGTTCGACTGGGACGCGCTGCCCCGGCTGCTGGCGCGGGCCGAGAAGGACCTCAACGTGGCGGAGCCGACCACCCGCTACCTCGTCGTCGATCCGGTCGACAAGGTCTTCGACACCCCGCAGAGCCTCTCGGTCTACTTCTCCGACGCCTACGGCAGCGGCTACCTGAAGGCCGACCCGAAGGGCGAGGTGACCGAAGTGCACCCCGCCGAGTCCTGACCCCCGCCCCGTCCCACCCCCCCCGGAGCACCCCGTGACCGCTTCCTCGTCCCGCCCCGCACCCGAACCGGCGCCGTCGGTCCGACGACCCGGCGAGGCGCCGGACTTCCTCGCCTTCTGGCGGGAGCGCCACCTCGGGTTCCTGTCCACCGCCCGCCCGGACGGCTCCCACCACCTGGTGCCCGTGGGCGTCACCTACGACCCCGAGGCCGGCGTCGCCCGGGTGATCTCCAGCGCCACGAGCCGCAAGGTCCGCAACGTGCGTGCGGCGGGAGCCGCGGCGCGGGCCTCGGTCGGTCAGGTCGACGGGCGGTACTGGTCCACCCTGGAGGGGTCGGCCGTGGTCCGGGACGATCCGGAGTCCGTCGCGGACGCCGAGGCGCGCTACGCCGCGCGCTACCGGACGCCGCGGGCCAACCCGCAGCGGGTCGTCATCGAGATCACCGTGACCCGCTTCCTGGGCACCGTCCGCCCCGAGCCGCCGGCGCCCGCGGACTGAACGGCCCCGTTCGCGAAGGCCGTTCCGACCGCGGGCGCGCTGCGGTGCGCGGGGTCGGTCAGCGGGTCTCGGCCGGGTACGCGGCCGGGGTCCGCTCCCGCCCCCGCAGCCGGTAGCTGCCGCCCTGGAGGGTGACCACCTCGGCGTGGTGGGCGAGCCGGTCCAACAGGGCGGTGGTCATGGGGGTGTCCCCGAAGACCTCCGTCCAGCGGGCGAACGGCTTGTCGCTGGTGACCACGACGGACGCCCGCTCGTAGCGGTGCGAGACCAACCGGTACAGCAACTGGGTCTCGTCCGGGGTGAACGGCAGGTAGCCGATCTCGTCGACGACGATCACCGGGTACCGGTCCAGCCGGTCGAGCTCGTCCGTCAACCGCCCGGCCGAGCGGGCGTGCGCGAGCCGGGCCGCCCACTCGGCGGCCGTCGCGAACAGCACGTCGTGACCGGCGCGGCAGGCCCGCAGGCCGAGGGCGACCGCGAGGTGGGTCTTCCCGGTTCCGGGCGGCCCGAGGAACACCGCGTTGGCGCGGTCGTCGACGAAGCCGAGGGTGCCCAGCCGGGTCACCGTCTTCCACTCCGGGGACCGCGTGAGGTCGCCGCCGAAGTCCTCCAGCGTCTTGCGCCCGGGGAACCCGGCGGCCCGGATGCGGTCCTCCGCGGTGGCCGGAGCCGACGGGACGGTGCGGGAGCGGGGCGACACCTGTGCGGGGACGGTCGCCGTCCGCCGCACCGACCGGGCGCCGCCCTCGGCGCCCTCGACCACGGTGACGGCCGCCAGGGTGGCCGGGGTCGCCGGGGCGGGGTGCGCGGCGCCGCCGGCGTGCGGCAGCGCCGGTTCGGTGCGGCCGTGCGCCGCCGCGCTCCGGCCGAGCCGCTTGCGCCGGACCCGTTGGCGCACGTCGGATCCGCCGCCGGGACGGCCGTCGTCGTGGCCGCCGTGCCCGTCGTGACCGTGACGGCCCCGGGACTCCATCGGGCCCGACATGTACGCGAGGAGCACGGCGGACAGGATGAACGCCATGTGGATCACGGTGCCCCACAGCAGGGAGTGCTGCGAGGTGTGGGAGACGTCCACGAACATCTGGAGCAGGTGCACCGAGGAGATGCCGACGATCGCGGTCGCCAGCTTGACCTTCAGCACGTTGGAGTTGACGTGCGAGAGCCACTCCGGCTGGTCACGGTGGCCCTGGAGGCCGATCCGGGAGACGAAGGTCTCGTAGCCGCCGACGATCACCATGATCAGCAGGTTGGCGATCATCACCACGTCGACCAGCTTCAGCACGGCGAGCATCACATAGGTCTCGTCCGCCTGGCCGCTGATGACATGGGCGATCAGATGGCACAACTCGTTGAAGAACTTGTAGACGTAGACGCCCTGGGCGGCCACCAGTCCGAAGTACAGGGGTGCTTGGAGCCAGCGGGTGGCGAACAGGGCGTAGCCGATGGACGAGGCGGCGTAGCTGCGGATGTTCGGAGCGGACGGGGGAACGGGGGCGGGGGCGGGGGCGGGACCGAGCAACGGCTCTCCAAAGTGGTGTGGGGGGCATGGCAATCGGTGCAAACCGACCGCGCACACGCTTCCAACGACCCGATGGAGGTGGGCGTCACCCCTGTCGTTCCCGAACCCCTTCTGCTAGGAGCTGCACATCTTCGTGTCACCCCGCACCTTCTTCACTCCCTCGGGGGGCGCGCTCGACGGCGTGACGGGAACGCCGGGGCCCTTGAAGTCGGCGCCGAGCGTCAACGTCATCGGCTCCGCCACTCCGTGATCGGCCCGTGCCTCCAGGGCCTTCGCGGAGAGACCCATCATGTCGGCGAGTGCACGGGCCTGTTCGACCTGGGCCGGTGCGTACACCAGGGTCGTGGTGGCCGCCTTCGCGGGCGCGTTGCTCTGGTTGACGGCGCCGGCCACGCCCCGGGTGTCCACCAGCCAGGTGACGGTGTTGTTCGCGGCGCCCACCAACTCACCCCCGTTGTAGACGTTGACGCCGATCTCGCCGGGCTCGGCGCGAGGGCCCTTGAGCACGTCGTCCCGCTTCTTCGCGTCCGCCTTCCGCTTCTTCTTGACCTCGGTGAACGACACGTCGTTCCGCACGGCCTCGAAGACGGCCGGGGCCCGGGCGGGGTCGAGCACGACGGTGGCCTTGACCCGCTCCGCGGGATTGTCATTGACCGGGATCGTGGTGAAGCTGATGTGCTTCAGATCGACTTTGCCCAACTCCTTGGCAAGTGAGGTGAGTTTGGGGATCGATCCGATACCGCTGTCCACGGTCAGGTTCTTGGTCATCGCGCTGGCGAGGCCGTACATCTTCGTCGGGCTGTCGAGGAAGTCGCTCTTCGCCTTGCGGATCATCGAGGCCACGAACTTCTGCTGCATCTCGATGCGGTCGAGGTCGCTGCCGTTCTTGGTGGCGGCGCGGCTGCGCACGAAGGCCAACGCGTCCTCGCCCTCGATGGTGTGCGGCCCGGCCGACAGCTCCAGTTTCGCCTTCTCGTCGGCGACGGGCCGGTCGAGGCAGACCTCCACCCCGTCGAGGGCGGACGTCAGCGCCTTCACCGCGTTGAAGTCCACCATCATGAAGTGGTCCAACTCCACCCCGGTCAGCTCGGTGACCGTCCGCATGGTGCACCCCGGGTCCCGCCCCTGCTGTCCGTAGGAGTTGTTGAAGCGGGTGCGCGGGGTGCCGGGTATGACCGCGAAGCCGCCGTCCTCCTGCTTGGTCCGGCAGTCGGGTATGTCCGTGATCAGATCGCGGGGGATGCTGAGCGCGGTGGCGTTCGACCGGTCGGCCGACACGTGGAACAGGAACGTGGTGTCGGCGTGGCCCGCGCTGCCCTTGTCCCCGTAGCCCTGGTTGCCCTTGCCGGTGCGCTTGTCGGTGCCGAGGAGCAGGATGTTCAACGGGCGCCCGGCCAGGTCCTTCCTGCCGCTGCCCGCGTCGCCCACGTCGACGGTGGCGATGTTCCCGTCCAACTGCCGGTACAGGTAGTACCCGGTGGCGGAGGTGCCGACCAGCACCACGCCCAGCACCCCGCCGGTCCACAGCAGGACCTTCCGCTTGCGGGACGCCTTCGGTCTGCGCCCGCGTCTCCCGCCCGCCTCGGCGGCTTCCGCCGTCCCCCGTGAGCCCCGCCCGCCGCGTCGTCCCGCCGCGGTCGTGGACGTCGACGCACCGCGGGACCCGGACTCCGCCGTCCCGGACCGCCGCGACCCGCGGGACCGGGCCGGCTCGCCGTCCGCCCGCCGCCGTTCCGGCGCCCCGGCCCGGCGCCGGGGCCCGGGCACCGGAGGGTCGGGCACCGTGGTGCCCCCCGCGGCAGGGTCCGGGCCGGTCGGGGATGCCTCGGCGGGGTCGTCCAGGCGCAGTTCGTAGGTGCCGGTCTGCGGGTTGCGCACCCACAGGTCCGCGGCGTCGAACCCGCCCTGTTCGCCCCGGTGGTCCGCGTTCATTCCGCCTGGCTCCTCTGCACTGTCCTGTGCGGCGCTCTCCTCCCCCGTGGAGATGCCGAGGCGGCCGTCGCGGTTGTGCGGGACCCGGAAACCGCGGGTCCCCCGACCTCGGGGTCCACCTGCGGGGCGCACGTCGGCGTTTCACTTCCGTGACCTTTCGCCCCTGCTCGGAAGTATCGGAGCGGGACGTGCGATGCGG
This sequence comes from Streptomyces sp. LE64, assembly GCF_052606915.1. Taxonomy (NCBI): domain Bacteria; kingdom Bacillati; phylum Actinomycetota; class Actinomycetes; order Kitasatosporales; family Streptomycetaceae; genus Streptomyces; species Streptomyces sp. LE64. Next base: position 2,569,710 of record NZ_CP199708.1, on the reverse strand, counting down.
GAGGGGCGCCCAGCAGTGTTATACGTGAGAAACGCAACGCAAGAACCGGGCTTTTCTCATACAACCTTTCGCCACTCGAACGCAGTGCCAGGTGGGATGGGGGCTTGTGTGGCGGTTCGTGCGGCTCGATGGAGGTCGGCGTTCCGCTCCGCCCTCACTTCGCGTCCGCGTAGCACTCCACCGCCGCCGTGGTGAACGGGAAGCGGACGGGGGTCGGGCCGAAGGTCAGGCGGGCGGCGGTGGCGGCTGCGGAGCGGATCGCCGCGGTCACCCGGTCGACCTCGTCGGCGGGGCAGTGCACGATGACCTCGTCGTGCTGGAAGAACACCAGTTCGGCCTTGAGGTCGACCAGGTCCGCGCGGAGCGCGGCCAGCAGCAGCAGGGTCCAGTCGGCGGCGCTGCCCTGGACCACGAAGTTGCGGGTGAAGCGGCCCCGGGCGCGGGAGTCGGTGGAGGCGTAGCCGGGCACGAAGGCGTCGGCGTCCCCGGCCGGTGCGGCGTCCCGGGGGTCGGGCTGCTGGGGGATGCCCGCCTCCTCGCGCCCGCTCTCCCCGGAGCCCGCCGCCGGGGGACAGGTGCGCCCCAGCCAGGTGCGGACCAGGCGGCCCTCCTCGCCCGCCCGGGCGGCCTCGTCCACGTACGCCACCGCGCGCGGGAAGCGGCGGCGCAGCGCGGCGAGGTTCTTGAGCCCGTCGCCGGAGGTCTGGCCGTAGACCGCGCCGAGCACCGCGAGCTTGGCCTGCTCGCGGTCGCCGGCGAAGGCGCGTTCCGACACCTCGCGGTAGAGGTCCGTGGCGCGGCCGGCGACCTCCATCAACCCCGGATCCCGGGAGATCGCGGCGAGCACCCGCGGTTCCATCTGGTCGGCGTCGGCGACCACCAGCCGCCAGCCGGGGTCGGCGACCACCGCGCGCCGGATCACCTTGGGGATCTGGAGGGCGCCGCCGCCGTGGGTCACCCACCGGCCGGTGACGGTGCCGCCCGGCAGGTACTCGGGGCGGAACCGGCCGTCGCGCACCCAGTCGGCGAGCCAGGACCAGCCGTGCGCCACCCAGATCCGGTACAGCTTCTTGTACGCGATCAGGGGGCGCACCGCCGGGTGGTCGACGCCCTCCAGCTCCCAGCGGCGGGTGGACCCGACCTTCACCCCGGCCCGGGCGAACGCCTTCACCACCTCGGCCGGGAGGTCGGGCCGCACCCGGTGTCCGAACGCCGCCGAGACCTCGTCGGCGAGCTCCGCCAACCGGCGCGGTTCCCCGCCCGCGTACCGCTCGCCGAGCAGTTCGCGCAGCACCTCGCGGTGGACGTCCGCGCGCCAGGGCAGGCCGGTCGCGTTCATCTCGGAGGCGACCAGGGTGCCCGCGGACTCCGCCGCCGTGAGCAGCCGCAGCCGGTCGGGGTGGACGCCGGCGTCGTGGCGGCGCTGCTGCTCCGCGTACACCTCCAGCAGGGCCGTGAGCGGCATGGGCACCGGGCCGGGTTCGAACAGCGGGGCCTGGGCGCCGGGTTCCGCGGGCCGCTGCGGCGGATCGGGCGGGACGGGCCGGTCGTGCAGCCGTGCCCAGGCCGCCGCGGCCGAACGGGGTTCGCCGAGGCGCCCCTCGTGGCCGAGGAGGAGCGCCTCGGCGGCTTCCACGTCGTAGGCGCGGGGCACGTGCACCCCGGCGGCCAGGAGCCGGGGGTGGACCTCCGCGGTGGAGCGCCAGATCCACCGGGTCGCCGAGGGGCGGGAGCGCACCGCGGCCACCAGGTCGGGTTCGGTGGTGGGCGGTGCGGAGGGCAGCCCGTCGGCACCGAGGGGGGCCAGCTCCGCGCCGCCGTCCTCGGTCGGCGCCAAGGCCCACCGTTCGACCATCCCCCGAGTCTCGCACCGGCCACTGACAGGCCGGCCGGGCTGCGGGGCGCGGCGCACGCGACGGGGCCCGCCCGGTGGACGCCGCCGCCCCGTCCACAGCCTGTGGACGAGGCGCGCCGCACCGGACGGGCCGGAGGTTCCGTCGGGCGGCCCCGGTGGAGGACGGTCAGACGGCCTTGGGCGGTTCTCCCCTCTTGTTGGCCACCCGGACGAGGACGGGCTCGTCCGCGTTGGCGTCGGTGATCTCGTAGGGGCCGTTGACCGGGTTCGCGGGCAGGACGTATCCGTCCGGGACGGCTGTTTCCCGGACGTAGTACTCGCCGGTCGGGAGGTCGTCGAAGAGGCAGACCCCCTCCTCGTCGGTGGCGCAGCCCGCGCCGTTCACCCGGGTGTCGGCGGGGGTGGAGCCGACGGCCCGGGTCTGGAGGCCGGGGACGCCGTTGGTCTCGCGCCACAGGTCGAAGACCGCCCCGGCGAGCGGGTCGCCGCTCTTGGCGTCGGTCTTGACGACCTGGACGGCGCCCCTCACCGCGGTCGCGGTGTTCCGCGCGGTGACGGTGACGCCGGTGGCGGCGTTCTCCTCGGTGAGGACGAGGGGGCCGAAGACCGGGTCGGCGGGGAGTTCGTAGCCCTCGGGGGCCGTGGTCTCCTGCCAGTAGTAGGTGCCGGTGGGGGCGGTGCGGCGGCAGGTGCCGTCCGCGCCGGTGGTGCAGGGGGCGCCGATCCCGGTGTCGGGGTCGGGGCCGGTGTCCTGGAGGCCGGGGACGCCGTTGGTCTCCTCCCAGAGCCGGACGACGGCTCCGGCGAGCGGCTCGCCGGTGGCCGCGTCCTCCTTGACCACCGCCACGTCACCGGTGGTCGGGGCCCTCGGGGTGACCGTCTCCGCGGTGCAGTTCGGGTCGCAGCCCGGGTCCTCGGTGCCGGCGCCCGGGGTGACCGTCACGGTGTTGGCGAGTTCCTCCGTGGTGTTCGCGGCCGGGGTGCCGGTGAGGGTGAAGGTCACCGAGCCGCCGGCCGCCACGTCCACGGTGGTGTCCAGGTCCCCGGTGCCGGACGGCTCGCCGCAGGCGCTCGCCTCGCCCTCGGCCGTGCAGGTCCAGCTGACGTCGGTCAACGCCGCGGGCAGCGGGTCGACCACCCGCACGGCGTGCGCGTCCTGGGGGCCCGTGTTGGTGACGGTGACGGTGTAGGTCAGCGGCTGGCCCGGGACGTACGCGTCGGCGTCGGCGGTCTTGGTGACGCCGAGTCCGACGTCCGCGCAGCGCCTCGGGTACAGCACCTGCGGCTTGCGGGTCTCGTGGATCCAGGCGCCGCCGCCGTCGTAGACCAGGGCGTCGGCCGGGGTGTGCGTGTCGCCGACCGTGACGCGGGGGCCGCAGGGGCTGCCCCAGTCGTTGTTGCCGCGCTGGCCGACCTCCTGCCGGGCGGCGGCCGGCGGGGCGGTGGCGTCCCGGGCGTCGACGGCGACCACCCCGTCGATCATGTCGTTGTCGGTGTTGGCGTCCTGCCCGGTCTCGGCGTTGGGGAAGGTGCGGATCGCGACGGAGTCCTTGGGGAAGACGTTGCCGCGTACCAGGACGGTGTCCCGCATCACGCGCCAGGTGCCGTCCTTCTCGCCCAACTGGATCATCGGACCGGGTCCGGTGAACACGTTGCCCAGGACGTCGATGCCGGACGAGGAACGCGACTGCTGGTCCTCGGGCGTGTGGGGGAAGGTCGCCGGGTCGAGGTTCTCCAGTGCGGTGCCCGCGCGGACGGCCGCCGCGTTCTCGGCGAGCGGGGTGAACTCGATCTCGTTGTCGTTGACCGTCACGTGGTGCGCCGGAACCGCGTAGACCACGTAGGCCGCGGGGCCGCCGCGCACGGTGTTGCGCAGGTAGTCGAGGGTGTCGCCGCCGTACGGGAAGAGCACGCCGGTCGGGTTGTCGGTCAGTTCGTTGTCGACGAAGGTGATGTCGCTGCTGTTCTGGATCCGGTCCAACCCGTCGGCGCTCGCGGACGGGTTGATGGTCAGGTTGGCCACGCCCTCGTTGTCGGTGAAGGTGCTGTCCTGGACGGTCAGCCGGATCACGGACTCGGTGTACGTGGCCCACCAGGCGATGCCGCGGACGGTGACGTCGGTGACCGTCACGTCGGTGGTCATGTCCCAGTAGAAGGCGTTGGCACCGTCGGTGAAGGAGGAGTTCTCGACGGTGATGTGGTCCGAGTAGTAGAAGCGGACCGCGGCCGAGCCGCGGCGGGCGTCGTCGGGGTTCTCGTAGCCCTCGACGGTGACCCCGGTGATCCGCACGTCGGTGTTCTCGTAGCCGCCGATGCCGATGCCGCCTCCGCCGGACGCCCCGGCGACCAGGGCCAGTCGGGTGCCGTCGACCCGGAAGCCGGTGTTGTTGGCGACCATGATGCCGGTGGCGACGTCGGTGAGGGCGCCCCCGGTCACCACGGGGCCGTCCAAGGGGTGGCCGGCGGTGCGGACCCAGACCTGACGGATGCCGGTGCGCACCCCGCTGACCCGCGGGTCGTCCAGGGTCACCGAGGTGGCGCGGGCCAGGTCGATGCCGATGCCGGTGCTGCCGGGGGCACCGGTGACCGTCACGTCGGTCAGCCGGGCGTCGGTGGTGGCCCCGAGACTGATCCCGGTGGTGCCGACGACGTCGACCGTCACCCGGGTCATCCGCGGGCCGTCGCCGGTGGTGGCGGCGGCGGTGGCGATGCCGTACGCGTACCCGGTGACCGTGCTGTCGGTGAGGACGACGCCGGTCGAGCCGCCCAGGTTGATGCCGTAGGACCCGGCCAGCGAGGTGCCGGTGACGCTCACGTCGGTGAAGGCGGCGCCGGTCGTCCGGCCGAGGAGCACGCCCTGCTGGGGCGCCGCGATCTCCACTTGGGAGAACCGGGGGCCGACGCCGGTGGCCGCCGTGGACATGAAGTAGCCGCGGGTGACGCCGGTGATCTTCGCCTCGCGGACCACCACGGCCGTGGTGTTGCCCGCGCTGATGCCGGTGGAGGTGCCGTTGGCGGCGTTGTCGCCGTTGTCGAAGACGTAGTCCTCGACGGTCCGGCCGGTGGCCGGGGTGCCCGCGAAGGCGATGCCGGTGACGGAGGCGAGGTTGGCGGTGTTGGTGATGCGGACGCCGTCCAGCACGGTGTCGGCGGAGGTCGCCGCGACCGTGATCACGGTCTTGCTCGCGGCGGTGGGTTCGAAGGTGACGCCGCTGACGGTCAGCCCGGTGCCGGTGACCGAGAACAGGGCGGTGATCACCGTGTCGGAGGCGCTGGTGAGCGTCGTCTGACGGGGCACGGTGAGCGTCTTGGTGAACACGTAGGCGTCGGGGACGACGTGGACGGTGTCCCCGGCCGCGGCGGTGTTGAACGCCTGTTGCAGGGTCAGCAGCGTCGGCGGTTGGGTGGGGCCCACCCAGGCGATCAGCGTGTCGTCCGCCGGGTTCACGATCCGGGGGCCGGACGGGGCCGCCGGGCGTGCGGCCCGTGGTGCGGGGGCGCGGTCCGTTGCCGCGTCCGGCGCCCCGGCCGCCTCCCGGGCGGGGCGGGCGGGGCTGCTGTCCTCGACGACGGCGGCCGTCGAGGAGGGGGCCGCCGAGGCGGGGGGCGCCGTGGTGGCCCCCCACATCCCCCAGGCCACGAGGCAGGCCAGGGCGGCCCGCACCGATCTGGCCGCGGCCGATGGACGTCTTCGGTTCAAGGTTTCTCCAGGGCGCTCCGGCGCTTCCCGGGCATGGGCGACGCGGTGCCCCGAAACCAAACAGGACGGGGGAACGGCCCCGGGTTGACGCGCCGGGACGTGGGACGGTTGCCGCACCTGTGGTACCCGTCCGCGTGATCGTGCGCTCCGGCGCCCGGGTGGTGTGCCGGGTGGACGAAGAGGCGTGCGGGGACCCCGTCACGGGTCCCCGCACGCCCGGTGCCGGTACGCGCCCGGGGTCAGCGCGTCGCGCGCCGCCCGTAGCGGCGCTCGAAGCGCTCCACGCGCCCCGCGGTGTCGAGCACCCGGGCGGTGCCGGTGTAGAAGGGGTGGCTGACGTTGGAGATCTCGACGTCGACCACCGGATAGGTGACCCCGTCCTCCCAGACGATCGTCTTGTCGCTGGTCGCGGTGGAACGGGTGAGGAAGGCGTGGCCCGCCGCCCGGTCCCGGAAGACGACCGGTCCGTACGGGGGGTGGATGTCGGGCTTCATGGTGTACCTGGGTCCTCTCCGGGTGGGGTGCCCGTCGTCGTGCCGGGCGGGGTGGGGGCGGGGGCGGTCAGCGCTCCTCGCGGAACGCGAGGTGACGGCCGGCCACCGGGTCGTACTTGCGCAGCGTGAGCCGGTCCGGGGTGTTCCGGCGGTTCTTGCGGGTCACGTACGTGTGGCCGGTGCCCGCCGTGGACCTGAGCTTGACGATCGGACGGAGTTCGTTGCGAGCCATGCCGACACTGTACTGAAAATGAATACCGTTTTCAAGTGGCGGGAGTGCAGGCCCCGGAACCGGCGTCCTCCGGGGCCTCGGGGTCCAGGGCCCGGGAGAAGTCCTCCAGGGCGGCCAGGAGCAGCCGCGCCCCGTGCCGGACCACGGCGTCGACGTGTCCGTCCCCCGCGCCGCCCGGGGTCGGGGCGGGTTCCCCGGGCGGCCCCGGGGAGCCCGCGGCCGCGAGGGCCTCGCGCACGGGACGCCAGTCGGGCACCCGGCGCTCCCGGACCGCCCGGGCCCCCTCGTCCACCGCCCGCCGCAGCGCCTCGGCCAGCGCCGCCGCACCGGGGACGGGCGTGCCGCCCCGCTCCGTCAGATGGGCCTCCAGCAGCATGGCCGCCCGGCCGAACCGGCCGAGGGCCCGCTCGGCGGCCCGGGCCCGCCCGGGCGCGAGCCCGCGGCTGCGGACCGGCTCGGCGGCGGCGCGGGCCACCGAGTCGTGCCAGGCGGCGCGCGCCGTCCGCGCCTTGAGCAGCGCCGCGCGCACCGCCGCCCCGTCCGGCCCTCCGCCGTGCGCCAAGCGCGGCTCGCCCGCCGGCGCGCCGTCCGGCCGCGCGCCCCTCGGCGCTCCCTCGTCCGCCGGGACCGCGTACCGGGCCAGGACGGTCGCGGCGTACCGGCCCACCGCGGTCAACCAGTCGGCGAGCCGGAACCGCAGTCGGGGCGTCTCCCAGGCCGGGTAGAGGGCGTAGGACAACATGGCGAGGAGGCCGCCGACCAGGGTCAGCACCACGCGCTCGGGGACGGTCTGCGTCCACTGTTCGCCGGCCATGCCGAGCAGCAGCACCACGTACGCGGCCAGGCAGGTCTGCGCCGCGAACTGGCCGGTGCGCAGCAGCAGGTACATCAGCCCGGCGCAGAGCACGGCGAGCGCCCCCAGGACCAGGCTGCCCGGTGCGGCGGACTGCACCAGCGCGGTGGCCAGCGCGACGCCCAGCAGGGTGCCGCCGAACCGGCCGACGGCGCGCGCGTAGGTCTCCGAGAAGTCGGGGCGCATCACCATCACCGAGGTCAGCGGCGCCCAGTACCCGTGGCCCAGCGGGAGCAGGCTGCCGGCCAGGTACCCGGCCGTGGTGACCGCGGTGACCCGGACGGCGTGCCGCAGCACGGGGGAGCGCCGGCGCAGTTCCCGTCGCACCTCGGCCGCGGCGGCCGGGACGAGGGCGACCAGCGAGGGACGCACCAGGCCGGTGGGCGCGGTGCGGTCGGCGGGCGGGTCGGCACCGGCGGTGGCGGCGAGGTCGGCCATCCGGTCCAGCAGTGCGCCCAGCCGCAGGGCGGCCCGGCGCGGCGGCCCGGTGAGCAGGCTGCCGGTGTCCGGGGTGCGGAAGGCGGCCACCGCCCACGCCGGCGCACGCACCGGCTCGGCGCGGCGGACGGCGTGCGCGGTGGCGTCCAGGACGGCGCCGGCGGCGGCGAGGAGCTCACGGACCCGGTCGCGCGCCGGGCCGGTGTCGGGGACCCCGAGGGCGGGGTCGGCGAGCGAGGCGAGGACGGGGCGGATGCGTTCGGCCAGGGGGCGCGGGCCGCGCAGGTCGGCGGGGCGGCGCCGGGCCTGGCGGAGGGTGACCGCGGCGGCCTCCCGGGCCGCTATCAGCGGGGCCGGGTCGAAGGGCGCCACCGGGTCGTGCCGCAGCCGGCGGGCGTAGTCGGCCTCGGCGGCGAGCGCGTCCGCGAGGGCGTCGCGCTGGGCGCCCCACCGGCGGACCGGGAACAGCACCACCAGGGCGGCCTGCACCAGCCCGCCGAGCACCATCATGGCGGCGTGCACCACGGCCTGGCCGATCGAGCTGGGCAGGGTGACGGTGATCAGCACGATCGCCACGTTGGTGGTGGCCAGCAGCCCGATGGTGGGGCCGATCGCCCAGGTCAGGCCGGCCAGGAAGGTCCAGGCGCCGAGCAGGGCGAGGAAGGGGCCGAGGTAGGGGTGGGCGAGGTAGCCGAGGAAGCTGGAGACGGCGAGGCTGGCGCCGGAGACCAGGGCGAGTTCGGGGCGCGGGCGCCAACTGCGCTGGAAGGTCGCGATGGCGGCCTGGAAGGCGCCGAAGGCGGAGCTGACGGCGGCGATCGGCCCGAGCGCCCAGAGCCCGAAGGCCGTCACCAGGGCGAGCCCCAAGGCGGCGCGCAGCGCCAGCAGCGGCTCCAGCCGCTTCCGTTCGACGGTCAGTCCCGACCGGGCGGACGCCCCGAGCGCCCGGAGCCAGCTCACGCGGACAGGATAGGGAGCGGGTCCGCCGGCGGCGGGCAACGACGGGAGCGCGGGGCGCGTCCTGTCCCGCGGGTGGCGGCTGCGGGAACGGGCGGCGCTGACCGGAACGGGGCGGGGACGCGCCGGGCGGGGGCGCGGGTGTGGGGGAGTGTGGGAGTTCGTGTGTGCGGGTCGCGGGGGGTGTGCGGCGGTGGGGGAAGGGAGGGTGCCGGGGTCGAACCGGGGCGTTCGGTCAACGCCCGCTGGTCGGTGTGGTGTTGATGCTCCGTGACGAGGGAGGCACGCCGCGTGCACGTGCAGCTGCTCGCGCACGTGCACGTGAAACACGGCTATGATCCGGGGCAGTTGACCGTTGCAGCAAACGCCACATCGGCCCCTGCGTCACTGGGAGCGACCCGTGCATGACATGTACAACGGCATGGCCGCCACACGGCTTCGAGGGGTGGTCTGGCAGAAGAGCCGGCACAGCAACTCGCAGGGGTCGTGCGTGGAGTTCGCGCGGCTGCCGGACGGCGAGGTCGCGGTGCGCAACTCCCGTTTCCCGGACGGCCCCGCCCTGCTCTACACGCGCGCGGAGATCGAGGCGATGCTCCTCGGCGTCAAGGACGGCGAGTTCGACCACCTGGTGACGGGCTCCTGAATCCGCCGGCGCGCACCCGGCGCCCCGCCCGCGGGCGGGTGCGTCCCCGTCGGGCCGGACCGTTCGCGGGGCGCGGTCGACCGTGTGCGGGCGGGAACCGGACCGTCCGGCCGGTATGCGCCCCCGGCGGTCCGACGTGCGGGAACCGCGCCCGGACCCCCGGACGCGGCAATCGCGCCCGGACCCCCGGAGCCGGGGCCCGGGCGTCCCGGAGCGCGGGGCCCGGCCCACGGCCGGCGCGGGGGTCAGAGCCGGAACAGCGCCCAGACGACCTTGCCGCCCGGCGCGCCGGCCAGCGGGTGCCACCCCCAGCCGTCGCTGAAGGACTCCACCAGGAACAGCCCGCGCCCCGACTCGGCGGCGGTGAACGCGTCCGCTTCCGCCCCGCCCGCGGCGCCCGCGGAACCCAGCGTCCCGCAGTAGCCGGTGACCGGGGACCCGGTGCTGGGATCGCGCACCGCGCAGACCAGGCGGTGGCCCCAGAGCATCAGGTGCAGCCGGACCGGGAGGAGGTCGCCGGAGGCGTCCACGTCGATCCCGGCCTGCGGCAGGGCGTGCCGCAGGGCGTTGGTGACGAGTTCGGACACGACGAGGTGGACGTCCTCCGAGCGTTCGTCCGCCGTCCACTCGGCGAGGGTGTCGCGGGTGAACCGGCGTGCCTCGCGGACCGCCTCGTAGTGAGGGGGCAGGGCGCAGGACGCGGAGCTGGACACCGCCGTCGGGTCGATGGGGGGAAGCCCCTGCCTTAACGGCTCCAGCATGGTCGATCCATTCATCCCCATGCGAGGCACTCCCGTGGATGCGCGGCTCTGGCATTACTCCGGTTGCTCGGTGGTGCACTCACCATGGTTCCGAATGCGTTGAGCAGATGCAAGGGCAGATGCACGTGCACGCGCCCGTTGTGGAAGGGACCATGTGTCTTGAAGAGGATTTCTTCCCGGGACTTCTTGTCTTGTTCTTCTGGCCCCGGAAGCCCTCTTTCTGCTTTCTGTAACCGAATGAGTACGGGCTGGAAGGTTTTAGTGGCAGACTTCGCAGCCTGAAGACGTTGGGGAGGCTGACGAGCGTGACCGCAGGCGAGTCGTGGGGGACTTCCCGGTCCGGGCCGGCCGGAGCCGCCGGGGGCGGCTCGGTGGTGCGCCGCATCCTGCTGGGGTCACAGCTCCGGAGGTTGCGGGAGTCCCGGGGGATCACCAGGGAGCGGGCCGGGTACGCGATCCGGGCCTCCGAATCGAAGATCAGCCGCATGGAGTTGGGACGGGTGAGCTTCAAGGCGCGTGACGTCGAGGACCTGTTGACCCTCTACGGGGTGAGCGCCGACGCGGAGCGCGGACCGCTCCTGGCGCTCGCCAAGGAGGCCAACGTCGCCGGCTGGTGGCACAGTTACTCCGACGTGCTGCCCGGTTGGTTCCAGACCTACGTGGGCCTGGAGGGCGCCGCCTCGCTGATCCGCGTCTACGAGGTGCAGTTCGTCCACGGACTGCTCCAGACCGAGGCGTACGCACACGCCGTGGTCACCCGCGGCGGTGCCGGCCCCGCCGACGTCGAACGCCGGGTCGCGTTGCGGCTGGAGCGGCAGAAGGTGCTGGTGTCCGAGCGGGCGCCGGCGTTCCACGTGGTGCTGGACGAGGCGGCGCTGCGCCGCCCCTACGGCGACCGCCAGGTGATGCGGGGCCAGATCCAGCACCTCATCGAGGTCTCGGAGCGCCCCAACGTCACGCTCCAGGTGATGCCGTTCAGCTTCGGCGGCCACGCCGGCGAGAGCGGCAGCTTCACCATGCTGAGCTTCCCGGAGTCGGACCTGTCGGACGTGGTCTACCTGGAGCAGCTCACCAGCGCCCTCTACGTCGACAAGCCGGAAGAGGTTGCCCAGTACGCGAACGTCATGGAACAGCTCAGGACGGACAGTCCCAACCCCTCGGACACCCGCGACCTTCTCCGGGGACTGCTCCAATTGTCGTAAGACACCAGTACGATGACGTTCCATCAGGCGCCGTCGCCCGAGCCTTCCTCCTGCGGTTGGGGATCACATGTCCTTCTTCACCGACCTGGCCCGCCAGTACGTCGACGGCGAGTGGCGGACCGGCAGCGGTTCCTGGGACATCATCGACTTCAACCCCTACAACGGCGAGAAGCTGGCGTCCCTGACGGTCGCCACCCGCGCCGAGGTCGACGCGGCCTACCGGGCCGCCGAGCGGGCGCAGCCCGCCTGGGCCGCCGCCGGCCCCTACGAGCGGCGCCGGGTGCTGGAACGGGCCCTGCGGATCACCGAGGGCCTCGCCGGGGAGATCGCCGAGGCCGCCGTCGAGGAACTCGGCTGCACCCGGAGCAAGGCGCTGCACGAGGTGCACCTCGCCGGGGAGTTCCTGCGCGAGGCGATCCACCTGGCCATGCGGACCGAGGGCCACATCGCGCCCTCGACGGACCAGGGTCGGGAGAACCGCGTCTACCGGGTCCCGGTCGGGGTGGTCGCCGTCATCAGCCCGTTCAACTTCCCCTTCCTCATCACCATGAAGTCGGTGGCCCCGGCGCTCGCCCTGGGGAACGCCGTGGTGATCAAGCCCAACCAGAACTCCCCGGTCGTGGGCGGGGGGTTGATCGCCCGGATCTTCGCCGAAGCCGGGCTGCCGGCCGGGCTGCTGAACGTGGTGGTGACCGACATCGCCGAGGTGGGCGACGCGCTGCTGGAGCACCCGGTGCCCGCCGTGGTGTCCTTCGCCGGCTCCGACCGGGTCGGCCGCCACGTGGCCGCCGTCGCCGCGAGCCACCTCAAGCGCTCCGTCCTCGAACTCAGCGGCAACAGCGCGCTGGTGGTCCTCGACGACCTCGACGAGGAGGGACTGGAGTACGCGGTGGACGCCGCGGTGTTCAGCCGGTACGTGTACCAGGGCCAGGTCTGCATGGCGGCCAACCGCATCCTGGTGGACCGACGGGTGCGGGACGCCTTCACCGAGCGGTTCCTGGACCGGGTGCGCGCGCTGCGCACCGGTGACCCCCGGGACCCCGGGGTGCACATCGGCCCGGTGATCAACGACTTCCAGGCGGAGGCCCTCACCAACCTCGTGGAGCAGGCGCTCGCCGAGGGGGCCACCGCGCTGGTGCGCGGCCGCACGGTGGGCAACCTGGTCGAACCCACGGTCCTCACCGACCTGCCCGCCTCCTCCCCGCTGCTGCGCCAGGAGATATTCGGCCCGGTCGCCCTGCTGATCCCCTTCGAGGGCGAGGACGAGGCCGTCGCGCTGGTCAACGACACCCCCTACGGGCTCAGCGGAGCGGTGCACACCGCCGACGCCGAGCGCGGGGTGGCCTTCGCCCGACGGGTTGACACGGGGATGTTCCACGTCAACGACAGCACGATCCAGGACGATCCGCTGGTCGCCTACGGCGGTCAGAAGTACTCCGGGCCCGGCCGCTTGGGCGGGGAGGCCACGGTCGAGGCGTTCACCACCTGGAAGTGGATCTCCGTCCAGCGCCAGCGGCACCCGTTCCCGTTCTGAGCACGCACGCACCCGGCCCCATGAGGCCAGGAGCTGACCTATTGCCGACCTAGGGTGCGGAACGTCAGCACGCGGACGGCGCGTGCGGAGTTCCCGGAAGGCGGCCCCATGGTCACCCACGTCCAGTCCCCGATCCCCGGCGACGAGCGGGCGGAACTGCTCGCCTTCGTCGAGGCCCAGCGCGGTGCGGTCCGACGCGCGGTCCTCGGACTCGACGAGGACCGGGCCGGGAGCCGGCCGTGCGCCAGCGAACTCTCCCTGGCCGGACTGGTGAAGCACCTCGCCGAGGTCGAGCTGGGCTGGCTGCGGCTGGCCCAGCAGCGGCCCAACGAACGGCACCGGGACGTGGCCGAGTACCGGAAGAGCTTCCACCTGGAGGAGGGCGAGACCCTGGCCGGGGTGCTGGACCTCTGGAGCGGGGTGGCGCGGGAGACCGAGGACTTCGTCCACTCCCTGCCCGACCTGAACGGGACCTTCCCGCTGCCCGAGGCGCCCTGGTTCCCGAAGGACGGCCGGGTGTCGATGCGCTGGCTCCTGGTGCACCTGGTGGAGGAGGTGGCCCGGCACGCGGGGCACGCCGACATCCTCCGCGAGTCCCTGGACGGGAAGACCGCGCTCGATCTGACGGCGCTGGAAGGGGGATACGCTGGTCAAAATTGACCAGCGTGCCCGTGGAGGTGGCGCATGTCGGCGATCCGACTGCTCGTGCTGGGGGCCGTCCGTCAACACGGACGGGCCCACGGCTACCAGGTGCGCAACGACCTGGAGTACTGGGGCGCCCACGAGTGGTCCAACGGCAAGCCCGGCTCGATCTACCACGCCCTGAAGCAGATGGCCAAGCAGGGCCTGCTGCTCGCGCACGAGGTGGCCCCCTCCACGGTCGGCGGCCCGCCCCGGGTCGAGTACGAGGTCACCGAGCGCGGCGAGGAGGAGTACCTCGCCCTGCTGCGCGAGGCCCTGACCTCGTACGACCAGAAGCCCGACGTCCTCTCCGCCGCGCTCGGGCTGATGGTCGACCTGCCGCGCGCCGAGGTCGTCGAACTGCTCGGCCGGCGGATCGCGGCCATCGAGCGCTGGCGCGCCTCCGTGCTGGAGTACTACGACCCCGCCCGGGGCCCGGAGCAGTTCCAGCACATCGGCGAGATCATGAACTTCTGGCTGCACTCCGCGGACGGCGGCGCCGAGTGGACCCGCGGGCTCATCGCCCGCATCGAGTCCGGCGCGTACTCCTTCGCCGGGGAGGGCGCGCCCTTCGTGGGGGTGCTCGGCGAGGGCGAGACCAACCCGTACGCCACCGGGGAGCACCACCCCGGCGACCGTCGTTGACGGCCGCCCGCCCCGGTCAGTGGTGGAAGCCGGTGGCGGCGGCCCGGTCGGAGACCGCGGTGCCGCCCTGCTGCCGCAGCTCCGGCAGCAGGCGCTCCAGGTCCGCGGCGAACAGGGCGGCCAGATCGGCCGAGAAGCCGTTGCGGCAGACCACCCGCAGCACGGCCAGGTCCTCCCGGTGCGCCGGGAAGGTGTACGCCGGCACCAGCCAGCCCCGCTCCCGCAGCCGCCGCGACACGTCGAACACGTCGTAGCCGGTGACCCCCTCCGCCGTGGTGAACGCGAACACCGGCAACTGGTCGCCCCGGGTCAGCAGCCGGAAGTCGCCCATCGCCTCGATCCGTTCGGCCAGCCCCCGGGCCACCGTCCGGGTTGCCTGCTGCACCGCCCGGTACCCGTCCCGGCCCAGCCGCAGGAAGCTGTAGTACTGCGCCACCACCTGCGCCCCCGGCCGGGAGAAGTTCAGCGCGAAGGTGGGCATCTCCCCGCCCAGGTAGTTCACCCGGAACACCAGTTCCTCGGGCAGTTCGGCCGCCGACCGCCACAGTGCCCAGCCCACCCCCGGGTACACCAGCCCGTACTTGTGCCCCGAGGTGTTGATCGACGCCACCCGCGGCAGCCGGAAGTCCCAGACCAGGTCCGGGTCGAGGAAGGGCGCCACCATCGCCCCCGAGGCCCCGTCCACGTGCACCGGCACGTCCAGGCCGGTGCGCGCCTCCAGCGCGTCCAGCGCCGCGCACACCTCGGCCACCGGCTCGTAGGAGCCGTCGAAGGTGGAGCCGAGGACCGTGACCACGCCGATGGTGTTCTCGTCGCACAGTTCGGCCGCCGCCTGCGGGTCCAGGTGGTAGCGGTCGCCCTCCATGGGCACCTGCCGCGCCTCCACCTCCCAGAAGGTGCAGAACTTCTCCCAGCACACCTGCACGTTGACGCCCATCACCAGGTTGGGGCGGGCCTCGCGGGAGGGGTAGCGGTCGGCGTTGCGCAGCGCCCAGCGCCGCTTCAGGGCCATCCCGGCCAGCATGCACGCCTCGCTGGACCCGGTGGTCGAGCAGCCCACGGCCGCCTGCGGGTCGGGCGCGTGCCACAGGTCGGCGAGCATCGCCACGCACCGCCGCTCCAACTCGGCGGTGCGCGGGTACTCGTCCTTGTCGATCATGTTCTTGTCGCTGCACTCGTCCATCAGCACCCGGGCCTGCGGCTCCATCCAGGTGGTGACGAAGGTCGCCAGGTTCAGCCGGGCGTTGCCGTCCAGCATCAACTCGTCGTGCACCAACTGGTACGCGGTCACGGGCGGCAATGGCCCGTCGGGCAGCCGGTGCACGGGCGGGGCGTCGACCATGTCGACCAGCGGGTTGGCGTCCCCGTAGAAGGGGTTCACCGACAGGCCGCGCCCGGCGGACCCGTCGGCACCTCGGTGCAGCGACACGTGCGCCTCCTGCGGTGGTGGGGGACCGCGGGCGCGGGGCGGGGCCGCGGGGGCCACGCCGAGGGGCCCACGGCCCACCGTAGGCCGGGCTTGCACCTCACGCGACGTGAGGAGGCACCGTGGGGGACGGACGAGAGAACGGGAGGAGGCCGACGTGGCCACGCACCACTCCGTGGGACAGATCGCCGCGTACGCCGGGGTCACGGTGCGCACCCTGCACCACTACGACGGGATCGGCTTGCTGTCCCCCGGCGGACGCAGCGCGGCCGGGCACCGCCGGTACGACGCGGCGGACCTGGACCGGCTGCAACAGATCCTCTTCTACCGGGAGCTGGGCTTCCCGCTGGAGGAGATCGCCGTCCTGCTGGACGACCCGACCGCGGACCCGCGCGAGCACCTCGGCCGTCAACACGGCCTGCTCACCGCCCGCATCGAGAGACTGCGGCGGATGGCCGCCGCGGTCGAGACCGCCATGGAGGCGCGCAGCATGGGCATCGAACTGACCCCGCAGGAGAAGTTCGAGGTGTTCGGGGACTTCGACCCGGACACCCACGCACGGGAGGCCGAGGAGCGCTGGGGCGACACCGACGCCTACCGCGAGTCGCACCGCCGCACCGGCGGCTACACCAAGGAGGACTGGGTCCGGGTCGGCCGGGGCTTCGACGCGATCCACCGCCGGATGGGGGACCTGCTGGTCCGAGGCGTGCCCGCCGACTCCGAGGCCGCCATGGACGTGGCCGAGGAGCACCGCCGGTTCATCTCCGACAGTTCCTACGCGTGCGGGTACGAGATGCACGCGGCCCTCGGCGAGATGTACGTGGCCGACGCCCGGTTCACCGCCACCTACGAGGCGATCGAACCCGGGCTCGCCCCTTACCTGCGGGACGCGATGCTGGCCAATGCCGCCCGCCACCTCTGAGCCGTACGGGTGACGGCCCCGGCGGCCGTCACCCGTGGGCCCTGGTCGCGGGGCACGCGCAGGGGGCGTGCCCCGCGACCGTGCGCCGGCGTCCGTCAGGGGCGTTCCGTCTCCGCGCACGACCGGCGTGCACGGCGCACCGGGGTTAGAGCGGGCTGATCACGCACGCCGTGCCGTACGCGCAGACCTCGGTGCCGACGTCCGCGGCCTCGGTGACGTCGAAGCGGAACATCAGCACCGCGTTGCCGCCCCGGGCGCGGGTCTGTTCGATGAGCCGCTCCATGGCCTGGTTGCGGGTCTCCACCAGGGTCTTGGTCAACCCCTTCAACTCGCCGCCGATCATGGACTTCAGCCCGGCGCCGATCTGGCTGCCCAGGTGCCGTGAGCGCACGGTGAGGCCGAACACCTCCCCGATCACCCGGTCCACCCGGTAGCCCGGCACGTCGTTCGTCGTGACGACGAGGACCTCCGCATCGGGGTCCAGTCCGCCGCCGTACTCGTCGATGCCCATCCGCGCGCCTTCCGGATCGCCCGTGTCGCCGCCCCGGCGGGGCGGGGCGCACAGACTAGCCCGGGCGGGCGCCGCTCGCACCCCGGGACGGTGTCCGGAAACCGCGGACGCCCGCCCCGCGTTGGTAGCTTGGAGCCCCCGGGACGTGCCCCGGCCCCGTGGCCGTGCGCCGCCCGTCCCACCACCCCCCTCCGACCCCAGGAGTCCGCTACCGTGACGACGCTCGCGCTCGGACCGAGTTGGCTCGACCCCGACTTCCTGCTCAACGAGTTCGGCATCTACGGTCTGCTGATCATCGTCTTCGCCGAGTCGGGCCTCTTCTTCGGCTTCTTCCTCCCGGGCGATTCCCTGCTGTTCACCACGGGGCTGTTGGTGACCACCGGGGCGCTCACCATGGACCTGTGGTTGGTCTGCACGCTGATCTGCATCGCGGCGATCGTCGGCGACCAGGTGGGCTACCTGTTCGGCAAGAAGGTCGGCCCCGCGCTCTTCAACCGGCCGGACTCGCGGTTCTTCAAGCAGGAGAACGTCCTCAAGGCGCACGAGTTCTTCGAGAAGCACGGCCCGAAGTCGCTGGTGCTGGCCCGGTTCGTGCCCATCGTCCGCACCTTCACGCCGATCATCGCCGGCGTGAGCGGGATGCGGTACCGCTCCTTCATCACCTTCAACGTCATCGGCGGCGTCCTGTGGGGCGCCGGGGTGACCCTGCTCGGCGCCTGGCTCGGCCGGCACGGCTGGGTGCGCGACAACGTCGAGATGATGCTGATCGGCATCGTCGCGCTGTCGGTCGTCCCGATCGTCGTGGAGTTCCTGCGCGCCCGCGGCCAGTCCAAGCGGGCCGCCGCCGGGGGCACCCGCCCGGACGACCCCACCGACCCCACCCCACGGGGTCGGCACGCCAAGCGCTGACCGGCCCGTACGGGGTCAGAAGCCGCGCGTCCGCTTGGCCGCGCGGCGCCGCCCCGCCGAGGCGGCCCCCGGCACCCGCAGGAACAGCCGGGACACCTCCGCCCCCAGGTTCACGCCGATCGCGATGGCGATGGCGAGGGCCGCCGCCTTGGTCAGCGACACCAGCCCCGCGTCCAGCTCGTTCTGGGCGATGCCGAGCAGCCCGAAGTAGGTCGCGGAGCCCGGCAGCAGCGGCCCGATCGCGGCCGTGACGTACGGCAGCGCCGAGGCGAACCGGTACCGGGAGAGCAACTGCCCGAAGAGGCCCACCAGCCCCGCCGCGACCGCCGTGGACGCCACCGGGGAGATCCCGCCGGCGTAGTGCAGCGCCCCGTACACCACCCAGGCGACCCCGCCGTTCAGCGTCACCAGGAGCACGGTGGAACGTTCCTGCTGCAACAGCACCGCGAATGCCAGCGTCAGCGTCATGGAGGCGGCGATCTGCCACCCCGGGCGCTCGATCACCAGCAGCGCCGCGTCCGGGTTGAGCTCCGCGCCCAACTGCACCCCGAAGTACAGCACCAGCAGCACGCCGGTCACGATGCCGACGAAGAAGTACATGACCTCCAGCAGCCGGGCCGCCGCCGTGATGTAGAAGCCGGTGAGCCCGTCCTGCACCCCCGCGACCAGCGCCCGCCCCGGCAGCAGCGCGAACAGTCCGCCGGTGATCACCGCCGAGGCCCGCACCTCCGCGTGGGCCAGGGTGAGCGCCACCCCGATCGCGGCGGGCGGCGTCGCGGCCACGATGAACTGGTAGAACTCCGGCAGCCCGCGGCCCGCGCAGAGCCAGGCCAGCCGGTCGCCCAGCACCGCGCCCAGCGCCGCCGCCACGAACACCACCAGGTCACCGCCGACCAGCACCGAGGCCGCGCCGGCGAGCACCCCGCTGGCGGCGGTGAGCACCCAGCCGGGGTAGGGGTGCCGGTTGCGCCGGATCTCCGCGAGCCGGCGGTACGCCTCCTCCAGCGACACCGCGTGCTCCGGATCGCTGATGTCGTCCACCAGCCGGTAGACGGCCGCCAGTCGGGTGTAGTCGGTGCCGCGCCGGCGCACCGTGCGGGAGGCCGTGACGGGGTCGTCCACCAGCGAGGGCTGGTGCGAGATCGACAGCAGGGTGAAGGTGACGTTGGGTTCGCAGCGGTCGAGCCCGTAGGCGCGGCACACGGCGAACATCGCCGCCTCCACGTCCTCGGCGCCCTCGCCCCCGGCGAGCAGCAGCTCGCCGATCCGCAGGGTCAGGTCCAGCACCCGGGGCACCGCGGGCCCGCTGTCGTCCTCGTGCCGCTGCACGGCCTCGGGTGCCGGCCGCTCGGTGACCGGCATCCGCAGCATGGTCCGCATCCGGTCCTGCCACGGCGCCTCGTCGAGCCGGACCAGCGGCACCCCGGACGGCGGGGTGAAGGCCGGCGGGGCGCTGCGCGCGCGGTACGTGCGCGGGGTGCTGAAGGCGGAGCCCTCCGGCTCCGCCGGCTCGGCGTCGACCGGCTCGGGGACCCCCGCGGGCACCGCGAACTCGGACGTGGTCTGGGAATCGTCCTCCACCGGCCCGGAGAGCGGTGCGATGCCGGACGGCGGGGTGAAGGCGCTGTGCGCCTCGTCGGAGTCCGGTTTGGCGTCCGCGCCGGGGTCGGCCGGGCCGTGCACCGCGTTCCGGGGCTCACGGGCGCTCGGCCCGTCCGGATGCTTCCGCTCGCTCACCGCGCCCCTTCTGCCGAACCCTGCCTCCGTGCCCGCTCCCGCCGCGCCACGGCGTCCGGGAGCCGCGCCGTACGGGGGAGCGCGTACCCCCGACCGGCTCCGTCAAGGCCCGGCACTCGTGCACCATAAGCACCACCAGACCCACCGGACCCGTCCGTACGCTCAGTATGCGCGCCCGCACCGAAACGGGCCGTGCGCCCCGGGGTCTCCGGGGCGCACGGCCCGCCGTCGTGCGGGAACGGCCGTCAGTGGCCGCCGCTCTCCTTGAACCGGGCCACGGACCGGTCGATCTCGGCCTCGGCCTCGGCACGGCCCACCCAGTCGGCGCCCTCGACCGACTTGCCGGGCTCCAGGTCCTTGTAGACCTCGAAGAAGTGCTGGATCTCCAGGCGGTCGAACTCGGAGACGTGCTGGATGTCCCGCAGGTGCTCCACGCGCGGGTCGGACGCCGGCACGCACAGCAGCTTGTCGTCGCCGCCCGCCTCGTCCGTCATGCGGAACATGCCGATCGCGCGGCAGCGGATCAGGCAGCCCGGGAAGGTCGGCTCGTCCAGGATGACGAGGGCGTCCAGCGGGTCACCGTCCTCGCCGAGGGTGTTCTCCACGAACCCGTAGTCCGCCGGGTAGCTCGTCGACGTGAACAGTCGACGGTCGAGGCGGATGCGACCGGTCTCGTGGTCCACCTCGTACTTGTTGCGCGAACCCTTCGGAATCTCGATCGTGACGTCGAACTCCACCGGTGGCTCCTCCATGATCAGCACATAATTCTGGTAACACGGTGTCGTCCGCGCCGACCTCCCGAGGGCGGTCCGGCGCGGCCGGCGCCCGGGGGCGGCTACCGCCGTACGGACCCCCGCCCCCGTCCGGTTGGCGGTCGGGGTCCACCGGGAAGTCGTACCCCCGGCAAGACGCAGTGGTTAAGTGTCCCTCACCCAAGTGTGTGATCGCGAAAGGGGCTGGTCGATCGTGCCGGAGCTGCCGGAGCCGACGCCGTCGCCGCGCGCCCGGGCGTTCGTCGAACGCTCCCGGGCGCTGCTCGCCGGACTCCGCACGCTCCGCCCCGTGGACCTCAGGACCTGGCAGGTCACGACGGTCGCCGCGGTGACCGGCCTGGCCCTGGCGACGGGCTCCCTGGCGCTCACCGGCCCCTGGGACGCGTCGGGGCAGCGTACGGCGGAGCGGGACCGGGCCGCCGCCCTGCGCACCGAGGGTGGTGCACATCACGAGGCCCCGGGCGGCGGCGCGGGCGCCCGGGCGCCCAAGACCCCGCCGCGCGCCCCCGCAGTGCTCGACGCACTGGGCGGGGCGGGCACCACGGGGGCCCGGGCCCCGCTGCCCGGCGCCGCCGCCCTCGGCAAGCGCCTGGGGCCGCTGCTCGACGGGGCGCCCCCCGGGACCCGCACCGGGGCAGCGGTGGTGGACGCCGCCACCGGCGAACTGCTCTGGGGCAAGGACCCCGGCACGGCGCTGACCCCCGCCTCCACCACCAAGGTCGCCACCGCGGTGGCCGCGCTGACCGCACCCGGCCCCGACCACCGGATCACCACCCGCACGGTCCTGGAACCCGCCGCCGGCAAGGAACCGGCCCGGGTGGTCCTGGTGGGCGGCGGCGATCCGACCCTCACCGCCCGCGAGGACGCCCGCGGCAACGCCTCCCTGCGCGACCTGGCGCAGGCGACGGCGCGCGCCCTCGCCGACGGAGGCACCCGGGAGGTGCGGCTCGGGTACGACACCTCCCTGTACTCAGGGCCTCCGGTTCACCCCATCGGGCGCAACGACAACATCGCGTCCGTGACCCCCCTGATGGTGGACGAGGGACGCCTGGACGACTCCTCCAGCGGACCCGCACCGCGCAGCGAGGACCCCGCGAAGGACGCCGCCGCCCGCTTCGCCGCCCTGCTCGCCGACCGCGGCCTCGCGGTGAAGGGCGCCGCCGCCCCGGCCAAGGCCGCCGCCGGGGCCCGGGAGCTGGCCGAGGTCGCCTCCCCGCCGGTGTCGGCCCTGGTCGAACGGATGCTGACGCACAGCGACAACGACCTCGCGGAGGCCCTGGTCCGTCAGGTCGCCCTCGCCTCCGGCCAGCCGGCCAGCTTCAAGGGCGGCGAGGCCGCGATGAAGCGGCGGCTCGGCGGGCTGGGGGTGCCGCTCGGCGGGGTGCGCTTCGCCGACGGCAGCGGGCTCGACCGGGCCGACCGGCTGGCGCCCGGCACCCTCACGGCACTGCTCGCCGCCGCCTCCCGCCCCGAGGGCGCCGCCCTGCGCCCGGCGCTGACCGGGCTGCCGGTCGCCGGCTTCACCGGCACTCTGAGGAACCGTTACTCCTCCGGGTCCGACGCCGCCGGCACCGGCCTGGTGCGGGCCAAGACCGGCACCCTGACCGGGGTGCACGCGCTCGCCGGCACGGTCGTCGACCGGGACGGCCGGCTGCTCGCCTTCACGTTCCTGAGCGACGGGCCCGCCACCGATCCCGCCGCCGCCCAGTCCCGCCTGGACCGGATGGCCGCCGCCCTGACCGCCTGCGGCTGTGCCTGACCCGGCGCCGGGGGCGTCCCCACGGGGGCACCGGTCCCGTACGGTTGACGCATGACGAGCATCGGTGGTGCGGAGATGGTCGACTGGAACCTCGCGGTGGCGACCGCGACCCGCCTGGTGAGGCCGGGTCCCGAGGTCAGCCGGGACGAGGCGCGGGCGATCGTCGCGGAACTGCGGCGGCACGCCAAGGCGTCGGAGGAACACGTCCGCGCCTACACGCGGATGGTCGACCCGGACGGTGCGACCCCCGCCGGGCCGGAGCACGACACCCCGGTCCTGGTCGTGGACCGGCCGGGCTGGGTCAAGGCGAACGTCGCGGGCTTCCGCGAGATCCTCAAGCCCCTGCTGGAGAAGATGCAGGAGCGCCGCGGCGGACCCGGCAACGCGGTGCTGGGCGCGGTCGGCGGCAAGGTCACCGGCGTGGAACTCGGCATGCTGCTGTCGTTCCTGTCCTCCCGGGTGCTCGGCCAGTACGAGACCTTCGCCCCGGCCACCCGGGACCTGCCCGCCGCCCCCGGCGGAGGCGGGCGGCTCCTGCTGGTCGCGCCCAACATCGTCCACGTGGAGCGGGAGCTGGACGTGGACCCGCGGGACTTCCGGCTCTGGGTCTGCCTCCACGAGGAGACCCACCGCACCCAGTTCACCGCCGTGCCCTGGCTGCGCGACCACCTGGAGGGCGAGATCCAGACCTTCCTGGCGGAGACCGACGTCGACCCGATGACCTTCCTGGAACGCATCCGGGAGGCCGCGCAGTCGCTCGCCGGAGGCCGCCCCGAGGGCGAGGAGGACGACGGCGGCCGTTCCCTGGTGGAACTGGTGCAGACCCCCGCCCAGCGGGAGGTCCTGGGGCGGCTGACGGCGGTGATGTCCCTGCTCGAAGGGCACGCCGACTACGTGATGGACGGGGTCGGCCCCGCTGTGGTGCCCTCGGTCGCGGAGATCCGGGAGAAGTTCCAGCAGCGGAGGGCCCGGGGCGCCTCCCGACTCGACCAGACGCTGCGCAAGCTCCTCGGCCTGGACGCCAAGCTCCGTCAGTACCGCGACGGCGAGCGCTTCGTGCGGGCGGTGGTCGACCAGGTCGGCATGGACGGCTTCAACCGCGCCTGGACCTCCCCGAACACGCTCCCCACCAAGGCGGAGATCGGCAGGCCCGCGGACTGGATCGCACGGGTGCACGGCAAGACGGGGGAATGAGCCGAACGGCCGACGGCAGGACGGCGCCCGCGCAATCACCCGTCCGAGGGACCGTGGGCCCCTGACAGGCGTGCAATGCTCGGGGAACGGCTCGGTTCTGTCACCATCGACGCACTCTGAGTGATCGGGCGGCGCGGCAGCGACCCGCCCGATCGCCTGGGAACCGAAACGGCACCACGCTCACGGGCGGTGCCCCGGGGACCTCCGGGGCGCGCGCCCGACCCCGAACTCCACGAAGGGAACCGGACATGGGTCCCCATCCAGCGGTCGCGGCGATACGCCTGGCGGTCCGCCGCGTCCTCCACGACCTGCTCACCGAACACCACCTGCTCGCCGAAGACGACCGCCCCCCCGCGGTACCCGCGCCCGCCCCCCACGCCGTCGGCGCACCCGCTCCCCGCACTCCCCCCGCACCCCCCTCGGCGCCGAGCGCCGGGGTTTCCGACGCGTCCCCGCTGGTGCTGGTCGCCTGCTCCGGCGGCGCCGACTCCGTCGCCCTCGCCTCCGCCCTCGCCTTCGAGGCCCCCAAGCTCGGCGTCCGCGCCGGCGGCGTCACCGTCGACCACGGGCTCCAACCCGGCTCCGGGACCCGCGCCGCCGAGGTGGCCGCCCGGCTCGCCGCCCTCGGACTCGACCCGGTCGACACGGTCACCGTGACCGTGGGGCGCGACGGCGGGCCCGAAGCCGCCGCCCGGGACGCCCGCTACGCCGCCCTGGACGCCGCCGCCGAACGCCACGGCGCCGCCGCGGTCCTCCTCGGCCACACCCGCGACGACCAGGCCGAGACCGTGCTGCTGGGCCTCGCCCGCGGCTCCGGCATCCGTTCGCTGTCCGGGATGGCGCCCGTCTCCGGCACCGGCGGACGCTACCGCCGCCCCTTCCTCCACCTCGACCGGCAGACCGCCCGCACGGCCTGCCTCGCCCAACACCTCCCGGTCTGGGACGACCCGCACAACGCCGACCCGGCCTACACCCGCTCGCGGCTGCGCCACGAGGGCCTGCCCGCACTGGAGAAGGCCCTCGGCAAGGGCGTCGTCGAGGCCCTCGCCCGCACCGCCCAGCTGTCCCGGGACGACGCCGACGCCCTGGACGCCTGGGCCGCGCAGGCCGAGCGGTCGGTGCGCGACCCGGCCGGGCTGTTGGAGTGCGCCAAGCTGTCCGCGCTGCCGCCCGCGGTGCGCCGCCGGGTGCTGCGCCGCGCGGCCATCGACGCGGGCGCCCCCGCCGGCTCGCTGTTCGCCCGGCACATCGAGGAGGTCGACCGGTTGATCACCGGTTGGCGCGGCCAGGGGGCGATCAATCTCCCCGGCCGGGTCGTGGCCCAGCGCCAGGGTGGCAGACTGGTGATCCGGCAGAGCTGAGTCGGGCCCCGCGGGCCCGGCACCGGCCCGGACGATCGAAAGTGATGCGGGTGGACGCGAAAGACATGGGCACCGACCTCCAGTCGGTGCTCATCACCAAGGAAGAGATCGACGCGAAGCTGGCCGAGCTGGCCGCGAAGATCGACGCGGAGTACGCGGGCAAGGACCTGCTGATCGTCGGCGTCCTGAAGGGCGCCGTGATGGTGATGGCGGACCTGGCGCGGGCGCTGTCCACCCCCCTCACGATGGACTGGATGGCGGTGTCCTCGTACGGCGCGGGCACCCAGTCCTCCGGGGTGGTCCGGATCCTCAAGGACCTCGACACCGACATCAAGGGCAAGCACGTCCTGGTCGTCGAGGACATCATCGACTCCGGACTGACCCTGTCCTGGCTGATCTCCAACCTCGGTTCGCGCGAGCCCGCCTCCCTCAAGGTGTGCACGCTGCTGCGCAAGCCGGAGGCGGCGAAGGTCGCCATCGACGTCGAGTGGGTCGGCTTCGACATCCCCAACGAGTTCGTCGTGGGCTACGGCCTCGACTACGCGGAGAAGTACCGGAACCTGCCGTTCGTGGGTACGCTCGCGCCCCACGTCTACGGCGGCTGAACCGCGCGGCCAGGCCCCCGGCGGGAACCCTCGTGCGGTTCCCGCCGTTGGAGCAAGCGGCGGCGGGATTGCCGCGGGATTGGCACCGGCACGCTGCGGCTCCGGGTGACAATGCTGGGGTACCGTCCGAAGAACAGTCTTTATCAAACTCACTATGGCAGGAGGGACGGGGCGACACCGCTCCGTATGGATGGACGTGAAGCGATACTTCCGTGGGCCCGTGATGTGGATCGTGCTGGCCGTCCTCGCCGTGGTCGTGTTGATGCAGGTCGTCGGCTCGTCCGGCGGCTACAAGACGGTGGACACCGGCCAGGTCATCCAGGCCATCAGCAACAACCAGGTGAAGTCTGCCCAGCTCACCACGGGCAACTCCCAGACCATCAAGATCACGCTGAAGGACGGCCAGAAGGTCGAGGGCGAGACCAAGGTCCAGGCCAGCTACATCGGTGACCAGGGCGCCGACCTCGCCGCCGACCTCCAGGCCAAGTACCAGGACAAGCAGATCCCCGACGGCTACACCGTCTCGCCCTCGAAGGACAACCCCTTCGTCGGCATCCTGCTCTCCCTGCTGCCGTTCGTCCTGATCGTGGTCGTCTTCCTGTTCCTGATGAACCAGATGCAGGGCGGCGGCTCCCGGGTGATGAACTTCGGGAAGTCCAAGGCCAAGCTGATCAGCAAGGACACCCCGAAGACCACCTTCGCCGACGTGGCCGGATCCGACGAGGCCGTCGAGGAACTCCACGAGATCAAGGAGTTCCTCCAGGAGCCGGCGAAGTTCCAGGCCGTGGGCGCCAAGATCCCCAAGGGCGTGCTGCTCTACGGCCCGCCCGGCACGGGCAAGACCCTCCTCGCCCGTGCCGTGGCCGGCGAGGCCGGGGTGCCGTTCTACTCGATCTCGGGTTCCGACTTCGTCGAGATGTTCGTCGGCGTCGGCGCCTCCCGGGTCCGCGACCTCTTCGAGCAGGCCAAGGCGAACGCCCCGGCGATCGTCTTCGTCGACGAGATCGACGCGGTCGGCCGCCACCGCGGCGCCGGCCTCGGCGGCGGTCACGACGAGCGCGAGCAGACCCTCAACCAGCTGCTCGTGGAGATGGACGGCTTCGACGTGAAGGGCGGCGTCATCCTGATCGCCGCCACCAACCGGCCCGACATCCTCGACCCGGCGCTGCTGCGCCCGGGCCGCTTCGACCGACAGATCGCCGTGGACCGCCCCGACATGCAGGGCCGCCTGGAGATCCTCAAGGTCCACCAGAAGGGCAAGCCCGTCGCCCAGGACGTCGACCTGGCCGCGGTCGCCCGCCGCACCCCCGGCTTCACCGGTGCGGACCTGAGCAACGTCCTCAACGAGGCCGCGCTGCTCACCGCCCGCAGCGACAAGAAGCTGATCGACAACCACATGCTGGACGAGGCCATCGACCGCGTCGTGGCGGGCCCGCAGAAGCGGACCCGGATCATGTCGGACAAGGAGAAGAAGATCACCGCGTACCACGAGGGCGGACACGCCCTGGTCGCGGCGGCCTCCCCCAACTCCGACCCGGTGCACAAGATCACGATCCTCTCGCGGGGCCGCGCCCTGGGCTACACGATGGTCCTCCCCGAGGAGGACAAGTACTCCACCACGCGCAACGAGATGCTCGACCAGCTGGCGTACATGCTGGGCGGGCGCGCGGCGGAGGAGCTGGTCTTCCACGACCCGACCACCGGCGCCGCCAACGACATCGAGAAGGCCACGACCACCGCGCGCGCGATGGTCACGCAGTACGGCATGACCGAGCGGCTCGGCGCGATCAAGTTCGGCGGCGACAACACCGAGCCGTTCCTCGGCCGGGAGATGGCGCACCAGCGCGACTACTCGGAAGAGGTCGCCGCGCTCGTCGACGAAGAGGTCAAGAAGCTCATCGAGAACGCGCACAACGAGGCGTGGGAGATTCTCGTCGAGAACCGGGACGTCCTCGACAACCTGGTCCTCCAGCTGCTGGAGCGGGAGACGCTGGGCAAGGAGGAGATCGCCGAGATCTTCGCCCCCATCGTCAAGCGTCCGGCCCGCCCGGCGTGGACGGGCTCCTCGCGCCGCACCCCCTCCACGCGTCCGCCGGTCCTCTCCCCGAAGGAGCTGTCGTTGACCAACGGCGGCACCCCGACGCTGTCGACCACCAAGGCCGACGCGACCCCGGTCGCCCCGGCCGAGACGCCGACGACCCCGGAGGACGGCCCCGCGCAGGGCTGACCCGCACCGACACGGAGAAGGCCGTGACCGGGCTTCGGCCCCGGTCACGGCCTTCTCCTCGTCCTCGACCGTTGCGGGCGTGCCGCCTTCCCCTGGTTAGGCTGGGGGTGCGCGGCATCTCGGTGTGCCCCGCACGTACACGTCTGTACGGCTGACACGTCTGTACGGCTAAGGAACGAGGCAGACCATGACCGACCCCGTCACACTGGACGGCGAGGGCACGATAGGCGAGTTCGACGCGAAGCGGGCGGAGGCCGCCGTCCGGGAACTGCTCATCGCCGTGGGGGAGGACCCCGACCGCGAGGGGCTGCGGGACACCCCCGCCCGGGTCGCCCGCGCCTACCGGGAGATCCTGGCCGGGTTGTGGCAGGAGCCGGAGGACGTCCTCACCACCACCTTCGACCTCGGGCACGACGAGATGGTCCTGGTGAAGGACATCGAGATCGTGTCCCTGTGCGAGCACCACCTGCTGCCGTTCCACGGGGTGGCCCACATCGGGTACATCCCCGCCGAGTCCGGCAAGATCACCGGACTGTCGAAGCTGGCCCGGCTGGTCGAGGTCTTCGCCCGGCGGCCCCAGGTGCAGGAGCGGCTGACCACGCAGATCGCCGACTCGCTGGTGCGCATCCTGGACGCCCGGGGCGCGATCGTGGTGGTCGAGGCCGAGCACATGTGCATGTCGGTGCGGGGCATCCGCAAGCCGGGCGCCAAGACGACGACCTCCGCGGTGCGCGGGCAGTTGCGGGACGCCACCACCCGCGCCGAGGCGATGAGCCTGATCCTGGCGCGCTGAGCCCCGACCCCCGCGCGCGGGGCCGGCCCGGGGGACGGGTCAGGCCCCGCGGGCCTCGGTGCCGGGCGGGTGGGGGGTGTCGTCGTCCTCCGGGAGCCTGCAGACCCGTTCGAGGAAGAGCGCGGCCAGTATCACGGCGATCCCGGCGAGGACCGAGAAGCCGGCGTAGACGGCCTGGTCCCGGCGGGCCGGCACGTCCAGCGAGCCGAGCAGGAAGACCCCCACCCCGCCGTAGACGCCGGCGATCAACGCCGCGACCAGGGCACTGGCCTGGCCGAAGACCAGGGCCCGGGCGGCCATCAGCGGGTCGACGCCCTTGGCGCCCGGCTCCCGGTCGCGCTGGGCGCGCAGCCGTGCCCGTAGCGACAGCGCCGTGGCGCCGAGGACCACCGCGATGACCGCGAGCACGATGGGCGCGGCCAGCGGCACCCCGGGCAGCGTGCCGAGGGAGTCCCACAGACGGGCTCCCGCCCAGGACACCAGGCCGGCCCCCAGGAAGAGGCCGAGCAGGGTCCTGATGCGCAGCTGGTTCACGTCGCCCCTTCGCGTCGGTCGGTCGCGGTCCGGTGTCCTCGGGCCGTGCGCGGTCGTGCCGTTCCGTCTGACCTTAACGACTACTCGGGCAACCGGAGTTCCAGGTCGGGGCGCGGCGTGACGCCGTCGCGGGACACCCCGGCGAGCAGGGCGGCCACCGGACCGCGGCCGGGGACCTCGGCATCGGGATCGACGTCGTGCCAGGGCACCAGGACGAAGGCCCGCTGGTGGGCGCGCGGGTGCGGCAGGGTGAGCTGCGGGTCCTCGGAGACCGTGTCGGCGTGGGCGATCACGTCGACGTCCAGGGTGCGCGGCCCCCAGCGCTCGGTGCGGACCCGGGCGAACGCCTCCTCCACGGCCTGGGCGCGCTCCAGCAGCGAACCGGGCGGCAGGGTGGTCCGTACGAGCACCACGGCGTTGAAGTAGGAGGGCTGGGAGCCGGGCTCGACGCCCCAGGGCGCGGTCTCGTAGACGGGGGAGACGGCCGTCACCCGTAGCCCGGGGGTGTCCTCCAGCGCGTCCACGGCGCCCTGGAGGTTCTCCAAGCGGTTGCCCAGGTTGCTGCCGAGGGAGAGCACGGCGCGCCGGGGGTTGCTGAGGGTGGTGTCGGCGGCGTCCACCCGTGCGGTGACCTCGGCGGGCACCGGCTGGACGGTGGGGTCGCCGGTGCTGTCGTCCGGGCGGGTCATGCGCGGCTCCGGGTGATGGTGACCGTCACGTCGTCGAACGGGACGGTGATGGGGGCGTCGGGCTTGTGCACGCACACCTCGACCTCCTGCACGGCCTCGTGGGCGAGGCAGGAGAGGGCGATGCGTTCGGCGAGGGTCTCCACGAGGTTGACCGGCTCGCCCTCCACGATGGCGACGACCTCCTCGGCGACGATGCCGTAGTGGACGGTCTTCTCCAGGTCGTCGCCGGCCGCGGCCGGCCGGGTGTCGAGGCCCAGGACCACGTCCACCAGGAAGGTCTGGCCCTCCTCGCGTTCCCGGGGGAACACCCCGTGGTGGCCGCGGGCCTTCAGGCCGCGCAGTGCGACACGATCCACGCCTTCACTCCTGCCTCGTCGCTGTCGTCGCTGTCTTCGTCGTTCGTCCTGCGTGCGGTTCACGCCCCGATCGAGGCTACCCGGGCCCGTCGCCCTCGACGGGGCGCGGGGGCCGCCGCGCACCGCCCTGGCGGTCGGCGCAGGTCAGGGTGGCGGGTCCGGGGGTTCCTCGGTCGCGTCGGGGTCGGTCTCGGCGAGGACCGGGGACGCGTGGTGGGACCAGAGCTTCCACCCCTGCGGGGTCTGCCGGAACACGTTGGTGGCCACCACCAGCTGTCCCACCAGCGGCCCCAGCTCGCCGCCGTCCTTCGGTGCGGGCCCACCGCTGAGGATGTTCTCGGTGCAGGTCACCAGTGCCGTTCCCGCGGAGACGGTGACCTGCACGTCGGTGAGGAAGAACTGGATGTACTCGGTGTTCGCCATGATCAGCGCGTAGGAGCGCAGCACTTCGCCGCGTCCGCCCAGCGGGTGCCAGCCCGGGTGCACGCAGGAGACCCGGGGCCCGGTGCCGGGGGGCGTGTCCGGGAGGTCGCGGTCGTCGAGCCAGAGGTCGGACAGGGCGTCGAAGTCGCCGCGCTCGACCGCCTCGTAGTAGGCGGTGTTGGCGCGTTCCACGGCCTCCTGTTCGGGTGTCGTCGGGCCGGGGTCCCCGGGGAGCTCGGGACCGTCGGGGGCGGAGTGGGAGGAAGTCAACGGGCTCCTTCGACGGCACGGGCCACCCGGACGGCGTCCGCGGTGGCGTGCACTTCGTGGACACGGACCGCCCAGGCACCGTGGTGCGCGGCGAGCGCCGAGACGGCGGCGGTCGCGGCGTCCCGTTCGCGGGCGGGCGGCGGGGCGCCCTCGGGACCGGCGAGGACCCGGCCGAGGAAGCGCTTGCGGGAGGCGGCGACCAGCAGCGGGTGGCCGAGGGAGCGCAGCCGGTCCAGGCGGGCGAGAAGGGTCAGGTCGTGGTCGGCGTCCTTGGAGAAGCCGAGACCGGGATCGACCACGATCCGGTCCGGGGCCACGCCGCCGGCCAGCACCGCGTCCACCCGGGCCCGCAGTTCGTCGACGACCTCGGCGACGACGTCGGAGTAGACCCCGCGGACGGCGGGTCCCGTCAGGAAGCCCCGCCAGTGCATCACCACGAAGGGCGCGCCGGCAGCGGCGACGACCGGCACCATCGCCGGGTCGGCGAGTCCGCCGCTGACGTCGTTGACCAGGGTGGCGCCGGCGGCCAGCGCCCGCTCGGCGACCGGGGCGCGCATGGTGTCGACGGAGACCACCACCCCCTCGGAGACCAGCCCGCGCACCACGGGGACGACCCGGCGCAGTTCCTCGTCCTCGTCGACCCGCAGGGCGCCCGGGCGGGTGGACTCGCCGCCCACGTCGATCAGGTCGGCGCCCCGGGCGACCAGGTCCAGGCCGTGCTTGACGGCGGCGGTGGTGTCGAACCACCGGCCTCCGTCGGAGAAGGAGTCCGGGGTCACGTTGACGACGCCCATGACCGCGCAGCGGTCCCAGTCGGGCAGTCCGGCGACCCGGCCACGGCCTTGGAGGTGGTTCATGCCTCCAGCGTAGGCCCGTACGGGTGGTGCCGTTCCCCCGACCGGGTGGTGTGCACCGGCTGGAACCGCTCAGTCACCGGGCACCGCGTCCGGGGCGGTCGGTCCGCCGGGGGCGCCCTCCGGGCCCGTCCCGGCGGACCGGCGCAGCGCCGTGTGGAGCCCGGCCGGGGTGAGCACCCCGAGGAAGCGCCCGCCCGCCCCGTCGGCCGCGGACCCGGTCGGGGCGCGGACCGCGACCCAGCCCGTGTCGTGCTGGAGCATGGCGGCGAGCGCCTGCCGGAGGGAGGCCCCCAGCGGCACCCAGGCGTCCAGGGGCCGGGCGTGCTCGCCGGCCGTGCCGGTGTGCGCCCGCGCGTGCGCCGCGGACACCCAGCCCCGCGGGGCGCCGTCCGCATCCAGGACGACCGCCCAGGGCGCGTCCACCTCGCGGGGGAGCGCGTCGTCCGTCCGCACCACCGGCGGCCGCTCCAGGTCGCGCTCCTCGACCGCGGTCACGGCCAGCCGCTTCAGCCCCCGGTCGGCGCCCACGAAGTCGGCGACGTACGCACCGGCCGGGGCGCCCAGCACGGTCGCCGGGGTGTCGAACTGCTCGATGCGGCCCTGCCCGTAGACGGCGATCCGGTCGCCGAGCCGGACGGCCTCCTCGATGTCGTGGGTGACGAACAGCACCGTCTTGCGCACCTCCCGCTGGAGCCGGAGGAACTCCGACTGGAGGCGTTCGCGGACCACCGGGTCGACCGCGCCGAACGGTTCGTCCATCAGCAGCACCGGCGGATCGGCGGCCAGCGCGCGGGCCACCCCCACCCGTTGGCGCTGCCCGCCGGAGAGCTGGTCGGGGTAGCGGGCGCCGTGCACGGCCGGGTCGAGGCCGACCAGCTCCAGCAACTCGGCTGCCCGGGCCCGGGCCGCGGCGCGCCGCACGCCCAACAGGTGCGGCACGGTCGCCGTGTTGTCGAGGACGGTGCGGTGCGGGAAGAGGCCCACCTGCTGGATCACGTAGCCGATGCCGCGCCGCAGGGCGACCGGGTCGGCGCCGGCGACGTCCGCGCCGTCCAGCAGGACCCGTCCGGAGGTCGGTTCGACCAGCCGGTTCACCATCTTCATGGTGGTGGTCTTGCCGCAGCCGGACGGGCCGACCAGGGTGACCAGCTCACCCGCCGCGACCTCGAACGACAGTCCGTCGACGGCGCTGGTGCCGTCGGCGTAGCGCTTGCTGACGTTCTCGAACCGGATCAAGGCTCCCCCTACGGGTGCGGGACGGACGGTACGGGTGGGACGGCCGACCGGAGAACGCCGTCGGACGCCGCCGGGCGGGGTGCGTGCCCGCCCGGACGACCGGGTAGTCCCAGGTTGACAGACGGGCGTGCGAAGGGGACCGGGTGTGCCCGGCGCGCGCCGGGGGAGAAGCGGGGACGGGGAGGTGATCCGGTGGGCATGCGCGGCTGTCTGGTGACGAACGACTGGATCTGCGGTGAGTACCTGCGCTCCCGCGCACCGGAGTTGTGGGAGGCGACGCTGCAACACCTGGCGCTCACCGCCGCGTCGGTGACGATCGGCTGCGCCGTCGCCCTGCCGCTGGCCCTGGTGGCCCGGCGTTGGCGGGCGTTGGCCGGCCCGGTCCTCGGGCTCACCACGCTGCTGTACTCGGTGCCCTCGCTGGCGATGTTCTCGCTGCTGCTGCCCCTGTTCGGACTCTCGGCGGCCCTCGTGGTCACCGGACTGGCGCTGTACTCGCTCACCATCCTGGTCCGCGGCGCGCTGCTGGGCCTGGAGTCGGTGCCCGAGGAGGTCCGGGAGGCGGCCCGGGGCATGGGGTACGGGCCGCTGCGCCGGCTGTGGGAGGTCGAACTCCCGCTGGCGCTGCCCGCGCTGCTCGCCGCCGTCCGGATCGCCACCGTCGCCACGGTGGCGCTCGCCACGGTCGGCGCGATCGTCGGCCACGGCGGCCTCGGCACCCTGATCCTGGACGGCCTCGACACCAGCTTCAGGGCGCAGGTGCTCACCGCCTCGCTGCTGTGCGTCCTGCTGGCGGTCGCCGCGGACCTCCTGCTGCTGTACCTCGGCCGGCTGCTCACCCCGTGGCGGCGGACCGCCCGCGCCACCGGCCGCGGAAGGGCGGTGCGCACGGCGTGAACGCCATCCCGGGGGCGTACGACTGGCTCACCACGGGCGCCAACTGGCAGGGCGAACGGGGCATCTGGCGCAGACTCCTCGAACACCTCCACCTCAGCGGGGTCAGCCTGTTGGTCAGTGGTGCGATCGCGCTGCCGCTCGCCCTCTGGCTCGGCCACCTCGGCCGGGGCGGGACGCTCGCGGTCAACCTCGCCAACGTCGGCCGCGCGGTGCCCACCCTGGCCGTCCTGGTGCTGCTCACCCTCACCCCGCTGGGCGCCTACGGCGACCTGCCGACCCTGATCGCCCTGGTGCTGTTCGCGGTGCCCCCGCTGCTCACCCAGACCTACACCGGCGTGCGCGGGGTGGACCGGTCGGTGGTGGAGGCGGCCCGGGGCATGGGCATGAGCGGCTGGCAACTCTTCGCCCGGGTCGAACTGCCGCTCGCCTACCCCGTGGTGGCGGGCGCCGTCCGCTCGGCGGCGGTGCAGGTGGTCGCCACGGCCACGCTCGCCGCCATGGCCGGGGAGGGCGGCCTCGGCCGGATCATAACCGCCGGGTTCAGTCTCCAGGACACCGCCCAGGTCGTCGCCGGCGCCTTCCTGGTCGCGGTGCTGGCCCTGCTGGTGGAGGGCGTGCTGGTGCTCGCCGGCCGGCTGGGGGACCCGATGCGGGGACGGCCGCGCACAGCCCGCTGAGCTGGTGGTGCGCCCCCGGCGGACACGGGGCGCGCGTTGCGAACGGAAAAGAAGTCGGTCCCGCACGCATCAGGGAGAGGGAGACATTCGATGCAGAACGCCCGAGACGGCCGCCCGGCCGCGGACACCCCCGCGGAGCCCGGCCCCCCGGGGGCCGCGACACCCCCCGTCACCCGGTGGACGCACCGTCGAACACCGCGCGGAGCAGCACGGACCGTGCTCGCCGCGCTCTCCGTGGCGGCCCTGACCGCGGGGCTCGCCGGCTGCGCGGGCAGCAGCCTGGAGGAGGGCGAGGACGGCGGCGGTGCGGGCGGCGGGAAGCAGGGGTCCCTCGTCGTGGGCTCCGCCGGATTCACCGAGGCGAAGATCCTCGCCCGGCTCTATCAACAGGTGCTCTCCGAGGCCGGATACGCCACCACGGTGAAGACCGTCGAGAACCGCGAGATCTACGCCCCGGCCCTGGAGAAGGGCACCGTCGACGTCGTCCCCGAATACGCCGCGACGCTCGCCGAATTCCTCAACCGCGACGAAAACGGCCCCGACGCGGAGCCCGTGGCGTCCAGTGATGTCGGCGCCACCGTGGCCGAGTTGAAGAAGCTCGCCGAACCGCGCGGTCTGAAGGTACTACCCGCGGGGAAGGCAGTCGACCAGAACGCGTTCGCCGTCAGCGCCGAATTCGCGGAGAAACACGGTCTCAGGTCCCTTTCGGATCTCGGCAGGAGCGGCGAGAAGGTCACCATCGCCGCCGGCGAGGAATGCGAGGTGCGGACCTTCTGCGCGCCCGGCCTCCGGAAGACGTACGGGATCGACGTCGCCGGGGTCGACCCCAAGGGCGTGGGGACCGTCCAGTCGAAGCAGGCCGTCAAGGACGGTACGGACCAACTGGTCCTGACGACGACCACCGACGCCACCCTCGACGCCTTCGGGCTCGTCCTGCTGGCCGACGACAAGAAGCTCCAGAACGCCGACAACGTCCTTCCGGTGGTGAACGCCGACGACGCCGGGGACCCGCGCATAGCCGACGCCCTGGGCGAGTTGACCGCCGTCCTCACCACGGACGATCTCGTGGAACTCAACCGCCGGGTCGACGTCGAGCGGCGCAAGGAGGCGGATGTGGCGAAGGAGTATCTGGAGTCCAAGGGACTCGTGGAGAAGTAAAGCGCGGGCCCCGAGCCGATTTTGTGCGGGCGGGTCGGCAACATTGACCCGTGCGCGGTAAGTTTCTCGCTATGCCACGTGGACGCCACCGCCATTCGCCGCCCCTGCACCGGCTGCTCCCGCCCACGGTGATCGCCGGAGCTTCCGTTCTCTGCGCCTCGGGCGCCTGGTTCATCTCCGAAACCGCGCTATTGCGGGGGCTCGTTGCGGGTGCCGCGGCGGCGGCCGTCGCCGGCTCGGTCGTGATGCGGAACTGGGACCTGTCGGCCGGCCGGCGGGTCGCGGAACTCCGACGGGCCCGCACCCGTGACGAGTGGCGCTTCGAGGAACGCCTCGCCGAAGTCGAGGGCGAGCTGGAGGCGGCCCGCGCGGCGCGCGGCAAGCTGGAAATGCGACTGCGCGCCAAGCGCGCCGAACTCACCGCCCTGCGCGGCGAGCACGCGGCACTGCTGCGCCGGTACGCCAATGCCGAGACGGAACGGGCCAGCGCCCTGGAGGGCCACCGCAAGCTCGCCCGGGAGAGCACCGCGGCCCCGACCGCCGTGCCGCCGAAGGCGGCGCCGGTGGCGACCGTCGAGCTGTACCGGCAGGCCAACGAGGCGCTGAGCGTGCTGGCCCGCCGCAAGGCGGCCCCCGCGGTGGCCCCGTCCGCCGGAACCCCGCCCGAGGCGGCGCCGCCCGCGTCCCCCCGGGCCGCCGCCGGCCCGTCGACGGCGACCCCGTCCCGGGCGACCGTCCCGCCCCGGGCGACGGCCGCCTCCGCCGAGGCGGCGCCCGCCCCCACCGAGGCGGCTCCCCCCGGCCTCGCGAAGGCGGTGGGCACGGCCCCGACGAAGCCCTCCGCACCGGCTCCCGCCGGCCCGCCGACGAAGGCCACGCCGACGAAGGCCATGCAGGCGGAGGCTCCGGTGGCGAAGGCGCCGGCGCCCCGGCCCGTCGGTGCCGCGCCCACCGCTCCGGCGGCCACGCCGGCGCCCACCGCGGTGCCCGCGCCGGCGCGGGCGACCCCCGCCCCGGCGGTCCCCGCGGACCACGAGCGGGCGCCCGCGGTTCCCGCTCCGGCGTCCCGGGCGGCGGCCGTCGTCCCGCCGCTGCCCCCGCGCCCGCGCCCGGTCACGGGCGGCTTCGACTACTTCGGCAACAAGTCCGCGCCCCCGGCGCGCCCCGCCGCCGGGGCGGTGCGGAACGAGGACGTCACCGATCTCGCCGACGTCGTCGGCGAGGAGGCGCTCGCCCTGCACAAGGCGGCCTCGGAAGCGGAGTTCAAGGCGTCCAGCGAGGCCGAGCGCGGCATCGGCCAGGTCGTGGACCTGACCGCGCACGACGAGACGGAGCCCATCGACCTGCACGGCCTCCGCTCGGCGCTGCGCGCCTGACCGACGTCCCGCCGGCCCGGTCGGGCACCCCGTGGACCACGGGGTGCCCGACCGGGCCGGTGCACGTCCGGCCCCGTCTCCGGTGCGTCGGTGCGAGGGGGAGCCGGCTCAGGGACGCGCCGGGACGTCGAACGGAAGCGGGCGCCGGAACACCACCATGGGACGGCCGGGGCCCCCGTGGTCCTCGACGGTGGTCGCCGCGAAGCCGAGGCGGCGGTGGAAGGCGATCGAGCCGCTGTTGGCCGGTGAGGTGATCGCCTT
The DNA here is from genome assembly GCF_052606915.1 of Streptomyces sp. LE64. NCBI lineage: Bacteria > Bacillati > Actinomycetota > Actinomycetes > Kitasatosporales > Streptomycetaceae > Streptomyces > Streptomyces sp. LE64. Next base: position 2,532,764 of record NZ_CP199708.1, on the reverse strand, counting down.
CAACCGCCGGGCCCCCCGCTCTCCGGCGGCCCCGGCGAACGCCGTGTAGAGCCGGCGCCCCAGACCCGTCTCCCGGGCGTCGTCCCGGACGGCGACGAGGTGCACGTACCCCGTACGGGTGGGAGTGACGAAGCCGAAGAGGTACCCGTGGACGCCGTCCGCGGCCCGGGCGCGCCAGACAGGTCCCCTCGAACTCCTGGACGAGTGCCAGCAGGTGCAGGGAGCGGAGGTCGCGCTCCCCCCAGTACCGGCGGTGAGCGGCGAGGACCTCGTGGAAGTCGGCGACGGTGGCCGCCGCGATCTCTGGTCGGGGCACGCCGGGATGGTGCCCGCTCCGGTCCCCGGCGACGCGCGGATCAGGTCATCCACCGGTCCGGGGTCGCGGTGCGTCGACCGGTGCGGGACCGTTCGACCTGCGCGGCCCACAGCGCCCGCGCCTCCTCGACGTCCCGCAGCCGGGTGGGCAGGCTCTTGTTGGCGCCGGTCTCCACGTGGACGTCCGCCAGTCCCAGCCGACGCTGCCAGGGGCCCTGGGTGAACCGCACGCTCTGCACCTTGGCGTGCGGCACCAGCGACAGGCTGCGTCGCAGCAGTCCGTGCCGGGTGGCGAACACGGTGCCGGTGGCGGCGAAGCCGTACCCCCGCCACCACAGCGGGACGCACCAGCGGGCTCGCTGCGGCGGCCGGGACAGCGAGGCGGGAACGGTCACCCCGGGCAGTATCCGGGCGATCACCTCGACGGCGAGCGCCCGCGGGGCCACCGGCAGCAGCACCGAGTCGGAGGAGCCGGCCACGTCCAGTTCGACGCGCACCCAGTCGCGCCGCCGCCACAGCAGCGGCTCCTCGATCCGGACGGTCTGCACCCGGCCCGGCGGCACCGTCTCGTGCATCCGGTCGAGCAGCCCGTAGTCGATGCGCAGTCCGTCCGGCGACTCGGACAGCGTCCAGTCGTACTCCTTCAGGAACCGGCCCGCCGAACCGTTGAGCGCGATGCCCAGCACCGGCAGCCCCGCCCCGAGCACCGCCCAGGGGCTGTGGGTGACGTTCCACAGGAACACCGCCAGCACCACCGCGCACACCAGCGCGATCCAGGGGCCGCCACTCAGCAGTACCGCCACGACGAGCTGGCGCGGCGCCACCCGGACCAGTTCCCGGGCCGGGGCCTCGCCGACCGCGGGGGCGCTCTCCGGGGCGAACCCGGCGGCGCGGGCCAGCAGTTCGGCCCGGAGCGCCCGGGCCTCCTCGGCGCTCAGGAAGGCCAGTTCGTCCTTCTCCTTGTCGGCGCCGACGACGTCCAGCTTCAGTTTGGAGACGCCCAGCACGCGGGCCAGGAGCGGTTGGGCCACGTCGACGGCCTGGATGCGGTCCAAGCGGATGTGGGCCGTGCGCTTGAAGAGGAGCCCGGTGCGGATGCGCAGTTCGGTGTCGGTGACGGCGAAACGGGTGTACCACCAGCTCAGCACCCCGTAGAGGGCGCCGGTCAGCAGGAGGGCGGCGATGCCGGCGAGGAGGTACCGCAGGTCGAGGGAGGTCATCCGGTCCCGGGCCCCGTCGGGGTCGTGCACCGCCCAGCCGGCGACGGCCGCGATCGGCGCCCAGGCCCGGCGCAGCGGGGTGACCGGGTGCAGCCGTCGTTCCACCGGCTCGGCGGCGGCGCCCGCGGCCGCGGGCGGTGCCGGCGGCCTCGCGAGTTCGGGTGCGGTGGGGTCCGGGGTGGTCACAGGCCCGCCGATCGGGCCTCGCCCAGCTCGGTGAGCCGGTCGCGCAGCCGCTCGGCCTCCTCGGGGAGCAGCCCGGGGATGCGGCCGTCGGACGCGGCGGCGGCCGTGTGCAGTTGCACGCTGGCCAGCCCGAAGCGCCGTTCCACCGGCCCGGAGGTGACCTCCACGAGCTGCATCCGCCCGTAGGGGACCGCCGTCTGCTGGTGCCACAGCACGCCCCGGCTGATCAGCAGGTCGTCGGCGCGCTCGGTGTACCGCCAGGAGCGCCAGTTGCGGGCCAGCAGCGGCCAGCCCCACAGCAGCAGGCCCAGCGGCAGCACCGCGAAGGCGGCCCAGCCGGGGCCGACGAACAGCCCGAGGAGCAGGCCGGTGGCCACCGTCAGCGGCACCAACCACACCACCAGCAGCAGTCGGCGCATCCGCAGCAGCCCCCGGGGCAACCCGGTCCACACCGGTTCGGCCGCCGTGCCCGGACCGCCGTCCCCGCCGGCACCGCCGTCGCGTCCGGCCCCCGCGTCCGCGGCCCGCCCCGCGTTCCCCGTTTCCATGCGGCCAGCGTACGTAAGGGAGACTGGGTGCATGACACCCATGACGCCCGGGCCCGTGGCGAGCGGTTCGGCGACGGAGACCGTGGTCGGCATCGGCGGTGCCGCGGAGAACACCGACATGGTGCTCAACATCGGCCCCCAGCACCCCTCCACCCACGGGGTGCTGCGGTTGCGGCTGGTGCTGGACGGCGAGCGCATCCGGCAGGCGGAGCCGGTCATCGGCTACATGCACCGCGGTGCGGAGAAGCTGTTCGAGGCGCGTGACTACCGGCAGATCGTCATGCTCGCCAACCGCCACGACTGGCTCTCCGCGTTCTCCAACGAGCTGGGCGTGGTGCTCGCCGTGGAGCGGATGCTCGGCATGGAGGTGCCCGAGCGGGCGGTGTGGCTGCGCACCCTGCTGGCCGAGCTGAACCGGGTGCTGAACCACCTGATGTTCCTCGGCTCCTACCCGCTGGAGCTGGGCGGCATCACCCCGGTGTTCCACGCCTTCCGGGAGCGCGAGGAGCTCCAGACGGTGATGGAGGAGGTCTCCGGCGGTCGGATGCACTACATGTTCAACCGGGTCGGCGGCCTGAAGGAGGACCTGCCGGCGGGGTGGACCGGACGGGCCCGGGAGGCGGTCGCCTCGGTGCGGTCCCGGATGGACGTGTACGACCGGCTGGTGCTCGGCAACGAGATCTTCCGGGGCCGCACCCGGGGGGTGGGCGTCCTCGCGCCGAAGACGGTGCACGCGTACGGGGTGAGCGGTCCGATCGCCCGGGCCTCCGGCGTCGACTTCGACCTGCGGCGCGACGAGCCGTACCTGGCGTACGGGGAACTGGGCGAGGTGCTGCGCGTGGTCACCCGCGCGGACGGCGACTGCCTGGCCCGCTTCGAGTGCCTGCTGGAGCAGACGCACAACTCCCTCGACCTGGCCGTCGCCTGTCTGGACCGGCTCGCGGAGCTGCCGCCCGGCCCGGTCAACCAGCGGCTGCCGAAGGTGCTGAAGGCGCCGGAGGGCCACACCTACGCCTGGACCGAGAACCCGCTCGGGGTGAACGGCTACTACCTGGTGTCCAAGGGCGAGAAGACCCCGTACCGGCTGAAGCTGCGCTCGGCCTCGTTCAACAACGTCCAGGTCCTGACCGAGCTGCTGCCCGGGACGTTGGTCGCCGACATGGTGTCCATCCTGGGGTCGCTGTTCTTCGTGGTCGGCGACATCGACAAGTAGGGCCCGCACCGCCCGGTGAGGGCCTCAGTCGGAGAGCGGGTCGTCGATCCCCACCGGCTGGAGCAGCCAGGTGAAGTCGCCGAGCCCGCCGGGCGCGGTCAGTTCGGCGGCCTCGCCGGCGCGCGCCAGGGCGCGCAGGTAGCCGGCGGGATCGCCGGTGGCGAGGGCGATCGGCGGCCGGCGTCCGCTCACCCCGAGGGCGTGCAGGGCGGCCCGCTGCGCGAGCAGCCGCCCGCCCGGCAGGGCGCAGGCGTCGAGGGCCACGTGCGCGGTGACGTCGCAGCTCCCGTCGGGGACGGGCGGCACCTCGCGGCCCGCCCGGAAGCCGGTGAGCGTGCCGTACGGGGGCCGGGCCGTCCGCGGATGGGCGTAGTCGACGGCGACCGCGAGCCCGGCGGCGAGCGTGGCCGCGGCCGCGGCCCAGGCGGTGTCCCGGGGGCGTCCGATCTCGATGCGGAGCCCGGGGGCGGGCCGGCCGTCCGGGCCGGTGGGCAGCGGCCACCAGCGGTGGGCCCAGGCGGCGTCGGCCGGTGCCGCCGCCGCCAGCGGCCGGCCGAGGGACTCGGTGCCGTCCGGGGCGACCAGCACCTGCCGGACCACCCCGTCCCGATCGGTCGCGGCCACGTCCAGCGGGACGTTGTCCAGCCACTCGTTGGCGAACAGCAGGCCCCGCCGGGCGGGGGGCGGCTCGGTGCGCCACTCGATCCGGTGGTCGAGCCCGTCCGGTCGGTCCGCGCGTTCCACGGCCACCGCCCGGGTGCGCCCGGCGACCTCGCCGGGCAGCGCCGCGAGCACCCCGGCCACCAGTTCCCCGCGGCCCGCCCCCAGGTCCACGAAGGCCAGCTCCGGGGGGTGCCCCAGCGCCTCGTCGACCCGGCACAGCAGCCCGGCCACCGCCCCGGCGAAGAGCGGCGAGGCGTGCACGGAGGTGCGGAAGTGCCCGGCGGGCCCCTCGGGGCGCCGGTAAAAGCCCCGCGGCCCGTACAGCGCCTCCTCCGTCGCCGCCCGCCAGCCGCGCACCCCCGCGGGCGCGCCCGCGCTCTTGGGGGCTCCCGCGTCGTGCGCCCGCTGCGTCCCGTCCGTCACCTCGTCCTCACGGTTCCTCGTCCGTCCCGTCGTCGGTCACGTCGTCTCACGTCGTCTCACGTCGTCCTCAGGCCGACAGGCTAGGGCCAGCGGGGGCCCACCCCGTCCGCAGCGGTGGGCTCCCGCGTCGGGACGACCCCCGCTCCTCCGCGCCGACGAGGGGCGGGGCCGGGGGCCGGCCGCCGGAACGGCGGGGGCGTCCACCTAGCGGAGTACGCGTGTGCAACGGGGATGGGACCTCCGGTTGACCCCGGCGGGGGGCGCGGCTACCTACCCTGGGTTACGTGCAGCGTGTCTACGATTTCCTCCGCAGCCACCCGACCGGGGTCGACGTCTTCTGGGCCGTCGTCCTGCTCGGGCTCAACCTGGCGGGACTGATCAGCACGGCGCAGACGCCGCCACCGCCGGACGAGGAAGTGGTCGGTGCCGTCCTCAGCCCGGTGTCCGTGGTGCTGTCGTTGCTGCTGTCACTGGTGATCGCGCTGCGCAGACGGGCCCCGGAGCGGATGCTCGTGCTCGGCGTGGTGATCGGTCTGGCCCAGCTGGCCCTCGACATCCCGCCGATGCTGTCGAACTTCGCCCTGCTGGTGATCGTCTACACGGTGGCGGCGGACGGCGTGGGCTGGGCCTCCCGGCTGGCGTTGACGGCCGGGCTCGCCGCGGCTCCGCTCTCGCAACTGCGTTGGCCGGACACCGGGCAGAGCGCGCTGCGCAACCTGTTCTTCATGCTCTTCCTGACGGTGCCCTTCGCCCTGGCCTGGGTGCTGGGCGACTCCATCCGCACCCGCCGCGCCTATCTGGCCCAGCTGGAGGAGCGCGCCGCCCGGCTGGAGCGGGAACGGGAGGCGCAGGCCAAGGTGGCGGTCGCCGCCGAGCGGGCCCGCATCGCGCGCGAGCTGCACGACGTGGTGGCGCACAACGTCTCCGTCATGGTCGTCCAGGCCGACGGCGCCGCCTACGTGCTGGACGCCGCGCCCGACCAGGCGCGCAAGGCGCTGGAGACCATCTCCGGCACCGGCCGTCAGGCGCTCGCCGAGATGCGTCGGCTGCTCGGGGTGCTGCGCACCGGGGAGCCGGAGGAGGCCGGCGAGTACGTGCCCCAGCCCGACGTGGAGCAACTCGGCGACCTGGTGGAGCAGTGCCGCACCGCGGGGCTCCCGGTCGACTTCAAGGTCGAGGGCACGCCCCGCCCGCTGCCCAGCGGGGTGGAGCTGACCGCGTACCGCATCGTGCAGGAGGCCCTGACCAACACCCGCAAGCACGGCGGGCCCAACGCGGGGGCGAGCGTGCGGCTCGTCTACTTCGACGACGGCCTCGGCCTGCTGGTGGAGGACGACGGCAAGGGCGCGCCCCAGGAGATGTACCAGGACGGTGGCGCGGACGGCCAGGGGCACGGTCTGATCGGCATGCGGGAGCGGGTCGGCATGGTCGGCGGCACCCTGGACGCCGGCCCCCGCCCGGGCGGGGGCTTCCGGATCAGCGTGCTGCTCCCGCTCAAGCCCGCACACTGAAGGGGTGCACCCGGCCGGCACCGTCCGCGCCCGGTGCACCGCCCGCCGCAGGATGTCCGCAACAGGAAGGCCGTTCCCCCATGTCCGCGATCAGGGTCATGCTCGTCGACGATCAGGCGTTGCTCCGCACCGGTTTCCGGATGGTGCTCGCCGCCCAGCCGGACATGGAGGTCGTGGCGGAGGCGGGCGACGGGGTGGAGGCGCTGGAGGTGCTGCGCGCCACCTCCGTCGACGTCGTCCTGATGGACGTGCGCATGCCGAAGCTGGACGGCGTGGAGACCACCAGCCGCATCTGCTCCGCCCCCAACCCGCCGAAGGTCCTCATCCTCACCACCTTCGACCTCGACGAGTACGCCTTCTCCGGGCTGAAGGCCGGGGCCTCCGGGTTCATGCTCAAGGACGTGCCCCCGGGCGAGCTGCTGGCCGCGATCCGCGCCGTGCACAGCGGGGACGCGGTGGTCGCGCCGTCCACCACGCGGCGGCTGCTGGACCGGTTCGCGCCGATGCTCCCCGAGACGGGCGCGCAGCCGCAGAACAAGCGGCTGGAGCGGCTCACCGAGCGGGAGCGGGAGGTCATGGTGCTGGTCGCGCAGGGGCTGTCCAACGGCGAGATCGCGGCCCGGCTGGTGCTGTCCGAGGCCACCGTGAAGACCCACGTGGGCCGCATCCTCACCAAGCTCGCCCTGCGCGACCGGGTCCAGGTCGTGGTCCTCGCCTACGAGACGGGTCTGGTCCGGGCCGGCGGCGGCCCGCTCTGACCCGCCGGCGCCGCGCCGCTCAGCGCAGGATGCCCTCCAGGAAGTCGGAGCCCAGCCGCGCCACCACCGTCACGTCCAGTTGGTGCAGGACGTAGCGCCCGCGCCGCCGGGTGTGGACCAGGCCGGCCTTCTTCAGCACGGTGAGGTGGCGCGAGACCTCGGGGGCGCTGAGGCCCAGGGCGTGCGCCAGCTCGCCGGTGGTGTACGGGGAGCGGGCGATGTTGCGGCAGAGCCGGAGCCGGACGGGGTGGGCCAGTGCGTCCAAGCGGCGCTCCAGCACCTCGACGGGGGCGGGGGCGGGGAGCGCCCCGGTCGCCACCGGGTACTGGACCACCGGGCGCCAGCCCGGGGCGTGCAGGGCCAGCAGGTGCGGCCAGCCGAAGTGCGAGGGGACGAACACCAGCCCCGGGCCGATGCCCGGGTCCACTGCGGTGGTGGTGCCGTGCGCGAGCTTGTCGAGGGTGATCCGGCGGCCGTCCTCGTCCACCGACAGCGCGGGGGAGACCGCGGTGAGTGCCTCCGGGAGGCCCCGGCGGCGCAGCAGGTCCGTCTTCTGCCGGGCGTCGGCGGCGAGCTGTCCGTGCACCCGGCGCCAGGTGTCGGCGAAGAACGCCTCGTCGCAGTCCTCCAGCAGTCGGCGTATCCAGGAGCGGACGGCCGCCGGGTTGGCCAGCAGCCGCCGGGTGAAGTCGGCCTGGCGCGGGCCCCGGGTGGTGGCCAGGTCCAGTGACTCGGCGGCGCGGGCCGGGTCGGTCAGCGGGGACGGCCGGCCGGCGTCGTAGGAGTGGTTGCAGGTGAACTCCAGCGCGGCGTCCACGAACCGCTCGTCGTCCAGCCGGTCGAGCTGGTCGAGTTCCTCGGCGAGGGTCGGCGCGGGGCGGCCCAGCCGGCCGGTGCGCACCCCCGCGAACGGCATGAACACGTCCGAGAAGGTGGTCCGCCACAGGAAGTCCGCCTCGCACAAGCGGTCGGCGAGGTCCGGTTTGAGGGCGGCGGCGGTGGCGGTGGCCCAGCCGTGCAGCCCCGGGTGGTGACCGGGCTCGGCGAGGGCGTGCAGCGCCATGCCCAGCTCGGCCAGCGGGGACGGTTCGAAGACGATCCGCTCCGGCGGCAGCCCCGCGATGTCGATGTGCACGCTCATGCGCCCATGGTGCACCCGGCCGCCGACACCGCCCGTCCGATTGACGGCCCGCGTCAATCGGCGTGACCGGGCCCGGGGGCCGGAGCAGTCTCGAAGGTGCCGGAGGGGCCGTGGCCCACCGCCGGCACCGGTGCGCGGCGCTGCGGAGGAGCCTTCTTCCGCGCGCCGCGGCCCGGGCCCCGGCGGTCCGGGCGGACGAGGACGGATGAATGTCATGAGCATTACACAGCAGTACGCCCTGGACCTGTACCGGGCCCGCCGGCGCGGCGAGGCCCCGCCGCCGGCGCCCGGCCGGCACGACTGGCGGACCGTCGCCGAACTGCGCGAGTACGGCCGCTTCCACGCCGCCCTCACCGGCCGCCCGGCCCGTCGTCGGTGGCGCGCCGCCCTGGCCCGGCTCCTCGCACCCCCGCGCACCCCGTGACGTCCCGGCCGAGCCGGCGCCGCCGGGGCGCGCCTCCGTCCCGCACGCCGGAGTCCGAGCCCGCGTGCGCCGGACGGGCGCGCCCCGGGTCAGCGCCGTTCGGGCCGCCACCGGGCGACGAAGTCGCCCACCGCGGCCACCACGTCCGCCGCCGTCCACTCCAGCCCGGGTGAGGCCACCGTCACCTCGGTCACCGACACCCCGGGCGGCCCGCCCGGGTGCCACCGCCGGAACAGTGCCGTCCCCGTCTCCTCCGCCTGCCGCACCGCCGCCCCGGTCAGGGCGTCCGCCTCGCCGGTCAGCCACACCTGGAACTGGTGCGTGTGCGGCACCTCGGGGTGCACCCGGGACCAGGGGACGCCCGCCCGGGCGAAGCCCTCGCGCAGCGCCTGCGCGACCGTCCGGGCGTGGGCCACGTACCCGGGCAGCCGCGGCAGCTCCCGGTCCAGCCCGACCAGCGCCGACAGCGCCGTGGGGAACTGCTGGTACACCTGGCCCCCGTAGCGGTGCCGCCACGCCCGGGCCTCCTCCACCAAGGGCCCCGGCCCGGCCAGCGCCGCGCCCCCCAGGCCGCCCAGCGACTTGTAGAACGACACGTAGACGCTGTCCGCCAGCGCGGCGACCTCCTCCAGCGGGCGCCCGAAGTGCGCCGTGCACTCCCACAGCCGCGCCCCGTCCAGATGCACCACCGCGTCCCGGGCCCGGGCCGCCTCCACCAGCTCGGTCAGCTCCTCCCAGGACGGCAGCAGGAAGCCCGCGTCCCGGAGCGGCAGTTCGAGCACCAGCGTCCCGAAGGGCTCGTCCAGGTTCCACACCTCGGCCGCGGTCGGCTGACGGCGCTCGGCGGTCGGGTGGACCGTCCGCAGCCCGCCCAACGTCCCCAGCGCGCCCCGCTCGTGCACCTCGGGGTGGGCCAGCGGGTGCAGGGCCACCACCGGGTTGCCGGTGCGGCTCGCCCAGCAGCGCAGCGCCACCTGCTGGGCCATGGTCCCGGTCGGGAAGAACGCCGCCGCCTCGGTGCCCAGCAACCCCGCCACCCGCCGCTCCAGCGCGGCCACCACCCCGTCGCCGTACGCGTCGACCGGCTCCGTCAGGTCGTACGCCCCGCCCGCCGCCGCACCCAGCCCGGCCAGCGCCTCGGCGAGCGTGGCGTCCGCGGCCGGTCGCGCCAGCACCCGGCGCGCCCCGCGGAACGCCGCCGTCCGCCGGGCCCGCCCGGCCTCCTCCCCGTCGTCCGGGGGCCCCGCCGGGTCGGGGGCGTCCGGGCGGAGCGGGTCGTGCGGGCTGAGGGGCCGGTGCTGGGGCGCGTCCATGGGCCGATCCTGACGCACGCCCGGGCCGGCGGCGGAAGGGGCCGGTGCCGCGGGGCGAGCGACCGCCCCCGCGGTCACGCACGGATGTGCGGCTGCCCACAGCCGGTGGACGGCGCCGGGGCGGACGGACCGATCGCGTTAGCATGACGAGAAATCGTCCGGTACCCCGAGCGGACTGGAACGGAAGGCCGTCGTCGCGTGAACGCACCGCATCCCCCCGACCCCCGGGACCGCCCCGCGCGGCTCACCGTGGGCGTCGTCGGAGCCGGCCGGGTGGGCCCCGTGCTGGCCGCCTCGCTGCACCTCGCCGGGCACCGCCCGGTCGCCGTCTCCGGCGTCTCCGACGCCTCCCGGCGACGCGCCGAGCGGATGCTCCCCGAGGTCCCCGTGGTGAGCCCCGAAGAGGTCCTCGCCCGCGCCGAACTCGTCCTGCTCACCGTCCCCGACGACGTCCTGCCGGGCCTCGTCGAAGGGCTCGCCGACACCGGCGCGGTGCGCCCCGGGCAACTGATCGCGCACACCTCGGGACGGCACGGGGCGAAGGTCCTCGACCCCGCGCTGCGCGCCGGCGCACTCCCGCTCGCCCTGCACCCCGCGATGACCTTCACCGGCACCCCGGTGGACGTCCAGCGGCTGGCCGGCTGCTCCTTCGGGGTCACCGCTCCCGAGGAACTGCGGCTGGCCGCCGAGGCCCTCGTCATCGAGATGGGCGGCGAACCCGAGTGGATCGAGGAGGCGGCCCGCCCGCTCTACCACGCGGCCCTCGCCCTCGGCGCCAACCACCTGGTCACCCTGGTCGCCGAGGCCATGGACCTGTTGCGCGCCGCCGGCGTCGCGGCCCCCGACCGGATGCTCGGCCCGCTGCTCGGCGCCGCCCTGGACAACGCCCTGCGCTCCGGGGACGCCGCCCTCACCGGGCCCGTCGCCCGGGGGGACGCCGGCACCGTCGCCGCCCACCTCGCCGAACTGCGCGTCCACGCGCCCGGCGCCGTCCCCGGCTACCTCGCGATGGCCCGCCGCACCGCCGACCGGGCCCTGGACCGCGGACTGCTCCGCCCCGAACTCGCCGAAGACCTGCTCGACGTCCTCGCGGGCGACACGGAGGGCACCACCCCATGACCCAGCACGGCACCGACCCCGCGGGCGTACGACTGCTGCACACCGCCGACGCCCTGCGGCCCGCCGCCCCGGACGCGCCCCGCCGCGCCGTGGTGATGACCATGGGCGCCCTGCACGAGGGCCACGCCACCCTGGTCCGCGCCGCCCGCGAACGGGTCGGCGCCGGTGGCGAGGTGGTCGTCACCGTCTTCGTGAACCCGCTCCAGTTCGGCGCCGGCGAGGACCTCGACCGCTACCCGCGCACCCTGGACGCCGACGTCGAACTCGCCGCCGCGGCCGGCGCCGACACGGTGTTCGCGCCCGGCGCCGACGAGGTGTACCCGGGCGGCGGACCCCAGGTGCGCGTCGCCGCCGGCCCGATGGGCGGCCGTCTGGAGGGCGCCACCCGGCCCGGCCACTTCGACGGGATGCTCACCGTCGTCGCCAAACTCCTCCACCTCACCCGCCCCGACCTGGCGTTCTTCGGACAGAAGGACGCCCAGCAACTCGCCCTGGTGCGGCGCATGGCGCGGGACCTCGACTTCGGCGTGGAGATCGTGGCGGTGCCCACCGTCCGCGAGCCGGACGGCCTCGCCCTCTCCAGCCGCAACCGCTACCTCTCCGCCGTCGAACGCCGCACCGCGCTCGCCCTGTCCCGGGCCCTGTTCGCCGGCCGCGACCGGCACGCCGCCCAACAGGCGCTGCACGCCCGCGCCGCCCTCGCCCCCGGCAACGACACCCGGGCCAGGGCCCTGGACGCGCTCGGCGAGTCCCGGGCCGCGGCCGACGCGCACGCCGTCGCCCACGCGGCGCCCGGCGGCCCGGCCGCCGTCCGGGCCGCCGCCCGCGCCGTGCTCGACGCCGCCGCCCGGCTCACCCCGCCCCTCGACCTCGACTACCTCGCCCTGGTGGACCCGTCCGACTTCACCGAGGTCCCCGACGACCACACCGGCGAGGCCGTCCTCGCGGTGGCCGCCCGGGTCGGCACCACCCGCCTCATCGACAACCTGCCCCTCACCTTCGGGACCCCCGCGGCCCCCGGTGACCCCCACCACCCGGGAGCCGTCTCGTGACCCGCGCAGCACCCTCCCCGCACACCGGCATCCGCCTGCACGCGCCCGCCCCCGGCTGGGCGCTCGGCGCGGACGTGGTCGTCGTCGGCTCCGGCGTGGCCGGGCTCACCGCCGCCCTGCGCTGCGCCGCCGCCGGCCTGGAGACCGTGGTGGTCACCAAGGCGCGCCTGGACGACGGCTCCACCCGCTGGGCGCAGGGCGGCATCGCCGCCGCCCTCGGCGAGGGCGACACCCCCGGACAACACCTCGACGACACCCTCGTCGCCGGCGCCGGGCTCTGCGCCGAGGACGCGGTGCGGCTGCTGGTCACCGAGGGCCCGGACGCGGTCCGCCGGCTCATCGACAGCGGCGCCCGCTTCGACGAGTCCGCCACCGGCGGGCTGGCCCTGACCCGCGAGGGCGGCCACCACCGCAGCCGGATCGCGCACGCCGGCGGCGACGCCACCGGCGCCGAGATATCCCGCGCCCTGGTCGACGCGGTGCGCGCCCGGGGCATACCCACCGTCGAGAACGCGCTCGTCCTCGACCTGCTCACCGACGACGAGGGGCGCGCCGCCGGCGTCACCCTGCACGTGATGGGGGAGGGCCAGCACGACGGCGTGGGCGCCGTGCACGCCCCGCACGTGGTGCTCGCCACCGGCGGCATGGGCCAGGTGTACGCCGCCACCACCAACCCGGCGGTCTCCACCGGGGACGGGGTCGCCCTGGCGCTGCGCGCCGGCGCAGAGGTCAGCGACCTGGAGTTCGTCCAGTTCCACCCCACCGTGCTCTTCCTCGGCCCGGACGCCGAGGGGCAGCAGCCGCTGGTCTCCGAGGCGGTCCGCGGCGAGGGCGCCCACCTGGTCGACGCCGAGGGGGTGCGGTTCATGGTCGGCCAGCACGAACTCGCCGAACTCGCGCCCCGGGACGTCGTCGCCAAGGGCATCACCCGCCGCATGCGCGAGCGGGGTGCCCTGCACATGTACGTGGACGCCCGGCACTTCGGCGCCGAGATGTGGGAACGCCGATTCCCCACCATCCTCGCCGCCTGCCGCGCCCACGGCCTGGACCCGGTGACCGAGCCGCTGCCGGTGTCGCCCGCCGCGCACTACGCCTCGGGCGGGGTGCGCACCGACGCGGACGGCCGCACCACCGTGCCCGGCCTGTACGCCTGCGGGGAGGTCGCCTGCACCGGCGTGCACGGCGCCAACCGACTGGCCTCCAACTCGCTGCTGGAAGGGCTCGTCTACGCGGAGCGGATCGCCGCCGCCGTGGTGCGCGCCGGGAGCGGGACCCGCCGCCCGCCGCAGCCGGTGGCCCGGCCCGCCGCCCCCGCCCACCCGCTGCTGGCCCCGGAGGACCGTTTCCGCATCCAGCGGATCATGACCGAGGGCGCCGGGGTGCTCCGCTCCGCCGACTCCCTGGAGCGAGCCGCCCGGCAGCTCCAGGACCTGCACACGGCCGCCCGGGACGCCCTGGCCGAGCACGGCAAGACCGCCGAACCCGGGGTGGACAGCTGGGAGACCACCAACCTGCTGTGCGTGGCCCGGGCCCTGGTCGCCGCCGCCCTGCGCCGCGAGGAGACCCGCGGCTGTCACTGGCGCGAGGACCACCCCGAGGCCGACGACGCGCACGGGCGCCGGCACCTCGTGGTGCGGCTCGCCCCCGACCGTTCGCTGACCGTCACCCCCACCGACGGCCCCGGCTTCCCGCCCACCGTCGCCGAGCCCCCCGCACCCGCCGCCGGCCCCGGGCCCGGGGCGGTGCGCCCCGCCCCGAACGCGTACGCTGGCGCCGCGCCCGCACCGGCAGACGGCTCCCCGCGGGCGCCCCGCGCCGGCGCCGCCGACCCCGCAGCACCCTCGACAGCCGATCCCCTGGAGCCCTGAGCCGTGACCGACACGCCGCCTCCCCCCGTCCCCCTGCTCGCCGACGACCCCGCCGCGGGGTGCGGCGAGGGCTGCGGCTGCGGCGGGGGAGATCCGCACGCGGTCGAGTGCGGTCTCGATCCGGCGCTCGCCGAGCTGCTGGCCGCCGCCGGCCTCGACCCCGTCGAGGTCGAGGACGTCGCGCAGTGGGCCCTTGCGGAGGACCTGGCCGGCGGGGTGGACGTCACCACCGTGGCCACCATCCCCGAGGACGCCGTCGCCACCGCCGACTTCACCGCCCGCGAAGCGGGCACCGTGGCCGGGCTGCGGATCGCCGAAGCGGTGCTCTCCCTGGTGTGCACCGAGGCGTTCGAGGTCGAGCGGCACGTCGAGGACGGCGACCGGGTGGCCGCCGGCCAGCCGCTGCTCAGCGTCACCGCCCGCACCCGGGACCTGCTGACCGGCGAGCGCAGCGCCCTGAACCTGCTGTGCCGGCTCTCCGGCATCGCCACCGCCACCCGCGCCTGGGCGGACGCCCTGGAGGGCACCGGGGCGAAGGTCCGCGACACCCGCAAGACCACCCCCGGGCTGCGGTCGTTGGAGAAGTTCGCGGTCCGCTGCGGCGGCGGCCTCAACCACCGGATGTCCCTCTCCGACGCGGCGCTGGTCAAGGACAACCACGTACTGGCCGCGGGCGGGGTCGCCGAGGCGTTCGCCCGGGTCCGCGAGGCGTTCCCGGACGTCCCGGTGGAGGTCGAGGTGGACACCCTGCACCAGCTGCGCGAGGTGGTCGAGGCGGGCGCCGACCTGATCCTGCTGGACAACTTCACGCCCGTGGAGACCGCCGAGGCCGTCGCCCTGGTCGCGGGCCGGGCGCGGCTGGAGTCCTCCGGCCGGCTCACCCTCGCGAACGCCCGCGCCTACGCGGAGACCGGCGTGGACTACCTCGCCGTGGGCGCGCTCACCCACTCCGCGCCGATCCTCGACATCGGCCTGGACCTACGGGACGCCGCGCCCGGCCCCGACGCCGCCCCCTGACCCCGCGCGGACGCCGCCGGAACGGAGTAGACGCATGCTGCTGACGATCGACGTGGGCAACACCCACACCGTGCTCGGGCTGTTCGACGGGGAGGAGATCGTCGAGCACTGGCGCATCTCCACCGACGCCCGCCGCACCGCCGACGAACTCGCCGTGCTGCTCCAGGGCCTGATGGGCATGCACCCGCTGCTGGGGATGGAGTTGGGCGAGGGCATCGACGGCATCGCCATCTGCTCCACGGTGCCCTCGGTGCTGCACGAGCTGCGCGAGGTCACCCGCCGCTACTACGGCGACGTGCCGGCGGTGCTGGTGGAGCCGGGTATCAAGACCGGGGTGCCGATCCTGATGGACAACCCCAAGGAGGTCGGCGCCGACCGCATCATCAACGCGGTGGCCGCCGTCGACCTGTACGGGGGCCCCGCGATCGTGGTGGACTTCGGCACGGCGACGACCTTCGACGCGGTCTCCGCGCGCGGCGAGTACACGGGCGGGGTGATCGCCCCGGGCATCGAGATCTCCGTGGAGGCGCTGGGCGTGCGCGGGGCGCAGTTGCGCAAGATCGAGTTGGCCCGGCCGCGCAGCGTGATCGGCAAGAACACCGTGGAGGCCATGCAGTCGGGCATCCTCTACGGCTTCGCCGGGCAGGTCGACGGGGTGGTCACCCGGATGGCGCGGGAGCTGGCCGCCGACCCGGACGAGGTGACGGTGATCGCGACCGGTGGACTGGCCCCGATGGTGCTGGGCGAGGCGACCGTCATCGACGAGCACGAGCCCTGGCTGACCCTGATCGGGTTGCGCCTGGTCTACGAGCGCAACGTCGCCCGGATGTGAGCGCCGGGCCGTAAACGGCCCGGCCCCGCAGGCCACGCCACGGGGACGACATTCGGTGGGTTTTGTCCGATTAGCGCGTATCGTCTCCCCATGCCCACGCCCAACGGAACTTGCGGCGGCATGGCGTTCGGCGCCGAGGAGCTGCGTGTGCTCCGCCGTGCTCTCGCCCTCGTCGTCCACCCCCGTCCCCTCACCGCCGCGGACGTCCGGGACTGCCTCCGGCTCGCCGAATCGGTGGACGAGGCGCTGCACGAGGGCGCCCGGCGGCGCGCCTTCCTCGTCGCCGACCTGGAGCGCTACCGCAGCGCCCTGCCCGGGACCGCCCGTGGCTACCTGGCCCTCCTGGAGGAGGCGCTGGCGGCCGGGCACCGGCCCGGCCCCGACGACCTCGCCGCGCTGCGCGCCCTGCGCGGCAATCCGACCGCCGCGGCGCTCCTGGACCGCTGCCGGCCCCCCGTCGACCGGGTGGTGCGGGCCCGCCCCGCCGAGCGCGTCCCGGTGCCCGCCGGGTCCGGCGCCCGCGCCGTGGCGACGGCCCCCCGGCTCCGTCTGACGGCGCTGCCCGGCGGGCTGGTCGCCCCGCGTGCGGGGGACGAGCAGCCGGCCCCCGAGCGCCCCGAACCCGCGCCCCGGGAGCGCCCCGCCGCCCCGCACCGTCCCGTGCCGACCCCCGCCGAGGTGTTCCCGCCCCGCAAGCGGCCCGCTCCGCCCGCCGAGCCCCGGCAGCCGGACGCGCCGGCCCCCGCCCCGCCGGCGGACCCGCCCCAGCAGCGGGCCGCCGGATAGCGCTGGATACCCTGGCCCCATGGACTACGTCTCCGCGCTGCTGCCCCCCACGGTGATGGCCGTGTTCTTCACCGCGCTCATCGTGACGATCGTGAAGACCCAGGGGGGCGACAAGAAGGCCAAGGAGGACGCCGCGGTCGACTACGCCCTCCGGCAGGCCGAGCAGGCCCGTCAGGCCCAGAACCAGTCCCCGCGCGACGCCGGCGCCTGACGCCGCCGCCCGTTCCCCGTGACCCTCCGGGCCGCGGGGAACGG
The DNA here is from genome assembly GCF_052606915.1 of Streptomyces sp. LE64. NCBI lineage: Bacteria > Bacillati > Actinomycetota > Actinomycetes > Kitasatosporales > Streptomycetaceae > Streptomyces > Streptomyces sp. LE64. The sequence goes on along the minus strand of NZ_CP199708.1, from coordinate 2,516,120 downwards.
ATGCGCGCCGCCCCTCGGGAAAGCGTCGTTCCGTAGAGCGGTTCGCCACCCTTGGGGCGATTTCTCCATATATGGTGAGATTTGTGCCTCGCCCCTTGGGAGAACTCGAAGACGCGGTCATGACGCGGGTCTGGCAGTGGAACCGTCCGGTGACCGTTCGGGAAGTCCTGGAAGACCTCCAGCAGGAACGCTCGATCGCCTATACGACGGTGATGACCGTTCTGGACAATCTCCATCAGAAGGGCTGGGTGCGCCGCGAAGCGGAAGGCCGCGCCTATCGCTACGAAGCCGTCTCCACCCGCGCTGCGTACGCCGCCGCCCTGATGAACGACGCGTGGTCGCAAAGCGACAACCCGGCCGCCGCCCTCGTCGCCTTCTTCGGCATGATGTCGCCCGAACAACGCGAAGCGCTCAACGACGCCGTGCGCATGGTGCAGGGCCCCGAGAACGCGCCGCCGCGAAACGAACCCCCGCCCGACACGGGGAACCCGCCGAACGCCGCGCGACCGTCGGATGACGCGAACGGTATCGGGGGCGGGGAAGATCCGGGCCGCCCGGCGGCCACCCCGAACGGTCCACCTGCGGGGAATGCCCCGAGGAACACCGGGATGTCGCGGGTTCCGGAGGCGAGTCCGCGCAACGAGCCCCCCGAGCACAAGGCGGAGGACGGACGATAGCGTCCGTTCATGCCAGCAGAGCAACCCCACCGGGTACCCGAAGAGCCGGTCGCACCGGCGAATGTTCCGGAAACCGAGTCCTCCGCGCCGGCCGGCCCCACCAGGAAAGCGGTCACCGTCCGCAGGGCCCGCACCAGTGACGTTCCCCAGGTCCGCGCGCTCCTCGACGTCTACGTCAACAAGGGCATCCTGCTGGACAAAGCCACGGTCACGCTTTACGAGGACATCCAGGAGTTCTGGGTCGCGGAACGCGACGACAACGCACAGGTCGTCGCATGCGGAGCACTGCACGTGATGTGGGAAGACCTGGCGGAAGTCCGTACGCTCGCCGTGAACCCCGCCCTCAAGGGCGCCGGCGTCGGCCATCAACTCCTGGAGAAGCTGCTCCAGACCGCGCGTTGGCTCGGCGTTCGACGTGTTTTCTGCCTCACCTTCGAAGTCGACTTCTTCGCGAAGCACGGCTTCGTCGAGATCGGGGAGACTCCCGTGGACTCCGATGTGTACGGCGAGCTGCTGCGTTCCTATGACGAGGGCGTCGCCGAGTTCCTCGGACTCGAACGAGTGAAACCGAACACCCTGGGCAACAGCCGGATGCTTCTGCATCTGTGATCGGCTTGGACGGCGCATTCCGTTCCCCCGGTGTCCTGGTGCCCTATGTCCGAAACGCGCATGTTTCCGGGCGGTCCGGGGCGGGGTGACGGCAACCAGGGGTTTGTGTTTTGCGGGGAAAGACGGTTTGCTTTCCAACGTACTGCTGTACTGCATATAACAAGGGGCGGCGAAACGGCGGCGGGTGCCGTGGGGCCGACCCGTACGTTATCGATGAAAGGAAAATGCGGTGGCACAGAAGGTTCAGGTCCTTCTTGTCGACGACCTCGACGGTGTCGAGGCCGACGAGACCGTGACGTTCGCGCTGGACGGCAAGACCTACGAGATCGACCTCACGACCGACAACGCCGACAAGCTGCGCGGTCTGCTGGAGCCCTACGTGAAGGGCGGGCGCCGCACCGGCGGCCGTTCCACCGGTGGTCGGGGCAAGGCCCGCGCCACCGCTGCCGGCAGCAGCCAGGACACGGCCCAGATCCGCGCCTGGGCGAAGGAGAACGGCCACAAGGTCAACGACCGGGGCCGCGTCCCGGCCGACGTCCGTCAGGCGTACGAAGACGCCCACCGCTGATCGCGCGCCCGACCCAACCGGACCCGCAGGCACTCCGTGGCCAGCCGGTCCACCAGTCGCACGAGGTCGGGGGCGCCCCCACCGTCCCTGGGCGCACTCCCTCGTGCGCACCGCGCCGCGAGGGGGCGCGGTGCGGGAAGTCCCGTCTCCGCCCCCCGCCCCGGCTCCGGGGGCCGCACCCAGACCGCGGCCCCGGCCGGGTCCGCTCCCGGGCCCGCCCCGTCCGTGCCGACCGGTGACGGGGCCGGCACCGGCGGCCACGGCGCCTCGATCGCGCCGCCCGGGCCGATGACCGCCAGCCCCAGGTCCCCGGCCAGCCCGCCCCACTCCAGCCAGGCCAGCAGTCCCGGCACCTCCTCGGCGGCGCCGGCGGCCACCAGGAACCGGACCCGGTCGCCGCACCGGGTCACCGGACCGGTGCGCTCCGGCCCCGCCAGCACCGCCCGCCCGACGGCGGCCGGCACCTCCAGCACGTCGAAGCGCACCCCGGCGACCAGAAGCACCCCCGTCGTGCCGCCGGCGCCGGGACGGCCCGCGGGAACCGCGGGCCAGCCGAGGACGTTCTCGTACCAATGGCGCACCCCACCGTCCCTACCGCGTCCGGTGCTCGGACGACCGGACGGACCGAGGGGACGACGGGGGCGCGGAACGGCGGGGGTCATGACGGAAAGAACACCACGAGCCGGAGAGCGGTTACGCACGGTCGCCGCCGACCGCCCGGAGGGCCCCAGGGCCCGGGCGGGGGACGCACGCCCCCCGCGGCGGCGCGCGCTTGTTCGCCCGTAGCGGAGGCGAGGGGGGTGTCCCGCATGGATCGTCCCAACGCGCGGGTAAGACATCCCTAGTGGGGTGGGGCGACACGCAAGGGCCCGGGAGGCGCACGTTCGCCATCGGCGTAGTGATGGCAAGGGAAACTGCCTGGCCTGCGGGAACATCGTCTCGCACCATCGGGTTGGAGCAGATGTCGGCGTTCGCGGTCAGGAGGCCACGCACGGGTGTCGGCAGTTGGAATGAGCGGTCCCCGCTTGCGGGACTAAGCTGCGGAAGGACAGGGAGGGGACCGACCCCTTTCACTGCCTGACCGCTCTGAGGAGCGATTAACGATGTTCGAGAGGTTCACCGACCGCGCGCGGCGGGTTGTCGTCCTGGCTCAGGAAGAAGCCCGGATGCTCAACCACAACTACATCGGCACTGAGCACATCCTCCTGGGCCTGATCCACGAGGGTGAGGGTGTCGCCGCTAAGGCCCTGGAGAGCCTCGGGATTTCTCTTGAGGCGGTCCGCCAGCAGGTGGAGGAGATCATCGGCCAGGGCCAGCAGGCCCCGTCCGGTCACATCCCGTTCACTCCCCGTGCCAAGAAGGTCCTGGAGCTGTCGCTCCGCGAGGCCCTCCAGCTGGGCCACAACTACATCGGCACCGAGCACATCCTGCTCGGACTGATCCGTGAGGGCGAGGGCGTCGCCGCCCAGGTCCTGGTCAAGCTGGGTGCCGACCTGAACCGGGTGCGGCAGCAGGTGATCCAGCTGCTGTCCGGCTACCAGAACAAGGAGACGGCCACCGCCGGCGGCCCCGCCGAGGGCACCCCGTCGACCTCCCTGGTCCTGGACCAGTTCGGCCGCAACCTGACGCAGGCCGCCCGCGAGTCCAAGCTCGACCCGGTCATCGGGCGCGAGAAGGAGATCGAGCGGGTCATGCAGGTGCTGTCCCGCCGCACCAAGAACAACCCGGTCCTCATCGGCGAGCCCGGCGTCGGCAAGACCGCCGTCGTCGAGGGCCTCGCCCAGGCCATCGTCAAGGGCGAGGTGCCCGAGACCCTCAAGGACAAGCACCTCTACACCCTCGACCTGGGTGCGCTGGTCGCCGGCTCCCGCTACCGCGGTGACTTCGAGGAGCGCCTGAAGAAGGTCCTCAAGGAGATCCGCACCCGCGGCGACATCATCCTCTTCATCGACGAGCTGCACACCCTCGTCGGTGCGGGCGCCGCCGAAGGCGCCATCGACGCGGCCAGCATCCTCAAGCCGATGCTCGCCCGCGGCGAACTCCAGACCATCGGCGCCACCACGCTGGACGAGTACCGCAAGCACCTGGAGAAGGACGCCGCGCTGGAGCGCCGCTTCCAGCCCATCCAGGTCGCCGAGCCCTCGCTCCCGCACACCATCGAGATCCTCAAGGGCCTGCGCGACCGCTACGAGGCGCACCACCGCGTCTCCATCACGGACGAGGCCCTCGTCCAGGCCGCGACGCTGGCCGACCGGTACATCTCGGACCGCTTCCTCCCGGACAAGGCGATCGACCTGATCGACGAGGCCGGCTCCCGGATGCGCATCCGCCGGATGACCGCGCCGCCGGACCTCCGCGAGTTCGACGAGAAGATCGCCGGCGTCCGCCGCGACAAGGAGTCCGCGATCGACTCGCAGGACTTCGAGAAGGCCGCCTCCCTGCGCGACAAGGAGAAGCAGCTCCTCGCCGCCAAGGCCAAGCGGGAGAAGGAGTGGAAGGCCGGCGACATGGACGTCGTCGCCGAGGTCGACGGCGAGCTGATCGCCGAGGTCCTCGCGACCGCCACCGGCATCCCGGTCTTCAAGCTGACCGAGGAGGAGTCCAGCCGTCTGCTGCGGATGGAGGACGAGCTCCACAAGCGCGTCATCGGCCAGAAGGACGCCGTCAAGGCCCTGTCGAAGGCGATCCGCCGCACCCGCGCCGGTCTGAAGGACCCCAAGCGTCCTGGTGGATCGTTCATCTTCGCCGGCCCCTCCGGCGTCGGCAAGACCGAGCTGTCCAAGGCCCTCGCCGAGTTCCTCTTCGGTGACGAGGACGCGCTGATCTCCCTCGACATGTCGGAGTTCAGCGAGAAGCACACGGTGTCGCGCCTCTTCGGTTCGCCCCCCGGATACGTGGGCTACGAGGAGGGCGGCCAGCTGACCGAGAAGGTCCGCCGCAAGCCGTTCTCCGTCGTCCTCTTCGACGAGGTCGAGAAGGCCCACCCGGACATCTTCAACAGCCTGCTCCAGATCCTGGAGGACGGTCGTCTGACCGACTCCCAGGGTCGGGTCGTGGACTTCAAGAACACGGTCATCATCATGACCACCAACCTCGGCACCCGGGACATCTCCAAGGGCTTCAACCTGGGCTTCGCCGCCCAGGGCGACACCAAGACCAACTACGAGCGCATGAAGAACAAGGTCTCGGACGAGCTCAAGCAGCACTTCCGCCCCGAGTTCCTCAACCGCGTCGACGACGTGGTGGTCTTCCCGCAGCTGAGCCAGGACGACATCCTCCAGATCGTCGACCTGATGATCGGCAAGGTGGACGAGCGCCTCAAGGACCGGGACATGGGCATCGAGCTCTCCGCGTCCGCCAAGGAGCTGCTCTCCAAGAAGGGTTACGACCCGGTGCTGGGCGCGCGTCCGCTGCGTCGCACGATCCAGCGCGAGATCGAGGACACGCTCTCCGAGAAGATCCTCTTCGGCGAGCTGCGCCCCGGTCACATCGTGGTCGTCGACACGGAGGGCGAGGGCGACGACGTCACCTTCACCTTCCGCGGCGAGGAGAAGACCGCACTGCCGGACGCCCCGCCGATCGAGCCCGCCACCGGCGGCGGCGCGGGCCCCAACCTCAGCAAGGAGGCGTGAGCGCGCCCCGCTCACACCGTCAAGGGGTCGCCCCCGAGCCGTCCGGCTCGGGGGCGACCCCTTTGTCAGTACTCCACCACTTCCACCGAGTCCGGTAGTGCGTCGCGGCCGTGCAGGACCACCTCGTCCCTGTTGAGGAAGTCGATCTCCAGCCGGGCGAGCCGGGGGAAGTGCACCGGGAGCGCCGACAAGTCGATGGGACCGTACGCCTGGCCGTACAGGGTCAGCTCGGTGAGCTCCGGGAGGACGCAGTCCTCGGGCAGGGCGCCGAATTCCAACAGCGTGACCAGGAGGGCCGTCAGCTGCGGTGTCGCGGCGAGTCGATCCCAGTCCGCCGGGGACGCCTCGATGCCGAAGGACGACAGGTGCAGCTCCTCCCGACCGCTCAACGCGTCGATGACGTCCCAGGGGATGGCTCCGTCAGCCTGGGTGACGTCCAGGGCTATGCACGTTGGCCGGTGGCGTTCCACGTACGCGGCGACGGCGCGCGGTCCGATGTCCGCGGTCCGCAGCTGAATCCAGGGGCGTCCACCGAGCTCCCCCAGTACGACGAGTTCCGCCTCGCTCTGCGCGGTGAAGAACAGTCCCTCTGGGTCGAGTCGGGCGACGACCTCCTCGGCGTACCGGACGGTGTCGAAGCGGTGCCAGGACCAGACGAGTTGGGAGCGGAGATCGAGGGAGGCGGTGTCGGCATGGCCGGCGAGGTAGGGGATGGCGGCTTCCGAGTCCACGTGGGAGGCGGTGATGATCGCCATCAGCGAGTCCCCCTCGTCCGCCGCTCCTGGCGCAGGCAGCAGGTCGAGGACGAGCGGGCCGACCGCGGCGAGCTTCCGGGCCGCTTCCTGGTCGGGCGGCGGGATCAGGGCGTTGACCCGCTCGGCGATCCGGTCCCGGACCGCGGGGTCGAGTTCGGTGGCCTGTTCCAGGCAGGCGGCGGCCAGCAGGTGGACGCGGGCGCGCTCGCGTCCGGGCGGGGCCGCGTCGCCCGCGCTGAGGAGTCCGTCCAGGATCTCGGCGCGCTCGCGGGGGCGGGCGTGGGCGACGGCCATCCGGATCACGTCCTCCCACTGGTCGTCTGCGGCGTGACCGATCAGGAGGCCGACGTCCCACTCCTCGACGGCCCGCCGGGCGCCCAGGTAGTCCTGGAAGGTGCGGTGCACGAAGGTCACCGCGCCGGGGGAGGGCTCCAGCAACAGCCCGCTGCGGAGCAGCAGGTGGTCGAAGACGGTGCGGGCGTCACCGAGGGCCGCGGCCTCGGGCACCGCGGGCAGGGCCTCGCCGACGATGGCCTCGGCCCGTTCCCGCACCAGCTCGGTGCGGCCGTTGCGGATGAGCCAGTAGGCGAGGCGCTGGAGCAGTTGGGTCTGGGGCTCCTGTCGTAGCTCCTGGCCCGCGGTGGTCAGGACGTCCCGCTCCCGGTCCCGGCGGGACAGCAGCATGGCGAGGGCGGCCTCGTACAACTCCTTGCGGCCGTGCGGGAGGTAGCCGCGGCGGTCCCGGTGCAGGGCGCAGATCAGGGCGCACATCAGGGGGTTGGTGGCGAGCCGGCCGAGGTCGGGCTTGCCGGCGACGGCGGTGAGCAACTGCCGTTCGTAGCCGTCGAGGAGGGCGCGGGCGGCCTCGTCGGCGCCGTGGCGGGCCGCCGCGTGCCAACGCCGGACGAAGGCGGCGACGTCGGCGGGGTTCATGGGGGAGAGGGTGAGTTCGGCGAAGTCGTCGGCGGCGAGCCAGTTCTCCCGGACGGCGGAGGGGCGGGAGGTCACCAGCCAGCGGTTGTCCGGGTAGGCGGTGAGCAGGTCGCCCAGCCAGGCGCGGGTGCGTGCGCGTTCCGCCTCGGGCACCTCGTCGATGCCGTCCACCAGGATCAGCCCGCGGCCGGCGGTGAGTACGTGGTCGGCCCACCCTTCGGGCTGGGCGCCGGCGAGGGGGGAGCCGGCGGCGGTGAGGAAGAGTCGCGGTTCGGGCAGCCGTTCGCCGTGCCGGGTGAGGGTGCGCAGCGGCAGCACGAACGGCACCAGGTCGTGGAGGTGGCCGAGCGGCCCGTCCGGCGCGACCCGGGTGGCGGAGACGGCGAGCCACTGCACCAGCGTGGTCTTGCCGGAGCCGGCGACGCCCCGCAGCAGCACCCGGGAGCGGGTGGCGAGCACCTGGTCCGCGGGGAGCGGGCCGCGGAAGTGCCGGGTGGGGTCGGGGTCCGGTCCGGTCCGGGGCGGCGGGTCGGTCTGCTCGGTGGAGGTGAGGCTGAGGTAGGCCACGTCCAGCGGCCAGGTGCCGGGGGTGGAGGTCAGGTCGATGCCGTAGATGGTGAGCTTGCCGTGCTTGGCGGCGACGTGGTCGCGGTAGCGGCGCTCGAAGGAGGCGTGGCGGGCGTCGGGGCGGGGAGCCCGGGTGATCAGTGCGTCCAGTTTGGCGAGGATCTCGGCCTGGTCCCGGCTCTGGGCGACCAGGGTGCGGGCCACGAAGGTGGAGCGCTGGGTGAAGAACTGGAGGACGTGCAGGCAGGCCCATTCCAGGGCGGAGGCGAGGAAGAGGGCGGCGTCGGCGGACAGGTGGTGGTCCGGGGCCAGACCGTGTCCTGCCTCGGTGGCCCCGGTGTAGAGGGCGCGGGCCAGTTCGCGGTGGCCGAGCCGCACCGCCTGGACGTCGTCCATGTCGAGGTCGCCGAGGGCGAGCAGGGTGCGGGCGAGGGCGTCGGCCACGGCGGCTTCCTCGTCGGCCGGGAAGGGCCGTTCGCCGGGGGAGTCGACGGCCTCCCGCACCAGGTGGGTGGCGAGCTTGCCCACCTGGGCGTCGGAGAGGGTGCGCCGTTCACCGCGGAAGGAGACCCAGGCGGAGAGCCGCACCGGGCGTTCGACCAGCCCGGCGCCCGGGGGCGGGGCCGCGAACAGCTTCTTGAGCAGCGGCGCGATCGCGCTGGACGCGAGCCGTGTGCCGAGTACCGACGGGTCCACTCCCGAACTCCCCCTGTGCCGCGCCGGGCCGGCCGTCCCCGGATCGCTGTGCCGTGGGTCACCTTCCGAGGCCCGAACGGCCGCTGGTGGACCCCCGATCGGCGTTCCCGAAGGTGTCCGGAACGCCCCGACGAGGGTAGCCCGGGTCACATTCCGGGGGTGGTGGATCTTGCTCCCCGGTGACATGGGGCACAGGCGTTCTGTCCGGTACTAGCGGAAATAGTGGACGGCGTCCGCGGCCGGCCCGCCGGCTCGCCCCCCGCGCGGCCGGCGTACGCAGGGGCGGCGCCCGGTGGTCGCGTTCCGTGCCCGTGCAGTGACCCAAAGCTGCCGGGGGCGGGGTGCGGCGGGGCGGAAAACCGGTGGGCGGTCACTTCAAACCCGCCGTTGCGGGCTCTTTCCTCTCCGGGGCGGCTCCGGCGGCGGGGGTGGGAGGGCGCGTCAAGACCCTCCGGATGTGACGTTTGTGTACGAGTTTGCCTAGTAGTAGGGGGGTTTGAGCCGGTACCGGGTGGTGGGTTACCAATGTGGAGCACCCGGCAGCTACGCCGATGTACTCCGGGTCAGTCGTCGCCCGTCCAGCCGACGCACCCCACGGTCCGTACGCCTCGCTCCCGAGCGCGTCACAGCGGCCCGCGCGGCATCTCGGACGCGGCTCCCCCCAACCCGGAGGTTTCCCGTATGTCTCAGCGCGCCATGTCCCTCAAGTCCGGTTCGTCCCTGCTGCGTGCCCGGACGGTCGCCGTCGTCGCCGGTCTCGGAGTCTCGGCCGCTCTGGGTGCCGGGGTCGCGGCGGCTGCGACCCCCGGCCAGGCCGTCACCGCCGTGCCCAGCACCGTCGCCGAGTCCGTGAAGGTGCAGGCCGCCGCGCAGGCCGCCCAGGCCAAGGCCGCCACCGAGGCCAAGGCCGCGGCCGCCGCCAAGGCGAAGGCCGCCGCCAAGGCCAAGGCGGTCACCGCCAAGCCGGTCGCCGCGCAGAAGTCCACCGGCTGGGTCAAGCCGCTCAGCTCCTACGCGCTCTCCGCGAGCTACGCGCAGGCCGGCGGCATGTGGGCCAGCAAGCACTCCGGCCAGGACTTCGCCGTCCCGACCGGTACCCCGGTCAAGTCGGTCAGCGCCGGCACCGTCGTCAAGGCCGGCCCCAACGGCGGCGGCGACGGCCCCGCCTACGGCAACGCCGTGGTGATCAAGCACGCGGGCGGCAAGTACTCGCAGTACGCGCACCTGTCGAAGGTCAACGTGTCGGTCGGCCAGAAGGTCAACGCCGGCCAGGTGGTCGCGCTGTCCGGCAACACCGGCAACTCCAGCGGCCCGCACCTGCACTTCGAGATCCGCACCACCCCGAACTACGGTTCCGCGATCAACCCGGCCGTGTTCCTCAAGGGCGTCGGCGTCTCCTTCTGACCCGAGCGCCCCGCGCCACCGAGCCCCCGGTCACCGCAACCCGCGGTCACCGGGGGCTCGGCCGTGCCCGCCCGGCCTCACTCGCCGGGCAACAGCAGCATCGGGAAGCTCCCCGAGCTGGTGGGCGCGTGCTCCGGCAGCCACAGCACCGCCACCGCCCCCTCCACGGGCCCGTCCGGCGATCCCGGCGGGCGGACGTTGCGGAAGGTCAGCCGGGCACCCAGCACCCGGGCCTGCCCCGCGGCGATGGTCAGCCCGAGGCCATGTCCGTGCCCCGCGCGATCGCTGCTGCCGGTGCGGAACCGGCTCGGCCCCTCGGCCAGCAGCTCCTCGGGGAAGCCCGGCCCGTGGTCGCGCACCCGCAGCACCCGGCCCTCCACGGTGACCTCCACCGGGGTGCGGCCGTGCTTGGCCGCGTTCGCCAGGAGGTTGCCGAGTATGCGCTCCAGCCGCCGCGGGTCGGTGGTCACCGCCGCCTCGTGGACGACGTGCACCCGGACCTCGCTGTTGCGGGCCGCGACGCGCCGGGACACGAACTCGCCCAGCACGATGTCGTGCAGTTCGGCGCGCTCGGCGGCACTGTCCAGGCGCGCCACCTCCAGCACGTCCTCCACCAGGGTGCGCATCGCCTGCGCCCGGTCCCGGACCAGTTCGCTGGGGCGCCCCGGCGGCAGCAGCTCGGCGGCGGTGAGCAGTCCGGTGACGGGGGTGCGCAGTTCGTGCGCGATGTCCGCGGTCACCCGGCGCTCGGCCTCCAGCCGCTGGCGCAGGGCGTCGGCCATCGCGTCGACCGACCACGCCAGGTCGTCCGTCTCGTCCCGGACCACCCCGCCGATCGCCTCGACCACCCGGACCTCGCTGTTGCCCTGGGCCACCTGGCCCGCCGCCACCGCGGCCTTGCGCAGCCGGCGGGAGAACCGCCCCCCGATCAGCACGCCGAGCGCGCACCCGCCGGACACCACCGCCAGCGAACCGATGAGCAGCGCCCGGTCCAGATCGCCCATGATCGCGGTGCTGCGGTCCTGGAGCGGGGTGTGCAGGGACAGCACCCGACCGTCCTCCAGCGGCACGGCCGCCCAGATGTCGGGGACGCCGTCGGTCTCGGTGACGTGGGTGGCCCGACGCCCTTCGAGCGCCTTGGCCCGCAGTTCGGCCGGGATGTCCTCGTCGTCGACCTCGGCCCCGAACTGGAGCCGCTCGGTGGCCTCGTAGATCCGCTGCGCGAACTGCACCCGCTCGTCCTGGAGGTCGCGGGCGTTGTCCAACATGGACACCCGGGCCGCGTTGTGCACCACCAGGCTCAACGCGAGCGCCACGAAGACCCCGACCAGGGTGATCGCCGCGCTCAGTTTCCAGCGCAGCCCGGTGCGGAGGTTCAGGCCGCGCAGCTTTCTCCGCACGGTGCTCAGGCCCGCAACTTGTAACCGAAGCCGCGCACGGTCTCGATCCGGTCCTGGCCGATCTTGGCCCGCAACCGCTGCACATGGACGTCGACGACCCGGGTGTCACCGCCCCAGCCGTAGTCCCAGACGCGTTCGAGCAGCTTGTCCCTGGACAGCACGGTGCCCGGGGCCGCCGAGAACTCCAGCAGCAGCCGCATCTCGGTCGGGGTCAGCGCCACCGGCCGCCCCCCGCGCAACACGTCCATCCCGACCGTGTCGACCTCCAGGTCGCCGAAGGTCAGCACCCCGCCGCCGGCCTGCTGTGCGCCCTCTTGCGCCCCGGCGCCGCCGGCGTGCCCGAAGCGGCGCAGCACCGCCCGGATGCGGGCCACCAGGACCGCCCCGTCGAAGGGTTTGGTGACGTAGTCGTCGGCGCCCGCCTCCAGTCCGAGGACGACGTCGATGGAGTCGGCGCGCGCCGACAGCATGATGACCGGGACGGTGGACTCGTCCCGGATGCGCCGGCACAGGCTCACCCCGTCCAGCCCCGGCACCATCACGTCGAGCAGGGCGATGTCGGGGCGGCGGGCCCGGAACGAGTCCAGCCCCGACAGCCCGTCGGGCATCGCGGTCACCACGAAGCCGTTGCGTTCCAGTGCGAGCTGGGTGGCCTCGCGGATGACGTCGTCGTCCTCGACGAAGAGGACGTGGGTCTGCTCTGCCATCCGGTCGGTATCCGTCGCTTTCAGTTCCGGGGCGGGGAGGCGGACTCGGTGCCCACCGCCTTGCTGTAGTCGTTGTGGACGCGTCCCTGCTCCACGAAGTCACCGGACTTCCACCGGTACGTGATCACGTCCTCCCCCGAGGGGGCCGCCACCGGATCCTCGTCGGAGTACACCTGCTGGGTGACGACGAGTTCCCTGCGGTCGATCTCCGCGTACACCGGGAAGCCGTCGGACCGGAAGGCGTTCGTGTAGTCATCGCCCTCAGGACGGTACACGTACGTACCGATGCTCACGGCGTCCCCGCACGTCAGGACGTTGACGACGACGTCGTCCCGCCCGCCGTCGGTGAGGTTGCCGTAGATGGCGTCCACCGGGTAGCTGTCCTTGTCCGAGGTGCAGAGCCGCAGCGTCTCCTTCACCTCCGGGTCGATGTCGGGGTCGTCCATCAGCAGCCGGACGGCGTCGACCCGGGGCGGGGCGGGGGAGGGGGACGCCGACGGGGTCTCCTCGCCGGAAGCGCTCCCGCGGGCGGGCCCCTCGTCGCGGACGCCGGTGCCCTGGGACGTGCAGGAAGCGACGAACCCGCCGAGCAGACCGGAAACGCCGAGGGCGGCGAGTGCGGCCACCGCCGCACCCCCCGCCACCAACCGACTCGCCGCCCGGCCCCCCGCCGGCCCGTCCGCGCGCCCCGGCCCGCCCGGTCCGTCGGGCCCGTCGGGCGGAGCGCCGCACAGTGCGGCCTCCTCCGGGGGGAACCCCCCGGAACGGGCGTCCCCGCGCCCCGCCCCGAACCGGCTTCTCAGGCCGCGCAACGCTCCCGCTCCTCACGTTCGAGCGCCCGGGCACCCAGGTCCCGGGCCTCCAACTCCTGACGCAGCCGGGCGAGGGCCCGGTGCAGCGTGCTCTTGACCGTACCGGCCGACATGCCGAGGGCGGCGGCCGTCTCCTCCGTGGACATCTGCTCCCAGTGTCGCAGCACCACGACGCTGCGCTGCTTGGGTGCCAGCACCTTCATCACGTCCATCAACAGGGCCCGGTCCGCGTGCTGTTCGGTGTTGTCCTCCACCCTGCACTCGGGGAGCTGCTCGGTGGGCACCTCCTCCAGCTTGCGGGCCCGCCACCACTCCGTCCGAGTGTTGATCATGACGCGACGCAGATAGGCGTCGGCCAGCCGCTTGTCCGCGATCCCGTCCCAGCGGCCGTAGGTGCGCACCAGCGCGGTCTGGAGCAGGTCCTGCGCCTCCACCGGGTCGGGGACCAGTCGGCGGGCGCTGCGCAGCAGGGCGTCCTGCCGGGTACGGACGTACTCCTCGAATTCGAGCACCTCGCCGTGCGCCATCCCCGTCGCCTCCGATCCGGCCCCCCGGGCCGCCCTGTCTCCCCTGTCGTGCCGTAGCGGCACGAGAAGCAAGTTACGGAGGAGTTGTCACGGCACTGTGCGGGCCAGCACGCGGCGGACGCACGGCTGTCCGTCGGTTGTGTAACAGATGTAGGAAAGCGGTAAGGGCAGCGGCCGGCGAGCGGGGATTCCGTCCCTTTCGGGAGGGTTCGGAGCGCTTCCGCGGGCCGGTTCCGGGACTCGACACGGGGTCTTCCGTGACGTCCCACGACGGCTTCGACGGCCCCCGGCCCCGGCGGGGACGCCGCCGCCCCCGTCCGAAGGCGCACGGGCGGGGGCGGCGGGCGGGGTTCGCGGGCGGGCGGCTCAGACGTGCGGCAGCCGGTACAGGCCGCCCGGCAGCGGCTCCACCAGACCGTCCGCCACCAGTCCGTCGAGCGCGCGGGCCCGCTGCACGGGCTCGTCCCACACCCGGTTCAGCACCGCCTGCGGCACCGGCACGGTGGCCTCCCGCAACACGGCCAGCAGCTTGCCGCGCACCTGCCGGTCGGTGCCCGCGTACGTCTGGCCGCGCCGCGGCGGGCCCTCGTGCTCCGGCTTGCCCGCGAGCTGCCAGGCGCACAACGAGGCAATCGGACAGCGCTCGCAGCGCTCGTTGCGGGCCGTGCACACCAGCGCACCCAGCTCCATCGACGCCGCCGCCCAACGGGCGGCGGTGCCCTCCTCCTCGGGGAGCAGCGCCCGGGCCAGCTTCCGTTCGGCGGCGGTGGTGGCGTTCGGCGGGTACTGCGAGCCGGTCACCGCCCGGGCCAGCACCCGGCGCACGTTGGTGTCCAGGACGGCGTGCCGCTGCCCGTACGCGAAGGAGGCCACCGCGGCCGCCGTGTACTCGCCGATCCCGGGCAGGGCCAACAACTGGGAGTGCTCGGTCGGCACGTCACCGCCGTGCCGTTCCGCTATGGCCACGGCCGCGCCGTGCAGCCGCAGCGCACGGCGCGGATAGCCGAGCCGCCCCCAGGCGCGGACCGCCTCCCCGGACGGCTCCTTCGCGAGGTCGGCGGGGCGGGGCCAGCGGGCGAGCCACTGCTCGTACACCGGCAGCACCCGGCTGACCGGCGTCTGCTGGAGCATGAACTCGCTGACCATCACGCCCCAGGGGCCCGCCTCGGGGCGGCGCCACGGCAGATCGCGCGCGTGGTCGTCGAACCAGGCGATCACCGGTTCGTGGAGGGCGGGCAGCGCGCGGAGCGGGCCCTCCGGAGAGGTACGGGGGTCGGGGGCGGTACGGGACGTGGACTTCGTCGGCACAGTCATGGCACGTCGATCCTGCCATGCCCACCCGGGCCCGGTGGGGGACGTGCCGCCGAGCGGGGGCGGGTCGGACCGCTCGCCCGGACCGCTCGGCCGCACCGGGGTCTCAGGCGTCCGGGCCGCGGATGCGTCCTCGGAGGGGAGGCGCCGCACCGGCCGGGGCGGCGGGGAGGCGGACGCGGGTGCGGCCGGGCGGGCCGGAACCGCCCGGCGCGCGTCAGCGGGAGGTGGACGGGAACGTGCGGGTGGACGGGGCGGACGGGCGTGCGCCGGGGCGGTGGCGGACCGGTCCGGGGGAACGGAACGGGGCGGCGGGCCCCTGGGCCGGGCCGCTGGCCGGGGCGGTGCTCTGGACGGGGCTGGCCGTGCCGGTGCTACTCGCCGCCCCGCTGGGGTTGACCGAGGCGGGCCCCTGGTGGCGGACCGTCCTCCTGATCGGGGTGCTGGCCGCCGCGACCGCGGCCCGGCGGACCCGACCGGTGACCGCACTCCTGCTGGTGGCGGGCGGCTGCCTGGCCGTCGCCCCCGCGCTGCTCGCCGTCGAGACCTGCGCCGCGCTGCCCGTGTTCGCCCTGCTCGCCGGGGTGCGGGCGGAACGGGTCGGGCCCGCCCTGGCCGCCTTCCCCGTGGTGCTCGCCGCCGGGCTGGGCAGGAGCGCGGGGTACGGGGCCGACCGGGTCAGCGAAGCGCTGGTGCTGGTCTCCGCGCTGCTGTTGGCCGTGGTGTTCCCCTGGCTGTGCGGACGGCACTGGCGCCAGCGCCGGGCGCTCGCCGAGGCGGGTTGGGCCCGGGCCGCGCACCTGGAGCGCGAACAGCGGATGGTCGCCGAGCGGGCGCGGCTGCGGGAACGGGCGCGGATCGCCCGGGAGGTGCACGATTCGCTGGGGCACGAGTTGAGCCTGATCGCGCTGCGCGCGGGTGCCCTGCAACTCGCCCGCGACCTGCCGGAGCACCACCGGGCGGCCGCCGCGGAGCTGAGGTCCGCCGCCGCCGGGGCCACCGATCGGCTGCGGGCCGTCGTCGGACTGCTGCGCGATCCCGAGGAGCCGGGGGAGGACCCGGCGCCGCTGACCCCGGCGCGGCGGCTCGCCGACCTCCTGGACGAGACCGGGGCGGTGGCCGTCGACGCCCCGGCGGCCGCCCCGGAGCCCGCGGTGGACGCGGCGGATTCGGCGGATTCGGCGGGCTCGGTGGATTCGGTGGAGGAGTTGGTGCGCCGGGCCGCGGCCTCCGGGATGCCGGTGCGCGGGGAGCGCACCGGGCGCGTCGCTCCGGCGCGGGAGGTGGAACGAGCCACCCGGGCCGTGGTGCGGGAAGCACTCACCAATGCGGCCAAGCACGCCCCCGGCGCTCGGGTGACGGTGTGCACGGCGCACGAAGAGTGGGGGAGCACGGTCACCGTCACCAATGAAGCGCCCCCCGCGCCCCCGCATCCGGTCGCCGTCCGGCGGATCGCCCGCGGGGCGTCCGCCGCCGGCGGGTGCGGGCTGCCGGGACTGCGCACCCGGGTCGCCGCGCTCGGCGGCACGCTCACCGCAGGTCGCCACGGCGACGGGTTCCGGGTCCGCGCCCACCTCCCGCCGGCTCCCGCTCCGGTCGCCGTCCGCGGACGGCGCCGGCGCGTCCGGGTGCCCGCGGCGCTCGCGGTCGTGGCCGCCGGCACGCTGTCCGTGGGCGCGGCACTCGGCTGGTACGCGTACACCGGGTCCCGCGCGGTGCTGGAGCCCGCCGCCTACGCCGCCCTGCGGCCCGGCGCCGACCTCGACGCACTCCGTCCGGTCCTGCCGGAACGGACCGTCGCCGACCCCCCGGTGGACCGTGCGCCGCCGCGGCCGGCCGGCGCCGGGGCGTGCCACTACTACCGGGCGGACGGTGAACTCTTCACGATGGTCGCCCACTTCAGGCTCTGCTTCGACCCGAGCGGCACACTGATCGCCAAGGACCTGGTGCCGGTGGCCCCCACGACGGCGGCCACGGACACCCGACGCACCACCGGAGGGAGCGGTCGATGAGCACACGTCCCAGGGTCCTCCTCGCCGACGACGAGACCATGGTCCGGGCCGGGGTCCGGGCGATCCTGGCCGCCGACGAGGGCATCGAGGTCGTCGCCGAGGCGGCGGACGGCCGGGAAGCGGTGCGGCTGGCGCAGGCGCACCGCCCCGACGTGGCGCTGTTGGACGTCCGCATGCCGGTGCTGGACGGACTGGCCGCCGCCGAGGAGATCGTCCGCACCCTGCCGGGCACCGCCGTGGCCATGCTCACCACCTTCTCCGAGGACGCCTACGTCGCCCGGGCGCTCGGCGGCGGCGCCACCGGTTTCCTGCTGAAGTCCGGCGACCCCTACGAACTGCTGGCCGGGGTGCGGGCGGTGGCGGCCGGGGCGGCGTTCCTGTCGCCGCGGGTCGCCCGGCACGTCATCGACGGCCTCGACGGCGGCCGGCTGGCCCGCGCCACCGAGGCCCGGGCCCGCACCGAACGGCTCACGCCCCGGGAGCGCGAGGTGCTCGCCCTGGTGGGCGCCGGGCTCTCCAACGCCCAGATCGCGGCCCGCCTGCACCTGGTGGAGGGCACCGTGAAGGCGTACGTCAGCTCGGTGCTGGAGCGGCTGTCGGTGCGCAACCGGGTGCAGGCGGCGATCGTGGCCCACGAGGCGGGGCTGACGGACCCGGGGTGAGCGCGGGCTCAACGGTGGCGTCCGCCCCGGCTCCGCAGGGACCCCAGGACGCCCGTGGCGGGCCCGGTGCCCAGGTGGAGCACGAGCGGGGCGACGACCGCGCCCAACAGCAGCCCCGCCGCCACGTCGTGCGGGTAGTGCACGCCGACGAAGACCCGGGAGAACGCCAGCAGCAGCGCCAGCGGCACCGTGACCCACACCAGTCCCCGCCGCACCAGGGCCAGGGTCACCGCGGAGGCGCCGGCGATGGTGGCGTGGTTGCTCGGGAACGACCAGTCGCCGCGTTCCGGGCAGGCCACCAGGGACGCCGCGGCACCCGCCACCGTCCGGCACGGCCGGTCCTGGTCGAAGACGGTCTTCAACAACTCGCTGAGCAGGTACGCCACCCCGGTGGCCACCGGGGCCAGCAGGGCCGCGGCCAGCACCCGGTCGGACGCCCGGCGCACCCGCCACGCCGCGGCGACGAACAGGACCACGAAGACCACGATCCCCGCCTCCGTGCCTATTTCCGCGGTGTGTTGGAGCCAGGAGGGGGAGTCACGGGCGAAGGAGGTGATGTCGCGGTACCAGGCGTCGTCGAAGGAGGTCATGGTCACGGAACGTACGGAGTCGGGGTCCACGATCACACCCCGCGACCGTCAGGTGGGGCACCTGACGAAAGACGGGGGTCCCGGGACGTTTGACGCCCCGTCTGCCGGAATGATGATCTGGAAAAGTTGCCCCGAGGGCGGCGGGTGGGGCAGGAGAAGCCGCCGATCTCTCGTACAGTTGCCGCCGTGGGATCTCTGCGCAATCCGGTCGGGCCGCTTCCCTCCAGCATCTACTGGCGACGGAGGGCCGTTCTGCTGAGCCTGGCCGCCGTCGTCCTGGTGCTCCTGATCATCTGGTTGGTCAGTTCGAGCGGTGGCGGCGGCGGGGGCACCGGGGACAACGCCAACGGCTCCAGCGACAAGAACCCGGTCGAGGCCATCACCCCCGGGCCCTCCGGCTCCGGTCCCGCGATCAGCGAGAAGCCGGGCGGGCGGGACGAGCCCGGCTCCGAGACCTCCCCGGGCGGATCGGGCGGCCCCGGCAGCACCGACGCCGCCTCCACCACGGGCGGCGGTTCCGGGGACGGCTCGGACGGCTCCGGCGGCTCCGACGGGGCGAACGGGGCCGACGGCGAGGGCGCGAACGGGTCCGGCGGCGCCGGCAGTTCGGGCGGCGCGGACTCCGGGCAGCGCGTCCCGGCCGGCTCCGACCTGCCCGACTGCACCGCGTCCACCGTGCGGCTCTCGCTGAGCAGCGCCGAGAACACCTACGGCCCGGGGAAGAACCCCGAGTTGCGGCTGACCGCGAAGAACACCTCCGACGTCGCCTGCAAGATCGACCTCGGTCCGAAGGCCGCGGTGGTGACGATCACCCAGTCCGAGGGCGACGAGGACGTCTGGGTCTCCGACCACTGTCCCAAGGGCTCGGGCAGCGCCCTGCTGAAGGTGCCCGCGAACGGCTCCGCCACCCACACCCTGGAGTGGAACCGCAAGCGGAGCGCCGCCGACTGCGGCACCCCCCGCGCCGGATCGGCGGCGGCGGACACCTACCTGGTCGAGGCCGAGCTGTCCGGCTTCACCGTCACCCCGACCTCGTTCGTCCTGCGCCGCGACTGAACCGCCCGGCCCGTCGACCGGCGGGCCGGCGAAGGCGCCCGTTAGGCGCGCGCACCCGCCGGACGGCGGGTGCGGAACCGCATCGGAACCTGGCGGCATCCCGCCAACGGACCCGCCCCGGTCCACGGAGGCGGGGGACCGGCTCCGGGCGGGCCGCGGGGCCCGCCACCGGACGGTCAGACGTAGCGCTCCAGGATCGACGACTCGGCGAGCCGGGACAGGCCCTCCCGCACGCTGCGCGCCCGGGCCTCGCCGACCCCGTCGACGGTCTGGAGGTCGTCCACGCTCGCGGCCAGCAGCTTCTGGAGCCCGCCGAAGTGCTCGACCAACCGGTCGATGATCGCGCCGGGCAGCCGCGGCACCTTCGCCAGCAGCCGGAACCCGCGCGGCGACACCGCCGAATCCAACGCCTCCGGGGAACCGGTGTACCCCAAGGCACGTGCCACCGTGGACAGTTCCAGCAACTCCGCATGGGTCAGCGCGTCCAGCTCCGACAACGCCTCGTCGACGGTGCGGGAGCGCTTCGCGGTCGGCTCGGGCACGTAGTCCCGCACCACCAGCTCCCGCTCCGGCTCCACGCCGGCGATCAACTCGTCCAGTTGCAGGGCGAGGAGGCGTCCGTCGGTGCCCAACTCCACCACGTACTCGGCGATCTCGGTGGCGATCCGGCGGACCATCTCCAGGCGCTGCGCCACCGCACTGACGTCCCGGACCGTCACCAGGTCCTCGATCTCCAACGCGGAGAGGGTGCCGGCGACCTCGTCCAGCCGCAGCTTGTACCGCTCCAGGGTGGCCAGCGCCTGGTTCGCCCGGGACAGGATCGCGGCCGAGTCCTCCAGGGTGCGGCGTTGACCGTCCACGTACAGCGCGATCAACCGCATCGACTGCGAGACCGACACCACGGGGAAGCCGACCTGCTTGCTCACCCGGTCCGCGGTGCGGTGCCGGGTGCCGGTCTCCTCGGTCGGGATCGTCGGGTCCGGCACCAGCTGGACGCCCGCCCGCAGGATCTTGGTGATGTCCTTGTCGATGACGATGCCGCCGTCCAGCTTGCACAGCTCCCGCAGTCGGGTCGCCGTGAACTCGACGTCCAGCACGAAGCCGCCGGTGCACATCATCTCGACGGTCTTGTCCGAGCCGAGGACGATCAGTCCGCCGGTGTTGCCGCGGAGGATGCGCTCCAGTCCGTCGCGCAGGGCCGTTCCCGGCGCGACCGCACTGAGCGCGGCGCGCATCAGTCCGTCGCCACCCGAGCTCCCGCCGGACTTTCCGGGAGCCGCTGCCCGGTCGTTGGCTGCCACTGCTCTCCTCCGTCGCGGTTCTGGGGGTGCCCGGTGTTCGTACGGACGGGCGAGACCGGGGCAAAGTCTACCGGCGGTGCTCCGCCTCCTGCGGGGCCTCTCGTCGACGGCCGCGGGGCAGCACCCGCAGGGCGTCCCCTATGTCCGAGACCTCGGTGACCTTCATGCCCGCCGGGACCTTCCCCGGATCGGTTGGTACGAGGGCCTGGGTGAAGCCCAGCCGGTGCGCCTCCGCCAACCGGCGCTGCACCCCCGTCACCCGCCGGACCTCGCCGGCGAGGCCCACCTCGCCGATCGCCACCAGGTTCTTCGGCAGCGGGGTGTCACTGGCCGCGCTGGCCAGTGCCAGCGCCACCGCCAGGTCCGCCGCGGGCTCCGACAACCGCACCCCGCCGACCGTCGCCGAGTAGATGTCCCGCTTGCCCAGCGCGCTGATCCGGCCCCGCTGCTCCAGCACGGCCAGCATCATGGACACCCGCGAGGTCTCCAGCCCCGAGGTGGTGCGCCGGGGGGAGGGGATCTGCGAGTCGACGGTGAGCGCCTGCACCTCCGCCACCAGCGGACGCCGCCCCTCCAGGGTGACCGTCAGACAGGTGCCCGGCACCGGCTCGTCGCGCCGGGTCAGGAACAGGCCCGAGGGGTCGGCGAGACCCGTGATGCCCTCGTCGTGCAGCTCGAAGCAACCCACCTCGTCGGTCGTCCCGTACCGGTTCTTCACTCCGCGCACCAGACGCAGCCGGGCGTGCCGGTCGCCCTCGAAGTGCAGCACCACGTCCACCAGGTGCTCCAGCAGCCGCGGACCCGCGATGGCGCCGTCCTTGGTGACGTGCCCCACCAGCAGGGTGGCCATGCCGCGCTCCTTGGAGGCCCGGATCAGCGCCCCCGCCACCTCCCTGACCTGGGCCATTCCGCCCGGGGCGCCGTCGATCTCCGGGGACGCCACGGTCTGCACCGAGTCCATGATCAGCAGCGACGGCTTCACCGCGTCCAGATGGCCGAGGACCGCCGAGAGGTCCGTCTCCGCGGCCAGGTAGAGGTGGTCGTCGATCGCCTTGATCCGGTCGGCCCGCAGCCGCACCTGGCTCGCGGACTCCTCGCCGGTGACGTACAGGGTGCGGTGCGCCTCGCTCGCGGACTTGGCCGCCACGTCCAGCAGCAGCGTGGACTTGCCGACGCCCGGTTCCCCGGCCAGCAGCACCACGGCGCCCGGCACCAGACCGCCGCCGAGCACCCGGTCCAGCTCCGGCACGCCGGTGCTGCGGGCGGTCGCCTGCCGGCCGTCGACCTGGCCGATGGGCACCGCGGCGTTGGTGACGCGGCCGGGGGCCGTGGTGCGGACGGCGGGCGCACCGTGCTCCTCGACCGTCCCCCACGCCTGGCACTCCGGGCAGCGGCCGAGCCACTTGGTCGTCTGCCAGCCGCACTCGGTGCAGCGGTAGGAGGGCCGGTCCTTCGCGGTTCTGGTACGGGCAGCCATGCAGGGAACCGTACCGGCGCGCACCGACACCCCCGGACCGCACGGGCCCGGGCGCGGAACGGCGGGTGTCCCCCTTCGGGGGATCTGTTCACCCGTACGGGTTAAATGCCCCCGAGTCGGCGGTCGGGGTGTGGACCGCCGCCTACGGTCGCACGGTGACGAGTAGCAGGACGGGCCACCCCGCCCGCACCACCGGAACGCCCGGGGCACCCGGATCCGCCCACCGGCGGCCCGCCCCCCGCCCCCCGGTGTGCCACGAGCCGCACCTCGACGGGCTGTTCACCTACTGCCTGTCCCTCCTGTGCGACCACGAGGCGGCGACCGCCGTCCTCGGGGACGTCCTCCACTGGGCCGAACGCCGCAGGGAACGCGCGCCCGTCGCCGCGGCCGAGCACCGGGCCTGGCTGTACGCCCTGGCCCGCTGGGCCTGCTTGCGGCGCCTCGCCGAACTCGACCGGGACGGGGGCGCCGGGGCGGGGCTCGCGGTCCGGGTCCTGCGCGGGGTGCGCGCCGGTCGGGCGGCCCGGGCGGGGGCGCGGACGGAGCGCGTGCCGGTGCGGCTCCACCACGAGTCGGCGCAGAAACGTCAATCCAGGGCGGGGGCCCCGCCCGCGCCGGGAGCCCGGGGCACCCCCGCGCCGGCCCGTGCCCACGGCCGCGAGCTGGCCCTGCTCGCCTGGCCCGAAGCCGCCGGCATCGTCCCCGAGCAGCGCGAAGCGCTCGAACTCTCCCTCCGCCACCGGTTGACCGACCCCGAGGTGGCCGCCGTCCTCGGACTTGACCCCGACCGCGCCCGCGACCTGCTGGTCTCCGCCGCCTGCGCGGTGGAACGCAGCCGGGCCGCCCTCGCCGTCGCCCGGTTGGGCGGCTGCGCCGAAGCGGTCCGGATCGCCGGGGGCGAGGCACCGCCCTCCGCCCCGGTGCGCCACGGCGACCTGGTCCGACACGTGGACCACTGTCCGCGCTGCCGTCCCGTCGCGGAGTGCGCCGGCGCGGGGGACTGGCCGGGCACCACCGCGGCGCCGGCGCTGTTGCCCGTGGTGACCGCGCCCCGTGCCGCCCTGGCACACGCCCCCCGCGCGCGGGGCGCCACCCCGCGCTTCGACCGCCGCGGCTTCCCCCGCGGACCCACCGACCCCACCGCCCGCCGACACCGGCTGCGCGCCCGGGCCGTCACCACCACCGTCGTGGTGACGGTGGTCGCCGCACCCGTGCTCGCCCTGTGGACCGCCTACGGCGAGGACCCGGGCAGCACGGACGGCACCCCGGTCAGCGCCAGCCGGGCCCGTCCGGTGGACGGGCTCATCGAGGGCGGGCGGTCCCGGGCCTCCCGCGGAGCCGGAGCCGGGACGCTCGGCGGGACCACCGGGACGTCCGTCGAGGTGATCGCCGCCCCCGAGCGGTCCGGCGCGGACCCGGCGGGCCGGCTCCTCGTCGACGCCCGCCCGAGCGGCGACGACGGCCTGGTCTCCCTCACCGTCGCCGAAGGCGCCCCGGTGCGCTGGTCCGCCACCTCGCACGCCCCCTGGCTGCGCCTCTCCTCCACCACCGGCACCCTCACCCCCGCCGGCACGTTCGTCCTGCGCGCCCGCTTCGACCCGGGGGCGGCACCCCGGGGTGCCTGGCGGGCCCGGATCTCGGTGGGCGTCCTCGGCGCCACCGGAGTCGACCGGAGCGCCGTGGTGGTGGTGCGGGGACGGGAGCGCCCGCCCGGCCCGCGCCCCGAGGGCTCCGGCGCGCCGGCCGCACCGTCGCACGCCGGCGGCGCCCCGCCGCCCGACGTACCGGGCGGACGCGGGGACGCCCCCGCCGGCCCCACCGCCACGGACCCCGGCCCGTCCACGGGCCCGAGAGCCCGGGGCCCCCTTCCGTCCGCCGGCCCGGGCGAGGAGCCGGCCGGGAGGGACGGTGTCCCCGCCCCGGGCACCCCCCACGAGGACGGCCCGGAGCGCTTCGGGGGCGCGCCCGCGCCGGGGCGCGCAGCCGGTTCCGGCGCGCCGAGCACCGCGGACGGTGCGCCGGAGCGCTGACGGGAGCGGGTGCGCCGCACGGGGGCCGGCGCACCCGCTCCCCGGACGTCCCCGTACGCCGGGGACTACGCCCGCGGCGGGTCGGCCGGGTGCGGGGCCACCAGGGGCAACCGCGCGGCGAGCCGCGCCTCGCAGAGCTCGGCGAGCCGGTCGTACCCGCCCTTGCCCATCAGCTCGGTCAGCTCCGGCCGGTACGTGACGTACACGGGCTCCCCGGCGCCGTGCGCGGAGGTCGCCGAGGTGCACCACCAGTGCAGGTCGTGACCGCCCGGGCCCCAGCCCCGCCGGTCGTACTCGCCGATCGACACCTGGAGGACGCGGGTGTCGTCCGGGCGGTCGATCCACTCGTACGTCCGGCGCACCGGGAGCTGCCAGCAGACGTCCGGCTTGGTCTCCAGGGGCTCCCGGCCCTCCTTGAGGGCGAGGATGTGCAGCGAACAGCCCGCGCCCCCGGCGAACCCGGGACGGTTCTGGAAGATGCACGAGCCCTTCCACCGCCGGGTCTGCCGGGCCGGCCCCTCGCCGTCCTCGTCCCCGTCTTCGGCGTCCTCGGACTCCTGCACCCAACCGCCGCCCTCGGCGACCGGGCGGGTGCCCACGTCGTGGAACTGCCAGATGTCGGGTGTGAGCCTGGCCACGTGCCCGGCGACCCGGGCCTCGTCGTCCTCGTCGGAGAAGTGGGCGCCCAGGGTGCAGCAGCCGTCGGCCGCGCGGCCCGCCTCGATGCCCTGGCAGCCGCTGCCGAAGATGCAGCTCCAGCGGGAGGTGAGCCAGGTCAGGTCACAGCGGAAGACCTGTTCCTCGTCGGCCGGGTCGGGGAACTCGACCCAGGCCCGGGCGAAGTCCAGGCCCTTCTCGTCCGGCTCGGCCGTCGTGTTCGACGCAGCCGGAGCCGCGCCCCGCCCGGCCTTCTTGCCCTTGGCGGCGCCCGCGCGGTCCGGGGCGGGCGGACCGGCCGGTTCCGCGCGCTTCGCCTTTTTCGTCTTTGGCACGTCACCAGGGTATGCGGGCGGTCCCGCCCCAGGTGGCCGGCCCGGGGCCCGGGGCGCAGTAGCGTTGGCGTTCATGAGACTTGGTGTCCTGGATGTGGGCTCGAACACGGTTCATCTGCTGGTGATGGACGCGCACCCCGGTGCGCGCCCGCGGCCCGCGCACTCCCACAAGGCGGAGCTGCGACTCGCCCAGCTCCTGGACGCCCGCGGCGCGATCGACGCGGACGGGGTCGGACGACTGGTCTCCACGGTGCACGACGCCCTCCAGGCGGCCGAGGACAAGGGCGTCGAGGAACTGCTGCCGTTCGCCACCTCGGCGGTGCGGGAGGCGAGCAACGCCGACGAGGTGATCCGCCGGGTGCGGGACGAGACCGGGGTGGAGCTCCAGGTCCTCACCGGCGACGAGGAGGCCCGGCTGACCTTCCTCGCCGCCCGCCGCTGGTTCGGCTGGTCGGCGGGGAAACTGCTGGTCATCGACATCGGAGGCGGCTCCCTCGAAGTCGCGTTCGGCCTGGACGAGGAGCCCGACGCCGCGACCTCCCTGCCGCTGGGCGCCGGCCGGCTCACCGCCGGGTGGCTGCCGGGCGACCCCGTGGACCCGGCGGACGTGCGGACGCTGCGCCGGCACGTGCGGGCACAGATCGCGCGGACGGTCGGCGAGTTCACCCGCTTCGGGGGCGCCGACCACGCGGTCGCCACCTCGAAGACCTTCAAGCAGCTCGCCCGCATCGCCGGCGCCGCGCGCGGGGCGGACGGCGAGTACGTGCAGCGGGAGCTGCGGCGGAGCGCGCTGGAGGCGTGGGTGCCGAAGCTGGCCGCGATGACCGCCGGGGAGCGGGCCTCCCTGCCCGGGGTCTCCGAGAACCGGGCCGGCCAACTGCTCGCCGGGGCCTTGGTCGCCGAGGCCGCGCTCGACCTGTTCGGGCTGGAGACGGTCGAGATCTGCCCCTGGGCGTTGCGCGAGGGGGTCATCCTGCGCCACCTCGACCACCTGCCCAGCTCCCAGCCGCCGAGCCACCCCACCGCCGAGCTGCCCTGAGGCCCTCGCCCCCGCCCGACCGCGCGGGCGCCCGAGCAACGCCGCATGCGCGCTGTCCGTGCCCGGTGTGCACGCCGGGCCCCGGCCGCCGGCGCGCACACCGCGTTCACGGGCCCCGCGCGCCCCGCGTACGGCCCCGCAACCGCCACGATCTACGCCGGCGCGCACGCCGGCGTAGGCGACGTCGGGAGCCCCGACGCCGTGGGCCCGACCCCGTACGCTGTGCTCGTGGCAGAACAGAAGGCGCGCGCCCCGGAACCGAAGGTCGCCCTGTCGACGGCCTCGGTCTACCCGGAGTCGACGGCGACGGCCTTCCGGATCGCCGCGCGCCTGGGGTACGACGGGGTCGAGGTGATGGTCTGGAACGACCCGGTCAGCCAGGACGTCGAAGCCCTGCGCCGGCTCTCCGACCACTACCGGGTGCCCGTCCTCGCGGTCCACGCACCGTGCCTGCTGATCACCCAGCGGGTGTGGTCCAGCGACCCGTGGACCAAGCTCCAGCGGGCCCGCTCGGCCGCCGAACGGCTCGGCGCCACCACGGTCGTGGTGCACCCGCCCTTCCGCTGGCAGCGCCAGTACGCCCGCGAGTTCGTCCGCGGCATCGGGCGGATGAGCGAGGAGACGGAGGTCCGGTTCGCCGTGGAGAACATGTACCCCTGGCGCTACCGCGACCGCGAGGCCCTCGCCTACGCCCCGGGCTGGGACGTCACCGAGGAGGACTACCCGCACTTCACGCTGGACCTGAGCCACGCCGCGACCTCCCGCTCCGACCCGCTGGCCATGGCCGGGCGGATGGGCGACCGCCTCGGGCACGTGCACTTCGCCGACAGCCTGGGCTCCGCCAAGGACGAGCACCTGGTGCCCGGCCGGGGCGACCAGCCGTGCGCCGCCTTCCTGGAGCGCCTGGTGCCCGGCGGCTTCGACGGCCACGTGGTCATCGAGGTCAACACCCGGCGGGCGATGTCCGGCGCCGAACGCGAGGCCGACCTCGCCGAAGCACTCGCCTTCACCCGCCGCCACCTCGCCCCGAGCCCGTCCGGCGCCCGGGAGGCGTTCCGCCCGTGACCTCCGCCACCCCCCGGCGCCGGGGCCGTCCCGCCCGCGGCGGCGCGGAGGGCGGCCCGGACACCCGCGCGCGCATCCTGCACGCCGCGCGCGTCGAGTTCGCCGAGCGCGGCTAGGAGAGGAGGCCGTGGCCGTGGTCGCCCCCTCCAGCGCCACCTGGCCGAGCCCGGCCCGCCGCCCGACCCCGTCCCGTAGGGCCGGCACCCCACCCGTGGCACGGACGACGGCATCCGTCCGCACCGTGCCACACTTCCGGTACGGACCACCCACGTCCGGCCGCGTGCCGCCCGGCGCGCACACCACGGCGCGCGCTGCCCGGCGCACCTCCCGAAGCCGCCCGTGAGCCGAGACGCCCGTCCCACATTCCGGAACGACCTGTCCGGATCTTGGAGGCGGGGCGTAGGCTCGGCACCGCCACACCTGCCTTGAACCGGTCCCGCGCAGCCGCGTGCGGGACCATCCCGAAGGAGCGAGCGACGATGCCCGAGCTGAGGTCCCGCACTGTCACCCACGGCCGCAACATGGCGGGCGCCCGCGCCCTGATGCGGGCCTCCGGGGTAGCCGGCGAGGACATCGGCAAGCCGATCATCGCGGTCGCCAACTCCTTCACCGAGTTCGTCCCCGGCCACACCCACCTCCAGCCGGTGGGCCGGATCGTCAGCGAGGCGATCAAGGCCGCCGGGGCCGTGCCGCGCGAGTTCAACACCATCGCCGTGGACGACGGCATCGCCATGGGCCACGGCGGCATGCTCTACTCGCTGCCCTCCCGCGACCTGATCGCCGACAGCGTCGAGTACATGGTGGAGGCGCACTGCGCCGACGCCCTGATCTGCATCTCCAACTGCGACAAGATCACCCCCGGCATGCTGATGGCCGCGCTGCGCCTCAACATCCCGACGATCTTCGTCTCCGGCGGCCCGATGGAGGCCGGCCAGGCGACCCTGGTCGACGGCACGGTCCGTAAGCTGGACCTGGTGAACGCCATCGCCGACGCCGTCGACGAGAGCATCTCCGACGAGGACATCCTGCGCATCGAGGAGAACGCCTGCCCCACCTGCGGCTCCTGTTCCGGCATGTTCACCGCCAACTCGATGAACTGCCTCACCGAGGCCATCGGGCTCTCGCTGCCCGGCAACGGCTCCGTCCTCGCCACCCACACCGCCCGGCGCGCCCTCTACGAGCGGGCCGGCGCCACCGTGGTCGAGCTGACCCGTCGCTACTACGAGCAGGACGACGCCTCCGTCCTGCCCCGCAACATCGCCACCCGCGCCGCCTTCGAGAACGCGATGGCGCTGGACATCGCCATGGGCGGCTCCACCAACACCATCCTGCACCTGCTGGCCGCCGCCCAGGAGGCCGAGCTGGACTACGGCCTCGACGACATGGACGCGGTCTCCCGCCGGGTGCCCTGCCTGGCCAAGGTCGCCCCCAACGTCGCGCCCACCACCACGTACTACATGGAGGACGTGCACCGCGCCGGCGGCATCCCGGCGATCCTCGGCGAGCTGTACCGGGGCGGGCTGCTCAACGAGGACGTGCACAGCGTGCACTCCCCGTCGATCAAGCAGTGGCTCGACACCTGGGACATCCGCGGCGGCAGCGCCACCGAGGAGGCGCTGGAGCTGTGGCACGCGGCCCCCGGCTGCGTGCGTTCGGCCGAGGCGTTCTCGCAGTCCGAGCGGTGGGAGACGCTGGACGTCGACGCCGCCCGCGGCTGCATCCGCGACGTGGAGCACGCCTACTCCCGGGACGGCGGCCTCGCCGTGCTGAAGGGCAACCTCGCCGTCGACGGCTGCGTGGTGAAGACCGCCGGCGTGGACGAGTCGATCTGGACCTTCGAGGGCCCGGCCGTGGTCTGCGAGTCGCAGGACGAGGCGGTCGACAAGATCCTGCGCAAGCAGATCGAGCCCGGCGACGTCGTCGTCATCCGCTACGAGGGCCCCAAGGGCGGCCCCGGCATGCAGGAGATGCTGTACCCGACCTCCTTCCTCAAGGGCCGCGGCCTCGGCAAGTCCTGCGCGCTGGTCACCGACGGCCGCTTCTCCGGCGGCACCTCGGGGCTCTCCATCGGCCACGCCTCGCCCGAGGCGGCCTCCGGCGGCACCATCGCCCTGGTCGAGGACGGCGACCGCATCCGCATCGACATCCCGAACCGCTCCATCGAACTGCTGGTGGACGAGGAGACCCTCGCCGCACGGCGCGAAGCACTCGGCGGCGTGTACCAGCCGCGGGAGCGCGAGCGAAAGGTCTCGGCCGCGCTGCGTGCCTACGCCGCGATGGCCACCAGCGCCGACAAGGGCGCCGTGCGTGACGTGAACAAGCTGGGCTAGCGGCCCGCTTGACGCCCCCGCCGTCCGGCGTGCGCCCGCTGCGCGCGCCGAACGGTGGGCGGTCCCCCGAAAATCAGGCCCGAGATACGCCCCTCACGGTGCAACTTCCTGCCCGTGGGGGGCGTCTTCCGTGGTGTCCGGCACCGCTGGACACCTATCAGGGGGAGGTCTTCCGGTATCCGTGGCAGCACCCTGTCCATGGCCGGAAACCACTCGTACGCTCCTCGGGGGAGGAACACATGAGCGAAAAGATCACGACAGCCGTCGACGACGCCGACGCACCGTCGGTCGACACCGTCACCCTGGCCGCGAGCGCCACCACCTACCCGGTCGTGGCCACGGTGAACGTGCGCAGCGGCCCCGGACTGTCCTATCCGGTGGTGCTCCAGATCTCCGGCGGCAGCCGGGTCTCGATCGTCTGCCAGAAGCGGGGCACCACGATCACCGGGCCGCTGGGCACCACCAACATCTGGGACAAGATCGGCAGCGGACGCTACGTCTCCGACGCCTACGTGCAGACGGGCAGCGACGGCTTCGTGAGCCCCCAGTGCGCCTGATCCCGACCGCCTGACCCGGGCCCTCCCCGCCCCGCCGCCGAGTGCGGCCGGGCGGGGAGGGCCCGGACCGCCGGGTCAGCCGGTGCGCGGCGGCGCGGCCAGGTCGAAGGCCGACAGCGTGTTGTCGCCGGCCGCCACCACCAGGGCCCGGCCCACCGCGGTCAGCCGCGGCCCGGCCCCGGTGAACCCGCCGGGGTTCCCGGTGTACGGGGCCGTCGCCCACTTCTCGGCCCCGGTTGCGGGATCGAGCGCGATCACCCGCCCGGTCGCCGAACCGACGTACAGCGTCCCGTTCACCGCGAGCGGCGTCGACGCCCACTCCGCCGTGGTCTGCACCCGCCACTTCCGCCGGCCCGTGCGCGGGTCCACCGCACTCACCTCCCCGGTGGAGGAGGTGAAGTAGAGGGTGCCCCGGAGGTAGCCGGGCAGCGTCCCCTCGTAGCCGTCGAGCCGGTCGACCTCACGGCGCCCGGTGGCCATGTCCAACCGGACCACCTGCGAGAACCCGGTGCCCGACGCCCCGGCCGACTCGTGGACCAGCAACAGCGAGCCGTCCAGCGCGCCCACCGGCCACAGCCGGCCGTCCGCCGGGACCGCCCGCCCGAGGGCACCGCCGCGCGGGTCGAGGGTGTGGAACGTCAGGTCGTCGGAGCGCCCCGCGACCAACTGCGTCGAGGGGGCGCACATCGCGTACGGGCGCCCCGCGGCGGGGAACGGCGCGCACCACGCGCCGGTGGGCAGCGGGGTGGACCACAGGGGGCGACCGTCCCGCGCCGAGCGTGCCTGGAACCGGGTGGAGCCGGGGTCCACGGTCAGCACCGTGGACCCCACCAGCACCGCCTGCTGCGGCTCCCGCAACAGGTACGTCGCCTTGGTGCCGATCCTGGCCCGCCACAGCTCCCGGCCGCTCCCCGCGTCGAACGCCACCACCTCGGTGCGGTCCGGGCCGGTCTCGGGCAGGTGGTAGCCGAGGACGGTGCGGCCCGCGAGCCCCTTCCCCGCCCCGCCGGTCACCCCGACCAGGTGCAGCCCCTGCATCGGTACTCCGGGGTAGGTGCGGCGCCACAACACCTTGCCGTCGGAGCCCCGCAGCCGGGCCGCCGCCACCCCGCCGCCCCCGCAGAACAGGTCCTCGCCCAGGGCAACGCAGCGCAGTTCGTCGTCGAGTTGCTGCCCGCCGCGCACCGAGGTGTGCCAGGGCGCGAACCCGGCCGGCAGCCGTGCCTTTCCGGCGCCCGCCGGGGCCGGTGTCCCCCGGGCGCCCGGCGCGGGGTCCTCCCCGTCCGGCCCGAACAGGGCCGTGCCGACGGCGACCAGCGCGGCGGCCACCCCGGTGACGGCGGCCACCAGCAGGGTCCGGCGCCGGCGCGCACGGCGCACCCGCCGGCCGGAACGGGAGCGGGTGTCCCCCGGCGCGCGGTCCGCGCCGGTGGGGTCCGCACCCGTGGTGCCGGTGTCCGCGGGGTCCGGGTCCGCGGAACCGGACCCCGCGGGGTCCGAACGCCGGGTCCCCGGGAGGGTCTTCTGCTCGGCGGTCGGCGGCGAGGCCGAGGCCAGGTCCTCCGGCAGCCCGCGCAGGGCGACCAGCAGGTCGTGGGCGGACGGCCGGCCCCGCGGCTCCTTGTCCAGGCAGGGCTCCACCACCTCGCGCAGCAACGCGGGCACCGCAACCAACCGGGGTTCCTCGTGCACCACCTGGTAGGCGGTCATGTAGGGGCTGTCAGCGTCGAAGGGACCCTGCCCGGTCGCCGCGTACACCAACAGGGTGGCCAGCGAGAACACGTCGGAGCCCGGGCCGACCGCGCGCGGGGTCTGCAACTGCTCCGGGGACATGAACGGAGGGGTCCCGATGACCCGGCCGGTCATGGTGAGGGTCTGGTTGTCGGCGGCCCGGGAGATGCCGAAGTCGATGACCCGGGGCCCGTCCGGGGAGAGCACCACGTTCGACGGCTTGAGGTCCCGGTGGACGACGCCCGCCCGGTGGATCTCGCGCAGCGCCTCCGCCAACCCGATGGCGAGGGTGCGCAGTTCGGCACCGTGCACGGCCCCGCCGTCGGTGACCCGCTGGGCGAGGGTCGGACCCGCGATGTAGGCGGTGGCCATCCACGGCCGGGACGCCTCCGGGTCGGCGTCCACCACGGCGGCCGTGAACACGCCGCTCACCCGCCGGGCCGCGGACACCTCCTGACGGAACCGGATGCGGAACTCCTCGTCGCCCGCGAAGTGCTGGTGGATCAGCTTGATCGCGACGGGCCGTCCCGACCCGGTGCGGGCCAGGAACACGGTGCCCATGCCCCCGGAGCCGAGACGGGCCTCCACCGGGTAGCCGCCGATCTGCTCAGGGTCCCCGCCCCGGAGTTGCACGAGCGTCCACCTCATCCGTCCATGCCGAGAGATCCCACCACCGGTGAACAAACTAGCGGGTCACCGGGTGGTGACGGGCGGTCGCGGGTGGCCGGAACGGGCCGACCCGCGGGGTACCGGCCAGTAGGGGCGGTGGGGTGCGTCACTCCAGCGCGCGACACGCGTCCCCGCCCCACGGCGCGCACCCGGCGCCCGTGGATCGCGGAGCGATAATCGGCCGGTGAGCGAGCGCCCCGCAAGGACCCCGGGGCCCCCGGGCCCCCGCCCCGCCCCCCTCCGTTTCTTCGGCACCCGCTGGGTACGGCACGACCGGCGCTACGCCGCCCGTCGGATCGGGGTGGCGGTCGGTTCGCTCGCCGCGCTGACCACCGGTTGCCTGCTGCTGCGCCTCGGCTACCAGGGGCTGGCCGCGGCCCGGGTGGGCGCCCCGGTGAACCTCCTGGTGGGAGCGGCGCTCGCGCTCTGCACGGCGCTCGCGTTCCGGCACGTCTGGCAGGGCTTCGCCCGCCGCCCCGAACCCTGCGGCGGACCGGTGCGCGAGCCGGGGCGGAAGCCGGCGCCCGGCACGCTGGCGATCGGCTTCCTCGGCGCCCTGGGCGCCTACTTCCTGCGCTCCCTCGTCGAGGCACCCGGTGAGGGCCGACTGCGCGCGGAGCACGAGCGGGCGTGCGAACAGCACGCGCGCCGCACCGCGCGCCGGACCGGCGATCCGGCCCGACGCCGGGGTTGACCGGGCCCGCCGACATACCCGTGCGCACCCTGACCGCCGACGGCACCAGGAGCATTGTTCGTCGCACGGTGAACAAGAGTCGCGAGGCACCCGCCGACGCCATCAGGGCGCACGACCTCCGGGTCGTCCGGGGCTCCCGCACCGTCCTGCACGACCTCGCCTTCACCGTCCCCCGCGGCCGCACCCCCTGAACACCCCCGGCGCACGCCCCGTGGACGCCCGCCTCCCGCTCCCCGGCCCTCTGCGAGGATGACCGGCAACGAACGACCTGTCGGAAGGCCCCGTCATGCCCCAGAAAGTCGCAGTCCTCGGCACCGGAAAGATCGGCGAGGCCCTGCTGAGCGGCGTCATCCGGTCCGGCTGGCCCCCGGCCGACCTGCTGGTCACCGCCCGCCGCCCGGAGCGCGCCGAGGAACTCCGCACCCGCTACGGCGTCACCGCGGTCAGCAACCAGGAGGCGGCCAAGCACGCCGACACCCTGATCCTCGCGGTCAAGCCCCAGGACATGGGCGCCCTCCTCGACGAACTCGCCCCCCACCTCCCCGCCGGCCGCCTGGTCATCAGCGGCGCCGCCGGCGTGCCCACCACCTACTTCGAGGAACGGCTCCCCGAGGGCACCCCCGTGGTGCGGGTCATGACCAACACCCCCGCCCTGGTCGACGAGGCCATGTCGGTCATCTCCGCCGGCACCCACGCCACCGCCACCCACCTGCGGCACGCCGAGGAGATCTTCGGCGCGGTCGGCAAGACCCTCCGGGTCCCGGAGACCCAGCAGGACGCGGCCACCGCCCTCTCCGGCTCCGGCCCGGCCTACTTCTACTACCTGGTCGAGGCCATGACCGACGCCGGCATCCTCCTCGGGCTGCCCCGCGACAAGGCGCACGACCTGATCGTCCAGGCCGCCATCGGCGCCGCCGTGATGCTCCGCGACAGCGGCGAACACCCCGTCAAACTCCGCGAGAACGTCACCTCGCCCGCCGGCACCACCATCAGCGCCATCCGCGAACTGGAGAACCACGGGGTGCGCGCCGCCCTGATCGCCGCCCTGGAGGCCGCCCGCGACCGCAGCCGCGAACTCGCCTCCGGCACCCACTGACAGCGAGCACCGGCCACGGCATCGCCCGATGCCGTGGCCGGCACGCGACCGTCAGCCCCCACCTCCGACGCCCAGCGCCCCGAGCACCTCCTCCGTGCGCACCACCCGGGCGAACCCGCCGCCGTGCAGGGACACCGCCGTCGCCCGCGCCAAGGCGTCCGCTCCCAGCCGCCACCCGAACGGCCCCACCAGGTCGAAGGTGTACGTGGCGTCCAGCACGAACAGCACGTCGTACCCCAGGTTCCCGCCCATCCGGGCCGTCGTCTCCACGCACATGTTCGTCTGCACCCCGACCACCGCCAGCTGCCCGATCCCGGCCGCCCGCAGCCACCCGTCCAGGTCGGGCGTCCCGTAGAACGCCGAGTTCACCGTCTTCGTCACCAGCAACCCGCCACCCCCCTGCCCCCGCCGCTCCTCGACGTAGTCCTGGAAGTCGTTGCCCGGGCACCCCGGCCGCAGCGGCGAACCGGGCTCCGCGGAGTCGTGCCGCACGAACACCACCGGCCGCCCGCTCGCCCGCCACCCGTCGATCAACGCCGCGATCCGCGCATCCGCGTCCGGCTCGTTCCGCGCACCCCAACGTTCCGTCTCCAGGAACCCCTTCTGCACGTCCACCACCAACAACGCCGCATTTCCCGTGATCTCCATGGCCCGATGCTCGCCCGCCCGGCCTCCGCGTCCCAGCAGGCAGGAAGACACCGATCGATGGTTTACTGCCAGGATGGACGAGGCCCCGCCGCCCCACCGCATCGCCCTCCTCGCCTTCCCCGGCATCCGGGCCTTCGACGTCAGCGTCGCCACCGAGGTCTGGGGCACCGACCGCACCGATCTCGGCGTCCCCGCCTTCGAACTGCGCCGCGTCGCGCCCGACCCCACCCCCGTCCCCCTCCGCGGCGGCCTCGTCCTCACCCCGGACCGCACCCTCGACTGGCTCGCCACCGCCGACCTGGTGGTCGTCCCCGGCCTGGACGACCTCGCCCCCGCACCCGCCCCGGTCCGCACCGCACTGCGCGAGGCGCACGCCCGCGGCACCACCCTCGCCGCCCTCTGCGGCGGCGCCTTCACCCTCGCCCAGGCCGGGCTCCTCGACGGCCGCCGTGCGGTCACCCACTGGCGCCTCGCCGACCGCTTCCGCACCCGGCACCCCGCCGTCACCCTCACCCCGGACGCCCTCTTCACCGAGGACGACGGCATCTGGACCTCCGCCGGCACCGCCGCCGGCATCGACCTCTGCCTCCACCTGGTCCGGCTGCGGCACGGCGCCGAAACCGCCGCCACCATCGCCCGCTCCATGGTCACCGCGCCCTTCCGCACCGGCACCCAGGCCCAGTTCATCGCACACCCCACGCCCTCCGCCGACCGCGACGCCGACGCCCTCGCCGAGGTCCGCGAACACGCCCTGCGCCACCTGCACCAGCCCCTCACCGTCCACGACCTCGCCCACCGCGCCGGCATGTCCCCCCGCAGCTTCGCCCGCCACTTCACCGCCGCCACCGGCACCACCCCGCTGCGCTGGCTCCTCGCCCAACGCATCGCCGCGGCCCAGAAGCTCCTCGAACGCACCGACCTGCCGATGCCGGAGGTCGCCCGGCGCGCGGGGTTCGGCAGCGAGGTCACCATGCGCCAGCACTTCCACACCCGCCTCGCCACCAGCCCCCGCGCCTACCGGGCCTCCTTCAGACCGCCGGCAGCAGACCCACGGCCCGGTACGCGGCATCGACCGTAGGCCGCGCCACCGCCCGGGCCCGCTCCGCACCCCGCCGCAGCACCTCGTCCACCCCACCCGGGTCGGCCGCCCACTCCCGGTGCCGCTCCCGCACCGGCCGCAACGCCTCCACCACGGCGTCCGCGGTGTCCCGCTTCAGCGCCCCGTACGACCCGTACGCCCCGGCCAGCGCCACCGGATCGGCCGGCTCCGCCGTCCCGCACGCCGCCAGGATCTCCAACAGGTTCGACACCCCGGGCCGCCCCTCCGGGTCGTGGACGACCTCCGTGCCGCTGTCGGTGACCGCCCGCATCACCTTCCGCCGCACCACCTCCGGCTCGTCCAGCAGGTGCACGACGCCCGCCCCGGCCCCGCCGGACTTCCCCATCTTCGACCGCGGGTCCTGGAGGTCCATCACCCGCGCCGCCACCCCGGGCCGGGTGGCCACCGGCACCGTGAACACGTGCCCGTACCGCTGGTTGAACCGCGTCGCGAGGGCCCGCGTGAGTTCCACGT
>NZ_CP199708.1:2125000-2475000 GCF_052606915.1 Streptomyces sp. LE64 | reverse complement strand
TGGTCAGGTAGAGAATACCGAGGCGTTCGGGTGAACTATGGTTAAGGAACTCGGCAAAATGCCCCCGTAACTTCGGGAGAAGGGGGGCCATTCCTGGTGATGGGCTTTGCGCCTTGAGCTGGGGGTGGCCGCAGAGACCAGCGAGAAGCGACTGTTTACTAAAAACACAGGTCCGTGCGAAGCCGTAAGGCGATGTATACGGACTGACGCCTGCCCGGTGCTGGAACGTTAAGGGGACCGGTTAGCTGCATTTCGGTGTGGCGAAGCTGAGAACTTAAGCGCCAGTAAACGGCGGTGGTAACTATAACCATCCTAAGGTAGCGAAATTCCTTGTCGGGTAAGTTCCGACCTGCACGAATGGCGTAACGACTTCTCGACTGTCTCAACCATAGGCCCGGTGAAATTGCACTACGAGTAAAGATGCTCGTTTCGCGCAGCGGGACGGAAAGACCCCGGGACCTTTACTACAGTTTGATATTGGTGTTCGGTTCGGCTTGTGTAGGATAGGTGGGAGACTGTGAAGCGGCCACGCCAGTGGTTGTGGAGTCGTTGTTGAAATACCACTCTGGTCGTGCTGGATGTCTAACCTGGGTCCGTGATCCGGATCAGGGACAGTGTCTGATGGGTAGTTTAACTGGGGCGGTTGCCTCCTAAAGAGTAACGGAGGCGCCCAAAGGTTCCCTCAGCCTGGTTGGTAATCAGGTGTTGAGTGTAAGTGCACAAGGGAGCTTGACTGTGAGACCGACGGGTCGAGCAGGGACGAAAGTCGGGACTAGTGATCCGGCGGTGGCTTGTGGAAGCGCCGTCGCTCAACGGATAAAAGGTACCCCGGGGATAACAGGCTGATCTTCCCCAAGAGTCCATATCGACGGGATGGTTTGGCACCTCGATGTCGGCTCGTCGCATCCTGGGGCTGGAGTCGGTCCCAAGGGTTGGGCTGTTCGCCCATTAAAGCGGTACGCGAGCTGGGTTTAGAACGTCGTGAGACAGTTCGGTCCCTATCCGCTGCGCGCGTAGGAGTCTTGAGAAGGGCTGTCCCTAGTACGAGAGGACCGGGACGGACGAACCTCTGGTGTGCCAGTTGTTCTGCCAAGGGCATGGCTGGTTGGCTACGTTCGGGAGGGATAACCGCTGAAAGCATCTAAGCGGGAAGCCTGCTTCGAGATGAGGGCTCCCACCCACTTGATGGGGTAAGGCTCCCAGTAGACGACTGGGTTGATAGGCCAGATATGGAAGCCGGGTGACCGGTGGAGTTGACTGGTACTAATAGGCCGAGGGCTTGTCCTCAGTTGCTCGCGTCCACTGTGTTGGTTCTGAAACCACGAACTTCCAACACGTATCCCGCTGTTGGTGGGTGTGTGTCTGGTGTGTGTTTCGTAGTGTTTCGGTGGTTATAGCGTGAGGGAAACGCCCGGTTACATTCCGAACCCGGAAGCTAAGCCTTTCAGCGCCGATGGTACTGCAGGGGGGACCCTGTGGGAGAGTAGGACGCCGCCGAACTAATTTTGATAGGAGTCGTGTGTCCCGGGAGGGTTTCCTCCTGGGACACACGACTTTTTGCTTTTCCGCATAGGGTCGATCCATGCGCTACGACTTGGTGATCTTCGACAACGACGGCGTCCTGGTGGACAGCGAACCGCTCGCCAACCGCATCCTCGCGGCCTACCTCACCGAACTGGGGCATCCGACCACGTACGAGGAGTCCGTGCGGGACTACATGGGGGCCGCCGTGCACCGCATCCACGACCTGGTCGGGGAGCGGAGCGGACAACGGCTGCCGGAGGGGTTCGACGAGGAGATCGAGGCACGGACCGCGGCGGCCTTCGCCCGGGAACTGGCGCCGGTGCCCGGGGTCGTCGAGGTGCTGGAGCGACTGGTGACGGACGGGGTGCCCTACTGCCTGGCCTCCTCGGGGAGCCACGACCGGATCGCGGCCGGGCACCGGGCGACCGGGCTGGTCAAGTGGTTCGGGCCGGAGCGGGTGTTCAGCGCGCAGGACGTGGGCCGGGGGAAGCCGGCGCCCGACCTGTTCCTGCACGCGGCCCGGCGGATGGGCGCGGACCCCCGGCGGTGCGTGGTGGTGGAGGACAGTCCGCTGGGCGTCCGGGCCGCGGTGGCCGCCGGAATGGACGTGTACGGGTTCACCGCGATGATGCCGGCCGAGCGCCTGGGCGAGGTCACCGGACTCTTCGGTGACATGGACGAGTTGTACGGCCTGCTGGCCTGAGGGCACCGCCCCGGGGACCGATACGGTGGCGTTCATGAGCGGCCACGCGCAGTTGATGTGGGACGAAGCGGTGACGGGCTACGACTTCGGTGCGGACCACCCGATGAACCCGGTCCGGTTGGACCTCACCCGGAGCCTCGTGGCGGCCCTCGGGCTCGACCGGCGGGTGGACGTGGTCGCGGCCCCGCCGGCCGGGGACCCGACGCTGCGGTTGGTGCACCGGCAGGAGTACGTCGACGCGGTGAAGGCCGCCTCCGCCGATCCGGCGGCGGCGGACCCGGCGTACGGACTGGGGACGGTGGACGACCCGGCGTTCCCGGGGATGCACCAGGCGTCCGCCCTGATCGCCGGACAGTCGGTGGGGGCCGCCGAGGCGGTGTGGCGGGGCGAGGCCCTGCACGCGGTGAACTTCGCCGGCGGACTGCACCACGCGATGCCCGGCGCCGCCGCCGGGTTCTGCGTCTACAACGACGCTGCCCTCGCGATCGCCCGGCTGCTGGAGCTGGGGGCGGAACGGGTCGCCTACGTCGACACGGACGTCCACCACGGGGACGGCGTGCAGGCCGCCTTCTGGGCCGATCCGCGGGTGCTGACGGTGTCCCTGCACGAACACCCGCGGACCCTGTTCCCCGGTACCGGCTGGCCCGAGGAGACGGGCACCGGAGCGGGCGCGGGCTCGGCCGTCAACGTGGCGCTACCGGCCGGCACCGGTGACGAGGGGTGGCTCCGGGCCTTCCACGCGGTGGTACCGGAGCTGCTGGCCGACTTCCGGCCCCAGGTGCTGGTGACCCAGCACGGGGCCGACACCCACTTCGAGGACCCCCTCGCGCACCTCGCGGTGTCCCTGGACGCCCAGCGGGCCGTCCAGACGGCCTGCCACGAGCTGGCGCACGCCTACGCCGACGGCGGACGGTGGGTGGCCCTGGGCGGAGGGGGGTACGCGGTGGTCGAGGTGGTGCCGCGGTCGTGGACGCACCTGGTGGGCATCGCGGCGGGGGCGCCCGTCGAGCCGTCGACCGAGGTGCCGCAGGGCTGGCGTCAGGAGGCGTACGCGAAGACCCGGATGTCGGCGCCCCGGCGGATGACGGACGGTCGCTGGCCGGTGAAGTGGGCCGACTGGGAGGCGGGTTACGACCCGGCCGACCGGCTCGACCAGGCCGTGCTGGCGGCGCGGCGGGCGGCGTTCCCGCTGCGGGGACTGCTCGCCTGAGCCGCGGCCGTGGACCGCTGCGCCGTTCGTGGGGGCGGTGGCCGTTCGCGGGACGGGACGGGCCCCGCTGGCCGACCATGAGGACATGACGGGCGAGGGCTGGATGCGGCGGTACGTGGTGCGGGTCGGCTTGGCCGGGGAGGTGGCGACGGCGCGCGAGGGGAGCCTGCGGCGGTACCGGCTCTTCGCGGAACGGGACCCGCGGGCCTTATGCGGGCTCGACCCGGCGGGGGAGTGGAACGCCGGCCAGGTGATGGGGCTGATGGCCGAACGGTGCGGGGTGTCCGCCGACCCCGAGTGCCGCACCGGGCGGGACGTGATCGACCCGGGGCGGACCGTGGCGGCGCTGGACGCGTTCGCCGAGCGGCTGGCGCGGGCGGTCGAACGGCGGGAGCCGGTGCTGTTGGGGACGGGACATCCACACCGGCTGCTGGACTTCTACGCCAGTTTGGCCGGTGCCCTGTCGGCGGCGGGATGTGAAGTCCTCACCCCGGGAGCGGGTTGCTCTGTCGACATAACGACCCGGTTCGGCGTGCGTGGGCATCGGCTCGACTACGTACGGGGGGTCGCGCTCGTCCGGGAACGCGAGCCCCTGGAACGGGGGTGTGCGCCCGGCGCGCACACCCATTCACCGCTGCCCGTACGGGTGGCGCTGGCGGCCTGCGCGGCCGGTTCGGGGCCGTTGCCGGGACTGGTGGTGGGGGACCACGGTTGGGTCTGCGGAGCAGGTCAGCTGGGGTTCGACAGCATCGGGTTGGGGGATTCCGACGATCCCGCACCCTTCGTGGGCCAGGCCGAGGGAAGGGTCTCGGTGGTGGTCCCGCTCGATGACGCTGCGCGGTCCGTTTACTACCGACCGCTTACTCGCTATGTACTCAAACGAGCGTGTCTGTCACAGTAGGCCGCCGATCGCTGCTCCTCTTCCCCACTCGCATCACCCGCCCCTAATCTGGGGAGTGAGCGCACAGCGACGAGGAGTCACCGGAGGGGAAGCCGGTGCCCGTCATGTGTGGAAGGTTCAGGTGTGATCATGGCTGCTGCCGATCGGCCTCTGAGCGAGGTCCAGTTCTTGACCGTGGCGGAAGTCGCCTCGGTGATGCGAGTGTCCAAGATGACCGTGTACCGGTTGGTGCACAGCGGTCATCTGCCCGCGATCAGGGTGGGGAGGTCCTTCCGAGTACCGGAGAACGCTGTCCACGAGTACCTGCGTGACTCCTACGTGGGGGTGGACACCGCCTGAGCGTCGCCCGGTCGTCGCCTCGATTACAGGCTTGGCGCTCGGGCGGGGTAGGCTAGCCCCTCGTAGGTCGTGTGGGCCCCAATGCAGCCCCGCACCGAGTGATTGTCCCTGCCCAGGCAGGGGTTGTCCAAGAAGTGAGCGAGGGTTGACGTGGGCTCTGTAATCAAGAAGCGGCGCAAGCGGATGGCGAAGAAGAAGCACCGCAAGCTGCTCAAGCGCACTCGCGTGCAGCGTCGCAACAAGAAGTAGTTCCCCTCGGTAGGGGAGCGGTCGACGGTTGTCGTCCGGGGCTCCGGGACAGTGTTCCGGAGCTTCGAGGGCGATGGTGCCGAGGGGCCGTCCCCGGGAACTGCTTCGCTGTGACGCCGCGACGGCGTGTTCTGTGGCCCCTCCACCGCGGTGGAGGGGCCACAGTCGTGTCCGGGGCCGGGGCTGCCGGCCGCCGGCCCGAACGGGGGACCCGCTAACGTGACCGTGAGGGCACCCGCCGGACGGTCGTCGCAACCGCGGGGCCGGGGCGCACGGCGGAAGGCGGGGACGTGGGCGAGGTCGTGCTCGTGACCGGAGCGGCTCGACGGGTGGCCGGCCCGCTGGTGCGCGGCCTGCTGCGGGACCCGGGCGTGGAACGGGTGGTCGCCGTCGACGCGGTGGCGCCCCGACACCCCTTGCCCGGCGCCGAGTTCGTCCGGGCCGACATCGGGCGGCCGACCCTCGGCCGGCTGCTCGCCCACCACGCCGTGGACACCGTGGTGCACCTGGACGTCGCCGCCGCCCCCCTGGGCGGTGGTGGCCGGGCCGGGCGCAAGGAGACCAACGTCATCGGGACGATGCACCTGCTCGGCGCCTGCCAGAAGGCGCCCGCGGTGCGCCGGCTGGTGGTGAAGTCCTCGACGGCCGTGTACGGCTCGGCGCCGCGCGATCCGGCGGTGTTCACCGAACGCACGCCGCCCCGGGCGGTGCGCGGCGGGTTCGCCAAGGACGTCGTCGAGGTCGAGGGGTACGTGCGCGGGTTCGCCCGCCGCCGGCCCGACGTCGCGGTGTGCGTGCTGCGCTTCGCCGACGTGCTGGGGCCGGCCGCGGACACCCCGCTCACCGACTACTTCTCGCTGCCGGTGCTGCCCACCGTGTTCGGCTACGACCCGCGCCTCCAGTTCGTCCACGAGGACGACGTGGTCGAGGTGCTGCGGCGCGCGGCCGGCGAGCCGGCGCCCGGCACCCGTACCACCGGAACGTTCAACGTGGCCGGGGACGGGGTGCTGTCGCTGTCCCAGTGCGCGCGCCGACTCGGCCGGCCCACCGTGCCGGGCCCGCTGCCGGCGGTGACCCGGGCGGGCGCCGCGCTGCGCGCCCTGGGGGCGACCCGGTTCCCGCCCGAACAGGTGCGGCAGTTGACGTACGGGCGGGTGGTGGCCACCCGGGAGCTGCACGAGACCTTCGGCTACCGCCCCCGGTACACGACCGCGGAGGCGTTCGCCGACTTCGCCCGGGGACGGGGCCCCGGGCTGCTGCCCCCGTGGCGGGTGGCGGAGGCGGTCGACCGCATCGCGGAACTCGCGGCGCCCGCGTCGGCGGGCCCCACCCGGACCTGAGCAGTGCGCCCGTGGGCGCGGCCGGGAACGGTCGGGCGGGGCGCGGATCGAGGAGCGCAGCACCATGGCGGACGCCAAGGTCATACCGTTCGACGACGACCGGTCGCGGGCGGCCCGGCGCCGACCGCCGGCCCGCACCGGGCCCGCGGCGGCCCCCGGGCGGGAGGCGGAGGTCACCGCCCTGCCCGGGGCACCGGCCGTGCCGGAGGACCCGGAGCCGTCCGGGGCGGCCGGCGGAGGGCCCGGAGCGGGTGGCTGGGAGGAACGGGTCAGCAGCGGCCTGGCGTTCCTGCGGCGGCGGCTCACCGGGGAGTACGAGGTCGACGACTTCGGTTTCGACCGGGAGCTGACCGACCAGGTGCTGATGGCCCTGCTGCGGCCGGTGTACGAGAAGTACTTCCGGGTGGAGGTGCGCGGCATCGAGAACGTCCCGGCCGAGGGCGGCGCGCTGATCGTGTCGAACCACTCGGGGACCCTGCCGTGGGACGGGCTGATGTTGCAGGTGGCGGTGCGCGACCACCATCCGGGGGAACGGCACCTGCGGCTGCTCGCGGCGGACCTGGTGTTCGCGCTGCCGGTGGTCAACGAGTTGGCGCGCAAGGCGGGGCACACCCTGGCGTGCGCCGAGGACGCGGAGGCCCTGCTCGGCCGCGGCGAACTGGTGGGGGTGATGCCCGAGGGGTTCAAGGGCCTGGGGAAGCCCTTCGGGGAGCGGTACAAGCTCCAGCGGTTCGGTCGGGGCGGCTTCGTGTCGACGGCGCTGCGGGCCGGAACGCCGAT
The DNA here is from genome assembly GCF_052606915.1 of Streptomyces sp. LE64. Taxonomy (NCBI): domain Bacteria; kingdom Bacillati; phylum Actinomycetota; class Actinomycetes; order Kitasatosporales; family Streptomycetaceae; genus Streptomyces; species Streptomyces sp. LE64. Next base: position 2,467,954 of record NZ_CP199708.1, on the reverse strand, counting down.
CGTGCCGTGCTCGATCGTGGGGGCGGAGGAGATCTACCCCATGGTCGGGAACGCGAGGACCGCTGCGCGGCTCCTGGGCCTGCCGTACTTCCCCCTGACGCCGACCTTCCCGTGGCTCGGACCGTTGGGGGCGGTGCCGTTGCCGACGAAGTGGACGATCCAGTTCGGCGAGCCGATCGCGACGGACGGCCATCCGCCGGAGGCCGCGGAGGACCCGATGCTGATGTTCAACCTGACGGACCGGGTGCGCGAGGAGATCCAGCACACGCTGTACAAGCTGCTGGTGGGGCGGCGGTCGGTGTTCTTCTAGGCACCCGCCGGCCGGGTGCGCGAACGGGGGCGCCCTCCTGTCGGGAAGGGCGCCCCCGTGGTCGGGGCGGGCCGGGTCAGGGGCCGGCGTTCTCGCCGTCGATGCCGAGGCCCGGGATCAGGCCGGGCAGCAGCGGCGGGAGGGTGACGTCGGGCTCGGGGTCCGTGGACGCCTTGCCGGAGGGGCTGGGGCCGTCCGGGCTGCGGTCGGGGTCGAGCAGACCGCCGGTGCCGCTGCCGATGAGGCCCTCGCCCTTGCCCGGCTTGTCCGCGCTCTCGCCGGAGGCGGACGGGGAGGGTCGGGTGCGGGCGTCCTCGGCGCCGCCGGTGCCGCGTTCGGCGTCCCCGGTGCCCTCCCGCCCGTCACCGGGCCCGGGGGAGGCGGAGCTGCCGGTCCCCTCGGACGGTGCGGTGGACGGGACGTGCCCGGTGGTCGGCCCGGTGCCCGCGGGGTCGCTGGGGGCCGGGGGCCGGGGGAGCAGCGAGCGCAGCGGGTCGACCTCGTGCTCCATGGCGTCGAAGACCGAGGTGACCTGTGCGCTGACGTCGCCGAGTTGCACGGGCAGGCTGTCGCGCAGGGCGGACCAGCTCTCGCGGTGGGCGCGGGAGAACGAGGAGAGCGACTGGATCGGGCCCAGCGAGCCGTCCCGTTCGTAGGCGGCGAGCAGCAGCCGGTGCCCCTCGGCGGCGTCGTGGCGCATCCCGTTCAGGGTGCGGCGGACCTCGGCGACGGATTCGTGGTCGAGGTGGCCGGACCGGCCGCGGTCCATCAGCCGGCGGGCCTCGCTGAGTCGGGTGGACGCCTGGTCGAGATAGAGCTCGCCCCGGTCGGAGTCGCCGTCGGCGAGGCTCCGCTTGACGTCCTCCATGCCGCGCTTCAGTCCGTAGAGGGTGTCACCGGGGAGGGCGTCGCCGCTCGCCGCGGCCACGCCCCCGAAGGCGCCCGCAGCCACGGTCACGGTGAGACCGCCGGCAGCGAGGCCCTTGGTGAGTCGGGTGCGGGGGCGTAGCTTGCGCAGCGGTCCGGCCCGGTGGGCGCCCTTCGTCCCCGTGCGGGTCCGCTGCTCGGGCACCGAAGGGTCCGTGGCCTCACCGCCGGTGCCGTCCCTCAGCATGGCCTCCATCGCGGCCACCAGCTGGGCCCGCTGGACGGTCCGGACGTCGGGGTCCAGGGCGGGGCGGGGCAGGGCGGTCAAGCCGTTCGCCAGGGTGAGCATCCGGCCGAGTTCCGGTGGCGCGGTCTGCTCGCCGGTGCTCCGGCCCGGTTCGGCGGACGGGGCGTCCGGGTCGGGGGGCTGCGGGCCCGATTCCTCCAGGGCCCGGGCGAAGGCGTTCGCCCGCCGGTGTGCCGATACGTTCGCGATCACTGGCGGCACCTCCTCTCATCGTGACGGTCGACTCCCCCGGGGGTCCTGGGGGTTCCATTCCCTGGCGGTCTCCACTCGTTCGAGTGAGCGGCGACGGTCGGGGCGTGACCGCAGGGAGCCTGTATCCCGGACAACGAGCGGTGCGGTCGTTCGGTTACGGACGAACGGCGGCCGGGCGCGCCGGCCAAGTGTCCGTCACTGAAGGTGAGTTGATGATCGCACACCGTGGGGGAAGGCGCTGGAGGGGGACGGTGGGGCCGGTGGGAGGGCGGTGCCGGGTGTCGGGGCACCGCCCGGGGGCGGGGAGGGGGTGCGTCAGCGGGCGTCGTCCGGGAGGAGCCGGGCGAGGGTGCGGACCGCGCGGTACTGCAGGGTCTTGATCGCGCCCTCGTTCTTGCCCATGACGCGGGCGGTCTCGGCGACCGAGAGGCCCTGGAGGAAGCGCAGGGTCACGCACTCCTGCTGCTGGGGGTTGAGGCGGCGGACCGCTTCGAGCAGCGCCGCGTTGGACAGGGCCTCCAGGACGGAGTCCTCGGGGCTGCGCTCGACCTCGTTGGCGTCGAGCATCTCGCCGGTGGTGACTTCGAGGCGGAAGCGGCTGCTCTTGAAGTGGTCGGCGACCAGGTTGCGGGCGATGGTGACCAGCCAGGCGCCGAAGTCGCGGCCCTGCCAGGTGAAGGTGCCGATGCGGCGCAGCGCCCGCAGGAAGGTCTCGCTGGTGAGGTCCTCGGCGGTCGCCTTGCTGCCGACGCGGTAGTAGATGTAGCGGTAGACGGTGTCGCTGTACTGGTCGTAGAGGCGGCCGAACGCCTCGGTCTCGCCGGCCTGGGCCGCTTCGACCAGCTCCATCATGCGGGCGCTGTCGCTGTCCGCGGCGGGGCGGCGGGCGGTGGTCGCGGCGCCGCCGCGGGCGCGGCGGGTGACGGTGGTGGGACTGCCCTCGGCCAGGGCGTAGCACCGGCCGGTCGGACCGGTGGCCCGGGTGGTGCGGGCGGAGGGGCGGAGGCAGTCGGTGAGGCCGGTCAGGGCGGTCTGGCGCCGAGTGGACGGTGTGGCGGGTGCGGGGACTGCGTATGCGGGGACGGCGTACGCGGTGGGGACGAAGCCGCGCAGGTGGTCGAGGACCGTTGCGCGCAGCGTAGCCAGGCCCGAGGCGTCAACCCCGACGTGTGGGTACACGGGACTCCCAGAGGCAGAGCTTGCATCACGTGCAGTGCGGGACCGTTCACCCGTCGTGGCGACGCGTGGGTACCGGTTTGCGTCTGAGGAGAATAACGCTTCGTGTAGGTGGTGCTACGCCCAGTTGCTCAAATCATCGAATAGAGCGGTTCTGGTATCGCTTGGTGTTCGTTCGACTGGCGGAGCGTGAACGATTACTGCTGGAAGGTGATCGTTTCAGGGAAAGGAGGGGGGTGTGTTGTGGCGGTTTCTGGCGACCCACGAGGGTCGGGCGGAGCGGACGGAGCAGACCGGGGGGTTCGGTCCGCCCGGGGTCAGCGCCGGGTCCTGCGGTGCAGGGCGATGGCCGCCGCGGTGCCTCCGGCCACGGCGCCGACGCCCGCCGCCGCGGGGATGCCGACCTTCGCCGCCCGGCGGCCGATGCGGTAGTCGCGCAGCCGCCAGCCGAGGGTGCGGGCGTGCTTGCGCAGCTTCCCGTCCGGGTTGATCGCGTACGGGTGGCCCACCAGGGACAGCATGGGGATGTCGTTGTGGGAGTCGCTGTAGGCGGCGCAGCGGTCGAGGTCGAGGCGTTCGGCGGCGGCCAGGGCGCGGACCGCCTCCGCCTTGGCGGGGCCGTGCAGGGGCTCGCCGACCAGCTTGCCGGTGTAGACCCCGTCGACTGATTCGGCGACGGTGCCGAGCGCACCGGTCAGGCCGAGTCGGCGGGCGATCACCGTGGCGATCTCGACCGGTGCCGCGGTGACCAGCCACACCTTCTGGCCCGCGTCGAGGTGGGCCTGGGCGAGGGCGAGGGTGCCGGGCCAGATCCGGTCCGCCATGTACTCGTCGTAGACCTCCTCGCCGATCGCCATGAGTTCGGCGACGCCGTGGCCCTTGACGATGGAGAGGGCGGAGTCCCGGGCGTCCTGCATGTGCTCGGGGTCCTCGACGCCGGCCAGCCGGAACCAGGTCTGCTGCCAGGCGAACCGGGTCAGCTCCCGGGTGTCGAAGAACTTCCGCTTGTACAGTCCGCGGCCGAAGTGGAAGAGGGCGGCGCCCTGCATCACGGTGTTGTCCAGGTCGAAGAAGGCGGCCGCGTGCGGGTCGCCGGCCACCGGGAACTCGGGTTCCCCCTCCGCGGGCCCGGCCTCGGCGGGGGCCTCCCGGGCCTCGGAACCGTCGAGGACGGCGGTGACGGCGTCGTCCCTGGAGGACTTGCGGGCGGCCTCCGCCGACGCCTCACCGGCCAGCACGCTCCGTGCGGTGGCCGGGCGCCTACGGGGGGTGAGCCATCGAAGAGCGGCCATGCCGTGAGCATAACCAGTCCGTTCGGCCGCGCCCCGCACGCCCGGGAGCGGCCCGGTGAACGGGCGGCCGACGACGGGTGAACGGGCCGCGGGCCCGGCGCCGGGGCGGCCGGGGGGGAGAATGGCGGCATGACTCCCCTGTTTCGACGTGCCCAGAAGAAGCCGCCCGCGGAGCGTCTGGTGACGCTGATCGGGAAGCCGGGCTGCCATCTGTGCGAGGACGCCCGGGTCGTGATCGAGAAGGTGTGCGCGGAGGTGGGCGCCTCCTGGGAGGAGAAGGACATCACCCGGGACGAGGAGTTGCACCGTCTCTACTGGGAGCAGATCCCGGTGGTCTTGGTGGACGGGGCCCAGCACGACTTCTGGCGGGTCAAGGAGGAGCGGCTGCGTCGCGCCCTGACCGAATGAGCACGGCCCCGTGCTGCTTCCGTTCCCCTCCGTCTCGTGGTGGCGGCGGCAGCCCTCGTCGGGGCGTGCGTGACGGGTGGGGCGTGCCCCGGTCGCGGCGGCGAGGGCGTCGACTCCGGCGGGGTGGGCGGGGGTTGGCCGGAAGGGGTGCTCGATAGGGGGCGTTTCGAGGTCGAGTGGGTATTTTAGTGCTAAAAGACGGGTTACGATCGTCTCTGTTCACATGCCAGCTGGCTTCGGTTCGACTTCGGGGGTGGGGTTGTGTTGAGGAGTGTGTACCGCTTTGCCCCCTTCAGGTGAGCGTTCAGGGCGTCGGCGCGATGGTTCCCGGATCGCGCGACCGGGTTGCGTGACCCCGGTCACGTTGGCCGGGCAAATCGGACACCATCTTTGTGCACGCGTTCACAAAGACATAGCCTGCTGTCGACGGGGCGGTCCCGGCACTCACGGCCGCCCACAGCCCCGCTCTACCCGCAGGAGCACCGTGGCAACTGGCCGAACACACCGACCGGCGACCCGTAGCCGAGGGATTCCCGAGGCCACCGTCGCCCGTCTACCGCTGTACCTCCGCGCCCTCAACGGGCTCTCCGAGCGTTCGGTGCCCACGGTCTCCTCGGAAGAGCTCGCGGCCGCGGCCGGCGTCAACTCGGCCAAGCTCCGCAAGGACTTCTCGTACCTCGGCTCCTACGGCACCCGCGGCGTCGGCTACGACGTGGAGTACCTCGTCTACCAGATCTCCCGCGAACTGGGGCTCACCCAGGACTGGCCCGTGGTCATCGTCGGGATCGGCAACCTCGGCGCCGCGCTCGCCAACTACGGCGGGTTCGCCTCCCGGGGGTTCCGGGTCGCCGCACTGATCGACGCCGACCCCGCGATGGCGGGCAAGCCCGTCGCCGGCATCCCCGTCCAGCACACCGACGAGCTGGAACGGATCATCGACGAGAACGGCGTCTCCATCGGGGTCATCGCCACCCCCGCCGGCGCCGCCCAGCAGGTGTGCGAGCGGCTCGTGGCCGCCGGGGTGACGTCCATCCTCAACTTCGCGCCGACCGTGCTGAGCGTTCCGGACGGCGTCGACGTGCGCAAGGTCGACCTCTCCATCGAACTCCAGATCCTCGCCTTCCACGAGCAGCGCAAGGCCGGCGAGGAGCCCGCCGGGGCGGGGCACGCCCCCGCGCCCGCCGCCGGGGCGGAGGACTCCGCCTCCGTGGCCGACCGTTCCGGGCACGAGGGACCCGACGGGGACGTCCCCGCCGTGATGCCGGCATGAGCCTCCTCGTCGTCGGGCTGAGCCACCGCACCGCGCCCGTGAGCGTGCTGGAGCGCGCCGCGCTGTCCCAGGACGCCCGGGCCAAGCTGCTGCACGACGCCCTCGCCGCCGAACCCGCGGCCGAGGCCGCCGTCCTCGCCACCTGCAACCGCATCGAGCTGTACGCGGACGTCGACAAGTTCCACGCGGGCGTCGCCGAACTCTCCACCCTGCTCGCCCGGCACAGCGGGGTCGGACTCGACGAGCTGACCCCCCACCTGTACGTCCACTACGAGGACCGGGCCGTTCACCACCTCTTCTCCGTGGCCTGCGGACTCGACTCGATGGTCGTCGGGGAGGGCCAGGTCCTCGCACAGATCAAGGACGCCCTCGCCGTCTCCCAGGACCAGCACACCGCCGGGCGGCTGCTCAACGACCTCTTCCAGCAGTCCCTGCGGGTCGGCAAGCGCGCCCACTCCGAGACCGGGATCGACCGGGCCGGACAGTCGCTGGTCACCTTCGGACTCCAGCAGTTCGCCGCGGCCGACGCCGCCGGCTCGCCGACCGCCTGGGTGAGCGGCAAGCGCGCCCTGGTCATCGGCGCCGGCTCGATGTCCTCCCTCGCCGCCGCGACCCTCGCCCGCGCGGGCGCCGCCGAGGTCGTCGTCGCCAACCGCACCGCCGAGCGCGCCGAACGCCTGGTCGCGATCCTCACCGAACCCGGCGGAACGGGGGTGTCCGCCCGCGCCGTCCCGATGGAGAAGGTGGCCGCGGAGCTGACACGTGCCGATGTCGTGGTCTCCTGCACCGGGGCCTCCGGGCTGGTCCTCACCGCCCAGGAAGTGGCCGACGCGGTCGCCGGACGGGCCGTCGAGGACGCGGTGTCCGGCACCCCGGCCTCCGAGCTCGCCCTGCTCGACCTCGCCATGCCGCGGGATGTCGACCCGGCGGTGCACGGACTCGACGGGGTCCGGCTCGTCGACATCGAGTCCCTCGCCGACGCCTCCGCCGACGCCCCCATGGCGGCCGACGTGGACCAGGTCCGGGCGATCGTCTCCACCGAGGTCGCCTCCTTCGGCGCCGCCCAGCGCGCCGCGCACATCACCCCCACCGTGGTCGCGCTGCGCACCATGGCCGCCGATGTCGTCGCCGGCGAGATCGCCCGCCTGGAGGGGCGACTGCCCGGCCTCGCGGACAAGGAACGTGCCGAGATCACCCAGACCGTCAAGCGGGTGGTCGACAAGCTGCTCCACGCGCCGACCGTGCGGATCAAGCAGCTCGCCGCCGAACCGGGCGGCGCCGGGTACGCGGACGCCCTGCGCACCCTCTTCGACCTCGATCCGGACGCCGTCGCCGCCGTCTCGCGCGCCGACCGGCCCCGCTGGAGCGACCCCGACCCGCGCGCCGAACAGGGCGCCACCCTCACCCGGCTCGCCGACGCCCCCGGCCTGACCGGCACCCCCCGGGGCATCACGGGCGTCCCCCACGCCACGGGTGTCCCACCGAACGTCACCAACGGCAGGAACCGCGCATGACTGAGAAGGCACTGCGGCTGGGGACCAGGCGCAGCAAGCTCGCCATGGCCCAGTCCGGACTCGTGGCCCGGGCCGTCCGGGAGCTGACCGGACGCGAGGTCGAACTCGTCGAGGTCACCACGTACGGCGACACCTCGCGCGAGCACCTGGCGCAGATCGGCGGCACCGGTGTGTTCGTGGCCGCGCTGCGCGAGGCGCTGCTCGCCGGCGAGGTCGACTTCGCCGTCCACTCGCTGAAGGACCTGCCGACCACCCCTGCCGAAGGGCTCGTGCTGGCCGCGGTGCCCCGCCGGGAGGACCCCCGCGACGTGCTCGTCGCGCGGGACGGCCTGACCTTCGCCGAACTGCCGGACGGTGCCCGCATCGGCACCGGATCGCCGCGTCGGATGGCGCAGTTGAACGCCGCCGCCCGCGATCACGGCCGGGCCGTCGAGACGGTCGCGATCCGCGGCAACGTGGACACCCGCATCGGGTACGTGCGCTCCGGGGAACTCGACGCGGTGGTGCTGGCCGCCGCCGGGTTGAACCGGCTCGGCCGGATCGACGAGGCCACCGACTTCCTGCCGCTCGACACCGTGCTGCCGGCCCCCGGCCAGGGGGCCCTCGCGATCGAGTGCACCGCGCAGGACACTGCGCTCACCGCCGTGCTCGCGGAACTGGACGACCCCGCAACCCGGGCCGCCGTGACCGCCGAGCGTGCCCTGCTCGCCGCCCTGGAGGCCGGTTGCAGCGCGCCCGTGGGGGCGCTGGCCGACCTGTTGGCCGACGGGCAGATTGTCAAGGAAATGCGCCTGCGGGGCGTCGTCGGCACGACCGACGGCGTGACCCTGGTGCAGCTGTCCACCACCGGTCCCGTGCCCTCGACGCACGAGCAGGCCACGGCGCTCGGTCGCGAACTCGCGGCCGAGATGCTGGCCAAGGGCGCGGCCGGTCTGATGGGGGAGCGAGCACAGTGAGCCCCACCGCCTCGAACCATTTGGCCGTTCCCGCGCACGGGCACGTCACCTTCCTGGGTGCCGGACCGGGTGATCCGGGATTGCTGACCCTGCGCGCCGTGGAGGCGCTCGCGGGTGCGGACGTACTGATCGCCGAGCCCGAGGTGCTCGATGTGATCCGGGCGCACGCCAGGGCGGGTGTCACCGTCCTGGACGCGGCCTCCACCCGGTCGCCCGTGGGCGCACCGGGTCAGGCCGCTGACGGGGCGTCAACTGCCGTCGGTGGTCCCGTGTTGAGGGACGCGGCCAATCTTGTCATGGAGGCCGCGCGGGGCGGCAAGCGGGTCGTGCGGGCGGTGCCCGGCGACCCCGGACTGGACACCGACGCGGCCGAGGAGATGCTGGCCTGCGCCTCGGGCGGGGTGCCCTTCGAAGTGGTGCCGGGCATCGCCACCGCCGTCGGGGTGCCCGCCTACGCGGGGGTGCCGCTGCGCGACGAGCGGGGCACCGACGTCCGGTTCGTGGACGCCCGGACCGCCTCCGAGCGCTGCTGGACCGAGGTCGGCGCCTCGGACGGGACGCTGGTCGTCTCGGCGACCCTGGAGACGGTGGCCGCGGCGGCCGGGGAACTGGTGGCCGCGGGCCGCAAGCCGGACACCCCGCTGACCGTGACGGTGGGCGGCACCACGACCCGTCAGCGCACCTGGTCGGCGACGCTCGGCACCATCGCGCAGACCCTGAAGCAGGCGAAGGTGCTGCCCGCGCCGGACGGCTCCCGCCCGGTGATAGCCGTGGTCGGCGAGTGTTCGGCCGCCGCCCGGCGCGAGAGGCTGTCGTGGTTCGAGTCCAAGCCGCTGTTCGGCTGGCGGGTGCTCGTACCGCGCACCAAGGAGCAGGCGGCCTCGCTCTCCGACCAACTCCGGTCCTACGGTGCGGTGCCGCACGAGGTGCCGACCATCGCGGTGGAGCCGCCGCGCACCCCGCAGCAGATGGAGCGGGCCGTCAAGGGCCTGGTCACCGGCCGCTACGAGTGGATCGCGTTCACCTCGGTCAACGCGGTGAAGGCGGTGCGGGAGAAGTTCGAGGAGTACGGGCTGGACGCCCGGGCGTTCGCGGGGATCAAGGTCGCCGCGGTCGGTGAGCAGACCGCCGCCGCCCTGGTCGCCTTCGGCGTCAAGCCGGACCTGGTGCCCACCGGCGAGCAGTCCGCGGCCGGGCTGCTGGAGGACTGGCCGCCCTACGACCCGGTGTTCGACCCCATCGACCGGGTGTTCCTGCCGCGGGCCGACATCGCCACCGAGACCCTGGTGGCCGGCCTGATCGAACTCGGCTGGGAGGTGGACGACGTCACCGCCTACCGGACCGTGCGGGCCTCGCCGCCGCCGGCGGAGACCCGGGAGGCCATCAAGGGCGGCGGCTTCGACGCGGTGCTGTTCACCTCCTCCTCGACGGTGCGCAACCTCGTCGGCATCGCCGGCAAGCCGCACAACGTCACCGTGATCGCCTGCATCGGTCCGGCCACCGCGAAGACCGCGGAGGAGCACGGGCTGCGGGTGGACGTGATGGCCCCCGAGCCGTCCGTGCACAAGCTGGCCGCCGCGCTCGCCGACTTCGGCGCCGCCCGCCGCGACGCCGCGGTGGAGGCGGGCGAGCACGTGACCCGGCCCAGCGAGCGTCGCCCGGGCGCCCGGCGCCGCCGCGTGGCCCCGTAGGTTGGGACCAGTACAGGGAGTACGACGGCCCGGGGCGCACCCCGGGCCGTGACGGTACGGAGCTGAGGAACGTGAGTAGGTACGGTTCTTTCCCCGGGGCCCGGCCCCGGCGGCTGCGGTCGAACGCGGTGCTGCGGCGGATGGTCGCCGAGACCCGGCTCGCCCCCGCCGACCTGGTGCTGCCGGCCTTCGTGCGGGAGGGCGTGCACGAACCGGTGGCCATCGGGTCGATGCCGGGCGTGTACCAGCACACCCTGGACAGCCTGCGCAAGGCCGCGGTGGACGCGGTCTCGGCCGGGGTGTCGGGGATCATGCTGTTCGGGGTGCCCGAGGAGGCCAAGAAGGACGCGCTCGGCACCGCCGGCACCGACCCGGACGGCATCCTCCAGGTGGCGCTGCGCGCGGTGCGCGCCGAGGTCGGCGACGACCTGCTGGTGATGTCGGACCTGTGCCTGGACGAGTTCACCGACCACGGGCACTGTGGGGTCCTGGACGCCGAGGGCCGGGTGGACAACGACGCCACGCTGGAGCGCTACGCCGAGATGGCGCAGGTGCAGGCGGACGCCGGCGCCCACGTGGTGGGGCCCAGCGGAATGATGGACGGGCAGGTCGGGGTGGTCCGTGACGCCCTCGACCAGATCGACCGGGACGACGTGGCGATCCTCGCGTACACCGCCAAGTACGCCTCCGCCTTCTACGGCCCGTTCCGGGAGGCCGTGGGCTCCTCGCTCACCGGCGACCGGCGCACCTACCAGCAGGACCCGGCCAACGTCCGCGAGTCGATGCGGGAGTTGGCGCTGGACCTCGCGGAGGGCGCCGACCTCGTCATGGTGAAGCCGGCCGGGCCCTACCTGGACGTGCTGGCCAAGGTCGCGGACGCGGTCGACGTGCCGGTGGCCGCGTACCAGATCTCCGGCGAGTACGCGATGGTCGAGGCCGCCGCCGAGAAGGGCTGGATCGACCGGGAACGGGCGATCCTGGAGTCGCTGCTCGGCATCAAGCGGGCCGGCGCGCAGGTGATCCTGACCTACTGGGCCACCGAGGTGGCGCGGGGACTGACGGACTGACGCGGTCCGGACGCACGGGAGCCCGGCAGCACCCCACGGTGCTGCCGGGCTCCCGCGCGTGCGGGTGCCGCATCGTCTTCCCGCCGTCGACGCCGGGCCGTCCGGACGGGAACGGACCGCCCGGTGTTCGCCCGGTCGCACTCCGTCATGCCGGGTGCGAACGGGCGAACCCTCTTGGGAGAGAGGTGATCTGACGGTGCGTCGGGCCGGTTAATGTCGGGGCTGTGGTGATCGGCGGTGATCACCCGTTGCCCGGGCGAAATGGAAGCTCCATGACCGATCTGTTCACCGTGTCCGTCGACGGCGTCGAGGGCGCCGTCCTCCGCGGTCGGATACACCTCATCAGCGCCGACGCGGTGCGGGTGCCGCAGGACGCGACCTTCCCCGTCAGACTGCTGGCCGAGGCGTGGTTCCGGGCCGGGGAGGCCGGGGGCGACGCAGGGGGCCGGGAACGGGCCTCGGGCCTGCGGCTCGCCCCCGAACTGCGCGAGCTGCACGCCTGTGCCGCCGGTCGGCTGGTGCGGGTGGACGAGGACGGCTTCCTGCTGGCCGAGGACGGGTGCACCGTGCGCGAGCCCCGGCGCCGGGCGGTGGACGTGTACGACCTCGACGGTGCCGGCCGGGACGAGGTCTCCGGCCGGGTGCGCACCCTCAGCGATCCGGACGCCCTGGCCCGGCGGGCCGCGGCGATCGTGACCCGCTACGAGGTCGGGCCGCTGCGCAACGTGCCGGTGTGGAGCGAGGTGGCCGCCGTCGACCCCGAGGAGTGGGAGCCCGGGTTGGAGGAGATGGCGACCTGGAACGCCCCCGCCGACCTGGACTACTGGCGCACCTGGCGGCTGCTGGCCGGGCGGCCGCTCGACGGGCACCCCTACGCCGAGGTGGTGGTGGAGGTCGTCGACGCCGGCTACCTGGACCACCTGGAGGCGGGGATGCGGTGGTCCACCGGGGACCCGGCGGGCCGGGAGGGCGCCGTCCGGATCGCGGAACGGTGGGTGTAGACGGCAGGTACCTCGCTAGGGTGTGCGGCCACCAGCACCGCCGGGCCCAACGGCCCCGTACCTTCGAGGAGTCGATGTGAGCGTCGCTGCCGCGGCCCCGCCCCCGCTGGCCGCCCGGGCCGCCGCCGTGGGCGGTTCGCCGGTGAGGGACATCCTGTCCGTGGTGGGGCGCCCCGGAGTGATCAACTTCGCGGGCGGGCTGCCCGCGCCGGAGCTGTTCGACGGGGCGGGCGTCGCCGCCGCGTTCCGGGACGTCCTCGCCGACACCCCCGCCCGGGCCCTCCAGTACGCCACCACCGAGGGCGAACCCGCGCTGCGGTCCGCCCTGGCCGAGCGGACCACCGTGCGGGGGCTGCCCACCGGCGCGGACGACCTGATCGTCACCACCGGCTCGCAGCAGGCGCTGTCGCTGCTGGCGCAGTCCCTGGTCGACCCGGGAGACACCGTCCTGGTGGAACGCCCCTGCTACCTGGCCGCGATCCAGGCGTTCACCTTCGCCGGCGCCCGGGTGGTGGCCGTGCCGGGCGACGAGGAGGGCGTCGACCCGGTCGAACTCGACCGGTACACGGCCCGGTTGCGGCCCAAGCTGTTCTACTCGGTGCCCACCTTCCAGAACCCCACCGGGCGGACCGTGCCGCTGCACCGCCGGCTCGCCCTCGCCGAGGTCGCCGCCCGGCGCGGGCTGTGGCTGGTGGAGGACGACCCGTACGGGGAGCTGCGGTTCGAGGGGGAGCGGGTGCCGTGGATCGCCGCGCTGGACGCCGCCGCCGACCGCACCGTGCTGCTCGGCAGCTTCTCCAAGGTGATGGCCCCCGGGCTGCGGCTGGGCTGGCTGCGGGCGCCCGCGGCGCTGCTGCGGGCCTGCACGGTCGCCAAGCAGGCCGCCGACCTGCACACCCCCACCGTCAACCAGCTCGCCGCCGCCCGCTACCTCGCGGACCGGGACCTCGACGCCCATGTGCGCCGGGTCGCCGCCGCCTACGGCCAGCGGCGGGACGCCCTGCTCGGCGGCCTCCCCGGAGCCCTGCCCGAGGGAACCGTCTGGACCCGTCCCGAGGGCGGCATGTTCGTGTGGGCCCGGCTGCCCGAGGGGTACGACACCGCCGGGGCGCTGCCCCGGGCCGTCGCCCACGAGGTGGCGTACGTGCCGGGGGCGCCCTTCCACTGCGACGCCCCCGACCCGTCCACCCTGCGGCTGTGCTTCGTCACCCACACCCCGGACGAGATCCGGGTGGGCCTGGAGCGCCTGGCCCGGGTCTGGCCCTGAGCGGGGCGGCACGCGACGGGGGCCACGGCCGCCGGCCGTGACCCCCGTCGTCGGGCGCGGACGCGTCAGAGGCGCTCGGGCGTGCGGATGCCCAGCAGGTCCATGCCCCGGTGCAGGGTCGCCCCGGTGATCTCGCACAGGAACAGCCGGTTGGCGCGCTGCTCGGCCGTGTCGGCCTTCAGCACCGGGCACTTGTCGTAGAACGCGGTGAGCAGGGAGGCCAGCTGGTACAGGTACGCGGTCAGCTTGTGCGGGGCGTACTCCGCGGCGGCCTCCGCGACCGTGTCGCCGAACTGGTCCAGGTGCAGGCCCAGCGCCCGCTCCGCGGGCTCCAGCGCCAGCTCCGGGCGGGCCTCGGCGCGGGCGTCCCCGCCGGCCTTGCGCAGGATCGAACGGATGCGGGCGTAGGCGTACTGGAGGTAGACGCTGGTGTCGCCGTGCAGGGACACCATCTGGTCGAGGTCGAACTTGTAGTCGCGGCTCGCGGACGTCGACAGGTCCGCGTACTTCACCGCACCGATGCCGACCTGGGCGCCCCGCTCGGCGATCTCCGCCTCGGACAGCTGCTGGAGGGAGTCCTTCTCGCGGACGACCGCGGTGGCCCGCTGGACCGCCTCGTCCAACAGGTCCACCAGCCGCACCGTCTCGCCCTCGCGGGTCTTGAACGGCTTGCCGTCCGCGCCGAGCACCGTGCCGAACGCCAACTGCACGGCCCGCACCTCGTCGTTCAGCCAGCCTGCGCGCCGGGCGGTCTCGAAGACCATCCGGAAGTGCAGCGCCTGCCGGGCGTCCACCACGTACAGCAGCGTCGACGCCTTCAGGTGGAACACCCGGTCGCGGATCGCCGACAGGTCGGTGGCCGCGTAGCCGTAGCCGCCGTCGGACTTGCGGACGATCAGCGGCGTGGGCTGGCCGTCCTGGCCCTTGACGTCGTCGAAGAACACGCACAGCGCGCCCTCGGAGCGGACCGCGACCCCGGACTCCTCCAGCAGCCGGCAGGTCTCGTCCAGCATGTCGTTGTAACCGGACTCGCCGACCACGTCGGCATCGCGGATCTCCATGTCCAGCTTGTCGAAGACCGAGTAGAAGTAGATCTTCGACTCGTCCACGAACCGCTGCCACAGCTCGCGGGTGCGCGGGTCGCCGGCCTGGAGCGCGACCACCCGGCGGCGGGCCCGCGCCTTGAAGTCCTCGTCCGCGTCGAAGAGCGCCCGCGCCGCCTTGTAGAGCCGGTTCAGGTTGGACATCGCGGTGTCGCCGTCGTCGCCGGCGGCCTCGTGGTCCAGCTCGTGCGGGTGGTCGATCAGGTACTCGATGAGCATGCCGAACTGGGTGCCCCAGTCGCCGATGTGGTGCCGGCGCACCACCGTCTCGCCGGTGAACTCCATCAGCCGGTTCACCGCGTCGCCGATCACCGCCGAGCGCAGGTGGCCGACGTGCATCTCCTTGGCCACGTTCGGCTGCGCGTAGTCGATGACCGTGGTGCCCGGCGCCTCGGCGTACGGCACCCCGAGGCGGCCCTCGCCGTCGGCGAGCCGCGCCGCGAGGTTCTCGGTGATCGCCCGGTCGGCGACCGTCACGTTCAGGAAGCCGGGGCCCGAGACCTCGACCCCGGCGATCACCCCGCCGGCCGGCACCGCGTCGGTGACCGTCGCGGCCAGCTCGCGCGGGTTGGCCCCGGCCTTCTTCGCGAGAGCCAGGATGCCGTTGGCCTGGAAGTCGGCCCGGTCGCTTCGTCGCAGCAACGGGTCCGCGGAACCGGCCTCGGGCAGGGCCGCCCGTAGGGCCGTCGCGAGGCGCTGGTGGACGGAAGCGGAAAGGGACGTGACCGAAGCCATGGATGGGTGCCGTTCTGCTCGTGTTTCCGGAGCTGTCTGGGAGGGTTCCCGGCCGGCGCGCCGCCCGCGTCGCGGGCCCGGCGCCTACCGGCCGGGCCCAGTATCCCACGCGGCCCGGGGCCCCTGATGAGCCGTTTTCGTCCCCGGCGGGGGGAGCTGGGAGAATGGGACGGACCGGCCCTCGCACGCCCGTACGGGCCGGCCGGCCGGGTGCCGCCGTGACCGTCCCGGACAGCGGGGACGACTACCGGCGAACCACCGGCAACATTCGGTAGCACTGGGAAAGAAGGACGTGCCGATCGTGGCTCAGAGCAACGAGACCACCGACTGGGTCTCCCGTTTCGCGGACGAGGTCATCGAGGAGTCGGAGCGCCGCGCCCCCGGGAAACCCGTCGTCGTCGCGTCCGGCCTGTCCCCGTCCGGCCCGATCCACCTGGGCAACCTGCGCGAGGTCATGACCCCGCACCTGGTCGCCGACGAGATCCGGCGCCGCGGGCGCGAGGTCCGCCACGTGCTGTCCTGGGACGACTACGACCGGTACCGCAAGGTGCCCGCCGGCGTCGACGAGGGCTGGGCCGAGCACATCGGCAAGCCGCTCACCTCGGTGCCGGCCCCCGCCGGCTCCCCGCACGCCAACTGGGCCGAGCACTTCAAGGCCGCGATGACCGAGGCGCTGGCCGCGCTCGGCGTCGACTACGACGGCATCAGCCAGACCGCCCAGTACACCTCCGGCACCTACCGCGAGCAGGTGCTGCACGCCGTGCGGCACCGCGCCGACATCGACGCCATCCTCGCCCAGTACCGCACCCGCAAGGCCGCCCCCAAGAAGCAGCAGAAGCCGCTGGACGAGGCCGAGGTGGAGGCCGCCGAGGGCTCCGGCGCCGCGGCCGAGGAGGACGGCTCCTCGGGGGTCGTCGGCTACTTCCCGTACAAGCCGTACTGCGGCGGGTGCGAGAAGGACCTCACCACCATCACCTCCTACGACGACGACACCACCGAACTGGCGTACACGTGCACGGCCTGCGGTTTCGCGGAGACCGTCCGGCTGAGCGAGTTCAACCGCGGCAAGCTGGTGTGGAAGGTCGACTGGCCCATGCGCTGGGCCTACGAGGGCGTCGTCTTCGAGCCCTCCGGCGTCGACCACTCCTCGCCCGGCTCCTCGTTCCAGGTCGGCGGGCAGATCGTCGGCCCGATCTTCGGCGGCCGGCAGCCCATCGGCCCCATGTACGCGTTCGTGGGCATCTCCGGCATGGCGAAGATGTCGTCCAGCAAGGGCGGGGTGCCCACCCCCTCCGACGCGCTGGAGATCATGGAACCGCAGCTGCTGCGCTGGCTGTACGCCCGCCGCCGGCCCAACCAGTCGTTCAAGATCGCCTTCGACCAGGAGATCCAGCGGCTCTACGACGAGTGGGACAAGCTCGGCGCCAAGGTCGCCGACGGCACGGTGCTGCCCGCCGACGCCGCCGCGCACGCCCGCGCCGTGGGCACCGCCGCCGGCCCCCTGCCCGCCACCGCGCGCCCGCTGCCGTACCGCACCCTGGCGTCCGTCGCCGACATCACCGGCGGCCACGACGACCAGGCCCTGCGCATCCTCGGCGACCTCGACCCCGAGCGCCCGCTGAGCACCCTGGACGAGGTGCGGCCCCGCTTCGACCGGGCCGAGACCTGGACCCTGCGGTACGTCCCCGCCGAGGCCCGCACGGTGGTCCGCGAGGAGCCCGACACCGCCCTGCTGGCCTCCCTCGACGCACCGGGCCGCGACTCGCTGCGGCTGCTGCTCGACGGACTCGACGCCCACTGGTCGCTGGACGGGCTCACCGGACTCGTCTACGGCGTCCCGAAGGTCCTCGCCGGACTGGAGCCCGACGCCAAGCCGACCGCCGAACTGAAGGTGGCCCAGCGGGAGTTCTTCGTCCTGCTGTACCGGCTGCTCGTCAGCCGCGACACCGGCCCCCGGCTGCCCACGCTGCTGCTCGCGGTGGGCGCCGAGCGGGTGCGCAAGCTGCTCGGCGGCTGACCGCTGACCGCGTGCTCTCCGCCCCGACCGGCGCCCCGGTCGGGGCGGAGGCCGTTACTCCCTCTGGCGACTGATGGTGGGCGGAGCGTTGCTGATCCGGCGGGGGCGTGCCGAGCGCGGACGCACCGGGGCCCGGGGGTGAGGCCGCCTCCGCGGCCCCGGTGCGTCACCGCTCCGGGGGAGGCCGTCGAGTCGGCCCCCGCCTCAGGCGATGTGGTCCTCCGTCAGCTCGGCGTTGAGGCGCTCCCCGAAGGACTTGACGTAGCGCTTCAACGCGGTGTCGCTCTCCTCGACCTCGTACGCGGCCCGGAGGTCCGTGCCGAAGCTCGCCGGGGTCGGGATGCCGCCCTGGGCCTTGGTCAGTTGACGGAACACCTGGTAGTAGGCGTCCTCCCGGGACACGCCCTCCGGGAACCCGCCACCACGCCGCTCCGTCGGCCGGCGCCGGTCGTCCGCCGCCGGGTCGGCCGCCTCGGGGACCTCCGGAAGCTCCGTCAGGTCGTCGGGGCGGTCCACGGCCTCGGCGCCCGGCACCTCCGGGGCCGCCGCACGGTCGGCCGGAGCGGTGCCGTGACCCAGCGGGCGCATCTGGTTCGGCCCCGCCGGTACCCGGAACCCGGGCCGCGGAGGCTCGGGCACGACGTACCCGGGCGGCGGTTCGGACCACGCCGCCGCGTCCTCCGGAACGTTCCGCGGCGCCGGTAGGGCACCCTCCGGCCACGCCTCCTCCGGGAACGGGTCCACCGGCGGTTCCGCCCGACCGGGGCCCCCGCCGACCGGGTGCCGCCGCCCCTGCTGGTCCTCCGACCACCAGTGTCCGTACTGCTCGTCCGGTGCGTAGGAGGGGTCGTAACCGCCCTCGTAGGGCTGCTGCTGACCGGACGCGAACCACGGGTTGCCCTCCGCCCCCGCACCCCCCTCGGCAGCGTCCGCGCCGGGTGCCCGGCGCACGGGGCCGGCCGGAACGGCGGAGCCGCTGCGGGCCGCTGCGAGCTGACGGTCCGGCTCCCGTTCGAGCACCGGGGCGCCGGACGCCCCGGACGGGCCGTCCGGTTCGGACGGACCGGACGGGAGTGCCGGCCCGCCCGGGGTCACCTCGGCGGCGGGCAGCACGGCCGGTTCGATGCCGGCCGCCGCGAGCCCTGCCGGCGCCGTCTCGGCCAGCGGCACCCCGTACCGGGCCAGCCGCAGCGGCATCAACGACTCCACCGGGGCCTTGCGGCGCCACGCGCGCCCGAACCGGGAACGCAGCCGGGCCTGGTAGACCAACCGGTCCTGTTCCAGCCGGATCACCTGGTCGTAGCTCCGCAGCTCCCACAGCTTCATCCGGCGCCACAACAGGAACGTCGGCAACGGCGACAGCAGCCACCGGGTCAGCCGCACGCCCTCCATGTGCTTGTCGGCGGTGATGTCCGCGATCCGGCCGATGGCGTGCCGCGCCGCCTCCACCGAGACCACGAACAGCACCGGGATCACCGAGTGCATGCCCACGCCCAGCGGGTCCGGCCAGGCCGCGGCACCGTTGAACGCGATCGTCGCCAGCGTCAGCAGCCACGCCGTCTGCCGCAACAGCGGGAACGGTATGCGGATCCAGGTCAGCAGCAGGTCGAGCGCGAGCAGCACGCAGATGCCCGCGTCGATGCCGATGGGGAACACGTAGCTGAAGTTCCCGAAGCCCTTGGCGAGGGCGAGTTCCCGCACCGCGGCGTAGGAGCCGGCGAAGCCGATGCCCGCGATGACGATCGCGCCGGCGATGACCACGCCGATGAGGATGCGGTGGGTCCGCGTCAGCTTGAGTGGCTGGGCCACCGTCGTTCCCCTCCCTGCGCCACCCGGGCGTGCTGCGCTTCGCTCTGCCGCAGAACGGCCGTTGCGCGCAACAGAGTCGCACACATGTGCTCAGAGGTGCGGGTGAGGGGCTGGTGGGACTGCTGCCGACCGGTCGTCGGAGCAGGCGCCGCGGGGCGTCCCGCGTCACTCCACGGGCTCGCCCCGCGGACGGAGACGGCCCCCGCCGGGAGCGGCGGGGGCCGTTCGGAGGGGCCTGCCGGCCCGGACCGTCAGGACTTCGACGGGGACATGGACATGCCGGCGCCCTCACCGGCGTCACCCTTGTCGTCCTTCGCGTCCTTGGTGCCCTTGTCGTCCTTCGGGTCCTCTTCGGCGGCGTCGGCCGCGGTGTCGTTGGCGGCGACGACCGCGGACACCACCTCCTTGGCCGCCCGCTGCGCCGCCTTGGTGAGGGCGTCCGCGCCGGGCGTCGCGTCCCCCGCGAGGCCAGCGCCGTTGTAGTCCACCGTCACCACCACGTTCTCGACCCGCGCCACGACCGTCTGCTGCTTGAAGGTGCCCTCCTTCTTCTTCAGGTCGTAGGCGATGGTCTGCGCCTCGTCGCCCGCCCCCGACAGCGGGGTCGCGGTGAGCTTCTTCGCGCCCGCGGTGGCCTTGGCGTCCGTCACCTGCTTCGTCAGGTACTCCCGGGCGAGTTCCTCGCCGGAGCCACGGGACTGGTCCGAGTCCAGGCGCAGCAGCGAGACGGTCAGCCAACGGAACTGGGAGCCGTCCACCCCGTTGTTGTCGAGGCTGCTCCACGAGCAGGTGCCGCGGGAGTCCGCCTCGTTCGACGAACCGGCCTTGCCGGACTTGGCGTTCGGGACGAGGTCCTCGCGGACCTTCTTAGGCAGCGCCTCGCAGGCGTTGGGCAGCCGCGAGAACTTCGCCTTCTCCACGGCCGGCGGCGCGCTGGAGGCGCTCGGCGCGGCGGAGGAGGAGGCCGAGGCGCTGGGCCCGCCCTCCTTGGCGTCGCCGCCCTCGGAGTCGGAGGAGCAGCCGGCCGCGCCGACGATCACCGTTGCGGTGGCCGCGCAGACGAGGATGCGGGTGAGTCGCTGTGCTGGTCGGTGCATGGTTCCTTCACTCGTGACGCGGTGGATCGGTGGGCCCGGGGACGTGGTCCGAAGGGTCACGGTACGCCGAACGGGTGAGGGGCGGGCCGGTGGCGGAAGGAGCGGCCGACCGGGGGACGCCGGTCACCCGCTGAGCCGCTCGACCAACCGGGACGCCAGGGCGCGCGCGCTGTCCTGCATCTCCTTGCTGTCGGGCTGCGCACCGGCGAGGGTCGGTTGGGCCTCGTACCCGATGGTCACCACCACGTTGGACGTGCGGAACACCACAGTCACCTCCCGGTGCTGGGCGGAGCCCGAGGAGGTCAGCGCGTCGTCGAGGAAGGCGCTGTCACCGAGATCGTCCAGCACCCGGGGCAGCAGGTCCTCGACGGAGTCCGCCCCCTCGGACGGGTCGCCCGAACCCGACGCCCCCTCGGACGGGGCGGTGGACCCGGTGGCGTCCGGAGAGGCGGAGCCGGAGGGCGCCGTCGAGGCGGAGGCGGAGCCGGACGGTTCCTCGGAGGCGCTCGCGGTCGGGGCGGGCAGGTCCGCCTCGGCCTCCTTCGCCGCGTACACCTCCTGGGCGCGGTCCTCGTCGCTGACCTCGCCGTCGTAGGACACCACCCGTTCCAGGTCGACCAGCAGGTGGTGGGTGGCGTCGACCGACTCGGCCTTCCAACGGCAACCGACCCTGCGGTCGGTGTCGTAGGTGGCGGTCGCCGTGCCCTGGTACGCCTTCTCCCGCTGCTCCTCGTCCGGCTGTTCCTTGACGCCGGGCAGCAGCGAGTCGAGCGTGTCGCGGTCCACGGCCCCGCAGGGCTCGGGCAGGGTGCGGTGGCGCCCCGGTTCGGCGGCGGGCGCGGTGGCCCCGGGGCCGCCCTGCTTGGCGTCGGCCGGCTCGGCGTCCGGGTCGGATCCGTTGGTGCAGCCCGTGAGCAGGGCCGCCGTGAGGAGCACGGCGATGCCCGGCGGGTACGCCTTCCGCTGCACGGTGATGGCTCCTCTCGATCCGGTGCGCGCCGGGGGCGCGGGAACGCGGCCGGGCCCTGCGGAGGCTTAATCGCTTGCCGTGAGGGAGGGACCGGCCGACACAATGTGTATCGCACGCACGGCCGTGAACGCCGGTCCACCATCCTTTTCGTGACCTTGGCTCCGGTTATTTGCGCTTCACTACTTTTTTATCGGTTATGGGGGAAAGAGGACGCTATGTCGTACGTGGAGGTTCCGGGCGCCCAGGTACCCATCCGGATGTGGGCCGATCCGACCACGGTGGAGGACGGGGCGATGCAGCAGCTCCGGAACGTCGCCACCCTGCCGTGGATCAAGGGTCTCGCCGTGATGCCGGACGTCCACTACGGCAAGGGCGCCACGGTCGGTTCGGTCATCGCGATGCAGGACGCCGTGTGTCCCGCAGCGGTCGGAGTGGACATCGGCTGCGGGATGTCCGCCGTCCGCACCTCGCTGACCGCCGGCGACCTCCCCGGCGACCTGTCCCGACTGCGGACGAAGATCGAGGAGGCCATCCCGGTCGGCCGCGCCATGCACGACGAGGCCGTCGACCCGGGCCGCTTCCACGGGTTCGCCACCGCCGGGTGGGACGGATTCTGGAACCGGTTCGGGGGGATCGCCGACGCGGTGCACTTCCGCCAGGAGCGGGCGGTCAAGCAGATGGGGACGCTCGGCGGCGGCAACCACTTCGTGGAGGTGTGCATCGCCACCGACGACTCCGTGTGGCTGATGCTGCACTCCGGCTCGCGCAACATCGGCAAGGAACTCGCCGAGCACCACATCGGCGTCGCCCGGTCGCTCCCGCACAACCAGGGCATCGTCGACCGCGACCTCGCCGTCTTCGTCACCGGCACCCCGCAGATGGCCGCCTACCGCAACGACCTCTTCTGGGCACAGGAGTACGCCAAGTACAACCGCGCGCTGATGATGTCGCTGCTGAAGGACGTCGTCCGCAAGGAGTTCCGCGCGGCCAGGGTCGCCTTCGAGCCGGAGATCTCCTGCCACCACAACTACGTGGCCGAGGAGCGGTACGACGGCATGGACCTGCTGGTCACCCGCAAGGGCGCCATCCGCGCCGGCTCCGGTGACTACGGCATCATCCCCGGCTCCATGGGCACCGGCTCGTACATCGTGCGCGGGCTCGGCAACGAGAAGTCGTTCAACTCCGCCTCGCACGGCGCCGGTCGCCGGATGAGCCGCAACGCGGCGAAACGGCGGTTCTCCGTGCAGGACCTGGCGGACCAGACCCGGGGCGTCGAGTGCCGCAAGGACGCCGGGGTCGTGGACGAGATCCCCGGCGCCTACAAGCCGATCGAGCAGGTCATCGGGCAGCAGCAGGACCTGGTGCAGGTGGTGGCCAAGCTGAAGCAGGTCGTTTGTGTGAAGGGGTGACGGGGTGGGGGCCCTCCCCCCTCCCCTCCCCTCCCGCCCCTCTGCGTTGCCCCCCGTCGTGTGCCCCGGGCACAAGGCGCCGACTGCTCTCGACATGCTTCGGCCCTCGGGGACGGGCGTCCGGGACCGTGACGGCGCTCGCCTTCGAGGCGCGCCGGCGTGCGGTCGGTCGTGGTGGCCGCCGGTGCGTCCGGCCGGCCCGACCGGACGCACCGCCCCGGTCACTTGCCGTGCCGCACCGCGAAGATCATGACGAAGGCGACCAGGTGGATGCCGAAGAGGAAGTAGGCCAGGTACCACCAGACCTGGCGCTCGGTGCGTCTCTCCTCGGCGTGGCGGCGGGCGTCGGCCGCGCCGGGCCCGTCCGGGCCGGGCACGGGCCCGCCGGGGTCCGCGGGGGCGGCCGGTCGGTCGGTGGGGTGCGGTTCGTCGGTCATCGTGCGCGGTGGACCTTCGTGTTGGACGCCTGGGCGCGGGGACGCACCACCAGGAGGTCGACGTTGACGTGGCTGGGGCGGGTGACGGCCCAGGCGATGGTGTCGGCGACGTCGTCGGCGGTCAGCGGCTCGGCCACCCCCGCGTAGACCCGGGCGGCCTTCTCGGCGTCCCCGCGGAACCGGGTGGTCGCGAACTCCTCCGTCTTCACCATGCCCGGCGCCACCTCGACTACCCGCACCGGGCGCCCCACTATCTCCAGTCGGAGGGTCTCGGCGAGGACGTGCTCGGCGTGCTTGGCCGCGACGTACCCGCCGCCGCCCTCGTAGGTGCCGTGGCCGGCGGTGGAGGACACCACGACGACCGTGCCGTCGCCGCTGGCCTCCAGGGCGGGCAGCAGGCACTGGGTGACGTGCAGGGTGCCCAGGACGTTGGTCTCGTACATGCGTCGCCAGTCGGCCGGGTCGCCGGTGGCGACCGGATCGGCGCCGAGGGCTCCGCCCGCGTTGTTCACCAGGACCGTGCACCGCTCCAGGGCGGCGGCGAACGACTCCACGGCCGCGCGGTCGGTGACGTCGAGGGGGTGGGCGGTGGCCCGGTGGCCCGCTGCGGTCAACTCGGTCGCCAGGGCGTCGATGCGGTCCTTGCGGCGGGCGGTGAGCACCACGTGGTAGCCCTCGGCGGCGAGGCGGCGTGCGGTGGCCGCGCCGATTCCGCTGCTGGCGCCGGTCACCACCGCCGTGCGCCCGGGCGGGGGTGCGCTGGAGGAGAGGGGGGTGGTGTCCGTGCTGGGCATGCGGGGACTCCTCGGCCTGCGGGCGGCTGGTGGCGCGGTTGCGTCGCCGGAATCAGGATAGGCCGGGGCGGAGGATCGTGTGGGGGCCTGTGGATAACTCTGCGGCACCCTTGTTGACCAGGTCTTTTTCGTGACGGTCAGGGGGTCAGCTGCCGCTTCTGGGTGCGTACATGATGACGGCCATGCCGGCGAGGCAGATGAGTGCGCCGGTCACGTCCCACCGGTCGGGCCGGTAGCCGTCGGCGACCGCGCCCCAGGCGATCGAGCCGGCGACGAAGACCCCGCCGTAGGCGGCCAGGACCCGGCCGAACTCGGCGTCGGGCTGGAGCGTCGCCACGAAGCCGTAGATGCCGAGGGCGATGACGCCGGCCCCGATCCACACCCAGCCGCGGTGCTCCCGCACGCCCTGCCAGACGAGCCAGGCGCCGCCGATCTCGAACAGGGCGGCGAGGGCGAAGAGCAGTACGGAACGGGAGGTCAGCATGGGGCCCAGGCTGTCATGCGGGTGGCCTGCATCACCTGTTGGGTGGCGCCTGTGCGGGACTCCAGCGGGGATACATCGTCCCGGAGGCCGTGCGGGTGCCCGGCTTCGACGTCCGGTCCGCGCCGTCCCGACCCGGGGCCGGGCGCGAGCCGTTCGGTTGGGTGCGGAGGAGGCGCGGGCCGGTGCGGGCAGCAGGGTCGACGGGCGGTACGGGGGCGGTGGAGCGGACGCGGCGCCGGGGCCGGCGCGGGGCGGCGGTGGGGGCCGTGGTGCTGGTGGGCGTGGTGGCGGGGGGAGCGGGGCCGCTGCCGTCGGGGGCGGCCGGGGCGGAGCCGGCGGTGGTGGAGGCGGACCTGGCGCAGCACGGCGCCGTGACGCTGGCCGGCGGACGGGTCGATCTGGTGCTCGTCCCGCAGAACCACGGGCCGTCCGACGTGGACGGGGCGACGGTGCGGCTGGACTGGTCGGTGCCGCTCGCCGTCGAGCAGGCGTTGCCGGGGGCGTGCGTGCGGGCGGGCCGGGCGTCCGTGCTGTGCCGTACGGGCGCCCTGACGGCGGGCGGGCTGGGGGAGCGGGTGGAGGTGGGGCTGGTGTTGCGGGGTGCTCCGGCGGAGGTGACCCTGCGGATCGACACGCCGTGGCGCGGCGGTGCGCAGGACACCAACCCGGACAACGACGTGCACGAGGTGCTGGTGCTGGACACGGGGGACGTCTACCGCTTCTGAGCGGGGGCGTCCGGTCTGGTGCGGGGCGGGGTCAGTGGGCGGCGTGGACGGTCGGGGGGACGCCGATGGTGGCGGTGAAGTCGCGGACGAGGTGGGCCTGGTCCGCGTAGCCGAGGTCGGCGGCGAGCCCGGCCCAGTCGACGGCGCGTTCGTCCTCGGCGCGTTCCAGGGCCTCGTGGATGCGGTAGCGGAGGATGATCCACTTGGGGCCGACGCCGACGTAGGCGGCGAAGAGGCGTTGCAGGGACCGGACGGGGAGTTCCTGGTCGCGGGCGAAGTCCCCGACCCGGCGGATGGAGCGGTCCCGGCGGATGCGGTCCACCAGGGTCATGGCGAGGTCGGCCTGGGGGTCGGGTTCGGGGCCCCGGCCGTGCGGGCCGAGGCCCAGCAGGAGGGCGTCGAGGGCGGCCACGCGTGCGTGGTCGTCGTCCGGGGCGAGGACGGCGTCGAGGGCGCCGGCGAGGGCCGGGGCGTGGGCGGGGTCGGGGAAGACGGCGGGGAGGGCGAGGCGGCGGCCGGTCCATTCGGCGACGGGCGCCTGCGGGGCGAAGGGACGGAAGCCGCCGGGGCGGAACTGGACGCCGCAGACGCGGCCCACGGCGGTGATCTCCTGGCTGAACAGGTCGAGTCCGACGCCGGCGACCTCGGCGAACGGTTCCTGGCGCGCGTACCGCTGGAACACGATGTTGACGGACGGGTGGGGGACGACGTGGGTGGCGTACGGCTGGGGGAGGTCCCAGTCGATCAGCCAGTAGTGCTCCAGGTAGGGGCGGAGCCGGGGGGCGGGTTCGTGGCGGCGGAAGCGTACGCGGCTGAGCAGGTCGGCGGCGTTGACGATGCCCCGGGTGTCTTGGCGTGGCGCTGGCATGGGGGAATCGTATGCGGGGGTGTTCGTGGTGAGGTGTCGCGTTTGTTCAAGCGGAGGCCGTGGCGCCTTCTTGCGGTGAACACATGAGTGATCTTCCTACGGGCGCCGCTCCCGTTTCCGAGCCTCCGCTGGGCCCGCTGCTGGACTCCGCCGGGCGGGCCGCGGCGGCGCTGGTCCGGGCGGTTCCGCCCGGCGGGTCGGCCGGGGGCGCCCCGACGCCGTGTGCCGAGTACGACGTGCGGGCGCTGGTGAACCACCTGTTCCACGTGGTGGTGGAGTTCCGCGAGCTGGCCCTGAAGCGGCTGTCCGACTTCAGTGTCACCCCCGACCGGCTGGGCGCGGATCCCGAGTGGCGGGAGGGGTTCGCCGGGGCGGTGGGGGAGCTGGTACGGGCGTGGTCGTCGCCGGGCGCGGAGCAGGGCACCACGGGGGCGATGGACCTGCCGGCGCGGACGGTGGGCTGCATGGTGCTGCTGGACCTGGCCGTGCACGGCTGGGACCTGGCGCGGGCGCTCGGGGTGCCGTACGACCCGGATCCGGACGGGGCGGGCGTGGTCGGCGTGCTGGAGCGGGCGGTGGCGGAGATGGCGCCCACGGCGCGGGCGATGGGGATGTTCGGCGAGCCGGTGGCGGCGGCGGGGGCGGACCGGTGGGCGCGGCTGCTGGCGCTGACCGGGCGGGACCCGGGCTGGAAGCCGCCGGACGGTGACGACGCGTGACGGAGGGTGTGGCGGAGGGGTCCGGAGGGTGCGCGCGGGCGGGCCGTCCTGGCCCCTGCGGGTGCGCCCGCGAGGTGCGGGAATACCTGGAGGTGGGGTACGGTTCCGATACATGTAGTTGAAGAATCAACCATTTCGAAGGGTGAGCAGCCATGCAGTTCGGGATCTTCACCGTCGGCGACGTCACGCCGGACCCCACGAACGGACGCGTCCCGACCGAGCACGAGCGGATCAAGGCCATGACGGCCCTCGCGGTCAAGGCCGAAGAGGTGGGCCTCGACGTCTTCGCGACCGGCGAGCACCACAACCCGCCGTTCGTCCCCTCCTCGCCGACGACCATGCTCGGCTGGATCGCCGCCCGCACCGAGAACCTGATCCTCTCCACCTCGACCACCCTCATCACCACCAACGACCCGGTGAAGATCGCCGAGGACTTCGCGATGCTCCAGCACCTCGCGAACGGCCGCGTCGACGTGATGATGGGCCGCGGCAACACCGGCCCGGTCTACCCGTGGTTCGGTCAGGACATCCGGCAGGGCATCCCGCTCGCGATCGAGAACTACGCGCTGCTGCACCGCCTGTGGCGCGAGGACGTGGTCGACTGGGAGGGCAACTTCCGTTCGCCGCTCCAGTCGTTCACCTCGACCCCGCGGCCCCTGGACGGGCTGCCGCCCTTCGTCTGGCACGGCTCGATCCGCTCGCCGGAGATCGCGGAACAGGCCGCGTACTACGGTGACGGGTTCTTCCACAACAACATCTTCTGGCCCAAGCAGCACACCCAGCGGATGGTGGAGCTGTACCGCGAGCGGTACGCCCACTACGGGCACGGCACGGCCGAACAGGCCGTCGTCGGTCTCGGCGGCCACGTGTTCCTGCGGAAGAACTCCCAGGACGCGGTCCGCGAGTTCCGCCCGTACTTCGACAACGCGCCCGTCTACGGACACGGGCCGTCGCTGGAGGAGTTCAGCCAGCAGACGCCGCTGACCGTGGGCTCCCCGCAGGAGGTCATCGAGAAGACGCTGTCCTTCCGCGAGTACGCCGGCGACTACCAGCGCCAGCTGTTCCTCGTGGACCACGCGGGCCTGCCGCTGAAGACCGCCCTGGAGCAGCTCGACCTGCTCGGCGAGGAGGTCGTGCCGGTGCTGCGCGAGGAGTTCGCCAAGAACCGTCCGGCCGGCGTGCCGGAGGCCCCCACCCACGCCAGTCTGCTCGCCGCGCGTGACGCCGGCGACCACTCGAAGGAGCAGGAGGTGACGAGCGCATGAAGCTCGTGGTCGTATCCGCAGGACTGAGCGCCCCCTCGTCCACCCGGCTGCTCGCCGACCGGCTCGCCGAGTCCACGGTGCGGCGGGTGCCGGACACCGACGTCGAGGTGATCGAGCTGCGGGACCTCGCCGTCGAGATCGCGCACAACTTCGTCACCAAGTTCCCCGGCCCGAACCTGGAGAAGGCCCTGGAGTCGGTGGCGGACGCGGACGCGCTGATCGTGGTGTCGCCCGTGTTCTCGGCCTCCTACAGCGGACTGTTCAAGTCGTTCTTCGACGTGATCGACAAGGACGCGCTGACCGGGAAGCCGGTCCTGATCGCCGCCACCGGCGGCACCGGACGGCACTCGCTGGTCCTCGACCACGCCCTCCGGCCGCTCTTCGGCTACCTGCGGGCCGTGGTCGTCCCCACCGGGGTGTACGCGGCGTCCGAGGACTTCGGCGCCGAGGGGCTCGCCGAGCGCGTCGACCGGGCGGCCGGGGAACTCGCCGCCCTGCTGGCGCCCCGGCCCACCGCCGAGGTGCCCCCGCAGGACCGGGGCGACGGCCCGGCGCAGGGCCGGGCCCCGCGCACCGTCGGCTCGGTGGAGGACCGCCCGCTGGGCACCGGCTCCCTCAAGGACCGGGTCGTCCCCTTCGAGCAGCAACTCGCCGCCCTGAAGGTGCGCTGACCCCGCCCACCCCACCCCCCGTGCGCGGGGCGCCCGAACGGCGCCCCGCGCACGCTCACGCCCCGGCGCCGCCCGCGCCCCGCGCCCGTCGGGCGCGCCGCAGCCGCCGCAGCCACCGCCCCGGCCGCGAGCCGCGCACGTGCCGCAGGAACGTCCGGCGCCGGCGCGCCAAGGACGCCGCGTACCGGGCGCGGGTGCGCTGCCAGCCGCGCCTCCTGCGGCTGGCGCCCAACTCCGCGAACAGCCGCTCGTAGCGGTCGACGATCGGCGCCGGGTCGTAGCGCCGGGCCCCCTCCCGGGCGGCAGCGCCCATCGCCCGGCGGGCCGCGTCGTCGTCGATCAGTTCCAGCATCGCCGCCGCCAGGGCGTCGCCGTCGCCCATCGGCACCAGCCGGCCGTCCACCCCGTCCCGGACGATCTCGGCCGGACCCAGCGGACAGTCCGTGCTGACCACCGGCACCCCGCACCGCATCGCCTCCACCAGGGTCATCCCGAACGACTCCGCGTCCGACGCGGAGACCAGCAGGGACGCCTTCGCGAACTCCGGCTCGATGGGGGAGCGGGGCCCCATCAGCGCGGCCCGGTCCGCCAGGGCCAACCGGTCGATGCGCCGTTGCAGCCGCTCCCGCGCCGCCCCGCCGCCGTAGATCCGCAACCGCCAGTCCGGCTGCTTGTCGGCGACCACCCGGAAGGCGTCGATCAGCAGGTCGAACCGTTTCCCCTTGGCCAGCCGCCCCGCCGCGACGACGACCTTCGCCGAGCCGTCCGAGGGCGGCACGTCCGGCGCCGGCACGATGTTCGGCACCGCGACCACCGGCACCCCCGGCAACCGCATCCGCGCCCGATAGGCCGCCGCGTCCGCCTCGGTGATCGTCACCAGCGCGTCCAGGGTGCGGTAGTGCCGGGCCAGCACCCCCCGCAGGGCCTTGCCGTGCGCGTCGTGGCGCAGGTGCTCCTGGGCGATCCGCAGCGCGCCCGCCGGACCGAACCGCGCCAGGTACACGTTGACCCCGGGCCGGGTGCCGATGACCACCTCGGCCGCGCAGCCCCTCAGGTACTCCCGCACCCGCAGGTCGACCAGCCGGCTGTACTGGTGGTGCCGCTTGTCCTCGACCGGGAAGTCCCGGGCCGGTTCCCGGTACGCGGGCAGCGCGGCGTCCGCGCTGCCCGGACGGAGGTCCACCAGGGGCACGATCCGCACCCCGGGCGGCACGGCGAACCGGGGCACCCCCCGGTGCCGCATCATCGACACGATCTCCACCTCGTGGCGCTCCGCGAGCGCGCCCGCGAGGTTGTAGGTGGTGCGGATGGTGCCGCCGATCGCGTACGCGTTGTGCAGCAGGAAGGTGATCCTCACCGGCGGCGCCCCCGTCCCGAGCGGCCCCGCGGGCGCCGGCCGTCCGCGCCGGCCGGTGCGCGGGCCGGCACGGCGCGTGCGCCCCCGTCTCGACACTTCGGTCGTTGCACGTGCTGCCTCCCGCTTCCCACCGCGCCGCGCACCACACGCGCACACGTCCCAGCACGCCCGCGCAGGGGCGCACGGCGTACACCCCTGGAACGCCCTTCGACGGGATCGGGTTACGAGCCGCGGACGGCGGCGGCGGGAAGCATCCGCGCCGGGCCCCGTCCCACCGGGGCGTGCGCCCCGGGTCAGACCGCGGCCAGCGCGCTCCCCGCCAGGGCGACCGCCCCCACCAGGAAGCACACCAGCCCCGTCCTGATCCACCGGTGCTTGGCCGCCGCGATGTCGCTGGTGTCGCGCAGCGCTATCACCAACCCCGCCAACGGCTCCCGCTCCGTGGTGCGCAGGGCGTCGGCGAGCACCCCGGACCCCGCCGCCCGACGGATGTCCAGGAAGTACGTCAGGGGGGCGCCGCTGCTCCAACGGCTCGCCCGATAACGGGGAGCCGTCGCGAACAACAGGAAGCCCAGGGCACAGGCCCAGGTCAGCAGGGTCGCCATGCCCATGAAGCGGCTCAGCCCGCTCACCGGCACATGGCTCCAGTAGGTGGTGAGGACGACCCCCGCGCACATCCCCAGGGCGCCGATGAGCACCGACGCCTTGGTGTCGGCCCGCCCGATCTCGGCCCGCACCTCGGACAGCAGCCGCTCCGCCGTCTGTGCCCCGGCGGCCGGGAGGGCGGGGACGGCGGGGTCCGCGCCCGCTGCGGCCCCGGTGGGGCACGGGTCGCCCGCGCCGGCCCCGGCCGTCGAAAGTGTGGCGTCCGTCATCGTCGGTCCTCCTCGTCCGGTGCCTTCCCGTCCCGCGCCCCGTCGTTCGGTGCCTTCTCGTTCGGCGGCTCCGTCCTCCCGCCTCCGCGGCGTCGCACACCGGTGGACGGAGTCGGCCGTCGACACCGCTCCACCCCGGTTCACGGCCGACCGGACCACACCAGCACGGCCGCCAGCAACAGCCCGCCGCAGAGCGAGCCCCGGTGCCCCAGCCGCCCGGCCGCCTCGCGCAACGCGCCCAGCACCGTGCCCGCACAGCGCTGCCCGGCGCTCGCGACCGCGCACACCGCGTCCCCGTAGGCGTAGGCGAAGGGCGCGGCCTGGCCGGACAACCGGCGCTGGGCCCGGGTCCAGTAGTACTCGGGCAGCAGCACCCCCGCGACCAGCACGTTCACCAGGCACTCCAGGCCGGTCAGCGCATGGTTCAGCAGCGGGACCGCCGCCCACCGCAACAGCACGTACCCGGCGATGCCGGCCACCAGGGCGGGCAGGACCAGCGCCTCGTACTCCGCGAAGCCGTTCACCGCGGGTCCTGGGGGGCGTCCGTCTCCTCGTCCGGGTGGGCAGGACCCTGCTCCAACTGCTCCCGGTACAGGGGCTGCTTGCGGGTCCGGCCGCGGCCGGCGTCGTTCAGCCGCTCCTTCACCGCCGCCAGCGCCGCCCGGGCGGCGTCCTCCACCATGTGGTCCTCCACCGCCCCCGAGTCCAGGACCCGCTCGATGACCCGGATCTGGTTGGCGCTGGCCTCCCGCTCGTCGTCGCGGATGGACTCGATCGCCAACGGGATGTCCGCCGGGTTCTGCGCCAGGTGGGCGCCCCAGCGCTCGAACTCGCCCTGCGACAGCAACCGGGCGTAGAAGGTGCTGCGCGCCTCCATGACCTCCTGCTCGTTGTCGGTGCGCAACCGGGTCAACTCGTGCTCGCTGCGCGTGCGGTCCTTGGTGTAGTCCAGGGCGCGCAGCGAGGACAGCTGGTCCACCGCCTCGGTGTCCAGGCCGAGCCGCACCTCGCACAGGACGTGCAGCCCCAGGTCCTCGGCGAGCGGCTCCGCAGCCAGGGCCTCCGCGACCGCGACCTCCGCCGCCGCGCTCTCCTCGATGGCGTACCGCCGGCTCGCCCGGCGCATCCGGGTCAGCATCCGCGGCTCCAACAGCGCCCGCACGTCCCGCACCTGGTGCTCCACCACGGTGGCCGGCTCCACGACCCGCCAGGTCAGATCGGTCTCCGCGGTGAAGAACGCGGCGTCCCCCTCGCTCGGCAGCCGGTGCTCCAGCGACATGCGCTGAAGCGCCATGTCCACCTCGTACAGGGTCCGGAAGTTGCTGTTCAGCAACTCGCCCCGGGTGGGCTGCCGGTTGGGGAGGTACGTCCGGGGCCGACCGCCGGAGGTGAGGAACACCAGGGCGCGCTCGGCGTAGGTCGGCGGTCGGTTGCGGACGAACTCGAAGCGGCCCAGGTTCCGTACCTGACGCACCGGGTCGTTGACGATCGGCATGTGCTGCTCCTGCGGTCGGGACACCGCCCGCGGCGGTGGAGTGCGGGGATCGGATGGTGCGGGCGCGGCCCCGCGGGGAGGGCGCGGCCCGGGGGTCAGTCGGCGAGGGCGGCCCGCAGCCGGGTGGTGGTGGGGCCCGCGGCGTCCTCCAGGTCGGGGTGCCGGCGCAGCAGGTAGTCCAACCGCGCCCGGTCGTTCTCCGTCCCGACCAGCAGCGGGAGCAGGTCGGCCAGGGCCGCTTCGACGTCCGACACCCGCTCCTCGGGCGCCGGCTCCGGCTCCCACCCGGGGGTCGGCCCGGTGTCCTCGGGTGCGGTGCGCCACGGCGGCCGTGCCGACGCCCGCTCCGCGGCGCGGACCCACCGCGCCAGTTCGTCCCGGGCCGGGTCCCGGGTGGCCCGGTCGCCCAGCAGGGCCCGCCACAGCGCGACCACGCACCGCCGGGCCCGGTCGTCCCGGTGCGCCAGCCACAGCAGCCGCGGCCATGCGGTGGCCCCGGAGTCCTCGGCCCAGTGCCGCCGGCGGGCACTGCGGAGGAAGCCCGCCGCGGCCAGGTCGAACAGGGGGCCACGCGGTTCCAGCCACTGCACCAGGCGCTCCAGGACGGTCACCGCCGCCGGTCCCTGGAGGAGTGCCTCCAGGGCCTGTTCCAGGGCGGCCCGCAGCACCGGTTCGGGCTCCGGGCCGGTCGAGGCCATCAGCTCCACGTCCCGCAGGGCGCTGGTGGCGGTGGCGCTGCCCAGCAGGGCGTAGGTGCGGGCGGCCGTCCACCGGCGGGCCGGGTCGTGGCGCCGGCTCCACAGGGACAGCAGCCGTCGCACCGCCGTGTCCGTGCCGTGCTCGGCCGCCGTGTACAGCGCCCAGGCGGCGAGCTGTCGTCGGGCTGCCTCCGGCGCGGCGGCCCAGGGGTCCAGGTAGTGGCCGAAGGCGTAGCCGAAGTCGGTGGCCGCCAGGACCCCGGTGGCCACCGCGGCCCTCAGCCGCACCGCGATCCGGTGGTCCGCGACCAGCGTCTCCAGCCACGCCGACAGGGGCCTGCGCACGGCGGGGTGGTCGTGCCAGACGTGCCCGAGCACGGCCCGCCAGGCCGATGCGTTGCGGAAGGCCACGGCCCGCTCGGGCATCCGGCCCCAGGGGGTGTCGACCTCGTCCTCGTACTCCACGGCCCGGGCCAGCACCAGGCGTTCGGCGAGGGAGGAGCCGAAGACCGCTTGTCCCGCGCTCCGTTCGGGGTCCTCGACGGCGTGCAGCAGCAGGTGCAGGCGGTCCCCGAGTTCGGCCACCAGCGGATAGGACATCCCGTCGAAGACGGCGAGCGAGATGAGGAACGCCTTGTCGCGCAGGCTCACCCCGCTCGACCCGGTGCTCTCGTCGAACCAGCCGCCGGTGACCTCCGCGGCCAGCGCGTCGCCGTAGCGGTCGAGTTCCTCCGTACCGCAGTGGCCCTCGGCGTGCCGGGCCAGCAGCCGGGCGAACCCCACCGTGTCGGAGGGCGCCGGCCCGGACCCCAAGTAGCGGGTGGACGGGGCGAGTTCGAGGAGCCGGTGGAGCTCGGCCTCCTCGTCCGCGGGGGACGGCAGGCGCAGGGCGTGCCGCAGATGGGCCCGGGCGATGTCCCGGGCCGCGGGCGGCTCCCAGTCGTGCGCCGTCACCTCCTGGGTGGCGGTGCCGTGCGTGGTGACGACCACGAACAGCCCGTCCTCGCCGAGCCGTTGCCGGACGGCGTTCAGATGGACGTCGCGCAGCGGGCCGTCCCGGCTGGTGACCGGGTCCACCACCACGTGGGTGCCGCCGGGCCGCACCTGCTCGGCGAAGTCCGCGGGCTCGGTGCCCGGGTCCAGGGCGATGGTGTCGCCGTCCCGGTCGCCGACCTCCAGCAGCAGGGCGAGGGCGGCGGTCCGGCGCCCGGTGCCGGTCCGTCCGCGCAGCACCAGAACGCGTCCGGCGGTGAGCAGGGCGCACAGCTCCCGGTGGCGCGGGCCCGGGACGAAGGTCTCGGCCACGTGGTCCAGTTCGGCGGGCGGCAGGGGGCCGACCGCGTGCAACCGGGGCGGAGCCCCTTCGTGCAGGTGCAGGTCGACGCGCTTGTCCCCGGCGACGACGTCACCGGAGACCCGGGTGTCGCCCATGACGTTGGCGCGCCCCGAGCGCAGGTGCGGCGCGAGGGCGAAGAGCTGCTCGACGGCCTCCCACGCCTCCGGCGCCGGCTCCTCGTCCGCGGGCGGCGTCGGGGGACGCTCGCCGGCGCCCCGCCCGGGGTCCGCGGCGCCCCGGTCCTGCTCCTCGGTCGACCCGGGGCCCGCCTCTGCGGGCCGCTCGGCCGGGTCCGGGTGCTGCTTCACCGACCCGTCCCCTCCTGCTCGCGGCGCGGGCGCGGCGCGGTGCGGACGCCCACGTGCTTGTCGCCCGCCACGGCGTCCCCGGCGATGGTGGCGGTGCCGAGGAAGAAGTTGCCGGTGTGCGCCCGCAGCACCGGGGCCGGGGCGGCCGGCGCGTCCGCGGCCGGCGCCGACCGGGCGTCCTCGGCGCGGTGCCGGCGCGAGGCGTCGTGGTACCAGCCCCGCAACGGGCCCTCCTTGCTGTCCACCGCCAAGGGGTGGAAGTGCTCCCGGCGGACGCCCGGGTGGGCGTGGTGCACCACGCCCCGGTACACCGCGTCGGACACGCACAGCACGCTCGGCTCGGTCGTCGCGGCCAACTCGGCGCGCAGCGAGGGTGCTTCCAGCAGCCGGAAGGCGTGGTCGACGTCCGCGCCGGCGGCCCCGTACTCGTCCAGGGCCACCTCGCCCGCGTGGACGACCATCCGCAGCCTGAGCCCGGCCCCCGCGGCGGCCAGCCGGTTGATGCTGACCAACCGCTCCGTGGTCACCGACAGCAGGGCCCGCAGCAGCGGCGGCTTGGGCAGGTCCGGGTCGACCAGGACGAAGACGCCGTCACCGCGGTCCTCGCAGCGGTAACGGCCCGCCTCGACGCCGGCGGCCAGCAGGGTCTCGTGCAGGACGGTGTAGAGCATGCGGCGCATGACCGGCCGTTCGCTGTCGAGCCGCCGCCCCGAGCCCTCCACGTCGGTGAGCAGGATCGTCTTGTTGCTGGGTTCCGCCATGAGTGTCTCCTCGGAAGCGCCTGACCGGACCCGCCGGGCCGGACGGGGTGCGGGGTGGGGGGCGGACGCCGGACCGCAACCCCCGGGCGGTCCCGCATCCACCCCCACCACCAGGATTCACCCGTGGCGGCGGATGCGGGAGGACCGTTGCCGCACGGGGGATGTGACGGATTACGCAGAGCCGCCGATCCGCCGCAGCACCTCCGGCCTGATCACCACCAGGGACTGCCGGCGGGTGCTGATGCAGCCGCGTTCCCGCAGTTCGCGCAGGAGCCGGGTGACCGACTCCCGGGACGAACCCACCGCCCCGGCCAACTCCTGCTGGGTGAGCGGCACTTTGACGAGGACGCCCTCCTCGACGGGTTCCCCGTGGTACTGGGCCAGCTCCAGCAGCAGCCGGGCCAGCCGCTCCTTGACGCCGCTGGCCGCGAGTTCCAGCCGCTTGCGGTCCGCGGCCCGCATCCGGTCGGTGACCACGGCCATCAACTGGCGTGCCGCGACCGGGTACCGGTCCAGGAAGGCGGTGAACCGGTCGGCCGGCACGACCACCGCGCGCACCGGTTCCAGGGCGGTCACCGACGCGGACCGGGAGGTGCCCTCCAGGGCGGCGCTCTCCCCGATGACGTCGCCCGGCCCGCGCAGCGCCAGCAGCGCCTCGTGGCCGTCGGGGGAGTCGTCGGTCACCTTCAGCCAACCCTCCAGGATCAGCAGGACGTGCGAGGAGGGTTCGCCCTTCATGAGGACGACGGTGCGCGCCGGGTACCGCAGTGCGGACCCGGCCTCGACCAGGGCCGCGGCGGCCTCGTCCGGCAGCCGCGCGAGGTAGGGGACGCGGTCGTCGGTCAGCACCGGGACCGGCTGCGTCGACGGGCGGGGGGCCGCTCTCCTCGCCTTGTCGGCGCTGCTGGCCACGGGGTGTCCTTCCTCCGGCGGAGCCCGTCGCCGCCGTCGCCCTCCGGCGCGCGGGACCTCCCCGGCGGTGCACGGACGGCGGGTGGCATCGTCCGCGGTGCGGGCCCCCTCACGTGTCTCGATTCTTACCCATGGCCCTGACAACCGGCAACGTCATGGGTACGAGAGGTGACACCTGGCGTCCGGGCCCGGGTCCGCAGATACGACGAGGGCGGAGCCCGAAGGCCCCGCCCCTCACCGCGGTCGACGCCCGCTCAGGGCCACACCAGGCAGTACGGCTGGTGTCCGGCCTCGTGCAGGCGGTGCGAGAAGTCCTGCCACTCGTGCAGCAGCTGGTAGACGTTGAAGGCGTCGCGGGGGCCGCCGCGGTCGGGGACCGTGGACCATATGAACGCCGCTGCGCCCACCGCTTCCTCGCCCACGCCGCGCAGCGGGTCGACGACCGTCATGGGCAGCTTGACGACGGCGTAGTCGGGGTGGAGGACGACGAGTTCGAGCGGCGGGACCTTGTGCAGGGGTATGCCCTGGATGCCGGTGAGGACCATCGCGGCCATCGTCTCCGGCTTGATCCGGGTGAACATGCCGCCCATGCCCAGCTCGTCGCCGCCGAGTTCCTCGGGGCGCATCGAGATCGGCACCCGGGCAGCGGTGGCCCCGTCGGGCGCCCCGAAGTACTTGTAGGTCACCCCCATCCGCCCGCTCCCGCTTCCCGTGTGCTCCCGATCCGTGCCGCCCCGCCCCCGCGGAACGTGCGTCCCGCCCGGGAGGTGGTGCGCTCCCGCCGTCTCCGCCGCTTCCGCCTCGCGCCGGTGCCTTCCCCGCCGGGCACGCCGGGGGCCCACGTCGCCGGTCCCCTCGCCCAGTCCGCCACCGCGATGCATATCTCCACCCGACTGCTTTTCCGAGGCGCGCGGTCCGCACCGCGCAACCCGATCATCGTGTCAGTGACCTCCCCCGCGCCCACGCGCCGAAACGTGTGGTGAAACACCCTGACGCGGGACGTCGGAAGCCTCTGTCACCGCGGCTGTGCGAGCTCTCCGTATCATGCACGGCTTCGGGCTGCCCGGGTAGTCTACGGATCTTGGACTCGGCCCAGGGGGTGGGTCGCCCGGAGCGGGTCGCGACCGTACTCCGGGTGACCGCAGGATATACCGGAGGGGCAAAGCCCAATCGGGATAAGGACGAAGGTCGACCGGAAAGCGCGGGGTGGAGTTCCACCGGAAAATGCCGTACGGGCCG
This sequence comes from Streptomyces sp. LE64, assembly GCF_052606915.1. NCBI lineage: Bacteria > Bacillati > Actinomycetota > Actinomycetes > Kitasatosporales > Streptomycetaceae > Streptomyces > Streptomyces sp. LE64. The sequence goes on along the minus strand of NZ_CP199708.1, from coordinate 2,430,552 downwards.
GGACCCGGGAAAGTGCCGGGTGCGTGCACCGGCCATTCCGGCGGACGCCCCGGGAGGGCGCGCGGTGCCGGGCGCGCCGCGGGCACGGAGCCGCGGCGGTCCGTTGTGCGGGGCTTTCACCGCGTCCTGCCGTACGGTCCTGGGTCCGGGACGGGGTGGTGCGGGGCGAGGAGAACGGGCGCGACGGCCGGTCGGGCCGTTATTCCGAGTTCCGTGCGCCGTACGGTGGTGGGTGCACGCATCGGTTCCGGCGCCGTGTGTCGAAGCATAAACAGAACGTCCATCCGGTACCGGAAGTGCGGTTGCCGCGGGGGTGTTGGCCTCGCGAATTCCCCCGCCGTTTCCGCGGTGCGCACGGAAACCCGCCGGGCGACTGGGTGCAAGGGGCACGCGGTGCTTCGACGGGCGGCGGTTTCGTCGACCGGGTGAACCGGCCCGCCGGTTTGCGGGGCGGGGATCCGCCCCGGGCCCGGAGCGGGGGCGCGGCCCCGGCGCGGTCGCCCGGAAACGGGTTCCGGGGCTGATGCCGTCAAGGCGGGCACGGGGTGCCCGTCCGGCGGCGCCCGCGGAGAAGGGGGCGGGGGCTTTCTTCTACTCTGGGGGACGTCCACCCCATTCGGCCCTAGGGAACCGCAGGTTATGAGTCAACAACCCTATCGGTATGAAGCCCCCGTCTCGCAGTCGCTCTTCGACCGCGCGGCACAGGTGACGCCGGGGGGAGTGAACTCCCCCGTGCGTGCCTTCCGCGCCGTGGGCGGAACGCCCCGGTTCATGGTCTCCGGCAGCGGCCCGTACCTGACCGACGCGGACGGCCGCGAGTACGTGGACCTGGTGTGTTCCTGGGGGCCCATGATCCTCGGGCACGCCCGTCCGGAGGTCGTCGCCGCCGTGCAGGAGGCCGTGGTGCGCGGCACCTCCTTCGGGACGCCCGGCGAGGGCGAGGTGGCGCTGGCCGAGGAGATCGTGGCCCGGGTGGCCCCGGTGGACCAGGTGCGGCTGGTGTCCAGCGGCACGGAGGCCACCATGTCGGCCATCCGGCTGGCCCGCGGCTTCACCGGCCGGGCCAAGGTGGTCAAGTTCGCCGGCTGCTACCACGGTCACGTGGACGCGCTGCTCGCCGCCGCCGGATCGGGGGTGGCGACCTTCGCCCTGCCCGACACCCCCGGCGTCACCGGCGCTCAGGCCGGGGAGACCCTCGTCCTGCCGTACAACGACCTCGACGCCGTCCGGGCCGCCTTCGCCGCGCACCCCGGGGAGATCGCCTGCGTCATCACCGAGGCGTCCCCCGGCAACATGGGCGTGGTCCCGCCCCGCGAGGGCTTCAACGCCGGGCTGCGGGAGCTGTGCCGGGCGAACGGCGCGCTGTACGTCTCGGACGAGGTGATGACCGGCTTCCGCACCTCCCGCGCCGGGTGGTTCGGGGTGGACGGGGTGGCGCCGGACCTGATGACCTTCGGCAAGGTCATGGGCGGCGGCTTCCCCGCCGCGGCCTTCGGCGGCCGGGCGGACGTCATGGCCGCGCTGGCCCCGGCCGGGCCGGTCTACCAGGCCGGCACCCTGTCCGGGAACCCGGTGGCCACGGCCGCCGGGCTGGCCCAGCTGCGGCTGCTGGACGAGGCCGCCTACGCGACCGTGGACCGGGTCGCCGACCAGGTGCGGACCCTGGTCTCCGAGGCGCTCGCCAAGGAGGGCGTGGTGCACCGGGTGCAGAGCGCCTCCAACATGTTCTCCGTCTTCTTCACCGAGGACGAGGTCCACGACTTCGCCGAGGCCAAGCGGCAGGAGGCGTTCCGCTTCACCGCGTTCTTCCACGCGATGCTCGCGCACGGGGTGTACCTGCCGCCGTCCGCCTTCGAGTCGTGGTTCGTCTCCACGGCCCACGACGACCGTGCCATCGAGCGGATCGCCGCCGCGCTGCCGGCCGCCGCCCGCGCCGCGGCCCGGGCCGTCGCCCCGCAGCAGGCGGGGGGCGCGGCATGAGCGGGTCGGACCGCACGGTCGTCCACCTGGTGCGGCACGGGGAGGTGGCGAACCCGGAGGGCATCCTGTACGGCCGACTGCCCGGGTACCACCTGTCCGAGCTGGGTCGGCGGATGGCCGACCGGGTCGCCGAGCACCTCGCGGACCGGGACGTCGCCCATGTCGCGGCCTCGCCGTTGGAGCGGGCCCAGGAGACCGCGGAGCCGGTCGCCAAGGCCCACGGGCTGGACGTGGGCAGTGACGCCCGGCTGATCGAGGCGGGCAACGTCTTCCAGGGGAAGACCTTCGGCGTGGGCGACGGGGCGCTGCGCCGGCCGGGGAACTGGCGGCACCTGGTGAACCCCTTCCGCCCCTCCTGGGGCGAGTCGTACATCGACCAGGTGGTGCGGATGATGCGGGCGATGGACGCGGCGAAGGAGGCCGCGCGGGGGCACGAGGCGGTGCTGGTCAGCCACCAGTTGCCGATCTGGATCGTGCGCAGCTACCTGGAGCGGCGGCACCTGTGGCACGACCCGCGGCGCCGGCAGTGCACCCTGGCCTCGCTGACCAGCTTCACCTACGAGGGCGACCGGATCGTCTCGGTGGGCTACTCCGAGCCGGCCCGGGACCTGGTGCCGCCGCACCTGCTGGCGGGTGCCAAGAAGGTCAAGGGCTCGGCGAAGGCGTTCGGGGCGTAGGCCCGCGGGTGGTCTCCGACCGTTCGGGCCGGCCCGGCCCGAACGGTCGGAGACCACCCGTTCCGACGTCGGCTCGGAGCGTCTTTCGGCAGGTGCCCGGTACTCCGTCAGGACCGTCCCGGGTGGCGGGCGAACCTCGGGCGAATGATCGTTTCTTTGAGGGAGCCTGACGCGCACGGTAAAGAAGTGATCGAGAAATAGTCAGAAATGGAACCCCTGGGTTCGTTGTGCGCTCTCAAGAAGCGTCCGAACAAAAGGAATGCGTCTTTGGGGGACGCTAAACGATCTCAGGGGATTTCATGCGGGACCTCGACCGACGACGGGCCATGGGAGTGGGAGCGGGGGCGCTCGCGGCCTTCGGGCTCGCGGGATGCAGCACCGACGGGAAGGCGGCCGCCGCCGCCGACCGCGGGGGGAGGGAACCCGGGCCGACGAAGAGCCGCCCCGCCGCCCGACCGGCCCGGACCATCGGTGACGGTTCCACCTCGTACACCGGAAAGCAGCCGCACCAGCCGCCCGCGCCCGTTCCCCTGGAACCCGGCCAGACCCCGCCGCAGTTCGTGGTCTTCTCCTGGGACGGGGCCGGCGAAGTGGGCAACGGACTCTTTCCGCGCTTCCTCGACCTCGCCCGCGAGCACGATGCGCACATGACCTTCTTCCTCTCCGGGATCTATCTGCTGCCGGAAGCGAAGAAACGTTTGTACAAGCCGCCGAACAACGCCGTCGGGGCCTCCGACATCGGATACCTGAAGGACGAGAACATCCGGCTGACGCTGAAGTACGTCGACCGGGCCTGGCGCGAGGGCCACGAGATAGGCACCCACTTCAACGGCCACTTCTGCGCCGGCCGGGGCTCCGTCGCCCACTGGACCCCGGCCCAGTGGCGCAGCGAGATCCGACAGGCCAAGGACTTCGTCACCCGGTGGCGCACCCACACCGGCTGGGACGACATACCCCCGCTGCCCTTCGACTACGAGAAGGAACTGGTCGGCTCCCGCACCCCGTGCCTGCTCGGCCGGGACGCCCTGCTGCCCACCGCCCGCGCACTGGGCTGGCGCTACGACTCCTCCTCCCCGGGCGGCACCCAGCGCTGGCCGGACAAGCGGGGCGGCCTGTGGGACCTGCCGCTCCAGGCGATCCCCTTCCCCGGGCGCGGGTTCGAGGTCCTCTCCATGGACTACAACCTCATGGTCAACCAGTCCGGCAACGCCACCAACGGCCCCGTCCGGCACCGCGCCCGCTGGCGCGAACAGGCCACCGACGCCTTCCTCGCCGGCTTCCGCCGCGCCTACGAGACCAACCGCGCGCCCCTGTTCATCGGCAACCACTTCGAGCAGTGGAACGGCGGCATCTACATGGACGCCGTCGAGAACGCGGTGAAGCGCATCGCCGGCCGCAAGGACGTGCGCCTGGTCTCCTTCCGGCAACTCGTGGACTGGCTGGACGTCCAGCCGCCCGCCGTCCTCGACCGGCTGCGCGCCCTGGAGGTGGGCCAGCAGCCCGCCGGCGGCTGGCGCACCCACCTGGCGGGAACACCCGCCACCCCCTCCGCCACTCGGACGCCCGGCACCGGCCGCTGACCGGTCGGACGGGTTCCGCGCGGGGGCCGAAAACCCCCGCCGAGCAGGGCGGTCGACCTTCCCCGCACCCCGTCCGACATGGGCGTTCGACCCCTCCAGGGGGGTGCGGAAGATCCCCGAATCGGGCATGCGAAACTTTTCACATGAGTGCCGTCCGCCGTGCCCCGCAGAGCCCAGCCGCAGCACCCCGCACCCCCTTCCCGGGCGTTCGCCGTCGTCGCTCCGGGGCCGCCGTCCGAGGCACGGGCGGGCGCCGCGGCCGGGCCGCGGCGCTCACCGCCGTCACCGCCTCCGCCGCCCTGCTGCTCACCGCCTGCTCCTCCGGCGGCACCGCGGGAGGGGCCGGCGGCACCAACTTCGTGGCCGGAAAGGACGGCATCGCCACCCTGGCCGCCGACGAGCGCGGGCCCGCCCCGAAGATCGACGGCGAGACCCTGGAGGGCGAGCGGCTCGACCTCGCCGACCACCGGGGCAAGGTCGTCGTCCTCAACGTCTGGGGCTCCTGGTGCCCGCCCTGCCGGGCGGAGGCACCCTCCTTCCAGAAGGTGTCCAAGGAGACCAAGTCCCAGGGCGTCGAGTTCGTCGGCATCAACACCCGTGACACCAGCCAGGCCCCGGCGAAGGCGTTCGAGGAGAGCTTCGGCGTCACCTACCCGAGCCTGTACGACCCGATGGGCAAGCTGATGCTCCGCTTCCCCAAGGGCACCCTCAACCCGCAGGCCATCCCCTCCACGCTGGTGCTCGACCGGGAGGGCCGGGTCGCCGCCCGTGCGCTCACCCCGCTCAGCGAGGAGAAGCTGCGGAAGATGATCGACCCCGTGCTCGCGGAGAAGAAGTGACCCGGTGACCTCCTTCGCCACGGGTCCCCTCCTCGCCGTGGAGATCGCGGACCCCAACCAGACCGTCATGAGCGGCGCCCTGCTGCTCGCCCTGCCGATCGCCCTGCTCGCCGGGCTGGTCTCGTTCTTCTCGCCCTGCGTGCTCCCGCTGGTCCCCGGCTACCTCAGCTACGTCACCGGCATCGGCGGCACCGACCTGGCCGAGGCCAAGCGCGGCCGGATGGTCGCCGGGGCCTCGCTGTTCGTGCTGGGCTTCACCGCGGTGTTCGTCTCCGGCGGGGCCCTGTTCGGGTACTTCGGCCAGGACCTCCAGGCCCAACAGGAGGTCATCAACCGGATCCTCGGCGCCGTCATGGTGCTGATGGGCTTCTTCTTCATGGGCGGCATGCCCTGGCTGACCCGGCGCGAGTTCCGCTTCCACCGCAAGCCCGCCGCCGGGCTCGCCGGCGCCCCCCTGCTGGGCGCGATGTTCGGCGTCGGCTGGACGCCCTGCATGGGACCGGCACTGTCCGCCGTCACCACGCTCTCCCTCCAACAGGGCAGCGCCGGCCGCGGTGCCGTCCTGACCGTCGCGTACTGTCTCGGACTCGGGCTGCCCCTCGTCCTCGCCGCCGTGGCCTTCCGCAAGGCGATGGGCGCCTTCGACTGGGTCAAGCGGCACTACGTCTGGGTGATGCGGATCGGCGGCGTAATGATGATCGTGACCGGTCTGCTGATGCTGACGGGCGTCTGGAACCTCATGATCCAGCAGATGCAGGTGTGGTCGGACGGCTTCACGGTGGGGATCTGAACGGATGAGTGACACCAAGGCCAAGCCCGAGGCGCCCGGAGGCGACGACCTCCACGCCGCCGGCGCGCAGCTCAGCACGGCCCCCCGGGAGGAGGCGCCCAACCTCCCCGCGCTCGGGGTGATCGGCTGGGCCCGCTGGTTCTGGCGCCAGCTGACCTCGATGCGGGTGGCGCTGCTGCTGCTCCTGCTGCTGTCGCTGGCCGCCATCCCCGGCTCGTTGATCCCGCAGCGCGGCACCGACGACTTCCGGATCGACGACCTCCGCAAGGAGAGCCCGAACCTCGCGTCCTTCTACGACGCGGTGGGCCTGTTCAACGTGTACGGCTCGGTGTGGTTCTCCGCGATCTACATCCTGCTGTTCGTCTCGCTGATCGGCTGCATCGTCCCGCGCACCTGGCAGTTCGTCGGCCAGCTCCGCAGCCGCCCGCCGGGCGCGCCCAAGCGCCTCACCCGGCTGCCGGCGTACGCCACCTGGCGCACCGAGACCGACCCGGAGGAGGTCCGCGCGCTGGCGCTGGCGCTGCTGAAGAAGCGCCGGTTCCGGGCCCACCTCGTCGGAGACGCCGTCGCCGCCGAGAAGGGCTATCTGCGCGAGGCCGGCAACCTGGTCTTCCACGTGTCGCTGATCGTGATGCTGGTGGCCTTCGGCGCCGGCCAGCTGCTGCGCTACGAGGGCAACAAGCTGATCGTGCCGGGCGGCGGGTTCTCCAACACGATCCTCCACTACGACGACTTCAAGTCCGGCAACCTCTTCGTCCCGGACGACCTGACGCCCTTCAGCTTCCGGTTCGAGAAGTTCGAGGGCACCTACGAGCGCACCGGCCCCACCCGCGGCACCCCGACCACCTTCAAGGCGGACGTGGTCTACAGCGAGGGCGCCGACGGGCCCGAGAAGAAGGCGACCATCAAGGTCAACAAGCCGCTGGAGATCGACGGCGCCAAGGTGTACCTGGTCAGCCACGGCTACGCGCCCGTGGTGACGGTGCGCGATCCGAAGGGCAAGGTCGTCTTCCGGGAGCCGGTGCCGCTGCTGCCGCTGGACGCCAACGTCACCTCCTCCGGCGCCATCAAGGTGATGGACGGCTACCGGAACAAGAAGGGCGACAAGGAACAGCTCGGCTTCAACGCCTTCTTCGTGCCGACCTTCGCCGGCGCCGGCATGGGCCAGATGGTCTCCCAGTTCCCGGCCCTGGACTACCCGGTGATGGCCCTCTCCGCCTACCACGGCTCCCTCGGCGTCGACTCGGGCATCCCGCAGAGCGTCTACCAGCTGAACAAGAAGAAGATGAAGGAGTTCAAGGACGAGAACGGCGAGTTGTTCAAGCAGATGCTGCGGCCCGGCGAGACCATGAAGCTCCCCGGCGGCGCCGGCTCGATCACCTTCGAGGAGGAGATCCAGGAGTGGGCCGGGTTCCAGATCACCCGGGAGCCCGGCAGCGGCTGGGCCCTCGGCGGCTCCATCGCCGCGATCGTCGGCCTCGCCGGCTCGCTGTTCATCCAGCGCCGCCGGGTCTGGGTGCGGGCCGCCACCGGCCCGGACGGGGTGACCGTGGTGGAACTGGCCGGGCTCGGTCGCAGTGAGTCCGCGAAGGTCCCCGAGGAACTCGCCGAACTCACCGGGGCGCTGCACGACCGCGCGCCCACCGCCCCCGAACGCACCGACCCCCCAGCCGACGCCTCCGCCACCTCCCCCGCCGATCCTGCCGAAGGGGCCAACCCGTGATCCTCGCCGCGACCAACCACGACCTCGCCAGCACCAGCAACGTGCTGGTGTACTCGGCGATGGCCGTCTACACCCTGGCCTTCCTCACCTACATCGCCGAGTGGATCTTCGGCAGTCGCAGCAAGGTCGGCCGCACCGCCGCCTCGCTCACCACCACGGCGCGCTCCGCCGCCCCCGCCGTCACCGTGAAGTCCGCCGGCACCACCACGACCCTGGAGCGGCCGAAGGTCGTCACCCGGGTAGCCGCCGGCACCCGCGACGTGCCCGACGGCCCGGGCGCCGCGGGCGGCACGTACAAGGGCGACCTCTACGGGCGGATCGCGATCGCGCTCAGCATCGTCGGGTTCCTGGTGCACGCGGCCGGCGTGGTCACCCGCGCCCTCTCCGTGCAGCGCGCCCCCTGGGGCAACATGTACGAGTTCAACGTGACGTTCTCCTGCGTGGCCACCGGGGTGTACCTGGCGTTCCTGCTCGCGCGGCAGAAGGTGCGCTGGATCGGACTGCCGCTGACCACGGTCGTCCTGCTGGACCTCGGGGTGGCCGTCACCGTCCTGTACACCGAGAGCGCGCAGCTGGTGCCCGCCCTCCAGTCGTACTGGATGTGGATCCACGTCTCCACCGCCATCCTCTGCGGCGCCGTGTTCTACCTGGGCGCCGTGACGACGGTCCTGTACCTCGTCCGCGACTCGTACGAGAACAAGGTCGCCCTCGGCGGCCAGCCCGGCGCCTTCGCCCGGTCGGTGCTGGAGCGGCTGCCCGCCTCCGCCTCCCTCGACAAGTTCGCCTACCGGATCAACGCGGCCGTCTTCCCGCTCTGGACGTTCACCATCATCGCCGGCGCCATCTGGGCCGGTGACTCCTGGGGCCGCTACTGGGGCTGGGACCCCAAGGAGACCTGGGCCTTCATCACCTGGGTCGCCTACGCCTGCTACCTGCACGCCCGGGCCACCGCCGGCTGGAAGGGCCGCAAGGCCGCCTACCTGGCGCTGATCGCCTTCGGCTGCTGGCTGTTCAACTACTACGGCGTCAACATCTTCGTCACCAGCAAGCACTCGTACTCGGGCGTCTGACCCGCCTGACGCATCACCCGGAGCCGGCCCCGTGACCCAGGTCACGGGGCCGGCCCCGTCCGTGCGGGAACCCGGGGCCGACGCCCGGACAGGTGAGGGGACGTGGACACCAACACGCGGCGGCTGCGGGCCCGCGTACGGGAGGGGGACGCCGATGCCTTCGGCGAACTCTTCGACGCGTACGCCCGCTCCGTCTACAACCACGGGTTCCGGCTGACGGGCAACTGGGCCTCGGCCGAGGACGTCGTCTCACTGACCTTCCTGGAGGCTTGGCGACTGCGCTCCAAGATCGACCCCGAAGGCGGCTCCCTGCGGCCCTGGCTGCTGGGCGTCGCCACCAACGTCACCCGCAACACCCGGCGCACCGCCCGCCGGCACGCGGCGGCCGTCGCCCGGCTGCCGCGCGCCGAGGCGGTGCCCGACTTCGCCGACGAACTGGCCGACCGCATCGACGACGCCCGGCAACTCGCGCTGGTGCGGGCCGCCCTCGCCAAGCTGCGCCGCGCGGAGCGGGAGGTGCTGGCGCTGTGCGTGTGGTCGGGCCTCGACTACGCCTCCGCCGCTGCCGCCCTCGGGGTGCCGGTGGGGACCGTGCGGTCCCGGCTGTCGCGGGCCCGCAAGAAGCTCGCCGCGGCGGTCGGCGAGGTCCGCGCGGAAGTTCCCGCACTGCGGGAACCCCTCGTGCGCCACGGACAGATGAGAGGTGGCCGCGTCTCCGCGGCCGGGCCCACCCAGGAGGGGAACCGATGAGCGAACTTCCCGAGAAGGACCTTCCGCCGGGCCGTCACCGACTCCTCAAGGAGCATCTGATGACCGAGATCCGGCAGGAAACCCCGCGCGCCGAGCGCACCGCCCGTGCCCGTCGCCCCTGGCTGCGACCGGTGCTGGTCGGTGCGGCCGCCGCCGCCGTCGCCGGTGGGGTGCTGGTGGCGCTGCCGTCCGGTGCCGAGCGGAACACCGCGGTGAAGCACACCTCCGACGAGGCGGTGGCGCTGCTGGAGGACATCGCCCTGGCGACCGCCAAGCGGGACGCCCCGGAGATCCGCGACGACCAGTACGTGTACGTCAAGAGCAAGGTGGCCTACTCCTCGCAGCAGCTGACCGCCTCGGACCAGGAGCTGTCGAAGCCGAAGCTGGACCCGGTGCACGACCGCGAGGTGTGGTTCTCCGTCGACGGCAAGCGGCCCGGGCTGCTGGTCGAGGACAACCGCAACGGCCGCACCGAGTTGGAGGCAGAGAAGCCGGGCCTGGCCACCAACACCAGCTACCGCAACCTGACGACCCTGCCGACCGACCCCGAGGCCATGCTGAAGTGGCTCTACAAGAACCGGCAGGGCGACAACCAGAAGGACCACCAGGCGTTCATCACCTTCGGCGACCTGGTGCGCGAGTCCCTGGTGCCGCCGGCGCAGGGCGCCGCGCTCTACCGGGCCGCCGCCAAGCTGCCGGCCGTCGAGGTGGTCAAGGGCGTCAAGGACGCCGCGGGCCGCACCGGCGTCGCGGTGAGCCGGGAGGACGAGCACGGCCTCCAGACCCAGCTGATCTTCAACCCGAAGACCTTCGAGTACCTGGGCGAGCGCGTGGTGGCCACCCGCGAGACGGAGGACGGGCTGGAGGAGGGCGATGTGACGGGCACCGCCGCGGTCCTCGACCGGGAGGTCGTCGACAAGGTGGAGCAGCGCCCCTGACCCCTGAGGGGAGTCCCCCGGCGGTCGGTCGGAAGGGGGTTCGGAGCCGATGCGAGCGGCCCCGAACCCCCGTCCGGCCCCGCCGGGGCCGCGCGGTTACTTGCCCTTGCCGGGGGCGTCGCCGTCCGGGTCCTGGGTGTCCTCGTCGGTGGTGGGCTCCTGGGCGGCCCGGCGGCGGTTCTCCTCGCCGAGGGATTTGAGGAACTCGGGGTTGTCGTCGGGCGCCACCCACTGCGGGCGGCCGCCGCGCCCCCGCAGGCCCGGCCCGCCGCCGGCGCCCGCGCCCTTGCGGACCTTGCCCGCCGCGAACCAGGCGATCGGGCCGATGAGCACCTGACCGAAGAGCAGCACGATGATCACCCAGGCCACCTTGGGGAGGTGCTTGACCTCTTCCTCCGGCGTGTTCAGGCAGTCGATGAACGCGTAGATCCACAGCGCCAGGACGAGGAGGAACGGCAGGTACCTGAGCATGTGGCGAAATCCTCATCGAGCGGCGGAGGGCCGTGGTAACGGCCCCGGTGACGGGGCCAGGGTAACCGGTACCGGATACTGGACAGCATGGCTTACGACGATCTCCGGTCTCTGCTCAGGGCGCTCGAACGCGAAGGCGATCTCAAGAGGATCAAGGCGGAGGTCGATCCGTACCTGGAGGTCGGCGAGATCGTCGACCGGGTGCAGAAGGCCCAGGGCCCGGCCCTGCTCTTCGAGAACGTCAAGGGCTCGGCGATGCCGCTGGCGATGAACGTCTTCGGGACGGACCGCCGGCTGCTGAAGGCCCTGGGGCTGAAGTCGTACACGGAGATCACCGAGAAGATCGGCGGGCTGCTGAAGCCCGAGTTGCCCAACGGGTTCGTCGGGGTGCGGGAGGCGTTCGGCAAGCTGGGCGCGATGACCCACGTGCCGCCGCGGAAGGTCAAGGAGGGGCCCGTCCAGGAGGTCGTGCTGCACGGCGACGAGGTGGACCTCGACGCCCTGCCGGCCCTGTTCACCTGGCCGAAGGACGGCGGCTCCTTCTTCAACCTGGGCCTCACCCACACCAAGGACCCCGAGACCGGGGTGCGCAACCTGGGTCTGTACCGGCTCCAGCGGCACGACAAGCGCACCATCGGCATGCACTGGCAGATCCACAAGGACAGCCGCAACCACTACCAGGTGGCCGCCCGGCGCGGCGAACGGCTGCCCGTGGCCATCGCCTTCGGCTGTCCGCCGGCCGTGACGTACGCCTCCTCCGCGCCGCTGCCCGGCGACATCGACGAGTACCTGCTGGCCGGGTTCCTCCAGGGCAAGCGGGTGGAGATGGTCGACTGCAAGACGGTGCCGCTCCAGGTGCCCGCGCAGGCGGAGGTGGTGCTGGAGGGCTGGCTGGAGCCGGGGCGGATGCTGCCGGAGGGCCCCTTCGGCGACCACACCGGGTTCTACACTCCCCAGGAGGACTTCCCGGCCCTCACCATCGACTGCGTCACCATGCGCAGGCGCCCGCTGCTCCAGTCGATCGTGGTGGGCCGCCCGCCGACCGAGGACGGTCCGCTGGGCCGGGCCACCGAGCGGTTCTTCCTGCCGTTGCTGAAGATCGTCGTGCCGGACATCGTGGACTACCACCTGCCGGAGGCGGGCGTCTTCCACAACTGCGCGATCGTCGCGATCGACAAGAAGTACCCGAAGCACGCGCAGAAGGTCATGCACGCCATCTGGGGCGCCCACATGATGTCGCTGACCAAGCTGATCGTGGTGGTCGACGCCGACTGCGACGTCCACGACCTGGAGCAGGTCGCCTGGCGGGCGCTGGGCAACGTCGACTACTCCCGGGACATCAGCCTGGTGGAGGGCCCCGTCGACCACCTCGACCACGCCTCCTACCAGAAGTTCTGGGGCGGCAAGCTGGGGTTGGACGCCACCCGCAAGCTCCCCGAGGAGGGGTACACCCGCGACGGCGGCTGGCCCGAGATGGTCTCCTCCGACCCGGAGACCGCGGCCAAGGTCGACCGCCGTTGGAAGGAGTACGGGCTGTGAGCACCCCCGTGCGCACCCCCGGCCCGGGCGGGGACCGCTGATGTCGGCGGCCGGAGGCGTCCTCGACGGGCGCGGGCCCGCGGAGGTCGGTCGGGTCCGGGCGTTCCTGCGGTTGGTGATGATCGAGCACTCGGTCTTCGCGCTGCCGTTCGCGTACATGGCGGCGCTGACCGCGATGTACCAGCAGGGCGAGGGCGTGCAGTGGCTGACGCTGCTGCTGATCACGCTGGCGATGGTGGGGCTGCGGACCTTCGCGATGGCCGCCAACCGGATCATCGACCGCGAGGTCGACGCCCGCAATCCGCGCACCGCCGGCCGCGAACTGGTGACCGGCGCGGTGTCGGTGCGCTCCGCGTGGACCGGTGCGGCCGTCGCGCTGGTGGTGTTCCTCGGCGCGGCGGCCCTGCTCAACCCGCTCTGCCTGGCGCTGGCCCCGGTCGCCGTGGTGCCGATGGTGGTCTATCCGTACGGCAAGCGGTTCACCCACTTCCCGCACGCCATCCTGGGCCTGGCGCAGGCGATGGGCCCGATCGGCGCCTGGCTCGCCGTCACCGGGGCCTGGTCCTGGGACGCGGTGGTGCTGGGCCTGGCCGTCGGCATCTGGATCGGCGGCTTCGACCTGATCTACGCCTGCCAGGACGTGGAGTCGGACCGGGAGCAGGGCGTGCTGTCCTTCCCGGCCCGCTTCGGGGTGCCCGCCGCGCTCTGGGGCGCCCGGGTCTGCCACGCGGTGACCACGGCCCTGTTCGCCTGGTACGCGGTCCTCGTCGACGGCGGCCCCTTCCTCTGGCTGGGCCTGCTGCTGGTCGTGGTCGCCTTCGGCTACGAGCACCAAGTGGTCCGCCCGCACGACCTGTCCCGGCTGAACCGGGCGTTCTTCACGGTCAACGGGATCATCGGCATCGCCCTCTTCGGCTTCGCCCTGCTCGACCTGGTGGTGCGTGGGCTCACCCCGTAAGAGGGGAGGGGTCAGGCGGCGCGGCTGCGGCGGAAGAGGAAGGCCGCGAGGACGCCGCCGACCAGCCCGAACAGGTGGCCCTGCCAGCTGACCCCGGAGTCGGTGGGCAGCACGCCCCACAGCAGCGAGCCGTACAGCACCGCGACCACCACGCCGATCGCCAGGTCCCACAGCCGGCGGTCGACCAGCCCGCGCACCAGCAGGTAGCCCAGCAGGCCGAAGACCACGCCCGAGGCGCCGAGGGTGACCGTGTTCGGCGGGGAGGCCAGCCACACCCCCAGCCCGCTGACCACGATGATCGTCAGGACCACCCCGAGGAAGGTGCGCAGCCCCGCGGCGGCGGTGAGGAAGCCGAGGACCAGCAGCGGGACCGTGTTCGAGGCGAGGTGGTCCCAGCCGGCGTGCAGGAACGCCGCCGGGACCACGTCCCGCAGTTCGCCCCCGATCCGCGGGGTGATGCCGTAGGAGTCCAGGGAGTGACCGAGGGCCGTGTCCACGGCCTCCAGCACCCACAGGAAGGCCACCCACCACAGCATCAGCTTGGCGGCGGGCAGTGCACCGGCGTACGCCGGTTCGGTCTTGGGCGTGTCGACGGCCATGCGTACGACTCCTCCCCGTGCTTTCCGGTCGTCGTTCGGCCGCTCGGCTCCCGTGGACCGTCGTGCCGTCCCCCGGTGCGCGGCCCCTCGGAGGCTGCCCCGCCGGGCGCGTCCGTGCACGTGCAACGCCCCGGGCGGGCCGTGCGTTCCCGGTTCCCGCGGCGTGAGCCCACCGGGCGCGGGCGGCCGGAGGGCCGCCGGATAGGCTCGACGGTGTGGAGCAGCCAGAGAAGAGCAGCCGGCGCCCCTGGATCGTGGGGGTGTCGGGCGCGTCGGGCACGCCGTACGCGGCGTCCGTGCTGCGGGCGCTGCTCGCGGCGGGCGAGAGCGTCGACCTCGTGGTGTCGCGGGCCTCGCGGCTGACCCTGCTCGACGAGACGGGCCTCTCCTTCCGGGACGCCCACTGGCGCGACGACCTCACCCGGTGGTTGGCGCGCGGTGCGGACGGCAGCCCCGACGCCTTCGCGCCGCCGCCCCTGGACGACGTGCGGTACTGGGCGGCCGGGGACCTCGCGGCCGGTCCGTCCTCGGGCTCGTACCCGGCCCGCGGCATGATCGTGGTGCCGGCGTCCACGGCGTGCGTGGCAGGGGTGGCCCTGGGGCTCTCCAAGGACCTGCTCCAGCGGACCGCGAGCGTCACCCTGAAGGAGGGCCGGCCGCTGGTGGTCGCGGTGCGCGAGACCCCGCTGGCCGGGCAGACGCTCCGGCACCTGGTGGCGCTGGACGAGGCGGGTGCGGTGGTCCTCCCGGCGTCGCCCGCCTTCTACGCCGGGGCCCGCCACATCCAGGACCTGGTGGACTTCGTCGCCGGGCGGGCCCTGGACGCGGTGGGCGTACCGCACCGGCTGTACCGGCGCTGGGACGGGGAACTGGGGGCCGCTGCCCGTCCCGCCCCCGGCACCGCCTGAACGACCCCCTTCCGCGCCCCGGGCGGGCGCATCCCCCACCAGACGTCCAAGGGGCGAGATCGTAGGGTGTCCGGCGCACGCGCCTTCGATCCCAGACGTAAACTCGCGGGACTTCTGAATAATGAAAGGCTTTGGACCTATGGACGCTGTGGACAGGCAGCTCATCCAGGCCCTGCGCGAGAACGGCAGGGCCTCCTACGCCGAGCTGGGGCGCCTCGTGGGACTCTCCGGTCCCAGCGTGACCGACCGCATCAACCGGCTGGAGGCGGCCGGTGTGATCACCGGCTACCGGGCGACCGTGGACTCCGCCTCGCTGGGCCTCGGGGTCACCGCGCTGATCGGCATCTCGCTCTCCGACGCGGCCGACCACGAGGACGTGGCGCAGCGGCTGCGGGACCTCCACGAGATCGAGGACTGCTGGTTCATCGCGGGCGACGACTCGTTCATGCTGAAGGTCCGGGTCGGTGACGTGGACGGGCTGGAGAAGACGATCCGCCGGCTGTCCGGCACCAAGGGGGTCTCCCGCACCCGCACCACCATCGTGCTCTCCACCAAGTGGGAGAACCGTTCCGGGGACCTCCCCGAGGAGTTGTAGGGCCCGCGCGGCTACGGTGAACCGGTGGGAGTCGAGGCCGTGGCGAGCACGGCCGTCGGACGAGAGAGGCAAGGGCGGCAGGACATGGACGTCGGACTGAAGCGTGAACTGGAGGCGAAGGTCCTCGCCGGCGAGCGGCTGTCCCGCGAGGACGGGATCGCGCTGTACGGGTCCGACGACCTGGCCTGGTTGGGCGGTCTCGCGCACGAGGTGCGCACCCGCAAGAACGGTGACGTGGTCCACTTCAACGTCAACCGGCACCTCAACATGACCAATGTGTGCACCGCCTCGTGCGCGTACTGCTCCTTCCAGCGCAAGCCGGGGGAGAAGGACGCGTACACGATGCGCATCGAGGAGGCGGTGAAGCTCGCCACGGAGATGGAGTCGGAGAACCTCACCGAGCTCCACATCGTCAACGGGCTGCACCCCAGCCTGCCGTGGCGGTACTACCCGCGGTCGCTGCGGGCGCTGAAGGAGGCCCTGCCGAACGTCGGGCTGAAGGCGTTCACCGCGACGGAGATCCACCACTTCGAGACGATCTCCAAGCTGAGCGCGAGCGAGATCCTGGACGAGCTGATCGACGCCGGCCTGGAGTCGCTGACCGGCGGCGGGGCGGAGATCTTCGACTGGGAGGTGCGCCAGCACATCGTGGACCACCGCACCCACTGGGAGGACTGGTCCCGCATCCACCGGCTGGCCCACGAGAAGGGTCTGAAGACCCCCGCCACGATGCTGTACGGCCACATCGAGGAGCCCCGGCACCGGGTGGACCACGTGCTGCGGCTGCGCGAACTCCAGGACGAGACCGGCGGTTTCCAGGTCTTCATCCCGCTGCGCTACCAGCACGACTTCGTGGACGTGAAGGACGGCAAGGTCCGCAACCGGCTCCAGGAGCGGACCACGATGGCCACCGGCGCCGAGGCACTGAAGACCTTCGCGGTCTCCCGGCTGCTCTTCGACAACGTCCCGCACGTGAAGGTCTTCTGGGTGATGCACGGCCTGCACACCGCCCAGCTCGCCCTCCAGCACGGCGCCGACGACATGGACGGCTCGGTCGTCGAGTACAAGATCACCCATGACGCCGACGACTTCGGCACGCCGAACAAGCTGACCCGCGAGGACCTGCTGGAGCTGATCCGGGACGCCGGCTTCCGCCCGGTGGAGCGCAACACCCGCTACGAGGTCATCCGCGAGTACGACGGCCCGGACGCGGGGCGCCGGGAGTCCCCGCAGCCGATGCGGGTCTGAGTCCCGTCCCCGTCCCGTTTCCGTTCCCGTTCCCGTCCCGCCGGTTCGGGGCGGTCGGGCTCCGCGGCCCCCGTGCGCAGTCGAGCGTCGGGGGCCGCGCCCGTTCGCCGGCCGTCCGAGGCGCCCCCGGCGGTGGGCGAACCCCGCTGGGAGTAATAAGTAAGATTCATGAATGACCCTTACCTTTGAGCGTGATCCGGCCATGGACGACGCCCTGGCCGACGCCCTGGTGGACCTGTGGGTGGACGTGACCAACGCCGGCGGCGCGGTCGGCTTCCTCGCCCCCGTGGCCGCCGCCCAGATCCGGCCCGCGGTGGACGCCTACGCCGCCGCGCTCGCCGAAGGCCGCACCCGACTGCTGCTCGGCCGCGACGAACACGGCCGCCCGGCCGCCACCGCCTTCCTCTCCCTCGACTCCCACCCGCTGACCGCCCACTGGGCCTCGCTCTACACGGTGATGGTCCACCCCAAGCTCCAGGGCGGGGGCCGCGGGCGCGACCTCATGGCCGCCGCCGCCGACCTCGCCCGCGACACCCCCGGCATCGAAGCCGTCCGGCTCAGCTGCCGCGGCGGCCTCGGCCTCGAACGCTTCTACGCCTCCTGCGGCTACCGGGAGGTGGGCCGCGTCCCCGCCGCCGTCCGGGTCGCCCCCGGGGACGACCGCGACGAGGTCCTCATGCTGCTTCCGCTGCGCCGGTCGGGTTCCCGCGAGGGCCTCCCGGAGACCGCCGGGCGACCCGGCTGAGGGACGCGCCGCACGAGGTGCTTCACTGATATGCGCCCATTGTCGGAACGGAAGAGTCGGATCATGCTCCGCTACACACTGCTGCGCCTGGCGATCTTCGTGGGCTGCTTCGCGGCCGTCTGGGCCCTCGTCTACGCGGGCCTGCTCCCGCGCGGGCTCGGCGACTCCAACGGCCTGTGGGTCCTGCTGCTCGCCCTGGTGATCTCCGCGCCGATCAGCTTCGTCGCCCTGCGCAAGCAGCGGGACGCGGCCTCCGAGAACATCGTCACCCGCGTCGACCGTGCCAAGGTCGGGTTCGCCAAGTCCGCGAGCCAGGAGGACCACCTCCTCGACGCCGCCGAGGCGCCCGCCGCCCAGCCCGCGACCAGGACGACCGGTGGCCGCGCCCGCGCCCACACCCCCACCACGCCGACCCAGGGTTGATCCCGGGCCGGTCAATTCCACCCGGTCCCTGCCCCGGCAGGGCGTGAAGTACGTCTCAGAACGCTCCGGCGAACCGGCCGGCCCCTCGTCGAACGCGTGGGGCCGGCCGGTTCCATGTGGTGTGCGTGCACGGGGTGTTGGGGACCATCAAGGCATGGAACCGAGAGCGCGCCGCCCCGCTCCGGGGTCAAAGTGGGTCTTTGAGGACCTCAAAGTACAAGTGTTAGCGTGTGCGGCATGAAGTCCACCGCCGCGCGCCGCTCCGTCATGGGTCCGAGGCCCATGACCACCATGGGCCTCCCGCTCGTGGCGCGCCTGCACGTGGACCTGTGCCGCTGCCTCTCCGCGGCGTGTCGCACCCCCCTCGCGGTCTGTCGCCGCTTCTGACGCCCCCGCCGGACCCGACGGCCCCGTCCCAGGGCCCGTCCGGCACCCCGTGCGCACACCGGCACCGCACCGCCGGCGACCCGTCCCGTTCATCCGGACCCCCGGGTGCCCGTCCCCGGGCACCAGCGCACCCCCTCAGCCCGACCCCCCGTCCCCCTCACCCCCCAAGGGAGTGTGTCCCCCGTGTCCGTCCCCGCCACGAACACGCCGTCGCAGCCGGTCGCCCCGGCCAAGCGGCAGTTCCCGGTGCCCTTCTGGGCCCAGATACTCATCGGTCTCGTGCTCGGCGTGGCCCTGGGCTGGGCAGCCCGTCACTTCGACGTCTCGTGGCTGGTGACCACGCTGGAGAAAATCGGCGGCATCTTCGTCGGGCTGCTGAAGCTGGCCGTGGGCCCCCTGGTGTTCTTCGCCATCCTGGTGTCGATCACCAACCTCCGGAAGGTCAACAACGCCGCCCGGCTGGCCTCCCGCACCCTCCTCTGGTTCATGATCACCTCGCTGATCGCGGTGGCGATCGGCCTGTTCATCGGCCTGATCACCAACCCCGGCTCGGGCACCGGCCTGACCAGCAAGGACGGCGGCGAGCCGAAGGCCACCGGCTCCTGGATCGACTTCCTCACCGGCATCGTCCCGACCGACGTCATCACCCCGTTCACCGAGCTGAACGTCCTCCAGATCGTCTTCCTGGCCGCCGTCGCCGGCATCGCCGCCCTCAAGCTGGGCGACCGCGCCAAGCCGATCCTCAGCCTCAGCGAGGCCGTCCTCGAACTCCTCCAGAAGGCCCTGTGGTGGGTCATCCGGCTCGCCCCGCTCGGCACCGTCGGCCTCATCGGCTACGCCATCGCCACCTACGGCTGGGACCTGATCGGCGACTACGCCGTGTTCACCGCCGACGTGTACATCGGCTGCCTCCTGGTGCTGTTCGGCGTCTACCCGCTGCTGCTCGCCCTGGTCGCCAAGGTCAACCCGATCCAGTTCTTCAAGGGCGCCTGGCCCGCGATCCAGCTGGCCTTCGTCTCCCGCTCCTCGGTCGGCACCATGCCGCTCACCCAGCGGGTCACCGAGCGTCTCGGCGTCCCCAAGGAGTACGCGTCCTTCGCCGTCCCGTTCGGCGCCACCACCAAGATGGACGGCTGCGCCGCCATCTACCCGGCCATCGCCGCGATCTTCGTCGCCGAGATCTTCAAGGTCGACCTCAACGTCGGTGACTACATCCTGATCGCCTTCGTCTCGGTGGTCGGCTCCGCCGCCACCGCCGGCCTCACCGGCGCCACGGTCATGCTGACGCTGACCCTGTCCACCCTGGGCCTGCCCATGGAGGGCGTGGGCCTGCTGATCGCGATCGACCCGATCATCGACATGATCCGCACCGCCACCAACGTCGCCGGCCAGGCCCTCGTCCCGGTGATCGTCTCGGCCCGCGAGAAGATCCTCGACCACGACGCCTACGACAACGCCTCCGCGTCCCCGATCGACGCCGACGAGCCCGCCGCCCCGCGCGACGCGGTGCCGGTCCCGGCCGCGGGCTGACGCCCCCGCCGCTCCCGTCCGACCCGAAGGCCCCGCCAACTCCCCCCGGAGTCGCGGGGCCTTCGGCCTGCCGCACGGGGGAGCGCCGCGGAGCGGCCGGAAGGGGAGTGCGATGATGGCGCACGAGTAACCCCCGCCCGCCGCCGTCCGGCGGCCGGGCACCCGACCCCCCACCACGAGGACTGTGTGATGACCGTCGACCCCGCCGACAGCCCCGCGACCCTGTACGGGCCCGCCTCGGCCTTCCTGGGCGTGATCGGCGTCGTCTCCGCGGTGTTCGCGGGGTACATCGGGGCCGCCATCCCGGTGCTCGCCGGGGTCCTGGCGGTCACCTTCGGCCTCCTCGGCCTGGGGCGCGGACTCAGCCGCCCCGCCTGCCTGGTGGGGACCGTCGCCGGTGCGCTGAGCGTGCTCTACCCCCTGTTCCTGATGTCCCTCGTCACCGCCTGAGCCGGCGCCCCCCACCCGGGGGGCCCGCCGCGTTCCCGGCGGGGCGGTCACGGGCGTCCGCGCCGAATTTCCCTTGATCCACAGGGCCTTCGTCTCCGACAATTGACGCAGACCTGCCAGGCGGTCGGAGCACGTTGACACGTGTCCGCCGTCCGGCGACGCGCGCCCCGTCACCGGGGCGCACCACGTCCCGTCACGGGGCAACACGGGGAGAGGAACACACACATGAAGAAGTCCGGGGGGATGACCACCGTGCTGTCGGCGTCCACGCTCGCGCTCGTCGCGGGCGTGCTGCCGGCCTCGGCCGCGGACCGCACGCCCGCCGCCACGCCCACGGCCGCCGCCTCCTTCCTGGCCGCCGGCGCCCTCACCGACGTGTCGGGCGTCGCCGCGGACAGCGCCACCGGCCGGCAGTTGAAGGCCCAGGGCTTCGCCGTCATGAAGGCGCCGTCCGGCCGGACGGCCGTCGTCGACCGCTCCAGCGCCCACGAAGGCATCACCACGGCGACCGGCCCTTCCTTCGTGGAACTGTCCTGGAAGGGATACGCCGCGGACGCCCGCTACGTCGTCACCCGTGACGGCCGCCCGGTGGCACAACTGCCGCCCGGCGCGGTCTCGTTCCGCGACACGAACGTGCGGTCCGGCCGCGTCCACCACTACCAGGTCGCCCCGGTCCTGCCGGAGGGCGGCGACCCCCGGGCCCGACTGTGGGGGGTGAAGGCGTCCGTGCCCGCCTCCGGTTCCCTCACCGGCCTCCGCAAGCAGGCGTCCGCCCTGGCCGCCGCCGCGGGCACCGCCGCCACCTCCACCCTGACCTGGACCACCTTCATCCCGCAGGCGAAGGTGGCCGCCCCCACGGCCGGCTGCGACTACGGGCCCAACTTCCAGTTCGGCGGCGACGGCCGGTCGAACTTCGACTGGCGCTCCAGCAAGTACCGCACCTCGCTCAACGCCGTCGTCACCTGGCGTTCCAAGGCGGTGTCCGGTCACCAGAGCGTCGGCTCGACCACCGTCTACCGCAAGAGCAACGGCCGGAAGGTCGCGACCAAGACCGCCGGCACCGGAGGCATGAAGGTCAAGAAGCTCGGCTCCGGCGCCAACCACGTCGACATCCGGATGACCCTGCACGCCACCAACCCGTTCTGCCGCGGACTGGGCGGGGTGAAGGGCGCCATCAGCGGCGCGCTCACCATGAACCTCACCAAGAGCGGCAACTACGCCATCCGTTCGGGCAAGCACCGGCTCATGCCCAACCACCACATCTACCTCTACGACGGCGGCCGGGTCACCAACGTCTACACCCGCAAGTACGCCGACGCGCGCTGCCTGGTCGGCAGCATCGCCTGCGCGGAGGCCGACCTGACCGGCTACCGCGGGTCGTTCTGACCGCACCGGGGCCGGCCGTTCACGTCCCTCGCGACGTCAACGGCCGGCCCGGCACGTGCGTTACCGGGGACCGAGCCGGAGCACCAGCACGTCGTGGAGCGCTGCCCCGTCCCAGGGACGGGCCTCGCCCACCTTGCGGTAGCCCCAGGACCGGTACGCGGCCTGCGCGGCTCCGGCCTCGGGACGGGCGTTGAGGAGCACGCGCTCCTCGGCGGCCCCGTCGAGCACCGCACGGTGGAGGCGTGCGGCCACGCCGCCCCGACGCCAGGGCGCCCGCACCGCCAACTCGATCAGGCCGAAGGTGCGGCTCCCGTCCTCCCGCCGCAGGTCGACGGGGACCGGCGTGGTCAGCCGGTCCCACCAACCGGTGCGGGGCCCGAGCGGATACCCGTAGGCGATGCCCACGGGCGTGCCGTCGGCGGCCCGGGCGAGGGCCGCCCGGAACGTCGCCTTGCGCGTCTGGACCCCGAACCGCTGGGCGTTCGCCCGCACCTCGGCCGCCGTCTTCCGGTAGGGCGGCTCGGCGAAGGCCTCGGCGTACACGAGCGTGAACGCGTCGGCGGCGCGTGCCGCCCCCGCTCCGTCCAGCGGTTCGACGGTGACGTCCTCGGTGGGCTTCACGGCGCACTCCTCCTGGCCTCTCGAATACGGTCGGCCGATTCGTGTGCGGTGGAGTTCCCGACGATCCGTGCTGCCTGTTCGAAGGATCTCAGACGTTGCCACAGTCGGTTCGAGGAAACGTGGGTGGTCGCGGGAAGCACCTTGTCGATCTCATGACAGGCTTCCTCGACTTCCCCGGTGATGAGCAGGGCTTGGGCCAGTCGGGCTCGGTACCAGGCGGTGTTGCGTCGGTAGCCACCGCCGAGCCCGGCTACCGCAGACCGCAGAAAGGGCACCGCCCTCGTGAGCTTGCCTGCCTTGGTGTGGTAGGCGGCCATGGCATAGTCCACTTCGACAGGCCCGGCGAACCGGGCCCAATTGGGTGCATCGGAGTCGCTGTCCACATGTGCCTGGTAGGAGATCGCGCGATTCAGCGCCCGGCTCGCGCGCGTGAAGTCGGCCGCGCCGGTAGCGACTTTCGCCTCGCGCAGCGAGATCACCAAGCGGACCGTCGGGCCGGCGGCCACCTGTTGTGCGAGGGAGCTAGCGTGTTCGATCGCGGAGGAGGCTTCCCAGATGCGTGCCGTGTCGACTGAAAGGAGCGACAGAGTGTTGAGTGCGCGTACTTGGAGCAGTGGGTCGCCGACGAGTTGCGCGGTAGTCAGGGCTTCCATGCAGGTGTTGCGCGCTTCATCAGAGGGGCCACCGTCGTATCCGAACCAGGCTCGATGGCATGTGACTTCACACAGGACGGTCTGCAACTCTCGGCCAACTCGCCCTGTGTAGACGCCCTGGTTCAACATTCGAGTGACCGCGTTCCCGATGCGCAGGGCACGGTCCTTGGCCGATGTGCCGCCAGAAGAGTGGTCGACGGAGTAGAGATCGGCCAGGCGAAAACGGACATCCCGCACGTCGGTGGCGCCGACGCGAGTCCCCTGCCGGTCCGAGAGAAGTGCCGTCGCAGTCAGGCTCGAACGAGTGACGAATGTTCTGCGCTTCACCTCTTCATCGTCGTTGCCGGACGCCGAAAGCGCCATTCGATGAGCGGGCACCACGAAACCCATGTCCGAGAGCGGTAGCCCGAACATCACTTCGAGTACCTTCTGTTGCCCCGGGTGAGGCAGCGGAGGAGGGTCTTCTGTCTCCCACCGTCGCAACTGCCTGACGCTCGTTGTCGCGGTGACACCGAGACGAGTCGCCTCTCTGAGGAACTCAGCTACGAAGGACGCTTGCGTGAAGCCCGCTGCTTTCCGCAGCAGGCCGAGGCTGTGGGGACTCACCACTGGCATGCCCGCCCTTTCGCTTCAGCACCGGCGTTCACCTCAAAGTACTCAGTTGCCAGTGGGCGACGGCTCAAATGTCCGCCTAAAAGTCCGCTTCATCCGAGCTGATGTGACGACTGAAGGCGATGGAATGGTCACAGAGAGAGAAGGGAGCTGTTCTGTGACCAGGCGTTTCCGTCACATCGAGTGGACCTTGAAGCAGGTGGAGTCCCTGGGGATCAGGGCGCACGTGCAGTGCGTCTCCGGGACGCCGCCGTGCCGGGAGACCCCTCCGTCCGGGCTGGAGAACCGCACCCCGGAGGAGGCACTCGCCTGGGTGGAGGGCCACCTACGGGCGACCGGCCACCGCCGTTACGACCGGGTCCTGTTCGACACCGTCCAGTGGGACCCACCCCGGGACGTCGACCCGGGCACCCTGCCCGGCACCACCACCTGACCGAGCCGCTGCTCCATCGGGAACCGATCGACACCCGCCACCCTCATCCACGGGGAACCATGACCAACCGATCCATCGCCACCCGGCCGGGCCTGGGCGAACTCCGTACCGTGCTCGACGCCTTGGCAGCCCCTTCCGTTGACCTCCCCTGGTCCGAGGCGCGGCAGTTCGCGGGCCGCGCCGTCCCCCTGGTGTGGGAGGAGCTGAAGTCCACCGGCGCTTGGGACAAGCTCACCCCCGCCGACCGGGCCGCCCTGTACTGGGCCCTGGCCTCCGGCCACCGCCTCCACACCGGCCGTCCCCCCGAGCCGACCGACCGCCGGCCGGCTCTGACCGAACTGGTTCGGGACTGCGCGTACTTCGCCACCCACGGCGAACCACACCGCCCGGACCGCTGGCCCGAGGCCGAGGGGCGACACGAGCAACGCGAAGCCGCCCACCACCAACTGGCCTGGTTCCACGACCTCCGCCCCGCCTGGCGCGCCGAGGTCTTCCACGCCCTGGACGTCGACCCGTGTCCGGTCGCAGACCCGGGCCCGGCCGACTGGGCCCAACCGTCCTGCGTCTGGGACGCCCTCGCGGACGTCCAACGCCGCATCGGCCGCGAGGAGTCCCCGACCGGAGAGGACGGCGAAGCCGTCCAACGGTTCGCGTCCCTCCCGGAGGGCTGGCAGGTGGAGTGCCTGCGCCGCATCGGCCGAGGACGCCGGCCCCTGCCGACGATCACCGAAGCGGCCGAGGCCATCGACGTCCTTCCCCGATTCGGTGTCGCGCTGCGCCTCGCGCCCCCTCCCTGACGACTGCACGCGCCTCCCGCCCGTCAGGGAGCACCACGGCCCCTCCCGCACGGACGCAAAGCACCCCGGTGGACCGCACCAACGGTCCACCGGGGCTCACCGAACCAGCTTCCGAGGAGCTGACCCGACGTATGCGCGATCGTATCTCCCGTGCCCTGGTACGGATGCTCAACGTCTTCCCGTTGACCCGCCGCCCCCGCCCCGGCCGCCACACGTGCGCCCACCTCACACCCCCCGCGGCGCTCCCGCCCACGGTCATCTGCACGGCACGCCTCCCCGTCCCGCCCCACGTCCTGGCCCGCACCGCCCCGTCCCCCTGGGGTCACCGCGTCCCGCCCTACCTCCGCGACTGGATCGCCCGCCAGGAAGCGGATTGGGCTGAGCAACTCCCCGTGCGGACGACGGTCCCGTACTCCGCTGCCGACTCGCGCCCCCGGGTGGGAGTCTCCGCGTGATCCCCGAGGCCCTCACCGCGCCCCGCCCCGTTAACCGTGACGCCACCTGCTGCGCCTGCCACCGCCGCACCCTCGCGCCCCTCCCCGTCCGCGTCCCGCGACGCCCCGGCGGCAGCACCACGACCATAAACGCCTGCCCCCACTGCGCGGTGAGCCTCACCCCGGCCCCGATACGCGACGAACTCGACCCCCGCCCTGAACACCCTCGCCGCAGCGTCGGCTTTCGAGACGATCGGTGACGGGGCCAGCAGTTCGTGACCCGTGTGCGGTCGGGCGCCCGCACTTCCCCCGGTGCCGCGCGCCATGCGCGGCACCGGAAGTTTGCCCTCGTTCGGGTGGCGCCGCGGGGCTTTCGACGGACCGGGCAGGCGGGCCGCCGGATAGTGGGGCGACCGCCGGGCCACGTCCCCGGCCTCCTTGTCCCCACTGCGAAGCAGAGGTGTTCCGCCATGCCCACCACCGAGGCCGCCGCCCGCGCCCAACTCGTGTTCACCCTCTTCGATGCGGACGGCAACGGCTATCTCGAACCGACGGACTTCGACCTGATGGGCCGCCGGACGGTCGCGGCCCTGCCGACCGCCCGGGAGGAGGCCGGACAGGCGCTGCTCGACGCCTTCCGCGGATACGGCGCCACCCTGACCACGGAGTTGGACGTCGACGGCGACGGGCGGATCAGCCCGGAGGAGTTCGCCGCGGTCGTCCTCGACCCGCAGCGGTTCGACGCGGCCGTCGACGCGTTCGCGGTCGCCCTGTCGGCCATGGGCGACCCGGACGGCGACGGGCTGGTCGAGCGGCCCGACTTCCTCGCACTCATGATCGCCATCGGCTTCGCACCGGCCCACATCGAGGCGCTGTTCGACGCCTTCGGCCCGGTGGAGGGCGACCGGGTCCCCGTCGCCGTGTGGGCGGAGGGCATCCGGGACTACTACCGCCCCGACCGGGCGGGGATCGCGGGGGACCGCCTCGTCACGGGGTGACCGGGCCGCCCACAGCGGTGGGTATAGCGAACGCTATACCCACCGCTGTGGGCGGCGAGTGGGAAATCTTCCTGGTCAACGAGGTCCGCGACTGGATCGCAGACCTTGATGACCTTGCACATGCTCGGGTGGTGAAGGCGCTGGACGATCCCGGGTGGAAGGAGAACGATCGTGAGCGGCTACACGCGTGGGCAGGACATCCGTGCTGAGCATGTCGCCCGTGCCGGAGGCGAGGAGGCCGTGCGGGCGGGCAAGGAAGAGCTGCTCGCCGAGATGACCGGCCGCCGCCTCGCCGAGTTGCGGCGTGCGCGAGGACTGACCCAGCAGGAAGTGGCCGACCGCATGGGCGTCACCAAGGGGCGTGTGTCGCAGATCGAGCGGGGGCACGTCTCGGGACAGGACGTTCTTGCCCGCTTCGCGGTGGCCCTGGGCGGGCGGCTGCATCAGGCCATCCACTTCGACGATGGGGACATCGCAGCCATCGCCTGAGACCCGCCGGCGGCGGGCCCGGCCCGCCCCGCCGGCAAGCGCCCCCGCAGGGCCGGGCCTATCGTGGCCGGAGGTGCACCTCTGGCCCTGGAGGGTGCGATGGGCGCGACGGACAGGCGGGCCGTGCCGCGTGGGCGGGTGCGGTACGCGGCCGTGGCGGTGGCCCTGCTCGCCTTGGTCGCCCCGGCGGCCGGGCCGGCCACGGGGTCACCCGCCCGCACCGGGGCCGCACCGCCCACCGGCCCGAGCCGCAGCACCGCCGCCGGGGACAGGGACGGGGGCCCCGCAGCGGTGACCGCTCCCCTGACCCACCCGCCGGGCGCACCCCGCCTCCCGGCGTTCACCGCACCGCCCACCACCACCCCGCCGGCCACCGCACCCGCCGGCCGGAACCCCACCGCCACGGCCCCCACGGGCCCGATGCCGACCGCCCGGGACCCCTCCGTTCCCGGCGCCGAACGGGGCGGGGGCACCCGCACGGGGGCCGGCGAGGCGGCGGCCCAGCCCGACCTGCGGCAGTTCTACGACCAGCGCCCGACCTGGGGCGAGTGTGCGGACCTGCCGCAGAACCCGGAGGGCATGACCTGCGCCGAGGTGACCGTCCCGCTGGACTACGCGGCGCCCGAGCGGGGCACCCTGCGCCTCGCGCTGGCCAGGATCGCGGCGACCACCGACGACCCCAAGGGCTCGGTGCTGCTGAACTTCGGGGGCCCCGGGGACCCGGGCGTCGTCAACCTCGCGGGGTTCGGCCGGACCTTCAACACCTTCACCAACGCGTACGACGTGGTCACCTTCGACCCGCGCGGGGTGGGTCGGAGTTCCCCGGTGACCTGCGACCACGCCCCGCCCCCCGAGTTCACCGGGACGGACCCCGAGGCGTTCCTCCGCGAGGCGGAGGCCCACTACCAGCGCTGTCTGCGCGCCTCGGGCCCGGTGCTGCCGTACGTGGGGACCGTCAACGTCGCCCGTGACCTGGACGTCATCCGGCAGGCCCTCGGCGACGACCGGCTGAACTACCTGGGGTTCTCGTACGGGACCCGGCTCGGTGCGGCCTATGCGGCCGAGTTCCCGCGCCGGGTGGGCCGGATGGTCCTGGACGGGGTGGACACCCTGGTGGAGCCGCTGGTGGAGCAGGGGCTGGTGACCGCGGAGGGCCGGCAGACCGCGCTGGACGACTTCGCGACCTGGTGCGCCACCCGTGCGGACTGTCCGCTGGGGGACAACGCGCGGGACGCCAAGCGGAACGTGGCGCGGCTGGTCGAGCGGGTGTCGGAGCACCCGATCACCCTCTACGACGGTTCGCGGTTCACGGTCGACACCCTGGTGGCAGCCCTGTCGGCGGCGCTGTACAGCCGGGCGAACTGGCCCTCCCTGTCCCTGGCGCTGGCCTCGTTGATCGAGGACGACGACCCGATTCCGCTGCTGGCGACCTCGATGCCGGTACCGGTGACCGGGGTCCGCCCGCCCCCCGGGGGCCGTGCGGGGACCGGGGCGGCGGCGCATCCGCGGACCACCCGCACCGGACCCGTCGCACCCCCCGTGCCCGCCGACAACATGCTGGTCGCGCTGACCGCGGTCAACTGTGCCGACGACCCGGACCGGCTGACCGCGGCCGACCTCACCCCGGCCGCCTACGAACGGTTGCTGGCCCGGTACACGGCGGCCTCGCCCGTCTTCGGGCCGGCCCAGTTGGGCCAGGTGCTGCTGTGCGCGGGGTATCCGCCGGGCAGCGACTTCATCCGGTCGATCCACGACGTGTCGACGCCGAAGATGCTGCTGGTGGGCACGCGGGGTGACCCGGCGACCCCGTACCGCTGGACCGTGGAGACCGCACGCCGGCTCGGCGACTCGGCGGTGGTGCTGGACAACCGGGGCGAGGGCCACGGCGGCTACACCTCGTCGAAGTGCGTGCGGCGGGCCGTGGACGCGTTCTTCCTCGAAGGGGACCTGCCGGGCGGCGGGAGCGGCGGTTCGTGCCCCGCCGACGCCCAGGACGCCGAGGAGGCGGAGCGCGCCGAAGGGCGGACGGCTCCCGACTGAGGCCCGCCGGGCGCCGCAAGGAACCGGGGCCGGTGGCGGGGCCCGGGAACGGCGATCCCGCCCCGCACCGGCTGACCCCGGCGGAGGCGGGAGAAAAGGCAGGAGCCCCGGTTCCCCGCGCGGGTGGCGCGGGGGAGCGGGGCTCCTTGGGTACTGCTATCCGTTCCGGATCGTCGGTTCCCGGGTCGCCCCGGGAGCCCCGCTACAGCGGGGTGACGTTCTCCGCCTGCGGACCCTTCGGGCCCTGCGTGACGTCGAAGGACACGGCCTGGTTCTCCTCAAGGGAGCGGAACCCGGACGAGTTGATCGCGGAGTAGTGGACGAAGACGTCGGGGCCCCCGCCTTCCTGGGCGATGAAACCAAAGCCCTTTTCGGCGTTGAACCACTTCACGGTTCCGGTAGCCATAAGCCCTCCTTGGGCCAAAGGGTTGCCCTGCTCCAGAACCTGCTGTTGTAACAACTGCAAAAGTCTGAAAACGACGAAAGCCTGCGGGTCACATGCTCCGCAGGCTCTGTACTGCAAGGGAAACCAAACTGCAACTTGCGTCGAGCTTAGCACGCGGGCGCGGGAAAGCGATAGAGGTCAAGATCACGTCACCCGGATGTTTGAGTCCGGGCGCCGTCCTTGACGCACGCGTCCCGATAAGGGGGCGAAGGGACGGGGATAAGCCGCTCGGTGCGCGTTCGCGGCGGCCCGTCGACGGGGGCCCGCCCGGGCGCTGGGCTCCGCGCCGCGGGTACCGGCTCACCGTACCGGGTGCCCCCTGCGCCGCCCGCCGGCGGGGGCGGGCTAGCCTCACGATGTGGACAATTCTCCCGCGGTACCCCTGCCGTCCCAGGACGACCCGGCCCGGCCGGCGGCCGGGCGGACCCGTCCCCGCGTCGGGCACATCCAGTTCCTGAACTGCGTCCCCCTGTACTGGGGGCTGGCGCGGACCGGGGCGCTCCTGGACTTCGAGCTGCTGAAGGACAGCCCGGAGAAGCTCAGCGAGCGGCTGGTGGCGGGGGAGCTGGACGTCGCGCCGATCACCCTGGTCGAGTTCCTGAAGAACGCGGACGACCTGGTGGCCCTGCCCGACATCGCCGTGGGCTGCGACGGCCCGGTCATGTCCTGCGTGATCGTCTCCCAGGTGCCGCTGGACCGGCTGGACGGGGCGCGGGTCGCCCTCGGCTCCACCTCCCGGACCTCCGTGCGCCTGGCGCAGCTCCTGCTGGCCGAGCGCTTCGGCGTCCGCCCTGACTACTACAGCTGCCCCCCGGACCTGGGCGTGATGATGCAGGAGGCCGAGGCGGCGGTCCTGATCGGGGACGCGGCGCTGCGGGCGAACCTGCACTACGCGCCGCGCCTCGGGCTCCGGGTGTACGACCTGGGCACGCTGTGGAAGGAGTGGACGGGACTGCCCTTCGTGTTCGCGGTGTGGGCGGCCCGCCGCGACTACCTGGAGCGCGAGCCCGAGGTGGTGCGCCAGGTGCACGAGGCGTTCCTGGCCTCCCGGGACCTGTCGTTGGAGGAGGTGCCCAAGGTCGCCGAGCAGGCGGCCCGTTGGGAGGAGTTCGACGCGGAGGTGCTGGAACGGTACTTCCGCACCCTCGACTTCCGTTTCGCGGCGCCCCAGTTGGCGGCGGTCGCCGAGTTCGCGCGTCGGGTCGGGCCGACGACCGGGTTCCCCGCGGACGTCCGGGTGCGCCTCCTGGAGCCCTGAGTCGGGACCGTCCACCCGATGGAACTGAGTGGTACCGAATTCACGGAGAGCGGCGGGCGGATTCCCCGGAAGGGGCTTTGATCGGATCGGAGCACCCGGGAATTCAACGAATCGTCACCGGAATTCCGCCCTGCCCGTCTTCTCCGCTCTCGGGCGGTGGTGCGGAGGATCGGTCGGTCTCGTTCTCCGTGCAATACGGACCCCGGCAATTGCACGGATCATTTGCGGGGCGAAGCGCCCACGGGTGTCAACCCGTTTCTTCCGACGGGGTAGTTGACGGCGCGACCGGCGCTGTGGCCTTCCGTGCCGTCACGGCCGGCACTTCCCGGTTCCGCGTTCCGTGGCGAGTTCGTACGTTTGCCACACCCCCCGCGCGCTCAACCTGAGCCGGGTGTCGTAACGGACGTGGGCCTCGGCCCCCCGCGGGGTCCGGTCGACCTCGCCGGCGAGGTCCTTGGTGTGCAGGCGTGACTCGTCCACGCAGAAGGACAGCGAGGCGCGTCCCTCCGTGGGAACCTCCAAGTGCGCGTCTGGCAAGCCGAGTTCGGGGCTGTGGTAACGGACGAAACCGGTCGGCACGTTCCTGGTGCGGGCGTGGTCGCGCACATACGCGCCCACCGCGGACCGGGCCTCGCCGGTGAAGAAGAAGCGCACCGCTGCGGTGTCCGCCGACCCCCTCACGAGCGCGTCCAGCACCGCACCCTGGGCCTGGCCGGCATCGGACAGCACCAGATCCTTCTCCGGCTCCTCGGTGAACCACTCGTCGAACCGTTCGGTGAGGTCACGGGGGAGCCGGACGTCGGGGCGCGCCAGGTGCCGCGGGGCGCTCGGGGTGGCGATCGAGGTCGCCGGCGTACCCGACGGGGCCGGGGTGGTGGTGCGCGCGCCGGCGTCCCCGGTGTCGCCGTCGGCGCCCGCGCAGCCCGTCAGGAGCAGGGCCGCGGCCAGCACGCCTCCGGCGGCCCGTGGTCCGGTGCGCCCCGTCGACCGACCGCCGTCCCGGCGGCCCGGTTCCGTCGTCACCGTGCGCATGCGCCCCTCCTCGCCCCGTGGGCCGTCCGTCCCCGTCCGGCTCGTTCCGTGCAGGGTGACGTCACCGGGGCCCACTCGGTTGCGTCCGGCCGCGACAGTGCGGTTTCGGCCAAGGTCCGCTCCCGTTCGGGGCGGTGCGACGGGCGGGTGGCAGGGTGAACGGGGGCTCCGCCACCGGCCACGGCGGTCGCGGTCCGGGGAACGGGGAAGGACCCCGGGAGGCGGGAACGGGGGACGGGGAAGCACATGGGAACGGGCGAGGCGGTCCTGACCGCGGTCGCGGTGGTGTGGGGCCTGGCCGTCGGGGTGCTCCTGCCGCGGCCCGCGTACCGGTTCGCGGTGGAACCCGGCGAGCCCTGGCGCGGGGAGTGCCCGCACGGCTGGCCGTTGGCCGCCGGCGCCCGCGGCTGGCTCGGCCCGGCGCGCTGTGCGCATGGCGACCGGTTCGGCCCCGGCACCCCGGCGGTGGCCGGCGTGACGGCCGTCGTCTGCGGGCTGCTCGGGGCGGCCACCGGGCCCCGACCGGAACTCGCGGTGTGGCTGCTGCTGGCGCCGCCGGGGGTGCTGCTCGCCCTGGTGGACCTCGCGGTGAAGCGGCTCCCCGACGTGCTGACCCTGCCGCTCGCCGCCGCCGCGCTCGCCCTGCTGGGGGCCGTCGCCCTGCTGCCCGGCCACGCGGGCAGCTGGCCGGGGGCGCTGCTCGGGGCGCTGGTGCTGGGCGCCGGCTACCTCCTCCTCTTCCTGGTGAACCCGGAGGGCATGGGCTTCGGGGACGTCAAACTCGCCCTCGCGCTGGGCGCGGTGCTCGGCTGGTACGGGTGGGGCGCCGTGATCGTGGGCACCTTCGCCGGGTTCCTGCTGGCCGCGCTGTACGGGGCGGGGCTGGTGCTGCTGCGCCGGGCGACCCGCCGCACCGCGATCCCCTTCGGCCCGTTCCTGATCGTCGGGGCGCTGGTGGGCGTGCTCCTCGGCGGGCGCGCAGCCTGAGCCCGGCCCCGGCGCGCCGGTCCGGTCGCGCCGGACCGTGCGCCGGGCGCACGGGGCCTGTCCGTCGCGCCGGAAAACCGGGGCGTAGGCTGGGGCGGACCGCCCACCGCCTGCCGAAAGGGACGACCCGGTGACCGAGAAGGCCGGCCTCCAGCCCATCCTCGACCGCGCCGCCGCCGGTGGCCGGATCACCCCCGAGGAAGCCCTCGACCTCTACCGGGACGCGCCGTTGCACGCCCTGGGCGCCGCCGCCGACGCGGCCCGCCGTCTGCGGTACGCCGGGACCGAGCACATCGCGACGTACATCATCGAGCGCAACATCAACTACACCAACGTCTGCGTCACGGCCTGCCGGTTCTGCGCCTTCTACGCGGCCCCCAAGGACACCGCCAAGGGGTGGACCCGGGACCTCGACGACATCCTGCGCCGGTGCGCGGAGACGGTCGAGCTCGGCGGCACCCAGATCATGTTCCAGGGCGGTCACCACCCCGACTACGGCGTCGAGTACTACGAGAAGCACTTCGCCGCCATCAAGAAGGACTTCCCGCAGCTCGTGATCCACTCCCTCGGCGCCTCCGAGGTGGAGCACATGGCGCGGATCTCCGGGGTCTCCGTGGAGGAGGCCATCACCCGCATCCACGCGGCGGGGCTCGACTCCTTCGCCGGGGCCGGGGCGGAGCTGCTGCCCGCCCGCCCGCGCAAGGCGATCGCCCCGCTGAAGGAGAGCGGCGAGCGCTGGCTGGAGATCATGGAGACCGCGCACGGCCTGGGCGTGGAGTCCACCTCCACGATGCTGATGGGCACCGGCGAGACCAACGCCGAGCGCATCGAGCACCTGCGGATGATCCGGGACGTGCAGGACCGCACCGGGGGCTTCCGGGCCTTCATCCCGTACACGTACCAGCCGGAGAACAACCACCTGAAGGGCCGCACCCAGGCCACCCTCTTCGAGTACCTGCGCATGATCGCGGTGGCCCGGCTGTTCTTCGACAACGTCGCGCACATCCAGGGCTCCTGGCTGACCACCGGCAAGGAGGTCGGCCAACTCTCCCTGCACTACGGGGCGGACGACCTCGGCTCGATCATGCTGGAGGAGAACGTGGTCTCCTCCGCCGGGGCCAAGCACCGCTCCAACCGGCTGGAGATCATCGACCTCATCCGCAAGGCCGGCCGGGTCCCCGCCCAGCGCGCCACCACCTACGAGCACCTGGTCGTGCACGAGGACCCGGCCCAGGACCCGGTGGACGAGCGCGTGCAGTCGCACATCTCCTCCACCGCCATCGCCGGGGGCACCGCGCACCCCGAGCTGAAGCTCCTCAGCACCAACTGAGCCGCCCGTGTTGACCCTGCACACCGGTCGGGAGCTGGTCCTCGCCTGGCACGGCCCCGGCCCGGCGCTGCCGGACGGCGCGGTCGCCGTGCGCGGGGACCGGATCGCCGCGGTCGGCCCGCTGGAGGACCTGCGGGAACGGTTCCCCGGGGCCCGGGTGCGCTCCTGGCCGGGGGTGCTCGGCCCGGGGCGGACGCACACCGGCGCACTCCCGTCGGCGCCCTCGCCCCGCGAGCGGGTGCACGCGGTCCTCACCACCGGCGCCACCGGGGTACTGGCCGCCCGGGTCACCGATCCGGCGCTCCGGTCCGCCGCCGAACGCGCCGGGGTGCTGGTGCACGCCGTCGCCCCGGAACACGCGCCCGGCACCGCCGTCCTCGTCGAGGGGGGCCGCGCCGACCTCACGGCCTTCGGCGACGCCCCCGGCGGCGGTGCGGAGTGCCTCGTCACGGTGTGCGCGGGGCGCATCGTCCACCGCAGGCGCTGAACCCGCGCGGGGCGCGCCCCTGCCCCGGAGCGCCCGCGGCGACCCTGCCACAATGGGGGCGTGACCCGCGCATCCCTGGACAAGCAGCCGCACGAAGTCGCCTCGATGTTCGACGACGTCGCGGAACGCTACGACCTCACCAACGACGTGCTGTCCCTCGGGCAGGACCGGATCTGGCGCCGGGAGGTCACCCGGGCGGTGGACGCACGGCCGGGGCAGAAGGTCCTGGACCTCGCCGCCGGCACCGCCACCTCCTCCCTCCCGTTCGTCCGCGCCGGCGCCTACGTCGTGCCCTGCGACTTCTCCCTCGGCATGCTCCGGGTGGGCAAGCGGCGCCACCCCTGGCTGTCGTTCACCGCCGGCGACGCGACCCGACTGCCCTTCCGTGACGACGCCTTCGACGCGGTGACGATCTCCTTCGGGCTGCGCAACGTCCAGGGCACCGAACGGGCCCTGCGCGAACTGCTGCGCGTCACCCGCCCCGGCGGGCGGGTGGTCATCGCCGAGTTCTCCCACCCCACCTGGGCGCCCTTCCGCACCGTCTACACCGAGTACCTGATGCGCGCACTGCCGCCGGTGGCCCGAGCGGTCTCCTCCAACCCGGAGGCGTACGCCTACCTCGCCGAGTCCATCCGGGACTGGCCGGACCAGCCGGAGTTGGCCGGGATGCTGGTCGAGGCGGGCTGGTCGAGGGTCGCCTGGCGGAACCTGTCGGGCGGGATCGTGTCCCTGCACCGGGGCTTCAAGCAGGACTGACAACGCCGGCGCGCGCTCGGGCGCGCGCCAGGTGGGCAGGGGCACCGCGCGCCGGCGGGCACGCCCGCGTGTCCGTGCGGATCGACCGGTGGGTGAACTTCCTTGCCCGGACGTCTGGATGACGGGAACCGACTGCATCGAAGATGTGTCCGTTCACTGCGTGATCGCGCCCGTAGCAGGGGGATCACCGACCGGCCCCGGACTCGGAGCGTGCCCATGGCGTCCTACTGCCCGTACTGCGGAACCCCCGGCCCGGACGAGGGGAGTTTCTGCATGAGATGCGGCCGGGAGCGCCCCTCCATACCCGACGCGCCCCCGGCCGCCCCGGCCCCGGGGGCCGCCCCGCCCCCGCCCCTCACCAAGCCCGCGGTCCCCGCCGAGCCCGCGCACCCCACGGGCCCGCCCGCCCCCACGACGCCGCCGTCGAACCCGCCGCCCCCGGCGCCCGGCGCCCCGCCCGCGCCCCCCGAGGCACCCGCGCCTCCCGTGGCCCCGCCCGCCCCCGCCGCCGCCACCCTCCCGGGCGGCACCGGCTTCCCGCCGGGGCACGTCCTGCCGCCGCCGCCCGCCCCGCCCGGCGGGGCGGCCACGTTCTTCCGCCGGGTCGCCGGCGGCGACTGGGCCGGAGCCTTCCGGGCCGCGGTCTGGCCGCTGTTCGCCCTGCTGGTGGTCACCGTGCTGCTCGCGGCGCCGTCGTACGGACAGAGCGAGTACGACGAGGACGCCGTGGGCTTCGGCGACCGCTTCCAGGTCAGCCTGGCGCTGGTGCTCCAATCGGTGGGCGGCGACATGGAGTTCGAGGAGGTCGGCGGCCCGCGGTTCGGCTCCGGTGAGGACTGGCCGGCCGTCGACGCGGACGAGGGCTACGGCTCCGACCGGAGCCCGTTCGGCGAACCGGACGCCGGCCGGGGCGGGCTCGCGATGACTCCGCTCCTGGTCACCGCCGTGTGGCTGCTGGCCCTCTACGGCGGGGTGCGGTTGCTGCGCGACCGCCTCCGGCACCGCACGGACGGACCGTCGCCCTCCGCCGGTCCCGGGGCCCCGCCGCCCCCGGCCGGCCCCTGGGCGGCGGCCACGCCGTGGACCCGGGGCAGCACGGCGGGTCTCGAAGCGGCGGCCCGGGTGACCGTGCTCCTCACCCTCGGGACGCTGGTGCTGGCACTGATCGCCCGGCCCTCCCTCCGGGAGATCGAGGTGACCGGATCCCTGTGGGCCGTCCCGGGCACCCTGCTGCTGGCCGGCGTCCTGTCCGCGGTGGTCCTCAGCCGCGACGAGCACGCCTCCTGGCTCGCCGCCCGGCCCGGCCTGCTGCGCCTCACCGAAGCGTTCGGGACCGCGCTGCGCGCCCTCGCGGCGGCCCTCGCCCTGTGCGCGCTGATCCTGCTGGTCGTCTACCTCCAGTGGGACGCGGTCCACGACGAGAGCGCCGTCGACGGGGAGTTCTCGCCGCACCTCATCGTGGTGTTCCTGCTGGCGAACCTCGCGGTCAGCGGCCTGGGCTTCGGCTGGGGCGCCCCGGCGCGGATGGAGGCCGGCTCCGGGAGCGGAGGCGGACGCGAGAGCTTCGGACTCTCCGACCTGGGCGAGGCGGTCGGCGGCTGGGCGGTCGCCGGCTCGCTCGCGGCGGGCGCCGTGTGCGCGCTGCTCCTCGGCGTCCTCGCGGCCCGCCGCCACGCCCGCGCCGCGGACCGCTACCTGGCCGGCGGCGTGTTCCTGGTCCTGTTCCTGGGGCTGGTGGCGATCGGCGGGGTCGGGATGGACCAGTCCGGCGCGGGCTTCGGCTCGGCGGGACAGATGCACATGGGCACCGAGGTCTCCGCGGCACTGCTCTTCGGCCTGCTCTGGGTCGCCGGGGGCATCGCGGTGGGCGGGCTGCTGGTCCGGCTGTTCACCGTGCAGGGGGCCCACGCGCCCGGGGCCCGGCCGCCCGGGGCCTGAGGGGCCGCCGCCCGCGCGGGGCGCCGGCCCCGCCCGGGCGCCGTGTTCCCGGGTCAGGCCCCGCAGGGCGTGCGCTCCCGGCCCTCGCCACCGGGCGAGGGCACCGGGCGGCGGGGCTCCCGCACCCCGGAACCGCCCTCGCCCTCCCCGGGTCCGAGGTCGAACCAGACGGTGACGGTGGTGCCCCGGGGCACCACCGCCCCGGGGACCGGGTACTGCCGGACGACGTAGTCGACGACGGGCCGGTCGGGGTGCGAGGGGTCAGGCCGGTCCGGCGTGTCGAGCACCACGCCGTGCGCCACGGCCGCCGCCCTGGCGTCCACGGCCATCAGACCGACGAACCGGGGAACCCGTACCCCGTGGGTCCTGGGTGTCATATGCACGGAATTCACCCCCAGTGCTACCGAAAGGGTAGCCCCGGGGCGAGGGGGTCCGGAACCTCCGCGACCCGGCGTGCGCGGAGCGTGATCCGTCCGTCGACGGCGCCCGTACGAAGCAGTGTGCCGTTGTCCACGCCCGCGCGCCGGGCGTGGACAACGGCGACGGTACGGGACCTAACACTCCAGCCTGAAGACGCGCACCCACCGCCCGCCGGGGGCCTCGTACTCCTCCCCCCGGGCCATGCCCAAGCGCTCCGCGATCGCGACGGAGCGGGTGTTGCGGGGGTCCACGACGGCGGCCACCCGGCCGACCCCGGCCGCGCGCACCGCGTCCAGCCCGGCCAGCATCGCCGCGGTGGCGTAGCCGCGGCCCCAGTGCGCCCGCCCCAGCCGCCAACCGATCTCGATCTCCCCGACCGGCCCCCACGGATGGGGCCAGGGCTGGGCGCCGGCGAAGCCCAGCACGGTCTCGCCGGCGGTGTCCGTGGTGACGCCCTCCCGGGGGAAGGCGGTCACCGTCCAGAGGCAGAAGCCGAGTTCTGCGTGGTGCCGTCGCTGCCGGGCGGTCAACTCCTCGTACGCGGAGCGCTCCGCCGAACTGCCGCCGAGGAAGGCCATGACCTCCGGATCGTCGAACACCCGGTACCAGGAGTGGGCGTCCTCGTGGGTGGGTACCCGCAGCCGTACGGCGGGCAGGTTCCGGTCCGCTGCTGCGGAACGCGGGGAAACGGTCGGCACGGCGCGTGGCGCGGTGGACGGGACGGTACGGGGTGCGGATTGGCTCACGGTACGACCCTTCGGATGACGACGGCTTCCGCCTCATAGACTGCATCTGTCCAGTGCCCGCCGGCACGCAGAAAAATACGAGTCCTGGGGAGATCCCGCCGTGACCGAGCCGCTCTCCGAACACCGCGCAGATGTGATCGTCGTCGGAGCCGGGCCGGCCGGCGCGACGACCGCGTACTACTTGGCCAAGGCCGGCCTCGACGTCCTGCTGCTGGAGAAGACCGCCTTCCCGCGCGAGAAGGTCTGCGGTGACGGGCTCACCCCGCGGGCCACCAAACAGCTCGTCGCCATGGGGATCGACATCTCCGAAGAGGCGGGCTGGCTGCGCAACAAGGGACTGCGCATCATCAGCGGCGGCGTGCGGCTCCAACTCGATTGGCCGGAACTCGCCTCCTTCCCGGACTACGGACTGGTCCGCAAGCGGGACGACTTCGACGAGCAACTCGCCCGCCAGGCGCAGAAGGCGGGGGCCCGGCTGTACGAGCGCTGCAACGTCGGCGCCCCGATCACCGACCCCCGCACCGGACGGATCACCGGCGTCGAGGCCAAGCTGGGCGAGGAGAAGACCCCGGTGACCTTCCACGCCCCGGTCGTGGTCGCCGCGGACGGCAACTCCACCCGGCTGTCGCTGGGGATGGGGCTGCACCGGCGCGACGACCGCCCGATGGGCGTCGCCGTGCGCACGTACTTCACCTCCCCGCGCCACGACGACGACTACCTGGAGTCCTGGCTGGAGCTGTGGGACCGGCGCGGCCCGGTGGACCGGCTGCTGCCCGGCTACGGCTGGGTGTTCGGCATGGGCGACGGCACCTCCAACGTCGGCCTCGGCGTCCTCAACACCTCCGCCTCGTTCAAGGAGCTCGACTGGCGCGAGGTGCTCAAGGCGTGGTGCGCCTCAATGCCCGCGGAGTGGGGCTACACCGAGGAGAACATGACGGGCCCGATCCGGGGCGCCGCACTGCCGATGGCCTTCAACCGGCAGCCGCACTACACGCGCGGCCTGCTGCTGGTCGGGGACGCGGGCGGGATGGTGAACCCGTTCAACGGCGAGGGCATCGCGTACGCCATGGAGTCGGGGCAGACCGCGGCCGAGGTCATCGTCCAGGCGCACGCCCGGAGCACGGCCGCCCAGCGGGAGCTGGCGCTCCAGCGCTACCCGAAGGTCCTCAAGGACACCTACGGCGGCTACTACAACCTGGGCCGCGTGTTCGTGAAGCTGATCGGCAACCCGAAGGTCATGAAGGTGGCCACCGAACGCGGCCTCACCCACCCGGTGCTGATGCGCTTCACCCTCAAGATGCTCGCCAACCTCACCGACCCCACCGGCGGTGACGCGATGGACCGCATCATCAACGGCCTGAGCAAGGCGGCCCCGCGGGCCTGACCCACGACGCGGAAGGGGCCGTCACCCATCGGGTGACGGCCCCTTCCGCGTCGGTGCGGGGTCCGGCTCAGAGCACGCGGACCGCGCCGTCGGCCGGGTAGCCGGACAGGTCCTGGATGACGACGCCCTTGGCGGGGTTCGCCGCGTCCAGGTACTGGCCGTTGCCGATGTAGACGCCGGTGTGCCAGGCGGCGCCGGCGCTGCCCCAGTAGAGGATGTCGCCGACCTGGAGGTTGGACGTGCCGACCTGGGTCCCGGCGGTGGACTGCTGCTGCGAGGTGCGCGGCAGGCTGATGTTCGCCTGCTTGAACGCGGCCTGCACGAGGCCCGAACAGTCCCAGGAGTTGGGGCCCGTGCC
Organism: Streptomyces sp. LE64; assembly: GCF_052606915.1. Lineage (NCBI taxonomy): Bacteria > Bacillati > Actinomycetota > Actinomycetes > Kitasatosporales > Streptomycetaceae > Streptomyces > Streptomyces sp. LE64. The sequence goes on along the minus strand of NZ_CP199708.1, from coordinate 2,390,748 downwards.
GCCCATCACGTAGGCGTCGCCCACCTGCGCCTTGAGGAAGGCGATGACGGCGGACACGCTGCCGCTGGACGGGGCGGGGGTGCTCTGCTCCGCGCCGGCCTGCGAGGAGCCGGAGGAGGCGGCGGACCCCGAGGAGCCGGAGCCGGTCGAACCGGTGGGGCCCGCGTCGTTCGCCGCGGCGGTGGTGGTGAGCGTGGTGCGCTCCGCGGTGCGGGAGGCGCGCTCGGCGGCGGCCTTCCGCTCGGCCTCGGCGGCCCGCTCCTCGGCCTTCTCGGCCTCGGCCTTGCGGACGGCCTCGGCACGGTCCTTCTTCGCCTGCGCGGCGGCCTTCTTGGCGGCCGCGTCCTGCTGCGCCCGGATCTGCTCCTGCTCGGCCTGGAGCTCGTAGGTCGCGGCGGCGAGCTGGGTGGCGCTCGCGGAGCGGGCGACCTGGGTCGACAGGTCGGCGGTCAGGGTGGGGAGTTCCAGGGTCTCGGTCACCGGCTCGGCGGCGGGCGCCGCCGAAGCCGAGCCCGCGGTGCCGGCCACCGCGAGGGTGCTGAGTACGCCACCGGCCACCCCGGCGCGCAACTTCGTGGCGTTGCTACGGCGGGGCTTCCGGTGGCTGGGTATATGAGCGGTGTGGGCCATGGGTCCACCGCTATCAGGGGGCCACCGTTACCTTCAAGAAACGTGGTCTGCGCCACAGTTGCTACCCGCGTTGCGTGAATCCCGGGCGTGTCGCCCTTTATTGACGCCGTACCGGACAATACGGGCACTTGTGATCATGCCCGTGATCACGCGGTTTCCTTTTTACGCCCGAATTGCCTCGCGCCTACCACCTGTCGGGGAAGATGGCCAAGCCCGTCAGGTGGGGGGACTCGGTTAATGTGATGGAGGTCACTTCTCGATATCTCCGCGCCCCCGGCGGTCGTGATGATCCGGTGTGCGCGGCCGGTGTCGCCCTTGGCCGGAACGCGACGGTCCTGTGGTGGGGGAGGGGTCGGCCCCGGCGGTCACCCCCGCTCCTTCCGCCGCGCTCCGTGGACGGGTCCGTCCCGCCGGGGCGCGTGCGTCCTCCGTGCCCTTTGCTCCTGCTTGCTTCCGCAGTGGTGTTCGAGGGGGTGCGGTGAGGGCGTTTCCTGACCTTTGGTCCCTCTTGAGGGAGGGTGGTGCGGTGTGTAGCTCATGGGGCGGTATGGCATCAATGTGGGGCATGGGGCGAGTTCGAGGGGGTTCGAGGTCGCGCCGCTCGTGAATCGGGGCACGTAGTCCATCGGTGCGGGCAGGGGTTCACAGGGCGTTCACATCGCCGGTCCGGGCCCGGGGTGGTGTGAATGAGCCCCCATTATCAAGCCAATGCGTCCAGCGCCAATTTGCTTCCAGGGTGATCGGCTTGATAGTGCAAACCCGTTTTCACCTGGGTCGACGGGGTGAGTTGTCACGTATCGTGATCACTACGCCGCTTCGCGTGCGAAGATCACCGCTCATCTGACTTCATGATCCTTCGTCGGGTGGTGGAGATCACAAAGCCGATCAAGACCCCCGTGTCGCAGATCACAGACCCGCAGGCATAGGATGCAGCGCAGTTGGGCTTGTGACCTGCTTCACATGAATGCGATCTTGGTCCGTCTTCCGGGAGTGACGCGGAGGACTCTCCCGGATGGCAGGGACTCACGAGCCGTACGGGACGCGAGAGTTCCGTGGGGCTGGTGGGGTCCATGGGGTGGGTGACGGGTTCAGCGCCCTCCCGGGTCCTGTGGCCGCGGGGGGACCGCCGAAGCAGTCAATGCCGACTGAGAGGAGCGAGGAGCGGTGAACGCTTATGCGCCCATCCTCGTACTGGGAGCCCTCGGGGCAGGCTTTGCGATCTTCTCCGTGGTCATGGCCACGCTTATCGGTCCAAAGCGGTACAACCGGGCGAAGCTCGAAGCGTACGAATGCGGTATCGAACCGACGCCGTCACCCGCGGGCGGCGGCCGGTTCCCGATCAAGTACTACCTGACGGCGATGCTCTTCATCATCTTCGATATCGAGATCGTCTTCCTCTACCCGTGGGCCGTCAGCTTCGACGCCCTGGGTCTTTTCGGGCTCGTGGAGATGCTGCTCTTCGTGCTCACCGTCTTCGTCGCGTACGCGTACGTATGGCGGCGCGGCGGCCTGGAATGGGACTGAAACCCGCGAGGGACAGAAGGGTCTAGGGGCCACCAATGGGACTCGAAGAGAAACTGCCGAGCGGCTTTCTGCTGACCACCGTCGAACAGGCCGCGGGCTGGGTGCGCAAGGCGTCCGTCTTTCCCGCCACCTTCGGCCTCGCGTGCTGCGCGATCGAGATGATGACGACGGGCGCGGGCCGCTACGACCTCGCACGCTTCGGCATGGAGGTCTTCCGCGGCTCACCGCGCCAGGCCGACCTGATGATCGTCGCCGGCCGGGTCAGTCAGAAGATGGCGCCGGTGCTGCGCCAGGTCTACGACCAGATGCCCAACCCCAAGTGGGTCATCTCGATGGGCGTCTGTGCGTCCTCGGGCGGCATGTTCAACAACTACGCGATCGTCCAGGGCGTCGACCACGTCGTCCCCGTGGACATCTACCTGCCGGGCTGTCCGCCCCGGCCCGAGATGCTGATGGACGCGATCCTCAAACTCCACCAGAAGATCCAGACCTCCAAGCTCGGCGTGAACGCCGAGGAGGCGGCCCGCGAGGCGGAGGAAGCGGCCCTCAAGGCGCTCCCGACCATCGAGATGAAGGGGCTGCTGCGATGAGCGAGGGCAACGGCGTGAACCCCGACCAGGAGGTCAACGCCCAGAACCTGCCCGGTCAACGGGGCGACCACGGGGAGGAGGTCCGGGTCCAGCGCGGCATGTTCGGCGCCGCGGACACCGGGGACACCTCCGGCTTCGGCGGACTCGTCCGCTCGGTGCGGCTCCCCGGCGAGGCCACCCGCCCCTACGGCGGCTGGTTCGACGAGGTCGCCGACGAGCTGGAGGGCGCCCTGGAGGAACAGGGGCTCGTTCCGGAGAACGCGATCGTCAAGACGGTCGTCGACCGCGACGAGTTGACCTTCCACATCGACCGCGAGCACCTGGTGCGGGTCGCCCAGACGCTGCGCGACGACCCGGCGCTGCGGTTCGAACTCTGCACCGGCGTCAGCGGGGTGCACTACCCAGGCGACCGGGGACGCGAACTGCACGCCATCTACCACCTGCGCTCGATCACCCACAACCGGCTGGTCCGGCTTGAGGTCACCGCCCCCGACGCCGATCCGCACGTCCCCTCGCTGGTCGCCGTTTACCCCACCAACGACTGGCACGAGCGCGAGACCTACGACTTCTTCGGGATCGTCTTCGACGGCCACCCCGCGCTCACCCGGATCATGATGCCGGACGACTGGCAGGGCTTCCCGCAGCGCAAGGACTACCCCCTGGGCGGCATCGCCGTCGAGTACAAGGGCGCCCAGATCCCGGCTCCCGACCAGCGGAGGTCGTACTCCTGATGACCACAGCATCTGCTTCGTCCGCGTCCCCGAGGGAGACGACCGAGGGCGCCGTCTACACCGTCACCGGCGGAGACTGGGACGAGGTCGTCCAGTCCGCCGCCAAGGCCGACGACGAACGCATCATCGTCAACATGGGCCCGCAGCACCCCTCCACGCACGGGGTGCTGCGACTGATCCTGGAGATCGACGGCGAGACGGTCACCGAGGCCCGCTGCGGCATCGGCTACCTGCACACCGGCATCGAGAAGAACCTCGAATACCGGACCTGGACCCAGGGCACCACCTTCGTGACCCGCATGGACTACCTGACGCCGTTCTTCAACGAGGCGGCGTACTGCCTCGCGGTGGAGAAGCTGCTCGGCATCGAGGACGAGGTCCCCGACCGGGCCACCGTGATCCGGGTGCTGCTCATGGAGCTCAACCGGCTCTCCTCCCACCTGGTGTGCATCGCCACCGGCGGGATGGAACTCGGCGCCACCACCATCATGATCTACGGCTTCCGCGACCGCGAACTCATCCTCGACATCTACGAGTTGATCACCGGCCTGCGGATGAACCACGCCTACATCCGACCCGGTGGACTCGCCCAGGACCTGCCCCCCGGCACCGTCGACCACCTGCGCGACTTCGTCAAGAAGATGAAGAAGAACCTCCCCGAGTACGACAAGCTCGCCACCGGGAACCCCATCTTCAAGGCCCGCATGCAGGACATCGGCTACCTCGACCTCACCGGCTGCATGGCCCTCGGCGCCACCGGACCCGTCCTGCGCTCCGCCGGTCTCCCGCACGACCTGCGCAAGACCCAGCCCTACTGCGGTTACGAGACCTACGACTTCGAGGTGCCGACCACCGACACCTGCGACTCCTACGGCCGCTTCCTGATCCGGCTGGAGGAGATGCGCCAGTCACTGCGGATCGTCGAGCAGTGCATCGACCGGCTGGAGCCCGGCCCGGTCATGGTCGCCGACAAGAAGATCGCCTGGCCCGCCCAACTCGCCCAGGGCCCGGATGGACTCGGCAACTCCCTCGACCACATCAAGAAGATCATGGGCACCTCCATGGAGGCCCTGATCCATCACTTCAAGCTGGTGACGGAGGGCTTCCGGGTCCCCGCCGGACAGGTGTACGCGGCGGTGGAGTCCCCCAAGGGCGAACTCGGGGCGCACGTCGTCTCCGACGGCGGCACCCGCCCCTTCCGGGTCCACTTCCGCGACCCGTCGTTCACCAACCTCCAGGCCATGGCGGCCATGTGCGAAGGCGGCCAGGTCGCCGACGTCATCGTCGCCGTCGCGTCCATCGACCCCGTGATGGGAGGCGTCGACCGATGACCACCGCACCCCGAGAAGTCAGCCTGGGCATGCCCCAGCCGCCGGCCCCCGACTACCCGGCCGACGTCCGCGCCCGCCTCGAAGCCGACGCCCGGGAACTCATCGACCGCTACCCCGGCTCCCGCTCCGCCCTGCTGCCGCTGCTCCACCTCGTCCAGGGCGAGGAGGGCTACGTCACCCGCACCGGCATGCGGTTCTGCGCCGAGATGCTCGACCTGACCACCGCCGAGGTCACCGCCGTCGCCACCTTCTACACCATGTACCGGCGCCGGCAGGGCGGCGACTACCAGGTCGGCGTCTGCACCAACACGCTCTGCGCGGTCATGGGCGGCGACGCCATCTTCGAGACCCTCAAGCGCCACCTCGACGTCGAGAACGGCGAGACCACCGGGGACGGCAAGGTCACCCTCGAACACATCGAGTGCAACGCGGCCTGCGACTTCGCGCCCGTGGTGATGGTCAACTGGGAGTTCTTCGACAACCAGACCCCAGAATCCGCCGTCCGGCTCGTCGACGACCTGCGCGCCGGGGCCACCGTGGAACCCACCCGCGGCGCCCCGCTGTGCAGCTTCAAGGAGACCTCCCGCATCCTCGCCGGCTTCCCCGACGAGCGCCCGGGAGCCGTCGACGCCACCGGCGGCGCCGGCCCCGCCTCCCTCATCGGACTGCGCCTGGCCAAGGGCGAACCCGCCGCCCGGGTGGTCCACCCGCGCGCCTCCCGGTCCGCCGCGCGCCCCGCCGGCGCCCCCGGTCCGGGCGCGGAACACCCCAGCTCGCACGACGCACCACAGGACACCTCGGCATCCGACCCCGCGCACCCCTCGGGGCCGGTCACCGAGAACCCCGGAGGCACCGCAAGCACCGGGAACACAGCGGAGGGAGCGTGATGACCTTGGCGCCGGAGATCAACCAGAGCAACCCGGAAAAACTGCTCTCACCGGTCCTGTCGGCCTTCTGGGACGAGGAGAAGTCCTGGTCACTGGAGGTCTACCGACGGCACGACGGCTACGAGGGACTGCGCAAGGCCCTCGCCATGTCACCCGACGAGGTCATCGCCTACGTCAAGGAGTCCGGCCTGCGCGGCCGGGGCGGCGCCGGCTTCCCCACGGGCATGAAGTGGCAGTTCATCCCCCAGGGCGACGGCAAGCCCCACTACCTCGTCGTCAACGCCGACGAGTCGGAGCCGGGGACCTGCAAGGACATCCCGCTCCTCTTCGCGAACCCGCATTCCCTCATCGAGGGGATCGTCATCGCCTGCTACGCCATCCGCTCGCAGCACGCCTTCATCTACCTGCGCGGTGAGGTCGTCCCCGTGCTGCGCAGGCTGCACGAAGCCGTGCGCGAGGCGTACGACGCCGGTTACCTCGGCACCAACGTCCTCGGCAGCGGCCTCGACCTCGACGTCGTCGTCCACGCCGGCGCCGGCGCGTACATCTGCGGCGAGGAGACCGCACTCCTGGACTCGCTCGAAGGCCGTCGCGGCCAGCCGCGCCTGCGACCTCCCTTCCCGGCCGTCGCGGGCCTGTACGCGTGCCCCACTGTGGTGAACAACGTCGAGTCCATCGCTTCGGTTCCCGCGATCCTGAACCGGGGCAAGGAGTGGTTCCGCTCGCTCGGCAGCGAGAAGTCCCCCGGCTTCACCCTGTACTCGCTCAGCGGCCACGTCGCCGGCCCCGGCCAGTACGAGGCGCCGCTCGGCATCACCCTGCGCCAACTCCTCGACATGAGCGGCGGGATGCGTCCCGGACACCGCCTCAAGTTCTGGACCCCCGGCGGCTCCTCCACCCCGATCCTCACCGACGAGCACCTCGACGTGCCCCTCGACTACGAGGGCGTCGGCGCCGCCGGCTCGATGCTCGGCACCAAGGCCCTCCAGTGCTTCGACGAGACCACCTGCGTGGTGCGCGCCGTCACCCGCTGGACCGAGTTCTACGCCCACGAGTCCTGCGGCAAGTGCACCCCCTGCCGCGAAGGCACCTACTGGCTCGTCCAGTTGCTGCGCGACATCGAGGCGGGCCGCGGCGTGATGAGCGACCTCGACAAGCTGAACGACATCGCCGACAACATCAACGGCAAGTCGTTCTGCGCCCTCGGCGACGGAGCCGCGTCGCCGATCTTCTCCTCGCTCCAGTACTTCCGCGCCGAGTACGAGGACCACATCACCGGCCGCGGCTGCCCCTTCGACCCGGCCAAGTCCACCGCCTGGGCCGACCACCCCGCCGACACCACGGAGGTGAACGCATGACGGTCACCACGAACGCGCCCTCCGGCGGCGGAGCCGCGCCCCCGCCCGCCGACCTGGTCACGCTGACCATCGACGGCGTCGAGATCAGCGTGCCCAAGGGCACCCTGGTGATCCGGGCCGCCGAGCTCCTCGGCATCGAGATCCCCCGCTTCTGCGACCACCCCCTGCTCGACCCCGCCGGCGCCTGCCGGCAGTGCATCGTCGAGGTGGAGGGACAGCGCAAGCCCATGGCGTCCTGCACCATCACCTGCACCGACGGGATGGTCGTCAAGACGCAACTCACCTCGCCCGTCGCCGAGAAGGCCCAGCGCGGGGTGATGGAGCTGCTGCTCATCAACCACCCGCTGGACTGCCCGGTCTGCGACAAGGGCGGCGAGTGCCCGCTCCAGAACCAGGCCATGTCGGTCGGCTCCCCGGACACCCGCTTCGAGGGCCGCAAGCGCACCTACGAGAAGCCCGTCCCGATCTCCACCCAGGTGCTCCTGGACCGCGAGCGCTGCGTGCTCTGCGCCCGCTGCACCCGCTTCAGCAACCAGGTCGCCGGCGACCCGATGATCGAGCTGATCGAACGCGGCGCCCTCCAGCAGGTCGGCACCGGCGAGGGCGACCCCTTCGAGTCGTACTTCTCCGGCAACACCATCCAGATCTGCCCGGTCGGCGCGCTCACCTCCGCCGCCTACCGGTTCCGCTCCCGCCCCTTCGACCTGGTCTCCTCGCCGAGCGTCTGCGAGCACTGCGCCGGCGGCTGCGCCACCCGCACCGACCACCGGCGCGGCAAGGTCATGCGGCGCCTCGCCGCCGACGACCCGGAGGTCAACGAGGAGTGGATGTGCGACAAGGGCCGCTTCGGCTTCCGCTACGCACAGCGGCCCGACCGGCTCGCCCACCCGCTGCTGCGCAACCCCGACACCGGTGAACTGGAGCCGGCCGGCTGGCCCGAGGCCCTCGACGCCGCCGCCCGCGGCCTGAGCGCCGCCCGCGGCCGGACCGGCGTCCTCACCGGGGGCCGGCTCACCGTCGAGGACGCCTACGCGTACAGCAAGTTCGCGCGGGTCGCCCTGGGCACCAACGACATCGACTTCCGGGCCCGCGTGCACAGCGCCGAGGAGGCCGACTTCCTCGCCGCCCGGGTCGCCGGCCGCGGCCGGGACCTGGACGGCAGCGGAACGACCTACCGCGAGCTGGAGCAGGCGCCCGCGGTGCTGCTGGTCGGCTTCGAGTCGGAGGAGGAGGCCCCCGGGGTCTTCCTGCGGCTGCGCAAGGCGTGGCGCACCCGCGGCCAGCGGGTCTTCGCGCTCGCCAGCCACGCCAGCCGCGGACTGGAGAAGGCCGGCGGCACCCTGCTGCCCGCCGCGCCCGGCACCGAGACCGAGTGGCTGGACGCCCTCGCCAGCGGCGTGGGTCTGGAGAGCGGGGGCACCGAGGCCGCCGAGGCGCTGCACGCCGAAGGCGCGGTCCTGGTCGTCGGCGAGCGGCTGGCCGGCGTCAAGGGCGGGTTGACGGCGGCCCTGCGGGCCGCCACCGCGACCGGCGCCCGGCTGGTGTGGATCCCGCGCCGGGCCGGCGAGCGGGGAGCGGTCGAGGCCGGCGCCCTGCCCTCGCTGCTGCCGGGCGGCCGACCGGCCACCGACCCGCGGGCCCGCGAGGAGGTCGCCGCGGCCTGGGGCCTCGCCGAACTCCCGCCCCGCTACGGCCGGGACACCGGCGAGATCGTGGAGGCCGCCGCCGGCGGACTCCTCGGCGCCCTGCTGGTCGGCGGGGTGGAGGTCACCGACCTGCCCGACCCGGCCCGGGCCCGGGCCGCGCTGGACGGGGCCGGCTTCGTGGTGAGCCTGGAGCTGCGGCCCGGCGAGGTCACCGACCGTGCCGACGTGGTGTTCCCGGTGGCCGCGGTCGCCGAGAAGGCGGGCACCTTCCTCAACTGGGAAGGCCGCGCGCGGCCGTTCGAGGCAGCCCTCAAGCCCGACCAGCTGGCCCGTCGGGTGGCGCCCACCGACGCGCGCGTCCTCCAGATGCTCGCCGACGCGATGGACGTCCACCTCGGCCTGCCGGACCTGCGCACCCTGCGCGGCGAACTGGACCGGCTCGGCGGCTGGGACGGCCCCCGGGCCGACGACCCGGTGCACTCCGCCGGCGCTCCGCCCCGCCCGGCGGCCGGCCAGGCCGTGCTCGCCGGTCACCGGCTGCTGCTCGACCGGGGCCGGCTCCAGGAGGGCGACGAGGCCCTCGCCGGCACCCGGCACCCGGCCGTGGCCCGGCTCTCCGCGGCCACCGCGGCGGAGGTGGGCGTCGGTGACGGCGAGTTCCTCGGCGTCACCGGTCCCGCCGGCTCCACCGCGCTGCCGCTGGTGGTGACCCGGATGCCCGACCGGGTGGTGTGGCTGCCGCTCAACTCGGCGGGCGAGGGCGTCGCCGCCGACACCGGGGCGCTGCCCGGCGCACTCGTCCGCATCGGCCCGGCTGACCGGCCGGGCTCGCAGGAGGTCACGGAGGTGGAGTCATGACGCCTCAGACGCTGATGCCGCTCGCCCTGGAAGACCTGTCGATGTTCGGCCGCGACCCGTGGTGGCTGGTGGTCATCAAGGCGGTGTTCTGCTTCGCCTTCCTGATGGTGACCGTCCTGGTCTCCATCGTGTGGGAGCGCAAGGTCGTCGCCTGGATGCAGCTGCGGATCGGCCCCAACCGGCACGGTCCGTGGGGGATGCTCCAGTCGCTCGCCGACGGCATCAAGCTGATGCTGAAGGAAGACGTCATCGTCAAGCGCGCGGACAAGGTGGTGTACGTCCTCGCGCCGATCGTGGCGGCGATCCCCGCGTTCATGGCGATCGCGGTGATCCCCTTCGGCCCGGCCGACAACCAGGTGTCGATCTTCGGGCAGCGCACCACGATGCAGCTGACCGACCTGCCGATCGCGATGCTGTACATCCTCGCGGTCGCCTCGGTCGGCATCTACGGCATCGTGCTCGCGGGGTGGAGCTCCGGTTCCACCTATCCGCTGCTCGGCGGCTTGCGCTCCTGCGCGCAGATGATCTCCTACGAGATCGCCATGGGCGCGGCCTTCGCCTCGGTGTTCCTGTACTCGGGGTCGATGTCCACCTCCGCGATCGTGGACGCGCAGGCCGACCGCTGGTACGTGGTGCTGCTGCCGGTGTCGTTCCTGATCTACATCGTCACCATGGTCGGCGAGACCAACCGGGCCCCGTTCGACATGCCGGAGTCCGAGGGCGACCTGGTCGGCGGCTTCAACACCGAGTACTCGTCCATCAAGTTCGCGATGTTCATGCTCGCCGAGTACGTGAACATGGTGACGGTCTCCGCGGTGTCGGTGACCCTGTTCCTGGGCGGCTGGCGGGCCCCGTACCCGATCAGCACCTTCTGGGAGGGCGCCAACCAGGGGTGGTGGCCGCTGCTCTGGTTCGTCCTCAAGGTGCAGCTGCTGCTGTTCTTCTTCATCTGGCTGCGCGGCACCCTGCCCCGCGTCCGCTACGACCAGCTGATGAAGCTCGGCTGGAAGGTCCTCATCCCGGTCTCGGTGCTCTGGCTGATGCTCGTCGCCACCGTCAAGACGTTGCGCAACGAGGGCTACGACTTCGCCGACATCGCCCTCTACGTGGGCGGCGGCGTGATCGCCCTGCTGTTGCTCTCCGTGGTGGTGGACGTGCTCCGCGACCGCGGTCGGGCCCGGGCCGCGGCCGAGGAGGCGCCGGCGCCCGTCGCGTTCGACCCGATGGCCGGCGGGTTCCCGGTGCCGCCGCTGCCCGGTCAGGAGCTGCCCGCGGTGCCGCGGCGGCGTCCGCGCCGGGAGCGGGAGCTGGTTGGCAGTGGCGGACCGGACACGGCGAACGACGGTGCCGCGGGCGGGACCACCGACGGAAAGGAGGCGTCCGATGGCTGAGCGATCCCCGGAGCCGGACGGCGTCGAGGCGGCCAAGCAGGGGTTCCAGAACCCCGTGGCGGGCTTCGGCGTGACGTTCACGGCCATGTTCAAGAAGCGGCTGACCGAGCAGTACCCGGAGCAGCCCAAGACCACGGCGCCCCGGTTCCACGGCCGCCACCAGCTCAACCGGCATCCGGACGGGCTGGAGAAGTGCGTGGGCTGCGAGCTGTGCGCCTGGGCGTGCCCGGCGGACGCCATCTACGTGGAGGGCGCCGACAACACCGAGGAGGAGCGCTACTCCCCGGGCGAGCGGTACGGCCGCGTCTACCAGATCAACTACGCCCGCTGCATCCTCTGCGGGCTCTGCATCGAGGCGTGCCCCACCCGGGCGCTCACGATGACCAACGAGTTCGAGTTGGCCGACAGCAGCCGCGAGAACCTCATCTACACCAAGGAACAGCTCCTCGCCGGCCTGGAGGAGGGCATGGTCGACTCCCCGCACGCGATCTACCCGGGGACCGACGAACAGGACTACTACCGCGGGCTGGTGACGCACGCCGCGCCCGGCACGGTCCGGCAGACGGCCACCTCCCGGGGCGAGAAGCCCGTCGAGGACGCGTCCGTCGAGGACTCCGCCGCCCCCGGCGGGGCCCAGCGGGCGGAAGGGAGCCAGGCGTGAACCAGCTCGCCGCCGCCACCTCGACGGGCGAGGCCGTCCAGTTCTGGATTCTCGGGACGGTCGCCGTCGTGGGCGCGCTGTGCACGATCCTGATGCGCAGGGCGGTGCACAGCGCACTCTGCCTCGCCGGGACCATGATCGTCCTCGCGGTGTTCTACCTCGCGAACGGCGCCTACTTCCTCGGCATCGTCCAGATCGTCGTCTACACCGGCGCGATCATGATGCTGTTCCTCTTCGTGGTCATGCTCGTCGGGGTGACCGCCGCGGACTCGCTGAAGGAGACCATCAAGGGCCAGCGCTGGCTGGCCGCGCTGTGCGGCCTGGGCTTCGGGGCGCTGCTCGTCGGCGGGATCGGCAACGCCGCGCTCTCCGAGTCCCGGGGGCTGGCGCAGGCCAACGCCGGGGGCAACGTGGAGGGCCTGGCCGCCCTGATCTTCACCAAGTACGTCTTCGCCTTCGAGATCACCGGTGCGCTGCTGATCACCGCGACGGTGGGCGCGATGGTGCTCACCCACCGGGAGCGCACCGAGCGGGCGAAGACCCAGCGCGAGTTGGCCGAGCAGCGGGTGCGCGAGGGCAAGCACCTGCCGCCGCTGCCCGCCCCGGGCGTCTACGCCCGGCACAACGCGGTCGACATCGCGGGCCTGCTGCCGGACGGCACCCCGTCCGAGCTGACCGTGAACCAGACGCTCCGCGCGCGGGGCCAGGTCCGGGACGTGTCCGGCCAGGCGCTGGAGGACCTGAAGGCCATCGAGCAGCGCTCCGAGGAGCGACTGGAGCGGGCCCGGCCCGAGGAGGCGGCGAAGTGAGCCCGGTCAACTACCTGTACCTGGCGGCCCTGCTGTTCACCATCGGGGCCACCGGGGTGCTGATCCGCCGCAACATGATCGTGGTGTTCATGTGCATCGAGTTGATGCTGAACGCCTGCAACCTCGCGTTCGTCGCCTTCTCCCGGATGCACGGCAACCTCGACGGCCAGATCATCGCGTTCTTCACGATGGTCGTCGCCGCCGCCGAGGTCGTGGTCGGGCTCGCGATCATCGTGTCGCTGTTCCGTTCCCGGCACTCGGCCTCGGTCGACGACGCCAGCCTGATGAAGCTGTAAGGGGACCCTGACTCGTGGAGAACCTGATTGCGCTGCTCGTCGCGGCGCCCCTGCTCGGAGCGGCGGTCCTGCTGTGCGGCGGCCGTCGACTCGACCGCACCGGTCATCTGGTGGGCACGGCCCTCGCGGGCGCGTCGTTCCTCATCGGCGCGGTGCTCTTCGTGGAGTTGCTCGGCCGCGGCGCCGAGGACCGCACGCTGCACCAGCACCTGTTCAGCTGGATCCCCGTGGAGGGCTTCCAGGCGGACATCGCCTTCCAGCTGGACCAGCTCTCGATGACCTTCGTCCTGCTGATCACCGGCGTGGGCACGCTGATCCACGTCTACTCGATCGGCTACATGGAGCACGACGAGCGGCGCCGCCGCTTCTTCGGCTACCTCAACCTGTTCCTCGCGGCGATGCTGTTGCTGGTCCTCGCCGACAACTACCTGCTGCTGTACTTCGGTTGGGAGGGCGTGGGCCTCGCCTCGTACCTGCTGATCGGCTTCTGGCAGCACAAGCCCAGCGCCGCGACCGCCGCCAAGAAGGCGTTCCTGGTCAACCGGGTCGGCGACATCGGCCTGTCCATCGCGATCATGCTGATGTTCACCACCTTCGGCACCTTCGCCTTCGGGCCGGTGCTGGGCTCGGTCGGGGAGACCTCGGAGGGCACCCTCACCGCGATCGGGCTGATGCTGCTGCTGGCCGCCTGCGGCAAGTCCGCGCAGGTGCCGCTCCAGTCCTGGCTGGGCGACGCGATGGAGGGCCCGACCCCGGTCTCCGCGCTGATCCACGCGGCGACCATGGTGACCGCCGGCGTCTACCTGATCGTCCGCTCCGGCGCGATCTTCAACGCCGCCCCGGACGCCCAACTGGTCGTCGCCGTCGTCGGCACCGTGACGCTGCTGTTCGGTGCGATCGTCGGTTGCGCCAAGGACGACATCAAGAAGGCGCTCGCCGGTTCGACGATGTCCCAGATCGGCTACATGGTGCTGGCCGCGGGCCTCGGCCCGCTGGGCTACGTCTTCGCGATCATGCACCTGGTGACGCACGGCTTCTTCAAGGCCGGGCTGTTCCTGGGCGCCGGCTCGGTGATGCACGGCATGAACGACGAGGTCGACATGCGCAAGTACGGCGGCCTGCGGAAGTACATGCCGGTCACCTTCGTCACCTTCGGCCTCGGCTACCTGGCGATCATCGGCTTCCCCGGGCTGTCCGGCTTCTTCTCCAAGGACATGATCATCGAGGCGGCCTTCGCCAAGGGCGGCGTCCAGGGCTGGATCTTCGGCTCCGCGGCCCTGCTGGGCGCGGTGATCACCGCGTTCTACATGACCCGGGTGATGCTGCTGACCTTCTTCGGCGAGAAGCGCTGGCAGCCGGACGCGGACGGCAACCCGCCGCACCCGCACGAGTCCCCGAAGTCCATGACGATCCCCATGATCGTCCTGGCCTTCGGCTCGGTCTTCGCCGGCGGTCTGTTCAGCATCGGCGACCGCTTCCAGCACTGGCTGGAGCCGGTCACCGGGCCCACCGAACACGGCCACCCGCCGCTCAGCGCGATGACGGTCACCCTCGCCACCGTGGCGGCGCTCGTCATCGGCGTCGCCGTCGCCTACGCCATGTACGGCCGCCGGCCCGTCCCGGTGGTCGCCCCGCGCGGCTCCCTGCTCACCCGGGCGGCCCGCCGCGACCTCCTCCAGGACGACTTCAACCACGTGGTCCTGGTGCGCGGCGGCGAGCACCTCACGCGCTCCCTGGTGTACGTGGACCACACCCTGGTCGACGGGGTGGTCAACGGCACCGCGGCGTCCTTCGGCGGCCTCTCCGGGCGGCTGCGCCGGCTCCAGAACGGTTACGCGCGCTCGTACGCGGTCTCGATGTTCGGCGGCGCCGCCGTCCTGGTCGCCGCGACCCTGCTCATGAGGGCGGTCTGATAGCGATGTCCTTTCCCCTGCTCACCGCGACGGCGGCGCTCCCGGCGATCGGAGCGATCGCCACCGCCGCCGTCCCCGCCGCGCGGCGCACCGCCGCCAAGTGGCTGGCGCTGCTGGTCTCGCTGGCCACCCTGGTCCTGGCGATCGTCGTCGCCGTCCGCTTCGAACCGGGCGGCGACCGCTACCAACTCACCGAGTCCCACTCCTGGATCAGCGACTTCGGGGTGCGCTACGAACTCGGGGTGGACGGCATCGCCGTCGCCCTGATCGGGCTCACCGCCCTGCTGATCCCGTTCATCATCCTCGCCGGCTGGCACGACGCCGACCCCTCCCCGGAGCACGTCGACTCCCGCTGGCGGCCCACCCAGGGCTTCTTCGCCCTGATCCTCGCCGTCGAGGCGATGGTGATCCTCTCCTTCGAGGCCACCGACGTCTTCCTCTTCTACGTCTTCTTCGAAGCCATGCTCATCCCGATGTACTTCCTCATCGGCGGCTTCGGGGACCGCGCCCACGAGGGCGGCGACAAGGCGGCGGCGACCCAGCGGTCCTACGCCGCGGTCAAGTTCCTGCTCTACAACCTGGCCGGCGGGCTGGTCATGCTGGCCGCCGTGATCGGGCTGTACGTGGTCGCCGGGAGCTTCTCGCTCCAGGAGATCGCGGCGGCCCGGGCCAGCGGCTCGCTGGAGATGGCGACCACCACCGAACGGCTGCTGTTCCTCGGCTTCTTCTTCGCCTTCGCGGTGAAGGCCCCGCTGTGGCCGCTGCACACCTGGCTGCCCAACGCCATGGGCGAGTCCACCGCCCCGGTCGCCGTGCTGATCACCGCGGTCGTCGACAAGGTCGGCACCTTCGCGATGCTCCGCTTCTGCCTGGGCCTGTTCCCCGAGGCCTCGCAGTGGGCCACCCCGGTGGTCCTGGTGCTGGCGCTGATCAGCATCGTCTACGGGGCGCTGCTCGCGGTGGGCCAGCGGGACATCAAGCGGCTGGTGGCGTACGCCTCGATCTCCCACTTCGGCTTCATCGTGCTCGGCATCTTCGCGATGACCTCGCAGGGCCAGAGCGGCGCCACGCTCTACATGGTCAACCACGGCATCTCGACCGCGGCCCTGATGCTCGTCGCCGGGTTCCTGATCTCCCGGCGCGGCTCGCGGCTCATCGCCGACTACGGGGGAGTCCAGAAGGTCGCCCCGGTGCTCGCCGGGACCTTCCTGATCGGTGGGCTCGCCACGTTGTCCCTGCCCGGGCTCGCCCCCTTCGTCAGCGAGTTCCTGGTGCTGGTCGGCACCTTCGCCCGGTACCCGGTGGTCGGCGTCATCGCCACCCTCGGCATCGTGTTGGCCGCGCTGTACGTCCTCGTCCTCTACCAGCGGACGATGACCGGCCCGGTCAAGCCCGAGATCGCCACCATGCCCGACCTCAAGGTGCGGGAACTCGTGGTGGTGGCCCCGCTGATCGCCCTGCTGATCTTCCTGGGCGTCTTCCCGAAGCCGCTCACGGACATCGTCAACCCGGCGGTCCAGCACACCATGTCCGACGTCCAGAAGACGGACCCCCAGCCCGAGGTGGAGGCGGCCAAGTGAGTGCCACAGCCGTCCACAGCCTGTGGACAACAGCGGCCGAGCCGCTCAACAAGATCGACGCGCCGGACATCGAGTACGGGCAGCTCGCGCCCGTCCTCATCGTGATCGCCGCCGCGGTCATCGGCATCCTGGTGGAGGCCGCCGTCCCGCGCAAAGCGCGCTACCACGTCCAACTCCTCGTCTCCTCCGTGGCGCTGGCCTCCGCCTTCGCCGCGGTCGTCGCCCTCGCCGCCAGCGGGTACGCCACCACCAAGGCCGGCATCGTCGCCATGGGCGCGATCGCCGTCGACGGGCCCGCCCTGTTCCTCCAGGGCGTCATCCTGCTCACCGGGCTCGTCGCGGTGTTCACCTTCGCCGAACGCCGCCTCGACCCCGTGGTCCACGGCAACCGCGTCGACTCCTTCACCGCGCAGGCCGGCTCCACCCCCGGCAGCGACGGGGAGAAGGCCGCGGTGAAGGCGGGGTTCACCACCACCGAGGTGTTCCCGCTGGCGATGTTCGCCATCGGCGGCATGCTCGTCTTCCCCGCCGCCAACGACCTCCTGACGCTCTTCATCGCCCTGGAGGTCTTCTCCCTGCCGCTGTACCTGCTCTGCGCGCTGGCCCGCCGCAAGCGGCTGATCTCCCAGGAAGCCGCCGTCAAGTACTTCCTGCTCGGCGCCTTCGCCTCCGCGTTCATGCTCTTCGGCATCGCCCTGCTGTACGGGTACGCCGGCTCCGTGTCCTACGCCACCCTCGCGCAGGTCGTCGACGGCACGGTTGCCGAGGTCACCCCGGTCCTCGCCGAGACCATGGGCAACGACGCGCTGTTGCTGGTCGGCGCCGCCCTGCTGGTGATGGGGCTGCTGTTCAAGGTCGGCGCGGTGCCGTTCCACATGTGGACCCCCGACGTCTACCAGGGCGCGCCCACCCCGGTCACCGGGTTCATGGCCGCCGCCACCAAGGTCGCCGCCTTCGGCGCGCTGCTGCGCGTGCTGTACGTGCTGCTGCCCGGGCTGCGCTGGGACTGGCGGCCGGTGATGTGGGGCGTCGCGATCCTCACCATGCTGGCCGGGGCGATCGTCGCGATCACCCAGACCGACGTCAAGCGCCTGCTGGCGTACTCGTCCATCGCGCACGCCGGATTCATCCTCGCGGGCGTCATCGCGGCCTCGCCCGAGGGCGTCTCCTCGGTGCTCTTCTACCTGGGCGCGTACTCCTTCGTGACGATCGGCGCCTTCGCCGTGGTCACCCTGGTGCGGGACGCCGGGGGCGAGGCCACCCACCTGTCCAAGTGGGCCGGGCTGGGGCGGCGCTCCCCGCTGGTCGCCGCGGTCTTCGCGGTGTTCCTGCTGGCCTTCGCCGGCATCCCGCTGACCAGCGGGTTCTCCGGGAAGTTCGCCGTGTTCAAGGCGGCGGCCGAGGGCGGCGCCGGGGCGCTGGTCGTGGTGGGCGTGCTGTCCTCCGCGATCGCCGCGTTCTTCTACCTCCGGGTGATCGTGCTGATGTTCTTCAGCGAGCCCACCCCCGAGGGCCCCACCGTGGCGGTGCCCTCCGCGCTCACCTCCACCGCCATCGCCCTGGGCGTGGTGGTCACCCTGGTGCTGGGCGTGGCGCCCCAGTACTTCCTGGACCTGGCCGGTCAGGCGGGGGTGTTCGTGCGCTGACCCTCCGCGGCCCGATGCGACGGCCCGCCCCCGCCGAGCGCCGGGGCGGGCCGTCGCACGTTCCGGGTCGGGTCGTGGACAACGCGTCCCGGTGTCGGCGGGTGCGCCTATCGTGGGACGGGTGCGGTCGCGGTGGCCGACGGGGCCGGGTCGGCCGAGGCACAGGGGAAGCGAAGGAACGTGACCGGGGTGACGGAGACGACGGGGGCCGAGGGGCCGGGCGGGCCGCAGGGCGCGCTGGAGACGCTGCGGCGGGTGTTCGGCTACGAGGCGTTCCGCGGCGACCAGGAAGCGATCGTGGAGCACGTGATCGCCGGCGGGGACGCGGTGGTGCTGATGCCCACCGGCGGTGGCAAGTCGCTGTGCTACCAGATCCCCGCCCTGGTCAGAGCGGGTACCGGGGTGGTGGTCTCGCCGCTGATCGCCCTCATGCAGGACCAGGTGGACGCCCTGCGGGCGCTCGGGGTGCGCGCCGGCTTCGTCAACTCCACCCAGGACTTCGACGAGCGCCGGGTGGTGGAGGCCCAGTTCCTCGCCGGGGAGCTGGACCTGCTGTACCTCGCCCCCGAGCGGCTGCGGCTGGACTCCAGCCTCGACCTGCTCTCCCGCGGCAAGGTCTCGCTCTTCGCGATCGACGAGGCGCACTGCGTCGCCCAGTGGGGCCACGACTTCCGGCCGGACTACCTGGCCCTGGCCGTGCTCGGCGAACGCTGGCCGGACGTGCCCCGGATCGCGCTCACCGCCACCGCCACCGCCGCCACCCACCAGGAGATCACCGCCCGGCTCGGCATGGACCGGGCCCGGCACTTCGAGGCCAGCTTCGACCGGCCCAACATCCAGTACCGGATCGCGCCGAAGGCCGAGCCGCGCAAGCAGCTGCTGACGCTGCTGCGCGAGGAGCACGCGGGTGACGCCGGCATCGTGTACTGCCTGTCCCGCTCCTCGGTGGAGAAGACGGCCGAGTACCTGGTGCGGCACGGCATCGACGCCGTCCCCTACCACGCGGGCCTGGACGCCCGCACCCGGGCCGCGAACCAGTCCCGGTTCCTGCGCGAGGACGGCCTGGTCGTCGTCGCCACCATCGCCTTCGGCATGGGCATCGACAAGCCCGACGTCCGTTTCGTCGCCCATCTGGACCTGCCCAAGTCCGTCGAGGGCTACTACCAGGAGACCGGCCGCGCCGGCCGGGACGGGCAGCCGTCCACGGCGTGGATGGCGTACGGGCTGAACGACGTGGTCCAGCAGCGCCGGATGATCCAGTCCGGGGAGGGCGACGAGGCGTTCCGCCGCCGTGCCACCTCCCACCTGGACGCGATGCTGGCGCTGTGCGAGACGGTGGAGTGCCGGCGGGCCCGGCTGCTGCGGTACTTCGGCCAGGAGCCGGAGAGCGAGCAGTGCGGCAACTGCGACACCTGCAAGGCCCCGCCCGAGACCTGGGACGGCACGGTGGCCGCGCAGAAGGTGCTGTCCACCGTGGTCCGGCTGGACCGGGAGCGCCGACAGAAGTTCGGCGCCGTCCACCTGGTGGACATCCTGCTGGGCCGCCGGACCGCGAAGGTCATCCAGTTCGACCACGACCGGCTCTCCGTGTTCGGCATCGGCGAGGAGCTGACCGAGGCCGAATGGCGCGGCGTGATGCGGCAGTTGCTGGCGATGGAACTGCTCGGCGTGGAGGGCGAGTACAGCACCCTGGTGCTCACCGAACACAGCGGGGCGGTGCTGCGCGGGGAGCGGAAGGTGCCCTTGCGCAAGGAGCCCAAGCGGCCCACCACCCGGACCAACACCGGGTCGGGCGGCGAGCGCAAGGCCAAGGCCGCGGTCGACCTGGCGCCGGAGCTGCTGCCGGTCTTCGAGGCGCTGCGCGCCTGGCGCGCCGAGCAGGCCCGAGAACAGGGCGTTCCCGCGTACGTCGTCTTCCACGACGCGACCCTGCGGGAGATCGCCACCGCGGCGCCCACCACCGTCGCCGAGCTGGGCGGCATCGGCGGGGTCGGCGAGAAGAAGCTGGCGACCTACGGGGAGGGCGTGCTCGCGGTCCTGGCGGCCACGGCGGCCGGTGCGGTCGCCGATGCGCCGGACGCACCGTCCGCCGCCCCGGCGAAGGCCCCGGCGGCGAAGGCCCCCGGAGCCAAGCCCCCGGCCGACCCCGCCGCAGACGCCCCCGACGACGGCTTCGACTGGGGCGCCGAGCCGGCGGAGCCGGAGGACCTCGACTGGTGAGGCCGCCGGCGCCCCGTCCCGGCGCCGGCCCGGGTCAGCCGCCGGCGACGATCCGTCCGCGGACCTCGCCGAGGCCCACCCGGACCCCGTCCGGGCCCGGGGCCCAGGCGGTCAGCACGACCTCGTCCCCGTCCCGTAGGAAGGTGCGCGGGCCGTCGGGCAGCTCCAGCGCGTCCCGGCCGTTCCAGGTGAGTTCCAGCAGCGAGCCGCGCTGCTCGGGCCGGGGCCCGCTGACGGTGCCGGAACCGTAGAGGTCGCCGGTGCGCAGGGAGGCCCCGTTCACGGTCAGGTGCGCGAGTTGCTGGGCCGCCGTCCAGTACATGGTGGCGAAGGGCGGTTCGGAAACGGTCCGGCCGTTGACCGCCACGCTGATGTGCAGGTCGTAACCGCCGGGCTCCTGCCCGCCGGGGCCGTTCGACGCCCCGGGGGAGTCGTCCAGGTACGGCAGCAGCGGGTGGGTGCGCTCCGGCGGCGCCGTGCGGGCCGCGTCCAGCGCGTCCAGGGGGGTGATCCAGGCGGCGACGGAGGTGGCGAACGACTTGCCGAGGAAGGGGCCCAGCGGGACGTACTCCCACGCCTGGAGGTCCCGGGCGGACCAGTCGTTGAGCAGGCAGAGCCCGAAGACGTGCTCGCGGAAGTCCCCGAGCGGGACGGCGGTGCCCTGTGCCGAGGGCACGCCCACCACGAACCCCACCTCGGCCTCGATGTCGAGCTTCACCGAGGGCCCGAACACCGGCGCCGGGTCGGTGGGCGCCTTGCGCTGCCCCTGCGGCCGGACAACTTCGGTGCCGGACACCACGACGGTGCCCGACCGACCGTGGTAACCGATCGGCAGGTGCTTCCAGTTGGGGGTCAGCGAGTCCTCGGCGTCGGGGCGGAACATCCGGCCGACGTTGCGGGCGTGGTGCTCGGAGGCGTAGAAGTCGACGTAGTCGGCGACCTCGAACGGCAGGTGCAGGGTCACCTCGGACAGCGGGTGCAGCAGCGGGGCCACCGTCTCCCGGTACGAGGGGACCGTCACCCAGGCGGTCAGGGCGCGGCGCACGTCGCTCCAGGCGGTGCGGCCGGCCGCGAGCAGCGGGTTGAGGGTGGGCCGCGCCAGCAGGGACGCGTAGGGGGAGCCGAGCGCGGTGGCGACGGCACCGGCGTCCAGCACGTACCCGCCCAGCCGGACGCCCACCCGGCGGCCGTCCGAGGACGCGCCGGGGGACGGGGACGCGTCGGTGGACGCGGGGAGCGAGAAGACACCGTACGGAAGGTTGTGCGGACCGAAGGGGTCGCCCTCGGCCAGGTCGGGCCATGGGGTGGGGTCGCCCTCGGGACGGTCGAGCGGGGTCTGCTCGTGCGGGTCGGGCATCGCTGCTGCCTCACTTTCCGTGTGGTTGGGGCCCACGTTACGGGGGTGGCCGCGGCGGGGTGCGGGGAGCGGACGCAACGGCCGGGGCGGTCGAACGGATGAACGTCCCGGGTGGGTGCACCGCAGAGGTGTTCGGAGCCCCGGTGCGGGCGGGACCCCGCGCGTCCTGATGCTGTGTCAGGCGTTCATTACCGTACGGACCCCCTCTCCGTCATCTCGGCGGCGCTGCGGGCCCGTTGGAGGCTCCCCGTCCGTATTCTCGGGGCCATGCCCGCACATGCTCTCTCCCTCGTCGCCACCGATCTCGACGGCACCCTGTTGCGCAACGACGATTCCCTCTCCGCGCGGACCCGTGCGGCGCTGGCCCTGGCCGTCGCGGCGGGCGCGACGCACGTGGTGGCCACCGGCCGGCCCGTCCCGCAGGTGGTGCCCGTGCTGCGCGGGCTGGGGCACCGGGGGTTCGCGGTGTGCGGCCAGGGCGCCCAGCTGTACGACGCCGAGGCCGGGCGCATCGTGTGGTCGGTGACCCTGGACCGGGAGGTCGCCGAGGTCGCCCTCGGCAAGGTCGAGGCGGAGGTCGGCGCGGTGCACGCGGCGGTCAACCAGGACGGGGCGGACGGGCTGATGCTGATGGAGCCCGGTTTTACGGTGACGCACCCGACGCTGTCGGGGGTGCGGGCCCCGCACCGCGACGCGCTGTGGGCCCGGCCGCTGACCAAGGTGCTGATGCGCCACCCGGAGCTGGGCGAGGACGAGCTGGCGGCGGCGGCCCGGGCGGTCGTCGGGGAGCTGGTGACGGTGACCATGGCCGGCCCCGGGGCGGTGGAGCTCCAGCCGCTCGGCATCACCAAGGCCACCGCCCTGGCCCGGGCCGCCGCGCTGCTGGGGGTGGGGCCGGAGGCGACCTTGGCGTTCGGCGACATGCCCAACGACATCCCCATGTTCCTGTGGTCGGGGCACGGGGTGGCCATGGCCAATGCGCACCAGGAGCTGAAGGCCGTGGCGGACGAGATCACGGAGTCCAACGAGGAGGACGGGGTCGCGGTGGTCCTGGAGCGTCTCTACGGGGCGGCGGGGGAGCGGCACACGGACGTGGTCAGCCAGCCCCGGCCGCGGGCGCGGACCGGGGGCGCCCGGTCCTGACCGGCCCCGGTCGGGACGGTGGGGGTGTGACGTTCCGGGCCGCTCGGGCGTGAGATGAGTGCGGGCGGTTCGACGGGGGCGGGCGGGCCGCCGGGGAGCGGGACGGCCCCGGGGCGCATGGGTGTGGGCGTCCGTTCCGTGAGGACGTGGCGGGGGCCGGTGATCGAGAACGCGGCGAAGGGTGGGAGTCTTGTCCCTTGCAGTGGGTGATGTGGCGTTTCCCTCCTTTGGCTGCTTTCTCTCCTTGTTGGGGGAAATCAGATGAAGTGATCAAAACACGGCAAGATCGATCGTGCACCGACCGTGATGGGCGGGCGGGGGCTCACAGTGATCGAAAGGGGACCGGATACGCTGACTTGAGGAGGGCAGCGCACATCGACCAGCCATGTGTACGACCTAGTGACCGTCAGTAGACAGGAGACCCCCTCGTGACCGTCGTCGGGCCTTTCGGGCTGAGCGTGCGGGACCAGGCTCTCGAAGCCGATGTCCAGGCCGGATTGGCTGCTGTCGAGGAGGGCTTGCTCGACGCCACCAAGAGCGAGGTGCCCTTCATCACGGAGGCCGCCCAGCATTTGGTGCGGGCCGGTGGCAAGCGGTTCCGTCCGCTGCTGGCGCTGCTGGCCGCCCAGTTCGGCGACCCGGACGCGCCCGGCATCGTGCCCGCCGCGGTCGTGGTCGAGCTGACCCACCTGGCGACGCTGTACCACGACGACGTCATGGACGAGGCGGACGTCCGCCGCGGGGTGCCCAGCGCCAACAGCCGTTGGGACAACTCGGTGGCCGTCCTCACCGGCGACTTCCTGTTCGCCCGCGCCTCCCACATCCTCGCCGACCTGGGCCCCGAGGCGGTCCGCATCCAGGCGGAGGCGTTCGAACGGCTGGTCACCGGGCAGATCCTGGAGACCGCCGGCCCCCGCGACGGGCGCGACCCGGTGGCGCACTACCTCGACGTGATCGGCGGCAAGACGGGCTCCCTCATCGCCGTGGCCGGCCGGTTCGGCGCGATGATGTCCGGCGCCGACGACCGGATCGTGGACGTGCTGACCCAGTACGGCGAGCGGCTCGGCGTCGCCTTCCAGCTCGCCGACGACGTCCTGGACATCGCCTCGGACTCGCACGAGTCGGGCAAGACCCCGGGCACCGACCTGCGCGAGGGCATCCCCACCCTGCCGGTGCTGCGGTTGCACGAGCAGGCCCGACTCCTCGGCGCGGAGGAGGACAAGGCCCTGTGCGAGCTGCTGGCCTCGGACCTCAGCGACGACGACCGCCACCGCGAGGCGCTCACCCGGCTGCGGGCCCACCCCGCGCTGGAGCAGGCCCGCCGGGACACCGTGCGGTACGCCGAGGACGCCCGGGCCGTCCTGGAGCCGCTGCCGGAGTGCGACGCCAAGGCGGCGCTCGTGCAACTATGCGACGCCGTGGTGCACCGCGCCGGCTGACCGGTCGGCCGAGGGGGAGGCGGCCCCGCCGGACGGGGGTGCGTCCCCTACGGGTGGGCGGACCCCGTACGCCCCGACGTCATACCCGGGCAGTACGCCAAGTTGCCCCCGAGGTCTGACGTTCGAAGCCCACGGGTTTGGTGTCATGGAAGCAGACCACTCCTGAGCACCACGGGGGACAATGGCGGCGCGGGGTGGGACCCATCAGGGGCACGGAAGGTCGCCGCCGACCACGGAGGTAGGGGAACACATGGCACCGTACGAATCCGACCAGACTCCCGGCACGGGCGCCGTCGAGGACGCACGGCCCGCGCCGAAGCGCGGGGCTCGCCGCCGGGCGGCCCGCTACGCCGTTCCGGTGACGGTGGTGGGGGTGGCGGCGGCGACCATCGGCCTCGTCCCGGCGCTCGCCGACTCCGGCGACCCCGACCTGCCGAAGATCAGCGCGGAACGGCTCATCGAGAAGATCGCCGCGTCCGACACCGAGCGGCTGTCCGGCACGGTGAAGATCAGCACCGACCTCGGCCTGCCGGACCTCGGGGGCGCGCTGGGTTCCTTCGCCCCCGACGCCGGGGAGGGCGGCGACAGCGCCGACCCGCAGGCCAAGCTGATGGAACTGGCCTCGGGCACCCACACCCTGCGCGTCGCGGTGGACGGCCCCGAGCGCGCCAAGGTCTCCGTGCTGGGCGAGGGTTCCGAGTACAGCCTCATCCGCAACGGCGGCGAGGTCTGGGCCTACGACAGCGGCTCCAACCAGGTCTACCACGCCGAGGGCGGCGAGGCGCACGCCCGCGGCAAGCAGGCGCCGAAGGCCGAGGAGCACGCCCCCACCACCCCGGGCGAGTTCGCCGACGAGGTGCTGAAGGCCGCCGGCGACACCACCTCGGTCACGGTCGACGGCAGCACCCGGGTCGCCGGACGGGACGCGTACAAGCTCGTCGTGAAGCCGAAGCAGTCGGGCTCCACGGTCGGTTCGGTGCAGCTCGCGGTGGACGCGGAGAACGGCGTCCCGCTGAAGTTCACCCTGGTGCCCGCCGCGGGCGGCAGCGCCGTCGTGGACGTCAGCTTCACCAAGATCGACTTCGCCCGGCCCGACGCGTCGACCTTCGCCTTCACCCCGCCCAAGGGCGCCGAGGTCACCGAGGCCGACGAACTGACCGCCGAGCACGGCAAGGACGGCTCCGCGGCCGGTGGCCCGGGCCTGCTCGACGGCCTCGGACTGCCCGGGGTCGACGAGGCCGCCCGCGCGGACGGCGGCGAGGTGAAGACCTTCGGCGAGGGCTGGAGCACCATCGCCCGCATCGGCACCCCCGGCGGCGGCGCGGCGGCCTCGGAGAAGGACGCGAAGGGCGCCGGCGGCCCGGTCGACGCCCAGGACTTCCTCGACTCCCTCGGCGACCAGGTCTCGGGCTCCTTCGGCTCCGGCACGGTGTTCTCCACCCGCCTGGTGAACGCGCTGATGACCGACGACGGCACGGTGTACGTCGGCGCCGTGACCAAGGACGCCCTGGTCAAGGCAGCCGAGAGCGACCGGTAGTCCCACCCGGACACCGGACGGGCGTTCGCCGGGGGGCGGGTGCGGGGCCACGCGGCCCCGCACCCGCCCCCCGGTCAGGGGCAGCACGGACGGAAGGCGGAGACGGATGGAACGCGCGGTGATCGAGACCCGCGGACTGACCAAGCGGTACCGGGGCGGGCAACGTGCCGTCGACCGGCTCGACCTGAGCGTGCCCGCCGGCACCGTCTTCGGTTTCCTCGGCCCCAACGGCTCCGGCAAGACCACCACCATCCGCATGCTGATGGGCCTGATCGAACCCACCGAGGGGTCCGCGCACCTGCTCGGCCTCCCCATGCCCCGCGCCGCCCGCACCGTGCTGCCCCAGGTCGGCGCCCTCATCGAGGGCCCCGCCCCGTACGGCTTCCTCACCGGTCGGGACAACCTGCTGCGCTACGACTCCGCCGACCCCACGGCCGACCCCCGCACCCGCCGGGCCCGGGTCGACGAGGCCCTGGACCGGGTCGGCCTCACCGCGGCGGCCGGCAAACGGGCCCGGGCCTACAGCCTGGGCATGAAGCAGCGCCTGGGGCTCGCGGCCACCCTGCTGCGGCCCCGCCGCCTGCTGGTGCTGGACGAGCCGACCAACGGCCTCGACCCGCAGGGCATGCGGGAGATCCGCACCCTGGTGCGGGAACTCGCCGCGGACGGCACCACGGTCTTCCTCTCCTCGCACCTCCTCGACGAGATCGAGCAGGTGTGCACCCACGCCGCGGTGATGGCCCGCGGCCGGCTGATCACCCAGGGCCCGGTCGCCGACCTCGCCGCCAACGCCCGCGGCCGACTCCTCGTCACCACCCCCGACCCGGCGGACGCGGCACGCGTCCTGAAGGAACGGGGCCTGACCGACATCACCGTCGACGGCGACCGGGTCGCCGCCGACCCGCCCGCGGGCGACCTCGCCGAGGTGACGGCGGCCCTGGTGACGGCGGGGGTGCGGGTCCGCGGCCTCGGGGTGGAACGGGGATCGTTGGAGGACGCCTTCGTGGCGCTCACCGGGGAGGGGTTCGATGTCGCTCGATGAGGTGGTCGACCCCGGGCGCGGCCCGACGACCCCGCGCCCACCGCGGTGGACCTGGACGTTCGGACTGTTCCGGTCCGAGCTGCTGACCACGCTGTGGCGGTGGCGGACCCTGGCCCTGCTGGGCGTGCTCGCCGCGGTGCCGGTACTGATCGGGATCGCCGTCCGGATCGAGACCGGCGGCGGGGGCGGCGCGGGCGGCGGCTCGGGGGAGGCCGGGCCCGCCTTCCTCGCCCAGGTCACCAACAACGGTCTGTTCCTGGTGTTCGCCGGGCTCGCCGCCACCCTCCCGTTCTTCCTCCCGATGGCCGTCGGGGTGGTAGCCGGGGACGCCGTCGCGGGCGAGGCCAGCGCGGGAACGCTGCGCTACCTGCTGGTGGCCCCGGCCGGCCGCAGCCGACTCCTGGCCGTCAAGTACGCCACGGTGACGGCGTTCTGCCTGCTGGCGACGGTGGTGGTGGCCCTCTCCGGGCTCCTCGTCGGCGCCCTGCTCTTCCCGCTCGGCGAACTCACCACCATCTCCGGCACCCGGATCACCTTCGCCGAGGGGCTGCTCCGGGCCCTGCTCGTCGCCCTGGTCGTGGCCGCGTCCCTGCTGGGCGTGGCAGCACTCGGACTCTTCGTCTCCACCCTCACCGGCAGCGGGATCGCCGCGATGGCGACCACCGTGGGGCTGCTGATCACCGTGCAGATCGTGGACCAGATCCCCCAGCTGGACGCCGTCCACCCCTATCTGTTCTCGCACCACTGGCTGTCCTTCGCCGATGTGATGCGCGAACCGGTCCACTGGGACGACATCCTGCGCAACCTGGGACTCCAGGCCCTCTACGCCGCCGTGTTCGGCTCGGCGGCCTGGGCCAGGTTCACCACCAAGGACGTCACGAGCTGAGCGCCCCGCTTCTTGCTCAGGGCCGGAGGTCCTTCACCATGACGGCGAACAGTGGCGAGTCGGCGAAGGGTTGTTGTTCGCCGACCTTCTGGTAGCCCCAGGTCTGGTACAGGTCCTGCACCTTCGGGTGGGTCACGTCGACCAGGAGCACGGACAGGCCCTCGGCGCGATCGCTCAACAGCGCCTCGTGCAGTCGTTGTGCGATGCCCTTCTTGCGCCAGCGCGGACGCACCATGATCTCGGAGACCGCGTACGTCGCGGTGTGCTCGTCGCTCGGTTCGAACGCCGTGGACCTCCACCACTCGCGGCCGGGCGGGAGCGGTGCGCCGTAGGCGAACCCCGTCGGCTCCCCTTCCTCGAAGGCGACCACGCAGGTGAACCCGTTGTTCGCGGTCCAGCGGTCGACGAACCACGGGAACCTGCGGTTGAACTCGTCGTCCATGGCGGTGGCGTAGGCATCGGCGTGCACATCGATCAGCAGGTCGCGAAAGCCGTCCGGAAGGCTTCCGTGGTGGTAATGACGCAGGTCGGTCGGTTCGGTCATCCTTGACTCCATTCCTTCTGCCTGTGGGTCAGCCCGGTCGCGTGCGCACGTCGGTTTGCTCGGGATCGCCCTGTCGGTCCTCGGGGACCACTTGCATGTGGGCAGATGCGCGGGCACCGAGCTTGTCGAGGGCATTCCCCAGGTGCCGCACGCCCACTCCGGATGCTCCAGTTCCCGGTGCCATACCGGCCGATTGGGGGCGCGGCGAGGGCGCGTGGTTTCCGCTGGGGTGGCTCGCTCAGAAGTCGTAAGGGTCTTCGGTCGCGATGGATTCGATCTGCTCAAGGGTGTCCCGCAGGCTGCTTGGAGCCCCAGGGGTCGCCTTGCCCCGACCGGCCACCTTCGTGAGGATCTCCAAAGTGATCACGGATGACATCTCGTTCACCGCGGGCACCAGGTTCCTCGCCTCCACCTCTGCCGTCTGCCAGGACCTCACGCGGAGCAGGCTGTCCAGCAGACGCACTGCCGCGACGCTCCGGTAGCCGACCTGGGAACCCTCCTGGTGATGCATCGCGCGTTCCAGAACAGGGATGGCGGCATGCAGGTCTCCGGTCTCGTGGAGGGATCGTCCCTGCTGCCTGTCGATCTCCTGGTCGGACACCCACCAGACCCAGGGGGGCTCGCTGTCCGGCCCGTTGTCCAGCAGGAGAGAACGGGCCCGGCCGAAGGAGCGAGCCGCTTCCCGATGGTGTCCCGTCCCTGCCAGCCCCTGACCTTCCCGAGCTCTGAACATGGCCTCCACCCGAGGACTCATCCGCTCCCGCTCGATCACCGATTGCGCGATGGCGAGCTCCTCACGAGGACGCCCGGACCAGCCCGCCAGCATGCCCATGTTCTGAAGCGTGATGAGTTCCGTTGACCGGTCACAGGCGAGCTTGGCGAGGAGGAGAGCCTCCTGGTTGAACCTTCGAGAGGCGTTGAACTTGCCCTCATTGAAGAGCGCCCATCCTGCAATCTCGGCCAACTCAGCCGCAGCAGACTGGATTTCGTGCTCCGCCTTGCGGTCGTAATCCCCGTTGCCCAGACGGCGGTGGACCTTCTTGAAGGAGCGTGCGGCGATTTCTGCGATGGGTAGGCCGTTCAACTCGTTGTCCAGCATGATCAGCTGCTGTGACATCTGGCGAATGGCGCACGCGAACCCGTCGCCGCGCTCCCGGTCAACGGTAGGAAGGTCGACTGAGATGTCAGGCGCCAACAGGTCGTCCAACTCTTCGAGTTCGACATGCAGCAGCTTGGCCAGGAGTGGCCGCTGATGTGGGTGAGGATCGCCCACCCCGCGTTCCCAGCGCTGCACTGTTGTGCGATCCACTTGCAGGGCTTCGGCCAGGGCTTCTTGTGAGTATCCGCACGCCTTCCGACGCTGCGCGAACCGCTTCCGCTTGCCTGCCATGGCCGCACCTTCGCTTGGCTGCCGTCGTCCCTGAACAGGGTAGTCCGTGCAGCGAAAACGCAGCTTTGACGCCGTAGTTCTGCCGTGTTGGTTCCGATGGCAACCGGGGAACCTGGTTCGCCTCGGATGCAGTTCAGACCCTCGCGTCATGAGGGCCTGAACGGTTTGTGGTGCGGAGCCGGGAAGTGGTTTCCCGGGACGACAACAAGCCCGTTCGCCGGTGGGAGCGCCGATCGAGGCCGCTGTGCGTGAGCGGTCCGCAGGCGCATGTGTCTTCATCCCCCGCATATCCAGACAGGCATTCGAAGAGTGATTCGAGTATATGCGTGGCCGTTATGGGGCGTGCGACAAGTGGACGGGAGCGGGAGCGGTATGAGCGGCGGGCTTCGGGTGGGTGAACTGGCTTATGACACGCACAGGCGTGTGGTGGGCGTGGTGATGGATGACGTGCGGGGGTGGTACTTCCTGCGTCCGCCGGGTGGTGGTGTGGAGTGGGAGGTGCCGTACGGGGAGGTGCGGTCTGTTCGGGGGGCTGACCGGGAGGGGCCGGCGGTGGCCGTGGGGAACGTGCGGGGTCGTCGGGGTGGGGTGTGGGGGTGAGGCGGCGGTTTCGTCATCTGGTGTGGACGCTCAGGGTCGTGGAGTGCAGGGGGTGGGTGCACATCCAGTGTGTGTCGGGGAGTCCGCGGTGTGGGGAGGTTCCGCCGGGTCGGCCGGGGTCCCGCAGTCCGGAGGAGGCGTTGGGGTGGGCGGAGGAGCACTTCCGGGCCACGGGGCACCGGCGTTACGACCGGTTGTTGTTCGACACGGTGCAGTGGGACCCGCCTCGGGACGTCGACCCCCGTGCCCTTCCCGGGGTGACCACATGAGCCGCCGACGTACCCGCGCAGGCGCCGGCCCCCGAGCCAAGAGCCCCGACGCATCCCTCCGCTCGACCCTTCACCCTCTCTGGCAGGACGCATGACGCACCGAACCGACCGACTCGATCAACTCCGCAGTGCGTTGGACGTGTTGGAGGGCTGGCCCGGCAGCGATCACCAGCACCGCAAGGACATGCAGGCCCTGGCCGGTCGGGTGGTGCCGTTGGTGTGGGCGGAGTTGCGGGAGCGGGAGGTGTGGCACCGCATGGACGCGGCCGACCGGGCCGCCCTGTACTGGGCCCTGACCACCGGCCAGCGGATCAGCACCGGATGGGACCCCGCCCTCAGCGACTGGCGACCCCTGGTCACCGAACTCCGCCGCGAATGCGCCCACTTCGCCGTCCACTGCGCAGCGAAACACGCTCAGCGCTGGCCCGAGGCGGACGGCCGCGCCGACGAGCACACCGAGGCCGTACAAGCCCTCCTCTGGTACCGCTCCCTCCACCCCGCCTGGCGCCCCGAAGTCTTCCGCACCCTCACCCACGCCCACCTCACCACCGAACACGACCCCGACCACCACCCACCCACCACCTGGGACGCCCTCCACCACGTCCAACAACGCGCCCTCGACGAAGACAAACCCCGCGCCACCAACCACCGCGCCACCGGCGACGCCAACGACGTCGCCGAACTCCTCGACACCCTCCCCGACGGCTGGCAGACCGAAGCCATCCGCCGCATGTCCACCGGCCACACCCCCGGCCACGCCGTCACCACCGCAACCGAAGCCATCAACGCCCTCCCCCGCTTCGGCGTCCCCCTCCGCCCCCTCCCACCACCCTGACCCCCCACGACCCCGACAACCAGGACGCCCCGGGGGACCGCTGCAACGGTCCACCGGGGCTCGCCGAACCAGCTGATCTAGGAGCTGACCGACGTATGCGTGATCGTATCGCCCGTGCACTCGTACGGGTGCTCACCCACCTCACGTTGACCCGCCGCACCCAACCCGGCCGCCACACCACCCACCACCTCACCACCCGGCCCGCCACCGCCACCGTTCCCGCTCCGACCGCAACCCCGGCACGGCCATGGGCCAAACCCTGGCCCGGCCCCAGCTCCGCCGAAGCCCGCGCCGTCTTCCACGCCCCCGAGGCCCGCCACCTCAGCCCCGAGGACCGCGAGCACTACTACGCCACCGCCTGGGCCCGACGCGGTTACGCCTACCCCCGCCACCCCTCCACGTCCGGGGCGGACGCATGACCCGCGACGCCCTCACCACCACCCCACCCACCCCCTCCGGAACCCACTGCTGCACCTGCGGACGCTGGACCACCGCCCCCGTCGTCATCGGCTACACCAGCGCCCGCGACACCGGGTTCACCACCCACCACGCCTGCCCCCACCACCTGACCGCCCCCGGCCCGTGCACCGCCGACCACGGCAGCGCCACCTGAAGGTCCGCAGCCCAGTTGCGCGTCACCCGAGGTGGAAGGTGCCCGCCCCGGCCACCCGGACCGCCACCGGGTCCCCGGGCCGCACCGTGAGGGGACCGGACACCCGCACGGTGACGGTGTCCGTGCCCGGGACGTCGACCAGGACCAGCGCGTCGTGGCCGTGGAACCGGATTTCGGTGACCCGGCCGGTCGGAGGGGCTGGGGCGTCGGGGTCGGCCCCGTCGGCGGGGGCCAGTCGGAGTTGCTCGGGGCGCAGCACCACGGTGCCCGTGCCCGTCCCTCCGTCCGGGGCGGGGGTGACGTCGACGGGGCCGAGTGCGGTCACGGCCCGGCCGGGGTGCCGGTCGTCGCGGGTGGCCGGTAGGCGTACCGCCTCGCCGACGAAGGAGGCGACCCAGGGGTCGGCGGGCCGGGCGTAGACCTCTTCGGGGGGTGCGCACTGCACGACCTTGCCGGCCCGCACCACGGCGACCAGGTCGGCGCTGGACAGGGCCTCCTCCTGGTCGTGGGTGACCAGCAGGGCGGTGGCGCCGCTGGCCCGGAGGGCGGCCCGGACCTCGGAGCGCAGGCCGGCGCGGAGTCCGCTGTCCAGGGCGTTGAAGGGTTCGTCGAGCAGGACCAGCGCGGGGCGGGGCGCGAGGGCTCGGGCCAGGGCTATCCGCTGCTGTTGGCCGCCGGAGAGTTCGTGCGGCATCCGCTCGCCGAGGTCGCCGAGTCCGACGAGGTCCAGCATCTCGGCGGTGCGGGAGCGGCGTTCGGCGCGGGGGAGGCCGCGGAGGCCGAAGGCGATGTTGCGGGCCACGCTGAGGTGCGGGAACAGCGCGCCCTCCTGGGCCACGATCCCAACGCCGCGGCGCTCCGGGGCCACCTGGACGCCGGGGCCGCTGACCGTCCTTCCACCGACCGCGACCGTGCCGGCGTCGGGGGTCAGGAAGCCGGCGACGACCCGCAGCAGGGTCGTCTTGCCGCAGCCGGAGGGGCCGAGCAGGGCGGCGACCTCGCCCTCGGGGACGGTGAGGTCGAGTCCGTCGAGCACCCGGTCGCCGCGCCCGTAGGAGGTGGTCAGCGAGGTGATGTCGAGGCCGGTCATGAGCGTCTTCCGAGGAGGTAGGAGGGGACGGCGGCGAGCAGCACGATGGCCGCGGCGTAGGGGGCGGCGCCGGCGAAGGCGCCCGCGCCGGTCTCGGTCCACAGCCGGGTGGCGAGGGTGTCCGCGCCGGTCGGGCGCAGCAACAGGGTCGCCGGCAGCTCCTTCATGATCACGACGAAGGTGAGGGCGGCGCCCGCCGCGACGCCGGGGGCCGCGAGGGGCACCGTGACCTCGCGCAGCACCCCGATCGGGCCGCGCCCCAGGGAGCGGGCCACGTCCTCCAGCACGGGCGGCGACTGGAGCACCGCGGCGCGGGCGGCGCCCACGGCGACCGGGAGGAACAGCACCACGTAGGCGACGATCAGGAGCGGGTACTCCTGGTACAGGGGGTAGGCGTAGCGGACGGCGAAGAACACCAGGGCGAGGCCCACGGTGATGCCCGGGACGGCGTGCCCCGCGTACACGGACTGTTCGAGGAGCCGGGCGAGCCGTCCCCGGTGGCGGGCGGAGAGCACGCCGACCGGCAGCGCCAGCAGGGTGGTGACCAGGGCGCCCACGGCGGCGACGGTGAGGGTGGTGAGGGTCGCGGACCAGAACTTCGCGCCGTCGAAGCCGGAGTTGCCGACGGTGAGCCAGTAGCCGAGGGTCAGCAGCGGGAAGGCGACGGAGGCGGCGGCGACGGCGGTGCACCAGGCCAGCGCGGGCCCGGTCCAGGCGCCCAGGCGCAGTCGGACCGGCGGGCGGGCGCTGCCCCGTCCGGTGCGGGCGTGCCCGGCCCGGCCGCGGGTGCGGTGTTCGGCGGCCACCAGCAGCACGGTCATGGCGACCAGCACGCAGCCGAGGACGGCGGCCGGGGTGCGGTCGAAGCTGGCCTGGTAGGAGGTGTGGATGGCGCGGGTGAAGGTGTCGTACCGGGTGATCGACACCGAGCCGAAGTCGGAGAGCACGTACAGCGCCACCAGGATCGCGCCGCCGGCCGCGGCGGGCCGCAGCTGCGGCAGGGTGACGGTGCGGAAGGCCCGCCACGCCCCGCTGCCCAGGGAGCGGGCGGCCTCCTCCTGCGCCGGGTCGATGCCGCGCAGCACCGCGGCCACCGGCAGGTACACGTACGGGAAGCAGGCGAAGGTGAGGGTGACGCAGGCGCCGGCGAGTCCGGCGAGGGAGGGGGCCGCGGAGATCCAGGTGAAGGCGGCGACGTAGCTGGGGACGGCCAGCGGCAGGGTGGCGAGCACCCCGAACGCCTTGCGGCCGGGCAGGTCGGTGCGGACGGTGAGCCAGGCCAGCGAGATGCCGAGCACCAGGGAGGCGCTGACCACGATCGCGGTGAGTCCCAGGCTGCGGCCGAGGAGTTCGAGGGTGCGCTGTTCGAGGGCGATGTCGAGGGCGAAGCCGGTGCCCCGTTCCAGGGCCCGTACGCCGAGGTAACCGAGCGGCAGCAGGGCGATCACCGCGGCGGCGGCGGCCGGCAGCAGGAGCACCAACGGTGGGGTGCGCCGTCCGGCGCGGGGACGCGGGAAACCGCCCCGGCGCGCACGCGGGCTGTCGCCCGTGCGCGCCGGAGCGGCGGTGACCCGGTCCTGCTCGGTCACTCGGTTCTTCACGCCGGTACCCGGTGGTCCGTCCGTGTCCGCGGGCTCAGACCAGCCCGGCTTCCTTCAGCATCTCCAGGGTCTGCTGGAGGGAGTCCAGCTTGCCCAGGTCGATCTCGGGGGCGTCCAGGGAGTCCAGCGGGGGGAGGTCCTTGACGGCGGAGGCCACGCCGGAGGCCAACGGGTACTCCTTGGTCTGCTCGGCGAAGTAGGTCTGGGCCTCGTCGGAGAGCAGGTAGTCGACGGCCTTGACCGCGGCGGCGTCCTGGCCGCCGTCCTTGAGGACGCCGACGCCGGCGGCGTTGATCAGCGCGCCCGGGTCGCCGCCCGGCAGGAAGTGGATCTTCGCCTTCAGCTTGTCGGCGCCGACCTCGGCGGCCTTCTCGTACCAGTAGTAGTGGTTGATCAGGCCGAGGCTGACCTCGCCGGAGTCGACGGCGTCCAGGATCGCGCCGTTCTTGGCGTACTGCTTGGCACCGTTGGCCTTGAGGCCCTTGAGCCACTTCAGGGTGGCCTCGTCGCCCTCCAGGACGCGCATGCCGGTGACGAACGCCTGGAACGAGGCGTTGGTGGGCGCGTAGCCGACCTTGCCCTTCCACTCGGGCTCGACCAGGTCGTGGACGCTGTCGGGGGCCTTGTCGGCCTGCTCCGGGTTGTAGGCGATGACGCGGGAGCGGCCGGAGACGCCGACCCAGTCGCCCTCCGAGCCGCGGAACGCCTTGTCGACCTTCTCCAGCGACTTCTGCGGCAGGTCGGCGAGGAGGCCGGCCTGGGAGAGCGCGCCGAGGGCGCCCGCGTCCTGGGAGAAGAAGAGGCCGGCCTTGGTGCGCTCGCCCTCTTCGAGGATCTGCGCGGCCAGCTCGGCGCTGTCGCCGTAGCGGACCTCGACCTCGGTGCCGGTGGCCTTCTCCAGCTTCTCGATGATCGGGGAGATCAGCTCTTCGTTGCGGCCGGAGTAGATGACGAGCTGGTCCGTGGACTGCGCGGTGGTCGCACCGTCCTTCTTGGCGTCCTTGGCGTCGCCGTTCTTGTCACCGTCGTTCGAGCCGCAGGCCGCGAGGGCGGGCAGCAGCAGCGCGGACAGGGCGAGGGCGGTGGTGCGACGGACGGGCGGGCGACGACGACGCATGAGGGGCCTCCTGGGCTGGACCCGGGGGCCGCGCACATTCGGCCATCGGGGTGTTCTCGGACGACCCCATGCATATGGTCAGGCTTGCCTTACTGTCAATTCTGGCCACTATCTGAGCAAGATCAGCCACTCTGCGGGCGGTGTGGCGCACCGCAGCCCGGGGTGGACGGGGCCCGGGCCCCGGGCGGTGGTGCGGACCGGGCGGAGATCAGGACGAGAGCGTCCACACCGCGTGGGCGAAGGCGTCGCCGTTGCGGTCGAGGGCGGTGGCCGACACGTTCGCGAGGGTGTCGCAGGACCGGTGGTAGCAGCGGTCGAACGCCTGGCCCGCGGTGCCGCCCCACTTCGCCGCCTGGGCGGTCGACTTGGTGCTCCCGGCGCCCGTGAAGAGTCCGCCGACCGGGATGCCGACGTTCTTGAACGGGGCGTGGTCCGAGCGGCCGTCGCCCTCGGTCTCGGGTTCGGTGGGGACGGCGAGGGCGGCGAAGTAGTCCTTGAAGGTCCGCTCGATGGTCGGATCGTCGTCGTAGACGAAGTAGCCGGGGTTGGGGGAGCCCACCATGTCGAGGTTCAGGTACCCCTTGACGGCCGCCCGGTCCGCGGCCGTCAGCCCGTTCACGTAGTGGCGCGAGCCGACCAGCCCCGACTCCTCGGCGCCCCACCAGGCGAACCGCAGGTGCTTGGTCGGTCGGTACTGGGCGCGGGCCACCGCGAGCGCGGTCTCCAGCACGGCCGCCGAGCCCGTGCCGTTGTCGTTGATGCCGGGCCCGGAGGCGACGCTGTCCAGGTGGGCGCCGGCCATGAGCACCTGGTTCGGGTCGCCGCCCGGCCAGTCGGCGATCAGGTTGTAGCCGGTGCGCCCGCCGGAGGTGAAGCTCCGGACGGAGGTGGTGTAGCCGGCGGAGTCCAGCTTCGCCTTGACGTAGTCGAGCGAGGCCCGGTAACCGGGCCGGCCGTGCGCCCGGTTGCCGCCGTTGGCCGTGGCTATGGACTGGAACTGGCTGAGATGGGTCTGGACGTTGGCCAGCGGCAGGTCGGGGGGAGCCGCGACCGCGGGGGAGGCGGCGCTGGCCCCGGTGACCAGGCCGCTGGTGACCAGGGTGGCCCCGGCGACCAGGGCGGCGGTCAGGGCGCGGCGGGAGCGGTGGGGGTGCGGGAACGGCATGAGGGGCTCCGGTTCCGTGGGGGACGTGAGCCCGATGGTCAGCGGAACGGGGGATTCCCTCAAGGGCGTTATTCGGACATCGGTGTTCGACTATCGGTGAAGTGTCCGATAGTCGAACCCGTGCGAAGGGGGAGGGGGTGGACGACCCGTCAGTGCAGACAGAACTCGTTGCCCTCGGGATCAGCCATGACCACCCAGCCACCTGCGGGTTCCGTGACCCGCCGGTCGACGGATGCGCCCAGTCCGGTCAGTCGGGCGACCTCCGCCTCCCGGTCCCCGTCTGAGGTGTGCACGTCGATATGGAGCCGGTTCTTGCCGGTCTTCGGCTCCGGGACCCGCTGGAAGAGCACCCGGCGCCCGAGCCCGGTGCCGCTCTCGGCGTCGTACGGGTCCTCCGGGTGGCGCACCGCCACCAGATCGCGCCAGGTGCGGCGCCCCCAGGCCGTGACGGTCTGCTCCTCGCCGACCGCGCCGAAGCCCAACAGTCGGGTGATGAGCGCGTCGTTGTCCTCGATCTCGTAGCCGAGCGCGGCGGCCCAGAAGGCGGCTTGTGCGTGCGGGTCGGTCGCGTCGACGACCAGTTTCCAGTGCAGGGGGCGTGGGCTCTTCGTCATGTAACTAGTTATAGTGGTTACATGACGGAGACGGCAAGCGCGGCAGCACGGCAGGTCACCCCCGGGGCGGGCACGGGGCCCCCGGACGGGATCCCGCGGGCCGGGATCAGGTTCGACGGGCAACGCCCGCGCCGGGGTGCGGGCTTCACGCTCCACGGTCGCGACGGCGCAGCCTTCCACTTCGACCCCGGTGCGCTCTGCCTGGAGTTGGTGCTCACCGGCGGCCCCGGCCGGCTGGCCCGCTTCGAGTCCCTGCACCACCCCGAAGACCTCGTCCGTTGGGCGGCGCTCAGCCGCCTCCCGGACGGGCTCGACCTCGCCGTCACCCCCGAGGACCTGCCCGCCGCCCGGAGCCTGCGCAACGCCCTGTACGTCCTCGCCGCCGACCGGGCCCACGGTCGCCCGTGGGACCCGGCCCACCTGGCGACCGTCAACGCGGCGGCCGGGAACGCCCCCCTCGGGGTGCGCTTCACCCCCGCCGGCGAACGCGCCTGGGTGCCCGGAGCCACCGTGTCCCAGTTGCTGTCGACGGTCGCCCGGGACGCCGTCGACCTGTTCACCGGCCCCCACGCCCACCGCGTCCGGGAGTGCGCGCCCGAGGACTGCGCCCTGCTGTTCGTGGACACCTCGCGGCCGGGCCGCCGCCGCTGGTGCTCGATGGAACGCTGCGGGAACCGCCACAAGGTCCGCGCCCACCGGGCGCGCGCCGCTGCCCCGGAGACGGCCGGCTGAACCCGGCGGGCCGTCAGCCGCCGCCGTCCGGCCCCCGGTTCACTCCCCGTCGCGCGCCGCGGCCCGCTCGTCGTACGCCTCGCGGGCCGCGGCCACCTCGTGACGGTTCGCCTCGGTCCACTCCACCAGCGCGTGCACCGTCTCGTGCAGGGTGCGGCCCAGCGAGGTCAACGCGTACTCCACCCGCGGCGGCACCACCGGGTACACCGTGCGGAGCACCAGCCCGTCCCGCTCCAACTGGCGCAGCGTCACCGTCAACATCCGCTGACTGATCCCGTCGATCTCCCGCCGCAACTGGGTGAACCGCATGGTGCGGCCGTCGAGCAGGGCGATGACCAGCAGCGACCACTTGTCCGCGATCCGGTCGAGGATCTGCCGCACCTCGCAGTCCTCGCGGGTGTCCCACTGGAAGGGATCGGCGTCGGGGCAGGCGCAGACGGCGGGCGCGGACGGGCAGGCCGCCCCGTCGCGGCCGTGTCCCCCGAGGTCGAGCACGACCGGGGGCCGCCCCTCGGCGGCGACCTCGACCCGTGCGCCGTCCACGGTGCCTTCGGAGTAACCGGGTGACTTCATAGTGCCTTCTTCCCTGGGGTCTTGAGGATGCCGCACCATCGAGACGGTTACAAGAGGGAACCGACCCTCGATCCGGTAACCCCCCAGGCCGTGCCCCGCCGGGCGCGGCACCACGACTGCCGAAGGAGTGCCACGGTGGGCACGGACAGCACCTCCCGGATGACCGGACGGGCCAGAGCACTGCTGCTGGTCCTGTGCGGCACGATCTTCCTGGAAGGCGCGGACGTGGCGATGCTCGGCGTGGCCGTTCCCGGCATCCGCGCCGACCTCGACCTGGGCACCGGCACGGCCGCCTGGGTGATGAGCGGCTACGTCCTCGGCTACGCCGGATTCACCCTGCTCGGCGGGCGGGCCGCCGACCTGCTGGGCCGCCGCCGGATGTTCCTGTCCTGGCTCGGCGTCTTCCTCGTCTTCTCCGGCCTCGGCGGATTCGCCACCGAAGGCACCACCCTGGTCGCGGCCCGGTTCGCGACCGGAGTGGCCGCCGCCTTCATGACCCCCGCGGCCCTCTCCCTGATCACCACCTCCTTCGCCGAGGGACCCGAGCGCACCAAGGCGCTGATGGTGTTCGCCGGCGCCGGCGCCGCCGGCTTCTCCCTCGGACTGGTGATCGGAGGTCTGCTCACGGCGCTCGGCTGGCGATGGGTGTTCTTCGCGCCGGTGCTGTTCGCGGCGGTGCTGTGGGCCGCCGCGGTCCGTCTGGTGCCCGCCGACCCGCCCCGGTCGGCCGCGGACGGCCGCTCCTTCGACGTGCCCGGAGCGGTCACCGCCGCCGGCGCGATGCTGCTCACCGCCTACGGCGTGGTCCGGCTGGAGCACGGCTTCGAGGGGTGGCCGACCACGGTGGGGGTGCTGGTCGCGGGCGTCCTGCTCACCCTGGTGTTCCTCCGGGTCGAGCGGCGGGCCGCCCGTCCGCTGGTCCGACTGGCGATCCTGCGCCGCTCGGCGATGGTCCGCGCGGACCTGGGGGCCGCCCTCTTCGTCGGCGCCTTCTTCGGCTTCCAGTTCGTGCTCACCCTGTACTTCCAGGAGGTGCGCGGCTGGTCCCCGATCCAGACCGCGTTCGCGCTGATCGCGATGGGCCTGGACGCCGTCCTCGCGCCGACGCTCACCCCGCACCTGGTGCGGCGGTTCGGCACCGCTCGGGTGGCCGCGGTCGGCTTCGCCCTCGCGGCCCTCGGGTACGGGCTGGTGCTGCCGCTCGGGGCCGACTGGCCCTACCTCGCGCTGTTCCCGACGCTGCTGCTCGCCGGCATCGCCTTCGCACTGGTCTACGGCCCGCTGACGGTGACGGCCACCGAGGGGGTCGACGCCTCGGAACAGGGCCTGGCCGGCGGGCTGTTCACCACGGCCGTCCAGTTCGGCTCGGCCATCGGCATCGCGGTGGTCACGGCGGTGTACGGGATCGTCGCGGAGGGCGGCGCCACCCGCGTCGAGGCGTTCCGCTGGGCGCTGACCGTGCCCTTCGCCATGGCCGCGGCGGGCCTGGTCCTCGCCCTGTACGGGGTGCACCGGGGCCGGCGGCACGCGGTCACCGTGGCGACCCGCCTGTCGGCCGCCCGGGAACCCAGCCGGGCGTGAGGGGCCGGCTCAGCCGAGGGCGAGCCGGCGGCGGGCCCGGCGGGCGGTCCGTACCGCGTCCCAGGTGAGGAGCGAGAGGGCCGCCCAGACCAGGCCGAAGCCGATCCAGCGCTCCAGCGGCATCTCCTCGCGGAAGTACAGCACCCCCAGCAGGAACTGGAAGGTGGGCGCCAGGTACTGGAGCAGCCCCAGGGTGGACAGCGGCACCCGGATCGCCGCCGCGCCGAAGCACACCAGCGGTACCGCGGTCACCACTCCGGTGGCCGCGAGCAGGGCCGCGTGCCCCGCCCCCTCGGTGGTGAAGGTGCCGTCGCCCCGGACGCCCCACCACACCAGGAAGCCCAGGGCGGGCAGGAAGAGCACGGTCGTCTCCGCGGCCAGCGACTCCAGCCCGCCCAGCCCCGTCTTCTTCTTCACCAGGCCGTACACCGCGAACGAGAAGGCCAGGCAGAGCGAGATCCACGGCGGCCGACCGTAGCCCAGGGCGAGCACCACGACCGCGGCGGCACCGGTCCAGACGGCGACCCACTGCCAGGGCCGCAGCCGCTCCTTCAGCAGCAGCACCCCGATCGCGATGGTGACCAGCGGGTTGATGAAGTAGCCGAGGGACGCCTCCAGCACCTGCCCGTTGTTGACGGCCCAGATGTACACGCCCCAGTTGACGGTGATCAGGGCCGCCGCGAGCGTGATCAGCGCCAGTTGGCGGGGGTCCCGCAGCAGGGTCCGGGTCCACCCCCACCGGCGGACCACCAGCAGCGCGAGGGCGACCAGGACCAGGGACCAGACCATCCGGTGCGCCAGGATCTCCACCGAGCCGGCCGGCTTGAGCAACGGCCAGAACAGCGGGACCAGCCCCCACATCGCGTACGAGGCGATCCCGTTGAGCAGCCCGAACCGGTGCTCCCGACCGGAGGGGCCGTCCGGTCCGGGGGCGTCCCGTCCGGGGCCGGTCGGGGCCGGTGCGGGACGGCCGGTGGGGGGCGGGGCGGGCACACCGCCCAGGGGGTGCGCTGCCGTCGCCGCTGCCGCCGTGGGCTCCCCTTCGTGCGCCGACAAGGGTCCTCCTCGTGACCGGTCGCACCCGCACGGCGCGAATCCTCCGACGGTAGACCCGACCTCCCCGGACTGTCATGTCCCTACCACGATGCGGTACGGGGCCGGTGAGGGAAGAAGGGCCCGGTGTCCGAAACGTGTCAGCTCACGTTCCGGACCCCGGGCCCTTCGTACGGGGGAGACGGTCAGCCGACGACCGTCCAGGTGTCGCCTCCGGCGAGCAGCGAACCCAGGTCGCCCTTGCCGTACTGGTCCACCGCGGCGTCGAGCTGGTCGGCCATCAGGGTGTCGTAGACGGGCCGGTCGACGGAGCGGAAGACGCCGATGGGGGTGTGGTGCAGGGTGTCCGGATCGGCGAGCCGGGAGAGGGCGAAGGCCGTGGTGGGCGAGGAGCCGTGCGCATCGTGGACGAGCACGCTGCTCTGGTTCTCCTCCGTGACCTCCACCACCTCCAGGTCCCCGGTGACCGGGTTGCGGACGACGCCCTTGGCGCCGTCGACGCCGAAGCGGATGGGCTGGCCGTGCTCCAGGCGGATGACGGCTTCCTGGGCCTGCTCGCGGTCCTTGAGGACCTCGAACGCGCCGTCGTTGAAGATGTTGCAGTTCTGGTAGATCTCCACCAGCGCCGTGCCCGGATGGGCCGCCGCCTGACGGAGCACGCTGGTGAGGTGCTGCCGGTCGGAGTCCACGGTCCGCGCGACGAAGCTGGCCTCCGCGCCGATGGCCAGCGACACCGGGTTGAAGGGGGCGTCGAGGGAACCCAGCGGCGAGGACTTGGTGATCTTGCCGACCTCGGAGGTGGGGGAGTACTGCCCCTTGGTCAGGCCGTAGATGCGGTTGTTGAAGAGCAGGATCTTCAGGTTGACGTTGCGGCGCAGCGCGTGGATCAGGTGGTTGCCGCCGATGGAGAGCGCGTCGCCGTCACCGGTGACGACCCAGACGCTCAGGTCGCGGCGGGAGGTGGCCAGACCGGTGGCGATGGCCGGGGCCCGACCGTGGATGGAGTGCATCCCGTAGGTGTTCATGTAGTACGGGAAGCGGGAGGAGCAGCCGATGCCGGAGACGAAGACGACGTTCTCCTTGGCGAGGCCCAGCTCCGGCATGAAGCCCTGGACCGCGGCGAGGACGGCGTAGTCCCCGCAACCGGGGCACCAGCGGACCTCCTGATCGGACTTGAAGTCCTTCATCGACTGCTTGGCGGTCGCCTTGGGCACCAGGGACAGCGCCGGCAGGCCCGCGGGGGCGGCGTCGGTGGTGGGGTTAGCCATCGATGGTCTCCTTGAGGACCGTGGCGAGCTGTTCCGCCTTGAACGGCAGACCGGTGACCTGGGTGTACGACCGGGCGTCCACCAGGTACGCGGCGCGGATGAGGGCGGCGAGCTGACCGAGGTTCATCTCGGGGACCACGACCTTGTCGTAGCGCTTCAGCACCTCGCCCAGGTTGGCGGGGAAGGGGTTGAGGTGACGCAGGTGGGCCTGCGCGACCCGCTCGCCCGAGTTCCGCAGCCGGCGCACCGCGGCGGTGATCGGCCCGTACGTCGAGCCCCAGCCCAGCACCAGGAGCTCGGCCTCGCCGGAGGGGTCGTCGACCTCCAGGTCGGGGACGGTGATCCCGTCGACCTTGGCCTGACGGGTGCGCACCATGAAGTCGTGGTTGGCGGGGTCGTAGGAGATGTTGCCCGTGCCGTCCTGCTTCTCGATGCCCCCGATCCGGTGCTCCAGGCCCGGGGTGCCCGGGATCGCCCACGGGCGGGCCAGGGTCTCGGGGTCGCGCTTGTACGGCCAGAAGACCTCGGTGCCGTCGTCGAGGGTGTGGTTGGGGCCCTGGGCGTACTGGGTGCGCAGGTCGGGCAGTTCACCGGGCTCCGGGATGCGCCAGGGCTCGGAGCCGTTGGCGAGGTACCCGTCGGAGAGCAGGAACACCGGGGTGCGGTAGGTGAGCGCGATGCGCGCCGCCTCGATCGCCGCGTCGAAGCAGTCGCCCGGGGTCCGCGGGGCGACGATCGGCACCGGGGCCTCGCCGTTGCGGCCGTACATGGCCTGCAACAGGTCGGCCTGCTCGGTCTTGGTGGGCAGGCCCGTGGAGGGGCCGCCGCGCTGGATGTCCACGATCACCATCGGCAGCTCCAGCGACACCGCCAGGCCGATGGTCTCGCTCTTCAGCGCCACTCCGGGGCCCGAGGTGGTGGTCACCGCCAGCGAACCGCCGAAGGCGGCGCCCAGCGCCGCACCGATGCCGGCGATCTCGTCCTCGGCCTGGAAGGTGCGCACGCCGAAGTTCTTGTGCTTCGACAGCTCGTGCAGGATGTCGGAGGCCGGGGTGATGGGGTACGAGCCGAGGTACAGCGGCAGGTCCGCCTGCTGCCCGGCGGCGACCAGCCCCAGGGACAGGGCCAGGTTCCCGGAGATGTTGCGGTACGTGCCGGTGGGGAACGCCGTCGACGCCGGGGCCACCTCGTAGGAGACCGCGAAGTCCTCGGTGGTCTCGCCGAAGTTCCAGCCCGCGCGGAAGGCCGCGATGTTCGCCGCCGCGATCTCCGGCTTCTTCGCGAACTTGGCGGTGAGGAACTTCTCCGTGCCCTCGGTGGGCCGGTGGTACATCCACGACAGCAGGCCCAGCGCGAACATGTTCTTGCTGCGGCCGGCGTCCTTGCGCGACAGGTCGAAGCCCTTCAGCGCCTCGACCGTCAGCGTGGTCAGCGGCACCGGGTGGACGTGGAACCCGTCCAGCGACCCGTCCTCCAGCGGGGAGGTCTCGTAGCCGACCTTCTGCATCGCCCGTTTGGTGAACTCGTCCGTGTTCACGATGACCTCGGCGCCCCGCGGCAGGTCGGCCACGTTCGCCTTCAAGGCGGCCGGGTTCATCGCGACCAGCACGTTCGGCGCGTCACCCGGGGTCAGGATGTCGTGGTCGGCGAAGTGCAACTGGAACGAGGACACACCCGG
This sequence comes from Streptomyces sp. LE64, assembly GCF_052606915.1. Classification (NCBI taxonomy): domain Bacteria; kingdom Bacillati; phylum Actinomycetota; class Actinomycetes; order Kitasatosporales; family Streptomycetaceae; genus Streptomyces; species Streptomyces sp. LE64. The sequence continues at coordinate 2,346,550 of NZ_CP199708.1, read as the reverse complement.
CAGGGTCCCGGCGGGAGCACGGATCTCGGCGGGGAAGTTCGGCAGCGTCGACAGGTCGTTCCCGAACGACGCCGTCTCCGAGGTGAACCGGTCACCGGTGAGCTGCATGCCGTCACCCGAGTCACCCGCGAATCGAATGATCACTCGGTCCAGCTTGCGGACTTCCTTCTCACCGCCCGGCTCCGCGGTCGTCGGCGTACGCTGCTCGCCCACTTGCTCCACGACGGTCCCGTCGGCTGGCTCGGCTGGGCTACTGACCTGGCTGGTCACTGAACTGGACCTCCCTCGGCGCGGCTCTGAGAAGGGTCGGCCCACCGGCCCTTCCACCGCCCACCCTACGTCGGTAAGGGTCACCTACCCTCGGCCGTTCGTATGATGGACGCGTTTTTGAGACGGCTGAGACCGCGTGATACCCCGCCGCTCCATGATTCCTCGATTCCGCCCGCCCGTGAGGGTGACGCTCCCCACTCCCACCCGTCCGTGTCGGTGGAGGCCGTGCCCCGCCGGGCCCGTCGCCGGCGGGGATTCCGCGGGCGGGACGGGGCCGCCCCGCCCGTGGAGCCCTAGGAGTTCAGGTAGGTGAGCACGGCGAGCACCCGGCGGTGATCCCCGTCACTCGGCGAGAGGCCCAGCTTGAGGAAGATGTTGCTCACGTGCTTCTCCACCGCCCCGTCGCTCACCACCAGCTGCCGGGCGATCGCCGAGTTGGTGCGGCCCTCCGCCATCAGCCCCAGCACCTCGCGCTCCCGGGGGGTCAGTCCGGTGAGGACGTCCTGCTTGCGGCTGCGGCCCAGCAACTGCGCCACCACCTCCGGGTCCAGCGCGGTGCCGCCCTGCGCCACCCGTACCACCGCGTCCACGAACTCCCGGACGTCGGCCACCCGGTCCTTCAGCAGATAGCCCACGCCCCGGCTGGATCCGGCGAGCAGCTCCGTCGCGTACTGCTCCTCCACGTACTGGGAGAGCACCAGCACCCCCAGCCCCGGGTGGCTCCGGCGGAGCCGGACCGCCGCCCGCACCCCCTCGTCCGTGTGCGTCGGGGGCATCCGCACGTCCGCCACCACCACGTCGGGGAGGTCGCCCGCCGCCGCCAGCTCCGTGATCGTCTTGATCAGGGCGTCCGCGTCGCCCACCCCGGCGACCACCTCGTGACCCCGGTCCGTCAACAGCCGGGTCAGCCCTTCGCGCAGCAGGACCGAATCCTCCGCGATGACGACCTTCACCCTTGTCTCCACGTTCGCTGGCCCCCTGTGTCACCCGAATCCGAAGGGTCCAGCATCCCAGTTCGTCCGGCTTCCCCCGCCGACCGGGCGCACCCGGCCGTGGGGCGGGTGCGGGGAGGGGGTGTCGCCCGCAGCCCGGCCCGTCCGGCCCGCCCTCAGGTGCGCCAGGGCAGCTCGGCCGTGACGCGGGTCGGGCCGGCTACGGGGGAGTCCACCACCAGCACGCCGTCGACGGCGCCGAGTCGTTCGGCGAGGCCGGCCATGCCGGTGCCGCCGTCGAGGGTGGCGCCGCCGATGCCGTTGTCGGTGACCTGGAGGAGGAGGCGGTTCTCGGAGCGCCAGACGTCGACGGTGGCCCGGGTGGCGCGGCTGTGCTTGCTGACGTTCTGGAGCAGTTCGGAGACCGTGAAGTAGGCGATCCCCTCGATCGCGGGGGCCGGCCGGGCCGGCAGGTCCACCTCCACCCGTACCGGGACCGTGCACCGGGTGGCCACCGAGGAGAGGGCGGCGTCCAGTCCGCGGTCGGTGAGCACCGCCGGGTGGATGCCGCGCGCCAGGTCCCGCAACTCCTGGAGCGCCGTCTTCACCTCGCCGTGCGCCTCGTTCACCATGCGCGCCGCCTCCTGCGGATCCTCGGCCAGCTTCTCCTTGGCCAGCCCCAGGTCCATGGCGAGGTTGACGAGCCGGGCCTGGGCCCCGTCGTGCAGGTCCCGTTCTATGCGCCGCAGGTCGGCCGCCGCGGTGTCCACCACCACGCCGCGGTCCGCCTCCAGCTCCACCACGCGGGAGGCCAACAGGGACGGGCTGAGCAGGGCGAACACCAACAGGCGGTCCACCATGGTCAGCCCCCGGACCACCCACGGCGTGGCCAGGGTGAGCACCAGGCCCGCCAGGGCCGTCATCGTCAGTTCGAAGGCGTTGTCGATGACGATCGAGTTCTCCCCGTCCGAGAGGATCTGCATGCCCTCCTGGTCGGTGTACCGGGGGAACACCCAGTGCCACAGCGGATAGGACAGCAGCCCCAGGGCGAGCGTCCAGAGGGTCACCGCCACCGTGAACGCGAACACCGCCCAGGGGAGGTGCACCACCATGTAGAGGAGGTTGCGCCAGGACGATCCGCTCTTGAAGAGGGCGCCGATCCAGCCCATCAGCCCCGGCCGGGCCATCCGCAGCGGCTCGGCGTGACCGATGTCCATGCCGAGCAGCGCCCGGGCCCGCCCCCGCTCCAGCGCGGCGAAGCCGCGGGCCGCCGACAGCGTCGCCGCGAGCACCGGCACGCCGAGGAAGGTGATCAGCAGGCCGGCGCCCAGCGACACCATCGTCACCGCGAAGGCGAACATGATCACGCTGATCGGCAGCCCCAGCAGGACGTATCCGAACTCGCGCCAGGTCCGCCCGGCGACGGGCGCCCGCAGCCCCATGGGGAGCGTTCCGCGGCCTGACCCCGCCGACCCGGGACGGTGCTGCCGTCCGTACCCCTGTCCGTACTCCGTGGCCATCCTCGTCGTCCTTCTCTCGTTCGTGCCGCTGCTCGCGCCGGTCGGGCCCGCCGCCCCCGGTTCCCGCCGGCGCCCCGTCCGGGGGCCGTCGACGTACCTCCAGACTCCTCGTCCCGCCCGCTCGACGCCATGAGGCACGTCTCCGTTTCCGGCGGGGGGTTTTCCCCACCCCAGGCCCCCGGTTTTCCGCAGGGCGCCCGTCTGCCGGCCGGGCGCCCCCCGGACGCCGCGTGCGCGCCCGGCCGGTCGTCGCGGGCGCGCACGTGGTGGGGCGCGGGCCTACCGGCGGCGCTGGGCGGGGGACGGGGAGCGCCCCGGCTCCCGGTCCCGCCAGGGGAGCTCGGCGGTGACCGTGGTGGGGCCGCCGGCGGGGGAGTCGACCACGAACAGGCCGTCGACGGCGCCGAGTCGTTCGGCGAGGCCGGCCATGCCGGTGCCGCCGTCGAGGGTGGCGCCGCCGATGCCGTTGTCGGTGACCTGGAGGAGGAGGCGGTTCTCGGAGCGCCAGACGTCGATGCTCGCCCGGGTGGCGCGGCTGTGCTTGCTGACGTTCTGGAGCAGTTCGGAGACCGTGAAGTAGGCGATTCCCTCGATGGCCGCCGCCGGCCGGCTCCCCAACTCGGTCGTCACCCGTACCGGGACCGTGCACCGGGTGGCCACCGAGGAGAGGGCGGCGTCCAGTCCGCGGTCGGTGAGCACCGCCGGGTGGATGCCGCGCGCCAGGTCCCGCAGCTCCTGGAGGGCGAGCTTCACCTCGCCGTGCGCCTCCTCGACCATCGCCGCGGCCGTGTCCGGGTCCTCCAGCAGCTTCTCCTTCGCCAGCCCCAGCCCCATCGCCAGGTTGACCAGCCGGGCCTGGGCCCCGTCGTGCAGGTCCCGTTCGATGCGTCGCAGGTCCGCTGCCGCCGTGTCCACCACCACCCCGCGGTCCGACTCCAGCTCCGCGATGCGGCGCTCCAACTCGTCGGACGGGCACAGCAGCCCCCGCACCATCATCCGGTCGACGTTGGTCAACGCCCGGGCGAGGAACGGCAGCACCGGCCACAGCGCCACCAGGCCGATGAGCGTCACCGAGAAGGTGAACACCACCCACGGCATCCGGACGACCTGGTAGAGCATGGTGCGCCAGCCCACCGGATCGGTCAGGCAGGTGCGCATCCGCGTCCACCAGGGACGGCCCCGCAACGGCAGGGCGCTGGGCTCGTCCACCCGCACCTTCAACAGGCGCCGCGCCCGGGCCCGCTCGACGGACCCCAGCCGTCTCCCGCCCAGCAGACCGAGCGCGAGCAGGGGCAACCCCACGGCCGTCACGGAGAGCCCCGCGCCGACGGCCAGCGACACCACGGCGTACACGAAGCCGAGCAGGCCCATCGGAAGGTTGAGCAGCAGATGGGATATCTCCCGCCAGGTCTGCGGCTCGAAGGCCACGCGCGCGGGCGGCAGGGCCTCGGTGGCGGCCTCGCCGCCGGTCCGCTTCCCGGCCGTGCGTCCGCCCCGGGCGGTGGCGTCCCGGTTCCGGGCGGAAGGAGTCATGCGTGCGGTCATGGGGAAAGCGTGCCTGGTCACGGCGGGCCACGCCATGAGGGGAGCCGCCATCTCGTCCTGTGGATAACCCCACCCCGACGGTCGCGCAGGCCCGTCCCGGCCCGGCCGCCACCGCCACCCCGGCCGGCCCGGCGGGCGCCCCTCGCCCCGGGCCGTCCACGGCTCCCCGGGGGGTCCGTCACCGTTCCCGCCCCGGCCCGCCGTCGGTGACGGACTGCTCACACGCCCGTGAGCAGGGCCTAGACTCCCGTGCGTAGAGAGCGTCGACACACAGCGCACCACTGGCGCCCCACCCGTTCCGCCGTCGGCGTCGGGTCCGGGGCCGCGGGTGCACGAGGCAAGGAGCGGGGGGCGGACGTGCCGGAACCGACCGTTCTCGCGGAGGGCTCGCAGAGCTACTTCTCGTCGTACTCCGTCGTGGGCCTGCTGGCCCTGGTCGGCGTGGTCTTCGTCGCGGTCGCCTTCGGCGCCGGACGCTTGCTGCGCCCCGTCGTGCCCACCCCGGAGAAGCTCCTCACCTACGAATGCGGCGTCGACCCGGTCGGCGAGGGCTGGGCGCACACCCAAGTGCGCTACTACGTGTACGCGTTCCTCTACGTGATCTTCGCCGTCGACTCGATCTTCCTCTTCCCCTGGGCCACCGTCTTCGCGGATCCGGCGTACGGGGCGACCACCCTGGTGGAGATGTTCGTCTTCCTCGGCTTCCTCGCCGTGGGCCTGCTCTACGCGTACAAGAAGGGCGTCCTGACATGGACGTGACCCCATCCGCGTCCGCCGCGGACCCCGCCGATCCGGCGCCGGCGCCCGCTCCGGCAGCCGCCGTGCCGTTGCCCGAGCCCCGGCGGCTCGGGGTGCTCTCCCGGCTCGCCCCCGAACCGATGAAGGTCGTCCTCAACTGGGGGCGCCGCTACAGCCTCTGGGTCTTCAACTTCGGACTGGCCTGCTGCGCCATCGAGTTCATCGCCGCCTCGATGTCCCGGCACGACTTCATCCGGCTCGGTGTGATCCCCTTCGCTCCCGGCCCCCGACAGGCCGATCTGATGATCGTCTCGGGTACGGTCACGGACAAGATGGCACCCGCCGTCAAGCGGCTGTACGAGCAGATGCCGGAGCCCAAGTACGTCGTCTCCTTCGGCGCCTGCTCCAACTGCGGCGGCCCGTACTGGGACTCCTACTCGGTCACCAAGGGCGTCGACCAGATCATCCCCGTCGACGTGTACGTGCCCGGCTGCCCGCCCCGCCCGGAAGCGCTCCTCCAGGGCATCCTCAAGCTCCAGGAGAAGATCGCCCGCGAGTCGCTGGGGGAGCGGTACGGGACCGGGGGCCGGCCCTCCGCCGCCGCGCTCCAAAGCGACCCGGTCCACCCCCCGGCCCGGCCGACCGGGCCGGTCGAGGGCGAGGGGAACGACCGATGACCGGTTGGCTGCCCGCCCCCGTCACGGACCTCTTCGGCCCCGGTGCCACCGCCGAGGAGTCGTACGAGGTCCTGACCGTCGACGTGCCCGCCGCCGACTGGCTCGCCGCGCTGGAGCGCGCGCACACGGACCTCGGCTGCACCTTCTTCGACTGGCTGAGCGCCGTCGACGAGGGCGGGACCGGGTTTCACGTGTCGGCGCACCTGGTCGCCCTCGACCCGGTGCGGCGCCTGCTGGTGCGGACGACGGTGCCCCGCGGGAGCGCCGTCCTGCCCACGGCGGTCGGCGTCTACGCCGGCGCCGCCTGGCACGAGCGCGAGACGCACGAGATGTTCGGGATCGACTTCACGGACCACCCGGGGCTGGCGCCGCTGCTGCTGCCCGAGGGCTTCGAGGGCCATCCGCTGCGCAAGGACTTCGTCCTGGCCGCCCGGGTGGTGAAGGCGTGGCCCGGGGCCAAGGAACCGGGCGAGTCCGAGCACGGCGGCCCCAAGCGCCGGCAGATGCTGCCGCCCGGGGTGCCCGACCCGAACGAGTGGGGTCCCCTCAAGGGGACGTTGCCACCCGCTCCGGCGCGAGGCGCCGCGCGCGCGGGTGCGGCGGGGCGCACGGGTGCCGCTGCGCGCGCCGGAGCCGCGGGCCGCGGAGCGGGCGAACGCCCGGCGCGACGCACGCGCTCGGCCTCCGGGGGCTCGGCGAGCCAACAGACGACCGCCCCCGAGACCGCCACCCCGGCCCCGCCGACCCCCACCGACCCCGCGCCCGACGCGCCGGGGGACACCGGCACGACGGCCCGGCCGCCGCGGCGCAACCGGTCCGCCGCGAGCGGCTCCGCCTCGCAGCGGACCGCCCCCGCGCCGGAACCCACCGGCGGACCCGCCACCCCGGGCGGCACCTCCTCCGACGCGCCCTGGCACCACGCCCGGCCGGCCTTCGACGACAACCCGCCCCGCGCCGACGCCCCGCCGCCCGGGCCGGAGCGCGAGCACCCCACCGGGCCCACCGCACCCGAGCCGCCGGCCGACCCGAGCGCCCCCGAGCGCCCACCTGCCCCCGAGCGCCCGCCGAACGACCCGGGCGCCCCCGCCGACCCGGGCGCCCCGGATGACGGCGAGGGCCACCCGGACGACGGCCACACCCCAGGAACAGGAGGCACGCAGTGAACGACGCACTCGACGTCGCCCTGCGGCTCCTCGTCGTCTTCGCCGTCTTCCTCGTCCTGCCGCTGGTCATCGGACAGACCGAGCACAAGGTGATGGCCCACATGCAGGGTCGTCTCGGCCCGATGTACGCGGGCGGCTTCCACGGCTGGGCCCAGCTCATCGCGGACGGCGTCAAGTTCGCCCAGAAGGAGGACATCGTCCCGGCCCGGGCAGACCGCAGGATCTTCCAACTCGCTCCGGCCGTCGCCCTGCTGCCGTACCTGCTCGTCCTCGTGGTCGTCCCGGTCGGCCCGGGGGAGGGCGCGGTCGGGGTGGTGCTCGACGCGGGGGTGTTCTTCGCGCTCGCCGTGATGGGCGTCAGCGTCCTCGGCTCGCTGATGGCGGGCTGGGCATCGGCGAACAAGTTCTCGCTGCTCGGCGGCTTGCGCACGGCCGCGCAACTGCTCGCCTACGAACTGCCGATGCTGCTCGCCGCGGCCTCGGTGGCGATGGCGGCCGGCACGGTCTCGCTGCCCGGGATCGTCGACGCCTTCGAGTGGTGGTGGCTGCCCTGGCAGATCGTCGGCGCGCTGGTCTTCTTCGTCGCCGGACTCGCCGAGCTCCAACGTCCGCCGTTCGACATGCCGGTCGCCGACTCCGAGATCATCTTCGGTGCCTACACCGAGTACACCGGCCTGCGGTTCGCCCTCTTCCTGCTCGCCGAGTACGCCGGGATCGTCGTGCTGTGCGCACTGACCACCGTCCTCTTCCTGGGCGGCTGGCACGGCCCGTTCGGCGCCGACGGCCTCGGCTGGGTGTGGACCCTGCTGAAGGTCGCCGTGCTCGCGTTCGTCGTCATCTGGCTGCGGGTGAGCTACCCACGGCTGCGGGAGGACCAGCTCCAGCGCCTCGCCTGGACGACGCTCGTCCCCCTCGCCCTCGCCCAGATCGCCCTCACCGGCACCGTCAAGGTGGTGATGTGACCGTGGCCGACGCGCCCCAGGACGGTCCGCGCAGGTTCCCCGGATCCGGTCTCGCCAAGGGACTGGCCGTGACCCTGCGCACCATGACCCGCAAGTCCGTCACCGCCCGGTACCCCGAGGTCCAGCCCGAACTCCCGCCGCGCACCCGGGGGGTCATCGGACTCTTCGAGGAGAACTGCACGGTCTGCATGCTGTGCGCCCGGGAGTGCCCCGACTGGTGCATCTACATCGACTCCCACAAGGAGACCGTGCCGCCCGCGGCCCCCGGCGGCCGGGAGCGCAGCCGCAACGTGCTCGACCGGTTCGCCATCGACTTCTCGCTCTGCATGTACTGCGGCATCTGCATCGAGGTGTGCCCCTTCGACGCCTTGTTCTGGTCCCCGGAGTTCGAGTACGCCGAGACCGACATCCGGGAACTCACCCACGAGCGGGACAAGCTCCGCGAGTGGATGTGGACGGTGCCGGCGCCCCCCGCACTCGACCCCGCCGCCGAGGAACCCAAGGAACTCGCCGCCGCCCGCAAGGCCGCGGAGAAGCTGGCCGCCGAAGCCGAAGCGAAGGCCCGGACCGAGGACGGGGCCGCCCCGGGTCAGGAGGGATCCGCGTGACCCCCGCCACCGCGTTCGCCGCCGGGACCACCGGGTTCCTGTCCCCGACCGGCGTCGAGATCGCCTTCCTGCTCGTCGGCCTGGTCACCCTCGGAGCCGCCGTCCTCACGGTCACCACCCGACAACTCGTGCACGCCGCACTGTGGCTGGTGGTCGCGCTCGGCGGCATCGCCGTCGAGTACCTGCTGCTCACCGCCGAGTTCATCGCCTGGGTGCAGGTGCTGATCTACGTCGGGTCCGTCGTCGTCCTGCTGCTGTTCGGGCTGATGCTCACCAGGGCCCCGATCGGACGCTCCCCGGACGCCGACTCGGGCAACCGGTGGGTGGCCCTCGGGGTCGCGCTGGCCGCCGCGACCGTGCTGGTCTGGGTGGTCGTGGACGCCTTCCGCACCGTCCGCCTCGACCTCGACGGCGCCGCCCAGGGCTCCACCGGGGTCATGGGCGCGGCGCTCTTCCAGCACTGGGTACTGCCGTTCGAGGCGCTCTCGGTGCTGCTGCTCGCGGCCCTGGTGGGCGCGATCGTGCTCTCCCGCCGGAAGCCCGGGCCCACCGAACCCGAGGCCCCGGCCCGCCGCCCCGGCGGCCCCCGCCGGACGCCCGCCGCCCCCGGCCGTGCCCGCGCCGGCGCCCGCACCCCGGCGCGCACCCCGGCCCCCGCCGAGCCCGCCGACGACGGCCACGGCGCCGGAGCCCCGAAGGCCGGAGCCCCTGACGCCGCGGCGCCGGACGCCGGAACGCCACCGCGGACGGAGACCGACTGATGCACCTCGCCTACCCCGCGGTCCTCTCGGTCCTCCTCTTCTGCACCGGGCTCTACGGCGTGCTGGCCCGGCGTAACGCGATCCTGGTGCTGATGTCCGTCGAGCTGATGCTCAACGCCGTCAACCTCAACCTCGTCGCCTTCGACGTCTGGCTGAGCGAAGCCGCCCGCGACACCCTGCACTCCGGTCAGGCGCTGACCCTCTTCACCATCGCCATCGCCGCCGCCGAGATCGGCATCGGCCTGGCCATCGTCCTCGCCGTGTACCGGGCCCGCGGCACCTCCGCCGTCGACGGACTCCGCGACACCGCCGAGACCGGACCCGGCCCGCTCGACGGCCCGGACGGCTCCGGCACCCCGGCACCCACTCCTAAGGCCGCCGCGTGACCACCACCACCCTCGCCGCCCTCGTCCCCGCCCTGCCGTTCCTCGGCGCCCTCGCCGGGCTGGCCCTCGGCCGCACCGCCCCCGGCTTCGTCCGTCCGCTGGCCGTGCTGCCGACGCTGGCCGCGCTGGTGCTGGCCGTCCTCGTCGCCGCCCGGCAAGGCGGCGGACGGACCCTCGAAGCGGCCACCCAACTGACCCCCACCGGCTCGGTCCCCATCGACCTGGCGCTGCACCTGGACGGCTTCGCGGTCCTCGTCGCGGTCCTCGTCACCGTGGTGGCCACCTGCGTGCAGATCTACTCCACGGCCTACCTGCGCCACGACCCGCGCTACCCCTCGTACGCGGCGCTGGTGTCCCTGTTCACCTCCGCGATGCTCCTCGTCGTCTACTCGGGCGACCTGATGGTGCTCCTGGTGGGCTGGGAGGTCATGGGCATCTGCTCGTACTTCCTGGTCGGCCATTACTGGGAGACGCCCGAAGCCCGGGCCGCCTCGCTCAAGGCGTTCCTCGTCACCAAACTCGGCGACGTCCCCTTCCTGATCGGACTCTTCGCACTCGCCGCGGACGCCGGCTCCTTCCGCATCTCCACCGTCCTGGCCGCCGTCTCCGGCGGCGGACTCGACCACCCGACGCCCATCGCCCTGCTGCTCCTGGCCGGAGTCGCCGGCAAGTCGGCCCAGTTCCCGCTGCACACCTGGCTGCCCGACGCGATGGCCGGCCCCACCCCCGTCTCCGCGCTGATCCACGCCGCCACGATGGTCGCCGCCGGCGTCTACTTCGTGGCCCGGCTGCTGCCCGTCTTCACCGCCTCCGCCGCCGCACTGGCCGTGCTCGCCGCGATGGCCGCCGTCACGATGCTCGGTTCGGCGCTCGCCGCGCTCGCCCAGGACGACATCAAACGCGTCCTCGCCTACTCGACGATCGGTCAGCTCGGCTACCTGACCGCCGCGCTCGCCGTCGCCGACCCGGGCGCCGCCGTCTTCCACCTCCTCTCCCACGGTGCCTTCAAGGCGCTGCTGTTCCTTGCCGCGGGCGTGGTCATCCACGCCGCCGGCACCAACTCGCTCACCGCCATGTCCAGGATGCGGAACCTGCGCGCCCGCATCCCGGACGCCTTCTGGACGATGACCGTGGCCCTGCTCGCGCTCGCCGCGATCCCCCCGTTCAGCGGCTTCTTCTCCAAGGAGGCCGTCCTGGTCGGCGCCGAGCACGCCGCCCACGGCGACACCCCGGGCGTCCCCACCGCGGTCGGCTGGACCGTCCTCGCCGCCGGGCTGCTCACCGCCCTCCTCACCGCCGCCTACGCGATCCGCCTGTGGCTGCTCGTCTTCCGCGGCCGGGGCACCGAGGAGGCGCCCGACCACGGCCCCCAGCCGCTCGCCATGACCGGCGTGCTGTGGGTGCTCGCCGTGCCCTCCCTCGCCTTCGGCCTCACCGCGGGCGTGCTGCCCGACTGGTTCGGCGGACAGTCGCTGTCACCGACCCTGACCACCTCCGTCCTCGGTACCGGCGCCGCCCTCATCGGCGCCCTGCTGGTGTACGGCACCTGGCGCCAGACCGCCCCGGCCACCCGGACGCCGCTCCCCACCCCGACCCCCCACCCCGACGAGGACGGCTCCCTGGTCGAGGCGGAGGCCCTCGCCGCCCACGAACGCGCCTACGGCTACCTGGCCGCCGCACCCGACCCCGGCGACCCCGGACGGCTCCTGCTCGGACCGCTGCACCGCCACGCCGCCGAGGGCTTTCACCTCGACGCCGCCTACCGCGCGCTGTTCGTCCGCCCCGTGCTCGCCGCCGCCCGACTGGTGCACTTCCTGGACCGCGAGGTCGTCGACACCTACGTCCGCGGTGCGGCGGCCCTGCCCCGCTGGCTCGGCGCCGCCGCCCGTCGCGCCCAGACCGGCAACGTGCAGACCTATCTGAGCGTGCTGTTCGCGGGCACCGTCGTCCTGGCGATCGCCGCCGTCCTCGTCGCCACCGCCGGAGCGTGAGCCGCCGTGATCGATATCAACGAGTCCGTGATGCAGTTCCTCCTCGCGTTCGTCGTGCTCGGCCCGCTCCTGGGCGCCGTCACCGCCCTGTTGCCGGCCCCGCCCGGACTGAAGGGGAAGTCACCCGAACAGGCCGTGCTCCGCCACGGCACCACCGTGACCGGCGCGGTCCTCCTCGCTGCCCTCGTCCTCGCCCTCGGCTTCGACCACGACCGGCCGTCGACGATGCAGGCCACCACGGACATCAGCTGGATCCCCGCGCTGGACGTCCGCATCCACCTCGGCGTCGACGGCATCTCCCTCCCCCTCCTCGTCCTCACGGCGCTGCTGACCTTCCTGTGCGCCCTGTACGCCTACGGCAAGCCGCCCGCCGGGCCGTCCCCCCGGGCGTTCGTCGCCCTGGTGCTCCTCCTGGAGACGGGCACCCTGGCCACCTTCGCCGTCCTCGACCTGTTGCTGTTCTTCCTCGCCTTCGAGACGGTCCTCATCCCGATGTACTTCCTCATCGCCCGCTGGGGCGGCGCCGGCCGCACGGCCGCCGCCGGGAAGTTCATCCTGTACACGCTGCTCGGTTCGGTCGTCATGCTGCTCGGCCTGCTCCTCATCGGGCTCAGGGCGGGCACCTTCGACATGGTGGCACTCGCCACTGACAACGGCCGCTCGCTCAGCACGTCCCTCCAGGTCATCGCCGTCCTGGCGATCGGCATCGGGCTCGCCGTGAAGACCCCGATGTGGCCGCTGCACAGCTGGCTCCCGGACGCCCACACCGCCGCCCCGACCGTCGGCTCCGTCCTCCTCGCGGGCGTCCTGCTGAAGATGGGCACCTACGGCTTCGTCCGCATCCTGCTGCCGGCCGCCCCGGACGGGATGCACGTGCTCGCCCCGTACCTGGCCGCCTTCGCCGTCGTCGGCATCCTCTACGGCTCGCTGGCCTGCCTGGCGCTGGCCCGGCCCGGCGCCGGCGGCGACCTCAAACGGCTGATCGCCTACTCCTCGGTCGGTCACATGGGCTTCGTCCTCCTCGGCATCGCCACCCTCACCCCCACCGGCGTCAACGGCGCGCTCTTCGCGAACATCGCCCACGGCCTCATCACCGGACTGCTGTTCTTCCTGGTCGGCGCACTCAAGGAACGCACCGGCACCACCGACCTCGACGCCCTCGCAGGCACCACCGGCGCCGCCCTGTACGGCACCGCTCCCCGCCTCGGCGGACTGCTCGCCTTCGGCGCCGTCGCCTCCCTGGGCCTGCCCGGACTCGCCGGCTTCTGGGGCGAGATGCTCGCCATGTTCGGGGCCTTCGACCCCGCGGACGGCCTCAACCGCCCCGCCTACCTCACCTTCATGGCCCTCGCCGGCCTCGGCACCCTGCTGACCGCCGCGTACCTGCTCCTGGTCGTCCGCCGCGTCTGCATGGGCACGCCGAAGCCGACCGCCGACCCCGCGGGCCCGCCGGCCCTCCCGGACGTCCACCGCCACGAGTACGCCGCCTGGGCCCCGCTCGTCGCGCTCACCGTCCTCGCCGGACTCTGGCCCGCGGTGCTGCTGAGCCTCACCGACCCGGCCGTGCAGCAACTCCTCTCGGGAGGCAAGTCGTGACCCCCGCCGTCGCGGACGTCGTGAAGCTCGTCCAGTCCGTGGACTGGGTCGCCATCGCCCCGCCCACCATCACCGCCGTCGCCGCACTGCTCGTCCTGGTCGCCGACCTCTTCGTCCCGCAGCGCCGCAAGCACCTGCTCGGCTGGGCCTCGGCCGGGGCGCTCGCCCTCGCCGCGCTGTCCCTGCTGCCCCTCGTCGGGGACGACCGGGGCACCTTCTGCCGCCGCTCCGCCGCCGACACGTGCAGCTACACCGCCGACCAGTTCACCCTGGTCGTGCAGGTGCTGGTCCTCGGCGGCGCCCTGATCGCGGTGCTCCTCTCGGTCACCCTGCTCGCCGACGACGCCCACGGCACCACCGGTGGTGCCGGGACCCGCGCCCTCCCCGACGGGGAGTACTGGTTCCTGCTGCTGTGCTCCGCGGCCGGCGCCGCCCTGCTGCCCGCCGCCCGCGACCTCACCACCCTGGTCGTCGCCCTCGAAGTCGCCTCCCTGCCCGCGTTCGCCCTGGTGGGACTGAAGTTCGGCGACCGGATGTCCGCCGAAGCGGCCCTGAAGTTCTTCCTGTCCTCCGTCACCGCCACCGCCGTGACCCTGATGGGCGTCAGCTTCGTGTACGCCGCCACCGGCAGCATGTACCTCACGGAGATCGCCGCCGCCCTCACCGAGGTGGACGGGCAGTTCGCGACCCTCGCCCAGGTGGGCGTCGTCCTCACGCTCGTCGGCTTCGCCTTCAAGACCGCCGCCGTACCGTTCCACTTCTGGGTGCCCGACACCTACGTGGGCGCCCCGCTGCCCGTCGCCGCCTACCTGTCGGTCATCGGCAAGGCCGTCGGGTTCACCGGACTGGTCCTGGTCACCGTCCTCGCCTTCCCCGCCTACGCCGACGTGTGGGGCCCCGCCCTCGCGGTGCTCGCCGCGCTCACCATGACGGTCGGCAACGCCGCCGCCCTGCGCCAGTCGGCCACCCGGGCCCGCGGCGCGGTGCGCCTGCTGGCCTGGTCCTCGGTCGGCCAGGCCGGCTACCTGCTGGTCCCGATCGCCGCGGCGGCGTACCCCGCCGGAGGCGCGGACGCCGCCGCCCACGCCGAACGCGCCGTCGGCTCCACCCTCGCGTACGCCCTGATGTACGCGGTGGTGAACCTCGGCGCCTTCGCCGTCGTCGCGCTGGTCGCCCGCACCCGCCCCTCGAACCGCCTGGACGACTACCGCGGCCTGTACGCCGAGCGCCCGCTCACCGCCCTGGCACTCGCCTTCCTCCTGCTCTGCCTCGCCGGACTGCCGCCCGGGATCATCGGCCTGTTCGCCAAGGTGACCGTCTTCTCCTCCGCCGTCGACGCCGGCCTCGGCTGGCTCGCCGTCGTCATGGCCGTCAACGTCGTCATCGCGCTCGCCTTCTACCTCCGGTGGACGGCCCTGCTCTTCCGCCACCCCGAGGCGGCACCCGCCCCCGCGGCGCCGGGCACGCCCCCCACGGTGCCCGCCGCCCCGGCCTCGGGCACCGCGGTCACCGCCACCACCACGGTCACCATCGCCCCGACCTCCGTGCCGCCGGTCGCCGCCGATCCCGTTCCGCTTGCGGTCGCGATCGTCCTGACCACCGCCCTCGGCCTCGTCCTGTCCGTCGCCCCGCAGCTCGTGCTGCGGTTCGCCGACACGGTCCTGTTCTGACGTTCCCCGCGGCGACCGTGCCCCGGACCTGTCCCGTTGCCGGTCCGCGCCGCCCGCCCCGCCCCGTCCGGGGCCGGCCCCGGACGGGGCGGGGCGCGCCGTCACCCGGCCGGCCGACACGCCGGCACGTGCGCACAAGGGAACTCGTCCCGCCCGCCTGGCGTTGACCAGTACGGGAGGGTCCACTGGACCGTGGAAGAGCCGCCGCGGCCCCCCACCGCGGCACACAGCACCAAGGAGCAGAGGGTTCCCCTGCCGCACCACCAGGAGGGCTTACTGTGCACCGCCGGCACAATGGGTTGAAGACCGCTGTTCTCCTCGGAGGGCTGTCGGCGCTCATCATCGTCATCGGCAGCTTCTTCGGGCGCACGGGGCTGATCGTCGCCCTGGTCATCGCCCTGGGCACCAATGCCTACGCCTATTGGAACAGCGACAAGCTGGCGCTACGCGCGATGCGTGCCCGGCCGGTCAGCGAATTCGAGGCGCCGGCGCTCTACCGCATGGTCCGCGAGCTGTCGACGCAGGCCAGACAGCCCATGCCACGGCTCTACATCTCCCCGACCGAGGCCCCGAACGCCTTCGCGACCGGGCGCAACCCGCGCAACGCCGCGGTGTGCTGCACCGAAGGCATCCTCCGCATCCTGGACGAACGCGAGCTGCGGGGGGTGATCGGCCACGAGCTGAGCCACGTCTACAACCGCGACATCCTGATCTCCTCGGTCGCCGGCGCCCTCGCCTCGGTGATCATGTTCCTGGTCAACTTCGCCTGGCTGATCCCGATCGGCCGCTCCGACAACGACGAGGGCCCCGGCCTCCTCGGCATGCTGCTGATCATGATCCTGGGCCCGCTCGCGGCCTCCGTGATCAAGCTGGCCGTCAGCCGCTCCCGGGAGTACGAGGCGGACGCCTCCGGGGCCCAGCTCACCGGTGACCCGCTGGCGCTGGCGAGCGCCCTGCGCAAGCTGGACGCCGGGACGAAGCAACTGCCCCTGCCCCCGGAGCCGCGGATCGAGACGGCGAGCCACATGATGATCGCCAACCCGTTCCGTCCCGGCCAGGGCCTGTCCAAGATGTTCTCCACCCACCCGCCGATGGCCGAGCGCATCGCCCGACTCGAACAGATGGCAGGACCACACCAGTGAAGACCATCCTCAACGTCATTTGGCTCGTGTTCAGCGGGTTCTGGCTGTTCCTCGGCTACCTGCTGGCCGCCCTCCTCCTCTTCGTCACCATCATCGGCATCCCCTTCGGCCTGGCGGCGCTGCGCATCGGCGTCTACGCCCTGTGGCCCTTCGGACAGACGGTGGTGGACCGCCCCGGCGCGGGCGCGCCGTCCTGCGTGGGCAACGTCCTGTGGCTGGTCCTCGCGGGCTGGTGGCTGGCGCTCACCCACGTCGTCACGGGCGTCCTCCAGTGCCTCACCATCATCGGCATCCCCCTGGGCCTGGCGAACTTCAAGATGATCCCGGTCTCGCTGATGCCGCTCGGCAAGGAGATCGTCAGCACCGACCGGCCGTTCGCCGGCCGCTGGTGACGGCGCGGCCCCGGCCCCTCCGCCCCGACGAGGGGGCGCGGAGGGGCCGGGGCCGCGGAACGCCATCGGCGGTGCCGCCCGCCGCGCGGGCGGCAGCGACTACCGGTAGTTGACGAACTGGAGCGCGAAGTCGAAGTCCTGCCCCTTCAGCAGGGCGATGACGGCCTGGAGGTCGTCCCGGCTCTTGGAGCTGACCCGCAGCTCCTCGCCCTGCACCTGGGCCTTGATGCCCTTCGGGCCCTCGTCCCGGATGATCTTCGCCACCTTCTTGGCGTTCTCCTGGGAGATGCCCTCCTGGATCGAGGCGAAGAGCTTGTACTCCTTGCCGGACAGCTGCGGCTCGCCCGCGTCCAGCGCCTTCAGCGAGATGCCGCGCTTGACCAGCTTGCCCTGGAACACGTCGAGGATGGCGTTCACCCGGTCCTCGGAGTTCGCCTGCATCAGGACCTTCTCACCGGACCAGGCGATCGACGCCCCGACGTTGCGGAAGTCGTAGCGCTGCGAGATCTCCTTCGCCGCCTGGTTGAGGGCGTTGTCGACCTCCTGCCGCTCGACCTTCGAGACGATGTCGAAACTGGAGTCGGCCATGTGCTGTGGCTCCTTGGATCGGGTGCGTGGGATGCGGCCTCGGGGCCGGGACCGCATCCGCAAAGCCTAGCCACCGCTCCGCCGGGGGGTGCCGCTCAATCGAGTGGCGAAGCACCCCCGGGGATCGGGTATCGTTTACGTCGTCGCCGGAGAGCACAGCGGAAACGCCCGGTCTCCAGCGATATCCCAGGCGGTGTGCCCGAGCGGCCAAAGGGAGCAGACTGTAAATCTGCCGGCTCAGCCTTCCCAGGTTCGAATCCTGGCGCCGCCACACGGATGACGAAGGGCCCGCGACCACCCAGTGGTCGCGGGCCCTTCGTCATGCCCTCCCCCCGGAGCCTCCGCCGAGGCATCGCCGCAGGTCGGGCACGCAGAGCAGGGACACGTCGGATAGGCTGCCGCCCTTCTTGACGGCAGCGTCCTTCCTGATGGGGTGGGGAATGAAGACAGGCAGACGAACCGCCGCGGTGGCCGCGCTCGTGGGGGCGCTGGGCCTCTCGACGCTGAACGCGTCGACGGCCCATGCCGCGGACACCGGCATCACGGTGTCGGACATCGTCATCAACAAGGGCAAGCCGATCCTCGTCGGCACGACCAAGGTGGTGGAGCCGCCCCTCAGCTTCCGCATCACCCTGCCCCGGGGCTACAGCACCGCGAACCCCTTCAGCTACGGCGGGGAACCCTTCCTCTACCGCGGCAGCATCACCAGGGCGACCGACACCGGGGACAACTACATCGGCCCGGGCAGCTACATCTGCTACGAGGTCGACTCCCGGCGGGCCCGCTGCGAGGGCCACCTCTACATCAACCCGGAGCCGAGCCAGGAGCACGTCGACTCCAACAGCGACGCCACCTCCTGGAAGGTCGGCGTCGCGCTGCAACTGTGGAAGCCCAGCGGGGGCTTCCTGACCGGCGAACTGGAGACGCGTTCCCTGACGGTCCCCCTCAGGCGCGTCTCCAGGACCACCGTCGACGCCTCGCCGGAGCCGGTGGTCCGGGGCCGGACCGTCACCGTCACGGGCAAGCTGACCCGGGCGAACTGGAGCACCAAGAGGTACGACGGCTACGGCGACCGCACGGCCAGCCTCCAGTTCCGCGCCAAGGGCACCGACGCCTTCACGACGGTCAAGAAGGCCACCACCAGCCGGACCGGGGCGCTGAGGACCACGGTCACCGCCTCGGTCGACGGCTACTACCGTTGGGTGTACCAGGGCGACTCCGCGACCGGGCCCGCCACCAGCACCGCCGACTTCGTCGACGTGCGCTGAGGCGGCGGAGGGGGTCCGTCCGAGGTGACCAGCGGCGGACGGACCCCCGGTGACCGCCGGCCCGCTCACCCGTGGGCCGGCGGCGTTCGTGACGGCCGCTCAGGAGGCGGTCGGGCACTCCTTCCAGGCCAGGTGGTAGACGGTGCTGACGCTGCCGTCGGTGGAGTCCATGGTCATGAAGCTGGTCTCCGCCGGGTCGGAACCGCCCAGCAGCACCCGCAGCTCCGTGTTGACGTTGACGCTGCGCTTGACCCCGCAGGGAGCCCACACCAGGGACGCCCAGTCGGTGCTGTCGGTGGCCTGCCAGTCGTCCGCCCGCGGGCCGTTGAAGGTGTGGGTCCGCGAGGTGGTGTCGGAGGCGCCCTGGAAGTAGTACGACGCCTTCTGCACGCCCGTGGCGCCCGGCTGTAGGGAGGCGAAGCCGCGGTAGTCGACGCTGGTGACGGCGTACGTGAAGCCCTGCGGGACGTGCACGAGCAGGTTGAGCTGACAGTTCTTCCGGAACCCGGTCGGCGACGAGGCGCCGCCCGCCTGGGCCAGGTAGTCGCTGTAGGTGACGGTGAAGGCGGTGTTGCCGGGCGAAGTGGCGACGGCCGCCGTTCCCGCGCGGCAGCCCGAGCCGTTGACGGTCACCACGTCCACGGTGACCTTGCCGGGGGGCGGTGCGCTGGGGGTGGTGACCGATGCGGTCGCGCTCTGCGCGGGGATGACCGCCGCGATGAGTGCGGCGGTCGCGCTGGAGGCGAGCAGTCCGCGAACCATGGTTCTCCTGTCCGTTGCGTGAGGACCGCCGCGGCACCGGGTCGGCGCCGCGGTCGGCAGGTGGGCGGTCGTCCGGCCTGGCGGACGACCGGTCGGGCGGAAGAGCGGGGGTGGGCGGGTGGCTGCCGTACGTCCCTCTGCCGGGCCTGACCCGTGTTCCGTGTCCACCGTCCGCCGGGCCGCCGCGGGGGTGCGGCGGTCCGGCGGACGACGGACACCGGGCGCCGCGCCCCGGCGGGCGTCCCGCACGGTGAGCGGGTGTGCGGGGCCCGCCGGGGCGGGCTTCCGTCAGGGGCCGTCGCGTCCCGGGGCGGCCCTCGACGGAGTCTTCGGGGTCACGCGGCCGGGCACTCCCGCCACGCCAGGTGGTAGACGGTGTCGAGGGCGGCGTCGGTGGAGTCCATCGTCATGAAGCTGGTCTTGGTGCGGTCCGAGGTGCCCGCGTTCACGCGCAGCTCGGTGTTGATGTTGAGGTTGCGCTTCACCCCGCACGGGGCCCACACGAGGTTGGCCCACTCGGTGGTGTCGGTGGCCTGCCAGTCTTCGAGGAGCGGCCCGTTGAAGGTGTGCGAGCGGAACGCCGTGGCCGGTGAGCCCTGGAAGTAGTAGGAGGCCTTCTCCACCCCGGACGCACCGGGCTCCAGGGAGGCGAAGCCGCGGTAGTCGGCGCTCATGATCGCGTAGGTGAATCCGTGCGGGACGTGCACGATCAGGTTGAGCTGGCAGTTCTTCCGGAAGTCGGTCGGCAGCGAGGTGCCCCCGACCTTGGCCAGGTAGTCGCTGTAGGTCACCGTGAAGGCGGTGTTGTCCGGGGAGACGGCGACGGCGGCGGTGCCCGCCGGACAGCCGGAGCCGTTGACGGTCGCGACCTCGATCACGATCTTGTCCGGCGGCGCCTCGATGGTGGATGCGGACGCGCCGGCGCCGTGGGCGGGAAGGGCCGTCGCGAGGAGTGCGGCGACCGCCGCGCCGGAGGCGAGCAGAGCACGAACCATGGTTCTCCTGTCCAGTGCCGGCCCCCACGGCGGCACGACGAGCCTGTGCCGCCGCGCGGGTGGGGGGTGGTCATGCCGTCCGCGCGGGACGCGGAACGGGCGGCCGGATGCCGAAAGGTTTCGGCCTCGGTGGGGTGTGCGGCACGCAGCATGTCGAGTCCGCATGGGAGCCAGATGAGGATGTGAGAAACGCGTGAGCCGTCCAGGCGTCAACCGTTGAACACGGGGCGAGGAGAGGTCTGTGAGCTGCGAGGACGGCAACCCGTCCCCTCGGTCTCCCGACCGCTGCGGCGGTTGTTTCCAGCCGTTCTTCGCCCCGCCGAAGGCTCGGGCGCGGAGCCCGTTCGGCATGTGACGCGGGGGCGTGCCGCGGGCTGTTGTCAGTGGTCCGGGGCACACTGGTGGGATGTCCAGTCGCCGTAGGCTCTGCCCCCGGTGCCGCCGCGAAATCGCCGTTGTCGCGGGGCGCTTCGCCCGTCACGACCCACCCGGCGCGCGGGACGCCGGTTCTCTGCTCTCCTGCCCCGGGTCACGCGCAATCGCCGCGCTCGGGGCGGCACAACCCGCTCTCGACGGATACGCACCCCCGCAGTTCCCCGGGCAACTGCCCCTCTTCTGAACGCTTCCTGAGAACGCTCCCATCCGGCAGCGATCGGAAACGGCCGTCCGCGGACCCGTGGCACCCCCGCGCACGCACCGGCGGGCGCCACGGGACCGCCCCGCGACGCCCGCCGGCCCGTGCCCCCGCGCTCAGTTGCCCGCGACGCCCTTCACCGCCACCGACACGGGCACCCGACCCGAGATCAGCTCCAGCGTCAGTCCGGCCGTCGCCGGGGTGTCCAACAACTCCACGAGCACCGCGGCCACGTCGTCGCGCGGCACCGGGCCCCGCCCCGTGGACGCCTCCAACCGGACCAGCCCGGTGCCCGCGTCGTCGGTGAGCAGGCCGGGCCGCAGCACCGTGGCGTCCAGACCGGCGCGCGCCAGGACGTCGGCATCGGCCGCGCCCTTGGCCCGCAGGTACGCGTCGAACACCTCGTCGCCCGGGTGCTCGGGGTCGGCCCGCATCGCCGAGACGACCACGAACCGGCGCACGCCAGCCCGTTCGGCCGCGTCCGCGAGGAGCACCGCCGCGGCCCGGTCGACGGTGTCCTTGCGCGCCGCGCCGCTGCCGGGCCCCGCCCCGGCCGCGAACACGACCGCGTCGGCGCCCGACAGGTGCCGGGCGACCTCCTCGACCCCCGCGGCCTCCAGGTCGCAGACCACGGGCTCGGCCCCGGCGGCCCGCAGGTCCTCGGCGTGTTCGGCCCGGCGCACCAGACCCACTACCGCGTCCCCCCGCCGGGCGAGCAACCGCTCCAGCCGCAGCGCGATCCGACCGTGTCCTCCAGCAATGACGATCCGCATGTCCCGACCGTACGCCCGCCGCGCCCGCCGGGCGGCCAGGCGCCGCCGTGCGTCAGCCCGGTGCCTGGGGCCGTCCCTGCCGGGGCAGTTCCAGGGCCGCGGCGGCCGCCGAGTCGCAGTACTCCCGCACCGCGCTGGTGCGGGCCACCACCCTCCCCCGGTGGATCACGATCCGGCTGTACCCCAGGGACAGCACCGCGCCCAGCCGTTGCCCGCGCACCGCGAGCAACTCGGCCGGGAAACCGGCCTCGACCCGCACCGGCGGCAGCCCGAGCACCTCCCGGGCCGTCGCGCACACGGTGTCGTACGCCGCGTCGGTCCGCACCCCGTAGCGGGAGGCCAACAGGTAGGCGGCCTCCAACGGGTCGCCGCGGCCCACCGGGTTGCCGGTGTCCCGCAGCGCCCCGCTGCCGGCGGCCACCCGCACCCCCGCCGACCGCAGCAGCCGCACCGGGGCGGTCTCCCGCCGCTCCGCGCCCCCGCAGCCGCCCTGCGGCAGGCAGACCACGAAGACCCCGGCCGCCGCGAGCCGTTCGGCGACCCGCCCCGCGGCCTGGTCGGGGAGGTGGGCGAGTCCCCCGCAGGGGCCGAGGGCGACCTTGGGGCGCAGCCCGCCGGCCATGGCCGCCAGCCGGGCCAACCGGGTCGGGTCGTCCCCGTCGGTGTGCAGGTCCACGGCGCAGCCGTGCTCGGCGGCGAGTTCCAGCACCGTCTGCACGTACCCGGTGGGGTCGGGGTCGAGGTCGGGGCGGCCGCCCACCGCCGCGGCCCCCATCCGGACCGCGTCCCGCAGCAGCGCCAGCCCGTCCGCGCCCGCCACCCCGGTCAGCAGCCGGGGCATCGCCACCACGGACAGCTCGGCCAGCCCGCGCAGCGCCCGCCGGGCCTGGAGCACCGCCTCCAGCGCGCCGAGCCCGGCCACGTCCCCGACGCGGACGTGGCTGCGCAGCACGGTCGCCCCGTGCCCGAGTTGGAGCAGCGCGGCCTCGGTGGCGCGCCGCTGGACGTCCTGGACGTCGTACGGGACGGGGCCGGGGGCGTCGGCGGAGAGCGCGGTGTCCGCGTGGGCGTGGGGTTCGGCGGGCGCGGGCAGCAGCAGGTATCCGGTGAGGTCGAGCCGGGTGGCGGCGTACGCGGTGAGGCTGCCGGCGGTGCCGACCGCCTCGATCCGGCCGCTCCCGATCCGCACGTCGACGGTCCGCCCGTCCACCAGGCGGGCCCCGCACAGCAGCAGCCCCGAGCCGTCGGCCGCGGCGCCGTCGTCGCCGGAGGGGCGGGGAGAGCCGGAGGGCGGCTGCTGCGGCTGGCTGTCGGGCATCGCTCTCCTGGGCGCTCGGCCTGCGTGATCACACAGCGTGAGCCGAGCCTAGGACGGCGACCGGGCGGCGTCCGGGAGGAGCGCATTAGTCGTACGGATTGTGGTGCGACGGACGCACGGCCGGGGTACGCCCGCCCGGGGCGGGCGTGACCAGCGGGGACGCCGGTGGGGCGGGGCCGGGCGGGCCGGGCGGGCGCCCGGCGCACCGGGTGGCGGAGGGGCCGACGCACGACGGGGAAACGGCCGTGCGGGCCCTTGCGCGCCACCGGTGAACGGATTTGGGGGAACGGCGGGCGAGCGTGTAATGTCTTCCTCGCTCGCCCCAATAGCTCAGTCGGCAGAGCGTCTCCATGGTAAGGAGAAGGTCAACGGTTCGATTCCGTTTTGGGGCTCTGGTGTGTGAGGTCTCCCGCTCTCGGGCGGGGGGCTGCAACGCATCACAGCGGTGTAGCTCAGTCGGTAGAGCAAGCGGCTCATAATCGCTGTGTCACCGGTTCAAGTCCGGTCACCGCTACTGATAGTAGCCGATTGCGGGGTCGGTCCTTCGATCGGCTACTCTTTCTTGCGTTAATACCATTCCATCCGTTCGTCAAGGAGCACTCACGTGGCTGCCACCGACGTCCGCCCGAAGATCACGCTGGCCTGCGTGGAGTGCAAGGAGCGGAACTACATCACCAAGAAGAACCGGCGTAACAACCCGGACCGACTGGAGATGAAGAAGCACTGCCCGCGTTGCAACGCGCACACCGCGCACCGCGAAACGCGATAATCCAGGCTCGTACGCGAGGCCGTCCCCACGTTCCGGGGGCGGCCTCGCGTCGTTGTTCCGCAGTACTCCAGCACGTACGTCCGCGCGTGGCCGTGTGACGGAAGACCAGGAGGTGCCGCGCCCATGGCGCTCGATCAGTCCTTCGTGGGGCGGAGCTACCCGCCCACCGAGCCGTACGAGGTGGCCCGCGAGAAGATCCGGGAGTTCGCCGAGGCCGTCGGCGACGCCAACCC
Organism: Streptomyces sp. LE64; assembly: GCF_052606915.1. Lineage (NCBI taxonomy): Bacteria > Bacillati > Actinomycetota > Actinomycetes > Kitasatosporales > Streptomycetaceae > Streptomyces > Streptomyces sp. LE64. The sequence goes on along the minus strand of NZ_CP199708.1, from coordinate 2,322,857 downwards.
GGTGTACACCGACCCCGAGGCCGCGAAGGCGCTGGGGCATCCGGACGTGATCGCCCCGCCGACCTTCGTCTTCGCGATCACCTTCAAGGCCGCGGGCGAGGTCATCGCCGATCCGCAGCTGGGCCTCGACTACAGCCGGGTCGTCCACGGGGACCAGCGGTTCGCCTACCGCCGTCCGGTCCGGGCGGGCGACCGGTTGACGGTCACCAGCACCATCGAGGGCGTCAAGTCCATGGCCGGCAACGACATCCTGGACGTCCGGGGCGAGGTCCACGACGAGAGCGGCGAGCACGTGGTGACCGCCTGGACCAAGCTGGTGGCCCGCGCGGCCGAGGAGGCGTGACGATGACGACGGAGAACACGAGGGTGCCCTCCTACGACGAGGTCGAGGTGGGCACCGAGCTCCCCGCCGCCACCTTCCCGGTGACCCGCGCCGCACTGGTCCGGTACGCGGGCGCCTCCGGCGACTTCAACCCGATCCACTGGAACGAGCGCTTCGCCAAGGAGGTCGGGCTGCCGGACGTGATCGCGCACGGCATGTTCACCATGGCCGAGGCGATCCGGGTGGTCACCGACTGGACCGGCGACCCCGGCACCGTGGTCGAGTACGGTGTCCGCTTCACCAAGCCGGTCGTCGTCCCCGACGACGACGAGGGCGCCACCATCGAGGTCAGCGCGAAGATCGGCGCCAAGCTGGACGGGCGACGGGTCCGGGTGGACCTCACGGCCACCGCCGCCGGGCAGAAGGTGCTCGGCATGTCCCGTGCGGTCGTCCAACTGGGCTGAGCCCCCGAGGGCATCCGTGGGCCGCCGTCCCGAGCCGGGACGGCGGCCCACCGCCGTCCGCCGGCCCGGGCCGACATCCCGGGAAGCCCCTCCCCGCCCGCCGCCGCACGGGACCGGGCGCAGAACGCGGCCCGAGCACCGGACCACGGGGCCGGTCGGGCTCCCGGCCCGCCCCGTAGTCTTGTCGGGTGCGCCAGACCCACGATGCCCCGCTCGCCCCGCTGACCACCTTCCGGCTCGGCGGGCCCGCCACCACGCTGATCACCGCGACCACGGACGCCGAGGTCGTCGACGCGGTCCGGGCCGCCGACGACTCGGGCACCCCGCTGCTGCTCGTCGGCGGCGGCAGCAACCTGGTGGTCGGGGACGCGGGCTTCGCGGGCACCGCCCTGCGGATGGCGACCCGGGGGTTCCACCTCGACGGCACCCGGCTGGAGCTCGCCGCGGGCGAGGTCTGGACGGACGCGGTGGCCCGGGCGGTGGACGCCGGGCTCGCCGGGATCGAGTGCCTCGCCGGCATCCCCGGCTCCGCGGGCGCCACCCCGATCCAGAACGTCGGCGCGTACGGCCAGGAGGTCGCCTCCGTCATCGAGGAGGTCGTCGCCTACGACCGCCGGGCCCGGGAGACCGTCACCCTCAGCGGCGCGGAGTGCGCCTTCTCCTACCGGCACAGCCGCTTCAAGGACGACCCCGACCGGTACGTGGTCCTGCGGGTCCGGTTCGCCCTGGAGGACGCGGGCGGGCTGTCGGCGCCGATCCGGTACGCCGAGACCGCGCGGGTGCTGGGCGTCGAGGCGGGCGACCGGGTGCCGCTGGAGCGGGCCCGCGAGACCGTCCTCAAGCTGCGTGCGGGCAAGGGCATGGTGCTGGACCCCGAGGACCACGACACCTGGTCCGCCGGGTCCTTCTTCACCAACCCGATCCTCACCGACGCCGCCTTCGCCGCCTTCCGGGAGCGGGTCGCCGCCCGCCTCGGCCCGGACGCCGCCCCGCCCGCCTACCCGGCGGGGGAGGGGCGCACCAAGACCTCGGCCGCCTGGCTGATCGACCGCGCCGGCTTCGCCAAGGGGTACGGCACCGGGCCCGCCCGGATCTCCGGCAAGCACACCCTGGCCCTCACCAACCGGGGCTCGGCCACCACCGAGGACCTGCTGGCGCTGGCCCGCGAGGTGGTGGCCGGGGTGCGGGAGGCGTTCGGCGTCACCCTGGTCAACGAACCGGTGATGGTGGGCGTCCGCCTCTGACCGGCGCTCAGGTCGTCGGACGGTCGATCCGGTAGAGGTGGTGCAGCGGGTCGTCCTGCGGGTGGTCCGGCTCCAGCGGGCCGCTGCCCACCCGGCGCAGTCCCGCGCGTTCCAGGGCCCGCCAGGAACGGCGGTTGGCGGCGACCACCGGGACGATCACGCAGGAGGCGTCCCGGTCGGCGGTCCACAGCTCGGCGAGGGCCGCGGCGATCATCCGCGGGCCGAGCCCCTGCCCGGTGCGTTCGGCCGGGCCGATCAGGTAGTCGACGGTGTGGGCGCCCGCGGGCACCTCGACCAGGGCGGCGAGGGCGGCCCGGTAGTCGGGGTAGTCGGCGAGGCGCACCCGCTGCACCAGACCCACCGGTTCGCCGTCCAGGAGGGCGAGCAGGTCGTGCGAGGGCTCCTCGTCGCGGGCCGCCGGACCGAAGTCCCGGGCCACCGCGGCGGGGGAGGGGTCGTGGTGCCACCAGCGCGCCACGTGCGGTCGGGCGAGCCAGTCGCCCAGCAGCGGGAAGTCGGCTTCGGTCAGCCGACGGAACGCGATCATCCGGCCCCCTCCGTCGTGGTTCAGTCCGCCACGCCCACCGCCTGCCGGACCGTCCCGCGGTCCTCGACCATCGCCAGCATCGCATGCGCCACGTCCGCCCGGCTGAGGGTCCGGCCGGACTTCGGCCTCCCGCCGACCACGGTGCGGTACCGGCCGGTGACCGGTCCGTCCAGCAGCCGGGGCGGGCGGACGGCGGTCCAGTCGGCCCCGCTCCCGGCCAGGGCCGCCTCCATCGCCCGCATGTCGGCGTAGGCCGCCCGGAAGACCACGTTCACCACGGCTTCCGTGAGCCGGTCGACCAGCGGTTCGCCCGGCGGGGTGGGGGCCAGCGGGGCGGCGCTGACCACCAGCAGCCGCCGGACGTCCTCGGCGGCCATCGCCGCCAGCACCGCCCGGGTGAGCCGGGCGGTCACCCCGGGGTCCTTGCGGTCGCGCGGGCCGAGCGCGGAGAGCACCGCGTCCCGCCCGGCGACCGCGGCCCGCACCTGCTCGGGGGCGGTGAGGTCGGTGTCGAGCACCTCCAGGGTGCCGGGGTCCCCGGGCGCCGCCGTCACCGTGAGCCGGGCCGGGTCCCGCACCACCGCGGTCACCTCGTGGCCGGCGGCCAGGCCCTGCCGGACGATCTCCCGGCCGACCCCGCCGGTCGCACCGAACACCGTGATCCTCATCAACCCCTCCAAGGTGGGTAAGTATTCACTCACCCCTAGAGTGGGTACTCCCGCACCCACCCGTCAAGCGGAGCCCCCGTGCCCAACGACCGCCCCACCCCCGTCCGGCCCCCCGCCCGCACCCGCATCGTGGACGCCGCGCACGAACTGATGCGGACCGTCGGCATCGTCCGCGCCACCACCAAGGAGATCGCCCGCACCGCCGGCTGCTCGGAGGCCGCTCTCTACAAGTACTTCACCAGCAAGGAGGAGGTCTTCGTCACCGTCCTCGAAGAGCGGCTGCCACCGCTCGGCCCGCTGATGGAACGGCTCGCCGGACAACCAGGCACCGGGGACGTCGAGGAGAACCTCGCCGAGATCGCCCGGCTCGCCAGCCTCTTCTACGAGCAGAGCTTCCCCATCGGCGCCTCCCTCTTCGCCGAACTCCGCCTCAAGCGGCGCCACGACGACGCCCTCCGCCGGATCGGCGCCGGCCCCCACCTGCTCATCGAGGGACTGGCCGACTACCTCCGCGCCGAACAGCGGGCCGGCCGTGTCCGCGCGGACGCCGACCCCCACACCGCCGCGGCCCTCCTCATGGGCGCCTGCTGCCAACGCGCCTTCGCCTACGACGCCACCCGGTCCGGCGAGCCCCCGCAGTCCCTGGACGACTTCGCCCGGTCCGCCGCCCGCACCCTGCTCGCCGGACTCCGCTGAGCCCGACCGGGGCCCCGGGTCAGGACACCGGAGCGGCGGGCGGCGCGGTCAGCCAGGCGTCGACGCCGCCCAGCAGGCGCTCCCGCTCCTCGCGGGGCGCCGCCGAGGCCCTGATCGACTGCCGGGCCAGCTCCGCCAGCTCCGGATCGGAGAACCCGTGCACGGTCCGGGCGAGCTCGTACTGCTCGGTGAGCCGCGCCCCGAACAGCAGCGGGTCGTCGGCGCCCAGCGCCAGCGGCACCCCCGCGTCGAACATGGTCCGCAGCGGCACGTCCGCCGCCTTGTCGTACACCCCGAGCGCCACGTTCGAGGTCGGGCAGACCTCGCAGGTCACCCCCCGGTCGGCGAGCCGTTTCAACAGCCGCGGGTCCTCCGCCGCCCGCACCCCGTGGCCCACCCGGTCGGCGTGCAGGTCGTCCAGGCAGTCCCGGACCGAGGCCGGGCCGGTCAGCTCCCCGCCGTGCGGCGCGGACAGCAGGCCGCCCTCGCGGGCGATGGCGAACGCCCGGTCGAAGTCCCTGGCCATGCCGCGCCGCTCGTCGTTGGAGAGCCCGAAGCCGACGACGCCCCGGTCCGCGTAGCGCACCGCGAGCCGGGCCAGGGTGCGGGCGTCCAGAGGGTGCTTCATCCGGTTGGCGGCGACCAGCACCCGCATCCCGAGCCCGGTGTCCCGCGCGGCGGTGTCCACCGCGTCCAGGATGATCTCCAGCGCGGGGATCAGCCCGCCCAGCCGGGGCGCGTACGAGGTCGGGTCGACCTGGATCTCCAGCCAGCCGGAGCCCGCGCGCAGGTCCTCCTCGGCGGCCTCCCGCACCAGCCGCTGGATGTCCTCCGGATCGCGCAGGCAGGACCGGGCCATGTCGTACAGCCGCTGGAAGCGGAACCAGCCGCGCTCGTCGGTGGCGCGCAGCACCGGGGGTTCGGCCCCGGTCAGTGCGGGGGGTAGGTGCACCCCGTGCTTGTCCGCCAGTTCCAACAGGGTGCCGGGCCGCATCGAGCCCGTGAAGTGCAGATGCAGATGCGCCTTCGGCAGGGTGCCGAGGTCTCGAACGTGCTCCATCCCAGGATCCTGCCGCACCGGACGCCCCGCCGGTACCGGCTTTCCCCGTTCGGGTCCTTGCCCGAACGAAGGAGCGGGCTCCCACCAGGGGGAGCCCGCTCCGATGTGACGCACGTGACGTGTGCGCAGCAGAGTGGCCAGCGTGACCGGGGGCACCCCGTAACGTTACGGGGTGCCCCCAGTTTCAGTCGGTGGCCTCCGCCAGCAGCTTCTGGATGCGGGACACGCCCTCGGCCAGGTCCTCGTCGCCGAGCGCGTACGACAGCCGCAGGTAGCCCGGGGTGCCGAAGGCCTCGCCGGGCACCACCGCCACCTCGACCTCGTCCAGGATCAGCGCGGCCAGCTCCACGCTGCTGGTCGGCCGCTGGCCCCGGATCTCCTTGCCGAGCAGCGCCTTCACCGACGGGTACACGTAGAAGGCGCCCTCCGGCTCCGGGCAGACCACGCCGTCGATCTCGTTCAGCATCCGCACGATCGTCCGCCGGCGCCGGTCGAACGCCTCCCGCATCTCGGCCACCGCCGTCAGGTCGCCGGAGACCGCGGCGAGCGCGGCGGCCTGGGCGACGTTGGAGACGTTGGAGGTGGCGTGCGACTGGAGGTTGGTCGCGGCCTTGACCACGTCCTTCGGACCGATCAGCCAGCCCACCCGCCAGCCGGTCATGGCGTACGTCTTGGCGACGCCGTTGACCACGATGCACTTGTCGCGCAGCTCCGGCACCACGGTGGGCAGCGAGGTGAACACGGCGTCGCCGTAGACCAGGTGCTCGTAGATCTCGTCGGTGAGCACCCACAACCCGTGCTCGGCGGCCCAGCGGCCGATCGCCTCGGTGTCCTCGGCGCTGTAGACGGCGCCGGTCGGGTTGGAGGGCGAGACGAACAGCAGGACCTTGGTCCGCTCGGTGCGCGCGGCCTCCAGCTGCTCGACGGTCACCCGGTAGCCGCTGGTCTCGTCGGTGACCACGTCGACCGGGACGCCGCCCGCGAGCCGGATCGACTCCGGGTAGGTGGTCCAGTACGGCGCCGGGACGATGACCTCGTCGCCCGGGTCGAGGATCGCGGCGAACGCCTCGTAGATCGCCTGCTTGCCGCCGTTGGTCACCAGGACCTGCGCGGCCTCGACCTCGTAGCCGGAGTCGCGGAGCGTCTTCGCGGCGATGGCGGCCTTCAGCTCCGGGAGCCCACCGGCGGGGGTGTAGCGGTGGAACTTCGGGTTCTTGCACGCCTCGACGGCGGCTTCGACGATGTAGTCGGGCGTCGGGAAGTCGGGCTCGCCGGCGCCGAAGCCGATCACCGGACGCCCGGCGGCCTTGAGGGCCTTGGCCTTGGCGTCGACGGCGAGGGTCGCGGACTCGGAGATCGCACCGATCCGGGCGGAGACCCGGCGTTCGGTCGGGGAGGTTGCAGCGCTCATGCGCCCCATGCTTCCAGACCCGGAGCCGGCCCGGTACGCGGGTTTCACCCACTGGGCAGCGGGCCCGGGAACGCCGCCACGGGCGCCCCCGACGGCCCCCGCGGCGGCCGCTGTTCGACGTCGGCGCGCAGAACACGTACACTCTCTCCTCGTTGGCCGACACCGGCCGCACCCGTCGATCGCACACCCCGCGGTCGCCCGGATGCGGTACGTTGGGGCGAACCAAAGGGTCGTAGCTCAATTGGTAGAGCACTGGTCTCCAAAACCAGCGGTTGGGGGTTCAAGTCCCTCCGGCCCTGCAAGTCCCACCTCCCCTTCCGGATGTGTGGATGTATGGCACGTACGTACGCAATGCACCGCCGTGCGGCTCAACCGGGCGCGGCACGGCCGACCCGGGAATCAGGTGAGGAAGAGTGACGGACGCCGTGGGCTCCATCGACATGCCTGATGCTCAGGACGACGCTCCGGATTCGGAGAAGAAGGCGCGCAAGGGCGGGAAGCGCGGCAAGAAGGGTCCCTTCGGCCGCCTCGCCCTCTTCTACCGCCAGATCGTCGCGGAACTGCGCAAGGTCGTCTGGCCGACGCGCTCGCAGCTCACCACCTACACGATCGTCGTGATCATCTTCGTGGTCATCATGATCGGTATCGTGAGCGTGCTGGACCTCGGCCTGGACAAAGTCGCGAAGTACGTCTTCGGCTGATGCCGGAAGCACAGCCCCCAGCGAAGGACGCCGACCTCGGCGTCCCTTTCGCGTTGTTCCACCCCTCTGTAACCAGGAAGAAGCAGCCACCGTGTCTGACCCGAACCTGAACGACGCCGTCGAGTCCGATGAGGTCGCTGCGGAGTCCGTGAAGTCCGCCGAGGCCGGCGGGTCCACCGAGGACGAGCGTGACGTCGTCGAGGGCGTCGACGTCGACGAGGACCGGGCCGAGGACGACACCGAGGTCGACGGAACGACCGAGGCCGAGGACGAGGCGGACGGGACCGACCAGGACGCCGAGGCCGCGGACGACGCCGAGGCCGACGCCGTGGAGGAGCCCGAGCCGGTGGACCCGGTCGCCGCCCTCCGCGAGGAGCTGCGCACCCTGCCCGGCGAGTGGTACGTGATCCACACCTACGCGGGCTACGAGAAGCGCGTGAAGGCAAACCTGGAGCAGCGCGCCGTCTCGCTGAACGTCGAGGAGTTCATCTACCAGGCCGAAGTGCCCGAGGAAGAGATCGTCCAGATCAAGAACGGCGAGCGCAAGAACGTCCGCCAGAACAAGCTCCCCGGCTACGTCCTGGTCCGCATGGACCTCACCAACGAGTCCTGGGGCGTCGTCCGCAACACCCCGGGCGTCACCGGCTTCGTCGGCAACGCCTACGACCCGTACCCGCTGACCCTGGACGAGATCGTCAAGATGCTCGCCCCGGAGGCCGAGGCCAAGGCCGCCCGCGAGGCCGCCGACGCCGAGGGCCGCCCGGTGCCGCAGCGCAAGGTCGAGGTCCAGGTGCTGGACTTCGAGGTCGGCGACTCGGTGACGGTCACGGACGGCCCGTTCGCCACCCTCCAGGCCACGATCAACGAGATCAACGCCGACTCGAAGAAGGTCAAGGGCCTGGTCGAGATCTTCGGTCGCGAGACCCCGGTCGAGCTGAGCTTCGACCAGATCCAGAAGAACTGACGCCGCCGGGCCGGTCGACCTCCGGGCCGCCCGGCCCCGCAGACGACTTCCGACCAGGTCAGAACGGTCCCCGCGACCGTTCTGACCTGTCGGTTTTTCTCCGCACCGCGCTACCCGTTATCGTTGTGCGGTATGCCTCCATCCGGATGATCGGCTGGAGCGCTCACACCTCTCACTAGGACCCGGAGAGAGCAATGCCTCCCAAGAAGAAGAAGGTCACGGGGCTGATCAAGCTCCAGATCCAGGCCGGTGCCGCCAACCCGGCTCCGCCGGTCGGCCCCGCGCTGGGTCAGCACGGCGTCAACATCATGGAGTTCTGCAAGGCCTACAACGCCGCGACCGAGTCGCAGCGCGGTTGGGTCATCCCGGTGGAGATCACGGTCTACGAGGACCGTTCCTTCACCTTCATCACCAAGACCCCGCCGGCCGCGAAGATGATCCTCAAGGCCGCGGGCGTGGAGAAGGGCTCCGGCGAGCCGCACAAGACCAAGGTCGCCAAGATCACCCAGGCGCAGGTCCGCGAGATCGCCACCACCAAGATGCCCGACCTCAACGCCAACGACCTGGACGCCGCCGCGAAGATCATCGCGGGCACCGCCCGGTCCATGGGTGTCACGGTCGAGGACTGACCTCCCGTAGCCTCTCGGGCCCCGCGCCCGGACGGATGCGACCCGTACGACCTTCCAGAAAGTGGCAGGGCCCGCGCCGGCCCGCACCACGACTCCGTTCCCGTCCGGCGGCTCGACCGCCTGACGACACTCTGTACAGGAGCAGAAGTGAAGCGCAGCAAGTCCCTCCGCGCCGCTGACGCCAAGATCGACCGGGACCGGCTCTACGCCCCGCTCGAAGCCGTGCGTCTCGCCAAGGAGACCTCGACGTCCAAGTTCGACGGCACCGTCGAGGTCGCCTTCCGGCTCGGTGTCGACCCCCGCAAGGCGGACCAGATGGTCCGTGGCACCGTGAACCTCCCGCACGGCACCGGCAAGACCGCCCGGGTCCTGGTCTTCGCGACCGGTGAGCGTGCCGAGGCCGCGCGTGCCGCGGGCGCCGACATCGTCGGCTCCGACGAACTGATCGACGAGATCTCCAAGGGCCAGCGGCTCAACGAGTTCGACGCCGTCGTCGCCACCCCGGACCTCATGGGCAAGGTCGGTCGTCTCGGCCGCGTCCTCGGCCCGCGTGGTCTGATGCCGAACCCGAAGACCGGCACCGTGACCCCGGACGTGGCCAAGGCCGTGACCGAGATCAAGGGCGGCAAGATCGAGTTCCGCGTCGACAAGCACTCGAACCTCCACTTCATCATCGGCAAGGTGTCCTTCGACGACACCAAGCTGGTGGAGAACTACGGCGCCGCGCTGGAGGAGATCCTCCGTCTGAAGCCGTCCGCCGCCAAGGGCCGCTACATCAAGAAGGCCGCCATCACCACCACGGTCGGCCCCAGCGTTCCCGTGGACGCCAACCGCACCCGCAACCTCCTCGTCGAGGAGGACCCGGCCGCCGTCTGAGCGACCGGGCACGCGACCGCGTGACCGCAGGGCCCCGTACCGTCCGGTTCTCCGGCGGCACGGGGCCCTGCGCCGTTCCTCGGGCGTTCGGCCCCGCCTGCGCTAGCGTGCCCACCAGCGGCACCCACACGGGGGAACGGGGGCGGGGACCATGCGGCGCAACACGCGACGGACCGGCGACGGGCGGACGCGCGCCACCGGGACGTTCCGCGCCCCGGCGCGCCGGATCGGCCGGCGCCACACCTGGCTCTCGTGGGGGGCGCTCTCGCTGGCCCCGCTGCTGCTGGGCGTCGGTGGCGGCTTCCTCGCCCTGTCCGCCTGCACCGACGGCGACGCCCCGGCGACCCGTCCCGCGGCCACCGCCTCCCCGCCGCCCCGGGAGGTGCTCCGGGCACTGCGCACCGCCGCGGAACGCACCCGGGCCGCGGGGTCCGCACGGGTCAGTGCGGTCATGGCGCTGGACGGCACGGTGTCCACCGAGACCACCGGGGTGCTCGGCTGGTCGGACGGGCTGCACGGCACCCTCGCCATCCGCTACACGGGCGGCACCCTCACCGAGACCCTGCGGGAGTGGGGCGCGGACGCCACCGAGGCGCGGTACGTGGACGGCGCCTACTACGCGCGGATGGGCGACGCCTTCGCCGCCCGCACCGGAGGTCGGCACTGGATACGGCACGACGCCGCCCGCGGGGCCTCCGCCGCCGACGTGAGCCCGGGCGGCTCGATGGATCTCCTGCTGCTCGCCCCGGACGTCCGGGAGGCCGGGCGTGCGGTGGTCCGCGGGGTCGAGACCACCCGCTACGCGGGCACCGTCCGCCCGGCGGAGCTGCCCACCCGGGGGCCGGCCGCCGAGCGGGCGGAGGCGGTGCGCGAACGCCTGCGGGCCGCGGGGATCACGGAGGAGCGGATCGAGGTGTGGGTGGACTCCGCGGGTCGACTGGTGAAGCGCACGGAGCGCAGCCGCACCGCGGCCGGCGTGCTGCGCAGCACCGCGCACTACCGAGACTTCGGGGCCCGGGTGACGGCCCGCCCCGCCCCCGACCCCGCGGACACCGTGGACTACGAGGCGCTGGTGCACGGCGCCCGCTGACGGCGGACGCACCCCCCGCCGGGGACGATTTGCCTGGCGCGCACCCGGTCCCGTACGCTTCCCGAGAAGCCAAAGACCGCTGGTTGTTTGCCGCGTGCCCGTCCGGGTCGCGGTGGCCGAAGGTTCGCTGAACTGCGAACGACCCGCGCAGGTGACCGTGGAAGTGCTCCTGGACGGGTATCCCGTATCCGTTCGGTAGAGCTACGCCCCGTGCCCTGCGCCGGGGCGTTTTGTTTTCCTCAGTCCTCCTTCGGGTCCGCGCGGTCCGAATCACCCGGAAGGAGGCCGAGGCTCATGGCGAGGCCCGACAAGGCTGACGCGGTTGCCGAGCTGACGGACAAGTTCCGCAGCTCGAACGCCGCCGTGCTGACCGAGTACCGCGGTCTCACCGTGGCACAGCTCAAGCAGCTGCGCCGTTCGCTCGGTGAGAACGCCCAGTACGCCGTGGTGAAGAACACGCTGACCAAGATCGCTGCCAATGAGGCCGGGATCTCGACGCTCGACGACCTGTTCAACGGTCCGACGGCGGTCGCCTTCGTCACCGGTGACCCGGTGGAGTCGGCGAAGGGTCTTCGTGACTTCGCCAAGGACAACCCGAATCTCGTCATCAAGGGCGGTGTCCTTGACGGCAAGGCGCTGTCCGCCGATGAGATCAAGAAGCTTGCGGACCTTGAGTCCCGCGAGGTTCTGCTCGCCAAGCTGGCGGGTGCCATGAAGGGCAAGCAGTCCCAGGCTGCCGCGCTCTTCCAGGCGCTTCCCTCGAAGTTCGTCCGCACCGCGGAGGCGCTTCGTGCCAAGAAGGCCGAGGGCGAGCAGGGCGGTGCCGAGTAACTCGGCTCGCACTTTGACCGCCGCCGCCTGACGCATCCGCGTCGGTGCGGGGACGGTCGCCGCGGGCCCGACGTACGCCCGCCTGACATGTACATCCGGCACCTGCCGAATTAGTGGAAGGATCGCCCATCATGGCGAAGCTCAGCCAGGAAGACCTGCTCGCGCAGTTCGACGAGATGACCCTCATCGAGCTCTCCGAGTTCGTGAAGGCGTTCGAGGAGCGTTTCGACGTCACCGCCGCCGCCCCGGTCGCCGTTGCCGCCGGTGCCCCCGGCGCCCCGGCCGCCGAGGCCGCCGAGGAGCAGGACGAGTTCGACGTCATCCTCACCGGCGCCGGCGAGAAGAAGATCCAGGTCATCAAGGTCGTGCGCGAGCTGACCTCCCTGGGTCTGAAGGAGGCCAAGGACCTCGTCGACGGCACCCCGAAGCCCGTCCTGGAGAAGGTCGCCAAGGACGCCGCCGAGAAGGCTGCCGAGTCCCTCAAGGCCGCCGGCGCCTCCGTCGAGGTCAAGTGACCCCACGGGAGTCCAGCGGACTCCCGCACGAGTGCGGCGCCCCCGCGGCGCCCCTCGTCCGCCTCTCGCTGTAACGCGGAGGCCCCCAACGGCGATCACCCAAGTGGGTGGTCGCCGTTCGGCGTTCCGTCCCTCGTCCGAAGGGCTGCTTGCGCAGTGCGTGACGACGAGTATGGTGATCTTCGTTGTGCGCGCGGTAGCCCTGGTGACGGTCCGCCCGGCAACGGCGGTCAGTGACGTTCGCGGCACCCGGTTCGCACGAGGGGGCCTTGACGAACCGCACGCAGCGCGCAATTCTCAGGACGCGTCGTCACTACGATCCGAACTCCGAGGCATGGATCGGCGGCGAAGAGGGCAGTATCGATGTGCGTCGAGGACGTGACGGACGGCAGGCGTGGGAGAGCACAGAGGGTGTCAGTAAACCCGCACTGGACATCAGTGGGCCTTGTGGCTACACTGACCCTTTGCGCTGCCTGTTAGCTGCCTCCTGCCCGTCACCAGGGGCATGCCCATGCTTGAGCACCGAGTCGAAAACCGTCCCTGACCTGGGATTTCGTGTGGACGTCTCGTCGTGTCCAGGCGGGGGACCGGTACGCGCGTAGTGAGTCCGAGCCCTCGGAAGGACCCCTCTTGGCCGCCTCGCGCACTGCCTCGACCGCGAATACGAACAACGGCGCCAGCACCGCCCCGCTGCGCATCTCCTTTGCAAAGATCAAGGAGCCCCTTGAGGTTCCGAACCTTCTTGCGCTGCAAACCGAGAGCTTTGACTGGCTGCTCGGCAACGACGCGTGGAAGGCTCGTGTCGAGGCGGCTCTGGACAGCGGACAGGACGTCCCCACCAAGTCCGGTCTGGAGGAGATCTTCGAGGAGATCTCCCCGATCGAGGACTTCTCCGGGTCGATGTCCCTGACCTTCCGCGACCACCGCTTCGAGCCGCCGAAGAACTCCATCGACGAGTGCAAGGAGCGCGACTTCACCTTCGCCGCGCCGCTCTTCGTCACCGCCGAGTTCACCAACAACGAGACCGGCGAGATCAAGTCCCAGACGGTCTTCATGGGCGACTTCCCGCTCATGACCAACAAGGGCACCTTCGTCATCAACGGCACCGAGCGCGTCGTGGTGTCGCAGCTCGTCCGTTCGCCCGGCGTCTACTTCGACTCCTCCATCGACAAGACGTCCGACAAGGACATCTTCTCCGCCAAGATCATCCCCTCCCGGGGTGCCTGGCTGGAGATGGAGATCGACAAGCGCGACATGGTCGGCGTCCGCATCGACCGCAAGCGCAAGCAGTCCGTCACCGTCCTCCTGAAGGCGCTCGGCTGGACCACCGAGCAGATCCTGGAGGAGTTCGGCGAGTACGAGTCCATGCGCGCCACCCTGGAGAAGGACCACACCCAGGGCCAGGACGACGCGCTGCTGGACATCTACCGCAAGCTCCGTCCGGGCGAGCCCCCCACGCGCGAGGCAGCCCAGACCCTGCTGGAGAACCTCTACTTCAACCCGAAGCGCTACGACCTGGCCAAGGTCGGCCGCTACAAGGTCAACAAGAAGCTCGGCGCCGACGAGCCGCTCGACGCCGGCGTGCTCACCACCGACGACGTCATCGCGACCATCAAGTACCTGGTCAAGCTGCACGCCGGGGAGACCGAGACGGTCGGCGAGTCCGGCCGCACGATCGTCGTCGAGACCGACGACATCGACCACTTCGGCAACCGTCGTCTGCGCAACGTCGGCGAGCTGATCCAGAACCAGGTCCGTACGGGTCTCGCCCGCATGGAGCGCGTCGTGCGCGAGCGGATGACCACCCAGGACGTCGAGGCGATCACGCCGCAGACCCTGATCAACATCCGGCCGGTCGTCGCCTCCATCAAGGAGTTCTTCGGCACCAGCCAGCTGTCCCAGTTCATGGACCAGAACAACCCGCTGTCGGGGCTCACCCACAAGCGCCGCCTCTCGGCGCTCGGCCCGGGTGGCCTCTCCCGCGAGCGGGCCGGCTTCGAGGTCCGTGACGTGCACCCCTCGCACTACGGCCGCATGTGCCCGATCGAGACCCCCGAAGGCCCGAACATCGGTCTGATCGGCTCGCTCGCCTCCTACGGCCGCGTCAACGCCTTCGGCTTCGTGGAGACCCCGTACCGCAAGGTCGTCGACGGCCAGGTCACCGACGAGGTCGACTACCTGACCGCCGACGAGGAGGACCGCTTCGTCATCGCGCAGGCCAACGCCCGGCTCACCGACGAACTCCGGTTCGCCGAGAACCGCGTGCTGGTCCGCCGCCGCGGCGGCGAGGTCGACTACGTGCCCGGCACCGACGTCGACTACATGGACGTCTCCCCGCGCCAGATGGTGTCCGTCGCCACCGCGATGATCCCCTTCCTGGAGCACGACGACGCCAACCGCGCGCTCATGGGCGCCAACATGATGCGCCAGGCCGTGCCGCTCATCAAGGCGGAGGCCCCGCTCGTCGGCACCGGCATGGAGTACCGCTGCGCCACCGACGCCGGCGACGTCATCAAGGCCGCGAAGGACGGTGTCGTCCAGGAGGTCTCCGCCGACTACGTCACCGTCACCAACGACGACGGCACGTACACCACGTACCGGGTCGCGAAGTTCTCGCGCTCCAACCAGGGCACCTCGGTCAACCAGAAGGTCATCGTGGCCGAGGGCGACCGGGTCATCGAGGGCCAGGTCCTCGCCGACGGTCCCGCCACCGAGAACGGCGAGATGGCGCTCGGCAAGAACCTGCTCGTCGCGTTCATGCCGTGGGAGGGCCACAACTACGAGGACGCGATCATCCTGTCGCAGCGCCTCGTCCAGGACGACGTCCTCTCCTCGATCCACATCGAGGAGCACGAGGTCGACGCCCGTGACACCAAGCTCGGCCCCGAGGAGATCACCCGGGACATCCCGAACGTCTCCGAAGAGGTCCTCGCCGACCTCGACGAGCGCGGCATCATCCGCATCGGCGCCGAGGTCATCGGCGGCGACATCCTCGTCGGCAAGGTCACGCCCAAGGGCGAGACCGAGCTGACCCCCGAGGAGCGCCTGCTCCGCGCGATCTTCGGCGAGAAGGCCCGTGAGGTCCGCGACACCTCGCTGAAGGTGCCGCACGGCGAGACCGGCAAGGTCATCGGCGTCCGCGTCTTCGACCGCGAGGAGGGCGACGAGCTGCCGCCCGGCGTCAACCAGCTGGTCCGGGTGTACGTCGCCCAGAAGCGGAAGATCACGGACGGCGACAAGCTCGCCGGACGCCACGGCAACAAGGGCGTCATCTCCAAGATCCTCCCGATCGAGGACATGCCGTTCATGGAGGACGGCACCCCCGTCGACATCATCCTCAACCCGCTCGGCGTCCCGTCCCGGATGAACCCGGGACAGGTCCTGGAGATCCACCTCGGCTGGCTCGCCAGCCAGGGCTGGGACGTCTCCGGCCTCGCCGACGACTGGGCGCAGCGCCTCCAGGCCATCGAGGCCGACCAGGTCGCCCCGCGCACCAACGTCGCCACCCCCGTCTTCGACGGCGCCCGCGAGGACGAGCTCGCCGGCCTGCTGAAGCACACCATCCCCAACCGCGACGGCGACCGCATGGTCCTCCCGTCCGGCAAGGCGCAGCTGTACGACGGCCGCTCCGGCGAGCCGTTCCCGGACCCGATCTCCGTCGGGTACATGTACATCCTCAAGCTGCACCACCTGGTCGACGACAAGCTGCACGCCCGCTCGACCGGTCCGTACTCGATGATCACCCAGCAGCCGCTGGGTGGTAAGGCCCAGTTCGGTGGCCAGCGCTTCGGTGAGATGGAGGTGTGGGCGCTTGAGGCTTACGGTGCCGCCTACGCCCTCCAGGAGCTGCTGACCATCAAGTCCGACGACGTCACCGGCCGCGTGAAGGTCTACGAGGCCATCGTCAAGGGCGAGAACATCCCCGAGCCCGGCATCCCCGAGTCCTTCAAGGTGCTCATCAAGGAGATGCAGTCCCTGTGCCTCAACGTGGAGGTGCTGTCCTCGGACGGCATGTCCATCGAGATGCGCGACACCGACGAGGACGTCTTCCGCGCGGCGGAGGAACTCGGCATCGACCTGTCCCGGCGCGAGCCGAGCAGCGTCGAAGAGGTCTGACGGGTCCGGCCGGGACCGCCCCAGGGCGGTCCCGGCCGCAGCCCCGGACCCCGTTCAGACCACAAGACACAACCCTGAGAGGGATTGACGCATAGTGCTCGACGTCAACTTCTTCGACGAGCTTCGGATCGGCCTGGCCACCGCGGACGACATCCGTCAGTGGAGCCACGGCGAGGTCAAGAAGCCCGAAACGATCAACTACCGCACCCTGAAGCCCGAGAAGGACGGACTCTTCTGCGAGAAGATCTTCGGTCCGACCCGGGACTGGGAGTGCTACTGCGGCAAGTACAAGCGCGTCCGCTTCAAGGGCATCATCTGTGAGCGCTGTGGCGTCGAGGTCACCCGCGCCAAGGTGCGCCGCGAGCGGATGGGCCACATCGAGCTGGCCGCTCCCGTCACCCACATCTGGTACTTCAAGGGCGTTCCCTCGCGCCTGGGCTACCTGCTGGACCTCGCGCCGAAGGACCTGGAGAAGGTCATCTACTTCGCCGCGTACATGATCACGTACGTGGACGACGAGCGCCGTACCCGCGACCTCCCGTCGCTGGAGGCCCACGTCTCCGTCGAGCGCCAGCAGATCGAGAACCGGCGCGACGCCGACCTCGAAGCCCGCGCCAAGAAGCTGGAGACCGACCTCGCCGAGCTGGAGGCCGAGGGCGCCAAGGCCGACGTGCGCCGCAAGGTCCGCGAGGGCGCCGAGCGCGAGATGAAGCAGCTCCGCGACCGCGCGCAGCGCGAGATCGACCGCCTCGACGAGGTGTGGACCCGCTTCAAGAACCTCAAGGTCCAGGACCTGGAGGGCGACGAGCTCCTCTACCGCGAGCTGCGCGACCGCTTCGGCACCTACTTCGACGGCTCGATGGGCGCCGCCGCGCTCCAGAAGCGCCTGGAGTCCTTCGACCTGGAGGAGGAGGCCGAGCGCCTCCGCGAGATCATCCGCACCGGCAAGGGTCAGAAGAAGACCCGTGCCCTCAAGCGGCTCAAGGTCGTCTCCGCCTTCCTCCAGACCAGCAACAGCCCCAAGGGCATGGTGCTGGACTGCGTCCCGGTCATCCCGCCGGACCTGCGTCCGATGGTGCAGCTGGACGGTGGCCGCTTCGCGACCTCCGACCTGAACGACCTGTACCGCCGGGTCATCAACCGGAACAACCGCCTGAAGCGCCTGCTCGACCTCGGTGCCCCCGAGATCATCGTGAACAACGAGAAGCGGATGCTCCAGGAGGCCGTCGACGCGCTGTTCGACAACGGCCGCCGCGGCCGTCCGGTCACCGGCCCGGGCAACCGCCCGCTGAAGTCGCTCTCCGACATGCTCAAGGGCAAGCAGGGCCGCTTCCGTCAGAACCTGCTCGGCAAGCGCGTCGACTACTCGGCCCGTTCCGTGATCGTCGTCGGCCCCCAGCTGAAGCTGCACCAGTGCGGCCTGCCCAAGGCCATGGCGCTGGAGCTCTTCAAGCCGTTCGTGATGAAGCGCCTGGTGGACCTGAACCACGCGCAGAACATCAAGTCGGCCAAGCGCATGGTCGAGCGCGGTCGCACCGTGGTGTACGACGTCCTCGAAGAGGTCATCGCCGAGCACCCGGTGCTGCTGAACCGCGCCCCGACCCTGCACCGCCTGGGCATCCAGGCATTCGAGCCGCAGCTCGTCGAGGGCAAGGCCATCCAGATCCACCCGCTCGTCTGCACCGCGTTCAACGCGGACTTCGACGGTGACCAGATGGCCGTCCACCTGCCGCTCTCCGCGGAGGCGCAGGCCGAGGCCCGCATCCTGATGCTGTCCTCGAACAACATCCTCAAGCCCGCCGACGGCCGCCCGGTCACGATGCCGACCCAGGACATGGTCCTCGGTCTGTTCTTCCTGACCACCGACGGCGAGATGCGCGACGTCAAGGGCGAGGAGCGTTCCTTCGCCTCCGTCGCCGAGGCCATCATGGCCTTCGACGCGGGCGAGCTGTCCCTCCAGTCCCGGGTGGACATCCGCTTCCCGGTGGGCACCATCCCGCCGCGCGGCTGGACCCCGCCCGTCGAGGAGGCCGGCCCCGACGGCTTCGGCGGCGAGTGGCAGCAGGGCGACACCTTCCGACTGCGGACCACCCTGGGCCGTGCGCTCTTCAACGAGCTGCTGCCCGAGGACTACCCGTTCGTCGACTACGAGGTGGGCAAGAAGCAGCTCTCCGAGATCGTCAACGACCTCGCCGAGCGCTACCCCAAGGTCATCGTGGGCGCGACCCTCGACAACCTGAAGGCGTCCGGCTTCTACTGGGCGACGCGCTCCGGCGTCACCGTCGCCATCTCCGACGTGGTCGTGCCCGAGGCGAAGAAGGCCCTGGTCGCCGAGTACGAGTCGCGGGACGAGAAGGTCCAGAAGCAGTACGAGCGCGGTCTGATCACCAAGGAAGAGCGCACTCAGGAGCTCATCAAGATCTGGACCGAGGCGACCAACAAGGTCGCCGAGGCGATGAACGACAACTTCCCGAAGACGAACCCGATCTTCATGATGGTGAACTCGGGCGCGCGCGGAAACATGATGCAGATGCGTCAGATCGCCGGTATGCGCGGTCTGGTGTCGAACGCCAAGAACGAGACCATCCCGCGGCCCATCAAGGCGTCGTTCCGCGAGGGCCTGTCCGTGCTGGAGTACTTCATCTCCACCCACGGCGCCCGCAAGGGTCTGGCGGACACCGCGCTGCGGACCGCCGACTCGGGTTACCTCACCCGTCGTCTGGTGGACGTCTCCCAGGACGTCATCATCCGCGAGGAGGACTGCGGCACCGAGCGCGGCCTCAAGCTGCGGATCGCCAACCACGGTGCGGACGGCGTGCTGCGCAAGGCCGAGGACGTCGAGACCAGCGTCTACGCCCGCATGCTGGCCGAGGACGTCGTCATCGACGGCAAGGTCATCGCGCCGGCCAACGTCGACCTCGGCGACGTGCTGATCGACCAGCTCGTGCACCACGGGGTCGAGGAGGTCAAGACCCGCTCGATCCTGACCTGCGAGTCCGCCGTCGGCACCTGCGCCATGTGCTACGGCCGTTCGCTGGCCACCGGCAAGCTGGTCGACATCGGCGAGGCGGTCGGCATCATCGCCGCCCAGTCCATCGGTGAGCCCGGCACCCAGCTGACGATGCGGACCTTCCACACCGGTGGTGTGGCCGGTGACGACATCACCCAGGGTCTGCCGCGTGTCGTCGAGCTCTTCGAGGCCCGTACCCCCAAGGGCGTCGCCCCCATCTCGGAGGCGGCCGGACGGGTCCGGATCGAGGAGACCGAGAAGACCAAGAAGATCGTCGTCACCCCGGACGACGGCAGCGACGAGACGGCCTACCCGATCTCGAAGCGCGCCAAGCTCATGGTCCGCGAGGGCGACCACGTCGAGGTGGGCGAGAAGCTCACCTACGGTGCGACCAACCCGCACGACGTGCTGCGCATCCTCGGCCAGCGGGCCGTGCAGGTCCACCTGGTCGGCGAGGTCCAGAAGGTCTACAACTCGCAGGGCGTGTCGATCCACGACAAGCACATCGAGATCATCATCCGGCAGATGCTGCGCCGCGTGACGATCATCGAGTCCGGTGACGCCGAGCTGCTGCCCGGCGAGCTGGTGGAGCGGTCGAAGTTCGAGACCGAGAACCGCCGCGTGGTCCAGGAGGGCGGTCACCCGGCCTCCGGTCGTCCGCAGCTCATGGGCATCACCAAGGCCTCGCTGGCCACCGAGTCGTGGCTGTCGGCGGCCTCCTTCCAGGAGACGACCAGGGTCCTCACGGACGCGGCGATCAACGCCAAGTCCGACTCCCTGATCGGCCTCAAGGAGAACGTCATCATCGGCAAGCTCATCCCGGCCGGTACGGGTCTGGCCCGTTACCGCAACATCCGGGTGGAGCCCACCGAGGAGGCGAAGGCCGCGATGTACTCGGCCGTCGGCTACGACGACATCGACTACTCGCCGTTCGGCACCGGGTCGGGTCAGGCCGTCCCGCTGGAGGACTACGACTACGGTCCGTACAACCAGTAACCGCGCCGTGCGTCCGCGTGCGCACGTCGAGCCGGAGGGCGGACACCCGTGGGGTGTCCGCCCTCCGGGCGTTCCTGCTGGTGGCGGCGGTGCGGCCGGGGCGGGTGCGAGGTTCGCAAACGACCGGACCAATATCATTTTGACCACGGTGTGGACGGTCGGTACGCTCATACCTTGTGCCTGGGGTGTGCCCTGGCCCCCGTGCGTGTCCTCAACCGTACGGGTGGTCGTAGGAGGCCACCGCAATCCGTGCTCTCCCGTCCGTTGGGCGGAACCGCGGCATTCGACACACCCGACCGCGTGGGTCGGTGACGTTCCAGGTTAGCTTCATGATCGGCACACAGAAACCGGAGAAGTAGTGCCTACGATCCAGCAGCTGGTCCGCAAGGGCCGGCAGGACAAGGTCGAGAAGAACAAGACGCCCGCACTGGACGGCTCGCCCCAGCGCCGCGGCGTCTGCACGCGTGTGTTCACGACCACCCCGAAGAAGCCGAACTCGGCCCTGCGGAAGGTCGCGCGTGTGCGTCTGACCTCCGGTATCGAGGTCACGGCCTACATCCCGGGTGAGGGACACAACCTGCAGGAGCACTCCATCGTGCTCGTGCGTGGTGGCCGTGTGAAGGACCTGCCGGGTGTTCGTTACAAGATCATCCGTGGTTCCCTGGACACCCAGGGCGTCAAGAACCGCAAGCAGGCCCGCAGCCGCTACGGCGCCAAGAAGGAGAAGTAAGAATGCCTCGTAAGGGCCCCGCCCCGAAGCGCCCGGTCATCATCGACCCGGTCTACGGTTCTCCTCTGGTGACCTCCCTCATCAACAAGGTGCTGCTGAACGGCAAGCGCTCCACCGCCGAGCGCATCGTGTACGGCGCCATGGAGGGCCTGCGCGACAAGACCGGCAACGACCCGGTCATCACGCTGAAGCGCGCGCTGGAGAACATCAAGCCGACCCTTGAGGTCAAGTCCCGCCGTGTCGGTGGCGCCACCTACCAGGTGCCGATCGAGGTCAAGCCCGGTCGTGCCAACACCCTGGCGCTGCGCTGGCTGGTCGGTTACTCGCGTGCGCGTCGCGAGAAGACGATGACCGAGCGTCTCCTCAACGAGCTCCTCGACGCCTCGAACGGCCTCGGTGCCGCGGTGAAGAAGCGCGAGGACACGCACAAGATGGCCGAGTCCAACAAGGCCTTCGCGCACTACCGCTGGTAGTCGCTTTCCCCATCGAGAACCGAGAGAAGACTGAGCCTTATGGCTACCACTTCGCTTGACCTGGCCAGGGTGCGCAACATCGGCATCATGGCTCACATCGACGCGGGCAAGACGACGACCACCGAGCGCATCCTGTACTACACCGGTGTGTCGTACAAGATCGGTGAGGTCCACGACGGTGCAGCCACCATGGACTGGATGGAGCAGGAGCAGGAGCGTGGCATCACGATCACCTCTGCTGCCACCACCTGTCACTGGCAGCTGGAGGACGTCGACCACACCATCAACATCATCGACACCCCCGGCCACGTCGACTTCACCGTCGAGGTGGAGCGCTCGCTGCGCGTCCTCGACGGTGCCGTGACGGTGTTCGACGGTGTCGCCGGTGTCGAGCCCCAGTCCGAGACCGTGTGGCGTCAGGCGGACCGCTACGGCGTTCCGCGCATCTGCTTCGTCAACAAGCTCGACCGCACGGGTGCCGAGTTCCACCGCTGCGTCGACATGATCGTGGACCGCCTCGGCGCCACCCCGATCGTCATGCAGCTCCCGATCGGTGCCGAGGCCGACTTCCGCGGCCTCGTGGACCTGGTCCGCATGAAGGCGCTCGTGTGGTCCGCCGAGACCGCGCTCGGCGAGGCGTACGACGTCGTCGACATCCCGGAGACGCACACCGAGGCCGCCGACGAGTGGCGCGCCAAGCTCCTGGAGACCGTCGCCGAGAACGACGAGGCCATGATGGAGCTGTACCTGGAGGGCGAGGAGCCCTCCGAGGAGCAGCTGTACGCGGCCATCCGCCGCATCACCATCGGCTCCGGCAAGGGCGACGGCACCACCATCACCCCCGTGTTCTGCGGGACCGCGTTCAAGAACAAGGGCGTGCAGCCCCTGCTCGACGCGGTGGTGCGCTACCTGCCGTCCCCGCTGGACATCGAGGCCATCGAGGGCCAGTCGGTCTCCAACCCGGACGAGGTCATCCGGCGCAAGCCGTCCGAGGACGAGCCGCTGGCCGCTCTCGCGTTCAAGATCGCGAGCGACCCGCACCTCGGCAAGCTGACCTTCGTCCGCGTGTACTCCGGTCGCATGGAGTCGGGTTCTCAGGTGCAGAACTCGGTGAAGGGCCGCAAGGAGCGCATCGGCAAGATCTACCGGATGCACGCCAACAAGCGTGAGGAGATCGACTCGGTGGGTGCCGGCGACATCGTCGCCGTCATGGGTCTGAAGCAGACCACCACCGGTGAGACCCTCGCCGACCCGGCGAACCCGGTCATCCTGGAGTCGATGGACTTCCCGGCCCCGGTCATCGAGGTCGCCATCGAGCCCAAGTCCAAGGGTGACCAGGAGAAGCTGGGCGTCGCCATCCAGCGTCTTGCCGAGGAGGACCCGTCCTTCCGCGTCAAGACCAACGAGGAGACCGGCCAGACGATCATCGCCGGCATGGGCGAACTGCACCTCGACGTGCTGGTCGACCGCATGCGCCGCGAGTTCAAGGTCGAGGCCAACGTCGGCAAGCCGCAGGTGGCCTACCGCGAGACGCTGCGCAAGGCGGTCGAGCGGCTCGACTACACCCACAAGAAGCAGACCGGTGGTTCCGGTCAGTTCGCGAAGGTGCAGATCGCGCTGGAGCCGCTTGAGGGCGACGGCTACGAGTTCGTCAACAAGGTCACCGGTGGTCGTGTCCCGCGGGAGTACATCCCGTCCGTGGACGCGGGTTGCCAGGAGGCCATGGACTTCGGCGTGCTCGCCGGCTACCCGCTCACGGGTGTCCGGGTCATCCTCCTCGACGGTGCCTACCACGAGGTCGACTCCTCCGAGATGGCCTTCAAGATCGCCGGTTCGATGGCCTTCAAGGAGGCCGCCCGCAAGGCCAGCCCGGCCCTGCTGGAGCCGATGATGAAGGTCGAGGTGACGACGCCCGAGGACTACATGGGTGACGTCATCGGTGACATCAACTCCCGTCGCGGTCAGATCCAGTCCATGGAAGACCGTCACGGTGCCAAGCTCGTCACGGGCCTGGTCCCGCTGTCGGAGATGTTCGGCTACGTCGGCGACCTCCGCAGCAAGACGTCGGGTCGCGCGAGCTACTCGATGCAGTTCGACTCCTACGCCGAGGTTCCGCGGAACGTCGCCGAGGAGATCATCGCGAAGGCCAAGGGCGAGTAGCTCGACCGAGCGCACGCTTTAGGCTTGACTCCGGAGCCACCGGGGTGCCCGCCACAGCCATGGCGGGTGCCCCCGGCCCCGGGCTTTCCAGCAAAGATCACCTGGCGCCGATGAAGTAAGGCGTACAGAACCACTCCCAGGAGGACCCCAGTGGCGAAGGCGAAGTTCGAGCGGACTAAGCCGCACGTCAACATCGGCACCATCGGTCACATCGACCACGGTAAGACGACCCTCACGGCCGCCATTACCAAGGTGCTGCACGACGCGTACCCGGACCTGAACGAGGCCTCGGCCTTCGACCAGATCGACAAGGCGCCGGAAGAGCGTCAGCGCGGTATCACCATCTCCATCGCGCACGTCGAGTACCAGACCGAGACGCGCCACTACGCGCACGTCGACTGCCCCGGTCACGCGGACTACATCAAGAACATGATCACGGGTGCCGCGCAGATGGACGGCGCCATCCTCGTGGTCGCCGCCACCGACGGCCCGATGCCGCAGACCAAGGAGCACGTGCTCCTGGCCCGCCAGGTCGGCGTTCCGTACATCGTCGTCGCCCTGAACAAGGCCGACATGGTGGACGACGAGGAGATCCTGGAGCTCGTCGAGCTCGAGGTCCGCGAGCTGCTCTCCGAGTACGAGTTCCCCGGCGACGACCTGCCGGTCGTCAAGGTCTCCGCGCTCAAGGCGCTGGAGGGCGACAAGGAGTGGGGCCAGACCGTCCTCGACCTGATGAAGGCCGTCGACGAGTCCATCCCGCAGCCCGAGCGTGACGTCGACAAGCCGTTCCTCATGCCCATCGAGGACGTCTTCACGATCACCGGTCGTGGCACCGTCGTCACCGGTCGTATCGAGCGCGGCATCCTCAAGGTCAACGAGACCGTCGACATCGTCGGCATCAAGACCGAGAAGACCACCACCACGGTCACCGGCATCGAGATGTTCCGCAAGCTGCTCGACGAGGGCCAGGCCGGTGAGAACGTCGGTCTGCTGCTCCGCGGCATCAAGCGCGAGGACGTCGAGCGCGGCCAGGTCATCATCAAGCCGGGCTCGGTCACCCCGCACACCGAGTTCGAGGCGCAGGCGTACATCCTGTCGAAGGACGAGGGTGGTCGCCACACCCCGTTCTTCAACAACTACCGCCCGCAGTTCTACTTCCGTACGACGGACGTGACCGGCGTCGTGACCCTCCCCGAGGGCACCGAGATGGTCATGCCGGGCGACAACACCCAGATGACGGTGGAGCTCATCCAGCCCGTCGCCATGGAAGAGGGCCTGAAGTTCGCCATCCGCGAGGGTGGCCGGACCGTCGGCGCCGGCCAGGTCACCAAGATCAACAAGTGACCTGACGCGCGTCAGCGCAAGCTCGGAGGGCCCGTACGACCCGTGTGGTCGTACGGGCCCTTCGGATTTCCCGGGGCGGATCAGCGGCCCGCCGCCGCGTGCCCCCGGCCGGGGCCGCCGGGCAGCGCGAGCAGCGCGACCGCCCCGAGCGCGACCACGCCCGCGGCGACGGTCAACGCCAGGGAGAAGCCTCCCACCGCCTCCGTCCCGTGCCCTCGTGCGGCCAGCGGCACCAGGACCGCCAGTCCCACCGCGCCCCCGATCTGCTGGACCGAGTTCAGCACTGCCGAGCCGATCCCGGCGTCCTCCCCGGTGGTGCCGGTGAGTGCGGCGACCGTCAGTGCGGGCAGGCTCAGCCCGCACCCCAGGGCGGTGACGAGCATCCCCGGCAGCACCCCGGACACGTACCCGTCACCCGCCGCCACCCCCGAGAGCGTCAGCAGCCCCGCCGCCGTCACCAGCAGCGACCCGGTCAGCGCGGCGCGCATCCCGAACCGGGCCACCGCCCGCCGGGAGAGCCACAACCCGGTGAGGATCGCGGCCCCGTACGGCAGGTACGCGAGCCCGGCGGTCAACGGCCGGTAGCCGAGTACGGTCTGCACCTGCAGCATCAGCAGGAACGCCATCGCGTACAGCGCGGCGGACAACAGCAGGCTCGCCCCGTTGGCCACGAGCCGGAACCGGGACGCCAGGTACGACGACGGCAGCAGCGGCTGCGCGGTCCGGCGCTCCCACCACCCGAACCCGGCGGCCAGCCCCCCGGCCAGGGCCAGCGCCGGCACCGCCGTCCGGTCCGTCCACCCCGCCTCCCCGGCCCGCAGCAGACCGTAGACCAGGGCCACCACCGCCCCGGTGCCGAGGACCGCGCCCGGCACGTCGAGCCGGGGCGGTCGGTCGGCCCGGCTCTCCCGGACCAGTCGGGGCAGCAGCGTCACCGCCACCAGGACCACCGGCAGGTTGACCAGGAAGACCCAGCGCCAGGACGCCAACCCGGTCAGCGCCCCGGAGACCACCACGCCCAGAGTGCCGCCGAGCCCCGCGACCGCGCCCCAGATCCCGAAGGCCCGCGCGCGTTCGCCGGGCTCCGGGTACAGGAGGGCGACCATCGCCAGCGCGGCCGGGCTCGCCATGGCGGCCCCCGCGCCCTGCGCGAACCGACCGGCCACCAGCTGCCACGGCTCCCGGGCCAGCCCGCACAACAGGCTCGCCGCCCCGAAGAGGGCCACCCCGGTGAGGAACACCCGACGGCGGCCGAGGAGGTCGGACAGTCGCCCGCACAGCAGGAGCAGTCCGCCGAAGGCGAGGAAGTAGGCGTTGACCACCCAGACCAGTCCGGCCGTGCCGAAGGCGAGGTCCTCCCGGATGCTGGGCAGCGCCACGCTCACCACGGTGTCGTCCAGGACGAGCACGAACTGCACCAGGCAGAGGACGGCGAGCGCGGCGCCGCGCGGTGCGGAGGTCCGGCCCGGGGCGGCGGGGCCGGACGGACCGCCGGGGTCGCCGGGCCGGGAACGCGGTGGACGGGGGGCGGAGAGCGAGTGGTCGTCGGGCATACGGCGACGCTACGTACGCGCCCTTGTTGGCCGTGAGAGGCTACGGGGCCAGGTGATAGCGGGCTGGGGCCATACCCTGGAGGGGTGGATCAGAAGCCCCGGAACCGCACGCCTCAGGAGACGTTCGCCACCGTCCCGGACGCCGTCGGCGCCCTCGTCGTCGAGAGCTTCCCGCTGGCGCCGGGGCAGTGGTTCGTCCCGCACCGGCACCCCGAGCACCACCAGTTGGCGTGGGCGCGGCGCGGGGTGCTGGGGGTCGCCGTGGGCGATGCCTCCTGGGTGCTGCCGCGCACCCGGGCGCTGTGGCTGCCGGCGGGGATCGAGCACCGGACCGGCGCCTCGCGCGACGCGGTGCTCCACGGCCTCTACTTCGCGGTGGACCGCTGCCCGCTGGACTGGCCGGAGCCCACTCCCGTCGCGGTGGACGGACTCCTGGCCCGGCTGTTGACCTACCTGGCCCGCGACGGCCTGACCGACGGCGCCCGGCTGCGGGGCGAGGCCGTCGTCTGGGACCTGCTGCGTCCGCTGCCCACCGTCCCCATCGAGGTGCCGACCCCGAAGGACGACCGGGTCCGGGCGGTGGCGGAGGCGCTGCTGGTCGACCCGGCCGACCCGCGCGGTCTGGAGGCGCACGCCCGGGCCGTCGGGGCGAGCCGCCGCACCCTGACCCGGCTCTTCGTCCGGGACACGGGCATGACCTTCGACCGCTGGCGGACCCAGGCGCGGCTGCGCGCGGCACTGGCCCTCCTCGCGGAGGGCCAGCCGGTCGCCCGGGTCGCCCGGGCCGTCGGGTACGCGACCCCGAGCGCCTTCCTCGCGGCCTTCCGGCGGACCGTGGGGACCTCACCGGGTCGGTACCTGCACGGGGCGGAGGAGGACGACCCGAACGGGTGAGCGGCGACGGGCGGGGGCGGCCGGGACGGCGGCGAGCCGGGGCGCCTACGCCTCGGTGCCCCTGCTGTCGGGCGCCCCCGCCGGGGAAGCGTCGTCCGTGAACAGGTCGTCCACCGTGGTGGCGGTGAGGGCCTAGGCGAGCCAGGCGGTGAGGGTCTCGGCGTCGGTGGTGCCGGTGATGCGTTCGCGGGCCTCGTCGGTGACGGTCAGACCGCGCATCTCCAGAACGTCCACGAGCGCTTCGGCCCGGCCTTCGCCCTTGCCCTTGAGGTAGGTCTCCTCGGTGATCGTGCCCCGGCCGGGGAAGCAGGTGGCGACGCTCATCATGTTCCTCCAGGTTTCGCGAGCCGGGGTGTCTCCCAGGCCGAGTTCCAGCAGTTCACTTGTGGCATGGCGTGCCCGCACGGTCCGGCTCCCGTCCGGAGGCGTCCGGTGCGTACGGCGGGTGCCGGAGCCCGGTACGGGACGGAACCGCACCGGGCGCGGCTGTGGTCAGCCCCGGTGCCGCCACCAGAAGGAGCCGGGGTCGAAGTGCCGGGTCACCCCGAGTCGGCGCCACAACGGGGCCAGGATCGTGCGCAGTTCGGGGTCGCCGTGGACGAAGGCGTTCGGCAGGAGGACGTCGAACCGCTGCGGTGCGGCGGTCAGCAGCGCCGCCAACAGGTACTGCTCGTTGTACAGCCGCCACCGCCAGGCGCTCGGGTAGTCGCCGGGCAGCATGATGTCGTGGACCTGGACCAGCACCCCGGGCTTGATGCGGGGCAGCAGCTCGGAGAAGAACACCAGGACGTCCGAGCCCATGTGGAGCCGGTGGGAGCCGTCGAGGAAGAGGACGTCACCGGGCTCCAGCTCCGCGAAGACCGCGTGGTCGGCGTCCTGGAGCGGCACCCGGACGACCTCGTCGCAGAGGGCGTCGATCTGCGCCCGCGGTTGCGGGTCGATCGAGGTGATCCGGGTCGACAGGCCCAGGTCGGTGACCGCCCGGCGGACGAACTTGGTGGAGTTGCCGGAGCCGATCTCCAGGTATCTGGCGGGCCGGTGCTCGGCGAGCATCCCGTAGAGGCCGACCGCGTCCAGCGGGGACAGCCAGCTGTTGCCCCAGTACGGGGTGGACCCCCGCTCCAGCCCCTCCACCGGTATGCGGGCCAGGAGGTCGGCGTGGTCGAGGAACCCGGTCAGCCGCTTCGCGTACGCCTCGCGCCCCTCCTCCAGCAGCTCCCGCACGGGCGCCGACTCCGGTCGCGGTCGGGGGGCGATCAGGTGGTCCAGGAACACCGGCTTCACGAACCCGGTGGCCCAGAGGGCGAGGCCGTGGGCGAGGGGCCGGTGCTCCAGCCGGTCGAGCCCGCGTTGGAGCACGGGGAACCGTTCGAGCAGGGTGGGGGAGGGCTCGCGGACGGCGGTCGGAGTCTGTGCGCGCAAGGGAGAGTTGCCTTTCGGACGATGGCGGCCGGCAAGGACGTGCTCTGGGTCGTACGCGTGCGGGGGTCGATCGGAACCGGATGATCCTTTCCCCGGGCCGATCATGGATATCCCCGGTGTCGACGTCCGTGGCGCAGTCCCACTCCGTTCCGGGCCTCGGCGCCGGGCCGGGGCGGGCCGGCGCGTGGTGTCCGTGGCGTCGTCGGACGTCCCCGGCGGGTCGGTCGCCCGGATCCGGGTGGGTCGTCGAGCCGGAGAGGCCGCGGCCGTGGGAGCGGGTGCCCCCGCGGGGCTGGTGTGGGCGCCGGGGGCGTGGGGTACCCTCTTCGGCTCGATTGGCCAGGGTCGTACCCCGTGTGGCAGACTGTTCGGGTTGCTCGGTTGAGTATCGATGCTGCGCGCCTCCCGCCGGGAGGACCGGAAGCGAGTCCCACAGTACTCGTCGCCCTAACTGCCGTGAGGCAGCGCTGGGGCGGACGTACGGGAATCTTCCGGGAAGTGTCAGCGGGGTACCGACCAGGCGCCCGGTGGGTGGTTTCATCCCCGGCCCGCGGTCCCGTGACCGCGTTCCCCTCGTAGGGAAGTCCCCCCAAGGGACATCCCTGTCAGCGGGACCGCGACACGCCCGACCGCGTGGGTCGGCGGAGGGGACCGGGAACGGCTTCCCGGGTTCCAAGAGCGTTTCCAAGAGACAGGACTACGAAGTAGCCATGGCGGGACAGAAGATCCGCATCCGGCTCAAGGCCTACGACCACGAGGTCATCGACTCCTCGGCGAAGAAGATCGTCGAGACGGTGACCCGCACTGGTGCGTCGGTCGCGGGCCCGGTGCCGCTGCCCACTGAGAAGAACGTGTACTGCGTCATCAAGTCGCCGCACAAGTACAAGGACTCGCGCGAGCACTTCGAGATGCGCACGCACAAGCGCCTGATCGACATCCTCGACCCGACGCCCAAGACCGTTGACTCTCTGATGCGACTCGACCTGCCGGCCGGTGTCGACATCGAGATCAAGCTCTGAGGGGTCGGTGTAACGAGATGACCAAGCAGATCAAGGGCATCCTGGGCGAGAAGCTCGGCATGACCCAGGTCTGGGACGAGAACAACCGTGTCGTCCCCGTGACCGTGGTCAAGGCCGGACCCTGCATCGTCACCCAGGTCCGTACGAACGACGCCGACGGCTACGAGTCGGTCCAGATCGCCTTCGGCGAGATCGACCCGCGCAAGGTGAACAAGCCCCTCAAGGGCCACTTCGCCAAGGCCGACGTCACCCCGCGCCGCCACCTCGTCGAGATCCGTACCGCTGACGCCAGCGAGTACGCCCTCGGCCAGGAGCTCACCGCCGAGACCTTCGAGGCGGGCGTCAAGGTCGACGTCACCGGCAAGAGCAAGGGCAAGGGCTTCGCCGGTGTCATGAAGCGCCACAACTTCCGTGGCCTCGGCGCCGGGCACGGCACCCAGCGCAAGCACCGCTCGCCGGGCTCCATCGGTGGCTGCGCCACCCCGGGCCGCGTGTTCAAGGGCCTGCGCATGGCGGGCCGCATGGGCAACGAGCGGGTCACCACCCAGAACCTGACCGTCCACGCCGTTGACGCGGAGAAGGGTCTGCTGCTCATCAAGGGCGCGGTTCCCGGTCCGAACGGCGGCCTCGTCCTGGTCCGTACCGCGGCCAAGGGGGCCTGAGGTAACCGATGAGCACCATTGACATCCTTTCGCCTGCTGGCGACAAGGCCGGGACCGTCGAACTCCCCGCGGAGATCTTCGACGCGAAGGTCAGCATCCCGCTGATCCACCAGGTCGTCGTCGCGCAGCTGGCCGCTGCCCGTCAGGGCACGCACAAGACCAAGACCCGCGGCGAGGTCCGCGGCGGTGGGCGCAAGCCGTACCGCCAGAAGGGCACCGGCCGCGCCCGTCAGGGTTCGACCCGCGCTCCGCAGTTCGCCGGTGGTGGCGTCGTGCACGGTCCCGTGCCGCGCGACTACTCGCAGCGGACCCCCAAGAAGATGAAGGCCGCCGCCCTGCGCGGTGCCCTCACCGACCGGGCCCGCAGCAACCGCATCCACGTCGTCACCGGCGTGATCGAGGGCGCGAACCCGTCCACCAAGGCCGCCCGGACGCTGTTCGGCAAGATCAGCGAGCGCAAGAACCTGCTCCTGGTCGTCGACCGCGCCGACGAGGCCGCGTGGCTCTCCGCCCGCAACCTGCCCCAGGTGCACATCCTGGAGCCGGGCCAGCTGAACACGTACGACGTGATCCGCTCCGAGGACGTGGTCTTCACCCAGGCCGCCTTCGAGTCCTTCGTGTCCGGCCCCGCCACGGCCACTGAGACCGAAGGGAGTGACGCCTGATGGCCACGCGTCACCCGAGCATTGCCTCCAAGGCGGCCAAGGCCGCCAAGGCCGCGCGCGTCGCCAAGGCGAAGCGCCACGAGGCCGAGGGCAAGAACACCGTCGAGACCCCGCTGAGCAAGTCCTTCACGGACCCCCGTGACGTGCTGCTCAAGCCGGTCGTCTCCGAGAAGAGCTACGCGCTGCTCGACGAGAACAAGTACACGTTCGTCGTCGACCCGCGGGCCAACAAGACCCAGATCAAGCAGGCCGTCCAGGCGGTCTTCGAGGTCAAGGTCACCGGGGTCAACACGATCAACCGCCAGGGCAAGCGCAAGCGCACCCGCACCGGTTTCGGCAAGCGCGCCAACACGAAGCGCGCCATCGTGACCCTCGCCGAGGGCGACCGTATCGACATCTTCGGCCAGGCCTCCTAACGGAGCGCCCTGGTCCGATATCGGACGAGGACTGAGAAATGGGTATCCGCAAGTACAAGCCGACGACTCCGGGCCGTCGTGGCTCCAGCGTCGCCGACTTCGTCGAGATCACGCGGTCCACGCCGGAGAAGTCGCTGGTCCGCCCCCTGCACAGCAAGGGCGGCCGTAACAACGCCGGTCGTGTGACCGTTCGCCACCAGGGTGGCGGACACAAGCGCGCCTACCGCGTGATCGACTTCCGTCGGCACGACAAGGACGGCGTGCCGGCGAAGGTCGCGCACATCGAGTACGACCCCAACCGCACCGCGCGCATCGCGCTGCTGCACTACGCGGACGGCGAGAAGCGCTACATCCTCGCCCCGCGCAACCTGCAGCAGGGCGACCGCGTCGAGAACGGTCCCGGGGCCGACATCAAGCCGGGCAACAACCTCGCCCTGCGCAACATCCCGGTCGGTACCACGATCCACGCGATCGAGCTCCGTCCGGGCGGCGGCGCCAAGTTCGCCCGCTCCGCGGGCGCCTCGGTGCAGCTGCTGGCCAAGGAGGGCGCCATGGCGCACCTCCGCATGCCCTCCGGCGAGATCCGCCTGGTCGACGTGCGCTGCCGCGCCACCGTCGGCGAGGTCGGCAACGCCGAGCAGTCGAACATCAACTGGGGCAAGGCCGGCCGCAAGCGCTGGCTGGGCGTTCGTCCGACCGTTCGCGGTGTGGCGATGAACCCGGTCGACCACCCGCACGGTGGTGGTGAGGGCAAGACCTCCGGTGGTCGCCACCCGGTCTCCCCGTGGGGTCAGAAGGAAGGCCGTACTCGTTCGCCCAAGAAGGCGTCGAACAAGTACATCGTCCGCCGCCGCAAGACGAACAAGAAGCGCTAGGAGCGGGTTTAGATGCCGCGGAGTCTCAAGAAGGGGCCCTTCGTCGACGACCACCTGATCAAGAAGGTGGACGCCCAGAACGAAGCAGGCACCAAGAACGTCATCAAGACCTGGTCCCGCCGCTCGATGATCGTCCCGGCCATGCTCGGCCACACGATCGCGGTGCACAACGGCAAGACCCACATCCCGGTGTTCGTCACCGAGTCGATGGTCGGCCACAAGCTCGGCGAGTTCTCGCCGACGCGCACCTTCCGGGGTCACGTCAAGGACGACCGGAAGTCGAAGCGCCGCTAACAGCGGGGTGAACGACCATGACGAACGTGTCAGACACTGAAGGGACAACCATGGAAGCCAGGGCCCAGGCGCGGTACATCCGCGTCACGCCCATGAAGGCCCGCCGCGTGGTGGACCTGATCCGTGGCATGGACGCCACGGAGGCTCAGGCGGTCCTGCGTTTCGCCCCGCAGGCCGCGAGCGTGCCGGTCGGCAAGGTGCTGGACAGCGCCATCGCCAACGCCGCGCACAACTACGACCACACGGACGCCTCTTCGCTCTTCGTGAGCGAGGCGTTCGTCGACGAGGGCCCGACCCTGAAGCGGTTCCGTCCGCGCGCCCAGGGCCGCGCCTACCGGATCCGCAAGCGGACCAGCCACATCACCGTGGTCGTCAGCAGCAAGGAAGGAACCCGGTAATGGGCCAGAAGGTTAACCCGCATGGGTTCCGGCTCGGCGTCACCACGGACTTCAAGTCCCGCTGGTATGCCGACAAGCTGTACAAGGACTACGTCAAGGAAGACGTCGCCATCCGTCGGATGATGACGTCCGGCATGGAGCGCGCCGGCATCTCCAAGGTGGAGATCGAGCGCACCCGTGACCGCGTCCGCGTGGACATCCACACCGCGCGTCCGGGCATCGTCATCGGCCGCCGCGGCGCCGAGGCCGACCGCATCCGCGGTGACCTGGAGAAGCTGACCGGCAAGCAGGTCCAGCTGAACATCCTCGAGGTCAAGAACCCGGAGACGGACGCTCAGCTCGTGGCCCAGGCCGTCGCCGAGCAGCTGTCCTCCCGCGTCTCCTTCCGCCGTGCCATGCGCAAGAGCATGCAGTCGGCGATGAAGGCCGGCGCCAAGGGCATCAAGATCCAGTGCGGTGGCCGTCTCGGCGGCGCCGAGATGTCCCGCTCGGAGTTCTACCGCGAGGGCCGTGTGCCCCTGCACACGCTCCGCGCCAACGTGGACTACGGCTTCTTCGAGGCCAAGACCACCTTCGGCCGCATCGGCGTCAAGGTGTGGATCTACAAGGGCGACGTCAAGAACATCGCCGAGGTCCGCGCCGAGAACGCCGCCGCCCGTGCCGGCAACCGTCCGGCCCGTGGTGGCGCCGACCGTCCCGCCGGCCGTGGTGGCCGCGGTGGCGAGCGCGGTGGCCGCGGCCGTCGGCCGCAGCAGCAGTCCGCCGGCGCCGAGGCCCCCAAGGCCGAGGCTCCCGCCGAGACCGCCGCTCCGGCCGCTGAGTCCGCGTCGACTACTAGTGGCGGAACGGAGAGCTGACCCATGCTGATCCCCCGTAGGGTCAAGCACCGCAAGCAGCACCACCCCAAGCGGCGTGGTCAGGCCAAGGGCGGCACGACCGTCGCGTTCGGCGAGTACGGCATCCAGGCCCTCACGCCGGCGTACGTGACGAACCGTCAGATCGAGGCCGCTCGTATCGCGATGACCCGTCACATCAAGCGTGGCGGCAAGGTCTGGATCAACATCTACCCGGACCGTCCGCTCACGAAGAAGCCCGCCGAGACCCGCATGGGTTCCGGTAAGGGTTCGCCGGAGTGGTGGGTCGCGAACGTCCACCCGGGCCGGGTGATGTTCGAGCTGTCCTACCCGAACGAGAAGATTGCGCGTGAGGCGCTTACCCGCGCTGCTCACAAGCTTCCGATGAAGTGCCGCATTGTCCGGCGCGAGGCAGGTGAAGCGTGATGTCGGCCGGTACCAAGGCGTCCGAGCTGCGCGAGCTGGGCAACGAGGAGCTCCTCAACAAGCTCCGCGAGGCCAAGGAAGAGCTGTTCAACCTCCGCTTCCAGGCGGCGACGGGCCAGCTTGAGAACCACGGTCGGCTCAAGGCCGTCCGCAAGGAC
Source organism: Streptomyces sp. LE64 (assembly GCF_052606915.1). Lineage (NCBI taxonomy): Bacteria > Bacillati > Actinomycetota > Actinomycetes > Kitasatosporales > Streptomycetaceae > Streptomyces > Streptomyces sp. LE64. The sequence continues at coordinate 2,288,374 of NZ_CP199708.1, read as the reverse complement.
ATCGCCCGGATCTACACCCTCATGCGTGAGCGTGAGCTCGGCATCGAGACGGTGGAGAACGCCTGATGAGCGAGAAGAACGTGACTGAAGAGACCGCCGCCCGCGGCTTCCGCAAGACCCGCGAGGGTCTTGTCGTCAGCGACAAGATGGACAAGACCGTCGTCGTCGCCGTCGAGGACCGCGTCAAGCACGCCCTGTACGGCAAGGTCATCCGCCGTACCAACAAGCTCAAGGCGCACGACGAGCAGAACGCCGCGGGCGTCGGCGACCGCGTCCTCCTGATGGAGACCCGGCCGCTGTCCGCGACGAAGCGCTGGCGCATCGTCGAGATCCTCGAGAAGGCCAAGTAATCAGCTCGAAGGGGTAACCCTTCGAGTCCCGTTCCGCCAGGCTCCGGGGGCCGCCGCAAGCGGCCCCCGGGGAACCGGCAGACAAACAGGAGATAGACGTGATCCAGCAGGAGTCGCGACTGCGCGTCGCCGACAACACGGGCGCGAAGGAGATCCTTTGCATCCGTGTTCTCGGTGGCTCCGGTCGTCGCTACGCGGGCATCGGTGACGTCATCGTCGCCACCGTCAAGGACGCGATCCCCGGTGGCAACGTGAAGAAGGGTGACGTCGTCAAGGCCGTCATCGTTCGCACCGTCAAGGAGCGCCGCCGTCCCGACGGCTCGTACATCCGCTTCGACGAGAACGCCGCCGTCATTCTGAAGAACGACGGCGACCCCCGCGGCACCCGTATCTTCGGCCCGGTCGGCCGTGAGCTGCGCGAGAAGAAGTTCATGAAGATCATCTCGCTCGCGCCGGAGGTGCTGTAAGCATGAAGATCAAGAAGGGCGACCTGGTACAGGTCATCACCGGCAAGGACAAGGGCAAGCAGGGCAAGGTCATCGCGGCCTTCCCCCGTGAGGACCGCGTCCTGGTCGAGGGTGTCAACCGGGTCAAGAAGCACACCAAGGCCGGTCCGACGGCGCGCGGCTCGCAGGCCGGCGGCATCGTGACCACCGAGGCGCCGATCCACGTGAGCAACGTCCAGCTCGTCGTGGAGAAGGACGGCAAGAAGGTCGTCACCCGCGTCGGTTACCGCTTCGACGACGAGGGCAACAAGATCCGCGTTGCCAAGCGGACGGGTGAGGACATCTGATGACGACCACCATTCCGCGCCTCAAGACGAAGTACCGCGAGGAGATCATCGGCAAGCTGCGTGAGGAGTTCTCGCACGAGAACATCATGCAGGTGCCGGGCCTCGTCAAGATCGTGGTCAACATGGGTGTGGGCGACGCCGCCCGCGACTCCAAGCTGATCGAGGGCGCCATCAAGGACCTCACCACGATCACGGGTCAGAAGCCCGCCGTCACCAAGGCCCGCAAGTCCATCGCGCAGTTCAAGCTGCGCGAGGGCCAGCCGATCGGCGCCCACGTCACCCTCCGCGGTGACCGCATGTGGGAGTTCCTGGACCGCACCCTGTCGCTCGCGCTGCCGCGCATCCGCGACTTCCGCGGCCTGTCGCCCAAGCAGTTCGACGGCCGTGGCAACTACACCTTCGGTCTCACGGAGCAGGTCATGTTCCACGAGATCGACCAGGACAAGATCGACCGCGTCCGGGGTATGGACATCACCGTGGTGACCACGGCGACCAACGACGCTGAGGGCCGTGCGCTCCTTCGTCACCTCGGCTTCCCCTTCAAGGAGGCGTGAGCGAGATGGCGAAGAAGGCTCTGATTGCCAAGGCCGCCCGCAAGCCCAAGTTCGGTGTGCGCGCGTACACCCGCTGCCAGCGCTGCGGCCGTCCGCACTCCGTCTACCGCAAGTTCGGCCTGTGCCGCGTGTGCCTCCGTGAGATGGCTCACCGCGGCGAGCTGCCGGGCGTGACCAAGAGCAGCTGGTAGTTCCCCCTTTCGGGAACCACCGGACGCTCTCGGTAGGCATCGGTTCGGTAGGGGCCCGACCCTCCATGGCTTAGGCTGGGAGGGTTGGGCGTCTGCCGCCCGTCAAGCACGCGGGCCCTCGCGGCCCGCTGACAACGCTTACTACGCCGTAGGTCCCCGCGCCGCACCCGTCCCGCCCCTGTGTGGGGAGAGGGATGGCGCATACAGGAAACCCCGGCGAGAGAGGCCGAAGGCCAATTCATGACCATGACTGATCCGATCGCAGACATGCTGACGCGTCTGCGGAACGCGAACTCGGCGTACCACGACTCCGTGGGCATGCCGCACAGCAAGATCAAGTCGCACATCGCGGAGATCCTCCAGCAGGAGGGCTTCATCACGGGCTGGAAGGTCGAGGACGCCGAGGTCGGCAAGAACCTCGTCCTGGAGCTGAAGTTCGGCCCCAACCGTGAGCGCTCCATCGCGGGCATCAAGCGGATCTCCAAGCCCGGTCTCCGGGTGTACGCGAAGTCCACCAACCTGCCGAAGGTGCTCGGCGGCCTGGGCGTGGCCATCATCTCCACGTCGCACGGGCTCCTCACCGACAAGCAGGCCGGCAAGAAGGGCGTGGGTGGGGAAGTCCTCGCCTACGTCTGGTAGCGGAAGGGAACGGAGGAAACAGCTATGTCGCGCATTGGCAAGCTCCCCATCACGGTTCCCGCCGGCGTGGACGTCACCATCGACGGCCGTACGGTCCAGGTGAAGGGCCCCAAGGGCTCCCTGACCCACACGATCGTGGCCCCGATCGCGATCGAGAAGGGCGAGAACGGCACCCTCCAGGTGACCCGCCCCAACGACGAGCGGCAGAACAAGGCCCTGCACGGCCTGTCCCGCACGCTGGTGGCGAACATGATCACCGGCGTGACCGAGGGTTACGTGAAGAAGCTCGAGATCAGCGGTGTCGGCTACCGCGTCCAGGCGAAGGGCTCCAACCTGGAGTTCGCGCTGGGCTACAGCCACCCGATCACGGTCGAGGCGCCCGAGGGCATCGCCTTCAAGGTGGAGTCCCCGACCCGTCTCTCGGTCGAGGGCATCGACAAGCAGAAGGTCGGCGAGGTCGCGGCCAACATCCGCAAGCTTCGCAAGCCCGACCCGTACAAGGCCAAGGGCGTCAAGTACGAGGGCGAAGTCATCCGCCGCAAGGTCGGAAAGGCGGGTAAGTAAGCCATGGCATACGGCACGAAGATCGCCAAGGGCGACGCGTACAAGCGCGCCGCCATCAAGCGCCGCCACATCCGGATCCGCAAGAAGGTCTCCGGTACGGCCGAGCGTCCCCGTCTGGTCGTGACGCGTTCGAACCGTCACATCGTTGCCCAGGTCATCGACGACCTCAAGGGTCACACCCTTGCGTCCGCGTCGACCCTGGACACCAGCATCCGCGGTGGCGAGGGCGACAAGTCGGCGCAGGCCAAGCAGGTCGGCGCCCTGGTCGCCGAGCGTGCGAAGGCCGCCGGTGTCGAGACCGTCGTGTTCGACCGCGGTGGCAACCAGTACGCCGGGCGCATCGCCGCCCTGGCCGACGCCGCCCGCGAGGCCGGGCTCAAGTTCTAAGCCGGCTCGTAGCTAGCGGAAACAGAGAGAGGTAATTCCCATGGCTGGACCCCAGCGCCGCGGTGGCGGTGCCGGTGGCGGCGAGCGGCGGGACCGGAAGGGCCGTGACGGCGGCGCAGCTGCCGCCGAGAAGACCGCGTACGTTGAGCGCGTCGTCGCGATCAACCGCGTCGCCAAGGTTGTGAAGGGTGGTCGTCGCTTCAGCTTCACCGCGTTGGTCGTGGTGGGCGACGGTGACGGCACCGTGGGTGTCGGATACGGCAAGGCCAAGGAGGTGCCGGCCGCCATCGCCAAGGGCGTTGAGGAGGCCAAGAAGCACTTCTTCAAGGTCCCCCGCATCCAGGGCACCATCCCCCACCCGATCCAGGGCGAGAAGGCTGCGGGCGTCGTCCTGCTCAAGCCGGCTTCCCCCGGTACGGGTGTGATCGCCGGTGGTCCGGTGCGCGCCGTCCTGGAGTGCGCCGGCGTCCACGACATCCTGTCGAAGTCGCTCGGCTCCGACAACGCGATCAACATCGTGCACGCGACCGTGGCGGCCCTGAAGGGCCTCCAGCGTCCCGAGGAGATCGCGGCCCGCCGCGGTCTGCCCCTTGAGGACGTGGCCCCCGCGGCCCTGCTCCGTGCGCGTGCCGGGGCGGGTGCGTAATGGCTCGCCTCAAGATCACGCAGACGAAGTCGTACATCGGCAGCAAGCAGAACCACCGTGACACCCTGCGTTCGCTCGGGCTCAAGCGCCTGAACGACGTGGTCGTCAAGGAGGACCGTCCCGAGTTCCGCGGCATGGTGCACACCGTCCGCCACCTCGTGACGGTCGAGGAGGTCGACTAATCATGGCGGAGCAGAACCCGCTGCGGGTGCACAACCTCCGTCCCGCCCCCGGTGCCAAGACCGCGAAGACCCGTGTCGGTCGTGGTGAGGCGTCGAAGGGTAAGACGGCCGGTCGTGGCACCAAGGGCACCAAGGCCCGTTACCAGGTTCCGGAGCGCTTCGAGGGTGGGCAGATGCCCCTCCACATGCGTCTCCCGAAGCTCAAGGGCTTCAAGAACCCCTTCCGGACCGAGTACCAGGTCGTGAACCTGGACAAGCTCGCCGCCCTCTACCCCGAGGGTGGGGAGGTCACCGTTGCCGACCTGGTCGCCAAGGGTGCCGTCCGCAAGAACAGCCTCGTCAAGGTCCTCGGACAGGGTGAGGTCTCCGTGGCGCTGACGGTGACGGTCGATGCCGTCTCCGGCTCCGCCAAGGAGAAGATCACCGCTGCCGGCGGTACCGTCACCGAGCTCGTCTGAGTCACGGTGAACTGAGCGATCCCACCGGGGATACCCCACAAAAGGGGTATCCCCGGTTGGTCGTTCCACGGGGCATACGCGCGCCGGTAAGGTGGCGAGCGTTGTTGTCTAGCTGTAACTCCACTCCTTTGTCGAAACCTCAAGACCGTCACCTCTGACGCACGTGCGCGGGGGTCGCAGGAGGCACCGTGCTCAGCGCGTTCTCCCGGGCGTTCAAGACGCCCGACCTGCGCAAGAAGCTGCTGTTCACTCTCGGCATCATCGTGATCTACCGGATCGGCACGCATGTGCCGATTCCCGGCGTCAACTACGAGAATGTCCAGTTCTGTGTGGACCAGGCGAAGTCGAGCCAGGGTCTGTTCGGTCTGGTCAACATGCTCAGTGGTGGGGCGTTGCTCCAGATCACGGTCTTCGCGCTCGGCATCATGCCGTACATCACGGCGAGCATCATTCTCCAGTTGCTGACGGTGGTCATCCCCCGGCTGGAAGCCCTCAAGAAGGAGGGCCAGTCCGGCACCGCGAAGATCACCCAGTACACCCGGTACCTGACCATGGCGCTGGCCATCCTCCAGGGCACCGCCCTGGCCGCCACCGCCCGCACCGGCACCCTGTTCCAGGGCTGCTCGCGCGCCGGCGAGATCGTGCCGGACCAGTCGATCTTCGCCACCATCACGATGGTCATCGTGATGACGACCGGTGCGGCCGTCGTGATGTGGCTCGGCGAGCTGATCACCGACCGCGGCATCGGCAACGGAATGTCGATCCTGATGTTCATCTCGATCGCCGCGACCTTCCCCGCCTCGCTCTGGGCGATCAAGGAAGAGGGCAAGCTGGCCGACGGCTGGATCGAATTCGGCATCGTCATCCTGGTCGGCCTGGTGATGGTCGCCCTCGTGGTCTTCGTCGAGCAGGCCCAGCGCCGCATTCCGGTCCAGTACGCGAAGCGGATGATCGGTCGCCGTTCCTACGGCGGCACCTCCACCTACATTCCGCTGAAGGTCAACCAGGCGGGTGTGATCCCGGTCATCTTCGCCTCTTCACTGCTGTACATCCCGGCACTCGTGGCACAGTTCGCGGGCGGCACTTCCGGCTGGAAGACCTGGATCGAGCGCAACCTGACGGACATGGACTCGCCGTTCTACATCAGCACGTACTTCCTGCTGATCGTCTTCTTCGCGTTCTTCTACGTGGCGATCTCGTTTAACCCCGAGGAAGTCGCGGACAACATGAAGAAGTATGGTGGGTTCATCCCGGGCATCCGGGCTGGCCGACCGACGGCTGAGTACCTGAGTTACGTACTCAACCGGATCACCTGGCCGGGTTCGCTGTATCTGGGGCTGATCGCTCTGGTGCCAACAATGGCGTTGGCGGGTTTCGGAGCCAACCAGAACTTCCCGTTCGGTGGCACCAGCATCCTCATCATCGTCGGCGTTGGTCTGGAGACGGTGAAGCAGATCGAGAGCCAGCTCCAGCAGCGCAATTACGAAGGGTTCCTCCGCTGATGCGAATCGTCCTCGTCGGGCCGCCCGGTGCGGGCAAGGGTACGCAGGCCGCGTTCCTCGCCAAGAACCTGTCGATCCCGCACATCTCCACGGGCGACCTCTTCCGTGCCAACATCAGTCAGGGCACGGAGCTCGGCAAGCAGGCCAAGGCGTACATGGACGCCGGGAACCTGGTGCCGGACGAGGTCACCATCGGGATGGCCAAGGACCGCATGGAACAGCCGGACGCCGAGGGCGGGTTCCTGCTCGACGGGTTCCCCCGCAACGTCTCGCAGGCCGAGTCGCTGGACGAGACGCTCGCCGCCGAGTCCATGAAGCTGGACGCGGTGCTCGACCTCGAGGTCCCCGAGGACGAGGTGGTCAAGCGGATCGCCGGCCGGCGCATCTGCCGCAAGGACTCCAGCCACGTGTTCCACGTGGTGTACAAGCAGCCCGCGGTGGAAGGCGTCTGCGACGTCTGCGGCGGGGAGCTGTACCAGCGCGAGGACGACAGCGAGACCACCGTGCGCAAGCGGCTGGAGGTCTACCACACGCAGACCGAGCCGATCATCGACTACTACCGGGAGCAGGGGCTGGTCGTGACCATCTCCGCGCTCGGCAAGGTCGACGAGGTGACCGCGCGGGCGATGGCCGCGCTGAAGCGCGACGCGTAGCACCCGGCCTCACCGCCACACCCACTCCGTCCGGGCCCCGGCCCGGGACCGGGGCCCCGTGCCCCGCTCCCGGCCCGGGGCCCGTTCGCTTCCCCAGGGGCCGGGCCCGGGCGCCCGGGGGCGGTGGGGGCGCGGGGAACGGGGCGAGCGGCCCCCGCCCAGGGAATATCGTGGGGGTGGACCGTCAACCGTTGCAGAAAGGCCCCTGCCGTCATGGTGCAGATCAAGACCCCCGACCAGATCGCCAAGATGAGGGCGGCGGGGCTGGTCGTGGCCGCGGTGCACGCGGCCACGCGTGAGGCCGCGGTGCCCGGGGCGACGACCAGGGACCTGGACCAGGTCGCCCGGAAGGTCCTCGCCGAGCACGGGGCGACGTCGAACTTCCTGGGGTACGGGGGCTTCCCCGCGACCATCTGCACCTCGGTGAACGAGGTGGTGGTGCACGGCATCCCCAGCGACGAGGTGGTCCTCAAGGACGGGGACGTGATCTCGGTGGACGCGGGCGCGGTGGTGGACGGCTGGCACGGTGACGCCGCGTTCACCGCGTTCGTGGGCTCGGGGCACGCGCCGGAGCTGGTGGAGCTGTCCCGGGTGACCGAGGAGTCGATGTGGGCGGGCATCGCAGCGATGAAGGCGGGGAACCGGCTGGTGGACGTCTCCCGGGCGATCGAGACCTACATCCGCAGGCAGCCGAAGGTCGGCGGCGGTAAGTACGGGATCGTCCAGGACTACGGCGGGCACGGCATCGGCACCGAGATGCACATGGAGCCGCACCTGCTGAACTACGTGGAGCGGCGTCGGGGCAAGGGGCCGAAGCTGGTGCCCGGGTTCTGTCTGGCGATCGAGCCGATGGTGTCGCTGGGCACCCCGAAGACGGCGGTGCTGGAGGACGACTGGACCGTGGTCAGCACGGACGGCAGCTGGTCCTCGCACTGGGAGCACTCGGTGGCGCTGACGGAGGAGGGCCCGCTGGTGCTCACCGCCCCGGACTGCGGTCGGGCGCGGCTCGCCGAGTACGGGGTCACGGCCGCCCCGGACCCGCTGGGCTGAGCCCCGGACCCCGCTGACGTGCGGGTCCGTCGTGGCGGCGGGGGCGTGTCGGGCCGCTTAAGGATCTCGCGGATGGGGCATCATTCCTCGATTCGTGTTTCCTGGTGCGCTGACGTAGACTGACTCGTCGGCTCTCGTGTACCCGTGTGTCCTCATGTGGACGCGCGGGGTTGAGCGTGGGCCGGCCAAGGTAGTCGATTCGAAGGGCGAAGCGTGGCCAAGAAGCAAGGTGCCATCGAGATCGAGGGCACTGTCGTCGAGTCTCTTCCGAACGCCATGTTCAAGGTCGAGCTCCAGAACGGCCACCAGGTCCTGGCACACATCAGCGGCAAGATGCGCATGCACTACATCCGCATCCTCCCTGACGACCGGGTCGTGGTGGAGCTGTCTCCGTACGACCTGACGCGTGGCCGGATCGTCTACCGCTACAAGTAGATCTTGCCCGCACCCCGGGGTCGGACCGTACGGTCCGCGTCCGGGGTCGATGGCACTGACCCGGAGAACCTCACAACCATGAAGGTCAAGCCGAGCGTCAAGAAGATCTGCGACAAGTGCAGGGTGATCCGCCGTCACGGTCGGGTCATGGTCATCTGCGACAACCCGCGCCACAAGCAGCGCCAGGGCTGACGCACGACCGCACCTTCTGCACCCGCAGATCTCGCGCGACGCAGCACGACGTGTACATACGCAGGACCCGGGCCGGCAACGGTCCGACACCCCCGGTCGGAGGCCGGGGACCCGCTCCGTACCACCCGCGAGGGTCGGCGGAGGGGAATCGTCCTGCGGAAGACCTCCGAAGAATCAAACTGGAGCCATTGAATGGCACGCGTTTCCGGTGTTGACATCCCGCGCGAAAAGCGCGTGGAGGTCGCCCTCACCTACGTGTTCGGCATCGGCCGGACCCTTTCCCAGCAGACGCTGGCCGAGACCGGTGTGAACCCGAACACCCGCGTTCGCGACCTCTCCGAGGAGGAGCTGGTCAAGATCCGCGAGTACGTGGACAACAACCTCAAGACCGAGGGTGACCTCCGTCGCGAGATCCAGGCGGACATCCGCCGCAAGGTCGAGATCGGCTGCTACCAGGGTCTGCGCCACCGCCGCGGCCTGCCCGTCCACGGACAGCGCACCAGCACCAACGCCCGCACCCGCAAGGGCCCGCGTCGCGCCATCGCCGGTAAGAAGAAGCCGGGCAAGAAGTAGTCCGCAGCGGACGCTAGTCAGCGGTCTTCGCTGTAGGACCGACCACCTCCCGTAGGAGAAGCAGATGCCCCCCAAGGGTCGTCAGGGTGCCGCCAAGAAGGTGCGCCGCAAGGAAAAGAAGAACGTCGCTCACGGCCACGCGCACATCAAGAGCACGTTCAACAACACGATCGTCTCGATCACGGACCCCACGGGCAACGTGATCTCCTGGGCCTCCGCCGGCCACGTCGGCTTCAAGGGCTCCCGCAAGTCGACCCCGTTCGCCGCGCAGATGGCCGCCGAGTCGGCCGCGCGCCGCGCGCAGGAGCACGGCATGCGCAAGGTCGACGTCTTCGTCAAGGGTCCCGGCTCCGGCCGTGAGACCGCGATCCGTTCGCTCCAGGCCACCGGCCTGGAGGTCGGCTCGATCCAGGACGTCACCCCCACCCCGCACAACGGCTGCCGCCCGCCCAAGCGGAGGCGTGTCTGACCCCAGGTGCGTCACGCACCCGTGGTCGATGCGGTGTCTCGGGCGACATGCTCCCCTTCTCGGGGCATGTCGCCCGTACCCTTGTTCCACGCACCACCCGTCGGACGTCAAATAGCGGGCGTCCACGACCGAAGGATCTGATCCACACATGCTGATCGCTCAGCGTCCCTCGTTGACCGAAGAGGTCGTCGACGAGTTCCGTTCCCGGTTCGTGATCGAGCCGCTGGAGCCGGGCTTCGGCTACACCCTCGGCAACTCCCTGCGCCGTACGCTCCTCTCCTCGATCCCGGGTGCGGCGGTCACGTCGATCCGCGTCGACGGCGTCCTGCACGAGTTCACCACCGTGCCGGGCGTCAAGGAGGACGTCACCGACCAGATCCTCAACATCAAGCAGCTGGTCGTCTCCTCGGAGCACGACGAGCCGGTCGTGATGTACCTGCGCAAGCAGGGCCCCGGCCTGGTCACCGCCGCCGACATCGCGCCGCCGGCCGGTGTCGAGGTGCACAACCCCGACCTGGTCCTCGCCACCCTCAACGGCAAGGGCAAGCTGGAGATGGAGCTGACCGTCGAGCGCGGTCGCGGCTACGTCTCCGCCGTGCAGAACAAGCAGGTCGGCCAGGAGATCGGCCGCATCCCGGTCGACTCGATCTACTCGCCGGTCCTCAAGGTCACCTACAAGGTCGAGGCGACCCGAGTCGAGCAGCGCACCGACTTCGACAAGCTGATCGTCGACGTCGAGACCAAGCAGGCCATGCGCCCGCGCGACGCCATGGCCTCCGCCGGCAAGACCCTGGTCGAGCTCTTCGGTCTGGCCCGCGAGCTGAACATCGACGCCGAGGGCATCGACATGGGCCCGTCCCCCACGGACGCCGCCCTCGCCGCCGACCTGGCGCTGCCGATCGAGGAGCTGGAACTCACCGTCCGCTCCTACAACTGCCTCAAGCGCGAGGGCATCCACTCCGTGGGCGAGCTCGTCGCCCGCTCGGAGGCGGACCTCCTGGACATCCGCAACTTCGGTGCGAAGTCCATCGACGAGGTCAAGGCGAAGCTGGCCGGCATGGGCCTGGCCCTCAAGGACAGCCCGCCCGGATTCGACCCGACCGCCGCCGCCGACGCCTTCGGCGCCGACGACGACGCGGACGCCGGTTTCGTCGAGACCGAGCAGTACTAGTCGCCGCCCGGTGGGGCGCCGGTCCGTCCGGTGCCCCACCGGTGGGCGACCCCTGACCTTCCGCGGGGCGTCCGCCCCGCGGGAACTGTCACCGGTACCTGACACGGCCGGTGCAGCACACAAGGAGAAACACCATGCCGAAGCCCGCCAAGGGTGCCCGTCTGGGCGGCAGCGCCGCGCACGAGAAGCTGCTGCTGGCGAACCTCGCCAAGTCGCTCTTCGAGCACGGCCGCATCACCACCACCGAGGCCAAGGCCCGCCGTCTGCGGCCCTACGCCGAGCGTCTGGTCACCAAGGCGAAGAAGGGCGACCTTCACAACCGCCGTCAGGTGCTCCAGGTCATCACCGACAAGAGCGTCGTGCACACGCTCTTCACGGAGATCGGCCCGCGCTACGAGAACCGCCCGGGTGGCTACACCCGCATCACCAAGATCGGCAACCGTCGCGGCGACAACGCGCCCATGGCGGTCATCGAGCTGGTCGAGGCCCTGACCGTGGCCCAGCAGGCCACCGGTGAGGCCGAGGCGGCCACCAAGCGCGCCGTCAAGGAAGACGCCCTCAAGAAGGAGGCCGCCGAGGCCCCCGTCGCCGAGGTCGCCGAGGACGCCAAGCCCGCCGAGGGCGAGTCCAAGGACGCCTGACGCCTTCGCGCCGTGCAGAAGCGGGTCCGTCCCTCCGGGGGCGGGCCCGCTTCCGTCTGCCGGGGCGGGACCGCGGGTCGTCGTTGGTTGGGAGGATGGAACTGTGAGTGACGAGGTGGAGCCCGGGCACGTCCGGGTGCGGCTGGACCTGTCGTACGACGGGACGGAGTTCTCCGGCTGGGCCAAGCAGGCCCGGGGGCAGCGCACCGTGCAGGCCGTGGTGGAGGACGCGCTGCGGACCGTGACCCGGTCCGGCGGGGCGTCCTACGAGCTGACCGTGGCCGGACGCACCGACGCCGGGGTGCACGCCCGCGGCCAGGTGGCGCACGTGGACCTGCCGGCCGGGGTGTGGGAGGAGCACCGGGAGAAGCTGTTGAAGCGGCTCGCGGGACGGCTCCCCAGGGACGTGCGGGTGTGGCGGGCCGAGGAGGCGCCGGCCGGGTTCAACGCCCGGTTCTCGGCGATCTGGCGCCGTTACGCGTACCGGGTCACCGACCACCCGGGCGGGGTCGACCCGCTGCTGCGCGGGCACGTGCTGTGGCACGACTGGCCGCTGGACGTCGAGGCCATGAACGAGGCCGCGCGCGGGCTGGTCGGGGAGCACGACTTCGCCGCGTACTGCAAGAAGCGGGAGGGCGCCACCACCATCCGCACCCTCCAGGAGCTGTGGCTGGAGCGCGGGGGCGACGGCGTCGTCACCGCCACGGTCCGGGCCGACGCGTTCTGCCACAACATGGTGCGCTCGCTGATCGGGGCGCTGCTGTTCGTCGGCGACGGGCACCGCGGCCCCGAGTGGCCCGCGAAGGTGCTGGCCGCCGGGGTGCGCGACTCCGCGGTGCACGTGGTGCGTCCGCACGGGCTGACCCTGGAGGAGGTCGCCTACCCCGCGGACGAACTGCTGGCCGCGCGGGGCCGTGAGGCCCGCAACCGGCGGACCCTGCCCGGCGCCGCCGGCGCGGGGTGCTGCTGACCGGGCGCCGGCGCCCGGCTCACAGGGGCTGCTCGGCGGCGGCCGCCGCCTGCGCCTCGCCGCGCCGGATGATCTGGCGGAAGGCGAACTCGGCGAGGTCGTCGCCGGTGCGGTAGACCGGACGGTCCTGGGGGGTGACGTTCTTGCCGCTGGTGTGGCCGGCGACGGTGAAGTAGGCGTAGCGGCCGTAGGAGTTCGCGGTGGTGCGGCAGATCGTGGTGTTGCAGAAGCCGGACACGCCCGCGCCGCTGAGGGAGAGCAGGTTGCCCTGGTCCGTCTGGTCCTTGGCCCGGGTCGCCTGCGCCTCGGTGTCGAACAGGGCCACGCCGACGGTGACCGCGATGCCGTCCTTGCCGTAGGTGGCGCGCATCAGCCGGGTGCAGCCGTTGCGGGTGAGGACCTCGCCGAGGTCCCCCCGGGTCACCCCGGCGCACGCGGTGGTGGAGCCGGTGGCGCCCCGGCGGTACACGGTGCCGCCGAGGGTCACCTCGGGGCCGGGGAAGAGGCTCTCGGCGCTGATCGGGGCCTTGTCCTTGGCCGCGCTGGAGACGAAGTCCTTCGGGTTCGGCGGGGGCGGCGGCGTGGTCGCCGCGAAGGAGGGGGCCGGCCCGCCGGACTCGCTGGCGTATCCGGAGGGGGCCGTGGCGCCGGGGGCGGCGGCCGGGGAGTCCTCGCCGGTGGTGACGATCGCCACGGCGACCGCGGCGCCCACCGCGAGGGTGGCCAGGGCGGCGCCGAGGACCACCAGCAACCGCTTGCGGCGGTTGTCGGTGGCGGAGGCGTCCGCCATGGCGGCCCAGTCCGGGGTGCCCGGTGCGTTCGCCAACCCCTGGTGCTGCCCGTGCTGCCCGTGCTGCCCGTGCTGGCCCTGGTGCGCGCCGTCCCACGGACCCTGCGGTCCCCCGGGGCCGTGCGCGGGTCCCCCCTGCCCGAAGCTCATGGGCGGCAGTGTACTGAGGGGGCCGCCGGGGTGACTCCCCGTACCGGGGGAGCGCGGGCGACGGGGGTTCCCGCGCGGTGTCGGGGACTCGTTTTGACCCGTCCGGGCGGTGCTGGGTATCCTGCTGGTTCGTTGTGTGTATTGGCTTGCTCATTCTCACGTGAGGGGCCCTTACACCGGTCCACCGGGCCGATGACCAGCGGCAAGCACTCGGTTTGCGTCACTGATGTGCGGCTAGGGCTGTCGTGATCGTCTTGGGTGGCCCTGTCAGGACCCATTCACTGAAGAAGCGAAGGCTACGAACCGTGCGTACGTACAGCCCCAAGCCCGGCGATGTCACCCGCCAGTGGCACGTCATCGATGCCCGGGACGTCGTCCTGGGCCGTCTGGCGTCGACCGCCGCCACCCTTCTGCGGGGCAAGCACAAGCCGATCTACGCCCCCCACGTTGACACCGGTGACTTCGTCATCATCATCAACGCGGACAAGGTGCACCTGTCCGGCAACAAGAAGACCCAGAAGATGGCGTACCGCCACTCCGGTTACCCGGGTGGTCTGCGCTCCGTCCGTTACGACGAGCTGCTCGCCAAGAACCCCGAGAAGGCCGTCGAGAAGGCCGTCAAGGGCATGCTGCCCAAGAACACCCTCGGCCGTCAGATGCTCTCGAAGCTGAAGGTCTACTCGGGCGACCAGCACCCGCACGCTGCGCAGCAGCCGGTGCCGTTCGAGTTCACCCAGGTCGCGCAGTAAGTCCGGCCACACCCCCTAAGACCGAAAAGAATCTGAGGAGAATCGTGGCCGAGACCACCGTTGAGCAGCCTCTGGACGACGCAGAGGCCGTCGACATCGAGCAGTACACCACCGAGACGGAGCTCCCCCTGGAGGGCGAGTACACGTCCGAGAGCCTGGCGTCGCACTTCGGCGACCCGCAGCCCGCCGCGGGCCTGGGCCGTCGCAAGAACGCCATCGCCCGCGTCCGGATCGTTCCGGGCACCGGCAAGTGGAAGATCAACGGTCGCACCCTTGAGGACTACTTCCCGAACAAGGTGCACCAGCAGGAAGTCAACGAGCCGTTCAAGGTGCTGGAGCTGGACGGTCGCTACGACGTCGTCGCCCGCATCGCCGGTGGCGGTGTCTCCGGTCAGGCCGGCGCCCTGCGCCTCGGCGTGGCCCGCGCCCTGAACGAGGCCGACGTGGACAACAACCGCGGCGCGCTGAAGAAGGCCGGCTTCCTCCGCCGCGACGACCGTGCGGTCGAGCGCAAGAAGGCCGGTCTGAAGAAGGCCCGCAAGGCTCCGCAGTACAGCAAGCGCTAGTCCCCCGCGGACCAGCCCGCTCGCACCACCCGTTCGCCCCGGCGGCACGCCCCTGTGCAGCCGGGGCGTTCGTGTGAGGGCGGTGCGGGGCGTATACAGGTGTCGAGAACACCGGGCCGATAACCGTACCGGCGGCCGGGTGTGTTCGGATGTGCGTACGCGCTCGCCCGGTCCGTCCGGCGGCGGTGACGGGGTGCGCGTGGTCATGGGGTGCGGAGCGCTGGGGCTCCGCACCCGTTTCACAGCTTCGGGGTGCCTCGTGATGGGGTGCGCGAATGTTCGGAGGACACCAGTGGGACGACTCTTCGGCACGGACGGCGTGCGCGGTGTCGCCAACGCGGATCTGACGGCCGAGCTGGCGCTCGGCCTCTCCGTCGCGGCGGCGCACGTGCTCGGCGAAGCGGGCAGTTTCGAGGGCCATCGCCCGGTCGCGGTGGTCGGCCGGGACCCGCGGGCGTCCGGGGAGTTCCTGGAGGCCGCGGTGGTCGCGGGCCTCGCCAGCGCCGGCGTCGACGTGCTGCGGGTCGGGGTGCTGCCCACGCCGGCCGTGGCGTACCTGACGGGCGCGCTCGGCGCGGACCTCGGCGTGATGCTCTCCGCCAGCCACAACGCCATGCCGGACAACGGCATCAAGTTCTTCGCCCGCGGCGGGCACAAGCTCGCCGACGAGCTGGAGGACCGCATCGAGGCCCAGTACGCGGCCGGTGCCGACTGGCAGCGGCCCACCGGGGCCGGCGTCGGCCGGGTCCGGGACTACGACGAGGGCTTCGACCAGTACGTGGCCCATCTGATCGGGGTGCTGCCCAACCGGCTGGACGGGCTGAAGGTCGTCCTGGACGAGGCGCACGGCGCCGCCGCCCGGGTCTCCCCGGAGGCGTTCGCCCGGGCCGGTGCCGAGGTCGTCACCATCGGCGCCGAACCCGACGGGCTCAACATCAACGACGGCTGCGGCTCCACCCACCTGGAGCAGCTGAAGGCCGCCGTGGTCCAGCACGGCGCGCACCTCGGCATCGCCCACGACGGCGACGCCGACCGCTGCCTGGCCGTCGACCACACGGGCGCCGAGGTGGACGGGGACCAGATCCTCGCCGTCCTCGCGCTGGCGCTGCGGGAGCGGGGGGCGCTGCGCTCCGACACCGTCGTCGCCACCGTGATGTCCAACCTGGGCTTCAAACTGGCCATGGAGCGCGAGGGCCTGGCGCTCGTGCAGACCGGGGTGGGCGACCGCTACGTCCTGGAGGCGATGAAGGAGCACGGCTACGCGCTCGGCGGCGAACAGTCCGGGCACGTGATCATCCTCGACCACGCCACCACCGGGGACGGCACCCTGACCGGGCTGATGCTCGCCGCCCGGGTCGCCGACACCGGCCGCAGCCTCGCCGAACTGACCTCCGTGATGGAGCGGTTGCCGCAGGTCCTGGTCAACGTGCCGGACGTGGACAAGTCCCGGGTCGCGACCTCCGCCGAGCTGGCCGCCGCGGTCGTCGAGGCCGAGCGGGAGCTGGGCGAGACGGGCCGGGTGCTGCTGCGTTCCTCGGGCACCGAGCCGCTGGTGCGGGTGATGGTCGAGGCCGCCGACATCGACCAGGCCCGCTCGGTGGCCGGCCGGCTCGCGGACGCCGTCAAGTCCTCCTTGGGGTGAATCTCAGCCGCCGGAGCGACGACTTCCGGCGGCTTTTCCCCGCCCCCGCCGCTTTGCGGTCCCCGCTGTCAACCCCGCCCCCTCCGTTCCCTTCTTTCCCTGCGAAGAGCGAGAAGGGAACGAGGAGGCACGGGTGAACACGCGGAGTTGGAGAACCACGGCGATCGCCACCGGCGTCGTCGGGGCACTGTTGGGAGCGATACCGGTGCAGGCGACGGCCGCCCCCGGCCCGGCGCCCCGGGTCGATCTGCGGGCGGACGTCGACCGGGACGGCCGGGTGGACGTGCGGGGCACGTCCGACGTGGCGGGCGAGGACACCTGGACCCGCGGGCGCGGCGCGGTGGTCCTGCCGAACGTCGACGACGACGGCCGCCGCTGCACGATGACCGACGCCCGGGGCCGGCCGCTCTCCGACGCGTTGCTGGCCCGCTGTCACGACGCCGCGGACAATGTGCTGAACGGTGCCCGCGACGCCGAGGACCTGGCCCGGCTGCGGTCGGTGCCGCTGCCCTCGCTCGCCGACGGGGCCCACGGCACGGCCCGGGTGCAGGGCGACGCCGCGAAGGCCCGGATCTTCGTGAAGCGGGCCGGCGGTTGGAAGCACCTGAAGCCCACCACCCGGCTCACCGCCGCCGAGCTGCGCCGCGGGGTGGAGCTCGGCGTCGAGGCCACCGACGTGGTGCGCGACGCGGCCCGTTGGGACGGCACGGTCCGGGTCCGGCTGACCGTCACCGAGGGCACCGCCACCACCCGGGACGACGTCACCCTGCGCACCGCGCCGGTGCTGACCCACCACCACCTCCAGCGGGCCAAGGAGGTGCTGGTCAGCAAGGTGTCCCGGGACCCGGACTACCCGGAGTGGTCCGAGGACCAGCACCGCTTCGTCCGGGGCCTGGAGCGCGAGGTCAAGGCGGCCGGGATCACCAAGCCGGTGCGCAAGTTGGCCACCAACGACGTGTGGGCGCAGGACTTCGTGGAGCCCGGCTACGTCAGCATGACCGGCGCGGACGGCCGGCCGCACGCCCTGCGGGTCATGATCCGCTCGGCCCAGGACCGCCCGGGCGGACGGCAGTTGTACGCGAAGCTGCGCGGCCCGGACATCGGCGTGGTCCAGTTGGCGGGGCCCCACCCGTCCGACGAGTCGCAGACCCTCAACTCCATGGGGAACCTGGAGACCGTTCCCCCCTACGCGCACGGCGGGAAGTCGTACCCGGCCGGGCGGATCATCATGGGGGAGCGCCTCGGGGAGGGCATCCGCCCCGCGAAGTCGATGTCCACCTTCCTGGCCTCGCAGGGGGCGCAGTCGCCGCTGCTGCTGGACACCTCCTGGCTGGAGGTGGGCCACGTCGACGAGTTCGTCCAGTTCCTGCCCGCGGACACCCCGCGCGGCTGGCGCCTGGGACTCGCCGACCCGTCCGCCGGCCTCCAGCTGTTGAAGGACGCGCAGGCCGCGGGGAACGGCGGCAAGCGGATGTTCTCGGCGCCCGACAAGTTCGGCGTCACGGTGCCGCGCACCACGATCGCCCAGAAGCTGGCCGACCCGACGTTCCTCGCCGACAACCAGCGGGCCGCCGACAAGATCGAGGCCAATCTGCGCGTCCTCCAGCGCGAGACGGGCCTCACCGACGCCGAGGTCGTGCGGGTGCCGGCGCTGTTCGCCCAGTACGAGATGCCGACCGGCCTCGCCCGGTCCGGGCGACTCGGCCGGCTGAACGCCGACGCCTGGTCCACGGTGCGGCCCGGGCTCGCCGACGCCGCCGAGCGCTCGGCGGCACCCGCCCCGACCGCGCCGCGCACCATCGCCTACGTGCCGGGCGCCGTCAACGGGATCGTGCTCAGCGACTCGCGGTACCTGGCGCCCAAGCAGTGGGGCCCGGTGATCGGCGGCAAGGACGTCTTCGGCGAGGCGGTGCGGAAGGCGTACGCCCGCGCCGGGTTCACCACCGCCTACCTGGACGACTACTACTCGTACCACCTCGGCGGCGGTGAGGTGCACTGCGGGACGAACGTCCTGCGGGACACCTCCCGTCCGTGGTGGCGCTCGTAGCCGGTAGCGGTACCGGAGCGCGCGGGGTCCCGACCGGGGCCCCGCGCACCCGTCAGCGGGCGGCCTTCGGCGCGGGCCCGCGGCGGCGGCCCCAGAACCACTTCTGGGCGATCAGGGTGAGCGTCCCGGCGAGGACGATCCCGCCGAGGTTGGCGAGGAGTTGCAGGGTCGACCCGGTGGTCTGGGCGTAGTCGCGGTAGCTGAAGGCGACGGCCGCGTTGGCGGCGGCGGGCACCGTGGTGACGGAGATGGCCACCCCGATCAGCGCCCCCGACTTGGCCGAGGTCAGCGAGAGGGTGCCGGCGACCCCGGCGAGGAACGCGACCACGAAGGACATCCAGTCGGGCTGCCAGATGAACGCGGTGTTGGGCCGGTCCGCCTCGATCATCTCCGTGGTGAACAGCCCCACCGCGTCCATCAGCCAGGCGAAGCCGGCGGTGGCGGTCATCGCCAGCACGAAGCCGGCGAGCAGCGCCCACAGGGACCGTCCCACCAGCCCGGGCGCCCGGTGCACCAGGGCGGTGGAGATGCCGGCCAGCGGCCCGAACTCGGGCCCCACGGCCATGGCGCCCACGATGAGGATGGCGTTGTCCAGCATCACCCCGCAGGCCGCGAGCATCGTCGCCACTGACAGGAACGCCACGTAGGTGACGGTGAGCGTGGACTCCTCGTGGGTCAGGTCGGTGAGCTGCTCCCACAGCACGGCGTCGGCGCCCTCGCCGGGGGCGTCCTCCTCGGCCCGGTCGGCCCGCTGGGACAGGGACAGGTCGATGTTCTCCACGGCGATCGACCCGCACTCGTCGATCCCGGCCTTGCGCAGCGCCGCGATCAGGTCGTCGCCGGCCTCCCGGGCGACGTCGCACATCACCACGTCGCCCTCGGGGTCGCGGGCCGCGCCGGTCAGCACGGCCAGATGGGTGGTGCCCACCGTGCCCTCGATCAGCCGGACCACCTCGTCGGTGCGGTCCGCCGGGGTGATCAGACGCAGATGCAGCATGCCTCACCCTAACCACGCGTCACACGGGCAACCAGCGCTCCGTCAGAGCTTGCGCAGGCTCAGCCGCTGCACCTTGTGGTCCGGGCCCTTGCGCAGGATCAGGGTGGCCCGCCCCCGGGTGGGCGCCACGTTCTCCACCAGGTTGGGCTTGTTGATGGTCCGCCAGGTGGTGGCCGCGTAGGCGAGGGCCTCCTCCTCGGAGACCTGGGTGTAGCGGCGGAAGTACGAGTTCGGGTCCTGGAAGGCGGTCTCCCGCAGCTTGCGGAAGCGGCTCAGGTACCAGCGTTCGACGTCCTCCACCCGGGCGTCCACGTACACGCTGAAGTCGAAGTAGTCGGCGAGGCCCACCCGGGTGCGCCCGTCCCGGCCGGGCAGCGCCGGCTGGAGGACGTTGAGGCCCTCCACGATCAGGATGTCGGGCCGGCGGACGGTGAGCCGTTCACCGGGCACGATGTCGTAGATCAGGTGGGAGTAGACCGGCGCGCTCACCTCGTCCTTGCCGGCCTTCACGTCGGCGACGAACCGGGTCAGCGCCCGGCGGTCGTAGGACTCGGGGAAGCCCTTGCGGGAGGTCAGCCCGCGGGCCTCCAGTTCACGCATCGGCAACAGGAAGCCGTCGGTGGTGACCAGCTCCACCCGCGGGTGCTCGGGCCAGCGGGCCAGCAGCGCCTTCAGCAGCCGGGCGACCGTGGACTTGCCGACCGCCACCGAACCGGCGATCCCTATCACGAACGGCGTCCCCGACTGGGAGCCCTGTTCCCCGAGGAAGGTGTTGAGCGCGCTCCGCAGCCCGTCGGTGGCGCCCACGTACAGGTTCAGCAGCCGCGACAGCGGAAGGTAGATGTCCCGGACCTCGTCCAGGTCGATGACGTCCCCGAGGCCGCGCAGCTCCTCGACCTCGGCCGCGGAGAGCGGCAGCGGGGTCTTGTCGCGCAGGGCGCTCCACTCGGCCCGGGTGAGGTCGAGGTACGGCGTGGCGTCCGGCCGGGAGCGGGGGGCCGGGTGGGGCGGCAGGGACACCGGGGAGATCACCTGGTCATTGTCGCGGCTGTGCGACCCGGACGGGAGGTGGGGTACGTCACCCGGGGCGCGTCGCCCGGCGCACCGGGCGCGGTGCACCCGGGCGGGCGAGCACGGCCGCCGGCGGGCGGGCCGCCGCGCGTGGGCCGCGCCGCACGGACGGGACCGCGGGGCGCGCGGGGCGCACCGGACGGGGGTACGGTGACCGGGTGATCATCGGGGTGGGCATCGACGTGGCCGAGATCGAGCGGTTCGCCGCCGCGCTGGAGCGGACGCCGCACCTCGCCGAGCGGCTGTTCGTCCCGGCGGAGCTCTGCCTGCCGGACGGGGAGCGGCGCGGGGTCGCCTCGCTGGCCGCCCGGTTCGCGGCCAAGGAGGCGCTGGCCAAGGCGCTGGGGGCGCCGCCCGGGCTGATCTGGACCGATGCCGAGGTGTGGGTGGAGGAGAACGGGCAGCCCCGGCTGCGGGTGCGCGGCACGGTCGCCGCCCGCGCCGAGGCCCTGGGCGTCCGCTCCTGGCACGTGTCCCTGAGCCATGACGCGGGGGTGGCCTCCGCGGTGGTCGTCGCCGAGGGCTGAGCCGCCGTCACCGGGCGGGGGGCCAGCCGGCGCATTCCCCGGGGTCCGGGGCCGCCCGCTGCGGCAGACTCGTCCCATGCGCACCGCTCACCACGTGGAGACCGTCCGGAACGCCGAGGCCGCGCTGATGGCGCGGCTCCCGGAAGGGGAGTTGATGCGGCGGGCCGCCGCCGGGCTGGCCGCCGCCTGTGCCGATCTGCTGGGCCGGGTGTACGGGGCCCGGGTGGTGCTGCTCGTCGGCAGCGGTGACAACGGCGGTGACGCCCTGTACGCGGGCGCCCGCCTGGCCCGCCGGGGCGCCGGGGTCGGCGCGGTGCTCCTCGCCCCGGACCGCACCCACGCCGGGGGGCTCGCCGCGTTCACCGGGGCCGGCGGCCGGATCGCGGCCGACCCGTTCGCCGCGCTGGCCGACGCCGATCTGGTGCTGGACGGCATCACCGGCATCGGCGGCCGGGGCGGGCTGCGCCCGGACGCGGTGCCGCTGGCCCGGGCGGCGCGCGGGGCGAACGCGGTGGTGGTGGCGGTGGACCTGCCGAGCGGCACCGAGGCCGACAGCGGCGAGGTGCGCGGGGAGGCGCTGCGCGCCGACGCGACCGTCACCTTCGGCACCCACAAGCCGGCGCTGCTGATCGACCCGGCCCGGGAGTACGCGGGCACCGTGCGGCTGGTCGACATCGGCCTGGGCCCGCACCTGCCGTCCGTCCCGGCGGTGGAGTCGCTGCACCACCGGGACGTGGCGCGGCTGCTGCCGGTGCCGACCGGGGAGAGCGACAAGTACCGGCGCGGGGTGGTCGGGGTGGTCGCCGGCTCCGCCCGTTACCCGGGGGCGGCGGTGCTCGCGGTGGCGGGCGCCCTGCGCGGCGGTGCCGGGGCCGTGCGGTACGTGGGGCGGGCCGCCGACGCGGTGATCGCCCGGTTCCCGGAGGCGCTGGTGCACGAGGGGCCGCCGACCCGGGCCGGCCGGGTGCAGGCGTGGGTGGTGGGCCCCGGCATCGGCGAGGGCGGCGACACGGTCGGCGCGGTGCAGGAGGTCCTCGACGCGGACGTGCCGGTCCTGGTGGACGCGGACGGGTTGCGCCCGCTGGACCCGGCCCGGGTCCGGGACCGGGGGGCGCCCACCCTGCTCACCCCGCACGCCGGGGAGGCGGCGGCGCTGCTCGGGGTGTCGCGGGGGCGGGTGGAGGCGGCCCGGCTCACCTCCGTGCGGGAGTTGGCGGCCCGGTTCGGGGCCACGGTGCTCTTGAAGGGCTCCACCACCCTGGTGGCGTCCCCGGACCCGGCGCAGCCGGTGCGGGCGAACCCGATGGGCACGCCGTGGTTGGCCACCGCCGGCAGCGGGGACGTGCTGTCGGGGCTCGCCGGCTCGCTGCTGGCGGCCGGGGTCGCCCCGCTGGACGCGGCCTCGGTCGCCGCGTACCTGCACGGCCTGGCGGCGCGGAGCGCGGCGGAGCGCGGGGTGCCGTTGACCGCGGACGAGGTCGCCGGGGCGCTCCCCGCAGCCTGGGCCTCGCTGCTCGACGCCGCCTCCGGTGGGTGACGCGCCCCACACCCGGGCGGGCGGGGGACCGGTGCAGGGGCGGGAAGCGGGGTCTCTGAGACAATCGGCGCGATGAGCCAGACACCACCGCAGCCCAGCCGCGTCCGCGCCGAGATCGACCTGGACGCGCTGCGCGCCAACGTCCGCGCCCTGCGGGCCCGGGCGCCCCGCTCGGCCCTGATGGCCGTCGTGAAGTCCGACGGCTACGGGCACGGGGCGCTGCCCTGTGCGCGGGCCGCGATCGAGGCGGGCGCCGAGTGGTTGGGCACCGCCACCCCGCAGGAGGCGCTGGCGTTGCGGGCGGCGGGCGTCGGCGGCCGGATCATGTGCTGGTTGTGGACGCCGGGCGACCCGTGGCGGGAGGCCGT
Source organism: Streptomyces sp. LE64 (assembly GCF_052606915.1). Taxonomy (NCBI): domain Bacteria; kingdom Bacillati; phylum Actinomycetota; class Actinomycetes; order Kitasatosporales; family Streptomycetaceae; genus Streptomyces; species Streptomyces sp. LE64. The sequence goes on along the minus strand of NZ_CP199708.1, from coordinate 2,265,510 downwards.
GGAGGCGGACCTGGACGTGTCGGTGAGCGGGATGTGGGCGCTGGCCGAGGTGACCGCCGCGGCCCGGGAGGCGGGCCGGCCCGCCCGGGTCCACCTGAAGGCGGACACCGGTCTGGGCCGCAACGGCTGCCTCCCCGCCGACTGGCCCGAGTTGGTGTCCGCGGCGCTCGCCGGCGAGGCCGCCGGGGACCTGCGGGTGGTCGGCCTGTGGTCGCACCTGGCCTGTGCCGACGAGCCCGGCCACGCCTCGGTCGCCGACCAGTTGGCGACGTTCCGCCGGATGGTGGCCCACGCGGAGGGCGAGGGGGTGCGCCCCGAGGTGCGGCACCTGGCCAACTCGCCGGCCGTGCTGACCCTGCCGGACACCCACTTCGACCTGGTGCGCACCGGCATCGCGATGTACGGGGTGTCGCCCGCCCCGGAGTTGGGCACCGCCGCCGAGCTGGGGCTGCGGCCGGTGATGACGCTCAGCGCCTCGCTGGCCCTGGTCAAGCGGGCGCCGGCCGGACACGGCGTCAGTTACGGCCACCGGTACGTCACGGGACGGGAGACGGTGCTCGGGCTGGTCCCGGTCGGCTACGGCGACGGCGTTCCGCGGCACGCCTCGGGGCGGGGCCCGGTGCTGGTCGGCGGGGAGTGGCGGCGGGTCGCGGGCCGGATCGCGATGGACCAGTTCGTGGTGGACCTCGACGGGCAGAAGGTCCAGGAGGGTGCGGAGGCGGTGCTGTTCGGCCCGGGCGACCGGGGCGAGCCCACCGTCCAGGACTGGGCCGAGGCCGCGGACACCATCGCCTACGAGATCGTCACCCGGATCGGCTCCCGGGTGCCCCGGGTGTACCGGGGGGCGTCCGCGTGAGCGGGGAGGCCGTCGGGCCCGCCGACGCCGCGGCCCGGACGGTGGCGAGCGTCGCCGCGCGGGCGGGCGGCGGCTGGCGCCGGGGCGCGGGCATCGCCCTCGGGGTGGTCGCGGCGGCCGGCGTGGCGGGCGTGGCGATCGAGCGGCTGACCGTCAGCCGCGGGGTGCGCCGGGAGGCACGGCTCGCGCTCGACGCGGCCGGCCCGTACGGCACCCTGCGCGGCACCCCGGGCACGGCCCTCGCCGAGGACGGCACCGCCCTGTACTACGAGGTCGACGAGCCGGAGCCGGCCGCCGCGGCGGCCGGGGTCACGGTGGTGTTCAGCCACGGCTTCTGCCTGAACCAGGACTCCTGGCACTTCCAGCGGGCCGCGCTGCGCGGCGCGGTCCGCACCGTCCACTGGGACCTGCGCGGGCACGGCCGTTCGGGGCGCGGGGCGCCCGGCGAGCCGGTCACCATCGACCGGCTCGGCCGGGACCTGAAGGCGGTCGTCGACGCGGCGGCCCCCGAGGGGCCGCTGGTCCTGGTGGGGCACTCGACGGGCGGCATGACGGTGATGGCCCTCGCCGAGCAGTACCCGGAGCTGGTCCGGGACCGGGTCCTCGGGGTCGCCCTGGTGGGGACCTCCGCCGGGCGGCTGGCCGAGGTCGACTACGGCCTGCCGGCGGCCGGCGCGTACGCGGTGCACCGGGTGCTGCCCGGGGCGCTGCGGGTGCTGGGCGGTCGGGCCGAGCTGACGGAGCTGGTGGAGCGGGGCCGCCGGGCCACCGCCGACCTGTTCACCGGGGTCATCAAGCGGTACTCCTTCGCCGGCCGCGAGGTGGACCCGGCGGTGGCCCGGTTCGCGGAGCGGATGATCGAGGCCACCCCCTTCGAGGTGGTCGCCGAGTTCCACCCGGCGTTCGCCGCGCACGACAAGACGGCGGCGCTGGCCCGGTTCGCCGGGCTGCCGGTGCTGGTGCTCGCTGGCGAGCAGGACCTCATCACGCCCCCGGGGCACAGCGAGGCCGTCGCCGAGGCGCTCCCGGACGCCGCGCTGGTCCTGCTGCCCGAGGCCGGCCACCTGGTGATGCTGGAGCACCCGGACGCGGTCACCGACCGGCTCCTGGAGCTGCTCGCCCGGGCCGGGGCGGTCCCCGCAGCGACTACCGTGGACGGCTATGGAACCAAGCGCGCAGCGAGCGGAACCGCGGGCGACGACGGCTGAGCCGGTCACCGCGTCGATCACCGTCACCTCCCCCGAGCGGATGCGGGAGCTGGGCCTGCGCCTCGCCGCGCTGCTCGCCCCGGGCGACCTGGTGATGCTCACCGGCGAGCTGGGCGCCGGCAAGACCACCCTGACCCGGGGCGTCGGCGAGGGCCTCGGGGTGCGGGGCGCGGTGACCTCGCCGACCTTCGTGATCGCCCGGGTGCACCCGAGCCTGGTCGGGGGGCCGGCGCTGGTCCACGTGGACGCCTACCGGCTGGGCGGCGGGCTGGACGAGATGGAGGACCTGGACCTCGACGTGTCGCTGCCCGAGTCGGTGGTCGTCGTGGAGTGGGGCGACGGCAAGGTGGAGGAGCTGTCGGAGGACCGGCTGCACGTGCTGATCGACCGGGCGGTGGGCGACACCACGGTCGAGGTCCGCACGGTGACCCTGCGCGGCCACGGGAGGCGGTGGGCCGCGGTGGACCTGGCCGCGCTCGCCGCCGACGGTTCCTGACCGCCCGCCCGGGAACACGTTCCGACAAGGTGTCGGGAAGTTGTTGCGCGACGGTGCTCCTCCGTGGTCACATGGGACGGAGAGGTTAGGTGTGCCTAACCGGTCTGCCCCCGGAGCACCCAGGAGGCGCCCATGTCGGCGACACGGCGGCCCACCACGTCCGCTACGACGGTGCCGATGAGCGTGCTGCTCGCCGCGGGCGCGGCGGCCCGGGCGGTCTCCACGCCCCCGGACGAACCCGAGGCCCGCGGCACCCGCACGCCCCCCGCACCCCGGGACGAACGGCCCCGGGCGGCGTAGCCCGCTCCCGGAGGACCCGCCGGTCGGGTTCCGGCGAGCGGCCCCGTGCCGGGCCGACTACCACCGGCCCGGCCCCACCCCGGCCCGCCCGGCGTAGAGCGCCGCCAGGTCGGCGGCGGCGCGGGCGACCGCCCGGACCGCCTCCGGCGGGTCGACCACCTCGACGTCCGTGCCGAACTGGAGCAACTGGCAGGCCGCGGCCGGCGCCGGGTACTCCACCACGACCGTCCGCCAGGGTCCGGCTCCCGCGCCGTCCGTCCCGTCCGCCTCGCGCACCCGCGGACCGACGATCCTGCGGAGCGCGTCCAGCCGGTGCGGGCGCACCCGGGCCCGCACCAGGACCCCCGCGGCGCGCGACTCCACCCCGCGGCGCAACTCCTCCCACACCTCGGTGAGCTCGACCCCCGCGCGCCGGCGCGCCGGTTCCGGCGTGACGGCGACCTCGTGCAGGCGGTCGGCGCGGAAGAGCCCCGGGCGCCCCGCCCGGTCGGCCACCAGGTACCAGACCCCGGCCTCGGCCACGAGGCCGTAGGCGTCCACCGCGTGCACGGCGACGGTGGTGGAACCGCCGTGCCGGTAGGCGATGCGCAGCCGGCGGTCGCTCAGCACCGCGTCGTACAGCTGGTCCAGCCCGCGCCACTCGCCCCGCCCGCGGAACCAGCCGCCGGGGTCGATCAGCAGTCGCCGGCTCGTCAGCTCGGCGGCCGGGCGGTGCGGTGCCGGCAGGGCGGCCATGATCTTGCGCAGTGCCGAACGCAGCGCCCGGTCGAGCCCGAGCGCCGAGTGCGCGCTCCGCTCCACCAGCACGAACAGCGCCCGCGCCTCGTCCCGGGTCAACCCCGTCACATCGGTGCGGAACCCGGACAGCAGCCGGACCCCGCCGTACCGTCCGCGTTCGGCGTAGACGGGCACCCCGGCCGCCGACAGGCTCTCCACGTCCCGGTAGACCGTGCGCACCGAGACCTCCAGCCGCCGGGCCAACTCCGTCGCGGGGACCCGCTCCCGCTGTTGCAGCAGGAGGAGGATGGCCAGGAGTCGGTCGAACTTCACCCGACGAGTCTTTCCCATACCTGTCGGCCGCTGTCAGGTTTCGGACGGACGATGGCGTCACGCCGTACGCAATCGTTGGGAGAGACCGTGAACCACGCCGACATCCAGTCGCTCGCCTCCCGAGTGGCCGGACCCGTCCTCGTCCCCGGGGACGAGGGGTACGACGAGGAGCGCAGCGGGGCCAATCTGGCCGTCCGGCACGAACCCGACGCGATCGTCGGCGCCGCGCGGGCGGAGGACGTCCGGGAGGCGGTCGCCTTCGCCGCCCGGCACGGGTTGCCCGTCGCCGTGCAGTGCACCGGACACGGCTTCGCCGCCGCGTCCCGCGGCGGGCTCCTGGTCACCACCGGCCAGATGCGGGACGTCGAGGTGGACCCGGACCGGCGCACGGCCTGGGTGGCGGCGGGCGCCCGCTTCGAGGACGTGATCCCCGTGGCGGCGGCCCACGGACTGGCGCCCCTCAACGGGTCGGCGCCGCACGTGGGCGTCGTCTCCTACGTCCTCGGCGGCGGCGTGGGCCTGCTGGTGCGCACCCACGGGTACGCGGCCGACCGGGTGCGCACCCTGGAGCTGGTGACCGCGGACGGTCGAGCGCGCACCGTCACCCCCGAGAGCGACCCCGACCTGTTCTGGGCGGTCGTGGGCGGTCGTGACAACTTCGGGATCGTGACACGACTGGAAATGGACCTGATTCCGCTGTCACGGGTGTACGGCGGTGGGTTCTTCTACGACGTCGAGGCCGCCCCCGACCTGCTGGGGGCCTACGTGCGGTGGGCCGACGCCATGCCCCGGGAGATGAACTCCACGATCGCCTCCCTGCCCATGCCCGACGACCCGAAGGTGCCCGCGCCGATCCGGGGACGGCACGTCCACCACGTCTGCGTCGCCTACACCGGCGACCCCGCCGAGGGCGAGCGCCTGGTGGCACCGCTGCGGGAGGCCGCGCCCGTGCTGAGCGAGTCGCTGCGGGACATGCCGTACACCGAGTGCGGCACCATCCACGACGAACCGCGGTTCCCGGTGCCCTTCCAGCGCGAGACCGCCCTGCTGCGGGAGGTGGACCAGGAGGTGCTGCGGCTGCTCGCGGAGCACACCGGCCCCGGCGCGCCGCTGCCGTGCGTGGTGGAGCTGCGGCACCTGGCCGGCGCCGGGGACGCGGCCGGGGAGCGCCGGAACTCGGTGGGGCTGCGGGACGCGCCCTACCTGCTGGCCGTGGTCGCCCCGCTGTACGGCGTCACCGCCGAGGACACCCGCCCGGTGTACGAGAAGCTCTTCGCCGACCTGGCGCCCTACTCGTCCGGTGCCGCCCTCAACTTCCTGGGCTTCGGCACCCAGGCCGGGCCGGAGCGGGTCCGCGCGGCCTACGAGCCGGCCGACCTGGAGCGCCTGACACGTCTGAAGGCGGTGTACGACCCGCAGAACGTCTTCCGCCTCAACTACAACATCCCGCCGGCCGCCCCCCGCTGACCGGCGCTCCGCGGGGCGCGGCGCCGGTCGCGCCCCCGGTGCCGTCAGTCGATGACCACCACCGGGGTGTTGATCACCGCGAACTCCCAGAGCGCGTTCCCGTCCGCCCGGCTGGACCGGATGCCACCGGTCCGCTTCCGCGGGTCGGGCGGGGCGGTGGAACCGTCGACGGCGGCGCTGAACCCGATGCTCACGCCCTCCTCCGAGGCGAACCGCACCACGTGCTCCACGCCCACCCCGTCCGAGCCGGCGGTGTGCCCGGTGCGGGAGGTGACCAGGTACGCGCCCGGCGTCGGGTCCACCGTGCTGGGCGTCACCCGGTACGTGCGGCGCACCCGGTCCCGTTCGCCCACCAGCCACACCCGGTGGTCCGACAGGGCGTAGACCACCCGCGGCCCGGCGCCCGCGCCCCGAGGCAGCTCCGTCGGCCGGTCCGGGTCGCGCGGCGCGGCCGACACGACCGTGGTGGCCGCCCGGCCCGCCGCCCGGTCGGCGGCGCCGTCCGCCACCCCCGCGTACGCCTGATAGGCGAGGAACCCGACGGCGGTGAGCGCCGCCCCGGTGAGCCCCGCCACCATCCCCGCGCTGCTGCTCGCCACCACGCCCGCCTCTCGTCGCCGTCGTCGACCCGGCCGCCCGATCACCCTGAGTGACGGGTCCTCGGCCGACCGTAGCAGCAAGCGGCCGGCCAGCCGGGGCGACCGTGCGCCGGTCGTCGGAGCCGTAGGCTGTTTGTGTGCTGCTGCTCGCTCTCGATACCGCCACCCCCGCCGTCACGGTCGCCCTGCACGACGGCGACCGCGTGCTCGCCTCCGCCGGCCGGGTCGACGCCCGCCGCCACGGCGAACTGCTGCTTCCCGCGGTCGACCGGGTGCTTGCCGACGCCGGAACGGACCTCGCGGCCGTGACCGCGATCGTCGTCGGCACCGGCCCCGGCCCGTACACCGGGCTCCGCGTCGGACTGATGACCGCCGACACCCTGGGCCTGGCCCTCGGGGTCCCCGTGCACGGGGTGTGCACCCTCGACGGGCTCGCCCGCGCCTCCGGTCTCGACGGCCCCTTCGCGGTGGCCACCGACGCCCGCCGCAAGGAGGTCTACTGGGCCCGGTACGCCGACCCCCGCACCCGCACCTCCGGGCCCGCCGTCGACCGGCCCGCCGACATCGCCGGGGAACTCGCCGGACTGCCCGTGGTCGGCGCCGGCGCCCGGCTGTACCCGGACGCCTTCCCGGACGCCCGCGACCCCGAGCACGTGGCCGCCGGGGCGCTCGCCGCGGTGGCCGCCGAACGGCTCGCCGCGGGACTACCCCTCGACGAGCCCCGCCCCCGCTACCTGCGCCGCCCCGACGCGCAGGTGCCCAAGAACTACAAGGTGGTCACCCCCCGGTGACGGCCGAACTGCGCGAGATGCGCTGGTGGGACATCGACCCGGTGCTCCTGCTCGAACGGGAGCTGTTCCCCGACGACGCCTGGTCCCGGGGGATGTTCTGGTCCGAGCTGGCCCACGCCCGGGGCCCCGGCGCCACCCGCCGCTACGTGGTCGCCGAGGACGGGGGCCGCCTCGTCGGCTACGCGGGCCTCGCCGCCGCCGGCGGCACCGAGCCGGGCGCCGAGGAGCCCGAGGGACCCGCCGGGGCCACCGGGGACGTGCAGACCATCGCCGTGTCCCGCGACCAGTGGGGCACCGGACTCGGCGCCCGCCTCCTCACCGACCTGCTGAAGCACGCCACCGCCTTCGAGTGCCGGGAGGTGATGCTGGAGGTCCGGGTCGACAACGAACGGGCCCAGAAGCTGTACGAGCGCTTCGGCTTCGTCCCGATCGGCTTCCGCCGCGGCTACTACCAGCCGGGCAACGTCGACGCCCTGGTCATGCGGCTCGCCGTGAACGGCACCGACACCACCGACACCACCGCCGCGCCGGGCGCACCGGACACGACGGCAGAACCCAAGGAAACCGGAACCACCCATGGCTGACGAACCCCTCGTCCTCGGCATCGAGACGTCCTGCGACGAGACCGGGGTGGGCGTGGTGCGGGGCACCACGCTGCTCGCGGACGCCGTCGCCTCCAGCGTCGACGAACACGCCCGGTTCGGCGGGGTCGTCCCGGAGGTCGCCTCCCGCGCCCACCTGGAGGCCATGGTCCCCACCATCGAACGGGCCCTGAAGGAGGCCGGCGTCGCCGCCTCCGACCTGGACGGCATCGCGGTCACCGCAGGCCCGGGCCTCGCCGGCGCGCTGCTGGTCGGCGTCTCCGCCGCCAAGGCGTACGCCTACGCCCTCGGCAAGCCGCTGTACGGGGTCAACCACCTCGCCTCGCACATCTGCGTCGACCAGCTCGAACACGGTCCGCTGCCGGAGCCCACGATGGCGCTGCTGGTCAGCGGCGGCCACTCCTCGCTGCTGCTCTCCGCGGACATCACCGCCGACGTCCGGCCGATGGGCGCCACCATCGACGACGCCGCCGGCGAGGCGTTCGACAAGATCGCCCGGGTGCTGAACCTCGGCTTTCCCGGCGGCCCCGTCATCGACCGCTACGCCCGCGAGGGCGACCCGAACGCCATCGCCTTCCCCCGCGGGCTCACCGGCCCCCGCGACCCCGCCTACGACTTCTCGTTCTCCGGGCTGAAGACCGCGGTCGCCCGCTGGATCGAGGCCAAGCGGGCCGCCGGCGAGGAGGTGCCGGTCCGGGACGTGGCCGCCTCCTTCCAGGAAGCGGTGGTCGACGTGTTGACCCGCAAGGCGGTGCGCGCCTGCAAGGAACAGGGCGTGGACCACCTCATGATCGGCGGGGGAGTGGCCGCCAACTCGCGGCTGCGGGCGCTCGCCGCCGAGCGCTGCGAGGCCGCGGGCATCCGCCTGCGGGTGCCCCGCCCGGGACTGTGCACCGACAACGGGGCGATGGTCGCGGCCCTCGGCGCCGAGATGGTCGCCCGCGGCCGGGCCACCTCCGACTGGGACCTCTCCGCCGACTCCTCGCTGCCCGTCACCGACCCGCACGTGCCCGGCCGGGACCACGACCCCGCCGCACCGGAGCCGCACGCGCACGGCGGTCACGGCCACGCGCACGGCGCCCACGACCACGACCACGTGCACGAACTGGCGAAGGACAACCTGTACTCATGAGCCTCGCCCTGATGTGGGAGGCGGCGGCCGTCGCCGGCCGGGGCGAGGACCTCCTCGCCTGGGCCCGGCAGCAGTCGCCCACCGGGCGGCCGCTGCGCCGGGAGACCTTCACCGCACCCGGGGACCGGGTCCTGGTCATCACCTGGTGGCCCGCCGACTCCGGCTCCACCCCGCCGCCCCCGGAACTCCCCGACCCGCCGGCCGACCTGGTCCGCCGGCCCGTCCACCGCTGGCGGTTCACCTCGGTCGGCGTCGACTGACCCTCCGGTGAACCGCGGTGCGGTGGAGCCGTCGCGGGCGACCCCGGTCGCACCGGGCCGGCCCCCACCGATCGTTACCGGCCCCTACTGGTCCACACAGACCACGTAGGGCTGGGAACCCGCCGTCCCGCCCCCTCCCGCCGGCCCGGCTCCCCGCAGTCCACTCGAACGTACGCAGGAGGCCGGCCGCCCGGCACCCGAGCACCGCCGGCACGGGTTCCCGAGAGCCCGGCAGCCGGTCCCTCCGGGGCGGTCCGGCCCGGATACTGCGTGGATGGAGAAGCGCGCGAGCGGCACGTGGCGGAACACCACGCACGACTGGGCGGGCACGGTCGACCACGGCCACCTCGAACACATCCGCCGGAACCCGGACCTGTTCGCCCCCGGCGGCCTCCCGCACCTGGTCCTCGAAGTGCTCGCCTACGCGGCGGACGAAGCCGAGTGCGCGCAGGGCGGTGGACGCTGCCGCGTCACCCTGCACCCGGACGGCTCGCTCACGGTCGCCGACGACGGGCGAGGCACCGACACCCGCCTCGACGACCGGGGCGAACCGGTGAGGAAGCCGGTCATGGCCACCAAGGACCTGCGCTTCTTCGACCGTCCCGAAGCGCAGCGACTGCCGGACGGACACCCCCGCCGCGGCATGTCCACCGTGGCCGCGCTCAGCAGCCGACTGACCCACACCAACCGCCGTCGCGACGGAGCGTGGACCCAACGGTACGCACACGGCGTCCCGGTGACGGGCCTGGTCCCGATCCCCCACGACGGAACCACCGGAACCACCGTCGACTTCCTCCCCCTCGCCCCGCTGCGCACCGCCGGCGCCCCGCTCGCCGACGCCCTGGCCCGGTGCGGGACGGTCTGGCCCCACCTCGTCCTCGACGTCCACGATCTGCGCACCCGTTGACCCCCCGCAGCCCGCTGCCCGTCGTTCAGGTCGGCAACGGGCGGTCGGAGGGGTCGGTGCCCGTCGACGGGACGGCGAAGAAGAGCCCGGCCGCGAGGAACGCCGTGGCCGCGGCGAGCGCCAGGGCGCCCGGCAGGGACCAGGCCGCGACCGGCCCGGCCGCCGCGGCCCCCAGGGCGAATCCGGTGACCTTCAGGCTGGCGCCGGTGGTGAAGACCTGACTCCGCAGGCGCTCGGGGGCCTCCCGGTGGCGGATCGCGAACAGGGCGGCCAACTGGGGGCCCTCCCCGAACCCCGCCAGGAACAAGGCCGCCACCAGCACGGCGGGTTGACCCCACACCAGGCCAACGCGCCGGCCTGCACGAGTGCACCGGCCCAGAGGAACGTGTCGGCGGCGAGCACGCGCGGAAACCGCGCGAGCACCGCGGTGGCGGCCAGGGCGGCGGCCGCCGCGCAGGAGAGCAGCACCACGCCGTGGCCCGCCCCGCCCAGGACCCGCTCGCCCAGGAGCGGGACGCACGCCGCCAGCATGCCCTGTGCGACGCAGGAGACGACCGAGGTGACGGTCGCCCGGGCCAGCGCCGGCCGTCCGACGACGACCCGCACTCCGGCGGCGAGGTCCTCGACCACCGGAGTCGTCCGTCCCGGCCGCACCCGGCCGGGGCGGACCGGCGACCGCCAAGCGGCCGGCAGCGCCAGGACGACCAGCGCCACGGAGACCACCACGGCCGCCGGGGCCCCTGCCGCCTCCGCCACGCCGCCCGCGAGAGCGGGACCGGCGAGGGCCGCCACGCCGAAGGTCATGGCGTCCAGCGCGTTCGCCCGGGGCAGGCGGTCGTCCGGCACCACGTCCGGAAGCCGGGCGGTCCATCCGCCCGACAGGGCGGGGCCCACCAGTCCGGTCAGCACCGCGATCACGAGGGTCACGACGAACGGCAGCCGACCCAGTCCGGCGAGGACCGCGCCCAGGCCCGCGGCGTACAGGGCGAGGGCCGCGGCGAGGAGACGCCCTCTCCCGCCACGACATCGCCGCGATGCGCTCCGCCGCCGCCCTGCTGCGGCACGTCTTCGCCGCCGAGCACACCGACGACGCCGCGGCGGCCCTCAACGGCCTGCTGAGGGAGCACACCGGCCCCCTCCGACTGACCGCGCACGGCGACGGCACCCCCTGGCACCCCCACCTCGACCGGGACGACGACGCCCCCTGGGCCGAGTGGTTCCTCGCCTCGTCCTGCATGGCGTTGACCGTCCTGGTCTGGGACCGCCAACGCCCGCCCGGCGGCATCTGCGCCTCGGCCTCCTGCCGGAACGTCTTCCTCACCCGGGGCAGCGGCCCCGAACGCCGCTACTGCTCCCGCCGGTGCGCCACCCGCGAACGGGTCGCCGCCCACCGGCGCTCCCGTGCCGCGGAGGCCGCACCGGACCCCGCGCCCGGTTCGGGGCGGAGCGGGCGCGGGTAGGGTCACGGTCCCGACCGAGCAAGGAGACGGCGTGCCGACCGATGTGGTGATCGCGCAGACGACGATCGACGACGAGGCCAGGGCCGAGGAGTTGGCGCGGGGCGCCGTGGACGCGCGGCTGGCGGCGTGCGCCCACGTCGACGCGCTGTTCACCGCGGTGTACCGGTGGAAGGGGGAGGTGGTGCGGGAGCGGGAGTGGCGGATCTCGTACAAGACGACCCGCGCCCGCCTCTCCGAGCTCGCGGCCTGGGTGGCGACCGCCCACGCCTACGAGGTGCCGGAGTGGATCGTCCTCCCGGTGGAGGGCGGTTCGGACGCGTACCTCGCGTGGGTGGCCGAGGAGACCGCGCCGGTGTCCCCGTCGTAGGACGCGGCCCCGCCCCCCGCCCCCCGCCCCCCGCCCCCCGCCCGCCGAGCGGAGCGGGCGGTAGGGCGGCGGCTACGGGGCGGGCTCCCCGCGGACGGCGGCCCAGGTCGCCGCGGAAGCCGCCAGGGCCCACGGCCCGACTCGTCACCGCCGGAACCCGGCCAGGAGGTGGGTCGGGCGATCACGTCCCCCCGGTCAGTCCCCGGTCGTGCCGTCGAGCATCTCGCGCAGGATGTCCAGGTGGCCGTTGTGACGGGCCGTCTCCTCGACGAGGTGCAGGAGGATCCAGCGCAGGTCGACGTGGAGACCTCCGCGGACCGCGCGCCGGGCGCGTTCGTCCAAGTCGTGCCCGGCGACCAGTTCGCGGTAGCGGGCGCTCTGTTCGGCGTACTCGTCGAGCAACCGGGGCAGCGGGAAGTCGACGGCGATGCGCATCTCCCGGTCGGGGTCCTCCTCCGTCCAGGGGCCCTGGTCCTCCTCGCCGAGGAAGACCACCTGGAACCAGTGGTACTCGACCCAGCGGAGGTGGTTGACCAGCCCGCTCATCGTCATCAGCGGCGAGCCGGGCAGGAGCGCCCTGCGCGCGTCCTCCGCCAAGACGCCGTCGCACTTGGCGCGGGTGGTGTCCCGGGCGTAGTCGAGGAAGGTGGTGAGCTGGGTGCGCTCGTCCCACGCGGGCGGGGTGTCATCGGTTCTGGTCATCGCGCGAAGCCTCCCCGACGACCACGAGCCGCGTCGAGTGGTTTGTCGAGCGCCACGGCCGACCTCACCCCCCGGGCGGCAGTTCCCTGGACGCGTAGTACGCCCGGAGCGCGGCCTCGCTGCCCGAACCCATCGCGGTCATGATCCGTTGGAAGCGGGCGGACCGCAGGTCGCCGGCCACCATGACCCGGGGGTGCTGGTCGGTCGGCGGGCAGTAGCCGTCGGCGGACCGGACGAGGTCGCCGGGCGGAGCGGTGGGCGCGTTGCCGAGGCTGAGGTAGGCGGCGTCCGCCGTGACCGGGTGCCGGGTGCCGTCCGGCCCCACGGCCTCCCCGGCCGGGGCGGCTCCCCGGCGTCCGGTCAGGGTGAGGTGTCGGACGGGGAGGAGCACGACCCGGGGGTCTTCGCGGATCTCCTCGACCTTGTAGGCGTCGGCCTCCGGGTACGCCACGAGGAGGCGGGTGTCGAGGGTGGGGTGGGCGCGCAGGAAGGTGCCGATGGGGCGGTCGCCGCCGAGGACGAGCAGGGTCCGGCCCGCCGTGTCCTCCGCGCCGGCCCGCCACAGCGGGGGCAGGACGGTGGAGTCGGGGACGGTGACCCAGGCGACGGCGGCGGGCTGGAGGGGCCCGACCCCGGTGGCCACGACCGCGAAGGGGGCGGTGAGACGGGCGCCGGAGTCGAGGACGACGGTGACGCGGTCCTCGGCGGCGCGGAGGACGGTGACGCGCCGGCCGAGTTCGATGCGGCAGAGGGCGGTGCCCCTCAGCTCCGTGGTGATGGCTTCGGCGAGTTCGGGGCCGCCGGTGTGCCCGCCGAGGACGTTGTTCAGGGCCGGAACGCGGTACAGGTTGCGGCACAGCGCCTCGGGCTCGACCAGGACGGAGCGCATGCCGACGCTCGCGGCCATCCGCGCGGCGGCGCAGCCGGCGGGCCCGCCCCCGATGACGATCAGGTCGGTGTCGTGGGGTGTGGTCGTGTCGGCCATGGGGCCATTCCAGCACCGGAGCCCTGGTGCGGGCGGCGATTCCTCCCACCGCGCGGTCGACGGTGACGGGTCGGCCGGTTCCGACGTAACGTGGTCCCGGCCGTGGCCGAGCTCTCCGGCCGATGCGTCCCGCCGTCTTCCTTCCGGAAGTGTTCATGCCTCGCCGGTCACCGGGCGAGATCAGAGCGCAGTTGCCGCTGCGCCGCCGGCTTCGTCGGCGGCCCCCCGTGATCCGCGGCCTGTCCCCCTCCGCGAACGGGCAGATCGCCCTCTTCGAGCGCCGCCGTGGTCTTCCGCCCGGCGAGGTCGCGCACGCGTTCCGGCGCTGGAGTGACACCGCTCGACGGGGTGGTGGGAACGTCGAACTCTTCTACGCGTGCGAGGACGCGGACTTCCACCACGACTCGTATCACGTCCGCACCCTGCTGGAAGCCGCGCTCCACGCCCTGCGCACCAGGGCGCGCCGCGAACTGCGCACCGCGATCGACCCCGTGGACGAACGGGTCCTCCGGCGCACGCTCAACAACCCCTCGGCCCACCCGGACCTCCCCTGGTGGATGCGTCGCATCGGTGTCTGAGGACCCCCGGGCCCCCGCCGTGCTCGCCCCCGCCCAACCGTTCCGGCCGGATGGGCGGGGTACCGCTTCAGGGATTCGGCGCGACGGGACGCACGTCCCTCGCCCCGGACGGCTCCGGGACGACTTTCCTCCGATCACCCGGGCGCACAGGCGACGTTGACGCGCTGCCCGACCTCGTCCACCCGGTCTCCGTGCAGGAGACGATCACGCGGTCCGGGGTGGAGAACACTCCCACGAGTCCGGTCACCTCGACGTCGAGCCCGGTCTCTTCACGGCCCTTCCGCACCCCCGCCTGGCCCACCGTCCCGCCCCTACTTCAGGTAGGTCCACAGCCCGTTGCCCACCCGCTTCAGCAGGAGCAGACGGCCCGGGTCATCCCTCACGAACATCGCGGCGGACGTCGTGCGGCTGGTCGGCTTCGGGGCACCCGGGTCCTGCCAGTAGTCGAGCCGACGCATGGCCCGACTCATGGCCGTGCCGGGGGACGGGGGCCGGTGTCGACGGGCTGGGCGTCGTGGGCGGTGGCGAGGGCGTCGATGCGGTGGGCGAGGTCGAAGTCCGCGGCGGTGAGTCGGTGTCCGGCGTCGTGGGTGGTGACGGCGAAGCGGACGGTGTCCCAGCGCAGGTCGATGTCCGCGTGGTGACCGATGAGCCGCTCGACGTCGGCGACGTGCACGATGAGGGCCACCCCGCCGTGGTAGCGGATGCGGAAGGTGCGGCTGATCTCGTGGCCCTCCCGCCGCCAGCCCGGGGCCGCCCGCAGAGCGGCTTCGATCTCGTCCTCGGTCAGACGTACCGGGGCCTGCGCCATCATCGTTCCTCTCCACAAACAGGGGACAAAATCTGGGTGAGAGTAAGGCCCACTGGCGCGTCTTTCCAAGGCGTCATCGCGCGTGTCAGTTGCCGCAACTCTGCCTCCATACGAGCAGATTGTGTTTCCACCGCGATGTTCACTGCGTTCTGCGCAATCTCCAGGGCATGATCGGGGTCTCCTGAGCGAGCCGCAGCGGTTGCATGTCGAGCAAGGTAGACGCCCCGGTCTCGACGCGCGGTCTCTGGCACAGCCTCAAGTACTTGCTCCCACAGGGATACTGCTTCGGAACCGAGCCCAAGCCGTCCGTAGCAGGTGGCACGCTGCACCTCCAGGTAACCAGGAGTCCTCCGGCAGGCGTTCCCCCAGGGCAGGTCATCATCGACCTGAACTAGCAGGCCAGTGGCGTGGTCCAGGAGTCGGTCCACTGCTCCGCGGTCCTTGGTGAGGCTGGCTCCATGCGCTTGTTGTTGCATGGCCATGATCCGAACCTTGGGAGTCAGCCGCCCGGAGTTCTCCAAGGCGGCCTCGCAAAGATCGATCACCGCACACCCGTCGCCCAGATCAGTCCTGACCTGTGCCTGGTTCACGAGACTGTAGGCAATCAGGTGAGGATCCCGTGCGCGCATGGCCATCTCTTGAGTCATGCCGCGCCAGAAGGATGCCCCCTCCATGTCACCGGCATCTTGGTAGAGCCACCCGACAAGTGCAGCGTACGCAGCGCCAACACGCAGAAGACCACGCCTCGTCTCGTCTTTGGCTGAACGAACGAGCTTGTCGATGAGTTGCTACTGCGCCGACACCGACCCGATCAGGTCATGCGGACCGAGGAACATGTCCGCTCGGTAGTGTCCCTCCAACTGTTCTTGAAAGTAGGTGATCAAGGAGGGTCCACGTGCTGGGAGGCAGTAGGGCCGGGAACGAGCGCTGGTGCCGTGACGGAGTTGAAGGCCCTACGGCGCATGTCCGCCTCCACGTGGTGCTCGGGCCTGATCCAACCTGCTGGAGTGGTGAAGCCGAGGTCCTCCGGCCAGAGGCTGAGTGCGTCATGAAGAACCATGGCCGTCTCCTCGGGTGGCCAACCCGGATGGGTCCCTTCCCAACGCCTCCATGTTCGCGACGAGACGGCGAACTGGCGGTCACTCAGAAACTCTTGGCCATGGGCTGTGATCCGATCGGCCGCTTGTTCCACAGTACGCCAGCCCACGCGGAGTCGAGCTGCTCGCAGTGCGTCATTGCGTTGGGGCATTGCCCGTCCTCGTGCATGGCCGTCTGATGGCCGAAGGTGGCCGCGCGATGGCCTGGTTACTGTCCGAAGTGGGTTCCATCATCCATACATGGCTATGGAAAACACAGAGAACCCGAGATCTGCCCCTCCATCAGGGCCTCAGCTTCTCTCCGATCGTCTCGCCGTCTGGGCCAGCACCCGTGGCGTCACGGAGCGGGTGGCGGTCGCGGCGTTGGTGGAGGAGGGTGACGTTCTGGCGCGGGAGGACGTGCGGGACCTTCTCGTCGTGGACACCGGGGCGGTAGCTTCCTGCGATTGGCCGCGGTTCGAGGCCCGTTACCGCAACTCGTTGGTGTTGGACGCGGGTGAGCGGGCGTTCCTGGACTTCGTGGTGGCGGTGAGCTTTCCGCGGTTGGTGCCGTTGTGGCAGGTGGAGCATCTGGGTGTGCGGCGGTTGGTGGTGGTGTTGCGGGCGTTGGCCGCGCTGGCCGGGGCGGACACGGTGACGGTGTCGGTGGGGGCGGGCGCGTGATGAACCCCTGCGTCCGATGTGGTGGGCCGATCGGGGTGCGGGAGTTCTCCGACGAGGGCCCGGGAGGTGGGGTGGTCCATCGGCGGTGCACCGAGCCCGCCCGGGCCGCCGAAGCGGTGGAACGGGCAGCCTGGCGTGCGTACTTGAGTCACGTCGGGACGTGTGACGACTGTCTCCCGGAGCCGATCGGCTGCCCGGAGGGCAAGCGGCTGCGGCGGGAGTGGAAGACCGCGGACCGGGCCCACTTCGCCACCCTGGAGCACCCCACCCCATGAACCACCCCCTCTCGGCGGTGTTGTCGGCGTGGGAGGTGCAGGAGCAGTGGTTGCGGCGGAGCATCGCCCTGGTGCCCTGCGGCCACGCGTTCGCCGCGATCCGGATGCCCACCGACCTCGTCCACACCGCCGCCCGCACCCGCGAACCCGAACAGGTCCGCATCTACCTCACCCACACCCTCCACGGCCCCGTCCTCACCGACCGCACCACCCACCACCACTACGCCCTCGTCCCACCCCACACCCCACCCATCGAAAGCCACCCCCACACCCGCTACCTCGGCACCAACGCCTACCTCGGCCTCCCTCGCCCCGACCTCACCCACCCCACCACCCACCACCGCTGCCACTGGATCATCCCTCCGAACGGCCAACAACTCTGCCCACCCGAAGCGGTCTCGGCGCTGCTTCTCAAGGCTGCGGGATGAATCCCCGCACCGACCAACTCCTCTGCATGCTCACCGTCGCCGCACTCCTCACCGCACTCGCCCTCGGAGCAGCCCGTCACTGAGCCACCAGGGCCGAGCCCTCCCACCGCCGGCTGGCCGTCAGAGAGAGTGACAAGGGGGCAGCGGGGGTCAGGCGACCGGGTGGCCGATCAGCATGGCGGGGGCGCCGGCCACCCGGGTCAGGAACACCGTCGCCGCGTGCGGACCCTTGAGGGGCTGGACCTTGCGCCGCAACTCCTCGGGCTCCACGGCGGAGCCCCGCTTCTTGACGGTGAGCGTGCCCACCCCGCGCTCCCGCAGCAGCGCCTTCAACCGCTTGACGTGGAAGGGGAGGTGGTCGGTCACCTCGTAGGCGGTGGCGAACGGGGTGGGGCGCAGTTCGTCGGAGGTGACGTAGGCGATGGTCGCGTCGAGCAGCCCGCCCGAGACCCGTTCGGCCACCGAAGCCACCAAACGGGCCCGGATCACCGCCGGATCGGGCTCGTACAGGTACCGGCCGACCGGGCGCACCGGGGGGTCCGGGGGGAGTCGGTCCAGGGCGGCGGTGAGGGTGGCGCCGCCGGGCAGCAGGGTGGAGCGGCGGGAGTCGGGGGCGTCGGTGCCGAACCACAGCACCGCCTCCTTGAGGTCGCCCCGGTCCGAGATCCACTCCGTCTCGACGCCTTCGGGCACCGCCTCGTGCGGCACGCCCGGGGCGATCTTCAGCGCTCCGCGGCCCGCCTTGCGCACCGCGTCGACGGCCAGGCTCAGCGGCGGGGAGTACGCCTCGGGGTCGAAGATCCGGCCACGGCCGCCGCGGCGGGCCGGGTCCACGAACACCGCGTCGTAGCCGTCCACGGCCACCTCGGTCACATCGGCCTCGCGGACCTCGATGAGGTCCGCGAGGCCCAGGGCGCGGGCGTTGGCGCGGGCGACTGCGCAGGTCAGCGCGGATCGGTCGACGGCCAGCACCCGGATGCCGGCCCGGGCCAGGGCCAGGGCGTCGCCGCCGATGCCGCAGCACAGGTCGGCCACTGAGGTGACGCCCAGGGCCCGCATCCGCCCGGCGCGGTAGGCGGCCACGCTGGTGCGGGTGGCCTGTTCCACCCCGTCCGGGGTGAAGAACATCCGGGCCGCGTCCTCGGCCCCGAACTTGGCCACCGCCCGTTGCCGCAGCCGGGCCTGCGCGAGTGCGGCGTTCACCAGTTCGGCGGGGTGGTCGCGGCGCAGCCGGGTGGCGACGGCGAGTTCCCGGGCGGGGTCGGTGTCGCGGACCTCGTCCAGCAGGGCGCGGCCCTCGTCGGTGAGGAGCGCGGCGAACTGCGCCTCGGGCGCGGGGCAGGGGTCGGTGGTGCTCACCGGGCCATTGTGGGCCAGTCGGTGGATGGTCCGGGGGCGGTGGCGGTGTCGACCCGGGGTGCGCCGGGGCCGCTGACAGGATGCGGCCCCATGCGACTAGTAAGACAAAACGAACAAATTACCCGCGAGATGCGCGGGCGCATCGGTCGCGCGGAGCGCCGGTCCCTGCGCCCCGAAGCGCCTGCCCGAGCCGAAGTGTCCCCGCGCCCGGAAGCGTCCCCGCGCGCCGGCTCGGGCGCACCCCGGCGGATTCGCCCCCGGGCGCTCGCCCGAGCGCTCGTCGCCGTCCTCGCCCTCGGCGTCACCGCCACCACCGTCGCGGGTTGCGGCACGGGACCGGCCGAGCCGGCGAAGCCCGCCGCCTCCGCCTCCGGGCAGCCGGGCGGCGCCCCCGGCGCGAAGGGCGCGAAGGGCGCGAAGGAGGCCGTCGAGGACCCCGCCGTCGTCCGCAAGCGCACCGTCGAGGCGGCCCGGCTCGCCACCGCCAAGCGCTGGGGGCTCGCCAAGCCGCCGCTCCTCGCCCCGCCGCCGCCCGCGGTGAAGCCGAGGATCACCACCCGGGACGGGTTCGAGGTCGAGGGGCAGGAGGGCCTGCCGCCGGTCTTCACCACCATCCCCACCAGGGACAAGGTCGTCTTCCTCACCATCGACGACGGCGCCGACAAGGACCCGGCGCTGATCAGGATGATGGAGGAACTCCAGGTCCCGTACACCGCGTTCCTCAGCGACTACCTGGTCAAGGAGGACTACGGCTACTTCCGCGCCATGCGCGACGCCGGGGTCACCCTCAACAACCACACCCTGACCCACCCCTACCTGCCGGGCCTGTCCTACGCCCAGCAGAAGCAGCAGATCTGCGGCATGCAGGACGTGATCCAGAAGCAGTACGGGACCCGGCCCACCGTCTTCCGGCCGCCGTACGGGAACTACAACGCCGACACCCTGCGCGCCGCCGAGTCCTGCGGCATCCGACACGTGCCGCTCTGGAACGAGGAGGTCTTCGCCGACCGCTGGGAGTACCGCGAGTGGGACCGCAGCCTGCACCCCGGCGACATCGTGCTCACCCACTTCCGGGGCCGCGGGGACTGGGGCGGCAGCATGCCCGACGCCATGCGCCGCTTCCTGAAGCACGTCACCGACCAGGGCTACGCCGTGGCCAAGCTGGAGGACTACCTCTGACGGGGCGGGACCGCCGGCCCCAGGAGGCTCCCGCTCGCGGCCGAGCGGGCCGCCCGCCCCCGCGCGGGGAGCGTGCGGCGGAGCCCGAACGGACGGCGCGTTGGCACTCCGCTTGACCGAGTGCTAATCCCGGTCATAGTCTCGGCCCTGGCACTCTCCACCGGCGAGTGCCAATGCGACAGGCAGGTCCGGCACCCGCGACGACGGATCGACCCGGTCGCCACCCCAGACAATTGACCCCGTGAGATCTCCGAAGGGGGAGGTCGGATCGTGACGACCACCAGCTCCAAGGTTGCCATCAAGCCGCTTGAGGACCGCATCGTGGTCCAGCCGCTCGACGCCGAGCAGACCACGGCCTCCGGCCTGGTCATTCCGGACACCGCCAAGGAGAAGCCCCAGGAGGGCGTCGTCCTGGCCGTGGGCCCGGGCCGGGTCGAGGACGGCAAGCGCGTCGAGCTCGACGTCGCCGTCGGCGACGTCGTCCTCTACAGCAAGTACGGCGGCACCGAGGTGAAGTACAACAACGAGGAGTACCTCGTCCTCTCGGCCCGCGACGTGCTCGCGATCATCGAGAAGTAGTCACCGGGCGTCCCGAAACGCCCCGTGCTCGTGGAACGTGCCCCTGGCCCCGCGCGAAGCCGGGTGCCGGGGGCGCGTTCCGTTTCACCGCTTCCAGCAGTTTCTGAGAGGGCTGAACCGCTCCCATGGCGAAGATCCTGAAGTTCGACGAAGACGCCCGTCGCGCCCTTGAGCGCGGCGTCAACAAGCTTGCCGACACCGTCAAGGTGACGATCGGCCCCCGCGGGCGCAACGTCGTCATCGACAAGAAGTTCGGCGCGCCGACCATCACCAACGACGGCGTCACCATCGCCCGTGAGGTAGAGGTCGAGGACCCGTACGAGAACCTCGGCGCCCAGCTCGTCAAGGAGGTGGCGACCAAGACCAACGACATCGCGGGCGACGGCACCACCACCGCCACCGTGCTGGCCCAGGCCCTGGTCAAGGAGGGTCTGCGCAACGTGGCCGCCGGCGCCTCCCCGGCCGCCCTGAAGAAGGGCATCGACGCCGCCGTCAAGGCCGTCTCGGACGAGCTCCTCGCCACCGCGCGCCCGATCGACGAGAAGTCGGACATCGCCGCCGTCGCCGGTCTCTCCGCCCAGGACCCGCAGGTCGGCGAGCTGATCGCCGAGGCCATGGACAAGGTCGGCAAGGACGGTGTCATCACCGTCGAGGAGTCGAACACCTTCGGCCTCGAACTGGACTTCACCGAGGGCATGGCCTTCGACAAGGGCTACCTGTCGCCGTACTTCGTGACGGACCAGGAGCGCATGGAAGCCGTCCTGGAGGACCCGTACATCCTCATCCACCAGGGCAAGATCTCCTCCATCCAGGACCTGCTGCCGCTGCTGGAGAAGGTCATCCAGGCGGGTGGCTCCAAGCCGCTGCTGATCATCGCCGAGGACGTCGAGGGCGAGGCCCTGTCGACCCTGGTCGTCAACAAGATCCGCGGCACCTTCAACGCCGTCGCGGTGAAGGCCCCCGGTTTCGGTGACCGCCGCAAGGCGATGCTCGGCGACATGGCCACCCTCACCGGTGCCCAGGTCATCGCCGAGGAGGTCGGCCTCAAGCTCGACCAGGTCGGCCTGGAGGTGCTGGGTTCCGCCCGCCGGGTGACCGTCTCCAAGGACGACACCACCATCGTCGACGGCGCCGGCAACTCCGAGGACGTCGTCGGCCGCGTGGCGCAGATCAAGGCCGAGATCGAGAACACCGACTCCGACTGGGACCGCGAGAAGCTCCAGGAGCGCCTCGCCAAGCTCGCCGGCGGCGTCTGCGTGATCAAGGTCGGTGCCGCGACCGAGGTCGAGCTCAAGGAGAAGAAGCACCGTCTGGAGGACGCCATCTCCGCGACCCGCGCCGCGGTCGAGGAGGGCATCGTCTCCGGTGGCGGTTCCGCCCTGGTGCACGCCGCCAAGGTGCTGGAGGGCAACCTCGGCAAGGAGGGCGACGAGGCCACCGGTGTCTCCGTGGTCCGCCGCGCCGCGGTCGAGCCGCTGCGCTGGATCGCCGAGAACGCCGGCCTGGAGGGCTACGTCATCGTCTCCAAGGTCGCCGACCTGGAGGCCGGCCACGGCTACAACGCCGCCACCGAGGAGTACGGCGACCTGGTCAAGGCCGGCGTCATCGACCCGGTCAAGGTGACCCGCTCCGCGCTGGAGAACGCCGCCTCCATCGCCTCCCTGCTGCTCACGACGGAGACCCTCGTCGTCGAGAAGCCGGCCGAGGAGGAGGCCGCCGAGGCCGGTCACGGCCACGGTCACTCGCACTGAGCCGACGACCGGCGCGCACGCGCTGAAGAACGGGCCCCGGCCCGGCCCCCGTCGCGGGGGCCGGGCCGGGGCCCGCGTCGTCGGAGGCGCTACTGCGGCCCGTACTTGCGGCCGGTGGTGGACGTCACCCCGCCCAGCAACTGCCGCGGGGCCAGCTTGGCGAGCCCCATCAGTGCCTTGTACCGGGGATCGGGGACCGAGACCGTGCGCCCCCGGCTCAGGTCGGTCAGCCCGGTGGCGACCACCTTGTCCGCGTCCAGCCACATCCACCCGGGGATGTTGTCGGTGCCCATCCCGGCCCGCTCGTGGAACTCGGTGCGCACGAACCCGGGGCACAACGCCATCAGCCGCACCCCCGAGCCGGCCAGGTCCCGGGCCACGCCCTGGGTGAACTGCACCACCCACGCCTTGGACGCCCCGTAGGTCCCGCGCGGCAGGAAAGCGGCGACGGAGGCCACGTTCACCACGCCCCCGCGGCCCCGCTCCCGCATCGCCTCCGTGCCGGCCGAGGTGAGCCGCAGCACCGCTTCGCAGTGCACCTTCAGCATCGTCAACTCGTCGGCGAGCGGCACCTCCAGGTACCGGCCCCGGTTCCCGAACCCCGCGTTGTTGACCAGCAGGTCGACCGGACGGCGCCGGTTGCCCAACCGGGCGGCCACCGCCTCGATCCCCTCGTCGGTGGCCAGGTCCGCGCGGAGCACCTCGGCCTCCACCCCGTGCCGGTCGTGCAGTTCGGTGGCCTGGTCCCGCAGCCGCTCGGCGTCGCGCGCCACCAACACCAGGTCGTGGCCGTCCGCGGCGAGGCGCCGGGCGAAGGCCGCCCCGATGCCGGCGGTCGCACCCGTGATCAGAGCCGTAGTCATGGGGTCAGGTTACGGCGCGGTCGGTGCCCGGACGTCCCGCTGCCCGGGACCAAAGCCGTCTGGGGTCATTTCACTCGATATCCAAGGAAATCTTATGTTCCCGTACGATGGTGGGGTGATCGAAGCCCGCCATCTCCGCGTCCTGCGCGCGGTCGCCGCCACCGGCTCCTTCTCCGCCGCGGCCCGTGAACTGGGCTGCACCCAGCCCGCGGTCAGCCAGCAGATGAAGGCGCTGGAGACCTCCGCGGGCACCCCGCTGATCGTGCGTGCCGGTCGGGAGATGCGACTGACCCAGGCCGGCGGGGCCCTGGTCCGGCACGCCGCCGGCATCCTCGCCGGGCTCACCGCCGCGGAGGAGGAGGTCGCCGCGATCGCGGGGCTGCGCGCCGGCCGGGTCCGGCTGGTGTCCTTCCCGAGCGGTAGTTCCACCCTGGTGCCCGCGGCCCTGGCCGCGCTGCGCTCCGCGCACCCCGGCACCCGGGTCTCGCTGGTGGAGGCCGAACCGCCGCGCTCGGTGGAGATGCTCCGCGAGGGCGACTGCGACGTGGCGCTGGCCTTCTCCTACGCCGACCCCGCCGGGCCGGGGGAGGAGCGGGTGCCCGAGGAGTGGTCCGACCTGACCGTGCGGTCGCTCTGCGCGGACCGGCTGGTCGGTCTGGTTCCCGAGGACCATCCGCTGGCCGACGCGGGGACGGTGCGGATCGACGACCTCGCCGACGACCCCTGGATCGCGGGCTGCCCGCGCTGCCGGCGCCAACTGGTGGACGTCTGCGCCTCCGCCGGGTTCACCCCCCGGATCGACTTCGCCACCGACGACTACCCGGCGGTGACGGGCCTGGTCGGGGCGGGGCTCGGGGTGGCGGTGCTGCCGGAGCTGGCGCTGGAGTCGGTCCGCCCCAAGGGGGTGCGGACCGTGGTGGTGGAACCCGCGGTGCGGCGCCGGATCGTCGCCCTCACCCTGCCGGACCTGGCCCGGGTCCCGGCGGTCGCGGCCACCCTGGAGCACCTGGCGCTGGTCGCCGCCCGCTGAGGCCCCGGCCCGCGGGCATACGGGGGCGAAACGTTCCTCCTGGCCGTGATCCGGGTTCAGTGCGGTGCGTCGGGGCGCTCCGGCGGGGTCGGAGCCGCCGCGGCGTTCGCGGGGACCAGCCGGTTGCGGGCGCGCCCCATCAGTTCCTCGCGTTCGTCCTCGGTGAGTCCGCCCCACACCCCGTAGGGCTCGCGCACCTGGAGGGCGTGGGCGGCGCACTCGGCCCGCACCGGGCACCGCATGCAGACCTCCTTGGCGGAGTGCTCGCGTGCGCTGCGCGCCGCGCCGCGCTCCCCCTCCGGGTGGAAGAAGAGCGAACTGTCCACCCCGCGGCAGGCCGCGAGGAGCTGCCAGTCCCACAGGTCGGCGTTGGGTCCGGGAAGGCGGGAGAAGTCTGCCATTGCGTGTCCCCTTACGGCGTGCGTACGGCTGGTGGACGTGCTGGCGCGGACGGTGCCCACGACGCTCGGAAATACTGTCGAAGAAGATGAAAATATGACTCTTTGCGAATCTAGCTCCAGACACCGGCGAAAGTGAAGAAAAGCCGCTAAATGGGGCACGGATCTTGGCGAAAGCTTTCTGATGACCCGGAGTGGCGGTCGAGTGCCGGGCCCCTCACATAGAGTGCCGAAGGTGCCTGAGCGACCCGTAACTCTTTCGGGTGACCGTCGTTGAGAGGTCCGGAAGCGGTTGAGGAAACGCGCACTCGGGCACACGTCCGGGAGCGTCAACCGCACAGGTGACGATTCGTACCAGCCTGGAGGCTCAAGGTGACGCGCATCAGTTGCGGAGGACGGTCATGACGTCCGTCCTCGTCTGTGACGACTCCCCGCTTGCCCGAGAAGCGCTCCGCCGCGCGGTCGCGACCGTGCCCGGCGTCGAGCGGGTCACGACGGCGGCCAACGGCGAGGAGGTCCTGCGCCGCTGGGGCGCCGACCGCTCCGATTTGATTTTGATGGACGTGCGCATGCCCGGCTTGGGCGGCGTGGAAACCGTCCGCCGACTGCTTTCCGCGGACCCCGGCGCCCGGATCATCATGCTCACGGTGGCGGAGGACCTCGACGGGGTCGCCCTCGCGGTCGCCGCCGGGGCCCGCGGATACCTGCACAAGGACGCCTCGCGCGCCGAACTGCGGGCCACGGTGACCCAGGCGCTCGCCGACCCCACCTGGCGACTGGCCCCCCGGCGCCTGCGGTCGGCCGAGATGGGCGCCGCGCCCACCCTCACCGCCCGCGAGATCCAGGTGCTCGAAGGCATGAGCCACGGCCGCTCCAACGCCGAGATCGGCCGTGAACTCTTCCTCTCCGAGGACACCGTGAAGACCCACGCCCGGCGGCTGTTCAAGAAGCTCGGCGCCTCGGACCGCGCGCACGCCGTGGCGCTCGGCTTCCGGTGGGGCCTGGTCCGCTAGGAACGCCGGGTGCCGCCCCAGGGGTACGGCGACCCCCGCCCGCCGGCGGCGGGCGGGGCGGGCGCCGTGCGCACGGGCGGCGACCCCCGTTGCCCGGGGGCGTGCCGCACGCCCCCCGGTGCATCCCCGGCCCGCCCCCGACGGCCGTCCCCGCGTCGCTTCCGAGCGGTCGTTCCCCGCAGGTCCCGTGCCGTTCGGCGGCCCCTCGCACACCGCGGGTTCCCGCGTTTCCCGGCCGATGCCGCATCCTTGGGGGTGTGGAGTTCCTCGGGGACGGGTCCGAGCGGAATCCCAGCGGAAGGGGAGGGACCGGGGTATGAGTGCCGGCGCACCTACTCATAACGCTTCGACGCACAACGACGGACGTGGTGCCACGGACGAACGGGCGGCAAGGCACCATGGACCGATGCGCGAAGACGAGACCACGGTGATCGGTGCGCTCGTCCACCGTGCCGTCGACGGAGACGCGCAGGCCACGCACGACCTGCTCGCCCGGGTGCATCCGCTCGCCCTGCGCTACTGCCGCACCCGGCTGTCCCGACTGCCCGGCGACGCCCGGCACTTCGTGGAGGACCTCGCCCAGGAGGTCTGCGTCGCGGTGCTGCTGGCCCTGCCCCGCTACAAGGACACCGGACGGCCCTTCGAGGCGTTCGTCTTCGCGATCGCCGCGCACAAGGTCGCCGACCTCCAGCGCGCCGCGATGCGCCACCCCGGCTCCACCGCCGTCCCCTCCGACGAGATGCCCGAGCGGCCCGACGACTCCCTCGGCCCCGAGGAGCGCGCCCTGCTCAGCAGCGACGCCGCCTGGGCCAAGCAGTTGCTGGCCAACCTCCCGGAGAACCAGCGCGAGCTGCTGCTGCTGCGGATCGCCGTGGGGCTCACCGCGGAGGAGACCGGACAGATGCTGGGCATGTCCCCGGGCGCGGTCCGGGTCGCCCAGCACCGGGCGCTCAGCCGGCTGCGGGCCCTCGCCGAGCAGTAGCGTCCGAGCCCCCGCCGGCCGTCACCCTCCGTCGGCGGTGCGTCGCCCGGGAGCGAACGGGGAATGGGAGCCGTCCGCTTCCCGTTAGCATGGACACCCCGCACGGACAAGGCCATCTGGAAGGTGTCATGACTGCCAACGTCGACGGAGTACCCGAGAAGTTCGCGACGCTCGGGCTGACCTACGACGATGTGCTGCTGCTCCCAGGCGCCTCGGACATGGCCCCCGACCAGATCGACACCGCGTCGTACGTCTCCAAGAACGTACGGGTGAACATCCCGCTGCTCTCCGCGGCGATGGACAAGGTCACCGAGTCCCGGATGGCCATCGCCATGGCTCGCCAGGGCGGCGTCGGCGTGCTGCACCGCAACCTGTCGATCGCCGACCAGGCCAACCAGGTGGACCTGGTGAAGCGCTCCGAGTCGGGCATGGTCACCGACCCGATCACCGTCCACCCGGACGCCACCCTCGCCGAGGCCGACGCGATCTGCGCCAAGTTCCGGATCAGCGGCGTCCCGGTCACCGACGGCGGCGGCAAGCTGCTCGGCATCGTCACCAACCGTGACATGGCCTTCGAGTCGGACCGCGCGCGTCAGGTGCGCGAGGTCATGACCCCGATGCCGCTGGTCACCGGCAAGGTCGGCATCTCCGGCTCCGACGCGATGGAGCTGCTGCGCCGCCACAAGATCGAGAAGCTGCCGCTCGTCGACGACGCCGGGGTCCTCAAGGGACTCATCACCGTCAAGGACTTCGTCAAGGCCGAGAAGTACCCGAACGCCGCCAAGGACGCCGAGGGCCGGCTCATCGTCGGTGCCGCGGTGGGCGTCGCCGGCGACGCCTTCGAACGCGCCCAGGCCCTCATCGAGGTCGGCGTGGACTTCATCGTGGTGGACACCGCGCACGGTCACTCCCGACTGGTCGGCGACATGATCGCCAAGATCAAGTCCAACTCCTCCGGGGTGGACGTGATCGGCGGCAACGTGGCCACCCGCGACGGGGCGCAGGCCCTGGTCGACGCCGGCGCGGACGGCATCAAGGTCGGCGTGGGCCCCGGCTCCATCTGCACCACCCGCGTGGTCGCCGGCATCGGCGTCCCGCAGGTCACCGCCATCTACGAGGCGTCGCTCGCCGCCAAGGCGGCCGGCATCCCGGTCATCGGCGACGGCGGCCTCCAGTACTCCGGCGACATCGCCAAGGCCCTGGTCGCCGGCGCCGACACGGTGATGCTGGGCTCGCTGCTCGCCGGCTGCGAGGAGTCCCCGGGCGAGCTGCTCTTCATCAACGGCAAGCAGTTCAAGTCGTACCGGGGAATGGGCTCGCTGGGCGCCATGCAGTCCCGCGGCGACCGCAAGTCCTTCTCCAAGGACCGCTACTTCCAGGAGGGCGTGGCCTCCGACGAGAAGCTGGTGCCCGAGGGCGTCGAGGGCCAGGTGCCCTACCGCGGCCCGCTCGCCGCGGTCGTCCACCAGCTGGTCGGCGGGCTCCGCCAGTCCATGTTCTACGTGGGCGGACAGACCGTGCCCGCGCTCCAGGACCGGGGCCGGTTCGTGCGGATCACCTCCGCCGGCCTCAAGGAGAGCCACCCGCACGACATCCAGATGACCGTCGAGGCGCCGAACTACAGCCGCGCGTAGTCCCCCCGAACGGACGGCCACCGCCGAGGGCGGCTCCGGAGCACTCCGGAGCCGCCCTCGGCCGTCGCGTCGGGGATACTGGAAGGCGCTGCAACGAGAGGGAAGGGCCACACACGTGACTGAGATCGAGATCGGGCGCGGAAAGCGCGGGCGCCGGGCGTACGCCTTCGACGACATCGCCGTCGTGCCGAGCCGCCGCACGCGCGACCCGAAGGAGGTCTCGATCGCCTGGCAGATCGACGCCTACCGCTTCGAGCTGCCGTTCCTGGCGGCTCCCATGGACTCGGTGGTCTCCCCGCAGACCGCGATCCGCATCGGTGAGCTCGGCGGGCTGGGCGTGCTGAACCTCGAAGGGCTGTGGACCCGCTACGAGGACCCGCAGCCGCTGCTGGACGAGATCGCGGAGCTGGACACGGCCACCGCGACCCGGCGGCTCCAGGAGGTGTACGCGGAGCCGATCAAGGAGGAGCTGATCGGTCGCCGCATCAAGGAGGTGCGCGACGCGGGCGTGGTGACCGCCGCGGCGCTGTCCCCGCAGCGGACCGCCCAGTTCTCCAAGGCCGTGGTGGACGCCGGGGTCGACATCTTCGTCATCCGCGGCACCACCGTCTCCGCGGAGCACGTCTCCGGCGCCGCCGAGCCGCTGAACCTGAAGCAGTTCATCTACGAGCTGGACGTGCCGGTGATCGTCGGCGGCTGCGCCACGTACACGGCCGCCCTGCACCTGATGCGGACCGGGGCGGCGGGCGTGCTCGTCGGCTTCGGCGGCGGCGCCGCGCACACCACCCGCAACGTGCTGGGCATCCAGGTGCCGATGGCGACCGCCGTCGCGGACGTGGCTGCGGCCCGCCGGGACTACCTCGACGAGTCCGGCGGCCGGTACGTGCACGTGATCGCCGACGGCGGCGTCGGCTGGTCCGGCGACCTGCCCAAGGCCATCGCCTGCGGCGCCGACTCGGTGATGGTCGGCTCGCCGCTGGCCCGCGCCACCGACGCGCCCGGCCAGGGCCGGCACTGGGGCATGGAGGCGGTGCACGAGGACGTGCCGCGCGGCAAGCTGGTGGACCTCGGTGCGGTCGGCACCACGGAGGAGATCCTCACCGGCCCGTCCCACATCCCCGACGGGTCCATGAACTTCTTCGGGGCGCTGCGCCGGGCCATGGCCACCACCGGCTACACCGAGCTGAAGGAGTTCCAGCGGGTCGAGGTCACGGTGGCCGACGCCCAGCACAAGCGGTGATCCGTACCCGCTGACCGGAGCGGTGTGGGGGTACTTCGGCCCGATGAACGGGGTCTGGAGTACCCCCATTTCCATGGCTCCGCCCGGTGTGCCGCCCGGGCCGGCGGGCCGCCGTCAGAGGCGGTGGGCCGTGCCGGTGGGGGTGGCGCCGGTGGTGTCCAGCAGGAGTTGGGCCTTGACCGCGAGGCCCTGGAGGTCGTAGGTGCGGTGGTGCTGGAGGAGCAGGGTGAGGTCGGCGTCGGCGGCGGACTCGTAGAGGGAATCCGCGCGGGGCACCGGACGGTCCAGGACGCTCCACGCGGGGACGTACGGGTCGTGGTAGCTCACCGAGGCGCCCAGGTCCATCAGGCGGACGGCGACCTCCCGGGCGGGTGAGCCCTGCCGGTCGGGCACGTCGGGCTTGTAGGTGACCCCGAGCAGCAGCACCCGGGCGCCCCGCGCCGACTTGCCGTGTTCGTTGAGCAGGGTCGCCGCGCGCTGGATCACGTACCGGGGCATCTGGCCGTTGACCTGCTGGGCGAGTTCGACCATGCGCAGCGGACGGACGGCGTGCTGGGGACCGGAGAGGTCCTGCGGCACCCCGTGGCCGCCCACCCCGGGCCCGGGGCGGAACGCGTGGAAGCCGAACGGTTTGGTCTCCGCGCAGCGGATGACGTCCCACAGGTCGACGCCCAGGTCGTGGCAGAGCACGGCCATCTCGTTGACGAGGGCGATGTTGACGTGCCGGAAGTTGGTCTCCAGCAGTTGGACGGTCTCGGCCTCCCGGGTGCCGCGGGCGCGGACGACCTTGTCGGTGAGGCGGCCGTAGAAGGCGGCGGCGGATTCGGTGCAGGCCGGCGTCAGCCCGCCGATGACCTTGGGGACGCCGGTCCACGGGTGGGTGCGGTTGCCGGGGTCCACCCGGCTGGGGGAGTACGCGAGGTGGAAGTCGCGGCCCGCGCGCAGGCCGGACCCCTCCTCCAGCAGGGGGCGGAGGAAGTCCTCGGTGGTGCCCGGGGGGACGGGGGACTCCAGGACGACCGTGGTGTGCGGGCGCAGCCGGGCGGCGAGGACGCGCGCCGCGTCACCCACCTGGGTGAGGTCGGGAGAGCCGTCCGCCCCGCGCGGTGCGGGGACGCAGATGGCGGCGGTGCGGACCCGGCCGAGGCCCTTGGGGTCGGTGGTGGGGGTGAACCCGCCGGCGAGCATCCGGCGCACCTCGGCGGTGGTGAGGACGCCGCCGTCGAGGACGGGGGCGGGGCCCGGGACGTGGCCGAGGGTGGGGATGCCGGCGGCCACGGCGGCCTGCGCCAGGGGCAGCCCCAGCGGGCCGAGGCCGATGACGGCGAGGTCTGCGGGCATGGCGGGGGCGTCCTTCCCAATAGCAGGAGCGGGAGGGGCGCGCAAGCCCGGTGGACAAGATGGACCAGCGCACTGTCAGACTAGGGGTAAATATGACCGTTATGTGGTATTTCCTGCGGTGACGCGCTGGGTGTCGCCGCCCCCGGCGGGCGCGGGCGGGAGTGTGGGCGTGCGCCCGCGCGGCGAGAATCGAAGCGCGGGGTGACCATGGCACCAGGGGCGGGTGCCGGTGTGCGGGGCGCACGGACGGGCACCCGCACGGGGCGGGGAACGACCCCGGACCGACGGGAGGCAGCGGTGAGGACAGCGACACTGGGCCCGGCGCAGCGCGCCGAATCGCTCGCGGCGATGGCCGAACGCGAACTGGACATCCTGGTCGTGGGCGCCGGCGTGGTCGGCGCCGGCACCGCACTGGACGCGGTGACCCGGGGCCTGTCCACCGGGCTGGTGGAGGCCCGGGACTGGGCCTCCGGCACCTCCAGCAGGTCCAGCAAACTGATCCACGGCGGACTGCGCTACCTGGAGATGCTGGACTTCGCCCTGGTCCGGGAGGCGCTGAAGGAACGTGGACTCCTCCTGGAACGCCTCGCCCCGCACCTGGTGAAGCCGGTGCCCTTCCTCTACCCCCTCCAGCACCAGGGGTGGGAACGCCTCTACGCGGGCTCCGGAGTCGCCCTCTACGACGCCATGTCCATGGCCAAGGGGCACGGCCGGGGCCTGCCCGTGCACCGCCACCTGAGCCGGCGCCACGCCCTGCGGGTGGCCCCCTGCCTGCGCAAGGACGCGCTCACCGGCGCCCTCCAGTACTACGACGCCCAGATGGACGACGCCCGCTACGTCGCCACCCTGGTCCGCACCGCCGCCGCCTACGGGGCGCAGGTCGCCAACCGGGCCCGGGTCGTCGGCTTCCTCCGCGAGGGCGAACGCGTCGTCGGCGCCAAGGTCCAGGACCTCGAAGGCGGCGGCGAGTACGAGGTCCGCGCCCAGCAGGTGGTCAACGCCACCGGCGTGTGGACCGACGACACCCAGGCCCTGGTCGGCGAGCGCGGCCAGTTCCACGTCCGCGCCTCCAAGGGCATCCACCTGGTCGTCCCCAAGGACCGCATCAACGCCGCCACCGGGCTCATCCTGCGCACCGAGAAGAGCGTCCTGTTCGTCATCCCCTGGGGCCGGCACTGGATCATCGGCACCACCGACACCGACTGGGACCTCGACAAGGCCCACCCGGCGGCCTCCAGCGCCGACATCGACTACCTGCTGGAGCACGTCAACTCGGTGCTCGCGGTCCCCCTCACCCGGGACGACGTCCAGGGCGTCTACGCCGGGCTGCGGCCCCTGCTCGCCGGGGAGTCCGACGCCACCAGCAAGCTCTCCCGCGAACACACCGTCGCCCACCCGGTGCCCGGCCTGGTGGTCGTCGCGGGCGGCAAGTACACCACCTACCGGGTGATGGCCAAGGACGCCGTCGACGAGGCGGTGCACGGCCTGGACCGCCGGGTCGCGGAGTGCGTCACCGAGGACGTGCCGCTGGTCGGCGCCGAGGGCTACCGCGCCCTGTGGAACGCCCGTGCCCGCACCGCCGCCCGCACCGGACTCCACGTGGTGCGCGTCGAACACCTGCTGAACCGGTACGGATCGCTGAGCGAGGAACTCCTCGACCTGGTCGTCGAGGATCCGGGCCTCGGGCAACCCCTCACCGGCGCCGACGACTACCTGCGCGCCGAAGTCGTCTACGCCGCCTCCCACGAGGGCGCCCGCCACCTCGACGACGTCCTCACCCGACGCACCCGCATCTCCATCGAGACCTTCGACCGGGGCACCCGCTGCGCCCGCGAGGCGGCGGAGTTGATGGCCCCGGTGCTCGGCTGGGACGCGGACCGGACCGACCGCGAGGTGCAGCACTACGAGAAGCGGGTGGAGGCCGAGCGGGAGTCCCAGCGGCAGCCGGACGACCTCACCGCGGACGCGGCGCGACTCGGCGCCCCCGACATCGTGCCGCTCGGCTGACCCCCCTAACTCCCGCCCCCCGGACGGCCGCTGACCGGGAGTGGCGCATGCCACGCCGCGCACCGGCTTGCCCTGCGGCGGCCGGCGGGGGACAGTGCCCGCACGGGGCGGCGCGCGCCGGCGCGGCCCGCGCCGCGGGCCCGGACCCGACGCCGGTCTTGCCCCGATCCGGTCCCCGGCGGTGCCGGACGACCCGGGGCGCCGGGCCGTCACCCGGTGGGGGACAATGAAGGCTCTGTCAGGGCGGGTTGCAGAGGGGACTCATGTCGGACGCGGAGCAGAGGGGCGGGGCCCGTCGGGAGGACGTGGCCGCTCCGACCGGGGGGCGCAGCGACGAGAGGCCCGGCGCACAGTCGGACACGCCCTCGACCACCCCAGCCCGTGCGGGGGCTGACGAACGATCGACGGACCGGGCGGCCCCGGAACCGGCGGCCGACGAACGCGGACGGGGTGCGGCCCGTTCCGCCGGGGGCGACCGACCGGCCACCGGCTACGCGGCCCGGGGCGGCCGGCCCGCGCCCCCGACCGGCGGACGGCTGCTCGCCGGCCGCTACCGCCTCGGCGACGTCCTCGGGCGCGGCGGCATGGGCACCGTCTGGCGCGCCGAGGACGAGACCCTCGGCCGGACCGTCGCGGTCAAGGAACTCCGCTTCCCCAACAGCATCGACGAGGAGGAGAAGCGCCGTCTGATCACCCGCACCCTGCGGGAGGCCAAGGCGATCGCACGCATCCGCAACAACAGCGCCGTCACCGTCTTCGACGTGGTCGACGAGGACGACCGGCCGTGGATCGTGATGGAACTCGTCGAGGGCAAGTCCCTGGCCGAGGCCATCCGCGAGGACGGCCTGCTCGAACCCCGGCGGGCCGCCGAAGTCGGCCTCGCCGTCCTCGACGTGCTGCGCGCCGCGCACCGCGAGGGCATCCTGCACCGGGACGTGAAGCCGTCCAACGTGCTCATCGCCGACGACGGCCGGGTGGTCCTCACCGACTTCGGCATCGCCCAGGTCGAGGGCGACCCGTCCATCACCTCCACCGGCATGCTCGTCGGTGCCCCCTCGTACATCTCGCCGGAGCGCGCCCGCGGCCACCGCCCCGGCCCGGCCGCCGACCTCTGGTCGCTGGGCGGGCTGATCTACGCCTCGGTGGAGGGCGTGCCGCCCTACGACAAGGGCTCCGCCATCGCGACCCTGACCGCGGTGATGACCGAACCCGTCGATCCGCCGCAGAACGCGGGTCCGCTGGAGGAGGTCATCTACGGGCTGTTGGAGAAGGACCCCGCACAGCGACTCGACGACGCCGGCGCGCGCGCCCTGCTCACCGCGGTGCTGAGCGCCCCGGACGCCCCCGCGGAGCCCCCCGCCGACCCCACGGTGCTCATCGCCATGCCGGTGGTGACCCCGGAGGCGCTGGCGCAGCGCACACCGGAGCGCAGGAAGCGGTCCCTGCGCAAGGCCCAGGGAGCCGGTGCGGCGGCCCTCGCCGC
This sequence comes from Streptomyces sp. LE64, assembly GCF_052606915.1. Taxonomy (NCBI): domain Bacteria; kingdom Bacillati; phylum Actinomycetota; class Actinomycetes; order Kitasatosporales; family Streptomycetaceae; genus Streptomyces; species Streptomyces sp. LE64. The sequence continues at coordinate 2,231,617 of NZ_CP199708.1, read as the reverse complement.
CGGCGGCGCGGTGGCGGCCCGGCCCGCCGGCCCGCCCCCCGTGCCGTCCGCGCCCCCGTCCCCGCCGGCGGCCCCGCCTCGCGGCCCGGCCGCCGGCGGGGCCTACGGGCCGTTGCCGGGCGCCACCGGCACCGGGTTCGCCCCCGCCCGGCCGGGCGCCACAGGCGGGCCGACCGCCCCGGGCGAGGCGGTGGCGAGCCGGTCCGCGCCGGGCGCCTCGCTCACCGACGTGGTGCCCCGGCGCACCCTGCTGGTGATCGCCGCCGTGGTGGCGCTCGCGGTGATAGCCGGCGTGGTGGCCCTCAGCCTGCGCGACGACGACCCGGGCACGGAGAGCAAGGGCAGTGACAAGGTCGCCGCCAGCGGCGCCGCGGAGGGCGCCGACACCGGGGCGAAGACCCCGGCGGAGGGGGCCGGCGGGAAGCAGCCGGATGCCGGCGAGCGGGGCGCCGACCCCGGCGAGGGCACCGCTCCGGGCGGCGGCCCGGACGGGGCGGCCACCGGCGAGAAGGGCGACGGGAAGGCGGACGAGGGCGCGGCGGACGCCAAGGAGGACGGGAAGGCCGATCCGGGGCGGGGCGCCGGCACCGGGGCGGCCGCCACCCACCGGCACGACCAGGGGTTCTCCGTGGGGCTGCCCGAGGGGTGGAAGTTCGCCTCGAACGGGCTCGGCGGCGCCCGGTACACCGGCCCGAACGGGCAGCGGCTGCTGGTCGGCTGGACCGCCACGCCCAAGGACGACGCCGTCGCCGACTGGCGCAACCAGGAGCGGGCCATGCGGCGCGCCCAGTACGAGCGGATCCGCATCGCGGCGGTCGACTACCGGGGGTGGGAGGCCGCCGACTGGGAGTTCACCTACGTCGAGGGCGGTACCACGTACCGGGTGAACAACCGGGGCTTCGTCGTCAACTCCCGTCAGGGGTACGCCCTGATGTACACCGCGAAGGCCGCCGACTGGAGCGGCGAGGAGCGCAAGCGGACCTGGCGGACCTTCACCGAGACCTTCCGGCCCAAGCCGTGACCCCCCGCCGCCCCCGCTCCTGACCCGGCGTCCGCCGCGGCCGCTGTCCGTACCGACCGGGTCCGTCCGGTTGTTCGGGAATGCGGACCGCCGGAACCTCGGGTTCCGCCCGCTGTCCCGGGTGAAGGTGCGACGAGATCCGTCATCCGTGCTCGACGTCCGGCCCGGGGCACGTATCGTGAAGGGTCGCGGACCGTACGCTACGGGCCGCGGACGCGCGACATACCGAACCGATCGACGGAAACCCGGACCACCGGACAGGGGGACGCCGTGGACGACTACGCGGGGCGCGTGCTCGCCAACCGCTACCGCCTGCCCCTCGCGCCGTCCGACGAGGAAGCGGCGTACCTGCGGGCGTTCGACACCCACAGCGGACAGGAAGTCCTGGTCCGCCAGGTCCCGTTGCCGGAGATCGTCGAGGCCGAGGTGCTCGACGCGGACGGACTGCCCGAGGGCTTCGCCCTCAACGAGTCGGGCCGCGCGGCCGTCGCCCGCGCCAGCGACCCCGCCGTGCGCCGGGCGATCGAGGCGGCCCAGGCCGCCGCCCACCTGCCCGACCACCCCCGGCTCGACCAGGTCTTCGACGTCTTCGCCGACGGCGGCTCGCTCTGGATCGTCAGCGAACTCGTCGCCGGCCGTCCCCTGTCGACGTACCTCGACGAGGAACTCCTGTCCCCCTACCGGGCCGCCGAGGTCGCCGCGGACATCCTCACCGGACTGCGCGCCCTGCACGCCCACGGCTGGGTCCACCGCAACATCACCGCCCGCACGGTGCTGGTCCTCGACGACGGCCGGGTCATGCTCACCGGGCTCGCCGCCGGCGCCGCCGAAGAGGCCCTGTGCGGATACGACCCGCGCCCCGACGCCGAGTCCGGCGGTGACCCGGCGGCCACCCCCCGCGGGCACGTCGACGACGGCTTCGGCCGGACGCCGGGCACCGGTCGGGCCACCGTCGCCGGCCCCTGGTCCGGTACCGGCCCGCTCCCCGGCCCGGACGCCCCGGGCGGCCCCGGCCGCACCTGGGCCGAGGCCACCGGTGCCGCCCCGCACCCCGGGGCCCCGGGCGAGCCGGGCCCCCGACTGCCCGCGGCCGGCACCGACGTCCGGGCCGCCCGCGCCGGGGCCATCGCCGCCTACCGGGCCGGCGCCCGGGCCGCCGCCCGGCTCAGCGAGGAACAGCGGAACGCGGGACTGCCCCCCGCCCCCGCCGAGTCCCCCGCCCCCCAGGCCCCGCACGGCCGGATCACCGACCCCTACGGCGTCCGCTCCGCCCCGGCGCCCGCGCCCGAGACGCCCTGGCACGGCGCCCTGCCCAGGGCCGCCGCCGACACCGCGCCGCTGCCCGTCGTCCCCGACCCGCTGCGGGTCCCGGCCCAGGCCGGGTCCCCGGCCGAGCCGACGACCCCGCCCGCCGGTGCCGAGGCCCCGGCCGGGGAGTGGGGCGAGCGGACCGGCGCACCGCGCCGGGGTCCCGCGAGCGCGCTCGCCGCCGAACGGGCCCGGCAGGCCCGGACGGCGCTCGTCGGACCGGTCACCGAACGCTGGGCCCCCGAACAGGCCGGCCCCGTCCACGAGAACTGGCAGCTCGCCGCGCCCATCGGCCCCTCGACCGACCTGTGGGCGCTCGGCGCGCTGCTCTTCCGGGCCGTGCAGGGCCACGCCCCGTACCCCGAGGACAGCACCGCCGAACTCGTCCAGCTGGTCTGTGCGGAACCGCCGGCGTTCGCCGAGGAGTGCGGACCGCTGCGGCCGGTCGTGGAGTCGCTGCTCCGTCAGGACCCCACCGAACGACCCGACTTCGAGGAACTGCGCGGCTGGCTGCGCTCCCTGGTCCGCTCGGCGCCCGAGCCGGACTCCGGGACCCTGGTGGTCGACCTGCCGCCGCCCGACCCGCGGCGGCTGCCGATCGTGCGCCGGCGCGGCGAACTCCTGCGCCGGCGCAAGAAGCGCGCCCGCGCCGCCGAGGCCCCGCCCCGGCACCGCAAGCGGGACCAGGACCGCGCGGAGCGGCCCGACGCCGCCCCGGGGCGCCCGCGTCGGCAGAAGCGCGCCGGCCGCCCGGCGCCCGCCCGGCTCGGGCGGACCCTCCTGGTGCTGGTGATGGCCGGGCTCGCCGGGGTGGTCGCCTACGCCCTGGTGTTCATGCCCGAGGCCGACCCCGAGGCCGGCGGCCAGCGGACCAGTTCCCTCGGCGCCGGCCCGACCCCCGCCGCGGGGGAGCCGAAGGGTCCCGACCCCGCCGCCGACCGGGACGCCGGGGCGGACCGCGAGCCCGAGGAGTCCCGCCGGCCCGACAAGGCCGGCACCCCGGTGCCCGACGCCGCACAGCCCGCCGTCCCGGACGGCTTCGCCCTCCGCAAGGACGCCGAGGGCTTCCGGGTCGCCGTCCCCAACGGTTGGGAACGCCAGGCCAAGAACGCCAGCGGACAGATCGTCTACACCGACGGCACCTTCCAACTCCTGCTGGTCCCGGGGCGGGACGCGGTCTCCGAGTACGGTCCCGAGCCCCTGGCCTACATGCGGGAGAGCCAGCGCGAACTCGGGCCCTTCCGGGACTCGACCTGGTCCACCTCCAGCGGCATGCGCACCATCGAGGTCGGCGGACAGATCAGCGGCGAGGGCCAGTTCACCTGGACCGACTCCGGTGGCGGCGAACTCTTCGTGCGCAACCGGGCGATCATCGTCGACGGCCGCTACCACATCGTCCAGATGCGCGGGCCGGAGGGCGAGCGCGACCAGGTGACCCGGCTCTACGAACAGGCCGCCGCCACCTACCAGGCCAAGGGCTGACCCACGTGTTCCCCCACCGCGTCGGGCTCCTTACCCTGGGTGCCTGTCACCACACCACGGGGGAACGTGAACCAGATGAACGGCGTGCTGCTCGCAGGGCGTTACCGGATCCAGGAGTGCATAGGCCGCGGCGGCATGGGGCGGGTGTGGCGCGCCCGTGACGAGGTGCTGCACCGCACCGTGGCCGTCAAGGAGTTGACGGCGGCCCTGTACGCCGCCGAACGCGACCGGCCGGTCCTGCTCGACCGCACCCGGGCCGAGGCCCGGGCCGCCGCCCGGATCACCCATCCCGCGGTCGTGACCGTGCACGACGTCCTCGAACACGACGAACGCCCCTGGATCGTGATGGAGCTGGTCGAAGGCGGCTCGCTGGCCGACGCCATCCAGGAGCAGGGCCGGGTGGACGCCGAACGGTCCGCCCGCACCGGACTGTGGGTCGCCCGGGCGCTGCGGGCCGCCCACGAGGCCGGGGTGCTGCACCGGGACGTCAAGCCCGCCAACGTGCTGCTGGCCGAGGACGGGCGGGTGCTGCTCACCGACTTCGGCATCGCCCAGGTCGACGGCGACAGCGGCATGACCAAAACCGGGGAGATCGTCGGCTCCGTCGACTACCTCGCCCCCGAGCGGGTGCGCGGCGGCGAACCGGGAGCCGCCGCCGACCTGTGGGCGCTCGGCGCCACCCTCTACACCGCCGTCGAAGGCGTCTCCCCGTTCCGCCGGCCCAGCGCGCTCGGCACCTTCCAGGCCGTCGTCGACGAGGAGCCCGCACCGCCCGCGCACGCCGGACCGCTCACCCCGGTGATCGCCGCCCTGCTGCGCAAGGACCCGGAGGCCCGGCCCGACGCCGAGGAGGTGGAGCGGATGCTCGCCGAGGCGGCCGAGGGCCGCTGGCCGGTGGAGACCGGCCCCGCCGCCGGCTACACCCCGACCCGCCCGGTGGACCCGGCGGCCCTCGCCGCGCTGGCCGCCGCTCCGCCGCCCGTCGAACCCGCCGCCCCGCCGGCCCCCGGCCGGCCCGGGGGCTCCGGGGCCGCCGCCGCGCTGTCCGCCGCGCCCACCACCTCCACCCCGATGACCTCCACCCCGCTGCCGCCGCCCCCGCCCGTGGCGCCCGCGCACACCCCGCCCGCCCCGACCCCGCTCCCGGCGCCGCCCGCCCCGGCCCGCCGGCCCCGCTGGTACGGGGTCCTCGCCGGGGCCGCCGCCGTGGTGGTCCTCAGCGTGGGCGGGGCACTGGTGCTGCGGTACGTGGACCAGGAGCGGAAGGACACCGCCGCGCCGACCGTCAGCGCGAGCCCCTCCGGCGAGGCCGGTGCACCGCCCGCCGACCCGCGCACCCCTGCGACGAACACCCCCGCCAAGGTCCCCGAGGGCGGGGCCGGCACCCCGAGCACGGTCGGTTCCCCGACGCCGGCGGTCACCGCCGACGGCGCGGACACGGTGCCCGCCGGCTGGACGCGGGTGACCGATCCGACGGGCTTCAGCCTCGCCGTCCCCCAGGGCTGGGAACGAACGGTGACGAACGGTCAGATCGACTACACCCCGGACGGCGGCGAGCGCCTGCTGAGGATCGGCGTGGTCACCCAACCCGACTTCGACAGCTCGTACACCCACCTGTTGGACCTGGAGAGCCAGCTCTCCTCCCGGCTGACCGACTACACCCGGGCCGACCTGCGGCCCAACACCTTCCGGGACCGCCCCGGCGCCCACTGGGAGTTCAGCTGGATCTCCGGCGGCAGCGAGACCGCACCCGGCCCCCGCCGGGCGATAGAGCAGGCGTACATCAGCCGTGATGGGGTCGAGTACGCCATCTACATGTCCGGTCCCGAGGCGGATTGGCCGACCCTGCGCGAACACTTCCGGACGGTGCTGGGGAGCTGGCGGGAGCAGCCCGACGGAACCTGACCTGGGCCCCCCGACTGTGGTGCATGATGGGCTGCATGGGGACCGAGGGGGGCCGTGAAAAGGCCGACATGGGTGCCAAGTCCCGACTCATAGACGGGCGTTACCTGCTGAAATCCCGCCTCGGGCGGGGCGGCATGGGCGTCGTGTGGGGCGCCGAGGACCAACTCCTCGGCCGCCTGGTCGCGGTGAAGAGACTGGACGCCGATCCCACCCTCCGGGGCGCCGCCGCCCGCCGGGTGCGCGCCCGCACCCTGCGGGAGGCGCGGGCCGTCGCCGCCCTGCGGCACCCGAACGTGGTGGTCGTCCACGACGTGGTGGAGCACGACGAGGACGCCTACATCGTGATGGAGCTGGTGACGGGCGGCTCGCTCGCCGACCGGGTGGCAGCCCACGGCCCCCGACCGGTCGAGGAGGTCGCCCGCATCGGGCTGGCCCTGCTCGGCGCCCTGCGCGCCGCGCACGCCGCCGGCGTCCTGCACCGCGACCTCAAGCCCGACAACGTGCTGCTGGAGGCCGGCTCGGACCGGGTCGTCCTCACCGACTTCGGGGTGGCCAGGGTGCCGGGCGCCGGGACCCTCACCGAGGACGGCCTCTTCGTCGGCTCGCCCGAGTACAGCGCGCCCGAACGGGTCTCCGGCGGCCCGGGCGGCCCGGAGGCCGACCTGTGGTCGCTGGGGGCGCTGCTGTGCACGGCGCTGACCGGGCGCTCGCCGTTCCGGCGCGGCTCGCTCAGCGGCACCCTGCACGCGGTCGTGGTCGAGGAGGTCCGCCCGCCCGCCGAGGCGGGGCCGCTGCTGCCGGTGGTCGCCGGCCTGCTGGAGCGCGACCCCGCCCGCCGGTTGGGGGTGGCGGAGGCCGAACGCCTGCTGCACGCGGCCCTCGCCGGGGCGCCGGTCCCCGGCACCCCGCCCGCGGCCGGAGCGGACCGCCGGTCCGCCGCCGCTCCGGAACCGGAGTCGGTGCCCGGCGCCCTCCCCGAGGAGGCGCCGCTGCCGGTGGTGCACCCGGTGCCGTCCGGCGGCGTCGCGGCCCCCGAACCGGTCGACCGCGAGCCGGTGGCCCCGGTGCCCGCCGCCCCGGCCCGGATGCCCCGCGGCACGGTGCTGGTCGCGGTGCTGGCCGCCGCGGTGGCGGGGGCCGTGGTCGCGGGCGGGGTGGCGCTGTTCGACCTGGGGCGGCACGGCGACGACCGCCCCGTGGTCGCGGGCCCGACCTCGCTCCGGACCCCGGCGGCCACCTCCTCCGTCCCACCGGCCCGTCCCGCCGGCCCGGGCCGGAGCGCGCCCCGGCCCGGCACCACCCACCCCGGCAACGACACCCGGCAGGCCGGCCCCCGCGGTGCGCTGCCGAGCGCCACCCCGTCCCGGGCCCCGGGCGCCGTGGGCGCCCCGGCCGCGGTCGCCCCGGCGAGCACCCCCACCACGGCCCCGCCGGCCGGCCGGGCCGTGCGGGCGCCCGGTGGATACCGGCTGGTCGAGGACCCGGCCGGGTTCACCCTCGCCGTTCCGCAGGGCTTCGCCCGGTTCACCCGGGGCGAGCGCACCGGCTACGCCTCGCCCGACGGCACGGTCCGCATCGAGGTCCGCACCGCCGCCCGCCACCCCGACGGACCGGCCGGGGCGCTGCGCGCGGAGCACGACACCGGCAAGGACCGCACGGCCGAGGTGCGCACCACCACCCACCGGGGCCTGCCGGCGGCCCGCTGGGAGCGCCTCGCCGACGGCGGCAAGGGGAAGGACGGCGAACGGCTCACCGCCGACCTCGCCTGGCAGGACGCCGACCGCCTGGTCCTCCTCCGGGTCACCGCCCCGGCCGGGGACGCCGCGCGGGCGCGGGCGCACCTGGCCACCGCCGCCGACACCCTCCGGTTCCGCTGACGGCCCCGGGCCCGGCGGCCCCGGAGGTTACCGTCGAGTATCCAAATCCGGGGACGGGCGCCTACGCTCACGTCCATGACGGATTCGCCGACCACCGCGCCCGCCCCGAGCCCGCCCGCCGGGTCGGCGGCGCACCGCAACCCCACCGCCGCCACCCCGCCCGGCGCCCGCACCCCGGCCGAGGTGGTGACCCCCGCCCTGGTGGCCCGGCTCACCCGCGACGTGCCCGGCGAGCAGCGCACCGTCACCCGCACCCCGCTCACCGGCGCCGACCTGGCGGAGCTGCCGCAGGCCGCCCCCGAGGACGTGGCGACCGCCTTCGCCGCCGCCCGCGCCGCCCGGCCGGCCTGGGCCGCCCTCCCGGTCCGCCGCCGGGCCGCGGTCCTGCTGCGCTTCCACGACCTGCTGCTGAGCCGGCAGGACGAGGTCCTCGACCTGATCCAGGTGGAGACCGGCAAGACCCGGCTGCACGCCCACGAGGAGATCCAGGCGGTGGCCGTCGCCGCCCGCCACTACGGCCTGCGCGCGGCGGCCCACCTGCGGCCCCGGCGCCACCTCGGGGCGCTGCCCGTCTTCACCCGGGCCACCGAACTGCGCCGGCCGCGCGGAGTGGTGGGCCAGATCGCCCCGTGGAACTACCCGCTGGAGCTGTCGATCGGCGACGCCCTGCCCGCGTTCGCGGCGGGCAACGCCCTGGTCATGAAGCCGGACACGCAGACCGCGCTGACCGCCCTGTGGGCGCGGGGCCTGTTGGTCGAGGCGGGCCTGCCGGCGGGGGTCTTCCGGATCGTCCTCGGCGAGGGCCCGGTGATCGGGCCCGAGATGGTGCGGCACGCCGACTACGTCTCCTTCACCGGCTCCACCGCCACCGGCCGCGAGGTCGCCCGGGGCGCCGCCGACCGGCTGATCGGCGCCTCCCTGGAGCTCGGTGGCAAGAACGCGATGCTGGTACTGGCCGACGCTGACGTGGCGCGGGCGGCGGCCGGCGCGGTCCGCGCCTGCTTCTCGTCCGCCGGCCAACTCTGCGTCTCCATCGAGCGGTTGTACGTCCACGAGTCGGTGGCGGACGCCTTCCTGGAGCGGTTCGTGGCCCGGACCCGGGCGCTGCGGCTGGGCACCGCCCTCGCCTACGGGACGGACCTGGGCTCCCTGGTCGGCCCCCGTCAACTGGCTACCGTCACCGCGCACGTGGACCAGGCGGTGGCCGCCGGCGCCCGGGTCCTCACCGGCGGGGCGGCGCGCCCCGACGTCGGCCCCTACTTCTACGAGCCGACCGTCCTGGAGGGGGTGGCGCCCGGGATGGCGGTGCACGGGCAGGAGACCTTCGGGCCGGTGGTCTCGGTGTACCGCTTCGCCGAGGAGCGGGACGCGGTGGCCCGTGCCAACGCCACGCCGTACGGGCTCAACTCCTCGGTGTGGACCCGGGACGCCCGCCGGGGCCGGGCGATCGCCGCCCGGCTGCGCACCGGCACCGTGAACGTCAACGAGGGCTACGCGGCGGCGTACGGCAGCGCCGGCGCCCCCATGGGCGGGATGAAGGACTCCGGTCTGGGCCGTCGTCACGGCTCCGAGGGCATCCTCAGGTACACCGAGGCGCAGACCGTCGCCGAGCAGCGGATCCTGCCGCTGGGGCCGGCGTTCGGCATGACCGACGCCCGGTACGCCGAGTTGATGAACCGCGGGCTGCGGGCGCTGCGGACCCTCCGGCTGCGCTGACCGGCCGGGCGCCACGTCTGGGGGGCGGTTACGCCCTGGTGTCGGCGGCCTTGCGCCGGCGCACGTACAGCAGTGCGCCCGCACCGGCCAGGACGGCGACGCCGCCGATGGCGCCGATGGTCGGCAGGGCCGAGGAGGAGCCGGTGGCGGCGAGGTTGCCGGTGATCGGCTGCTGGTCCACCCCGCCCTGCGGGCGGGAGCCGGTGCCCTCCCCGGGGCCCTTGCCCGGTCCGGGGCGGGCGGTGCCCTCGCCGGGTTCGGCCTCGCCCGGCTCCTCGTTGCTGCTGCCCGGCGCGAGGACGGTGAAGTACAGGTCGGACCCGAGACCGTCCACGACGCAGGCCTCGCCGTTCACGGCGTCCACGTAGCCGCCGGAGCCGAAGGCGTACCCGTCGCCGACCGGGGCGTCCTTCCGGATCGACAGGCGCAGCTTGCTGGTGAGGTAGTCCTGCGGCTTCATGGTCTCGACGCCGGTGAAGTAGCCGCCGGCCCACTCGATCACGACGTCCGTCTCGAACTCCTCGGTGCCGCGGATCTCGCGCCAGCGGCCGTCCTCCGGGTCGAAGTACTGGAGCGAGGCGTAGGGCGAGAGGAACTCGTTCACGTCGTCGATCTCGAAGTTCTCCACCTCGGCGTAGAACGCGACGTCGTTGAGGGTCGCCTCGGAGGTGTTGGTGGAGGTCATCGTGAACTCGTGCCAGCCGGAGCCGGCGACGATCCGCCCGGGCAACCCGCTCACCTCGGTGGTGAGGGCCGGGTCCTCGTCGCCCCGCTCGTCGTCGAGCATGCCGCACCAGGGCAGCTCGTCGGGGTTCTGGGGCTCCCCGTCCTCGCCGTCCGTGGCGTCGGGGGCCGGCGAGGACGGGGCCGAGGAGGGAGAGGCGGGCGCGCTCGCCGATTCGGTGGCCGCGTCCCCCTCGGCGGCGTCGGCCTCCCCGGGCTTCTCCGCCGTTCCGGACGGCGTCGCGGACGTGGACGCGGAGGCGGACGGGGTGGTCGAGGCGTCGGTGGACGGCGTGCTCGACGCGTCCCCGTCCGTCGACGGGGACGGGCTCGGCGAGGTCGACGCCTCGGCGGAGGTGCTGGTGTCGGGTTCCGTGGCCACCGCCACCGGTGCGGACAGCAGGACGACCGGGGCCAGGGCTGCGGTGGCGGTCGCCAGGACCATGGCGCGGCGGAGCTTCATACGACCTCGTCACGTACGCGACGCCGGGGGCGCCAGGGGTGGGGAACTCCGCGCGGACGCGGACGGGGCCCCGGTGTCAGAAGGTGTGACACGTGCTGCGGTGCGATGGTTGTCCGCCCACCCGACAGTTTCCTGTGTGTCGTGGATCACTAGGTCCGGTGCGGGCACGGCGAAGGCCCCGCGGTGCGGGGCCGCGGGGCCTTCGGGGCGGCGGTGACGTCAGGGCAGCGTCAGCGCCGCACGGGCGGCGCCGGGAGGGGGGAGGGCGGCGCCGCGGGAGGGAGGTGCGGGGGAGTGCGGGTGGTGCGAACGTGCGGGCGGGACCGGCCCCCGGATACGGCCGACCCCGGGCGTCCCCGGAGCCGGCCGTTCACTGGGGTGACCGGGCTGCTGTCCCCTGCCGTCCGGTCACGGACGCCGGAGCGAGGTCCCACGACCTGCGGCACGATCCGCACGTCTCATCGCTCCGGCCGAGCCACGCGTGGTGCTCGCCCGCCCCTGGCTGGCACGGACACCCGGACCAACGACGTCCGCGCCGCACCGGTCACGCTCCGTACGGGTGAGAGCGGCCCCGAACTCAGATGCGACCCCGACAGAGTTCCAGCAGGGTCATCGCGAGCGCGGTGCCCGGCTTGCCCAGCGCCCCGCGGAAGTGGTCGAGCACCTCCATCTCCCGGGAGAGGTTCACCCGGCGCCCGCCGGAGGCGATCCGGGTCTGCTGGATCACCGCGGAGACCGCGATGCGTTCCTGCACCAGGCCGATGATCCGGTCGTCCAGGGCGTCGATGCGTTCCCGGGCCCCGGCGATGGTCCCGGCGGCCTCCTCGGTGCGGGCGCCGGTGCGCTCGGGGGTGTCGGGCGCGGGGGTGCGCTGCGGGTCGGTCGTGGTGGCGGTGCTGGTCACGGGTGCTCCTCGGGGTGGGTGGGGCGGGGGAGCCGCGGGCCGACCCGGTCCGGGAACGACCAGGCGCCCCGGGCCTTGTCGGCCCGGGGCGCCTGGAGAGTGCTCGTCTAGATGATCAAGCAGCACGACCACGGCAGCCGGCGGGCCGGTTGCCATAGGTAAAGACGGAGGTCGGGTGTGCGATCACCGGGCCAGTATGCCCGGACGTCCGCGGGCCCGGCCAGTCCGCCCCGGACCCGCTCGGATGCTGAGACGCGGGGGTCCGCGGAGGCCCCGTTAGAATCGGGGGCAGGAGTCGTGTCCACGCCCCGCGGCGTGACCGACCCGACCCGCCAGACCGGGCCCGCGGCGGCCACCGCCGCCGCGTCCGCACACCCGCTCCACCGCCGGAAGGCTCCCCGTGTCCTCAGCGACTCCCGCTGCCGCCGCCCCCGCGACCGTCCTGGTCGTCGACTTCGGCGCGCAGTACGCCCAGCTCATCGCCCGCCGTGTCCGCGAGGCGCGGGTCTACAGCGAGATCGTCCCCAGCACCACGCCGGTCGCGGAGATGCTCGCCAAGAACCCGGCGGCGATCATCCTCTCCGGCGGCCCGTCCTCGGTGTACGCCGAAGGCGCCCCCCGCATCGACCGCGCCCTGTTCGAGGCCGGCGTCCCGGTCTTCGGCATGTGCTACGGCTTCCAGCTCATGGCCACCACCCTCGGCGGCACCGTCGACAACACCGGCGCCCGCGAGTACGGCCGCACCCCGCTGCACGTCAGCAAGGGCGGTTCCACCCTCTTCGAGGGCACCCCCGTCGAGCAGCCCGTGTGGATGTCCCACGGCGACGCCTGCTCCGCCGCCCCCGAGGGCTTCACCGTCACCGCCTCCACCGACGTGGTCCCGGTCGCCGCCTTCGAGAACGACGAGAAGAAGCTGTACGGCGTGCAGTACCACCCCGAGGTGCTGCACTCCACCCACGGCCAGCAGGTGCTGGAGCACTTCCTGTACCGGGCCGCCGGCATCGAGCCCGACTGGACCACCGGCAACGTTATCGAGGAGCAGGTCGCCGCGATCCGTGCCCAGGTCGGCACCAAGCGCGCGATCTGCGCCCTGTCCGGCGGGGTGGACTCGGCGGTCGCCGCGGCCCTGGTCCAGCGCGCCATCGGCGATCAGCTCACCTGCGTCTACGTCGACCACGGGCTGATGCGCAAGGGCGAGACCGAGCAGGTCGAGAAGGACTTCGTCGCCGCGACCGGGGTGCAGCTCAAGGTCGTCGACGCGTCCGAGCGCTTCCTGGCCGCGCTCGCCGGGGTCAGCGACCCCGAGGAGAAGCGCAAGATCATCGGCCGGGAGTTCATCCGGGTCTTCGAGCAGGCCCAGGCCGAGATCGTCGCCGGAGCCCCGAACGACCAGCCGGTGGAGTTCCTGGTCCAGGGCACCCTCTACCCGGACGTGGTGGAGTCCGGCGGCGGCACCGGCACCGCCAACATCAAGTCCCACCACAACGTGGGCGGCCTCCCCGAGGACCTGGAGTTCCAGCTCGTCGAGCCGCTGCGCAAGCTGTTCAAGGACGAGGTCCGGATGGTCGGCGCCGAACTCGGCCTGCCCGAGGAGATCGTCCAGCGCCAGCCGTTCCCCGGCCCCGGCCTCGGCATCCGCATCGTCGGCGAGGTCACCCGCGACCGGCTCGACCTGCTGCGCGAGGCCGACGCCATCGCCCGCGAGGAGCTGACCGCGGCCGGCCTGGACCGCGAGATCTGGCAGTGCCCGGTGGTCCTCCTCGCGGACGTCCGTAGCGTCGGCGTCCAGGGCGACGGCCGCACCTACGGCCACCCGATCGTGCTGCGCCCGGTCTCCTCCGAGGACGCCATGACCGCCGACTGGACTCGGATGCCGTACGAGGTCCTCGCCCGGATCTCCACCCGCATCACCAACGAGGTCGCGGACGTCAACCGGGTCGTCCTCGACGTCACCAGCAAGCCCCCGGGCACCATCGAGTGGGAGTGATCCCCCGAGCGCACCAGCACCGAACGGCGCGGTGACGGACCCCGGTCCGCCGCCGCGCCGTTCGGCGTCAGCCGTGCAGGAGGACCGGCAGGGCGGTCAGTCGGCTGCCCATCAGTCCGCCCGGGCTCGTCTGCCTGAGCTCCTCGAAGGGGACGGCGAGCCGGGCCCTCGGGAAGTCGGTCCGCAGCACCGAGGCCACCGCGCGCAGTTCGAGGTGGGCGAGCTGGGCGCCGATGCAGAAGTGCGGGCCGGCCCCGAAGGCCAGGTCCGGCCCGGGGGAGCGGCCCGGGTCGGTGTTGATCCCCTGGACGTCGATGGTCAGGGGTGCGCGCGCGGGCAGTCGGGCGCCGGCCAGCTCGACCTCGGTGGTGGTGAACCGCCAGAGGGTGAAGGGAGCCGGGGGGTGCTGTCGGAGCGTCTCGCGGACCAGGGCGTCGTCGTCCTCCCGGTCGGTCGGGCGCCGGTGCGGGGGTCCGGCGAGGGCGCGGGCCACCAGGAACCCGAGGGCGGCGTCGGTGGTGAGCTGCCCGGCGAAGACCAGGGTGAACAGGTGGTAGTGCAACTGCTCCTCGGTGGTGTGCGCGGGCACCCGGTCGCGCAGTTCGGCGGCGAGTCCCCGGGCGTCCTCGCCGAGCCCGGCGGCGGAGAGTTCGCGGAGTTCCGCGATGGCGCGGCCCTGCGCGCCGGGTTCCTCGCCGAGCATCCGCCGGCAGGCGTCGGCGGCCCGGTCTACCAGGTCGAGGGGGACGCCCAACAGGTCGAGGAGGACGGTCAGCGGGTAGCGGGTGCTGAAGTCGGCCATCAGGTCGACCTCCGTGCGCTCGGCGGCGAGTGTGCCGAGTAACGTCCGCGCGATCTCGTGGACCCGGTCGGACCGCTCCTGGATGCGTTGGGTGCTGAGGAGGGGGGCGTGGGCCCGTCGCAGTGCGGCGTGGTCGGGGCCTTCGAGGGTGGTGAGGGCCGGCTGCTCGGCGGCGGTCGGTTCGAGCCCGGCGGTCTCCCGGTCCCAGTCGGCCGGCGCGAAGGCGGGGTCCTTGGAGAACCGGGGGTCCACGAGCACCGCACGGGCCAGGGACATCTCGGTCACGATCCACGCCCGCCCCCCGGCCGGGGCGTCCACCTGGACCAGGGGGCCGGCGGCGCGCAGGGCGGCGCGACCCGGGTCGGGTTCGGTCAGCCCGCGGAGGGTCGGGGCGAAGGGGTCGAGGTCGGGCAGGTGGGGTGCGTGCGGCATACAGGCTCCAGCGGTAAGAATCTTTATGGTGAAGTGACTTTTCGGGGAAGGTATGTTGATGCCTCACGGGCTGTCAACGCCATTGATCACGTGATCCGTTGACGGCAGGGCGGGTGGGCGGGCGAGCAGAAAGGGAGGGGCTTGATGAGCGCCCCCTCAACACCCCGCGACACCGTGGCCCGGCGCGAGCGGCTGGCGGAGGAACTCCGTTCCTACGGCGCCGGCTTCACCGAACTGGGCCGACGCTTCGCCGCCGAGATCGGCGTCCACTCCACCGACGCCTTCGCCCTGTTGGAGATCACTTCCGCCGAAGCCCAGGGCACCCCGCTCTCCCCGGCCCTGCTCGGCAGTCGCATCCCCCTCACCTCGGGCGCCATGACCGCACTGATCAACCGCCTGGAGCGGGCCGGCTACCTCACCCGCACCCGCGAACACGCCGACCGACGCGTCGTCACCCTCCGCGGCACCCCGCTGGCCAGGGAGCGCGCCGAAGCCTTCTTCGCCCCGGTCAACGCCCGCCAGGACGCCGTGCTGTCCGCGTACCCGCCCGCACTGCTCCAGCAGTTCGAGACGGTGTTGAGGCAACTCCGCTCCACCATGGACGCCCGGCCCCGGCGGCAGGTGGGGCAGGCATGAGCGCAACGGCGGACCGCACCCGGCGGCCACGGAGGACCTGGGCCGCCGCCGCGCTCGCGGTCGTCGTGGTCGCGGGACTGCTGCACGGCTACCGCAACACCAACGTGCTGACCGCCGACCGGCTCTGCGCAGGGCTGGTCCCGGCGGCGGGCGCGGACGCGGTGCTCCCCGGCGCGGGGCGGCTCAGCGCCGAGCGGAACGGCCCCGACGACGGACCGGTCGACACCGGGTGCACGATCGAGAAGTCCTCGGTCCTCGTCGGTGGGGGGCGGGGCCGCCTGACCGTCCGGATCGTCGAGGAACGCGGGGACTTCGCCTTCCTGGACGGCAGCTGGTCCGATCCCGCACGGGCGTCCTTCCTCTCCGGACCGGTCACCGGCGGGTTCCAGGAGCACGACGGCTGGGTCGCGCTGCCGGAGCGGTGCTGGACCGACCAACCCGTCTTCGTCAGGGCCCACTCCACCGAACCGGTCCCCGACACCGCCGCGTTGAGCGCCCTGCTCACGGACGTCGCCCGCACCGTCGCGCAGGAGGAGGGGTGCGGAACCCTCCCCGAACGCCCCGGCGCTCCCCGGCCGCCCCGCTCGGACCCGCCCCGCCCGGCCGACGAGCGGCGCCTGTGCGACCTGGACGACCTCCCGGTGCGGGGCTTGGTGCCGGCGGGCAGCAAGGTCCTCGACACGGGCCAGTCGGCCCCCGCCGGCCTGTGGTCCTGCACCGTGTTCCTGGACGAGGAGCCGGGCCGTCCCGCGCGTGCCGACG
Source organism: Streptomyces sp. LE64 (assembly GCF_052606915.1). Classification (NCBI taxonomy): domain Bacteria; kingdom Bacillati; phylum Actinomycetota; class Actinomycetes; order Kitasatosporales; family Streptomycetaceae; genus Streptomyces; species Streptomyces sp. LE64. The sequence goes on along the minus strand of NZ_CP199708.1, from coordinate 2,215,599 downwards.
GTTACCTGACCTACGCGGCGGCCCGGGACCCGCTGCTCCTGGCGGCCGTGGCGAAGTCGCCGGGCACGCACCGGCGCACGGCTGCCGACGGCACGGAGTCCGCGGTGGTCGGGCCGTGGCGGACCGTGCTGCCCTGCGGCGACGGCGGCGGCCTGTACCTGGCCATGGAGTCGGGACTCCAGTACGTCGAGGCGCGCGAGCGCGTGCCGAGCACCCCTGACCGGGACGTGCTCTTCCGGGCGTTCCAGCGGGCCGCGACCGCGTCCTTCGACTGCGACCGGGGGAGTGCGGGGGAGTAGGGGAGACCCGCAGACCCGGACGGGACGACCCCCGGGCACGTCCTCGTCCCGTCCCGCCCGGCACCCACGTACCGGACAGGGGTGGCCGATATCCGCTCCTGCCGGGAGAGGAGCGCCGGCGTTCCCGGTCAGACCGCAGGTTGAGGCGGGTGGGTCCCCAGGACTGATGTGACGGCCCGGGACGGAACGGCATGCTCGTGAACTCCTGTACACAGCATGCGTGTTGTGTGCATCGATGCAGTTCGACAGGAGTCACGGAACATGCGGTTGAAGCATCTGGCACCGGTCCTGGCCGTGGGGGTCCTCACCGGTCTCTCCCCCGCCCTCACCGCGGGCCCCGCCGCCGCGGCGGGGACGTCACCGGCGGCCCCGTCCCCGGGGCAGTCCCTCGACTGGCGGGCCTGCGACCTCCCCACGAACCCCGACTACCCCACTCCGGCGGGGACGCGGTGCGCCACGGTCACCGTGCCGCTGGACCACCGCAGGCCCGAGGGCAAGAAGATCGACCTGGAGGTGGCCCGGATACCGGCCGCCAAGCCGACCGAGCGCCTCGGTTCCCTCTTCCTCAACCCGGGCGGCCCCGGCGGCGAGGCGGTGCGGACGGCGCCGGTGCTGGACGCGTTCGTCCCGGACGCGGTGAAGGACCGCTACGACCGGATCGCCTTCGACCCCCGGGGCGTGGGCCTCAGCACCCCGCTCGCCTGCGGGCTGACCCCGGAACAACGACCGGGGCTCCACCCGTACTCGAAGACCGGCTTCGACCGGGCCGTCGCCCTGAACCGCGACTTCGCCGCCAAGTGCCGGGCCAAGCACGGGGACGACCTGCTCCAGTTCAACACCCGCAACACCGCCCGGGACGTCGACCTGATCCGTGCGGCCCTGGGCGAGGAGAAGACCCACTACCTCGGCTACTCGTACGGGAGCTACCTCGGCGCGGTCTACACCCAGATGTTCCCGCAGCGCGCCGGGCGGATCGTGCTCGACAGCGCCGTCGACCCCAAGGAGGCGTGGCGCGGCCAGTGGCGGGCCTGGGGCCCGGAGACCCACCGGCAGTTCGAGCGCTGGACGCGCTGGGCCGCCCGGCACTCGGACACCCACCGGCTCGGCGACACCCCGGCGAAGGTCCGGGCGTCCTTCTGGAAGCTGGTCGCCGCCGCCGACCGCGCCCCCCTCCGGCTGGAGGGCGGCTCCCTCGACGGGGACGGCCTCCGGGAGGCCCTGTGGTCCAGCTTCGACACCGTGCGGTCCGCCACCGTGGTCGTCGACAACCTGCGGCAGGTGGCCGCGGGCCGGCCCGCCGGGGAGTTCCCGCCCGGCACGCTCCCGATCCTGGGCGACTGGTCCGACCCGGGGGCCTCGGCCGCCTGGTCCGTCCTCTGCAACGACGCCTCCTGGTCGAAGGACCCGGAGTCCTACCGCGCCCAGGCCCGGCGCGACAAGGCCCGCTACCCGCTGTACGGCGACTACGCCTCCAGCATCACGCCCTGCGCCTTCTGGAAGGACCCGGTCGAACCGACGACCCGGGTGGACAACACCGTCGGCGCGCTGATCGTGCAGAACGAGTGGGACGCCCAGACCCCGTTGAAGCAGGCCCGGGGGATGCGCGCGGACCTGAAGGGCTCCCGGATGGTGGTCGTGGCGGGCGGCGAGGACCACGGCGTCTACGGCGCGGGCCGGAGCGCCTGCGCGGACGGGGTCACCACCCGCTACCTCCTCACCGGCAAGCTCCCGGCCGGTGACGTCACCTGCCAGGCCGATCCGGCCCCGCGCGGCACGACCGTCCCGCAGGGGACGGACCCCGTGCTGCCGCTCATGCGCTGACGGGCGTCCGCCGAGCGGTCGACCGCGGGAGTGGGTGTGTCGCGCTGATGACTACCGGGCCGTTGATCGGGGTGCGGGGAATCGAACTGCGGACGCACGGGACGACCCTGTACAACAGTCTGTACCACGCAGATGACCAAGTGCTGGTGAACGCCCACGTGTGGAGTGTGAACGCGTACGGAGCGCCCGTCTGGCATCTTCGACGGAATGGCGCAGGGGGGATGTTCGACACCTACGCCAACAGCTTCGACGCCGTGTGGGAGACCGCGGGCCTCGTGGAAGGCTGAGCCCATGGCACGGACCGAGTACCACGACGACCCGAACGCGCCGGAGCCCAACAGCATGGTGGTGGCGGCCTCCGCCGTAGTGACCGACGACCGGGGCCGCATCCTCCTCCAGCGCCGCCGGGACAACGGACTGTGGGCGCTGCCGGGCGGCGGGATGGACATGAACGAATCGCTCCCCGGAACGGCGGTCCGGGAGGTCCGGGAGGAGACCGGGCTGGAGGTGGAGATCACGGGTCTCGTCGGTACCTACACCGACCCACGCCACATCATCGCCTACAGCGACGGAGAAGTGCGGCGACAGTTCAACGTGTGCTTCCGGGCGCGGGTCGTCGGCGGGTCGCTGGCCATCTCCGACGAGAGCACCGATCTTCGGTTCGTGCACCCCGACGAGTTGGACGTGCTGCCCCTGCACCACACCCAACGGCTGCGGCTGACGCACTTCCTGGAGCATCGGCCGAACCCCTACCTGGGGTGACCTTCGCCCCCGGCCCGCCCCCTCCCGTAGGGCCTGTCCGGCGGATCTTGCCGGACAGGCCCCTGGTCCCGAGGAGGGCTCAGCGCTTGAGCGTGAAGGTGAAGTCGCCGGAGAGCTTGCCGCTCAGCCGGACTGCCGAAACGAGTTCGCCTTCCGTGATCAGTCTCTCGACCTCGGCCCGCGAGAGACCGCACCCTTCAGCGATCAGTCGCACCGGCCGGACGGGGATCCGCGCCGCGAAGCGGACCGAGACGTCGATCACGTCGCGGTCCAGGTGATCCGATCCACCGGTGTCGAGACGCCAGGCGCCCGCCCAGTCGAGGGCGATGCGGTTCCGGCGCCGCAGGACCGGATCCTGGAGCAACTCGGCTGCCAGGCCAGGGTCGTTGTCATGCATCCGGTCCAGCAGCTCAGGTCGTACGGAGCGCACGTTCATCCGCTCCAGGACTGTGAGCTTCGCCGTGTCCCCGCAAACGGCGCAGAGCATGAGCAGCCAGGCGTCGAGGAGCTTGTGGTTCGCGTTGACGCGGAATTTGCCGTTCGCCCGGAAGCGGTCGGAGCCGCACGCGGGACAGCGGCGGAGAACGGTCGGCAGGCAGGTGGGAATGACCACCCAGTCGTTGAGCACAGAAGCACACCGGTTCCAGTGAGAAGTCCGCAGCAAAAAGCAGCGCGGCGCACAGGCGCGACGCGCGACAGATCAGCACTCGGGAGGTCTCACAGGGTGTACAACGGCACGTCCTTGCCTAGACAACTCGGCTCGGCACGGTAATGGCGCACAGCGGCGCTGCTCCACTGGATTTCGAGCGCGCCAGTCGGAGCCCCTGCGGTACCGGGCGCCGTCCCACTGCCACCGGCCGGTGTGGGCGTGCAGATTCAGGGTGAGCACGGGGCACTCCCGCGGCCTCGAAGTGAGATGGGCGGCAGCGTTGCGCTGTCGCCCGTTTGGACACCGCCCGCTCAGACCTTCAGGGTGTCGTACGAGTGCTGGGTGTCGGAGCTGCCCGCTTCCTTCTTGTACTCGTAGCGGTCGGCCGTGCTCGGAACCGAACGGTCGGCCCGCGTCGCGAACAGGCGGTCAGTCCGGTTGGCAGGCAAGGCGGGGACGATGGTCAGAACGTCGTGTTCCGTCTGCGCCTCCAAGATGGGCGCCTCCGCACCATCGGCCTGGTGAGTGCCTCGTGTGGACCTGCCCCAGTGGTTCATTCCGCTGCGGTTCCACGCACGTGCGCCCCCGATCCCGGTGTCGGCGGGTGGGGGCGCCGTGCGTGCTCCGGTCCGGCTACGCGTGGTCGGCCCGCGGGAGGTCGGCGACGAACGCCTTCCAGCTGGGTGCGGCCACGGAGACGACCGGGCCCGTGGTGCGCTTGCTGTCGCGGAACGCCACCTGGCCGTGCTGCGTGCGTACCTCGACGCAGTTGGCCTGGTGAGTGCTGTAGGACGACTTGACCCAGCGGCTATCCACCCTGGTAACTCCTTGCTGTGTCGGCGAGGATTCGGCGAGACACGTCCTCATCCTGTGCTGCGGACCAGATGCCCTCAAATGCCGCGGTGTACTGCGTCACTTCGGCCTCCTTGTCGTGATAGTAGCCCCCGGTAAACGTGTCGCCGTAGACGGTTGTCGGCTCTCCGACCCCTCCTGTGGGGGAAGGAAAGCGCATGACGACGAACGCGCCAGCGATTGCTCCCGGGTGTGCCCCCGCCATCAGGGGAATGACCCGGAGCGAGATGTGAGGCAGCCCTGCCATGTAGACCAGGTGCGCGAGTTGCGCGGCCATCACCTGGTCATCGCCAATAGGGCGTCGCAACACCGTCTCGGACAGCGCCGCGCGGAGAACCGGGGGCCGGGTTCCGGTGAGGATCGCCTGTCGCGCCATCCGAAACCGTACCCGGGTTTCGATGTCCTCGGAGGGCGCGTGCGGGAGGACGGTCCGGACGACCGCGCGTACATAGTCGGCAGTCTGGAGTAGTCCCGGCATTACGTCAGACTCATACGTGTCGATACGGCTGGCCGCCGATTCCAGGCCCGCTAGGACATCGAACTCCACAGGTACCGTGTCCCCGAAGGTTTGCCACCACGACGGCGTCTTGGCCTCACGCGCCAGGTCCATCAGCGCGTTCGTCGCTGCCTCGTCCGCTCCGTAGACGGAGCACATCATCTGCACGTCGAGTGCCCGCACCGGGGAGCGCCCGGTCTCGATGCGCCACATCGTCGTCTCCGACCACTCGAACCGCTTGGCCGCGGCCCGCAGGGTCATACCGGCCTGCTCCCGCAGTTGGCGGACACTCCGCCCGAGCTGCCGCCGGGGCACGGTGGATGCGTTTCTGTTGCTCATGAATTCCCCGATCCGCCGAGTCTTGCAGCACAGTTGCAAGGCTCTTGCACCGTGCACGACCAGGCTTTTTATTTTCCACTCAAGGGTTCTTTTCCTTCGGCAGTGTTGCAGCCGCGGAGCCCGGACGGGCAGTTTTGGGTGAAGACAACACCCGCCCAATGGTGGGTAGTTGACTGGTGTCACTCACATGAGGAGAAAAATGCAACACCTGAACCCTCAGCCCCCATCGTCACCTGAGCCGCCGCGTCCGTCGTTGGCCGAGATTCGGTCGGGCGACCACGGCGCCCCGCCGCGGCCGGGGGGTGATTGGGCGGCGGATCTGGCCGTCGAGTTGTTGTCCGCTGCGGCGAAGCAGGCCCGGATCGAGTTGCCGGGGTTGTCGGTGTTGGAGGACGGGGCGCGGCCTCCGTTGGTGTATCTGGGGTGGTGCAACGGTCGGGCGGCGGAGATCATCGCGGAGGCGTTGACGATCCGGCACCTGGCGAACGTCCGGGCGGGTCAGGGATGAGTGGGAGTCGAGCGCGCCGTGGTCGTCGGCAGCGGTATCGGTACCGGGTGACGGCGGACGGGGCCCTGTGGGGCGGCATCATCGCCTTGATGACCTGGGGGTCCCTGATGGTCGTCGCCGTCCTCGTCGCCACGGAAGGCATGTGAAGGACCCCGCCCCATCCAGCGGGCCGGCCGTAATCGGTGCGCTCGTGTACGACCCCACCAAGGGCACCGCCGGACGCGTCATCGACCGCTACCACCGTCACCACCACCCCGTGGCACTCCTCCAACGCCCCGGCGGACGCCCCTGGGAAGCACGACCCGAAACCCTCCGCCCCGCCACCCCCCACCAAGGGCACTGCTTCGCCGTACTGGAGCGCCGGCACCTGGCCGCCGTGCGCGTCGCCGGTGCGAGGCGCCGCGGCGGCGGCCACTGAGAAGACCGCGTTCGCCGGGATCGTCGATCCCGGCGGACGCGGTCGGGCCGCAGGCGGCGCGGAGCGCTATGCGACCGGCTCGGCCTGCTCGGCGGGGGTGGTGTCGCAGCAATCGCCGCCGGCGGCGTCCAGGGTGGGTGCCTCGCCCATCTGGTCGGCGTCGGCCTTGACGACGTACACCTCCCAGGGCTCCCGGCCGGGGCCGGTCACCCAGACCTTGTCCTGGAGCGCGTAGCAGCAGGAGGTGTCGTTCTCCTCGAAGGTGGCGAGGCCGGCTTCCTTGAGGCGGGCCGCCGCCGCGGTGACCTGGTCGGTGGCGGTGACCTCGACGCCGAGGTGGTCGAGGCGGGTGTCCTGGCCGGGCTCGCCCTCGATGAGGACCAGCTTCAGCGGGGGCTCCGCAAGGGCGAAGTTGGCGTAACCGGGGCGTCGCTTCGCGGGTTCGACGCCGAACAGCTTGGCGTAGAAGGCCACCGAGGCGTCGAGGTCGGCGACGTTCAGGGCGAGCTGGACACGGGACATGACGGGTCTCCCATCGGCTTGTATCGAAGTTCATCGATGTAACACCTCCGAGGTTGCCTCTTGGATCGAAGAACGTCAACATAGAAGAATGTCGAATCAAGAGTGGGTGACGCTCGGCAAGGCCCCGGGCCCCGCCGTGGAGGGGTCCGCCGCGGAAGGTCCCGGCGCGGAGGGTGCCGGGGTGGCGGACTGCTGCCCGGGGCTGCTGTCCGCGCCGCTGGACCCCGAGCAGGCGGAGACCCTGGCGAAGGTGTTCAAGGCGCTCGGGGACCCGGTGCGGCTGCGGCTGCTGTCGATGATCGCCTCCCGGGCGGGCGGCGAGGTCTGCGTGTGCGACCTGACCCCCGCGTTCGACCTCTCCCAGCCGACCATCTCCCACCACCTCAAGCTCCTGCGCGAGGCCGGGCTGATCGCCTCCGAACGGCGCGGCACCTGGGTCTACTACCGGCTGCTGCCCCAGGCCACCGACCGTCTCGCGGGCATCCTCACCCGCCCCGCCGGCGCCCCGCTCCCCGGCACCGCGTGCGCCTCCGCCACTGTCTCCGCCGGGGCCGGGGAGTGAGCGCCCCTGCCCCGGCCCCCGCCGCCGACGGAACGGCGGGGCGGTTGTCGTTCCTGGACCGCTACCTCGCCCTGTGGATCCTCACCGCGATGGCCGCCGGCCTCGGCCTCGGCCGGCTGGTGCCCGGCCTCGGCGACGCGCTGGCCTCGGTGACCGTGGCGGGGGTGTCGTTGCCGATCGCGCTCGGGCTGTTGGTGATGATGTACCCCGTCCTGGCCAAGGTGCGTTACGACCGCCTCGACACCGTGACCCGGGACCGGCCCCTCCTGGTGTGGTCGCTGGTGCTGAACTGGCTCGTCGGTCCGGCGCTGATGTTCGCCCTGGCATGGATCTTCCTCCCGGACCTGCCCGAGTACCGGACCGGCCTGATCGTCGTCGGGCTCGCCCGCTGCATCGCCATGGTCATCATCTGGAACGACCTGGCCCGGGGCGACCGCGAGGCCGCCGCCGTGCTCGTCGCGCTCAACTCCGTCTTCCAGGTGGTGGCGTTCGGGCTGCTGGGCTGGTTCTACCTCGACCTGCTGCCCGGCTGGCTCGGCCTGACCACGACCGGCCTCGACGTCTCCGCGTGGGAGATCGGCTCCAGCGTCCTGGTCTTCCTCGGCGTCCCCCTCGCCGCCGGCTACCTCACCCGCCGCCTCGGCGAGCGGGCCCGCGGACGCGACTGGTACGAGAGCCGCTTCGTGCCCCGGATCGGCCCCCTGGCCCTGTACGGGCTGCTGTTCACCGTCGTGATCCTCTTCGCCCTCCAGGGCGAGGCCATCACCTCCCGGCCCTTCGACGTCGCCCGGATCGCCCTGCCGCTGCTGGTGTACTTCGCCCTCATGTGGGCCGGGTCCATGGCCATCGGCAAGGCCGCCGGGCTCGACTACCCGCGGGCGACCACACTGGCGTTCACCGCGGCCGGCAACAACTTCGAGCTCGCCATCGCGGTCGCCATCGCCACCTTCGGCGCCAGCAGCGGCCAGGCGCTCGCCGGGGTGGTCGGCCCCCTCATCGAGGTGCCCGTCCTCATCGCCCTCGTCCACGTCGCCCTCAGGGCCCGCCGCCTGTTCCCCGGCGGCGGCCTCCCCCCGTCCCCCGCCCCGGAGGAACCGTCCCGTGCCTGACCGCCCCGCCCCCGAGCCGTCCGTGCTGTTCGTCTGCGTCCACAACGCCGGACGCTCCCAGATGGCCGCAGCCTTCCTCGCCCACCTCGCCGCGGGCCGCGTCGAGGTCCGTTCCGCCGGCTCCGCGCCCGCCGAACACCTCAACCCGGCCGTCGTCGCCGTCATGGCCGAGAAGGGCATCGACCTGCTCGGCCGCACCCCCGCGCTCCTCACCCCGGACGCCGTCCACGCCTGTGACGTCGTGATCACCATGGGCTGCGGCGACACCTGCCCCGTGTTCCCCGGGAAGACCTACCTCGACTGGCAGGTGGACGACCCCGCCGGCCGCAGCCCCGACGCCGTCCGCCCCATCCGCGACGACATCGAGCGCCGGGTCCGCGCGCTCCTCGCCGACCTCGGCGTCCCCGCGCCCTGATCCCGACCGGTCCGGACCGGCAACGTCCCGCGCTCGTCGACGACCCGCCCGGTGTTCGGTCACCGCAGGTCACAGCGGTGAGGCCGAGGGGGAGACGAGGGCGGGACCGCCGGGAACGACCGGCGCGGGACGGAATTCACCGACGCCGTCTGACATGATCCGCCGGTATCCGCCCGGATAGGGCACAATTCCCTGTAATCACAAGGAACTTGCGTCCGCCTCCGGTCAACTCCGCATGCGGCAACGTGAGTGCGGGGACTCAGGGGCACGGAGTGGACGCGGTGGCGCTACCGGCGGCGGGACGGGACGACATCCACGAGGGCGGCTGCGCGTGCGGGGACTGCCCGCACGGCGCGCGGGCCGGGCACCGGCGCGCGGTGCGCGCCTTCCTCACCCGGCGGGAGGAGTTGGCCGCCGGGCGGGGCGTGCCCGCCGCCGTCGCCCGTTCCGCCGCGGCCACCCGGCAGTGGGTGTCGGACGAACTCACCCAGTCCGCCGGGGTGGTGGCCGCCCGGGGTCGGGCCGCGGGCACCTCGTGGCGGGCGTCGCTGTGGCCCGCCACCCTCGCCGTGGTGTGGGGGGTCACCGGGGCGGTGCTCGCGGTGCAGACCTTCACCGCCTTCGGCACCGGGTGGACGACCACCCGCACCGCCGGGCTGGTCGCCACCGTGCTCGTCGCCGCGCTGCTCACCGCCGCCGCCCGGGTGCACCGGGCCAACGGCGGGGTGCTGGCCCCGCTGATCGGCGAGGACAACCGGCTCTCCACCTCCCGCGCGGTCGCCGCGCTCTGGGTGCTGTTCGTCGGGTACGCGGTGCTGGTGCTGGCCGGGCAACTCGCCGGCGCCTCCGGGCACGCCGAGCGGGACGCCCTGATCGACGGCCTGGCGCTGTCCCGCGGCGCCGGCACGCTCACCGTGGTCGCCGTGCTGTGCGCGGTGGCCGTGCTGGTCCGCCGGGTGGTCGCGGTACGGGTGTTGGGCCAGCGGCTCCAGAAGGTGCGCGCGCTGCGCCCCCGCGCCGCCGACCTGCTCACCGACGACTCCGGCCGCGGCAGCTTCACCGACGTGCAGTACGTGCTGGTGACCGGGGTCGCCCTGGTGTTCACCGCGGTGCGCCTGGCCCGCCGTCCGGAGCGCTTCCCCGATCTGCCGTGGGGCCTGGCCGTGCTGGTCCTCGTCTCCGCGGTGACGTACCTGGCCGGCAAGTACGCGGAGGGCGGCCGTCCGGTCATCCACTCGGTGGTCCGCGCCCGCGAGGCGGGCGACCTGGACGGCCCCATCCGGGCGGGCGACGACATCGAGGTCCGCGGCGCCGGTTTCGTCCCGCCCGGCGGCCACGAGGCCGAGGCGCTGACGCGGCTGGTCGTCCGCATCGGAGCGGTCCACGTCCACGTGCCCCTCGTCCCCGTCGCCGGCGGCTTCACCAACCCGTCCGACGGCATCCTCACCGTCCCCGTCCCGGCCGAGGTCGAACCCGGCACGGTGGAGGTCCAGGTGGTCACCGCGGCCGGGATAGAGACCAACCGGGCCGTGATCCAGGTGGCGGCGGACTGAGTGCGCCGGGCCGTCGGTCCGTCCCCGCCCCGAAGGGCGAGCAAGGGCTCGACGGGACCCTTGGCGGGTGGGCCGGGGCCGGGCCGGTAGCGCCCCGGCGACCCGGAACGCCGCACCGGTGCCGGCGGACCCGTCAGGGGGACCCGCCGCACGTCCTCGCCGACATCGCGGACCTCGCCCGCTTCACCGCCGTCACGAACGCGGGGCCGAGCCTTTCCCGGCATTCACCGGAATCGCCCGCGGCTCGTCCACGATCAAGGATTCACCGAAAACGCATAAGGCGACCGCTAGATGATTTCGAAGTGGGAAACCTTCGGAGGACGGTTCGGGTAGCGGATGTCGGTCCACCGGTTGATGCGCACCTTGGCGCCGTTCGCATCGTGGTAGATGACGTCGTTGTTGCCCGTCGAAATGCGATCGACCCACCAGTTGCCGAACGATATCTTGCCCCCGTTGGCGTAGCAGTCCACGCTGGTGCCCCACCAGTCATGGTGCGACCAGACCTTCAGGAAATCCGTCCGATTTCCACACGGGACCTCGTTGATGGCGTACGCGTTGCCCGCGGGCATCGCGATCGTGACGGCCGCGGTGACCGCCACCGTCACTGCCAGGGATCGGGTGATCCTCTTCGTCTTTGCGATCACAACTCTCTCCATCCAATGTTCGACGGGAGGTGCCTCGCAGCCGGATGCATTCCGGCTCGCCATGACGGCGAGCCTTCCCGGCCGAGTGCACCGCTCCATCGCCTCGGGATTGCCCGACCAAGGTCCCGCAAGGCCGCTACGCATCGCAAGGGGCTCATGACTCGTCGGGCCGGAACGTGCTCTTAAGCGACCGGATCGAATCCATTTCGAAAAAAGGCAGGATGATGTGTTCTTTGATTGTGGATCTCTGTGATCGATTCTTGAATTCCTTATCATCGGCGAGATCCTTCGGCGGAGATCGGCAGTGGTCAGGGGAAGATCGTCGTGCGTCATTCCCCCGGAACGCCCGGTGCGGTGCGGTCAGCCGTCGGCGGTCGCGGGTCCCGGCGCGGGGCCGCCGAGGAGCCTGGCGGTGAACTCCGCCAGCCGCCCGCGCATCTCCCCGCGGGTCGTGCCCTTCTCCCCGGCGAGGTGTTCGACTGGTGCGAGCCCGCCACCTTCGACGGCGCGCTCGCCGGCGCCGACCGCGTCTACGTCGTCCCGCCGGTGGGCGAGCCGGACCCGGCTCCGGTGGTGCTGCCCTTCCTCCGCCGGGCGCGGGCCGCCGGTGTGCGCCGCGCGGTGCTCCTCAGCTCCTCGGCCGTGCCCGAGGGCGGTCCGGCCGTGGGGGGGGCGTGCACCGGGCCCTGCCCGGCCTGTTCGACGAGTGGGCGGTGCTGCGGCCCTCCTGGTTCATGCAGAACTTCACCGGCAGGCACCCCCACGCGCGGAGCATCCGCGAGGACGGCGTCATCCTGACCGCGGCCGGTGCGGGCCGGATCGGCTTCGTCGACGCCGACGACATCGCCGCCGTGGCCGTGCACGCGCTCACCGACGACCGCGTGCCCGACGGCGACCTGGTCCTGACCGGACCGGAGACGCTCGACCACGACGAGGCCGCCGCCGTCGTCACCGAGGTCACCGGCCGTCCGGTGGTCCACCGCCGTCTGACCCACGACGAACTGCGCGACCGCCTGGCCGCGTGGGTGCCGGTGGAGTTCGCCGCCCTGCTGGCCGGGATGGACCGGGCGATCGAGGGCGGTGCGGAGGACCGCACCACCGACACCGTCCGACGCCTCACCGGTCGCCCGCCGGGGAGCTTCCGGCTGGTCGTGGAACGGGAGTGGGAGCGCGCCCGCTGACCCGTCCCGGTCGTGGGCCCCACCGACGCCGGGGGACCTGCCGGCCGGCCACGGCCGCGTGTGTGTCCGGACCGCGCGCGGGCGGCCCGCCGTCACTTCCGCGCGGCCACCTTCTCGGCCACCAACCCCTCCTCCGGGTCGGCGCGGAAGGCCGCCTGCCAGGCGGTGGGCTCGCAATCGGGGCCGTTGGGCTGGTACTTGGCGAGGCGGGGGATGGCCCGGTCCTTGACGACGACCTCGCCCTCGTCCTCATCGTCCCGGGAGGTGACCGTCATGCGCACCGCGACGTGGTCGCCGCCGATCTTCTCCGACACCGGAATCGTCAGCCGGGCTTCCGGTTCCTTGGGGTTGCCGGAGGGTTTCTCCTCGCAGCGCTCCCAGACGCACAGCCTGACGGTCGCCGCGTCCCGGTCGCCGAAGTCGGCGGGCCGCCAGGCCAGGGTGACCCCGGACTCCGCGCCGATCTCGGTGCAGGCCCGGTCATCCGGGGTCGAGGAACATGCGGTCAGCGCCGCCGCCAACGTCACCCACACCGGTGCGGTTCTCCACGCCCGTGCTCCGTCCATGTGTTGCCCCCTCGGGTCCGAGTCCGTCACGACCACAGCAGTGGAACGGCCTCGGGCTCGCCGGGGGCCGGGAGCGCCCCCGCGGCCCGCGCCCCGCCCTCCCCCCGTCCTACCCAGTCCGCCCCGCGGCCACCCGTGCGTCCAGGGAGAGCACCCGCGCGCCGGCCAGCACCAGCGGGGTCCAGGCCAGCAGGTAGACCAGGTCGTTGCCGTAGTAGTAGGGGGTGGCGGACCAACTGACGGTCAGCCACAGGGTCAGCGAGACGAGGGCGCCGCCCAGGGCCGCGGTCCGGGCCAACAGTCCGACCAGGGTGGCCGTGCCCACCGCGATCTCCGCGAAGGCGATGGCGTACCCGACGGAGACCGGGTCGTGGAGGGCGAGGTCCACCAGCCGGGGCACCGCGGAACCGTCCCGGACGTTGCTCATCAGGTCGCCGACGGAGCCCAGGCCCGCCTCCTGGAGGAAGAGCTCGTCGGTCAGCTTGTCGATGCCCGCGTAGAGGAAGGTCGCCCCGAGGAAGAGCCGCAGCGGCAACAGCGCGTACCGTCCGGCGAGTTCGCGCCAGTTGCCGGCACGGCGGGGGACGGCGCCCTCCTCGTGGGGCTCCGGCGGGCCGACGTCCTGGTGGGTCGAGCCTCTGGTGCGCGTCGATCGAGCAGCATGCGCGGAGTGGGCCATGGTCGCCGCCTTTCGCCCTCGCCTGGTCCGGGAGACGTGCGCGGGGGTCACTCGTGTCCCCACAGGACCATACGGAGCGCGGCGCGGTGTGACTCACTCGCCGGGCGGTGGGTTCTCCGTGTCCCCTGCACCCTGTCGTTCCCGGGCGGCGGGGCGGGTGCGGTGGTTGCTGCGCACCAGCATGGTGACCACCCCGACCAGTGCGGCCAGGCCCAGGCCGGCCACCACCAGCGGTGCCAGCGTCCACCAGGGGAGGTCGCCGTCGTCGGCGGCGTCCACGAGGTAGAGCACGCCCGCCGTCAGCAGGACCAGTCCGGCGATCAGCCGGCCGGGCTGGAACTCATGGCGCGACACGGTCCACCTCCGCCTGTCCGAGACCCACGTCGAGGGTCAGCTTGAAGGTGCCCGGGTCCGCCACGGGCCCCACCGGGTCGAGGGTGACCTCGCGGAACCGGTCCGGCGCGATGTCGATGTCGTTCTTCCGGTCGCCGGGCAGTTGGACGTCCCCCAGCCCCACCGAGACCTTCAGGTCGACCCGGGCCTGCGGCGGGACGATGATCCGCAGCCGGCCCGCGCCGACCTCGACGTTCGAGGTCACCGTGCGGCCCGGTGCCGGCACCGCCCGGCGCAGGTCCAGGGTGCCGACCCCGGTGCCGACCAGGTAGTCCGGCTTCACCTGGGCGGCGGACGCCGGGGTCCAGGTGGTGCGCAGCCAGTCGGTGGAGATCGAGTGCGGCAGGGCGGTCGCGGCGGTGAGCAGTCCCGCGGTGAGCAGGGCCAGCACCACCGTGCCGGGGCCGGTGCGGCCGAGGAAGGAACTGACCGCGATGCCCAGGCCGAAGACGGCGAGCGCGGCGGCCAGCCCGGTCTGGAGGCTCACCGACAGCGCGGAGGAGTCCCAGGTCGTGGCGGTGCCGAAGACGGCGGCGAACACCGCCAGGGACGTCACCGTCCCGCCGAGCTGTCGCCCGCCGGGGCGCGGCGCGCACCTCGAACGCTCGGCGCCGGCGCGCGCGCCGGGGGCCGAGCCCCCGCCCGGTGCGCCGGCCGGCGGGGCGAGCGCCTCCTCCGGCGCCCACAGGTACCCCGTGGTGCTGCCGGGTGCGCCGTCCTTGACCAGGGGGTCCCGCCACCAGGAGCCGCCGGAGTGCGGGGCGGGCGGGGCCGTGGTCTCCGGCGGGGCGTCGGCGGCGGCGTGCGCGGCCAGCGGGTCGGGGTCCTCCGCGCCGCGGTGCCGCGACCAGTACCCGGCGCCCGCGAGCAGCAGGGCGAGCACGGCACCGGAGGTCAACAGGCTGGTGTCGTGCAGCATCGAGAGGAACGCCCCGCAGCCGACCAGCGCGAACACCACCGCCGCCAGGGCGGGGCCGTCGACCCGGCCGGTCAGCATCCGGCGGGCCTCGTTCTCCTCCTCGCCCTCGAAGGGGACGAACAGCCAGACGAACCCGTAGAAGATGAGCCCGAGCCCGCCCGCCACGCTGAGCACCGCCAGCACGATCCGGAAGACCACCGGGTCCATGTCGACGTGCCGACCGAGCCCCGTGCAGACGCCGCCGATCATTTTCTGCTCGCGGACCCGCCGGAAGCGGTCCGGGGCCCGGCCCGGCGGGTCCGCGGCGGCGGTCCCCGGGCCGTCCGGCGCCCCGCGGCCGGGGGCGGCGTGCTGCTGCTCGCTCATGGCTCCATGGTGACGGTCCCCGCGGTCGGGCGGGGACCGGGGCGACCCTGGTCGGACCCTGAGATCCCCCGGGGTGCCGCCTCCGGGGCACGGGCACCAGGGGCTTCTGGGGGTCGAACCCTGATGCCCGGCCGGCGCGGGGCGTGTGACGATCGGGGCATGCCCGATGCCGCGACGGTGACCGTCGACGAACCCCGCCCCCTGCGCAAGCTGTACCGCAGCGGAGACGGCCGCTGGCTGGGCGGGGTGGCCCGGGGGTTGGCCGGGCACCTGGGGCTGCCGGTGGTCTGGGTGCGCCTGGTGTTCGTGGGCCTGCTGAGCGCGGACGGCCTCGCGGCGCTGCTGTACGCCGCGTTCTGGTTCTTCGTGCCGCTCGGGGTCGGCGGCATCGACGCCGAACGACCCCCGCCGCTGACCACCGAGACCGCCCCGGACGGACGGCGCCGACTGGTCGCCCGCAAGCCCGACAAGGGCCAGATCTTCGCGCTGCTCGCCCTGCTGCTGGTGGCGATGGTGTTCGTCAGCAGCGTCGACCTCAGCACCACCGCCAAGGCGTACCTGTGGCCCACCCTGCTGGTCGGCGCGGGCGTCGCCCTGGTGTGGCGGCAGGCCGACAACGCCCGCCGCGCCCGCTGGGCGGAGGCGTCCCGCCGGCGCCGCAACCTCGCCCTGGCCCGTTCCGCGGCGGGCGTCCTGCTGGTCGGCACGGGCGTCACCGGGATCTTCGTGCTCCAGGGCTCGGCCGCCCACCTCGGTTCGATCCTCCAGGCGTCGCTGGCCGTCCTCGTCGGCATCGCCCTGCTCGCCGGCCCCTACCTGGTGCGGATGACCCAGGACCTGTCGGAGGAGCGCACCATGCGCATCCGCGCCCAGGAACGCGCCGAGGTCGCCGCGCACGTCCACGACTCGGTGCTGCACACCCTGACCCTGATCCAGCGCAACGCGGAGCACGCCGGCGAGGTCCGTCGGCTGGCCCGCGCCCAGGAACGGGAGCTGCGCGCCTGGTTGTACAAGCCCGACGGCACCGGTCGGGACGAGGAGGAGGCCGAGGGCCCGGGCAACGTCGCCGACGCGGTCCGCCGGCACGCCGCCGAGGTCGAGGACAAGCACGGCGTGCCCATCGAGGTCGTGGTCGTCGGGGACTGCCCGCTGGACGAGCGGCTGACCGCGCAGATGCAGGCCGCGCGCGAGGCGATGGTCAACGCCGCCAAGTACGGTGGCGAGGGCGGCGCGGTGCAGGTGTACGCGGAGGTCGAGGCGGACAGCGTCTTCGTGTCGGTCCGCGACCGGGGACCGGGCTTCGACCTCGACGCGGTTCCCGCCGACCGGATGGGCGTACGAGAATCGATCATCGGCCGGATGCAGCGCCACGGCGGCACCGCGCGGCTGCGCGCCGTGCCCGACGGCGGCACCGAGGTCGAACTGACGATGGAGAGGGCGGAGAAGACGCCATGAACGACGCGACCGGAACGCACGGACAGCCGGCGGGCCAGGGCGGTCGGCCGGACGGCCGCCGGGTGCGGGTGGTCCTCGTCGACGACCACCGGATGTTCCGCACCGGGGTGCAGGCCGAGATCGGCCGGACCGAGGAGACCGGCGTCGAGGTCGTCGGCGAGGCCGCGGACGTGGACCAGGCGGTCGCCGTGATCACGGCCACCCGCCCCGAGGTGGTCCTGCTCGACGTCCACCTGCCCGGCGGCGGCGGGGTCGAGGTGCTGCGCCGCAGCGCCCCGCTGATGGCCGACCCCGAGACGCCGGTGCGGTTCCTGGCGCTGTCGGTCTCCGACGCGGCCGAGGACGTCATCGGCGTCATCCGGGGCGGCGCCCGCGGCTACGTCACCAAGACCATCACCGGCACCGACCTGATCGACTCGGTGTTCCGCGTCCAGGAGGGCGATGCGGTGTTCTCGCCGCGGCTCGCCGGCTTCGTCCTCGACGCCTTCGCCTCCACCGACGCGCCCCCGGTGGACGAGGACCTCGACCGGCTCACCCAGCGGGAACGCGAGGTGCTGCGGCTGATCGCCCGCGGCTACGCGTACAAGGAGATCGCCAAGCAGCTGTTCATCTCCGTCAAGACGGTCGAGTCGCACGTCTCCGCGGTGCTGCGCAAGCTCCAGCTCTCCAACCGCCACGAGCTCACCCGCTGGGCCACCGCCCGCCGGCTGGTCTGAGCCCGGCCGGGTAAGGGCGCCCTGGCCGGGAGCTGCCGGAACGCCGTGATTAGAGTCCGCCCCATGGACGTACTCATCCATCTGCTCGTCGGTCTGCACATCATCGGCATCGCCTCGCTGCTGGGCGGGTTCCTCACCCAGATGAAGGCCATGGGCGAGGGCCGCGCCCGCTACACCCCCGCCATGCTGCACGGCGCCCTCACCATGCTGGTGACCGGCGTCGCCCTGGTCGGCCTGAACGAGGCGGACGGCAACGCCGTCAACAACATCAAGATCGGCGTGAAGCTCGCGCTGCTCGTGGTGATCCTCGGCCTGGTCTACGTCAAGCGCGACGAGGAGAGCATCGACAAGGGACTGTTCGGCCTGGTCGGCGGGCTCACCACGGCCAACGTCTTCATCGCCGTGCTGTGGACGTGAGCCACCCCACCCGGACCGGTCCCGGTCTGTCAGTCGGGCGGCCTAGACTCGGGAGGCGATGAGCAGCCTTTTCGACGACAGCTTCCTCGCGGGACTCCAGCACCCGCGCTCCGCAGCGGACGAGGAGCCCCCGCCGCCCGAGGACGGGGGTCCGGACGAGATCCCGGACGACCTCTTCGGCGGGCGCTTCGACGGGCCGGTGCCGCACGACGCCCACTACCGCGACGGCGCGCCGCGCCCGGTGGTGGACCCGGCGGTCCTGCTGGAGGGGCTCAACGAGGAGCAGCGGGCCGCCGTGGTGCACGCCGGCTCCCCGCTGCTGATCGTCGCGGGCGCCGGCTCCGGCAAGACCCGGGTGCTCACCCACCGCATCGCGCACCTCCTCGCCGCCCGCGGGGCGCACCCCGGCCAGATCCTCGCGATCACCTTCACCAACAAGGCCGCCGGCGAGATGAAGGAACGCGTCGAGCAACTGGTGGGCCCGCGGGCCGCCGCGATGTGGGTCATGACCTTCCACAGCGCCTGCGTGCGCATCCTGCGCCGCGAGTCCAAGAAGCTCGGCTTCACCTCGTCGTTCTCCATCTACGACGCCGCCGACTCCAAGCGGCTGATGGCCCTGGTCTGCCGGGACCTGGACCTCGACCCCAAGCGGTACCCGCCCAAGTCGTTCAGCGCCAAGGTCTCCAACCTGAAGAACGAGCTGATCGACGAGGAGGACTACGCGGCCCAGGCGCAGTCGGAGCCCGGCGGCTTCGAGCGCGTCCTCGCCCAGGCGTACGCGCTCTACCAGTCGCGGCTGCGGGAGGCCAACGCCCTCGACTTCGACGACCTGATCATGACGACGGTGCACCTGCTGCGCGCCTTCCCGGACGTCGCCGAGCACTACCGCCGCCGCTTCCGGCACGTCCTGGTCGACGAGTACCAGGACACCAACCACGCCCAGTACGCGCTGGTCCGGGAGCTGGTGGGGACGGCCTCCGGCGGCCGGACCGAGGACGAGCCGCCGGCTCCGGACGAGCTGCCGCCCGCCGAACTCTGCGTGGTCGGCGACGCCGACCAGTCGATCTACGCCTTCCGCGGTGCCACCATCCGCAACATCCTCCAGTTCGAGGAGGACTACCCGGACGCCACCACGATCCTGCTGGAGCAGAACTACCGCTCCACGCAGACCATCCTGAGCGCCGCCAACGCCGTCATCGAACGCAACGAGAGCCGCCGCCCCAAGAACCTGTGGACCAAGGCCGGCGCCGGCGCGGCGATCACCGGCTACGTCGCCGACACCGAACACGACGAGGCGCAGTTCGTCGCCGACGAGATCGACCGGCTCACCGACGCCGGCGAGGCCAAGGCCGGCGACGTCGCCGTCTTCTACCGCACCAACGCCCAGTCCCGGGTCTTCGAAGAGGTCTTCATCCGGGTCGGGCTGCCGTACAAGGTGGTCGGCGGGGTCCGCTTCTACGAGCGCAAGGAGGTCCGGGACGTCCTCGCCTACCTGCGGGTGCTGGCCAACCCGGAGGACTCGGTGCCGCTGCGCCGCATCCTGAACGTCCCCAAGCGCGGCATCGGGGACCGGGCCGAGGCGATGGTCGACGCCCTGGCACAGCGCGAGAAGATCAGCTTCCCGCAGGCCCTGCGCCGGGTGGACGAGGCGTACGGCATGGCCGCCCGGTCCACCAACGCGGTGCGGCGGTTCAACGTGCTGATGGAGGAGCTGCGCACCGTCGTCGAGTCGGGCGCCGGCCCGGCCACCGTGCTGGAGGCGGTCCTCGAACGCACCGGCTACCTCGCGGAGTTGCAGTCCTCGACCGACCCGCAGGACGAGACCCGGATCGAGAACCTCCAGGAACTCGCCGCGGTGGCCCTGGAGTTCGAGCAGGAGCGGAGCGCCGCCGCGGAAGCCGCCGAGGAGGGCCCCGCCGAGGGCGCCCCGGCGGTCGGCGGGGCCACCCTCGCGGAGTTCCTGGAGCAGGTCGCCCTGGTCGCCGACTCCGACCAGATCCCCGACGAGGAGGACGGCAACGGCGTCATCACCCTGATGACCCTGCACACCGCCAAGGGCCTGGAGTTCCCGGTGGTCTTCCTCACCGGCATGGAGGACGGCGTCTTCCCGCACCTGCGGGCCCTCGGCCAGACCAAGGAACTGGAGGAGGAGCGCCGGTTGGCGTACGTGGGCATCACCCGGGCCCGGGAGCGGCTCTACCTCACCCGGTCCACCCTGCGCAGCGCCTGGGGCCAGCCCTCCTACAACCCGCCCTCACGGTTCCTGGAGGAGATCCCCGAGACGCACCTGACCTGGAAGCGCAAGGGCGCGCCGGCGGCCCCCGCCTTCGGCGCGACCTCCGGGATCGCCGCCTCGCTGTCGTCCAGCAGGTCCCGCTCGGCCGGCTCCGGGGCCTCCGGCTTCGCGACCCGCCGCGCGGGGGAGAAGCCGGTGGTGGCCCTCGCGGTCGGGGACCGGGTGACCCACGACCAGTTCGGTCTGGGCACCGTGGTCGGGGTGAAGGGCGCCGGCTCCAACGCCGAAGCCACCGTCGACTTCGGGGACGAGAAGCCCAAGCGGCTGCTGCTGCGGTACGCGCCGGTGGAGAAGCTCTAGGAACGCCGGTGGGGGCGCCTCCGTCACGGAGGCGCCCCCACCGACGTGTGTTCGGGGTGCGGCGATCAGGTCGGGTCGAGCCCGTGGCTGCGGAACCAGGCCAGCGGGTCCACCGGGGAGCCGCCGCCGGGACGGACCTCGAAGTGCAGGTGCGGGCCGGTGGAGTTGCCGGAGTCCCCGGAGTAGGCGATGACGTCGCCCGCCTTCACCGGACCGTTCACCACGGTGTACCGGGAGAGGTGGCAGTACCAGGTCTCGGTGCCGTCCTTGGCGGTGAGGATGACCATGTTGCCGTAGGCGGGGTTGATCTGCGTCCGGACGGTGCCGTCGGTGGCGGCCTTCACCGGGGTGCCGTAGCCGACCGGGAAGTCGATACCGGTGTGCAGGGACATCCAGTTGATGCCGGCCTGGCCGTAGTAGGCGCTCAGCCCGTTCCGGTCCACCGGCAGGGCGAACTTGGGGCGCAGCCGCTCCTTGCGGGCGGCCTCCTCAGCGGCCCGCTTGCGCTCCGCCTCCTGCCGGACCTTGAAGTCGATGCGCTCCTGGGTGCGGCTGGCCCGGTCGGCGAAGTCGCCGGCGTCCGCGGAGAGACCCGCGATCTGGGTGTCGAGCTTGCTGTTGACGACGGACGGCTTGACCGGGGCGACCTCGGGCGCGGCGACCGTGGTCTCCTTCTCCTCGGAGTCGCCGCCCAGACCGACGGAGGCGGCGGCGATGCCGGCCACTCCCATCACGCAGGCGGAGGGCACCGCGACGGTCAACAGCGCGGACCGCTTGGCCGGGGTGCGCCCCGCGGGGGTGCGGCGACGCGAGCGGGGCCGGCCGCCGGGGGCGGTCCGCTGCGACAGCACCACCGGGCCCATGTCCAGGGGGTCGAGGTCCTCGGCGGGACGCTCGGCGTCGCCGAACGCGGTGTCGGTGAGGGCGGGGAGGACGCTGGTCGCGTCGTGCTCCAGCAGCGCGGAGGTGTCGAGTCCCGCGCAGATGGTCTCCTGCTGGTCGAAGGAGGCCGGCGCCGGTGCCGGATAGCCCTCCGAACCGGTGGGACCGGGCTGTCCGTAGGGCTCCGAGGTCCCCTGCCCGTCGTAGGCGGGGTACGCGTCGTACAGGGTGGCGTCGGCGGCGCCGGCGGAGTTCCAGGCGGTCGCGTCGTACGCGCCGGAGTCGGTGCCGGTGACGGCGAACTCCTGGGGGGCGAAGGAGCCGGTGTCGTAGGTCGCCCCGGCGAACTGCTGCGTCTGCCACTGGCCGGTGTCGCCGGAGGGCACCGCACCGGGCTGTGCCTCCTCGGGGAGTCCGCCGAGCGGATACCCGTGGACCTCCCAACCGCCGCCGGTGGCATAGGAGTCGGTCGCTCCGGTGTCGTACGCCTGCTGCTGCGCCGGATAGGTCTCGTAGCCGCCGAACGCGGCGTGGGTGCCGGTGTCGACGCCGTCCGGATACGTCGCCGGCGCCGCGGCCCAGGTCCCTCCGTCGTAGGCGTCCACGCCGTCCGAGGGGGCGGCGGGTCCGCCGTACAGCGGGTCGGGGTCGTAGCCGGTGGCGAACGAACCGTTGACGTGGCCCCCCTGGTCTCCGTAGCCCCCGTAACCATGGTGCTGGACGCCCTGGTCGTACGTTCCGAAGGGGAACGCATCCGCTTCCTGCGGTACTTCCGGGGGAGTAGCGATCCCCGCCGAGTGACGGTCGTTCACCAACTTCTCTTTCGCTCGGAAGTCAGGAGCTGGGCTGGGACCTGACGACGGTGCCGTGCGGGGTGGGCCCAGGGGGCGGAGCAAGTGCGGCGACTGTACCCGGCGGTATGCGGGCGGGACAATCTTCGTCGGGTTTCCCGCCGGCGTGAAAGGGGCATTCGGTCGCCTTTTGACGGCCCCTCGACGGAGCCTTGGCCATGTGTTCGATTAACGTTCGATCATCGGGCGTTCTTGTGGTAGGAGGTCGACGGGGCACGTCCGCGGTCGAACGCGGAGGGCGTGCGGGGGCGTGTCGCGGGGTGAGGGAAGCGCCTCGGGGCGGTCGGGATCAGGGGCGACCGGGGTGGGTCCGGACGGGGAGGGTCTCCTTCCGTCGCCCCTCGGGAGGGGGAGCGGGGGGAGGCGCGGAGTACGGAGCGGATGCTGACGTTCCGGTTGCGGATATCGGATGTGATCTCGGTCACGGTCGCTCGGTGCGTGTCCGGCGCGGGCGTGGCGGCCCGTATCCCGTCACCGTCGAGCACTTCCCGGGCACCGGAGGTGACCGCTCGACGGCTCGCGGGCGCCCGGCGCCCCGTCCCTGCGCGGGGCGCCGCCGCGGGCTCCTCCCGCGTGTGATTTCCCCCTCGGCCGGCTCCGCGGAGCTGACGGCCGGCCCCGCGCCCGGGATAACGTTCGTTCACCAACCGGGTCCGCGGGGCCGGGGCACCGGCGACGGAGCAGCCGTCGACGTCCGGGGGCACCGTGGGTGGACGCCCCTCGGCGGTCCGTTCTCGTACGTACTGGGAGGCAGTGATGGGTGTGACAGCCGGGCCGATCCGCGTGGTGGTCGCCAAGCCGGGACTCGACGGCCACGACCGGGGCGCGAAGGTCATCGCGAGGGCGCTGCGGGACGCCGGGATGGAGGTCATCTACACCGGACTGCACCAGACCCCGGAACAGATCGTCGACACCGCGATCCAGGAGGACGCCGACGCGATCGGGCTCTCCGTCCTCTCCGGCGCCCACAACACCCTCTTCGCCCGGGTCCTCGAACTCCTCGCGGAACGCGACGCGCAGGACATCAAGGTCTTCGGCGGCGGCATCATCCCCGAAGCCGACATCGGCCCGCTCAAGGAACGCGGCGTCGCCGAGATCTTCACCCCGGGCGCCACCACCACGGCCATCGTGGAGTGGGTGCGGGAGAACATCCGCACCCCGTCCGCCCAGGCGTAGCGCCACCGCGGCCGCCGGCCCCCGAACGTGCGTGGGGCCGGCCCCGCGCACGTCGAGCCGCCCCCGACCGACTCACGTACCGGGGGCGGGTGCCAACTCGGCCAGCATCACCGCCCGCAGCCGCAAGGTCGCCACCAGGCGTCGGAAGGACTCGGCCCAGTAGTCGCCCGCCCCGGGCGCCGCGTCCGCCGGTGCGGCGGTGGCTGCCGTGAGCCCCGTCGTCGCCGCGAGCCGTTCCCCCTCCGCCGGATCCAGGCAGCGCTCCGCGAGCCCCATCACCCCGCTGAAGCTCCACGGGTAGCCGCCCGCGTCCCGGGCGATGTCCAAGGCGTCGACCACCGCCCGGCCCAACGAACGGGACCAGGGCACCGCACAGCCGCCGAGCAACTGGAACGCCTCCGACAGCCCGTGCCCGGCGACGAACCCCGCCACCCAGTCGGCCCGTTCCGCCGCCGGCAGCACGGCCAGCAGCCTCGCCCGGTCGGCCAGCGACACGGCCCCCGACCCGCCCGCCTCCGGAGCTGTGGGCGCGCCCAGCAGCGCCCGCGCCCAGTCGGCGTTCCGCTGCCGGACCGCCGCCCGGCACCAGGCGGCGTGCAGTTCCTCGCGCCAGCCGTCGGCCACCGCAAGCGCCAGCACCGCCGCCGGGCCCGCCACGCCCAGCCGGCCGGGCCACCGGTCGAGCGGGGCCGCCGCCACCAACTGGCCCAGCCACCAGGAGCGTTCGCCCCGTCCGGCCGGCGGTCTCGCCAGCACGCCGTCGCGCTCCAGTGCGGGATCGCAGGAGTGCGGCGCCTCCACCACGATCGTGGTCACCCCCTCGCCGCGCTCCGGCGCCACGCAGGCCGCCGCCCGCCGCGCCATCCGCCCGGCCAGCGCGGACCGCGGCAGCCCCGCCAGCAGCTCGGCGGCCGTGGCCCGGACGTTGCGGCTGCGGTCGGTCAGGGCCGCCTCCAGGAACGGCTCGTCGGCCGGCCCCAGCCCGGTGCGCAGCGCGTCGAGGAACATCAGCCGGTCCTCCGCCCGCTCCTGCGCCCAGCCCTCGACGAGCAGGGCGCGCGCCGCGTCAGGGTCCCGGAGCCGCAAGGACTCCAGCAGCGCGGCCCGTTCCGCGAACAACCCCTCCCGCCAGCGCCGCCGCACCGCCTCCGGCCCCTCCCCGGCCACCGGGTCCGTCCCGGCCGCCCCCGCGCGCAGCACGAACCGCCAATCGGGGTTGAGCCCGGCCAGCCACCGGGCGCGCACCCCCGCGTACCGGAGGACCGCCGGCCGCAGATCGGTACGCGCCCGGGCCGCGTCCAACAGGGCGGGCAGCACCTCGGGCCGCGGCGCGTAGCCGTGCGCGTTCGCCACCGCCAGCCATTCGGGCAGCAACTCCGTCAGCTGGGGCAGTCCGGGCGCGGCCCCCCGGCGGCCGGCGTCACCGGGGCGCGACAACTCCGCCAGCAGGGTCGACAGCCGGTGCGCCGCCGAGGGCGGGGTGGGCGGTCGCGGGTCGACGGGCGCGGGCGGCGGCAACGGTGCCGCGACCGCCGGCGTGAGGCCCGCCCGCCGTCGCACCACCCGGGCGGCCAACGCGTCCAGCAACGCGGCCGGCCCTCCGGGCACCCCCCGCCGGTCGGTGCCCACCAGCGCGGCCACCACCAGCGCCTCCCACTCCCCGTCCGGCGCGGCCCCCGCGCCACCGGTGCCCGCCCCGCCGACGGCCCTGTCGCCGCCCGCCCCGGCGGTCCGTCCGCCCGCGCGTCCGCGTTCCTCCCGACCCATGCGCCCCCGCTCCCTCGGCCCGCCGATCCGTCCTTGCCCCGTCCGCGTCACCCCAGGGGCACCACCACCCCGTCCGCGCCCCACACGGCGAGCGGGCGCAGACCCGTGTGCCCCAGCTCCCCGAAGACGGTCACCCCCGTGCCGCCCGCGAAGGCGACCAGCCGCCACGGCGCCGCGCCCCGCGGGAACTCCGGCACGAACGGCAACGCCCGACCGGTCGACGGCTCGACCACCTGCCCCCGCCCCTCCCCGGTGAGCACGGGCACCACCCCCGCGAGCGTCACCGCCCGCCCCTCCGTCCAGGGGTCCGCCGCCACCGCCGCCCCGTACCCGGCGAGCGCCGCCGCCACCGACCCGCCCGCCGGGACCCGAGCCCCGGGCGCCCGCCCGCCCGGGGGCGGCGGCGTCACCCCGCGCACCTCCCCCAGGTCCAGCCGCGACCACGCCGCCCCCGGGTGGGGGAGTGCCGTCGCCGCCACCACGCCCCCGACCGGCAGCGACAGTTCGGGCGCCCGCCCCGGTGCCCCGTACGACAGCACCAGCCCCGTCCGGCCGGACCCCGCCCCGTGCACCCAGATCCGGCGGACCGTCAACCGGGCGCCCCCGCCCCGGTCGTACGGGTCCTGGTGGTCGTGCTGCGCCAGCACCAGCCACCGGTCCGGCACCGGCTCCCCCCGCGGCACGGACGGCAGCCCCACCCGGGTGCGCACCGTGGCGGCCAGCGGGGCCGGCAGGGCGTCCCGGCGCAGCCACCCCCCGACCAGCAGGTGCAGCAGCGCGCACTCCTCCACCAGCCGGGCCGGTCCTCCCGGCCCGGCCCCCGGTAGCGCGCCCAACCCCCGCACCCGCGCGGCGAGTCCGGGCGCCTGCGCGTCCACCATCCGCGCCGCGGTCTCCTCCCACGCCGCGGCCCCCTCCCGTTCGGCCGCGGCCAGCCCCCCGCGCAGTACGTCGGCGAGCCGCTCCTGCAACTCCCGGGCTCCGGCCGTGACCCGCGCGGCCCGCCGCTCCGCCCGCCGGCGGGCCGCCTCCGGGTCCACCGGGGCGGTGCCCCCGCGGACGGCACCGGACAGACCCGTGCGTGACGCACGGTCACCTACGGCTGCGTGCGGCCCGTTTCCCGTCCCCCGTGTCCCCGGCATGCCCCGCGCCTCCTCTCCCGACATGCCACCGACCGTAGGGGGCGCCACTGACAATCCGCCCTGACCTGCGCGTTCACCAAGACCGGGGGGCATTGTCAGTGGCGTGGTGCACGGTGGACAGCGGATCAGAAAGCTTCGATCTGGAGGGGGACCGCCACATGTCCGTGCCCGTGCCCACACCATCCACTTCCTCACCGTCCGTGTCGCCGACGGCATCGGCCGCACCGACGTCGGGTGCCTCGGCCGCACCGTCCGCAGGCGTCGGGAGCGAGGTGCTCCGGCCGCATGCCGAGGACGCCTTCGCCGCCGAACTCGCCGCGCTCGCCGTCCACGACGACCGTCCCCGCCCGGAGCGCTGGCGGCTCTCGCCGCGGGCGGTCGCCACCTACGTCCTCGGCGGCAGCCTCCCGGACGGCACCGTCATCACCCCCAAGTACGTCGGCCCGCGGCGCGTCGTCGAGGTCGCCGTCACCACCCTCGCCACCGACCGCGCCCTGCTGCTGCTCGGAGTGCCCGGCACCGCGAAGACCTGGCTCTCCGAGCACCTCGCGGCGGCCGTCAGCGGGGACTCGACCCTGCTGGTCCAGGGCACCGCGGGCACCCCGGAGGAAGCGCTGCGCTACGGCTGGAACTACGCCCGGCTGCTGGCGCACGGACCCGGCCGCGAGGCCCTCGTCCCCGGCCCCGTGCTGCGGGCCATGGCCGAGGGGCGGCTGGCCCGGGTGGAGGAACTCACCCGCATCCCCGCCGACGTGCAGGACTCCCTCATCACGATCCTCTCCGAGAAGACCCTGCCGATCCCTGAACTCGGAGAGGAGGTCCAGGCCGTCCGCGGCTTCAACCTCATCGCCACCGCCAACGACCGCGACCGCGGCGTCAACGAACTGTCCGGCGCGCTGCGCCGCCGGTTCAACACGGTGGTGCTGCCGCTGCCGGCGAGCGCCGACGACGAGGTCGAGATCGTCGCCCGCCGGGTCGGACAGCTCGGCGGAGCGCTCGACCTGCCGTCCGCGACGGACGGCGCCCGGGAGATCCGACGGGTGGTCACCGTCTTCCGCGAACTGCGCGAGGGGGTCACCGTCGACGGCCGGACCAGGGTGAAGTCCCCCAGCGGCACGCTCTCCACCGCCGAGGCGATCTCCGTGGTCACCCAGGGACTCGCGCTCGCCGCCCACTTCGGCGACGGCGCGCTGCGCCCCGCCGACTTTGCCGCGGGACTGCGGGGGGCCGTCGTCCGCGACCCGGCCACCGACCGGGTGGTCTGGGAGGAGTACCTGGAGACGGTGGTCCGCGAACGCGAGGGCTGGACGGACCTCTACCGCGCCTGCCGGGAGGTGGGCGCATGACCGGGACGCGCACCCCCGCGGCCGGCCCGCTGCTGCTCGGCGTCCGCCACCACGGCCCCGGCTCGGCGCGCGGCGTGGCCGCCGCCCTGACGGCGGCGGAGCCGCCGGCCGTGCTGATCGAGGGGCCCCCGGAGGCCGACGCACTGCTGCCGCTCGCCGCCGACCCGGGGATGCGGCCCCCGGTGGCGCTGCTGGCGCGGGTGCCGGACGACCCGGAGGCCACGGCCTGCTGGCCGTTCGCGGAGTTCTCCCCGGAGTGGGTCGCCCTGCGCTGGGCCCTGCGGCGCGGCGTGCCGGTGCGGTTCGTCGACATCCCGGCCGCCCACTCGTTGGCCCGGCCGTCCGCCCCGTCCCGACCCGGGGGGCACCGCGACCCGGTGGCCGAACTCGCCGCGGCGGCCGGGCACTTTGACCCCGAGCACTGGTGGGAGGACGTGGTCGAACACCCGTCGGCCACGGCCGCCCCCGGCGATCCGCTGGCCCCGTTCGCGGCGCTGGCGGAGGCGATGACCGCCCTGCGGGAGACGGAACCGGCGTCTGCCGGGGCCGGGGGCGACCCCGGCTGGGAGGTGGCCCGCGAGGCCCAGATGCGGCTGCGGCTGCGGGCGGCCCGCCGGGAGTTCGGCGACGGGGTCGCCGTGGTGTGCGGCGCCTGGCACGTGCCGGCGCTGCGCCGGCCGGTCCCGGTCGCCTCCGACCGGGAGCGGCTGCGCGGGCTGCCGAAGGTGCGGGTGGAGCTCACCTGGGTGCCGTGGACCCACCGCAGGCTGACCCGGGACGACGGGTACGGCGCGGGCATCGGCTCGCCCGGCTGGTACGGGCACCTGTTCCGCAGCCCCGACCGCCCCGTGGAGCGCTGGCTGACCGAGGTCGCCGGGCTGCTGCGGGCCGAGGGGCGGGCCGTCTCCTCCGCCGAGGTGATCGAGGCCGTGCGGCTGGCCGGGGCGCTGGCCGCGCTCCGCGGCCGGCCGCTGCCCGGGCTGCCCGAGACCCTGGACGCGGTGCGGGCCGTGATGTGCGAGGGCTCGGAGGTGCCGCTGGCCCTGGTGCACGACCGGCTCGTCGTCGGGGACGCCCTGGGGCGGGTGCCCGAGGCGGCGCCCGCCGCACCGCTCCAGCGAGACCTGAACCGGCTCCAGCGCACCCTGCGGCTCGCTCCCGAAGCGGCGGAACGGGAGCGGGAACTCGACCTGCGCAAGCCCCTCGACGCCGAACGCAGCCGACTGCTGCACCGGCTGCGCCTGCTCGACGTGGCCTGGGGCGAGCCGGTGGACGCCCGCCCCGGCACCGGCACCTTCCGGGAGGCGTGGCGACTGCGGTGGCGACCGGAACTCGCGGTGCGGGTCGCCGAGGCGGGTGTGTGGGGGAGCACGGTGCGGGAGGCCGCTGCCGCCCGCACCCAGGCGCGGGCGGTGTCCGCCGAGGGGCTCGCCGAGGTCACCGCCCTGGCCGAACGCTGTCTGCTGGCCGACCTCGGGGAGGCGCTGGCGGCGGTGATGCGGGTGCTCGCCGACCGGGCCGCCCTCGACCCGGACGTCGGCCGGCTGGCCGCCGCACTGCCCGCCCTGGTCCGGGCGGTGCGGTACGGCGACGTCCGGGGCACCGACACGGGCGCGCTGCGCACCGTCGCCGAGGGCCTCGCCGAACGGGTGTGCGTGGGCCTGCCCCTGGCGTGCACGGCGCTGGACGAGGAGGCCGCCGCCGCGATGCGGGTGCACCTGGACGCGGTGCACGGGGCGGTGGGCCTGCTCGCCCGGGCCCCCGCGCCGCCCCCGGCAGCACCTGGCGCGCCCGACCCCCGGCCGGGCCCCGGCGCCCCACCCGCCCCGGCCGGACGGGGCGGCGGACGGGGCGCGGCCCCCCGGGCCGGTCCGCTCGCCCGCTGGTACGGAGTGCTGCACCTGCTCGCCACCCGGGAGCGGGTGCACGGCACCCTCCGGGGGCGGGCCGCCCGCGTCCTGCTGGACGAGGGCGAACTCGCCGAGGAGACGGCGGCCCGACTGCTGGGCCTGGCCCTGTCGCCCGGCACCCCGCCGCGGGAGGCCGCCGCCTGGTTGGACGGATTCGTCGGCGGGGGGCCCGGCGGCGGTCTGCTGCTGGTCCACGACCCGCGGGTGCGGGAACTGGTCGACCGCTGGCTGTGCGCGGTCCCCGCGCAGGCGTTCACGGAGGTGCTGCCGCTGCTGCGGCGGACCTTCGCCGCCTACGAGCCGGCCGTCCGCCGCACCCTGGGCGAACTGGTCCGCGGGCGGGCCGGGCCCGGCGGTGCCGGCCCGGCCGCGACCGGCTTCGGCGCGGAACCCGACCCGGTGCGGGCCGCCGCGGTCGACACGGTCCTGACGCTGCTCCTCGGGCCCGCCCCGCCCACCCCCGACCCCCCGGCACCCGGCGAGGAGACCCCCGCATGACCGCACCGGACGTTCCGCCCGCGCCCCTGCCGGACCCGGCCGTCGAGCGGGCCCGACGCTGGCGGCTGGTGCTCGGCGCGCCGGCCGCCCCGGATCCGGCGCCGCCCCTCTCCGGCACTGACGCCGCACTGGACCGCACCCTCGCCGCCCTCTACGAGCGGCCCGACCCCGCGTCCCCGGGCGCCGACCGCACCGGCGGCCTCGGCGCCTCCGCCCCCTCCGTCACCCGCTGGCTCGGCGACCTCCGCACCCACTTCCCGTCCTCGGTGGTCCAGGTGATGCAGCGGGACGCGATCGACCGGCTCGGGCTGACCGCGCTGCTGCTGGAGCCGGAGCTCCTGGCGGAGGTCACCCCGGACGTCCACCTGGTGGGCGCCCTGCTGTCACTGCGGCAGGCCCTGCCGGAGCGGACCCGGCAGACGGCGCGCACGGTGGTCCGCACCGTGGTGGCGGAGCTGGAGCGCCGGCTCGCGTCCCGTACCCGCACCGCCGTCCGGGGCGCCCTGGACCGGGGCGCCCGGGTGCGGCGCCCCCGTCACCGGGACATCGACTGGAACCGGACGATCGCCGCCAACCTGGTCCACTACCTGCCGGAGCACCGCACGCTCGTCCCCGAACGGCTGGTCGGCCGGGGACGGGCGGACCGGGCGGTCGGCAAGGACGTGTTCCTCTGCGTCGACCAGTCCGGTTCGATGGCGGCGTCCGTGGTGTACGCGGCGGTCTTCGGCGCGGTGCTGGCGTCGATCCGGACGCTCACCACCCGACTGGTCGTCTTCGACACCGCGGTGGTGGACCTCACCGAGGCGCTGGACGATCCGGTGGACGTGCTCTTCGGCACCCGGCTCGGCGGCGGCACGGACATCGCCCGGGCCCTCGCCCACTGCCAGCAGCGGATCACCCGGCCGGCCGAAACGGTCCTCGTCCTGATATCCGACCTGCACGAGGGCGGGGTGCGGGGCGAGCTGACGAAACGGGTCGCGGCGCTCCGGGCGTCCGGGGTGCGGTGCCTGGTGCTGCTCGCGCTCTCCGACGAGGGCGCTCCGGCCTACGACCACCGGCAGGCGGCCGAGCTCGCCGCGCTCGGCGTCCCCGCCTTCGCCTGCACGCCCGACGCGTTCCCCGAGGTCATGGCCGCCGCACTGGAAGGCCGTCCGGTCGTCCCGCCCACTGCCGGGGAGGGCGCCGGCACCCTGTAGGGGCGGGTGGCCGCAGGCGCCGCCGCCCCTCCTCCCCCGGGCCCGGGGGACCGTCGCGCAGGCCCGGACGAGCGGGGCGCACCCCGCGCACCACGGCCCTCCCACCCGCCCCGTGCGCCCCTGTGACTGTTATCACCGGCTCCGGACCACCCACGGCGAGAAGTCCCCCACCGGACGGGGATAACCTGCGAGACGGACATGCCGCGTGCCCGGCCGACCGTGTGCGCATCCCAAGTGACCGCGGAGTCACGTTGCCCATCGCGGCACGCCCACGCAGACAACGAACCGCGAGATCACGATAGGGACGGACGCGCGTGGACCTGTTCGAGTACCAGGCGAGGGACCTCTTCGCCAAGCACGGTGTACCGGTGCTGGCCGGTGAAGTCATCGACACGCCTGAGGCGGCGCGCGAGGCGACCGAGCGACTGGGCGGCAAGTCGGTCGTCAAGGCGCAGGTGAAGGTCGGCGGTCGTGGCAAGGCGGGCGGCGTCAAGCTGGCCGCGACGCCCGACGAGGCCGTCGCCCGCGCGACGGACATCCTCGGCATGGACATCAAGGGCCACACGGTCCACAAGGTGATGATCGCCGAGACGGCCCCGGAGATCGCCGAGGAGTACTACGTCTCCTACCTCCTGGACCGCACCAACCGGACCTTCCTCGCCATGGCGTCGGTCCAGGGCGGCATGGACATCGAGGAGGTGGCCGCCAACACCCCCGAGGCCCTCGCCAAGGTGCCCGTCGACGCCAACCAGGGCGTGACCATCGAGAAGGCCCGCGAGATCGTCGCCCAGGCGAAGTTCCCGGCCGAGGTCGCCGAGCAGGTCGCCGAGATCCTGGTCACCCTGTGGGACACCTTCAAGGCCGAGGACGCGCTCCTGGTCGAGGTCAACCCGCTGGCCAAGGTCGCCGACGGCCGGGTCATCGCCCTCGACGGCAAGGTGTCCCTGGACGCCAACGCCGAGTTCCGCCAGCCGGAGCACGCCGCCCTGGAGGACAAGGCCGCGGCCAACCCGCTGGAGGCCGCCGCCAAGGCCAAGAACCTCAACTACGTCAAGCTCGACGGCGAGGTCGGCATCATCGGCAACGGCGCGGGTCTCGTGATGAGCACCCTGGACGTCGTCGCCTACGCCGGCGAGAACCACGGTGGCGTCAAGCCCGCCAACTTCCTCGACATCGGCGGCGGCGCCTCGGCGCAGGTCATGGCCGACGGCCTGGAGATCATCCTGGGCGACGCGGACGTCAAGTCCGTGTTCGTCAACGTCTTCGGCGGCATCACCGCCTGCGACGAGGTCGCCAACGGCATCGTCCAGGCCCTCCAGCTGCTCAAGGACAAGGGCGAAGAGGTCACCAAGCCCCTCGTCGTCCGCCTCGACGGCAACAACGCGGAGCTGGGTCGCAAGATCCTGTCCGACGCCAACCACCCGCTGGTGCAGCGCGTGGACACCATGGACGGAGCGGCCGACAAGGCCGCCGAGCTCGCGGCTGCGAAGTAAGGGACGAGGTTTCCACAGCCATGGCTATCTTCCTCACCAAGGACAGCAAGGTCATCGTCCAGGGCATGACCGGGGCGACCGGCATGAAGCACACCCGCCTCATGCTCGGTGACGGCACCAACGTCGTCGGCGGCGTGAACCCGCGCAAGGCGGGCACCACGGTCGACTTCGACGGCACCGAGATCCCCGTCTTCGGCTCGGTCAAGGACGCGATCGACAAGACCGGCGCCGACGTCACCGTCATCTTCGTGCCGGAGAAGTTCACCAAGGACGCGGTCGTCGAGGCGATCGACGCCGAGATCCCGCTCGCCGTGGTGATCACCGAGGGCATCGCCGTGCACGACTCGGCGGCCTTCTGGGCGTACGCGGTCGAGAAGGGCAACAAGACCCGGATCATCGGCCCCAACTGCCCCGGCATCATCACCCCGGGCCAGTCGAACGTCGGCATCATCCCCGGTGACATCACCAAGCCGGGCCGCATCGGCCTGGTGTCGAAGTCCGGCACGCTGACGTACCAGATGATGTACGAGCTGCGCGACATCGGTTTCACCACCGCCGTCGGCATCGGTGGCGACCCGATCATCGGGACCACGCACATCGACGCGCTCGCCGCGTTCCAGGAGGACCCCGAGACCGAGCTGATCGTCATGATCGGCGAGATCGGCGGTGACGCCGAGGAGCGGGCGGCCGACTTCATCAAGGCCAACGTCACCAAGCCGGTCGTCGGCTACGTGGCGGGCTTCACCGCGCCCGAGGGCAAGACCATGGGCCACGCCGGCGCCATCGTCTCCGGCTCCTCCGGCACGGCCCAGGCCAAGAAGGAGGCCCTGGAGGCCGCGGGCGTCAAGGTCGGCAAGACCCCGACCGAGACCGCGGTCCTCGCCCGCGAGCTGCTCAAGTAGTCCGCGCTCCGGTATCGCCGGTGGCCCGCACCCCCTCGGGGTGCGGGCCACCGGCGTCTTCCCCGCGCGGGCTCAGCGGACCTGCGGATGCACCCGGTGGGGGCCGCGCCCCGGGGCCTCGCGCAGCTGGTCGCGGAGCGCCCGCCGGTCCTCGGTGAGCGGCCCCGGGCCCAACCGCGGCGGCACCCCCCGGACGGTCTCCGGCGGCGCCTCGGGCGGTTCGTAGGCGGTGGGCGCGGTGCGCAGGGTCAGGGCGGTGGCGCCGAGGATCAGCACCGTGAACGCGATCGCGGTCCGGGTCCAGAACCGGGCGCGCCGCTCGCACTCGGCCCGGATGGTGTCCGTGCGCGGCGGCTGGAGCTTCTCGCCGCGGGCCAGCCGCTCCAGGCCCCGCCGCAGCGCCTCGGGCTCGGCGAAGGCGGGCAGCCGCTCGGCGACGCTGCGCCGCGCCCGGGTCAGCCGGCCCGCCGCGGCCGGGGTGCTGGCCTCGGTCTCCGCCGCGGTCTCCGGCAGGTCCAGCCCGACCCCGTCGTACAGCAGCAGCGTGCGCCGGTAGGACGGTGGCAGCGCGAGCAGCGCGTCCAGCAGCGCGTGGTCCTCCGGATGCGCGGGGGGCGGCTCCGGTTGGCGGTGCGCGCGCCGGAACCGGTGCCACGGCGACACGGCGTACTCGTACGCGGCGGCCCGCACCCAGCCCGCCGGGTCCCGGTCCACGGCCACCTCCGGCCACCGCTGCCACGCCTGGTGGAACGCCCGCTCCACCGACTCCTGGGCCAGCGCCCGCCGTCCGGTGAGCAGATAGGTCTGGCGCACCAGCGCCGGGGCGCTGTGCCCGTACAACCGGTCGAACGCCTGGGCGGGGGTGAGTCCGGCGGTCCGGTCGGCGTGGAGCACCGAACCGTCCACGGCGTGCCGACGACCGAAGGGGACGCTCAGGGGGTGGGCGATGGCGTTCACGGATGACGGCCCTCCGGGCGCTGCGTGACCGTGGCGGACCGGGACCGTCCGCGGGGGAGTGGTGGAGTGCTGAGGGGGCTTGCGGGAGTGCCGGTCGCGCCGGTCCGGCGGATGGGCCGGAGGCCGCTGCCGGTCCCGCGGCGGGACCCGGGCCGCCCCCGCGGGAACCTCGGAGGACCCCGGCGGCACCGGAGACGGGGGACCGGCCGTCGGGGGCGAAGCGGGGGCGGGGCCCGGAGCGGCGGCGGAGGCCACGGGGGCCGCCGGATCCGCCGGTCGGGCGACGGGGTCGAGGGGCGCGGCGGGGTCCGGGCCGCCGGTGGGGTCGGCGCGGCGGGCGTCGAGCCCGGCGAGCAGAGCCGCGTACGCCTCGCGCTTGCGCCCGCGCGGAGCGGTGCGCCCGGCCTCCCAGGACCGCACGGTCTCCCGGGTGACCCCCACCCGGTCGGCCACCTGCTCCGGGGTGAGCCCGCCCGCCTCGCGCAGCCGTCGGCGTTCCCCCGGGGACGGCAGCGGGGCGGCGGGGCGCCGGCTCACCGCGGACCCCCCGCACCCGGGCGGGGCGGCCCCGCGGACACCGTTCTCGGGCCCTGCCGTCGAGCGGAAAAGAACATAAAAGTATTTTGAGCGACACATCCGGTAATCGCTCGTTACGCGGAGAAGGCGCGTGTCGTTGGGAGCATGACGGCGTGACCCGGATGCCCCCCGCCCCCGCCCCGCCCGCCCCCGAAGCACCGGCCCCCTCACCCCCCTTCGCCCCGGTGCGGGACCGCCTCCCCGCCCTCGGCGCCTGCCTGGTCTCCGGGGCGATGGCCGCCGTCCTCGGCCTCAGCCTCTGCACCCTGCTCGTCCTGGCCCTGTGGATCAGTTCGCCCTACCCGGACAGCGGCCCCGGCGGCGCCCTGCGCACCGCCGCCGC
Source organism: Streptomyces sp. LE64 (assembly GCF_052606915.1). Lineage (NCBI taxonomy): Bacteria > Bacillati > Actinomycetota > Actinomycetes > Kitasatosporales > Streptomycetaceae > Streptomyces > Streptomyces sp. LE64. The sequence goes on along the minus strand of NZ_CP199708.1, from coordinate 2,180,323 downwards.
CCTGTGGCTGCTCGCCCACGGCGCCGACCTGCTGCGCACCGACACCCTCACCGGCCTCGCCACCCCGATCGGCGTCACCCCGCTGCTCTTGGTCGCCCTCCCCGTCTGGCTGGTCCACCGGGCCGCCCGGGACGCCGCCCGGCCCGGCGCGGTGCCCTTGGTCTGGTCGGGGGTGGTCGCCGGCTACCTCACCGTCGCCCTGGCCGCCGCCGGCTACACCGCGGGCGGCGCCCTGCGCCCCGCCTGGGCCAGCACCTGCGGCTGGGTCCCCGCCCTGGTCGGGCTCGCGGCGGCGGCCGGCATCCGCACCGCGTACGGGCGCCCCCGCCGCACCTGGCCGCCACGACGCCCCGCCTGGGCGGCCCGCCTCCCGCTGCTGCGCGGCGACGCGCACGGCGCCGCGCTCCGCCGGCGCACCCGCTCCGCCGCGGTGGACGGCGCCGTCGGCGCCCTGGCCCTGGTGGGCGGCGGTGCCCTGCTCGTCGGGGTGTCGCTGCTGTGGCACGGGGACGAGGTCCGCGCCGCGTTCCCCGGCCTCACCGAGGGCTGGTCCGGCCAGTTCACGGTGCTGCTGCTGGCCCTGGTGCTGGTGCCGAACGCCGCGGTGTGGGGCGCCGGGTACGCCCTGGGGCCCGGCTTCCACCTCGGTTCGTCCTGGCCGCCGATCGGCCCGTTCACCGCGGGCTCCGCGGACCCCTCGCTCCCGCCCTTCCCGCTCTTCGCGGCGGTGCCCGGCCCGATCGACGGCGCGGGTTGGCTGCGCTGGACGGTGCTTGTGGTGCCGTTGGCCGCCGGCGCCGCGATCGCCTGGTCCGCCACCCGCGCGGGCGACGGCGGATGGCGGTGCGCGGTGCGCACCCTGGAGGGCGCCCTGTGGTGCGGCGCCGCGGTCGGGGCGCTGGCCCTGATCTCCGGCGGCCCCCTCGGCGTCGCGGACCTCGACCGGGTCGGCCCGGTGGGGTGGCGGGTGGCGATCGCCGCCGTCGCCTGGACCGCGCCGACCGCCTTCCTGCTGGCCCTGCTGCTGGCGCTGCTGGGCTGGCTCGGCTTCCTCGGGGCGCTGGGGCGGGCGCGCCGGCCCCGCGGCTAAGGGCGCGGACCCAGCCGCCGCACGTACGCGTCGAGCACCTCCCGGGCCCGGTCCCGGTCGAGTTGGCCCAGCAAGGTCTGGACGGTGAGGCCGTCGGCCAGGGCGAGCAGGGTGCGGGCCTCGTGCTCGGCGTCCACCCCGGGGCCGGCCGCCCCGCGGATCAGTTCGGCGAGCAGTCGGTGCACCTGCGGGTAGCCCTCCCGCAGGATCCGGGCCATCGCGGGGGTGACGGCGGCCCGGGCCACGAACGCCAACCAGACCTGGGCGTCCGGGCGTTGCTCGGCGTCCAGCAGGGCGAGGTCGACGGCCACCCGGGTCAGCGCGGCGGGGGAGGGCTCGGCGGCGAGCGCCCGCGCCCGGTCCGTGAACTCCTCGCTGACCCGCGTCAGGGCGAGGACGAGCATCTCGTCCTTGGTGCGGAAGGAACGCTGGACCGCCCCCATGGAGAGCCCGGCGCGCCGCGCGACGTCGCGCAGGGTCACGCCCTCTAGTCCGTGTTCGTCGGCCAGGGCGTACACCGCCTCGACCACCCGGTGCCGCCGCTGGTCGTGGTCCACCTGTCTGGGCACGTTCCGCACCGCCGTCCTGGGTCGAGGTCGAGGCCCGATCCTATTCCGATGCGAGCGCATCGGAATCCCGGATATGATCCGATGCACTCGCATCGGAACCTCGGGAGGCAAGGGCCGTGGAATCGGAACCGTGGAAGCGCACCGCCGTCGAGTTGGCCGCCGCGGTCACCGCGGGCGAGATCACCGCCGAGGAGGTCACGGAGCGCCACCTCGACCGGATCGCCGCGGTGAACCCGCTGGTCAACGCGGTCACCCGGACCCTCGCCGAGGAGGCCCGCCGGGACGCGCGGGAGGTCGACCGGCAGCGGGCGGCCGGCCTGCCGCTCGGCCCGCTGGCCGGTGTCCCCTTCACCGTGAAGGAGAACCTCGACGTCCGGGGCGTGCCCACCACGCACGGTCTGGCGCACTTCCGGGAGGCCCGGGCGCGGGCGGACGCCCCCTCGGTGGCCCGGCTGCGCGCGGCCGGCGCCGTCCCGATCGGGCACGCCAACGTGCCCGACCTCACCCTGGGCGGGATGCACCCGCACAGCGAACTCTTCGGCTCGACGCGCAACCCCTGGCACCCCGGCCGAACCCCCGGCGGCAGCAGCGGCGGTGACGGCGCCGCCGTGGCCTCCGGCATGGCGGCGCTGGGGCTGGGCAACGACTCGGGCGGCTCGATCCGCATCCCGGCCGCCTTCTGCGGCACGGTCGGACTCAAACCCTCCTACGGCCGCTACCCCGCCGACCACCGCATCGGCCCCGACGATCCCCCGCTGGCCTCCCAACTCCTCCCCGTGGACGGCCCCTTGGCCCGTACCGTCACCGATCTCCGGCTGGTCCACGAGGTGCTGGCCGGCCCGGACCCCCAAGACCCCCGGGTGGTTCCCGCGCCGGCGCACGGGCCGGTGCCGGACGGGCCGCTGCGGGTGGCGGTGGTGGCCGACCCGGGGGGCCAGGGGGTGCACCCCGACGTCCGGGCCGCCGTCGAGGCGGCGGCGGACGGGCTCCGGGCGGCCGGACACCGGGTCGAGGAGATCCCGGACGTCCCCCGCCTCGCCGAGACCACGGCGGCGTACGGGCACCTGGTGATGACCGAGTTCGCGCTCGCCTGGCCGCGGGTGCGCACGATCCTGCCCGAGGGCAGCCGCGCCTACGTCGAGATGTCGATGGCGCGGACCCCGCCCGTCGAACTCGCCGAGTACCTCCGGCTGACCGGCGTCCGGCTGGGCCTCCAGCGGGACTGGGCCCACCTGCTGCGCCAGTACGACCTGGTCCTCGGGCCGGTCTTCACCGAACCACCGGTCGAACCCGGCCTGGAGTCCCGGGACGCGGACGGGCACGAGCGGGTCACCCGCGCGATGCGGCTGTGCACGGCGACCAGCTTCGTCGGGCTCCCCGCGGTGGCCGTGCCCGGCGGGCTCGCGGACGGACTGCCGCAGGGCGTGCAGCTGATCGGCCCGATGCACCGGGAGGACCTCTGCCTGATCGGGGCGGAGGCCGTCGAACGGTACGTCGGCACGCTCACCCCGGTCGATCCCCTCCCGGCGGCGGGGACCGCCGACTGCTGACCGGTCGCCCCCGCCCGGACGGCGGACGGCGCCCCGCACCGGGGGGTGCGGGGCGCCGTCGGTGGTGCCGGAGCGGGGTTCAGTCCTTGGTGCTCAGCAGCGGACGCAGTTCCTTGGGCAGCAGGTCCTCGCAGGAGTCCTGCTGCGGAACGGTCAGCGCGTCCCGTACGCACACGTAGTAGTCCCGGTACACCAACTGGGCGGTGAACGTGGCCGCGACCATCGCCAGCGCCAGCCCGCCGGTCACCAGCCCGCTGATCGCCGCGGTGCTCATCGAACGCACCGCCACCGAGGAGCCGCCCTCGGCGGCGCTCCGGGAGCCCTTGGCGCCGGCGCGTTCGCCGTCCCCGGCCTCCGCGCCGGACCGCTCCCGCCGGGGGCCGCCGCGCACCGCGCTGACGCCCCAGTACACCGCGAGCGCACCGAGCATCAGCGCCACGTAGGGCCAGCTGAACAGGGCGAAGAAGAACGCCCACATGCCGGTGAGCAGGGCGAACCGGGCCCGGCGCTGCGCCGGGTCGGAGGGGTCCCAGCGCATGTTCGGCGGCTGTCCCTCGGGGCCCGAGCCCTGCCCGGGCCGGTCCCCGAACCGCCCGGACGTCCGTCCGGGCTGCCGGTCGCTCCACTGGCCGCCCCACGGGCCCCGCCCGCCGCCGCCCTCGTCGCCGTCCTGGCCCGAGCCGCCCGAGCCCTCCGAGCGGCGGGGCCGCCAGGGCCGGTCCGGGGCGCCCGCTGGCGGCGGCGCGAAGGGGTTGTCCCGGTCCGAGCCGGACCGGTCCCGCCCGCCGGAGTCACCGGAACCGTCGCCCTCGCCGCCGTGCGACGGGGACGCCCCCGGCTGCTCGGTCTGGCCGCGGTCCCGCAGCAGGAGGGCGCCGTGGACGGACCCGGGCGCGGGCCACGGGTGCTGCGGCAGGGGGCGGAGGCTCGGGTGCGGCATCGGGTGTGCGACTTCCCCTCGGTGGAGCGCGGTGGATCTCGCGGGGTCCGCGCCGATCCGGCTGGGCGGCCCGGCCGGGACGGCGCGGACCGCGGTGGACCCCAGTGATGGTACGGGCCCGCCCCCGGTGCGCGACCGTACGGCCCCTCCTGGGGAGCGTGCCGTCGGCCCGGGCACACCCGGGGAACGAACGGTGCCCACGTGGTGTTCCGCCCCGGTCCGCCGGGCGGGAGCGCCCGGGAGGCCGCCGGTCCCGTCCCCGGGGGCGACCGGGCGACCGGCGCCGGTATCGTTGCTGCCGGTCGGCCGCTTCGTAGGGTTCCCCGTATCCGGACCCGCCGCACCCTCGTGCGAACGTCCAAGGCGCCGTGCGCGGGGCGGGACGGCGGCGGACCACGGCACACCTCGCCGACCGTCGAACGCCCCCGTGAGAAAGGGCCCCCACCGTGGCCGCCAAGCGCCTGGTCGTGCTGGTCTCCGGATCAGGAACGAACCTTCAGGCCCTCCTCGACGCCATCGCCGCCGCGGGACCCGAGCACTACGGTGCCGAGGTCGTCGCCGTGGGCGCCGACCGCCCGGGGACCGTCGGCCTGGAGCGCGCCGAACGCGCGGGGCTGCCCACCTTCGTCCGGCAGGTCAAGGACTACCCCACCCGCGACGCCTGGGACCGTGCGCTGGCCGAGGCCACCGCCGCCCACGCGCCCGACCTGGTCGTCTCGGCCGGGTTCATGAAGATCGTGGGCAAGGAGTTCCTGGCCCGTTACGGCGGGCGCACCGTCAACACGCACCCCGCACTGCTGCCCAGTTTCCCCGGGGCCCACGGCGTGCGCGACGCCCTCGCGTACGGCGCCAAGGTCACCGGGTGCACCGTCCACTTCGTCGACGACGGCGTCGACACCGGCCCGGTCATCGCCCAGGGCGTGGTCGAGATCCGGGACGAGGACGACGAAACCGCGCTCCACGAGCGCATCAAGGAAGTCGAACGCAAGCTGCTCGTCGAGGTCGTCGGCCGGCTGGCCCGGGACGGCTACTCGATCGAGGGACGAAAGGTGAAGATCCCGTGACCGCCGAAGGTACGCAGAGCCCCGCCGGGGCGCAGGTGGCCATCCGCCGGGCGCTGATCAGCGTCTACGACAAGACCGGGCTGGAGGACCTCGCGCGCGGCCTGCACGCCGAGGGCGTCGAGCTGGTCTCCACCGGCTCCACCGCGGCGCGGATCGCCGCCGCCGGGGTCCCGGTCACCAAGGTCGAGGACCTGACCGGTTTCCCCGAGTGCCTGGACGGCCGGGTCAAGACCCTGCACCCCCGGGTGCACGCCGGCATCCTCGCCGACCTCCGCCTCGACGCCCACCGAGCCCAGCTCGCGGAGCTGGGCGTCGAGCCGTTCCAGCTCGTGGTGGTGAACCTCTACCCGTTCCGGGAGACCGTCGCCTCCGGCGCCAGCGCCGACGAGTGCGTGGAGCAGATCGACATCGGCGGCCCCTCCATGGTCCGCGCCGCCGCCAAGAACCACCCCTCCGTCGCCGTGGTCACCAGCCCCGCCCGCTACGGGGACGTGCTCGCCGCGGTGCGCGGCGGCGGCTTCGACCTGACCGCCCGCAAGCGGCTCGCCGCCGAGGCGTTCCAGCACACCGCCGCCTACGACGTGGCCGTCGCCTCCTGGTTCGCCTCGGAGTACGCGCCCGTCGACGACTCCGCGTTCCCCGACTTCCTCGGCGCCACCTTCGAGCGCCGCAGCAGCCTGCGCTACGGCGAGAACCCGCACCAGCCGGCCGCCCTCTACGTCGACGGCAGCGGCGGGCTCGCGGAGGCCGAGCAGCTGCACGGCAAGGAGATGTCGTACAACAACTACACGGACACCGACGCCGCGCGCCGGGCCGCGTACGACCACGACGAGCCGTGCGTGGCGATCATCAAGCACGCCAACCCGTGCGGCGTCGCGATCGGCCCCAACGTCGCCGAGGCGCACCGCAAGGCGCACGCCTGCGACCCGGTCTCCGCGTTCGGCGGGGTCATCGCCGTCAACCGGCCGGTGACGGAGGAGATGGCGAAGCAGGTCGCCGAGGTCTTCACCGAGGTCATCGTCGCCCCCGACTACGAGGACGGCGCCCTGGAGGTGCTGACCCGCAAGAAGAACATCCGGGTGCTGCGCGCCCGCCAGGCGCCCGCCGCCACCGTCGAGGTCAAGCAGGTCGACGGCGGCCGGCTGCTCCAGGTCGCCGACCGGCTCCAGGCCGACGGCGACGACCCCGCGTCCTGGACCCTGGCCACCGGCGAGGCGCTGTCCCCGGGCGAGCTGGCCGAGCTCGCCTTCGCCTGGCGTGCCTGCCGGGCCGTCAAGTCCAACGCGATCCTGCTGGCCAAGGACGGCGCCTCGGTCGGCGTCGGCATGGGCCAGGTGAACCGGGTGGACTCGGCGAAGCTCGCCGTGGAGCGCGCCGGCGCCGAGCGGGCCCGGGGCTCCTTCGCCGCCTCGGACGCGTTCTTCCCGTTCCCGGACGGGCTGGAGATCCTGCTGGCGGCCGGGGTCCGGGCGGTGGTCCAGCCCGGTGGCTCGGTCCGTGACGAGCTGGTCGTGGAGGCCGCCAAGAAGGCCGGCGTCACCATGTACCTCACCGGCACCCGGCACTTCTTCCACTGATCGCGCGCCGCGCGCGGGGCCGGGCACCCGGCGGCCCGACGCCGTTGGCCCGATCCCCGGCCCTGATGCTTCGCCCCGTCGTCATGCGGCGGGGCGAAGTGCTGCCGGGGGGCCGGTCCGGGTGCGGCGCGGGGAGAAAGTGTTGGCGCGGCGGGACTTCCCCCGTAGCTTGTGCGGACCGCCGTGGCAGGCGCGGTGGTCCAAGGGGAGGGATCGCATGAACTCGCTTGTGTCAAAGGCTCGTTGGTTAGGTTCCCTGGTGGTCGCGGGGGCGCTGCTGGTAGCCGGTGCGGGCACGGCTGGTGCACGCACGGAGGGCGGGGGCGCCGGGCCGGTGCGGGGCGTCCCGCAGGTCGTGCAGATGGGGGCGGGAGGCCAGTCGGTGGCGGTCAGCCCGGACGGCCGCAGGGCGTACGTCTCGACCATGTCGCGCGGCAGGGGCTCGGGCCTGGCGGTGATCGACACGCAGAGCGGGGCCGTCACGGCGCACCTGCTGCTGAGCGGGGGGTACCGGGCGGCCGCCGCCGATGTGGCCGTGAGCCCGGACGGCTCGCGGGTGTACGTGCTCTACGGGGTCGGCCACGGCTCGCCGGTGTCCCTGCTGGGCGTGGTCGACACCGCGACCAACACCCTGGTCGCCAGCGTCGCGCCGCCGGCCCAGACCACCCCGGCGGGGTATCAGGAGGGCAACCTCAGCGAGCTGACCGTCAGTGCGGACGGCTCGCGGGTGTACGTGACGCAGTTCGGCCCGACGGCCCCGCAACGTCCGACCGCGGAGGGCACCCGGGTGTTGCAGTTCGACACCGGTCAGCAGGCGTTCACCGGCGCGGTGACGCTGTCCGGGTACTTCACCGGGTCCGTCGTCGCGCGGCCGGGCGGCGGGGACGTGTACGTGGCCGGCGGCGGGGGCCTGACGCACCTGGACACCAGCGGTGCCAGCCCCGTCGTGGAGAACACCAACGGCGCCGTCGGCGGCCCCTTCGCCGGTCTGGCCCTGTCCCCGGACGACACGCGGCTCTTCGGCGTGAACAGCGCGGGCCGGGGCTTCACCGTCGACCTCGCCACCGACGCCGTCACCGCGAGCTACGACATCACCCCGAACCGGTGGCTGCGGACCTTGTCGGTGAACGCGGCCGGCACCCGCCTGTACACGCTCTCCCAGGACGCCTCGCTCCTGGCGATCGACACCGCGACCAACGCCGTCGTCCCCGGCGAGGGCGTCCCGGGCCTGAACGCCAGCGACGTGGCGCTGGGCCCGGACGGGCACACCTTCTACGCCGTGTCCGGCCCCGACCTGCGGATCATCGGCTTCTGACCGTCCGCGGGCCGCGCGGGCCCCGCTCCCCATCGGGACGCTCCGCGCGGCCCGCGCCGCCGAGCGACGAACCGCCACCCGGAAGGACCGCTACCCGATTCGCGCCGGGGGCGAGGGCACCGTCAGCGGCGCGGCCGGTCGAACCAGGCCGAGGCCTGCGGGGTGACCATCGACACCAGGACGGTGCCCGACATCACCACCCACAGCACCCCCGCGAAGGTCGCCGTGCCCCCCTCGCCGCCGACGATGTTGCCGACGCCGAGGAGGACCAGCAGGCAGGCGTGCACGATGGTGGTGACGCGGATGCCGGTCCCGCCGCTGCCGATCTTGACGCCCAGGAAGATGGAGAGCGCGCCCAGTCCCAGGGACACCGCGGCGACCAGGAAGCCGAGCCCGGCGAACCAGTCGGTCTCCTCGCCGCTGCCCGTGCCGTTGGAGACGTCCTGGAGGGCGCCCACCAGGAGGCCGAAGACCAGCCCGCCCAGGATGAAGAGGGCGCTGAGGACGAAGAGGAACACCCGCCCGGTCATGATCAGCCCCGGCATGCTCATGGGCGCCGCGCCGTGCGGGTACAGCGGCGGGGCCTGCGGGTACCCGTAGCCGGGCGGCCCGTAGCCGTGCTGACCGGGCACCGGCTGTCCGTAGCCGGGCGGGGCGGCCTGGGCGACCGGCGGCGGTGGCTGCTGGCCCCACCCGGGGGGCTGGCCGTTCCCGGGCTGCCCGGGTTGTTGCCCGTAGGGGGCGTTCGGGGCGCCGAAACTCATGGCGGGTGCTTCCTCCGTGACGTCGGGGCGTGCGGAACGGGGCGGACCGGCCCGGAGGAAGCGCTGACAGGTGCGGCCCGTACCCCCCGACACTGCCCGCGGAACTGCGCGGCCCATGCTGATCGAGCCGCTCCCCGTTTGTCCACCCCGTTCCCCTGCGGGCCGTGCGCCCGGACGCCGGTGGCCGGGCGGCGGGCCACCGGCCGGACCGGATTGGAACCCCGCGCCGGCCATCCGCGAAGATGGGGGCATGACCGCCCAGATTCTCGATGGCAAGGCCACCGCAGCAGCGATCAAGTCCGAACTGGCCGTCCGCGTGGCGGCCCTCAAGGAGCGGGGCGTCACGCCCGGGCTCGGCACCGTCCTGGTCGGCGACGACCCGGGCAGCCAGAAGTACGTGGCCGGCAAGCACCGCGACTGCGCGCAGGTCGGCATCGCCTCCATCCAGCGCGAACTGCCCGCCACCGCCTCCCAGGAGGAGATCGAGGCGGTCGTCCGCGAACTGAACGACGACCCCTCCTGCACCGGCTACATCGTCCAGCTCCCGCTGCCGAAGGGCATCGACGAGAACCGGGTCCTGGAACTCATGGACCCCGCCAAGGACGCGGACGGCCTCCACCCGACCAACCTGGGCCGCCTGGTCCTCAACGAGCCGGGCCCGCTGCCCTGCACCCCGTACGGCATCGTCCGGCTGCTGCGCCAGCACGGCGTGGAGATCAACGGGGCCGAGGTCGTCGTGGTCGGCCGCGGCGTCACCATCGGCCGCCCGATGCCGCTGCTGCTCACCCGCCGCTCCGAGAACGCCACGGTCACCCAGTGCCACACCGGCACCCGGGACCTCGCCGCCCACCTGCGGCGGGCCGACATCGTCGTGGCCGCGGCGGGCGTGCCGCACCTGATCAAGCCGGAGGACGTGAAGCCGGGCGCCGCCGTCCTGGACGTGGGCGTCTCGCGGGACGAGAACGGCAAGATCGTCGGCGATGTGCACCCCGGGGTCGCCGAGGTCGCGGGCTGGCTGTCGCCGAACCCGGGCGGGGTCGGCCCGATGACCCGTGCGCAGCTGCTCGTCAACGTCGTCGAGGCGGCCGAACGGAACGCGAACGGTGTCGGCTGACGCTGCGGGCACCGCCTCCACCCCGAACGGCCCGACCCCCGGGCCGAGGGTCGTGAAGGTCCGCAACCGCCGCTTCTCCTTCACCCGGGACACCGCCCGGCCCGAGGGCGGCGGCCGGGCGGCCCCCGGCGACGCCCCCGCTCCGGCCCGTCAATGGCCCCTGATCGCGGTGCTCGCCACGGTCGGCGCGGGGCTGCTGCTGACCGGGCTGGACCTCTTCCGGCTCGGGACGGCGCTGATCGGCATCGGGCTGCTCGGCGGGGCGGTGCTGCGCTGGGCGCTGCCCTCGGTGGGGATGCTGGCGGTCCGCTCCCGCTTCACCGACCTGATCACCTACGGGGTACTGGGCGGATCGATCCTCCTGCTGGCGCTGATGGCCCAGCCGGAGCCGCTGTTGGAGATCCCGTTCCTCGACGACGTGCTGCACTACACGGTCAAGAGGTGACGGGGACGCCCGGCGCGACTCGTTCGCTCGGGCGTTCGGCCGCATCGGCGGCCGTTCGAGTGCGGCCCGCGGCCCGCGCCCCCTCCCGGGGCGCGGGCCGCTGTCGTCCCCGGGCGCACCGAACGTGATCCGCGTCGCACCGGACGGGATCGGTGCGCGCTCGACGCGGTACGGTGCCCCGACGAACCGCCGAGCACGGCACCGGATTCGCTGTCCGGACCGGTGCCGAAGCCGCTGAAACCGAACGCCAGGTTCCGTATCGCGGACGGCCCCGACGATGGGACACTGGCGCGCAGGCACCGGACCCCTCGGCGTGCGAACGGCGCGCGCGGGGTGGTTCGAACGCCTCCGTGCGCCCCCGGGTGGGGAACTGGTCTCCCCGGCCCGGGCATCCCTGTGGGTAACCGGTCCGGTAGGGAGCACGGGTGCGTGGTTCACGTGTACACAGAGTGATGTAGACGGCGTACCGGTTCGTTCGGGGGGATAGGGGACACGATGCCTCGTTGGAAGGACTTGCCGGAGGAACTCGACCCGCAGGTCAAGGAGTTCACCGGGCAGCTCCGCAGGCTGGTCGACCGCAGCGGGCTCGGCATCGCCGCGCTCGCCGACCGCACGGGCTACAGCAAGACGTCGTGGGAGCGCTACCTGAACGGCCGGCTGCTCGCCCCGAAGGGCGCCATCGTCGCCCTCGCCGAGGTCACCGGCACCAACCCCGTCCACCTGACGACCCTGTGGGAACTGGCGGAGCGGGCGTGGAGCCGCTCCGAGATGCGCCATGACATGACCATGGAAGCCATCCGGATCTCCCAGGCGCGGGCCGCGCTCGGCGAGACCGGCGGCCCCGAGGCCGGCGGCCGGGCCGCCGCCCGCAAGGCCGCCGGCTCGCGCCCCGGCCCCACCGCCCTGCCGGGACGCCCCGGCGGAGCACCCGCCGGCCGGGGCGGCGCCCACGCCGCCCGCGGCCCCAAGCACTCCACCCCGCCCGGGGGCACCCCCGGTGCCGACGTCACCTTCCAGAGCGTCCGCTACCAGGGCCCGCTCGGCGGGGCCGTCCCCAACGGCCCCGCCGCCCGCCGTCCCGCCCACGCCGCCCCTCCCGGCACACCCCCGCCCGGTCGCCCCGCCGGCGGACCCCCGCCCGGCCCCGGCCGTCCCGGCGGCCCTGCTGCCGGCAAGCGGAGGGCCACCCTCCTCGCTGCCGGCGCGGTCGGCGCGGTCCTCCTGGTCGTGGGGGCGTTCTACCTCGCCGGCGGCTTCGGCGGCGGCGAGGAGGCGGAGGCCAAACCGACCCCGTCCGCCCCGGCCAGCAAGAAGCCGCTGCCCGCCGGGGTGGAGTGCAGCGGCACCGACTGCACCGGCAAGGACCCGGAGACCATGGGCTGCGGCGGCGAGTACGCGCGCACCGCCAGCACCGTCCGGGTCGGCGCCGCCACCGTCGAGGTCCGCTACAGCAAGACCTGCGAGGCCGCCTGGGCGCGGATCACCCAGGCGACCGGCGGCGACACCCTGGAGATCGCCGCCCCCGGCGCCAAGAAGCAGACCGGCGAGGTGGGCGCCGCGCCCGACAGCGACGCCTACACGCCGATGGTGGCGGTCAAGACCGCCGACGACGCCAAGGCGTGCGCCGTCGTCGCGGCCACCAAGGGCTGCACGGAGTAGCCCCCACCGACACCCCGCCGCCGCTGCGACCGCACGAGCCCGACCGGGCCCGTGCGGTCGACGCTTTCCGGCCGAATCGGCCGCACCCCACCCCGCACCCCCGCCCCGCACGCCCCCACCGCCCCGCGCCCCACCACCCGCCGCCCGGGCCCGCAGCCCCCGCCCGGCGCCCGCGACGGCAGGGAACCGGCCGTCGCGGGCGGCGCCGGCCGGGCTGTGGGGCGGGCCACACGGCCCCGCCCCACCGGGTCGGCCGGGGCGCGATAGCCTGACCGCGGATCTCTCTTGACGCCAAGAGATCGATCATCCGAACCGATGATCGATCACCCGGCCGCTCGCACGGGGTCCCGCATCCGGGGCAGGGACGCCCCACCGCCAGCTGTCATACGGAGAACGCCATGACCCGCACTCCCGTGAACGTCACCGTCACCGGCGCGGCCGGCCAGATCGGTTACGCCCTGCTCTTCCGTATCGCCTCCGGCCAGCTCCTCGGCGCGGACGTGCCGGTCCGGCTGCGGCTCCTGGAGATCACCCCGGCGCTCAAGGCCGCCGAGGGCACCGCGATGGAACTCGACGACTGCGCCTTCCCGCTGCTCCAGGGCATCGACATCAGCGACGACCCGACCGTCGCCTTCGACGGCGCCAACGTGGCCCTGCTGGTCGGCGCCCGCCCCCGCACCAAGGGCATGGAGCGCGGCGACCTGCTGGAGGCCAACGGCGGCATCTTCAAGCCGCAGGGCAAGGCCATCAACGACCACGCCGCCGACGACATCAAGGTCCTCGTGGTGGGCAACCCGGCCAACACCAACGCCCTGATCGCCCAGGCCGCCGCCCCGGACGTGCCGGCCGAGCGCTTCACCGCGATGACCCGCCTCGACCACAACCGCGCGCTCACCCAGCTCGCCAAGAAGACCGGCACCACGGTCGCCGACATCAAGCGCCTCACCATCTGGGGCAACCACTCGGCCACCCAGTACCCGGACGTCTTCCACGCCACCGTCGGCGGCAAGAACGCCGCCGAGGTCGTGGGCGACGAGAAGTGGCTGGCCGAGGAGTTCATCCCGACCGTCGCCAAGCGCGGCGCCGCGATCATCGAGGCCCGTGGCGCGTCCTCCGCCGCCTCCGCCGCGAACGCCGCCGTCGACCACGTCCACACCTGGGTCAACGGCACCGCCGAGGGCGACTGGACCTCCATGGGCATCCCCTCGGACGGCTCCTACGGCGTCCCCGAGGGCCTCATCTCGTCCTTCCCGGTCACCACCAAGGACGGCGTCTACGAGATCGTCCAGGGCCTGGACGTCAACGAGTTCTCCCGCGCCCGCATCGACGCCTCGGTCCAGGAACTGGCCGAGGAGCGCGAAGCGGTCCGCGCCCTGGGCCTCATCTGACGCCCGCCCCGCAGCACCCCGCCCGCTGCCCCCGGCCGCCCGGCCGGGGGCAGCGGCGTTCCGGCGACTCACCCCAGGGCGTCCAACTCCGCCCGGATCAGCCCCCGCGCCTCCTCGCCGTAGACCGCGGACCGCCGGAGCCAGTCGAACGCCTTCACGTACACCGCGACCTCGGCCGGCTCGGTGACGTCGAGGGCGGAGGCCACGGTCTCCACCGAGACGAGGGCGCCGTCGTAGATGTTGAAGCCGTGCTCGGGGAGCGCAACCAGTTCGGCCCGCGAGGGGATGATCCCCAGCCGCAGACCGTTCCACTCGGTGGCGTCCAGGAGGTGCGCCAGCTGCCCCCTCATCACCTCCACGCCTCCGAACCGTCGGCGGAGCGCTTGCTCGCCGAGCAGCGTGTGGTAGGTACGCCCGTCTTGCCCGATGAGCGCGGCCCGTGCGGTGCGCGCGGCGACGCCGGCCTCGATGTCGTCGGGTACCTCGTGGAACTCCACGACCCTTCGTAGTACGGCTCGGGCGTAGTCGGGCGTCTGGAGATTTCCCCAGATCAGCTCGGGACAGTAGCTCTGGGAGTCGCGGGTGCGGTGCACCAGGTCGAGTACCTCGCCCTGAACGGGGCCGGTTCCGTCTTGCAGAACCGTGGACCACGGCTCGGAGGTGGGCGTTGCAGAGGTCGTCATGCATGAAGTCTGCCCCGACTGTGCTGACTTGCGAACCCGGAGTCGTCCCCGACCCCCGGATATGAGCCCTTCTGATGACCGGCGCCAACGGTGATGAGCAAGTGTGCCGTGCAACCGTCGCTTCACTCGCAATCGCGCGCAATTGACCGGACCCGACGCGGGATCTGCCGCACTCTGGTGCTCCAGCCATCGAGAAGGGAAAGCGATGACGCTCAAGTTCCTCGGCACCACGTCGGATGAGGGAGACTGCCCAACCTTGTACGAGGTGGTGGGGGAAGGGAAGATCGTCGTGCAGGGTGACCGTCTGCTGGACCCCGAACACCTGGCCCAGCTGCGCGATGTCAAGGAATCCGAGACCTTCGTAGTGGTTCCCAGGGAGCTGCTGGTCAAGTTCAGCCCGAAGGAGTGACGGTGGGGGATCTGACGCCCTTCGCCTCGGTTGCCGGCCTCTTCGAGAAATTCGAACACTCCGCATGGAGGCTGGAAACGCGCAGGGGTTATGCGTCCGACCGCGGCAGCGACAAGTGGAGCCGCTGGCAGAGAGGGGAGAACATCGGTAGCGATCCGGACAACTCGTGGCGCCGCAACATTCGTGCACAGGTGGCGAAGGGCAAGCGGGTCGAACGGGTACGCCTCGTGGACGACCCCCCTACGGAGGGGCAGAGGTTCTTGCTCGCCAGCGCGATCAGCAACGTGCGGGCGGGAGAGGACATTCGCAACATGTACCGCGGGGAGGCCGAGCGTCTGGGGTTGCCCGAGTTCGACTTCTGGTTGTTCGATTCCCGCATCCTGGTCAAGTTCCACTTCGACCAGGAGGACACCACGCTCGGGGTCGAGGTCACCGAGGAACCGCGGCAAGTCCTGACTGCCTGTCAAATCAGGGAAGTGGCTTGGCACCATGCCATCCCCACCGATGAGTTCGCCCGCCGGATACCTTCCAGTGCGTGAGCACTGATTATCAGAGGGCGAGGACCGTGCTCGGTGCGCGGCTCCGTGAGCTGCGCACCGAGGCGGGATTCGACGGCAAGGGAGTGGCCGAACTTCTAGGCTGGCAACGTTCGAAGGTCAGTCGACTGGAGAACGGCAAACAGACTCCCTCGGCGGCCGACCTGGTCGCTTGGGCGGAGGCTGTGGGGCAGCCTGGACTGGCGGATGAGCTGACCGCTCAGCTCAAGGGTCTGGAAACGCGCTACCGCTCCTGGCGGAGGCAGCTGGGGAGCGGACATCGACCTCGCCAAGAGCTGGGCATCCTGGAGACCCAGGTCACCAGGGTCACTCGTGCCATGGAAGTGGTCCGCATTCCAGGGTTGTTGCAGACGGCGGGGTACGCCCACAACGTGTTCAGCGTGGCCGCCGAGTTCCGCCAATCGCCCAAGGACACCGAAGAAGCCGTGCGCGCCAGGTTGCGCAGGCAGCAGGCGCTCTACGAGCCTGGTCGAACCTTTCACTTCCTTCTGTGGGAGGGCGCGCTACACGCCCGCACCTGCTCGCCCGAAGTGATGGCCAGCCAACTGGACAGGCTGATGAGCGTGATCGGACTGGACACGGTCACGCTCGGCGTCATCCCCACGACTGCCACGTTGAAGCGCGCACCCTCACACGGCTTCTGGATCTACGACCGTCGGGTGGTCGTGGTGGAGACGATCGGTGCCGAACTCTGGTTGGACGACACCGAGACCATCCGTGTGTACGAGAAGGCATGGGACTGGTTGATGGAGTCGGCGGTGCATGGAGCACAAGCCCAGCGGTTGATCACACGGGCCAGAAGCATGCTCGCATCGGGTTGAGCAACCCTCCCCTCGTCCTGACAGGACGTGAGCAATCGTGCTCAATGGGGCAGCGGCGCTCGGTCCGTTCTCCCTAGGGTCCCAGTTGCCCCGCACCCGGCCGACGTACCCGCCAAGGACTCCGGCCGGACGCGGGGTCGCACCCGCAAGGCGGCGCGGGGACCCGCCCCGCGTCGCGTACGCGCGCTGGAGGTCACCATGCGGCACCTGTTGCTCCCGGTCAAGGCCGACCCCGAAGACGACGACGGCAAGGGCGGCAACGACGACGGCGGTTGCGGCGACGGCGACGGCTGCGGCCGTCGCTGACCCAACCGTGGTCCGGGCACGGACTCCCGACGGCGCACCGCGCGCACCGTGTACGTGCGGTCGGGAGCCGCGCCCGGGCCACCCGCAGAGAGACGAGCGTCGGCGTGCAACGACACCACCACGGTTACACCTGGCTGGGCAGCGGGTTCGAGCTCCACCGGGACGGTCCCCGCAGGGACACCCACCCGACGTTCCCCGGCAATGCGCTGCCGCCCCTGGAGGTGGCCCACTGGCTGCTGAAGCCCGCCGCGCAGGTGCGCGGCACCTGGTCCGAGCCCGGGGCCGCCCTGGAGTGGTACGCGGCGCAGGTCCTGCCGCACCTGGAGGCGTTCGTCTCGGAGTGGGAGCGGACGGCCGCCCCGGTCCGGATCGGTGCGGCCCGGGAGCGGCTGCTCGCCGGGGACGACGTGGTGGGCGGCTGGTGGCTGGCCGGACAGCGGTTCCTCTCGGTGAGCCTGGTGGCCTGCTCGCCGCACCGGGCCCGCCCGGAGTTCCGCTGCCCGGCCCCGGCCGGCTGACCGGCGGGCGCGTCAGCCGGTGCCGCGCTCCGCTGCGCTGCGCTCCACGCACAGCTCGTTGCCCTCCGGGTCGGCGAGGGTGACCCAGCCCGAGCCGTCCGGGCGGCGGTGGTCGCCGGTGACGGTAGCGCCGAGGGCGACGAGGCGTTCGACCTCCTCGTCGCGGGTGCGGTCCTGGGGCTGGAGGTCGAGGTGGACCCGGTTCTTGACGGTCTTGCCCTCGGGGACGCGGATGAACAGGAGCCCGACGCCGGCCGAGACGACCTGTGCCTCGGGGTCACCGGGGTGGTCGTCGTCGCCGAGGCGTCCGTCCAGCGCCCGGGCCCAGAAGGAGGCGAGGGCGTAGGGGTCGGCACAGTCGAAGGTTGCGTGACGCACGAGGGAAGCCATGCCGGAACCCTAGAAGGGGCGTCGGGTCCCGGCACCGGGTTTTCGGCGTGGCGTCAGTCGAGGATGCCGTCGGCGATCCGGCGGGCCCGCAGCTCGCGGATCGCCGCGCGCCGCGCGAGGCGGTGGGTGCGCCGGATCTGGGCCTCCTGGTAGCGCCGCCGGTCCCGCTCGGTCTCCGGCTCCACCGGGGGCACGACCCGCGGTTTGCCGTCCGCGTCGACGGCGGTGAAGACGAGGTACGCCGAACCGACCTGGGTGGCGGTCGTCGACTCGTTCCAGCGTTCGGCGAGCACCCGGACCCCGACCTCCATGGAGGTCCGTCCGGTCCAGTTGACCTGTGCCTTCACATGGACGAGGTCACCGACCCGGACCGGCTCCAGGAACACCATCTCGTCCATGGAGGCGGTGACCGCGGGGCCGCCGGAGTGCCGTCCGGCCACCGCGCCCGCGGCGTCGTCCACCAGTTTCATGATCACACCGCCGTGCACCGTCCCCAGGAGGTTGGTGTCGTTGTGGGTCATGATGTGGCTCAGCGTCGTGCGCGAGGCCGAGGTGGGCTTGCCGGGGATACCGGGTGCGCCGGGGTCGGGGGAGCCGCCTTCGGCGCGGGTGGCGCCGGTCGCGGTGGGGGAGCCGTGGCCGCCGGGGTCGCCGGACTCCACGACGGGGGGTTGCGCTGTCATGTCCTCCACTGTATGGCGTGCGCCGGCGTCCGTTTCCCGCCCTCTCGCGCCCCTGCGCGACCCCTGGCGTCCCGCACGGCGCACGGCCACGCGTACGGGCGCCGGAACACCTGCCGAACGCCCCGGGCGCCGTTGAACGGCCGCAGACGGTGCAAAATGCATCAGCTCTGCAACAGGGGTGCTCCGAGACTCCCCCCGCCCTGTCAGCGGCCGGCTGTGAGCCGGCACACTTGTGCACATGAGCGAATGGCCCGAGGGGCGCAGCGGTCGAAGCCGCGGCGGTGAAGGATACGGTCGCGGCAGCGCCAGCGAGCAGCCCGAGCGTGCCCGCGTGATGAGGCACGTCCAGCGAGGCCAGGGCGGCCAGGGCATTCAGTGGGGGCAACAGGGGCAACAGGGGCAACAAGGCCAGCGGGGCGGCCGCCCCGCACGCCCCCCGGCACCGCCGCAGGGCGTGCCCCCGCAGCACGGGTACGGGCACGACGGCCGCCAGGGCGGCGGGCCGCAGGGCTACGACAGCGGCTACAACACCGGCCAGGTCTACGGCTCGCCCCAGGGCGGCGGCGGAGCCGGCCGCGGGGGCGGGGACGACGGCCACTTCCGCCCCGGCGGCGCCCCCCGCCCGGCGCCCGACTGGAAGCGGCGCATCAAGGTCGGTTCGCTGACCCTGCTCGTGGTGCTGCTCGTGGTGTCCGTCGGCACGTACTTCTGGGCCGATTCCAAGCTCAACCGCGAGGTCGACCTCTCCAAGGTCATCGAGCGCCCCGGGGGCGGCGACGGCACCACCTACCTGATCGTCGGCTCCGACAGCCGCGAGGGCATGTCCGACGAGGAGAAGGAGAAGCTGCACACCGGCTCCGCCGCCGGCAAGCGCACCGACTCCATGATGATCCTGCACGTCGGCGGCAACGGGAACACGATGATCTCGCTGCCCCGCGACTCGGACGTCGAGATCCCCTCCTTCGTGGGCTCCGACTCCGGCAAGCGGTTCGAGGGCACCGGCCGCCGGGTCAAGCTGAACGCCGCCTACGCGATGGACGGCCCCGAACTCCTCGTCCGCACCGTCGAGCACAACACCGGACTGCGGATCGACCACTACGCGGAGATCGGTTTCGGCGGCTTCGCCAAGATCGTGGACGCGGTCGGCGGCGTCGAGATGAACATCGAGAAGGGCTTCAAGGACAAGCGGTCCGGTGCCGACTTCGAAGCCGGCAAGCAGACCCTGGACGGCCAGCAGGCGCTCGCCTTCGTCCGCACCCGCTACGCCTTCGCCGGCAGCGACCTGGACCGCACCAAGAACCAGCAGAAGTTCCTCTCCGCGCTGGCCAGCCAGACGGCGACGCCCTCCACCGTCCTCAACCCCTTCAAGCTCTACCCGACGATGGGCGCCGGCCTGGACACCCTGATCGTCGACGAGGACATGGGCCTGTTCGACCTCACCGAGATGTTCTGGGGCATGAAGGGCGTCACCGGCGGCGACGGCGTGTCGATGAACATCCCCCTCTCCGGTTCCCGGGGCGGCAACCTGGTCTGGGACCAGGCGAAGGTCAAGACGCTGGTCGAGCAGTTGAAGAACGGCGACGCGGTCACCGTCCGCGGCAACTGACCGCGCACCCCACCGCACGCGGAGGCGGGCGCCCGAACCGGGTGCCCGCCTCCGCGGCGTCGGGCCCCGGTCAGGCGCAGGTCACCTCGTCGCCGGGGACCGCCCCGAACTCGCCGGCGTCCGCCGCCCTCGCCACCCGGACCCGGGTGACGCCCTCGTGCCCGGCGCCCACCACCACCCGCATCACCGGCCCGCGCCCGGCCTCCTCCCGCAGCTCCGCGCCCGGCAGCGCCGCCGCCAGCGAGGCCGCGGAACGGTCCCACCGGGGGTCGTAGTGGATGACGGTGCGCTCGGCGGTGCGGTCCGCGGCGTCCGCGGCCAGCCCCGTCGTCCGGAAGCCGGTGGACCGCAACTCCGCGTCGACCTCGGCGCCGAGGCCCGCCGTGCCGGTGCCGTTCTCGACCTGCACCCGGACCTGGTCCGGGGCCACCTCCACCTTCACCGCCTTGGACCGCGCGCGCACTGCGAGCGGCCGGTCGTCGCGCAGCGCCCGGAAGAGCCGCTCGGCCTTCGCCCCGTCCCACTTCACGGTGGAGCCGATGCCCTTGACCGGGAACGCCACGTCGTCGATGGGCACGGTCGTGAACTCCGACGAGGAGGGCGAGAAGCCCCGCATGGCCCGCCCCAGGGTCAGCATCTCGTCGGTGCCGAAGCCCTCGGAGGCCCGCAGCGAACCCAGCGAGGCCCGGGCGAGCTCGCGGAACCGCACCGGGTTGAGCAGCACCCCCGACGAGGTGGCCTTGGCGATCAGCGCGGCCACGAACGCCTGTTGCCGCTGCATCCGCCCCAGGTCGGCGGCGCCGTCGACGTGCCGGGACCGCACGTACTGGAGCGCCTGGCCGCCGTTCAGCTCGTGCGGTCCGGCGGCCAGGTCCAGCCCGGTGGCCCGGTCCTTCAGCGGCTTCGCGGCGCAGATGCGCACCCCGCCGACCACGTCCACGGTCCGCATGAAGCTGACGAAGTCGACCTCCAGGTAGTGGTCGATCTTCACTCCGGTCACGTGCTCCACGGTGCGCACCGTCAGCGGCGGTCCGCCCTCGGCGTAGGCGGCGTTCAGCCGCACCGGGTGCGCGGCGTGCTGCTTCCCGGTCGTCCGGTCGAGGTGCTCGGGGACCTCCGCGTACGAGTCGCGGGGCAGGCTCACCACGCTGGCCCGCTCCAGGTCCTCCGACAGGTGCACGATCATGATGGTGTCGGTGCAGTGGCACGGGGCCCCGCCCAGCCGGTACTTCTCCTTCTCCTCCGGGGTGATCCGGTCGCGGCCGTCGGTGCCGACGAGCAGGAAGTTGGTTCCGTGACCGGCCCGCGGCCGGTTCTTCATGTCCTTGAACGCGTCCACCCGTTGGATCTCCGCGTCGATGCCCGTCATCAGGGCGTGCCCGATGCCCCCCGCGGCCAGCACCGTCACCGACAGGGCCGTGACCGTGCGCCGCACCCAACGGTGCCGTCCGCGCCGTCCGCGCGGGCGTGCCGCTGCGGCGGCGGGGCCGCGGCCTCCTCCCCGGGGCGCGGGTCGGACGGGACGGCGGGGCGGCTGCGGCACGGGGACGACACCTCTGCGGACGGCACGGTTCGGTGGGCGTGACCGTCGGGCCGGGGCCTCGCGGACCGGCCGGGGCCGTGCGGCCAAGGGCGACGGTACGTCCATAGGAAATGCTGCCCGCCTGATCGGGCCGGACGGCGCGCGACCGTGTCCCCCGTTCGCGGTAACGTGAAGGACGATGAACGCCACGCCCGCCCCTCAGCACCCTCCCGTCTCCGTGATCATGCCGGTCCTCAACGAGGAGCGGCACCTGCGCGGAGCCGTCCACGCGATCCTCGCCCAGCAGTACGAGGGCGAGATGGAGGTCGTGATCGCTCTCGGGCCATCCACCGACCGCACCGACGAGATCGCCGCGGAACTCGTCCGCGAGGACCCCCGGGTGCACACCGTGCCCAACCCCACCGGCCGTACCCCCGCCGCGCTGAACGCCGCGATCAAGGCGTCCCGGCACCCGGTCGTCGTCCGCGTCGACGGGCACGGGATGCTCTCGCCGGACTACATCGCCACCGCCGTGCGGCTGCTGGACGAGACCGGCGCCCAGAACGTCGGCGGCATCATGCACGCCGAGGGCGAGAACGACTGGGAACGGGCCGTCGCCGCGGCGATGACCTCCCGGATCGGGGTCGGCAACGCGGCCTTCCACACCGGCGGCCAGGCCGGCCCCGCGGAGACCGTGTACCTCGGGGTGTTCCGTCGCGAGGCCCTGGAACAACAGGGCGGCTACAACGTGGAGTTCATCCGCGCCCAGGACTGGGAACTGAACTTCCGCATCCGCGGGGCCGGGGGGCTGATCTGGTTCTCGCCCGAGCTGCGGGTCTCCTACCGCCCGCGGCCCAGCGTGCGCGCCCTCGCCAAGCAGTACAAGGACTACGGGCGTTGGCGGCACGTGGTCGCCCGCTACCACTCGGGCTCGATCAACCTGCGCTACCTGGCGCCGCCCGCCGCGGTGTGCGCGATCGCCGCGGGCACGGTGGCCGGGGCCCTGGTGACCCCGTTCGCCTTCGCCGTCCCGGCGGGCTACCTCGCCGCGATCGCCGCCGGCTCGGTGCCCGCCGGCCGCGGCCTGCCGCTCGCCGCACGGCTACGGATTCCGGTGGCCCTCGCCACCATGCACATGTCCTGGGGCTGGGGCTTCCTCACCAGCCCCAAGTCCCTCGCCAAGCGCGTCATCGCCTCCCGCCGCTGAGGCCCTGCGCGGGGAGGTCCGCCGGCTCAGTAGGTGAAGTCCGGGTTGACCTCCATGCAGGTGCCCTCGTCGGCGCCGTTCAGCAGGTCCGCGGACTTCGGTGCGGCATCGTCCTCGGCCCGCTCGGGGAAGGCGTTCCCCTCGCGCCAGTCGGCACCGACCGTCAGCGTCACCCCGGTGACGTCCGTGGACCGCTGGACCGACGACAGCGGGATGCCCATCACCTTGGCGACGCGCTGCGCGTCGCCCTCCAGCTCCGCGCTCGGGTACCTGATCACCGTGCGGTCCTCGACGACGGCCCGCTGGGTGTCCGCGGCGGACCGGGTGAAGCCCTCGGCGACCAGGAGCTGCGCCACCGCCGAGGCACGGCCCGCCGCGGGGGCGAGCGCGTCGGTGCGGGTGCCGTTGACCACGTGGACGGCGATCTCGGAGTCCACGGCGGCCGGGTCGTCCGACGCCTTCGGCTTCTTCCGCTTCTTGCCCTTGCCGTCCAGCGGGACGTCCTCCCGGACCAGCCGGAACAACTGCTCGGCCTCGCCCGGCTTGGGCACCACCCGCGGGCCGAGGTAGTCGAAGGGCATCGTGGTCATGGTGATCCGCTCCGGCGGCACCTTGCGCAGTTCCTCGCCCAGGTCGTACAGCTTCATCACGGTGTCCAGCCCGCGGTCCACGGTGAGCGCCCGGGTGGCGGTCTCGGCGAGCGCCCGCAGCTTGCCGGGGTTGCTGAGCGTCGCGTTCTCCCGCAGTTCCCGGACCATGGAGCTCATGTACATGTGCTGGGCCTTGGCCCGGCCTATGTCGCTGCCGTCCCCGAACCCGTAGCGGGTGCGCAGCCACTGGAGGGCCTGCTCGCCCTGGACGGAGTGGGTGCCCTCGGGGAGCTTGAGGCCCGAGCCTTTGTCGTCGGCGGTGTGGGAGTAGATGTTCTTGTCGACGCAGACGGGGACCCCGCCGATGGCGTCGGCCATGTCGACGACGCCGGCGAAGTCGACCTGGATGAAGTGGTTGATGTGGATGTCGGTGAGCTTCTCCCAGGTGGCGACCGTGCAGCCGGCGCCGCCGCGACCCAGCGACTGGTTGGTCATCACCCGCCCCCGGCTGGCCTCGTGGACCTCGCCCTCGGGGTCGGTGCAGGTGGGGATCTCGACGAGGGTGTCCCGGGGCATGCTGATCACGGACATGTTGGAGCGGTCCGCGGAGACGTGCACCAGCATCTGGACGTCGGCGAGCGGGGCCGCGCCGACGTTGTCCCGGCCGCCGCCGAGGCGCAGGTTCTCCTCGGAGTTCCGGCTGTCGGAACCGATGAGGAGGATGTTCAGGGGGGTCTGGCCGGCGGCGTTGGGCGTGGGGGTGGGCGCCTTGTGCTCGCCGATGTTCAGCTCGCCCTTGCGGATGTTGCCGTTGAGGTGGCGGTAGTAGAGGTAGCCGGCGCCGGAGGTGCCGAGTATGAGGACCGCGAGGACCATCGCCGACCAGCGGAGCACGCGCCGCCGCCGGCGGCGGGCCGGTCGGCCGCCGCGGCCGGTGCGCCGGCCGTCGCCGGGCCCCTTGGGACCGGGGCGGGAGCCGGCGCCCCCGGCGGGCCGGGACGGGTCCCGCGGTTCGCGCGGGGCGAGCGCGGCGACGCTGCCGCCGCCGGCGCCCTCCCCGGCGTCCGGTCCGTCCGGCGCGTGGTCGCCCTCCGCGGGGTCGTCCACGAGTTCCGTTCCGCTCCGGGCGGACGCGCCGGCACGGCGGACGCGTGGACGGGATCCCTCCCCCCGCATGCCACTTCGCCCCATTCGCAACCCCTCCCAGCGCGTTGCCGAAGTCGTTCGGGTCGTTCTGTGAGACGCCCGAGAGCCCCGAAGGGTTACTTCGCGCAGACCGCCTTGTCCGCCTCGATCTTCTGGACGCCCTCCGGCACCTGCTTCGGAGAGCTGATCGGCACTCCCGCGCCCTTGTAGTCCGGACCGAGCGTCAGCACGATCGCGGGGAGCCCCTGCGCGTTCGGCTCGCTCTCGCCCGGCTTCATGGCGGCGGCCGGCAGACCCATGATGCTGGCCAACCGCCGGGCCTGGTCGGCCTGGTCGGGTGCGTAGGCGAGCTGGGTCCTGGGGACGTCGGCCGGTGCGTTGCCGAGCTGGCTGGATTTGAGCACGCCCTCAGTGTTCTGCAAGTAGGTGAGAGTTTCCTGAGCGGAGCCGGCCCGGGCGCCGCCGTTGTAGATGCTGACCCGCACGTCGGCCGGGTCGGCCATCGGGCCCTTCAGCAGCTTGGCCTGACTGGCCTTCTCCTCCTTCGCCTTCGCCTTCTTCTCCCGTTCGACCTCGGTCAGTGACACGTCGTCACGGATCATCGCGAACAACGGCAGGGCCTTGGGGGTGTCGACGATGACGGTGGACTTGATCCGCTCGGCCGGGTTGTCGAGGACGGGCAGGGTGGCGAAGGTGATGTTCTTCGGGTCGACCTTCGACAGTTCCAGGCCCACGTCCTTCAGCTTGTTGATGCTGCCGATCCCGGTGTCCACCTCCAGGGCCTTGGTGGCGGCCTCGGCGAGGTCCATCATCCGGGCGGGGTTGGTCAGCGTGTCGTTCGACTTCAGCTTGCGCATCAGCGAGCCGAGGAACTGCTGCTGCACCTGGATGCGGTCGAGGTCGCCCTTGTTGCCGAAGCTGCCCCGGGTCCGGACGAACGCGAGGGCCTGCTCGCCCTCGATGGTGTGCTTGCCCGCCTCCAGCTTGAGGTGGGACTTGGGGTCGTCGACGTCCTTGGCCACGCACACCTCCACCCCGCCCACGGCGGTGGTGAGGGTCTTCACCGCGTTGAAGTCGGCGAGCATGAAGTGGTCGACGGGGACGCCGGTCAACTCCTCGACGGTGCGCATCGCGCAGCCGGCGTCGCGCCCCCCCTGGCCGAGGCTGGTGTTGAAGCGGACGCCGCTCTCCCCGGGGATCACCTTCTCGGTGCCGTCCGGCTGCTTGGTCGGGCAGTCGGGGATGTCGGTGAGGAGGTCGCGGGGGATGCTCAGCGCCGTCGCGTTGGTGCGGTCCTTGGACACGTGCAGCAGCACGGTGGTGTCCGCGTGGCCGGCGCTGCCGGAGTCGCCGTAGCCGGCGTTGCCCTTGCCGGTGCGCTTGTCGGTGCCGATCAGCAGGATGTTGACGGCCTTGTCCTTGCTGAAGCCGCCGGCTCCGGCACTGCCCACGTCGGTGGTGGTGATGTTGTCGTTGAGGTGCTCGATGTAGAGGTAGGTGGCGGTGCCCGCCCCTATGAGGACCAGGGCGAGGACCCCGCCCGTCCAGGCCAGGGCCTTCTTCCCGCGGGACTTCTTCTTCCCGGACCGGCCTGCCGCCTTTCCGGCACCCCGGCCGCGGCGACGGCCGGCCGGCTCCGGGGGCGCACCGCGCCGCTTGCGCTGGCCGGGCACGTCGCCGCCGCCGGTGCGACGGGGCGCGCCGGCGCGCTCGGCGTTCCGTTCGGCGGGCGGTCGGCGCCGGGGCGGCGCACCGTCCACGTCCTGCGCGGGGGTGCGGGGGCCCGGGGGGCGCCGTCTGCGCCGCTCGGTGCTGCGCGGCGGGGGGACCGCCGACTGGTCGACGGAGGTGTCCAACCGAAGCTCGTACTCCCCGGTCTGCGGGTTGAGTACCCACTGGTCAGCGGGGTCGACCTCGTCCCCCGCCCCACGGCCTTGCGCATCCACGCTGTCTACGTCCTCCGTCAGGCCCCACGCGGCGCCACCCCCTCGAAGGCGCGCGGTAGCTCGGTCACTCAGTGCTCGGTGCACGCCGACCGTCGGCACCGGGATCGCTCACACTATCCGCCCAATTGGGCGCAGAGCGACGGCGGTGACACATTCCACGTGTTTATAAGTGGGCAAACCATGTCATTCTCCCGCTTCGTGGGGTGTCACTCGGTGCCGTGCGGCGGGCTCGCCGTCCAGGGCGCGCCCACCGGGCCTCCGGGCGGGCCCGGGGCCCGGACGCCGCCCGCCCGGTCAGCGGGCCGTGGCGGTCACGTGCTCGGCCTCGACCCGCCGGGCGAGCGCCTCCTCGTCGAGCGCCCCGGCGTTCCGGCACAGCACCACCGAACCCCCGGCGGCCAGCGGACCGTACAGGCCGGCGGCCAGCCCGTCCCAGGTGTCGTAGCCGCGCAACGACATCACCCGGGCGCCCGGGCCGACGATCCCGAGCCGCTCGGCGTCGGCGCCGGCCCGCTCGACGACCTCCGCCCCCGAGTGCTCCGCGCCCGCCACGACCAGCGCCGCCGCCTCCGGGTCCACGGGTGCGAACGGAACGAACCGGTCGCCCTGGGAGGGCACCTCGACCGCGTAGTCGAGGAAGCCCTCCGGCGGCACCGGGAAGCGTCCGCCCAGCGGGCGCAGCGCCAACGCCACCCGCTCCCCCCGGCAGGCCCGGGCCGCTTCCAGCGCGTCGGGGCCGGCCACCACCACGTCGGCCCGGGCCGGTTCGCCGCCCACGTCGGCGACGGCGCCCACCGAGGAGCAGGCCAGCAGCCACACGGCGGTCTGCCAGTGGGCGGGCAGCAACAGCGCCACCCGGTCGCCGGGCTCCACGGAGAGTTCGCCCTGGAGGAGGTTGGCGGTCTTGGCCACCCAATTGGCGAAGGTCGCCACGGACAATTCGACCCGTTCCCCGGTCGCATCGTCGTAGAAGGTCACCAGCGGGCGGGACGGATCGGCGGCCAGCGCGGATCGCAGCAGGTCGGCGGGGGTGCGGTCGGTGGCGTTCACCCGCGCAAGGGTACGCGTCCGCGGTGCGTGGCGTAGGCGGGCGGTGGCCGGGCCCGAGGACCGGGCGGGTGAGGGGGAGCGGTCCGCCCGGGTGAACGCGGCACCCCGCGCGGGTGCGTGCGCACCCCGGCCGATCGGACGACCCGTCACTTCTCGGATGGACATAGTCATATATTCATGTTCACCATCGGGCACATGCGTGGATTCCTTGCTTCCTCCATCGGCGTCACGTGCGCGGTCGTCCTGACCCTCCCGCTCACCCTCCCCACCGGAGCCCGGGCCGTCGCCCCGCGTGCCACGGACGTCGCACCCCCCACCGCCCCTCGCACCCTCCTCAAGGGCAACACGGACAGCACGGGTAACCGAGACACCATCAGCCACACGGCCGTCCCCGGCCGCACCCAGTCGCTGCCCCTCACCCCCCTCACGCCCCCGGTGACCCGAGCCGCCACGCGAACCCGAGCGACCGCCACCGACACGCAGGGGCTCACCCGTCGCACCGTCCGGCCCTTCTCGCTCCTGGGCATCGTCTGGCGCGACGCCCGCGCCGTGCTCGACGGCGACGTCCAGGTCCGCACCCGGGCCACCGCCACCGGCACCTGGTCCCCATGGCGGACCCTCGACGCCCACACCCACGACCACGCCGCCGACCCGGGCTCCGCCGAAGCCCGCTCCACCCGGGTGCGCGGGGCCACCGCCCCGCTCTGGGTCGGCGCCAGCGACGGCGTCGAGGTGCGCGTCACCCGCCCCGCACGCGGCACCACCACCGAACGCCACTCCCCGCTGCCCGCGGGACTCCGGCTGGAACTCGTCGACCCCGGCCCCGAACCGTCGCACCGCGCGGGCACCCGGGGCCTGCCCGCACCGGACGTTCCGGACCTCACCGACCTCGACCTGCCCGCGGGCCCCGCACTGGCCCTCCCGGCCGCCCTCGGCCGGCCGGCCGCCGTCGCACCCGCCCTGGCCACCGCCGCCCACACCGCCCCCCGCCCCGCGATCACCAGCCGCAAGAAGTGGGGCGCCGACGAGAGCCTGCGCGAAGGGGGCTACGCGTACACCGGGTCCGTCAAGGCGGCGTTCGTCCACCACAGCGCCACCGGCAACAACTACACCTGCGCCCAGGCACCCTCGGTCATCCGCGGTATCTACCGCTACCACGTCACGAGCAGCGGCTGGCGCGACATCGGCTACAACTTCCTGATCGACAAGTGCGGCACCGTCTACGAGGGCCGTGCCGGCGGCGTCGCCAAGGCCGTGCTCGGCGCGCACACCCTCGGCTTCAACGGCAACACCATGGGCATCGCCGTCCTCGGCTCCTACGGGAGCACCACCCCGCCGGCCGCCGCGGTCCGGGCCGTCGCTCGGCTCACCGCCTGGAAACTGGGGCTGTCCGGGGCCAATCCGCAGGGCAAGACATATCTCACCTCGGCCGGTGGCAATCTCTACCGAAAAGGAGAGAAGGTACGGCTCCACCGGATCTCCGGACACCGCGACGGCGTCGCCACCGGCTGCCCCGGAGCCCGCCTCTACGCGAAGTTGGGCACCGCACGCAGTACCGCGGCCCGCCTCCAAGGACGCTGATCACGCAACCACGGCCACCCCGATCGCGTCTGCCGGGCGGAGCCGGTCCGCACCGAACCGGTCCACGGCAACCGGCCGGCCGACGCGTCCGGCCGGCCCCGGCAGAAGGCAGAGACGACAGGTGACAGAAGCGATCCTCCTGGTGGGCGGCAAGGGCACCAGACTCCGCCCGCTCACGGTCAACACCCCCAAACCGATGGTCCCGGCGGCCGGAGTGCCCTTCCTGACCCACCAACTGGCCCGCGCCCGGGCCGCCGGCATCGAGCACATCGTGCTCGCCACCTCCTACCTCGCGGAGGTCTTCGAGCCGTACTTCGGCGACGGCTCCGCCCTAGGACTCCGCCTGGAGTACGTCACCGAACGCGAACCCCTCGGCACCGGCGGGGCGATCCGCAACGCCGCCGAACGCCTCCACGCCGCACCGGGCGACCCCGTCGCCGTCTTCAACGGGGACATCCTCACCGGCCTCGACATCCGCGCCCTGTTCGCCGCCCACGCCGAACACGGCGCCGACGTCTCCCTGCACCTGACGAAGGTCGCCGACCCGCGCGCCTACGGACTGGTGCCCACCGACCCCACCGGCCGGGTCACCGCGTTCCTGGAGAAGCCGCAGAGCCCCGAGGAGATCGTCACCGACCAGATCAACGCCGGCGCGTACGTGTTCCGACGCTCCGTCATCGACACCATCCCGGCCGGCCGACCCGTCTCCGTCGAACGGGAGACCTTCCCCGACCTGCTGGCCTCCGGCGCCCACCTCCAGGGCATGGTCGACTCCACCTACTGGCTCGACCTCGGCACCCCCCGGGCCTTCGTCCGCGGCTCGGCCGACCTCGTCCTCGGCCGCGCCCCCTCGCCCGCCGTGCCCGGCCGCTGCGGGGACCGGCTGGTGCTGCCCACCGCCCGGGTCGCCGCGGACGCCAAGCTCACCGGTGGCACCGTCATCGGCGACGGCGCCCGGGTCGGCGCCGGCGCCCGGATCAGCGGCAGCACCGTCCTGTCCGGCGCGGTCATCGCCCCCGACACCGTCATCACCGACTCCCTCGTCGGCGCCCGCGCCCACATCGGCGCCCGCACCACCCTGCGGGACACCGTCGTCGGGGACGACGCCCGGATCGGCCCCGACAACGAACTGCGCGACGGCGCCCGCGTGTGGTGCGGCGCCGCCCTCCCGGCCGGCTCCGTCCGCTTCTCCTCCGACCGCTGACACCGACCCCCGGCCCGCCACCGGGTGGTAGGACGGGGCGCATGACGAGGACCGTGCGCGGCCACCGTTGGTGCCGGGGCCCCCACCCCGAACAGGGGCGGCGCACCCGAACGGGCGGCCCGGAAGCGAGCGGGGTACGGAAACCGGCATCCCACCAGCTCAGTGACGCGCCACTCCGAGGGCGAGTGCGCCGAGGAGTGCGGCGACGGTGAGTATGCAGAGGAGTTGGTCGGTGCGGGGGTTCACCGTGCTGCCGTGGCTTGGTGGAGGAGTGCGGTGACGGCTTCGGGCGGACAGAGTCGCTGGCCGTTCGGGGGGATGACCCAGTAGCAGCGGTGGTGGCCGATCGGGTCGGTGAGGTCGGGGCGGGGGAGACCGAGGTAGGAGTCGGTGCCCAGGTATCGGGTGCTCGGATCCTCCTGCGGTGTGTGCGGGGGCACGAGGGCGTAGTGGTACTGGCTGGTGCGGTCGGTGAGGACGGGGCCGTGGAGGGTGTGGGTGAGGTAGATGCGGACCCGTTCGGGTTCGCGGGTGCGGGCGGCGGTGTGGACGAGGTCGGTGGGCATCCGGATCGCGGCGAACGCCTGCCCGCAGGGCACCAGGGCGATGCTCCGCCGCAACCACTGCTCCTGCACCTCCCGCGCCGACAGGACCGCCGAGAGGGGGTGGTTCATGGGGTGGGGTGCTCCAGGGTGGCGAAGTGGGCCCGGTCCGCGGTCTTCCACTCCCGCCGCAGCCGCTTGCCCTCCGGGCAACCGATCGGCTCCGGGAGGCAGTCGTCACACGTCCCGACGTGGCTCAGGTAGGCACGCCAGGCGGCCCGTTCTACGGCTTCGGCGGCCCGGGCGGGCTCGGTGCACCGCCGATGGATCACCCCACCTCCCGGGCCCTCGTCGGAGAACTCCCGCACCTCGATCGGCTCACCACATCGGACGCAGGGGTTCAGCACGAGCCCGCCCCCACCGACACCGTCACCGTGTCGCCCGCACCGGCCAGTGCGGCCAACGCCCGCAACACCACCACCAACCGCCGCTCACCCAGATGCTCCACCTGCCACAACGGCACCAACCGCGGAAAGCCCACCGCCACCACGAAGTCCAGGAACGCCCGCTCACCCGCGTCCAACACCAGAGAGTTGCGGTAACGCGCCTCGAACCGCGGCCAATCACAGTGCGCCGCCCTCCCGGTGTCCACGACGAGCAGGTCCCGCACGTCCTCTCGCGCGAGGACGTCACCCTCCTCGATCAACGCGGCGATCGCCACCCGCTCCGTGGCACCACGGGTGCTGGCCCACGCAGCGAGACGATCGGTGAGGAGCGGTACGGGGATCGTCAGGTCCGAACCTTGAGTGCTTTCGGTCATACAGGTAGTGAAGGGGGTGAGCAAGGGCTGGCGGAATTGAGTGCGGGTCGGATACCGCTGCGATGGGTTCACACACTGTGTGGATCCTGTCGCTCTACGCTGTTGGGCAGTAGATCCAGCTCACCGCCAGGTGGAGGTCATGGAGCCCAACACGTTGTTGGACGCGCTTCTTGATGAAGCAGGTATGTCCCGGGTCGGGCTCGCGACTCGGGTCAATCAGGCAGGACGGGCTAGAGGCCACCGCATGAACTATGACCACAGCTCAGTTATCCGTTGGCTGAGGGGGCAGCGTCCACGTGGCGTGGTTCCTGACCTCATCTGTGAGGTCGTTTCACAGCGCCTCGCTCGCAGGGTGACCTTGGAAGACATCGGGATGGGTTCCGCACCTGCTTGCTCGGTGTCACAGTCTTTGGAGCGCTTCATCGGCAAGGCCACTGCGTTGTGGCGTGGGGATCAGCAGCAGCGGAGTGATGTGCGCGGAGTCCCGGTTCTCACCGGCTTGCCTGCGGTGGGCCCTGTGTGGGAGTGGGAGAACCCGCCCGAGGACCTTGACGTGTCACGCCGCGGCAGCCTTCGAGTGGGTCTACCCGATGTTGCTGCACTCCGGGTCGCTCGCGGGCACTACGAGCAGATGTACCGAAGAGTGGGGGGAGTCGCGACTCATGCCCGCGTGACCGCGTTCCTCACCATGGACACGGCTCCGATCTTGCGTGGAACCTACAGCGACAGGGTTGGTCGCGAACTCTACCGAGCAGCAGGAGGAATCGTCGCGATCGCGGGGATCTGCGCCTACGATTCGGATGCTCAGGGTCTTGCGCAGCGCTACTTTCATCAAGCATTGAGGCTTGCCAAGGCAAGTGGCGACCGAGCATTCGGCGCGTACGTCATCGCCTTGCTCGTCAATCAGTCGCTCTTCACTGGGGAGTTGCGGCAGGCCGTCGCGTTCACGGAAGCGGCCCTACGGGCTGGTGGCCGCGCGCTCTCACCTGCGCTGGCGTGTGACCTGCATGCGATGCAGGCCAAGGCGTACAGCCGCATGGGTGACCAGAGCGGAGCCCACCAAGCCATGGCCCAGGCGGAGACCGCAGCCCAACAGATCAGGCGGGAAGAGGAACCTGACGAGACGGGATACGTAGAGCCGGGCCTGTTGGAGACTGCCATGGCTGACTCCCTCATGCGCCTGGGCGACACCACGCCCGCTTGCGAGTACGCATCGGAGGCAGCCGCGGTACAAACCCATGCTCGGGGGCGGGTGCATAGGCTCGCGACCTTGTCGGACTGCGAGTTGCGCGCAGGGCAGGTCGATCGAGCAGCCGACACCGCTAGGTCAATGCTGGAGACCATGCAGGGGATGGAGTCGCACCGCCTCACGGAACGACTGGTAACCGTGCGCACGCGCCTAGCTGTTACCCGCAGCACGACGGTTCAGGACGTGGTGCACCGTATCGACGACACGTTGCGCATTCCCCTCTGAGGCCTCCGCGTCGGTGTGTTGGGATAGGGGACCCCAGGGAAAGGGAATTTCGTGTCGGAGTGGCGGGTGCGTGGTGAACGGGCCGTGTTCGAGAACCGTTGGGTATCGGTGAACATGGCGGATGTGGAGTTGCCGGACGGTAGGCGTCTGGACCACACGGTGATCCGGGTACGGCCCGTTGCCGTGACGGCTGTGGTGAACGCAGCAGACGAGGTGCTGTTGTTGTGGCGGCACCGGTTCGTCACGGGTGCTTGGGGGTGGGAGCTGCCGTCCGGCGGTGCCGAACCGGGCGAGGACCCGGCGGTGGCCGCCGCGCGGGAGTTGGAGGAGGAGACCGGGTGGCGCCCCGGGCCGCTACGGCTGCTGCTGGCGGTCGATCCCATGCCCGGCATCTCCAACTCCCATCACCGGGTCTACTGGTCCGACACCGCCGAACACGTGGGCGAACCGGTGGACACCATCGAGTCGGCCCGCAGGGAGTGGGTCCCCTTGGCGAAGGTGCCCGATCTGATCGCAGCCGGACGGATCAGGTCGGCCACCACCGTGTCCGCACTCCTCACCCTCCACCGCCTTCGCCGGGTGGGTCAGGACAACAAGCCCCCCGGCCCGGCACCCTCCTCGTAAGGGATCGGCCCGTTCCGCCCGGCGGCCGGGCCCTACAACAACCCGATGTCCGTGCGCGGCATCTTCGGCATGCGGCGCGGCGGCGTCCGTCCGGACAGCAGCACCAGCCGGGCGGCCCGGTGCCGTTGGCCCCGGTAGGGCTCCAGCAGGCGCAGCATCTCCGCGTCGTCCGCGTCCCGGTCACCGGCCAGTGCGTAGCCGACGATCCGCGGCAGGTGCAGGTCGCCGACCGTCACCCGGTCCGCCGCCCCGTGGCTGCGCTGCACCACCTCCGCCGAGGTCCACGGCCCCACCCCGGGCACCAGCTCCAGCCGGCGGCACGCCTCGTCCGGCGACAGCTCCACCGCCTGCTCCAAGCGGGCGGCGACCCGCACCGCCCGTAGGATCGTCGCCGCCCGCTTGTCGTCGACCCCGGCCCGGTGCCACTCCCAGGACGGCACCAGCGCCCAGGTCCGCGGCGCGGGCACCACCCGCAGTTCGGGCACCCGGCGCCCGTCCGGGGCCGGGCCAGGCGCCGGCTCCCCGAAGCCGCGCACCAACCGCCGCCACGCCCGGTACGCCTCGTCGGCGGTGACCTTCTGCTCCAGCACGGACGGGATCAGCGACTCCAGGACCAGCCCGGTCCGGGTCAGCCGCAGTCCGGGCCGGCGGCGCCGGGTCTCGGCGACGATCCGGTGCCGGGGCACGAACTCCTCCGGCCGGTCCGCGCCGCCCAGCAACCCGGGCAGCCGGTCCAGCAGCCACTCGGCGCCGGGCCCCCACGCGGTGGCCGTCACGGTGCCGCCCGTCTCCGGGGCCACCCGCAGGGTGCCGGGCCCCTCAGGCGTCCGGCTGGCCCGCCACACCGAACCGTCCGGCAGCGCCCGGAACGTGGGGTCACCGGGGCCCCGGCGCAGCGGCCCGAGCACCAGCCCCAGGTCCACCGGCCCGTCCGGCGCCCACCCCCGCGTCCGCCCGGCCGGCGCCGGGCCGGCGGACCGGGCCGCGGGCACCACGGTCTGCCCGCCCCGCACGCCCGCCCGGGTGGGGCGCTGCTCGTACCGTCCGGCCATCGCTCGTGTCCTGTGCTCCTCGTGGACCCCGGTGCGGGGTCCCGTTCCATGGTGCCGCGTCCCTACCGCACCCGGACGAACGCCTCCACCGGGCGGGCGGGCCGCTCGGCCGGCTCCACGGCCGGGTGCCCGATCGCCACCGCGCCCATCGGGTCCCACTCCGCGGGCAGCTCCAGCACCTCCCGGACGACGTCCCGGCAGAACATCGTGGACGACACCCAGGCCGAACCCAGCCGTTCGCCGGCGAGCGCCACCAGGAAGTTCTGCACGCCGGCGCCCATCGCCACCACGAACATCTCCCGCTCGGCGGCGTCCCGCCGGGCGTGCCCGTAGTGGTGGGCGCCCTCGGTGACCAGGCACGGCACCGCGAGGTACGGCGCGTTGCGCAGCACGTCCCCGCGCCGCACCCGCCGGGCGATCGACTCCTCCGACTTGCCGTCCCGCCGCAGGTCCGCGATCCAGGCGTCCCGCATGGCGTCCAGCAGCCGCAGCCGGGTGGCGGCGCTCTCCACCAGCACGAACCGCCAGGGCGTGGTGTGGTGCGGGGCGGGCGCGGTGATCGCCGCCGCGACCGCCCGGCGCACCGCCCCCGGGTCCACCGGCTGCTCGGTGAACGACCGCACGGTGCGCCGCCCGGTGACCGCCTCGCGGACCGCCTCCGAGGTGCCGAGCCGGAACAGGTCGCCGCGGGCGCCCCGCACCAGCGCCCGCGCCCCCGGCTCCTCGGTGCCGTCGGGGGCGTCGGTGTGCAGGGCGTGCGGGAGTCCGCGGACCACGGCCACCGGCAGCCCGGCGGTCTTGCCCTTGACCAGGTCGCCGGCGGCGGCGAGTTCGTCGGCGGTGGCGACCACGGTGACGTTCAGCGGGTTGCCGTGGGTGTCGGTGCCGCCGCGCAGGTCGTCGAGGACCCGGACGCCGGCCGCGCCGATGGCGATGTCGGTGAGCCCGGAGCGCCAGGGCCGGCCGGAGGTGTCGGTGACGACGACGCCGACCCGGACGCCGAGGGACTCGCGGAGTCCGTCGCGGATGGTCCGGGCGGAGGCGTCCGGGTCGACGGGCAGCAGCAGGACGGTTCCGGCGGGGGTGTTGGAGGCGTCGACGCCGGCGGCGGCCATCACCAGCCCCTGCCGGTTCTCCACGATCCGCAGCGTTCCGCGGCGGGCGACCACCCGTACCGTCTCGGCGTCGATGGCGGCCTCCCGGTCGGTCGCCGCGACGATCCGGCCCTCGGCCTTGGAGACGACCTTCGAGGTGACCAGGACCACGTCCCCGTCCGCCAGCCCGGGTTCGGCGGCGGCGATCAGCTTCGCCAGGTCGTCCCCGGGGACCACCTCGCCGATCCCGGGCACCGCCCACACCCGGAAGCCGGGGCCCGTTCGCGGTGCGCCGCTCATGCCCGCACCTCCGCGGCCAGGTCCAGGGCGTCCCCGGCCATCCGCGCCGTGGCGGCCAGGTCCGTCATCAGCAGCGGCACCGCCCGGCAGCGGATGCCGGCGGCCTCCACCCGGGCCAGCGCCCCCGCGTCCACGGTGTCCACCAGCCAGCCGTCGAGGAGCCCGGAGCCGTAGTGCTCGGCGACCGCGGCGGCCGTGGCTTCGACGCCGACCGCGGCCAGGACCTTGTCGGCCATACCGCGCACCGGGGCGTCCCCGACGATGGGGGAGAGGCCCACCACCGGGACCCCGGCCTCGGCGACGGCCTCCCGGATGCCGGGCACGGCGAGGATCGTGCCGATGCTGACCACCGGGTTCGACGGCGGGAACAGCACCACGTCGGCCGCGGCGATCGCCTCCAGCACCCCCGGCGCGGGCTCGGCCCGCTCGGCGCCGACCGGGACCACGGCGTGCGCCTCGACGCCGGCCCGCAGCCGCACCCAGTACTCCTGGAAGTGGACGGCCTTGCGCTCCCCGGCGCCCGGCTCGCCCTCCGGCACCGTGATCGCCACGTGGGTCTCGATCCGGTCGTCGGACATCGGCAGCAGCCGCACCCCGGGCTGCCAGCGGTCGCAGAGCGCCTCGGTGACCGCGCTCAGCGGGTACCCGGCGGCGAGCATCTGGGTGCGCACGATGTGGGTGGCGAAGTCCCGGTCCCCGAGCCCGAACCAGTCGGGCCCCACCCCGTACGCCGCGAGCTCCTCCTTGACCCGGAAGCTCTCGTCCGCGCGCCCCCAGCCCTGTTCCTCGTCGATGCCGCCGCCGAGGGTGTACATCACCGTGTCCAGGTCCGGACAGACCTTCAGACCGAAGAGGTGGATGTCGTCCCCGGTGTTGCCGATGACCGTGATGTCGGTGACCCCGCGTTCCCGGGCGATCTCCCGGAGACCGCGCAGGAACCGGGCACCGCCGATGCCGCCTGCCAGAACCACAATGCGCATGGGCACAAGTCTGTCAGGCGTCACCGACGTCCCCGCCCCGGCCGGGGGCGCGGCCGGCGGAGGGGTGCGGAACCGGTCAGGCGGGTGCGGTGGCGCTCGCGCCGGCGCACTGCGCCGCGTGCATCGGCATCTCGGTCAGCCCGGGGAAGTAGACGTGCAGGCTCACCGCGGGTTCGAGGGCGTCGTTGGTGACCTCGTGGACGTAGCCGGGGGCGAAGACCCGTTGCGCACCGGGGCGCAGGGTGCGGGCGGCGCGCCGGGTCCGCTCGGTGAGTTCGCCGGCGAGGACGGTGAGCACACCGCTGGACGGTCCGTGGTCGTGGAGTCCGCTGCCCTGGCCGGGCACCCAGGACAGCAGCCACATCTCGTAGCCGGGCCCGGTGCGCAGCCGGTGGTACCAGCGGCTGGTGGCGTCGTAGCGCACCAGGTGCGCCCACTGGTCGGGGTCGGCGGCGACGGACCGGGCGAGCCCGGCGAACTCGGCCACCGTGACCGGATGTTCGCGCGGCGGCTGGAGGAGGTGCGGAACTTCGAGGATGTCGCCGGCGATCTGGAGGTCGCTGTCGCTGTTCATGGGGTGCGGGGGTGTCCTCGGCGAGAGTGTGGAGGGGCGGGAGCGGGGCCGCTACGGGCCGGTGCCGTGCCGACGGTGCCCGTCCGGATCGCGGACGGCGGGTGCTCCCGCGGGGAGACGGCCGACCCGGGGTGCGGGCGGCGCGCTGGCGCGGGGGGCGTCGGCGGGGTGGCTGGAGCGCGAGGGGCTCAACAGCAGCAGGGACAACAGCTACAGCGCGAGCGGGCAGCACCGAAGGACCCGGGGCGGGTCACGGAAAGTGCCAAGTTCGCGAGCATGCCCACCAGGCAACCGGTTCACACCTGTGATGTCAACCGAGTCCCCGGTCGGCTGGCTGGTATTCACCCGTTCCGGTGGCGCCCGTTGCCGACCGTGGGGCCGCGCGTTGACCAGGGGGCGTCGGGCAACCCGGGCGGTCTTCCCCGGCGTTGCGGGGCCATACGCGGGTGTGATCAGTTTCGCTTCCGGGCGGTATCGCAACGAAGTGTGTTTCCGGGACGTCTCTCCTGGTGAGACGCTCCGGAGACGGTCAGCCGAGAGCCTGTCACGGTTTATGTCGATTTGAGCACTTACCGTATACCCTTGGTTCCGCAGAGTGAATAAGGGGGGCATTAGCAGATCCCGGCTTGACTGGCTCGGACCGGCGCACTTGTAATTTCACTCGTGTCGTTCGCTGGTGAACAAGCCGGACGACGCCGTCACGGGGACGCAAAAACAGACGAGGGGCGCTACATGACCGAGCTGTTCCAGCACCTGCTGATCGAAGCAGTGGACACCGTCGAGGGCATGGACGAAGAGGAACTCGGCTGGCAGGAGCGTGCACTGTGCGCCCAGACCGACCCCGAGTCCTTCTTCCCCGAGAAGGGCGGTTCCACCCGCGAGGCCAAGAAGGTCTGCCTCGCCTGCGAGGTCCGCTCGGAATGTCTTGAATACGCTCTCGCCAACGACGAGCGCTTCGGCATCTGGGGCGGACTCTCCGAACGCGAACGCCGCCGCCTCAAGAAGGCCGCGGTCTGACCCCGACTCCCGTCGGTCCACCCACCCCCACCCGGGCCCGGCGGCCCGCCCGCACCCCACCACCCCGCCGCCCGCACACCCCCCGGTCTCCGCCACCCCGGAGCCCGCACCGCACCACCCGGCCCCCACCCCGCGCCCGGCCCGTTTCCACCCCTTCCCCGGGCGCATCGCCGCCCGCCACCGCAACGGGTGCGCGCGGAGCGTCGGCACCGGGGTCGTCCACGGGCGGCGACCGGCCCCGCGCCCAGCCGTTAGTGTGGTCGCTCGTCCGAGACCCACGACCTCCGCGACCACCCGGCACCGAGCCCACGGCCAGCGGATTTCCGTGCGCGTCGACCACAGTCCAGCGACGGGGCCCGCACCACGATGTCCCTGCACAGCCGGCCGCCCGGCCACCACACCGCCACGGCCGCCGCGTCCGCTCCACCGCGGCCGGCCCTGTCCGACCCGACCAGCCCGCCCGAGCACCCCCGGCACGTCGTCACCGCCGTCGTCGTCGCGCACGACGGCGCACGATGGCTGCCCGAGACCCTCGCCGGACTCCTCGGTCAGACCCGCCCCGTGCAGAACGTCGTCGCCGCCGACACCGGAAGCGCCGACGACTCCGCCCGGCTGCTCACCGAAGCCCTCGGCGCCGACCGGGTCCTGAACCTCGCCCGCCGCACCGGCTTCGGGCAGGCCGTCGACGAGGCCGTGCGCACCGCACCCGTCCTCACCCCCGACGACCTGCCCTACCTCAAGCGCCCCAGTGGCTGGGACCCCGCCACCCGCACCTGGCACGACGACGCCTACGACCTGCCCGAGCTGCCCCACGGCGAACCCGAACAGTGGCTGTGGCTGCTGCACGACGACTGCGCCCCCGAACCGGACGCCCTCGACCACCTGCTGCGCGCCGTCGAGAACGAACGCGCGCTCACGCCCTCCGGCGACGGCGCCGCGGACATCGCCGTCGTCGGCCCCAAGCTCCGCGGCTGGTACGACCGCCGCCAACTCCTCGAAGTCGGCGTCACCATCGCCCCCAGCGGGCGCC
Source organism: Streptomyces sp. LE64 (assembly GCF_052606915.1). NCBI lineage: Bacteria > Bacillati > Actinomycetota > Actinomycetes > Kitasatosporales > Streptomycetaceae > Streptomyces > Streptomyces sp. LE64. Next base: position 2,141,122 of record NZ_CP199708.1, on the reverse strand, counting down.
GCTGGACCGGACTCGACCGCCGCGAACAGGACCAGGGCCAGCACGACCAGGTCCGCCCCGTGCTCGCCGTCTCCACCGCCGGCATGCTGATCCGCCGAGAGGTCTTCGACCGACTCGGCGGTTTCGACCGCCACCTGCCGCTGATGCGCGACGACGTCGACTTCTGCTGGCGCGCCCACCACGCCGGCCACCGCGTCCTGGTCGCCCCCGAAGCGGGCGTCCGGCACGCCGAAGCCGCCTCCCGCGAACGCCGCAGCGTCGACTGCGCCGGCCGCGGCACCAGCTCCCCGCACAAGGTCGACAAGGCCGGCGCCTCCTACGCGCTGCTGGCCAACACCCGCACCGCCGCCCTGCCCTGGGTCCTCGTCAGACTCGTCCTCGGCACCGTCCTGCGCGCCCTCGCCTACCTCGTCGGCAAGGTCCCCGGGCAGGCCCTCGACGAGGTCACCGGCCTCGCCGCCACCCTGCTGCGCCCCGGCCGCGTCCTCGCCGCCCGCCGCAGCCGCGGACGCCCGCGGACCGACCGGAACGAACTGCGGCCCCTGTTCCCGCCGCCCGGCGCCACCCTCCGCGCCGCCCTCGACCAACTCACCGGCAACCTGGTCGGCGCCTCCGACACCGACACCGGCCGCGGCGGACGCCACGGCGCCGTCGAATCCGGACCCGGCGGCGACGACGCCGACTTCCTGGAAGTCGAACAGTTCGCCCGCCTCAAGCGCGTCGGCCGCAAACCCGGCCCGGTGCTCTTCGCGCTCCTGCTGCTGTGCACCCTGGTCGCCACCCGTGCCCTGCTCGGCACCGGCGCCCTCACCGGCGGCGCCCTGCTGCCCGCCCCCGCCGACGCCGCCGACCTCTGGGCCCGCTACACCGACGCCTGGCACCCGGTGGGCACCGGCGGCACCCAGTCCGCGCCCCCCCACCTCGCCTTCCTCGCCCTGCTCGGCAGCGTCCTCTTCGGCTCCACCGGCCTCGCGGTCAGCGTCGTCCTCCTCGGCGCCGTCCCGCTCGCCGGCGTCACCGCCTACCTCGCCTCCCGCCCGCTGGTCATGTCGCGCCTGCTGCGCGCCTGGGCCGCGGTCGCCTACGCCTTCCTGCCCGCCGTCACCGGCGCCGTCGCCGGCGGCCGGATCGGCACCGCCGTCCTCGCCGTGCTGCTGCCGCTGCTGGCCCGCGCGGGCGTCGCCGCCAGCGGCCTGGCTCGCCCCGGCACCGCCGGAAGCTGGCGGGCCACCTGGGCCTTCGCCCTGCTGCTGACCGTCACCACCGCGTTCACCCCGGTGGTGTGGCCCCTCGCGCTGGCGCTCGGCCTGGTGCTGCTCGCCGTGCGCCGCCGCGACCTGCTGGCGCACGGCGCCCGGGCGCTCGTCGCCCTCGCCACCCCGCTGCTGGTCCTCGCGCCCTGGTCGCTGACCCTGCTGCCCACCGGCTTCCTCACCGAAGCCGGACTCGACCACGCCGGCCCCGCCTCCGACGCCCTCGACCTGCTGGGCGCGTCCCCGGGCGGCTCCGGCACCGTGGGCGGACTCCTGCTGACCGGGGTGGTCCTCGCCGCGCTCGCCGCCCTGCTGCGCACCGAACGCCGCACCGGCGTCCTCGCGGCCTGGACCACCGCCCTGGTCGCCCTCGTCCTCGCCGCCCTCTCCAACGGCGCCACCTGGGCCGGCCCCGCCACCCTCGTGTACGGCCTCGCCCTGCTGGGCGCCGCGATCCTGGGCGCCGACGGGGCCCGCCACCGGGTGGCCGAGCAGAGCTTCGGCTGGCGCCAGCCGGTCGCCGCGCTCATCGCCTTCGCCGCCGCCGCGGGCACCTTCCTCGCCGCCGCCGGCTGGATGATCGGCGGCGCCCACGGCCCCCTCGAACGGCGCGACCCCGTCCAGGTCCCCGCGTTCGTCGCCGAGGAGAGCCGCACCCAGGACCAGGCCCGCACCCTCGTCCTCGACGGCGATGGCCCCGACCGGGTGGCCTACACCCTGGTCCGCGGCTCCGGCGCCCGCCTCGGCGACGCCGAACTCGCCGCCGCCGCACCCGCCGACCCCCGGCTCGACCGGGTCGTGGCCCACCTCGTCGCCGGCTCCGGCGCCGACCAGGCCGACGAACTCGGCGGCTACGCGGTGCGCTACGTCCTCGTCCGCGACGGCGCCCCCCGCACCATGAGCCGCGTCCTCGACACCACCCCCGGCCTGTCCCGACTCAGCGAACAGGACGGCGACTCCCTCTGGCGCGTCGACCGGCAGGTCTCCCGCGCCGCCGTCGTGCCCGCCTCCGGCGACCCCCAACCCGTCGCCGCCGGCCCCGTGGAGATCCACACCGAGCTCCGCCCCGGACCGGAGGGCCGCGTCCTGCGCCTCGCCGACTCCGCCGCCCCCGGCTGGACGGCCACCCTGGACGGGGAGCCCCTCACCGCGGTCACCGTCGACGGCTGGGCCCAGGGCTTCCGGCTCCCCGCCTCCGGCGGACGCCTGGACGTCACCTACGCCACGCCGTTGACCCACACCGCCTGGCAGTGGACCCAGGCCGCCCTCGTCCTCGTCCTCGTCGTCCTCGCCCTGCCCGGCCGCCGCCGGCAGGTGGACGACGACCTCCCCGGTGAGACGCCGCCCCCGCCCCCGCCCGCCGAGGGCCGCCGCGCCCGCCGACTGCGCGAGGAGCAGCCCGCCCCCGCCGAGCCGCCCCCGCCGGCGCCCGTCGCCCCGCCCGTCCCCCACCAGGCCGCACCCCCGGTCTGGGACCCCCCGCCGCCGGACCCCTCCGTCCACCCGGGCGCCGTCCCCCCGCAAGCCGACCACGGCGGCGGGTACGACGGGTACGGCTACGACGGATACGGCGGGTACGACCCGGCGCACCACCACCCCGGGACCGCCCCGCAGGACGGCTACGCCCCCTACGACCAGCCCGTGCACCCGCCGCAGACCTACGGTCAGGACGGCTACGGCTCCGCCGCGTTCGGCGCGGGCGGCTACGACCCGCCCGCGCCGCAGCCCTACGACCCGTACGCCTACGGCACCGACCCCGGCCACCCGTCGGGCGGCCACGACCACGGCCCGCACGGCACCGACCGCGAGCGCCCCGAGGGGAGCCAGCAGTGAAGCGCACCACCCTGTCCCTGTTCGCCACCACGGCCACGCTGGCCGCCGTCACGGGGCTCGCCGTGGTGACGATGCCCGGGGCGGACGGCGACGACGCGGCCCCGTCCGCCGCCCGGCTGCCCGTGGAGCGCTCCGGCCTGCTCTGCCCGGCCCCCTCGGACTCGGACCTCGCGGACACCACCTACACCTCGTACACCCCGAAGTCCCCGGGCGCCTCCGACTCCGGCCGGGCCGTGCTCGACCCCGCCGCCCGGGCGAAGAAGAAGGCCGGCGCGCCCGCGCTCCGCCCGGCGGAGCCCGGCACCCCGGTCACCGCCGAGGAATCGGGCGCGGACGTCCCGGCCCTGATCGGCGCCGCCGAGGGACGGCTGGCCCCCGGCTGGACCGTCCAGCAGACCACCACCGTCACCGCGGGCGAGGGCCGCGGCGTCCTCGGGCTTGCCTGTGCCGCCCCGGACACCGAGTTCTGGCTGCCGGGCGCCAGCACCGCCGAGGGCCGCACCGACTACGTCCACCTCACCAACCCGGACGACGCGGCGGCCGTCGTCGACATCGAGTTGCACGGGAAGGACGGCGCCCTCGCGTCCTCCCTGGGCGAGGACATCCAGGTGCAGCCGCGGGCCAGCGTGCCGGTGCTGCTGTCCACCCTCACCGACAAGCCGCAGGGCGACCTCACGGTGCACGTCACGGTGCGCAGCGGGCGCGTCGCGGCGGCGATCCGGGCCGTCGACGCCGAGCGGGGCGCCGACTGGCTGGCGCCCGCCGCCGACCCGGCGCCCGCGGTGGTGCTCCCGGGCGTCCCCGAGGACGTCACCGCGGCCCGTCTGGTCGTCTTCGCGCCCGGCGACCAGGACGCGGAGCTGACCCTCCAGGTGGCCTCGCCGAACGGTCCGATCGTCCCGGCCGGCAACGAGGAGCTGCACGTCAAGGCGGGGATGACCACGGCCGTCGAGCTCGGTGAGATCACCCGGGGCGAACCCGGCTCCCTGCTGCTCGCGCCCAAGGACGGCTCCTCCGCCCCGGTCGTGGCCGCCCTCCAGGTGGTCCGCGGCAAGGGTGACCGCCGGGAGACCGCCTACCTGCCCGCGAGCACCGGGATCGGCGCCCGGGCGACGGTCGCCGACAACCGGGCCGAGGGCGGCGCGCTGGCCCTGACGTCCACCGGGCGGGGCGCGAAGGTGCGGGTCACCGCCTCGGCGGGCAGCGGGGGCGGTGCGCCGGTGAGCCGGACGTACCCGGTGCCGGAGGACACCACCGTACGGGTCGACGACCTCGTCCCGAAGGGTCTCGAAGGCTCCTACGCGCTCACCGTCGAGACCCTGTCGGGCGGCCCGGTGCACGCGTCCCGGATGCTGGAGCTGCCCGAGGACGGCATCCCCATGTTCACCGTCCAGACCCTCGCCGACGACCGGGGCACCGTCGCCGTGCCGAAGGCGGAGGAGGACCTGTCCGTGCTCCAGGGCTGAGGCGCCGTCAGTCCTCGTCGTAGTGCGGGTCGACGGTCTCCGGGGTCAGGCCCAGCAACTCCGCGACCTGCTCCACCACGACCTCGTGCACCAGGGCGGCGCGTTCGTCGCGCCCCTTGGTGCGGATCTCCACCGGCCGCCGGTAGACCACCACCCGCGCCCGTCGGCCCTCCCGCGCCGGGACGATCCCGCCCAGCGGCACCGGGTCCTCGCCCCAGCCCCCGTCCGCGGCCTCCAGCCGGGGCACCTCCAGCACCATGAAGTCGAACTCGGAGAGCTGGGGCCACCGCCGCTCCAGCCGCTCGACCGAGTCCTGCACCAGGTCCGTGAAGAGCTCGGCCCGGCTGGCGGCGAGCGGCACCTGCGGCGGGGCGACGGGACCGCGCATCCCGCGGCCGTGCCGGTCACGACGCCGGGGGCCGCGGTTCGCGGCAGGGGGAGAAACGGGGTCGTCCATCACCGGGGAAGCGTAGTCCTCCGGCGGCCTCCCCGCCGCGTCGTCCCCCAGGTTCCGTCACGTTCCGTGTCAGTCCGGCTCCGTACCGCGGGAAGCCCGACCCGTTCGCCCCTCGCGTCACCCCGATGTAGGGCATGTCACTTGTTGACCATTCCAGCCACGCTTGTGATCGCTATTGATCATTTCAAGGAGGGTGGCTCACGTCCTGTATGAGGTGAACGCCCCTGATGGTCCTGATTCGTTCCCCGTTTCGTCCTTCAGGCCGCCCCCGCCGCGCACCGCCCGGGATCCACAACCGGAAACCCCCGGGGGCGGGTTCACGCCACGACACGGCGGGGTGACGTGCGGGGGAGTCGTCGCGGCCCGCTCAAGAGTGCGGTACCGTCCAACATCGTGAGCCCTGTACGTCGCTGTTCGCGCACCGCGTGCGGCCGTCCCGCCGTCGCGACGCTGACGTACGTCTACGCCGACTCGACCGCGGTCCTCGGCCCCCTCGCCACCTACGCCGAACCCCACTGCTACGACCTGTGCGCCGAGCACTCCGAGCGCCTCACCGCCCCCCGCGGCTGGGAGGTCGTCCGCCTCGCCGAGACCAGCGGCCCCGCCCGGCCCAGCGGCGACGACCTCGAAGCCCTCGCCAACGCCGTGCGCGAGGCGGCCCGTCCCCACGACCGCGCCGCCGAGGCCGGCGGACGCACCGGCGCCGACCCCAGGGAAGTGGCCCGCCGCGGCCATCTGCGCGTCCTGCGCTCCCCGGACTCCTGAACCCCGCGCCGCCCCCGCCACCAGCGACGACGTCGCCCGGCCGAAAAGCGGCCGCCCGCCCGCACCGGCCCCGTGCCGCCCTGCCCACCGCCACCCCCTGCGGGTAGTTTGGGGGGCCTCAGAGGACCTCCAGGAGGGTGTGGCCGTGACGGTTGACCTGTCGCAGATCGTGAAGGCGTACGACGTCCGCGGGGTGGTCCCCGACCAGTGGGACGAGTCCCTCGCCGAACTCTTCGGCGCGGCCTTCGCCCAGGTGACCGACGCCCGGGCGATCGTGATCGGGCACGACATGCGCCCCTCCTCCCCGGGACTCTCCCGCGCCTTCGCCCGCGGCGCCGCCGCCCGCGGCGTCGACGTCACCGAGATCGGGCTGTGCTCCACCGACCAGCTCTACTACGCCTCCGGCGCCCTCGACCTGCCCGGCGCCATGTTCACCGCCTCCCACAACCCGGCCCAGTACAACGGCATCAAGATGTGCCGCGCCGGAGCCGCCCCCGTCGGGCAGGACACCGGCCTCGCCGAGATCCGTTCCCTGGTCGAGGGCTGGGCCGCCGGCGACGGCGCCCCCGCCGCCGAGCCCGGAACGGTCGACCAGCGCGACACCCTGGACGACTACGCGGCCCACCTGAGGTCCCTCGTCGACCTGCGCACCATCCGCCCGCTCAAGGTCGTCGTCGACGCGGGCAACGGCATGGGCGGCCACACCGTCCCCACCGTCTTCGCCGGGCTGCCCCTGGACCTGGTGCCCCTGTACTTCGAACTCGACGGCACCTTCCCGAACCACGAGGCCAACCCGCTCGACCCGAAGAACATCGTCGACCTCCAGGCCCGGGTCCGCGCCGAGGGCGCCGACCTCGGCATCGCCTTCGACGGCGACGCCGACCGCTGCTTCGTCGTCGACGAGAACGGCGACCCCGTCTCCCCGTCCGCGATCACCGCCCTGGTCGCCGCCCGCGAACTCGCCAAGCACGGCGGCAGCGGCACCGTCATCCACAACCTCATCACCTCCTGGTCCGTCCCCGAGGTCGTCCGCGAGCACGGCGGCACCCCGGTGCGCACCCGCGTCGGCCACTCCTTCATCAAGCAGGAGATGGCGAACACCGGCGCCATCTTCGGCGGCGAGCACTCCGCCCACTACTACTTCCGCGACTTCTGGAACGCCGACACCGGCATGCTCGCCGCCCTCCACGTCCTCGCCGCCCTCGGCGAACAGGACGGCCCGCTCTCCGGGCTGGTCGGGCAGTACGACCGCTACGTCGGCTCCGGCGAGATCAACTCCACCGTCGACGACCAGGCCGCCCGGCTCGCCGCCGTGAAGGACGCCTACCGGGAACGCCAGGACGTCACCCTCGACGAGCTCGACGGCCTCACCGTCACCGCTGCCGACTGGTGGTTCAACGTCCGCCCCTCCAACACCGAGCCGCTGCTCCGCCTCAACGCCGAAGGCCGCGACGAGGCCACCATGGCCAAGACCCGGGACGAGGTCCTCGCCCTGATCCGCGACTGACCCCGCCGCACCCCGGGTACCGGACGACGACCGTCCGGTACCCGGGGTGCGCACCACCCACCACCAGGACCGTCGACCCGGCACCCGCCCGACCGCGGCGGTACGCTGACCAGGCCGCGGACCCATCCCGCGCGCCCCCGCCGGAAGGAACCCCGCCATGCCGATCGAAGCCGGACTCCTGGAGATCCTGGCCTGCCCCGCCTGCCACGCCCCCTTCACGGAGACCGACGCCGAACTGCTCTGCACCGGGCAGGACTGCGGCCTCGCCTACCCGATCCGCGACGGCATCCCCGTCCTCCTCGTGGACGAGGCCCGCCGCCCCGCGTAACGGCCGCCCGCCGCCCCGCCCCACAGCGAATCGACCGGAGAGGCCGCCCCATGCTCGACGAATCGCTGCTGGACGAGCCCGAAGCGCTCGCCCGGGCCGACCGGCGCCGCCTGCTGCGGGGCGCCGCCGAGGCGGGCGCCCGCGTCCGCACCGCCGCCCGACACGCCACCGAGGCCGGCGTGGGCGACCTGCGGCCGGACGGGCGCCCCCGCGCCGTCCTGATGGCCGGCCCCGGCGCCGCCGCCAACGCCGCCGCCGACGTCCTCGGCACCCTCGCCGGCGCCAGCAGCCCCGTCGTCCGCCTCGACGCCACCGGCGTCGCCGCCGCCCCCGGCGCCCTGCGCTGGGCCCTGCCCGGCTGGGCCGGCCCCGTCGACCTGCTGCTGATCGCCACCCCGGACGGCACCGAACCCGGCCTCGCCCTCCTCGCCGAACAGGCGTACCGCCGCGGCTGCACCGTCGTCGCCGTCGCCCCCGACCGCACCCCCCTCGGCGAGGCCGTCGACGGCGTCCACGGACTCACCCTGCCCATGGCCACCGCCCCCTACGAGCAGGACGAACCCGACGCGGCCTCCGCCCCCGGCGCCCTGTGGGCCCTGCTCACCCCCCTGCTGATGCTCCTCGACCGCACCGGACTCATCAGCGCCCCCGCCGAAACCCTGGAACGGGTCGCCGACCGCCTCGACCGCACCGCCGAACGCTGCGGCCCGGCCATCGCCACCTACGCCAACCCCGCCAAGACCCTCGCCGCCGAACTCGCCGAAGCCCTCCCGCTGATCTGGACCGAAGGCCCCTCCGCCGGCCCCGCCGGCCGCCGCTTCGCCGCCGCCATCGGCGAACTCGCCGGCCGCCCCGCCCTCGCCGCCCAGCTCCCCGAGGCCCTCCCCGCCCACGGCGCGCTCCTCACCAGCGGCCTCGCCGCCGGCGCCGACCCCGACGACTTCTTCCGCGACCGCGTCGAAGAGGCCCAGGCCCTCCGCGCCCGCGTCGTCCTGCTGCGGGAGGGGCCCACCGGCCCGCTCAGCGCCGCCCCGGCCGCCCGCGCCCTCGCCCTCGGCCAGGACACCGCCGTCAGCGAACTCGAAGCCGGACTCGACGACGGCCGCGACAACGGCGACCGGGACGACCGCACCGACGCCCCGGCGCCCGACGGCGCGCCCCCCACCCGCGGCGCCGACCCCGGCGACACACTCGAAGCACTCGCCGAACTGATCGCCGTCACGGATTTCGCCGCCGTTTACCTGGCGCTCGCTTCCGGGGCATGACCTGGAGCCGGAGCCCGCCGGCCACCGCACCGGCGCCGCCGTCCACGGCTCCGGCGCACGTAGCACCCGCATCACGGAGGAACCCATGCACCGTCTCGCCAACCCCGTCCGCCCCTATGCCTGGGGTTCCCCCACCGCCCTGCCCGCCCTCCTCGGCACCACCCCCACCGGCGAACCCCAAGCCGAGATGTGGATGGGCACCCACCCCGGCGCCCCCTCCCGCACCCCCCGCGGCACCCTCGCCGACCTCATCGACACCGACCCCCGGGGCACTCTCGGCGCCCCCGCAGTCACCCGCTTCGGCCCCCGCCTCCCCTTCCTGCTGAAACTCCTCGCCGCCGGCGCCCCCCTCTCCCTCCAGGTCCACCCCGACCTCGACCAGGCCCGCGAGGGGTACGCCCGCGAACAGCGCCGGGGCATCGACCCCACCGCCGCCCACCGCAACTACAAGGACCCCAACCACAAACCCGAGCTGATCTGCGCGCTCACCCCCTTCGAGGGCCTGTGCGGATTCCGCGCCCCGCACGCCACCGCCGACCTGCTCGCCGCCCTGGAGGTCGACTCCCTCAAGCCCTACGTCGACCTGCTGCGCGCCACCCCCGAAGCCGCCGCCCTGCGCGAGGTGCTCACCGCCGTCCTCACCGGCGACCGCACCGAGACCGCCGCCACCGTCACCGAGGCCGCCGAAGCCTGCGCCCGACTCGCCGCCGCCGGCCCGCCCGCCCCCGCCCCGCACGAGGACCCGGCCACCGAGGACCCGGCCACCGCCCGCAGAGCCGCCTACGCCGCCTACGCCGCACTGGCCCACCACCACCCCGGCGACCCGGGCGTCCTCGCCGCGATGCTGCTCCACCACGTACGGCTCCAGCCGGGCGAAGCCCTGTACCTCGGCGCCGGCGTCCCCCACGCCTATCTGCACGGCCTCGGCGTCGAGATCATGGCCACCTCCGACAACGTCCTGCGCTGCGGCCTCACCCCGAAGCACGTCGACGTCCCCGAACTGCTCCGCATCGTCCGCTTCGACGCCGCCGACCCCGCCGTCCTGCGCCCCGAAGCCTCCCCCACCGGGGAGGAGGTCTACGACACGCCCATCGACGAGTTCCGGCTCTCCCGCTTCGTCCGCCCCGACACCGCCCCGCCCGGCGACCTCACCGCGGGCACCCCGCAGATCCTGCTCGGCACCGCCGGCACCCTCACCCTCCGCGGCCCCGGAGCCGCCGAGACCCTGACCCCCGGCACCTCCGTCTTCGTCCCCGCCGGCGAGGCCGCCGAAGTCACCGGCACCGGCACCCTCTTCCGCGCCACCGTCGCGGTCTGACCCGACGGACCACCCGCCCCGCCCGGACCCGTCCCCCGGACGGGCGACACTCAGCGCGAACCCCGTGCGCCGGCGCACCCCACCCCGTACGATCCCGCATCTGCGCCCCCGCGCCCGCCACCACCGGGCACGGGAACACCACCAGCAGCCGGCACCCACGGGGCACCGCCCCGGGCGGAAGGGACACCCCACGGATGAGCGCCTCAGGCGGGACCAAGGCCATCGTCGCGGCACTCGCCGCCAACCTGTCCATCGCCGTCGCCAAGTTCGTCGCCTTCCTCTTCAGCGGCTCCTCGTCCATGCTCGCCGAGAGCGTCCACTCCCTCGCCGACTCCGGCAACCAGGGCCTGCTCCTCCTCGGCGGTAAACGCGCCCGCCGCGAAGCCACCCCGCAACACCCCTTCGGCTACGGCCGCGAGCGCTATATCTACGCCTTCCTCGTCTCCATCGTGCTCTTCTCCCTCGGCGGCATGTTCGCCCTCTACGAGGGCTACGAGAAGATCAAGGCACCGCACCCCGTCGAACACTGGTACTGGCCCGTGGGCGTCCTCGTCTTCGCGATCGTCGCCGAGGTCTTCTCGTTCCGCACCGCCATCAAGGAGTCCAACCAGGTCCGCGGCACCCTCTCCTGGAAGGAGTTCGTCCGCCGCTCCAAGGCCCCCGAACTCCCCGTCGTCCTCCTGGAGGACCTCGGCGCCCTCGTCGGCCTGGTCCTCGCCCTCGGCGGCGTCGGCCTCGCCCTCGCCACCGGCGACGGCCTCTGGGACGGCATCGGCACCCTGTGCATCGGCGTCCTCCTCATCCTCATCGCCCTCGTCCTCGCCGTGGAGACCAAGTCCCTCCTGCTCGGCGAAGCCGCCGGCCCCGACGACATCCGCGCCATCGAGGCCGCCCTCGTCGACGGCACCACCGTCACCCGCGTCATCCACATGCGCACCCTCCACCTGGGCCCCGAGGAACTCCTCGTCGCCGCCAAGATCGCGGTGCCCCGCAACAGCACCGCCGGCCGGATCGCGACCGCCATCGACGCCGCCGAGGCCCGCGTCCGCACCGCCTGCCCCATCGCCCGCGTGATCTACCTCGAACCCGACGTCCACCGCGACGACCGCACCGAAGGGGACCCCACCCCCGCACACTGAGCCGTTCGCCCCGGGCAATCCGGCCGAACGCGATCGCGCCCTGTGGCCCGCCCGCCCCGCGGTGTTAGATTCGAGACCAGTGCCAGACGTCGCTGCTGATGGCGGTCGGGCGGCCCGCACCCCGGGCCGACCGAGGGAGAGAGGGCCTCCGACGGACTGCGCTGCGCAACGCGCGGGCTCCACCCTGCCCGCCGCGCAGACCAGCCGTACCCACCTCGACCCAACCCGAGGAGCAGCCCTCCATGACCGCCGTCGACAACCGACAGGACTTCAAGGTCGCCGACCTCTCCCTCGCCGCCTACGGGCGCAAGGAGATCACCCTCGCCGAGCACGAGATGCCCGGCCTCATGGCCATCCGCAAGGAGTACGCCGCCCAGCAGCCGCTCGCCGGCGCCCGGGTCACCGGCTCCCTGCACATGACCGTGCAGACCGCCGTCCTCATCGAGACCCTCGTCGCCCTCGGCGCCGAGGTCCGCTGGGCCTCCTGCAACATCTTCTCCACCCAGGACCACGCCGCCGCGGCCATCGCCGTCGGCCCCGACGGCACCCCCGACGCCCCCCGGGGCGTCCCCGTCTTCGCCTGGAAGGGCGAGACCCTCGACGAGTACTGGTGGTGCACCGAGCAGGCCCTGACCTGGCCGAACAGCCCCACCGGCGGCCCCAACATGATCCTCGACGACGGAGGCGACGCCACCCTCCTCGTCCACAAGGGCGTCGAGTACGAGAAGGACGGCAAGGTCCCCGCCCTCGACACCGCCGAGTCCGACGAACACCGCGTCATCCTCGAACTCCTGCACCGCACCATCACGGACGGCTCGCAGAAGTGGACCCGGCTCGCCTCCGAGATCCGCGGCGTCACCGAGGAGACCACCACCGGCGTCCACCGCCTCTACGAGATGCACCGCGACGGCGCCCTCCTCTTCCCGGCGATCAACGTCAACGACGCCGTCACCAAGTCGAAGTTCGACAACAAGTACGGCTGCCGCCACTCCCTCATCGACGGCATCAACCGCGCCACCGACGTCCTCATCGGCGGCAAGACCGCCGTCGTCTGCGGCTACGGCGACGTCGGCAAGGGCTGCGCCGAGTCCCTGCGCGGCCAGGGCGCCCGGGTCATCGTCACCGAGATCGACCCCATCTGCGCCCTCCAGGCCGCCATGGACGGCTACCAGGTCACCACCCTCGACGAGGTCGTCGCCACCGCCGACATCTTCGTGACCACCACCGGCAACAAGGACATCATCATGGCCGCGGACATGGCCAAGATGAAGCACCAGGCCATCGTCGGCAACATCGGCCACTTCGACAACGAGATCGACATGGCCGGCCTCGCCAAGACCCCCGGCATCGTCAAGGACGAGGTCAAGCCCCAGGTGCACACCTGGACCTACCCCGACGGCAAGGTCCTCATCGTGCTCTCCGAGGGCCGCCTGCTCAACCTCGGCAACGCCACCGGGCACCCGTCGTTCGTGATGTCCAACTCCTTCGCGGACCAGACCCTGGCCCAGATCGAGCTGTTCACCAAGCCCGACGCCTACCCGACCGACGTCTACACGCTCCCCAAGCACCTCGACGAGAAGGTCGCCCGCCTCCACCTCGACGCGCTCGGCGTGAAGCTCACGACCCTCCGCCCCGAACAGGCCGCCTACATCGGCGTCGAGGTCGAGGGCCCCTACAAGTCGGACCACTACCGCTACTGACCCGCCCCGCCGCCACCCGGCGAACGGACCCGTCACGCGCGTACCCGGCAGGCCCCCCGCACCCCGGTGCCGGGGGCCTGCCCCGTACCCACCGGCCGCCGAGGAACCCCAGCACCACGACCACCAGGACCCCCATGCCCCGCGGCCACTACACCCTCCACGACCCGTACGACCGCACCCCCCTCGGCGAAGAGCACTTCCACTGCGCCCCCGGCCCCTCCGGCTGGCGCTACGTCGCGCAGACCCGCACCCCCACCGGCGACCACGCCGGCTCCGTGGACCTCACCCTCGACGGCCTCGGCCGCCCCCTCCGCCTCGAACTGCACGCCGCGGGCTGGCGCGTGCGCGGCGGCGCACTCGACGGGGTCACCTGGGTGCGCACCGACCCCGCCGGGGAACACGCCGACGAGGGCAACGCGCCCGCGCACGCCTTCACCGGCACCTCACCGGCCTTCCTCGTCGCCACCGCCCGGCTGCTGCGCCTCGCCCCCGGCGCCCCTGCCGTCCGGGTCCGCCTGCTCGCCCTCACCCCACCGGTCCTGGCCCCCCGCACCGTCGACCAGTCCTGGGCCCTGGTGAGCCGCGAGTCCCACGCCGCCGAGGACGCCGACCGCACCCCGCTGACCGTGGACGCCTACCGGGTCACCGCACTCGACACGGGCGAACAGCACACCGTCCACCTCGCCGGCGACGTGGTCCTGTCGGCTCCCGGCATCGAGCTGGAGGACCTGGAGTCACCCCCCTCGACCTTCCCCTGACCCACCGGCCCGCGGACCCCCCACCACCGACTCACCCCGGCGGAGCGAACCCGGTGCCCGACCCGCCCCCCGCACCCGGCGACGGCGACGACGGAGGAGCCGCAGCCGGAGCGGCCGGGGCCGGGGGAGCGGCCGGAGGCACCGCCGCCCCTCCGCCGACCCCGCCCGGCGCCGCGAAACCGCCACCCGCCCCGGTTCCGGGGCCGTACCCCGCCCCCGCCCACGCACCGGCCCCGCCGCCCGGCCCCCCACCGGCCGCCATCCGCGAGGCGTCCCGCGACCGCCGCTCATGGACCACCGCGGCCAGGAACGCCGCCGCCGGAACCCCCTCGGGCACCGCCGCCCCGGTCAGCCGGGCCACCTCCCACGCCAGCCGCTGACCCATGGCCCCACCCGCCTGCGGATCGAACTGCGACATCCGGCTCAGGTACTGCCGCACCGCCAACCACACCTCGTCCGGCACCCCCGAGAGGTCCACCCCCGCGAACCGCCCCACCAGCCACGGCGGCGGAGGCGGCAACTGCCCGCCGACCGCCTTCGGCACCCGCTCCCGCACCACCAGCGTCCCGGCCAGCACGTCACCCACCCGCCGGCCCCGCGCCGACACCAACGACGCGATCATCGCCACCACCCCGAACGTCCCGAGGATCTCCACCGCCCCCACCGCGCCCCGCACCAAGGCGTGCCGGAACCGGATCGGCCCCCCGTCGTCCCGCACCACCCGCAACCCGCACACCAGCTTCCCGAGCGACCGCCCCCGGCTCAGGGTCTCCACCGCGATCGGCACCCCCACCAGCAACAGCACGAAACTCGCCACGGTGACCGCCGCGAACGCCGCCTCGTCCAAGGACGAGGTCGCCGCCACCAGCCCAGCGGTCACTCCCAGATAGACACCGAGCGCCACCGTGAGGTCGATCGCCAAGGCCAGACCGCGGCTCGGCAGCCTCGCCGGCCGCAACTCCAGCGCGACCGCCTCGCCCGTCACGAGATCACTCATGCTCCTGCACCCTCCGCAGCCCTGGTCCGCCCCACGAACGGCCAGTCTGCCAAGCTGAGGCCCGTTGCCGCAGTACGAGAAGCCGAGGAGCAGACGATCCGATGGACCTCGACGTCTTCGTGTCCGCCCACCGGGCCGAATGGGACCGCCTCGACGGTTTGCTGCGCCGCCCGGGCCGTCTCACCGGCGCCGAGGCCGACGAACTCATCACCCTCTACCAACGCGCCGCCACCCACCTCTCCCTGATCCAGTCCAGCGCACCCGACCCCCAGCTCGTCGGGCGCCTCACCCAGCTGGTCGCCCGCGCCCGCAACGCCGCCACCGGCACCCGCCGCGCCTCCTGGCGCGACGTGACCCGCTTCCTCACCCACGGCTTCCCGGCGGCCCTCTACCGCACCCGCCGCTGGTGGGTGCCCACCGCCGTCCTCTCCACGCTGGTCGCCGTGCTCATCGGCTGGTGGATCGCGACCCACCCCGAGGTGCAGGCCAGCATCGGGGCCCCGGCCGACCTGCGCGCCCTCACCGACCCGGGCGGCGAGTACGAGACCTACTACTCCAGCAACCCGGCGGCCTCCTTCGCCGCCCAGGTGTGGACCAACAACGCCCGTGCCGCCGCGCTCTGCCTGGTCCTCGGCGCCTTCCTCTGCGTACCGGTGCTCTGGATCCTGCTGCTCAACATGGCGAACGTGGGCGTCGGCATCGGCCTGATGGCCTCGGCGGGACGGCTCGACGTCTTCCTCGGCCTGATCCTCCCGCACGGCCTGCTCGAACTGACCGCCGTCTTCGTGGCCGCCGGCACCGGACTGCGCCTCGGCTGGACGCTCGTCGACCCCGGCCCCCGCCCCCGCCGCACGGCGCTCGCCGAGGAGGGCCGCGCCGCGCTGGGGATGGCGATCGGCCTCGCCCTGGTGCTGTTCGTCTCGGGCGTCATCGAAGGCTTCGTCACCCCCTCGGGGCTCCCGACCTGGGCCCGCATCGCCATCGGCATCGCCGCCGAGCTCCTCTTCCTCGCCTACGTGTACGTGCTGGGCCGCCGGGCGGTGCGGGAGGGCGCCACCGGGGACCTCGACAGCGAGGAACGCAGCGCCTCCGTGCCCCTGGCCGCCTGATGTGCACAGGCCCCCGCAGACCTGCTACTGTCCTCCTCGTCCCCAGAAAAGCTGTTGACACGGCCTGCCTGGGGAGGTAGATTCGAACAGTTGCCTAGGAACGAGCTCGAAGCTCGTGAGGCAGTTTGAGAAAATCTACCGCTTCCCGATCCTCATCCATTTCAGGGTGACGCACCGAGGAAGCCTTTCTGACTCACATCGGAACGCATTCGGTGGTGCAAGCCACT
>NZ_CP199708.1:960000-2122500 GCF_052606915.1 Streptomyces sp. LE64 | reverse complement strand
ACCTTAGGCGTGTGAGACCCGGCAGGGGTTGCGTCTGGGGGGTTGTGGGAGTGTGCTTGATCAGTCTGCCGGCTGGTCGGTGAGTCAGAAATCGTTGATGTAGGCGAAGGGCATGCGAAAGGCCCGGCGTAGAGGGTAAGACCCCCGTAGTCGAAACGTCAGCGACTTGCTTGTGCATTTCCCAAGTAGCACGGGGCCCGAGAAATCCCGTGTGAATCTGGCGGGACCACCCGCTAAGCCTAAATATTCCCTGGTGACCGATAGCGGATAGTACCGTGAGGGAATGGTGAAAAGTACCCCGGGAGGGGAGTGAAATAGTACCTGAAACCGTGTGCCTACAAGCCGTGGGAGCGTCGGATGCCAGCACTTGTGTTGGTGTCTCGTGACTGCGTGCCTTTTGAAGAATGAGCCTGCGAGTTTGCGGTGTGTTGCGAGGTTAACCCGTGTGGGGAAGCCGTAGCGAAAGCGAGTCCGAATAGGGCGTTTGAGTAGCATGCCCAAGACCCGAAGCGGAGTGATCTAGCCATGGGCAGGTTGAAGCGGCTGTAAGAGGTCGTGGAGGACCGAACCCACCAGGGTTGAAAACCTGGGGGATGACCTGTGGTTAGGGGTGAAAGGCCAATCAAACTCCGTGATAGCTGGTTCTCCCCGAAATGCATTTAGGTGCAGCGTCGTGTGTTTCTTGCCGGAGGTAGAGCACTGGATAGGCGATGGGCCCTACCGGGTTACTGACCTTAGCCAAACTCCGAATGCCGGTAAGTGAGAGCGCGGCAGTGAGACTGTGGGGGATAAGCTCCATGGTCGAGAGGGAAACAGCCCAGAGCATCGACTAAGGCCCCTAAGCGTACGCTAAGTGGGAAAGGATGTGGAGTCGCAGAGACAACCAGGAGGTTGGCTTAGAAGCAGCCACCCTTGAAAGAGTGCGTAATAGCTCACTGGTCTAGTGATTCCGCGCCGACAATGTAGCGGGGCTCAAGCGTACCGCCGAAGTCGTGTCATTGCAGTATGTACTCCTAACGGGGACTGTGATGGGTAGGGGAGCGTCGTGTGCCGGGTGAAGCTGCACTGGAAGGTAGTGGTGGACGGTTCACGAGTGAGAATGCAGGCATGAGTAGCGATACACACGTGGGAAACGTGTGCGCCGATTGACTAAGGGTTCCTGGGTCAAGCTGATCTGCCCAGGGTAAGTCGGGACCTAAGGCGAGGCCGACAGGCGTAGTCGATGGATAACCGGTTGATATTCCGGTACCCGCTGTAGAGCGTCAAACATTGAATCAGGCGATGCTAAGCCCGTGAAGCCGTTCCGGACCCTTCGGGGAATGGAAAGTGGTGGAGCCGGTGACCCGGACTTGTAGTAGGTGAGTGATGGGGTGACGCAGGAAGGTAGTCCATCCCGGGCGGTGGTTGTCCCGGGGTAAGGGTGTAGGACGTCAGGTAGGTAAATCCGCCTGGCAATAGTCTGAGACCTGATGCCGAGCCGATTGTGGTGAAGTGGATGATCCTATGCTGTCGAGAAAAGCCTCTAGCGAGTTTTATGGCGGCCCGTACCCTAAACCGACTCAGGTGGTCAGGTAGAGAATACCGAGGCGTTCGGGTGAACTATGGTTAAGGAACTCGGCAAAATGCCCCCGTAACTTCGGGAGAAGGGGGGCCATTCCTGGTGATGGGCTTTGCGCCTTGAGCTGGGGGTGGCCGCAGAGACCAGCGAGAAGCGACTGTTTACTAAAAACACAGGTCCGTGCGAAGCCGTAAGGCGATGTATACGGACTGACGCCTGCCCGGTGCTGGAACGTTAAGGGGACCGGTTAGCTGCATTTCGGTGTGGCGAAGCTGAGAACTTAAGCGCCAGTAAACGGCGGTGGTAACTATAACCATCCTAAGGTAGCGAAATTCCTTGTCGGGTAAGTTCCGACCTGCACGAATGGCGTAACGACTTCTCGACTGTCTCAACCATAGGCCCGGTGAAATTGCACTACGAGTAAAGATGCTCGTTTCGCGCAGCAGGACGGAAAGACCCCGGGACCTTTACTACAGTTTGATATTGGTGTTCGGTTCGGCTTGTGTAGGATAGGTGGGAGACTGTGAAGCGGCCACGCCAGTGGTTGTGGAGTCGTTGTTGAAATACCACTCTGGTCGTGCTGGATGTCTAACCTGGGTCCGTGATCCGGATCAGGGACAGTGTCTGATGGGTAGTTTAACTGGGGCGGTTGCCTCCTAAAGAGTAACGGAGGCGCCCAAAGGTTCCCTCAGCCTGGTTGGTAATCAGGTGTTGAGTGTAAGTGCACAAGGGAGCTTGACTGTGAGACCGACGGGTCGAGCAGGGACGAAAGTCGGGACTAGTGATCCGGCGGTGGCTTGTGGAAGCGCCGTCGCTCAACGGATAAAAGGTACCCCGGGGATAACAGGCTGATCTTCCCCAAGAGTCCATATCGACGGGATGGTTTGGCACCTCGATGTCGGCTCGTCGCATCCTGGGGCTGGAGTCGGTCCCAAGGGTTGGGCTGTTCGCCCATTAAAGCGGTACGCGAGCTGGGTTTAGAACGTCGTGAGACAGTTCGGTCCCTATCCGCTGCGCGCGTAGGAGTCTTGAGAAGGGCTGTCCCTAGTACGAGAGGACCGGGACGGACGAACCTCTGGTGTGCCAGTTGTTCTGCCAAGGGCATGGCTGGTTGGCTACGTTCGGGAGGGATAACCGCTGAAAGCATCTAAGCGGGAAGCCTGCTTCGAGATGAGGGCTCCCACCCACTTGATGGGGTAAGGCTCCCAGTAGACGACTGGGTTGATAGGCCAGATATGGAAGCCGGGTGACCGGTGGAGTTGACTGGTACTAATAGGCCGAGGGCTTGTCCTCAGTTGCTCGCGTCCACTGTGTTGGTTCTGAAACCACGAACTTCCAACACGTATCCCGCTGTTGGTGGGTGTGTGTCTGGTGTGTGTTTCGTAGTGTTTCGGTGGTTATAGCGTGAGGGAAACGCCCGGTTACATTCCGAACCCGGAAGCTAAGCCTTTCAGCGCCGATGGTACTGCAGGGGGGACCCTGTGGGAGAGTAGGACGCCGCCGAACTAAATGTGATATGAGTCGTGTGTCCCAGGAGGGTTTCCTCCTGGGACACACGACTTTTTTGCGTTCACGGCCGGGTGCTGTCCGAGCTGTCCGTGGGGATTTCTGTGGTGGAGAATCCCCACGGACACCGTGTGTCAGAGGCGACCGGCGGCCTTGAGGGCCAGATAGGCGTCCGCCACGGCGGGGGCCAGGTCCTCCGGAGTGGTGTCGACGACGGTGACGCCGTGACGGCGGAGCAGATCGGCGGTGTGCTGCCGCTCGGTCCGGGTGCGGGCGGCGGCAGCGGCTCCGTACACCGCTTCCACCGTGCCGCGGGCCGTGGCCATGGCGGCGAGGTGGGGGTCGGCGACGGCGGCGACCAGCACCGTGTGGCGTTGGGTGAGCCGGGGGAGGACCGGGAGCAGGCCCTCCTCGACGGGGGTCGCGTCCAGGCCGGTGAACAGCACGATCAGGGAGCGACGGGGGGCGGCCCTCACCGCGGTGGCCACCAGGCCGCGGGCGTCCGTCTCGACGAGCTCCGGCTCCACGGTGGCCATGGCGTTGACCAGGGCCGGTAGCAGCTGCCCGGCCGTCTTGCCCTGGACGAGGGCGCGGGGTCGGCGGTCATGGGCGAGGAGGTCGACGCGGTCGCCGGCCCGGGAGGCCAGGGCGGCGAGGAGGAGCGCCGCGTCCATGGCGGCGTCCAGTCGGGGCGCGTCGCCCACCCGGCCCGCGGAGGTGCGGCCGGTGTCGAGGACCAGCAGGACGTGACGGTCGCGTTCCGGGCGCCAGGTGCGCACCGCGACCGAAGAGGTGCGCGCGGTCGCGCGCCAGTCGATCGAGCGGGTGTCGTCACCGGGGACGTACTCGCGGAGGCTGTCGAACTCGGTGCCTTCGCCGCGGGTGAGCACACTGGTGCGGCCGTCCAACTCGCGGAGCCTCGCCAGCTTGGACGGGAGGTGCTTGCGGCTGTGGAACGGGGGCAGGACGCGCACCGTCCACGGCACCCGGTGGGAGCCCTGGCGGGCGAACAGGCCGAGGGGGCCGTAGGAGCGGAGGGTGACCCGGTCCGCGTGGCGGTCACCGCGGCGGGTGGGCAGCAGTCGGGTGGTGATGCGGCGGCGTTCGCCCGCGGGCACGGTCAGCCGGTGCCGGGAGTCCTCCGCCTCCGTGCCGGGCGTCCACGCGCTGGGGGGCCAGGCGTCGCGGAGCCGGGCGCGCAGCGGGCGGCCGGTGGGGTTGGTGACCGTCAGGGTGACCCGGGCCGGCTCGCCGAGGCGCACGGAGGTGTCGCCGGAGCGTTCCAGCCGCAGTCGTCGTACGGGGGCGGCCAGGGCGGCGTCGCAGGCGCAGGCCAGGGCGAGCGGGGCGTTGACGGCGAGCACGCCCGTCCAACTGGGGTCCCAGAGGCCGACGGGCAGGGCGCCTACGGCGGCCAGGAGGGCGGCGCGTCCGGTGAAGGGCATGGGTCCTCGGCTCAGCGGGGTACGGGGACGTGGGCGAGGATCGCGGTGATGACGGAGTCCGCGGTGACGCCCTCCATCTCCGCTTCCGGGCGGAGCTGCACCCGGTGGCGCAGGGTCGGCAGGGCCAGGGCCTTCACGTCGTCGGGGGTGACGTAGTCGCGGCCGGTGAGCCAGGCCCAGGCGCGGGCGGTGGAGAGCAGGGCGGTGGCGCCGCGGGGGGAGGCGCCGAGGGTCAGCGACGGCGAGTCGCGGGTGGCGCGACAGATGTCGACGATGTAGCCGGCGATCTCGGGAGAGACGGAGGTGCGGGCGACGGCGTCCCGGGCCGCGGCGAGGGTGGCCGCAGTGGCCACCGGGCGTACGCCGGCGGTGCGCAGGTCGCGCGGGTTGAAGCCGTCGGCGTGGCGGCGCAGCACGTCGATCTCGTCCTGCCGCTCGGGCAGCGGCACCGTCAGTTTGAGGAGGAACCGGTCGAGTTGGGCTTCGGGGAGAGGGTAGGTGCCCTCGTACTCGACGGGGTTCTGGGTGGCGGCGACGAGGAACGGGTCGGGCAGTGGGCGGGCGGTGCCGTCGACGGTGACCTGGCGTTCCTCCATCGCTTCGAGGAGCGCGGACTGGGTCTTGGGCGGGGTGCGGTTGATCTCGTCGGCGATCAGGAGGTGGGTGAAGACGGGGCCGGGCTGGAAGGAGAACTCGGCGGTGCGGGCGTCGTAGACGAGGGAGCCGGTGATGTCGCCGGGCATCAGGTCGGGGGTGAACTGGACGCGTTTGGTGTCGAGTTCGAGGGTGGCGGCGAGTGCGCGGACCAGGAGGGTCTTGGCGACGCCGGGGACGCCTTCGAGGAGGACGTGGCCGCGGCACAGCAGGGCCACGACGAGACCGGTGACGGCGGGGTCCTGACCGACCACGGCCTTGGCGATCTCGGCGCGCAGGGCCTCCAGGGAGGCGCGGGCGGCCTGCGGATCGCCGGTGGTGCCGGCGGTGTCAGTGGTCGGGTCCATCATGAAACGCGTACCTCTCTTTCGAGGGCGTCGAGGCGGTCGGCGAGGGCGAGGAGAGCCGTGTCGTCCCGGGGCGGCGGGCCGAAGAGGAGGGTGTGGGGGTCGGGGAGTCGGGTGGTGGCCGCGGTGCGGGCGGTGAGCGGGGGGAGGAGGTGTTCGGGGGAGTGGGCGCGGGCGGGGGGCACGCCGAGGAGGGGGGCGAGGCGGCTGCGGGCGGTGGCGCGCAGGGCGTCGGCGGCGCGGTCGCGGGCGCGGGCCTTGTGGTAGAGGCGGGCGCGGCCTTCGGTGGTTTCGGAGGCGCGGACGGCGACGGGGAGGTGTTCGGGGACCAGGGGGCCGAGGCGGCGGGCCCGCCACAGGGCGAGGACGACGGCGGCGATGCCGAGTTGCAGGGTGGCCCAGCCCCAGCCGGCGGGGACGTGGTCGGTGAGGCCGCGTTCCTCCTGGACGGTGGCGGTCTCGTCGGAGAGGGAGGGCAGGTACCAGGCCAGGTGGGGGCGGGAGCCGAGGAGTTGGAGCGCGAGGGAGGCGTTGCCCTGTGCGTCGAGGCGTTCGTTGACCAGGACGTGGGGGGAGCCGAGGACGGTGGTGCCGGTGGTCGGCGTCGGAGTGTCGCGGGGCTCCGGGGCGGAGGGGTCGGCGGGTGCGGGGAGGTGGACCAGGGTGGGCAGCCGGTCGCTGGGGTAGCAGGTGAGGGCGTCGGGGACGGCGACGTGGTAGCGCAGGCCGCCGGTGTCGGCGTCGCCCGCCCGTTCGGCTGCGGGGAGGGTGCAGTCCGGGGGGAGGGTGCGGCCGGGGCTGGTGGCGTCGTCGGGGGTGACTCCGGGGGCGAGGGCTTCGGTGGAGAAGTCGGGGGCGACGAGGACGGTCCGGGCGTCGGGGTGGGCGATGGCCGTGCGCAGGGCGTCCTGTTGGTCCGGGCCGAGCAGGTCGGGGGCGGCCACCAGCAGGGTGGTGTCGGGGTCGGCGGCGGCGGTGGCGGCGGCGTCCAGGGTGGTGACGACACGGGTGTCGACGCCGCGGTCGGCGAGGAGTTCGCTGATGGCGAGGGAGCCGAGGGGGTCGGCGGAGCGGGGGTCGAGCCGGCCGTGCACGGTGCCTGAACGGAGCGCGGCGATGATGATCGCGGTGAGGAGCAGGAGCAGCAGGGCGACCAGGGGGCCCCGCGCCCGGTGCCACAGGTGGCGCGGGGTGGGCGCGGTGGAGGTGCCCGCCGTGGTGGTCTCGGTCATGCCGTGCTCCCGGGGGCGAGGGCCGGGCGGGTGTGCTGGAGTTCGGCGTCGAGGTCCGTCAGCCGTTGGTACGCGGCCCGGTCGGCGGTCCGTCCGCCGTAGGTGACCTCGTCGAAGGTGCGGGCGGCGGCCCGCAGTCGGTCGGCGTGGTCGGGCAGCGGGCGGCCCGCTTCGGCGGCGGCCTCGTCGGCGGTCCGGCCGGGGCGGGCGTCGAGGAGGGCGCGTTCCTCCAGGGACCGGACGACGGCGCGCATGCGTTCCTGGACGGCGGGGCCCCAGTCGCCGCGGTCGGCGTGCACGGCGGCGGCGGTCCGGTGGTCGGCGGCGCTGCGCGGCCGGTCGTCGAAGAGGGCGGCCGGGGAGCCTGGGGTGCGGGTGGGGGTGCCGAGTCGCCACCACAGGGCGGCGACCAGGGCGCAGACCACCAGGGCGAGGACCAGCAGGCCCAGCGCACCGCCCGGGGTGGCCCCGGAGGCGGCGGCGAACAGGTCCCCCACCCAGTCGAAGAACGCGTCCGCGGCCCGCTGGAGGAGGCCGGGCTCGTTCTCCTGGTACACGGAGCGGGAGAGTTCGTGCTCGGCCGCCTCCCGGGCCGGGTCGCGGGGCACGGTCAGGGGCGGGCCGTCGCCGTCGGCGCCCCGGACGGGCGGGCCCGCGGCGAGGACCGGCACCGGTGCGGTGTCGGACGCGCCCCCCGTCGCGCTCACGCGGTCAGCTCCCCGGGGGACGGTGGTCGGTGGCCGGGGTGGTGGTGTCGGCGGCGCGCGCCAGTTCCAGGTCGAGGCCCTCGCGGCGGATGCGCTGGTCGATGTAGAGGAGGACGGTGACGCCGGCGGACACCGGGAAGGTGAGGGTGGACGCGATGACCGAGCCGATGCCGGTGACGATCAGGAACGTCCAGGAGGCGCCGGTGGTGGTGAGCAACCCGGAGTCGACGTCGCCGCCGGCGATGGCCGCGACGATGGTGAACGGGATGAGGACGAGGAACGCGACGATGTTGGTGATCAGCCCGGCGAGCAGGGTGATGCCCAGGACGCGCCACCAGGAGCCGCGCACCAGCTTCATGGAGCGGCCCATGGCCTTGCGGATGCCCTGCTTCTCCAGCATGAGGGCGGGTGAGGCCAGCCAGAGGCGGAACATCAGCCACACCACGACGACCAGGGCGGCCAGCATGCCGAAGACGGTGACGACCAGGCCGTCGTTGCCGGAGAGGCCGATCAGGAAGCCCGGGGCCAACCCGACGGCCATGATCAGCATGGGGATGAGCATCAGCAGCAGCGTCAGTCCGAGCAGGCGCAGCAGGCGGGGGCGGGCGTCGATCCACGCCTCCCGTATCGACACGGGCCGGCCCAGGACCGCGCGGCTGGTGACGGTGGTGAGCAGGGCGGTCGCGACGATGGTGCCCAGCAGGGTGACCGCCAGCGCCGCACCGCCGCCGGTGAGGGCGGCGACCAGGCTCTCGCCGATCTCGTCGGCGGAGGCGCCGGGGTCGTCGAGGGCGCTTGAGTCGAGGTCCTTGAGGAGGGTCCCCTGGACCAGGACGAGCGTGAGTTGGGTGACCACGGCGACGGTCAGCGAGATGCCGAGGACGGTGCGCCAGTAGGTGCGCATCATGGTCACCGTGCCGTCCAGGATCTCGCCGACGCCCAGCGGGCGCAGCGGGATCACTCCGGGCTTGGCGAACTGCGGTTGCGCCTGCCAGCCGCCCCAGCCGGGTCCGGGGGGCGGTGGGGTGCCCCAGCCGGGGTGTTGGGGGGCGCCGCCCTGGGGCGGGCCGGGCTGACCGCCGGTGCCCGGAGCGGACCAGCCGCCGGCCGGGGGCTGGTCCTTCGACCACTTCGAGGCGGGACCGGTGTGGGGGGCCGGCCGGTCCGTGGACCCGTCGGGGCGCGGGGCGCCCTCGCCGTCGCCGCCGGAGGGGGCGGCGCCGGGCGGGGTCCAGCCCGGAGTGTCGTTCATCGTCGCTCCTCGTTCCTGTGTCTGGCGCCCGGTGTCGCCGTGGGACGCGTCGGCCGCGCCCCCCGCGGCCGCGGGTGCGGGCACGTCGGCAGCCATCGTGTCACGCCGGTCCGTCAGACGAACCGGCCGGACCGGGTGGACCGGACGGGCCGGGACCGGTAGACCTTCGGGTGTCGGACGGGAGCCGGGACGTGGTGGACGCGTGCGGGGCGGGCAACGGGAAGGGCGGACGGAACGGATGGTCGACCAGTACCGGTCGTCGCTGCGCCGGGGCGCGGGCCGCCCGAGGTCCGTCGACGGTTCGAGCGCCGGCACGGTGGGGGGCCGTCCGGTCGCGGTGCGTAGCTGCGCCCGGGCTTCCCGGCGCGGTGGCCGTCGCGGTCGCCGCAGGTGGTCGCGGACCATCGCCCACCGTCACGGCCCCGGCACGCGCCGGGCTGTGTGTCAGGTCACGCCAGGTAACAAAGAGATAATGGGATGATGTCGTTTATGAAGGGACGAGTCCTCGTCGTCGACGACGACACAGCACTGGCCGAGATGCTCGGCATCGTGCTGCGCGGTGAAGGTTTTGAACCGTCGTTCGTAGCGGACGGCGACAAGGCGCTGGCCGCCTTCCGGGAGGCCAAGCCCGATCTGGTCCTCCTCGACCTGATGCTGCCCGGCCGCGACGGCATCGAAGTGTGCCGTCTCATCCGGGCGGAGTCCGGCGTCCCGATCGTCATGCTCACAGCGAAGAGCGACACGGTCGATGTAGTCGTCGGCCTGGAATCCGGCGCCGACGACTACATCATCAAACCCTTCAAACCGAAGGAACTGGTCGCCCGCATCCGGGCCCGACTGCGCCGCTCCGAAGAACCCGCACCGGAACAGCTCACCATCGGCGACCTCGTCATCGACGTCGCCGGCCACTCCGTCAAGCGCGACGGCCAGTCCATCGCCCTCACCCCCCTGGAGTTCGACCTGCTGGTCGCCCTCGCCCGCAAGCCCTGGCAGGTCTTCACCCGCGAAGTCCTCCTCGAACAGGTCTGGGGCTACCGGCACGCCGCCGACACCCGCCTCGTCAACGTCCACGTCCAGCGGCTGCGCTCCAAGGTCGAGAAGGACCCCGAGCGCCCCGAGATCGTGGTGACCGTACGCGGAGTCGGCTACAAGGCCGGGCCGAGCTGACATGACCGGGAACGACGGAGTCGTCCCGGCCCCGGCGCCCGGCACCCCGGGCACGGGGGCAGGACGGCCTGTCGGCCCCCGCGGCCCGGTCCGGACCCGGCTGCGACACCTCTTCGACGGCGCACTGCTCCTCCAGGACGGCGTCGGCAACAGCCCCGTGCTGCGCCTCTTCGCCCGCTGGGTCCGCCGCCCCCTGCTGCCCGCACTCCGGCTGTGGCGCCGCAACATCCAGCTCAAGGTCGTCGTCACCACCCTGCTGATGTCCCTCGGCGTCGTGCTGCTGCTCGGCTTCGTCGTCATCGGCCAGGTCCGCAACGGCCTCCTCGAAGTCAAGGTCAAGGCGTCCCAGAGCCAGGCCGTCGGCGGCTTCCAGGACGCCGAGTCCCGCGCCCGGTCGGCCCGAGAGGCCAGCCCCGAAGGTGCCGCCGAGGGCCTGCCCGGCCAGAACGCCGCCATCTGGCTCAACGACCTCGTCCAACAACTCTCCAGCAGCGGACAGGGCGCCTTCCACGTCGTCACCCTCTCCCCGCTCGGCGAGAGCGACATCGGAACCGGCACCGGCAGCGCCCGCGCCCCCCGCGGCTCCGGCAACATCGACGCCACCGCCAGCGTCCCCGAAACCCTCCGCGAACGGGTCGACGCCCACACCGGCGCCTCCCGCAGCTACACCAGCATCCACTACAGCGACGGCCGCCCCTCCCAACCCGGCCTCGCCATCGGCAAGCAACTCGCCAACCCCCAGACCGACCGCTACGAGCTGTACTACCTCTTCCCCCTCACCCAGGAGGAGAAGACGCTCAGCCTGGTCAAGACCACTCTGGCCACCGCCGGACTCTTCCTCGTCGTCCTCCTCGGCGCCATCGCCTGGCTCGTCGTCCGACAGGTCGTCACCCCCGTCCGGATGGCCGCCGGCATCGCCGAACGCCTCTCCGCCGGGCGCCTCCAGGAACGCATGAAGGTCACCGGCGAGGACGACATCGCCCGCCTCGGCGAAGCCTTCAACAAGATGGCCCAGAACCTCCAGCTCAAGATCCAACAGCTGGAGGAGCTGTCCCGGATGCAACGCCGGTTCGTCTCCGACGTCTCCCACGAGCTGCGCACCCCCCTCACCACCGTCCGCATGGCCGCCGATGTCATCCACGAGGCGCGCGAGGACTTCGACCCCGTCACCGCGCGCTCCGCCGAACTCCTCGCCGACCAACTCGACCGCTTCGAGTCCCTTCTCGCCGACCTGCTGGAGATCAGCCGCTTCGACGCCGGCGCCGCCGCCCTCGAAGCCGAACCCATAGACCTCCGCGAAGTCGTCCGCCGGGTCGTCGGCGGAGCCGAACCCCTCGCCGAACGCAAGGGCACCCGCATACGCGTCGTCGGCGACCAACAACCCGTCGTCGCCGAAGCCGACGCCCGCCGCGTCGAACGCGTCCTGCGCAACCTCGTCGTCAACGCCGTCGAACACGGCGAGGGACGCGACGTCGTCGTCCGACTCGCCGCCGCCGGCGGCGCGGTCGCCGTCGCCGTGCGCGACTACGGCGTCGGCCTCAAACCCGGCGAGGCCACCCGCGTCTTCAGCCGCTTCTGGCGCGCCGACCCCGCCCGGGCCCGCACCACCGGCGGCACCGGACTCGGCCTCTCCATCGCCCTGGAAGACGCCCGCCTGCACGGCGGCTGGCTCCAGGCGTGGGGCGAACCCGGCGGCGGCTCCCAGTTCCGCCTCACCCTGCCCCGCACCGCCGACGAGGCACTGCGCGGCTCCCCCATACCCCTGGAACCCGAGGACTCCCGCCGCAACCGGGCCGCCCGGCCGGCGCTCCCCGCCCCCACCGCGACCCCGCACTCCGGCGCGCTCGCGACGGTGCCCGCCCAGGGCCCCGCCGCCCGCGGCCGGACCACGGGCGGCACCGAACTCCCCGGACTTCCGAACCTGCCCGCCACCCTCACCGCCCCCGCCGGCACCACACCCCGCTGCGCCCCGACCGTGAACCCCGCCGCACTGCCCAGCAACGGCGCCCGCGTCGTCCCGCGCCCCGGCGACACCGAAGCACCCCCCCGCGACACCGCGGCGGACCAGCACCCGACGCCCCCCGACGCCCCCCGCGCCGGCGCGCCGACACCCGACGACGAGGGGCGGGAGGCCACCCGTGGGTGACGCCGCGGAAACAGCCCGACAGCACCGGCAGCGGACCCCGGGACGCCCCGGACGGGGACGACCCGCCCGCGCCGGCCGGCACGCCCTCGCCCTGGCCGGCTGCGGCGCCCTCCTCGTCGGCTGCGCCTCCATGCCCGCCAGCGGCGACCTGCGCGGCGTCGACGCCGCGCAGCTCCCCGACTCGCAGGTCAGGGTCTTCGCGATGCCCCCGCGCGAGAACGCCGACCCCGCAGAGATCGTCCAGGGCTTCCTGGAGTCGCTCACCAGCGACGACCCCCAGTTCGAGATGGCCCGCAAGTACCTCACCGAGAAGGCGTCCGAGGAATGGCGCCCCGAGGTCTCCACCTCCGTCCTCGCGGACGGCCCCCACACCACCGCCCAACGCCCCGGCGACGACGGCGCCCGCACCTACACCCTCACCGGCACCCGCATCGCCACCGTCGACGTCCAGCACGCCTACAAGCCCGCCAGCGGCACCTACAGCCAGCCCGTCCACCTGGTCCAGGACCCGGCCTCCGGCAACCAGTGGCGCATCGACCGACCGCCCCGCGGCGTCGTCCTCGGCGAATCCGACTTCCTGCGCATCTACCGCCCCGTCAACAAGTACTACTTCGCCGCCGACGACACCCACGGCCAGGGCCAGGAACGCCTCGTCGCCGACCCCGTCTACGTGCGCCAACGGGTGGACCCCGTCACCCAGACCGTACGGCTGCTGATGGAGGGCCCCACCCAGTGGCTCGCCCCGGTCGTGCGCTCCGAGTTCCCCAGCGGGATACGACTCGACACCAGCGCCGAATCCCTCGCCCCCGACAGCAACAACACCCTCAAGGTGCCGCTGGAGCCCGCCGGGGACGGCATAGGCCAGCCCCAGTGCACCAAGATGGCCGCACAGCTGATCTTCACCCTCCAGGACTGGGCCGCCAACGGCATCGAGGAGGTGGAGGTCCAACGCTCGGACGGCTCCCCGCTCTGCCGCCTCACCGCCGACCGCGCCGAGACCGTCGCCCCGCACCGCACCCGCGGGAACCCGGACTACCAGTACTTCCTCGACGACAAGAAGCGGCTCGTCCGCCTGCCCGGCATCAGCACCGGCGCCGACCCCGAGCCGGCGCCCGGCCCGCTCGGCACCACGGAGAAGCCCTTCGGCTCGGTGGCCGTCTCCCGCGAGGAGGACCAGGCAGCCGGGGTCTCCCTCAACGGACGCGAACTGTACGTGGGAGCCCTCGCCGCCGGGACCGCCCTCGGCGAACCGGTGCTGACCAGCCGGGCCAAGAACGTGAAGGACGGCCTGACCGCGCCCAGTTGGGACGGACGCGGGGACCTCTGGGTCGCCGACCGCAACCCCGGCGACTCCGGCCTCTACCTGCTGCGCCAGGGCTCCGGCACCCCCGTCCCCGTCCAGACGCCCGGCCTCGCGGGCGGCCGGATCGAGGCGGTGCGGGTCGCCGCGGACGGAGTGCGCATCGCACTGCTCGTCGAACGCGAGGGCTCCCGGACGCTCCGCATCGGCCGGGTCGAACGGGAAGCCCCCGGGAGCGCCGGCGTCTCGGCCGGCAGCGCCGACCACCCCACCGGCACCGTCCGGGTCGCCGAACTCCGCTCCGCCGCGCCGCAACTGGAAGAGGTCACCGCCATGTCCTGGGCGGGCGGCAGCCGGCTGGTCGTCGTCGGCCGGGAGAGCGGCGGCGTCCAGCAGATCCGCTACGTGCACACGGACGGCTCCACCCCGGAGGGCGGCGCGCTGCCCGGACTCACCGGAGTGCAGGAGATCGCCGCGAGCGACGACGAGCGGCTGCCGCTGGTCGCCCACTCCGACGACGGGATCGTCCGCCTGCCCCCCGGGGAACCGTGGCGCACGGTCCTCAAGACCGGGACCTCGCCCGTCTACCCCGGATGACCGCCCTCACCGAGGCCAGAGGATAGGGCGAAACGGCTGGTCAGAGCCGTTTCGCCGAGTTATCCACAGCCCGTTGTCCACAGGGGTGGCCGACTTCGTCGACCCTTGGCAGAGTGGAGACATGCGGCGCTGGTGGCAGGACTTCACCGACTTGGCGCTGCCGACCGCGTGCGGCGGGTGCGGCACCCCCCGTACGGCACTGTGCGCACGGTGCCGGGCCGCGCTCACGGACGGCACGGCCCGGCGGGTCCGCCCGCGGCCCGAGCCGTCCGGGCTGCCGGTGGTGCACGCGGCGGCGCCCTACCAGGGCGCCGTGCGGCAACTGGTGCTCGCGCACAAGGAGCGCGGCGCCCTGGCCCTGACCGGGCCCCTGGGCGAAGCACTGGCGGGGGCGGTGGGGGGAGGGGCGGGGGCGGGGGGAGCCCCCCGAAACCCCCGAACCCCCCTCCTCCACCTGGTGCCGGTGCCCTCCTCCCGTGCGGCGACCCGCGCCCGGGGCCACGATCCGACCCGTCGGATCGCCCGGGCGGCGGCCGGGGCGCTGCGGCGGGCCGGGTGGGCGGCACAGGTGGTTCCGGTGCTGCGGCAGCGGCGGGGCGTGCGGGACCAGGTGGGGCTGGACCCGGGGGAGCGCCGGGCCAATCTGCACGGTGCGCTCCGGGTGGTGGAAGGAGGTCACGCATTGCTCGCGGTGGGCGGACGGGTGGTGATCGTGGATGACGTGATGACCACCGGAGCGTCATTGTCGGAGGCGGCCCGCGCATTATCGGCCGTGAACGGGGTAAGTGACCTGACTGCTGCCGTGGTGGCAGCAGCGTCGGATTCTTTCGAAAGGAACCGGAACTGACGAACCGGAACTGACAGGGAATCTGCTTCGTTGCAGGTAGTGAGAGGTTGAATTCGGATGAGTGGAGGTGGGGCGGCAAGGAGGGTGACGTCATCCCTCCGGGCGAGATATGTTCGGTGGTGAGGGAAAGGCGAGCGCCGAACCCTCGATATCGGAATGCCGTTGCCCGTCGCAGTTCTGATCGGTTGCGGGTCGCTATCCGGATCGGTTCCGAAGTGGGGGAGCCGAAGTCGGAAGGCGATTTTCGAAAAAGGTCGGGAAGCGAGGGGTGGGGATCTCGTCACCGGGGGAGGAGGAGGTGAAGGTCGCCGAGTCCGTGGCCTCGGGAGACGCCGGGGCCTGGTGCAAGAGGGAGACGCTCCGCCGAGCGGGCGGAGCCATCCGGGAACGGAGTTCTGCGTGGACATCGTCGTCAAGGGCCGCAAGACCGAGGTGCCCGAGCGGTTCCGCAAGCACGTGGCCGAGAAGCTGAAGCTGGACAAGATCCAGAAGCTCGACGGCAAGGTGATCAGCCTCGACGTCGAGGTGTCCAAGGAGCCCAACCCCCGACAGGCGGACCGGTCCGACCGGGTGGAGATCACGCTCCGGACCCGCGGCCCGGTGATCCGGGCGGAGGCGGCGGCCAGCGATCCGTACGGGGCGCTCGACCTGGCGACGGACAAGCTCGAAGCACGACTGCGCAAGCAGCACGACAAGCGGCGCACCCGCCGCGGCAACGGCCGGATCTCCGCGGCCGAGGTCGCCGACGTGGTTCCCGACGCCGCCCACCTCAACGGGGACGGCACCATCGCCCGGGACGAGGAGCCCGACGGCGTCGAGGTGCCCACCAAGAAGATGGGATCGCTGGAGGTCAAGGGCGACGGCCCCCTGGTGGTCCGCGAGAAGACCCACGTGGCCGCCCCGATGAGCCTCGACCAGGCGCTCTACGAGATGGAGCTGGTCGGGCACGACTTCTACCTCTTCGTCGATTCCGAGACGAAGGAACCCAGTGTCGTCTACCGACGGCACGCCTACGACTACGGCGTCATCCACCTCTCCACGGACACGATGGTCACCCAGATCGAATCGGCGGGCGCGGGAGGCGCGCTCGGCGGCTGACGGACACCCACCTCCCCACGGAGGTGTGCCCCCGGGGGAATCGTGCGCCCCCGGGGGCACCCCCGTGCTACGAGCGGTGAACTCCGCCGTCACCGCTGGGGCGCCCGGGCATGAAATCATGGCCGGGCGTCAATCGGGTTGCTGCCGCCCCGGATTGACGTCGCACAAGCCGGGCGGCACCCAGACGGGCCCGCGGGCCTTCGGGGGGAGAAACGATGCCGGACAGCTTCGGACCGCTGCGCGACGGGAACGCCCGTGGCGTCGTTGGCATGGCACCGACCGAGGATTCCTCCCGGGAGCCCATCAGGGTGCTGGTGGTCGACGACCACGCGCTGTTCCGCAGAGGCCTGGAGATCGTCCTGCACGCCGAGGAGGACATCCAGGTCGTCGGCGAGGCCGGGGACGGGGCGGAAGCCGTGGACAAGGCGGCCGATCTGCTGCCGGACATCGTGCTGATGGACGTCCGGATGCCCAAGCGCGGCGGCATCGAGGCGTGCACCGCCATCAAGGAGGTCGCCCCCAGCGCGAAGATCATCATGCTGACGATCAGCGACGAGGAGGCCGACCTCTACGAGGCGATCAAGGCGGGGGCGACGGGGTACCTGCTCAAGGAGATCTCCACGGACGAGGTGGCGACGGCGATCCGCGCGGTGGCGGACGGGCAGTCGCAGATCAGCCCGTCCATGGCGTCGAAGCTGCTCACCGAGTTCAAGTCGATGATCCAGCGCACCGACGAGCGCCGGTTGGTGCCCGCCCCGCGGCTCACCGACCGCGAGTTGGAGGTGCTCAAGCTGGTGGCCACCGGCATGAACAACCGGGACATCGCCAAGGAACTGTTCATCAGTGAGAACACGGTGAAGAACCACGTGCGCAACATCCTGGAGAAGCTCCAGCTCCACTCCCGCATGGAGGCCGTGGTCTACGCGATGCGGGAGAAGATCCTGGAGATCCGCTGAGGACCGCCCCGGGGCGCGCGTGCAGCCGCCCGGCACCCGGCCCCGGACGTCCGGGGCCGGCGCGGGGGCCCGGACGGGGCGGGCTCAGCGCAGGGCGGCCGTCAGTGCGGCGGCCCACTCCGGGCGGTCCAGCCGCTCCACGCGCACGTCGTCGCAGCCGACCCACTCCGCGGCCTCCCGCAGGGCCCGGGCCATGGGCTCGACGGCCTTCGCGGACTCCAGGGACACCTGCTTGGCGACCAGGGTGCGGCCGTCCCGGGCCGGGTCGACCCGGCCGAGGAGCCGCCCGCCGGACAGCAGGGGCATCGCGAAGTAGCCGTGCACCCGCTTCGGCTTCGGTACGTAGGCTTCGAGCCGGTGGGTGAAGCCGAAGATCCGCTCGGTGCGGGCGCGTTCCCAGATCAGCGAGTCGAACGGGGACAGCAGGGTGGTGCGGTGGCGCCCGCGGGGTGGCGTCTCCAGGGCGGCGGGGTCGGCCCAGGCGGCGCGGTCCCAGCCCGCGACGGTCACCGGCACCAGCCCGGAGTCGGCGATCACCGAGTCGACCTGCTCGCCCTTGAGCCGGTGGTAGTCGGCGATGTCGGCGCGGGTGCCGACCCCCAGGGAGCGGCCGGCGAGCCGGACCAGCCGGCGCAGGCACTCGCGGTCGTCCAGTTCGTCGTGGAGCAGCTCGGCGGGGACGGCGCGTTCGGCGAGGTCGTACACGCGCTTCCAGCCGCGCCGCTCGACGCACACCACCTCACCGTGCATCAGGGCGCGCTCCACGGCGACCTTGGAGGCCGACCAGTCCCACCACTCGCCGCCGTTCTTGGCGCCGCCCAGTTCGGTCGCGGTGAGCGGGCCCTCGGTGCGCAACTGGTGGATGACCCGCTCGTAGGCGCCGTCCGGGAGGTCGTGGTGCCACTGCGGCCGGTTGCGGTAGGCGCGGCGGCGGAACGCGAAGTGCGGCCACTCCTCGATGGGCAGGAGGCACGCGGCGTGGGACCAGTACTCGAAGGCGGTGGGCAGGCCCCGGGCGTCGGGCGTCCAGTAGGCGCGGTCCACGGCCGTCCGGCCCACGGCGCCCAGCCGGGCGTACGGGACGAGTTCGTGGGAGCGGGCCAGGACGGAGATGGTGTCGAGCTGGACGGCGCCGAGGTGGCGCAGGGCGCCCCGTACGCCCGCCCTCCGGTCGGGGGTGCCGAGGAAGCCCTGGGCGCGCAGCGCCGTGCGGCGGGCCTCGTCGGCGGAGAGTTCGGCGGCGGGCTTCGGCAGGGCGGTCATGCGTCGAACGATAGACGGCGGTACTGACAGTGCGGCCGGGGCGTCAGGCCCGGCCGGGGCGGGCGGCGCGGTCGCCGTCGCGGGCCGTTGCGGCGGTGCCGGCCGGGAGGTGGGGGAGGGGGCTCGGCAGGCCCAGGTCGTGCGGGAGGAGGGCGCCCAGCCAGCAGTCGCGCACGGTGCCGCGGTTGAACAGGCCGGCCCGTTGGGTGCCCTCCACGACGAAGCCGACGCTCTCCGCGACGGCCCGTGACGGAGCGTTGCCGACTTCGGCGCGCCATTCCAGCCGGGTGCAGCCGAGTGCGGTGAAGCTCCAGTGGGCGAGGGCGCGCACGCACTCCGCGGTGTAGCCGCGGCGCCGGTGCCCGGCGGCGGTCCAGTAGCCGACCTCCCAGGTGTTCTCCCGGGGGTGGTGGACGCTGACGGATGCGACCAGGGGGTGCGTGCCGTCCTCGGCGGGGGCGTGCGGGCGGACGGCGAAGGCGTACTCGGTGCCGTCCCGCCAGGCGCCGGGGGCGATGCGCCGGACGAAGAGGGCGGCGTCCTCGTGGGCGTAGGGGGAGGGGACGGTGGTCCAGCGCTGGATGTCGGGGTCCTGGCAGGCGGCGTGCACCTCGTCGGTGTCGGCGGGGGCGAACGGGCGCAGGACCAGGCGCTCGGTGGTGAGGGTGACGTGCTCCATCACCCGATGATGCCCAGGGGCCGGTGGCGGGGCCAGGCGTTTCTCCGGACGGGTGCGGTGATCCGTGCGCAAATCGCCGGGGGTGCGGCACCTTCCGCGGGCTCGGCCCGTTGTCCGGGTGGCCCCCGTGGCCGTGGACCTCCCGGTGTGGCGCGGTCCTCGCATACGATGGCCGTTGCCCAACGGAATCCGACCGTGCCAGGCCCGACCGGCAAGGAGATCTACCCCCGTGTCCGTCCTCCAGAAGATCATGCGTGCAGGCGAAGGCAAGATCCTGCGCAAGCTGCACCGCATCGCGGACCAGGTCAACTCCATCGAAGAGGACTTCGTCTCCCTCTCCGACGCCGAGCTGCGGGCCCTCACCGACGAGTTCAAGGAGCGGTACCAGGACGGCGAGTCCCTGGACGACCTGCTGCCCGAGGCGTTCGCGACGGTCCGCGAGGCGGCCAAGCGCGTGCTGGGCCAGCGGCACTACGACGTCCAGCTGATGGGCGGCGCGGCGCTGCACCTCGGTTACGTCGCGGAGATGAAGACCGGTGAGGGCAAGACGCTGGTGGGCACGCTGCCCACCTACCTGAACGCGCTGTCCGGCAAGGGCGTGCACCTGATCACGGTGAACGACTACCTGGCCGAGCGCGACTCGGAGCTGATGGGGCGGGTCCACAAGTTCCTGGGCCTGTCCGTCGGCTGCATCCTGGCGAACATGACGCCGGCGCAGCGGCGCGAGCAGTACGCGTGCGACATCACCTACGGCACGAACAACGAGTTCGGCTTCGACTACCTGCGCGACAACATGGCGTGGTCGAAGGACGAGCTGGTGCAGCGCGGCCACAACTTCGCGGTGGTCGACGAGGTCGACTCGATCCTGGTCGACGAGGCGCGCACCCCGCTGATCATCTCCGGTCCGGCCGACCAGGCGACCAAGTGGTACAGCGACTTCGCGAAGTTGGTGAAGCGCCTCACCCGCGGTGAGGCGGGCAACACCCTGAAGGGCATCGAGGAGACCGGCGACTACGAGGTCGACGAGAAGAAGCGCACGGTCGCGATCCACGAGTCCGGGGTGGCCAAGGTCGAGGACTGGCTGGGCATCGACAACCTCTACGAGTCGGTGAACACCCCGCTGGTCGGCTACCTGAACAACGCCATCAAGGCGAAGGAACTGTTCAAGAACGACAAGGACTACGTCGTCATCGACGGCGAGGTCATGATCGTCGACGAGCACACGGGCCGCATCCTGGCGGGGCGCCGCTACAACGAGGGCATGCACCAGGCGATCGAGGCGAAGGAGGGGGTGGACATCAAGGACGAGAACCAGACGCTCGCCACGATCACCCTCCAGAACTTCTTCCGCCTCTACGACAAGCTGTCCGGCATGACCGGTACGGCGATGACCGAGGCCGCCGAGTTCCACCAGATCTACAAGCTGGGCGTCGTGCCGATCCCGACGAACAAGCCGATGGTGCGCAAGGACCAGTCGGACCTGATCTACCGCACCGAGGTCGCGAAGTTCGCTGCGGTGGTCGACGACATCGTGGAGAAGCACGAGAAGGGCCAGCCGATCCTGGTCGGCACGACCTCGGTGGAGAAGTCCGAGTACCTCTCCCAGCAGCTGTCCAAGCGCGGGGTGCAGCACGAGGTGCTGAACGCCAAGCAGCACGACCGGGAGGCGACGATCGTCGCCCAGGCGGGTCGCCGGGGCGCCGTGACGGTCGCCACCAACATGGCCGGCCGCGGTACGGACATCAAGCTCGGCGGCAACCCGGACGACCTGGCCGAGGCGGAGCTGCGCCAGCACGGCCTGGACCCGGTGGAGCACGTGGAGCAGTGGGCGGCGGCGCTGCCCGCCGCGCTGGAGCGTGCCGAGCAGGCCGTGAAGGCGGAGTTCGAGGAGGTCAAGGACCTCGGCGGGCTGTACGTGCTGGGGACCGAGCGCCACGAGTCGCGCCGCATCGACAACCAGCTGCGCGGTCGTAGCGGTCGGCAGGGCGACCCGGGCGAGTCCCGTTTCTACCTCTCCCTCGGCGACGACCTGATGCGGCTCTTCAAGGCGCAGATGGTCGAGCGGGTGATGGCGATGGCGAACGTCCCGGACGACGTCCCCATCGAGAACAAGATGGTGACCCGGGCGATCGCCTCGGCGCAGTCGCAGGTGGAGACGCAGAACTTCGAGACCCGCAAGAACGTCCTCAAGTACGACGAGGTCCTGAACCGGCAGCGCGAGGTCATCTACGGCGAGCGCCGCCGGGTGCTGGAGGGCGAGGACCTGCACGAGCAGATCCAGCACTTCATGAACGACACGATCGACGCGTACATCGACGCGGAGACCGCGGAGGGCTTCGCGGAGGACTGGGACCTCGACCGGCTGTGGGGCGCCTTCCGCCAGCTGTACCCGGTGAAGGTGACCGTGGACGAGCTGGAGGAGACCGCGGGCGACCGAGCCGGGTTGACCGC
The DNA here is from genome assembly GCF_052606915.1 of Streptomyces sp. LE64. Lineage (NCBI taxonomy): Bacteria > Bacillati > Actinomycetota > Actinomycetes > Kitasatosporales > Streptomycetaceae > Streptomyces > Streptomyces sp. LE64. The sequence continues at coordinate 2,101,295 of NZ_CP199708.1, read as the reverse complement.
GGAGTTCATCTCCGAGTCCGTCAAGGACGACATCCACGCCCAGTACGCGGCGCGCGAGGAGCAGCTCGGCTCGGAGATCATGCGCGAGCTGGAGCGCCGCGTGGTGCTGTCGGTCCTGGACCGCAAGTGGCGCGAGCACCTCTACGAGATGGACTACCTCCAGGAGGGCATCGGGCTGCGCGCGATGGCCCAGAAGGACCCGCTGGTCGAGTACCAGCGCGAGGGCTTCGACATGTTCTCGGCCATGATGGACGGCATCAAGGAGGAGTCCGTCGGCTACCTGTTCAACCTGGAGGTCCAGGTGGAGCAGCAGGTGGAGGAGGTGCCGGTGCAGGACGCGGCGCCCTCGTTGGAGAAGCCCGCGGCGGGCGGGGAGGCGCCGGTCGCGACCCGGCCGGAGATCCGGGCCAAGGGCCTGGAGGCCCCGCAGCGTCCGGACCGGCTGCACTTCTCGGCGCCGACCGTGGACGGTGAGGGCGGTGTCGTGGAGGGCGACTTCGAGACGGGTGAGGGCGACCCGGTCCGGTCCTCGGCGGACGGTCTGACCCGTGCCGAGCGGCGCAAGCAGCAGCGTGGTGGGCGTCGCCGCAAGAAGTGAGCGCACGCAGGAGACGACGACGGGCCGGTCCCCCCGGGGGGCCGGCCCGTCGGTGCGTGGTCAGCGGCGGCCGAGGTCGAGGGCGGTGCAGCGCCAGCGCCGGTCGTCGGTGCGTTCGAGGCGGAACGCCATGGCGCTGAGCCGGTCGCCGGTGGCGATCCGGGCGAACGCCTCGACGGCGCCGGGGCGGGGCACGCAGTAGCCGACGTCGCGGACGACGGGGGCGGGGCCGTCCTGGGGCAGCGGGCTGCGGTCGGCGAGCCGGGCCAGTTCGTCGTAGGCGCCGCCGGCCATGTGCCGGAGCATGGAGTGGACCGGGCGGCGGCCGGTGAGGACGGCGAGGAGCCGGTCGGCGAAGAGGTCGGTGGGGCGGGGCGCGGAGCCGGTGGCGGGTCGGCGGGAGCCGGGGTGCCGGCCGGCGGGGTGCGGGCGACGGGGGTCGCGGCGCCCCGGCGGGCGGGAGCGTGCCGGGCGTGCGGGGTGTCGGGGGAGGGCGCCCGCGCTGGTCGCGTGCTCCGGAACGGGTACGGGGTCGACGGCCGTCCCCGGGCCGGGAGCGGTGTCCGTGCGGGTCATGACCTTGCGCATGGTGAACCCCCGATCGCCGGGCCCCTCCCGGGGCTACCCGGCGGTAGCTTCTGGTTGCGGATCTTGTACGCGGGCCGGGAACGGGGGTGCAACACGCCCGGGGCCAGGGGTCGGCGGGCCCCGGATTCACCTATCCGGGGGACCCCGGGAACCGGGGCCGCCGGGGTTCCGTCCGGTCGGGCGGGAACCCCCGCCGGGGGTGGCACCGGTGGGGCGCGGGTGATGCACGGGGGCGGCCCGATCGGGGACCCCCGCACGTATCCTGGGTCAACCGGTCCCCGCGGATCAGCCTTCCGGGAGCCCTCGCGAGGGAGCCCCGTCCCAGAAAGCGGCCAGCCATGCGCGTGTACGTCCCCCTGACCCTGCCCGCCCTCGCCGAGGCGTACCGGACGGGGGAACTGGGGCCCGGCCCGCTCACGGCCTACGCGGTGACGCCGGCGCTGCGTGAGTGGTACCTCTCCGACGATCTGGAGGAGTTGGAGTACGCGGCGCTGAACCGGGCCGCGGTGGCCTCGCTCCGGCTGCTCGCGGTCGACCCGGGCTGCCCGCGCCGGCGGGTCGTGGTGGCGGTCGACGTACCGGACGGCACCGCCGTGCCGGACCCCGACCGGGGTCTGGACCCGGGCGCGCTGGGAGAGGTGCGGATCGTCCGCGCGGTCGCCCTGGCCAGGGCGGCGGCGGTGCACGTGGACTCCGACGAGGCCCGGGCGGACGTCACCGCGGCGGCCGCCGCGCTGGGCGCCGCCGACCTGGGGGACGACGACGCGCGGTTCGTGGTCGACGGGGCCGAGGACCACGATCTGCTGTGGTACGCGACGCAGGAGATCCCCGGCCTGATCGCGGACTGACCGGCCCGCGGCCGCGCCCCGCTGTCAGTGGCAGCGGGTACGTTGGCGGGCATGGGGACGCAGGGAGCACACATCGTCTGGGACTGGAACGGCACGCTGTTCCACGACGTCGACGCCGTGGTGGCGGCGAGCAACGCCGCGTTCGCGGAGATCGGCCTGGGGCCGATATCCGTGGCGCAGTACCGGGAGCTGTACTGCGTGCCGATCCCCAAGTTCTACGAGCGGTTGATGGGGCGGACGCCCACCGCGGGCGAGTGGCTCACCATGGACGGGGTCTTCCAGCGGCACTACGCCGAGCACCGGGACGGCTGCGGGCTGACGGAGGGCGTCGAGGAGCTGTTGGCCGGCTGGCGGGGCACCGGCCGGAGCCAGTCGCTGTTGAGCATGTACGGGCACGAGGAGCTGGTGCCCCTGGTGCGCGGCTTCGGGATCGAACCCTTGTTCGCTCTGGTCGAGGGGCGGCTCGGGCCGTCCGGGGTGTCCAAGGCGGAGGCGATGACCCGCCACCTCGGCGCCCTGGCGGAGGTGCCGGCCTCGCGGGTGGTGGTGATCGGGGACGCCGCGGACGACGCGGTGGCGGCCCGTGCGGCGGGCGCCGAGGCGGTGCTCTACACCGGCGGTTCGCACGGCAGGGCGAGCCTGGAGGCGATGGGGGTGCCGGTGGTGGACTCGTTGGCCGAGGCGGTGGTGGAGGCGGAGCGCCTCCTGGGCTGAGCCCCGCGGTCCGGAGCCGTGGTCCGAGCCGGGACGGGGCCGTGGCGGGCGGGGGCCGGCGAAGCGGCCGGCCCCGGGCTCAGGCGGCCGCCTTGAGGACCTTCAGGAACTCCCGCATCCACGCCGGGTGGTCCGGCCAGGCGCGGGAGGACACCAGGGTGTCGTCCACCACCACCTCCGCGTCCTGGAACTCGGCGCCGTTCACCTCCATGTCCGGCTCCAGCGCCGGATAGGCGGTGACCCGGCGGCCCCGGAGCGACCCGGTGGCTGCGGTCAGCAGCGGGCCGTGGCAGATCTGGGCCACCGGCTTGTCGGCGTCGAAGAACGCCTTGAGGATCTTGCGGAGTTCCCCGTCGCCGCGCAGGTACTCGGGCGCCCGCCCGCCGGGGATCACCAGGGCCGCGTAGTCTCCGGGGTCCACCTCGGAGAAGGCGAGGTCGGCGGGCCAGGTGTAGCCGGGCTTCTCGGTGTAGGTGTCGAATCCGGGTTCGAAGTCGTGCACCACGAAGCGGAGCTGCTTGCGGCTGGGCGCCGCGATGTGGACCTCGTACCCCTCCTCCCGCAGTCGCTGGTAGGGGTACAGCACCTCCAGTGACTCCGCGGCGTCACCCGTCACGATCAGGATCTTCGTCGCCATCGCGGTCCTTGCTCCTCCCGTGTGCGCACCGGTGCGCCGGCACCCGATCGGTCGTGCGCCGGAGCCCGGCGCGTACCGTCGTGTCCGTCACCGCTCACGCTGCCGCCCCGGCGGAGTGTCGCCAAGGGGACACCAGGGGATGTCGGGGGCGCACGGGGACACACGGGGGCGGACGGCGGGAGAATTCCCGGGGGTGCGCCCCGTGTGCCGGGCCCTGCATCATGTCCGTTCCGGGCGGGGTGTGCAGAGTGTCAAAGTTTGACCGCTTGTTTTGTACACATACGGCTCATGACGGCTCCCCGGTGGGGGGCGATAGCCTGGACCCGTGATCAGCGCGATATCCCGCAGGGGCGTCGTAGCCCCTGCCCTGCGCCCGGTGCACGCGGAGGACTTCCGTGCCCGGGCCGTCGCTGGTCCTCGCGCACGGGGCACCCGCCCGGCCGTCACCCCGGTGACCCGCCCGGTCGACCCCGCCCCGCACCTCGCGCGGTGCGACGTCACCCCGCTCCCCACCCGACGGCACGGGCCGCGGTGCGGTGTCGCTTCACCCCCTTCTACGTCACGCAACGGCGCGCGACAGGAGTCAGAGGACAATGCAGACCAAGCTGGACGAAGCCAAGGCCGAGCTGCTCGCACGGGCCGCCCGGGTAGCTGAGAACAGTCCGGTCGGGGGAAACCTACCGACCGGTACGACGGGGGAGGGGGCTCCGGACCGGGAGACCCTGCTCGCGTTCCTCCAGCGCTACTACCTGCACACCGCCCCCGAGGACCTCGCCGACCGCGACCCGGTCGACGTCTTCGGAGCCGCCCACTCGCACTACCGGCTGGCCGAGAACCGTCCGCAGGGCACGGCCAACGTCCGGGTCCACACCCCCACCGTCGAGGAGAACGGCTGGACCAGCAGCCACTCCGTGGTGGAGGTCGTCACCGACGACATGCCGTTCCTGGTGGACTCCGTCACCAACGAACTGTCCCGACAGGGACGCGGCATCCACGTGGTGATCCACCCGCAGGTGGTGGTGCGCCGCGACGTCACCGGCAGGCTCCAGGAGATCCTGCCCGCCGAGCGGGCCACCGGCCCCCGCGGTGCCCTGCCGCACGACGCGCTGGTCGAGTCGTGGATCCACGTGGAGATCGACCGCGAGACCGACCGCGCCGACCTCAAGCAGATCACCACCGACCTGCTCCGGGTCCTCTCCGACGCCCGCGAGGCCGTCGAGGACTGGGAGAAGATGCGGGACGCGGCCCTGCGTATCGCCGACGACCTGCCCGCCGAGCCCACCGCCGACGACCTGCGGGACCAAGAGGTCGACGAGGCCCGCGAACTGCTGCGCTGGCTGGCTGCCGACCACTTCACCTTCCTCGGCTACCGCGAGTACGACCTGCGGGACGACGACTCCCTGGCCCCCGTCCCCGGCACCGGCCTGGGCATCCTGCGCTCCGACCCGCCGCACGGCGGCGAGGACGACCACCCGGTCAGCCCCTCGTTCAACCGGCTGCCCGCCGACGCCCGTGCCAAGGCCCGCGAGCACAAGCTGCTCGTCCTCACCAAGGCCAACAGCCGGGCCACCGTGCACCGGCCCTCGTACCTCGACTACGTGGGCGTCAAGAAGTTCGACACCGAGGGCAACGTCATCGGCGAACGCCGCTTCCTCGGCCTGTTCTCCTCCGCCGCGTACACCGAATCGGTGCGCCGGGTGCCCGTGGTGCGGCGCAAGGTCGAGGAGGTGCTCCAGGGCGCCGGCTTCTCGCCCAACAGCCACGACGGGCGCGACCTGCTCCAGATCCTGGAGACCTACCCGCGCGACGAACTCTTCCAGACCCCCGTCGACGAACTGCGGGCCATCGTCACCAGCGTGCTGTACCTCCAGGAGCGCCGCCGGCTGCGGCTGTACCTGCGCAAGGACGAGTACGGCCGCTACTACTCGGCGCTGGTCTACCTGCCGCGCGACCGGTACACCACCGGGGTGCGGCTGAGGATCATCGACATCCTCAAGGAGGAGCTGTCGGGTGCCAGCGTCGACTTCACGGCGTGGAACACCGAGTCGATCCTGTCCCGACTGCACTTCGTGGTCCGGGTCGCACCGGGCACCGAGCTGCCGGTGCTCAGCGACGCCGACAAGGAGCGCATCGAAGCCCGGCTGGTGGAGGCCGCCCGGTCCTGGGCGGACGGTTTCGCCGAGGCCCTGAACGCCGAGTGCGGCGAGGAGCGCGCCGCCGAACTGCTGCGGAGCTACGGCAACGCCTTCCCCGAGGGGTACAAGGCCGACCACTCGCCGCGCGCCGCGGTGGCCGACCTCAGCCACGTCGACGCGCTGAGGGGCTCCGCCGAGAACTTCTCGCTCAGCCTGTACGAGCCGGTCGGCAGCGCCCCCGACGAACGCCGCTTCAAGATCTACCGCACCGGGGAGCCGGTCTCCCTGTCGGCGGTGCTGCCGGTGCTCAGCCGGCTCGGCGTGGAGGTCGTCGACGAGCGCCCCTACGAGCTGCGCTGCGCCGACCGGAGCACCGCGTGGATCTACGACTTCGGGCTGCGGATGCCGAAGTCGGTGAGCAGCGGCAACGGCGACTACCTGGGCGAGGACGGCCGGGAACGGTTCCAGGACGCCTTCGCCTCGACCTGGACGGGACTGGCCGAGAACGACGGCTTCAACGCCCTGGTGCTGGGCGCCGGGCTGACCTGGCGCGAGGCCACGGTGCTGCGCGCCTACGCCAAGTACCTGCGGCAGGCGGGCTCCACCTTCAGTCAGGACTACATGGAGGACACCCTCCGTAACAACGTCCACACCACCCGGCTGCTGGTGTCCCTGTTCGAGGCGCGGATGTCGCCGGAGCGCCAGCACGCCGGCACCGAGCTGATCGACGGGCTGCTGGAGGAACTGGACGGCGCCCTCGACCAGGTCGCCTCGCTGGACGAGGACCGCATCCTGCGCTCGTTCCTCACCGTCATCAAGGCCACGCTGCGCACCAACTTCTTCCAGCGCGCCGCCGACGGCGGGCACCACCCCTACGTGTCGATGAAGTTCGACCCGCAGGCCATCCCGGACCTGCCGGCGCCCCGCCCGGCGTACGAGATCTGGGTGTACTCGCCGCGGGTGGAGGGCGTGCACCTGCGGTTCGGCAAGGTCGCGCGCGGCGGTCTGCGCTGGTCGGACCGGCGGGAGGACTTCCGCACCGAGATCCTGGGCCTGGTGAAGGCGCAGATGGTGAAGAACACCGTGATCGTGCCGGTGGGCGCGAAGGGCGGGTTCGTCGCCAAGCAGCTGCCCGACCCGACCGTGGACCGGGACGCCTGGCTCGCCGAGGGCGTCGCCTCGTACACGACCTTCATCTCGGCGCTGCTCGACATCACCGACAACCTGGTCGGCGGGGAGGTCGTGCCGCCGCAGGGCGTGGTCCGGCACGACGAGGACGACACCTACCTGGTCGTCGCCGCGGACAAGGGCACCGCCACCTTCTCCGACATCGCCAACGGCGTGGCCGGCGACTACGGCTTCTGGCTCGGTGACGCCTTCGCCTCCGGCGGCAGCGCCGGCTACGACCACAAGGGCATGGGCATCACCGCCCGCGGCGCCTGGGAGTCGGTGAAGCGGCACTTCCGGGAGCTGGGCCACGACACCCAGACCCAGGACTTCACCGCGGTGGGCGTCGGCGACATGTCGGGCGACGTGTTCGGCAACGGCATGCTGCTGTCCGAGCACGTCCGGCTGGTGGCGGCCTTCGACCACCGGCACATCTTCATCGACCCCGAACCGGACGCGGCCGTCTCCTACGCGGAGCGGCGCCGACTGTTCGAACTGCCGCGCTCCTCGTGGGCCGACTACGACACGGACCTGCTGTCCCCCGGGGGCGGGGTGTTCCCGCGCAGCGCCAAGGCGATCCAGCTCAACAGCCACATCCGGCGGGCGCTGGGCATCCCCTCGGGCGTGTCGAAGATGACCCCCGCGGACCTGATGCGGGCCGTGCTGAAGGCCCCGGTCGACCTGCTCTGGAACGGCGGCATCGGCACCTACGTGAAGTCCTCCGCCGAGACCAACGCCGAGGTCGGGGACAAGGCCAACGACGGCATCCGGATCGACGGCGCCGACCTGCGGGTCAAGGTCGTCGGCGAGGGCGGCAACCTGGGCTTCACCCAGCTCGGCCGGATCGAGTTCGCGGAGACCGGCGGCCGGATCAACACCGACGCCATCGACAACAGCGCCGGCGTCGACACCTCCGACCACGAGGTGAACATCAAGATCCTGCTGAACTCGGTGGTCGCGGACGGCGATCTGACCGTCAAGCAGCGCAACACGCTGCTGGCCCAGATGACCGACGAGGTGGGCCGCCTGGTGCTGCGCACCAACTACGCGCAGAACGTGGCGCTCGCCAACGCGCAGGCCCAGTCGGCCTCGCTGCTCCAGGCGCACCAGCGGTTCATGCGCCGGCTGACCAAGGACGGCGCCCTGGACCGGTCCCTGGAGTTCCTGCCCACCGACCGGCAGATCCGGGAGCGGCTGGGGCAGGGCCGCGGACTGACCCAGCCCGAGCTGGCGGTCCTGATCGCCTACACCAAGATCACCGCGGCGGACGAGCTGATCGGCACCGAGCTGCCGGACGACCCCTACCTCCAGCGGCTGCTGTACGCCTACTTCCCGGCGGCGCTGCGCGAGCGGTTCGGGGAGCAGATCGACGGGCACGCCCTGCGCCGGGAGATCATCACCACCCTGCTGGTCAACGACACGGTGAACAGCGGCGGTTCGACCTTCCTGCACCGGCTGCGGGAGGAGACCGGGGCCTCGCTGGAGGAGATCGTGCGGGCGCAGCTCTCCGCGCGGGAGATCTTCGGGCTGGGCGGGGTCTGGGACGCGGTCGAGGCCCTGGACAACCAGGTCGCGGCCGACGTGCTCACCCGGATCCGGCTGCACTCGCGGCGGCTGGTCGAGCGCGGCACCCGCTGGCTGTTGAACAACCGGCACCAGCCCCTGGAGCTCGCCTCGACCGTCGACTTCTTCGCGGACGGGGTGGCGCAGGTGTGGACGCAGCTGCCGAAGCTGCTGCGCGGCGCCGACCTGGAGTGGTACGAGCGCATCCGCGAGGAGCTGACCGGGGCCGGGGTGCCGGAGGAGCTGGCGGCCCGGGTGGCCGGGTTCTCCTCGGCCTTCCCGACGCTGGACATCGTGGCGGTGGCGGACCGGATGGACAAGGACCCGCTGGCGGTCGCCGAGGTGTACTACGACCTCGCGGACCGGCTGCGGATCACCCAGTTGATGGACCGCATCATCGCCCTGCCGCGGGAGGACCGCTGGCAGTCGATGGCCCGGGCGGCGATCCGCGAGGACCTGTACGCGGCGCACGCGGCGCTCACCGCGGAGGTGCTGACGGCCGGCAACGGGTCCTCCTCGCCGGAGCAGCGGTTCACCGAGTGGGAGGAGAAGAACGTGGCGATCCTCGGGCGCGCCCGGGCCACGTTGGACGAGATCCAGGGCTCGGAGGACTTCGACCTGGCGAACCTGTCGGTGGCGATGCGGACCATGCGGACGCTGCTGCGCACCCACACCTGAGCGGGGCGGGGCCGGCGGGCCCCACCCCCGGGCGGTGACGAGCGCCCCCGCACCCGGTGCCACCGGGTGCGGGGGCGCTCGCCCGTCCCGCCCCAAGAACGGGGCAACTCGGGCAAGTGCTGACAATCACCAGCAAACATGGTCATGGGGTCTATGGTGGACCCGATTGTCAGACCGAGGGGTGCCGCTCGTGACCGTCCATGCTTCCGGCGACTCGACCAGCCCGCCCGACCGTCGGCCCCCGGCGCGCGCCGGGGCGCGGGTCGGCGGCCGACCGCGTCGACTCGCCCTGGAAATCGCCAAGTTCGGAGTCGTCGGCGGCTCCGGCGTCGCGGTCAACCTCGTCGTCTTCAACCTGCTGTTGCACGGGCTCGGCAGCGGGCCGATGACCGCCACCGTCCTCGCCAGTTGTGCCGCCATGAGCAGCAACTACCTGGGCTTCCGGTTCTTCGCCTACCGCGACCGGACGGCCCGCACCCGCCCGCAGGTCGTGCTCTTCTTCGTCTTCAGCGGCGCCGGCGTGATGATGGAGAGCGTGCTGTTCTCCCTCGCCTACCACGGCGCCCAACTGACCGGGCCGCTCGCCTCCAACCTGGCCAAGGCCCTCTCCATCGGCCTCGCCTCGGCGTTCCGCTTCCTCGTCTACCGCACCTGGGTGTTCCCCCGGCCGCGCCCGCGCACCACCGGCGCGCACCGCCCCGGGGCCTCCCGCGGCCCCGACGCCCTCCCGGGCAGCCGCCGCCCCGCCGAACCCACCCGCGCCGGACGGTGACGCTGGCCCGGGTGCGCACCGCCCCCTCCGCCCCCGACGCCCCCCGCCCGGCCCGGTCCCTGGTCCCGCGCGCGGTGTGGACCGCCGCGGCCCTGTCGGTCCTGCTGTTGCTCCTGGTGAGCCTGCGGCTGCCGTGGATCGGCGACCTGGGCATGCACGCGGCGACCCTGGAGCGGCTCCGCCACGACCTGGTGAACCCCGGCAACCCGCTGGTGGACGCGGACACGCCGAGCCCGTACTACTCGCCGTGGGCGGTGTTCTTCGCCCTGGTCGCCGACGTCAGCGGCGCCCCCACCTTCGGGGTGCTGCGGGCGGCGGCGCTCGTCGGACTCGCCGTGCTGCTCAGCGGGGTGTGGCGGTTCGTCCGCACCCTCACCGAACGGACGGCCGCGGTTCCCCTCGCCCTGCTCTGCCTGACCCTGCTGTGGGGCACCCGGGTCTTCGCCTGGAGCGGCTTCACCGGACTCGGCTCGCTGGCCCTGACCGTCTCCTACCCCAGCACCCTCGCCCTCGGCCTCGCCTTCCACCTGTGGGCGTGGCTGCGCCGGGCCCTGGCCGCGGCGGCTTCCTGGCCGGTCTTCCTGGGGCTGGGGCTGCTGTGGGGCACGATCGTGCTGGTCCACCAGTTCACCGGGGTGGTGGCCGGACTCGGAGTGCTGGCCCTGGTGCTCGGCGCGCGGCCCTGGCCGCCGCGGGCGGTGTGGGCACGACTCGCCGGCGGCACCGCCGCCGCCGGCGCGCTGGTCCTGGCCTGGCCGTACTACGACCTGCTGGCCCTGTGGGGGGCGGACGGGATGGACGCCATCCACCGGCCGCTGTACCGGGACACCGCCATCCGGTTCGGGCTGGTGGCCGTCGGACTGCCCGCGCTCGCCGCCCGCTGGTGGCGGGACCGGCGCGACCCCCTGGCGCTCTTCTTCCTGCTGGGGCTGCTGGTCGTGGCCGCCGGCGGCATCAGCGGTCACTACGCCTGGGGACGGGCCCTGCCCGCGGTCCTGATCCCCGCCCAACTCGCGGTCGCCATCGAGGTCTTCGCCGCCACCCGGCGCTGGTGGCGGACGACGCTCGCCCTGCTGCTGGCCGCGGCACTGGCCGTCGGGGCCTGGATGCAGATCGGCACCCTCGGCTACGCGGTGCCGCACCACTGGCTCCCGGACCCGGTGGCCGCCAAGGCGCGGGAGCCCTGGCACGGCTACCGCTGGACCACGCCGTGGGTGCGCTACGGCGACGTGGTGATGGCCCGCACCTTCCCCGCCCGCCAACTCCCGGCGCACGGGGCGTACACCGTCGCCCCCGGCTACCCGGACGTCCTGCTCCCCGACGAGCGGCAGCGGATCGCCGCCACCGAGCGGTACTACGCCGAGGACACCGCGGCGGGCGAGCGGGCCCGCATCCTCGCCGCCCACCGGGTGCGCTGGGTGCTGGACGGACCCCGCCGGCCCGGGGACGGGCTGCGGGAGGTGGCGGAGGGACCGAACGGGGAGCGGCTGTACCGGGTGGTGCCCTGAGGGCGGGGAACCCGCCCGGCGCGGGCCCGGCAGGGCACGGGTGACGGAACGGATGCGGACACGGAGGAGGCGCGTGATGACGGATGACACACCGGTGCCGACCGGCGCGGACGAAGGCCCCCGACTGAGCGCGGTGGTCCACGGCAGGAACGTGCAGGGCCACCTCCAGGAGTGCCTGGAGGACCTCGTCACGGGGCCGGCCGCCCCCGTGGAGGTGATCGTCGCGACCACCGACCCCGCCGCCCACCGCCTCGCCGAACGGTACGCCGCACAGGACCCCCGGCTGCTGCCGCTGCCGCTGCCGGACGGCACCGGGGAGGCCGCCGCCCGGGCCGCCGGCGCCGCCCGGGCCACCACCCCCTGGCTCCACTTCGTCCCCGCCAAGGACCGGGTGCCCGGCGGTGCCTGGCGCGCCGTCACCGACCTCGCCGCCGCCCAACCCCCCGACGTGGACGTGCTGGTCCTGGACGCCGTCCACTCCACCTGGTGGGCCACCGGACGACCGTCCCCCGACGCGTCCGTGCTGGCCCGCGCCGGCCGGGTGCCGCGCACCCTCGACGACTGCCCCGACCTGTGGCGCGTCACCCCGCTGCTGGGCGCCCGGGTGCTGCGCACCGACCACTGGCGCGCCCACCCCGAGTGGGCCGCCGAACCGGACGCGGAACTCCTCGCCTACGCGGTCCTCGCCCGGGCCCGCCGGATCACCGCCCTCGACCACCCCGTCCTCGACGACCGCCGGCTGCGCACCGCCAGCCTGCCGCCCCCCACCCCCGAGGACCACTACGGCCTCGTCGGACGGTACGAGGCCGTGCAGGAGGTGCTGGCCGCGCAGGGCGCCTCCACCGCGGTCCGGGCGGCGCTCTACGACGTGATGGTCCGCGCGTGGCTGCGCGTCATCGCCCGCGGCGCGCTGCCCGAGCCGGTGGCCCGCGAGTTCTTCCACCGCGCCGCCCGCGCCGCGGCCCGCTGGCGCCCGCCCGGCCATCCGGCACCCTCCGGACTGGACGGGGTCCGCTACCGGCTGCTGGAACGCGACGCCTACCGGCCCTACCGCGCCGTGCAGGGCGTCAACCACCAGCAGCGCCAGGTGCGGGAGCGGTGGCGCACCCGGGGCCGCAGGGCCGCCGCCAAGCTGCGCGACCACCGCTACCGCCGCGCCCTGGACCGGCCCGTCCACGACGACCTGGCGGTGTTCTCCGCCTACTGGGACCGGGGAGTGACCTGCAACCCGGCCGCCATCGCCGACAAGCTCGCCGAACTCGCCCCCGAGGTGCGGCAGGTGTGGGTGGTCGCCCGCGACCGGGTGCCGCTGCTGCCGCCCGGCACCCGGTACGTGGTGCCGGGCACCCCCGACTACTGGGAGGCCCTGGCCCGCGCCCGCTTCCTGGTCAACAACGTCAACTTCGCCGGCGCGGTGGTCAAACGGCCGGACGCGGTCCACCTCCAGACCCACCACGGCACCCCCCTCAAGCGGATGGGCCTCGACCAGCTGTCGTACCCGGCCGCCGCCAAGGGCCTCAACTTCCGCGCCCTGCTGGCCCGCGTCGACAAGTGGGACTACAGCGTCTCCGCCAACCCGCACTCCACCGAGACCTGGGAACGCGCCTACCCCTCGCGCTACGTCTCCCTGGACCACGGTTACCCCCGCAACGACGTGCTGCACCGGGCCACCCCCGCCCGCATCCGCGCGGTCCGGGAGCGCCTCGGCATCCCCCGGGGGCGGACGGCGTTCCTGTACGCCCCCACCCACCGCGACTACGAGGCCGGCTGGACGCCCCGGTTGGACCTGGCCGCCCTCGCCGCGCACCTCGGCGAGGACGCCGTGCTCCTGGTGCGCGGCCACTACTTCTACGGCGGCACCTCGCCGCTGACCGGGCTCCGCCGCGACGGCCGGGTGATCGACGTGTCCGCCTACGACCCCGTCGAGGACCTCCAACTCGCCGCCGACGGACTGATCACCGACTACTCCTCCCTGATGTTCGACTACGCGGGCCTCGACCGGCCGGTGCTGGTCTACGCCGACGACTGGGAGACCTACGCCAGGACCCGCGGCGTCTACTTCGACCTGACCAGCCAGGCACCCGGCCACGTGGTGCGCACCCAGGAAGAGTTGACCGAGGCCATCCGCTCCGGCGCCTGGCAGGACGCGGCGAGCGCCAAGACCCGGGCCGCGTTCCGCCGCAGGTTCTGCGCCTACGACGACGGGCTGGCCGCCGAACGGGTGGTGCGCCGGGTCTTCCTCGGCGAACCCGAGACCGCGCTGCCGCCCGTGGTCCCGGTCGACGAACGGCGGCCCGTCCCCACCCCCCAGGAGGCCGACGCGACATGAGCCCGCACGACCGACCGACCTCCCCGCACGTGGTGCACGCCGCCACCGCACCCGGGGCCCCCGACGTGACCGTCACCGTCATCGTCCACGACGACGCCGCCCGACTGCCCCGTGCGGTCGACTCGCTGCGCCGGCAGAGCCACCGGGGCATCGAGATCGTCATCAGTGACGACCACTCCACCGACGACACGCCCCGGGTCGCCCGGCAACTGGCCGCCGCGGACGACCGGATCACCGTGCTGCGGCTGCCCGAGAACAGCGGCGGGTGCAGCGCTCCGCGCAACCGGGCCCTGGACGTCGCCCGCGCACCGTTCCTGATGTTCCTCGACAGCGACGACGAACTCCCGCCGCACGCCGTGCAGACCCTGCTCGCGGCGCACCGGGAACGCCCCGTCGACTTCGTGATGGGCGCCGTCGAACGGGTCCGCGTCGACACCGGCCGGGTCTCCACCTGGATGCCGCACCTGGTGGCCGAGCGGCGCACCGTGCCCGGCATCGAGGCCGAGCCCCGCCTGCTCTTCGAGCACCTGGCGACCAGCAAGATGTACCGCGCCGAGTTCCTGGACCGCAACCGGCTGCGCTTCCCCGAGGGCATCCACTACGAGGACCAGCTCTTCTCAGCCCAGGCGTACTGTCTGGCCCGGGAGTTCACCGTCCTCACCGACATCGTCTACCGCTGGTACATCGCCCCGCACGCCGCCGCCGACACCGCCTCCATCTCCAACCAGCGCCATCTGCTGGGCAACGTCCGCGACCGGATCCACGTCGGGCGGCTCATCGACGACTTCCTCCGCGAGTCCGGCCACGCCGCGCTGCGGCCGGAGAAGGACTACAAGTTCCTCAAGCACGACTTCCGGATGTACGCCGGTGACCTCCCGTACCGCGACGACGCCTGGCTGGCCGGCTTCGCCGACCTGGTCAACCCCTACCTGGCCACACTCGCCCCGGCCGCCTACGCCCGGCTGCCGCGCGCCGAGCGGGTGGTGCTGCAACTGGTGCGGGACGGCCGGCTCGCCGAGGCCCGGGTGGCCGCCCGCGGGCTCGGCCAGGGCGTCGCCCCCCGCACCGTCACCGCCGGCCCGGACGGGCGGCTGTACTGGGGGGACCGGGTCCCGGCGACCGCCACCGGGCGGCGGGAACTCGACCTCGACGACCAGCGGGTGGACGCCGGCCCCTTCCCGAGCGCCCTGTTCCGGCACGAGATCCTCGACCTGAAGGCCGCCCCCGGCGCCGCGGTCGACCTGGTAGTGCGCACCCACGACCCCGGGCTGCGGCTCCCGGTCGGACCGCAGGCCGCGGCCCTGGCGGTGGCGCCCGGCGGGGGTCGGCTCGAAGTGCCGTTCCGGATCGACCCGGTGCGGCCCGGGGTGTTCGAGGGCCGGGTGCGCCTGGACCTCGCGGCGGCCCCGCTCCCGCTGCACGGCTTCCCCGGCGTCCGGCACCCCGTGCTGGTGCTGGCCCAGCGGGGCCTGCGCAACACCGGGCTGCTACTCGCCCCGCTCGGCTTCCCCCCGCTACGGGCCCGCGTCGACTACCGGCACGGGCTCGCCCCGCACCTGGTCACCGTGGAGCCCGAGCCGCGGGGCGCCGGCCGGCTCCAGATCCGCTGGGACCCGGTCGGCCTCACCGCCCGGGTGACCCGGCCGCTGGCCGAGCGGGTGGCGCCGTTGCTGCGCTGAGCCGTTCGGAGGTCCGGGCGGCGGCCACCGCCGTCGGCCCGGCCGGGCGCGCGGCGGACGCGGACCCGGTCGCGGTCCGGCCCCGGGGGCGGTCCGCCCCGGGGTGGGCCCGCAGCCAGCCCGCCCGGGCGGAGGTGACGATGTCGTCGAGCGAGTGCCGGGGCCGCCAACCGAGCACCTGGGCCGTCCGGTCCACGTCGGCGACCAGCCGGGCCGGGTCGCCCGCCCGGCGGGGCAGCACCTCGGGCTCGTCCTCCCGGCCCACCGCGGCGGTCACCGCCGCCACCACCTCCCGCACCGAAACGCCCTCCCCGCGGCCGATGTTGAGGGTCAGCCCGGTACCGGCACCGGACGCGGCGGCGAGCCGTTGCGCGGCGGCGACATGGGCATCCGCCAGGTCCGCCACGTGGACGAGGTCGCGCACGCAACTGCCGTCGTGAGTGGGGCGGTCACCCCCGTACACCTGCGGCGGCAGCCCGTCGCCGAGCCGGTCCAGGGTCTGCGGGACGAGCCCGACCGCCGCGGTGTCCGCCAGTTCGGGCACCGCCGCGCCCGCCACGTCGAAGTGGCGCAGGACCGCCGTGGCGATGCCGTGGGCGCGCCCGGCGGCCCGCACCAGCCACTCGCCGGCGAGCTTGGTCTCGCCGTAGGGGCTGACCGGTTGGCAGGGGGTGTCCTCGGCGATGAGGTCGGCGGCGGGCGCCCCGTACACCGCGGCCGAGGAGGCGAGGACGAACGAGGCCACGCCCGCCTCGACCACGGCGTCCAGCAGGACCCGCAGCCCCTCCACGTTCTCCCGGTAGTAGCGCAGCGGCTGCTCGACGGACTCGTCGACCCGGTGGCACCCCGCGAGGTGGATCACCCCGGTGATCCGGTGGCTGTCGAGGGCCCGGGCGATCAGCTTGGGTTCCCGGGTCGACCCGACGACCAGCGCCACTCCGTCGGGGACGCGCTGGGCGTCGCCGACGGACAGGTCGTCGTAGACGACGGTCCGCTCGCCCGCGGCGCGCATCGCGCGGACGACATGGGCCCCGATGTAGCCGGCACCACCGGTGATCAGCCAGGTCATGGTCGCTCGTTCACCCTGTCCTGTGGTCGGTGTGCGCGCTGCGGGGCGCGCACGGAAGCGTGCGGAGGGAGCGGTGATCGTACGGACGCGCGGGGGGCGAGCACCCGTACGGGGCGCAGTCTGTCAGAGCGGACGACCACCGCGCTGAGCTGCGGAGCAACCGATCACCGGATTCCCCATATTCTGACTTCCCGTCAATAACGAGTGCAAGAGCGGTTCTTGGGAGAAACGGCAGGGATGCGTGGGGCGCGGGGTGCGAACTCAGTCGCCGCCCCTGACCCCCGTCAGCCGTACCGCCCGTCGCTTCAGCACCGACAGCACCCCGTGCGGCCCGTGGGCCACCCGTACCGCCAGCGCCCCCGAGTGGGTGGCGTACGGCTGGACCAGCAGCACCCCGTGCCGTGCGTCGGGCACCGCCCGGCGGCGCAGCAGCCCGGGCCCGGTGTCGGCGTGCGCGGTGGCCTCCCGCTCGCCGCCGTCCGCGAACCGCAGCCGCACCCGCAGGTCCCAGGTGCCGGCGCCCAACCGTCCCAGCGGCACCCCGGTGTCGACGACCCAGGTGCCGCTCCCGGGTTCGGAGACGAACGGGACGGTGTGCCGCAGCCCGGGCCGTCCGGTGCGACGGTCGAGGAACACCACCTCCGCCCCCAACGGGCCGGCCGCCAGCACCCGCCCGTACAGCTCGTGCAGGCGCAGCCGCAGCCGCGTCCCGCCCCTGCGGGCGCCGGGCCGCAGCTCGGCCGTCACCGCCAGGGGCAGCGCGGACACCGGGCGGCGCAGCAGCGCGTCGAGCGGCACCGGGACCTCCGCCGACCACACGGGGGTGCCGTCCCCGTCGCGGGCGTACGGCGGCAGCAGCCGGGCCGGTCGCGCGGCCAGTTCCCGCACCCGGTCGAGGTCGCGGGGGGCCGGCGAGGCCAGCAGCACGGCGGCCAGCAGCCGGCCGGGCCCGGTCGCCGGCTCCAGCTCGGCGCGCTCGAAGGTCTCCAGGTGGGCGCGGGCCTCCGTCCACCAGGCGGTGCGGTACGCGGGGGAGCGGCGCCCGAGGTCACGGGCGTACATCCGGAGCGACAGGTCGAGGAACGCGGCCCGGGCGGCGTGCGCCAGGGCGTCCTGGCCGGCGGCCCGCAGCACCTCGACGGCGGTGCGGTGCGCCGTGGTGCGGGCCCGCCAGTTGTCGATGCCGGCCCGGTCCAGGGAGATCGACAGCCGCTCGGCCCGCCGCCGCACCTGCCAGACGTACACCACGTCCGGGATCAGGGCGATCCGCGGCCCGGCGGCGAGCACCCGGGCGCCGAACACGAAGTCCTCGTAGGGGAAGCGCCCGTCCGGGAACCGGATGCCGTGGGTGCGCAGGAAGTCCGTCCGGTAGAGCTTGTTGACGCACAGCGTGTCCCGGACCAACTCCGGCCGCTCGGCCGGGCGCGCGAGGGTGGCGGGCGCCGCGGGCGGTGCGTACAGCCGGGGTTGCCAGGGCCGGTCGGGGCCGTGCGGCACCTCCCGGCGGACGCACGCGCCGGCGGCCACCTCGACGTCCCGGTACCGGGCGGCGGCCAGCAGCCGTTCGACGGCGCGCGGGGGCAGCAGGTCGTCGCTGTCGAGGAACATCACGAAGGGCGTGGTGCAGGCGTCCAGTCCGTCGTTGCGGGGGGTGCCGCAGCCGCCGCTGTTGACGGTCCGCCGCAGCACCCGCAGCCGGGGCTCCGCGGCGGCCAGCGCGTCCAGCAGCGCGGGGGAGCCGTCGGTGGAGCCGTCGTCGACGGCGATGACCTCCCGCACCGCCGGGCCCTGTGCCAACGCGGACCGCACCGCCTCGACCACGTGCGCGGCGTCGTCGTACCCGATGACCACCACGCTCACCGGAGCGTGCTCGGCGTGTGCCACGGCGTCCCCTCCCCGCCGGGCTCGGACGGCGCCGGGACGGCGGCCGGGTCGGTGCGGACGGTGGCGCGCCACAGCCGGACGAAGGACAGCGCGGTCGCGGCGAGCAGCAGCCCGTTGCGCACCGCCAGCAGCAGACAGCCGGTCCAGGTGGAGGCGGTCACCTCCCCGTAGGCCATCGGGTAGACGACCGTGCTCACCGCGGTGGCCACCAGGACCAGTCCGACCACCGGGCGCTGGGTGGTGCGCGGCGAGGTGAGGCAGACCGCGGCCAGCCCCAGCAGCCACACCAGGTACTGGGGGCTGATCACCCGGCTGGTCACCGTGAAGAGCAGCACCGCGCAGAGCGCGGCGTCGAACGGGGTGGCCGCGTTCCACCGCCGGGCCCGCAGCCGCCATCCCACCAGCAGCAGCCCGGCGACCGCGGTGAGCGCCAGCGAGGCGGTGGCGACGGCCCCCACCTGGGGCCCGACGAACTCCATCGCCCCGTAGCGGTAGCGCACGGTGCCCGGCCAGCCCGCGAGCCGGGCGAACCCCAGCACCGTGCCGCCCAGGGACTCGATCTGCACGCCCCGCGCACCCTGTTCGCGCAGGAACGCCGCCGATCCGTCGAAGGCGAGGGCGAGCAGCCCCAGCACCGCCGCCCCGGTGACCCCGGCGGCGGTCCACGCCCGCCGGGCGGCCCGTCCCGGCGGCGCGCCCAGCAGCACCAGGACCGGCCACCCCTTCACCGCCGCCCCGAGCGCCGCCCACGCCCCGCCCGCCCGCGGGGACCGGGCGAGGGTCAGCAGGGCGGCCACCGCGAGGGCGGTGACCAGGACGTCGTAGCGGGCCAGCGGCAGGTGCAGCAGCAGCGGCAGCCCGCACAACCACACCAGGGCCCCGCCCCGGCCGCGCCCGGGCCGGCTCCCGACGCGCACCAGCGCCGCGGTGACCAGGGCGTCCGCGAGCAGCGTCAGCGCCACGAACGCCTCGAAGTAGCTCAGCCAGGGCACCAGCGCGGGCGCCAGCAGCACCGGCCCGGCGCCCGGCGGGTACTGCCACAGCGGGTCGCCCACCGGGAAGCCCCCGGCGGCCAGCTGCTCGGCCCAGTGGGCGTACAGCCGGTACACCTCCCGGGGCACGCCGCCGGAGCCGAGCAGCTCCGGCCCGCTGTGCAGGAGCAGGTACAGCATCACGCCGCGGGTGGCGAGCCAGCCGGTGGCGTAGCGGAGGGCGGTGCGGGGGTCCGCCCGGACGAGCGGTGCGCCGGGGACGGCGGTGGTCGTCTGTGGAGTCACTGACGGGAGCGTATGTCCCGTATTGGTAGATATTGCGGTGAATCACGGTGTGGGTCGCCTACTCGACCCACACCGGGTGCGCCACCGGGGGCCGGGCCCGCCCGGCCCCTACTTCACCGCCCCCGCCATCACCCCCGACACGAACTGCCGCTGGAAGGCGAAGAAGACCGCCAACGGAACCACCAGCGACAGGAACGCCCCCGGCGCCAGCACGTCCACGTTGTTGCCGAACTGCCGCACCTGGGTCTGGAGCGCCACCGTGACGGGCTGGTTGGAGGCGTCCGTGAAGATCAGCGCCACCAGCATGTCGTTCCACACCCACAGGAACTGGAAGATGCCCAGGCTGGCGATGGCGGGCCCGCCCAGCGGCAGCACCACCCGGGCGAACAGCCGCAGCTCGCCCGCCCCGTCCAACCGGGCCGCCTCCAGCAGCTCCCGGGGGATCTCCGCGAAGAAGTTCCGCAGCAGGAACACCGCGAACGGCAGGCCGAACCCCACGTGGAACAGCACCACCCCGGCCACCGAGCCGAAGAGCCCCACCTCCCCGTACAGCCGGGCGATCGGCAGCAGCGCCACCTGCACCGGCACCACCAACAGCCCCACCACCCCCAGGAACCACCAGTCCCGCCCCGGGAAGTCCAACCAGGCGAAGGCGTACCCGGCCAGTGCGCCGATGACCACCGTCAGCACCGTGGACGGCACCGCGATCCACACCGTGTTCAGCAGGGAGTCGGTGATCGAGGCGTTCTCCAACAGCCGGGAGTAGTTCTCCACGGTCAGCTGCGCCGGCTCGGTCAGCACCGTCCACCAGCCGCTGTCCGCGAGGTCCCGCGGCCCCCGGAACGAGGACAGCAGCAGCCCGACCGTCGGCACCAGCCAGAACACCGCGGCCACCACCAGCACCGCCCGCAGCAGCCCGCCGCCCGCCGCCCGCGCCAGACGGGTGCCCACCGACGCCCGTCCCTTCGCCCCGGGGACCGTGCCGGTACGGGACTCCGTGCGCTCCGCGCTCATCGCCTGCCCTCCCGTCGCAGCCGTCGGATGTTGAACACCATCACCGGGATGACCAGCAGCAACAGCAGCACCGAGATCGCGCTCGCCACCCCGGGCCGGCCGTCACTGAACGCCGACCGGTACAGCTGGAGCGCCAGCACGTTGGCGTCGTCCTGCGAGGAACCGGGCGCGATGATGTAGACGAGGTCGAACACCTTCAGCACGTTGATCATCAACGTGACCAGGACCACCGCCAGCACCGGCGCCAGCAACGGCACCGTGATCCGCCGGAACACCTGCCACTCGGTGGCCCCGTCCACCCGGGCCGCCTCCAGCAGCTCCCGCGGCACGCTCGCCAGCCCCGCCGCGATCAGCACCATCGCGAAGCCCGCCCACATCCACACGTACGCCACGATCACCGCCGGGGTCACCAGCGCCGGCCCCAACCAGTCCACCCCGCGGTACGGCTCCCGGAAGTTGTCGGCCGGCAACCGCAGGTGCGTCCCGTCCGCCGCGGCCGGCAGCACGAAGGTGCCGTCCGCCGCCGCCGTGGTCCGGGCCACCACCGAACCGTCGCCCCGCACCGCCTCGATCCGCATCCCCGGATACCCGAACTCCCCGCCGTCCACCCCGCCGAGCGTGCCCACGCCCCTGCCACGGGTGAAGTCCTGCCAGGTCGTCCCCGTCACCCTGGCCGGATCGGCACCGGCCGCCCGCGCCGCCCGGGCGTCCCCGGGCATCGCGTCCGGGGCCACCCCCACCAGCGGCAGCACCACCGGCTCGCCCGCCCGCACCGGCTCCCGGGTGACGAACGCCCCGCCGCCCGCCTCCCGCAGCGGGGAGTCCCGCCCCGGGTGCGCCTTCGGGAACGCCGAGGACTCGGCGAAGGTGTCGTGCACCCCCACCCACACCGCGTTGGCCACGCCCCGGTCCGGGTCCTGGTCGTACACCAGCCGGAAGATGATGCCGGCCGCCAGCATCGAGATCGCCATCGGCATGAAGAGGACCAGCTTGAACGCCGTGCCCCAGCGGATCCGTTCGGTCAGCACCGCGAAGACCAGTCCCAGCGCGGTCGCCACCGCCGGGGCGGCCACCACCCAGAACACGTTGTTCCGCAGGGCCGTGCGGATGCCGTCGTCGGTGAACAGCTCCCGGTAGTTGTCGAACCCCGCGAAGCCGCCCCCGTCGTCGCTGACGAAGCTGCGGACCAGCGAATAGCAGATCGGGTACACCACCAGCGCCCCGAGCAGCACCACCGCCGGCAGCAGGAACGCCGTCGCCACCAGCCACCGGCCCGAACTCCGCGGGCCCCCGCGCCGCACCCGTCGCGTACGGGTGCCGTCCGTCGTCGCCGACGCCACCGGGCTCAGTCCCCGTACGCCTTGGCCGCTTCGGCCTCCAACCGCTGCTGGGTGCCGGCCACGTCGTCCGGGTCCTTCAGGAAGTCCTGGAGGACCTTCCACATGCCCTTGCCGGGCGTCCCGCCGAACGCCTGCGGCGTCTGGTCCGACAGGTCGAACCGGAAGTCGTCACCCGCGCCGACCAGCGCCTTCGCGATGTCCCGCTGCACGTCGTTCGGGTACGCCGCCGAGTCCAGGTTCTTGTTCGGCGACAGGAACCCGCCCTCCTTCGCCCAGACCTCCGCCGCCTCCGGCGACGCCAGGAACGTCAGCAGCGCCTGACCCGCCGCCGAGTCCTTCAACAGCACCGCCGCGTCGCCCCCGCTGACCACCGGCGGCCTCCCGCCCACCGCGGGGAACGGGAACACCTTCGCGTCCTTCCCCACCTCGGCCTTGGCCTGCGCCACGTTCACGCCCACGAAGTCGCCCTCGAAGACCATCCCCGCCTTCGGCTGGTCCCCGCCCGTGAAGGTCTGCTCCACCGACCGCGGGAACTCCGTCTGCAAGGCCCCGTCGGCCCCGCCCGCGAGGTAGTCCTCCTCGTCGAACAACTCGGCCAGGGTGGTCAGCGCCGCCTTCACCGAGGGATCCGTCCACTTGATCTCGTGCGCGGCGAGCCGGTCGTACTTCTCCGGACCGGCCTGCGACAGGTACACGTTCTCGAACCAGTCGGTGAGCACCCACCCGTCCGCCCCGCCGATCGACACCGGTGTCACCCCGGAGTCGTACACCGTCCGTGCGGTCGCCAGGAACTCCTTCCAGGTCTTCGGCTCCTCGGCGCCCGCATTGGCGAAGACGGCGGTGTTGTACCAGACCAGCGACTTGTTGGCGGCCTTGAAGTACACCCCGTACTGCTCCCCGTCCACCACCCCGAGGTCCTGCCACCCCTGCGCGAAGTTCTTCGCCAACTGGGCCTTCACCGCCTCGTTCACCGGCTTGGCCCACTTCTTCTGCACCGCCTGCTTCACCGCCCCGACCTGCGGCAACAGCGCCACGTCCGGTGGGGCCCCGCCGGCGATCTTCGAGCCCAGGAAGTTGACGATCGGGTCCTGCGCCGGCACGAACGTCACCTCGGCGCCGGTCCGTTCCTCGAACTCGGCCAACACCTTCTTGAAGTTCTCCTGCTCCGGCCCCGTCCACACCGCGGCGACGTCCAGCTTCTGGCCGTCCAACTCCGGTAACCGCAGGGACGATCCGCCCGGTGCGGTGCTCGCGCCCCCACCCTTGTCGTCGTCGCCCCCGCCGTCCCCGCAGGCGGTCACCCCCCACGCCAGCGCCCCCGCCGCGGCCACGGCCACCAGCCGCCGCGTGCGGCCCGAGAACCGGAGCCGGTGGTCGTCGCGGCCCCTGGTCTTCCTACCCGTGCTGCGCATCACTGCCCCGTCCTCTTGACGCGCTCGTCGCGCGTGCCTGCGAACGTCCGTGGGCCCCTGTGTACGCGGGACGGTTCCTCCCCACAAGGGCCCGGGCGTCCCGAACTCACCGATCGTGACGCCCTCGTGACGTTGTGGGTGGCGAACGCACCGGGGGGTATGCCTGCTGCCTGGAGGGGATGGCTGCGCTCGCCGTGGGGCCTGGAAGGTCGCGCCGGGAGAGCGTCGTCGTCGCCGGGCACGTCGTCGTCCCAACCTGGCCCGCCGGCCCGCGTGATCGAGCGGACGAAGAACCGTGGAGCTTCGGGGCCACTTCCCCGAAGCGGTGGCGCCGCCCCGGACAGGGCTCTCGGAGCGGCGCCATCGTCTTACGACGGGACCACTGCCGTGAAGGTCAGACTGGACGTCACGTCCCCAGTCGTTCCTCCCTGCTTGTACTGGCCCTTGACTTCGTATTCAACTCCGTCCTGGACCTTTTCCGGGACGATTCCGGAGAGCTCTGTTGACGATTGGTGCGTGAATGTCACAGTGAGCCCTACGCCGCCGGTGTCGAAGGAAACACTCGTGACATGGGCGAGGTACTCCCCCTTGATCACGAAATGCGTCTTCGGTTCGCCTTCTTCTGGCAAAATCGACTTGAACACTGGAACCGACATTCTTCTCCCTTGAAGTACGTACAGATTCGATATCCATCGGACTGGATTCCGTACGGAATGTTCATGTTCGGAGTGCGGCCCTGCGAGATACGCGCGCACCCGGGTCCAATTACCGGTCACGCCGCAAGGCACTGAGGTCGCCTGGCATGTGCGACCGTGCGACTTTGTATCGCCTCTGACGCCCGGATGGCAAATCCCGTCAGCCTGCGGGGGAGATCCGCAAGGCACGCCGCGGGAAATGGAAACACCTTCATACGATACGTGGATTCACCTACCGCCGGGGCGGCCTTGCGGGGGTCAGGCACACCTCCTGCCGGCAAAGCGATTCTGCAAGCAGGCCCCGCTCACGAATTTCTGCCGAGCGGATGCAGGGATTCCTCCATGCATCCGCTCAGGGCAAGCGCATGATTGCCTGTTGGGGCCGTTCGGGAGGTGGTGGGTCTCTTCTCGTTCCCACCGCGGGACAATCGACCGGAGGAACTTCCGCGCCGCATCCAACCGCATTCGATCAGTTGCAGCAGAAGCTGTGATCCACAGGTTAGCGGGCCTCAGCCGACTTTCTTCACTTCACCGGTGACTTCCACTGTGGTGCATTGTACGCAGTGATCTTCCTTGAACTCTACGCTCAGCGAGTACGTGCCCTTCCCCGAAGCGAAGCGGGGGGCGAAGTCATTGTAGTTGGCACGCGCGGACCCCGTGCCGA
Organism: Streptomyces sp. LE64; assembly: GCF_052606915.1. Classification (NCBI taxonomy): domain Bacteria; kingdom Bacillati; phylum Actinomycetota; class Actinomycetes; order Kitasatosporales; family Streptomycetaceae; genus Streptomyces; species Streptomyces sp. LE64. The sequence continues at coordinate 2,076,724 of NZ_CP199708.1, read as the reverse complement.
GGTCATCGTTCTTGAACGTATCGTACTCCACAAGGTGGCCCATGATTTCGAGGTACTTGCCTTCGTCATTCCCGTTGAGAACGATGGTGTGAGAAGCAGGTGGGGGGTTACCGAGGTCCAGTTGCTTTCCCTTTTCCACATCCTGGTACGTTTTACATCCGGCGTGGTCGAAGAGCCTCTGCTTCTTGGGTTTGTCCTCCATGCCCTCGTTGGCCCACGATTCGATGTACCCGCAGATCTGATCATCGCCTGCTTCGCCTTGCTTCGTAAGGGTCGCCTTGATGTTCTCCAACCGGTAGGTTCCGTTCCATTTCCACGTCTGGATTTCTTCAGCAACGGTTGAGTCCGGGGTCCCGTTGCTGTCTGCCCTGCAGGAGCCGATTCTGCCCAACGGCGTGTCGCTGCCGGCGGTCTGGTCGAGGAAGGACTGGAGGCAGGCACTCATGGACCGCTGCCCCAGGTGATTGGGGTGGAGTGATTCCTGCAGGCGCTGCTTGTCGGAGTGGTAGAAGTGATTGATAATGGGCAGTTCGTCCGCGATGGCCTCCGCAATGTTGGTGCCGTTTACCCATCTGACCCATTCCACCTCCTTGGAGCTTCGGATTCCGTGATATGTACCGCTGGAATCGGGCTGAGGTTCTCCGTTCTTCTCCTGGAGCTGGGTTCCTTCGCGGCAGAGCTCGTGCCCTTCGAGTGCGCCTTCCATGTCCAGGAAGTCCGTATTCATCGCTGCGGCTGCGGCTGCGAGGTGGACATTGAGGTCTTGGCCGACTTTCCGGAGACGGGTGAAATCCTTGTTCCAGAACGGACATCCCCGGCTGGCGAACCGTGACCTTGTCTCGTCGACCTCGGATCGTGCGGCCTGCGCGATGCCGTTCTCGGGCGGCAGAGGCAGGGGATAGCTCTGCACAATGATTCGGTACTCTTCTTTCCCGATGCTCGCTTCGGTGAAGACCTGCCTGATGGCCTGGATGTCTCTCTCTACGTTCTTCCTCACCTCCGTCAGCGCGTCCTTGCTCACAGGGTCTTTCTTGCACTTTCCGGTATCGACCCCGATCTGGCCGAACCAACGGACGGCGCAGTCGTGTGCGATGTCCGCCAGGTCGACGTCGTTCCCGCCCACGGAGAGCACTACCGTGCGGACGTCCTTACCGTGGGAGAGCACCTGTGCCAGCTGCTCTGTCTGGGCCTTCTCGCCGTGGAGTTCGGAAGACGTCGTGCCGTCCGGAGCAACGTTCCATGTCGTGGCGCCGGAGCAGGCAAGGTTCAGGTTCCTCTGGTCGATCAGGTCGACCTCCGACCAGTCCGAGCGGTGGCAGCCAGGCTCAGCGGATGTCCCGTAGGAATCGGGGTATACGGATTCCGGTTTTCCCGGTCCTCCCTGCCCGCTGTACATTTCCCCGTCCCAGTCGGGGGTACCGAGGGGGTAGGTGCGGTCGGAGAATTTCTCCGCAGCATTCGATTTTTCTTCCTTCTCGTTCCCGACCCACCGGCCGGCTTCCCCGGAGATGTAGGAGTCCCCCATGGCGACAATAACTCCGCCGCCGTCCCCAGGACATTGCGTCCACCTCAGTACAGGCGCAGACTTCTTGATGCAGGAGAATGACCTCAGCTCACCCGCCCCGTTCTCCAGGCCGGAACTGCCACCCTTGTAGTTCTTCAACTGGCTGGGACTGTATGAAGCATTGAACAGACTCTTCGCCTCCAGCTCATATTCCGCGCTGTTGTAGTAGCCGGGACGGGCTCCCAGGGCCGCCTCATCTGCGATCTTCCTCTCGCTGATGAACGACTCCAGGAAATCCTTGCGCAGTGACTTCTGCTCGGGAAGTACGTCCAATCTGCTGACGATGCCTCGGTGCGGCGTTGACTTCTTGATCAGTTCTCCCACAGGAATTCCGTCATGAAGCTCTCCCTTCTGTGTGTACTTCTTTCTGTCGGCGTACTGCTTGTCTTTCGGGTAGGAGATCTGAAGAATCTCTGGACCATAGCCAGTGGTGATGGCCTCTTCGTATGCCAGTGACTTCTCGCCCATGGGGACTGTATGTTCCTTCTGGAAACTGCTTCCATTCCAATCCCAGAGTTGATTCACTGATTTCGGGAGATCCTTCTTCCGTAGCACCACCTCTGCCCCAGAAAGGATGTGTGCTGCGTGAATCAACTCGTGGGCCAGGCCGACAAATGGTGGGCTCTTGACCAGCTTGGATCCTCCTGTTTCGATGGCATAGCTTTTCGTCACCCAGAGATCGCCGTCCCGGAAGATCGAGCCGTCCAGACTCACGACGGAATATGCACCCTGACCGTTGTAGGCCGGAACTTTCGAGTGCTCATCGAGCTTGTCGACGCCGCCCCTAGCGACGTAGCGCGTCATGTTTTCTGATGCATAGGGGCAGATCACAACTTTGAACCCCGTGCCTCTCTGGCCAATGGTTCCCTCTGCCACTTCGGCCTCATTGATGAACGTGAGGAGCTTATTTCCGCTCGTGTACGTGTCCAGCTTGGATACGGCTTCCCGGACAGCTCGGGCTTCTTCGCGGTCCTTGGCCGGATCCTTGAGGACGGCGATTCCTTTGCGGAACATCACTTCCGAACCCTGTGTCTCCTTTCCATCCATTTTCAACGTGTGGAGTGCCCACCCGTTGCCGAACGCTTCCCGCTGTTTGCCGAGGGAGAACTCTCTTTGGGAGTACGGGTTGCAGAATTCGTCACCTGCTCTGCCTGCGAAGAGCATTTCCGGAGATCCTGCTGCCGCCTTGGACGCCGCGGCTACCGTCACGACGGCTAGAAGGGCACAGAGTTTGATGCGAAATGCATGCATCCTTTAGTCCTTTGATATTGCCAGTCGCGATACATCAACTGACTCCGGGCAGCGGTTCCAGGAATAGATACATCAGCCGATGTTGAAGCGTCGGGGTGGCTCCTCGGCGTTACCCAGAAGACGTAGGAAATCATCCGCCGGTCAGGCTGCTTTTCGGTTCATCACGACGGGGCCGGGCCCGCCGCATGGCCCGAGCCTGACACCCGCAGGACACGTTCGGGTGCCCCAGCCCTCCTCGGCGCGACCGGCGTCGTTCCCTGGGCACGAGCCCACCAGCAGCCCGGTCCGCGGGTCCTGGCAGATCGGTACCCTTGCGCTCCGTCGACTGCCGGTGCGGTCCGGATCATGGGCCGGGGGCAGCCGATGCTGGAAGCCGTACGGGCGGCCACCGTCGCGATCCGCGAGTACCTGGGCGCCGAACAGGCAGCAGAACCGAGGATGCTGCTGAAGCCGATCGCCGGCAAGGATCGGGATGCCTTGGCGTTCGCAGATTGAAATCCCGTCGCGGTCGGGGCACAGCTCGGCCACCGGGCGCCGAATCGGGGGACGCGTGTGCGGGAACCCTGGAGGGTAAGTGCCAGGATGCGCCGGTGGGGGGCCACCGCGCACGGACCCGTGAAGGGGGAACACGGTGGGGGCAGAACCGAACGACGGACGGGACGGGCCGGCCGACCGGCCGACCGGAAGCGACGCACCAACCGGGGACGGCGCACCAGGCGGGGGGCGCACCACCGGACCGGCCGGCGCCCAGGGTCCGCCACCGGCCGACCCGCCCGCGCCGGGCTGCCTCGGCCTGCCGGTCCCCACGACGCCGCCGACCGCAGCGGGCCGGCCGACGCCGCCGAACCCGTCCGAGCCACCGGCTCAGCCCCCCGCGCCGGGCTTCGGCCCGCCGCCCGGTGGGCCGCCGGGCCCCCCGCCGGGCGAGGCTCCCGCCGGGTCCTTACCCCCGCCCCCCGCGGCCCCGCCCGCTCCCGGCGCCCCGCCGCCCGGGCACGGCTACGGACCGCCGCCCGGGCACGGCTACGGCTACGGGGCCCAACCTCCCGCCGCCCCGCCCGCCGCCCCGCGCGGCGAGGCCAACCGGGCGCAGGCGGCCGTGGTGGGCCTCCTCAACCTCTCCTGCCTCGGCCTCGGTTACCTGCTGCTGCGCCACTGGGTCGGGGCGGTGCTCTGCTGGATCGCCACGGCCGCCTTCCTGGTGGTCGCGCTGCCCGCCGACGTCGACGGGGTCCCCGCCGGGCCCCTCGTCGGCTACGGGTTCTTCCTGCTGCTGGCTGCCGCCGACGGGGCCCGCCGCGGGCTGCGGGCGGACCTCCGACTCAAGGACGCCCACCGCCGCCTCGCGCTCCCGCTCGCCCTGGTGCTGCTCGCGGTGCCCGCCGGGGGTTCCCTGGCCTACGGGTCGGCCCGCGAGGAGGCGAGGGAACAGGCGCTGCTCGACCGGCTGGACGGCGCCGACCGGCTGGTGGCCTCCGCCGAGGGCCTGCCCTTCGACAAGGCCCAGCCGATCTACCGCAAGGCCCTCGCCACGTACCGGGAACTCGGTACGGAGCACACGGGTTCGCGGGCCGGGAAGCTGGTGCCCGACCGGCTGGACGCGTACTACGAGCAGGTCTCCGCGCCGTACGGGCGGAAGGCGTACTGCGATGCGGTCGCACCGCTCACGTACCTGAGGGAACTGCCCCGCACCGTCGACGCGGACCTCCTGGGCACCCGGCCCGACAAGACCGACGAGCCGCTGGCGCACTCCCTGTACGAGTGTGGGGTGGCGGCGCTGGGCCTCGGGACGGCGCAGCCGGCCGCCGAGAAGAGCCTCAACGCCCTGTACGACACCTTCCCCGAGTCCGCCCACGCGGGCAAGGTCGAGCCGGCCGTCCGGGCCGCGCTCGGGACCAGGACGGCCGCGCTCAAGGGCGGCGCCGCCCCCTGCGACACGGTGGGCGAGCTGCGGGTGCTGCGCGCGTCCCTGGGCGTCCTGCGGGACTCCGCGGCCCGGGGCGTGGCGAAGGACGCCGCCGAGGCCGTCCAGAAGGGCGACTTCGCCTGCGGCACCGCGCAGTTCAGGAACAAGGACTTCGCCGACGCCGGCGAGACGATGACGCAGTACGCGGCGGACTACCCGCGCAGCCGACAGGCCGCGCACGCCCGCTCCATCGCCATCGCCGCCGAGATCGCCGAAGAGGAGCCCGCCGCCGGCAGGAAGCTGCCGCCCGCCGAGGAGCCCGACGGCTCCCGGATGGTGATGGTCGTCAGCAACGACGGCCCCGACCCGGTCGAACTCCTCTACACCGGACCGATCTCCGGCCGGGCCGACCTCAAGGCGTGCGCGGACTGCACCACCTACAAGGAATCGCCCTTCCTGGGCTCCAAGAAGAAGATCAAGGCGTGCAAGGGACCGTCCTCGAAGTACCCGAAGACGACCCTGCTGTTGCCCGCCGGCAACTACCACTTCCTCCAGAAGACCTCCAGCACCTCCGTGCTCAGGGACACCAAGTCGAGCAAGCAGAAGATCGAGCCGGGTTACAGCTACACCTTCTGCCTGTACACGACCTCGTTGTTCTAGGGCCCGCGCCCCGGGCCGGGCGGTCGGGCCGTCGATCACGGCGGCCCGACCGGCCCGCTCACAAGAGGGACGTCACGACCTCGGCGGAGACGGACCGGGCGGCCCGTTCCACCGCGCTGGCCAACAGGGCCAGGTCGGTGGGGCCGTTGCCCAGCTCCCGCACCGGGCGGCGGGCCGGCGGGTCGCCCATCCGCTCCCAGTCGACCGGGACCACGGTGGGCCGCAGCGTCGCCGTCCGCGGTATGCGTCCGGTGACCCGGCCGGCCTGGAACCCGACGGCCGCCCCGGCCCGGCCCCGGACCGTGCCCCGGCCGGGGCCGGGTTCCTCGGGACCGACCCGCACGGGGTCGAGGACGACCCGGACACCGGACTGGCGGGCCGCCTCGCTGGCTTCCACCCGGGCGCTGCCCGCCGAGGCGGTGACCAGGTGCACCCCGAGCCGCTCGCCCTCCCGGGCCACCGCCTCCAGGGCCCGCACCACGGACCCGGCGGAGGGGCGTCCGGTGGAACCCAGCGCGGGTGACAGCAGGGCGTCGAAGTCGTCGACCACCACCACCAACCGGGGGAGCGAGGGCCCGACGACGGCCGGCCGGCGTGCCCGGGCGGGCCGCAGCCGCAGGGTGGTGCTGGGCGGAGCGTCCAGGTCCCCCGCACCGGGTCCGCCGGCACCGGGACCGAACCCGGGTGCCGCACCTCCCGCACCGGCGGAGGACGGGGTCGCCCCGGAGCCCGGCCCGCCGCGCTGCGCCACCACCCGGCCGGGGGCGTGGGAGGGCGGCGCCGGGGACGCGGCGGGGGCGCGGTCGCCGCGGTGCCACTGGCCGAAGTCGAGCGGGCCGAGCAGTTCGGCCCGGCGCTTCAGCTCCGCGCTCAGCGCCTGCGCGAACCCCCGCATGCGCACCGGGTCGTTGGCGGGGAGGTAGGTGGTGACGTGGGGGAGTTCCCCGCACACCACCAGGCCGCCCGGGCCGTCCTGCGGCGGGGTGCCGGGGCCGCCGGCGGTGTCGTGCCCCTCGACCAGGACCAGCGACAGCCGGTCGGGGCGCTCGGCGGCGGCCAGCGAAGCGGCGATCGCGCGCAGCAGCTCCGTGCGTCCGCTGCCCGCCGGGCCCTCGACCAGCAGGTGGGGGCTGTCCCCGACGAGGTCCACCGTCACCGGGCCGTGCGGTCCGGCGCCGAGCACCGCCCGGGCCCGGCCGCCCGCGTCCTGCGGGTCGTCGGCGGCGTCGGCCCACCGGGCCTGGAGCGAGGCGGGGGTGGCCCGGGCGAGGCCCAACTCGTCGAGCAGACGGGCGGACCGGGGGAGCGGGGCGGCGGCGCGCGGCCCGGGGCCGTCGCCCTCCGCGCGCAACGGGGCCAGGGCCCGGGCGAAGCGCTCGGCCCAGGCGGCGGAGACGGCGTCCACGGCCGCTGCGGTGCCGTCCCCGGCGACCCGGCCGCCGGCGATCCGCACCAGCCGGACCTCGGTGGCGACGTCCCCGCTGAGCAGGGCGACCGCTCCGCACCGCCGGAAGGCGGGCACCGACGCGCAGGCGGCCTCGTACCCCTCGGCGACGCGCGGTCCGCCCGGCGGCGGCTCCGGCACGGCCCCGGGGACCGGTTCCGCGTCGGGGTCCACCACCACCCGGGTCACGGAGGGCAGTGCGGGGGTGTCGGCCAGGCACAGCACGTGGATGCCGGCGGTCGGGCCGTCCGTGCACAGCCGGTCCACCGCGGTGCGCAGGGCGGTGGAACCGGGGTCGCCGTCCACGACGAGCACGGTGAGGGTGTCCTCGGCCCCACCACCGCGTGAGCCGTGTGCGCCGGCGCGTTCTTCCAGGGTCCGGACCAGTTCGGTGGTGCGGGTGCCGGCCTGGTCGGCGTCGTAGGCGAGCAGGAGCCGGCAGTCCTGGCCGCGGCCGGGCCGGGTGTGCGGGAGCCAGCCGATCCAGGACCAGGCGGCGACCCGTTCGGCCGCCGGACGGTCCCGGTCCGTGCCGAGCAGCACGATCTCCAGGGTCTCGGGGGCGTGGAGCGCGGAGAGCTGTGCGATCAGGGACCGGGCGACGCCCAGGATGCGTGTGCGCGGGCCCGCGAGGCCCAGCGCGCCCACCTCGCGCAGTCCGACCGTCACCGGGACGCCCGCCAGGTAGCCCGTGCCACCCGGGGCGGGCCGGTCGGCGGTGCCGAGGCGCACGGTCAGGGCCTCGGGGTGGGCGTGGTCCCGCTCCCACAGCCGGGGGCCGGGCCCCAGCGCGGTGAGCAGCAGGGTGGCCGGGTCGGGCCAGAGTTCGGGGGTGGCCGCCGGGTCGACGGCGAAGCCGCCCTCCGCGTAACCGGTGGCGGCGCTCGGCGCGGCCGGCCGGGTCGAGGTGACGGGGCCCTCGTCCGGGTGCGGGGCGGCGGGGTCGGTGTCGCGCCCGCCGCGCAGTCGGCGCGCCCAGGCGGACAGCCCGCCCCGGCGGCGGACCTCGGTCCGCGGCGGTTCGGCGTCGTACGGGTCCTCCTCGTACCGGGCGCCGTCCGGGGGTCCGTCACCGGCCTGCGGTCCGGCCCGGAAGGGAGCCGCCCCCCGGTCGGCGGGCCGGTGCCCGTAACCGGTGCCGTCCGTACCACCGGGTCCCACGGGGTCCCCGGGGCGGCGGGCGTGCGGTACCGCCGCCCCGACGTGCCCCGCGTCGGCAGGGCGCGAGGGTCCGGCTCCCGGTTCGGCTCCGTCGCGGGGGGCCGTCGCGGGCACGCCCACCCTGACGAACCCCTCCCCGTCCGGCACGGTGGGCACCGGCGGGGGCGCCTGGCGCGGGTCGGCCAACCGCAGCGTGGATTCGCCGAGTTGCAGCAGTGCGCCCGGTTCCAGGGGGACCGGGCGCCGGCCGAGGTCGGCGCCGTACAGCCGGGTGCCGTTGGTGGAGCCGAGGTCCGCGACGGTCACCCGGCCGCCGTCGACGGGGGTGACCGCGCAGTGCAGTCGGGAGACGTCCGGGTCGTCGAGGGGGATCTCCGCGTCGGCGGAGCGGCCGATGCGGACCGGCCCGCCGTGCAGCAGGTGCACCCCGCCGGCGTCCGGGCCGCCCACCACCTGGAGTTGGGCGACCGCGCCGGTGGTGTCGGGGCCGGGGCCCGGGGCGGTGGGCGCGCCGAGCGAGAGCACCGCCCCGTCCAGCAGCGGCGGTTCGCCCAGGACGGCGCGCTGCGGGTCGAGCCGTTGCGTCCCCGCGTAGACGGACATCGGCCCGTCGCCGCCCGCCACGGCCGAGACGAGGCCGGAGGCCACGGCGGCCAGCGGGGTGCCTCCGGGCGCGGTGATCAGGACGTCCCGTGCCGTCGCGCGCCCCGCGGCTTCGGGGCGTGACCCGAGGACGGTCAACCGGATCTGCATCGCCGACAGCGGTCCCTTCTGCGGATGCGCCCGGCTCGGATGGGCCGGGGCCGTGCTGTGATTCCCCCACCGCACTCCGGGCACGTAGACCAAATACGGGGGCATCCTCGCACCTGCTGCCGACAACACGCCCGGCCGCCACCTGTTCGTGATCTTGATTGGCCGGCTCTGCTCGGAAAAGTGCCTGTTCAATGCGGTCGCCGAACCCGTTCCAGACCGTTCGGTGACTCTTCGCGCCCCCTTGACGTCGCTCGGCGCCGAACGGCGTTCCGCCCGGCGCCACGGCCTCCGGTGGGCCGCGCCACACCCGGCAACCGGAACGCCCGCGCCCACGTCCTACCGACCGACGGGAACCGGCAGCGGGCCGGCGAGGGAGCGCGGGGAGCCGATGGACTGCTGACACGTGACGCGGAGCCGGGGAGACCGGCGCCACGGCCCCGGAGCAGCCGGTACGGGCCGCGCCGGGCGTCGGGAGCGGTGCCCGGCGCCCGGCTCCGCGCCGGTAGGACCCGGTGGACGCGGGGCGCGGCACTACAGTGGGGCGGAACGCCCGGTGCTCCCGGGCCCCGCCCCGGCCCGCAGCGGCGCCGGACGCGGGGGCGGGGCGGACCGGTCGGTGGTGCTCGTGGGCCCGGAGCTTCCGGGTGTGACGGAAGCGTCCGGATGACCCCCGGCGGACGGGGGTAGTCCGCAGGAGCCACCGCCGTGCGGGTCGCGTCCGGTCACGTCCGACCGGTTCCGATCGACCCGGGCGCCCGACCGGACACCACCAGCAGACCCGACCCGTCCACCACCCGATCCAGACCGACCCAGAGCAGGGAGCGCATGACGTGCGGCCGGTAGGAAGCAAGTACCTCCTGGAGGAGCCGCTCGGGCGCGGTGCCACGGGCACCGTCTGGCGCGCGCGGCAACGCGAGACGGCGGGTGCCGAGGCGGCCGTCCCGGGGCAGCCCGGCGAGACCGTGGCCATCAAGGTCCTCAAGGAGGAGCTGGCCAACGACGCCGACATCGTCATGCGGTTCCTGCGCGAGCGGTCGGTGCTGCTCCGGCTCACCCACCCCAACATCGTCCGGGTCCGCGACCTGGTCGTGGAGGGGGACCTGCTCGCCCTGGTGATGGACCTGGTCGAGGGCCCCGACCTGCACCGCTACCTCCGGGAGAACGGCCCGTTCACCCCGGTCGCGGGCGCCCTGCTGACCGCGCAGATCGCCGACGCGCTGGCCGCCAGCCACGCGGACGGGGTGGTGCACCGGGACCTCAAGCCCGCGAACGTCCTGCTGCGGCAGGACGGGGGCGGCATGCACCCGCTGCTCACCGACTTCGGGATCGCCCGCCTCGCCGACTCGCCGGGCCTGACCCGCACCCACGAGTTCGTCGGCACCCCCGCCTACGTGGCCCCCGAGTCGGCGGAGGGCCGTCCGCAGACCAGCGCCGTCGACATCTACGGCGCCGGCATCCTGCTGTACGAGCTGCTCACCGGCCGTCCGCCGTTCGGCGGCGGCAGCGCCCTCGAAGTGCTCCACCAGCACCTGAGCGCCGAGCCGCGCCGCCCCTCCACCGTGCCCGAGCCGCTGTGGACGGTGATAGAGCGCTGCCTGCGCAAGGACCCCGACCAGCGGCCCAGTGCCGAGAACCTGGCCCGGGCGCTGCGCGTGGTGGCCGAGGGCGTCGGGGTGCACGCCAACTCGACGCAGATCGCCGCCGCCGAGGGGGTGGGCGCCCTGCTGGCCCCGGACCCGTCGCCCACCGCCGTCCCCGAGGTGCCCGGCGCCGCCGACCCCACCGCGGTGCTCCCGCACACCGGGGCGCCCGCCCCGTTCGCCGGCGCCCACGACCCGAACGCGGCCACCAGCTTCCTGCCGCCCGCCGCGGCCCCCGGCGCCGCCGACCCGACCGCGGTCCTGCCCAGCACCGGCCCCGCCGCCGACCCCACCGCCGTGCTGCCCCCGGTGCCGGGCCACGCCCCCGGCGCGCCGGGCGGCCCCGACGATCCGCACCCCTGGCAGAACCAGCTGCGGGCCGCGCGCGACCGCAACGAGCAGACCCAGGTTCAGTACCTCGACCCGAACGAGGACCCGCTGCGCCGGCGCCCGCAGCGTCAGGCCCCTCCGCGTCCCCCGCAGCAACCGCAGCAGCACCAGCCCCACCAGGCACCGCAGCACCAACCGCAGCAGCGGTACGCGCCGCAGCACCAGGCTCCGCCGCCCCCGCAGCCCCAGCAATACGCCCCGCCGCCCCCGCCGCAGCGGTACGCGCCCGCCCCGGTCCCCGAGCGGCAGCCGCAGCACTACGCCCCGCCGCGGGAGCCGGCGCCCCGCGCCCCCCGGGAGCCGCGCCCGCCGCGCGAGCCCCGGCAGCGCAGCGCCAACCCGATGCGCATCCCCGGCCTCGGCTGTCTGAAGGGCTGCCTGTTCACCTTCCTGATCCTGTTCGTCGCGGGCTGGCTGATCTGGGAGCTGAGCCCCCTCCAGGAGTGGATCGGCACCGGAAAGGGCTACTGGGAGCAGCTCGGCGACTGGTTCGGACAGTTCACCGGCCTGGTCGGCGACCTGGTGGGCAGCGGCGGGGAGGAGAGCGGCAGCGGCGGCCAGACCGGCGGCGGCACCGGCGGCGGCACCAAGCCCTGACCCCGGCCGAGCTGGGTGACTTGTCGACATTCCCGGGGCGATTCGGCCCCGCGGTGTGCCGGTCGCCGATCCGGACGCGTAGCTTTGTCGCCAACACGCGTCCGTAGGAGCAGCCTTGGCACGGAAGATCGGCAGCCGGTACAGCGCGCACCAGATCCTGGGCCGCGGCAGTGCCGGCACGGTGTGGCTGGGCGAGGGTCCCGAGGGGCCCGTCGCCATCAAACTGCTGCGTGAGGACCTCGCGGCCGACCAGGAACTGGTGGGCCGCTTCGTCCAGGAACGCACCGCCCTGCTCGGGCTCCACCACCCCAACGTGGTCCCCGTCCGCGACCTGGTCGTGGACGGCAACGACCTCGCCCTGGTCATGGACCTGGTGCGCGGCACCGACCTGCGCTCCCGGCTCGACCGGGACCGCAGGCTCGCCCCGGAGGCCGCCGTCGCGATCGTCGCCGACGTCGCGGACGGGCTCGCCGCCGCGCACGCCGCGGGCGTCGTCCACCGGGACGTCAAGCCCGAGAACGTCCTCCTCGACATGCAGGGCCCCCTCGGGCCCGGCGGCAGCCACCGCGCGCTGCTCACCGACTTCGGGGTGGCCAAGCTCATCGACACCCCGCGCCAGGTCAAGGCCACGAAGATCATCGGGACCCCGGACTACCTGGCCCCCGAGATCGTCGAGGGACTGCCGCCGCGCGCCGCCGTCGACATCTACGCCCTCGCCACGGTGCTCTACGAACTCCTCGCCGGGTTCACCCCCTTCGGCGGCGGACACCCCGGGGCGGTGCTGCGCCGGCACGTCACCGAACGGGTGGCCCCGCTGCCCGGCATCCCCGACGAGCTGTGGCAGCTGATCGTCCAGTGCCTGGCCAAGGCCCCCGCCTCCCGGCTGCGCGCCTCCGAGCTGTGCGGTCGGCTGCGGGAGCAGCTGCCGCTGCTCGCCGGGATGCCGCCGCTGAACGTCGACGAACCCGACGACTCCGAGGAACCGGGGGACCAGGACGGCGCGGACGGGTTCGACGGCGCCCGGGAGGCCGACCCCGAGGCGAACGCCTCCGAACCGGACGGGGCGCCGCCGGCGCGCCGCGCCGCGGTGGCGCTGGTGCCCGGGCCGGCGCCCGACTCCAACCGGGACACCCACACCAGCATGCGGGTGCCCGAACGGGACGAACTGGACGGCGGGGCGCACGGCACCGCCCGGGTGCCGCGGGCCGCGGGGGCGCCGCGCCCCGGCTCCGCCCGGAACCGGGCGGCCGTCACCCGCCGACGCCGGCTGGTGCTGGGCGCGGCGGCGGTGGTGCTGGCCGCGGCGGCCGGGGTGACCGCCTGGGCGGTCGGGGACGAGGCCCCGCCGAAGGCCCCGGGCAGCTCCACGGCCCCGTAGTACCGGGCCCGCCGTGGGCGCGAGCCCGGCAGCGGACCCGAGCGGTTACGCTGGAGCCGTGGCAGTCGTCGACGTATCCGAAGAGCTCAAGTCCCTCTCCTCGACCATGGAGTCGATCGAGGCCGTCCTGGACCTCGACAGGCTGAGGGCGGACATCGCCGTGCTGGAGGAGCAGGCCGCGGCCCCCTCCCTCTGGGACGACCCGGAGGCGGCGCAGAAGATCACCAGCAAGCTCTCGCACCTCCAGGCCGAGGTGCGCAAGGCGGAGACGCTGCGCGGCCGGATCGACGACCTGTCCGTGCTGTTCGAGCTGGCCGAGGCCGAGGACGACGCGGACGCCCGCGCCGAGGCCGAGAACGAGCTGACCGAGGTCCGCAAGGCGCTGGACGAGATGGAGGTGCGCACCCTCCTGTCCGGCGAGTACGACGCCCGTGAGGCCCTGGTCAACATCCGGGCCGAGGCGGGCGGCGTGGACGCCGCCGACTTCGCCGAGCAGCTCCAGCGCATGTACCTGCGCTGGGCCGAGCGCCACGGCTACAAGGCCGAGGTCTACGAGACCTCCTACGCGGAGGAGGCGGGCATCAAGTCCACCACCTTCGCCGTCCAGGTGCCGTACGCCTACGGCACCCTCTCGGTGGAGCAGGGCACCCACCGGCTGGTGCGGATCTCCCCGTTCGACAACCAGGGCCGGCGCCAGACCTCGTTCGCGGGCGTCGAGGTGCTGCCCGTGGTCGAGCAGTCCGACCACGTGGACATCGACGAGTCGGAGCTGCGCATCGACGTGTACCGCTCCTCGGGCCCCGGCGGCCAGGGCGTCAACACCACCGACTCCGCGGTCCGCATCACGCACCTGCCGACCGGCATCGTCGTCTCCTGCCAGAACGAGCGCTCGCAGATCCAGAACAAGGCGACCGCGATGAACGTCCTCCAGGCGAAGCTGTTGGAGCGCCGCCGCCAGGAGGAGCAGGCCAAGATGGACGCGTTGAAGGGCGACGGCGGCAACTCCTGGGGCAACCAGATGCGTTCCTACGTCCTGCACCCCTACCAGATGGTCAAGGACCTGCGGACGGATTACGAGGTCGGCAATCCGCAGGCGGTGCTGGACGGCGAGATCGACGGCTTCCTCGAAGCCGGAATCCGCTGGCGCAAGCAGCAGGAGAAGTAGCGGCGACGGTGGGGGAGCGCGGGCGCTCCCCGTGCACCGCCTTGCTTCTTTGTCGACAAGGTAACCCCGACGGGGATTCCGCCCTTCTCGTGCGAGTGAATTCCGCGGATATCCCCGAACGCCCCCGGAGCCCCGTCCGTCCGGGCCCGACTGCCGCCCCCGGGGCGGCAGTTGTCGCTTCCGCCCGTGTTCCGTGTCACCGTCGCATAAACCTCGAACCCCTAAGTGCCCTTATTTCGGGCATCACGCGCGCAACGGCCTTGACGCGTTTACCGAAACTGGGAAGGGTGAACGCGGCATGCGCATCTCTGGGGTGTGTGTGAACGGGGTGATGGTGCGCGGCGAGGTCGTTTTCGCAACGCGCGGTACTTCCCCCTCGAGTCCACGGCCCCGGCGCTGCTCCATTGACGATGAGCTACTGGGGGTAGCAACCAGATGACCAAGAAGACCCGGGTCCGAGTCGCACGGATCGCGGCCGGCGCGCTGATCGCCGCCGGAGCGTCCCTCACCGTGGCGGGCGCGGCCCAGGCCCTCACCGCTGCCGACGCCGGCAGCGCGATCACTCCCTCCGACGACCCCACCATCCCCGGCCCGACCACCGCGGGCGGCTCCAGCGGTGACGCCACCACCGGCGAGACCACGACCGGCGAGACCACGACCGGTGAGACCACCACGGGCGAGACGACGACCGGTGAAGTCACTACCGGCGGGGTCACCACCGTGGGCGGCGCCACCACCACGGGAACCTCCGGCACCGGCGCTACCGGTGCTACCGGCACCACTGGTACGACCGGCACTACCGGAACCACCGGCACGACGGGCAATACCAGTACCACGGGCACCTCCGGCACCTCCGGCACCACTGGTACGACGGGCACCTCCGGCACCACCGGCACCGACGGCGGCAACATCGGCACCTCCGGCAGCACCTCCACGGGCAGCACCGGCACCTCCGGCGGCGGTGACGACGACGATGACGACGACGACACCGGCACCTCAGGCGGCAACAGCATCGGCGGCAGCACCAGTGGCGGAAGCACCGGGGGCGACGACGAGGGCCCCGGCCCCGACCTCGCCGCCCCCCTGCTCCCGCAGGGACAGGGCAAGGACAGCCTGACCGACACCGGCTCCCAGCCGGCCTACCAGGCCACCACCGGTTCCGGCACGGCCGGCACCGGCGGCACGGGCGCCACCGAACAGGGCAAGGCCAAGGACGAACTCGCCGAGACCGGCGCCATGGAGACCACGTTCCTGCTGGTCGGCGCCGCGACGATGATCGCCGGCGGCATCGGCTTCCGGCTGCTGCCCCGCCTGGTGGAGGGTGGCCGCGCCGCGGCCTGATCCACCCGGAACGGGCCGATCGCCCTGACGCCCGGCGGCGTCAGGGCGGACCGGTCACCCATCGTGCGCCGAGGCACTACGAACGGTGAGGGCCCGGAGCGTCACCGACGCTCCGGGCCCTCACCGTTCCCGTGTGCGGGAACGGCCGGCGGGGTTCACATCGATTGGCGGGCCAACAGCGCCAGCGCCGTGACCAGCACGGCCAACACTCCGATCAGCGCCACGGGGCTCATCGAGGACCAGTGGTTGCCCTGCTGGAGGCGCTCCCTGCTGGCACGGCAGACCGGGCAGCGCCCCTCGCTGACCGGGGCCGCGCAGTTCGCGCACACCAGTCGGTCGTAGGTCATGCCCATCCTCCTCCCGTGCGGCGGAGCCTGCCGCGACGACGTCCTCTCCGCGCAACGCTCGGGGACGCGCAGGCGTTCCCCCTCCACCACTGTGCCAGCTCCCGCGCGATTCGGCGCGGGCCGTAGGTCCCCCGTGGGCCCGGGCGCGCGCCCCGGCGGTCGGCGGGCCCCCGCGCCCCCGTGCCCGGCCCCCGCGGGGTCGGCAGCCCTTCACCGACAAACCCGGCCAAGGGGTGCCGGAGCGGGCGCCGCGGCCTGCGCGCGTCCCCCGCATTCGCGTATGGTCACGGACACCTACCCCCGGCGACCCGTGGTGCATCCGTGATCCGATTCGACAACGTCTCCAAGAACTACCCCAAGCAGAACCGTCCGGCCCTCAGAGAGGTGTCCCTGGAGGTCGAGCGCGGGGAGTTCGTGTTCCTGGTGGGGTCATCCGGCTCCGGCAAGTCCACCTTCCTGCGCCTGATCCTGCGCGAGGAACGGGCGACCCACGGCCAGGTGCACGTCCTCGGCAAGGACCTGGCCCGGCTCTCCAACTGGAAGGTGCCGCACATGCGTCGCCAGCTGGGGACGGTCTTCCAGGACTTCCGGCTGCTGCCGAACAAGACGGTCGGCGAGAACGTGGCCTTCGCCCAGGAGGTCATCGGCCGCTCCCACGGCGAGATCCGCAAGTCGGTGCCCCAGGTGCTGGACCTCGTGGGCCTCGGCGAGAAGGAGGACCGGATGCCCGGCGAGCTCTCCGGCGGTGAGCAGCAGCGCGTCGCCATCGCCCGGGCCTTCGTCAACCGTCCCAAGCTGTTGATCGCGGACGAGCCCACCGGCAACCTCGACCCGCAGACCTCGGTCGGCATCATGAAGCTGCTGGACCGGATCAACCGCACGGGCACGACCGTCGTGATGGCCACCCACGACCAGAACATCGTGGACCAGATGCGCAAGCGCGTCATCGAGCTGGAGCAGGGCCGCCTCGTCCGCGACCAGGCGCGCGGCGTCTACGGCTACCAGCACTGACCCCACGTACGCGACGTACGCGACACCACATCACGTACCGAAAGGCAGAAAGCACGCGATGCGCGCCCAGTTCGTCCTGTCGGAGATCGGCGTCGGTCTCCGCCGCAACCTGACGATGACCTTCGCGGTCGTCGTCTCGGTGGCCCTCTCGCTCGCCCTCTTCGGCGGCTCCCTGTTGATGCAGGACCAGGTCAGCACCATGAAGGGCTACTGGTACGACAAGGTCAACGTCTCGATCTTCCTGTGCAACAAGAACGACGCGGAGACCGACACGGCCTGCACCAAGGGCGCGGTGACCGGGGAGCAGAAGGAACGCATCAAGGCCGACCTGGAGAAGTTGGCCGTCGTCGACCAGGTGCACTACGAGTCCAGCGACGAGGCGTACAAGCGCTACAAGGAGCAGTACGCGGACTCCCCGCTGGCCCCGGTCCTCACCCCGGACCAGCTGCCGGAGTCCTACCGGGTCAAGCTGAAGGACCCGCAGAAGTACCAGGTGGTGTCGACCGCCTTCGCCGGCCGGGACGGCGTCCACTCGGTGGAGGACCAGCGGGAGACGCTCAGCAACCTCTTCGAACTCCTCGACGGGATGCGGATCACCGCGCTCGCGGTGATGGGGCTGATGCTGGCCGTCGCGCTGATGCTGATCGTCAACACGGTGCGGGTGTCGGCGTTCAGCCGGCGCCGGGAGACCGGGATCATGCGGCTCGTCGGCGCGTCCGGCTTCTACATCCAGGCGCCCTTCATCATGGAGGCCGCCGTGGCCGGCCTCCTCGGCGGCCTGGTGGCCTGCGGGTTCCTGCTGGTCGGCCGGTACTTCATGATCGACCACGGGCTGATGCTGGCCGAGAAGATGCCGCTGATCAACTTCATCGGCTGGGACGCGGTGCTGAAGACGCTGCCCCTGGTCCTGGTGATCAGCCTGCTGATGCCCGCCCTGGCCGCGTTCGTCGCGCTGCGCAAGTACCTGAAGGTCTGAGCCCTCGGCCACCCCGGGGCGCACGGCCCGCGCCCGGGGACCGGTCGCACCCCTCGGTGTGAGATTCGCCCCGGGCGCCGTACGGTCAACCCACCGTACGGCGCCCGGCGTTGTCCTAGACTCACCGCCATGTCAGGTCCCGACCTGTTCACCCCGCCCCGCCGCGTCCGCCGCGGGGCGGCTCTGACCTTGGTGTTCACCAGTGTCCTGGTCACCGGCGCCGCCGCCGGCTCCTGGTCCCGCGCCACCGGTGAGGACCCGCACCCGGTTCCGGTCGCCGCCGGCGGGCCCGCGGCACCGGACGGGACGGCCCGGGAGGCGGTGGACGCCGCGGCCGCCGCCCTGGTGGACGGCAAGTCCCCCGTGGAGGCGGCCCGCCGGGCGGTGAGCCGCAGCGGCGACCGCTGGGGCGCGGTCTACTCGGAGGCCGAGTACGCCGAGTTCGCCCGGGCCCTGGACGGCGAGTACACCGGCGTCGGCCTGTGGGCCCGCCGGGTGGGCGGCGGCCTGATCGAGGTCACCCGGGTACGGGCCGGGGGCCCCGCGGAGCGGGCCGGGGTGCGGGAGCGCGACCTGATCCGCGGGGTCGACGGGGTCCCCGCGGACGGGCGCCCGGTCACCGAGGTCATCGGGCTGCTGCGCGGGCGCGGGCCGGCCGCCCCCGGTACCGAGGTCCGCCTCGACCTGCAACGCGGGGACCGCCGCTGGACCGCGGCCCTGCGCCGGGCGGTGCTCACCACCGAACCGGTGACCGTCGAACGCCTCGGCACCCCCGCCGCCCCCCGCGTCCTGATCAAGGTGGCGGCCTTCACCCAGGGCTCCGGCGCCCAGGTGCGGTCCGCGGTGCGCGAGGCACCCTCGGGCGCGGGCATCCTGCTGGACCTGCGGGGCAACTCCGGCGGGCTGGTCAGCGAGGCGGCGGAGGCGGCCTCGGCCTTCCTGGACGGCGGGCTGGTCGCCACCTACGACGTCCGGGGCGAGGAGCACGCGGTGCACGCGGCGCCCGGCGGCGACGTCCGGCGCCCGGTGGTGGCGCTGGTGGACGGCGGCACCATGAGCGCGGCCGAACTGCTGACCGGGGCGCTGAAGGACCGCGGCCGGGCGGTGGTGGTCGGCTCCCGGACCTTCGGCAAGGGCTCCGTGCAGCTCCCGAGCCCGCTCCCGGACGGCTCGGTCGCCGAGCTGACCGTGGGCCACTACCGCACCCCCTCGGGACGCGGGGTCGACGGCCGCGGCATCACCCCCGACCTGGAGGCCACCGACACCGGCCCGGCCGCCCCCGCCGGTCCCCCCACACCGCCCCCCGCCCCCGCCACCGGGGGAGCGGCCCCCGGACCTCCCGAGGACGGCGGCGACGGGGGCGCCGTGGACCTGCCGGACGCCGTGGAGCGCCGGGCGGAATCCGTGCTGAACGGCCTGGGGGTCCGGCGGTGAGCCGGCCGACCCCGCAAATGCACTGGCCCCGGCCCCCCTCCGTGGTGCGAAGATGGCGTCACTATGGCTAAGGAAAAAGGGCGCAAGCTGATCGCGCAGAACAAGAAGGCGCGGCACGACTACCACCTGCTGGACACCTACGAGGCCGGACTGGTCCTCACGGGCACCGAGGTCAAGTCGCTGCGCCAGGGGCGGGCCTCCCTCGTCGACGGCTTCGTGCAGCTCGACGACAACGAGGCGTGGCTGCACAACGTGCACGTGCCGGAGTACAGCCAGGGCACCTGGACCAACCACTCGGCCCGTCGGAAGCGGAAGCTGCTGATGCACCGGGCGGAGATCGACAAGCTGTTCTCGAAGTCCCAGGAGACCGGGCACACCATCGTGCCGCTGGCCCTGTACTTCAAGGACGGCCGGGCCAAGGTCGAGATCGCGCTGGCCAAGGGCAAGAAGGAGTACGACAAGCGGCAGACCCTGCGGGAGAAGCAGGACCGCCGCGAGACGGACCGGGCGATCTCGGCGGCCCGCCGCCGTCAGCGCGCCTGACGCCGTCGCCCGCGACCCGCGCGGAAACGCGGTGGCACCCCGCGGTGCTCTTCCCCTACCATGGGGACCACACCCCAGCGCGAGAGCGACGGGGTGGACCTTGAAAAATGCACAGGGGGATGATCGGTTTCGACAGCGGCTGTCGAAGCAGGGGAAGCGTGTCGAGGAAGCGGCAATGATCTCGTAAACCACGTGTCGCAACCAATAATCGCCGAAACCAAGCGCGATTCCTTCGCCCTCGCTGCCTAAGTAGCGACTCGCGAAGTGTCAGTCCGGGGATGTTCCCGACCCGGGTCCTGGCATCAGCTAGGGAACTAAACTCCTAGGCCCGGTCACGGGGTCGAGGAGGAAATCTCACAGTGACTGAGCCCGTCGGAGACTTGTCCGCGTGATCTCCGGGGCCGAGAAAAACGTAGCGGACTGCACACGGAGAAGCCCTGATTCCGCACCGTTGGACGCGGGTTCGATTCCCGCCATCTCCACATCCCCGAAAAGCCCCTGACCTGCGAGTCCATCGCCGGGTCAGGGGCTTTTCGCTGTTCCGCGGCGGTTCCCCGGCGCCGGGCGGCCCCGGTGCGCAACGACGCCCGGACGGCGCCCGACGGCCCGAGCCGCGCGACCCCGCAGTGCGCCCCGGACCACCCGCCGCCCCCGTGCACCTCCAGGGGGATCGATTTCCGGACACTCCCGACACCGCTGCACCCTGTCCACGTACTGGCGGGTATCCGCCGGCCTGGCCGAAGTGCGCTACATTCGACGCCTGAGCACATGGTGGTAGTGGGGGCGCTCGGACCAGGTGGGGGCCTGGGAAAGCGGCGCATGCTCGGCGCCGCCGGCGCGCTCACATCGTTCGTGGGGGGATGCGCGCGCGCATGGAGAATTGGCGAGAAGACGCCCAACCTGGGCAGACACACGACCCGCATGAGGTCACCGTCCAGATGGCCGGTATCGGCCAGCAGTTCGGCGAACTGAAGGTCGGGGCCGAGGGGCCCGCGGCCGACGGTCCCGTGTTCGTGGACGAGACGGGCCGGCGCAGCCGGTTGTACCGGCGGATAGGCATGGCCGTCGTCGTGGGCTGCGCGGTCTACGCGTGCGTCATCGTGGCGACGGTCGTCTCCGGCAACTCCAGCGCCCCCTGGCTGCCCATGACCGACAGCCAGGCCGAGCCCGCCGGGAAGGTCGACGTCTCCCCGCGTCCCGCGGACCCCGCCTCCCCCACGGCCTCCCCCTCCAGCGGGGCCAGCACCGCCCCCGCGCAGAGCGCCGTCACGGACCCCGTGCCCGCCGCCGACACCCGCCCGGCCACCGGCCGCACCCGGGAGCCCGCCGCCGGCACGGGCGGCGCCGCCGCCCCCGAGGCCACCGCCGAGGCGCCCGCCCCGCAGCCCACCGGCAGCACCGGCCCGATCACCCGCCCCGACCCCGGGCCCAGCCGCAGCGCCGGCACGGGCGGCGTCGACGAAGGCCCCGGCGCCAGCGAGGGGCCCGACCCGGGGACCTCCCCGTCGGCCCCGGTCGAACAGCCCTCCGCCACCCCGTCCGGCGAGGCGGAGCAGCCGCCCGGCGACGGCACCCAGCCCCTAGGGTCAGCGGAGGACGCTCCGTAATGACGTCCCGCAAGCGCGGTCGTCGGGCCAAGGCCCGGCGCCGCAGACTTCCCCTGCGCTACCTGATGCCCGTGCTGGTGCTCGCCGCGCTGATGGCGATGCTGATGCTCCGCGGCTACGTGCACAGCGAGATCCTCGCCGACCACCGCATCGCCCCCTCGACGTACAACGACCAGGTGCCCGAAGCGATCCGCAAGGGCAATCCGGTGATCGACGTGCGCGGCGGCAAGATCAACACGGTCGGGGTGCCGGACGACCGGGTCGTGCTCACCTTCGACGACGGGCCCGACCCCGAGTGGACGCCGAAGGTGCTCGACGTGCTGAAGAAGCACGACGCGCGCGGCGTGTTCTTCGTGACCGGCACCATGACCTCCCGCCACCCCGAGCTGGTCAAGCGGATGGTCGACGAGGGCCACGAGATCGGGCTGCACACCTTCAACCACCCGGACCTGGCGCTCCAGTCCACCGGGCGCATCGACTGGGAGCTGTCGCAGAACCAGCTGGCGCTGGCCGGCGCGGCGAACGTCCGCACCTCGCTGTTCCGCCCCCCGTACTCGTCCTTCGCGCACGCCTTCGACAACCGCAACTGGCCGGTCACCGAGTACATCGGCGGCCACGGGTACCTCACCGTCGTCAACAACACCGACAGCCAGGACTGGAAGCGGCCCGGCGTCGACGAGATCATCCGCCGGTCGATGCCGGAGCCCGGCAAGGGCGCCATCGTGCTGATGCACGACTCCGGCGGCGACCGCTCGCAGACCGTCGCGGCGCTCGACCGGATGCTGCCGGACCTCAAGGCCAAGGGCTACGAGTTCACCAACCTGACCCAGGCCCTCGACATGCCGAGCGCGCACACCCCGGTCAGCGGTCTCGACCTGTGGAAGGGCAAGGCGTGGATCCTGCTGGTCCAGGCCGCCGGGCACCTCACCACCGTGCTCGCCGCCGGACTCGCGGTGATCGGGTTCCTGGTGATCACCCGCTTCGGACTGATGCTGGTGCTGTCCTTCCTGCACGCCCGCAAGGTCCGCCGCCGCGGCTTCCGCTGGGGCCCGCCGATCACCGAGCCGGTCTCGGTGCTGGTGCCCGCGTACAACGAGGCCAAGTGCATCGAGAACACCGTCCGGTCGCTGATGGACAGCGACCATCCCGTCGAGGTCCTGGTGATCGACGACGGGTCCACGGACGGCACCGCCCGCATCGTGGAGGACCTGCGGCTGCCGGGCGTGCGCGTGGTGCGCCAGCTCAACGCGGGCAAGCCCGCCGCCCTCAACCGCGGCATCGCCAACGCCCGCCACGACCTCATCGTGATGATGGACGGCGACACCGTCTTCGAACCGTCCACCGTCCGCGAACTCGTCCAGCCCTTCGGCGACCCGAAGGTCGGCGCGGTCGCCGGGAACGCCAAGGTCGGCAACCGGGACTCCCTCATCGGGGCCTGGCAGCACATCGAGTACGTGATGGGCTTCAACCTCGACCGCCGCATGTACGACCTGCTGCGCTGCATGCCCACCATCCCCGGTGCGGTCGGCGCCTTCCGCCGCTCCGCCCTCCAGCGGGTGGGCGGCATGAGCGAGGACACCCTCGCCGAGGACACCGACATCACCATGGCCATGCACCGCGACGGCTGGCGCGTGGTCTACGCGGAGAACGCCCGCGCCTGGACCGAGGCCCCCGAGTCGGTGCAGCAACTGTGGTCCCAGCGCTACCGCTGGTCCTACGGCACCATGCAGGCCATCTGGAAGCACCGCCGCGCCCTGGTGGAGCGCGGCCCCTCCGGTCGCTTCGGCCGGGTCGGGCTGCCGCTGGTCTCGCTGTTCATGGTGCTCGGACCGCTGCTGGCCCCGCTGATCGACGTGTTCCTGCTGTACGGGCTGGTGTTCGGGCCCACCGGCAAGACCGTCGTCGCCTGGCTGGGCGTCCTCGCCATCCAACTCGCCTGCGCGGCCTACGCCTTCCGGCTCGACCGGGAGAAGATGGTCCACCTGATCTCGCTGCCGCTGCAACAGATCCTCTACCGGCAGCTGATGTACGTGGTGCTGCTCCAGTCCTGGATCACCGCCCTGACCGGCGGCCGACTCCGCTGGCAGAAGCTGCGCCGCACCGGTGTCGTCGGCTCCGCCCCCGGCGGCGCACCCCGGCCGGTCGACCCGGCCGCGCCCGCCGACCGGAGGCCGGTGGCATGACGCACCCCCCGCAGGGCCCCGCCACCGGCGCCCCCGACTGGGTGGCCCGGGGCTGGGACACCCACCGCGCGGAACCCGCCGCCCCGCCCGCGACCGTCCCGGCGCCCGAACCGGCGCCGGCGCCGACCGGGCGCGCCCCGGGCCGGGACCGCTACCTGGACCTGCTGCGCACCCTCGCCCTGGTCCGGGTGGTCGTCTACCACATCTACGGCTGGGCCTGGCTGACCATCGTCTTCCCGTCCATGGGCGTGATGTTCGCGCTCGCCGGCGCCCTGATGGCCCGCTCCCTGAAGCGGCCCGCCTGGGGAGTCATCAAGAGCCGCGTCCGTCGTCTGCTGCCCCCGCTGTGGCTGTTCGGCGCGGTGCTGGTGCCGCTGATGTTCCTCGCCGGCTGGGACCCGGGCGACGACCCCAACCAGAGCGGCAACTGGGGCTGGATCAAGCTCCTGAACTACGTGCTGCCGGTCGGCTCGCCGATCTACCCGCTCAGCGTCGGCCACGAGGGCGGACTGCTGGACCCGGAGTGGGCCATGTACGCCGCCGGGCCCCTGTGGTACCTGCGGACGTACCTGTGGCTGGTGGTCGCCTCGCCGCTGTTGCTGTGGGCCTTCCGGCGGGCTCCCTGGCCCACGATGCTCGTCTGCCTGGGGTCGGCCGGGGTGTTCGGCACCGACCTGGTCGAGATCCCGGGGTCGACCGGCTACGCCATCCAGGGCTTCGCCGTCTACGCGGGCTGTTGGCTGCTCGGCTTCGCCCACGAGGAGGGCGTCCTGGGGCGGCTGCCGCGCTACGTCACGGTGTCGCTGGCCGCGTTCGTCATGGCCTTCGGACTCTGGTGGGCCGCGGGCCACCAGACGGAGTTCGGCATGGACCTCAACGAGATCCCGCTCGCCCAGGCGACCTGGTCGTTCGGCGCGGTGGCGATCCTGCTGGTCTACGCGCCCTCCTGGCAGCGGCTGCCCGGCCGGCTGGCCCGCTGGGACAAGCTCGTCACCCTGTTCAACAACCGGGCGGTGACGATCTACCTCTGGCACAACGGCCTGATCGTCGCCACCATCCCGATGATCTCCCAGCTCTACGACCTCCCGTTCATGACGGAGGGCTCGATGCGGGTGCTCACGGCCACCTTCCAACTGTGGATGCTGGTCCTGGTCTGGCCGCTGATCGGGCTGGCGATCCTGGCCACCGGCTGGGTGGAGGACCTGGCCGCCCGCCGCCGGCCCCGGTTCTGGCCCACCACCGCGGCGCCCCGGGCGGGCCGCCGCCGGCGCTGAACCCGCCCCCGTCCCGAAACCCCGCACCCCCTCAGGGCGGTGCGGGGTTTTCGGCTGGAAATCGCCCTCTGTACCCGGGGGTGACCTTCGGTCCGACTGGCACCGGCATAACCGGACTTGCCCCGGTCGCTTCTTCACGGTAGGTGATCCGGCGGCGTCGTTCTGCTATAAGTCCCGTGCTTTCAGGCCCATTTGACGACCCATTTGAACGGCTCCCGCGCCCCACCCGTATCCCGGGATGCAATCGAGCGGTCAGGTTCCAGCTCGGTCGAGTTGAACCGGGCTCGGCCGAATCGGGGACACCGGAGGTAGGCGTGCGCAAAGATTCAGCCGTGGCCGATGAACGCCCGCCGAGGGCTCGACATCGTAGGGAACAGCTCCCGTCCGAGCCGGACGAGGAGCTGATGCGCGCGCTGTACCAGGAGCACGCGGGCCCTCTGCTCGCCTATGTCCTGCGGCTGGTCGCGGGGGACCGGCAGCGCGCGGAGGACGTCGTTCAGGAGACGCTCATCCGCGCCTGGAAGAACGCCGGCCAACTCGGGAGCGCAACCGGTTCGGTGCGCCCCTGGCTGGTGACCGTGGCCCGACGTATCGTGATAGATGGCCACCGCAGCCGACAGGCACGGCCGCAGGAGGTCGAGCCGTCGCCCCTGGAGGTCATCCCCGCGGAGGACGAGATCGACAAGGCGCTGTGGCTGATGACGCTTTCGGACGCGCTCGACGACCTGACCCCCGCACACCGGGAGGTCCTCGTCGAGACCTACTTCAGGGGACGGACGGTCAATGAAGCGGCCCGCACGCTCGGCATACCCAGCGGAACCGTGCGTTCACGGGTGTTCTACGCCCTGCGCTCGATGAAGCTGGCACTGGAGGAGCGGGGGGTGACGGCATGACGTCGAACGAAGCACACCACACACATCAGGCGGACAGCGTCCACGAGACCGTGGGCGCCTACGCCTTGGGGATCCTGGACGAACACGAGGCGACCGCCTTCGAGGGCCATCTGGCCGGCTGCGAGTGGTGCGCCGGGCAACTCGACGAACTCGCCGGCATGGAATCCGTGCTGGCCGCGCTCGCCGACCTGCCCGGCACCCCCGGCAGACGCCCCGGCGACCCGGCCACCGCGGGACTTCCACCCGCGAGGCCCGACCCGCGCACCCTCGACCGGCTCGCGGACGAGGTCGCCGCCCGCCGCGCCGGCGGTAGACGCCGCGGGCTCTACCTGGCCGCCGCCGCGGCCGTCCTGATCGTCGGGGGCCCGCTCGCCGCCGTCGTGGTCACCGGGGGCGGCGAGGCGCAGCCGTCCGCGGCCGGCAAGCGCGCCCATCCGACGAGCCCCGCCGAGGACGCCTTCTTCCACGACATGGAGGAGAAGCTCACGGCGACCGACCCCACCACCGGGATCACCGCCACCGTGGGCACCGAGCGCAAGGCGTGGGGCACCCACACCGTGCTGGAGCTCAAGAACGTCGAAGGCCCCGAGAAGTGCAGCCTGATCGCCGTCGGCAAGAACGGCGAACGCGAGACGGTGACGACCTGGGCGGTGCCCCCCTGGGGCTACGGACTCCCCGGTGCCGTGCGGAAGGAGGCGCGCAAGCCGCTCTACGTGCACGGCGGCGCCGCGCTGACCCGCTCCGACATCAGTCACTTCGAGGTCCGGACCCTGGACGGAAGGGAACTGGTGAAGGTGAAGGCGTAGGCGACGCCCACCCCGCCGGCCGGGTTCCCTCACCCGGCCGCCCCCCGCGCAGGGCCACCCCCCACAGGCCCGCCCCGCGCACGTCAGCCCGGCACCCCCGTCGACCGCACGGGGCGCGACCGGGCCCTTGTGTT
Organism: Streptomyces sp. LE64; assembly: GCF_052606915.1. NCBI lineage: Bacteria > Bacillati > Actinomycetota > Actinomycetes > Kitasatosporales > Streptomycetaceae > Streptomyces > Streptomyces sp. LE64. The sequence goes on along the minus strand of NZ_CP199708.1, from coordinate 2,050,266 downwards.
TCCCGGGGCCGTCCGGCCGGCGGGCCGGGGCCGTTCGGGCGGGCCGGTCCACCGGGCCGGCCGGCGCGTGGCGCGGGTGGCCCGCGTGGCGTACGGTAGACGGCTGCCATGCACGTCAGAAGGGGGCCCGGTGGCCGCTCAGCACGCCGCTCTCGACTCGGTCCGTGAACACGAGATCGGTGTCGAACAGGATCATCTCGACCAGGTCTACCGCCGGCTGGAGGAGAAGATCCAGGACGCCGAGTTCCTGATGCGGGACGCGGCCCGGCTCAGCCAGGTCGGCACGCCCGGCGCGCTCGCCGAGCGCGACGCCCAGGTCTTCCGTGCCGGCGTCCACCTCAACCGCCTCAACAGCGAGTTCGAGGACTTCCTCTTCGGCCGGATCGACCTGCTGGAGGGCAAGGACGGCGAGAAGGGCCCGGACGGGGCCCACACCTCCGTCGACCCCGCGGACGGCGCCATCGGCACCGACCCCGCGGACCCCGCCCGGCAGGTCGCCGACATCGCGGAGACCCTGCACATCGGCCGCATCGGCGTCCTCGACACCGACTACACCCCGCTGGTCATCGACTGGCGGGCGCCCGCCGCCGCCCCGTTCTACCGCTCCACGCCGGTGGAGCCCGGCCGGGTCGTCCGCCGCCGGGTGATCCGCTCCAAGGGCCGCAAGGTGCTCGGCGTCGAGGACGACCTGATGCGCCCCGCGCTCACCGCGTACCTCGACGGCCGGGAACTCCCGGTGATCGGCGACGGCGCCCTGATGGCGGCGCTGGGCCGGGCCCGCGGCCACACCATGCGGGACATCGTCGCCTCCATCCAGGCCGAGCAGGACCTCGTCATCCGGGCCCCCGCCGCCTCGGTCACCCTGGTGGAGGGCGGCCCCGGCACCGGCAAGACCGCCGTGGCCCTGCACCGCGCCGCGTACCTGCTCTACCAGGACCGCCGCCGCTACTCCGGCGGCATCCTGATCATCTCGCCCACCCCGCTGCTGGTCTCCTACACCGAGGGCGTGCTGCCCTCCCTCGGGGAAGAGGGACAGGTCGCCATCCGGGCGCTCGGCTCCCTGGTCGACGGGGCCGAGGCCACCGTGTACGACACCCCCGCCACCGCCCGGGCCAAGGGCTCGTCCCGGATGGTCAAGCTCCTGCGCAAGGCCGCCCGCGGCGCCCTGGAACTGCGCCCCGAGGGCGCCCCGGCCCCCGACCGGCTGCGCGTGGTCGCCCACGGCCGCCGCCTCGAACTCGACGCCGACCGGCTGGCCCGCATCCGGGACGCCGCCCTCGGCGGCACCGCCCCGGTCAACCTGCTGCGCCCGCGCGTCAGGAGGCTGTTGCTGGACGCGCTCTGGGCGCAGTCCGGCTCCGCCTCCCGTCACACCGACCCCGAACTCGCCGCCGAACTGCGGTCCTCCTTCGACGAGGACGTCACCTCCGAGGACTCCTTCACCTCCTTCCTCGACGCCTGGTGGCCCGAACTGACCCCGCGTCAGGTGCTGGCCGCGATGGGCGACGAGCGACGGCTCGGCCGCTGGGCCCGCCGGATCCTCAACCCCGGCGAGGTCCGCCGGGTGGCCCGCTCCCTCCAGCGCGAGGCGCTCTCCGTCCACGACGTGGCCCTGCTCGACGAGCTCCACACGGTCCTCGGCGCCCCGGCCCGCCCCCGGCAGCGCCGCGAGGTGGACCCGCTCGACCAGCTCACCGGCCTGGAGGAGCTGATGCCGGTCCGCGAGGAGAGCCGCCGCGAACGCGCCGAGCGCCTCGCCGCCGAACGCGTCGAGTACGCGCACGTCATCGTCGACGAGGCCCAGGACCTCACCCCCATGCAGTGGCGCATGGTGGGCCGCCGCGGCCGGCACGCCACCTGGACCGTGGTCGGCGACCCCGCCCAGTCCTCCTGGTCGGACGTGGACGAGGCGACCGGGGCCCGGGACGAGGCGCTCGGCAACCGGCCCCGGCGCCGCTTCACCCTCACCGTCAACTACCGCAACCCGGCCGAGATCGCCGCCCTCGCCGCCAGGGTGCTGGCGCTGGCGATGCCCGGCGCGACCTCCCCGTCCGCGGTCCGCTCCACCGGACTGGAGCCCCGGTTCGCCACCGTCGACGACCGGGGCCAGGGCCGGACCGTGCGCGCCGAGGCCGAGCGGCTGCTCGACCTGGTGGACGGCACCGTCGGGGTCGTCGTCGCCATGAACCGGCGCGCCGAGGCCGCCCGCTGGCTGGCCGGGCTCGGCGACCGGGTCGTCGCCCTCGGCAGCCTGGAGGCCAAGGGCCTGGAGTACGACGCCACCGTCGTGGTCTCCCCGGCGGAGATCGCCGACGAGTCGCCCGCCGGGCTGCGCGTGCTGTACGTGGCGCTGACCCGGGCGACCCAGCAGCTCACCGTGGTCTCCGGCCCGCGCGACGAGCCCGATGCGGACGGGGTCCCCGACCTGCTGCGCGACTGACGGCCCCCGGCGGGTGACCCGGCACCGGCCGTTCGGCCGGATGCCGGACGGACCCGGGCGACGGGAATTGCCGTGCGGGGATCGTTTGTTACCGTGGACGTGACACCGGCCCGATCCAAGCCCCCGGGCCCAACCTTCGTCGCTTCGAGCGACCACTTGCCGCGAGGCGAGCATGGCGGGTCGGTGTCATTCAAGTCACCCAGCGGCCCGCGTCCTTGTGACGTGGGCCTCTTCGTGTCGGCCGCACTTTCCGTATGCTGGAACGAGCCTTCCGTAAACAATGGTCCGGCTTCGTGAACAAAAGCTTCGCAATACGGGGCGGCTCACATCTACCCGACGGTAGGTGCGACCATCGGAAGGCGCTGTCCGGCCCCGCCGGACGGCGTGCACGTGTACACGACGACGTGCACGCGAGACCAGAGTGAAGAAGAGGAAGTCGGCCATGGCAACGGCGCCCAGCGTCTCCTACTCGATGACGGTTCGCCTTGAGGTGCCCGCCAGCGGAACCGCGGTATCGCAGCTCACCACCGCCGTCGAGTCCTCCGGAGGCTCCGTCACCGGCCTCGACGTCACCGCGTCCGGCCACGAGAAGCTGCGCATCGACGTCACCATCGCCGCGACCTCCACCGCGCACGCCGAGGAGATCGTCGGCAAGCTGCGCACCATCGAGGGCGTCGTCCTCGGCAAGGTCTCGGACCGGACCTTCCTGATGCACCTCGGCGGCAAGATCGAGATGCAGTCCAAGCACCCCATCCGCAACCGCGACGACCTCTCCATGGTCTACACGCCGGGCGTGGCACGGGTCTGCATGGCCATCGCCGAGAACCCCGAGGACGCCCGTCGCCTCACCATCAAGCGCAACTCGGTCGCCGTGGTCACCGACGGCTCCGCCGTCCTCGGCCTCGGCAACATCGGCCCCAAGGCCGCGCTGCCCGTGATGGAGGGCAAGGCCGCCCTCTTCAAGCGCTTCGCCGGCATCGACGCCTGGCCGCTCTGCCTGGACACCCAGGACACCGACGCGATCGTCGAGATCGTCAAGGCCATCGCCCCCGGCTTCGCGGGCATCAACCTGGAGGACATCTCCGCCCCCCGCTGCTTCGAGATCGAGGCCCGGCTGCGCGAGGCCCTCGACATCCCCGTCTTCCACGACGACCAGCACGGCACCGCCATCGTCGTCCTCGCCTCCCTCACCAACGCGCTGCGCGTGGTCGGCAAGGCCGTCGGCGACGTGCGCGTGGTGATGTCCGGAGCCGGCGCCGCCGGCACCGCGATCCTCAAGCTGCTGCTCGCCGCCGGGGTCAAGAACGCGGTGGTCGCCGACATCCACGGGGTGGTGCACGCGGGCCGCGAGGACCTGGTCTCCGCGGACTCCGACTCGCCGCTGCGCTGGATCGCCGACAACACCAACCCCGAGGGCCTCACCGGCACCCTCAAGGAGGCCGTGCGCGGCGCCGACGTCTTCATCGGCGTCTCCGCCCCCAACGTCCTCGACGGCACCGACGTCGCCGCGATGGCCGAGGGCGCGATCGTCTTCGCCCTCGCCAACCCGGACCCCGAGGTGGACCCGGCGGTCGCCCGCCAGACCGCCGCGGTGGTGGCCACCGGCCGCTCCGACTTCCCCAACCAGATCAACAACGTGCTGGTCTTCCCGGGCGTCTTCCGCGGCCTGCTCGACGCGCAGTCGCACACCGTCAACACGGACATGATGCTGGCCGCCGCGAGCGCCCTCGCCGACGTCGTCACCGAGGACGAGCTGAACCCCAACTACATCATCCCCAGCGTCTTCAACGACAAGGTCGCCGGCGCGGTGGCCGGGGCGGTGCGCACCGTGGCGAAGGCCGCGACGCGCTGACCCCGACGGGGGCCGCCCCCGCCCCCGCTCGCCCCGTGGGCGCGGTGCGCCGCTCGCGCGGCTCCCCGCGCCCCGAGCCGTTGCCTCCGGGCGGCGCGTCGCCGTGCTCCCGCCGCGCCCCCGCGCATACGCTGGGGCCCTCACAGGGGGCCGATCGGGAGCCGTCGGGGAGAGGGGACCGGGCCGACAGGCCGGGCACCACCCCGGGGCACCGGCCCCCGCCCCTGCGCTCCGCTTTCGGGACCGAACGGAGCGTCACCGTTTCGTACCGGTGGCGCTTTTCGTGTGACTCCCAAGGGTGCCGGATTGGCGTTCCCGCTGCTGGTGGGGGCAGGATGCCTGTCTGGGCGCGAGGGTCTGGCGACGGACCCGGGTCAGGGGCCCGACCACGGTCCCTGGCAGCATCGGCTTCGATCTCACGCCTCAACGGCAAGATGAACACGGGAGTACAAACATGAACCGCAGTGAGCTGGTGGCCGCGCTGGCCGACCGCGCCGAGGTGACCCGCAAGGACGCCGACGCCGTGCTGGCCGCGTTCGCCGAGACGGTCGGCGAGATCGTCGCCAAGGGCGACGAGAAGGTCACCATCCCCGGCTTCCTGACCTTCGAGCGCACCCACCGTGCCGCTCGCACCGCTCGCAACCCCCAGACCGGCGAGCCGATCAACATCCCCGCCGGTTACAGCGTGAAGGTGTCCGCCGGGTCCAAGCTGAAGGAAGCCGCAAAGGGCAAGTAAGGCGTCTCGCTCCCCGCGCCGACGAGGGCGCGGGACTCAGGCGAGAGGGGCGGCACCCGGGCCAGGGTGCCGCCCCGTCGCGTTTCCCGGGCCGGTTCGGTCACCCGACCGGGTCGGGTGACCCGGTGGAGGCCCGGGAACGGCCCTGGCGGCCTCGATCGCGGACCGGGCGGTGGCCCGGGGCGTTCGAGACCGCCAGGGCCTCCCGTGCGACCACAGGGCCCGTCCGGACCCGTGGCTGCTGCTCAGCCGCCGAGGGCGGCGGCCTTCCCGGGCAGCTCCACCTTGGCGCCGAGGGCCTGGAGCTTGTCCATGAAGTTCTCGTAGCCCCGGTTGATCAGTTCGATGCCGTGCACCCGGGAGGTGCCCTGCGCGGCGAGCGCCGCGATCAGGTACGAGAAGCCGCCGCGCAGGTCCGGGATGACCAGGTCGGCGCCCTGGAGCCGGGTCGGCCCGGACACCACCGCGGAGTGCAGGAAGTTGCGCTGGCCGAAGCGGCAGTCCGAGCCGCCCAGGCACTCCCCGTAGAGCTGGATGTGGGCGCCCATCTGGTTCAGCGCGGAGGTGAAGCCGAGCCGCGACTCGTAGACGGTCTCGTGGATGATCGACAGCCCGGTGGCCTGGGTCAGGGCGACCACCAGCGGCTGCTGCCAGTCGGTCTGGAAGCCGGGGTGCACGTCGGTCTCCAGCGCGATGGCGTTGAGGGTGCCGCCGGGGTGCCAGAAGCGGATGCCCTCGTCGTCGATCTCGAAGGCGCCGCCGACCTTGCGGTAGGTGTTGAGGAAGGTCATCATCGAGCGCTGCTGGGCGCCGCGGACGTAGATGTTGCCCTCGGTGGCCAGGGCGGCGGACGCCCAGGAGGCGGCCTCCAGCCGGTCGGGGAGCGCGGCGTGGGTGTAACCGCCGAGCTTGTCCACACCGGTGATGCGGATGGTGCGGTCGGTGTCCATCGCGATGATGGCGCCCATCTTCTGGAGCACGCAGATCAGGTCTTCGATCTCCGGCTCCACCGCGGCGTTGGACAGCTCGGTGACGCCCTCGGCGAGCACCGCCGTCAGCAGCACCTGTTCGGTCGTGCCGACCGAGGGGTAGGGCAGCCGGATCTTGGTGCCGCGCAGCCGCTGCGGGGCCTCCAGGTACTGGCCGTCGTCGCGCTTCTCGATGCGCGCGCCGAACTGCCGCAGCACGTCGAAGTGGAAGTCGATGGGCCGGCCGCCGATGTCGCAGCCGCCGAGGCCGGGGATGAAGGCGTGACCCAACCGGTGCAGCAGCGGGCCGCAGAACAGGATGGGGATGCGGGAGGAGCCGGCGTGCGCGTCGATGTCGGCGACGTTCGCGCTCTCGACGTGCGTGGGGTCGAGCACCAGCTCGCCGGGTTCCTCTCCGGGGCGCACCGTCACGCCGTGGAGTTGGAGCAGTCCGCGGACGACCCTGACATCACGGATGTCCGGAACGTTGCGCAGTCTGCTCGGTCCGCTGCCGAGCAGCGCGGCGACCATGGCCTTGGGCACGAGGTTCTTCGCGCCGCGGACACGGATCTCGCCCTCCAGCGGGGTTCCGCCGTGGACAAGCAGGACATCGTCGGTGACGGTCATGTATCTCGCGTTCCGAGTGAGACGGGCAGGGGCCGAAGAGCTAGCGTAATGGCCCTAACCCCCCCTTCTGTAAGCCCGTGGCGGCCAGGACCCGGTCAGGACTTGGCCACAACACGAACCGCCGTCGCGCGGCCACGGGCGGTGACGTGCCGGAGGGGTGCGGAGGTGGGGGTCGGCGCCCGCGGACGGGGAGGATGGGGAATCATGTGGTGCATGACCGAGGTGTCCTCCCTCACGGGGCGGCTGCTCGTGGCGGCGCCCGCCCTGACCGATCCGAACTTCGACCGCGCGGTGGTCCTGCTCATCGACCACGACGAGGAGGGTTCCCTCGGCGTGGTCCTCAACCGTCCGACGTCGGTGGGCGTCGGCGAGGTCCTGGAGGGGTGGGGCGAACTCACCGGCCAGCTCGACGTGGTGTTCCAGGGCGGTCCGGTCTCCCTGGACTCGGCCCTGGCCCTGGCGGTCATCCCGGGCGGTTCCGCGGACGACCGGACCCCGCTCGGCTGGCGCCGGGTGCACGGGGCGATCGGCCTGGTGGACCTGGAGACCCCGCCCGAGCTGGTGGCCGCCGCACTGGGTTCGCTGCGGATCTTCGCGGGGTACGCGGGGTGGGGCCCGGGACAGCTGGAGGACGAGCTGGGCGAGGGCGTCTGGTACGTCGTGGAGTCGGAGCCGGGGGACGTGTCCGCGCCGGACCCCGAGCGGTTGTGGCGCGCGGTGCTGCGGCGCCAGCGCGGCGAACTGGCGATGGTGGCGACCTATCCGGACGATCCGTCCCTGAACTGAGTCCGGTGCGGTCCGGAGCCCGGCGGCGCACCGCCGCGGGGTGCGTTCCGGTGCGTTCCGCCCGTCCGCGGGGCGGGGTCCGGGCCCGGTGCCGGTGGGACCGGACGCCGTGGGGTTTCAGTACCCTTGGCAACCATGAGCACTCTTGAGCCCGAGCGCGGGACGGGTACCGGGACCCTCGTCGAACCGACGCCGCAGACTTCGCACGGTGACGGTGATCACGAGCGCTACGCCCACTACGTCCAGAAGAACAAGATCATGGCGAGCGCGCTCGACGGCACCCCGGTCGTCGCGCTCTGCGGCAAGGTGTGGGTGCCGGGTCGCGACCCGAAGAAGTACCCGGTGTGCCCCATGTGCAAGGAGATCTACGAGTCCATGGGCCCCGGCGGCAACGACAAGAACGGCAAGGACGGCAAGGGCAAGAAGTAGTCGTCCCGTTTCCCCGCTCCGTACGTCCCCGCCGGGACGGTGCGGGGCGGCCGTACGGCAGTGCCTTTCCGTGGCGGAGCCCCTTCGGCTCCGCCACCTCGCGTTTGCGGCCGGTGGGGCGTTCCGGCCGTCGTCCGGCGCCGGGGCGGGCGGTGTCGGGTGTGACGGCGCCGAAGTCGGGTAGGGGGGAGTGCGGCGCCCGGTGTGAGTGCACCACCGGCCCCGTGAGTCCCCCCCGGTGACACGCGTCGTGTCCGGTTGGGGGAGAGAGCTGCCCCAATGGTCCAGACCTGTCGTGGTGCAAACCATGGCATTCCGCCCACTTCGTTGCGCGCTCTGCTCTCGCTGGTCACGGACTGGTTGAGACCCTCCGCTGAACCCTTGATGAACCCCGGGAACCCCCCTAGCCTCCGTGGTGTTGTGCACCGCGAAACACTCGTTGCGCCTTCTGCAACGTGAACTCGGAGGACCGCTCGATGAAGCTCCCGCAGAAGTTCATGAACCGGGCGACCGCCGCCCCGCGTCGACGGTCCGCCGCCCTCGCCGCCCTGACCGTCGCCGCGCTGACCGCCACCGCCTGCGCCCCGCAGAGCTCGGACGCCTCCTCCGACAAGGACGAGAAGAGCGGCACCCTGCGCGTCTGGCTCTTCCAGGAGGTGAACAACAAGCCCAAGGAGGACGTCGTCAACAGCGCCGTCGCGTCCTTCAAGAAGGCCAACGAGGGTGCCGACGTCAAGGTGGAGTACATCCCCGTCGAGACCCGCGCGGAGAAGATCAAGGCCGCCTTCAACGACCCGAAGAGCGCCCCCGACGTCATCGAGTACGGCAACACCGACACCGCGGGCTATGTGAAGGACGGCGGCCTCGCCGACATCACCAAGGAGTTCGGCGACTGGGCCGACGGCAAGGACACCGACCCCACCGCCCGCGAGTCGGTCACCGTCGACGGCAAGGTCTACGGAGCCCCCTACTTCGTCGGCGTCCGCGCCCTGTACTACCGCACGGACGTCTTCAAGGAGCTGAAGCTCGACGTCCCCAAGACGCAGGCCGAGCTGATCGCCACCGCCAAGAAGATCCGCAAGGCCAAGCCCGAGCTGTACGGCCTCGCGGTCGGCGGCGCCTACACCTACGGCGCCATGCCCTTCCTGTGGTCCAACGGCGGCGAGATAGCCACCAAGTCCGGCGAGAAGTACACCTCCGCCCTCAACAGCGCCGAGTCCCGCAAGGGCATCAAGGCGTACACCTCCCTCTTCGGCGACGACAACTGCCCGGCCGCCAAGTGCGCCGGCATGGGCGGCAACGACACCGTCACCGCCTTCGCCTCCGGCAAGGCCGGCATGGCGATCGGAGGCGACTTCAGCCGCGCCGCGGTCGAGGCCGGCAAGGCCAACGGCAAGTTCGCGGTGGTCCCGCTGCCCGGCGTCAAGGAGGGCGAGATCGCCCCGGCCTTCGCCGGCGGCAACAACATCGGCGTCCTCAAGAGCACCGAGCGCCGCACCCTCGCGGTCGACCTGGTCAAGGAGCTCGCGGGCAAGAAGCCCCAGGGCGAACTCTTCGAGGCGATGGGCTTCCTGCCCACCTTCACCGACGTCCGCCAGCAGGTCGCGGAGGAGGAGCCCTTCATCAAGCCGTTCATCGACACCCTGGCCGCGGGCGCCAAGTTCGTGCCCGCCTCGCCCGCCTGGGGGCAGATCGACGCCTCCCTGGTGCTGCCGACGATGTTCCAGGAGGTCGCCAGCGGCCGCAAGGACGTCGAAGCCGCCTCCGCGGACGCGGCGAAGAAGATGGACGACGCCTTCACCAACGCGGGCTGAACCGAGAGTCCTGACCCATGACGCACGACATCACCGTGGACAAGCCCCCGGTGGCGGTGCGCGGACCCGGGCGCCGACCGAAGAGGTCCGGCGCCCGGGGCCCCGGCCGCTCCGGTTGGACCCCGTGGCTGTACCTCGCACCCGCCCTGGTGGTCCTCGCCGGGCTGCTCGTCTACCCGATCTACCAACTGGGCCTGATCTCCTTCCTGGAGTACACCCAGGCCCAGGTCAGCGGCGGCGAACCGACCACCTTCAAGGGCTTCGACAACTACCTCACGCTCTTCCGCGACGAGCAGTTCTGGCAGGTCCTGCTGGCCACCGTGGTGTTCGCCACGGTCTGCGTGGTCTCCACGCTCGCCGTCGGCTGCGCGCTGGCCGTCCTGCTCACCCGCATCCGCGCCGTGCCTCGGCTGGTCCTGATGATGGCCGCGCTCGGCGCCTGGGCGACCCCCGCGGTCACCGGCTCGACGGTGTGGGTGTTCCTGTTCGACCCCGACTTCGGGCCCGTCAACAAGCTGTTCGGGCTCGGCGACTACTCGTGGACCTACGGCCGCTACAGCGCCTTCGCCCTGGTGCTGTTCGAGGTCGTCTGGTGCTCGTTCCCCTTCGTGATGGTCACCGTCTACGCGGGCATCCGCGCGGTGCCCGCGGAGGTCCTGGAGGCGGCCTCGCTGGACGGCGCCTCCCAGTGGCGGATCTGGCGGTCGATCCTCGCGCCGATGCTGCGACCCATCCTGGTGGTCGTCACCATCCAGTCCATCATCTGGGACTTCAAGGTGTTCACCCAGATCTACGTGATGACCAACGGCGGCGGCATCGCCGGCCAGAACATGGTCCTCAACGTGTACGCGTACCAAAAGGCGTTCGCGTCCTCCCAGTACAGCCTCGGGTCCGCCATCGGCGTGGTCATGCTGGTGATCCTGCTGGTGGTCACGCTCGTCTATCTGCGGCTGCTGCGGCGCCAGGGGGAGGAACTGTGACCGGCACGGCGGTGGGTGGCGGCGGCCACCCGGACGCAGCGCGCGACGGCGGCCCCGGCACCCTCCCGGACGCCCCCGCCAAGGACCGCACGGACGGTTCCCCAAACCCGCAGGAGTCGACGGCGTCCGGCGGCGGCCGACCGCGACCCCGGTCCGGTGGCCGCCGGCTCATCCAGCGGCCCTGGCGACTGGCCGCCGAACTGACCGCCCTGGTGGTGGCCGTGGTGGTCGCCTTCCCGCTGTACTGGATGGTGCTGTCGGCGTTCAAGCCGGCCGGGGAGATCGAGTCGACCGAACCCCGGCCCTGGACGTTCAACCCCTCGTTGGATTCCTTCGAGCGGCTCTTCGGGCAGCAGGAATTCGGTCGCTACTTCCTCAACAGCCTCATCGTGGCGGTGTCCGTCGTCCTGGTGTCCGCGATCATCGCGTTCCTCGCCGCGACCGCCGTCACCCGATTCCGCTTCAAGTTCCGCACCACCCTGCTCATCATGTTCCTCATCGCGCAGATGGTTCCGGTCGAAGGATTGGCCATCCCGCTGTTCTTCCTCATGCGGGACCTCGGCCAACTCAACACCCTGGGCGCACTGATCCTGCCGCACATCGCCTTCTCGCTGCCCTTCGCGATCTGGATGCTCAGGGGCTTCGTGAAGGCCGTCCCGGAGGCCTTGGAGGAGGCCGCGGCCCTGGACGGCGCGAGCCGCAGCCGGTTCCTCTGGCAGATCCTCTTCCCGCTGGTGTTCCCGGGACTGGTCGCGACGAGCGTCTTCTCGTTCATTTCCGCGTGGAACGACTTCCTCTTCGCCAAGTCCTTCATCATCAGCGACACCTCGCAATCCACGTTGCCCATGGCCCTGCTCGTCTTCTTCAAACCGGACGAGAACGACTGGGGCGGCATCATGGCGGCGTCTACCGTGATGACCATTCCGGTACTGATCTTCTTCGTGCTCGTCCAGCGCAGACTGGTGTCCGGGCTCGGAGGAGCGGTCAAGGACTGACCACTGCCCACCCCCACCCGAATGACCATCGAAGGAACCCGGAAAGGACCGACGCCGCCGTGACCGGCGGACGGACGACCGACGAACGCACGCACACACCACCGATTCGGAAACGGAAGACGTCATGACGGGTGAAGCCGCGACGAACAGGTCAGCAGAAGGCGACGATCCCACCGCGGAGGGGGCCCTGGTCCCCGCCCCGCGGCGACTGGTCCGCACCGGCGACGGCCGCCCGGCGCTGCACACCGGCACCCTGCTGGAGACCGGCCCGGGCACCGAACCGACCGCCCGCTGGCTCCGCGCCCACCTGGGCGCCGCCACCGGACTGCCGTTCGGCGAGGCCCCGGCCGGCACCCCGGCCCCCGAGGACGACCCCGGGCGGATCGACCGCCTGGCCCTGGTCGTCGACCCCGAACTCCCCGCCGAGGGCTACCGGCTGACGGTCGCCGCGCCCACCACCCGCATCGAGGGCGGCAGTCCCGCCGGGGTGTTCTGGGGCGCCCAGACCCTGCGTCAACTCCTCGGCGCCGACGCCCACCGCCGCGCCCCGATCGACCCGGCGCGGCAGTGGACGCTGCCGCAGGTCACCGTGGAGGACGCGCCGCGCTTCGGGTGGCGGGGCATGATGATGGACGTGTCCCGCCACTTCACGCCCAAGGAGGGCGTGCTGCGGTACCTGGACCTGCTCGCCGCCCACAAGCTGAACGTCTTCCACTTCCACCTCACCGACGACCAGGGCTGGCGCATCGAGATCAAGCGCTACCCCAAGCTGACCGAGGCCGGCGCCTGGCGCTCCCGCACCAAGTGGGGCCACCGGGCCTCGCCGCTCTGGGACGACAAGCCGCACGGCGGCTACTACACCCAGGACGACATCCGCGAGATCGTCGCCTACGCCGCCGCCCGGCACATCCGGATCGTCCCGGAGATCGACGTCCCCGGCCACTCGCAGGCCGCCATCACCGCCTACCCCGAACTCGGCAACGCCGACGTCGTGGACACCGCGGCCATGACGGTCTGGGACACCTGGGGGGTCAGCCCCAACGTCCTCGCCCCCACCGACCACACCCTGCGCTTCTACGAGGGCGTGCTGGAGGAGGTGCTGGCGCTCTTCCCGGCCGAGACCTCGCCCTTCGTCCACATCGGCGGGGACGAGTGCCCCAAGGACCAGTGGCGGCAGTCGCCGGCCGCGCAGGCCCGCATCCGGGAACTCGGGCTCAAGGACGAGGACGAACTCCAGTCCTGGTTCATCCGCCACTTCGACGCCTGGATCGCCGAGCGCGGCCGTCGGCTCATCGGCTGGGACGAGATCCTGGAGGGCGGTCTGGCACCCGGCGCCGCGGTTTCCTCCTGGCGCGGCTACGGCGGCGGCATCACCGCGGCCCGCGCCGGACACGACGTCGTCATGTGCCCGGAACAGCAGGTCTACCTCGACCACCGGCAGCACGACGGCCCCGACGAGCCGGTGCCGATCGGTTTCGTCCGCACCCTGGAGGACGTGTACCGCTTCGAGCCGGTACCGCCGGAGTTGACCCCGGAGGAGGCCCGGCACGTCCTCGGCACCCAGGCCAACGTGTGGGCCGAGGTGATGGAGAACTCCTCGCGCATGGACTACCAGGTCTTCCCCCGGCTGGCCGCCTTCGCCGAGGTCGCCTGGAGCACCCTGCCCGCCTCCGCCGACCGGGACTTCGCCGGCTTCGAGGACCGGATGACGGAGCACTACCGGCGCCTGGACGCCCTCGGCGTCCAGTACCGGCCGCCGACCGGCCCGTTGCCCTGGCAGCAGCGGCCCGGTCTGCTGGGCCGCCCGATCGACGGCCCGCCGCCGAACGTGTGAGTGCGCCGGGGCGTCCGCCCCGGCAGCCGTCCGCCCCCGGCGGGCGCGGGACTTCCGCGCCCGCCGGGGGCGCGCCCGTGCCCGCGCACGGATGACGGCAGCATGTCCGGAATGTATCGGCCGCTCCCGAGATGTTTCCGCGAGGGGCGCGTGCTCCGGCGTGCGCCCGGCGGACGGGGCGCACGGCTGCCACCAAAAGAGTGGCAATGCGCGTGCACCGTCGAACGGGGTGGAAACCGGGCCATTCCCCCGGAGTTCGGAAGAAAACCTCCTAGCGGACCCCCGCGTCGAGCACCGGTGAAGATGTGCCAGAGTTGCCACGTCCGGCCCGTGAGCACGTACCGTACGGGCCACAGGACGACCAGGCGGGACAGCGGGAAGGGGCAGCCGGTTTGACCACGCACGCACCGCAGACGACGCGATCCGTGATGCTGCCGGGCTCACTCGACGAGGCGGTCGCGGCACTCGCCGCACACCCCGCCGCCGTACCCGTGGCCGGCGGAACGGACCTGATGGCCGCGGTCAACTCCGGCCAGCTGCGGCCCGCCGCGCTCGTCGGCCTCGGCCGCATCAGCGAGATCCGCGGCTGGCAGTACCAGGACGGCCACGCCCTGCTCGGCGCGGGACTCACCCACGCCCGCATGGGCCGGCCCGACTTCGCCGCGCTGATCCCGGCGCTCGCCGCCGCCGCGCGCGCCGCCGGCCCGCCCCAGATCCGCAACGCCGGCACCCTCGGCGGCAACATCGCCTCCGGCGCCCCCACCGGCGACGCCCTCCCGGTGCTCGCCGCGCTCGAAGCCACCGTGATCCTCGCCGGCCCCGACGGCTCCCGCCGCGAGATCCCCGTCTCGCACCTGCTCACCGGCATGGACGGGCTCGGCGGCGGCGAACTCATCGGCTACGTCCGGGTGCCCCTGTTGCACGCCCCCCAGGTCTTCCTGAAGGCCACCGGCCGCACCGGCCCCGGCCGCGCCACCGCCTCCGTCGCCCTGGTCCTGGACCCGGCCCGACGCGGGGTGCGCTGCGCGGTGGGCGCCGTCGCCCCGATGCCGCTGCGCCCCCTGGAGGCGGAGCAGTGGGTCGCCTCCCTCATCGACTGGGACGGCAGCCGCACCCTGGTGCCCGAGGCGCTCCGGGCGTTCGGCGAGTACGTCGCCGCCGCCTGCGTCCCGGACGCACCACCCGCCGAGGACGGCACGCCCCAGCCGCTGCCGCCCGCCGTACTGCACCTGCGGCGCACCGTCGCCGTGCTGGCCCGTCGAGCACTGGGAAGGGCGCTGTCGTGACCGACGCACACCGCGGCACGGGCGGCTGGGAGCCGATCCCGCACGGAGACCACGACCCGGAGGCCGGTGCCGACGCCACCGCCTTCGTCCAACTCCCCGAGGGCGTCTTCGACCGGCTGCCCGGCTCCCCGCTGGCGGCGCCCGGCCACGGCTACGTCCCGCCGCACATCGCGGCCGGCCCGGCCGACGCCTGGGCCCCGCAGAGCTCCGGCGCGCCGCCCCACGCCCCGGACTGGCCCACCCCCGCGCAGGGCACCGAGACCGCCCACACCACCGGCACCGCGCACGCCCCGGCGGGCGCCGCCGCACCCCGGCCCCGCACCGGCGGCTACGACACCGGCGACACCGCGCAGTGGACCTTCCCGGACGCCCTGCCGACCCGCTCCGAGCCGGCCACGCCCGGCCAGGACCCGGCCCCGAGCACCACCGGCCAGTGGTCCATCCCGCTGGCCGAGAGCGAGCTGCCGGAGGAGTCCGGCGAGTTCACCACCTCCGTGCTGGCCTCGCAGTGGAGCGCCGCCCCGCCCGCCACCCTGCCCGGCGGCGCCTCCGCGCCCTGGGCCACCGCCCCGGCCCCCGACTGGCACGGCACCCCCGCCGACGCCACCCCCGTCCACGGCACGCCGGTCCACGAGGCGACCCCCGCGCACGGCACCGACACCGCCCCGACGCACCGCCCGCCCGCCGCCCCCGAGCCGCCGGCCCCGCAGCCCGCGGCCGTCGAGGAGCCGCCCCCGGCCGGACCCGTCGCCCCCGAGCCGCCGGTCGCCGCGGACCCCGCCCCCGAACCGCCCGCCGACCGGCCCGAGCCGGAGGTGGAACCCGCCGCGGACGCGGAACCCTCCGCGCAGTCCCCGGCCGACCCGCTGGCGGACGCCCCGGAGGAGCCGACCGCCGAAGCACCCGAGGACCTCCCCGCGGAGGAACCGGCGGCCGAGGAACCCGAGGGCGCCCCGGCCCCCGGGGCCCGCCACGACGAACACCCGCTGATCTCCTACGTGCTGCGCGTCAACGGCGTCGACCGGCCCGTCACCGAGGCGTGGATCGGCGAATCGCTGCTCTACGTCCTGCGCGAACGCCTCGGCCTCGCCGGCGCCAAGGACGGCTGCTCCCAGGGCGAGTGCGGCGCCTGCAACATCCAGGTGGACGGCCGGCTCGTCGCCTCCTGCCTGGTGCCCGCCGCCACCACCGCGGGCAGCGAGATCCGCACCGTCGAGGGCCTCGCCGCGGACGGCCACCCCTCGGACGTCCAACGGGCCCTGGCCCGCTGCGGCGCCGTGCAGTGCGGATTCTGCGTCCCCGGCATGGCGATGACCGTCCACGACCTGCTGGAGGGCAACCCCGCCCCCTCCGACCAGGAGGCCCGCCAGGCGCTGTGCGGCAACCTGTGCCGCTGCTCCGGCTACCGCGGCGTCCTCGAAGCCGTCCAGGAGGTGGTCGCCGAACGCCGGGCGCACGCCGCCGCGTCCGAGCCCGAACCACCCGGGGAACCCCGCATCCCGCACCAGGCGGGCCCCGGCGCGGGCGGCGTCCACCCCACCGCGCAGGAGCCCTACGGCCAGGACGGAGGCGCGGCGTGAGCAACGACACGACCACGACGACCGTGATCACCGCCGCCACCGCCCACCCCGCGCCCGTCTCCGAACCGCTGCCGCACGGCATCGGCGCCTCGGTGCCCTCCCCGCACGCCCGCGCCAAGACCGAGGGCACCTTCCCGTACGCGGCCGACCTGTGGGCCGAGGGACTGCTGTGGGCCGCCGTGCTGCGCTCCCCGCACCCGCACGCCCGCATCCTCTCCGTCGACACCTCCCACGCCCGGGCGATGCCCGGCGTCCGGGCCGTCATCACCCACCAGGACGTGCCCGGCAGCCCGGTGTTCGGCCGCCGCGGCCGGGGCGACCGCCCCGTGTTCGCCTCCGAGGTGGTGCGCCACCACGGCGAACCCATCGCCGCCGTCGCCGCCGACCACCCGGACACCGCGCG
The DNA here is from genome assembly GCF_052606915.1 of Streptomyces sp. LE64. NCBI lineage: Bacteria > Bacillati > Actinomycetota > Actinomycetes > Kitasatosporales > Streptomycetaceae > Streptomyces > Streptomyces sp. LE64. The sequence continues at coordinate 2,033,536 of NZ_CP199708.1, read as the reverse complement.
GCTGGCCGCCGCCGCCGTCCTCGTCGAGTACGAGGTGCTGGAGCCGGTCGTCGACCCGGAGCAGGCGTTCTCCGCCGAGGCCCTGCACCCGGACGGCAACCTCATCCGGCACATCCCGCTGGCCCACGGCGACCCCGGGGCCACCGGCCCCGTCATCGTCGAGGGCGTCTACCGGATCGGCCGTCAGGACCCGGCCCCCATCGGCGCCGAGGCCGGGCTCGCGGTGCCCCGCCCGGACGGCGGCGTCGAACTGTACGTCGCCTCCACCGACCCGCACCGCGACCGCGACCTCGCCGCGGCCTGCTACGGACTCGCCCCGGACCGGGTCAAGGTCGTCGTCACCGGAGTGCCAGGCGCCACCGCCGACCGCGACGACCCCGGCTTCCACCTGCCGCTCGGGCTGCTCGCCCTGAAGACCGGCTGCCCCGTCAAACTGACCGCCACCCGCGAGGAGTCCTTCCTCGGCCACGCCCACCGCCACCCCACCCTGCTGCGCTACCGCCACCACGCCGACGCCGAGGGCCGCCTCGTCAAGGTCGAGGCCCAGGTGCTGCTGGACGCCGGCGCCTACGCCGACACCTCGGCGGAGGCGCTCGCCGCCGCGGTGGCCTTCGCCTGCGGCCCGTACGTGGTGCCCAACGCCTTCGTCGAGGGGTGGGCGGTCCGCACCAACAACCCGCCCTCCGGACACGTCCGCGGGGAGGGCGCGCTCCAGGTGTGCGCGGCCTACGAGGCCCAGATGGACAAACTGGCCCGGGCGCTCGGCGCCGACCCGGCCGAGGTGCGGATGCGCAACGTCCTCGCCACCGGCGACGCCCTGCCCACCGGGCAGACCGTCACCTGCCCCGCGCCCGTCGCGGAACTCCTCACCGCCGTCCGCGAGTTCCCGCTGCCCCCGCTGCCCAAGGACACCCCCGAGGACGAGTGGCTGCTGCCCGGCGGCCCCGAGGGCGCCGGCGAGCCCTCCGCGATCCGCCGCGGCGTCGGCTACGGCCTCGGCATGGTCCACATGCTCGGGGCGGAGGGCACCGACGAGGTCTCCACCGCGACCGTCAAGGTCCACGACGGCGTCGCCACCGTCATCTGCGCCGCCGTCGAGACCGGGCAGGGCTTCAGCACCCTCGCCCAACAGATCGTCCAGGAGACGCTGGGCGTCGACGAGGTGCACATCGCCCCCGTCGACACCGACCAGCCCTCCGCCGGCGCGGCCTGCCGGGGCCGTCACACCTGGGTCTCCGGCGGCGCGGTGGAACGCGCGGCCAAGATGGTCCGCACCCAACTCCTCCAGCCGCTGGCCCACAAGTTCGGCATGTCCACCGAACTGCTCCAGATCGCCGACGGGAAGATCACCTCCTACGACGGGGTGCTGTCCACCACCGTCAGCGAGGCGCTCGACGGCAAGGAGCTCTGGGCCACCGCCCAGTGCCGCCCCCACCCCACCGAGCCCCTCGACGAGGCCGGCCAGGGCGACGCCTTCGTGGGGCTCGCGTTCTGCGCCGTCCGCGCGGTGGTCGACGTCGACATCGAACTCGGCTCCGTCCGGGTGGTGGAACTCGCCGTCGCCCAGGACGTCGGCCGGATCCTCAACCCCGCACAGCTCAGGGCCCGCATCGAAGCCGGGGTCACCCAGGGCGTGGGCGCCGCCCTCACCGAGAACCTCCGCACCCCGCGCGGCCTGGTCCGCCACCCCGACCTCACCGGGTACGCCCTGCCCACCGCCCTCGACGCCCCCAGCATCCGGATCGTCAAACTCGTCGAGGAACGGGACGTGGTCGCGCCCTTCGGGGCCAAGGCCGTCAGCGCGGTGCCCGTGGTCACCAGCCCCGCCGCCATCGCCTCCGCGGTGCGGGCGGCCACCGGCCGGCCGGTGGCCCGGCTGCCCATCCGCCCGCAGGCCGCCGTGGTGACCTCCCCGACCGCCTGACCCGGTCCCTGTCAGTGGGGTCCCGTACCGTCGCAGGCGTTCGGGGCCACGGCGCACCACGACCGGCCGCGGCCCGTCGACCGTTCGCCGACACGCCACGGGGGCCCGCCGCATGGACACGACCGAGACGCCCGCAGCACCCGGGTGCGATCCCGGGGCGCTCCTCCGCTTCGAACGGGCGCTGAGCCGGGCCGCGGAGCCGATGCCCTGGACCACCGGCGCCCCGTCCCCCGACGCCGGCTACGGACTCCCCGCCGCGACCGAGGCCGCCCGCGGGCTCCTCGACCTCCTCCGGGCCGAACTCCACGGCGCCCCCGTCCCGCCCCGCTGGCAGGTCGCCGCCCTGGTGCGGCCCTTGGCCCGGGTGCCGGCCCCCGGACTCCACCTGCACCTCGAACTGCCGGGCCGGCTGCTGACGGAGGAGTTCGGCGCCGCCCGGATCAGTCGCTGCGAGGACGTCGACCTCCCCGCCGCGCTCCGCCACGAACCCACCCGCCGCTTCCTCCAGGACGTCGGACTCCCCGAGGCCCAGGGCGACTTCGTCGCCGCACGGCTCCCCCTGCGCACCCTCGCCGACCACCATGCCCGCCCCCACCCGGCCACCGGCGGACCCGAGGACCTCCCCCCGCGCGCCGCCCGCCTGGTGCCGGTCGGCCGTCTGGTGCCCGACACCGACGTGGTGGTCGACGGCACCACCGGCGAGGTCCTCGCCCGGCACTGGCCCGACCCCCAGCCCCGCCCCCTCAACACCGACGTGTCGACGCTGGCGTTCACCCTCTGGCTCCGTCACCACGTCGACGCCGCCGCCCGCTCCCACGCCCTCACCGCCCCGTCCGTCCGCCCCCTCCTCGCGGACGCGGTCCGTGCCGTTCTGGAGGCCACCGACCCGCTGCTGGCCCGGCACCGGGGGAGCGGGTGGGACACCCGTGCGCCCGTACGCTGCCGCCGCGTTCGGGCCGGGCGGTCCTCGTAGGGCGGGAGGGCGGGACGGGACCCGACGGACGGATGGGCGGCACCCGCTCTGGGTGCCGCCCATCCGTCGTGCCCGTTCGGGGCGGGAGAGGCCGTGGCGGGAATCGAACCCACGTAACTCGCTTTGCAGGCGAGTCCCTGAACCACTCGGGCACACGGCCGTGTGCTGGTGACGTCCTCACCGTAGGCGGGCGGGGCGGGCGGGCTCAAGGAGGGCCGGGGGCCTGTCACACGACCGCAACGAGCCGTTCACGAACGGGCCCGCGGGTCGATCCGGGACCTGGCCGTCGGGCGAACGGGCCTACGCGGTGCGGTACTTCAGGGCGATGCGGTCCGGGTTCCCCTCGGCCCAGGGGGTGAGGCCGGTCCCGGACGGGGACGACCGCAGGGTGATGCGGACGGCGGGCGGCCGCCCTACCGTGTGGCCATGACCCGAATGAGCCGGGCGGCCGTCGTGGCCGCCCTCGCGATGTCGCTCGCCGTGCCCGCAGGTCTGGCCGGCACGGCGGTCGCCCAGCCCGCGTCCGCCTCCGGTTCGACGGCGCCGGCCGTCCCCACCACCGCACCCCGACTCCCCGAGCCCACCGGCAAGCACGGGGTGGGGAGTTCGGTGCTCCACCTCGTGGACCGTTCCCGCACCGATCCGTGGGTGCCCACGGCGGACGGGCGGGAGTTGCTGGTCACGATGCACTACCCCACGGCGCGCTCGGCCAAGGGCGCCCCGGCCCGGTACGCCACGGTCGAGGAGGCGAAGGCCATGGTCGACGGGTTCGCGCCCGGCGTCCCGGCCGGGCAGGTGAGCCGGATGCGCACCCACGGAAAGGTCAACGCCCCCATATCGAAGGGGCGTTACCCGCTGGTGGTGCTGTCGCCGGGCTTCAGCGGTTCCCGGTTCACCCAGACCAACCTGGCGGAGGACCTGGCGAGTCGGGGTTTCGTGGTGGCGTCCGTGGACCACGCCTACGAGTCCTTCGGCACCTCGATGCCGGACGGCCGCTTCCTGACCTGCGTCGCCTGCACGGCGCTGGACCGTGACGGGGTCCCGCCGAGCGTGGTCACCCGGACCCGGGCGAAGGACGTGTCCTTCCTCCTCGACCGGCTGACCGGTGCCGAGCCGGCCTGGCGCCACTCCGGGTCGATCGACCGGAAGCGGATCGGCATGGTCGGCCACTCCATCGGCGGTGCGGCGGCGGCCTCCGCGATGGTGGCCGACCGGCGGGTGCGCGCCGGGGTCAACATGGACGGCGCCTTCTGGGAGGCGCTGCCGCCGCAGGGCGTCGACGGGCGGCCGTTCCTGCTCCTGGGGACCGACGACGAGGTGCACCGTCCCGGCGGGGCGGACCGGACCTGGGACGAGACCTGGCCGGGGTTGAACGGCTGGAAGCGCTGGCTGACGGTGGCCGGGACCAATCACCTGAGCTTCTCCGACGTGCCGGTGCTGAACGAGCACTACGCGCTGCCGGGGCGGGAGCCGATGACCGCGGCCCGGACCACCGGGATCACCCGGACCTATGTCGCGGCCTTCCTCGACCGGCACCTGAGCGGGAGGCCCCGCCCGGTGCTGGCCGGGCCGACCGCGGGGAACCCGGAGGTGAAGTTCCACCACCTGAACCGGTGACCGGGTGACGGCAGGGGGCCCCGTGACCGCGGGGCCCCCTGCGTGCGGACTCAGCCGGGTCGGTGCTCCCAGCCCCGTGCCGTACGGGTCAGCTCCTGGAAGCCCACGGCGCCCAGCAGGGCCAGGTCCTCCTCCTCGTCGGGCGTGGCGCAGGCCGTCACCCGCTCGATTCCGCACAGCTCCAGCCAGGCGCGGGCCCGTCCGAGGAGCCACGGGAACAACTCGGGGTGGGCGTCCGGTGCGAGGGTGAAGTCGACGAGGTCGGCGGTGCCGCCGGTGCGGGCGTGGCGTTCGGGGCGGTCGAGGGAGGTGTCGAGTTCGACGTGCGCCAGCTCCTCGGTGCCGACCCGGGCGGTGAGCCGGGTGCCGAACGGGCCGAGGGTCCGGTGGACGGTGAGCCCGGGGACGGGCACCGCCGACCGGGGCGCGGGGAGGTCGACGAGACGGGCGAGCAGCAGGATCTCGGTGTGACCGGTGTGGACGAAGCCCGCGCGTTCCAGCGCCGCCCGGACGTGCGGCCAGGGGGCCGGGACGCCGTAGACGCCGGGGGAGGGGAGCTGTCCGTCCGCGTGACGGGCCCGGACCTGCCAGCGGTCGAGTTGGGCGAGGCACGCGGAGAGCAGCAGGTCGGCGGCGGCTGTGCCCTCGTCCGGGGTGTCCTCGTCGGGGTCGGCGGGCAGGTGGAGGGACCACTGGACGTGGCCGGTGCCGCGGTAGTCGTCACCGGTGTCGAGGTCGTCGCGGTAGCGCAGCAGGTGGGCGGCGGCGACGATGCGGTGGCGGTGTTCGACGACGAGGGTGGTCCGCTCGGCGACCCAGGGGTCGAGGACGAACTCGTCGGGCTGGCGTTCCAGGCTGCTGAGTACCGTGTTGACCGAGACTCCGGCCCCGGGGACGACCGCGGCGACATGGGCGTTGACCAGGTCGGTGAGCTGGTCGCGGTCCTCGCGGTGGAAGGTGCGCACGTTCAGGGGTGCGGGCATGACGATGCCTCCGTGGAGTGGAAACGGGGGAGGCCGCCATGAGGTGCGGTACGGGCCCACCCTAACACCCGGGCGCCGGCCGGTACCGGTGCGCCCCGGCCGGGCCCTGCGTCGTCGACCGGGCAGGGTCAGCGCTGGTGGAGGAGTTGGATCAGGTTGCCGCAGGTGTCGTCCAGCACGGCGGTGGTGACCGGGCCGGCGTCCAACGGCTCCTGGGTGAAGCGCACCCCGAGCCCGCGCAGCCGGGCGAACTCTTCGCCGACATCGGCCACTGAGAAGGACGCGGCCGGGATGCCGTCCTGGACCAGGGCCGTCTTGTAGGGCCGCACGGCGGGGTGCCCGTCCGGTTCCAGCAGGAGTTCCGTGCCCTCCGGGTCCTCGGGGGAGACCACCGTCAGCCAGCGGTCCTCGCCGAGGGGGACGTCGTGCTTCACCACGAAGCCCAGGACCTCCGTGTAGAAGCGCCGGGCCTTCTCCTGGTCGTCGACGAAGACGCTGGTCAGATGGATCCTCATGGTGCTCTCCGGTGCCTCTCGTCGGGTCGTCTCCGCTGCTGCCTGCCTGCCTGCCTGCCCGCCGGCCGGTGGGGCCGGGGCCGCGGCCGGGCGTGCGGGGTCCCGGGCGGCGCGGGGCGCGGGTCCCGGCCATCCTCCGTCGGGCCCCCGCCGCCGGCAAGCGGTGGCCCGGGACCGTTCCTCGGGCCCGGCCCGCGGGGACGGCGACCACCGTCGTCCCCGCGGGTGCCCGTGCGGGGGGACGTACGACCAACGGCGGAGGCGCTTTCCGCGCACCGGCAATGGCCAGGTGCCGGGTGCGCCTCTTACCTTTGGTGGTCATGAGCCCCTTCGACCCCGGCGAGCCCGATCCCGTCCCCGTCATCACCGAATCCGCCGGTCAACCGGCCCACCCGAAGGGTTCGGCGTCCAGCGCGGTGCGTGCCCCGGCCCCCGCGGCCGGTGCCGCGCCCGCCGAGGCCGCCGAGGGCGGGGTGCTGGGGCCCGCGTACCGGTCCCTGAGCATCGGCATCGTGTCGGTCGTCCTGCTGATCGCGTTCGAAGCGACGGCAGTGGGCACCGCCATGCCGGTGGCGGCCCGGGAACTGGACGGGGTCGCGCTCTACGCCTTCGCCTTCTCCGGCTACTTCACCACCAGCCTGTTCGGGATGGTGCTGGCCGGGCAGTGGGCGGACCGGCAGGGGCCGCTGAAACCGCTCGCCCTCGGCATCCTCGCCTTCGGGGTGGGGCTCGTCCTGTCCGGCACCGCCGGGCTGATGTGGCTGTTCATCCTGGGGCGGGCCGTGCAGGGGCTCGGCGGCGGGCTGGTGATCGTCGCGCTGTACGTGGTGGTGAGCCGGGCGTACCCGGAGCGGCTGCGGCCGGCGATCATGGCGGCGTTCGCGGCGAGTTGGGTGGTGCCCTCGGTGGTCGGCCCGCTGGCCTCCGGCACGGTGACCGAGCACCTGGGCTGGCGCTGGGTGTTCCTGGGCGTCCCGGCCCTGGTGCTGGTGCCGCTGGCGCTGGCGCTGCCGCAGATACGCCGTCGGGCCTCGGGCCCGCCGCCCGCCGACCTCCCCGAGGGCGGCCCGGGGACCACGGCCGAACCGCGCGGCCGGCGCATCCGCCTGGCGCTGATGATCTCGGCCGGTGCCGGGCTGTTGCAGTACGCCGCCCAGGACCTGCGCTGGCTCTCGCTGCTCCCGGCGGCGCTGGGCGGTGCGCTGCTCGTCCCGGCGGTGCTGGGGCTGTTGCCGCGCGGAACCTACCGGGCCGCCCGCGGGCTGCCCTCGGTGGTGCTGCTGCGCGGGATGGCCGCCGGCTCGTTCATCGCGGCGGAGTCCTTCGTCCCGTTGATGCTGGTGACCCAGCGCGGGCTGTCGCCGACCCTGGCCGGGCTCTCCCTGGCGGCGGGCGGTGCGACCTGGGCGCTCGGCAGCTTCATCCAGTCGCGGGCCCGGGTGGCCCCGTACCGGCACCGGTTGATGGCGTGGGGGATGGTGCTGGTGGCCGCGGCGATCGCGACCGCGCCCACGGTGCTCCTCGCGGCGGTGCCGGTCTGGATCGTGGCGGTCGCCTGGGGCTTCGGCTGCCTCGGCATGGGGTTGGTGATCTCGGCCACCAGCGTGCTGCTGCTGGAACTGTCCGCGCCGCAGGAGGCCGGCAGCAACTCGGCGGCGCTCCAGATCTCGGACGGGCTCTCCAACGTGCTGTTGCTCGCGGTGGGCGGGGCGGCCTTCGCGGCGATGGGCGGCGGCGCGGTGGGGGCCGCGCACGGCGCTGCCACCACCGGGGGCGCCGGCGCGCACACCGGCGCGTTCGTGGTGGTGTTCCTGCCGATGGCGGTGGTGGCCGTGCTCGGGGTCTGGGTCGCCACCCGGGTGCGGCGCCCGGGGCCGGCCGCGCCTCCGGCGGGCGCCCCCGCACCGGGCCGCTGACCCCGGGAAACGTGGTGCGCGGGGGCGGTCGGGCCGGTGTGTGAGGCGGGTCTCACCCCCTGCGGACCGGGCCCCTTCGCGCCCGGAACGGGGGTCGGCCACCGGTAGGGTGGCCCGGTTGTCATACCCGTGCGGGCAGCTCGACCGGCCCGCCGGAACCGGACCACGTCGAACCGGAGACCGTGACTACCACCGCCACCTCTTCGCACCACCTGTCGCCCGCCTACCCGGGCCGAGCCCCGTGGGGAACCGCCAGCAAGCTGCGCGCCTGGCAGCAAGGCGCGATGGACAGGTACCTCCAGGAACAGCCGCGCGACTTCCTCGCCGTCGCCACCCCGGGAGCCGGGAAGACCACCTTCGCGCTCACCCTCGCCTCCTGGCTGCTCCACCACCACGTGGTGCAGCAGGTGACCGTGGTCGCCCCGACCGAGCACCTGAAGAAGCAGTGGGCCGAGGCCGCCGCCCGGATAGGGATCAAGCTCGACCCCGAGTACAGCGCGGGCCCCCTGGGCCGCACGTACCAGGGCGTGGCCGTGACCTACGCGGGTGTGGGGGTGCGGCCGATGCTGCACCGCAACCGGGTCGAGCAGCGCAAGACGCTGGTCATCCTCGACGAGATCCACCACGCGGGCGACTCCAAGTCCTGGGGCGAGGCGTGCCTGGAGGCGTTCGAGCCGGCCACCCGGCGCCTGGCGCTCACCGGCACCCCGTTCCGCTCGGACACCAACCCGATCCCGTTCGTCACCTACGAGGAGGGCAACGACGGCATCCGCCGCTCCTCCGCCGACTACACGTACGGATACGGCAGCGCGCTCGGGGACGGGGTGGTGCGCCCGGTCATCTTCCTCTCGTACAGCGGCAACATGCGGTGGCGGACCAAGGCCGGCGACGAGATCGCGGCCCGGCTCGGCGAGCCGATGACCAAGGACGCGATCTCCCAGGCGTGGCGGACCGCGCTCGACCCGCGCGGCGACTGGATGCCGAACGTGCTGCGCGCCGCCGACCGCCGGCTGACCGAGGTCCGCAAGGGCATCCCCGACGCGGGCGGCCTGGTGATCGCCTCCGACCAGGACTCGGCCCGCTCCTACGCCAAGCTGATCCGGGAGATCACCGGCGACAAGGCCACCCTGGTGCTCTCCGACGACTCGGGCGCCTCGGACCGCATCGACGAGTTCAGCCACAACGACGACCGTTGGATGGTCGCGGTGCGCATGGTGTCGGAGGGGGTCGACGTGCCGCGGCTGGCCGTCGGCGTCTACGCCACCACCATCTCCACGCCGCTGTTCTTCGCGCAGGCCGTGGGCCGTTTCGTGCGCTCCCGCCGGCGCGGCGAGACCGCTTCGGTGTTCCTGCCCACCGTGCCCGACCTGCTCGGCTTCGCCAACGAGATGGAGGTGGAGCGGGACCACGTCCTCGACAAGCCGAAGAAGGAGGGCGAGGAGGACCCGTACGCCGAGTCCGAGAAGGAACTGGAGGAGGCGAACCGGGAGCAGGACGAGGACACCGGCGAGCAGGACGCGCTGCCCTTCGAGGCGCTGGAGTCGGACGCCGTGTTCGACCGGGTCCTCTACGACGGCGCCGAGTTCGGCATGCAGGCGCACCCCGGCAGCGAGGAGGAGCAGGACTACCTGGGCATCCCGGGGCTCCTCGAACCCGACCAGGTGCAACTGCTGCTCCAGAAGCGGCAGGCCCGGCAGATCGCCCACTCGCGCCGCAAGCCCGACGAGGAGGCCGACCTGCTGGAACTGCCGGCCGAGCGGCGGCCGGTGGTCTCCCACAAGGAACTGCTGGAACTGCGCAAGCAGCTCAACACCCTGGTCGGCGCCTACGTGCACCAGAGCGGCAAGCCGCACGGGGTGATCCACACCGAGCTGCGCCGGGTCTGCGGCGGCCCGCCCAGCGCGGAGGCCACGGCGGGCCAGCTCCGTCAGCGCATCGACAAGGTGCGGGAGTGGGCCACCCGGATGCGTTGAGGCGCTTCTTCTGCCCAGGGCGCGGGGTCGGTCCGGAGCTTCGAAGGCTCCGGACCGACCCCGCGCCGGCGTACGCCCCCCCAACGAGGTCCGGAAATGACAGAACTCAGGAGCAAAATGCCATTAAACGGACGCTACTCGTCAGTTGGAGACCGGATTCTGGACGGAGCCTTCCGCTGAGCGAACCGGGTCGCTAGGGTCCCCGCAACGCACACGCCCCGTGGCAGCGCCGCCGCGGAGCGCAGCCGGTGTGCCGGTGGGCCACGCCCGTGGGCCCCGGGCCGCCTTGGCTGCCGGCAACCTCCGCGGGCGCACCGCCCCGGGACGGGCGGGTCCGACCGTCCGCGGAGGACGCCACGGACCCCTCATCACCGAAGGAGTGGGCGTCGTGACCGCGGAGACTTCTCAGACGCTCGACCGAGGACTGCGCGTCCTCAAGCTGCTCGCCGACACCGACCACGGCCTCACCGTGACGGAACTGTCCACCAAGCTCGGGGTGAACCGCACCGTCGTGTACCGGTTGCTCGCCACCCTGGAGCAGCACGCCCTGGTCCGCCGGGACCTCGGCGGCCGGGCCCGGGTCGGGCTCGGCGTGCTGCGCCTGGGCCGACAGGTGCACCCCCTGGTCCGGGAGGCGGCGCTGCCCGCGCTGCGCGCGCTCGCCGAGGACATAGGCGCCACCGCCCACCTCACCCTGGTGGACGGAGCCGAGGCCCTCGCCGTCGCGGTGGTCGAACCCACCTGGACCGACTACCACGTCGCGTACCGCACCGGGTTCCGCCACCCCCTGGACCGGGGCGCCGCGGGAAGGGCCATCCTCGCCGCCCGACAGGGCGTGCGCGACCAGCCCGGCTACACCCTCACCCACGGCGAACTCGAAGCCGGCGCCAGCGGCGCGGCGGCGCCCCTGCTCGGGGTGACCGGGGTGGAGGGCAGCGTCGGGGTGGTCATGCTCTCCGACTCGGTGCCGGAGCGGGTGGGGCTGCGGGTGGTGGACGCGGCCCGCGAGGTCGCCGACGCCCTGCGCTGACCGTCCCCGGGGCACGGGACGGAGCACCCCGTGCCCGTAAGGTTGCAGGGTGCTCCCACGCCTCACACGTCTCCAGGCCATCGCGTTGTGCGCCGTCCCGGTCCTCGCCCTGGTGGCCACCGCGCTCTTCGCCCCGCTGCCCTTCGTCATCGCCCAACCCGGGCTGACCGCGGACGTCCTCGGAAAGAACGACGGCACCCCCGTGATCACCATCGAGGGAGCGCCGGTCCGCAGCACCGAGGGCCAGCTGCGGATGACCACGATCGAGGCCACGGGTCCGGGCACCGACGTCGACTTCGGCTCCGTCTGGGACGGCTGGTTCCGCGAGGACCGGGCCGTGATGCCCTACGACGCGGTGTACCCGGCCGGGGACTCCACCCGGGAGATCGAGCAGCACAACACCCGCGAGATGGAGAAGTCCCAGCACACCGCGGTGCAGGCCGCCCTCGGCTACCTGGGCCGCAGCCCCGACGAGGTGCGGGTCACCCTGCGGCTCGCCGACGTGGGCGGCCCCAGCGCCGGACTCTTCTTCTCCCTCGGGGTGATCGACAAGTTGGACGGCGACGGCAGCGGCGGCGACCTCACGGGCGGCCGGACCATCGCCGGCACCGGCACCATCACCGCGGACGGCCAGGTCGGTCCGGTGGGCGGGGTCTCCCTGAAGACCCAGGCCGCCCGGCGCGACGGCGCGACGGTCTTCCTGGTCCCCCGGGCGGAGTGCGGCGACGCCCGGGCCGAACTCCCGGAGGGGCTGCGGCTGATCCCGGTCACCGACCTCAAGGGCGCGGTGGACTCCCTGAAGGCCCTCGACGCGGGCGGCAAGGTCCCCAGCTGCTGACCGGGAGCGGCCCCCGCCGTCAGTGACGGGGCGGGCGCGCCCGTCCGGACGGCCGCGCCCGCCCCGTTCGCCGGGTCAGGCGCCGCCGTGCCCGAGCCGCGGGGGCGCGGTGGCCAGGCGCAGTCCGAGTTCGACCAGGGTCCAGCCCAGTCGGGCCCGCAGGGCGCGGGGCGCCCGGGCCGGGGCGGGCCTCGGGGGCGCCGCCGCGTGCAGTGCGGCGGCGCGCTGGTGGTGCAGCAACAGATGGACGTCGGGATGCACGACGTGCTCCTTCCGGGACGGAACGGGTGCGGGGAGGGGACGGCGGACGGGCGAGGGCCCCGGGGCGGCGGTCAGTCGGTCCTACGTTGTTGGTGGGTCGGACGGGCCGTCGTAGGGTCCAGAGATCCAGAGACACCGGGTATGGCTTTCAGTCGGTTGCCCTCGATGGTTCAGCTCACCTGGCCGCCCGGTGTCTCACGACGACTCGACCGCTGATTAGGAGCTGCGGGCCCCTCGGGTGCATCGCTGAGTAGGACCACGCTGGCGAGGTCGTCCGGACGAACAGTGCACATCGAACGACCGGAGGAACAGGTGGTCCAGATCTGGGCGGGGACGGACATCGGCAAGACCCACCACCACTGCGTGGTCCTGGACACAGAGGGCAGGAAGCTGCTCTCGCGCCGGGTCCTGAACGACGAGCCGGAACTGCTGGCCCTGCTCGCCGACGTACTGGCCATCGACGAGAACGTGGTCTGGGCGGTCGACGTCGCCGACGGCATGGCCGCCCTGCTGATCAACATGCTCCTCAACCACGGCCAGCAACTGGTCTACATACCCGGCCTGGCGGTCAACCGGGCCTCGGCCGGCTACCGGGGCATGGGCAAGACTGACGCGAAGGACGCCACCGTCATCGCCGACCAGGCCCGGATGCGCCGGGACCTGGCCGTCATCCGGCCGGACGACGAGCACGCCGTCGAGCTGAGGATCCTCACCAACCGCCGCGCCGACCTGAACGCCGACCGCACCCGCCGGATCAACCGCCTCCGCGGCCAACTCACCAGCATCTTCCCCGCGTTGGAGCGCGCCCTGGACCTGGGTAACGTCGGCCCGCTGGTTCTGCTGACCGGCTACCAGACACCGGCCTCCCTGCGCCGGACCGGCCGCAGCCGGCTGGAGACCTGGCTGCGCAATCGCAAGGTCCGCGGGGCCGACACGCTGGCCCAGGCCGCCCTGACAGCCGCCGAGCGCCAGCACACCGCCCTCCCCGGGGAGAAGGTCGCCGCGCAGGTGATCCACACCCTGGCGAAGGAGGTGATGGGCCTCAACGAGCAGATCGCAGAGATCGACAAGCTCGTTGCGGCCCGGTTTCGCGAGCACGACCTCGCCGACGTGATCGCCAGCATGCCCGGCATCGGCCCCCTGCTGGGAGCGGAGTTCCTGGCCGCCACCGCCGGCGACATGAGCCGCTTCGGCAGCGCCGACCGCCTGGCGGGCTTCGCCGGGGTCGCCCCGATGCCCCGCGATTCCGGCAACGTCAGCGGCAACCTGCACCGCCCCCGGCGCTACCACCGCGGCCTGCAGCGCGTCTTCTACACCTCCGCGCTCATCAGCATCCGCAGCTGCGAGGAGTCGCGCCGCTTCTACGAACGCAAGCGCGCTGAGGGCAAGCGGCACACCCAGGCCTTCCTCGCCCTGGCCCGACGACGGGTCAACGTCCTGTGGGCCCTCATCCGTGACGGACAGCGCTTCCAACGTGAACTCCCTGTCACAGTCGCCGCTTGACAACAGCATTAGGAGGTGTGCTGCGGGAAGAGGTGCAGGTGGACGCGGACCCGGTCGGTGGCCGCGTCGGTGTCCTCGGTCGTCGCCGGCCGGTACTCGGCGAGGAGGGCGTGCATCCGCTCGGAGAGCTCCCGACTCTCCTCGGGCGTCAGCCGGAGGGTGAAGTCGCTGAGGTCGGTGGCCCGCGCCCACTCCTCGGACCAGTCCTCGCGGGTGGCGATCCAGGTGGTCAGCTCCCGGCTGTGGATGTTCGCGATCTCGTGCAGGAACACGCTCGCCGCGCCCCGCGTCTCCGGGTCGGTGTCCTGCATCAGCTCGTGACCGAAGTCGGTGCCCTCGTCCACGGCCCGCCACCACCGCTCCCGCCCCCGGCCCTGCTCGGGGGCGTCCTCCACGAAGCCGTAGACGGCGAGTTGGCGCAGGTGGTAGCTGGTCGCTCCGCTCGACTCACCCAGTTTCCCGGCGAGTTGGGAGGCGGTGGCGGGTCCGCCGCGGCGCAGTGCGCCCAGCAGTGCCATCCGTAGCGGGTGGGCGAGCCCGCGGAGGGTGCGGGCGTCGAGGTGACGGACCCTCCGTCGGTGGGCGGGGGGCGTCGGCTCCTGCGCGGACGCACGGGGGTCGGGGGTCCCGGTGGCGCCGGGCGCGTTCTCGTCCATGCATCCAAAGATAGCTATGCAAAGGGTTCTATGCAAAGGGCTCTTTGCGTGAAGGGTCCGTGGCCCGGCTCACTCCCGGGCCGCCTGCTCGACCAGGGGGATGATCCGCAGCGGCACCGGGTTCTCCATGACGATGGCGGTGGCCGCCCGGTCGATGCCGTCGAAGCCCACCACCAGGTCGATGACCCGCTGGAGGTCCGCATTGGAACGCGCCACCAGCCGGCACAGCATGTCCCCGCTGCCGGTGGTGGTGTGCAGTTCCAGCACCTCCGGGACGGTCGCCAGGTGTGCCCGCACGTCGGCTCCCTGGCCCTGCCGGATCTGGAGCGTGGCGAAGGCGGTCACCGGGTAGCCGAGCGCCGCCGGGTCCACCTGCGGGCCGAAGCCGCGGATCACCCCGTTCGACCGGAGCCGGTCCAACCGGGCCTGCACCGTGCCCCGGGCCACCCCCAGGCGGCGGGACATCTCCAGCACCCCCAAGCGCGGTTCGCGTGCCAACAGCACGAGCAACCGGCCGTCCAAATGATCGATCGCCACCAGGGCCTCCGCATGGTCACCTTGTACAGAAAGACCGGTCCGACGGGCTTCTGCCTAGTCAGAATGCCCACTAAAAACGCAAACTATTGCGCACCTTGTGGAACGGGAGGAGCCTGCCGGCATGGCAGCTACTCCTGCGCACCTGAACCCCGCCCCCACCACCGCACGCGGGGCCGACCCCTTCCCGGTGAAGGGCATGGACGCGGTCGTCTTCGCCGTGGGCAACGCCAAGCAGGCGGCCCACTACTACGCGACCGCGTTCGGGATGAAGCTCGTGGCCTACGCAGGCCCGGAGAACGGGAGTCGGGAGACCGCCTCCTACGTCCTGGAGAACGGTTCGGCCCGCTTCGTGTTCACCTCCGTGATCAAGGCGGTCAGCGACCGGGGCCGCTTCCTCGCCGAGCACGTCGCCGAGCACGGTGACGGCGTCGTCGACCTCGCCATCGAGGTACCCGACGCCCGTGCGGCCTACGCGTACGCGGTCGCGCACGGAGCCCGGGGCCTGACCGAACCGCACGAGGTGACCGACGAACACGGCACCGTCGTCCTCGCGGCCATCGCCACCTACGGGAGCACCCGGCACTCCCTGGTCGAGCGGCGCGCCTACGAGGGCCCCTACCTGCCCGGGTACACCGCGGCCGAACCCCTCGTGGCGCCCCCCGCCAAGCGGACCTTCCAGGCCGTCGACCACTGCGTCGGCAACGTGGAACTCGGTCGCATGAACGAGTGGGTCTCGTTCTACAACGAGGTCATGGGCTTCACCAACATGAAGGAGTTCGTCGGCGACGACATCGCCACCGAGTACTCCGCCCTGATGTCCAAGGTCGTCGCCGACGGCACCCTCAAGGTCAAGTTCCCCATCAACGAACCCGCCGTCGCCAAGAAGAAGTCGCAGATCGACGAGTACCTGGAGTTCTACGGCGGCGCGGGCGTCCAGCACATCGCCCTCGCCTCCAACGACATCGTGGAGACGGTGCGGACGATGCGCGCCGCGGGCGTCCAGTTCCTCGACACCCCCGACTCGTACTACGACACCCTCGGCGAATGGGTCGGCGACACCCGGGTCCCCGTAGAGACCCTGCGCGAGCTGAAGATCCTCGCCGACCGGGACGAGGACGGCTACCTGCTCCAGATCTTCACCAAGCCGGTCCAGGACCGGCCCACGGTGTTCTTCGAGATCATCGAGCGGCACGGCTCGATGGGCTTCGGCAAGGGCAACTTCAAGGCGCTGTTCGAAGCGATCGAGCGGGAGCAGGAGAAGCGCGGCAACCTGTGACCCCCGCGGCCCCCGGGCCGCCTCCCCTCCTCAGGCCGTGGGCGAGGGCGGGGTGAGGGGTTCGGCCGGGCCGTGCGTCCGGGCCGGGCCGCCGGGGGCCGGGGAACCCAGGCCGGCCAGCGCGGTACGGGCCCGGGGGGCGAACAGGGGGGAGAAGCCGGGGTTCCAGCGCAAGGCGTCGGCCAGATGGCGCCGGGCCCGGGCAGTCCGCCCCAACTCCCGCTCGATCTCCCCCCGGTGGTAGGCGACCAGCGGCATCCGGGGACCCCGGTCCTGCGCCTCGCGCACCAACTCCAGCGCCCCCTCGGCATCGCCCTGGCGGAACAGCACCCAGCCCCGCGCGTCCGAGACCGCGGGCCGGGGCGCCCGGCCCGCCTCCGCCGCCAACTCCCGGGCCACCGCCTCCCGTTCCGCCGCGTCCCCGTGGTCCGCTGCCAACCGGGCGCGCACCAGGACGTCCCGCACCCCGTGCGCGGCGCGGGCCCGCAGCCGCTCCCGGGCCAACCGGTACTGCGCCCGGGCCGCGTCCGCCGCTCCCGTCGCCTCGTGCAACTCCCCGAGTTCCAACGCGTACTCCGGCACCGGCCGGCGGGCGGACGCCGTCCGCAGCGCGTGCACCGCCTCCGTGTCGCGGCCGAGCGCCGCCAGCGCCCGCCCCCGTCCGGCCAGCGCCTCGTGCAGACCGGGGTCGGCCCGTAGCGCCGCGTCGAAGTGTCCGAGTGCCGCCTCCGCCTCACCCCGGTCCGCCGCCACCCCGCCGAGCAGGTGCCGGGCCCGGGCCTCCTCGGCCGGGGTGCGGGCCGCCGCCACCGCGTCCGTCAGGTTCGCCGCCGCGTCCTCCCGCCACCCCCGTTCCCGGTAGAGCGCCCCCGTCACCGTCCGCGTGACCGCCGCCGGCACCCGCAACTCCCGCAGGGAGTCCAAGGCCGTCCCGGCGGCGGCGAAGTCGCCGAGCCCGCGGTGCGCCTCGATCAGCGGCGGATAGCCCTGCCAGCGCCGCGGCGCCAGCCGCACCGCCCGCTGCGCCCAGGTGCGGGCGGCCGGATGGTCGCCGCGGGCCGCGGCCAACCGCGCCAGCCCGGTCGACGCCCCCGCATTGCCCTCCGGCCGGGCCGCCAAGGAGGCGTTCAGGGCCCGCTCGGCGCGCGGCAGGTCCGCCGAGTCGCCGGTGCGCCGGCCCCGTTCGACGTACGCCGTGCCCAACAGGGCCCAGGAGGCGTGGTCCCCGGGGTGCGCCCGCAGGTGCCGCTCCCGCTCGACGACCAGCGCCGTCAACTCCGCGGTGGTGGCCGGGGCGCCGCCCTCCACCGCGCTCACCGCCCGTGCCCCCGGCCCGGGCGCCGGCGCCGCCGGCGCGGCGTTCCGCGGCTGCGGCCACCACACCAGCACCGCCGCGCCCGCGCCCGCCAGGCCCGCGACGCCCACCACCCGCAACGCCCGGCGGACCCGCCGCCACCGGGGACCCGGCACCGGTGGCGGCGGGTCGTCGTCGAGGTGCTCCAGGGCCCGGATCGCGCTGGTGGTGCTGGCTGTGCTGGCCTTCATGGGGCTCACTGTGGCCCGGCCCGGCGCCGCCGCCCCGGCGGGCGAGGGGGAGCGCGTGCGGGTTCACACCGATGGCCCCGGACGCGGGATAGGCCCCACCGGCGGTGCGGCCCCGCGCCCCGGCACGGGTCCGGCGGGTTCCGACCCGCCGGGCGTCCCCGACCCGGACGGGCCGCCCCGACCGGCGCCGGTCGGTGACGGGCCCGTTCACTCCGCGTCCTGCGCCCCGTCGGAGGGCCGGGACTCCTCCTGCCCCCGGTCCGGGGTGGGCGCCAGCAGCGCCGCGAGCCCGTCGTCGATCCGCAACCGGTCGGCCTCCGTCCCCGGGGGGACGATCCGCAGGGTGCGCTCCAACCACGCCGACACGGGCGCGGCCGGGGCCTCCAACAGGGCGTCACCGTCCGGCGAGGTCAGCGCCACCAGGACCACGCTGCGCCCGTCCGCCTTGGTCGGCCACACCCGCACGTCGCCCTGCCCGCAGGGCCGGAACACACCTTCGATCAGCAGTTCCCGGGAGAACGTCCAGTTGACCGGGTGCGCGGTGCCGATGTGGAAGGTGACGTGCACGGCGAACGGGTCCTCGGTCCGGTACGCCAGCAGCGCCGGCACCGGGATGCTGCGCTCGGGCGACAGGACCAGTCGGAGTTCCAGCTCGCGTTCCACCACGGTGTGCATGTCGTACGTCCTCTCCTCGTCACGGACCCGGAGCGGGCCCTTACGAGTGGAGAGCGCGCCGGCCCGGGAGCATTACGCGAGTTCCCAGAAGTTTTTTTCCAGACCGAAGCGGACCGTTCCGCATCGGTCCGTGGCGCGATCGATTCGCTCCCCGGCGGCTTCCGGGAGGACCACCGTCCCGGTGGGGGAAGCGCGTTGCCCGGAAAGGGGGGCGTCCCGCCGGAGCCGGGCAGTCGGGGGCGCGCGTCTGGTAGATGTGGAACCCTCATCACCCACCACCGAGCAGATACGGGACGACGGACATGAGTGCCCCAACCCCGGCACCCGGCGAAGAGACGCCCCGCGAGGGCTACTATCCGGACCCCTCCATCCCCGGCTACGTCCGGTACTGGAACGGCGCCGCCTGGGTCCCCGGCACCAGCCGTCCCGCACCCGTCGACGGTGCCCTCCCGCACACCCCCCAGGCACCGACGCCCGCCCCGCCCGCCGAGGAGACCGGCCCGGTCTTCTTCGACGAGGAGCCGCAGCCGTCCCCGCACGGCAACCGCCCCGGGCCGGCCGCCTCCTGGGGCACGAGCCCGGCCCGGCCGGCCGTCCCCGGCGACCCGGACCGCAAGGTCTCCTGGGGCTCCCCGGTCCCCGACCCCCGGGTGGCCGCCCCCGGCGTCCCGACCCCCTCGCCCGCCCCCGAAGCGGTGGCCCCGCCGGCCCTGCCGGGTCCCGGCGGCGACCGGGGCGCCCGCCCGAACGACGGCACCCTGACCTTCCACCGCCCGCCCCGCGCCGCCACCGACTCCGCCCCGCCCCTGCCGCACCAGCAGGGCCCCGGCGGCGACCGACGGCCGCCCGCCGCGAGCCCGGCACCCCCCGCGACCCCCACGGCGCCGGCACCCCGTACGACCCCCGTCGCCACGCCGGCCCCGGCGCCGCCGCTGCCCGCGCCCGCCGAGACGGCGGGCCCCGGCGGCGCCGCCCCCTGGGCGCAGCCCCCCGCCGCCCTCGCCGCGACCGTGCCGGTGCCGCCGGCCACCGGCCCGGGCGAGGGCCGGGCGGAGGCACCGGTGATCCCGTGGAAGCCGCCGACCAGCGACCCCTTCCTGGCCGTGGCCCAGGCCCAGGCCGCGGCCCGGCCCGCGGGATGGGGTCGACGGCTGCTGGCCCGGCTGCTCGACTCGGCCCTCATCGCCTCGGCGACCGGAGCGGTGGCGGTACCGCTCGGCCTGCGGGCCGCCGACCACCTCGACCACAAGATCGAGGCGGCGAAGCTCTCCGGCCGGACGGTCACCGTGTGGCTGCTGGACGGCACCACCGCCACCTACCTGGGGGCGGTCCTGGCGGCACTGCTGTTGGCGGGCCTGGTGTTCGAGGTGCTGCCCACCGCCCGCTGGGGCCGCACCGCCGGCAAGGGACTGCTGGGGCTGCGGGTGCAGGACATCGAGGCGCACGACCGCCCGTCGTTCGCGTCGGCGCTGCGCCGGTTCCTGGTGCTGACCGTGCCGGGCCTGCTGCTGGTCGGCCTGGTCGGGGTGGTGTGGGCGGTCTTCGACCGGCCGTGGCGCCAGGGCTGGCACGACAAGGCGGCCGGGACCTTCGTCGCCCGCTGACGGCCCGGCGCACGGTCGCCCGGACGGATGCGCGCCGGATGCGGGACCAGGGGGTTCGCGGTCCACTCGGGCCATGAGCAGCGAACCGCCGCGGCCCGGACAGCCGGAAGACGACGACCCGTTCAGCAAGCCGCCGCCGTCCCCCGGCGGTTCCCCCTACGACCCGCCCCCGGAGGGCTCGCCGGCCGGCAACGGCCCCCCGCCGGCCGGTCCTCCGCCGTCCGGCCCTCCGCCGTCCGGCCCTCCGCCGTCCGGCTCCCCGCCGTCCGGCCCTCCGGGCGGGCCGCCGCCCGGAGGACCCGGCGGGCCGCCACCCCCCTCCAGTGGCGGCCCGGCCTGGGGCCCCCCGCCGCCCGGCGGCACGCCCCCGCCGGGGGGCGGTTCCCCGTACGGAGCGCCGCCGCCCCCCGCGGGCGGCGGCTCCCCCTACGGCGGCGGCCCGTACGGCGGCGGATACGGCGGGTACGGCGGCGCCCCCGACCCGCTGGCCGGCATGCCCCCGCTCGCCGACAGCGGCAAACGCGTCCTCGCCCGGATCGTCGACATGGTCATCGTCGGGGTGGTGGTCTGGCTGCTCTCCTGGGGCTTCGGCCTCTCCGGCTACTCCGTGGACCCGGACGACGTCGAGTACGGAAAGTCCTTCGGACAGTCGGTGCTCGCCGCGGTCCTCTACATCGGCTACGACACGGTGCTGATCTCCCGGACCGGACAGACCGTCGGCAAACGGCTGTTCAAGATGCGGGTGGCCAACCTCTCCGACGGCGCCACCCCGTCCGTGCAGACCTCGCTGCTCCGGGCGGCCGTGCTCTGGCTGCCGTTCGCCTTCTGCTGCGCCTGCGTGTGGACCGCGATCGCGGGTGGCTGGAGCTTCTTCGACAAGCCGTACAAGCAGGGCCTGCACGACAAGCCCGCCAAGACCGTCGAGGTCAGCACGGTCTGAGCCGGTGCGGGGTCCGTGCGGTCAGGGCCGTGGGGTCCGCGCCGGTGGCACCGCGCCCCGTCGCACGCCGTCCGGTCGCCGCGCCGCCCCGCCCCGCACGTCGAAGGGGCCGGCGCCCGGCCGGGGCGAACCGCCGGTGCGCTGCCCGGGGATGCGCGGCACCGAGACGTCCTCGGCCCGCGGCGAGACGCGGGCGGTCCGGGGGACCCGTGCGGCCAGCGGCACGGTGGCGGCCACCAGGAGGCCGAGGCCGAGCGCGGCGACCGTGACCACCGCGACGGCGATGCCCGAACCCGTCCGGGAGAGCAGCAGCATGACGATCGTCGAGCAGACGACGGTGACGGTTCCGTAGGCGATCTGTGCGGCAGTCGGACGAGGCATCGCGTATCAGTCCTCGGGACTTCTCGGGTACGGGGCTTAGGACGTGCTGCGGTGCTTCCCGGGCGCGGGAACATCGTACGGGGGCACGTCCGGGGCGACTCCTCCGCCTCCATGCCCAGGGAACCCGACGGTAAGCGTGACGCACCCCACGGTCCGGGTGCACGAGGGGGCGCACGGATTCACCGGTTCCGCCAAGTGGGCTGCGAGGTGCGCCGGTTGGGTCGCGGAGGCACGTACGACGGGGCGTACCGGGCGTCCGGATAGCGGATCCGCCGCCCTGCATAGTGCGTTGAGATGTTCAAGTCAAGGTCTGTCTTTTCTTCTGTAACTCCGATCGAATGACCGCACTTGTGACGCGCACACCGCGCGCGGCCTTCCCCGCTCCGGGACCCCCCAAACGGCCGCGATCCGCGGGGCGCAGGGGAGGACACCGTCACGTGACCAGAAGAAGCAGGACGTTCAGGGCCGCCGCGGTGGCCGTGGCGTTCGCCGCGGCCACCGCCGCGTACACCGGCCCGGCCCTGGCCGCACCGGAGACCGGGGCCCCCGTCCCGGCCGCCGACCGCAAGGACCCGGCCACGGTGAAGGGGCACGTCGAGCACGACCTCGAAGGACCCTTCAGCGAGGCCCGGGCGGAGCAGCGCGAATCCGCGCTGGAGCAGGTCCTCGCGGGCGACGCCACCGTCCAGCGGCGGGGCGCGTCGAAGGTCGTCAAGCTCGACGACCGGAAGTACGTGGAGCTCGGCCGGGAGAAGACCGACAAGATCTTCACGATCCTGCTGGAGTTCGGCGACAAGGTCGACAACACCACCCAGCACGACCCGGACGGGCCGGAGGGCCCCAAGCCGCCCGTGTTGAAGTACGGCGGCACGCCCGGTCCGGCGCACAACAAGATCCCCAAGCCGGACCGCGCCCAGGACAACTCGACGGCGTGGCAGGCGGACTACAACCGCGAGCACTTCCAGGACCTCTACTTCGGCACCGGCTTCGACGGCAAGGGCCACAAGAAGGAGTCCCTGAAGACGTACTACGAGAAGGCGTCCTCCGGCCGTTACTCCGTCGAGGGCACCGTCTCCGACTGGGTCAAGGTCGACTACAACGAGGCCCGTTACGGCTCCAACTTCTGCGGCTCCTCCAACTGCGTCAACGCCTGGGACGCGGTCCGCGACGGCGTCAACGCCTGGGTCCGCGACCAGAAGGCGGCCGGCCAGACGGACGCGCAGATCAAGCAGCAGCTCTCCGCCTACGACGCCTGGGACCGGTACGACTTCGACCAGGACGGCAACTTCAACGAGCCCGACGGGTACATCGACCACTTCCAGCTGGTCCACGCGGGCGAGGACGAGTCCGCGGGCGGCGGTGCCGAGGGCCCCAACGCGCTCTGGGCACACCGCTGGTACGCGTACGGCAGCGACGCCGGGCGCACCGGCCCGGGCAACAACCGCGCCGGCGGCACCCAGATCGGCGAGACCGGCGTCTGGGTCGGCGACTACACCGTGCAGCCCGAGAACGGCGGCCTCGGCGTCTTCGCCCACGAGTACGGCCACGACCTGGGCCTGCCCGACCTGTACGACACCTCCGGCGGCGGCGCCGAGAACTCCACCGGCTTCTGGTCGCTGATGTCCAGCGGTTCGTGGCTCGGCCGTGGCAAGGACACCATCGGTGACCTGCCCGGTGACATGACGGCCTGGGACAAGCTCCAGCTCGGTTGGCTGGACTACGACCTCGCCCGCGCGGCGACCGCGTCCACCCACCGTCTGGGCGTGTCGGCGTACAACACCAAGAACCCGCAGGCGTTGATCGTCCAACTGCCGAACAAGAAGAAGACCACCAAGGTCACGACGCCCGCCGAGGGCGCCCAGCAGTGGTGGAGCGGTCGCGGCGACAACCTCCAGAACGCCCTGACCCGCTCGGTGGACCTGACCGGTCGCACCACGGCGGAGCTGTCCCTCCAGGGCTGGTGGGACATCGAGGAGAACTACGACTACCTGTACGCCGAGGTCTCCACGGACGGCGGCGCCAACTGGACGGCCCTGGACGGCACCGCCGGCGGCGGCCCGCTCGTCCGCGACGGCGCCGACCGGCCCGCGCTGAGCGGCGTCTCGGGCGGCCACAAGGCCCTCGTCTACCCGCTGAACGCCTACGCGGGCAAGAAGGTCGACCTGCGGCTGCGCTACGCCACCGACGGCGGCGCCGGCGGCCTCGGCTTCACCGGTGACGCGCTGAAGGTCACCGCGGACGGGACGACCGTCTTCGCGGACGGCGCCGAGACCGACGCGGGCGGCTGGGTCACCAAGGGCTTCTCCCGCATCGGCGAATCCTTCACCAACGAGTACGAGCAGTACTACCTGGCCGAGAACCGCCAGTACGTCTCCTACGACCGCACCCTGGCCGTGGGACCGTACAACTTCGGTTTCGCCCCGGCCCGTTCGGACTGGGTGGAGCACTACGCGTACCAGCGCGGCCTGCTGGTCTGGCTCTGGGACACCTCCCAGCAGAACAACAACACCAAGCAGCACCCGGGCGAGGGCCTGGTCCTGCCGGTGGACGCCAGCCCGGCCCCGCTGAAGTGGTCCGACGGCACGCTGATGCGCAACCGCATCCAGTCCTTCGACTCCACCTTCAGCCTGCGCCGCTCGGAGGCGTTCACGCTCCACAGTGCGGGCGTCCCGACGAAGGTCCCGGCGCACCGCGGCGTCTCGGTCTTCGACGACCGCAAGGGCACCTACTGGGACGCCGCCAACCCGGGCGCCAGCGTCAAGGTCCCGGACACCAACACCAAGATCAAGATCGTGAACCAGCCGTGGGACGGCTCCACGATCACCGTCCAGGTGGGGCCCTCCACCAAGTAAGGACGTTTCCGCAGGTCAAGCCATGATCGGCCGCCACCCCCTAGCGGGGTGGCGGCCGCTCGTGTTTAGGTGCCGGAGTACGGTCCTATTGACGCGATGTCTTACAAGATTCAACGGACGGCCCGCTCCCGAGGATCTCCGGAGGCGTCCGACAGGAGGTGTGACGAGGGATGGGTGCCGGAGGATTCTGCCGACTGCCGAACGGCGACGTGGTCGTGGCCCTGAACCTGCCGGACCCCGGCGCCGCCCCGGCCACCCGCACCGAGCCCGGCGCCCGGGTCCGGGTCCTGGTCGTCGCCGGCAACCGGGCCCGCGCCCTGACCCGGCTGCGCAACCTCGGGCTGCGCTCCGTCTACCTGCGCGGCAACCTCGCACCGCCGACCCCCGACGAGATCACCGCGGTCCTGCACCACCCGGACGGCCTGGTCTGGCGCACCGCCCCCGACGACGACGCCGAGCTCTGGCACCCCATCCGCAGCCTCCTGAAGCACGGCACCGGCCCCCGACGGCCCGCCCCCCGGGTCAAGAGCGCCTGAGGGGCGCCCGCGGGCCCTCCCTCCCCGGCCCGGTGGTCACGGTGGCGGCCCCGGCGCGGCGCCCCTACGGTGAAACGGGGCCGTCGGCCCCTTTCCGTGCCCGTGCCACACGAAGGGTCCGTGCCCATGGCTGACCTGCCCGCGATCGTCCTCGTCCACGGCTTCTGGGGCGGCGCCGCCCACTGGACCAAGGTCATCCTCGAACTGAAGCGCCGCGGCCACACCGACCTGCACGCCGTCGAGAACCCCCTGACCTCCCTCGCCGACGACGCCGAACGCACCCGCAAGATGGTCCAGCAGATCGACGGCCCGGTCTTGCTGGTCGGCCACTCCTACGGCGGCGCCGTCCTCACCGAGATGGGCGACCTGCCCAACGTCACGGGCCTGGTCTACGTCGCCGCCTTCGCCCCCGACGCAGGCGAGAGCCCCGGCCAGCTCAGCCAGGACGTCCCGCCGGCCGCGTTCGCCAACATCGTCCCCGACTCCGACGGCTACCTCTGGATCAAGCCCGAGAAGTACCACGAGAGCTTCTGCCACGACCTCACCGAGGACGAGGGCTTCGTCCTCGCCGTCACCCAGAAGGCCCCCCTCGGCGAGACCTTCGGCACCCCGATCACCGACCCCGCCTGGCGCAGGAAGCCCAGCTGGTACCAGGTCTCCACCGAGGACCGCATGATCAACCCCGAGAACCAGTACGCGATGTCCCGCCGTATGAACCCCCGCCGGACCATCGAGCTGGACGCCAGCCACGCCTCCCTCGCCTCCCGCCCGGTCGAGGTCGCCGACCTCGTCGACACGGCGGCCCGGGAGTCCTGACCGGCGTTCCCGCCGGGCCGGTCAGGACAGTCGCGTCCCGAGGAACGTCGTGAGGGGGCCCATCACCCGGAGGGTGTTCCACACCGGGGTGGAGGCGTCCCCCGGGGGGACGGCCGGGCCGTGCCCCGCGCCCTCGACCAGGAACCTCGTGGTCGGGACCCCCTTGGCCAGGAGCGCGTGGTGGAGGAGGAGGCTCTGGCTCGGGGAGACGATCCGGTCGACGGACCCGTGGAAGTGGACGAACGGGGCGTCGTCGGGGCTCGCGTAGGTGGCGGGGTCGGCCGCGGCCACGGCGGCCGGCGCGTCCAGCAACCGGGTCGGGTCGTTCGGACCCAGGACGTACTTCACCCGGGCGTCGTCGGTGGAGTTCTCCTGCGCCGCGCGCGTCGCGGGATCGAAGTCGGCGGGGGTCTTGGACAGGTCGGACGGGCCGTACCAGTTCACCACCGCCTGGACCCGGCTGCTCTGGTCCTGGTGCGGGCCCGCCTCGAACCCGCTCACACCGCCGGTGGTGCCGACCATCGACGCCAGGTATCCCCCCGCGGACTCGCCGTAGACGGCGACCCTGTGCGGGTCGAGGCCGTACTCGGCGGCACGGGCCCGGAGGAACCTGATCGCCGCCTTGACGTCCGCCACGCCGTCGACGTAGGTGGCCCCGTCCCGGATCGTGCGGTACTCGATCGACGCCACCGCGTAGCCCCGTTCGGCGAGGTGCGTGCGCCGGCCGGGGGAACTTTCCTTGTTCGAGGTGATGAATCCGCCGCCGGGAACGAACACGACCAGCGGCCGGGGCCCGCCGCCCGCCGTCGGGGTCTGGACGTCGAGTTTCAGCGGGCGGGGCTGCCCGCCCGCCCCGGGGACGGTCGCGTAGGTGATCCCCTGCTGGAGGCTGGTCCCCACCGCCCCGCACTGGATCCTCGGGTCACCGGCCCCCGGGGTGAGCACCACGCTCGTGTCGGTGGCACCGGCGGCGACCGAGGAGGCGAAGTGGAAGCCACCCAGGACCGGGGGAACGGGACAGTCCGTCCCCGTCGACGAGGTCGTGCCGCCGCCGGGCGCGGCCGCGGCACCGCCGGGCGGGCCGACCGCCACGAGCCCACAGAGCGCCACCGTCGCGAGCGTCCTTCTCAGGGTGCCGGTCACGGATCTCCTCCAGTCGACGGCCGTCGAGCGAGCCGCCGGACGCGTCACCCGTTCCCCGTCGTGCGTCGCACGGCCGTGAACCGGCACCTGCGGGGGCGGGAGCGGGAGCGGCCCGTTCCTGTGCGGTGCGTGCACTGTATAGGAGCAACTGCGTTGGATGCAGGGCGAGTTGACAGACTTCGGCATCCTTCCGTCGATTCTCGACCCGCCGCCGCCCGGCCCGGCACCCGCGGTCCTGGTACCTGTCCTGACCAGTGGACTAGGTTGGACGGCGATGACTACCGGGACGGCCACGCGCCACTCGCGGATCGGTGACCCGGTGGCGCCCTGAGCGCCGTCCGGAGCGCTGCCGGCCCGCCGTGCGGTCGGGGGCCCGGCCCCGCCGCGCGGGCCCCGCCCCCGTCGTGTTGGTCGCCGTTCGACGCGTCGACCGCGACAGGAGAGACCCCATGCACACCGAGACCGTGTACGTTCCCACCCCCGACGGCACGGCGGATGCCTTCGCCGCCTTCCCCGACCGCGGTGCACGGCACCCGGCGGTGCTGATGTACCCGGACGGGTTCGGCATCCGCCCCGTGCTCCGGGAGATGGCCCGCGAACTGGCCGGGCACGGGTACTACGTGCTCGTCCCCAACTACTTCCACCGGCACGGCCCGGCCCCGGTGATCGAGCTTCCGGCGCACATCGGAGAGGAGGACCGGCCCGCGCTCTTCGCGCAGTTGATGCCGATGATCGAGGCGCACACCGTCGACCACGCCCTGCGCGACGCCGACGCCTACCTGACCTTCCTCGCCGCCCGGCCCGAGGTCGCCCCCGGCCCGGTCGCGGTGACCGGCTACTGCTTCGGCGGCCTCCTGGCGACGCGCACCGCCGTCGCCCACCCGGACCGGGTGGCCGCCCTCGCCGCGTTCCACGCGCCGGTGGGCGCGGACGGCCTCGACGCCCTCACCGGGCTCGCCGCCCGGGTCCACTTCGGCCACGCCGAGAGCGACCTGACTCCAGATCAACTGATCGATCTCAACCGTGCCTTGGACGCCGGAGGCGTCGATCACACCTCCGAGATCTACCCGGGCACCCGGCACGGCTTCACCATGTCGGACACCGACGCCTTCGACCCCGCCGGGCTGGAGCGCCACTGGGACCGTCTGCTGCCCCTGCTCGACCGCACCCTGACCGGTGGCTGAGGCTCTGGGACCGGGTGGTGGGGTGGGTCGTGACCGCCCCCACCACGGCACCCCCGCCCCGAGGTCAGGGGCCGGTGATGCCGAGGGCGAGAGCGCCGGGGTGGCGAAGTGGGCCCGGTCCGCTGCCTTCCGCACCCGCCGCAACTCCTTGCCCTTCGGACGACCGATCGGCTCGGGCAGACCGGCGTCACGCGTCCCGACACGACTGAGGTAGGCACGCCAGGCTGCCCGTTCCACCGCTTCGGCGGCCCGGGAGGCCCGGGGGCCGTCCGGCGCCCCGCCGAACCAGCCATCGAGCGCCCACGTGTCTCCCGGACGTCTCGCCACCCTCGCTTGACCTGCGGAAACTTGAGGGTTCTCTGAGACTTCCAGAGTCGTGTTCCAGCCGCACCGAATCGGTGATCAGCCGTCACCCTTGATGACTTGATGGCGAATTGCTCACTACATGTACACCCTGCTGAACCAGATGGGCACAGTTTGTACACAGGCGCTGCCCGGCCAGAGGGACTCCGCCGTCCGTAGCCATCCGGGCGGATGCGGGGATAACGTCCCGCTGTCCCCGGAAACGACACCCGGGGCGCGGGCCCCTGGCACGCTCGATTTCCAGGCCATCAACGCGGGGGAAGAATGACAGGGTGGACGGGAAGCCGGGCCTCTTCTACTCGTACTAGGGGACTCACGCTCCTCACGCTTCTGGCGCTCGCCGGATGCTCCGCCGGTGCAGCGGTGACCGGACCGCTGAAGGGGCGGGCGCTGGCCACGGACGGCACCCAGTCCAGCGGGGTCGTCGGCAACCACCACGCCCGGGTGGGGGAGATCTGGTACTTCGCCCTGCCGGTCCCGGACAACGTGTCCTCGCGGCCCATCGAGATCACGGCCGTCGCGGTCGAACGAGTACCCCGGGGCGTGAAGGTGCTGGGATACAGCGCTTACCACATGGACGACACGGAAGGGCTGCCGCTGCTGTCGAAGGAGGGCGACCCGACGGCACCCGACTTCGACAGCCTCAAGGACTACGCGAAGGCCCCCCTGAAGGTCGCCGCCCGGACGTCCAGTGACGTCTACTACCAGGTCAAGGTAGAGATCACCGCGCCGCCGGAGAAGAACCTCCGCTACTGCCGGTTCGCGTACCGGCAGGGTGGCCTGCACTACGTCCAGACCCTGGACTGCGAAGCGGACTTCAGGGTCGGCGGGAAGGGAAAACGGGACGGCTAGGGGACGGCGTCTCCGGCGGGATCGCGCGGAGCGCGCCCGCGCCGACTTCCGGGCCGGGTGCTCTCCTCTCGACTACCAGCGGTAGCGCGATGCGTCCCGCCTCCGTGTGCCGCACTTCGCCCGCCCGTGCCACCCGAACGCCTCTGGTCGGATTCGCAGTCACGCGTCGCCTGCCCCCACCACGACACCCCCGCCCCGAGGTCAGGGGCGGGTGATGCCGAGGGCGAGAGCGCCGAGGAGTGCGGCGATGCTTAGGACGCAGAGGAACTGGTCCGTTCGAGGGCTCACCGCGCTGCTCGGCGCAACAGTGCCGAGACGGCTTCGGGTGGGCAGAGTTGTTGGCCGTTGGGCGGGATGATCCAGTGGCAGCGGTGGTGGGTGGTGGGGTGGGTGAGGTCGGGGCGGGGAAGGCCGAGGTAGGTGTTGGTGCCGAGGTAGCGGGCGTTGGGGCCCTCGATGGGTGGGGTGCGGGGTGGGATGAGGGCGTAGTGGTGGTGGGTGGTGCGGTCGGTGAGGACGGGGCCGTGGAGGGTGTGGGTGAGGTAGATGCGAATTTGTTCGGGTTCGCAGGTGCGGGCGGCGGTGTGGACGAGGTCGGTGGGCATCCGGACGGCGGCGAAGGCGTGCCCGCAGGGGACCAGGGCGATGCTCCGCCGCACCCACTGCTCCTGCACCTCCCACGCCGACAGGACCGCCGAGAGGGGGTGAGTGTTCATGGGGTGGGGCGCTCCAGGGTGGCGAAGTGGGCCCGGTCCGCCGCCTTCCACTCCCGCCGCAGTCGCTTGCCCTCGGGGCAGCCGATCGGCTCGGGCAGACACGCGTCACACGTCCCGACGTGGCTGAGGTAGGCGCGCCAGGCGGCCCGTTCCACGGCTTCGGCGGCCCGGGCGGGCTCGGTGCACCGCCGGTGGATCGCCCCACCTCCCGGACCCTCGTCGGAGCGTTCCCGCACCCCGATCGGCTCGTGACACTGCACGCACAGATTCAGCACGGACCGGCCCCCACCGACACCGTCACCGTGTCCGCCGCCCCGGCCAGTGCGGCCAACGCCCGCAATACCACCGCCAGCCGACGTTCGCCCAGGTGCTCCACCTGCCAGAGTGGGACCAACCTGGGGAAGCTGACCGCCACCACGAAGTCCAGGAACGCCCGCTCACTCGCGTCCAACACCAACGAGTTGCGGTAACGGGCCTCGAACCGCGGCCAGTCACAGGACGCGGCCGTTCCGGTGTCGACGACGAGCAGGTCCCGCACGTCCTCCCGCGCGAGAACGTCCCCCTCTTCGATCAACACGGCGACGGCAACCTGTTCAGTGGTACCGCGGGTACCGGCCCAGGCGGCGAGACGGTCGGTGAGGAGCAGCGGTGCATCCTTCACCTGGAGATCATGTGCTGTCGTCATACACCCTCGCTCTGTCGTTCAACACTGCTGTTCCACAATGAGTGTTGGCGAAGGGGGTAATGCTCACAGCTCTGTGAGCGAGCTAGAGTCCGATCCACCGAGCCATGTGTCCGAGGCTATCTGGTGTTCGACGGCTGAGGTGTACCAGACGAGAGATCGTCTCTCTTGTTCCCGGGTAGTACCGGATCTGCTCAGGGGCCGCTTTCCTGGCCTGAGCGACATGCTTGAGCGACGCCTCTGTGTTCCCTGTCTCCATCTCCACGCGA
Organism: Streptomyces sp. LE64; assembly: GCF_052606915.1. Taxonomy (NCBI): domain Bacteria; kingdom Bacillati; phylum Actinomycetota; class Actinomycetes; order Kitasatosporales; family Streptomycetaceae; genus Streptomyces; species Streptomyces sp. LE64. The sequence goes on along the minus strand of NZ_CP199708.1, from coordinate 2,002,976 downwards.
GCCCTGTCGATCAGAAAGCGAGCGCGTCGGCTGGTCAAAGTCGAATTCTGCGACTTCATCCTGCGGGCCTGGGAGAGAGCATCGTCGTACAGGCGCATTGTTACGTTCGCCCCGAATGCGTGAAGGTCGACGTTACGGTTCCCAAAGGACAGCCAGTGCACGTTTGGAGCCTCACCGCCGACGCGGGTAGCAAGCTCCCGGGCCGAGTCAAGGTGTGCTGCAACCAACCCGCTCCGGTCTGCCCGTGCGGCGAGCGCGGATGCCCCGAGGTGTAGTTGCCCCTCAATCACCAGAGCCTCATGCGTTGAATTGCCCTCCAGTATTTTGTGTCCCGCTGCGATGAGTCGCAGTCCCGTGTCGTGACCGCCCGACTTGTAGAGCAACGCCCGCTTGTACTGACAGATGGCCGCAAGGCACGGATCCGATGCGCGTTCCGCAGCCCACGACATGCGTTCCAGCGCCACTCTGGACAAGTCTGGATGCCCCAATTTCAGGGCGATATCGTGGGCCGTGCGATACGCGGATGAAAGGGCTTTCCAGACCGAGGAATTTGAATCATTCCAGGCTTGATGAGATAGCTCGCCGATGATCGCGGGAAGGAGGCTCGTCGCCTTCCTCAAGCGAGCTGATCTCACGAGTTGACACACCTGGTCTGCTTCAGAAGTCAGGACGTCGATGCTGCGAGGCCCAGGCCCGGGCAGAGGCTCAAGGTCGTACATGTCCAAGGCCTCACGGATCGGCGCGACCAAGGTGGCGGTGTTGCCTCGTCCCGGCCCATCGCTCGGCAGGTCGGTGAGCAGGGTCACCTCGATACCCAGTGCATCGGCTACGGCCGACAGGAAGTCATCGGTAGCACGCCGTGCACCACATTCCACCTGGTTCAGAAGGCTGTACGAGTACGGCAAGCGGTCGGCGAGCTGCCGTTGACTGAGGCGCGCAAGCCTGCGTTGCGCCTTGATGCGAGTTCCAACGTGGTCGTCACCGAAGGTGGACATACGGGATCTCCGTTCCCAACTCATCATGGGAACGGTACCCGTAAGCGACTGCGGCGCGTCCCATCTGGTCCTCACTCATCAACGCTTCAGGACGACGCCGGTGTGGTCGGATGGGGCGTATGACAAGGACTGTGTACCTGTTCGGGAGCGCGGCCCCGCCCGTGTTGGAGGTGGACGGGGCGGTCGGGGAACTGCACCGGCGTGGGTGGGACGTGTGTCTGGGGTTGACGCCCACGGCCGCCGACTGGCTGGACGACCGGATCGGAACGCTGGAGGCACTGACCGGACACCCGGTGCGCTCGGCGTACAAGCGTCCCGGCGCGCCGGACGTGTGGCCGCGCGCCGATGTGATCCTGTTCGCACCGGTCACCTTCCACTCGCTCAACGCGTGGGCGCTGGGACTCACGGACCGGTTCGTCGTGGGCGTCGTCGCCGAAGCCATCGGCAAGGACATCCCCACCGTGGCCATGCCCTGCGTGAACGCGGCCTATGCCCGCCACCACCGCCTGGACCGCAGTGTCGCCGAGCTACGGGACATGGGCGTCACCGTGCTCTACGGGGAAGGCGGCTTCGTCCCCAACCAGCCCGGCACCCGGCACCCCTACCCCTGGCACCTCTGCTACGACGCAGTAGACAACGCCCACCCCGAACGGGCGTCCCGGACATGACCGACACCCCGCACCCCGACTCGCCCAGGCATGAAGGGAGTACGACGTGAGTGACCGCGATCTGACCAGGGTGGCGCACTTCCTGTACGAGGCGGGGACGTTGAAGAACGCGCGGCGTACGGGGTGGTGGATGGCGGGGGTGCGGGATCCGGAGAGCGTGGCCGAGCACGCGTGGCGGACTTCGTTGATCGCTTCGGTCATCGCGCCGTTGGAGGGCGCTGACCCGGCCCGTGCCGCGCTGCTCGCGGTCTGGCACGACACCCAGGAGACCCGTACCGGCGACGTCAACCACCTCGGCAAGCGTTACGCCGCGTCCGGCGACCTGGTGGGGGCGCAGCCGTGAGCAGGAGGGCCGTCCCCGGCGGGTCAGCCCTTCGGGCGGAGGAGGTAGGCGTCGATCTCCTCGCGGGAGGTCTTGTTGTAGAGCCAGTGGGCCACGGTGTCGACGATGCGCAGGGACGCCTTCGGGAACGCCCTGGCCATGCGTCGGGCGCCGGGCAGCGGGGTCGCCAGGTCGTGGGTGGCGTTGACCACCAGCACCGGCGGCAGGGTGCCCTTCGCCTGGGCGGGGCGGGGCTCGGGCGGCAGGGTCCAGCCCTGGCAGGCGAGGACGGTGTCCAGGGCCTGGGAGTTGTAGCGGACGTGCCGGACGGCCTTCGCGAGGCGCTTGCGGACGGCCTGGTAGTGGGCGAAGTCGCGGAGGCGGAAGTCGTAGTCCCGGCAGAGCACCAGTCGCCCGGTGAGGTCGACGGTCGAACCGAACTGCCTCATCTCGCCCTTGCCGGTGCGCAGCGCGTCGAGTTCGGCTGCGGTCGTCTCCGGGCTCCACCTGCCGAGGGCGAAGGTGAGGTGGTCGGTCAAGCGGTCGGCGTCGATCCGGGCCCGGGTCGGGCCGGTGGGGCCCGGCTCGCGGAGCGTCCCGGCGTCGGCGCGGGCGTACAGCTTCGCGACGACGGTCCGCACGTCCTTGCCCTTCAGCGCGCAGGAGGCGTCGGCCTTGCACCAGGCGGCGAGTCGGTTCAACGTGTCGTCGGTGGTGGTGCTGCCGTCGGTGAGGTAGCGCTCGGCGTCCGGGCGGTCCGGGTCCATGGCGCTGTCCAGGGCCAGCGCGCGGAGCCGGTCGGGGAAGAGCCGGGAGTAGCGTTCGCCGACCAGCGTGCCGTAGGAGTGGCCGAGGAAGCTGATCCTCCGTTCGCCGAGGGCGGCGCGGACGGCGTCCATGTCGCGGGCCACGCTCTCGGTGTCCATGTGCGCGGCGAGCGGCCCGGTCTGCTGGAGGCAGCTCTTGGCCAGCTTGCCGTTGAGGGTGCGCATCCGCTCGAACTCCGCAGCGGTGCGGGGGCGGTTGGGCACCGAGGCGGCGAAGCCCTCGTCGCAGCGGGCGCCCTCGCTGCGGCCGACGCCCCGGGGGTCGAAGCCGATCATGTCGAAGCGTTCGAGCATGGCCGGGGCGTAGCCGTCGTACGGGTCGTCGGCGCGCAGGGCGTCGTCGGCCCCGGGGTTGCCGGGGCCACCGGGGTTGGACATCAGGACGCCGATGCGGCGGGCCGGATCGGTGGCCCGGTGGCGGGCGACGAAGAGACCGATCTTCGGGCCCGTCGGCTTCGTCCAGTCCACCGGCACCCGCACCGTGGTGCACTCCGCCCGGGGGCTGGGGTGGGGCGGATCCTCCCGGGGGCAGTCGCCCCAGACCAGGGAGGAGGGCGGTGCGGGGGTGGCGCGGGCGGTGGCCGTGCTGCCGGCCGCGGCCAGTCCGACGGTGGCGGTGGACAGGGCCAGCAGGGCGGACAGGGCCCGCCGGTGCCGGTGCGGGGTGGTGCCGGTGCGCGTGATCATGCGGGCCACTGTGGTGGCCGTACGTGGTGGTGGCGCCATGAACACGTGGTGAGCGGGTAACAGCGGGCCCGCCCCCGGGCCGGTGGCAGGGGCGGGCGCCCGCGGTCAGGCGGCGACGACGGGCTTGCCGGAGAGGGTGACGCCGGCGGTGCGCAGTTCGTCCAGGGCGCGCTCGGTGGTGCCCGGGGCGACGCCGGCGGTGAGGTCCAGCAGGACGTTGGTGCGGAACCCCTCGCGGGCGGCGTCCAGCGCGGTGGCCCGTACGCAGTGGTCGGTGGCGATGCCGACCACGTCGACCTCGGTGACCTGCCGGTCGCGCAGCCAGGCGGCGAGGGAGACGCCGTTCTCGTCGGCGCCCTCGAAGCCGCTGTAGGCGGCGGCGTGGGCGCCCTTGTCGAAGACGGCCTCCACGGCGCCGGAGGCGACGGCGGGGGCGAAGTTGGGGTGGAAGCCGACGCCTTCGGTGCCGGCGAGGCAGTGCACCGGCCAGGAGTTCTCGTAGTCGGGCTCCTCGGAGAAGTGGTCACCGGGGGCGATGTGGTGGTCGCGGGTGGCGACCACGTGACGGTAGCCGGCGGGCGCCTGCCCGATCAGCTCCGTGATGGCGGCGGCCACGTCGGCGCCGCCGGTGACGGCGAGGCTGCCGCCCTCGCAGAAGTCGTTCTGCACGTCCACGACGATCAGGGCGCGGCGCATGTCGGTTGTCCTTGTCGATCGGAGTGAGGGTGGTGGGACGGGTTGGGCTGGAGGGGCTGTCAGGGTGGCGGGGGTTGCCGGGGTCGGAGCGGAACGGATGGGGGAGGGGCGGGGCCCGGACGGGAGGGGCGCCACCCCCCGTGTCACGGGCTTTCCTGTAGTCGCACCTACCCCGGTGGCACGGGCCGAATCCCGTCCCAATGAGCGTCCCTACTCCGTCGGGGCGCTCATACGTACTCCGTCGGAATGACCGCCTCGCCCCGCGAGAGCTGGGTGGCCGACAGGGGCAGGGCGTCCCGGGCGGCGGCGTGCCGGTCGCGCACCACGTCCAGGGACTCGCGGGCGAGCACCGAGCCGCCCTTGATCAGTTCGACGAGGAGCTGTCGGTCGGCGAGGTCCGCGGGCACCGGTCCGGTGCCGATCACCTCGGCTTCGGCGACGCCCCGGGCGTCGCGGCGGCGGGCGGCCCACTTGCGTCCGCCGATGGAGGTCTTGCCGCCGGTGGAGCGCTTGGCGACGGGCACCAGCGGGGCCTTGGGGTCGGCGGAGGCGGCCCGGGCGACCAGCTTGTAGACCATGGAGCAGGTGGGGTGTCCGGAGCCGGTGACCAGTTGGGTGCCCACCCCGTAGGCGTCGACGGGGGCCGCGGCGAGCGAGGCGATGGCGTACTCGTCGAGGTCGGAGGTGACGACGATCTTCGTCCGGGTGGCGCCCAGCTCGTCGAGTTGCTGGCGCACCCGGTGGGCGACGAGCAGCAGGTCCCCGGAGTCGATGCGGACCGCGCCGAGGTCGGGGCCGGCGATGTCGACGGCGGCCCGTACGGCCTCGGCCACGTCGTAGGTGTCGACCAGGAGGGTGGTTCCGGCGCCGAGCGAGTCGACCTGGGCGCGGAAGGCGTCGCGTTCGCTGTCGTGCAACAGGGTGAAGGCGTGGGCGGAGGTGCCCACGGTGGGGATGCCGTAGCGGAAGCCCGCGGCGAGGTCGGAGGTGGTGGCGAAACCGCCGACGTAGGCGGCGCGGGAGGAGGCCACGGCGGCGAGTTCGTGGGTGCGCCGGGCGCCCATCTCGATGAGGGGGCGGTCACCGGCGGCGGAGGCCATCCGGGAGGCCGCGGCGGCGATGGCCGAATCGTGGTTGAGGATCGACAGGACGACGGTTTCCAGCAGCACGCACTCGGCGAAGGAGCCCTCGATCCGCAGCACGGGGGAGCCGGGGAAGTAGACCTCGCCCTCGGGATAGCCCCACACATCGCCGGAGAAACGATACTGCGCGAGCCAGTCGAGGGTGCGCTCGTCGACCACCCGGCGTTCGCGCAGGAAGGCCAGCACCGGCTCGTCGAAACGGAAGTTCTCCACCGCGTCCAGCACCCGGCCGGTGCCCGCGACGACCCCGTACCGGCGCCCCTCGGGCAACCGTCGGGTGAAGACCTCGAAGACCGAGCGCCGCTCGGCGGTGCCCGCGGCCAGTGCCGCCTGGAGCATGGTCAGCTCGTAGTGGTCGGTGAAGAGCGCGGTCGACGGCACGTCCACCGGCAGGCCCAGATCCGCAGTGTTCATGGCGGAAATGCTACCCCCATTTCGTCAGTTTGACGATTTCAGTCGGCGGGCGGCTGGCCCACCCGGGTGCCGGACCCGGCGCGGGCCGTTTGTGCGTACGCCCGTGTGAAGTGGCAGCATGGGCGGTGTGACGGCTCCCGCTCCCCTAGAGATCGAGAAACCCGAGTCGGCGGAAGAGGTGTTCGCCGAACCCGAGCCGGACGTCCCCTGGATCACCCTCGTCCACAACGACCCGGTCAATCTGATGAGCTACGTGACCTACGTCTTCCAGACGTACTTCGGGTACCCCAAGGACAAGGCCACCAAGCTGATGATGGACGTCCACCACAAGGGCCGTGCCGTCGTCTCCAGCGGAACCCGCGAGGAGATGGAGCGCGATGTGCAGGCCATGCACGGGTACGGCCTGTGGGCCACCCTCCAGCAGGACCGGAAGTAGCGACTGACTCCATGCCAGGACACTTCGAACCGACCCCCGGCGGCGGCGCGGCCGTCTCGCTCGACGAGGTCGAGATCTCCATCATCCGCTCGCTCGCCGTCCAACTCCTGGAGTTGGTCGGGCCCGGACCCGGCGGGGACGCCCCCGCCGACCCGCTCGCCGAACTCTTCGCGGACGGCCCCACCGAGCCGCCCGCCGACCCGGTGCTGCACCGGCTCTTCCCGGACGCCTACGCAAGCCCCGCCGACCCGGCGGGGACACCGGAGGAGGCGGCCGAACGGACCGCCCGTTCCTCGGAGTTCCGCCGGTTCACCGAGAACGACCTGCGCGCCCGCAAGCGGGAGGACGCGCTGGCCGTGGTCCGCGCCCTGGACGGGCTCGCGCTCGACGGCGAGGGCGTCGCCGTGCTGCGGCTGGCCCCCGACGACTGCCGCTGCTGGCTCGGCGCCCTCAACGACCTGCGGCTGGCGATCGGCACCCGGCTCGACATCACCGACGAGGACGACACCGACCTGCTGTACCGGCTGCCCGACGAGGACCCGCGCAAGCCGATGGTCATGGCCTACCTCTGGCTCGGCGGCCTCCAGGAGACCCTGGTCACCACCCTGCTCCCGTAGCTTGGGCCGTCAGGCGCGGCCCAGGGCCTGCTGCACGAGGTCGAGGAACTCCGCATCGGAGAGGCCCGCGGCGCGGGCCTCGGCCACCACCTCGCCCACCCGCTCCGCGAGCCGGCCGCGCTCCGGGTCGGCCCGGCCGGTGACCACGGCGCCGCGACCGCGCCGCAGCTCCACCAGCCCCTCGTCCCGCAGCTGCTGGTAGCCCCGCAGCACGGTGTGCAGGTTGATGCCGAGCGAACGGGCGAGTTCGCGGGCGGCGGGCAGGCGTTCGTCGGGCCCCACCGTGCCCTCGGCGACCGCGCGGCGCACCGAGGCGGCGACCTGGTCGCTGAGGGTCAGCGGGGACTGGGGGTCGATTCGGAACAGCATCGTCTAGTTCTCGTCGTCCTCGTCCGTTCGGGACCGAGCACGGTCGGCCAGGGCGTTGAGCGCGGCGGCGGCGGTGCTCGCGTCGTCCACGGTGACGACCAAGGTACGCCCGGAGGCCCGGCGCACGCTCAGGGCCGGGCCGGAGCGCAGCACGATCCCGCTGCGGTCGCCCCTGGCCCGGTACCCCCAGCCGCCGAAGTCCTTCAGGGCGCTGACCCGCCCGGCGTCGGCGGCGGCGATCTGCGCCAGCGGCACGTGGAGCCGGGGTCGGGGGAGCAGGGCGGGGGCGACGGTCAGCCCCCGGGCGTCGGCGGTGACCCGGACCCGGGCCGTCGCCGCCGCGAGGACGCCGGTCACCAGCGTCGGCAGCAGCGCCCAGGGGCTCACCAGGGCGGACAGCGGCACGGTCGCGAGGGCGCTGACGACGCCGATCCCCCACAGGCCGGGGGAGTCGACCGTGCGGCTCCAGACGAGGTGCTCCCGCGGGGCGAGGGGCAGCCGGTCCGCGCTGGTGGGGGGCGGCCCGTCGGCGGTGCGGGAGGCGGCCGGGTCGGTTCCGGCGAGGGCGTACCCGAGCGCGCCGGCGAGGACCCCCGTGGCGAGGGCGAGGGCCGCGTGCCAACCGGGGAAGTGGACGGCGTGCGGGTCGTCGCTGCCCGCGTTGGCCAGGGTGAGCGCCACCGTCAGGTGGCCGAGGAAGGCGGCCGTGCCGGTGCCCACGGCGGTGAGGAGGCGGGCGGTGGTGGTGGAGCCCCGGGCCCGGTGGCCCAACACGGCGAACAGGGCGGCCTGTCCGAGGACCAGCAGCGGGACGAGGAAGGCGAAGGCGCCCCGTCCGGTGACGTCGTCGGCGGTGCCGTCGGCGGTGAAGTGGGTGGCCAGTTCGGTCGGCAGTCGGTCGTGCACGGCGGCGAAGACGGCGAGGAACCCGCCGGCGGCCAGCACCGCGGCCGCCGCCACGGGGGCGGGCCTGCGCCAGCCGGGGAGTCGGTCGGGTCGGATCGTGCGGGTCATGGCTTCCCCCGTTCGGAACCGGTGGCGAGCGCACTTGTGTGCGCTAGTTCTAGTTCAACTAGAACAATACCTGCCCGAGGGGGTGCCCGCGCAAGGGTCGTTCCGTACGCGGGGGGCGTGAAGTGGTGCGCGTGGGGCACGCATTCGCTCAGGCGGTCCTCAAATCCGCATAACGATCGTGGTACCGCCCCCGCGGGGTTTGCCGGACGGGGAGGGTTTCCTCCGGTTCTCCCTGTGGCGTACGCCACACGCGCCTCGTTCGATCTTCGAAGGCCGCGTGGTAGACCTTCCGGACCCGACGGGCCCCCACTCACCCGGCGAAAGGTTCCTCGACCATGGCCTCGACGCAGGTCGGCAAAGACGCCGAAGACGCCCCGCGCCCGACCCCCCACGACCAGGCGGCGGACGGACACGGCCAGGGCTACCAACGCGGGCTCGGCGCCCGTCAGATCCAGATGATCGCCATCGGCGGCGCGATCGGCACCGGGCTCTTCCTCGGCGCCGGCAAGGCGATCTCCAAGGCCGGCCCCAGTCTGGTCCTGGCCTATGCGGTGGCCGGCCTCGTGATCTTCTTCATCATGCGCGCGCTCGGCGAACTCCTCCTGTACCGGCCGGTGTCCGGCTCCTTCTCCGAGTACGCCCGCGAGTTCGTCGGCCCCTTCGCCGGCTTCGCCACCGGCTGGACGTACTGGCTGTTCTGGGTGGTCACCGGCATCACCGAGGTGACCGCGGCGGCCACCTACATGACCTACTGGTGGGACATCCCGCAGTGGCTGTCGGCACTCGTCTTCACCCTCGTCCTGTACGGGGCGAACCTGATCTCCGTGAAGCTCTTCGGTGAGCTGGAGTTCTGGTTCTCCATGATCAAGGTCACCGCGATCGTGGGCATGATCCTCATCTGCGCCGGCATCCTGACCGTCGGCTTCTCCGACGCGGGGGACACCGCGACCGTCGCCCACCTGTGGAACCAGGGCGGCTTCTTCCCCGAGGGCGTCGTCGGCACCCTGATGACCCTTCAGATCGTGATGTTCGCCTTCACCGCCGTGGAGTTGGTCGGCGTCACCGCCGGCGAGTCCAAGGACCCCCAGAGGGACCTCCCCAAGGCCGTCAACACCGTGCCGTGGCGGATCGCCGTCTTCTACGTCGGCGCCCTGATCATGATCCTCTCGGTGGTGCCCTGGACCGAGTTCCGGCCCGGCGTCAGCCCGTTCGTCGCCGCCTTCGAGGAGATGGGCTTCGCGCTCGGCGCCGCCGTCGTCAACTTCGTCGTGCTGACCGCCGCGCTCTCCTCCTGCAACTCCGGGATGTACTCCACCGGTCGGATGCTGCGCGACCTCGCCCTCAACGGCCAGGGCCCCAAGGCGTTCACCCGCCTCACCGCCGGCGGCACCCCGCTGGTGGGCACCACCTTCTCCGCCGCGCTGATGATGGTGGGCGTCTGGATCAACTACCGCTGGCCCGGCGATGCCTTCCACTACGTGGTCTCCTTCGCCACCATCTCCGGGATGTGGGCCTGGATCATGATCCTGGTCAGCCAGCTCCGCTACCGCGCGCTGGCCGACCGCGGGGTGGTCCCGCACTCCTCCTTCAAGGCCCCCGGCGCCCCGTACACCAGCTGGTTCGCGCTGCTCTTCATCGGCATGGTGATCGTGATGATGGCCATCGACGCGGACGCCCGGATCTCGCTGTACTGCGCCCCCGTCTGGGCGCTCCTGCTCGGCGTCTCCCACCTGGTGCTCAAGCGCCGCGCCGCCGGCGCCACCGCGTCCGGCCGGGACGAGCGGGACGGGGCCGATCGGAGTCCCGCGCGGGGCGCGGACGACGCCTGACCTGCACCCGCACCCCGCTCCCGTCAACCAAGTCCAGCATGTGGTCCGGTGCGTACCGAAATCCGGTACGCACCGGACCGCTGCTTATCCTGGGCCCATGCTGACCATCACCCAGGAGTTGTGGGACCGCATCGTGGCCCACGCGCGCGAGGACCACCCCGACGAGGCGTGCGGGGTCATCGCCGGGCCCGTGGGCTCGGGGCGGCCGGAACGATTCATCCCCATGTTGAACGCCGCCCGCTCGCCCACCTTCTACGAGTTCGACTCGGGCGATCTGCTCAAGCTGTACCGCGAGATGGACGACCGGGACGAGGAACCCGTGATCATCTACCACTCGCACACCGGGACCGAGGCGTACCCCTCCCGGACCGACATCAACCTGGCGAGCGAGCCCGGCGCGCACTACGTCCTGGTCTCCACCGCCGACACCGAGGACGCCGGCCCCTTCCAGTTCCGCTCGTACCGGATCGTGGACGGGGAGGTCACCGAGGAGGAGGTGGCGGTGGTGGAGGCGTACTGAGGTGCGCCTCCCCGCCTCCGCTTCCCACATCGTGGTCGAAATCCGTCCGCGATGTGAAATCACCCTCGGGAAGCCGTACCGGGAATCGATACGATGACCGCATGGTTCCCCCAGACGTGAGCGAGAAGACTCCGGGCACACCGCTGCTCGTGGCGAGGCTGCACGTCGACCTGTGCCGGTCCGACAGCGCCATCTGTCCGTGCTGACCCCCGCCGCCGCACGGCCCTGAGCCGCGGCGGACGCCCGTGCGGCCCCGCCCCACCGGCGGCCGGAAGGCGGGCCCGCCCGCCCTCCCGGGCGCCCGCACCACCGCCGAGCCGTCCGGCCCGCAGTCCACTCCGCCCGATCAGCCCGCCAGAACCAGAACGCCCGCATCCGACAGGAGCCCACGCCATGGCCATCGAGGTCCGCATCCCGACCATCCTCCGCACGTACACCGACGGGGAGAAGACGGTCCAGGGCGCCGGGGACACCCTCGCCGCCCTCTTCGCCGACCTGGAGACCCGGCACACCGGCATCCAGGCCCGGGTGGTCGACGGGGACCAGCTCCGCCGCTTCGTCAACGTCTACCTCAACGACGAGGACGTGCGCTTCCTCGACGGCATCAACACCAAGCTCACCGACGGCGACAACGTCACGATCCTGCCCGCCGTCGCCGGCGGGATGGCCTGAGCGGCATGCGCTACGACTCCCCCCTCGCCGCGGTCGGCAACACCCCGCTGGTCCGCCTGCCGCGGCTGTCGCCCTCCGAGGAGGTACGGATCTGGGCGAAGCTGGAGGACCGCAACCCGACCGGCTCGATCAAGGACCGCCCCGCGCTCCACATGATCGAGCAGGCCGAGAAGGAGGGGAAGCTCACCCCGGGCTGCACCATCCTCGAACCCACCTCCGGCAACACCGGCATCTCGCTCGCCATGGCCGCCCGCCTCAAGGGCTACCGGATCGTCTGCGTGATGCCCGAGAACACCTCCCGGGAGCGCCGGGACCTGCTCGCCATGTGGGGCGCGGAGATCATCTCCTCGCCCGCCGCGGGCGGCTCCAACACGGCCGTGCGGGTCGCCAAGGAACTGGCCGCGCAGCACCCGGACTGGGTCATGCTCTACCAGTACGGCAACGCCGCCAACCCCGGCGCCCACTACGCCACCACCGGCCCGGAGATCCTCGCGGACCTGCCGTCCGTGACCCACTTCGTCGCCGGGCTCGGCACCACCGGCACCCTGATGGGCGTCGGCCGCTACCTGCGCGAACACAAGCCGGACGTCAAGATCGTGGCCGCCGAGCCGCGCTACGACGACCTGGTCTACGGGCTGCGCAACCTCGACGAGGGGTTCGTGCCCGAGCTCTACGACGCCGCCGTCCTCACCACCCGGTTCTCGGTGGGCTCGGCCGACGCCGTGACCCGGACCCGGGAACTGCTCCAGCAGGAGGGCATCTTCGCCGGCGTCTCCACCGGAGCCGCCCTGCACGCCGCCATCGGCGTCGGCCGCAAGGCCGTGGCGGCGGGGGAGGGCGCCGACATCGTCTTCGTCGTCGCCGACGGCGGCTGGAAGTACCTCTCCACCGGCGTCTACACCGCGGCCACCACCGAGGAGGCCATCGAACGGGTCCAGGGACAGCTCTGGGCCTGACCCCAGCACCACCACGGCCCGGCAGGGCGCCCGCTCCGGGCCCCGCCGGGCCGCTGCCGTCCCCGGGACCGCCCGGGAACCCGCCCGTACGGACGGGACGGGGACCCGAATCGGTGACACGGCGGGTGAGTTCGCCCACAACGGTCTGTGACGGGGGAGCGTCCGACCCTTTCGCGCCTTACGCTCAGCACACCGCACCAACCCCGTCCCCACCGGGGACCACACCCCTCCGTCCCTCCGGAGGGGCCGCACCCGTCCCTCCAGTCCTGTCAGCGCGGAGGTTCCAGCTCCCATGAAGCTCACCGTCGTCGGCTGCTCGGGGTCGTTCCCGTCCGTGGACTCGGCCTGTTCGAGCTACCTCGTCGAGGCCGAGGGCTTCCGGCTGCTCCTCGACATGGGCAACGGAGCCCTCGGCGCCCTCCAGCGCCACTGCGGCCTCTACGACCTCGACGCGATCTTCCTCAGCCACCTCCACGCCGACCACTGCATCGACATGTGCGTGTACTTCGTGGCCCGCTACTACCGCCACGACGGCGGGCGCTGTGGCACGGTCCCGGTGTACGGACCCGAGGGCACCGAGCACCGGCTCACCACCGCCTACGCGGACACCCCCGCCACGTCCTCGATGAGCGAGGTCTTCGACTTCCACACGGTCACGCCCGGCACCTTCGAGATCGGCCCCTTCACCGTCCGCACCGAACGCGTCGCCCACCCCGTGGAGGCGTACGGCATCCGGGTCGAGCACGGCGGGCGCTCCCTCACCTACTCCGGGGACACCGGCGCCTGCACCGCGCTCGACGAACTCGCGGCCGGCACGGACCTGTTCCTGTGCGAGGCCGCCTTCACCGCGGGCAAGGAGGACGTCCCCGACCTGCACCTCAACGGCCGCGAGGCCGGCGAGACCGCCCGCCGGGCCGGGGTGGGCCGGCTGCTGCTCACCCACATCCCGCCGTGGACCGACCCGCAGGTCAACCTCTGGGACGCCCGCCAGGCGTACGCCGGCCCCGCCGAACTCGCCGCCCCCGGGGCCAGCTACACCGTCTGACGGTCCGGGTCACTTCACGTTCTCGCGGTCCTCCGCCGCCGACTCCTCCGGCGGCTCCCGGCCGGGCGTCTGGAGGTCGAACCGGACGATCGCGAACCGGAAGACCGCGTAGTACACCACCGCGAAGCAGAGCCCGATCGGGATGATCAGCCAGGGTTTGGTCGCCAGGCTCCAGTTGATCACGTAGTCGATCAGGCCGGCCGAGAAGCTGAACCCGTCCTTCACCCCGAACGCCCAGGTCACCGCCATCGACACCCCGGTCAGCACGGCGTGGATCGCGTACAGCACCGGGGCGATGAACAGGAACGAGTACTCGATGGGCTCGGTGATGCCGGTGACGAACGAGGTCAGCGCCACCGACAGCATCAGACCGCCGACGATCTTGCGGCGCTCCGGGCGGGCCGTGTGCGTGATCGCCAGGGCCGCGGCCGGCAGCGCGAACATCATGATCGGGAAGAAGCCGGTGGTGAACTGCCCGGCGGTCGGGTCCCCGGCCAGGAACCGGTTGATGTCGCCGTGCACGACGGTGCCGTCCGGCTTGGTGTAGTCGCCGAACTGGAACCAGACGAAGGTGTTGAGGAACTGGTGCAGCCCCACGGTCAGCAGCGCCCGGTTCGCGACCCCGAAGATGCCCGAACCCCAGGCACCGAGGTCCGACAGCCACTCCGAGAAGCTGGTGAGCGCGTCACCGATCGGCGGCCACACCCACACACACAGCCCGGCGAAGACCAGCCCGATGAACGCCATGATGATCGGCACCAGCCGGCGCCCGTTGAAGAAGCCCAGCCAGTCCACCAGCTTGGTGCGGTGGTACCGCTGCCACACGTACGCCGTGATCAGCCCCATCACGATGCCGCCGAACACCCCCGGGTTCTGGTACGCCGCCTGCGCCGAGGTGCCGTCCTCCGCCACGCACAGCCCGCTCCACATGCCCGCACCGAAGAAGTCGGCCCCCGACGGACAGGTGTCGGGGAAGGCCCGCAGCACCGCGTAGTAGACGAGGAAGCCGGCGACCGCGGCGAGGGCGGTGGAACCGTCCGCCTTCTTCGCCATGCCGATCGCGACGCCGATGCAGAACAGCAGCGGCAGGCCCAACGAGGAGTCCAACAGCGCGCCGCCCGCGGCCGCGAAGACCTTCGCGACGTCCGTCCAGCCCAGCCCCTCGTCACCGAAGACGTCCGGCTGGCCCAGTCGGTTGAGGATGCCTGCGGCGGGCAGGACGGCGATCGGCAGCTGGAGGCTGCGGCCCATCTTCTGCAAGCCCTGGAACAGGGTGTTCCACCGCGTGCGGCCGGACGCTGCCGCGCTCTCGGCGCTCATGGGCGACCTCCCGGGATGACGCACGCCACCCGGTCGGGTGGCGCGTCGTGCTCGTCATCCTTCGGCACGGGAACGGTCACCGCTCGCGAAGTTGGGCCAACAGTGGTTTAACGTGGCGAAGCAGATGAAAACGGGTCAGGGAGGCAGTGATGGCCAGCAAGGCTGAGAAGATCGTCGCCGGCCTCGGCGGGATCGAGAACATCGAAGAGGTCGAGGGCTGCATCACCCGCCTGCGGACCGAGGTGATCGACCCCGGCAAGGTCGACGAGGCCGCGCTGAAGGCCGCCGGCGCCCACGGCGTCGTCAAGATGGGCACCGCCGTGCAGGTCGTCATCGGCACCGACGCCGACCCCATCGCCGGCGAGATCGAGGACATGATGTAGCACCCCGGCCCCGTGCCCTCCCGGCCGCCGCCACCGGCGTGCGCGCCCGCGCGCAGGGTGCCGGTGACGGTCACCCGGGCAGGTCCCGCCCCGCCGTGCGGGCGATAGGCTCGGGCGCATGTCACGCATCGACGGCCGCACCCCCGATCAGCTCCGCCCCGTCACCCTGGACCGGGGCTGGAGCAAGCACGCCGAGGGCTCCGTCCTCGTCTCCTTCGGCGACACCAAGGTCTTCTGCACCGCCTCCGTCACCGAGGGCGTCCCCCGCTGGCGCAAGGGCAGCGGCGAGGGCTGGGTGACCGCCGAGTACGCGATGCTGCCCCGCGCCACCAACACCCGGGGCGACCGCGAGGCCGTCCGCGGCCGGATCGGCGGACGCACCCACGAGATCTCCCGGCTGATCGGCCGTTCCCTGCGCGCCGTCGTGGACTTCAAGGCCCTCGGCGAGAACACCGTCGTGCTCGACTGCGACGTGCTCCAGGCGGACGGCGGCACCCGCACCGCCGCCATCACCGGCGCGTACGTGGCGCTGGCCGACGCCATCGGCTGGGCCAAGGGCCGCAAGCTGATCCGCGCCGGCCGCGAACCCCTCGTCGGCACCGTCGCCGCGGTCTCCGTCGGCATCGTGGACGGCGTCCCCCTCCTCGACCTGCGCTACGAGGAGGACGTGAAGGCCGACACCGACATGAACGTGGTCTGCACCGGCGACGGCCGCTTCGTCGAGGTGCAGGGCACCGCCGAGGCCGAGCCCTTCGCCCGCGAGGAGTTGAACTCCCTCCTCGACCTGGCCGTCGCCGGCTGCGACGAACTCGCCGCCCTCCAGCGCAAGGCCCTGGAGAACCAGTAGTCCCGGCCGCCGGCGCACCCCGGCGGCAACCAAAACGCCTCGGCGCGCGTTTCACTAGTACGGGTGACGGGAGGCTCCCCGTCGCCCGTACCGACCTCCGGGAGGGACCGTCACATGGCCGCGCGCCGCCGCACCATCACCGCTCTCGCCGTCGCCGGGGCGACGCTCGTCGCCCCGCTCGCCGTCGGATGCGGCGCCATCGACAAGGCACTCGACTGCGTCCGGACCGCCGAGGCGATAGCCCAGAGCGTGAACGACCTCCAGCAAGCCGTGGAGAACGCCGCCAACGACCCCCTCCAGGCCGAGGAGTCGCTCCGCGCCATCGACAAGAACCTCGACGAGATCGGGGACACCACCGACAACGCCGACCTGTCCAAGGCGGTCGACGACCTGGCCAAGGCCGTCGACAACGTCGGCACCGCCATCGAGGGCGGCGACCAGACCCCGGACGTGACCCCCGTCGCGGACGCCGCCGGCGAACTCACCAAGGTCTGCTCGCCGTGAGGCCCGCGGCCCGCTGAGGGACCGGACCGGCCGGGGCGGGCCTCACGGCCCCGGCCCGCCCCGCCGGCGCACCCCGGTGACCAGGCATAATCCCGTCATGACCCGTCTGATCCTGGCCACCCGCAACCCCGGCAAGCTCACCGAACTGCGTGAGATCCTCGCCGCCGCCGACCTCACCCACGAACTGGTCGGTGCCGATGCCTACCCGGAGGTCCCCGACGTCAAGGAGACCGGGGTCACCTTCGCCGAGAACGCCCTGCTCAAGGCCCACGCCCTGGCCCGGGCCACCGGACTGCCCGCCGTCGCCGACGACTCCGGCCTCTGCGTCGACGTCCTCGGCGGCGCCCCCGGCATCTTCTCCGCCCGCTGGGCCGGCCGCCACGGCGACGACCGGGCCAACCTGGAGCTGCTGCTCGCCCAGCTCTCCGACATCGACGCACCGCACCGCGCCGCCCACTTCACCTGCGCCGCCGCGCTGGCCCTGCCGGACGGCACCGAACGCGTCGTCGAGGGCCGGCTGGAGGGCACCCTGCGCCACCTGCCGGCCGGCACCGGAGGCTTCGGCTACGACCCGGTCTTCCAGCCCGAGGGCGACACCCGGACCACCGCCGAACTGACCGCGGCGGAGAAGAACGCCATCAGCCACCGCGGCAAGGCGTTCCGCGCCCTCGTTCCCGTGCTGCGCGAGCTGCTGCCGTAGCCGGGCCGGAAACGCGCACGGGCCCGCCCCCGAGGTGTCGGGGGCGGGCCCGGTCCGGTGCGGCCGGAGGGACTCGAACCCTCACGGGTGTTACCCCACTGGGACCTAAACCCAGCGTGACTGCCAGTTCCACCACGGCCGCGTCCGCGCGCCCATCCTAGTGGTCTTTTGCTCGTTTACGGCACGCCAGGTCGGGAGTTCCCCACCGCCCCGGTTCCACCCGGGTAGAGGGCGTCAGAGACCGAGGTCCTTGATGACCTTGGCCACGTGGCCGGTCGCCTTCACGTTGTAGAGGGCGCGCTCCACCTTGCCCTCCTCGTCGACGATCACCGTGGAGCGGATGACGCCCGTGACCGTCTTGCCGTACAGCTTCTTCTCGCCGAACGCGCCGTACGCCTCCAGCACCGCCTTCTCGGGGTCGGCCAGCAGGGTGACCCGCAGCTCCTCCTTCTCGCGGAACTTCGCCAGCTTCTCCGGCTTGTCCGGCGAGATGCCGATGACGTCGTACCCGTGCCCGGCGAGGAACTCCAGGTTGTCGGTGAAGTCGCAGGCCTGCTTGGTGCACCCGGGGGTGAGGGCCGCCGGGTAGAAGTACACGATGACCTTGCGGCCCTTGCGGTCGGCCAGCGAGACCTCCTTGCCGTCGGCGTCGGGCAGCGTGAAGGCGGGGGCGGTGTCGCCGGGCTGGAGTCGCTCGCTCATCTCGGGTCTCCTCGAAGGAAGGGTGCCCGGGCCGGTCGAGCCCGGGACGTCGTCACGGAAACGAGCGTAATGGGGGTGCCGTGGGGTGGTGTGCCCGGGAAGCTGACAGACTGTGGACGGTGGTTCCGCTCACGAGCGGACCCACCGTCCACGGGTGGCCGCCCCGCTGCGGGCCCCGACCCCACGCCGGACACGAGCACGGAGGAGCACGGTGTCGGAGACATCGGATACCAGGACCCCGGCGCAGATCGAGGCGGACATCGAACGCCGACGTCAGCGCCTCGCCGAGACACTGGACGAGATCGGCGTCCGAGTGCACCCCAAGACCATCGTCGGCGACGCCAAGGCCAGGGCCGCCGCCACCGTCGACCGCACCGTGGGCCGCGTCTACGTCCGCGCCAACCGGGCGGTCTCCCGGGTCACCGGCGGCTTCGTCACCGAGGACGGCAGCCCCCGCCTGGAGCGGATCGTGCCGGTCGCGATCGTCGTCGTCGGCCTCGTCGGACTGATGACCCTCGGCGGCTCCCGCAAAGGCCGGGACTGACCGCCCCCACCACCGCCGGGAGCGCGACGCCCGGGCGGCGCCTCCGACGCCACCGCGGGGCGGCACGGGAGCGCCGCCCCGCAGGAGCCCACGACCACCCAGGCGGCGCACACCTCCCCGCGGCAGGTAGGTTCGGGGGCGTGAGCACCAACAAGGACTTGAACACCACGCACGACAAGCTGCCCATCCGGATGCTCCACGACCGGGTGCTCGTGCGACAGGACACCGCGGAGGGCGAGCGGCGCTCCGGCGGCGGCATCCTGATCCCCGCGACGGCGGCGGTCGGCCGCCGGCTCGCCTGGGCCGAGGTCGTCGCGGTCGGGCAGAACGTGCGGACCGTGGAGGTCGGGGACCGGGTGCTGTACGACCCGGAGGACCGGGCCGAGGTCGAGGTGCGCGGGGTGGCCTACGTGCTGATGCGGGAGCGGGACCTGCACGCCGTCGCCGCGGACCGCTTCGAGGGCTCCGACGACTCCACCGGGCTGTACCTGTAGGCCCCGCGCCCTCCCGTTCCGGCTTCCGTAGGGCTGGTGACCGCCGTCACCAGCCCTTTCGTCGTTCTTTGCTACGGTGGGGGCCACCCGACGAGACGCGCCGTACCGGGACACGCAAAGACGACGCACCCCTGTTGATCCACATCGGAAACGCGGAGGTGCCGTCATGGCATGGGTCCTGTTGGTGATCGCCGGCATTTTGGAAGTCGGCTGGGCGATCGGCATGAAGTACACCGAGGGGTTCACCCGGCTCTGGCCGAGCGTCTTCACCGGCGCTGGGATCGTCGCCAGCATGGTGCTGCTGTCCTACGCGGCCAAGACCCTCCCCATCGGCACCGCCTACGGCGTCTGGGTCGGCATCGGCGCGGGCGGCGCCGCGATCCTCGGGATGCTGGTGCTCGGGGAGCCCGCCACCGCCGCACGGATCTTCTTCATCGCGCTGCTGCTGGTGGCCGTCGTCGGCCTGAAGGCCACCTCCGGCCACTGAGCCGCACCGCGCACCGACCGACCCCCGGGTACCGAGTACCCGGGGGTCGGTCGCGTCACGCGGGGCCGTCCGTCACGGAGCGGGCGGGAACCCCGGGGTGGTGCCGCCGGTGGTGGTACCCGTGTTGGTGTTCCCGTCCGTGGTGGAACCGGTGCTCTCGCCGGTGGAGGTGCCGGTGCCGCCGGTGTTCGGCTGACCGCCGATGACCCCGCC
Source organism: Streptomyces sp. LE64 (assembly GCF_052606915.1). Lineage (NCBI taxonomy): Bacteria > Bacillati > Actinomycetota > Actinomycetes > Kitasatosporales > Streptomycetaceae > Streptomyces > Streptomyces sp. LE64. The sequence goes on along the minus strand of NZ_CP199708.1, from coordinate 1,983,573 downwards.
GTCCGTGGTGCCGGTGCTGGTGTTCCCCTCGGTGGTCTGGCCGTCCGTCGCCCCGGTGGTGCCGGTGCTCGCGGTGCCGCCGTCCTGGCCGCCGCCCGTGGTCGAGGTGCCGCCGTCGGTGCCGCCGCTCCCGTCGCCCGGGTCCGCGGACTCCTCCGGGCCGGTGGTGGCCTCCTGGGACGGGGTGGTCTCCTCCTCCTTCTCCTCCTTCTCCTCGGGCGACTCGCTCTCGGTGTCGCCCGGCTCCGTGGTCCCCTCGTCGTCCGGGGAACCCGTGCCGGCGGCGCCGGGCAGTTCCAGCCGCCTGTCCGAGCCGTCCTGCATCCGCAGCGTGAACTCCTGCGGGGAAGTGCCCTGGAGCGCGTTCTTGGTGTACTGCGCCCAGATCTGCGCCGGCGGACCGCCACCGCTGATGCGCGTCTCGCCCAGCGCCCCGTACAGCGGGGTCTGCACCCCGGTCACCGGGTCCTGCCCCATCACGGAGACCACCGTCGCCAGGTCCGGGGTGTACCCCGCGAACCAGGCGGCCTTGTCCTTCTCCGCGGTGCCGGTCTTGCCCGCGGCGGGCCGCTCGGCCGCGAGGGCCGCGGTCCCCGAACCGCTGGTGACGACGGAGCGCAGCAGCGAGGTGGTGGTGTCCGCGGCCTGCCGGCTGACGGCCTGCTTGGCGGCCCGCTCCGGGAGCGCGACCTCGCTGCCGTTCTTGGTCACCTTGGCGACCAGGGTGTACGGGACGTGCTTGCCGTGGTTGGCGAGGGTGGCGTAGGCGCCCGTCATGTCCAGGATGCTCGCGGTCGCCGCGCCCAGCGCGATCGACGGGGACGGGTGCATGTTCGGGGTCGTCTTCGGCACGCCCAGTGCGACCGCGGTGCGCTGCACCTTCTCCGACTCCACGTCCACGGCCATCTGCACGTACACCGAGTTCACCGACTTGTCGGTGGCCTCGCGGACGGTGATCGGGCCGTAGCTGACCTGGTCCTGGTTCTGCGGTGCGTACCGGGGGCCGTTCCAGCCCTCGACCGGCCGGTTGCTGGTGCCGTCGTACACGGTGTTCGGGGTGATCGGCCGACCGTCCTGGGTGTTCGAGTCGTTCTCCACGGCCGCCGTGAACACGAACGGCTTGAACGTCGAACCGACCTGGAAGTCCCGGCGGGTCGCGTTGTTCACGAACTGCTGGGTGTAGTCGATGCCGCCGTACATCGCGACGACCTGCCCGGTCTTCGGGTCGATGGAGACCCCGCCCGCCCGCACATTGCGGTCGATCTTGCGGGCCTTCTTGTCGACCCGGGACATCAACTGGTCGTCCACCGCCTTGACCAGGGCGTCCTGCTTGCCCTTCTGGATGGTGGTGGTGATCCGGTGACCGCCGGCGGCCAGCACGTCCTCGCTGACGATCTCGTTCTCGAAGAGGTAGTCCTTGACCGCCTGGACGAGGTAGCCGCGCTGGCCGGACATGCCGGCCGAGCCCTTCGCCTCGCGGGGGACCGGGAACTCCATCGCGTCCCGCTCCTCGTCGGTGAGCCACCCCTCCTTGACCATGCCGCCCAGCACGTACCGCCAGCGGGCCTCGACCTGCGGCCGGTTCTGCGGGTTGGCCACCACGTCGTAGGCGCTCGGCGCGTTCAACAGCGCGGCCAGGTAGGCGCCCTGTTCCACGGTCAGCTTCTCGACGTCCACCCCGTAGTACGCCTGCGCCGCGGACTGGATGCCGTAGGCGTTGCGGCCGAAGAAGCTGGTGTTGAGGTAGCCCTCCAGGATCTCGTCCTTCGACTGCTCCCGGTCCAGCTTGATGGCGATGAAGAACTCCTGCGCCTTGCGGGAGAGCGTCTGCTCCTGCGCCAGGTAGTAGTTCTTCACGTACTGCTGGGTGATCGTCGAACCGGACTGCTTGCCCTTGCCGGTCATGGTGTTCCAACCGGCCCGGACCATCGCCTTGGGGTCGACGGCCGGCGCGCTGAAGAAGTCGCGGTCCTCGGCGGCGAGGACGGTGCGCTGTACCTCCAGCGGGATCTGCGAGAGCTTCACGTTCTCCCGGTTGACCTCGCCGTCGCGGGCGAGTTGGGAGCCGTCCGCGTACAGGTACACGTTGCTCTGCTTGACCGCCGCGGCGTTCGCCTCCGGGATCTTCACGATCATGTAGCCGGCGACGAACGCGCCCGTCCCCAGCAGCAGCACGGTGAAGACCGCGGCCAGGGTGAACCGCCAGGTCGGGATCGCGCGGCGCCAGCCCTTGCGCTTGGGCCGCTTGCGCTTCTTCTTCCCGTCCGTCCCCGGACCGGTCGGGCCCTCGGGCCCGCCGGGTCCGCCGCCGGCGGCGGCCAGGGCGGCGGTCCGCTCCGGCCCGGGCACCGCAGCGGCGCCCGCGGGGCCGCCCTTCGGGCCGCCGGGGGCCGCGGGCTGCCGGCGGAGTTGGGTGGTGCGCTCGGCGGGGTGCTCGGGCCGGCTCTTCGGCCGCACGGTGCCGAGTTGGGTGGTGCGCTCGGCCGGGGCCTCCTCGGCGGACGCCGCCCGGGGCGGGGTCGCCTTGCCGGGCGTCTTGCCCGGCCCGTCCGGGCCGCCGGGGCGCTTCGGGGTCGCGCCCGGGGCACCGGCCGCCGCCCCCGCCGCCTTGCCGGCGCCCGCGGGGCCGGCGGGCTTGCCCGGGCCCTTCGACCCGGTGGTGCTGGTGGGCGCGGCGGCGCCGGTGGTCCCGGCCGGCTTCGGGGCGCCCGTGGACTTCGGGGCGCCCGTGGACGGTGCGGAGCCGGCGGGCTTCGGGGTGCTCGGCGCGGGCTTCGCGGTCCGGTCGGCGGCGGCGCCGGTGCCGGCAGCCTTGCCGCGGGATTGTTCGGTCGGGTCGGGCCCGCGCTTCGCCAGCGGGACGACCCCGCCCTTCGCGGGCCCGTCCGTGCTGCTCTTCGCCGGTCCGCCGGCCGGAGGCCGGGCCGGGCCGGCGTCCTTGCCGGGGCGCCGGGCGGCGTCACCGGTGTCCGCGTCCTTGCCGGGGGCGGGCCGTCCGCCGTCCGCGGCCGGCGCCGGGCCCGCGCCGGACGGGGCGGGGGGCCGGGGCACGCCGGAACGGGGCCGGCGGGCGAAGGCGTCGAAGGAGCCGCCGCCGCCCGGGGCGTCGGCCTTGCCGGTGGGCTTGCGGGTGGGCAGCTTGGGGGCCGCGGCGGCGGGCTTCCCGTCCCCGGCGGACGTCCCGCCGGTGCCCGCGGCGCCGGCCGCGGCCGGCTTCTCCGTGGCCGGCTTCTCCGTGGCCGGCTTCTCCGTGGACGGCTTCCCCGCGGCGGCGGGGGAGCCGGGGCGCCTCGCGCCGCCGGCGGGCTCGGCAGGGCCCGCGGGCTTGGCGCCGCGCGCGGGCCCGGTGGGGCCGGTGGGCTTCGCGCCGGCGCCGGACGGGCCGCCGGAGGTCTGTTCACCCTCCCCGGACGGCGGTGCCGCGGGGCGTTCGGGCTCCGGGCCCGAAGTGCCCTCATCGTGCTGCTGCGGCTCGTCGCTCATGGTTCGCGAAACTCCCGATTCACGTCGTGCGCCGAATTCTTCCGGTACTGCGGGTACTGCTGCGGGACGGGTCGCACCGGGCCGGCGGACCGACCGGTGGTGCCGTGTGCGCGGACATCCGGGTCACATACCACAGATGTCGCATATGCCCCATGGAGGTTCGCGCGGGGGTACCTGCCCCGTACACCTCTTCGCCCCAGGTCCTTAACTTTCGCACCCTTGCTCGGGTGTCGGCGACATGCACGCCCCGGAGCCGGAAATCGGTGGTGGTGCGTGACGTGGGCCACTAGGGTTTCGGACTTCGGCCTGTAACAGGAGACGACGCAGAGGCGGGAGGGGTTGTACGTGCGCACCGGGCGGTTGTACGGAAAAGTCGCCGCGGGCGGATTCCGGCGCTACGCGACCTACCGCACGGCCACCGCCGCGGGCGTGTTCACCAACACCGTCTTCGGGTTCATTCTCGCCTACACGTTCCACGCCCTGTGGGACGAGCGTCCGGGCCTCGGCGGTTACGACCTCTCCGATGCCCTGACCTTCGTCTGGATCAGCCAGGGACTCCTCGCGGTGATGGCGACCATGGGCGGTGGATTCGAGGACGAACTCATCGAGCGCATCCGCACCGGGGACATCGCCGTCGACCTGTACCGACCCGTCGACCTCCAGCTCTGGTGGCTCGCCGCCGACCTGGGCAGAGCCGCGTTCCACCTGGTCGGACGGGGTGTACTGCCCATGGTGGCGGGTGCCGTGGTCTTCGATCTGACGCTCCCCGCCCACCCCCTGCCCTGGCTCGCGTTCCTCTGCTCCGTCCTCCTCGGAGCGGTCGTCAGCTTCGCCCTGCGCTACCTCGTCGCCCTGGCCGCGTTCTGGTTGCTGGACGGTGCGGGTGTGGCGCAAATCGCATTCCTCTCGGCCATCTTCTTCTCCGGGATGCTGCTGCCGCTCAACGTCTTCCCGGGGACCCTCGGCGAGGTGGCCCGCGCCCTGCCCTGGTCGGCGCTGATCCAGGTCCCCGCCGACGTGCTGCTGGGCACGTACCCCGGACCCCGGCTGCTGGGCGCCTTCGCCTTCCAGGCCGGATGGGCGCTCGCCCTGCTGCTGCTGGGCCGGCTGCTCCAGGCCGCGGCGACGCGCCGGGTGGTGGTGCAGGGTGGCTGAACCGACCGAGGTCCTCCGGGAGGAACCCCCGCGCAGGGTCCCCGCCCCCCGCGGCCTACCCGAGCGGGCGGCACCGGAAGGCACCTTCGGGGACCGCGAGGGCCCCTGGCACCGGCTGCGGGACGGGCTCCGCGCCTACGGCCTGATCGTCCGCATGTGGGTGCGCTCCACGATGGCCTACCGGGTGTCCTTCGCCCTGACCCTGCTCGGCAACTTCGTGGCCACCGGCCTCGACTTCGTCGCCATCCTGCTGATGTTCTCGCAGGTCGACGCGCTCGGCGGCTACGACCTCGCCGAGATCGCGTTCCTGTACGGCACCGCCAGCACCTCCTTCGGCCTCGTCGACCTCGCCCTGGGCACCGTCGACCGACTGGGCCGCCGGGTCCGGGACGGCACCCTGGACACCCTGCTGGTCCGACCGGCGCCGGTGCTGGCCCAGGTCGCCGCCGACCGCTTCGCCCTGCGCCGCATCGGCCGGATCAGCCAGGGCCTGCTGGTCCTCGGCTACGGGGTGGTGTCCGTGGACGTCGACTGGACGCCGCTCACCGCGGCGATGGTGCCGCTGATGGTGCTGAGCGGCGCGCTGATCTTCGGTGCCCTGTTCGTGTGCGGGGCCGCGTTCCAGTTCGTCGCCCGGGACGCGGCCGAGGTGCAGAACGCCTTCACCTACGGCGGGGTCACCCTGTTGATCTACCCGCCGACCGTGTTCGCCCAGGAGATCGTGCGCGCGGCGACCTTCGTCCTGCCGCTCGCCTTCGTCAACTGGCTGCCCGCGCTGTACGTGCTCGGGCGCCCCTATCCGCTGGACCTGCCCCGCTGGCTGGCCTTCACACCGCCGTTGGTCGCGCTGGCGTGCTGCGCCCTGGCCGGACTGGCCTGGCGCGCCGGCCTGCGCGCCTACCGCAGCACGGGCAGTTGAGGACCCCAGGGCCGCGGTGCCGCTATCCGAGCCGGTGACGGGCTGCCAGCACCGGAATCGCTGCGATCTTCTCGGCGGTGAGGTCGCCCCAGACCAAGCCGGGCGGACGCCTGCGGTTGGTGCAGCGGATCACCTCGTCGGGCGTGACGATGTAGTCCACCGAAAAGTCGTGCTCCGTCTCCGGGATCTCGTCCTCGACCACCTGGAGCGCGTGGACGGGTGCGACGATCACGGTTGACCCAGTGACCAGGCCGGCCTCGACAAGGAGCGCCACTTCAAGGTCGGAGTACCCGGCCCCCTTACCGATGCGCGCTCCGGAGCGGTTCACCGCGACGCTGCCGCAGACGACGACGTCGATCGGGCGCATCGCTGCCACGCCGACCCGCCGGGCAACCTTGGCCGCCCCCTTCTTCTCGGCGGCTTCACCGGCAGGGACGGTGAGTTCTTCAGGTTCCAGCAGGAAGAACGGTTCAAGGCTGGCCATCCTCGGCACCGCCATGTACAGAAGCTTTCCGTCTTCCAACGCACGAGTCCGTATCGGTAGTTGCGCCCAGTCAGGATTGGCCTTGACGGTGGTCGCCTGCTGCCACTCGTCCAGTTCGGCCAGCCGCTCGGCGGTGGCCTCCGTGCCGTAGAAGCCGGGGATCTTCCCGTACGAATCCGCGGGGGCGCCGCCGCCGTCGATGAGGCGACGCCACGCCTTCTCTCGCAGCGCCTGCTTGGCCTGGTCCATGTCTGCCATATGTCGCCACCCGTTCTCAGATCGCTGCCATCAGGGCGAACAGCCGGTCGTTGATTTCCTGCGCCCAGGGTTCCTGTCGCCACTGCTTGAGTTCCCGCCCAGCAGAGAACGCCAGGTTAAGCCCCCCACCGCCACGGGTCAGCTCTACGGCATCAATGGTGCGGTGCATGGCATGTACGGCCTCGTCGAGCTTTCCTTGGCGGATCAGGGCGAGGGTCAAGTTGCCCAGCACGATGGCTTGAGACTTCTTTTTCCCCGCCAGGGCTCGGGTGGTCGTGCGGAGGATGGGTTCCGCCAGCTCCGGCAGACCGAGGAACAGGTAGCACGAGCCTGACAGCCGGTTGAACTCGTTGACCGTGTAGTACCGGGCTGCCACGTCATCGGTGTCCACCCGATCGAACTGGGCCTCTGCCTTCCTCAGCGCTTTCTCGCAGTCGGCGTGCGCGCCGGCCATGGCGTGCCCCTCGGCTACGTGGAGCAAGGAGAGGCCGGTAAGGGAGGGACTGGTCTTCTTCGCTACCACTGCCGCTTGCTCGGCGAGCGTCGTTCCCCGCCGTGGGTTCTTCTCCCCGTACAGTGCCACGAAGCTCATGCGCAGGGTCGCGTAGGACTCGACCGATGCGTCACGGACGTGGCGGGCTGCCGACACCGCTTCCTCGAAGTAGCTCATCGGGGCCTGGTGGTCGCGTCTCTGGCTGACGTCCCAGACCAGTTGTCCCATGAAGGTTGCCGAATCGGCCTCGACCTCGAAGAGAGCGCGGCGCACACGTGCGTTCGTCGCGTTCTCGCGAAGGAACTTCACCTGTCCGTGGAGGTGGCCCGCAGGCCCCAGCAGACCAGCCGACGCCGCTTGGTCGTAGGACTCGTCGAGTTGCCGAAGCTGCTCGTGCAGGTGGGCGACGGCAACCAAGTCGGCGGAGCCGGGGTGCTGGAGAACGTATTTCATACGTTCGTTCGGTTGTCGCTGAATGACGGTGACATCGGCCAAGAGCTCTTGCAACTGGTCGCCTGAGATTCCGAGCGCTTGTGCGAGCTTTGGGCGGTGCCACGGCTGCGGCTCGGTCTCTGCGTTCTCCCACCGGACGACGGTCGTGCGCTCGACCCCGAGCAAGGTGGCGAGTTCTTCTTGCGTGAAGCCGGAAGCCTTCCGACGCTGGGTCAGCCGGACCCGCTTGGCTGCCATCTGTCACCTCTCCGGGTGTATGTCGACGTTTCACCTTAGCCAGTTGGGTCATATCGGTGCAGGCCGAACAAGCGATGCAACAACACTGCGTCATGGGTGCGTCACGCGTGCGGTGGTGTTTGCCTGGTCAAGTGGCTTTTCTGGTTGGCCGGACGGGGCTTCGGCAGTGAGTCGACGCCTTCCGTTGCCCCGTCCATCCAGGCCCGCCAGGAGGATGGATGCGACCCGTCATGTTCGGTTACCTGCGCCGCTCGCCCAGCGGCGAAGAGGGTGACGAAGGCCACTCGATGCAAAGCGAGTTGGAGAGCTACGCACAACGCGAGGGATTCGTACTGGAGCGTGTGTTCACGGAAGGCGCTCCCGGTTCTGAGGGGGCCTTCTTCGCGATGGTCGAAGGGATCAAGGGCTCCGACGTGAAGAACGTGATCGCGCCCTCCCTCTGGCACTTCGCGCGCCTTCCTGGCCTCCAAGAGGCCATGCGGCAGCACATCGAACGGGAGATCGGCGCCCGACTGTGGATCGTCCAGGGGGCGCGAGGATGAGCGACTTCGGGAGCAAGCCGCTCATCTTCGGGTACATGCGCGTACCGGACGGCATGAGCGACGAGGAGGTGCAGCAGAAGCAGGACGACATGACCCGGTACGCGGAGGTCGAGGGCTTCACCCTGGCGACCGTGTTCCACGAGTTCATGAACGGCGAGGTCAACGCCTTCGCAGAGATGGCCGAGGCAGTCCAGCGGGTCGAGGCTCGTCACGTGATCGTGCCGTCCTACCACGACCTGGCCCTCACCCGACCGCTCCAAGACGTCATGACCCTGCACCTGGAGCAGACAGCCGGTGCCCAGATCGTCAGCCTGGACGGGCGCTTGTGAACCCACACCCGAAAGACGAAGAACCCCACTACTTCTCTCAGCGCGCACGCTTCACGGATGAGCTGAACTTGGCGGCGGTCGGCTCGGCGGTGAGTGTGTCCCGCCACTTCATTCGGCTGACGCTGTCCAAGTGGCACGCACGCTCGATCGAGGGGGACGCCGTCCTCGTGGTCTCCGAGCTGGTGACGAACGCGGTGAAGGTGACCGGCGTCATCGACCGTCAGCCGACCTGGGTGGAGCTGGAGACCATGAGTCTCGTCACCGTGCGCCTGGTCGGTCTCGACACCAGTGTCGTGATCGAAGTGTGGGACGTGTCGCAGCAGATGCCCGTCCTCCGGAGGCCGGACGACGACACCGAAGGCGGACGCGGCCTCGTACTCGTCCAGGAGACAGCGAAGGACTGGGGTTCCTACCGCACACCGCGGGGGAAGCTGGTCTGGGCTCAGATCCCCGTGCCCGAGGCCAGTTCTTCCGCGTTGCCGCGCCGTCGTAGGTCGGAGCGCTCCATCGTCAGGCCTGCGGCACGGGCAGATCCCTGGCTCCTTCGGAGCCTGCTCGTCGGGCTCCAGGCCATCTGACCACCTCACGGCACAGCGACGGCGTAGTCGACCCTCGTCCTCCGGTAGCGGACGTGCTCCGGGCGACTGACAGTAGCCCCAGGAAGCTACCGCTCAGACGCAGAACCGGCCGCCGCCCCGTGAAATAAGGTGGTGCGGGACACCCCGACGATCTACGGTCGTCGGGGTTTTTGCGCATGGGGTTGCCATGACGTGCGGTGGCGCGACGGGCACATGGGGGACACCACCAGAAGCACGGGGACCGCAGGAAGCACGGGAACCACGGAGGGAACGATGCCGCAGACCACCGACGGCGCCGACGGCACCAGCACCGGGCCGCTGATCACCCTCGACGGGGTCGAGAAGGTCTTCGACGTGCGCCGCCGGACGGGCTTCCTGCGCCGCGAGCGCAGCGAGGTGCGCGCGGTGGACACCCTGTCGTTCGACGTGGCCCGCGGCGAGGTCGTCGGCTACATCGGACCCAACGGCGCCGGGAAGTCCACCACCATCAAGATGCTGACCGGCATCCTCACCCCCAGCGCCGGCCGCATCCGGGTCGCGGGCATCGACCCGAGCCGGGAACGCACCCGGCTGGCCCGACGCATCGGGGTCGTCTTCGGGCAGCGCACCACCCTGTGGTGGGACCTCCCGCTGACCGACTCCTACCGCCTGGCCCACCGCATGTACCGGGTGCCCGACCGCCGCTACCGCGAGAACCTCGACCGTTGCGTGGAACTCCTCCGACTCGGCGACCTGTTGGACGTGCCGGTGCGGCAGCTCTCGTTGGGGCAGCGGATGCGCGGCGACATCGCGGCGGCGCTGCTGCACGACCCGGAGGTGCTGTACCTGGACGAGCCGACGATCGGACTGGACATCGTCTCCAAGGTCAGGGTCCGCGAGTTCCTGCGCGACCTCAACGCCGAGCGCGGCACCACGATCCTGCTCACCACGCACGACCTCACCGACATCGAGCAACTCTGCCGCCGGGTGATGGTCATCGACCACGGGCGCCTGATGTACGACGGCCCGCTCGCCGGCCTGCACGAGGCCGGCGAGAGCGAACGGACCCTCGTCGTGGACCTGGAACGCGCACTGCCGCCGATCGACGTGGGGACCGCCGCCCGCGTGGTCAGGGTCGAGGGCCCCCGCCAGTGGCTCGCCTTCCCCGCGGACGGCTCCGCGGCCCCGCTGGTCGCCCGCATCGCCGCCGAGTACCCGCTGGCCGACCTGTCGGTGCGGGAACCCGACATCGAGGCGGTCATCGCCCGGATGTACGCGGCGGGACGGTAGCGGGCGCGGCGCGTCACGGGACGTCACCGGGACGCGGACCGCCGCCGGGAGAGCGCGGTCCGCCAGGGCACCGCCGCTCCCACGCGCAGGATGGACCTCCGGTACACCCCGGCCGCCAACGCGGCCAGCCCCCCGGCGGCGGCGAGGAGCAGCACGGCCGCCACCAGGTTCGGCAGCCAGCCCGCCGCTCCCACGCTCACCTGCAACGGCATGATCAGCATGGAGAACGGCGGCACGTACCGCAGGACCTCCACCCAGCCGGCGCCCGGGTCCGAGACGGCGGCGATGGCGGTGCCGTAGGGCAGCAGGGTGGCCATCAGCACCGGCATCACCGTGGTCGACGTGTCCTCGATCCGGGACGCCAGGGAGCCGGCGGCGGCGAACAGGAAGGCGAAGAACCCGAAGCCGAGGACGAACCACACCACCGCGGCGAGCAGGGCCGTGGTCGCCGGGAACTCCCCGGGCAGGACGCCCCACAGCGCGTCCGCGCCCACCACCGCCACCCCGAACAGCAGGATCTGCACCAGGGCCGTCGCACCGATCCCGAGCACCTTGCCGGTCATCAGCCGCAGCGGGGTGACGGTGGCCAGCAGGACCTCGACCACCCGGGTCGACTTCTCCTCCACCACGCCCTGCGACACCATCAGGCCGTAGGCGAACAACTGGAAGAACAGGACCGTCACGACACCGACCGCCGCGCCCGGTGCGGTGTCCGGCGCGTCCCCGTCGACGCCCTCCACCACCGGCAGGGCCCGGCGGACCTCGTCGTCGAGCACCGCCACCTCGACCTGCCGGGCCTCCAGGGCCCGGGTGGTGGCCCACTGCCGCACCGTCGCCGCGACCGCGGCGCGCACCTGCTCGGACGTGTCCTGCCGCACCAGCAGCCGGGTGGTGCCGTCACGGACCAGGAGCGCCGCAGCCACCTCCTCGTCGGTCAGGAGTCCCCGGGCGTCGTCCTCGGTGGGCGCCGCCCGCCAGTCGATCGGGCCCTCCCCGCCACCGCCGGGGGCGAACGCGTCCACGGAGGTGCCGGTGAGCGCGACGGCGGGTGCGTCCTCGTCCGTCGAGGGCGCGTAGAAGAAGAGCAGTCCGACGATCACCGCGATGTTCACCAGGGTGCCGATGACGAAGGCCCGGTTCCGCACGCGGGCCCCGATCTCCCGCCGGGCCACCAGGAGCACCGCGTCCCTGCGGCAGGGCAGCCGGTCGCGAGGGGCGCTCACGCCGCCACCCGCCCGTCCGCGTCCGTCCCGCCGTCCGCCGGGGAGGGGACGCTCCGGGCGGAGACGTGGTGCCGGAAGAGTTCCGGCAGGCCCGCCCGGCGGCGGTGGAAGGCGCGCAGCCGACCCAGGGACAGGATCCGGTGCACCAGTCGGGCCTCGTCGAAGTCCGCGACCACGCCGAGGGCCGCCCCGGAGCCGTCCGGTCGGGCCGTCTCGACGCCCTCGACCTCCGCGATCCGGTCCACCCAGTCGTCCGGCGCCCCGTCCACCTCGACGTACAGCCGGTCCCCGGCGCCGGCGCCGAGCTCGGCGACGGTGCCGCAGGCCACCACGGCCCCGGCCGCGATGATGCCGACCCGGTCGCAGAGCCGTTCCACCAGGTCGAGTTGGTGGCTGGAGAACAGCACGGGCACGCCCTCGGCGGCCTTCTCGCGCAGCACCTCGCTCATGGTGTCCACGGCCAGCGGATCGAGGCCGGAGAAGGGCTCGTCCAGCAGCAGGAACGAGGGGCTGTGGACCAGGGAGGCGGCCAACTGGACCCGCTGCTGGTTGCCGAGGCTCAGCGTCTCGACCGCCTGGTCGCGGTGCCCGGCCACGTCCAGCCGCTCGGTCCACCGGAGCATGGAGTCCCGTGCCTCCCGCCGGGGCAGCCCGTGCAGCCGGGCCAGGTAGACGAGGTGGTCGGCCACCGTCATCTTCGGGTACAGCCCGCGTTCCTCGGGCATGTACCCGAAGCCGGCCCGGTCGCCCGCGGACACCGCCCGCCCCTGCCACCGCACCGTTCCGCCGTCCTGCTCCAGCACGCCGATGACGATCCGCATCGTGGTGGTCTTGCCCGCGCCGTTCCCGCCCACGAAGCCGAAGACCTCGCCGGGCCCCACCTCGAAGGACACCGAGTCGAGTGCCCGGTGGGTTCCGTACCGCTTGGACACGCCGTCCACTTCGAGCCCCCGAGTGCGCACCCGGACGCACCTCCCGTGATCGTCCGCCGGTCCGCGTACCGGACCCGCAGTTCGATCATCTTCGCGGAACGGCTTGTGCCGCAAGGGAGTTGAGGCTTCTCAGAGCCTCCCGCTGCGTGCCCGCCCCTCGGGCCGGCGGCACGGGAGCCGGGCTCCGCGACCAGCCGGCGTGCCGCCGATTCGCGCCCCGTGCCCATGAGATCCAGTGGTACCACGACGGGATGGCCGCTCCCGTCGTGGTGCCGGCGCCGCTGTCGTTCGACGAGCGGTAGGAGGTGGGGCGGCGGGGGTGGCGGACTCCTGCCGAGGAGGGCGTGCCCCGGGAGGGGCGTCAGAGCTCAGGAGCGAGAACCGTCAGACGGAGCAGAGCGGCGAAGGCCAGTCCGGCAGGGAATGCGTACCACCATCCGCGCAGCCACCCGGCTTTCACGAACGCCCAGGAGAGCAGAGCCGTCACGACCGAGAACGCCGCCCCGACGCCTGCTGCGAAGCCGGCGTTGCTGACTGCCAGGACGACAGCGCACACAGCGGTGCCCACCCGGTTCGGTGATCGAGGCGAACGGCTCCCACACGCGTCGATCATTGGACCCGTGCTCCCGCTCACCCGAGGGCCTCCTTCGCTTGGTCCACCCTTTGGTCGAAGCCCCTACCGTATGCCTGGGCGGCTTCGTCCTCGTAGTAGGGGCCGCCGTTGTAGCGAGCCGCGAGTTCCTGCATCTGGGCGCGCGTCATCTGCTCCGGCGGCACCTCGGCGAAGCCGCTCTCGGCCTTGAGCTGTGCCAGGTACTCGGAGGCGATGAAGATGTTCTTCGCCGGGTCCTTGATCGCGGACACCACCTGGTCACGCTGCATGTCGGTGACGTTCGACGCCACGTCGACATGCGCACGCGGAGCCCGGCACATCGTCGCGTTCTCTCCGTCCATCCGGCCTTCGTAGAGGAGTCCCGCGATCTCCATCAGTAGATGCGAACTCCCGTCGATCGAAGCGGAGTGCGCTGAGAATCCGTCACCGTTGGTGCCCGGAGCCCCTGGATGGCCACTGCCTGCCGGGGCCTGGTTCAACTGCGTTCGAGTGGCTTCCTGTCGGCGAGCGAGTGCGGCGGCAACTCGGCCCATTCCTCGGCGAATGACACCTTCGTCTCCCCTTGTCCGTCTGGAGCCTCAGCGAACAGGTGCAGCCGTGTGCGCCCTCAGTCCGGCACGGCTGCCTGATCGGCAGGGTACATCGCTCTCCCGCCGCCCCAGCGGGCGTTCCTCGTCCCGGTGTACCTGCCCGCTGCCATGCCGACCTCCCCCGGATCACCGCTGGTTTCGGAGTGTCCGTCGGCACCGCCTGGGCCCACGTCACCGTGACTGTCCGCTCGCCGAACGAACCTGGCCTGTTCGCGATGGTGGGCGAGCACGATCCGGAGTCCGTCCCCCTGGGCGAGACCCTCGCCGGCCGCACCCGCCGGACGGTTCGTGGACCTGCAGCGCAGGGGAGGCGGCGTGCGGCTCGGGACCGGGCACCGAGCCGGTCGGCGTTTGGGCGACCGACGGCGGCGGACCCGGCTTCACCAGCCTGTCGCTCACCACCACCAACGGCGAGCGACAACTGGTCCTCGCCGCCGACGTCTTCGATCTCGGCGCGGACCTGAGGAACGAGCTGCCCCTTCCCGCGGAGCGAGGGGCTGTGGAAGGCACAGACGGCAGCCCTGTGCGAATGAGCACGCGGTGCGGGACCCGTGGGGGAGGACGCGGCGGTCCGTCCGGACCGGGCGCTCCCCGAAACCGTCCCGGAATCCGGCAAACCACTCTTGCGGGTTGCGCTCGGGGAGGAGCGCCAGACTGTTCTCGGGCGATCGGCCACGGCATGGCTGGGAGGAGTGAGCCCCGTGCAACGGAAGGGAACCGTGGACGGGGGAGCGTGCGCGACGGGGACGGCGAGCATGCCGGGCAAACCCGGAGCAGGGGATTGGCGAGGAGCCGTCAGCGTCGCTTTTCATCCCTTTCCACCTGTGCTCTGATCCTCCATCAATCCCGGCTGTGCCGGGGTCCATGCCTGCGGTCCGGTCGTCCGGCCGCACCCCCAGCAGCGCCGAACAAGGGGAGAACAGTGACCACACCCCCGCCCACTCCGCTCCGGGTCGCCCTGATCAACGGCAGCTTCGAGGAGCCGGTCGTCAGCGGTGTCGAGATCCTGCCGGACTCCACCCAGCCTCGGACGCGCAGGGTGCCCGGCTGGACCACCACCGCGACCGACCACCAGATCGAGCTGTGGCGCTCCGGTTTCCAGGGCGTCCCGGCGGCCCACGGCTCGCAGTTCGCGGAGCTGAACGCCTACCAGGTGTCCACGCTCTACCAGGACCTGCCGACCACACCCGGGACCAAGCTCTACTGGAGGCTGTACCACCGGGGCCGGGCGGGCACGGACGTCATGGCGCTGGACATCGGCGCGCCCGGCGCCGCCGTCCAGCAACGGACCTTCAGCGACGGCAACACCGCGTGGGGCTACTACACCGGGACCTACACCGTCCCGACGGGCCAGACCCTGACCCGGTTCGCCTTCCGTTCGGTCTCCTCCGTCGGAGGCCCGTCGGTCGGGAACTTCCTGGACGGGGTCTTCTTCGGCACCGCCCCGATCGTGGTCCTCGACAAGACCGTCTCCCCGGCGGGCCCGGTGGACGCCGGCAGCGTCCTCACCTACCGCGTCAAGGCGGTGAACACCGGTGGGGACGCGGCCGAAGCCCTCGTCCTGACCGACGCCGTCCCGGCCGGCACGACCTACGTACCCGGCTCCCTGCGCATCGTCGACGGCCCCGGCGCGGGCGCGAAGACCGACCAGAGCGGCGACGACCAGGCGAACTTCGACGCCGCGGGCAACAAGGTGGTCTTCCGGCTCGGCACCGGCGCCTCCGCGGCGCAGGGCGGCGCACTGGCCAACACCGCCGCCCTGCCCGCGGGGAGCACCATCGAGTACCGGGTCACCGTGGACGCGGCGAGCAGCGGCCGACGGATCGTCAACACGGCCTCGGCCAGCTACGAGAACCGCCTCGGGCAGACCCCCGAACAGCTGTCCGCCACCTCCAACGAGGTCGCCGTCGAGGTCCTCCCGGCCGCCGACCTGACCGTGACCAAGGCGGCCGACGCGACCACGGTCACGGTGGGGCAGACCGTCACCTACCGGATCACCGCCCGCAACACCGGGCCGAACCCGGCGACCGGCGTCACCGTCGCCGACCCCCTCCCCGGCTCGCTCGTCTTCCTGTCCGCCGAGCCCTCCGCCGGGGCCTACGACCCCGCGAGCGGGCAGTGGACCGTCGGCGCCCTGGCCAGCGGCGCCACCGCCTCCCTGGTGCTGAGGGCCAAGGCCACCGCCCCCGGCCGGATCACCAACACCGCGACCGTGACCGGCAGCGAGAGGGACCCCGACCTCACCGACAACGCCGACAGTGTCACCGTGTGCGTCACCCGGGCGCCCTGCTGCTGCGACCCCTGCGCCCCCGGGGCGTGAGGAGGGCCGGATGACCGGCGGGGGTGGCGCGGGGCGGCCGGTGCCGCGTCACCCTCCGGTGGAGCGCCGGATCTCGCGGACCAGGCCCGCGATCAGGTTCGCCCGTTCCGCCATCGCGTCGACCAGCAGGTACTCGTGGTCGGCGTGGGCGCCGCCGCCGACCGCCCCCAGCCCGTCGAGGGTGGGCACGCCCAGGGCGCCGGTGAAGTTGCCGTCGCTGCCCCCGCCGACCGCCCTGCCGGTGATGCCAGGCAGCACCTTCCGCGCCAGCGCGAACAACCCCGCCGAGGCCGACTCCGGCATCGGGGGCCGGCCCACGGCCCCGCGCACCACGATCTCCGCGCCGGGCAGCCGGGGGGTCAGCGCCGCGAACGCCGACTCCACGCGCTCCCGCTCCGCGGCCGACCCGACCCGGACGTCGACCGACACCGTAGCCGCCGCCGGCACCACGTTGTCCGAGGTGCCGGCCGCGGCCACCGTCGGCGTCACCGTCGTCCCGAGTTCCGGGCGGCTCAGCGCGGCGATCTCCAGGACCTGGTGGGCCGCCTCCACCAGGGCGTTCACCCCGGCTTCGGGCTCCAGCCCCGCGTGCGAGGCCCGCCCCCGGACCAGCACCTCGAAGGTGCCGCACCCCTTGCGCCCCGTCTTCAGCCCTCCGTCCTCGGCCGCGCCCTCACAGACGAGGACGGCGCCGCAGGCCCGGGCCCGTTCCTCGATCAGGGCCCGGGAGGTACCCGAGCCGATCTCCTCGTCGGCGGTCACCAGGACCTCCACGCCCGACAGGTCCGCCAGCGAGGCCAGGCCGTGCACGGCCTGCACCAGGCCACCGAGCATGTCGAAGACCCCGGGGCCCGTCGCCCGTCCGTCCTTCACCCGGAACGGGCGGCGCCGCACCGTGCCGAGCGGGAAGACGGTGTCGTGGTGGCCGAGGACCAGGACCCGCGGGCGGCCGCCGCCCGACCAGTGCACATGGGGTCCCGCCTCGCCCGTCACCAGGACCGCCCGGCCGCCCAGCCGGTCCTCGACGAGCGCGGCCACCGCACGGGCCGACCGATCCAGGGCGCCCGGGTCGCGCGAGGGGGACTCGACCTCGACGAGGGTCCGCAGGTCCCGGAGCATCGCGTCGACCCGTACGGCGGCACTCTGATGCGTCGTCATCCGCCCGACGATAGGGGACGCACCGGCCCCGTCCGTCGGCTTCCGCCCGACATCAGGGCCCTGTCAGGGACGCCCGTCGTGGTCCGGACAGGGACGAACTCGTAGGCTGAACGCATGACGGACCCCGATCCCGCACCCGCCGACCCCGCACGGGAGCCCGGCTCCCCGAACACCCCCGTGCCCCGTGCCGAGGGGGTGAGCCCGGCGCGGTTGCGGGCCTCGGACGCGGACCGCGACCAGGTGGCCGAACGGCTGCGGGAGGCGGTGGCCGAGGGGCGGCTGGACCTGGAGGAGTTCGGGGAGCGGCTGGAGGCCGCGTACGAGGCCCGTACCTACGGCGAACTGGAACTGCTCACCCGGGACCTGCCGGCCGTCGCGGCGGCGCCGGTGTCGATGGTGAAGTCGTCGGCGCCCGGCGCGGGGCCGAACTGGCCGGCGCGGATCGGCGGCGAGCCCACCTCCACCTTCGGCGTCGCGATCATGAGCGGCTTCGACCGCAAGGGGCGCTGGACGGCCCCGCGCCGCTTCAACGCGCTGACCGTCATGGGCGGCGGGGTGATCGACCTCCGGGACGCCGACTTCGAGGACCGCGAGGTCGTCATCAACGTCATCGCCGTGATGGGCGGGGTCGACGTGATCGTGCCGCCCGGGGTCGAGGTGATCTCCCGGGGCGTCGGGATCATGGGCGGCTTCGACCACCCCGAGCCGGAGGAACACCCGGTGCCCGGCGCGCCCCGGGTGATCGTCACCGGCTTCGCCTTCTGGGGCGGGGTCGGGGTCCGCCGCAAGGTGACCCGGGCCGAGAAGGAACGGCTGAAGGCCGAGCGGCGCCGGGAGAAGCTGGAGCGGCGCCGGGGCCGGTCGGACCGGCGGGAGCTGCCCGGGGGCGGGGCCGGGGAGTGAGCCGGCCCCGCCCCCGACCCCACGGGGTCAGGGCCAGAGGCCGTGCGAGACCGTGTAGATCAGCAGCCCGGCCAGCGAACCGACCACGGTGCCGTTGATCCGGATGAACTGGAGGTCGCGCCCGATGTGCGCCTCGATCTTCTTCGAGGTGTGTTCGGCGTCCCAGCCGGCCACGGTCTCCGTGATCAGTGAGGTGATCTCGCCCCGGTAGGTGGTGACCACGTACTCCGCGGCGCCCTCGATCCAGCCGTCCACCTTGCCCTGGAGGGCGGTGTCGGCGGAGAGTCGGGCGCCCAGCGACAGCAGCGCCGTGCGCACCCGCAGCCGCAGTTCGCTCCGCTCGTCCTCGGCCGCGGCGACGATCATCGCCCGGACCGCGGACCAGGCGGAGGCGATGAGGTCCTGCACCTCGTCCCGGGCCAGGACCTCGCGCTTCAGCCGCTCCACCCGCTCCCGGGTGTCGGTGTCCGACTGGAGGTCGGAGGCGAAGTCGGAGAGGAAGCGGTCCACCGCGTGCCGTGCCGGGTGGTCGGGCATGTCCCGCATCTCGGTGACGAACCGCAGCAGCTCCTTGTAGACCCGCTCGCCGACCTTGCGGTCCACGAACCGGGGCGTCCACCCCGGGGCCCCGCCCTGCACGGCGTTCATCACCGAGTCGCCGTGCTCCACCAGCCAGTCGTGGGCGCGGGCGCACACCAGGTCCACCAGACGCCGGTGGCCGCCGTCCGCGACGACCCGGTCCAGGGTCTTGCCGATGCCGGGCGCGATCTCCTGGGCGTCGGCGCGCCGGGTGATCGCCTCGCCGACGACCGCCTGCACGTCGGAGTCCCGCAGCACGGTCAGCGCCCCGCGCAGGGCGGTGGCCAGCTCCGCGGTCACCCGGTCGGCGTGCTCCGGTCGGGCCAGCCAGGTGCCGAGCCGGCCGGCGATGCCGACCGACCGCAGCCGGGAGCGGACCACCTCCCGGGAGAGGAAGTTCTCGCCCACGAACTCCCCGAGCGAGGCCCCGAACTGGTCCTTCTTCGTCGGGATGATCGCCGTGTGGGGGATCGGCAGCCCGAGCGGGTGCCGGAACAGCGCGGTCACCGCGAACCAGTCCGCGAGCGCGCCCACCATGCCGGCCTCCGCCGCCGCGGCCACGTACCCCGTCCAGGCGCCCGCGCCGCTGTGCTGGGCCCACTTGGCCAGCACGTAGACCACCGCGACGAAGACCAGCAGCCCCGTCGCGGTGAGCTTCATCCGACGCACCCCGCGCTGGCGCTCGGCGTCGGCGGCGTTGAACGCGAACCCGCCCCGCCCCGTCGCGCCGTGCCCCGGGCCGGTCCCCCGGGGTGGGGGGCCGGCCCGTTCCGGGGGTTCGGGCTCCTGCGGCCCTTCGGCCCGTTCCATCCGCTCCATCCGTTCCCGTTCCGATCCTGTCCGTTCTCGTCCGCTTCGGTACGCGGGCCGGTCGGCCCGGGGGTCGACGGGTGGCCCGCCGGCCATTGTCACCGCATCCGTGCGGTCCGGCCGCGCGCCCGGGCCCGTCCTCCCTCCCCCTCAGGTACTCCCGAAACGCCGTACGAGTTCCCGCGACCACCGGAAAGCGGGGGTTTCTCCGGACTCCCGCCCCCGTGCCCGCCGGGTGACGCATGATGAGGTGATCAGACCGGAGCCCCGCCCGAGGAGCCTGCGCCGCATGACCGAGCGCCCCCCGTCCGCGACCGACCGGGCGCCCCGCCCGCGCCGCGGCGCCCTGTCGGCCGCCGCCCTGGGCCTGGTGCTGCTGGTCGGCACCGGCGTCTGGGTCGGTGCCTCGCCCGGGGCGGACGAGGCGCCCGCCGGCCCGCCGCGCGCCCTGGCGGGGCCCCGCACCACCACCGTGCCCGCCGAGCGGGGCACCGACGCGGACTCCGCGGCCCTCGGCCGCTGGGTCACCACCTGGGCCGCCGCACCCGTCGGCCCGGAACCCCGGGCCACCGCCCCGGACGGCGAGGTCACCGACCGCACGGTGCGCAACGTGGTGCACACCAGCGTCGGCGGCACCGGCGCCCGGGTCACCCTCTCGCACCGCTACGGCACCGCCCCGCTGCACCTCGCCCACGCCACGCTCGCCCTGGCGGCCGGCCCCGGCTCGCCCTCGGCGGTCCCGGGCACCGTCCGCCGGCTGACCTTCGCCGGCCGCACCGGGGTGCGCGTACCGCCCGGCGGACAGGTCGTGTCGGACCCGGTGGCGCTGCCGGTGCCCGCCGACACCGACCTGCTGATCACCACCTACGCGCCGACCTCGGGCGGCCCGGCGACCTACCACCCCCGGGCCCGCCAGACCTCCTACCTGGCCCGTGGCGACCACGCGGCGGCGGTCAGCGGAGCCGCGTACACCGAGCGCACCCCCGGCTGGCGCCAGGTGGTCGCCCTCGACGTCCGCGGCGGCGGCGCCCGGGGCACCCTGGTCGCCTTCGGCGACTCCCTCACCGACGGGGTGAGCGCCACGCCCGGCGCCAACCGCCGCTGGCCGGACGTGCTCGCCGACCGGCTCCGCACCCAGGGGGGAGCCCCCCGCTACGGCGTCGCCAACCTCGGCATCAGCGGCAACCGCCTGCTCACCGGCGGACCCGGCCGGCCCGCGGCCAACCCGAGCGGGCTGCGCCGCTTCCCCTCCGACGTCCTGGACCGCAGCGGGGTGCGGGTGGTCGTCATCGCCCTCGGCATCAACGACATCCTGCGCCCCCCGCACACCACCGACCCCACCCGGATCACCGAGGGGCTGCGCACCCTCACCCGGCACGCCCACGCCCACGGGCTGCGGGTGGTCGGCGCCACCCTGATGCCCTTCCACGGCCACCGCGGCCACCGGCCCGAGCTGGAGGAGGTCCGCCGGGCGGTGAACGCCGGGATCCGGGCCGGGGGCGTCTTCGACGCGGTCGCCGACTTCGACCGGGCCGTGCGCGACCCCTACCACCCCGAGGCCCTGCACCCGCACTACGACTCGGGGGACCACCTGCACCCCAACGACGCCGGCTACCACCGGATGGCCGAGGCCGTCGACCTCGGCGCCCTGCGCGCCGCGGCGCCCGCCCGGCTGTGAGCGGCGGCGTCACCGCACCCCGTGGCACTCCCCGTACGTCCGCTCCGACCCGCACCAACAGGGCTCCGTCACCGCCGGCGGCCAGGCCCGGGCCCGGCCCCGGGAAGCCAGCACCGTCGTGAACTGGGGGAGCAGGGCGGCGTCCGCGGGGTTCGCCCCCTCGGCGGCGGCGAACGCCTCGTACGCGGGCACCGTCCCCGTGACCACCCCGAGGTTCGCGGTGCCCGAGGCGGCCAGCTCGCGCAGCGCCCCCTCCACCGCGGCCAAGTGCTCGGGGTGGGAGGGGTACTCGGCGGCCAGCGCCGGGTGGCCGGCGAGGAGTTCGGCGAGTTCACCGGCCGGCCAGTGCAGCACCGCCACCGGGAACGGACGGGACAGCAGCTGCCGGTAGCCGCCGAGTTCGGCCCGCAGCCGGGAGATCTCCGCCGCCAACTCCGTCGGGTCGTCCGACCCCAGCGACCACACCCGCTTCGGGTCGTGCAGCTCGTCCAGCGGCACCGAGCCCTCGTGCAGCCGGTCCGCGAGCGCGTCCCACCCGTCGTGCGCCGCACCGAGCATCCGCCGCACCCGGTGCCGGCCGAACAGCACCGGACCCACCGCCCGGGGCGGCTCGCGGTCCGGGTCGGCCGCGACCCCCAGCGCCCCGAGCGCCTCGGTGAACGTCTCCAGCGCCGCCGACAGTTCGTCGTGCGCCTCCAGGGCCTCCGCCGCGACCACCCAGGGCTCCGGGGTGCGCGGGGCCGCCGCCCGCACCCCGTCGATGACCGCCCGGGCCTCCGCCTCGTGGCCGTACTCCCAGAGGTTCGCGGCCTTCAGGGCGCGCACCAGGGCGGGGTCCTCCAAGGACGCCGCCCCGTCCGCCAACAGCCGGTCGTACAGGGCACTGGCCCGGGCGCGTTCGCCGGCGAGTTCGAGGTGTGCGGCAGCCCGGGACAGCAGGTGCTCGGCGTCCTGCGGATACCGCTCGGCGGTCTGCTCCAGGCGGTCGGCTTCGGCGAGGTGGTCGGCAGCGGCTTCGGCAGGGGTGACGGGGCGCATGGCCCACACCGTACTGCGGCCCGCCGACAGCGCGCCGGCGTGACCGCCGCGCGCACGCTCGGGGCGACCGCTCCGTCTTCGGCCCGGGCTCCGCCTCTGCTATACCTGGAGGACGACGCTCGACCGAACACCGGTACGGTGTCGGCCCCGTGGCGGGCGCCGTCGGCGCCGCGCGCGGGAACCGGCTCGACGGGGGAGGGGAACGGACGTGCACGGGCGGGGCGAGACGGCACCACCGGCGTGCCGGTCACGGCTGCTGACCTCCGGCGGCGCACTGCGCCTGGCCTTCGTACTCGCCCTGGTCCCACTCCTGGTCCCGTCCCTCGCGGACACCGGCGGCCTGTTCGCCGCGGTGACGCTCGCCGCGACCGCCGCCACCCTCACCGCCTGCGCGGTCGGGCTGCTGCTGGCCGCCCGGCGGGTGCCCGCGGTGCCGCGCACCCGGATCCGCACCGCGCTGCGCGACCGGGAGCGACGCACCGCCTTCCTGCCCCAACGCGACCCCGACGCGGCGGGCCGCCCCCGCCCCCGGGCCCCCGGCCGTGCCCCGGTGACGGCTGCCTGACCCGGTCCGACCGCCCGCCGCGGCGGTCCGACCCCGTGCGCCCCGCGCACCCGGCGAACCGTCACCCCGCCTCCGGCGCGACCACCCCACCGGCCCCGGCCGTGCAGGGGCGGCGCCGGAGGACGCCGCACGCCGACGACCGCCCGGCCACGGGCCGGCGCGCGCCCCCCGCCCCGCACTCGCCGCACCCCGGTGCGCGCCCGCGTGCGTTGCTGCGGAGCCGCGCCCGGACCGGCCGACAGCCCTGGGGAAACCACCGTGTCCGTACCCGAACTCTTCGCCGACCTCGTCCACCACCTCGCCGACCGACTCGAACCGCTCGCCGGGGGCTGGGCCACCGCCGCCGCGATCGTGCTGTTCACCGCCCTGGTGCGGCTGCTGGTCCACCCGCTGTCCCGGGCGGCGGCCCGCGGCCAGCGCGCCCGGGCCGCCCTCGCCCCCCGGATCGCCGCCCTGCGCACCCGCCACCGCCGCGACCCCGACCGGCTGCGCCGCGCCCTGACCGAGCTGCACGCCGAGACGAAGGTGTCCCCGCTGGCCGGTTGTCTGCCGAGCCTGCTCCAGGCGCCGGCGTTCCTCCTGCTCTACCACGTGTTCTCCAGCTCCCGGATCGACGGCGAACCCAACGCCCTGCTCGGGCAGCAGCTCGGTGCCGCACCGCTCGGCGGACGCTGGACCGACGCACTGGCGCACGGCGGCCCGTTCGGCGCCGCGGGCACCGTCTACCTGGTGCTGTTCCTGGTGGTGGCCGTCGTGGCGACCCTCGGCTACCGGCTGACCAAGGCCCAGCTCGCCGCCAACCCCCTGCCGGCCACGGCTCCCGACGGCGGGACGCTGCCGGGCGCGGCGGCGATCACCCGGATGATGCCGATGGTGTCCTTCCTGACCCTGGCGACGGCCGCCCTCGTGCCCCTGGCCGCCGCCCTCTACGTGGTGACCAGCGCCGCCTGGACGGTGGCCGAACGGGCCCTGCTGTACCGGCTGCCGGCCGGCGCCCCGGCCGCGGGCCGCTGAGCCGGCGGCTCCGGCGGCGGGATCAGCGCACCGCTACCGGCGCGCCGTGCTCGGCGGACCGGACGGCCGCCTCCAGCACGTCGAGCGCGGCGGCGGCCTCCCCGGCCGGCACCGGGACGGGGGCGCCGTCGCGGATCGCCGCGCCGACCGCCGTGTAGAACGCCGGGTAGTCCCCGGGCACGCTCGGCTCGGGGCGCCCCCCGCCGGTCAGCGGCGACTCGCCGGACCCCACCCGTCCCCAGGCCGACTCGGGCTCCACGCCCCAGGGCGTCCCGGGCTCCGGCCGGGCCCCGTCCCGCAGCGCCGCCTCCTGCGGGTCGAGGCCGTAGGTGACGTAGCCGGCGCTGGAGCCGAGCACCCGGAACCGGGGACCGAGCTGGGCGGCGGTGGCGGAGACGTACAGGTGCGAGCGGACCCCGCCGGTGTGGGCGAGGGCGAGGAAGGTGTCGTCGTCGGCGCTCGCCCCGGGCCGGCGCACCTCGCGTTCCGCGTACACCGAGGCCACCGGACCGAACAGCACCAGCGCCTGGTCCACCAGATGGCTGCCCAGGTCGTACAGCAGGCCCCCGACCTCCGCAGGGTTCCCCGACTCGCGCCAGCCGCCCTTCAGTTGCGGGCGCCAGCGCTCGAAACGGGACTCGAACCGCCACACCTCGCCCAGTTCCCCGCCGGCGAGCAGCCGTCGCAGGGTGAGGAAGTCGCTGTCCCAGCGGCGGTTCTGGAACACCGACAGCACCAGCCCGCGGGCTTCGGCGAGGGCGCCCAACTCCCGTGCCTCCCGGGCGGTGGGCGCGATCGGCTTGTCCACGACGACCGGCAGGCCCGCGGTCAGGGCGGTGGTGGCCAGGGCGGTGTGCGTCCGGTTCGGCGAGGCCACCACCACCAGGTCCAGGTCGTCGGCCCGCGCCCACAGCGCGTCGACGGAGTCCACCGCGCGCACGCCGGGGTGCGCGGCCAGGGCCCGCGCCCGGCGCTCGGGGTTCGCCGTGACCACCGTGTCCAGGACGAGGCCCGGGTCGGCAGCGATCAGCGGGGCATGGAAGACGGAGCCCGCGACTCCGTAGCCGATGAGGCCGACCCGCAGGGGCGAGCGGCCGGTGGCGTCTGAGGTCATGGCGCCACTCAACCAACGCCCGTACCGGGGTGCAACAAGGATCACGGGCCCGGAGACCACGGGGAATGACGTGGTCTCCGGGCCCCGGCGGCGTCGGGCCCCGTACGGGGGTCGGCGCCCGACGCCTGCTCGGGGGCGGGCGCTACGCGTCCCGCACGGAACCCCTGCGCACCGTGCCGGTCACCGGCGGCTCGTCCGGGTGGCGGTGCGGGAACACCCGGAGCCGCAGGGCCGTCCCCGAGCCGACCCGGCGGGGGCGTGCGCGGGGCCCGGTACCGCGGCGGCTCCGGCGCGCGGGGCACGGTGGACCCCCCTCGACATCGGGCGCCCTTCGCGGGGCCTGTGCCCCGGAGGACGGTCGACGCGTCGGGCCGGTTGCCTCCGGCGTCCCACCGGTTCTCCGGCCGCCCGGAAGCCCCCGGAACCACCCGAACGGTACGGATCCGGCCCGGTGTTCAGGCGACAGCAGGACGCTGAACGGGTGGGGGAGCGGGGCCGGCCGTTCGCCCCGGACGCCGTGCTGGAAGCCTTCCGACGCCACGATCCGGGAGGCCGCGCCATGACCCCGCCCCAGCCGCCCCAGCCGCCCCATCCGTCCCGCCCCGGCCGTCGCCCACGGCCCGGGGTACCGCTCCTCGCCGTGACCGCCCTCCTCGTGGCCCTCTCCGCACCCTGGGCCCTCGCACCCGCCCCGGCGGGGGCGCACGCCCCCCGGGCCGACGCGGGCCCCCCGCTGCCGCTGCCGGCCGGGTTCCCCTCCGCCACCGCCCGGCCCGAGACGTTCCCGCTGACGGCCCGCCTCCACGTGCCCACCGGCCACCGCGCGGGCGGGCCGGCCACCGACTGGACCCTCGTCGTCACCAACCGCACCGGCACCGCCCTGCGCTCCGTGCACCCCGTCGTCGTCCTCACCGACACCCGGCGCGCCCTGCGCCCCGCCCACCT
Source organism: Streptomyces sp. LE64 (assembly GCF_052606915.1). NCBI lineage: Bacteria > Bacillati > Actinomycetota > Actinomycetes > Kitasatosporales > Streptomycetaceae > Streptomyces > Streptomyces sp. LE64. The sequence continues at coordinate 1,957,891 of NZ_CP199708.1, read as the reverse complement.
ACGGCTGGAACTCCACGACGGGCACCGCTGGTGGCCGACCCGCACCGAAGCCACCGCACACGACGAGAACGTGGTCGTGCCCGACGACGACTACCCCGGCCTCACCGTCGACGCCCACGCCGCGCTCACCGTCCGCGCCCGGCTCGCCCTCACCGCCGACGCCCCCCGCGACACCGTCACCGCCGGCGTGGTCCTGGTCCGCCGGGACGGCGACGACGGCACCTGGGTCGGCGAAGCACCCCCGTACGCCTTCCGGGTGGGCGCCCCGGACGCCCCGCCCGGGACCCCCGCACCCACCGATCGCACCACCCCCGCCCCGTCCCCGCCGCAGGACACCGGCCCGCCCGCCGGGCGCGACCCCGCGGCGCCGGACCGGGCCGGCTCCGCCACCGCACCCGCCCCCGTCGACGGCACCCGACCGGCCCCGCACGAACTGGCGACGACCGGGCAACGGGCCTCCGCCCTGGTCGCCGCCGCGGCGGCGCTGCTGCTCACCGGGGTCGCCCTCTACCTGACGGTCCGGCACCGCCATCCGCCCCGGTCGTGACGCCCGCCGCCCTCACGCCGACCGCCCCGCGGGCGCACCGCCGCCGACGCCGTCCGCGTCGGTGTCCTCGTGCGCACCCGGGGCGTCCTGCGGTGCCGCCGCACCGGTGACCGGCACCCGCCGCAGCCGCCGACCCGCCCACACCGCGGTGCCCACCACCACCGCCCCGGCCGCCGCCGCGGTCACGTTCAACCCGGAAGTCAGCGCCTGGTGCGAGGCCGTCAACAGCGGCCCGGCCAGTTCCGGCGCCTGCTCCGCGGCCACCTCCCGGGCCCCCGCCACCGTCTCCCGCACCGCCTCCGCCGCCGGCGCCGGCAACTCCGCCGGCAACCGGTCCGCCACCGCGGCCCCGTACACCGCCGTTCCCACGCTGCCCAGCAGCGCCACCCCGAGCGCCACCCCCAACTCCCCGCTGCTCTCCGACAGGGCCGAGGCGGCGCCCGCCCGGCGCGGCGGCGCGGTGCCGATCACCAGGTCGGTGCAGACGGTGATCATCGGGCTGAGGCCCAGCGCCACCCAGAGGTAGCCGACCACCAGCAGGGCCAGGTCGTCCGGCCCGGTCACCGCCAGCACCCCGAAGCCGAGGCCCGCCAGGGCCAGCCCGACCGCGACGACCGTCGCCGGCCGCCACCGCCGCACCAGCACCGGCGCCAGCAGCGAACCCACCACCGTCCCCAGCGAGGCCGGCACCATCCACGCCCCCGCGAGCAACGGCGAGAGCCCCAGCACCTCCTGGAGGTACAGCGCGATGAACACCTGGGTGCCGCCCATCGCGAACAGCCCCAGCAGGTACGTGCCCAGCGAGGTGTTGATGATCCGGTCCCGCAACAGCCCCAGGTCGAGCAGGGGTTCCGGCAGGGAGAGCTGCCGGCGCACGAACCAGACGCCCAGCGCCAGCCCCGCCAGTCCCGCCGCCGCGGCCGTCCAGGCGGGGCCGTGCGCGGCGGTCTCCTTGACCGCGTAGACGATGCCCAGCATGCCGGCGACCGACAGCACCGCCGAGAGCGGATCGACCCGCCCGCCCTCGGGATCGCGGTACTCCGGCAGCAGCAGCGGGCCGAGCACCAGCAGCAGCACCATCACCGGAACGCCCAGCAGGAACACCGAACCCCACCAGAAGTGCTCCAACAGCAGTCCGCCGAGCAGCGGCCCCACCGTGGTGCCCACCGAGAAGCTCATCATCACCACCGCGACCGCGACCCCGCGCTGCGCCGGGTCCGGGAACATCACCCGGACGAGGGAGAGCGTCGAGGGCATCAGGGTCGCCCCCGCGAGCCCCAGCAGGGCCCGCGCGCCGATCAGCATCTGCGCGGAGTCCGCGTACGCGGCGAGCACCGAAGCCCCCGCGAACAGCACGGCACCGGCCAGCAACAGTCTCCGCCGCCCGTACCGGTCGCCCGCCGCACCCATCGGGACCAGGGCGCCGGCGATCAGGAAGCCGTACACGTCCATGATCCACAACAGCTCGGTGGAGGAGGGGTCGAGGTCGGCGCTCAGCTGCGGAACCGCCAGGTACAGGACCGTGACGTCCATCGAGATCAGGAGCGTGGGCAGGGCCAGGACGGCGAGCCCGACCCACTCCCGCCGCCCGGCTCGCGCGGGCGTCTGGCTGGTCGTCACGGTGGTGCCTCCGTTGCGGATGGTGCGGTCGGTACGGTGCCGGGCACGGGCCGCGGCCAGACACTTGTACCCGCTCGGCACCGGACGACGGGCCCCTGCGCCCCGTCCTCGACGAGGTTGACCGACGGACGCCCCGTCACCGGCGCCGGGCGGCCGGAATCCTTCGGGCACCTGCGGCGTTGGAGTGGGTAGGAGCAGGAACGACGAGGCGATGGCCACCGAATCCCCGGTGGTCGTCGCCGTCGCGGACGACCCGGGAGGGACACAGGATGGCCAAGCTGCTGACCAAGATCATGCTGTTCGTGCGGAGCCCGCAGGGGCAGCGCGCCGTCGCCGAGGTGCGTCGGGCCGCCGCCGACCCGCGGCGCCGGGCCCAGGCCCAGCAGGTCCTCGGCAAGCTGCGGGGCCGCCGCTGACCTCCCGGCCCCGTTCCGTGCCTCCGGCGGGGGGTCGGTATCCGGCCACGGTGACTACGCTGGTCGGCGTCGGCACAGCGTCGTTCCGGCGCCCACCAGCACCGCAGTCACGTACATCCCAGGAGACCGGCACATGGCAGAGCGCAAGCCCATCGAATCGTGGCTCACCGACATGGACGGGGTCCTGATCCATGAGGGCGTGCCGATCCCCGGCGCGGACGCGTTCGTCAAGAAGCTGAGGGAGTCCGACCGGCCCTTCCTCGTCCTGACGAACAACTCCATCTACACCGCCCGCGACCTGCACGCGCGGCTCGCCCGCATGGGCCTCGACGTGCCCGTCGAGAACATCTGGACCTCGGCCCTCGCCACCGCCCAGTTCCTGAAGGACCAGCGGCCCGGCGGCACCGCGTACGTCATCGGCGAAGCCGGACTCACCACCGCGCTGCACGACATCGGCTACGTGCTCACCGACCACGACCCCGACTACGTGGTGCTCGGCGAGACCCGCACCTACTCCTTCGAGGCGATGACCAAGGCCGTCCGGCTGATCAACGGCGGCGCCCGGTTCATCTGCACCAACCCCGACGAGACCGGCCCCTCCACCGAGGGCCCGCTGCCCGCCACCGGATCGGTGGCGGCGCTCATCACCAAGGCCACCGGCAAGGACCCGTACTTCGCGGGCAAGCCGAACCCGCTGATGATGCGGACCGGGCTGAACGCGATCGGCGCCCACTCCGAGACCAGCGCCATGATCGGCGACCGGATGGACACCGACGTCCTCGCCGGACTGGAGGCCGGCATGGAGACCTTCCTGGTGCTCACCGGACTCACCACCCGGGAACAGATCGAGAAGTTCCCCTTCCGCCCGTCCCGGGTCGTCGACTCCATCGCGGACCTGGTCGACCTCGTCTGACACCGGCCGAACACCGCCCCCGGGCCGTCAGTAGGGTGGGTCGGGTCGTCCGACGACCCGACCGAGGAAGGCCCCGATGGCACGAACTCCCCTGTCCTGGTTAGCGGAACGCCACGCACTCGGGCCGCGGAGCGTCCGGACGGCCGCCACCGCCTCGGTGCTGGCGGCCGTCGGGATCATCGTGACCGGCGGCGTCGTCCGGGTCACCGGCTCCGGCCTCGGCTGCTCCGACTGGCCGATGTGCACCGAGGACACCCTCGCGCCGACCGCCGAGATGGGCGTGCACGGCGTGATCGAGTTCACCAACCGGCTGCTGACCGGCGTGCTCTGCGCGGTGGTCGGCTGGGTGATCGTCGCGGCCCGGCTCCAGCGCACCCCGGTGCCCCGGGTGCTCCGGGGCGGCTGGGCACAGTTCTGGGTCGTGGTGCTGAACGCCCTGGTCGGCGGGGTCACCGTCTGGCTGGAGCTCAGCCCGTACATCGTCGCGGCGCACTTCCTGGCCGCGATGCTGCTGCTCACCGCGGCCGTGATCACCCGGGAGGCGACCCTGGAGGGGACGACGGACGGAGCCCCCGCCCGGCCCGCGCCGTCCGGGCGCGCCCGGAGCCTGGCCACCGCCCTGACCTCCCTCACCGCGGTGATGGTGGTGGCCGGCACGGTCACCACCGGCACCGGCCCGCACGCCGGCGACTCCTCCGACGTGCCCCGCATCCCCCTGGACTGGACGGGGGTCACCGTGGTCCACGGGGTGCTCGCGGCCCTGGTGCTGGCCCTGGCGGCGGCGCTCTTCGCGGAGCTGTCCGGCCAGGGCACCGGGGGCGTCGCCCGCCGCCGCACGACGATCCTCCTGGCGGTGCTGCTGGCCCAGGGACTGGTCGGCCTGGTGCAGTCGCTGGCCGGGCTGCCCGAGCCGGTCGTGATCCTGCACCTGTTCGGCGCCGCCCTGGTCTGGGTGGGGGTCCTCCGGGTGCAGCTCGCCGTCCGCCCGCCCGGCCCGTCCGCCCCGGCACCGGCCGGGGAGCCCGCGCCGCACCCGGTGTCCGACCGGGCAGGGCCGCCCGGCCGCACCGCGCCCACCGGACCGCGGTGATTGTGTCGCCTGAACGGAGGAGCAGGGGCGAGGTCACGAGGCGGGCGGCCGATCGACCCGTGAACCTGGAGGCACCAGGAGGTTCACGATGCGTACTCGCCCGCTCGCACAGCGCACCGCGACAGTGGCCGTCGCCCTCGCGACCCTGTCCCTGACCGCCGCCGGTGCCGCCGCCGGCGCCACCCCCGCCCCGGCCCCCGCCCTGGAGGTCCACCCCGCGACGGCGCCGCCCGGCACCGAGGTGGACCTGACCGTCACCGGCTGCCCGGCCGGCACCGCCCGCGCCCTGTCGGACGCGTTCGTCGCCCCCGCCGACCTCGCCCCCGCACCCCGGGGCACCGGACTGTTCGCCGAGGCCCGGCTGCGCTCCGGCGCCGCCCCGGGCCCGTACGCGGTGACCGTGAGCTGTGCCGGCCGTGCGCACGCGCTGCCCGAGGCCGTCCGGGTCGGGGAGCCCGGCGACCGTCCGGCGGCCACGCCGACCGCCCCGGTCAGCGCGGGCGGCGGCGGGGCCCAGGGCCCCGGGGCGGCAGGTCCGGAGGCGACCGGCCCCGGGCTGCGGCAGGTCGTCGTCGGACTCCTCCTCACCTGCGCCGCCGGACTGGTCGTGGTGCTGCGGGCCCGCCGCCCGGACGGTGACCGGAGCCCCTCGTGAGCGCCCCGGCCCGGCTCGCCACCGGCACCGCCTGGGCGGTGCTGCTCTCCGGGGCCTGGCTGTGGGGGCGGGAGATCACCGCGGTGCCCGGACCCGGCGCCCCGGTGCGGGGCGACGTGGCCGCGGTGGGCCGCCCGGTCGACCGGGAACCGCCCGCGCCGCACCGCCCGTTGGCGCCGGCCCGCCCCGAACGGGTGGACGTGCCGCTGGCCGGCGTGCGGGCCCCGGTGGTGGCCCGCGGGCTGGACCGGGTGGGCGCGGTGGCCGCCCCGCCGCTGGCGCAGCCGGGCACCGTCGCCTGGTACGGGTCCGGGACCGCGCCCGGGGCGGCCGGGGCGGCGCTGCTGGTGGGGCACGCGGACGGACGCACCGGCCCCGCCGTCTTCCACCGGCTGCGCACCCTGGTCCCCGGCGACCTGGTCCGGGTGTTCCGGGCGGACGGCACGGTCGCCGCCTTCACCGTGGAGGACGTGCGCACCGTGGACCGCGGGGCCTTCGACCCGGCCCGGGCGTACGGGCCGCACCGGCCGGGCCGCGCCGAACTGCGCTTGCTCACCTGCGCCGGCACCTTCGACCGGGGGAGCGGCACGTACAGCGCCAACGTGGTGGTCTCCGCGTACCTGACGGGGGTGACCGGCCCGGCGGGCGCCCGCCGCTGACCGCGGGGCGGGGGGTGTGCCCCACGGGCCTTCGGGTCGCGTATGTCAGGATTGGACCTCGGACCGCGCACCAAGGGGGAGCGGATGTACGGCAGGTTCAGGGCGTCGGTGGCTGCCGTGGGAGCGGTGCTGGTGATGGCGGGGTGTTCCTCGTCCGGGGAGGATTCCGACGGGACGTCGTCGAAGCCGGTGAGCCAGCAGCCCAAGGACAAGGACCCGTACTGGGTCAACCCCGACGGCAAGGCCGCCGACCAGGTCGCCGCCTACGAGCGCGAGGGCAAGGACGAGGAGGCGGAGTTGATCCGCCGCATCGCCGAACAGCCCACGGCCAACTGGGTCGGCCCCGAGGACCCCGAGGCCGAGGTCCGCGACATCACCCGGGCCGCGCAGGAGGCCGACCGGGACGCGCTGCTGGTCCTCTACAACATCCCGCACCGCGACTGCGGCCAGTACTCCGGCGGCGGCGCGGCCGACGCGGACGCCTACCGCAGCTGGATCGACGCCGTGGTCAAGGGCATCGGCGACCGGCCCACCACGGTCGTCCTGGAACCGGACGCGGTCCTGCACCTGGTGGACGGTTGCACCCCGCAGCAGTTCCACGAGGAGCGCTACCAACTGCTGTGGGGCGCGGTCGAGAAGCTCAAGTCCGCCGAGGGCACCAAGGTGTACGTCGACGCGGGCAACGCGGGCTGGGGCAAGCCCGAGCAGATCTTCGAGCCGCTGAAGCGGGCCGGGGTGCAGATCGCCGACGGCTTCTCCGTCAACGTCTCCAACTTCTACTCCACCGCGGACAGCGTCCGTTACGGCAAGGAGCTGTCGGCGAAGGTCGGCGGCAAGCCGTTCGTCGTCGACACCAGCCGCAACGGCAACGGCCCGCACGCCGAGGGCGACCCGTCCGAACGCTGGTGCAATCCGCCGGGCCGCGCGCTCGGCGAGGTCCCCACCACCGTCACCGGTGACCCGCAGGTCCACGCCTTCCTGTGGATCAAGCGCCCCGGCGAGTCGGACGGCGAGTGCAAGGGCGGCCCCAAGGCGGGCGACTGGTGGCCCGAGTACGCGCTGGGCCTGGCGCGGGCCGCCAAGGGGTAGGGCCTCTCGGGCCGGCGCGGCACCGCGCCGGCCCCGCGGCGCGCCCTACGGCACCCGCACCCACTGCGCCTTGCTGGGGGTGCCGCGGTCGTCGGTGACGAACAGCATGTACCAGCCGGACGGGACCAGGTTGCGGCTCTTCGGCACGGTGACCGTGACGCTGCCCTCGCCCTTCTCCATCTCCAGTGCGACGGACTTCTGGTCGATGTCGGTGACGTGGGTGGAGGCGCTGGGCCGGATCAGCCGGGCCGTCTTCAGCGGGGCGCTGTCGCGGGTGGTGAAGGTGGCGGAGCCACCGCGGCGGACGGTCTGCGGGCCGCCGCTGAGGGAGGGGCGCTCGTCGCGGAACAGGTAGGGCGGGGTGTAGATCTCGACGCGCTGTTCGAAGGTGCCGGGCTTGGTGTTGGCCTTGTCGGCGTAGAGCGGGTCGGAGCCGAAGAACATCACCCGCCCGTCGGGCAGCAGCACGGAACCGGAGTGGTAGTTGCGGCCCACCAGCGGGTCGGCGACCCGCTCCATGGTGTCGTCCTTCGCGTCGAACAACCGGGCCTGGAGGATGTCCGAGGAGCCGCGGCCCCGGTAGTCCGCCGAGCCGCCGGAGATCAGGACCGTGTCGTCGGGCAGGATCGACGCCTGCGGGTAGCGGGTGCCCTCGGAGAGCTCGGGGCCGTCCTCGAAGCGCGGCGTATCGGCGAGCAGGTCCACGATCCGGGTCTTCCTGCTGGCCTGGCGGGATTCGCCGACCCCGCCGCCGCCGACGACCATGAACCGCTCGTCCTGGGCGGGCGGCAGCTGCACGGTCTGCGAGGTCTCCATCAGCTTCGGGTCGCTCAACCCGGGCACCTTGGTGAACTCGTTGGACTCCAGGTCCCAGATCCCGGGGTCGCGGCCCTTGTCGGCGGGGCCGTAGCCGGCGTTCGACCCGGAGTAGAACAGCTTGCCGTTCTGCATCAACGAGACGGCCGGGTAGGTGGGGAACTGACGGACGCCCTCGGTGTACGTCCAGTCCTGGTCCTTCGGGTCGTACACCTCGTTCTTGCCGGGCACCAGCTGTCCGATCTCGTCGAGCCCGGACAGGCTGAGCACCTTGCCGTCGCTGAGGGTGGTCAGCGTCGGGTACCAGCGGGCCTCGTTCATCGGATCGACGGGGATGTACTTCTCGGCCACCGGGTCGAACTCGAAGGCGTCCTTGATGCCCTGGAAGTCCTTCTTGTCGAGGGCGAGCTTCTCGGCCATGCCGTAGGTGTTGCGGGCGTCGTCGCCCTTCAGGCCCTCGATCCGGTAGTTGTCCTGGGTGCCCGTCTCGTACTTCGCACCGCTCTTCGCGGCCTCGACGTAGATCCGGCCCAGCCCGGGGTCGTTGCGCAGGAACCGACCGGTCTCCTTGTCGAAGACCTTCTTCGCCCGCTCCACGACGACCGGGTCCTTGGAGACGAACGCCTTGCCGTTGGTCTTCCCGACGAACCGGGTGCCCGCCGGGATCGTGATCGGCTTGTCCGGGTTCTCGTTGTGGACGACCATCAGCCCGCCGGCCTTGGTGACGTCCCCCTCCAGCTTCTCGTACCGCTTGGTGCCGCCCGCGATCAGCAGGTTGCCGTTGCCGAGTTGGGTGTGGCCGGCGCAGAACAGGTCGGTCGGCGTCTCCACCCGCTTGACCTCGTTGGTCTCCGGGTCCCAGAGCCGGGTGTCGAACCGCTGGGCGTCGAAGTTCTCCTGGTTGTTGCCCGACCCGGCGACCATCAGCACCTTGCCGGTGTGCAACAGCGCCGCGTGGATGGTGTTCTGGCGGAACTCGTCGGGGAAGTCGACGATCTTCCACTGCCCGTTGGCCGCCTTGTACTCCGGCTTGTTGATCTTGTAGTCGTGGTAGGTCTCGGTCCCGAACCGGTAGAGCGCCGGACCGTTCATCGCGGTCAGGGCGACCACGACCGCCGCGCCTATCGCGATGCGGCGGGCACGGCGTCGGCTGGAACGGTCTTTCACGGCTACACCCCGATGCGGCTGGTAGTGGCTTGGGTTCAGGAACGGGCGCGCGCGGATGCGCGCGGGGTGGGGGAACGACTGCGGGGGAGGGGCCCGGTCAGTTGCTCGGCGGCAGGGGCCCGCCGTACGGCGGTTGCGGCGCCCCCGTGGCCCCCGGAGTGCCGTACGGCTGCCCCGGCCCGCGGGTGCCGTGCACGTCGTGCACGTCGAAGGGGGGCGGCGTCGCGCCGCGGCCGGCGGAGTGCGCGCCGGGGACCTCGTACGCCTCGGGCGCACCGTGCCGGCCGCGCCGCTGCCGGGGCGCCGCGCCCTGCGCCTCGGCCCGCCCGCCGGGCAGCACCTGGGTGTCGGGCAGCGGCCCGGAGGGGACGGCCCGGTCCGAGGGACGCGGGCGCGCCAACGGGATCTGGAGCGTGCGGTCGTCGCCGGCGGCCCAGGTGGGGCGCTGCTGCGGGATGTGCGCACCGGCGGCCGGCGCGGCGTGGCGGCCCCGGCGGGCGGCCGGCTGCTCGGCGGTGGCCTCGGGCTCGGCGTCCCCGCCGGCGGGGACGCCGTCCGGTACGGCCGCCGACTCCGGCGGGGTGGGTGCGGCCGGGCCGGCCGGGCCCTTCTTCTTCTCCTGGCGCATCATCCACTGCCAGGCGAAGATCGGCGCGGCGGTGATCAGCAGCGCGAACGAGGCCCAGATGATCATGGCGGGATGGGCGTGGCCCAGGAAGAACGAGGCGACCATGGAGGCGCCGAAGACCGCGATGAAGAACAGGTGGATGCGGAAGGTCCCGAACAGGGTGTCGGGGCTGGCCGAGTCGCCCTTGGGCGTCACCACGAACTTGCTCTTGCGGCGGAGCACCGCGTCCATCAGCGAGCGGGCGTAGATCGGGGCGGAGAGCGCCGACATCACCATGCCGGCGACGCCGCCGGAGCCCTCGGGCTCGTGCGGGGAGACGTTGTGCCGGCGGTTCCAGACGTACAGGCCGATCTGGAGGGCGGAGGCGTTGCCGTAGAGCATCAGCCAGATCGTCGGGTCGATGTTCACGCCGGAGGCGCCGAGGCCGAGGAACAGGGCGCAGCTGAGGGCCGCGAGGATCCAGTTCAGGGCCGACATCGGATAGAAGATGATCATCATCGTGTAGTTGAAGAGCTTGCCCGGGGGCAGGGAGTAGAAGCCCTTCCAGTACTGCGTGAGGATCGTCTCGTAGGTGCCGCGGGACCAGCGGAGCTGCTGGGTGAAGAAGTCCGTCCAGGCGTTGGGGCCCTCCCCGACCGCGAGCACGTCCGGGGTGTACACCGAGCGCCACTTGTTGCCGGTGGCCGGGTTCTTGTGCCGGTGGATCTCGAAGCCGGTGGCCATGTCCTCGGTGATGGAGTCGTACAGGCCGCCGATCTGCTTGAGGGCCTTGATCCGCACCGCGTTGGAGGTGCCCACGAACATGGGCGCGCCGTAGGCGTTGCCGGCGCGCTGGATCAGCGCGTGGAAGAGGAACTGCTGCGACTCGGCGGCCTTGGTGACGAAGGTGTCGTAGTTGCCGTACACCTGCGGGCCGATGACGAAGCCGACGTCCGGGTCGCGGAAGAAGCCGAGCATCCGCTCCAGGTAGTTGGGCAGCGGCACGTGGTCGGTGTCCACGGAGGCGAAGTAGTCGTAGTCGTCGCCGTGCGCGTCCAGCCAGGCGTTGTAGTTGCCGTGCTTGGTCTTGGCGCGGTGCGGACCCTTGACGGTGTTCCACTTGGCGACGCCCTTGCGGGAGAAGTGGCGCACGCCGAGCCGTTCGCAGACGGCCTTGACCTCGTCGTCGTCGCCCTCGTCGAGCAGCCACACGTGCATCGTGCCGCGGTGGCGGATCTTGACCGCCGCCTCCAGCGTCTTGGTCACCATCTCCAACGGCTCCTTGCCAGGCACGAAGGAGGTGAGGAAGGCGACCCGGGTGCCGGTCTCGGGGACCACGGGGACGGGGTCGCGGGCGACGATGGTGGCGTGCGCGTTGGAGAGCACGTTCATGCAGCGGAAGAACTCGATCAGGCCGATCGAGACCAGCATCACGACGTCCAGCGTGGGCAGGAAGTCGTAGGCGGGGTAGTCGCGCTTGGTCCAGTGCTCCGGCTGGAGCAGCCAGAACAGCAGGATGAGCGAGACCACGGGGGCGGCGCCCAGCATCAGCGCGGCGCGCACCCGGTGCGGCTCCTGGGAGAGCAGGGAGCGGTAGCGCACCGTGTAGGGCTGGTGGGGGTCGGGCTGGGTGAGGGGGCCGGCGAGCCGGCTGTAGTGCTCGTAGTCGTAGCGCGGCAGTGACTTCTTGATGCGGCGCAGCCCGCCGGTGCGGTGCACGCGCAGCTGAGTCGTTTCCGTCGGATCGAAGTCTTGCCCCGCGCCTGAAGGCGACGTCATGAGCCATCCCCCCACACACGTCGCATGCGTGTGTTTCCTCGTTCTCCTCCGTCCGGACCGGTTCCCCTTCCGGCGTCGGACGCGTCATGGCAAGCCCCTTCCAGCTTAGACAGCGAAGGGGGCCCTCCGGTTGCATGATGCCCCCCTCGGTGTCCGCCCGTGCACCGGGGGCCCCTTGGGCCGCCCCGTCGACCGGGTCGGGTGGTCGCGCGCTCACCAGGAGTGGTTGCGCACGGGGGGCGGGAGGTGCGGGGGCCACCGGTGGCGCGTGGGGGCCCGGGGGGTCAGCTGACGGTGAGGGTAGCGGTCAACCGCTCGCGTATGCGACCGAAGTGGTCCTGGATGGCACGTTCCGCGCGCAACACGTCTCCGGACCGTACGGCGTCCAGGATCTCGCGGTGCTGGCGGCAGGTCACCCGGGGGTCGTGCGGCACGTCGACGAGGTCGGTGCGGACCCGGTGGAAGGCGTCCCAGAAGGCTTCGAGGACCTCGCCGAGCAACGGGTTGCCCAGTCCGCGGTAGAGCGTGGCGTGGAAGGCGCGGTCGATCTCGAACAGGGACTCGCCGCCGGCCGCGCGCACCTCCATGCGATCGGCCAGCATCTCCAGTTCGGCCAGGTCGGCGGCGGGCAGCCGGCCGGCGAGACGGGAGACCAGCCCGGTCTCCAGGGCGGCGCGGAGTTCGAGGAGCTGGAGCAGGCTCGCCTCGCCCCGGTAGTGCCCGGCGACGGTGCGGAAGACCAGCCCCTCCATCATCGGGGCCACCGACATCGGGCCGACGTAGGTCCCGAAGCCGTGCCGGACCTCCACGATCCCCATGGCCTGGAGCCCCTTGAGGGCCTCCCGCAGGGAGTTCCGGCTGACGCCGAGCATCTCCATCAGTTCGGGCTCGGGGGGCAGGACCGCGCCGGAGCGCAGCCGCCGATCGATGATGAACCTCTTGATCCGCTCCTGGATGTCGCGCGCCATGGGGGTCACCGTAGCGGCCGGGCACCCCGCCCCGAACAGGAACGGAGCCCTCCGGCCTTGGCCGGAGGGCTCCGTCTGTCGGTGCGCCGCCAGGGACTCGAACCCCGGACCCGCTGATTAAGAGTCAGCTGCTCTAACCAACTGAGCTAGCGGCGCCTGCTGACCTGGAGAACTCTACCCGATGTCCGGGAGTGCTCCCGGCCACCGATGGGGGTCGGGGCGGCGGAGGCCGTTGCCGCTCCCGACCCCGGCGCGTGACGGGGATCACGCTCGGGTGGCGCGGCCCCGGGGCGGGGGAGCCCCGGGACCTGCACTGCCGGGCCCGTGTGTACCGGACGGGGGGTGTCCGGTCCCGGGGGATGGGATGTGGGCTCGGCTCCGGACGGGGGTGTCCGGCGTCTGCATGGAGGCGGGGTACGTCATCGGTCCTGTACCCGTACCGCATCAGACGTAGGCATATCGGAGGAACGTCCGGATGGGGGCCGGGTGGATACCGAGGCTTTCCGGGGCGCTCCTGGCAAAAAAATAGACAGGGGAAGTTCAGGAGCGATCCGGCGTACCGCCGTTTCCGTAATCACTTGATCACACTTGCACCTTCTGGAGCAACCCTGCCTGCTGGTGACCTTTGACCCTTGTGTGGGTGCTTGCCCGGTCGCAGAAGCGCTACGGAATCTGACGTACGCTCAGGGGGTTGAAATATTGTATGTCTGACTGTGCATCATTTGGCAGTCAACGTGCGATATGTCCGGACAGTTGAGAAGCTGATGCCTGTGCGGATGGTGCGCGGAGGTCACTCCGGTAGGTGAGGGGAATCGAATGGACGCTCCCGTGTTCGAAGAGGTGGCGCCCGCGAGCGACTGCCACTGCCCGGGCTGTGCCGACCGGCGCCGGGCCGGCGCCCGCGGTCTGCCGGTCCGGCTCGGCGGCAGCCCGGCGGCCCACGGCGCACGGCGCCAGGTGGTGGTCCTCGCGGCGGCGGCCGGCACGGTGCTCAGCGGATCGCAACTGACGGCGGCGGCCGAGTTCCGCCCGCTCGACCAGGGACACCCCGCCGGAGGAGCCGCCGCCCTGCTCGGCGCCGCCGGAGCGATCCTGCCCGCCCCCGCCCCCGCGGGCGACCCCGCGGTCCCCGGCGCCCCGCAGGTCACCGGCACCCCGTACGTCCGCGCTGCGCCACCGGCGCCCGGCACCCCCGGGGACGCCCGGGCGGGGCAGGGCCTCACCGGCCCGCTGCACGGAGCCCCGGCCGACGCGACCCCCGCCGCCGCGCCCGCCGCCCTGAACTTCCCCACCACCACCCGGGCCGAGATCATCAACCGGGCCAAGACCTGGACCAACGTCAGGGTCCCGTACAGCATGTCCAAGTACTGGTCGGACGGGTACCGCCAGGACTGCTCCGGCTTCGTCTCGATGGCCTGGGGCCTCAAGAGCAACGAGTGGACCGGCAGCCTCGACCGGTTCGCCGTCCGGATCACCAAGAACGAACTCCAGCCCGGCGACATGCTGCTGTTCCACGACCCGTCCAACCCGAACAAGGGCTCGCACGTCACGATCTTCGGCGGCTGGACCGACTACACCCGCCAGCACTACGTCGCCTACGAGCAGACCCCGCCGAGGGCCCGCCAGCAGGCCACCCCCTATCCCTACTGGAACAACGTCGGCGGCTACGTCCCCTACCGCTACCGCGGGGTGCAGGGCGGGGGCGGCTCCTCCGGGCCCGCCCCCACCACCCCGCCGAGCAGCACGGCCTTCCCCGGCGCCGACAAGTTCGGCCCGGGCGCGAACAACCGCCACGTCACCGAACTCGGCCGGCTGCTACGGGCGCGCGGCGGCGCCCGCTTCTACGACAGCGGCCCCGGCCCGCGCTGGGGCGAGGCCGACCGGAAGGCGACCCGCGCGTTCCAGCAGGCCCAGGGGTGGAAGGGGGACGACGCCGACGGCATCCCCGGCCCCGCCACCTGGAACCACCTGGTCCGCGGCACCGGCCGGGACATCCCGGCCGCGGGTGGGAGCGCTCCCAGTCCCGGCAGCGGCGGCTCCCGACCCGGCAGCGGTGTCCAGCCCCCGACCTCCCCCGCCGACAAGGCGTTCCCCGGCCGCGGGCACTTCCGGCCCGGGCAGAACAACGCCCACGTCACCCGGCTCGGGCAGCAGCTCAAGCGGAAGGGCTTCGACAAGCACTACACGCAGGGCCCCGGCCCGCGCTGGAGCGAGAGCGACCGGCGCAACGTCGAGTCCTTCCAGCGCGCCCAGGGCTGGCGCGGCCAGGACGCCGACGGCTACCCCGGCCCGGAGACCTGGCGGCGACTCTTCTCATGACGGAGGCACGGATGGGTTCAGCGGCCCCCCAGTCACCCACATCCCCCACCCCACCCACCCCGTCCGGCTCCACCGGCCCCGCCGGGAACACGGACCCCCCGGTGTCGCTCCGCACCTCCGGCGCCCCGGCTCGGCCGGTGCGGCCGGACGAGCCCGGCATCCGACGGCTGATCCACAACGAGGCCACCACCGAGATCCCGGTGCACCTGCTGTTCCGCGAGGACGCCACCGGCACCCCGGTCCCGGCCGGCCCCGTGGTGGTGGGCCGCCGGCGCGGGACCGGCGAACAGCCCCGCACCGAGCCGAAGGGCCCGCCCGTCGCCCGCCCCGTCCGCACCGACCGGGACGGCCCCGCCGGGCACCGGGCCCCCGCCCGGGCCGAAGCCGCCTGGGCCCGCGACGAGCGTCCGGTGCCGGCGCCGGACCCGGCGCTGGTGGAACGGGCCGGCCGGGCACTGCCCGGCCCGCTCGGGCTGCTCGCCGGGTTCCTGGGGTTGGCGGGACTCGTCGTCGGCCTGTGGTGGGCCGGCGCCCTGCCGGCCGAAGCGGTCCGGTTGCTCGGCCTCCCCGCCTACGGCGTCGACGCCGGCCCTGTGGGCCGGGCGCTGGACGCGATCACCGCCCGCTCGGGCGCCGGAGCGGCGGGGGCGACCTCGCCGCTGGACCCCGGGCACTGGGCGCTGATCGCGGTGGGGGCCGTGCTGCTGCTGTTCGGCTTCGGGGGCATCGCCCGCGGCCGGGTCGGCGAGGCGTGGGTGCTCACCCTCTTCGGCCGCTACCGGGGTTCGGTCCGGCGCACCGGGCTGATGTGGGTGAACCCGCTGCTGCTGCGCCGCCGGGTGGACGTGCGCCTGCGGCACTGGCGCAGCGAGCCCATGCCGGCGGTGGACGCGCACGGGGTGGCCCTGCGGGTGGTGGTGTTGGTGGTGTGGCGCATCCGGGACACCGCCCGGGCCGCCCTGGCCGTCGAGGACCACCAGGAGTACCTGCGCGAGTGCGTGGAGGCGGCGATGGCGCGGGTGCTGTCCCAACTGCCCGCCGACGCCTTCCACGAGGACGCCCCGACCCTGCGCGACGCCGAGGCGGTGGGGGACGCGTTGACCCGGCGGATCGCGGCGGACGCCCTGCCGGTGGGCGTCGAGGTGTTCTCGGCGCAGCCCACCCGGATCGAGTACGCGCCCGAGGTGGCCGCGGCGATGCAGCGGCGTCGGGTCGCGGCGATCGACGCGCAGCACCGGGACTCGGTGCTCACCTCGGTGGTGGACTCCGTCGAGGACACGGTGACCCGGCTGACCACCCGTGGACTGGTGGAGCTCGACGACTACGAACGCAAGGCCCTGGTGAAGGACTTGACGGTGGCCTTCTACACGGGTCGGGGGACGACCGACCCGCAGTAGTCGCACCGGATCCGTACCGGCGCGGCGCCCGGTTTCCCGGGCGCCGCGCCGACGCGTACCGGGACGAACGGCGTACGGGGCCTGGTTCCCCGTGACCGGAATCGCTCCACCACCGGTATGGACATGTTCAACTAACGCTCGTAACCTGTGCCTTGGTCTAGACCGGAAATCAGTGCGTACGCCTCACAGAACCCCCACGTTCTTCAGGAGCGGCAGCATGCGAAAGAAGATGTACGCGGCCATGCTCGGCCTCGCCACCGTCGGTGCGATGTCGTTCGCCACGGGCAGTGCCAGCAGCCACGGGTACACCGAGGAGCCCACGAGCCGTCAGAAGGCGTGCTCCAACAGCGGTACCGTCAAGGGTTGCGGCTCGATCCAGTGGGAGCCGCAGAGCGTCGAGGGCCCGAAGGGCTTCCCGGCCAAGGGCCCCGCCGACGGCAAGATCTGTTCCGCCGGCAACGGTGGCTTCAGCGCTCTCGACCACCACAAGCAGCCCAACGGCAACCCGTGGCCCACCACGAAGTTGACGGGTGGTCAGAACTACAACTTCAAGTGGAAGTTCACCGCGGCTCACGCCACGACCGACTTCAAGTACTACATCACCAAGGACGGTTGGAACCAGAACGCCGCGCTCACCCGCGACGCCCTGGAGCCCGCCCCGTTCCTGACGGTGCCGTACAACGGTCAGCGCCCGCCGTTCAGCTTCTCCCACTCGGGTCAGGTGCCCACCGGCAAGTCCGGCAGCCACGTGATCCTGGCGGTGTGGACGGTCCACGACACCCCGAACGCCTTCTACGCCTGCTCGGACGTCAGCTTCTGACGCACTGAGCTGACGTAGCAACGCACGTCGGCACCACCGGTACGGAACGCGTACCGACCCGGGGTCCCCCCGTGACCCCCCACTCCTAGGATTCCCCGTACGTCGCCCGTGGCCGCGCGACGTGCGGGGGAATCGACGCGGGGGGACCTCACCAACGCCTTCTTCCCTCTCGTCTGCGAGTTCACCGCGGACGGGGCCGCACCGTGCGGTTCGAGGAGGAGGACCTGCCCGGCACGGTCCTGGCGGGCGACACCGTGCCCGTCCACTACGCTGCCAACCGCCCGGAGCGGGCCACCGCCCAGGCCCCGTCCCCGCTCGCGCACCTCGCCGGGGTGACCGGCCAGCTGGTGTTCCTCGGCGTCGTCGTCGTGTTCTGCGTGCTCTTCATGATGATGGTCTCGGCCATGCCCGACGACGTCCTGACCGATGTCGAGACGGGCTTCGAGACGGGCCTCTGAGCCCCGACCGCGACGGCCTGACCCCGCTTCCGTGCTCCCGCCGTGCCTTCCGGCGATGACGACCCCATCGGGCGACCTCTCCGCTAAACCTCCGACCGTCCGGGCAGGGTCCCGGTGGCCGCCCGACGAGGGGCGGTCGGGCCACCGGCCCCGCGGACGCCCCGAGGGCGCGACACCGCGGGCCGGTCACTGAGAGGCGGACCAACCGTGAGCGTGTTCCAGACCGGCAAGGTGCAGCTCAGCTCCTCCAACCCCGTGGCGACCAGCGGCGGGGACACCTCCACCTTCACCCAGGTCGTCTTCCCCAGCGCCTTCCCCGACGGGTCATCGGTGATCGTCATCCCGTTCGTCCAGACCTTCAACGGCCCGGACACCCCCGGCCTGCGGATCGCCGACGTCACCACCGTCGGCTTCAAGATCCGCATCAACGAGCTCCACGCCAACGGCAAGGTCACCTCGGACGGCACCCACACCACCGAGACGGTGGGCTGGATCGCCTCCACGGTCTGATCGGGCGGTGGAGGCACGACGATGGGCCCCTCGCGAACGAGGGGCCCATCTTGTCGGTGCGCCGCCAGGGACTCGAACCCCGGACCCGCTGATTAAGAGTCAGCTGCTCTAACCAACTGAGCTAGCGGCGCCTGCTGACGGGAAAATCATACCCCCTGCCTGGGGGTGCTCCCGACCCGCCCGTTCCGGGGCGGGCGGGATCAGAGGGCGAGGGCCAGCAGGACGGAGGCGGCGGCGCGGTTGAGGGCGTCCGCGGCGGGGCGCAGGCGGTGGGTCTGTTCGACGGGCAGGGAGAGGGCGAGGCAGCCGACCGCGGCGCCCGCCGTCAGGGGGACGGCCGCGCAGACCGTGCCGACCGCGTACTCCTGGAGGTCGAGCACGGGCACGGTCGGGGGCTGGCCGGAGAGCCGGGTGGCCAGGACCCGTTCGTTGGTGATCGTCCGGGAGGTGAGCCGGGCGGGGCGGTGGCGGGACAGGTGCTCGCGGCGGGCCTCGGCGTCGAGCTGGGCCAGCAGGCACTTGCCGATGGCGCTGGCGTGCCCGGTGGCGCGGAAGTCGACCCACTCGTTGACGGCGGGGGTGTCCGGGGCGTCGGCGAGGTGGCGGACCCGGATCTCCCCGTCCTCGTACCGGCCCACGTACACGGCGGCGCCGAGGTCGGTGCGCAGTCGGTCGAGGGTGTCCTGAAGGGATTCCCGACCGGCCCCGGGGCCGTCGCCGAGCCGGCCGAGGGCCTCGCCGCGCAGGTAGGCGCCGTCGGGGGTCTGGACGAGGTAGCCCTCGCGGCGGAGCATCCGCAGCAGTCCGGTGAGCGGCGGCCCGCTGGAGCGGGTGGCGCGGGACAGCTCGGCCTCGGTGACCCCGTCGGGCCGGGTGGAGAGCAGGTCGAGTATCCGCAGGGCACGCTGCACCGAGTGGTACGGGGCGGTCGACTCGTGCTGAAGCGCCACTGCGTCCCCCTGGACGGGTCCCGGTCCATGCTGCTGGGCACCGTCCACGATAGCCGTCGGAGCCCTGCCCGAAGGGGGCTGTTGCGGAGATGGGCGACTGTGGTTGACGGGATGCTTGCGGCCCCGAACAGGGGTGATAGTGCCGAGGCATATGCCTTCGGCGTGCCCCGTATCGCCCGTCAGGGTGGTTCCCCCGACCGTGACGCCGGCATCGGCCGGGGGCACCTCACAGCACCGCGCTCAGGAACTCCCGGGTCCGCTCCAGCTCCGGCTCGCTGAAGATCTTCTCCGGGGGCCCCGACTCGATCACCCGTCCCTCGTCGAACATCAACACCTGGTCGGAGATGTCCCGGGCGAAGGACATCTCGTGGGTCACGCACATCAGGGTGATGTCGGTGGAGCGCGCCACGTCCCGCAGCACGTCCAGCACCCCCGCGACCAGCTCCGGGTCGAGCGCCGAGGTCACCTCGTCCAGCAGCAGCACCTCGGGGCGCATGGCCAGCGCGCGGGCGATCGCCACCCGCTGCTGCTGCCCGCCGGACAGCTGCGAGGGGTAGGCGTCGCAGCGGTCGGCGAGGCCCACCATGTCCAGCAGCTCGCGGCCCCGCTGCTCGGCCTCGTCGCGGGAGAGCCCGAGGACGGTCACCGGGGCCTCGGTGACGTTGCGCAGCACCTTCATGTTGGGGAACAGGTTGAAGTGCTGGAACACCATGCCGATGTCCTTGCGGACCTCGCGGACGTGCTTCTCCCGGGCGGGGACGAGCCTGCCGCCCCGTTCCTCGTGGGTCAGGTAGCGCCCGCCGACCGCGATCCGGCCCTCGTCGGGCGTGAGCAGGGTCATCAGCAGCCGCAGGATCGTCGTCTTGCCGGAGCCGGAGGGGCCGATCAGGGTGACGTGCTCGCCCCGCCCGACCGTGAAGTCGAGGTGGTCCAGGACGGTGGTCCTCCCGAACCTCTTGGTCACGTCCTCGAAGCGGACCAGTTCCTCGGCCGCGGCGCCGGCCGGGCCGGACCCGGGTGCAGGGGAGGGATCGGGGGCGGGACCGGTCGGGGTGGTGGGTTCAGTGGACAAGGCGGCGCTCCAGGGATCGGATCAGCAGCGAGGACGGATAGGCGATGAGGACGAAGGCGATCCCGACGACGGTCAGCGCCTCGGTGTACTGGAAGGTGTCGGCGGCCTCCAGGCGGGCCCGCTGGAGCAGTTCCAGCACCCCGATCCCGGCGAGCAGCGGGGTGTCCTTCAGCATGGCGATGACGTAGTTGCCGAGTGCCGGGACCACCCGCCGCACGGCTTGCGGCAGGATCACCACCGTCCAGGTCCTGCGCCGCGGCAGGCTCAGCGCCCGGGCCGCCTCCCACTGCCCGACCGGCACGGCGTCGATGCCCGCCCGGTACACCTGCGCGGTGTACGTCGAGTAGTGCAGGCCGATCGCCACGATGCCGGTGGTGAGCGCCGAGAACTGGACGCCCCACTCGGGGAGGACGAAGTAGAGGAAGAACAGCTGCACCAGCAGCGGGGTGTTGCGGACGAACTCGGTGAACGCGCCCACCGGCCAGCGCAGCCAGCGGCTCGGGGCGCGCAGGGCCAGCGCCCACACCAGCCCCAGGGCGAACGAGATCAGCGAGCCGAGCACCAGCACCCGGAGGGTGACCAGGACCCCGTCCCAGAAGTGCGGCAGGAAGTCGACGACGGCGGACCAGTCCCAGGAGCCGCCCGCGGCGGCCAGGTGGCGGGTCATGCGGCACCCCCGCCCGCGCCGGCCGGGACCGGCGCCTTGCCGAGGCCCGCCCGGGTCCGGCGTTCCAGGGCCTTCATGCCCCGGGTGAGGACGAACGCGATCACGAAGTAGACCACCAGGGTGATCCCGTACACCTGGGCGCTGTCCTGGGTCGCCAGGCGCACCAGGTAGGCGGCGAACGACACGTCGCCGATGCCCAGCAGCGACACCAGCGCGGTGCCCTTCAGCAGCTCGATCAGCAGGTTGTTCAACGGGGGGATCATCTCCGGCACCGCCTGCGGCAGCAGGATCAGCCGCAGCCGCTGCCAGGGGGTGAAGCTGAGCGCCACGCCCGCCTCGCGCTGGGCCGGGGCGACCGCGTTCAGGGCGCCCCGGACGACCTCCGCGCCGTAGGCGCCGTAGGAGAGGCCGAGGGCGAGGACGGCCGCCCACATCGGCACCAGGGCCCAGCCGACGAGTTGCGGCAGCACGAAGAACAGCCAGAACATCAGCACCAGCGCCGAGGTGCCGCGGAACACCTCGGTGTAGAAGCCGGCCAGGAAGCGCACCGGCTTCGACCGGTGGGTGCGGGCGGTGCCGACCGCGAACGCGACGACGGTCGCCAGGGCGGCGCTGTACAGGGTGAGCTGGAGGGTGGTCCAGATGCCGGGCAGCATCCAGTTCTGCCAGAGTCCGGAGGTCATGCGCACAACTCCTCGGCGGTCAGGTCCGTCATCTCCGCCTCGGTGAAGCCGAAGGGGCGCAGGATGCGGAAGAGTTCGCCGTTGTCCTTCATCCGGTGGATCTCGCCGTTGAAGGCGTCCCGCAAGGTGGTGTCCGCGGGCCGGAAGGTGAAGCCGCCGCCGTCGACGCGTTCCTTCCCGTCCACCACCGGGGCGAAGGGTTCGGTGGCCTCGGCGCGCCGGCTGCGGCGGGCGACCTGCCGGGTGGTGAGGGCGGTGCCGCCGAACACGTCGATCCGGCCGGACTCCACCGCGTTGAGCCCCGCCACCTGGTCCTGGAGGACCACCACGTCCCGTTCCGGGTAGCCGGCGGCGACCGCGTACCCGTGCTGGGCGTAGCCGGTGCCGGTGCCGAAGCGGGCCTTGCGACCGACGACGTCGGCGTAGTCGCGCAGGCCCAGCGGGTTGCCCTTGCGGACGATGAACGAGTCCAGCATCTGGTACTCGGGGTCGGAGAAGATGACCTGCTGGCAGCGCTCCTTGTTGATGTACATGCCGGCGGAGACCACGTCGAACTGCTGGGTCTTCAGGCCGGGGATCAGCGAGCTGAAGTCGGTGGCCACGGGCTGCACCTTCGGCACGCCCAACCGCTGGAAGATCACTTTGGCCAGTTCCACCGCTTCCCCGGTGAACTCGCCGTCCTCGTCGACGTAGCCGTAGGGCACCTCCCCGGCGATGCCGAGGCGGGCGGTGCCCTGGGAGCGCAGCCGGGCGAGGGTGTCGCCGGTGGGCACCCGGGAGCAGCCCGCGGCGCCCAGCGCCCCCGCCGCGCCGAGCGCGACGACCCCGCTGAGCAGGGCCCTCCGGCGCGGCCGGGGGCCGGCTATCGCCGACGGCCCGGGCCGTGCGCCGCCGGCCGCGGGGCCGGGCGGACGCCCGGCGGATGAGTGGTCTCTCAGTGGTGGGGCCATGGGCGCGCGGCTACCCCGGCCCCACCGACTCATGCCGATCGGTTCGCGCCCCGATCAGTCGGCGAGGGGCTCCGGGCGCCAGCGGGAGGAGTCCGCCGCGGTGGCCGGCGGCTCGGGCGCGGGGACCCCGGCGATCCCGGCCGCGTACAGGGCGTGCGCGAGCCGTAGCACGGTGGCGTCGGCGAACCGGGCGCCCACGATCTGCAAGCCGATCGGCAGCCCCTCGGCGTCCAGCCCGACCGGGACGCTCGCCGCGGGCTGGGTGGTCATGTTGAACGGGTACGTGAACGGGGTCCAGCCGGTCCAGCGGCGCAGCCCGCTGCCGGGCGGGACCTCGACGCCGGCCGCGAACGCGGTCAGCGGCAGGGTGGGGGTGACCAGCAGGTCGTGGCGGCGGTGGAAGAGGCCCATCCGGCGGCCGAGGTCGGCCCGGGCGTCCCGCGCGGTCAGGTACTCCCGCGCCGAGACGCGTTCCCCGGCCGCGCGCACCGCCCGCAGCTCCGGCTCGACCAGGGCGAGCTGGGCGGGGCCCAGGGCCCGGGTCACATGGGCGACCCCGCTGAACCACAGGGTGTGGAAGGCGTCCACCCGGTCGGCGAGGTCCGGGTCGGTCTCCGTCACATGGGCGCCGAGCCCGGCCAGGGCCTCCACCGCGCGCCGCACCGCGGCGGCCACCTGCGGTTGGACGGCGACCTGCCCGCCCAGGGCGGGGGAGAACGCCACCCGGAGTCCGCGCACCCCCTCGGCCGGGTCGCGGAAGGTGCCCGAGGGGGGCGCGGCCCGGTCCCAGTCGCGGGGGTCGGCGCCGCCGAGCACGTCCAGCAGCAGGGCGCCGTCCGCGGCGTCCCGTGCCATCGGCCCCACGTGGGAGAGGGTGCCGAAGGCACTGGCCGGGTACACCGGGACCACCCCGTACGTGGGCTTCAGGCCGAACACCCCGCAGCAGGCGGCCGGGATGCGGACGCTGCCGCCGCCGTCGGTGCCCACCGACAGCGGGCCGGCTCCGGCCGCGAGGGCCGCGGCGCTGCCCCCGCTGGAGCCGCCGGCGGTGCGGCCCACGTCGTACGGGTTGCGGGTGATCCCGGTCAGCGGGGAGTCGGTCACGCCCTTCCAACCGAACTCGGGGGTGGTGGTGCGGCCGGTGAACACGGCACCGTGTTCCCGTAGCCGGGCCACCGCGGGAGCGTCCTCGTCGGCGAGCCGGGCCGCCGGGTCGACGGTGCGCGAACCCCGCAGGGTGGGCACCCCGTGCTGCGGCAGGAGGTCCTTGACGCTGACCGGGACCCCGTCCAGCAGGCCCGCCGGTCGGCCGCGCCGCCACCGTTCGGTGGAGGCGCGGGCGGCGTCGAGCGCCCGGTCGGCGTCGAGCCGCACGAACGCGTTCAGCGCGGGCTGCACCTCCTCGCAGCGGCGCAGCACCGCCTCCGTCACCTCGACCGGACTGAACTCCCCCTTCCGGTACCCGTCCAGCATCCGTACCGCCGACAGCCGCGCGAGCTGACGCATGACACCCCTCCCGTGGGCACGCCCCCCTTGGTTCCGGGTCAGGCATACCCAGGGCCGCCCGCCCCGACCCGTGCGGAGCGGGGCGTCAGCGGCGCAGCGCCCACCGCTGCACCGACTCGAACGGCCCGGCGGTGAAGCGGCGCAGCCACAGGGTGGAGCCGACCATCAGCACCGCGCACACCACCGTCCACAGGGCCAGCGGCCACCAGGGCCACCACTCCTCGCCGAGCCGGTGCGCCAGGCCCAGGCCGATGCCGTACGCGGCGAGCATGCACAGCAGGTTCTGGAGGACGTAGCCGGACAGGGCGGTGCGTCCCACGTTGGTCAGGCCGCGCAGCAGCGGGCCGGGGGCGCGGCCGGCGCGGGTGGCCCGGTCGACCAGCAGCCCGACCAGGCCCAGGTAACCGAGCGCGGTGAGCGGCCCGACCACGTACCGGTCGAGCAGGAAGAACTCGGAGCCGGCCAGCGGCAGGGCCACCGACAGCGGCAGCCCGAGGCCCAGGCCCCAGCCCAGCAGCCGGTTGCGGATGCGGCGCCCGGTGTCGTCGGCGCCGAACGCGCCCGCCCGGAAGAGCCGCACGCCCAGCAGGAAGAGGAACACCAGCAGCGCGAAGGAGAGCACCGGCTCCATCCGGAAGAACAGCACGTTGTCCAGGCGGAAGCCGATCTGCTCCGGGTAGCCGCCGTGCGCGTACAGGTCGATCACCTCGCGCTCCGCCGCGCGGTCCACTTCCCCGGCCTCGGAGCCCATCGCCGCCAGCCCCGCCGTCAGCACCGCCATCAACGCCAGGTGCACCCCGGCCGCCGTCCACATGACCCGGTTCCGGGCCCGCTGCGAGCGGGTCAGCAGCCAGGCCACCAGCAGCGCGGTCACCGCGTACCCCATGAGCACGTCCCAGGCGAACACCAGCAGGAAGTGCACGGTGCCCTCGGCGAACAGGAACAGCGCCCGCCACCGGTACCGTCCCGGCCAGGGCTGGCCGCGGCGCGCGGCGGAGGCGTACTGGATGGCGAGGCCCACCCCGAACAGCACCGTCAACAGGGACAGGAACTTGCCGTTCGCCAACAGCCTCACCGTGCCCTCGACCGCGTCGGGGAAGGAGGCGAACGAGGTCTCCCCGGCGGTGGTGAACAGCGCGCCCTCCCCACCGGGTGAGGCGAAGATCCACACGTTGGTCGCCAGGGTGCCCAGGATCGCCACCCCCCGCACCACGTCGAGGAGGGGGTTGCGGGGCTTCCGTTGCACCGGAGCGGGCGGGGCCTCGGTCCGGTGGGGCGGCAGCGTTTCTGTCATGCCCCCATCGTTCCGGCGGCGCCCGGTCGATACGTCGTGATCGTTGATGAACCCCCGCTACACCGAAGGATGTACCCGACCCGCGCGGGGCCTCCTCCCGGCGGGCCGCGGACGCCCCCGCGGGGCATCCTGGGAGGAGGGCACCCGGGCCGGCGCAGAAGGAGGCAGTACGTGACCTCGCTGGGATTCCTGTACCCGGAAGGCACCGCGGCGGACGACTACGTGCGCGTCGAGCAACTGCTGGGCGGCGGGATCAGACTGCACGCGGTCCGCGCCGCGCCCGCCTCCGTCGACGCCTCCGACCCCGCCGCCGCGGCCCCGGACGGCCCCGGGCCCGCCCTGACCGCCGTCCCGGTGCCCCCGGACGGCGAACGCCTCGCCCCCGCCGTCGAGGAACTGCGGCTGGCCGGCGCCGAGGCCCTGGTGTGGGCCGGCCCCGGATTCGCCCTCCGGCAGGAGGGCGCCCACGCCCAGGTGCGCGCCCTCGCCCTGGCCGCCGGGCTGCCCGCCTCCAGCACCTCCTTCGCCTTCGCCCACGCGGTGCGCGAGCTGGGCGCCGAACGCCTCGCGGTGGCCCCCGTGTACGGGCCCGAGCTGACCGAACGCTTCGCCCGGTTCCTGACCGCCGAGTCCGGCGCCCGGGTGGTGTCCGCCCCCAGCGCCACCGGCGCCCCCGCCCCCGCGGACGGGCTGACCGCGCTCACCGAACTGGCCCGCGCCGCCGACGTCCCCGAGGCGACCGCGGTGCTGCTGCCCGGCACCCCGCTGCGCACCGCCGCCCACCTCACCGCGTTGGAGCAGCACCTCGGCAAACCGGTGCTCACCGCCAACCAGGTCACCGTCTGGGAGGCGCTGCGCCTCACCGACCGCCGGGTCAACGCCCCCCGCCTCGGCGCCCTCTTCACCCGCGAACCCCTGGTCCAGATGCCCGCGGACCGACCCCCACCCCGTTGACCTGCACTGCTCCACCCGGCCCGGCCACCGGCCCGGCCCCGGGGTGCGCGAGGATGGCAGCCGCCGCCCCGCGCGAGGAGAGACCCAGATGGCCGCCCAGACCCGCCCCCGCACCCCGAGGGTCCTCCTGCCGTCCCCGCTGCGCCGCACGGCCTCCGCCACCCCCGCCGGCGGCCCGGAGGTCCCGGCGGTCGAGCGGTACCGCACCGTGTGGACGGTCCTCACCGTGTACGCGGTGGCCGCCGCCGCCCACCTCACCGCCCTGTTCGTCCTCGCCTCCGCCCGTGGCCTCGGCGGGGTGCACCAGCGGCTGCTCTCCTGGGACGGGCAGCTGTACGCGGAGATAGCCGGCACCGGGTACCCCGAGGAGATCGTCTACGCCGACGGCGAGCCCCTCGGCAACAACCTCGCCTTCTTCCCGCTCTACCCCCTGCTGGCCCGCGGACTGCACACCGTCACCGGGCTCGACGTCCACACGGCCGCCCTGGTCGTGACCCACCTGGCGCTCGTCGGCGCCCTGTTCGCCGTGCACGGGCTGGTCGACGCGCTGTACGGGCGGCGCACCGCCGAGGTCGCCCTGGTCCTCGTCGCCGTGGCCCAGCCGATGGCGGTGGCCCTCGTCATGGCCTACAGCGAAGCCCTGTTCCTGGCCCTCGCGGCCGGCGCGCTGCTCGCCGCCCACCGTCACCGCTGGCTCGCCGCCGGCACCCTCGGACTGCTCGCCGGGCTCACCCGCCCGGCCGCCGCCGCCCTCGCCCTGGCCTTGGCCGTCGCCGTCCTCGCCGAACTGCGCCGCACCCGCCGGCTCACCTGGCGCCCCCTGGCGGGACTGGCCCTGGCCTGCGCCGGCACCCCCGGCTACCTGCTGTGGGTGGCCCACCGCACCGGCCGGCTCGACGGCTACTTCGTCGTCCAGGAAGCCGGCTGGGGCACCCACTGGGACTACGGCGCCGCCACCGTCGACTTCCTCCTCGACACCCTTCTGCGCGGCGAGGGCTGGGTGCCGCTCAGCACCGCGGGCCTGCTCCTGGCCGCCTGCGCGCTCACCGCGCTCGCCTGGTGCCGCCCCACCTGGCCGCCGCTGCTCGGCTACGGCACGGCGATGCTGGTGCTGACCCTGGGCCAGTCGAACTTCTACCACTCCAAGCTGCGGCTGCTGGTGCCCGCGCTGCTGCTCCTGATCCCGCTCGCGCACGCCCTGGCCCGACTGCCCCGGCGCCGTCTCGTCCCGACGCTGACGGCCGCCGGGCTCTTCGGCGCCTGGTACGGGGCGCACATGCTGGTGGTGTGGACGTACGCGGTCTGACCCCGTCCGTCCCCACGATCCCCGGAACGACCGGTGCTCCCGGGAACAACCGGAGCGCCCCTCCTGTTCAGTAGGTCGTCAAGGCGACGACGAAGGCTGCCCCGGCACGGGTCCGCGGGCAGGGGAGGGCACACGGTGGCAGTGACGACGAGCACGGTGCACGGCGACGGCAGCAGGGTGACCGCAGCGTCCGGGGGAGCCGCCGGCGCGGGGCCCGACCCCGCCGCCACCCGCGACGACATCAGCGGCCTCCGCCAGGGCACCGCCCCCGTCCCTCTGTCCGTCCTCGACCTGGCCACGGTGGGCGTCGGGCACACCGCCTCCGACGCCCTGCGCACCGGCGTCGAACTCGCCCGTCGCGCCGAAGCCCGCGGTTACCACCGCTACTGGGTCGCCGAACACCACTCGATGCCCGGAGTGGCCTCCTCGTCCCCCGCGGTGATCCTCGCCCACCTCGCCGCGCACACCGAGCGCATCCGCCTCGGCTCCGGCGGCATCATGCTCCCCAACCACGCCCCCCTGGTGGTCGCCGAGCAGTTCGGCACCTTGGAGGCGCTCGCTCCCGGCCGCGTCGACCTGGGCCTCGGCCGCGCCCCCGGCACCGACGGTGCCACCGCCGCCGCCCTGCGTCGCACCGACCGCCCCGGCGAGGGCGCCGAGGACTTCCCCGAGCAGGTCACCGAACTGGTCCGCTTCCTCGACGACGACTTCCCGCCCGGCCACCCCTACGCCCGCATCCACGCCGTGCCCGGCCCCGTCCAGGCCACCGCCCCCGGCGGGGTCCAGTCCCCGTACCGGCCGCCCGTGTGGCTGCTCGGCTCCTCCGGCTTCAGCGCCCGCCTCGCCGGCTCCCTGGGACTCCCGTTCGCCTTCGCCCACCACTTCTCGGCCCGCAACACCGTCCCCGCCCTCGACCTGTACCGGCAGGCGTTCCGCCCCTCGGCGGTGCTCGCCGAGCCCTACGCCCTGATCGGCGTCTCCGCCCTGGCCGCCGAGGACCCCGCCGAGGCCCGCCGTCAGGTGTTGACCGCCGCCCTCAGCATGCTCCGGCTCCGCTCCGGCCGCCCCGGGCTGGTACCCACCCCGGACGAGGCCGAGCACCACCCGTACACCCCGATGGAGCGCGAGTTCGTCGACACCTGGAACGCCGACGTGGTCCACGGCACCCCCGACGAGGTCCGCGCCGGCCTCGACGAGCTCCAGAAGCGCACCGGCGCGGACGAGTTGATGCTCGTCGCCAACGCCCACAGCGGCCCGGCCCGGCTCCGCTCCTACGAACTGATCGCCGACGCCTACGGGTTCCCGCGGGGGTGAGGGGGCGGAGACCCGTGGGGTGCCTCGTCCAGCGCGTCGAGCAGGTCGAGGGTGACGAGGTCGACCCTGCGCAGGTGCCCGAGCGCGGCATCGGGGTGACGACGGGCGTTCTCGTACGGAGCGGGCTCCGCCAGGGCCCGCCGCGCCCGGGCCACGGCGGCCGACTCCACGGTGCACGGACGCCCGCCGCGCCGCTTCAGGAGCACCCGCACGAGTTGGGCGAGCGACCGGCGCAGCCTGCCGGTGAGCCGGTCGACCTCCTCCGGCCCCGGGGGAGGCACGGCGCCGACGGCCCGTTCGAGGTCGTCGTGGACCAGGTACCAGGGCCAGATCGTCCCGGAGCGCTTCCAACAGCCTCGCCACGAGGACGGTTCCGGGCTCCGCGGTGATCACCGCGGAGCCCGCCGCACGGCATGGGGCGTGGTCAGCGCGCACCAGGTCCGCGTGCCGTCTGGACTGACGCCCCACGCGGCGGCGATCGCGTCCACCAGGAACATGCCGCGCCCGTTCTCGTCCCCGGCCCCGGCCTCCCTCACCCGTGCGCGACGGCTGGAGCCGTCGTCCACCTCGATCACGACCAGCCGGGCGGCGATGAGGAGTTGGACGCGGATCCGGTCCCCGCGGCCGTGCCGGAGCCCGTTGGTGGCGAGTTCGCTGACCAGGAGTTCCGCGTCGTCGGCGAGTTGGGGAATCCCCCAGTAGTGGAGCTGGGCGCGGTAGACGCGGCGCAGCTGACCGATCCAGCGGCCTTCGACCGGGCCGGTGGTGCGCTCGTCGTCGTCGCCGTTGCGGGGTTCGCACGGCAGGAACAGCGTCAGTTCGTCGCGGACGTCCTGGGTGGGAACGACGGGGAACCGCCCGGTGTGGCGGTCCGTCGTGACGTGGTGGCTCATGGGGCCTCGGCTCTGGATGAGGGAGAAGCGGACCGCCGCGCCCGACCGGACCGGTCACGGCGGCGGCCCACGGCCGGGGCGAGGTGAGCCGCCGACCGTCCGTTCCGGTAGGGGCACGCACCAGGGCACGCCCCTGTGACCGTGAGTGAGAGCACGGTCACTTCATGTCCGGGGTTAGCTTGCTCCTTTTTTGGTTTCTCTCGCAACTCTTTGCAAGAAACCCAAAATTAGCGCGAACAACTGTGCGCATGGCGACGGACGACGAAGGCGTGCCAGACTGCGCCCATGACTCAGAAGAGGGCGACGCCGTCAATCAAGCGGCGACGGGTGGGCGGCCAACTGCGCCGCTGGCGCGAGTCGGTTGAGGTGTCATCGGCTGACGCGGCTCGTGCCATGGGCTGGAGCCAGGCGCGCTTCTCGCGAGTCGAACGTGGCTACTACCGCATCACGCGGGAAGAGGTGTACGGCCTCTGCGTGAAGCTCGGCATCGATGACCCGGACGGAGTGGAAGAGGTCGCCCGCGCCGCCGAGGAGCCGACCGGGCAGGGGTGGTGGGCGGCGTACTCCAAGCACCTCACGCAGTCCTACGGGGACTTCATCGAACTGGAAGTCGAAGCCCAAGAGATCCAGATGCATCACCCGGTCGTCGTTCCCGGGCTTCTCCAGACGCCGGGCTATGCGCGGGAGATGATCTTCCAGCAGCCGGCTGCGGTATCTCCGGGGAGGGCCGAGGATCTCGTGTCGGTCCGTTTGGCGCGCCAGGCCGTGATGGGCAGGGTGGTCAAGGTGCACGCGCTTGTACCCGAATCGGCGCTGCACGCCCGACTTGCATCCGGGTCCGCGGTCATGAAGGACCAGATTCGTAGGCTCATCGATGTCTCGGAAATGCCGAACGTCGAGCTGCAACTCATTCCGCTCACCGTTCACCCGACCTATGGGGCCAGCTGCGCCATGACCATCCTGTCCTATCGGGATCCCTGGTCAGCGGTGGGCAGTGTGGACACCCCTTTGGGCGGTCACCACACGGATGACGCCGAGCATGTAGGCGTCCTGCAGAGGGACTTCTCCGCCATTTCCTCCGTCGCGTTCCCCGTGGACGAATCGAGGGATCGCCTCAATCACTACCTGGAAGGACTGCACGCATGAGGAACAGGCTTGCCAGCACAGTGAACGTGCTTGAAGGAGTGGTCTGGAGGAAGTCCTCCTACAGCGGAGGCGGCCAATCGCAGTGCGTCGAGATCGCCGACGCGCGTGCCCACGCGGGTATCGCGGTGCGTGACTCGAAGAACCAGGGCGGGCCCGTACTGCTGCTGGCGCCGGAGGCGTTCGCCAGCTTCCTGGGCGGCGCGGTGAGCGGCGGCTTCGCCCGGTCTTAGGTTCGGGCCGTCGTTGGTGTGTGCCGATACCGCCCGCCGCGCACGTCCGGCAGTACACGCCCGCCGCGCACCCTGGTGCGCCGGGCTCACGGGCATCGGAGCCGGCCGCCTGGACTCCTACGATGACGGGAACGCAAGGCTGCGTAGCCCGTGGAGGAGACGAATGACCGAGCGCGTCTCCTACTTGACGATGTACATGACGGGCGGGCCGGTGCGGGTGCCCGCCACGATCGGCGCGATGCGCGAAGCCCTTCCCGATGGACTGCGGGAGCGGTTCATCGCCGAAATCGAGTCGGCGCCGGCCGACCAGCTCCAGTTCACCCTGGTCCGCTGGGTGATGAACATTCCCACCCCACATGACGCGGCCGAAGAGGAACTGCTCGGGCGGGTCCGATCCGGGGACTTCTCCCCGGTGACCTTTGCCGAGGACCATGAGGTCAGGGCGGTCCCTGGACCCGGGTGACGGACACGATCCGTACTGTGGTGGAGACGTAGTACGAGACGATGCAGCCGCCCACCAGGGCTTGTCGGTAGTCCTGTTCCTTGAGGGCTCTCGAACCGACGTCGTAGGGATCTGCCGCGAGCCGTCGGAGGTCCGTGTCGAAGGATCGGCGAACCGGTGCGGGGAGTGCCGCCACGGATGCGCGTGCTACGTCCGAGTACTGCACGCGGTAGGTGCTCGCGCTCACCGACCGGCCTCCGCCGCGTCGTCCACGTCGCTGAAGCCGCTGAAGTCGCCGTCCCTGAGTCGTCGGAGCATCTCCTCCTCCTCGTCGTGGGCCTCCTGGGGCAGGGACCAACGGGCGGCGATGAGGGGGACGTCGGCGATCGGGGCCGCGCCGACCTCCCGGTCGAACGCTTCCCGTTGTTCCTCAGGCAGGGCGGCCCGGATGCCGTCCAGGCTGGCGGGCAGGTCGACCGCCTGCCCACCGATGACCGTCCGCAGCACGGGCCCCTCGCTCATGGCGCACCTCGCAGATCTCCGACGACAACGACACGGAGAAGTCTTCACCAGGCGCCGGGGCGAGGGTCGGAACGACCCCCGGCGCGCGGAAGCGCAGCACCGGTGCGGGACGGCTCCGCGCCCCCTACCGCGGCGGCCCCACCCGGGTGCCCAGCAGCGCGGGGATGAGGTCGGGGGCCACCGGGCGGGAGTAGAGCCAACCCTGGCCGGTGTCGCAGCCGATGCGTTGGAGGCGGGACGCCTGGCCCGCGGTTTCCACGCACTCCGCGGTGACGGTGAGGCCGAGGCGGTGGGCGAGGTGGACCAGGGCCTCGACGATGACCTCGTCGGCGGGGTTGGGGTGGGTGCCGTCCTCGTAGCGGAAGCCGCGGACGAAGGAGCCGTCCAGCTTGAGGGTGGAGACCGGGAGGCGGCTGAGGTAGGCGAGGTTGGAGTAGCCGGTGCCGAAGTCGTCGATGGCGATGCGCACGCCCATGTCGCTGAGGGCCTGGAGGGCCTGGAGCGGGCGGCCGGCCGAGCCCATCACCGCGGACTCGGTCAGCTCCAACTGGAGGAGCCCCGGGGCGAGTCCGGTTTCGGTGAGGGTCTCCCGCACGTCGGCCACCAGGTCTGAGTCCCACACCTGCCGGACCGCCACGTTCACGCTGACGAAGACGGGCGGGGCCTCGGGGTGGTCGAGTTGCCAGCGCCGGGCCTGGCGACACGCGGTGCGCAGCACCCAGCGGCCCAGCGGCACGATGGACCCGTCCTCCTCGGCCAGGGAGATGAACCGATTCGGCGCCAGGGTTCCGAACTGGGGGTGCTCCCAGCGCACCAGGGCCTCGACCCCGTGCAGCGTGCCGTCCCCGAGCCCCACCAGCGGCTGGTAGGCGAGGGTGAACTCCTCGCGCTCCACCGCCGGGCGCAGGGCGGAGACGAGGGCCTGACGGGTCATCCGGTGCGCGTTGCGCTCCGGGTCGAAGAGGGTCCAGCGGGCCTTGCCGTCGGCCTTGGCCCAGTACAGCGTGGTGTCGGCGGCCTGCATCAAACCGGTGGCGGTGGTGCCTTCGGCGCGGCGTTCCACCACACCGATGGAGGCCGAGACCGACAGCCGTTGGCCGGCGATGTCGAAGGGTTCCTGGAGGGCGTGCAGCACGGCCCGGGCGAGGTCGGCGAGTTGCTCGGTGCCGGTGGAGTCCTCCACCAGCAGGGCGAACTCGTCCCCGCCGAGGCGGGCGACGAGCGGGGTGTTGGCACGTGCGAGTCCCGCCCGGTCGGCGCAGCGGGTCAGCCGGTCGGCGACGGCGGTGAGCAGGTGGTCGCCGACCCGGTGCCCGAGGGTGTCGTTGACGGCCTTGAACCCGTCGAGGTCCAGGTAGCACAGGCCGATCCGGCCGGTGCCCCCGTCCTCGTACGCCCCGTTCTCCAGCGCCGAGGCGAGCCGTTCGAAGAACAGGGTGCGGTTGGGGAGCCGGGTCACCGGGTCGTGCATCCGCAGGTGGCGCAGTCGGGACTGGAGTTCGCGGCGGGCGCTGATGTCGGAGACCGACAGCAGGGCGACGGCCGGGCCGGCGGGGGAGGGCAGGGGGGCGAGGGTGACACGGGCCCAGAGGGCGTGTCCGTCGGCGTGTTTGAGTCGCCGGTCGCACCTCAGCCGGGCCCGCCGGCCGCGCAGGACCTCCTGGTAGGAGCGTCGGGTGCGGGCGTCGGCGGCGAGGTCCACCAGTTCGGCGGCCGGCCGGCCGACGGGGCCCCGGGAGCCGTCCGGGGCGGCGGCGCGGGCGAACAGGGCGTGGAAGGCGTCGTTCGCGGTGATGACCGTGCCGTCCGCGCCGATGGCGGCCATCGCCAGCGGGGCGGAACCGAACGCGGCGCGGTAGGGCTCGCCCGAGCCGCCCGCCGGGACGCCGGGGGCGGGGCGCCGCGGACGTTCGACGGGGGGCGGGGGGCGATCGGGGCGACTGTGCGTGACGGTCGGGGGGACAGGGCCTGTCGTGGGCGTGGGACCTTCGGACGTTCCGCTCACCGCTCACTCCCGCAGTGCGTCGTTGCCGTCGTGCGTGGTCGTGCTCCGGGTCATCTCCCAGCCGGTGAGGGGTCGAACGCGCGGACGGGGCCGCAGAGGCCGGAATCACGCGGAAAACAGGCTGATCATAGAGGCTGCTCCGGAGTGCGAGCCACTCGCGCTCCGGTGCGCTCCGGTGTGCGCCGGTTGCTGAATCGTTCCTTCGTAGGGAGCGTGCGGCCCGCGGCGAGCCCCCGCTCCAGGGTGACGCTCGGTGATCGCCCGGATGGCCGGTACGGGCCGTGACCGGTTCCGGCGGGCGGCCCTGCGGCGGCGGCCCCCCTCCGCGCGGCCGTCGATCCCGCCCCGCCGGCCCGCGTCTCACCCGCCCGGGCCCCTTCAGCAGGGCGATCCCGGGCGAACCGGAACAAGGTGGGGTCGGTGCGGTCCCGCTGCCGTCCCCCGCCGTCCCCCGGAGGTCGTCGTGCCCCGTCCGTTCCGTGCCGCCCGCGCCGCCGTGCCGGGCATCCGGCGCGAACGCTGGGCCCGCTCCACCGCCGCGGCCACCTCGCTGGCCGCCCTCGCGGCCACCTCCCTGGTCGCGGGCCCGGCCGTGGCCGAGGCGCGCGCCGGCTCGTGCGCCCTGGAGCGCACCGATGCCCACCACTCGGAGGGGCTGGACACCTGGCACTCCGGCTACCCGCGGCCCGAGCGCGCGCTGGACGCGCTCATGGTCTTCCTCGCCTTCCCGGACTCCGTTCCACTGGTCTCGCCGCAGGAACTCGCCGCCGACCACTTCCCGGCCACCGACCGCTTCTACGAGCAGGCGTCCTACGGGGCGTTCACCCTGCGACCGCATCCGCGCGAGGACTGGATCAGCATGCCGAAGCCGTCCACCGCCTATGCGATAGAACGGGACTGGAAGGCCAAGCACCGCACCGCCTACCTGCGCGACGCGGTCGCGGCGGTCGACCCGCACGTGGACTTCGGCGCCTACGACATCGTGTACTTCGTCGCCGATCCGGACGCCCCCGGCGTGGACTCGGACGCCACCAAGGTCGTCAACTTCGACCGGCCGCTGCGCGCGGACGGCACGGCCCTGCGGCGGATCGTCACCGTCTTCGAGCGCCATCCGCCCGACCGCAACGTCCTCGCCCACGAGACCGGCCACGTCTTCGACCTGCCCGACCTCTACCACCGCCCCGAGGACGAGACGGGCGACTGGGACACCCACGTCGGCGACTGGGACGTCATGGGCAGCCAGTTCGGGATGGCCCCGGACCTGTTCGCCTGGCACAAGTGGAAGCTCGGCTGGCTCGCCGACGACCAGGTGGTGTGCGTGGAGGGCCGCGACGAGTCCCCGCTGACCCTGGAGCCCGTCTCCGTCCGCCCCCCGGAGCCCGGGTCCGCCGCGGGCCCGGCCGTGGCGGGCGCCGCGGTGCTGGTGGGGCCGGTGGCCCGGGCGGTGGCTCCGGACGCGACCGCCGATCCGCCCGGGCCGGGGCGCGGCACCAAGCTCGCGGTGGTCCGCACCGGCCGCACCACCGCGGTGGCGGTGGAGGCCCGGGCCGCGGTCGGCAACGACCGGACCACCTGCACCGAGGGCGTCCTGGTGTACCGGGTGCGCAGCGTCGCGGCCTCGGGCGAGGGCCCGGTGCGGGTGGTCGACGGCCATCCGGAGACGGACGCCTGCTGGGAACGGTCCGTGTACCCGCCACTGGCGGACGCCCCGCTCGGCGCGGGGGAGGGCCTCACGGTCACCGACGAGCGGGTGCCGGTGCGCGTGGAGGTGACGGAGCGCACCCCCACGGGGGAGTGGGTGGTGCGGATCTCGACCCGGTGACGGCGGCCCGTGGTGGGGCATGCAAGAGGCCCCCCGCTGCTGCGGAGGGCCTCTGCCGTCTGTGCGCCGCCAGGGACTCGAACCCCGGACCCGCTGATTAAGAGTCAGCTGCTCTAACCAACTGAGCTAGCGGCGCCTGCTGACGTCGTAGACCTTAGCACCCTGGTCGGGGGCGGGTGAAATCGATGTTCGTCGGGCTGCCCGGGCCGCCCGGACGCAGGCCCAGACCAGTACCTCGGGCCCCGGTAGCCAGGGGCGTCGGGCGGCCGGGGGCACCACCCACCGGGACCCGGCCGGCTCGGGGACGGCCGGGGTGTTCGCATCGGCGGCGCTGGGGCCGGGGGCCGGGGTCGGGCCGGTGGCGAGCGGGGGGACGGTCACCGCGTCGCCGGTGCCGTGGCAGAGCAGCGGCGGCACCGCGCCGAGGCCCGCGCCCCACTCCTCCCAGCGCAGCAGGGTGGGCAGTCGGTGGGCGGTGCCGGGCGCCGCGAACAGCAGGGTGCGACCCCGGTGGGTGGCGACGGGCCCGGAGCCGGGGCCCTCGCCCCAGAGCCGGTCCAGCAGGGCCCGGCCGAACAGCGCCGTGGTGTTCACCACGTCGAAGACGGTGCCGCAGGGCAGGACCAGCGGGACGGCGGGCCGGTCGGCCCAGCGGTCGAGCAGCTCCTGCGGATACGTTCCTGCGGAGGCCAGCCAGGCGGCGCCGGCCGCGGCCGCCTCCCCGGTGTCCGGCAGGGGCGCCGAGCCCTCGCCCGAGGGGGCGGGGCCGGCGGGCGGCCGCACGCGGGAGCCCGGGGCGGCGGGGTCGGCGGAGCAGGAGCGGTCCCCGGGGACGGCGGCGTGAGGGTGGGTGCTCATGGCAGGCATGTTTACCCGCCGTGAGGGGTCGATTTCCGTGAGTTGCCGGAAAGTGAGACGGCAAGGGGCCGTGTGGGGTACCTTGCGCACCCTGCATATGACCAAAGCCCTTGCCCGGCGGGTGGTCCACGCCCGCCGAGGGGTCAGCGCTCGTCGGGCGGGGCGGCGCGCAACAGGTCGCGCCCGTACTCGACCATCTTCACCGCGTACTCCTCGCTCCACTCCGCGCGCTCGGCGATCGCCGCCGGGGTGAGCCGGTCGAAGCGCCGCGGGTCCGCGAGCCGGGCCGCGGCGATGGCCTGGAACTCGACGGCCCGGTCGGTGGCGGCCCGGAAGGCGTGGGTCAGCTCGGTCGCCCGGGTCAGCAGCTTCCGGGGGTCCTCGATGGACTCCAGGTCGAAGAAGTGCTCCGGGTCGCCGGTGGCGGCGGTGGGCTCGAACAGCAGCGGGGCGGGCCGCATCCGTCGCTCGGCGCGGACGGGTTCGGACTCCGACATCTGCTGCCTCCCGGCGTGTACCGACGTGTCCCGGGGCGGGGTGCTTCCGGGCCGCCTCCCATTGTCCCCCGCCCCGCAAGACCGCGACGGGGCAGGCCGGGCGGGGGAGAACGGTTCCCCGGGTCAGGCGGGCGGCGTCCAGGTCACCCGGTGGTGCGAGAGGTGGTCCCAGGTGGCCATCATGGCGTCCCACCCGTCCGGGAACTTCAGCGTGACGCCCAGCGCGACCGGCTCCGTGGACGGATGGTCGTCCAACAACTCGGTCACCCCGCCCCGGCAGACCACGATGCAGGCGTGCCGGTGCCGGGACGCCAGCACGCACAGCCGGCCCGTCTCCAGGTGGAACGCGGTCGCGTCGGGCCGCCCCGACAGCGGGTGCAGCACCACGGTGACGTCGTACTCACGGCCCTGCAAGCGGTTGGCGGTGTCCACGGTCACCCCGGCCACCCCCAGGTCGACGAGGGCCGCGCGCACCGCCGCCGCCTGGTCGCGGTGCGCGGTGCCCACCGCGATCCGGCCGGCGGTGAGCGGCACCGGGTCGGGCCCCCGCTCCGAGACCGTCGCCCCGCCCCGGTCCAGCAACCGGCGCACCACCAGGGCCACCGCGCGCACCGCCTCCGGGTCGGTGCGCGGGGTGTGCCGGGGCGGCAGTTCCAGCAGGCCCCAGCCGGAGGCGGCGGCCTCGTCGATCACCCGGTCCGGGCCCGAACCGTCCGAGGCCGACGCGAAGGCCAGCGTCCGGTCCCCGGCCCGGGTCCCGCTGCGGAACGGGGTGTACGGGTAGAACGCCGACGACACCAGCGGCGCCGCCGATGCGGGCAGCCGCCAGGAGACCGGGAGCCGGTGCTGCGGCAGCTCCGGGTTGTGCGCCAGCAGGGTGGACACCGCACTCGCCGACGGGTCGTAGGAGAGCCCCGCCCACTGCTCCGCCCCGACGATCGAGAACGGGTCGAGCTGCCCCGGGTCGCCCACGAACAGCGCCCGCTCGAAGAGGTTCGCCACCGCGAGCAAGCCGTCCGAACGCATCTGGTACGCCTCGTCGACGATCGCGTGCCCCCACGGCTCCACGCCCTTCACATGGGCCCACTTGGCGGCCGTGGAGATCACCACGTCGAAACCGGCGAGGTCGGCCGCCCGGGTGGCGGTCCGCACCTGCGGCAACGCGTCCAACGCCTTGTCGTAGGCATCCGGGTCGCTGCTGTGCAGCCGCCCCACCGGCAGGTCCGGCGCCTTCTCGGCGAGCCGCAGCACCAGGTCGTCCACCTGGGCGTTGGTCTGCGCGACCACCATCAGCGGACGACCGGCGGCGGCGAGTTCCAGCGCGGCGCGCACCACCAGCGTCGACTTCCCGGCGCCGGGCGGGGAGTCCACCACCACGCCCCGGTGCGCGCCGCGCAGGGTGTCGGCCAGGATCGCCTCGGTGGCGCGGTGCGCGGCGGCGCCCGGGTCGTCCACCGCCTCCGGGGCGGCCGGATGGCGGATGCCGCTGGTCAGGCTCACAGGATGTCCTCTCCGGTCACCGGGTCGGGCCGTTCGGGGCCGGCCTCCCCGGGCGGGCCGCCGTGGGTCCAGGGGGTGTCCTCCGGCTCGGGCAGCTTGGGCCCGCCGCGCTGGTCGTGCTCGAAGAGCGTCCAGCAGGACCGGTCGCCCTTCTCCGGGACGGAACCGGGCTCCGGCTCCTTGCCCCGGCCCATCCGGTCGACGATCCGCAGCACCAGGGTGACGGTGCCGTCCGCCGTCTCCGCCGCGGGCTCGCCGTCCTCCTCGACGTACCCCACGAACCGGGCCGTCTGCGGCTTGCCGGCCAGCGAACGGTACGCCTTGGTGCCCTCGGCGAGGTGCGGCCGGTCCGCGGTGCGCACGGTGACCAGCGGGCGGGGCGTCGGGCGCTTGCCCTCGCCGTAGGCCATCTCCACGTCGACCACCTCGCCCGCGAACGCCTCCCCGGCGAGCCGGCGGGCCGCCATCACCAGCGGGTCGTCCAGCGCCTCCTGGGCGTCCAGCCGGGCCTGTTCCCGTTCCCGGGCGGCCAGCTTGTTCGCGGCGGTCACCGCGTCGTCGCGGCGCGGCTGCGGGGGCTCGCCGGCCAGCACCCGGTCCCGGTGGCCGGTGAACGACCAGCGGTCCCGGGTCCAGCGCTCCTGCACCCGGGCGCCCGCCGGCAAGGTGCACAGCAGGTCCAGGCCCCGCCACACCGCGTCCCAGGTGGGCCGGGTGCGGCTGACCACCAGGGCCCGCAAGGCGTGCTCCGCCTCGGTGAGCGCGCCGAGCCGGGCGTCCGCCTCGGTGCCGTCCTCGGCCGCCGCGAGCGCGGTGCGGGCCCGGTCGTAGCGTTCGATCGCGGGGGCCAGCAGCTTGTTGTCGAACGCGGGGTCGGTCGCCGGACCGGCCGGCGGGTGCAGCAACTGGCCCTCCGCGTCCCGGGCCAGCTCGGCGCGGAGCGCCGCCGCCGCGCCGGAGGTGCCCTCGGGCGCCTCCAGCCACGCCAGCAACGCCCCCAGGTGCTGGTCCTCCACCGCGGACTGGCCGGTCGCCCAGTGCCGGGCGAGCAGGTCCGTCATGGCCAACAGCAGCGAGGAGCCCGGCACCCGCGCCCGCTCCCCGAAGTGCGTCAGCCAGCGCCCCAGCAGCGGCACCCGCGGCGGCGCCGGGTACGGGGCGTCCGGGTCCTGCTCCAGAGTGCGGCGGAACCGCATCGACCGGCCGAGCAGCCGCACGAAGTCCACGCCGCCGCGGCCGGGCACGATGATCTGCGGGGCGTCCGCGCACAACTCGACCTCGACCTTGACCCGCTTGCCGGTCTCCGGGTCGGTCTCGGCGCGCTCGGCGACCTCCACCGAGCCGGCGAAGTCCTCGACGTACGGCAGCACCGCGTCGGCGAGGGCGGCCAGGAACGCGGAACGCAGCTCCCGGTCCCGGGGCTGCGGCACGAACAGCACCCGCGGCGCGGTGCGCTCCGTCCCCACCAGCGCGGCGAGCGGCGCCCCCGCCTCACCGGCGGTGGTCAACGGGACGAGCACCAGCGGCCGGTGCGACAGATGACGGTGGCGGACCGTCGACAGCGGTTGGGCGCGCCCGCTGCGGACCGCCTCCAACCGGGCGAGCTGGCCGATCAGCGACATCCGGGGCCCCCTCGGGCCGCACCCGGGCCGGGGACCGGACGCGGGGCGCTCAGCACGCGGCGGCCCCCGCCCCGGCCAGGGCCTCGGTGCGCAGCGCCGCCGCCCGCCGCAGCGCGGCGACGGTCGGATCGGCCGGGTCCCCGCGCCGGCCCTCGGCGGCGGCGAGCACCTCCGCGACGGTTCTCAGCCCGCCCAACTCGCCGCGGAGCGAGCGGCCGAGCGCGGTCACCGCGTCCGCCGCCCGGGCCCGGGAGCGGCAGTGGAAGGCCAGCTCGCACGCGGAGAGGCACTCGGGCGCGTAGGCCGCGGGCACCGCTGCCACGGCCGCGTCGAGCGCCCCGCCCGGTTGCTCCACGTCGAAGGTGGCCCCGGCGGGCAGGTGCCGGGCGAGCTCCTCGACCCGGGTGAGCCGGGCCAGCTGGCGCCGCGTCACCGAGCGCTGCTTGCGCACGTCGACGGCGGCCGCCGTCGGCAGGTTGGAGAAGTCCTTCGGACACACCAGCAGGACGTGGTGGCCGACCTCGGGCGCCGGCGCGAGCTGCTCGGCGACCCGTTCCAGGGCCAGCACGTAGACGGCGGCCTGTCGGGCCGCGGCCCCCACCTTCGCCGGCTCCGCCGCCCCGTCGACCATGGGGAAGGACTTGATCTCGACGACGGACCAGCGCCCGTCGGGGTGGACGACGACCGCGTCGGGCTCCAGAAACGCGGGGGTGCCCGCCACGTCCAGCACCAGCATCGGATGGTCGAGCAGCGTCCAGGACCCGCGGGCCCGGGCCGCCTCGCGCAGCGCCAGGGCGGTGCGCGCCACCCGGGCGTCGGTCCCGCCGTCCGAGGGGAGCGGCGGCACCCGCACCGCGTCGGCGACGGGAGCGGGGGCGGTCGGGTCCAGTTCCGCGTGCGCGAGGCGCAGCAGGGCTCCGCCGCCGTCGCCCTTCACCCGGGCCTCGAAGGCGTGTCCCCGCACGATGGCGAACTGCGACTGGCCGGCCACCGCGGGCGCCCCGAGCCGGGCGGCGACCTTCGCCTTGTCGACGCCCGCCCCGTCCAGCAGGGCCCGCCGGCCGCACCCCGGGTTCACCGCGAGGGCGGCCAGGGAACGGGCGTCCATGGCCCGGGCCGGTGCCGGGCCGCGCAGCTCAGCGAGCCGGTGCCGGAGCGCCGTCCCGGCTGTCGGAGGGGCGGGAACCCGGTCCGGCCGGCTCGGCGGACTGCTGGCGCTGTCGGGGAAATCGCTCACCCGCCGCAGTCTGGCACTCGCCACCGACAATCGGGGAACTTCCGGCCGAACGACCGCCCGCGGACGCCATCGCCACGGTGGGCGCCAGCGCGGCGGTCCGGGTCGTGAAACGGGCCGTCGTCCGGTCGACGAGCCGCAGCGCGGGCCGGGTGAGCAGCAGTCCGAGGCCCATCACCGCGGCGCCGGCGACCGCGTCGAAGAAGTAGTGGTTGGCGGTGCCCATCACCACGACCGTCGTCACCAGCGGGTACGCCACCGCGGCGGTCCGCATCAGCGGACCCCGCCCGTACTTCCACAGGATGACCCCGCACCACAGCGCCCACCCCACGTGCAGGGACGGCATCGCCGCGTACTGGTTGGTCATGCCGCCCATGCCGCGCGGGGCGCTGGCCTCCGCGCCCCACCAGCCGTAGGAGCTGTACTGCGCCATGGTGTCGACGAAGCCGTGGCCCACGGAGAGCAGCCGCGGGGGGCAGGTGGGCACCAGGGTGAAGGCGATCAGGCCGAGGAAGGTGGAGATCAGCAGCCAGCTGCGGGCCGCCCGGTACTCCACCCGGCGGGAGCGGAACAGCCACACCAGGAGCACCGGCGTCACCGCGTAGTGCAGCGACGCGTACCAGAAGTCGGCCGGCACCCCGATCCAGGCGTGCTCCGTGAAGAGCCGGTTCAGCGGGTGCTCGGCGTTGAGGGAGAGTGCCTTCTCGGCCCGGAGTATCGCCAGTCCGTGGTCGACGGCGGTGGTCACGTCACCGCGGGCGAGCAGCCGACCCGCCGTGTAGGCGAGGTAGACGAGCAGGACGAGCACCAGCTCGGTCCACCAGCGGCGCGGGGGCGCGGCCCCGGGTGCCGGTCCGGTCGCCGTCCGGATGTCGGACGGTCCGCGCTTCGGCATCCAAGGTCTCCTCACTCCTGCGTGCTGCCCTGACGGCCCGCCCACCCTACGGTGTGCGGGCGCGGGACGCGGGTGGACGCCCCCGGTCGGCGAGGACGCCCGGACCGGTCGACCGGTTGCCCGCCGGACGGCCTCCCGCCGTCCCGCCCGCCGTCCGGCGGAGCCCGCACGGCGTTCTCCCGGGCGGCGGAACGCGGGCCGACCGGGGGTGGTTCAGGCGGGCCGGGGCAGCGCGGCGTACCGGTCCAGGAACGCGCCCACCCCCGCCGAACGGCGGTGGGGCAGCAGGACCCGGGCGGTGGCCGCCACCATCGACTGGACGCGCGAGGACTGCACCTCGTCCAGCAGGCCGAGCACCCGCTCCCCGGCCGCCGCCGCCTCGTCGGGGCGGCCCGCCCGGGCCAGGTCGTCGGCCAGTTCCGCGGTGTACAGCGCGGTGTTGCGCACGAAGTGGGGCTCCTGGAGGCGGACCGCGCGCTCCGCGTGGTCGGCCGCCCGCGACCACTCGCCCAGCGCCGACCAGCACTGCGCCTCCAGCCCGGCGAACTCGGCGGCACCGTAGAAGGACATCCACTCGGGCGCCGCCCCGCGCTCGGCGTCCCCGTGCGTCCGGCCGCGCTCGAACAGCACCCGGGCCCGGGCCAGCGCCCGGGAGCAGCGGGCCCGGTCGCCGAGGCCGGCCCAGCCGCCCGCCTCCCGCAGCGCCAGCAGGGACAGCAGCAGCGCCGAGCCGAGGCCCCGGGCGGCCCGCTGCCCGGCCTGGGCGGTCCGCACCGCCTCCCGGGGATGGCCGGTGTCCCGGGCCAGGAAGGACGTGTTGCAGAAGGCGTGGGCCTCCACGCCCGCGTCCCCGCACATCCGGGCGGTCGCCAGCGCCTCGGCGTAGTGCGAGCGGGCGTCCGCGAAGCGGCCGGAGTCGTGGGCGAGCCAGCCCACCGAGATGGCGAGTTCGCCGGCGCCCGCGTGCAGCCGGTCGGCGGTCGACTGCCGGGCGGTGGCCGCGTCGAGGAGTTCGAACGCGGTCCGCAGCGGGGCGGCGGCCCGCCGGTACAGGCCGTCCGCGCCGTGCCGGTCGTCCAGCACCCGGATGCGCCGCACGGCCTCCTCCACGGCCGCGGCCTCGGCGGCCCCGGCCCGCCCGCCGGGCTTCGGGCCGTCGGGGGCGTCCAACGGGCCGAGGCCCACGGGCGGGGGCCCGCCCGCCGAGGCCGCGGCCGTGCACACGTGTCGCCGCGCCCGGTGCGCCTCGGGGCGGGGGCCCGGCGCGCGGGCGTCGGGCGCGGGGGAGGGGGAGGGGCCCGGGACGCGGGGCCGCTCGGGGCCGGTGGGGCGCGCCGCCCGGCCCCGCACGGCCGACCGCGGGGCGAAACCGAGGTCGCTGAGGCTGCGTCCGGGGAACATGTGCAGGAACACCCGCTCGTAGGCGTAGTTGGGGCAGCGGATCTCCCCGGCCTCCACCCGCCCGATGTAGCGGGCGTCGCAGCTGACCCGCTCCCCGATCTCCCGGGCCGCCCGGCGCACCGCCGCCGCGAACTCGCCGGGCGAGCGCGCCCCGCGCAGTGCCCGGAAGGCCGTGTTGGTCCGGGGCGCGGTCGCGGCCGGCGTCGGCGGGGGGAGCGCGGGCGTCCGCGTCGACCGCGCCGGTGCTGTGTCGGGGTGCTCGGGTGACGACGCCATGGCCGGACCTCTCGTGCGCGCGTGCCGGACCCCACCGGCCCCGGCCGTCTCCGGCCGACCGTGTGCCGCGTCGCCCCGCACCGGGTGCCGAGGCCCGCACGGGCTCGGGGGAGCACGAACGTACCGGCTGTGAACGGGTCGCCACACAGCGTTTGCGTACAAAACGGATATCCCATCCGTGATCTGCCATGAACTGCCATCCTTTGCGGCGGCGTGGCGCCGTAGCCGTTGACGCCGTTCCTCCGTTGAACCCGGCGGACGGGGAGCCATCCGTCAGCGATCCGCTCGACCGAGGAGGGTCCGTGTTGGAGGCCGGGACGAAACCCAGCGCACCTGCCGTGCCGGAGGCGCCGCCGGGCGCCGTGCCCGAAGGGGGCCCGGCGCCCGCGACGAACACCACGAACGCCATGAGCTCGATGGACGTGACCAGTGCGACGAGTGTGATGAGTGCGACGAACGAGTCGGGCCGTGTCGGTGCCGACACCAGCGGGAACGTTCTGCCACTGCCCGGGGCGGCGGTCGGATGCGACCTGGTCACCGTGCCCGC
Organism: Streptomyces sp. LE64; assembly: GCF_052606915.1. Classification (NCBI taxonomy): domain Bacteria; kingdom Bacillati; phylum Actinomycetota; class Actinomycetes; order Kitasatosporales; family Streptomycetaceae; genus Streptomyces; species Streptomyces sp. LE64. The sequence goes on along the minus strand of NZ_CP199708.1, from coordinate 1,913,475 downwards.
CCGACAGGGGCTGGAGGCCGTGGACATCCTGCGCCGCGACGCCGACGCCTCGGTGGGCCCGGTGCTGCACGACAACCGGTGCCGCACCCTGGGCTTCCTGGTGCCGCCGGGTACCGCGGAGGGCTGGGACCTGCCCGGCAGCTCCTGCACCCGCACCCTCGGCCGCGGCATCCCCACGGACGGGCTCGCCGACGACCGGCCGGCGGGCCCCGCCGCGCCCGCCCCACCACCCCCCGACCCCGGGCCGACCGCCCCCGCGGACCTGGTCGACGAGCCCCCGGGCACCGGCTGGCTGCTCCCGCCCGGCACCACCGGACAGGTCACCGATCCGGCGGTGCTCCGCGAGGCGCTGGGCCGGGCCGCCCGGATGATCGAGGCCGCCGACAACCGCTGCTGACCGCCCCGCGCCGCCCCGCACCCGCGGGGCGGTCCCGGCGACGGCGCCCGACGATAATGGGCGCATGGCACGCGAACGGACGAGGGACCGGGGCCGGCGGGAGCGACGCGCACCCCGGCGGGCCGAGGTCGACGGCGGCGCGGCCGTCCTGGAACCCGACCCGGACCACCCGGGGGCCTGGTCCCTCCTGGTCGACGGCGTCCCCCAGTCGCACGTCGACCTCGACGACCCCGCGCACCTCGCCTTCGAGTACCAGCGCCGCCTCGGCCACGTCGTGGACCTGGTGGCCCCGCCCGGCCGCCCACTGAAGGTGCTGCACCTCGGCGGGGGCGCCTTCACCCTCGCCCGCTACGTCGCCGCCACCCGGCCCCGTTCCACCCAGCAGGTCGTCGAACGGGACGCCGCCCTGGTCGCGTTCGTCCGCGCCGAACTCCCCCTGGACCCCGCGGCACGGGCACGGGTCCGGGTCCGGACCGCGGACGCCCGGGAAGCTCTCGGCAGATTCGCCGACGGCTGGGCCGACCTGGTCATCTCGGACGCGTTCGCCGACGCCCGAACCCCCGCCCACCTCTCCAGCGTCGAGTTCCTGACCGAGGTGCGACGGGTCCTGGCGCCCGGCGGCCACTACGTCGCCAACCTCACCGACGGCGGCCCGCTCACCTATCTGCGCAGCCAACTCGCCACGGCAGCAACGTTGTTCCCCGAACGCGCACTGATCGCCCCGGCCCCGACGCTGCGCGGTCGCCGGTTCGGCAACGCGATCCTCCTCGCGGCGGGCGTCCCGCTGCCGGTGGCCGCCCTCGGCCGGCGCGTCGCCACCGACCCCCATCCGGCCCGGGTCGAACACGGCCGGGCACTGGTCGACTTCACCGCCGGCGCGCGCCCCGTCCACGACACCACGGCCACCGCGTCCCCGGCGCCGCCGCCCGGCACCTTCGACTGAACGTCAGGAGACGCTCACCACACGGTCACCTTGGGTGCCTGGTCGTGCCAGCCGCAGTTCACGGTGATCCGCTTGTCGCCCGAGGCGAACACCACCCGGATCCACTTGACCTCGGGCTTGTCGAACACCTCCACCGACCAGCCGGAGGCGGGCGTCGCGGACACCAACTCCGCCGAGACGACCCCCATGTCGAAGACGACCCGGCCGCCCTCCGTGCTGGTGGCCTTGATCGCGCTCGGTGCGGACCCGGACGAACCCATCTGCTCCGAGACCCCCGTGTCCTCGGGCTCCCGGGTGGCGGGCTTGCCCCGTTCGGTGGCCGAGGTGGTGGGCGGGGCGCTCGGTTGCCCGGCCGGCGGGCGGTCGCCGCTCGACGCGGCGGTCGGCGTCCGCGGCTGGGAGGGCGTGGAGGGTCGCTCCGGCGAGGGCCGCTCCTTCGCCGCCGGCCGCTCCTCGCGCTCTTCCTCGTCGTCGTCATCGTCGTCGTCCGGTGCGGGGAGCGGCAGCGCCAGCGGTGGATCGTAGGCCGTTCCGGACATGACCGTGTGCACGCCCCACCACGACAGCGTGACCGCTGCGCCCGTCGCGAGCGTCCAAGCCGAGAAGTGAAGGAGTCCCCTGCGCATCGTCGGCCATCCTGCCCCACTCCACCCCCCGCTGTCGCCCCCTCGGACGTCCTCGGCCGTCTTCGTCCGGATCGGACGAGGGGTCACCCACATGGCGTACGGTTGCCGCCCATGGCACGTGTGCTCGTGGTCGAGGACGATCAGTTCGTCCGCTCGGCCCTCATCCGGCATCTCACCGAGGCGTCCCATACGGTACGCAGCGTCGGAACGGCCCTGGAGGCGCTACGCGAAGTGGCGCATTTCTCCTTCGACCTGGTCATCCTGGACCTCGGCCTACCCGATCTGGACGGCTCCGAGGCGTTGAAGATGCTGCGCGGACTGACCGACGTCCCCGTGATCGTGGCGACCGCACGCGACGACGAGAACGAGATCGTCCGCCTCCTCAACGACGGCGCCGACGACTACCTGACGAAACCGTTCTCGGTGGAGCACCTCTCGGCCCGGATGGCCGCGGTGCTCCGACGCTCCCGCGGCGGCACCGCCGAGGCCCCGCCCAGCCGGGTCATCCAGGTGGGCGGACTCTCCATCGACCCGCTGCGCCGGCAGGCCGAACTCGACGGCCTCCCGCTCGACCTGACACGAAGGGAGTTCGACCTCTTGGCGTTCCTCGCCGGACGGCCCGGGGTGGTCGTCGCCCGCCGGGAACTGCTCGCCGAGGTGTGGCAACAGTCCTACGGCGACGACCAGACCATTGACGTCCATCTGTCATGGCTACGACGGAAACTGGGGGAGACCGCGGCCCGCCCGCGCTACCTCCACACCCTGCGCGGGGTCGGCGTGAAGCTGGAGCCGCCGCGATGAGATGGGCTCTCGTCAAGGTGTGCCTCGCGGTCACCACGATGGTCGTCGTCGCCTTCGCCGTCCCGCTCGGACTGGTCATCAAGGAGATGGCCCGCGACCGCGCCATCTCCGACGCGGAACGACAGGCCGCCGGATTCGGGCCGATGCTCACCATCACCACCGACCCCAAGCAACTCGCCGGGGCCGTCGCCACCACCTGGCCCGGGGACAAGGGACGGATGGCCGTCCACGTTCCCGTCTCCGAGCGGCACACGGCCTTCACCGTGGGCACCTCGCGCGTCAGCGAACAGATGCTGGCCAAGGCCAGGTCGGCCAGCAGGGCCGTCATCCTCCCCGTCGAGGGCGGCTCCGCGCTGATGCACATCGTGGCCATCGGCGGCGGCAAGATCGCCGTCGTCGAGGTGTTCGTCCCCGACGCCGAGGTCAGCAACGGCGTCGTCATGGCCTGGCTGGTGCTCGGCGGCGTCGGCATCGGACTCGTCATCGGCTCGGTGGCCGTCGCCGACCGCCTCGGCGGCCGGATGGTGCAGCCCGCCCAACGGCTGGTGCGCGCCGCCGGTGAACTCGGCGAGGGCAAACTCGGCGCCCGGGTGCCCGAGGAGGGGCCGAAGGAACTACGGCTCGCCGCCGTCGCGTTCAACTCCATGGCCGACCAGGTCGTCCAACTCCTCGCCAACGAACGGGAACTGGCCGCCGACCTCTCGCACCGGCTGCGGACCCCGCTGACCGTGCTGCGGCTCAACGCGGCCAGCCTCGGCGACGGCCCCGCCGCCGAACAGACCCGGGCCGCCGTGCACCAGCTCGAACGCGAGGTCGACACCATCATCCGCACCGCCCGGGAGGCCAAGCCGCAGACCGCCGCGGCCGGGCCCGGGGCCGGCTGCGACGCCGCCGAGGTGATCCGGGAACGGATGGACTTCTGGTCGGCGCTCGCCGAGGACGAGGGGCGCAAGGTGCGGGTCGCCGGGGTGGAGCGCCCGGTCCGCATCCCGGTGGCACGTGCCGATCTGGTCGCTGCCCTGGACGCCCTGCTCGGGAACGTCTTCCGGCACACCCCGGAGGGCACCGCCCTCGCGGTGGACGTCCACAACGGCGAGGACGCGGTCATCGTGCTGGTCTCCGACGCCGGCCCCGGCATCGACGACCCCACCACGGCGATGGCCCGCGGCTCCGGCTCCGGCAAGGAGGGCTCCACCGGCCTCGGGCTGGACATCGTGCGCCGGATGGCCGAGGCCACCGGCGGCGACGTCCGGATCGGCCGCTCGGTGCTCGGCGGTACGGAGGTCCGGGTGTGGATCCAGGTGGGCGCCGCCCGCGTGGAGGGCCGAGGCCACCGGGGCAAGGTCCGCAAGCGCCGGTTCGCCCTGCGTCGCGCCTGAGGCCGGGCGGGCGGGCCCCCACCGCGTTCCGTACAGGCCCCCGCCCCGCGATCCCCGCGGACCCGTACCGCCCGCGCCGTACGCACCGCCCCGCGCGGTGCGCGACGCGCCGAGGGCCACCACCGCACCCGCCGATCCCACCGACCCGGGCGGTAGGCACCCCGCCGGCCCCGACGGCTGCCCCCGTGGGCGTGTGACCCCCTCGTCACCGCAGGTGAGACGTCCCGGCGGGCCCCTGGGAGAACCCCAGGAGCCCGCCGGGATTCCCTTTTCGCTCTCCCATGTGGTCCTTAAGAGCGGCATAAGAAGCAACCCGGAGACGTCCGAGGGGGCGATTTGCCGGACTCGGAGTCGCTAGCGTGCTGACCGCGCCCCTCCCCCAGGGGGACGCCGCACCCCGTACCCCGAGACAGGGAAACCCCATGACCACGACACTGCGACACCGGACCGGCCACCGCCCCCCAGCGGCCACCGTGCCCGCCGCGGGCGTCGTCGTCACCCGGGGCGCCCGCCGTCCCACGGGTACGGCCCGAGCCGTGACGTTCGTCGCCGCGCAGCACGCCCCCAGCACCCGGCCGGGCGGTTACCCCGGCCGATGCGCGACGACGAACCGACCGGCCGCCCACCCGACGGAACGGACCCCCACGTCCCGCCCGTCGGACACCGGACTCGACTCCCCGCGGGACGCGACCGCCACGGTCGACGGACAGCACCCCACCGCGCGGACCGCCTTCCCGAGCACGGGATCGAGTTCCGGCCGGACCACCCACGCCGGGTCCACCGCCCCCCACGGCACGGACCCGGCGGCCCGGCCGCTCAACCCCGCCCACCGAGCCCCCGAGGACGGCCCCACACCGTCGCCCGGTCGGCCCGCGGGCACCACCCCCACCGCGAGTGGCACCCCCACACCGCTCGTGCCCCCCACACGGTCCCGCCCCCCGCGGGCGGGACCACCACGGTGATCACCTCGTACGCGGACGCATCCCCCCACACCGCGCACGACCCGGCGGACCGGCCATCCACACCGGTCCGCCGGGGACCGGCCCCGCCCGCACCGAGGCGGTCGCCGTCCGATCCACCGCCAGGGTCCAGGTTCCGCACCGGAACACCCCCACTGGATTCCCCCCACCTGGTCACCCCCAGACCGGGCCGGCCCGGGGCCCCCTTCCTCCACGCCCCGGCCGGCCCGCCCCCCACGCACCACCCCAGGGGAGCATCGAGCCCCTGACCCCCTCCCGGTGAACCCCACCTACCGGAACGCCGCGCGAGGAACACCCACAGAAGAAGACGAATCGCCACAACCCCCACCCAAGATGCGCCCCGGTCGACACTTCCCCCCACGCGACCGGGGCGCACCGGGCTCAGTCCACCGAGCCCGGGTCCGGACCCGGCCCCGGACCCGGGCCCGGTATCCCTCAGGCCCCGTCGGCGCACCGCCGAACGGGGCCCGGTCGGAAGGCTGTTAGATTCCTGCCCTGCTGCGGGGCGGGTACCGCCGAACGGCGGTCCGGCGGACGACGCGGACCGCACGGCCGGCCGCTCGCGGGCACCCAGCGCCGCCGGCGGCCACCGTGCCGCCGACGACACCCGGACCGGCCCCCGACGGCGGAGCGACTACGGGAGGTTGCGGGCGCATGAGGGTTCTGGGTACGAGTCGACGGGGCTCCGGGCGCCCCACGCTGGAAGAGGTCGCCGCCCGCGCGGGCGTCGGACGGGGCACCGCGTCCCGGGTGATCAACGGTTCGCCACGGGTCAGCGACACCACCCGGGCCGCCGTCCAGGCTGCCATCGCGGAACTGGGCTACGTCCCCAACACCGCGGCCCGGGCCTTGGCCGCCAACCGCACCGACGCCGTCGCCCTGGTGGTCCCCGAACCCGAGGCACGCTTCTTCGCCGAGCCGTACTTCTCCGACATCCTGCGCGGCGTCGGCGCCGAACTCGCCGAAACCGAACTCCAGTTACTGATGGTCTTCGCCGGCAACGACCGCGAACGCCGCCGCCTGGCCCAGTACCTCTCCGCGCACCGCGTGGACGGCGTGCTGCTGGTCTCCGTCCACACCGACGACACCCTGCCCGACCTGCTGGCCCAACTCCGCATCCCCACCGTCATCAGCGGCCGTCGCACCGGCCGGGAGATGCTGCCGGCCGTCGACGCCGACAACCACACCGGCGCCCGCGCCGCCGTCGAGCACCTGCTCGCCCGGGGCCGCCGCCGCATCGCCCTCATCTCCGGTCGCCCGGACGTGTACGGCGCCGCCCGCCGCGTCGACGGCTACCGCGCGGCCCTGCGGTCGGCGGGCCACTGGGTCGACGACACGCTGATCGTCCCCGGCGACTTCACCGAACGCGGCGGCGAGCGCGCCATGACCCAACTCCTCGACCGACACCCCGAGGTGGACGCCGTCTTCGCGGCCTCCGACGTGATGGCCGCCGGCGCCCGCCGGACACTGCGCGCCCGGGGCCGCCGCATCCCCGACGACGTGGCCCTCGTCGGCTTCGACGACTCCGCCATCGCCCGCCACATGGACCCGCCGCTGACCAGCGTGCGCCAACCGGTCGAGGAGATGGGCCGCCGCATGGTCGACGTCCTCCTCGGCGAGATCGCCAAGGACCCCCGGGTCCGTCGCCACGGCAACGGCCCCCAACTCGTCCTGCCCACCGAACTCGTGGTCAGGGAATCCACCTGACGGCACCGGCGGCGGGGCGGGCTCAGACGGCCCGCACGGCGCCGAGGGCGAGTGCGCCGAGGAGTGCGGCGATGCTCAGGACGCAGAGGAACTGGTCCGTTCGAGGGCTCACCGCACTGCTCGGCGCAAGAGTGCGGTGACGGCTTGGGGTGGGCAGAGTTGTTGGCTGTTGGGTGGGATGATCCAGTGGCAGCGGTGGTGGGTGGTGGGGTGGGTGAGGTCGGGGCGGGGGAGGCCGAGGTAGGTGTTGGTGCCGAGGTAGCGGGTGTGGGGGTGGTTGATGGGTGGGGTGTGGGGTGGGATGAGGGCGTAGTGGTGGTGGGTGGTGCGGTCGGTGAGGACGGGGCCGTGGAGGGTGTGGGTGAGGTAGATGCGAATTTGCTCGGGTTCGCGGGTGCGGGCGGCGGTGTGGACGAGGTTGGTGGGCATCCGGACGGCGGCGAAGGCGTGCCCGCAGGGGACGAGGGCGATGCTCCGCCGCAACCACTGCTCCTGCACCTCCCGCGCCGACAGGACGGCCGCCAAGGGGTGGACGTTCATGGGGCGGGCTGCTCCAGGGTGGCGAAGTGGGCCCGGTCCGCTGACTTCCACGCCCGTCGCAACTCCTTGCCCTTCGGGCAACCGATCGGATCGGGCAGGCAGGCGTCACACGTCCCGACATGGCTGAGGTAGGCACGCCAGGCTGCCCGTTCCACTTCCTCCGCAGCGCGGGCCGGTTCGGTGCACCGCCGGTGGATCGCCCCACCCGGCACCTCGTCGGAGAGTTCCCGCACCTCGATCGGCTCACGACACTGCACGCACAGGTTCAGCATGCGCTCGCCCCCACCGACACCGTCACACCATCCGCCCCGGCCAAGGCGGCCAAGGCCCGCAACACCACCACCAGTCGACGCTCGCCGAGGTGCTCCACCTGCCACAACGGCACCAGCCTCGGGAAACTGACCGCCACCACGAAGTCCAGGAAGGCCCGTTCACTCGCGTCCAACACCAACGAGTTCCGGTACCGGGCCTCGAACCGCGGCCAATCACAGGAAGCAGACGCCCTGGTGTCGACGACGAGGAGGTCCCGCACGTCCCCTCGCGCGAGAACGTCGCCCTCCTCGATCAGCGCGGCGACGGCCACCCGCTCGGTGGGGCCACGGGTCCCGGCCCAGACGGTGAGACGGTCGGTCAGGAGTTCGGTCGTTGCTAGGAGGTCAGTCCCAGACATTTCCTTGAGTTCGTTCATTGCCGCACAACCTTCGCTACTCTCTGTCGCGGGCCCACTGCGTGTGGCTCGACAGTAGAGAAGCCAGGCAGGTCAACCCAGTGACCACCAGTACGGGTTGGTCGGCTGCCATGCGCGGAATGAGGGCGTCCATGAGCAGAGGGCGATCACATGGACTGACCACCGGTCAGGGAATCGGTCGAGTATCACGCGTCGGTGTCGTCTCCGGCCACGCCCTTAGAGTCATCCGCGAACAACTCGGCCTCACCCAGGATGCCCTCGCCGAGCGCCTTGGGGTGTCCGTCGATACCGCCGCAGGGTGGGAGTCCGGGCGGCGCCCGGTGATCGCCATGCCGGTCTGGCAGATGCTCAAGCACCGGCGCGCTCTCATGCGGATGGGCGCCGCTCCCGCGCTTCTGTCCGTTCTGGAGAGAGCAGGGGAGGCTGACGCCTTGCTGACCGGTTGCCTGGATGAAGCAGCCGATGACGGCGAAGTCCCCATCGGTTCGTGTGTATTGCGGCGGGATCTCGTCGAAGTGCTGACCTGGCCGCTCAACGGCGTGAAGCCCAATGCATTGCGTTCCCTTGCTCTTCCCGCACGTACCCGTAGAGGACCAGTGCCGGACGGACCGGAACTATCCGTTGACGAGCGGTCCCGCTTCTTCGAGGTGATGAGGTGGACAGCCGAGCACGCGCGTGACGACTTCCTGTTGCGGCGACAGGCCCTGTACTTGGCGGGGTTCGACGAGGACCGGACCAAGTCGGACTGGCTCGGGCACCAGCAGCGCTCCGAACGTCCTCAGGGATGGCTCGAATCCTGGCTCAATGCACGCTCGGTTGCCGCTGTGGCCGCGCGGCAAGGAGACCACGAACCCATGCGCCACTTCATCGCGAAGACACTGGCCGATGATGCGGGAAGGGCAGCCAACCTCAACTACTGGGCCTATTGGGTGGGTGAGTACCAAGAGGTCCAACTGTCAGATGACTTTATTGGCGACCGGGCACTGGGAGGTTGGTCGGGCGGGCGTTTGTTCCAGCACCTGACGTCCGGGCTTGATCCATCACACGGGTTCTTCGAGCTGAACGTCCATTCGTTGTGGTCCTTGATTGCTGTCCGCCCCGCCCTGTTACGAACGAACCCGACCTCCAACGATGTCCTGTGCGCACAACTGCACGTGCTGTTGGATGGCCACGGGCTCATTCCCCGAGTCCGTCAGGAGCTGGAGAGCATCCGCTACGCACTGCGCCTGGTCCAGGCGTGAAGGGAGCATGACGTGAGTGACCGCGATCTGAGCCGGGTGGCGCATTTCCTGTACGAGGCGGGGACGTTGAAGAACGCGCGGCGTACGGGGTGGTGGATGGCGGGGGTGCGGGATCCGGAGAGCGTGGCCGAGCACGCGTGGCGGACTTCGTTGATCGCTTCGGTCATCGCGCCGTTGGAGGGTGCCGATCCGGCCCGTGCGGCGTTGCTCGCGGTGTGGCACGACACCCAGGAGACCCGTACCGGCGACGTCAACCACCTCGGCAAGCGCTACGCCGCGCCCGGTGACCCCCGGACCGTCACCGCCGACCAGACCACCGGCATGCCCGACGCCCTCACCACCCCCGTCCGCGCCTGGATCGACGAGTACGAGACCGGCGACACCCCCGAAGCGCGCTGCGCCAAGGACGCCGACAAACTCGAATGCCTCCTCCAGGGCATCGAGTACCGCGCCCGCGGCCACGCCGACGCCCAACGCTGGATCGACAACAGCCGCGCCCGCCTCACCACCGCCACCGCCCAGCACCTCGCCGACGCCCTCCTCGCCCAGGACACCCTCGACTGGCTCCACACCGCCATGGGGCAGAGGAAACAGCGCTGAACCCGAACCCACACCGCCCCCTACGATGCCCGGATGACCCACCACGCACCGCCCGTCACGGGGCCGGAGTTCTTCGACGTCGATCGTGTCCGACTCACGGAGGTGGCGCCGCCGGTGCTGTCGCCCGCGCTGGTGGCGGCGCGGGACCGGGTGTGGGAGGAGGCCGTGCGGGCCAATCCGGAGCTGTTCGACGGGCCCGTGGTGGCCTGTGCGGGGCTGGCGTCGGACGGGCCGGGCGGGCTGGTGCTGGAGTGGTCGCGGGCGACCTACCGGCACCGGTGGCTGCGCCGGCTGCCGGGTGCGGTCGGGGCCCTGCCCTCGTTGTTCGTCGGGGTGGTGCAGCCGGTGGAGGACGGGCGGGTGCTGGTCGTGCGGATGGCGCCGTGGACCTCGGCTCCGGGACGGTGGCAGTTGCCGGGCGGCTCGGTGGAGCCGCCGGCCCCGGGCGGGGTGCTGGACGGGACGGCGCTGGCCCGGGAGGCGGCCCGGGAGCTGGTGGAGGAGCTGGGGGTGGTGGTGGATCACGGGGAACTGGAGCTGGCGGGGGTCACCCGGGCCCGTGGGGGCGGGGTCGGGGCGCTGTACCTGGCGCCGCCGCGGTCCGAGGCCGAGCTGCGGGCGGGCTTCGCGGGGCTGGTACGGGCCGAGCGCGCCCGGGGGCGGGAGCCGGAGCTGGTGGAGTTGGTGTTCCTCGGGTCCGTGGCCGAACTGTCGGGGCTGACCGGCCCGCGCGCCGACTACCTGGTGCCGGTGCTCGAACGGGAGGGACGGAGGACCCGGTGAGCCCGGGCAAACGCTGAGGGCCGACCCGCCGGAGCGGATCGGCCCTCAGACCCATCAGGGTGAGTGACGGGACTTGAACCCGCGACATCCTGGACCACAACCAGGTGCTCTGCCAGCTGAGCTACACCCACCACGAGCGGCGGTTTCCCTTGCGGTTCACCGACCGGCCGAGAAAAAGTGTACAGGGTCCGGGAGGGTGCTCGTGCACCCGTTTCTCAGGGGGTGGGGGCGGTGGGCACCACGTGGCGGGCGGCGATCGTCCGGGCCGTCTCCGAGTCGGGTCCGGGCTGCGGGACGAAGACCGCCTCGCGGTAGTAGCGCAGCTCGGCGATCGACTCGCGGATGTCGGCGAGGGCCCGGTGGTTGCCGCTCTTGTCGGGGCTGTTGAAGTACGCCCTCGGGTACCAGCGCCGGGCCAGCTCCTTGACCGAGGAGACGTCCACGATGCGGTAGTGCAGGAAGGACTCCAGCTCGGGCATGTCACGCGAGAGGAACCCGCGGTCGGTGCCGACGGAGTTCCCGCACAGGGGGGCCTTGCCGGGTTCCTTCACGTGGGCGCGCACGTAGGCGAGGACCTGTTCCTGGGCGTCGGCCAGGGTGGTCCCGCCCGCCAGCTCGGCGAGGAGGCCCGAGGCGGTGTGCATCTGCCGCACCACCTCGGGCATGGTCTCCAGCGCCTCGTCGGGCGGGCGGATCACGATGTCCACCCCGTCGCCGAGGACGTTCAGCTCGGAATCGGTGACCAGTGCGGCCACCTCGATGAGCGCGTCGTTCGCCAGCGAGAGTCCGGTCATCTCGCAGTCGATCCACACCATGCGATCGTTCATGCGCCTTACCCTACGGCGCGCTCCGCTGACCGGGCAGGCTCGGGCGGCCCATCAGGCCCGATGCGTAGAGGTCCGCACCGGACACGTGGCGCCCCGGGTCGTTGGCCAGGGCCGGGTGGCCCAGGGCACCGGTGGGTGCCGAGGCCCGCCGGGACTGCACCGGGACCGGGTTCTCCGGTCCGGGCAGCGACCCGGCGTCGAGCAGCTTCTCGCCCTGCGGCCGGCGCGCCCGGTAGGCGGCCCGGTACGCGGCGGGCGAGGAGCCCAGCTGGCGCCGGAAGTGTCCGCGCAGGGCGACGGGGGAGCGGAAGCCGCAACGGCCCGCCACCTCGTCGACCGAGTAGTCGGACGTCTCCAGGAGCCGCTGCGCCTGGAGGACCCGCTGGGTGATCAGCCACTGGAGGGGTGCGCTGCCGGTCAGCGAGCGGAACCGGCGGTCGAAGGTCCGGCGGCTCATGTAGGCGCGGGCGGCCAGGGTCTCCACGTCGAACTGCTCGTGCAGGTGCTCCAGCGCCCAGGCGACGACCTCCGCGAGCGGGTCGGCGCCGATCTCCTCTGGTAAAGACCTGTCGAGGTAGCGCTCCTGACCGCCGCTGCGCCGGGGCGGCACGACCAGACGCCGGGCGAGGGCGCCGGCGGCCTCGTTGCCGTGGTCGGTGCGCACGATGTGCAGGCAGAGGTCGATGCCCGCGGCCGTGCCCGCGCTGGTGAGGACGTCACCGTCGTCGACGAACAGTTCCCGCGGGTCCACGTGGACCGAGGGGTACCGTTTGGCGAGGGTCGGTGCGTACATCCAGTGGGTGGTGGCCGGCCGGCCGTCGAGGAGGCCGGCGGCGGCCAGCACGAAGGCACCCGTGCACAGGCCGACGATCCGGGCGCCCTCCTCGTGGGCGCGGCGCAGCGCGTCGAGCGCCTCCTCGGGCGGCGGCGCGGTGATCGACCGCCAGGCCGGGACGACGACGGTGCCCGCGCGGGCGATCGCCTCCAGGCCGTGCGGCGCGCTGAGTTCGAGTCCGCCGGTGGTGCGCAGCGGTCCGTCCTCGCCGGCGCTCACCAGCAGTCGGTAGCGCGGCACGCCGGCGTCCTGCCGGTCGATGCCGAACACCGACAGCGGGATCGAGCTCTCGAAGATGGGGCCGCCGCTGAACAGCAGCACCGCGACTATTTCCCTGCGCCGCCGTCCGGAGAGCTTCCGGACGGCGACGTCGGTCGTGGCTGCGGAGTCGTGGCTCATGGCGCTAAGCCCCCCTCGGTGGTCGCGGCGTCCCTGACGTGTCGGGCCTGTCGCTCCAGCACAATTCCCCTCGGTACCTGCACGAGTCCCCCGCCGTAAGACAGTCAAGATCGAATCTACTGCGTTGCGGGGTGCCTACGTGACCACTTCTGCACCCCGGCGCATTGTCGACATGGCAACTTGGCGTGAAGCATTCGATCACGAAGCGTGTCGCCGTGGGAGTGCGCAGGGAAGCGCGCATGCGGCGCATGGCCGGTCCGCGTAGGGTGCGAATCTGGCTGCTGGTCCTTTCTTCCCAGGTGGAGGTGGGTGCGGAAGGGGTCCGGGCCAAAGGAAGTACCCCCTGGCCAAGTTGGCTGAAATCTTATGGGTCAGTGCGCGGGAATTGGTCAGCTCGCCGGTGTGCGCCGGGGAGGTGAAGGGTGTGCCGACCATCGGTCCCGGAGCGGGGGTGTCCGGTGGTTCCCGTGCGGTGGCCGGGGTCGGGCCCGGGGGTTCGATGTGATGGGCTCCGTTTCGTGCGGACGGGTGCGGCTCGTGCCGGTTGCTCCTGCGAGCCGGCCGCCCGGGGCGGGTGGGGTCCGGGGAGTCGTCCGTTCCGGGATCGTGCCAGCGCACCGCCACCATCACGGGGTGGCGGACGGGGGACGGGTGGGGGCTGGGGCGGCGTTTGCACCTCCCCCATCAGGAGTTCGCAAAGATCAAAGCACGGGGGCCCTGTGTCGCCGCTCTGGCGTGCCATCTGTGCGCCCCCTGTGCGCTGCCGTGCGCCCGCCTGACGGTGTGCGCCGGTGGGGGAGCACGGGTGGCGGTCGATGGGCGGGGCGCCGTCCAGGGGGGTGAGATGATGTATGCGTACCACGCATAACGCCTGTATCGGGCAGGTAAGGTCGTCTGGTTTTGAACCAACTCCTGTCCGAGACCGCACCCCTTCGGAGCGGGAAGCGGCTGTACCCGGCAGCCACCATTGCCAGCGGGGCGGCGGCTCGTGCATGCTCCGGGGTGCGCCGCCGCGGCGCGGTGCGCAACGGTGCGCGCAGTCCGTGCGGCCCGCCCGGGTGCCGTGCGGTCCCGCTGGGCAGGAGGGGAGTGTCGCCGTACCCTTGGGGGTATGGGGTTGGGAAGATGATTCCCGGACACGGCTCCGGGTATCGGAGCGTTATCCCCAACCCTGGTGGTTCCTCCGGTTCCGCCACCTCCGCCCGGACCGGCCGATCGGCTCTCCTGGCACCCTGGACACCTTGACAGCCGCATCCCCGAGAAGACAGCGAACACCGCAAGCAGCCGCCCCTCCTCAGAGGATCTCCTTCGTCGAGACACCCATGGCCGGTCACGAATCCTTCGAACCCGCGGACCGCAAGCGTCAGGTCGCCGATCCGGCGGCCGACCCGTTGGCGGCGGAAGACGCACGCCACCCCTGCGATCCAGCCTTCCGTCACGGAGTCGTCGTCGGCTTCGACGGGTCCACCTCCAGCGAGCGCGCCCTCGCCTACGCCATCGGCATGGCCCACCGCTCCGGCTCCGGACTGATCATCGTGCACGTCGCCAACAGGCTGCCCACCACGGTGTGGGCGGGGTGCGAACCCCCGGTCTTCGTGGACGTGCCCGACCACCGCACCGAGGTGCTCGGCCTCGAACTGGCCTGCGCCGACTACCTCGCCGAGGTCCCCTGGATCCTCGTCGAACGCGGCGGGGACATCTGCCACGAACTGGAGGAGGTCGGCTGCGAGTACGAGGCCGACGCCATCGTCGTGGGCTCCACGCACGGCATCGTCGGACGCCTCTTCGGTTCCGTCGCCGGTCGGCTCGCCCGTCGGGCCAAGCGCCCCGTCATCGTCATTCCGTAGCGGCCCGCACCGACCCGCAACTTCCCCGTCCCGTAGGTCACTTCGCCCGCTCCCGCATCCGCCGGTGCATGCGCCCCAGCCGTTCCAGCGCTGATTGCGCCGGGCGTGCGCGGGTGCGCCAGGTCGACAAATCTACTCGTGCGTAGGGAGTGGAACGCGCCTCCGCCGCGGGTACAACGCGCACACGGGTCGTCACCCTCGGCCCCACACCACGCAGCACGACTGCATGTGAAGGGAGCCCGCCGTGAACAGTCCAGTCCCAGCGGGAAGCAGCACCGCCGCCCTCGGCCATCTCGCGCTCGGCCTCACCCTGTTGGCCTTCGGCATCGGCCACACCGGGATCATCGACGGGGTGACCGCCGCCGACGCGGTCGCCCCCGCCACCTACGTCGGGGGCATCACCCTGTTCCTCGCCGGTCTGTTGGCCCTGCGCGACCACGACGCCTTCACCGGCACCGCCTTCGCCGCCTTCGGCGCCCTCTGGTTCACCTGGGGCGTCGGCGCGGACGGACTGGTCAGCCACAACGCGGCCGGACTCTTCCTGCTGCTGTTCGCCCTCGTCGCCCTCAGCCTCACCGCCGCCGCACCGCGCGACGCCCTGCTGATCGGCGGCGCCTACGGACTGACCGCCGTGGCCCTGCTGCTGCTCGCCGTCGGGCAGTTCGCCGAGTCGGGCACCCTCGCCGAGGTCGGCGGCTGGTTCGCCGCCGTGGCGGGCCTCGCGGCCTGGTACGCGGCCACCGCCGCCCTCGCCCACTGGCCCACCGCGCTCCCGCGACGCGCCGCCGGCCGGGGGGTGACGGCCACCGGCTGAGACGGTGACGGGCCGGCGGCGGTGCGCCACCGGCCCGAACGGCGGTGATCCCCGTGCGACCCCGGCGGCCCGCACGGGGATCACCGGCCCGGTCCCCGGGCGACGCGTCCCTACTCCACGGTCACGGACTTGGCCAGGTTGCGCGGCTTGTCGATGTCCCGGCCGAGCGTCAACGCCGTGTGATAGGCGAGGAGTTGCAGCGGAATGCCCATGAGGATCGGGTCCAGCTCGTCCTCGTTCTTGGGGACGACGATGGTCCGGTCCGCCTTCTCCTGCTCCTGGTGGGCCACGGCGAGGATGCGCCCGCTGCGGGCCTTGATCTCCTCCAGCGCCGCGCGGTTCTTCTCCAACAGGTCGTCGTCGGGCACGATCGCCACGGTCGGCAGCGCCGGCTCGATCAGTGCCAGCGGGCCGTGCTTCAACTCCGAGGCCGGATACGCCTCGGCGTGGATGTACGAGACCTCCTTGAGCTTCAGGGACGCCTCCCGGGCCACCGGGTAGCCGCGCACCCGGCCGATGAACATCATCGAGCGGGCCTCGGCGAAGCCTTGGGCCAGCTTCTTGATCTCGTCCTCCTGCTTGAGGATCTCCGCGATCTGGCCGGGCAGCCGGCGCAGCCCCTCGATCATCCGCTTGCCGTCCGCCACCGACAGGTCGCGGGTGCGGCCCAGGTGCAGGGCGAGCAGGGCGAAGGCCACGGTGGTGTTGGTGAAGCACTTGGTGGACACCACGCACACCTCGGGACCGGCGTGCACGTACACCCCGCCGTCGGCCTCCCGCGCGATGGCGGACCCCACCACGTTGACCACGCCGAGCACCCGGGCGCCCTTGCGCTTCAGCTCCTGCACGGCGGCCAGCACGTCGTAGGTCTCGCCGGACTGGGAGACCGCGACGTAGAGGGTGTCCGGGTCCACGACCGGGTTGCGGTAGCGGAACTCGGAGGCCGGCTCGGCGTCGGCCGGGATGCGGGCCAGCTCCTCGATCATCTGGGCGCCGATCATGCCCGCGTGGAACGACGTGCCGCAGCCGAGGATCTTCACCCGGCGCACCGCGCGGGCCTCCCGGGCGTCCAGGTTCAGCCCGCCCAGGTGGACGGTGGAGAACCGGTCGTCGATCCGGCCCCGCAGCACCCGGTCCACGGCCTCGACCTGCTCGTGGATCTCCTTGTGCATGTACGTGTCGTGGCCGCCCATGTCGTAGGACTCGGCCTCCCACTCCACGGTGGTCGGCGAGGCGGTGGTGCGGGTGCCCTCGGTGGTGTACGTGCGGAAGTCGTCGGCCTTCAGCGTCGCCATCTCGCCGTCGTCGAGGGTGACGACCTGCCGGGTGTGGGTGACCAGCGCGGCCACGTCGGAGGCGACGAACATCTCCTTCTCGCCGATGCCGAGCACCACCGGGGAGCCGTTGCGGGCGACCACGATCCGGTCCGCGAAGTCGGCGTGCAGCACGGCGATCCCGTAGGTGCCCTCGACCAGGCGCAGCGCGGCGCGGACCTTCTCCTCCAGGGTGGGGGCCTCGCTACGGCCGATCAGGTGGGTGAGCACCTCGGTGTCGGTCTCGGAGCGGAACTCCACGCCCTCGGCGGTCAGCTTGGCCCGCAGGTCGGAGGCGTTGTCGATGATGCCGTTGTGGACCACGGCGACCTTGCCGGAGCCGTCCAGGTGGGGGTGCGCGTTCGCGTCCGAGGGGGCGCCGTGGGTGGCCCAGCGGGTGTGGGCGATGCCGGTGGTGCCGTGGAAGCGCTTGGGGACCTTGGCCTCCAGGTCCCGGACCCTGCCCTTGGCCTTGACCATCTTCAGCCCGCCGGTCTTCGGGCCGGTGATGACGACGCCCGCCGAGTCGTACCCGCGGTACTCCAGTCGCTGGAGGCCCTCCAGGAGCAACGGCGCCACATCGCGCTTGCCGATGTATCCCACGATTCCGCACATAGAACGTGTTCCCCTATATTCCTGTCGCTCGGACGGCCGCGCGGGGCCGGGGCGTACCCCGGGCCCGGCCTGGCGGGTGCCCCCGTCAGCCGTAGACGATGCGGCGCAGCTGCCTCAGTGAGAGGGTCGGCGGCGCGACCGCACGGTAGTTCAGGTCCGCCGAGATCCGTTCGAAGATCTCCGCGTTCACCAGGCCCTGACCCTGGAGTTCGCGGTGGCGGCGACGGACGTACTGCTCGGTCGTCTCGTCGAAGTACGCGAGGACGTCCTGGACCACCCGGAGCGCCTCGCCGCGGTTCAGCGGCGTGCTGCGGGTCAGATGATCGACCAGGTCGTCGTGCACTCGATGATCCTGGGCGACCGCTTCGGGGTTTCGCAAGAATCCTGCCCGATTTCGGGCAGGATTCCGCTCGATTGCCGGTCAGGTGCCGTTCGTGCGGAGGTGGGAAGCTCCTCCCCCGTGGCCCGCATCACATCCGGCGCAGCACCGCCTGCTTGGCGACGCTGAACTCCTCCTCCGTCAGCACCCCCGCCTGCCGCAGCTCGCCCAGCTCCCGCAGCCGCCGCAGCAGGGCGTCGTGGTCGTCCTCGACGGGCCTGGCCGCCTCCGGCTCCGGGCCCGTCGGCGACAGCTCCCTACGGGGCTCGTCCCCCCGGGCCGGCGCCGAGGGGTGCGGCAGCCGCGCCTGCACCGCGGCGGCGATCAACGCCATCAGCGGATCCCGGCGGAAGCCCCACAGGACCACCGCGTGCGGGTCGTACTTCGGCGGGGCCTTCGTCGGCGGGACGTTCTTCAGGGTGAACCGGATGAAGCCGTTCTCCAACCCCACCGCCGGCTGCCACTCCACCGCCTGCACGGTGTCCACCGGCATCGACCGGGTGCCCGCCGCGGCCTTGGCCTCCTCGGTCTTCCAGTTCCACTCCAGCCGCACGTGCTCCCCGTCGAAGCTCGCCGAACCGTCGCCCGCCTGCACCGACAACGGCACCGCGGGCCCGGCCAGCAGATAGCCGTCCGTCGGCCCGGCCGGCACCTCGTCCAGCAGCAGCGCGTTGCGGACCTCGTCCACGAAGTACTCGGCGACCCCGCCCCGGTCCGGCTCCACCGTCAACTGGTACGGGTCCATCCCGTCCGTCAGCTGCCCGCCCGCCGCCTGGAGCAGCGGATCGGCGCCCTCCCGCAGCCGCAGCCGCAGCCGTCCCGCCTTGCGGCCCGGCTCGAAGGAGACGCCCGCCACCGCCTCCAGGGGCACGGCCAGTTCGCCCAGGGTCCGGCGCAACAGGCTCACGGCCTTGTCCCGGCCCGGCACCAGCCGCACCGTGCCGCCGTCGAAGGTCCAGGTCCCGTCGCGCTGGATGATTTCCGCCATACGGGGATTCTCCCATCCGTCCCGCGGGGTAGAAGGTGGAACCGTCGAGGGGTCCACGGGTGCGGACCGGACCGCTCGCCGCCGCTCGCCCCCGCCCGCCCGGGCGGGGCCGGAACACCTCGAAGGGACCGCAGGTGAACCCCCGTCACAGAGAATCGTCCGTGCTCCTCGGCTCGCTGCTGCTCGCCACCGGCAGCCCGGGCGCCGTCGAACCGGGGGAGGGCGGCGGCGCCGCGCCGCCCTCGACCCCCGCCCTGGGCCGGGTCATACCCGCGCCCGCCTCCGTCGAGCCGCGCAGCACCCCCTACCGGATCACCGCCGACACCCGCATCCGCACCCGGGGCGCGCCCGGGGTGCAGGAGGTCGCCGACCACCTCGCCGCACTGCTGCGCCCCTCCACCGGCCATCCGCTGCCCGTCGAGGAGGACGTCCCGGACGGCATCCGGCTGCTGCTCACCGACGGCGAACCGGACCTCGGGGACGAGGGCTACCTGCTGGACAGCGGCCCCGAGGCGGTGACGATCACCGCCCGCCGGCCGGCCGGACTCTTCTACGGGGTGCAGACCCTGCGCCAACTGCTGCCCGCCGCGGTGGAGGAGCGCACCGAACAGCCCGGCCCCTGGACGGTGCCCGGCGGCACCGTCCGCGACGTGCCCCGCTACGGGTACCGGGGCGCCATGCTCGACGTGGCCCGCCACTTCTTCACCGTCGACCAGGTCAAGCGCTACGTCGACCAGCTCGCCCTCTACAAGCTGAACACCCTCCACCTGCACCTCACCGACGACCAGGGCTGGCGCATCGCCGTCGACTCCTGGCCCGAGCTGACCACCAAGGGCGCCGCCACCCAGGTCGGCGGCGGCGCGGGCGGCCACTACACCAAGGACGAGTACCGGGAGATCGTGCGGTACGCCGCCGCCCGCCACCTGGAGGTCGTCCCCGAGATCGACATGCCCGGCCACACCCACGCCGCCCTCACCGCCTACCCCAAGCTGAACCCCGACGGCGAGGCCCCCGAGCCGTACACCGGAGTCGAGGTCGGCTTCAGCACGCTGTGCGTCCCCGAGGAGGTCACCTACCACTTCGTGGACGACGTGGTGCGCGAGGTCGCCGAACTCACCCCCGGTGACCTCCTGCACATCGGCGGGGACGAGGCCGACGCCACCCCCAAGGACGAGTACGCCCACTTCATGGACCGGGCCCAGGCCCTGGTCACCCGGCACGGCAAGACGGTCATGGGCTGGCACCAGCTCGCCGGCGCCCGACCCGTCGCCGGCGCCGTCATCCAGTACTGGGGCTACGACGCCACCTCCGAGGAGGAACGCCGACAGGTCGTGGACGCGGCCCTCGCCGGCGCCAAGGTGGTGCTCTCCCCGGCCGACCGCTCCTACCTCGACATGAAGTACACCGAGGCCACCGAACTCGGCCTGGACTGGGCGGGCCGGGTGGAGGTGCGCCGCTCCTACGACTGGGACCCGGCCACCTACCTCGACGGGCTCCCCGAGGAGGCGCTCCTCGGCGTCGAGGCGCCCCTGTGGACGGAGACCCTGGCCACCTCTGCGGAACTGGAGGTCATGGCCTTCCCGCGGCTGCCCGGCATCGCCGAACTCGGCTGGTCCCCGCGCGCCACCCACGACTGGGACGGCTACCGGCAGCGGCTCGCCGCCCAGGCGCCCCGCTGGGACGCCCTCGGCATCCGCTACCACCGCTCCCCGCAGGTGCCCTGGCCGCAGCAGTAGCCGCCGCGGGCGGCGGGGCGCCGGCCGCCGGGGTGCGCGTCACTCCGCGCCGGCGCCCTCCGCCCGCATCCGGTCCTCCGACATGCCGCGCCGCCAGTAGCCGGTGAACGTCACCGCCCGCCGGTCCAGGCCCCGTTCGCCCACCAGGTGGCGGCGCAGCTCCTTCACCGTGCCGGCCTCCCCGGCGAGCCACACGTACGGCGCCCGGGCCGCCGGGAACTCCGCGGCCCGGATCGCCGCCGGGCCCGCGGGCGCGCCCCGCCCGGTCACCAGCCAGGTGACCTCGGCGTGGGTGGCCAGCGGCTGCCGGTCGTCCTCGTGCCGCACCTCCAGCCAGGCCACTCCCCGCATCCCGGACGGCAGCGACTCCAGGATCGCGCCCGCCGCCGGCAGCGCCGTCTCGTCGGCCCACACCACCACCAGGTCGGTGCCGTGCGGCGGACGGAACTTCACCGCCCGGTTGTCCGCGACCGCCGGCCCGTACAGCAACACCCGGTCGCCCGGCACCGCACCGGCCGCCCAACGGGCCGCGGGACCCGCGCCCCCCGAACCCCCGGCGCCGTGCAGGGCGAAGTCGACGTCCACCTCGGTGGTGCCGTCCGGGCGCACGCGCTGCGCCCGCAGCGTGTAGGTGCGCATCACCGCCCGCTCCGCCTCCGGCAGCGCCCGCCACGCCTGCCACCAGTCGTGGCCCGCCTCGACCGGGACGACCGGCTCCGACTGACCCGGGTGCGGCAGGAACAGCGACACGCTCTGGTCCAGCCCGCCGGACGCCACCTCCGCCAGCTCGGGCCCGCCGAAGGTGACCCGCACCAGGGACGGCCCCAGCGGCGCCACCCCGATCACGCTGGCGCGGAAGAAACGGAACGCGGTGGCCACGGCGGCGGGCACGGGGCTCAACTCCCATCGGTGCGGGGGCGGCGCCGTGCGGTGGGGCCCGGCGCCCTGCTCTCGCCAGGCAGGTTAGCCCACCCTAAGTACCCGGGGAACGGGGCCGGTCCGCATGTGCGCTACGTCTCGCACCCGGCCCGGCGCCCTTCGCTCAGCCGGTGAGCCCCAGCTCGCGGGCGATCAGCATCCGCTGCACCTCGCTGGTGCCCTCGCCGATCTCCAGGATCTTGGAGTCCCGCCACATCCGGGCCACCGGGTACTCGTTCATGAACCCGTACCCGCCGTGCACCTGCGTCGCCTCCCGGGCGTTGTCCACCGCCACCGTCGACGAGTACAGCTTCGCCAGCGCGGCCTCCTTCTTGAACGGCTCCCCGGCCACCAGCCGGCTGGCCGCGTCCCGCCACGCCAGCCGGGCCGTGTGCGCCTTCACCTCCATGTCCGCGATCTTGAACTGGATCGCCTGGAAGGAGCCGATGGCCCGCCCGAACGCCTGCCGCTGCTTGGCGTACTTCACCGACTCGTCCACGCACCCCTGCGCCAGCCCGGTCGCCAACGCGGCGATCGCGATCCGGCCCTCGTCCAGGATGCGCAGGAACTGCGCGTACCCGCGGCCCTCCTCGCCGAGCAGGTTCGCCGCCGGCACCCGCACGTCCGAGAACGCCAACTCCCGCGTGTCGGAGGCGTTCCAGCCGACCTTGGAGTACGGGGCCCCCACCGTGAACCCGGGCGTCCCGGACGGCACCAGGATCGCCGAGATCAGCGGGGACCCGTCCGGCGTGCGGCCGGTCACCGCGGTGACCGTCACCAGGCCGGTGATGTCGGTGCCGGAGTTGGTGATGAAGCACTTGGTGCCGTTGATCACCCACTCGCCGCTCGCCCCGTCCAGCCGGGCCGTGGTGCGGGTGGCGCCCGCGTCGGACCCCCCGTCCGGCTCCGTCAGGCCGAAGGCGCCCAGCACCTCGCCCGAGCACAGCCGGGGCAACCAGGTCCGCTTCTGCTCCTCCGTGCCGAACAGGTGCAGCGGCATCGCCCCCAGCGACACCCCCGCCTCCAGGGTGATCGCCACCGAGGAGTCCACCCGGGCCAACTCCTCCAGCGCCACGCCCAGCGCCAGGTAGTCGCCGCCCATCCCGCCGTACTCCTCCGGGAACGGCAGGCCGAACAGCCCCATGCGGCCCATCTCGCGCACGATCTCGTACGGGAACTCGTGCCGCTCGTAGTAGTCGCCGATCTTCGGCGCCACCACGTCGTGGGCGAACTCCTCGACAGTGCGCCGCAGTTGCTCGTGCTCCGGGGCGAGCCGGTGGTCCAGCGTCATCGCGATTCCTCCTGGGGTGCCCCGATCAGGGCGCGGACGGTACGGGACGGGCTGGGGCGACCCAGCCGCTTCGCCAGCCAGGCGCTGGTGGCGCTCAACCGGTCGAGGTCGACACCGGTGTCGATGCCGAGGCCGGACAACATCCACACGAGGTCCTCGGTGGCCAGGTTGCCGGTGGCGGACTTCGCGTACGGGCAGCCGCCGAGCCCGCCCGCCGAGGCGTCGACGGTGGCCACCCCGTGCTGGAGGGCGGCCAGGGTGTTCGCCAGCGCCTGCCCGTAGGTGTCGTGGAAGTGCACCCCGAGCCGGTCCGTGGGCACCCCCGCCCCGTTCAACCGGGCCAGCAGCGCCAGCACGTGGCCCGGGGTGGCCACCCCGATGGTGTCGCCGAGGCTGAGCTCGTCGCACCCCATGTCCAGCAGCGCCCGGCACACCTGCACCACCCGGGCGATCGGCACCGGGCCCTCCCACGGGTCGCCGAAGCACATCGACAGGTAGCCCCGCACGTGCACCGGGCCGTGCCCGCCGCTCTTGGCCCGGGCCACCACCGGCTCGAACATCGCCAGCGACTCGTCCACCGTGCGGTTCAGGTTGGCCCGGGCGAAGGACTCGGTGGCACTGGCGAACACGGCGATCCGCCGTGCCCCCAGGGCCAACGCCCTCTCCAGACCGCGGGCGTTGGGCACCAGCACCGGTAGCGCGACGCCCCGTTCCTCGTGCAACTCCCGTACCTGCGGGTACAGTTCCTCCGCGTCGGCGAGCTGCGGCACCCACTCGGGGCGGACGAAGCTGGTGACCTCGATGGTGGTCAGCCCCGCGTCCGCGAGCCGCCGCACGAACTCGGCCTTCACCTCGGTGGGCACGTTCACCGACTCGTTCTGGAGCCCGTCGCGCGGCCCCACCTCGTGGATCCGCACCCGCGCCGGCAGATCCGCCGCCGGCACCCGCATCGGCAGCCCGGCCGCGGTCACGACGCCTCCCCGGGCGGGGCCGCGGGCTCCACCACGGCGAGGACCTGGTCCATCGCCACGGTGCTCCCCGGCCGCACGTCCACCCCGGTGACGGTGCCGGCGTGCGGGGCGGACACCACGTGCTCCATCTTCATCGCCTCCACCACCAGCAGGCTCTGCCCCGCCTCCACCACGTCCCCGACCGCCACCTTCACCACCGTCACCGTGCCCGGCATCGGGGCGGTCAGCGAGTCGGCGCCCGCCCGCTCCGCCCCGGTGAGCGCCGCCGCCACCGGGTCGTGGTCGCGCACCTGCCAGGCGTCCCCGTCACGGCCCAACCACTCGCCGGCCCGGTCGAAGGAGTGCCGCACCCCGTCCAGGGTGACGTCGACCCGGTCGACCTCGACCCGGGCCGTGCCGCGCGGCCGGTGCAGCACCGGTTCGCACCCGGGCACCCGCAGCGCGAAGGCCGGTACCAGCGGCTCACCGCCGAGCCGCCACCCGCTGGGCTCCGCGAACGGGTCCCGCCAGCCGTCCGCCCGCTCGGCCGGGGCCAGGGCCGCCCGCCGCACCGCGGCCGCCGCCTCGTACACCTCCTCCGGCACCCCGTCCGGCACCAGGGCGTCCACCTCCCGCTCCACCAACCCGGTGTCCAACTCGCCCGCCACCACCGCCGGATGGGCCAGCAGCCGCCGCAGGAACCCGGCGTTGGTGGGCACCCCCAGGGTGACCGTCCCGGCGAGCGCCGCCCGCAGTCGGCGCAGCGCGCCCGCCCGGTCCGGCCCGTAGGCGATCACCTTGGAGAGCATCGGGTCGTACCGGCTGCCGACCTCGGTGCCCTCGCTCAGCCCCGAGTCGGTGCGCACCCCCTCGCCGTCCGGCTCCCGCAGCAACAGCACCGTGCCGCCGGACGGCAGGAACCCGCGGGCGCCCTCCCGCACCGACACCGTCTCCGCGCAGATCCGGGCCTCCACCGCGTGCCCCGTCAGACCGACGTCCTGCTGTGCGAACGGCAGCGGCTGACCGGCGGCCACCCGCACCTGCCACTCCACCAGGTCGATGCCGCGCCGCCCGCCGACCGTGGTGACCAGCTCCGTCACCGGGTGCTCCACCTGGAGCCGGGTGTTCATCTCCATGAACGAGAACCGGCCCGGGTCGGCCCCCGGCACGATGAACTCCACCGTCCCCGCACCCCGGTAGCCGCAGGACCGGGCCGCCCGCACGGCCGCCTCGCCCATCGCCGCCCGGGTCGCCGGGTCCAGCAGCACGCTGGGCGCCTCCTCGATCAGCTTCTGGTGCCGCCGTTGCAGGGAGCACTCGCGTTCCCCCAGGTGGACGACGTTGCCGTGGGCGTCGGCCAGCACCTGGATCTCGATGTGCCGCGGCC
Source organism: Streptomyces sp. LE64 (assembly GCF_052606915.1). Classification (NCBI taxonomy): domain Bacteria; kingdom Bacillati; phylum Actinomycetota; class Actinomycetes; order Kitasatosporales; family Streptomycetaceae; genus Streptomyces; species Streptomyces sp. LE64. The sequence goes on along the minus strand of NZ_CP199708.1, from coordinate 1,888,491 downwards.
GGTCGATCCACCGCTCCACCAACAGGGTGTCGTCCCCGAAGGAGGCCCGGGCCTCCCGCCGGGCGGCGGCGATCTCCTCCGGCAGCGCCGCCGGGTCCACCACCCGCCGCATGCCCTTGCCGCCGCCGCCCGCCGAGGGCTTCAACAGCACCGGCATCCCGATCTCCCGGGCGGCGGCGACCAGTTCGGCGTCGTCCAATCCCGCACCCGAGGAACCCGGCACCACCGGCACCCCGGCCGCGGCCACCGTCTCCTTGGCGCGGATCTTGTCGCCCATCAGGGCGATCGCCTCCGCGGACGGGCCGATGAAGACCAGCCCCGCCTCGGCGCAGGCCCGGGCGAACGCGGCGTTCTCGGCGAGGAACCCGTACCCCGGGTGGACCGCCTGGGCGCCGGTGCGCCGGGCCGCGTCGAGCACCCGCTCGATCGACAGGTAGCTCTCCGCGGCCGGGGCCGGGCCGAGCCGGACCGCGGTGTCGGCCTCCCGCACGTGGCGGGCGTCGGCGTCGGCGTCGCTGTGCACCGCGACCGAACGGATGCCCAGGGCGCGCAGGGTACGGATCACCCGGACGGCGATCTCGCCCCGGTTCGCCACCAGCACGGTGTCGAACAGCGCCCCGCCGGCGCCGGGCGGGGGAGTGGGGGTGCGTGGTGCGTCGCTCATCGGGGCCTCACATCCGGAAGACGCCGAAGCCGTCGCCGCGGGGCGGCAGCGGGGCGTTGGCGCAGGCGGTCAGGGCCAGGCCGAGGACCTGACGGGTCTCCAGGGGGTCGATGATCCCGTCGTCCCACAGCCGGGCGGTGGCGTAGTAGGCGTTGCCCTGCGTCTCGTACTGGGCGCGGATCGGCGCCTTGAACGCCTCCTCGTCCTCGGCCGTCCACGGTTCGCCGCGGGCCGCCGACCGGTCGCGCCTGACCGTGGCCAGGACGGCGGCGGCCTGCTCGCCGCCCATCACGGAGATCTTGGCGCCGGGCCACATCCACAGGAACCGCGGCCCGTAGGCCCGGCCGCACATCGAGTAGTTGCCGGCCCCGTAGGAACCGCCGATGACCACCGTCAGCTTGGGCACCCGGGTGCAGGCCACCGCGGTCACCATCTTCGCGCCGTGCTTGGCGATGCCGCCCGCCTCGTAGGCGCGGCCCACCATGAAGCCGGAGACGTTCTGGAGGAACAGCAGCGGAATCCCGCGCTGGTCGCACAGCTCGATGAAGTGGGCGCCCTTCTGGGCGGACTCGGAGAACAGGATGCCGTTGTTGGCGACGATTCCCACCGGGTGCCCGTGCAGCCGGGCGAAGCCCGTCACCAGGGTCTGCCCGAACTCCGCCTTGAACTCCGCGAACCGCGAACCGTCCACCAGCCGGGCGATCACCTCCCGCACGTCGTAGGGGGTGCGCGGGTCGACCGGCACCACCCCGTACAGCTCCTGCGGGTCGGCCTTCGGCTCCTCGACCGGTGCCGTGGCCCACGGGCGCGCCGTGCGGGGAGGCAGGGTGGACACGATGGTGCGGACGATCCGCAGCGCGTGCGCGTCGTCCTCGGCGAGGTGGTCGGTCACCCCGGAGACCCGGGAGTGCACCTCCCCGCCGCCCAGCTCCTCGGCGCTGACCTCCTCGCCGGTCGCGGCCTTCACCAGCGGCGGGCCGCCCAGGAAGATGGTGCCCTGCCCGCGCACGATCACCGCCTCGTCGCTCATCGCCGGCACGTACGCCCCGCCCGCGGTGCAGGACCCGAGCACCGCGGCGATCTGCGGGATGCCCGCGCCCGACATCCGGGCCTGGTGGTAGAAGATCCGCCCGAAGTGGTCCCGGTCCGGGAACACCTCGTCCTGCATCGGCAGGAACGCGCCCCCGGAGTCCACCAGGTACAGGCACGGCAGCCGGTTCTCCAGCGCCACCTCCTGGGCGCGCAGGTGCTTCTTCACCGTCATCGGGTAGTAGGTGCCGCCCTTGACCGTGGCGTCGTTGGCGACGATCACGCACTCCCGCCCCGACACCCGGCCGATGCCCGCGACCACGCCCGCCGCGGGGGCCGCCCCGTCGTACAGGCCCTCCGCGGCCAGCGGCGCCAGCTCCAGGAACGGGGAGCCCGGGTCCAGCAGGGCGTCCACCCGGTCCCGGGGCAGCAGCTTGCCGCGCGCGGTGTGCCGGGCCCTGGCCCGCTCGCCCCCGCCCAGCCGGGCGCGGGCCAGCCGGCTCCGCAGCTCCTCGCCCAGCGCGTGGTGGGCCGCCCCGTTGGCCTGGAACGCCTCCGCTGCGGGGTCGGCCGCGGTCGCCAGTACCGGTGCCTCCTGCATGGTGTCGAGCCCCCTTGCCCGTGCCACTCGGTTAATGAGCGTTAACGTCGACGCCTTCAGGTTAACGAGCGCTAACCCGCCTGTCTAGAATCGACGTCATGGCCACCAGAACCGACGCCTCCACCCGCCGCGAGCAGATCCTGAAGGAGGCCGCGCGCCTCTTCGCCGAGCGCGGGTTCCACGGGGTGGGCGTGGACGAGATAGGGGCCGCCGTCGGGATCAGCGGCCCCGGCCTGTACCGGCACTTCGCCGGCAAGGACGCGATGCTCGCCGAACTCCTCGTCGGCATCAGCGGCCAGCTGCTCACCGGCGCCCGGCGGCGCGTCGAGGAGTCCGTCGGCGACCCCGCCGGCCTGCTGGACTCCCTCATCGAGGGCCACATCGACTTCGCCCTCGACGACCGGCCCCTGATCGTCCTCCACGACCGCGAGCTGGACCGCCTGCGCGACAGCGACCGCAAGCTGGTCCGCCAGCTCCAGCGCCAGTACCTCGAACTGTGGGTGGACGCCCTGCGGGCCCGCTACGCCGACCTCCCCGAGCCGGAGGCCCGCGCCGCCGTCCACGCCGTCTTCGGCCTCCTCAACTCCACCCCCCACCTCAGCCGCCCCGACGCCCTCCCCACCCGCGCCGAAGCCGCGGAACTCCTGCACCGCCTCGCCCGCGGCGCCTTCTCGGCAGTGGGCGCGGGGGTCCTCGGGCGGTAGGGGGGCGCGTATGCCGTCCGGACCGGGCGGGCGGTTTCTCTCCGCGACTGCACCCGTTCGTACGGTGAGGCGAGTGGCGGGTGCGTGCGGCTGCCTGCCCCCGTGGCCGTCGTCGACGACCGGGTGGCCGTTGAGGCCGTGCGAGGGCGGGGCGTCACTTGCGCCGGACCCTCGGGCTGCTGTGCGACGCGATCCGGGCGGGTCTCCTCACGGTGCCGTTGGTCTCCGCGCTCGCTGACGACCTGCTCAGCACGGCGTCCGGCCTGCCCTTCAAGCCGGGTGGTTTCGCTGAGTGGTGTGACCGGGAAGGGCTCATTCCCAGTGTGTAGGCCGCGGTCGCTGCGCACGCCAGTGAGGTGGGCGAGCCATCCGCAGTCCGCCTCGTCGTCGGGCTCGCCGGAGCGGCCAGGTCCGGCCGTGCTCGGAGGCCGTGGAGTTCGCTCTCCCAGGGCTGAACAGCGGCTCGGCGCGGTAGCTCCGGTCGCAGTGGGCGAGGATCCACTGTGCGGCCCGGTACGGGGCGTCCGCCTCGTTCAGCACCTCTCCCTTCCCATCTACTGAGGTTGAACTCGTGGTGTCGTAGGGGCTGACGGCTGGCCATCAGCTGCGGTACCACCGGGGACATGCGGTATCCACAAGGGGGCGGGCTGACTGCCGAATGGCAGCAGTTCCGCGAGGGGTTAGGACTCCGGGCCGCGGAACGGTTCGCCCTGGGTGAGGCAAGCGCGGCGATCGCCGAAGACCTGCGGGTCAGCGTCCGGTCGGTGCAGCGGTGGCGGCAGACGTGGAACGAGGGCGGTCCGCGGGCTCTGGAGTCGCAAGGGCCGGCGTCGCTTCCGAGGCTGAGCCAGGAGCAGTTCACGTAGCTGGAGGCCGAGCTGGCCAAGGGACCGGCCGCGCATGGCTGGGAGGACCAGCGGTGGACGTTGGCGCGGGTCAAGACGGTGATCGGCCGGCGCTTCCACCTGACCTACACGGTTCAAGGCGTTCGGAAGCTGCTGGTACGCAACGGCTGGTCCTGCCAGGTCCCAGTCCGACGCGCGGTGGAGCGGGACGACGAGACGGTGGCCGGGTGGGCCCGGGAGGTGTGGCCTTGCGCGGAAGGCTCGCGGCGGCCCGTGGAGCCTGGATCGTCTTCGAGGACGAAGCCGGATTCTCCATGACGCCGCCGCAGGCGAAGACCTGGTCCCAGCGCGGCAGGACCCCGGTGGTGAGAGTCCGCGGCCGTTCCCGCAGACGGATATCCATCGCTGCGCTGACCTGCTACAAACCCGGTCAACGGTCTCGGCTGATCTACCGGCCGCGCCGGGATGACGGTCAGCGCGACGGACGCAAGAGCTTCTCCTGGCGCGACTACCGGGACCTGCTGATCGCCGCGCATCAGCAGGTCGGCGGCCCGGTCGTGCTCGTCTGGGACAACCTCAACGTCCACAAAGCCTCCGGCCTGCGGGAATGGGCGGCAGCCCAGGACTGGCTGACCATCCGCTACCTGCCGCCCTACGCACCCGACCTCAACCCCGTCGAAGGGATCTGGTCCCTTCTGCGACGCGGCTGGCTCTCCAACGTCGCCTTCAGCACTCCCGAACACCTCGTCCAGCGCATACGACGCGGTCTACGGCACATCCAGTACCGCAGCCATCTCATAGACGGGTGCCTCGCCGAGACCGGTCTGACCATCAGACCCGCCTGATCAGCAGCACGACATCACGAGTTCAACCTCAGCAATCGGAGCACGTTGCCGTAGATCGTCGAGGATTCAATGATCTATCAGAACGGGAAGACCGCCATATCGCAGCGAGGGTCGACACGAGGTGGTTGGTCAAGGTGGCGCGCCGGACTTCTCATGATTCTTGATTTTCGACCGCATGGAGTGAGTTTTTGGCGCGTATTCCCCTGGGTGAAACGCTGCTGGTGTGTTTGGGTGGTTGGCGCAAAGGGTCATCCGGTGCGGATCTCATGTCTGGGGGAAAGATGGCGCGTGTGAGGGTTGCCGCAGTTGTTCGCCACTGCTTCGATACTGCTCCTGAGCGGATTCTCCGCATCAACTCATGCTGCCCCGCCACATCTCAATACAACTGTCAAGTGCAAGCAGAAGGACCCTGACGGGAGGGTCATACCTACCCGGATCGGCAATAATGAACTGGGATGGAATCACTTTGCCCTGCGTCATAACATTAAGAAGTGCGCGGTCGTCAACGCCGCGCTCTCAGGCAACGTCGATGTTGTCGACGGTGCCAACATTCAATACTTTGGCTGGGCATGGCGAACTGATGGGCGTCGAATCCAGATCGTAGTCAAGGCTAGGTATGCGCAAGCGACGGACGACGGTCGATTCAAAGTCGCAAGAGGCGAGAAGATCGGCGTGATCACTGCGTACTGCAAGGGCGTGCGCAAGTGTCCAGAATGGGTTAATCAGTGAGTATGGGAAACGGCGGTAGATCTCCTGCGGATACTGACCCCGGCGAGGTCGAGGAGCTCGGAGAGCTACAGGTCGCCATCGCCGAACTCCTTTTGCGTCACGTCTGGGCTCCCCTGGTCGGCGACCAGCACGTGCGGGGCGTGCTCCCGGCACCCGACGGCGCGGAGGCGGTCCGGGTCGTCGTCGGTCCCCGTCGAGGTTCCCGCCACCCCGTGGCCTACGAGGTCCCTCTCCGTGCGGAGGACGGAGACCTGCGTACCACCTACAGCGTCGTCGCCCTGCTCCGAGCCCAACTCGCCGTGGTGGGATCCCTTCGCACGGTCGGAACGGTCATGGGCATGCCTCTCGCCCGCGTCGACCCGGAAGCCGTTGGCGAAGCACCGTTCACGAAGGACGACTGGGCCGAGACCCTGTTGTCGACACTCGCCCGCCCGAGACGTGAAGGTCGTTCCCGCGTACGCCTCCGCGGATACCTGTTCAGGGCTCCGGAACGACTCCGGCTCTATCTGGACAGCTCGGGTGTCGTTGGAGTGATCGCCGCCGACGTTCGTCCCGGCGGTGCGCTGACGGCGCTGCTGGCCATGCTGTCGCCCTTCGACGAAGAGGAGTGGCGCAGGGACGAAGGTGCCGATGACCCTCACGCTACGAGGGTTTTCGACTACACCGATCTGTAAGTGGGTCAACGACTCGTGCCGATCAAGGTCGGCTTGTTGGCCCGTGGCGGGATGTGCGTCGCCTGGGCAGGACGGGCCGGCGACGGGCGGGTGGGCTACCGGCAAGGAGCGCGAGGACGGCTCGGCTCTCCGTCGCCTTCGTTTCGGTCGTCAGGAACCCACATCGCTCGGGGCGGCCCGGAGCCCGTGGGTCGTGGTCGGCGGCCGTGCTCAGGGGCCGTGGAGTTCGGTCTCCCAGGGCTGGAACGGCGGCTCGACGCGGTAGCTCGGGTCGCAGTGGGCGCGGATCCACTGTGCGGCGCGGTACTGGGCGTCCGCCTCGTTCAGCACCTCGCCCTCCTCGTCGACCCGAAGCACGTTGCAGTAGATCGCGAAGACCTGCTCCAGGGGCGAGCCGAACTGGACGAGGGCCGGACGGTAGTCGATGCCGTCGAGGAGGTCGACGTCGACGGTGCCGTTCGCCAGGTAGAAGGCGAACAGCCGGAGCGAGGCGCGCACGTCGACGGGGAGGTGTTCCACCGGCCCATCATGCCGGGTTCCGTGTCGGTCGAACCCGGGTCCGGCCCTGGACGGTCATGTGACCGGCGGGTAGCGTACGGGGCTGAGCGGGCGCTTAGCACCTGCTGCGCGACGAGCACCCCCCGGCCCGCCCGTACGGCGGACGCGCGTGCCACCCGGATCACGGCGGCACCGGCGAAGTCGTGGAGACGGTCGTCGCGAAGGATGCTGGGCTCTGAGAGGGTCGGAACATGCCTGAAGCACTCCAGTCGCTCCTCGACCTGCTGGACCTGGAACGGATCGAGGAGAACATCTTCCGCGGACGGTCCCACGCCTCCGTGGTGCCGCGGGTCTTCGGCGGCCAGGTGGCCGCGCAGGCCCTGGTCGCGGCGGGGCGCACGGCGCCCGCCGACCGCCCGGCGCACTCCCTGCACGCCTACTTCCTGCGCCCCGGCGACCCGGGCGCGCCCATCGTCTACTCCGTGGACCGCATCCGCGACGGCCGGTCCTTCACCACCCGCCGGGTGGTCGCCGTCCAACACGGACAGCCCATCTTCCACCTCTCGGCTTCGTTCCAGGTGCACGAGGAGGGCCTGGAGCACCAGGCGCCGGTGCCCCCCTCCGTCGATCCGGAGACCCTGCCGACCGCAGCCGAGACCCTGGACCGGTACGCCGACGTGCTGCTGCCGGGCGTCCCCGACCGGCTGGCCGAGGCCCGGCGCGCCATCGACCTGCGGTACGTCGACGAGCCGCCGTTCGCCTCGCCCGGCCGGCCGCGCGAGGCGCGCTCCCAGGTGTGGTTCCGGGCAGTCGGCAAGCTGGTCGACGATCCGCTGCTGCACGTCTGCCTGGTCACCTACGTCTCCGACATGACCCTGCTCGACTCGGTGCTGTTGGCGCACGGGCGGGGCGGTTGGGCGGTCGGGGACGTGGTGGGCGCCTCGCTGGACCACGCGATGTGGTTCCACCGTCCGTTCCGCGCCGACGAGTGGCTGTTGTACGACCAGGAGTCGCCCTCCGCCTCCGGCGGGCGCGGGCTGGGGCAGGGCCGCATCTACACCCGGGACGGACGGTTGGCGGTCACCGTCATCCAGGAGGGTGTCGTCCGGGTGCCCCGGTAGTCCGCGGCCGTCCCGGTGCCCGCCGGCTCCCGGGGGACACCGGCACCGCTACCCCGCGGCCTCCGGGTCGGGCGAGGCGGTGAGGGTCCAACGGCCGATCTCCCGGTACCCGGAGTCGTACACCGCTTCGCCCGAGCCGGGTGTCAGCGGGTAGTGGTGGAGGTTGCCGGCCCAGTAGCGCAGCGCCCGGGACAGTTCCTTCACCGCCTCCTCGGCCGGGGCGTCGTCGGGGACGTGCACGTCGAGGACGAACCTCATGGCGGTACCTCTTCCGGTGGTCTCGGTGGTGGCCTGTGGCGGGGCCTGCCGCGGGTTCCCGGTGCGGGCGCCGACGGAACGATCCGGGTCGGCGCCGGTCCCGTCGACGCCGGGCGTCCGGCATGCGGACCCCCGCCGCACGGGGCCGTGCTTCCTGCCTCCATCGTTCCACTGAACCTCCCGGTGAGGTTCGGGCCGCCTCCCGGCCCGGAAACACGGGCGGAGGCGGGGGCCGGGTCTCAACCCGGGGTGCGGCGCGCGGCTCCCGCGGCCGTGGTGGGCGCACGGGCTGGTGGATCTCCGCCCGGCCGGGGGACCCCGGCGGCACAATGGGCGGTATGCCGATACCCGGGACACCCAGCCGCGCCGAGCTCGTCGACCATCTGATCCGTACGCGCATCGCGGGCGAGGTGGCCACCCCCCGCGAGAACAACCTCGACCACTACCGCAGGCTCGCCAACGGGGACCGCCACTACTGGTTCGGCCTGGAGCTGGGTGACCGGTGGACCGACGAGCAGGACGTGCTGGCCGTGATGGCGGAACGGTGCGGGGTGAACGACGACCCGCAGCACCGGCAGGGCCAGGACACCATCGACCCGGAGTTGACCGTCGACGGCCTGGACCGGATGGCCGCCCGGTTGCGCAAGGCCGCCGCCGGGCGGGAGCGGGTGCTGGTCGCCACCGGCCACCCGGGCGCCCTGTTGGACGTGCACCGGGCCACCGCCGAGGCGCTGCGCGCGGCGGGCTGCGACGTCGTCGTCATCCCGGACGGGCTCCTCGCCGACGAGGGCGTCGTCTTCCAGCTCGCGGACGTGGCGATGCAGGCGGGCGGCGCCTCGCTGTGGCACACCCACTCGCCCCAGCCGCTGAACGCGGTGCTCGACGGCTTGGCACAGCTGGGGCAGGCCCCGCCCGACCTGGTCGTCGCCGACCACGGGTGGGCGGGCCGGGCCGGTCAGCGCGGCATCGACTCGGTCGGGTACGCCGACTGCAACGACCCGGCGTTGTTCATCGCGGAGGCGGAGGGCACCGTCCAGGTGGCGGTGCCCCTGGACGACCACGTCCGCAGCCCCCGCTACTACGACCCGATGGTGGCCTACCTGTTGGCCGCTGCGGGGCTCACCGCCGCCCGCTGACCCGCGGCCCGGCCGGCTCAGGGCCTGCGGTCGCGGGAGGGGCCGGGCGTGGGGTCCAGGTACACCCGGCTGATCACCGGGAACCGTCCGCGCAGCCGCCGCTCGGCCTGCTCGCACGCCTGCTCGACCTCGGCGGCGGTGGAGACGTCCCGGAAGTCGACCTTGGCCGCCACCAGCGCCTCGCGCGGTCCCAGCAGTCGGGTGGTCAGCTCCAGCACCCCGTCCACGTGCGGATCGGCCAGCAGCAGCGCCCGGATCTCCCGCCGCACCGGGGCGGGCAGCGGTCGGCCGATCAGCAGCTCGGCGTTGGAGCGGCCCAACTCCCAGGCCACCCAGAGCAGCAGGGCGCCGATGCAGAGCGAGGCGGTGCCGTCCCACGCCCCCGAGCCGGTGAGTTGCCCGCCGAGCAGTCCGCCGGCCGCGAGCAACAGCCCGACCAGGGCCGCGGTGTCCTCCAGGACGACCGCCTTGACCGCGGTGTCGGGGGTGCGCCGCAGGTAGCGGCGGAGCGGGAGGCCGTAGCCGCGCGCCTCCCGGCGGGCCTGGCGCACTCCGGTCCGCAGCGAGTAGCCCTCCAGCAGGAAGGCGACGCCGAGCACCAGGTAGGAGAGCAGCGGGTCGCCGGGTTCCTCGCCGTGGGTGAGGGTGTGCACCCCGTCGTACACGGCGAACACCGCCCCGCCGACGAAGGTGGCGACGGCGGCGAGCAGCGCCCAGATGTAGCGTTCGGCGCCGTGGCCCACCGGGTGGTCCTCGTCCGCGGGTTTCTCGCCGCGCTTCAGGGCGGTCAGCAGCAGGAGTTCGGTGACGGTGTCGGCGACCGAGTGGGCGGCCTCGGACAGCATCGCGCTGGAGCCGCTGGTGAGCCCCGCGACGGCCTTCGCCACCGCGATCCCGAGGTTGGCCGCGGCGGCCACCAGCACCGTCGCAACGCTCTCGCCGCCGTCACCGGTGCCGGTCGCAGCCTCCGACCCTTCGTCCCTTTCCTTCATGGATGCGCAGTATGCCGGAGTGGGTGGGGTGGGGGCCGGTGGTGGCACCCGGCCCCGTCGCGTGGTGCGCGGATGCGCCGGGCGCGTCCGCCCGGCGCATCGAGGTCAGCCGAACCGTACGGGCAGCTCGTCGATGCCGCGCAGCAGGACGGAGGCGCGCCAGCGGACCGCGTCCGGCGGCACGGCCAGCCGGAACTCGGGCCGCCTGGCGAGCAGTTCGGTCAGGGCGATGACCCCTTCGGCGCGGGCGAGCGGCGCCCCGGGACAGTGGTGGACGCCGTGCCCGAACCCGAGGTGGTTCGGACGTTCCCGGCCGAGGGCGAAGCGTTCCGCGTGCGGGCACCCGCGCGGGTCCTGCCCGGCGGCACCGAGCGAGATGACGACGGCCTCGCCGCGGGCGACGGCCGTGTCGCCGATCCGGGTGTCCCCGGCCGCGTACCGGAAGGCCGCGGCCCGGGCGGGGGAGTGGAAGCGCAGCGTCTCCTCGACGACCCCGCCCAGCAGCGAGGGGTCGGCCCGCACCGAGGCCAGCAGCGGCGGCTGGCAGAGCAGCGTGTACAGGGCGCCGGAGATCAGGTTCATGGTGGTCTCGTGGCCGGCCACCACCAGCAGGAAGCACATGCCGATCAACTCCTCGGGCGACAGGGGGTCCTCGTCGTCCGGGGCGGCGAGCAGGCTCAGCAGGTCGTCCTCCGGGAGCCGTCGCTTGCGGGCCAGCAGTTCGCCGAAGTATCCGGCCATCGCCGCGGAGGAGGCCCGGCCGACCTCGTCGGAGTCGGGGGTGATGAGGTCGCGGGACCAGGCGCGCATCGTCGGACGGTCCTGTTCGGGCACCCCCAGCAGTTCGCAGATCACCGTGATCGGGAGGGGGACGGCGAACGCGTCGACCAGGTCGGCGGTGCCCGACCGGGGCAGTGCGTCGACCAGTTCCGCGGTGATCTGCCGGATGCGGGGGCGTAACGCGGTCACCCGGGCCTGGGTGAAGTGCCGGGTGACCCGGGCGCGGAGCCGGGTGTGCTCGGGCGGATCGGTCTGGAGCATGTTGCGCCCCGGCCCGTAACTGCCGTCGTCCGACCAGCCGGCGGAGTGCCGCAGGTCGTTGCGGAGCAGCGGATCGGCGAGCGCGGCGCGGGCCTCCGCGCGGCCCACCACCAGCCAGACGTCCCCGAGGTCGAGCATGCGCACCCGGTGGACGGGGCCTTCCGCGTGGAGTCGCTGGTACAGGGCTTCCGGCTGCTGGTCGGGGTCGGTGCCCGGGGGCGCCAGGTCGTACAGGGTCGGGGTGACGGGCGATGACATGCGGTCCCTCCGGTGGTTCCGGGAGCGGTGCGCTTCGATACGGGAACATCATGAAAAATGATGATTGGTCGCCGTTCGCATGCGCATGCTATTCCCGCTCGCCCCTCCCGTCACCGGAGAGTTCCCGCCGTTCTTCGGCCGTCGCGCCGAAGCTTCCGGCGGCGGCCGTCCGCCCGGCGGGGGACGGAGTGCGGTAGCCGCGGAGGGGGGCGTTGGTCGCGGCGACCACGGCGACCGCCACGGCTGCCGACAGCCCGCCGAAGACCAGGGCGAACGGGACGGAGGTGGCCGAGGCCAGCAGGCCGCCGCGGAAGTTGCCGAGCTCGGGACCCGCCACCCCGATGACGTGCTCCACCGAGGTGACCCGTCCCCGGTACGCGTCCGGGGTCTCCAACTGGACCAGGGCGCCCCGGGTGACGACGGACGCGGTGTCGGCAGCGCCCGCCACGGCCAGGCACCCCAGCGCCAGCCACAGCGGCCCCGCGAGTCCGAAACCGGCCAGTGCCAGGCCCCAGATGCCGGCGGCGACCAACTGCACCAGGCCGGCGCGACGCCAACGGGTCACCGTGCCGGAGAACAGGCCGGCCGTGATCCCGCCGACCGCGACGGCGGAGAGGAACAGGCCGAGGGTTTGCGGATTTCCCCCGAAGCGGGCCTCGTTGACCAGTGGGAAGAGCGCGACGGGCATGGCGAGCAAAGTTGCCGACAGATCGGTTGCCATCGAGCCCCAGAGCTTCGGCCGGCGCAGCACGATCCGCCAACCCCCGCGCCGCGGCCGGCGCTTGCCGCCGGCCGGGTCGACGCCCTGGGGGCGCATGGAGGGCAGCCGGAGCACTGTGAGCATGGCGACCGTCGTGGCCACGGCCTGGACGGCGTACGCGGCGGGCAGGTCCCAACGGGCGATGATCAGCCCGGCCACGGCGGGCCCGGCCAGCATGGCCGTCTGGAAGGAGATGCTGGCCAGGGCGAGGCCGGAGGCGATCTGGTCGCTCGGCAGCAGCCGGACCGGGTAGGCACGCCGGGCGGGCGCACCGAGCGCGTTGCAACTCGCCCCCGCGGCGACCAGGGCGAGCAGCAGCACCACGTTCCGGTTGCCGGCCAGGGCCTGGGCGAACAGCCCCACGGCAGAAAGCAGTTGGCCCGCGGCGGTGGCCCGCACCAGCGCGCGGCGGTCGACGGCGTCGGCGAGGGTGCCGCCGAGCAGCCCGAACAGCACCATCGGCACCCCGGTGGCCAAGCCGATGGCGCCGGTGCCCACCGGGCTGCCGGTCAGCTCCCAGACCTGGGTCAGCACCGCCACGTTGGCTATCTGCACGCCGAGTTGGGCGACCGATATGCCGATCCACAGGTCCCGGTAGGTGGGGCTGTGGCGCAGCGGCCGGGTGTCGAGGAACCGGCCGCGGACCCGCCCCCTCATCGCGTCGGTTCGACGAGGTGGTGGAGGATCCGCTCCCGCATCGGCCGTCGCTCCAGCGCCCGCCGCACCTCCTCGACCACGGTGGTCATCGCGTACGGCACCTCCCGGTCCAGTTCGGCGACCGTCGCATGGGTGGCCCGCCACTCCGCCTCCAGGAACGGCACCATCGACCGGCCCCGCTCGGTCAGGTCGATCCGCCGGGTGCGCGCGTCGGGCCCCGGCTCCGAGGTGACGAGCCCCTCCTTGCGCATGGCGGCGACGGTCTGGCTGATCGCCGAGTGCGAACGGTCCAGGGACTCGGCGAGTTCCCGGATGGTCAGCGGCCCGGTGTGGGCGAGCCGGATCAGCGGATAGGCGAACCGGGGGCGCACCCCCTGGATGCCGTGCTCGACGTAGACCTTCTCGATCTCGGCGTCCATCGCCGACAGGAGCGCGTACAGGGAGTACCAGGGGTCACGGTGCACCGTGGGATCCGGAGATGTCACAGCGCTAATATAACAGTGCTGTGACATTTGGGGAGGGGTGCGGAGGCGCGAACCGGCCGGGAAGCGCGCCGACTCCCGCACGGCCGCCCGGGGGTGCCGGCATCCCCGGGGGCGCGTGCGCCCCTGCCCCGGCACCGGCCACCCGGTCCCCCGGGCGCGACACGCGCCGGCGTACGCCACACTGAACCGTCGACCCGGGCGCCGCCCCGGACCCGGCACCCCCGCGGCCCGGCATCCCCGGCCCGCACCCCCGCGGCCCCGGGGGCACCCCCGAGGCCGCACCCCCGCGGTCCGGGACCCCGGACCGCACCGCAAGCCACGAGCGCCAGGCGACGGCCCGGGCCCGGGACACCCCCGGCCCCGGCGACCACCGCCCCGCACCACGCCAGGAGGAGTCCGACGATGAGCACCACCGAGAACCCGGCCGAGGGCACCCCCGCCACCACCCCGCCCACCGGCACCGCCCACCCCGTCGGACCCGTGGACTCCTCCCGCATCCCCCGCTACGCCGGCCCCGCCACCTTCGCCCGGCTGCCCCGCATCGACCAGGTACCCGCCGCCGACGTCGCCGTCGTCGGCGTCCCCTTCGACACCGGCGTCTCCTACCGGCCCGGCGCCCGCTTCGGCGGCAACGCGATCCGCGAGGCGTCCCGGCTGCTGCGCCCCTACAACCCCGCGCAGGACGCCTCCCCCTTCGCCCTTGCCCAGGTCGCCGACGCCGGCGACATCGCCGCCAACCCCTTCGACATCCACCAGGCCGTGGAGACCGTCGAGGCCGCCGCGGACGACCTCCTCGCCACCGGCGCCCGGCTGATGACCCTCGGGGGCGACCACACCATCGCCCTGCCGCTGCTGCGCTCCGTCGCCAAGAAGCACGGCCCCGTCGCCCTGCTCCACTTCGACGCCCACCTCGACACCTGGGACACCTACTTCGGCGCCGAGTACACCCACGGCACGCCCTTCCGCCGCGCCGTCGAGGAAGGCATCCTCGACACCTCCGCCCTCTCCCACGTCGGCATCCGCGGCCCCCTCTACGGCAAGCAGGACCTCACCGACGACGAGAAGATGGGCTTCGGCATCGTCACCTCCGCCGATGTGTACCGGCGCGGCGCCGACGAGGTCGCCGACCAACTGCGCCAGCGCATCGGCGATCGCCCCCTCTACATCTCCATCGACATCGACTGCCTGGACCCGGCGCACGCCCCCGGCACCGGCACTCCCGAGGCCGGCGGCATGACCTCCCGCGAACTCCTGGAGATCCTGCGCGGCCTCGCCTCCTGCAACCTGGTCTCCGCCGACGTGGTCGAGGTGGCCCCCGCCTACGACCACGCCGAGATCACCGCCGTGGCCGCCTCCCACACCGCCTACGAGCTGACCACGATCATGGCCCGACAGATCGCGGCCTCCCGCACCACGGACGCCGGGAACACCGCGAGCTGACGCCAGGGGTGCCGCGCGCCGGCGCGCACACCGGGCCCGTCACGGGCCCGCACGCCGGCGCACGGCACCGATGACCGAACCACCCCCGCCCCCACGCCCCGGGGCGGGACGGACCACAGGGAGCGTGGCGAGAACGTGACGCACGACCACCACGGGCCGGAACTGCTGCCGACGCCCGCCCAGACCGAGGCCGCCCTCAACCCGCCCGCCGGCCGCCGCGGCGCCGATCTCGTCCTGGAAACCCTCGACTGCCTCGGCGCCACCACCGTCTTCGGCGTCCCCGGCCGCGACACCCTCGCCCTGTACGACGCCCTGCGCCGCAGCCACCTCCCCTACGTGGGCCTGCGCACCGCCGCCGGCGCCGCCTTCGCCGCCGACGCCTACGGCCGCCGCACCGGCGAGGCCGCCCCGCTGCTGCTGCCCACCGGCCCCGCCGCCCTCGCCGCGCTGCCCGCGCTCCAGGAGGCCGCCGCGGCCTCCGCCCCCGTGATCACCGTCGTCTCCCAGGTCCCCGCCGCCGGCCTCGGCGGCGCCCGCCACGGCCACCTCCACGAACTCCGCGACCAGCAGGCGTCGTTCCGCGAGGTGGTGAAGTCGGTGCACACCGCCCGCACCCCCTCGCAGATCCCCTCCGCCGTCGCCGCCGCCTGGCAGTCCGCGCTGACCGTGCCGCACGGCCCGGTCCTGGTCGAGATCCCCCACGACGTCCTCGCCGAGCCCACCGTCATCCCCGTCGTCACCAGCCTGGACGCCATGCCCGAGGACGTGGTGCCCCGCCCCGAACTCACCGCCGTCGCCGCCGAGTGGCTGTCCACCGCCGACCGCCCCGCGATCATCGCCGGCGGCGGTGTGATCCGCTCCGACGCGACCGGCAAACTCCGCGCCCTCGCCGAGAAGCTGACCGCCCCCGTCGTCACCACCGTGGGCGGCCACGGCGCCTTCCCCTGGCACCACCCCCTCTCCCTCCGGTCCCACCTCACCGCCCGCCCCGTCCTCGACCTCCTCGAAGACGCCGACGTCCTCCTGGTCGTCGGCTCCGGCCTCGGTGAACTCACCACCGGGGGAGGCGGGTTCCACCCCCGCGGCCGGATCGTCCAGATCGAGGCCGACCCCGGCAAGCTGGAGTCCAACCACCCCGCCCTCGGCATCCACGCCGACGCCCGCCTCGCCCTCGACGCCCTCCTGGACACGGTCCGCCCCCGGCCGGACGACACCGCCGCCGCTTCTGCCCAGGCTTCCGACCGCGTCCGCGAGGCCCTCGCCGCTGTCGCCCGGAGCCGTGCCGGGAACTCCGCCCCCACCTCGGAACCGGCCCTGGAGGAAGTCCTGTTGGATGCCCTCCGCGGTGCCCTGCCCGACGTCGCGCCCTCCTTCTGGGACCTGACCGTCCTCACCCGCTGGGCCTGGGCCGCCTTCGACGCCCGCCGCCCCAACACCCTGCACTCCGCGCAGGGCGCCGGCGCCCCGGGCTACGCCCTGCCCGCCGCCATCGGCGCCGCCGTGGCCGACCCCTCGTACCCGGTCCTCGCCGTCTCCGGCGACGCCGGCGCCCTCCACTCCCTCGCCGAACTGGCCACCGCCCGTCAGTACGGCCTGGACCTCACCTGGCTGATCGTCGACGACTCCGGCCACGGCTACCTCCGCCACCAGCTCGCCGAGAACTATGCCGGCCCCGTCGCCGCCGCCCCCTTGGACGCCCCCGGGCCCGACCTGGTCGCCCTCGCCGCCTCGTTCGGGGTCACGGCTGCTTCGGCCGGCCCGGAGAACCTGGGCACCGTGCTGGGGGAGGCCCTGGGCGCCGCCGGACCTTCGGTGGTGGTGCTGCGGGTGGGGGCGGGGGAGCTGGGGGTGCTGTAGGTGGGGTGGGTGGCGTCGGGTGCGGGCTCGGCCTCGTGCCTGGCCCCGAGGCTCAGCCCCGCGGGGTGTGGGGATCACGGGTCGGGCGCGGCCTGCGGCGACGCGGTCGGCGTCCCGTACGAGGGGCCACCCCCGCTTGGTGCTTGAGCGCGGGGAACATCCGGCGTGGTTGGCGCGACCGTAGCCGACGAGTGGGTCAACCCCGCGCGCATCGCGGGGAGCACTCAAATCACATGGCGCCGGATTTGCCGCCGTCGGGGCCACCCCTGCGCGTGCGGGGACCACCTCGGCCACCGCCATGTTCCGGCTGATCCAGAAGGATCACCCCCGCGCGTGCGGGGACCACGACGGTCCCCGCGGGCCCGTGTGGCGGAGCAAGGGACCACCCCCGCGCGTGCGGGGACCACCCTTCGTGACCTGCGACGTTAGTCGACCGACAGGCGCTTTTCATTGAGAACTTGAAACTCCGGCATATCGCCCACTCGATCCCCACTGCCTATCAACTACCCTCGCTGCGTCCGCGCCAGGGTGACACAGACGGTCTTGCTTCGAGGTCAGGAAGGGTGTGAACGCCTGGCCTTCAGAGCCGCGACAAATGTGGTGAAGGCGGCTACCGGGAAGGTGAGCACGGGGCCGCCGGGGTCCTTGGAATCGCGGACGGGGACGGTGCGGTGGAGGCTGACGTGCGTGGGTGCCCATTCGACGCAGGAGCCGCCGTTGTTGCTGTAGGAGGACTTGACCCAGTGGTACGTGGCGAGGTCGGAGGCCACGGGTTCCCCTTCGTGTCGGTGCGCTCGGGCTGGCGAGCGGTACGGGTACGGGCCTCACCGTGCAGGGCGCGGTGAGGCCCGTTGGGTCGTTTCGGGCTGCGGTCTGGTCTGGTGGTACTCAGGCCGAACCGAGTCCTTCGGTCTTGATGCCCGTTACGAAGGAAGAGAACGCCTGGGTGGGGAAGGCGAGAACAGGGCCGTTCGCGTTCTTGGAGTCGCGGACCGGAACGATGCCGTGGAGAGCGGCGTGTATGGGTGCCCATTCGACGCAGTACCCGCCGTTGTTGCTGTAGGAGGACTTGACCCAGCGGAGAGTAGGAGAGGGGGTGCTCACAGAGTGCCCTTTCTGAGCTGCTCGATCATGGCGACGGACTCCGCCTGAGAAGCTGACTCGGTCTGGAGCAAATGGTAGTTCCTCACCCGAGGGAGCACGGAGGACAGTTCCCGGTCCAGCTGTCCCTGGGCCTGGGACTCGACGTAGGAGACCACGGAGCGGTCGGGGAGGGTCAGTAGGCTGACTAGACGGTCGAACGGGCGTCGTGCACCCATGGAGTACGGGGCAATCTGGAACGAGGTGTGCGGCAGTCGGGCGAATCTGATCAGGTGCGCCAATTGATCCTGCATGATCTTGGGGTCATCGCCGACAGGGCGTCGGATGCAACTCTCGTCCAGAACTGCGCAGATCAGCGGTGGTGTGGTGCGATTCAGCGCATTCTGACGCCTTATCAAGTGTTCGATGCGTTCTGCGGCCTTTTCGGGGGTGATCTCCCCGCGTTCCACAGCTGCGTCGGCGAGGGCTTGCGCGTACCCCCTGGTCTGGAGCTGCCCAGGGATCACGCCCACCTCGAACAGTCGGATCTCCGAGGCGCGTTCCTCCAGGCCCAGGTACTCGGGGAAGCCCTCCAACAGGGCACCGAACTTGATTTCACGCCACTGGCGTTCGAACGATTCGCTGGTGTCCGTGAGGCCGAAATGACTGTCGACCTTTTGCACGAACCGCAAAGTAGCCATTTTCCGACCAGTTTCGGTGTGGGACAGCTGGGTCGGCGAGTAGCCGAGCTTCCGTGCCAGCTCCTTCTGCTTGAGGCCGAGATCCAGGCGCTTCTGGCGCAGGCGTGCGCCCAACGCCGCCTGAGGGCTCTCGTCCGGGTTCAGGTCCTTGATGTTCACCATGCGCGTCCGCCCAATTTATTTGCTGTCGTTCCAAGTTGAACTGATCCCTGCCGTGGTCCACGCTGAGGGCTCTTGGTAGTGAACCAGCTACGGAGAGGAAGCGCCCTGTGTTCAAAGGTGAACTAGGCGTGGGAGACCTCGCGTTCGACACTCGAAAGGGTGTTGTCGGAGTGGTTATGGACCGAATCGGGGCTCAGTACTACCTCCGCCCACCGCACGGCGGTGTCGAGTGGGAGGTGCCCCCGGACCAGGTCCGTCCGGCGCTCGCCTCGGACCGACTGCGACCCGCGGTCGCCGAGCTGAACGCCTGGAGTCGACGGAGCGCGCCATGGGGATGACCAGGCGTTTCCGTCACGTCGAGTGGACGCTGAAGCGGATGGACGCGAAGGCGTGGGCCCACGTCCAGTGCGTCTCGGCGGAACCGCGCTGCGGTGCCGTCCCGCCGGGCCGGCCGGGCGAGCGGAGTCCCGAGGACGTGTTGGCGTGGACCGAGGAACACTTTCGGGTGACGGGACATCGTCGGTATGACCGCGTGCTCTTCGACCGGGTCCAGTGGGACCCGCCCGCGGATCTCGACCCACACTCGCTCCCCGGTGTCAGCACGTGAACCGCCTTTCTGTGTCCGCACGTTCCGGCAAGGCGCCGCAACAGCCCGCCACCCGTCACTCGTGTCACGTCACTCGCATCGGCAGGGAGCCATGACCGACCGCACATCCACCGGCCCCGGGCCGGGCCTCGACCAACTCCGCGCAACCCTGGACTCCTTGGGTACTCGTCCCGGTGCCCTCACCCACCCCCGGGAACGGGAACTGGTCGGCGTGGCCGTCCCGTTGGTGTGGGGAGAGCTGAAGGCCACCGGGGCGTGGGACAAGCTCATCCCGACCGACCGGGCGGCGCTGTACTGGACCCTGGCCGTGAGCCACCACCTCCACCTCGACCTGTCTCCGATCGCCGACGACGAGGGCCGGGCCGTCAACCAACTGGTCCGGGACTGCGCGTACTTCGCCGCCCACTGCGAGCCCCGCCGGGTCCACCGTTGGCCCGAGGCCGAGGGGCGTCGCGAACAGCGCGAGGCCGCACTCCACCAGCTGGCCTGGCTCCACGACCTCCACCCCACCTGGCGCGCCGAGGTCTTCCACACCCTCCACACCGTTCCCCGCCCGACCCCCGAGCCGGACCGGAGCGCCGCCACCACCGACTCCGCACCGCACCCCGCAGCGGGCCCGGGCCGCCCGGACTGGGTCGAACCCTCCTGCGTGTGGGACGCCCTGGCCGACGCCCAACGCCGAGCCGTTCACGAGGCCCCGCCGTCGCCCGACCGCCCGGAGGGCTGGCTGGGCAGGGACGCTGCCCGACGGTTCGCCGCGCTCCCCGAAGGCTGGCAGGCCGAGGCCCTGCGTCGCATCGGCCGGGGAGACCCGGCCCGGCGCACCGTCAGCGAAGCGACCGAAGCCATGAACACCCTCCCCCGCTTCGGCATCGCCCTGCGCCCCGCACCCCCGCCCTGACCGCCCGCCCGCGGTACCCGAGTCCCCGCCCCCTGCCCCGCTGAAGCCCCGCCCGGCAGGGGGCGGCACCACCCCCGCCTCCTCCCGAAAACCGAAAGCGCCCGGTGGACCGCGCCAACGGTCCACCGGGCTCGCCGAACCAGCTTGCCTAGGAGCTGCCCGACGTATGCGTGAGCGTATCTCCCGTGCCCTCGTACGGGTGTTGGACGTCCTGCCGTTGGCCCGTCGCCGTCGCCGTCGCCGCCGTCGCCCCGGCCGTCACACCGCCGCCCACCTCGCACCCCGAGCCCCGTTGCCGCCCACCGTCATCTGCACCGCCCGCCTCCCCGTCCCGCCCCACGTCCTCGCCCGCACCGCCCCGTCCCCCTGGGGCCACCGCGTCCCGCCCTACCTCGGCGACTGGATCGCCCAACAGGAAGCCGAGTGGGCCACCGAGGACCCCGTCCCCGACCGACTCCCCGCATGACTCCCGAAGCCCTCACCGCCACCGAACCCGCCCACCACGAAGCCACCTGCTGTGCCTGTCACCGGCCGACCCTCGCGCCCCTCCCCGTCCGCGTCCCCCGACAGTCCGGCTCGGGGGCCAGGACCATAGACGCCTGCCCCCACTGCGCCCTCACCCTGACCCCCGCCCCCATCCCCGACGAACTCGACGCGGCGGGAGTCCACGGGCCGTGGACCGTTCCCGCCCCGCGCCGTCCGGAACCCGGTGGCCCGCGGGGGAGCGGCCGTCAAGGACCGCGGGATGCGTGACGTACGACTGTCCGACGGGGATCACCGCCCTGTCTCCAGTGCACTTGGGCAACGCGGAAGCCCGCTTCGCGGGTGAGGACGAGCAACTCGTCCGCTGGCTCACCGGCGGACCGAGCACCGGGGAGGGCGTCGAGGGCTCCGGCGGGGAAGTACGCGGCCCCCGCCCGTCAGCTCATCCACGGGCCGGCCACGTCGTCGGGCGGTGACAGCGCGGCGAACAGTCGGAACTTCACGAAGCGTCAGCGGTCGGAGCCGCTGGTCACACCCCTGCGAAGGCCGTAGACGGCGGCCCCGAGGGCGAGGACGGCGGTGCCGGAGACGACGGTGGCCAGGGGAAGGGCGAAGGCGAGGGCCGCGCAGCCGGCCATGCCGAGGAGGGGGACGAGCCGGTTCGGCCGGCGTTCTGCCGGGGTGAGGGTCCAGGCGGAGGCGTTGGCGACCGCGTAGTAGGCCAGCACCCCGAAGGAGGAGAAGCCGATCGCGCCACGGACATCGGTGGTCGCGGCGAGCACGGCGACCACCGCACCGACGAGCAGTTCGGCTCGGTGCGGGACACCGAACCGGGGGTGGACAGCGGCCAGCGCGTGCGGCAGGTGCCGGTCCCGGGCCATGGCCAGGGTGGTGCGGGAGACCCCGAGGATCAGCGCGAGCAGCGAACCGAGCGCGGCGACGGCGGCACCCGCGCGGACGATCGGCACCAGCCAGTCGGCGCCCGCGGTCCGGGCGACGTCCGACAACGGTGCGGTGGCGTCCGCCAACACATCCGGGCCCAGCACCCTCACGACGGCGATCGCGACGAGGACGTAGACGACGAGGGTGATGCCGAGCGCGATCGGGATGGCGCGGGGGATGGTGCGCGCCGGGTCGCGGACCTCCTCGCCGAGCGTGGCGATGCGGGCGTATCCGGCGAAAGCGAAGAACAGCAGGCCCGCCGCCTGGAGCACGCCGCCGACGGTGGCGTCCGAGCCCGTGTCCCACCGGGCGACGCCCGTGTCAGCCGAGGTCAGGGCGGTGACCACCACCGCGGCGAGCACGGCCAGGACGACCGCGACGATGACGCGGGTGAGGAGTGCGGACTTCTGCACCCCGGCGTAGTTGACCGCGGTCAGCGCCACCACGGCGGCCACCGCTACCGCGTGCGCTTGGCCCGGCCATACGTACGAGCCGACCGTCAGCGCCATCGCCGCGCAGGAGGCGGTCTTGCCGACGACGAACGCCCAGCCGGCCAGGTAGCCCCAGAAGTCGCCCAGACGCTCCCGGCCGTACACATAGGTGCCACCGGACCGGGGATAGAGGGCGGCCAGCCGCGCCGAAGACGTCGCGTTGCAGTAGGCCACGACCGCGGCCAGGGCCAGGGCGAGCAAGAGCCCGGAACCGGCGGCCCCGGCTGCCGGGCCGAGCGCGGCGAAGATCCCAGCCCCGATCATGGAACCCAGGCCGATCACCACCGCGTCGAACAGCCCCAGGCGACGCTTCATGGAGCCTTCACCCGTCGGCGCTCCCACCGTGTTCATCCCTCGCCCCTTCCCGGCACCCGTCGTCGACCTCGGCGCACGGTAGCGGAGCAAGACGTCCGGACGGGGGGCGAGAGCATCGCTGCCGGCCAGCGACCGAGGGCGCGTTTAGCCATGGGAGGCGTACGCATGGAGTACGCCTTCGCCGGACGGGCCCCGTGGAACTCATGACGGAAACCAAGTGGGGGTGTTCGGTGAGGGCCGAGGACGGTGTGCGTCGGCGAACGGGCGGGGTGCCCTCGACGGTTTTGCGGGGCCCGGCGCTCCCTCCTGGGGGCGGCGGGCCCGTCGCTCTGGCCGGGCACCCCTGCTCGTGATCTTCACATCTGTGCAGATGAAGGGGAGGGGAGGAGGCGGGTTGCCAGGAGGAAGACCCGTGAGCGATCGTTGCCCCGAGAAAGCAATTCCGACTGAGTTGGTGAGGTGAGGGATTCGCCCAGCGGATCCTCGATTCTTGGTCTCCACCCGAGCGCAGACTGTCGCGGACACGGATCCGGACTTCCCGTGGGGTCGCGCCCCCTACCCGGTCCTGGTCGCTGACGCGGCGGGCCTAGTCGTGGAGTGCAACGACGCGGCGCGGGCGCTTCTGCCCGCGGCCCGACCGTCGTGCCGCCTGGCCGACGTGGCGCCGAACTGGCTGGCCGCGGCCCACCGGGCGATCCACCCGGGCGGCCCGCTGGCCGCACGGGACTCGGACGGGCCGCTGTCCGGTGCGATCGAAGCACGCCGGTTCGAGGCGCACCCCAGCGTGCGGGACGACGGCACGGTGGCGTGGTGGCTGGTGGATGACACGGATCACCAGCTTGCCCGCGAGGCCCTGCGCATGGAGCGGGAGCGGACCGCGTTCCTCTCGACGGCGTCCAGCACTCTCCTTTCCTCACTCAACCTGGGTCGCTGCATGGACGTGACCGCGCAGCTGGCCGCAGAGAACCTGGCCGACGCGGCCCTGGTCATCGCGCCGGCCCGCGGCCGTCGGCTTCCGGTGGTGACGTGTCTACGGGGCGGCGTGCCCGTTTCCTCGCAGGAAACGGGCGACCCGGACGAGGTGCCCGGCCTCGGTGAAGCCCTGCGCGGGTTTCCGCCGGTGCCGTCCCGGTGGATCGACCCCGCTGCCGCCCCTGCCTGGATGATTCCCGAAGGCTTCGGCCCCGTCGGGGCGATGGTGATCACTCCGCTGCCCGGGCACGGCGTTCCGGCCGGTGCGCTGGTGATGCTGCGCGGTGAAGGCGGTGCCGCCTTCACCGAAGAGGAAGAGGTCTTCGCCCGCCTGTTCGCCGCGCGTTCGGGGGCGGCGATGTCGGCGGCCCGCCTGTACGCGGAGCAGACGGCCATCACCGAGGTGCTCATGCGGGAGCTGCTACCCCCGGCCCTGCAACAGATCTCCGGCGTGGACTTCGCCGGAAGCTACCGGACCTCGGCCGACCACGAACGCATAGGCGGGGACTTCTACGACGTGCACCCGGCCGCCGTGGAGGGGGAGCCCTCGCTGGTGACGCTGGGCGATGTGTGCGGAAAGGGACTGGAAGCCGCCGTCCTCACCGGCAAGATCCGCAACACCCTGCACGCCCTGCTCCCCCTGGCCGACGACCACCAGCGGATGCTCACCCTCCTCAACACCGCACTGCTCAACTCCCACCACACCCGGTTCGCGACACTGGTGCTCGCCTCCGCCGTCCGCCGGGGCCAGGAGGTCCAGGTACGGCTGACCAGCGCCGGCCATCCGAACCCGCTGGTCATCCGCGCGGACGGCACGGTCCACACCGCCGACACCCACGGAACCCTCGTCGGGGTCCTGCCGGACGTCCCCGCCCGCACCGTCGCGGTCACGCTCGCCCCCGGCGAGACCTGCATCCTCTACACCGACGGCATCACCGAGGCCAAGGGCGGCCCCCTGGGCGACGCCCTCTTCGGTGAGGAACGCCTCCGCCGCGCCCTCGCCGGATGCGCCGGGATGCCCGCCGAGGGCATCGTGGAACACGTCCAGATGCTCGTCTCCCAGTGGCTCGGCAACCGTCGCCACGACGACATGGCCGTCGTCGCGATCTCCGCGCCCCGTACCCCTCATCCAAGCGCGGTGGACGGCCCCACCGGGGGCAGGTTCACCACATGAGCACCCCCACCCCGCCCAGCGCACCCGACGGTGAGCGCGTACGGCAACTGGCCGGCGAGCTGTGGACGGCCGTGGCGGACGGCGACGAGTACACGGCCACCGGCATCGTCCTGCGTGCCCTGGACGACGGCATCGACCCCGAATCCGTCCTCCTGGACGTGATCGCCGCGGTCCAGGGCACCGTCGGCGAGGAATGGGCCGCCAACCGCATCAGCGTCGCGCAGGAGCACGCCGCGACCTCCATCAACGAACGCGCCGTCACCGCGCTCGCCCAGCACTCCGCCGCCCGCACCCCTGCCCACCGGGGACGGATCACGGTGGCCTGCGTGGACGGTGAGTGGCACGCTCTGCCCGCCCGCTTGGTGGCCGAGGTGCTGAAGCTGCGCGGCTGGGAGGTCGACTACCTCGGCGCCCCGGTTCCCTCCCCGCACCTCATCTCCCACCTGCACACCACGAAGGCCGACGCGGTCGCCCTGTCCAGTTCGATCGCCACCCGCCTGCCCACGGCGCACGCGACGATCACCGCCTGCCAGTCGGTGGGCGTTCCCGTCCTGGTCGGCGGCGCCGCGTTCGGAGCCGACGGCCGCTACGCGAAACTGCTGGGCGCCCAGGCGTGGGCCCGGGACGCCCGTTCCGCGGCCGACCGGCTCGCCGAGGCGCCACTGGCGCGCCCGCAGGCCGACCACCGGCAGACCGACGACCTGCCGCACCTGGCCGACCAGGAGTACACGATGGTCGCCCGCAGCGCTGACGCCCTGGTGCGGACCGTCTTCTCCGGACTCCAGGACGCCCGTCCCGCCCTGCTCGCCGCCGACGAGACGCAGCGCGAACGCACGGCGGAGGACCTCGCACACATCGTGGAGTTCCTCGCCACCGCCCTCTACCTCGACGAGGACGACCTCTTCACCCACTTCGTCACCTGGACCGCCCGGATCCTCCGGGCCCGAGGAGTGCCCGGACGGGCCCTTCCGCTCGCGCTGGACCTCCTCGCACACGAGCTCAGGGACTTCCCCCGGGCCTCCCGCATCCTTCGGCACGGCCTCGAAGCCCTGACCGCGGACCGCGCCACCGCTGGAACACAGGCATGACACAGCCCCCTGCCCTGTGCCTGACCACCATCGACACCGCGGACACCATTCGCATGGAGATCACCGGGGACCTCGACTACGACACAGCCGACCTCCTCCTGGACGAGGTCACCCGCGAGCTTTCAGCCCGGCCCGGCCTGAAGGAACTCCATCTGCACTGCGCCGAGATCGGCGCCGTCGACTCCATGGGCCTGTCGATCCTGTTGATGATCGGCCGCCAAGCCGCCGCAGCCGGAGTGCTTCTCCACCTGGATGACCGGCCCGCGACACTGAATCGGCTCCTCGACATCACCGGCACGCTCGACTACTTCACGGTGACGCCTCCTTCCAGCGCCGCGACGAACCCCCCGACGACCACAGAGGAAGCACAGGCGGCCCGCCCCGGTGGCCCGCCCCGGCGGACCTGACAGCGCCGTCTGAGCTCCGCCCCGTCGACCGCAGGCCGCCGACGTCTTGGCCGCCGAGGTCCCGGCCGCGCCGGTGCCTCCGCGCGCGGAGTGCGTTCTTGCCGGACTTCCTGGGACCACCCCCGCTCGTGCGGGGAACACTGCGCCATCTGCGTCATGGCGAGCAGCTTCACGGGACCACCCCCGCGCGTGCGGGGAGCACGGTTCATGCGGAGTCCTCGTCTTCGGCGGCGAGGGACCACCCCCGCGCGTGCGGGGAGCACGAGGTGAGCGTCGCTCCGCCCTTCAGCGCCTCGGGACCACCCCCGCGCGTGCGGGGAGCACACGACGTTCATGGGCCAGATCCGCGACGAGGCGGGACCACCCCCGCGCGTGCGGGGAGCACGACTCCACCTTCCTCACGTACTGGGCGACGGTGGGACCACCCCCGCGCGTGCGGGGAGCACCCTTCGTGACCTGCGACGTTAGTCGACCAGTAGGCCGTTTTCCTTGAGAACTTGAAACTCCGGCCAACTGGTCAAATCACTGCCAAGGTACCCGAAGCGGTGCAGGTCTCGCTTTCCCCCATCCAGTGCAGTCAACGCCACCCCACCCATGACCACTTGCTCTCGGGGAAACGTCCGGCCCCCAGCAGACGTTCCCCTGACCTGGGCAGGACCAGACGTTTGACCAAGCTCATCCCGTCCCACCCCACCGAGCCCCCAACTCACCTCAGGATTCCCACCACATGGCCCTCCGGGATCACCGTGGCCCCCCGGGTGGTGATCCCGGAGGCGGAGCCGGGGAGGCGGAGGGAGCCGGTGGTGCCGGTGGTGTGGAGGTCGGCACGGCCGTCGTGGTCGTGGTCGGCCAGGCGCACGGTGTCGCCGAAGGCGTCGCCGGCGGTGGCGGGGCCGGGGACGCCGGGGGTGGCGCGGTCCAGGTACTGGGCGGCGCGGCCGGTGAGGCCGGACCGCTTGCCGCGCAGCACGTGCACGGAGCCGGCGTCGGCCTTGGCGCCGAGGTCCTCGCCGGGGACGCCCACGGCGAGGTCGGCGCGGCCGTCCCGGTCGACGTCGCCGGCGGTGACGGAGGCGCCGAAGCGGTCGCCCGACTCGGGGGTGCCGCTGACGCCCGGGGTGGCCTGGTCGATGCGGCGGTGGGTGGTCGCGCCCTTCGCGCCGCCGCGCCACACGGTGACGTACCCCTTGCCGCGGTTGGCGAGCGGGGTGCCGATGGCGATGTCCCCGTAGCCGTCCCCGTCGAAGTCGGCGACGACGCCCGAGCCCATCCGGTCCTCGACGACGTCGAGGGGGATCGAGCGGCCCTGGACGAGCCCGGCGGCGCCGCCGCGGAAGAAGAGGGCGTGGCCGGTGAGGCGGCTGTTGCGGGGGACGGCGCCGAGGACGACCAGGTCCGTCGCGCGGTCCTTGGTGACCTTGCCGGCGATGAGGTTGGACGCGTAGAAGTGGCCGCGGTCGACGAGCACGGGCCGCACGGCGATCGCCCCGCGCGCGTAGGTGCCCTGGAAGACGAAGGCGTTGCTGGACTCGACGGCGGCGAGTTCCACGTCACCGTCGCCGTCGAAGTCGCCGGTGGCGAGGTCGCTCCCGAACATGTTCCACGCCTGGTACCCGGCGGAGGGCACGGAGGTGCCGCCGGCGAGGCCCCGGGGCGAGCCCCACAGGATCACGACCGCGCCGCGTCTGTCCCGGCCGTTGATCGCTTCGCCGATGGAGGAGACGGCGAGGTCGCCGTAGCCGTCGCCGTTGAAGTCGGCGGGGGAGAGGACGCCGCCGAACTCGTCGCCGGGCTCGTCGGCGCCGGGCACGCCGGGGCTGTGCTGGCCGAGGTGCACGGTGGTGCTGCCGGGGCCGCGGGAGGTGCCGTAGGTGACGGCCACCCGGCCGCCCCCGTCGTGCGGGTGGCCCACGGCGTAGTCCCGGTGGCCGTCGCCGTTGAAGTCGTCGGGGAGCACGGTGCGTGCGGCGGCCGGGGAGGCGGGCGTCGCCCGGGCCGGTGACACCAGCAGGCTGCTGGTGAGGGCGGTGACGGCGGCGGTCGCCAGGGCGAGGCGGAGGGGTGTGCGCATGGTGTCGACTCCCGGTGGTGTGGGCGGCGGACGGGACGGGCGGTGTCACCGGCCGGTGGGTTCACGGCCACGGCCACGGCCGCAGCGGCGGTGAACGCGACGGTGGCGCTGAGGCACTCAGAAGGACACCCGGAGTAGCGGGAGGGTTGTACTGCCTTTCTCCGCAGGGGGGTTGGGGCGGAGCCGGGCGCCGGCGCGGCGGTCACGGGAGCCCCGGGAGGCTCGGAACGTCACGGGTTCGGACATGGTTGCACGACACGTGCAACCGTGCGGATGGGTGAACGGTCAACAGTGCGCAAGGCCGTAGCGGGGGTGGGGGAGTCACGCCCGCGCGGAGCGCCGGCGCCGCCCGATGTGGTGGCGAGCCGGCGCACCACCACATCACCGGGATCACGAGGAAGTAGGGGAACGATCATGGGGGTTCGGGGGACGCGCGGCTTCGTCGCGGGCACCGTCGTGGCGGCGGTCGTCGGGGGAGCGGTTGCGGGCGGGGCCGGCACGGCCGTCGCCTCGGCGCCGGCGGTGAAGTGCACCTCGGCGAAGGCGGGGTTGGCCGCGAAGCTGAAGAAGGACATCGAGGCGGCGGTCAAGGGCCGCACCGGCACCATCGCGGTCGGAGTCCACGACCGCAAGACGAAGACCACCTGCGAACTGCGCGGCGGCACCTCGTACGACTCGGCCAGCGTCGTCAAGGTCACCGTCCTCGCGGCGCTGCTGTGGGAGTACAAGAAGACGAACCGGCGCCTCACCGCACGGGAGAACAGCCTGGCCCGCGCGATGATCACCAAGTCCGACAACGCGGCCACCAGCACCTTCTGGAAGCAGCTCGGTCCCACCAGGGTGAAAGGCTTCCTCCGGGCGGCCGGGATGACCAAGACGGTGCCGGGTCAGGGGCGTTACTGGGGGCTCACTCGTGTCAACATCAAGGACGAGCAGCGGTTGCTGTCCCTGATCACCGCGGAGAACTCCGTCCTCAGCGACGGCTCCCGGGCCTACCTGATGAAGCTGATGAACGAGGTGGTGCGCTCGCAGCGCTGGGGCACCCCGGCCGGCGCGCCCTCCGCGGCCAAGGCGCACCTCAAGAACGGGTGGCTGCCGCGCGGGGACGCCCACCGGTGGCGGGTGCACAGCGTCGGGGCGTTCCAGGGCGGCGGACGGGACTACTACCTGACCGTCCTCACCCACGGGAACCGGAGCATGGAGTACGGGGTGGAGAGCGTCCAGCGGGTCGCCAGGGCCGTGCACAAGGACCTGGCCCCCAGCACCCCGGCGGCCCGGCGCTACGTTCCCACGACCGTGCCGCAGGAGGTCATCCCCGTCGTGCCGGGGTGAGGGCCGTGCCGAGGCGACGGCGCCGCTCGACGGCGCCGTGCGCGCCGGGCGCCGGGTCGCGCGCGCCCGGCGCCCGTGGCACGCTCCCCTTCCGGGCGTGCACCGTCCGTCCCGGGTCGCACACCCTCCGTGCGCGACGTGCGCCCCGTGCCTCCGCCGATTGTTGCGGAGGGATGAAATCCGGATCATCCGGCGTTCACATCTTCCGGTGGCACCGGTGCGACGGCTGCCGGTCGGAACGGGAGGAACGGGTGTCAGTGTCGAAGGGGGAGAAACGCGGGGCGTCCCGAGAGGTGCCCACCGGCGGGCCGACGGACCGGCGGGACGGCGAGCCGCCGCGCCCCGCCGAGCAGCCGGCGACGACGGGGGCCACGGGTACGACGGGGGCGACCGCCTCTCCGGGCCCGGCGGCCTCCTGGAGCCGGCGGCTCGTCGGCTACGCCTGGCGCCACCCCAAGGACGTCGTCCTCGCTCTCGTCTCCTCCCTCGGCGGCATGGCCGTGATGGCCCTGGTTCCCCTGATCACCAAGGTGATCATCGACGACGTGGTCACCGACCGCACCCGCTCCATGGCCCTGTGGGCGGGGCTGCTGCTCGTCGCGGCCGTCGCCGTCTACGTCTTCACCTACGTGCGCCGCTACTACGGCGGACGCCTCGCGCTCGACGTCCAGCACGACCTGCGCACCGACATGTACGACACCCTCACCCGGCTCGACGGGCGACGGCAGGACGAGCTGTCCACCGGGCAGGTCGTCGGCCGGGCCACCAGCGACCTCCAGCTGATCCAGGGCCTGCTGTTCATGCTGCCCATGACCATCGGGAACGTCCTGCTGTTCCTGATGTCCCTCGGCATCATGGCCTGGCTCTCCCCGCCGCTGACCCTGGTCGCCCTCGCGGTGGGGCCCGCCCTCTGGTTCATCGCCACCCGCAGCCGCCGCCGACTGCACCCCGCCACCTGGTACGCCCAGGCCCAGGCCGCCCAGGTGGCCTCCGTCGTCGACGGCGCCGTGTCGGGGGTCCGCGTCGTCAAGGGCTTCGGGCAGGAGGAGCAGGAGACCGGCAAGCTCCGCGAGGTCAGCCGCCGCCTCTTCGCCGGCCGGCTGCGCACCGTCCGCCTGAACGCCCGCTACACCCCCGCCCTCCAGGCCGTGCCCGCCCTGGGACAGGTCGCGATGCTCGCCCTCGGCGGCTGGCTCGCCGTCCGCGGACAGATCACCCTCGGCACCTTCGTCGCCTTCTCCGCCTACCTCGCCCAGCTCATCGGCCCGGTCCGGATGCTGGCCGTCGTCCTCACCGTGGGCCAGCAGGCCCGCGCCGGCGCCGAACGCGTCCTGGAACTCATCGACACCGAACCCGGGCTCACGGGCGGCGACCGCGCCCTGCCCGCCGACGCCCCCGCCACCGTCGAGTTCGACGACGTCACCTTCGGCTACGACCCCGAGCGTCCCGTCCTCGACGGCCTCAGCTTCGAGATCCGCGCCGGGGAGACCCTCGCCGTGGTCGGCGCCTCCGGCTCCGGCAAGTCCACCGTCGCCCAGCTGCTGCCCCGCTTCTACGACGCCGACCGGGGCGCCGTCCTCGTCGGCGGCCACGACGTGCGCACCCTCACCCTCGACTCGCTGCGCGCCGCCATCGGCCTGGTCCCCGAGGACAGCTTCCTGTTCTCCGACACCGTCCGCGCCAACCTGGCCTACGGCCGGCCCGACGCCACCGACGAACAGATACGGGCGGCGGCCCGCGCCGCCCACGCCGACCGGTTCATCAACGAACTCCCCGACGGGTACGACACCCAGGTCGGCGAACAGGGCCTCACCCTCTCCGGCGGCCAACGCCAGCGCCTCGCCCTGGCCCGCGCCCTGCTCACCGATCCGCGGCTGCTCGTCCTCGACGACGCCACCTCCGCCGTCGACGCCCGGGTGGAACACGAGATCCACGAAGCGCTGCGCCAGGTCATGGCCGGCCGCACCACCCTGCTGATCGCCCACCGGCGCTCCACCCTGAACCTCGCCGACCGGATCGCCGTCCTGGACCACGGACGCCTCACCGACCTCGGCACCCACGAGGAACTCGTCGCCCGCTCCGCCCGGTACCGTCGACTGCTCACCGACCCCGACGAACTCGGCGGCGTCTCCCCCGGCCACGTGCCGGCGCACCCCGCGACCCCCGACGCCCGGACCCCGGACGGCGGAGCGCTGCGCGCCGAACTCGACGCCGAGTACGACGCCGAACGCGGCATCACCCCCCACCTGTGGACCGCCGACCGCCCCGCCGGGGACCCCCGGGAGCGGGGGGACGACGGTCTCGACGACGCCTCCGCCACCCCCGAACTCCTCGCCCAGGTGGCGGCGCTGCCCCCGGCCACCGACCGGCCCGGCGTCGACGAGGCGCACGCCGTGCTCCCCGAGGACTCCTACGGGCTGCGCCGGCTGCTGCGCGGCTTCCGGGCACCGCTCGCCCTCGCCCTCGCCCTGGTCGCCGTCGACGCGGGGATGGGGCTGCTGCTGCCGGTGCTGATCCGACACGGCATCGACTCCGGGGTCAGCGAGGCCGCCCTCGGCGCGGTGTGGGCGGCCTCGCTGCTCGGCCTGGTGGCCGTCGCCGTGCAGTGGATCGCCCAGAACGGCGGCATCCGGCTCACCGGCCGCACCGGCGAACGCATGCTGTACACGCTGCGGTTGAAGATCTTCGCCCAGCTCCAGCGGCTCGGCCTCGACTACTACGAGCGCGAGCTGACCGGGCGGATCATGACCCGGATGACGACCGACGTCGACGCGCTGTCCACCTTCCTCCAGACCGGACTGGTCACGGCGTTCGTCTCCGTCGTCACCTTCTTCGGCATCATGGTCGCCCTCGTCGTCATCGACGTGCAGCTCGCCCTGGTCGTCTTCGCCACGCTGCCGCTGCTCGTCGTGGGCACCTACTTCTTCCGCAAGCAGAGCGTGAAGGCGTACGAACTCGCCCGCGAACGGGTGTCGGTGGTCAACTCCGACCTCCAGGAGACCGTGGCCGGACTGCGGGTGGTGCAGGCGTTCCGCCGGGAGGACCACGGCCGGCAGCGGTTCGCCGGCCGCAGCGCCGACTACCGGGCCGCCCGCATCCGCGGCCAGTGGCTGATCTCGATCTACTTCCCGTTCGTGCAGTTCCTGGCCTCCGGGGCGGCCATCGCGGTGCTGATCGTCGGCGCCGCCCGGGTCGACGCGGCCACCCTCACCACCGGTGCGCTCGTCGCCTACCTGCTCTACATCGACCTGTTCTTCGCCCCCGTCCAGCAGCTCTCGCAGGTCTTCGACGGCTACCAGCAGGCCACCGTCTCCCTCGGCCGCATCCAGGAACTCCTGCGCGAACCCACCTCCACCCGGCCCGCCGCCGACCCCCGCCCGGTGCCTTCGCTGCGCGGGGACATCGCCTTCGAGGACGTCCGCTTCGCCTACGGCACCGACCCCTCCGCCGCCGAACCGGCCGACGAGGTCGCGTTGAACGACGTGGCGCTGCGCATCCCCGCCGGGCAGACCGTCGCGTTCGTCGGGGAGACCGGTGCCGGGAAGTCCACCCTGGTGAAGCTGGTCGCCCGGTTCTACGACCCCACCGCCGGCCGGGTCACCGTCGACGGCACCGACCTGCGCGCCCTCGACCTCACCGCCTACCGCCACCGCCTCGGCGTCGTCCCGCAGGAGGCGTACCTGTTCCCGGGGACGGTCCGGGACGCCATCGCCTACGGCCGCCCCGACGCCACCGACGCCGAGGTCGAGGCCGCGGCCCGGGCGGTCGGCGCCCACGGGATGATCGCCACCCTCGACGACGGCTACCTCCACCAGGTCGCCGAACGGGGCCGCAACCTCTCCGCGGGACAACGCCAACTCATCGCCCTGGCCCGGGCCGAACTCGTCGACCCGGACATCCTGCTCCTCGACGAGGCCACCGCCGCCCTCGACCTGGCCACCGAGGCCCAGGTCAACCAGGCCACCGACCGGCTCGTCGGCCGCCGCACCACCCTCGTCGTCGCCCACCGGCTCACCACCGCCGCCCGCGCCGACCGGGTGGTCGTCATGGACCACGGACGGGTCGCCGAGGACGGCACCCACGCCGAACTCCTCGCCCACGACGGCCGGTACGCACGGCTGTGGCGCACCTTCGTCGGGGAGGCCGACGCACCGGCGCCCCGACCGGGCGACGAGGACACCGGGGAGGCCGCACCAGCGGTGCGCGCCGGCTGATTCCACGAAACCTCTTCCCCGCCAACGCCCTTCGTTCCACGGGGTGTTGACGGGAAGGCGGGTGGCCGGTGTCCGGTTGCGGGACTGCCGCAACCGGTGGGGCCGCGACGGCGTCCCTCCCACCGGAAGCCGGGGCACGGGGCCGGGCGCGCCAGGAGGCTCGATGTGAGGGGTGGGCACGTGCATCCGCGACGACACGCCCGGTACGTGGCACTGCTCACCGCGGTCGTGACGATCGCTTCCCTGCTCACCGCCGTGGGACCGGCCGCCACCCCGGTCGAAGCCGCCCCGGCCTCCGCCTCCCGGTGCGCCGGTCGTCCGGTCCGCACCCTTCCCCTGACCGGCGGGCACGTCACCGTCTACAAGAACGTGCGCTGGGTGTGCGCGCTCACCGTCGCGCGCCATCCGGGCCTGCGGCGGTTCATGGCCGTCGGCGTCCAGGTCCGCGGCAGCCGCGAGGTGGTCAAGCACGGCTACCACAGCAGGCGCAGCGCCTCCGTCACCGTCCACGCCGGCCAACGCTGCGTACGGGTGAGCGGCACCATCGGCCTCCACGAACGGCGCAGCGGATGGATCCTGTGCTGACCGCGCTCGGCCGGATGCCCCACCCCACCACCACGACCGCCTCCGCGTTCGAGTGAACCCCGCCGGCTCGGGCCGCCGCGCACCCCCCCCGGGCCCGGGGCAGTCGTAGCGTGCGACCGTCCCCCCGACCCGACCGAAGGCGGTCCGTCATGGAAGCCACCGAACTGCTGCCCGCGATCACCGTCCTCATGCTGGTCACGGTGGAGTTCGGCGGGCATGCGCTGCTCGGCTTCATCACCACCCGGCAGGGCACGCTCACCCCGCTGCGCGAACGCTTCTTCCGCGCCGGCCACGCCCACGCCGGGGTGCTGCTGATCCTGTCGCTGGCCTACTTCCTCTACCTGCCGCGCGCCGAGTTCTCCTCCGGCGTCGACTGGCTGTTCGGCATCCTCCTGCTGGTGGGGGTGCTCGCCCAGTCCGGCGGCTTCTTCCTGCACCTCGCCTTCGGCACCGAAGGACGCTCGTCCGCGGGCACCCACACCACCCGGCTCGGCGCGCTGCTCATCGCCGCCGCGCTCATCGCCCTCGGCGTCGGACTCCTCCAGAACCTCTGAACCACCGCACGGGCACCACGGTCAGATCGTGCGGAAGAGGTCCGCGGCGGCGTGCACGTCGGTGAAGTCCTCGACGGTGCGCAGGTTGTCGCACAGGGACTCCAGCACCGAGCCGGCCTCGGCGGCCCGCGGGGCGCCGACCGCCACCCCGAACACCCGGAAGCCCAAGCGGTCCTTGGCCTCGTTCCACTCGCGCATCCACTCCTCGCTGACCCCACAGTCGTCATCGGTGAGCAGCACGATGTCCCCGCGCCGGCGGGCGGCGTCCGCGAACTCCTCCGCCAGCAACTCCCCGGCCGCCGACAGCGGACTCTGGTAACTGGTGCCGCCACCCAGGAAGGTCTCGGCGAAGTCCAGGACCCGATCGATCTCGGCGGGCCGGTCCGCCGGGAAGCGGTGCACCCGCAGCCGGCCGGCCGCGGAGAACAGGATGCCGACGAAGTCCCGCCCCGCGTGCCGGGCCTGGTCCAACAGGGCCAGGGCGCACGCCTTGGCCCACGCCTCCCGGGTGATCCCGCCGGGCCCCGCCGCGTACATGGAGTGCGAGGTGTCGACGCACGCGATGACGGCGCCCCGACCCGTGCTCTGCTCACCCCGGCTGTCGTAGAGCATCAACTCCCCGGCGGCGTAGCGGGCCGCGAACACCGCCCGCAACTCGGGCAGCCCCAACTGGGCCAGCTCCGACGGGAGCACCCGGGACAGGTCGTCGCCGAGGGTCACCCCGACCAGCTCACCGGTGGTGTCCGCCACCTTGCGGGCGCGTTCACCACTCGCCATCCGCCGGAACCGTCCGATCAGTTCGGCCCACTGGGCCAGTCGCCCGGTGCGCAACCGCTCGGCGAGCCGCGCCCGCCGGTCGAACGGCAACCGTTCCAGGGCGGCCGGGCCGACGCCCCAGGTCCGCATCAGCGCCGCCTCCTTCCGCACCGTCCGGGCCGCCCGGGCCGCCGCGCTCCGGGCGGCCGCCCGGATGCCGGGAGCCGCCGCCCGCAGGGCCTGCGCCGCGTCCCGGGCGGCCCGCCGCGCCGCCGCCTCGGCTACCTCGGCCGCCTCGATCGCCCGCCGCACCGCCTCGGCGGCCGCCGCCGGCACCGCTCCCGCCTCCGCGGCCCCCTCCGCACTGCGGGCCTCGCTGGCCTCCCGGACGGCCCGGCGGAGCGCCTGGGCCACGGCGGAGGTGGCGCCGTCCGCGGCCCGTCGCGCCCACTGCGCCCGTTCGGAGCGCTCCCGGGCCTCCGACGAACCCTCCAACAAGCGACGCAGAGCCGCGCCCTGGGCGATCACCGCCAAGGCGGCGGCATAGGGGTCACCGGTGGTCTCCCCACGCAATTCGGCGAACTCGGGGGACTCCAGCAGCGAGGCGACCACCTGGTGGTTGACCAGCCGGGACGGTGCCGTCGCCGCGCGTTCCCGCAACCGGGGCTCGGCCTGGTAGGCGACGAGGAAGACGTCGGCCAGCAGATCGGTGGCGTAGGCGCAGCGGGTGCCCAACTCGGCGTCCAGTTCGCGCAGTCCGGCCGAACTCTCGTAGGTCTCGCGCCAGGTGCACCAGTCGAAGCGGTCGGCGAGGACGGTTCCGGTGTGCTCCTCGGGCGGGGTGGGGGACGGGTCCAGCCACCTGCCGGCCCGGCCCGTCAACTCGGGGATGCTGAAAGGTGATTCACCCATGCCTTCGGTCCTCCACGGTCAGAGCTGGGCGTGCACGGTGCTCGCGTCCATGCCGAGCGCTTCGGTGAGCACCCGCACCCGAACGGCGCGTTGACGGCCGGTGATCCGTTCGATGGTGGCGGTGGAGCGGCCGGCGCCCACGGCCTCCGCGTGCAACTGCTCCAACCGCTTCCCCGCCATGGCGAGTCTGCCGTGCGCCTTCTTGATGACCCACTCGCTGAGGGCCTCGCGGGACTGCCCGGCCATGGAGTCGAGTTGCGCCTCCAACTCGTCGATGGTGTCGGCGAGGTCGAGGGCCTCCCCGGCATCGGGGTTGATCAGGTGCAACACCTCGCGCTCCACGACGGGGCGCTCGGTCGGGAGGCTCCACAGCACATGGGTCAGCAGGGACAGGTCGGCCTCGACGACCTCCGGCCGCCCGTCGAGGTAAGCGGACGCCTGGAGCAGACGCACCGTCTGGCGCCAGCGGCGGTCCGAGGCGACGAGGTTGCGGTGCCGCAGGGCGGCCCGCAGGGTGCACATCGCGTCGACGATCCCCTCCGGTACCGCCACCGCCGGAACCTCCTCGGTCACCGCGTGTTGCAGGGACGTCAGCTCCACGGTGGTCCGCCGCGGGGGCGTCGCACGGTGCACGGCGGAGCGGACCAGGGCGGCGAAGTTGGAGGGGTCCGTCAGATAGCCGACCTCGATCCGCACCAGCAGCCGGTCGTAGATCGCGGCCGAATCCTCCCCGGTGGGCAGCTCGTTGCTCGCGGTGATCGCGCCGATCAGCGGGCAGTGGATCGGCTCGCCGCCGTTCTCCGGGTGGTAGATCCGCTCGTTGAGGTAGCCCAGGGTCTCGTTCAGCGCGGCGGTGGAACACTTGAAGATCTCGTCGATGAAGGCGATGTGCGCGGTCGTGGCCCGGCCGTCGTACACCTGCCGGTACTCCCCGCGGGCCAGCGCGGCCACGTCGATGGGTCCGAACATGCGGGTCGGCGCGGTGAACTTGGACAGCAGGATCTCCCAGTAGGAGGCGCCCTCGACCCGGGAGGTGAGCTCCCGGGCCAGCTCGGACTTGGCGGTGCCGGGCGGGCCGAGCAGCAGGGAGTGCTTCCCGGCCAACAGCGTCACCACCAGGGCCCGCACCACGTCGTCCCGTTCGTAGAAGCGGTCCGACAACTCGTCGCCGATCGCCCGTAGTCGCGCGGCCGTTGACCCCGCCCCGTGCGTAGCAGTCGTCAACTCCGTTCCCTCCCGTCTGCATCGGGCCCGGTGGGCACCGAGGAGAACACAGCTATCACCCCGCGGACCGCAGGGCGAGTCGCCCCCCGGTCCCTTCGACCGGGAAGCGGCGTGAAGGGTTCCCCTTCGACGGGGCCCCCTCGGCTACGGGCCCCGGCCGCGGCCTCCGGTCCGCGTGGCCGGACGTCCGGTCCTCGGCAGGACCCCGGTCGCCAGGGGGACGTCCGCTTCTGCCCGAGTGCCGGTGCGGGTCTCCTCGGTGCTCACCCGCACACCGCCCCCGACCTGCGCGAACGTCCACACGTGGATGCCGTCGACGCCCAGCCCGGGAGCCGGTGCGGGACCGGTCCGGCGGAGGCGGGAGTGCCGCCGCAGCCGTTCGACGGCCGGGGTGATCTCCCCTTCGGGGGCCTCGGTCACGGGGCGGGGGGCCAGCGGGGTCGTCCGACGGAAGGCCGAACCCTTGCGGAAGGCACCGTGGTCGAGACGTTGTCGATCCCCGGACCCCGACGCGTCCGCCCCCGGCTGCCGCTGACCCGGCCCCCGGCCCGTACCCGTCTCCTCCCGGGGGCACACCGGACGCATTCGCCGCAATCCCCCCGAGCTGACGCCCCCTCATCCGGACGACGTGGCCGACCGTCCGCCGGAGGTACTAGTGCACCGGGCGGCGCTCCGCTAGGTTCGCGCAGGCATCAGCAGACCCAAGGGGAGAACGCATGACCAAGGCGCTCAGATGGCTGCTGTCGTTCGTGGTGCTCATAAGCACCGTCAGCACGGCAGGAGCGGCCACCGCCGCGACCCGGACCGAACCGGCCGACATCAAGGACCGGCTCCTCGCGATTCCGGGCATGAGCCTCGTCCAGGAACGACAGGTCACCGGATACCGGTACTTCGTCCTCAACTACACCCAGCCGGTCGACCACCGGCGACCCGCCAGGGGCACGTTCTCACAGCGCCTCACCGTGCTGCACAAGGACACCGACCGGCCCACCGTGTTCCACACCAGCGGCTACAACGTGTCCACCAACCCGGGCCGCAGCGAACCCACCCGCATCATCGACGGCAACCAGGTCTCCATGGAGTACCGCTTCTTCACGCCGTCCCGCCCGGCCCCCGCCGACTGGTCCAAGCTGAACATCTGGCAGGCCGCCAGCGACCAGCACCGGATCTTCAAGGCCCTCAAGCCGATCTACGCCAAGAACTGGATCGCCACCGGCGGCTCCAAGGGCGGCATGACCGCCACCTACTACGAGCGCTTCTACCCGCGTGACATGGACGGCGTCGTGGCCTACGTCGCCCCCAACGACGTCGACAACCGCGAGGACTCCCGCTACGACCGCTTCCTCGCCAACGTCGGCACCCCCGAGTGCCGCGCCGCGCTCGGCGCCGTCCAGCGCGAGGCCCTGGTCCGGCGCGAGGCGCTCACCGAGAAGTACGCCGCCCTGGCCGCCACCGAAGGCGGCACCTTCACCACCACCGGCACCATCGACAAGGCGTTCGAAGCCGTCGTCCTGGACCTGGTCTGGGGCTTCTGGCAGTACCAGGACGAAGCCGACTGCGCCACCGTCCCGGCCGCCGCCACCAGCACCGACCAGCAACTCTTCGACTACGTCAACGCGATCGTCGGCTGGTCCGCCTACACCGACCAGGGCCTCGCCCCGTACACGCCGTACTACTACCAGGCCGGCACCGAGCTGGGCGGTCCCACGGTCCGTCAGCCCTGGCTCGGCGACCTCTCCCGCTACGGCTACCAGCCGCCCCGCAACTTCGTCCCCGCTTCCATCCCCATGAGCTTCGACAAGCACGCCATGCGCGACGTCGACCGCTGGGTCCGGCACCACGCCACCCGCATGCTCTACGTCAACGGCGAGAACGACCCCTGGAGCGCCGAACCCTTCCGCCTCGGCAAGGGCGCCCGCGACTCCTACGTCTTCACCGCCCCCGGCGCCAACCACGGCGCCAACGTCGCCGGTCTCGTCGAACACGAGCGGGCCAAGGCCACCGAACGCATCCTGAGCTGGGCCGGCCTCGGCACCGCGGCCACGGCGGCGGCCAAGGCCCCCGACCACGAGGTCGCCCCGCTCGCCCCCTACGACCGCAAGCTCGACCGCGCGGGCACCCTCCAGCAGCCCACCCTGCGGCCGTAACCCCCACCCGCCCCGTCCCGCGCAGGGCCGTCCCGAACCCGGGACGGCCCTGCGCCACGTGCGGACCCGCAGGCCGGCCGCGCCTCAGTCGTACGTCAGCCCGTGCCCCACCGGGAACAGCACCCGCCCCGGATCACCCGCATGCAGGACCGGCACCGGCAACCGCCCCCGCGGCCGGGCCGCCCCCGCCACCACCTTCGCCGCGGCCCGCAACTCCGCCTCCCCCCAGGAGTACACGGCCAGCACCGCCACCGTCCCGTCCAGCCAGGCCACGTCGTACGGATCGCGCAGGGCCACCGCCACCACCGGTACCCCCACCGCCGCCAACTCCTCCACCAGCAGACGCTGCGGGGCGGACCCCGCCACGTTGTAGGTCGTCACCACCACCGCGTCCGCCGCCCGTGCCGCCGCCACCGCCTCGGCGATCCGCCCCGCCGAAGGCGCCGTCCCCGTCGGCAGGACCGTGGTGCCGAACCCCCACCGGGCCAGCGCCCCCGCCAACACCTCCGTCGGCGGACCGGTCGTCCCGGACGGGGACGAGGGATCGGCGCCCACCACCAACAGGTCACGTCCCGCCCCCGGGGAGAGGGGCAAGGACCGCCCCGGATCGGCCAACAGGGTCACCCCGCGCTCGGCCAACCGGTCGGCCACGGCCCGGTGCACCCGGGCACCGACCGTCCGGGCCACTTCCCGCGGCCCCGAGGCGAACGGCGCACGGAACAGACCACTGCGTTCCTTCAGCCGCAACACCCGCAGGACCGAGGCGTCCAACCGTTCCTCGGAGACCTCCCCGCCGCGCACCGCCCCGAGCACCGCCTCGAAGGCGAGCCCCAGGTCCGGCGGATTCAGCAACTGGTCCGCCCCCGCCAACAGCGCCAGCACCGGCACCCGGTCGTCGCCGTAGGTCTCGCGCACCCCCTCCATCACCAAGGAGTCCGTGACGACCACCCCGTCGAACCCCAACTCCTCGCGGAGGATGCCGGTCAGGACGGGACGGGACAGCGTCGCCGGCTCACCCGACGGGTCCAGCGCCGGGAACTGGATGTGCGCCGTCATCACCGCATCGACACCGGCCCGGATCGCCGCGCGGAACGGGGGAGCGTCGAGCCGCTCCCACTCCGTCCGCGAGTGGTCGATGGCGGGCAGCCCGGTGTGGCTGTCGACCCGGGTGTCCCCGTGGCCCGGGAAGTGCTTCGCCGTGGCCACCACCCCGGCACTCCGGTACCCGCGGACCTCGGCGGCCACCAGCGCCGCCACTGCCCGCGGATCGCTACCGAAGGACCGCACCCCGATCACCGGGTTCGCCGGATCCACGTTCACATCGGCGACGGGGGAGTAGTTCTGCCGGATGCCCAGCGCGGCCAACTCGGTCCCCGCGACCCGCCCCAGCTCCCGGGCATCGCTCGCCGAACCGCCGGCCCCCACGGCCATCGCCCCCGGGAACAGGGTCGCCGGCCGGCCGACCCGGCAGACCGCGCCGTGCTCCTGGTCGGTCGCGATCAGCACCGGGACGGGGTTGTCCCGGGCGAGCGCCGCCCGCTGGATCCCGTTCGACAACGCGGCGATCTGCCCCGGGCTGCGGGTGTTGCCCGCCCAGGTGAAGTAGACGATCCCGCCGACGTGGTACTTCGCCACCAACTCGGCTGCCGTGCGCACCCCGATCTCGCGCAGATTGGCCGCGACGTGCTCCGGTTCGGGGTCGGTCGCGGAGTGCCCGTACACCCGCATCACGAAGAGCTGCCCGACCTTCTCCTCCAACGACATGCGGGACAGGAGGCGCCGGAGGTGCTGCTCGCCCGTCGCGGTCCGTTGCCCGGCCGCCGGATCGGCGCCCGGGCCGGCACCGGGGGCGGTGCGTGCGGGGCCCCGTCGTGCGGCGGCCCGGGCGGTGGGCGCGGCGGCGAGGCCCGCGGACAGGGCGAGGGGCGCGGCGACGGTGGCCGCGAGGACCCCGCGGCGGGCGGGCGGGGGCGCGGGGTCCGCTGGTGCTGGTGCTGGTGCTGGTGGGGCGGGGGTGGGCTCGGGCGTGGGGTGCGGGGTCGGGTGGGGCACAGGGGCTCCTTCCGAGGCGGTTCCCCGGGCTCCAGGGCGGCTCAGGGGCGCGAACACGTGGCAGCACGCCCCTCCGCACCTGTCCGGACGGTGCGAATTTCGGATGGTGTGACCGTAGTCCGCGGTGCCGGATTCGAGCGGGAGGCATGGCGGACGGGGGTGCGCGCGTCCGCACACGGGCGGCCCCACCGGAGCATCCGATGCCGCTCGGTCGGAGGGGACCGGGTGAGCCGAAGCCTCTCGCGGCTCCTGGGCATCACCACCCGAGGTCAGGGCGGGAGCAACCACACGGGAACCGACCGCCGGCTGGCCTCTCGGACCGTTGTCGTTGTTGCTTGCTGTGCTGCTTGCTGCGGTGGGGCCTGCAGGCCGTTCGCCTTCTTCTGGGGGCCCTCCCCCCCGCCCCCCTCCCTCCCCCCCGCCCCCTTCGGTGGTGCTCAGTCGCCGTCGTCGCGGGTCCGGGTGCTGCCCTGCGCGGCGCGCGGCCAGTGCGTGCGCAGGGTGCGCACCGTCTCGGCGACGGCGGGGCGCCGGGCCGCGCCCGTGCGCCACACGGCGTACAGGTGGCGCACCGGGACGGGGTCCAGCCGGACGGCCGTCACGGCGTCGGGGAGCGGCCCCCGGCCGAGGCGGGGTATGAGCGCGATGCCGAGGCCGGCCTCGACCAAGGCGACCAGGGTGGGGTTCTCGTCGGCGTAGTGGGCCACGTCCGGTTCGATGCCGGCGGTGCGCAGGGTCCGCATCAGCCAGTCGTGGCACACCCGCCCCGGAGGCTGGCAGACCCAGCGTTCCCCCTCGAACTCCTCGCGGCGCACCGTTGCGCGCCGGGCGAAGCGGTGTCCCCTCGGCACCACCAGGTCGCAGAGGTCGTCCCCGATCCGGGTCTGCTCCACTCCGGACGGCACGGGCAGCGGGGAGATGTCCCAGTCGTGCGCTATCGCCATGTCCACCACTCCCTTCGCCACCATGTCCACCGACTCGTGCGGGTCCACCTCGGACAGTCGGGCGTCGAGCTCGGGGTGCCGGTCGGCCAGCTCCGCGAGGACGCCGGGCATCAGTCCACGGGCGGCCGAGGCGAACGCGGCGATGGAGAGCCTTCCCGTCGGCGTTCCCTTGCGTTCCTCCAGGTCGGTTTCGGTGCGCTCCACGATGGCCAGTAGTTCCCGGGCCGCCGTCGCCAGGCGGTGGGCCTCCTCGGTGAGCTGCACCCCCCGGCCGTGCCGCTCCAGCAGCACGGTGCGGGTCTCCCGCTCCAACTTCGCTATCTGCTGGGACACCGCCGAGGCGGTGAAGCCCAGCGACATCGCCGCCGCCTGGACGCTCCCGTGCACGGACACCGCGTAGAGGGCCCGCAGCCTCTGAAGATCGAGCACTTCGACGTCCGCCTCCTTCGTGTCAACGGTTCGGATGCGCTCCGCCCGCTCCGGCTCCCGTGTGTCCGCCGCCGGGCGCTTGTGCGCCCGTCGGTCGACCGGCTCCGACGAGTGGCTGCTGGGGGCCGGCCGGTAGCCGTGTTGACCTGCTGTTTCGTTCTCCACCGGCTGGTGCCGCCCGGCGCGGTCCAGGTCCGTTCGTCGTGGGAACGGTCGGTCGAGAAGGCTTTGGATTTAGCAATGCTTAATCCAAGCATGCAGGAATCATCGCTAGTGCTTCACAGTCGTTGCCCCTGATCCTCGTCACATGCGACTCGCGCACCTCGGTCTCGCCGTTCTCGTGGCCGCCCTGTGGGGCGTCAACTTCGTCGTCATCGACTTCGGCCTCTCACAGTTCCCTCCGCTGCTCTTCGCCGCGCTCCGCTTCCTCGTGGCCGCCGTACCCGCCGTCTTCCTGGTGGGGCGCCCCAAGGTGGCCTGGAAGTGGATCATTGCTGTGGGGGTGACCCTGGGCGTCATGAAGTTCGGGCTGGTGTTCCTGGGCATGCACCAGGGCATGCCGGCCGGACTGACCTCCCTGGTCCTTCAAGTGCAGGCGGTCTTCACCGTGGTCTTCGCCGCCGTCGTCCTGGGCGAACGCCCCGGGCCGCTGCGCACCGCCGGCATGGCCGTGGCGTTGGTGGGGGTGGTCGTCGCGGCCGTCGACGAGGGCACCTCTGGGCCCCTGCTCGGCTTCACCCTGGTGGTCGCCGCCGCCGCGGGGTGGGGCGTCTCCAACGTCCTCACCCGCAAGGCCGCGCCGCCGGACGCCCTCAACTTCATCGTCTGGGTCAGCCTCGTCCCCGTACTGCCCCTGTACCTGCTCTCCCTCCTCTTCGAAGGCCCCTCGGTCGGCTTCGAGGCCCTGCGTTCACTGGACTGGGCCGGAGTCGGAGTGATCGTCTTCATCGCCTGGATCAGCACCAACTTCGGCTTCGGAGCCTGGGGTTGGCTGTTGCGCCGGTACCCCGCCTCCACGGTGGCGCCCTTCACCCTCCTCGTCCCCGTGTTCGGGATGTCCTCGGCCGCACTCCTCCTCGGCGAGACTGTCAGCGCCCTCCGCTGGTGCGCCGCCGTCCTGCTGGTGGCCGGCGTGGCGGTGACCTCCTTCACCCCCGGACGGCCACCCGCTGCCCCCGGACGGGACCCGGACGGGGCGGTCCCCCCGTCCTCCCCGACCCTCGGGGAGGGCGTCCCAGGGGACACGGCGATCGCCCGTGCGCTACCCGGCGGTGTCGGCCAGCAGCCGTAGCAAATGCTCCCGGCCGGGTCCCAGCAACCGTCCGAGCGGCGCCGCCCGCTCGTACCACCTCTTCTCGTACTCCCAGCAGAGCCAACCGTCCCGGTCCGCGCCGCCGAGCCGTGCCAGGCAGGCGGCCAGCGGCAGGGCGCCCGCACCGAGGCCCACCGGCGTGGTGTCCTCGGCCGACACCAC
Organism: Streptomyces sp. LE64; assembly: GCF_052606915.1. Lineage (NCBI taxonomy): Bacteria > Bacillati > Actinomycetota > Actinomycetes > Kitasatosporales > Streptomycetaceae > Streptomyces > Streptomyces sp. LE64. The sequence goes on along the minus strand of NZ_CP199708.1, from coordinate 1,843,880 downwards.
GTCCTTCACCTGCACGTATCCGAGGTGCGGTCCCAGCGCCGCCCGGGTCGCGGCGGGCTGCTCCCCGGCCAGCCAGGGATGCAGGACGTCCCACAGCACGCCCACCCGGGGATGTTCGACCCGTTCGGCGATGCGCCCGGCGGCCCGGCCCGTGCGGTGCGAGTCATGGGTCTCCAGCAGCAGCCGGACCCCCCGGTCGTCGGCCTGGCCGGTGGCTGCGGCCAGTCGGCGGACCGCCGCTTCCTCGGCCGCCTCGACGTCGGCGGCGGACGCGGTGGCGCCCGCCCCGGGGAAGACCCGGACGAAGGGGGCGCCGAGATCGCCGGCCAACTCCAACAGGGCCCGCAGCTCCTCCAGCACGGGACCGTCGGTCCCCGGAGCCGCCACCCGCGCGTACCCGGCGATGCCCAGGACCGTCACGCCCGCCTCGGCGAACGCATCGGCCACCGCCCGTCGCTGACGGTCGGTCAGCTCCAGGTGCACGGGCTCCTCGGGGTGGGTGCGGAGCTCGACCCCCTGGTAGCCGTGCGCGGTGGCCAGCGCGATGACCTCGGGGATCGGCAGGCCCGGCACACCGAGCGTGGAGAAGGCCAGTTTCATGGCGGCGACCCTACCCTCGGCATCGGAGGCCACCCCGGTGGGTGCCGTCCGGAGGGAGGGCAGGGCCCGGGGGCGGCCCGCGCGGCCCGCCGGTGCAGGGGAAGGCGCACCGGGCGCACCGAGCACACCGGATGTGCACGACGTGCACGGCAGACATGACGTGGCAGGCCCGATGCCCGTTCGTGCGGGGAAGGGCGCCGTTGACGTGACGGGATGTGCGGCGGCATGTCCGACTCCTCGCTCCGGATCGCTCGACTGGAATCCAGAATCCGGCGAGCGCCGCACAAGGCGCAACCCCTGTGGACAACGGGGCGGCCGGAGCTGTGGACAACTCCTGGAAGCGGTGTCATCTCCTCACCCGCACAGGTGAAACGGGGGGATCTCCACCCCTTGCACCCGCTCGGAGCCGGGCTGACCGCGGACCCCGCCGGGCCACGGAGGAAGGGCCGGCCGGACCGGGCGGGAAGGATCGGCCGGACCGGGCGGGAAGGGCTGCCGTAACGCGGGGGACCTGCGGCTACCGGGCCACCGCCGTGGACCCCCGGACCATCAGTTCCCCGCGCACCCGGGCGAGGCCCCCGGGCGGCGGCTCCTCCCGGCCCATGGCGATCCGCCCCGCCCGCGCCCCGGCTTCGGCCAGCGGCAGGCGCACCGTCGTCAGGGCCGGCATCGCGTCCACGCTGAACGGGAGGTCGTCGAAGCCGGCCACCGACACGTCCTGGGGGATGCGCAACCCCTGGTCGCGCAGGGCGGCGCAGGCGCCCAGGGCGACGGTGTCGTTGGCGGCGACGAGGGCCGTCAGCTCCGGTTCCCGGCGCAGGAGTTCCACCGCCCCGTCGTAGCCGCTCTGCCGGTCGTACACGCCGTGCACCACCAGCCGCTCGTCCGGTGCCGGTCCGTCGCCGCCGGGCGCCGCGCCGAGCCCCGCCCGGTGGCCGGCCAACCGCTCCTGGGTGGTGGTCCGCCCCGCCGGCCCCGCGACGTAGCCGATCCGGCGGTGCCCGAGGGACCGCAGGTGCTCGGTCAGCAGTCGTCCGCCGCCGACGTTGTCGAAGGCCAGCGCCACCGCGTCGGTGTCGGGCACGGGCGGCCGGCCGCACAGCACCACCCGGGTGCCGGCCCCGGCGAGCCGCCGCAGTTTGGCGCCGAGCGCCTCGGCGTGCTCGGGGCAGTCCACCGTGCCGCCGGTGAGGACCACGGCCGCGGCGCGCTGCCGTTGGAGCAGGGTGAGGTAGGTGAGTTCGCGTTCCGGTGAGCCCCCCGTGTTGCACACCACGGCGAGCCGCTCCCCGCCTGCCCGGCCCCCCGGGCCGGTGATCTCGGACTGCACGGCGGAGGCGATGATCCCGAAGAACGGGTCGGCGACGTCGTTGACGAGGATGCCCACCAGGTCGGAGGTGGCGGCGGCGAGCGCGCTCGCCGGGCCGTTGAGGACGTAGTCGAGTTCCTCCACGGCCCGCAGCACCCGCTCCCGGGTGGTGGCCGCCACGGGGTAGTTGCCGTTCAGCACCCGCGAGACGGTGGCGGGGGAGACCTTCGCCCGGGCCGCCACGTCAGCCAGTGTCGCCGTCATCTCGTCGTCCTCCGGTCCGTCCTCCGGTCGGTGCCTCCGGTGCGCGCCGGCGCCTGCGCCGCGCGCGGGGCCGCCCCGGTCGTTCGGGGCGCGGCCCGGAGGTACCCATCCGCCATCCGGACCCTAGCCGGGACGCGGCCCGCCCGTCGGCCGGCCGGCGAACCCGCGGGAGCGGGGGTGCGGAACCCCTCATCCCGCGGCCACCCCGGGCGGTCCGATCGACACGAGGTGCGACCGGATGGGTGACATGAGAATAGAAAGCGCTTACTGTTCCCTTCCGTGAGCAGCCGCACGCGGCCCGTGAGGGGCATGGGAGGACACCGATGACCGTCAGGAAAGTACGCATCGCGATGAACGGCGTGACCGGTCGCATGGGCCACCGGCAGCACCTGGTCCGTTCGATCATGGCCATCCGCGCCCAGGGCGGGGTCGACCTCGGCGACGGCACCGTGCTGTGGCCCGAACCGGTGCTCGTCGGCCGCCGGGCACCCGCGCTGCGCGCCTTGGCCAGGGAACACGGTCTGGACCCGGAGAACACCTCGACCGACCTGGACGCGGTGCTCGCGGACGACTCCGTCGACATCTACTTCGACGCCCAGGTCACCTCGGCCCGGGTGCCCGCGCTGAAGCGGGCCATCGCCGCCGGCAAGCACGTCTACACCGAGAAGCCGACCGCCCCCGGCCTCGACGAGGCGCTGGAACTCGCCCGGCTCGCGCAGGCGGCCGGCATCAAGCACGGCGTCGTCCAGGACAAGCTCTTTCTACCCGGACTCCGCAAGCTCGCCCGGCTGGTGGAAGGCGGTTTCTTCGGCCGGATCCTGTCGGTCCGCGGCGAGTTCGGCTACTGGGTCTTCGAGGGCGACGGGCAGCCCGCGCAGCGTCCCTCGTGGAACTACCGCGCCGAGGACGGCGGCGGCATCGTCCTGGACATGTTCCCGCACTGGGAGTACGTGCTGCACGAACTGTTCGGGCGGGTGCGCTCCGTGCAGGCGCTGACCGCGACCCACGTCCCCGAGCGCTGGGACGAACGGGGCGAGCCGTACGCGGCGACCGCCGACGACGCCGCCTACGGCGTCTTCGAACTCGACGGCGGCGTGGTCGCGCAGATCAACTCCTCCTGGACGGTCCGGGTGCACCGCGACGAACTCGTGGAGTTCCAGGTCGACGGCACCGAGGGGTCGGCCGTGGCCGGACTGCGCGGCTGCCGGGTGCAGCACCGCGCGGTGACCCCCAAGCCGGTGTGGAACCCGGACCTGCCGGTCGGCCACGCCTTCCGCGACGACTGGCAGGAGGTCCCCGACAACGAGGAGTTCGACAACGGCTTCAAGGCGCAGTGGGAACTCTTCCTGCGCCACGTCTACCAGGACGCCCCGTACGCCTGGGACCTCGTCGCGGGCGCCCGCGGGGTGCAGCTCGCCGAACTGGGACTGCGCTCGGCCGCCGAGGGCCGTCGCCTCGACGTTCCGGAGCTGTCGCTGTGACGCTGCGCCTGCCCGCCGCGGACGGGACCCTCCGCACCCACCTGCCGAGCACCGTCGGCGCCCCGCCCGCCGAGGGCCACGGCCCCTTCGCCTCCCGGGTGGTGTTCGCCGCGGCGCACGTGGTCGCCGATCCGCTCGCGGCCGAGGCCGGCGACGGGGCCGGGCCGGCCGCCGTCGACTGGGACGCGACCCTCGCCTTCCGCCGCCACCTGTGGGCGCACGGCCTAGGCGTCGCCGAGGCCATGGACACCGCCCAGCGCGGCATGGGCCTCGACTGGACCGGCGCGGCCGAGCTGATCCGCCGCTCCGCGGCCGAGGCCCGGGCCGTCGGAGGCCGCATCGTCTGCGGCGCCGGCACGGACCAGCTCACCGGGGTCGCCGCGCTCGCCGAGGTCCGCACGGCCTACGAGGAGCAGTTGGCGGTGGTCGAGGAGGCGGGCGCCGGCGCCGTGCTGATGGCCTCCCGGGCGCTCGCCGCCGCCGCGTCCGGGCCCGACGACTACCGCAGCGTCTACGGGGAACTCCTGCGTCAGGCCGCCCGTCCGGTGGTCCTGCACTGGCTCGGCCCCATGTTCGACCCGGCCCTGGAGGGCTACTGGGGGTCGACGGACCTGGACGCGGCGACGGACACCCTCCTCGATGTGATCGCGGCCCATCCCGAGAAGGTCGACGGCGTCAAGATCTCCCTGCTGGACGCCGACCGCGAGGTCGACCTGCGGCGCAGGCTGCCCGCCGGCGTGCGCTGCTACACGGGCGACGACTTCCACTACCCGGAGCTGATCGCGGGCGACGGGCGGCACGCCAGCGACGCGCTGCTGGGCGTCCTCGACCCGCTGGCACCCGTCGCGGCCCGGGCCCTGAGCCGGCTGGACGCGGGCGGGGCGGCGGGAACGGCGGAGTTCCGGGAACTGCTGGACCCGACCGTGCCGCTGGCCCGGCACCTGTTCGGGGCGCCGACGCGCTACTACAAGACCGGTGTGGTGTTCCTGGCCTGGCTTGCCGGGCACCAGACGCACTTCACCATGGTCGGCGGGCTCCAGTCGGCGCGTTCGCTGCCGCACCTGGCACGCGCCTACGAACTCGCGGACGGGCTCGGTCTCTTCCCCGATCCGGCGCTCGCCGCCCACCGGATGCGCTCCCTGCTCGCGCTGCACGGGGTCGCGCAGTGACCGCCCCGGCGCCGCGGGGCGCGGAACTCTCCCGGCTGAGCATCAACCAGATGACCGTCAAGGGGCTGACGCTGCCCGAGCTGGTCGACGCCTGCGCCCTGGCCGGGGTGGACTGGGTGGGCCTGTGGCGGGAGCCGGTGCGGGAGTACGGGGTCGGGGCCGCCGCCCGGCTGGTGCGCGAGGCCGGGCTGGGCGTGAGCACCCTGTGCCGCGGCGGGTTCCTCACCGCGACCGGCGCGGCCGACCGGGCCGCGGCCCTGGAGGACAACCGGGCCGCCGTCCGGGAGGCCGCCGAACTGGGCACCGACACCCTGGTCCTGGTCTGCGGCGGGTTGCCGCCCGAGGACCGTGACCTGCGGTCGGCGCGCGGCCGGATCGCCGACGCGCTGGAGGTCCTCGCCCCGTACGCCGCCGAGCACGGGGTGCGGTTGGCGATCGAGCCGCTGCACCCGATGTTCGCCTCGGACCGCTGCGCGGTCTCCACCCTGGAGCAGGCCCTCGACCTGGCCGAGGCGTTCCCCGCCGACCGGGTGGGCGTCTGCGTGGACACCTACCACGTGTGGTGGGACGACCACGCCCCCGCACAGCTGGACCGGGCCGCCCGGGCCGGCCGGGTGCACGCCTTCCAGCTCGCCGACTGGGTCACCCCGCTGCCCGAGGGGGTGCTCAACGGGCGCGGGCAGCTCGGGGACGGGGTGATCGACCTGCGGGGTTGGCACGCCCGGGTGGACGCCGCCGGGTACCCGGGGCCGGTGGAGGTCGAGTTGTTCAGCGACGTGCTGTGGCAGCGGGACGGCCGGGAGCTGCTGACCGAGACGGTGGCCCGCTACCTCGCCCACGCCGCTCCCTGAGCAACCGCCCGCCGGGGCGCGCACGGCGCGCGCCCCGGCGGACGGCGTGCGTTCGGGGCGGACGTCGAGCGGGCCCGGGGTGTCACCCGGCGCGTGTAGCGTCGGGGCATGGCGAATCCTGCGGAGGTCGAGGGGGTCCTCGAACGGATCACGTACGCCAACGAGGAGAACGGCTACACCGTCGCCCGGGTGGACACCGGCCGTGGCGCCGGCGACCTCCTCACGGTGGTGGGCGCGTTGCTCGGGGCGCAGGTCGGGGAGTCCCTGCGGATGCGGGGGCGGTGGGGTTCCCATCCGCAGTACGGCAAGCAGTTCCACGTCGACGACTACACGACCGTGCTGCCCGCCACGGTGCAGGGCATCCGCCGCTACCTGGGTTCCGGTTTGGTCAAGGGCATCGGCCCGGTGTTCGCCGACCGGATCACCCGGCACTTCGGGGTGGACACCCTGCGGATCATCGAGGAGGAGCCCAAGCGGCTGGTCGAGGTGCCGGGGCTGGGCCCCAAGCGCACCGGGAAGATCGCCGCGGCCTGGGAGGAACAGAAGGCGATCAAGGAGGTCATGCTCTTCCTCCAGACCGTCGAGGTGTCCACGTCCATCGCGGTGCGCATCTACAAGAAGTACGGCGACGACTCGATCGCCGTCGTCAAGGACCAGCCCTACCGGCTGGCCGCCGACGTCTGGGGCATCGGCTTCCTCACCGCCGACCGCATCGCCCAGTCGGTCGGCATCCCGCACGACAGTCCCGAGCGGGTCAAGGCGGGGCTCCAGCACGCCCTGTCCCAGTCGACCGACCAGGGGCACTGCTTCCTGCCCGAGGAGCGGCTGATAGCCGATGCGGTGAAGCTGCTCCAGGTGGACACCGGTCTGGTCATCGAGTGCCTGGACCAACTCGCCGCCCAAGAGGAGGGCGTGGTGCGCGAGCGGGTGCCCGGCGCCGAGGGCGAGGAGGTGACGGCGGTGTACCTGGTGCCGTTCCACCGGGCCGAGCTGTCCCTGTCCGGCCAGGTGCTGAGGTTGCTGCACACCGAGGAGGACCGGATGCCGGTGTTCCAGGACGTGGTGTGGGAGAAGGCGCTGGCCTGGCTCGCGAAGCGGACCGGCGCCGAGTTGGCGCCGGAGCAGGAGCAGGCCGTCCGCCTGGCGCTCACCCGCAAGGTCGCCGTCCTCACCGGCGGCCCGGGCTGCGGGAAGTCCTTCACCGTGCGGTCGATCGTTGAGCTGGCCCGGGCCAAGCGGGCGAAGGTGGTGCTGGCCGCGCCCACCGGCCGGGCCGCCAAGCGGCTGGCCGAGCTGACCGGGGCGGAGGCGTCGACGGTGCACCGGCTGCTGGAGCTGAAGCCGGGCGGCGACGCCTCCTACGACCGGGACCGTCCGCTGGACGCGGACCTGGTGGTGGTGGACGAGGCGTCGATGTTGGACCTGTTGTTGGCCAACAAGCTGGTCAAGGCGGTGGCGCCGGGGGCGCACCTGCTGTTCGTGGGGGACGTCGACCAGTTGCCCAGCGTCGGCGCCGGCGAGGTGCTGCGGGACCTGCTCGCGGACGGGGGTCCGGTTCCGGCCGTGCGGCTGACCAGGATCTTCCGGCAGGCCCAGGAGTCCGGGGTGGTCACCAACGCCCACCGGATCAACTCCGGTCTGCCGCCCGTCACCCGGGATCTGGCGGACTTCTTCCTCTTCGTGGAGGAGGACACCGAGGAGGCCGGCCGGCTCACCGTCGATGTCGCCGCCCGACGGATTCCGGCCAAATTCGGTTTGGATCCGCGGCGGGACGTCCAGGTGCTCGCGCCCATGCACCGGGGCCCCGCCGGAGCGGGGAACCTGAACGCGCTCCTCCAGCAGTCGATCACCCCGGGCCGTCCCGACCTGCCGGAAAAGCGGTTCGGCGGCCGGGTCTTCCGGGTCGGCGACAAGGTCACCCAGGTCCGCAACAACTACGAGAAGGGCACCAGCGGGGTCTTCAACGGCACCGTCGGCGTCGTCACCTCGCTCGACCTGGACGAACAGCGCCTGACGGTGGTGACGGACGAGGACGAGGAGGTGCCGTACGACTTCGACGAACTGGACGAACTCGCCCACGCCTACGCGGTGACCATCCACCGTTCGCAGGGGAGCGAATATCCAGCCGTCGTGATCCCCGTCACCACGGGGGCGTGGATGATGCTGCAACGCAATCTGCTCTACACGGCGGTGACGCGCGCCAAGAAGCTCGTCGTCCTCGTGGGCTCCCGCAAGGCCCTGGGCCAGGCGGTGCGCACGGTGTCGGCGGGGCGTCGCTGCACCGCCCTGGACTTCCGGCTGGCCGGGAGGTCCGGCTCCGGGAACGTTCCGACCGATCCGACCCCCATGGGTCGGTTTGATCGATCAAACGAGTCGGAAAGGTCACACGAGGCTTTCGGAACCAGGGCGAAGGGGGCAGGATAGGCAGGCTTGGCGGCACTCAGTGCCGCCAAGTAGCCCAGCGCTCGACCCCCAGTGCACCCTCCGGTGCGCCACCTGGGGGATGGTAGAGACACATCAGGGCACCTCGAAGATGAGGCACTACGTCGGTGAGGGAAGACGTGAGCGAGAAACTCGAAAACCGCGACAACTCGGTAGTAGTACGGTTCGGTGACGGTGAGTACACCTACCCCGTGATCGACAGTACCGTCGGTGACGCCGGCTTCGACATCGGGAAGCTTCGCGCCCAGACGGGCCTGGTGACGCTCGACAGCGGCTACGGCAACACGGCCGCGTACAAGTCGGCGATCACCTATCTCGACGGTGAGCAGGGCATCCTGCGCTACCGCGGTTACCCGATCGAGCAGCTCGCCGAGCACTCCAGCTTCCTGGAGGTGGCGTACCTGCTGATCAACGGCGAACTGCCGACCGTTGACGAGGGCGACGTCTTCCGCAACGAGATCACCCAGCACACGCTGCTGCACGAGGACGTCAAGCGCTTCTTCGACGGCTTCCCGCGGGACGCGCACCCGATGGCGATGCTCTCGTCCGTGGTCAGCGCACTGTCCACGTTCTACCAGGACAGCCACAACCCGTTCGACGAGCAGCAGCGGCACCTGTCCACGATCCGGCTGCTGGCCAAGCTGCCCACCATCGCTGCGTACGCCTACAAGAAGTCGATCGGCCACCCGTTCGTCTACCCGCGCAACGACCTCGGCTACGTCGAGAACTTCCTGCGCATGACCTTCTCGGTGCCCGCGCAGGAGTACGTGCCCGACCCGGTCGTCGTGGCGGCGCTGGACAAGCTGCTCATCCTGCACGCGGACCACGAGCAGAACTGTTCGACGTCCACCGTCCGGCTGGTGGGCTCCTCGCAGGCCAACATGTTCGCCTCGATCTCGGCCGGCATCTCCGCGCTGTGGGGCCCGCTGCACGGCGGCGCCAACCAGAGCGTGCTGGAGATGCTGGAGGGCATCCAGGCGTCCGGCGGTGACGTCGACTCCTTCATCCGCAAGGTGAAGAACAAGGAAGACGGCGTGAAGCTCATGGGCTTCGGGCACCGCGTCTACAAGAACTTCGACCCCCGGGCGAAGATCATCAAGGCGGCGGCGCACGACGTCCTCTCCGCCCTCGGCAAGTCCGACGAGCTGCTGGACATCGCCCTCAAGCTGGAGGAGCACGCGCTGGCCGACGACTACTTCGTCTCGCGCAAGCTCTACCCGAACGTCGACTTCTACACCGGCCTGATCTACCGGGCCATGGGCTTCCCGACCGAGATGTTCACCGTGCTCTTCGCGCTCGGTCGACTGCCCGGCTGGATCGCCCAGTGGCACGAGATGATCAAGGAGCCGGGTTCCCGCATCGGCCGTCCGCGGCAGATCTACACCGGGGTCGTCGAGCGCGACTTCGTGCCGGTCGAGTCCCGCTGACCGGCGGACGCCGTTGAGCGTCCGGCCGGAACGGGAAGGGTCCGGCTGGGACGAACGGCATGGAATCGCACCGGAGGGTTCCGGCCGGTGCGTGACCGCGGGACGCACGGGACGCCGCCCGGTCCGGGGGGCGGTGTTCCCCGGCGTCCGTGAAGTGTGAGGCCGTGGCACGCAGGGCGCGCCACGGGAACGGTCCATCGGGCATCGCAGGCGTGCGGTGCCCGATCGCGTTTCCCGGGCCTGTCGAGGGGCGCGCCGTCGAGGTCCGGAGGCCCGGGAGCGCCGGGGCGGGCCACGGGCCCGTACGGGGCGTACGGGGCCGGGACGGTCCACCGGGGCGCGTGGGGTGTGGGGGGTGCGGGAATCTGCCACTGAGGGGCGTGCGGACGCGTACGGGCGCGCGGAGGGTCTACGGGGGGCGGGCGCCGAAGTCGCCGTGCCGTCGAGGTTCGCCGTGCCCGGGGCGAGCGTCCGGGGCCGAGAAAGGCGGAAGGCGTCCCACCGTCAGTCCCCCCACGGGCCGACGAACGGGACGCCTTCCTTTGTCCCGGTGCGGATTCCCCCCACGGGATCCGGCCGGGCGCTCAAGGGCAGCACCTGCTGCTGGGGGTCGGGCGGCACTGCGATCTGCCGGGACCCGTACGTACGGGAGGGCCGCTCAAAGCTCCCCGGTGCACGTGCCCCGGCAACGCACTTCGGAGACGTCCCCCAAGACATCCCCGATGTCAGAAACGCCCCCCAAGACGTTCCTGGCATCGCCTTCTTAGACTCAACAGCATCCACGATGGTTACGTCGGGAATGCTGTGATCTATGTCTCCTGCATATGTCCATCTACCTGCGCAAGAGCCCGATATGGCGATCGGGGTTCAAGCGTAAGGATGTTGCGTGGGGTCTGTGAAGGGCCTCGGGGATAGTTACCGGAATGTCCTCGGCCACACCTCGTGCGTGGACCGCGGGACAACGGTGGGCGCCTCTCCCTCGTGCCGCTGCGGCCTACGGTAGCGCCGAACGCCCGGAAACGGGTTCGCTTTGGCGAGGGAGGCCGGGATTCTCGCTCCGTGGGACGCCGGACGGTCGGTACGGGGGGCGGAAACGGAACGAGCCGGACGTCGGCCCCCCTTGGGTGAGGGGACCGACGTCCGGCTCGGGCGGTCAGGCGCGACCGGTGAGTTCGTAGCCCGCCTCGTCGACGGCGCCGCGCACGGCCTCGTCGTCCAGGTCGGCGGTGGAGACCACGGTGACCAGGCCGGTGGCGGCGACCGCCTTCACCGAGCTGACTCCGGGGAGTGCGGAGATCTCGGTGGAGACGGCGCCCTCGCAGTGGCCGCAGGTCATGCCCGTCACCTGGTAGACGGTGGTCACGGAGTCCTGGGTCTGGGCGCTCATGGCGTTCTCCTCGGGTGTCTCGGGCGTGCTCGGTGTGCGGGGCCGCGGCCGGGCGGCGCGCGGGAAGTCGGGGGCGGGGTCCGTTTCCGGCGCCCCGACACCACCCAAGATATACCCCTGGGGGGTATAAAGCAAAGAGTGGGCCGGTCATCCGCCCCGGCGGTTGCGCGGGCGCATCGCGGCCCAGGTCCGCACGGTGTCCGCGTACCAGTAGGGCGTGCCGTCCCGCACCGCGTCGGGCGGGGGCATCAGCCCGTGCCTGCGGTACGAGCGGACGGTAGCGCGTTGGACGCGGATGTGGGCGGCGATGTGCTGGTACGACCAGAGGGTCGTGTCGGTGGTGCCGTTGGTGCCTGTGGCGTCGGTCACGGTCGGGCCTTCCGTCCGCGCCGCGGGGGTGGTGGGGCCACCGTGGGGCCGGGCGCGCTGACGGTCACCCAGCCTGTGTCCGCGGGGCGACGGGGCGGGCGGCGATACGCGGGCTTGTGGGGAAGGTGTGACGCAAGTCGTGTGAATCCATGACATGCGCGGCCGGCGCGCCCCGCCCCGCGCCGGCTCACACCCCGCAGGACCGCAGGAACGACCGGGTGCGCCGGGCGATGGGCAACGGGGCGTCCGGATCGCAGGGGTACATGTCCTGCTCCACGACCGCGAACAGGTCCGCGTCCAGCGCGCGGGCCGCCGTCAGGACCGGTCCGAGGTCGGGCACCCCCGCGGGCGGCTCGCACATCACGCCCCGGGCCACGGCCGGCCCGAACGGCAGGCCCTCCGCCCGCACCCCGGCGAGGACCGCCGGGTCCACCTGCTTGAGGTGCAGATAGCCGATGCGCTCGCCGTGGGTCTCGATCAACCGCACGGCGTCGCCCCCGCAGTAGGCGTAGTGGCCGGTGTCCAGGCACAGCGAGACCAGTTCCGGATCGGTGCCGTCGAGCAGGCGGACGACGTTCTCCTCGGTGTCGACGTGGGTGTCGGCGTGCGGATGGACCACCAGGCGCAGCCCGAACCGCTCCCGCACCTCGCGCCCCAGCCACTCGCTCCGGGAGGTCAGCGCGCGCCACTGCGCCGCGGTGAGCGTCCGCTCATCCAGCACCGCACCGGTCCGGTCGTCGCGCCAGAAGGAGGGGATGACCACGAGGTGCTCCGCGCCCGTCGCCCGGGCCAGTTCGGCGACCTCGGCGACCCGCTCCCGGGTGCGCTCCCAGGCGGCGTCCCCGTGGTGCAGCGGGGCGAAGACGGTGCCGGCGCTGATCCGCAGTCCCCGGCGCCCGGTCTCCTCGGCGAGCACCGCCGGGTCGGTGGGCAGGTAGCCGTACGGGCCCAACTCGATCCACTCGTAGCCGGCCGCGGCCACCTCGTCGAGGAAGCGGGGCCAGGGCACCTGCCGGGGGTCCTCGGCGAACCAGACGCCCCAGGAGTCGGGTGCCGAACCGATGCGGATGCGGGCGGGCGGGGCGGGCCGGGGCCCGGCCGGAGTCGTCATGCGGATCACCCTCCGGCCGGTCGAGAAGGGTGTCAAGGACTGGTCCGAATGTCCGGACAATGTGTTGACAGCGTTCCGCGGGGGCACTAGACGTGGACCCCACGACGCCGGAACGATCACCGGTGCACCGCCCGTGCACCGCACCACCGGCGTAGGCCCCCGGGGAAGGGACGCCCAGGTGACCGGCCCGCAGGACCGCACGCCGCAGGAGGACGCCCCCGCGCCCGGGGCCCGGTTCGACGTCCTCACCATGGGGCGGATCGGCGTCGACCTCTACCCGCTCCAGACCGGAGTGCCCCTCGCCGAGGTGACGACCTTCGGCAAGTTCCTCGGCGGCTCGGCGACCAACGTCGCCGTCGCGGCGGCCCGGCTCGGCCGCACCAGCGCGGTCATCACCCGCACCGGGCCGGACGCCTTCGGCAGCTATCTGCACCGCGCCCTGCGCGCGTTCGGGGTGGACGACCGCTGGGTCACCCCCGTGGCGGGCGCCCAGACCCCCGTCACCTTCTGCGAGGTGTTCCCGCCGGACGACTTCCCGCTCCTCTTCTACCGCCGGCCCAAGGCCCCCGACCTGGTGATCCACCCGCACGAGCTGGACCTCGACGCGGTCGCCGCCGCCCGGGTCTTCTGGATCACCGGCACCGGACTCAGCGAGGAGCCCAGCCGGACCGCGACCCTCGCCGCCCTCGCCCACCGCGCCCGGGCCGCCCCGCCGGACGCCGTCACCGTCTTCGACCTCGACTGGCGGCCGACGTTCTGGACCGACCCGGCCCGCGCGCGCCCGCACTACGCCCGCGCCCTCGCGCACGCCACCGTCGCGGTCGGCAACCTCGACGAGGTGGAGGTGGCCACCGGCGAACGCGACCCGTGGGCGGCGGCCGAGGCGCTGCTCGCGGCCGGGGTGCGGCTCGCCGTGGTGAAACGGGGACCCGCCGGGGTGCTGGCGCTCGCCGCGGACGGCGAACGCGTCGAGGTGCCGCCGCTGCCCGTCACCGTGCTCAACGGGCTGGGCGCGGGCGACGCCTTCGGCGGTGCGCTCTGCCACGGACTGCTGTCCGGCTGGGCACGGGAACGCACCCTGCGGTACGCCAACGCGGCCGGCGCGATCGTCGCCTCCCGGCTGGAGTGCTCCTCCGCGATGCCCGAACCGGGGGAGATCGAGGCGGCGCTCACCGCGGGCGAGGTGCGGTGACCGGCCCCGGGCGTCCGCGGGCCGCCGAGGGGCCGAGCGCCCCCGGCACCCGGCCGCTTCCGGCCGCCCCGCGGGAGCGACGGCCGTCGGATGGGTAGGGGCACCCCATGAAGAACAGCCGCCACCACCTCCCCGACGGAATCGCCCGGCGCGACGCCTACGACCTCATGATCGAGCCGCGCCACGCCGGCTGGTCCTACGCCGGTCTACGGGTGCTGAGCCTGGAACCGGACACCGCGCACACCCTGGTCACCGGGGACAGCGAGTGGATCGTGCTCCCGCTGGAGGGCAGCTGCACGGTCCGGGTGGACCGCCGGGTCATGGAGTTGGTGGGCCGCCGGGACGTGTTCGAGGGGGTCAGCGACTTCGCGTACGTGCCCCGCGACGCCTACGTCGGCATCAGCTCCGGCACCGGCGGCCTCTTCGCCCTGGCGGGGGCGAAGTGCGAACGCCGGCTCCCCGCCCGCTACGGCCCCGCGCCGGAGGTCCCCGTCGAAGCCCGCGGCAGCGGACTGACCGCCCGGGAGGTCCGCAACTTCGCCGCGGTCGACGCCTTCGACTGCGAACGGCTCATCGCGGTGGAGGTCGTCACCCCCGGCGGCAACTGGTCCTCGTACCCCCCGCACAAGCACGACGAACGGCTGCCGGGCCGGGAGAGCGAGCTGGAGGAGATCTACTACTACCGCTGCAAGCCCTCCCGGGACGGGCTGCCCGGCTTCGGGTACCAGCGGGTCTCCCGCTCCCGGGACGACGGCACCGACCTGCTCGCCGAGGTCCGCAGCGGGGACGCGGTGCTGGTGCCCGACGGCTGGCACGGCCCGTCGGTCGCCGCCCCCGACCACCCGATGTACTACCTGAACGTGATGGCCGGCCCCCGGCGGGAGTGGCTGATCAGCTTCCACCCCGACCACCCGCAGGGCTACCGGTGAACTCCCGCCCCGCCGACCCCCCGAGGCACCGATGACCGGCACCACCACGCTCACCGTCGCCCAGGCGCTCGTCCGCTTCCTCACCGTCCAGCACACCGAACGCGACGGCGAACGCCACCGGCTCGTCGACGCCGTGTGGGGAATCTTCGGGCACGGCAACGTCGCCGGGATCGGCCAGGCGCTGCTGGAACAGGGCGGGGCCATGCCGTTCCACCAGGGCCGCAACGAACAGGCGATGGTGCACGCGGCGGTCGGCTACGCACGCCAGTGCGGCCGGCTCCGCACCCACGCCGTCACCACCTCCATCGGCCCCGGCGCCACCAACCTGGTCACCGGCGCGGCCCTGGCCACCGTCAACCACCTGCCGGTGCTGCTGCTGCCCGGCGACACCTTCGCCACCCGCCCCGCCGACCCCGTCCTGCAACAGCTCGAAGTGCCCTGGGCGGGCGACGTGTCCGTCAACGACTGCCTGCGACCGGTCTCCCGCTACTTCGACCGGATCACCCGCCCGGAGGCCCTGGTCCCGGCGGCCCTCCAGGCCGTGCGGGTGCTCACCGACCCCGTCGCCACCGGGGCCGTCACCCTGGCGCTGCCGCAGGACGTGCAGGCCGAGGCGTACCCCTGGCCCGAGGAGTTCTTCCGCCCGCGGGTGTGGACGGTGCGCCGGCCGGCGCCCGACCCGGTCGAACTGGCCGCCGCCGTCGCCGCGGTCCGCGCCGCCCGCCGGCCCCTGGTCGTCGCCGGCGGCGGGGTGCGGCACAGCCGCGCCGAGGACGCGCTGCGCGCCTTCGCCGAGGCGACCGGCGCCCCCGTCGCCGCCACCCAGGCCGGCAAGGGAGCCCTGCCCTGGGACCACCCCGCCGACGTGGGCGGCATCGGACACACCGGCACGGCCACCGCCGACGCCCTGGCCCGCACCGCGGACCTGGTGATCGGCGTCGGCACCCGCTGGACCGACTTCACCACCGCCTCCGGCACCCTCTTCCCGCCCACCGCCCGCTTCCTCAACCTGAACATCGCCCCCTACGACGGCCACAAGATGGCCGGCCTGCCGCTGATCGCGGACGCCCGCGCCGGCTTGGAGGCCCTCACCCGGGCGCTCCACGCCCCGGGCCCCGGCCGCCGCCACGCCCCCGACCCGGCGTACGCGGCCGAGTACGCCGGCGCCAAGGCCGACTGGGAGGCGCGCGTGGACGCCGTCTACGCCGCCCCCGACCCCACCGCCCGCCCCACCCAGACCCAGGTCCTCGGTGCCCTCGACGCCCTGGTCACCGGCGAGGACGTCGTCATCAACGCCGCCGGCTCCCTCCCCGGCGACCTGCACAAGCTGTGGCGGACCCGCTCCCGCGACCAGTACCACCTGGAGTACGGCTACTCCTGCATGGGCTACGAGATCCCGGCCGCCCTCGGCGTCGCCCTGGCCGCCCCCGACCGGCCGGTGTGGGCGCTGGTCGGCGACGGCACCTATCTGATGCTCCCCACCGAACTCGTCACCGCCGTCCAGGAGGGCCTGCCCATCAAGGTGGTGATCCTCCAGAACCACGGCTACGCCTCCATCGGCGGACTCTCCGAGACCGTGGGCGGCGAGGGTTTCGGCACCGCCTACCGCCACCGGGCCGCGGACGGCGCCTTCACCGGCGACCCGCTGCCGGTGGACCTCGCCGCCAACGCGGCCAGCCTCGGCATGCGGGTGCTGCGCGCCGGCACCGTCGCCGAACTGCGCACCGCCCTCGCCACCGCCCGCGCCGCCGACGTCCCCACATGTGTCTACACGGAGACCCGAACACCCGACACTGTGTCGGGGGCGCCCCCGGCGCAGGCGTGGTGGGATGTGCCCGTGGCGGCCACCGCGACCCGGGCAGCCGCCCGCGCGGCCCGCATCGCGTACGAGCGGCGGGCCGCGACCCGGCACCGTCCGCTGTGATCCGGGGCCGTCCGCCGCAACGGCCGGCACGACCCGCGCACCGGACGGTGCCCACCCGCCCGGACCGGCCGCGAGAACACCCGAGAACTAGGGAGAGCGACCCGACATGACGAAGACCGTCCACCACTGGATCGGCGGGAAGGCCGTCGAAGGGACCTCGAACGCCCACGGTCCGGTCACCGACCCCGCCACCGGCGAGGTCACCGGCCGGGTAGCGTTCGCGTCCGTCGAAGAGGTGGACGCCGCGGTCGCCGCGGCCCGGGAGGCGTTCGCCACCTGGGGCACCTCCTCGCTCGCCCGGCGCACCGCGATCCTGTTCCGGTACCGCGCCCTGCTCGACGCCCACCGCGACGAGATCGCGGCACTGATCACCGCCGAGCACGGCAAGGTCCACGCCGACGCGCTCGGCGAGGTGGCCCGGGGCCTGGAGGTCGTCGAACTGGCCTGCGGGATCACCACCCAGCTCAAGGGCGAACTCTCCACCGAGGTCGCCGGCCGGGTGGACGTGGCCTCGATCCGGCAGCCGCTCGGCGTGGTCGTCGGCATCACCCCGTTCAACTTCCCCGCCATGGTGCCGCTGTGGATGTTCCCGCTCGCCGTGGCCTGCGGGAACACCTTCGTCCTCAAGCCCTCCGAGAAGGACCCCTCGGTCACCCTGCGGATCGCCGAACTCGCCGCCGAGGCCGGCCTGCCCGACGGCGTGTTCAACGTCGTCCAGGGCGACAAGGTGGCCGTGGACCGGCTGTTGGAGCACCCGGACGTGGCCGCCGTCTCCTTCGTCGGCTCCACCCCCATCGCCCGGTACGTCCACGCCACCGCCACCGCCCACGGCAAGCGCGTCCAGGCCCTCGGCGGCGCCAAGAACCACATGCTGGTGCTGCCGGACGCCGACCTCGACGCCGCCGCCGACGCGGCCGTCTCCGCCGCCTACGGCTCCGCCGGCGAACGCTGCATGGCCGTCTCCGCGGTGGTCGCCGTGGGCGCGATCGGCGACGACCTCGTCGCCCGCATCAAGGAACGCGCCGAGAAGATCACCATCGGCCCCGGCCACGACCCCGCCTCCGAGATGGGCCCGCTGATCACCGCCGCCCACCGCGACAAGGTCGCCTCCTACGTGCGCGGGGCCGCCGCCCAGGGCGCCGAGGTGGTCCTCGACGGCACCGGCTTCACCGTCCCCGGCCACGAGGACGGCCACTGGATCGGCATCTCGCTGCTGGACCGGGTGCCCGTCACGGCGGACGCCTACCGGGACGAGATCTTCGGCCCGGTGCTGTGCGTGCTGCGCGCCGACACATACGAGGAGGGCCTGGCCCTCGTCAACGCCTCCCCCTACGGCAACGGCACCGCCGTCTTCACCCGCGACGGGGGCGCCGCCCGCCGCTTCCAACTGGAGGTCCAGGCCGGCATGGTCGGCGTCAACGTGCCGATCCCGGTCCCCGTGGGCTACCACTCCTTCGGCGGCTGGAAGGACTCCCTCTTCGGCGACCACCACATCTACGGCAAGGACGGCGTCCACTTCTACACCCGCGGCAAGGTCGTCACCACCCGCTGGCCCGACCCCGCCGACGCCCCCGCCGGCGTCGACCTCGGCTTCCCCCGCAACCACTGAGCCGCCCCGGCACCCGGGCCGTACCGCACCCGCGGTACGGCCCGCGGGCCGCGTACTCCCCGGGGACGGGCCCCGGTTCACCCCCCGGGCCGTCCGAACGGTGACGCCCTCCGCTTACGGTGGAGCGCATGGAACCCCGAACGCCCCGGCCACCCCGGCTGCGCCGCCCCCGGCGGACGCTCGCCGCCGTGGCCGGCGTCGCGCTGCTCGCCGCGGCCGGCACCTGGACGGCCGCCGCCGCAGACGACCCGCCCCCGGTGCACCGCACCGACCGCGTCCTCGACACCGGCGACGCCCGCATCGACACCGCGTACTTCACCGCCGGCGATGCCGGCCGCCGCCCCGCCGTCCTGCTCGGACACGGCTTCGGCGGCGACAAGGACGACGTCCGCGAACAGGCCGAGGACCTCGCCCGCGCCGGCTACGCGGTGCTGACCTGGTCCGCCCGGGGCTTCGGCGACTCCGACGGACGCATCGGGCTCAACGACCCGAAGGGCGAGGTCGCCGACGTCTCCCGGCTGATCGACTGGCTCGCCGAACGCCCCGAGGTCCGCCTCGACGGCGAGGGCGACCCGCGGGTCGGCATGTCCGGCGCCTCCTACGGCGGCGCGATCTCCCTGCTCACCGCCGGCCACGACGACCGGGTCGACGCCCTCGCGCCCCGGATCACCTACGGCAACCTCGCCGACGCCCTGTTCCCCGGCGGCGTGTTCAAGAAGACCTGGGCCGGACTGTTCGTCAACGCCGGCGGCGGCTGCCACCGCTTCGAACCCGAACTGTGCCGGATGTACGAGCGGATCGCCGAGCGCGGCGCCCCCGACGACGCGGCCCGCGCCCTGCTGGAGGCCCGCTCCCCGGCCGCCGTCGCCGACCGGATCACCGCGCCCGCCCTGCTCGTCCAGGGCCAGCACGACTCCCTGTTCACCCTGGACCAGACCGACGCCCTGGCCCGGCAGCTGCGCGCGGGCGGCGCCCCCGTCGCCGTCGACTGGACCCACGGCGGCCACGACGGCGGCGACCAGGAGGGCGACCGGGTCGAGGCCCGCATCACCCGCTGGTTCGACCGGCACCTCAAGGGCGACGAGGACGTCGACACCGGCCCCGCCTTCCGGGTCACCCGCACCGGCGGGCTCGACTCCACCAACGGCGCGGCCCAGCTCCGCGGCGCCGACGCGGACACCTACCCCGGCCTGACCGGCAGCACCCGCGCCGTCGCCCTGACCGGCCGCCCGCAGACCTTCGCCAACCCGGCCGGCGCCAGCCCGCCCGCGGTCTCCGGACTCCCCGGCCTCGGCGCCGCCGGTGGCGGCGCGGGCCTCTCCCAGCTCTCCGCGCTCGGCCTGGGCATCTCCCTCGACTTCCCCGGCCAGTTCGCCCGCTTCGACTCGGCGCCGCTCACCGAGGACCTCCGCATCACCGGCACCCCCCGGGTCCGGGTCGAGGTCACCTCCACCGCCCCCGAAGCCGTGCTCTTCGCCAAGGTGTACGACGTCGGCCCGGACGGCACCCAGCAGGTGCTGCCCGCCCAACTCGTCGCCCCGCTGCGCGTCGACGGACTCGGCGAGGGCCGCAGCAAGGAGGTCACCCTCACCCTCCCCGCCATCGACCACGAGGTGCAGCGCGGCCACCGGCTCCGCCTCGCCGTGTCCTCCACCGACCTCGGCTACGCCTCCCCGACCGCCCCCGCCACGTACGGCGTCACCGTCCGCGGTGCCCTCGACGTGCCCACCGCACCGGACGTGGAGACCGCCGCAGCCCCGCTGCCGAGCTGGGTGTGGACGCTGCCGCCGGCCGCCGTGGTCGTCGCCGCCGCGCTGCTGCTGACCGGCCGCCGCCGGACCGCCCCCGTCGCCCCGGACCCCGACCTCGCGGAGGTCCCGCTCCAGATCACCGGCCTCAGCAAGCGGTACGCGGGCGCCACCGACCGGTACGCGGTCCGCGAGCTCTCCTTCCGGGTCGAGAAGGGCCAGGTCCTCGGACTCCTCGGCCCCAACGGTGCCGGCAAGACCACCACCCTGCGCATGCTCATGGGCCTCATCCGTCCCGACGCCGGCGAGATCCGGGTCTTCGGCCACGCCATCCGCCCCGGCGCACCCGTGCTCTCCCGGGTCGGCGCCTTCGTCGAGGGCGCCGGCTTCCTGCCGCACCTCACCGGCCGCGAGAACCTGGACCTCTACTGGCGGGCCACCGGCCGCCCCGCCGCCGACGCCCACCTCGACGAGGCCCTGGAGATCGCCGGCCTCGGCGACGCCCTCGCCCGCGCGGTGCGCACCTACTCCCAGGGCATGCGGCAACGACTCGCGCTCGCCCAGGCCATGCTCGGCCTGCCGGACCTGCTGATCCTCGACGAACCCACCAACGGACTCGACCCGCCACAGATCCGCGAGATGCGCGAGGTGATGATCCGCTACGCTGCCGCCGGCCGCACCGTGATCGTCTCCAGCCACCTCCTCTCCGAAGTCGAACAGTCCTGCACCCACCTGGTCGTCATGGACCGCGGTCAACTGGTCCAGGCCGGGCCCGTCGACGAGATCGTCGGCTCCGGCGACGCCCTGCACGTGGGCCTGGCCGGCGAGGTCCCCGACCCCCTGGTCGAGAAGATCGCCGCCCTCCCCGGCGTCGCCTCCGCCGTGCGCACCGACGACGGACTCCTGGTCCGGCTCGCCGAAGCCGGCCCCGACACCTCCCGCACCCTCCTCGCCGACCTGGTGCGCCTGGAGGTCCCCGTCACCTCCCTGGGCCCGCACCGCCGACTGGAAGACGCCTTCCTCACCCTGATCGGAGGCCCGCAGTGACCGCCACCGAGAACCCCCCGGTGGAGCAGCCGCAGACCACGGCCCGGCCCGTCCCCGCCACCGAGTCGGCCCCCGGCTACCGGGCCGGCGCCACCCTGCCGCTCCGCGTCGAACTCGTCCGCCAACTGCGCCGCCGCCGCACCCTGGTCATGGGCGCCGTCCTCGGACTGCTCCCGTTCGTGCTCGCCGCGGCCTTCGCCATCGGCGGCGACCCCGCCGAACGGGAGGGCGCCGCCGAGCGGATCTCCCTCATGGACACCGCCACCGCGTCCGGCGCCAACTTCGCCGCCACCTGCCTGTTCGTGTCCGCGGGCTTCCTGCTGGTGATCCCCGTCGCCCTGTTCTGCGGCGACACCGTCGCCTCCGAGGCGAGCTGGTCGTCCCTGCGCTACCTGCTCGCCGCACCCGTGCCCCGGGCCCGGCTGCTGTGGTCCAAGCTCACCGTCGCCCTCGGCATGAGCCTCGCGGCGATCGTGCTGCTGCCCGTCGTCGGCCTCCTGGTCGGCACCGTCCTCTACGGCTGGGGCCCGCTGCACATCCCCACCGGCGGCACCCTCGACGCAGGCACCGCAGCCGGGCGCCTGGTCGTCGTCATCGGGTACGTCTTCGTCTCCCAACTGGTCACCGCGGGACTGGCGTTCTGGCTCTCCACCCGTACCGACGCCCCGCTCGGCGCGGTCGGCGGCGCGGTCGGACTCACCATCGTCGGCAACGTCCTCGACGCGGTCACCGCCCTCGGCGACTGGCGCGACTTCCTCCCCGCGCACTGGCAGTTCGCCTGGGCCGACGCCGTCCAACCCCGCCCCGAATGGGGCGGCATGATCCAGGGCGCGTCCGTCTCCCTCGCCTACGCGATCGTCCTGTTCGCCCTGGCCTTCCGCGGCTTTGGGCGCAAGGACATCGTGTCGTAGCCGGACCCCGGGCCCGTCGTCCGTGCCGCCTGCGGCGCGCACGACGGGCCCGGCACGGGGGCTCACCCCGTGCAGACGCTGCGCAAGCCGCGGAGCAGGCTCACGGTGTGCAGCCGGTCCAACTCCCGTGCGTACGCCTGCCCCGCCGCCGACACGGAGACCGAGAACGGGCAGGACGCCGCCGCCCGCTCCCGCTGGGACGCCTTCAACGCGTCCAGCAGCCGCGTGGTGATCCGGTCCAACACCGGCCGCACCTCCCGGGTCAGGTCCGGCCGCCCGCTCGGCCGCTCCTCGGGGTGGGCGTCCCACCGGGCGAACAACGCCCGCTGCACCTTCTTCCCCGCCTCCATCTGGTCCCGGAACACCGCCGCCGCGTGCACCGGGTCCAGCCCCATCGCCGCCGCCCGCCTCGTCACGTCCTCCAGGACCTGCCGCTCCCGCACCGGGTCCTCGATCGGCAGCACCGTCCCGTACTTGGCCGCGGCCACCACGTCGGCCACCAACAGCCGCTCCACCAACAGCGCGGTGACCGCGTCGACCGGCCGCACCACCCCGCCCCGCCCGGACACCGCGGCCGGAGTGGAAGCCGCCGCCTCCACCACGGACGCCTGCCCCTGCCGGGCGGCGACGGGCAACGGCGCGAGCGCGAGCAGCGCCAGCGAACCGGCGACGGCGGTGAGGGCGACGGTACGGGGACGGGGAACGCACAAAGCGAGGGTTCTGTTCATATGACCTGTGTAGCAGGAGAGTTGACACGAGCGCAGGAGTACCGCACCACAGTGTTTACCGGTACGGAACGGGACGTTCGGTGGACTGCGTCACCTTCCCTGACCGAATCTCCGACGCTTGGCGGCCTTGCTCCAGCCCTGGTGGGAAGGCGGCGGCGGCTTCCTGTCGGGTGCCGGGTCGAGATCGTCCGCGGGTGTCCACGTCGGTGCCTGCCGCCCACCGCCTGCCGCCGGCCGCCGGATCAGGGTGAGCCCGTCGTGGTCCACCGGCTGCCAGGCGTGCTCGTGGGCGTCGAAGGCGAAACCCTGCTCGTTGTCCGCATGGTGGACGAGGAGCGCACGACCGTTGCCCGAGTACTCCTGCACCTCGTCCCACAGGACCTGTCGCACCCGGGCCGAGGGCCGGCCGACGAAGACTCCGGGAGAGACCTCCTGGAGCCAGCGGGTGAGGAAGCCCCGGAGTCCGGCAGGGCAGCTGGCGAGGACGATGACGGTCACCACTCGTTCCCGTCGTCGTGGTTGCGTCCGCTCTCCAGGCGGATGCCCCAGTCGGACTGGACCGTCATGCGGTCCGTTCCCCCGGGGGCCGCCCCCAGCAGCGACTGGACGTCCCCTACGCAACGCTCCAGCAGACCCGTCGCGTGGATGCGGTCCCGCAGTGCGCGACGGGTCCGTCCCGCGACGTCCTCCGGCCCCTCCGCGGCGGCGTCGAACGCCGCCGGGATCGCCGCCTCGACCTTGTAGAGGTCCGCCACGTCCATCACGAACGACAACTCGTGGCCCGAGTGGACGAAGCCGAGGGCCGGGGAGCAACCGAGCGCGGCGACCACGGCGTGGGCCACCCCGTACATGCACTGGGCCGCGGCCGTGACCGCCTGGTTCGCCGCGTCGCCCGCGGCGAAGTCCTCCCGGTCGTAATCACGACGCAGCCACGGCACGCCCGTCCGCGCCGACTCGCGGCGGTAGCACTCCTTCAGACGGCGTCCCTCCATGCCCAGCAGCTGCTGACGGGTGCACGAGGAGGGGTCCTCGTCGGGGAACCTCAGTCGGTACATGGCCCGGGCCACACCGAGCCGGCGCTGCTGGTTCGCCCACGCCGAAGCCTGGGCCTCCGCGAGGGAGGAGGAGCGGTTCAGGGCACGCCCACCCGCGTAGTAGCGCACCGCGCGTTCCCCCACCCACACCACACCGGCACCGCTGTCCCCGAGCAGCGTCATCGCCTGATGGGTCACTTCGGTGCCCGGCCCGAGCAACAGGGTGCCGATCGTCGCGGACGGGATGTGCCGCACCCCGTCCGCGTCTGTCGCGGTGATCGCGTTGTTGTCCCGGCTCACCTTGCACCGCTCCAGGTACAGGAACGACGACCGGTCCCCGACCCGGGTCAGTTCGCGTGGAGTGGCTGCCCCGCGCCTGCCGACCGTGCTCATGCCGTCCTCTCCGTAGCGCCGCTCACCGGTGCGAGAGTCATCAGCCCGCAGCCGTACGCCTTGGCTTTGCCGAGCCCCTGGGTCAAGGCCCGACGCAGCAGGTCCACGTCGGTGACCCGCAGTCGTCCGTCATAGGTGACGCGGGTGAACTGGACGTCTCCCTTCGCCGCCGAGGGCCTGCGGAACCTCAACGGCAGCCGGTCCCGGAGCATCACCTCGTACCCCTCGTCCACGCCGGGAAGCCGTCGTTCCTCCGGCTTCCGGAGCACCTCGAAGCCATTGGCCTCCTGCCGTGCCAACAGCCAACCGAGCTGCTGACGGGCGGTGACGTGCGCCAACCGCTTGGTACGAACCGTCCGGTCCTCCGACAACCGCACCGCGTGCACCGGGTTCGCGGTCAACCGGAAGCCCCAGGAGTCCCCGGCCGCCAGGGCCCCGAGGAAGTCCCCGTACGGGAAGCTGTCCCAGCCGGGCCCCTCCGCCGCCGGCCACCCGGCCTGCTCCACCAGATGGGTCAGGTCGGGCCGAGACGGGCTGGTGACGTAGAGCAGTGCCCGACCGGACGGCTCGTGGTCCACCCGCCACAGCACCCGGGGTCCCGGGACACCTCGGGGAGGTAGCTCCGGGAACGCCGCGTTCACGGCTCCGTGCATGAGGTGCGGTGACGACAACAGTCGCCGTGCGTCGCGGCGTTGGGTGTTGATGCGGAATCGGGTCAGGTACATCGGTTCTCTCAGGGTTCCTTCCTGGGCTCCTGGTCGTGCTGCGCCGGCCGCTCGACGGGGGCCACGCCGGCCAGGGCGGCGACCGGGTCGTGCTCCGGCGCACCGCCGCCACGCGCCGGCTCCGACGGCGGCGGCACCTGCTCGCTCAGCACCCCCCGCAGTCCGTACCTGCGGTGCCGCGGGTCGTAGCTCACCGGCAGGTCCCGCAGGGTGTGGTCGGGGCGCTCGGCGGGTGGGCAGTCGAGGTGCAGGGCCAGTTCCTCGGTCCCCTCGCCCGCTCGGCCGGCCCGCCGCGCCCGCTGCTTCCGGTACCAGGCGGAGGCCTGCCAGGGCGCCCCGCTCAGAGCCTCCCGCAAGGCGGTGTCCCGCAGCGGCGGGCCCATGTCCAGGGGGCGCGACGGTGGGCAGGACCGGCGACCCAGGTACGGCAGGAACCGGGGTTTCAGCAGCGCCTCGTACATCTCTCCCAGAAAACGGTGGTCCTCGCTCTCCAACCCGGCGACGAACACGGCGTCCGCCAGGTAGAAGCGCTCCGACACCGGCATCGCCTTCCCGGTGTCCAGGTGCCGCGCGGTCTGGAAGTCCTTCAACCGGGTCCCGGGTTGGTCGGCGCGGACCCCGAAGCCGAGCGCCACCAGATCCGTCAGGTCCGCCTGCCGGCTCCGACCCAGGGCGGCGGCCAACAGGCCGACCACCCCGCTCTTCGTCGGCACGTTCTCCGTGGTGCGGCGGGCGAAACGGCTGGCCGAGCCCCAGGACTGGAGCGGCCCGGCCAGCCGTACCAGCAGTACGCTCATGCGTCCGCCCCAGATCGCCGCTCCTCCGCGGCCCTCAAGGCCCGCTCCACCGCCCGCTCCACCCGGTCCAGCAGTTCGGGGAAGGTGACCCCGTTCCCCAGCTCTGAGAGTGCGGCGGTGTCCTGGCCGACCCGGAAGACCCAGGTGGAGTCGGCGTCCCGTACGCCGTACTGCTCCTCCAGACCGGGAACGTAGGCGGCCAGCCGGTCGCAACTCGCCTTCAGATAGCCGCCCTCTCCGCTCCCGCCGGGTGTCACGGGTCGCTCGAAGGCGTCGACGAAGCTGATCGGGCGGCGTGTGCGCAGCTTGACGACCACCGCGGCCGGGAGGGTGTGGTTCCCGAAGGTGTTGATCTTGCCGGTCGGCATGGACTGGACGAACGCTTCGAGGAACGCCTTCACGGCCCGGGCCGCCGGGGTGCTGGGGCCTTCGCCGCCCTGGCCTTGAAGGTTCCTCCCTTCGGAGTCCCGGTAGCCCTTCCCCAGATTGCGGTCCAACTCGTCTACGTCCACGGCCGCGTAGCGGTACAGGGTCGCCGAGTTGAAGTCCACCGCGCCGATCATCCCGGCCCCGGACTCGCCGTCGTCCTTGTTCCGGTCGTCCACGGCGGTGTAGTAGTCCGACTCGATCTCCGAGCGGTGCACGCCGATCGCGTGCGCCACCTGCGTGGCGGCCTCCACGTTCAGGTCCGCGGAGTCGGCGACCATGCGCCCGAAGAGGGCGATGTCCACCGAGTGGCGGGTGTCGACCGCCGCCTTGGCCGCCGCCTTGTTGTTCTTCTCCTTCAGGAAGTCCTGGAGCGCCTTGAGGTCACCGCCGGCGCTGCCCTTGATCACGATCGCGGCCAGCGCGTCCAACTGGCGACGACTGAGGAACATCAGGTACGCCGACTCCGGCGGGGCCTCTTCCGCCGTGTCCTCGCCTTCCTTCTTGGCCTTGCGCTTGGGGACCTCCACCTTGGAACCGGTAGCGGCCTTGATCACCTCGGCGGCCAGGGCGAACGCGTTGGCCCCTTCGATCGAGCCGTCCAGCGCGGTTATGCGTCCGCCGAGTTCCTCGGCCACCTTCTTCGTCCGCACCCCCAGTTCCGAGGCGGGCAAGAGCTCTTCGAACGCCTTCCGGGTTGCGCGCTTCCACGCCTGGCTGGACACGCGTGCCCGGCGCACCCCGCCGTACAGGGCGGTCTTCGGGGTGCCCGTGTCATCACGGTTGAGGTTGCTGGGCGGGACGTTCTGGAGGATGTGGACGTCGAGGATGGTTCGGTCCATCGGGAGGTTCCGTTCGTGTGAAGGATCGGTGCGGGCCGGTGCGCGGTCCGCTGGTAGTGCGGAAGGGACGTGGCGCGCGGTTGCTCAGTCCATGGAGTCGTCCACGCCGGCGGTCACGTCGGCCCCGGTGCCTTCGCTCGGCGCCTTCGGGGCGTCGTCCACTCGCGGGGCGACGGCCAGGTGGAAGTCCCGGCCCCAGCCGCGCCGCACGCCGGCCCGCCTGGCCTCGTTCTGCCAGTCGTGGAGTTCGTCCGCCAGACGGCCGTAGTCCAGGGGGATGCGTGCCCCACGCAGCAGCAGCACGATCTCGCGCAGCCGCACGCTCAGCGATTCGAGGGAGGAGGAGGTGCCGATCCGGACGAAGCGCTTGCGCAGGGTCTCGGGGACGTGCAACTCGGCGGCGCTGTCTCGTTCCGCAGTCCCGGTGTCGCCGGTGGTGGCGCGGGACTGCCCCCTGGCCAACTGTCGGACCGCGTATCCCAGACCCCACCCCCGGACGTGCATGGGGGCGTTGTGGACCGACTGCTGGTGCAGGGCCCACAGCGAGACGGCCAGGTGCACGGCCTCCTCCTCGGTGGGCTGCCAGTCGCCGTACCCGGGGGCGGGGGCCGAGCCCTCCGGGCCGTTCGGGGCGCCGGGCGCGAGTCGGGTGAGCTGCGTCAACTCCTCCAGGCCGCCGATGCCCCAGCCGGCCGGGGCGAGGTAGGCCCGATGCCCGATCCCCCGACGCAACCGGGCCAGGGTGGCGACGGCCGAGGGCTTGTCCACCTGGTACTCGGCCTGGAGGCGACTCACATAGCGTCCGGTCGCCTGGGCGACGGGCGTGGCCGGCCGTGATCGGTCCGGTCGCGGCGGAGCCGCCGGGGTGGTGTGCGGGGTGGTGGTCATGCTCCGTCCTTCGGAGTGTCGTCGTCCAGGGACTTCTTGACGGGGGGCGGCGGCAGGACCCGCTTCAGCTCCCGCCGGAACAGCAGTTCGGCCCGGGCGTCGTTGAGCCACCGGGGCCCCACCTTCGGGAGGTCCACGATCCGCCCCTCGGAAGCGGTCTCGCCCGCGTCCGCCAGGAGTTGATCGGCGAGTCCGGTCACGATCCGACGCACCCGGGCCCGCCACTCGTCCTGGGCCGCCTCCGGGGAAAGGGCACCGCCGAGTCGGGCCAGCCAGGCGCGGTAGGGGCCGTCCAAGGCACCGAACCCCAGATCGCGCGCCGTGTCGGTCGCCGGTTCGGGGTCGGCGCCGGCGGCCCTGGCCAGGTTCCCGGCGAGGAACCCGAGGGTGCGCACCGCCTCCTCGGCCGCCTTGACGGCGTCCAGGGCGGCGCCCCGGTACGCCGAACCCTCCTCGTGGAGCACGATCACCGGCAGGACCACCGAGTCGTCCAGCACCTCGTCGATCACGGACTGCTGGGTGCCGTACACCACGCCGATCAGCCGCAGCCGGATCAGCGTGCTCAGTTCCAGATCGCCTTCGGTTGCGAGCATGGCGTTCCACCGGACGACACCGGAGACCAGTGCGTCGGCGGCGCCCTTGTCCGACCGCTCCTCCGCCGACCCGCGGGAGGGCAGCAGGCTGGCCAGTCCCCGCCAGGCGGCTCGGCTCGGGTCGTGAGCGCGGGGCATGTAGTAGAGCGGGCGACCGCGCTTCTTCTCCTGGGTGGGACTGCGACGCCATCCCGTCATCGGTTCCAGGGTCCAGGGCGAACGGGATTCGAGGGGGTCCCCGTAGCCGAGGACGACTCCGGTGACCGCGTCCCCCTCGACGTGCAGCCGTACCCGGCGGGACTGCCAGGTGTACAGGTCTATCGGGCCGTGCGGGCGCAGGTCCACGGCCTGCTCCTGACCGGCCGGGGGCTGCCAGGCCCCGCCCGTCCAGCCCTCACGGCGCCAAGCCGGAAGGTCCACCCCGGCTCCGCCGACCTCCTCGTCGCCACCCAGGACGTTCTCGCGCAACGGAATGAGGTTCAGCAGCAGCGTCTCGTGCAGGCTGTTGCCCTCCGCGTGGAGTCCACCCAGCATGCCGACCGATCCGACACCCAGCGGGTACACCTTGCCGGCCTTCGCCCGGCTGTCGTCGACCATGCCCGACTTGATGCCGGAGGGGTCGTAGGCGTGGGTGTGCACCAGCCATCGGGCGGCCTCCGCGAAGGAGAGCTCCTCGGCTCCGGGCCTGCGCATCGCGAAGAACGGTTCGCCGTTGGGCACGTCGGCGACGATCCGGTTCAGCGAGGACACCTCGTCCTTGGCCGTACGCAACCCCGCCACCTGGAAGAACGGCCTCTGGGGGTGCAGCAGGTCGAAGCGGTCCCGGTGCTCGTCCAGGTAGTCGAGGGCCGGGGCGAACGGGTCGTCCGCCTGCCACAGCTCCTCCCAGTCCTCCAGTTCGGCGGGCCCATCCAGCGCGTCGTAGAGCACGGCGAGCAGCAGCCGCAGTAGCGCGAACTCCTGGGTGGGCAGGTCCCCGACGAGCCGGCGCAGCGTGCGCGCCTGGGCGAACACCTCGCGCAGGGACACCTCGCCGGTGGTGCCGTCCTCGCGCTGCACCAGCAGCCAAGGGCGGTCCACCAAGTCGAAGGAGGGCGCGGGACTCACCTCGGTCACCGCCTCACCACCACTGCCGTCGGACGCCGCTGCGGCCCCGGCGGCCTGCTGCTCCCGTTCAGCCTCCGGGGACACCTCGATAAGACCTTCCCCATGTCCTCCCGCTTCCGCACGATGAGCGCCTTCGCGCCCGGACGATTCGGTGGTCGTGACCCGTAGGCCGTCGAACCGGTCATAGACGAGGTCGAAGTCTGCCAGTCGGGTCTGACAGTCCTCGTCGAGGACGAGCAGCAACTCCCCCGCCAGCAGGGGGCACTCCTTCACCTGCCAGGCCGGAACCATGAACCGTTCCAACTCGGCGATCACCCGGTCGACCATCCACGGCTGGGAGAAGTACGGGGGAAGGGTCAGGGCGCACGCCGCCAGCGCTCGGGCCGGCCTGCCCTCAGGGGGGAAGTCCGTCGAC
The DNA here is from genome assembly GCF_052606915.1 of Streptomyces sp. LE64. Taxonomy (NCBI): domain Bacteria; kingdom Bacillati; phylum Actinomycetota; class Actinomycetes; order Kitasatosporales; family Streptomycetaceae; genus Streptomyces; species Streptomyces sp. LE64. Next base: position 1,814,162 of record NZ_CP199708.1, on the reverse strand, counting down.
AGCTCCAGTCCACCGCGCCCCCCGTCGAGCCAGGGCAGGGTGGTCAGCCGGCCGTCCGGCATCCGCCGCACCACCAGCACCTGGAGGGAGTCCTCCGTGTCACGCACCTGGGCGCGCCCCCGAGGCGACTCGTCGGCGTCTCCTGCGTGCGCCTGGAGCCACCCGTACAGGGGCCGGCCGTCCCGTCCCGCCCGGTCCAGGAGGAAGCCCCGCGCCGCGTCGCGCTGCGCCTGGACGAACCGCAGTTGATCGGCCGCGGCCTCGTGCATCGCATCGGCCCATGCCCCGGGACCTACAGGCTCCGCCCCGTACGCGGCCTGCACCAGCGGACTGATGTCCTCGGGCAGCCGCAACTGCTTTCCGTCCAGGTGGGGTTCGAGAACGGCGGCCGCCCGTAGGAGGGGGTGGGCGCGGTAGACGAAGAGCGATCCCCGGTCCGCCAGCGGGGGCGTCGAGGCCCAGTCCTCCACGCCCGTCACCAGGCAGCGTGCCGCGGCGAGCCTCTCCGGCCGGGAGCGGGGGTGCCTGTGCAGCCGCCCCATGCGCTGGAGCATCAGGTCCACCGGAGCGAGATCAGTGACGAGCAGGTCGAAGTCCACGTCCAACGACTGTTCGACGACCTGGCTGCCCACCACGATGTGCCTGCCTGGACGGTGGGTGCCGTCTGGGCCGAACCTCTCCCGGAGGTCGACGTCCTTGGCCGCCCGGTCGGCGTCGACGAAGCGGGAGTGCGTGACGGTGACCACGTCCTCGCCGAACCGCGAGCGCAGCGCGTCCGCGGCCTCCTGCACCCGCTTCACCGTGTTCCGGACGACGAGGGCGCACCCCCCGTCCACCAACTCGTCCGTCAACCGCTGCACCAGTGACGACACCTCGTCGTCAAGGCGTTCCAGCGTCACGACGGTGTCCCGCCCGGCGGCAGGCGCGGGCGTCGAGCACAGGACGGCGGTATGCCGCGCCCCGGGCACCTCTGGCGCCACGGCGGTGAGCAACGGGTACGCCGTGCTCCCGGCCGCCTCCTCGGGGAGCGAGGCGACGGAGCCCCCGTAGGCGGCGGCCAGCGCGCGCCGCCGGTCGCCGGGCAGGGTGGCCGACAGCAGCACTACCGGAACCCGGTACGCGGCCAGCCATTCGAGTACCCGGTCCAGATAACGGCTCATGTAGGCGTCGTACGCGTGGACCTCGTCGATGATGACGACTTTGCCGGCGACGGCCAGGTGCCGTAGCGCCAGGTGGCGGCTCTTCAAGCCGGCGAACAACACCTGGTCGACGGTGCCCACGGCAAAGCTCGCGAGCAACTGCTTCTTGCGTCCCCGCAACCACTGGTGGGCGTGCAGGCCCGGGGGGGCCTGCCGCCCGCCGTCATGCCGGGTGATGCGTTGGTCGGCATCGGCGTCCACCGCGCCGATCGCCCGGTTCCCTTCCTGCAACAGGCCGGCCCACATGTCGTTGAGGGCCGCCTTGGCGTGTGCGAGGGCCACCGAGCGGGGGCCGTCGTGGGGGAGTCGTTCCAGCCAGCCCAGCAGACGGGGGAACATCGCGTCGCCTGTAGCCCGGGTCGGCAACGCGACCAGGCAGCCACCGGCACCGCTACGGGCGGCGAACACCTCGGCCGCCGCCAGGGCCGCCTCGGTCTTTCCCTCGCCCATCGGCGCCTCGATCATCAGCAGCCCGGGCGTCGGCATCGTACGCGCCAACCGCAGGGCTTCCGCCTGGACCTCACGGATCTCCGCACCATCCGGGAGGTCGAACCGGGAGGCGAACAGCTCCGCCGGGGAGGCCCCGTCGTCCGTCGCGGCCCACGGCCCCGGCAGGTCGAGCCCGCGCCACGCCGCCTCCAGCCGTCGCGCTTCGGAGGCGGGCCCTGCCGGAAGCCAGGACGCCGGGTCGTACGGGAAGAGTTCCGAGGCGCTGGCGATCCAATCGGCGAGGATGACGAGTGCGGTGAGGGTCACCTGAGCCGTCTGGGGCAGCCGTACACCCTTCCAGTCCTCGAACCGGGTGTTGGCGTCAGAGAGTTCGGCGCAGTGGTCCAACAGCTCGAACTGCACCCGACGCCAAACCGGTTCGCTGTCGCCGGGGTGCCTGACGAACTGCGGACGAAGGTTCAGATCGTGGATCTGCTGATGCTCGGGCGGCACCCCGTGGTGCCCTCCCGCGATCACCGCGAACTGGCCGGCCGTCCGTCCTCGGAACCCGTACCGCTCCGCCAGCCACTCCTGGATCAGTTGCTGACCCACCAGCCCGTGCGGTGCCATGCGCCGGTCCGGCCCGTACTGCTTCGCCGTCCGCATCTCCAACCCTGCGCTGCGCATGCGGTCGGCGAGCCCGTCGACCTGGCACGCGAAGGCGGGGCTGGCCTTGCCGACGTCATGGCTGGCGGCGACGAACACCGCCAACCGGCGTGTGTCCGCCTCTCCTTCGGGCAACGCCTGTGACATCAGCTCCTTCACGCTGCGGGGAAGCCATCGGTCCCACAACCGCCCGGCCGCCGCTGCGCTGTCGGCCATGTGCCGCCACAACGGAAGCCAGTCGTCGGTGGGCCGGTGGTGCTTCGCCCAGGCGGTACGCGCGACGGACGACAACCCGGCGAAGGGGGCGGCGGCGTAAGGGGGCTCGGCGGCCGGGTGGTGCGCTGGGGGCATGTGAACATCCGACATGGCTTGCACCTGTTCTGGGGGCGATATGCCGAAAGACGGGGAACGGGTGGTGTGATGTGGTAAGGGCGGCTTGTGGCGCGAGGCCGTACGGGGCGGACGGAGTCCGGGGGCCGGCGCCGGCAGAGCACGGCACCGGACCTTCACCCGGGTGGTCGGGGACCGCGGTCCCCGACCGCAGGACTCGATGGCCAACCGTGCTGCCTGCCGGACATCGACGGGCAGCACGGAGTCGGCCGCCTCGGTGAACTAGACCTGTTCAGCCGTCGTGACGGCGATTACTACAATGGACGTGCTCCTCTGCATGGTTGCTGTGCCGGTCAGTGGACGCAGGCCCCGGTCTCATGCGTGCGGTTCCCTCCTGTTCCTGCAAGAGGGCACGCGGGAGCCGGGGTCTTTGCGTCGCGCGCGTGCCCGGTTCACTCGATTGAGCGATCTGACGGAGAGCGTATCGGGTCATCAACACCGTTGTAAAAAAGGTCTTTTGGTGACCCGTGCTGGAATTTGAGAGCCTAGCTGGCACCTAGTTGCCATGACGACTCACGCTAACGACTCACGCGTCAGTGGGAATCACCCCCGCGTGCGCGGGGAACAGGCGAGCCTGGCTGGAACCTAAGGACCACCCCCGCGTGCGCGGGGAGCGCTATCGACCGAAGATGCAAGCCATCGTGCGAAGGGGCCAGCCCTTGAGAGCACGAGGGCAACGGTACAGGCGGCCTTGGTCCGTAAGTCGTTTTACGGTCCAGGGGCGAGCCTCGCGCGCCCGTGCCACCCACTTCGACGGAACCGGCGCCCCTACCGCAGGTACGTGCGCCGCCAGTCCGCCGAGGACATCGTCTGCGCCGCATCGGCCAGGGCGATCGCGGAATCCGTCTTCAGCTTGGCGCGGGTGCTGTCGACCCATTCCCGGGCGTTGCCGTACCCCTGCTCCAGGTACTCGAGGCCCTGGATCATGCACTCCAGGCGGTCGGCGTCGTGCGCGACGAGGACCTCCAGGGAGTCGCCGTTCTCGTACTCGTCCACCACCGCCTGGATGCCGGCCGCCACCGCCGGGAACGCGTCGGCCACCTGGTCCCGGGTGACGTCCTCGTTCCGCGTCGCCGTCAGATAGCGCCGCCCGATCCACGGGATGTCGCCCACCCGGGTCTCCTGGGTGTCGTGGAACGTGCACAGCAACGCCACTCTGGCCGGGTCCGCGCCCTCCATCATCGCCAGCACCGCGCCGATGACCGCCGCCCGGAACGAGTGCTCGGCGATCGTCTCCGGGTCCTTGACCCCCGCGATCCACCAACCCGTCCGCTTGCCCCGCTTCAGCGCGCCCATCTCCATCAGATAGCCGACGGTGCCCTGGGCGTGGTCGACAGACATGGTGAACGTCCCTCCCGAGTCAGCTGTTCATCTTCAGTCCGTAGTGCAGGGCGTCGAGCTCGCGGCGGGACCGGGCGGAGACCGTCCCCCCGTCCAACAGCCGGGCGACCCGCCCGGCGAGGTCGCGCCGCAGGGCGGGGTCGACGGACAGCAGGCCGGGCCGGGCCGCCAACAGGGCCCACACCGAATGCACGTTGAGGTCGATGCACCCCAGGTCCGGAGCCAACCGGTCCACCAACCGCCGCAGCAGAGCACCCCCGTCCCACGCCATACAGGACCCCATGAACGAGTCGTCCCCCCGGGGCAGCCGGTCCAACCCGAACCAGTAGGCCCAGTAGTTCAGGTTCGCCTGCTCACCCTCGTCGTCGGCCAACTCCCGTTCCACGAAACGCTGCAAGGGCTCGCGGTCGCCGTAACGGGTCAGCGAGGTCGCCAGCGAGCGGGCGTCCGCACGGCTCCAGGAGGTGCGGTGCGCCACCCTCGCCTGCCGGGACCGCACGTCGGCGATCCACGCCCGGGTGTCCGGCGCGGTGTCGTAGCCGCACAGGTACAGCGCCTGGCGTCGGAGCAACGCCCCGTTCTCACCGGCCCGGTGGGCGACCTCCGCGTAGCGGCGCAGCCGGTCGAAGAACGCGCTCCGCTCCGCCGCACCGAGCAGCGGGCCGTCCGGGGTGGGTCCCCGCCGCTGCGGGGTGTCCGCGGTGGGGGCGGGCAGCGCCGCCGGGGGAGTTCCGGTCAGCGCCCACGCGATCATGTGCGTGGAGGTGCGGCTGAACACCAGGGTCGCCAGCGGATGCGTCGCACAGTCGGTGGAGGCCCCGCCGTGCAGGGTGCGGCCGAGCACCGCGTCCGCGTCCATCGCCACGTCGAAGAGCGCCAACAGGGCCGGGTCGGCCCCGTAGCGCAGCAGGGCCCGCTGCACGGAACGGAAGTTCGCGGTCGACACCGAGGCCAGCGGACGGCGCCCGGACTCCCACCCCTGGACGGTCGTGTGGTCGACCCCGAGGGCTTCGGCCAAGCCCTGCTGCGTCAGCCCCGCCCGCTCCCTCGTGATCTTGAAGAGGTGGCCCGTGACGCTCCCCTCCCGGGCTCTGCCCGGGGAACGCTGACCGCCGATCAGAGTTCCCGACGACTGCCATGTGTCCGGAGTCATGTGCTCGGCTCCTGCTCCTGCCGACGGCGCCCAACTCGTACTGGGTGTCAGTGTTCTCGGGTCGGGAACGGCCGTAGTTTCTGGTACTGGGCCGCTGAGCCATCCGGGGCTCAGGGAGTGTCGACCCTAGGCGCCGATTCCTTCCCGACGCAGACGGAGTGCGCACCCGGGCCGCTTACGAGTGACAGATACAAGGGAATCCTCATGAGCCACCGAGCAGGGCAGTACGTTGTCGACGGCAGAACCGGTGCCGCCGGCACGGGAGTGCACACCCGGGGACCTTGCGTGCCGCCCCGCCCTCCCGGGGGCGGCGCCGAGCGGGACTCCCCTCCCGGCGTCGCCCGCCCCGCCACGCCAGGGGCGCACTCCGCGGCGGGCCGCGCCGCGCCGAGTCGTCGCGGGGCAGACGCCACGCGGTCGTGACCCCGCTGCACCGGCGCATCCTGGCCCGCTGCGACCTCGCCGGCCCCGCGCTGCTGCTCGCGATCGGCTTCGGCTTCGGTTGGGTCGCCTGCGCCTGCGCGGCCGGGCTCCTGTGAACCCCCGGCCCTGTCGACGGCCCTGTCTTCCCCCGTATTCAAGGCCCCGACAGAGCCGGGCGCTTCGTCTCCGGCGCCGGCGCACGAGGAGGGAGCGCGCGCCGGGGACGAAGCACACCAGCCGCTGTCCCCACCCCCGCCCCCGCTCCGTCGTTCCCCCGGCGGGGCGGGGGCGCCTCCCGCGTGCGTACCGCCCCGATGCGGGGGCGCGAGCGGTCGAGACGCCCTTGAAACGCAACCGCGCACGCCTCGAAGACCTCCGGAGACGTGCGCTCCGTAGCGTGCGCCGCATGCGCAAACGCTCTCTGATGCTCGGCGCGGTGCTCGCGCTGAGCGCCTCCACCGTGGCCGCCGACCCGGCCCGGGCCGTCGTGGGCGGCACCGAGGCCACCCGTCCCTACGCCTTCATGGGCTCGTTCCAGCCCTCCTTCCCCGAGCCGCCGCGGCCGGACGGGCACGGCTGCGGGGTGGCGGTCCTCGCCCCGCAGTGGGTGCTCACGGCCAGCCACTGCGCCGGCAAGAACCCCACCTCGGCGCAGGCCGGCGCGCCCCGGGGGTGGAAGGTGCGCGTCGGCTCCCCGCACACCACCTCCGGCGGGAAGGTCGCCGAGGTCGACCGCTACTACCGACTGGCCACCGAACGGGACGAGGGGGGCTACTTCGGCCGGGACCTCGCGCTGATGCACCTGCGGACTCCCGTGCGGGCGAAGCCCGTGCGGCTCGCCTCCGCCACGCCCCCGGTGGGAACGCCCGTCCGGTTCCTGGGGTGGGGCATGACCTGCCAGGACGCCGACGACCCGGCCTGCTTCCCCACCGGGCTGCGCGAGGCGGACACCGTGGTGCAGCCCGTCGACGCCTGCCCGGCCGCCTCGCCCGAGACGGGGGAACTGTGCATCGGCAGCCGGGACGGCTCCGTCGCGGCCAGCAACATGGACTCCGGCGGGCCGGCACTCGTCCGCGAGCGGGGCCGATGGGCCCTGGCCGGGGTCGTCAGCGGTCCCGGCGGCGTGGAGGGCGACGGGCCGACCCTCTACACGGACGCCACCGAGCACGCGGCCTGGATCCGGGGGATCGTCGACGGCACCGACGTGCCCCCGCTCGACCGGGTCCCGAACGTGGAGGGCGCGGTGGAACTGAACGGCTGCGTGGGCTCGGTGGTCCGCGCCCCCGCCGCACGGCCGCGGGACCGGGCGCTGTTGCTGACCAACGGCCATTGTGTGGACGGGGAACGCCCCGCCCCCGGCACGGCCCTGGTGAACCGTCCGGCCGACTTCCCGGTGCCGATCGCCGACCGGCAGGGCTACCCCCGGACCACCGCCCGCGCCGAGCGGCTGCTGTACGCGACGATGACGGGCACCGACGTCGCGCTCTACCGACTCGACCGGACCTACGCCCAACTGGAGTCCGCGCGCGCCAAGGTCTTCCGGCTCGCCTCCACCCCCACCCGCGCCGGCGACCCCCTGACCATGGCCTACACCAGCCGCCGCTTCACCTGCACCGCCGAGGCCGTGGTCCCGCAGCTGCGGGAGGGCGCCCACCGGATGGTCGACGCGATCCGCTACGCGACCGACGAGGGGTGCGACCCCTGGCCCGGCACCTCCGGCTCGGCGCTGCTGGCCCCCGACGGCACCACGATCGTGGGGGTGCACAACACCCACAACCGCGACGGCGAGGAGTGCACCGACGACAACCCCTGCGAGGTCGCTCCGGACGGCACCACGACCGCCGTCGCGGGCCGGGCCTACGGCCAACAGGTCCATCTGATCGGAGCCTGCCTCGGCAAGGGCTCCACCCTGGCCCTGTCCCGTGCGGACTGCACCCTCACCGGCGCCCCGTACCACCGCCGCCGGTAGCGCCCCGCGAGGTCGGGGGCGGTGCGTACCGGCTCCGCACCACTCCCGCCCCGTAGGATGAAACGTTCCGCACCCCGCCGCCGCCACGGCGGGCCCGCGCGGACCGCCGTAGGGGAAGGAGCGCGCAGGTGCAGGACGAGCCAGGGGACGACGCCGGGCGTCGGTCCCGTCGCCGTGGTCAGGGAGAGCTGGAGGCACTGGTGCTGGCCGCGCTCCGGGCCGCGCCGGGACCGGTGAACACGGCCTGGGTGCAGGCCCGGTTGGGCGAGGACCTGGCGTACACCACGGTGATCACCATCCTCAGCCGGCTGTACGTCAAGGGAGCGGTGTCCCGGGAACGGACCGGGCGCTCCTTCGTCTGGACCTCCGCGGCCAACGAGGCCGACCTCGCGGCCCTGCGGATGCGTCGGGTGCTCGACGCCGAGCAGGACCGGGAAGCCGTGCTCGCGAGTTTCGTGACGTCCTTGCAGGAGGACGACGAGAAGACGCTGCGCGCGCTGCTGGCGCTGGAGGAAGACTGAGCCCGTGGGCGTCTTCGTCTTCCTCCCGCTGGTCCTCCCGCTCAGCGCGTGGCCGATCGCACGGCTCGCCGAGCAGCATCTGCACCCCCGGACGGCGACCCGGTTGCTGACCGCCGTCGCCGGGGTGTGCGCGCTGTGCAGCACCCTGTGCCTGGCACTGCTGGTGGTGGTCGGCACCGCCCAACTCCCCGGCAACCCGCTGCCGGACGGTTGGTCGGACCCCGAGGTGCGCGAGGCGGTGCCGTACGACGAGGTCGCCGGGAAGACCGCGATCCCCGCGCTCCTCGGGGTGCTGGTCGCCTGTCTGCGCGCCCTGTGGCGGGACCGGCGCACGCGCCGGCGGGCCGTCCGCGCGCTCGCCGGACTGCGCCCCACCTCCGTCGCCGTGCTGCCCGACCCCGTCCCCTATGCGTACGCCCTGCCCGTGGGCCCGGCCGGCGGCCGGGGGTGCCGGCGGCTCGGAACCCGTTGCGGCGGCCGGATCGTGGTCACCACCGGGATGCTCAGCGGTCTCGCCCCGGCGGAACGCCGGGCGCTCTTCGCCCACGAGCGAGCACATCTGACGGGTCGTCACCACCGCTACCTGTTGGTGGTGCGGCTCGCCGAACTGGCCAACCCGGCGCTGCGCCCGCTGCGTTCGGCCGTGGGCTACACCTCCGAGCGGTGGGCGGACGAGGAGGCCGCCGCTACGGTCGGCAGCCGCCGGGTGGTGGCGCGGGCCATCGGCAAGGCGGCCCTGACCTCCCGCGGGGTCCCGGTGCCCGTGCCCGGCCCGGCGGCGGCGGTGGGCCCGGTGCCGCGCCGGGTGGCGGCGCTGCTCGGGCCCACCCCGGCGGTGCGGAGTTGGCCCCCGCTGTCCACCACGGTGGGACTCGCGACGTGGTGCGCGGCCGCCGGGACCACGGCTTCGGCGCTCTCCTCGGCGAACTCCGCCGTGACGCTGTTCCTGATCCTCAAGGCGGCCACCCCGCTCTGAGCCCCGGAGGGTCAGCCCTCCTCGTCCTCGCCCTCGAAGAAGTCGCCCACCTCGTCGACGACCTCCGCCGCCACCAGTCCGCCGGCGACGCCGACCGCGAGTCCTGCCGCGCCCGCCGCCACCGCGGTGCCGACCCCCGGCCCGGAGCGACGGCCGTGACCGTGCTCCTCGTGGTGTCCGTGGTGACCGTGGTCCTGATGGTGGCCGTAGTGGCCCTCGTGGTGAACGTGGGCGCCGAAGAGGGCGGCCCCGCCGTCCGGGGCGTGGGCCTCCACGAGCCGCCGCACCCAACCGTCCACCATCGTGTTCCAGTCGGTGCGGCCCACGTCCTCGTGGGTCACCGAGAAGCGGGCCAGCGAGTCGCCGTGCACCCCGTGCCCGCCGTTGCGGTCGGCCTCCAGGACCACGTCCACCCCGTGCGGCCCGGCGAGGAAGGTCACCTCCACCTCGTTGAGCACGGAGGAGTAGCGGGGCGAAGGGCTGATCTCGATCTCCTGGTAGAACGGCAACTGCTGCCGGGTGCCGGCGATGCGCCCGTACTCCAGGTCCGCCGAGAGGAAGCCGAAGCCGAGCTGTCCGAACGCCTCCAGCACGGCCTCCTGCACCGCCAGCGGACGAACGGTCAGCGGGTCGAGGTCGCCCTTGTCCCGGGCGCCGGCCACCCCCAGTTCGGTCCGCACGCCGAGGACGATGCCCAGCGACTGGCCGTACAACTCGGTGACGGGGGTCTCCCAGGGCACGACCACCGAGAAGGGGACGGTGGTGTCCTCGCCCTTGGCGAGTCGGAACCCGCCGCCCACGGTGAAGCGTTCGAAGGCGACGGTGCCGTGCTGTTCGCCCTCCTCCGTCTCGGCCTCCACGTGGGCGAGCAGTTCCAGGACGACGTGCTCGATCTCGACCTCGCGCTCCCCGCCCTTGAGGCGGACCTCGCCGGCGAGCGGGCCGCCGGGCAGGACCGCCCCGTGGCTCAGCACGGTGTCCACGGTGGGGCCGCCGAGGCCGAGCGAGCCGAGCAACTTCTTGAACACCATGGTGGCGTTCACTCCTTCGTGTCTGCGTGAACTTCTGCGCGGATGGTGCGGGGAGGGCTCCGGACGGGTAGGTCCGTGCCGGGTCCGTCCCCTCTATGCTTCTACACGCTTGTAGAAGCATAGAGGGGACGGACCGGTGTGCGGGGCAACTCCCCGTCGTTCGGCGGTCCGACGCGGCGCCTCGGTGCGCGGAGGGGTGAGGGGGCGTCGGCTTTCGGCCAACCTGTCCCGGGCGCCCGGATGTCGGTTCCGCCGGTGTCGGCCGGAGCTAAACTTCTACAGTCATGTAGAAGTTAGTGGGTCGCCCTCCCGCGCCGACGCGCGGGACATCCGGGGCGTCCCCGCGGGGCGCGCAGCGGACGACGCCGACACCCGGCCCGCCGCCGCGCGCCCCGCACACCGACCGCCTGGGAGGGCACGCACGTGGCTTCGATCGATCTGGACAAGGTGCTGGACAAGGCGTGGGCCGACAAGGCGCTGCCGGAGGTCCTCGACGCGCCCGTCTCCGCGCTCAAGGGAGTCTCGGACCGGGACGGAGAACTCCTGAAGGAGGCGTTCGGCATCACCACCGTCGCCGAACTCGCCGACCTCAAGTACGTCCGCTGGGCGCAGGCGCTGGCCGCCGTGCAGGCCGCGGTCAAGTAGCCGCCCCGAACGCGCGGTGCCGTGGCTGACGCTCCCCTCCCGCGGCGCCGCGCCCCACGGGCGCGGCCCCTCACAGGTTCCAGTGGTCCAGCAGCGCGTCCGTGGGGTCGGGGCCGCCGCCCGGCGCGGCCGGTCCGTGCGGGGACTGCTCGGTCCAGATCACCTTGCCCTCCGCGGTGTACCGCGTGCCCCAACGGTCGGCGAGCTGCGCCACCAGGAACAGCCCCCGGCCGCCCTCGTCGGTGAGGGAGGCCCGGCGCAGGTGCGGCGAGGTGCTGGAACCGTCGAAGACCTCGCAGATCAGCGAAGTGCTGTAGATCAACCGCACCGTGATGGGCTGGCTGGCGTAGCGGACCGCGTTGGTGATCAGCTCGCTGAGGATCAGCTCCGTGGTGAAGACGATCTCCTCCAACCCCCACTCCCGCAGCCGACGCGCGCACTCGGCGCGCACCGGGGCCACCGCGGCGGTGTCGGAGGGCACCCGCCACTCGGCGATCCGCTCCGCGTCCAGCCGACTGGTGCGCGCCACCAACAGGGCGATGTCGTCCCGCTGTTGTCCGCCCGGCAGCGCGGCGAGCACCGCCCGACAGGTCTCCTCGGGATCGAGGTCGGGTTGGCCGGAAACGGCCCCCCTCAATCGGGCGAGACCGGCATCGATGTCACGGTCCCGGCTCTCCACCAGACCATCGGTGTACAGGATCAGCCGGGAGCCGGCCGGCAGGTGCAGCACGGCCGTCTCGAACGGCAGCCCCCCGCCGGCGCCGAGCGGCGGCGACACCGGGATGCGCGGGAACTCCACCCGGCCGTCGGGGAGGACGACCCCCGGCGGGGGGTGGCCGGCCCGGGCCACCGAGCAGTTCCCGGTGACCGGGTCGTAGATGGCGTACAGGCAGGTGGCGCCGGTCACGTCCAGGCCGTCGTCCCCCGCCCCGCGCTCCTGGTCCATCCGGCTGACCAACTCGTCCAGATGGCCCAGGATGTCGTCGGGCGGCAGGTCCAGGGCGGAGAAGTTGTGCACCGCCGTCCGCAGCCGCCCCATGGTCGCCGCGGCGTGCAGCCCGTGGCCCACCACGTCGCCGACGACCAGCGCCACCCGACCGCCCGGCAGCGGGATGACGTCGAACCAGTCGCCGCCCACCCCCGCCTCGGCCGGCAGATAGCGGTAGGCGACCTCGACCGCCTCCTGCACGGGCAGATAGCGCGGCATCAGACTCCGCTGGAGGGTGACCGCCATGGTGTGCTCGCGGGTGTAGCGGCGCGCGTTGTCCAAGGAGACGGCGGCCCGCGCCGCGACCTCCTCCGCCAGCGCCCGGTCGTCCGCGTCGAAGGGCTCGGACCGCTCCGACCGCCAGAACCCCGCGATGCCCAACAGCACCCCACGGGCGGTGAGCGGGGCGGTGATCAGCGAGTGCACCCCCGCCGCCACGATCTGTCGGGCCCGTTCGGGGTCCTGCGCGTGCCACCCCGGCGCCTCGGCCAGCCGGGGCTCCAGCACCGCCTCGCCGGTGGCCAGCCCGAGCGCCTGCGGAGTGGAGGGCGCGATCCGGATCAGCTCGCCCTCCGGGTACAACGGGGGGAGCTCGCGCACCCCGGCCACGCACACCCGGCGCACCTCGTGCTCCGTCCCGTGCACCTCCTCCCCGCGCAGCACGGCCTCCACCAGGTCGACGGTGACGAAGTCGGCGAACCGGCCCACCGTCGTCTCGGCCAGCTCCCGCGCGGTGCGCGGCACTTCCAGGGTGGTGCCGATCCGCACCCCCGCGTCGTGCAGCACCTCCAGTCGGCGCCGGGCCTCCCGCGCCTGGTCGGAGGCGACGAGCAGGTCCGTGGTGTCCCGCACGGTGGCCACCCGACCCGCCGGGCCGGTCGGGCGCTGGCTGACCGCGAAGGTGCGGTCCCTGACCTGGTGCAACTCGTCGGTGGCCTCCCGGTCGGAGGTGAGCAGATCGGCGATCCCGCGAGGCAGGTCCAAGGCGTCCAGGGGGCGCCCCTCGGCGTCGTCGGGCAGGTGCAGCAACCGGCGGGCCTCGTCGTTGGCGAGCAGCAACCGACCCTCCGAGTCGGTGATCACCACGCCCTCGCGCACCGAGTGGAGCACCGCGTCGTGGTGCTCGTACATCCGGGTGATCTCGCTGGGGCCCAGGCCGTGCGTCTGGCGCATCAGCCGCCGACTGATCAGCGCGGCCCCGCCGCTGGTCAGCAGCACCGCGGCGCCGGCCGCGGTCAGGACCAGGGGGAGCCGCTCGGCGGCGGCCGAGTTGATCCGGGCGATGGTGACCCCCGCGCCCACCGCCCCCACCACCGTCCCCCCGGCGTCACGCACCGGGACGTACGCCCGCACCTGCGGCCCCAGGGACCCCACCCGCTCCTCCAGCACGGTGTCCCCCGCCAGGAGCAGCGCCAGCCGGGCGGAACTGGGCTTGCCGATGCGGTCCGGCAGCGGGTGGGTGAGCCGGATGCCCTGCCGGTTGAGCACCACGACGAAGTCCACCTTCGCCCCCTTGCGCGCCTTCTCCGCCCGTGGCTGGAGCACGGCGGTCGGGTCCCGGGAGGTGATGGCGGCGGCGGTGCCCGGGGCGTCGGCGAAGCCCTCGGCCAGGGCGAGGGAGCGGCTCTGCGCCTCCCGGGCGTTCTGCTGACGGGACATCAGCAGCAGCAGGACGATCGCACCCGCGGTGAGCAGCAGCACCACCACGATCTGGAGGACGAACATCTGTCCGACCACGCTCCGCGGCCCCCACAGCGAGCGCACCCGCGCCCGCCGACCGGCGGGCCGGCCGTTCGCGGACCCTCCGGCGGAACGCCTGATTCCTGCCATACGGCATTTCTACCGTCACCACCGGAGCCACGCCTTCCCGCGCGCACCGCGATCGTGGCCGTCCGGTCACCCGGTGCGGGTGCGCGTCCGCACCGATTCCACCGGGGCGGCATCCGTCGAGGTGCGGGCGGCCCGCTCGGTAGCCGCCTCGCCGCGGCCCGGGGTGACCCCTGACGCCTCATCCGTCACCACGCCCCCACGGGTTCGTCTCCCGTCAACGCACTCCAGCAGGATCACCCGGCAGTGATCTTGCCAACCCCGAGATGCGTATGACTATCTGGAATCATCCGACAACCGTCCGTAGTGACGGGTTCTGGAACGGTGAAGGGACGACGATGAGCAGTGTCGACGCGGCGGCCACGGGCAGCGCGGACGCAGCCCCTCCGATCAGCACGGTCGCGGGGACGGGGACGGCGGGGTTCGCGGGGGACGGCGAGCCGGCCGCTGCGGCCCAGTTGAACCGCCCCTACGGCGTCGTGGTGGACGGCAGCGGCACCCTCTACCTCTCGGACCACAGCAACCACCGGGTCCGGAGGATCACCACGGACGGCAGGATCAGCACGGTCGCGGGAACCGGGGCCGCGGGTTACCGGGGGGACCACGGCCCGGCCGTCGCGGCGCAACTGAACGGTCCCCGCGAGCTGGCCGTGGACGCCTCGGGCGCCGTCTACATCGCAGACTCCAGCAACCACCGGGTGCGGAGGGTGGCCCCGGACGGGACGATCAGCACGGTCGCCGGCACGGGCACGGCCGGGTTCGGCGGTGACGGGGGCCCCGCCACCGCGGCGCGGCTGAACCTCCCGCTGGGGGTGGCGGTGGACGGGGCCGGGGTCCTCTACATCGCCGAGTACCACAACCACCGGGTGCGGCGGGTCGGGGCGGACGGGACGATCAGCACGGTCGCGGGTACCGGGGTCGCCGGGTTCAGGGGAGACGGCGGTCCGGCGGGCGCGGCCCAGTTGAGGAACCCGTACGCGGTGGTGGTGGACGCCGAGGGCGTCCTCCACATCGCCGACGCCGGCAACCACCGGGTGCGGCGGGTGGAGGTGGACGGGACGATCGGGACGGTCGCGGGGACGGGTGCGGCGGGGTTCGGCGGCGACGGCGGGCCGGCCGCGTCCGCCCAGCTGAACCTCCCGCTGGGGGTGGTGGTGGACGGTGCGGGCGCCCTCTACATCGCCGACCACAGGAACCACCGGGTGCGGCGGGTGGGGGTGGACGGGACGATCGGGACGGTCGCGGGGACGGGTGCGGCGGGGTTCGGCGGCGACGGCGGGCCGGCCGCGTCCGCCCAGCTGAACCTCCCGCTGGGCCTCGCCGTGGACTGCGTCGACACCCTCCACGTCGCCGACCACCTCAACCACCGGGTGCGGAAGGTCGCGTCTACGAGGCTGGCCGGACTGCCCGATTCGGGCACGGTGGTCTCCTGGGCCAACGTCCGCAGCAAGCTGCGGATGGGCGTCCTGCGGGAGTCCACCAGGGACGGGGCGGAGGTCCACCAGTCCCTCGCGGCCCCCCGGGACCACCAGCGGTGGCGGTTGGTCGCGGTGGGGCGGGACGACGGCGACGTGCTGTACCGGATCGAGAACGTGCGCAGCGGCAAGGTCCTGGAGGTCCTCGGGGCGCAGGGCGCGGCCGGTGCGCCGACCGCGCAGCGCACCTACGAGGGCGGCGCAGCGCACCACCAGCAGTGGCGGTTGATCCCGGTGGGCTCTGCGGGCGGCGGCCCGCGGGTGTACGAGATCGCGAACCGCAACAGCGGCCTGCTGCTCAGGGTCGACACCAACGCCCGCACGGTGGTCCGGCAGCACGGGTCGGAGGGCGACCACCGCGAGCGGCAGTGGCAGTTGCTCCCCGTGTGACGCGCGAGGGGCCGGGGCGGCTTCGCCGCCCCGGCCCCTCGAACCTCCCGGCCTACTGTTTCTGGGAGTTGGCCGGCTTCTCGGCGGTCGGCTTCTCCGCGGTGGGGGCCGGGGGCGTCTTGGGGGGCTGGCTGAAGTCGCTCTTCTTCGGCTTGCTCTCCAGGTCCGGATCCTTCTGGAGGCCGCTGTGCTCCGTCACCGTCGTACTCGACTCCTGCATGCCGGCGGCTGCCGCCGTGGCCGCCGAGCCGGGGTCCCGGGCGTACTGCGCCTGCGCACCGGCGGACTCCTGGGTGGTCTGGATGAAGGCGCCGAGGAAGCCCAGGACGGCGCGCGCCTCGGGCGACTCCTCCCGCACGACCTTCGCACGGGAGGAGGCCCCGTGGATCGCGTTGTTGAACAGGCTCGTGCTCGTGTCGTCGTACGTGTCGTCCTCGGAATCCTCGAAGTCCACTCCCGCGCCCGGTTGCGGTCTGGTCGCGTCGGTGGTCACCGAGAAGAGGCCCGAGCCCTTGCGCGCGGAGCCGAAGACGTTGTCGAACACCATGGTCGTCACCCCTGGTCGTCGTGGTGGAGCGGTGCGGTCCGCCCGGTCACGGCTGCTTGTGCAGTGTCTGTTGGTTGCTGGTCAGGCCCTCGGCGTCGAACACCGTGTGGTGGACCTCCAGCGCGGAGACCACCTCGGCCAGCCCCTTCATGCGGAAGCCGCCGGGCGTCAGGTCGATGTCGTCGATGTCGCGGGCCACTAGGTGGTCGAGCCCCGGGTAGTCCCCCGACTGAGGGGGTGCCAGGACCGTGACCGGGACGGCGTACCGCACCGCGATCAGACCCGAGAAGGTCACCGGGATCTCGTAGGCGTACTCCTTGCGGGTGCGTCGCTGCGAGACGAGGGCCCGGGTGCGGGAACCCGGCGGGACCTCTCCCGAGACCTGCGACCTGGAACTCCAACTGGTGGTCAGGGAGCCCCCGACGGTGGCCGCGATGCCCAGGGCCAACTGGGCGTTGAGCGAGGCGGTGCCGGTGGCGCTGCCGGTGGTCGTGAATCCCACCGAGTTCGTCACCGTGTTGGTGGCCGAGTTCGTCGCGGAGTTCCGGGTGGCCACCTCGGTGGCGGTGGCGGCGTCCGTCCCGATGTTGTCCTTGCTGTTCTTCTTGGTGATGGTCTCCGAGTTCCTGTTCGACATCTCGTTCTGGCACTGTGCCTGGAGTTGAGCCTGGAGGTCCATCCGGAGCTGGTTCTGCAACTGGAGCTGGAGCGAGGTGCTGACGCTGCCGCCGAAGGTGAGTTTGGCGTCCCCGTGGAGCGACCAGGTGACCCCGTTCGACACCGTGAAGTCGACCGAGTCGGTGAAGGTCATCGGCGACGTCGAACTGCGGTTGACGTAGGTCCGTGCGGAGAACGTGTCGGGCGGGGGCTGGGTGATGTTGCCCCGTTCCTCGATCAGCGGCTCCCCGAGGTTCATGTAGGCGAGCCAGCCCAATTGGTACGCGGACCCGGGGAAGGTGCCGAAACTCGACTTGTTCAAGGAGAACCCGATGGGCCTGTGCCGTGCGCCGTAGTCGTCGACGTAGACCAGGTTGGGGTGGTCCAGGATGGACTTCCAGGTCTGCTCGATGTTGAGTTCCCGCAAGTTCTTCTTCGTCAGCGGCTGACGCGTGGACCGTTCCAGGTTGTACGCGTGGGAAGGCATTTCCGTCCTCGACTGATCTGGTGGAACCGCGCTCGGCGAAGTGGATGTGGAGGGATATGTGTGCGCGTTCCGCAAATCGAAGCTAGCACGGACGGAAATTTCCGAGGAAGGCGTCTTTGGGTGGTACGCCCGATCGGGTGAACGCTGATCTTCGATTCGGATGCGGGGTCCGGGGCGTAACTACTCGCTGCATGATCGAAGATATTCCTCGATATTCCTTCCCATGGGTGGTGTGGCCTCGACCGTTGCCGTTTTTGAGGGGATTTATTTCGGTCGCGCATTCGCTTTCGGGGGCGTTTCGGTCGAAGGCGGCTGGGGTTTCGGCAATGCCGTGTGATAGACCACTGAAACTGATCCCGGAGCATTGTTCTCCCCATTCAGAAACAGGTGAGGTTTCCGCGATGTACACCCAAGAGCGCACGGCGATGGCGAATCTGGTGGTCGGCGGTCCGGTGGCGGTGAACAGTTATGACAACGCCATCGTGGCGGCCTTGGTCGAGAATCGGCCGGTCATGCTCGTCCACGCCTTCAACGGCGGCTATCTGCGGCCCGCGGAGTTGAAGGAGGAGAGCCACGACAAGGGGGTCAAGCTGGCCACCGCGCTCGACCCGGCCACCAAGGAGGCGCAGGGCCACCTCTGGTACCTCACGCCCGGCGGCTTCTTCGGACAGCGCCCGCTGTACTTCATCGAGAGCGCAGCGGGCCAGGTGACGCCCCCGCCCGCGGGCGCGGCCGAAGCCGACGCCGGCCGCGGCGACGACGGCGCCCCGAAGCCGCAGCGCCGGCGCGTCACCGTCCACCAGGAGGCGCCCAAGAGCACGGCCGACACCCTCCAGGTGGGCCTTCCCGGCAAGGTCGGCGAGAAGTGGCGCGGGAAGAACGGGGCGTCCGAGGACACCCAGCTCTGGGTCGTCACGGTGACGCCCTGGGGCGGGATCACCTTCGTGCCGATCACCCACCCCGACGCCATCCTCGGCCTCAAGGACCACGCCGTCACGGCCGACGGCGAGGCGCGCCTCACCTACAACTGGGGCGGGGACTTCACCGGCACGGTCATCAACACGTTCTACCCGCGGCTGCCCAGTGAGTGGAACGTCCCCTACCACCACGTCTTCACCTGAGCCGCCACCCCGCCCCGACCCCACGCCCGAACCGCCTGGAAGAGGCACCACGATGCCCGTGCCCACGGAAGAACTGAAGCTGGAGCTGGTCAACGCCGCCACCGGGAAGCCCCTCGGCGCCGGGGCAGCGCCCGGCCCGGACGGGACGCTCGTCGTCCGCGCGGCCCCCGACGACGGCCCGAGCCCGGAACGGTGGCAGCTCGCCCCCGTGCCGACCCCGCACGGCGGGCCGCCGTCGGACGACCGTACGTACGTGATCCGCAACGCCTCCAGTGGCAAGGTCCTGGAGGGCTCCGCCACCGCGGACCGCGGGGTCCGTCAGGCGGACCCCGTCGCGGGCAGGAAGAGCCAACAGTGGCGCGTCGTGCCGGTCGAGGGCTCGGCCGGCCTCCACTTCATCGAGGAGGTCACCGCCGGCGACGTCCTCGACCTCGCCGACCCCGGACCCGGCAAGGGCGAGGACGCGATCCGGGTCGTGCTGCGCGAGCACGACGAGAACGCGGAGAGCCAGCGGTGGCGCCTCGTTCCCGTCGAGCCCGAACGCACCAGCGATCCCGTGTTGAGCTGGGCGCCGCTGAGCCACTGGAACGGCCGCCGGTCCTGGCGGTTGACCCGCTCGACCGCGCTGCGGCCGGCCCCCGGGGCGAGCCCCTCCTTCAGTGACGTGCTGTTGGTCCTCGACCGGTTCGGGAGCGACCGGGACGCCGGCGGGTGGACCACGGCCGGGGCCGCCCACCTGCCCGGTGGGCAGCCGGGCGGGTGGGCCGGGGTCGGTGCGCGTTTCCTCGCCGACACCACGGGGACGGGGCAGGCGGACGTCGTCGGACTCGACTCCGCGAAGGGTGCCGTGACATCACCCGGAAGGGGCGACGGCACCTTCGACGACGAGCGGGTCCTGCACCGACCCGTGCCCTCCCCGAGCCCCGAGGACCTGTGGACCCTCGCGGACACCACCGGCAACGGCCGGCCCGACGTGGTCGTGCTCGCCGTCGACGGGGTACGGGTCTCCCTCCGGGGCGAGGACGGGACGTTCGCGCCCGCGGGGGGCGAGCCGGCCCTCAAGGCGTTCGGCCACGGAGCGGCGGCCGGCGGCTGGCGCGTCGGCGAGCATCCGCGTTTCCTGGTGGACACGACCGGTGACGGCCGGCTCGACGTGGTCGGTTGTCATGACGACGGGCTCTGGGTGTCCCTCCAGGACGAGGACGGAACCTTCGCCCCGCTTCCCGAGGAACCGACCCTCCGAGCCTTCGGTCACGGGGGGAAGGCGGGTGGTTGGCGCGTCGGCGAGCATCCGCGTTTCCTGGTGGACACGACCGGTGACGGCCGGCTCGACGTGGTCGGTTGTCATGACGACGGAGTCTGGGTGTCCCTCCAGGACGAGGACGGGACCTTCACCGACCCCCTGTACGTCCTCGACGACTTCGGGGTCGACCAGGGCTGGAGCACGGTGGGGGAGCACCCCCGGTTCCTGACCAGGACCACCGCGGGTGGCACGGTGGACGTCGTCGGGTTCGGTCCGCAGGGCGTCGTCGTCGCACGCGGGCGCGGCGACGGCACCTTCGAACCCGCGGAGCTGGTCCTGAACGACTTCGGGCGGGCTCAGGGGTGGACCGGCGACAAGCACCCGCGGTTCCTCGCCGACGTCACCGGCGACGGCAACCCCGACGTCGTCGGCTTCGGCGACGACGGCGTCTGGGTGTCCCACAACCGCGGCGACGGCCGGTTCGAACGGGCCCAGCTGGTGTGCCGCGGGTTCGGGTACCACGAGGCCGCGGGCGGCTGGCGCGTCGACCGCCACCCCCGCTTCCTCGCTGACGTCACCGGCGACGGCCGCGTCGACATCGTCGGCCTCGGCGGCCCGGGCGTGTACGTGGCCCGGAACCTCCACCGCCGTTTCCGGACCCGGTAACCGCTCGCGGAACCGCCGGAGCGCCGCCGAGGTGGACCCGCCCCCGCGAGACGTGCGGCCCCGCGGACGACCCGTCCGCGGGGCCGCACGTGCACGGGGAACGCCGCGACGGCGTCGGGGAGTTCGGGTACCACGGGCCTCCCGACGGGGAGGACGACGCGGACGGAAGGGAAGAGCGCCCCCGGTAGGACTCGAACCTGCGGCCAAGCGCTTACTGATCGTTTCAGAATGATTTCGGTGTGAGGGCTTGGCGGTTGGGTCTGGTGGCGGCAGAGTGGTGCAGGTGTCGGATGATCTTGTGCCTGATGACCTGTGGGAACGCATCACCCCGCTGCTGCCGCCCCGGCCGCCGCGGCGTCATCGGTACCCCGGGCGGTTGCCGGCGGACGACCGTGCGGCCTTGCGGGGCATTGTGTATGTGCTGCGCAAGAACGTGAGCTGGAGGGACGTGCCGGCCGAGCGGACCGGCTGCAGCGGGGTGACCGCTTGGCGGCGGTTGCGGGACTGGACCGAAGCCGGCGTCTGGCCCCGCCTGCACGAAGTCCTCCTGGCCGAACTGCGCAAGGCAGGCCTGCTCGACATGGACGACTGCGCGATCGACGGCTCGCACATCCGGGCCCTGAAAGGGGGGCTCACACCGGACCTTCGCCGGTCGACCGCTCGAGGCCCGGCAGCAAGCACCACCTGATCGTCGACCGCCACGGAACACCCCTCGCCGTGTCGCTGACCGGCGGAAACAGGCACGATGTCACCCAGCTGACGCTGCTACTGGACACGATCCCACGCGCGTCCGCGGCCTGGTCGGACGGCCTCGGCACCGGCCGGGCCGGCTGTTCGCCGACCGCGGCTACGACTACGACAGGTACCGCCGCATCCTCCGGGCCCGCGGTATCACACCCAAGATCGCCCGACGTGGCGTCCCGCACGGCTCCGGGCTGGGCAAGACGCGCTGGGTCGTCGAGCGGACCTTCGCCTGGCTCCACCAGTTCAAACGCCTCCGCATCCGCTACGAGATACGCGCCGACCTCCACCTCGGCCTGCTCCAACTCGCCTGCAGCATCATCTGCTTGCGACGCCTACGAACCTCATTTTGAAACGATCAGTTAGAAGGCGCCTGGCCGCAGGGACTGCTTTAAGGGTTTGACCTGCGTAAACGTGTGACGGGTCCCGCCTGGGGCGCTGACTTTCCTGGATCTTGGGAAACCTCGGGAGCGGATTGGCCACGTGATCGGGGGTGGCGACCGCTCCAGTCCGGTGTGGTCACCCCGGTGACGTTCACGTTGTGAACCCTCTAGATGAATGAGTCCGAAGGGTTGTTCAGTGGTCGTAGGCGATGAGGGAGCGTTTGGTCTTGGCGCCGGTGGTCCAGTTGTGCCAGATGGCTGTGGCGAGGGCGAGGAGTCGTTGGGCGGTGCGGGCGAACACTCCGGCCGGGGTTCTGCCACCGTGCTGTTCGAGGCTGAGCTGGCCTTTGAGGGTGTCGAAGACGGCCTCGATCCACTGGCGTGAGTGGGCGAGGCGGCCGTGCCGGACGGGTTCGTCCTTCCGGTCCGGCCGCACGAGGTGAACACCGAGACGGTCGGTGAGGAATGCCTCGAAGTCCTTTCCGGCGAAGCCCTTGTCCGCGAGGATCACCTGCCCGGCTCGGACCAGGCGGTGATCGCGTTCCAGTAGCGCGGTCATCACCTCCCGTTCGCCGAGCTTCGGGTTCGCCAGACACCAGGTGACGGGCATGCCCTCTGCCGTGGTGACCAGGTAGAGCCTCAATCCCCAGAAGAAGCGGGAGTGGCTGCGGCAGTAGCCGTATCCTGCGTGCCCGGCGAGGTCGGAGCGTTTGACGGTCTCCCTCGACGCGGCGCAGGGCAGGGGTGTGGAGTCGATCAGGCGCAGTGCGCGACCGCCAGACACAACAGTTCGGCGTCCGTCAGTTTCGGAGGTCGCCCGATCCGGCGACCTCCCGCGCAAGGCGCCACATGGTCGTCGATGAACACGTACAGTGCCGCCAGAAGGGCGTCCAGGTTTGTCTTCACACACTGACCAACGGGCGCCCTTCGCCATGGTCGCGGCCAGCACAAACATCGGACTCACTCATCTAGGAGCTCCGGCTCGGGGCGGCATGATGAAGACCTTGGCGATCTTCGTGCGCGTATCCCCGGTCCGCGTTAGGTCTGGTCGGCCAGTCGTGTAGACGATGGGGGTCAGTTGGCCCGCGATTGTGGCGAGTGCACCCTTTCACTCGCACCAGGTCTACAGGTATCTGACGAACGAAGGTCCGAAGAGGTTGGCCGCTGCGTCCCTCTGGATCCGGTGCGGCGCTGAACGAGGTTGCACCCACCGACTCGCCTGTGGTCGCTTTCTCCGCAGTCAGCAGAATGTTGCTCCTCTGGAGCCCGCCGAGCGGTGAGCAGCTCGGCGGCTCGACAGTGGGTTCCAGCGGACTTATGTCCTCCCATCGGCGTGGTAGGTGAAGGCGATTCTGCGGAACTTGTCGCGGACGTCGGCCAGCGGCTGGCGATCGCGGGTGTAGTAGAGCTTGTTGGTCAGAAGCACCGCCCAGCGGCCCTGCTGGGGTGAAATCCACATGCCGGTGCCGGTGAAGCCGTAGTGGACCCAGACGTCGTCGGCGAGGGCGGTGCCAGGGGCGGGGTGCCAGAACAGGCCGCGTGCGGGTTCGAGACGGCCGGTCTGCACACTCAGCGACTTCGAGGTCCAGGCGGGACCGAATCCTGGTTGCCCTGCCGAAGAGGAGGCGACCAGCATGTGCTGCAGGAAGGCGGCGAGGTCGTCGAGGGTAGTGAAGGCGCCGGCGATGCCGCACACTCCGCCCAGGAGCCGAGCGGAGAAGTCGTGCGCGGTGCCTTTGAGGTGGGTACCGTCGGCCTGATCCAACTCGGTCGGCGCGCACAGTGCGGCGATCTCGGCTGGTAGCGGCCCGAAGCGGGTGGAGCCCATGCCCAGTGGCTGCCAGGCGCGCTCCCCGGTGAGCTGGTCGAGACGCTCTCCGGAGAGGTGCTCGGCAAGGTAGCCGAGGATGAGGGCGGCTCGATCGGTGTACTCGACCGCTTCGCCGGGCGGGCGGTGCAGCGCTTCGTGAAGGACGCCGTCTCGGACGTCCTGTGGGTCGGTGCCGTAGAGGCTCTTGAGCTGGGCGCGGAGCGGGAGACCCGCGGTGTGGGTCAGGAGGTGGCGGGCGGTCGTGGCCCCGAGCGGATGGCCGCCGACTTCGGACCAGAAGCTGTCGAGCCGGGCGTCGAGATCGAGTTTGCCTTCTTCCCAGAGGGCACCGATGGAGGCCCACACCGAGATGATCTTCGTGAGGCTGGCTGCGTCGAAGACGGTGTCCCGCCGCATCGGTACGTCCGGCTCGTCCGGGTCGAGGACTCCAGTGGCGCCGTGGGCGCGAAGGCCAGTGGCGTCGCCGACGGCCCACACGGCACCTGGGTAGACCTTGTCCCGCACGCCCTCGTCCAGCAGGTGCTCGATGCGGTCGGTGCGATACGTCATGGTCTCCCTGTTCGCCTCGGATGGCGTTCCGCCGGTTCAGCCTAGCGACGTGGCTCACGGGGTCCCCGCAGATCCGCGCAGTGTCCACGGGAGAGTCCTCGTCGCCCCTGCCCGCGTGACCTAGATGAATGAGTCCGAAGGGTTGTTCAGTGGTCGTAGGCGATGAGGGAGCGTTTGGTCTTGGCGCCGGTGGTCCAGTTGTGCCAGATGGCTGTGGCGAGGGCGAGGAGTCGTTGGGCGGTGCGGGCGAACACTCCGGCCGGGGTTCTGCCACCGTGCTGTTCGAGGCTGAGCTGGCCTTTGAGGGTGTCGAAGACGGCCTCGATCCACTGGCGTGAGTGGGCGAGGCGGCCGTGCCGGACGGGTTCGTCCTTCCGGTCCGGCCGCACGAGGTGAACACCGAGACGGTCGGTGAGGAATGCCTCGAAGTCCTTTCCGGCGAAGCCCTTGTCCGCGAGGATCACCTGCCCGGCTCGGACCAGGCGGTGATCGCGTTCCAGTAGCGCGGTCATCACCTCCCGTTCGCCGAGCTTCGGGTTCGCCAGACACCAGGTGACGGGCATGCCCTCTGCCGTGGTGACCAGGTAGAGCCTCAATCCCCAGAAGAAGCGGGAGTGGCTGCGGCAGTAGCCGTATCCTGCGTGCCCGGCGAGGTCGGAGCGTTTGACGGTCTCCCTCGACGCGGCGCAGGGCAGGGGTGTGGAGTCGATCAGGCGCAGGTCGTCGTGCCAGGTGGGAACCTGCCGGGCCAGAGCCTCGATCACCCGGGAGATCAGCGGTCCGGCGGCGTTCAGGCGCTTGTTGTAGCCGGACTGCTGGGGCAGGTAACGGAACAGGTGGGACAGCCGGGCGTGGGCGAAGCGGATCCAGTGCCGGGCTGACGGAAAGCCGAGAAGGACCTGCGCGACGGCCAGACACAACAGTTCGGCGTCCGTCAGTTTTGGAGGTCGCCCGATCCGGCGACCTCCCGCGCAAGGCGCCACATGGTCGTCGATGAACACGTACAGTGCCGCCAGAAGGGCGTCCAGGTTTGTCTTCACACACTGACCAACGGGCGCCCTTCGCCATGGTCGCGGCCAGCACAAACATCGGACTCACTCATCTAGGCGAGCTGACCGCCGAGATCCTTCAGGGCCCGGGCGGTCCTCGAAAGGGGGTAGCGGGCGGCGTTGGCATACCCCGACTGGCGCAGGGCCAGCAGAAGACCAGGGGAGCTCCGCAGGCGGTTGAGGTCACGGGCGAGCACGACGGAGTCGGTGAAGTCCGTTGCTATGCCGGAGGCCGCGAGGACCTCGTTGAGGCCGGGTACGGGTTGGTAGAGGACGGGCAGGCCGCAGGCTTGGGCCTCCAGGGCCACCAGCCCCATGGCTTCCAGCGTGGTCGAGGGCATGACCAGCAGATCGTGCTGGGCAAAGGCTCTCCATAGCTGCGAGCGACGGAGCCAACCGAGGTACCGGGCCCGTGTGCCGGTCCGCTGGAGCAATGGGGCCAGGGCGTGGAACTGGGCTCTGGGGGCGGCGATGCTCAGTTCGACGCCCGGGACGCGCGCCAGGCTCCTGGTCAGGGAGCCGAAGCCCTTCTCGACTGACAGGCGTCCTGCGTACAGGAGCCGCAGATGGCTGGTGGAGCCACGGTCGGGACGAGGCGGCGGATTGGTGAGAAGACGGTCGGGCAGGCCCCAGGGGATGTGGGCGATCCTGCGGCGGTCCGTCCGTGGGGCGAGCTTGAGCAGGCGGTCGATCATCGCGGAGGTGGGGACCACCAGGGAGTCGGCGGCTCTCACCGTCTCGCGCAGGACGTGGAGCTGGTCGCGGTGGTTCTCGGCGAAGAGCAGGTCGGTGCCGTGGACCAAGGCGATCCTGGGGTGCGCGGGGAGCGCTCGGAGCAGGGCGGGGGTCCCTCCGAAGGCCAGGTGTTGCAGGTGCAGCACATCGATCCGGCTTGGGTCGATCATTTCGGCGAGTGCCCGGCGCAGGGCCGCGACGTAGCGGCCGAAGCCTGGGCCCGCCAAGCACTTCCCGGACACGTTCAGCAGGTCGAGCCCGGTGGGGAGGCGAGGGTGGTGCGAACCAGGTGGTGCCAGCATGAAGGCCCTTGCGGGAACCAGGGGTTCGTTCCCGGTGTAGAGGTCGAGGAAGAGTTCGACGCTGCCGCCGGGGCTTCCGGCGGGAAGGTCCAGGAACGTGGCGACCATCGGTCCCGCGTTCGGGCGCACGAGGGGACTCATGACCCTCCCTGGGGGAACTCCCGGTACAGGCGGGAGATGTCGATGCCGCTCGTGGCCGCGTACTTGGCGTGCTGACCTTGGTAGCTGGCCGGGGTCCCGAAGGCGGTCAGGAAGACGAGCTTGCCGAAGGTCATGCCCGGATAGACCCTGACGGGCTTCGCTGCTCGGATCTCCAGCGTCCAGCGGATGGCGTGCCCTTGGTGACCGAGCGGGGCGGACACATGGACCCAGAGGCCGAGGGCTCCGGTGGCACGGTCTCCGTTGAGGAGTTGTGCGTACTTCTCCGAGCCCGTCTTCTCCAGGGTGACGCCCAGGTAGAGCGCTTCGGGCTCCAGGACCAGGCCGGTACTGGGGATGGTCCGTTCGGTGAACGCGGTGGCCACGGCGGCGTCCAGGTCTCCGTCACAGACGCGGATCGTGTCGCCCAACCTCCAGTCGTACGCGTTGGGGGAGAGGCGGGCAGGGTCGTACGGGGCGATGGTGATCTCGCCCGCGCGGACCGCGGCGGCTATCGCGGGGCCGGTGAGGATCACGAGGGCACCGCCTCCCCACGGGGCGTGTCGCGCCAGTACTGGGAGGGCTGGGGACCGGTGGCGCCCTGGTACTTGCCGCGGTACGGGGTGACGGCGCCGGTGGCGGCGAAGAACATGACCTGCCCGATCTTCATGCCCGCGTACACCCGCAGGGGACGGACGGACGAGAGCATGAGCGTCCACTGGCCGTGGAAGCCGATGTCCCCGATCGGTGCCGTGATCTCGACGAACAAGCCGAGGCGCCCGACCGAGGAGCGGCCGAAGAGGAGGGGGACGAAGAGGTCCGAGCCGACCTCCTCGACGGTGTGGCCGAGGTACAGCTCGCCCGGCTGGAGGACGTATCCGTCCCCGCCGATCGGAACGGAGCGCGTCGGGTTGGCGCGATGGGCGTCGATGACCTCGGACGTGTAGGTCAGCAGGGTCGGGCCGAGGCGGATGTTGTAGCTGTTGGGGTTCGTCTGGTCCGGTGCGAAGGGCACGATGCGCACGCGGCCGTCGGCCACGGCCGAGTCGATCTCGGGACCGGTGAGGATCATCGTCGGCCTCCCTCGGGGCGGTCAGCGCGCTGGGAGGTTCGGTCGGTCAGGAGGCGGCGGACCGTGTGCCCGAGCCGTAGACCGGTCTCGTTGGCGCGTCCGCCGAAGTGGCTGTCAGCGAGGTAGCCGGTCGTCAGGACGCTCCGTGAGTTCGGTGGCAGCGGATTCGGGAGGACGGCCAGCGGACCGACGCGCTTGGTAAGCGCGTCGAGTGCCTGCTCGTGCTCGTCGGGGAGGACGGCGTGGACGAGCCTGTTGTCGAAGGGCTCGACGGCCAGGAGGTCGCCGAGGGCGAGGACGCTGCCGAGCGGCACGGAACGCAGGGCGGTCTCGTTGAGAACGACAGCGTCCGTCGTGGAACCGGTGTGCAGATGTTCGACGAGTTCTTCGAGGAGCCGACGGCGATCCAACGGAGCGTTGCGGTACGGCTCTCTCACCACGCCGAGTGGGCGGGCAAGTGCCTGTTCGACGGTGGAGATCCTCCCGCGTAACCCGGTGAGGGCATCGGGGAGCGCGGAGAGGCTGGGGAAGAGGCCGGTGCGGGCTGTCCAGCCGCCTCCGGTCGGCGAGGCCGTGGCGTACCCGAGACCGAGTTCTCGTCCCTTGACCACGAGAGTGCCACCGACGCGCACGGGACCGTGGACATCGCTGTGGCAGTGCCCGGAGAAGACGACGTCGATGGAAGGGCAGGAACCGGCGAGCTTCACGTCTTCTTCGAAGCCCGAGTGGGACAGGACCACCCAGGCATCGGCGTGGTGATGGTGCTCGGCCATCACTTCGCGCAGCGCGCGGACAGGGTCGGTGACGCGGTGACCGGTGCGCTGGCCGATGGGGATCGCCTCGAACGCCTGCTGACCGATGACGGCGGTGACGGCGACTCGGCGGCCCCCGACACGTTCGATGCGCACCCGATCGAAGATCGGAGCCCCCTCCTGGTCGGTCGTGTTCGCGCACACGGTGATCCGCCGCAGCTCCGGCTCGAAGTAGTGCGGCCAGCCGTGGTTCCCAGGGGCCACCACGTCGTAGAGGGCTGTGAGGATGTCGCGTTCGATGGCTCCCTTGCCGAGACGGTAGATACCGGTGCCTTCGAAGAAGTCGCCGCTGTCCACGATCAGGCTGTCGGTCCTGGCCGTGGGCAGGAAGGCGAGCATCAGGGCGGCGGAACCGATGGCGGAGTGGACGTCGGTCGTGGCGACGATCTGCTGGAGCCGCCGGTTCACGGGATCACCTCGCAGATGTCGGCGCCCAGGGTGTGCAGTTTCACGGGCAGGTCGGCGTGGCCTCGGCGGAGCTGTTCGAGCCCGCCGAGGGTGGTCACCCCGTGGGCGGCGAGTCCGGCGACGGCCAGGGCCGAGCCGGTGCGGATGTCGGTGGCTTCCACACCGGCGCCGGTCAGCCGCTGCGGGCCCGTGACGCGGCATTCGGTGGGGGACAGCTCGTGGACCTCGACGCCGAGTCGGGCGAACTGGGGCAGTAGGTTGCCGTGGCGGCCGGGATTGATGGAGTCGGCGAACAGGTGCGTGCCCGGCAACGAGAGCGTCAGGGCCATCAGCGGGGGCTCGAAATCGGCGTCCAAGGCGCCGGGGTCCAGGGAAGCGACAGCATGTAGCGATCTCCCCGTGGGCCGGACGCCCCGCGCCTGGACGGTCAGGGTGCCGTCATCGGTATCGGTGGGGAACCCGAGCAGACGCAGGGCATCCACCAGAGGCGCCAGGTCTCGACCGTGTACACCGAGAATCCGTGCTTCTCCACCGGTGACGGCGACCGCGCAGGCCAGAGTGCCCGCTTCGATCTTGTCTCCCGGCACCCGCCATGAGACCGGCTCCTCCGGGACGGTCACCGGTGGGTGGAGGGAGAGGACGCTCTCGTCGAATCGGCTCTCCCAACCGGCCGTCCCCAACGCTCGCATGACGCTGAGCACTTCGGGAGAGAGGTTCGGCTGCCCCAGACGCAGCGGCCGTCCCGCGACGACAGCACGGAGGACAGCGGCGACCGTCGCACCGCGGGACCGGAACGGCAGCATGACCGACACCGTCCCCCTGTCGCGCGCGGTCGCCTCCACGAGGTAGCCACGGTCGTCGATGGTGGTGCGGTCACCGAACCGTTCGTAGACCTTGAAGTGCTGCTCCATCCCCCGTGCTCCGATGGCACAGCCGCCCGGCCAGGGCAGACGGGCCCGGCCGCAGGCACTCAGCAGCGCGGGGACGAGGTAGTACGAGGCACGGATGCGGGCGGCGACCTCGGGAGCGAGATCCGGCTGGGACTGGTCGCTCGGCAGGATCACCACCGTGTGCGGACCGCTGACGGGGCGAGCCGCGTGCCAGCCACCCTGCTGCAACAGGGTGAGCATCGTCTCGACGTCCGTGCTCGTCGGCACATTACTGATGCGCACCGGTCGGCGCAGGGCTGCGGCGGCAGCGAGCATGGGCAGCGCCGCGTTCTTGGAACCGTCGACGGTCACGGACCCGGTGAGGGGAGCACCCGGTCGGATGGCGACCACTTCGGCGGCGACGGGAGGAATCCGTACAGAAGACAACGCTCAACTCCTCTGAATGGGAGGGATTCGCGCGGACGGGAGGGTGGTGCCGATGACCTCGAACTCGGCCCAGCACCGTTTTCCGGACGGCAATGGATCGAACCCGTGGCGGTCCGCGAGCGCGGCGACGAGGAGCAGCCCGTGTCCGGCTTCCGCCATCGTGCCGGGCAGGCCGCTCTCCGGGATCTCGGTGTTCGTGTCGACGACCTCGATGCGCAGACCGTCGGTGCCCAGACGGGCGCTGGCTGAGATCGGCCCGTCGTCGCCAGCGTGACGCACCGCGTTCGTGATCAGCTCCGAGGCCACCAGCTCCGCCGTGTCC
This sequence comes from Streptomyces sp. LE64, assembly GCF_052606915.1. Classification (NCBI taxonomy): domain Bacteria; kingdom Bacillati; phylum Actinomycetota; class Actinomycetes; order Kitasatosporales; family Streptomycetaceae; genus Streptomyces; species Streptomyces sp. LE64. Next base: position 1,784,360 of record NZ_CP199708.1, on the reverse strand, counting down.
AGGAGCTCCGGAGAGAGAAGGGTGTCCCAAGCCCGTATGGCGGCTACGAGGTCGCGCCTCGCGAATGTGGCGGCAGCGTGTGTGCCGGGTACGGGAAACCGGATCTGGTGCACCTTCACATGGCCTCCTGGATCGGGGCGGCGGTCCTCACGTAACCGCCTTGGCGAGGGCCGTTTCCAGGCTGTGTGCCGGGCCTGCATCGCTCATGCGGAAGCTGCATCGCAGGTGAATCCGGCTCGGCTAGGCTCGATCGGGCAGGCAGGATCGGCGACGGCGGAGGGAGCCGTGGCAGGATGGCCGAAGTGCGGAGCGAGGCGCGTCGGATCGGTGAAGTGATCCGCCAGGCGAGGGTGTTACGGCGACGCTCACAGAAGGACGTCGCTGCGGACCTCGGGTACCACCAGTCGAAGATGAGCCGACTGGAGAACGGCAGAGGCACTCAGGACATCACCATGCTGCGCGAGGTCGCACGGGTGCTGGACATCCCACCCGACCACCTGGGCCTCGCCCCTGATCCCCTCGCCGGTCCTTTCACCCCAGAGACAGAAGACATGCGCCGCCGTCGACTCCTCGCCGCAGGCGCGGCCGTGCTCGCGGTCCCCGCCACGCCCCTCGCCCCCGCCCACCCGGAACTGATCCAGTCGTTGCTCCCCGGCCCGGGCTCCGCGTTCACCGAGGCGGTGGGCGATCTGCCGCACTTGCGGAAACAGACAGCGAACGCCCGCCGACTCTTCTGCACCTGTGACTACGCGGCACTGGAACGCACTCTGCCCGGACTGATCGGCCAGCTTCGACGGGCAGTTGCCGACGATCCCGGATCGTCCGACCTGTCCGGCCTCCTCGCCACGGTCTACCAGACCTCGGCCAGCCTGCTGCTGAAGCAGAGCGACCTCGGCAACGCCTGGCTCGCCGTCGGACGCGCCATGGCCGAGGCCGAGCGGTCCGGCGACCCGGTGGTGCTCGCTTCCAGCGTCCGTGTCCAGGCGCACCTGCTCACCAGGGACGGCCACTCCGCCCAGGCCGTGACCCTGGTCCGTCATTCCGCCGATCAACTCACGGGCTCCTACGACCGACGCTCCCCGGAGTACCTCGCGGCCCTTGGACTGCTCCTCCTGCGCGGCGTGACGGCCGCGAGCACCGGAGGCGACCGCTCCGCCACGGAGGACTTCCTCGCAGAGGCACGGGACGTGGCCCACTACGTCTCACTCGACCGTCCCGACGCCTGGGCCAACTTCAGCCCCACCAACGTGACCCTGCACGGCATCAGCGCGATGGTCGTCTTCGGGGACGCGGGCGTGGCCCTCGACGCCGCCCGCCCGCTCATGCGTCGCCACATCCCCGTACCCGAACGCCGGGCCGCCCTGTGGGTCGAAACCGCCCGCGCCTACAACCAGCAGGGCCGCCTCGCCGACGGCTACCAGGCGCTGCGCATCGCCGAGAGTTGCGCGGCACAGGACATCCGTCGCCCCGCCGTCCGGGAGCTGGTGGCCGACATGGCGGCCCGTGACCGCCGTCGTACCCTGCCAGAGCTGCACCACTTCAGCCGTCGACTGGGAGTCCCCGCGTGAGCGATCAGCCCGATCAGGAGACCAAGAAGCCGTTCCTGTACGTCGTGGTGTGCGCGGCCGGGATCGCCGGAGACGTCGGCAGGCTGATCACCGCTGCTCAGGTCGCGGGTTGGGAGGTCGGTGTCGTCGCCACCCCCCAGGGGCTCGGCTTCCTGGAGGCGAAGGCGGTCGAGGAGCAGACGGGTTACCCCATCCGCTCCGCCTGGCGCCTCCCGGGCGACCCGCGCCCGCTGCCGCCCCCGGAGGCCATCGCGGTCGCTCCGGCCACTTTCAACACGATCAACAAGTGGGCCGCCGGGATCTCCGACACCCTGGCGCTCGGCATCCTGTGCGAGGCGTACGGCTCTGGCATCCCCATCGCCGTCCTGCCGTACCTGAACGCCGCCCAGGCTGCCCACCCCGCGTACGCCCGGAGCGTGGAGCAGTTGCGCGAGATGGGCGTCCTGGTCGGTTCGTACGCGCCCCACCGGCCGAAGGCAGGCGGCGGCGCGGACCGCTTCCGCTGGGAAGAGGCCTTGGAGTTGCTCACGCCTGGGGTGTCCCCGGTGGGGTGAACAGTGTTCTGCGCGGGAGGCCCTCTGCCGTGCCGACAGCGTGCCACGCACTGGAGAGTCGGGTTGTTCTCCGTGTCACCGGCTCCTAGGCCGGGGCTCCCGCCGTGTGGTCCTCGGCATAATCAGGGAGGAACCGGGCTCCGGGGCCCTGTCGTGCGAGGGCTTGCCCATTGTTGGAGCCGCGAGGCGATTCATCCGCCAGGTGAGGACTTCGCTGAGGTCGGTGGCGGTGTCGAGTTCCCGGTGGCGGGCGGCTTGGATGAGTAGTGCGACAGGGTCCTGGCCCGCCGCCGTGACGTCGTGGAGTGTGGTGGCGAGGGCGGGCCAGCCGGTTCCGGTGAGGATCCGCTCGGCCAGATCAGGTAGCGCCAGCCGCACCACGGAGGTCTGCCGCTCCATCAACGGTCGGGGGAGCCGACGTCCCCGCGCGCGAGTCATGGCCAGGGGTGCGGGGGCTGCGATCCGGTAGGCCGCGCGGAGGTGCTCGGCCGTCTGCCGGGCGGCCTCGGCCTGCTGGAGGTGGTCACGGGCGCGGTACCAGTGCTGGGCGGCGATGACCGCCAACAGAAGGGCGTCAAGGACGCTCGCGAAGAGCTCTCCGTCTCGGGGCGGGGGCACGCGCAGGACCGCCTTCACCGCCCGCCGCGTGGCCTGGGCCCGCCGGTGGTGGGCTCGGAGACGGGACCGGCTGGCGCGCTCGAAGGCGGTCGCCGCTTGGAGGAGGGGCCTTCGGAGGCCGGGTCGGGCGATGAGGAGGAGTGCGTCGAGGGCTTCGGCGAGGACGGTGATGTGGGCTTGTCCGGCCTCGTCCTCGTCGTGGGCGAGATGGTCGGGTGTCCGGTCGAGGGTGAGGGCGAGTCGTCGCCAGGCGGGTTCGGCGGACTGGTCCGCCGGTGGCGACTCCACGGCCGCCAGGCGTTCGGCGATATTGGGGTAGGAGAGGTCGGGGGCGAGGGTGGAGCCGGAGAACCACACTGGCTCCCCCCGGACGTTGGTGTCCCCGGTCAAGGCGACCTTGTAGCCGCGCACGTCTCCGGAGGGGAAGTGCTGGACCTCGACGAGGGTGTCGGCTCCTTCGAGGAGCCGGAGGAACTCCTCGGTGCTCGTGGCGGCCGAGACGGCGGTGCGGACGATGGTACGCAGGCGTTCCCGAGCCGTCCGGGTGCTGCTGGTGCGGCGGGCCTTCTCCTATTCGGCGCGGGTCGGCCGCTTGGCGGCGGTGCGGTCGCTGCGCGGAACCTGGCGCAGGCCGTATTCCTTCTCGACGGCGACGAGTTCGTTGTCGGCGCGCAGATAGTCGTTCCAGTTGCGGGGTGGACGGAGGTCGCCTCTGACCTTGGTGGCGACGATGTGGATGTGGTCGTCGGCGTGACGGACGGCGACCCAGCGGCAGGCGTCGGGATCGCCCGCAGGCGCGATGCCGGTGGTGTGGAGGACGCGGCGGGCGATAGTGGCCCACTCATCGTCGGACAGGTGCCGGTCTTCGGGGGCGGCGCGGATCGAGCAGTTCCAGACGTGGCTCCTGGGCGCCTTGTCGCCAGCTTGCTTGACGCGGAGGTCGAGGACGTCGGTGAGCTGGGCGAGGGTGGCTTCGGGGTCGCGACCGGGGTCGGGCGCGAAGCCGTCCCAGGACGCGACGAGGTGGGGGTCGGTGTGTTCGTTGGCGCGACCGGAGCCGTAGAGGTAGTTCAGGACGCCCCGTGTCTTGTGACCGGGCTTGACGATGTTCGCGATCAATCAGGCCGCCCGACGGTTCGTGACGGTCTCATCGGCGGCGGTGTCGATCGCCGTGACCACCTGCCTGACGGCCGTCACGAGTCGACGGGCCTCGGTGAGCACCGACGCGTCCACGGAGTGCGTCTCGCCACCGGAGTTGAGGCGGTGGGCGATCTGGTTCGCGTTCGTGCCGATCCGCGCCACCTGAGTGCGCAGGGCGGCGAGTTCGTCGATCAGGTCGTCGGTGACGCTCCGCTGCCCGGGCAGGGCGAGGTCGCCGTTCAGGTGCGCCGTGACCAGGGCACCGACGAGGTGGGCACCGGCCAGACCGAGGCGGCGGGCCTCGGTGAGGATCGCCCGCTTCTCGTCGAGGCTGTAGCGGACGTCGACGCGCTCCTTGCGCTGGACGCCCTGACGGGCACGACGGCGGGCGACACGGCGTAGCGCGGCCTCGTCCGCCGCGCGGACCCCCCTCGTCTCCGGTGCGCCCTCGTGCCGGGGATCTTCCTCCGCCACCCCCGGGGCGGAGGCTTCCGTGTGGGACCGGCCCTTGGACGGTCCAACGCCATACCTTGCTCCGCCCGGGGCAGGCCGTCGGGCCGTGTGTGCCAGGCCGGGGGAGTGCGGGTCGTGCTCATCACGCATGTGGTCTGTCTCCGTCAGGTTTCGCCGGGTACGCGGCGCTGGGGGTGGTGGGGGGCGTTGGTTGGTCCGCAGGGAGTCGGCAGGGCCTGTTGGCGGTCCCGGACCGGCGAGGGTGCACCGCTTGGTCCCGTCCGGTCCCCGGTCCGGAGACCTGGTCCGGTCCGGAGACGTGGTCCGTGGTCCAACGCACGGGTGGTCCGGGACCGGGGACCAGGTTTCGACTGCCCATGAGAAAGCCGTTGACCTGCGCGAAGTCTGGTCCGCGGACCGGTCCGGTCCGTGCGGACCACCGGGACCGCTGTGCTCCGGGACCGCTGTGGTCCGGGACCATCCGTGCCTGGCCCGGACCAGACCCGTCCGATCAGCTCCGGACCAAGCCGTCTTGGTCCGCGAGTCCGCTCCCGGTACCCCCGGGACGGTCCCGGACCGCATCCGGTCACTCCCGACGGGAGGGAGGTCGTCAGTCTCCCGATGCCGACTCCTTCGGGATCCCGAAGGAACCCGTGGGCGGGTCCGGGTTGAAGAACGGGACGTGAGCGCTGGGGGCCGAGCGCGGGCCGTTCCCGCCCTTGGCCGGGGTGTTGACCACCTCGTTCACCAGGCTGGGCAGGGTGCGTGGATGAAGGCTCTTGGTGCGCAGTCGGTCTAGGGCCACACGGAGCACCCCGGGTTCGAAGCCTTCGCCGAGCAAGCCCTCCGTCTGCCGCTCCACCTGCCTGATCACTTCCCGGGGCGGTCGCTGGACGCAGTTGGCCACATACTCGGAGACGAGGTCCGTGGAGGAGACCGGGGAGACCGGGGAAGGTGTGGGCGCGGGGCGCCCCATAGGTACAGATCCAGGATCCAAGATCCTAGATCCAGGCGGTGATCCCTCACCGAGGTCTCCGTGAGCCAGCGATGAAGCCTCATGGAAACCCGTTTGACCTGCGGATTCTCTAGCCGTCGAAGCCGGTCCGTCTTCCGGTGCGGTGGATGCCCCGCCTGGGGGCGGAGCAAGTCGCGTCAGGGCTCCGGCCGCGAACCCGTTGGACGCGGAATCGGACGAATCGGTACGCGTGAGCCCTCCATGAGGGTTCACTGAATGCCTGCCCGCCTCGTCGTCCGCAGGAGGCGGGGAGGCCGCGCTGTCGGCGGGGCACCGCGATGACCGGCACCGTCCACAGTGCCGCGCGGCCTGGTGAGCCGGGCACCGGGGGAGACGCGACTCGGACGGTCTGTTGATCTTCTGGTGCCGCTCCCACGTGACGATGTGGAGCCAGGTGCGTCCGTCGCAGCAGGTGTACCGGCAGATCAGCCCGGTCTCGGCGAGCTGCCGCAGGTCCTCTTCCACGTCGGCCGCCGTATGCCCCGGGCGCAGTGCCCACAACCGTCCGGTGACGATCGCGGCGTTGTCCCGGAAACGGCCGGAGTCGTCGGCCTGGGTGAGCAGGCCGAAGAACGTCAGTGCGGCGGTCACGCTCACCGCGGCGAGGTCTTCGGATTCGAATGCTTCGGGCTTGATGGTGCGTATGCGGGACAAGGTGGAGACGGTCCTTACCCGACGGTCTGCTGACCGCCGTTGTTCGTGAAAGGGGTGAGGAAGCGAAAGGGCGGACGACAACACAGCCACACTCACCCATGGAAGTCCAGCCCCATCTCTACCGGCAGAAAAGCGGGGCGGGACTGTCTGCCGGGGGCTATTGAAAAGCTAAGCGGAGATCCCCGGTTGCCGAAATCGCCAGTGGGCGGGCCGGGCTGCGGAGGGAGCGCCGGGCGGGGGTTTATAGCAGTAGATCACCGGTTCACCAAACCGGTGATCGTCCGGATGATTGTTGAGTACCCCCAGAACAGCGACCTGGCCGATGAGGCGTTCGCCCAGCCCCAGGTCGGTGATCGCCCCCCACCCGCCCCTAGGAACCACTTACCGATCCCTGCCCGCGGTCTCCCCGGAAAGCTGACCGTCGACCAACTCTGTTCCGACCTCGCGATCTCACGATCGACCTTCTACGACTGGCGCAAGAAGGGAACAGCGCCGCGCTGCATACGCATTCCCAACGGCGCGCTGCGCATCCGGCGTACCGACTACGAGAACTGGCTCGCCGACCGTGAGGACCGCGCGTGAGCAACCGGTCCTTCAAAGTCCGCTTCTATCCCACCGAGGTCTACAGGGGAAAGCGGAAGACCAGTCACACCGTCCGCTGGTCCGTCAACGGAAAACGCCACGGGCAGAGCTTCGCGACGAACGCGCTCGCCGAATCCTTCCGCGCCACCCTGCTCGTCGCCGCGAACAACGGCGAGCCCTTCGCTGCGGACACCGGTCTGCCCGCATCGCACACCCCACCCGCCGCCGAGGCCACCTGGTACGAGTTCGCCCTCCAGTACGTCGACACGAAGTGGCCCCGCATCTCCGCCAACAACCGCAAGAACACCGCCAAGGCCCTCACCAAGGTCACCCTCGCCCTGCTCCGCACCGACCCGCCCGAACGGTTCGACCCCGTCGACGTACGCCGCGCCCTGCGCGAGTACGCCTTCAACAAGCTCCGCCGCGACGAGGCCCCGCCCGAGGCCCGCGCCGTCCTGGCCTGGATCGCCCGCAACTCCCTGCCGATGAGGGCCTGGGAGGACACCAAACGGGTCGACCGGGCCCTGCGCGCACTGGACACCCTCCTCGACGGCAGCCGTGCCGCCCCCAGTTCGGTCAAGCGCGAGCGACGCGTCCTGAACGTGGCCCTGAAGCACGCCGTCCGTCAGCGGATCCTCACCGCGAACCCACTGCCCAAGGGGAATGACGACGACACGGCCCCCGTCGTCGCGGGGGCCGTGGACAAGCGGTCGTTGCTCAACCCTGCCCAGGTGGCCGCTCTCCTCGCCTGGATCGCCACCCGCCCCCGGACCGGCCACCGCCTCCACGCCTTCTTCGCCACCCTCTACTACGCGGGTCTGCGCCCCGAGGAAGCCGTCGCCCTCCGCGTCGACGCGGCCACCCTGCCGGTCGACGGATGGGGCGAGCTGATCGTCCACACCGCCGAGCCCGAGGTCGGCAGCCGCTGGACCGATGACGGCCGGGTCCACGAGACCCGCCACCTCAAGGGACGGGCCGAAGGCGACACCCGGATCGTTCCCGCCCATCCGGCGCTCGTCGCGATCCTCCGTCACCTGATCGGGGAAGACGGGCTGAAGCCCGGCGACCTCCTCTTCCCCAGGGAGAAGGGCGGACTCCTCGCCGGATCCGTCTTCCGGCGCGCTTGGAGCAAGGCCCCCCAGGCCTTGCTCCCGCCCCATGAGTACGCGTCACCGACCGGCAAGCGCGTGTACGACCTCCGCCACACGTGTCTGACCACCTGGCTGAACAACGGGGCGCCGCCCGCGCAGGTCGCCGAGTGGGCGGGCAATAGCGTGCCCGTCCTGCTGACCACGTACGCCCGCTGCGTCACCGGCCAGCTCGCCGAACTCCAGCAGCGCATCGAAGGACCGCAGCGGCTCCCCGAGACCTCCTCGCAGTGGACAGCCCCGTCCCGAAACTTGGGGAAGTTTTCGGGAAGAACAGCCACCGGAAGCCGTCTCCAGCCGTCCACAACCGGACTCCCGCTCACCCTGCCGGGGAGTTCCCCGGGGCCGCCGCCAAGCCCTCGCCGTCCCCGCTGAGAAGCCCCTGACCAGCAAAAACACCCTCCCGATGGGAGGGTGGCGCAGGCGGAAAGGAAGAGCGCCCCCGGCAGGACTCGAACCTGCGGCCAAGCGCTTAGAAGGCGCCTGCTCTATCCACTGAGCTACGGGGGCCGGGTGGTGGCCGGGTGGCCTGGCGTCCGGACGGGTGGCCCGGGCCGTGCTGGGACAAGGATAGGGCTCCCGGTTCCTCGTACCCGGCGCTTCGCCTCCGTGCCTCGATGTGGAGGTTCGGTGAAGCGGTCCTGATAATCGCAGGCAGGTGCGAATCGTGCATCGCTTTTGACGCTCTGCGTCCCGGGTGTTGTGCACTCGTTATGCCCCCGCCCCGCCCGTGCGCCCCGTCCGTGTGTCCGATCGGCCGTTTCCCGGGTGGTGATCGGCGCGCAGGGTGCTCATATGCTTCAGAATGTTGTCAAAGTTGGGCATTCTTCCCGTGTGGTGACCCTGGAGGTACGGCCCCAACTGCTCGACGCCCTCTCCGCCCTGCGCGAGCGCGTCGCCGCCGCACGCTTTCCGCTGCCCCTCCCGGGTGCGCCCCGTGCGCGCGCCAACCGGGACGAGCTGCTGGCCCAACTCGACGACTACCTGGTACCCCGCCTCAGGGACCCGGACGCCCCGCTCCTCGCGGTGATCGGGGGGTCCACCGGGGCCGGGAAGTCCACCCTGGTCAACTCCCTCGTGGGCCGCCAGATCAGTGAGGCCGGCGTACTGCGGCCCACCACCCGGGTGCCCGTCCTGGCCTGCCACCCGGACGACCACCACTGGTTCAGCGGGCTGCGCGTCCTGCCCGGGCTGACCCGGGTCTGGCTGCCCCCGCAGGACCACCTGGGCGCCCCCGGCTACGGGGACCTCCAGGCGTCCGGCGGGCGCCGGGCCGGCGAAGGGCAGCTGAGGGTGGAGACCGCCAGCGCCCTGCCCCGGGGGCTGGCGCTGTTGGACGCACCCGACATCGACTCCCTGGTGGCGGAGAACCGGAGGTTGGCCGCCCGACTGATCTGCGCGGCCGACATCTGGATCATGGTGACGACCCCGGCCAGGTACGCCGACGCGGTCCCCTGGCACCTGCTGCGCACCGCCAAGCAGTACGACGCGACGCTGGTGAGCGTGCTCGACCGGGTGCCCCACCAGCTGGTGACCGAGGTGTCCCGGCAGTACGCCGCCCTGCTGACCAAGGCCGGGCTCGGTGACGTACCCCGCTTCACCGTCCCCGAGTTGCCGGAATCGACGGGCGGCGGAGGGCTCCTGCCCCACACCGCGGTGGCCCCCCTGCGCGCCTGGCTGACCCAGCGGGCCCAGGAGCCGGGGGCCCGCGCGCACACCGTCATCCGTACGGCGGGCGGCGCCCTCGCGGCGCTGCGCTCCCGGATGCCGGAGCTCGCGGGCGCGGTCGCCGCCCAGCACGCCGCCGCGGTCCGGCTCACCTCCGTCGTCGAGGAGGTGTACGAGAGCGAGCACGCGCGGGTGCGGGGGCGGCTGCGGAACGGGGCCGTGCTGGCCGGGGACGCCCTCAAGCGCTGGCGCAGCTACCCCCTGGACTGCGGCCCGGGTGAACTCCTCGACGCCCTGGTCGAAAGCACGAGCGCCCTGCTGCTGTGCTGCGTCACCGCCGCGGACGAGCGCATCGCCGAACGCTGGCGCAGGGAACCGGCGGCGGGCGCACCGGTGCTGACGGCGCGTGATCCCGCGCAGGAGAGCGCCGAGCACCGGGTGGGCATGGCGGTGCGCCGGTGGCGCCGGGAGTTGGAGGAGTACTGCGAGGACGAGGTGCGGGACCTGGACAAGGCGCTGGCGCCCGACCCCGAGGCCGTCGCCGCGATGCTCGCGGTCCACCTGCTGGGCGGCCGGCGGGGACGGGCCGCGGGGGAGAGCCTGGCCGAGCGCATCGGGGCGCAGAGCGCGCTGCGCCTGCGGGACCGGGGCGGTCGGCTCGTCAGCGACTACGTGGAGAAGGTGTTCCACGGGGAGCGGGAGCGCCGGTTGGCCCCCCTGGACGCCCTGGAGGTCCACGCGGAGCCGCAGGCGGAGCTGATCGCCGCGCTGTCGGTGCTCCAACGGGAGCAGGGCCGTCCGGCCCGCGACGGGCGGGCCGGACGGACAGAGCAACAGGGGCGGAGGGAGAGGTGACCGAGGTGACCGCGGTGACTGACCACACCAACCACGACAGTCGCACCGATCAGCCGGGCCACGGGGGCCGTGCGGAGCACGAGGTGCGCGCCGACTCCGTGTCCGACGAGCCCCCCGCGCACGCGGGGGGCGGTGCGGACGGGAGCGGGCGCCGGCTCCCTTCCGGCCACGCCGGCCAGCCCGGCGGCGCCACCGGAGGGGCGTCCGACCGCGGCCCCACTCCGCCGGGCGCCACCCGTTCGGGCGATGCCTCCGGAGCCCACGACGGTGACGGCGGTGTGTACGGCACGCACGGCGGCCACCGCCCGAGCGGTGCGGGCGGCCCCGGGGCGGAGGCGCCCGACCCGGGCCGTACCGGTGCGGCGGACGGACCGGACCGGGACCGGGGCGGGCCGCGGCACGGCGGCGGTGCCTCGGCGGAGGGCACCGGCTGCGTCGCCGAACCGGTGTGGGACGACGGTCTGATCGCCCGTCGGACCACCGGGGCCGACGAACTCGCCGCAGCCGTCGGCACCCGCCACGAGGACGGCCCAAACCGCCCCGCGCCCCCGGGCTCCGCCCCCGTCGTCTTCGAGCCGCAGCTCCGGGGCCGCCTCGACGCGCTCCGGGAGCTGGTCGGCCTGTCCCGCGCCCGACTCGAACGCTCCGCCCTGGCCGAAGCGGGGCGGGTGCTGGACGAGGCCGCGGCCCGCCGCAGGCTCTCCGACCGGCACACCGTGGTGGCCCTCGCGGGCGCCACCGGCAGCGGCAAGTCGACGCTGTTCAACACGCTCGCCGGGGTGACCATCTCCGACACCGGGGTGCGGCGGCCCACCACCTCGTCCCCCATCGCCTGCACCTGGACGGACGGTGCGGCCGGGCTCCTGGACCGGCTCGGCATCCAGGGCCGGCTGCGCCGCCGCCCCCTGGCCCACGCGCACACCGAGACGCCGCTGGACGGGCTCGTCCTGATCGACCTCCCCGACCACGACTCGGCCTCCGTCGCCCACCGCGAACAAGTGGACCGGGTGCTCGCCCTGGTGGACGCCGTCATCTGGGTGGTGGACCCGGAGAAGTACGCGGACGCCGTCCTCCACGAGCGCTACCTGCGGCCGATGGCCGGGCACGCCGAGGTGATGTTCGTGGTCCTCAACCAGGTGGACCGGCTGCCCGTGGACGCCGCCGACCAGGTGCTGGACGACCTGCGGCGGCTCCTGGACGAGGACGGCATCGCCCTCGGCGAGCACGACGAGCCGGGGGCCACGGTGCTCGCCCTCTCCGCGCTCACCGGCGAGGGCATGGACCAACTGCGGGAGACCCTGGACCAGTTCCTGCGCACCCGCAGCGCCGCGGGACGACGGATCGCGGCCGACGTGGACGCGGCGGCGTCCCGGCTGCGCCCGGTCTACGCCGCCGCCGGTCGTCCCGGGCTCACCGAACGCGCCCGGGACGAGTTCGCCGACCGGCTCTCCGAGGCCGTGGGGGCGAGCGCGGCGGGCCAGACCGCCGAGCGGGCCTGGCGCCGGCACGCCCACACCGCCTGCGGGACGCCGTGGCTGCGGTTGTGGCGCTGGTACGAGTCCCGCCGCGACCCCGTGGCGATGTTCGCCGGGACGCCGCTGCCCGTCGACGAGGAGGCCACCGCACGGCAACGGGTGGAGCAGGCGGTGCGGACGGTGGCCGAGCAGGCCGCGTCGGGACTGCCCGTGCCCTGGGCGTCGGCGGTGCGGGAGACGGCGGTGCGCGGTGCGGTCGGCCTGCCGGAGGCGCTCGACGGGCTCACCGAGGAGGCGGGGGCGCCGCCCCGCCCGCCGCGGCCCGGCTGGTGGCCGGTCGCCGTGTTCGCCCAGGCGTGCATGACGCTGCTGCAACTCGTCGGAGCGCTCTGGCTGGTGGCGCAGATCGCCGGGGTCATGGCGCCGAACCTGGGGGTTCCGGTCCTGCTGATGGTCATCGGCATCGTGGGCGGGCCCTGCGTGGAGTGGCTGTGCAGACTCGCGGCCCGGGGGCCGGCCCGGCGGTACGGGGCGGAGGCCGAGCGGCGGTTGCGCGAGGCCGCGGCGGCGTGCGGGCGGGCCCGGGTGCTCGATCCCGTGGCGGCGGAACTCCTGCGCTACCGCGAGGTGCGCGAACAGTACGCACGGGTCACGGGAGCCGTTCCGGCGCGGGGCGGGCTGGTGGGAGCCGTGGACGGGGACGGCACGGCGCTGAGGTCTCACCCGTTCGGGTGAGCGAGTTATCCACAGGGCCGGGGGAGTGCACAGGGCTCAGCGGGAGGTACGGAAACCGGGGACTCTGGGGCGTGCGGTCGGAAGACGGTGGGTCGGTCCCGTCCCGGCCGCACCGTGACCCGTACGGCCGGACCGTACGGGCACGGACGTGACCCGAGGGGGTACGGGATGAACGAGACGCTGGTCACGGTGGTCGGGAACGTGGCGACCGCGCCGGTCTTCAGGGAGTTCGGGACAGGCCGGGTCATCAGGTTCCGACTCGCGGTGACCTCCCGGTACTGGGACCGGACGGGCGGGGCCTGGGCGGACGGGCACACCAACTTCTTCACGGTGTGCGCGTGGCGCGCTCTCGCGGAGAACGCCATGGCCTCGCTCTCGGTGGGCGAACCGGTGGTGGTGCAGGGCCGGCTGAAGGTGCGCCAGGACGACCGGGGCGACGGCAAGCAGTGGTTCGCGGCGGAGATCGACGCCAGCGCCATCGGCCACGACCTCTCCCGGGGAACGAGCACCTTCCACCGCACGAGGACGGCGGTGCAGCGCGGGGGACCCGCGGACGGGGCGGGGGAGCCGGCCGCGGTCCGGTCCCGGACGGCGGACCCGTGGGACGGCGGGACCGTGGCCGGAGGCGTTCCGGCGGCGGTGGACGGGGTGCCGGTGGGCGGAGGGCTGGACCCGCTCGCGGTCTGAGCTGCCCTCGGTGCGTGCGTGCGGCGCGGAGGCCGGAGGGGCTCCGCACCGCACCCGCCCGCGGGCGTCGTGGGCCGGTTGTCGGCGCACGGTCAGGGACCGTACGGCAGGGTTGATTTGTCGATACGCCCAGGTCGGAGGTGAGGAGGCGATAACGATTCCGAGTCGGAACGGTTATCCGACCGTATGTGTGGGGCGGTCAGTGCATGGCGTTTCTTAGGATGCCGGAACAGCTCAAGGAGCGTCTGATTCTGCTGGTGAGGACCTCTCCCCACGCCAACGGACCTCACCCGAAAGGGAATTCCGTGTTTGCAGCCAGCTCCCCTCTCAAGAGGGGTGCCGTTCGCCTCGCCCTCTCGGCCACCGCCTCCGGCATGCTCACCGCGGGCATGGTGGCCGGCGCCACGGTGGCCCGCGCGGAGGGCGAACCGCAGGGCCGGGGCGGTGCCGCGGCGACGCTCAGCGGGCTCAAGCTGTCGGGCGAGGCGGTCGTCCGGCGGGGGGACGAGGAACGCCGGGTCCAGGCCGGCCTGTTCGAGATGGCGGTGGACGGCGGCGGCACCCTGCGGACGTACGGCGTGGACCTCGACATGGCCACCCAGTGGGACGCCGAGTACCGGGAAGCCTCCTGGTCGAGCACCTCGCTGGGTGCCAACAGCGCGACCGGCAAGATCCGTTGGATCCTCCAGAACTCCTATCCGCAGGTGAACGACCTCGCCGACCTCGCCCGCCGGGCGGGGGCCGAGGGCCTCACCGAACAGGACGCCGCAGCCGGCACCCAGGTGGCGATCTGGCGCTACTCGGACGGCCCCGGCGCGCGGGTCCGTCCCCGGGACGGCGCGGCACGGGGGGACGCGGCAGCCGTCCCGCGGATCACCGCGACCGATCCGCAGGCCGAGCGGCTCGCGGACTACCTGGAGCGCACGGCGCGGAGCCTGCCCGAGCCCGTCGCGTCCCTGGCCCTCGACCGGACGACCTGGGCCACGCTGCTGACCGGGCCCGGGACGGAAGCCTCGCAGGGCCCGGCCGAGGAGTCCGGCACCGGACCGGCCGCCGAGGACCACGCCGCCGGGGCCAAGGAGCGCCCGGACGGGCCCGCCCGGGCGGCCGGGAGCGGAACGGAGCGCAAGGACGGCGGCCGGGTCGGCCCGGTCACGGTGCGCTCCGGCGGCGAGCGGGTGACGGTGACCGCCGATCCGGCCGCCCTCGCGAGCGGGGTGCGGATCGTCGACGCCCGGGGGGACCGGGTCACCGCCGCGGGCGACGGCGACCGGCTCTACTTCGACCTGCCCGAAGGGGTGACGGCGGGAGCGGCGACCCTGGTGGTGCAGACCTCGACCACCGTGCCGGTCGGCCGGGCGTTCTCCTCGGGGAGCCGCAGCCAGACCCAGGTGCTCGCCGGCTCCAGCGAGTCGACGGTCTCCGCGACGGCCGAGGTGAACTGGGCGGGGAACGGCCCGATACCCGCCGTCTCCACCGAGAAGGACTGTGCGGACGGTTCCCTGTCGGTGACGGTGCGCAACGCCGGTGACGAGGAGTTCACCACGGAGCTGATGGGGAAGCGCACGGTGGTCGCCCCCGGACGAACCCGCACCGTCCCCATACCGCTCACCGAGGACCAGAGCTACGCCTTCTCCATCGCGGGCCCGGACGGCCACCAGCAGCGGATCAGCGGCATCCTCGACTGCCGCACCCGCAGCGGCGAAGTCACCGGGACCCGGGTCATGACGGCACCGAGCCCCGCCACCGCGGTGGACGCACCCGAGACGCGCACCCCCCGCTCCACGGACCTCGCCGCCACCGGCGGGTCGGCCGCCACCCCGGTGATCGCCGGGACGGCGATCACGCTCGTGGTCGGAGGCGGCGCCGTCATCCTCTTCCTGCGGACCCGGGACTCCCGGCCGCGGAGCTGACCCGGCACGGTCGGTGCCGGGGCGGCCCACCGGCTCGTCCCGCCGTGCCGGCGGACGGCGAGCGGGGATTTCGGTTGGTGCGGGCAGGTGCGGCAAGATGGGTACGTCTGCCCCTCATGCGGCGGAGTCACATGCCGAGTCACATCGAGTCACATGTTGACACTTCAGGTATCAAGCTGTCGGACGGTTTCTCTTGGCTGAGTACATTTACACCATGCGCAAGGCGCGCAAGGCGCACGGCGACAAGGTGATCCTCGACGACGTCACCTTGAACTTCCTCCCCGGCGCCAAGATCGGTGTCGTCGGCCCGAACGGCGCCGGCAAGTCGACCGTGCTGAAGATCATGGCCGGCCTGGAGCAGCCGTCGAACGGCGACGCGTTCCTGTCCCCCGGCTACACGGTGGGCATCCTGCTCCAGGAACCCCCGCTGGACGAGTCCAAGACGGTCCTGGAGAACGTGCAGGACGGCGTCGCCGGGATCAAGGGCAAGCTCGACCGCTTCAACGAGATCGCCGAGCAGATGGCGACCGACTACTCCGACGCGCTGCTGGAGGAGATGGGCAAGCTCCAGGAGGAGCTGGACCACGCCAACGCCTGGGACCTGGACGCCCAGCTGGAGCAGGCCATGGACGCCCTGGGCTGCCCGCCCGGGGACTTGCCGGTCACCAACCTCTCCGGTGGCGAGAAGCGCCGCGTCGCGCTCTGCAAGCTGCTGCTGGAGGCCCCCGACCTGCTGCTCCTCGACGAGCCCACCAACCACCTCGACGCCGAGTCGGTGAACTGGCTGGAGCAGCACCTCGCCAAGTACGCGGGCACCGTCGTCGCGATCACCCACGACCGGTACTTCCTCGACAACGTCGCCGAGTGGATCCTCGAACTCGACCGGGGTCGTGCCTACCCGTACGAGGGCAACTACTCCACCTACCTGGAGGCCAAGCAGAGCCGCCTCAAGGTCGAGGGCCAGAAGGACGCCAAGCGCGCCAAGCGGCTCAAGGAGGAGTTGGAGTGGGTCCGCTCCAACGCCAAGGGCCGCCAGGCCAAGTCCAAGGCGCGCCTCGCCCGCTACGAGGAGATGGCCGCCGAGGCCGAGAAGATGCGGAAGCTGGACTTCGAGGAGATCCAGATCCCGCCGGGCCCCCGCCTGGGCAGCATCGTGGTGGAGGTCAACAACCTCTCCAAGGCGTTCGGCGAGAAGGTGCTGATCGACGACCTGTCGTTCACCCTGCCGCGCAACGGCATCGTCGGCGTCATCGGCCCGAACGGCGCCGGCAAGACCACCCTGTTCAAGATGATCCAGGGCTTCGAGCAGCCGGACAGCGGCTCGATCAAGGTCGGCGAGACCGTCAAGATCTCCTACGTGGACCAGAGCCGCGAGAACATCGACCCGAAGAAGACGCTGTGGGCGGTCGTCTCCGACGAACTCGACTACATCAACGTCGGCCAGGTGGAGATGCCCTCGCGCGCCTACGTCAGCGCCTTCGGCTTCAAGGGGCCGGACCAGCAGAAGCCGGCCGGGGTCCTCTCCGGCGGTGAGCGCAACCGCCTCAACCTCGCGCTCACCCTCAAGCAGGGCGGCAACCTGCTGCTCCTCGACGAGCCGACCAACGACCTCGACGTCGAGACCCTGTCCTCGCTGGAGAACGCCCTGCTCGACTTCCCGGGCTGCGCGGTGGTCGTCTCCCACGACCGCTGGTTCCTCGACCGGGTCGCCACGCACATCCTGGCGTACGAGGGCGAGTCCAAGTGGTTCTGGTTCGAGGGCAACTTCGAGTCCTACGAGAAGAACAAGATCGAGCGCCTGGGCGCGGACGCGGCCCGTCCGCACCGGGCCACCTACAAGAAGCTCACCCGGGGCTGAGCGGCCGTGGCCCGTCACATCTACCGCTGTCCGCTGCGCTGGTCGGACATGGACGCCTTCGGGCACGTCAACAACGTGGTCTTCCTGCGGTACCTGGAGGAGGCCCGGATCGACTTCATGTTCCGGCTGGCGCCCGGTGACGGGTCCCCGTCGTTCTCCGGCGGCTCCGTCGTCGCCCGGCACGAGATCGACTACGTCCGTCCGCTGGTCCACCGGCACGAGCCGGTCGTCGTCGAGTCGTGGGTCACCGGCGTGCGCAACGCGTCGCTGACCATCGCCTACGAGGTCAAGGACCACGAGGGCGCCGAGGAGGTCTACGTCCGGGCGTCGACGGTGGTGGTCCCGTTCAACCTGGACACCCAGCGGCCCCGGCGGATCACCGAGGAGGAGCGGTCGTTCCTCCGGAAGTACCTGGCGCCCGGCGCCGACCAGAAGGAGGCCGTGCAGGCATGAGCCGGGCGGTGGACTTCGCCGACGGCGGGGAGGCGGCCGACCTGGCCGCCTTCCTGGTCAGGCTGCTCCACTACGACCGCGGTGCGGCGGTCCGCCTCCAGGCGGCGGGCACCGCACTCGCGGTCTTCGGGCGCCCGCCCTCGTTCGAGGTGCTGGCCATCCGCACGGCTCGGCTCGCCACGCCGTACGCCCACGGCACCGAGGACGCGCTCGACACCACGGTGTCGGCGGGCGAACTGCTGGAGTCGATCGACGAGGCGGCGGGCACGGCCCGGATACCGGAGGCGGTGACCGGCCCGCCGTGGGCCGGTGTGCTGCCCCCGCGCGGTGGCTGGCAGCCGGAGCCCGGACTGCCGTCCGCCGCGGCGGTGCGCACCATGGTGGCGCAGGCGGTGGCCGACTTCCGGGCCCGTACCGAGGGGCTGGCCACGGGCGACCGCAGCCGGGCGGTGCTGGACCGCATCGGGCGGGAGGTGTGGTCCCGGCCGCTGGGCGACAGCGACCTGCCGGTACGGGCCGCGCACGCCGCCCAGGCCCTGGGGTTCCTGCCCGGCACCCCCGCCGCAGCCGAGGCGCCGCTGGCCCTGTTGGCCAGCGGCACCTGGCTGCGGTTGCGCACCCCGTTCGGTTCGGTGGCCGTCCGCCGCGTCGGTGCCGGCAGCCTGACCGTCACCCCGGCCTAGCGTCCGGCCCCGCCGGTGGAGGGCGTGATCAGGCGTCGGGCCAGACCCCGATGTGGTCCTCCTCGCGCTTGAGGAGGACCCGGTCGCGCATGCTCAGGCTCTCCGTGTACTCGGCGGGGAGCTGGAGCCGACCCGCCCGGTCGAGCATCGCGTACTCCCGGGCCACCAGGGACTCCACGCCGGTGGCCGCGTCGACCTCGGTGCGACGCAGCACCTCCGTGGAGGTGCGGCCGTCCCGGATGGCGACCGTGCGGCGGACCTCGGAGGCGACGGCCTGGTCATGCGTGACGATCACGACGGTGGTGCCGAGCTGTTCGTTGGCCGTGCGGAAGGCCGCGAAGATCTGCTCGGCGGTGTGGGAGTCGAGTTCCCCGGTCGGTTCGTCGGCAAGCAGCACCGAGGGGCCGTTGGCCAGGGCGACCGCGATCGCCGTCCGCTGCTGCTGACCGCCGGACATCTGGTGCGGGTGTCGGTCGCGGCAGTCGGCGACCCGCAGCAGCCGCAGCAGGTCCACGGCCCGCTCGGCCCGGGCGCGTCGCCCCCGAGGCCCGCCGCGCCCGCCGTGCAACTGCATCGGCAGCGCCACGTTCTGAGCCGCCGTCAGATAGGGCAGGAGGTTGCGGGAGGTCTGCTGCCAGACGAAGCCCACCACGTCGCGGCGGTAGGCCAGCCGCTCCTTGGCGCCCATGGCCAGCAGGTCCCGGCCGGCGACGCTCGCGGCGCCCGCCGTGGGTTCGTCGAGTCCGGCGAGGATGTTCATCAGGGTCGACTTGCCGCTGCCGGAGGCTCCGACGAGGGCCATGAGTTCGCCCTCGCGCACCAGCAGGTCCAGCCCCTGGAGGGCCTGCACCTCGACGCCGTCGGTGGAGAAGATGCGCACCAGTCGGTCACAGCTGATCAGCGCGTCGTGCCCGTAGGCGGGGCGCTCGCGGCGATCGGCGGCCCGTCGCTCCAACTCCGCGAGCGAGGTGCCCGGTCGCGGGGCGCCGGGGCCGTCCGGTCGGGTGGTGGTCATGGGTGCGCTCCCGGAGGTGGTCTGACGGTGGGGTGCTGGGGGCCGGCCGGAGCCGGGCGGGGTCATCGGTCGTCTCCCAACCGCAGTTCCCGGACCGCCTCGCGGCGCCCGGTCCACCACGCCTGCACGGCGGCGGTGCCCACGGTCAGGGCGACGACGGCGAGCGCGGGCACCACCAGCGACAACGGGTCCGGGCGCAGCCCGGGGATGCCGGCGGGCAGTCGGCCGCCGTGCGCGGCGAGCGCCACGGCCGTCAGATCGGTGCCCGGTGCCAGCAGCCGGACGGCCGCCCAGCCGGCGGCGATCCCGCCGGCGGCGGCCAGCAGCGCGGGCGGTAGCGACTCCAACACCAGGAGGCGGCGTCCGCCCCGCCGGGGCAGGCCCATGGTGCGCAGCCGGGCCAGCAGCGCGGTCCGCTCCGGGGCGGTGCGGGCCAGGGAGAGCAGCAGGGCGAGCGCGGCGAAGCCGGCGCCCGCGGCCACGGCGGCCGTGTAGACGCGTTCGGCACCGAGTTGGAGGGGCGAGTCGGTGTACCGGGCGCGCTCCGCCTCCCGCAGGTGGACCACGGCGTCCGGTCCGCCCGCGGTGCGGAGCGCGGCGGGGTCGAGGTTCCGGCCGGTGAGGAACAGGGCGTTCGGCCGCAGCGGACGCCCCAGCGCGTCGGCGTCCACGACCAGGAAGTGTTCGGTGGACATCGCCGGGGTCACCGGGCGGACCACGGCGATCCGCACCGTCAGACGCCGGTCGTCGACGCGCACGGTGACCGGGCCGCGGCCGAGGCGGGCGGCGGTGGCGGGCGAGGCGAGCACGGGGACGGCCCGGCCGTCGTCGTGCGCGGCCGGGCTCCGGACGAGGGCCCGGGCCGGGAACGCTCCCACGCCCACCCGGCGGGAGAGATCGGCGTATGGACGCGCGTTGACCACGGCCAGCGGCATCCGGGTGTCGGTGTCCCCGCCGCCCGCGGCCTCCGCCGCCTCCAGGGACCGCAGCGGATCGTCCTGCCCGGCCCCGTCCGCGGGATCGGCGCCGGTCACCTGGGCGTCGTAGTCGACGGCGACGGCCGTCATCGTCTCCACCCCCGGGGCCTGACGGACCCGCTGCGGCAGGTGGCGCGGGAAGGGGTACCGGCTGTCGACGCGGGCGTCGGCACCGGTCGCCAGCAGGGCCGCCCGGTCCCGGGTGTCGGCCACCCCGGCCAGGACGCTGCCGCCGAAGGCGGCCGTGGTCAGCGCGGTCAGCAGCGCCAGCAACGGCAGGGCCGTCGAGGACGCCCCGCGGGCCGCACGCGCCAGCGCCAGGTGCCCCAGCAGACCGCGCAACCGGCGGGCGGGGGCCGTGAGCAGCCGCAGCGGCAGCGGATACAGCCGGACCAGCAACAGCGCGGCGATCACCCCGATCAGCACCGGGGCCAGCGCCACCAGTGCGCCGCCGTCCTCGGCGCCCCGTCCGCGCAGCGTGGCGACGGCGCCCACCGCGAGGGCGAGCAGGGTGAGTTCGGCGACGGTGCGCCGCCGCGAGGGGCGCGCGGCGGTCAGGTCGTCGCGGTCCGTGCCGATGCGCACCGACCGGTGGTCGACCAGGGCGCGCAGCGGCAGCGCCAGACAGGCCACCAGGGTCACGGCCGCGGCGGCCAGCGCCGCCGGCCACCACCGCCCCCCGGGCAGGGCGAGCAGCGCGACCGTCAGGCCGGTCGCGCCGGCGGGCACCGCGACCACCGCGGTCTCCGCGAGCAGCCTGCCGGCCAGTCCCGGGAGGGAGGCGCCGCGAGCCCGCAGCACGGTCAGTTCGGCGCGACGACGCCCCGCGGCGAGGCCGCCGGCCAGCAGGAGCACCACCAGCGCCACGGCGGCCGTGCCCGCCACCGCCACGGTCACCAGGGGCATGACACCGTCACGGAGTGCGCCGTACCGGGTGAGGACGTCGTCCAGCTCCGTGTCGGCCACGGTGTTGGCGTCGACCGCGCGGCGCACCTCCAACAGGGCCGTCCCGTTGACGGCGGAGGCCAGGGCGGACTGGGCGCTCCCGAGGTCCGCGCCGGTCATTCCGTCGCTGCCGGGCGCGATCTGCCAGTACCGCTCGGGGGTGCCCGCGGTGCCCAGGAGGGCCGGGGCGGCATCGGGGTGCAGCAACAGCGCGCCGAGCCAGTACACCGGCGGATCGGGTTCCCGGGAGGGGACGCGGACCAGGGAGGGGGTGCGCAGCACCTGCTGCGTGGACCAGTAGGGACCCCGCGGGTCCCTGGGCGTGACGATGCCGGTGATCCGCACGGTCAGCGGGGAGCGGGCCACGCCCGGGACGCGGAGCACGGAGCCCGTCGCGATGTTCAGCCGGGCCGCGGTCTCCGCGGTGACGGCCGCTTCCACCGCGGGGGTGCCCAGGGTGACGGCGTCCTGGACCCGGGGCAGACGCCCGGTGCGGACCCGGGCGTGCGCGTCCAGGCCGTGCTGGGCGGCCAGCACGAACCGCGGGGACAGCCCTCGCGGACGGGGCAGCCACCGCTCGGACACCTCCGGCGGGTCGGCGGTGCGCACCCCGTACGAGGAGCGGGCGCGGTCCGCGGTGAGCGGGGCGGGCAGCGCGTCGACCACCGCGTCGTACCCCCGGCGCAGGGCGGCCCCGCGCAGCGCCGCCTCCCGCTCGGCGGCGGAGGCGCTGAGGCTGTGCTGCGGTGCGGTGAACCGGAGCGCGGCCTGCGCGGGGGAGGCGTCGGCCAGGGCGTGCCGCAGCCCGTCGTCGCGGAGGGAGTCCAGGGCGAGCGGGAACCCGGCGGCGAGCGCCGCGGCGACCGCGGCGAGGAGGGCCAGTGCCAGGG
The DNA here is from genome assembly GCF_052606915.1 of Streptomyces sp. LE64. Classification (NCBI taxonomy): domain Bacteria; kingdom Bacillati; phylum Actinomycetota; class Actinomycetes; order Kitasatosporales; family Streptomycetaceae; genus Streptomyces; species Streptomyces sp. LE64. The sequence continues at coordinate 1,762,474 of NZ_CP199708.1, read as the reverse complement.
CGGCGCCCCGGGCGGTGCGTAGTCGGGTGCGGACCCACGGGGCGGGGAGCGGGCGCCGGCCGGCCGCCCCGGCCGGCGGACCGTCCGCTGCCGTGGGGGCGCCCGGTCCGGTGGGGTCGGCTGCCGGGTCGTGCACCGTTCGCTCGTTCACAGTCCGCCTGTTCGCCGCCCGCCGCTCCGCCGGCAGGTCGCTCGTCGTGGGCTCCGGGGCGTTGCCGGGGTCCCGGTGAGTGGGGTGTTCCACGGGGTGGGGGGCCGGCGCCGGCCGGGGGTCGCGGAGCGGGGGCCGGTGGTGTGCGGAGTCGTCGGGGTCGCCGGGTCCGATGCCCTCCGGGAGGCGGCCGTGCGCGGTCATCGCTCCACCGCCGCCGTGAGGGCGGTCGCCAGGTGGGCGGGCTGGCGGAGGGTGAGGGCCGCGGTGATGAGCAGCGGACCCGCGGCGACCAGTGCGAGCAGCAGCGCCACCCGGCCGGCGGGCAGTTCGACGAGGACCGGTGGCACGGGGCGGGTGGCGTCCGGCGTCAACAGGATCAACGGGACCACCGCCCGGGTCAGCACGGTGCCCAGCGCCGCCCCCACCAGGAGCGCCAGCCCCACCAGTACGCTCTGTTCCACCGCGACCAGTCGGGCCAGCTGGCGCCGGGGAGCGCCGAGGGCGCGCAACACGGCGAACTCGGCGGCGCGTTCGCGCAGCGCGCCGGCGGTGCTGACCCCGAAGCCCACGGCCGCGAGCGCCGCCGCCGCGATGGCCACCGCGGTCAGCGCCGCGCCGGGCCCGGCGCCCAGCGGGTCGTCCCGCAGGCCCTGGGCGATCTCGTCCCGCACCTGCACGGTGGCCGGGTCGGTGTCGGACCGGGCGCGCAGCGCCGCGGCGGCGTCCGCCGCCCGGCCCGGCTCGGTGTGCAGCCACCACTCGGTGGGCGACACCCCCGTGCCGTCCCGTTGGGCCAGGATGCGGTTGACCGCCGTGAGGTCCAGCAGCAGCGCCCCGCCGTCCCGGTCGCTCGCGGAGGCGGACGCGACGGGCCCGCCCCCCGGGCCCGGGGCGCTCGCGGGGCCCCGCTCCTCCGGTCCGGTGGTGGGCAGCGCACGCACGCTGCGGTCGATCCGCACCGGCACGTTGGTGCCGCCGATCGCCACCTCCACCCGGTCGCCGGTGCGGGCCCCCAGGACCTTCAGGTACTGGTCGGTGGCGACGGCCGAGACCTCCTCCGGCACCGGCCGCTCGGCCATCAACCGCACGGTCACGGTGTTCCCCCCGCCGGGCAGCCACAGCTCCTCGTCGGTGTACCCGGTGCCGTAGCTGGCGGTCAGCGAGGTTCCGGCGCCCTCCCGGACGGTGATCCTCGGCGGGGTGGGGCGGGCCGCCCCGGTCGCGGCGTCCTCCGCCCCGGTGGCCGAGGACTGCCCCTGCCAGCGGGTGCCGAGCCGCACCGCGCGGGCCGGCTCCCCGACCGAGGCCGAGGCGCGCAGGGCCTCCCACCCGAGCACGTGGTGCCGGGCGCGCCCCACCGGTTGGGGCGCGTCCAACTCCAGGCCGATGAGGGTCAACGGCCCGGCGGGCCCGCCGGCGCCGCCCGTCCCCAGCAGGTCGACGGGGAGCGTGCGGGTGCGTCCGTCGGCCGGCAGGGTCCCGGCGGACAGCCGGTACGAGAGCCCGTGGACGTCCTCCAGCAGGGCGGAGACCTGCGGCGGTTCCGGCCGCTCGGTGCCCTCCGGAGCCGCGTCGTCCCCCCGGTCCGCCCCGTCGGTCGGGTCGGCACCCAGCCGGAGGTCGAGTTCGAGGCGGGTGGTGCCGGGCGGGAGCGGGGTGCCGGTGGGCCCGGGGGCGCTCGGCGGCGCGGGGCGTCCGTCGGCGGGGTCGCCGAGGTCCTCGCGGGTCAGCAGGTGCCGGGCGCCGCGGGCGGTGTCCAGGGCGAGGATCGTCGCCTCGCGACCGCCCGACAACGGGGTCGTGGCCCGCAGCGCGGGCACCGCCTCCCGGACTCCGGGCAGCCGTGTGTACCGGCCGGCCTCCCCCAGCTCCGCCGCGCCGGCGGTCTCCACCCGCACCTGGGCGCCCGCCCGGAAGTCGGCCTGGTCCTCCTGGGAGCGGTCCCAGGACGAGCCCTGGCCGATCGCCAGGATGCCCATGGCCACCGCGAGGACCAGCAGCAGCACCGGCCCGGCCCCGCGCAGCGGCCGGCGGCTGAGCTGCCAGCCGGCGAGCGCGGCGATCAGCCCGCGGCCCCTGGCCGCCCGGCGCTCGGCGAGCCGGGCGGCGGGCGGCAGCAGCCGCAGGACCAGGACCGTGCCGGCGAGCAGGGCGAGCGCCGGCGCCACCACCAGCAGCGGATCGATGCCCACCCCGGGCTGCCCGGTCCGCCGGTCGAGCTGCCAGTAGGCCACGCCCGCGACCGCCACCAGCGCCAGGTCCGCACCGGCCCGCAGCGGCCCGGGCAGCGTCCGGGCCCGGCCCCGCTCGGCTCCTTCGCGGGTGAGCGCGGGCAGGGTCACGACGAGCGCGCAGCCCAGCGCGACGGCCCCGGAGACCAGCCACACCCCGCCGGAGGCCACGCCGTCCACCCGGAGCCCGATCCGGGCCAGCGCACCCTGCCCGGCGAGCCGTTCGGTCAGCGGTCCCGCCAGCAGCGGGGCGAGGAGGGCGGCGGGCAGCGCCAACATCAGCGCCTCCACCGCGGCGAGCGCGCCCACCCGACCGCGGGAGGCGCCGCGGGCCCGCAGCAGCCCGGTCTCCCCGGCCCGTTCGGTGCTCAGCAGCCGGGCCACCAGCAGCAGGGTGTAGCCGGCGAGCAGCCCGAGTTGCAGGGCCACCAGGAGCAAGGTGGAACGGGACACCAGGGTGGCGCGTTCGGCCCGGTCCAGGACCCCGGGCAGACCGGTGGTGACCTCCTTGCTGCCGCGGAGCGCGGGGGAGCCCCGCAGGCCGTCGGTGCCCTCCCGGGCCGCGTCGCGCAGCGCGTCGATCCGGTCGGTGGTCATCCGGGAGAAGTCGGCGACCGCGAGCCAGGCGGTCTCCCCGGAGCTGACCCGCCCCGCGTCGGCGAGCACCGCCGGGTCGGTCAGCAGCGGGCCGTAGGTGGCGAACGACACCTTCTGGGCGCCTCGGCCGCGCAGGGCGTCCAGCTGCCAGTAGGGGGATTCGGCGGTGACCGGGCGGTAGACGCCCACGACCCGGACCCGGACCGGGGGGCCGTCCAGCCGGTCGGTCAGGGTCAGGGCGGAGTCCGGCCCCCCGGGGCGCAGCCCCAGCTCCGCCGCGGCCGTCTCCGGCAGCGCCACCTCGACCTCGCCCCGGCGGGAGGCGTCGGGATGGCGGCCCCCGATGATCCGGACCTGACTGGCGTCGAGGGCGCCGAAGTGCGTGAGGTACGGGTTGCCCTCGCGGGCGGCGGGCGGCTGGAGGGAGCGGGGGAGCGCGTAGGGGCCGGAACGTGCCATGGTCCGGGTGGTGAACGGCAACCCGTCGAAGGCGGCGCGGGCCGCGTCCCAGACGGCTTGGCCCGCGGTCTCGGTGGCCTGCCGCTCGGCGGGCATCAGGGGCGCCCTGGCGATCAGCGCGGTGGCGGCGGTGTCCCGGGTCCGCAGCGAGTGGCGCAGTGCGGCGTCCCCGACGCCGCCGGAGAAGGCGGCGAGGGTCGCCAGGACCGTGGTCGTCAGGACCACGGCGATCAGTGCGGCGCCCAGCAACAGCCGGTGCGCCCGGACGCGCGCCAGTACGAACCCTGTCACTGCTTGTTCCGCCCCCGCGTTCCGCTGCTCGCCCTGCGTCGTTCCCACGTGCTCCCGCCCCCGCGGGCGCTCCCCGTGCGCCGGCGCGTGCGCGGGCCGGGCGTACGGGGGGCTCCTGGATGTTTTCAGAGTGTGCGGGGGAGCGGAAGGGGCCGCGGGGGCGGGGAACGCAATACGGGACGCCCGGCCCGCTCAGCGGACCGGGCGGGACGGAACGCGGGGGGACGGCCGTCAGGGGGCGTGGGCCGGGACCCCGCTCAGCCCGGCGTGTTGATCATCGAGGCGGCGGCGTACGTCATGTACCGCCACAGCTCCTCCTCGTGCTCGGGCGCGAGCCCCAGCTCGTCCACCGCGTCCCGCATGTGCCGCAGCCAGGCGTCGTGTGCGGCCCGGTCCACGACGAACGGGGCGTGCCGCATCCGGAGCCGGGGGTGGCCCCGCTGTTCGCTGTAGGTGCGGGGGCCGCCCCAGTACTGCATCAGGAACAGGGCGAACCGCTCCTCGGCGGGGCCCAGGTCCTCCTCCGGGTACATGGGGCGGAGCAGGGGGTCCTCGGCGACGCCCTGGTAGAACCGGTGGACCAGCCGGCGGAAGGTCTCCTCGCCGCCGACCTGCTCGTAGAAGGTCTGCTCCTGAAGGGTGCCGCGCCGAATCTCATTCACGCCCTCCATGGTCTCAGACGGCTCGGCCCAGGACCCGGGTCCTAGGTCCCGGCGGAGTGCGGGCACGGGCCCGGGCTCGGCGCAAGCGGGCCGCCGTCCGCGGACGGCGGTGGCGCCTCGTTCGCCCCCGGCGCGCCGACGCAGCACAGTGGAGGCATGGGCGCGCACCACCCCGGTCGTCCCCCGGACCCGTACGCGGACCTGGCCGACGTCGCGGCCGAGGCCCGGGCGGGCATGCTGCGGACGATCGAGGCCAGCGGGGGCTGGGACGCCGATCCGAGCTGGCGCACCGCCTTCGCCGAGGTGCCCCGGCACCTCTTCGTCCCCTCGTACTGGATCGGCGGGGGCAACGGCCACGACCTGCTGCGGGGCGGTGACCCGGACCCGGCACGCCGGGTCCGCTGGATGCGCGGGGCCTACGTGGACGCCCCGCTGGCCACCCGGCTGCGGGACGGGGAGCTGCTCTCCTCCTCCAGCCAGCCCTCGCTGATGGCCCGGATGCTCGCCGAACTGCGGGTCGGCGAGGAGGACCGGGTGCTGGAGATCGGGGCGGGCACCGGCTACAACGCCGCCCTGCTCGCGCACCGGGTCGGCGAGGAGCGGGTGACGACCGTCGACCTGGACCCGGAGATCACCGAGTCCGCGCGGGCCCATCTGCGCAGTGCCGGGTACGCGCCGACGGTGGTCACCGGGGACGGTGCGCTGGGCTGTCCCGAGCGGGCGCCCTTCGACCGGATCGTGGCGACCTGCACCCTGCCGTCGGTGCCGCGGGCCTGGCTCGCCCAGTGCACCCCGGGCGCCCTGGTCCTCGCCCCGCTGGCCACGGGACTGATCCGGCTCGTGGTCGACGGCCCCGAGCAGGCCGAGGGCCGCTTCCTGCACACCTCGGCGTACTTCGTTCCGCTGCGGGGCGCCGCCCGGCGGACCGAGGCCGTCCCGCCGGGGAGCCTGCCCCGCCGGGCGCTGCACAGCGAACTGTTCCAGTTCCTGCTGGCGCTGACGGCCGGCGTCCTGGACCCGCGCGACGCGCTCGGCCTGTGGCTGCGCGAGGGGCGACCGGCCCGCGAACGGTACGGCGTCACCGTGCGGGGGCCGTACGTCTGGAGCTGGTTGGACGACCCGGAGGGGCCCTACGCCTGGCCGCTGCCGGAGGCGTGACGGGCCCGGCAGCGGCGGACCGCCGTGGTGGTCCGACCGTCGGTGGACGGCCGGACCACGACGACGGGCGTTCAGCCCCGGTGGATGGTGATGGTCGTCCAGGCGCCCACGTGGACCCGGTCCCCGTCCTGGAGCGGCACCGGGATGTACGACTGGATCGGCTCGTCGGAACCGTTGACCGTGGTGCCGTTGGTGGACCCCTGGTCGACGATCGCCCAATTCCCGCCCGTCTGCTGCACCAGCACCGCGTGCTGGTGCGAGACGCCCGGGTCCTCCGGGGGCACCGCCAGGTCGATGTCCGGCACCTCGCCGGTGGCGTGCCGGCGGCGGCCGATGGTGATCTGGTTGCCGATGAGCTGGTGCTGCTTCTGCGGTGCGAACGCCGGCAGGTTCAACCCGGCGGCCTCCGGTCCGGAGCGCTGCATCATGGACATGAAGTACTCGCGGTCCGGGCCGATGGTGACCGACCAGGTGTCCGAGGGCGCGAAGCCGACCGGTCCGGCCTGGGCGTGCGGCGGGTGGCCGCCGCCCGGACCCGCCCCGGGGCCCGCGGGCCCGTTCGGGGCCGGCCCGGAGCCGGTCGCTGCCGAGGGCGGGGAGATGACCCAGTCGTCGTCACCGCCGAAGCCCTGACCGGGCGGCGGGGGCGGCGTGCCGGGCTGTCCGGCCTCCGGGAACCCCGGGTACGGCGGCGGGGCCGGGGGGCCGCCCTGCCGGAAGGCGGCGGGGGCACCCGGAGCGCCGGGCCCTGGAGGCGAAGGCGGCGGACCGGCCGGGTTCTCGCCGAAGGGCGGGAACGGCTCGGCGGGGCGGTTCACCGGGGCGGACCGGGCGCCCTGGTGCCCGAACGCGTCCTGCCCCGAGCCCATGCCGGGAGGTCCGGGCGGGCCGCCGGGATGGTGCGGTGCGCTCGGCGGGCCACCGGGGCCGCCGGGGCCCGGACCGCCCGGGCCGGGGAAGCGGCCGGGCGGCGGGCCGCTCTGACCGGCCGCCGGACGCGGGGCCACCGGGGTGTAGGAGGTCGCCTTGTTGGTGATGAAGTTCCACCGGCACTCCTCGCAGAACGGCGCCCCGCCCTCGCGGGGGGTCCGGCACTGCGGGCAGTACTCGGGCTGAGCGGGAGCGTGCCCACCGCCGGGTGCGCCGCCCGGTGCGGGCGGCGGGAAGCCGTAACCGGGCGGGGGCGGCGGCACGGCACCGTCGATGCGATGACCGCACACCTCGCACCAGTCGTCGGAACCCGAGTGGTGTCCGTTCGGGCAGGTCGGCATGTCGGCGCCTCCCCCTCTCCTCTTCCGGCACCCGGGCCGGAGCTCGGTCCGCCCGGCCGGGGCCGGGGCGGGGCACGGCGGTCAGGCCGTTGCTCCCTGCTGTCTTCGCTGTCTGCTGGCTTACTTCTTGACGCGGACGGTCTTGGTGGACCGGGTTTCGAGAGTCATCTCGTCCGCCTCCGCAACCTTCGCCTTCAGTCGCACAGTACCCGCAGCGGCATCGACCACGTCCACCACCTTCGCCAGCAACTTGGAGGTGTCCTCGTTTCCGGATGCGCTGGCGAGTTGCACCGCGCGCCCCAACTTGGCCGTGGCCCCGCCCAGGTCGCCGGCCTTGCGGGCGTCCAGCCCCTGCTGGATGACGTCCGCCAGTTCGGCCTGCCCGGTGTAGTGCGCGACCTGCGGATTGATGGAGGTGGAGGCGGCCATGTCGTCCGTCCACACCGCGCGGACCAGGCCCTGCGCGAGGGTCTCGACGGCGCCGTCCGGCAGCGGGACCACCAAGGAGACCCGGGCCGCCAGCATCTCCTGACCGACCCCGGCCGACGGCACCCGGACGCACACGTGGAAGTCGCGGGACTCGTCGCCCCAGGAACCGGTCTGATAGTCCCCGAGCCGGGTTCCGGCCTCGGTGCGCCGGGCCGTCAGTTCCTCGACGTTCGGGGCGACCTGCTTGACGAACGCCACCTCGGCGCCCACCGGCGTCCACAGCCGCAGGGCGACGTCCGCGACGCCCTTGCCCATCGCCGCCCCCATCATCCGGGTGAAGTCGGCGGAGAGCCCCGCCGGGTCGGCGACGATGTCCGCCGAGCCGAGCAGTGCGGAGGCGATGCCTGTGACTTCTTTCACTTCCCAGTCGGTGCCCACCCCCCGGGCGTCACAGGTGAAGCGCCCCGCGCACGCGTCGAGCGCCTCGCGCAGCGCCTCGGGCGCCTCGTGTTCGTTGCGTCCGTCGGTCAGCAGGATGCCGTGCCGGATCGGGACGTCGGCCGTGGCGAGCAGCGCATCGGCGAGGCGCAGCCAGGTGCCGATGGCGGTGCCGCCGCCCGCGGTCAGGCTCCGCAACGCCTCCGTGGCGTCCGCCCGGGTCCTCTCGTCCGCCACAGCCAGGCCCCCGCCCCGGGGGTAGACCTCCCGGGCGAGGTGGGTTCCGGCGACGACCGCGAACCGGACCCCGTCCCGCAGCGCCGCGATCGCCGCCGCCGTCGCCTCGCGGGCGCCCCGCAGCTTGGTCGCCGGGTAGTCCATCGAGCCCGAGCAGTCGACCATGATCACCACAGCGGCGCCGGGTCCGCGCCCCGGGTCGTGCGGGGCGGCGGAACCGGGGCCGGCGGTGCCGCCGGTGCGGGTCACCGTGACGACCGCGTTGACCTCGCGCCCGCCCTCCGGCAGGAACTCGTTCTGGTAGACGTCCACCGAGAACCGCGGGACGGGCGGCTTCGAAAAGTTGGCCATGGATGCACTCCCCCTTGCTTCCCACGGCACGTGGGCGTGTTGCGTGTCCACCGGGGACGTCCGGGTCGACGCCCCCGCGGAGACCGGCCCGGGCGACGGGCCGGCGCGTTCCGCCGGCCCGCGGTCGGGCCCGTCCGACCGGCGGTCGGACGGTGCGTGCGTCAGGCCGATCCTGCCCCCTGCCCGGGAGCGGGGAACGGCACCAGCGCCACTGTTACGTTGTCGTGGCCCCCGCCCTCCAGGGCGTGGGAGACCAGCGCCCGGGCGGCTGCCAACGGCTGCCGCCCGGCGTCCGTGGCCAGGACCGCGGCCATGTCCTGCGCCGACTCGGCGTAGTTCCACAGCCCGTCCGTGCAGACCACCACCACACCGGCCCGGTCCGGCTTGAACGACACCGTGTGCGGCTCCAGTTCGTAGGCGTCGGCGCCCAACCAGCCGGTGATGGCGTGGGCGCGTTCGTCGGCGTACGCCTCCGCCTCGCTCATCAGCCCCGCCGCCACCATCTGCGCGGCCCACGAGTCGTCCTCGGTGAGCCGGGCCGAAGGCGCCGCCCGGTCCGCCGGCACCCAGTAGGCCCGGCTGTCGCCGACCCATCCGATCACCAGCAACTCGCCCACCACGATCGCCCCGACCACGGTGCACGCCGGCGCGTTCTGATGGGCGGAGCCACCGTCCCCGGCGGTCGGGTCCTCCTCGGCGAGCGCGTTGACCGCCTCGGAGGCGGCCACGATCGCCCGGTGCATGGCCTGTTGGGGGTGGACGCCGCGCGGCAACAGGTCGAGCGCGCACTCGCTGGCGGCCCGGGACGCGGCGAGGGACGCCTCGTCGGGGCGGCTCGCCGAGGACACCCCGTCGCAGACGATCGCGACCACCGCCGGCGAGCCGTCCGGCAGTGCCGCCGCGGCCACCGCGTACGCGTCCTCGTTGCGGTGGTGGCGCAGCCCGCGGTCGCTCACCGCGGCCACCGCGTCCAAGGCCGTCTCCATGTGGTCCCGTTCCCGGGGCTGGGCCTTCCCGCAGGTCTCGCAGTACGCGTCCCGGGAGACCGGGCCCACCGCGCAGAACACGCACCGCCGCACGGGCGCGCCCGTCGGCGGGGCGGCGGCCCGCGGGTCGGCCGAAGCCGGCGCCGTGGCCGCGGTGTCGCCCGACGACCCCGCCGGACCGCCCGCCCCGGAGGGCGCCGACTGCTCGGACGGCGCCGACGAGGCGGAGGACGCCCCGGCCGGGGAGGGCAGCGGGTAGCCCTCGGCGTCGAGGGCGCCGCGCCCGGCAGCCCGGTCGGCTTCCGCCGCGGGGGAGAGGCCCGGGTGCTCGTAGGCGTGGTCGGTCCGGTACTCCGGTGCCCGCGTCACCGGGTGCCCGCCCGGGTGCGGGGGGAGCTGCCCGCCGCCCGAGGTGCGCCCGGAGATGTCGCTCGGCAGGTGGACCGGCGCCGAGACGCCCCCGTTCACCCCCGAGGGCTCGGGCCAGCGCACCGGGCCCGGCACCGCGCCCGCCCGGCCCGGAGGCGAGGAGAGCGGCGACGGGACGTCCATCACGAGGGTCGGACGGTCCTGCTCGGCGCCCGGTCCCGCGCCGGCGGTCACTGACGACACGTCATGACCGCAGACGCCGCAGAACCGGTCGCCCGGCTCCAGAGGCTCCGTACACCTGGGGCACCGTGGTCCGGCGGCCGAGCGGGGTTGCTGCGACGACATCACTCACACCCATGTCCGGGGGCGGAAACGGTTTGCGCGTTCCACCAGTTCGATCCTCTCCGCGCCGCCGCGTGCGAGCCGCGCCAGCGTGCGGTACGAACGCTCCAGGCCGAGCCGCAGCCCGCGTTCGTCCACTTCGCTGCCGAGCAGCACCGATCGGCCACCGGGGCCGCCCGTTGCGGCCGGGCCCCGGCTACCGGAGAGTACCCAGTCCAGCGCCGTACCCAGCACCTCGGTCGACAGCCGTTCCCTGCGGACCGCGTCGAGGCCGAACGCGTCCAGCGCCTCCACCTGACCGGCGGCGGCGGTCAGGTCCTCCAGCAACTCCGGGTCCCCGCCGGAGACGATCCGTCCGCGCAGCCGGGCGCGGACCGCCGCCACCCGCGCCGCCGTGTAGTGGATCGACGACTCCGGCACCGACTCCAGGGCCCGCACCGCGCCCGACCGGTCGCCGGCGGCGAGCCGCACCCGCGCCAGCCCGAACGCCGCCGACACGTAGCTCGGGTCCGTCGTCCACACCAGGCGGTAGTACTCGGCGGCGTTGTCGAGCTGGCCCAACACCTCCGCGCACACCCCGAGCGCCAGCTTCGGCGCCGGCTCGCCCGGAAACGCGTCGTACACCGCGTCGAACGACAGGGCCGCCGTCTCGTGATCGCCGGTCGAGAGCGCGGCCACGCCCTGGTGCCAGATGACCCGCCAGTCCTCGCCGTCCCCCTCCAGCAGGGCCGCGAGCGTCCGCCCTGCGGCCCGGGGATCGCCCGCCGCCAGCAGGGCCCGCAGCTCCCGCAGCCGCAACTCCAACGAGTCGACGGGCGCCGCATGCAGGGCGGCGAGCAGTTCGGCGGGCACCGAGGACACCACCAGGCCCGCCAACAGCCCGGCGTTGGGGTCCCCCGGGTCGACGTGCGGCACCGGCAGCGCCAGCGCCGCCGCCGTGACGTCCAGTGCGTGCACCGGGCCGTGCGGGGCCGCCGGGGCCGGCGGCCCCGCGGCGAGGGCGGCGGCGGGACCGCCGGTCAGGCCCGTCGCACCGCCCGTGGCGCGCCGTCCGGTCCGCCCGCGGGAGACCGGACGGGCCCCGAGCCTCGACCCGCCGGCGTCGGAGCGGTCGAACAGCTCGGTGTCCGTGACCTTGAGTTCGGCCCCGAACAGCGTCGACAGGGCCGGCCGGGGACGCCCGCTCTGGAGGGCCACGACCTCCCGCAGCACCCCCGTCAACTGCTCCGCCATCTCCTGGGCCGAGGCGAACCGGCGTGCCGGGTCGGGGTCGGTGGCCCGTATCAACAGCCGGTAGAACGACTCGTAGGTGCGGAACACCTCGATGTGCTCGGGGTCGGGCAGCGAGTCCACGAACACCGTGGTGTAGCCCTGGAAGTCGAAGGTGAGCACCGCGAGGGTCCGGGCCACCGTGTACAGGTCCGAGGCGACGGACGGCCCCACCTCGGCGACCTCCGGGGCCTGGTAGCCCACGGTGCCGAAGATCGCCGCGTCCTCGTCGTCGATCCGGCGCACCGCGCCCATGTCGATCAGCTTCAACTCGTCCTGGGTCTGGATCGCGTTGTCGACCTTGAAGTCGCAGTACACCAGCTTGCGGCCGTGCAGGTGGCCCAGGGCCTCCAGGGCCTCGATGCCGTAGGCGCACGCCTGCTCCACCGGCAGCGGGTCCCGCCTGCCGTCGGGGGTGCGCCGCTCGTTGGCGATCTCCTTCAGCGACTTGCCGCCGACGTACTCCATCACGATGTAGCCGTCGAGGGAGCCCGTGCGCTGGTCGAGGTGCTCCACGAAGTTGTAGATCCGCACGATGTTGGCGTGCTCGATCTCGGCGAGGAAGCGGCGCTCCGCGATCGCCGCCTCCATGGCGTCCTGGTCACCGGCGTCCAGCAGGCCCTTCAGCACCACCCAGCGGTCGGCGACCGCATGGTCGATCGCCAGGTAGATCCAGCCCAGTCCGCCGTGCGCCAGGCACCCCATCACCTCGTACTGTCCGTGCACGACGTCGCCCCGGTCCAGCTTCGGGACGAACGAGTAGGGGTGTCCGCAGGCGGTGCAGAAGCCCTCCTTGCGCCCGATCTGCTCGCCGCGGGAACGCCCCACCGGGGAACCGCAGTCGGACCGCGAGCAGAACCGCTTGCGCTCGGGGACCTCCGGGTCCTCCAGCACCATCTCCGCCGGGTTGGGCCGGGGGATCTTGGGCACCTCGACCAGCCCGGCACCCAGTCGGCCCCGGGTGGACGGCCCGCCGACGCCTCCCGAGGGGTTCGCCCGCACCGACACCGAACGCTCGGTCACCCGCCCCGACACCGAGCGGGCCCTCGACAGCCGTCCGGACACCGAGCGGTGCGAGGCCGCCGAGCCGGAGGAACGGGAGGACCGCGCGGAGCCGCCGGACGCCGGCGCGCCCGTGGGCGCGGAGCCGCCCGAGGGCCGCGGCTCCGGAACCCGGAGGGCCACCACCGGGGCCAGCCCGCAGGTGTCGCAGTAGACCTGCCCCTCGCCCACGTCCTCGTAGCGGCCCGCGCAGTCCGGCCGCTGGCACTCCGTCCCGTTCACCCGTTCCCCCTCCCGTCCGCGGACCCGTCCGGCCCGGCCGCCGGCGGGGCCAGTGCCTCGGCCGCGGCCTGCTGGTAGCGCAGCACCGCGCCCTCCGCCACCCGGAGGTCGCAGGGCGCGCTCCACAGCATGCGGCGGGCGAGGTCGTACCGCTCGATCAGCAGCGGGTCCTCGGCCAGACCGTGCCGGGCCACCTTCGCCTTGTACGCGTCCAGCCGCCCCCGCAGTTCCGCGCGGACCGCGAGCGGCGCCGTCACCGCCGTCAGTGACTCCCGGGCCCGCAACAACTCCTCCTCCGCACGCTCCTCCAACGCCTCCAACAGCGGCGACAACCGGTGCCACTGACCGTGCCTGCGGTACTCGGAGGCCGCCGCCCACTGCTCCTGGAGCGCGGTGGGCAGGCCGGAGACGGCCGGGACCTCGGTCGCCGCGATCTTCGCCAGCACCTCGCCGCGCGCGGTGCGGGCCTCCGCGAGGGTGCGGTCCGCCCGGGAGAGCACGTCCCGCAGGTTCCGCAACCGGGACTCCGCGTCCTGGCGCACCGTCAGCACCGCGTCGATCTCGCGGCGCACCTCCTCCAGGGCCCGGGCCTCCCGGTCGTAGCGCTCGGTGTCCGGACGCCCGCCGCCCGGTGCCGCGCTCCCGCCGGCGGGGCGCCAGAACACCAGGGGGTCCGACACCGCCTGCCGACGCAGTTCGGCCAGGGTGCGGGTGATGCGCTCCAGGTCGTCGCCCGCGGGGTGTTCGCCGGGCCGCACGCCCACGGAGTGGGCCAGCCCGCGGGTGCGTTGCAACTCGGCGGAGAGCAGGTCGATCCGGGCCGGCAGCGTCGACCACACCGTGTCCGCGGCGACCACCAGGTCGAGTGCGCCCGCGTACAGGTCGTTCATGGCGCAGACCAGCTCCTCCAGGGTGAAGCTGCGGCTCAGCCGGGCGGGACCGGTGAGCGAGGGCACCGTCCGCGCGCCGTCGCCCCGCGGTTCCGGCACCGCCACGCAGGGGCCCCGCAACAGCTCCGTGAGCCGTACCAGGTCCTCCTGGCTGGACCAGCGCCTGCGGGCCCGCAGCTCCCGTGCCGTCCGCAGCGCCTCGGTGTACCGGTCGAAGTAGGACCACAGCAGGGTGATGGCGGCGTCGGTCTCGGCCCAACGGTCACGGGTGGTGCCGGTCAGCTCGGCGCCTTCGAGCAGCCTGCGGCCCGCGTGGTCCTGGAGCGCGAGGAGCGAGCTCTCGATCGCCTCGTGCTCCACCCCGAGCCGTGCCAGCGCACGGTCCACCTCGTCCCGGTCCCACACCTGCTCGGCGGGTCCCGCGCCGCCCATCGATCACCTCGCTGTTCTCGGTGCTGCCCCGGCGGGCCTGGTCGTGCCCGCCTCCGCGCCGCCCTGTTCGTTCCGTTGGTCCTGCTCGTGTGGCTCGTCGTCCGGGCGGCCTAGTCCCGGTAGTCGGGGGACGGGGGACCCGTCCCCGGGCCCAGGTCCTCGGCCAGCCACTCCTTGTACGACTTCTGCCACTGCCCCTGGCGGAACTCCACCAGCACCTGGTTGACCCGGCGCACCAGGTCGTCGGAGCCCTTCTTCATCGCGATGCCGTAGTACTCGGTGGTGAACGGCTCGCCCTTGAGCTCCACCATCGGGTCCTGGGCCGCCTGCACCGCCGCCAGCACGCCGTCCGTGACCACCGCGTCCACCTCGCCGAGTTGGAGCCGCACCAGGCAGTCCAACTGGTTGGGGACCGTGACCGAGAGGTCCGCGCCGTGGCTCTTGGTCGTGAGCGCGTCCTTGGCGGTGGAGCCGTGCGCCGAGCAGACCCGCTTGCCCTTCAGCGAGGGGTCGTAGCCGGTGATCGAGGAGTTGCGGGCGGCCAGCACCTGCTGTCCGGTCTTGAAGTACGGGCTGGAGAAGTCGACGTCCTCCAGCCGTTCGCAGTTGATCGTCATGGTCTGCACGACCATGTCGACCTCGCCGTTCTTGAGGGCGGGGATGCGCCGGTTGGTGGGGATCGTCTTGAACTGGACCGTGCCGCCCGGCAGGATCTCCCGGGCCAGCGCCTTCGCCAGGTCGATGTCGAAGCCCTCCAGACCGCCGTTCTCCTTGTTCGGGTTGCGGTAGCCCCAGCGGAAGCTGTTCTGGTCCACCCCGATCACGAGCCGCCCCCGCTCGCGGATCGCGGAGAGCGCGGGACCGGTGGTCGAGGACGAGGGCCGCAGGCTGGACGCCTCCGGCACACAGTCGCTCGCCCTCGTGTGGAGGCCCTCCGCCGTCCCGGGGCCGCGCAGGGCGGGGTTGACGTCCCCGCTGGTGTGCGTCACCGGGAGCAGGACGAACAGGGCGGTGAGGACGCAGGCCACCGCCATCGCGGCGACACCGCCCCAACCCCGCAGACTCACGCGTCGCATGGTCGCGTCCCCTCTCACCGGTACTCCGAAAGCCTGCGGCCGATCCCGAAGAGGGCGGAGGCCGCTGCGAGGGCCGCGAGACCAGCGGCCCCGAGAGCCAGGACGGTCATACTGCCCGGGGCGTTCCCGACCGCCTTCCTGAACTCGCCCTGTTCGTGGTCGAGCGCCTCCTCCAGAGCGGCGTCGACGACGTCGAAGCACTCGCCCGTGGGCTTGTCCGCCGCCGTGTCGAGGCACTCGCCCTCGGACGGCTCCCCCGGCTTGCCGATGATCCTGTCCAACGCGCCCTGGTAGTCGCCCGCGTCGTCCCGCTCCCGGGCCACCGCGTGCCGCTCCTGCCACGTCTTCAGGGCGTCCGCCGCCCTGGTGACCGGTGCCCGGCCGCTGTCGTCGTCGGCGAACCGCGCGGCCGTGGCGAGCAGACCGGTGCGGTTCTTCGTCCCGGAGAGCAGCGCCATCTGCTCCTTGAACGCCGCGTCGAACTTGTCGACCTGGCGCTTCTCCACGGTGATCGTCTCGGCGCCCCGACTGACCAGCGTCAGGTTCTCGTTGCCGCGCGCCTTCAGGGAGGCGAGACGGGCGTCGTTGAGGACGTTCAACGAGCGCACCCCGTCCTCGTACGAGGTGTTCAGCCCGGACCGGGCGACCGTGTGCCCGACGGCCAGCCAGAGCACCACCACCGTCGAGGCGGCGGTGGCGGCCAGCAGGCCGTGGTTGAACACCCGGTTGGTGCGCCGGTAGTTGCGGCGCTGCGCCCAGGCCAGCGCGGTGAGCGCGAGCATGCCCAGGCCGAGGGCCACCCAGGGGTAGGGCGTGGCGCCGTCGTAGTCGGCGCGCAACCGGGCGTTCTCGTGCTGGTACAGCTTCTCCGCGGCCGGGAGCATCTCGGTCTGCATGGTGTCGTTGGCGTAGCGCAGGTACGCGCCGCCCAGCGGCATGCCGTGGCGGTTGTTGGCGCGGGCCCGTTCCACCAGGCCGGTGTACCGCGGCAGGAGCTTGTTCAACTCGGTGATCGCAGTGGCGGACGCGGAGCCCGGTTCCGCGCCGGCGGCGGCCTTGGCCAGCTTCTCGGCGGCGGTGTCGACGTGCTGCCGGTAGCGCTCGGTGACCTCGACGGGTTCCTGACCGCGGGCCAGGAACCCGCTGGAGGCGGTGGTGTTGGCGTCGGCGAGGGAGCGGTAGATGGCCGCCGCGTCCGCGGCCAGGGGTTGGCTGCGGTGCAGCACGTCCTCGGCGGCGGCGGCGCGGTCGGTCATCTGCCAACTGGTCGCGGCGCCGAATCCGACGACCAGCAGGGCGAGGACGGCCCCGATGATCCGCAGCCGACCGCGCTCGGTGCCCGCGGCGGCACGCAGCCGGCCCCACCCCTCCGCCCAGGCGCTGCCGCGGGGTCCGGGCGGCCCGGAGCCGGGGGGAGTCCCGGCGCCCTGCACCGGAAGCGCGGGCGCGAACGGAACCGGGGGAGCGGCGGGGACCACGGGGAGCCCGCCGTCGGGGGGTGCCGGTGGGACGGTGGACGCGCCGGTGGGCTTGGCACTGCCGGACGGCCCCGGAACGCCCCGGCTCGGCGGCTGCGTCATGCGGCTTCCCCCGTGCTCATCCCTCTCGTCCCCCCTGTGCTGCCCGTTCCGTGCGGTCAGTATTGCCGCCGGTGCCCCCTCGCGCACCGCCCTTGTCCGGATCGTCTGCCCCTACGGTGAATACGCCCCCCGAGGGTGTTCGGTTCCCGCTCGCACGGACCGTACACACGATCGAGTGATGCGGTGGTGGCCGTACCGCCCCACCGGCCCCTCGCGGCTCCGCGCACGACGGAGCCCCCGTCCCGACCGGGCCCGGAGGGCGGTCGGCACCGGGGGCTCCGGAGCTGCGCTAGGAGAGCTGCTCCCGCAGCCTCGCCTGGGCCCGCGGGCCCGCCCCGAGACGGTCCAGCCCCAGCAGCGCGGAGCCCAACACCGGGCGCTCCGCCACCACCTGGGGCACCGCCTTCGGGGCCCGGGCGGCGAGCCTGGCGCGCACCCCCGCGTCCAACCGCGGGTGGCGGGCGGCCAGTACGCCGCCGCCGAGCACCACGGGAGCCGCCTCCTCCAGCAGTTCCAGCCGGGACAGCGCCACCACCGCCATGCCGACCACCTCGTCGGCGAGCCGGTCCACCAGGGAGCGGGCCACCGCGTCGCCGTCCTGCGCGCAGTCGAACAGCACCGGCGTCAACTCGTGGACGCGGCCGAACGGCACGTGCCCGAAGTGCAGCGCCTCGATCAGCCCGTACATCGAGTCCAGCCCGAAGTGGGCGGGCAGCGCACGCGCCAGGGCGGTGGCCCCGCCGCGGCCGTCCTCGGCCCGGGCCGCGTGCCACAGGGCCTCCTCGGCGAGCCCGAGGCCGCCGCCCCAGTCCCCGGAGATCTTCCCGATGGCGGGGAACCGGGCGGTGCGGCCGTCCGGGCGCATGCCCACGCAGTTGATGCCCGCGCCGCAGACCACGGCCACCCCGCGCGGTTCGGCGACCCCGGTCCGCAGCAGGGCGAAGGTGTCGTTGCGCACGTCGACGCTGCCGGTGCCGCTCCAGCCGCGGCGTCGCAGGGCCTCGGCGAGCTGGCGCTCCTCGGCCGGCAGATCGGCGTTGGCCAGGCACGCTGACACGTGCCCGACCTCGGTGAGCCCCGCCTCGGCGAAGGCGGCGGACACCGCCTCGGCCAGGGTGTCCACGGCCGTCTCGACGCCCACCCGGGGTGGTTGGAACCCTCCGCTGCGGCCGGTTCCCACCACCCGGCCGTCCGCCAGGACCACGGCGGCGTCGGTCTTGCTGTTGCCCGCGTCGATGGCGAGCACCGGGCCCGTGACGGGGCCCGGGCTGCGGTGCGCGCCGTCGGGGGCGAGGTCGTTCAGGCCCACGCGAGGTGCTCCCGGTTGTGCGCGACCAGTTCGTCGGTGAGCTTCTCGGCGTACTCGACCTGTCCGACCAGGGGGTGGGCCAGCAGGGCGGTGAACACCCGCTCCCGCCCGCCGCGCAGGGCGGCGTCCAGCGCCAACTGCTCGTAGGCGGTGACATTGGCGATCAGCCCGGCGTACAGCGGGTCGAGCTTCGGGACCGCGAGCGGGCGGGGCCCCTCGGCGTCCACCGCGGCCTGCACCTCGATCACCGCGTCGTCCGGCAGGAACGGCAGGGTCCCCCGGTTGAGGGTGTTGACCACCTGGTACGGGCTGCCGCCGCCGCCCAGCAGGGCCGCGGCGAGGTCGACCGCGGCCTCGGAGTAGAAGGCGCCGCCGCGCTTGGCGAGCAGCGCGGGCTTCTCGTCGAGCGCCGGGTCCCCGTACATCTCCAGGAGCTCGCGCTCCATCGCGGCGACCTCGGCGGCCCGCGAGGGCTTGGTCCGCAGTTCGCGGACCACCTCGTCGTGGGCGTAGAAGTAGCGCAGGTAGTACGAGGGGACCGTGCCGAGGCGGTCCAGCAGGGCGCGCGGCAGGCTCAGCGTGCCGGCGATGGCCTCGCCGTGCTCGGCGAGCAGCTTCGGCAGCACGTCCTCGCCCTCCGGCCCGCCGATCCGCACCCCGGTCTCCCAGGTGAGGTGGTTGAGCCCGACGTGGTCGAGGTGGATCCGGCCCGGCTCGACGCCCAGGTGCTCGGCGAAGCGGCGCTGGAAGCCGATGGCGACGTTGCACAGCCCGACCGCCTTGTGCCCGGCGTCCAACAGGGCCCGGGTGACGATGCCGACCGGGTTGGTGAAGTCGATGATCCACGCGTTCGGGTTGGTGCGCCGGACCCGTTCGGCGATGTCGAGGACCACCGGCACGGTGCGCAGCGCCTTGGCTAGGCCGCCCGCGCCGGTGGTCTCCTGGCCGACGCAGCCGCAGGTCAGCGGCCAGGTCTCGTCCTGGTTGCGGGCGGCCTGACCGCCCACGCGCAGTTGCAGCAGCACCGCGTCGGCGTCCGCGACGCCGGCGTCCAGGTCCCCGGTGGTGGTGATGGTGCCGGGGTGGCCCTGCTTGGCGAAGATCCGCCGGGCGAGTCCGCCGACCAGTTCCAGCCGGTCGGCCGCCGGGTCCACGAGGACGAGTTCGCTGATCGGCAGGGTGTCCCGCAGACGGGCGAATCCGTCGATGAGTTCGGGGGTGTAGGTCGAGCCTCCGCCGACCACGGTCAGTTTCATCAGTAGTACTAGCCCTTCACTCCAGTGAGCGTGACACCCTCGACGAACGCCTTCTGGGCGAAGAAGAAGACGAGGATGACCGGCGCCATGACCAGCACGGTGGCCGCCATGGTCAGGTTCCAGTTGGTGTGGTGCGCGCCCTTGAACGATTCCAGTCCGTAACTGAGCGTCCAGGCCGCCGGATTGTCGGAGGCGTAGATCTGGGGGCCGAAGTAGTCGTTCCAGGCGTAGAAGAACTGGAACAGGGCCACCGCGGCGATGCCGGGCTTCGCCATCGGCAGGACGACCCGGACCAGGGTGCGGACCTCCCCGCAGCCGTCGATCCGGGCCGCGTCGAGGTACTCGTCCGGGATGGTCAGCAGGAACTGCCGCAGCAGGAAGATCGAGAAGGCGTCGCCGAAGGCCATCGGGATGATCAGCGGCCAGAGCGTGCCCGACATGTCCATCTGCTTCGCCCAGAACAGGTACATGGGGATGATCACGACCTGCGGCGGCAGCATCATCATCGAGATGACGAGCATGAGGGAGAGCCGGCGCCCCCGGAAGCGGAACTTGGCGAGCGCGTAGGCCACCGGGATCGAGGACACCACCGACAGCACCGTCCCCAGCCCGGCGTACAGCAGGGTGTTGCGCCACCAGGTGAGGAAGCCGGGCGTGTCCCACACGGTCAGGTAGTTGTCGAAGGCCCACTCCCGCGGCCACAGGTCGCGGGTGAGGGCCTGTTGGTCGTTCATCAGCGAGGTCAGCACGACGAAGACGAACGGCAGCAGGAAGAACAGCGCCGCCGCCACGCCGAGCGAGTGGACCGCGATCCAGTGCAGCACGGCCCGGCGCCGGGCGGTGCGGGCGGCCGGGGTGAGCGGTCCGTCGGCCGCGGGGCGGGGGGCGGCCGGGTTCGGGCGGGCGTCCTCGGTGGTGGTCGTCTGGGCCATGATCAGTCACCGGTCCCGATGAGGCCGCCGCGGCGCCGCATCAACAGTGCGGTGCACGCCATGGCGAGGACGAACAGGACGAGCGCCCCGGCACAGGCAGTGCCGTAGTCGAAGCGCTGGAAGCCGACGTTGTAGACGAGTTGGGGCAGGGTCAGGGTGGACGCCTCCGGATAGCCCGGCTCGAAGGGCTGCCCGGAGCCGCCCATCTTCCCGGAGGCGACCTTGGCGGCCACGATCGGCTGGGTGTAGTACTGCATCGCCGAGATGACCCCGGTGACGACGGCGAAGAGGACGATCGGGGAGATGTTCGGCAGGGTGACGAAGCGGAACCGCTGGAAGCGGGAGGCCCCGTCCAACTCGGCGGCCTCGTACTGCTCCTTCGGCACGTCCAGCAGTGCGGCCATGAAGATCACCATCAGGTCGCCGACGCCCCACACCGCGAGGACGGTGAGCGCGGGCTTGGACCAGTCGGCGTCGTTGAACCAGCTCGGGGCCGAGATCCCCACCGTCTCCAGCAGGGAGTTGACCGGCCCGGTGCCCGGGTTCAGCAGGAACACGAAGGCCAGCGTCGCGGCGACCGGCGGCGCCAGGTAGGGCAGGTAGAACAGGGTCCGGAAGACCCCGGTGGCCGTCTTGATCTTGGTGATCAGCAGCCCGACGCCGAGCCCGAAGGCGACCCGGCAGGTGACCATCACCAGGACCAGCCAGAGGGTGTTCTGCATCGCCGGCCAGAACTTCGGGAAGTCGTTGAAGAGGTACGACCAGTTCGCCAACCCGTTCCAGGTGGGCGGTTCGAAGCCGTCGTACGCCATGAACGAGAAGTAGACGGTCGACACGAGCGGGTAGGCGAAGAAGAAGCCGAACCCGATCAACCAGGGCGAGAGGAAGGCCAGCGTGCGAAGCGCCGAGCGGCGGCGCTTCGCACGCAGCGGGTGCGCGGTGGACACGGTTACCGGGAGACCTTCGCGAGGTCCGTGTCGATCTGCTTCGCGGTCTCCTCCAGACCGGCCTGGAGGTCCTTCACCTTGCCGGACTCGTAGCGGTAGCCGAAGTCCTGGAGGGTGTTCTGGTAGCCGATGCCGTCGACCGCCCCGGGCGAGGTGTTCGACTTGGGGTGCTTGGCGATGTCCAGGAAGGTCTTGAAGCGCGGGTCCAGCTTCAGGTCGGGCGAGTCCAGGGCCGCCAGGGTGGACGGGACGTTCTTGATCCCGTTCGCGAACTGCACCACCGCCTCCGTGTCGGTGGTCATGTACTTCACCAGCTCCCAGGCGGCGTTCTTCTTCTTGCTGTGCGGGGAGATGCCCATGATGGTCCCGGAGAGGTAGCCCTTGCCGTACTCGTCGACCTCGTCGTCCGCCACCGGCAGCGGCGCCACCCCGATCTCGAAGCCGGGGTCGGCCGCCTCGGCCATGCCGAGCCGCCACTCCCCGTCGAGCTGCATGGAGACCTGGCCCTCGTGGAAGGGGTGCTCGGCGGCCCACTCGTCGCCGAAGGTGGTGCGGTACTTCTCCAGCTTCTCGAAGCCGCCGAGCTCGTCGACCATCTTCTTCTGGAAGGCGTACATCTCCTTGAAAGCGGGGTCCTTGGCCACGTTGGACTTGCCGTCCGCGTCGAAGTAGGCGTGGTTCCACTGGGAGATGTAGTGCGAGACGACCGTCTCGTAGCCGTGGTAGTTCGGCATGAAGCCCAGGGTCTCGTAGCCGTCGCCCTTGGTCTTGGTCAGCTTCTTGGCGACCTTCAGGAACTCGCTCCAGGTCTTGGGCGGCGCCTCGATCCCGTGCTTCTCGAACTCGTCCTTGTTGTAGTAGAGCCCGTACGCGTCCGACAGCAGCGGCATCGCACAGCGGGTGCCCTCGAACTCGGTGTACTCCCGCAGCACCTTGGAGAAGGTCTTCTCCAGGTCGATCCCGTCCTTCTCGATGAACCGGCCCAGGTCGGCGAAGGCGCCCGAGGAACAGAACTTGCCGACGTTCGCGGTGGTGAACGAGGAGATGACGTCAGGGCCCTTGGAACCGCCCGCCCGCAGGGCCTGGTTGAGCTTGTCGTCGTTGATCCCGCCGACGACCTTCACCGTGATGTTCGGGTGCTTCTTCTCGAAGCGGGCGATGTTGTCCTCGATCGCCTTCACTTCCGAGGGGGCGGTCCAGCCGTGCCAGAAGGTGATCGTCGTGTTCGCGGACGCGTCGTCGTCGGCACCCGTCGAGGACTGGCCGGTGCAGGCCGTCGCGAAGAGGGCTATCGAGGTGGTGGCGGCGAAGGCGGCCGCCGCCCTCCGACGGAACGCGGGCATTCTGAGCATGACGAGGTCTCCCTTGAGCGGTTCGGCAAACGGGTGGGGGATGGTGCGCCGTACATGTGCTGTGCAGAGAGGTGCGTGTGGTGCTGTCGGTGCGGGACGGGTCCAGTGGGATAGGGGACGGGTGGGCAGTGGGGGGAGTGGGGGGAATCCGGGGGACCGGATCCCGTGGGGGGTCAGGGGGCGCGCGAGGTGTCGAACACCTCGTCGCGGGTGGCCGCGAGCGCGCTCTCCAAGGCGCCGCGCAGCACCGGGTGGCCGCGGACCTCGCCGACGACCAGCCGGGGACGGGGGGCGGCCAGGTCCCGCAACTCGGCCTGGACCAGCGACCGCAACACCTCGCCGCCGGCAGCGAGCACCGAACCGCTGAGCACGATCAGCTCCGGGTCCAGCACCGAGACCAGGGAGGCCAGGCCGGTCGCCAATCCGGTGGCGTAGGTGCGCAGCAGGTCCTCGTGGGCGTCGTCGGAGTGTCCGCGGTGGCGGGAGGGCGCGGGGCCGTCACGGGCGTCGAGGCGGGCCGCGGCCCGCCCGATCAGGGCGGCGGCGACCTCCGGGTGGGAGCCCTCGGGCACCGGGGCGATGCCGAACGAGCGGGCCAGCCGGGCCACCACCTGGGCGCCCGCCAACTCCTGGTAGCCACCGCTGTTGGTCCGGGTCACCTGACGCATCAGCGGGGCGCCCGGCACCGGGAGGAATCCCACCTCGCCGGCGCCGCCGGTCCAGCCGCGGTGCAGCCGGCCGCCGAGCACCAGGGCGGCGCCCAGGCCGTCCTCGTTCCACAGCAGGACGAAGTCCTCGTGGCCGCGGCCCGCGCCCAGCCGCTGTTCGGCGAGGGCCACGAGGTTCACGTCGTTCTCGTACTCGACGGGCATCGGCAGCGCCGCTGCCAGCTCGTCGAGGAGCGAGGGGGCGTGCCAGCCCGGCAGGTGCGAGGCGTAGCGCAGTCGACCGGTGGTGGGGTCGAACGCGCCCGGGGTGCCGATGACCAGGCGGTGCACCTCGGACCGGGTCAGTCCGGCGTCCGCGGTCGCACCGTCCAGGGCCTCGGTCACCAGGTCGACCACCGGCCGGGCGGTGCGGCGCCCGGGGGTGCGCAGGGCGAACTCGCCGACCGTGCGGCCGGTGATGTCGGCGACGGCGGCGCGGATGCCCTCGGGGCGGACGTCCAGCCCGGCGGCATGGGCGGCGGCCGGATTGACCGCGTACAGCTGGGCGTTGGGACCGGGTCCGCCCTCGGTGGTGCCGGTGGCCACCACCAGGCCCGCCGCCTCCAGCCGGGCCAGCAGCTGGGACGCGGTGGGCTTGGAGAGCCCGGTGAGCGTGCCGATCCGGGTGCGGGACAGCGGCCCGCGGGCGAGCAGCAGGTCCAGTGCCGCCCGGTCGTTCATGGTGCGCAGCACCCGGGGGGTGCCCGGGGTGCCGCCCTGGCCCGTGGTGCCGGCGGGGTGGGGGCGCCCGGTGGGGCCCTGGGCGTTCATCGCGGAACCACCCGCCCTCCTCTCCGGCCGCCGTCCGGCACTGTTAGGAAACTTTCCTATCTGATGCACGGGACGGTAGGGGGCGGGCCGTGCACGCGTCAATGCCGGGGGCGCGCGGCTACCAAGTCGTTATCCGTCCCCGTCCGGAGGGCCCGGACACGACCGTGCCCCCGGCCGGGGACCGGGGGCACGGGACTGCGCGGGGCCGGCGGATCACTTGGTGAGGTTGGGGCCCGGCGGTATCGGGGCGGTGGCCATCGACTGAGGCGAGGCCGCGTTGCCGTACGCGGAGGGCGCCGCCATCCCCGCCGTCGGGTCGCCCGCCGCGTCCTCGCCGTCCTGCTGGAGCGGGAGCCCGCCGACGAGCTGGATGCCCGCCGCGTCGAAGGCCCGCTTGATCCGCCACCGCAACTCGCGCTCGATGCCGAGGGACTTGCCGGGCATCGTCTTCGCGGAGACCCGGATCACCATCTGGTCGATCAGCACGCTGTCCAGGCCCAGGATCTCGATGGGCCCCCACAGCTGCTCGTTCCACGGCTCGTCCTTGGCCATCCGCTCGGTGACCTGGGCGAGCGTGGTGCGCACCCGGTCCAGGTCCTCGCTGGGGCGCACGATCACGTCGACCCCGGCAGTGGACCAGCCCTGCGAGAGGTTGCCGACCCGCTTGACCTCGCCGTTGCGGACGTACCAGATCTCGCCGTTGTCCCCGCGCAGCTTGGTCACCCGCAGGCCCACCTCGATGACCTCGCCGGAGGCCACGCCGGCGTCGATGGTGTCGCCGACGCCGTACTGGTCCTCCAGGATCATGAACACCCCGGACAGGAAGTCCGTGACGAGGTTGCGCGCGCCGAAGCCGATCGCGACGCCCGCGACGCCGGCCGAGGCCAGCAGCGGGGCCAGGTCGATCTGGAACGTCGACAGGATCATCAGGGCGGCCGTGCCCATGATGAGGAACGAGGCCACCGAGCGCAGCACCGAACCGATCGCCTGCGAGCGCTGGCGCCGTCGCTCGACGTTCACCAGCAGTCCGCCCAGTGCGGTGCCGTCGACGGCCTGCGCGGTCCGGTTCATCCGGTCGATCAGCTTGGTGATCGTCCGCCGGATCACCGCCCGCAGCACCAGGGCGATCACCAGCACCAGCAGCACCCGCAGACCGATGCTCAGCCAGGTCGACCAGTTCTGCTCGACCCAGCTCGCGGCGTTCGTCGCCTTCTCGTGAGCGTCCTCCAGGGTGCCGGGCCCCTCGGAGCCCTCGGCCGACAGGACGGACAAGAACACGGCACGTACCTCCAGGCGTAGCGGCCTGCCCGGCCGGGGGAGAGGCGGGCGCGGGCCCGCCTGGATCGGGCAGACACACCACACTAACGGGGCAGTGCGGCCCGAACAGTGGTCTGCGCCACGCCCGCCGGGACGGCCGCGGGCCGCGCCGCCCGCCGCCCGAGGCCCCCACCACCTGCGCCGCGACCCCCTCGCGCGCCCCGCCGTGCGGCCCCCGCCGGCCAGCGGGCGGACCGGGGACACGGGGGGAACGTGAGAAAAAACTCCCCCACCCCGTTACCCGGAGGTGGTGGCGCGTCCACCAGGCAAGAGGGGAGACTGAACGAGATCGTCCCGGCGCGAGCCACGCGCCGCCGGCGTACAAGGAGGCAGTCCGTGCCGCACGTCCTGGTCCTCAACGCGTCGTACGAGCCCCTCGGTGTCGTACCGCTCCGCCGCGCGCTCGTCCTCGTCCTGGAGAACAAGGCGGTCTGCCTGGAGGAGTCCGGCGCCTTCCTGCACAGCGCGACCGTCACCGTCCCAGCCCCCAGCGTCGTGCGTCTCAAACGCTTCGTACGGGTCCCCTACCGGGGGCCCGTTCCGCTGACCCGCCGCGCCCTGTTCGCCCGCGACGGCGGACGCTGCATGTACTGCGGGGCGGTCGCCACCAGCGTCGACCACGTCATCCCGCGCAGCCGGGGCGGCCAGCACGTCTGGGACAACGTCGTGGCCTCCTGCCGGCGCTGCAACCACGTCAAGGCGGACCGGCACCTGGTGGAGATCGGCTGGCGGCTGCGCCACCAGCCCGCCCCGCCGACCGGACTGGCCTGGCGCATCATCGGCACCGGTCACCGGGACCCGCGGTGGCTGCCCTACCTCCAGCCCTACGGGGCGGAGGACGCCCTGGCCCGGATCGACGGGGTCTCCGCCTGAGGCGGCGGCGACCCCGACCGCGCCCGGAACCGGTCAGCGCCCGCCGATCGCGTACGCCTCCACCGACCACAGCGAGTACCCGTAGCGGGTGCCGCGCCGGTCTCCCTGGACGCGCACGAACCGCACGTCCCGCGCGTCCATCCGGACCGTCTCGCGGCCCCCGCGCCCGTCGGTGACCGTCGCCGCGGTGCGCCAGGTGCGGCCGTCCGAGGAGACCTGCACCCGGTAGCGCTTCGCGTGCGCCTCCCACCGCAGCACCACCTGCCCCAGCCGCACCGGGCGGTCCAGCTCCACCGACCACCAGGAGTCGTCCTCGGCGGGGGAGGACCAGCGGGTGGCGGGATCGCCGTCCACCGCCGACGCGGCCGGGAAGTCCGGGGTCTCGTCGGCGGACGAGCCGGCCCGCGCCCCGCGCGCCAGATCGGGCCCCCCGGTCTCGGGGAAGGCCCGCACGGTCAGCACCTCGGTCCGGCCGCCGAAGGCCACCGCGACCCGGTAGTTCCCCGCGGGGGTGTCCTTCGGCACGCTCAGCACGAGCGGCACCTCCAGCCGGGTGCCCCGCGGCACCAGCACCTGCTTCGGCACCCGCACCTCGACGCCCTCCGGCGCCCGGACGGTCACCTTGCCGCGCACCGCGCCCGGGCGCTGCCCGGTGAGCCGGACGGTCACCTTCCGCGGCTCGCCGCCGAGCGCCACGTCCACCTCCGTCCGGGCCAGTGCGAAGGCGGCGGGATCGGTGTCCGCGTACCAGGGGACCAGGTGGCGCACCCGGGAGGGCTCGGGGCCGCTCACCCGCAGACCCCGCACCTCCACGTCCTCGGTCGACAGTTCTGTCCAGCCGTCCGCGGACAGGTCGCCCAGCCGCCGCCAGCCCTCGCCCTCGACCAGCGCCTCCACCGCGCCCACGGTGCCCGGCTCGGTCAAGGCGGTCACCGCCGACAGCGGCCGGGGCCGGTCGAAGGCGAGGGTCCGGCCGTCGCCGGCGCCGGTCGGCTCCGGCTCCGAAGCCGCCCCCGACCAGGTGGCGAACGCGGTCCGGGCCCGCTTCAGGAACGGCTCCAGCACCCCGTCGCCCACCGTCACCCCGGCGGCCCGCACCTGAGCCAACTGCCGGTCCAGGTCCCGGGCCTGTTCCCAGGCCGCCGCCCCGTCACCGCGGTCCATGGCCGCCAGCAGGTCCAGGGCGCCCACCCCGGCCGTGCCGTACCGGGCCAACTGGTCCGCCCACGGCCGGACCTCGTCGTACAGTTCGGTGCCGGTCAGGTCCCGCGGCACCCAGGTGAGCTGCTCGAAGGCCGACCGCAGCCGCCGTTCGTCCGCGGCCCGGTCCTTCGCCCCCGGCTGCCGCGAGCCCCAGAACCCGTCCACCAACGGACGCAGATAGGCCGACTCCTCCGCGCCGAGCACCGAGGACGCGTCGTGCGCGGCCAGCGCGGTCACCGCCGCCCGGGTCCGCTCCGACTCGCCCGCGGAGACCGCGTCGATCGCCGCCCGCCAGGAGGCGCCGGGCTGGTAGGCGCGCGGGTTCCAGGCGAAGTCCGCGGCCGTGAAGAGCGGGATGCGGGACGCCACCGGCTGCTGCATGGCGTTGCTCAGCAGCGCCGCGGAACGCCCCGCCACCGCGGGCGCCCGCCCCAGGTAGGGGCCGAGGAAGACCCGGTCCCGGGCGAAGTCGTTGACCGGGTAGTTGTCCATGGTGACCACCGGGCGGCCGAACGCCGACCGGACGCGGGCGAGTTCCGCGCCGGTGATGGTGCGCGGCACCACCCCGACCCCGGTCCACGCCACCTCCACGGGCGCCCCCGCCGACGCGGAACCGTCCAGGCCGGCCGCGAGCGCCCGGCGGTAGGGGGTCTCGCCGTCCTGGTAGTACTCGGTCGGCATCACCGACAGCGGGGCGGCGCCCGGGTACCGCTCCGCCAGGTGCCGGGCCACCGCGCTCGCCACCCGGGCGTGCGCCCGCGCGGCGGCCTGCGGGCCCGAGCCGAACGCCTCCGCGTCCTGCCGGCAGTGCCACTCGCTGTAGCTGACGTCCTGGAACTGGAGCTGGAAGGCCCGGAACCCGAGCGCCCACATCGCGTCCAGCTTCCGGTTCAGCGCCTTGACGTCCGCCTCCGAGGAGAGGCACATGCCCTGCCCGGGCGCCACCGCCCAGGCCAGCGTGACGTGCTGGCGCCCGGCCCGGTCCGCCAACTCCCGGAACTCGGCGCGCTGCGCCGCCGGGTAGGGCTCGCGCCAGCGGGCCTGCCGGTACAGGTCGTCGCCCGGCGCGTACAGGTAGCGGTTCTGCTTGGTGCGGCCCAGGAACTCGACCTGGGCGAGCCGCTGCTGGTGCGTCCACGGGGTGCCGTAGAAGCCCTCGGTCATGCCCCGCACGGCCGTGCCGGGCCAGTCCCGGACCGCCACCGGGGCGATCCGGGACCCCTCGACGAGCTGACGCAGGGTCTGCACCGCGTGGAACAGTCCGTCGGGGCCGGCGCCCGCGAGGGCGACGGTGGCCCGGCCGCCGTGCTTGCCCACCGCCAGCCGGTAGCCCCCGGTCGGCAGGTCGCCCCGGGCCGGCGCGCCCAGCGCCCGCAGGACCGCGTCCAGCCGGGCGCCCGCGGCGGTGCCCAGGGGGCCGCCGTCCCCGGTGTCCGGGCCGACCCGGATCACCAGCGCGGACCCGTCGGGCACCCGGTCCCGGTCGGACAGCCGGATCACCCGCCGGGCGCCCGCCTCCTGCACCAGCGCCGTCAGCTCCGCCACCGCGTGCTCGTCGACGCCGCCCGGGGCGACCAGGAGCACCTCCTCGGTGACCCGTACCGAGGTCTTGCCGGCGCGCACCTGCTGGGGGCGCGGCCACACCGCGGGCACCGGGCCCTCCTTCGCCGCCCGGACGCCCGGGGTCGGCGCCGAGTCGCCGGACACCCCGGGGACCGGCGCGCCGGTGCCCCCGCTGGCGCCCGGGGCGTTGCCGGGCTGGTGCGGGACGGCGGAACCGGGGGTGACCGCCCCGGGGGCGGCGCCCGGCGGGGTGGACTGCTCGGCCGGGCCCGCCGCGGTGGGCGCGCCCACCCCCGAGGTCGCCCCGAGCGTCGAGGGCCCGCCGCCCAGGGCACCCGCCATGAGGGCCGCGGCGACCGCTCCCGCCTTCGTCCTGCGCTTTATCACGGCGCCCGCCCTTTCCGCCCGTGCTGGGCCGCCGTTGGCCCAAAACGTTACGGAGCCCACCACTCGGTGGGGGAGCATGTCAACGTCAGTGGCCGTTGTGCCGGTTTTGCCCGGACGGACGCGCTTCTGCGGCGCCCTGACGCGCCGTCGGTCACAGTGCCTCCATGGCGACCACCGCGCCGGCCCCGCCGCCTCCGCGACCGGGGCGGGTGACCCCGACCACGATCGCGGGTGGATCGCGTCTGCCGGCGGCCGACCCGGGTAGGGGCCCGGGGAGCACGCCCCCCGTACTGCGGCGATCGGCGCGGCACCGGGTGGGTCCCGACCACGACCCCAGCCGAAGGAGACCCCGATGACCGGGTCCGCACGCCTCCTGCTCGACGCCCTCACCCCGCAGGTCGAGGACGCCGGGCACCCCCCGGCGCTCGTCGCCCCCGCCCTCCCCGCCCCGGCCGGGCCGCCCGACGACCGCCGGCCGGTCCGCGGGGGTCCCCCGTCCCAGCCGACCGCCGTCCCCTTGACCAGCGAACCCCCGCTGGCCGCCACCGCCCCGCTGACCAGCGAGTCCCCGTACACCGCGGGTCTGCCGCTGACCAGCGAACCCACCGCCCCGGCCGCCGGCCGGGACCCCTCGGTGGCCTGAATGCCGCTGGCCCGGCTGGCCGCCCTGCACGGGGTCGCCACCTCCTACTCCCCGGCGCCCGGCCGTACCGTCGAGGCGTCCCCGCGCGCCGTGCGCGCCGCCCTGGCCGCGCTCGGGGTGGACGCCGGCGACGCGGAGCGGACCGCCGCCGCCCTGGCCGCCCGCGAGGCGGAACTGCGCACCCGACTGCTGCCGCCCACCCTCGTGTGGTGGCCGGACCGGCCCCCGCGGGAGCTGCTCGGCCTGCCGACCGGCACCCGCGTCCGCATCGCGCCGGACCCGGACGGGCACCCGGTGCCGGTCGCGCCCGTCGGGGACGGCGGGTGGACGGCCGGCCCGGGGGTGGTCCCGGTGCTCCCCGAGGGCTTCCCGCACGGCGTGCACGCCCTGACCGCCGCCGCCCCGGACGGACGTGCCGTCCGCACCCACCTCGTGGTCGCCCCCGAACGCGCCCCCGCCCCGGCCGGCCGGTCCCACGGCCTCCTGGTGCAACTCCACTCCCTGCTCTCCCGCCGCTCCTGGGGCATGGGCGACCTCGGCGACCTGGCCGACCTCGCCGACTGGGCGGGCACCGAACTCGGCGCGGGCTTCGTCCAGCTGAACCCGTTGCACGCGGCCGTGCCCGGCGACCCCGGCGACCCGTCCCCGTACCGGCCCTCCTCCCGCCGCTTCCCCGACCCCGTCCACCTGCGGATCGAGGACGTCCCCGAGCACGCCCGGCTCCCCGCCGCCGCCCGGGCCGAGTTCGACGCCCTCACCGCCCGGGCGGCCGAACTGCGGCACGGCGTCCTGGACGGCACCGCCCTGATCGACCGGGACGCCGTCCGCGCGCTGAAGCGGCAGGCCCTCGACCTGCTGGCCGCGGTGCCGCCCGACCCCGGGCGGCGTGTCGCCTACCGGGAGTTCACCGCCCGGGAGGGCGCCGCCCTGGACGACTACGCCACCTGGTGCGCCCTGGCCGAACGCCACGGTCCCGACTGGCGCACCTGGCCCGGGGGCCTCACCGACCCCCGTTCGCCGGAGACCGACCGGGCGCGGGCGGAACTCGCGGCACGGATCGACCACCACCGCTGGCTGGTCTGGCTCACCGTCGGTCAACTGGAGGACGCCGGGCGCGCCGCGCGCGCGGCGGGCATGCCGATCGGCCTGGTCCACGACCTCGCGGTCGGCGTCCATCCGCACGGCGCCGACACCTGGGCCGGGCAGGACCTCTACGCCGCGGACACCTCGATCGGGGCGCCCCCGGACGACTTCGCCCCGCAGGGTCAGGACTGGGGGCTGCCGCCCTGGCGCCCCGACCGCCTCGCGGCCACCGGGTACGCGCCCTACCGGGCGCTGCTGCGCGCCCTGTTCCGGCACGCCGGTGCGCTGCGCATCGACCACGTCATGGGCCTGTTCCGGCTCTGGTGGGTGCCCGCCGGCGGGCCGGCCGCCGAGGGCGCCTACGTGCACTATGACGCGGAGGCGATGCTCGCGGTGCTGGTCCTGGAGGCCGACCGGGCGGGCGCCGCGGTCATCGGCGAGGACCTCGGCACGGTCGCGGACGGGGTGCGCGAGGCGCTGCGCGCCCGGGGCGTCCTCGGCACCTCGGTGCTGTGGTTCGAACGCGGCGGCACCGGTGAGCCGCTGCCCCCGGACGCCTGGCGTCCCGACTGCCTCGCCACCGCCGCCACCCACGACCTGCCGCCCACCGCCGCCCGTCTGGCCGGCACCGACGTCGACCTGCGGGACTCGCTGGGCCTGTTGGGGGAACCGCCGGACGAGGCCCGGGCCGAGGCCGCCCGCGCCACCGGGGCCTGGCTGGACCTGTTCGCCCGGTGCGGGCTGCTCGCCCCCGGTTCGGCGGACGACGAGGTGGAGCGGATCGGGGCGGTCCACCGCTTCCTGGTGCGCACCCCGGCCCGGCTGGTGGGGGTCTGGTTGCCGGACGCGGTCGGCGACCGGCGCCCGCAGAACGTGCCCGGCACCCGGGACGAGTACCCCAACTGGAGGCTCCCCGTGGCCGGTGCCGACGGCCGCCCTCTGGCCCTGGAGGACCTGGTGGCCGCGCCGCGGGTGCGGGCGCTGGTCGAGGCGCTGCGGTGGCCCGTCGCGCCGGACGGCTGACCTCCGGGGTCGGTGCCGGCCGCGGTTCCGGGACCCCGGGCGCGCGGCCCGGGCGGGCGTTCGCTACGTTGGCACCGTGAAGAAGAACGCCCTGCGCGCCGGCGCCCTGGCCTCCGGCACGACGCTGATGATGCTGCTCATGTCGTCCCCCGCGCTCGCGCTGACCCGCGACGACGGTGACGACCCGGCTCCCAAGCTGAGCGTGGTCGAGACCGTCGGTCTCTTCGTGGTCACTCCGGTGGTGCTGTTCCTGGTCATCGCCGGTCTGGTGATCGTGGGCGACCGCTCCGGCAAGCAGCCCAAGCAGGGCTGACCCCCGACGCTCCGCCACGAGGGCGGCGACCGCCGAGGCGCGGTCGCCGCCCTCGTGCTGCTCGGGCGGGCGTCAGTCGGTGGCCGCCGGGCCCTCGACCCCCGTCAGCAGCACGCGCAGCAGCCCGGCCAACTCCGTGGCCCGCTCCTCGTCCAGCGCGGCCAGCGCCTCCTGCTGCACCTCCAGACCCGCCACGACGGCCCGGTCCACCAGCGCGAGCCCTTCCTCCGTCAGGGTGACGCGCAGCGCCCGCCGGTCGTGCGGGTCGGGCGCCCGGCGCAGGAACTCGGCGCGCTCCAGCTTGTCCAGCCGACCGGTCATCCCCCCGCTGGTCAGCATCAGCGTCGCGGCGAGCTGCCGGGGCGAGAGGGTGTACGGCTCGCCCGCTCTGCGCAGGGTGGCGAGCACGTCGAACTCGCCGCGCGAGATGCCGTGCCGGCCGTAGGTCCGCTCGGCCCGGTCGGCCATGGCGCGGGCCAGCCTGGTGATCCTGCCGAACACCTCCATCGCCCGGGTGTCCAACTCGGGTCGCACCCGGGCCCACTGGTCGATGATCGCGTCCACGGCGTCGGGCGCGGTCGCCGGGGCGGCGGGCGGTTCGACGGCGGGACGGCCGGCGGGGCCGGGGGCCGGGGCGTGTGTGGTCATGGGCGAATTATCCGTATCTCTCGGTCGCTGGCGAACAAGTCACTGTCTC
Organism: Streptomyces sp. LE64; assembly: GCF_052606915.1. Taxonomy (NCBI): domain Bacteria; kingdom Bacillati; phylum Actinomycetota; class Actinomycetes; order Kitasatosporales; family Streptomycetaceae; genus Streptomyces; species Streptomyces sp. LE64. The sequence continues at coordinate 1,729,592 of NZ_CP199708.1, read as the reverse complement.
ATTGGTCACCCGGAAGCAAGAAGGTTGGCAGGAATAAACTTAGCGCTAAGCTGCTTCCTAGCGAGTGATCTCCGGTCGTGCCGCGTACGACGGCCGGAACCCGCCCAGACCTCCGGGGGACCGCAAGTGAACCGTGCCGCCACCATCGCCCTGACCGCCCTCGCGCCCGTCTCCTGGGGCTCCACCTACGCCGTGACCACGGAGTTCCTCCCACCCGACCGGCCCCTGTTCACCGGGGTGGTGCGGGCCCTGCCCGCCGGACTCGTCCTGCTGGCGGCGGTCCGGCTGCTGCCCACCGGGGCTTGGTGGTGGAAGTCCGTGGTGCTGGGCGCGCTGAACATCGGCGCCTTCTTCCCCCTGCTGTTCCTCTCCGCGTACCGGCTGCCCGGCGGGATGGCGGCGGTCGTCGGCTCGCTCGGCCCGCTGTTCGTCGCCGGACTCGCCGTCCTGCTGCTCTCCGAACGGCCCAGCGCGCGCACCCTGCTCACCGGCATCGCCGCCGCGCTCGGGGTGAGCCTGGTGGTGCTCAAGGCCACCGGCGCCTTCGACGCGCTCGGCGTCGCCGCGGCCGTGGGGTCCAGCCTCTCGATGGCGACGGGCACCGTGCTGACCAAGCGGTGGGGCCGCCCCGCCGGGGTCGGCCCGCTGGCGCTCACCGCCTGGCAGTTGACCACCGGCGGTCTGCTGATGGTCCCGCTCGCCCTCGTCGTCGAGGGGGCGCCGCCCGCCCTGGACGCCCCCGCGGTCGGCGGCTTCCTGTACCTCGCCGTCGCCAACACGGCCCTCGCGTACTGGCTCTGGTTCCGCGGCATCGGCCTGCTCTCCGCCACCCAGGTGACCTTCCTCGGCCCGCTCTCCCCGCTCACCGCGGCGATCATCGGCTGGGCCGCCCTGGGCGAGGCGCTGACCCCGCTCCAGGTGGCCGGCATGGCCCTGGCCCTCACCGCGACGCTCGCCGGCCAGCTCCTGCCGGCACGGCGTCCCGGGCCCGCCGCGGTTCCCCCGCCGGCCCCGGCCCGGTCCTCGCGGCGGGCCTCCCGCTGACACCCGGAAGGGGGCGCGCGGACCTCAGTCCGCACGCCCCCTCCTGGTCACCGGGGGTCAGCCCGCCGCGGCGTCCGCGGCCCGGGCCCGCAGCGCCCGCTCCACCCCGGACCTGGCCTCCGAGACCAGCCGCGCCAGCGCCGGCCCGGGCGCGGCCGAGGCCACCCAGGCGTCCGTGGCCGCCACGGTCTCCGCCGACACCTGCAACGCCGGGTAGAGCCCCACCACGACCTGCTGGGCCATCTCGTGGGACCGCGACTCCCACACCCCGGCGATCGCGTCGAAGTACTTCGCCGTGTACGGCTCCAGCAGTTCCCGCTGGTCCGTCTGGACGAAGCCGCCGATCACGGCCTCCTGCACCGCGTTCGGCAGGGCGTCGGACTCCACCACGGACGCCCACGCCTCCGCCTTGGCCTCCGCGGTGGGCCGCGCGGCCCGGGCGGTCGCCGCGTGCCGCTCGCCCGCCGCGGTCCGGTCCCGCTCGTACTCGCCGGCGATCTCCACCTCGTCGAAGCGCCCGACCGCGGCCAGCCGCTGCACCAGCGCCCAACGCAGCTCGGTGTCGACGGCGAGGCCCTCGACGGTCTGGGTGCCGTCCAGCAGCCCCTCCAGCAGGTCGAGCTGCTCGGGGGTGCGCGCGGTCGCCGCGAACGCCCGGGCCCACGCCAACTGGTGGTCGCTGCCCGGCTCCGCCGCCCGCAGGTGCGCCAGCGTCGCCTCGGTCCACCGGGTCAGCCCGGCCTCCTGCCACGCCGGTGCCGCGTACAGGTCCAGCGCCAGCTTGGCCTGCCGCTGGAGCGACTGGACGACCCCGATGTCGGACTCCTTGGCGATGCCGGACAGCACCAGCTCCAGGTAGTCCCGGGCCGGCAGTTCGGCGTCCCGGGTCATGTCCCAGGCGGAGGCCCAGCACAGCGCCCGCGGCAGCGACTCGGCGAAGTCGCCCAGGTGCCCGGTGACGTACCCGAGGGACTCCTCGTCCAGTCGGACCTTGGCGTACGACAGGTCGTCGTCGTTGAGCAGCACGACCGCCGGACGCCGCACGCCGACGAGCTGGTCCACGGCGGTCAGTTCGCCGTCCACGTCCAGTTCGACCCGCTCCACGCGCACCAGCTTGCCGTCCGCGTCGGGGGAGTAGAGGCCGACCGCGATGCGGTGCGGGCGCAGCGTCGGCTCCCCCTTGGCGCCGACGGGCAGCGCGGGCGCCTCCTGGCGCACCGCGAAGGAGGTGATCACCCCGTCCCCGTCGGTCACGATCTCGGGCCGCAGCACGTTGATGCCGGCCGTCTCCAGCCACTGCCGGGACCAGTTCCTCAGATCCCGCCCGGAGGTCTCCTCCAAGGCGCCCAGCAGGTCGGAGAGCCGGGTGTTGCCGTAGGCGTGCCGCTTGAAGTACTGCTGCACCCCGGCGAAGAAGGCGTCCTGGCCCACGTACGCGACCAGCTGCTTCAGGACGGAGGCGCCCTTGGCGTAGGTGATGCCGTCGAAGTTGACCAGAACGTCGTCCAGGTCACGGATCTCGGCCATGATCGGGTGCGTCGACGGCAGCTGGTCCTGCCGGTACGCCCAGGTCTTCATGGAGTTCGCGAAGGTGGTCCAGGCGTGCGGCCAGCGCGAGCCGGGGGCGTACGCCTGGCAGGCGATGGAGGTGTACGTGGCGAACGACTCGTTCAGCCACAGGTCGTTCCACCACTCCATGGTGACCAGGTCGCCGAACCACATGTGGGCCAGTTCGTGGAGGATCGTCTCCGCGCGGACCTCGTACGCCGCGTCCGTCACCTTGGAGCGGAACACGTACTGGTCGCGGATGGTCACCGCGCCCGCGTTCTCCATCGCGCCCGCGTTGAACTCCGGCACGAAGAGCTGGTCGTACTTGGCGAACGGGTAGGCGTAGTCGAACTTCTCCTGGAACCAGTCGAAGCCCTGCCGGGTGACCTCGAAGATCGCGTCCGCGTCGAGGAACTCGGCGAGCGAGGGACGGCAGTAGATGCCCAGCGGCACGGACTGCCCGTCCTTCTCGTACGTGCTGTGCACCGCGTGGTACGGACCCACGATCAGGGCCGTGATGTACGTGGAGATCCGCGGCGTCGGCTCGAAGGTCCAGAGGTCGTCCTTCGGCTCCGGGGTCGGCGAGTTGGAGACCACCGTCCACCCGGCCGGCGCCTTCACGGTGAACTGGAACGTCGCCTTCAGGTCCGGCTGCTCGAACGCGGCGAACACCCGGCGCGCGTCCGGCACCTCGAACTGCGTGTACAGGTACGCCTGCTGGTCCACCGGGTCGACGAAGCGGTGCAGGCCCTCGCCCGAGTTGGTGTACGCGCAGTCGGCGACGACCCGCAGTTCGTTCCGCCCGGCCAGCAGGCCCGGCAGGGCGATCCGGGAGTCGGCGAACACCTCCGCCGGGTCGAGCACGGTGCCGTTGAGGACCACCTCGTGGACCGCGGGGGCGACCAGGTCGATGAAGGACTCGGCACCCGCCTCGGCGCTGTCGAAGCGGACCGTGGTCACCGAGCGGAAGGTGCCGCCCTCCTGCGCGCCGCTGAGATCGAGGTCGATCCCGTACGAGTCCACGGTGAGCAGCGAGGCGCGGCGCTGCGCCTCCTCGCGGGTCAGGTTCGTGCCAGGCACGCGTTCATCTCCTAGGTCGCACGACGATTCATGACGTTTCTCGCCATCTTTCCACGGGCCCCGACCGGGTCGCCCCGGGATATCCGGCCGTCCGTCCCCACCGTCGCTGACCACCCGGTTCCCCGGACCGTGCCCGGGCCGGCGGCGCGGGCGCACCGCGGCCGGGTCCCGTCCGGGGGTCGTCCCGCGCCGTTGTTCGAGGGGGTGGCCGCGCGGAGCCTCGGGGCATGACCACTGACCTCGGCGGGCCGCCGTCCGCCGCGCATCCGTCGTCCCCGGCGCGGGGCCGCGCCGCCGTGGCCGCCACCGCCGCCGCCACCTTCACTGTCGTCACCACGGAGATGCTGCCGGTCGGCCTGCTCAGCCCGCTCGGTGCGGGACTCGGCGTCTCGGAGGGCGCCGCCGGGCTCGCCGTCGCGCTGCCGGGCCTCGTCGCCGCGCTGGTCGCGCCGGCGTTCCCCGCCCTCGCGGGCCGCCACGACCGCCGGGTCCTGCTCTGCGGACTGATGGCACTGCTGGCGCTGGCCAACGCCGCGAGCGCCCTCGCCCCCTCCTACGGGGTGCTGCTGACGGCCCGGGTCGCGGTGGGCGTCTGCATCGCCGGGGTGTGGACCATCGCCGCCGCCCTCGCCCACCGCCTGGTGCCCGCGCCCGCGGCCGGCCGGGCCACCGCCGTCGTCTTCAGCGGGATCGCGCTCGCCTCGGTGCTGGGGGTCCCGGCCGGCGCGCTGGTCGGCGAGGTCGCCCACTGGCGCTGGGCGTTCGCGGCGGTCGGCGCGCTCGCCGCACTGGTCGCCGTGGTGCACGCGGTGCTGCTGCCGCCGCTGCCCACCGAGGCCGCCGTCCGCCCCCGGGAGATGGCGGCGCTGCTGCGGCTGCCCGTGCTGCGGACCGGGATGGCCCTCGTCGCCCTGCTGGTGACCGGGCACTTCGCGGCCTACACCTACGTGAGACCCCTGCTGGAACGGGTGGACGGGATCACGCCCGGGGCGGTCGGCGCCCTGCTGCTCTGCTACGGGGCGGCCGGAGTGGCGGGCAACTTCGCCGGCGGGGCGGTCGCCGGGCGCTCGGCGCGCCGGGCGCTGCTCGGGGTGTCGGCGGTGCTCCTGGTCACGGTGCCGCCGCTGGCCGTGGCCTCCGGCGGGGCGGCGCTGCCGGTGGCGCTGCTGGTGGTGTGGGGGTTCGGCTACGGGGGCCTGTCGGTCTCGGCGCAGGGCTGGGTCACGGACTCGGTGACCGGCGCGCGGGCCAGGGAGGCGGCGTCCGGGCTCTGCGCGGGCGTGTTCAACGCGGCGATCGCCCTGGGCGCGGCGGCGGGCGGCGTCTGCGCGGACCTCGCCGGGGTGTCCGTCGTGCCGCTGCTCACCGGGGCGACGGCGGGGGCGGCGCTGGCCGTGCTCCTCCTCGCCGCCGCGGGCCGGCACCCCGCGGAACCGGGATGAACCACGGGGCGATCTGGGTACGGGTACTCAGGACCGGGGCGCTCGGGTGTTCGAGGCTGGCGGCAGCAACCGCTTCCAAGGAGTGCCCGTGAACGCACGCACCTTCGTCCGCCTGGCCGTCACCAACCCCGTCTCGGCCGTGTACCTCGCGGTCTTCGGCGGCAGCGTCCTGTTCGCCACCGGTGTGACCCTGTTCGCCTCCGACCCGGGGTTCGTCTGGGTGTGGCCCGCCTTCGTCACCGCCCCGGCCTCCCTGGTCGCGGCCGGGATCGGCATGACGGTGTGGCACGAGGCCCCGTTCTGGGCGCTGCTCCTCGGGCTGGGGGTCTGCGCCCTGGTCCAGTCGTTCGCGCTCGGCCTCCTCGGGCACGCGGTGGGGCGCCTGCACCGCAGGAACACCGCCCGGCCGCAGCACGGCTGACGCGCGCCGCGCCCGCGGGACCCGGAACGGTCCCGGCGGGCGCGGACGGCGTGGAGCGGGGGTCAGCCGCGGGCGGCGCCCAGCTCGGCGGCGACGAGTTCCGCGATCTGCACCGCGTTCAGCGCGGCGCCCTTGCGGAGGTTGTCCCCGGAGAGGAAGAGCGACAGCCCGTGCTCGACGGTCTCGTCGGCGCGGATGCGGCCCACGTACGAGACGTCGCCGCCGGCGGCCTGGAGGGGCGTCGGGATCTCCGAGAGGGCCACCCCGGGCGCCCCGCCCAGCACCTCGCGGGCCCGCTCGACGCTCAGCGGCCGGGCGAAGCGCGCGTTGACCTGGAGCGAGTGGCCCGTGAACACGGGCACCCGCACGCAGGTGCCGGCGACCTTCAGCCCGGGGAGCTCCAGGATCTTCCGCGACTCGTGGCGCAGCTTCTGCTCCTCGTCGGTCTCCTGGGAGCCGTCGTCCACGATGCTGCCGGCGAGCGGGACCACGTTGAACGCGATGGGCCGCTGGTACACCCCGGGCTCGGGGAAGTCGACGGCCTCGCCGTCGTGGGTGAGCCGGTCCGCCTCGGCGACGACCTTCTGCACCTGTCCGTGCAGTTCGGCGACGCCGGCCAGCCCGGACCCGGACACCGCCTGGTAGGTGGAGACGACGAGGGCCTCCAGCCCGGCCTCCTCGTGCAGCGGACGCAGCACGGGCATGGCGGCCATGGTGGTGCAGTTGGGGTTGGCGATGATCCCCTTGGGGCGGTCGGCGACGGCGTGCGGGTTGACCTCGGAGACCACCAGCGGCACCTCGGGGTCGCGCCGCCACGCGGAGGAGTTGTCGATCACCACGGCGCCCTGGCCGGCGACCTTCTCGGCGAGCGCGCGGGAGGTGGCGCCGCCGGCGGAGAACAGCACGATGTCCAGACCGCGGTAGTCGGCGGTGGACGCGTCCTCGACGGTGATCGGGGTGCCCTTCCAGTCGACCGTGGAGCCGGCGGAGCGCGCCGAGGCGAACAGCCGCAGCTCGCTGACCGGGAAGTCCCGCTCGGCGAGCACCTTGCGCATGACCGTGCCCACCTGACCGGTGGCTCCGACGATTCCGATCCTCACGGTGACTCCTTCTGGTGCTCTGTCCGGGCGGGAGTGCTGCCCGGACGTACTTCGACGTCCGTACCGCGCTGTACGGGTGACATGGGGTGTTTCAACCCTGTACGTACACGTCTGGCGACGTACGAGGACGGTTCACGGTTCCATGATGCGTCCCTTCCCGTCCCGCGTGTCCAATCCACCGGCCGACGTTCCGAGGGCCGGGACGCCGGGCGTGCACCGGGGACCGTTCCCGGGCCCGGGGAATCCACACCGAACGTTTCGGGTCGCTCCGGCGTCGTAGGGGGGACACGGGCCGCCCCCGCCGGGGGCGGCCCGGTGCCTGGGGAGGGAGCGGTGTCCTTGCTGCGGCGACGGGACCGGAAGGAGAACGGGGGCCCGGGGGGAGCGGTCCGTGCCGCGGCCCCCGAGGACCCGTCTACGGGGGAGCGGGGGCGGTTTGCGGCGGCCGGTGCGCGCGGGGACGCGGTCGCGCCCCGCGGGGGAGGCGGCACGGCCGGTCCCGCCCGGCCCCGGGCGGTGACCGCCCGGTCCGCCGCGGACCCGCTCGATGCGCCCCTGGAGCGCCGGGTGCGCGCGATCCTGGCGCTCGGCGGAGTGCCGCAGTCCGACCTGCCGGACGGGGTGCAGCAGGTCAGGCTGCGGCTGCTCGAACGCACGGCGAGGGGCCAGGAGGCCCCTCGGGACCCGGCGGCCTGGGCGGCCGTCGTCGCCTCCAACCTCGCGGTGGACTGGCACCGCTCCCGCCGTCGCCAGGAACGCGTCGGCGAACGCCTGGCCGCCCTGCGGACCGAGGAGGAGGGCACCGGCGGCGAGGAGGTCCGGGTCCTCTCGGTGGCCCTGGCCACGGGACTGGACGCGCTGCCCGCCCCGCAGCGCCAGGTGGTGGTGCTGCGGTTCTACGCCGACCTGCCGGTGCGGGAGATCGCCGACCGGCTCGGCATCGCGGAGGGCACCGTGAAGAGCCGGCTGTACACGGCGGTACGGGCGCTGCGGGCGCTCCTGCACGAGGACGGGGTGGTCTGAATGGTGGCCGGGGCACAACTGCCTCCCGAGGACGCCGAGGACCCGGGCGGCGAGGCGTGGGACGAGGCGCTGATGGCCGCGCTGCTGGACGAACCGCTCCCCCCCGGGGCCGCGACCGACCCGGAGCGGGTCGCCGCGCACCGTGCCGCCCTCGCCGACCTCTCGGCGCTCCGCACCCGGATGCACCTGCTGGGCGACGCCCTCGGCGAGGCACCGGACCGCCCGGCCGACCGCCCGGTGCGGGACGGCGGCGGGGGCGCCCCCGGCGGCCGGCCCCGCCCCCGCGGCGGCAGCCGCCGCCCGCCCGGCCGCCGGGCGGTCCGGGTCGGTCGCGGCCCGGCCCTCGCGGTCACGGCCTGCGTAGCGGCCCTGGTGCTGGGCGCCGGCTGGCTGACGGGCGGCGGGTTCACCGGCGGCTCGGTGCACGACAAGAGCGCCGTCCCGGAGGCGGTGGAGGCACCGGCCGCCCGCGAACAGCGCTCGGCGGGCGAGCTCCTGGCCTGCGCCCGACGGGTCGCCGAGGGCACGGTCGCCCGCTCGGTGCCCCGCCCGGACGGCACCGGGGCGCGGGTCACCCTGGAGGTGTCGCGCAGCTACAAGCCCCGGCGCGGCCCGGCGCGGCTGGCCTTCGAGGCGGAGCGCGAGCGGGGCGCCGTGCCCGAGGTGGGCCAGCGGGTGCTGGTCTTCCTCCCCGAGGACGGGGCGGCGGACCCCGCCCACTGGGTCACCGGCGTCGAACTGGTCCGGGCGCGCGCCGCCCTGGCCGGGGCGGCGGACGGCGGGTGCGGGTGACCGTCCGCACGACGACGGGGCCGGTACGCGCGTGCGTACCGGCCCCGCGGGCACCTGCCGTCGAGCGTTACGGGGTGACCTTGCCCACCTGCACGCTGCCGATGCCGGTGACGGTGCCGCGCTCGTTCAGCAGCCGCACGTCGCCGCGGAGCTCACGGCCCTCGGCCGTGGGCGCGTTGGCCACGAACTCGGCCGCCACCGGGGCGCTGTCGCCCGGGCCGAGCGGGATCGTCCGGGTCTCGTCGACCGTGACGGAGCCCAGCGCGGGCGCCACGAACAGGTCGAGGTAGTCGTACGCGGTGGTGCCGTCGCCGCCCGGGACGGAGTAGCCCTCCACCTCGACGCGGTAGGTGCCGGCGGCCGGGTTGCGCAGCGAGACGGCCTCCTCCGAGTCGCCGTCCGCCTTCTGCGCGACGGGGGTGGTGCCTTCACCGCGGTAGACGAACAGGTCCAGGTCTGCACGGGGGTTGGAGGGGTTGCCGATGGAGGCGTCCAGTCGGCTCGCGCCCTCCGGCACGGTGACGTAGAAGGTGCTGACCCCGTGGTGCCCGATCGTCGGCCGGTCGGACCTGACGGAGCTCAGCGGACCGCCCGCCAGCTTGCCGCGGAGGGCGGCGAACCGGTTGGTGACCTTCCAGTCCACCGGGGTCTTCACGCCGGCCTTGGCCTCCGGCAGCGTCTTCACGGCCGGGTCGAAGGAGGCGCCGAGCACCGTCACGTCCAGCCGGTACGGGTTGTCCAGCAGCGGCGAGGTGCGCCGCGACTCGACCTCGATCTCCCACACGCCCGGCGTCGGGTTGGCGTAGGAGCGCAGGTCCGAACGGCACTGGTTGAGCGGGTGCTCGTAGTTGGCGTAGCAGAAGATCGTGCTGGAGTCCTCCATCTGCACGCCGTACGGGTGCAGCGAGATGAACCGGGTCTGGCTCTTGTCGGCCAGCCCGCTCAGCTTGACCTCCAGGCTCTTGGCGCCCTCGGGCACGGTCAGGAAGTACGAGCGGTGGCCGTTGCGGGTCGAGACGCCGGAGGCCGAGAAGGTCGAGGAGGGCTCGGCGATCGGGGTGGAGACCACCACCGTCGACATCACCTGGTGGTCGGTGCCCTCGGTGCGCGGGTCGTCGATCTCCAGGATCGCGCTGTGCACGCCGTCCGAGGCGGGGCGGGCCTGCACCTTCACCGTGACGGGCTGGTTCAGGGGCAGCCGCACCTCGTCGTCACCGACGATGCGGAAGGTGCCCCGGTGGTTGTTCTCCAGCTCCAGCTCGTGCCGGACCGGACGGTCGGGGCCGGTGGTGCGGGTGACGACCACGTCGTAGGTCTTGCGCTGGCCCTTCTTCAGGCCGCCCTCGCGGTCGTAGAGCCCGGTGCCGAAGCCCGGGGTCTTGAGCCCCTGGTCCAGGGCGGTGTCGACCGGGGCCTGCACCGCGTACTCGTGCGCGGTGGCCCCGCGCCGGATGGACTTCCAGGCGTCGACCACGTCGATCAGGCCGGTGCCCTGGGCGTGCGCCTGCTCGCCGCGGATCTGCTGGGCGGTGGAGGTCAGCGCGGTGCGCAGGGTGGCCGGGGGCAGCGCGATGCCCCGCTGCTTGGCCGCGGAGAGCAGCAGCGCCGAGGCGCCGGCGGCCTGCGGGGAGGCCATCGAGGTGCCCTGGAGCATCGAGTAGCCGGGCGGCAGCTGGTAGCCGGCCTCGGCGACCGGGCCGCCGGGGGTCCAGGTCTGGGTGGTGTTGATGGCCGCGCCGGGCGCCGAGATGACCGGCGCGAAGCCGCCGTCCTCGCGCGGGCCGCGGGAGGAGAACGGGATCATCCCGTACGCCTTGCGGACCCCGGAGCCGTAGTTGGCGGCCCAGGTCTCCTTGGAGATCGTCGCGCCGACGGAGATGACCTTGTCGACCAGGCCGGGGTCGCCGATGGTGTTGACGCCGGGACCGTCGTTGCCCGCCGCGATGACGAGCTGCACGCCGTAGGTGTCGATCAGCCGGGCGTAGAGCTCGGCGCGCGCGTTGTTGCCGTCGTTCATCGGGGGCAGTCCGCCGATGGACATGTTGACGATGTCCACCCCGCGGTTGACGACGAGGTCGATCATGCCCTCGGTCAGCGCGATGTTGGTGCAGCCGCCGCCCCAGGAACAGGCGCGCGAGGAGACCAGCTTGGCGCCGGGCGCCGCCCCGTTCATCCTGCCGCCGAACAGGCTGTTGGCGGCGGCGATGCCGGCCACGTGGGTGCCGTGGTCGCCCTCGATGATGCCGATGTTGACGAAGTCGGCCTTCTTGCCGATCCAGTCGCCGCCGTAGGGGTCGGTCGGCACGTCCTTGCGGATCTCGACGACGAACGGCACCCGCTCGGCGATCTCGGTCGCCGGGTCGTCGGTGCCGAAGTACCCGATCTGGAAGCCGTCCTTGTACGGCTTCAGCGCCTCGTCGTCGGTGAAGTCCCGGTTGCCGTTGAGGTCGACGCGGACGGTGCCGGCGGCTGGGTCGTAGAGCACGCCCCAGGCGTCGGTGGTGTCGCCGTCGCGGTTCAGGTCCCCCTTGGCGTCGCCGGTGAGGGTGACGTCCTCCCGGAACAGGCTGACCTTGTGGTCGCCCGCGGGCGCGGTCCAGGTGGTGTTCAGGTAGGAGAACGACGGACCGGTGGCGGTCGTGTTCATCCGCCGCCAGGTGCCGTCGCCGTCCAGGATCGGGTCGGTCCCGGTGACCCAGTCGACGATCTTGCGCTCGCCGGTGGTGGTCTTCTGGAGCGCCGGGTGGCCCAGGTCGACCCCGGAGTCGATGACACCGATGGTGATGCCGCGCCCGTCCGCCTTCGGGTTCTGGCGCACGAAGTCCACGGCGCCGGTCTCGAAGGACGGGTTGTACGGGTTCTTGGCGGGGGTGGTGGCGTCCGGTGCGGGGTGGCTGCCCGGGGCCCGCCCACCCGTCGTCCCCTTGGCGCCGCCGTTGGGGGAGGGGTCGTCCAGCTCGATCTCGTGACGCAGGTCGATGCCCTGCACCGAGGGCAGCTTCGCCGCCGCCGCGATCGCGGACTCGGCCCGGGCGGTCGGCACGGTGGCCCGGACGTAGCCGAGCTTGTCGTGCGCACGGGCCACCGAGCCGCCCTTGACGGCGTCGAGCTGGTCCCTGACCTGCTCCGTCGCCCCGGGCTTGGTCGCGATCATCATGGTGACGTTCTTCTCGCCCTCGGCCTTGGCCTCGGCGAGCAGTTCCACGTCGGCGGAACCGAGCTTGGCGTCCGCCGGCTTGACGGGCGCGTCCACCGGAGCGGGGTCGCCGCCGGGGGCCGCGAAGCTCGACGGCAGGGGACCGGCCGCGGACAGCGCTGCCACGAGGCCCGCGGCCACGGCTATGCGCGCGGCGCGTCTGGCACCGGAGCCGGGCGCCGCGTTGGGGGTGGGGGTCATCTCATCCCTGTGGGTGTCGGAGTGGATGGGGGTGCCCGTTCCGGGCGTCGTACGGTCCCGTGCCCGCGGGGCCCTGGGGGCGCGCGGGACGGGACGGTGCACCCGGAACGACCGTCTTGGTGACCGACCGGTTCCGGAGGTGTTCCGGATGTCGAAGTCGGATGACCGCTCAGCTTTACGTACCGGGCCGTCGTTTGGGGAGGGGCGCCCGAACTGTGTCGTGCCCATGGCGTACTTCCGCCATACGCCATGGCGTGCATAGCGGGTGATAGTCGCATTTGTTGGGGCTGTTCGTGCTGGTCGGAGCGTGCGGACCGGGCGGACCGGGGGACCCGGTGTCCGTACCGTGGGACGGATGCAGAACATCCTGAGAGTCGCCGCCTACGCCGTCTGCGTCCACGACGACCGCCTCCTGCTGGCCCGTTGGGTGGCCCGGGACGGCACCCGCAGCTGGATGCTCCCCGGCGGCGGCATGGAGCACGGCGAGGACCCCTACGACACGGTGGTCCGCGAGGTGACCGAGGAGACGGGCTACACGGTCGCGCCGCGCGCCCTGCTCGGCGTCGACTCGTACCGCAACCCCCGCGACCCCCGGCCGCTCGGGCGGCACGCCGACTTCCACGCCCTGCGCGTCCTCTACACCGCCGAGGTGACCGGGGGCGAACTCCGTGACGAGGTGGGCGGTTCGACCGACCGCGCCGCCTGGTACCCGTTGGCGGAGGTGCCCGAACTGACCCGGGCGCCCCTGGTGGACCACGCGCTCCGGCTGTGGCGCGAACGGCCCCCGGTCGGTCGCTGACCGCGCGGGCCGCCCTCCTCCGGGGCGTCAGCGGGGCAGCACGACCACCCGGGCGGCCGGCTCCCGCCCGGCCGCGTTCAACAGCGCGCTCCGCACCACCGTGGCCTGCTGCTCCGCGCCGTCCCGCAACTTGCGCGGGGTGATGTGGACGACGGTGATCCCGCACTCCTCCAACCGCTCCCGCTTGCGGGCGCAGCGGGCCCACTCCGCGCGCTCGGCCGGGTCCTGGGGGCGCGCCCCGGGGCGCGGCGGGCGGGTGTCCAACTCCACCGCGACGGCGTGTTCCGGCCAGTACGCGTCGACCTCGCCCAGCGGGGGCCCGTCCGACAGCCGGAGGTCGACGTTCCAGATCGGCGCGGGCAGCCCGTGCGCGCTCACCATCCGGTAGAGCCGGTCCTCCGCGATCGCCCGCCCCTCGGCGAGCAGCGAGTCCACCGCGTCCACCACGTGCGGTCGGCTCAACAGCCGGGCGTGGTTCAACTCGCGGACCACCGCGCCCGGTTCGCAGTGCCGGGTGCGCACCGCCTCGGTGAGCAGCAGCCGGACCGAGGGCGAATCGCCGAGCGCGGCCACCGCATCGGTCAGGGCCCGGGGCACCGGCGCCACCGGCACCCCGGTGATCTGCTGGGCCCGGGGCAGCACCGCGCTGCGCACCAGCCGCACCCCGGGGACGGAGCGCAGCCGGCGGGTGCGGGGCACCAGGACGTCGAGCCGGTCGAGGGCGAGCAGGGAGGGGGCCGCGGCGAAGCCGTGCAGGGCGAGCGCGGCCAGGCCGGTGATCATCGCGTCGCGGTAGGGGGAGGGCGCCTCGCCCGTTCCCTCTCCGGAGCCGCCCCCGGGGTCCGTCGGGCCGAGCCGACCGGAGGGGGCGCCGTACCCCCGGGCCGCCGGCTGGGCGGGCAGGACGGTGCCGGAGGCGGTGGGGCGCCCGGCGTACAGCAGTGCCCCGTGCAGGCGTTCCTCGCCGGTGGGCGGCCCCTGGTGCAGGAGGTACACGCCGGGCAGGTACTGCTGCCAGGCGCCCCCCGGGCGGCAGCGCGCGCTGGTCTCGGCGGCGGAGACGCCGTGCGCCCGGAGTTGGGGCAGGCTCATGACGCGCAGCCGCACGTCACGGAGGTCCCGGAGGTCGGGGGGGAGCGAGGGGCGCGGGATGCTGCGGGGGCGGCCGGGGCGACCGAAGAGCGGGGCATTGTGGTTCATGTCCCGCAATCTGCCCACCTCGGACGGGGTCACTCGTCCACCGTGCCGCTTCATCGACATTCCAGGACAACTTCGCCCGAAAGAGTGGGCGTTCACCTGCTGAAACCTTCATCCCCCGTCCAGCCGGCGCGAGTTCGGAGCGGCGAGGGCACTGCGCCGGGGCGTGGGAGACGGCGCACTCGGCACCGGACGCACCGAGCCCCGCGCCCCCGGCGCGTACGGCCGGGGGCGCGGGGCTCGGTGGCGGGGCGACCCCCGCCGGTCGTCAGCCGGCGGCGATCCGGTCGCACTCCTGCCCGCGCAGGGCGCGCGCGAGGTCGTCGCGGGACTCGGAGACCAGCCGCCGCAGCGCCGGCGGCGCCCCCTCGTGGGCGGTCAGCCAGGCGTCCGCCGCGTCCAGGGTCGCCCGGTCGCCCTGGAGGGCCGGGAACAGCCCGCGCACCAGATCCATCCCGATCTGGATGGAGCGCTCGGCCCACAGCCCCTCGATCGCGGCGAAGTACCGCTCGGCGTACGGGGCGAGCAGCTCCCGCTGCGAGGGCTGGTTGAAGCCGGCGACGGTCGCCTCCACCAGCGCGTTCGACAACCGGTCCGACTCCACCAGGTCCGCCCACGCCCGGGCCTTGACCTCGGTCAGCGGTCGGGCCGCCAGACAGCGCACCTGGTGCCGCTTGCCCGAGGCCGTGTCGTCCCGGGCCAGTTCGGCGGCGATCACGCCCTCGCCGGCCACCCCGTGCGCGGCCAGGGGCTCCAGGAACGTCCACCGCAGCTCCTGGTCGACCTCCAGCCCGTCGATCCGCGCGGTGCCGTCCAACAACCCGGTCAGCAGGCCCAGGTCGTTCTCGCTCCCGGCCGTCGCGGCCAGGAAGCGCGCCCAGGACAGCTGGTGTTCGCTGCCCGGCTCGGCGATCCGCAGCTCCCGCAGGGCGCCTTCGGCGAGCAGCCGCGCGCCCTCCTCGCGCCACTCGGGCGCCGCGTAGTGCGTGACCGCCGACAGCGCCCAGGCGTGCAGCATCTGGAGGACGCCGATGTCGGTCTCCCGCCCGGCGAACCGCAGCACCAGGTCCACGAAGTCCCGTGCCGGTGCCACCGCGTCCCGGGTGAGGTTCCACATCGCCGACCAGCACAACGCCCGCGCCAGCGGATCGGTCAGCGAACCGAGCCGTTCCCGCAGTGTCACCAGCGAGTTCTCGTCGAACCGGATCTTGCAGTACGTCAGGTCGTCGTCGTTGACCAGCACCAGTTCCGGCGCGCGCTCGCCCACCAGCGAGCCCACCAGGGTGCGCGGTCCGTCCACGTCGACCTCCGCGCGGGCGTAGCGCACCAGGTCCCCGCCGGCGTCCTCGCGCGCGTACAGCCCGAGCGCGACCCGGTGCGGTCTGAGCGTCGGGTACGCCTCCGGGGCCTCCTGGAGGACCGCCAGCTCGGTGATCCGCCCGTGCGCGTCCAACAGCACCTGCGGGGTCAGCGTGTTGACGCCGGCGGTCTGGAGCCAGGCCCGCGACCAGGCGGTCATGTCCCGGCCCGAGGTCTCCTCCAGCACGGCCAGCAGATCGCCGAGCCCGGTGTTGCCGTACGCGTGCCGCTTGAAGTAGCGCCGGGCGCCCTCCAGGAACGCGTCCTGCCCCGCGTAGGCCACCAGCTGCTTGAGCACGGCGGCGCCCTTGGCGTAGGTGATGCCGTCGAAGTTGAGCTTGGCGTCCTCCAGGTCCCGGATGTCCGCCGTGACCGGGTGGGTGGAGGGGAGCTGGTCGGCGCGGTACGCCCACGCCTTGCGGTTGTTGGCGAAGGTCACCCAGCCGTTGGTGAAGCGGGTGGCCCCGACCATCGAGAAGGTGCCCATGAAGTCGGCGAACGACTCCTTCAGCCACAGGTCGTCCCACCAGCGCATGGTGACCAGGTCGCCGAACCACATGTGCGCCATCTCGTGCAGGACGACGTTGGCCCGCCGCTCGTAGGCGGCCCGGGTGACCTTCCCGCGGAAGATGTACTCCTCGCGGAACGTCACCAGGCCCGGGTTCTCCATCGCCCCCAGGTTGTACTCGGGGACGAACGCCTGGTCGTACTTCCCGAACGGGTACGGGTAGTCGAAGTGGTCGTGGAAGAAGTCCAGGCCCTGCTTGGTCACCAGGAACACGTCGTCGGCGTCGAAGTGCTTGGCGAGGCCCTTGCGGCACATCGCGCCGAGCGGGATCTCCAGCGTGCTGCCGTCCGGGAGGGTGCGCGTGTAGTGGTCGGTGACGTGGTGGTACGGGCCGGCGACGACCGCCGTGATGTAGGTGGAGATCGCCTTGGTCTCCGCGAAGCGCCAGACGCCGTCCGCCTTCTCCCCGACCCCGTTGCCCCACACCGTCCAGTCGTCGGGGGCGACCACCTCGAAGCGGTACGGGGCCTTCAGGTCCGGCTGCTCGAAGTTGGCGAACACCCGGCGCGCGTCCGCCGGCTCGTACTGGGTGTAGAGGTAGACCTCGCCGTCCTCCGGGTCGACGAAGCGGTGCATGCCCTCGCCGGTGCGGCTGTAGGCGCACCGGGCGTCGACGACCAGTTCGTTCTCCGCGGCCAGGTCCTCCAGGACGATCCGGGCGCCGTCGAAGACCGCACCCGGATCGAGGTCCCGGCCGTTCAGCGAGACCGCGGTGACCCGCGGGGCGACCAGGTCGGCGAAGCTGGTGGCGCCCGGCTCCGCACAGCGGAACCGGATCGTGGTGACCGAGCGGAAGGTCCGCGGACCGTCCCCGTCGTCGGCGCTGCCGGCTCCGATCGCGGAGCGCAGGTCGAGCGCGACCTCGTAGCCGTCGACGGACAACAGCGCGGCCCGCTCGCGGGCCTCGTCGCGGGACAGGTTCTCACCGGGCACTGCGGCACTCCCTTGTGACTCGCGGAACCCGGCGTCCGTCGGTCCTGTGCGCCGGCACGCGGCGCACGGGACCGACGGACGCCGGAATCCGGCGGTGGCGGATGTCGTTCTGTTCGTTCTGCTGGTGTTTCCGGTGCTTCGCGGCGTCGTGCGTCCGGAAACCGGTACGCGGTATTCGGTACCCGGTGAGCGATCCTGCCACGAGGGCCGACGGGGCGGGCAGGGGGAGCCCGTCGACCGAACGGGCGGGAATGACCCGGTGGACCGACGGTGTTCCCCCGGCGACCGATCGTGCACCGCAGCCACGCGCCCACGGCGCTGAGGAGAGACATGTCCGTGTCGCAGAAGACCCCCGTCGACTTCTGGTTCGATCCCGTGTGCCCATGGGCGTGGATGACCTCCCGCTGGGTGCTGGAGGTCGAGAAGGTACGGGATATCGAGGTCCGCTGGCACGTGATGAGCCTCGCCGTTCTCAACGAGGACAAACTCGACGAGCTGCCGGAGGAGTACCGCGAGATCCTGGCCCGGGCGTGGGCGCCGGTCCGCGTGGTGATCGCGGCCCGCGAACTGCACGGTCAGGAGGTCGTCGGCCCGCTGTACACCGCCCTGGGCACCCGCTTCCACAACGGCGGCGAGGGCCCCACCCGGGAGGCGATCGCCGGGGCGCTCGCGGACGCGGGCCTGCCGGCCTCGCTCCTGGAGCACGCGGACTCCGACCGGTACGACGTCGAGCTGCGCGCCTCGCACAAGGAGGGCATCGACAAGGTCGGCCAGGACGTGGGCACGCCCGTGATCGCGGTGCCCGGCCCGGACGGCGAGCAGATCGCCTTCTTCGGTCCGGTGGTCACCCCGGCCCCCAAGGGCGAGGCGGCCGCCCGGCTGTGGGACGGCACGCTGCTGGTGGCGTCCACCCCGGGCTTCTACGAGATCAAGCGCACCCGCACCCAGGACCCCGTCTTCGACTGAGCGTCCGTGCCCCGACAGCACGGAAGGCCCCGCGAGTCACGTCCTCGCGGGGCCTTCCGCTTGGTGCTCCTGCCCGATGAGCGGTGAGAAGACGATCACGAGCAGGACCTTGGGGGTGCCCGCCCCGGGAGCGGCCCTGACCCGGGGGACGGCACGGCGGCGGCGGTTACCGCGTCACGGGGCGATGATCAGGTTGTCCACGCGCTCCTTGGCGGCGGCGTAGCGCTTGGCCACGTCCTGCCAGTTGACGACGGCCCACATCGCGTCGATGAAGTCGACCTTCTGGTTGCGGTACTGGAGGTAGAAGGCGTGCTCCCAGGCGTCGAAGACCAGGATCGGCGTCGAGCCCTGTCCGACGTTGCCCTGGTGGTCGTAGACCTGCTCCACGATCAGCCGGCCGCTGACCGGCTCGTAGGCGAGGACGCCCCAGCCGGAGCCCTGGGTGGTCGCGGACGCCTTGGTGAGCTGGGCCTTGAACCCCGCGAAGGAGCCGAAGGATTCCGCGATCGCGTCCGCCAGCTCGCCCACGCCGTCCTTGTCCAGCGGCTCGCCGCCGCCGTCGCCGGTCATGTTGTGCCAGTAGATGGAGTGCAGGATGTGCCCGGACAGGTGGAAGGCCAGGTTCTTCTGGAGTCCGTTGACGGAGCCCCACTGGTCCTTGTCGCGCGCCTCGGCGAGCTGCTCCAGGGTGTCGTTGGCGCCCTTGACGTAGGCGGCGTGGTGCTTGTCGTGGTGCAGCTCGATGATCTCGGGGCTGATCACCGGCGCGAGCGCGGAGTAGTCGTACGGGAGTTCGGGAAGTGTGTAGACGGCCATCGCGGGTCCCCTCTGACCTCTTATTGCAACCTACTTGCATCTGCACGCTACCAGCAGCTCGGGGGCGGTGCGCCGCGGCCCCGGGCGGGCGTCGCCGCCCGGACGCGGAGGAGGGCGCCCGCCGGTGTCCGGTCGGGCGCCCTCGGGTCGCGGGCGGGGGAGGAGGGTCCCTACGTGAGCGCCCCCCGCCGCTGGCGCACGTATCCCGTGACAGCCAGCACCAGCACCAGGGCGCCGGTGGAGTACAACTGCACCCGGGTGTCGGGCTCGCGCGCCATCAGCAGGAACATCCCGGCCATCATGGCGAGGGCGATCCAGGTCAGCACGGGGAAGCCCCACATCCGGACGGTGAGCCGCTCGGGCTCCTCGCGCTCGGTGCGCCGGCGCAGGATCAGTTGGGAGACCGCGATGAAGATCCACTCGACCAGGATCACCGCGCCGATCATGTTGAGCAGCCAGCCGAAGACGTCGTCGGGGCGCCAGTAGCTCAGCAGGACGCATCCGAAGCCGCACAGCGAGGAGGCCAGCACCGCCGCCCACGGCACCCGACGGCGCACCCGTCCCAGCGCCTTCGGCCCCTGCCCCCGCTCGACCAGGGAGTACGCGATCCGGGAGGCGCCGTAGATGTTGGCGTTCATCGCCGACAGCAGGGCCACCAGGACCACCACGTTCATGATCTCGCCGGCGCCGGGTATGCCCAGGGTGTCGAGGGTGGCCACGTACGGGCCCCGGGCGAGGACGTCCGGGTCGTCCCAGGGCACCAGGGTCACGATCACCGCCATCGACCCGATGTAGAACAGTGCGATCCGCCACACCGCGGTGCGCACCGCGGTGGCCACCCCGCGCACCGGGTCCTTCGACTCGGCCGCGGCGATGGTCACCGTCTCCAGGCCGGCGTACGCGAACACCGAGGCCAACAGGCCGATGATCAGCCCGTCGGTCCCGTTCGGCAGGAACCCGCCGTCGCCGGTCAGGTGCGCGGTGCCGGGGGCCTCGGTGCCCGGCAGCAGGCCGGCGATCGCCAGTCCGCCCAGTCCCAGGAACACCACGATCGCGCCGACCTTGAGCGCCGCGAACCAGAACTCGAACTCGCCGAAGTTGCGCACCGCGGCGAGGTTGGAGAGGCAGAACGCGGTCATGAACAGCGCCACCCACATCCACTGCGGGGTCCCCGGCAGCCAGCCGGTGACGATCGTCGCCGCCCCGATGGCCTCCAGTCCCACGGCCGTGCACAGCAGCACCCAGAACGCCCACCCCACGGTGAACCCCGCCCAGGGGCCGATGGCGCGGTCCGCGTGCGTCGAGAACGACCCCGAGGAGGGGTGGGCGGCCGACATCTCGCCCAACATCCGCATCACGAGCATCACCAGGAGCCCTGACGCGGTGTACGCCACCACGATCGAGGGGCCGGCGGCGGCGATCCCGGCGCCCGATCCCACGAAGAGTCCGGCGCCGATCACCCCGCCCAGGGCGATCATCGACAGGTGCCGCTGCTTGAGGCCGTGACCGAGGGCGTTGCCCGGAGGGTCGGTCCTCCCGGGGTCCGGGCGCGGGTCCGAAGGGGCGGGTGCGGCGGTGTCCGAGCGGGCCATGGGCTGTCCGTGGGTGTGAGGGGCGTGGGGAGCCATCAGTGTGGGGTACGGGCATCCTCTACCCAAAGCGGTCATGAGCATGCCCGCGAAGGGGTGCGGGCTCCTCGCCCCAGTCACCCTTCCGGGGAGGGGATTTGGCAGTACTCCACAGTCCGGCAGTGACCAGTGTCACCTTGACCGGGTGATTCCACCCGTCGATTTGTGCGGAGCCCACCAAGGCGTGCCGGCGCCCTTTGTCGGTCGCTGACGGTGAGCGCGCCGGGGGCGCTGGGATAGCGTCGCCGTGTCCGCCCCCCGTCCGACCTCCCCGGGAGCACCGTTGAGCACCGCAGCCGTCACCACCCGTCCCGGCGAGGTCCTCGCCGACCTCCTGCCCGCCGCCTCGGCGGCCCGCGCCCGACTGCGCGACGTCACCCTCGTCGTCGGCGGCGCCGCGCTCACCGGGATCGCCGCGCAACTCGTGGTGCCGGTGCCCGGCTCGCCGGTCCCGGTCACCGGGCAGACCTTCGCCGCGCTGCTGGTGGGCACCTCCCTCGGCGCGGGCCGCGGCTTCCTCTCGCTGGCCCTGTACGCCCTGGTCGGCATGGCGGGCGTGCCCTGGTTCGCGGGCGGCACCTCCGGCGCGGGCGGCGCGACCTTCGGCTACGTCCTCGGCATGCTGCTCGCCGCCACGGTCGTGGGCGCCCTCGCCCGGCGCGGCGGCGACCGTTCGGTGCTGCGCACCGCGGGCACCATGGTGCTCGGCTCCGCCGTCATCTACGCCGTGGGCGTGCCCTACCTGGCGGCCAGCACCCCGTTGTCGCTGTCCGGTGCGGTCGCCGCCGGCATGACCCCCTTCCTGATCGGCGACGCCCTCAAGGCGGCCCTCGCGATGGGCCTGCTGCCCGCGGCCTGGCGCCTCGTCAAGCGCTGACCGCGCCCGTGGCCGTCCGGCCCCGGTTCCCGTGGGGGACCGGGGCCGCGCCGTCCCCCCTCCGGGTTTCAGGTCCGGACCAATGCGCGGACCCGTGGACGCCCGCCCCGTCCGGGGCATGCCACACTCGGTCCCATGCGCGTGTACCTCGGCTCGGATCATGCCGGCTACGAACTGAAGAACCACCTCGTGGAGTGGCTCAAGGCCCACGGCCACGAGCCCGTCGACTGCGGGCCCCACCTCTACGACGCCCAGGACGACTACCCGCCGTTCTGCCTGCGCGCCGCCGAGCGGACCGCCGCGGACGCCGGCTCCCTCGGCATCGTCATCGGCGGGTCCGGCAACGGCGAGCAGATCGCCGCGAACAAGGTGAAGGGGGTGCGCGCCGCGCTCGCCTGGAGCGAGCAGACCGCCGCCCTCGGACGCCAGCACAACGACGCCAACGTCATCGCGGTCGGCGCCCGGATGCACACCACCGACGAGGCCACCGCCTTCGTCGAGACCTTCCTGAAGACGCCGTTCTCGGACGAGTCCCGCCACCAGCGCCGCATCGACATGCTGTCGGTCTACGAGACCACCGGCGAACTCCCGCCGATCCCGGCCCACCACCCGCAGCAGCCGTAGGCCGCCGCGCCGCCCCCGCCGAGGCCGGGGCGGCGCGCCCGGACCGTCCCCGTCCGACCGACACCAGGAGTCCCACCCGTGCCGGAAGGGCACACCATCCACCGCCTCGCCCTCGACCACCGCGAGCGCTTCCTGGACCGCGAGATCCGGGTCAGCAGCCCGCAGGGCCGCTTCGCGGCGAGCGCCGCCCTCTTGGACGGCCGCCCGCTGACCGCCGCCGAAGCCCACGGCAAGCACCTGTTCCTCGGCTTCCCCGGCGGCGACTGGGTCCACGTCCACCTGGGCCTGTTCGGCAAGCTCGACTTCGCGACGGCCCCGGTGCCGCCGCCCACCGACACGGTCCGGCTGCGGCTGGCGACCCCCACCGACTGCGCCGACCTGCGCGGCCCCACCACCTGCGCCCTGATCACCGAGGACGACAAGCGGGCCGTGCACGACCGGCTCGGCCCGGACCCGCTGCGCGACGACGACCCCGAGCCCGCCTGGACCCGCGTCTCACGCAGCCGCAGCACCGTCGCCGCCCTGCTGATGGACCAGAAGGTGGTGGCGGGCGTCGGCAACGTCTACCGCGCCGAAGTCCTCTTCCGGCACGGCATCGACCCCTACCGCACCGGCCGGGACCTCGGCCGGGCCGTGTGGGACGCCCTCTGGGCGGACCTCGTCGCCCTGATGCGGGAGGGCGTGCGCAACAACCGCATCGACACCGTCCGCCCCGAGCACACCCCCGAGGCCATGGGGCGTCCGCCCCGGGTCGACGACCACGGGGGAGAGGTGTACGTGTACCGGCGGGACCGTCGGCCCTGCCACGTCTGCGGCGACGAGATCCGCACCGCCGGCCTCGCCGCCCGCAACCTCTTCTGGTGCCCCACCTGCCAGCCCACGACGGTCGGGACCGGCTGACGGCTCAGAAGCCGTGCGGCAGCCAGGGCGCGAGGTCCGAGCCGAAGGCGGTGGTCGCCCGGGCGAGGGCCCCGGCCCGCACCTCCGTGACCCGGCCGGCCGCGGCGAGCGCCCCCAGGCCGGTCCCGCCCAGGTAGGCCGCCCCCAACTCCCGCACCGACAGACGCAGGTCGGCGGGGTCCTCGGTGCGGGCGCAGACGGCCCCCTCGGCGTCGCCGGAGAGCCGCCAGCGGCCCGTGTTCCAGGGGCAGAACGCGTCGACCACGTCGAACACCACGTCCACCGGCGTCCGGTAGGTGCGGGCCGCGAGCGCCGCGCCCACGTCGACCAGCCGCACGTGCAGCGAGTCCCGGGAGGTCAGCAGGGAGCGCCGCACGTCCGAGACCAGGTACTGCCAGGCGTCGTCCACGGGACGGTTGCGCACCACCACCGTCGAGGTGAGGTCGAGGTCGAACAGGAACCGCCACAGCGCCGCGTACGCCGCCGGTTCCACCGCCTCCAGGTCCCGCAGGGTCACCACGCCGTTGGGCCCCTGCGCCTCCCACGAGGGCTTGTTGTGGTACCGGGCGTACCCGACCGGCACGCCGTCGCGCTCGGCGAGCACGCACTGCAACGGCGACCCGCCGCCGCGCCCGCCCTCCGGGTCCAGCAGCGGCAACCGCTCCCAGCCCGGACCGCGGGCGATCATGCCCGGCCGCTCCGGCACCACCCGCGCGTACAGCGCCTCGCACTCCACCCGCACCTCGGCCGGCTCCGCGAAGCGCAGCCGCAGCCCGTCCTCGTCCGGCAGCCGGGGCAGGGTGACCCGCGAGGTGTCGACGGTCGCGCCCAACTGGTACGTCCCGATGCCGTAGCCGAAGCGGCCGTAGATCGCCGGCTCCGAGGCGGTCAGCACCGCGAGCGGTTCACCCAGCGCCCGCACGTCGTCCAACTGCCGGCGCATCAGCGAGGTCAGCACCCCGCGCCGGCGGTGGGTGGCCGCCACGCTCACCATGGTGACGCCCGCCGCGGGCACGGCCGCGCCGCCCGGCACGGTCATGCGGAAGCTGAAGGCCCCGGCCGTACCGACGCACCGCCCGTCCTCCCACACCCCGAGGGAACGTTCCGTCTCGGTGAGCGCCCGCCACAGTTCGCGCTCCTCGGGAGCCTCGGCCAAGCCACCGAACGCCCGCTCCAGTGTGGCGTACCACACATCCCAGTCGTCCGGTCGCAACACCCGTGGCTCTGTCGTCATGTAGACATGACTATCAGGGCGAAGCAGGATGAGCGAACCGATTTCCGTGCGTCCCGCCGGGCCCGCACGGAAGGGGTGAGGGCCGTCCGAAGGCCCGTGAGGCAGGGGGGTTCACCAGTGGTTCCGCTGATCCCGAGGGTGCGCCGGGAGGGACCTGTTGTGCGTCCCCTCGGGCGCGCTGGATAAGGTCCACGTGCGATGGCACGACGACGAACGGCAGTAGAGAAGTTCCCGGCCCGGATGAAGAAGCGACTGCACCGGGTCCGCGTCGCCGTCCGCAAATCCGGCGTCGACTACTTCCGCGGCGACGGCTCCGACTGGATAGCCCTGGCGGGTCTGCTGCTCACGGTTCCGCTGATCGCCGCGGGCACGCTCGCCAACTCCCTCTGGTTCTCCCCGGCCGCCCTGGTGCTGCCGATCGTCGCCGGCGGCCTGCTGCTGCGCCCGGCGAGCCTGCTCACCCTGTACGCGGCCGCCGCCGCTGCCCTGATCGTCGAGTCCGTGCGGCTCGGCCCGTACGCGGAGGGCCCGGCCCGGGTGACGCCGGGCGTGGTCCTCACCGTCGCGGCCTGCGGTTTCACCGGCCTGCTCATCGCCCAGTTCCGCAGCCGCGTCGGCGTGCCCTGGCGCCGTGGCGGCACCATGCTGTTCGACCTGCGCGAACGCATCCGGGTGCAGAGCAAGCTCCCGCTGCTGCCCCGCGGCTGGCACCGCGAGATGGCGCTGCGCCCCGCGGGCGGCCAGTCCTTCTCCGGTGACTTCGTCGTCGCCGCCCGCACTCACGGGGGGCGCACCCTGGAGGTCGTCCTCACCGACGTCTCCGGCAAGGGCATGGACGCGGGCTCCCGGGCGCTGCTGCTCTCCGGGGCCTTCGGCGGCCTCCTCGGCTCGCTCCCGCCCCACGACTTCCTCCCCGCGGCCAACGGCTACCTGCTGCGCCAGGACTGGGACGAGGGCTTCGCCACCTCCATCCACCTGGTGCTGGACCTGGAGTCGGGCGACTACGAGCTCTACTCGGCGGGGCACCCGCCGGGGCTCCAGTTGTGCGCCGGCTCGGGCCGCTGGGAGGAGAAGGCGCCGGAGGGCCCGCTCCTCGGGGTCTACGACGGCGCCCAGTTCGACCCCCTGAAGGGCACCCTGCGCCCGGGCGACGTGCTGATGCTCTTCACCGACGGGCTGGTGGAGACCTCCGACCGCGACCTGGACGAGGGCATCGACCGGCTCACCGGCGCGGCCAACCGCTACGTGGCGGACGGGTTCCACGGCGCGGCCTGGCACCTGATCGAGGCGGTCGCCCGGGACGTCAACGACGACCGGGCCCTGCTGCTGATCTCCCGGGACACCCAGCACCCCGGCTGATCCCCGCCCGGGCCACCAAGAACGACGATCGCCGTCGCGAGTTCATCGCGACGGCGATCGTCGTTCCCCGTTCCCCGGCGGCGCCGGGTCAGGCCCGTTCCTCCCCGGCGCCGACCGCGGACAGCTCGGCGGGCTCCGCCGGCTCCCGCGGGGCGGCGGGACGTGCGTCGGGCAGTAGCCGCGCCAGCCAGGACGAACGTCCGGCGGCCAGCGGGCCCAGCACGGCGAGCAGCAGCACGTAGCCGGCGATGAACGGCGACAGGCGCTCGTCCAGTCCGGCTCCCGCGGCCATGGTCGCCATGATCAGGGCGAACTCCCCGCGGGCCAGGAGCGTGGTGGAGATGTTGGCGGCGGGCCCGGGACCGAACCCGTACAGCCGGGCGCCGCCCACCCCGGCCAGGACGTTCATCACCATCGTCAGCGCGACGGCGGCCAGCACCGGCCAGAGGACCACCGGCAGGTCGCCGGGGTCGATGGACAGGCCGAAGGCGAAGAAGAAGATGGCGCCGAAGGCGTCCCGCAGCGGGTGCACCAGGGTGCGGATGCGCTCCCCGGAGGCGGTGCTGCCGAGCATCAGTCCGACCATGAACGCGCCGATCGCGTCGGCGACCCCGAACCACTCCGAGACCCCGGCCACCAGGACCGCCGCCCCGAGGAAGGAGATCACGAGCAGTTCGTCGTCCTTGACGGCGAAGAGCCGGCCGATGACGCGGGTCCCGTACCGGGCGGCGAGCGCCAGGGCCAGCAGGAACGCGAACGCCTTGCCGGCGTCCGTCGCGGCGGCGGCCAGGCTGTCCGCGCCGGACAGGATGGGTTGGAGCGCGGCGAGGTAGAGGGCGAGGAAGATGTCCTCGACCACGATGATGCCGAGGATCGGCCGGGTCTCCGGGTTCCCGAGCCGGCCGGTGTCGACCAGCACCTTGGTGACGATCGCGGACGAGGAGATGCCGAGCACGCCGGCGAGCACCAGCGCCTCGGAGGTGCCCCAGCCCAGGGCGAACCCGAAGCCGAGGCCCGCGCCCACGTTCAGCGCGAGGTACATCCCCCCGGCCAGCGCCATCTTGCGGCCGCCGGCTTTGAGGTCGTCGAGGTGGAACTCCAGGCCCAAGTAGAAGAGGAGCAGGACCAGGCCGAGCGCGGAGAGCATCTCCAGGTCGTGCGGGTCGGCGACCAGCACGATGCCGGGGGTGTGCGGGCCGAGCAGTATGCCGGCCAGGATGAAGAGCGGGATGGTGGGCAGTCCGATACGGCCGCCGAGCCGTGCCAGGACCGCGGCGGCGAGGAACGCGCCGCCCATGGCGATCAGGGTGTCTGCGTGTCCGATGGGCTTCCTCCTCCGTGCGAGGGATCGACAGGGGTGGGGACGCCCCGAAGCACCACGGGGGCGTCAAGGAAGCGTCAATAGTTAGTTTACCGAAGGATTAACCGGGAAAGCTTCCCCGGTCACGGAGATGGGGGCCAACCCCCATGCCGCCGTCCCGCCCGGGTTCCCGTCGGGACCCCCCACCAGACCTCCGCCGGCCGGGGCAGGGGGAACCCGCCCGGGTGGATGCAGGCCCCCGCCCTGAGCTGGGGAAAACCCCACCCCAGGTCTACAGCGCACCTCATGGTGTCCGACCCCCCGCCCTCCGTACGGTCGAAGCACCGAGTCACCACCCCGCCGCACGGGGCGACTCGCCGACCACGCACCGAGGAGAGGCACCCCAGCCATGGCCCTGCGCAAGAAGCGGACCGCCCCCCGCCCCGCCGACACCCCGTGGGCGGTCGAGCTGAACGGCGTGCGCCGCAGCTACGGCAAGCGGTCCGCCGAGGTCCACGCCCTGCGCGGCATCGACCTCGCCCTGCCGCACGGCAGCTTCACCGCCGTGATGGGCCCCTCCGGCTCCGGGAAGTCCACCTTCCTCCAGTGCGCCGCCGGCCTCGACCGCCCCACGGCCGGCACGGTCCGCCTCGCCGGCACCGACATCACCGCCCTCGACGAGAACAGACTGACCGAACTGCGCCGCGCCCGCCTCGGCTTCGTCTTCCAGTCGTTCAACCTGCTGCCGTCCCTGACGGTCGAACAGAACGTGCTGCTCCCGCTGCGCCTCGGAGGCCGCCGACCCGACCGCGCCCGCGCCCGGGACGTCCTGGGCCGGGTCGGCCTCGGCGACAAGGGCCACCGCCGCCCCACCGAGCTCTCCGGCGGACAACAACAACGCGTCGCCGTGGCCCGGGCCCTCGTCACCCGCCCCGACGTGATCTTCGCGGACGAGCCCACCGGCGCCCTGGACACCACCACGGCCACCGAGATCCTCTCCCTGCTGCGCACCGCGGTCGACCGACTCGGCGCCACCGTCGTCATGGTCACCCACGACCCGTCCGCCGCTGCCTGGGCGGACCGGGTCCTCTTCCTCGCCGACGGCGCGATCACCGACGAACTCAGCGGCGCGTCCGCCCAGCGCATCGGCACCCGCCTGACCGACCTCATCTCCCACCATCGCCGCCTCGCCGGAGTGGCAGCCTGATGCGCCCCAACGGACTCGCCCGCGCCGCCCTGCGCTTCAAGCCCGCGGCCTTCGCCGGCACTTTCCTCGCCCTCTTCATGGCCGCGATGATCGTCAGCGCCTGCGGCATCCTCCTCGAAACCGGTCTGCGCGCCTCCGTCCCGCCCGGCCGCTACGCCGACGCCCCGGTCGTCCTCGCCGCCGACCAGCAGGCCCACCACCCCGTCGTCGACTCTGCCGGCGACCGCTCCGACCACGGCGGCCCCGTACCCGACCGGGCCCGACTGGACGCCGCCCTGGTGGCACGGGCCGCCGCCGTCCCCGGCGTCCACACCGCCATCGGCGACACCACCTTCCCCGTCCGCACCGACCGCGCCGCCCTCACCGGCCACGGCTGGGGCGCCACCGCCCTCACCGGGGAACGCGCCACCACCGGCCGCGCCCCCGCCCCGGGCGAGGTCGCCCTCACCGTCCCCGGCCCGGTCCGCACCCCCGCCGGCGAGCCACCCGCCGTGGGCGACCGGATCACCCTGCACACCGCCGAGGGCGCCCGCACCTTCCGGGTCGCCGCCCTCGTCCCCGCCGCCGGAGCCACCCCGACCGCCTGGTTCCACGACACCGAGGCACCCCGGATCGCCGGCCACCCCGGACGGATCGACGCCATCGCCGTCCTGCCCGAGGCGGGCGTGTCCACCACCGAGTTGAAGGGCCGTGTCGCCGCCGCCCTCGGCGACGCCGCCGAGATCCACACCGGCGAGGACCGCGGCGCCGTCGCGGAACCCGGCCTCGGCGAGGCCAAGGAACTCCTGATCGGACTCGGGGGCTCCTTCGGCGGCACCGCCACCCTGGTCGCCGTCTTCACCGCCGCGGGCACGGTCGCCCTCTCCGTGGGGCAACGCGCCCGTGAGTACGCCCTGCTGCGCGCCATCGGCACCACCCCGCGCCA
The DNA here is from genome assembly GCF_052606915.1 of Streptomyces sp. LE64. Classification (NCBI taxonomy): domain Bacteria; kingdom Bacillati; phylum Actinomycetota; class Actinomycetes; order Kitasatosporales; family Streptomycetaceae; genus Streptomyces; species Streptomyces sp. LE64. The sequence continues at coordinate 1,701,053 of NZ_CP199708.1, read as the reverse complement.
GGTGCGCCGCGCCATCGCCACCGAGACCCTGCTCATCGCCCCGCTCGCCGGCGCCCTCGGCTGCCTCCCCGGCGCCGCGCTCGCCACCTGGTGGTTCGGCCAACTCCAGGACAAGGGCGCCCTGCCCCGCAACCTCGACCTCGCCGTGTCCCCGCTGCCCCTGCTCGCCGCGGTCGCCGCAGTGGTCCTCACCGGACTCGTCGCGGGGTGGGCGGCGGCCCGCCGCCCGGCCAGGATCCGCCCGGGGCAGGCCCTGGCCCGGGCCGCCGTGGAACGCTCCCTCCCCGGTCCGCTGCGCCTCGGGCTCGGCATCGCCGCGGCGATCGGCGGCACCGCACTGGCCGCGGTGGCCCAGTCCACGGCCGGAGAGGACGCCGCCAACGCCGCCATGGGCGTGGTCCTGCTGTTCATGCTGGCCGTGGCGCTGCTCGGCCCGCTCGTGGCCCGGGCCTGCGCCGCCCTCGTCGGACTGCCGATGCGCGGGGCCGGGGCCGCGGGAGCGCTGGCCGCCGCCAACTCCCGCACCAACGCCCGCCGACTCGCCTCCGCCATCACCCCGATCGTGCTGGCCGTCGCCTTCGCCTCCACCCTGCTCTTCCTCCACAGCAGCCAGGACCGGGCCACCGTCCGTCAACAGAGCGCCGGGGTCATCGCCGACCACGTGGTCCGACCCGCCTCGGGGGGCCTCGCCCCCGACGCGGTGGCCGCCGCCGCCGACCGCCCCGGGGTCCGCGCCGCCGTGGGCCTGCTCAGGACCGCGGTCCTGATCCCCACCGGCTCCGGCGACACCGCCATGCTGCGCACCGCGTCCGCCCAGGGCGTCGACGGCCCCGCCCGTGACCTGGCGGCCGTGCAGGAACTCGACGTGCGCCGCGGTGCGCTGGACCTCGGACCCGGCCGGGCGGCCGTCGACCTGCGCCTCGCCGAGGCCGCGGACGTCACGGTCGGCGACCGGTTGCCGCTGCGCCTGCCGGACGGCACCGAACGGTCGGTGGAGGTCGTCGCCACCTATGCGCACGGCCTCGGCCTCGCCGAGGTCACCATGGTCCGCGGGGACCTCGCCCGCCACGTCACCGACCCGTTCGCCGCCGAACTGTGGGTCAAGGGCGGCTCCGCGGCGGACCTCGCCGCCCACGGCACCGTCATCGCCCGCGGCGACTACACCTCGGCGGCCTCCGTCGACCGGGAGCTCAACGCCTGGGCCAACCGCCTGATGGCGGCCGTCCTCGGCGGATTCGCGGCGGTGGCCTCCGCCAACACCCTGGTCATGACGGTCCTGGACCGCCGTCGCGAACTGGGCACCCTGCGCCTGATCGGCAGCACCCGTCGCCAGGTGCTGCGCATGGTCCGCTGGGAAGCACTGCTGGTCGCCGTCGTCGGAGTCGTCCTCGGCAGCGCCATCGCCCTCGCCACCCTGGTCCCCATGGTGCGCGGCATCACGGGGGAGGGCGTCCACATACCCCCGGCGGTGTACGGCTCACTGGTGGGCGGGGCCCTGCTGCTCGGCCTCCTCGCCACGGCCCTGCCCGCCCGCTTCGTGCTCCGTGCCTCGCACCGGGCGTAGCCGGCCCGGGGGCGTCTCGGTCACACTCGACCCGTGACCCAGACGCCCCCGGACCGCACCCCGGTCCCCCCGCCCACCGGCCCGCTCGGCCTCGCAGAGGTCGAGGCGTTGGCCCGCGCCGCGCACGAAGGCCAGACCGACAAGTCGGGCCGCCCCTACGCGGAGCACCTCCGAGCGGTCGCCGAGGGGGTGCGGGCCCGGGGCGGCACGGACGAACAGATCGCCGCGGCCTGGCTGCACGACGCCGTCGAGGACGCGGCCCTCAGCGAGGAGTGGCTGCGGGCGGCGGCGCTCACACCGCGCACCAAGGCCATCGTCCTCGCCCTCACCAAGCGGCCGGACGAGCCGCCCGAGGCGTACGCCCGACGCATCCTGGACACGCCCGGCGCCCGTCTGGTGAAGGAGGCCGACCTGGCCCACAACACCGCCCCCGAACGGCTCGCGGTCCTCGACGGGGCCACCCGCCGGCGGCTGATCCGCAAGTACGCCACGATGCGGGCCCTGCTGGGCCTACCGGACGACTGACCACCGTCCGCACGACCCACCGACCCCGGGCCCACCGGCGGACGCCGGTCAGCCGGAGTCGCGGGCCCGGCCGCGCGCCACGTCGACCGCGTCGCTGCGCACGGCCCACCGCAGCCGCGGTTCCAGGGCGAACCGCAGGGCGTGCCGTACGGGCGGGGTGCACATCAGGGTGATGGCCGCGCCCGCGACGAGCGTGACGAACACCTGCCCGTGGGGCTCGTGCAGCCAGGCGGGGTCGTACCACCCCCAGAAGCGGGAGCCCTTGGCCAGGAACCCGTGCAACAGGTACCCGCACAGGGTGCCCGCGCCGAGGACGGTGAACCAGGTCCTGCGGCGCGGCACCCAGGACAGGAAGCAGGCAGTCAGGAGCAGCGAGCAACCGAACAGGGCGAAGGTCATGACCGGCCCGGTCCACCACGGCGCCCCCAACTCCTGGGCGCTGTTGCTGTGGTACAGCCAGCCGGTGTCCATCCGGGGCACCGCCCACCAGGCGGTGGCCAGCGCGAGGACGGTCACCGGCACCGACAGCAGCCGCACCTCACGGCGCCGCAGCAACTGGAAGTGCTCGGGCCTGGCGTACAGCCCGATGACGAAGAAGGGGAGGAACTGGAGCACGCGTTGGAGGTCGAAGTCGTCCCCGATGCTGGGGGAGGCCGAGGCCAGCGCGGCGATGCCGAGGGCCACCGGGACGGGCCAGCGCACCACCTTCCACAGCGGGGTGGAGATCCGCCAGACGAAGAGGGCGATCAGGAACCACGTCAGGTACCAGGGATCCAGCAGGCTGAGCCGGTGCCCCGGGTCGTCGTCGGCCCAGCGCTTGAAGAAGGTGTAGGCGATCTCGAAGACCACGTACGGCGCCACCACGGTGCTGAGCAGCTTCCGGACCCGGGCGGGGCTCATGTCGAAGCCCCGCGAGAAGTAGCCCGAGATCAGGATGAAGGCGGGCATGTGGAAGGCGTACACGAAGAGGTAGAGCGCGGTGGCCGTGCGGCTCTGGTCCGTCAACGGCTCCCAGGCGTGCCCCATCGCGACCAGGACGATGGCCAGGTACTTGGCGTTGTCGAAGAAGGGGTCGCGTTGTTTGGCGGGACGGGCGCCGGGATCGGGGGGCACCGGCGTGGTGAGCGGGTGCTCGGCCCGCCGGGAGCGCGGGGTGGGTACGCCGTCCGCGAGGTCGTCGGGGTCGCGCGCTTCGGCGGGATCCGTACCGGGGGGCGGGTCGGGCGAGGTGAGCGGGGGTGAGGGCGCCGGATGACGACCGGTCGGTCGCAGCGAGTTGGTCACAGGCCCTCCCACCAGGAACTGGGGGAGACGATCCGCGACCTCACCGCACGTGCGTGGGGCGGGGCAGTGGGAAACATTGGAGGAACCCTAGCGTCGGGGACGGTGTGTGGTGAACGACTCCGGTCGTCTTTCGCGCTGTTCTTGCTCCGTTCTCCCTTCGGTCGGGCATCCCACGCCGGGAAATCGGCCCAGGGGGTGCGCGTACCCCGATTTCGGAGAAGTGCACGCACCGTTCGATGACGGGTTCGAAGTCCACGAGCAGGCGGCGAAGTTGGTCTTTATATACTCCTTCATCACCCTTAAGCGGGTCATACCATCCACGGGCGGCGCTGGTGGAATGTCTCCCAATGGCCCATCGGGCGTCGTGTCCGGAGGTGTGGTGACCTGGTGGTGATCATGTCCGGTGCCCCCTCGCGTTGTGGCTTCCTCAACAATTCGAAATGCCTGCGAACATGATGCGTGAGTAGTGAAACCATCGAGGGGAATTCACTCGTGCGCGGGCCCGTGGAATTCTCCGCGTCGGGCTCGCGCCCCCGGCGCGCACCGGCCTCCGCTCAACTGCTCGCCCTCCGCCCCCCTTGTGACGACCGTTCCGGGCGCCTCGCCCCTCCGGCCCGCGTCGAGCGCCTCTCGGAGGGCGTCCGGGGGCGAGGGCACCGCGGTGCGGGCCGGGTGGATCCGGCGGGCGCCAGTGGTCGCGGAGGACGACGTTCCGTCACGGCCCGCATGGTCGGGGTCCGTTGGTGGCACGATGGTTCTGGTGGGGTGTGCGAGAGCGGACGCCCCGATCCGGGAGCGGAACCGACCGAGGGTGTGTGATCAGAGTGGCCATCTCGCTATCAGTGGTACTGCTGTTGGCGATCATCCTCGTGGTGTTGATACGGGGCGGGTCCCTGAAGGCGGGGCCGGCGGTCGTCGCGGTGCTCTTCGGCTTCTTCCTCGCGTCGACCGGGATGGCCGACGACATCCAGCGCTTCCTCAACGCGGTCGGCAACTCGATCGCCTCGATCGACTTCTGAGCCGGGAGAGTCGCCGGCACGCCCGGCCGCCCGCACCGGGCCGCGGCCCGGGTGGCGACGCGCCCGGGGCGTGACGGACCCCCGGGGTGCACCGGCGCGCTCGGCCTCCGCCCTCCGTCGCCGGCCCCGTGTGCCCACGCGGCCGCCCCGGCGACCACGTGCCGCCGCCGCGACCGTGCACTCCGCCGCCGAGGCGCGCCGGGTGGGAGGCCGAAGGCGGCGGGCGGGAGACGTCGCGGGCGGCCGGAAGCGAGCCGCCCGCGCCCGGGAGGAACGCGGCGAGGCCGGCCCGGGAACCCCGGGACCGGCCTCGATCGCACTGACTGGAGCGGGCGACGGGAATCGAACCCGCGTAGCTAGTTTGGAAGACTAGGGCTCTACCATTGAGCTACGCCCGCACGGACGAACCGCAGGTCATCGACCGCGACTCGATGTGCATCCTAGCGGGTCGCGGGCCCGGGGCGCACACCCGTTTCCGGTGATCGGGCCGCCCCGGAAAATGCGGCGGCCCCACTGCCTGCGGCCATGTACCCTACGTGTCGCACCGACGGGGTGTGGCGCAGCTTGGTAGCGCGTCCGCTTTGGGAGCGGAAGGCCGTGGGTTCAAATCCCGCCACCCCGACCACGCGAAGATCGCCTTTGGGGCGGTGTATCGCCTGCGGCTACTATGCACACTGCGCGCCCGTGTGTCCGCACGTTTTGTACGCAGCACTGCCCCGGCCGAGACGGTCGTGGCAGCTCTGTACACGCACACGTACGTCTCTCAGGGCCGCTACTGTGCCGAGGTTCCCCGTTCCGGGAGCGGCCCGGCAGACACCCCAGCAGTCAGCCACAAGGAGACCGAACCGTGAAGAGCGCCGTGGAGACCCTGAACCCGACCCGGGTTCGGCTCACTGTCGAGGTGCCCTTCGAGGAGCTCAAGCCCAGCCTCGACGCGGCGTACAAGAAGATCAACCAGCAGGTCACGGTGAAGGGCTTCCGCAAGGGCAAGATCCCCGCCCGGGTCATCGACCAGCGCTTCGGCCGCGGTGCGGTGCTGGAGGAGGCCGTCAACGACGCCCTCCCGAAGTTCTACACCGAAGCGGTCAACGAGGCCGAGCTGAACGTCCTGGGACAGCCCGAGGTCGACATCACGGAGCTGAAGGACGGCGAGACGCTGAACTTCACCGCCGAGGTCGACGTCCGTCCCGCCATCGAGATCCCCGACTACTCGGGCATCGAGGTCGAGGTGGACGCGGTCGAGGTGACCGACGAGGACGTCGACAAGGCCGTCGAGGAGCTGCGCGGCCGCTTCGCCTCCACCTCTCCGGTCGAGCGCGCCGCCGCCGAGGGCGACGTCGTGACGATCGACCTGGAGGCCAAGGTCGACGGCGAGGTGCTCGACGACGGCGTCGCCAGCGGCGTCACCTACACCATCGGCTCCGGTGAGCTGCTGGACGGCGTCGACGACGCCGTGACGGGCCTGGAGGCCGGTGGCGAGGCCACCTTCACCTCCCAGCTCAAGGGCGGCTCGGCCGAGGGCAAGGACGCCGAGGTCAGCGTCAAGGTCACCCAGGTCGCCGCGCGCGAACTGCCCGAGCTGGACGACGAGTTCGCGCAGCTCGCCTCCGAGTTCGACACGCTGGACGAGCTGCGGGCGGACAGCCGCAAGCGCCTGGAGAACATGAAGCAGTACGACCAGGCGACCCAGGCCCAGGAGCGGGTGCTGGAGAAGCTGCTCGAACTGGTCGAGGTCCCCGTCCCCGAGAAGCTCCTTGAGGACGAGGTCAACACCCGCAAGCACAACCTGGAGCACCACCAGCTCGGCCAGATGGGCCTGACCCTCGACAAGTACCTGGAGATCCAGGGCAAGACCGCCGAGGAGTTCGAGGACGAGACCAAGGCCGCGGCGATCAAGGGCATCAAGACCCAGTTCGTCCTGGACGAGCTGGTCAGCAAGGAGAAGCTGAACGTCAACCAGGAGGAGCTCACCGAGCACCTCATGCGGCGGGCCGCTTCCTCCGGCATGTCCCCCGACCAGTTCGCCCAGGCGGTCGTCGAGGGCGGTCAGGTTCCGATGCTGGTGGGCGAGGTCGCCCGTGGCAAGGCGCTGGCCGTCGTGGTCGAGGCCGCCACGGTGAAGGACACCAACGGCGAGGTCGTCGACCTGGACGACGACGAGGACGAGGTCGCCGAGGCCACCGAGGTCGTCGAGGCCGCGGAGGGCACCGAGGTCGAGGCGAAGGCGGACAAGGGCGAGGCCCCCTCGGCCTGACCCCTCCCGCGGTTCGACGCCGTGGACCCCGAGCAGGGCCCGGAAGCGCATGCGCGCCTCCGGGCCCTGCCGCCGTTCGCGGGCCCGGCGACGGCCCCGCGACGGGGTCGGGCGGCCCCCGCGGCGACGCCCCCGCCCCGCCCCGGCCACCTGCGCTGACAGCGAACAGTTCCCCATGCGGGATGGCCCTCGGCCGCCATCGCGTTAGGGTCCATGAGTACGAGGGCAGGGGAGCCCCCGTACCCGCCGCGACGCGGCGCAGCGCGGGGCCCCGTGCCCCAGCGGAAGACGTGAGACGGCCCGGCGCCGTCGTAAGACGAGCAGGTGGATACGTGACGAATCTGATGCCCTCCGCCGCCGGCGAGCCCTCCATCGGTGGTGGCCTCGGTGACCAGGTCTACAACCGGCTGCTCAACGAGCGGATCATCTTCCTCGGCCAGCCGGTCGACGACGACATCGCGAACAAGATCACCGCACAGCTGCTGCTCCTTGCCTCCGATCCGGAGAAGGACATCTACCTCTACATCAACAGCCCCGGCGGCTCGATCACCGCGGGCATGGCGATCTACGACACCATGCAGTACATCAAGAACGACGTGGTGACGATCGCCATGGGCATGGCGGCCTCGATGGGGCAGTTCCTGCTCAGCGCGGGCACCCCGGGCAAGCGCTTCGCCCTCCCGAACGCGGAGATCCTCATCCACCAGCCGTCCGCGGGCCTCGCGGGCTCCGCCTCGGACATCAAGATCCACGCGGAGCGGCTGCTGCACACCAAGAAGCGGATGGCGGAGCTGACCTCGTTCCACACCGGCCAGAGCGTGGAGCAGATCACCCGCGACTCGGACCGCGACCGTTGGTTCGACCCGATCGAGGCCAAGGAGTACGGCCTGATCGACGACATCATGCCCACCGCGGCGGGCATGCCGGGCGGCGGTGGCACCGGGGCGGCCTGAGCCGGCGCGGAAACCGGTCCCACCGAGCCCCCAGTCGACCGTCACGGCGCCTCGGCGCCCTTCAGGAGAGTGACCCAATGAACGACTTCCCCGGCCGCGGCCTCTACGCCCGCACGGAGGCCGAGTACACCGGCCCCCGCGCCGAATCCCGCTACGTCATTCCCCGTTTCGTGGAGCGCACCTCCCAGGGCGTGCGCGAGTACGACCCGTACGCGAAGCTCTTCGAGGAGCGGGTGATCTTCCTCGGCGTCCAGATCGACGACGCCTCCGCCAACGACGTCATGGCGCAGCTGCTGTGCCTGGAGTCGATGGACCCGGACCGCGACATCTCCGTGTACATCAACAGCCCCGGCGGCTCGTTCACGGCGCTCACCGCGATCTACGACACCATGCAGTTCGTGAAGCCGGACATCCAGACGGTGTGCATGGGCCAGGCCGCCTCGGCGGCGGCGATCCTGCTGGCCGCCGGCACCCCGGGCAAGCGCATGGCGCTGCCCAACGCCCGGGTGCTGATCCACCAGCCGTACAGCGAGACGGGCCGGGGCCAGGTCTCCGACCTGGAGATCGCCGCGAACGAGATCCTGCGGATGCGCGCGCAGCTGGAGGAGATGCTCGCCAAGCACTCCACCACGCCGATCGAGAAGATCCGCGAGGACATCGAGCGCGACAAGATCCTGACGGCGGAGGACGCCCTGTCGTACGGTCTGATCGACCAGATCATCTCCACCCGGAAGATGAACAACTCCAAGGTCGTGTGACCCGCCACGGCATGATTTGCTGCCCCTTGACGTAGCGTCGTCGTCTCCCGCTGAATCCGTCCGGGTTCACGGGAGGCGACGTGAACCGCGCCAAGGGGGGCCCGAACGGGGGGCCCGGCAAGGTACCGTCGAATATGAGGCACCAGGAGTCGCTTGCACGGGCGTCTCCCAGGCGAAGGGGAAGCACCTCGTGGCACGCATCGGTGACGGCGGCGATCTGCTCAAGTGCTCGTTCTGCGGCAAGAGCCAGAAGCAGGTCAAGAAGCTCATCGCAGGCCCCGGTGTGTACATCTGCGACGAGTGCATCGACCTCTGCAACGAGATCATCGAAGAGGAACTCGCCGAGTCGAGCGAAGTGCGGTGGGAGGAACTCCCCAAGCCCCGCGAGATCTACGAGTTCCTGGAGGGCTACGTCGTCGGCCAGGAGGCCGCGAAGAAGGCCCTCTCGGTCGCGGTCTACAACCACTACAAACGCGTCCAGGCGGGAGAGAGCGCGAGCTCCCAAGGGCGCGACGACATCATCGAGTTGGGCAAGTCCAACATCCTGCTGCTGGGCCCCACCGGATCCGGCAAGACGTTGCTCGCGCAGACGCTCGCCCGGATGCTGAACGTCCCGTTCGCCATCGCGGACGCGACCGCGCTCACCGAGGCCGGCTACGTCGGCGAGGACGTCGAGAACATCCTGCTGAAGCTGATCCAGGCGGCCGACTACGACGTCAAGAAGGCCGAGACCGGCATCATCTACATCGACGAGATCGACAAGGTCGCCCGCAAGAGCGAGAACCCGTCGATCACGCGTGACGTCTCCGGGGAGGGCGTCCAGCAGGCCCTGCTGAAGATCCTGGAGGGCACCACCGCCTCCGTGCCCCCGCAGGGCGGACGGAAGCACCCGCACCAGGAGTTCATCCAGATCGACACGACGAACGTGCTGTTCATCGTGGGCGGGGCGTTCGCCGGCCTGGAGAAGATCATCGAGTCGCGGGCGGGCGCCAAGGGCATCGGCTTCGGGGCGACCATCCGCTCCAAGCGGGAGATCGAGTCCAAGGACCAGTTCGAGAGCGTCATGCCCGAGGACCTGGTCAAGTTCGGGATGATCCCGGAGTTCATCGGCCGGCTCCCGGTCATCACCTCGGTGCACAACCTGGACCGTGAGGCCCTCCTCCAGATCCTGGTGGAGCCCCGCAACGCCCTGGTGAAGCAGTACGAGCGGCTGTTCGAACTGGACGGCGTGGAGCTGGACTTCGAGCGGGACGCGCTGGAGGCCATCGCGGACCAGGCGATCCTGCGCCAGACGGGCGCCCGCGGTCTGCGCGCCATCATGGAGGAGGTCCTCCAGTCGGTGATGTACGAGGTGCCGTCCCGCAAGGACGTGGCCCGGGTGGTCATCACCGCGGACGTGGTGCACTCCAACGTCAACCCGACGCTGATCCCCCGGGACTCCCGGGGCCGCGGACCGGGCGAGCAGAAGAGCGCCTGACCCGCCGCACTGCGCGGACGGGCCCCGGACGATCCGTCGTCCGGGGCCCGTTCGTCTGCCGACGGTCGGTCAGTCCTTGACCCGGATGTCCTTGCGGAGGTCCGCCGTCACCTGCGCCGAGACGTTCAGCGAGACGCCGTTGCCGCTCTCCGCGGGGATCACCATGGCCACCGTGCTGTAGTCGGCCCACATGCAGATGTACTGGGTGTCGATCTTGCCGTCCCGGTCCTTGGCCTGGGCCTGCTGGCACTTGAACACCGCGCCGTCCCCGTTGTCCGGCTCGACCGTCTTGACCTCCCCGATCACCTTGAGCTTCTCGGCCTTCTCCTGGGACATGGAGGCGAAGGAGGCGTCGACGGCGGCCTCCGGGTCCTTCACCTCGCCGTAGAGACCGATGAAGGTGACCGCCTTGGAGGAGGCGATCTGCTCCGGCGTCGGCTGGGCGCCGGGGGACAGGTCGACCGTGGCCCACATGGCGGAGACCGCCTTGGCGTCGGTGACCCCGCTCTTGGCGAGTTGCTTGCCGGTGTCCGAGGAAGAGGCGTCCTCGGCGGGCTTCTCGGGGGTCAGCCGCTTGTACTCGCCGTGGAGCACCTTCTCCGGCGTGGTCAGCTTGTGCGGGCCGTCGTCGGCGGGGCCGGACTCCCCGTCGCCCAGCACCAGGAACGCCCCGAGGCCGGCCGCGGCGACCACGGCGACCGCCACGCCGATGATCAGCCCGGTCTTCTTCTTGCCGCCCGCCGGCACCGGCTGCTGCGGGAAGCCGTACCCCGGCTGGCCGGGCTGCTGGGGGAAGCCGTAGCCGGGCTGCGGGGGCTGACCGGGCTGCTGCGGCTGGCCGTAGCCCGGCTGGGCCTGGCCGTACCCGGGCTGGGGAGGCTGCTGGGGGTAGCCGTAGCCGGGCTGCGGGGCCTGCGGCGGCTGGCCGTAAGGGCCCGGCTGGCCGTACGGCCCCGGCTGCCCCGGCTGGCCGCCGCCGTACGGGCCCGGCTGGTGGTTGCTCATGGAACGTTCCTCCCCGATGTTTATGTGCTCCCGACATCCTGACGCAACGCCCGGGCGCGGGGCAGCGGCGGGGTGGGCACCGTTACGAAACCCATGGTTTCTGCACGGGACCGTGACGCCCCTAAACTGGGCGCGTGACCGAGAACTCTCAGCAGCAGAACCAGAGCCCCAGCACCGAACTGCCGACCCAGTACGCGCCGGCCGAGGTAGAGGGGAAGCTCTACGAGCGCTGGGTGGAGCGCGGTTACTTCGAAGCGGACGAGAAGAGCGACAAGCCGCCGTTCACCGTCGTCATCCCGCCGCCCAACGTCACCGGCAGCCTGCACCTCGGGCACGCCTTCGAGCACACGCTGATCGACGCCGCCACCCGCCGCAAGCGGATGCAGGGCTTCGAGACCCTGTGGCAGCCCGGCATGGACCACGCGGGCATCGCCACCCAGAACGTCGTCGAGCGCGAACTGGGCAAGGAGGGCAAGTCCCGGCACGACCTCGGCCGGGAGGCGTTCGTCGAGCGGGTGTGGCGGTGGAAGGAGGAGTCCGGCGGGCAGATCTCCGGTCAGATGCGTCGTCTCGGTGACGGCGTGGCCTGGTCGCGGGAGCGCTTCACCATGGACGAGGGCCTGTCCCGGTCCGTCCAGACGATCTTCAAGCGGCTCTTCGACGACGAGCTGATCTACCGGGCCGAGCGCATCATCAACTGGTGCCCCCGCTGCCTCACCGCCATCTCGGACATCGAGGTCGAGTACCAGGACGACGACGGCGAGTTGGTCTCCATCCGCTACGGCGAGGGCGAGGACTCCCTGGTCGTGGCGACCACCCGGGCCGAGACCATGCTCGGGGACACCGCGGTCGCCGTCCACCCCGACGACGAGCGCTACCGCCACCTCGTGGGCCGGACCATCGCCCTGCCGCTCACCGACCGGCGCATCCCGGTCGTGGCGGACGCGCACGTCGACCCCGAGTTCGGCACCGGCGCCGTCAAGGTGACCCCCGCGCACGACCCCAACGACTTCGAGATCGGCCAGCGCCACGACCTGCCCACGGTCACGGTGATGGACGAGCACGCCGTCATCACCACCCCCGGCCCGTTCCAGGGACTGGACCGGCTGGAGGCCCGCAGCGCCATCGTCGCCGCGCTCCGCGCCGAGGGCCGGATCGTGGCCGAGAAGCGCCCGTACGTCCACTCCGTGGGCCACTGCTCGCGCTGCAAGACCACCATCGAGCCCCGGCTCTCCCTCCAGTGGTGGGTCAAGGTCGCCCCGCTCGCCCAGGCCGCCGGGGACGCGGTGCGCAGCGGCGAGGTGGCGATCCACCCGCAGGAGATGGAGAAGCGGTACTTCGACTGGGTGGACAACCTGCACGACTGGTGCATCTCGCGCCAGCTGTGGTGGGGCCACCGCATTCCGGTCTGGTACGGCCCGGACGGCGAGGTCGTCTGCGTCGGCCCGGACGAGGAGCCGCCGACCGGCGAGGGCTGGCACCAGGACACCGACGTCCTCGACACCTGGTTCTCCTCCGGCCTGTGGCCGTTCTCCACCCTCGGCTGGCCCGAGCGCACCGAGAGCCTCGCGAAGTTCTACCCGAACTCCATCCTGGTCACCGGCTACGACATCCTGTTCTTCTGGGTCACCCGGATGATGATGTTCGGCCTCTACGCGATGGACGGCACCCCGCCCTTCAAGACCGTCGTGCTGCACGGCATGGTCCGCGACCAGTTCGGCAAGAAGATGTCGAAGTCCTTCGGCAACGCGGTCAACCCGCTGGACTGGATGGACACGTACGGCTCCGACGCCCTGCGCTTCACGTTGGCGCGCGGCGCCAACCCGGGCGTGGACGTGCCGATCGGCGAGGACTGGGTGCAGGGCTCCCGGAACTTCGCCAACAAGATCTGGAACGCGACCCGGTTCGCGCTGATGAACGGGGCCACCGTCGAGGGCGAACTGCCGCCCGTCGAGCAGCTCTCCGCGACGGACCGGTGGATCCTCTCCCGGCTCAACGCCACCATCGCGGAGGTCGACGCCCTCTACGAGGACTACCAGTTCGCCAAGCTCTCCGACGCGCTGTTCCACTTCGCGTGGGACGAGGTCTTCGACTGGTACGTGGAGCTGTCCAAGACCACGTTCATGGCCGGCGGCGAGGCGGCCCGGGTCTCCGGGCGGGTCCTCGGCGAGGTCCTCGACGTGACGCTGCGGCTGCTGCACCCGATCGTCCCGTTCGTGACCGAGACCCTGTGGACCACCCTCACCGGGGGCGAGTCCGTGGTGATCGCCGACTGGCCCGAGGACAGCGGCTTCCGGGACCCCGCCGCCGAGCGGGAGATCGGCACCGTCCAGCAACTGGTCACCGAGGTCCGCCGGTTCCGCGCCGACCAGGGCCTCCAGCCCGGCCAGCGGGTGCCCGCGCGGCTGACCCTGGACGGCTCGCCGCTCGCCCCGCACGAGGCGGCCGTCCGGCAGCTGCTGCGGCTCCAGCCGGAGGGCGAGGGCTTCGCCGCCACGGCCACCCTGCCGGTGGCGGGCGTCGAGGTGGCCCTCGACCTGTCGGGCACCATCGACGTGGCCGCCGAGCGCAAGCGGCTCGCCAAGGACCTGGCCGCCGCCGAGAAGGAGAAGGCGCAGGCCACGGCCAAGCTCGGCAACGAGGCGTTCCTGGCCAAGGCGCCCGATCAGGTGGTCGACAAGATCCGCGGTCGGCTCGCCAAGGCGGAGGAGGACATCGTCCGCATCGAGGCGCAGCTGGAGCGGCTCCCCGCCGCCTGACGGCCACCGGGAGCACCTCCCGCACCCCCGGCCCGGCCCGGTCCCCGCGACCGGCGCCGGGCCGGGGCGTTCCCGGGTCCCGGCGGCCGGTGCGCCGCTGTCGGCGGGGCTCCGTAGACTGGCCCCCGTGAGCGAGTTCCCCCCTGACGACCCGGACCGTGCCCCCTCGGACCCCGTGGACGGGTTCCCCGACGACGAGGCCGGCGGGTTCGACCGCTTCGACGAGATCGTCGAGGCCGAGACCGACCGCGACCCCGACCTCGCGGTGATCGAGGCGGGGAGCCGCACCCTGCGCACCCAGCGCGGTGCCCCCGAGCAGGACCTGCCCGGCCGCCCCGAGGACCCGGAGGTCGACCGGGCGCTGCGCGAGGTGGAGACGGAGTTGGCGTCCCGTTGGGGCGAGACCAAGCTGGAGCCGTCCGTCCGGCGGATCGCCGCGCTGATGGACGTCCTGGGCGAGCCGCAGCGCTCGTACCCGTCGATCCACGTCACCGGCACCAACGGCAAGACCTCCACCGCCCGCATGATCGAGGCCCTGCTCGGCGCCTTCGACCTGCGCACCGGCCGGTACAGCTCGCCCCATGTGCAGTCGATCACCGAGCGGATCAGTCTGGACGGGGCCCCGATCGCCCCCGAACGGTTCGTGGAGACGTACCGGGACGTCCAGCCGTACGTGGAGATGGTCGACGCCCAGCAGGACTACCGGCTCTCCTTCTTCGAGGTGCTGACCGGCATGGCGTACGCGGCCTTCGCGGACGCCCCCGTCGACGTGGCGGTGGTCGAGGTCGGCATGGGCGGCGCCTGGGACGCCACCAACGTCATCGACGCCTCGGTGGCCGTGGTGACCCCCATCGACCTGGACCACACCGACCGGCTGGGCTCCACGCCCGGGGAGATCGCCGTCGAGAAGTCCGGGATCGTCAAGCCGGGCGCGACGGTGATCCTGGCCCAACAGCCGGTCGACGCGGCGCAGGTGCTGCTGAAGAAGGCCGTCGAGGTCGACGCCACGGTGGCCCGCGAGGGGCTGGAGTTCGGGGTGCTGGCCCGGCAGGTCGCGGTGGGCGGGCAGTTGCTGAAGCTGCGCGGCCTCGGCGGCGAGTACGAGGAGGTCTTCCTCCCGCTGCACGGCATTCACCAGGCGCACAACGCGGCCGTGGCGCTCGCCGCGGTGGAGGCGTTCTTCGGGGTCGGCGCCCAGCACGCGCGCCCGCTGGACGTGGACACGGTCCGCAAGGCGTTCGCCGCGGTCACCTCCCCGGGGCGGCTGGAGGTCGTCCGCCGTTCGCCGACGGTGGTCCTGGACGCCGCGCACAACCCGGCCGGCGCCCGGGCGGTGGCCGAGTCGCTGGGCGAGGCCTTCGGCTTCAGCCGGCTGATCGGCGTGGTGGCGACCAGTGCCGAGAAGGACGCCCGGGGGCTGCTCGAAGCCTTCGAGCCGGTCTTCGCGGAAGTCGTCGTCACCCAGCACTCCACCCACCGCGCGCTGGGCGCCGACGAACTCGCCGCGATCGCGGTGGAGGTGTTCGGCGAGGACCGGGTCCAGGTGGAGCCCCGGCTCGACGACGCCATCGAGGCGGCGGTCACCCTCGCCGAGGAGGAGGGCGAGTTCTCCGGCGGGGGAGTGCTCGTCACCGGTTCCGTGTTCACCGTCGGCGACGCCCGACTGCTCCTCGGGAGGGGCTGACCCATGCGCACCCTGTGTTCGTCCACCCTGCTCGCCGAGTTCTTCGTGATCGGGTTCGCCGGGCTGGTCGCGATGAAGGACCCGGACCTCTCCGCGGGCACGGTGTGGACCGTGTGCGGGGTGCTGATGGTGCTCAGCCTGCTGCTGTGCGGCATGGTCGGCCGGGAGACGGGGGTGCGGCTCGGCTGGGCGCTCCAGGTCCTGTTGGTCGCCGCCGGGTTCTACGTCCCGGTGATGTTCGTGCTCGGTGTCTGCTTCGGCGTGCTGTGGTGGGCCTCGATCCACTTCGGCCGGAAGGTCGACGAGGCGAAGGCCCGGTGGGCGGCGATGAGCGAGGAGTCCACGGTCAGCCCAGGGCCTGACGCTGCGTGACGGTATCCGGTGCCTTGCCTGTACCCTCTGAGCACTCGCACACCGGTGATCGAAGGAGTCCACACCCATGACCCAGCGCAGCCTCGTCCTCCTCAAGCCCGACGCCGTCCAGCGCGGTCTGGTGGGCGAGATCGTCGGCCGCATCGAGCGCAAGGCGGGCTGGCGGATCACCGCGCTGGAACTGCGCACCCTGGACCGGGCGACCCTGGAGCAGCACTACGCCGAGCACGTCGGCAAGGTCTTCTACGAGCCGCTGATCGCCTTCATGTCCTCCGGCCCGGTGGTCGCGCTGGTGGTGGAGGGCGAGCGGGTCATCGAGGGCATCCGCACGCTGGCCGGCCCCACCGACCCGATCGCGGCGGCCCCCGGTTCCATCCGGGGCGACTTCGGCACCGTCACCCGGGAGAACCTGATCCACGCCTCGGACTCCGAGGAGTCGGCGGAGCGCGAGCTGAAGATCTTCTTCCCCGGTCTCGTCTGACCGGCCCCCGCGGCCCGGGCCCGTGCGGGGCCCGGGGCCGCCCGCGCACCGGCGAGCGCTGACACCCCCTCACGGCGCCCGGCCCCACCGGGGAGCGACCCTTCGGACATGTGCACGCCGATCGGGGGAACGCATGGCTCCATCCGCACGTCCCCCATAGCGGGGCGACGGTTCATCTGCTGACAATGGCGAAGACCCTCGCGCCGTGTCCGTGCAGGCGAGACTACGATGGAAGCCTCCACGCCACACAGCACACACACGCCGACCTGAGGAGCACTCATGTGCTCCGTCCGGGAAGGCCAGACGCATCCTCTTGGGGAACAACATGTCGTTCATCGGCCGTGACATGGCTGTCGACCTCGGGACCGCCAACACGCTGGTGTACGTCAGGGGCCGGGGGATCGTGCTCAACGAGCCGTCCGTGGTCGCGATCAACACCAACACCGGTGGCATCCTCGCGGTCGGCTCGGAAGCGAAGAAGATGATCGGGCGCACCCCGGGCAACATCGTGGCCGTGCGCCCCCTGAAGGACGGGGTGATCGCCGACTTCGAGATCACCGAGCGGATGCTCCGCTACTTCATCCTGAAGATCCACAAGCGGCGCTACCTCGCCCGTCCCCGGGTCGTCGTCTGCGTGCCCTCGGGCATCACGGGCGTCGAACGCCGCGCGGTCATCGAGGCGTCCTCCCAGGCCGGTGCCCGGCAGGTGCACATCATCGAGGAGCCCATGGCCGCCGCCATCGGCTCCGGGCTCCCGGTCCACGAGGCCACCGGCAACATGGTGGTGGACATCGGCGGCGGCACCACCGAGGTCGCGGTGATCTCCCTCGGCGGCATCGTGACGGCCCAGTCGATCCGGGTCGCCGGCGACGAACTGGACAACGCGATCATCCAACACATCAAGAAGGAGTACAGCCTCCTGCTGGGCGAGCGCACCGCCGAACAGATCAAGATCACCATCGGCTCCGCGTACGACCTCGACCAGGACGAGCACACCGAGATCCGCGGCCGCGACCTGGTCTCGGGCCTGCCCAAGACCGTGGTCATCTCGGCCGCCGAGGTCCGCAAGGCCATCGAGGAACCCGTGAACGCGATCGTGGACGCGGTGAAGACCACCCTCGACAAGTGCCCGCCCGAACTCTCCGGCGACGTCATGGACCGGGGTATCGTCCTGACCGGCGGCGGCGCCCTGCTGCGCGGCCTCGACGAGCGGCTGCGCCGCGAGACCGGCATGCCGATCCACATCGCCGAGGACCCGCTCGACTCCGTCGCGCTCGGCTCCGGCAAGTGCGTCGAGGAGTTCGAGGCGCTCCAGCAGGTGCTGGACGCCCAGCCCCGCAGGTGAGCCGCTGGCCCGCCCCCACGCCACGACGGTGACCGTCGCGGCCGCGGGGGAGCGGTCGGCCGTCCGGCCCGCCGGACGGCCGGGAGGACCACAGCCACCGATTTCCGTACGCTCCGCACATTCCGACGAGGAAGGCACGGCCGCCGCACGTGAGGGACACACGAGAGAGCCGACTGCTCCTGGTGCTGCTGGTCGTCATCGCGTTCGCGCTGATCACCGTGGACATCAGGGGCGGGGAGGACTCCCCGGTCGACGGCGCCCGCCGGGCCGCCGCCACGGTGCTGGGCCCGGTGCAGGACGGGGTGTCCTCGGCGGTCGACCCCATCGGCAACGCCATCGGCGCCGTCCGCGACTCCGGTGAACGGCACGACCGGATCGCCGTCCTGGAACGCGAGAACGCCGCCCTCAAGGCCCGCCTCGGCAGCGACGACCGCAACCGCAGCCGGGTCCGCCAACTCGACGCCCTGCTGAAGAAGGCCGGCGCCGGCCGGTACGGCATCAAGGCCGCCGAGGTCATCGGCATAGGAGCCGCCCAGGGCTTCTCCTGGACCGTCACCCTCGACGTCGGCGCCCGCGACGGCGTCACCCGCGACATGACCGTCCTCAACGGCGACGGGCTCGTCGGCCGGGTCACCACCGTGGGCCCATCCACCGCCACCGTGCTGCTCGCCAACGACCCCGACTTCACCGTCGGCACCCGCATGGAGAAGACCGACGAGCTCGGCTTCACCTCCGGCGGCGGTGACGGCCCGCTGCGCGTCAGCCTGCTCAACGGCAAGTCCAAGGTGAAGAAGGGCGACCGGCTCGTCACCTTCGGCTCCAGCGCCGACAAGCCGTTCGTGCCCGGCGTCCCGGTCGGCCGGGTGGTCCGCGTCGACCCCTCCGGCGGCGACCTCACCCGCACCGTCTACGTCGAGCCCTACGTCGGCTTCACCAAGCTCGACATCGTCGGCATCGTCGTCGAGGCCCCCCGCGAGGACCCCCGGGACGCGGTGCTGCCGCCCGCCCCGAAGCCCACGCCCACGCCGACCGTGACGGTCACCGTCACCCCGTCCGCGCAGGCGCCCGGCCAGGCCGGGCAGACCGCAGAGCAGTAGGAGCCCGACCATGCGCGTCAACCGGATGCTGCTCTCGGTCACCCTGGTGGTGGCCGCCCTGGTCGTCCAGGTGAGCGTCCTCGCCCGGCTGCAACTGCCCGGCGCCGTCCCCGACCTGTTGTTGCTCACCGTCGTCGGCCTCGCCCTGGTCTACGGGCACGTCGGCGGCACACTGATCGGCTTCGGTGCCGGACTCCTCGCCGACCTGGCGCCCCCCGCCGACCACGCGGTCGGCCGCTACGCGCTGGTGCTGTGCGTGATCGGCTACCTCGCCGGACTCGCCAAGCCGGAGAGCGGCCGGCTCCAGTCCGCGCTCGGCCCGATGGTCGTCGTGGTCGGCTCCGCCGTCGGTTCCACCCTGCTCTACGCGGGCGTCGGCGCCCTCGTCGGCGACACCGCCGCCCGCCACGTGGGCCTCGGCGGCCTGCTGTTCACCGCGGCCCTGTACGACCTGCTGCTCGCGCCGTTCACCGTGCCGTTCATCATGGCGCTCGCCCGCCGCCTCGACAACGATCCGCTCGCCGAGACCAACGCCGCGGCCAAGAGCGACGTCTCCGCCGGATGGCTCGCCTCCGGCACCGGACTGCGGATCGGCAGCCAGCGCGGCGGACTGCGCGCCAAGGCGGCCCGGGCCCGGGTGGCCCGCGCCGGCCGCATCAAGGTCAAGGGGGCCAAGCGACTGTGACCAACATCCCGGAGACCGGCCGCACCCCCCGGGTCCAGATCCGACTCGTCGTCATCCAGGTGCTCGTGGTCTCCCTGCTGCTCACCCTCGGCGGACGGCTCTGGTACCTCCAGATCCGCAACGGCGAGGAGTTCGCGGCCGAGGCGGACGGCAACGGCGTCCAGCGCGTGGTGCAACCCGCCGTGCGCGGCTCCATCCTCGACGCCCGCGGCGTGCCCCTCGCCGACAACGAGACCCGGCTGGTGGTCTCCGCCTCCCGCACCGACCTGATGAAGATGGACGACGACGGCAAGGCCGTCCTCACCAAGCTCGCCGGGGTCCTCGGCGTGCAGCCCAAGGAGATCACCGACAAGGTCCGGCTCTGCGACGCCGAGACCCCCCAGCCCTGCTGGAACGGCTCCCCCTACCAGCCCATCCCCATCACCGACGAGGCCACCCCCAAGCAGGCCCTCCAGATCCGCGAGCGCGCCGAGGACTTCCCCGGCATCACCGCCGAACCCACCGCGGTGCGCCGCTACACCGCCCCCGGCGACGCCAACACCGCACAGGTCCTCGGCTACCTCTCGCCCGTCACCGACGTCGAGATCGAGAAGGCCAAGGACAGCGAATCCCCCTACCTGCGCTCCGACCAGGTCGGCCGCAGCGGCCTGGAGCGCCAGTACGACAAGGAACTGCGCGGCAAGGCCGGCGTCACCCGCTACGAGGTCGACAACCTCGGCCGCGTCATGGGCCAGGCCAAGAGCGACAAGGCCGAACCCGGGGCCAACGTCGTCACCAGCATCGACGCCCGCATCCAACGGATCGCCGAGTACGAGCTGAACGAGGCGCTCAAGGAAGCCCGCAAGGTCTACGACGACAACACCAGCATGAACTACAAGGCCGACTCCGGCGCCATCGTCGTCATGGAGGCCAAGACCGGCCGGGTGGTGGCCATGGCCTCCAACCCCACCTACGACCCCAACGCCTGGGTCGGCGGCATCACCGCCAAGGACTACGCGAAGCTCACCGGCAAGTCCTCCAACTACCCGCTGCTCAACCGCGCCATCCAGGGCCAGGCCGCCCCCGGCTCCATCTTCAAGGTGATCCCGGTCGCCGCCGCGGTGAAGGCCGGCTACGGGTTCAACGACCGCTACGAGTGCTCCAGCTCCTACGCCATCGGCGGCCAGGTCTTCAACAACTTCGAGTCCAAGGGCTACGGCTCGATCGACCTCGGCCAGGCCCTGGAGGTCTCCTGCGACACCGTCTTCTACCGGCTGGCCCACCAGGAGTGGCAGCGCGACGGCGGCCTCAAGCCCAAGAAGGGCGCCAAGGACTGGTTCTACGAGACCGCCCACGAGTTCGGCCTCGGCGCGGAGACCGGCATCGACCTCCCCAACGAGGTCACCGGCCGGGTCCCCGACCGCCAGTGGAAGCGCGACTTCTGGAAGGCCAACAAGGACGCCTGGTGCAAGACCGGCAAGAAGGGCGGCGACTTCCTCCAGCAGCTCTCCTACGAGAACTGCCTCGAAGGCAACCTCATGCGCGCCGGTGACTCCGTCAACTACAGCATCGGCCAGGGCGACACCCTCGTCACCCCCATCCAGATGGCCTCCATCTACGCCGGCATCGCCAACGGCGGCACCATGCACCACCCCACCGTCGGCAAGGCCGTCATCAGCGCCGACGGCAAGGAGATCACCGAGATCGAGCCCAAGGTGCAGCGCAAGCTCCCGGTGTCCCGCAAGACCCTCGCCGAGATAGACGAAGCCCTCGAAGGCGTCGCCACCCGCGGCACCGCCGCCTGGCGGTTCACCGGCTGGCCCCAGGACGAGATCCCCATGCACGCCAAGACCGGCACCGCCGAGGTCCACGGCAAGCAGACCACCTCCTGGTTCGCCAGCTACACCGACGACTACGCCATCGTCATGACCATCGCCCAGGGCGGCACCGGCTCGGGCGCCTCCGCACCCGCCGTCCGCAACGTCTACAACGCCCTGTACGGGGTCAGCCCCGAAGGCGCGATCGACCCCAAGAAGGCCCTCCTGCCCCAGCCCCAGAAGAGCCTGCCCAAGATCCAGCGGGACGGCACCATCGACGCCCCCAAGCTCGCCCCCTACAAGGGGCAGCCCGAACCGTCCCCCACCGCCCGGGCCCTCGCCGGACCCCCGGCGACGACCGGGAGGCGCGACTGATGAGCGGCACCAACGGCTTCTCCGTCTCCCGGTACGGCCCCGAACGCTCCTGGCTGACCCGGGCCACCGCCCGGGACAGCCTGCTGCGCCGCCTCGACTGGCCGATACTGCTCTGCGCCACGGCGCTCTCCCTCATCGGCGCCGTCCTCGTCTACTCCGCCACCCGCAACCGCACCGAGCTCAACGAGGGCGACCCCTACTACTTCCTCCTGCGCCACCTGCTCAACACCGGCATCGGCGTCGTCCTGATGATCGGCACCATCTGGCTCGGCCACCGCACCCTGCGCACCGTGGTGCCCTTCCTGTACGGCCTCTCCGTGCTGCTGGTGCTGCTGGTGCTCACCCCGCTGGGCGCCACCATCAACGGCGCCCGGGCCTGGATCGTCATCGGCGGCGGCTTCTCCCTCCAGCCCGCCGAGTTCGTGAAGATCACGATCATCCTGGGCATGGCGATGCTGCTGGCCGCCCGGGTCGACGCCGGCGACCGGCTCCACCCCGACCACCGCACCGTCGTCCAGGCCCTCGGGCTCGCCGCCGTCCCCATCGCGGTCGTGCTGCTGATGCCCGACCTCGGCTCGGTCATGGTCATGGTGATGATCGTGCTGGGGGTGCTGCTGGCCTCGGGCGCCTCCAACCGCTGGATCTTCGGCCTGCTGGGCGCCGGCGCCCTCGGCGCGGTCGCCGTCTGGCAGCTCAACGTGCTCGACGAGTACCAGATCAACCGGTTCGCCGCCTTCGCCAATCCCGCCCTCGACCCGGCCGGCGTCGGCTACAACACCAACCAGGCCCGCATCGCCATCGGCTCCGGCGGCCTCGCCGGCATGGGCCTGTTCAAGGGCACCCAGACCACCGGCCAGTTCGTCCCCGAACAACAGACCGACTTCGTGTTCACGGTCGCCGGCGAGGAACTCGGCTTCATCGGCGGCGGACTGATCATCCTGCTCCTCGGCGTCCTGCTCTGGCGCGCCTGCCGCATCGCCCGCGAGACCACCGAGCTGTACGGCACCGTGGTCGCCGCCGGCATCATCGCCTGGTTCGCGTTCCAGTCCTTCGAGAACATCGGCATGGCCCTCGGCATCATGCCCGTCGCCGGCCTCCCGCTGCCCTTCGTCTCCTACGGCGGCACCTCGATGTTCGCCGTCTGGATCGCGGTCGGACTCCTCCAGTCCATCCGCGTCCAACGCCCCCTCTCGGCGTAGGACCCGCCTCCCGGCCCACCTCGGGTCCCGGGAGGCACCCTCCCGGGACCACCCCCGACCCATCGCTCCCGCCCGTCCCGACCCGGCCCGCGAGGTCTGCCGAACCGGGTGGAATCCGACTAGATTCTGTACATGGCGGATATACAACGCGAGATCGAGCGGAAGTACGAAGCCACCGACCCGGACGCCGGCGCCCCGGCCCTCCCGGACCTCACCACCGTCCGCGGCGTGCACGCCGCCGTCCCCCGCGGCACCCACGACCTGGACGCCGTCTACTACGACACCGCCGACCAGCGCCTCGCCCGGCACGCGGTCACCCTGCGCCGCCGCACCGGGGGCACCGACGCCGGCTGGCACCTCAAGCTCCCCGTCACCGAGGACGTCCGCGACGAGATCCACGCCCCGCTCTCCCCCGCGGTGCCGCGCACCCTCCTCGCACTGACCCGCTCCCGCACCCGGGGCGCCCGCTTGGTGCCCGTCGTCCGACTCCGTTCCGCCCGCGACCTCGTCCACCTCCTCGACGCCGACGGCACCCTCCTCGCCGAGGTCAGCGTGGACACCGTCCGCGCCGAACGCCTCACCGACGGCGACGCCACCACCGGCTGGACCGAGATCGAGGTCGAACTCGCCCCCGACCGGGACCCGGCCCTCCTCGACGCCCTCGACAAGAGACTCCGCAAGGCCGGCCTGCGCCGCAGCGCCTCAGCCTCCAAACTCGCCCGCGCCCTCGCCGAGACCGCCCCCCACCCGCCCACGGCGACCACCCCGCCCGACCCCCACCGGGGCACCGCGGCCGAACCCGTCCTCGCCTACCTCACCGCCCAACGGGACGCCCTCGTCCTGCTCGACCCCGCCGTCCGCCTGGGCACCCACGACTCCGTGCACCGCATGCGCGTCGCCACCCGCCGCGCCCGCAGCACCTTCCGCTCCTACTCCCGGGTGCTCGACCGCACCGCCACCGACCACCTCGCCGCGGAGCTCAAGTGGCTCGCCGGCGAACTCGGCGTCGACCGCGACGCCGAAGTCCTCACCGAACGCCTCACCGGCCACTTCGCCGAACTGCCCCGCCCCCACCTGGTCGGCCCCGTCCGCACCCGCCTGCGCACCTGGGCGAACGCCCGCCGCGGCGGCTCCCGACGCCGACTGGCCGCGCTCCTCAACAGTCGGCGCTACCTCGCCCTCCTGGACTCCCTGGACGCCCTGATCGCCCGTCCCCCGCTCCGTCCGGCCGCCGCCAAGGACCCCGCCAAGGCGATCCACCGGGCCGCCCGCAAGGACTTCGACCGACTGGCCGACCTGATCGAGGAGGCGTTCCGGCAGCCCGCCGGTCCCGCCCGCGACCACGCCCTGCACGAAGCCCGCAAGAAGGCCAAACGCCTGCGCTACGCCGCCGAAGCCGCCCTCCACACCCTCGGCGGCCCCGCGAAACGGGCCATCCGCGGCGCCAAGGACCTCCAGGACCTGCTCGGCGAGCACCAGGACAGCTACATGACCCGCTTGACCCTGCGCGAGCTCGCCGGCCAGGCCCACGCCGCCGGCGAGAGCTCCTTCACCTACGGACTGGTCTACGGCCACGAGGAGAGCCGGGCCGCCGGGTACGAGGCCGAACTCCCCGCGGCGTGGGAGGCCGCCGAACGGGCCACCCGGGCGCTGCGCGGAACGCGCTAGGCTTGAGGGTCACCCGCCTCTTGCGCGGGAGGTCCCCCGTAAGCTCACGAGAGACACCACGATGCCTGTCGAGTCGGTCTTCCCGCGTCTGGAAGCGCTTCTCCCGCACGTCCAGAAGCCCATCCAGTACGTCGGAGGGGAACTCAACTCCACCGTCAAGCCGTGGGACGCCTGCGACGTCCGCTGGGCCCTGATGTACCCGGACGCCTACGAGGTCGGGCTGCCCAACCAGGGCGTCATGATCCTCTACGAGGTGCTCAACGAGCGCGAGGGCGTCCTCGCCGAGCGGACGTACAGCGTCTGGCCCGACCTGGAGGCGCTGATGCGGGAGCACGGCGTCCCGCAGTTCACCGTGGACGCGCACCGACCGCTGAAGGCGTTCGACCTGTTCGGGCTCAGCTTCTCCACCGAACTGGGCTACACCAACATGCTCACCGCCCTCGACCTCGCGGGCATCCCGCTGGAGGCCAAGGACCGCGGCCTCGACGACCCGGTCGTCGTCGCCGGCGGCCACGCCGCCTTCAACCCGGAGCCGATCGCCGACTTCATCGACTGCGCGGTCATCGGCGACGGCGAGCAGGCCGTGCTGGAGATCACCGACATCGTCCGCGCCTGGAAGGCCGAGGGCCGGCCCGGCGGACGCGAGGAACTGCTGTTCCGCCTCGCCCGCACCGGCGGGGTGTACGTCCCCGGCTTCTACGACGTGGAGTACCTCCCCGACGGGCGCATCGGCCGGGTGGTGCCCAACCGCTCCGGCGTGCCCTGGCGCGTCTCCAAGCACACCGTCATGGACCTCGACGAGTGGCCCTACCCCAAGCAGCCGCTGGTCCCGCTCGCCGAGACCGTGCACGAGCGGATGTCCGTGGAGATCTTCCGCGGCTGCACCCGCGGCTGCCGCTTCTGCCAGGCCGGCATGATCACCCGTCCGGTCCGCGAGCGCAGCATCACCGGCATCGGCGAGATGGTCGACCGGGGCCTGAAGGCCACCGGCTTCGAGGAGGTCGGCCTGCTGTCGCTGTCCAGCGCCGACCACTCCGAGATCGGTGACGTCGCCAAGGGCCTCGCCGACCGCTACGAGGACGACAAGATCGGCCTCTCGCTGCCCTCCACCCGGGTGGACGCCTTCAACGTCGACCTGGCCAACGAACTCACCCGCAACGGCCGCCGCTCCGGACTCACCTTCGCCCCCGAGGGCGGCTCCGAGCGGATGCGCAAGGTCATCAACAAGATGGTCTCGGAGGAGGACCTGATCCGCACCGTCGCCACCGCCTACGGCAACGGCTGGCGCCAGGTGAAGCTGTACTTCATGTGCGGTCTGCCCACCGAGACCGACGAGGACGTCCTCCAGATCGCCGACATGGCGATGAACGTCATCGCCAAGGGCCGGGAGGTCTCCGGCTCCAACGACATCCGCTGCACCGTCTCCATCGGCGGCTTCGTGCCCAAGCCGCACACCCCGTTCCAGTGGGCCCCGCAGCTCTCCTCCGAGGAGACCGACGCCCGCCTCCAGAAGCTGCGCGACAAGATCCGCGGGGACAAGAAGTACGGCCGCTCCATCGGCTTCCGCTACCACGACGGCAAGCCCGGCATCGTCGAGGGCCTGCTCTCCCGGGGCGACCGCCGTCTGGGCACCGTGATCCGCGCCGTCTACGAGGACGGCGGCCGGTTCGACGGCTGGCGCGAGCACTTCTCCTACGACCGCTGGATGGCCTGCGCGGACAAGGAACTGCCGGCCTTCGGCATCGACGTCGACTGGTACACCACCCGGGAGCGCGGCTACGAGGAGGTCCTGCCCTGGGACCACCTGGACTCCGGCCTCGACAAGGACTGGCTCTGGGAGGACTGGCAGGACGCCCTCGACGAGACCGAGGTCGAGGACTGCCGCTGGACCCCCTGCTTCGACTGCGGGGTGTGCCCTCAGATGGACACCGCCATCCAGATCGGTCCCACCGGCAAGAAGCTGCTGCCGCTGACCGTGGTGAAGTGACCCGAGGGGTCGGGGAACAACGCCGCGGCCGGGCCGGAACGGGCGCCGGTGAACCGGTCGCGGCCCCGCGACGTACTCTAGGCAGCAGGACGACCGCACTCACGAAGGACTGACGACACTGGGCAAGCGACAGCCCGAAGGCCCCCCGCCCGCACCCGCGGTACAGCGCATCAGACTGCGCTACACCAAGCGGGGCCGCCTCCGGTTCACCAGCCACCGCGACTTCCAGCGCGCGTTCGAGCGGGCGCTGCGCCGGGCCGAGGTGCCCATGGCGTACTCGGCCGGGTTCACGCCCCACCCCAAGGTGTCGTACGCCAATGCCGCACCCACCGGCACGGGCAGTGAGGCGGAGTACCTGGAGATCGCGCTCACCGCGCCGCGCGACCCGGAGACCCTCCGGGTGCTGCTCGACGAGTCGCTGCCCCCCGGGCTCGACGTCGTCGACGCGGTGGAGGCCCGCACCCCGGGCCTCGCGGACCGGCTGACCGGCTCCGTGTGGGAACTGCGGCTCGACGGCGTGGCGCCGGGCGAGGCACGGCGCGCCGTGGACGCCTTCACGGCCGCCGAAAGGGTGGAGGTCCAGCGGCAGACGAAGAACGGTCTGCGCACCTTCGACGCCCGGTCCGCGGTCGCCGCCCTCACGGTGTTCGAGGAGGACCCGGCCCGGGCTGATGGGCCGGGCGACCGGGCCTGTGCGATACTGCGCCTGGTTGTTCGGCACGTGACGCCTGCCGTGCGACCCGACGACGTCCTGTCCGGTCTCCGAGCTGTGGCCGACCTGGCGCCGCCGGTCCCCGCAGCGGTGACCAGGCTGGCGCAGGGGCTTTTCGATGAGGCGACCGGCACGGTCACCGACCCGCTCGCGCCCGATCGCGCGACGGTCAAGGCCGCTCCGGCTGCTGTTCCCGGGGTCGCCGTGCCCGCCGCTGCGGCGGTGCCACCGGGCGGACCCGCGTAAGGACGGACGTCGCAGCGCCGCCCTCGTATCCGGGAGCCACCTGGGTCGGGCAGCGCACCGACTACAAGACTTTCGCCAGGCCGTACGCGACAAGGCGTACGGAACCGGCGAGACAGGACACAGAAAGCTCCCGTGCGGCGCCCGCGCCCCGGACGGCGGCCCACGCAGGACGTGGTGCCGCGGACGTCACCGGAACAGGCGCGGCGCCCGGGAGCCGACGGGAGAACCGCCCGCATGCTCGAATCGAACGAACCCGAGGGTTCCGCCATCACCTCCGCCGCCCGCGCGACCGCGGGTGACGACAGTCCCAGCGACACCCTGCCGCCGCGCCGCAGGCGCCGTGCGGCTTCCCGCCCGGCCGGTGCCCCGGCCGCCGCGGCCCCCGAGGTCGTGACCGTGGCCGTGGGCGAGCCGGTCGCCGAAGCACCGGCGCCCGTGGCCGCCGAGGAGTCCGCGATCGCCGCCGAGGCGCCGCGCACCCGCCGCCGGGTGGTCCGCAGGGCGTCCGCGCCCGCCGGATCGCCCGCGCCGGTCGAGGAGACCGCGCCGGCCGCCGAGGTCGAGGAGGCGGCGCCCAAGCGCACCCGCCGCCGGGCGACCCGGGCCGCGGCCGAGACCGTCCCCGAGGCGCCCGCCCCGGCCGAGGAGGCCCCCGCCGCGGAGGCGGCGCCCCCGCGTACCCGCCGGCGCGCCACGCGCGCCGCCGCTCCGGCCGAAGCGCCGGCCGCACGGGCCGCCGAGGCCGACCGCACGGCGGAGCCCGTCGCGGACGAGCCCGCGGCTCCGGTCGAGAAGGCCGCCCCGGTCGAGGAGGCGGCACCCAAGCGGTCCCGTCGCCGCGCCACCCGGGCCGCCGGCGGATTCTCCGAGCCCGCCCAGCACCACGCCCGGTCCGCCGGGGAAGACCGGCCGGCGCGGCCGGCCGTGGCCGTCTTCCAGGCTCCGGTGTTCGCCGAGCCGATGTTCCAGACGCCGGAGCGGGCGGCGGCCGAGGCCGCCGAGGCCCGCCACGCGGCCGAGGAGGAGGAGACCGAGAGCGCCCAGGCGCCCGCGGAGGCCACCGACACCGAACGGTACGAGGACGAGGGCGCCGGCTCCCGGCGTCGTCGGCGCCGTCGGGTGGCGGTCTCCGCCGCCGCGCCGCAGGCCGAGGAGGCCGTGGAGCCGCCGGCTCCGGCGGAGCCCGAGGAGGACGGGGAGCCGACCGACGAGGCACGGGCCGAGGCGCCCGAGGACGTCGAGGCCGAGGACGGCGAGGAGACGGGGTCCCGTCGTCGGCGCCGTCGGGGCGGCCGCCGCCGTCGCCGGGGTGAGCACGCCGAGGGCGAGGAGCACGGCTTCGACGAGGCCGAGGAGTCGGCCGAGGAGCCCGCGGCCGAGGAGGACGCCGATGCGGCCGAGGACGAGGGCGGCTCCAGCAGCAGCCGTCGCCGGCGCCGTCGTCGCCGTCGCGCCGGGGACGCCTCCGGGGACGCCGGGTCCGACGACCCGGAGCGCACCGTCGTCAAGGTCCGCGAGCCCCGCAAGAAGGAGGAGCGGGAGCGGCCCGCCTCGGACGAGGTGCAGTCCATCAAGGGCTCCACGCGTCTGGAGGCCAAGAAGCAGCGCCGGCGCGAGGGGCGCGAGCAGGGCCGCCGCCGGGTGCCGATCATCACCGAGGCCGAGTTCCTGGCCCGCCGCGAGGCCGTCGAGCGGGTGATGGTGGTCCGCCAGTTCGGCGAGCGCACCCAGATCGGGGTGCTGGAGGACGACGTCCTCGTCGAGCACTACGTCAACAAGGAGCAGTCGACCTCGTACGTCGGCAACGTCTACCTGGGCAAGGTGCAGAACGTCCTGCCGTCGATGGAGGCCGCCTTCATCGACATCGGCAAGGGGCGCAACGCGGTCCTGTACGCGGGCGAGGTCAACTTCGAGGCGCTCGGGATGTCCGGCGGCCCGCGTCGGATCGAGAGCGCGCTCAAGTCCGGCCAGTCGGTGCTGGTCCAGGTCACCAAGGACCCGATCGGCCACAAGGGCGCCCGGCTCACCAGCCAGGTGTCCCTGCCCGGCCGGTATCTCGTGTACGTCCCCGAGGGGTCGATGACGGGCATCAGCCGCAAGCTCCCGGACACCGAGCGGGCCCGGCTGAAGACGATCCTCAAGAAGGTCGTCCCCGAGGACGCGGGCGTCATCGTGCGCACCGCCGCCGAGGGCGCCAGCGAGGACGAGCTCCGCCGTGACGTGGAGCGCCTCCAGTCCCAGTGGGAGGACATCAAGAAGAAGGCGAAGAGCGGCAACGCCCCGACGCTGCTCTACGGCGAGCCGGACATGACGGTCCGGGTGGTCCGCGACATCTTCAACGAGGACTTCTCCAAGGTCATCGTCAGCGGTGACGAGGCGTGGTCGACGATCCACGGCTACGTCTCGCACGTGGCGCCCGACCTCGCGGAGCGGCTCCAGCGCTGGACGTCCGAGGTGGACGTCTTCGCGACGTACCGCATCGACGAGCAGCTGATCAAGGCGCTGGACCGCAAGGTCTACCTGCCGTCCGGCGGTTCGCTGGTGATCGACAAGACCGAGGCCATGGTCGTGGTCGACGTCAACACCGGGAAGTTCACGGGCCAGGGCGGCAACCTGGAAGAGACCGTGACCCGCAACAACCTGGAGGCGGCCGAGGAGATCGTGCGCCAGCTGCGGCTGCGCGACCTCGGCGGCATCGTGGTCATCGACTTCATCGACATGGTCCTGGAGTCCAACCGGGACCTGGTGCTGCGGCGCCTGCTGGAGTGCCTGGGCCGGGACCGGACCAAGCACCAGGTGGCCGAGGTCACCTCCTTGGGCCTGGTGCAGATGACCCGCAAGCGGGTGGGCCAGGGCCTGCTGGAGTCCTTCTCCGAGACCTGTGTGCACTGCAACGGCCGCGGGGTCATCGTGCACATGGAGCAGCCGACCTCGATCGGTGGCGGCGGCAAGCGCAAGAAGCGCGGCCGGGGCGCGGGCGAGAGCCACGAGGAGCACCACGAGCACGAGACCGCCGCGGTGGTCGAGCCGGAGCAGGAGACGGCGGCCGAGGTGGCCGCCGAGGTCGCCGAGCCCACTGCGCTGACCTCGCCGGACTTCGCGCCCGACGAGGAGTTGTACAGCAGCGTCGCCGAGGCGGAGGCCGCGGCGGGTCGGGGTCGTGGACGGCGCCGTGGCGGCCGTCGGGCGTCTGCGCCGGCGGGTGCGCCCCGCGCGGCCGAGGCGCCGGCCGAGCCGGTGGTCGAGGCCGTCCCGGAGCCGGTCGTCGAACCGGTCGTCCCGGAGCCCGTGGCCGAGGCGGTCCCCGAGCCGGTCGTCGAGCCGGCGCCGCAGGGGCGGACCCGTCGCCGGGCCACCCGGGTGGCCAGTGCGCCCGCGGGTTCCCCCGAGGGCGTGGCCGCCGAGGTGACGGTCCCGGTGGTCGAGGCGGCCCCGGAGCCGGTGGCCGAGCCGGTCGAGCCGGTGGCGGAGCCGGTGGCCGAGGCCGCTCCGGCCCGGCCGCGGCGGCGCGCGGTGCGCAAGGCCACCGCGCCCACCGCCTCGGAGGAGACGGCCGTGGTGGTCGTCCCGGGCACCGCGGCCGAGCCGGTCGAGGCCAACGAGGCGGCCGGACGCGACGAGGAGGCCCTGACCGAGGCGGCGGCCGAGGAGACCGCGGCGCCGGCGAAGAAGACGGCCACCCGGAAGACGACGGCGAAGAAGACGACCGCCAAGAAGGCGGCGACCAAGGCGCCGGCGAAGAAGACGGCCAAGGCGCCGGCGAAGAAGACCGCCGCCAAGAAGACGACGGTCAAGAAGACGACCGCCAAGAAGGCGGCGGCCAAGGCGCCGGCGAAGAAGTCGGCGGCCAAGAAGACCGCGGCGGCGGAGCAGCAGGCGGCACCGACCGTCACCGCCTCGACGGACGACTGACGGCCCCGCACCGCTGCGGTGCCGCACGAGGGGGAGGTCCGGGACCCGGCGTCCCGGACCTCCCCTCCGGCTCTCGGCGAGGGGTGCCGGCGCCCCGGTTTGACCGGTGGCGGGGGGCCCCGTAACCTAGAGCGTCGGCGTTCCTACGCCATCCCTCTGAGCATCTCCCTCCGGGTCGGGCCGTCTGGTCGGGCCGGAGAGGCCGCTCGTCCTCGCGGATCTTCGGGCTTCCGGGCCCGTGTGAGCGGCTGGCTTCAGAGGTTCCACCACGAGCACAGAGAGTGAGACCCGCGTGTACGCCATCGTGCGCAGCGGTGGTCGCCAGCACAAGGTTGCTGTCGGCGACATCGTTGAGGTTGACAAGATTTCCACTGCCAAGGTGGGCGACACGGTCGAGCTCTCGACCCTGCTCGTCGTCGACGGCGAGGCCGTCACCAGCGACCCGTGGGTGCTGGCCGGCATCAAGGTCCAGGCCGAGGTCGTGGACCACCACAAGGGCGCGAAGATCGACATCCTGCGCTACAAGAACAAGACCGGCTACCGCCGTCGTCAGGGCCACCGCCAGCAGTACACGGCGATCAAGGTCACGGCGATCCCCACGGCTGCGAAGTAAGGGACTGAGGAGAGATGGCACACAAGAAGGGCGCATCGTCCACTCGGAACGGTCGCGACTCGAATGCCCAGCGGCTCGGCGTGAAGCGCTTCGGCGGTCAGGTCGTCAACGCGGGTGAGATCCTGGTCCGCCAGCGCGGCACCCACTTCCACCCCGGCTCCGGCGTCGGCCGCGGCGGCGACGACACGCTGTTCGCGCTGCTGCCCGGTGCGGTGGAGTTCGGCACGTTCCGCGGCCGCAAGGTCGTGAACATCGTCCCGGTCGCCTGACCGGACGGCTGTAGGGCGTTTTTCTCGCGGAGGCGGACCACGCCTTCCCCGTACGATTTCGGTACGGGGAAGCTGGTCCGCCTTTCGCGTGTTGTTCCCCCGGGAGCGCCGTACGGCGCCCGGCGCCGACCCGGTCGGCGCACCTCGACATCCCCATCCGTACCCCTCTGGAGGCACTGACCATGACCACCTTCGTGGACCGCGTCGAACTGCACGTCGCCGCGGGTAACGGAGGCCACGGCTGCGCCTCCGTCCACCGTGAGAAGTTCAAGCCGCTCGGCGGCCCCGACGGGGGCAACGGCGGCCGGGGCGGTGAGGTGACGCTGGTGGTCGACCAGTCGGTCACCACCCTGCTGGACTACCACCACAGCCCGCAGCGCAAGGCGACCAACGGCCGGCCCGGTGAGGGCGGCAACCGCTCCGGCAAGGACGGGGCCGACCTGGTGCTGCCGGTGCCGGACGGCACGGTCGTGCTGGACAGGGCGGGCAACGTCCTCGCGGACCTGGTCGGGCACGGCACCACCTACGTGGCGGCCGAGGGCGGCCGGGGCGGACTGGGCAACGCGGCGCTCTCCTCGGCCCGCCGCAAGGCGCCCGGCTTCGCGCTGCTGGGCGAGCCCGGTGACGTCCAGGACATCGTGCTGGAGCTGAAGACGGTCGCCGACGTGGCGCTGGTGGGCTTCCCCAGTGCGGGCAAGTCCTCGCTGATCTCGGTGCTCTCGGCGGCCAAGCCGAAGATCGCCGACTACCCGTTCACCACCCTGGTGCCCAACCTGGGCGTGGTCACCGCGGGGGACACCGTCTACACCATCGCGGACGTTCCCGGGCTGATCCCCGGCGCCAGCCAGGGCAAGGGCCTGGGCCTGGAGTTCCTGCGGCACGTGGAGCGGTGCAGCGTCCTCGTCCACGTGCTGGACACGGCGACCCTGGAGTCGGACCGCGACCCGGTCTCCGACCTCGACGTGATCGAGGAGGAGCTGCGGCAGTACGGCGGCCTCGACGGCCGTCCGCGGGTGGTCGTGCTCAACAAGATCGACGTGCCGGACGGGCAGGACCTCGCGGACCTGGTCAGGCCGGACCTTCAGGCGCGCGGGTACCAGGTCTTCGAGGTGTCCGCGGTCGCCCACAAGGGCCTGCGGGAACTGTCCTTCGCCCTGGCCGGCTTCGTGGCGAAGGCCCGGGCGGACCGCCCCCGCGAGGAGGCCACCCGGGTCGTCATCCGGCCCAAGGCGGTCGACGACGCGGGCTTCACGGTCACCGCGGAGGAGGACGGGCTGTACCGGGTGCGCGGCGAGAAGCCGGAGCGCTGGGTGCGGCAGACCGACTTCAACAACGACGAGGCCGTGGGCTACCTCGCGGACCGGTTGAACCGGCTCGGGGTGGAGGACGAGCTGGTGAAGGCGGGCGCCCGGGCGGGCGACGGCGTCGCCATCGGCCCCGAGGACAACGCGGTGGTGTTCGACTGGGAGCCCACCATGATGACCGGCGCCGAGATGCTGGGCCGCCGTGGCGAGGACCACCGCTTCGACGCCCCGCGGCCGGCGACCCAGCGTCGCCGCGACCGGCAGGCCGAGCGCGACGAGTCGCAGCGCGCGTACGACGACTTCGAGCCCTTCTGAGTCGTCCGTTCTGCGGAACTGATCTGATGCCGAGTCAATCGGCGCAGGTGGAAGGCCGTTCGCTGGCGCCGTCCCGATCGAGGGGCGGCGCCTCGAACGGCTTTGCCTTTTTCCCGCACAACCATTGACGGCGTCCGGCTGTCAAACCCGGTAAAGAGCAACCCGTATGCCATGGCAGCATGTATGGGTTCGTCACCCGAAGTACGGCTATGGCACCACATGTCCTGATGTGACCGATCGGGATGTGTGGGGACGCCGTTCGGCTCGGGGGAGGGTGCGGCGCGACCGGGCCGCACGGGAAAGGGATGACCGCGAAGTGAAGATTGTTTTTCTGGTGCGCGACCTCTGCCACATGGGGGGTGTGGTGAGTGCCACGCAGAACCTGGCGAGCGCGCTGGCCCGCCACCACGAGGTGGAGATCGTCGCCCTGCGCAAAGTGCGCGACGAGTCCTACTTCCCGCTGGACGAACGGGTCCGGGTCCGGGCCCTGACCGACCTGCGGGAGAACTCCCACCGCTACGACGGCGAGGACCCGCTGGCCCACGAGTTCCCGCTGCGCTACCCGTACGGCGCGAACGAGAAGACTCCGCTGGTCAGCAGGCTCGCCGAGCGGCGGCTGCTGGAGTTCTTCGCCGAGACCGACGCGGACGCCATCGTCAGCTCCAACCCGCGGATCACCACCATGCTCGCCGAGGCGCCGGGCACCTTCCTGCGCATCGCGCAGGAGCACTCCATGCCGCGGATCTACGCGGAGAACGTCCGCAAGCCGCTCTTCGAGGCGTACCGCAAGCTCGACGCCATCACGGTGCTCTCGCCCGAGGAGCACGCCAACCTCAGCAAGCTGGTCCCCTACGTCCGGGACCGCATCAACGTCATGCCCAACTGCATCCCCGACCCGGGCGGCCCCCGCTCCGACGGCAGCAGCAAGGTCGTCGTCACGGCCGGCGTGCTGAAGAAGCACAAGAACTTCCACGGCCTGGTCGACGCCTTCGAGACCGTCGTGCGGCGCCACCCCGACTGGAAGCTGCGGATCTACGGCGACGGCGCCGACCGGGGCGCCCTCCAACGCCGCATCCACGACAAGGACCTGTACAACCACGTCCAGCTGATGGGGCCGGCCTTCCCGGTGACCGCCGAGTTCGGCAAGGGGGCGATCTTCGTCCTCCCCTCGCTGCGGGAGCCGTTCGGCAACGTCACCGTGGAGGCGATGACCCGGGGGCTGCCGGTCGTCAGCATGGACTGCGACCACGGCCCGCGCAACATCCTCACCCCCGGCACGGACGGCATCCTCGTGCCCAACGGGGACAACGCGGCCATGGCCGAGGCCATCGTCGAACTCATCGAGGACGACGAGCGCCGTCTGGCCATGGGCGAGGCCGCGGCCCGCACCGCCGAACGGTTCTCCGAGGAGCCCAGCGCCGAGCGGTTCGGCGCGATCCTGGAGCACGCCGCACTCCGTCGCCGGCTGCCCGGCACCGCGGACGCCGAGGTGCTCGACGGCGGCGACGTGCGGATCACCCTGCGGGGGGTCGCCGCCGACCAGGTCACCGGTGACCTGGAGCTGGTCTGCCGGGACGTCCGCGGGCGCCGGGAGCCGGTGCGGCTGCCGGTGGTCGCCGGCGCGGCGCTGATCGGACACCGGGACGTCCTCGGCGAGGGCCACTGGGAGATCGGCGTCGCCAGCCCCAAGGGCCCGGAGAAGCGGCTCGACGCGGAGCACCTCGACGTGACCCGGATGGTGTCCCGCCGCCCCGCCCCCTCCGGCGGCGGACTGGAGGTGCTGCTGCCGCACAAGGACGACCGGGGCCGCCTCCTGGTGCGCAGTCAGGTGCGCGCGCTGCACGGCGAGGTGCTCGTGGTGCGGGTGGACGGGGATGCGGTGGTGGTGGAGGGCGAGCTCTGGGGCGCCGAGGTGCCGGACGAGGCCGCCGACCCCGTCGTCGAAGGAGTGAACCGCGCCGATGCGGAGCGCACCCTGAGGGTGCCGCTGACCGTGACGGAGGGCACCCGCTTCCGGTTCGAGCTGCCGCTGTCGACCCTGGTCGATGCGCACCACGGGGACGAGGAGATCTGGGACCTGCGGATCCGCCTGGACGAGGAGCGCACCGCCGGCCTCGGCATGTTCGCCACCGATATCCTGGAGCCGTACAAGGTCTTCAAGTACCCCCGGCCGGTCCGCCCCGGCCGGCACACCCGGGCGTCGGCCCCGGCACCCCGCCGCCCCCTGCTGG
Source organism: Streptomyces sp. LE64 (assembly GCF_052606915.1). Taxonomy (NCBI): domain Bacteria; kingdom Bacillati; phylum Actinomycetota; class Actinomycetes; order Kitasatosporales; family Streptomycetaceae; genus Streptomyces; species Streptomyces sp. LE64. The sequence goes on along the minus strand of NZ_CP199708.1, from coordinate 1,665,164 downwards.
GCGCGCTGCGCAAGCGGACCGAGCCCGCCGAGCCGCCCCGCACCGAGATCCGGCCGTACTTCACGGTCACCGCGCAGTTCGCGGTGAAGACGGTCACCGTCTGACCCGCCGGCGCACCGACGACGACGGGGCCGGGCACGGAGGGGAATCCTCCGTGCCCGGCCCCGTTCCCGTGCCCGGGACGGCCGCGGGGGCCGGGGAGGCGTTCCTCCCCGGCCCCCGCGGGGCGCGTCACAGCTCCCGGGCCTGCTCCAGCATCCGGTCCACGACCCGCCGCGAGGCGGAGCCGTCGTCCAGGTCGCAGAACAACCGGTGGAAGCGGTCGAACCGGTCCTGGTACTCGACCTTGACCTCCTCGATCCGGCGGATCGACTCGACCAGCTCCTCCGAGGTGCGGATCAGCGGCCCGGGGGAGTCCTCCTCGAAGTCGAAGTAGAACCCGCGCAGGGTGTCCCGGTAGTGCTCCAGGTCGTAGGTGAAGAACAGCATCGGCCGCTTGAGGTGCGCGTAGTCGAACATCACCGAGGAGTAGTCGGTGATCATGATGTCCGCGGCCAGGTACAGCTCGGCGATGTCCGGGTACTCGGAGACGTCGAAGACGAAGCCGTTGCCCGCGCCGGGCACCGCGTCCACGATGTTGGAGTGGCGGCGGATGAGCAGCACGTGGTCGTGGCCGAGCCGGGCCCGAGCGTCGTCCAGGTCGATCTTCAGGCTGAACTTGTACTGGCCGGCGCTGTGCGACTGGTCGTCGCGCCAAGTCGGGGCGTACAGCACGACCTTCTTGTCGGCGGGCAGCCCCAGCTTCTCCTTCACCGACTCGGCGATCTTGTCCCGGTCGGGGGAGTACAGGTAGTCGTTGCGCGGGTAGCCCGCCTCCAGGATCTCCCCGTGGTACGAGAACGCCCGCTTGAGGATCGGGGTGCTGAACCGGTTCGACGAGACCAGCAGGGACCAGTTGTTGGCCTCCTTGCCCAGGCGGTTCTGGTACTCGCGGTCGAAGTGCAGCGTCTCGATGTCGTGGCCGATCTTCTTCAGCATCGTGCCGTGCCAGGTCTGCACGATGACCTGACCGGGCCGCCGCTCCACCCACTCGGGCAGGTGCCCGTTGGTGACGATGTAGCGGGAGGTGGCCAGCGCCTCGAACCACTCCCGGCCCCACATGCGGACCTTGTCGGCGGTCGGCGGCAGCACCACCTGACCGTCGCGCACGGCCCACAGGTACTTCAGCTCGCTGCCGCGCTTCAACAGCTCCTCGTGCATCGCCCGCGGACTGTCGGAGTACTGCTTGCCGTTGTAGCTGAGGAAGAACACCTGCTCGCGCAGCGGCTGCTGACGGCCCGGCTCGTACACCTCGCGGCGCAGCTGCGCCTGACGGTAGGGGCCCAGCTCCATGTCGCTCAGCTCGGAACGGCAGTTGAGCTGTGGGTAGGTGCCCCACAGCGACTCGAACCAGTAGCGCCGGCCGTTCAGGACCGTCTTCAGCGGGAACTGCCGCGCGGCCGACCGCTCGATGACGAACGCCGCCTTGGGCACCTCGGGCTCGTCGGGCAGCCGCAGGAACACGTTCCACCGGCCGGCCTTCAACGGCACGTCGCCCGAACCGCCCAGCGACGACGGGTCGAAGGCCACCGTGAAGCGGCCGTCCGGCTGCCAGGTGACCGGCACGGTCCGCTCGTCGAACCGGCCCCGCGACTTGACCAGCAGCTCCGCGCCGACCAGGCGCTCGCTGGTGTAGCCGTCCATGACGATCTTGCCGCCGCGTTCGACGACGTTGGTCACCACCGCACGACGGCCCCGGCCGACGATCTTCAGATAGCCGTTGTTGCCGGATATCAGCGCGATCTCGTGGTGCGCGGCCTCCGGCCCCATGGAGGCGGGCAGGTCGCCGCGCAGGTCCGCCAGACCGTCCCGCACCACACTGCTGTAGCGGTGCTCGGTGCCGTCCGGGTCGGTCGCCACCAGGACCGTGCTCCAGGAGCGGCGGTCCGGCTGCGCCTTGGCCTCCAGGGCCTCGTTCGGCACCAGGGCCACGTCCGCGATCGGCACCCGGGCGGTGAAGAGCCGACCCGCCGGGGTGACCTGCACCTCCACCGGGTAGTCCATGACCTCGCCGCTCTTCTGGTTGCTCAGCCGCAGCACCAGGTCGGACACCGAGGTCGCGCCGGCCCGCAGCTCACCGCTGACCACCAGTTCGTCGCCGTCGATCCGCCGGTCGGTGACGAGCGCCTTGACCTTCTCCAGCCGCAGCTTCAGCGCGCTGCGCTCCACCACCGGCAGCAGTCGGTGGTCGCCGTCCAGCCAGTGGTACGTGGGGAAGTTGGCGGCCGAACCGCCGCGCGCCCACACCCCGCTGCGCCGCACCAGCCCGGAGGCGTACACATTGATGCCGACGTGCCAGATGCCCTCCTGCCACTTGCCGCCCTTGCGCAGCTTGGAGGGGTCGAAGACCAGCTCCCAGCCCGCCCAGTCGTAGTTGTAGCGCTTCTGGCCGGAGTGGGTGGTCGCCTCGGGGCGGTGCAGGTTCTTGGCCGGCGCGAAGATCCGTCGACCGGAGCCGCTGTGCTTGAACTGGAGGACCTTCAAGCTGGCCCGCTTGCTGTCGACGTCGACCTTGTCGATCCAGGCGTCACCGGAGAGCACCAGCTTGCCGTCCCGCCAGTCCACCGACCGCAGCGGAGCCTTCAGCGCCAGGTCCTTGTCGATGCGCAGCGCCGACTTCGGCAGCTCCACGCCCGCCTTCTCCAGCGGCTCGAACTCGGCGTACTTGCGGAACACCCCGCTGACCTCGATGGGGTCCTTGCGGCGCTGCGAGGCGAGCAGCGCGATCAGCTCGTTCATCTGGTGCTTGCGCACCAGCAGCCACTGCACCCGCAGCACCAGCGGCAGCGCCATCACCGTCTGCGGGTCGATGGTGTCGAGGTAGCGGTTGGTGGCCTCCAGGAACGCCTCGTGGAACTCGGCGGTGGCGTCCGGCAGCACCCGCAGGAACAGCCGCAGGTCGTCGCGGAGCACCCGGTCGTCGTACTGCTTCTTGTAGACCGCGAACTCCGGGCCCGGCTGCTGCGCCAGGAACTGGCTCACCATGGTGACCGCGGTGACCCGGTCCCGGATGGCCTGCGGCTCCTTGCGGCGCTGGGTGATCGACGGGGCGGCCTCGCCCTCGCGCAGCCGCCAGAAGTACGTGGGCTCACCGATGATGTCGACGGCCTCGGCCCGGTAGTGGGCGGGCAGCACGACCGGGATGTCCTCGTGCAGGATGCCCTCGGGGAAGGCGAACCCGTGCTTCTCCCAGAACGACCGGCGGAACACCTTGTTGCAGGCGATCCGGTCCGCGACCAGCCGCGGCATCTGCGAGATGTGGGTGCGCTGCTGGGCCTCGCCCGAGAGCATCTTCAGCAGCGGCACCTGCCAGGACTTCTCGCCCCGCAGGTGGAACACGTTGCCGGTGCAGAAGTCGGAGCCGCTCTCGTCCAGGCTGGTGACCATCAGCCGGTACGCGTCCGGCGGGATCACGTCGTCGCTGTCGACGAACGTCAGGAACTCCGCGTCCGGCGACATCCGGGATATGCCGGTGTTGCGGGCGGCGCCGAGGCCGCCGTTCTCCTTGCGGATCAGCGTGAACCGCGGGTCACGGGCCGCGTACTCGGCCGCGATGGCCGCCGAGCCGTCCGGCGAACCGTCGTCCACCATGAGGACTTCGAGGTCACGCAGGGTCTGTGCCTCCAGCGAGTCGAGACACGCCGGAAGGTACTCCTCCACGTTGTAGATGGGTACGACGACACTGAGCCGGGGGGCCATGTGACGTGGTTTTCCTTTCGGTCAGGCCCGCTCGACCAGTTCGAGCACCTGGGCGGGGTACGGAGCGTGTGAACGCTCCTCGAACGGAACGGGAGGGATCAGGGTCGGCTCGCCGAGGAAGACCCGGCGCACGACCCGCTCGGCGGCGCGCCCGTCGTCGAACTCGCAGAACCGGCGGCGGAAGACCTCGCGCAGGTCGGCTGCGGTCCCGTCGCGCCACGCGTCGGAGCGCAGCAGTTCGATGAGGGCGTCCTCGGAGCGGGCCACCGCCCCCGGTGACTCCGTCAGCAGGTCGAAGTAGGTCCCGCGCACCGCGCGGTAGACCTCCCAGTCGTCGGCGAAGACCACGATCGGACGGTCCAGGACGGCGTAGTCGAACATCGCCGACGAGTAGTCGGTGATCAGCGCGTCCGCCGCGAGGTACAGGTCCTCCACGGGGTGCCGGCCGGACACGTCCACGATCCGGCCGCTGCGCTGGAGGTCGGCGAGCTGCGGCGAGGCCGAGTAGAAGTAGTGGCCGCGCACCAGCAGCGTCACGTCCGGGCCGAGGGAGTCGGCCAACCGGGCCAGATCCAGCCGGGGCCGGAACTCACCCTGGTACTCGCGGTGCGTCGGCATGTAGAGGAACGCGGTCGTCCCGTCCGCGAGGCCGAGCGCGCCGCGCGCCCGGCGCACGTCCTCGGCGGTGGCGTTGACCAGCACGTCGTTGCGCGGGTAGCCGGTCTCCAGGGACGTGTACGAGCAGGGGTACACCCGCTCCCACACGGTGGTGGAGTGGCGGTTGGAGCTCAGGCTGTAGTCCCAGCGGTCACAGCGCTCCAGCAGCTTCTCGAAGTCCATGCTGGTCGAGGCGGGGTACTTCTGCTGGTCGAGCCCCATGGTCTTCAACGGGGTGCCGTGGTGCGTCTGGAGGTGGACCTGCCCCTCCCGCTTGACCAGCGAGTCGGTGAAGTTGACGTTGTTCACCAGGTACTTGGCGCGGGCCAGCGCCGACCAGTACTCGCGGGAGCCGACCCGGACGTACTCGACGCCCTCGGGCACCGCGCCGACGCTGTCCGCCCGGATCGCCCACACCTGGCGCACCTGGGGGGCGAGGCGGGCCAGTTCGGCGGCGATCGCGGCGGGGTTGCAGGAGACCGAACGGCTCCAGTACGCGGAGAACAGGGCCAGGTTCTCGTCCAGCGGGGCCCGCAGCTGGGACTGGTAGTAGAGGCCCATCGCGCTGCGCTTGGAGCGGCGGACCGCGGCGCCCGCCCGGCGCTTGACGGCCTGTCGGGTGCGCACCGCCTTGGTGGCGCCGGCCAGCGCCGAGTACGCGTCGCGCTCCAGCATCGTGTACTTGTAGCCGCGGCCCCCGGTCGGGCGGGCGAAGTCCGCGGGGACCCGGGCGACGTAGTCGGCGGCGGCCCGGTGGAAGAACTCGGCGCGGGCGTCGCGGGGCAGGCGGCCCGGGCGGTCCAGGATCGTGAGGTAGTGGTCGACCATCTTGCGGAACAGCCGGCTCCGCCACTGCTCCAACTCGGGGTGCGCGTCGAGGAAGCCGAAGACCCGCTCGTACTGGTCGAAGACGTCGAAGTGCTTGCGGCTCACCGTCTTGAGGATGTTCCCGCCCTCGCGGCGCTGCCGGTAGTGGACGCAGACCCGGTCCAGGACGGCTATCCGCTCGGCGGCGATCAGCGAGCAGAACGTCCAGGGGGCGTCCTCGTAGTACCCGGGCGGGAAGGCGAGCCCCAGCCGCTCCACGAAGTCCCGGCGGTACGCCTTGTTCCACACGATCTGGAGGAGGTCGAGCAGTTCCGGGCGGTCCCGGAGGGGGAAGGCCCCGTCGTCCCCGTGGCGCAGCACCTCGGCCCGTTGGTTCGGGCGTACCTCGCCGTTCCAGTACGTGCGCACGTAGTCGTAGACCAGGATCTCGGGGTCCCCGGTTGCGTCCAACCGGTGTGCGATCGCGGACAGCGCCCCCGGGTCGAGGGTGTCGTCGCTGTCGAGGAAGAGCACGTAGTCCCCGCGCGCCTCGGCCAGCCCCGCATTGCGGGCGCGCCCCAGACCGACGTTCTCCGTGAGGTGGATCACGCGTATTCGGTCATCGCGCGAAGCGTAATCGTCGAGGATCGCTCCGGAACCATCGGGGGAACAGTCGTCGACGGCCACGATCTCGACGTCCGTGTAGTCCTGCCGCAGGATCGAGTCCAGACACTCGGCCACGTAGCCTTGGACCTTGTAGACAGGGACGACGAGCGTGAGTCTGGGCATCCTTACAACCTGTTCCGAGAACTGTCCGCGGGAGTGTCGGGCTGCGCTGGGGTTCGCCGGGACCAGTGCCGAGACCGCGCCGACCAATCCTAAAGGATTCACCCGAAGTCTCCCGGGTGCCGGTAGCGCGCCCGTCCCCGCTCGGAACGGCCCGCTCTTCCCCCGTGACGACCTGCGGAAGAGTCGTCATCCTGGATGGTATCGGTCAACACCTGTCACCCTCCGGTCACGGAGACATGGGTCACAGAACGAAACAGAACCGCCGCTGCACCGGTAAACCGGGAACGGACACGGAATGTCCGATTCGATTTTCGGGCGCCGCCGGGTGATTCTGCCTCCGACAGCGTCGACGAAGGGAAGTCCATGAGCTGGCTGGTGACGGGCGGAGCCGGATACATCGGCGCACATGTCGTGCGCGCGCTGGTCGAGGGCGGGCAGCGGGTCGTCGTCTTCGACGACCTCTCCACGGGCAGCCGCGACCGGGTGCCGGACGAGGTGCCCCTGGTGGTCGGCAGCGTCCTCGACCGCACGGCCCTCGACGCCGCCCTGCGCGAGCACGCGGTCACCGGGGTCGTGCACATCGCCGGGAAGAAGCAGGTCGGCGAGTCGGTCGAGAAGCCCTACTTCTACTACCGGGAGAACGTCACCGGACTCCAGACCCTGTTGGAGGCCATGGCGGACGCCGGCGTCGACCGGCTCGTCTTCTCCTCCTCCGCCGCCGTATACGGCATGCCGGACGTGACCCTGGTGACCGAGGACACTCCCTGCGCGCCGCTGAGCCCCTACGGCGAGACCAAGCTCGTCGGCGAGTGGCTGATCAACGCGGCCGCCCGCGCCCACGGGCTGCGCGCGGCCTCCCTGCGCTACTTCAACGTCGCCGGCGCCGCCGCCCCCGCACTCGCCGACTCCGGCGTCTTCAACCTGATCCCGATGGTCTTCGAGCGGCTGGAGGCCGACGAGGCCCCGCGGATCTTCGGCGACGACTACGCCACCCCGGACGGCACCTGCGTCCGTGACTACATCCACGTCCAGGACATCGCCTCCGCGCACCTCGCCGCCGCCGTCAAGCTCGCCGAGGCCGCCCCCGGCACCTCCCTCACCCTCAACATCGGCCGGGGCGAGGGGAGTTCCGTCCGGGAGATGGTGGAGCGCATCCTCAAGGTCACCGGCCGCGAGGACCAGGCCCCCGCCGTCGTCGAGCGCCGCGCCGGCGACCCGGCCCGCGTCGTCGCCTCCGCGGACCGCATCCGCGAGGAACTCGGCTGGTCCGCGCGGTACGGGATCGACGAGATGATCGAGTCCGCGTGGGGCGGCTGGCGCCACCGCCACGGCTGACCCGCCCGCGAGGAACCACGACGGACCCGCAGGGGGCCGGACCGGGGGAGTGCGGACCCGCCCGCCGGGGTCACCCCTCGCCGGGACCGGTGCCCAACCGCTGCTCCGCGGCCTCCTGCGCAGGCGCCACCGCCTGCGCAGGAATCGCCCCGACGATCCGCGCCCGCTGCGCGGCCCGCTCGGCCAGCGCCCGCACCGCCGCGTCGAAGCGGGCGAGCGACGGCTCCCCGGCCGGCCCCAGCAACCGGGTCCGCAGCCGGGCTCGGGCCGGCCCCATCGGGTCGGCCTCCGGGCACCGCACCGAGGCGAGGAGTTCCCCGACCCCGCTTCCGTCCGGCGCCAGCACCGTCGCCGCGCCCACGGTCGGGAAGGTCTCCCGGAACACCTCCTCGGGCAGTCCGCTGGTGTTGGCGACCGCGTACGGCTTGCCGCTGGCCAGGTAGTCGCTGACCACGCTGGACACGTCGCTGATCAGCAGGTCCGCCCGGTCGAAGCAGCCGTACAGCACGGGCCGGGACCCGGTCACGACCTGGTGCGCGCCGGCCGGCAGCGAAGCCCAGTACGCCTCCTCCCACCGCGCGTACGCCGCCGCGACCTCCGCGGCCCGCCCGGGTGCCGGCGCGCCCTGGAGCAGCATCCGCTCCATGTCGTCGGCGGCCCGGCGGAAGCCGGTGCGCGTCGCCCGTTCGAGGTCGGCGGCGGCCGACTCCAGCTCCGCCCGGGCCGCGGGGTCGACCGGGGCCGCGTCCTGCCGGGCCGCGGCGGTGCGGACCATCTCCTGGATGCGGGCGTTGGCGGCGCCGGCCCGCGGGTCCACCGAGCCGGTCATGGGGTGCGGCTTGTACAGCAGGCGCACCCCCGGGTCGGCGAGGAGCGCGCGGACGATGTTCTCGCCGGCCTCGACGACGGAGGTGTTGCCCGGGTTGCCGTCCCAGCCCTCCCAGGTGGGCGCGTACAGCACCGTCACCGGATCGCCGGCCGGCCGGCCGGTGTGCGGTCGGATGGCGTCGAGCTGGGGGCGGCCCACCTCCACGACGTCCTTGTCCTCGACGCCCACCTTGGCCAGGGCGTACCGCTCGCGGGCGGCGGGCCCGGCCACCCACACCTCGTCGTACGCCTTGGAGTAGGGGTTCACCGAGGACAGCTTGTCGCTCTCGCCGTGGTTCACGAAGGCGTGCTTGATGGTGGGGATGCGCAGCACCTGCGAGGTCTTCCCCGAGTTCGCCGGGTGCAGCATCACCTGGAGCGTGGAGTGCTCCAGCCGCATCAGGTCGGCGACCTTCGGCAGGCACACCACGGGGACGTCCGTGGCCCCGATCTTCTGGACCATGAAGCGTTCCCGCAGCACGATCAGCGGGCGCCCGCCGAGCCGGCCGAGGGTCTCCAGCCACATGTTCGCCTGGTAGGCGGAGGCGGTGCCGCCGGAGAAGTACAGGGCCACGGTGGGCCGGTACTCGGCCAGCCACTCCTCGAACCAGGCGAGGGCCTCCTCGGGCCGGGCCGGGCGCCGGGCGGGCAGCAGCCGGGTGAGCAGTTCGACCAGGCCGGCCGTTCCGGCCGCGATCGCCAGCCCGACCCCGACCACGGCCGCCAGGGGCTCGTCGGTGAGCGCGGTCGCCATCAGCCCCGCCGTGGCGGGGAAGCCGAAGAGCAGCAGACGGGTGCCGGCCCGCCGGGCCAGCAGCACCGGCGGGGCGGGCCGCAACCGCAGCCCGGCGGTGTCGACGTTGCGGGTCAGCACGGGCAGCGTCCGGGAGCGGCGGACGAGGATCGCGGCGGCGTGGCAGGCGAAGTGCAGGGCGTAGAACGTCAGCAGGCCGAGGACCAGCGGCAGGTAGGCGGTGCGCTGGTCCTGGCCCTGCTGGTGGGAGAGGAGGCCGGCCACCAGCAGCAGGTCGCGCAGGACCACCCGGAAGGTCACGTCCGCCCGGGTGCGGGCGATCGCCGAGGCCAGCGGCCGTTGCCAGCGGTGCAGCACCGCTTCCGCGGCGATGCCGACGGCGGTCGCCCCGACCAGGAGCGGGACGTGCGGCAGCAGCGCACCCACCACCTGGGCGGCGAAGGAGACCGCCAGGACGGCGGGGAGGACCAGCTTCCCCACACGGGCGAGGGACGGGGGGACGGAACGCAAGATGGGACTCTCCTAGCAGCGCGATCCGGATCCACGCTTCACGCGTGGGGGAACGCGGCGCGGTTGTCGGGCTTGCTGGTCAACGCCGGAAGGGGGCAACCGGTAGCGGGCTTGTGCCCGGTTTCTCGCCGGGGAATCGTGTCGCGCGGAACTGACGCGTCGCTGAGACCCCCATGAGACTTCCGTGCAGGAGGGGGCGGCGGCATCCGCCGATCGGACGGCCCGGACCGATCGGGACGACTCTCACGTACATTGCCAAGCGGCGCCCGGCGGCCCGTCGACGGACGCACCGGGTGGACCGGACGCACCGGGCGACTGAGGGGAAGCGCGTGTCAGGGGTAAGGCAGCGGGTCACGGAAGCACACCGGATCGTGGTCAAGGTCGGCTCGTCCTCGCTGACCACCGCCGCGGGCGGGCTCGACGCGGACCGCGTGGACGCCCTCGTCGACGTCCTGGCCAAGGTCCGCGACGGCGGGGCGAAGGAGGTCGTGCTGGTCTCCTCCGGCGCCATCGCCGCCGGCCTCGCCCCGCTCGGGCTGCACCGGCGCCCCAAGGACCTGGCCCGTCAGCAGGCCGCCGCGAGCGTGGGCCAGGGGCTGCTGGTGGCCCGGTACACGGCGTCGTTCGCCCGCTACGGGGTCCGCGTCGGACAGGTCCTCCTCACCACCGAGGACACCAGCCGCCGCGCCCACCACCGCAACGCCTCCCGCACCCTGGACAAGTTGCTGGCGATGGGCGCGCTGCCGGTCGTCAACGAGAACGACACGGTGGCCACCGACGAGATCCGCTTCGGCGACAACGACCGGCTGGCGGCCCTCGTGGCCCACCTGGTCCGCGCCGACCTGCTGGTGCTCCTCTCCGACGTGGACGGCCTCTACGACGACGACCCCCGCCGACCGGGGGCCACCCGGCTCGCGGAGGTGCGGGGGCCCGCGGACGTGGCGGGCATCGAGATCGGCAGCACGGGGCGCGCCGGCGTCGGCACCGGCGGCATGGTCACCAAGGTCGAGGCCGCGCGGATCGCCGCCGCCGCCGGCGTCCCGGTGGTGCTCACCTCGGCGGTCCACGCGGCGGACGCCCTCGCGGGCCGGGACACCGGCACCTACTTCCACCCCACCGGCCGTCGCTCCCCCGACCGGCTGCTGTGGCTCCAGCACGCCTCGACCCCGCGCGGTGCGCTCACCCTGGACGAGGGCGCGGTGCGGGCCGTCGTGCAGGGCCGCAAGTCGCTGCTGCCGGCGGGGATCGCCGCGGTGGAGGGCGAGTTCTCCGCGGGCGACCCGGTCGAACTGCGGGACGCGGACGGTCGGGCGGTGGCCAGGGGACTGGTCAACTTCGACGCCAAGGAGCTGCCCCGGCTGCTCGGCCGCTCCACCCGGGACCTGGCCCGGGACCTGGGCCCGGCCTACGAACGGGAGGTCGTCCACCGCGACGCCCTGGTCCTGCTCGGGGACTGACCGCCCACCGCACCGGAGCGGCCCGGACGGAGCGGGGACGCACGGGGAGGCGTCCGGCAGGTGGACGTTCCGTAAAAGTGGCCCACGGCGGGCGGTGGGGGTGTCAGCGTGGACGCAGGGTCCGGTGTCAGGGACCAGTCGGACCGGTCGGACGACCACTGCGTGAAGGAGACCGTCGTGGCACGAGCGCGCCAAGGGGTCGCGGCCCGGGCCGGCCTCGCGACCACCGCCCTGAGGGCGGTGCGGGAGGACCGGGCCCCGACGAGCACGACCCGGCAGGGGAGTGAGGGGGTCGAGGGGGCGCCGCGGCTGTGGCACGTGACCCTCAGCCTGTCGGGGGCCGAGGCCCCGCTGGGCGAGGTCCGCCGCGGTCTGGAACAGCTGGCCCACGACCACCCCTTCCTGCTGACCAGCCGGTACGCCCACGACCACGCGGAGATCCGGTACTGGGAGGAGGCGAGGGACCTGCACGACGCCGCGGCGGTGGCGCTGCGCCTGTGGGGTGAGCACCGGCGGACCGCGCAGCTGCCGCCCTGGGAGATCGTCGGTCTCGAAGTGATCGACCGGGAGACGTACCACCAGCGGGTGGCCCGCGGCTACGGGCCCGCCCCCGCCACTCCCGTGGGGGTCCACCCGTACTGAGCTGCCGTGCCCGCGCCCCGGGACGCGCGTCTCGGGGTGTGGGACGAGGGCCGCCCGGGCCCGGGGGCGCATTACCCTGCCCGCATGACGTCGTCGCAAGCTCCGCTCTCCGCGCCTTCCCCGTACGACAACATGTCCGAGGTCGCGCGTGCCGCCTACCGGGCCAAGGCCGCCGCCGCGGACCTCGCCCCGCTGCCCCGCGCCGCCAAGGACGAGGCGCTGTCGGCGATCGCCGACGCGCTGGAGGTCAGGTCCCGGGAGATCGTCGAGGCCAACGCCCTGGACACCGCCAAGGCGCGCGAGGCGGGCACCAGCGAGGCGATCGTCGACCGGCTCACCCTCACCCCGGAGCGGGTGCGCGCCATCGCCTCCGACGTCCGGGACGTGATCGCCCTGCCCGACCCGGTGGGGGAGGTCGTCCGCGGCTCCACCCTGCCCAACGGCATCGACCTGCGCCAGGTGCGGGTGCCGCTCGGCGTGGTCGGCATCATCTACGAGGCCCGCCCCAACGTCACCGTCGACGCCGCCGCCCTCTGTCTCAAGTCGGGCAACGCGGTGCTGCTGCGCGGCTCCTCCTCCGCCTACGAGTCGAACAGCGCCCTGGTCCGGGTGCTGCGCGACGCGGTCGGCGGTGCCGGACTGCCCGCCGACGCGATCCAGCTGGTCCCCGGCGAGAGCCGGGACTCCGTCCGCGAACTGATGCGCGCCCGCGGCTTGGTCGACGTGCTGATCCCGCGCGGCGGCGCCTCGCTGATCCGCACCGTCGTCGAGGAGTCCACGGTCCCCGTCATCGAGACCGGCACCGGCAACTGCCACGTCTACGTCGACGCCCGGGCCGACCTCGACATGGCCGTCGACATCCTCGTCAACTCCAAGGCGCAGCGGCCCAGCGTGTGCAACGCCGCCGAAACGCTCCTGGTGCACCGGGACATCGCGGACGCGTTCCTGCCCCGCGCCCTGGACGCCCTCGCGGAGGCCGGGGTGACCGTGCACGCCGACCCGCGGGTCGCCGCGTACGCGGCGGGCAGCAAGGCGACCGTGGTGGCAGCCACCGCCGAGGACTGGGACACCGAGTACCTCTCGTACGACATCGCCGCCGCCGTGGTGGACTCCCTGGACAAGGCGGTCGAGCACATCCGTCTCTGGTCCTCCGGGCACACCGAGGCCATCGTCACCGGCTCGCAGCAAGCGGCCCGCAGGTTCACCCAGTTGGTGGACTCCACCACGGTCGCGGTCAACGCCTCCACCCGGTTCACCGACGGCGGGCAGTTCGGCTTCGGCGCCGAGATCGGCATCTCCACCCAGAAGCTGCACGCCCGCGGCCCCATGGGCCTGCCGGAGCTCACCAGCACCAAGTACATCGTCACGGGCGACGGCCACACCCGCGGCTGACCCGCGGGGCGTCCCGCGCCCCTCCCGTCCCCCGGACGGCCGTGCCCCGCGCGGCCGTCCCGGGCGTCCGGGATCGATCGGACAGTCTGCCCGGATCGCCCTTTCGGGGCTACCCTGGGGGCGTGCCGGAGGACGTGGGGGGCACGCCGCCGGACGGCGGCCAGCCCGACGACCGCGACCACGGAGGTGCGGACGGTGAGTTCGCCTCCGTGGTGTTCGACGAGGACTTCGTCCGGGCCGCCCGGGTACGGGAACCCAGCGCCGAGGAACGCCTGCTGGCGGCGGCCGAAGCCCGCTCCGACGCGGAGGGCCGTCCCGGGTCCCGTGGTGCGGCCGACGACTTCGGTGACGAGGAACACGCCCTCGCACGGGAGGTTTTCGGCCAAGGCCGCGACTTCGACCCCGACGACCGGTACGCCCGGGACGTGCTGGAGGAGTCCTACGGCCGCAGCGACGCCTTCATGGGCCACGCCCGCTGGCCCCGGCGGTTGGCCTGGGTCCTCGCCCTGGTGATGGGGATCGGCATGGTCGCCCTGGCCTTCGCCGCCGTCTACCGGGGGGCCGCCGGCGGTCGGCAGGACCCCGCCCCGCGCCCCAGCTCCACCGAGTGGGAGCGGAGCCAGCCGGCGCGCACCCCCGGAGCGGCCGCATCCTCCCCGCCCCCGCTCGTGACCGTGCCGCACGCCCCCTGACACCGTAGGGTTCCGGCCGGCTCGGCCGGGGAGGTGAACTCGCGGCGCGGCACCGCGTTTACGGAACGCCGCCCTGACCCACCCTGAAGGTATGGGCGGGCCAGGAAACCCACCGCAGGGGACACCCGAGGGCGCCCCGGGCGATGACGAGTACCGATCCGTCGTCTTCGACGAGTCGTTCGTCCGCGCTGCCCGGCTCCAGGAGTTCTCCGCCGAGGAGCGGATCACCGACCACACCCCCGCCGTGCGCCGGGCACCCCCGCCGCGCCGCCGCGGCACGTCCTGGCAGGCGCTCACCCTGGTGGTGACGATCGCGGTCGCCTTCGTGACCGCTGTCTACCTGGGCTTCCGCCAACCGGCCGAACGGTACCCCGGACAGCGGGCCGCACCGCTGCGGATGACCGTGATCCCCCTGGCCCCGGTGGCGACCGTCCCCGGTGGCTCCCCGGCCGAGCTGTACGCGCGCAGCCCCGCCGACCAGTTCCGGATCGGCGCCAAGGGCATCGCCCTCCCGCTGCGCAGCCGCACCGCGCACTTCTCGGTCGGCCAGGTCGAAGCCGCCCTGGTCATCGCCAAGGAGTACCTGGTGAGGTCGTCCGTCGACCCGGAGGTGCTCACCGGGGACGCCGTGCGGCCGGTGCGCGTCCTGATCGACTCCGACCAGTACGCCCAGTTCGACCGGAGCGTCGAACGGCCGGCCGCGGACGGGCTGCACTCCGCGACCGGTTGGCTGGTCCGCTTCGACCCGGCGCGGGTGGCCCTGGCCGAGCCCCGGGTACGGGTCGAGGGCACCCTGCGGGTCTCCGAGGCGGACTCCGGCACCCTGGAGGTCACCAGCGACCACACCTTCGTCTACGCGCTGCGTCCCGCCCGGGGCGGGACGACCCGGGCGGCCCTGTTCACCGTCCGCCGCGCGCTGCTGTTCCGCTTCGACCGCGAGGACCTCCGGCAGCACCGGGCCGAGGTGGTGACCTCGTACACCCAGGCCGGCCCGCTGGCCTGCGCAGCGCGCTGGGCGGACCGGCTGCGGCCCCTGCTCGCGGGCAGCCCCCCGGCCGGGGGACCGCCCCGGGCCACCGACCCCTATGCCGCGGACGGCGCCAGCCATCCCTGCGGAACGCTGGCCCCCGGCGCCCAGCCGCAGGCCACCCGAGCCGGCTGAGCCGGTCAGCCCCCGGACCCGCCCGGGGGCCCCGCGGGGGCTCCGCCCGCGGGCGGAGCCCCCGCGTCCCGGCCCGAGCCGAAGCCGCCGAACCTGCTGCGCACCCGCTCGCCGAGCTCGCCCGCCCCGCCCGCGATGTCGGTGACCAGCTTCATCAGCGGATCCTTCGACCCGCGGACGTCGCTGGCGTAGGAGGCCGCGGACTGGCGCAGGGAGTCCGTGACCGAGGCGTCCTTGTCCTCGTCGCGCCGCGGGTAGTGGCCGTCCATCAGCCGCTGGTGGTCCCGGGACTCGGCCCACCGCTTCAGCTCGGCGGCCCGCACGGTGGTGAAGGGGTGCGAGCGGGGCAGCACGTTCAGGATCTTGAGGACGGAATCCCGCAGGTCGCCGCCGCGCTCGTACTCCTCGGCCTGGGCCAGGAAGGCGTCCACGTTCATCTGGTGCAGGTGGTTGCCGCCCGCGATCTTCATCAGGCCCCGCAGGGACGCCTGGAGGTCCTGGCCCACCAACAGCCCGGCCCGGTCCGCCGACAGCTCGGACTTGCGGAACCACTCCCGCAGCGCCGTCACGATCGCCATGACCGCGACGTTCCCGAGCGGGATCCACGCCACCCGCAGCGCCAGGTTCGTCAGGAACAGCAGGATCGTGCGGTACACCGCGTGGCCCGACAGGGCGTGCCCGACCTCGTGGCCGACGACCGCCCGCATCTCCTCCTCGTCGAGCAACTCCACCAGGCCCGTGGTCACCACGATGATGGGCTCGTCCAGGCCGATGCACATGGCGTTCGGCTTGGGGTCCTGGCTGACGTACATCGAGGGGACCTTCTCCAGGTCCAGGATGTGACAGGCGTCCCGCAGCATGTCGTTGAGGTGCGGGAACTGGACGTCGCAGACCCGTACCGAGTCCGACAGGAACAGCAGGCGCAGGCTGCGCTCGGGCAGCAGCGAACTCAGCGCCTTGAAGACCGTGTCGAAGCCGCTGAGCTTGCGCAGCGCCACCAGCGCCGAGCGGTCCGCGGGGTGTTCGTAGGCCCGGGACGAGATGCCCGGGAACCGCCGCCGGGTGCGCCCGGGCGAACTCCCCTCCGCAGCACCGCCGTCCGCCGTCCGTCCGTCGTCCTTGCCGGTACCGTCCGTCATCGCGCCCCCCTGTCGAGCCCCGTGCCTGTGTCACCGGTGAAAACGCACGTCCGCCCGCCCGGGTTCCCGGACGTCCCGGAACCGGTCGATCCGCCGTCGGCCCCGGGGGGTGACACCGCGTGACGGATCCGGCGGCGCCCGAACCCCCGTAATCACGGCCCTCCCGCGACTCAGCTTTACCCCACGCTTACGATGGCCCCGGAGGCACCCCGTCTCCAGCCCGTTCCTCCTCCGGATAGGTCCTCCGAAGATGAGTCTGCACAGCACCGCGGCCCCGCTGGTCAACCTGGCCTCGGGCGGCGAGCACCACGGCCCCTACGCGAGCATCAGCCCGTACGTCACGGGTGGCGGCGCACTCCTCGTCCTGCTCCTGCTGCTCTGGATCACCACCCGTTTCAACCGGGACCGCTGACGCCCGCGCACGACCCGACCGCCGGCCCGCTGCGCCACCGACGGCCGGACGCCGCCCGCACGTCCGGCCGGCCGTTCGAGCCCGCAGTACGGGCCGGTAGGGTCTGCACGCATGGGAGATCAGGACATGCCTACCGGCCGGACGAACCACGGCAAGCGCCGTCTCGGGGTCATGGGCGGAACGTTTGACCCGATCCACCACGGGCACCTGGTGGCGGCCAGCGAGGTCGCCGCCCAGTTCCACCTCGACGAGGTCGTCTTCGTCCCGACCGGGCAGCCCTGGCAGAAGAGCGAGGCCCGGGTCTCGCCCGCCGAGGACCGCTATCTGATGACGGTCATCGCCACCGCGGAGAACCCGCAGTTCTCCGTCAGCCGCATCGACATCGACCGCGGCGGCCCCACCTACACCACGGACACCCTCCGTGACCTCAAGGCCCTCAACCCGGACACGGACCTCTTCTTCATCACCGGTGCCGACGCGCTCGCCCAGATCCTCACCTGGCGGTACACGGAAGAGTTGTTCTCCCTGGCACACTTCATCGGGGTCACCCGCCCCGGCCACACCCTCGCGGACCCCGGACTTCCCGCCGGAGGCGTCTCCTTCGTGGAGGTCCCCGCCCTCGCCATCTCGTCCACTGACTGTCGGGCGAGGGTCTCGGCGGGCGCCCCGGTCTGGTACCTGGTACCGGACGGAGTGGTGCGCTACATCGACAAGCGCGACCTGTACCGCGGCGACTGAGCCGGGAGGGGCAGCTGTGAACGGCCGAGACGATCGTGACGACGGATACCCGGGCGGGACGTACTCGGGCTCCGGTGCCCCCCGCCCCGCCGACGCCTCCGAAGGGGGCGAGGGCTTCGCCGCCTACGAACTGGCGGGCTACGACGAGTACGGCCGTCCCGTCTACCAGCAGGCCGCACCGGCCCCGTTCCCCTCCCGCCAGGACCCGACCGACGCCTACGGCGCCCCCCAGCCCCACGCGTACGAGCAGCAGTCGTTCGCCCCCCAGCAGGGGTACGGGTACGGCCTCCCCCAGGAGCACCCGGCGCACTACCCGCAGGAGTACCCGGCGCCCGGCCACGCCGGCACCTACGACCAGCCCTACCCGGGAGCGGTCCCGGACCCCGGGGGACACGGCTACCCCGACCCGCAGGGCCACGGGTACGGCGCTCACCCCTCCGACCACGGAACCACGCCGGCCGCCGGATACGGAACCGGCGTCCCGTACGACGCCTACCCGCCCCACGAGCCGGTGCCGGCGCCCGACCCCGGCCCGTTCCACGACGGGGCCGCCGCCGGACTGACCGCCCACGTTCCGGCGCAGGGCCCCCCGCCCGGGCCCGAGCACCTCGGCGCGGAGCCCGCCGGGGCCGGTCCCGCGGCCCCGCCCCGGGACCCCGACACCGAGCAGTTCTCCTTCGGCGAGGAGCCGGACGGCGACCCCGAGGACGTCATCGACTGGCTCGCCTTCACCGAGAACCGCACCGAGCGCCGCGAGGAGGCCAAGCGCCGCGCCCGCGGCCGGCTCGTGGCCCTGGGCGTGGTGCTCGCCCTGGTCGTGGTCGGTGTCCTCGGCTACCTGGGGTTCGCCGGCAAGCTGCCCGGCCTCTCCGGCGACGAGGACCCGGCGGGACCCGCCGCCACCGGTCCCCAGAAGCGCGACGTCGTCCTGGTCCACCTGCACCACACCAAGCAGGGCGGCACCTCCACCGCGCTCCTGGTGGACAACACGACCACCGAGCAGGGCAGCACCATCCTGCTGCCCAACACCCTCGGCGTCGCCACCGAGGACGGCACCTCCACCACCCTCGCCAAGTCCGTGGACGACGACGGCTCCACCGGCACCCGCACCGCGGTGGACACCCTGCTGGGCACCCGCATCGAAGGCACCTGGCGCCTCGACACCCCCTACCTGAACAACCTGGTCGAACTCGTCGGCAGCATCGAGGTGGACACCGACGTCGACGTCCCCGCCGAGAAGGCGGCCAAGGGACAGGCCCCGCTCGTCCGGCGCGGCGAACGGCAGACCCTCAGCGGTCCCATGGCCGTCGCCTACGCCACCCACCGCGCCCCCGGCGAGGCCCAGGACGCCCAACTCGCCCGTTTCGGCCAGGTCGTGCAGGCCGTCCTGCGCAAGCTGTCCTCCGACGCCGAGGCCGCCACCGTCACGGTCCAGTCGCTCGCCCAGATCCTCGACCCGTCCCTGACCGAACAGGACCTCGGCGCCTTCCTCGCCAGGCTCTCCGACCGCGCCAAGGGCGGCGACTACACGACCGCGCTGCTCCCCGTCGCGTCCGGCGGCGCACTCGCCGACGAGGCCACCGAGACCGTGGTCAAGCCGCTGCTCGGCGGCACCGTCAAGGCCCCGGCCGAGGGCGACGCGATCCGGGTCGGCGTCCGGGACGCCAGCGGTGCGGACGGCGACGAGAGCGTCGAGTCCGCCCGGGTCGTCCTGGTCAACGGCGGCTACACCGTCGTCGACGGCGGCAAGCACAGCGCCGCCACGACCACCCGGGTCGTCCATGCGGACGCCGAGCACCGTCAGGAGGCCGGCGAGGTCGCCAAGACCCTCGGCCTGCCCGCGTCCGCCGTCGTGCAGGGCACCGTCGAGGGCAACGCCCAGATCGAGGTCACCCTCGGTCGGGACTACGCGCCGAAGTCGCCGTAGCGCCGGTGACCCCGGCCGGCCCGCCGCGGCGGTCGCGCACGGTAATCGTTTGGTCCGCGGTCAACCGACCGTGAGACCCTGGAGGGGTACTGACCGACCGACGAAAGCCGCGCAGTGACCGCTACGGACCGTTCCCTAGAGCTGATCTCCGCCGCCGCCCAGGCGGCGGCCGACAAGCTCGCGCACGACATCCTCGCCTACGACGTCAGCGACGTCCTGGCGATCACGGACGCCTTCCTGTTGGCGTCCGCCCCCAACGACCGCCAGGTCAAGGCGATCGTCGACGAGATCGAGGAACGGCTCGCCAAGGAGTTGGGTGCCAAGCCCGTCCGCCGGGAGGGCGACCGCGAGTCGCGCTGGATCCTCCTCGACTACGTCGACATCGTCGTCCACGTGCAGCACAGCGAGGAGCGCGTCTTCTACGCCCTGGAGCGGCTCTGGAAGGACTGCCCCGAGATCGAGCTGCCCGCCGAGGCACGGGCCACCCGGGGCAAGGGCGCCGAGCACGCGCAGCGCCAGCAGGCCGCCGAGGAGGCCGGCGAACTGCGCGAGCTGGGCGGGGAACTGCGATGAGCGCCTCCAGCCGCACCGACCTCAAGCCGTTCTCCGAGTCCGGGAGCAGCCGCCGCATCATCCTGTGGCGGCACGGTCAGACCTCCTGGAACCTGGCCCGCCGCTTCCAGGGCACCAGCGACATCGAGCTCACCGGGACGGGCGTCCTCCAGGCCCGCCGCGCGGCCCGGTTGCTCGCCTCGCTGAACCCGGACGCGATCGTCTCCTCGGACCTGAAGCGGGCCGCCGGCACGGCCGCCGAACTGGCCGCGCTCACCGGGTTGACGGTCACCCACGACGAGAACCTGCGGGAGACCTACGCGGGCGTCTGGCAGGGCCTCACCCACGACGAGATCATCGAGCGGTACGGCGACGAGTACGCGGCGTGGAAGCGCGGCGAGCCGATCCGCAGGGGCGGCGGCGAACTGGAGAGCGAGGTCGCCGACCGTGCGGCGCCCGTGGTCCTCGCCCACGCCGACAAGCTGCCCGAGGAGGGCACGCTGGTCGTCGTCAGCCACGGCGGCACCATCCGCACCACCATCGGGCGCCTGCTGGGCCTCGACTCCCACCACTGGGAGAGCCTGGGCGGCCTCTCCAACTGCTGCTGGTCGGTGCTCGGCCGGGGCGCCCGCGGCTGGCGTCTGCTGGAGCACAACGCGGGCACCCTGCCCGAGCCGGTCCTGGGCGACGACGACTGAGACCGCCGTGCGGCCGGAGCCGGCACCCGCGGACGCGGATTTCACTTTCCGGCCGCTCGCAGGCTAAAGTTCTTCTTGTTCAGCCCGCCGGGCGGGAAGAACGCACGGGGCTATAGCTCAGTTGGTAGAGCGCCTGCATGGCATGCAGGAGGTCAGGAGTTCAATTCTCCTTAGCTCCACAGACGAAGGTGATCTGTTCTCGCACGAGCGGGGGCAGGTCACCTTTCTCGTTCCCGCTCCGCCGCGGAACTCCCCCGCGCCCGGGGGCCACCGCCGCGGGTGGGCGTGGCGCCGGCGGCGGGCGCCGACCGTGTCCGGACCGGTACGCGGTCGTCGCTGACCGTGGCGGCCCTTGCGTGGCAGAATCGACGGGCCGGCTGGGGACGCGGCCCGACGGGAGGGAGAAGCGATGCCTTCGAGCATCCGCGAGGGGGGCGACCGCCCCCTCGTCCGGGGGGTGCCCCACGGGGGCCGCACCCGCCGAGGGCTCCGCACGGGGTCCCGTCCCGACCGTCCGACCCCGTCCGCGCCGCCCGTCCGGGCGCACGCCGTGCCCGGCGCGTCCGGTCCGGTCCGCCCCCGCCGTCCCCGGAGCTGAGCGATGGGTGCACACAGGCGTAAGTGCGACTGGTGCGGCAGCGGCACGCCCATCGTCCGGGACATGGAGCCCGCCCACTCCGACTACCAGTACTGGTGCGAGGAGTGCGCCCGGGCGCTGATCATCAAGGGCGACCCCATCGAGACCTACCGGGAGCTGGAGGGGGAGCCGATCTACGGTCGGCTGCTGGACGAGCACTGCACCCTCAAGCGCTTCTACTCGTTCGCCACGGCCTGAAGCGCGGCCCGCCGTCGGGGGCCGGACGGGCTCCCGGAACGGATTTGGTGAACGGCTGGAGGGGACGTTAGTGTTGGCGTCGCCGCCGGGGAAACCCGGAAGCACGCAGCACGGGGCTATAGCTCAGTTGGTAGAGCGCCTGCATGGCATGCAGGAGGTCAGGAGTTCAATTCTCCTTAGCTCCACAAGAAGTGGAAGCGGAAGGTCCCGCCCGGTCGCCCGGGCGGGACCTTCCGCTTTCCGTGCGCCTCCGCCGGCGTCATCCCCGGCCGCGGCGCAGGGCCCGACGGCCCCGGCCCGGTGCCTGCGGCCCGGCGGCGTGCCGCGGATCGGCCTCCAACCGCAGGGCGAGCGCGGGGCACCGACGCACCGCCCGCTCGGCGTCGGCCAGCGCCCGGTGCGGCACCGGGACCTCGGCGACCGAGGGATAGCCGTCCGGCCCGATCGGGAGTAGCTCGGGCACGATGTCGGCGCACAGGCGGTGCCCCTCGCACAGCGTCCAGTCGACGGTCAGCACCCGCCCGCTGGCCTCGCCCGCGTCCCCGTCGACCGCTCCCGCCCCGCCCGTCCCCAGCGGTAGCACCGCCCGCACCGGACGGCCGCAGCCACCGCCCAGCACGTGCGCGGCCAGGTCGTCCGCGAAGGCGACGAGCGCCGATTCGACGAAGTCGGCCGAGCCGTCCGGGTGCCGACAGGCCCCCCGCCCCCGTACGGCGTCCGTGATCTGCCGCAGGGCCTCCAGGGCGAGCGGTCCGCCGCCCGTGAGCACCTCCTCCAGGCCCCGGGCCGCGGCCGGCAGCCCCCGGTGACAGGGCCCGCACTGCCCGGCGCTCTCCCCGGCCAGCCAACGGGCCACCGGAAGCGCCTCGCCCAGCGGGCAGGTGTCCCGGGCGAGCGGCAGGACGGCCCCGGCCCCCAACCGGCCGCCCACCCGCTCCAGGGCTGCCCGGGAGACCACCGCCCCGTGGGCCGCGGCCGGGTCCAGCCACCGGCCGTGGTAGCCCCCGGTCAGCACCCCCTGCGGGTCGGCGGGCGCCCCGGCGAGCTGGAGCGCGTACCGCAGCGGCACCCCGGAGGGCGCCTCCAACACCAGGGGCCGGGCCACCGCGCCGGACAGGGTGAGCAGGACCGTGCCCGGTTCGTCGGGGACCCCGGTGGAGCGGTAGCGGTCGACGCCGGTCCGGGCCGCCACGGCGAGTTGGGCGAAGGTCTCGGCGTTGGACAGCAGGGTGGGCGCCCCGCCGACCCCGGTCTCCGCGGCCCGCACCTTGCGCCCCGGGGGCTTGGCCGGCCCGCCGTCGATCGAGCGGATCAGCGCGGAGGACTCGCCGGTGACCATCCGGTGCGGATTGCGCTGCACCCGGGCGCGCAGCCCCGCCCCGCGCCGGTCGGCCAGGCCGCGCTCGTCGAGGGCCCGCTCCGTCGACCGCCGGGTCGAGTCCCGGGTCACCCCGACCACCAGGGTGCGCGCGCCGAGGGCCTCGGCGGCCAGCAGCGCGCCGTCCAGGACCAG
Organism: Streptomyces sp. LE64; assembly: GCF_052606915.1. Taxonomy (NCBI): domain Bacteria; kingdom Bacillati; phylum Actinomycetota; class Actinomycetes; order Kitasatosporales; family Streptomycetaceae; genus Streptomyces; species Streptomyces sp. LE64. Next base: position 1,642,488 of record NZ_CP199708.1, on the reverse strand, counting down.
GTGCGGGGCACGGTTGAGCAGGACGGTGTCCTTGCGGCAGGCGGGCTCGTCCTCGCTGCCGTTGACCACGACCACGGGGCGCACCCCCCGGCGGACCGCCGCGTCGGCCACCGCACGCAGCTTGCGCGCGAACGGGAAGCCGGCTCCACCGCGTCCGCGCAGGGCGATCCCCTCGGCGAGCGCGGCCAGCCGTTCGCCGCTCAGCGGGGGCAGCGGGCCGTGCACCACCAGATGCCCGGCGAGGTCGAGCCGTTCGGCCAGGTCGAAGCCGGCCGTGAGCCGGGGCACCCCGGCCGCCCGGACCTCGGGCACCTCGGGCAGCGAGGTGACGCCGGCGCTCACTGCCCGCCTCCTGCGACGGCCCGGGAGACGTCGGCGCCCGCGGTGCCGTCCGGGTCCACCGCCGGGGCGTACTCCACGGCCGGGTGCGGACGCAGATGGGGCTCGCCCCCGTGGTGGACGGCGGGTTCCGCGACGGGCGTCGACGGGACGGGCGCGCGCGGGGCCGTCGGCCACCGGTCGACGGGGGGCGGGGTGCGCGGCGGCACGGTCGGCGGGGGCGGTACGGCGGCGGGGGCCGGGGCCTCGACGGGCTGGGGCGCCAGCGCGGCCAGGAACCGTTCGGCGGCCCGGCGACGCACCTCGGGCGGCGCCGCGCGCAGCCCGAGCAGGGCGAGCACCCCCAGCAGGCAGAGCCCGTACAGGAGCGTCACCCAGCCCGCGGGGGGCCGTCCGGCGTGCAGTCCGTGCAGCAGCGCCGCGCACCAGGCGGGGTAGGCGAGCGCGTGCACCGAGCGCCAGCGGGCCGCCACCGGGGCGGGGGAGGCGAAGGCGCCGCGCAGGGCGCCGGTGAGGCCCGCGACCAGCATCAGCAGCGCGGCCAGCGACCCCAGCCCGATCAGTCCGGCGGAGCCGGTGAGGCCGCGGCCGAAGGGGACCAGCGCGGCCAGCGGGGTGGTGCGGCCCAGGACGAGCTTGACGGTGAGGTGCAGCAGCAGGAAGGCGAGCGCCCCCACCGCCGTCGTCCGGTGGGCGGCCTGGGCCAGCAGCCGTTGACGGGGGCTCAGCAGGAGGCGGTCGGAGGCGAGCAGCCCCCAGCCGACCGAGCAGGTGAGCGAGACCAGGGCGAGCACCCCCGCGCAGTGGTCGACGAAGTCCCTCAGCCCGTCGCCGCCGAGGACGACGGGCAGCGGCAGCAGGAGGACCGCTCCTGCCGCTCCGAGGAGCCGCCGGGTCCGGCGCGCCCGTCCGTCCGGGGCGCCGGCGCGCCGGGGGCGCCGCCCGCGCCCGCGGGGCGCTCGGTGGCCCCGGGGACTCCGGAGGGGTCTGGGGTGGTGGGGGTTCATGGGGCGACTCCCAAAGGCGCGGCACGGTGGTCCCGCTGCGGCACTCTAGGTTGAGGTCAGAGCGCTGAGTATGGAGTTTTGGCCATTGCTTCGCGCTGCGGTGCGATCCGCCCCGGATGTTGTCCCGTTAAGGAGGGGTACGCACGGTAATCGCAGCCCTCGGGGCGCGTCGCCGGGGCCCTGACCCCTGGGGTATTCTGGCGCCATGCGTGCCGTAGGCCTTCTGCTTAGCGGGCCGCGCTGATCAGTACCGACCGGACCCTGACGGACGACGGCGGACACCTGAGGACCCGACCGGGCCGCCTCGGGGGACCGCAGGCCGCGAGTCCGGTCGGCATCGGCGCGGCTCCCCCTCCTGTGCGAGGGGTTTTTTCGTTTCCGGACCTCGTCGCCACCGGGCGAAGTGGTCGACGACCGCAGGCAGATGACGATCGATGGAGCTTGTAGGGACCATGAGCGAGACGAATTCTTCCCCCGCCGCCGCGGACAGCGCCGCGGAGGCCGTGGCCCCGCACCGCTACACGGCGACCCTGGCCACCGCCATCGAGGGACGGTGGCAGGACGTCTGGGAGGCGGAGGGCACCTACCGGGCGCCCAACCCGAGCGGCGACCTCGCGGGCGACCCGGCCGTGGTGGCCCGTCCCAAGAAGTTCATCATGGACATGTTCCCGTATCCCTCGGGTGCCGGGCTGCACGTGGGCCACCCCCTGGGGTACATCGCCACCGACGTGTACGCCCGCTACCAGCGGATGACCGGGCACAACGTCCTGCACACCCTGGGCTTCGACGCCTTCGGCCTGCCCGCCGAGCAGCACGCGATCGCCACCGGAACCCATCCCCGGGTCTCCACCGAAGCCGCCATGGACAACATGAAGCGGCAGCTGCGCCGGCTGGGCCTCGGCCACGACCAGCGGCGCTCGATCGCCACCATCGACCCCGCGTACTACCGGTGGACGCAGTGGATCTTCCTCCAGATCTTCAACTCCTGGTACGACGAGGAGGCCGACCGGGCCCGCCCCATCGAGGACCTGGTCGCCCAGTTCGCGTCCGGTGAGCGCGCCGTGCCGGGCACCGCCCGGTCCTGGCACGAGCTGAGCGCCAAGGAGCGCTCCGACGTGCTGGGCGAGTACCGCCTCGCCTACACCTCCGAGGCGCCCGTCAACTGGGCCCCCGGGCTCGGCACCGTGCTGGCCAACGAGGAGGTCACCGCGGACGGCCGCTCCGAGCGCGGCAACTTCCCGGTCTTCAAGGCCAAGCTGCGCCAGTGGAACATGCGCATCACGGCCTACGCGGACCGCCTCCTGGACGACCTGGACGGGCTGGACTGGCCCGAGGCCATCAAGCTCCAGCAGCGCAACTGGATCGGCCGCTCCGAGGGCGCCCGGGTGGACTTCCCGGTCGCGGTCGACGGCGCCGCGGCGGCGGCCGTCACCGGCGCCGTCTCCGGCACGCCCGAGGCGGTGCCCGGCGCCGAGGCCATCACCGTCTTCACGACGCGTCAGGACACCCTGTTCGGCGCCACCTACATGGTCCTGGCGCCCGAGCACGACCTGGTCGACCGGATCGTCCCGGCCGCCTGGCCCGAGGGCACCCGCGAGGTCTGGACCGGCGGCCACGCCACCCCCGCCGAGGCCGTCGCCGCCTACCGCAAGCAGGCCGCCGCCAAGTCCGACGTGGAACGCCAGGCCGACGCCAAGGAGAAGACGGGCGTCTTCACGGGAGCCCGGGCGACCAACCCGGTCAGCGGCGAGCAGATCCCCGTCTTCATCGCCGACTACGTCCTGATGGGCTACGGCACCGGCGCCATCATGGCCGTGCCCGCGCACGACTCCCGCGACTTCGCCTTCGCCCGCGCCTTCGAGCTGCCGATGCGCTGCGTCGTCGAACCCGATGACGACCGCGGCACCGACCCCGCCACCTGGGACGACGCCTTCGCCTCCTACGACGCGCAGCTCGTCAACTCCACGGGTGAGGGCGTCTCCCTGGACGGCCTGGGCGTCGTCGACGCCAAGGCCCGCATCACCGAGTGGCTGGCCCGCCGGGGCATCGGCGAGGGCACCGTCAGCTTCCGGCTGCGCGACTGGCTGTTCAGCCGCCAGCGCTACTGGGGCGAGCCCTTCCCGATCGTCTACGACGAGGACGGCGTCGCCCACCCGCTGCCCGAGTCGATGCTCCCGCTGGAACTGCCCGAGGTCGAGGACTACTCGCCGCGCACCTTCGACCCGGACGACGCCGACACCCAGCCCGAGACCCCGCTGTCCCGCAATGCCGACTGGGTCAACGTCACCCTGGACCTGGGCGACGGCCCGCGCCGCTACCGCCGCGAGACCAACACCATGCCCAACTGGGCCGGTTCCTGCTGGTACGAGCTGCGCTACCTCGACCCGCACAACGACCGGCAGCTGGTCGCCCCCGACATCGACCGCTACTGGATGTCCCCGCGCGAGGGCGCGCCCACCGGCGGCGTCGACCTGTACGTCGGCGGCGCCGAACACGCGGTCCTGCACCTGCTGTACGCACGCTTCTGGTCGAAGGTCCTGTACGACCTGGGCCACGTCTCCTCGCCCGAACCGTTCCACAAGCTGTTCAACCAGGGCATGATCCAGGCGTACGTCTACCGCGACGCCCGGGGCATCGCGGTGGCCGCCGCCGAGGTCGAGGAGCGCGACGGCGAGTTCTTCCACCGGGGCGAGAAGGTCAGCCGACTGCTGGGCAAGATGGGCAAGTCCCTGAAGAACGCGGTCACCCCGGACGAGATCTGCGCCGAGTACGGCGCCGACACCCTGCGCCTGTACGAGATGGCGATGGGCCCGCTGGACGTCTCCCGCCCCTGGGACACGCGTGCCGTCGTCGGTCAGTACCGGCTGCTCCAGCGGCTGTGGCGCAACGTCGTGGACGAGGCCACCGGCGAGGTCACCGTCACCGGGGACGCCCCCGCCGAGGACGTCCTGCGCGCCCTGCACAAGACGATCGAGGGGGTGCGCCAGGATCTTGAGGGCCTGCGCTTCAACACCGCCATCGCCAAGATCACCGAGCTGAACAACCTCCTCACCCGGACCGAGGGACCGCTCCCGCGCGCGGTGGCCGAGCCCCTGGTGCTGCTGATCGCCCCGCTGGCCCCGCACGTCGCCGAGGAGCTGTGGCGCCGGCTGGGCCACACCGACTCCGTGGTGCACCGGGACTTCCCGGTGGCCGACCCCGCCCACCTGGTGGACGAGACCGTCACCTGCGTGGTGCAGGTCAAGGGCAAGGTCAAGGCCCGGCTGGAGGTCGCCCCGGACGTCTCCGACGAGGAGCTGGAGCGCCTGGCCCTGGCGGACGCGAAGGTGCGGGACGCACTCGGCGGCGCCGACGTGCGCAAGGTCGTCGTCCGGGCCCCGAAGCTGGTCAACATCGTGCCGGCCTGAGCCGGTACGGCCGCCGGGCGGCTCCGGGGAGGGACCCCTCCCCTGAGCCGCCCGCGCCGGACTCCGGGAACTCCCCTGGGGGACGTGCGCGGCGGAGTCGGGGCGCGGGGGAACTCCCGAACGGGCCTTTTGCGTTTACCGTGGTAGAGCAGGAGAGGACCGGGGAGAGGACTCATATGGAACTGCTGATCGCCCTGGTGCTGCTCGTGGTGCTCTTCGTGGTCGTGGGCGGCTACGCGGCGGTCAAGGTGGTCGGTGCGGCGAAGCGCAGCGTGGACCGCACCATCCACCAGGCCCGCCGCCGGGTCGAGGACACCACCCTCAAGGCCAAGACCTACACCCAGGTGGGTCCGGCCGGCGAGTTGGCCCAGCTCCGGCTCACCCTGCGCACCTCCATGCGCGCCACCCAGGACGCCCTCCAGGCCGGCGTCGCCGAGGACGAGTCCCTCAAGGAGTCCCTGGCCCTCTTCGAGCGGCTGAGCGTGCACGGGCAGGAGTTGGACCGCGAGCTGAAGCGGCTGGAGACCGAGCCCGACCGCACCCAGCTCACCACCGTCCTCCCCGAACTGCGCCGGCGCACCGACCAGATCACCGAATCCGCCGACGCCCTGCGCTGGGCCGCGCGGGAACGGGCCCACCGCTTCGCCCACGACGACCTCGACACCCTCAGCCAGCAGATCGGCATGGAGTCGGACGCGCTGCGCCACTGGACCAGCGCGCCCGCCGCGGACGCCCCCTTCTCCTGGTCCGAGCCCCCCGCCGCGCCGGAGCCCGAGCCCGCCCGGCGCGAGCCCCGCCCCGAGGAGCAGCAGCCAGCCGCCTCCCGCCCCGCCATCGCTCCGACCGGACCGCAGCCCAGCCGTCCCTGGGAGAAGAAGCAGCCCCGGCCCGAGAGCACCACCTGAGCCCGCTCCGTCATGAGCGGGCCGGACCCCGTCGGCGAACGGGGGCGGCCGGCCGCCCCCGGCCCGGCCTGCCGTGCTCCCGCCGGGGCGGGTAACCTCCAAGCCATGTCCCGCCATGTCGCCATCGTCACCGATTCCACGGCCTACCTGCCGGAGCGGGCGGTGCGACAGCACGACATCGTCCTGGTGCCGCTGACGGTGGTCATCGGGGACCGTGCCTGGGAGGAGGGCACCGAGTTCTCCGCCCGGTCCCTGGCCGAGGCGCTGCGCAAGCGCCGGCCGGTCACCACCTCCCGCCCGGCCCCCGAGGTCTTCGCCGCCACCTACCGGCGGGCCGCCGAAGCGGGGGCCGAGGGCATCGTCTCCCTCCACCTCTCCTCCGAACTGTCCGGCACCTACGACGCGGCCGTGCTCGCCGCCCGGTCGGCGCCGATACCGGTCCGGGTGGTCGACACCGGGATGATCGCCATGGCCCTGGGGTTCTGCGCCCTGGCCGCCGCGCAGGCCGCGGCGGCGGGCGCCTCGATCGACGAGGTGGTGGCCGCGGCCCAGAAGCGGGCCGAGGGGAGTTCCGCCTACTTCTCCGTGGACACCCTGGACTACCTGCGGCGGGGCGGTCGGATCGGGGCCGCCCAGGCCCTGTTCGGTTCCGCGCTCGCGGTGAAGCCGCTGCTCCAGCTGGTCGACGGGCGGATCGAGCCGCTGGAGAAGGTGCGCACCTCGGCACGGGCGATCGCCCGGCTGGAGGAGATCGCGGTGGAACGGGCGGGCGTCATCGGCCCGGTCGACATCGCGGTGCACCACCTCGCCGCCGGGGAGAAGGCCGCCGGGCTCGCCGAACGGCTCCAGGAACGGCTGCCCGGACTGGGCGAGGTGCCCGTCAGCGAGGTGGGCGCGGTGATCGGGGCGCACACCGGGCCCGGGCTGCTGGGAGTCGTGGTCTCCGCACGGCCCGGTGGGGCCTGAGCCACCCGCATCCACTGACTCGACGTCAACTCGGACGTGGGGGATTCGCTGGAACGAGTGGCGGAGTTATCCACAACGGGCCGGTGATCCCCGGGATTTGTTCATGATCACCGAGAGTGACGGGGAATGTCTACCGTCGGGGGCATGGACCTTCGACCGCCCGACCGCCATCCCTCCGGCCCTTCCGGGACCATGCCCGGCACCGCTCCCGGCGACCCGTCACCACCGCACCCGCCCCCTGCGGACGGCCGGCCCCTCGGCCGCCTGAACCGCGGCGCACTGTCCGTACGGGAACGACTGCCGCTCTGGCTCCGCACGCGCTGCGCACTGGAGTGGCGCGGGTTCGTCGCCCTCACTGTGGTGCTGGTCCTCGCGCTCGTGCTGGCCGTCCACCACTTCCGGGACGGTCGGCCCCAACCGGTGCGGGTCCCCGAGGCGGTGGGCCCCGCGCCCCCGGAACGGACCGCGCCCGCCGCCTCCGCGACGCCCCACGGGCGCCGGGTGGTGGTGGACGTCGGGGGCGAGGTCCGACGACCGGGCGTCCTGCGGCTGCCCGTGGGTGCCCGGGTCGCGGACGCGCTCCGCGCCGCCGGCGGCGTGCGCCCCGGGGCCGACCTGACGGGGCTCAACCGGGCGCGGGTCCTCGTCGACGGCGAGCAGGTCGTGGTCGGCGTGCCCCCGACCGGACCGCCCCCGGGCACCACCACGACCGGCGGCTCCGGGCCGACCCCACCGACCGGCCCCGTCCCGCTGAGCACGGCGACCGCCGAACAACTCGACGCACTGCCCGGGGTGGGCCCGGTGCTCGCGCGCCGCATCATCGACCACCGCGATGCGCACGGCGCCTTCCGCAGCGTGGAACAGCTGCGGGAAGTGACCGGAATCGGCGAACGCCGCTACGCGGACCTCAAGGACCTGGTGCAGCCGTGAGGACGGTCGTGCGCGCCCCCTCCTCGGGTCGACCGTCCCCCGCGGCGGCCCACCCGACGACGAACCGGACGGACCCCGCCGACCTGCGCCTGGTCCCGGCCGCGCTCACCGTCTGGGCGGCCACCGCCTGGGCGTTGGGGGCTCCCTCCGGACACCCGGCCCGGGTAGCGGTCGGCGCACTCGTCGGAGCCGTCCTGCTGCTGCCCCTGCGCCGCCGCGGCTCGCCGCGCACTCGGCGGGGGCACCCGACCGGTGCGCTGGTCCTGCTGTGCCTGGCGGCGTCCACCACCACGGCCGCCCTGCACGCGGCGGACGTGCGGCGCGGCCCGGTGCCGGAGCTCGCGGCCCGCTACGCCACCGCCACCGTTGAGTGGGAGGTGACTGCCGACCCCCGCCCGGCGCGGGAACGGTCGGCGGGCGGGGGACCGCCGCCCCCGCTCCTGGTGGACGCCCGGGTGGTCCGGGTGCGCGGCCCGGACGGCGCGACGACCGCCACCCGGACCCCGGTGCTGGTCCTCGTCGACGCGGGCCGGGAGCGGGAGCGCTGGCTGGCGGTGCTTCCCTCCAGCCGGCTGCGGACCACGGCACGGCTGTCGCCCCCCTACGGGGACGGCGTGGACGTGGCCGCCGTGCTGCGGGTGGACGGCAGCGGGGGACCGCACCCGGTGGCGGGCCCCGGCACGGTGCAGCGGATCGCGGGGCGGCTGCGCGCCGGGCTGCGGGAGGCGACCGCGGAACTGTCGCCCGATGCACGGGCGTTGCTGCCCGGGCTGGTGGTGGGCGACACCTCACGCATCGGTCCCGAACTGCGCGAGGCGTTCGAGGCCACCGACCTGACGCACCTGTTGGCGGTCAGCGGCGGCAACTTCGTGATCCTGCTGGCCCTGCTGATCGGCCCGCCCGGCACCGCGCAGTCGGCCGAGCGCCGCGGCCTCGCGCCGAGGCTGGGCATCCCGCTGCGCACCACGGCGGCGCTGGCCGCGGCACTGAGCCTCGGCTTCGTCGTGGTCTGCGGGCCGGAACCCAGCGTGGTGCGGGCCGCCGCCTGCGGCGGGATCGCCCTGCTGGCGATGGCCACCGGGCGGCGCCGCTCGCTGCTCCCCGCGCTCGCGGCAGCCGTGTTCCTGCTGGTGCTGTACGACCCGTGGCTCTCCCGCAGCCCCGGATTCCTGCTCTCCGTCCTCGCCACCGGGGCCCTGCTCACGGTGGCGCCGCGGTGGAGCGCGGCCCTGCGCGACCGGGGCGTGCCCGGGCGGCTCGCCGAGGCGGTGGCCGCCGCCGCTGCGGCGCAGGTGGTGTGCGCTCCGGTGGTGGCGGTGCTCGCGGAGCGGGTCAGCCTGGTCGGAGTGCCGTGCAATCTGCTCGCCGAGTTCGCGGTGGCCCCCGCCACGGTGCTGGGCTTCGGCGCGCTGGCCCTCTCTTGGGTCCTGCTGCCCTGCGCCGAGGCGTTGGCCTGGTGTGCCGGGTGGCCGGTGGAGTGGATCGCCGGGGTCGCCCGGGCGGGGGCGTCGCTGCCGGGCGGGTCGATTGCCTGGTCCGGCGGCTGGCCCGCGGCGCTGCTCCTGGTGGCGCTCGCCCCGGGGGCGGTGGTGCTGGCCGGCTGGGTGCTGCGGTACCGCTGGCTGGCGTTGGCGTGCGTGCTGTTGTCCGTGGTGGCGGTGGTGCGTCCGGTGCCGCTGACCCGCTGGGTCACGGGCTGGCCGCCGCCCGGGTGGCGGCTGGTGATGTGCGACGTGGGCCAGGGGGACGGGCTGGTCCTCGCGGCGGGGCGGGCCACCGGCGTCGTGGTGGACACGGGGCCCGACCCCCGGCGCATCGACCGTTGCCTGCGGCGCCTGGGGATCACCCGCGTCCCGTCGGTCCTGCTCACGCACTTCCACACCGACCACGTGGCCGGACTGCCCGGGGTGCTGCGGGGCCGCGAGGTGGGCGTGATCGAGACGACGGGACTCGCGGAGCCGGCCGCCCAGGCCGCCGCGGTGCGGCGGCTCGCCACCGCCCAGGGGGTGCCACTGCGCCAGGCGGTGGCGGGGGAGCGCCGCCGGGTCGGGCCGGTCGACTGGGAGGTGCTGTGGCCGCCGCAGCCCGGTGCCGGCACGGTCGCCCTCGAACCCAACGATGCGAGCGTGACCCTGTGGGTGCGCAGCGGCGGGCTGCGGATGCTGCTGCTGGGCGATCTGGAGCCGCCCGCGCAACGGGCCCTGGCCCGGGGGCCGTTGTCCACCCGCCCGGCCCGGGCGGACGTGGTGAAGGTGGCCCACCACGGGTCGGCGCACCAGGACCCGGAGTTGCTCGCCCGCACCGGACCGCGGCTGGCGCTGATCTCGGCCGGCGCGGACAATCCGTACGGGCATCCGGCGACCCGCACCCTCACCGCCCTGCGCGCGGCCGGGGCCACGGTGCTGCGCACGGACCGGGACGGTTCGGTGGCCGTGGTCGGCACCGGGGACGGCGCGGCGGAGGTGAGTACGACCGGCCCCGGACCGTGAGCCATGGGCATTGCGCACGGAAAGGCGGTGCGAATGGTCGGATGAAAGTGGAGACGGGCGACATAAGCGGGTCTGAACTGGGATTTCCCGGAGAAGTGGAGGTATGGGCGAGAGAGTGTGGAAGGTCGGTGAGTTTGCTTCGCAAGGAGCGAAGGTGGTCGAATGCCTTTCCGATTGAACGTCGGGTGACGTCATACGATCATGGGGTGTTTCGGGCATGCTGGGCCGTTGGCTGGGAAACCGTAAGAACGCACGAGGGGTGTCCCCCGTCTCGGCGGTCCCGGTGCCCCCATCCGCCGGCGTCCTGAGCTGCCGGGTCCTCGACCTGGTGAACGAGCCCGTGCGGAACGCGGAGTTGACGGTCACCGACGCGGTCGGACGCCCGGTCGTCAGCGGTGGCACCGACCCCTTCGGCCAGTTCGTGGCGACCGTGCCGGTGGGCGACTACCGCGTGGTGGTCGAGTCCGAGGGGTACACCCCCTACCGGGGGAGCGCCACCGTTCCGGAGGGCGCCCACGTCCCGGTCGGCGACGTGCTGCTCCAGCCGGTGCCGCCGCAGGCGCTGCCCGGCGCCGGAGACTGGACGATCGATCCGACCCACTCCTCCGTCGCGTTCACCGCGCGCCACATCGGACTGGCACGCATCCACGGCCGGTTCAACACCTTCGCCGGCGCCCTGCGGATCGGCGAGCGGATGGAGGACTCCGCCCTCCACGTGGTGATCGACGCGGCCTCCATCGACACCAACGTGAAGATGCGGGACGACCACCTGCGGTCGGGGGACTTCCTGGACGTGGAGCGCTTCCCCACCCTGGAGTTCTACAGCGACCGGTTCGTCCACCGGGGCGGCAGCCGCTGGCACCTGGTGGGAGCGCTGTCCCTGCACGGCGTGACGCGCACGGTGACGCTGGACACCGAGTACCTGGGCCTCGGCAACGGCATGGAGGGCGAACCCCGGGCCGCCTGCCGGGCCACCACCGAACTGCACCGCGACGACTACACCATCACCTGGCAGACCATGCTGGCCCGGGGCATCGCGGCGATCGGCCCCAGCATCGAGGTCGCCCTCGACATCCAGGTCGTGCCCAAGGGCTGACGGCGACCGGACCCCGCCGGCGCGGGGGCCCGCCCCGGTGCCGGACAATGGCCGGGTGAGCGACGTGAGACACGTGCTGGTGTTGCCCGACCGGGACGCCGCGGAGGAGGCGGCCGAGGCCCTGGCCGAGCGGTTCGGGGTGCGCGAGGAGCCCCAACTCGTCCGGGACGCCCTGGCCGGGGAGGACGACGCCGAGGACGCCCAGTGGCTGGTGGTGGTCGAGGACCCGCAGGGCCGGCTCGATCCGCGGGGCCTCGACGACTTCGCGGCCGAGTGGGAGGGCTGGCGCGAGGAACCCTGACCGCGTCCGCCGCCGGACCGGCGCCCGTCGCCGTGCGCCGGGGAGCGTCAGTGGGACGTGGGATGCTGGGGCGTGATGGCCAAGAAGACCGCAACCGACGATCCGCTCGCCCCCGTCACGCTCGCCGTGGGCCAGGAGGACCTCCTCCTCGACCGCGCGGTGCAGCAGGTGGTGGCCGCCGCGCGGGCCGCGGACGCCGACACGGACGTCCGCGACCTCACCTCCGACCAACTCCAGCCCGGCACCCTCGCCGAGCTCACCAGCCCCTCGCTCTTCGCCGAACGCAAGGTCATCGTCGTCCGCGGCGCCCAGGACCTCTCCGCCGACAGCGTCAAGGAGCTGAAGGCGTACTTCGGCGCGCCCGTCGAGGAGATCACCTTGGTGCTGCTGCACGCCGGCGGGGCCAAGGGCAAGGGGCTCCTGGACGCGGCACGCAAGGCGGGCGCCCGTGAGGTGGCCTGCCCGAAGACGACCAAGCCCGCCGACCGGCTGGCCTTCGTCCGCGGCGAGTTCCGCGCGCTGGGCCGGTCCGCGACCCCGGAGGCGTGCCAGGCGCTGGTGGACGCGATCGGCAGCGATCTGCGGGAGTTGGCGTCGGCGGCGGCCCAACTCGTCGCGGACGTCGAGGGCACCATCGACGAGGCGGTCGTGGGCCGGTACTACACCGGCCGGGCGGAGGCGTCGAGCTTCACGGTCGCCGACCGGGCCGTCGAGGGGCGGGCCGCGGAGGCGCTGGAGGCGCTGCGCTGGTCCCTGTCGACCGGGGTCGCCCCGGTGCTGATCACCAGTGCGCTGGCCCAGGGGGTACGGGCGATCGGCAAGCTCTCCTCGGCCCGCGGCGGCCGGCCCGCCGACCTCGCCCGTGAGCTGGGCATGCCGCCGTGGAAGATCGACCGGGTCCGTCAGCAGATGCGCGGCTGGACCCCGGACGGGGTGGCGGTGGCGCTCAGGGCGGTCGCGGAGGCCGACGCCGGGGTCAAGGGCGGTGGCGACGACCCGGAGTACGCCCTGGAGAAGGCCGTGGTCGCGATCGCCCGGGCGGCCCGCTCCCGCCGGAACTGAGAAGCCGTCCGCGCACGCCGAGGGCCCCGCACCGCGCCTGGGGAAGGCGGGGTGCGGGGCCCTCGGTCCACGATGGTGAGCCGGTACCCGCGTGGCGAACGCAGGCCGCGTACCGGTTCGAGGTGCCGGACGGGAGCGGAAGAGAGGGCCCGCTGGGTCCCCTCCGGCGTCAAGTCGATGCGGCGGGTCGAGTGCGTGACGGCGTCACGACCCGGTCCGTACCGCGGTCCCGGGCGTGGGGGCGGGCCCCACGCGCACGGTTCAGCCCTTGAGGGCGGCGACCTGGGAAGCCAGCGCCGACTTCTTGTTGGCGGCCTGGTTCTTGTGGATGACGCCCTTCGAGACGGCCTTGTCGAGCTTGCGCGAAGCCTCGCGCTGCGCGGCGGTGGCCTTCTCGACGTCGCCGGCGGCGACGGCCTCGCGGGTGCGACGGATCGCGGTCTTCAGAGAGGACTTGACGGCCTTGTTGCGCAGCCGGGCCTTCTCGTTGGTCTTGATCCGCTTGATCTGGGACTTGATGTTCGCCACGAAGGAGCCTTTTCAGGTTCAGAGGCGAGCACGGGACGGGACCCGCACGCGCCGGTGATGTCTTTCGTCGGTGGCGCCACGGGCCGGGGCCGTACGGGACGGTCGGACCGGGGTGCCGTGCGGACCGTCGGGACTCCGGCGTTCCGCCTCGTGTCCCCGGCTGAGAGGGCAGGAGACACAGCGGCCCAGGCTACCAGTCGGCCCGCGGGCGGCCCAAACCGGCCGCAGTCCGCCACCCATGGGACGATGGGGGCTACGTAACGATCCGAGCCGAGGCGTGAGAAGCCTCAAGAGACAGGACCCTGCGTGCCCGCGACCTCTCAGCATGTGCCAGAGCCCAGCCGTACCGCCCCGGCTCTGATCCGCAATTTCTGCATCATCGCGCACATCGACCACGGCAAGTCCACGCTAGCCGACCGCATGCTCCAGCTCACCGGGGTGGTCGAGCAGCGGCAGATGCGCGCCCAGTACCTCGACCGCATGGACATCGAGCGGGAGCGCGGCATCACGATCAAGTCCCAGGCGGTCCGACTGCCCTGGGCGCCGACCGAGGGCCCCGACCTGGGGACCACCCACATCCTCAACATGATCGACACCCCGGGACACGTGGACTTCACGTACGAGGTGTCCCGCTCGCTCGCCGCCTGCGAGGGCACCGTCCTGTTGGTGGACGCCGCCCAGGGCATCGAGGCGCAGACCCTCGCCAACCTGTACCTGGCGATGGAGAACGACCTCACGATCATCCCGGTGCTCAACAAGATCGACCTGCCGGCCGCCCAGCCGGAGAAGTTCGCCGAGGAACTGGCGAACCTGGTGGGCTGCGACCCCGACGACGTCCTGAAGGTCTCGGCGAAGACCGGGGTGGGCGTCGACGCCCTGCTCAACCGGGTCGTCGCCGAGGTGCCGCACCCGGTCGGCGTCGCCGACGCGCCCGCCCGCGCGATGATCTTCGACTCGGTCTACGACTCGTACCGCGGCGTCGTCACCTACGTCCGGGTCATCGACGGCCAGCTCAACAAGCGCGAGCGCATCCGGATGATGTCCACCGGTGCCACCCACGAGCTGCTGGAGATCGGCGTCAGCTCGCCCGAGATGCTGCCCGCGGACGGGCTGGGCGTGGGCGAGGTGGGCTATCTGATCACCGGCGTGAAGGACGTCCGGCAGTCGAAGGTCGGTGACACCATCACCAGCCAGCACAAGGGCGCCGAGGAGGCCCTGGGCGGCTACAAGGACCCGAAGCCGATGGTCTTCTCCGGTCTGTACCCGCTGGACGGCTCCGACTACCCGGACCTGCGCGAGGCGCTCGACAAGCTCCAGCTCAACGACGCCGCGCTGGTCTATGAGCCGGAGACCTCCGCCGCGCTGGGCTTCGGCTTCCGCGTCGGCTTCCTCGGGCTGCTGCACCTGGACGTGGTCCGGGAGCGGCTGGAGCGGGAGTTCGGCCTCGACCTGATCGCGACCGCCCCCAACGTGGTCTACCGGGTGACCATGGAGGACGGCACCGAGCACGTGGTCACCAACCCGAGCGAGTTCCCCGAGGGCAAGATCGACGAGGTGTCCGAGCCGGTGGTGCGGGCCACGATCCTCGCGCCCAGCGAGTTCATCGGCTCGATCATGGAGCTGTGCCAGGCGCGGCGCGGTGTGATGCTCGGCATGGACTACCTCTCGGAGGACCGGGTCGAGATCCGCTACACCCTGCCCCTCGCGGAGATCGTCTTCGACTTCTTCGACCAGCTGAAGTCGAAGACCCGTGGCTACGCCTCCCTCGACTACGAGCCCACCGGCGAGCAGACCGCCCAGCTCGTCAAGGTGGACATCCTGCTCCACGGCGACAAGGTGGACGCCTTCTCGGCGATCACCCACAAGGACCAGGCGTACGCCTACGGGGTCCGGCTGGTCGCCAAGTTGCGGGAGCTCATCCCGCGGCAGAGCTTCGAGGTGCCGGTGCAGGCCGCGATCGGCTCCCGGGTGATTGCCCGGGAGACCATCCGCGCCATCCGCAAGGACGTCCTCGCCAAGTGCTACGGCGGTGACATCTCCCGGAAGCGCAAGCTGCTGGAGAAGCAGAAGGAGGGCAAGAAGCGGATGAAGATGGTCGGGTCCGTGGAGGTCCCCCAGGAGGCGTTCATCGCCGTGCTCTCCAGCGACGACGGCGGCAAGGCCAAGAAGTGAGCTGACCCGCACGACCGGCGTCCCGCGACGGGCCCGCTGCCACGGTGACGTGGCGGCGGGCCCGTCGCCACGTCCACCGGCCGCACCTCGCCGGACCCCGGCGGGCCCGGCCGTGTCCGCACCGATCGAGAACCGTTACCGGCCGCCGCGTCCGGCCCCTTACGCAGGGGGAACGTCCGTCCTAGTCTGATCACTGCCCGGTAGTTACTTGTGAGTCAAGCAGGCAGTCACCCCCAGCCGCACCAGCCGCACACAGTTCGGACGCACCACGCACTGTCGCGGGCCCGGAGGACGTCGTGAGCGACAACCAGACCCTGATCGAGAACCGGCCGCCCTCGGTGGCCCACCTGTTCCAGGACCGCGTCGAACGGACCCCGGACGCCGAGGCGTACCGGTATCCGGTGCCTCCCGCCTCCGGCCGGGGCCCCGACGAGTGGCGGTCCCTGACCTGGGGGCAGACCGCCGAACGGGTGTACGCCATCGCCGCCGGGCTCGTCGACCTGGGCGTGGCGCCCGAGGAACGGGTCGCGCTGATGTCCGCGACCCGGGTGGAGTGGATCCTCGTCGACCTGGGCATCCTGTGCGCGGGCGCGGCCAACACCACCGTCTACCCGCAGACCACCGCCGCCGAGGCGGCGTACATCGTCGCCGACTCCGGCAGCCGGGTGCTCGTCGTGGAGAACGTCGAACACCTCGCCGCGGCCCGGGCGTCCCGCGAGCACCTGCCCGAACTGGCCCGGGTCGTCCTCGTCGACCCCGAGGGGTACGCACCCGACCCGGACGACCCCGAGGGCTGGGTGCTGACCCTCGCCGAACTGGAGGCCCGGGGCACGGCCCTGCTCGCCCGGCGGCCGGAGGCGGTCCGGGAACGCGTCGCGGCGATCACCGCCGATCGGCTCGCCACCCTCATCTACACCTCCGGCACCACCGGCCGCCCCAAGGGCGTGCGCCTGCCGCACGGCAACTGGTCGTACCTGGCCAAGGCCATCGCCGGGACCGGCCTGGTGCGCGAGGACGACGTCCAGTACCTGTGGCTGCCGCTCGCCCACGTCTTCGGCAAGGTGCTGCTCTCCTGCCAGATCGACCTGGGTCACGTCACCGCGGTGGACGGCCGCATCGACCGGATCGTCGAGAACCTGCCGGTGGTCCGGCCGACGTACATGGCCGCGGTGCCCCGGATCTTCGAGAAGGTCTACAACGGGGCGGCGGCCAAGGCCCGGGCGGGCGGCGCCGCCAAGTACCGGATCTTCCAGTGGGCCGCTGCCGTCGCCCGCGAGTACGCGCGCGCCTCCCAGGACGCCCTGCGCCGCACCGGGCGGGCCGAGGTCCCGCTCGGGCTGCGCTCCCGGCACAAGGTGGCCGACGCCCTCGTCTACGCCAAGCTGCGCGAGGCGTTCGGCGGTCGGCTGCGCGCCTGCATCTCCGGGTCGGCGGCCCTCGCCCCCGAGATCGGGTACTTCTTCTCCGGCGCCGGCATCCACGTCCTGGAGGGCTACGGCCTCACCGAGTCCTCCGCGGCCTCCTTCGTCAACCGGGCCGGGACGTACCGCACCGGCACGGTCGGCAAGCCCTTGCCCGGGACCGAGGTGCGGATCGCGGAGGACGGCGAGGTGCTGTTGCGCGGCCCCGGCATCATGGCGGGCTACCACGGGCTGGACGAGAAGACCGCCGAGGTGCTGGAGAGCGACGGCTGGCTGCACACCGGGGACATCGGGGTGCTCTCCGAGGACGGGTACCTGAGGATCACCGACCGCAAGAAGGACCTCATCAAGACCTCCGGCGGCAAGTACGTGGCCCCGGCCGAGATCGAGGGTCGGCTCAAGGCGCTCTGCCCGTACGTCTCCGCCGTCGTGGTGCACGGGGTGGACCGCAACTTCTGCAGTGCGCTCGTCGCCCTCGACGAGACGGCGATCCTGGGGTGGGCGGCCGAGCACGGCCTCGCCGACCGCAGCTATGCGCAGGTGCTGGCCGAGCCGGCGACGACGGCCCTCGTCGAGGGGTACGTCGACGAGTTGAACCGGGATCTCCAACGCTGGCAGACCATCAAGAAGTTCCGCATCCTGCCGCGCGATCTGGACGTCGAGCACGGGGACCTGACCCCGAGCCTGAAGCTGAAGCGGCCGGTGGTGGAGCGGGAGTTCCGGCACCTGCTGGACGAGATGTACGCGGGCACGAAGGAAGCCTGAACGCGCCCGGGGCGCACGGCGGAACCGACGGCGGTCGGTTGCTACCGTGCGCCCCCTGTGTGTGCTGTGCTTCCGACTCCGGCGCACCCCCGTGCTCGGGGTGCCCTCGCTCCCTGCGGTCGTGCTCCCGCCCAGGGGTTGAATCCCCGGGCCCGGGCCGGCCGCCGGAGCCCCGGCGGGGCGACCGGAGACACCCTGCGGTGCTGCTGGTCCCTGCATGATCGGCTCCCGAGGGCTTCCGCCCGGGCGGGCGAGCGTGTCCGGGGTACGCCGTTCGCGGTAGCCGGTTCGCCGGCCGTGCAGGGGATGTCCTCGTCCTGTCGAGCGCATCCTGCTCCACCGTTCGGGGTGACCCAGTTCGGTCACTCGGTGCGTATGGGCACGGTCGGTCTGTCACCCTGTCCTTGTCGCCCGAGGCACATTCGTCCGAAGTTCCCAGCAGCCGTAGGAGTGGGGTCCGTTCCGATGCGACGGGAGAGCACGGTCCGTGCCGGAGTGGCCGGAGCCACCGGTGTACGTCGAGCAAGGGGGCGCGCGGGCGCGCGCGTGGCACGCACATCACTACCAGGGAATTCCCTGGCGCCCTCGGCCGCGCGGGTGTTCGCCCGTGAGGTCCTCGGGCGGTGGGCCCGCGACGGTGCGGCCGAGGAGGGCGCGGAGGCTCCGGAGGGCCTACCGCCGGCACCCGGGATACCGGACCGTCTGGTGCAGGACGCGACCCTGCTGGTCAGCGAGTTGGTGACCAATGCCGTCGTCCACGCCGGCACGGACGTGGGGCTGCTCTGCCGTTGGGAGGAGCATGCTCCGGAGGACGTCGACGCGTTCGACGCCCGGGACGACCGGGACCCTTCGGAACGCCGGGGCGACCCGGAGGACCAGGGCGACCGGGACACCGTCACCCCGGACCCGCCCCGCACCGAGGCCCCGCATGCACCGGCGCACGCTCCCGCGCATGCGGAGGTCCCCGCACCGGACGCCGATCCCCTGCCGGGCCCGGCACCCGCGTCCGAAGCCGCCGGGGACCCGGACGCTCCCGGCGCCCACCCGCCCCGGACCGTCGACGGACGGGCCGCCGCGGACGGTCCGGAGGCACGGGGCGCCCTGGTGATCGAGGTCTCCGACCTGCACCCCGCCCGCCCCATCAACGGCGCCACCGCGGCCCGCACCAGCGACGCACCCGAGTACGGCCGGGGCCTCCAACTCGTCGCCCGCCTCGCCACCGCCTGGGGCGTGACCTACCGGCCCGGCACCAAGACCGTGTGGGCCCGTCTCCCCGCCCGCCCCCGCGGCTTCGGCCTGCCCGGTGTCCTCGCCGACGCCCGGGGCGCGGTGGACGAGGTGGTCATGCCCGGCTACGAGGCGGTGGCGGGCTACGGGGTGATGGCCGGCTCCCCGCCCGAGGGCACCCGCCCCACGGGTCCCGGCTGGGCCGCGGTGCCCGCGGCCGGTGGGGACGGCACCTCCGGCCCGGCCGGCCCGCTGCCCTCCGGCCCGGCGCTCACCCTGCCCCCGCGCGCCTCCGCCGACGCCACCCGGTGGGCGCCGGGCGGCGAACCCGACTGGGTGGGGCGCGGCGCCCTGTCGTTCCTGGCCGAGGCGTCCGAACTGCTCGCCGGGCAACTGGACGAGGACCTGGTGGCCACGCTCGCCGGTCAGCTCCTGGTGCCCCGCCTCGCCGACTGGTGCGCGGTCTGGCTCAGCGACGAGGCCGACCGGACCGGCTCCGGCACCGGCACCCTGCCCCCGGGCCACCACCGGCTGGCCCGGGTCTGGCACGGCAGCGAGGACCGGATCGAGGAACTGCGCCGGGCGCTGGAGAAGGAGCCCCCGGTGCTCACCGGCGACCCGCTGCGCACCGGCGGCGTCCCGGTGCGCTGGCCCGGCGCCGCGCTGGGGTCCGGCGAGTCCTTGGGCGCCGCCGTGGCCTTCCGCCTGGTGGTGGCCGGCCGCCTGCTCGGCACCCTGCTGATCGGACGCTCGGGGCTGCTGCGCTTCCCCGACGAGGTGACCGGCCTGGTCGAGGACTTCTGCCGCCGGGTCGCCCTGGCGATCGGGGCGGCCCGCCAGTACACCCGGCAGGCCACCATCAGCCGGGTCCTGCAACGCGGTCTGCTGCCCAGTTCGGTCGCCGAGATCCCGGGCATGCGCAGCGCCCTGGTCTACGAACCGCGGGAGCGCGGCGGCCCCGGCGGGGACTTCTACGACGTGTTCCCGGCCGGCCCGGGCCGCTGGTGCTTCGCCCTCGGCGACGTCCAGGGCAAGGGACCGGAGGCGGCGGTGGTGATCGGGCTGGCCCGGCCGTGGCTGCGGCTGCTGGCCCGCGAGGGGTACGCGGTCGGCGAGGTCCTCGACCGGATCAACCGCCTGCTGCTGGACGACGCCACCGAAGCCGCCGAGGCGGGGGCGCGGGCCCTCGCCGGCGCCGAGGGCGGCCCGCTGCCGCCCGAGGGCTTCATGCCGCGCTTCCTCACCGCGCTGTACGGGGAACTGGTGCCCACCCCGAACGGGGTCCGCTGCACCCTGGCCTCCGCCGGCCACCCGCTGCCCCTGGTGCTGCGCCCG
This sequence comes from Streptomyces sp. LE64, assembly GCF_052606915.1. Taxonomy (NCBI): domain Bacteria; kingdom Bacillati; phylum Actinomycetota; class Actinomycetes; order Kitasatosporales; family Streptomycetaceae; genus Streptomyces; species Streptomyces sp. LE64. The sequence goes on along the minus strand of NZ_CP199708.1, from coordinate 1,622,538 downwards.
GACGGGGAGGTGTCCGTGGTCAGCCGGTCCCAGGTGCTGCTGGGCGTGGTCGAGGACGCCACCTACCGGGCGGACTCCTTCGTCCTCGCGCCGGGTGACACCCTGCTGTGCGTCACCGACGGGGTCACCGAACGCCGCAGCGCCGACCGCCGGCAGTTCGACGACGGGGAGGGGCTGACCGTCGCCCTGGCGGGCTGCGCCGGCCTCTCCGCCGACGCCATCGCGGCCCGGCTGCGGGAGCAGGTGCACGCCTTCGGCGACGAGGCCCCGGAGGACGACCTCGCCATCCTGGTCCTCCAGGCCGTGTGACCGGACCGTCCCCCGACCGGTGCGGGCGCACCGCCGGGACGGGGGACAATGGGTGCATGCCTGCCGTACTCCCCGAGGGCGAGGCCGTGCCCGAGACCGGGGCGCTGCCCGCCGATGCGCTCGTCGGCGCCGCCGACCGGCCCCTCGGGTTCTACCTCCACGTCCCCTACTGCGCGACCCGCTGCGGGTACTGCGACTTCAACACGTACACCGCCACCGAGCTGCGCGGCACCGGCGGCGTCCTCGCCTCCCGCGACAACTACGCGGCGACCCTGGTGGACGAGGTCCGCCTGGCCCGCAAGGTGCTCGGCGACGACCCCCGGCCGGTGCGGACCGTGTTCGTCGGCGGCGGTACCCCCACCCTGCTCGCCGCGGACGACCTGGTGCGCATGCTCGCCGCGGTCCGCGACGAGTTCGGGCTCGCCCCCGACGCCGAGGTCACCACGGAGGCCAACCCGGACTCCGTCGACCCGGCGTACCTGGCCGCGCTGCGCGAGGGCGGCTTCAACCGGATCTCGTTCGGCATGCAGAGCGCCCGACCGCACGTCCTGGAGGTGCTGGAGCGCACCCACACCCCGGGCCGGCCCGAGCGCTGTGTCGCCGAGGCCCGGGCGGCCGGCTTCGACCACGTCAACCTGGACCTCATCTACGGGACCCCCGGCGAGTCGGACGAGGACTGGCGCGCCTCCCTGGCGGCGGCGATCGGCGCCGGCCCGGACCACGTGTCGGCCTACGCGCTGATCGTGGAGGAGGGCACCCGACTGGCCCGGCGGATCCGCCGCGGCGAGATCCCGATGACCGACGACGACGTGCACGCCGACCGGTACCTGATCGCCGAGGACGCCCTCGCCGCCGCCGGCTACACCTGGTACGAGGTCTCCAACTGGGCCACCTCCGAGGCCGGCCGCTGCCTCCACAACGAGCTGTACTGGCGGGGCGCGGACTGGTGGGGCGCGGGCCCCGGCGCGCACAGCCACGTCGGCGGGGTGCGCTGGTGGAACGTCAAGCACCCCGGCGCCTACGCCACCGCGCTGGCCGAGGGGCGCTCCCCGGGCGCCGGCCGGGAGCTGCTGTCGGCCGAGGACCGGCGGGTGGAGCGCGTCCTGCTGGAACTGCGGCTGAGCGAGGGCTGCCCGCTGGAGCTGCTGAAGCCCCGGGGCCGGGCGGCGGCCGACCGCGCCCTCGCGGACGGGCTCCTCGAAGCCGAGCCGCACCGCCGCGGCCGGGCGGTGCTGACCCTGCGGGGGCGCCTGCTCGCGGACGCGGTGGTCCGGGACCTCGTGGACTGAGGACACCCCGGCGCGCACGCCGGCGCCCGGCGGTCAGGGAGCGCCCAGCTCCAGCACCAGACGGGCCGCCGAGGTGGTGGTGGAGGCCGAGGCCCGGCAGGCCACCACGGCCCGGGTGGCCAGGGTGGCCGCCCGGACCAGGTGCAGCTCGGGGGGCCGGCCCTCGGGCGTGTGCAACCGGGCCCACACCCAGGTCGTGGTGGCGCTGACCTCGGTCGTTCCGGTCCGCTCCCCGTACAGCAGCCGGGTGGCACCGCCCACCGAGGTGGTGCGCAGGGCCGGGACCGCGTCGAGGTCCGCGGTGAGCGTGCCGTCCGCGGCCAGCCGCCACCGTGCGCGTCCCAGCCGGTCGGCCAGGTCCCGGGCCGTGCCCGGTGGGGTGCCCGACAGCGGCGTCACCGTCCGTACCCGCACGGTGCGGAAGGCGCGCTCCCGCTCCGGCGCCGGAGCGGCACCCGACGGAGGAGGGGCCTCGAAGGACGGCAGGTCGGTCGGCGGCGAGGGCGGCGCGGGGGCGGATCGGCTCGGACAGGGCGAGGGCAGGTCCCCGGGGCCCGCCGAAGGCGTCGCCGAAGGGGCCGGCCCGTCGGACACCGTGCCCGGGCCGGCCGGCCCGGGCAGCAGCCCGAGGCACAGCAGCACCACCGGGAGCAGTGCCCCCGTCGCGTACGCCCCGCGCGGGAGCCCGCCGCGCTCCCCGCCGTGCCACCCCCACCCCCGCGGCCACCGGCGGGCCACCAACGGCCACCCGACGAGGGCTACCAGGACGCCCCACCACAGCGGCCCTGCGGCCAACTGGTCGTGGGCGAGCCGCAGGGCGGCGCCCCAGGCGGCGTCCCAGCCGTCCCACTCCCCGCCCAGCAGCCGGAGGGCCAGCGCCCCGCCGAGCAAGTCGAGCAGCGCCTCCACGAGCACCGCGGCCGGCCACCACAGGACCAGCAACACCTGACGGGCCCACCGATCGGGCTCGGCGGCGAACCAGCGGCGCAGCCGGACCGGCGGGTGGTACAGCCGGGCCAGCCCACCCGGCGCGCCCCGCTCCACCCGGTCGAACCCGCGCCGCAGCGTCTGCCGGCCGGCGGCCTGCCCCGCGTACCGGTCGGCGGCCAGTTCCGCGGACCACAGCGCGCCCACCACGACCAGCAGCAACTTGGGCACGGCCAGGAGCACCAGCACCGCCTGCGCCCCCATCAGCGGAGCGGTCGGGTTCCCGTCCAGGAACAACAGGGCCACCGGCACCACCCCGAAGGCGAGCAGCAGGTACGGCCAGAGCACCACCAGCGCGACGAAGGGACTGCCGAGCCCGCAGACGTGCTGCTCCCCGGCCCGTAGGTGCCCCAACTCGTGCAGCAGGGCCGCGCGGGCCGCGTCCCGGTCCTCGTCCCAGAGCGTGACCATCGGCACGAAGACGCCGACCCGGGCGGTGCGCCGCCCGCCGGGGTAGACCCGGGCGAGCTGCTGCACCTGGTTGCTGACCCGCAGGACGGTGCCCGGCGCGCGGGCGGTGAGGAAGCGCTGCATCTCCGCGTAGACGACCGCCGTGTCCGGCGCCACCCGAGGGTCGTCCGGGGCCATCAGCCCGTTCCACCGCTCGACCAGCCGCATCCGGACCCGGGGCGACAGCAGCACCAGGGCGGCGGCCAGGGCCACGGCCAGGGGCAGGGACTGGACCAGGGTCAGGACCCCGACCGTGAGGCGACCGCCCCCGCCGACCTCCTGCCACTCCCGCACCACCGCCGCCGCCCGTCGGTGCGAGGCGAACAGCCCGGTGGGGGCCTGCGCCGCGAGCAGCACCACGATCAGCCACAGCCAGGGCGGCGGCCCCCAGACCGTCCGTCGCCCCCGCCCGCCGTCCACCACGGGGGGCGTGGTCACCGTCCGCCGGTCCCCGTGGCTCCGCCCGGACGGCGCAGCAGTTTCCCGGTGATCCGCCGCAGCCGGTCACGGCGCGAGGCCCGCACCGGCGCCGGCGGCTCGGCGGCCACCAGGGCGTCCAGGAAGGCCGCCACCTCCTCGGGCCGTTCGGTGGTCAGCAACCGGTGGACCAGCCGGGAGACCAGCGCCTCCGCCGTCGCGGGATCGACCCGGCGGGCCCGGAGCCGTTCGTAGGCGCGCACCGCCGCCGCCACGACCTCCTCGTTCGGGCCCTCGCCGACCGCGGGGGCGGCTCCCTCGTCCGCCGGCCGCCCGGACCGTTCGACGTGCTGCCGCAGGGCCAGGGCCAGCGCCGCGGTGGCGACCGCGTTGTTGACGTACGGGCTGCCGAGGGCGGCCTTCAGCGCGCCCCCCGCGTACGCCAGCGCGTCCAGCAGGTGCGGCAGCACGGTCTCGATGCCGCCGCCCAGCCCGCCCGGTGCGTGCCGCCCGGTGCGGAACAGGTTCCGGCGCTCCGTCCCGCCGGCCGCGTAGGCCCGGGTGAGCTGGGCGGCCACCGAGGTCTCCCGGCACCCGGCCCACCGCGCGACGCGCACGCCCCATCCGTCGAGCGGGTCGGCGCCCGGGGCGGGCCGCGGGTGTCCCGGCCGTCCGGTCGGTGCGGTGTCCGTCATGAGGCACTCCCCGTGAACGTGAAGCGGAAGGTGAGCAGGCCGTCCTGGGTGGTGCCCTGCGCGGTCAGCGACAGACCGCCGTCGTCCAGCCGCCCGTCGAGGGTGGTGCCGGCGGCGAGGGCGTGCGGATGGGCGCCCGGGAGCTGCCCCAACTCGGGTCGGCACGGCACGAGTTCCGTGGACCAGTTGAACAGGTTCAGCGCCACCGCCTCCTGGATGTGCGGGTCCGTGAGCCGCCCGGCCAGCCGACCGTCCGACCAGTCCAGGTCCCAGTACGTCAGCAGCAGGTTCGGGTCCCGCGGGTTCCCCGAGAGGTCCTGGCCCGAGGTGGTGCTGACGGCGGCCGACCACAGCGACAGGGCCCCGGAGTCGGAGGGCTGCCCGACGGCGAGGACCAGGGAGAACGGGTTGTCCTCGGTGAATCCGCCGCCGGTGCGGGGCCGGCTGAGGCTGAGCGTGCCGGGCAACGAGTAGGTCGCGCGGTCCGCCGATCGGCGCGCCCCGCCCGCCCCACAGTAGTCGTGGACCTCGACCGACACCTCCGCGGTGCCGGCGTACTCCCCGCCCCAGAGCGCGGCGGCCCCCGTCGTCCTCTCCGTCGTCCCCTCCGTCGGCGGCTCCCCGGCGGCCGAGGGCGAGGTCGGCGGCTCCGCGGCGGTCGAGGGTGCCGGAGCGGACGGGGCGGCGGGCGTCGGAGACGGGGGCCCGGATGCCACCCCGGACGCAGAGGGCGGTACGGACGTCGAGGGCGGGGCGCTGCTCGCCGACGCCCCCGACGCGGAGGGCGCAGCCCCGGACGGCGCCGGCCCCCCGTCGCCCGAGCAGCCGGTGAGCAGCGCGGCCACCAGCAGGGCGAGCCCTGCCCCGACCGGTCGCCGCCCCGGTCCGGACCGGTGTGCCGCAGGTCTTTCGCCCGCCTCGACCATGGCGTCCCCCTTCCCCTCCCGGGGTGCGCAGGGGCTCCCCGGGCAGGCGATGGTATAGGCGCCTGGGCCCGTCAACTAAGGCTTTCTGCAAGCTTGTTGACTCATTCTTTTCCCAGGTGGGGCGGGTGTTCAGGGTGGGGCGGTGCTTCGGCAGGTGTGCCTTGGGATTCCGGTGTTCACGGCCTTCCGGTGGTCTGCCTGGGACCCGGGAGCCCATCGAGAGGGAAGGTGGCGATGGTGTCGTTGACGCGCCGGGCCCGGGTGGATGCGAACCACGCCTGGGCGCGGGGGCAGACGTGTCCGATGACGGTCCGCATGTCCGCTACGGTGACCCTGAAGACCCGATCGGCCTCTGCTCGCACGCTGACGGGTCAAGGGCGGACCCTCGGCCTCTTGTCGGGGCCCTAGCTGAACCCCACCGTGACGTGGTCGATGAGGTGCTCGACCGGACCCAGCAGCTCCGGTTCCAGGTCCTGGTAGCTGTGCACCCGGGACAGGACGTGCTGCCAGGCGGCGCCGGTGTGCGGGGGCCAGCCGAGCGCCGCGCACACCCCCGTCTTCCAGTCCTGGCCCCGGGGCACCCGGGGCCAGGCCGCGATGCCCAGGGCGGCCGGCTTGACCGCCTGCCAGACGTCCACGAAGGGGTGGCCGACGACCAGGGTGTGCGGATCGGTCACGGCGGCGGCGATCCGGGACTCCTTGCTGCCGGGCACCAGGTGGTCGACGAGGACCCCGAGGCGGGCGTCCGGTCCCGGGGCGAACTCGGCGACGATCGCCGGCAGGTCGTCCACCCCCTCCAGGTACTCCACCACGACCCCCTCCACCCGGAGGTCGTCCCCCCACACCTTCTCGACCAGTTCCGCGTCATGGCGGCCCTCGACGTAGATGCGCCCGGCGCGTGCGACCCGCGCACGCGCCCCCGGCACGGCAACGGAACCGGAAGCGGTGCGGGCGGGGCGTTGCGGGGCCGGCCGGCCGGGGCGGACCAGGGTGACCGGTGCCCCGTCGATCAGGAAGCCGCGGGGCGCCATCGGGAAGACCCGGTGCTTGCCGAACCGGTCCTCCAGGGTGACGGTCCCGGCCTCCACCCGGACCACCGCCCCGCAGAAGCCCGTGTCGACCTCCTCCACCACCAGGTCCACCTCGGCCGCGACCTCGGGCACCGCGGCCCGCTTCTTCCAGGGCGGAGTCAGGTCCGCCGGGTACTGACGCATTCCGAGACGATAGAACGCCGGTCGGTCCCGCCCGGAACGGGGCGCGCGGACGGTGGCGCAAGCCCCCGGATCCGCCCGCCCTCACGCCCCTCAGCCCGGGCGCCCCGCCCCTCAGCCCGGGCCCCCCGCCGCCCCGTCGGCCCCGGGCGTCCCCGGAGCCCCGTCGTCGGGGGCGCACCGGGCGTGGAGCTCCGCCCGCTGGGCCCGGACGAAGTCCGCGTCCACCACGGCCCCGTGCCCAGGCACGTACCGCCCGTGCGGACCGCCGAGGGCGAGCACCCGGTCCAGCGCCCCGGGCCAGCGGTCCGGCCAGGCGTCGGGGCCGGCCTGGGGCTCGCCGGACTCCTCGACCAGATCGCCGCAGAACACCACCGGGGGACGTCCGTCGGACCGGTCGCCGACCACCACGACCAGGTCCTGCCCGGTGTGCCCCGGGCCCACGTTCGCCAGGACCACCGACACGCCGCCCAGGTCCAGGGCGCACACGTCCGCCACCTCGAACCCGGGGGCGCGCAGCGCGCCGGCCGCCGCCGCGGCCTCCGCCGGGGCGACCCCGTGCCGCACCGCATCGGTCCGCAGCTCCTCGCGCCCGGTCACCAGGACGGTCCCGAGCCCGCCGGCCCCGTGGACCTCGGCGTCCCGAAACGCCGCCGCCCCGAAGACGTGGTCGAAGTGCGGATGGGTGAGCGCGATGTGCGTCACACCCCGCCCGCCCAGCAGCCGCCCCGTCTGCTCCCGCAGTTCCGTCCCCTCCCGCAGGGTGGACCCGGCGTCCACCAGCAGGGCGCCGTGCTCGCCCGCCACCAGTCCGACCGTGCAGTCCCAGCCGGGCAGCCTGCGCCGTCCCACCCGCGGAGCGATCCGCTCCCAACCCTCCGCCGTCCAGGCGATGTCCCGTGTCGTTCGCATGCCGCGACGCTAGATCACCGTCCCCGCGCCCGGGTCGGCGACAGCCGCACGTGTCACGGCCTTGCTCCGGGCACGCCCACCGGCCGTACACTTGGCTGGGGACGCTGGCACTCGAAGGTGATGAGTGCCAAGCTCCGGTCCACCGGGCCGGGCGGGTCCACCGCTGGGGCAGACGGAGCTGGAGGTGCGCGATGCTCAGCGAACGCAGGCTGGAGGTGCTGCGCGCCATCGTCCAGGACTACGTCGGCACCGAGGAGCCGGTCGGCTCCAAGGCGCTGACCGAGCGGCACAGCCTCGGCGTGTCCCCGGCGACCGTGCGCAACGACATGGCGGCGCTGGAGGAGGAGGGGTACATCGCCCAGCCGCACACCAGCGCCGGGCGCATCCCCACCGACAAGGGCTACCGCCTGTTCGTGGACAAGCTGGCCGGCGTCAAGCCGATGACGGCCCCGGAACGCCGGGCCATCCAGAACTTCCTGGACGGCGCGGTGGACCTCGACGACGTGGTGGGCCGCACGGTCCGGCTGCTCGCGCAGCTGACCCGACAGGTCGCCGTCGTGCAGTACCCGTCCCTGACCCGCTCCACGGTGCGGCACGTGGAGCTGCTGTCCTTGGCCCCGGCCCGGGTGATGCTGGTCCTGATCACCGACACCGGCCGGGTCGAGCAGCGCATGGTGGACTGTCCCGCCCCCTTCGGCGAGACCTCCCTCGCCGATCTGCGGGCCCGGCTCAACAGCCGGGTCGCCGGCCGGCGTTTCACCGACGTGCCGCAGTTGGTGCAGGACCTGCCCGAGGTGTTCGACGCCGAGGACCGGGGCAGTGTCTCGACCGTCCTCTCCATCCTGTTGGAGACGCTGGTCGAGGAGACGGAGGAACGGTTGATGATCGGCGGCACCGCCAACCTCACCCGTTTCGGACATGACTTCCCCCTCACCATCCGGCCCGTGCTGGAGGCGCTGGAGGAGCAGGTCGTGCTCCTCAAGCTCCTCGGCGAGGCCGAGTATTCGGGCATGACCGTAAGGATCGGTCACGAGAACGCCCACGAGGGACTCAACTCCACGTCCGTGGTGTCGGTGGGCTACGGTTCGGGCGGCGAGGCAGTCGCCAAGCTCGGCGTGGTCGGCCCGACCCGCATGGACTACCCGGGAACGATGGGAGCAGTACGCGCAGTGGCACGTTACGTCGGACAGATCCTGGCGGAGTCGTAAGTGGCCACGGACTACTACGCCGTACTCGGCGTGCGCCGCGACGCGTCCCAGGACGAGATCAAGAAGGCGTTCCGGAGGCTCGCGCGCGAGCTGCACCCGGACGTCAACCCCGATCCGAAGACCCAGGAGCGGTTCAAGGAGATCAACGCCGCCTACGAGGTGCTGTCGGACCCGCAGAAGAAGCAGGTCTACGACCTCGGCGGCGATCCGCTGTCCCAGTCGGGCGGCGCCGGCGCCGGCGGCTTCGGCGCGGGTGGCTTCGGCAACTTCTCGGACATCATGGACGCCTTCTTCGGCACGGCGTCCCAGCGCGGCCCGCGCTCCCGCACCCGGCGCGGGCAGGACGCGATGATCCGGCTGGAGGTGGAGCTGGACGAGGCGGCCTTCGGGACCACCAAGGACATCCAGGTCGACACCGCCGTCGTCTGCACCACCTGCAACGGCGAGGGCGCCGCGCCCGGAACCAGCGCCCAGACCTGCGACATGTGCCGCGGCCGGGGCGAGGTCTCGCAGATGACCCGGTCCTTCCTCGGCCAGGTCATGACCTCGCGGCCCTGTCCCCAGTGCCAGGGCTTCGGCACCGTGGTGCCCACCCCGTGCCCCGAGTGCGCGGGCGACGGCCGGGTCCGTTCCCGCCGCACGCTGACCGTGAAGATCCCGGCCGGTGTCGACAACGGCACCCGCATCCAGCTCGCCGGCGAGGGCGAGGTGGGCCCCGGTGGCGGTCCCGCCGGTGACCTCTACGTCGAGATCCACGAGCTGCCGCACGCGGTCTTCCAGCGGCGCGGCGACGACCTGCACTGCACGGTGACCATCCCGATGACGGCCGCCGCGCTGGGGACGAAGGTGCCGTTGGAGACGCTGGACGGCCTGGAGGAGATCGACATCCGGCCCGGCACCCAGTCCGGCCAGTCGATCCCGCTGCACGGTCGCGGGGTGACCCATCTGCGCGGCGGCGGTCGCGGTGACCTGATCGTCCACGTCGAGGTGCAGACCCCCGCCAAGCTCGATCCGGAACAGGAACGGCTGCTGCGGGAGCTGGCGAAGCTGCGCGGCGAGGAGCGACCGACCGGTCAGTTCCAGCCAGGTCAGCAGGGCCTGTTCTCCCGGCTGAAGGACGCGTTCAACGGCCGTTGACCGTAGTGCGGTCGCCACGCTCCGTGAGGTGCGCCCCTCCTTCCGAGGCCCGGAAGCGAGGGGCGCACTCTTGTCAACACCCGTGTGGAGCAGGGGAGTGGCCGACAATCGCCGCTGTGCGGCTGGTCCAATCCTCAAGTACGCCACTGACCAGCGACAGCGGCCCCTCGTGGCCGATATGTAGAGGAGTACCGGCGGCCGAATATGCCAAATGTACGGCTGGATTCGGACTTGTGTGGCGGACGTGACAACATGCGTCCATGTCCTCCGCGCTGACCGATCTCTTTTCGCGCCCGATCGTGCAGGCACCCATGGCGGGTGGGGTGTCCCGGCCGCAGCTCGCCGCTGCGGTGTCCGATGCGGGCGGACTCGGCTTCCTCGCCGCCGGATACAAGACGGCGGACGGCATGTACCAGGAGATCAAACAGCTGCGGAGCCTGACGGGCCGACCCTTCGGGGTGAACGTGTTCATGCCCCAACCGGAGTACGCGGACCCGGCGGTCGTCGCCGTCTACGGCCACCAACTCGCCGGCGAGACCACCTGGTACGACGTCGAACTCGGCGACCCGGACCACGGCCGCGACGACGGCTACGACGCCAAGCTGGCGATCCTCCTCGACGACCCGGTGCCCGTGGTCTCCTTCCACTTCGGCTGTCCCACCCGCGAGGTCATCGACGCCCTGCGCAAGGTCGGCACCCTCACCCTGGTCACCGCCACCACCCCGGAGGAGGCCCGCACCGTGGAGTGGGCCGGCGCGGACGGCGTCATCGCCCAGGGCGTCGAGGCCGGCGGCCACCAGGGCACCCACCGCGACAGCCTCGACAACGACGCCGCCGGCATCGGCCTGCTCACCCTGCTGCCCCTGATCCGGGCCCAGGTGGGAATACCCGTCATCGCCGCCGGCGGGCTGATGCGCGGCGCCCAGATCGCCGCCGCCCTCGCCGCCGGGGCGGACGCCGCCCAACTCGGCACCGCCTTCGTGCCCACCCCCGAGTCCGGTGCCCACCTCATGCACAAACAGGCCCTCACCGACCCGCTGTACGTCCGCACCGAACTCACCCGTGCCTTCACCGGTCGCCCCGCCCGCGGCCTGGTCAACCGCTTCCTGCGCGAACACGGGCCGTACGCCCCCGCCGCCTACCCGCAGGTGCACCACCTGACGGCACCGCTGCGCAAGGCCGCCGCCAAGGCCGTCGACCCGCAGGGCATGGCACTCTGGGCCGGGCAGGGGCACCGGCTCGCCCGCGAACTGCCGGCCGGGGAACTGGTCGAGACGCTGACCGCCGAGATCGAGGACGCCGCGGACGTCCTGGCCCACGGGAGGACCGCATGACCGCACCCGTCTTCGTCGTACCCCCCTTCGACGAGAGCTTCGCGGCGCCCGGCGGACGGTACGTCCTCGACGGGCCCGAGGGTCGCCACGCGGTGTCCGTGAAGCGGCTGCGCCCCGGCGAGGACGTCGTCCTCACCGACGGCCTCGGCCGCTGGGCCGACTGCTCGGTCATCGGCTCCGAGGGCAAGGACCGACTGATCGTCCTCCTCTCCTCCTACTCCGAGGAACCCGTGGAGAACCCGCGGGTCACCGTGGTCCAGGCGCTGCCCAAGGGCGACCGCGGCGAACTCGCCGTCGAGACCATGACCGAGACCGGCGTGGATGCGATCGTCCCCTGGAGCGCCGCCCGTTGCGTCACCCAGTGGCGCGGCGACCGGGGTGCCCGCGCCCTCGCCAAGTGGCGCTCCACCGCCCGCGAGGCGGGCAAGCAGTCCCGGCGGGTGCGCTTCCCCGAGGTCTCCGAGCCGATGACCACGAAGCAGGTCGCCGCCCTGCTGGCGGCCGCCGACTTCGCGGCCGTCCTGCACGAGGACCCCGAGTACGGCAGCGAGCCCTTCGCGACCGCCGAACTCCCCGCACGGGGCGAGATCGTCCTCGTCGTCGGACCCGAAGGCGGCGTCTCCCCGGAGGAGTTGGCGGCGTTCACCGAGGCCGGGGCGGGCGCGTACCGACTGGGCCCCAGCGTGCTGCGCACCTCCACCGCGGGCACCGTCGCCACCGCGCTGGTGCTCAGCCGCACCGGCCGCTGGGACTGACGCCGTCCGGGAGCCATCGGAAACCGAGCCGAAGCGGGCACCGAAACGCCCCTGAGCTGGCCCGAAGTGATCGAAACCGCTGACCGGGAGACCCACCCCTGCCTAGGGTGATCAGGTGACTCAGTCTGCGTACTTCCGGTACCCGCACGTCCACGGCGAGTTGGTCGCCTTCACAGCAGAGGACGACGTCTGGATCGCACCGCTCGACGGCGGTCGCGCGTGGCGGGTCAGCGCCGACAACGTGCCCGTGCACCATCCGCGGATCTCCCCGGACGGCACCACGGTCGCCTGGACCTCCACCCGGGACGGCGCCCCCGAGGTGCACGTGGCGCCCGTCGACGGCGGCCCCTCCCGGCGGCTCACCCACTGGGGGTCCCCGCGCACCGCCGTCCGCGGCTGGACCGCGGACGGCCGGGTCCTCGCCCTCGCCACCCACGACCAGGCGAGCCTGCGCCGCAGCCTCGCCCGCGCGGTGCCCCTGGACGGCGGCCCCGCCGAGACCCTGCCGTACGGGCCGGTCGGCCACGTGGTGACCGGACCCGACGGCACGGTGGTGCTGCTCTCCGCCCCGATGGGCCGCGAGGCCGCCTGGTGGAAGCGGTACCGGGGCGGCACCGCCGGCAAGCTGTGGATCGACCGGGACGGCGACGGCGCCTTCGTCCGGCTCCACGAGGACCTCGACGGCAACGTCGAGTACCCCGTGTGGGCGGGGGAGCGGATCGCGTTCCTCTCCGACCACGAGGGCGTGGGCGCCCTGTACTCCTCCCTCGCCGACGGCGGCGACCTGCGCCGCCACACCCCCGTCGACGGCTTCTACGCCCGGCACGCCGCCGGCGACGGCACCCGGGTGGTGTACGCGAGCGCCGGCGAACTGTTCCTGCTGGACGACCTCTCCGACGCCGCCCCGCGCCGGTTGGACGTCCGCCTCGGCGGCCAGCGCACCGACCTCCAGCCCCACCCCGTCAGCGCGGCCCGCTGGTTCGGTGCCGCCCGGCCGGACCACACCGGCCGCGGCAGCGCCGTCTCCGTCCGCGGCTCGATCCACTGGGTCACCCACCGCGAGGGCCCCGCCCGGGTCCTCGCCGCCGCGCCCGGGGTGCGGGCCAGGATGCCGCGCACCTTCCGCGCGGACGGGGCCGAACACGTGGTGTGGGTCACCGACGCCGAGGGGGAGGACGCCCTGGAGTTCGCCCCCGCCACCGGCACCCCGGCCGAGCGGCAGGTCCCCGCGGCGGGGACGGCGCCGGAGGGGCCGACGCCCCACCGGATCGGCGCCGGCCGCCTCGGCCGGGTCCTCGACCTCGCCGTCGCCCCGGACGGCGCGCACGCCGCGGTCGCCTCCCACGACGGCCGGGTGCTGCTGCTCACCCGGGCCACCGGCGAGATCCGGGAACTCGACCGCAGCGAACACGGCGACGCCTCCGGGCTGACCTTCTCGCCCGACTCCGGTTGGCTCGCCTGGTCGCACCCCGGGCCCGAGCCGCTCTGCCAGCTCAAGCTCGCCCACCTCGCCGGCGGCACCGTCACCGAGGCCACCCCGCTGCGGTTCCGCGACTACGCCCCCGCCTTCACCGCGGACGGCAAGCACCTCGCGTTCCTCTCCGCCCGCGCCTTCGACCCCGTCTACGACGAGCACGTCTTCGACCTGGCGTTCCTCGGCGGCTCCCGCCCGCACCTGATCACGCTCGCCGCCGCCACCCCGTCCCCGTTCGGCCCGCAGCGCCACGGCCGGCCCTTCGAGGCCCCCGACAAGGACGAGACCCCGGACGGCGAGGGCACCCCCACCACCCGCGTGGACCTCGACGGGCTCGCCGACCGGATCGTCCCGTTCCCCGTCGAGTCCGGCCGCTACACCACCCTGCGCGCCGCCAAGGACGGCGTCCTGTGGCTGCGGCACCCGGTCGTCGGCGTCCTGGGCACCGCCCGCGCCACCCCCGACGACCCGTCCCCCAAGGCCGACCTGGAACGGTACGACCTCGCCCAGCGCCGGGTGGAGCACCTGGCCTCGGCCGCCGACCACTTCGCCGTCAGCGGCGACGGCAAGCGGGTGCTGCTCTGGACGGACGGCGTCCTCAAGGTCGTCCCCAGCGACCGGCGCGCCCCCTCCGAGGAGGACGGCGACACGCACCTCACCGTCGACCTCTCCCGCATCCGTCACCAGGTCGACCCGGCCGCCGAGTGGCGCCAGATGTACGCGGAGACCGGCCGGTTGATGCGCGACCACTTCTGGCGCGCCGACCTCGGCGGCGTCGAGTGGGACGCCGTCCTCGACCGCTACCGGCCCGTCCTCGACCGGATCGCCACCCACGACGACCTCGTCGACCTGCTGTGGGAGGTGCACGGCGAACTCGGCACCTCCCACGCCTACGTGGTCCCCGGCGGCGGCTGGGGCCACGGCGAGGCCCAGGGCCTGCTCGGCGCCGACCTGTCCCGCCACCCGGACGGGCACTGGCGGATCGACCGGGTGCTGCCCTCGGAGACCTCCGACCCGCGGGCCCGCTCCCCGCTGGCCGCCCCCGGCGTCGCGGTGCGCGCCGGCGACGCCGTGCTCGCCGTCGGCGGCCGGCCGGTCGACCCGGTCACCGGCCCCGCCCCGCTGCTCGCCGGCGCCGCCGGCAAACCGGTCGAACTGACCGTGCTGCCCGCCGCCGGCGGAACGCCCCGGCACGTGGTGGTGGTCCCGCTGGACGACGAGGAACCGCTGCGCTACCACGCCTGGGTCGCCGACCGGCGGGCCCGGGTCGCCGAACTCTCGGACGGGCGCCTCGGCTACCTCCACGTCCCCGACATGCAGGCACCCGGCTGGGCGCAGATCCACCGCGACCTACGGCTGGAGGTCATGCGGGAGGGACTGGTCGTGGACGTCCGGGAGAACCGCGGCGGCCACACCTCCCAACTCGTGGTGGAGAAGCTGGCCCGCCGGATCGTGGGCTGGAACCTGCCGCGCGGCCAGGTCCCGTCGAGCTATCCCCAGGACGCCCCGCGCGGTCCGGTGGTCGCCGTCGCCAACGAGTTCTCCGGCTCGGACGGCGACATCGTCAACGCCGCGATCCGGGCGCTCGGCATCGGACCGGTCGTCGGCACCCGCACCTGGGGCGGGGTCGTCGGCATCGACAGCCGCTACCGACTGGTGGACGGCACCCTCGTCACCCAACCCAAGTACGCCATCTGGTTGGAGGGGTACGGCTTCGCCGTGGAGAACCACGGCGTCGACCCGGACGTCGAGGTCGTCCCCACCCCGCAGGACCACGCGGCGGGCCGCGACCCGCAGTTGGACGAGGCGGTCCGCATCGCCCTGGCCGCCCTCGCCGAACGCCCGGCGAAGGTGCCCCCGTCCCTGCCGTGACCCGCCCGGGGGCGGCCCGGCCCGGGCCGCCCCCGATAGCATGCCCCCGTACCCGGCACCGCGTGCCGCACTGACCGCCCCGCGAGGAGACGTGAGCGACGTGACCGACCCGGCTGGAGCGCCGCAGGCCGACTGCCTGTTCTGCAAGATCGTGTCCGGGGACGTGCCTGCCACGATCGTCCGGGAGACCGCCACCACGGTCGCCTTCCAGGACATCAACCCCCAGGCCCCCACCCACGTCCTGGTCATCCCGCGCCTCCACCACCCCGACGCCGCCTCCCTCGCCGCCGCCGCGCCCGAGGTCGCCGCCGACGTGCTGCGGGAGGCCGGGGAGGTGGCCGCCGCCCACGGCTCCGAGAGCTACCGCATCGTCTTCAACACCGGCTCCGGCGCCGGCCAGACCGTCTTCCACGCCCACGCCCACGTGCTGGCCGGCCGCGGCCTCCAGTGGCCCCCCGGCTGAGCCGTGTCGGTCCGCGAACTCGTCGTCCTCGGCACGGCCAGCCAGGTGCCCACCCGGCACCGCAACCACAACGGCTACCTGCTGCGCTGGGACGGCGAGGGCATCCTGTTCGACCCCGGCGAGGGCACCCAGCGGCAGATGCTGCGCGCCGGGGTCGCCGCGCACGACATCAACCGGATCTGCGTCACCCACTTCCACGGTGACCACTCCCTCGGTCTCGCCGGGGTCATCCAGCGCATCAACCTGGACCGGGTCCCGCACCCCGTCACCTGCCACTACCCCGCCTCGGGGCAGCGGTACTTCGACCGGCTGCGCCACGCCACCGCCTACCGCGAGACGGTCCGCCTGACCGAGGCCCCCGCCGCCGCGGACGGCCTCCTGGCCGACCCCGGCCCGTACCGCCTGGAGACCCACCGGCTGTCGCACCCCGTCGAGTCGTACGGCTACCGCCTGGTGGAGCCGGACGGCCGCCGGATGCTGCCCGAACGCCTGGCCGCCCACGGAATCACCGGCCCCGACGTGGGCCGCCTGGTGCGGGCGGGCGAACTGCGGGGCGTCCACCTCGACGAGGTCAGCGAGGTCCGGCGCGGGCAGCGGTTCGCGTTCATCATGGACACCCGCCTGTGCCCCGGCGTCTCCGTCCTCGCCGAGGGCTGCGACCTGCTGGTCATCGAGTCCACCTTCCTCGCCGCCGACGAGGCCCTCGCCGTCGAGCACGGCCACCTGACCGCCGCGCAGGCCGCCCGGGCCGCCGCCGACGCCGGGGTGCGCCACCTGGTGCTGACCCACTTCAGCCAGCGCTACGGCGACCCCGACGCCTTCGCCGCGGAGGCCCGCGGCGCCGGCTACACCGGTGAACTGACGGTCGCCGCCGACCTGATGCGCATCCCGTTGCCCAAGCGCTGACCGGGCCCCGCCCGCCGTCCGCACTACGGTGGGTCCGCATGACGCACTCCGACACCGAGATCACCGCCGAGTTGATCCGGGACCTGCTGCACGACCAGCACCCCGACCTGGCCGACCGGCCGGTGCGCTTCGGCGCCCGCGGCTGGGACAACCAGCTGTGGCGCCTCGGCGAGGACCTCGCCGTCCGGCTGCCCTGGGCGACGGAGCACGCGGACGTCCTGCTCCGCCGGGAGCACGCCTGGCTGCCCGGCCTCGCCCCGCACCTCCCGCTGCCGGTGCCCGTGCCGCAGCGCCTTGGCGAACCCACCAGCCGCTTCCCCCGCCCCTGGACCGTCACCACCTGGGTGCCCGGCGAACCCGCCGACCGGGCGCCCGTGACCCGGGGCGCCGAAACCGCCGACGCCCTGGCCGGCTTCCTCACCGCCCTGCACCGGCCCGCCCCCGCCGACGCCCCCGTCGGGGGACACGGGCGCGGCGGGCCGCTGTCCGCCCTGACCGAGCCCTTCGCCGCGCAGTTCGAGGCCGCCCTCGCGGCCGGGCTGATCGAGGAGCGCGCTGCCCCGGCCCTGCGCGAGGTCTGGGCGGACGCCGTCGCCGCCCCCGCCTGGCCCGGGCCCGCGCTCTGGCTCCACGGCGACCTGCACCCCGCCAACGTCCTCACCGAGGACGGCACCCTCTGCGGCGTGATCGACTTCGGCGACCTCTGCTCCGGCGACCCGGCCTGGGACCTCGCCGCCGGCTGGCTGCTGCTCCCGGACGGCGCCCTCGACCGCTTCCACCGCGCGTACCGCCCCGTCCCGGACGGGGCCGCCCTTCGCCGCGCCCGCGGGGCGGCGCTGCTCAAGGCCCTCGTCTGCCTCCACGTCGGCGAGGCCGGCGTCCGGGGCCGCCCGGGCGGCAAGGCCAGTTGGGGCCCGCCCGGACGCGCCGCGCTGCGCCGGCTCGCGGCCTCCGTCCACTGAGCGGTCGGCCCGCTGGCCGTGGTCGCCGTGGTGCCGCTCCGCTACGGCGCCCAACTCCTGCCGGGCCACTGGTGGTTGCCGCACCTGCCGGTAGGGTGCCGCCGAGTGGTCGCTGCCGGCGGTCACGGTGTGGCGGTCCCGGCCCGGCGCAAGGCCGCCGGCCTGCTGGTTCCCCCGCGGGGCCGCCACCGGGAACGACCTCACGGTGCACGACGTCCGGGACCACCTGGTCCGGGACGAAAGGGGACGCGGTCCTCGCACTGCCGGAGGAGTCCGGTGTCGCCCACCCGCCGTCTGAACGCCCCGCGTGGCCCCGTCCCTCGGCAACCGGGGGAGAGGGCCACGCGGGAGGTCCGGCGTCAGCGGATCATGAACTCACGCACGGCGGGGTTCCCCGACCGGGTGCCGTAGTGGTCCAGGGCGGTCACCGTCAGCATGCACGGGCCGTTCCACGGCGGCTGCCAGGTGAGCGTGGCCGCCGTGCCCTGGGCCCGCTGCGGGTTCGAGGAACCGCAGGCACCCGAGAACTCCCACTGGTATCCGCCCAGCTTGCGGTTGACGTCGGCCGCGGCGGGTTTGACGTGGACGACGAACGGGCCGGTCCGGGGAGCGCCCTCGCGGTCGACGGTGAGCCGGGGCGGGCTCGGCGGCGTCGGGTGGACCGGGGTCTCCCGGTCCACGGTGACCGCCTCGGACGGCGCCCCTTCGCGACCCTGGGCGTCGACCGCCACCAGGTGGTAGTGGGTCCGACCGGCCTGCGCCGTGGCGTGCCGGGCGGTGCCCGCCCCGCCCGACGGGACCGTGGTGACGAGGGTCCACCCCTCGGTCGTGTTCCGCCGCTGGTAGAGCCGGAACCGGTGGGTGTCGGTCCCGTCCCCCGCCGCGTGGTCGAACGTGATCACGGTGGCCTCGTCCGTCGGCACCCCGCTCGTCGCCTTGGGAACCGGCAACTCGGCGGGGGCCGGCCGAGCGGCCCTGGTGACCGCGACCGGCGAGGAGTTGCCGTACGCGTCGACCGCGTGCACCCGGTACTCGACCTCCTGTCCCACGGGGGCGGCGGCGTCGTGGTACGAGGTGCCCTTGACGACCGCCAGCCCGTTCGGCACGTCCGGGGCGCCCGCCCGGGACGAACGGACGGCGTAGTGCACCGTGTCACCGGAGGCGGAAGCGGTCCACGAGACCCGGTTGCCCGCCGTGGTCCCGGTGCTCGAAAGCCCGGTGACGGGTGCGGGCGGGGTCCGGTCCACGGTGACGGCGCCGCGGTCGGCGGTGCCCGCCGACCGGTTGCCCGCCTTGTCATAGGCGCGGACCTCGTAGAAGTAGGTGCGGCCGGTCGCGGGCGGGGTGTCCGTGTACGAGGTGGCGGTGGTGGTGACGAGCGCGCGGGAAGGGAACGCCTCGCCCGCGACCCGCCGGTGGACGCGGTACCCGGCGAGGTCCATCTCCTTGTTCTTCGCCCAACTGATCCGTGCCTTGCCCGAGGTCCGGTCGTACCTGACCGCGGGGCTCGTGGGCACCAGCGGCTTGACCCGGTCCACCTGCGCCGAGGTGCGGGGCGCGTAGCCGAACCCGACCTTCGCGGGCCCCGTCCGGTTGACGAGGTCGACCCGCAGGGTGTGCTTGCCCTTGGGGACCGTGACGTTGACCGTCTTCCGCCGGGTGGCGGAGTCGCTGTTCCAGAGGTCCACCTTGCGGGCCCCGTCCAGGTACACGCGGACGCCACCGCGTGCTTCGACGGAGAACGAGAACGGGCCGCCGGAGCCGAAGTCACGTGTCACCGTCCAGCGGACCGCGAACCTGTCCTTCGGCAGGCCCCGCGCGGGCGAACCGGACCAGCTCTCCTTGACGGAGCCGTCACAGTCCGTCCTCTTCGGCTGCCCGGTGAAGCCGGCGCCGGCGAAGAACTGGCGGGTGAAGACGGGGGAGGGACAGTTCGGCGCGGCGGCGGCGGGCGCCGCCGGGACGACGGCGGTGAGCAGTCCGCCCGCCATCGCGAACACCACGGCGGTCGCCGTCGTGGTGCGTCTTGCAGGATTCATTCGTGCCCCGGTGATGAACGGTTGGGTGATCCGCCGCCGTGTCGGTGCCGGATCACCCGGGCACGGTGCCCGGTCCGGTCCCGACGCGACGGATCGATGTCCTGGACCAGACCGGCGAGGAGGTCGGTTGGTTGTAGAGGGCACCGGGAAGGCCCCGATCGTCGTCGGTGCGGGGCCCTCTGCCGCCGACGGCCGAAGGCCCCGCCCGGGAGACCGTCCCGGCCCCTCTCCCCGTGCCGAAGGTATGGCGTAAAGAGGCCCCTCCGCACGGGTTCACGAACTGGTACAGACCAAGTAACTTCAACAGGGCAGGCGCATGCCGGCGAGGTCCCTCGCCGCTCGCCCGGCGGGCCCGTGACCGTGCTCCGAACCGCTCCAACGCATTCCGGTCCCGGGAGTCCGGCCCCACCCGGTCCCGCCCGGGCACCGCACGGCAGCACGGCCGCACGTGAGAACGAGGCAACGCACCGCACGGCCATCGCACCGCACGACCGCGCACCGCAGATCGGCCGACGCCGAAGCCCGGCGTCAGCCGGTGCGGTGCCGCCGAGGGCGACCGCCCCCCGAGCTCCGCACCGGCCGCCCGAACCGGCCCCACCGGATCCACCCGGCCCCACACCGGGTCGATCCGGTGCGGCCGGCTTACCGCCCGCCCCACCCCTCCCAGCGTCCAGGCCGAACGCCCAGCTCCTCCCCCCTCCTCCCACACCCACAGGGGAGCCCATGTTCCGCAGACGAACCCGCACCGCACGCAGACCCGGCGTCCGCCGGATCCTCCGCCGCCAGGGAGCGCGGCTCCGCGCCGCCGCCCACGCGCTCGTCCGCACCCTCGCACCGCCGCCCACCGGCCCCGCCCACCGGCCCGGGCGCCCCGGAGCCCGCGCCCGGCGCAGGCTGCTCGTGGTCCTCGCCGTGCTCGCGCTGCCGCTCGCCTCGCTGACCGGGCTGGCCGGGACCGCCCAAGCCGCCGGCACCCTCACCGCCAGCTTCAGCAGCGAGAACAACGGTTCCTGGTGGCGGGGCACGTACGTGATCCGCAACACCGGCACCGCGCCCGTCACCGGCTGGAACCTGAGCTTCCGACTTCCCGCCGGGGTCACCGTCAGCGGGCACTACCACGGGGACGCCACGGTCAACGGCACCACGGTGACCGTCAAGAACGCGCACTACAACGCCACCGTGCCGGCCGGCGGCACCAGCGAACCGTGGAGCTACTGGTTCATCGCCAACGGGCCGATCGGCGCGCCCACCGGCTGCACCGTCAACGGCGACAAGTGCGACGGCACCCCGGACGTGCCGCCCACCGCGCCCGGCGCCCCCACGGCGGCCGCCGTCACCGCCAGGACCGCCACCCTGAACTGGACCGCCGCCCGCGGTGGGGACCACCCGGTGGCCTCGTACGAGGTGGTGAGCGCAGGCGCCGTCCTCGCCACCACCGACAGCGTGGGCGCCACCCTCACCGGGCTGACCCCGGCGACGGGGTACACGGTCACCGTCCGGGCCAAGGACGCCCGGGGCAACACCGGCCCCGCCAGCGACCCGTTCACCTTCCGCACCGTCGACCCCGCGACCGACCCCGTACCGCCCACCGCGCCGACCCAACTCCGGCTCACCAGCAAGACCTCCTCCGCGGTGGTCCTCGCCTGGAACGCGTCCACCGACGACGTGGCCGTCGCCGGCTACGACGTCCGCCGGGGCGACGCGCTGGTGAAGACGGTCGGCGCCACGACCACCACCGTCACCATCGCGGGGCTCGCCCCGGCCACCCCCTACACCTTCACCGTCACGGCCCGCGACACCGCCGACAACTCCTCCCCGGCGTCCGACGCCCTGCGCGTCACCACCGACGACGTGGCGGGGACGGGCAACTACTACAAGGTCGGCTACTTCGCCCAATGGGGCATCTACGGACGGCAGTTCTTCATCAAGAACCTCGACACCTCGGGGGCCGCCGCCAAACTCGACGTCGTCAACTACGCCTTCGAGAACGTCGACCCCGTCAACCTGACCTGCCAGGCGGGCGTCACCAAGGGCGTCTCCGGGAACCCGCAGGACCCCGACGAGGGCACCGGCGCCGGTGACGCGGACGCCGACTACGCGCGGCCCATGTCCGCCGCCCAGTCGGTGGACGGCGTGGCGGACGACGGCTGGGGGAAGCTGCGCGGCAACTTCAACCAGATCAAGAAGCTCAAGGCCAAGCACCCGCACCTGAAGTTCGTCGTGTCGCTCGGCGGCTGGACGTTCTCCAAGTACTTCGCCGACGCGGCCGCCACCCCCGCCTCCCGGGAGAAGTTCGTGCGGTCCTGCGTGGACGTCTGGATCAAGGGCGACCTCCCCGTCTACAACGGCGCGGGCGGCCCGGGCACCGGCGCCGGGGTCTTCGACGGCATCGACCTCGACTGGGAGTGGCCGGGCGCCGAAGGGCACCCCGGCAACCACTGGGGTGCCGCCGACAAGGCCAACCTCACCGCACTGATCGCCGAGTTCCGCAAGCAGCTCGACGCACTCGGCGGCGAGCACAGGCTGCTCACCGCGTTCACCCCCGCCGACCCCGCGAAGATCCAGGCCGGCTGGGACCTGACGAAGATCTTCGACCACCTCGACTACGCCAACGTCCAGGGCTACGACTTCCACGGCTCCGGCAGCGACAACTCCTGGGAACCCCTCCGCACCGGCCACCAGGCCAACCTGCACCGGGACGCCCAGGACCCGTACGCCTTCGACTTCAGCATCGAGAAGGCCGTCCAGACCTACCTCGACGCCGGGGTCAACCCGCGGAAGCTGACCGTGGGCTTCCCGTTCTACGGGCGCGGCTGGAAGGGCGTCGCCAGCGGCCCGACCGGGACCAACGGCGAGTGGCAGGCCGCGAACGGCGCCGCCCCGGGACAGTTCCCGGAGGAGGCCGGCATCCGGGGCTACCACAACCTCGTCAGCAACCACCCCCACATGACCGTCCACCACGACGAACAGTCCGTCTCCACCTACGGGTACACCGGCCCCGGCGGCCAGTGGTGGTCCTTCGACGACGCCTGGTCCATCGGCAAGAAGGCCGAGTGGATCCGGGCCAAGGGACTGCTGGGCGCCATGGTCTGGGAGCTGTCCGGCGACACCCCGGACGGAACCCTGATGAACGCCCTCCACACCGGGCTCCCGTAGGCGCCCCGGGCCCGCCGCCCTCCGGTCGACCCCACCGAACCGCCACCCCCCACCAAGGCCCCGGGCCGGCGCACCGCCGCCGGCCCGGGGCCGCCCCCGTGCGCAGCGCCGCCGCCCCTCCCGCGGGATCGCCCGACCGTGCCGCCCCATCGGGCACACTGGCCTGAACCCGCACCATTCAGGGGAGCACAACGTGAGCACGCACACCGGAGAGCCACCGCAGGGACCCCGTACGACCGCGCAGCCGTCGTCGCCCCACCCCGAACAGGAAGACGCCGCCGGGGCCGCGTTGGAGCAGCGGGACCCCCGGGTCCGCCCCCGTCCCCGGCACGATCCGCTCGCCGCCCTGCGCACCCCGAAGGACCCGCCCCGGGACGTCTACCTGACGGGGCCGGTCTCCCTCGACATCATCTTCACCGGACTCGACTGCGCCCCCGTCCGCGGCACCGAGTCCTGGGCCCGCGGCATGGGCTCCAGCCCCGGCGGCGTCGCCAACATGGCCACCGCCCTGGCCCGGCTCGGCCTGCGCACCTCGCTCTCCGCCGCCTTCGGCGACGACCACTACGGCGAGTACTGCTGGGACGCCCTCGCCCGCGGCGAGGGCGTCGACCTGGCCCCCTCCCGCCGGGTCCCCGGCTGGCACTCCCCGGTCACCGTCTCCATGGCCTACGAGGGCGAGCGCACCATGGTGTCCCACGCCCACGAGCCCCCGCCCGCCGCCGGGGCCGCCGACCCGCACCGGGGCCCCGCGACCCCGGCCCGGGCCGCCGTCGCCTCCCTCGCCCCCGGCACCCGCGAGCCCTGGATCGGGGCCGCCGCCCGCGCCGGGACCCGCCTGTTCGGCGACGTCGGCTGGGACGAGACGGGCCGCTGGGACCTGGACGCGCTGCCCGACCTCGCGCACTGCGAGGCGTTCCTGCCCAACGCGGCGGAGGCGATGCGCTACACCCGCACCAACTGCCCCCGTGCCGCCGCCCACGCCCTCGCCGAGCGGGTGCCGGTCGCCGTCGTCACCCTCGGCGCCCAGGGCGCCTACGCCGTCGACGGACGCACCGGGGAGACCGCACAGGTTCCCGCCATCGAGGTCGAGGCGCTGGACCCGACCGGCGCCGGCGACGTGTTCGTCGCCGGCTTCGTCACCGGCACCCTCGCGGGCTGGCCGCTCGCCGACCGGGTGGCCTTCGCCGGGCTCACCGCCGCCCTGTCCGTCCAGGAGTTCGGCGGCTCGCTCTCCGCCCCCGGCTGGACCGAGGTCGCCGCCTGGTGGCGCCGGGTGCGCGGCTACGGCCCCCAGGACCCGGCCGCCCTGGCCCGCTACGCCTTCCTCGACGAACTGGACCCCCCGCTGCCGGCCACCGCCCGCCCCTGGCCGCTGCGGCGCGCGGTGCCCACCATCGGCTTCCGTGCCCCCGGGTGACCCCGCCCCGAGCGGGCACCGGGAAAAGGGCTCGGTGCCCGCTCGGGGGGCGTCGTACCCTGGGCAGTGCACAGGCGCGCCGCACCACGCCGCGCCACCGCACGAGGAGGACGAGCAGGCCACAGCGCCGGCCCATGACGCACACACCCACAGACCACGCCTCGGCACCGGGCCCGGCCCGCGCCCGGTTCGCCGTTCCGGCCAAGCACCCCATGGTCACCGTGCTCGGTTCCGGGGACTCCCTGCTGCGCGTGATCGAGAAGGCATTCCCGGCCGCCGACATCCACGTCCGCGGCAACGAGATCAGCGCCGTCGGCGACCCCGGTGAAGTCGCCCTGATCCAGCGCCTGTTCGACGAGATGATGCTGGTGCTCCGCACCGGGCAACCGATGACGGAGGACGCGGTGGAACGCTCGATCGCCATGCTCAGGGCGAGTGAGAACGGCGAGGGGGAAGGAGCGGAGACCCCGGCCGAGGTCCTGACCCAGAACATCCTCTCCTCCCGGGGCCGCACCATCCGCCCCAAGACCCTCAACCAGAAGCGCTACGTCGACGCCATCGACAAGCACACCGTGGTCTTCGGCATCGGCCCGGCGGGCACCGGCAAGACCTATCTGGCCATGGCCAAGGCCGTGCAGGCCCTCCAGTCCAAGCAGGTCAACCGGATCATCCTGACCCGCCCCGCGGTGGAGGCCGGCGAGCGTCTCGGCTTCCTGCCCGGCACCCTCTACGAGAAGATCGACCCGTATCTGCGGCCCCTCTACGACGCGCTGCACGACATGCTGGATCCGGATTCGATTCCCAGGCTGATGGCCGCTGGGACCATCGAAGTGGCGCCTCTCGCCTATATGCGGGGTCGTGCACAGCCGATCTTCACCAAGGTGCTCACCCCTGAGGGATGGCGCGCCATCGGTAGCCTCCGCGTCGGTGACCTGGTGGTCGGCTCGAACGGCGAACCCACTCCGGTGCTTGGTGTCTATCCCCAGGGAGAGAAGGACATCTACCGAGTGACCGCGCAGGACGGCTCGTGGACCCTGTGCTGCGGTGAGCACCTGTGGACCGTGCGCACGGCCTCCGACCGCCGGCGTGACAAGCCCTGGCGGGTCTTGGAGACCAAGGAGATGATCGGCAACCTCCGGGCCGCGCACGCGCGCCGCTACGAGCTGCCGCTGCTGACCTCCCCGGTCCGGTTTCCGGAGCGTCCGGTTCCCATGGACCCCTACGCCTTGGGTCTGCTGTTGGGCGACGGCTGCCTCACGGGTACGACGACCCCGTCGTTCTCCACGGCTGATCCCGAACTCGTGGAGGCTTTGGAGGCCGCGTTGCCCGGGGTGTCGGTCCGCCACCGAGGCGGCCCCGACTACGTCCTCAACCGGGTCGCCTCCCCGGGGGACGTGATCACCCTGGAGAATCCGGTCACGGCCGTGCTCCGGCAGTTGGACCTGTGGGGCAGCCGCTCCCACACGAAGTGCGTCCCGGACGACTACCTCCAGAACACCCCCGAGGTCCGGATCGCGCTTCTCCAGGGGCTCCTCGACTCGGACGGGGGACCGGTCACCCAGTCCGACCGTACGTGCCGCGTCCAGTACACGACCACGTCCATCGTGCTGCGGGACGACGTCATCGGCCTGGTGCAGTCGCTGGGCGGGGTGGCCTACACCCGCCGCCGGGCGGCTACCGGACGCCGACCCGGTCGGGCGTCCGGTCGTCCTGTCGAGCACCGACGGGACGCGCACATCGTCGACATCCGGCTACCGGAGGGTATCGAGCCCTTCCGGCTGCGCCGCAAGGCCGAGAAGTACGCCGCCACGGGTGGCGGCCGTCCGATGCGATTCATCGACTCCATCGAGCCAGCGGGCCGCGAGGAGGCGGTGTGCATCCAGGTGGCGGCAGAGGACTCCCTGTACGTCACCGAGAACTACCTGCTGACGCACAACACCCTCAACGACGCCTTCATCATCCTGGACGAGGCGCAGAACACCAACCCCGAGCAGATGAAGATGTTCCTCACCCGGCTCGGCTTCGACTCCAAGATCGTCATCACCGGTGACGTCACCCAGGTCGACCTCCCGAGCGGGACCAAGTCCGGGCTGCGGCAGGTGCAGGAGATCCTGGACGGGGTCGAGGACGTCCACTTCTCCCGGCTCACCTCCCAGGACGTGGTCCGGCACCGGCTGGTCGGCCGTATCGTCGACGCGTACGAGAAGTACGACCACGCGAACAGCACCGAGCACGGCCCTGACCGCGGTCCCCGTCCGGGCCGCGGCGGTCGAGGGAAGTAGACCGGCACCACCATGGCGATCGACGTCAACAACGAATCCGGCACCGAGGTCGACGAGCACGCGATCCTCGACATCGCGCGCTACGCGCTCGCCCGGATGCGCATCCACCCCCTGTCCGAACTGTCCGTGATCGTCGTCGACGCCGACGCCATGGAACAGCTGCACGTCCAGTGGATGGACCTGCCCGGGCCCACCGACGTCATGTCCTTCCCGATGGACGAGCTGAGGCCGCCCTCCAAGGACGACGAGGAGCCCCCGCAGGGGCTGCTCGGGGACATCGTGCTCTGCCCCGAGGTCGCCGAGAGGCAGGGGCGCGAGGCCCCCACCCGGCACACCATGGACGAGGAGCTGCAACTCCTCACCGTCCACGGGGTGCTGCACCTGCTCGGCTACGACCACGAGGAGCCGGACGAGAAGGCCGAGATGTTCGGCCTCCAGGCGGCCATCGTCGACGGCTGGCGCCAGGAGAAGGGCCACACCGGCCCGTCGCCCGCGCCCACGGTCTCCTGAACCGATGAGCGTCCCCCTCGTCCTCGGCGCGGTCCTGCTGGTCGTCGTGGCGTGGCTCGCCGCCTGCGCCGAGGCGGGCCTCGCCCGGGTGTCCAGCTTCCGCGCCGAGGAGGCCGTGCGCGGCGGCCGGCGCGGCGCGGCGAAGCTGGTGCAGGTCGCCGCCGACCCCACCCGGTACCTGAACGTGGCCCTGCTGGTGCGGGTGGCCTGCGAGATGGCCGCCGCCGCCCTGGTCACCTACGCCTGCCTCCAGGAGTTCGACCGGACCTGGGAGGCGCTGCTCCTCGCGATCGGCGTGATGGTCCTGGTGTCGTACGTGGCGGTCGGCGTCTCGCCCCGCACCATCGGACGGCAGCACCCGGTGACCACGGCGACCCTGGCCGCCTACGTGCTGGTGCCGCTGGCCCGGGTGATGGGCCCGATCCCCTCGCTGCTGATCCTCATCGGCAACGCGCTCACCCCCGGCAAGGGCTTCCGGCGAGGCCCGTTCGCCTCCGAGGCGGAGCTGCGGGCGCTGGTCGACCTCGCCGAGAAGGAGTCGCTGATCGAGGCGGAGGAGCGCCGGATGGTGCACTCCGTGTTCGAACTGGGCGACACCCTGGTGCGGGAGGTGATGGTGCCGCGCACCGACCTCGTCGTCATCGAACGGTGGAAGACCATCCGCCAGGCACTCACACTGGCGCTGCGCTCCGGGTTCTCGCGCATCCCGGTCACCGGGGAGAACGAGGACGACGTCGTGGGCGTCGTCTACCTGAAGGACCTGGTCCGCAAGACGCACATCAGCCGGGACGCCGAGGCGGAGCTGGTGTCCACGGCGATGCGGCCGGCGGTGTTCGTCCCCGACACCAAGAACGCGGGCGACCTGCTGCGCGAGATGCAGCAGGCGCGCAACCACGTCGCCGTCGTCATCGACGAGTACGGGGGGACGGCGGGGATCGTCACCATCGAGGACATCCTGGAGGAGATCGTCGGGGAGATCACCGACGAGTACGACCGGGAGCTGCCGCCGGTGGAGGTCCTCGGGGACGGCCGCCACCGGGTGACCTCCCGCCTCGACATCGGCGACCTCGGCGAGTTGTACGGGCTGGAGGCGTACGACGACGAGGACGTGGAGACGGTCGGCGGGCTGCTCGCCAAGGCCCTGGGCCGGGTGCCCATCGCCGGGGCCCACGCCGCGGTGACGCTGCCGGACGGTCGGCGGCTGCGGCTGACCGCGGAGACGGCCACCGGTCGCCGCAACAAGATCGTCACGGTGCTGGTGGAGCCGGAGGGGGAGGGGCCCCGGTGACGCCGGGTCGGCTGCGGGCGCTGTGCCTGTCGTTCAACGCGGCCGTCGAGGAGTTCCCATTCGGTCCCGACACCCCCGTCTACAAGGTGCGGGGCAGGATGTTCGCCCTGATCCGGCCCGACCGGCGGCCGCTCACCGTGAACCTGAAGTGCGACCCCGAGGACGCGGTGCGGCTGCGCGCCGACCACCCCGGGGTGGTGCTCCCCGGCTACCACATGAACAAGCGGCACTGGAACACGGTGACCGTCGGGGAGCTGCCCGCCCGGCAGGTGCGGGAGCTGGTCGAGGACTCCTACGACCTGGTGGTGGCCGGCTTGCCGCGGGCCGAACGACTGCGGCTGGACCGCCCGTAGCCCGGGGCGACGGGCCGCCTAAGCTGGGGGCATGAGTGAGAGCGAACTGGGCGCCGAGGACCGCAAGATCGTGACCCTGGCGCGTTCCGCGCGGGCCCGCAACGGGGTGGCCGAGGGGGCCGCCGTGCGGGACGAGAACGGTCGGACGTACGTGGCGGGGACGGTGGCGCTGCCCTCGCTGGGGTTGAGCGCGCTGCGCACCGCGGTGGCGATGGCCGTCGCCTCCGGCGCGACCTCCCTGGAGGCCGCCGCGGTGGTGACCGAGGCCGGGGGCGCCCCGGACGAGGACCTGGCCGCGGTCCGCGACCTCGCCGGCGCCGGCACCCCGGTGCACCTGGCCGGCCCGGACGGCGTCCTGCGCCGCACCGTCACCGCCTGAGCGGCGTCCGCGCCCGCCGGGCGGCGGGCTGGGTGCGGCGGGGCCCCGCCGATCGGGGACAATGGGCACCATGAGCGTCCGTACCCCGTCATCCGAGCCCGCCGAGGCCACCCACCGGTCTGGCTTCGCCTGCTTCGTGGGGCGGCCCAACGCGGGCAAGTCCACCCTCACGAACGCCCTGGTCGGCCAGAAGGTGGCGATCACCTCCAACCGGCCGCAGACCACCCGGCACACCGTCCGGGGCATCGTGCACCGCCCGGACGCCCAGCTGGTGCTGGTGGACACCCCGGGCCTGCACAAGCCCCGGACGCTCCTCGGCCAGCGCCTGAACGACGTGGTCCGCACCACCTGGGCCGAGGTGGACGTGATCGGCTTCTGCCTGCCGGCGGACCAGAAGCTGGGCCCGGGCGACCGCTTCATCGCCAAGGAACTCTCGGAGATCAAGCGGACGCCCAAGGTGGCGATCGTCACCAAGACCGACCTGGTGGACCCCAAGACCCTCGCCGAGCAGCTCATCGCCGTGGACCAGCTGGCCAAGGAGCTGGGCTTCGAGTGGGCGGAGATCGTGCCGGTGTCCGCGGTCGGCGACCGACAGGTCGACCTCCTCGCCGACCTGCTGGTCCCGCTGCTGCCGAAGGGCCCCGCCCTGTACCCGGAGGGCGACCTCACCGACGAGCCCGAGCAGGTCATGGTCGCCGAGCTGATCCGCGAGGCGGCGCTGGAGGGCGTGCGGGACGAGCTGCCGCACTCGATCGCCGTGGTCGTCGAGGAGATGCTCCCCCGCGAGGACCGTCCCGCCGACCGCCCGCTGCTCGACATCCACGCCTTCGTCTACATCGAGCGGCCCAGCCAGAAGGGCATCGTCATCGGCCCCAAGGGCAAGCGGCTCAAGGAGGTCGGGATCAAGTCCCGCAAGCAGATCGAGGCGCTGCTCGGCACCCCGGTCTTCCTGGACCTGCACGTGAAGGTGGCCAAGGACTGGCAGCGCGACCCGCGCCAGCTCCGCAAGCTCGGCTTCTGACCCCCGCCGGCCGGGTCGGGGACGCCTTCGCGTCCCCGACCCGGCCGGCGTGCTCAGTCCCGCGGCAGCTGGTTGTCCGGGACGGGCGGCCCGCCCAGCGGCTCGGCGGCCACGAGGGTCCAGGAGCGGTCCCTCCCGAGGCGGAAGACGAACCGGTGCTCCGCCACGAACTCCGTCGTCACCGCCTCGCCGCCGCCCGGGGGCGGCCGGTGGGTGAGGGCGGTCTCCTCGACCATCCGCGCGGTGGCGGTGTCACCGGTCACCGTGACCGCGTCCACGGCGACCGTGGACCGGGCCGCCGCGTAGGCGTCCTCCGCGTTCCGTGCGGGTTCCTCGCCGGACCGGGCGAGCTTCCCGAAGAGGACCTCCTCCTCGGCGAGCAGGGCCGGGCTGAGGCGCACCGGGCCGCGGCCGCCGTCGGCCGGCGCCGGAGGGTCCAGCAGGGCCCCCGTCCGCCGCTCGATGACGGCCTCGGCCGACCGGGCGAAGAGCTCCTCGGTGTCCTCGGTCACCGGGGTGTCCGAGGAGGTGTCGGCCGCCGAACAGCCGGTCAACGCCGTGGCGACGACACCGAGCGCGACGAACGCGCGCAACGAACGTGTGCGAGTCATGAAGTCCCCCTGGAGCGCAGGTTCTTGATGCTCCTACCCGCACAAGTGTGCCGTGCGACCGGGGGAAGCGGGGCGCAATCACGACTCGATCGCGCTAAGCGCCCTCCTTGAGGACCTTGCGCACCAACTCCCGCTGGGCGTTGGTGAGTCGGGGGTCGGCGCAGTACGCCGTGCGGCCGTCCACCGTGATCCGGTACTGGAAGCCGTCCGGCACCCCGGTGGGGGGCGCCGTGCGGGCGCCGGCCAGGGCGCGCTCGGCCAGCGCGTGCCAGGTCTCGGCGTCCGGGCGGTCGGTGGTGTCCACCTCCGCCCGGCGCTCGATCCCCGCGAACCCTCCGGTGCGCCGCACGACGATGCGCATGTCGGTGTCCCCACTCCCGGTCAGTTCGTCGGCACGCCCACCGACGACCAGGCCTTCGTCACGGCCTCCAGCACGTCGCCCTCACCGTACCGGGCGCTGGCTGCGGACAGGGTCAGCCGGGCGAACTCCGAGAAGTCGGCGTCCGGGGCCAGTTCGCCGCCGCTGAGGGTGTCGTACCAGACCTGGCCGGCGCGCTCCCAGGCGTTGCCGCCGAGTTCGGTGGCGAACAGGTAGAAGGCGTGGTTCGGGATGCCCGAGTTGATGTGGACGCCGCCGTTGTCCTGGTTGGTGCGGACGTAGTCGTCCATGGTGGCGGGCTGCGGGTCCTTGCCGAGGACGTCGTCGTCGTACGCGGTGCCGGGGGCCTTCATCGAGCGCAGGGCCACGCCCTGGACGTTCGGGCCGAGCAGTCCGGCGCCGATCAGCCAGTCCGCGTCCGCGGCGCGCTGGCCCAGGCCGTACTGCTTGATCAGCACGCCGAACACGTCGGCGACGGACTCGTTGAGGGCGCCCGACTGGCCGTAGTACTCCAGGTTGGCGGTGTACTGGACGACGCCGTGGGTCAGTTCGTGCCCGATGACGTCCACCGGGAGGGTGAAGTCGAGGAAGAGGTCCCCGTCCCCGTCGCCGAACACCATCTGCTCGCCGTTCCAGAAGGCGTTGGAGTACTCGCGGCCGTAGTGGACGGTCGCGATCAGCGGCAGCCCGGCGTCGTCGATCGAGTGCCGGCCGTACACCTTCAGGTACAGGTCGAAGGTGGCGCCGAGACCGGCGTGGGCGCGGTTGACGGTGGCGTCCCGGGTCGCCGGGTCGGTCTCGCCGCGGACCTTGCGGCCCGGCAGGACCTCCCGCCGCTGGGCGTCGTGGACCCGCCGGTCGGGCTGGTCGGAGGGGGCCGCCGGGCCGGGGACCGCGGCCCGCAGGGTGGTGATCCGCCGGCGGGTGCGCTGTGCGGCGTCGAGTTCCAGCGTGCGGCGCGCGAGCTCCGCCCGGGCGGCGTCGTCCGCCTGGGCCAGCTTGTCGAGGACGTGCGGGGGGACGACGGTGCAGAAGACGGGCTGGTGGCCCGTTCGCTGTGGTGTCATGACCGCAATGTGGCAGTCGGTCACTCCGATGTCACCACAAGTGACGGAGATTTGGCGAAAAGGAGTGAAGCCGAGGGGCGCGGGGAGTGACGGGCGGGGTCGTGGGCACGGGACGGGCCGGGTGTGGCGCGGGGGAGCGGATGCGGGCGCCGGCGCGGAGCCGGGGGTGCACCCGTCCCGCCCTCCTCGCACGTCCCGCATACTGGGACGAGTCACCGGCCTCGGGGCGGGTCGGCTACGCTGCACGAACCATGCGTTTCGGGCTGCTTCTCCTTAGCTGCCGCGGCGAGGGCCTGTAAGTCGTAGGCCGACCCCCTCCCCGCGGAGTTCGGTGTTGCGCTCAGCCGTCGGCCGTCCCCCGTGGACCAAGAGGAGCCCTACGCATCATGTCCAGCCCTTCCCAGCCCGCTGCCGGCCGTGCACCCGTGGGACGCACCACGCCGATCACCAACGCGACGCACTTCCAGCGGGCCACCACGATGCCGATCCACAAGTACCGGCCCTACGAGCAGGTCGACATCGCCGACCGCAGCTGGCCGGACAACCGGATCACGCAGGCGCCCCGCTGGCTCTCCACCGACCTGCGCGACGGCAACCAGGCGCTGATCGACCCCATGTCGCCGGCCCGCAAGCGGGAGATGTTCGACCTGCTGGTGGCCATGGGCTACAAGGAGATCGAGGTCGGCTTCCCGGCCTCCGGGCAGACCGACTACGACTTCGTCCGGTCGATCATCGAGGACGAGGGCGCGATCCCCGAGGACGTGACGATCTCCGTGCTGACCCAGGCCCGCGAGGACCTGATCGAGCGGACCGTGGAGTCGCTGGTGGGCGCCCGGCGGGCCACCGTCCACCTGTACAACGCGACCGCCCCGGTCTTCCGCCGGGTCGTCTTCCGGGGCTCCAAGGAGCAGATCAAGCAGATCGCCGTCGACGGCACCCGCCTGGTCGTGGAGTACGCCGAGAAGCTGCTGGACGACCGCACCACCTTCGGCTACCAGTACAGCCCCGAGATCTTCACCGACACCGAGCTGGACTTCGCGCTGGAGGTCTGCGAGGCGGTGATGGACGTCTGGCAGCCCGAGGCCGGCCGGGAGATCATCCTCAACCTGCCCGCCACCGTCGAACGCTCCACGCCCGCCACCCACGCCGACCGCTTCGAGTGGATGAGCCGCAACCTGTCCCGCCGCGAGTTCGTCTGCCTGTCCGTGCACCCGCACAACGACCGCGGCACCGCCGTGGCCGCCGCCGAGCTGGCCCTGATGGCCGGCGCCGACCGCGTCGAGGGCTGTCTGTTCGGCCAGGGCGAGCGCACCGGCAACGTCGACCTGGTCACCCTGGGCATGAACCTGTTCTCGCAGGGCGTCGACCCGCAGATCGACTTCTCCCGCATCGACGAGGTCCGCCGCACCGCCGAGTACTGCAACCAGATGGAGGTCCACCCGCGCCACCCGTACGTGGGCGACCTCGTCTACACCTCCTTCTCCGGCTCCCACCAGGACGCCATCAAGAAGGGCTTCGACGCCATGGAGGCGAGCGCCGCCGCCCAGGGCAAGACCGTCGACGACATCGAGTGGGCCGTCCCCTACCTGCCCATCGACCCCAAGGACGTGGGCCGCTCCTACGAGGCGGTGATCCGCGTCAACTCGCAGTCCGGCAAGGGCGGCATCGCCTACGTGCTGAAGAACGAGCACAAGCTGGACCTGCCGCGCCGGATGCAGATCGAGTTCTCGAAGATCATCCAGGCGAAGACCGACGCCGAGGGCGGCGAGGTCACCCCCGCCGACATCTGGAACGTCTTCCGCGACGAGTACCTGCCCAACCCGGACGACCCGTGGGGCCGCGTCCAACTGCGCACCGGCCAGTCCACCACCGACACCGACGGCACCGACTCGCTGACCGTCGAGGCCACCGTGGACGGCGCGGACACCGTGCTGAGCGGCACCGGCAACGGCCCCATCTCCGCGTTCTTCGACGCCCTCCAGTCCATCGGCATCGACGTGCGCCTGCTGGACTACCAGGAGCACACCATGAGCGAGGGCGCGTCCGCCCAGGCCGCGTCCTACATCGAGTGCGCGATCGACGGCAAGGTGCTGTGGGGCGTCGGCATCGACGCGAATACGACACGTGCGTCCCTGAAGGCGGTCGTCTCCGCGGTGAACCGCGCCGCCCGCTGACCCCGCGACCTGCGCATCCCCGGCTCCGGCCGCCCCCTGGGGCGGTCGGAGCCGGGTCGGGTTACGGCCAGCTTCACGTCGTGGGTACTGACGGCAGCGGGTTGATGTGGCTAACATCACGCCAGCACGGCGAGGTTGCCATGACGTTGCGGAGGTGTGGCGTGCTGCCGAACAAGGGACCCACCGGCCGCGGTGACCGCTGGAGCCGGTTGCTGGGGGTCCGCACCTCCTGGACGACCGTCGCGGACGGGACGTTCTTCTGCCCGGGCTGCGGCGGCGACCGCAACTACGAACGCCGCACCGGCCACCGCCGGTTCGCCGTGCTCGGCATCCCGCTGCTGCCCCGCGGGACGACCGGACCCGTCGTGGAGTGCATGACCTGCCAGGAGCGCTTCGGCACCGACGTCCTCGACCGCCCCACCACCGGACGGTTCGCCGCGATGCTCCGCGACGCCGTGCAGACCATCGCCCTCGCCGTCCTCGCGGCCGGCGGCACCGGCGCCCGGTGCACCGTCGAGGTGGCGCTCAGCGCCCTGCGACAGGCCGGCTACCGGGAGTGCGACGAGGAACAGCTCGTCACCCTCGTCGAGGCCGTCAGCGTCGACACCGGTCGCCTGCCCGGCCTCTACGGGGACAGCGGCCTCACCGGCTTCGCCATCGAACTCCACGAGGCCCTCGAACCGCTCGCCCCGCACCTGGCCGTCCCCGGCCGGGAGCGCCTCCTCTTCCAGGGCGCCCGCATCGCCCTTGCGGACGGCCCCTACACCCCCGCCGAGCGCGACATCCTCGCCACCGTCGGCCGTGCCCTGACCCTCGACCCCGAGGACGTCAACCGTCTGCTCACCGAGGCCCGGACCACGCCGTCCTAGCCAGCGGGGGACGCAGCGCCCCCGGGCTCAGTGCCGGACCAGACAGAACGGGTGGCCGGCCGGGTCCGCGTACACCCGCCAGCTCCGTCCCGGTCCGCCGGCGTCCAGGACACGGGCGCCGGCCGCGAGGACCGCGTCATGGGCGAGGTCCAGGTCCGGCACCGTGAGGTCGAGGTGGAGCTGTTGGGGGAGGGCCGGGTCCGGCCAGGTGGGCGGACGGTGGTCGGCGGTCCCCTGGAAGGCCAGCACCTGCCCCGAAGGGGTGTGCAGGGTCGACCACTGCGCGCTGAGGTTCCAACCGGCGTCGGGGCGGTCGATCTCGCCGCCCAGGAGCGCCGCGTAGAAGCGGGCCAGTTCGATGGGTTCGGGACAGTCCAGGACCACGCACTGCAACTCGGCGATCATGCCCCGATCGTAGGCCCGGAGGACCGTCGTCCGCGTGCTCGTTTCCGGTCCACGGGTCGTGGGCCGACCGGGTCCCGTGGTGCGGGAGAATGGTTGCCATGAGTCTGTTCCGGGACGACGGCGTCGTGCTGCGGACCCAGAAGCTCGGTGAGGCCGACCGGATCATCACCCTTCTGACCCGCGGCCACGGCAGGGTGCGCGCCGTCGCCCGGGGGGTGCGCCGCACCAAGTCCAAGTTCGGTGCCCGACTCGAACCGTTCTCCCACGTCGACGTGCAGTTCTTCGCCCGCGGCAGCGAACTGGTGGGCCGCAGCCTCCCGCTGTGCACCCAGAGCGAGACGATCGCCCCGTACGGCGGCGGCATCGTGGCCGACTACGCCCGCTACACCGCGGGCACGGCGATGCTGGAGACGGCGGAACGGTTCACCGACCACGAGGGGGAGCCGGCCGTCCAGCAGTACCTGCTGCTCGTCGGGGCGCTGCGGACCCTGGCGCGGGGGGAGCACGAGCCGCACCTGGTGCTGGACGCGTTCCTGCTGCGGTCGCTCGCCGTCAACGGGTACGCGCCCAGCTTCGGCGACTGCGCCCGGTGCGGACTGCCCGGCCCGAACCGCTTCTTCTCGGTGGCGGCCGGCGGCAGCGTCTGCGGGGACTGCCGGGTGCCCGGCAGCGTCGTACCCTCGCCGCAGGCCCTGGAACTCCTCGGGGCCCTGCTCACCGGCGACTGGCCCACCGCCGACGCCTGCGAACCGCGGCACGCCCGCGAGGGCAGCGGGCTGGTGTCGGCGTATCTGCACTGGCATCTGGAGCGCGGTCTGCGCTCCCTGCGTTACGTAGAGAAGTCCTAGGTAGGAGAGACGACCCCGCATGGCACGACGTGGATTCCTCGGCCGTTCCCGGCGCGAGTACAAGACCCCCGAGCCGCACCCGTCCGGTGCCCGTCCTCCCAAGCTCCCCGGCGAGCTGGTGCCCAAGCACGTGGCGGTGGTCATGGACGGCAACGGCCGCTGGGCCAAGGACCGCGGACTGCCGCGCACCGAGGGCCACAAGGTGGGGGAGGGCGTCGTCCTCGACGTGTTGAAGGGCTGTCTGGAGCTGGGGGTGAAGAACCTCTCGCTGTACGCCTTCTCCACCGAGAACTGGAAGCGCTCGCCGGACGAGGTCCGCTTCCTGATGAACTTCAACCGGGACGTCATCCGCCGTCGCCGGGACGAGATGGACGAACTCGGCATCCGCATCCGCTGGGTGGGCCGGATGCCGAAGATGTGGAAGTCGGTCGTCCAGGAACTCCAGATCGCCCAGGAGCAGACCCGGGACAACGACGCCATGACGCTGTACTTCTGCGTCAACTACGGCGGGCGGGCCGAGGTCGCGGACGCGGCTCAGGCCATCGCCCGGGACGTGGCCGCCGGCAAGCTGGACCCGGCGAAGGTCAACGAGAAGACCTTCGCCAAGTACCTGTACTACCCGGACATGCCGGACGTGGACCTGTTCCTGCGGCCCAGCGGCGAGCAGCGCACGTCCAACTACCTGATCTGGCAGAGCAGTTACGCCGAGATGGTGTTCCAGGACGTGTTGTGGCCGGATTTCGACCGACGTGACCTGTGGCGGGCCTGCCTGGAGTACGCCTCCCGGGACCGGCGCTTCGGCGGGGCGATCCCCAACGAGCAGCAACTCCTCACGGGCGGCGCCGGCTGAGGTGCCGGCCGGGACGGGGCGGCCCCGGCGGGCCGCTCAGTCCTTGCCCGACTCCGCACACTCGGCGCAGGTGCCGAAGACCTCCACGGTGTGGGCCACGTTGACGAAGCCGTGTTCGGTGGCGATCGTCTCGGCCCACTTCTCCACCGCGGGCCCCTCCACCTCGACGGCCTTGCCGCAGGCGCGGCAGACCAGGTGGTGGTGGTGGTCGCCGGTGGAGCACCGGCGGTAGACGGCCTCGCCCTCGGAGGTGCGCAGGACGTCGACCTCGCCGGCGTCGGCGAGGGACTGGAGCGTGCGGTAGACCGTGGTGAGGCCGACCGAGTCGCCCTTGTGCTTGAGCATGTCGTGCAGTTCCTGAGCACTGCGGAACTCGTCCACCTCTTCGAGTGCTGCCGCCACTGCCGCACGCTGGCGGGTGGACCTGCCTCGAACCGGGGCTGTCACGATGGCCTCCTCGCTGGTCTCCTGCCCGGCCATTGTGCCAGGCGCCGACCCCCCGGTGCGGAGCGACGATCGGCCGTCCGCCGTGTCCCCCGATTCCCTCCCGTTCCTCCGCGTCGCGGTGGTTTCCTCCCTGTTGGCGGCCTTCGGGCGTCAGCGCGAGGTGGGCACCGCGCACTCCAGGGTGCTGCCCTCGGCGCCCTCGGCGGACGCCTCCGCGGCGGCCCGGGCCCGGGCGCGGCGCCGGGCCAACGGGGTGGCGAGGAGGGTCAGGGCGATGAAGACGCCGATGGTGAGCAGGACGATCGTCGCGCCGGGCGGAACGTCCTGGTAGTACGAGGTCACCGTGCCGCCGAGGGCCACCGAGACCCCGATGGCGACGGCCACCGCGAAGGTCGCGGCGAAGGAGCGGGTCAACTGCTGGGCCGCGGCCACCGGTACCACCATCAGCGCGCTGACCAGCAGCAGTCCGACGACCCGCATGGCCACGGTGACCGTGACCGCGGCCGTCACCGCCGTCAACAGGTTCAGCAGCCGCACCGGCAGCCCGGTGACCCGGGCGAACTCCTCGTCCTGGCTGACCGCGAAGAGTTGCCGCCGCAGTCCGACCGTCACCAGCACCACGAACCCGGCCAGCAGGCAGATCGCCGCCACGTCCTCGGAGGAGACCGTGGACAGCGAGCCGAACAGGTAGGAGTTCAGGTTGGCGTTGGAGCCGCCGGGCGCGAGGTTGATGAACATGACGCCGCCGGCCATGCCGCCGTAGAACAGCATGGCGAGGGCGATGTCCCCGCGGGTCTTGCCGTACCAGCGGATCAGTTCCATGATCACGGCGCCCAGCACGGAGACGGCCATCGCCATCCACACCGGGGACGCCGACAGCAGGAAGCCGAGGCCGACGCCGGTCATCGCGACGTGGCCGATGCCGTCGCCCATCAGCGACTGGCGCCGCTGGACCAGGTAGATGCCCACGGCCGGGGCGATGACGCCGACGAGCACGGCGGCGAGCAGCGCCCGCTGCATGAAGGCGTAGTCGAGAATCTCCATGGCCGTCGTCCTCAGCTCAGCAGTCCCGTGCGCAGCGGCTCGGGGCCGTCCGCGTGCGGGTGTACGTGGTCGTGGCCGGGGAGCGCGTGCTGTCCCACGGCCTTGGGGGGCGGTCCGTCGTGCAGGACGCAGCCGTCCCGCAGCACGACCGCCCGGTCGATCAGGGGCTCCAGCGGGCCCAGCTCGTGCAGCACCAGCAGCACCGAGACGCCCGCCGCGACCTGCTCGCGCAGGGTGGTCGCCAGCACCTCCTGACTGGCCAGGTCGACGCCGGCCATCGGCTCGTCCATGATCAGGAGCTCGGGTTCGGCGGCCAGGGCGCGGGCGATCAGCACCCGCTGGTGCTGGCCGCCGGAGAGCGCGTCGACGGGGTCCTTGGCCCGGTCGGTCAGGCCGACCCGGTCCAGCGCTCCGCGCACCGCGGCCCGGTCGGCGCGGCCCAGCAGCCCGAACCGGGTGCGGGCCAACCGTCCGGAGGTGACGACCTCGGTGACGGTGGCCGGGACGCCGCTGGCCGCGGTGGTGCGCTGCGGCACGTAGCCGACGCGCGCCCAGTCGCGGAAGCGGTGGCGGGGGGTGCCGAACAGTTCGACGGCGCCGTCGTCGACCGGGACCTGGCCGATGACGGTGCGCACCGCGGTGGACTTGCCGGAGCCGTTGGCCCCGAGCAGCGCCACGACCTCGCCGCGGTGGACGGAGAGGTCGATCCCGCGCAGCACCGGGCGGGAGCCCAGGGAGGCCGTCACGCCGCGCAGGGCGATGACCGGGTCATCGTGCCCTCGGGTGTCGACGCGCTCGCGTGCGGTGGTCATTTCGCCCCCAGTGCGGTCCGCAGGGCGGTCAGGTTGGCCTCCATGACCTGGAAGTAGTCCTCGCCGCGGGAGCGGTCGGTGATCCCCTCGACCGGGTCGAGGACGTCGGTGCGCAGCCCGGTGTCGGCGGCGAGGGACTTCGCAGCACGGTCGGAGACCAGAGTCTCGTAGAAGACGGTGGTCACGTCGTCGGCCTTCGCGACCTTCTGGAGGTCCTTGATCCGGGCGCCGCTCGGCTCGGTCTCGGGGTCGAGGCCGCTGATCGACTCCTCGGTCAGCCCGTAGCGGTCGGCGAGGTAGCCGAAGGCGGAGTGCGTGGTGACGAAGACCTTGGTGCGGGTGTTGCGCAGCCCGTCGGCGAACGCCTCGTGCAGTGAATCCAGCCGCTTCACCAGGGCCTCGGTGCGGTCGCGGTAGACGGCGGAGTGGTCGGGGTCGGCCTTCGCCAGGGCCGCGCCGACCCCTTCGGCGACCTCGGCGTAGCGCACCGGGTCCAGCCAGACGTGGGGGTCGGGGCCCTCGTGGTCGTGGGCGTGGCCGTGGTCCTCGTGGGCGTCCTCGCCCTCGGTGCCGTGCTCCTCGGCGCGGGCGTCCGGCTCGCCGTGTTCCCCGTGCTCGTCGCCGTCCTGGTGGGCGTGGCCCTCCTCGCCGTGCGCGGGCTCCTCCGCGGGGGCGTCCGGGCCGGTCTTCTCCAGGTCGGTGAGGGTGGTGGCGTCGACCTTGGCGCGGGCCTCGGACTGCTCGACCGCCTCGTCCACGGCGGGCTGGAGCCCCTTCAGGTACAGGACGAGGTCGGACTCCTCCATCGCGGCCCGCTGCCGGGCGCTGACCTCCAGGTCGTGCGGTTCCTGGCCGGGCTCGGTCAGGGTGGTCAGCCGCACCCGGTCGCCGCCGATCTCCTCGACCAGGTAGCCGAGCGGGTAGAACGACGCCGTGACATCCAGCCCGGGCCCGCCGTCCTCCCCGGACGCGTCGGCGGCTCCGCAGCCGGTGAGGGCGGCGAGGCCGAGGACCGCGGTGGTCGCGACGGCGGTGCCGGGTATCAGGCGTCGTACGTTCATGACACTCATTTTCAACAAAACTGGAAACGATTGTCAATAAACCGCTCTGTCGCCCAGATCACTCGAACGAGACCTTGAGGGCGCCCGTCACCCGTGATCCACTTCCGCCCGCTCCGGGCGCCCGCCCCCCGGGACGGGACCCGGACGCCGTCCGCGGTCCGGCCGGCGGACTTTGGCGTTCGGAGTTGGCCCGGTCCGTGCCTGCGCCGTAACCTTGGGCATTCGCTCGGAAGCATTCGCTTCGCGCCGTCGTCACCCGTCGTCATCCGTCGTAATGAAGAGAGCACCGTGGCCGCCGACAAGATCGACACCATCGTCAGCCTGAGCAAGCGCCGTGGCTTCGTCTACCCGTGCAGCGAGATCTACGGGGGCCAGCGCGCCGCCTGGGACTACGGGCCGCTGGGCGTCGAGCTCAAGGAGAACATCAAGCGCCAGTGGTGGCGCTACATGGTCACGTCCCGCGAGGACGTCGTCGGCATCGACTCCTCGGTGATCCTCGCCACCGAGGTCTGGGAGGCGTCGGGCCACGTCGCCACCTTCACCGACCCGCTCACCGAGTGCACCTCCTGCCACAAGCGCTTCCGCGCCGACCACCTGGAAGAGGCGTACGAGGCGAAGCACGGCCGCCTCCCCGAGAACGGCCTCGCCGACGTCAACTGCCCCAACTGCGGCAACAAGGGCCAGTTCACCGAGCCCAAGCAGTTCTCCGGCCTGCTCGCCACCCACCTCGGCCCGACCCAGGACAGCGGCTCCGTCGCCTACCTGCGCCCCGAGACCGCGCAGGGCATCTTCACCAACTTCTCCCAGGTCCAGCAGACCTCGCGGCGCAAGCCCCCGTTCGGCATCGCCCAGATGGGCAAGTCCTTCCGCAACGAGATCACGCCCGGCAACTTCATCTTCCGCACCCGCGAGTTCGAGCAGATGGAGATGGAGTTCTTCGTCAAGCCGGGCGAGGACGAGCAGTGGCAGGAGTACTGGATGGAGCAGCGCTGGAACTGGTACACCGGCCTGGGCCTGCGCGAGGAGAACATGCGCTGGTACGAGCACGCGCAGGAGAAGCTCTCCCACTACTCCAAGCGCACCGCGGACATCGAGTACCGCTTCCGCTTCGGCGGCAACGAGTGGGGCGAGTTGGAGGGCGTCGCCAACCGCACCGACTACGACCTGTCCGCGCACTCCAAGGCGTCCGGCCAGGACCTGTCCTACTTCGACCAGGAGGCCGGCGAGCGCTGGACCCCCTACGTCATCGAGCCCGCCGCGGGCGTCGGCCGCACCATGCTGGCCTTCCTCCTGGACGCCTACGTCGAGGACGAAGCCCCCAACGCCAAGGGCAAGTTGGAGAAGCGCGTCGTGCTGCGCCTCGACCCGCGCCTGGCGCCGGTCAAGGTCGCCGTGCTGCCGCTGTCCCGCAACCCGGAGCTGTCGCCCAAGGCCAAGGGCCTGGCCACCGCGCTGCGCCAGCACTGGAACATCGAGTTCGACGACGCCGGCGCCATCGGCCGTCGTTACCGCCGTCAGGACGAGATCGGCACCCCGTTCTGCGTCACCGTCGACTTCGACACCCTCGACGACAACGCGGTCACCGTCCGGGAACGCGACTCGATGAAGCAGGAGCGGGTCTCCCTCGACCAGATCGAGGGCTACCTCGCCGCCCGCCTGATCGGCTGCTGAACCCGCCTCCACCGGGCCGGGGCATTCCGGCCCGGTCGGCGCACCCCCCCGGCCCCGGACCCGCACGCGCGGGAACCGGGGCCGGGCTCGTGTGCGCCGGCGGTGCTCAGCCGGACGTGGTGGCGCTGGCCGCCGACGTCCTCGACGATCGAGGGCGGCGGTGCGGCGGCGGCGTGACGTCTGCGCCCGGCCGAGCCCGGCCCGGACGGTCACCGCGGATCACCTCACCAGCGCGCCGCCCGGGCGTGGAAGGTCAGACCCGGCCACGCCTGCACCGGCTCCGCCGAGCGCACGATGCGGCCCGCGCACAGCTTGCGCGCGGCGAGCCCGTCCACGATCCGCGGGATCGCCGCCAGGGTGTTCGGCAGTCCGTCGTGGAGCAGGACGATCCCGCCCGGCCGCACGGCCAGCGCGTTCGCCACCACCGCGTCGGTGGGGATGCCGCTCCAGTCGACGGTGTCGGTCGTCCAGATGACCTCGGTCATCCCCAGCCGTGCCGCGTCCTGCCGGGTCCGGGCGTCGGTGCTGCCGAACGGCGGACGGAAGAGCCGCGGCGCCCGGCCCGTCTGCTCCCTCACCAGCCGGCTGGTGTCGCGCAGTTCCGCGAACGCGGCGGCGGCGTCCAGGGCGACCAGGTTCGGGTGCGT
Organism: Streptomyces sp. LE64; assembly: GCF_052606915.1. Lineage (NCBI taxonomy): Bacteria > Bacillati > Actinomycetota > Actinomycetes > Kitasatosporales > Streptomycetaceae > Streptomyces > Streptomyces sp. LE64. The sequence continues at coordinate 1,579,901 of NZ_CP199708.1, read as the reverse complement.
GTACGAGTGGTTGCCGATGTGGTGGCCCGCCGCGGCGATCCGCCGGGTGCCCTCCGGACGCTCCCGGGCCGCCGCACCGGTCACGAAGAAGGTGGCCCTGACGTCGGCGTCCCGCAGCGCCTTCAGATACGCGGGGGTGGCGGCGGTCGGACCGTCGTCGAAGGTGAGGGCCACGTGACCGGCCGAGCAGTCCCGCTCGGGGTCGTCGTCGGCCCGGGCGGTCCCGGGCAGCAACGCCACCGTCACCAGGGCGGCCAGGGCGGCACCGAGCCAGGCCCGCGGCCTGCTGTGCTTCGTCATGTCGTGCGTACCGTTCCTCTCGTCGGACGGGTCGCCGTGGTCGGGGGCGACCCCGGACCGGGTCCGGGCCCGCGCTCCTGACACGTGCCGCCCGGGGACGGACGTCCGTCCCCTCACGTGTCCGCCCCCACCACGCGGCCGGGTCCGCACGCCCGTGCGTTCCCGACCGGGTGCCATTGAACTGGAGCCGGCGGCACGGCGGTACGAGAACCGGGGATTCCGCCCGGACCCGGAGCCCCGGGTAACTTGGCCGGTGTGACCGCCCTGGCCATCGAAGAGGTCCGCCTCACCGCCTTCAAGAGCTTCCGCGGCGAGGCGTTCCCGTTGGCGCCCCTCACCGTGCTGATCGGGCGCAACAGCAGCGGCATGTCCAACGCCCTCGACGGCCTGGAGGTCCTCTCCCGGCTGGCGCGGGGCGAGGACATCGCGGAGGCCCTGGAGAGCAGGCGCAGCGCCTCGGGTCCGGTACGCGGCGGTCTCGCCGGGTGCGTTCCACACGGATCCGACCGGTTCTCGCTGGGCTGCACCGTACGGACCGGACGCGGCCCCGTCGACCTGGACGTGACGATCCAGGTGGAACCCGAGGTGCGGGTCGTCGAGGAGAAGCTGACCGGGCCCACTGCCCGGGGGCGCCGGGAAGTCCTGGTCAGCGGGGAGGCGAGTCCGCACCACGGCGACATCCAGGCGTCGTGGCACAACGGCAAGCGAAGCCGGAACCCCAGCGGCCCGTTCCGCTCCACGCGGCTGTTGACCTCGCAACTGCCGGCCAGGGTCTCCGGCGAGACCGAGGGGGAACGCGACAGCGTCTGGTGCGCCGAAGCCATGTCGTCCGCGCTCGTCGGCGTCTTCCACCTCGACCCGGTGCCGCACCTGATGCGCCAGTACGTCCACGCGCGGGACAGCAACCTCCGGCGCACCGCGGAGAACCTCTCGGCCGCGGTCGGAGACGTCCAACGCACCCGCCCCGAACTGTTCGCCTCGCTGGTGCACCGGCTGAGGGAGTTGGCCGACCACGACATCGCCCGGCTGATGGTCACCAAGTCCGACCTCGGTGACGTCATGCTCGCCCTCGACGAGGGCGCCCTCGGACTGACCCCCGCCCGGGAGATGAGCGACGGCATGCTCCGCTTCCTCGCCATCACGACAGCGCTGCTCACCGGCGGGGGCGGGCTGGACCTCGGTTCCCCGCCCTCGTCGGGCTTCGCGGAAGGGCCGTTCCTGATGCTGGTGGTGGAGGAGTTGGAGAACGGGCTGCACCCCACCCAGGCGTCCCAGGTGCTCCAACTCGTGCGGGACGCCAGCGCGGCCAACGGGACCCAGGTGGTCATCACCACCCACAGCCCCGCACTCCTGACCGCTCTCGACAACAGCGACCACGAGGGGGTCGTGGTCTGTTCGAGGGAAGCCGGGACGGGCCTGAGCCGACTCGCCCGGCTCACCGCACTCGACGGCTACCCGGTGGCGATGGCCGCCGGGCCCCTGGGCGAGGCCGTCACCCAGGGGCTCATCCATACCCGGGAACGCGCCGAGCGCGACTACGGTGACTTCGACCGACTGCTCGGGATCGGGTGACGCATGGCCCGCCGGGTGGAGTTCGTCGACACGTCGATCCTGTGCAACCTGCTGGAAGTGCCCGGCAAGTGCCAGGACCGTGACGAGGTGAGGGAGCAACTGCGGAGGAAGCGGGCCGCCCGCGACTGCGACCTGCTCCTCCCGGTGACCGCGGTCATCGAGACGGGCAACCACATCGCGCAACTCTCCGACGGATACCTCCGCCGTACTTCGGCGGAGAAGTTCGCGGAGGTGCTGCGCATGGTGGTGGCCGGTCGGGCACCCTGGGCGCTGAACGAGGTCGAGTGGAACGCGATGCATCTCAATGCCCTGGTCGACGGCGGTAGTTCCGGGATGACCCTGGTGGAACACGCCGTCAACGGAGTCGGATGCGGAGACCTGAACATCCTGGTCGAACGGGACCGCTACCTCGCCCGCACTTCCGGCGTGGCGGCCACGGTGTGGACGCTCGACGGAGGACTCGCCGCCCACGCCTGAGCCCGGGCCGGCCCCGTACGGTGGGCGGATGCCGAACGCAGCCGAGCCCGTCCGGTTCCTCCGCGCCCGCCTGGCCCTGCCCGACGGACGACGGCTGTCCTACCTCGACCTCGGGCCCGCCGGGGGCCGGCCCCTGTTGGCGCTGCACGGGCACCTCGGGGAGGGAGCCGACTTCGTCCCCCTGGCACGCCGACTGGCCGGCGACGGCTGGCGCGTGTTCGCCCCCGACCAGCGCGGGAGCGGCGACTCCGACCGGGCCCACCGCTACGACCGGGCCGGATACCTCGACGACCTGGGGCGGTTGCTCGCCAACCTGGGACTCGGGGAACGCCCCCTGCCCGTGCTCGGCCACTCCCTCGGCGCCGTCAACGGGTACCACCCGGCCGCCGAACGACCCGGTGCGGTCAGCGCCCTGGTGAACGTCGACGGGCCCGCGCACCTGCCCGTCGTCTCGCCGCCGCCGCTGTCCTTCCTGCGGGGGCTGCCGTACACGGCGCCCACCCGCGGCGAACTCCTCGCGGCCTGCGGCCCCTTGGCGCCCCTGTTCGAGCGGGGACTGCGCCCGCACCCCGAGGGTTGGCGGCTGGGCTGCCACCCCGAGGACATGATCGACTCGGACGCCCGGTTGCTCGGGGACCACGGGGAGGTCTGGTCGGCCTCCGAGTGCCCCGCGCTGCTGCTGCACGGCACCGCCAGCACCGTCCTGCCCACCGCGCAGGCCCGGGCGATGGCGGACCGGCGCCCCCGCACCGAACTGGTCGAACTGGACGCCGACCACTGGGTGCACCTGCGCCGGCCCGAGGAGTCGGCCGCGGCGGTCCGCCGGTTCCTGGCCGGCTCGTGCCACTGAGGCGGCCGACGGCGGTCCCGAACCCGCCGTCGGCGGTGCGGACCCCGTCGTACGAGACGGGAAGGAGGCAACCGGCCCGGTGATCGTCTCCGCCGGCCGTCTCGGCTCGCGACCGCCGCGCGTCGGACGGCCGCGGGCCCGCCCCCGCCGCGGTACCCGCAGATGACGCAGGAGCGACGTTCGGGCACAGCGGGTCACCGACCCGGGGGCCGTCCCGCGCATGATGGCACAGCGGGGCCACCGGCCCCGGCGGGGCGCCCGGGGACGGGACGCTCCCGCGGTGCGCGACAATGGGAGTGCCCCCGTCCCCGCACCCCTCGATGGTCGACACCGCGATGACATCCCCCGAGACCCCCGCCACCGCCCCGGCGCCCGCCCTCGCCATCGGCCCGCACCCCGTGCACCCGCCGGTGGTGCTCGCCCCCATGGCGGGCATCACCAACGCGCCCTTCCGCACGCTGTGCCGGGAGTTCAGCGGGGGCAAGGGGCTGTTCGTCAGCGAGATGATCACCACCCGGGCCCTGGTCGAGCGCAACGAGAAGACCATGCAGCTCATCCGGTTCGACGCCAGCGAGACCCCGCGCTCGCTCCAGCTGTACGGAGTGGACCCGGCGACCGTGGGCAAGGCGGTGCGGATGATCGCCGAGGAGGGCCTCGCCGACCACATCGACCTGAACTTCGGCTGCCCCGTCCCCAAGGTCACCCGCAAGGGCGGCGGCTCCGCGCTCCCGTACAAGCGGAACCTGTTGCGGTCGATCCTGCGCGAGGCGGTGACCGGGGCCGGGGACCTCCCGGTGACCATGAAGATGCGCAAGGGCATCGACGAGGACCACCTCACCTACCTGGACGCCGGCCGGATCGCCGTCGAGGAGGGGGTCACCGCGATCGCCCTGCACGGGCGGACCGCCGCCCAGCACTACGGGGGCACCGCCGACTGGGACGCGATCGCCCGGCTCAAGGAGCACGTGCCGGAGGTCCCCGTCCTCGGCAACGGCGACATCTGGTGCGCCGAGGACGCGCTGCGGATGGTCCGCGAGACGGGCTGCGACGGCGTGGTGGTGGGCCGCGGCTGTCTGGGACGGCCCTGGCTCTTCGCCGACCTCGTCGCCGCCTTCGAGGGCACCGGCGGCCCGGCCGCGCCCCCGCTGGCCGAAGTGGCGCGGGTCATGGTGCGGCACGCGACCCTGCTGGGGGAGTGGCTGGGCGACGAGGCGCGGGGCGTCATCGACTTCCGCAAGCACGTCGCCTGGTACCTGAAGGGCTTCGCGGTCGGCTCCGAGATGCGCAAGCGGCTCGCCGTCACCTCCTCGCTCGCGGAACTGGCGGAGGGACTGGCCGAACTGGACCTCGACCAGTCCTGGCCCGCGGGCGCGGACGGCCCCCGCGGGCGCACCTCCGGCAACAACCGGGTGGTGCTGCCGGAGGGCTGGCTGAAGGACCCGTACGACTGCGCCGGCGTCGGCGAGGACGCGGAACTCGACACCTCCGGCGGCTGACGGCCCGCACCGGCCTCAGCCTGCGCGGTCGCCCACCGCGGTGAGCAGGGCCAGCGGCGTCGCCGCGGAGCGCGACTGGCGCACCCCGGAGTGCGGGTGGGGCACCGGCACCGGATGGGTGTCGCGGGGATGGCCCGACAGGACCTCGGGCACCCGGTTGCCGCCCGCCCGGGCGGCGGCCAGCACCCCGCGCGCCACCGTGTGCGCCTCCTCGTGCAGCCCGTAGCGGGCCAGCCCCAGGGCGATCACCGCGTTGTCGTGCGGCCACACCGCGCCCCGGTGCGAGGAGAGCGGGTGGTAGGCGCCCTGCCCGGCGGCGAGGGTGCGCACGCCCCAGCCGGAGAAGAAGTCCGGGGCCAGCAGCCGCCGCCCCACCGCCCGGCCCTGCTCCTCGTCCAGCAGCCCGGACCACAACAGGTGCCCGGCGTCCGAGCCGAGGGCGTCCAGCGGCTTGCCGTGCTCGTCCAGGGCGAGGGCGGGGAAGTCGTGCTCGGCCATCCAGAAGTCCCCGGGGAACCGGGTCCGCAGCGCGGTCGCCGTCCGGTTCAGCCGGGCCGCGTACGCCGGGTCGGCCCAGGCGGTGCGGGCCAGGAAGGCGGCCCTGCGCAGCGCGTCGTACGCGTAGCCCTGGGCGCCCGCGGCCCGTACCGGGCCCGTCGCGGGGGTGCCGTCCGCGCGGCAGATCGCGCCGGGGGAGTCCTTCCAGCCCCGGCCGGCGGGCCCGGACCCGTCCGCGCGGTGGACCAGGTAGCCGTGTTCGGCGAGCCCGCCGTGGTCGAGCAGCCAGTCGACGGCGGCCCGGGCGTGGGGCTCCAGGCGTCGGGCGAGCGTGCGGTCCCCGGTGGTCGCGGTGTAGGCGCCGAGCAGCACCAGGAACAGCGGGGTGGCGTCCACGGAGCCGTAGCAACGGCCGTACGGCACCTGCCCGAAGTGGGCCAACTCCCCGTGCCTCACCTCGTGCACGATCTTCCCCGGCTCGGGGGCCTCGGCGTCGGCCTGGGTCGCGGCGAGCGCGGCGAGGGTGGCGGCGGCCAGCGCCGGCAGGTGCTCCACGCTGAACAACGAGGTCAGCAGGGCGTCCCGGGCGAGCATCGCGGAGAACCACGGGACCCCCGCGGCCGGTACCCGTACGTCCTCGCCGTCCGGGCCGGTGGCCGGCACCCGGAGCACGGCCAGATCGGCGAGGCCCTGGGCGCAGACGTCCACCAGGCCCGGCCATTCGGGACGCGGGTCGAGTCGGGTGCGCGGGGTCAACTCGTCTTGCAAGGAACGGAGTTCGCGGATCGCCTCGCCGGGGGACCCGGGTACCCGGGCGGGATGCGGGGCCCCGTGCGGATGGGCGGTGACCCTGAGCAGCAGTTCGACGGTGCCCTCCGGGGGCAGTTCCAGCGCCCACACCAGCCGGCGGGCCCCGGTGCCGGTCTCCTCGACGGCGTCCGGGGCGGGCGTGCACACGACTTCGGTGCGGGAGGCCCACTCCCCGCGGTGGTAGTCGAAGACCACCCCGTCCCCGGTGGCCCGGCGGGCTCGCACGGCACCGGTCTTGCAGTAGGTGCGGTGGTCGTGGCGGAGTTCGAACGGGTCGGCGAAGTCGGCGTCGACGGTCAGGGCCAGGCGCACCGCGGTGGGTACCGCCCGGTTGCCCACCACCCGCAGCGACTCCACCAACCCGTGCTCCGCGACGGCCTGTTCGCGCACCACGGTGCAGGAGGGCGGCTCTTCGAGGCCGACCCGCGGCACCAGCACGCAGCGGGCGGTGTCTCCGGGTTCCACCGGCACGAGCACCCACGGCACCGCACCGTCCACGGTGAGTTGCCAGCGGCTCAGGTGCCGGGCGTCCCGGACGAACAGCCCGTCCGGGGCGTGACCGGAGTGCGTCCCGGTGATCTCACCGCCGACCCCCACGGAGACGAACGTCCCGCCGTGCACCAGGACATGGCGCGGATCGGTCAACATCGGTGACTCCTTCGTCCCGTGGTCCGGCGGGTGCGCGGGCAGGCGGAGGCAGGGCGCCGGGGCGCCCCGGTGGTGCGCCTGCCGGGCGGGGCCGGGGTGGCGACCATTTAACAGGGTGCCCCGGCCCGGCGTGACGGTTACGGCGCGCGTCACACCCACCCGGTGCGCACGCCGGCGGTCGGGTCCCCATGCGCGTCGTCCGGGAGCACGACGGTGCGCCGTGTCGGGGCTCCCGGGCTCCGCGGCGGAGCGGGCCGTTCACCTGTCCGGTGGACCTGATTGCGGGCGTGACCCGGGCGGGGGTCGGGGCGTTGGGCTCCAGAGAGTCCGGGGGAGCACCCGGGCGCTGTCGGCGCCCCGGTGTCGAGACACCGGGCAGGTGCGCATCTTCGGGCGGGACCGGGGGCCCGCCGTGTGAACGGAAGGATTTCCGATGACTCGTAGTGAACCGCGACTTCTCGCCCCCGCGCCGGAAGGCAGCGGACTTTCGGGGGTGCAGGGAGATCCGGGTCCGCCGTACGTGGGGTACGCGCTGGCCATGATGCGCGACCCGGTCCGGCTCCACCGGGACCGGATGGAGCGCTACGGCCCGGTCTCCTGGGGCAACTTCCTGGGCCGCCCCCTGGTGACCGTCCAGGGGCCGGAGGCCGCCGAGGTCGTGCTGACCAACCAGGACCGGGCGTTCGCCTCCGGCCCCGCCTGGGACTTCTTCATCGGTCCGTTCTTCGACCGGGGGCTGATGCTGTTGGACTTCGAGGAGCACCTGGCCCACCGCCGGCTGATGCAACAGGCGTTCACCCGGGAGCGGATGGTCGCCTACCTCGACCGGGTCCACGACATCGCGGAGCGCGGCATCGGCTCCTGGCAGCCGGGCCGGCACACCCTGCTGCCGTTGTTCCGCCGGCTGGCCACGGACATGGCGATCAGCGCGTTCGTGGGGCTGGAGTTGGGCAGCGGGGAGATCCGCCGGGTGGAGCGGGCCTTCACGGAGGCGGTGCGGGCCGGGCTCGCCGTGGTCCGGGTGCCGGTGCCCGGGCTGCGCTGGAGCCGGGGCCTGAAGGCCCGCCGTCAATTGGTGGACTTCTTCATCCGGCACATCCCGCAGAAGCGGGCGAACGGGGGCGACGACCTGTTCGCGGCGCTGTGCACCGCCGAGACGGAGGACGGGCAGCGCTTCAGCGACACCGAGATCGCCAACCACATGATCTTCATGCTGATGGCCGCGCACGACACCTCCACGATCACCCTGATGACCATGGCGTACCACCTGGCCCGCCACCCGGCGTGGCAGGAGCGCTGCCGCGCGGAGTCGCTGGCGCTCGGTCCGGGGGCGGCCACGACGGCGGAGTTGGACTCGCTGCGCTCGATGGACCTGGTGATGCGGGAGTCGCTGCGGCTCTGCGCGCCGGTGCCGCTGCTGCCGCGGGTGGCGGTGCGCGACACGGCGGTCCTCGGCTACCACATCCCGGCCGGGTCCCTGGTCAGCCTCACCATCCACACCAACCACCACATGCCCGAGCACTGGCCCGACCCGGAGCGCTTCGACCCGGAGCGCTTCGCGCCCGAACGGCAGTCGGAGATCACCCACCCGTACTCCTGGTTCCCGTTCGGCGGGGGCATCCACACCTGCATGGGCCGGCACTTCTCCGGCTTCCAGGCCAAGGCGGTCATGCACTGCCTGTTGCGCTCGCGTGCCTGGTCGGTGCCCGGGGACTACACCTGGACGCTCGACTTCAGCACCCTGCCGGTGCCCCGGGACGGGCTGCCCGTGACGCTGAGCGCACCGGCCGACTGACCGGCTCGCAGGGGCGCGTCCGGCGTGCGCGGGCGCGTCCGGATCGTGGGACGCGCCGGCCGGAGCCTACGTGATTCTCGCCACCCCTGAGTGGGTGGCTGCTCAGATGAGCGAATGCACTTCTCCAAAGGGTGGCACCGGGTGCCACCCCATTTTCCTTCGGGCGTCGAAATCAAGTGGGTTGATATCCGCTCATCTGAGCGTTCCATGGCGTGTTCAGGTTTTGTTGACTTCAAGAGGTGAACGCAAGACCCCTCGCCGCAGGCTCCGGGAAGGCTTTCGATCTCCTGGCGGAAGAGTGGTTGCGCTCGTATGACAGGCAGGTGGACGTACCGGGAAGCCTTCGATCTGGGTATGTTCCTCGCCGTCAGGGCAGCCACCGAGTCCTTGGGGAGTCGAACCCGTGTCGGAAAACAAAGCGCCTCATGTCGCGAAGTTCGTTTACGACTTCACTGAGGGCAACAAGGACCTCAAGGACCTGCTCGGCGGGAAGGGCGCCAATCTCGCCGAGATGACCAACCTCGGTCTTCCCGTACCCCCCGGGTTCACCATCACCACCGACGCCTGCAAGGTCTACCTGGAGAGCGGAACGGAGCCCGCGGCACTCCGTGACGAGGTGACCGCCCATCTGGCCGCCCTCGAAGAACGGATGGGCAAGAGACTCGGCCAGCCCGACGACCCGCTGTTGGTCTCGGTGCGCTCCGGCGCCAAGTTCTCGATGCCCGGCATGATGGACACCGTCCTCAACATCGGGCTCTTCGACGAGTCGGTGGAGGGTCTCGCGGCCCAGTCCGGCAACGAGCGGTTCGCCTGGGACTCCTACCGGCGACTCGTCCAGATGTTCGGCAAGACGGTCCTCGACGTGGACGGCGAACTGTTCGAGGAGGCGCTGGAGGAGGCCAAGGCCGCCAAGGGCGTCACCGTGGACACCGACCTCGACGCCGCCGACCTCAAGAAGCTCGTCAAGCGGTTCAAGCGGATCGTGCGCACCGAGGCCGGCCGGGAGTTCCCGCAGGACCCGCGCGAGCAGATGGACCTGGCGATCCGGGCCGTCTTCGAGTCCTGGAACGGCGACCGCGCCAAGCTCTACCGCCGCCAGGAGCGCATCCCGCACGACCTCGGCACCGCGGTCAACGTCTGCTCCATGGTCTTCGGCAACCTCGGCCCCGACTCCGGCACCGGAGTCGCCTTCACCCGCGACCCGGCCAGCGGCCAGCAGGGCGTGTACGGCGACTACCTCCAGAACGCCCAGGGCGAGGACGTCGTCGCCGGCATCCGCAACACCGTGCCGCTGGCCGAGCTGGAGAAGCTCGACAAGGACTCCTACGACCGGCTCATGCAGATCATGGAGACCCTGGAGAACCACTACAAGGACCTGTGCGACATCGAGTTCACGATCGAGCGCGGCAAGCTGTGGATGCTCCAGACCCGGGTCGGCAAGCGCACCGCCGGGGCCGCCTTCCGGATCGCCACCCAACTCCTCGACCAGGGCCTCATCGACGAGGCCGAGGCCCTCCAGCGGGTCACCGGGGCCCAGCTCGCCCAGCTGATGTTCCCCAAGTTCGACGAGGCCGCGCAGGTCGACCGGATCGCCCGGGGCATCGCCGCCTCGCCCGGCGCCGCCGTGGGCAAGGCCGTCTTCGACTCGTACACCGCCATCAAGTGGTCCCGCTCCGGCGAGCGGGTCATCCTGATCCGCCGCGAGACCAACCCCGACGACCTCGACGGCATGATCGCCGCGGAGGGCATCCTGACCTCCCGCGGCGGCAAGACCTCGCACGCCGCCGTGGTGGCCCGCGGCATGGGCAAGACCTGCGTCTGCGGCGCCGAGGAGCTGGAGGTCGACACCAAGCGGCGCCGGATGACCGCGCCCGGCGGGATCGTGGTGGAGGAGGGCGACCTGGTCTCCATCGACGGCTCCACCGGCAAGGTGTACCTCGGTGAGGTGCCCGTCGTCCCCTCGCCCGTCGTCGAGTACTTCGAGGGCCGGATGCACGCCGGCGCCGACGACGCCGACGAACTCGTCGTCGCCGTCCACCGGATCATGGCCTACGCCGACCGGGTCCGCCGGCTGCGGGTGCGCGCCAACGCCGACAACGCCGAGGACGCGCTGCGCGCCCGCCGCTTCGGCGCCCAGGGCATCGGCCTGTGCCGCACCGAGCACATGTTCCTCGGCGAGCGCCGGGAGTACGTCGAGCGGCTGATCCTCGCCGACACCGACCAGGAGCGCGAGGAGTCCCTCGCCCGGCTGCTGCCGCTCCAGGAGAGCGACTTCGTGGAGCTCTTCGAGGGGATGGACGGACTGCCCGTCACCGTCCGCCTCCTCGACCCGCCGCTGCACGAGTTCCTGCCCGACATCACGGAGCTGTCGGTACGGGTCGCGCTCGCCGAGTCCCGCCAGGACGCCAACGAGAACGACCTGCGGCTGCTCCAGGCCGTCCACCGGCTGCACGAGCAGAACCCGATGCTGGGGTTGCGCGGCGTCCGGCTCGGCCTGGTCATCCCCGGCCTGTTCGCCATGCAGGTGCGGGCCATCGCCCGGGCCGCCGCGGCCCGGCGGGAGGCCGGCGGCGACCCCCGGGTGGAGATCATGATCCCGCTGGTGGGCACCGTCCAGGAGCTGGAGATCGTCCGCGACGAGGCCCAGCAGGTCATCGCCGAGGTCGAACGCGCCCACAACGTCGACCTCAAGCTGGCCCTCGGCACCATGATCGAGCTGCCCCGGGCCGCGCTCACCGCCGGACAGATCGCCGAGGCCGCCGAGTTCTTCTCGTTCGGCACCAACGACCTGACCCAGACCGTGTGGGGCTTCTCCCGCGACGACGTGGAGGCCAGCTTCTTCACCGCCTACCTGGAGAAGGGCATCTTCGGGGTATCCCCGTTCGAGACCATCGACCGGGACGGCGTCGGGGCGCTGGTCCGGGACGCGGTCCGGGCCGGTCGGGCCACCCGCCCCGACCTCAAGCTGGGCGTCTGCGGCGAGCACGGCGGCGACCCGGAGTCGGTGCACTTCTTCCACGAGGTCGGCCTCGACTACGTCTCCTGCTCCCCCTTCCGCATCCCGGTGGCCCGGCTGGAGGCCGCCCGCGCCGCCAACGAGTCAGCGGGCAGCGACCACCGCTGACCGCCGACGGACCCGAGACCCCGCAGCCGCCGCCGGTCACCCTCACCGACCGGCGGCGGCTGCGGCGCACCCCGCCCGCGCCGGACGGCGCCCGCGTGGTGGACGATGGAGGGGCGGACGTCCCGGGCCCACCTGGCGAGGAGCACACGGAATGAGCGGCTGGAGCGAGCACGACATCCCCGACCAGCACGGTCGGACGGCGATCGTGACCGGAGCCAACAGCGGCCTCGGCCACGCCACCGCCCGGGCCCTCGCCCGGCGCGGCGCCCGGGTGGTGCTGGCCTGCCGCAGCGCCGAGCGCGGCACCGCCGCCCGGGACCGGCTGCGGGCCGAGGTCCCGGGCGCCGACGTGGAGTTCGCCCCGCTGGACCTGGCCGACCTGGACTCCGTGCGGGGATTCGCGGACGCCTGGCGCACGGCCGGCGACCGGCGGCTGGACCTGCTGGTCAACAACGCCGGGGTGATGGCCCTGCCGCACCGGCTCACCGCCGACGGCTTCGAGATGCAGTTCGGCGTCAACCACCTCGGCCACTTCGCCCTGACCGGGCTGCTGCTGCCGAGCCTGCTCGCCACCCCCGGCTCCCGGATCGTCACCGTCTCCAGCTTCATGCACCACACCGCGAACATCGACATCCACGACCTCAACAGCACTCGCGGGTACCGGCGGTGGACCGCGTACGGGCGGTCCAAGACCGCCAACCTGCTCTTCGTCCACGAACTCGCCCGCCGGCTCGCCGCCCGCGGCGGCCACCCGGTCGCCGCCGCCGCCCACCCCGGGTACGCCCGCACCAACCTCCAGACGGCCGCCCCGCGGATGGAGGGCCGCCGCTCCGCCGAGCGCGTCATCGAACTGGGCAACCTGCTGCTGGCGCAGAGCGCCGAAGCCGGGGCGCTGCCCACGCTGTACGCGGCCACCGCCCCCGGGGTGCGTCCCGACTCCTTCACCGGGCCCGCCGTGCTCTCCTGGCGCGGCGCCCCGGCGCCGGCCCGCCGGGCCCGCTGGACCACCGACGACCGTGCCTCCGGCCGGTTGTGGGAGGAATCCGTCCGGCTCACCGGGGTCACCTGGCCGGAGCTGGCGACGGACCCGGACACCGCCTCCTGACCGGCCGCTGACCTGGACCCGGACGGCTCCGCCGACCGGACGCCCCGGTTTCCGGGCGGTCCCGGGGTCGGCGCCGTCGGCAAGGGACGGGTCAGCGAACCATCTAAACCCCGTCAATCCCGCTGACGTGACGGGGTCGTCGTTCTACCGTGCCATGCATGGGATGTGACAGAACGCCGCACGCCGACCACGCCGACGACGACCCCGACGACCCCGACTCCACGCCCCGGGGCGGCCCGCCCGCCCCTGCGGACCAGGGCCTCGCCTGGGTCGCGTTCGACACCGCCGCCCCCGCCCCCACCGGGCCCGTCCGGGCCCCCGACGTCACTGTCGACCGCCGGTGGACCAGCGACCGCCGGGACGCCGTCTGTTGCGCATTCGCGCTGCTCGCCCTCGTCGGCCTGGTCGACGTCGGCAACGGCAGCCTCACCCCGGCCCGCGCCGCACTGTGGGCGCTGCTCGCCCTGCTGCTGTACGGGGTGCTGCACCCCTCGCGGGTGACCGCCGGCCCCGGCTGGCTGGCCGTGCGCGGGCTGTGGCGCACCCGACGGGTCGCCACCGACCTGCTGGTCTCGGTCCGCCACGGCGACGGCCTGCAACCCCGGCTGGTGCTGCGGGACGCCCTCGGCAACCGCCTGGAGGTCGACCCCAAGGTCCTCAGCGACAACCCGCTGATCTGGCACCGGTTGGACACCGGAGCCCGTCACGCCCGCGCCAACGGACTGCTGCGCACCGGCACCACCGTCCTCCAGGGGATGGGGAAGCAGTGGGACGCCACCGAGGCCCGCGCCGTGTTCGAGGTGTCCCACCTGGACTGAGGTCCGCCCGCCGGGTCCGACCCCACACGGACCCGGACTCACCGGCCGTCCGTCAACCGGGCGAAGACCACCACGTTCCCCGCGTACCCGGTCCGCTTCGAGTACGGTCCGCCGCAGGTGATCACCCGGAGCTCGGGACCGGGCGCCGGACCGTACACCCGCTCGTCGGGGAAGTCCTCGCCCGGGTGCACCTCGACGGCGGTGACGGTGAAGACGGCCACCGACCCGTCCCGCCGGTCCACCTCGATCCGTTCTCCGCGGGTCAGCGCACCGAGGCGGTAGAACACCGCCGGCCCGTCCGCGTTGTCGACGTGCCCCGCGACGACGGCCGTGCCCCGTTCCCCCGGAGTGGTCCCGGCCTCGTACCAGCCCGCGAGCTCCGGCCGGTCGGGCGGGGGGACGTCCAGGCTGCCGCCCGCGGTCAACCGCAGGCCCATCAGGGGGGCGTCCACCCCGATCGCCGGGATGCGGATGCGGTCGGGAGGCGACGGGGCGAGCGCCGGGGCACCCTCGGAATCCTGCGCGCCCCCGGGGCGGGCCGCGGCGGACTGGGCGTCGGACGGCTGCGGCGGCAGCCGCGGGGCGCCCGTGTCGTGCAGCAGCCAGACGCCCAGGCACAGGAACAGCGCCGTGCCGCCGGCTATCGCCGCGTCGCCGCACCGCCGCGCCGGAGTGCGCCGCGGCTGGCCCGGTGTGCGCATGACGTCCCCCTCGGGTCGTGGAGCCGGTTCCCGCTGCCCCCTCCGGCCCCGGCGAGGAGCCGCGGGACCGGAGGAGGAGCGGATGGCGGTACCGGTGGACAGCGGAGGTTGTCCGTCAGATCCCGTCGCCTCTCGCCCGGCGATGCAGGAGCCAGGTACCGCCCGCGGCGGCGACGGCCAGGGCCGCCACGCCCGCCGCGGTCTGGACGGGGTCGGGGCCCAAGGCGCCGCCGACCCCCGTGTTCACGTGCCCCCGCGGGTGCGCGGGCACCGCCTCGGCCGCCGCCCCGTCCAGGACGACGGCCAGGTCCGCCGCCGGGCCGCTGCCGTCCGCGCAGCGCACCGCGATCTCGTAGGTGCCCGGGTGGGCCCCCGGGGGCACCGTGAAGCGGCCCACCGCGGGACCCCCGGCGGTCTCGGGGGCCAGCGCGAAGGACCCCGCGCCCACCGCACTGGCGTCGCCCACCGCGGCGCCGCCCGTGCCGCACCCGTCCGAGCGCAGCACCACCGGGTCGCCGGGGACCGCCGTGGCCGGCGACACGGTCGTGCCCGGCCCGTCGCCGCCGGCGGCGGGGCCGGCGGCGAGGCCCACCAGGGCGACGGCGGACACGGCGGCGCTCAGCGGGCGGGCAGTGCGCATGGATCGCTCCTCGGCCGGGCGTGCCCGGCGGCCCCCAAGTGCCGCGGTTTCGGTCACGTCCTCGCACCACGAGGGAACGGCCTCCCGCCCCGCCCCGCCTCCCGGCGCCCCGCGGCGGATACCGGCGAACGGTGGACCGTCCCCCTGTGCGCACGGGCGTTGCAGCAGGTCATGGCGGTGCCGTGGGAAAGTTCCACGGGGCGGGTGAAGGGGCCGACGAACGGGTGACCCGCCCGTGGGAGGAGGCCCCGTCCGTGGTCCGGCGGCCGGGTGCACTGGCCGGTTCGCCCGCCCGGCCGAGAGCCTGCTTGACCTCAACATTGGTCGAGGTAACAGGGTCTGACGCATGACCACAGACCTCAGATCCTCCGGCACCACCCCGCCCCCGCAGCCGCTGCGGATCGCGGTGATCCTCGGCAGCAACCGGGAGGGCCGCTTCGGCCCGGTCGTCGCCCGGTGGCTGCTGGACGAGATCGCGCCGCGCCCCGAACTCCACGCCGACCTGGTGGACGTCGCCGCGGTCGACCTGCCCACCGCGCTGACCGGCCGGCCGACCCCACGGCAGGGCGCCGAACTCGCCAAGGTCGGCCCGGCACTGGCCGCCGCCGACGCCTTCGTGGTGGTCACCCCCGAGTACAACCACTCCTACCCGGCGCCCCTGAAGAACCTCATCGACTGGCACTACGCCGAGTGGCACGCCAAGCCGGTCGCCTTCGTCTCCTACGGCGGAGTCTCCGGGGGGCTGCGCGCGGTGGAGCACCTGCGTCAGGTCTTCGCCGAACTGCACGCCGTCACCGTCCGCGACACCGTCTCCTTCGCCCACGCCCACGACCGCTTCGACGACACCGGCCGGCTCCGGGACCCCGCCGCGGCCGGCGGCGCCGCGAAGACCCTGCTCGACCAGCTGACCTGGTGGGCCCGGGCCCTGCGGGACGGCAGGGCGGAGCACCCCTACCGCACCTGACCGCCTTCCGCCCGGCCCCGCCTCCTTGGCACCATCGCCAAAGACGGGGCCGGCCGGCCCCGCACCACCCGAGAGGACGGCCGCCCCGATGACCAGCGCCCACCCCACCGCGACCGGCGAGGGGTCCGCCCTGCCGTTCTTCGTGTACGGCACCCTGCGCCCCGGCGGCACCCACCACGACAGCCACCTGCGGGACGCCCTCGCCACCGTCGTCCCGGCCCGGCTGCCGGACGCCGCCCTCCACGACGGCCCCGGATACCCGTACGCGGTCGCCGCCCCGCCGCCCGCCGAGGTCCTCGGCGACCTGGTCACCGTCCGCCCCGCCGACCACGACGCCCTGCTCGCCTCCCTCGACGCACTGGAGGAGTACGCCGGCCCGGGCGACGCCCGTAACGAGTACGAGCGGGTGGTGCGCGAGGTGCTGACCCCCGACGGCGCCGCCGTACCGGCCTGGGTCTACCTCGCGGCGCCCCGGCTGGCCGACCGCTTGCGCCGGTCCGGCACCCCGATGGCCGGCGGCGACTGGCTCGCCCACGCCCCCGGCCCCGGCTGACCCGCCCGCCGCCCGGTCCCGGACCTGCCGACTACTGTCGGGGCCATGGCACGCACCCCCCGCCCCGAGTCCGACGCGCCGCCGCCCTACGACACGGCCGACACCGCCCGGTGGGCGGTCGAGCCCGACAAACGGCCGGGCCGCACCGCGTTCCAGCGGGACCGGGCCCGCGTCCTGCACTCCGCCGCGCTGCGGCGGCTGGCGGGCAAGACCCAGGTGGTCACCCCCGGCACCCGCAGCCCCGCCTGGGACCCCAGCCCCCGCACCCGGCTCACCCACTCCCTGGAGTGCGCCCAGGTCGGCCGGGAACTGGGGGCCGCCCTGGGCTGCGACCCGGACCTGGTGGAGACGGCCTGCCTCTCCCACGACATGGGACACCCCCCGTTCGGCCACAACGGCGAGCAGGCCCTCAACGAGGTGGCCGCCGACTGGGGCGGCTTCGAGGGCAACGCCCAGTCGCTGCGGCTGCTCGCCCGCATCGAACCCAAGCGCTTCGCGGCCCCGCCCGGCTCCGCCCCCGGCACCGAGCCGGTCAGCGTGGGCCTCAACCTGACCCGGGCCGCACTCGACGCCGCCACCAAGTACCCCTGGCCGCGCGGCGCCCACCCCACCGACCCGGCTTCCCCCAAGTTCGGGGTCTACGAGGACGACCGTCCCGTCTTCGACTGGGTCCGCCAGGGCGTTCCCGAGGGCCGCACCTGCTTCGAGGCGCAGGTCATGGACTGGTCCGACGACGTCGCCTACTCCGTCCACGACCTGGAGGACGGGCTGCACGCCGGCCACGTCGACCCCGCCGCGCTGCACGCCGAGCCCGAACGCCGGGACGTCTTCGCGGTGGCGCTCGCCCGCTACGCCCCCGCCGGCACCGACCCGGAGGAGCTCGCGGAGGCGCTGGACCGGCTGCTCGCCCAGGAGTGGTGGCCGCACGGCTACGACGGCTCCGCCCGCGCCCAGGCCGGGCTGAAGGACGCCACCAGCCAGCTCATCGGCCGCTTCTGCCTGGCCGCCGAGCACGCCACCCGCGCCCGGTGGGACCCCGGGCACACCGGCCTGCGGCTCACCCGCTACGCCGCCGAACTGGTGGTCCCCCGGGAAGCCGCTCTGGAGTGCGCGGTCCTCAAGGCCGTCGCCGACCGGTACGTGATGCAGCGGGCCGAGCAGGAGCTCATCCGGGCCGAGCAACGGGTGGTGGTCGCCGAACTCGCCGAGGCACTGGTGCGGCGCGCCCCGTACGGGCTCGACCCGCAGTTCCGCCCGCTCTTCGAGACGGCCGCCGACGACCGGGCCCGGGGGCGGGTGATCGTCGACCAGATCGCCTCCCTCACCGACGCCTCCGCCGCCGCCCTGCACACCCGACTGACCGCCCGCTGACCGTGCGGATTCGGCCACGGAAACCGTGGCGCCCCCGGGCCGGACCGGCCCGGCCCGGGACCGGTACGCGGGGCGGGCGCCGCCGTGTGCGGAGCGTCCGCCACCGCCACGGGGCGTGACGGGGCTGGCCTGATCGGGTCAGTCCCTCTTCCCGCTGCCCGCCGGGTGCGGGACGCTCACCCTGGCGGAAAAGGCTCACGAGGAGGCATCACGTGGTTGACGCGGATCAGACGTTCGTCATCGTCGGCGGAGGGCTCACCGGCGCCAAGGCCGCCGAGACCCTACGGGCCGAGGGCTACTCCGGCCGGGTCATCCTGATCGGTGACGAACGCGACCATCCCTACGAGCGGCCGTCGCTGTCCAAGGACTACCTGCTCGGCAAGGCGGAGCGGGACAGCCTCTTCGTGCACCCCCCGGGCTGGTACGCGCAGCACGACGTGGAGCTGCACCTCGGGCAGACCGTCGAGTCGATCGACCGGGCGGCCCGGACGGTCCGGCTCGGCGACGGCACCTCGATCGCGTACGACAAGCTGCTGCTGGCCACCGGCGCGGAACCGCGCCGGCTGGACGTGCCCGGCACCCATCTGGTGGGGGTGCACCACCTGCGGCGGCTGGCGCACAGCGAGCGGCTGCGCCAGGTGCTGACCAACCTCGGCCGGGAGAACGGCCACCTGGTGATCGCGGGCGCCGGCTGGATCGGCCTGGAGGTCGCGGCGGCGGCCCGCAGCTACGGGGCGGAGGTCACGGTGGTGCACCGGGGCCCCACGCCCCTGCACGGGGTCCTCGGCCCGGAGCTCGGCCAGCTCTTCACGGACCTGCACCGCGAGCACGGGGTGCGGTTCCACTTCGGGGCGACCCTCACCGAGATCGTCGGCCAGGACGGCATGGTGCTGGCCGCCCGCACCGACGACGGCGAGGAGCACCCGGCGCACGACGTGCTCGCCGCGATCGGAGCCGCCCCGCGCACCGCACTGGCACAGGCCGCCGGCCTGGAGCTGGTCGACCCGGCCGAAGGCGGTGGCGTCGCCGTGGACGCGGCGCTGCGCACCTCCGACCCGGACGTGTACGCGGCGGGGGACATCGCCTCCGTGCACCATCCGCTCTTCGACCGCCGCATCCGGGTGGAGCACTGGGCGAACGCCCTGAACGGCGGCCCGGCCGCGGCCCGCGCGATGCTCGGCCGGGAGGTCGCCTACGACCGGCTGCCCTACTTCTACTCCGACCAGTACGACGTGGGCCTGGAGTACTCCGGCTGGGCCCCGCCCGGCTCCTACGACCAGGTGGTGATCCGCGGGTCCGCCACGGCCGCCAAGCGCGAGTTCATCGCCTTCTGGCTGGCCGGGGGCCGGGTGCTGGCGGGCATGAACGTCAACGTGTGGGACGTCACCGCACCGGTGCAGGACCTGATCCGGTCCGCCGCCCCGGTGGACACCGAGGCCCTGGCCGACCCGTCCGTCCCCCTGGAGTCACTGGTCACCGCGCCGGTGGAGTGACCGGCCCCGTCGTGGTGCCGCGGGGGTCCCGACCCGTCCGCGGCACCACGCGGCGTCCGGGTGTCCGCGGGCCGCCGTAGAATCGCGGACGTGGCAGGCAGGATCAACGACGAGGACGTGAAGGCGGTACGGGACGCGGTCCCGATCGACGCCGTCGTGTCCGAGTACCTCCAGCTGCGCAACGCCGGGGGCGGCAACCTGAAGGGCCTGTGCCCCTTCCACGACGAGAAGTCCCCCTCGTTCCAGGTCAGTCCCGCCAAGGGGCTGTTCCACTGCTTCGGCTGCCAGGAGGGCGGCGACACCATCACCTTCGTGATGAAGGTCGACCACCTCTCCTTCTCCGAGGCCGTCGAGCGGCTGGCGGGCACCGCCGGCATCACCCTCCGCTACGAGCAGGGCGGGTACAACCCGACCCACCAGCGCGGTGAGCGCATCCGGCTGGTCGAGGCGCACAAGGTCGCCGCCGGCTACTACGCCGAACAGCTCGACGCGAGCCCGGAGGCGGAGATCGGCCGGAAGTTCCTCGCCGAACGCGGCTTCGACCAGGACGCGGCCCGGCACTTCGGCGTCGGCTACAGTCCCGCCGGCTGGGACCACCTGACCCGCTTCCTGCGCGGCAAGGGCTTCAGCGACAAGGAGCTCCTGCTCTCCGGACTGGCCCAGGAAGGGCGCCGGGGCGGGCCGATCGACCGGTTCCGCGGCCGGCTCATGTGGCCGATCCGGGACATCTCCGGCGAAGTGGTGGGATTCGGTGCCCGCAAGCTCCGCGAGGATGACAACGGCCCCAAGTACCTGAACACCCCCGAGACGGCGATCTACCGCAAGTCCCAGGTCCTCTACGGGATCGACCTCGCCAAGAAGGACATCGCCAAGGCCAGCCGGGCCGTCGTCGTCGAGGGCTACACCGACGTCATGGCCTGCCACCTCGCCGGCGTCACCACCGCCATCGCCACCTGCGGCACCGCCTTCGGCAGCGACCACATCAAGATCCTGCGCCGACTGCTGATGGACAACGGCTCCGCCCGGGTGATCTTCACCTTCGACGGGGACGCCGCCGGGCAGAAGGCCGCGCTGCGCGCCTTCGAGGACGACCAGAAGTTCGCCGCCGAGACCTACATCGCCATCGCCCCGGACGGCATGGACCCCTGTGACCTGCGGCTCGCCAGGGGCGACGAGGCGGTGGCCGACCTGGCGCAGCCGCGCACCCCGCTGTTCGAGTTCGCCCTGCGGCAGATCGTCGCCCGCTACGACCTCGACACCCCGGCCGGGCGCGCCGCCGCGCTGGACGAGGCCGCCCCGGTCGTCGCCCGGATCAAGAACAGCGCCTCCCAGCACGAGGTGGCCGTCCAACTCGCCGGTCTGGTCGGCATCCTCGACACCCAGTTCGTGGTCAAGCGGGTGGGCCAGCTCGCCCGGTGGGCCCGGGACCGCGGCGGTCAGGGGCCCGGCCCCGGGCCGGACCGAGGCCGGCCGCCCGTGGCCGAGAACCCGGCCGCCCGTCGTCCCCAGGGCCCGGCCCTCAACCTGCGCAACCCGGTGCACGCCACCGAACGCGAGTTGCTCAAGCTCGCCCTCCAACGGCCCGAACTGGTCTCCCCGGCCTTCGACGCCTACGGCGTCGACGAGTTCACCGCCGAGCCCTACGCCGCCGTCCGCGAGGCGATCACCGAGGCGGGCGGCGCGGAACAGGGCGTCCAAGACGCCCAGGCGTACCTGGTGCGGGTGCGGGAAGCGGCCCCCGACGACCGGATCCGCGCCATGGTCACCGAACTCGCCGTCGAGGCGATCATGCGCCGCACCGTGGACGAGGTCTACGCGGGCGAGCAGTTGGTGGCCGTGCGCCGCCGCGCCGTCGAACGCCGGGTGCGGGACATCCAGTCCGCGCTCACCCGACTCGGCACCGGGGGCGACGCGGCCCACCTGGCCGCCGTCCAGAACGAGTTGTGGGTCCTCCAGCAGTACGACCAGTCACTGCGCGAGCAGGGCGCGGGCGCCCTGTAGGGGCCGGGAGTGACCGCGCGGTCACCCCTCGAACGCAGAAAGTCCCCGCACGCCCCTCGTGGCGACGGTGTGTCGTACAGCACACTGGGAGCGGTGCCTGAGTCCCCGGAGCGCGGCCGACCCCACCCCGAGGTCACCTCGGACCCTCACCCCCGCGGTCGTGCTCCCCGCGTACGGAGCGGACAGCGGCGCGGCCGCTTCCCGCCGGTCCCGTCGTCCCGCTGCCGCCCGTCCCGCAGCGAACCCCCTGGAGGTCGCCGCCGTGCAGACCCGGACCCCGTCCCCGGCAGGCTCCGTCGCGGGCCCGCTCCCCGCCGTTCCCGCGCAGGGCCGCCGCCCGCGCCGCGCCGCGCCGTCCGGCGGCACCCCGCCCGACCTGTTCCGCCAGTACCTGCGGGAGATCGGCCGGACCCCGCTGCTCAGCGCCGCCGACGAGGTCGAACTCGCCCGCCGCATCGAGGCCGGGCTGCTCGCCGAGGAGAAGCTGAACACCACCCCCGACCTGGACTCCCGGCTCGCCGGCGACCTCGACCGGCTGGTCGTGCTGGGACGTGCCGCCAAACGGCAGCTGATCGAGGCCAACCTGCGGCTCGTGGTCTCCGTCGCCAAGCGGTACATGGGCCGTGGACTGACCATGCTCGACCTGGTCCAGGAGGGCAACCTCGGGCTGATCAGAGCCGTCGAGAAGTTCGACTACGTCCGCGGGTTCAAGTTCTCCACCTACGCCACCTGGTGGATCCGCCAGGCGATGTCCCGCGCCCTGGCCGACCAGGCCCGCACCATCCGGGTCCCGGTCCACGTCGTGGAACTCATCAACCGGGTGGTGCGGGTCCAGCGGCGCATCCTCCAGGAACGCGGCTACGACCCCACGCCCGAGGAGATCGGCGCCCAACTCGGCCTCTCCGCGGAGCGGGTGGGCGAGATGCTGCGGCTGGCCCAGGAGCCGATGTCCCTGCACGCCCCGGTCGGCGAGGAGGACGACGTCGCCTTCGGCGACCTCATCGAGGACCGCGACGCCACCTCCCCCGTCGAATCGGTGGCCTTCCTCCTGCTGCGCGAGCACCTGGACGCCGTGCTCTCCACCCTCGGCGACCGGGAGCGCGAGGTGGTCCAGCTCCGTTACGGCCTCGCCGGTGCCCGCCCCCGCACCCTGGAGGAGATCGGCCAGCTCTTCGGCGTCACCCGGGAGCGCATCCGCCAGATCGAGGCGAAGACCCTGCGCAAGCTCCGCGAGCACGCCTTCGCCGGTCAGCTCCGCGGCTATCTGGACTGAATCCGCCGGTGCGCCCGCCCCCTCGGGGAACGGGCGCACCGGGGGCGGGCTCAACGGCGGAGCGCCTGCGGCAGCTTGATGTGCGTGATCTTGGTGTTCAGCCCGCTGTCCCGCAGCCGACCGTTCTGGTCGAAGGCGTCGGGGCCGTCCGACATGCCGAAGTCGTTGTCGTTGATCACCGCGAGGGTGTCGCGGCCGACCAGGGCGACTCCCTCGACCTTCCCCGGCACCCCGGGGATCTTGCCGAGGTCCACCACGAGCCGCTTGTCCAGCACGTCGACCCCGGCGCCCGCGAGGTCCTCGGTCTGCTCGTAGCTGGGGGAGGTCTCCACCTCGTCCCAGCGGCTGTCGAGGATGCCCTCGTCCCGCGGCAGCGTCACCCGGTGCAGACGGGCCGTGCGGTCGGTGCGCTCCTGCACCAGCACGCTGTGGGCGCCGACCGGGACCAGCGCGGACACCTTCAGCTCCGACTGGTCGGTCTCCGCCGGGTCCACCTCGTTCACCGGGTCCACCCGGTAGGCGTACTCGCCGGTCACCTCGCCCTCCTCGGGCGAGAAGCGCAGCAGCCGGAGGTTGCGGGACGCCTCGCCGGCGGCCTTGTCGGGGACCAGCAGCGGGCTCTGCACCGCGATCACCAGGTCCCCGCCGGGGAGTACGGTCAACGCCTCGAAGCCCCGGTTCTGCTTGCGGTTCAGCAGGATCGACGGCAGCGCCTCGACCACCGGGTAGTCGGCGCCCTGCAACCTCAGTCCCTCGGGCACGTAGCGGGTGAGCACCTCGCCTCGGGCGGAGACGTGGATCAGCGAGGGGCTGTACTCGTCGACCAGCCAGAACGTCCCGTCGGCGGCCCTGGCCATGCCCTCGGTGTCGAGCCCGTTCGGGTTCACCTCCAGCGCGTTCTGCGCGTTGTAGTCGAACGGGGCCTCGTCGCGCGAGAGTTGGTTGGGCAGCCCGGTCACGGGCTTGCCGGACCGGGTGGTGATCGGGACCGATCCGAGCACCCGCACCCGCTCGCCCTCGACCTTCACCCGGACGATCGCCGGGTTGAAGCCCGGCACGGCGAAGGTGCGCCGCTTCTTCCCGTTCACCGCGATCTGCCCGTTGGGCCCGCGGTCGGTGAGCGCCCAGAACTCGCCGGGCCGGTCCGCCGGGTACAGGTCGCTGCCGATGCCCAGGTTCACCCCCCGGTCGTTGTCGACCGAGCCGGGGAACAGCCCGTTGCTGAACTCGGCGAGCGGTATCTCGTCCAGCACCGCGGACCCGGTGACCACGGGCCCCTGCGCCCGCTTCCCGGTCTCGCCGCCGGGCAGGACGCTGGTGGCCGTCGCGGTGAAGGCCAGACCGCCGGCGAGGGCGAGCGGCAGACCGAGGGTGAGCGTGATGCGCAAGGGGCGCGCGAGGCGCGAGCGGGGGGACATCGGGGCCTCCTGGCGGGGGGACACAGGACCGAACGGCGGGCCGGTCGCGCACGACCGGCCCGGATGGAGCCCTGACTCTGCCGCACGCCCCCGGGCTCCGGGCGGGGTTCCCGCGATGACGGCCGAACCTCGCCCCTCTCGTCAACGGCCTTCCCGGGAGTGCACTCACGTTTCACCTGGGAGGCCACGGCCGGCGCGCCCCCTTGTCTACGCGCATAGTTGGCTGGAATGCATGGGCCATGGACACGGGCTCGTCCCTCCGGCGCGCCGTGCGCGCCGCGCACCGGAGGGACACCGGCCGGATCCGGTCACTCCCCGGTGAGCGCCAACCCTTCGTAGGCCAGCCACTGCATGAAGGTGTGCAGACCGTGGTGGAGGGGCATCCCGGGGTGCCAGTCGGCGAGCCGGGGAGCCCGCGGGGCGCCGTCCGGCGCGGGGGGCGCCGCGGTCGGGGCCGCGACCGTCTCGATGCCCACCGGGCGGACCGCGGCCTGCACCGCCAGGGCCAGGTCGCGGGCGGGGACCGGGGTGTCCTCGGGGAGCTCCAGCACCCCGGCCGCCGGGCGCCGGGCCACCACCCGGCTGATCGCCCCGACCAGGTCGGAGGTGTGCAGCGGGCGCAGCGGGCGGCCGGGCGGCTCGGTGAGGACCACGGGGCGGCTGCGCAGCGCGCTCCACACCATGCGGCCGATCGGGGTGTCGCGGGCGCAGCCCGGCCCGTACAGGTCGCCGGTGCGCAGGGTCACCGGCGGGCCGTCGGGGCCGTGCACCACCACGGCCGGGTCCGCCGGCCGCCCCAGCGGGCGCAGGTCGACCAGGTGGCCGCGGGCGGGGGGCCGTTCGCCGCCGCCGGGGCGGAGGACCACCCGGTGGCCCCGGTCCGCGAGTCCGCGCACCACGTGTTCGCCCAGCGGGCTGGCCGCCCCCAGCACGGCGACCGGGCGTCCCGTCCGCACCGGGGCGGACCGGGGTTCGCCGGCCGCGGCCAGGCCCGCGTCGAGCCCCGCCCCTGCGATCTCGGCCAGCCCCGCCCGGAGTTCGAGGATGCGCTCCTCGTCCTGGTGGTGGCTGGTCCCGCCGGGGCCGAGGGTGGCGAGGGCCTCGACGGTGGCCGCCGTCCGGGACGCGTCGGCGCCCCGGCCCTCGGTGCGGTGGACGAATCCCATGGTGAAGGCGGTGAGCCAGGTCTCCTGGGCGGCCCCGGGGTCCGGGGCTTTGGTCAACTCGATGTTGGCCGATTTGTATCTGGCGATGTCCACGCCCTGTCCGGAGAGGTAGTCGGCGCATTCCAGATGGAGCCACCGCTGTGGTCCGGCGCCCGTCATCCGCACCACGCACTGGGCCTTGCCGTGTTTGAAGAAGGGAACCACCCCCGGGGATTCCAAAGCGGTCTTTTCGTCCACCACGGGGTCGTCGGGAAGGAAGCACACCGCGCGTCTGGGGCCGCGGAAGGCATTGCCGGAAATGCTGCCCCGGTCGTCGTGTTCCACCAGGTTCGGCACCGACACGTAGGCCGGCGTCCCGCGGGTCCGCAGGTACTGCTGCATGAGGATGTCGTCGGGCCAGGCGTCCAGTCGCCGCCTGCCGTACGTCACGTACCCGGCGGCCACCGCGCGCGGCAGGACCAGCGCCACGCAGGGCACGTACTCGTTGACCGCGCGCACCCAACGGGCCCCGGACAGCGCGCCCAGGCGCACCGCGCCGCCGTTGCGGGAGTCCCAGAGCGCGAACAGGGCGAGGGCCGCGTCCGGCCGCTGCTCCACGGCCCGTTGGACCCGTGCGAAGAACCCCTCGGACAGGATCATGTCGTCCTGCACGACGAGTTGGTGGGTGGCGCCCTCCTCGATCGACGACCACGCCGCGAGGGCGGTGCGCAACACCGACGGCCGGCCGCCGGGATCGGGGTCCATCACCACGCGCAGGGCGCCCGGCGGTGCCGAGCGGGCCAGCGCCTCGGCGGCGGGCAGCCGCTTGGGATGGGTCATCACCACACTGCTGATGCGGTAACGCGTCACAGGTCCTCCGTGCTCTGGTGCTCCACCGGAAGGTCGAATTCCGCCGGAGGGCGCCGATTCCTCGGGCCGGCCCGCGGCCCGTGCCCGTCCGGTGGCACTGGCGAATTTCGGAAATTAAGAAGGAATCTTCAACGTCTCCAGAAGTGCCGAAAAGGCCCCCTGGTTCTGGCCGATGATGATCGTTCATGCTGGCTGCGCGTGCTTTCCATACGTATCACCGATAGAGGAGTCCGTATGACCGTGAAGACCGATGACGAGGCCCTTGCCTCCGGCGTTTCGGGGTCTTCTCGACTGGAGAAACTGCGGGGCTCCCGCATCGTGGTGACCGGCGGCGGGGGACTGGTGGGCAGCCGGTTGACCGCGCTGTTGCGCAGGGCCGAGGCCGAGGTGGTCGTCCTGGACCGGATGGACGCCTACCCGGGGGCCACCCACGAACTGTTCGGTGCCGGCCGCACCGCCTCGCGCCTGGTGGTGGGGGACGTCCGGGACCGGGAGGCGGTGCGCGGGGTGCTGCGCGGCGCCGAGTTCGTGGTCCACGCCGCCGCCTACGCCGACGTGGCCGCCTGCACCCGCAGACCGGACGTCGCCTTCAAGGCCAACAACGAGGGCACCGAGGTCGTCCTGGAGGAGACCGCCGCCGCGGGCGTGCGCCGGCTGGTGCTGATCTCCTCCGCCGCCGTCTACGGCAACGGGGTGGCGCCCGCGGACGGCGCGGACGGGCCGCAGGTCTTCCACGAGGACCAGCCCCCGCACCCGCTGTCCGTCTACGCCAACTCCAAGCTCTGGGCGGAGCACCAGACCCGGTTGCTGCTCGGCGCCGCGGGCGTCGAGCACGCGATCCTGCGCTACTTCTCCGTCTACGGCGACCCCCAGGTGGTGAAGCCGGGCAGTCATTCCTGGATGGTCGCCTGGCTGGCGCTGCACGCCCGGCTGGGACTGCCGATGCGGCTCAACGGCGGCGGGGTGCAGGTGCGCGACCTGGTGCACGTCGACGACATCGCGATGGCCACCGCGCTCGCCCTGGTGGAGGACGGTGTCGTGGGGGAGACCGTCAACGTGGGCTCCGGGGTGCCGACCTCGGTGCGCGAGGTGGGCGAGTTGATCGCCCCGCACTACCCCGGCGCCGAGTTCGTCACCACGCCCCGCCCGGCCGACGACCCGCTCGGCGGGTACGCGGCCATCGACCGGATGCGCGAGCTGATGCGCTGGCAGCCCGGGATCTCCGTCCCCCAGGGCGTGGACCGCTACGTGCACTGGCTGAACGCCACCCCCGAGGCGCTGCCGGAGTGGCTGGTCGAGAAGGCCGCCCGGGAGGGGCGCGGGCAAGGGCCGCGGACCGCGTGACCCCGCCCGGCGGCCCCGGACGGGGTCCCACGGCGGACCCCGGGGGGAGGACGCGCGAGGTGCGCGCGGAGGTGCCCTGCCGGGCCTGCCTCTCCGGGGAGGACCTGGACTGGCTGGGCGGCCGGTCGGTGAGCCTCGCGCTGGCGTTGCCCACCGTGGTGGAGACGGTGCCGGGTCCGCCCGCACCGTCCGGCTCGGGCTGGCCCCACGAGGTGTGGGAGTACCTGCGCGGGGAGTTCCCGCACTTCGGGCCCCGACCGCCCGCGGTGCGGGTGCACAGCGAGGCCCCCGCCGCGAGCGGGCTGTCCTCGTCCACCGCCCTGATCGTGGCGCTGATGCGGGCCTACGTCGAGGCGTGCGCCCCCGCGGCGCAGGTCCCGACCGCGACCCTGACCCGATGGGCGTACCGCTTTGAGTTCGCCCGCTTCAACGGGGGCGGGATGGACCAGGTGGCCGTCGTCGAGGGCGGCGCGCTGCTGTTGGAGGGCCGACCCACGGGACTGCCCCTGATCCGCGGGCGCACCGTCTTCCCCGAGGAGTGGACGGTGCTGGTGGTGGACTCGGCGACCCGCAAGGACACCGGGGACCACATCGCGGTCGTGCGTTCCCAAGTGGCCGATCGGGACCCGGCGTTGGCCCGCTACCTGAAGGAGGCGGACCGGGCGTCCGCGGAGGCGTGGGCGGCGATCGGCCGCCGGGACCTGGAGGGGCTGACCCTCGCCATGGACCGCGCCCACGTCACCATGCGCGACCGGCAACGGATGTCCACACCGGTCCTGGAGGACCTGCGGGACACGGCGTTCACGGCGGCCGGGCTGCGGTTGAAGCTGAGCGGCGCCGGCGGCGGGGGGTCCCTCGTGGGGGTGTGCGCCGCCGTCGAGGCCGAGGAGGTGGCCGACGCGGTGCGGCGGGCGATCGGGGGCCGGCACCCCGCGGCCCGGGTGGTTCCCACCCGGGCCGCGGGGCCGCTCGCCGGTCCCGCGGACCGGAAGCCTCAGATGAACGGGTCGTAGTCCGGCCCGATTTCGGGCGTCACCGCTCCCTCCGCGATCTTCTCCAGTTCGAGGTTGGAGCGGTGGCGCGCGCAGTGGAAACGGCAGTCCCGGGTGGGGTCGATGATGCCCCGGTCGGAGTTCTCCCAGATGTCGGGGAGCCGTTCGGTGACCGCGTCGCCGATCTTCGCCTGCGAGTTGCCCCGGTGGTAGGAGCAGACGTAGACGCCGGACGGGGTGATCAGGGTCCGCAACTCCGCCACCTGGCAACGGTGGTAGTCCTTGGGCTGGATCGCCCCGACCCGGCTGCGCAGCGAGGTCAGCGTGGAGGAGTTGATGACCTCGAAGGAGTCGCCGGCCCAGCGCCGTTCCGCCTCGGCCAACTGGTCGTCCACCGAGCGGAGCAGGTCCTCGGAGACCTGGATGATGTGGTGGCCGTCGTCGAACATGGCCTTGGTCTCGAAGTAGTCGCAGCCGATGTCGTGGGCGAGCCCGGCGGCCTCCAGCACCTCGTGGTGGTTGCTGATCACGGTGCCGTCCGGTTCCCGGCGGGTCATCACCAGGAAGGAGTAGCCGAGGGCGCCCTTCTTCACCTCGGCCAGCAGCCGCATGTTCCCGGTCACCTTGTCGAAGACGCTGCGGCCCTTGCGGTCGGGCCGGAACTTCCGGTAGGTGTCCGAGGTGCCGGCGTCCATGGAGACCCGCACCCAGGAGGCGTACTCGGCCAGCTCGTCCAGGTTCTGCTTGATCATCGTGCCGTTGGTGACGACCCCGATGGCGATCCCGGCCCCGCCGAGCATCCGCAGCACCTGACGGGTGCCCCGGTGGGCGAGCGGTTCGCCGCCGCCGATGAGGACGACCCCGCGGACCGACATGGATATCAGCTCCTCGGCCAGTTCGGCGAGGCGCTCGGGGGTGAACCGTCCCTGGTTCAGGAGCTTGCCGCTGATGCACTCGGGGCAGGCGAGGTCGCAGAACGTCGTCGGGTCCAGGTCCACCACCAGTGGCCCGGTGGTGCGTCTGCCTGCCGCGGCGTCCAGCACCCGCGGCCAGCCGGACGGCTGGTACAGCTTGGACACCAGGTCAAGACGGTCGAACGTCACAGAGTTCTCCTGCTGGTCAAGAGGGCGTGCCACCGCCGCGGCACCCAGCCCTCGGTCGTTCCCCCGGGGGCGTCGACGCCCCCGAAGCCCGGTCGTGGTCCGGGCGTACCCCCGCCGAACGACGGCGGAGGCGGTCCCATGTGGTCAGCCCTTGACGGCCCCCACGGTCAGTCCGGCCGCCACCCGACGCTGGACGATCATGAAGAACACGACCACGGGCAGGGCGGTGAGCGTGGCCCCCGCCATCAGGGCGCCGTAGTCGGTGCCGAAGCTGGTCTGGAACGAGACGAGCCAGATGGAGACGGTCTGCTTGTCGTTGCTGGACAGCAGCACGTACGCCAACACGTACTCGTTCCACGCCTGCACCAGGGCGTAGATGGAGGTGGCGACCAGACCCGGCGCGAGCAGCGGCAGCGTCACCCGGCGGAAGGCCCCGGCCCGGGTGCAGCCGTCGACCATCGCCGCCTCCTCCAACTCCACGGGAATGCCGCCGACGAACCCGCGCAGCAGCCAGACGGTGAACGGCAGCATGAAGACGAGGTAGGTGAGGACCACCCCGACCAGGCTGTCGGTCAACCCGGCGTCGCTGAGCAACAGGTACAGCGGGATGATCAACCCGGCCAGTGGCACCATCTGCACGGAGAGGATCACCAGCACGAAGGCCCGGCGGCCGGTGAACGAGAACCGGGCCACCGCGTAGGCCGCGGCCACCCCGATCAGCAGGGAGACCACCACCGTGCCGACGCCGACCAGTGCGCTGGCCCGCACGCTCGACCAGAAGGTGTCCGAGGCCATGGCCCGGCGGAAGTTCTCCAGGGTGGGTTCGAGGGTCCAGAAGTGCGGCGGATCGCTCCGGATCTCCGAGGCCGGCCGGAAGGCGGTCAGCAGCATCCAGTACAGGGGGAAGGCCATCAGCGCGCAGAACAGCAGTCCGAGCGCGTCGGCCCGCCAGGAGCGCCGCCTACGGGCGCCGCGCGGGGCGGCGGGGGCGGGGGTCAATCTGTCTCTCCCATCCGGACGAGTTGACGGACGTAGACGACCGCCCCGACGAGCAGCAACAGGACCGTGACGACCGCGATGGCCGCCCCGGTGCTGTAGCGGTTGACGGCGAACGACTCGATGAACGAGTGCACGCCGAGCAGGTAGTACTCCTTCTCCGGCTGGCCGGTGCGCATCAGCCAGATCTGGTTGAACACCCCGAAGCTCCAGATCGCGTTCAGGGTGGTCACCACCACGAACGCCGGCTTGATCACGGGCAGCACGATGTGCCGGAGCACCTGGGTACGGCCCGCGCCGTCGCAGGTGGCCGCCTCCTCCAACTCCGGCGGCACCTGGGTGAGGGCGGCCTGAAGGGTGATCGCCGCGAAGGGCAGCGAGCCCCAGACGACCACCGCGACCACCACGGCGAAGCCCTCCCACGGGTTCTCGAACCAGTTGTGCTTGCTGAAGTCCAGCCCGGGTAGGAGGCCGAGCAGCCAGTTGACGACGCCGTAGTCGGCGTCCACCAGCCAGCGGAAGACCGCGGCGGCCACCATGACGGGCATGGCCCACACCGCGACCAGCACGCCGGCCATGAGCAGCCGCACCCAGGGCGAGACCCGGCGGGTGAGCAGGGCCACGCCCAGGGCGAGGCCCATGGTGAGGACGGTGGTGACGGCGGTGAAGAGCGCGGTGCGCCCGACGACCCGCCAGAAGAACCCGTCCGTGGCGATGGTGCGGTACTGCTCCAGGCCGACCCAGGGCGGTTCCGTGCCGGCGAACAGCTCCTGCCGGGTCATGTCCTGGAAGGACAGCAGCACCAGTTCGATCAGGGGATAGCCGAGGACGGCGGCGAGCGCCAGCACCGTCGGGGCGATCAGGAGGTAGGGCACCAGCCGCCGTGACAGGGGCCGGGCTCGCCGCCGGCCCGTCTTCCCGGTGGGGGCCGGGACGACGGGCTGGGAGACGGCGAGGGAGTCCGGTGGGTCTGCGGTCACCATGCGGGAACTCCTCGGATCGTCGCCCGCGGCGCGCCCGGCGCACACGACCGACGCGGTGGGTGGGTGGGGGAGGGGTGGGGGTTGACGATGCGGGTGAGTGGGGTGAGTGGGGTGAGTGGGGTGAGTGGGGTGAGATCCGGTGGTGGGACCGTGGATCGGCAGGAGGAACGGAACGCCGCTGGGGTGTGGGGGCGGTCAGTTCTCGTTGATCAGCTTGTCGATCTCGCGGTCGGCGTCCTCGGTCGCCTGCTCCACCGTCTTCTTCCCGGTGGCGATGGACTGGAGCATCGAGGGGAGGATGTTGGACTTCTCCACCGCGGTCCAGCCGGGGGCGAGCGGGGTCACCCAACCGCGTTCGGCGGCCCGTGCGGAGGGGCCGTTGATGCCGTCCGCGGGCACCTCCCTCAGTTGCACGGTGTTGTTCGGCAGCGTCTGGGCCTTGATCAACTGCTGCTGGGAGCCGTGGTCCGTGAACAGCTTGATCCAGTCCCGGGCGAGTTCCTGCTTGCCGGACTTGACCGGGACGGCCAGCAGGGAGCCGCCGAGGAACGGGGGCAGCAGCTTGCCGGAGGGGCCCGGGAAGGCGAAGGTGTCGAACTTCCCGCGCAGTGCGGGGTTGCCTCCGCTGCGCGGGTCGGCGGCGGCGTTCGCCTCCCAGGTGTTGCCGTAGAACATGGCGACCTTGCCCTGCCCCACGACGCCCGGCTCGTCGCCGTTGTCCTTGGAGCGGTCACCGACGTAGTAGTCGTCGATCAGCTTCTTCCAGGTGGTGAGCCCGGCCCGGGAGGCGGGCAGCGAGAGGGCGCCCTTCCACCGGCCGTCCTCCTGCACCGCCATCTCGCCGCCGGCGTCCTTCACCCAGGCCATGGCCGCGTGGGGGTAGCGGCCCGGCATGTGGAAGGTGGAGAAGTTCTTGTCCTCGGCGCCGTACTCGGCCTTCACCTTGTCGAGGACCGACAGCAGTTCGGGGTAGGTGCGCGGCGGCCTCGTCACGCCCACCTTCTTCAGGATATCCGTCCGGTAGATGCCGACTTTCGCCCCCGCGTAGTAGGGCACGCAGTAGTTCTTCCCGTTGTGTTGACACGCGTCGGCCAGTGCCGGAAGCCAATCTTCCGAATGGTCGAAATCTTTCTTCTCCAACGGGGAGAATGCGCCGTTGATGATGTAGTTGGTGGTTTCGCTGTTGCCCATTTCCACCACATCGGGCACTTCGCGGCCGGCGAGGGCCGCGTCGATCTTCTGGTTCTTGCTGGGCCACTGCTGGTACTGGACCTTGACCTCGGTGCCCGGGTGCAGCTCGGCGAACCGCTTGTTGGTGCGGGCGACCAGATCGGGCCAGCTCTCCCGCGCGTCGATGGTCAGCCAGACGGTCAGGGCGCCGCCTTTGCCCCCGGCGTCCGAGGAGTCGTCCGTGCCGCACCCGGCCAGGGTGGCGAGCACGGCGACCGATCCGAGAGTCGAGGTGAAGCGGCGTAAGCGCCGGGTCATGGATCTCTGCCTTTCGATGACTGGTTGAACCGGGCTGCTATCTACCCAGCGAAGCCCCGCAAACTACTGCTGGGGCGCTTTTTGGCCAGGATGTGGAGGTGGATTATGGAACATTGTTGTTTTGGATTGGCCCCGGCCCGCACGGGCCCGGTGTCCGGCCGGTGCGGTGGCACCACCGGATCGGCCGTTTCTGATTGACGCAAAACACTACGATGCCCCTCTTGGGTGCCCTTGACGGTGACGCAACTCCTGACCCATTTTTCTCCGGGTGTCTCCAGCGTTCCCCTATCGAAAGGTGTTACCCGTGGTGAACCACGATGCGACCGCAGGCGATTCGGACTCCCGACCCGTGCGGGTCAACTCCTGGAACGGCTGGGACCCCCTGCGTCACGTGATCGTCGGACGGGCCGACGCCGCGGTGGTCCAGGCCCCCGAGCCCGCGGTGCGCCGGGACTTCCCCGAGGACGGCTTCCCCCTCGGCACCTACGGCACCATGCCGGCCGACATGATGGCCGAGGCCAACGAACAGCTCGACAACTTCGCCGGGATGCTCCGCAAGCGGGGCGTACGGGTGGACCGGCCCACCCCCTTGGACTTCAACCAGAAGGTCTCCACCCCCGACTGGGAGCAGGAGACCATGTCGGGCTGCATGCCGCCCCGCGACCTGCTGCTGACGGTCGGCAGCGAGGTCCTGGAAGCCACCATGTCCTACCGCAGCCGCTGGTTCGAGTACCTCTGCTACCGACCGATCCTCCAGGACCTCTTCCGGTCCGACCCCCGGATGCGTTGGGAGGCCGCCCCCAAGCCCCGTCTCACCGACGCCAGTTACCACACCGACTTCTGGGACACCTACCACGAGCTGCCCACCGAGGTGCAGTTGGCCAAGGTCCGCGACTACGACCTGGTGCTCACCGAGGAGGAGCCGCTGTTCGACGCGGCCGACATCGCCCGCATGGGCAAGGACCTCTTCGTCCAGCTGTCCTTCGTCACCAACCGCAGCGGCTACGACTGGCTCAAGCGGCACTTCCCCGACCACCGGGTGCACGCGGTGACCTCCACCAACACCCACCCCCTGCACATCGACGCCACCTGGGTGCCGCTGCGTCCCGGGCTGGTGCTGCACTGCGGCGAGCGGCTGGCCGACCCCGAGCTGATGGAGTTCTACCGGCTGAACGACTGGGAGGTCATCGAGGCGGTGCAGCCCGCGAGTTGGGACCACCCGCCGAAGCTCTCCTTCTGCAGCCCCTGGCTCGCCGGGAACATGCTGAACCTGGACCAGAACACCCTGTGCATCGAGGAGAAGGAGGTCGCCCTCTCCGAGCAGTTGGCCGGCTACGGCTTCGAGATCGTACCGGTGCCGTTCCGCGCGGTCGGCCCCTTCGGCGGTGGACTGCACTGCGCCACCGTCGACATCGAGCGCGAGGGCGACTGCGAGGACTACTTCCCCGTCCGGCACGGACGGTACTGAGCCGTGGCCACGGCTCCCCGCCCCACGGAGGCGGTGATCTTCGACTTCTACGGCACGCTGGTCCGGTTGGTGGACCCCCTGCCGCCCAGCCACGCCGCGGTGTTCCACCGGCTCGGCCTCGACGCGCACGTCGAGGCGTGGGGAGACCAGTGGGCGACCGGGCCGGCGGACGGCGAGGACCACCGCGTCCACTCGGTCGGCGAACGGGAGTACCTGGCCTGGGAGGTGGACCGGCTCCGCCGTCGGGCCCTGGAGTGCGGGGTGCCCGAGGAGGCGGCCGGCCCGTTG
Source organism: Streptomyces sp. LE64 (assembly GCF_052606915.1). Taxonomy (NCBI): domain Bacteria; kingdom Bacillati; phylum Actinomycetota; class Actinomycetes; order Kitasatosporales; family Streptomycetaceae; genus Streptomyces; species Streptomyces sp. LE64. Next base: position 1,545,317 of record NZ_CP199708.1, on the reverse strand, counting down.
GCGGCGGAGCTGGACCGGGCCAACAAGGCCCTGCACCTGGAGCTCTTCGAGGACGTCAAGGCCGTGCTCGCGCAGCTGCGCGAGCACGGCCGCACGGTCGCCCTCTGCTCCAACTGGTACTGGGACCTCGACCGCGCGGTCGCCGGGTGCGGGCTCACGGACCTGGTGGACGCCGCCGTCACCTCGGCCCGGGTGGGGGTGCGCAAACCGCACCCCCGGATCTACCGGGCGGCGCTCGACGCCTGCCGAGTCGCACCCGAACGCGCCCTGTTCGTCGGGGACATGTGGGAGGCCGACGTCGAGGGGCCGCTGGCCCAGGGCATCCGCGCGGTGCACCTGCGGCGCCCCGACCGGGTGGTGGACGGGATCGCCCCGCCGCTGCCCGACCGGGCGCACCGCATCGCTTCGCTGGACGAGCTCGGCGCGCTCCTCTAGGTCGTTTCTTCCGGACCGGGGCGGGGGAGGGGCCTCAGCCCCGGCGCGAGAGCCGGTCGATCACGTTGCGGGTCACCCGCACCACACCCGCGTCCTCCTCCCGGCCGCAGACCACGGGCCAGTCGACGGTGCCGGCGGTGAAGACCGTGCCGCCGCCCTCCGTCGTGTGCACGCCCATGGTCGCGGCCCGGGGGCTGGTGATCGCCGGCTCCCGCTCCGGGCAGTTCCAGTGGCTCCACTTGAAGCGGTGGAGGTCGTCGTTCACGGGGTCCAGCAGGTAGATGCCGAGGATCAGGAAGGAGTCCGGCGTGCCGTCCACCCCGCTGGCCCGGGCCACCCCGTGCTCGTCGCGGACGAAGGCGGCGCCGTCGCACTCGTACCCGATCAGCGGGGTGCCCGCGCCGAGCCGGTCGGCCGGCGAGCCGTCGCGGCCGTCCCGGAGCCCGGTGCCCTCGAACACCCAGTGGTCGGCGTGCTGCACGGTGTACCCCTCGGTCGGCCGGTCGCCCGGCCAGTCCCCGGGCCACATGCCGCCGTTGCGGAAGCTCACCCCGGTCATGGCGTTCTCCGGCCGCCCCACCCCGTCCGGCGGGGCGGCCCACCACAGGTCGGTGGCGGGCAGGTGCGGATACACCCCGTCGACGTGGTGGTCGGTGTCCGAGACGAAGGCGGTGCCCTCGTCCGTCACGTGGATGCGCCACCAGCAGGTGTTGGCGCTGAGGAACGCCACGTTCCCCCCGCCCGCGACGTGCGCGGCCACGTGGTCGCGCATCGCGGCGCTCCAGTACTCGTCGTGCCCGACGCTCAACAACAGGTCGTAGGGGGAGAGGAGTTCGGGATCCTCGTGCAGATCGAGGTCGGTGCAGTACTCCACCGCGTAGCCACAGCGCTCCAACCAGGCGATGAAGGGGGCGTCCCAGTGGGCCAGGTCGATGACCCCGCCCGGCCGGTGCAGGCTGACCTTGTGCCCGCGCGGCCGGTGCGCGTCTCCCTCCTGGTGGACCGGGCTGTCGTAGAGGCTGGAGTCACGGGGGAGGCCCTCGCCGTCCGAGCGGTTGTAGGCGTGCCGGGTGAAGGTGGACTTCTTGTAGAGGACGCGCCCGTGCCGCCCCGGCTGCCGGGGGCGGACCACGAAGAACTCGCGCGAGAACCCCTCGACGTCCCCGTCCCCGAGCAAGGGCACCCCGGCCGCCCGCCGTTCGTCCCCCTCCACCAGGTGGGCCAGGTAGACGCCCGGCCGCCACTGCTCGGGCACCGGGAACGCGAAGTGCGGCAACTCCCAGTCCACGTCCGGCGCGGCGTGCCCCGCCACGCCGTCCGGGTGCGCCGGCGGCGCCTTGAAGACCCCCCGCCGGGGCTCGGACTCGCCGAGGTATTCGAGTTCCCGGCCCAGTCGGTAGAAGCGGACCCGGAACTCCTCGGCATCGGTCGACACGTGGAGGTCGAGAACCTCCCCCGCGGCCACGCTCTCCCGATCCACATAGCCCTCGATCATCGGCCCTCCCAGTACCGTCGATCGCCGTTTGTCCCACGACGAGAGGCCCGATGCTAGAAGCTGTTTCCCGGTACAACAAATCATCGGAGGAGATCGGCCTTTCTCGCACTGATTCCAGCCAGGCGGATACCGCGAAGGATGCGACCACAAGAAGTCGGGTAGCGCGGCACGAACGGAACGGCGTGCTGTGCGGAAAGGGAAAAGAATGACAAAGGAATTGCGGGTGCGCGAACTCGTCCTGGGGATCGAGGGGCTGGCCCTGCTGCGCGGCGCCCTCGACGCCGACGACGCCTTCCTCGACGCCCGGCTCGCCGAGATCAGGAAGTTCGCCGCCGAGGGGGACGACGGCATGCCCGGCGCCGGCGCCCGGGTCAGCGAGTTGGACGAGGCGGCCGGCTACGCCTCCTGGGCCAAGCTGTACGACTCCCTGCCCAGCTCCTACCTGGAGGTCGAGGAACCGATCGTGCACCGGCTCCTGGACGCGGGCCCGGTCGGCACCGCCCTGGACGCCGCCTGCGGCACCGGCCGCACCACCGTCGCCCTGACCAGCCGCGGCTACCGCACCATCGGCGTCGACCAGTCCCCGCAGATGGTGGAGCAGGCCCGCCGCAAGGCCCCGGAGGCCGAGTTCCGCCTCGGCCGGCTGGAGCAGCTGCCGGTGGACGACGCCAGCGTGGACCTCGCGGTCTCCACCCTCGCCCTCACCCACCAGCCCGCCCTCGGCCCCGCGGTCGCCGAGCTCGCCCGGGTGGTGCGCCCCGGCGGGCGCGTGATCGTCACCGATCTGCACCCCTTCGTGATCACCCTCCAGGGCCAGTGCCTGTTCGTGCACGGGGACGACCACCTCGCCTTCGTCCGCAACCACGTGCACCTGCCGGGCCGGTACATCGAGGCGTTCTCCGCCGCGGGCCTCACCGTTCGCGCCTGCTACGAACCCGTCTTCAACGGACGGCTTTCCCCCGGTGGTTACGAGGAGTTCGTCGAGGACGCGGCCCGGGCCGCCTGGGAAGGAATTCCCATCGTGATCGTCTGGGAGGCCGTCAAGGCGTGACGGAAAGCAAAGCACGTGCACGGGTGCGGAGAACGCATCGGGACAGGGAAAGGGAAACACCGTGAAAGCCGTTCTGTACAACGAGCGCCCGGAACTCTGGGACCGCATCACCGAGGAGTTCACCGGAATCATCCCCGAATACAACCTGCACGGTGACATCGGGGCCGAAGGCTTCTGGAACCGCCTCTTCGACGACTTCGGCGACCACCAGTTCCTGCTGTACGACGAGGCGGACGACGCGATCCTCGGAACCGGCCGCTCACTGCCCCGCCCCTGGGACGGCACCCCCGAGGGCCTCGGCACCGGGCTCGACGCCTCCATCCGGGACGCCTTCGCCGCCCGCGACGCGGGCACCGAGCCCACCGCGCTGTGCGCGCTCGGCGTCGAAGTTGCCCCCGCCCACCAGGGCAGGAACCTGTCCAAGGCGCTGCTCCAGCAGATGATCGAGATGGCCCGCCGGGACGGACTGCGGCACGTCATCGTCCCGGTGCGGCCCATCTGGAAGCACCGCTACCCCCTCGTCCCCACCGAGCGCTACGCCCGGTGGACCCGGGACGACGGCGAGCCCTTCGACCCCTGGGTGCGCACCCAGGTGCGGCTCGGTGGCCGGATCACCGCCACTGCGGAGGAGTCCTCCCTGATCAGCGGCACGGTCGCCGAGTGGGAGTCCTGGACCGGGATGGAGTTCCCGGAGAGCGACGCCTACGTCTTCCCGGAGGGGCTCAGCACCCTCCGGGTCGACCGCGAGCAGGACCGGGCCGCCTACTGGGAGCCCGCCGTCTGGGTCACCTACGACCTCAGCCCTCCAGGAGCGACTCCCCGCAGGTGACGGCGGTCCAGGCGTACGCGGACAACAGCTCCGCGTACGCCGGGGTCACCTCCGGCCGGCGCTCGGGCGACAGCCCGGCCGGGCCCGCCGTGGACACCGCCGCCCGACGCAGCCGGTCGGCGCCCGGTGTGCCGCCCCGCTGCGCACCCGCCGGTGCGTGCCGCCGGGCGGCCACCTCCGCCTGCCGGCCGAGCAGCAGGCAGTGGATCCAGAACTCGTCGGCGAAGGGCTCCCCGAAGGCTTCGGCCACCCGCACCGCCTGCGCCGCCGGCCGCCGCCGGCGCACCGCGTCCCACACCTGCCTCTCGGTCAGTTCACCGGTCAGCGGCAGGGCCTCCCGCCAGGTGTAGTGGTGGCGCGGCTGCGGTTCGTGCTCCTGCCCGGGCAAGCGGATGTAGCCCTCGCCGTACCGCATGTACGGCACCCACGGCAGTTCCTCCAGCACCCACCCCCGGTACAGGAACGGCCGGGCGTCCTCGGCGGAGGCGGGACAGACCGCGAGGCGGATGCCCTGGGCGGCGTGCCCGTTGATGCTGCTGGTGCCGGTGTGCTCGGTGACGGTGGGCACCGCCAACAGTGCGCTGCGCCGTCCCCCGGTCCGCAGGAACGTGCACATCACCTCGTCGTCGTGGCGCTCGGCGGAAGCCTCCGCGTACTGCCGGAACTCCTCGGCCACCTCCACCGGGAGGCTGATGGCGAGCGTCGGGGTGAACTCCTCCGGCACCGCGCGCACCCAGCCGGCCCCGGCCAGCGCGGCCAGTCGGGTCGCCCCGCCGTTGCGGGCGTGCCAGTTGGTGTAGAAGGCGAGGGCGTCCCCGGGGAACCGGTCGGCGCAGTGGGCCACCAGGTCGATCATGTCGTCGGGCGCGGCCACGTCGTCCTGGATCATGAACTGGTGGGTGGCGCCCTCGGTCACCCGCGACCAGGCCACCAGCGCCGTCCGCAGGGCCGACGGCGGCCCGTCCGGGTCGGGGTCCAGGGCCAGGGAACCGAGGCCCAGCCTGGTCACCATGTCCTCCGCCTGGGCCCGGCGGACCGGGTGGGTCATCACGGCCGAACTGACGCGTGCGGTGGGCATCGAGGGGCTCCTTCAGCCGAACGACCGGGAATGACGTCTCGCTGATCATGGCCAGCACCCACCCGGAATCCCCACGGAGCGGGGGCGACGGCCGAAAACGGCCGCTCAGTGACGCGATGCGGTGGCCCGTCCCGGGCTCCCGGACCCGCCTTCCCGCCGAGGCGGCTCAGCCCCGGGGCAGGCACCCGTACAGGAAGGCGCGGACCCCGGTGACCGCGACCGCCTCCGCCTCGGCTTCGGGCAGCGGGTCCGTGCCCGCCTTGCCGTGGGCCCCGGCGGGGGTGATCAGGGCCACGAAGTGCTGGGCCGCGCGTGCGGGGTCGGGAACGTCCAGGAGCCCGCGCCCGGCGAGCCGGGTCAGATGGGCGGCGAGCGCCCCCTGCACCCGCCGGGGGCCCGCCTGCTGCCAGCTGCCGTGGAGGTCCTCGGGAACGCTCTCGCCCTCGGTGGCGAGCCGGGTGACCATCGAGCAGTGCTCGGCGAACTCCGGCCCCGGCCGCACCCAGTCCTTGGCCAGGGCCACCAGGCCGCCCTCCACCTCGGCGGTGCTGGTCGCGCCCCCGAGGTGGCGCTCGATCAGCGCCTCGTGGGCGGTGGCCACCTGCTCGGAGCTGTCGAGCAGCACGGTGACGAAGAGCCGTTCCTTGTTCTCGAAGTGGTTGTAGATGGTGCGGGTGGACACCCCGGCCTCGGCGGCGATCACGTCGATGCTGGCCCCCTGGTAGCCGATCCGGCCGAACACCTGCCGAGCGGCCCGCACGATCGCGTTCCGTTTCTCCGGGAACCCCTTGCGCGGTGCGTCCCGCCCCGCGTCCGCCCTGGTCATGGCGGCACCTCCTGAGTGATTGCAGGCATCGTTTTACTTAGTGCAGTGCACGTTGTACTTTACCTGGGTGGGAGACACGCGGCGGACCGCCCGCGCGATCGTGCCTGGTGTCCGCGCACCCGCACCCGCAGCACTGCTGCCGGCCCGCTGTCGCGCCGGCCGCCGGCCCGGGGCGCGCTCCCCCTCCACACCCTCACCCCTTGGAGAAGACCGTGTTCGTTTCCTACGTCGTCCTCGCCGTCCTGGTGTCGCTGCTGCTGGTGTTCTCCGGCCGCGGCATGCTGGTCGGCGACAAGAACATCGTGGAGACCATGGAACGCGTCGGCGTGCCCAGACGCTCCTACACCGTGCTGGCGCTGCTGAAGTTCGCCGGCGCCCTGGGCCTGCTCGCCGGCATCGCCTACCGGCCGCTGGGCATCGCCGCCGCCGTGGGCCTGGTGCTCTACTTCCTCGGCGCCGTCGTCGCCCACCTGCGGGCCGACGACCTCAAGGGCGCCCCCTCGCCCTTCGTCCTGGCCGTGGTCTCGGCCATCCCCCTGGTGCTGGGCCTCGCCACGGCGTGACCTGCGGGGCCCTCGGTCCGGTCCGTCGCCCGGGGCCCTGCGACCGGACCCGGCCCGTCAGGTCTGCGAGAGCGCGGAGGGACGGTGCCGGGCAGGGGCGGCGGAGCGCCGGGCCGCACCTCGTCTCGGTGGCGGCCGATGGGGTCGTTGTGCTTGTCGGCTACGGCTACGAGCCCCTGACGGGTCGTCCGCCACGTAGGGCGGAGTCTTCAACGCGCCGGAGTCGTCGCGGTTGAGGTTGCCCGGGCAGGCGCCTCGGAGACCTGGGTGCTGGAGGCGGAGCCACGGGGCCGGGCAAGAGAGCCACCCTGGGGGAAAGTTGTCGCTCCGCCGCGTGCCGGCCGCCCTCGCCCTTGCGCAGCCCGGAGGGCCGTCGTTCGGGCTCGACCCGTCCGCGTCTGAACGATTCTGCTCGTGCGGGACGAGAGTGGGGCGGGTGGGACTCGAACCCACGGCCGACGGATTATGAGTCCGCTGCTCTAACCGGCTGAGCTACCGCCCCCTTACGGCGCGTCGCGCGCCGATGCGCGCGCCGTCTGCCGCAGCATAGCCGCTCATACGATCTCCTGCCTCGGCTGGTCGGCCCTGCTGACCATGGAGACCCCGGACGCGCCCGGACGGTTCCACCGGACACGAAAAAGGACCCCTGGGAGGGGTCCTTCTCGGCTGCTCCCCCGACTGGACTCGAACCAGTAACCTGCCGGTTAACAGCCGGCTGCTCTGCCAATTGAGCTACGGAGGATCGAGCTCCCCCGACTGGACTCGAACCAGTAACCTGCCGGTTAACAGCCGGCTGCTCTGCCAATTGAGCTACGGAGGATTGCCTCGTTGCATCGAACGCACCTGCCCCGGTGGTCACCAGGGGGCGTCCGTTCGCTGCGACACATACATTAGCGCAAGCAGGGGGGTGCTCCGCCAATCGGTGCCCCGCGATCCACACCGACGCAAGGGAAGGGTGGCTCCATGCGCTACCGGCTCACATTCGTCGCCGGGCTGGCCCTCGGATACGTCCTGGGTACCAGGGCCGGACGGGAACGGTACGAGCAGTTGAAGAAGTCCGTCCGGCAGTTCGCCGAGAACCCCGCGGTCCGCAACGCCGCCGAGTCCGCCGCGCAGCAGGGCCGGGAGGTGGCGGGCAAGGCGCTGCACTCGGTGTCCGAGCGCGCTCAGGGCCGGGTGCCGGACGCGGTCGCCGACCGGGTCAGGGCGCTGCGCGAGCGGGGCCGCGGCGGTCCCGACGCGTCCGACGACGGCTGGGGCACCAGCAACACCTGAGCCCGCCGGACTCCGCCCGGGGTGTGGTGCGGCACACACCCGAACGTGGTGCAGAATTCCCGCATGGGGATAGTCGCCGGTCTGGACAGCACGCCCGACTCCACGCGCATCGTGGTCTGTGACACCGACACGGGTGCCGTGATCAGGCAGGGATACGCCTCCCACCCGCTGGAGGGGGCGCACGGGGGAGCGGGGGAGGGCGGACGCCCCAGCGACGTGGACCCGCAGGCGTGGTTGCTCTCCCTCGGGGAGGCCGCGGGCGGCGGGGTCCTCGAAGGCGTCGAGGCCATCGGGGTCTCCGCCCAGCAGAACGCGCTGGTGCCGCTCGACCAGCAGGGCGCCACCGTGCGCCCCGCCCTGGTCGGCGCCGACCGCCGCACCCAGATCGCCGCCGCCGACCTCGTCGACGCCTTCGGCGGGCGCGAGGCCTGGGCGCGGACGGTCGGGTGCGTCCCGCAGCCCGCGAACCCGGTCAGCAAGCTCCGGTGGCTCGCCGCCCAGGAGCCCGAGGCCGCCCAACGGGTGGCCCTGGTGCTCCAGGCCCACGACTGGCTGGTCTGGCAGCTCCTCGGCCGCCCGCTGCGCCGTACCACCGACCGGGGCGGCGCCTCCGGCACCGGGTACTGGTCGGCCGCGACCGGTGCCTACCGGCCGGACCTGGTGGAGTTGGCGCTCGGCCGACACGCCGAACTGCCCGAGGTGCTGGGGCCGGCCGAGGCCGCCGGCACCACCCCGGAGGGGCTGCTGATCTCCGCGGGGACCGGGTCCACCATGGCCGCCGCCTTCGGCCTCGGCATCGGCCTGGGCGACGCCGTGGTGTCGCTCGGGGCCTCCGGCTCGGTGATGGCCGTGCACCGGGAGGCCCTGGTCGACCCCAGCGGCATGATCACCTCCCTCGCCGACGCCACCGGCATGCACCTGCCGGTGGTGCACACCCTGAACGCGGTCCGCGCGCTGCGCGGCACCGCCGAGATGCTCGGCCTGCCCGACCTGGAATCGCTGTCCGACCTGGCCCTGAAGTCCACGCCGGGCGCGCACGGACTGGTGCTCCTGCCCTATCTGGAGGGGGAGCGGACCCCGCACCTGCCGCACACCGCCGGCACCCTCTCCGGACTGCGCCGGGAGGCGATGAAGCCCGAGCACCTGGCCCGGGCCGCGGTCGAGGGGATGCTGAGCGGGCTCGCCGACGCCCTCGACGTGCTGCGCGGTCGCGGGGTGGAGGTGCGCCGGGTGTTCCTGCTGGGTGCCGCCGCCGACCTGCCCGCCGTCCAGGCCGCCGCGCCCTCGCTGTTCGGCGCGCAGATCGTGGTGCCGCACCCCGCCGAGTACGCGGCGCTGGGCGCGGCGCGCCAGGCCGCGTGGGCGTTGGGCGTCTCCCGCGGCACGCTGGACCCGCACACCCCGCCGGCCTGGCCGGGGGCGACCGGTCAGGTCCACGAGCCGGGCGAGGAGCTGGCCGTGGGGCAGGCCGTGCGACAGCAGTACGCGGCGGTGCGGGAGCAGATCCATCCCGGGGCGTTCGGCGGCTGATCCGTCCCGCCCCCGGGGGGTCCTGGGGCGCCCGGAACCCGCTGTTGGCTTAATCCGCTGGGGTAACGGGGAGCGGTGGGTGGACGATGGGGTGAGATGTGCCGACCGGCGGACCCGGCCACCGGCCGCCCCCGCCCCTACCGCCTCCCAGTGAGCGAGACCCGCGCGTGCTCATACGACTGTTGAGGGCCCACCTGGGCCCGTACCGCAAACCCATCGCCGCCCTCGTGGCGCTCCAGTTCCTCCAGACCTGCGCCTCCCTGTACCTGCCCACGATGAACGCCGACATCATCGACAAGGGCGTGGTGCGGGGCGACACCGGTTTCATCATGAGCTTCGGCGGGTTGATGATCGCCGTCACCCTGGTGCAGGTCGTCTGCAACATAGGCGCCGTCTACCTCGGTGCCCGCACCGCGTCCGCCCTGGGGCGTGACGTGCGGGGCGCCGTCTTCGACCAGGTGCAGTCCTTCTCCGCGCGGGAGGTCGGTCATTTCGGGGCGCCGACGTTGATCACCCGGACCACGAACGACGTCCAGCAGGTGCAGATGCTGGTGCTGATGGCGTTCACCCTGATGGTCTCCGCGCCGATCATGTGCGTCGGTGCGATCGTGATGGCGCTCGGCCAGGACGTGACGCTCTCCACGGTGCTGGTCGCCGTGGTTCCCGTCCTCGGCATCAGCGTGACGATGATCGTGGTCAAGCTGCGGCCCCTGTTCCGGTCCATGCAGGTGCGCCTGGACACCGTGAACCGGCTGCTGCGCGAGCAGATCACCGGCAACCGGGTGATCCGGGCGTTCGTCCGCGACGGCTACGAGCAGGGACGGTTCCGGGTAGCCAACGACGAACTGACCGCGATCTCCCTGGGCACCGGCCGGATCCTCGCGTTCATGTTCCCGCTGGTGATGACGGTGGTGAACGTCTCCTCGGTCGCCGTCGTCTGGTTCGGGGCGCAGCGCATCGAGAGCGGGGACATGGAGATCGGCGCCCTGACGGCGTTCCTCGCCTATCTGATGCAGATCGTCATGTCGGTGATGATGGCCACCTACATGTTCATGATGGTGCCGCGCGCCGAGGTGTGCGCCGAGCGCATCCAGGAGGTCCTGGGCACCGAGTCCAGCGTGGTCCCGCCGGCCGCCGCCGTCCGCGAGCTGCGCTCCCACGGCCACCTGGAGCTGCGGGAGGCAGGCTTCCGCTACCCGGGTGCCGAGGAGCCCGTCCTCAAGAGCGTCGACCTGGTGGCCCGACCGGGCGAGACCACCGCCGTGATCGGGTCCACCGGCAGCGGCAAGACCACCCTGCTGGGGCTGGTGCCCCGGCTGTTCGACGTCACCGAGGGCGCCGTCCTGGTCGACGGGGTGGACGTGCGCGACCTCGACCCCAAGCTGCTGGCCCGCACCGTCGGCCTGGTCCCGCAGAAGCCGTACCTGTTCGCCGGGACCGTCGCCACCAACCTGCGCTACGGCAACCCGGACGCCACCGACGAGGAGCTGTGGCACGCCTTGGACGTCGCCCAGGCCCGCGGCTTCGTCGAGTCCCAGCTCGAAGGCGGCCTGGACGCGCCGATCTCCCAGGGCGGCACCAACGTCTCCGGCGGCCAGCGCCAGCGGCTCGCCATCGCCCGCACCCTGGTCCAGCGGCCCGAGATCTACCTCTTCGACGACTCGTTCTCCGCCCTCGACTACGCCACCGACGCCGCGCTGCGGGCCGCGCTCGCCGAGGAGACCGCGAACGCCACCGTCGTGATCGTGGCGCAGCGGGTGGCCACCATCCGGGACGCCGACCGGATCCTCGTCCTCGACGGGGGACACGTGGTCGGGGTGGGACGCCACGACGACCTGATGCGGGACAACGAGACCTACCGGGAGATCGTGCTCTCCCAGCTCACGGAAGCGGAGGCGGCCTGATGGCGGGGCCCGCGGGACGGATGATGGCCGGTGGTGGACCCGACCACCACTCCATGGACTTCAAGGGCTCCGGCAAGCGCCTGCTGGGCCGCTTCGGACCCGAACGACTGACCCTGTACGCGATGGTGGGCTGCGCAGTGATCAGCGTCGCCGTGTCGGTGCTGGGGCCGAAGATCCTCGGCATCGCGACGGACCTGATCTTCGCCGGGGCGGTGGGCGAGCGGATGCCCGCCGGCCAGAGCAAGGAGGAGGCCCTCGCCCGACTGCGGGACGGCGGCGAGGGCGGCATCGCCGACGTGCTCTCCACGGTGGACTTCACCCCCGGCGAGGGCATCGACTTCGGGGCCGTGGGCACCGTGCTCGGCTTCGCGCTCGCCACCTTCGTCGTCGGCGGCCTGTTGATGCTGGTCGCCACCCGCCTCGGCAACCGGGCCATCAACCGCACGGTCGGCCGGATGCGCCGCGACGTGCAGCTGAAGCTCGCCCGGCTGCCGCTGTCGTACTTCGACCGGCGCCAGCGCGGCGAGGTGCTGAGCCGGGCCACCAACGACCTCGACAACATCGGCCAGACCCTCCAGCAGAGCCTGGGGCAGCTCGTCAACTCGCTGCTGACCATCATCGGCGTGCTGATCATGATGTTCTGGATCTCGCCGCTGCTCGCCCTGGTGGCGCTGGTCACCGTCCCGCTGTCGTTCCTGATCGCCACGCGGGTCGGCAAGCGCTCCCAGCCCCAGTTCGTCCAGCAGTGGCGGGCCACCGGGACCCTGAGCGCCCACGTGGAGGAGATGTACACCGGGCACGGACTGGTCAAGGTCTTCGGCCGGCAGGAGGAGTCCGCCCGGAAGTTCGCCGAGGAGAACGAGGCCCTCTACCGTGCGGGGTTCCGCGCCCAGTTCACCAGCGGGCTGATGCAGCCGCTGATGTTCTTCGTGTCCAACCTCAACTACGTCCTCGTCGCGGTCGTCGGCGGGCTGCGGGTCGCCTCCGGGGCGTTGTCCATCGGGGACGTGCAGGCGTTCGTCCAGTACTCCCGGCAGTTCTCCATGCCGCTCACCCAGGTGGCGTCCATGGCCAACCTGGTCCAGTCCGGGGTGGCCTCCGCCGAGCGGGTCTTCGAACTCCTCGACGCCCCCGAGCAGACCCCCGACCCGGAGCGGCCCGAGCGCCCCGAACGGAGCACCGGGCGGGTCGCCCTGGAGCACGTGTCGTTCCGCTACAGCGAGGACAAGCCGCTCATCGAGGACCTGTCGCTCACCGTGGAGCCGGGCCAGACGGTCGCCATCGTCGGTCCGACCGGCGCCGGCAAGACCACGCTCGTCAACCTGCTGATGCGGTTCTACGAGGTCACCGGCGGGCGCATCACCGTCGACGGGGTCGACATCGCCCGGATGTCCCGCGACGAGCTCCGCGCCGGGATCGGCATGGTCCTCCAGGACACCTGGCTGTTCGGCGGCACCATCGCCGACAACATCGCCTACGGGGCGTCCCGGGAGGTGACCCGGGAGGAGATCGAGGAGGCGGCCAAGGCCGCGCACGCCGACCGGTTCATCCGCACCCTGCCCGAGGGCTACGACACCGTCATCGACGACGAGGGCACCGGGGTCAGCGCGGGCGAGAAGCAACTCATCACCATCGCCCGGGCGTTCCTGTCCGAGCCGGTGATCCTCGTCCTCGACGAGGCGACCAGCTCCGTGGACACCCGCACCGAGGTCCTGATCCAGAAGGCGATGGCCCGCCTCTCCCGGGACCGCACCTCGTTCGTCATCGCCCACCGGCTCTCCACGATCCGCGACGCGGACACCATCCTGGTGATGGAGGACGGTGCCATCGTCGAACAGGGCACCCACGAGAAGCTGTTGCTCACCCGGGGCGCCTACGCCCGGCTGTACGCCGCGCAGTTCGCCCAGGCCGTCGCGGAGGTCGACTGACCCCGCCGCGTCCCGCCCCCGGTGCCCGGGGGCGGGCGCGAGAGGGGCGGACGGGCCACCGTCGTCCGGCGCTGAGCTGTCCGGCCCGCACCGGCGGGCCGGACCGCTCAGCCCGCGGCGACGGGGACCTTGCGCCGCGGGCTCGGCACGCCCTCGACACCGGTCACGGTGCCGTCGGGGAGGGGCACCGGCAGCACGGTCAGCAGCCGCTCCGCCCGATCGGGGGCCAGGTCCAGGGTCGACAGCAGCGCCGGCACCGCGATGCTCGGCAGCACGTGTTGGAGGAGCACGATGACCCGGCGGGTGAGGTCGGCCCGCTCGCACAGCACGTGCGACATGCCCTGGATGCCGGAGAACGCCCCGGCCATCAGCTCGGCCGTGTCCTCGGGCACCACGTGCGGCAGCAACTCGCCGCGCGCCTCGGCCTCCCTCAACACCAGGCCGATGCGGTCGATCCACGCCTGGTACGGGGTGCCCCGCAGCGGCGCCGGGTCCACCGTCGCCTCCCGCCGCTGGTCCATCGCCAGCCCCATGCTGGCCCGGGTCAGCGGATCGTGCAGCAGCCGGTGGGCGAACAGCAGCCCGTGGTCCACGAGTTCCTGGAGCTTGGTGCGCTGCGGAGGCAGTTCGTTGAGGTCGAGTTGGGCCGATACCACGCCCAGCGCGAGCTCCTCCTTCGACGCGAAGTGGAAGTACAGCGCACCCTTGGTGACCCCGGCCCGTTGCAGGATCTCGGTGATCGTCGCTGAACTGTACCCACGTTCGTCGAAGACGGCCGCTGCCGCCAGCAGAATGGACTCGCGCGTCTGGATCGCCCGTGCCTGTCGTGCCATGGAGTCAGGTTCCTGCTTCCCCGTCAGGGCGTGTGCGCCGCCTTCGGCCACGCCGACACGGACAGAAAACCGGACAGCCCATCTGTTGTCGAGGGCAATGAGAGACCCCTCATCGGTCCCTCATCGTCGGCGCGCCGCCTCGCGCCGCCCGGACGCCGGCTCACAGCGGAGAGTGCCAGGTCACCGGGGTCGTCCCCGGAACACGGCCGTCCGAGGCCGTCGGCGCTCCGTCGTCGACGGTCAACCGGACCCCGGGGCGCCCGTCCGCCAGGTGCACCGCGGCGTCGACGGTGACCGCTATCCGACTCACCCCCGCCCGGGCGGTCGCCGCGGCGAGCGCCCGGCGCAGCGCGGCCACCAGGTGCCCCGCCACCGGATCGCCCACCAGGGCGTCGACCGGACCCACGAACCGCACCGAGGGCGCGAAGCCGCAGACCGCCGCCGCGTGCCCGGTCTCCCGCAGCACCCTGCCGCGCAGGGTCGCCGGTGCGTCGGTCGGCGGCTGCTGGAGGGCGACGATCGCGGTCCGCACCTCCTGCACGGTGGCGTCGAGTTCGTCGACCGCCCGCGCCAACCGGCCGTGCACCTCCGGCGGATCGCCGGACCCGCCCTCCCGGGAGGAGCGTTCCGCGCGCCGCTGGGTGGACTCCAGCATCAGCCCGGTCGCGAACAGCCGCTGCACCACCAGGTCGTGCAGGTCCCGGGCGATCCGGTCGCGGTCCTCGTACACGGCGAGCCGTTCCCGTCGCGCCTGCGCGTCCGCGAGGACCAGCGCCAGGGCCGCGTGCGCCGCGAACTGGGAGGCCATCAGCCGTTCCGCGGGGGTGTAGGGGCGGGCGCCCCGGTGCCGGGGCAGCGCCAGGGTGCCGATCGGCCGCCCGCCCGAGGTGAGGGGCAGCAGCATCACCGGTCCGAAGCGCGCCGCGGCCGGACCGCCGTGCGGATCCCCGACCGGGTCGGGCACGCACACCGACTCCCCGGCGAGCAGCCGGCCGAGGACCGGACTGTCCGCCGGGACCGCGGCGCCTGCGAGGACCTCCATCCCGGCGGGCCCCACCAGCCCGGGCGGGCCGGCCGCCGCCACCACCTCCAGCCCGCCGTCCGGGCCCTGTTGGAGGATCACCCCGGCCGCCGCGCCGGCCAGCACCCGGGCGCGCTCCGCGACCGTCTCCAGGGCGTGGGCCGCGGTGCCGCCGGCGAGGAGGGCGGTGGTCACGGCCGCGGCGCCCTCGATCCAGCGTTCGCGCTGGCGGGCCGTCTCGTACAGCCGGGCGTTGCCGATGGCGATGCCCGCCTGGGCGGCGAGCACCCGCAGCAGCTGGGTGTCCTCCTCGGTGAAGGCCCCGGTCCGCTTCTCGGTGAGGTACAGGTTGCCGAAGACCTCGTGGCCGACGTGGATCGGCACCCCGAGGAAGGAGCGCATCGGCGGGTGCCCGGGCGGCAGGCCGTGCGCCCGGGGGTCGGCGGTGAGGTCGGCTATCCGCAGCGGCCGGGGGTCGTCGATGACCGTCCCGATCAGCCCGGTGTGGCCGTCCGGCAACTGCCCCAGACGGGCCCGCCGTCCGGCGGAGAGCCCCGTGGTGTACAGCTCGGTGAGACGGGGCCCCGGTCCGCCCGTCAGGTCCAGGACGCCCAGTGCCCCGTAGCGGGCGTCGGTCAACTCGGCGGCGCGGATGACCACGCGTTGCAGGGTGGTCGACAGGTCGAGATCGGTGCCGATCTCCAACACCGCGTCCAGCAGCGGCGGTAGCCGTGGTGGGTGCGTCGCCGCACGGTCGTCTTCGCTCACCCGTCCAGCATGCCAACTCCGGGGCCGTGGTCGGCACCCGACCGCGGGGGCGCGCCGGATCAGGCCGACAGCGGATCGAGCACCATCGGCCGGACCCTGCCCTCCAGCATCGCGCCCAGACCGAGGATCGCGCACACGTCGGGGCGTTCGGCGATGGTCACCGGCATCCCGGTGGCGTCCCGCAGCATCTGGTCGAGGCCCGGCAGCAGGGCGCTCCCGCCGACCATCGTGACGCCCCGGTCCGCGAGGTCGGCCACCAGGTCCGGCGGGCAGTCCCGCAGCACCTTGCCGATGCCGTCGAGCACCGCCGTGAGAGGGGTGTGGATGGCGTCCCGCACGGCCGCGGTGTCCACCTGCACCGAGCGGGCCAGCCCGGTCGCCACGTCCCGGCCGTGGATCTCGGTGGAGGTGGGGCCGTCCGGGCTCAACCCGTTGCCCGACAAGGCGAGTTGCAGGGGGCGCACCGACTGGGAGGGCAGCATCAGCTCGTGCCGGTGGCGCAGGTGCTGCACGATGGCGTGGTCGATGGCCTCGCCGCCGACCTTGATCCGTTCCGCGGTCACGATCGACCCCAGCGACAACACGGCGACCTGGGTGGTGGCGGCACCGCACACCAGGATCATCGTCGCCTCGGCCCGCTCCACCGGCAGCCCGCACCCCACCGCGGCGGCGACCAGGGTGTCCACCAGCTCCACCCGGCGGGCCCCGAGCCCCACCAGCGTCTCCACCGCGGCCCGTTGCGCCAGCGGGTCGGCCTCGTGCGGGGTACAGGCGGCGGCCCGCAGCCACGGCTTGCGGCGCAGCGCGCGGCGCAGCTTCTCGCCGAGCAGGTGCCGCAGCATCCGCTGGGCCATCTCGACGTCCACCACCGAGCCGCCCGACACGGGGCGGACCACCCGGATGTAGCCGGGGGTGCGGCCGGTCATCCGCTCGGCGAACTCGCCGACCGCGATCAGCGAGCCGGTCCGGGTGTTGACGGCCGCCGCGCTCGGCTGGTCGACGGCCAGGCCCACGCCCTTGACGAACACCCGGGTCCGGGCGGCCCCCAGGTCCACCGCGATGTGGCACCGGCGCAACTGGTCCAGGCTGACGTGGGCGTTCATCGTGTTCCTCCCGAGTCCGCGGGCCGTCCGGCGGGGCCCGCACGGCGGTCCTCCCTCCGATCGTGGGTGCGGCCGGGGGACGGCGCTCGGCGGGCTGGGCCGCGCGGGGGGCCGCCGGACGGGTGGTGGCGGCGGGTGCCGCCGCGCCGGTGCGCGGCGGCCCGGACCGGTGGTGCTACGCACCCCCCGGGGTCAGTCCGGTCCCCGGTAGCGCTCGGTCAGTTCCTCGTCGGGCCGGCCGCCCGCGGCGAGCAGGTCCCGGTACGCCTGCCGGGCCTCGGCGGTGCGGCCGGCCCGGTCCAGGGCGGTCAGGTGCAGCCTGCGGAAGCCCACGTGCCGGGGGTGCTCCGCCACCAGCCCGGACAGTTCGTCCACGGCGACGGTGAACCGGCCCTGCTCCAGGTCGGTCTCGGAACGTATCTCCAGCAGCCGCAGCCGCAGTGCGCCCAGACGGTCCCGGGCCGCGTCGGCGGCCGGACCGGGCACCCCCGCCAGGGGGGTGCCGGACCAGAGGGCGAGCGCGGCGCGGGCGGCCTCGTGGGCGCCCGCGGAATCGGCCCGCAGCCGTTCCGCCTTCGCCGCCAGCCGTTCGAACTCGTGGACGTCGGCCCGGTCGGCGCTGGTGTGCAGCGCGTACCCGTCGGGCAGCACGGCGAGCCGACCGGGCCCGAGCGCCCGGCGCAGTCCGGCGGCGTGCGCGGCGAGCCGACCGCGCGGGTCCGGGGGGGACTCGCCGGGCCCCCACAGGCCCGCGGAGAGTTCGGCGTGGCCGACCGGGCGGCCCGGGCGCAGCAGCAGCGCGCACAGCAGCGCGGTCCGCTCCGGCGGGCCGAGGTCCAGCGGTTCCGGCGGGGGCGTGTCGGGCCACGCGGCCCACCAGGGCAGATCGGTCCGCCCGACCCGCACCGGCCCCATCGCGCGGTACTGGAAGTACTGCTCGGACGGGGGCCGCAGGCGGTAGGAGCGCAGACCGCCCAGCCAGGCGAGGACCGCGTGGCGTTCCGCCCGCGGGCCGTCCCGCAGGGCCGCCAGGGCACCGGCGGTCAGCACCCGCACGTCCGGGGGGAGCCGGGTGAGGAGCTCCGCGCGGGGCTCGGGGCCGCCGTCCGGGGACATCAGCAGGGCCAGCAGGGCGGCGAACCGGCGCAGGTCCTCGGCGCGCCGGTCCCCGCCGGAGGCGGTGCCGAGTGCGAAGCCGGTCAGTTTGGGGGTGCCGTTCGGCAGCACCACGACGCAGTGCGGGCCGATCGCCCCGTGCACCAGGTCCCGTTCGCCCAACTGCGTCAGGGCGCTGGCGAGGCCCCGGGCGACCGAGGTGGTCAGCCGGGAGGGCAGCAGGAATCCGCTGGGGGCCGCGAGCACGTCCAGCGCCAGCCCGTCGAGGTGCTCCAGCACGGCGTACGGGACGGTGCCGTGGGTGCCGGAGTCGAGCACCCGCACGATGCTCGGGTGCCACAGTTCGCCGAGCGAGCGGACGGTCCGCTCGAACTCCCGGCGGTCACCGGCGGCGCAGGGCTGGACCACCACGTCCTGGCCGGTCCGCCGGTCGTGCGCCCGCCACAGGGCGCCGCCGGGGCGCAGCGGGTGGCGCAGTCGGTAGCGGTCGCCCACGGTCACCCCGGCGCGGAACGGCGGGCCGTCCGGGTGGGGCGCGTACCGCAGGGTGTCCGGGCTCACCACGGCGACCGGCCCCGTCCCGGAGGCGTCCGCCGCTCCGGTCCCGGGCGGCCCGGGCAGCCGCGCCTCGGCGCTCACCCCGCCCGGTGCGGTGCCCGCGCGGTCGTCGATCAGTGCGCCGACCCGGGCGAGCAGGGCCCGGGTCCGCAGTCGGCCGGAGCGGGGCAGCGAACGGGCCAGCACCTCGCGCACCCCGGGCCGGAAGGCGTAGCCGTCGACGGGGGCGCCGTCGCCGCTGAGCATGCCGCTGAGGATGACCTCGGCCAGGTGCTGGGGCTGCGGGTCGGGTTCCAGGGCGGCGTGGACCAGCCGCATGACCGGCAGTCGGGGGGTGCCGAGCGCCAGGTGGCCGGCGAGTCGGAACGCCTCTGCCGAGGCGGTGGCCCGGAACCGGGCGACGAGTTCCTCCGGGGGCAGGGCCGCCGCGTCGTCGCGGGGCGGGCCGTCCGCGGCGGTGGGCAGCGGCCGGCCGGCCACGCCGGCCACCGCGCCGGGGAACCGGCCGCCGCCGGGGTCGGCGACCAGTGCGGACCAGTGGGCGAGCCAGCGGGGCGCCACCTCCAGTACCGGCAGCGGCACCGTCGACGGGGCGGGCCGGGCGACCGGGTCGTAGGGGGCGAAGGCGAGCGCCGCGTTGGGGGCGGCGGCGGCGGGTGCCGACAGCAGTCCCGCCGCCGGGCTCAGCGCGGTGGCCCGCCACAACCGCTCGGGCAGCGGTTGGAGCACCGCGACCGGCATCCGCCGCAGCCAGCGCCCCAGGGTGCGGTACCAGCGTTCGCCCGCAGGGCCCGACCACCACGGGGGGCCGGTGCAGTCGCTGACCAGCAGGGTCACGGTGCGGCCGTCCGCGGGCACCGGCACCGGGGTGCGGCCCGGGCCGCCGACCCGGCCGTCCGGGTCCAGCCGGTACGCCTCCACCGTGCGGAACACCCCGGACCGGGTGAGCGCGGTGCGCAGGTCGCGGACCAGCGGGCGCCACACCGGCATGGTCGGTCCGGCGTCGTGCACCAGGTGTAGTCGCAGCCAGCGCTCCCGGGCCGGTCGCAGCACCGGCAGCCACTGCCCCGGGGCGTCGGCGAACCGGGCGATGCGTTCGGCGGTGGCCGTCTCGTCGAGTTCGTGTCCGTGCGGGGCGGCCACCCGCCGGGCCAGGGGGCGCAACGCCCGCTGGAGCGGCAGCGGATGGGGGAGCATCGGGGGCGCGACCGCGCGCAGCGGCAGCCGGGTGACGGGGGCCGGCGCGGCCCGGGCGGGCGGCTCCTCGGGCGCGGGCAGCGGGCGGGCGGGCGCTTCGGGGGCCGCCGTCCCCGCCGGCTCGGGGGGCCGGTCGGGAGCGGGCAACAGGTGCAGCGGGACGCCTGGTTCGACGGGCGGCAGGGGAGTCCCGCCGGGTCCGTCGACGCGGACCGGGGCGGTGTCGGGGACGGCCGGGGGCGCGGCGACCGGGTCCGGCTGGGCGTGGCGGGCGAGCCACAGCAGTTCGGCGAGTTCGGTGGGGGTGGGGGCGGCGCCCCGGGCGGCGGCGGTCAGCACGGCGGCGAGCCGGGCGACGCCGCCGGGTTCAGCGCTCATCGTCGTCCGCCCCGGGCCCGTTGCCCAGGTACGGCATCAGCCGGGCGGCGAGCGCGTCCCGGGAGGGTCCGGTCAGCCCGGCGGCCCCGGTCAGGTAGATGGCGTTCAGCAGTTGGTCCGTGGCCAGTTCCCCCGCGTCCGAGCGGCCCAGGAAGGTGGCGATCAGGCCGCGCGCGTAGTCGTCGGGGGCGCCGAGGTGGGCCCGGACGATCCGTTCGAGCCGGTCGCCGTCCGGCCGGCGCAGGCGCAGCGAGACGCAGCGGCGCAGGAACGCGGGCGGGAACTCCCGTTCGCCGTTGCTGGTCAGCACCACGAAGGGGAACGAGCGGCAGCGGACGGCACCGCCCCGGACGGTCACCCGCTCCGCGTCCCCGTCGACCATCACCCGGGCGCGGGGGGTGTGCCGGGCCGCCCGGACCAGTTCGGGGATCTCGTAGCGGCCCTCCTCCAGGACGTTCAGCAGGTCGTTGGGGAGGTCGAGGTCGCTCTTGTCGATCTCGTCGATGAGCAGGGCCCGGGGCCTGCGGTAGGGGAGCAGCGCGGTGCCGAGCGGGCCGAGCCGCAGGTGGTCCTGGAGCGCCTCGTCTCCGTCCGCGTCGGGGGAGCCGTCCGCGGGTGCCTCGGACGAGGGGGCCGCCGTGCGCACCGCGGCGGACCGGGCCGCGTGGAGCCGGGCCAGCGGGTCGTAGCGGTACAGGCCGTCCTGGAGGGTGGCGCGGCTGGTGATGTTCCACCGCAGCACCGGGCCGAGCCGCAGTTCCCGGGCGACGGCGTAGGCGAGCGAGGACTTGCCGCTGCCGGGCGGGCCGGTCACCAGCAGCGGACGCCGCAGGAACAGCGCGGCGTTGACGAGGTCCACGGCCTCCGGGGTCGCCTGGTAGGTGCGGGCCCGGTGCGCCAGGTCGGGGGAGCCGGCCTCCTCGTCCCCGGCGGGGGGTTCCAGCGGGGGCCCGCCGTCGAAGGCGCGCCACGGTGGTGGTGCGGGCAGGGCGTCGACGTGGTCGTGCGGCGCTGCCGTGCCGGTGTAGACGGGCCACTGGGACATGACCGGACTCTCCTCGGGTGGTCGGTCGGGACGCGGGTCAGCGGACGGGCGAGGCGGCGTGCCCCGGGGGCTCGGGGAAGTGCCGGGGGTCCTCCCACAGCAGGCTCAGGTCCCGGGCCCAGTGGGCGGAGCGGTCGGCGGAGAGGTACGCGTCCCTGCGCAGCGCGCGCACCCGGTGGGGGATCTCCTCGGGGGGCAGGTCGGCCAGGTGCGTGCGGAGCCGGTCGAGGAACTCCCCGCCGGGACACGGCTCCCCGGTCCCGTGGCCGCCGGCGCAGCCGGTGCGCGGCCACAGCATCACCGGGACCGAGCCGTTCAGCCCGGCGGTGAACAGCCGCCTCATCCGGGGCGAGGTGGGCGGTGCGGTGAACGCCATGACGTGGCCCTCGTCGAACAGCCGCACCGTCAACCGGCCCTGGTCCTCGGTGCTGCCGCACTCCACCCGCACCAGGTCGGCGGGGACCGGCCCGTCCCGGGCCGCGCGTTCGTCCAGCAGCCGCCACTTGCGCAGCAGCGCGTGTTGCAGGGAGCCCTGTCGCCGCCGTTCCCGGTCCATCACGACCACCGGGTACAGACAGCCGAGCGGGCTGGGGTCGTCGGGGCCGCGCGGCCACTGCGCGACCGGTTCGTTCAGGGAGCCGCGCGGCAGCACGAAGGCGATCAACACGCGTGCTTCGTGAGGGAGTTCGTGGAAGGCCGCGTCGACGAGTTCGGTGACGTAACGGGGCAGCGCCCGTTTGTCGAGGGTGCGGGAACCGAGGAGCCTGCGGTGCCCGTCGCGGTAGGTCGACACCTCGGCGAGGAACCGCCGTCCGCCGGAGCCGCTGCGTTCGAGTTCCACCACGATCGGGGTCCAGTCGGACACCGGACGGGCCGGCCGCACGGGGGCGTCGGGGAACCCGGCCCACCGGCGGAGGGCGTACCGCAGGGCCGGTTCGGCGACGAAGTCGGCGAGGCGGCCGGCGAACCGGGCCGGCGCCGCCGGGTCCGCCACCTCGAACAGCAGGTACCACAGGACCTGCCACAGCGACCGGAATCCGCCCGGCGGCAGCGGCGGCCCGGTCACCGGGTCCACCGACTCGGCGTAGAGCCGGTCCGGGACGCACTCCGTCCCGGACCGTTCCGCCTCGGCCACCAGCCGCCGCAGTCCGGCCCGGTCCGGGCCGGTCAGCCCCGGGGTGGGGATCAGGTCCGCGAGCGGCGGCCAGTGGCGGGCGAGCACGGCGGCCGGCAGCATCCGCGCGCCGCGCGCCCCGGCCCCGCCGTCCGCCGAGGTGACCATGCCCACCGCGCGCCCGCCGCCCGCGAGGACGACGGCGGCCCCGCTGAACCCGGGGGAGACCGGCCGACCGTGCCCGGTCCACGCCTCCAACTGCACCCACTCGTCCCGGATGCGCTGGGCGGCGGCGACCCGGTACTCCGCGAGGGCGCCCTCGTCGTAGTGCACCGGGAAGCCGTACAGCAGCAGTCGGGGCGGCGGTTCCTCGTAGCCCTCCTCGGGCGCGGCGAACTCGACCGGGGCCAGCGGCACCTCGTGCGGCAACTCCAGCACCGCCAGGTCCCCGGGGTCCAGGTCGCCGCCGCCCCACCCGCTGTCACTGACGGTCCGGGCGGTGATCGGCCCCAGCCCGGCGGCCTGCGGGAAGGTCACCGTCACCGGGGCGTCGGCCCGCTCCCGCACCACGTGGGCGCAGGTCAGCACGGTGCGCGCGGTGACCAGGAACCCGGCGCCGACCTCCCGCCCGCAGTCCACCCGGGCGTGCCAGGCGGCCGTGGGCCGGGTGGCGGTGGAGGCGCCCGGGCCGGACCGCGGCAGCGGCGCGCCCACGGTCAGGCCCCGGGTCCCGCGGCCGACCCGGCGGCGGAGTCGTCCGGCGCCGCGGCCCCGGCGTCCCGGGGCGACCAGGACAGCCGGACGAGCAGGTGTCCCTCGGCCCCGCCCCTGACGATCACGGCACCCGTCTCGGCGGTCAGCTTCACCCCGAACTCGATCTCCACGGAGTCCGGGGCGAGGCTCCCGTCCCGGAACACCCGCAGCGCCGCCGAGGCGGCCGCCCCGGCCCCCGCCAGGGACGCCTCGAAGGTGCGGGCGACCTGTTCCGGCCCCCGGTCGCCCCGGCCCACCGGCCGGGCACCGGTCCCGCCCCGCGGGTCCACCGAGACCAGGACGCGCGCGCCCTCCTCGGTCCTGAACTCCACCAACTCGTCCATGCAACCCCCGTGGTGCCGCCGTCCGTTCACGTGCCGTGCCGCGGTCCGATTCTTCACGACGGCCCGCACCGCTGTCAGCGGAAACCGGGGGAACGACCGGCGCACCGGCGCGTGGCTGACTTGCGGAATTGCAAAGTTTTGCAACTCGTTCCATCATGGGAGGCCGCCGCGCGTCCTCCCATGGGTGCCCGGCGGCCGTGCGCACGGGACGACGACACCGGCCGCCCCGTCCGACGGGGCCGCGAGGGGGAACGAGGAGGGGAACGCGACGATGCCCGTACCGCTGTACCAGGCCAAGGCGGAGTTCTTCCGGATGCTGGGGCACCCCGTGCGCATCCGGGTCCTGGAACTGCTCCAGGACGGCCCGAAGGCGGTGCGCGACCTGCTCGCCGACATCGCCGTCGAGCCGGCCGCGCTCTCCCAACAGCTCGCGGTGCTGCGCCGCTCCGGCATCGTGACCTCCACCCGCGAGGGCTCCACCGTGGTCTACGAACTCTCCGGCGGGGACGTGGCCGAACTGATGCGCGCGGCCCGCCGCATCCTCACCGAGATGCTCGCCGGACAGCACGAACTCCTCGTCGAGCTGCGCCAGGCCGAGGTGTCCGGCCCGTGACCGGCCCCCTCGCCCGCGCCACGGCCCGGCTGCGCGCCCTGCTGCCCGGCCGCACCGACCTGACCTCGATGCGGCGGGCCCCCCGCCGGGACCTGCTGGCCGGGCTGACCGTGGCCGTCGTCGCCCTGCCGCTCGCCCTCGGCTTCGGGGTCTCCTCC
Source organism: Streptomyces sp. LE64 (assembly GCF_052606915.1). Taxonomy (NCBI): domain Bacteria; kingdom Bacillati; phylum Actinomycetota; class Actinomycetes; order Kitasatosporales; family Streptomycetaceae; genus Streptomyces; species Streptomyces sp. LE64. Next base: position 1,521,402 of record NZ_CP199708.1, on the reverse strand, counting down.
GGTCTCGGCGCCGAGGCCGGACTCGCCACCGCCGTGGTCGCGGGGGCCCTCGCCGCCCTCTTCGGCGGCTCCCGCCTCCAGGTCACCGGGCCGACCGGGGCGATGACCGTGGTCCTGGTGCCCATCGTCGCCGAGCACGGCACCGGGGGCGTGCTGACGGTCGGCGTGCTCGCCGGCGTGTTGCTGCTGGGCCTGGCCGCGGCCCGCGCCGGCCGTTGGATGGCCTACGTGCCGGCGCCGGTGGTCGAGGGCTTCACCCTGGGCATCGCCCTGGTGATCGGCCTCCAACAGGTGCCGGGCGCGCTGGGCGTGCCGGTGCCGGAGGGCGACGGGGTCCTGGTCGTGGCCTGGCACGCGCTGCGCGCGTTCGTCAGCGAGCCCGCCCCGGCCGCCGTCGCCCTCGCCCTCGCGGTGGCCGTGCTGATGCTGCTCGGGGCGAGGCTGCGGCCCGCCGTCCCGTTCTCGATCGTGGCGGTGGTCGCCGCCACCGCGGTGGCCCACCTCGGCCACCTGGACGTCGCCACCATCGGCGCGCTCCCGGCGGGCCTGCCCGCCCCCTCCCTCGGTTTCCTCGCCCCGGCGGACGTCCCCGGGCTGCTCGCCCCCGCCGTCGCGGTCGCCGCCCTGGCCGCCCTGGAGTCCCTGCTCTCCGCGCAGGTCGCCGACGGGATGACCACCGGGCCCCGGCACGACCCGGACCGCGAGCTCTTCGGGCAGGGCCTCGCCAACCTGGCCGCCCCGCTGTTCGGCGGCGTCCCCGCGACCGGCGCCATCGCCCGGACCGCGGTCAACGTCCGTTCCGGGGCCGTCTCCCGACTGGCCGCCCTCACCCACGCCGCGGTCCTCGCGGTGATCGTGTTCGCCGCGGCCCCGCTCGTCTCCCGCATCCCGTTGGCGGCGCTCGCCGGCGTGCTGCTCGCCACCGCCGTCCGCATGGTCGAGGTCGGCGCCTTGCGCGCGATGGCCCGCGCCACCCGCTCGGACGCGGTGGTCCTGGTGCTCACCGCCGCCGCCACCGTGGTCCTGGACCTGGTGTACGCGGTGGTCATCGGCCTGTTGGTGGCAGGCGCCCTGGCCCTGCGCGCGGTCGCCACCCAGACCCGGCTGGACCGGCTCGACCTCCCCCCGGCCCCGGACGGCGCCGGGGGGCTCGGCGAGGACCTCGTCACCTATCGCATAGACGGCCCGGTGTTCTTCGCCGGTGCCCACCGCGTCCTGCGCGAACTGTCCGCGGTGGGCGACGCCCGGGTGGTGATCCTGCGGCTGTCCCGGGTCACCGCGCTCGACGCGACCGGCGCCCTGGCGCTCAAGGACGCCGTGGAGGAACTGGAGCGGCGGGGCGTCGTGGTGCTGGCCTCCGGCATACGCCCCGGCCAGCGCAGGGCCCTGGACTCGGTGGGACTGCTGGACGCACTGCGCCGATCGGGGCGGGAGTACGCCACCGCGCCGGAGGCCGTCGCCGGGGCCCGGGCCCACCTCGAACGCGTCGGAGCGCCCGGTCCCCGGCAGCCCGCCGAGCGGGCCGCGTGGTGAGGCCCGCCGACGCCCCGCTCCCGCTGCGGCACGTGCTGACCCTGCCCACCGAGGGGGCCGCGGTGCGACTGGCCCGGGAGACCGCGGAGCTGGTCCTGGCGGAGTGGGGCGTGCCGCGCCGCCACCCGAGCGTGGGCCCAGCCCTGCTGATCCTGTCGGAACTGGTCACCAACAGCGTCCGGCACGCAGCCGCGCTGTCGGAAACGGTCACCGTCGTCTACACGGCCGGTCGGGGCACCTTCGCCTTCGCCGTGGGCGACCGGCATCCGTACCAGCCGTCCCTGTACGGCACGCACGCCACCGGTCAGGGCACGGGTCTCGCCACCGTCGTCGAACTCACCCTGTCCCTGGGCGGTACCGCGGTCGTCCGCGGCGACCGCGACGGCCGCGGCAAGAGCATCTGGATCACCCTGCCCCTGTGAGCCACCGAGAGCCGGACGGCTCCCGGAACCTCCGTAACCTCAGGAAGTACGACATGACGATCGAGTGGCGCTACACCACCCGGCCCGGCCTCGGGGTGCTGTCCCTGGCCGGCTACCTCGGCACCGAGGCCATCGGCCGGTTCACCGGGGCGATCGGTTGGGTGCGGGCCCGCGGCAGCGGACCCGTGATCCTGGACCTGACCCGGCTGCGCGGCTGGTCCGCCGACGGGCAGCTCGCGGTCTCCGAGGCCGCCCGGCGGCTGGCCGCCGAGGACCGGCCCCTGCACCTGGCCGCCATCCCCGCGGACGGGTCCCTCGTCCCCGCGGACGGCCACCCCGCCACCACCGTCCACGGCGACCTGGCCAGCGCGCTCGCCGCCCACGGCGCCACCGGGACCGCGCAGCGGCAGTGGCGCAGCGACGCATGGCCCGCGACCCCCGGACCCGCTGACACGTGCCGGCGGCCTCCGCCGGACACCACCGCACCACCGCAGCGCACAACGACGAGCACCAAGGAACGGAACATGAACGACATCGTGGTCAAGGACAGCAACGGCACCCCGCTCTCGGACGGCGACTCCGTCACCCTGGTCAAGGACCTCAAGGTCAAGGGAACCTCGGAGACCCTCAAGCGCGGCACCCTGGTCAAGAACATCCGCCTCACCTCCCGACCGGGCGAGGTCGAGTGCAACACCAAGAAGGTCAAGGGCCTCGTCCTCAAGACGGAGTTCCTCAAGAAGGCGTGACCCCCGCCGGTGGGCGGGGCCGGTGGAGGCGGCCCTCCCCGGCCCCCGCCCGCCGTCAGTTGCCCTGCGGCAGCGCCCGCTTCAGGACCTTGCCCATGTCGTTGCGCGGCAGCGCCGGGAGGTAGCGCACCACCCGGGGGCGCTTGTGCGGGGCCAGCCACCCGGACACGTGGTCCGCCAACTCCCGCTCCGCGGGCGGCGCGGCCGGGTCGACGGCGACCACCCAGGCGACGATCCGCTCCCCGAGGTCCGCGTCGGGCTCCCCGGTGACCGCGGCCTCCCGCACCCCCGGGTGCTCCAGCAGCGCGTTCTCGATCTCACCGGCGCCGATCTTGTAGCCGCCGCTCTTGATCAGGTCGGTCGCCCGGCGGCCCACGATCCGCACGCAGCCGTCCCCGTCCAGCACCGCCATGTCCCCGGTGCGGAACCAGCCCCCCTCGGCGAACGCCCCGGCCGTCGCGTCCGGCCGGTTCAGGTACCCGCTGAACAGCGTCGCCCCCCGCACCTGCACCTCTCCGACCGCCTCCGGGCCGTGCGCGGTCAGCTCGGCCCCCGACTCGTCCACCAGCCGCACCCCCACCCCGGCCAGCGGCGGCCCCACGGTCCCGGTCCGCGGCTCCCCGTCCGCCCGCACCGCGGTGGTGATCAACGTCTCGGTCATGCCGTACCGCTCCACCACCCGCCGACCGGTCGCGGCCGCGATCCGCTCGTGGTCCCGCAGCGGCAGCGCCGCCGAGCCGGACACCAGCAGCCGCGCCCCCGCCAGGGCCCGCACCAGCTCCGGGGCGTCCGGCAGCGCCTGCGCCAGCCGGTGGTACATCGTCGGCACCCCGAACAGCACGGTGCCGCCCGCCGTCAGCTCCCGGGCCACCCCCTCGACGCCGAACCGGCCCAGGTGGCGCAGCTCGCCGCCGAGCCGCAGCGGACCCAGCACGCCCAGCACCAGACCGTGCACGTGGAACAGCGGCAAGCCGTGCACCAGGACGTCGTCCGCCGTCCACGCCCAGGCGTCGGCCAGGCCGTCCAGCGTCGCGGCGATCGCCCGGCGCGGCAGCACCGCGCCCTTGGGCGCCCCGGTGGTGCCGGAGGTGTAGATCACCAGCGCCGGCGCCTCCGGGTCCGCGGGCACCGGACGGGCGGTGGCGTCCGCCGCGGCCGCCGGCGCCACCTCGACCTCGCAGCGCGGCACGTCCCGCAGCGCCGCGGGCAGTTCGACGCCCGGGGCCACCAGCACCCGGCGCGGCGCACTGTCGGCGAGGACGTGGGCCAACTCCCTCTCCCCGGAGCTGGGGTTCAACGGCACCACCGGGACCCCCGCGAGCAGCGCCCCCACCACGCCGACCGCGGTCTCCAGCGAGGGCGTCGCCCACACCGCGATCCGCTCGTCCCCGGCGATCCGCTCCCCGACCCGCGCCGCGGCCCGGGCCAGCTCGCCGTAGGTCAGTCCCTGCGCGCCGAAGGACAGCGCGGGGCGCTTCGCACGGTCGGGGTCCGCCAACGGCGGGAACAGGTCGGTCACGGTCGTTCCTCCTCCACTCGGGCACGCCCGGACCGGCACGGCTCGCGGGTCCGGGCGGGGCGCCTGAGTGCGCCCCGCCCCAGCCTGCCCCCTCGGCGGCGGCGCACGACCACCGGGACCCACGAGCTACCCCGGGCCGCCGGTGCTCCGCTGCAACAGCCCGTGGGTGAACTCCGCGGTGCACGGCCGGGGCGCGCCGGTCGCGTCCGGAGCGGTGAAGGCGAGGCCCCAGCGGGTGGGGGCGGTGCCCTGGAGCGGCCGGGCCGGGGCGAAGGCCCGGGCCACCTCGTCCACCGTGCAGGACCACGGCACCAGGTCCTCGGCCGTCCGCAGGGCGGGGGCCGGCGCCCCGGGCGCCCGGACCAGCCAGGCGTTCCACACCGCGCCGCCGGGCCCGGCCAGCACCTCGAACCGCAGCCCGGGCCAGAGCGGCAAGGGCCAGGTCAACGCCTCGCACCGCACGTCCCCCAGGAGCCGGGCGGCCCGACCCTCCGGCACGCCGAGCACCGACCGGTAGCGGCCGACCGACTCCCGGCCGCGCGGTGCGCGCACCAGCGCCTGCCAACGCCGGTTGGCCTCCCGCATGTCGGCGGCCGACACCCCCAGCTCCCGTCGGGCGTCGGCCACCAGCTCCGGCTGGTGGTCGGCCATGCGGCGCAGCAGCACGAGCTGGAGGTCCAGCGGACCCAGGGGCGCGGGGGGCGGCGAGGGGGAACGGGGCACGTCCCCATCGTGCCGCACGCCCGCCGCCCCCGCCCCGGGCCGTGACATGTCGACGCCCCCGTCACAGTCCGCCACGCCCGACGGCACCGGCCAAAGCTGCGGGTAGGGTTCCCGGCATGCGCGATCTCGGGGTGGGTTTCCGGTACATGATGAGTGGGCAGCGCTGGGTCGCCGCCCACGGCAAGGCGTTCGGGTTCGGCCTGATCCCGGGGCTGGTCACGCTCGTCCTCTACCTGGGGGCGCTGGTGGCCCTCCTGGTGTGGGGCGGCGACTTCGTCGGATGGGCGACCCCGTTCGCCGACGACTGGTCCTCGCCCTGGCTCGGCCTCTTCCGCGGCTTCCTCACGGTGCTGCTGTTCGCGCTCGCGCTGCTGCTGGCCGTCATCACCTTCACCGCCGTCACCCTGCTCCTCGGGCAACCCTTCTACGAGGAGCTCTCCGCCCAGGTCGACCGGGACGTCTCGCCCGACGGCACCGCGCCCGAGTCCGGGTTGCCGCTCTGGAAGGACCTGTGGATCTCCGGTCGGGACAGCCTGCGCATCCTGGTCCGGGCCACCCTCTGGAGCCTGTTGCTCTTCGTCCTCGGCTTCGTTCCGTTCCTCGGCCAGACCGTGGTGCCGGTGATCGGGTTCGTCGTCACCGGCTTCTTCCTCACCGAGGAGTTGACCGCGGTGGCGCTCCAGCGCCGCGGGGTCGAACTGCGCGACCGGCTGCGGCTGTTGCGGGCCCGCCGCCGGCTGGTCTGGGGCTTCGGCACCCCGCTGGCCGTCGCCTTCCTGGTGCCCTTCGTGGCGGTCTTCCTGATGCCCGGCGCGGTCGCCGGCGCCACCCTGATGGCCCGCGACCTGATGGGCGAGGAACTCGCCACCGGGCCGGCCCCCGCCCCGGCCCCGGCCACGACCGAGGCGTGACCACGCCCCGCCGGCCCCGGCGCGCGCCGGGGCCGGCGGCGGGTCAACGGGCGGCGGACACCGCCACCGAGAGCACGGCGCGCACCTGGTCGACGATGTCCTGCCGGTTGCGCTGGAACTCCGGATCGGTGACCGTCCCGGTCGCCGGGTCGGTGTTGCCCGCGCCGAACCGCAGCACCGGGGTGTGCAGGTGCCCCGCCGGAAGCGACGCCGGACCGAACCGGTCCCGCAGCAGGGTCGCCCGGTAGGCGATCTCGTTCGACAGGTAGTCCCCGCCACCGCCGGCCCGTGCCGTGGAGCCGGGCGTCGGCCCGTCCACCCGGTCGACGGGGGCGGTGGCCCCCGCCGGGATCTCCGTCACGCCCCGGTTGTCCCGCACCGGGAACCGCCCCGTGGGCGCCGCGACGATCGCCGCCGCCGGCAGGGTGCTGGACGTCCACTGCGGGCCCGGGCCCTCCGCGACCGGCACCTGCTCCCGCTGCGAGAGGTTCTCGTTGTCCGGGAACCCGCCGCGCCAGGCTCCGTTGGTCCGCTCCACGTCGAAGCGGTCCGGACGGCCCTGGCTCACCGTCGTCAGCAGGTCCACCCGGTCGAGGTGGGGCCGCAAGGTCCGTTCCACCTCGCCGTCGGTGAAGTCCTGCCACCGCACCGGGAACACCGCCGTCTCGATCCGGGCGAACCCGCGCGGGGTGCGGACCACCGTGCCGTCCAGGGCGAGGGCCGCGGCGCCCGAGGGGTTGCCGATCCGCACGTCCCGGTCGAGGGTGAACGGGTCGAAGCCGGTCATCAGGATGCGCAAGGGCTCCCCGCGCTCCGGACGCGCGGAACGGCCGAAGCGGATGGCGTCCTGCCCCCGGGAGGTGGTCTCCAAGGTTTCCGACAGCCGTGCCCGACCCCGCTCGTCCACGGTGAAGTCGGGCTCCCAGAGCCGTAGTTCACGAGCCATCGCCAGTCGGGCCCAGTACAGCGGACGGTCGTCGCCCCGGCTCAGGTCCCCGCGCAGCGGCCCTCGACCCTGCGCCCGGTCCACGGCCCGCTCCCACAGGCGCGCCCCGTGCCGCTCCACCACCCGGCGCGCCTGCCGGTGGGAGTCCGTGCGCGCCAGGGCCCGGGCGAAGGAGGGCGCCACCGCGTCGAACCCGGACCGCCGCAGGATCTCCTGCGGCGCCGCCCGCCCGAGGCGCTGTTCCTCCACCGAGGGCGGGGCGGCGGGCGCCTCCTCGGCGAGGGCGGGCGCGGGGGCGAGCGCCAGTGCGGTGGTCAGGGCGAGCGCACCGGTGAGTATCGGAGCCGGAACGGGCATGGGGGAACCTCCGTTGCCTGTGGGGTGGAGGCAGTATCCCGGGAACCGCGCGGTCCCCGCCAGGGGCGACGCCGCCCGGGGCAGGACCGGCGCTACTCGGTCGTCACCGCGCGGTAGGCCAGCTCCGCCAGCCGCGACTGCCCCTCCTTGCTCGGGTGGAACCAGTCCCACTCGCTCAGCTGGTCCTTCTGGAACCGGAAGTCGAACACGGCCCCGTCGTCGTGCCGGCACCGCAGGTCCTCGGCGCAGACCTCCCTGAGCACCCGGTTGTACGCCACGACCCGTTCCTGCACGGCGGTCCGCCGGGCGACGGCCTTCCCGTCGACCGCGTCCGCGTCCTTCAACATGGAGGGGCAGACGCCCAACTTCCACACCTGGCTGCCCAGCGGGTGGTCCCGTCCGGTGGACCACAGCCGCTTCAGGTCCGGCACGCTCGCCACGAACACCTGGGTCTTCGGCGACTGCCGCCGCAGCGTCCGCATGGCCTGTTCGAAGTCGGCCCGGAAGTCCGCCACCGGGGTCATCGCGCGCACCGAGGAACGGCAGGCGTCGTTCGCCCCGGCCAGCACCGTCACCAACTCGGGTCGGTGCGCCCCGGCCCGGTGCATCTGTTCCGGCAGGTCGACCATCCGGGCGCCGGTCCTGGCGTAGTTCCAACTGCGCTCGGTGGCGCCGGTCGGCCCGAGCAGCCGGTCGGCGAGGCTGCGCACCTCCCGGTCGGTGCCGGTCGCCCAGGAGGCTTCCGGACAGTCCGTCAGCACCGAGCAGGCGTCGAAGCCGCGGGTGATGGAGTCGCCCACGGCCGCCAGTGACTGCGGACTGGTGTCCCAGACCCGTTTCGGCCGCGGCGCGGAGCTCTCGCCCCGCTCCGCGGCGCCCGCCGCGGTGTCGTCCCCGCCGACGGCCTCGCACCCGCTCAGCGCCACGACCGCGGCCAGCGCGGCGGCCCCGGTCGCCACGGCGGTCCGTGCACGTCGACCGGTCGGCTCCGAACGGTGTGTGCGGCTACGCATTCCGGCTCCCCTCTGTCGCCTTCCACGACGTCCCTGCGCCCCCGGAGGTTGAGCCCGGGCCCGTCGCGCCGGGCGGGACCCGGGCCGGCCGGCGCCGCGCCCGCGTTCCGCAGGGCGTCCCCGCGGGTGAAAGCGCGGGGCGCACGGTCGCCGGGACCGACGGTACGTCACACTCCGCGCCCCGGCGCACGGTAGCCTCGGGCCCGTGGCGCCCGTCATCGCCGCACCGGCGGTGACGGGGCGGGACCACCCGCCCAGGGGCACCACTCCGGTGTGGTATCCGGTAAATTACCGGACGTCACATATGTCAGTTTTCGAGCTTCTCAGGCGTTGCCCACGTCCAACGAACAACCGCTCGGCACGGGTGCGAATCCGTCGAACCCAAGGCACCCCCTCGCCCCACCCTGGAGGTCCCGGTGACGACACGTGGAGTCCTGTACGTGCACTCCGCACCGCGTGCGCTCTGCCCGCACGTCGAGTGGGCGGTGGCGGGCGTCCTCGGGACGCGCGTCAACCTCGACTGGATCAGGCAGCCGGCCGCCCCGGGCGCCTGGCGCACCGAGTTCTCCTGGAAGGGCGGGGCGGGCACCGCGTCCCAGCTCGCCTCGGCCCTGCGCGGCTGGGACCTCCTGCGCTTCGAGGTCACCGCCGAACCCTGCGCCACCGCCGAGGGCGAGCGCTACAGCTCCACCCCCCACCTCGGGATCTTCCACGCCGTGACCGGCGTCCACGGCGACATCCTCGTTCCCGAGGACCGACTGCGCGCCGCGCTCGCCCGCTCCCAGCGCGGCGAGACCTCCCTGGAGACCGAGATCGCCCGGCTCCTCGGCAAGCCCTGGGACGACGAGCTCGAACCCTTCCGGCACGCCGGCGAGGGCGCCCCCGTCCGCTGGCTCCACCAGGTCGTCTGAACCGTCCCGGACGCGAGTGGGGGCCCGCCGGTACCGGCGGGCCCCCACTCGTCGTGCCGGGGACTACTGCGCGGCCGACCGGAACGCCAGCACCACGTTGTGGCCGCCGAAGCCGAAGGAGTCGTTCAGCGCCGCGATCGTGCCGGAGGGCAGCGCCCGCGCCTCGCCGCGGACCACGTCCGCGTCCACCTCGGGGTCGAGCTCGTCCAGGTTGATCGTCGGCGGGGCGATCCGGTGGTGCAGCGCCAGCACCAGCGCCACGGTCTCCACGCCGCCCGCTCCACCGAGCAGGTGACCCGTCATCGACTTCGTCGCCGAGATCGCCATGTGGTCGACGTCCTCGCCGAAGACCTGGCGCAGGGCCTTCACCTCCGCCACGTCGCCCTGCGGCGTCGAGGTGGCGTGCGCGTTCACGTGGGCGATCTCCGACGGCTTCAGGTCCGTCGAGTCCAACAGGTGCTTCAGGGCCCGCGCGATGCCGTTGCCGGACGGCTCCGGCTGCGTGATGTGGTGCGCGTCCGCGGAGATGCCCTGACCGAGGGCCTCCGCGTAGATCCGGGCGCCCCGCGCCCGCGCGTGCTCCGCGGACTCCAGGACGATCACGCCCGCGCCCTCGCCCATCACGAAGCCGTTGCGGCCCGTGTCGTAGGGGCGCGAGGCGCCGGTCGGGTCGTCGTTGTTCTTCGACATCGCCATCATGTTGCCGAACGCCACGATCGGCAGCGGGTGGATCGCCGCCTCCGTGCCGCCGGCCACCACGACGTCGGCGCGCCCGGTACGGATCATTTCGATGGCGTACCCGATGGCCTCCGCACCCGAGGCGCACGCCGACACCGGGGTGTGCACCCCGGCCCGCGCGCCCAACTCGATGCCCACGTTCGCGGCGGGCGAGTTCGGCATCAGCATGGGCACCGTGTGCGGCGACACCCGGCGCACGCCCTTCTCCTTCAGCACGTCGTACTGGTCGAGGAGGGTCGTCACACCGCCGATCCCGGACGCGATCACCGCACCGAGACGGTCGGGGTCCACCGCCGGGTCCTCACCGGCCCGCGCCGTGTACCCGGCGTCCCGCCACGCCTCCTGGGCGGCGATCAGCGCGAACTGCGCCGACCGGTCCAGCTTGCGGGCCTGCGGGCGGGGCAGGACCTCGCCCGGCTCCACGGCGACCCGGGCGGCGATCCGGACCGGCAGGTCCGTCGCCCACTCCTCGGTCAGCAACCGGACCCCGGAACGGCCGTTGACCAGACCGTCCCAGGTGGATGCCACGTCGCCACCCAGCGGTGTGGTCGCGCCGATACCGGTGACGACCACGGTGCGATTGGTCGAGTTCACAGGAATTCCTTCTCCACGGTTACGAGGGATTCAGCGGCGCCACCGCCGGGTGGCGGCAGGCATGACAGGGCTGGATCAGCCCTGGTGCTTCAGGATGTACGCGGTCGCGTCACCGACCGTCTTGAGGTTCTTGACGTCCTCGTCGGGGATCTTCACGTCGAAGCGCTCCTCGGCGGCGACGACGACCTCGACCATGGACAGCGAGTCGACGTCCAGGTCATCGGTGAAGGACTTGTCCAGCTGGACGTCCTCGGCGGGGATGCCGGCGATCTCGTTCACGATGTCGGCGAGACCCGCGACGATCTCTTCCTGAGTGGCGGCCATGTGGCGCTCCTTCTTCATCACTAACCAAAAGGGGACGGCGATCCGGACGGACCCGAAGGCCCGGCACGGACGCCTAGGGGAGGGTAACGACCGTGGCGGCGTACACGAGACCCGCCCCGAATCCGATGACGAGCGCGGTGTCACCGCTCTTCGCCTCGCCGGACGCCAGGAGCCGCTCCATCGCGAGCGGGATCGAGGCGGCCGAGGTGTTGCCGGTGGTCTCCACATCGCGGGCGACCGTCACGTGTTCCGGCAGTTTGAGGGTCTTCACCATCGAATCGATGATCCGCATGTTCGCCTGGTGCGGGATGAAGACGTCCAAATCGTCCGCGGTGATCCCGGCCGCGTCCAGCGCCTGCTGGGCGACCTTCGCCATCTCGAACACGGCCCAGCGGAACACCGCCTGGCCTTCCTGGGCGATCGCGGGGAACTTCTCGACCGTGCCGTCACGGTAGTCCGTCCACGGCACCGTCTGCTTGATGGTCTCCGACTTGTCGCCCTCGGAACCCCACACGGTGGGCCCGATCGCGGGTTCCGTCGACGGCCCCACGACCACCGCGCCGGCGCCGTCGCCGAACAGGAAGGCGGTCGCCCGGTCCGTCAGGTCGGTCAGGTCGCTCAACCGCTCCACGCCGATCACCAGGACGTACTCGGCGCTCCCGTCCACGACCATGCCGCGGGCCAGCGTCAGTCCGTACCCGAACCCGGCACAGCCCGCCGAGATGTCGAACGCGGCGGCCTTGTCGGTGCCGATGCGGTCCGCGATCTCGGTCGCCACCGCCGGGGTCTGCTTGAAGTGCGACACCGTCGACACCACGACCGCGCCGATCTGCTCCGGGGTGATCCCGGCGGCGGCGATGGCCTTGCCACCGGCCTCCAGGGACATCGCCGCGACGGTCTCCTGGTCGTCGGCCCAGTGGCGGGACGCGATCCCGGACCGGGAGCGGATCCACTCGTCCGACGAGTCGATCGTCTCCAGGATCACCTCGTTGGGCACCACCCGCGTCGGACGGTAGCCCCCGACCCCGAGAATGCGCGCGTACGCGGCTCCCCGAGCGGTCTTGATCTTCGCCATGCTCTTCGAACTCTCCTTCCCGGGTCCGGACTCAGGCCGTCTGCCCGGCGTGCTCGGCGATCAGCTCACGAGCGGCGTCGAGTTCGGCGGGGGTCTTCAGCGCCAAGGTCCGCACCCCGGGCAGGGCCCGCTTGGCGATGCCCGTCAGCGTGCCGCCCGGGCACAGCTCCACCAGGGCGGTCGCCCCGCGCGCGGCGAAGGTCTCCATGCACAGGTCCCAGCGCACCGGGTTCGCCACCTGGCCCACCAGCCGGTCCAGCACCTCCGCGCCCGAGACGACCGCCTGGCCGTCCTTGTTCGACACGTAGGCGATCGCGGGGTCGGCCGGCGACAGCTTCCGCGCGGCCTCCCGGAGGGCGTCCACCGCCGGGGCCATGTGCCGGGTGTGGAACGCGCCCGCCACCTTCAGGGGCACCACGCGGCGCACGCCCTCCGGCTTCTCCTCCGCCAGCGCGGTCAGCTGCTCCGCGGTGCCGGCCGCGACGATCTGACCCGCGCCGTTCACGTTCGCCGGGGTCAGCCCCAGTCGCTCCAGGTGCGGCAGCACGGTCTCCGCCTCGCCGCCGAGCAGCGCCGCCATCCCGGTCCGGGTCGCCGCGGCGGCCTCGGCCATCGCGAGCCCGCGGGTCCGCACCAGGCGCAGGGCGGCCGCCGGGGACAGCACCCCCGCGAGCGCGGCGGCGGTGATCTCACCCACGCTGTGGCCCGCGACGACGTCCGCCGTCAGGCCCGCGAGGGCGACGCCGTCCGGGGCGTCGGGGGAGTCGGCGGCCAGGGCCAGCGCGGCCAGCAGGCCGGCGGCCACCAGCAGCGGCTGCGCCACCGCGGTGTCACGGATGGCGTCCTCGTCGGCCTCGGTGCCGTAGTGCAGCAGGTCGAGGTCGATGGCCTGCGACCAGGCCGCCACGCGATCGGCGGCGCCGGGCAGGTCGAGCCAGGGAGCGAGGAAGCCGGGCGTCTGTGCGCCTTGGCCGGGAGCTACGAGTACGAGCACACTCACACTCTCTCTTGTGGGTGGCCTGGGCCGCCCGTGGGGACAAGGACGAAGAACCGAAGGGGGAATTGTAGGCACTCAACAAGACCGCCTAAGACGGGACATCTCCGTCCGCGAGCCGGCCAAGGATCAGCGCGATACGCAGAGTGAACGCCGAACGCACGTCGGAGGGTGACCAGCCGGTGACGTCAGTCACACGTCGGAGCCGGTAGCGCACGGTGTTCGGGTGGACGAAGAGCATCCGCGCCGCACCCTCCAGGCTGCTGGCCTGCTCCAGATACACGCTCAGCGTTTCCAGCAGGGCCGACCCGGCCTCTTCCAGCGGTCTGTAGATCTCCTCCACCAGCTGCTCACGCGCCGAAGGGTCGGACGCGATGGCCCGCTCCGGCAGCAGGTCGTCGGCCAGCACCGGGCGCGGGGCGTCCTGCCACGCACCGCACGCCCGCAGCCCCGCCGCCGCGGCCTGCGCCGACCGGGTCGCCGCCAACAGGTCCGGGACGATCGGCCCCGCCACCACCGGCCCCGCGGCGAACGGTCCGATCAGCGCCTTCGCCACCTGCAAGGGGTTGTCGCTGCCGCCCGCGATCACCACCAGCCGGTCCCCGAGCACCCCCGTCAGCACCTGGAGCTTGGCGTGCCGGGCCGCCCGCCGGATCGCCTCCACGGTCAGCTCGTTGTCCCCCTCCGGCGCCGTCCCCAGCACCACGCAGACGTGCTCGGGAGCGTTCCAGCCCAGCGCCGCCGCCCGGCTGACCGCCCCCTCGTCCGCCTCGCCGGACAGGACCGCGTTCACCACCAGGGACTCCAGCCGGGCGTCCCACGCGCCCCGCGCCTCCGCCGCCTGTGCGTACACCTGCGCCGTGGCGAAGGCGATCTCCCGCGCGTACACCAGCAGGGCCTCGCGCAGCACCGACTCGTCGCCGGGCGCCGCGACCTCGTCGATCGCGGACTCCATGACCTCGATCGTGGTCCGCACCATCTCCACGGTCTGCCGCAGGGTGATCGCCCGGGTCAGCTCGCGCGGCGCCGTGCCGAACACGTCCGTCGAGATCGCCTGCGGAGCGTCCGGGCGGCGGAACCACTCGGTGAACGCGGCGATGCCGGCCTGGGCGACCAGACCGATCCAGGAACGGTTCTCCGGCGGCATGGCCCGGTACCAGGGAAGCGTCTCGTCCATCCGGGCGATGGCCTGCGCGGCGAGGCTCCCGGAGGACTTCTCCAGCCGGCGCAGGGTGCCGGCGTGCGAATGCGGCGCATGCACCGGCGGGCGCCCCCGATCGGTCGGCTCACCGGCGGCGCCGTGGTCCGCGGAGGAACGGCGCGCCGGGTGCTCGGCGGCGTCGGGCCAGTCGGAGTCCGCCGTGGGCCCGCCGCGCCCGTCGGACGGTGGCACGCCGGGACCACCCGGGTTCGCCCCCCGGGACGAGCCGGGGACGGGAGTGCGCGCTGCGCCGTGATCTGCGGGATCGGTCTTGCCGACTTCGGGTTCGGACACGGGACAAGACTGCCTCATCCGCGCGCCCGGACGAATCGGCGGGGCGGTCCCGGTGGGTTCCGGTGCGGAACCGGCGCACCGGGCGGACCGCCCCCGGGGACGGGGACTACCGTGGTCGCGTGATCGACGTGCGCCGCGCCGCAGAGCGCTACCCCGGAGGCGACCCGACGGCGGGCATCGAGTCCCGGCACGCCTTCTCCTTCGGGCCCCACTACGACCCGGACAACCTGCGCTTCGGTGCCGTCATCGCCTGCAACGAGGAGCGCCTCGCCCCCGGCGCCGGCTTCGACGAGCACCCGCACAGCCACACCGAGATCGTCACCTGGGTCGTCGAGGGCGAACTCACCCACCGCGACTCCACGGGCCGCACCACCCGCGTCCGGGCGGGGGACGTCCAACGCCTGAGCTCCGCGGGCGGCGTGCGGCACGTGGAGCGCAACGACGGCCCGGACCCGCTGGTCTTCGTCCAGATGTGGCTGGCCCCCCTGACGCCCGGCGGCGAACCGCGCTACGAGGTGGTCCGCGCCCTCCCGGACAACGAGGCGTACCCGGTCCCCGAAGCCGGCGCGCTGCTGCACGTCCAGCGGCTCGCCACCGGTGAGCGCCGTCCGCTGCCCACCGGCGCGCACGCCTACGCGCACGTGGTGCGCGGCAGGCTGGCCCTGCACCCGGCCGTCGACGGGGACCCGGCGCCGCTGGGCCCGGGCGACGCGGTCCGACTCGCCGACGTCGAGGGGGCCGCCCTGGTGGCCCTCGCCCCGGCCGAGGTCCTGGTCTGGGAGATGGCCTCCCGGAGCTGACCCCCGAGCCCGGACCGGCTCAGAGCTCGGCGAGCACCGCGTCCGTGAGCTGCGGCCACGCCTGGACCGCCCAGGGCCCGAACGCCCGGTCGGCGAGCGCGACGCAGGCCGCTCCGGTGCCCCGGCCGTCGGCCCACCGGGCTTCCGGGTCCACCCACAGGAACGTGCCCGCCTGCCCGAAGTGCCCGAAGGTGCGCGGCGAGGACGTGCTCCCGGTCCAGTGCGGGGACTTGGCGTCCCGGATCTCGAACCCTAGGCCCCAGTCGTTCGGGCTCTGGTGGCCGTACCCCGGCAGCACGCCCTTGGTCCCCGGGTACTGCACGGTGATCGCCTCCGCCACCGTCCGAGGGTCGAGCAGCCGCGGCGCCTGCACCTCGGCGGCGAACCGCACCAGGTCCTCGACGGTCGACACCCCGTCCTTCGCGGCCGAGCCGCCGCCGACCAGGGCGGTGCCCGCCATCCCCAACGGCTCCAGCACCGCCTGCCGCAGGTACTCCTCGAAGGGCATCTCGGTGGCCTCGGCCACGTGGTCGGCCAGCACCTCGAACCCGGCGTTCGAGTACAGCCGGCGCGTCCCGGGCTCCGCCATCACCTTGTGCTCGTCGAAGGCGAGCCCGCTGGTGTGCGCCAGCAGGTGCCGCACCGTCGCGCCCGCCGGCCCCGCCGGCCCGTCCAGCTCCAGTGCGCCCTCCTCGTACGCCACGAGCACCGCGTACGCCGTCAGCGGCTTGGTCACCGAGGCCAGGGCGAACCGTCGCCCGGTGTCCCCGAAGACCCCGGCCAGCTCCCCGTTCGACCGCACCACGGCACCCGCGGCGGCCGGCACCGGCCACCCTTCCATCAACCCAAGGCTCTGCATCCTCGGAGCGTAGTTGCCCGCCGGCGGCGGTCGGCGGCCCGGGTGGGGGGAGCGGCGCGGGCCCGTGCGGAGCGCCGGCCCGGAACGCTTGCTTGGAGTGCACTCCAGGCCCCTAGGTTGGGAGCCATGACGGTGACGGACACGGCGCCCCCGGCAGCCTCGACGACCTCGGACGACCCCACGGTCCCCGCCGCCCTCGACGCGTGCGCCGCCCCGCCCGGCGCGCACCCGCGGCCGGACGGTCAGGACCGGTACACCATCGGCGAAGTGGTCGCCCACACCGGGCTGAGCGCCCACACCCTGCGCTGGTACGAGCGCATCGGGCTGATGCCGCACATCGACCGTTCGCACACCGGTCAGCGCCGGTACCGCAACCGGGACCTGGACTGGCTGGACCTGGTCAGCAAGCTCCGCCTCACGGGCATGCCGGTCGCCGATATGGTCCGCTTCTCGGAGCTGGTCCGCAGCGGTGACCACACCTTCCCCGAGCGGCAGCGGCTCCTGGAGGCCACCCGCCGGGAGGTCCTCTCCCGCATCGCCGAACTGCGGGGCACCCTCGCCGTCCTCGACCACAAGATCGACTTCTATGCCAACGCCTCCGGAGGGAACCCCCGTTGACCCGCCCCACCCACGTCCGCCTCGGTGCCGACGGCCCCCTGGTCGGTGCGCAGGGCCTCGGCTGCACGGGCATGAGCTTCGCCACGGTCCGACCGACGAGGCCGAGGCCCGGGCCACCCTGGAACGCGCCCGGGAACTCGGCGTCACCCTGTACGACACGGCCGACCTGTACGGCGCGGGGGCCAACGAGCGCTTCCTCGCCCCCTTCCTCAAGGCCCACCGCGACGAGGTCGTCATCGCCACCAAGTGCGCCCTGTCCGTCGATCCCGTCGATCCCACCCGGCGCTCGATCAGCAACGATCCCGCCTACATCCGCGCCTGTGCGGACGCCAGCCTCCGTCGGCTGGGCACCGACCGCATCGACCTGTACTACCTGCACCGGCCGGACCCCGCGGTGCCGATCGAGGATTCGGTGGGCGCCATGGCCGACCTCGTCCGGGCGGGCAAGGTCGGCCACCTCGGGCTGAGCGAGGTCTCCGGCTCCGAGCTGCGGGCGGCCCACGCCGTCCATCCGATCGCCACCCTCCAGTCCGAGTGGTCCCTGTTCAGCCGGGACGTCGAACGGGGCGTCGTGCCGGCGGCGGCCGACCTGGGGATCGCCGTGGTGCCCTACGCCCCCCCCTCGGGCGCGGCTTCCTCACCGGCGCCTTCAGCAGCGCGGAGAAGGACCTCGGCCCGTAGGACTTCCGTCGGGAGCAGAGCCCCGCTTCACCGGGGCCAACGCCGCCGCCAACGCCGCCCTCCTGGAGCCGGTGCGCGCCGTTGCCGAGGCCCGTGGGGCCACCCCCGGCCAGGTCGCCCTCGCCTGGGTCCACCAGCGGGCCGAGGTCCACGGCCTGCCGGTCGTCCCGCTGCCCGGCACCCGCTCACGTCACCGGGTCGAGGAGAACGTGGCCGCGGCGGGCCTGACCCTGACCGCGGAGGAACTGTCGCTCCTCGAACCCCTCGCCGCCCGGGTCTCCGGCGACCGGTACGCCGACATGAGCTTCACCTCGGCCGGGCGGGAACAGGGTCGCTGCCGGGCCGGCCGTCCCGGTCGGCGGGGCCGCGGGCTCAGAGCTCGGCGAGCAACTCGGCCTTCTTGGAGAGGAACTCGTCGTCGGTGACGAGCCCGGCCCGGTGCAACTCGCCGAGGTGACGGATCCGGTCGGCGATGTCGGCCGGATCCCGTCGACCGCCCGGGGAGTGCGGGGCCCCGGTCGCACCGGCCGGGCCGGTCGAGCGGACCGCCGCCAACACCGAGGCGGCGAACGGCAACGACTCGTGCACCGGCCCGTAGCCCAGGCCGAACACCAGGGCGCCGGGGTCCTGGTCGGCCTGGGCCGGCGGCTGCGGGACGTCGCGGCGCAGCAACCGGAGGTGGCCTTCGAAGAGTTCGGGGGAGCGCCACTCCACGCCGCTGAGGTCGGCGACCGGGAACCGCTGGTCGCCCGCCTTCCACTTGGCGGAGGAGGCCCCCGTCCAGGACCAGCGGTAGAACACGGTGCTCCCGTCGAAGGTCGCCTTGCCGTCGTACGCCTTGAAGCTGAGGGGGGCTTCGGGGGGTTCCACGAGGTGGTGGTCGAGGGGCTCCTCGGCGGTGCGGTGCGTGAGGAGGGGCCGCAACTCGTCGGCGTAGTACTCGGCGAGGTCGGCCCGTTCCGCGGGCAGCACCAGGCGGTAGGGGTCGGACCCCTCCCTCAACTGCCCGGCGGCCGCGTCCATCAGCGGGTCGGCGCCGGGCCGGGGCACGGCGTGCAGCACGACCGTGCCGCGCTTGCCCGGTGACAACGCCACGGCGGAGATCGCTTCGTGGGGGACCCGGCGCTCACCGAGCGCCTGGAAGAGCTTGGGCGTGCGTATCCCCCGTTCGAAGCGGATGTGCACGGAGTCGGACGCGAACTCCCAAGCGGCGTGAAATCCGGCCAGTACATCACCCATGCGGCTCATCGTATGCGGCGGGGCCGACATCGTCCCGCCCGCTACCGGGGGAGTTCTCCCCCCTGCTACGCGTGTGGGTCCGCCCCGGCGGAGTCCAGGCCACTCCTGCACCCGTCGTCCCCGTCGGCGCACTCCAGCCCGAGGTAGGCGCCGACGCCGATCTCCGCGAGGTTGCTCAGGCTGCCGGTGCCCGGCTCGAAGTAGCCGGTGTGGCCGTTCGCGCCGTTCGCCGACAGCAACCGCGCCCCGAAGGCGGGGGAGACCGGGTCGGCGCCGTGTCCGATGCCGCCGACTTCGAGGTGCGGCACCCCTTCGATCCAGTCGTCCCCGTCGCGCATCGCCCAGATGCGGGCGCGCGTGCGCAGTTGGGAGGCGTGGCCGGCGCGCATGCCCGGGCTGCCCGCGACGGCGATGTCCGTCACCCGGGAGGGCAGCGAGGGCGCGGCGATGCCGCAGAGCACGGAGCCGTAGCTGTGGCAGTAGAGGGCGACGCGGGCCCGGTCCGGGAGCCCGCGGAGCATGGCGTTGAGCCGCACGGCGCCGTGCCGGGCGCGTATCCCGGTCGCCGCCTCGACGCCGAGGCCGTCGGGTGCGGTGTAGTCGGCCCAGGCGATCACCGCCGTGCGCGTCGCGGGGCTCGCCGAGCGCTCCGCGCGGTACAGGGCGCGGGCCATGCCCAGGGGCGTGGAGTGCGCGCGGCGGGCGCTCTCGAAGGAGCCGAGGGTGGTGTCCACCCCGGGCACGACGACGGAGACGCGCCGTGCGCGTGCCAGGTCGCCGAGGACTTCCGCGATCCGTCCGCTTCCGGTCGGGTCGAAGGCGAGGATGTGCCGGTCGGGCCGGGTGAGGGCGCGGTAGCGCTGCATGCGCAGCTCCGCCTGGCGTTGCCCTTCGGGGGAGAGTCGGTCGTCGTGCACCCGTCGGGATTCCGCCCGTCGGGCCGCGTCGAGCGAGGTCCGGTTGGCCCGGTAGCGCAGGGCGAGCGGGGCGCCGTTCATGTTGCCGATCACCAGCGGATGGCGCCGGGCGAGCCGGGTGAGCTGCCCGGGTTCGAGGGAGGCGAAGAACCGGGCCAGCCGGTCCGGGGCGGTCAGCGGGTCGGGCAGCGGGCGACCTTCCAGACGGTCCTCGCCCCAGGCCGTGAGGGCGACCTTGAGGGGCGCGCCGCCGTCGCGCCGGTGGTGGACCGCGGTCCAGCCGGTGGTCGCCAACATGATGAAGACCACGCCGAGGGCGATCAGCGCGCGCCAGACGCCGAGCGCGGGGGAGGGGTCGAAGGAAGTCACTGCGGGACACCCTAGGAGACCCCCGCACCCGGCTGTGCATTGCGTGACGGGAATCACGTTTCCGGACGGAGGAAGGGTGAACGGAGGCGGCGGTGCTCATTCCATCGGGGTGTGCGGGAGCGGCCGCGCACCCCCGTGACCGGGGACTTCGGGCGGACGGACGTCCTGCGGACCGCAGGTGCGGACGGGTGGTCCGGCGGGGGCCGCGGGTGGCCCCTCACGCCCGGGCCGCCTGATGGGTGCCGGTCCGTCGGGGGATTTCCCCCATCAGTGTGGCCGCCCCCCGGAGCGCTTCCTTCCGCTCGCGGCGAGCGGCGACAGTTGCACCAAGTGATCAGTCCGACACGGGGGTTACCACCATGCGTTCCGTCCTGCGCACCACCATCGTCCTCGCGACCGCCGGCGCGGCCCTCCTCCTCGGTCCGGCGCCGGCGGGAATCGCCACGGTGCCGGGCGCCGGGCAGGCCCCGCGGGCGGAGCCCGTGCTGGGCCGCTGCGGCCCCGGGGAGCTGTGCCTGTGGTCGAAACCCGACTTCAAGGGCACCCGACTCGGTTACGAACTCTCCGAAGTCGACATCGAGAGCTGTACCCCGCTGCCCTCGGGCGGCTCCGCACAGGCCCTCGCCAACCGGCTGGGCCGTCCGGTCACCACCTACCAGTCCGCCACCTGCGCCGAGACCGGGGAGTTCGACACCTATCCCGGCGACGGCACCTGGACCCCGCGCTCGCCCCACCGCATCAGGGCGTTCAAGGTGTGGGAGAACTGAACCTCGCCGACCCCCTGGGGGCCGTGCCGCCCGCGGCCCGAGGGCGCGGCGGGGGCGGACCGCACTTCCCGTCCGCCCCCGCCGCTCCCGTCCGTCCGGTACGCCTCCGCGTGCCGTGCGGGTCAGGCGTCGCCGCCGGCCGTGCCCGGGTCCGCGGCGGCCACGTCCCACAGCCGGTAGCGGTCGATCGCCTGCCGCGGTGCCGAGCGGTCGACCTTGCCCTCCTTCGCCAGCTCCGTGAGGACGGCCACCACGATCGAAGGCGCGTCGATGTGGAAGTAGCGCCGTGCCGCGCCCCGGGTGTCGGCGAAGCCGAAGCCGTCCGCCCCCAGCGACTGGTACGTACCGGGAATCCAACGGGCGATCTGATCGGGGACCGACCGCATCCAGTCGGAGACCGCCACGAACGGTCCTTCAGCGCCCGAGAACTTCTGCGTCACATAGGGCACCCGGGGCTCCTCCTCGGGGTGGAGCAGATTGTGCCGCTCCGCCTCGACCGCCTCGCGCCGCAGCTCGTTCCAGGAGGTTGCGGACCACACGTCCGCCCTCACGTCCCATTCCTCGGCGAGGACGCGCTGGGCCTCCAGGGCCCAGGGCACGGCCACGCCCGAGGCCAGGACCTGCGCGGGCACGGTGCCGCGGTCACCGGACTTCAGCCGGTACACGCCCTTGAGGATGCCCTCGACGTCGACGCCCTCGGGTTCGGCCGGGTGCTGGATCGGCTCGTTGTAGACGGTGAGGTAGTAGAAGACGTCCTCGCCGGGGGCGCCGTCCGCGGTCCGTCCGTACATCCGTCGCAGGCCCTCCTGCACGATGTGCGCGATCTCGTAGGCGTAGGCGGGGTCATAGGCCACACACGCTGGATTGGTGGAGGCGAGCAACTGGGAGTGGCCGTCCGCGTGCTGGAGCCCCTCCCCGGTCAGGGTGGTCCGACCGGCAGTGGCCCCCAGAACGAATCCGCGCGCCAACTGATCAGCCATCTGCCAGAACTGGTCGCCGGTGCGCTGGAAACCGAACATCGAGTAGAAGACGTAGACCGGGATGAGCGGCTCGCCGTGCGTGGCGTACGCCGATCCCGCTGCGATCAGCGAGGCCGTGCAGCCCGCTTCGGAGATGCCGTCGTGCAACATCTGCCCGGTCGGCGACTCCTTGTAGGCGAGCAGCAGGTCCCGGTCGACCGACTCGTACTGTTGGCCGAGCGGGTTGTAGATCTTCGCGCTCGGGAAGAACGAGTCCATACCGAACGTGCGGTACTCGTCCGGGGCGATCAGGACGAACCGCCGCCCGATCTCCTTGTCCCGCATCAGGTCCTTGAGCAGGCGCACGAAGGCCATGGTGGTCGCGATCGACTGCTGACCGGAGCCCTTCTTGACGCTCGCGTAGGCGCCGTCGCCCGGGAGGGTCAGCGGTGCGGCCCGCACCACCCGCGTCGGCACGTAACCGCCCAGGGCGCGGCGGCGGTCGTGCATGTACTGGATCTCCTCCGAGTCGCGGCCCGGGTGGTAGTAGGGCGGCAGCCCCTCGTCCAGTTGGCGGTCGGTGATCGGCAGGCGCAGCCGGTCCCGGAACCCCTTCAGGTCGTCCACGGTCAGCTTCTTCATCTGGTGGGTGGCGTTGCGACCCTCGAAGTTGGGGCCGAGCGTCCACCCCTTGACCGTCTGCGCGAGGATCACCGTGGGCTGCCCCTGGTGCGCCTTCGCCGCGGAGAACGCGGCGAAGATCTTCCGGTGGTCGTGCCCGCCGCGCCCCAGATGGAGGACCTGATCGTCCGTCATGTCGGCCACCATGGCGCGCAGTCGGTGGTCGTCGCCGAAGAAGTGCTCCCGGATGTAGGCGCCGGTCTCGGTCGCGTAGGTCTGGAACTGTCCGTCCGGAGTGGTGTTCAACCGGTTCACCAGGACGCCGTCCCGGTCCCGGGCGAGCAGTGGGTCCCAGGACCGGTCCCACACGAGCTTGACGACGTTCCAGCCGGCCCCGCGGAACTGGGACTCCAGCTCCTGGATGATCTTGCCGTTGCCGCGGACCGGCCCGTCCAGCCGTTGCAGGTTGCAGTTGACGACGAAGGTCAGGTTGTCCAGGCCCTCGCGGGCGGCGATGGACAGCTGCCCCAGGGACTCCGGCTCGTCCATCTCGCCGTCGCCGAGGAAGGCCCACACGTGCGAGGAGGAGGTGTCCGCGATGCCCCGGGCGGCCAGGTACCGGTTCATCCTGGCCTGGAAGATGGCGCCCAGGGGGCCGAGCCCCATGGAGACCGTCGGGAACTCCCAGAAGTCCGGCATCAGCCGTGGGTGCGGATAGCTGGACAGCCCGTCCGGGGCCTTGGACTTCTCCTGGCGGAAGGCGTCGAGTTGGCGCTCGGAGAGCCGGTCGAGGAGGTAGGCCCGGGCGTAGATGCCCGGGGAGGCGTGCCCCTGGAAGAAGATCTGGTCCCCGCCGTGGCCCTCGTCCTTGCCGCGGAAGAAGTGGTTGAAGCCCACGTCGTAGAGCGACGCCGAGGAGGCGAAGGTCGCGATGTGCCCGCCGACCCCGATGCCGGGACGCTGGGCGCGCGACACCATGACGGCGGCGTTCCAGCGGGTGGCGTTGAGGATCTTGCGTTCGATCTCCTCGTTGCCGGGGAAGAACGGCTCGTCCCGGGTGGCGATGGTGTTCACGTAGTCGGTGCTGCGCATCTCGGGCACGGCCACGCGCTTCTCGCGGGCGCGTTCGATCAGTCGGAGCATCAGGTAGCGGGCCCGCTCGCGACCCCGCGCGTCGATGGCGGCGTCGAGCGAGTCGAGCCACTCCTGGGTCTCTTCGGGGTCGAAATCGGGGACCTGGCTCGGAAGGCCGCCAATGATGATCGGGTTGCGATCGAATCCGGAAGCCACGCTGTTCCTTCACTGTTCGGTGGCACGGTCGTGGGCCTTGCCACTGCTGGTGTGTGCACCGTTTCCCATCGTGTATCGCAGGGTGGGAAACGTCATCCGTACCGAGGGGTAACCAGGTACTCGATACGGCAGATGGGGCGGTGTGGTCCAAAACGGAACGATACGCCCCTCGCCGTCCCGGGTGACGGCCCCCTCGCCCCGTGTGCTAGGACCGTGCGCTCGGTCGTCGGGTGCGTCCGAGCAGGTGGGCGAGGGGTTGGCGGATCGCGCGTCGGAGCCCTTGCCGCTGGGGGCGTTCCCCCGGTCCGCCGCCGGTCCCTCGGGGTGTCCGGCGGCGGGTGGGGATTTCTTCCCCGCCCCGTACGTGTTCGCGAAACGGTCGAATGGGGCAGACTGTCGTGGTGTGTGTCACTGAATGCCGCGATTTCGTGCCAGGAGTTGCGGTGACCCGGTCGGGAACGTCACCGTTTCGGCGGTCTCGACGGCCGGGTACTTGCGCGATCCGCCCCGCACGTGTGGACTACGGCCAACGCCCCGCGCTGGCGCGAGGGCGACAGACGACATTCGAACATGATCAGGAGGCAAACGGTGAGCGCGACCGCGGACCACGCGGAGGAGCGGACGAACCCTGCCGCCAGGCTGGGGTTCCAGCCCGGGCAGGTGGTCCAGGAGATCGGCTACGACGACGACGCCGATCAGGAACTCCGCGAGGCCATTGAGGAGACCATCGGCGCCGATCTCGTCGACGAGGATTACGAGGACGTCGCCGATGTCGTCGTGCTGTGGTTCCGCGAGGACGACGGCGACCTGACGGACGCGCTGGTCGATGCCATCGGGCTGATCGACGAGGGCGGCCAGTTGTGGCTGCTGACGCCCAAGACCGGCCGGGACGGCTACGTCGAACCGAGCGACATCAACGAGTCGGCGCAGACCGCTGGTCTCTCCCAGACCAAGAGCATCAGCGTGGCCAAGGACTGGACCGGCAGCCGTCTGGTCACCCCGAAGGCCGCAGCCAAGAAGCGCTGACCGCCCGCCCCGTGGGAACCACGTCCCACGGGGCCGGTGGGCCTCACGCGCGTCTGCGCCCCCGTCCACGGGCCGTCGTCCTGCGCACCGCACGCGCGCGGCTCCCCGCGCGCCCGTCCGGGCCGTCGCCCGTCCCTCCCGCGCCCGCTGGCCGGTCCACCCCCTTCCGCTGCGTAGGGTGGGTGGAACACCACCCGAACAGCCCCGTGAAGGGAATGCGTGACCATGACGATCGCGGTCGGTACCGAGGCCCCGGACTTCGAGCTCAAGAACCAGCACGGTGAGACCGTGCGACTCTCCGACTTCCGCGGCGAGAAGAACGTCGTCCTGCTCTTCTACCCCTTCGCCTTCACCGGCGTCTGCACGGGCGAGCTGTGCGCGCTGCGCGACGAACTGCCCACGTTCGTGAACGACGGGGTCCAACTGCTGGCGGTCTCCAACGACGCCCCCTTCAGCCTCCGGGTCTTCGCCGAGCAGGAGGGCCTCGACTACCCCCTGCTGTCGGACTTCTGGCCGCACGGCGAGGCGTCGCGCGCCTACGGCGTCTTCGACGAGACCAAGGGCTGCGCCCTCCGCGGCACCTTCGTCATCGACAAGGCGGGCATCGTGCGCTGGACCGTCGTGAACGGCCTCCCCGACGCCCGGGACCTCAACGACTACGTCAAGGCCCTCGACACCCTCTGAGTTCTTCGGGCCCAACCACTGCGGAGCGTGGGAACCCGTCACTAGGATCGGAGCGTTGATCCGATACCAGAGCACGACGGGGGCTCCCCGCCCCTGACACCATTGGGAGGACTTGTGGGAGTCAGCCTCAGCAAGGGCGGCAACGTATCGCTGACCAAGGAGGCGCCCGGCCTCACCGCGGTCGTGATCGGTCTGGGCTGGGACGTCCGCACCACGACCGGTACGGACTTCGACCTGGACGCCAGTGCCATCCTGACGAACGCGGAGGGCAAGGTCACCAGCGACCAGAACTTCGTCTTCTTCAACAACCTGAAGAGCCCTGACGGTTCGGTGGAACACACCGGCGACAATCTCACCGGTGAGGGCGAGGGCGACGACGAGCAGATCAAGGTGAACCTGGCCGGGGTGCCCGTGGACGTCACGCGGGTCGTCTTCCCGGTGTCCATCTACGACGCCGAGAGCCGGCAGCAGTCCTTCGGGCAGGTGCGCAACGCGTTCATCCGCGTGGTGAACCAGGCGAACAACCAGGAGATCGCCCGTTACGACCTCTCCGAGGACGCCTCCACCGAGACCGCGATGGTCTTCGGCGAGCTGTACCGCCACGGGGCCGAATGGAAGTTCCGCGCCATCGGCCAGGGCTACGCCTCCGGCCTGCGCGGCATCGCGCAGGACTTCGGCGTCAACGTCTGAGCCACGGTCCGGGCGTCCGGTGCCGCAGCCGCCAGTCGGTGCGGCACCGGACGCGTCCGAGCGCACACCCCCGCCGGGGGCACGGGGGCGTGGCGCCGCCGTGGGTCCGGTCCGCCCCCGGGACGACGTCGCACTACCTCGGGGAGGAAAAGATCATGGGTGTCACGCTGTCCAAGGGGGGCAACGTCTCCCTGTCCAAGGCCGCACCGAACCTCACGCGGATCGTGGTGGGTCTCGGCTGGGACGCGCGTTCCACCACGGGAGCCCCCTTCGACCTCGACGCCAGCGCCCTGCTGTGCAGCTCCGGCCGTGTCCTGGGCGACGAGTGGTTCGTGTTCTACAACAACCTCACCAGCCCCGACGGTTCGGTGGAGCACACCGGCGACAACCTCACCGGCGACGGTGACGGCGACGACGAGTCCCTGGTCGTGGACCTCTCCCTGGTCCCGGCGGGCTGCGACAAGATCGTCTTTCCGGTCTCCATCCACGAGGCGGACGCCCGGGCACAGGCGTTCGGCCAGGTCGCCAATGCGTTCATCCGGATCGTCAACCAGGCGGACGGCCGGGAGCTGGCCCGTTACGACCTCTCCGAGGACGCCTCCACCGAGACCGCGATGATCTTCGGCGAGGTCTACCGCTACGGAGGCGAGTGGAAGTTCCGCGCGGTGGGGCAGGGCTATGCGTCGGGCCTGCGCGGCACCGCCCTAGACTTCGGGGTCAATGTGTCGTGAATCTGGGCCCGGCGCGGGGTGCCCCCTGCCGGACCCCTATCGGGGGGACCCCCGTGACAGGGATGGGTAGCCAGTGATTCTGAAAACCTTCGGCTGGTCGTTCGCGGTCACCGCGCTCGGTTTGGTCGCGGCGTTGCTCTACGGGGGGTGGGTCGGCTTCAGCCTCGTGGCGATGCTCTCCATCATGGAGATCTCGCTCTCCTTCGACAACGCCGTGGTCAACGCCGGAATCCTGAAGAAGATGAACGCGTTCTGGCAGCGCATCTTCCTCACCATCGGCATCCTGATCGCCGTGTTCGGCATGCGGCTCGTGTTCCCGGTCGTCATCGTCGCGGTGAGTGCCGGTCTCGGGCCGATCGAGGCGGTCGACCTCGCGCTCAACGACAAGGACCGCTACCAGGAACTCGTCACTGACGCCCACGCCTCCATCGCGGCCTTCGGCGGCATGTTCCTGCTCATGATCTTCCTCGACTTCGTCTTCGAGGACCGGGACATCAAGTGGCTGCGCTGGATCGAGCGCCCGCTCGCCAGGCTCGGCAAGGTCGAGATGCTGTCGGTGTGCATCGCCCTGATCGCCCTCCTCCTCAGTGCGGTCTTCCTCGCCCCCGAGGCGCACCAGCACGGCGGCACCCACGCGGACAAGACCGAGACGGTGCTCCTCTCCGGCATCGCCGGCCTGATCACCTACCTGGTGGTGGGCGGCTTGTCCGGGTTCTTCGAGGGACGGCTGGAGGAGCAGGAGGAACGCGAGCACGAGGCGGAGGAGGCGGCCAAGCGCAGCGGAAAGCCGGTGGTGCTGCTGGCCGGCAAGGCCGCCTTCTTCATGTTCCTCTACCTGGAGGTCCTAGACGCGTCGTTCTCCTTCGACGGTGTGATCGGCGCCTTCGCGATCACCAACGACATCGTCCTCATGGCGATCGGCCTCGGTGTCGGCGCGATGTACGTGCGTTCCATCACCGTCTACCTGGTGCGCCAGGGCACCCTGGACGACTACGTCTACCTGGAGCACGGTGCGCACTACGCGATCGGCGCGCTCGCCACGATCCTGCTGATCACCATCCGCTACGAGATCCACGAGGTGATCACCGGACTCGTGGGCGTGTTCCTGATCGGTTGGTCGTTCTGGTCCTCGGTCCGCCGCAACCGGGCCCTCGCCGCGGCCGGGGGCGCGGGGGACGGGTCGGGCAACAAGTCCGAGGTGTCGTCCGGAGTGTGAGTCAGCCGACATGACCGGTTCCGGTGTGTGGCCGGGCCCGTCGTGAGGAACGCTTTCAGAGGGCGGTCACGGGACACTTCCTGTGGCCGCCCCGCTGTAGGTAGGAAGCCCCGGCATTCAGGGCCGGGGTAGAGGACTCAGGGCATTGGGGGGCTTACATGTCCTTCTGGGACGATTTGTGGCGGGGAAAGTCGGCGAATTTCGATTCCGGCATCTCCGCGTCCAACTCCATCGAACTCACCAAGCGGAACCCCGCGGTTTCGCTCACCAAACAAGGAGCCGCCACCGGAAACCTACGCGTCAACCTGTCGTGGCGGATGCGGAGCTCCGACATCGGGGGCCGCCGGGACCAGGGAGGACTGCTGCGCAGCCCGCTCAAGATGTTCAAGCCGGAGGCCGTCCAGGCCCACACCCAGAGCATGGTCAACGTCGACCTCGACCTCGGCTGTCTGTACGAGCTGGCGGACGGGACCAAGGGCGTCGTCCAACCGCTCGGTGACCTCCTGGGCGATCTCAACGGTGCTCCATACGTCAAGCTGAGCGGCGACGACCGGTTCGGCTCCGGCTCGGGCGAGACGCTGTTCGTCAACCTCGACCAGCGCGATGCCATCAAGCGGCTGCTGATCTTCGTCTACATCTACGACCAGACGCCCGCCTTCGACCGCACCCACGCCCTGGTCACCCTCTACCCGAGCAGTGGCCCCCGCATCGAGATCAGCCTCGACGAGCGGGCCCCCGAGGCGCGCTCCTGCGCGGTGTTCTCCCTGGAGAACGTCAAGGGCCAGCTGATCGTCCGGCGCGAGGTGAAGTTCGTGTACGGCTTCCAGGCCGAACTCGACCGCCTGTTCGGCTGGGGCCTCCAGTGGGGCCGCGGGTACAAGTCGCAGGCCAGCCGCTGAACCCGCATCCTCCACCCGCTCCGGACGGACGACGGGTCCGTTGCGCGGGGTCAGCGGGGCTGGAACTGGGGGCCCTGCGGAGGGAGTGCGAAGTTCGGGTCCGGGGCCGCGGCCACCGGTTGGGGGTAGCCGTAGGCGGGCTGCCGGGCGTCGTCGGACGCGGCCGGCGAGGCGTGCGGGTAACCGTATCCGGGCTGGGCGGCGGGCGGCGGGGGATAGCCGTACCCGGGCGAGGCCGCCGGCCCGGCGGTGGGGAGCGCACCCGGGGGCACCGCATCGCTCCCCGAGACGGACCCGGGGGGCGGCCCGGGGACCGTCGGGAAGGACCGTTCGGGCTCCGGATCGGTCGACTCCGACTCGTCCACCGAAATCCCGAAGTCGGTGGCCAGGCCGACCAGGCCGTTCGAGTAGCCGTCGCCGACCGCCCGGAACTTCCACCCGTCCCCGCGCCGGTACAGCTCGCCGCAGATCAGAGCCGTCTCGGCACCCGTTTCGGGGGTGATGTCGAAGTACGCCAGGGGCTCCTCGCCCGCGGCCGTCGCATCGTGCACCTGGATGCGCAACGCCTGCACCTGGCTGAACGGGACGTCATCCGCCGAGGCCACCAGCAGCACCCGGTGGACTTCCTCGGGGAGGCCGGCCAGATCGGTCTGGATCGTGTCGGTCAGCCCGTGGGTCGCGCGTTTCTTGCCCAGTCGCCACACCGCCCCCGAAGGGTGGCGCGGCTGGTTGTAGAAGACGAAGTCCTCGTCGGAGCGCACGCGGCCGTCGGCGCCGAGCAGCAGCGCCGAGACGTCGACGTCCGGGACGAACTGTGCCGAGGCCCAGTGCAGCACGGCACGCACCGCCGTGGCTTCCAGCGGGACGTTCGACCCCTTCAGCATCGCGTGCGTCATACGGCCATCCTGCCTTCCCGATCACCGCCAGGACAATGCGGGCGCCGTGTGGTAAAGGACGGGCCGGGCGGGTCGGGCGCGGATGTGACATGCGTCGGATATCAGGATTTCATGGGGCAAGGGAACCCCTGACGCAGGTTTCTACGTACTATTACCGGCCACATTGCGTCGGACCACTCCGGCAACACGGGGAGACTCATGCGTCATTTCGGGCACATAGCCCCGCAGGTGCGACAGCGCCTCTTCCACCGGGAGCCGTGCGACTTCACCGCCGACTCTCCCGCCCGCGTGCTCGCCGTCGCCCTCGGAGCCACCCTGTACAGCCCCGCCAACCGGCCGACGCTCGCGGAGGACATCCGCAAGCAGGCGAAACGTGGCCTGATCTCCATGGTGGTGTGCTTGGAGGACTCGATAGAGGACTCCGAAGTCCCCCAGGCGGAGGAGAACGTCGTCCGCCAGTTCGCGGAACTGGCGGACGGCCCGGTCGGTGACCTTCCGTTGCTGTTCGTCCGCGTGCGCACTCCGGAGCAGATACCCGACCTCGTGCGACGACTGGGTGCGTCCGCGACGTTGCTGTCCGGATTCGTCCTTCCGAAGTTCACCGAGGAACGGGGTGTTCCGTTCCTGGAGGCGCTCACCGCCACCGAGGGCGCCTCGGGGCGCCGACTGTTCGCGATGCCGGTCCTGGAGTCACCGGAGCTGCTGCACCTGGAGAGCCGCCGCGAGACGCTGGACGGCATCGCCCGCACCGTCGACAAGTACCGGGACCGCGTGCTCGCGCTGCGGCTCGGCGTCACCGACTTCTGCTCGGCGTACGGCTTGCGCAGACCGCCCGACATGACGGCGTACGACGTGCAGATCGTGGCCTCCGTGATCGCGGACGTGGTCAACCTGCTCGGCCGGTCCGACGGCACGGGCTTCACCGTCACCGGCCCGGTCTGGGAGTACTTCCGGCTCCAGGAACGCATGTTCAAGCCCCAGCTGCGCCGCAGCCCCTTCCTCGCCGGCCGCGCTGACGAACTGCGCCGGGAACTGATCGAGCACGACCTCGACGGGTTGCTCCGGGAGATCGAGTTGGACCGTGCCAACGGTCTGCTGGGCAAGACCTGCATCCACCCCTCCCACGTCCTCCCGGTGCACGCGCTCTCGGTGGTCAGTCATGAGGAGTACAGCGACGCACGGGACATCCTGCGACCCGAACGGGACGGCGGCGGAGTGATGCGCTCCGCCTACACGAACAAGATGAACGAGGTGAAGCCGCACCGCGCCTGGGCCGAGCGGACCCTGCAACGCGCCGAGGTCTTCGGTGTCGCGGGCGAGGACGTCGGCTTCGTGGAGTTGCTCGCCGCCGGGCTCTCCGGCTGATCGCAAGGACGGCAAGGACGGAATGAACGAC
Source organism: Streptomyces sp. LE64 (assembly GCF_052606915.1). NCBI lineage: Bacteria > Bacillati > Actinomycetota > Actinomycetes > Kitasatosporales > Streptomycetaceae > Streptomyces > Streptomyces sp. LE64. Next base: position 1,490,443 of record NZ_CP199708.1, on the reverse strand, counting down.
GCGGTGTGGACGGGGACGTGGGTCGCCCGACGGCTCGGGGTGGAGTTGGCGGGGCCCGAGGGGAGGGCCGCGGACGGCGGCGACCGGCTTCGCGAACTCCTGGGCCTCGCGTTGCGCCGCAACCCGAAGCGCGCCCATCTGCTGGTGTCGAACGTGCTCGGCAAGCACGTGCCCCGCTCGCCGGCGATCGTCTACCGGCACGGGTACGAGCTCGGCCGTCGGGTACGCGACCTGCTGGGTGACGAACTGGCCCGGCAGGCGGTGGTCCTCGGCTACGCGGAGACCGCCACCGGGCTCGGCCACTGCGTCGCGGACGGCCTCGAAACGGCCCCCTACCTGCACTCGACGCGCCGCCCGGTGGCGGGCGTGAAGGCGGTCGCCGGCTTCGAGGAGGCCCATTCCCATGCGACGAGCCACCTGATCCTGCCCGAAGACCCCGACCTGCTCGCGGGCGACGGCCCGCTGGTGCTGGTCGACGACGAGTTCTCCACCGGCAACACCGTCCTCAACACCATCCGTGCCGTCCACGCCCGCTACCCCCGCCGGCGCTATGTCATCGTCGCCCTCATCGACATGCGCTCCCCGCAGGACCGCACCCGGCTGGACGCCTTCGCCCGGGAGATCGGGGCACGGATCGACCTGGTGGCCACGGCCTCGGGCACGGTGCGGTTGCCCGCGGGCGTCCTGGAGAGGGGACGCTCCCTGGTCGCCCGGTACGAGGCCGAGGCCCCCGCGGACGGGTCGCCCGCGGCCACGGCGGAAGGGCCGGCGGCGCCCCGCACCGCGGCCGTGGTGCGGGTCGACCCGGGGTGGCCCGCCGGGCTGCCGGACGGAGGCCGGCACGGGTTCTCCCCGGCCCACCGCGTCCGCCTGGAAGCGGTCCTCGGCCCGGCTGCCGCCCGACTGGCCGAGCAACTGCTCGGCGAGAACGGCATCAGCCCGGTGCAAGCCGCCGCCGGAGCCCTCCCACGCGTCCTCGTCCTGGGCTTCGAGGAGCTGATGTACGCCCCCCTGCGGATCGCCACCGCCCTGGAGGACCACCTCCGCGGCACCGCCGACGTCCGCTACTCCACGACCACCCGCTCCCCGGTCCTCGCGGTCGACGACCCGGGCTACGCGATCCGCAGCCGACTCGTCTTCCCCGCGCACGACGACCCCGACGACGGACCCGGCGACCGCTACGCCTACAACGTCGCCGGCGCGGGGTTCGACGCCGTCGTCCTGGTGGTCGACTCGGTGGCCGACACACCCGAACTCCATGCCCCCGGGGGGCTGCTGGCCCAACTCGCCCGACACACCCCTCGGCTGCTGCTCGCCGTGGTGCCCTCCTACGTGCCGGGCCCCGTGCCCGAACGCCCAGAAGAAAGGCCCTCCTTGCTCCCCGATCCGCTGCGCGGCCCCGCCTTCTCCTCGTACGCCGCCGAGGACGTCGGCTGGTTGCTCCAGGACCTGTCCGCCGTCACGCTGGAGGCGCCGACCGAGGAACGCGAGGAGGCGATCCAGGCCGGCGGCGCCCACTACGCCGAGTCCCTGCCGGTGGAGTACCAGCCGAGCCCGCAGTACCAGCAGCTGTTCCACGAGGCCCTGGACGCCTCGGCGCAGCGGATCGCCCGGGCCGTCGGCACCGTCACCGAACTGGTCCTCGCCGAGCGCTCCCCGCGTCCCGTGCTGGTATCGCTCGCCCGTGCGGGGACCCCGGTGGGCATCCTCATGCGCCGCTGGGCCCGGCACCGGTACGACATCGACCTCCCGCACTACTCCGTGTCCATCGTGCGGGGCCGGGGCATCGATCAGAACGCCCTGCGATGGCTTGCGGCGCACCACGAACCCGCCGACGTCGTCTTCGTGGACGGGTGGACGGGGAAGGGAGCCATCACCCGCGAACTCGCCCAGGCCCTCAAGGACTTCCAGGAGCGCACCGGAATCCACGGCTTCGACCCCGAGATCGCGGTGCTCGCCGACCCGGGTGCGTGCGTGCGGACCTACGGCACCCGGGAGGACTACCTGATCCCCTCCGCCTGCCTCAACTCCACCGTCTCCGGACTGGTCTCCCGCACGGTCCTCAGGGCCGACCTCGTCGGCCCCGAGGACTACCACGGGGCCAAGCACTACCGGGAACTCGCCGACTCCGACGTCTCCCACGACTTCCTCCAGCAGATCGTCACCTGCTTCCCCGACGTGGGCGACGCGGTCGACCGCCAGGTCAAGGAGATGCTCACGACGGACCGGGCGCCCACCTGGGAGGGATGGACGGCGGTCGAGCGGATCAGCGAGGAGTACGGAATCCGGGACGTCAACCTGGTGAAGCCCGGGGTGGGCGAGACCACCCGGGTCCTGCTGCGCCGAGTGCCCTGGAAGGTCCTCGTCCGGCGCGGCGCCGGCACCGACCTGGAGCACGTACGGCTCCTCGCCGCCCAACGCGGTGTTCCCGTCGAGGAGGTCGACCACCTTCCCTACAGTTGCGTCGGACTCATCCACCCCCGGTACACCCGAGGCGCCACCGGCGCCGACGGCACGGCGGTGAACGCCCGGTGACCAGCGCACCCCTTACCGACCGGGACGAGCCGCGCACCGTCCTGGTCGCCAGCGACCTCGACCGCACCCTGATCTACTCGGCGGCGGCCCTCGGTCTCAGCGTGCCGGACGCCGAGGCGCCCCGGCTGCTGTGCGTCGAGGTGTACCAGGGCAAGCCGCTGTCCTACCTCACCGAGACCGCGGCCGACCTCCTGGCCGAACTGGCCCGAACCACTCATTTCGTCCCCACCACGACCCGCACCCTGGAGCAGTACCGCCGCATCCACCTCCCCGGACCCGCGCCCCGCCATGCGATCTGCGCCAATGGGGGGCAGATCCTGGTGGACGGGGTCCCCGACCCCGCCTGGCAGCGGCACGTCGTCGGCCGGATCACCGCGGAGTGCGCTCCGTTGGAGGAGATCGGGGACCACCTACGGCGCACCGCCGACCCGAGGTGGCTGCTCAAGGAACGCACGGCGGACGACTTCTTCGCCTATCTGGTGGTCGAACGGTCGCTGCTGCCCGAGCAGTGGGTCAAGGACCTCGCGGTCTGGTCCGAGGAACGGGGCTGGACCGTCTCGCTCCAGGGGCGCAAGGTCTACGTGGTGCCCCGCCCCCTCACCAAGAGCGCCGCGCTGCGCGAGGTCCTGCGTCGAACCGGTGCCGCGCACACCCTCGCGGCGGGGGACTCGCTACTCGACGCCGACCTGCTGCTGGCCGCGGACCAGGCGTGGCGGCCGAGCCACGGCGAGCTTGCCGACGAAGAGTGGCGCGCCCCCCACCTCACGGTCCTTCCGCAGAAGGGTGCTATTGCCGGCGAGCAGATCGTGAAGAGCCTTGTCCGCGCCGCTGCCCTGGCCCGGGCCTGAACATCCGCACGCCGATGAAGAGGAGCACGGCGCAGACGGCCAGTACAAGGACGACCTTGGAGTACGCCGACACATAGCCCGTGACCTCCGTCCAGTTCTCGCCCAGCAGGTACCCGGCGAGGACGAAGATGGTGTTCCAGATCGCGCTGCCCACGGTCGTGAGCATCAGGAACATGGGCAGCGACATGCGCTCGATGCCCGCGGGTATGGAGATCAGGCTCCGGAAGATGGGGATCATCCGCCCGAAGAACACGGCCTTCGTGCCGTGGCGGTGGAACCACGCCTCCGTCTTCTCGATGTCCGCCACCTTCACCAACGGAAGCTTGGCGGCTATCGCGATCATGCGGTCACGGCCGAGTGCCGCACCGATGCCGTACAGCGCGAGGGCGCCCACGACGGAACCGGCCGTGGTCCACAGGAGAGCGGCGTAGAGGTTCATCTGCCCGGTGCTGGCCGCGAAGCCGGCGAGGGGCAGGATCACCTCACTGGGCAGGGGAGGGAACAGGTTCTCCAGCGCGATGGCCAGACCGGCGCCCGGTGCGCCGAGCTGGTCCATCAGACCGTTGATCCATTGCGGAGCGCTGCTTTCGATCATGATTCCACCGTAGAAAGTTCGAGCTGAATGCACACTGAAGCCGCCCACACGCTTTCGGTGGTGCACGCCACAGGTGAGAAGTGCGGTTTTCCGCAATGCGCCGCTGCCCCGCGGTTGATTACTGTGAGCGACGTGAACACAGCGGTACGCGGCGGGCTGAGGCTCGTCACCGGACTCGTCCTCGGCGCATGCACGGCGATCGCCGAGTTGATCTTCGTGTTGCTCGCCGGATTGCTCCTCGCTTCTGTACGGGTCTGGCCCCGAGGCCGACACGCCGTGTTACGGCCCGTGCGGAAAGCGGGGCGATGGCTGGTGGCGAGGGAACGCGCAAGGCTCGCGACCTTCCACCGCATACGTCTGCCTCCACTGTACGGGGGTCCCGAGAACGATGATCGCGCGCTGCGCTATCTTGCCCTCCGCTGGCCCCTCGGGCTGCTCGGCGGCGGCGCGCTCGGATGCCTGCTGGTCGGCATCGGGACCGAGTTCTTCGTCATGTTCGGCTGGCTGGTCAGGGAGGTCCGACACCCCGAGGACCTGGCGCTCACCGCCCTGGGGGGACTCCTCCTGTCGTTCCTCGCCGTCCAGGGCGTGCTGGGGGCCGCCACCTGGGAGGCCGGACTCGCCACGCGCCTGCTCTCTCCTCCCCAGCAGGAGGAGGAACTGCTGCGGCGGATCGAGGAGCTCTTCACCAGCCGCACCGGAATGGTCGACGCCGTCCACGACGAACGCCGCCGCATCGAACGGGACCTGCACGACGGCGTCCAGCAACGACTGGTCGCCCTGGGCATGCTGTTGGGCCGGGCGCGGCGCAGCGACGACCCCCACCGCACGAGCGTCCTGCTCCGACAGGCGCACGAGGAGAGCCAACGAGCTCTCGTGGACCTCCGGGAGGTCGCCTGGCGGGTGTATCCGGCGGCACTGGACGAGGCCGGGCTCGAAGCGGCGCTCAGCACCGTCGTGGACCGGGCGCCGATCCCCGTGCTGGTGAGCCACTACGTGATGCGTCCGCTGCCCAGGGCGGTCGCCACCGTCGCGTACTTCGTGGTTGCCGAGACGGTCACCAATACGATCAAGCATGCGGAGGCGACCAAGATAGCGGTCACGGTCGAGGAGATGGAGGGGGTCCTGTACGTGCGGATCGAGGACAACGGCAAGGGGGGTGCGACTCCGGAAGGCAGCGGTCTGGTGGGGCTGGCCCGCCGGGTCGCCGCGCTGGACGGAACCTTCACCGTGCGCAGTCCGTCCGGTGGACCCACGGAGATCATCGCGGAGTTGCCGTGCGCCTGATGATCGCGGAGGACTCGATCCTGTTGAGGGAAGGGCTGGTCCGACTGCTCAGGGACGAGGGCCACGAGGTACTGGCGGCGGTGGGCACCGCGGAGGCCCTGACGGAGGCCCTGGCGGACCAGCGCCCGGACGTGGTGGTGGCCGACGTGAGAATGCCGCCGACCCACACGGACGAGGGTCTACGGGCAGCGCTGGGGATTCGGGAGCGCTGGCCGACCGTGGGGGTGCTCGTACTGTCCCAGTACGTCGAGGGGCGCTACGCCCGGCAGTTGCTGTCCGGGCAACCGGAAGGCGTGGGCTACCTCCTCAAGGACCGCGTGGTGCAGGTGGACGAGTTCCTGGACGCCTTGGAGCGGGTGGCCGCAGGCCGGGCGGCCTTCGACCCGGAGGTGGTGCGACAGTTGTTGGGCGGCAGTTCCCACGGCGATCAACTCGCCAGACTGACCGTCCGGGAGCGCGAGGTCCTGGCCGAGATGGCACAGGGGCACGGCAACGGATCCATCGCCGGTCGACTGCACATCTCGCAGAGCGGGGTCGAGAAGCACATCAACGCGATCTTCGACAAGCTGGAACTCCCGGGAGGCGCCGGGTACTCGCGGCGGGTGCTGGCCGTGCTCCGGTACCTGGGCACGTGATGCACGGGTGGGCACTCCGGCGATGCCTTCGGCGAAGGATCCCTCAGCCGCAGCAACCGCCCCCGCAGCAGCCACCGCCGGAGGCGGGGCCGCGAGCCGGTGCGGCCCCCGCGGCCCCGGCGACGGAGACCGTGGACAGCAGCTTCACCGTGTCGTCGTGGCCCGTCGGGCAGGGCGCGGGGGCGGCGGACTCGGCCATGGGGCGACTCAGTTCGAAGATGTCGCCGCAGGTCCGGCAGCGGTACTCGTAGCGAGGCATGGCATCAGATTAGCGGCCCGGCGCAAGCCCGCGGGTGCCGCGGCCCCGGCAGGCGTCCGCGGGCGGGGCCGGCGAGAGGAGCGGCGGAACGGATGGACAGGGAACAAGGGCCCCAGGAGCAGCAGGGAGGTCAGGAACCGGTGCCGCGTTCCCCGCGGATGAGGGACACCACGGCGGACACCTGCTGACGAACGGCCTCGGTCTCGGTCAGGAAGTGCCAGTAGTCGGGGTGCCGCCCCTGGAGGGTGCCGATGGCCCGTTCCAGCCGCTCCACCGCCGTGTCCAGTGGACGGGCGTGACGGGGGTCGGGCGTGTGGCGTCCGGCCATGGCCAGGCGCTGGGCGTCGCGGATGGCGAAGCGGGTGCGTTCGATCTCGTCCTCGGGGTTCTCCGCCACCGCGTTCAGCATCCGAAGGCGGTTGCCTGCGGCGGAGATCGCTTCGTCGGTGGCATTGAGCAGGGCACGGGCGGTGGACAGGAGGGAGGCGGCATCGGGCCAGCGCTGCGCGTCGCGTGCGGTCTGGGCCTCGGCGAGCTTGAGTTCGGCCTGTCGGAGATCGGTGGTTGCCCGGTCGGGGACCTGTTGGAGGTCCTGCCAACAGGCGGCGGCGAAGCGGCGACGCAGTTCGCTGAGAACGGGGTCGACCTGTTCGGACCGGGTGGTGAGCGCTTGGGCGCGGGTACGGAGGGAGACGAGGCGGCGATCGATCTCGGCGGCCCGTTCCGGAAGCCGTTCGGCTTCGGAACGCACCGCTTCGGCATCCCGGGCGACGTGCTCGGCGCGGTGCAGGGTCTCCGGAACCCCGTGCCGTCCGGCTCCCTGGTTGAGCTTGGTCAACTCCGGGGCGAGGGCTGCGAGCCGCGCCGCGAGGTCATCGGCCTTGAGGCCGGAGGAGCGAGTGGCGTCCAGGGCGGTCGTCGCGGCCAGCAGGGCCTGGCGGGCCCTCTCCACGGACGGCGCCAGCCGGGCGAGTTGGGTCTCGGCCTTGTCCAGGAGGGGGCCGAGGCCCGCGGAGAAGCGGTCGAGGTCCGACTTGACCGCGACGAGGGCGTCCTTCGCGCGGGTGAGCTCGGCTCGTGCCTGGGCGGCGCTCGACGCCTCCAGGTCGTCGCGGTCGAGGTCGTGGGCGTCGACCGCGGCGATGTACTGGTGGCTGACCTCGTCGATGCGTTGGCCGAGCGCACCGAAGTCGGAGACGGCACGCCGGGCGGCGGGCGAGTCGTCGACGGCGGTGATGGTCTCTATGGAGATGCGCAGATCGCGCTGGGCGGAGTCGAGGTCGTAGAACGCCGCGGCGGCAGCGTCCTTGGCGGCCTGGGCCTGGGCGCGCTGGCCCTCGGCGCGCCCGCCGAACCACCGTCGGGTGCTGCCGCCGTTGAAGGCCGCCGGGAGGGTGGCCAGGGCGAAGCCGAGCAGGGAGAAGGACAGGGAGAGGGGGAACACGAGCCGGCCGAGGGCGCTCTCGGCGCGTGAGCCGTGTCCCCCGGGCCGCGACCGCCCGGCCGTGCCCCGGGCGGGAGCCGCCTCCGGGGACGGGCGGGCGCGCCTGAGGGGGGTCGCCGCGGTGAAGACGTGGGGGGTGATCCGTGTCGGTGATGTCGTCGGTGTGTACGGCCGTTCTGGTGTCGCCGTCACGTTCCTCTCCCGTGCTGTGGTCCGCCGTGCCCGGTGCCATTCTCCCACCTGGTACGGACGCGCACACGGGGCGTTCAGTTCGCGTGCCGGACCGTGACGCTGCCGTTGTCGCTCCGGGCGGAGACGGAGTGCCGGCTCCGTTCGTCACGGGGAACGCTGACGGTGACGCTGCCGTCGTCGCTCCGTGCCTCCACCCGGTAGCGGGTGGCCTCGTGCTCGCCGCGGGGCAGGGCGATCGTGACGGAACCGTCGCTGCTCCGGGCGGCGACCCGTCCCGGAACGGCCGCGAGGGAGAGGCGCAGCGAACCGTCGTCGGTGCGTGCCGTGACCCGGCGTGAGCGCACCCCCTCGGCGCTGATGCTGCCGTCGCTGCTGCGCAGGGTGAGGGCGCCGCTGGTGTCGTGCACCCGGACCGACCCGCTCCGCGTCGTGATGTCGAGGGGAGAGCGGAAGCCGGATGCCCGCACCGAACCATCGCCGTTGCGCACGGTGACGGAGGTGTTGCGGGGCACTTCGATGCGGTGCTTGAGGTCGCAGACGGCGACGAAACCGGAGCAGTCGTGGCGCAGGGTGAGTTGGTCGTTCCGCATGCGCCAGCTGAAGGTGGGCGAGGAGCCGATCAGTTTGCGTCCTTGGAACCAGCGGGTGACGCGGACCTCCTCGTGGTCCGCGGGGACGAGTTCGAGGGCGGAGCCGTCCGCGTCGACGGTCAGGGTCGTGCCGGGCAGGGCGAAGGACCGCCGGTCGGGGGTGGGGTCCTCCTCGGCGTCGGACGAGCAGCCGACGAGGGCCAGCAGAGCCGCCCCCGCGGTGACGAGGAGCAGGGTGCGGCGCGGTCGGCTCGGGCGTGCGGTCATGGAAGGTCCCCCCGGTGGTGGTCCGCTGCGGCCCGGCCCGTCCGGTGCCCATGGGGGCACCGCGGCTGGTCAAGGGTGGCCAGGGCGTCGTGCGGAGCGTGGTACGACCGTAGGGCGCGACGGCCCACGGCGGCATCGGGGTCGCACCCCGAACCGGGGTGGGGATAACCCCAGTCCGCGGGGGCGCACGGGTGTGTGGGGCGGAGTGGAAGCAGGGTAGGCTGTCGATTCATTCCGGGCGCGTAGCTCAGTGGTAGAGCGCTGCCCTTACAAGGCAGATGTCGGCGGTTCGAAACCGTCCGCGCCCACCGGAGCCGTCTTCGCCGAAGCCTCGGATCACCTGTTGTCAGGGGGTCCGGGGCTTTCTTGCGTGCCCGTCCCGCCGGTCGGGGAGGGCGACGTGCCCCCGGTGTGCTTCAGGGCCGAGCGGGCGTCGGACCGGTTGCCGACGGCGACCTCGGTCCAGTGGTGGTGACACGTGACGAAGACGGCGAGTTCGTGCTCGCGTGCGCGCAGCGCCTCCACCTGCTTCTGCTCCTCGGGGCTCCAGCCGGGGGAGGCGGTGCGTTCGACCCGACGCCAGCCGGCGTCGTCGGTGAACCCGTCGAGGGGCTCCACCGACCAGGGCAGGCGCTTCAGCAGGGCGATGAGTTCCGCGCGCACCCGGTGCAGCTCCTCCTGGCCTGCCAGGAGGTCGCTCGGGAAGTCATAGGTCGCAGCCACCCGCCGATAGTACGCCTGTTCGAATTTTTCGAGCGAGTCCTTTCCCGGAGTCACCCGGTCGCGGGACACTGGTGGCATGTGCCGCAGCATCAAGACGCTCCGTCCGCCCGTCCTGCCCGAGGAGGCCACCGAGGAGGAGGTCCGGGCCGCCGCCCTTCAGTACGTGCGGAAGGTCTCCGGCTTCCGGGCCCCGGCGGCCCACAACCGCGAGGTGTTCGACGCCGCGGTGGAGGCCGTCGCCGCGGCCACCGCCGAACTCCTGGCCGGCCTAGAGGTGCGGAACGCGGGCCGGAAGCAGCCCGCCCCGGCGGCGGCTTCCTAGGGATCCGGCTTCCGCGGTCCCGTTCCGTTCGGGGGCGGACCCGGTGCGCCACCCCGTGGGGCGCGGCGCCGGAGCCTCAGGAGGCGCTGGTGGGGGCCGGGCGGCGCATCAGGTAACCGGCGCCGGCGCCCGCGGCGAAGAGGGCCAGCAGGGACACCCCGGCCGCCAGCCAGGTGGCCCCCAACCACTGGGCGCCGACGTAGCCGAGGCCGACGCTGTAGGCGGCCCAGACCACCCCGGCCAGGGCCGACCAGGGCAGGAAGTCGCGGCTGCGGCGCTGCGCTGCGCCCGCGCCGAGCGAGACGAGGGACCGGCCGGCCGGGGCGAAGCGGGCGATGACCACCAGGGCGCCCCCGCCGCGCGCCAGCGCGGAGCCCAGCCTGGCCTGGGCGGAGGTGAGCCGTCGGGAGCGGGCGATGGCCCGGTCGAAGCGGGCGCCGCCCCTCCGGGCCAGTCGGTAGGCGCAGAAGTCACCGAGGACCGACGCGGTCGCGGCGCACAGCAGCAGCGCCAGGATGTCCGGTACGTCGTGCGGGACCTGGCCGGTCGCCGCTCCGGTGCCGGCCGCGGCGGCGGTGGCCGCGGTGATCACGAGGACGCCGCTGGGCAGCAGGGGGAGGAAGACGTCGAGGAGCACCGAGATGGCGACGACGACGTAGATCCATGGGCTCGCGGTCAGTGAGCCCATACTCTCCAGCACCGAATCTCCCCCGGGTCGGCATCGCGATGCCGCGGTGTCGCGTGGTGTGCGGCAGGGGCGGCGCTAGGTGACAGCCATACAGCGTACGCCGGGATTCGCGCCTGTGATCCACCGGGGGTTCACCTGTTCTCCACGGTCGGGGCGGGGAGGGTGGGGGAGTTTGATAGGAATCGCCCCGCCCCGGGGTGCGAGCCGGAACGCCCCGGGGGCTTCCGGAGCACGGGGCGTGCTCCGGAAGCCTCCAGAGGGGAGGGCCGGTCGGCTGGCGCGCGGACCGGTGTCGGGCTCAGGCGGGGGCGGCAGCGGACTCCTGCCGGGAGGAGCCCCCCGCGTTCCGCGACCGCGAGGCGAACAACCGGTCGAGGCCGAACGCGCCGGAGCCGGTGAAGACCAGGAGCAGGAAGGCCCAGCAGAACATGGCCGAGGACTCGCCGCTGTTCTGGAGGGGCCAGAGGGCCTCTGGCTGGTGGACCTTGAAGTAGGCGTAGGCCATCGAGCCGGAGCATATGAACGCGGCGGCGCGGGTGCCCAGGCCGATCATGACCAACCCGCCGCCGACCAACTGGATGACGGCGGCGTACCAGCCGGGCCATTCGCCCGCGGGAACGGTGCCGCCGCCGTGGGCGCCGCCCAGGACGCCGAAGAGGGACGCGGCGCCGTGACAGGCGAAGAGCAGGCCGACGACGATGCGGAACAGGCCGAGTGCATAGGGCTGGGCGTTGTTGAGACGGCCAGTCATGGGGGGACTCTCCTTCGGTGTGGTGTGGGGACGTAACCGAGTGGGGCCACAGGTTAGGTTGACCTTCTGAGTACTTGCAAGTTCAACATTTGGCCAAGTATCGCTCTCGAAGGTGGCTCACTCCCATGGGCGATGCACCGTCAGGCGAGGTCTTCTGGTGGGGAATCGCAGGTCGGAGAGGTGCAGGCGTCGCCGGCGGGCCGCGGAACGCGAGCCTTTGGCGGCCGTCAGGGGGTGAGCGAGGAATCCCAGGTCGTGTCCAGGCGGGGCTCGCCGTCCGCGCCGGCCCGTGCCCGGTCGAGCCGTAGGCGCGAGCCCCGTCCGTGCAGGGTCAGGGTCATCAGGTGGTTGCCGAACCACGGTCCGCCCCGCCGGGTCCATGCCGTCGTGCGCCGGCCGCTGCGGCCGTGGGCCCCGAGGAGCCGCCCGAGGACCCGGGCCAGCCGGCTCCAGCCGAACCGGAAGGCGACCACGAAGTGCGCGGGCACGGAGTTGTGCAGGGGGGAGCAGGTCAGTTGGAGAACCCGGGCGGCGGGGGGTGGGCCCGCCGGCCAGCGGGTGGGCTCCGCGACGTACGCGTGGTGGACGTCTCCCGACAGCACGTACACCGAGGCCGGCGCCCCGGGGCCGGAGCCCGCCTCGGCGACCAGCCCGGTCAGCCAGTCGAACGACTCCGGGAAGGCCGCCCAGTGTTCGAGGTCGGCACCGCGCCGCAGGCGCTCCCCGATCCGTGCCCACCGGGCGCCCCGCTCGCCCCGGCACAGCGCCGCGCTCCACACCTCGCCGTCGTGGACGAGCGGGGGGAGCAGCCACGGCAGGGAGGTGCCGATCAGCAGGTGGTCGTAGCTGCCGGGGGCGTCCAGGGCCTGTTCGCGCAGCCAGTGCGCCTCCTCGGGGGCGAGCATCGCGCGGTGCTGCTCGTCGAGGACGCGGGCCGCGCGGGTGTCGGCGATCAGCACCCGCACCCGGCCGAAGTCCCGGCGGTAGCTCCACCGCACCCGTGTCGGGTGCGCGTCCGCCGCGACGGCGAAGGCCCGGAGGGCTCCGGTGCCGTCCGGGGTCGCCCGGACCCGGGCGTACACCTCGTCGTGGTCGAGGGCGTCCGGGGGGAGGTTGCCGAGGTGCTGGTACACCCAGTACGACATCAGCCCGCTGAGGATGCGCTCCCGCCACCAGGGGGTGGCCCGGATGTCGGCGAGCCAGGAGGCGCTGGTGTTCCAGTCGTCGATCACGTCGTGGTCGTCGAAGACCATGCAGGACGGCACGGTGGAGAGCAGCCAGCGGACCGCGGGGTCCAGCCAGGACTCGTAGTAGAGGCGGGTGTACTCCTCGTACTCCGTCACCTGTGCGCCGGGCGGCTCGTCCAGGTCGCGGCGGGTGGCCAGCCAGCGTCGGGTCGCCGGGGAGACCTCGTCCGCGTACACCTGGTCGCCCAGCAGGAGCAGGACGTCCGGGCGGGGCGCCCCGGGGTCGACGACCAGGCGGGCGGCGAGGGCGGCGAGGGCGTCGGGGCCGACGGGGTCCGCCCCGTCGGGGGTCGCCGCGGCCCAGCGGCAGGAGCCGAAGGCCACCCGGACGGGTGGGCCCGCCGGCCGGTCGGCAGCGGTGCGCCCCCGCGCGGCGGGCGCGGGGGCGCGGATCTCCGGGGGCGGGAACCGGGCGGCCCCGTCGGTCGTGGGCGGCCAGACCGGGGTGCCGTCCAGGAACACCTCGTACCCGGTGGCGGTGCCGGCGGTGAGCCCCCGCACCGTGACCAGTGCGTAGTGGTGACCGGAGACCTGGAACGTCGGGGCGCGGCCGCCCGCCCCGTCGGCGCACCGCACCTCGACGGTGCAGGGCAGGCCGGTCTCGACCCACACGGTCGCCGCCGCTTCGTCGACGTACCTCAGCAGCGGTCCCAAGCGGAGTACCGTCACCGTGATCACTCTCCTCGTCCGTCCGCTCCGTACGGTACGGAACGCCGCCGGGGAGGCGCCCGGTTCGGCCGCGGGGCGTCGGTCAGCAGGAGTCGAGGAGGTCCGCGAGCGCGGACTTCTCCGCCGGGTCGACGTCGAGCGCGTAGTGCTCCTTCACCTGCACCCACATCCGTGCGTACACGCAGTGGTAGGAGGCGCTGGGCGGCAGCCACTCGGCCGGGTCCTTGTCGCCCTTGGCCTGGTTGACGTTGTCGGTGACCGCGATCAACTGGGGGCGGACCAGGTCGTTGGCGAAGCCCTTGCGGGCGCTGGTGGTCCAGCCGTCCGCGCCCGACCGCCACGCCTCGGAGAGCGGGACGACGTGGTCGATGTCGAGGTCGGAGGCGGCGGTCCAGACGGCGCCGTCGTAGGCGGACGTCCAGGTTCCGGAGACGGCCGCGCAGGCGGCGTTCTGCACGACGTCGGTGCCGTCCCGTTCGAGGACGACCTCCCGGGTGTTGCAGGTGCCGGAGACGGTGCTCCAGTGCGGGAACTTGGACCGGCTGTAGCCGGCCGACGAACCCTCGGGGGCCACCGTGAGCCGGGCCAGGTAGGTGCGGGCGGTGGCCGCGCTGACCGGAGTGGGCGGTGCGGCCTCGGCCGCCGGACCGGTGAGCGCGGCGAGGAGGGACAGGCCCGTCGTCAGCGCGAGGAGCGTCCCCCGGCGGTGACGGCGACGGGTGGGCGGGTGGGCGGCGGGGGCCGGGCCACGGGGCATGGGGTCTCCCTGGGCGTCGTGGGGCGGGAGGCGCGGAACGGACGGGTCCGTCCGGGCCGGGCGCCCGACGTGCGGAACGCGGGCGCACAGGGAACAGGGTTGCGGCATGGCCACGTCACATCAAGGGGGATAACGGAGGCTCATGTTCCGGAATGAGGCGCAGAGTTGCGAACCGGCGGGAACCGGGCGGACGCGCCTCCTGCTCCTCCTCCGCGGCGCTTCGCCGTGCGCCACCGCATGCCCTCGTGCGCCGTCGTGGAGGAACGGGCCGCACCGCGCGCCGGCGGACTCCGCCCCCGCCGGCGCCGCTGGGCGTGGCCGTCGAGCGGCTCGCGTACCATGGGGGCAGCAGAAGGGGAGTAGCTCTTCGCCGGACCGTCGACACACTGCTCAGCTCGTCTGAGCCGGCGCCCGGAGGCAGGACCGCGAGGTCCGGCCAGCGAGACCTTCGGCCAGTAGTGCTCCGCGTGCGCACCCGTGCACGCGTCAGCGCTGCCGTGCCGAGGCGTCGATCGCAGTGACTCTCGGTGGGGTGGCCCGACCGATTGAGGAAACTTGATCAGCATCAGCGTGACGGCGCTCGTCTTCGGCGTCGTCTTCCTGGCCGAGTTGCCGGACAAGACCGCGCTCGCCGGCCTCGTGCTCGGTACGCGCTACCGCGCCTCGTACGTGTTCGCCGGGGTCGCCGCCGCCTTCGCCGTCCACGTGGCCCTCGCCGTCGCCGCGGGCAGCGTCCTGACCCTGCTGCCCGAGCGGCTGCTCAGCGCCATCACCGGGGTGCTGTTCCTCGGCGGCGCGGCGGTGCTCGCCTTCAAGAAGGGGGACGGGGACGAGGAGGTGCGCCAGCCCGAGGACCAGAGCTTCTGGAAGGTCGCCGGCACCGGGTTCATGCTCATCCTGGTCGCCGAGTTCGGTGACCTCACCCAGATCATGACCGCCAACCTCGCCGCCCGCTACGACGACCCGCTCTCCGTGGGGCTCGGGGCCGTGCTCGCGCTCTGGGCGGTGGCCGGGCTCGGCATCGTCGGCGGCAAGGCGCTGATGAAGCGGGTGCCACTGCGGCTGATCACCAAGGTGGCCGCCCTGTTGATGTTGGGGCTCGGCGTCTGGAGCCTGTACGAGGCGGTGGCCGGCTGAGGTGCCCGAGGGGTCGGGGTGGTGGCGTGATGGCCGATTGTTTTGTACCGTGTTGAAACAAAGTGGTTCCCGCTCGCCCTCCCTGACCAGCGGGCGGGGCCACCTTGGCAGCGCACGGCCCCGCCCGTCCGCCGACCCGGCACGTCCGCCCGGTCGAGCCCGACCGGGGCGTCCCCGGCCGCGCACCGGCCACCTGCGGCAGCCCGCCGGTCGTCCGCAGCCGGCCCGGTCGCCCTGCGTCCCCCGCACGGGGTCCGATCCCCGCGCACCACCCTCACCCCACCCTTGGAGCACGCCGATGTCGGACACCGTCGTACTGACCGCCCGGGCCCTGCTGCTGGACATGGACGGCACCCTGGTGAACTCCGACGCGGTGGTGGAACGCTGCTGGCGGCGCTGGGCCGCGCGGCACGGACTCGACGCCGACACGGTCATGCAGGTGGTCCACGGACGGCAGGGGTACGCGTCGATGGCGCTGCTGCTGCCCGAGCGGTCCATGGCCGAGAACCACGCGGACAACGACCGGATGCTCGCCGAGGAGACCGCCGACCTCGACGGCGTGGTGCCCGTGCCGGGCGCGGCGGACCTCCTCTCCTGCCTGGTCTCCCTGGGAGCCCCGCACGCCCTGGTGACCTCCGCCACCCGGGAACTGGCCGCCGCCCGGATGGGCGCGGCCGGGCTCGCCCTGCCCCGGGTCCGGGTGACCGCCGAGAACGTGGGCGCCAGCAAGCCGGACCCCGAGGGCTTCCTCAAGGGCGCCGCCGAACTCGGGGTGCCGGCCGCGGACTGCGTGGTCTTCGAGGACTCGGCGGCCGGTGTCGCGGCGGGGCTCGCCGCCGGGATGCGCGTGGTCGGCGTCGGCCCCCGGGCGGCGGCGCACGGTCCCACGGTCCAGATCGACGACCTCACCCGGATCCGGGTCGAGGTCGCGGCGGACGGCGCCCTCCGGCTGGTCCTCGTCCCGTAACGACCGCGGGCCGCCGACGCGTCAGTCGTCGCCCCTGCCGCCCCGGTCCTCGCCGCGGGCCGAGGTCTCGGCCTCCAGCACGCCGCGGGACACCGGTCCGTACGTCCCGCGGGGCTCCGGTATCCCCCGGGCTATCTGGTAGCGGGTCAGGGCCTGCGCCACCTCCGAGTTGAAGACGCCGTCGCGCGAACCGGTGTAGAGGCGCATCTGCCACAGCCGCTGTTGGAGGTCCTGCACCGCGGGCCCCCGGTCGCCGACGCGCAGGACCCCGCCGGGGGCGGGCCGGGCGGGGTCTGCGGGCCGGGAAGCGGAGCCGGACGTGGGCGGTGCGGAGGGCTCGGAGGCGCTCGGCGAGGAGGACTTCCCGCCCGGGGGTTTCGACGGGCCGGTGGTGGTCCCCGGGGTGCGCGGTGCGGCGGTGGCGGGCGGCGCGCCCGCCGAGGGCGGCACCTTCCCGGGCGTGCTCTTCGAGGCGCCCGACGTCGGCGCCCGCTGCTCCTCGGTGGGGTCCTCGCCGCCGGGCTGAGAGGTGTCCGGGACGGTGGTGTCGATGTCCGGGAGCGCCTTGTCGTGCTGCGGCTTCTCGTAGCTGAACACTCCGCTGGCGACCACCCCGATGCTCACCGCGGCCACCGCCAGGCCCGAGGTGGCGATGAGGGCGAGCCGCCGCCTGCGGGATCCGGAGTCGGGTTCGATCCGGTCCAGCCGGTCCACCGGGTCCTGCTGCACCGGCCGCTGCCGGGGCGTCTCGGCGGGCACCGGGTACGGGGGGCGGGTGTCCTCGGCGGGGTGCACCGAACGCGGCCGGGTCGCCGGGCGGGGCTCGGGAGCCCGAACCCGGTCGCCCCTCAGGTCCGGGCCGCCGGGCCCGCCCGTCGGGTCCGGGCCGGTGAACTGCTCGCCGGAGGCCGTGCCCGGCCCGCCCTGCGCCCCCGCCCAGGCATGCGGTGCCGCGACCCCGGTCTGCGCGCCCGGGACCACGGCGGACGGTGGCGGCGCTCCGGGCGTAGGGGGCTGCGCCCCGGCGGGTTCCCGGTGCGGCGGCATCGGGCCGGCGGGCGTCAGCGGGGCCGGGCCCGCCCCGGTCACCCGGGGCAGCGGACGGGTGGGGGAGTCCGCAGCCGGCGCGGAGGGCGTGCCGGGCTGCGGCCCCGCGGGATCACCCGGGTCCGCCTGGCCCAGGTACGGGCGCACCTGGACCTGGGCGAACTGGCCGGTGTGGTCGGTGGGTTCCGCGTGGTGGGCGGGGTGCTCCGGGTGCGGCGCGGCCCCCGGGTACGACGGGTCGGACGGGTGGGGCGGGGCGGTGTGGCCGGCGACCGGGTCGGTGCCCTGGACGGGCCCCCCGGTCCACGCGGCACAGCCGCAGCCGCCGGGTGCGCCCGCGCCCCCAGGCGCTCCGCACCGCGGACATGTCTGTCGGTTCACCGTCTGGGTCCCCTCCCCATTGTTTGAAGGCGATTATGCAGACAACCGGAGGGCACCGCAGGCACTGACTCCCCATGTCCCCGACAAGTCTGGGGCGGTCCGTCCGGCTTGTCGCCGCGCGCGGGCCCGGGCACCGGCCGGTGCCCGGGCCCGCGCGCGTCACGTGACGATCAGGGGTGCAGCCGCCCCGCGCGCCCCGGAGGGTGCGGCGGCGCCCGCAGCGGGGACGGCCGCCGGGGGCCGATTCGCGCCGTCCCGCCGACCGTCGGGCGGGACGGTCGGTAGGATGGGCGGTCGTCATCACGTCCGATACGGGGGGAAGCCGGTGTGAATCCGGCGCTGACCCGCAACCGTGAGCCGCCCACGGGCGCGCGAGCCGGAGCACCCCGTACGCCGACGTGACCGGCTCACGCCACCGGGAACCGGTCGGCGGGCACCGTCGAGGAATACGGAGCCGAGCCGCCGGTGCCCGCTCACGACGCGTGCCCGTGCGCCCGGCCGGCAGGGAAAGGGCACACGCCACCATGAAGATCTGCCGCGCCACCGCGGCCCTCGCCGTCACCGCGGTGCTCGGCTCGGCATCAGCTCCCGCCGCCTTCGCGGACGGAGCGGTCCGAGCCGCGTCACCGTCCCCCTCCTCCTCCGTCGCGCTCCCCGCGGGCCTGTACGGCAGCGGCGACCCCACCTACGACGGGGTCTGGCGCCAGTCGCTCGCCCTGCTGGCCCAGGACGCGGTGGGGGTCACCCCCGCCCCGTCCGCGGTCCGCTGGCTCGGCGACCAGCAGTGCGCCGACGGGGGCTTCGCCGCGTACCGCGCCCGGCCCGCCACGGCCTGCGACGCCAAGACGCCCGTCGACACCAACAGCACCGCCGCGGCCGTCCAGGCCCTCTCCGCCCTCGGCCGGGGCAGCGAGGCGAAGAAGGCGGTGGACTGGCTGCGATCCGTCCAGAACGCCGACGGGGGCTGGGGCTACCTGCCGGGCGCCCCCAGCGACACCAACTCCACCGGGCTGGTCGTCGGTGCCCTCCTCAGCGGGGGGACCGCCCCTTCCGGGGTCCGCTCGAAGGAGAAGGGCGCGACCCCGGAGCAGGCCCTGTTGAAGCTCGCCCTGCCCTGCTCCGCCGAGGGCGGCGGAGCCTTCGCCTACCAGCCGGACAAGAAGGGAACCCTGGTCGCCAACGACGACGCCACCGCGGCGGGCGTCCTCGGCGGACTCGGACTCCCCCTCGTCCCCGCGCCCGCCGCCGACCGGGACGCCCCGCGCGCCTGCGTCAAGGCCCGCACCGGCGCGGACGCCGCCCGCAACGGGGCCCTGTACCTCGCCGAGGCGCTCGCCGCGGACGGCCACCTCACCAGCAGCATGCCGGGCGCCGAGGACCAGCCCGACCACGGCACCACCGCGGACGCCGTGGTCGCCCTGACCGCCGCCGGACTCGGCGGCCGGGCCGAGCGGGCGGTGGCCTGGCTGGAACGGGAGTCCGCCGGCTGGGCCGAACGCACCGGCCCCGCGGCCTGGGCCCAACTCGTCCTCACCGCCCACGCGGCCGGGGCCGACCCCCGCGACTTCGGCTCCACCGACCTGGTCGCCCGACTCAACGCCACCGGCCCCGAGCCGGCCTCCGTGCCCGCGGCGGCCGGCGAGGACCCGCACGGTGAGAAGTCCGACGACGGCTGGTTCTCGTGGAACCTCCTCAGCGGCCTCCTCCTGGTCCTGGGGCTGGCCGCCGCGGGCGTGGCCGCCCAGTTCCTCGTCCTCCGGGCCCGGAGGCGCCGGTGAACCGCGCCGGCTCCGCGCCGGGACGCGCCGCAGTGGCGCAGCCGGCGCTCGTCCTCGCCCTCGTCACGGTCCTCACGAGCCTGCTCAC
Source organism: Streptomyces sp. LE64 (assembly GCF_052606915.1). Lineage (NCBI taxonomy): Bacteria > Bacillati > Actinomycetota > Actinomycetes > Kitasatosporales > Streptomycetaceae > Streptomyces > Streptomyces sp. LE64. The sequence goes on along the minus strand of NZ_CP199708.1, from coordinate 1,471,236 downwards.
CGCCCCTCCCGCGCACGCCGCCGGGTACCGCTACTGGTCGTTCTGGGACCTCGTGGACGGACGCTGGACGTACGCCACCCAGGGGCCGGCGCTGGCCCGTCCCGGGGACGGTGACGTCCAGGGCTTCCGGTTCTCGGTGAGCGAGGGCTCCGCGGAGGCCGCCACCCCGCGCGGCCCCCACGACTTCGAGGGGATCTGCGGGGAGACCGCGCCCCGGCCCGACACCAAGCGGGTCGCCCTGGTCATCGACCCCGGGGTGGCCGCCGACGCCCCCGCGGGCGAGCGCCCGTCCGGGCCGCGCACCGCCTGCGCGCGGGTCGCCTCCGACGCCAGCAGCGCCGAGGCCCTGGCCGCCGTGGCGAAGCCGCTGCGGTACGACACCAACGCCCTGCTGTGCGCCATCGACGGCTACCCCCGCACCGGCTGCGGGGAACAGGTCTCGGGCGACTCCCCCACCACCACCGCCGCCACCGCGCCCGAGGGGGCCCGGGCGTCCGAGGAGTCCGGGGGCGGCCCGTCCGTCGGGGTGTACCCGGCGGCCGCCGTCATCCTGCTGCTGGGCGCCGCTGCCGTGTGGCACCTGCGGCGCCGGCGCTGACGGGCGTCCGCCGTGTCCGTACCCCCGCCGACCCCGTCGCTCCCGCCTACCCCGCCGTACCGGTCGCCCCTTCCGTCCCGAACGTCGCGGGCGTCCCGGGCGGCCCGTCGAGTGGTCGCCCCGCCCGCCGGCCGGGCGAACGCCCTGCACCCCGGGGCCTGGTGGGTGTGGGCCCTCGGGCTCGGCGTCGCCGCCTCCCGGACCACCCATCCGCTGCTGCTCGGCCTGTTGGTCGCGGTCGCCGGATACGTGGTGGCCGCCCGCCGCACCGAAGCCCCGTGGGCCCGCGCCTACGGCGCCTTCGTGAAGATCGCGCTCGTCGTGCTCGGGGTCCGGCTGGTGTTCGCGGTGCTGCTGGGCTCGCCGATCCCCGGGACGCACGTCCTGTTCACCCTGCCCGAAGTGCCGCTGCCGGACTGGGCGCAGGGGGTGCGGATCGGCGGCCGGGTCACCCTGGAGGGGCTGGTGTTCGCGCTGTACGACGGGGTGCGGCTGGCCGCCCTGCTGCTCTGCGTGGGCGCGGCGAACGCCCTCGCCAATCCGTCCCGGCTGCTGAAGTCGTTGCCGGGCGCGCTGTACGAGGTCGGGGTGGCCGTGGTGGTCGCGATGACCTTCGCCCCGAACCTGATCGCCGACGTGCGCCGGCTGCGGGCCGCCCGGCGGCTGCGGGGCCGCCCGGACCGCGGGCTGCGCGGGGTCCTCCAGGTCGGGCTCCCGGTCCTGGAGGGCGCGCTGGAGCGGTCGGTCGCCCTCGCGGCGGCGATGGACGCCCGCGGCTACGGGCGCACCGCCGACGTTCCCGTACGGGTCCGCCGGCTCACCGCGGCGCTCACGCTCGGCGGACTGCTCGGCGTGTGCGCCGGCGCGTACGGCTTGCTCGGCGCGGACGGCGCCGGGTACGCGCTCCCGGTGCTGGCCGCGGGACTGGCCGCCGCGCTGGGCGGACTGTGGCTCGGCGGACGTCGTACCGTGCGCACCCGTTACCGCCCGGACGGGTGGGGCGCGCGCGCCTGGCTGGTCGCCGGCTCGGGGGCGGCGGTGGCGGTGACCCTGGTCGGCTGGGGGACGCTCGGCGGGGCGGCGGCCGAGGCGCTGCACCCCGGCGTGGTGCCGCTGACCGCCCCGGAGCTGCCGCTGTGGCCGGCCGCGGCGATCCTGCTGGGGCTGTTGCCGGCCCTGGTCGCCCCGGCCCCGCCGCGGACCGCGACGGGGCCGGGGGCCGCGGGGGACACCGCGGCCGGAAGGGACGTGACGGACGTGGCGAAGGAGGCGAGCGGCTCGTGATCCGCTTCGAGAACGTGTCGGTGCGGTACGACGGCGCCGGGCGGGACGCGCTCGCGGACGTCGACCTCACCGTGCCCGAGGGCGAACTGGTGCTGCTGGTCGGGCCCTCCGGGGCGGGCAAGTCCACCCTGCTCGGCGCGGTCAGCGGACTCGTGCCGCACTTCACCGGCGGCACCCTGCGCGGCCGGGTCACCGTCGCCGGCCGGGACACCCGCACCCACAAGCCGCGCGAACTGGCCGACGTGGTGGGCACCGTGGGCCAGGACCCGCTCGCCCACTTCGTCACCGACACCGTCGAGGACGAACTCGCCTACGGCATGGAGTCGTTGGGCCTGGCACCGGACGTGATGCGGCGCCGGGTGGAGGAGACGCTGGACCTGCTGGGCCTGGCCGAACTGCGGGACCGCCCCCTGGCCACCCTCTCCGGCGGGCAGCGCCAGCGCGTCGCCATCGGATCGGTGCTCACCCCGCACCCCGCGGTGCTGGTCCTCGACGAACCCACCTCGGCACTGGACCCGGCCGCCGCCGAAGAGGTGCTCGCCGTCCTCCAGCGGCTGGTGCACGACCTGGGCACCACGGTGCTGATGGCCGAGCACCGGCTCGAACGGGTGGTCCAGTACGCCGACCAGGTCCTGTTGCTGCCGGGCCCGGGCGGGCGCCCGGTGCTGGGCCCGCCGGCCGCGGTGATGGCCGGGTCGCCGGTGCGTCCGCCGGTGGTCGACCTCGCCCGGCTCGCGGGCTGGTCGCCACCCCCGCTGAGCGTGCGGGACGCCCGCCGCAGGGCCGCCCCGCTCCGGGAGCGCCTCGCCACCGCCACCCCGCCCGCGCCGGCGTCCGAGCCGGCGCAGGGGGCCCCGCAGGTGGCGGAGGTGACCGGGCTCCTGGTCCGCCGGGGACCGGTGGAGGCGCTGCGCGGGGTCGGGCTGGGCCTCGGGCCCGGCGGCACCGTCGCCCTGATGGGCCGCAACGGCGCCGGCAAGTCCACCCTGCTGTCGGCGCTGGTCGGCCTGGTGGAGCCGGACCGGGGTACCGTCCGGGTGGGCGGGGTGGAGCCGCACCGCACCCGGCCGCGCGACCTGATCCGCCGGGTCGGCCTCGTCCCCCAGGAGCCCCGCGACCTGCTGTACGCGGACACGGTGGCCGCGGAGTGCGCCGCCGCCGACCGGGACGCGGGCGCCCCGCCCGGCCGCTGTCGGGAGCTGGTGTCCGCCCTGTTGCCGGGGATCGCCGACGACACCCATCCGCGGGACCTCTCCGAGGGCCAGCGCCTCGCGCTCGCCCTCGCCGTGGTGCTCACCGCCCGCCCCCCGCTGCTGCTGCTGGACGAACCCACCCGGGGCCTGGACTACGTGGCCAAGGCCCGGCTGGTGGGGGTGCTGCGGGAGCTGGCCGCCGAGGGGCACACCATCGTGCTGGCCACCCATGACGTGGAGCTGGCCGCCGAACTGGCGCACCGGGTGCTGATCCTCGCGGACGGCGAGGTGGTCGCGGACGGTCCGGCCGCCGAGGTGGTGGTGGGCTCGCCGGCCTTCGCGCCCCAGGTGGCCAAGGTGCTCGGCGAGGGGCCGTGGCTCACCGTCGCGCAGGTGCGGGAGGCGCTGCGATGAGCGGCGCACGCCCGGTGCGGGCCGTACGGGTGGGCCGCCGGTCGGCCGTCGCCCTGGGACTGGTCGCCGCGGTCGGCGTGGTCGCCTTCGGCTGGCCGTTCCTGGCGGCGCCCGACTCCGCGGTGCACGCGCACGCCCAGGACGCGCCCTGGCTCTTCGCGGTGCTGCTGGTCCTGTTGGTCGGGGTGGCCGCGGCGACGCTCGCCGAGTCGGGGCTGGACGCCAAGGCGGTGGCGATGCTGGGCGTGCTGGCCGCCACCGGGGCGGCGCTGCGCCCGCTGGGGGCGGGGACGGCGGGGCTGGAGCCCATGTTCTTCCTGATGGTGCTCAGCGGGCGGGTCCTCGGACCGGGGTTCGGGTTCGTGCTGGGCGCGGTGACGATGTTCGCCTCGGCACTGCTCACCGGGGGCGTCGGGCCGTGGTTGCCGTTCCAGATGCTGGCCATGGGCTGGTTCACCCTGGGCGCCGGGCTGCTGCCGGAGCGGCTGCGCGGGGCGGGGGAGCGGCTGCTGCTGGCCGGCTACGGGTTCCTGGCTGCGTTCGCGTACGGCACGGTGATGAACCTCGCGGGCTGGCCGTTCCTGGGGGAGCTGACCTCGTCGGTGGCGTTCGTCCCGGGCGATCCGGTGGGGGAGAACCTGGTCCGGTTCCTCGCCTACTGCCTGGCCACCTCGCTGGGCTGGGACCTGGGCCGGGCGGTGCTCACCGCCGTGCTCACCCTGACCCTGGGCGGCACCCTGCTGAAGGCCCTGCGACGGGCGACCCGGCGGGCGGCCTTCGACACCCGGCCGGGGTTCGCCGCCCGAACCGGGCCCGGCGGTGCGGCACCGGTCACACCGTCCGGTGCCGCCCCGTACGACGCCGAACGCGGACCGTGAGCGTCGCGCGGGCCCCGCGGTGAGGCGTGCCACAGGAGTGGGGGCCCCTCCTAACCGGGGCCGTAGATCCACTCACTTGTCGTGTACGCACAGAACAAGGCGCTGACCTGCGGGTTGAGAGCCAGATCACATCGGGGCCGAGAGGGGCGGATGCGACTCCCACTAGTAAAAGGGGTGATTGCGGGACGTTCCCGGACCTGTTTCTCTGGACCGAGTCGCACGGCGCCACGAGCCCACCCGGGCCGCGGCGCCCTCGCGTTCCCGCCCCGTTCGGGGAGCGCCGGCACACCGCCGGCCCGGAGACGCGAACGACCGCCCTCGTTCCCGACCGGAAGGTCCGCAGTGTCCATCTCCTTCGCCTCCACCTCGCTGTTCCGTCGTCTCTCCGCCAAGAAGGCCCTGACCGGTGCCGCCGTGGCCGCCGCCACGACCGGCATGGTGCTCGCCGCCGCGCCGGCCCAGGCCGCGACCGCGCAGGCCGCCCCGGTCACCGCCCAGGCCAAGGCGACGTCCGCGAAGGCGATCGCGAAGAAGTTGCTGCCCAACGACGCGCAGTACACCGCCTTCGAGAAGATCGTCACCCGTGAGTCCAACTGGGACGTCACGGCGCAGAACTCCTCCTCCGGCGCCTACGGACTCGTCCAGGCCCTGCCCGGCTCCAAGATGTCGACCCACGGCACGGACTGGCGCACCAACGCCGAGACCCAGATCAAGTGGGGCATCGACTACATGGAGGACCGCTACGGCAGCCCCGTCGGCGCCTGGGACTTCTGGAAGTCCAACGGCTGGTACTGAGCCGGCCCCGCAGCCGAGACCACCGAGAGCGGCGGCACCCACCCGGGTGCCGCCGCTCTCGACGTGCGCCCGGGCCCGTACGGAACCGCAGGACCCGTGAACGTTCCGCCCGTGCCCCGCGTCTAGGCTGACGGAAGCCTGCCCCCGAGGCCCCTGCGGGCCCCCGCGAAGAATTGGACACCGTGGTCGCCGAGCCGTCACTCCCCGCCACTGCCCGCACGGACCCGGCCCAGGCCCCGCCGCGGCACGCCCAGGGAACGGTTCCCCGCCCCGCGCGCCCCCTCGACGCCCCGGCCGCGCCCCGCCCCTCGGGCGGGGCGCGCGGCTTCGCCCGGCGCCACCGGCTGCCCCTGCTCGTCACCCTCCCCGCGCTGCCCGTCTACGCGGTGTGGTGGCTCTTCCTCGGTACCGGCGGCGGCGACCTCGCGGCCCAGGAGGCGTGGACCGCGTTCAGCGCCGCCCACCCCGGCACCCCCTACAACCTGTCCTGGTACGGCGGCATGCACGTGCCGAACTACAGCCTGCTGTCCCCGTACCTGATGACGGCCCTCGGCGTGCGGACCGTCACGGTGCTCTCCGGGATCGCCGCCACCTGGCTGGGGGCCCTCCTCGTCGAGCGCACCGGGTTCCGCCGTCCGCTGCCCCCCGCCGCGCTGCTCGCGGTCGCCCTGTGGTCCAACGTCGCCTCCGGCCGCACCACCTTCGCCTTCGGCGTCGCCTTCGGCATCGGAGCCCTGCTCGTGCTGACCGGACGGCACCGCAGGCTCTGGGCGGCCGGACTGCTGGCCACCCTGTCCACCGCCGCCAGCCCGGTCTCCGGACTCTTCCTGGTGGTCGCGGGCGGCGCCTGGTTCCTGCTGCGGGACTGGGGCCGGGCGCTGGCGCTGATGGCGCCCCCGGCCCTGGTCGTCGCCCTTACCACGGTGCTGTTCCCGTTCAAGGGCGAACAGCCCATGCCCGTCCACCGCATCCTGGAGCCCGCGGTGTTCGCGCTGGTGGTGGCCGTCGCCGCGCCCCGCGCCTGGCGCCTGGTGCGGCTCTCCGCGGCGATCTACGCGGTGGGGATCGTCCTCACGTACCTGATCTCCTCGCCGATCGGCACCAACGTGGAGCGGCTCGCCCTGCTGGCCGCCCCGGCGGTGCTGCTCGCGGCGCTGCTGGTGCCCGGACAGGCCCGGGCGCGACGGGCCGGCCTCGCGGTGGCGCTGGTGCTGTCGCTGGCCTGGCTCACCCCCAAGACCGTGCACGACCTGTACATCTCCACCACGGTGCCGGCCTGGGCGGCGAACACCGACGACGTCATCGCCGCACTGGACCGACTGGGCGCGGACCGCACCCGGGTCGAGGTGGTGCCCGCCCGCAACCACCGCGAGGCCACCGCCTTCGCCCCGCACGTCAACCTCGCCCGCGGCTGGAACCGGCAGCTCGACGTGGAACGCGGCCGGCTCTTCTACGACGGCACCTTCTCCGAGACCACCTACCGGGCCTGGCTGGACCGCTGGGCGGTCGGCCTGGTGGTGATGCACGACGGGCGTCCGGACGGCCCCGCCGAGGAAGAGGCCGCCCTGGTGCGCTCCGAGCCCGAGTGGCTGGAACCCGTGTGGCGGGACGCCCACTGGAGCGTCTACCGGGTGCGCGACGCCGTGCCGCTGGCCGCCGCCCCCGCCACCGTCCTGGAGTCCACCGCCACCGGGCTCCGCGTCCGGATGGACCGCGCCGGGGCCGCCACCGTCCGGGTGGCGTACTCGCCGTGGCTGCGGGCCGAAGGGGCCTGCCTGGAGCAGGACGGGGAGTACACCCGGCTCGTCGCCACCGAGCCCGGCACCTACCGCATCGACTCGTCCTGGCGCAGCCGCCCGGCGCAGGACTGCTCCTGACCCACCACGTACCGGGGGCCCGGGTGGACGCGTTGGCAGCGCGTCCACCCGGGCCCCCGGGTACGCCTACCGGTTCAGTCCTTCGATCCGGACGACGGGCCGGAGGGTTCGGCGGCCCCGCTCGCGCCCACCCCGCTGAGGGCTTGGCGCGGTCCGTGCTGACCGGGGATCCGCACCGGATCGTCCGCACCGCCGCCGCCCCGCGCCCGGGGGCCGGCGAACAGGTATCCGAGCCCGAAGCCCGCGGCCACCACCGCGGCACCGCCGACGATGTCCAGCACCCAGTGGTTGGCCGTACCGATGATCACCAGCACGGTGAGCGCCGGGTGCAGCGCCCCCACCACCTTCATCCACGCCTTCGGTGCCAGGACCACGATGACCACCCCGCACCACAGCGACCACCCGAAGTGCAGCGAGGGCATCGCCGCGTACTGGTTGGTGAGCGCGGTGAGCGTGCCGTAGTCCGGCTTGGAGAAGTCCTGCACCCCGTGGATGGTGTCCACGAACCCGAGGCCCGGCATCAGTCGCGGCGGCGCCAGCGGGTACAGCCAGAACCCGATCAGGGCCAGCACGGTGGCGAAGCCCAGCGCGGTGCGCGCCCACCGGAAGTCCACCGGCCGCCGCACGTACAGCAGGCCCAGCACCAGCAACGGCACCGGGAAGTGGAACGACGTGTAGTAGAAGTTGAAGAACGCCTCCAACCACGGGGTGTCCACCACCTTGTGGTTGAGCCAGTGCTCGACGTCGAGGAACAGCGCCTTCTCGATCGAGTGGACCTGCTCCCCGTGCGCCTCGGCGGTGTCCCGCCCGGAGGCCGCGGCCAACCGCACCTTGGAGTAGGCCGAGTACCCCACCCGGATCAGCAACAACTCCAGCAGCAGGTTGGGCCGGCTCAGCACCCGTCGCCAGAACGGCACCAGCGGCACCCACCGCCAGCGGGCGGGCACCGGCGCCGCGTACCGGGTGGGCGTCGGAGCGCCGTAGAACGGCGAGGTGCGGGAGAGGAACGGTACGAAGCAGGCCGCGGCGAGCGCGGTGATCAGGATGACGTTCTCCCGCACCGGTTGCAGCACCAGCGTGTTCGGCAGCAGCATCTTGGTGGGCAGCGTCATCACCAGCACCACGGTCACCGGCCACACCGGCCGGTCCGCGGCCCGCCTGCCCACCCGGCCGACGACGGCCAGCAGCACCCACAGCAACTGGTGCTGCCAGGCGGTCGGCGAGACCACCACCGCCACGCACCCGGTGACCGCCACCGCCAGCAGCAGCTGCCCGTCCCGCGCGTAGCGCACCGCCCGGCGCACCCCGACCACGACCACGGCGGCGGCGAGCACCAGGAACAGCGCCCACTCCGCCGGCCCGCTCAGCCCGAACCGCAGCAGCGCGCCGTGCAGGGACTGGTTGGCCAGCTCGTCCGGGTTCACCGAGAGCCCCGCGCCCACGATCTCCCGGACCCAGTACGTCCACGAGTCCTCGGGCAGCGCGGCCCAGGCGAGGGCGGTGCACCCCGCGAAGGTCGCGCCGGTCGCCACCGCCGCCCTCCGGCGCCCCGTCAGCCACAGCAGCGGCGCGAACAGCAGCACGGTCGGCTGGAACGCCGCCCCCACCCCTATCAACACCCCGCTGGCCCGTTCCCCCCGCACCGCGAAACAGCCCAGCAGCACGAACAGGACCGGGATGATGCTGGTCTGCCCCAGGTGCAGGGTGTTGCGCACCGGCAGCGACAGCATCAGCAGACAGATCGCCACCGGGACGGCGAGCAGCGCGGTGCGCCGCGACACCGGCTGGGGCACCGCGCGCGCGGCGACCACCGCGAGCACCGCGACCAGGAGCAGGGTGCCGAAGGTCCAGCCCCAGCCGAGCGCCTCCTCGGCGGAGCTGACGAAGGGCCGCAGCACCAGACCGTTGAAGGGGGTGCCCGAGAACTGGTCGGAGTCGTACAGCGAACCGGGCGCGTGCAGCACCCCGTTCGGACCGATCCAGGTCTCCAGGTCGGTGAGGCGCTCACCGGGCGGCTGTCGCAGTATCACCGTGACCTGCCGGGCGGCCAGCAACGCCGCCATCAACCACAGGCCGACGCGGACGGCCGCGATCCTGGGGTCCACCGCCGACGCGGGCGACCCCCCTGGTCTCGCCAAGACGTTCCCTGGTCCGTGCTCCGCCTTCGCCACGCCGTGTCGGCCCTCCCGCCCCGTTCCGTCCGCTGCGCCCGTCGGTGCTCGCCAGCGGCTCGTCGATGCTTGCTCGTCCGTCTGCGTTCGTTCGTGCTCGTCGACGCCCCTGAGGGGCGTCCCGCTCGACGGGGCGCCCCCAAGAGGCTCGCACTGCCCGTGGGAGAGGACGCAGGCAACCCCCCTCTTCGCCTGACAGTCCCACTCCTTCGACCGGACGACGATAGTGCGGTCGGCGCTCATCGCCGAACGCGGAAGGAGACGACGGTCACGTCCCCGGAGCGCCGGCCCCGTCCTCCCGGTCGCCCCGCGGCGCCCGGATTCCGGCCCCGGGCCGTCCACCGCACCGCCCGCCGGTGCGGTGTCCAGGGCGTGCGCGGGCGCGCACGAACCACTCCACCGGAGGACCGCACCGCACGCGCGCCGGGGCGAACGGCCCGTTCCCGGACGGAACGGCACGGGATAGGTTCGGTTCGACGCACCGATGACCACGCACCGATGACCACGTGACGTGACCACGGAGACACCAGGGGAACGGAGTTCGAGCACATGGCCGAGCAGGAGCGGTGGAACGCCGTCGACGACTACTTCACGTCCGCGTTGGCACCCGCGGACGAGGCACTGGAGGCGGCGCTGCGGGAGAGCGACGCGGCCGGGCTCCCACAGATCGCGGTCGCCCCGAACCAGGGCAAACTGCTCCAGCTGCTCGCCCGGATGCAGGGCGCCCGGCGCATCCTGGAGATCGGCACGCTCGGCGGGTACAGCACCATCTGGCTGGCCCGGGCGCTGCCCGCCGACGGCCGGCTGATCACCCTGGAGCACCAGGCCGCGCACGCCGAGGTGGCGCGGCGCAACCTGGCCCGCGCGGGGCTGGACGGGGTGGTCGAGGTGCGCGTCGGCCCGGCCCTCGACGCCCTCCCGGGGCTGGCCGCCGAGGGTGGCGCCCCCTTCGACTTCGTCTTCATCGACGCGGACAAGGTGAACAACCCGCACTACCTCGACTGGGCGGTGCGGCTGACCGGGCCCGGTTCCGTCATCGTCTGCGACAACGTCGTCCGGGACGGTGCCGTCACCGACGCGGACAGCACCGACCCGGCCGTGGTCGGCACCCGTGCCCTGGTCGACCGGGTGGCCGCCCACCCCCGGCTGAGCGCCACCGCCGTGCAGACGGTCGGGACCAAGGGGTACGACGGCTTCCTGCTGGCACGCGTCACCGACTGACCCCGGCCCGCCGGGCTCCGCTCCCGGGCGCCTCCCGCGGGCTCAGGGCTCGTGGTAGAAGCCCACGTTCACCGAGCGGGGCCCGGTGCGGTCCAGCACCACGAGCTCCCCCGAGGAGCCCGGCGGCAGCGGCGCGCTGCCGCCGTACGGGACGGGCTGCGAGGGGCCGCGGCCCACCGTGAGCCGCACCTCGGAGGACGGGTCCACCTGCGACCCCCGCAGCCAGGACACCGTCCAGGCGCCGTCCGCACCGCAGCGGAACTCCAGATGGGCACGGGACACGAACAGCCAGTCCGCGGGGGTGGCCAGCCGGCACGTGCTCCGGTCCCGCCCCACCCGCAGCACCGCGCCCGCCTCGCTCGCGGCCTCCGCCATCAGCATGCCCGCCGTGGCACCCGCGTCCGCCTCCGACACCGTCGCCATGGTCAGCTCAAGCACCCCTGCGCTCCTTCGTTCCGCCGCTCTGCCGGCGTTCGTTCGGACAGGGGGAGGGTCGCACAGCACCCCGCCGCAAGGGGAGACGTCTGGGACAATGTCCACATGACCGAACGGAAACCGCCCGGAGTGAGTTTCGAGTCATGGGTCGACCGGCAGATCCGCGATGCGCAGCAGCGCGGCGAGTTCGCCGGCCTGGAGGGCGCGGGACGCCCCTTCGACGAGGGCGTGGAGACGCCGTACGACGAACTCTGGTGGATCAAGCGCAAGATGGTCCGCGAGGGGCTGAGCAGCCTGCCGCCGAGCCTGGCCCTGCGCAAGGAGGCCGAGGACGCCCTCGCCGCCGCCTGGGCGGCGCCGTCCGCGGCGGCGGCCCGCCGCATCGTCGCCGAGGTCAACCCCAAGATCCTCGACATGATGCTGAAACCGCCCCCCGGCCCCCCGCTCGGCCTCAAACCCTTCGACCTGGACGAGATCGCCCGCGAGTGGCACGCCCGTCGCACCGGAGCGGAGCCCGCCCCGGAGTGAGCCGCCCCGCGCCCGCGCTGCCCCCTTTGGGTCGGTTGGCGTGCTGTGTCGCGGGGAACACCTGACCTGGTGTGTGCATCGCGAACGCGTATCACCCGAAGGCGGGCCCGGCAGGGCACCGCGGGGAGGCGATTCCAGGCATGACCGACCAGGTGGAGCACGGAAAGCTGTTCATCGGCGGGACGATGACCGAGCCCCTCGGCGCCGAGGTCATAGAAGTGGTGTCCCCGCACACCGGGGAGGTGTTCGCCCGGGTGCCGAGCGCCTCGCGCGCCGACGTGGACCGGGCGGTCGCCCTCGCGCGGGGCGCCTTCGACCACGGGCCCTGGCCACGGATGGGCCTGACCGAACGGCTGGCCGCGGTGGGCCGGATCAGGGACGGCCTCGCCGCCCGCCACGAGGAGATAGCGCGGCTCATCACCGCCCAGAACGGCACCCCGTACACGTCCAGCCTGCGGATGCAGGCGCTCGGCGCGCTCGCCGTGTGGGACGCGGCGATGTCCGTGGCCCGCGACTTCGTCTACGAGGAGCCCCGGGAGGGCGCCTTGGGCAAGCTGCTGGTGCGCCGGGAGCCGGTCGGCGTGGTGGCGGCGATCGTGCCGTGGAACGTCCCCCAGTTCACCGCCGCGGCCAAACTGGCGCCGGCCCTGCTCGCCGGCTGCCCGGTGGTCCTGAAGACCTCCCCGGAGACCCCGCTGGACGCGTACGTCCTCGCGGAGGCGGTCGCCGACGCGGGCCTGCCCGAGGGCGTGCTGTCGATCCTGTGCGCCGACCGCGAGGTCAGCGAGCACCTGGTGGGCCACCCCGACGTGGACAAGGTGTCCTTCACCGGCTCCGCGGCCGCCGGCCGCCGGGTGATGGAGGTCGCCGCCCGCAACCTCACCCGGGTCACCCTGGAACTGGGCGGCAAGTCGGCGGCGGTGGTCCTCCCGGACGCCGACGCGGACACCGCCGTCGCCGGCATCACCCCGTTCGCCTACCTCCTCAACGGCCAGGCGTGCGTGGCCCAGACCCGCATCCTGGTGCCCCGGGCCCGGCACGACGAGTTCGCCGACGCCTTCGCCGCCGCGGCCAGCTCCCTGAAGGCGGGCGACCCCCTCGACCCCGCCACCGAACTCGGCCCGCTGGTCGCCGAACGCCAGCAGCGGCGCTCCCTCGACTACATCCGGCTCGGCCGCGAGGAGGGGGCCCAGGTCCTGGTGGGCGGCGGCACCCCGGACGGCCTCGACCGGGGCTGGTACGTGGAGGCCACCCTCTTCGGCAACGTCGACAACTCCATGCGGGTGGCCCGGGAGGAGATCTTCGGCCCGGTGGTCTGCCTGCTCCCCTACCGGGACGAGGAGGAGGCGGTGCGGATCGCCAACGACTCCGAGTACGGCCTCTCCGGCAGCGTGTGGACCGAGGACCCGGAGCGCGGGCTCGACGTGGCGCGCCGGGTGCGCACCGGCACCTACTCGGTGAACACCTTCGGCGTCGACGTGCTCGGCCCGTTCGGCGGCTACAAGAACTCCGGCCTGGGGCGGGAGTTCGGCCCCGAGGGGTACGCCGCCTACTTCGAGCACAAGATGATCCACCTGCCGGTGGACTGGTCCGGCTGAACGGTCCGGGCGGGCCGGGCGGGCGCTGAGCCGTCCCGGTCGGCCCGCCCGGACGGAGTTCAGCGGGCGACGGCGAACGCCAGGACGACCACCATCGCGGTCACGGGGAGACGCACAGTGCCTGCTCGGCCCCGGGCCTCATCGGTGCTCCGCGATCACCGGGTCCGTGCCGAGCTGCGTCCCGGACCCGGTCACGCGTTCGCCTCCGCCTGGTCCGTTGCCGGGGCCGGGGTTGCTCCCGGCGACGGACCTCACCGAAGGACGGAGCAGTGATCCCGCTCCAGGCGTGGCAGGACGCGCGAACCGTCCGGGACCGGAACATCACGTGTTCGCGGGCGCCCCTGGAGGCCGAGGGCGTGGAGGCTTCGTCGGTCCTGCTCGTCTCCAAGCCCTACGGGCAGCGCCGGGCGTACGCGACGGCCAGGGAACTGTGGTCCGGTGTCGAGTTCGTGTGCACCTCGGCTCCCATGGAGCTTCCCGAGTACGTCGACGACTCGGCGACGGCCGACTCGTGATCGACATGCTCGTCGGTGCGCTCCAGCGGCTCATGGTCTACCCGCGGCCCCTGATCGAGCAGGACGTGCCCGAAGACGTCCTGCGGGCGTACGAGCGGCTGTGCAGCGCGGGGTTCACCAGCCGCCTCGTGCCCGCCGGGGCCCGTCTCCGACAGGTTGCCGGCCGTGCGCGGCGGGCATCACCGGGGCCGTCCGCTTCGCGGGGCCACCAGCGGGTGGACTCGGTCGGCCGCACCGGCAGGAGCACGGCGGTCGCGCTGTCGACCGGTCCGTGTCCACCGGGGCAGGGCGAGCGCGGCCACTCCTTGCCCGCCCTGGGCCGTTGGGCCCCGCCCCGGCCGGGGCCGGCTGGGATTCACCAGCCGTCGGGCCGGTACGCCATCACCACCACGTGCCCTCCGGCCGCCTTCCCCGTCCCGTCGAGCAGACGCCCCATCCGCTTGTACGTGTGAACCGAGATGCTCCGCCCTTGGACCCGCACCGGGTGCTCGGCCGTGACGGCCGACTCCACGGCGTGGCAGTCGTCGAACCCCCGCGCCCAGAGCGTGACCAGGAGATTGCCCGTACCGGTCACCGCGCCGGCCATCCGCACCTCAGGAAGGCGTGCCACGCGGGTGCCCACCGCGTCGAGTTGGTGGGGCGGTACGTCCAGCGTCATCGTCTGGGAGACGGGCCACCCCGCATGCGCGTGCGCGAAGTCGCACCGGACGAAGAGCACGTTCTCCCTGATCAGTCTGAGGGAACGACGACGGGCGGCGTGTTCGCCCAGCCCCGTTCGCAGGCCCAGTTCCGTCCACGGGAGCCGGGCGTCCCGGCCCAACTCGTCCACCAGCGGCCGCATGTCCGCCGCGATCGCGGCGGCGGCCGGTCCGCGGACGCCCCGCTGGAGTGCGGGTGCGCCGCGCTCCGGAGCCAGAGCCGCCCGTTGGGTGCGGTCCAGGGCGCGCAGCCGCCAGTCGCTGCCCTCCGTGTACCAGCGACCGCCGATCCGCGTGCGCACCCGACCGATTCCGGCGAGTGCGGCGATGTCCCGGCGCACCAGTAGGGACAGGGCGGCGAGATCCGCTGCGACGACGGAGACCAGCAGGTCGTACTCCCCGGCCATGTGCTCGACCGTGAACGCCCACGGCCAGGTGGCGAGATCCGCCGCGACCGCGTCGATGCGACCGGGCTCGCAGTCGATCTCCAGATAGCCGATCTGTTCCTCGGAGAAGGCCGGGTACGCGGTCAGCCACGCCAACCCTTGGCTGGTCAGGCGCTCCCAGCGGCGCTGCGCGGTGGAGGGGCTGACGTCCGCCGCGCCGGCGATCCGGGACCAGCTGGCCCGCGGGCTGGTCTGGAGCGCCTCGATGATCGCCAGGTCCGTCTCGTCGATGGCCGCACGGGCCGCGACTCCCGCACTCGCGCTGCCGCTTTCCGTCACTTGCACCTCCAGATCGCAGGAATCAAGCATTGTGTCCCGCATGTCCGCGGTGCTGTGCATCATTCCCTCACTGTTCCAGCCAGCTGGCGCTCTGCCTTCCCCTTTCTGTACATCCGTACCTTTCAGAGGTCCAGTCGATCATGATGCAGACACTTCCCCGGTCCCCCCGTTCGTCCCCCCGGGGCGAATCCGCGGACTCGCTGCCGCCCGATCTCGTGCTCTACAACGGCCGCGTCCTGACCCTCGACCGCGTCGGCCGGCGCGCGGAGGCCGTGGCCGTCCGCGACGGCCTGGTCCTGGCCACCGGCACCAGTCGCGAGATGCTCGCCCTGGCGGCACCGGGCACCGAGCGCAGGGACCTGGCGGGCCGGGTCGTCACCCCCGGGTTCCTGGAGACCCACACCCACCCGCTGTGGGTGGGGATGGTCGCGTCCGCGCCCGTGGACGCCTCCAGCCCGTCCAACGACTCGGTCGCCGACATCCTGGAACGGGTCGCCGCGGCGGCCCGCGAACGTCAACCGGGCCAGTGGGTCCTGGGCGCCGGCTACGACCACACCCGGTTGCGCGAGCGCCGCCACCCCACCCGCACCGAACTGGACCGGGCCGCCCCCGACAACCCGGTCGCGATCCTGCACGCCTCCACCCACCAGGGGGTGTGCAACTCGGCCGCCCTGCGCCTCGCCGGCATCGGACGGGACACGCCGCCGCCGCCGGACGGCGTCGTCGGGCGCGATCCGGACGGCGAGCCCAACGGCCTGCTGGCCGAGGCCGCCGTCCTCCAGGTCGCGGAGGCACTGCCGCCGGTGACTCCGGACCTGCTCGACGCGTGCCTGGCGGCGGCGGGCGCGGAGTACCTGCGCCACGGCATCACCACCGTCCACGACCTCGGCGTCGGACTGGTCGCGGGTGCGGCCGAACTCGACGCCTACGCAAGGGTCTGCGGCACCGGTCGGTTCGGCCCCTCCGTCCGCGGCTTCCTCCGCCACGAGGTGATCGACGAGTTCGACGCGGTGGAGCGGGGTCCGGTCGCCTTCGCCCGCACCGAGGGGCCCGGAGGCTTCGAGGTCGGCGGGGTCAAACTCGTCGCGGACGGCGCGCTCCAGGGACTGACGGCATGCCTGCGCGACGCCTACGAGTGCGATCCCGACGCCCACGGCCTGATGTCGATGACGCCCGGCGAACTGCGCAGGGCGGTCGCCCGGTATACCGCCGCGGGCTGGCAGATCGCCACCCACGGCAACGGGGACGCCGCCATCGACGCCGTACTCGACGCGTACCGCCACGCCGGCGACGCCCGTGCTCCGCGCCACCGGATCGAGCACTGCCAGACCATCCGGGAGGACCAGTTGGACCTCTTGGCCGAACACGGGGTCCTGGCGTCGGTCTTCGTCAAACACGTGCACTACTGGGGTGACCAGCACCACGATCGGTGGCTCGGCCCCCGACGGGCCGGCCGCATCTCGCCGCTGGCCTCCCTACGGCGCCGGAGCATCCGCTTCGGCCTGCACTCCGACTCACCGGTCACCCCCGTCTCACCGCTCGAAGCCATGTGGTGTGCGACCGCGCGCCGCACCCGCTCCGGTCGGGTCCTCGGCCCGGAACAGCGCGTCGGCGTCGAGGACGCCCTGCGCGCCTACACCTCCGAGGCCGCCTGGCTCGGCCACGCCGAGACGACCCACGGCACCGTCGAGCCAGGAAAGGTCGCCGACCTGACCGTCCTGGACACCGATCCCACGACTGCGGAACCGGACGCGCTCCGCGAGGTCCGTGTCGAGGCGACCGTCGTCGGCGGCGTGGTGCGCTACGAGCGTGCCATCGGGGGGCCGGCCTCGTGACCCATTCCACCGGCACCCCCGGGGACCCGGCCACGGGCCGGGTCCGAGCCGGCTCGCTCGTCCTGGCGCTCGGCATCCCCGCGCTGGCGGTCCTCGTCGGCGTTCCGTTCCTCGCCGGGTCGACCCGGCTCGTCCTCGGCTTCCCCGCCGTGTTCGCCTGGCTGTTCGCCTGGGCACCCCTCAGCTCGCTGTGCATGTGGCTCGCCTGGTGGCACTACGACCGCCACGAGTTCGGCGACGCCCCGACCCCGCCGCCCACAGAGGGCTCAGGCACCCAAGGAGAGGTCGCCGACAGATGACCGCCGCAGTCTTCTTCCTGTTCCTGGCCACCTCGATCGGCCTCGCCCTCGCCGCCCGGCGCCACGCCCGGGGCAAGGGCGTCGGCGAGATGCTGGTTGCGGGCCGCTCGCTGCCGACCTGGCTCGTCTACTTCCTCGCCGTGGGGGAGATGTACTCGGTCACCTCCCTGCTCGGCTTCACCGGCGGCATCTACGCGGCCGGCGCGAGCTACGGCATCTGGTTCTACGGGTACATCCTCCTCGCCTACCCGATCGGGTACTTCACCGCGCCCCTGCTGTGGCGCGCCGCCCGCCGCTACCAGGCCCTCACCCTCGTCGACCTGGTGCGCCGCCACTTCTCCAGCCGCATGCTGGAACGCCTGATCGCCCTCGTCATGGTCGCGGCCCTCCTCGCCAACGGCATGAACCAGGTCCTCGGGCTCCGCGCCGTCCTGACCGGGCTGGACGTCGGCCTCTCGCCCACGGGCGCCGCCGTCCTCGGCTGCGGCATGGCGCTCCTGTACGTCGCCGCGGCGGGCATGCGGTCCTCCGCGTACGTGGCCGTGCTCAAGGACACCTGCATGGTCCTCGGCGTGCTGCTGATGGGCATCGCCGTGCTCGCGAAGGCGGGCGGCATCCAGAACATCTTCGATCCGTCGGTGCTGCCGGCCACCCAGATCACCACCGGCGGGGACGCACTGCGCTACGTCATGACCACGATCGTGCTCCAGAGCTTCTGCATGTACCTCGGGTTTCAGGCCCAGTTCCTGCTCCCCTCCCGCTCCGAGGGGGCCGTCAAGAAGTCCCTCGTCCTGATGCCGCTGTACATGCTGATGTTCCCCTTCCTGGCGCTCGTCGGCTTCTACGGCGCAGCCCACCGCACCGTCGGCACCGATCCGAACGGCGTCTTCCTCGTCGCCGCGCGGGATCTGCTGCCCGACTGGGGGGTGGGCGTGGTCGCCGCCGCCGCGGGACTGGCTGCGATGCTCGTCCTGGCCGCCCTCGCACTGACCTCCGCCGGCATGATCGCCCGCAACATCCTCCCGGGCGTCCCCGAGCGGAAGCAGTCCACCGCCACCAGGCTGCTCTCCGCGGCCTTCCTGCTCTCCGCCGGCCTCCTGTCCGCCACTTCCTCGTCACTGATGGCGACGGTGCTCGCCCTGGTCTTCGCGATCGGTGCCCAGGCCGTACCGACGATGACGTCCATGCTCTTCGCCCGCCGGATGTCCCCGGCCGCACTCGGCGTCGGCATCGCGGCGGGCTCCGCGGTCCTGGTCTGGTTCCAGTACAGCCCGCCCGACCTCGCCGGTGTGAGCCCCGGCCTGGTCGCCCTGCTGGTGAACTACGCCGTGGCCTGGGGCACCTCGCGGGTGCTGCCCGCCGCCCCGCTCACCCCCGTCGCCGCCCGGCCGGAACCCGAGCCGGACCGCCGGACCGGGTACGCCGTCGCGACCGACTGACCGACCCGCCCCCGGAGGAAGAGGTCCCATGCAATCCCGCCCACGTCCGGGTGACCCGACCGCGGCACCCACGCCCACGGCCACCGAGGCCGCCGCCCGCACCGTGCTCGCCGGCCTCGACGACACCCTCCGATCCGATCTGGAGGCCCTCTACCGCGATCTGCACCGCCATCCCGAGGTCGGCCATCAGGAGGTCCGCACCGCCGCGCTGATCGCCGCACGGCTACGCGCCCAGGGACTGGAGACCAC
The DNA here is from genome assembly GCF_052606915.1 of Streptomyces sp. LE64. Classification (NCBI taxonomy): domain Bacteria; kingdom Bacillati; phylum Actinomycetota; class Actinomycetes; order Kitasatosporales; family Streptomycetaceae; genus Streptomyces; species Streptomyces sp. LE64. The sequence continues at coordinate 1,452,484 of NZ_CP199708.1, read as the reverse complement.
CGAGCACATCGGCACCACCGGCGTCACAGGAGTCCTCCACAACGGCGAGGGACCCACCGTCCTCCTCCGCGCGGACATGGACGCCCTGCCGGTCGCCGAGGCCACCGGGCTGCCCTACGCCTCGGAGCACCGGGGCGTCATGCACGCCTGCGGGCACGACGTCCACCTGACCTGTCTGCTCGGCCTGACCGATCTCATGTCCACCCACCGCGGTGTCTGGAGGGGCACCCTGATCGCCCTGTTCCAGCCCGCGGAGGAACGGGGAGACGGTGCACGAACCATGATCGCCGACGGTCTCCGCCAGCGCGTCCCGCAACCGGACGTCGCCCTGGCACAGCACGTGACCCCTCTGCCGGCCGGGCAGGTCCGTACCAGGAGCGGCCCCTTCATGGCGACGGCGGACAGTCTGCGCGTCACCCTTCACGGTCGGGGGACGCACGGGTCCACCCCCGACCTCGGCGTCGATCCGGTGGTCCTGGCCGCGATGATCGTCGTACGTCTCCAGACCGTCGTCTCGCGCGAACTGTCCGCAGCCACGCGAGCGGTGGTGACCGTCGGGTCGATCCACGCGGGCACGGGACCGAACATCATCCCGGACACCGCGGAACTCCAGATCAACGTCCGCACCCACGACGAACGGGCGCGCGCCCACGTGCTCGACGCGATCGGCCGGATCGTGCGCGCCGAGTGCGAGGCGTCCGGCAGCCCGAGGCCGCCCGAGGTGGAACGGACGGCCGCGTTCCCGCCGACGGTCAACGACGACGACACCACCAGCCGGGTCGCCGCCGCCTTCTCCGCGCACTTCGGCGACGCCGCCGGCACCATGGAGGCGCTCCCCGCGAGCGAGGACTTCAGTGAGATCCCCCGTGCCTTCGGCGTCCCCTACACCTACTGGTGCATCGGCGGCACGGCGCCCGACCGGTACGCCGAGGCCGATGCCGCGGGAACGGTGGCCACGACGGTGCCCGGCAACCACAGCCCGCAGTTCGCCCCCGTGCTCCAGCCGACCCTCGACACGGGCGTACGGGCCCTACTGGTCGCCGCCCTGGCCTGGCTCGCTTCCCCCGCCCACCCGGCGGACGCCCCGGCGGAGCCCTGACGCCGAGCCCACCGGGACGGTCCCCGGCCCCGGTGCGGCCCGCCCCGCGGTGTGACCGGGGGCGGGCCGCCCGCGTTGCCGGGGCGTTCCCCGGCAACGCGCGAGTCACGCGCAGCCGTCGCCGCCGTGCGGAGCCGGGCAGGACGGGACGTGCCCACGCTGGTCGCGCGCGGCGGCCCGGGGCGTAGATCGTCTGCCCCGGGCCGCCTTGCCGACGCGCGCACCGTGCGCGAACGGACCATCCAGCGACACGACCGTTCTGGAAGGGGGTGCCGTCCACCGTCCAGCCGGTGCATCCTGACTGCTGACCAGGACGTCCTGTTCGGATTCCACGCGAAGCCGTACGGCGTTGAGGAGATCTTCCGGGTGCCGCAGGGCCTGCTCCGCTGTCTCCGATCCACGGCCGGTGTGACCGTGAACCGGTCACACCGGCGGGAATGGCGGCTCGTCGGCGTGGTGGGGGCGTGGTCACGGAACGCCTCCGCGATCCCGTGTTCCGGCCCGAAACGACCGTGACAGTCGATGGCCGTGTGCGGGCCCCTGATGTTCGTCGGGTCAGCCCGGGGTGCTGGCGGGCCAACCGGTGTACTGCTCGGCGAGGTGGGCGCGCCCGGTGCGGGTGCCGACCACGTTGTCGAGTTCGCCGAGCTGGCGCCGCAGGTCGAACGCACCGTCGCCGGGCGTGGTGTGCAGCAGCCGGGTCATCCAGGAGGAGAAGTGAGGTCCTGCATGAAGGGCAGGGCCGCATCGCGCAGGATCTGGGTGCGGGGACAGCCGGAGGTGACCTCCCACCTCAGCCCGATGTGCCATGACCGTCTCCATCGCGTTCCAGCGCCCCCCACTCGGCCAGTTCCGCGACCACGCGGTGTGCGGTGCTCAGGGCCAGGCCCGTGTCCTGGGCGATCTGGGACAGCGTCCGCGACGGACGCTCGCGATCGAAGGCGGCGAGTACCTTGAGGACCTTTCCGGCCGCCGTGTTCCCGGTGGTGCTCACGGGGGAAGTCTCGCAGACCGGCTCGAACCGCCCCGTACCATCCGCCCGACAGCAAGGAGGCAACGTGAACCAGGAGATTTCCGGACTGTCCTCGATGGCGACGCGTCCGATCGTCACGGAACTCGCCGCACGCATCCGACGCGACCACGCGATCCCGGTGCGCTTCGACTCCGCGGGCGGGATCGAGATCGCCCGCCGGGTGCGCGAGGGCGCCGGGGCGGACCTCCTCGTGCTCGCCGACGGGGCGCTGGCCGCTCTGGCACAGGAGGGTCTCCTCCTCCGCGGCACGGTGCGTCCGCTGTGGGTGTCCCAGGTCGTCGCGGCCGTGCCGAAGGGCGCGCCGGTCCCGGCGTTCGGGTCGGAGGACGACCTGCGGGCCGCGCTCCTGCAAGCGGAGGGGATCGCCCACTCCACGGGCCCCAGCGGCCAGGCCCTCGTCGACCTGATCGCGCGGCTGGGCCTCGCCGGAGAGCTCCGGGACCGGCTCGTCCGGACGCCGCCGGGGGTGCCGGCGGGCAGCCTGCTGCCGTCGGGGCGGGCCGATCTGGCCTTCCAGCAGCACAGCGAGCTGATGGACCTGCCGGACGTCGTCGTCATCGGCCCGCTACCGGGCGACACGGCGATCCGTTCCACGTTCGGCGGGGGCGTCCTGGCTGCCTCCACCCGGCCGGGTCCGGCCCGTGAGGTCCTCGACTTCCTCGGCTCCGACGCCGCATCGGAGACCGTCCGCGTCAGGGGCATGCACCCGGCCGCGGGCTAGGGCCTCCCGGTCGACCGCGTGCGGAGCCCCTCGCGGTTCGGCCCGCGCGGCGCAGCACGCACCGCGTGGCGCGAATCACCGGGGCCGCTCGGCCGCACGGGGCTACCAGCCGGTAGATTCGGCCTTCCTGACCGCCCCGACCAGGAACGTGTTCCCCGTTCGCCGCCGTGCGTGGGGTCGCGGGCGCACTGTCACGAGAAGGGGGCCAACGAGTGACCGCTGAGGCCATGGAGGCCCGTCCTCGGCCGGGGGACGCGCAGGGCGACGGGCCGATCGGGGACCGTCCGCTGCGGATCGCGTTGCTCACCTACAAGGGGAACCCCCACTGCGGCGGCCAGGGCGTCTACGTCCGGCACCTGTCCCGGGAACTGGTGCGCCTCGGGCACTCCGTCGAGGTGATCGGCGCCCAGCCCTATCCCGTCCTGGACGGCGGCCCGGGGCTGGAGGGGCTGCGGTTCACCGCACTGCCGAGCCTGGACCTCTACCGGGAGCCCGACCCCTTCCGCACCCCCGCCCGGGACGAGTACCGCGACTGGGTCGACCGCCTGGAGTTCGCCACCATGCGCGCCGGCGGCTTCCCCGAGCCGCTCACCTTCTCCCTGCGGGCCCGCCGGCACCTGCGCGGACGCCGCGGCGAGTTCGACGTCATCCACGACAACCAGACCCTCGGCTACGGACAGTTGGGCGACCTGGGGGCGCCGCTGGTCACCACAGTGCACCATCCCGTCACCGTGGACCGGCAGGTCGAACTCGACGCCGCGGCGGACTGGAAGCGGCGGGTCTCGCTGCGCCGTTGGTACGCCTTCACCCGGATGCAGAAGCGGGTGGCCCGCCGGTTGCCCACGGTGCTCACCGTCTCCGGCAGCTCCCGCCGGGAGATCGTCGACCACCTCGGGGTGCGCCTCGATCGGGTCCACGTCGTCCCCATCGGCGCCGACGCCGAACTGTTCGCCCCCGACCCCTCCGTCGCCGAGGTGCCCGGCCGGATCGTCACCACCGCCAGCGCCGACGTCCCCCTGAAGGGCCTGGTGCACCTGGTGGAGGCGCTCGCCGTGGTGCGGACCCACCACCCCGGTGCGCACCTGGTGGTGGTGGGCCGGCGGGCCGAGGACGGGCCGGTGGCCCGGGCGATCGCCCGGCACGGGCTCGACGGGGCGGTGGAGTTCGTCAAGGGCGTCAGCGACACCGCACTGGTGGACCTGATCCGTTCCGCGCGCATCGCCTGCGTGCCCTCGCTGTACGAGGGGTTCTCGCTGCCCGCCGCGGAGGCCATGGCGACCGGCACCCCGCTCGTCGCCACCACCGGCGGAGCCATCCCCGAGGTCGCCGGCCCCGACGGCGAGACCTGCCTCGCGGTGCCGCCGGCGGACGCCGGGGCCCTCGCCGCGGCCCTCGGACGGCTGCTCGGCGACGCCGACCTGCGGGCCCGGCTCGGCGCGGCCGGCCGGGAGCGGGTGCTCGCCCGGTTCACCTGGGCGAAGGCCGCCGAGGGCACCGTCCGGCACTACCGCGCGGCCCTCGACCGCGCCCAGGCCCCGGCCGGTCGTGCCGGTCGGGGCACGACCGCACCCGTGGGGGGCAACCGCTGATGCTGACCGTCGACTTCACCCGCTTCCCGCTCGCCCCCGGTGACCGGGTCCTGGACCTCGGCTGCGGCGCCGGCCGCCACGCCTTCGAGTGCTACCGGCGCGGCGCCCGGGTCGTCGCGCTCGACCGCAACGGCGAGGAGGTGCGCGAGGTCGCCAAGTGGTTCGCGGCGATGCGGGAGGCGGGGGAGGCGCCCGCCGGCGCCACCGCCACCGCCCTGGAGGGCGACGCCCTGGCCCTGCCCTTCCCGGACGCCTCCTTCGACGTGGTCATCGTCTCCGAGGTGATGGAACACGTCCCCGACGACAAGGGCCTGCTCGCCGAGATGGTGCGGGTGCTGCGCCCCGGCGGCCGGATCGCGGTCACCGTCCCGCGCTACGGGCCGGAGCGGATCTGTTGGGCGCTCAGCGACGCGTACCACGAGGTGGAGGGCGGCCACATCCGCATCTACCGGGCGGACGAACTGCTGGCCCGGCTGCGCGAGGCGGGACTGCGCCCCTACGGCAGCCACCATGCGCACGCCCTGCACGCGCCCTACTGGTGGCTCAAGTGCGCCTTCGGCGTCGACAACGACCGGGCGCTGCCGGTGCGGGCGTACCACAAGCTGCTGGTCTGGGACATCATGAAGAAGCCGCTGGCCACCCGCGCCGCCGAACGCGCCCTCAATCCGCTGCTCGGCAAGAGCTTCGTGGCCTACGCGACCAAACCGCAGCTGCCGCCCGTGGGCGCCCGGTGACCACCCCCCGCACCCACCACCTGGTCCTGCCCGGGGTGTTGACCGCGGCCCAGGCCGCCGCCACCGTCCGTGCGGTGGGCGACCTGCAACGGCCGGACGGGGCCATCCCCTGGTTCCGCGGCCACCACCTCGACCCCTGGGACCACACCGAAGCGGCGATGGCGCTGGACACGGCGGGGGAGCACGAGGCGGCGGCCCGCGCCTACGACTGGCTCGCCGACCACCAGAACCCGGACGGCTCCTGGTACGCGGCCTATGCGGACGGGGACCCGGAGCGCATCACCGACCGCACCCGGGAGACCAACTTCTGCGCCTACGTGGCGGTCGGCGTCTGGCACCACTACCTGGCCACCGGCGACGAGGCGTTCGCCGACCGGATGTGGCCCACCGTCCGGGCAGCGGTCGATTTCGTGCTCGCCCTCCAGCAGCCCGGCGGGCAGATCGGCTGGCGCCGCGGGGCGGACGGCACGCCCGTCACCGACGCCCTGCTCACCGGCAGTTCCTCCATCCACCAGGCGCTCGGCTGCGCCCTGGCGCTCGCCGACCACCTCGATGACCCCCGGCCGGACTGGGAACTCGCGGTCGGTGCGCTGCGCCATGCGATCCGCTGTCACCCCGAACGCTTCCTCGACAAGTCCCGCTACTCGATGGACTGGTACTACCCGGTGTTGGCCGGCGCGGTGACGGGCGGGGCGGCCCGTCAGCGGCTCGCGGCCGGTTGGGAGCGCTTCGTGGTGCCCGGGCTGGGGGTGCGCTGCGTGGCCCCCAACCCCTGGGTGACCGGCGGGGAGTCCGCCGAACTCGCCCTCGCACTGTGGGTGGCCGGCGATCCGGAGCGGGCCCGGGAGGTGCTGGTGGCGATGCGCCATCTGCGCGACGACGCCAGCGGGTTGTACTGGACCGGCTACGTCTACGAGGACCGGGCGGTCTGGCCGGAGGAGCGCACCGCGTGGACCGCGGGCGCGGTGCTGCTCGCGGTGGCCGTGCTCGGGGGGCACGAGCCGACCCGTGCCGTGTTCACCGCCGACCGCTTGCCCCGGGGCGTCGAACCGGTCTGCTGCGCCTGACCCGCCCGGGCGGGTCAGGCGCGCAGGCCGTCCAACAACCGGTCCAGCGCCCGGGCGGTGGCGTCGAGGGCGCCGGGTTCCGCGGTGCGCGCCAGCCAGAGCGCGGCCTCGTTCATCGCGCCGGACAGCAGTCGGGCCAGCGGCTCCACGGGCTGTTCGGGCAGGACGCCGGCGGCGATCAGCCCGTGCAGGGCCTCGGCCAGGTGGCGGGCGGAGGAGTCCTCGTCCATGGCCCGCCACTCGTCCCAGCCCAGCACGGTCGGGGCGTCCACCAGCACGATGCGCCGCACCGCGGGGTCCCCGCCCGCGGTGAGGAAGGCCCGGCAGCCGGCCCGCAGCTGCTCCCAGGGGTCGTCGTGCGCCTCGGCGGCGGTCGCCACCGCCTTGCCGAGTTCGCCTTGCACCTGGGCGACCACGGCCCGGAACAGCCCCGCCTTGCTGGCGAAGTGGTGGTAGGCGGCGCCCTTGGTGACGCCGACCGATTCGGCGACCTCGGCCAGCACCACCGCGTGGTACCCGTCCGCGGCGAACCGGCGCCGCCCCTCCGTCAGCAGCGCCCGCCGCGTCATCGCCCGCTGTTCCGCCCGGCTGACCGCCATCCCCGCCCCTTCCCTCGATTTCGCGTACCCAGGGTATGCTAATCCCCAGGTTCACATACTTGGGGTATGTGAACCTGGGTGCAGCCCTTCCCGCGACGAAAGGTTTCCGCGATGACCAGCAGACTCGGCGGCTTCTACCCGGTGATCGGCACCCGGGACCTCGCCGCGGCCCGCGACTTCTACACCCGCCATCTGGGGTTCGCGATCAGCTTCGAGGCCGACTGGTACGTCAGTCTGCACCGCCCCGACGCCCCGCACTACGAACTCGCCCTCCTGGACCCCACCCACCCCAGCGTCCCCGAAGGCCACCGGGCCCCGCTCGACGGTTGCCTCCTGCTCAACTTCGAGGTGGACGACGTCGACGCGGAGCACCGCCGACTGGTCGACGGCGCCGGGCTCGTCGAACTCCTGCCCCTGCGCACCGAGGAGTTCGGCCAGCGCCACTTCATCGTCGAGGCCCCGGACGGCGTGCTGATCGACGTCATCACCGTCGTCCCCCCGACCGAGGCATACGCCGCCGGCTACGCCGAGGGCCACGTCCCCGCGTAGGACCCACCGACACGGCGTCGGCCCGCCACCCCGATCGGGGTGGCGGGCCGACGCCGTGTGCGGAGGGAGGGGCCGTGATCAGCCCCGCTGGATGCCCGAGGTGTCCTGGAGGACGCCCCTGCGGCCGTCCTGGGTCTGCGCCACCAGACCCGGACCGCGCTGTTCCACGGCCAGGTACCAGGTGCCCGGGGTGAGCTCGGCGATCGGGTTGGGCGAGCCGTCCTCCGGGAACAGCTGCCGGGTCACCGGCACCGCGAACCAGAACGGCGAGAAGTCCCCGCCGGACGACTGCGGCCCGGGCGCCGCCGCGGGGCCGGGCTGGGGCGCCTGGTCACCCGCGGGCTGGCCCGGGGTGCCGAAGGCGTTCGGCTGCTGACCGCCGAAGGGCTGCTGCTGGCCGCCCGGACCGGCCGGGTAGCCGTAGCCGCCGGGCGGCTGCTGACCGTACGGCTGCGGGGCCGCCGCCGGGCGCGGGGCACCCATCAGCGGCGCCTTCAGCGCCGGCACCAGCGGGGTCGCCACCGCGGCGCCCGCGAGCAGCACGGCCGCGATCAGGCCGAGGATGAGTCCGGCGCCCGCGTCCGGGGACAGCAACGCACCGTTCCCGTCGAACGGGCCCGCCGGGTCGAAGATGTTGCCCAGCGCACTCCACGCGGAGAAGATCGCGAAGGCCACCCCGAACTGACCGAGGTCCAACCCGACCACCTTGCGCGGCTGCGGCTGGGTGTGGGAGAAAACGATCAGTCCGGCGGCGATCACGCCGGCCAGGAACATGCTCATCAGGGTGGGGCCGCTGTCCCAGGCGTTCGGGTACTCGGCGCTCTCCATGGCCCCGTCGATCGAGTACATGTCGAGGAACGACGCGATGAAGAGCAACACCGCTGCTCCGATCACCACGCCATCGCCTCTCGTGAGGGAGCGGATGTTCACTTCAGGAAGGTCCTTCGTCGGTCGTCTGGTCGGTCGCTCGTGAAGGGGGCGTGTCGCCGCCGCGCGGAGGCGGGAAGCGAGGGGGGTGACCCTCCATCGTAGGCTGACCCTATCGTCGGCCCGGCGCAGGAGTCTGCCAGGCCGGGGCAGGGCATACTACCCACGCAGAAAACTCATGATTCCCTCGGCGATTCCCCACGCCGCCCGCTGGCGCCAGGCGCCGTCCACGAGCCGGGCCGCGTCCTGCGGGTCCCGCATGTTCCCGCACTCGACGAACACCTTGGGCACCCGGGACAGGTTGAGCCCCCCGAGGTCCCCGCGCACGTCCAAGCCGGTGCCACCGCCCAGGTAGTTGGCGGGCGCGCTGCCGGTGGCGCGCCCGAACTCCCGGGCGACGTCCTCCCCCAGGGCGCGGGAGGGGGCGACGATCGCGGCGGTGTCGGCGGCGCCGGCCTTCACCCGGGCGGGCAGGATCACGTGGAAGCCCCGGTTCCCCGGTGCGGAACCGTCCGCGTGGACCGAGACCACGGCATCGGCGCGCGCCTCGTTGCCGGTCCGGGCCCGTTCGTCCACGCAGGGCCCGAAGGCCCGCTCCCCGTCGTGCGTGAGGACCACCCGCGCGCCCCGTTCCCGCAGCGTCGCCGCCAGCCTCCGGGCCACGTCCAGGGTGAAGTCCGCCTCGGTGGCGGCGTCCGGCCCGTCGCCCGTCGCCGTCCCGGTGGCGTCGCACGCCTTGCGCCCGGTACCGATGTCGACCTCGCGGGCGATCTCGCGGGGGTGCCGGAAGTTGCCCGGGTTGTGCCCCGGATCGACCACGACCACCTTCCCGGCCAGCGGCCCCGCGGCGGAGGCCCCGCCGGTCGACGGTGCGACCGGGTGGCCCGGAGCGCCGGCCGGCCCCCGCTCGGCGGCCGACCCGCCCCCGCCGGCCAGGGCCGCCATCCCCACCAGGAGGACGCCGCACCCCAGCACGGCCACCACCAGCGGCCCGCGCCGACGCCGGGCCGGCGGGGCGGCGGAGGGCTCGGGAACGCGTTCGGGCACGGGGCGACCCTAACCCCGCGGGGGCGCCGGGGCGGCTCCACGGCGCAGGACGCGCAGGGAACCCGTCGCCGAGACCTCCTGGAAGCGGCCGGAGGCGGCCCCGTCCCCGTGCCGCCCGCACCTCGGAGTGTTCTCCGCGGCGTCGGGTTGACCGGCGAAATCATCGGACGGTATTGCGTTCTACGATGATCGAGCCGGTCCGCACGAGGGGAGTCGGGGCCGGCCCGCCGCCGCGTGCGCCCGGTCGGTACGCCTCCGCCGGGTCGCCCGGGCGCGACGGACACCGCCCGAGGAGAGGAGCACCGCGATGCGCGCAGCCGTCCTGCACGAGACGGGACAGTCCCAGCTGGAGGTCCACGACGACGTCGAGGCGGTCGGGTTCGGCCCCGGCAAGGTGCGCGTGCGGATGCGGGCGACCGGGCTCTGCCACTCCGACCTCTCCGCCATGGACGGCACCCTGCGGCAGCCGGTGCCGTTCGTCCCCGGTCACGAGGGGGCCGGGGAGGTCCTGGACGTGGGGGACGGGGTGGACGCGGTCCGCCCCGGGGACCGGGTCCTGATCGGTTGGTTGCCCGCCTGCCGGTCCTGCGGACCCTGCACCCGGGGGCAGACCCATCTGTGCCTCAGCGGCTTCCGGGCCGCCCGCACCCCGCACTTCCGCCGCCCGGACGGTCCCGTCTTCGGCTTCGCCGGCAGCGGCACCTTCGCCGAGGAACTCGTCGTCGACGCGGCGGGCGCGGTGCCGATCCCGGACGACCTGCCCTTCGACCTCGCCGCCCTGATCGGCTGCGGGGTCACCACCGGGCTCGGCGCGGTCCTCAACACGGCCCGGGTGGAGGCCGGTTCGTCGGTGGCTGTGGTCGGCTGCGGCGGGGTCGGCCTCGCCGCCCTCCAGGGCGTCCGGCTCAGCGGTGCCGCCCACGTGGTCGCCGTCGACCCGGTGGCCTACCGCCGGGCGGCGGCGCTGCGGTTCGGCGCGACCGAGGCGGTGGCCCCCGAGGACTTCGACGACGCACGGCAACGGGTCACCGGCGGCGAGGGCTTCGACTACGTCTTCGAGGTGGTCGGCACGTCGACCACCGCCCGCACCGCCTACGAGGCCACCCGGCGCGGGGGCACCCTGTGCGTCGTCGGCGCGGGCGCCCCGGACGACTTCCTCCGGCTCAGCATGTTCGAGCTCTTCTTCGACGAGAAGCGCATCCTGCCGTCGATGTACGGCGGCGGCGACCCGCTGCGCTCCTACCGGCGGGCCGTCGACCTGTGGCGGACGGGACGGATCGACCTGGAGGGCCTGATCACGCACCGGATCCCGCTCGCGGAGGTCAACGAGGCGTTGGCGCGGATGCGGGCGGGCAGCGCCCTGCGGACCTGCATCGAGTTCTGAAGGCGTGGACCGACCCCAACGGCCCCGCAGGGCGGGGCCGTTGGGGCGTGCGGGCGGCCGGCGGGGACCCGTGGGCCCCGCGCCGGCCGCCGGGAGCGGTGGCTCGACTACGCCGCGGCGGAGTCCGGCTTGCGGTGCCGGCCGTGCGGTTCCTCCTCCTGGTCGTGGGCGGCCACCGCACCCCGGTGCTTACCGGGTCCGGCGGTCTCCACGGCCTCGCGCGGTTCGGCGGTCGGGTCCGTCTGGGTCTCGGTCATCCGAATGGTTCACCCCGTCGTTGGATCTTCACAACAGCCGGGTGATTCTAGCGGGCGACCGATCATCCACCGAGGGGCACCCGCCCGGTGAGCGGGGCCTGTTGCAGCGGTACCGGGCGGAGGTGGCCGCCGACTCCGACCACCGCGCCGGCCCCCGGCCAGACGCCCGACCCGGGTCCGCACGGCACCAGGGTCACCCCGTCCGGATGTGGTTGCCCCTCGACGGACGACCCGTTCCGTCCGTCCTCGGCGGCCCGCGACCGGACCGGCGGCGGCTCGCCGGTGTGCTCGGCCCGCGGGGCGGGGACCGGGACGTCGGCCGCTGGACGGCCGGGCGCGGCGGTCGCGGGCGGGGGAGTCGAGGGGTGCGCCGCGGCCAGCGCGGCGGGCGTCAGCCGGGCCACCCCGCACGGCACCGTCCGGGTGGCGTACGGCAACCGCAGCTCACCGTCCCGGGTCCAGAGTCCGGCTCCCGGCAACCAACCCGGTGGGGGCGGAAGTTGACGCACCGTTCGGGAGGCGGCGCGCCACACGCCCAGCCAACTGCCCCGCGGACCGTCGATCCGCAGGGCGACCCCGCACTCCTCCGGGGCCAGCGCCTGTCCCGGTTGCAGGGCGAAGGGCGCCACCCGGTGGCCCGGCAGTCGCAGGCAGTCGGGGAAGCGGACCGGCAGGGTGCTGCCCAGCACGCCCCAGCCCAGTCGCTCCAGCCCCGGCGAAGGGGCGTCGGAACGGATCAGCAGCAGCCCGCTGTCGGGATCGGCGAGCACCAGTCGGTCGGTGCTGTCCCGGGCGATCTGGAGCAGCGGGGACGCCGCTCCGCCCTGTCCGAGGTCGACGGAGACCGCCTTGGTGCGGCCGTCCGCGGTCCGGTCCAGGGCCAGCAGCCGGCCCGTCCGGTCCAGCCAGGCGCCGCCCGAGCAGCGCCCGGGGACCTCGGCGACCAGCTCCGGTCCCGCGCCCCCGGCCACCCGCCACACCCGGCTGAGGTCGGTGTCCGCGCCCAGGGCGTAGGCGCAGGTCCCGCCGGGCGCGGGCGGGAGCAGGCTCCACCGGGCGGTGCGCGGGCCCTGGTCCAGGGCGCCGAGCCGCACCTCGCCGGTCCGCGGTCCCGTCGGGTAGACCAACGAGAACTCGTGGCGGTCCGCGACCGGCCGCCGCACCAGCACCCGGCCGTCCGCCATCGGCTGCACCTCGGTGCCGGGCTCCTCCGGCCGGTGCCCCGGCAGCGGAACGGCGTACGGCTCGGGGCCGTCCAAGGTCCACCGTTCGGGGAACCAGCGGTCCGCGGCGTCCGCGGACCGGGTCAGACGGGCGGCGTAGCCGCCGTCCTCGGTGATCACCAGGCTCCCCGAGACGCCCCCGGGACCGGGGGGCACGGGTGGTGCGGGTGGTTCGCCGTCGTCAGCAGTGGTCCCGCTGGCACAGACCGTCATGGTTCGGTCACCTCCGGCGACGAAGCTAGGTTTTCGTACGCACGGACGTTGCACGCGTCGCCCGACATTCATCACAAAGGGTGGCGATCGGGGGTTCCGGTCGAAATCGCTCCGGAGACGGCCGGTGTGCGGCGGCCGGCTCGGCGCCCGGCGGCGCGGTGCGAGTGCCCCGCGGGCCCGGGAGCGGGCGACCCGGCGGCGACGGCGCGGGCCCGGGCGGGGATCAGCCGTCCAGGTGGGGCACGGGGCCAGGTAGCCTAGCTGCGTGCCCCGCCTGTCTGAAGTCATCGCCGCGCTCGACGCCCTGTGGCCCCCCGAGCGGGCCGAGGGGTGGGACGCGGTCGGCACCGTCTGCGGCGACCCCGACGCCGAGGTCCGCCGGGTGCTGTTCGCCGTCGACCCGGTGCAGGAGATCGCCGACGAGGCCGTCCGGCTCGAAGCCGACCTGCTGGTCACCCACCACCCGCTGTACCTGCGCGGCACCACCACCGTCGCCGCTTCGCACTTCAAGGGCCGGGTGGTGCACACGTTGATCAAGCACGACGTGGCGCTGTTCGTCGCCCACACCAACGCCGACCGCGCCGACCCCGGGGTGTCCGACGCCCTCGCCGGCGCCCTGGACCTACGGGTGACCGGCCCGCTGGTGCCCGATCCGAGCGATCCGTCCGGCCGCCGCGGCCTGGGGCGGATCTGCGCGCTCGACCGTCCGATGACCGTCCGCGAACTCGCCGAGCTGGCCGCCCGCCGGCTGCCCGCCACCGCGCAGGGCGTCCGGGTGGCCGGCGACCCGGACGCCGAGGTCCGCACCGTCGCGGTCAGCGGCGGCTCCGGCGACGGCCTCTTCGACCAGGTCCGGGCCGCGGGCGTGGACGCCTTCCTCACCGCCGACCTGCGTCACCACCCGGTGTCCGAGGCCCGGGAGCACACCCCCCTCGCGCTGCTCGACGCGGCGCACTGGGCCACCGAATGGCCCTGGTGCGAGCTGGCCGCCGCCCAGCTCGACGCCCTCTCCGACCGGCACGGCTGGGGACTGCGCAGCCACGTCTCCCGGACGGTCACCGACCCCTGGACCGCCCACGCGGCGTCCGAACCACCACTGGCCACCACCTACGAACCGGGAGCCCCCAACTGAACGCCGCGCCCGCCGACCAGCTCCGACTCCTCGACGTCCAGGGCCTGGACGTACGACTCCAGCAGCTCGCGCACAAGCGCAGGTCGCTGCCGGAGCACGCCGAGATCGAGTCGTTGACCAAGGACCTCAGCCAGCTGAAGGACCTGCTCGTCGCCTCCCAGACCGAGGAGGGCGACTGCGCCCGGGAACAGACCAAGGCCGAACAGGACGTCGACCAGGTCCGTCAGCGGGCCGCCCGGGACCAGCAGCGCCTGGACTCCGGCACCGTGTCCAGCCCCAAGGACCTGGAGAGCCTCCAGCGGGAGATCGTCTCGCTCGCCAAGCGCCAGGGCGACCTGGAGGACATCGTCCTGGAGGTCATGGAGCGCCGTGAGTCGGCCCAGGAGCGGGTCACCGAACTGACCGACCGGGTCGCCGCCGTGCAGGCCAAGGTCGACGACGCCACCGCCCGGCGGGACGCCGCCGACGGCGAACTCCGGGCCGAGGCCGCCGCCGCGACCAAGGAGCGCGAGCTGATCGCCGCCTCCGTCCCGGCGGACCTGCTGAAGCTCTACGACAAGCTGCGCGAGCAGCAGGGCGGCATCGGCGCGGCGCGCCTCTACCAGCGCCGCTGCGAGGGCTGCCGCCTGGAGCTCAACATCACCGAACTCCACGAGGTGCGGGCCGCCGCCCCGGACGCGGTGGTGCGCTGCGAGAACTGCCGACGCATCCTGGTGCGCACCGCCGACTCCGGTCTGTAGGGGCGTCGACGTGTCGTCCTCCGTGCGGGAGTTCGTGGTCGAGGCGGACGGCGGGTCCCGGGGCAACCCGGGGCCGGCCGGTTACGGCGCCGTGGTCATCGACCCGGCGAGCGGCGAGACCCTCGCCGAAGCCGCCGAGTACATCGGGGTGGCCACCAACAACGTGGCCGAGTACCGGGGGCTGATCGCGGGGCTGCGCGCGGCGCACGCCCTCGACCCGGCCGCACGGGTGCGGGTGCGGATGGACTCCAAGCTGGTCGTCGAGCAGATGTCGGGCCGCTGGAAGATCAAGCACCCCGACATGAAGCCGCTGGCCGCCGAGGCCGCCGCGGTCTACCCGGCCGGCCGGGTCGGCTACGAGTGGATCCCGCGCGAGCGCAACAAGCACGCCGACCGGCTCGCCAACGAGGCGATGGACGCGGGCAAGCGGGGCGAGCAGTGGTCGCCGTCGACCTCCACCGCCGCACTCGACTCCTCCGCCGCGGAACCGGAGCGGACGCCCGGGGACGCGACGGCGGGCGCGGCGAAGGCCCGGGCCGCCCTGGCCGGCCGTCGCCCCGCAGCGGACGCTGCGTCGGCCGGGGAGACCAGGGTCCGCGCCGACCTGCGGGCGGCCCGCAACCTGGCCGTCGCGGCGGAGCGACCCGGTCGGGTGCCCGTCACCGGCTGGGGCCCCGCCGCCGACCTGGGCCAGCCGGCGACCCTGGTGCTGCTGCGGCACGGCGAGACCGCGCTGACCGCGACCAAGGCGTTCTCCGGCAGCGGGAGCGGGACCGACCCGGCCCTCTCCGAGGTGGGTCGGTCGCAGGCGGCGCTCACCGCCCGGGCGCTGGCCGCCCGCGGCACGGTCCAGGCGGTGGTCTCCTCACCGCTGCGCCGCTGCCGGGAGACCGCGGGCGCCTCCGCCGAGCTGCTGGGCCTGCCCGTGAGCATCGACGAGGACCTGCGCGAAACCGACTTCGGCGCCTGGGAGGGGCTCACTTTCGGCGAGGTCCGGGAGCGCCACCCGAGGGACCTCGACGCCTGGCTCGCCGATCCCGAGGCCCGGCCCACCGGCGGTGGCGAGAGCTTCGTGGAGGTCGCCGAGCGGGTCGCCCGGGGGCGGGACCGGCTCGTCGAGCGGTACGCGGGGCGCACCGTCCTGGTGGTCACCCACGTCACCCCGATCAAGACGCTGGTGCGGCTCGCCCTCGGGGCGCCGCCCGAGTCGATGTTCCGGATGGAACTCTCCGCGGCGGCGCTCTCCGCCGTCGCCTACTTCACGGACGGCAACGCGAGCGTACGGCTGTTCAACGAGACGGCCCACCTGCGCCCGACCCCCTGAGCGGGGGCGGCTGCGGGCGGGCCGGGGCTCAGCGGGCGGCCAGTGCGGCGGCCTCGCGGGCCAGGGCCTCCACGCGGTCCCAGTCGCCGGTGCGCACCGCGGTCTCCGGCAGCATCCAGGAACCGCCCACGCAGGCCACGTTGGGCAGGGCCAGATAGGCGGGGGCGCTGTCCAGGGCGATGCCGCCGGTGGGGCAGAAGCGGGCCTGCGGCAGCGGCCCGGCCAGCGACTTCAGATAGGCGGTGCCGCCCGCGGCCTCGGCCGGGAAGAACTTCAGGTCGGTGACCCCCTGCTCCAGCAGCGCCACGACCTCCGAGGTGGTGGAGACCCCGGGCAGGAACGGGACGCCGGTGGTGCGCATCGCGTCCAGCAGGGCGGGCGTCCAGCCGGGGGAGACCAGGAACCGGGCGCCGGCGGCGACCGCGGCCCCCGCGTGCTCCGGGCGGGTCACGGTGCCCGCGCCGACCACGGCCTCCGGGACCTGCTCGACGATCGCCGCGATGGCGTCCCGGGCGACCGGGGTGCGCAGGGTGACCTCGATGGCGGGCAACCCACCGGCGACCAGGGCCCGGGCCAACGGCACGGCGTCGGCGAGGTCCCGCACCACGACCACCGGAATGACGGGGGCGAGGTCCAGGGCGGAGGCGGGGGCGGCGGGCTGCGTGGATGTCATGGCGCCATCCTGCCGTTCCGTGAGCGCTCCACGCAAAGGGTGTTGCGTGGAGCGCAACAGAGGGTCAGTGGATCTCGGTCACCACGACGTCCAGCGCCCACGGGGCGCCCGAGCGGGCCGGCGGCTGTGCCTCCACCACGTACCCCAGGTCCCGCAGGGCGGTCACCAACTCGGCCGGCCCCTTCGGGTCCGCCCCGGCGGCCAACAGGCTCCGCACGATCCGCCCCTTGGTCGCCTTGTTGAAGTGGCTCACCACCGACCGCCGCTCCACCCCGTCCACCACCTGCGCGTGCAGCACCCGCACCGTCGCCGTCCGCCCGGCGACCTCGCCCGCCGGACGCCAGGCCGCCGCGTACGCCGAGGACCGCAGGTCGAGCACCAACCCCCGGTCCGCCACGGCGGGCAGCACCCCGGCCGTCACCGGACGCCAGAACGCGCCCAGCGCCCCGAGCCCCGGCAGCTTCACCCCCATCGCGCACCGGTACGGCGGGATCCGGTCGTTGATCCGCACCGCACCCCACAGCCCCGAGAACACCAGCAGCGAACGGGTCGCCCGCCGCTTGGCCGCCGTGTCCAGCGAGCCCAGGTCCAGCGCGTCGTACAGCACCCCCGTGTACAGTTCCCCGGCCGGCCGGGCCCCCGCCGTGCGCAGCTCCGCGTTCTTGGCGACCTCCGCCGACTGGCCCCCGCTCAGCCCCAACACCGTCCGGGCCCGTTCCCCGTCCCCGAGGCACAGCTCCACCAAGGCGTCGAGCACCCGCTCCCGGGCCGGCGCCAGCCCCGGCAGGGACAGCGCCTCCGCCTTCAACGGCGCCCCCCGACCTGCGGCGGCCTTGCCTTCGGACGGCGGCAACAGCACGAGCACGAGCATCTCCAAGGGGCGACGGTGGCCGGTCGGCCGGGGCGGAACCGCCCCGGCCGACCAGCCTAAGCCGTCCCCGCCCGGTGCTCCGGCCGCCCCGCTCGGCCGGGGGCGAACGTCCCTGGCCGCACACCCCGCCGACCGTTTAGGGTACGAACGCGGGGGTTTTGCCACAACGGTCGGCGTCCGAGCCCGCCGCCCGGGCGGAAGGAGGAGGACCGTGCCGTCACGACAGCCCCCGCCGTCGCGGGAGGAGTCCTGGGACCTCACCCTGGTCACCGCGACCGACCCCGACGCCCTGTCGTCGCCCCCGGCGCCCGAGGGCCTCGGCCCCGCCCTGCTACGACGCGTCGCCGGCTTCCACGCCGCGGGACTCACCGACGCCCGCTTCCTGTGGTGCGAGGACGGCCAGTGGCTGCTGTGCCACCTGGACCTGCGCACCCCGATCCAGGAAGAACCCGTCATCACCCTGCGCACCCGGCCGCTGCCGGGACCGCCCGCAGGCCTCACCGCCCGCGAGATCGACATCATCTCGCTGGTCGCCCTCGGGCTCTCCAACCGGGAGGTCTCCAGCCGCCTCGGCACCAGCATCCGCACCGTCACCACCCAGGTCGAACGGCTGCTGAAGAAGCTCGGCCAGGACTCCCGGGCCGGACTCGGCGCCCTCGCCGTGGACCGCGACCTCATCCGGCTGCCCATCCCCGGCGGAGTGGAGCACCGCTCCGGCATCCGCGTCCTCGACATCGAACGGCACGCCGCCACCGCCACCGCCGTCCCCCTCGCCCGGCGCGGCCGGCCCGCCGCCCCGGGCCACGCCCCGCGCCCCACCGTCCGGATCGGCACCATCGTCGTCGCCGGGGCGTTCGCCGCGGACGGACGGGAGTCCGCCCGCGGCGCCGCCCTCGCCGTCCGCGACATCAACGCGCTCCGTCACGACCACGGCCGGTCCGTCGAACACCTCACCGTGCACATCGACCCCTTCGACCCCGGATCGGTCGAGGACGCGCTGACCGAACTCGCCGAAGCCGACGTGGACGCCGTCACCAGCAGCTACGTCAGCGCACTGTCCCCGGCCGTCTTCGAGTTCGCCGCGGACTTCGGACGGACCTTCCTGCACACCAACACCTGGACCCGCAGCGTGGACGCGGTGCGCGCCGACCCCCGCCGCTTCGGGCACGTCTTCCAGACCTGCCCCTCGGAGACCGCCTACCAGTCCGCGCTCCTCGCCCACCTCCGGGCCCACCCCGCCGCCGGCACCCCCCGGCTGGCCGTCGTGGAACTCGACGGCTACGGCTGCGCGATCACCGACGACACCTTCACCTCCCGGCTGGACGAGGCCGGGTGGACGGTGGCCTCCACCCACCGGGTCGGCCTGACCGTCGACTCCGTGGACGACCTGGTCAAGGAGGTCCTCGCCGACCGCCCCGAACTGGTCGTCGTCTCCCACCTCAGCGTGGAGACCTCCGCGGCGATCCAGAACGCGCTCACCCGGCACAGCCCCCACCAGCGGACCTACCACATCTACACCCCCTCCGTGCCGGGCTTCGCCCGTCGGATCGAGCACCGCGGGGGACAGGTCTTCTGGTCCACCGTCACCGGCCGCCCCGACGACCCGCTGGGCCTGCGCTTCAGCGAACGCTACGCCCGCGCCTTCGGCGTCCCGCCCGGTCGCAGCCAGGCCAGCGCCGCCTACGACCAGGTGCGCATGGTGCACGCGGCGTTCTCCATCACCGGCTCGCTGCGCCCCGAAGCGGTCGGGGCCTACCTCCGGGACTCGGCCTACCGGGGCGTCAACGGCACCTACCTGTTCGCCTCGCCCGGCCAGGCCGTCTCCGGCTACCCCTACGAGTCCGGCGACGCCAGCCTCTCCCAGCCGATCCGCACCTACCGGCTCTCCCCGGCCGGACAGGAACTCCTCCCCGCCTGACCCGCACGGCCGGGGGACGCGCCTCCCGGACGACGAGGGCCCCGGGCGGTGGGGACACCGCCCGGGGCCCGCCCGGCTCAACCCGCCAGGAACTCCCCGTAGTCGTACCGGATCCGCGGCACCGCGCACGGATGCCCCAGCGCCAGGTGCATCTCCCGCCGCGCCGGCAGGAACACCGCGCTCGCCACCGTCGACCCCTGCTCCAGCGGGTGCTGGGCGGCGTCCGGGTGGCAGCACAACGAGTCCGGGAAGTTCTCGTGGTCGCTCAGCACCTCGTGCCACCCGGCCAGGGACGGCTCGGGCATCAGCTCCGCCCCGTACTCCGCCCGACCCCGGCGGAACGGCGAATCCGGCATCACCCGCGGGCCCAGGTCCTCGGCGGGCGCGCCGAAGTCCCCCTCGCCCCCGTGGAAGTGGTTGGCGTGCACCAGGAACCCGCCGCGCTCCACGGGCGTGCGGTGGACCTCCGCCGCCCCGCCCGGACGGGTCTCCGCGTCCACCGCCCGGTCCCCCTCCACCAGCAGGTAGTTCGCCGAGGACGAGCGCGTCGCGCTGCTGATCAGCCGCTCCCCGGCGGCGAGCGACGGCGCGTCCAGCAGCGCCCGCAGCATCAGGTGGTAGGGCACCCCCGTGTCACCCGCGTCCCGCGAGGTCACCAGGGCGTTGGTGAGGACGGTGAGCCCGGCCGCGTTCATCCCGAACTTGGCCAGCAACCCCGCCTCCACCACCGACACCCAGCGCGGTCCCCGGTCCGGATCGGACTCCAGCACCACCACGGTGCCGTGCGAGAACGGGATCCAGTCCCAGTTCTGGCCCACGACCGGCTCCGGGCCCCGCAGGTCGCAGAAGGAGGTGCACTCCGCCGGCGGACGACCGCCGGGCGCCCGCCCGGCCGCCGCGATCGTGCGGGCCTTGCCGGAGAACAGGATCTCGGTGCGCAGGTTCAACGCCAGCACGTCCGCGAAGGCCACCCCGGCCCCCTCGGCGATGCCCCGCATCTCCTCCAGGTAGCCGGCCCCGCCCGGTACCACCGCGGCCTCGAACCGCTCCAGCGCCGGCACGAACGTCCGCGCCAGCCCCGTCGCCCCGGCCCACGTCAACCCGCCGAACTTCGCGTACACCTCCGCGTAGGCGGCCAGGCTCGCCCGCACCCGCTCCCGCGCGAGGGCCCCGTACTGCCGGCCCCGCTCCCGGGGCCCGCCCTGCACCCGCACCACCAAGGGCTCGGCGTAGCGCACCCCGGCGGCCCGCGATCCGGCGCTCATGCCGCACCCTGCCCGCCGTCGACCGCGACCACCACGCCGCTCACGTACGAGGCGTCCGCGGAGGAGAGGAACAGGCACACCCGTGCCACCTCCGCCGCCGTGCCCAGCCTGCGGGCCGGAATCCGCCCGAGGACCTGCGCGAACGCCCCCGGGTCGGCGGACACCGTGGTCATCGGGGTGTCGATCACCCCCGGCGCCACGGCGTTGCAGCGCACCCCGTCCGGCCCCCACTCCACGGCGAGCTGCCGGGTCAGCGCCTCGACCGCGCCCTTGCTGGCGCTGTACGCGGCACTGGGCTCGCCCGCGTCGCCGCGGGCCGCCGCGATCGAGGACAGCAGGGTCACGCTGCCGCCCCCCTGGGCGACCATCCGTCGGCCCGCCGCCGCGGCCACCAACAGCGAACCGCGGGCGTTCAGTCCCACCACCGCGTCCCAGTCGGCGGCGCCGGTCGCGACCGCCGGTGCGAAGCGGTAGACGCCCGCGCAGTGCACCAGGGCGTCCGGGGCGGCCCCGGCCCAGAGCCGGTCCACCCCCGCGAACGCCTCCCGCACCGACTCCTCGTCGCCGACGTCGCACGCCAGCACCGGGTACCGGGCGTCCCCGTCGGGCCGCAGGTCGAGACCGACGACGGACCAACCCGCGTCGTGCGCGAGGTCGGCGGTCGCGCGGCCGATGCCGGAGCCGGCGCCGGTGACGACCAGCCGGCGCGGGGTGGTGGACGTGTCGCTCATGAGGGGAGCACTCCTCCGTTGACGTTGATGGTCTGGCCCGTGACGTAGTCGGCGCCGGAGAGCAGGAAGTGGACGGCGTCCGCGACGTCGGCCCCCGTGCCGTGCCGGCCCAGCGGGACGTCCGCGGCCACCAGCCGCCGCTCCTCGTCGGGGCTGCGCCCGCTGCGGCGGGCCCGGGCGGCGAGTTCCTCGCGGTGCATCTCGGTCATGATGTAGCCGGGCGCCACCGAGTTGACCGTGGCCACCGCGGCCAGCTCCACCGCCAGCGTCGTCATCAGCGACTGCACGGCCGCCTTGGACGCGCTGTAGGCGCCGGCCCCGGGCGTCGGGGTCTGGGCGAACAGCGAACCGAGCACCACGATCCGCCCGCGCTCCCCGCCCCGCCCCAGCAGCGGGGCGACGGCCCGGGCGCAGCGCAGCACCCCGAAGAAGTTGATCTCGAAGACCTGCCGGACGGCCTCGTCCGGGGTCTCCACCAGCGGGGTGTCCGGCCCGCCCACGGCCGCGTTGGCCACCAGGGCGTCCAGGGAGCCGAACGCCTCGACGGCCCGGGCCGCCATCCGCTCGGCGCCGGCGTCCGGCCCGGTCCGCGTGACGTCGGCGACCACGGCGACGGCGTGCCGCCCGCTCGGGTCGAGCCGGCGGGCCGTCGCCTCCACCTCGGGGTCGACGTCGGCGAGCAGGACGTTCCAGCCGTCGGCCAGCAGCCGCTCGGCGACGGCCCGCCCGATGCCCCGGGCCGCCCCGGTGACCAGGGCGCTCCGCCGCCGGCCGGCGGCGTCCGCCCGGTGCGGGACGCTCGCACCGTCCATGCCATCCATGCCGTCCATGCTGTTCACCCCGTTCATGCCGTTCACCCCGTTCATGCCGGCACCGCGGCCCGGCGCGCGGCGTCCGCGATCTCCCGGCCGCGGGCGAACCAGACGCCCGAGTCGGCGCGCACCCGGGTCAGGAACTCGGTCAGCATCCGCAGCCGGCCGGGGCGCCCGATGATCTGCGGGTGCACGGTCAGGGTGACCAGGCCGCCCGCGGCGTGGATGGCCTCGGTCTCCTCGGTCCACACCTCGGCCACCTCCCGTGCCGACCGCATCGTCTTGTTCCAACTCGTCGCGTCGAACCAGAAGTGCGGGGCGTCGTCCAGCGACCAGTGCACGGGGATCTCCACCAGCTCGTGCTCGGGGTGGGTGTAGGGGCGCACGGCGTCCATCATGTTCGACGCGTAGGAGAAGCCGTGGGCGACCAACAGGTCCAGGGTGTTCGCGCTGATGTCCCAGGACGGCGAACGGTATCCGTGCACCTCGCCGGCGATCGGGCGCAGGGCCTCGATTCCTCGGACGAGTTCCGATTCCTCTTCTTCGCGGGACATGAGGTGCGGCGAACGATGTGTGTATCCGTGATGGCCGATCTCGTGTCCGTGGGCGACGACGGATTCCAGGATCTCCGGATGGCGTACGGCATCTCCGCCGCAGACGAAGAACGTCGCGGGAATGTCGAGGCTTTCGAAGACTTCCAGGAGTTGGGGAACGGCGGTCCGCGCGCCGTACCGGGCCTGGGAGAGGACTCCGGGACGGGCGGCGTTCGCCGGGTCCTCGGCGAGCCACAATTCCTCGGCGTCGAAGTCGACGGTCACCGCCATTGCCGCGTCACAGCCCACTGGCCACATGTACGGGTCCTTCCGCTCGCTCGCCGGGCCGCCACCGCACGCTCCCTCGGGAGCGGGGCGGCCACGTTGCTGAACACGGTATCGACCCAGGTCGCACGGCGAACTCCGTAAGATTACGTATGTGCCGTGCCCTCGACGGTGCCTCCCGCACCGGGGCGGTCGGGGCGCCGCCGCGCCATACGTACAGATGCGTATGTCCGACCCGCCGCGGTTTTGCCACCCTTCGGGAATCGATGGAACCCCCGTTGAACCGACGGGCGCGGAGAGGAAACGAGCCGGTGTCCAGTACCACGACGGAGAAAGCGCCCCAGCTCAACAGGGTGCTGCGGTTGCCCGCGATCGTTCTTTTCGGCCTCACCTATATGTCTCCGGTGGCCGTTTTCACGACGTACGGAATCGTGGGTGCCGAAACCGGCGGCCATCTTCCGGCGGCCTACGTGTTGGCGCTCTCGGTCATGCTGCTGACCGCGCACAGTTACGGGCGCATGGTGCGGAGTTTCCCGACGGCGGGTTCCGCTTACAAGTACTCGCAGAAGGTGTTCGGCGGCCATGTCGGGTTCCTGACCGGCTGGACCCTGATGCTCGACTACCTGTTCCTGCCCATGGTGTCGTTCCTCCTTGCCGGCATCTACCTGCACGCGCAGTTCCCGGGCGTTCCGCAGGGCGTGTGGAGCGTGGCCGCGCTCCTGCTGGTGCTGGTGTTCAACGTGGTGGGCGTGAAGTTCGTCAGCAAGGTCACCGCGATCGTGATGGGCGTGACGGCCCTGCTGCTGGCCCTGTTCGTGGGCCTGGCCGGCGCCAAGTCCAACGTCCCGGCCGGCGAGCTGTTCGACTCCTTCGTCCCGGCCTCCGACCAGTGGGGGCTGCTGGCGGGCGGCGCCGCCATCCTCGCCCTGAGCTTCCTCGGCTTCGACGCGGTGTCCACCCTCGCGGAGGAGGCCCACAACCCGCGCCGGACCGTCCCGCTCGGGATCATCCTCACCACCGCGATCGGCGGCGGGCTGTTCATCCTGGTGGCCTGGGTGGGCGCGCTGGTCCGCCCCGACAACGACTTCACCAACGCCGACTCGGCGGGCGCGGAGCTGATGAGCACGGTCGGCGGCTCGGCCATGAGTTCGGCGTTCACCGCCGTCTACGTGATGGGCTGCATCGGCTCGGCGATGGTCTCCCAGGCCAGCGTCTCGCGGATCATCTTCTCGATGGGACGCGACGGGCTGCTGCCGAAGCGGGTCTTCGGCCGGCTCAGCCCCCGCTTCGGCACCCCGGTCGGCGCCCTGGTCGCGGTCTCCGCGGTCGCCCTGCTCTCCGTGTTCCTCACCCTCGACCAGGCCGTGGTCATGATCAACTTCGGTGCGCTGGCCGCGTTCTCGATGGTCAACCTGAGCGTGATCAAGCACTACCTCTTCGGTCGGGACCGCACCCTCACCCCCCGCTCCCTGCTCGTCAACGGCCTGCTGCCCGGCCTGGGCTTCGCCAGCACGGTCTGGCTGTGGACCAGTCTGACCGGGGAGACCTTCGTGGTCGGCCTGGTGTGGATGGCGGTCGGGGTGGTCCTCCTCGCCGTCACCACCCGGTTCTTCACCCGACGCCCGCCCGAGCTGCACATGGGCATGGAGGACGAGGACGTCACCCCCGCCGTCCCGGGCGCACCCCGCGACTCCAGCCCGGTCGTCTGAGGCGCCCCCTCGAACACCGCGGCGCCCGGCCGGCCCCCCGTGCCGGCCGGGCGCCACGGCGCGTTCGGCTCAGCCCGCGGCGGGTCCCGGGCCGCGGCCGGACCGCAGCGCACGGACGAGGTCGTCCGGCTCCTCCGCGTACAGGTGGACGACCGAGAAGCGTTCCACCCGCCCGAACAGGGTGGTGCGGGTCAGCGGTGCGCCGAGCTCCAGGGTGACGTTGGTGATCGCCCCGACGTCCACCGACAGCTCGCCGGGCTCGGGACGGTCCGAGGTCCGCAACCTCCGGTGCACGGCGACGACCTCCGCCCGCGGAACCCGCACGTCCAGCGCGGCCCCCCGGCGCACCCGCAGCGCGTCGTCGGAGAGCACGTGCGGGCGGGCGACGGCCGCGGCCTGGAGCCCCAGGACCATGACCACCGTGTACACGTCCAACACCAGCATGACCGCGTGGGCCACGGGGTGGTCGCGCAGCAGGTACACCAGGCCCACGGTCTCGACCAGGCAGGCGAAGGCAATGCCGTACACCATGGCCGCCTGGCCCCGCGCGTAGCCGAAGGGACGGTCGCCTGCCCCGACCCCCTGCGGTCGGCGGCCCAGCCACCGGACGTAGGAGGCCAGGACCCGCGCCTCGTGGCGAGCCGTCCGCCCGAGCGTCCCCGGCACCCGGCCCTCGTCCGCAGTCGCCGGCGGGCCGGGGCGTTCGTCCCGGGCGGCGTCCCCCGTCGCGATCGATCCGTTCTCCGTCACGTCCCCTCCGTTCCCCGTGCATCCGTGGTCCGTTCGCCACCCCCCGTGCGGGCGGGCAGCTGGTCGAGCGCTCCCGGTGCCCGCGGCGTTCACCGGGGGCCCTCGGTGGCCCCGGTGACGTCCGTGGCCTCGGTGACGTCCGTGGTGTCGGCTGTATCGGCTGTATCGGCCGTATCGGCGAGGAGGGCGATGGCCCGGCGCACGGCGGCGGCCTGGGCCGGGGCGAAGTCGGCGAAGAGGGCCTCCGCGAAGGCGCCCTGCCACTCCTGCGGGCCTTCCGCCCGGGCCGCCCGTGCCATGTCCGGGGGGAGGAACGCGACCAGGGCGCGCGCCGCCCCGTCCACCCGGGGGTCGTCGGGGGCGGCTTCGGCGAGCGCGTCCAGGAGGGCGTACACCTCGTGGGCGCGGGCGGCGCCGCCAGGGGCCTGCACCGTCTCGCCCAATGCGGAGATCAACAGGGCGGAGTCCTCCGGGGTGGCCGCGGTGTCCAGCAGGGCGAGCAGCTCACGGTCCTTGACCGCCATCGGGGATGGCGGCGCATCGCGTACGACCGTGTCCAACTCACTGAGCAAGGAGGTGAGTTCGGGGGACAGCGGGCCGTTGGCACGCAGTCGTCCGGCGCGGGCCTCGGCCAGGATCACCGCAACCCGTCGCCGCCGTTCGCCCAGCGCCCGTTCCTGTCGGGCCAGGTCCTCGTCCAACTCCGTCAGCACGTCGACCAGCTCCCGCCCTGCGTCGTCGGCGAGCACGTCCCGCACCTCGGCCAGCCCGAGGCCCAGCTCGGTCAGCCGACGGATGCGCGCCAGCAGCACCGCGTGCCGCAGGTCGTAGGTGCGGTAGCCGTTGGGCCGGCGCTCCGGCTCGGGCAGCAGGCCCAGGTGGTGGTAGTGGCGCACGGCGCGCGGGGTGACCCCGGCGACCGCGGCGAGTTCTCCGATCCGCATGCCTCCAGGAGAAACCCTGACGTTGCGGCAAGGTCAAGGCCGAGACCCTCTCGGGTGGCTAATGGTGTTAGCCTCAAGAGGAAGCTAATGGTGTTAGCCTCCGTCTCGCCCGCTGAAGGAGCCCGCCGTGCCCCACCTCGCCCTCGCCCCCCGGCCCCGCACCCCCGCTCCGGCCCCCGCCGGCCGCACCCGTGCCGTGCCCGCCCCCGCGCTGCGCGCCGCCTGGCTCGCCGCCGCCCTGTTCTGGACCGGGTTCGCCGTGTGGGAAGGCGTCCACCACGGGTGGCCCGCCGGGGGAGCGGCCCTGTTCTTCGCCCTCGCCCCCGATCTGGCGATGCTGGTGGGCCTGCGGGAGCACGCGGGCCTGGTGCGCGGTCAACTCCCGCCCCGCGCCGTTCCCTACTACAACCTGACGCACCGGGCCTCGATCCCGTTCGCCCTCGCGGCCCTGTACGCCCTCGCCGCCCCCGCCGGCTGGGCGCCCGTCTTCGCGGCCCTGTGCGGCTGGCTCGCCCACATCTCGTACGATCGCGCCTTCGGGTACGGACTGCGGACGAAGGAAGGCTTCCAGCGTGGCTGAACGGCGGGCGGACACGGCGACGGAGCTCCCCCCGGGCGCGCGGGACCCGCTCTCCCGGCTCACCCCCCGCGCCCGTGAGATCGTCCTCGCCGCCCGAGCCCTGGTGGCGGAGTCCGGCCCGGCCGCCCTCACCATGCGCGCCCTCGCCGACCACCTGGGCATCAAGGCCCCCTCCTTGTACAAGCACTTCCCCGACAAGGCGGCGGTGGAGGCCGAGGTGATCGCCCTCGGGCTGCTGGCGACCGCCGAGGCCCTGGAAGCCGCCGAGGAACGCTTCGCCCGGGCGTCCGGGGAGCCGGGGGAGGACCGCCCCGCCTCGATCCTGGAAGCCCTCGCCGAGGCGTACCGCGCGGACGCCCTCGCCCGTCCGCACCTCTACCTCCTCGCCACCGAACGCCCGCTGCCCCGCCACGCGCTGCCCGAAGGGCTGGAGGCCCGGGCGGCGCTGCCGCTGATGCGGGCCTGCGCCTTCGACGAGGCCCGGGCCCGCGCCCTGTGGGCCTTCGCGCACGGCATGGTCAGCCTGGAGATCCACGGCAGGTTCCCGCAGGACGCCGACCTCCCGGCGGCCTGGACGGCGGGCGTCCGGGCCCTGGAACGCTGACCTGCGCGGCCGGGTAGCATGTCCGGTACGGCAGACGAGCCGGGCGGACGGCCGCGTGGGCATCTCCGATGCCCCCGAGGAACGTCCGGGCTCCACAAGGCAGGGTGGTGGCTAACGGCCACCCGGGGTGACCCGCGGGACAGTGCCACAGAGAACAGACCGCCGGGGACCGTACCCGTACGGATCCCGGTAAGGGTGAAACGGTGGTGTAAGAGACCACCAGCGCCTGGGGTGACCCAGGCGGCTAGGTAAACCCCACCCGGAGCAAGGTCAAGAGGGAGTGCCCCTCCGTGAGGAGCGGCGTTCCTGCGCGGACGTTCGAGGGCTGCCCGCCCGAGTCCGCGGGTAGACCGCACGAGGCCGGTGGCAACACCGGTCCTAGATGGATGGCCGTCGCCCCGACGACCGCGAGGTCCCGGGGTACAGAACCCGGCTTATAGCCCGACTCGTCTGCCGCCCGGGGCTTCTGGCCGGCGCATGCGCAGGTCGGGGGCCCTTCTTCGGGTGTCCGGAGGCTCGCCTCGGCCTCCATGCGTACTGGTTCGACCGGGGACGCCCGACTGATCGTGCCGAGGATGGCGGCGACGGGCGGGCGGTGGGCTGGCGAGTTCCTTCGGAGCCCGTGTTCACAGGACATCGACGTTCGGGCCGGAAAGCCGGTTCCGGCAGTCCAGTACGTATCGGGCGCGCAGCTTCGCCGCCTCGTAGTCGAATTCGTCATGGTCGACGAGCAGCACCACCGCGTCGGCCGCGGCCAGCTCCTCCGGCGCCGCCTCGGCCCGAAGAAGAGTGGTGAGCGGGTCGTCGTACCGGTCGTGCTCAGCCGCACCCGGGCCGCTTCGGCTGCCGTGAGTTGACGTCGCCGCTGCGGCCGCCAGTTCCTCCGCCATTCCCGGAGCGGGGACCGGGCCCCGGCGTGTCCGCTCCCGGGCCTGCGGTGTGCGCCGGGGCACCGCCGCAGGCGCCCGAGACACGGGACGGGGCGCGCATACGGCGCAGCGCAGATTTTGCCTTCTTTCACGGGGCTTTCCGCCTTGGTGGCCCGGAATGACCATCGCTCTAAGTAGTTACTCGGTAGCCAACTGGATGGGAGAGAGTATGCGTACTCGTCGATTCACGCTGATGGCCGCCGTAGGACTGGCGCTGATCGGGGGCGGGCTGGTCAACGCGCCCGCGTCCGCAGTGGCGAGCGAGAAGGCTGTCGCCGGGCCGTGCCGGGCCGAACTGTTCGCGGACGCTTTGGGGGTCGGTGCCAGGTCGGTGTGCCCGCCGGGCACCTACCGCCACTGGCACCAGGCTCACGTCTCATGCTTCCATCCGCAGCAGCATCCGGTTCCCTTCACCCTCAGCGGACCCGTCGTCGGGGGGACCAGCGTCTCCCAGGTCCGCTGCCTCTACGGCCATACCGTCAGCAACTTCTGGAACACCCAGGGCCCAGACGACTGATCACCACTCGGACGGTACTGGCACCCGCCGCGACAACCTCAGCACGCCTTCGGACCGGGCCCCGGTAGAGCGGTGGAGTGGTGGAGGGCGCTTCGGCGGTAGTCGGTGGGGGAGGTTCCGTAGGCCGTGCGGAAGGACCGGCTGAAGTGGGCCGGCGCCGTGAAGCCGGAGCGGGTGGCGATGGTGTGGACCGAGGCGGTGGCGAGGGCCGGGTCGGCGAGGAACCGTCGTGCCTGTTCGAGCCGCTGGCGGCGGATGAGTCCGGCGACCGTGACGCCCTCCGGCTGGAACAGCCGGTGCAGCTGCCGGGGGGAGACGTGATGGGCCGCCGCGACGGCGCGGGCCGTGAGACCGGGGTCGCGGAAGTGCTGGCCGACGAAGGAGCGGACGGCCAGCACGAGATGGCGGTCCCGGGTCTCCGGCGGCAGAGCGCCCCGGGAGTCGAGTTCATGGGAGATCAGCCCGGTGACCAGATCGAGCAGTACGCCGTTGAGCCGGGGCGCGTCCGACGACCGGTAGGCGTCGCTCTCCTCGCAGAGCTGGGTGAGGAACCGGGTCAGCAGCCCGCCGAACCCCCGGCGACCGGAGATCCGCCGCCCCAGGACACCCGTCAGCGCGCCTTCACCGGCGACGCCGAGCCGGGACCTGGGGATCTCCACTCCCACCCCCACCAGCCGCCGCTCGCCGTCGGACTGGACGTCGTAGGGGCGGGAGGTGTCGAGGAAGTAGAGGTCGTACGGCTCGTTGACGCTGCGGTGCCCGGCGTGGTCGACCCGGATCGTGCCACTGCCCGGCAGGACCAGCGTCATATGCAGCAGCCCGGGGTCGGAACGCCGGATCAGCCGGGGTGTACGGCGGTAGCGCGAGGGGCCGAGATCGGTCGGCCACAGCGTGATGTCGTCCAGGTACAGCAGTCGTTTGCGGGCCCGGAACTCGCCCGGCCGCGGCGCGCTCATCTCCATGGGCGCCATGGTGCGCGTCATGCACTCCTGCCAGAAGGCGAACCGGTCGCGCGGCGGCACGTCGTCGGTCCGGATCACCGATTGGGTCAGCAACGGCCCTCCCCCTGCTC
Source organism: Streptomyces sp. LE64 (assembly GCF_052606915.1). Taxonomy (NCBI): domain Bacteria; kingdom Bacillati; phylum Actinomycetota; class Actinomycetes; order Kitasatosporales; family Streptomycetaceae; genus Streptomyces; species Streptomyces sp. LE64. Next base: position 1,422,653 of record NZ_CP199708.1, on the reverse strand, counting down.
GTACGTCGGGCCGAGTCTGCCAGCCAATACGAGCCGCAGGCGTTCCGCCTGTCGGGGCTGCCGTGCGCGACCGGGCCGGACGCGTCGCGCGCCCGGCCCGGTGACAACCTCAGCCGGTCACGGGCTGACGAAGTACGGACCCTTGTTGGTGGTCCAGCCCGTGGTCATCCAGGGGGACTTCTTCCCCTTGCCGTCGGCGCGTGCGGTGACGATGTTGTGCCCGTCCCTGCGGATCGTGGCGATCGAGGGCCAGCCGTCCAGCCGGGTGTCCTTGGTCCGGATGGAGACCCGGTGCTTCGAGCCCTCCTTGCAGCCCTTGTACTCCGTGATGCCGTAGTCATCCGAGACCGTACGGACCTTGCAGTCGAACCGCACCCCGGCGTCCTTGCCCGCGGCAACGGCCGGTCCCGGTACGGCCAGCAGCGCGCCGCAGACGGCGACCGAAAGCCCGGTGACGGCGCCCGCCCTGATGTTCATCCTCATGCTTCCCCTTCCGTTCCGCCCGGGACCGGTCGGCGGACTCTGTCCCGGGCAGCACCGATCATGACCCAGGCCCCGGGCACGACCGTTGACGATTCGCGCCGCGCCGTTGACCGTGTGTGCCGGGCCTACGGACGAGGCCGACCGGGCACCGCTACTTCCGGTTCGGTGTTCTGCCTGCGGTCACCCTGACGGGCGGCCCCGGGGGTGAGCCGCCTTCTTCAGCGCCGCTCCGGGCGGTGAGGTCCCGACGGCCTCAGGGCCCGGTGGGGGTGAGCGGCGCCGTCGTTTCCGTCCTGCCCATGGACGGGCAGTCGGGCAGCTGGGTGGCGAGGCGGAGGCGGCGTGGGAGCCGAGATGCTGCCCGAGGACGGCGAGCGCCGCGCGGCTGGCGACGGCGGCTCCCGGCAAGGCGGTCGGGAAGCCGTACGGCCAGTCGGTAGGCGTCGGCGGGGCCGAGGTGCTGGCCCAGGACCGCGAGCACCGCGTGGGCCACGACCCCGGCCCCCTCCCGGCCGGTGTAACTCGCCCCGCTGCCGCACGGAACTCCGCCGCGGGAATGCGCCGGGCGTTCGCGGTCACCTCGGGAATGGACGAATCATTCACCGTGTGAGTTTTTTATTGAATCTTTGAGGGCAGGGCCGGTGGCGGTGGTGTCACTTCGGGCAGAATCCCGACAAACATCCATTGACCGGAACGCCGGGACGTGTGCGGGCGGTCGGATTCCGGTCTGAGCGCCCGGATGCCGTGTCGTCTTCGTGCGCGTGCGGACGACGGCGGCGTCCCGGGTTCGTCCGGGATCGGTGAGGAGTTCGGGACGAGGCGTCTGTTTCCGGGCGCGGTGGTTACCCTGTGAGTCAGCTGGGAGGTTCCCGCGCACCACCGGGCCGGCCCCCCCCACACACACAGGCCCGTCGTTCCGGGTGGGAAAGCGTCTCCGCTTCCGTCCTCCGGGTCGATCACTCTTCGCGAGTCGGGGGCGCCGGAGCCGACAGCACGGACGAGCGTACGGATACGGCACGGGGGATACCTGTGAACCTCGCAGAGCGGGATGCCCACCTTCAGTTACTCGACCGACTGTACGTGCGCTGCACCAACGACCGCGGCTCCGTCGTCCTGGTGGGCGGACCGGTCGGCGCGGGGAAGACCGCCCTGCTGTCGGCCTTCGCCGAACGGGCCGTCGCGCACGGCGCGCTGTTCCTCTCCGTCACCGCCTCGGCCAGCGAACGCCACCACCGCCTGGGCCTCGCCGAACAGTTGGTGAACGCCCTGCGCACGGCCGGCATGCCCACCGATCCGTTCGCCGACGACGCAGCGGACGGCACGGCCGCCGCGGAGCGTCCGGCGTCGGCCGGGCCGGTGCCGGTGCCGTTGCTCCAACGGCTCTCCCGTGCCGTGTGCGCGTTCGCCGAACGCCGGCCCCTGGTCGTCGGCGTGGACGACGTGCACTTCGCCGACGCCGCCTCCCTGGAGGTCCTCGGCTACCTGGTGCGCAGGATCGACTCCTCCGCCGTGCTCATGGTGATGAACGAGTGCACCGGCCACGACCGGACCCTGGTCGCCCTGCACGCGGAGATCCTCCACCTCGCTCACTGCCACACCGCGCGACTGGCCCGGCTCACCGCGGACGGCGTCGCCGAGCAACTGCGCGAACGCCTGGGCGCCACCCCCTCCGACCAGGAGGCCGAGCTGTGGACGCGGGTCAGCGGGGGCAACCCGCTGCTGCTGCACGCGCTCGTCGACGACCGCACCACCAGCGGCACCGCCCCCGGCGAACCCCAGCCCGGGGAGGCGTACCGCTATGCCGTGGTGCGCTGTCTGCACCGGTGCGCCCCGGGCGCACTGGGTGCCGCCCGAGCCCTCGCCGTCCTCGGGGACTCCGCCGCGCCCGCCCTCGTCGGGGAACTCGTCGGCCGCGACGGCATCCTGGTCGGCGCCAGCATCGCCGGACTGCACGCGGCCGGGCTGTTGGCCGCCAACCGCTTCCGGCACGATCAGGCACGACTGGCCGTGCTCGCCGACGTCCCGGCCGCCGAACTGCGCGCCCTGCACGGCCGGGCCGCCGAACTCCTCCACGAGGAGGGGGCCCCGGCCGTCGCGGTGGGCAGCCAGCTGATGGCCGCCCACGACTCGGAGCGCACCCCGTGGCGGGTCGAGATCCTCCGGCAGGCGGCCGAGGAGGCGATGCTCGCCGGTGACGTCGTCGCGGCGGTCGGCTACCTTCGGCACGCCACCGGGGTCTGCCCCGACCGGACCGGGGAAGCCCAGGTCACCGCCGAACTCGCCGACGCGCAGTGGCACATCGACCCCGCCAAGGCGACCCGTCACCTCGACCAACTGGTCCGACTGGTCCGCTACGGGGTGCTCACCGGGCCCGAGGCGCTGGTGCCGGTCAAACACCTCATCTGGTGGGGCGAGTTCACCCGGGCCGACGCCCTGCTGAAGCAGATCGAGGCCCACGAGGAGCGGAACCCGTCCGCGGTGTCGACCACCCCCGGGTGCTCCGGGGTGCGGCTGGTCCGGTCGGCGCTCGCCCTCTGCGTCCCGGACCCCTCCGATCGGCACGGGGCCTCCTGCGGCCCCCCGGACGGGGCGGCCACCGGCGTCGGGCCGCTGGCCGCCCGGGCCTTCCTCGACCTGTCCACCGGGGGGACCGGCGAGGGGGAGGAGGCGCAGGGCGTCGACCAGGTCCTGCGCAGCACCCGCGCCGGCAGCCCGCTGGCCGCCGTCCTCCTCGCCCTCACCCTGCTCATCCACACCGACCGGTTGGACGACGCCGTCTCCTGGTCGGACCGCCTGTTGGAACAGCGCTGGATCGAGCGGGTGCCGATGCGCCGGGCCATGCTGGAGACGGTCCGCTCGGCCGCGGCCCTGCGCCACGGCGAGGCCGTCAAGGCCGCCGCCTCCGCCCGCACGGTCCTGCGGCTGGTGGCGCCGGCGTCCTGGGGAGTTGCGGTCGGCCTGCCACTGGCCCTGGCCATCCGTTCCGGCACCGAGACCGGCGCCTACGACACCGTGGTGCCCCTCCTCAACACCCCCGTGCCGCCCGGCATGTTCGAGACCCCGTTCGCCCTGCCCTACCTCCAGGCCCTCGGCCGCTACCACCTGGCCGTGGGCCGGCCGCACACCGCCCTGACCCACTTCCGCTCCTGCGGGGAGCTCATGACGAAGTGGCGGATCGACGTCCCGCACCTGGTGGACTGGCGCAACGACGCCGCCACCGCCATGGTCGCCATGGGACGGGTCCAGGAGGCCCGCAGCCTGATGGAGGAGCAGTACCTGCGGCGTGGCGCGGGGCGGCCCGCCGACCACGTCCGGGAGTCCGCCGGCGGCGGCGCGAGCGCCCCCGCCGCGGTGCCGCAGCACCGCGGGGACCCCCCGGGACTGCCGGTCGCCCGGCACCCGGACACCGGGGACGCCCCGTCCGAACTCACCGAGGCGGAGCGCCGGGTGGCCACCCTGGCCGCCGTCGGGTGCACCAACCGGGAGATCGCGGGCAGGTTGTTCATCACCATGAGCACCGTGGAACAACACCTCACCAAGACCTATCGAAAGCTCCGGGTGCGGGGACGCAACGACCTCCCCTCCGCGCTCCGGGTCCACGGACTTCCCCCCTGTCTGCCGAACGGCGGCTGAGGACCTCGGGCGGGCGCCCGGCACGGGCCGCAGCGCGTCCAACCGGCGGGCGCTTTCGGTTGGACGACGGTTGTCGCCGGCTCGCGAACCGTGTGAGCCTGACCGTCGAAATCGACGTCGGACGTTCGCCGGGCGATCCCGCGCACCACGCCGCCCCCTGCACCGGGCCGCACTCCACGCCAGCCTCGCGGACCCGGCGCTCGGACTGATCCGCGAGGTCATCGCCGACTCGCTGCGCGTGGACGGGGACGTCGACGTCCCCGCACGGTTCTTCCCCCGGGTCCGGGTGCCCTTCGACGCGGACGAGACGACACTCGCGGCCCGGCGGCGGACCTCGCCGGGGGCGTTCACCGCCCCGCACGCCGGGGAAGAACGCCGTAGGACCGACCGGAAGGAACGGACCATGCCGCGCGCGCGGATCAACGGGATCGACCTCGCCTACGAGGTCCACGGCACGGGGGAGCCGGTGGTGCTGGTGTCCGGCACCGGTAGCCCGGGCCGGGTCTGGCGGACCCACCAGGTGCCCGCCCTGAAGGCCGCCGGCCACCGGGTGATCACCTTCGACAACCGGGGCCTGGCCCCCGACGAACCCGGCCAACGCAGCTTCACCCTGGACGACATGGTGGCCGACCTCGCCGGGCTGATCGAACACCTCGGGGCGGGCCCCTGCCGGGTGGTGGGGCACTCACTGGGCGGCATCCTCGTGCAGGAACTGCTGGTGGCCCGGCCCGAACTCGTCCGCCAGGCCGTCCTGATCGCCTCCGGCGGACGGACCGACGAGGTGGTCCGGGCCATGGCCGCCGCGGACCTCGCCCTCGCCGACAGCGGGATCACCCTGCCGCCCGTCTACGCGGCCTTCGTGACGGCGCTCCAGAACCTCTCCCCGCGGACCCTCAACGACGGGGCGCTGCTGCGGGACTGGCTGACGGTCTTCGAACTGCTCGGGGTCGACCCGGCCGCGGTGCGCGGGCAGTTGCCGGTGAGCCAGATCCCCGACCGGCTCCCCGCCTACCGGACCGTGCGCCGCCCCTGCCTGGTCGTCGCCTTCCGGGACGACCTCGTCATCCGCCCCCATCTGTCCCGCGAGGTCGCGGACGCCATCCCGGGCGCCCACTACCGGGAACTAGCCGACTGCGGGCACTACGGCCACCTGGAGCGGCCGGATGCGCTGAACGAACTGGTCCTCGACTTCTTCGCCGGCCGGGAACCCGGGATCGCGGGCGGCGCGCTCCCCGTGGACGCGGCCCGGGAGCCCGTCCCCGGCCGGCGCTGACCGCCGTCAGGCGGACGCCGGCCGCGGCCCGCCCGGGACGGACCCGGTCCGGGCCGGACCCGCGCTCACCGGGGAGGGACACCGTGACGCTGAGTCCGCCCTGGGGCCGGGGCTCCGTGGTCACGGTGGCGCCGTGGGCGGTCGCCCCGGTCCGGCCCCCCTCGGCCCGCGGGTCAGTGCGGCCGGGGGAAGTTCCGCACGTAGCGCTTCTGCCACGGCGTCTCCACGGCGCGGCGGTCGTAGTGGGCGCGGACGTACCCCACCGCCCGGTCCGCCGGGACCCCGTCCAGGACGGCGAGGCAGGCCAGTGCGGTGCCGGTGCGGCCCCGCCCGCCGCCGCAGGCCACCTCGACGCGTTCGGTGGCGCTGCGCTCCCACACCCGTCCCAGCACCTCGCCCGCCGCCGCCCGGTCGCGGGGGAGCCGGAAGTCGGGCCAACGCACCCAGTCCGCCGGCCAGTCGGTGGCCGGCGGCGGCGAGCCCAACAGGTACACCCCGTACTCGGGGGCGGGCCCGTCCGGCGGCCCGTGCCGCAGTCCGCGTCCCCGCACCAGCCGACCGGACGGCAACCGCAGTACGCCGGGGGCCCGTTCGCTCCACCGCTCACCCGTGTGTTCACTCATGCCCCCGACCCTACGGGGGGCGGTGGGGCCCGGCCTCGGTGTTCGCGGTGGGCGGAGGGCTACCCGGCGGGCCCTTCGTCGCCCTCGGGGCCGTCGGCGGCCGCGAGTCGGCGTTGCCGGGAGCCCACCACGCAGACGGTCGCGACGGTGGTCGCGGCAAGGGCCAGCGGGACCATCCAGTCGCGGTCCAGGGCGTGGCAGGTGGCGTGGTCCAGCGAGTAGCGTCCGGCACCGGTGAGCGCCAGCGAGGCGCCGGCCAGTCCGAAGGTGACGGGCAACTCGTAGCCGCCCTCGGAGGCGAAGAAGCCGTGCGGCGCGTGGACCGCGGAGGCGCCCGCCATGCCGCCCGCGGCGGCGGCGCCGGCGAACGGGGTCGCCAGGCCGAGCGCCAGCAGTGCGCCGCCGCCGGCCTCGGCGAGCCCGGAGGCGATCGCGCTGGGTCTGCCGGGCTCGTACCCCATGGACTCCATGGCGGTCTTGGTGCCCTCGATGCCGCCGCCGCCGAACCAGCCGAACAGCTTCTGCGTGCCGTGGGCCACCAGGGCGCCGCCGACGCCGAGCCGCAGCAGCAGGAGCCCCAGGTCACGGCGGTGGACACGGGAACAGTGGGACATGCCTTTCCTCCTCACGGAGCCTGGCCTTCGTTCCCACGGTGGCACCCCCGGGGCGGTTCCGCAGTTCCGGCGACCCGCCCCGCGGTGGTGGCTCAGTGGCAGTTCTTGGTGCCGCGGTCGCGGGTGGTCCAGGAGCAGGAGTCCTGGAGCGAGCCGTTCGGCTTGATCAGGCGGGCCTTGTCGCTGGTGTTGTTCCAGACGTACCAGGAACGGCCCCAGTAGCGGGTGGTCGAGGTGTTGCCGCCCTTGCCGGTGCGCAGCTTCACGGTCTTGCCGGCACCGAGCTTGAAGCTGCCGAAGGTGTAGGTGTAACCGTTGTTGTCCTTCACCTTGTAGCCCTTGAGCTGGACGGCGGAGCGCGAGTTGTTGTGGATGTTGACCCACTCGCCGTTCACCGCGGTGTTGGTGCGCCGGTCCGCGCCCGGGGTGTCGTACTGGATCGTGCCGAAGTGCAGCCCGCGCTGGTGCGGTGCCGCGGCGGCCGGGGTGGCGGCGAGCAGCGGTGCCGCGACGGCGACGGCGACGGCTATGGGCAGGATGGAACGGGTACGCAACACGGGCCCCAAGTGTGAAGGTTTGATGGCATTGCTGCCGAAGGAATGATGAGCATATGGGCTTCCCGGGGAACATCACCCGGAGTTCAACATTCCATATGTGGAGATCGCGTGAAGGGCGACTCGCCCGGACGGGTGAACCGGGCGCTCGGGGGTGACCGCGGCCCACCGATCAGCCGGCCTCGCCCGGATAGCGGACGCCGACCTGCGCGCGGATCGCGTCCAGGGTGCGCATCACGGCCAGCGACCCGTCCAGCGGAACGAGCGGCGACTCGGTCTCCTTCGCCCGCAGGCAGCGCGTCACCTCGACGGCCTCGTGGTGCAGCGAGTCCCGGCGACCCCACCGCGGGTCCGCCACCACCGTCTCCGGTTCCCGGCCGTTCCGGTGGAGCACGAAGCGGTCCGGGTGGAAGAACCCGTGCGGCACCTCCAACCGGCCCGCGGTGCCGGTGACCGAGGCGGTGACCGGGGTGTGCGCGTTCAACGCGCAGTGCACCACCGCGAGCGCCCCGCTCTCGTACGACAGGACCGCGGCCGTCTGGAGGTCCACCCCCTCCTCGGACAGCACCGACCGCGCGCTGACCCCCGAAGGGGCGCCCAGGAACAAGTGGGCGAACGACACCGGGTACACCCCGAGGTCCAGTAGTGCGCCACCGCCCTGCGCCGGGTCCCGCAGGCGGTGCGTCGCGGGGAACGGGCCGTCGATGCCGAAGTCGGCGTGCACCGAGCGGACCTCCCCGATCGCCCCGTCCGCCACCAGCTCCCGCATCCTGCGGACCAGCGGATGGCAGTACGTCCACATGGCCTCCATCAGGAACAGCCCCCGTGCCCGCGCCAGCGCCACCAGCTCCGCCGCCTCGGCCGCGTTCACCGTGAACGCCTTCTCGCACAGCACCGCACGCCCGCCCTCCAGGCACAGGCCGGCGGCGGCCCGGTGCGCGGCGTGCGGGGTCGCCACGTACACCACGTCGACGTCCTCGTCCGCGGCGAGCGAGGCCCAGTCCCCGTGGGCCCGCGGTATCCCGAACCGGTCGGCGAACGCCCGCGCGCCCTCCTCGGTGCGCGAGGCCACCGCCACCACCTCGGCGTCCGGCAGCTCCAGCAGGTCGCGGGTGAACGACGCGGCGATGCCGCCCGTCGCCAGGATCCCCCAGCGCACCCGTTCTCCGACCGTCCCGGCCATCCGGCCCCCTCCGTCCGCGCGTGACGCGGCAGCGCCCGCCCCGAAGTCCCGCGCTCCCCGCGCGGCGCACCGGGCCCGCGCCGTACCGCCGTCGTCCACGCCGACGGGGGCGGTACGGGACAAACGGTCCCAACCACCCGATCCGTGCTGCGAGCATAGAGAGCGCATTCGACGAACTCCAGGGGCGGTCGGCCACGGCCCGCCCCGTGACGGCCGTCACGGCCCACCGACGAAAGGACCACGCATGCCCGAGCGCAGCGGTACCGCACCGGACGGCCCCGCCGCACCGGACGGGGAGCGGGGGTCGGGGCACATAGGCACCGGCCCCCGCCTCGACGTGGCGCCCCTCGGCGCGGGCGGGCCGGCGGTGGCGGGCGCCGCTGCGATCGGAGCAGCGGTGCCCCCGGCCGTGCGCCGCACCGGCTTCCTGGTGATCCTGGTCCTCGGCGGCCTCACCGCCCTCCCCCCGCTCTCGATGGACATGTACCTGCCGGCCCTGCCGGAGGTCACCGGGGTCCTCGGCGCCTCCGCCGCCACCGTCCAGCTCACCCTCACCGCCTGTCTCGCCGGCATGGCGCTCGGCCAGCTCGTCGTCGGACCCATGAGCGACAAGTGGGGCAGACGGCGTCCGCTGATGGTCGGCATGATCGTCTACATCGTGGCCACCGCCGCCTGCGCGCTCGCCCCGAACGTCGAACTCCTCATCGCCTTCCGCCTGGCCCAGGGCCTCGCCGGAGCCGCGGGCATCGTCATCGCCCGCGCCGTCGTCCGGGACCTGTACGAGGGCGATGCCATGGCCCGGTTCTTCTCCACCCTCATGCTGATCTCCGGAGTCGCCCCCGTCATCGGGCCCGTCATCGGCAGCCAGGTGCTCCTGTTCACCGACTGGCGCGGCGTGTTCTGGGTGCTGGCCGCGGTCGGCGTGCTGCTCACCCTGCTCGTGCACCGCCGGCTCCCCGAGACCCTCGCGGTCGAGCGCCGCCACTCCGGCGGCATCCCCGCGGCCCTGCGCACCATGCGCGACCTGCTCCGCGACGCCCGGTTCACCGGCTACACCCTGGCCGGCGGCTTCGGCTTCGCCGCCCTGTTCGCCTACGTGTCCGCCTCGCCCTTCGTCGTCCAGGAGATCCACGGGGCCTCCGCCCAGACCTTCTCCCTGCTGTTCGGCCTCAACTCCGTCGGGCTGGTGATCGTCGGCCAGGTCAACGGGCGGCTGCTGGTGGGCCGGGTCCGGCTGGACCGGGTGCTCCTGCTGGGGCTCACGGTGATCGCGCTCGCCGCCGTGGCGCTCCTGCTGATCACCTCCGGGGCGTTCGGCGAGACGGGGTTGCTGCCGGTGGCCGGCGGACTGTTCGTGCTGATGTCGGCGATGGGCCTGGTGCTGCCGAACGCCAACACGCTCGCCCTCCAGCGCGCCGGGCACGCCGCCGGCTCCGCCTCCGCCCTGCTCGGCACCTCCTCCTTCCTGATCGGTGCGATCGCGTCCCCGCTGGTGGGCATCGCCGGCGAGGACACCGCCGTCCCGATGGCCCTGGTCCAGCTCGCCGCGGGACTCTGCGCGCTCACCGCCTTCGTCCTGCTCACCCGCCGGCGGGCCGCGCCCGACGGGGGCTGAGCGACCGGGACCGGGCGGCGGGCGGCTGTCAGTGGGGTCCGCTTGACTGTGTGCTCGTGACGATCAATGAACTCATCGACTTCGCGCAGGAGTTGATCGACGGGCCGCCGCCCGCTCCGGGCGCGCCCGTGATCCGCGAGGTGCCCGATCCGGACGGCGGCGCGCTGGCCGCGCTCGACGCCGCGATCACGGGCACGTCGAAGCGGACGACCCGGTCCCTGGTCCTGGACGGCTTCGTCGACCCCACGCTCACCGACTCCACCGGGGCGACCCTGGTAGCGCCGTTCGGCCCGGAACTGCGCCAGCTGCGGGCGTGGATCCACCGCTCCCACGCGGTCGGCTTCGGGCGGCTCGACCGCCCGGACGGTCCGCGCACCGTCCTCGTCGTCGCCCACCGGGACGACCCGGCCCACAGCGGCTTCCCGGCGGGCTCCTCCTGGGCCGAGCGGCTGGCGATCGTCGTCGGCCTGTGCCCGCAACCCCTGCCGGACATCGACTGGCCCGCCGTGGAGGCGGCCCTCGGCACCGCACTGCCCCGCGACTACAAGGAGATCGCCGACCTGTTCGGCGACGGGACCTTCGACGACTACGTGCTCTTCACCGCGCCCAACCCCTCGGACGGCGGGATCGTGCTGTCCGCCGAGGTCGACGCGCGGTACCCGGACCTGTGGGAGCCCCACACCGTCTACCCGGCCCCCGGCGGGCTGCTGCGCTGGGCCTCCTCGGAGTGCGACCTCGACTTCGTCTGGCAGACGGGCGCGGCCGACGCCGACGACTGGCCGGTCCTGGTGGGGGAGTACGGCGCATGGGAGCGCTTCGACTGCGGAGTCGGCGAGTTCCTGTTGCGGATGCTGGTGGACGAGCAGGTGGGCTTCCCCACGACCCGGCTGGACACCCACTACTTCATGGGGTGGGAGGGGGAGGAGGAGTGAGCGCGCCTCGCGGCCCCGTCGCCGCCTTCGTCGGGGGCGCCGTCGCCGACCGGGTCGGGGACGAGGCCCGCAGCGGCGCAGGACGACCGGTGCCGGCGGGGAGCCCTCGGGGCTCCGCACCGACACCGGTCCCTCGTGGCGGAGTCGGGAGGTCACCCCGTCCGGACGCTCCGCTCACCGCACCGGCGGTGTCTCAGGGCTGCCAGCGGTACTCGATGATCGAGCCCGGGTTCTCCAGGGGGCCGGACGCCGGCGCGCCCCGCCCGTCGCGGACGATGCCCGCGACGTCGGTGGCGACGAAGATCGACTTGCCGTCGGCGCTGAACTCCGCGTCGCGGAAGCGGTTCTGCTCACTGAAGAGCTTGACGACCCCACGGAGGTCCTGACCGTTCTCCGCGAAGTCGACCCGGTAGACGGTGCCGTCCTTGAGGGTGGTCATCACCAGCGAGTCGCTCCAGCCGGGGATGCCCGGGCCGGGTTCGCCGGCCTTCCTGGAGCTTCCGTAGTGCTCGAAGCTGGAGGGCGCGATGGTGGGCCAGCACACGGCCCACAGCTCGCCCTCGGCGCACTTGGGGTCCTTGAAGTTGTAGCCCGTGTCCACGGTGCCGAAGGTGCGGACGGGTGGCACGAAGGGCTGGGTGAAGTCGGTCTCCTGCTGCACGGGGACCGTCTCGGGGATCTCGAAGTCGCTGAAGGTCAGCTCGTCGCAGGGGGTCGGCCAGGAGGCGGACCAGTTGCCGTAGACGTACGCCTTGTCGTCGCGGTAGCCCGCGACGTCGGGCCAGCCGTAGTTGGCGCCCTTGCGCAGGATGTTGATCTCGTCGTCGGTCTTCGGACCCTGGTCGTTCTGGTAGAGCGTGCCGTCGGGACCGAAGGCGAGTCCCTGGGCGTTGCGGTGCCCGTAGGTGTAGACGTGACTGCGCACGCCGTCGAGGACCGGATTCTCCGAGGGGACGGAACCGTCGGTGTTCAGCCGCAGGGTCTTGCCCTGGTAGGCGATCCAGTCCCTGGTCCGCACCTCCTCTGCGGTGGGCAGCCGTTGGGCGTAGTTGCGTCGGCAGAAGTTCCCGAACTGGTTCGTGCCCTGGTCGCCGATGGTGTAGTAGAGCTTGCCGTCCGGGCCCAGACGGAGCCGCGCGGACTGGTGGTCGTTGCCGGACGGCATCCCGGCGATGACGGTCTTCGGGTCCTCCAACCGTTGCGCGTCGGCGTCGTAGGTGTAGCGCTCGATCTTCGTGCGGGCCTGCACGACCGGGGTGGGGTCGATGTCGTGGCTGTACGCGACGTACGCGTACAGCCCTGCGCCCTTCGGTCGTTCCTCCAGGGCGAGGCCGAGCACTCCGTCTTGTCCGCCTTGGCTGTGCACCGCCTTCGGCAGGCTGAGCAGGGTGGTCTTGGCGCCGGACGCCGGGTCGACGCGGGTGACCTTCTTGCCGCTCTTCTCGGTGGCCCAGAGGGCCCCGTCGGGCGCCCTGACGATCTCGTACGGGTTGTCGAGGCCGGTCGCCACGACCCGCTTGGTGAACCGTCCCGTGGGCGGCGCGGAGCCGTCCTGACCGGAGACGTCCGTACCGGTCCCACCGGCGGGATCGCCGCCGGTGACGGCGGCGCCGGCGAGTGATATGCCGAGGGCGAGAACGGCTGCGGCGGCCAGGGGGCCGCGTATCCGTGCGTGCTTCATCCGTTTCCTTCCAGTGACCCCCTCCACCTCGGATCATCACCACGGGGAAGCGACCCGGCACGCCGGGTGTCGGCCAGGCGGGCCCCTTCCCGTCACCCGCACACGCGCTGTCACCGCAGGCGCGAAGGCGCGGAGAGGGGGCCCGGTCGCCATCCGTCCTCGGCATTCGGATGATGACATCATCCCGATGTTCTGCGTATCCTCCGGGTGTATGAAGTCACGAGGAAGGGGCGACGGATGGTGCGACTGACCCGGGCCCAACAGCAGGAGCGCACCCGCGCGACGGTGCTGGCCGCGGCACGGGAGGAGTTCCTCGTGCGCGGGTACGCGGCGGCGAAGGTCGACGACATCGCCGAACGGGCGGAGTTGACCCGGGGCGCGGTGTACTCGAACTTCCCGAGCAAACGCGCCCTCTACCTCGCGGTGCTGCTGGAGGCGGCCGAACCCGCCGGCGCTCCGCACCCGGCACGGTCCGTCCCCCCGTCGACGGGGGAGGCGCTGGCCGGGTTCGCCCGCACCCGGCTCGAACGGCTGCCCCTCACCGGGGAACCGGCCTCCTCCCGTTCGCTGGTCGGGGTGCTGGACGACGAACCGATCCGTACCGCGTTCGGGCAACTGGCCCGACTGGAAGCGCTGTTGCTGGCCCTCGCCCTGGAGGCGGCCGCACCCGAGCCGGCCGGGCGGCAGGTGCGGCGGGCCGAACTGGTCCTACGGCTGGTGGACGGTCCCGGGGCGTTGGTCGATCCCGCCCTCGGCCACGGCGACCCCTTCGACATCGCCCGGGCCTGCGCCCACCTGGGCGGGCTCGACCTCGCCGACGCCTGGGACCCCCCGCACCTGCCGCACGTCCGACCGGCCCGCGCCGGTGCGGAACCGTGGCGCCCGCCCGGAGGGCTCCGGGACCTGATCACCGGCGTCCCGGTCACCGCGGAGGAGGACGGGGTGGTCGTGGTCCTGGGCACCCACCGGCTAGAAGCCGCGGAGGAGGCCGTGCGCGCCGCGCACGCCGACGACCGGGTCACGATCGCCGTGACCACGGCGGACCCCGCCGGGACCGGGCGCCTGGTCCGCCTGCGGATCGGGGAAATCGCCCACGACCTGCGGCGCGTGTTCCCGCCGGCCGTCCGACCGGGCCCGCGCCTGGTCCTCGACGACCAGGGCCTGCTGGCCGCGGTCCTCGGCGTCCCCGACCCCGACGACGGCACCGAGTGCGCGGTGCGCGTCCACCGCGGCGTGCTGGTCGCCCGCGCCGCGGGCCGCGGCGCCGCCCACGCCGCCGCCACGACCGCCGTCCGCACCGCACCCGAAGGGGCCGCCCCGTGACCCTGCCCGTCGCACCGCACCCGACCCCCCGCGACCTGCTGGTCCTGCACGCCCTGCGCTGCACGGGCACCTCGGGCACCGCACGGCTGGCCGCCGCCACCGGGCTGCCCGAGGCGGAGGCCGAGTCCGAGCTGATCGACCTGGCCGTGTCCGGGCTCGTCACCCGCACCGCCGGCCCCTTCGGCGGCTGGTCCCTCACCGACCCCGGCCGGGCCGCGGACGCCGCACGCATCGCCGAGGAACTGGACGCGGCCGACGCCCGGTCCGCGGTGACCGCCGCCTTCGAACGGTTCCTCGTCCTCAACCCCGAACTGCTCGACCTGTGCACGGCCTGGCAGACCCGCACCGTCGACGGCACCCTGACGGCCAACGACCACACCGACCCCGCCCACGACGCCCGGGTCCTGCACCGGTTCGTCGACCTGCACCGTCGCGCGGAGCCCGTCTGCACGGAACTGGCCGCGGTGCTGGCGCGGTTCGGGCACTACCGGGCCCGGCTCGCCGACGCCCTGGCCCGGGCCGGGGGCGGCGAGTGGGAGTACCTGACCGACGACCTCGCCTCGTACCACACCGTCTGGTTCCACCTGCACGAGGACCTGCTGGCCACCCTCGGCATCCCCCGGGGCTGGACCGCCGAACCCCCGTCCGACCGCACCGGTTCGGGCCCGCGGTGAGCTGGATCCGGCCGCTCGCGCCCGAGGTCGAGGGCGGGGCGGAGGCCCTCGGCGGCAAGGCGCACGGGCTGATCGTCCTGCGGCGCCTGGGGCTCCCGGTGCCTCCGGGGTTCGTCATCGGCACCGGGGCGTGCCGGGCGTTCCTGCGCACCGGACGGCTCCCGGACGGCCTCGCCGCCGAACTGGCGACGGCCGTCGCCGACCTCGAAGCCGCCACCGGCCGCGCCTTCGGCGGCCACGGACGGCCGTTGACCGTCTCCGTCCGTTCCGGCGCGGGCACCTCCATGCCCGGCATGATGAGCACGGTCCTCAACCTCGGACTCACCGCCGGGACCACCGCCGCACTGGCCGAGGAGACCGGCGACCCCCGGTTCGCCCACGAGGCGCGGCTGCGGTTCCTGCTCGGCTACGCCGCGGAGGTCGCCGGCGTCCCCCCGCAGGCCCTGGCGGGCGCCCGCGCCACCGCCGACCGGGACGCCGACGAGGACCGCCTCGGCGCGGCGGTCGAGGACGTCGAACGGCTCGTCCACGAGCGCAGCGGCAGCCCCGTACCGAAGGACCCGGTCCGCCAACTGCTGCTCGCGGTGGCCGCTGTGTTCGCCTCCTGGCACACCCCGCGCGCCCGGACCTACCGGGAACTGCACGGCATCGCCGACGACCTGGGCACCGCCGTGACCGTGCAGGCCATGGTGTACGGCAACCGGGACCGGCGCAGCGGCTCCGGCGTCGCGTTCAGCCGCGACCCCACCACCGGGGCGCCCGGCCCGTTCGGCGAGGTCCTGTTCGGGAGCCAGGGCGACGAGGTGGTCTCCGGCCGGTCCCGGACCGCCGACCTGTCCGCACTCGCCGAACGGGAACCCGCCGTGTGGACCCCGCTGCGGGAGGCCCTCCACCGGCTGGAGACCCACCACCGCGACGCCTGTCACGTCGAGTTCACCTTCGAGACGGGCCGGCTCTGGCTGCTCCAGGCGCGCCCCGGCGGGTTCGTCGGCCGCGGCGCGGTCCGGGTCGCCGTCGACCTCGCCGAGGCCGGTCTGATCGGACGGGACGAGGCGGTCCTCCGGGTCTCCCCGCACCACCTCCGGCAGGCGCGCACCCCGCGGCTGGCCGCCCCGGGCGGGCCGGACCTCCTCACCCGGGGCCTCGGCGCCTCGCCCGGGGTCGCCGTCGGCCGGGTCGCGACCACCGCCGACGCCGCGGTGCGCCTCGCCGCGAGGGGCCCGGTCGTCCTGGTGCGTCCCGAGACCTCCCCCCTCGACCTGCACGGCCTGGCCGCCGCCACCGGCGTGGTCACCGCCCGCGGCGGGCCGACCAGCCATGCGGCGGTGGTGGCCCGGTCGCTGGGCCGGCCGGCCGTGGTCGGCGCCGCGGACCTCACCGTCGACGCCGCCGGCGCCCGGATCGGTTCCCGTGAAGTGCCGGAGGGCACCCTGGTCACCATCGACGGCACCGGCGGCGAGGTCGTCTCGGGCAGGGCCCGCCTCGCCCCCACCGCCCCCGACCCCCGGACGGTTCGACTCCTCGACTGGGCAGACGCGTTGACGGGCGCCCCGGCACCGGGCCGCGAGGACGCGGAACGCCTCGCCGCGGCCCGGGCGGTCCTGCTCGGGCCGCGGCCCCGGCCCTGATCGGGGCGGCGGGAGGTCGAGGAGGCGGACGGCGAGCGCGGCGGCGACCCGGGCGGTTACCGGAAGGACCGGACGAAGAGGTCCGAGGTGCCATTGGTGTCGCCCGGCACGAGGTCGTCGGCCGTGGAATGGAAGACCACGGCACGCCCACCGGCGCTGACCGCGGTCCGGGCGGTGCCCGAGCGCGTGTCATGGACATGGGTGTCGGAGCCAGACAGGTAGACGACCTTGCTGCCGTCGTCGCTGAGCTGGACGAGCGTCGCCGCCTTGGCGGGGCCCTCGATCGGGCCGGCGGGGGTGCCGTTGGACCGGTCCCACACGAAGACGTCCTGCTCCTCGCCGTCCGCCGTCGTCGGGGTGTCCCCGAGGTTCGTCGCCGTCGACGAGAAGACGATCCGGCTGCCGTCCGGGGTGATCGAGGCGTCGGTGGAACTCCCGTCGGACTGGGCGCCGTCGGTCGCGACGCTCACCCTCTCGATGCCGGACGCGCGGACGCCGACGTCCGTGGACTCGGCCCGGGCGACGCCGGGCAGTGCCGTGGCCACCGCGCAGACCGCGACCGCCGAGCCCATGGCGGTCCGTAAGCGCCGGGTGGTGCCGCGGTTGGTGTGCGTGTTCGCCTTCATCTTCCCCCCAAGGAAGGGCCCGGTTCCTCCTCCGGACTCCCCTCCGGAGGGCCACCGACATCGAACCGCGATGGCCCTCCGGGGTCAATGCGTCGCCCGGCGTATCGAGAGGGTGCGGCTCCGGCCGACATTCGCCCGCCGGATCCTTCGACCCGGTCGCCTACGCCTCGGGGCGCCAGTCGAACGGGAAGTGCTTGCTGGACCCGCCGCAGTAGGGGCGGGAGAAGTCGAAGCCCTCCGCGCGGTCCTCGCTCACCACGCCCCAGGTGGCCACCTGTCCCGGCCCCACCTCCGCCCCGGGAGCGTTGATCAGCTGTACCCGGCGCGTCGGGTCCGAGGTGGGTCCGGTGAGCGCGGTGGCGCCCACGCTGACCTTGTCGGACACGGTCGCGCGCCAGGAGGAGAGGTCGGCCGCGGCCTCGAAGCGGATCGGCGCGTACTGCACGTCGCGGACCTCGCGGATCAGGGCGCCGAACGTGCCCGGCCAGCCGCCCACGTTGCCGCGGAAGACCTCCTCCAATGCGTCCCGCTGCTCCTGCGTCCCCTTGGCGTCGATGTAGAACATCACCGCCATCGTCGCATCGGGATCGTCCACCCACATGTTCCCGGCGAACTCGCCGAGCGCCACGACGCCCAGCCCGTCCAGGGGCACGTCCCCGAGGTGGCCCTCGTGGATCTGCCAGACCAGCGTGAACAGGCAGGCGCCGTTCGTCGGTGCCTGCGCGAAGGTGCAAGGACAGGGCATGGAGCAGCTGCACACGTCGAACCACTCGCCCTTGAGGTGCCAGTCCGTCCCGCTCATCGTTCACCGTTCCCCTCATTGATTCGTATACCCGGGTGGGGTATGCGTTCCCGATGAGGCTAGCCTGCTCCCGCTCTGTCCGTCAAATACCCTCAGGGGGTATGTGGTTGATGGGGCTGGTGTGGCAATCCCCTTACGGAGAAAGTCATTTGACGGCGTGGGCATGATGGGCGCATGAAGGTCTTGGTGATCGGAGCAACGGGAACCCTCGGCAGCGCGGTGGTCCGCGCCCTCCGCGAGGCGTCCCACGAAGTCGTCGAAGCGGCCCGCAGCGGGCCGGTGAAGGTGGACCTCGAAGAGCCGTCCGACCTGGACGCGCTCTTCGCCGGGGCGGGCGACCTCGACGCCCTGGTGTGCTGCGCCGCCAACGGGCCGCTGGTCGACCTGGAGACCATCGGGGACGAGGAGTTCGCCGCCGGCCTGCGCGGCAAGCTGCTGGGCCAGACCGCCTTGGTCCGCCGGGCCGTCCACCACCTCAAGGACGGCGCCTCCCTCACCCTGACCGGTGGCGGGTTCGCCGCCCCGCAGGTCGCCGGCGGAGCCCTGGGCGCCCTCATCAACCAGGGGCTGGAGGGCTTCGTCCGGGTGGCGTCCGCGGAACTGCCGCGAGGGCTGCGCCTCAACCTGGTCAGCCCCGGCTGGATCAGCGAAACCCTGACGGCCATCGGCCTGGACCCTGCCGAGGGCACCCCCGCGCACGAGGTGGCCCGCGCCTACCTGGAGCTCGTGGAGGGCACCGCCCGGGGACGGATCGTCCGCCCCTGACCAGCGGCCCGTGACCGGCGGCACCGTCCGCCCGTGCCGCCGTGCGCCCGCCGCTGCCCGAGCGGCGGGCCCACGGCCGGCGGGCGCGCACCGCTCAGAGCGCGATCAGGCCCGCCGGGGTCGGTTCGAAGCCGCAGGAGCCGAGGTAGAACCCCCGCAGACCCTCGTCGAAGTCGACGTGCAACCACTCGCACCGTGCCGCCCGCGCGCCCCGGACTGCGGCCTCGACCAGCCCGACCCCGATCCCCGCCCGGCGCTGATCGCCCCTCACCACGGTGTCCAGCACGAAGGCGTGCACGCCACCGTCCCAGGCCACGTTGACGAACCCGACCAGCTCCCCGTCCCGTCGGGCGCAGACCCAGCCCAGGCTGTGCCGCTGGACCTGCTCCCACCAGTCGATGTCCAGGATCCGGTGGTGGAAGCCCTCCGCGTGGAGCGCGTTGACGGCAGCGTTCTCGAAGGCGTCTCGCCAGGTGTACGTGATCGTCATGCGGCGGAGCGTAGACGGCAGGGCGACCCGCCCGGGACCCGTGAGGACGTCCGAAGGAAGATCCCCGACACCGATGTCGAGAACGCGCGTCCGGCTCCGTCCCCGAGGTGCCACGCGACCACAATGGGCCGCACCAGCACCGAGGAGAACCACGATGGCCAAGTACCTGCTGCTGAAGCACTACCGAGGCGCCCCGGCCCCCGTCAACGACGTGCCGATGGACCGGTGGACCCCCGAGGAGATCTCGGCGCACCTCCAGTACATGAACGACTTCGCGGCCCGGCTGGAGGAGACCGGAGAATTCGTCGACGGCCAAGCCCTCGCCCCCGAGGGCGCCTGGGTCCGCTACGACGGCGAGGGGCGCCCGCCCGTCACCGACGGCCC
This sequence comes from Streptomyces sp. LE64, assembly GCF_052606915.1. Classification (NCBI taxonomy): domain Bacteria; kingdom Bacillati; phylum Actinomycetota; class Actinomycetes; order Kitasatosporales; family Streptomycetaceae; genus Streptomyces; species Streptomyces sp. LE64. The sequence goes on along the minus strand of NZ_CP199708.1, from coordinate 1,403,370 downwards.
CTTCGCGGAGACCAAGGACCTGATCGCCGGCTGGATGGTCATCGACGTCGACGGCTACGAACGCGCCGTCGAACTGGCCGGGGAACTGTCCGCCGCCCCCGGGGCGGGCGGCGCACCGATCCACGAATGGTTGGAGGTCCGTCCGTTCCTCACCGCCCCGCCCACCATCGCGGAGTGACCGTCCCCATGGACGAGGCCCACCTCAGGAGCCTCACCCCGAGCGTGCTCACCGTCCTCGTCCGCCGCGGAGCCGACTTCGCGGCGGCCGAGGACGCCGTGCAGGACGCCTTGGTCGAGGCGGTGCGGACCGGGGCGCTGGCCGCCCCCGTCCCGAACCCTTCGCCCGCCGGTCCCCCGGTGCGGGACGCCAAGGGCTGGCTGATCACCGTGGCCTGGCGCAAGTTCCTCGACGCGAACCGCGCGGACACCGCCCGCCGCCGGCGCGAGGACCTCACCGAACGGGAACCGGCACCCGGGCCGGCGCCCGCCGCCGACGACACCCTCCAGCTCTACTTCCTCTGCGCCCACCCCTCGCTGACCCCCGCATCGGCCGTCGCGCTCACCCTCCGCGCCGTCGGCGGACTGACCACCCGTCAGATCGCCGCGGCCTACCTGGTGCCCGAGGCGACCATGGCCCAGCGCATCAGCCGCGCCAAGCGCACCGTCTCCCACGTGCGCTTCGACCGTCCCGGCGACGTCGCCACCGTGCTGCGCGTCCTCTACCTGGTCTTCAACGAGGGCTACTCCGGCGACGTCGACCTCGCCGCCGAAGCCATCCGGCTCACCCGACAACTCGCCGCCCGCGTCGACCACCCCGAAGCGGCCGGGCTCCTCGCCCTGATGCTGCTCCACCACGCCCGGCGCGCCGCCCGGACCGCGCCGGACGGCAGCCTGGTGCCGCTCGCCGAACAGGACCGCGGCCGGTGGGACACCGCGCTGATCGCCGAGGGCGTGGCCGTCCTCCAAGCCGCCCTGGCCCGCGACCGGTTGGGCGAGTACCAGGCGCAGGCCGCCATCGCGGCACTCCACGCCGACGCGGCTTCCACCGAGGAGACCGACTGGCCCCAGATCGTCGAGTGGTACGACGAACTCGCCCGCCTCACCGACAACCCGGTCGTCCGCCTCAACCGCGCCGTGGCCGTGGGCGAGGCCGACGGGCCGCGCGCCGGCCTCGCCGCGCTCGCGGAACTGGACGCCGCCCTGCCCCGACGCACCGCGGCGGCGGCGTACCTCCACGAACGCGCCGGCGACCGCGCAACCGCGGCCCGGCTGTACGCCGAGGCCGCACACCGGGCCCCCAACCTCGCCGAACGCGACCACCTCACCCGCCGGGCCGCCCGGCTCAACGCCCGCCCCGACCGCTGACGGGGCCGTCCGAGGGGTCCCGTCAGCGACCTTCGGCCACCGGCGGCGCCTTCGGCTTCCTCCCGTGCCGGATCGTGACGGCCACCGGCCACACGAGGCTGTACACCAGGATGTCGACGAACGGACCGAGCCAGACGAGCGAGCACCAGGCCGTGGCCAGGCCGTGCCAGCCCGACGGCTCCACGGCGTTCCGGACGCTGAGGGCGGTGGCCCCCAACAGCACGAGGACGAGCACCGCGGCACCCCACAACAGCGCGTTGCCGAGCGCACGTCTGCCGACGCGGTGGTGCGCGACCACACCCCCCACCAGGAAGAACCACACGAGCACATCGCACACGACGATCAGGACCGACATGACGCACCCCCCCCGGTACGGACGTGGCCACCATTTTTCCCACCCACCCCGATCCCGCGACGGGATTTCCCGGCGGGCGCCAACGGCGCTCCACGCCGGCCCCGTGGGCAAGGGGACCCCTTCGTCGGATGCTCCCTCGCCGGCTGTTCGCCACGTTGTCGTGGGCCGCCGCCGCCGACAGGGGGCAGCCGCCCCCGGAGGCCCGCGGAGCGAGTGCCCCCCGACCCGACGGTGCCGGGAGACCCCCGTGCCCCCGCCCTGGGATGCTGCCCGGATGACCGACACCGAGAGCCCCCGTCCCGACGAGCGGATCGAGCCGTTCCGTCTGGACGTCCCGCAAGCCGAGCTGGACGACCTGGCCGAGCGCCTGGACCGCACCCGCTGGCCCGACGAACTGCCCGGCGCGGGCTGGGAGTACGGGATGCCGCTCGGGTACCTGCGGGAACTCGTCCGGTACTGGCGGCACGCCTACGACTGGCGGGCCGCCGAGGCCCGGCTCAACGCGTGGCCGCAATACACCACCCGGATCGACGGCGCCCGCGTCCACTTCGCGCACCTGCGCTCGCCGGAACCCGCGGCCACGCCCCTGTTGATGGTCCACGGCTGGCCCGGCTCCCCGGTCGAGTTCAGCCGGGTCGCCGGGCCGCTCACCGATCCGGTGCGGTACGGCGGGGACCCCGCAGACGCCTTCCACCTGGTGCTGCCGAGCATCCCGGGCTTCGGCCTCTCCGGCCCCACCCGGGAACGCGGTTGGGAACCGCGCAGGGTGGCCGCGGCCTTCGCCGAGCTGATGCGCCGGCTGGGCCACCGGCGGTACGGGGTGCAGGGCGGGGACTGGGGCGCCGCGATCTCCCGCGAACTGGGCCGTACGCGCCCCGAGGTGATCGGCGTGCACCTCAACCTGCTGCCCAACGGCTACATGGCGCGTCGGCCCGAGGAGCGGGACCTGTCCGGACTCTCCCGGCGGGAGGTCGCCGACACCCACCGGTCCTGGGCCCGGTTCCAGTCCTGGGCACGGGACCGGCAGGGGTACGCGGACATCCAGTCGACCCGCCCGCAGACCCTGGCGTACGGCCTGACCGATTCGCCGGTCGGCCAACTCGCCTGGATCGCGGAGAAGTTCCAGGAGTGGGCCGAACACCCCGTGGACCGGGACCTCCTGCTCACCAACGTGATGCTGTACTGGCTGACCGCCACCGCGGGCTCCTCGGCGCGCCTCTACTACGAGCGGGCGCACGCGGACTACTGGGGCGCGCCGCCCGAACCCTCCGTGGCGCCGACCGCGGTCGCCCACTTCCCCCACGACAACTTCGTCCTGTTGCCGCACCTCGCGCGGGAGACGAACCGCATCGTCCAGTGGACGGACCACGACTGCGGCGGCCACTTCCCCGGGCTGGAGGTGCCGGACCTGCTCGTCGACGACGTCCGGCGGTTCTTCCGCACCCTGCTCGGCCGGGGCTCCGACCGGGGCGGTCACCCGCCGGCCCCCGTCGGATGAGCCGTACGGCGGGCCCGGGTGGCCGGCCCCCGCGGCCGGCCCGAGGATCGGTCCCGGCGGCGGCGATGAGTTCCCGCGGCGCGGGGAGTCCTGCCACCGTCGCCGGAAGCCAGGAGGAGACGGATGACCCAGCTACTGCGGGTGCAGAACTTCACCGTGTCGAGCGACGGGATCGGCGCCGGCGAGGACCAGACCCTGGAGCGGCCGTTCGGGCACGTCGACCCCGAGCGGCTGTTCGCCTGGGCCGGTGCCACGGCCAGTTGGCCCGGGCGCACCGACCCCGGGGGCAGCCGGGGGCTGGACGACTACCTGACCCGGGACTTCGCGAACAACATCGGCGCCGAGATCATGGGCCGCAACAAGTTCGGGCCGCAGCGCGGCCCCTGGACGGACCACACCTGGCGCGGCTGGTGGGGCGAGGAGCCCCCGTTCCACACGCCGGTGTTCGTGCTCACCCACCACCCGCGGCCGTCGTTCACGCTCTCCGACACCACCTTCCACTTCGTCGACGGGGACCCGGCGTCGGTGCTGGAGTCGGCCCGGGAGGCCGCCGGGGGCAAGGACGTCCGGCTCGGCGGCGGGGTGACCACGATCCGGGAGTTCCTGGACGCGGACCTGGTGGACACCCTGCACGTGGCGGTCCCCCCGGTGGCGCTGGGGACGGGGCTGCGCCTGTGGGAGTCCTCGGACGACCTGCTGGACCGGTTCCACCGGGAGGTGGTGCCCAGCCCGAGCGGGGTGACGCACCACCTGTTCTGGCGGAAGTGACCCTGGCCCCGTCTCACCTGCACACGTCGAGCGTCATCGCCTTGCCGCGCCCTGGGTCGTCCGCCGACTCACGCCGCTGGCGTGGGCAAGCCCGCGTGGACGTGCCGGCATCGCGATGGGTTCCCCCACCACCCGTAGATCATCGGGCCGAGGGGACGGTCAGCCTATGGGCGTGGACCGACTCCACAGCTCCTCGGCGTGCTCCGCGAACCGGTCGAACATCCCGTTCGGGCCGTGGCGCCGCAGGTGCAGCAGGGGTGAGTCGTGGCCCACGAGCCGGGCGAGGTGAGGGGTCACCAGGGCGTCCGAGTCCATCCGGAACACGGACAGGCCGACGTGGTTCACTGCGTCCTCAGGGGCGCTGAAGCGGGCCTCCAGCCCCTCTGTCGGCCCCATCCTGGTCAGCTCTCCGAGAGTGATGCGTACCCGGGTGGAGACGGTGAGGGTCGCGTCCTCGACGATCTCGCGCTGACGGGTCACCTCCCCATCCGGGTCTCCCAGGAGGAACCGGACCCTGACCCCGGCCGCGACCTTCCGGCGCAGGGCGTCAGCGAACGCGGGCACCTGGGTCCACAGGAAGTAGTTCGTGTACCCGGCGAAGAAGAGTTCGTCAGTCGCCCCGGCGATCAGATCGGCCCACACGGTGGATGGGCAGGCGGACCGGTACGGGTAGCTACGGACCAGCTCACGATCGGTGCCGGTCTTCATCCGGTCCTTGACGGCATCGGGCCACAACATTTCTTCGTCCACTCCCAGTGCTCGGGCAGCGTCCTCGCGGTTCCGTGCGTGCGGTCTCACGGCCCCGTCCGCGAGCCATCGGTCCACCTGCTTGGAAGATACCCCCACGCGGTATGCGAGCTGTCGGGGGGTCACTCCGGTCTTATCCATCGCGGTGCGAAGCGCGGCGTTCAAGTCAACCCCCTCCGGCGAGCGTTTGAGACGTCTCGGACCCTAGCGTCAGACTTCTCAACCGTCCTGCCGATACGGGCAAGTACGTCCTTGGGGACCGCCGATGATCCGTCCGAGACCCATCACGGACACGGAAAGGGCCCACCATGAACTCTCTTGACCCCAAGTACAGGCCAGGCTCCGGATGGAGGGTTGATGTGATCCCTGCCAAACGGGTTCGAAGGATGGAATGCGAGGACGGCAGCGTCCGCTACCTCCTCCCGCTCATGCTGCTTCATGACGGCAAGCACAAGGCCGACTCGGGACTCTGGCTGTCGGGCAGTGAGGCCGAGCTTCTGCACGCCGCACTCTCCCGGGTCCTCGCGGACAACGACCACGAACGGCACGAGCCGGCGTCGTCCCTGTGAGTCGTCCACCGGCTGTCGTCGGCCGGTACGCGGGCGTTCCGTTCGTCGTCCTGATCAGCGGCCCACGTGGCCTGGTGATCGGGATGGCGCTTGGCTCCGCCATCTGACCCCCCGCTGGCCAGGGCTCGGGCTCGGGCTCGGTGCTCCTGGCGGAAGTGACCCTGATCCCGCAGGCCGGTGTGCGCGCCGGGGCGGGCCCGACGACGGCCGCCCCCGTTCCGGTGCCCTGGCAGGGCGGGCGTGCGGGACGGGGGCGGCCGGGTGGGGCACGGGGGAGGGGCGGGTCAGCTGCGCAGCGGCCAGCCGAAGCCGACCGCGTCGCCGGCGTACCTGGCGCAGGACTCCGTGAGGGTCTCCAGCAGGCTCAGCGGGTCCGGTAGCGGGTGCTCGGGGCCGCGCATCCAGCGCACCGAGCGGTCACCGGGGAGCCGGGACGGGGGGAGCAGGACGTACGAGCCGCGGCAGTGCCAGCGCAGGCCGGGGTGCTCGTCCATCGTCTCGGGGTGGCAGTCCAGCTCGCAGGGCCACCACTCGTCCTCGTCCTCGGGGGTGCCGCGGGTGGCGGTGAAGAAGAACATGCGGTCGTCGTCGGACTCGACGACCGGGCCGACCTCGGTCCCGGCGGCGAGCAATCGTTCCAGCGCCTCCCGCCCCGCCGCGATCGGCACGTCCAGCACGTCGTGGACCATCCCGGTCGCGGTGATGAAGTTGGCCTCCGGCTGGTGGGTGGCCCAGCGCTCGACCTGTGCGCGGTCCGTGGTGGACTGCGTCTGCCAGGCGAACGAGACGGGGTGCTGGCCGGGGGTGGGGCAGCCCACCCGGTCGCAGGAACAGCCGTAGCCGGAGGGGTGGGCGGCCGGGGCGAGGGGGAGCCCGGCCCCGGCGACGGCCAGCAGCAGCGCCACCCGGCCGCCGTCGTCCGCCGGGTCCCCGACGTCACGGGGCCGGCGGCCTCGCAGCCACTGGGAGATCCTGCTCCGTCCGCCCGGGCGGCTGCCGTTGTCCACGCCCATCTATCCCCTCACTCAGTCCGCGGTCCCGAGTTCCGACACGGCGTGGCCGCCGGTCGACACGGATCGCCGTGGGTTACTCGTGGGTCCCCGCGGCCTCCGTGGCCTTCCATGGTCCCACCATCCTGAGCCCTGGGGGGCCGGAGCCCGTACCCGGGGTGGGGTCAGCGGGGGGCGAGCCCCCGCAGCGCGTGGTCGACCAGGGCGTCGGCGTAGGCGTGGCTGAGGGGTGCGGTGTGCTGGAGCCAGCGTTGCGCGAGGGGCGCGACCAGCAGTTCGGCGGCGATCCGCGGATCGACGTCGGCCCGTACCTGGCCGTTGTCCTGCGCGGATCCGATGCGGTCGACGTAGAGCTGGAACTGGGGTTCCAGCAGCTTGGCGGCGAACTCCTCGCGGAGCCGGTCGTTGGCGACGCTCTCGGCGGCGAGCGCCCGCCAGGGTGCTTCGAACTTGGGGTCGAGGAGTTCATCCACAGTGGCGCGCATCACGAACGTGAGGTCGGCCGCGAGGTCCCCGGTGTCGGGGAAGGACCAGGATTCGCCGCCGGCGGCCTCGGCCGCCTGTTCGCCCAGGTCGAGGAAGGCTTCGAGGAGGACGTCGGCCTTGGCGGGCCACCACCGGTAGATGGTCTGCTTGCCGACCCCGGCGCGGGCCGCGATGCCCTCGATGGTGGTGCGCTGGTAGCCGACCTCGCTGACCAGGGCGAGCGCGGCCTCGTAGATGGCGCGGCGGGAGCGTTCGCTGCGACGGGCCGCGTTGGGGCCCCGGTCGGGCGGGCGGACGGCGGTGTGCTGGGCGGCTGAGTCTGTGGACATGCGTCGAATGTACCCCCGGCGAGACGCAGCGTCTTGCTCCGGCGGCCCCTTCGGGTAAATCGATTGACGATACGTATCGTCTCGCCTAATGTTCAGGGGGTCACGAGACGGATCGTCTCGCTGGTCGTGATCGGGTGGCCCCGACCGCCCGGCGCGACGAGGACACCACGGAGGTGGGACACATGGCCCGAGGCGGAGACCTGCTCGGCGTCGGCGGCACCCGGAGCAAGCTGTCCCGCGGGGCGCTGCGCGGCCGCGGCCCCGGCGGCGCCCCCGGGGCGAACACGGACCCCGGAGCCGCCAAGCGGGACCTGCTGCGCAGGCTCCGCGAGGAGCGCGCGGCGAAGGACCGGGCACCCCGGGCGGGGGAGCACCCCGACCCCGCACCGACGAGCGCTCCGGACGACCCCCGCTGAACCCCGCGCGCGGGGCTCGCGCACGGCGCACGGCCGGCCCCGCACGCCACACCGGGGTGACCGGGGTCTCCCCCCGCGGGCCGGCACTGCCGCACCATGGCGGTGCCGTCCCCGACCGGGGCGGCGCCCTGCGGTCGTGAGGAGCACCCATGCCTCGTCGCCACGCCACACCCCGGCGTTATCTCATGTGCCCACCGGCACACTTCGCGGTCACGTACGCGATCAACCCGTGGATGGACCCCACCAAGCCCGTGGACGTTCCGGTCGCCGTCGCCCAGTGGCAGGACCTGCGGGACCGGTACCGCGCCCTCGGTCACACCGTCGAGGAACTGACGCCCCGCCGTGACCTGCCCGACATGGTCTTCGCCGCGAACGGGGCCACCGTCATCGACGGGCGGGTGCTCGGCGCCCGCTTCGCCCACCCCGAACGCGCGGCGGAGGCCGCGGCGCACCTCGACTGGTTCCGCGCGCACGGCTGGCCCGAGGTCCGCGAACCGCTCCACGTCAACGAGGGCGAGGGCGACTTCGCGGTCACCGCCTCGTACGTGCTGGCCGGCCGCGGGTTCCGGACCAGTCCGCTCTCCCACGGCGAGGCGCAGGAGTTCTTCGGCCGGCCGGTCATCGGGCTGGACCTCGTCGACCCCCGCTTCTACCACCTGGACACGGCGCTCGCCGTCCTCGACGACCGCACCGACGACGTCATGTACCACCCGGCCGCCTTCTCCCCGGGCAGCCGGGCCGTCCTGGAACGCCTGTTCCCGCACGCACTGACCGTGGGGGAACGGGACGCCGCGGCCCTCGGCCTCAACGCGGTCTCCGACGGGCGGCACGTGCTGCTCCCGCAGGCGGCGCTCGGGCTCTTCGCGCCGCTGCGCCGCCGGGGCTACGAACCGATCGGGACGGACCTGTCCGAACTGCTCAAGGGCGGCGGCAGCGTGAAGTGCTGCACCCTGGAACTGCGGCCCTGACCGGTCGGCCGGTTCAGTCCGTCCCCGCGCGCGGTGGCCAGGCGTCGCCCCAGTCCGCGTCGCGCGCGGCGCGGTACAGGGGGCCGTGCCGCTTGGTCACCGTCTCCCGGCGCAGCGCGCCCTCGGCCTCGCAGAGGTCCAACAGCACCTGGCCCTTGCGGATCTGCGGGCGCCGCACCACCCGGGCCGGCGCGGGGGTGCCCGGGAACCGCACCGCGGCCACGTAGCTGAACTTCTCGTCCTCGTAGGGCAGCGAGCCGCCCTTCACCCGGCGGTGCAGCGAGGAACGGCTGACCCGCGCCGAGAAGTGGCACCAGTCCGTGTCGGGCACGATCGGGCAGGCGTCGTCGTGCGGGCAGGGCGCCAGCACCCGCAGCCCCGCCGCCAACAGACGCCGCCGGGCCTCGATCACCCGGGCGTAGCCCTCGGGGGTGCCCGGCTCCACCACGACCACGGCCTGCGCCGCCCGGGCCGCCGCGTCCACCACCGCGGTGCGGTCCGCGGCGGTCAACTCCCCGAGCACGTAGGAGACGGTGACCAGGTCCACCTCCACGAGGTCCAGGGCGGTGCCGATCCGGGTGCGGTGCCAACGGACCTCGTCCAGGTCGGGGTGGGCGGCGGCGATCTCCGCGCCGATCCGCAACGCCGGCTCGGCCCAGTCCAGCACGGTCACCGGACGCCGGCCCGGCCAGGTGGCGGCGGTGGCCCAGGTGGCGGCGCCGGTCCCGCCGCCCACGTCGGTGTGACCGGACGGGCTCCACCCGGGGGCCGCCGCGGCCAGTGCCTCCAGGGCGGTCCGGGCGGCCTCGAAGGTGGCGGGCATCCGGTACGCGGCGTAGGCGGCCACGTCCGCCCGGTCCCGCAGCACGGGCGCCCCGGTCGGGGTGTCCCCGCGGTAGGTGCCGATCAGACGGTCGACCGCCCGGGCGGCCTGGGTCGGGGGCAGGTCACCGAGCAGGCCGTCCAGGGCCTCCCGGAGGTTTCCGCTGGCCGCGGCGGCAGTAGTACGACTCACCGACCCCATTCTAGGGACGCCCCGCCCCGCCCCGCGCCCCACCGCCCGCCGTCCCGGCACCGCCGCCACCGCGACCCCGGTAGGGTTCGGGGCCGGGAAGGGGAAGGTGAAGGGGCCCGATGCGAGCAACGCCAGCAAGGTCAGCAGCAGAGGTCACCGGGGCGGACGGGGCCGCCGCGTCCCGCGGGGCGCGCGGGAGGTCGCGGCGCCTGCTGCCGCTGCCGGCGGCGGTGGCCCTGGCGCTGACGGCGAGCGGCTGCGTGACGGTGCACGGGGAACGGGAGGTGATCCCGGCGACCAGCCCGGTGGGCGCGGCCCGGGCGTTGACCGACTTCCTCGCCGCCTACAACGAGGCCGACGAGGCCAACGACCCCTCCCTGGACGCCGATCGGGTCACCGGCGCGCTCGGTGCGATCGACCGGGGGACCCTGCGGGCCCGGCGGGCCACCGCGCCCCTGGGCAATCCGCAGCACGTGCCGCTGAAGCTGACGGACGTGAAGTACGCGATACCCGAGACGGCGGGCTGGCCCAAGTTCTTCCTCGCGGACACCGATTCGGACCGGGACGTGGACGACGACCCGGCCCGGGACACCCGCTGGCTGCTGGTGTTCACCAAGACCGGCCCCGACGCCCGCTGGCAGGTGGCCTTCCTCACCATCCTGTCCCCGGACGAGGTCCCCGAACTGCGCACCCGCGACGGTGACCGGGGCAAGGACCTCGCCGCGCCCGTCGCCCTCGACGCGGACGACCTCGCCGTGGCGCCCGAGGAGTTGGCCGAGCGGTACACCACCTACCTGGCGAAGGGCGGCCCGGGCTTCCTGCCCGGGCCGCACACCGACCGCTGGCGCACCGAACGCGAACGCGGCGCCACCCGGCCCGGGTTGTCGCGCCAGTACGTCGACCAGCCGGTGGAGGGAGCCGGGTTCGCGCCCGTGGGACTGCGCACCGCGGACGGCGGCGCACTGGTGTTCTTCGCCACCCGGCACTTCGAGAAGCAGACCGTGGCCCGGGGCCGGGACCTGAAGCTCGGCGCCGACGTGCGGGCGTTGCTGCGCGGAGACGCCAAGCAGTCCGTCACCCTGGAGTTCACCTCCAACCAGGCGGTGCGCGTCCCGCCCCGCGCGGAGCCCGGCAAGGGCGTCGAGGTGCTGAGCCGCATCCAGGGGCTCACCGGGGCGAAGGGCGAGTGAGCCGGGCGGGCGCCGGACTCAGTCCCGCCGCGGCACCACCAGCAACGCCCCGGTGCGCGGATGGGGCAGCACCTCGACCGGCTGCCGGTACACCTCGCTGAGGGCGGCGTCGGTGAACACCTCCCCGGGGGCGCCCTCCGCGACCAGCCGCCCCCCGCGCAACACCGCGACCCGGTCCGCGTACGCCGCGGCCAACCCGAGGTCGTGCAGCACCACCACGACCGCGTCGCCCCGGGCCGCCCGCTCCCGGCACACCCGCAGCACCAGTTCCTGATGGCGCAGGTCCAGGGCGGCGGTCGGTTCGTCGAGCAACAGCAGCGGGGTGCGCTGGGCGAGGACCCGGGCCAGCGCGACCCGGGCCCGTTCGCCGCCGCTCAGCCCGGAGAAGGGACGCCCGGCGAACGCGGTCACCTCGGTGGCCGCCATCGCCGCCGCCACGGCCGCGTCGTCCTCGGCCTCCCGTGCCGTACCGGCCCAGGGCGCGCGTCCCATCCGCACCACCTCCGCCACCGGGAACGGGAAGGAAACCGTCGCGGACTGCGGCAACACCGCACGGCGCAGCGCGAGTTCGGCGGCCGTCCAGTCGGCGGCGGACCGTCCCGCGATACGTACGGTGCCCTCGGCGGGCGCACGGTCGGCGGCGAGCGCGGCGAGCAGGGTGGACTTGCCGGCCCCGTTCGGGCCGACCAGCGCCAGCACCTCCCCGGCCCGGGCGGCCACGTCGATCCCGGACAGCACCGGGTGGCCGCCGAGCCGCACGGTCAGGCCCTCGGCCGCCACCAGCACCGTCCCCGGTGGCACTGGAGCGGGCGGGGTGCGGGTCCGGCCCGCGAACAGGGACCTGATCACGCCCAGCCTCCTTGCTTGCGACGGGTCCGGCGCAGCAGCCAGAAGAAGAACGGGCTGCCGAACAGGGCGGTGAGGACGCCGAGCGGCAGTTCGGCGGGCGCGGCCACGGTACGGGCCGCCAGGTCGGCGCTGACCAGCACCAGACCCCCGCCCAGGGCACTGCCCGGGACCAGGAACCGGTGGCCGGGGCCCGCCGCCATCCGCAGCAGGTGCGGAACGAGCAGTCCCACGAAGGTGACGATGCCGGCGACGGCGACCGCGGCGGCCGTCAGCAGCGCCACCACCAGGATCATGGTGATCCGCAGCCGCTCCACGTCCACGCCCAGGTGCCGGGCGGGGCGTTCGCCGAGCGCCAACAGGTCCAGCTTGCGCGCTGACAGCGGCGCGAGCAGCAGCCCGAGCAGGGCGCACGGCAGCACCGCCAGCACCTTGGGCCAAGTGGCCTGGGAGAGCGAACCGAGCTGCCAGAAGGTGATCTGGGTGATCGCCGAGTTGTCCGCGAAGAACACCGACAGCCCGATCAGCGCGCCGGCGAAGGCGTTGACCGCGATGCCGGTGAGGATCAGCGTGACCACCTCGGTCCGCCCGCCGGAACGGGACAGCAGGTAGACCAGGCTCACCGTGGCGAGTCCGGCGACGAACGCCGCCGCGGTGACCGTCCAGTTGCCGAGGAACGAGAGCCCGAACGCGATGGCCGCCACCGCGCCCACGGCCGCACCGGCGGAGATGCCGATCACGCCCGGTTCGGCCAGCGGATTGCCGAACACCCCCTGCATCAGGGCGCCCGCGCAGCCCAGCGAGGCGCCGACCAGCAGCGCCAGCACCACCCGCGGCAGCCGCACGTTCCACAACACGCTCTCGCCGACCCGGTCCAGCGCCGCCCCGCCGAGCCCCAGCCGGTGCTGCACCGAGCCCAGGACGTCGGCGAGGGGGATGTGGTAGGCCCCGGTGCCGGCCGACACCAGGGCCGTCACCAGCAGGGCGACGACCAGCCCGACCGTCAGCGCGGGGGCGGCGCCCCGCCGTCGGACCGGAGCCCGTTCGGTCGTCTTCGCCACTGTTGTTGTTGCCGGGTCCGCGGGACGGGTGTCCGGGGGGCCTTCGGGTCCCGCGACCGCGGTCACTTCGCGCCGCCCTTCGCGTAGAGCTGGTCCACCAGGCTCTGGAGCACCTGGTCGGTGCGGGGGCCGTAGTTCAGCATCACCCCGTCGTCGATGGAGACGATCCGGCGGTCCATCCCGGCGGGCGTCTCGGCCACGCCCGGGATCTTGACCAGGCCGTCGACCCCGCCGACCGACTTCAGCCCCTTGGTCATCACCAGCACCGCGTCCGGGGCGGCCTTGGCGAGCGCCTCGCTGGTGATCGGGGTGAAGTCCTTGTCCAGCCCTGACTCCTTGCCGGCGTCGACCGCGCCCGCCGCCTCCAGCAGCGAACTCGCCCCGGAGTCCCGGCCGCCCAGCAGGTAGACGGAGGCCGAGCCGCGGACGTACAGGAACGCCACCCGGGGACGGTCCGCCTCGGCGGCCGGCTCGGGGACGTCCGCCTGCACCTTCGCGATGCGCTCGCGGGTGCGGTCGGTCAGCTCCTCGCCCGCGTCGGGCACGCCGAGCGTCTTGGCGACCGCCTCGATCCGGGTGCTCACGTCGTCGAGGCCCGCCGCGGTCTCGTAGACGACGAGCGGCACGCCCGCGTCGCGGATCTGGTCGATCGCCTCGACGGGCCCGGTGGTGGTGTCGGCGAGGACCACGGTGGGCCGCAGCGAGAGCACCGACTCGGCGGAGACGTCGTGCGCCCGGGTCACCACGGGCAGCTCCGCGGCCTGTTCGAAGGTGGCGGTGATGTCCTTGGCCACGACCCGGTCCCCGAGGCCGAGGGTGAACACGATCTCGTTGAGGCTGCCGCTCAGCGGCACGATCCGGCTGATGTCGGTGACCTCCACCCGCCGCCCGTCGGCCGAGTCCACGGTGGCCGGAAGTCGCGGTTGGGGGGTGGTGGCCAGCGGCTCCACCCGGTCCGCCGCGGTCGTCGTGCGGGCCTTCGCCGGGGCGTCGCCCCCGTCGTCCTGAGTGCTGCCACAGCCCGTCAGGGCAAGGGCGAGGACGAGGGTGAAGACGCCTGCCAGTCGTGGAATGCGCACGAATCGCACCGTCCTGTCGTGCTGGTGGGAGAGGTTCGGGTGACCGTAGGGTTTCGGCCAGGTCCGACATAGTTTAGGTTAGCCTTACCTTAATGACCAGCCCGAGGAGGGGGGATCCATGCTGTCCGGACGGGTTGCCCGTACGGCCGTCGCCACCGTGTGCGCGACGTTCACGGCGTGCGCGGGGGTGGTGGCGCTTCCGGCGTCGACCGCGCACGCCGAGGAGCGCACGGTTCAGGGAGGACGACTGGACTGGGGCGTCAAGTCCTCGTTCCAGCGGTACGTCACCGGCCCCATAGCCAAGGGGAACTTCACGCTCCAGGGCGGCGCCGCCACCGTGGGCGGGAGCCAGTTCCGGTTCCACTCGGCGAGCGGCGGCTATGACCCCGACACCGGGACCTTCCGCGCCGGCTTCACCGGCGGCGTCCGGTTCACCGGCCACCAGAAGCCGAACGGCGAACTCCAACTCGACCTCAGCATCTCCCGGCCCACCGTCCGCATCGCCGGCGGGTCGGGCACCCTGCACGTCGACACGGTCAGCAAGGACCTGAAGACCGGCAGGGTCACCCGCTCCACCCAGGTCCCCATGGCCTCCCTCGACCTGTCCGGCATCGACATGCGCGGCGGCGGCTCCCCGGTCGCCCTCACCAACGTCCCCGCGACGCTCACCGCCCAGGGCGCCACATCGTTCGCCGGGTACTACACCGCCGGCACCGCCCTGGACCCGGTCAACCTCTCCGCTGACGTCACTACCCCCCGGGCGCCGGCCGAACGGCCCGCTGAGGGGCAGCCGACCGAGCCCGGGGGGACGGTCGCACCCGGGGAGTCCGAGCAGCCGGGGAAGGAGCCCGTGGAGGAGAAGCCCGCGAAGGATCCCGGGAAGAAGCCCCCGAAGGCCGGCCGGATCGAGGACGCCGCCGTCGACTGGGGGGTGCGCCGCACCTTCCGCGAGTACGTCACCGGTTCCATCGCCGGCGGCAAGTGGACCCTCGCCGGCGGCGCCCGGGACGGCGGCGCGCTCTTCCGCTTCACCGGGGGCACCGGCACCTACCGGAAGGAAGCGCTCGACGCGGCCTTCACCGGCTCGGTCCGCTTCACCGGCAAGCACGGCCTCGACCTGACCCTCAGCAAGGTCGCCGTCACCACCGCGGGCGACCGGGGCACCCTCTACGCCGACGTGCGGTCCCCCGAACTGCGCGACACCAAGGTTCCCCTGGTCACCTTCGACACCTCCGACCTCAAGACCGCCGACGGACTCGTCACCGTCACCGAAGCACCGGCCCGACTCACCGAGCGCGGCGCCAAGGCGTTCAACGGCATGTACAAGGCCGGCACGGCCATGGACCCCGTCTCGTTCGCCGTCGCGCTCGACGAGGACGCCCGGCTCCCCGCGCTGCCCGACCTGGGCAGCGACCTCCCCGAGAGCCCCGCCCCCGAGTGGAGCACGGCCGAAGCCGCCCCCGCGCAGGACGCGACCGAGAAGGCCGCCTCCCCAGCGGACTCCTCCGAGTTCCCGGTCGTTCCCGTCGCCGCCGGCGCGGGCGTCCTGCTGCTGGCAGCCGCCGCCTTCGGGGTCCTCCGCGCCCGCCGCCGCAAGGCCGCGGGCGAGGGCTGACCCCAGGGGCTCGCCCCCTTCCCCTCCCCCCGAAGTTCCAAGGAGATCCCGAACCATGGCAGCTCCCCGCCGCCGCCCGACCGCGCTCGCGGTGTCCGCCGCGACCGCGGTCACCCTCGGTGCCACCGCCCTGGCCCTCCCGGCCGTGGCCGCCCCCGCGGCCCCGGCCGCTCCGCCGATCGCGCTGAAGGACGGCACCCTCGACTGGGGCGTCAAGAAGTCCTTCCGCTCCTACCTGCTGTCCCCGATAGCCCAGGGCAGGATCACCGCCAGCGAGGGCGCCCGACAGGCCGACGACAACGGGCCGTTCACCTTCACCGCCGGCACCGGCAGCTACGACCAGTCCACCCACGGGGTGAACACCGCCTTCAAGGGCGCCGTGCGGTTCGAGGGCCACCACGGCGCGCTCGACATCACCCTCTCGGACGTGCGGGTCGCCACCACCCGCACCGACGGCACGATCTCCGCGGACGTCACCACCAAGAAGGACGGCACCACCACCACCGACCAGGACGTGCCGCTCGCCACCCTCGGGCTCGACGGCATCAGGCCCGGCACGGGCGCGGGCGGCGCGATGGTCTTCAAGGACATCCCCGCCGAACTGACCGCGGACGGCGCCGAGGCGTTCCAGAACTTCTACCCGGCCGGCACCGCCCTGGACCCCGCCACCCTCACCGTCACCGCCGAATCGGGCCCCCGTCCCACCGGTACCCCGTCAGGTACGCCGACCGACCCCGGCGGGACCCCTTCGGGCACGCCCAGCGGCACCCCGTCGGGCACGCCCTCCGGAGAGCCGTCGGGTACGCCTTCCGGTGAGCCTTCCGGCACCCCGAGCGGCAGCCCGTCCGGCAAGCCCTCCGGCACCCCGTCCGGCACGCCGAGCGGCACCCCGTCCGGCCCCGGCAGCTTCGGGACCGAGCAGTCCGGCGAGGTCGTCGACGGCACCCTCTCCTGGGGGGTGAAGGAGTCCTTCCGCAGGTACGTCAAGACCGGCGGCACCATCGAGCCCTCGCAGGGGGCCAGCGACAACGGCGCCGGTTTCGACTTCCCGTACGCCAAGGCCGACCTCGACGCCGACGCCCGAAAGCTGGAAGCGTCCTTCGGCGGCGAGGTGCGGTTCCGGTACCCGAGCCACACCATCGACATGACCTTCTCGGACGTCAAGATCAAGGCGTCCGGCACCGAGGGCACCCTGATCGTCGACGTCACCACGCCCCAGCGCACCAACCAGGACGTCGAGTTCGCCACGCTGGACCTCTCCGCGGCCTCGTACGAGGTGAAGGACGACGTCCTGGTGCTCGACCGGATACCCGCCGCGTTCACCGCCGCCGGCATCCAGCAGTTCGCCAACGACACCGTGGGGACCTTCTACGAGGTCGGCGAGGCGATCGACCCGGTGACCGTCGCCCTCGCCCTCTCCGAGGACGCGGAGATCCCCGAGGGCCCCGGCGGCTCCGAGGGTTCCGGCACCACCGGCTCCGGGGGCACCACCACAGGCTCGGCCACCGGTGGTTCGACCGGTGGCGGCAACACGGGCGGCAGCGTAGGCGGTTCCGTGGGCGGTGCCACGGGCGGCAGCGTGGGCGGTGCCACCGGTGGCGGTTCGACGGGCGGTTCCACGGGCGGCGGCCCCGGCGGCTCGGACGCCCTGGCGAGCACCGGCGCGAACGTGCCGACCGGGTCCCTGCTCGCGGGCGCCGGGGCGATCCTCGCCGCGGGCGCGGCCACGGTCTTCGCCGTCCGCCGTCGCTCCTGCGACTGACCCCGCCTCCGTCGCACCGTGCCCTCACCCCGTCGAGGCGGCTCGCCGGCACCCGGGAAACGTCCGTCCCGACGGGTCCCGCGGCGGCGGGATTTCCCGCAGGCCCCCTGCGCAGGCACAATGCAGCGGTGACCCAACTCGACGTACTACGAGTCTTCTGCGGCCCGGACGGCAACCGGGGCGGCAACGAGCTGGGCGTCGTGCGGGACGGCAGTCCCCTACCGCACGAGGCGTCCCGTCAGAGCACTGCATCGAAGCTCGGGTTCAGCGAAACCGTGTTCGTGGACGATCCCGAACGCGGCGCGATCGACATCTACACCCCCACCCTGCGGCTGCCCTTCGCGGGCCATCCGTGCGTCGGTGCGGCCTGGTTGCTGGACGTGCCGGAGCTGGTGACCCCGGCGGGCGTGGTGGGCGCCCGGCAGGACGGCGAGTTCTCCTGGATCGAGGCGCTGCCCGAGTGGGCGCCGGAGCGCACCCTGCGCGCGTACGGCTCGGCGGCCGAGGTGGACGCGCTGGAGGTGCCCCCGCCCGGTGAGTGGATCTACGCCTGGGCGTGGGAGGACGAGCGGGCCGGCCGGATCAGGGCGCGGGCGTTCCCGGGCCGTGACGACGGCATCCGGGAGGACGAGGCGACCGGGGCGGCGGCGCTCCTGTTGACGGCGGAGCTGGGTCGGGCCCTCAACATCCGCCAGGGCACGGGCTCGCAGATCCTGACCGCCCCGCAGCCGTACGGCTGGGTGGAGGTCGGGGGGCGGGTCCGTCTGGTCCAGTCGGGCGTGCCGCTGCCGGACTGATCCGGTCGTCGTCCGCCGTGCGCGTGTGGGGGCGCCGCCTCCGACGGAACCGGTTCCGTCGGAGGCGGCGCCCCTGTGCGTGCGGTGTCTAGGCGCTGAGCGGGAACTCGTCGCCGAGCGCCCGGAACACGGCGGTGTTCAGGGCGAAGGCGCGCTTGCACTCGGCGACGATGCGCTGCTTCTCCAGGTCGTCGGCGTGCACCCGGTCCAGCAGTTCGCGGTAGTTGCGCTTGAACGCGGCGGGGTTGGAGATGTCCTCGAAGACGTAGAAGCGGACGCCGTCGCCCTTGCGGGCGAAGCCCCAGACGCGTTCCGCGCGGTCCCGGATGATCTGGCCGCCGGAGAGGTCGCCGAGGTAGCGGGTGTAGTGGTGGGCGACGTAGCCGGCCGGCCACCGGCGGGCGCACTCGGCGATCCGCTCCGCGTAGGCGGCGGTGGCGGGGAGCGGGGCCACTCCCGCCCGCCAGTCGGCGCCGCGCAGATGGGCGAGGTCCTGCTCCAGGGCGGCGAGACGCATCAGCTCGGGCTGGACGAAGGGGCCGGCGACCGGGTCGTTCCGGAGGGCCTCGGCACCGTCCTCCAGCGCCCGGTACACGAACCAGAGCTGTTCGGTGTAGCGCGCGTACGCCTCGACGCCGAGCCGCCCGCCGAGCAGGTCGCCCATGAACGTCGTGGTCTCCGCTTCGGTGTGGGCGTCCTGGGACGCGGTGCGGATGAGTGCGGAGAACGGCGTCGTGTCCATGGGACCTCCGGGGAACCAGCGAGCGGGGACGGGCGAACGGGAGGAGTCCTCCACCCGGATCATCTATGGTTAGGCTAACCTAAGTCAATGCTTTTCCGACAGGCTGTCGGAAAGACGGTAGCTCCCAACGGGCGCCGCGGAAAGACCCCCGGAGGGCCGGGGCCGACGCACGAGAGCCCGTACCCGGTCGACCGGGTACGGGCTCTCGCCGCGGTGCGGGAAGGGTGCCGCGGAGCGGTCACGGCAGGGTGAGGACCTCCGCCCCGGTATCGGTGACGACCAGGGTGTGCTCGAACTGGGCCGTGCGCTTGCGGTCCTTGGTGACCACCGTCCAGCCGTCCTCCCACAGGTCGTACTCGTGGGTGCCGAGCGTCAGCATCGGCTCGATGGTGAAGGTCATGCCCGGCTGGATGACCGTGGTGGCGTGCGGGCTGTCGTAGTGCGGCACGATCAGGCCCGAGTGGAACGAGGTGTTGATGCCGTGCCCGGTGAAGTCGCGCACCACCCCGTAGCCGAACCGCCGGGCGTAGGACTCGATGACCCGGCCGATGACGTTGATCTGGCGCCCGGGGCGGACCGCCTTGATCGCCCGGTCCAGGGCCTCCCGGGTCCGCTCCACCAGCAGGCGCGACTCCTCGTCCACCTCCCCGACCAGGTAGGTGGCGTTGTTGTCGCCGTGCACCCCGCCGACGTAGGCGGTGACGTCCAGGTTCACGATGTCGCCGTCGTGCAGCACCGTCGAGTCGGGGATGCCGTGGCAGATCACCTCGTTGACGGAGGTGCACAGCGACTTGGGGAAGCCGCGGTAGCCGAGCGTGGACGGGTACGCACCGTGGTCGCACAGGTACTCGTGGGCGATCCGGTCGAGGGCGTCCGTGGTCACCCCGGGGGCGATGGCGCTCGCGGCCTCGGCCATGGCCCGGGCGGCGATGCGCCCCGCGACGCGCATGCGCTCGACGGTGTCGGCGTCCTGCACCTCGGAACCCGTGTAGGGGGCGGGGGCCGGCTTGCCCACGTACGGTGGACGGACGATGTGTCCCGGGACGGTGCGTGGGGGGGAGAGCTCTCCGGGGACGAGCAGTGACTGCGCAGACATGGAGCGAGTCTACGGCCGGCCCGACGGGCGCGGCATGGGCGCCGTGGAGCGGGGGTACGGGGACCGGGCGGGCGGTCAGCACCACGTGCGCCGGGCGCGCGGCCCACGGGCGGGGCGCACGACGGGCGTGCGCGGCACGAGGAGCGGAGGATGGGCACATGGCGCTGTTCAGGAAGCGGGCGGTGGGCAAGCCGGGGGAGTGGTACTACTGCCTGGAGCACCACACGGTGGAGGAGGGGCCCGAGTGCCCCGCCAAGGAGCGGCTCGGCCCCTACGCCTCCCGCGAGGAGGCGCAGCGGGCGCTGGAGTCCGCGCAGGAACGCACCCGGGAGTGGGAGAACGATCCGCGCTGGCACGACACGGCCGCCCGGGGCGAGGACGGGGACGGCTGAGGGGCGGTCCCCGGGCCGTCGCTACTCCGCGGTGGTCTCGGCCCTGCGGCGCAGGGCGTCGGGGTCGGTCCGGGCGTCGTAGGCGAACAGCTTCGGCAGGGCCGCCGACAGCAGGGCCACCGAGGCCAGACAGGCCAGCCCCCCGGACCAGAACGCGGTCCGGGCACCCGTCCAGCTCGCCATGGCGCCCGCCCGGACCTGGCCGAGCTGCGGGCCCACGCTGTACGAGAGCACCTCGATGCCGGCGAGCCGGCCGCGCAGCCGGTCGGGGATCGTCTGGTTCCAGATGGTGCCCCGGCCCAGTCCGCTGATCAGGTCGCCGGCGCCGGCGACGGCCAGGCACAGCAGGACGGGCCACACCGTTTCGAACCAGCCGGCCGCGGCGATGCCCGCACCCCAGAGGGTGGCGCCCCCGATCACCAGCAGCCCGTGCCGGCGGGAGCGGGACAGCCAGCCGCTGGTGAGGCTGACGGCCAGCGAGCCGACCGCCCCCGCCGCGTACATCAGCCCGAGCGCCCACTCGGCGTCCAGGTCGTCGGCGAGGAAGGGGTAGATGGCGTTGGGGAAGGCGAAGAGCATCGCCGCCAGGTCGATGGCGTACGTGCCCACCAGGACGGGGCGCGACCAGGCGTAGCGCGCGCCCTCCGCGAGCCCGCGCAGGGAGGGCTTCTCCGCGCCGGCGGACGGTGGTGCGGGCGCCAGCCGTCGGCACATCAGCACCGACAGGACGAACGTGGCGAGGGTGGTCCCGTAGGCGGCGGCGCTGCCGGCGAAGGCCACCACGAGGCCGGCCAGGGTCGGCCCGGCGATCTCCCCGGTCTGCCAGCGGAGCGAGTTCAGCGCGCCCGCGGCGGCCAACTGCTCGTGCGGGACGATCCGTGCGATCAGCGCGTCCAGGGCGGGTCGTTGGAGGCCGGCGAGCGCGGCGACCCCGGCCGCGACCAGGTACAGCGGCCACAGCAGGGGCTCCGGCAGCAGCGCGTTCACCAGTAGGACCAGCGCGAGGCAGCCCAGTCCCGCCTCGGTCGCGATGATCATCTTGCGCCGGTCCACCGCATCGGCCAGGGCGCCCCCGTAGAGCCCGAACACGATCAGCGGGACCAATTCGACCGCACCCATCGCGCCCACCGCGAGCGGCGAACCGGTCAGGTCCTTGATCTGGAGGGGCAGCGCCACGAGGGCCATCGCCGCACCGCAGTAGGTGATGAGGCCCTGGGTCCACAGCAGTCGGAAGTCCGGGACGGAGCGCCAGGGCGTGAGGTCCGGCAGCAGGGACCGCAGTCGGCCCCCGGCCGTGGGGCCGGGGTGTTCCGGTTCCGGCGCGGCGGGCGGCGGCTCATCGGGCCGGAGCGGATCGGCGGTCACGCATCCGCATCCTGCGGGCCCCGCCGGCCGGTGCGCAAACGGTTTTCCGCCCCGGCCGGCGGCGCCGGTGCGCACGCTCCCGGTACCGGCCCCGGCGGCCGTCCGAGCGCTCCCCTCCCGGTCCGGACCCGGAGCCCGCCGCCCCGGGGATTTTCCCGGGGCGGCTCCGTCCTGCAAGATGACCCGAGATTTCCGTCCCCGTCATCTGATGTGACAAGTGCGCACCAGGAAGCAGGAACCTTGAGCGAGCAGCCTCCCCAGCCCCCGTCCGGCGGCCCCGGCCCCGGTTACCCGGGCAAGGACCCGGCCGGCCAGCCGAACCCGTACGGTGCGCCCGGCCCCAACGCCTACCCCCCGCAGCCGGGTTACGGCTACCCGCAGCAGGGCCCGCCGCCCGGGCCCGGCTACGGCTACGCGCCGCCCGGATACGTCCCCCCGGGCACCTACACCGGCGACCCCAACGCCCCGTACGGCTACGACGCGTTGGGCCGTCCCTACTCCGACAAGTCGAAGATCGTCGCGGGCATCCTCTCGCTGTTCCTGGGCACGTTGGGCGTCGGCCGCTTCTACCTGGGGCACGTCGGCCTGGGGCTCGCCCAGCTCTTCACCTGCGGCGGCTTCGGCATCTGGGCGCTGGTCGACGGCATCGTCATCCTCACCGGCGACAGCACGACCGATGCGAACGGTCGTCCGCTGCGCGGTGGCTGAGGCTCCGGTGGCGCGGTCCGTGGCGCGGTTCCTGCGGCACCCGGCGACGGCACCGGTAGCGGTGTTCGTCGCCGGGGTCGCCGGTGCGTCCTACCTGTACGGCACCAATCCCCACGAGGCCGGCCAGTTCCTGCCGCGCTGTCCGTTCCGCCTGGTCACCGGGTTGCTCTGCCCCGCCTGCGGCGGCACGCGCATGGTGTACGACCTGATGCACGGCGAGTTCGCCGCGGCCTGGGCGGACAACCGGGTGCTGCTGCTGGCCGCCCCGTTCGCCCTGGCCCTGCTGGCCCGTTGGGCCCTGGAAGGGCTGCGCGGACGTCGTTGGCGCCCGCAACCCGGCCGCCGCACCCAGGCCGCGGTGCTGTCGGTCGCGGTGCTGTGGACCGTGGTGCGCAACCTCGTCTGACCCGCACGCCGGAACGGGTCGGGCGGGGGAGAACCGCCATGTTGGGGACGCTTTTCGGACGTTGTGGTTCCGTCCTGGTTTGATCACGGTACGGGCACGATCGTCCCTGCCCCCTCGCCCGGAGCGCGCTCGGCTTCCTACGCTGCCAGGTCGCAGGGGGGCGACGCGCAGAGTGTTCTTTGTCGGGTTCTCCTCTTGCGTGCGTACCGGAACAAACCGCTCCGGTACTCGTCCGCTCACCCATGGAGAACCTCATGGCCGTCCCCACGCCCGAAGCCCCCTACGGTTACGACCCGACGGGCCGCCCCTACTCCGACAAGTCGAAGATCGTCGCCGGTGTCCTCCAGCTGTTCCTCGGCGGCCTGGGCATCGGCCGCTTCTACGTCGGCTCGGTCGGCGTCGGCGTCGCCCAGCTCCTCACCTGCGGCGGCCTCGGCATATGGGCGCTGATCGACGGAATCCTCTTCCTCACCAGCAACGACCGCACCGACAAGCACGGTCGCGTGCTGCGCGGCTGAGCCGTCACCACCCAGGGCCGCCACCGGCGGCCGGTTCCCGGAGCCGTCCGGGAACGACCCGTCACGGCCCCGCTGCCCGGCCGCTCCCCGGCAGCGCGAGCCCGTGACGCAGGGCGCGACGCCCGATCCACCGCGGACGGATCCGTCCGCACGGGAGACGTCCGACCACGGCACCCCAGCGGTCCGCGGCCGTCGACGTCACCCGCCCCGGGGGGACATCGGGGAACAGGAACGGTCGGGGGACTCGACGACACCGGCGACGCGCCCGTCGCCACACCGCACCGGACGACTCCGGTACGGCCCCACCGCCGGTGACGGCCGGCGGACACCGGGGGCGGCTCACGGGATTCAGGCCCGGAGGCCGCCCCCTCCGTGCGCCCCGGCCCCGCTCACCAGTGCGCCGGGGGCGGCACGGTGAAGTGCTCCGTCAGCCGCGCCAAGCGCTCGCGCAACCGCCGCGGAGAACGCTCCAGCGGCGGGCCGGCCTCCCCGGCCGCGGCGCTCACCAGGTGCTGGACGACGTCCAAGGAGGGGGCGGAGTCCCTCGGCACCGCCAGCGCCTCGTGCGCCAATGCCCCCAACTCGCCCCCGCTCCCGTCCTCCTCCGCCGAGAGGGCGAGGACCGTCGCCCCCGCCCGACGCGCCCCGTGCACCCGCTCCAGCAACCGTTCGTCCGGCACGTGAGGGGCCACCACCAACAGTGTCCCGTCCCGCCGCACCGCGTCGAGCCGCTCCAGCCCCACCGACAGGTGCGGCGCCCCCGAACCGGCGGGCGGCACCCGGTGGCGCACCAGGGTGGGCGCCAGCTCCGGGGTCCCCGACCACGCGGCCTCGTCCACCAGGTGCGCCGCCAGGTGCCAGGGCTCGTACTCCGCCGTCCCCACCAACAACAGCCCGCCGCCCCGCGGCACCACCCGGGACCGCAAGGTCCCCGCGAAGTGATGGGTCGCGTCCAGGAGGGAGGTCCCGGCGAGCACGTCCCGCAGCAGTGCGACTCGTACGGCGTCCATGGCCCGGCATCCTGCCCCACCCCGGCCGGACCCGCCCGGGAGACGGCCGGACTGCCCGTACCGGACATGCGTTCGCCCGGCGCGCGGGCGCGAGGCCCGGCGCGCCGAGCGGCCGTGCGCCCCGCATAGGCTCGGGCGCATGACTCCTTCCGACAGCGCACAGCCCTCCTCCGCCCCCGCTCCGTCCGGGCACGCCCCCGCGAAGGCCGCCGCCGACCCCCGCGAGCTGCCCGATGTGTCCGGGCTGGTCGTCGGGGTCCTCGGCGGCACCGGTGACCAGGGCCGCGGCCTCGCCTACCGACTGGCCCGCGCCGGCCAGAAGGTGGTCATCGGCTCCCGGGCCGCCGAGCGGGCCGAGGCCGCCGCCGGGGAACTGGGCCTCGGCATCGAGGGCGCCGACAACGCGGGATGCGCCCGACGCAGCGACATCGTGATCGTGGCCGTCCCCTGGGACGGGCACGCGGCGACCCTGACCGCCCTGCGCGAGGAACTCCGGGACAAGATCGTCGTCGACTGCGTCAACCCGCTCGGCTTCGACAAGAAGGGCGCCTACGCGCTGAAGCCCGAGGAGGGCAGCGCCGCCGAACAGGCCGCCGCCCTGCTCCCCGACTCCCGGGTCACCGCCGCCTTCCACCACCTCTCCGCGGTCCTGCTCCAGGACGCCTCCCTCGCCGAGATCGACACCGACGTCATGGTGCTCGGCGAGTCCCGCGCCGACACCGACGTCGTCCAGGCGCTCGCCGGCCGCATCCCCGGGATGCGCGGCGTCTTCGCCGGCCGGCTCCGGGGCGCCCACCAGGTGGAGTCGCTGGTCGCCAATCTGATCTCCGTCAACCGCCGTTACAAGGCGCACGCCGGACTGCGGATCACCGACGTCTGACCGGGGCGCCGGGAACGGGCCGACGCACCGCCCGGCGTGCGGGGGGCGTGCGGTCCGCTCCGGACGGGATGGGGGACACTGGGCGGACGCAGTGTCCCCCGACAGGAGCCGACCCCCATGCCCCGCCTCGCCCTCTTCGCCCTCGTGCTCTGCCTGCTCACCGTCACCGCGGCCGTGGTGTCCTTCGTCAACGGCCACTGGATCGGTGTGGTCTGGGTGCTGATGGCCGGCCTGTCGTCCAACATGACCTGGTACTACGTACGGCGCGAGAAGCTGCGCGCCCGCGCCGCCTCCGGCAGCTGACCCGGCGGCCCGGGAGCGCGCTCAGCGCACCTCGCACAGGGGATTGGCCTCCCGCCAGAACCGGAACAGGTCGTAGCCGCAGTACGTCTCCAGGTCCCCCACGCCCAGCGCCCGCAACAGGGCGTCCACCAGGTCGAAGAAGACCCCGTTCACCTCGGGGATCCACAGCAGCGCGAACACGAACAGCAGCCCGAACGGGGCGAACGGCTCCACCTGCCGACGCACCTTGTGCGACAGCCACGGCTCGACCACCCCGTACCCGTCGAGCCCCGGCACCGGCAGGAAGTTCAGGATCGCCGCCGTGACCTGGAGCAGCGCCAGGAACCCCAGGGCGTACCGGAACGTCGACGGCACCCCGTCCAAGGCGTCCAACCAGAACGGCGCCGTGCACACCAGCGCGAACAGGACGTTCGTCAGCGGGCCCGCCGCCGAGATCAGGCTGTGCTTCCAGCGACCCCGGATGCGGTGCCGCTCGATGAACACCGCCCCGCCCGGCAGACCGATCCCGCCCAGGATCACGAAAAGCACCGGCAGCACCACACTCAGCAGCGCGTGCGTGTACTTCAGCGGGTTCAGCGTCAGATAGCCCTTGGCCCCGATGGTGATGTCCCCGCCGTGCAGGGCGGTGCGGGCGTGCGCGTACTCGTGCAGGCACAGCGACACCAGCCACGCCCCGGTCACGAACAGGAACACCGCGAGCCCCGGCACCTCGGCGAAGTCCGTCCAGGTCGCCCACCCCGCGACCGCGGTCACGGCGACGATGCCCAGGAACACGGGGCTGATCCTCCGGTCCCCGCGGGGGACGGTGGCGGTGGTCATCGGGACTCCGTAGGTCGTCGTTGGCCGGCCCGGACGGGCGCGGGCGGCGCTCCGCGGGCCGACCGTACCGGCCCGCGGGGGGAACGTCCCGCGACCGGGCGGGGTTCCCCGGACGCTCCGCCGCACGCCCGGGGGACAATGGCCCCGTGCGGTACCAGATCCTCGGCCCGACCCGAGCCCTGCGCCCCGACGGAACCGTGCTCCCCGTCGGGGGCGCGCGGCTGCGCGCGCTGCTGACCGCGCTCGCCCTGCGGGCGGACCGCACCGTCCCGGTGTCCGTCCTGGTCGACGACGTCTGGGGCACCGACACCCCCGCCGACGCGACCGCGGCCCTCCAGGCCCTCGTGGGGCGGCTGCGCCGCACCCTCGGCCCCGAGGCCGTGGTCCTGGCGGAGGGCGGCTACCGGCTCGCGGTGGACCCCGACCGGGTCGACCTGCACCGCTTCGAACGGCTCGCCGCCCTCGGCGCCCGCACCCTCGCCGCCGCCGACCCCGCCCGGGCGGCCACCGTCCTGGACGAGGCCCTCGCCCTGCGCGGCGAACCCGCCCTCGCCGACCTGCCCGACCGCGCCGCCGAGGCCGCCCGCCACCACGCCCTGCACCTCGCCGCGCGCCGCGACCGGCTCACCGCCGCGCTCGCCCTCGGTGAGGCCCGCGAAGCCCTGCCCGAACTCACCGCCCTGTGCGCCGAGCACCCCCTGGACGAACCCCTCCAGGCCCTGCGCATCCGCGCGCTGCGGCAGAGCGGGCGGGCCGCCGAAGCCCTCGCCGCCTACGACACCGTCCGCCTCGCCCTCGCCGACCGGCTCGGCACCGACCCCGGCCCGGAGCTCCGCGCCCTGCACGCCGAACTCCTCGCCGCCCCCGCCCCGGCCGCCGTCGTCCCCGCGCCGGCCGTCGTCCCCGCGCCGGCCGTCGTCCCCGCGCCGGCCGTCGTCCCCGCCCCGGCCGCCGGCCCCGCGCCGGCCGCCGGCCCGGCGCACCCGGGCAACCTCCCGGCCCGGCTCACCTCCTTCGTCGGCCGTGACGCCGACCTGGACGCCGTCCGCGCCGACCTCGGCCGGACCCGGCTGGTCACCCTGCTCGGCCCCGGCGGCGCGGGCAAGACCCGGCTCTCCCTGGAGGTCGCCGACCGGGTCGCCGCCGACCACCCGGACGGCGTCTGGTTCGCCGAACTCGCGCCCGTGGAGTCCCCCGAGGACGTGCCCGAGGCGGTGCTCACCGCGCTCGGCGCCCGCGAGACCGTGCTGCGGGGCAGCGGCGCCGAGGAACTGCGGGCCGTCGCCGAGGTGCACGCCAAGGCCCCGCTCACCCGGCTCGCCGAGTACTGCGCCCACCGCCGGATGCTGCTGGTCCTCGACAACTGCGAACACGTCGTCACCGCCGCCGCCCGGCTCGCCGAACACCTCGTCGCCCACTGCCCGGGCGTGACCGTCCTCGCCACCAGCCGCGAGCCGCTCGCCGTGCCCGGCGAGTCCCTGCACCCGGTGGGCCCCCTCCCGGACCGCTTCGCCTTGCGGCTCTTCGCCGACCGGGGCGCCGCCGCCCGCCCCGGGTTCCGGGCCGGGGACGACCCGGAGGCCGCTGCCGAGATCTGCCAGCGGCTCGACGGGCTCCCGCTCGCCATCGAACTGGCCGCCGCCCGGCTGCGGATGCTCACCGCCCGGCAGATCGCCGACCGGCTGGACGACCGCTTCCGGCTGCTCACCGGCGGCGCCCGCACCGCCCTGCCGCGCCAACAGACGCTGCGCGCGGTCGTCGACTGGTCCTGGGAACTCCTCGACGAGGACGAACGCACCGTGCTGCGCCGGCTCTCCGTCTTCGCCGGCGGCTGCGACCTGGCCGCCACCGAGGAGGTGTGCGGGCCCGCCGCCCTGGACGCCCTCGGCGCGCTGGTCGACAAGTCCCTCGTCGTCGCCGCGCCCGGACCGGACGGCCCGATGCGCTACCGGCTGCTGGAGACCGTCGCCGAGTACGCCGCCGAACGCCTCGACGAGGCCGGCGACCGGGCCGCCGCCGAACGCGCCCACCTGGTCCACTACCGCGAACTCGCCCGCACCACCGACCCGCTGCTGCGCGGCGCCGGGCAGCTCGCGGCGATCCGCCGGCTCACCACCGAGTACGAGAACCTGCGCACCGCACTGCGGCACGCGGTGGCCGTCCGGGACGAGCAGGAGGCCCTGTGCCTGGTGCTGTCCCTGTCGTGGTTCTGGCAGCTCCGTGCCCTGCGCACCGACGCCCGCACCTGGTCCCAGGAGGTCGGGGCGATGGGGCCGGACCCCTTCGCCCCGCCGGTGGTCCCGGCGCTGCCGCTGTCGGAGTCACCGATCGGCGCGCCGCCTCCGATGGCCCGGGAGGTGCTGGCCGAGGCCCGGCGCGGGGTGCACCTGGTCCACTTCTCCTGCCTGGACACGGAGTTGGACCGGTGGCAGACGCCCCAGGGACAGGCCCGCATCCGCGGCATCGCGGAGGCGTACCGGCCCGGTCTGCCGCAGGTCTGCCGCAACCCGGGGCACCTGTGGTTCTTCGCGGTGATCCTCACCCAGGATCCGGCCGCCCTGCGCACCGCCGCCGACGCGGCCGTGGTGACCTGCCGGGAGCTGGGCATGGGCTGGGAGCTGGGCCAGGTACTCCAGGCCCGGTCGGTCGTCACGGCCAGCCGACCCGAGTGGCAGGGGGACGCCGCCCGGGACGCCGACGAGGCCCTGACGATCTTCCGGGAGCTGGGGGACGGCTGGGGTGCGGCGGAGGCGCTCTCCGCCCGCGGCGAACTGTACGAGCGCAAGGGCGACTTCGCGGGGGCCGCCGCCGACTACGAGGAGGCCATCGCGTACTCCCTCGGGCTCGGTGCGCACCGACAGGTGGCCGTCCTGCGGGCGCGGCTCGCGGGCGTCTGGATCGAGAGCGAGGAGCGGGCCGCCGAGGGAGAGGCGTGCCTGCGCACGATCATCGACGAGCTCCCCGACCACGGGACGGAGGCGATGCCGGCCGCCCGGCTCTTCCTCGCGATGCACCTGGGCCGCACCGGTCGCCGCCGGGAGGCCCGCGAACAGGTCGAAACGCTGCGGACCTCGTTCGCCGCGGCGGGTTTCGTCGTCTTCGACAGCCTCCTCAGCGGTGTCGAGGGGTGGCTCGACACCCTGGACGGACGGTACGCGTCCGGTGCCGAGAGGTTGCGGCACGCCCTGGACGCCTCCCGCGACCCGCTGTGCCAGATGGTCGCCCCGCAACTGGTGGGGACGCACCTGCTGACCGCGGCCCACAACCTCGCCGAACGGGACGGCGGCGCCCGGACGCGGGACGCGGTGCGGCTGTTCGGCGCGCACCGGGCGCTGCTCCCGCCGGGTCTCCACCCCAAGCTGGCCGAGCGGGATTCCCGGACCGTCGTCGAGGCCGCCGGGGTCCGGGTCCTGGGCCCCGAGGCGTACCGGGCGGCGCTGGTCGACGGCGGCTCCCTGGACCTGGACGGGGCCTTGGCCCTGCTGTGAGCGGGGCCCGACGGGCCTACTTCCCGGGCCGGAACTTCCGCAAGGACACCGGGGCCATGATGAGGGTGATGGCCGCCGACCAGACCAGTACCACCACCAGGTGGTGGGTGAGCGGGCCGCCGTTCATCAGCGCGCGGGCCGAGTCCGCCAGCGCCGACAGCGGGTTGTAGTCGGCGAACGACTGGAGCCAGCCGGGCATGGTGGAGGTGGGGACGAAGATGGACGAGCCGAACTGGAGCGGGATCATCACGAGCATCCCCATCTGCTGGACGGACTGGGCGTTGGGCAGGGTGACGCCCAGGGCGAGGAAGACCCACATCAGGGACGACCCGAAGACGGCGGCCAGGCCGACGGCCGCGAAGAGGCCGGGCACGTTGTCCACCGAGAGCCCGAGCGCGAAGCCCACGCAGAGCAGGATCGCCACCGCGACCAGCATCCGGCCGAGTTCCACGACGATCTTGGCGATCAGCACCGAGGAGCGGGCGATCGGCAGGGTGCGGAAGCGGTCCATCACCCCGGAGTGGATGTCCTCGCTGAACCCGGTGCCCACGCCCATGGCGACGCTCAGGCCCATCATCGCCATCAGGCCGGGGATCACGTAGTCGACGTAGGTGTCCCGGTCCCCGGCGATGGCGCCGCCGAAGACGAAGACGAAGAGCAGGGCGAAGATGATCGGCATCAGCACGGCGTCGAGGATCGACTCCGGGTTCTGCCGGATCCACAGGAGGTTGCGCCGGATGAGGGCGCTGATGTGCCGCAGGTGCGCGCGCGGCCCGATCCGGCTGTCGTCCTTGAGGGCGGCCGGCGGGGCCGGGGGAGCGGCGGACGGTGTGTCGGGCAGGGTCGAGGTGCTCATGCGGCGGCCTCCGCAGCGGTGTCGGGGGACGGGTCGGACGTGGGGCGGTGGCCGGTGAGGGCGAGGAACACCTCGTCCAGGCTGGGGAGTTCGGTGGAGATCCCGGCGAGGGTGACCCCCTGGGTGGCCAGCGCGTCGACGATGGCGGTGAGTTGCTCGTCGCTGAGGATCGGCACCAGGACGGTGCCGGTGTCGGGGTCCGCGGTGGCCCGGCCCGGCCCGGTCAGTCCGGTGGTGTCCAGGGCGGCAGCGACCTCGGACAACCGGCCGGGGTCGGCGGGGCGCACCCGCAGCGTCCGGCCGCCGACCTTGGCCTTGAGGGCGTGGACCTCGCCGCGTGCGATGACCCGTCCGTGGTCGATGACCGTCAGTTCGTCGGCGAGCTGCTCCGCCTCCTCCATGTACTGGGTGGTGAGCAGCACGGTGACGCCGTCGTCGACCATGGCCTTCACCTCGTTCCACACCTCGTTGCGGGTGTGCGGGTCGAGGCCGGTGGTCGGCTCGTCCAGGTAGAGCACCTCGGGGCGGCCGATCATGGAGGCGGCGAGGTCGAGCCGGCGGCGCATGCCGCCCGAGTAGGTGCGGGAGGGCCGGTCGGCGGCCTCGGTGAGGGAGAAGCGCTCCAACAGCTCGTCGGCGCGGGCCCGGGCGGCCTTGCGGGAGAGGTCGAGGAGCCGTCCGATGAGGACGAGGTTCTCGCGGCCGGAGAGCTTCTCGTCGACGGCGGCGTACTGGCCGGTGAGCCCGATGCGGCGGCGCAGGGAGTAGGGCTGGCGGACCACGTCCAGCCCCGCGACCCGCGCGGTGCCCGCGTCGGGGACGATCAGGGTGGACAGGCACCGCACGAGGGTGGTCTTCCCGGCGCCGTTGGGGCCGAGCACCCCCATCACGGTGCCCTCCCGGACGTCGAGGTCCACTCCGTCCAGGGCCTTCACCGACCCGTAGTGCTTGACCAGCCCCCGCACGGAGACCGCTGTGTTGATGTGCGTCATGGGAGCGACGCTGTCATCGCCCGCCGACAGTCCGCCGACAGTCCGGACGCGGACCCGGGTCCCTGCCGACAGGTCGCCGACGGGACGCGCGCGGGATCAGGTGACGACGTGCACCGGGGTGCCCTCGGGGGCGAAGGCCCACAGGGCGGCGCCGTCCGCGACACCCTGGCGCACCGCGCCGGTCTGCACCCCGAGGTCGACCTTGGGGCGGGCGCCGTCCACGGCGTTGGAGAAGGCGATGGTCGCCCCCGAAGCGCGGGCGAAGTAGATGACGTTGGCGACGCTGACCCCGTCGGTGCCGGTGCCGGTGGCCATCCGGGAGAACACCTTGTACGAGCCCTCCGCGGGGTGCACGGAGCCGGGCCACACCTCGAAGGTGCGCACCGCCTTCTCCGCGCCGTCGACCAGCCACACCCGCCGCAGCTCCAGCGAGTACACCACCCGACGTCCCTGCCCCGACTCCTCGGGGACCGGGTGGGCCGCGGCCGGCGGCTCCTTCTTCTCCCCGGGGCTCGGCTTCACCGTCGTGCCCGTGGCGGCGGGCTTTCCCTCGGGGAGGGGCTCGGCACGGACGGCCAGCCCGACCACGACCACCAGGGCCGCGCTGAGCAGTCCGGTGACCCAGGCCCACGAGGGCAGTCGACGCGAAGACACCAGGGAATCCTCCTCATACCGCACGGGGCCGGCCAGCGGTCGGGGCGTCCCGGGTGGCGGGAAGCCGCCGTTTCGAGCTGGCAGTAGGAGGATCGTACCGTCACCGCGCGTGGTGCCGAGCAGCCGCCCGGTGGCCGGCGGCGGTCCGCCGGATCGGCGACGGCCCGTCGACGGGGGACGGTCGACGGGCCGTCGTGGTGCCGCGGCGGTCGCGGGCGGCCCGGGCGGCGCGCCCGGGCCGTCGTGCCGGATGGATCAGTGGACGGAGTGCTCCTCCGCCGGGAAGGCCCCGCCGACGACCTCGTCCGCGAAGGAACGGGCGGCGTCCCCGATGACGGAGCGCAACTGGGCGTACTGCTTGACGAACCGGGGCAGGCGCCCGCCGGTCAGCCCGAGCATGTCCGTGGCCACCAGCACCTGGGCGTCGGTGGCGGCGCCGGCGCCTATGCCCACCGTGGGGATGTGCAGGGTGCGGGTCACCTCGGCGGCGAGTTCGGCGGGGACCAGCTCCAGGACCACGGCGAAGGCGCCCGCGTCCTGAACGGCCTTGGCGTCCCGCAGGAGTTGCTGGGCCGCCTCCTCGCCGCGGCCCTGCACCCGGTAGCCCATGGTGTTGACGGACTGCGGGGTCAACCCGACGTGCGCCATCACGGGGATGCCGGACTCCACGATCAACTCGATCTGCCGGTGCGAGCGCTCGCCGCCCTCCAGCTTCACCGCGCCCACGCCCGCGTCCTTGACCAGTCGCATCGCGTTGCGCAGCGCCTGGGTGGGGCCCTCCTGGTACGAGCCGAAGGGCAGGTCCGCCACGATCAGGGCCCGCCGGGTGCCGCGGACCACGGCGGCGGACAGCATGGTCATCTCGTCCATGGTGACGGGCACGGTGGTCTCGTACCCGAGGTGGACGTTGCCCATGGAGTCGCCCACCAGCAGCACCGGGATGCCGTTCTCGTCGAAGACGGAGGCGGTCAGCGCGTCGTAGGCGGTGAGCATGGGCCACTTCTCGCCGCGTTCCTTGGCGAGGGCGATGTCCCGGACGGTGATGCGGCGCGTCCCCTTGCCCCCGTACAGCGTCCTGCCGTCCCCGTCGGGGGGTACGGGGGGCTGGTCTGGGGTGCGGGCAGCCGAGAGCTGCGTCATCGCAACGGCTCCTTCATGTCATCTCGAAGCGCCCTGACGGCGTCTCCGGACCGTTTCCATGGTGGCACCTCGGGACGCGGGACGGTAGTCGGGGGCCGTCCTCCCGCAGGTCGGACCCCGAAGCGTAAAGTTCTCCCCATGGATTTCGATACGGGTCCGTCTCGTATCGAAGGGTTCCTAGGCTCGGCCCATGACCGATCCTGCTGTCCCCTCCGGGCGGGTGTCCGAAGCCGTGCACCGTAGGCGCTGGGCCGTCCTGGGCGTGCTCATGCTCAGCCTGCTGGTCGTCGTGATCGACAACTCGATCCTGAACGTGGCCATCAAGACCATCTCGACGCCCGCGCCCGTGGGCCTCGGCGCCAGCCAGGTCGAGATCGAGTGGGCCATCAACTCCTACTCCCTGGTCTTCGCGGGGCTCCTCTTCTCCGCCGGACTCCTCGGCGACCGGCTGGGCCGCCGCAAGGTGCTGGTCGCCGGCATGCTGGCCTTCGGGGCCTGCTCCGCGCTCGCCGCCTACGCTGATTCGCCCGGCGAGCTGATCGCCTACCGCGCCCTGATGGGCCTCGGCGCCGCCTTCGTGATGCCGGCGACCCTCGCGATCCTGATGAACGTCTTCGAGCGCGAGGAACAGCCCAAGGCCATCGGGATCTGGGCGGGCGGCGTCGGCCTCGCCATCGCCGTGGGCCCCGTCACCGGCGGGTTGCTCCTCGACCACTTCTGGTGGGGCTCCGCGTTCCTCGTCAACGTCCCCGTCGTGCTCGTCGCGGTGGTCCTGATCCTGGTGCTGGTGCCCGAGTCCCGCGACCCCGCGCCCGGGCGCGTCGACCCGCTCGGGGTGCTCCTCACCGTCGTCGGACTCACCCTGCTCGTCTACGGCATCGTCGAAGGCGGCCGCCTCGCCGACTTCACCGACCCCGTCGTCCTCGCCACCAGCGGCACCGGGCTGCTCGCCCTGTGGCTCTTCGTGCGGCACGAGAAGCGCACCGCACACCCCGCCATCGACGTCCGGTACTTCCGCGACCGGGTGTTCTCGGCCGCCGTCACCGCCGTCGCGCTGGTCTTCTTCGCGCTGATGGGCGTCACCTTCTTCTCCGTCTTCTACCTCCAGACCGTGCGCGGCCACTCCCCGCTGGAGACCGGCCTGTTGATGCTGCCGCTGGCGATCGCGCAGCTCCTCGCCGCGCCCCGGGCCCGGTTGGTGGTGGAGCGGTTCGGCCACCGCGCGGTCACCACCTCCGGACTGCTGCTGCTGGCCGCGACCCTGGCCTCCTTCGCGGTGTTCGACGAACGGACCCCGCTCTGGGTGCTGGAGCTGGTGTTCTTCCTGATGGGACTGGGGATGGCGCACGTGGTGACCCCGACGAACGTGCTCATCATGCAGGCGGTGCCCCGGGAGAAGGCGGGCTCCGCGTCCGCCCTCAGCAGCACCTTCCGACAGGTCGGCGGCGCCCTCGGCATCGCCGTGCTGGGCTCGGTGCTGTCGGCCGCCTACCGGGCCGGCGTCGAGGACGGGATCGCCGTGCTGCCGGAGGCGGCCCGGCACACCGCCGGCGAGTCCATCGAGGCCACCCTCGCCGCCGCGCACCGCCTCGGGGCGGACGGGGCGCCCCTGGTGGCCGCCGCGCACCAGTCCTTCCTGCACGCCATGGGGGCCACCGCGCTGTGGGGCGCGGCCGTCGCGGTGCTCGGCGCCGTGGTGACGGCCCTGTTCCTGCCCGCCCGCACTCCCCGGCCACCGGCACCCGACGAGGTGCCGCGGCCGACCCGGACGGAGGCCGGACGCACCCCCTGACCTACGGGCCGTCAGCTCGGCAGCCGGTCGCGGACCGCGGCGAGGACGCCGGGCGCGCCCGCACCTCGGGGGCCACGAGGCGCCAAGATGGGGGCACAGTCCCACGAGGCCCGGAGGAACGGTGGACGAGGTGAAGCCGCTGCGGGGCCGCCCCCGCAGCGAGGCGGCCGAACAGGCGATCCTGGAGGGCGCCGTGCGGCTCCTGGAGGAGGGGGTGCCGCTCGCCGACATCGGCATCGAACGCATCGCCCGGGCCGCCGGCGTCGGCAAGGCCACCATCTACCGCCGCTGGCCCGGCAAGGAGGAGCTCTTCGTCGCCGCCATCCGCCGCGTCGAACCCGAGGAGCCCCCACTCGCCGGCACCTCGGTCCGGGAGGACCTGGTCGCCCTGCTGGAGGCCCAACGCCGGTGGGGGCTCGCCCGGCGCTCCTCCGCCCTGCTGCACAACGTCCACGCCCAGATCAAGAGCCACCCCCGGCTCTGGGCCGCCTACCGCGCGACCGTCATCGAACCCCGCCGCCGCACCGCCCTCGACGTGATCCGCCGCGGACAGGCCGACGGTGAGATCCGCGCCGACCTCGACGCCGACTTCCTCAACGACCTCTTCGCCGGGCCGATGCTGGTGCGCACCGTGCTGCGCCCCGAGGGCGACCTCCCGGACGACTTCGCGACACGGATCGTGGACGCCCTACTGGCGGGGCTGCGCCCGGCGCAGTAGGGTCACCGCGCCCGGGCGCACTCCCGCGCGACCCGCCGGCGCGGAACGGCGGACGGGGCCGCTCCGGAACTCCCGGGGCCCCATCTCTCGTCTTCGTTCCCACACCCCCGCCCGGGACGACGGGAACACCACGGGCCATCGCCTAGGGTCGGGTGCAGGCGGGAACGAAGGGCACGGCATCAGTGAGGCGACCAATGGCGCAGCAGACGTATGCGACGGCGACGGACAGCGGCGGCGACCCGGGGACCGGCGGCCGCCCCGCTTCCCGGTTGCGGCGCCTGACCCGCGGCTGGCGCGGCGACGGGGGCACCTGGCGGCGCGGCGCGGTGCTGGCCGTGCTCGCCGTCCTGGTCGCGCTGGCGATGATCCTGCACGCGCAGATCCCCAACTCCATCGGCAGCCTCGGCAGTCTCAACGAGACCTTCCTGCCGTGGCTCGGGGTGTTCGTGCCGCTGCTGTTCCTGCTGGCCCTGGTCCGCAAGTCCGCCACCGCGCTGATCGCGGTGCTGGTGCCCGCCGTCACCTGGGTCAACCTCTTCGGAGGGCTCGTCACCGACAAGACCGGCACCGGCGGCGACCTCACCGTCGTCAGCCACAACGTCAACGCCGAGAACCCCGATCCGGCCGGGACCGCCCGCAGCGTCGCCGCCTCCGGGGCGGAGGTGCTCGCCCTGGAGGAACTCACCCCGCAGGCGGTGCCCGTGTACACCCGTGCCCTGGAGGACTCGTACCCGTACCACAAGGTGGAGGGCACGGTCGGGGTCTGGAGCAAGTACCCGATGAGCGACACCGCGCCGGTCGACATCAAGCTCGGCTGGACCCGGGCGATGCGCACCACGGTCACCACGCCCCAGGGCCCGGTGGCCGTGTACGTGGCTCACCTGCCCTCGGTGCGGGTGAAGCTGAACGCCGGGTTCACCGCCAGCCGCCGGGACCAGAGCGCGGACGCGCTCGGCGAGGCCATCTCCCGCGAACCCCTGGAGCGGACGGTCCTGCTGGGCGACCTCAACGGCACCATGAACGACCGCGCCCTCAACGGCGTCACCGCGCAGATGCGTTCCACCCAGGGCGCGGCGGGCAGCGGCTTCGGCTTCACCTGGCCGGCGGCGTTCCCGATGGCCAGGATCGACCAGATCCTGGTCAAGCACGTGGAGCCGATGGCCTCCTGGACCCTGCCGCGCACCACCAGCGACCACCTCCCGGTCGCGGCCCGGGTCCGGCTCTGAGGTTCCGCGCCCGGGGCCGGGGCCCCGGGCGCGACGGTTCACTCCGGGGCGTGACCCGACTCCCGCCACCGGTTGGTGATCGGCAGCCGCCGGTCCTTGCCGAAGCCCTTGGCGGAGGTCTTCGTCCCCGGCGGGTACTGGCGCCGCTTGTACTCGGCGGTGTCCACCATCCGCAGGGTCTTCGTCACCAGCTCCGCGTCGAAGCCGGCCGCCACGATCGTGTCCGCGCCCTGGTCACGGTCGACGTACCGTTCCAGGATCGCGTCCAGCACCGGGTAGTCCGGCAGCGAGTCGGTGTCCACCTGGTCGGGGCGGAGTTCGGCGCTGGGCGGCTTGGTGACGGAGTTCTCGGGGATCGGAGGGGTCTCGCCGCGCTCGACGGCCGCCCGGTTGCGCCACTCGGCGAGCCGGAACACGGTCGTCTTGTACACGTCCTTGATCGGCCCGTAGGCGCCCACCGAGTCCCCGTACAGCGTGGAGTACCCCACGGCCAGCTCGGACTTGTTGCCCGGGGCCAGCACGATGTGGCCCTCCTGGTTGGAGATCGCCATCAACAGGGTGCCGCGCAGTCGGGACTGGAGGTTCTCCTCCGCCAGCCCGGTCAGCCCCAGGGACTCCATGTAGGCGTCGAACATCGGCGCGATCGACACCGTGCGGAAGTGCAGCCCG
This sequence comes from Streptomyces sp. LE64, assembly GCF_052606915.1. Taxonomy (NCBI): domain Bacteria; kingdom Bacillati; phylum Actinomycetota; class Actinomycetes; order Kitasatosporales; family Streptomycetaceae; genus Streptomyces; species Streptomyces sp. LE64. The sequence goes on along the minus strand of NZ_CP199708.1, from coordinate 1,365,720 downwards.
GTGCGGCGCGCCAGCTCCGCCGCGTCCTCCTTGGAGTGCTCCGAGGAGTACTTGGAGGGCATGGACACCCCGTACACGTGCTCCGCGCCCAGGGCGTCGCAGGCCAGGGCCGCCACCAACGCCGAGTCGATGCCGCCGGAGAGCCCGATCAGCACCGAGCGGAAGCCGTTCTTCGCGACGTAGGCGCGCAGGCCCACGACCAGCGCCGAGTAGACCTCCTCGTCGTCGTCCAGGCGCTCCGCGTACCCGCCGAACTGCTCCGGCTCGTAGGGCGGCAGGGGGTCGGCGGAGAGCGTGCGGTGGTCGATGCGCAGCCCGTCGTCCACCACGCCGGAGGGGGGTTCCTCGGCCGCCGCGGGCAGGTCGAGGTCCAGCACCACGCAGCCCTCGGCGAACTGGGGGGCCCGGGCGATCACCTCGCCGTCCCGGTCCACCACGATGGAGTCGCCGTCGAACACCAACTCGTCCTGTCCGCCCATCATGGCCAGGTACGCCGTGGTGCACCCCGCCTCCTGGGCGCGCTTGCGCACCAGCTCCAGACGGGTGTCGTCCTTGTTCCGCTCGTAGGGGGAGGCGTTGATCGACAGCAGCAGTCCGGCGCCCGCGGACCGGGCGGCCGGCACCCGGCCGCCGTCCTGCCACAGGTCCTCGCAGATCGCGAGGGCCACGTCCACCCCGTGCACCCGCACCACGGGCAGCGTGTCGCCCGGCACGAAGTACCGGAACTCGTCGAACACCCCGTAGTTGGGCAGGTGGTGCTTGGCGAAGGTCAGCACCACCTCGCCGCCGTGCAGCACGGCCGCCGCGTTCTGCGGGGCGCCCGCCGGCTGGCCGTACTTGGGCTGCGCGGTCTCGGAGCGGTCGAGGTAGCCGACGACCACCGGGATCCCGCCGAAGCCCTCCTCGGCGAGCCGGCGGGCGAGGTCCCGCAGGGCCGCCCGGGACGCCTCCACGAAGGAGGAGCGCAGCGCCAGGTCCTCGACGGGGTAGCCGGTGAGGACCATCTCGGGGAACGCGATCAGATGGGCCCCCTGGCCGGCGGCGTGCCGGGTCCACCGGAGCACGGCGTCGGCGTTGCTGGCGAGGGCGCCGACCGTGGAGTCGACCTGGTTCAGGGCTAGGCGTAGTTGAGGCACGCCCCCAGTGTAATCGTCACTCCGACGCGATGTCCTGCGGGCACCGCCCCGCCCGGGCCGGCGGCGCCCGGACCCACTGAGGGGCCTACAGCACCGGGAGGTTCTTCCGCAGCTCGAAGGCGGTGACCTCGGAGCGGTACTCCTCCCACTCGGACTTCTTGTTCCGCAGGAAGAAGTCGTACACGTGTTCGCCGAGCGTCTCGGCGACCAGCTCGCTGCGCTCCATCAACCGGATCGCCTCGCCCAGGTTCTGCGGCAGCGGCTCGATGCCCATCGCCCGTCGCTCCCCGTCCGACAGGGCCCAGACGTCGTCGTCGGCGCCCGGCGGCAGCTCGTACCCCTCCTCGATGCCCTTGAGGCCCGCGGCCAGCAGCACCGCGTACGAGAGGTACGGGTTCGCCCCCGAGTCCAGGGAGCGGACCTCCACCCGCGCCGAACCGGTCTTGCCCGGCTTGTACATGGGCACCCGGATCAACGCCGAACGGTTGTTGTGGCCCCAACAGATGTACGAGGGGGCCTCGCCGCCGGCGCCCGCGGTGCGCTCCGAACCGCCCCAGATCCGCTTGTACGAGTTCACCCACTGGTTGGTCACCGCGGAGATCTCCGCCGCGTGCCGCAGCAGGCCGGCGATGAAGGACCGGCCCACCTTGGAGAGCTGGTACTCGGCGCCCGACTCGTAGAAGGCGTTGCGGTCGCCCTCGAACAGCGAGAGGTGGGTGTGCATCCCGGAGCCCGGGTGCTCGGAGAACGGCTTGGGCATGAACGTGGCCTGCACCCCCTGCTCCAGCGCCACCTGCTTCATCACCAGCCGGAAGGTCATGATGTTGTCCGCCGTGGAGAGCGCGTCCGCGTACCGCAGGTCGATCTCCTGCTGTCCCGGAGCGCCCTCGTGGTGGCTGAACTCCACCGAGATGCCCATCGACTCCAGCATGGTGATGGCCTGCCGGCGGAAGTCCATGCCGACGTTCTGCGGGGTGTGGTCGAAGTAGCCGGAGTTGTCGGCGGGGGTGGGCCGGGAGCCGTCCAGCGGCCGGTCCTTCAGCAGGAAGAACTCGATCTCGGGGTGGGTGTAGAAGGTGAAGCCCAGGTCGGAGGTCTTGGCCAGGGCCCGCTTGAGCACGTAGCGGGGGTCCGCGTAGGACGGGGAGCCGTCCGGCATCAGGATGTCGCAGAACATCCGGGCGGTGCCCGGCGCCTCCGCCCGCCACGGCAGCACCTGGAAGGTCCCCGGGTCGGGCTTGGCGATCATGTCGGACTCGTACACCCGGGCGAAGCCCTCGATGGCGGAGCCGTCGAAGCCGATGCCCTCGTCGAACGCCTGCTCAAGCTCCGCCGGCGCGACCGCGACGGACTTCAGGAAGCCCAGCACGTCCGTGAACCACAGGCGTACGAACCGGATGTCGCGCTCCTCCAGCGTGCGGAGCACGAATTCCTGCTGCTTGTCCATTGTCGACTTCCCCATCCTTGCTGGTCGGGCCGCGTGCTCCGGTGCCCTGGGACAGGCCCCGTCACGAGCATCCCACCACACGGTTTCCGGCACGTTGCGGGCGCCCGGCGCAGGTCCGCGGCCGGGTGCCCCTCGGTGGCTCTGTGCCCATAGTGCCTGCTGATCCGGGTCTCCGTAACGGTCGGACCCGCCACCCGGGGAGCGGCCGGGCGCCGGACGCGTCCGGGGCGGTGCCCTGGGGCGGAACCCGGGGCCGAGGACGTAGGCTCGGCGTGCGGTGTGATCTTCCGTCGGACGGGGACCGGCCGCCGCGGAGCACGGGCACCCCCGCGACACCGCAGTACGGACCAGGGCGAACAGCACGGACGGAACGGAACAGGGGGACGGACGGATGACGGTGCCGTCGGGGCCGCCGGTGTCGAGCGGACGCCGCAGCAGCACCTTCACGCGCCTGCTCAGGCACGGCTTCACCGACCCCTCCACCGCCGAGCGGCTGCTCGACGGGGAGGCACTGGCCCCGGCGCGCGCCGATCCGGTGCTGCTGGACGCGCTCGGCCGCACCGCCGACCCGGACCTCGCCCTGGTCGGACTCGTCCGCCTGGTCGAGGCCCAACCGGACGAACTCGGCCACCAGGAACTGCTCGACACCCTGCTCACCGCCAAACCGCTGCGGGACCGGCTGCTCGGGGTGCTCGGCGCCTCCGAGGCGCTCGCCGACCACCTGGCCCGCCACCCCGGCGACTGGCGCGCCCTCACCACCTACGAGGCCCAGGACCTGCACCCCGGGGTGGCGGAGTTCGAACGGGGGCTGGCCGCCGCCACCGACCCGGTCTCGTTGCGGGTCGCCTACCGGCGCTGCCTGCTGTCGATCGCCGCCCGCGACGTGTGCGGCACCACCGACGTGGCCCAGACCGCCGCCGAACTCGCCGACCTGGCGACCGCGACCCTGCGCGCGGCCCTCGCCATCGCCTCCGCGGCCGGCCCCGAGGACGCGGCGCGGTGCCGGCTGGCCGTGATCGCCATGGGCAAGACCGGCGGCCACGAGCTGAACTACGTCTCCGACGTGGACGTCATCTTCGTCGCCGAACCGGCCGCCGGCGCCGAGGACGGCGACGAGACCGCGGCGCTCCAGGCCGCGACCCGGCTCGCCGCCCACCTGATGCGGATCTGCTCGGAGACCACCGTCGAGGGGACCATCTGGCCCGTCGACGCCAACCTCCGTCCCGAGGGCCGCAACGGTCCGCTGGTGCGCACCCTCTCCAGCCACCTCGCCTACTACCAGCGCTGGGCGAAGACCTGGGAGTTCCAGGCACTGCTCAAGGCCCGCCCGGTCGCCGGCGACGAGGAGCTGGGCGCCCGGTACGTCGCCACCCTCGCCCCCCTGGTGTGGCAGGCCGCGGAGCGCGACAACTTCGTCGCCGACGTGCAGAAGATGCGCCGCCGGGTGATCGAGAACATCCCGGCCGGCGAGGTGGACCGCGAACTCAAGCTGGGCCCCGGCGGGCTGCGGGACGTCGAGTTCGCCGTGCAACTGCTCCAACTGGTGCACGGCCGGGCCGACACCTCGCTGCGCAGCGGCACCACCCTGGACGCGCTGGCCGCCCTGGCCCGCGGCGGGTACGTGGGCCGGGTCGACGCCGCCCAGCTCGACGACGCCTACCGCTTCCTGCGCACCCTGGAACACCGCATCCAACTGTTCCGGCTGCGCCGCACCCACCTGGTCCCCGAGGGCGAGGCCGACCAGCGGCGCATAGGGCGCTCGCTGGGCATGCGCACCGAGCCCATCACCGAGCTCGACCGGGCCTGGCGCCGCCACACCTCGGTGGTGCGGCGCCTCAACGAGAAGCTGTTCTACCGCCCCCTCCTGGACGCCGTCGCCCAACTGGCGCCCGGGGAGACCCGGCTGAGCACCGAGGCGGCCCGGGAACGGCTGGTGGCCCTCGGCTACGCCGATCCGGCCGCAGCGCTGCGGCACCTGGAGGCCCTGGCCTCCGGGGTCAGCCGCAAGGCGGCCATCCAGCGGACCCTGCTGCCCGTGCTGTTGGGCTGGTTCGCCGACTCCGCCGACCCGGACGCCGGCCTGTTGAACTTCCGCAAGGTCTCCGACGCGCTCGGCAAGACCCCCTGGTACCTGCGGCTGCTGAGGGACGAGGGCGCCGCCGCGGAGAACCTGGCCCGGGTGCTGTCCGCCGGTCGGCTCGCCCCGGACCTGCTGATGCGGGCCCCGGAGGCGGTGGCCCTGCTCGGCGACGCCAGCGGGCTGCGGCCGCGCGGTCGGGAGCCGCTGGAGCAGGAGGTGCTCGCGGCCGTCCGGCGCGCGGACGGGGCGGAGCAGGCGGTGGCCGCCGCCCGCGGCATGCGCCGCCGCGAGCTGCTGCGCACCGCCGCCGCTGACATCGTCGCCTCCTACGGCACCGAGGAGGCCCCGGCCGTCGCCGACCAGGGCGCCCTGGTGGACCTGGTCGGCGGGGCCGTCTCCGACCTGACCGCGGCGACCATCGCGGGCACCCTGCGCGCCGTGGTGCGCGCGGGGTGGGGCGAGGAGCTGCCCACCCGGTTCGCGGTCATCGGCATGGGCCGCTTCGGCGGGCAGGAACTCTCCTACGGCTCCGACGCCGACGTGCTCTTCGTCCACGAGCCCCGTCCGGGGGTGGACGAGCAGACCGCCGCCAAGGCCGCGGCCACCGTGGTCGCCGAGGTGCGGCGCCTGCTCCAGATCCCCAGCGCGGACCCGCCGCTGCTGATCGACGCGGACCTGCGTCCGGAGGGCAAGAGCGGGCCGCTCGTGCGCACCCTCGGTTCGTACGCCGCCTACTACCGGCGCTGGTCGCTGGTGTGGGAGTCGCAGGCCCTGCTGCGGGCCGAACCGGTCGCCGGGGACGCCGAGCTGGGGCAGCGGTTCATGGAACTGGTCGACCCCCTGCGCTATCCGGCGGAGGGCATCGGACCGGACGCGGTGCGCGAGATCCGGCGGCTGAAGGCGCGGATGGAGTCCGAACGCCTGCCCCGGGGCGCCGACCCCACCCTGCACACCAAGCTGGGCCGCGGGGGCCTCTCCGACGTGGAGTGGACGGTGCAACTGCTGCAACTGCGGCACGGCTGGTCGGAGCCGGGCCTGCGCACCACCCGGACCCGCCCGGCACTGGCCGCGGCGACCGCGGCGGGGCTGCTGGACGGTCCGGACGCCGAGGTGCTGGACGAGGCGTGGGTGCTGGCCTCCCGGGTGCGCAACGCGGTGATGCTGGTGCGCGGCCGGGCGGGCGACACCTTCCCCTCGGACGGTCGCGAGCTCGCCGCGGTGGGCCGGTACCTGGGGTACGGCCCGGGGCAGGTGGGAGAACTCCTGGACGCCTACCGCCGCACCACCCGGCGGGCCCGTGCGGTGGTGGACGAGGTCTTCTACGGTTCCTGAGGCGCGGCCGGTCCCCGCAGTGCGGCGGCCCGGGTGAGGAAGCCGGCCAGGGCCAGCTCGAAGGCCCGGTCGGCCCGGTCCGGGCCGACCGCGGCCAGGGCGCGGGCGAGCTGCGGGGTGCGCGCCCCCGCGGGCGGTTCCCACATCGTCTCCGGAGCGGCCAGGTCGAGGGCCGACCCCAGGACCAGGTTCTCCAGTGCCACGACCACCGGCAGCACTTCGGGCAGCGGGAAGCCGGCCGCCAACAGCCGCACCACCGCGCGTTCGTACTGGTCGAGGACGCGGGGCGCCCGCACCGGCGAGGCGGTCAGCAGGGGGATCGCCCGGGGGTGCGCGGCGAAGGCGGCGCGGTAGGAGCGGGCCCAGGCGGCCACCGCCCGGTCCCAGGGCTCCTCGTCGAGGGTGGCGGGGTCGATGGCGTCGGTGATCCGCTCCCGGAGCAGTTCCACGATCCCGTCCCGCCCGTCGACGTGGTGGTAGACGGAGGCGGTGCGCACCCCGAGCCGGGCGGCGATCTGCGGCACGCTGAAGTCGCCCCGGGCGTCGACCAGTTCCAGTGCGGCCGTGGTGATCCGGTCCCGGTCCAGTAGCGGGGTGCGGGGTCGTGCCATGCCGTGGGGCCTTCCCGGGGGGTGGTCGGAGGGGGCGGAGTCCGGCCTTCCGGATCGCCCGGGCACAGGTTACCGTGCTGGAACCGACAGGCTTTAGGTTTCTGTCGCGGAGAGAAGGAGCCGTCATGCCGGACCCCGCCGCCCGCACCGCCGACCTCCTGCTGACCGGGGCCCGGGTCCGTACCCTCGATCCCGCCCTGCCCCCGGTCAGCGAGGACGTCGCGGTCGCCGTCCGGGCCGGCCGGATCGTCGCGGTGGGCGCGCCGGACGAGGTCCGTGACTGGCGCGGCAGCGGTACCGAGGTGGTGGACCTGGCCGGGGCGACCCTCGTGCCGGGTCTCACCGACGCCCACAGCCACCCGGTGTGGGGGTTGGAGCTGGCCACCGGGGTCGACCTGAGCGGGGTCACCGACCCGGCCGGGCTGCGGGCGGCGCTCGCCGGGGCGGAGCGGACCGGGGGGTGGGTGCTCGGCTGGGGCCTGGACCACAACGCCTTCGGCGGGGCGGCGCCGCACCGCGCCGCGATCGAGGAGGCGGTGGGGGGTGCGCCGACCCTGCTGCGGCTCTACGACGGCCACTCCGCGCTGGCCAGCGGGGCCGCCCTGGCCGCGGCCGGGATCACCGGCCCCCGGGAGTTCGGCCAGCGCGCCGAGGTGGTGTGCGACGCGGACGGGCCCACCGGCCATCTGATCGAGCAGGCCGCGATGGACCTGGTGGCCCCGGTCCTGCCCCGGCTGCCGCGCGCCGAGCGCCGGGCCCGGCTGCGCGACCTGTTGTCGGCGATGGCCGCCACCGGGCTGACCGGGGCCCAGGTGATGGACCTCGGTGACTTGGAGCTGCTGGCCTCGGTGTCCGAGGAGGCCGGCGGGCTGCCGTTGCGGTTGCGGTTGGCGCCCTGGTGCATGCCCGGCGCCGACCGGGACGCCCTGGACGCGCTGGTCGCCCTCCAGGGCAGACAGGGGCCAGACTGGCGGGTGGGCGGGGTGAAGTTCTTCATGGACGGCACGGTCGAGGGCGGCACCGCCTGGCTGGCGCACCCGGACCGCCACGGACAGGGCACCGAGGCGCTGTGGCCCGACCCCGGGGCGTATGCGGAGGCGGTGCGGTACCTGCACGGGGCCGGGGTCCGCACCATCACCCACGCCATCGGGGACGCGGCGGTCGGACACGTGTTGGACACCGTGGGGTCGCTCGGCCCGGGCGGCCGGATGCGGCACCGGATCGAGCACGTCGAGACCGTGCCGGACGCCCTGGTGCCGCGCTTCGCCGCCCTCGGAGTGATCGCTTCGATGCAGCCGCCGCACAGCGCCTACACCCGGGCCGACCACGGTGACGAGTGGTCCCGGCGGCTGGGGCCCGAGCGCGCCGGGCGGGCCTGGCGGGTGCGGGACCTGCGGGACGCGGGCGCGGTGGTGGCCCTCGGCTCGGACTGGCCGATCGCGCCCTTCGACGCGCGCGGGGTGCTGGCCACCGCCCGTTCCCCGCGCGGGGCCGCCGCCGCCCGGCCCGGGCTCACCGGGCTGATGGCCCTGGAGGGGCTCACCTCCCATGCCGCGCTCGCGGCGGGGGAGGAGCGGGAGGCCGGCCGGATCGCCCCGGGCCGTCGGGCCGATCTCACGGCGTTCGGAGTGGACCCGGTGGCGGCCCCCGCCGACGAGGTGGCCGGAGCGCCGGTGGTGCTGACCACCGTGGCGGGGCGCGTCGTCCACCGGGGTTGAGCCCGGCCGCCGGGCGGCCCGGCCCGGGTCAGCCGGTGCGGTCGTTCGGTACGAGCCGGGGCAGCTCCGAGGGCCAGCGGCCGTACCAGGCGCGGGCCACGCCGTAGCCGAAGGCGAGGCAGACCATCCCGCCGACCGCGTCCAGCCAGAAGTGGTTGGCGGTGGCGACGATGACGACCAGGGTGAGCACCGGGTACAACAGGCCCAGCACCTTCACCCAGGGCACCCGGGCCAGGAAGTACAGGGTGAGCCCGCACCACAGCGACCAGCCGATGTGCATGGACGGCATGGCCGCGTACTGGTTGGACATGTTCTTCAGGTCCCCGGAGGCCATCGACCCCCAGGTCTCGTGGACCAGGACGGTGTCGATGAAGCCGCCGCCGGTCATCAGCCGCGGGGGCGCCAACGGGTACAGGTAGTAGCCGAGCAGGGCCACCCCGGTGGTGGCGAAGAGCACGGTGCGGGTCGCCGCGTAGCGGCCGGGATGGCTGCGGAACAGCCACACCAGCACACCCAGCGTCACGATGAAGTGCAGCGTGGCGTAGTAGTAGTTCATCCCCACGACGAGCCAGGTCACCGAGTCCACGGCGTGGTTGACGGCCTTCTCGAAGGCCAGTCCCATGCTCTGCTCGACGTCCCAGATCCAGTGGGCGTTCCGCATCGCCTGTGCCTTCTGCTCGGGCACGGCGTTGCGGACCAGCGAGTACGTCCAGTAGCTGATGGCGATCAGCAGGACCTCGAACCAGAGTCGGGGACGGCGCGGAGCCCGCATCCGGTCGAGCAGTCGGCGCGGACCGAGCGGTCCGCGGGGGTCCGTCCCGTGCGGCGCCGCGGTGTCCTCGTGCCGGTCCGCGGGCGCGGCACCGTCCTGGGGAGCGGTACCGGGTTGCCCGCTGGCGGCCTGCTGTCGGCCTTCCAGTTGTGTCACGGTCGTCTCACCCATGGGGGAAGAGTCTGCCAGATGACCTGGTCAGTCCGATCATCCCCCGGACGGTCCCGTCCCGCACCCCGTTGCCCCCTCGTGCTCGCGCCCCCTCAGCGTCGGCGCTGGTGGCCGCCCCGGGGCATTCGGAGTGCTAGACGTCCTCGGGCCGGCGGGGGTTGCGCCCCGGGGCGGATCCGGTGGAGCCGCGGACCACCAGTTCCGGCTGGAACACGAACTCGCTGTGCGGGGCCGGCGACGCGTCGATCTCCTCCAGGAGGGCGCGCACCGCGGCCTGCCCCATCGCGGGCACGGGCTTGCGGACGGTGGTGAGCGGGGGATCGGTGAACGCCATCAGCGGGGAGTCGTCGAATCCGACGACGGACACCTCGCCGGGGACCGCGCGGCCCCGCTGCCGGGCGGCGCGCACCGCACCCAGGGCCATCAGGTCGCTGGCGCACACCAGCGCCGTGCACCCCCGCTCCAGCAGGGTGCCGGCCGCGGCCTGGCCGCCCTCCACCGAGAACAGGGAGTGCGCGATCAGCCGCCCGGTGATCTCGTCCTCGTCCAGGCCGAGCTGTTCGCGCACCGCGCGGACGAAGCCCTCGATCTTGCGCTGCACGGGCACGAACCGGACCGGTCCGAGCGCCAGTCCGATCCGGACGTGCCCCAGGGAGACCAGGTGCGTGACGGCCAACCGCATCGCCGCCCGGTCGTCGGGGGAGATGAACGGGGCGCGCACGCCCGGCGCGTACCCGTCGACCAGGACGAAGGGCACGCCCTGGACGCGCAGCCGTTCGTAGCGGCCGGGGTCGGCGGTGGTGTCGGAGTGCAGTCCGGACACGTAGATGATGCCGCGCACCCCGCGTTCCACCAGCAGGTCGGTGAGTTCGTCCTCGGAGGAGCCGCCCGGGGTCTGGGTGGCGAGCACCGGGGTGTAGCCCTGTCGGGTCAGGGCCTGGCCGATCACCTGGGCGAGCGCCGGGAAGATCGGGTTGTCCAGCTCCGGGATGATCAGGCCGACCAGTCCGGCGCTGCGGGCCCGCAGCCGGGTCGGCCGCTCGTAGCCGAGCCCGTCGAGGGCGGCGAGCACCGAGCGGCGGGTGGCCGCGGCGACCCCGGGCCGCCCGTTGAGCACCCGGCTGACGGTCGCCTCGCTGACCCCCACCCGCGCCGCGATGTCGGCGAGCCGCGCGGCCGGGGGCGGGGCGGGTGCCGGGGCGGGGCTCGCCGTGGGCTGCTGACTCATCGGGCTCCCTCGGATCGTGCCGGACGGGCGAACGTGCGTCATGGGCGCGGCGGTCGGCGCCCGCGCGCCCAACGTATACGCAGCGGGAGGGGGCGGGGACCGCGGGTGAGGTCGGCGGTTCCCCGGCCGTGTCCGAAAGCGACCCCCCAAATAAGAAGATGAGATGCCTATTTGATAGCGTCCGGGCATGCGCTTGACCAAGTTCACCGACCTGGCCCTCCGTGCCGTGATGAGCCTCGCCGCCTCGGAGGGTGGCGCTCCGCTCACCACGCGCGAGGTGTCCGAGGCCATGGACGTGCCCTACACCCACCTGGCGAAGGCCGTCGCCCGGCTCCAGCACCTGGGCGTGGTCGAAGCGCGCCGGGGGCGCGGCGGGGGGCTCGCGCTCACCGCGGCCGGGCGGCACACCTCGGTCGGTCAACTCGTCCGTGACCTGGAGGGAGAGGGGGAGGTCGTGGAGTGCGAGGGGGACTCGCCCTGTCCGTTGCGGGGGGCCTGTCGGCTCCGCCGGGCGCTGCGCGAGGCGCAGAACGCCTTCTACGCCGCGCTCGATCCGCTGACCGTGGGCGAACTCGCGGCACCCCCCACCGGGCCGGTGCTGCTCGGCCTGGTCGGGCGACCGCGTCCCTGAGTCGCACCCCGGGTGCGCGGTCGCATCCGTCGATCGCGTGAATACGAAGATCCTTTACCAATTAACCGACGAGGAGTCGTTGTGCTCTCAGCACGGTCCGTTCCGATCGTCCGCGCCACCCTCCCGGTGGTCGGTGCTCACATCACCGACATCACCGACCTCTTCTACCGCAAGCTCTTCGAGGCCCACCCGACCCTCCTGCGTGACCTCTTCAACCGCGGCAACCAGGCCAGCGGCACCCAGAAGCAGGCCCTCGCCGGCTCCATCGCCGCCTTCGCCGGCATGCTGCTGGAGCGCCCCGACGAGCGCCCGGACGCCCTGCTCCAGCGGATCGCCCACAAGCACGCCTCCCTCGGCGTCACCCCCGAGCAGTACAAGGTCGTCCACCAGCACCTGTTCGAGGCGATAGCCGAGGTGCTCGGTGAGGCCGTCACCCCCGAGGTCGGCGCCGCCTGGGACGAGGTGTACTGGCTGATGGCCCACGCCCTCATCGCCGTCGAGGCCCGCCTCTACGAGGAGAGCGGCACCGCGGGCGGCGCGGTCCGGCGCCCCATGACGATCGTCGAACGGCACGCCGAGACCCCCGACACCGTCTCCTTCGGCCTGCGCCCCGCGGACGGCCTGCCGCTCGCCCCCTTCCGCCCCGGGCAGTACGTCAGCGTCCAGGTCGAACTCCCCGACGGCGCCCACCAGATCCGCCAGTACAGCCTCTCCGCCGCGCCCGGCCGCGACCACTGGCGCATCACCGTCAAACGGGTCGACGGCGGCCCCGACCCGGACGGCGAGGTCTCCCACCACCTCCACGCGCACGCCCGCCCCGGCGACGTGCTCACCGTCTCCGCCCCCTTCGGCGACCTGGTCCTGCCCCCCGGCGACGGCCCCCTGCTCCTCGCCTCCGCCGGCATCGGCTGCACCCCCATGCTCGCCATGCTCGACCACCTCGCCACCACCGCCCCCACCCGCCCGGTGACCGTCGTCCACGCCGACCGCAGCCCCGGCTCCCACGCCCACCGCGCCGAACAACTCGCCCTGGTCGACCGGCTCCCGCACGCCGCCCTGCACCTCTGGTACGAGGACCCCGGCCCCGACACCGGCACCCCCGCCCGGACCGGACTGGCCGACGCCGGCGTCCTCGACCTGCCCGAAGGCGTCACCGCCTACCTGTGCGGCCCGCTGCCCTTCCTGCGCTCCTTCCGCAGCGACCTGCTGCGCTGCGGAGTGCCCGCCCGGTCCGTCCACTACGAGGTGTTCGGTCCCGACCTCTGGCTCGGCCAGGACTGACCCCGTGCGGTCGGGTCCGCACCCCCCCCGCGGACCCGACCGGTGGCGCGAAGTCCACCCCCGCCGGAGGCGGGCGGCCCCGGGCAGGCATGGAAGTGCAAATCCTTGCGCATGCTTTCCGCAAGAGATTTCGCGGAGGCGCCGCCGTCTCGGGCGCGCCCCGGCGACCCCGCCCGGGAGGCCCCGCGGCGGACGGCCTCCCCGCGCCCCGGCCCCGACGCACGAAGGACGCCATGAGCCCGCACCCCGACGACCACCCCTCGCAGACCGTCACCCGGACCGCCGTCCGCCCCGGCTGGTGGACCGAGGCCGTCATCTACCAGGTGTATCCGCGCAGCTTCGCCGACAGCGACGGCGACGGCATGGGCGACCTACCGGGCATCCGCTCCCGCCTTCCCTACCTGCGTGACCTCGGGGTCGACGCGGTGTGGCTCAGCCCCTTCTACGCCTCGCCCCAGGCCGACGCCGGCTACGACGTCGCCGACTACCGGGCCGTCGACCCCGTGTTCGGCACCCTCGCCGACGCCGAAGCCCTGATCGCCGACGCCCACGCCCTCGGCCTGCGGATCATCGTCGACCTGGTGCCCAACCACTCCTCCCACCACCACGACTGGTTCCGCCGTGCCCTCGCCGACGGCCCCGACTCCCCGCTGCGCCGGCGTTACCACTTCCGCCCCGGCCGCGGCGCCCACGGCGAACTCCCGCCCAACGACTGGGAGTCGGTGTTCGGCGGCCCGGCCTGGACCCGCACCACCGGCCCGGACGGCACCCCCGGCGACTGGTACCTCCACCTGTTCGCCCCGGAACAACCCGACTTCAACTGGGACCACCCGGCGGTCGCCGACGAGTTCCGCTCCGTCCTGCGGTTCTGGCTCGACCTGGGCGTCGACGGCTTCCGCATCGACGTCGCCCACGGGCTGGTCAAGCCCCCCGGGCTGCCCGACGCCGGCGGCCCGGCGCACGCGCGACTGCTCGACGGCGGCGCCAAACCCTTCTTCGACCAGGACGGGGTGCACGCCGTCTACCGCTCCTGGCGCGCCCTCCTCGACGAGTACCGGGGCGAGCGCATCTTCGTCGCCGAGGCGTGGACCCCCACCGTCGAGCGGGCCGCCCGCTACGTCCGCCCCGACGAACTCCACCAGGCGTTCAACTTCTCGTACCTCACCACCCCTTGGGACGCCAGCGCGCTGCGCGCCGTCGTCGACCGCTCCCTGGACGCCATGCGCGCCGTCGGCGCCCCCACCACCTGGGTGCTCTCCAACCACGACGTCACCCGGCACGCCACCCGGTACGCCAACCCGCCGGGCCTCGGCACCCAGTTGCGCACCGCCGGCGACCGTCGACTCGGGCTGCGCCGGGCCCGCGCGGCGACCCTGCTGATGCTGGCGCTGCCTGGCTCCGCCTACCTGTACCAGGGCGAGGAACTGGGGCTGCCCGACGTGGTCGACCTGCCCGACGAGGCCCGCCAGGACCCCTCCTTCTTCCGCGCCTCCGGCCAGGACGGCTTCCGCGACGGTTGCCGCGTCCCGATCCCGTGGACCGAGGAAGGCCCCTCCTACGGCTTCGGCCCGGCAGGCTCGTGGCTGCCGCAACCCGCCGACTGGGGAGGGCTGAGCGTACGGGCGCAGACCGGCGCCGCCGGGTCCACCCTGGAGCTGTACCGGTCGGCCCTCGCCACCCGTCGCGCCCACCCCGCCCTCGGCGCCGGCGACCGGGTCGACTGGCTCGACGCCCCGCCCGGGGTGCTGGCCTTCCGCCGCGAGGCCGAGGGGCGCGCCGTCGTCTGCGCCGCCAACACCACCGGCGCACCGGTGTCCTGGACGGCCCCCGGCACCCCGCTGCTGTCCAGCGGACCGCTGCCCGTCGCCGGTGAACTGCCCCCCGACACCACGGTCTGGTGGAGCACTCCCTGAGCGGCGGAGCACTCGTCGGGATCAGGCCGCGGCGCGCGGCGCCAGGGACACCAGCCGTCCGACCAGGTCGCCGAAGGGACCCTCGGAGGGCTCGTCCGCCAGGATGCGCACCAGGATGTCGGCCATCTCCTCGTCGTAGGCGGAACTCACCGCGACCAGCGCCGCGAAGTCGTGCACCAGCTGCAACTCCAGCTCGCCGCGCGGGATCTTCCGGGTGTCCAGCCAGAGCAGGGCGGTCGACTCCACCAGCGAGATCCAGGACCGCACCACGAGCTCCAGCCGCGGCGGCGGCTGCGGCACGCCCAGGTGCCCGAGCACCCGCTCGTACGCGGTCTGCCGTACCGAATCGACGAGGCCGTTGGTGGCCGAGGCCGCGGGCACCGGCACCCCGCCGCCACCGGTCGGGACGGCCGGACCGCCGCGCATCAGGGCCGCGAACCCGGGCCCGTGCTCGTCCACGAAGTCGAAGAAGCGGCCCATCATCCGCAGCAGCCGGTCGCCCAGCGCGCCTTCGCACGGCTCCCGGAACCGGGCCGCCAGGTCCTCCGCGGCCCGGGTCAACGCCGCCTCGTACAGGCTCAGTTTCCCGGGGAAGTAGTGGTAGACCAGCGGCCGGGATATGCCCGCCGCGACGGCTATCTCATCGATGGACACCTCTTCGGGCGAGCGGTGGCTGAACAGGTCGAGAGCAACCCCGATCAGCTGCTGTCGCCGTTCCTCGACACCCATCCTGCGGCGCACCCCGGTCGTCATGGGGGACACCATAACCGCAGCGAACCCGCATGTCGGCGGGGCGTCGGGACCGTTACCGGACCCTCAGGTACCGGTTCGTTCCCGCCGTCCCCCACCGCCCGGCGGGAGCGACCGGGTGCACACCCGGGCCGGGGCGCGAGGCGGGGCCGTGACTTTCTCGGCCGACCGGTCCGCACGCCCGGCCCCCGCGTGGTGGAGTACTCCTGGCTCGACCGCGAGGTCGCTCGAACCCCCCACGACACACGGCACTTCTTCCCTTCCCCCACCATCCGGAGCGCGAAGACGCCATGACCACGCCCATCCCGCCCCCCGACGCCCCGGCCACCCCGTTCGCGTCCCCCTCCTTCCTGCCGCACCTGCGCCGCGCCACCGCCGCGGCCCTCTCCCGACTGCCCCGAGCGCTGGGGCCGGAGGTCTACGTGCTGTCCTTCCGCATCGGCCGGATCGCCGACGACCCCCGCCGTCCCCGGCTGACGGTCGGCGGCAACACGGAGGGCCGGTTCCGTGCGCAGCGCGTCCGGCACGGCACCGACGAGGCCCGGTGGAACCCGCTGCACTGGCTGCCCGGCGGGGAGGTCGTCGGCGACGGGCCGGTGGCCGCGGCGTTCCGCGCCGAGGCGGTGCGGCTCGGCCACTGGTACGAGGACGGGGACGACCTCACCGACGCCGAGGAGGACGACTGCGCGGAGGCCCTCTACGCGTTGTTCGCGGACGCCTGCGAACGGGTCGCCGACGCCCTCACGACGGACGGGACCCTGCTGCGGGCCCTCGGCCGGACCGTACCGGTCGTGGTCCACGATCCCGCCCTCGCCGGCTGGGAGCCGCCCCGTCCCCCGGACCCCCGTCTGCCGGATTCGGCCCCGCACCCCTGACCGCCGGCCCGGACGACGGAGGTCCCCGCACCCACCCGGGCGCGGGGACCTCCGTCGGAAGGGGCGTCAGTGCAGGCCGTGCACGGTGGTCCCGTCCGCGGTGCGCCCTTCGAGCGCCGCCTGCACCCCCTGCTCCGTGGGCACGGCGAGGAACCGGCCCGACGCCCGTTCGGTGACGTCGCCGCTGGTGGCCACCTCCGTCACCTGCCGGCTGCCGGCCGCCAACAGGAACCAGTCGCCCGCCTTCGCCTTCCACAGGGCCCCGGCCAACACCCGCGGCTCCCGTGCGCCGCACGCCGGCGCACCCGAGGACTGCGCGGCGACCGCGGCCACCGGCTTGCCCGGGGCGAGGAGCTGCGCGAGCACCCGGGCCTGTGGCCCGCGCCAGGTCTCGCCCCGGGTGCAGAGCCAGCGGGCCTCCCCGTTGCCCTGCGGCAACGGCTGCCGGGCGTACGCCCACGAGTTGACCGACCGCACCCCCTGGCCCTGGAACACCGCCAGCGAGCACGCGGTGCTCGCCCACTCCCCGTACGCGTCCGGACCGGCGACGTCCCGCGGCGAGCCGGGCGGGCCCGCGGTGAGCCGGGCCGGGGTGATCTCCCCGAGGTCCGCGAGCAGCCGGCCGGCGCCCCCGGACTCCCGCAGCTGGAGGGCGTTGACCGCACCGCAGACGCCGGTGTCCGGATCCGGGCGGCCGGGCCCCGGCAACGGGTCGGTGACCCCCTGTGCACTGCGGCCCAGCTCCACCGGCTCGGCGTCCGGCTTGCGCAGGTCCCGGGCGGCGGCGCCGGTCACCCAGGGGGCGGTCAGATAGCGGACGTTGCCGTCGGAGCGGCCGAGCACCAGCGCCCCCGCCGCGGCCCGTTCCGCCCCGTCCACCCGGGCCAGGTCCAGGGCGGCGATCTCGGTGCCCTCCGCCGGCTCCGCGTAGCGCACCACCCGCAGCCCGTCGTACAGCAGCACCACCCGGGCCGCGTCCACCCGGCCCGCGTACAGCAGTTGCGCCGGGCCCGGCGCGGCCCCCGCCTGGGTGCCCGGGGTCGCGGACACCCGCACCGTGGAGCCGGGCCGCGCCCACACCGCGAGCGCCCGTCGCAACAGGGCCCGGTCACCGGTCAACGCACCGCGGGCCGGCCACACCGAGAAGTCGGTCCGCGGCGAGCTCCGCCAGGCGTCGGGCTCGGCGGCGGTCAACTGCTCCGGGTCCAGCGCCGCCTGCCCGGCCGGGTTGCGGGCGTAGGGCGGGGCCGCCGCCCCGTCCGGGCCCCAGCCCTCGCCGGGCATCCCGAGCAGCGCCCCGCACACCACCGTCGCGGCGAGGGCGACGCCCGCCGCCCGCAGGTGCTGGCGGCGGCGCACCAGATCGGTGGGACGGGCCCGGAGCGTGCACGGGTCGAACTCCGGCGACTCCAACAGGGCGTACCGGAGGTCGACCTCGTCGGCCTCGGCGAGCGCGTCCTCCGGGTCGGCCACCCCGACCGCCGCGAGGAGTTCCTCGGCCTCCTCGTCGGAGAGCCGTTCGACGCCCCGGAGCACCAGGGCGGCCCGGGCCTCGGCGGACAGTTCGGACCACTCCCGGGCCAGGGCGAGTTCCCCGGCGCCCCCGGGGTGGGGGTGCAGCTTCAGTCCCCACACCGCCGGCAGGGCGGGCCGGCGCCGGGCCCGGCGCAGCAGCGCCCACCGCTTCACGGGTCGGGCCGCGGCCAGCGCGCCCCGCAGGACCCGTTCCCGCACCAGGGCGTACCCGGGGTCGACGCCCTCGTCCTCCGCGGAACGCCGGGCGGCCACCACCCCGGCCGCCCACCGCGCGCCGCGTCCCCGGGGCAGCGCCCGCTGGACCAGGCCGTGCGCGGTGAGCACCCGCCGGGCGCGGGGGAGGTCCGGCGGCAACACCAGGTAGGCGATCCGGGCGAGCCGGGGATAGTGCTCGACGAGCGTGGCCTCGGCCCGCTCCTCGTCGGTGACCGGGTCGGCTGGGCGGGCGGGACGGGAGGCGACATCCTGTGACTGCACGACCAGCGCAACGAACGAATCCCGCGGAGGTCACCGCCCGGACCCGGACGGAGCACCGGCCGACCGGTCAGGAACCGGCCGGCGTGGAGAGCTGGTGCGCGTAGTGGCCCAACGCCCTCTGGTAGCGCGGTAGATGCGGCGCCAGGGCCCCCAAGGCCAGGGACAGGGCCTCCCGCTCCCGTCCGGCGTCCGCCAGGCACAGTGCCAGGAAGGCCCGCACCGCATCGTCCAACTCGTCGTTCTCCGCGTCCAGTTCGGGCGACAGCAGCACCACGCCCTCCTCCGGGCGGCCCAGGCTGCGCAGCGAACTCGCGAGCTGGATCTTGGCGCGACGACGACGTGCGCCGCGCACGCCCCGCTCCAGCGCGATCCGGTACAACGGGACCGCGCGCGCCGGCTGTCCGGTCGAGTCGAACGCCCCGGCCCGTTCGAAGGCCGCCACCGCGCTGTCCGCCGGCAACTCCGCGGCCAGCGCCTCGATCACCGCCCGGAACTCGGACGCGGGCAGGGTGTCGTACCGGGACCAGGCGGCGGCCAGCCGCTGCTCCCACGCGAGCCCGGGCTCCCCGTCCCCCGTCACCGCCGTCGTTGTCGTCGTGCCGTGCGCCGCGCCCCGTGCGCCGTGCTGCACCTGACGCACCGTCTTCCCGCTGCTCCCGTTCCCGCGCATGCCCCTCCCCTTCCTTCTTCCACAGGCACACCTTCGCACACTTGTACCCCGCAAGCGGTCGGGTTCCGGCGGTGATCAGCCATGTTTCCGCCGGCGAACCGTTTGGGTCGTCCGGGATGTCGAAGGTGGCGCGGATCAGCCGGGGGCGTCGAGTCCGGCTGCCTCCCGAAGGACCCGGGCCTCCGTCTCCGGGTCGAGCCGGGCGCCGGGCCGGTCCGGACGCCGGGGGGCCCGGCCGCCGATGGCGGTGAGCCACGCCCAGGTGTCGGCGACGGTCTCGGCCGGGGGCCGGCAGACCAGTCCCGCGGCCAGCGCCCGGGAGGGGTCCGACCGGTGCACGGCCCCGTGGAGTTCGGAGTCGGGCGGGGCCCAGCCGGGCAGTTCGGTCCAGGGCGCCACCCCGGCCCGCAGGATGACCTCGGGGTCGGTCCACCGCAGTCGCGCTGCGGAGCCGGTCACGGCCACGCAGGCGTCGAGGAGTCCGCCGGTGGTGGTCATTCCGGACGGGCCCACCGTGTCGTAGGGGCCGCTCAGTCCGGCGGCGGTGGCGTCGAGCGCGAAGGCGGCGAGGTCACGGGCGTCGACGTACTGGAGCGGCAGCTCCCGCGGCCCCGGTGCCAGGACGTCCCCGCCGCGGGCTATCCGGTTCAGCCACCAGGGCAGCCGCATGGTGTTCTCGTACGGTCCGATGACCAGACCCGCCCGCAGCAGCAGGCTCCGCCGGCCGAAGGCGGCCTCGACGGCGAGTTCCGCGCCCCGCTTGTCCTCGGCGTACGCGGTCGACTCCGCGTCCGGGGAGCCCGCCACCACCGGGTGGTTCTCGTCGGCCCCGGGCGGGGGCGCCCAGGCGTACACGGACCTGCTGGACACGTAGGTGTAGTGGCCGACCCGGTCCGCCAGGAGCGCGGCGGCGTCACGGACCGCCCGGGGCGCGGCCGACCAGGTGTCGAGGACCGCGTCCCAGGTGCCGTCCGCGAGCGCGGCGAGACCGGCCGGTTCGGTGCGGTCGCCCCGCAGGGCGGTGACCCCCGCCGGGGTGGGGTGGCGGCCACGGTTGACGGCGGTGACGTCCCAGCCGCGGCGCACGGCCTCCTCGGCGACGGCCCGTCCGACGAACTCGGTTCCCCCCAGGATCAGTAGCTTCATGCCCCGGAGCCTGCCCCCGGCCCGGGGTGTGCGGAACCCCGTTCGGCCGAGGGAGAACGGTTTACTCCGAGGGCTGAACCCGCCCGGCGCGCACGGTGGTTGGCGCGCCGGGCGGTGCGCTTCAGGAGGCGATCGGGGGCACGTACTTGTAGCCCACCCGCCGTACGGTCTGGATGGCCTGCCGGTTCTCCGCGCCCAGCTTGCGCCGCAGCCGGGCCACGTGGACGTCGACGGTGCGCCCGTCGCCCACGTGTCCGTACCCCCAGACGGTGGTGACCAGCTGGTCCCGGGTGTGCACCCGGCCCGGGTGCGCCACCAGGTGGGCCAGCAGCTCGAACTCCAGGTAGGTCAGGTCGAGGTCCTGCCCCCGCACCTGGGCCGTGCGCCGCACCGGGTCGACGCGTACCAGCTCGTCGCCCTCCTCCTGGGCGCCCTGGTCGGGCTCGGCCGGCACGGGCAGCAGCCGCTGCTGGTCGGCGGGGACCAGCACCAGGTAGCCGATCATCGGGGGGTGCCCGGGCAGGGTGGGCAGGGTGTGTTGCGGGGCGGGCAGCCAGGTGGCGCCCGGCGGGAGGAAGTCCGTCACGTCGACGACTTCGTCCCGGTCCACGGCCCGCAGTCCGCGGCGGGCCCCGAGGCCGGGACCGGCGTGGCCGGGCGTGGTGGTGGGATGGGCGGGGAGCGCGGAGCCCGTGGGGACCGGACGAGGGCTGTTCGTCGGGAAGGAACGGGTGTTCGCCATGAGAGGTCAGCTCTTTCGCGCGAGATGCCGTCGTGGGAGCCGAGGGCGCCGGGCCGGTGGGCCCGTTCCTCGGGACGTACGTCGTGCGCGCTGGCCGAAGGCCGGGGTGAGCGGCTTTAGAGGGCCGGCGCGTTCCGTGCGCGGCGACACACCCGATCGAAGTCGTGGTGCTGTCGTGACGGCCAGAAGGGCTCCAGGTACAGGTCGGGACGTCCCGTCGCTGTGTTCCGCTGGCTGGCCATGTCCTCATTGAACCAGAAGCCGTCCGCCACCAGGGGTCTCCTCTCACTCTGTGGACGCCCACGGAACGGTGATCGCCCGGAACCACCCAACTGGCCAGACAAAACACCAGGTTGGACGGGTGCGGCGAGACCCGCCGCAGAGGAGGCCGTCCCACTCCGTGGACATCGCGGTCCCGGAACGCGCCCGTGGGGGCGCCCGCCGGACCGGCGGACGCCCCCACGGGGAGGAGGGGTGCGGGGGATCAGACCTGGCCGGCCTTCTCCAGCGCGGTGCAGCAGGTGTCGACCATCAGCCGCGTCACGACGTACGGGTCCACGTTGGCGTTCGGGCGGCGGTCCTCGATGTACCCCTTGCCCTCCTGCTCGACCTGCCACGGGATGCGGACCGAGGCGCCCCGGTCGGACACCCCGTAGGAGTACTCGTTCCAGGGGGCCGTCTCGTGCTGACCGGTCAACCGGTCGTCGATGCCGGCGCCGTAGTTCTTCACGTGGTCCAGGGGCTTGGAGCCCTCGCCCAGCGCCTCGCACGCGGTGACGATCGCCTCGTAGCCCTCGCGCATGGCCTTGGTGGAGAAGTTGGTGTGCGCCCCCGCGCCGTTCCAGTCGCCCTTCACCGGCTTCGGGTCCAGCGTCGCCGACACCTCGAAGTCCTCCGCCGTGCGGTACAGCAGCCAACGGGCCACCCACAGCTGGTCCGCGACCTCCACCGCCGGCAGCGGGCCCACCTGGAACTCCCACTGGCCCGGCATCACCTCGGCGTTGATGCCGGAGATCCCCAGCCCCGCCGTCAGGCAGTTCTCCAGGTGCGCCTCCACGATCGGCCGGCCGTGGATCTCGTCCACGCCGACGCCGCAGTAGTAGCCGCCCTGCGGCGCGGGGAACCCGCCCACCGGGAAGCCGAGCGGGCGCTCGCCCTCGAAGAACGTGTACTCCTGCTCGATGCCGAAGACCGGCTCCTGCGCCGCGAACCGCTCCGCGACCTCGACCAGCTCCGCCCGGGTGTTGGACTCGTGCGGGCTCAGGTCGGTGTTCAGCACCTCGCACAGCACGAGGACGTCCTCGCCGCCGCGGATCGGGTCCGGACAGACGTACACCGGCTTGAGCACGCAGTCCGAGGAGTGGCCCTTGGCCTGGTTGGTGCTCGACCCGTCGAAACCCCAGAGCGGCAGCCCCGCCAGGCCCGTGGGGGAGCCCGGCATGATCTTCGTCTTGGAACGGAGCTTGGCCGTCGGCGCGGTGCCGTCGATCCAGATGTACTCGGCCTTGAACGTCACGGGACACATCCTTCGGGGGCGTTTCGGCTGCGCGGTCATGGCGGGTGCCGCGGGTCCTGCGGGGCCGCGCGCACCGGGGTCGCGCTGCTGGCGCCAGCCTGTCAAGGCGCGGTTTCCCGACCGTTGCCCGTGTGTGAACCCCGTGTTACCCGGCGACTCCGCCCGCCCGGCGCCGCACCCCCGGCCCCCCGCTCCCGGACGGCGCCGGCGAACGGGTCGCCTCCAGGGCCGCCGCGAGGAAGCCCCGCACCGCGTCCAGCTGCCGGTCGTCGTACTCCTTCAGCACCTGCGCCGACCGGTCGACGAGCGGGGCGTGCACCGCACGGGCCATGCCCGCGGCGCGCTGCTCCAACACCAGGAACACCCGCCGCCGGTCCCGCTCGTCCGGCACCCGCCGCACGTGACCGGCCCGCTCCAGCCGGTCGATCAGGGCGGTGGTCCCCGCGGAGTTCAAACCCAGCCGGGACCCCAGGTGCCCCACCGTCACCGGCGTCCCCGCGTGCCGGGCGTCCAGCAGGCAGGCCAGCGCCCGCACGTCGGTGGGGTGCAGCGCGTGCCGGGCCGCGAACCGGGTGTGCAGCACCCCGAGCCCGACCGCCGCCTCCCGCAGCAACCGTACGATCTCCCGCCCCGTGTCCTGGGGGCTGTGTGCGTCCATGGTCGTCCTCCGGTGGGTCTCGTGGGGGCAGTGCGGCGCCCCGGGAACCGGACCGGCCGGACACGCGACCCGCGGTGACAGGTACGGAGCAAGCCGGGGGGCTACTCAAATCCGGTAGGCAAAGTCCGGGTAACGAACACCCCGCGCCCTGCGGCCCGCCCACCCGCCGATTCCGTCAAACCCCTTCTGAGCAGGGGCTCTTGTCAGTGCCCGCCGGTAGAATGGAGACAGTTCGAGGGGGTCGCCAAGGAGCCCCGACGACGTCAGGAGGACATCCGTGCCCACCACCGCGTCCACCCAGCCCCTGCCCATCGAGCCCTACGCCCCGCTGCGGAAGAAGGCGCTGCCCGCCGGCCGCCCGCGCGAGTGGTACGTCACCCACAACCGCCGGCTCAAGGCCATGCGCCTGGCCATCGCCCTGCTGGACGCCGGCCTCCACGTGCCCCAGCAGGCACCCGACCGCACCATCCGTTCCACCGCCTCCCGCATCGGCATCCACCCGCCGTCCGCCACCACCTGCCACATGGTCCGGGCGTTCATGCGCTACGGCCGCTGACGCCCCCGCCCCACCGGGTGGGCCCCTTCCCGGGGCTCACCCGTTCGCACACCGGCGGGTGCGACCCGCCGCCCGGTCCCGTTCACTGGGGGCACCACGCGGCGCACTCCCGGGAGGCTGCCCCATGCCGAGCTACCCCGTCACGCCGTCCCTGCGACCGCGGCGGACGGCATGAGCACCCCCGCCGGGCGGCCCGCCGACCGCACCGTCGCGGCCCGCACCGAACGCGGCCGCCGGGCCCGCAAGCGCGTGCCGCGCAGCGCCCACGCCGCCTGGACCCCCGCCGTCTCCCGCCCCGACCCGGTGGCCGTCCTCGAACGCCAGGGCACCGACCGGGTCGCCGAACTCCTCCCCATCCGCTACGGCCGGATGGCGCTCTCCCCGTTCGCCTTCCTCCGGGGCAGCGCGGCGATCATGGCCGCGGACCTCGCCACCACCGAGCACACCGGCCTCACCGTCCAACTCTGCGGCGACGCCCACCTGATGAACTTCGGCCTCTTCGCCTCCCCGGAACGCGCCCAACTCTTCGACGTCAACGACTTCGACGAGACCTACCCGGGCCCCTTCGAGTGGGACGTCAAACGGCTCGCGGTGAGCGCCGCCGTCGCCGCCCGCGACAACGGCCTCGGCAAGGCCGCCGCCCGCCGGGCCGCCCAGGAGAGCGTCACCCGGTACCGGCTGATGATGCGCCGCCTCGCCGAACTCGGCGAACTGGAGGTCTGGTACACCCGCATCGACACCACCGGCATCATGCGCCTGGTGCGCCCCAGCGGCCGCAAGACGGCCCGCGCCACCTTCGCCCGGGCCCGCCGCCGGACCAGCCTCCAGGCCCTCAACAAGCTCACCGAACTCGTCGACGGCCACCGCCGCATCGTCGACGATCCGCCCCTCGTCGAACGGGTCGGCGGCCCCGACCTCGCCGAACTCCGCAAGACCTACGGCGACTACCGCGCCACCCTCGCCGAGGAGCGCCGCACCCTCCTCGACCGCTACCGCTTCGTGGACGCCGCCCGCAAGGTCGTCGGCGTCGGCAGCGTCGGCACCCGCTGCTACATCGTGCTGCTCACCGGCCGCGACGACGGCGACCCGCTGTTCCTCCAGATCAAGGAGGCCAACGCCTCGGTCCTGGAGGAACACCTGCCCAACGGCGTCTACGACCACCCCGGCCGCCGGGTCGTCGCCGGCCAACGCCTCATCCAGGCCGCCAGCGACATCTTCCTCGGCTGGATGACCGGCCCGCAGAGCCGCGCCTACTACTGGCGCCAACTGCGCGACATGAAGGGCTCGGTCGACCTGGCCACCCTCACCGACCGCCAACTCGTCAACTACGCCGGCCTCTGCGGCACCGCCCTGGCCCGCGCCCACGCCCGCTCCGGCGACCGGATCGCCCTCGCCGCCTACCTCGGCAACGGCGACACCTTCGACCGGGCCGTCGCCGACTTCGCCCTGCGCTACACCGCCCAGAACACCAGTGACCACTCCGCCCTGGAGGCGTCGATCGCGGCCGGGGTCATCGCGGCGGAACCCGGGGTGTGAGCCCGGGCCGCCCCGTGTTCCCGGTGGGTCAGAGCACCCGGCCCTCGCGCTCCGGCGCGCTGCACAGCGCCCAGATCACGAAGAGCCCGATGGCGATGGCCACCAGCGCCCACAGCGGCTGGTACGGCAGCCAGACGAAGTTCAGCACGACGCTCAGCGCGGCCAGCCCCACGCCCACCGCCCGGGCCCAGTCCGCGCCCTTCAGGATGCCGTAGCCGACGAGCGCCACCAGCACCCCGAGGACCAGGTGGATCCAGCCCCAGGTGGTCAGGTCGAACTCGAACACGTAGTCGTTGACGCTGGCGTACACGTCGTCCTCGGCGATCGCGGCGATGCCGTTCAGGACCGCCAGTACACCGGAGACCAGCATCAGGACCCCGGCGAACACGGTCCCGCCGGTCACCCAGCCCGTCCGGCCGTCGTGCCGGCCCCTGCCGCCCGTGCCCGGGGCGCCCGGCGTGCCCGGCGTGCCGGAGGTGCCCGCGGGCGGAGGTGTGGTGCTGCTCATGGGGTTCTCCCCTCGAAGAGCGGTCCCCTCGCCCTGTGCGGAGCGGCGGCCCCCGTGCGGGGCCGCCGGGGACCCGGTGACCCGAGCGTCCGCCCGCCCGGGCCCGGGCGGCGATCGGAGCACGACCGAACGGGTGAATCCGGAGTCGGGTCGCCCTCGGCCGGCATGGATCGGACGGAGGTGGGGTAGGAGGGGCGGGCGACGGCCCGCCCCCGTCACTCCTCGCCCGCGCCGTCCGCGCGGAAGGCGGTCAGGATCCGCTCCGCGGCCAGCGTGGCCGTCAGCTCGCCGTCCCGTACCTGCCGCTCCAGGTCAGGGGTCAGCTTCCGCACCACGGGGTGGGTGCGGAGGCGGTCCAACAGTTCGTCGTGGACCATCGACCAGGTCCAGTCGACCTGCTGGTCGCGGCGCTTGGCGGCGAGCGCGCCGGTGGAGTCGAGCAGGGCGCGGTGGGCCTCCACGCGTTCCCAGACGGTGTCCAGGCCGGTGCCCTCGCGGGCGCTGCAACTCAGGACCGGGGCGTGCCAGGTCGCGTCGGGGGAGCGCAACAGGCGCAGTGCGCCGGCGAGTTCACGGGCGGCGGCGCGGGCGTCGCGTTCGTGGGGACCGTCCGCCTTGTTGACGGCGATCACGTCGGCGAGTTCGAGGACGCCCTTCTTGATGCCCTGCAACTGGTCCCCGGTGCGGGCCAGGGACAGCAGCAGGAAGGTGTCCACCATGTTGGCGACGGTCGTCTCGGACTGGCCGACGCCGACCGTCTCCACCAGCACCACGTCGTAGCCGGCGGCCTCCATGATCACCATGGATTCCCGGGTGGCCTTGGCGACCCCGCCCAGGGTGCCGGCGGTGGGGGAGGGGCGGACGAACGCCGCCGGGTCCACCGAGAGCCGCTCCATGCGGGTCTTGTCGCCGAGGATGGACCCGCCCGTCCGGGTGGACGAGGGGTCCACGGCGAGCACCGCGACCCGGTGCCCGCGCTCCGTCAGCATCGTCCCCAGGGCGTCGATGAACGTGGACTTGCCGACGCCCGGGACCCCGCTGATGCCGACCCTGCGGGCCCGGCCCGCGTGCGGCAGCAGGGCGGTCAGCAGCCGTTGGGCCCCGGCCCGGTGGTCGGCCCGGGTGGACTCCACCAGGGTGATAGCCCGGGCGATGGCGGCCCGCTTGCCGTCGAGCACGCCCTGCACGTAGCCGTCGAGATCGATCGTCCTCGCCATGGGTCGAGGGCTCACCGCCGTCCGGACTCGTGCCCGAGCTGCTCGGCCAGCCGGTCCACCAGGTCGTAGGCCGCGTCGGGGATCACCGTGCCGGGCGGGAAGACGGCGGTGGCGCCCGCCTCGTGCAGGGCCTCGACGTCCTGCGGGGGGATCACCCCGCCCACCACGATCATGATGTCCTCGCGGCCCTCCGCGGCCAGCTCCTCGCGCAGCGCCGGCACCAGCGTGAGGTGCCCGGCGGCCAGCGAGGACACCCCGACGATGTGCACGTCCGCCTCCACGGCCTGCCGCGCCACCTCCGCCGGGGTCTGGAAGAGGGGGCCCACGTCCACGTCGAAACCGAGGTCGGCGAAGGCGGTCGCGATCACCTTCTGCCCGCGGTCGTGGCCGTCCTGGCCCATCTTGGCCACCAGGATGCGGGGCCGGCGGCCCTCGGCCTCCTCGAAGGCGTCCACCAGGGCGCGGGTGCGTTCCACGGACGGCGACTGGCCTGCTTCGGTGCGGTACACACCGGAGATCGTACGGATCTGGCCCGCATGCCGTCCGAACACCTTCTCCAGGGCGTCGGAGATCTCCCCGACCGTGGCCTTCGCCCGGGCCGCGTCCACCGCGAGGGCCAGCAGGTTGCCGTCGAGGCCGGGGCCGGGCTGCCGGCCGGCGGCCCGGGTGAGGGCGCTGAGGGCGTCCTGGCAGGCCGACTCGTCCCGCTCCGCCCGCAGCCGGCGCAACTTGTCGATCTGCCGTTCCCGCACCGAGGAGTTGTCGACCTTCAACACGTCGATCTGTTCGTCGCTGGCGACCCGGTACTTGTTGACGCCGATCACCGGCTGCCGTCCCGAGTCGATCCGGGCCTGGGTGCGGGCCGCGGCCTCCTCCACCCGCAGCTTCGGGATGCCGGCGTCGATGGCCTGCGCCATGCCGCCCGCCGCCTCGACCTCCTGGATGTGCGCCCACGCCCGCCGCGCCAGGTCGTACGTCAGCCGTTCCACGTAGGCGCTGCCGCCCCACGGGTCGATGACCCGGGTGGTGCCCGACTCCTGCTGGATCAGCAGCTGCGTGTTGCGGGCGATCCGGGCGGAGAAGTCGGTGGGCAGTGCGAGCGCCTCGTCCAGGGCGTTGGTGTGCAGCGACTGGGTGTGCCCCTGGGTCGCCGCCATCGCCTCCACGCAGGTGCGGGTCACGTTGTTGAACACGTCCTGTGCGGTCAACGACCAGCCCGAGGTCTGCGAATGGGTGCGCAGCGAAAGCGACTTGGGGTTCTTCGGCCCGAACTCCCGCACCAGGCGGGCCCACAGCAGCCGGGCCGCCCGCAGCTTGGCGATCTCCATGAAGAAGTTCATGCCGATCGCCCAGAAGAACGACAGCCGCGGCGCGAACGCGTCCACGTCCAGCCCCGCGCCCTGCCCGGCGCGCAGGTACTCCACCCCGTCCGCGAGGGTGTACGCCAGCTCCAGGTCGGCCGTCGCCCCGGCCTCCTGTATGTGGTACCCGGAGATGGAGATCGAGTTGTAGCGGGGCATCCGCTGCGAGGTGAACGCGAAGATGTCGGAGATGATCCGCATCGACGGCTTCGGCGGGTAGATGTAGGTGTTGCGGACCATGAACTCCTTCAGAATGTCGTTCTGAATCGTTCCGGCCAGCTTCTCGGGCGGGACGCCCTGTTCCTCGGCGGCCACGATGTACAGCGCCAGCACCGGCAGCACCGCGCCGTTCATCGTCATCGACACGGTCATCCGGTCCAGCGGGATGCCGTCGAAGAGCTGCCGCATGTCGTAGATCGAGTCGATGGCCACGCCGGCCATGCCCACGTCGCCGGTGACCCGGGGGTGGTCGCTGTCGTACCCGCGGTGCGTCGGCAGGTCGAAGGCGACGGACAGGCCCTTCTGCCCGGCGGCCAGGTTGCGCCGGTAGAACGCGTTGGACTCCTCCGCCGTCGAGAAGCCGGCGTACTGCCGGATGGTCCACGGCTGGTTGACGTACATCGTCGGGTACGGCCCGCGCAGGTACGGGGCGATCCCCGGGTAGGTGCCCAGGAAGTCCAGGCCCTCCAGGTCCCGTCCGGTGTACAGCGGCTTGACGTCGATGCCCTCCGGGGTCTCCCACCGCAGGTCCGACTCGTCCATCCCGACGGACTCCTTGAGCGCGGTGCGCCAGACGTCCTCGGTGCCCGTCCCGGCCCCGTCGCCCAGCTCCACGCCGGTGAAATCGGGGATCGCCATCACGCCACTCCCAACAGGTCGAGCACGGAGGTCAGGGTCTGCACGGCGTCGCACCCCGCGAAGACGTACGCGTCCACGTCCGGATGATCGGCCGGACGCCCCGCCAGGTAGATCCGCTGTGCGCCCGCCCCGCGCAGGGCTGCCGCGACCGCCGCCGCCCCCTCCTCGTACAGCGCGTCGCTGGAGCACAGACAGGCGACCTTCGCACCGCTCGCGACGAACGCGGCGGCCACCGAGTCGGCGTCCACGGTCACCGGCTCGTGGACCGGTTCGATCCCGCCGGCCTGGAACAGGTTCGCAGCGAAGGTCACCCGCGCGGTGTGCGCCGCGGCCGGGCCCAGCGCCGCCAGGAACACCTTCGGCCGGGCGCCGGTCGCCGCGAGGTGGGCGTCCGAACGCGCCCGCAGCGCCTCGTACGCCTCGTCCCGGCGCACCCGCGGCAGCCCGCCGGACACCCGTGCCGGGGCGGGCTCCCGCGCCACGGCCCGCTCGGCCAGCGAGGGGAACTCGCTGACTCCGGTGATCGGCTCCCGCCGGGTCGCGAGCCGGCGGGAACGCGCCGCCCAGGTACTCGCCAGCCGTTCGCCGACGAAACCCGAGCGCAGCGCCCCGGGCAATCCGCCGGCGGCCTCCAGCTCCTGGAAGAACTCCCAGCTCCGGTGGGCGAGTTCGTCGGTCAGCCGCTCCACGTACCAGGAGCCGCCGGCCGGGTCGATCACCCGTCCCAGGTGGGACTCCTCCAGCAGGATCGTCGAGGTGTTGCGGGCGATCCGCCGGGCGAAGGCGTCCGGCAGCCCGATCGCCTCGTCGAACGGCAGCACCGTCACCGCGTCCGCGCCGCCGACCCCCGCGGCCAGCGCGGCGAGCGTGGTGCGCAGCATGTTCACCCACGGGTCGCGCCGGGTCATCATCACCGAGGAGGTCACCGCGTGCTGCTGCTGCGCCCCGGCCGTGCCCTGAGCCCCCGCTACCTCGGCGACCCGGGCCCAGAGCCGGCGGGCCGCCCGCAGCTTGGCGATGGTCAGGAACTGGTCGGCGGTCGCCGCGTACCGGAAGGCCAGCTGTCCGCACGCCTCGTCCACGGCCAGCCCCGCGTCCGTGAGCAGCCGCAGATAGGCGACCCCGGTGGCCAGCGACAGTCCCAGCTCCTCGGCCGCCGAGCCGCCCGCCTCGTGGTACGGCAGGGCGTCGACGGTCAGCGCCCGCACGCCCGGCCACCCGGCAAGGGCGGCCCGCGCCAGCTCCACCGCGTCCCCGCCGTCGAGTTCCCGCCCGGACCGGGCCTCGTGGCCCAGCGGGTCGGCGCCCAGGTTGGCCCGCGCCTCCTCGGGGCGCACCCCGTGCGCCTCGTACCGCGCCAGCAGCGCCCGTCCGGCCTCCCCGGAGGCCGTGCCGGCGTCGAGGACGACCGGCGCCAGGTCCAGGAGGACGCCCTCCAGGGCCCGCCCGAGTCCGTCGACGGTCAGCCCGCCCGGCTCCAGGGCCAGCCAGAGCGAGGTGACGCCGTTCTCCAGGTCGGCGAGGACGGCCTCGTTGACCCGGGCGGGATCGTTCCCGGCGTGCCGTTGTCGCACGTCCCATCCGCCGGAGGCGGAGCCCTCCGGCCGGCCGCCCCGCACGAAGGGGGCGGCACCCGGGAAACCGGGGGAGGCCACCGCGTCGCGGGCGGTGTAGAGGGGGCGGGTGATGAGCCCGTCCTCGATCGTCGTGGACAGAACGCGCTCGGCGTCGTCGCCCGAGATCTCCTTGCCCGACTTGCGCAGTACGCCTTCCACGAGGCGCTGCCACTGCTCATGGGTCGCGTCAGGGAACTCGGCGGCCAACGAAAGCCCGTCGTCAGGCAGGACCGTCATGCCCAGATGCTAGGCCCTCACTCGCTGCGTGGCATCAGGGCACACACTGTGATCTCCAACTCAGGAAGGTGTGCCTTGTGCGCCGTTTTGCCACAACTCGTCGTGTGACCGCGGGTGTGCGCGCGGGGGCGCCTCGGACGGTCGGTCACGCCCCGGAGGTGGCCGGCGACACCTCGGTGGCAACCGGGACAGGGGTGACATGTCCCCTCTCATCGGCCCACGGTACGTTTGCCGCGCCAATCTGTCGGTCGTACGTGAACGAGGGAACGTGAGCCAGCAGTACCCGGGCCACCAGCCGCCTTCCTACCCGCCCGCCCCCGGTCCGTACGGGCCGCCGCCGCGGAAGAAGTTGTCCACCGGGGCCGTCATCGCCCTCGCCCTCGGCGGCGTCTTCGTCTTCCTGGTCGCGCTCGGCGCCGTGGTCGGCGACGGCGACGCGGAGAAGGACGAGGCGGGCGGGCGGTCCGACGCCAAGGCGGTCGTCACGCCCGCCACCACCTCGCCGGCCGCCGAGCCGCCCGCGACCCCCGCGCCCCGCCCGAAGGAGGCCCCGCCGGAGGAGAAGGAGGAGTCCGAGACCGGGCGGCTCCCCGACTTCGTCGGCATGGGACTCCAGTCCGCGCAGGACAAGGCGCAGGAACTCGACTTCTTCCGGCTCACCTCCCACGACGCGCTGGGCCGCGAGCGCAACCAGTTCTCCGACCGCAATTGGAAGGTCTGCTTCCAGAGCCCGCGCCCCGGCGTCCACCCCACCGACACCGAGGTGGACTTCGGCACGGTGAAGCTGGACGAGACCTGCCCCGCCTCGGACCGGGGCGGCGAGGTCGCCGAGGCCACCGACACGATGCCCGACTTCACCGGCAAGTCCGCCAACGTGGCCCGGGAGGCGCTCGACTCCTCCACCAGCCTCAGCGTCGAGGACGCCTCCGGCGAGGACCGCTTCGTCCTCGTCGAGTCCAACTGGAAGGTCTGCTCCCAGCAGCCGTCCCCCGGCACCGCGCTCAACGGCCAGCCGGTCACCCTGCGGGTGGTGAAGTTCGAGGAGTCCTGCTGACGGGCCGGGGGACACCCGCGTAGAGCGCGGTGGAGGCCACCCGCCCGGGAACGGGCCG
Source organism: Streptomyces sp. LE64 (assembly GCF_052606915.1). Classification (NCBI taxonomy): domain Bacteria; kingdom Bacillati; phylum Actinomycetota; class Actinomycetes; order Kitasatosporales; family Streptomycetaceae; genus Streptomyces; species Streptomyces sp. LE64. The sequence goes on along the minus strand of NZ_CP199708.1, from coordinate 1,334,029 downwards.
GGTGGCCTCCTCGACCGGTCCGATCAGTCCCGACGCCCGGGGCGCCGGAACACGGACCGGACGAGGGCGTTCCTGCGGCGGCGTCTGTGCCATTCGCTGCGGATGTCGAAGATCGCCTCTTCCAGCTCCGCGTCCCGGGCCTCGTCCGCCCATTCCACCGCCATCTCCTCGACCAGTCGGGGAGCGTCCTCGTCGGCGGCCCAGAAGTCGTCGGCTTCGAGCCGGTCCGCGTCACGGTTCTCGGGGTCCCCGCTGATGTAGAAGGCCCAGCAGTCGTCGATCTCCACGGCCAGCAGCAGGTGGAGACCCGCGTACTCGCCCGCGGTGATCCGACCGATCCTGCCGTCCTCCGGCCAGGACGCGCGGTCCATCGGAAGCGTTGCCATGGTCGGGAGCCTCACGTGATCGTTGCGAAACTCGACCCTATGACACGACAATCGTTTCATAGGGACATGCTGTACGCGCCCCCCGCCTGGCCGCCGACGACCGGCGCGTCCTCGACGAGATCGAGACCATGCGCCACGCGCTGCGCCACATGCTGAGGGACGCCCACCGCTGGACCAGCCAACTGCGCCGCAACCTCACCGCCCAAAACGTCCCGGCCGGTGGCGTGACGGGCCCGTCTACGTCACCAGCAGAGGTTCTGCCTGAGTGCGCACCACCGCCAGGCCCAGCAGGCCCAGCGGCGCTTCGACGTGATGTCGCGCGCCTGGCCCCGCTCGGTCGACGGCGTGGAAGCAGCGGGCATGGACGAGCGGGTCGTTTACGCCCTGCTCCCCGCTTTCTCCGGAGCGAAGGTCCGTCGCACCGTGTACCAGCAGGACGCCGAACTCAGCGACCAGCAGGCCATCCGCGACATCCGCGACCTCGTCACCCGTGGCTGGCTGGTCCCGCACGGCAAGGCCCGGGCCCGCCACTACACCCCCGGCCCCCTCATGGACCCCGTCCGTGAAGAGGTCCAACAGTCGCTGGAGCCCTACCGCGGACGTCGGTGATCCTCCACGGGCCGGCACGGCGAGGGCCGCCACCCCTCTTGGGGCCCGGGAAGGGGGTGGCGGGCCTCCAGCGGAAGCCGCGGCAGTTCTCGGCCGGCCGTACACAGCAGTTTTTGACGTGCGGCATAACCTGCTGCACGATGTGCAGCATGGCAGCGGTTACCCGTAAAAGCGTCCCGTTGGACCCGCTCGTCGCGGACACCCTTGAGCGAGTCAGACGTAGTGACACGCCAGAGAGCCGCGCCCTGTGCCAGCTGACGGGCATCCGCGTGGACGCCGAAACGTCAGAGGCCGAGGCGCTGAGGGTGCTCCTGAACGCTGGCCGCCTCGCGGTGCAGGAGAAGGTGATGGAGAACGGCTACGCGGCTCTGGCCGCAGCTCAGGACGAGGAGGACCTCGCTCACGAGGCGGCAGTGCGCAACCGCGGCGTTCGTCGTCGGAGTCGCGTGGGGACGGGTGAATGAGCGAGATCGTCCCCGTGCGGGGCCGGGTGTACCGTGCGGACCTCGGGGCGGGCCTCAAGCCTTGGCTCGTCGTCTCGAACAACGCGCGCAACCGGTCGTTGGGCGACTGCGTGGTCGTACGCATCACGACGTCCACGAAACCCCCGCTCGCCAGCATCGTGGAACTGGGAACACACGATCCCTTGGTGGGACGGGTTCTGTGCGATGACCTCGGTCCCATGTACCGGGACGAGATCAAGGAAGACCTCGGTGCACTCTCCCTGCAAACGATGGTGAGAGTGGGCACGGCGCTCCAGCACGTCCTGGCGCTCTGACTCGGACCGCCCCCGCACGGCGAAGGCCGCCGCCCCCGGAACGGGGCGGCGGCCTTCGCGCGGAAATCCGCGGGAGCCGGTTCGGCCTAGAGGTCGAAGTACAGCTCGAACTCGTGCGGGTGCGGGCGCTGCTGGATCGGGGCGATCTCCTGGGTCCGCTTGAAGTCGATCCAGGTCTCGATCAGGTCGGAGGTGAAGACCCCGCCGGCCTGGAGGTACTCGTTGTCCTGCTCCAGGGCGTCGAGGACGGCCGGCAGGGAGGTCGGGACCTGGGCGACGTTCGCGTGCTCCTCGGGGGCCAGCTCGTAGAGGTCCTTGTCGATCGGCTCGGCCGGCTCGATCTTGTTCTTGACGCCGTCCAGGCCCGCGAGCAGCAGCGCGGAGAACGCCAGGTACGGGTTGGAGGACGGGTCCGGGGCGCGGAACTCGACGCGCTTGGCCTTGGCGTTCGAACCGGTGATCGGGATGCGCATCGCGGCGGACCGGTTGCGCTGCGAGTACACCAGGTTGATCGGGGCCTCGAAGCCGGGCACCAGACGGTGGTACGAGTTCACCGTCGGGTTGGTGAACGCCAGCAGCGACGGGGCGTGCTTCAGGATGCCGCCGATGTAGTAGCGCGCCATGTCGGACAGGCCCGCGTAGCCCTGCTCGTCGTAGAAGAGGGGCTCGCCGCCGCTCCACAGCGACTGGTGGACGTGCATGCCCGAACCGTTGTCACCGAAGATCGGCTTCGGCATGAAGGTCGCGGTCTTGCCGTTGCGCCAGGCGACGTTCTTCACGATGTACTTGAAGAGCATCAGGTCGTCGGCCGCGGCCAGCAGCGTGTTGAACTTGTAGTTGATCTCGGCCTGGCCGGCGGTGCCCACCTCGTGGTGCTGGCGCTCGACCTGGAGGCCCTGACGGTCCAGCTCCAGGGAGATCTCGGCGCGCAGGTCGGCGAAGTGGTCGACCGGCGGGGCCGGGAAGTAGCCGCCCTTGTAGCGGACCTTGTACCCGCGGTTGTTCTCGACCGCACCGGTGTTCCAGGCGCCCGCCTCGGAGTCGATGTGGTAGAAGCCCTCGTTCGCGGAGGTGCTGAAGCGCACCGAGTCGAAGACGTAGAACTCGGCCTCGGGGCCGAAGAAAGCGGTGTCCGCGATGCCGGTGGAGGCCAGGTACGCCTCCGCCTTCTTGGCGATGTTGCGCGGGTCACGGCTGTACTGCTCGCCCGTGATCGGGTCGTGGATGAAGAAGTTGATGTTGACGGTCTTGTCCCGGCGGAACGGGTCGACCCGCGCCGTCGACAGGTCCGCGCGCAGCGACATGTCGGACTCGTGGATCGCCTGGAAGCCGCGGATCGACGAACCGTCGAACGCCAGCTCCTCGTCCGGGTCGAACGCCGAGGCCGGGATCGTGAAGTGCTGCATCACTCCCGGCAGGTCGCAGAACCGTACGTCGATGAACTTGACGTCGTTGTCGGCGATGTACTTCTTGGCCTCGTCGGCGTTCTGGAACATCCAACTCCTCCTACTCCCGACCCGGGAGGGGCGGGGTTGCAACTCGTTCGCGCGTCAGTGCGGTGGCGCACGCTCGCCCCGACCATAGGGACGGGGCATTTCCCGAGCGTGACCCATTTGTTTCGCCGAAGTTAACCGACGCCGTCCGCCCGGTACCGCCCGCCACGCCCCGGCCCCGCCCCGGAGCGTCCCCGCCGGCCGGCGGGCGATCGGGACCCGGGGCACCCTGGCGCGGGTGATCCACCTCCGCCCGGTTACCGTGGTCGGGTGGACAAGAGGCAAGCAATCGGATCCTGGCTCTCCGGCCCCCGCGAGGCCGCGGAGAACGCCGGCGTCGACTTCGGTTACCGGGGCCAGCAGCTGGGCCTGCCCGAGACGGGTCCCGGCTCGATAGCCCGCCCCGGGCGCCGGCTCGGCGCCCTCGCCGTCGACTGGGCCCTGTGCCTGCTGATCGCATACGGTCTGATCACCGGCGGCTACACCCAGGTCACCAGCAACTGGGCGCTGCTCGTGCTCTTCGTCCTCAACGTCCTCACCGTGGGCACGGTCGGCTTCACCCCCGGCAAGCGCCTCTTCGGCCTCCGGGTGGTCGCCGAGGACGGCGGCCACATCCGCCCCCAGCGCGCCCTGCTGCGCAGTGCCCTGCTCTGCCTGGCCCTGCCGCCCCTCGTCTGGGACCGCGACGGCCGCGGCCTCCACGACCGGCTGGCCCGGTCGATCGAGGTCCGGATCTGACGCTCACCGCCACTCGCGGGAGATACGGGAAGGGGCGCCGGAACCATCGGGTTCCAGCGCCCTTCGTGCGTGTGAAGAGGGTGGCGGGTTCAGTGCCCGTGCACCAGCCGGACCAGGTCCTGCCACGCGGCGGTGGACGCCTGGACCTCGGGGATGGTGCGGTCCTTGCTGTCCCGAACGCGGACCACGCCCGGCAACGCCGCATCGAACACAGAGACCTCGACGCAGTTGTCCCGGTCTCCGCTGTAGGTGCTGATGTGCCAGTGGGGCTGTGTCATGGATGACTTCTTCCCGTGCGATTGGTAGCCGAAGCGGTGCGCTGACGCAAACGAGGGGCCCGGCCGGCGGGTGGTCGAAACACGGAAACGGGCGATCACCGCGCCGGTGTGCTGCGGGGCGATCCCGTCACCGAGCCGGGTGCGGGTTCAGTGCCCGTGCACCAGCCGGACCAGGTCCTGCCACGCGGCGGTGGACGCCTGGACCTCGGGGATGGTGCGGTCCTTGCTGTCCCGAACGCGGACCACGCCCGGCAACGCCGCATCGAACACGGCGACCTCGACGCAGTCGTCGTTGAGCCCGCTGTAGGTGCTGATGTGCCAGTGGGACTGCGTCATCGTTGATGTTTCCTTCGAATGTCCTTGATGGCCTCGATCGACGCCTCGATGTCCAAGGCACCGGCCTGGAGTCGATCGTAGAGCCTCTGGAACCGGTGCACGTCCACGGGTTCCCGGTAGTAGGTGCCCGTGCCGAACCCCTCGGCGTATGTGGAGCGTTCCCCACCAGAGAGCGACAGAAGACTGATGGACCCGGGGATCGAAGGTTTGTCCAAGGGGAGGAGCTGAATGTTGATGCGGGGGCGGGTGCTCATCTCCAACAGGTAGTCGATCTGTTGGACCATCACCTCGGCACTGCCCTGCACATGGGTCAGCGCTTCCTCCGCGAGGACCACCCAGAACCAGGGAGGGTTCGTCCGCTCGAAGATGGTCTGCCGCTCCATCCGCCGCAGGACGGCGTCCTCCAAGTCAGTTGAGTTCTCCGGGTCGTCCAGCCCCATCAGGGCCCTGGAGTAGCCGGCCACCTGGAGCAGGCCAGGCACGACTGGGCAGAACTGATGGATGGTCTTGGCCACGGCCTGGTCCCGCAGGAACAGCTTGGCGTATCCCTGGAAGCTCTCCAGCCTCATCAACGGCCAGATCTCGACCAGGTCTTGGGCCCCCAACACCTCCGCGAGCTGCTTGGTCAGCTCCCTGCCCGGCGGGTCGTTGGCGGTCTCGATCTGGGTAATCCGGCCCGGGGTGACGAACACCTTGGCGGCGAGTTCGTCCACGCCCAAGTTCTGTTCCATCCGTAGTTTCCGGATGCGCCAACCGATCAGGTCCTGTGCGCTCTTGTGCGGCGTCAGTTCTTTGAGGGGCCTGCCCATGGCTCCGTCCCGCGTAGTCGGGTTCAGGGGACGAAGATATTACACCTGGTGACGGAGTGGATACGCGGTCCACAGTGTGAGGGGTCAGGAACAGCGCCCTCAGAAAGCGGAACACCCTCATGCACCTGGACAGCAACCCGCCCGAGCGGGACCCCGGAGCAAGCCGTTACACCGCCGTGGAGAACACGGTGACCGAGGAACGTGCGCGGACGGCGTACACGGTCCTCTACTCGCTGTCGCTGGCCCTCGGGGTCCATCTCCGCACGATGTGCCAGCGACAGGAGGAGAGCGGCAGGTGGGTCGTCGACCTGGGGGTGGTGGACATTCCCTCGACGGAGCGACTGATCGAACTGCTGGCCGTCGGTAACCAGGTCGTGGACGTCCAACTCCCCCTGGTGCCCGGCGCGGAGGGGTCCCGGTGAGGGCGCCGAGCGTGCCGGCCGGGGCAGTGACGGTCGGGGAGGACGTGCTCACCGTGCACGCCCTGGAGTGGCGGCGGGTGCCCGACCGCAGGCCCTACGTCTGGCCGGTGTGCGGCGCCGGCGAGGACGGCGACGAGACCTGGGAGTGGTTGCGCCGGGTCAACTGCCCGACCTGCCTGCGGATGACCGCCACCCGCTGAACCGACCTGCTCAACCGCTCGTTCCCGCCCGTGCGTTACCGGCGTCCGGGCGGGACGACCCCTCACGACGAAGGACGTTGAGACATGCGCAAGTGCACCGCGGCGACCGAAGTGCCCCACGGAGACGTGTTCTTGGCGATACTCGCGGGACAGGGCCGGGTCGGCGCCGCCGACCTGGCACGGATTCCCCGCCGGTTGCGCTGCGAGTTGGGGCTGTGGCACGAGGGCGAGCACGCGGACCACGTGTGGGACTGGGACCACCGCCCCACCCACGCGCTCTGGGTGCGCTGGGCGACGGACGGGGCGGCGGCGACCCGGCTGGAGTCGCTGCCCTGGTGCGAGGCGGCCGGGGCGGCGCGGGAGGAGACGTGCACCTTGTTCTGGGGCCATCCCCGTCACCACGGGTGGCAACTCCGGGGCGACCCGGCGGAGGAATCGCTCGCCCGCTGGCTCGGCGCGGCCAAGCTCCGCGCCGGCCGTCCGGCCCCGGAGGACCCGCCACCCGAGTCGGAGCCCCCGATGACGGGCGGGGGATGGGTACCCGGCCGGTGCTGGCTGTACTGCGGGGGCACGGACCTGCCCGTCACCTGGATCGGGCCGATCCGCGTGCCCCGGGGCGACGCGCCCATGTACGCCTGCGCCGCCTGCACCGGCCGGCTGGCGCGGCTCGCCGAGGAGGAGATCGGACGGGCGGACCGGGAGTCCCTGGTCAGCCGCTGACGCACCTCCGAAGCGCCCCGCAGGAACACCGGAAAGAGGAAGGAAGGCACGACGATGATCCCGCAGACTCCACGCCCCCGGGCGGTCCGCGAGTGCGAACACGAGTGGGTCGGCTGGTCCGGCAAGACGCGCTGTCGCAAGTGCGGCGTGACGGCGTCCTGAGCCGGGCCGTTCCACCAGTGACACCGCAGGGGGCCGGGACCCGCCCGGCCCCCGCCGCAGCCACGGAGCGAGAACACGTGAACGAGCATCTGGGGTGGGACGACCTGCCCGCCGAACTCCGTGACGAGGTCCAGGAGGGCACCGGGACCGTGGTGGACCCGGTCGTCGTCCCGTCCGGCCTCAACTGCACCGTGGCCCTCGCCGTGCGCACCCCCTCGGGGCGGCTCTTCCTCAAGGGCGTCCGCACCTCGGACCACGAGGGCATGGCCGGCCTGCGCAACGAGGAGGCCGTCAACGGGATCGTGACCGGCTGCGGCCCCGCGATCCGCCACCGGTTCGACGCGGCCGGGTGGCGGCTGCTGGCCTTCGCCCACGTCGACGGGCGGCACGCCGGCCTCGGCCCCGGGAGCCGGGACCTCGCCGCCGTCCGGACGACCATGATCAGGATGGGGCGTCCCGCCCCGCGCCTCCCGGTCCGGCTCGTTCGCGGGCTGCCGCGGGTCGCCGACCGCCTCCAGGGGTTCCTGACGCCCGAGGAACGGGACGCCCTGCGCGGCTCCGCGCTGCTGCACACCGACACCAACCCGCACAACATCCTCATCTGCGGGACGCGCGGGGACGCCCACGTCATCGACTGGGCCATGCCCGCGCTCGGCCCGGAGTGGATCGACCCCGCGAACACCGCGGTCCGGCTGATGGAGGAGGACCAGGAACCCGGGGCCGCCCTGGACTGGTTGAACGGCTTCCCGTCCTGGCGGAAGGCCGACCCGAAGGCCGTCGAGGCGTACGTCCGGGCGACCTGCCGGCAGTGGTCCGCGCGGGTCGGGGAACGGGGGGCGCGGGGCAGCAACGAACGGTTCCGCCACCTGCTGGCCGCGCCCCGCTGAGGAGGGGCCGCGGACCTCAGCCGAGGATGCCCCGCTCGTAGGCCCTCGCCACCGCCGCGCGCGGCCGGTCGAGGAGGTGTGCCGTCACGTCCACAACGCCTCGGCGAGGGCGAAACCGCCGAAGACCGCGCCGAGCCCGACCACCACACTGCCCACCACGTTGGCGAGGGCGTAGAACGCGGCACCGTCCTCGGCCAGCCGCAGCGTCTCGTAACTGAAGGTGGAGTACGTCGTCAGCGCCCCGCACAGTCCGGTACCGAGGAGCAACTGCACCTCGGAGGAGGCCGCGCCGGCGCCGACCGCCCCGGTGAGCAGCCCCAGGACCAGGCAGCCCAGCGCGTTGACGGTGAAGGTCCCCCAGGGGAACACGCTGTCGTGGCGGCGCTGCACCGCCCGGTCGGTGAGGTACCGCAGCGCCGCGCCCACCGCCCCGCCCACCAGGACCAGCAACCAGTTCACCGGGGGTCCTCCCGGCCGACGTGGCGGATGACCTCGCAGCCGTCGAGGACCACCAGCCCCTCGGTGACGAGTTCGTCGAGCTGCGGCAGGAAGGCGCGGACCTTCGCCTCCTCGTCCACGATCACCACGGCGACCGGCAGGTCCTCGCTCAGCGACAGCAGCCGCTGGGTGTGGATCAGGGAGGACGCCCCGTACCCCTCGATGCCCCGGAACACGCTGGCGCCGGCCAGCCCGGCCCGGTGCGCGCGGTGCACGATCTCGGTGTAGACGGGCTTGTGGTGCCACAGGTCGCTCTCCCCGAGGAAGACCGTCACCCGCAGCGCCGTACCGGTCAGTCTGGTCATGTTCGCCTCCGTGCCAGTGCTCGGCGGGTCGCCCACGCCGCGGTCCACACCGCCGCGAGGGCCGCGAGCAGGGTCAGGGCCAGGTAGACCAGACCGGCACCGGCCCGTCCACCCGCCACCAGGTGCCGGACGTCCCCGGCGTATGTGGAGAAGGTGGTGAACCCGCCCAGTACACCGGTGCCGAAGAAGGGCCGCACCAGCGGATGCGCCGCCCACACCTCGCCGACGAGCACCATGAACACCCCGATCACCGCGCAGCCCACAGCGTTCACGGTCAGCACGGTCCAGGGGAACCCCCCGGTCGGAGTGGGCCACACGAGCGAGGCCCCGTAGCGGGCGCCCGTGCCCAGGGCCCCGCCCAGCGCCACGACCGCCACCACCGTCCAGGGGCCCGCGGACCGGGCGCGTCCGGGCGCCGGGGGCGGTGGGTGTCCCATGGGTGTACGCCTCCTCCTCGTCGGCCCCCGCCCGCACCGGGGTGCGTACGGGGGCGTCGGAGACCCTACTTCTGCGGCATCGACGCGGCGATGGACGTGGTCGCCGGCAAGTGGAAGCCGCTGATCCTCTGGGAGCTGCACCACCACGGGGCCCGCCGGTTCGCCGAACTCCGCCGCTCCCTGCCGGGCGTCTCGCTGGGTGCCTGGGGCACCGCCCGCATGCGGCGGATCGGCGCCGAGAAGGTCTCCGTCAACGAGGCGGCGGCCCCGGGGCGGTAGGGGGGCGGCCCGGGGCGAGTGCCGCGGCGCCCAGCAGGGAGAGCAGCATCCACCCGGCCGCGTACAGGAACCCGGCGGCGGGGGAGACGGCGGTGTACAGCGCCCCGGCGACCACGGTGGCGACCACGTCGCCCGCGGCCTGCACGGCACCCAGCAGGCCGAAGCCGCTGCCCCGCAGCCGGTCCGGCAACAGCCGGGCAACCAGCGCCGACTCCGCGGTCTCCGCACAGCCGATGCCCGCCCCGGCCAGGGCGAAGAAGCCGCACAGCACCCACCAGGAGGAGGGGCCGGCGGCGAAGCCCGCGTAGGCCAGCACGAAGAGGGCGGCCCCGGCGGCGAACACCACGCGCGGGCCGGCCCGGTCGATCCAGTGGCCGCCGGCGTAGGCGGTGACCGCGGCCACTGCGTTGTGGGCCGCGTAGATCAGGATGGCCAGGGACGCCGCCGCGGCGGCCGTGCGCCCGCCGGTGTGCAGCAGCTCGGTGGCCCGCAGGATCAGCAGCGTGACGGCGAGGTTGCCGAACTCGAACAGCAGCACCGGGAGCAGCGGGCGGAGCAGTCCCGCGTCCCGCAGCCCGGCGAACCGCAGCCGGATCGGCTCCCGGTCCCCGTCCGCGTGGCGGCGCCGCGCCTCGCGGGCCGCGACGGTGATGGCGACCGCGGCCAGGAGTCCCGGCAGGAAGGCGAACCAGATCGCCGGCCGGACGCCCAGCCACGCCACCAGACCCGCGGCAGCCAGCGGTCCGACCACCGCTCCGAGGTTGTCCCCGGCGCGTTCCAGGCCGTAGGCCCGCCCGAAGGCGCGGGGCGGGGCCAGCGAGGCGAGCAGGGAGTCCTTGGCCGGGCCGCGCAGGCCGCGCGCCGACCAGGCCAGCGCCCGCAGGACGCCCACCTGCCACACCGTGGTGGCCAGGCCGATCGCCCCGGTCGCCACCGCGGTGCCGAGGTAGCCGCCGGTGGCCAGCCGTCGCCGTCGGCGCGGATCGTTGGCGAGCGGGCCGCCGACCAGCTTCAGCACCCCGGTCAGTGCGTCGCTCACGCCCTCGATCAGCCCCAGCGAGGCGGCGGAGCCGTGCAGGGTGCCGGTGACGAAGCCGGGCAGCACGGAGGTCGCGATCTCGTGGCCGGAGTCGGAGAGGAAACTGGTCACCCCGACGCTGCCCACCCCCGTCGTCAACCACCGCTCGTCCCCTTCGGCGCGGGACGGGGGGTCCGGGGGAGACGCGTCGGGCGGGCGGTGGTCTTCTTCGGGCACCCGGGTTCGTCCTCGCTCCTGCCGGACCGCGCGGTCCGGGCACCGACCGGCTCCGGTGCCCGGCCACCGCATGCTGCCACCGACGGGGCCTGTCGTCCGGGAGGCGGCCCCGGGACACGGCGAACGCGCGGAGGGCGCCGGAACCCTGGGGTTCCGGCGCCCTCCGCGTCTCGTCGGGGCGCGTCTAGCGCATCTTGGGGCCCTTCGGCATGCGCATGCCCTTGGGCATGGGGCCCTTCGGCAGGGGCATGTTGCTCATCAGGTCGCCCATGGCGCGCAGCCGGTCGTTGGTGACGGTGACCTGCGGGCCGCTGAGCACCCGCGGGTACTTCAGCATGGTGGTGCGCACCTTCTTCAGCGGCACCTGGCCCTCGCCGGTGCCGACGATCAGGTCGTGCACGGGGACGTCCGCCACGATGCGGGCCATCTTCTTCTTCTCGGCGGCGAGCAGGCTCTTGACCCGGTTCGGGTTGCCCTCGGCGACCAGGACGATGCCGGCCTTGCCGACCGCGCGGTGCACCACGTCCTGGCTGCGGTTCATGGCGATCGCGGGCGTGGTGCTCCAGCCGCGGCCGATGTTGTCGAGCACGGCCGCCGCGGCGCCGGGCTGGCCCTCCATCTGACTGAACGCGGCCCGCTCGGCACGCCGTCCGAAGACGATGGCCGTCGCGAGGAACGCGATCAGCAGACCGAGGATGCCCAGGTAGACGGGGTGCCCGAGCCAGAAGCCGATGGCGAGGAAGACACCGAGGGTGCCGAGCCCGACCGCCGCGAGCACCAGACCGATCTTGGGATCGGCCCTGCGGGTCATCTTGTACGTGAGGGCGATCTGCTTGAGCCGCCCCGGGTTCGCAGCGCTCGCTGCGGATTCCTTCCTCGCCATGTGTGAAGTCTACGTGTCCGCCCCCCCGGCCACGACGTCCGGGCGCCCCCGATCCGGTGCGACCGGCGGCCGGCCGGCGATCCGTACCGCCCGGGTGGCGTCCCCCTGCTGGCGGGGGTGGCTCGCACCATCACTGCGTACGGTGTACCCTCCTGATCTTCATGACTGCGTACATCGTACGAACGAGGGTGTGCGAGGAGCGGACGGAGGCGCACGATGACGTATCTGGTGACCGGGGCGACGGGGAGCATCGGTCGACGGGTGGTGCGGGAACTGGCCGGACGGGGGGTCGCCCTGCGGGCCCTGACCCGCGATCCCGGGCGGGCGCGGGGGCTGCCCGGGGGCGTCGAGGTGGTGGCGGGCGACCTGGGGGAGCCGGAGGGACTGGCCGGAGCCCTGGCCGGGGTCGAGCGCATGGTGCTCTTCCCGTACCCCGACACCGCCGCCGAGGTGGTGGCCCGGGCGAAGGCGGCGGGGGTGCGCAGGATCGTGGTGCTCTCCTCGGCGGCCGTCACCTCCGGCTACGACACGACGTTCCACCTGCCGGTGGAGCGGGCGGTGGAGGCGTCGGGCCTCGAGTGGACCTTCGTCCGCCCCGGGGAGTTCGCCGGCAACAAGCTGGAGTTGTGGGGGCCCTCGGTGCGCGGGGAGCGGGTGGTCCGGGACCTCGACCCGGACGCACCGGGCTCCCCGGTGCACCCGCAGGACGTGGCGGACGCGATCGTCACCGCGCTGGTGGAGGACGGTCACGCCGGGCGTGCGTACACCTTCAACGGCGCCGGGCGGCTGAGCGTGCGGCAGCAGGTCGCGATCCTCTCCCGACTGCTGGGCGAGGAGGTCCGCCCGCGCGCCGTCACCCCGCAGGAGCTGCGGGAGCACTACCTCGCCCAGGGCGGGTTCGCGGCCGCCGCGGCCGACTTCCTGGTCGGCGACGTGGACTACGACGGGAACGGGACGGAGGGCGGCGAGCCGGTGGAGACGGACTGGGACGAGGTCCTCGTCCGGGAGACGGCCGAGATCGTCACCGGGCGCCCCGCGCGGACCTTCGAGGAGTGGGCGCGGGAGCACCTGGAGGCGTTCCGGGCCGGTGCCCCGACCCCGTCCGACGGCACCGGGTGACAGGCGCCCGGGCGGGCCGTCATCAGGAGGTGCGGCTGCCGGCGCCCGGGACGTCCGCCAGGGCGCGTTCGCTCGCGGTCCGGTCCTCGGCGCGGCGACGGTCCTCCAGGACGGAGGTCCAGGCGTTGCGCCGGGCGGTGCGGTGGCCGCGGCTGGTGAGCAGGGACTCGACGAGGCGCAGTGCGGCGGCGAGGCTCGGGAGCGCGGTGGGCGGTGCGGCCTGCATGGCGGTGGTTCCCCCTGGGAGCGCGGCGGGTCCGGGAGGCCGCGCGGCGGTGGGGCGCCCCGCGGCCCGGTGGCGCCGGCCGGGTCGCTGGAGGGAGCGCACTCCGGTGTGCACGAGCGGCGGCCGGCGCCACGGACGTCAGGTTCTCCCCCCGGTGTTACCAGCGGGTGACCCACCGGTCAAACCGGGGTGACGCCACCGCAGGGGGGTGTGCCGCGATTCACACCAGGGGGCGTGACGGACACGCCGGAGGGGGTCGGCGGAACGTTCCGCCGACCCCCTCCGCCATGAGTCCCGTGGGGTTCCCCGGGTCAGACCGCCTGGGCGGCGACGTACGCGCCGCGCTTCTCCACGGCCATCTGGTACAGGCGCCCGGCGCGGTACGAGGAGCGGACCAGCGGGCCGGACATCACGCCGGAGAAGCCGATCTCGTCGGCCTCCTGCTTCAGCTCCACGAACTCCTGCGGCTTCACCCAGCGTTCCACCGGGTGGTGCCGGACGGAGGGCCGCAGGTACTGGGTGATGGTGATGAGCTCGCAGCCCGCCTCGTGCAACTCGCGCAGGGCCTGGCTGATCTCCTCGCGGGTCTCGCCCATGCCGAGGATCAGGTTCGACTTGGTGACCAGGCCGGCGGTGCGGGCCTCGGTGATGACCTTCAGGGACCGCTCGTAGCGGAAGCCGGGGCGGATGCGCTTGAAGATCCGGGGCACCGTCTCGACGTTGTGGGCCAGCACCTCGGGGCGGGAGGAGAAGACCTCGGCGAGGGCCTCCGGCTCGGCGTTGAAGTCCGGGACCAGCAACTCCACCTTGGTGCGGCCGTCCGCCCGGTCGGAGGTCATGGCGTGGATCTGCCGCACGGTCTCGGCGTACAGCCAGGCGCCGCCGTCCGCGAGGTCGTCGCGGGCGACGCCGGTGACGGTGGCGTAGTTCAGGTCCATGGTGACGACGGACTCGCCGACGCGGCGCGGCTCGTCCCGGTCGAGGGCCTGCGGCTTGCCGGTGTCGATGTTGCAGAAGTCGCAACGCCGGGTGCACTGGTCACCGCCGATGAGGAACGTGGCCTCGCGGTCCTCCCAGCACTCGTAGATGTTGGGACAGCCGGCCTCCTGGCACACGGTGTGCAGCCCCTCGCCCTTCACGAGGTTCAGCATCTTCGTGTACTCGGGACCCATCTTCGCCCGGGTCTTGATCCACTCGGGCTTGCGCTCGATGGGGGTCTGGCTGTTGCGGACCTCCAGGCGCAGCATCTTGCGTCCGTCGGGTGCGACTGCGGACACATCGGCTCCCTGTGCTTCGATTCTTGGGCGTCCACCAGAGTACGCCCGAAAGATGTAGCCCCGTTGCCGGTGCCAACCTCCGACCTCGGGGGAGGCATTCCCCCCTTCGGGGAAATAGCTGTAAGTGGCACCGGGTGCCGCGGTTCCGGTGTGGTGCCCGCCCCGCGGGGCGGGCACCACACCGGACCGTCGGTCAGGCGGCCGGCAGGGGCGCGGTCGGGCGCCCGGTGACCTCGCGGGGCAGCGGCACGGCGTCTGCCAGCACCTCGGAGAGGTGGCGCTCCACCGCCGGCAGCACCTCCTCGACGGTCAGCTCCCGGCCCAGTTCGCCGGCGAGCGAGGCCACCCCGGCGTCCCGGATGCCGCACGGCACGATCCGGTCGAACCAGGTGTTGTCGGGGTTCACGTTGAGCGAGAAGCCGTGCATGGTGACGCCCTTGGCGACCCGGATGCCGATGGCGGCGATCTTGCGGTCCTCGCCGCGCTGGCCCGCGTTGGACGGTGCGTACTCGGGGCCCATCAACCGGGCGTCGTACTCCTCGTCGGCCAGCCGGGGGTCGAAGTCGAGGGAGAGCCCGCCGAGCGCGGGGCGCTGCTCCACCGGGTCGCCCAGGATCCACACCCCGCTGCGGCCCTCGATCCGGCTGGTCCGGAGCCCGAACTCCGCGCAGACCCGGATCAGGGCCTCCTCCAGCCGGCGGACGTGCGCCACGACGTCCACCGGGCGTGGCAGCTTCAGGATCGGGTAGCCGACCAGCTGCCCCGGGCCGTGCCAGGTGATCTTTCCGCCCCGGTCCACGTCGATCACCGGGGTCCCGTCCAGGGGGCGCTCGCTGTCCTCGGTGCGCCGCCCCGCGGTGTAGACGGGCGGGTGTTCCAGCAGCAGGCAGGTGTCCGGGACCTCGTCGGCGAAGCGGGCGGCGTGCACCCGTCGCTGTTCGTCCCAGGCCACCTGGTAGTCCACCGCGTCCGTGCCGAATCCCAGCCGGACGAACCGCAGCTCACTCACGGTACGTGCCTCCCTAGAGCGTTTCGGGTGGGAATTGCCACCTCTCCACCCCCGCCACTGTACGACCCGTCGCCACGCGTCAGCTGTCGAGTCGATCCTCACACGATCGGATGAATGCGGGGCGAAGGCGGCGTTGCGGTCTGCTTCTCCCGCTACATTCGCGCCGTTCACAAGGCCGTAAGGGCCGCTCACGTGTGGCCCGACAGGCAGGAGACCGCACAGCTGATGACGGAACGACCTCCGCAGCGCACCCCCAACCGCCAACTAGCCGCCCTCATCGCGGAGGCAGGGTTCTCCAACGCGGGGCTGGCCCGCCGGGTCGACCAGCTCGGACTGGAACACGGGCTCGACCTGCGGTACGACAAGACGTCCGTGACGCGTTGGCTCCGCGGGCAGCAACCCCGCGGAACCACGCCCGCGCTCATCGCCGAGGTGTTCACCCGGCGCCTCGGACGCAGACTCACCGCCCAGGACCTGGGACTCGACGCCTGCGCCCCGGTGTACGCCGGGCTGGAGTTCGCCGCGGGCCCCGAAGAGGCGGTGGACATCGTCAGCGGGCTGTGGCGCAAGGACTCGGGCAGCCACGCCGAACTCCGCAAGATCGCCTTCACCCCCGCCGGACTCGTGGTCCCCAGCCGCGACTGGCTGATCGGCCGCGCCGACGACCGGGTGGCGCGCAGCGACGACCGACCGCGCCCCGAGCACCCCGAACGCGCCGAGCAGCCCGAGCGGGCCACCGTGCCGGCGGCCCGCACCGGCTCCGGGGCACCCCGACCCACCCGCCCCGAGGCGGGCCCCGCGCCCGCGGTGCCGGCGGGGCTGCGCATCCCGGCCCAGGGCCGCGGACCCGCCTCCCACCCCAGACAGCGCGGCACCGAGCGCGGCCCCGGCCACCGGGTGACCGCCGGTGACATCGCCGCCCTGCGCTCCGTCGCCGACCTGTTCCGCACCCTCGACAACGCCTACGGCGGCGGGCACGCCCGGCAGGCCCTGGTCCGGTACCTGGAGCACGAGGCCGAGCCGATGCTGCGCGGGGTCTACGGCGAGCAGACCGGGCGGCGGCTCTTCGGCGCCGCCGCCGAGCTGACCCGGCTGGCCGGCTGGACCTCGTACGACATCGGTGCCCACGGGCTCGCCCAGCGGTACTTCGTGCAGGCCCTGCGGCTCTCCCAGGCGGCCGGTGACCGGGCCTACGGCGCCTACGTCCTGATCACCATGAGCCGGCAGGCCGTCTACCTGGGCCACGGCCGGGAGGCGGTCCAGCTGGCCCGGGTCGCCCAACAGGGCATCGGTTCCTCCGCCCCGCACGCCGTCCAGGCCCTGCTGCACGCCGCCGAGGCGCGCGGGCACGGGGTGCTCGGCGAGGTGCGGGCGTGCACCGCCTCGCTGGTACGGGCGGAACGGTCCCTGGACGCCGCCCGCCCCGGGGACGAACCCCCGCAGTGGGCCCGGTTCTTCGACGAGGCCCAACTCGCCGACGAGTTCGGGCACTGTTACCGGGACCTCCAGCAGTACCGGGCCGCGGCCCAGCACGCCGAGCGCTCCCTCCAACTGCGGGCGCCCGGGTACGCCCGCAGCCGGTTGTTCTGCCGGGTCGTGCTGGCCTGCGCCCGCCTCGGCCTCGGCGAACTGGACCAGGCGTGCGCCCTGGGCGCGGAGGCCGCGCAGCAGGCTGCCGACATGCGCTCGGTACGGGCCCTGGAGTACGTCCGCGACTTCGAACGGCGCCTGGAGCCGTACCGGGAGACCGTGCAGGCGCGCGGCTACCGGGACAAGGTCGCACTGATCTGACGGCCGCCCCACGGGGTCCGGGAGCCGGACCCCGGAGGCGGTCAGGCCGCGAGGTGCTCCGCCCGGTGCGCCGACTCAGGGGCGAGGTCCGCGAGGACGGCCGCCGCGGCCCGGTGCCCGGACCGGATCGCCCCGGCCGGGCCGCCGGTCTCCCGGTGGTCCCCGCACACGTACAGGCCGTCCACGACCCGCACCGGCCGCTGCGGATCGTGCGGGGCGGGCGTCGCGGGCACCGCGTCCGGGACGTGCCGCACCGACAGCAGCTCCCACCGGGCCGTCCCGGTGCCGTACAGCTCGGCCAGCTGCGTCCGCACCGCCCGGTCCAGGTCCGACGGCGGAGGGCCGAGGACGGTGGAGGAGACCAGGGACCGGCCGGCCGGGGCCCGGGTCGGATCGACCCGGCTGACCACCGCGGTGTGGGCCACCGGACCGCGCCGCTCGGTGTCGAGGACCCAGGCAGGGTCCTGGAGCGGAGCCACCTCGGCCACGTGGTGCACCACGGTGACCTGGTGGAAGTCGGGCACCCGCAGCCCCGGCAGCAGCCGTGCGGCGGACCGGGCGTCGGTGGCCAGCAGGACCGCCCGGCAGCGGATCTCCCCGTGCTCCTCGGTGACCACCCGGTTCGTCGACACCGAACGGACCCGCACCCCGGTGCACAGCGTCCCCGGGGGCAGCCCGGCGGCCAAGCCGTCGGGCAGGGCCCCGGCCCCGCCCTCCGACAGGCAGAGCCGCCCCCGGGCGAAGGCGTGCAGGGCGAGGTCGGCGCACCGGCTGGACGTGGACAGCTCCGGGTCGCACAACAGCGCGGCCAACAGCGGGCGCACGAAGCCCTCCACCGTCCGGGACGGGACGCCCCGGGTGGGCAGGGCCTCGGCGGCGGGGCACTCCGGGCGGGCCAGCAACCGTTCCACCGGGGTGTCGGCCAGCCGGGCCAGCGCCGCGCCCAGTCGGGCCTGGTCCAGCGGGCTCCCCACGGCACCCGACCGGGGCGCCCACCCCGGTCGAGGACCGCCTCTGGGGGCGCTTGCCAGGGCGCGTGCAGTCTTGAATGCGCCCCGTGCGCGCCGGGCGGGGCGGGGTTCGCCCACCCGGTGCAGCCGCCCCTCGCCCGGCACCAGCACACCGGGTGAGAACGGGCGCAGCACCAGCCCCTCCAGCCCCGGTGTGCGCCGCAGTTCGGCGTGGGCGGTGGAGAGCGGTCGGGCGATCCGGTCGAGCAGGAAGCCGTCGACCTCCTCGGTCGCCATCCGACCGCCGGGCCGGTCGGACGCCTCCAGGACCACGGTGGGTATCCCCGCCCCGGTCAGTCGCCGGGCAGCGGTGAGTCCGGCGACCCCGGCTCCGACGACGACGATCTCCGCATGACGTGCGGGCTCAAGCACGTGCTCCTCCCCGAGGTTGCGCGGTCGAGCGCACCAGGCCCCCGACACGGCCGTGACGTACATGAGTTCCGGTCGAGCGTAGGAGCCGTGCCCCGCCCCCGGCAGGGCGCGCGACACCGTGGTACGGACGCACGCCGGTCGCACGGCGGAGGCGCCCCGGGGGCGGGGCGGCCCGGCCGTGCGCCGTCGACCGGGCGGCGCGGCTCAGCGCAGCGCGGCCCGCAGGGCGTCCTCGACGTCCGGGAAGGTGAAGGCGAACCCCGACTCCAGCAGCTTCCGGGGGACGGCCCGGGTGCTCGTCAGCACGTCGGTGGCCATCTCGCCCAGTACCAGGCGCACCGCCGCCGCGGGGGCCGCGAACACCGCCGGCCGGTGCAGCACCCGGCCCATCGCCGCGGTGATCTGACGGTTCGTCAGTGGTTCCGGTGCGGTCAGGTTGACCGGCCCGGACAGGTCCTCCGCGGTCAGCAGATGGCGCAGCGCGGCCACCTCGTCGTACAGCGCGATGTAGCTCCAGTAGTGGCGCCCGCTGCCCAGCCGGCCCCCGAGGCCGGTCTTGAACAGCGGGAACAACCGTTGCCAGGCACCGCCGTGGCGGGACACCACCAGCCCGGTGCGGGCGAACACGGTACGGATGCCGGCCTCCTCGGCGGGGGCCGCCGCCTCCTCCCACTCCACCGTCAGGGAGGGCAGGAAGCCGCTGCCGGGCGGGGCGTCCTCGTCGACCACCCGGTCCCCGGTGTCCCCGTAGAAGCCGACCGCGCTGCCGTTGAGGAACACCCGCGGCGGCACCTCCAGGGCGGCGGCGGCCTCGGCGAGGGTGACCGTGCCCAGCACCCGGCTGTCCCGGATCTGCTTCTTGTACGCGGCGGTCCACCGGTGGTCGGCGACCCCCGCCCCGGCCAGGTTGACCACCGCCTCGCAGTCCAGCAGCCCGGGCGGCTCGATCCGCTGGCGCACCGGGTCCCAGCGCACCTCGTCGGGGCCCCGGGGCGGTCGGCGCACCAGCCGCACCACCTGGTGGCCGTCGGCGGTCAAGGAGCGGACGAGCGCGGAGCCGATGAGCCCCGAGGCCCCGGCCACGGCGATACGGGAAGGCTGCATGACCCCATCCTGCCGAACGTGCACCACACGGAGCCGCGCACCCGGGTCCGGGCGCGCCGGAACGGGTGACGGCGGGGCGGAAAACCCCTGCCCCACCACCACCCCTGCCCCCTAGGGTGATCCGCATGCCCGAACTGCACGTACGTCCCGCCCGAGCCGAGGACGAGGAGGCGCTGGCCCGGCTCGACCGCGCCGCCTGGTCCCCGCTGCACGCGGTCAGCCCGGCTCCGGAACCGCCCTACGCGCCCTTCTTCGACGGGCGCTCCCGCCCCGAGGACCACCTGGTGGTCGAGGTCGCCGGGGAGGTCGCCGGCTATCTGAAGCTCGGCTTCCCCACCCCGTTGGCCTCCAACGCGCACGTCCGGCAGATCCAGGGCCTCGCCGTCGCCGAGCGGGCCCGGGGGCTGGGCGCGGGCCGTGCCCTGCTGCGGGCCGCCGTGGCGGAGGCACGCAGCAGGGGGGCGCGGCGGCTCACCCTGCGGGTGCTCGGCCCCAACGCCCCCGCCCGGGCGCTCTACGCCTCCGAGGGGTTCGCCGTCGAAGGGGTGCTCCCCGAGGAGTTCTTCGTCGGCGGACGGTACGTGGACGACGTGTGCATGGGGCGTTCGCTGTGAGCACGCCGGGCAGGCGTGCGCCGGCTCACGCCTCGGACTGGCCGAACCGGTCCCACAGCCGCGGGTAGTAGCGGGCCAGCACCGTGTCGTCCTCGAAGTCCATCGGCACCCCGGCGGGCTCCGGGGGCGCCGGGGGCAGTCCCAGTTCGGGGGTGACGGCCCCGGTCAGCCGCTCGTACGCCTCGTCCGCCGCGTACCCCAGCTCCTCCGCGTCCCCGTCCACCGCCGGGTCGAAGCCGTCCAACAGCTCCGCCAGGTCGTCCGGGTCGTGCAGGGCCCCCTCGAACACCTCCCGGCCCTGCCCGATCAGCCAGCACCGGAAGAAGTCGAAGGCGTCGTCGCTCACCCCGTCCAGCAGCACGCAGGCGGCGCCCCACAGGTCCCAGCGGTAGGCGCGCTGGTAGCGGGCCTCGAAGTGCCGGGAGAAGTCGAGGACGGACTCCGGGTCCAGCCGGACCAGCCGCTCGACCAGCGCGTCCGCCTGCTCCTCGGGGTCGCCGTCGGCGGCCTCGCGCGCGCCGTCGACCAGCTCCCAGAACTCCGTCTCGTCCATCACGGGACCAGCATCTGCCCTGCGCCCCGCGGTCGCACGCCGAGCCGGGTCCCGTTCCCCCCTTCCGGCCCGATCCCCGATCCGTCCGCAAAGCCTGACGGAGGATGTCCGGATTCCCGGCCACGATCGGCACATGACGCACACCACGGCGCACGACGCCGCTTCCGCACGCCCCCGCACCGCCCCTCTGCGCGGCCGGATCGCCCTGGTCGCCGGAGCCACCCGGGGCGCGGGCCGGGCCATCGCGGTGGAACTGGGCCGGGCCGGTGCCACCGTCTACGCCACCGGCCGCACCACCCGCGAGAAGGTCAGCGAACTGGGCCGACCCGGCGAGACCATCGAGGAGACCGCCGAACTCGTCGACGCCGCCGCCCGGGACGCCGGCTCCGGCGGCTCGGGCACCGCCGTCCCCACCGACCACCTGGAGCCCGACCGGGTGCGGGACCTGCTGGCCCGGGTGGAACGCGAGCACGGACGGCTCGACGTGCTCGTCAACGACATGTGGGGCGGCAACCCGCTGCTCGACTTCGACACCCGGCTGTGGGACATCGACCTCGACCGGGGCCTGCGGATCCTGGACCTGGGGGTGCGCAGCCACATCATCACCAGCAGCATCGCCCTGCCCCTGCTGGTGCGGCACCCCGGCGCCCTGCTCGTCGAGGTCACCGACGGCACCGCCCGCAGCAACGACGAGTACCGCGGCAACTTCTACTACGACCTCGCCAAGAACGCCCCGATCCGGATGGCCCGCGTCCTCGGCGAGGAACTGGCGCCGGTCGGCTCCACCGCCGTCGCCGTCACCCCCGGCTTCCTGCGCTCCGAGGAGATGCTGGACCACTTCGGCGTCACCGAGGAGACCTGGCGGGAGAACACCGAGGCCCAACCCCACTGGTCGGTCTCCGAGTCCCCGACCTATCTGGCCCGCGGACTCGCCGCCCTGGTCGCCGACCCCGAGCACCACCGCTGGAACGGCACCTCCCTCGACAGCGCCGACCTCGCCCGTGCCTACGGCGTCACCGACCTCGACGGCTCCCGCCCGGACGTCTGGGGCTACATGCTCGCCGAGAAGGAGGGCGGGGCCCCCGAGGTCGCCGACTACCGGTAGCGCGCCGCGGCCCGCCGCGCCGCCCCGGCACACCGCTCCCGCAGCCCGGCCGGCGCCAGCACCTCCACCTCCGGGCCCAGCACCAGGACCTGGGTGTACGCCACCTCCTCCGACTCGGTCGGCACGGTGACCGTCACCCACCCCTCGCCGTCCGGCTCGCCCGCCGTCGCCTCCTCTGCGGCGGCGGGCCCCACCGCGTACCGCAGTCGCGCCATCCCCTCCGGCGACAGCCGCAGGGTCACCGAGGTCCGCCACAGCGCCCGCACGAACTGCGCCGCCCGCTGCTCCCAGAACCCCGGCAGGTCGAACGCCCCGTCCCGGACGAACCGCCCCCCGTCCGCCTCGACCGCGGTGAACCGGTCCAGGCGGTACACCCGGTGCGCGCCGGCGTCCACGCGGGCGCACAGGTACCAGACCCCCGCCTTCAGCACCAGCCCGTACGGCTCCAACACCCGCTCCACCTCACCGGCCCCGCCCCGCCGGTAGCGCACGGCGATCCGGCGGTCGTTCCACACCGCGTCCGCCACCGGCGCCAACAGCTCGGGGGCGGGCTCGTCGTGGAACCAACCCGGCGCGTCCAGGTGGAACCGCTGCTCCGCGGTACCGGCCGCGCCCCGCAGCGCGGGCAGTAGCGCCGCCGACACCTTGAGCCGGGCCGTCGAAGCCGTGTCGGCCAACCCCATGTCCCGCAGCGCACCCGGCACCCCCGACAGGAACAGCGCCTCCGCCTCCCCGCGCCCCAACCCCGTCAACCCGGTGCGGTACCCGCCCACCAGCCGGTAGCCGCCGCTGCGGCCCCGGTCCGCGTAGACCGGCACCCCGGCCGCCGAGAGCGCCTGCGCGTCCCGGGTCACGGTCCGCTCCGACACCTCCAGCTCCCGCGCCAGCTCGGCCGCCGTCATCGACACCCGAGCCTGCAACAACAGCACCATCCTGATCAGCCGAGCCGCCCGCATCCCCCCATCATCCCCCGGCCGGAACGCCGAAGGGGCCCCCGCCCGGAGGCGGGGGCCCGAAGGGGACCGGCGGGTGCGGGGGCCGGGGCCACCGGGCCCCCGCACCGCCCGGCTCAGAGTCCGTACCGCTCGCGGGCCTCCTTGACCGCGGTCGCGGGGACCTCACCGCGGCGCGCCAGCTGGGCCAGCGCGGCCACCACGATCGACTCGGCGTCGACGCCGAAGTGGCGGCGCGCGGCGTCACGGGTGTCGGAGAGTCCGAACCCGTCGGCACCCAGCGAGGACCAGTCCTGCTCGACCCACTGGGCGATCTGGTCCGGCACCTGCCGCATGTAGTCGCTGACCGCGAGGACGGGGCCGGCCGCACCGGCGAGCGCGGTGCGCAGGAACGGCACCCGCTCCTCGCCGCGCAGCACCGCCGCGTCCGCCTCCAGCGCGTCGCGCCGCAGCTCGGTCCAGGAGGTGGCCGACCACACGTCCGCGCCGACGCCCCACTCCTCGGCCAGCAACCGCTGGGCCTTCAGCGCCCAGTGGATGGCCGTGCCGGAGCCCAGCAGCTGGATGCGGGCGGCGCCCGCGGGCGGCGTCAGCCCCGCCGACTCGGCGGTGTTGAAGCGGTACAGGCCCTTGACGATGCCCTCGTCCGCCCCGGCCGGCTTCGCGGGCTGCGGCAGCGGCTCGTTGTAGACCGTGAGGTAGTAGAAGACGTCCCGGTCCTCGCCCTCGACGGCCTCGCCGTACATCCGGCGCAGACCCTCCTTGACGATCGCGGCCACCTCGTAGGCGAACGCGGGGTCGTAGCTGAGGGCGGCCGGGTTGGTCGCGGCGATGACGGGGGAGTGGCCGTCCGCGTGCTGGAGGCCCTCACCGGTGAGCGTGGTCCGCCCGGCGGTGGCGCCGACCAGGAAGCCCCGGCCGAGCTGGTCGCCGAGCTGCCACATCTGGTCCGCGGTGCGCTGCCAGCCGAACATCGAGTAGAAGATGTACAGCGGGATCATCGGCTCGCCGTGCGTCGCGTACGCGGTGCTCGCGGCGATGAAGTCGGCCATCGAGCCGGCCTCGGTGATGCCCTCGTTGAGGATCTGGCCGTTGGTGGCCTCGCGGTAGTACATCAGCTGGTCGCGGTCGACCGGCTCGTACGTCTGGCCCTTGGGGGAGTAGATCCCCAGCGAGGGGAAGAGCGACTCCATGCCGAAGGTGCGCGCCTCGTCGGGGACGATCGGCACCCAGCGGTGACCGGTCTCCTTGTCCCGGACCAGGTCCTTCAGGAGCCGGACCAGCGCCATGGTGGTGGCCACCGACTGGGTGCCGGAGCCCTTGTCGAAGGACGCGAACGTCTTCTCGGCCGGCGCGGGCAGCGGGGCCAGCGGATGCGTGCGGCGGGCCGGGGCCGGGCCGCCGAGCGCCGCGCGGCGCTCCTGGAGGTAGCGGACCTCGGGGGAGTCGGCGCCGGGGTGGCCGTAGGGCACCACGTCGTCGACGAAGGCGCTGTCCGAGATCGGCAGCTCCAGCAGGTCCCGCATGCACTTGAACTCGTCCGTGGACAACTTCTTCATCTGGTGGTTCGCGTTCTTGGACGCGAAGCCCTTGCCGAGCGTGAAGCCCTTCACGGTCTGCGCCAGGATCACCGTCGGCGCGCCCTTGTGCGCCAGGGCGGCCCGGTAGGCGGCGTACACCTTGCGGGGCTCGTGGCCGCCGCGCGAGAGGTGGAAGCACTCCAGGATCTTGTCGTCGCTGAGCAGCTTGGCCAGCTCGACCAGCGCCGGGTCCTTGCCGAAGAAGTCCTCGCGGATGTAGGCCGCGTCGCGCGTCTGGTACGTCTGCACCTGCGCGTCGGGTACTTCGCGCAGCCGTCGTACCAGGGCGCCCGTGGTGTCGAGCTGGAACAGCTCGTCCCAGGCGGAGCCCCACAGCGACTTCACGACGTTCCAGCCCGCGCCGCGGAACTGGGCCTCCAGCTCCTGCACGATCTTGAAGTTGGCGCGCACCGGGCCGTCGAGGCGCTGGAGGTTGCAGTTGATGACGAAGGTGAGGTTGTCCAGCCCCTCGCGGGCGGCGAGGTTGAGGGCCGCCGTCGACTCGGGCTCGTCCATCTCGCCGTCGCCGAGGAACGCCCACACGTGCGAGGCGGAGAGGTCCTTGACGCCGCGGCTGGTCAGGTACCGGTTGAACCGGGCCTGGTAGATCGCGGAGAGCGGGCCGAGGCCCATGGAGACGGTGGGGAACTCCCAGAGCCAGGGCAGCCGCCGCGGGTGCGGGTACGAGGGCAGGCCGTTGCCGCCCGCCTCCTGGCGGAAGCGGTCGAGGTGGCCCTCGGAGAGGCGCCCGTCGAGGAAGGCGCGGGCGTAGATGCCGGGGGAGGCGTGGCCCTGGACGTAGAGCTGGTCACCGGAGCCGGGCGCGTCCGCGGCCTCCTTGCCCCGGAAGAAGTGGTTGAAGCCGGTCTCGTAGAGCCAGGCGGCCGACGCGAAGGTCGCGATGTGGCCGCCGACGCCGAGTTTGCTGCCCCGGCTCACCATGGCCGCCGCGTTCCAGCGGTTCCACGCGGTGATGCGCTGCTCCATCTCCGGGTCGCCGTCGGCCTCGGGCTCGGCGGCGGTCGGGATGGTGTTGACGTAGTCGGTCTCCAGCAGCTTGGGCAGCGCGAGACCGGCGCCCTCGGCCCGCTCCAGCGTGCGCCGCATCAGGTAGGCGGCGCGGTGCGGGCCGGCAGCCTTGGTCACGGCGTCCAGGGAGGACTGCCACTCGGCGGTCTCCTCGGGGTCGCGGTCCGGGAGCTGGTCCAGCGCGCTCGGCTGAATTGCGGTGGGGTCGGTCATGTCGCCGCCTTCCGGAGTCGAAGGGGTTCCCTCATCGGTAGGGGTTCGGGGTGCCCTTGGTCTTGGCAGGACAGGGCGGGACTCTGGTAGAAGTCCAACGGGGACTCTAACCCCCTGATCGATGATCGATCAAAGGCTTGGGTGGTAAAACCTCTTCAGATGAAGAAAGTCGGCACCCAGTGCCTCGGTCGCAGGCATGCGGTGCCTTGCTTTCGCAGGTGAAAGCGGCTGTTTCGCACATCTGAACGGGGTCCATGGGGGTCTGAGCTGTCTGAGGCGTCCGTGCCCTGTGGGGCTGCTGATGACTTCTGGTGCTGCCGGAGCGATCCCACCGACCCGCCCGGTGCGCTGCGCTCAGGGCCCGCAGAGCCCCGCGTCGGGGCGCGGCGCACAGCCGAGCACATGGGCCTTCACCAACTCCGCGATGGCCGGATCGTGGCGCTTGAAGGCCGCCACCAGGGCCTCGTGCTCCTCCGCGTAGGACTGCTGGACGGTGCCCAACCAGCGGATCGACAGGGCCGTGAACACCTCGATGCCCAACCCCTCCCAGGTGTGCAGCAGCACCCCGTTGCGGGCGGCCCGCACCAGCTCCCGGTGGAAGGCCACGGTGTGCCGCACCTGCCCGGTGCCGTCCGCGTGCCGGTCCGCCTCGTACAACGCCGCGACGTGCGGCTCCAGCGCCGAGCAGTCCACCGCGAGGCGCTCGGCCGCGAGCTCCGCGGCGATCGCCTCCAGGCCGGCCCGCACGGGGTAGCTCTCCTCCAGGTCGGCGGCGGTGAGGTTGCGCACCCGCACGCCCTTGTTGGGGGAGGACTCGATCAGCCGCAGCGACTCCAGCTCCCGCAGCGCCTCCCGCACGGGCGTCTGGCTGACCTCCAGCTCGGTGGCGATCCGTCGTTCGACGATCCGTTCACCCGGCTTCCAGCGCCCGCTGACGATCCCCTCCACGATGTGCTCGCGGATCTGTTCGCGCAGCGAGTGGACGACGGGCGCGGTCATGCGGGGCTCCTTGCTGCCGGGCCATGGCGACCCCGGAACCGGTCCCGACGTGCCCGTCCACCCTTCGGGCGGACGACGCCACGGGTCGGACACGGCCTAGGGCATTGACCCGTAGACAATACGGCCACACCCCCATCTTGACGTGTCTCGGACGGGGACGTCCTCGCAGGTGTGGCGAGCCTTACAGGGCGGGAACGGTGCCCCACGGGGCTCCGGAGCGGGCCCGGGAAACGCAGTGCCGCCCGTACGGGGGACGGATCGTCCTCCCGTACGGGCGGCACCGGACGGTGTCCGCGTCGACGTGCGACGCGGACACCACGGGTTCACAGCCCGAGCTCGACCTCGAACTCGCCGGCCTCCAGGATCGCCTTGACGGCGGTCAGGTACCGGGCGGCGTCGGCACCGTCGACCAGACGGTGGTCGTAGGACAGCGACAGGTACGTCATGTCCCGGACGCCGATCACGGTGCCCTCGGCGGTCTCGATGACCGCCGGGCGCTTGACCGTGGCGCCGATGCCCAGGATGGCGGCCTGGGTGGGCGGCACGATCACCGTGTCGAACAGCGCGCCGCGCGAACCGGTGTTGCTGATGGTGAAGGTCGCACCGGCCAGGTCGTCGGGGCGGATCTTGTTGGTCCGCACCGCGTTGGCGAGCTCCGCGGTCTTCTTGGCGATGCCGGCGATGTTCAGGTCGCCCGCACCCTTGATGACCGGGGTCATCAGCCCCTTCTCGGAGTCCACGGCGATGCCGATGTTCTCCGTGTCGAAGTAGGTGATGGTGCCCTCGTCCTCGTTGATCCGCGCGTTGATCAGCGGGTGCGCCTTGAGCGCCTGGGCCGCCGCCTTCACGTAGAACGGCATCGGGGACAGCTTCACGCCCTCACGGGCCGCGAAGGTCTCCTTGGCCTGGGCGCGCAGGCGCATCAGGCGGGTCACGTCCACCTCGACGACCGAGGTGAGCTGCGCCTGGGTCTGGAGCGCCTTCATCATGTTGTCGCCGATGAGCTTGCGCATCCGGGTCATCTTGACCGTCTGCCCGCGCAGCGGGGAGACCTCCAGCGCCGGGGCCTTGCGGGCCGGGGCCGGAGCGGAGGGCGCGGCGGCCGGGGCCGCGGCGGCGGGCCGGGCGGCCTTGGCGGCCTCGGCGGCGGCCAGGACGTCCTGCTTGCGGATGCGTCCGCCGACCCCGGTGCCCTGGAGGGACGCCAGGTCCACCCCGTTCTCGGAGGCCAGCTTGCGCACCAGCGGCGTGACGTAGGCGCCGTCGTCGGCCGGACGCGCGGCGGCCGGAGCAGCCGGGGCGGCCGGGGCCGGAGCCACCGGGGCGGGGGCGGCCGGAGCGGCCGGAGCCGGCGCGGGCGCCGCGGGGGCGGCCTGGACCGGCGCGGGCGCGGGAGCCGCCGGCGTGGGCGCCGGAGCGGCCGGAGCCGGGGCCGCCGCCGGGGCGGGGGCGGCCGGGGCGGGGGCCGCGGCGGGCGCGGCACCGGCGACACCGATGACGGCCAGCTTGGCACCGACCTCGGCGGTCTCGTCCTCACCGACGACGATCTCCAGCAGCACCCCGGAGACGGGCGCCGGAATCTCGGTGTCGACCTTGTCGGTGGACACCTCCAGCAGCGGCTCGTCGGCGTCGACCGAGTCGCCGACCGCCTTCAGCCAGCGGGTGACGGTGCCCTCGGTGACGGACTCGCCGAGCGCCGGGAGCACCACGTCGGTGCCCTCGGCCGCGCCCGCCGGAGCCGCGGGCGCGGCCGGAGCGGCCGGGGCCGCGGGGGCCTCGGCGACCGGGGCCGGAGCGGGCTGTTCGGGAGCCGCGGGGGCGGCGGGGGCCTCGGCGGCGGCCGGGGCCGGGGCGGCTGCGGGGGCACCGCTGCCGTCGTCGATGACGGCGAGCTCGGCACCGACCTCGACCGTCTCGTCCTCGGCGACCTTGATGGAGGCCAGGATGCCGGCGGCGGGGGAGGGGATCTCGGTGTCGACCTTGTCGGTGGACACCTCCAGCAGCGGCTCGTCGAGTTCGACGCGCTCGCCCTCGGCCTTCAGCCAGCGGGTGACAGTGCCCTCGGTGACGCTCTCACCGAGCGCCGGAAGGGATACGGAAACCGCCATGGTTTCGGTTGCTCCTTACGAAAGTGCGGAAGTCTGTGGTCGTCGCGCCCGGTGACCGGAGATCAGTCGTGGGAGTGGAGGGGCTTGCCCGCCAGTGCGAGGTGGGCCTCGCCGAGCGCTTCGTTCTGGGTCGGGTGGGCGTGGATGAGCTGGGCGACCTCGGCCGGCAGCGCCTCCCAGTTGTAGATCAACTGGGCCTCGCCGACCTGCTCGCCCATCCGGTCGCCGACCATGTGGACGCCGACCACGGCTCCGTCCTTGACCTGGACGAGCTTGATCTCGCCCGCGGTCTTCAGGATCTTGCTCTTGCCGTTGCCCGCCAGGTTGTACTTCAGGGCGACGACCTTGTCCGCGCCGTAGATCTCCTTGGCCTTGGCCTCGGTGATGCCCACGGAGGCGACCTCGGGGTGGCAGTAGGTGACCCGGGGCACGCCGTCGTAGTCGATCGGCACGGTCTTCAGACCGGCCAGTCGCTCCGCCACCAGGATGCCCTCGGCGAAGCCGACGTGCGCGAGCTGGAGCGTGGGGACCAGGTCACCGACGGCGGAGACGGTCGGCACGTTGGTCTGCATGTACTCGTCGACGAGGACGTAGCCGCGGTCCATCGCGACGCCCTGCTCCTCGTACCCCAGGCCCTGGGAGACCGGGCCGCGGCCGATGGCGACGAGCAGCACCTCGGCCTCGAAGACCTTGCCGTCGGCGAGGGTCACCCGGACGCCGTCCTGGGTGTACTCCGCCTTCTCGAAGAAGGTGCCGAGGTTGAACTTGATGCCCCGCTTGCGGAACGCCCGCTCCAGCAGCTTGGAGCTGTTCTCGTCCTCGACGGGCACCAGGTGCTTGAGGCCCTCGACGACCGTCACGTCGGTGCCGAAGGACTTCCACGCCGAGGCGAACTCGACGCCGATCACGCCGCCGCCCAGGATGATCGCGGAGGCGGGCACCCGGTCGAGGGTCAGCGCGTGGTCCGAGGAGATGATCCGGTTGCCGTCGATCTCCAGGCCCGGCAGCGACTTCGGCACGGAGCCGGTGGCCAGGAGCACGTGGCGGCCCTGGACGTGCTGGCCGTTCACCTCGACCGAGGTGGGGGAGGACAGCCGACCCTCGCCCTCGATGTACGTCACCTTGCGGGAGGCCACCAGGCCCTGGAGACCCTTGTAGAGGCCCGCGATGACGTCGTCCTTGTACTTGTGGACGGCCTTGATGTCGATGCCCTCGAAGGTGGCCCGGACGCCGAACTGCTCGGCCTCGCGGGCCTGGTCCGCGACCTCGCCGGCGTGCAGCAGGGCCTTCGTCGGGATGCAACCGTTGTGCAGGCAGGTGCCGCCCAGCTTGTTCTTCTCGATCAGGGCGACGTTCAGACCCAGCTGCGCGCCGCGCAGGGCCGCGGCGTAACCACCGCTGCCACCGCCGAGGATCACTAGGTCGAAAACGGTGCTGGCGTCGTTCGCCACGTCACGTCCTCCATGCATTGCGCCGCGCGCCGGCTCCGGTTTCGGAGGGTGTCCGGCCGTCGGCTGGTGTGGCCGCTCGTTCTCCGGCCCTGTGGTGGGGCCCTGTCCTGCCGTTGCCCATCTTTGCACTACTCGGGGGGTGCCGGGACGCCGGGCCGGTGCGTGGTATGGCTCACACACGGTGGTGGCGCCGGGCCGGAGCCCGGCGCCACCACGGTCGAACGGCTGCCGCCCGCAGGGTCAGCCCAGGTCACCGGAGGCGGTGCGCTCCGCCAACCGGACCAG
Source organism: Streptomyces sp. LE64 (assembly GCF_052606915.1). Classification (NCBI taxonomy): domain Bacteria; kingdom Bacillati; phylum Actinomycetota; class Actinomycetes; order Kitasatosporales; family Streptomycetaceae; genus Streptomyces; species Streptomyces sp. LE64. The sequence goes on along the minus strand of NZ_CP199708.1, from coordinate 1,303,756 downwards.
GGTGCGCACACCGGAGCCGGTGCCGCCCTTGGGGGTGTAGCCGAAGGGGCCGGCCTCGTTGAAGGCGGGGCCGGCGATGTCCAGGTGCGCCCAGGTCAGACCGGCGCCGACGAACTCGCGCAGGAACAGCCCGGCGACCAGCCCGCCGCCCATCCGCTCGCCCATGTTGGCGATGTCCGCGGTGGTCGAGTCCATTCCCTTGCGCAGGTGCTCCGGCAGCGGCATCGGCCACGCCGGCTCGCCGACCTCCTCGGCCGTCTCGAACACGGCGGTGCGGAACGCGTCGTCGTTGGCGCAGATGCCGAAGGTGCGGTTGCCGAGCGCGACCATCATGGCCCCGGTGAGCGTCGCCACGTTCACGATCGCGTCGGGCTCGTCCTCGGACGCCTTGGCGATCGCGTCGGCGAGCACCAGCCGGCCCTCGGCGTCGGTGTTCAGCACCTCGACGGTCTTGCCCGAGTACATCCGCAGCACGTCGCCGGGGCGGGTGGCGGTGCCGGAGGGCATGTTCTCGGCGAGCGCCAGCCAGCCGGTGACGTTCACCGCCAGGCCCAGCCGGGCGACCGCGACGACCGCGGCGAACACGGCGGCGGCACCGGCCATGTCGCACTTCATCGTCTCGTTGTGGCCCGCGGGCTTCAGCGAGATGCCGCCCGAGTCGTAGGTGATGCCCTTGCCCACGTACGCCAGGTGCTTCTCGGCGTCCGGGTGGGTGTAGCTGAGCTTGACCAGCCGGGGGCCGGCCGCGGACCCGGCGCCGACCCCGAGGATGCCGCCGTAGCCGCCCTTGGCCAGGGCCTTCTCGTCCAGCACCTGGACCTTGATCCCGTGCTCCTTGGCGGCGGCCGAGGCGACGGCGGCGAAGGCCTCCGGGTCGAGGTCGTTGGGCGGGGTGTTCACCAGGTCGCGGGCGCGGTTCAGCTCCTCGGTGATCGCCACCGCACGGGCGACGGCCGCCTTGTGGGCCTTGTCACGGGGCTTGCCGCCGAGGACGGCGACCTCCGCCAGCGGCGGCTTGCCCTTCTTGGCGAGCTTGTTGCCGCGGCCGGTCTCCTTGTACGCGTCGAAGGCGTACGCGCCCAGCAGGGCGCCCTCGGCGATCGCCCCCACGGCCTCCGCATCGGCGATCGGCAGGGCGAACGCGGCCTTCCGCGCCCCGGCCAGCGCCCGGGCGGCGGCGCCGGCGGCGGTCCGCAGCACCTCGTCGGTGTAGTTGGCGGCGTCGGCGGCGGCGTCGGTCGCCCCCTCGGCCGCGGACGCCGAGCCCAGCCCGACGGCCAGCACGACCGGGGCCTTCAGCCCGGCGGGGGAGGGGACCTTGATCACCTCGCCCTCGCTGCCCGAGGCACCGAGCGTCTCCAGGACGGCGGCGAGGGCGCCGTCGAACGCCTGGTCCACGGCCTCGGCGCCCGGAGCGAGCACGGGGCCCTGGGCGCCCTTGGCCACGCCGACGACGATCGCGTCGGCGCGCAGTCCGGACGCCGCGGCGGTGCTGAGAGTGAGAGCAGTCACGGTGGTGGGGTCTCGCTTCCTAGGAGTGTCCAGCGGCTGAGCCGTGAGGGTGGTGGTGGCCCGACCGGCCCCGTACCCGACGCTGGTGGGTCGGGCCGGAAGTGTGCCAGTGAGGAGCCTACGCTCCGTGACGCCGGGGCCGTCCACCGGTGGGACGCCCCGGCCCGCGCGTCACCGGCCCAGGGTGAGGACCACCAACGCGGCGGTGCCGGCGGCCTCCGCGACGCCCCCGAACACGTCTCCGGTCACCCCGCCGAACCGTCGTACGCAGTGCCGCAGCAGCCCCTCGGCCACCAGGCAGCCGCCCAGCACCGCGGCGAGGGCGCGCAGCGCCCCGCCCGGTCCGTCCAGCACCCCGCCGAGCCCCGCCGAGGCGGCGGCGACGAGCACCAGCACGCAGAGCGCGGCCCCGGACGGCACCGCCCCGGCGACCGCCGCGCCCAGCCCGGTCGGCCGGGCCGCCGGCACCCCGGGCCGGGCGGTCAGGGTCAGCGCGAGGCGGGCGGTCACCGCGGCGAGGACGGTGCCGGCCGCACCGGAGGTCCAGGAGTCGGCGTACAGCGCGGCCAGCGCGGCGACCTGCCCGAGCACCACCAGCACCAGGGCGATCACGCCGAACGGGCCGATGTCCGACTGCTTCATGATCCGCAGGGCGTCGACGGCGGGCTTCCCGCTGCCCAGCCCGTCCGCGACGTCGGCGAGCCCGTCCAGGTGCAGCCCCCGGGTGAGCACCGCCCCCGCCGCGACCGCCGCCACCGCGGCCAGCGCCACCGGTGCGCCCCCGAGCAGCAACAGCCCCGCGGTGGCCGCGGCCAGCACGCCGACGACCAACCCGGCCAGCGGCGCCCAGCACATCCCGGACCGGGCCGCCGGCCGGTCCCAGTGGGCGACCCGCACCGGCAGCACCGTCAGCGTGCCCAGCGCGAAGCGGACGCCCTCCCCGCGCCCGGGGCGCCGCTCGTCGTGGTCCCCGCCCGTGGTACCCGTCATCGCGCCCGGCTCAGTCCCGCACCGGCAACTCGGCCGCGAGCGCCGCGGCGGCCCGCACCAGCGGCAGCGCCAGCAGGGCCCCGGTGCCCTCGCCCACCCGCACGCCCGGGGCGAGCAGCGGCTCGACGGCCATCCGGTCCAGCGCCTTGGCCTGCGCCGGCTCCCCGGAGTCGTGCCCGGCCAGCCACCAGTCCGGCGCCCGGAACGCGGCCCGCTGGGCGACCAGCGCACAGGCCGCCGACACCACCCCGTCCAGGATCACCGGCGTCCTGCGCACCGCGCACTGCAACAGGAACCCCGTCATCGCCGCGAAGTCCGCCCCGCCCACGGTGGCGAGCAGCTCCAGCTGGTCGCCCAGCACCGGTCGGGCCCGGCGCAGCGAGTCCCGCACCGCCGCGCACTTGCGCATCCAGGCCAGGTCGTCGATGGGGGCCCCGCCCCGCCCGGTCACCACCGAGGCGTCCGTCCCGCACAGCGCCGCGATCAGCGTCGCCGCCACCGTGGTCCCGCCCACGCTCAGATCGCCCAACACCACCAGGTCCGTGCCGGAGTCGGCCTCCTCGTCCGCGAGGGCCGTCCCGACCCGGAACGCGGCCTCCGCCTCCTCGGCGGTCAGCGCGTCCTCCACGTCGATCCGCCCCGAGCCCCGCCGCACCCGGTGCCGCGTCACCTCCGCCGGCAAGGCGTCCGGCTCGCAGTCCAGGCCCACGTCCACCACCCGGACCGGCACCCCGCTGCGCCGGGCCAGCACCGCCACCGGACGGGAGCCGTCGAGGACGCCCCGCACCAACTCGTGCGCGCTGCCCGCGGCCCGGGTCGAGACGTCCAAGCGGGCCACCCCGTGGTCGGCCGCGAACAGGACCACCTTGGGACGCTCCACCGGGCGCACCGGCACCGCCGCCTGCGCCGCCGACAGCCAACCGCCCAACTCGTCCAGCCGGCCCAGCGCCCCGGGCGGCACGTCCTGCCGTTCCCTGCGCTCCTCGGCGTCGTTGCGCAACCCGGCGTCGGGACGGTCGATCAGGTCGGTGAAGTCGTCGAGATTCAGGGAGCTCATTCGCCGAACAGTACCGCCACCGGTGCCCGCCCGACCGGGTTCCCCGGAGCCGTCCGGACCCTCTCCGACACGGCCCGCGGCGCGGAGCGGTCCACCGCGGGGGCGGCACGGGGAGCGGCCCGCCCCGACCCTCGTTGAACCCGTCCCCTTGATCCCTTACGTTCCGTTTCGTGCCCTCCGTGCCCGCGCGTACCGCTCCCGCCCCGGACCACCCCGCCCACCGCCGCTGTCCCTGGTGCGGTGCGGCGACCCTGCGCACCAAGGTCCGCACCCCCGTGCTCCCCGGCGACCTCGACGAGTGCCGCACCTGCCGCCACGTCTTCCGCACCCCCGACCCCACCGCCCCCGCGCCGCCCCCGGCGGACCCCGACCGCGCCCTGCGCCGCGACCGGGACCACCTCGGCGCCGCTCGCGCCCTGCTCCCCTTCGGCGAACCCGAGAGCTGGCTGGACGTCGGCACCGGCCCCGCCGACTTCCCCGCCGCCGCCCGCGCCGTGCACCCCTACACCGCCTTCGACGGCCTCGACACCGCACCCGAACTCGCCCTCGCCGGGGACCGCCTCGACGAAGCCCACCACGGCACCCTCCCCGACCTCGCCCCCCGGCTCGCCGCCCGCTACGACGTGGTGAGCCTCTTCCGCCACCTCGAACGGGTCCCCGACCCCCGCACCGAACTCCGCGCCGCCCTCAGGGTGCTGCGCCCCGGCGGCCACCTCCTGATCGAGGGCACCGACCCGCGCTGCCGCGCCGCCGCCCTCGGCCGTTGGTGGGCCCCCTACCACCGCCCCGGCCACCTGCACCTGATCCCCGAGGCCAATCTGCACCGCGCCCTGCGCGCCCTGGGCGCCACCGTCGTCCTGGTCGACCACCGCGGCGCCCCCCGCCCGGCCGGAGCCGGCACCGCCGCAGCCCTCCTGCTGACCGCCCGCCGCGGGCCCGTCGCCCGGCCCGCCACCGGCCCGCTGCGCCTCGGCCGGGCCCTCGACCGGGCGCTGCGCCCGCCCGGCCCCGTCGCCGGGCGCGCCTCCGCCTACCGGCTGATCGCCCGCCGGGACCCGGCGTAGGGCCGGTTCAGCCGCGCAACTCCACCGCCTGCCCGGCCACCACCCACAGCACCTGCTCGCACTCCGCCGCGAACGCCGCGTTCAACCGCCCGAGCTCGTCCCGGTAGCGGCGCCCGGACGCGGTGGCCGGCACGATCCCCGCCCCGACCTCGTTCGACACCGCCACCACCACCCGCCGGGTGGCCCGCACCGCATCCGCCAACTCCCGGACCCGTCGCCGTAGTTCCCGCTCACCGTCCGCCGCCCATTCCGCGTCGTCCCAGGCGTTCACCGCGTCCATCGAGTCGGTCAGCCACAGCGACAGGCAGTCGATCAACAGCGGCGGCCCGGTGCGGGCGAGCAGCGGCACCAGGTCGCAGGTCTCCTCCGTCCGCCACGACCCCGGCCGGCGCTCCCGGTGCGCCCCCACCCGCGCCGCCCACTCCGCGTCGCCCGGCGCCCCGTGGTAGCTGCCGCCGGTGGCCACGTACACCACTCCGGGGAAGCTCTCCAGCCGCCGCTCCGCCTCCACCGACTTCCCCGACCGGGCCCCTCCCAGCACCAGGGTCCGGCGCGGCACGTCCGGCACCTCCTCGAACGCGCCCACGCTCAGCGTCGTCCCGTCCGGCACCGCCCGCGCCCCGGCCGCCGCGAGCCGACGCGTCAACTCCCGCCCCGGGGGCACGTCGTGGTCGAGGTGCACCGCCACCACGTCGGTGGTCGGGCCCACCGCCCCCGCCTCGCGCAACCGGGCCAGCGCGTCCGGACGGCCCACCACGTCGGCCAGCACCAGGTCGTACCGCGCCTCCTGCTCGGCCAGCCCGGCCGGTGCCGCGCCGGGCGGCAGGTACAGCACCCGCTGCCCGTCCGGGCCGGTCACCGCGTACCCGGTGCCGGGCGAGTCCATCGGCACGGCCCGCACCCGGTGCCCGGTCAGCAGGGCCAACTCCCGCCCGTCGGGCACCCGCCCCGGCTGCGGCAGCCCCGGCGGCACCTCCACCGCCGGCCCGTCGTGCGGATGCGACAACAACACCTGGCGCACCCCGGTCAGGGTCCGCCCCGCCCGCGCCGCGGCGAACGCGGCGCCCGGGGTCAGGTCGAGCAGCAGCGTGCCGTCCACGAGCGCCGCCGAGGGGCCGCGCACCGCCCGCCCCACGGCGAGGGAGCAGACCGCGCAGGGGCAGTCGGGACGGGGCAGGCCGTCCGGCCCGCCGGTACCGAGCAGAGTGAGTTCCACGGCTAGATCTTCCCGTGCGGGTGTGCCGGGCGCCCGCCCGGTTAGGCTTCCGGCTGCACGGACAACCGTGATCTACCTTCGGGAGGTTCGCATGGCGGCGTGGACGTGGCGGTTCGAGAAGACCGATGGTACGGAGGTCTCCCCGGCGGTGGAACCGGAGGAGTTCACCACCCAGGGGGACGCCGAGACCTGGATCGGGGAGCACTGGCGGGACCTGCTCGCCGGCGGCGCCGACCAGGTGTTCCTCTCCGAGGACGGCACGCGGATCTACGGTCCGATGAGCCTGCACGCCGAGCCCGAGGAGCCCGCCGGGTCCCCAGAGCCCGCCGACGGGGACGCCGCCCCCGACGCCCCCGCAGGGGCCGGGCCCGCCGCTTCCTGAGGCTCCGCCCGGCCGGGCCGCCCCCGGCCGGGCTCACACCTCGCCGAGGGTGACGTCCACGGTCGTCTCCGCCCCGCCCCGCAGGTACGTCACGGGCACCCGGTCGCCCGGCTTCTCCCCGGCGAGCACCTCGGCCAGCGCCGTGATCGTGGGCACCGGTTCGTCGGCCACCCGGGTCAGGACGTCGCCGGGGCGGATGCCCGCGTCGTCGGCCCCGCCGCCGTCCGTCACGGACACCACCGCCACCCCGGCCGGCTGCTGGTCCTGGTCCACGACGGTCCGCCCGGTGATGCCGAGCGCCGCCCGGCCCGAGTCGGTGACCTTCCCGTCCGCGATGATCTGGTCCGCGACCGTGGTCACCATCGACGAGGGGATCGCGAACCCGATGCCGGGCGCCGCGGCGTTGCCGAACGCCGGGTCGGTGGCGGCGAGCGTGGGGATGCCGATGACCTCGTTTTCCAGGTCCACCAGCGCCCCTCCGCTGTTGCCCGGGTTGATCGAGGCGGAGGTCTGGATCATGTTGGCGATGGTGGCGCCCGTCCCGCCGCCGTCGGTGCTCTCGCTGACCGTGCGCCCGGTCGCCGAGACGATCCCCTCGGTCACGCTGGAGGACAGGCCCAGCGGCGATCCCATCGCCAGCACGATCTGCCCCACCCGCACCTCGGTGCTGTCCCCGAAGGTGGCCGGCCGCAGCCCCGCGGGCACCCGGTCCAGCCGCACCACCGCGAGGTCCTGCTCGGGGTAGGAGAACACCAGCCGGGCGGTCAGCGGCTGCTCGCTGCCCGCCGTGGTGACCTGGAAGGACCGCTCGTCGCCGATGACGTGGGCGTTGGTGACGATGTGGCCCCGGTCGTCGTACACGACCCCGGACCCCAGGTCCTGACGACCGCGGATCTGCACCACGGACGGCAGCACGTGGGCGATGGCCTCCTCGTAGTCGCTCTGGAGGGCGTCCGCCGATCGTGCGGCGGGGGCGGCCCGCTCGGGGACCGGCGTGCCCGCCGAGGCCCGCAGTGCACCGCCGCCCCCGGAACAGCCCGTCAACAGGGCCCCCACGGACACCACGACCCCCGCCCACGCGGTACGAGATGCGCTCATGCCCGCAGTCTGTGCCCCGGCCGCCCCGTGGACCCGCCGGAGCCCGCCGTTCGGGTTCCGCTCCGGGCGCCGCCCTACCCCCGCACCCCGCACAGGTGCAGCAAGGCGGCGACCGCCCGGTACGGGTCGGTGCGCCCGGCCCGCTCCTCGGCGGCCAACAGCGACTCCAGGTCACCGGCTCCGGCGCCCCGGGCGGGCCCCCACTCCTGCACACCGGTGCGGTCGGTGAACACCCGCACCCCGTACCAGGCCCGCAGCGGGGCTCCGATGCCGGCGAGCGTCGCGGTCACCGCGTCCAGCCGGTCGCCCCGGACCTCCACCCCGCGCCGGTTCCGCCCCACGGCCGAGTCGAAGGCCGCGAGCGCCGCCGTCCAGTCCCCGGCGAGCCCGGGGCGCAGGGCGAGCGCATCGGCATTGCGCACCAGCAGTGACACCAGGCCGCCGGGGGCCAGCATCCGGGCCAGCCCGGCGACCACCGGATCGGGCTCCGCCACGTACATCAACAGCCCGTGGCAGAGCACCACGTCGAAGCCGCCGGGGCGGAAGTGCACCCCGGTGTCCCGCCCGTCGGCCTCCAGCAGGCGCACCCGTTCCCGGACGCCCGCCGGCTCCGCGGCCAGCGCCGCGCGGGCCACCGCGAGGCGTGCCGGATCGCGTTCCAGCCCCGTCACCGCGTGACCGGCGCGGGCCAGGCGCAGGGCCTGGGTGCCACGGCCCGCGCCCACGTCCAGGACCCGCAGTCGTCGGCCGGTCCGGAACCGCGCCGTGATCTGTTCGTCCAACTGGCGCGCCACCAGTTCGCGGCGCACCACGTCCGGCAACCCCACCGGGGGAAGTGCGTCCCCGGCGTCGAAGGCGCCCAGGGAGACGTCCTGGGTCAGGGTCGCTCCCCGCGCTTGACCTGCGGCTTGGGCAGTCGGAGCCGACGCATTTGGAGGGTCCGCATCAGACCGTAGGGGACGGCACCGCGCTTGGGCACGTCGGCGAAGCGGGTGCGCAGCTCCTTGCGCAGCCGGATGACCAGCAGCGAGGAGTCGAGCAGGATCAACGCGATCACGAACATCCACAGCAGCAGCGCGGCGTTCTGGAGCGTCGGCACCCGGACCATGCTCAGGACCAGGATGACCACGGCCATGGGCAGGAAGAACTCGGCGATGTGGAAGCGCGAGTCCACGTAGTCGCGGACGAAGCGCCGCACGGGGCCCTTGTCCCGGGCGGGCAGGTACCGCTCGTCGCCGCTGGCGAGCGCCTGGCGCTGCCGCTCCAACGCGGCACGCCGCTCGTCGCGGTTGCGCTTGGACGCCTCCTTGCGCGTCATCGGCGTGTTCGCCACGCTGCGGCGCTGGGACTGCGCGACGCTCCGCTTGGGCGTCGGGCGGCCCTTGGGCGCCTGCGGGTCACGGGGCTGGTGGGCCGCGGCTACCGGCGTCTGCTCGGCGGTGGCGGTCTTCTCTGTCTTGGCACGGCTACGGAACACAACACCCAAGGGTACGGGGTGGGGGCGCATGGACCCCAGTCCGGCGGGGAACGATCCGGCAACACCGGACGTCCTACGGGAAACGACTCCGGACGCGAGGAGGTGTGCGTTCCGCTTTCGGGCGGTTCGCACGTCACGGCACCGACGGTCAGCGGACCGGTTCTCCGGGTGACGCCTCCTCCTCGCGCCGGATCGGCGGCGGCGGCAGTCGTCCTTGGGGATGAGCGCATCCGCGGCCGAACAGTGCGGTAATGGAGGCAGGGCCCTTACTGTGGGACCTGTTGGAGCTTGAGCCCGAAGTCCGTCAGAAGGGGGCGCGCGAAGCCCATGAGCGGTGTCATGAAGCGTATGGGGATGATCTTCCGCGCGAAGGCGAACAAGGCCCTTGACCGGGCCGAGGACCCGCGCGAGACCCTCGACTACTCCTACCAGAAGCAGCTGGAGCTGCTCCAGAAGGTCCGGCGCGGGGTCGCCGACGTCGCCACCTCCCGCAAGCGCCTGGAGCTCCAGCTCAACCAGCTCCAGGGCCAGTCCAGCAAGCTGGAGGACCAGGGCCGCAAGGCGCTGGCGCTCGGCCGCGAGGACCTCGCCCGCGAGGCGCTCTCCCGGCGGGCCGCGCTCCAGCAGCAGGTCAGCGACCTGGAGACGCAGCACCAGACCCTCCAGGGCGAGGAGGAGAAGCTCACCCTGGCCGCCCAGCGGCTCCAGGCCAAGGTCGACGCCTTCCGCACCAAGAAGGAGACCATCAAGGCCACGTACACCGCCGCCCAGGCCCAGACCCGCATCGGCGAGGCGTTCACCGGCATCTCCGAGGAGATGGGCGACGTCGGCCTGGCGATCCAGCGCGCCGAGGACAAGACCGCCCAGCTCCAGGCCCGGGCCGGCGCCATCGACGAACTGCTGGCCTCGGGCGCGCTCGACGACCCGACCGGCACCGCCAAGGACGACATCGCCGCCGAACTGGACCGCATCTCCGGCGGCACCGACGTGGAGCTGGAACTCCAGCGGATGAAGGCCGAGCTGGCCGGGGGCAGCGCCCCGCAGACGGCCATCGAGGGCGGCCAACAGGGCGCCGGGAACCAGCAGCCGCAGCGGGAGGCCCCGCGCTTCGACAAGCAGTAGGTCCGGCCGCACACACGCCGAGGAGGGCGTCATGATCGTAAGGATCATGGGGGAGGGCCAGGTACGACTGGCGGACAGCCACATCACCGAGCTGAACGCCCTGGACGACGAGCTGCTCGCCGAGCTGGAGAGCGGCGACACCCCCGGGTTCCGGCGGACGCTCACCGCCCTCCTCGACCGGGTGCGGGAGGTGGGAACGCCCCTGCCCGACGACTCCCTGGAGCCGTCCGAGCTGATCCTGCCCTCCCCGGACGCCGGCCTGGACGAGATCCGGGCCCTGCTGACGGACGAGGGCCTGATTCCCAACTGATGCCACCGTCCCGCCCCTTACCCCGACCGCTGGTCGGCCGCGCCCGCGGTCGGGCCGTTCCGGACCCGTCGCCCGGTGCGGCCGTCGTCGAGCGGGCCAGGGCGGTGCGCGGGTACCTCCGGGCCCGCCCCGCGGTCGCCGACGCGGCCCTGGCGCTGGTCGTGCTGGCGTTCATGCTCTGCTTCGCCGTGCTCAACCCGTACGGTCCGCACGCCCGGTTCGGCCCCATGGAGTGGAACACCCGCACCCCCGATCCGCTCAGCCTGGTGCTGATGCCGCTGTCGGCCACCGCCCTGGCGTTCCGGCGCCGGGCCCCGCTCCCGGTGCTGTGGATCACCGTCGCGCTGACCCAGGTCGAGCTGCTGTTCAGCTCTCCGCTCAGTTCCCCGCGCTCGCCGGTGGCGATGACCGCCGTGCTCGCCCTCTACACCGTCGCCGCCCGCACCGACCGGCCCACCACCTGGCGCGTCGGCCTGCTCACCATGGCCGCGCTGACCGGGGTGGCCATGGTGGCCGGCCCCCTGGCCTGGTACCACCAGGAGAACGTGGGCGTGTTCGCCTGGACGGGCATGGCCGCGGCGGCCGGCGACGCGGTCCGCAGTCGCCGGGCCTACATCCACGCCATCCGGGAGCGCGCCGAGCGCGCCGAGCGCACCCGCGAGGAGGAGGCCCGTCGACGGGTCGCCGAGGAACGCCTGCGCATCGCCCGCGACCTGCACGACGTGGTCGCCCACCACATCGCCCTCGTCAACGTCCAGGCGGGCGTGGCCGCCCACCTCATGCACAAGCGGCCCGACCAGGCGGCCCAGGCGCTGGCCCACGTCCGGGAGGCCAGCCGGTCGGCCCTCGACGAACTGCGCGCCACGGTCGGGCTGCTGCGCCAGAGCGGCGACCCCACGGCCCCCACCGAGCCCATCAGCGGACTGGACCGGCTGGAGGAGCTCGTCGACACCTTCCGGCACGCCGGGCTGACCGTGGAGGTGGCCCGCGGCGACCGGGGCGGGAAGCCCCCGGCGGCGGTCGACCTCGCGGCGTACCGGATCGTCCAGGAGGCACTCACCAACGTGCGCAAGCACGCGGGGGGCCGGGCCCGCGCCGAGGTGAGCGTGGTGCGGGTGGGACCCCACATCGAGGTCACCGTGCTCGACGACGGCTCCCGTGACGCCACCGTCACGGCCGAAGCCGCCGCCCCGCCGGAGCACCCCGACCGCCCGGGCGGCGGCCACGGCCTGCTGGGCATGCGCGAACGGGCCACCGCGCTCGGCGGCGTCCTCACCGCGGGTCCCCGGTACGGGGGCGGGTTCCGGGTCCATGCGATCCTGCCGGTCGACACCCGCCCCGGCTCCGGCGCGGGGGAGACGGGGGAGGCGCCGTGACCATCCGGGTACTGCTCGTCGACGACCAGGCCCTGCTGCGCAGCGCGTTCCGGGTCCTCGTGGAGTCCGAGGCCGACATGGAGGTGGTGGGGGAGGCGTCCGACGGCGCGGAGGCCGTCCGGACCGCCGCCCGGACCCGCCCCGACGTGGTCCTGATGGACATCCGCATGCCGGGCACGGACGGGCTCAGCGCCACCCGGGCCATCTGCCGGGACCCCGAGCTGTCCGGGGTGCGGGTGGTGATGCTGACGACGTTCGAGGTCGACGAGTACGTGGTGCAGTCGCTGCGCGCCGGGGCCTCCGGCTTCCTCGGCAAGGGCTCCGAGCCGGAGGAACTCCTGGGCGCCATACGACTGGTCGCCGCCGGGGAGTCGCTGCTGTCCCCGACCGCGACCAAGGGGCTGATCGCGCGGTTCCTGGCCCAGGGTGACGACTCCGGGGCGTCCGGGCACGCGCACTCGGAGCGCTTGGAGGCGCTCACCGGCCGGGAACGCGAGGTGCTCGTGCAGGTCGCGGGCGGCCACTCCAACGACGTCATCGCCGAGCGGCTCCAGGTCTCGCCGCTCACCGTGAAGACCCATGTGAACCGGGCCATGGCCAAGCTGGGCGCGCGGGACCGGGCCCAACTCGTGGTCATCGCCTACGAATCGGGCTTGGTGAGGCCCCGCGGCTGAGCCGCGCGGCAACGCCCGCGTTCCTACCCCGCAAGGTGTAGCCCGCGTACTACACCCGCAGTATGCCCGGCATAAGGAAAGGCACCTGGGAGCGAGGAACGTTCCTCCTGCCGTGGGCCAGGGTGGTGGTGGGGGGTGTAGAGCCGCCTCCCGTCGCGCCCGCGCGCCGTCGCGGGCCTGTGTTCCCGCCACAGAAGAGAGCCTCCACCCATGTCCTGGCTGTCGAGATTCAGCCTTGCCCAACGCGCCCTGGTCGGGCTGGTGTCGATCATCGCGATGGTCTTCGGCGCCCTCGCGATCCCCCAACTCAAGCAGCAGCTCCTGCCCTCCATCGAACTGCCGATGGTCTCCGTCATCGCCCCGTACCCGGGTGCCTCCCCGGACGTGGTCGAGAAGCAGGTGGTCGAGCCGCTCGAAGACGGCATCGAGGCCGTCGACGGCATCACCGGCATCACGGCGACCGCCAGCGAGGGCAACGCCGTGCTGATGGCGCAGTTCGACTACGGCGACGGCTCCGATCGGATCGTCGCCGACGTCCAGCAGGCCGTGAACCGGGTCCGCGCGCTGCTGCCGGCCGACGTCGACCCGCAGGTCATCGCCGGTTCCACCGACGACATGCCCACCGTCGTGCTGGCCGCCTCGGCCGACCGGGACCAGCAGGCCCTCAAGGAGCAGCTGGAACGCACGGTGCTGCCGGAGTTGAAGGAGATCGACGGAGTCGGCCAGGTCGCCGTCGACGGCGTCCGCGAACTCCAGGTCACCGTCACCCCGGACGAGAAGGAGATGGCGGCGGCCGGGGTGAGCGCGGCGGTGCTCGGCCAGGCGCTCCAGGCCGGCGGCGCGACCGTCCCGGCGGGCTCCTTCGAGGAGGGCGGCGCCAACCGCACCGTCCAGGTCGGCGGCGGCTTCACCAGCCTCCGTCAGATCCAGGACCTGGTGGTGACCGGGGAGGGCGTCAAGAAGCCGGTCCGGCTCGGCGACCTGGCCACCGTGGAGCAGGAGCCCGCGAAGGCGGACTCGCTCACCCGCACCAACGGCGAGCCCAGCCTCGCGGTCATGGTCACCATGGACCAGGACGGCAGCTCGGTCGCCATCTCCGAAGCGGTCGAGAAGGCCCTGCCCGACCTCCGCGCCGACCTCGGCGAGGGCGCCGAACTGACCGTGGTCAGCGACCAGGGCCCGGCCGTCTCCAAGGCGATCGACGGCCTCACCACCGAGGGCGCCCTCGGTCTGCTCTTCGCGGTCGTGGTCATCCTCGTCTTCCTCGCCTCCCTTCGCTCCACGCTGGTCACCGCGGTGTCCATACCGCTCTCCGTGGTGCTCGCGCTGATCGTGCTGTGGAGCCGTGACCTGTCGCTCAACATGCTCACCCTGGGCGCCCTGACCATCGCCATCGGCCGGGTCGTCGACGACTCGATCGTGGTGCTGGAGAACATCAAGCGGCACCTCGGCTACGGCGAGGAGCGCAAGGAGGCCATCCTCACCGCGGTCAAGGAGGTCGCGGGCGCGGTCACCTCCTCCACGCTCACCACCGTCGCCGTGTTCCTGCCGATCGGGCTCGTCGGCGGCATGGTCGGCGCACTCTTCTCCTCCTTCAGCCTCACCATCACGGCGGCCCTGCTCGCCTCGCTGCTGGTGTCGCTGACGGTGGTCCCGGTGCTGTCGTACTGGTTCCTGAGGCCGCCGAAGGCCGTCCGGGGGGTCGACGCCGAACAGGCCCGTCGCCAGGCGGAGGAGAAGGAGGCCAAGAGCCGCCTCCAGCGCTCGTACGTGCCCGTCCTGATGTTCGCCACCCGCCGTCGTCTGGTGAGCCTCGGCATCGCGGTGGTGGTCCTGCTGGCCACCTTCGGCATGGCCCCGCTGTTGAAGACCAACTTCCTCGACCCCGGGGAGCAGGAGGTCCTGACCATCCGGCAGGAACTCGCCCCGGGCACCGGTCTGGCCGCCTCCGACGCCGCGGCCCGCAAGGTCGAGAAGATGCTCGACGGCGTCGACGGCGTCAAGAACTACCAGGTCACCGTGGGCTCTTCGGGCTTCATGGCGGCCTTCGGCGGCAGCACCGACACCAACCAGGCCACCTACCAGGTCGGCCTGGTGGAGGACGCCGACTTCGACGCCACCCAGGACCGCATCGAGAAGGGCCTGCGCGGCCTCTCCGACATCGGCGACACCACCATCTCGGCCGGTGACGGCTTCGGCGCCCAGGACCTCAGCGTGGTCGTCAAGGCGGCCGACCCCGAGGTGCTGCGCACGGCGTCGGAGCAGGTCCGTGCCGAGGTCGCGAAGCTGGACGACGTCACCGACGTGCAGAGCAACCTGGCGCAGTCCGTCCCGCGGATCTCCGTGAAGGGCACCGAGAAGGCCGCCCGGGCCGGGTTGAACGAGGCCGCCCTCGGTGCGGTCGTCGCCCAGGCGGTGCGCGGCACCCCCTCGGGCAAGGCCGTCCTGGACGACACCGAGCGCGACATCGTGATCCGCTCGGCGAAGCCCGCCGACACCCTCCAGGAGCTCAAGGACCTGCCGGTCGGCCCGGCCAGGCTCGGCGAGCTCGCGAAGGTCGAACTCGTCGACGGCCCGGTCTCGATGACCCGCATCGACGGCCAGCGCTCGGCCACCGTCACGGCCCGTCCCACCGGCGACAACACCGGCGCGGTCGGCACCGAGTTGCAGACGAAGCTCAAGGAACTGGAGCTGCCCGAGGGCGCCACCGCCACCATCGGCGGGGTCTCCGAGGACCAGGAGGAGGCGTTCGCCTCCCTCGCCCTCGCCATGCTCGCGGCCGTCGCCATCGTGTTCATGCTGCTCGTGGCGGCCTTCAAGTCGCTGGTCCAGCCGCTGATCCTGCTGGTGTCCATCCCGTTCGCGGCGACCGGCGCGCTCGGGCTGCTGATCGTCACCGGCACCCCGATGGGCGTGCCCGCGCTGATCGGCATGCTGATGCTCATCGGCATCGTGGTCACCAACGCGATCGTCCTGATCGACCTGATCAACCAGTACCGGGCCCGGGGCCACGGGGTCGTGGAGGCCGTGATCGAGGGCGGCCGGCACCGGCTGCGCCCGATCCTGATGACGGCCCTCGCGACGATCTTCGCCCTGCTCCCGATGGCCCTCGGGGTCACCGGTGAGGGCGGGTTCATCGCCCAGCCGCTGGCCGTGGTCGTGATCGGCGGTCTGATCAGCTCCACGCTGCTGACCCTGCTGCTGGTCCCGACGCTGTACGCGATGGTCGAGCTCCGCAAGGAGCGCAAGCAGGCCAAGCGCGCGGCCAAGCGCGGCGGCCCGGCCGGCCCGGAGGCGTCCGAGGACGCCGGTTCCCCGGAGCCGGTCCGCGTCTGACCCGTCGGACGACGCACAGGACGACCCCTCGGCCGGGAACGGCCGGGGGGTCGTCCGTCGTGCGGTGCGGCGGGCGGCTACGGGAGGGCGAGCATCCGCTCCAGGGCCAGCTTGGCGAACCGCTCGGTCTCCGGGTCCACCGAGATCCGGTTGACCAGGGTGCCCTCGGCCAGCGACTCCAGCGCCCACACCAGGTGCGGCAGGTCGATCCGGTTCATGGTCGAGCAGAAGCACACCGTCTTGTCGAGGAAGACTATCTCCTTGCCCTCCGGAGCGAAACGATTCGCCAGCCTCCGGACCAGGTTCAGCTCGGTGCCGATCGCCCACTTCGAGCCGGCCGGCGCCGCCTCCAGCGCCTTGATGATGTACTCGGTCGACCCCACCTGGTCCGCCGCCGCGACGACCTCGTGCCGACACTCCGGGTGCACCAGCACGTTCACCCCGGGTATCCGGGCCCGGACGTCCGCCACCGACTCCAGCGAGAACCGTCCGTGCACCGAGCAGTGGCCCCGCCACAGGATCATCTTGGCGGCCCGCAGCTGCTCCGGGGTCACCCCGCCGCCCGGCTTGTGCGGGTTGTAGACGACGCAGTCCTCCAGGGACATCCCCAGGTCCCGCACCGCGGTGTTGCGCCCCAGGTGCTGGTCGGGCAGGAACAGCACCTGCTCGCCCCGGGAGAAGGCCCAGTCCAGTGCCCGCCGGGCGTTGGACGAGGTGCAGATGGTGCCCCCGTGCCGTCCGGTGAACGCCTTGATGTCGGCGGAGGAGTTCATGTACGAGACGGGCACCACGCGCTCCGCGATGCCGGCCTCGGTCAGCACGTCCCAGCACTCGGCGACCTGCTCCGCGGTGGCCATGTCGGCCATGGAGCACCCGGCGGCCAGGTCCGGCAGGACCACCTTCTGGTCGTCTCCGGTCAGGATGTCCGCGGACTCCGCCATGAAGTGCACACCGCAGAAGACGATGTACTCGGCCTCGGGCCGGGCCGCGGCGTCGCGCGCCAGCTTGAAGGAGTCGCCCGTGACGTCCGCGAACTGGATGACCTCGTCGCGCTGGTAGTGGTGCCCGAGGACGAAGACCCTGTCGCCGAGCTTCTCCTTGGCCGCCCGGGCCCGTTCGACGAGGTCCGGGTCGGAGGGCGAGGGCAGGTCACCGGGACACTCCACCCCGCGCTCGCTGCGTGGATCGGCCTCCCGGCCGAGCAGCAGCAGCGCCAGGGGGCTGGGCTGGACGTCCAGGGGCTGGGCGGTGGTCACGATCACGCACCCTTTCTCTGCGGGGTCTGACCCCCGGCGGCTCGCAGGTGGCCCCCGGGCGGACTGACCCGACTCCGGAGGCCCCTTTTCGTCGTTTTGACGTTATCTATCATAACCGCTTCACGTCAGTTTGACGATGGCCCTCGTGTCAATGTGACGCATTCGCTCCGAGGTCCGCGCCACCCCCCGGACCAGGGACGTTCCTCAATTCGCCGCCCCCGCGGTCCGCTGACCGGGGCGGTGGCGGAGCGCCCCTGCGGGCATGGCCGCCCCGCCGGTCCGTGTGCGAGCATGGGAAGCGCAAGGCGCGATGCCGAAGACGCACCCGGGCCCGGAATGAATCCGCAGCCCCGCCGGTTGTTACGTCGGCAAGCAGTCTCCGTACAACCCGGGAGAGATGTAGATGTCCGTATCGGACGAGACCACGACCGCCACCGACGGCATCATCCTGTCCGACGCCGCCGCGGCGAAGGTCAAGGCTCTGCTCGACCAGGAAGGCCGCGACGACCTGGCCCTGCGGGTCGCCGTACAGCCCGGCGGCTGCTCCGGCCTGCGCTACCAGCTCTTCTTCGACGAGCGGTCCCTCGACGGCGACGTCGTCAAGGACTTCGACGGGGTCAAGGTCGTCACCGACCGCATGAGCGCCCCCTACCTCGTCGGCGCCTCCATCGACTTCGTCGACACCATCGAGAAGCAGGGCTTCACGATCGACAACCCGAACGCCACGGGCTCCTGCGCCTGCGGCGACTCCTTCAGCTGAGCCGAGCCCGGCCCGCCGCCCCGTGCGGCGCGTCCGGTCGCCCCAACGCGGTGGTGGCGGTACCCGTCCGGGTACCGCCACCACCGCGTTCACGTCCCGCGGCGCGTCAGGGGGCCTCCTCCGCCTGCCGCGGCCAGCCCGCCGGAGCCCGGTCCGCCAGCGGCGCACCCCGGTCGTCCACGACCTTCCGGTCCCCGAGGGGCCCGTCCAGCTCCACGGTCATCTCGTAGTACTTCGCCAGGGCCACGCACATCCGCCCGTCCTCGACGGTCTCCGTGACCCGCACCACCACCTCGTCGCCACGGGCCCGCGCCGTCGCCTCGTACGTACCGCAGACCCCACCGGTGAAGTGCAGCACCAGTCGGTCCCGCCGGGTGCCCGCGACCTCGTACCAGCCGACCTCCGTGTCCCGGGAGACCGGCGCCCCCTTCGACGGGGCCGGCACGGAGAGCCCCGGGGCCGGGGTCCTCGGGCCGGCCGGCGGTACGGCGGGGCCCGTGACCAGGTGCTCCGGGGCGACGGCCGGATGGGTCACCGTGTACGGCTCGTCCGAACCTTCCGGGCGCACCTCGAACAGCCAGGACGGGACGAGCACCGGAGCGCCCCCGGAGAGCTGGGAGGCCAGCCCGAACTCCGCACCGGTCACCGGCAGCGGCTTCGCCGCCGGCGCCTTCACGCCCTCGGGGCAGGACGCGGTGGTGTCCTCACGGTGCGGCACCGCGGTGGCGCAGCCGCCGATCCCCACCGGCCGTCCGGCCGTCCGGTTCAACAGCGCCAGCGCCTTCGCCGCGCTGATCACCGGGTAGCTCGCGCCCCGGGCCAGCGGAGCCAACTGCCCGTTCCCGCCGACGACCTCGCCGCCCGGACCGATCCGCAGCCCCGTCGACCAACCGAAGGTGGGTCGGCCGTCCACCACGGGCGCCGCGTTCACCACCCGGGTCGTCCCCATCAGCTGCCGGGCGTCCAGCTTCGCGCCGCCGTGGCCGAGCGCCTTGAGCACCGGTGCCGCGGCGGCCTTGGCCCCCGACTCGTCGATCGGCTCCACCTCCGCGGAACCGCCCGGCACCCGCGGCGCACGGGGCTGCTCCTCGGTGGCGCACCGGGTCACCGCCGCGCAGTGCGGATCCGTCGCGTTCCGGGTGAACGTCCACGCCCCGGCCCCGCCCGCGGCGACCTGCAAGGAGGCGCCGGTGCCGGCCTCCGCCGTCCCGACCCGCCAGGCGTCGCCCTCGCGCACCGGCTCGCCCGCCACCCCGAGGGCCGCCGCCAACCGGCCGACCCGGTCCCGTCCGACCGGCCCGTCCGGCCGGTGGACGGCCGCGGCCTTCGGGCCCTCGGGCAGGGCCCCGCGCGCCCGGTACCGCCCGCCCGAGGGGTCGGGCTCCCCGGGCGCGATCCCCGGTGAACCCGCACGGACCGGATGGTCGTCCAAGGCCAACGGCGGGGGGTCGCCGTTCCGTTCGGAGGCGGCCGTCCGGTCCGCCCCGCCGCCCTGGCCGGCGGCCACGGCCCAGTAGGTGCCGCCGCCTGCGACCAGTACCGCCGTCGTGACGGCGGCGACGGTGACCCGGGAACGCCGGGGGGCGCGTCGACGCACGGTGTCGTCGGGGGTGACCGGGCCGACTGGGTTGCTGCTCACCGCATCGCTCCTTCGCCTGCGCCGCATCCGCGCGAAGGAGCGCGGGCGGTTCTGGCCCTCGTCCACCGGCCGGCGGACGCCGATGGGACGCGGGCGGAGGGCGCACGGTTCCCCGCCGACGCGGGACGTCACCCTCCCGGGTGTCACCCCCCGTGGCGCGGGAACCCGGCGGCGAACATCGCGTCCAGCAGCCGGGCGGCGGAGGGCGGGACGACGACTCCGGTCAGCGCCCGCGCCGGCGGTGGCGCCGACCGGGGTTCCGGTCGCCAGTGCGGGGCCATCCGGGCGCAGTCGCCGCGGAGTGCGGCGAGACCGCCTTCGAGGTCGTGGGGGGAGCGGTCGGGGAGGGGGAGATCGGCCATGAGGAAACGGTAGGCGTCCGGAACCGCACGAAAGAAGCCCTACTATCAGGTAATTTTCCGGCTTTCGGGTGGTTCGGACCGTTGCGACGACCGGGTAGCGTGAAGTGTTCACTTTCGGGCCCCGGGCCGTGCACCGTACGCGGGCCCCTCCAGCCGCCCCCCAGTTCCCCCAGGAGCGCCCCGCCGTGCGTATCGCAGTCTCCGGCTCCATCGCCACCGACCATCTGATGACCTTCCCCGGACGGTTCGCCGAGCAACTCGTCGCCGATCAACTGCACACGGTCTCCCTCTCCTTCCTCGTCGACGCCCTCGACGTCCGTCGCGGCGGCGTCGGCGCCAACATCGCCTTCGGCATGGGTCAGCTCGGTGCACGGCCGATCCTGGTCGGGGCCGCCGGTGCCGACTTCGACGAGTACCGCGCCTGGCTCGACCGGCACGGGGTCGACACCGAGTCGGTCCGCATCTCCGAGGTGCTGCACACCGCCCGCTTCGTGGTCACCACTGACGCCGACCACAACCAGATCGGCTCCTTCTACACCGGCGCCATGAGCGAGGCCCGCCTCATCGAGCTCAAGGCCGTGGCCGACCGGGTGGGAGGCCTCGACCTCGTCCTCATCGGCGCCGACGACCCGGAGGGCATGCTCCGCCACACCGAGGAGTGCCGCAGTCGCGGCATCCCGTTCGCCGCCGACTTCTCCCAGCAGATCGCCCGGATGAACGGCGACGAGATCCGCGTCCTGCTGGACGGCGCCACGTACCTCTTCTCCAACGAGTACGAGAAGGGCCTGATCGAGGCCAAGACCGGCTGGAGCGACGAGGAGATCCTCGGCCGGGTCGGCCACCGGGTCACCACCCTCGGCGCCCGCGGCGTCCGCATCGAGCGGGTCGGACACGACCCCATCGAGGTCGGGGTGCCCGAGGAGGAGGCCAAGGTCGACCCCACCGGCGTCGGCGACGCCTTCCGCGCCGGCTTCCTGTCCGGCCTCGCCTGGGGCGTCGGCCTGGAGCGGGCGGCCCAGGTCGGTTGCATGCTCGCCACCCTGGTCATCGAGACCCTCGGCACCCAGGAGTACCAGCTGCGCCGCGTCCACTTCGTGGACCGCTTCACCAAGGCGTACGGCGAGGACGCCGCGAACGAGGTGCGGTCGCACCTCCGCTGCCCCTGAACGGCGGCCCCGGGAACGACGCGGTGCCGGGCCCCGGCCCGGCACCGCACCCCGTTCACACCAGTCGGACCACCCGGTAGGAGGACCCCCGCTCCGTGCGGGACTCGCCCGCGTACCGTTGTCCCCGCATCTCGCACCAGGCGGGGATGTCAAGCCGGGCCGCCTCGTCGTCGGCGAGCACCACGACCGCACCGCCCACGGGCACCCGGTCGATCACCTTCGCCAGCTCGATCACCGGCAGCGGGCACCGCTTCCCCAACGCGTCCACCACCAGCTCCTCCACCGGCGGGCCGGCCGGGGACGGGTCGGGATCGGTCCCGCGCAACCGTCCGCGCACCGACTCCACCACCCCGGGCAGCACCGCCAGGAACCGTTCGACGTCCGCCCCGTCCGTGCCCACCGGCAGCGAGACGCGGACGTTGCCCTCGCTGAGCACCCCCATCGCCCGCAGCACGTGGCTGGGCGTCAGGGTGCTGCTGGTGCACGAGGAGCCCGAGGACACCGAGAACCCGGCCCGGTCCAGCTCGCCCAGCAGGCTCTCGCCGTCCACGTACAGGCAGGAGAAGGTGACCAGGTGCGGAAGCCGGTGCTCCGGGTCCCCCACCACCTCGGTGTCGGGCACCTCGGCCGCCACCCGCTCCCGCAGCCGGGCGGTCAGCGCCCGCAGCCGGGCGCCCTCCGCGGCGGCCTCGGCCCGCACCGCCCGCAGCGAGGCGACGGCTGCCACGATCGCCGGCACGTTCTCGAAGCCGGGCGCCCGCCCCGACTCCCGCTCGTCCACCGGCCCGCGCGGGGCGAACCGCACCCCCTTGCGCACCACCAGCACCCCCACGCCCGCCGGGCCGCCCCACTTGTGGGCGCTGCCGGTGAGCAGGGACCACTCTCCGGGCACCGCACCCCAGGCCAGCGACTGCGCGGCGTCCACCAGCAGCGGCACCCCGGCCGCCCGGCACCGCTCGGCGACCTCCGCCACCGGCTGCTCGGTGCCCACCTCGTGGTTGGCGGACTGGAGGCAGGCCAGTGCGGTGTCCGGGCGGAGCAACTCGGCATAGGCGTCCACCCGCACCGCCCCGGTCCGGGTCACCGGGACCGTCGTCACCCGGCCGCCCGCGGCCTCGTGGACCTCGGCCGCGTGCAGGACGGAGGAGTGTTCGACCGCGGAGACCAGCAGCCCGTCGCCCACCCGTCGCCGGCCGGCCAGGGCCCCGGCCACCCCCTCGTGCACGGCCCGGGTCCCCGAAGGGGTGAACACCAGCTCGTCCGGTCGGCAGCCCACCGCCTCCGCCGCCGCCTCCCGGGCGGCGTCCAGGAGCATCCGGACCCGGCGGCCCTCGCGGTACAGCCGGGCGGGGTCGGCCCACCCCTCGTCCAGCGAGGCCAGGAGGGCCTGGCGGGCGACGGGGTGCAGCGGGGCGGAGGACGCGGCGTCGAAGTAGGACACGCCCGTACCGTAACCCCCGCCCCCACCGGGCCGGGGCGCCCGCCGAACGGGGGAGGCGCCCCGTGTCGGCGGGCGGCTTGCGGAGGGGGCGTCAGAAGGGCCGCGCCCGGGGCCGATCCCGCGCTCCGATCCGGCCTGGAACAGCGTCTTCCGCTTGACCTCCGGGGCTCCGACCAGCAGCGCACCACCCCTTCGGGGAGTCGAACGGCGCGTTGGGCACCCTCCCCGCGCGACCCCAAATAGCGTCCAGTAGGGTTTGGTCCGCATAAACATCCAAACCCCTGCCCGCCGCAGGGCGGCGACCGACCAGCGAGAAGGCCGCAGCCGACCGCGCGGGCGAGACTCTCGGGAAGGCGCTACGTGAGTCCCAACGGCTCCGACCGCTCGCCGCGGCGCCCGATGCGGCGGAAGCTGCTGCAGGCACTGACTGCGGGCCTGGTCCTGGCGACCGCCACCGGTTGCACATACAAGGACTTCCCCCGCCTGGGTATGCCGAGCCCGGCCACCGAGGAGGCGCCCCGCATCCTCTCTTTGTGGCAGGGCTCGTGGGCCGCCGCGCTCGCCGTCGGCGTGCTGGTGTGGGGCCTGATCCTGTGGAGTGTCTTCTTCCACCGGCGCAGCCGCACCAAGGTCGAAGTTCCCCCCCAGACCCGGTACAACATGCCGCTTGAGGCCCTGTACACCGTGGTTCCGATCCTCATCGTCTCGGTGTTCTTCTACTTCACCGCGCGCGACGAGTCGAAGCTCCTGAAGCTGGACGACAAGCCCGCCCACGTGGTGAACGTGGTCGGCTACCAGTGGTCCTGGGCCTTCAACTACATCGAGCAGGTCCCCGGCTCCACGGGCGACGCGAAGAAGGACAAGAACCTCGCGGCCATCCCGGACCGCTTCCAGGAGGACTTCCCGGCCAACGCGGGCGGCGTGTACGACTTCGGCGTCCCCGGCACCCGGAACCCGGAGAACAACAACCCCGGCCCGACCCTCGTCCTCCCCAAGGGGGAGAAGGTCCGCTTCGTCCTCACCTCGCGCGACGTCATCCACTCCTTCTGGGTGGTGCCGTTCCTGATGAAGCTGGACGTCATCCCGGGCCACACCAACGCCTTCGAGGTCACCCCCAACAAGGAGGGGATCTTCATGGGCAAGTGTGCCGAGCTCTGCGGTACCGACCACTCCCGCATGCTCTTCAACGTCAAGGTCGTCTCTCCCGAGGCGTACCAGGAGCACCTGAAGCAGCTCGCGGAGAAGGGTCAGACCGGTTACGTCCCGGCCGGTATCGAGCAGACGAAGCAGGAGAAGAACCGGGAGACGAACCAACTGTGAGCATCATCAACGACCCTTCACGGGACGCGAAGGTGGCTGACGACTCGTACGAGAACGAGTTGCCGGTCCGTCGCAAGCAGCCCGGCAACGTCGTGGTCAAGTGGCTCACCACCACCGACCACAAGACCATCGGTACCCTGTACCTGGTCACCTCGTTCGTCTTCTTCATCATCGGCGGCGTCATGGCGCTGTTCATGCGCGCCGAGCTCGCCCGCCCGGGCACGCAGCTGATGTCGAACGAACAGTTCAACCAGGCGTTCACGATGCACGGCACGATCATGCTGCTGATGTTCGCGACGCCGCTGTTCGCGGGCTTCGCGAACTGGATCATGCCGCTCCAGATCGGTGCCCCCGACGTCGCGTTCCCGCGACTGAACATGTTCGCCTACTGGCTCTACCTGTTCGGTTCGCTCATCGCGGTCGCGGGCTTCCTGACCCCGAACGGTGCCGCGGACTTCGGTTGGTTCGCCTACTCGCCGCTCTCCGACGCGGTCCGCTCGCCGGGCATCGGCGCGGACATGTGGATCATGGGTCTGGCCTTCTCCGGCTTCGGCACGATCCTCGGCTCGGTCAACTTCATCACCACGATCATCTGCATGCGCGCGCCCGGCATGACGATGTTCCGCATGCCCATCTTCACCTGGAACGTGCTGCTGACCGGTGTGCTGGTCCTGCTCGCCTTCCCGGTGCTGGCCGCGGCCCTCTTCGCGCTGGAGTCGGACCGGAAGTTCGGCTCGATGATCTTCGATCCGGCCAACGGCGGCGCACTGCTCTGGCAACACCTCTTCTGGTTCTTCGGCCACCCCGAGGTGTACATCATCGCCCTGCCGTTCTTCGGCATCATCTCCGAAGTCCTGCCGGTGTTCAGCCGCAAGCCGATGTTCGGTTACTCCGGACTCATCGGCGCGACGATCGCCATCGCCGGCCTCTCGGTCACGGTGTGGGCGCACCACATGTACGTCACCGGTGGCGTGCTCCTCCCGTTCTTCTCCTTCATGACGTTCCTCATCGCCGTCCCGACCGGCGTGAAGTTCTTCAACTGGATCGGAACGATGTGGAAGGGCTCGCTGTCCTTCGAGACCCCGATGCTCTGGGCGATCGGCTTCCTGATCACCTTCACCTTCGGTGGTCTGACCGGTGTCATCCTGGCCTCGCCGCCGCTCGACTTCCACGTCTCCGACTCGTACTTCGTGGTCGCGCACTTCCACTACGTCATCTTCGGCACCGTGGTCTTCGCGATGTTCGCCGGCTTCCACTTCTGGTGGCCGAAGTTCACCGGGAAGATGCTCGACGAGCGCCTCGGCAAGATCACCTTCTGGACGCTGTTCATCGGCTTCCACGGCACCTTCCTGGTCCAGCACTGGCTGGGCGCCGAGGGCATGGCCCGCCGGTACGCGGACTACCTGAACGCGGACGGCTTCACCGCCCTGAACACGATCTCCACGATCAGCTCGTTCCTGCTCGGGCTGTCGATGCTGCCGTTCTTCTACAACGTCTGGAAGACCGCCAAGTACGGCAAGAAGGTCGAGGTCGACGACCCCTGGGGCTACGGCCGCTCGCTGGAGTGGGCCACGTCCTGCCCGCCGCCCCGGCACAACTTCGTCACCCTGCCGCGCATTCGTTCCGAATCCCCGGCGTTCGACCTGCATTACCCGGAGATCGCCGCGCTCGACCAGCTGGAGAACGCGGGCGGGCACCTCGGCCCCGGTTCCGGTGAGGCGCTGGCTGGCGGCAAGGAGGCCGGCAAGTGAAGATCCAGGGCAAGATGTTCATCTGGCTGAGCGTCTTCGTGCTCGTCATGGCGATCGTCTATGGCGTGTGGTCGAAGGAGCCGGTCGGCACCACGGCGCTCTTCATGGCCTTCGGCCTGTGCATCATGATCGGCTACTACCTGGCCTTCACGGCCCGGCGGGTCGATGCGGGCGCACAGGACAACAAGGAGGCCGACGTCGCGGACGACGCCGGCGAGGTGGGCTTCTTCAGCCCGCACAGCTGGCAGCCGCTCGCGCTCGCGGTGGGCGGCGCGTTCGCCTTCTGCGGCGTCATCTTCGGCTGGTGGCTGCTCTACTTCTCGGCGCCGATCCTCGTGGTCGGCCTGCTGGGTTGGGTCTTCGAGTACTACCACGGTGAGAACCAGAACCAGTAGCACCCACTGAGCACCCGTACGGGGCCCGGACACTCCACCCGGAGGTCCGGGCCCCGTCGTACGCCCCGACACCCCCCGTACGGCTCACCCGCCGTGCTTGACAGGGGGGACGTTCATAGGCTCGCAACCATGAACCACTCACCGCGCACGCGTACGGTCATGAGCTGCACGACGCTGGTGGTCGCCCTCCTCGCGGGCGCCACCGCCTGTGACGAGCCCGCCGGCCATCCGCTGTCCGCCGCGCCGTACGACGCGGCGAGCCAGGTCGTCCTGGGAGCCGCCGCGAGCGGTGCCAAGCTCGACCCCGACCGGCCGCTGGAGATCACGGCCAAGCCCGGCGGCGGGGGCCGCATCACCGACGTCACCGCCACCGACGCCGCCGGCCGGTACGTGGCCGGCACCCTCTCCGCAGACGGCACCCGCTGGCGCACCACCGTCCCCCTGGCCGCGGGCGCCCACTACACGGCCCGGGTCAGCACCGAGAAGGCGGACGGCTCGCCCGGCCGCAGGGTCGTCACCTTCGAGACGGGAGTCCCTGCCAAGAAGCGCGAGTTGACGGTCACCTTCGGTCCCGAGGAGGGCACCTACGGGGTGGGGCAGCCGATCATCGCCGAGCTGAGCGAGCCCGTCACCGACAAGAAGGCCCGTGCCGCGGTCGAACGCGGGCTGAAGGTCGAGTCGATGCCCGCAGTCGAGGGCTCCTGGTACTGGCTCGACGACCAGGTCCTGCACTACCGCCCCAAGGAGTACTGGCCCGTCAACGCCACCGTCCGGGCCCGCAGCGCCCTGGAGGGCATCAAGGTGGGGACCCGGCTGTGGGGCGGCGAGAGCGCCCCGCTGACCTTCACCACGGGGGACCGGATCGTCGCGGTCGCCGACGCCTCCGCGCACCGCATGACGGTGTACCGCAACGGAGAACAGATCAACTCGATCCCGGTCACCACCGGCAAGCCCGGCTTCGAGACCCGCAACGGCATCAAGGTGGTCCTGGGCAAGGAGTACTTCGTCCGGATGCGCGGCACCAGCATCGGCATCGCCGCGGGCACCTCGGAGTCCTACGACCTCCCCGTGTACTACGCCACCCGCGTCACCTGGAGCGGGGAGTACGTGCACGCCGCACCCTGGTCGGTGGGCTCGCAGGGCTCCGCCAACGTCAGTCACGGCTGCGTGGGCATGAGCACCGGCAACGCGGCCTGGTTCTACGAGACCGTCCGCCCGGGGGACCTGGTCAAGGTCGTCAACAGCTACGGCGAGGACATGGCGCCCTTCGGCAACGGGTACGGGGACTGGAACCTGGACTGGACGGAGTGGCAGGAGGGCAGCGCGGTCACCGGTGACGCCGGCCCCCGCACCCCGCCCCCGGCCCAGCAGGCCCGGCTGCGCCCCCGGACCTGAGCCGGGGACGCGGCGCCGGAACGGAGCCCGTGGGACCTCCTACGCCTGCACGGCCAGCCGGCTGCGCAGCAGCCCGGCCAGGGCCTGCGCGAACTCCACCGGCTCCACCGGGTGGGTCACCGCGGCCTCGGCGCGGCTCCAGGTGGCCAGCCAGGCGTCCTGGGGCCGGCCGATCAGCAGCAGCACCGGCGGGCAGCGGAACACCTCGTCCTTGATCTGCCGGCAGACGCCCATGCCGCCCGCGGGCACCGCCTCCCCGTCCAGGACGCACACGTCGATGCCGCCCCGGTCCAGTTCCTTGAGCACCGCGGGCAGGGTGGCGCACTCGACGAACTCGACGGGCGGCAGGTCCGCGGCCGGTCGGCGCCCCGCGGCCAGCCGCACCTGCTCCCGCGTGTTCGCGTCGTCGCTGTAGACCAGCACCGTGGCGGTCGGCTGCATTGTTCCTCCGAGTGCGTGCGGGCACCGGGACCGTGGGGCCCGGGGCTGTGGGATGCCTGGGACGGGAACCGCTGGGGCGGATGCTACTCGCTCGGACACGTCGTCAACACCGGTTCGGACACCGCTTCGATGGGCCATCCGGGCAGCGCACACGGGGTGGACACACCGAACGGCACCCCCCGGAGTGAGGGCGAGATAAGCGACCGACATAATGTCGGTCGTGGCGACAGCAACGACAGTAGAAACCGGGCCCGCGCACCCGTCGGTCAATCGGCCGAACCTCACCAGCGTCGGAACCATCATTTGGTTGAGTTCCGAGCTGATGTTCTTCGCGGCGCTCTTCGCGATGTACTTCACCCTGCGATCGGTGACCGGTCCCGACTTCTGGAAGGAACAGGCGTCGACCCTGAACCTCCCGTTCTCGGCGACGAACACCACGATCCTGGTGCTCTCCTCCTTCACCTGCCAGCTCGGCGTTTTCGCCGCCGAGCGCGGGGACGTGAAGAAGCTCCGGATGTGGTTCATCGTGACCTTCATCATGGGTGCGATCTTCATCGGCGGTCAGATCTTCGAGTACACGGAGCTGGTGAAGGAGTACGGCCTCTCGCTGTCCTCCGACCCGTACGGCTCCGCGTTCTACCTGACCACCGGCTTCCACGGACTGCACGTGACGGGGGGCTTGATCGCCTTCCTCCTGGTCCTGGGTCGCACCTACGCGGCCAGAAGGTTCACCCACGAGCAGGCGACCGCCGCGATCGTCGTGTCCTACTACTGGCACTTCGTCGATGTCGTGTGGATCGGCCTCTTCGCCACGATCTACTTGATCAAGTAATCGGGCCGCGCCCCCAGGGCCGCTCCCGACAACCAGAAGCATCGACGCAGAAGATCCTGACACCGGGGTAATCCGTGAAAAAGCTCTCCGCACGACGACGCCACCCGCTGGCGGCGGTCGTCGTCCTACTCCTCGCGCTGGCGGCCACCGGGGGGCTGTACGCCGCGTTCGCGCCGGCGGACAAGGCGCAGGCCGATGAGACCGCCCAGTCCCTCGCCATCGAAGAGGGCAAGAAGCTGTACGCCGTCGGCTGCGCCAGCTGCCACGGCACGGCCGGTCAGGGCAGCTCCGACGGTCCGCCGCTGGCGGGCGTCGGCGCCGCCGCCGTCGACTTCCAGGTCGGTACCGGCCGGATGCCGATGGTGGCCCAGGGTGCCCAGGCCCCGAAGAAGAAGAAGGTCTACACGCAGGCCCAGATCGACCAGCTCGCGGCCTTCGTCTCCACCATGGGCCCCGGCCCGGAGGTGCCCACCGAGGACCAGTACAGCCTCGACGGCGCGGACGCCGCCAACGGCGGTGAGCTGTTCCGCAACAACTGCGCGCAGTGCCACAACTTCACCGGTCAGGGCGGTGCCCTCACCAAGGGCAAGTACGCCCCCAGCCTGGAGGGCGTCAGCCCGAAGCACCTCTACGAGGCCATGCAGACCGGGCCGCAGAACATGCCTTCCTTCCCCGACACCACGCTGCCGGAGAAGGAGAAGAAGGACATCATCGCCTACGTCAACGCGGTCAACGGGGACAAGACGGTCAACCAGGGTGGTCTGACCCTCGGCGGCCTCGGGCCGGTCAGTGAGGGCCTGTTCGCCTGGATCTTCGGTCTCGGTGCGCTGATCATCACCGCCATCTGGGTCGCCGCTCGGACCGCAAAGGCCAAGAAGTCATGAGTAGCCAAGACATTCCAGAAGAGAACCTGCCCGCAGCGCAGGACCACGCCCACGGCTCGGTAGCCCTCGCGGACACGGAGAACCCGTTCGCCGACCCGGGACTGCCGCCGCACGAGCACCGCATCCAGGACATCGACGAGCGGGCCGCCAAGCGGTCCGAGCGCACCGTGGCCCTGATGTTCGTGCTGTCGATGCTGGGCACGATCGGCTTCATCGTCGCGTACGTGATGATCCCGGTCGACAAGTCCATCTACGTGTGGCCGATCGGGCACACCAACGCCCTCAACTTCACCCTGGGCCTGACCCTCGGCGTGTCGTTGTTCCTCATCGGCGCGGGAGCGGTCCACTGGGCCCGCACCCTGATGTCCGACGTGGAGATGGTCGACGAGCGCCACCCCATCGCCGCCTCCCCCGAGGTCAAGGCGAAGGTCATGGCGGACTTCCGGCAGGGAGCCGAGGAGTCCGGCATGGGCCGGCGCAAGCTGATCCGCAACACGATGTTCGGTGCGCTGGCGCTGTTCCCGCTCTCCGGCGTCGTCCTGCTCGGCGGTCTGGGCCCGGCGCCCGGCACCAAGCTCCGCCACACCCTGTGGGCCAAGGGCAAGCTGCTCGTCAACATGAACACCGACGAGCCGCTGCGCCCCGAGGACATCGCCGTCGGTTCGCTGACCTTCGTCAAGCCCGAGGGCCTGGAGGAGCACGACCACGACTTCCTGGTCGAGATCACCAAGGCCGCCGTGATGATCGTCCGGCTCCAGCCCGGGGACATCAAGGACAAGCAGGAACTGGCCTGGTCGCACGACGGGATCGTCGCCTACTCCAAGGTTTGCACCCACGTCGGCTGCCCGATCAGCCTGTACGAGCAGCAGACGCACCACGCGCTGTGCCCGTGCCACCAGTCCACCTTCGACCTCTCCGACGGCGCCCGGGTCATCTTCGGCCCCGCCGGCCACCCGCTCCCGCAGCTGCGGATCGGTGTGAACAAGGAGGGTTACCTCGAGGCGCTCGGCGACTTCGACGAGCCTGTCGGTCCGGCCTTCTGGGAGCGCGGATGAGTACCACGACGACCACCGAGACCCAGACCCGCCGGGGCAAAGCGCCCGCGGGCGAGCGGGTCGCCGACTGGGCGGACGGCCGGCTGGGGATCTACTCCCTCGCCAAGGCCAACATGCGCAAGATCTTCCCGGACCACTGGTCCTTCATGCTGGGTGAGGTCTGCCTCTACGCCTTCATCATCATCATCCTCACGGGTGTCTACCTGACCCTGTTCTTCCACCCGTCGATGAACGAGGTGGAGTACCACGGCCCCTACGCCCCGCTCCAGGGCCAGTTGGTGTCCGAGGCGTTCAACTCGACCATGAAGATCTCCTTCGAGGTCCGCGGCGGTCTGCTGATCCGGCAGATCCACCACTGGGCCGCGCTGATCTTCCTGGCCGGCATGTTCGCGCACATGATGCGCGTGTTCTTCACCGGCGCGTTCCGCAAGCCGCGTGAGGTCAACTGGGTCTTCGGCTTCCTGCTGTTCGTCCTCGGCATGTTCACCGGTTTCACCGGCTACTCGCTCCCGGACGACCTGCTGTCGGGCACCGGTGTCCGCTTCATGGAGGGCGCGGTCCTCTCCGTGCCGATCGTCGGCACGTACCTGTCGTTCTTCCTCTTCGGCGGGGAGTTCCCGGGCCACGACTTCGTGGCGCGCTTCTACTCCGCGCACGTGCTGTTGCTGCCGGGCATCATGCTGGGCCTGATCGTGGCCCACCTGATCCTCGTCGTGTACCACAAGCACACCCAGTTCCCCGGCCCCGGCCGGACCCAGAAGAACGTCGTCGGCATGCCCCTGATGCCGGTCTACATGGCCAAGGCGGGCGGCTTCTTCTTCCTGGTCTTCGGCGTCATCGCGGTCATCTCGGCGATGTTCACCCTGAACCCCATCTGGTCGATCGGCCCCTACCGACCCGACATGGTCGGCACCGGCGCCCAGCCCGACTGGTACATGGGCTTCTCCGAGGGTCTGATCCGCGTCATGCCGGGTTGGGAGATCAACTTCGCCGGACACACCCTCGTCCTGGGCGTGTTCATCCCGTTGATGGTCTTCCCGCTGGTGCTGGTCGCGATCGCGGTCTACCCGTTCATCGAGTCCTGGGTCACCGGTGACAAGCGCGAGCACCACCTGCTGGACCGTCCGCGCAACGCTCCGACCCGTACGGCCGTGGGCGTCGCCTGGATCACCTGGTACGTGATCATGCTGATCGGCGGTGGCAACGACCTCGTCGCCACGCACTTCCACCTCTCGATCAACGCGATCACCTGGTTCGTGCGCATCGCGTTCTTCGTGGGGCCGGTCGTGGCCTTCATCGTCACCAAGCGGATCTGCCTCGGCCTCCAGCGCCGGGACCGGGACAAGGTGCTGCACGGACGCGAGTCCGGCATCATCAAGCGCCTGCCGCACGGTGAGTTCATCGAGGTCCACGAGCCGCTCAACCAGGAGCAGCTGCACACGCTCACCCAGCACGAGCAGTACAAGCCGGTCGAGATCGGCCCGCTGGTCGACGAGAACGGAGTGAAGCGCAAGGTCTCCCCGGTGCAGAAGCTGCGGGCCCGTCTGTCGAAGGGCTACTACGGCGAGCAGGGGCAGATCGAGAAGCCCAGCGTCGAGGAGTACAAGGAGATCCAGAGCGGCCACGGCCACCACTGAGTCTCCCGCGCCGGGGCCCGCACGGGCCCCGGCGGGTCGCCACCCGAAGGGCCCCGTCCACTGCACGGACGGGGCCCTTCGCGTCCTCCGCGCCTCGATAGGGTGGATCCAAAGGCACCACGACACCGCACGACCCGCGACGTCGACGGCCGCCCCGCCGGGCGGCCCCGTCCCCGTACGCCGTACGCACCCCGCACGGCCCGCACCCAGGAGCGACCCATGAGCGCTGTGACCCCCACCGGAGGCGACACCGCGGCGGCCCGTTCCTGGCCGGAGGTCCTCACCGCCCTGCTCTCCGGGGCGGACCAGAGCGCCGACGCCACCGCCTGGGCGATGGACCGGATCATGCAGGGGGAGGCGACCGACGCACAGATCGCCGGCTTCGCCGTCGCCCTGCGGGCCAAGGGCGAGACCGTGGAGGAGCTCACCGGACTCGTCGACGCCATGTACCGGCACGCCCGCACCATCGAGGTGCCCGGTCCCAGCGTGGACATCGTCGGCACCGGCGGCGACAACGCCCGCACCGTCAACATCTCCACCATGTCCGCGATCGTCGTCGCCGGGACCGGGGCCAAGGTCGTCAAGCACGGCAACCGCGCCGCCTCCTCCGCGAGCGGGGCCTCCGACGTGCTGGAGAAGCTGGGCGTCAATCTGGAACTGACGCCGGAGCGGGTGGCGGAGGTGGCCGAGGAGGCCGGGATCACCTTCTGCTTCGCCGCCAAGTTCCACCCGGCCATGCGGCACGTCGGCGCCGCCCGCAAGGAACTGGGCATCCGCACCGTCTTCAACTTCCTCGGCCCGCTCACCAATCCGGCCCGGGTCCGGGCGCAGGCCACCGGGGTGGCCGACGCGCGGATGGCGCCGGTGGTGGCCGGCGTGCTCGCCGAACGCGGCTCCTCCGCCCTGGTCTTCCGCGGCGACGACGGCCTGGACGAACTGACCACCACCGCCACCTCCACGGTGTGGGCGGTGCGCGACGGCGCGGTGGCCGAACAGCGCTTCGACCCCCGGGAGGTCGGCATCGACCTGGTGCCGGTGGAGGCGCTGCGCGGCGCGGACGCCTCCCACAACGCGGAGGTGGCCCGCCGGCTGCTCGCGGGGGAGACCGGCCCGGTGCGGGACGCGGTGCTGCTCAACTCGGCGGCGGCCCTGGTGGCGCTGGAGCCCGGCACCGGACCGTTGACCGAGCAGATCCGCACCGGCCTGGTGCGGGCCGCCGAGTCGATCGACTCCGGCGCGGCCCACCGGGTCCTGGAGCGCTGGGTCGCCGTCAGCAACGCCTGACCCGCGTCCGCCCGTCCCACCGGCCGTCTCGTGCGGGGCGGCCGGCGGCGCACCGCCGCCGGGACGGGGTGGTGCGCCCGCGCGATCGTCTGGCATGATGCATCCCAGGTCATGAGTGACAGCGCATCGGCCCCGGCCTGCTGTCCGGCAACCCTCCGTCCGTGGCGGGGTGCCCCGGGTGAAGACCAGGTCGTAGGCAGCGAGGTCTACGGCAAGCGCGGACCCCTCGCGTCTCTCCAGGGGTCCTGGTCGTCGAGGGAGCGGTTTCCGTGAGCAAGCGAATGCGATAGGGCGCAGCGCCCCACCTCCGCGCACGCCCCGTCCGGTGTGTCCCTTCACCCCTTCCCGCGTCCTCCCACGCCCCGTCCCGTTCCGGTCCGTGCGCTCCGCCGTCCGGTGCCGGTCGACGCCCCGCCGCGCGGCGGTCCGGCGTGGCTCCGACGCGCCCTGCCTCACCCGGGAGTCCGTCATGTCCGCACGTGCCACCACCGCCGAGCCCGTCTGCACCGCCGCCGAACCGCTGCTGCCCGTGCTGGGCCGCGAGGTGACCGTCCCCCTCGTCACCGGCGGCGAGGTGACCTACGCGGCGCTCGACTACGCCGCCAGCGCCCCCGCCCTCCAGCGGGTGTGGGACGACGTCGCCGCCTACGCCCCCTACTACGGCAGCGTCCACCGGGGCGCCGGCTACCTCTCCCAGCTCTCCACCGACCTGTTCGAGAACGCCCGCCGGACCGTCGCCGGGTTCCTCGGCTGCCGGGAGGGCGACCAGGTGGTGTTCACCCGCTCCACCACCGACTCGCTGAACCTGCTCGCCGCCGCCCTGCCCGCGGGTTGCCAGGTGTTCGTCTTCGAGACCGAGCACCACGCCTCCCTGCTGCCCTGGCGCGACGCCCGCGTCACCTACCTGGACGCGCCGCGCACCCCCGCCGAGGCGGTGGACACCCTGGAGCGGGCGTTGGCCGACCGCGACCCGTACGGGCCGGCGCTGGTCTGCGTGACCGGCGCCTCCAACGTCACCGGGGAGCTGTGGCCGGTGCGCGAACTGGCCGCCGCCGCGCACGCCCACGGCGCCCGGATCGTGCTGGACGCGGCCCAACTCGCCCCGCACCACCCGGTGGACGTGGCGGACCTGGACGTCGACTGGATCGCCTTCTCCGGACACAAGCTCTACGCCCCCTTCGGCTCCGGGGTGCTCGCCGGGCGCGCGGACTGGCTGCGCACAGCCGAGCCGTACCTGGCCGGCGGCGGCGCCTCCCGGAAGGTGTCGCGCCGGGCCGACGGTGGCGTGGAAGTGGAGTGGCACCAGGACGCGGCCCGCCACGAGGCCGGTTCCCCCAACGTGATCGGCGCCTACGCCATCGCCTCCGCCTGCACGGCGCTCACCGAGGCCGGGTTCGACCGTCTGGTGGCCCGGGAGCAGGAGCTGATCGACCGGGTGCGCGCCGGCTTGGCCGAGGTGCCCCAGGTGCGGGTGCTGTCGCTGTTCGGGGACGACGCGCCCCGGGTCGGCGTCCTCTCCTTCGTGGTGGACGGCTGGAACAGCTCGCACTTCGCCGCCGCGCTCTCCGCCGAGTACGGGATCGGGGTGCGCGACGGGCTGTTCTGCGCCCACCCGCTGGTGCGCACCCTGTTGGGCACCGACCCCCAGGACCCGGGGGAGTGCGGGGCGCCCGAGGCGGCCCCCGGGGAGCGTTCGCTGAACGCGGTCCGGGTCAGCTTCGGCGCGGGCACCCCCGACGAGCACGTGGACCGGTTCGTCCGGGCCGTGCGGGAACTCGTCGTCGAGGGCGCCCGCTGGAGCTACCGCACCGAGGACGGGCGCTGCGTGCCGGACCGGACGGCGCCCACCGGCTCCTGAGGACGGCCCCCGGACAGCCGGGTGCCGAGCTGGACCATCCGCAGGGCGCGTTCGGTGGCGTCGGTGAGCAACTCGCCGCCCCGGCCGAGCGCCTCGGTGAGGTCCATCGGCGCGGGCATGATCGACGCGTAGGCGTCCACCCCGACCGAGCGCACCCGGTGGGCGCCCTCGCCCAGGGTGCCGGCCAGCGCCAACACCGGGCGGTCGTGCAGCTTGGCGCGGCGGGCGACCTCGGCGGGGACCTTGCCGCGCGGGGTCTGGTGGTCCAGCGCGCCCTCGGCGGTGATGACCAGGTCGGCGCGGGCCAGCCGCTCGTCGAGCCCGATGCGGTCCAGCAGCACCTCGAACCGGGGCAGCAACTCGGCGCCCAGCGCCGCGAGTCCGGCGCCGAGCCCGCCGGAGGCTCCGGTGCCGCGGCCGTGGCACAGGTCGGTGGGCACCTTCAGGTCACGGGTGAGGACGGCGGCCCAGTGCTCCAGGGCGGCGGCCAACTGCTCCACCTGCTCGGGGGTCGCGCCCTTCTGCGGGCCGAAGACCCGGGCCACGCCGCGCTCCCCGCACAGCACGTTGTACGGGTTGCAGGCGACCCGGATGCGGGTCTCGGCCAGCCGCGGGTCCAGCCCGGTGGCGTCGACGCGGTCCAGCCGGGACAGGGCGCCGCCGCCGGGCGGGAGTTCCTCGCCGTCCGCGTCCAGCAGTCGCGCACCGAGCGCCTGGAGGGCGCCCGCGCCGCCGTCGGAGGTCCCGGAGTCGCCGCAGCCGACGAGGACGTGCCGGGCCCCGGCGTCGAGGGCGGCGCGGATCAACTCGCCGACGCCGTAGGTGGTGGTGGCCCCCGGGTCCCGCAGGCCCCGGGGCACCAGGGAGAGCCCGGCGACCGCGGCCATCTCCACCACGGCGGTGCCCTCGGCGTCGCCGAGCAGGGCGAAGTGGGTGCCGATGCGCTCCCCGGTGGGGCCGGTGGCCCGCAGCGGGACCAACCGTCCGCCGGACGCCGTGGCCAGGGCGCGGGCGGTGCCCTCGCCGCCGTCGACCAGCGGTATCAGGTCGATCTCGGCGTCGGGGAGCACCCTGCGCACGCCGGCGGCGATGGCTTCGGCGGCGGCTTCGGCGGACAGGGACTCCTTGAAGCCGCTGGGGGCGACGGCGAATCGGGTGAGCATCGTGGGTACTCCTGGGGGTGAGGGTGTGCGGGCGGATCGCCCGCGGGTGCGGGGCCGAGGCCCCGGTCAGGGGGTGAGGGGGACGCCCAGCAGCGGCCAGACCGCGACCGCGAACAGCAGCACCAGCACG
Source organism: Streptomyces sp. LE64 (assembly GCF_052606915.1). Lineage (NCBI taxonomy): Bacteria > Bacillati > Actinomycetota > Actinomycetes > Kitasatosporales > Streptomycetaceae > Streptomyces > Streptomyces sp. LE64. The sequence continues at coordinate 1,267,373 of NZ_CP199708.1, read as the reverse complement.
GCCGTGAGCGGAGCCAGCACGGCGGACATCCGCAGCAGGTCCCCCGGGGTGTAGGTCGGGATGCCGGGCACGTCGGAGTAGAGCGTGACGGGCTTGGCCGAGGCCGGCAGGGTGTGGCAGAAGCCGGCGGCGGCGGTGGAGGCGAGGGCCGCGGCCACCGGGTTGACCCCGGCGGAGGCCGCTGCCGCGACGACCAGCGGCACCAGCACCGAGGAGCGGGCGGAGCGCGACTGGAGGAGCAGGTGGGCGCCGGTGGACACGGTGATGACCACGGCGAGGAACAGCCACGGCGGCAGGTCCAGCGGGATGCCGCCCACCAGCCAGGCGGCGGCCCCGGAGTCGGAGAGGGCCAGGCCCATGGCCATGGTGGCCGCCATGAACAGCAGCATCGACCAGGGCACCGTCTTCAGGGCGTCCTTCAGCCGCACCGTGCCGAGTGCGGGGGAGGAGGCCACGACCGCACCGATCAGGGCCACCACGGCGGGCGGCACCCGGTGCAGCGGCTCGCTGCACCACAGGGCGATCACGGTGGCGAGCAGCAGGGCGCAGCGGGTCTCGGCCGGCTCCCAGGGTCCGGTGACGGGCCGCTCGCTGTGCTCCTGGATCTCCTCGGCGGTGATCTGGACGGGGCCTTCGCGGTCGGCGCGCTTGGTGGTGGTGAAGAGCACCACCTCGGCGGCCAGGTGGGAGGAGACGATCGCCAACGGCAGGCCGATGAGCAGCCATTCGGTGAAGCCGATCCGCTGGCCCACCGCGTCCCACAGCACGGACACGGTGATCAGGTGCGCGCCCGCGCCGATCAGGGTGGCGACCGCGGAGAGCAGGATCACCGTGGGGAACAGCAGGGCGAGCATCACCACCAGGCGCTTGCGGTCGGCGAGGACCTTGGCCAGGGCCAGGAAGACCGGCATGGCGAGCGCGGCCCGGCCGGAGGTGGCGGGCACCGCGAAGGCGGTCACCACCAGGGCGGCCGTCGTCAGGTGCACGAGTTGACGGACGTTGCGGGCGCCGCTGACCAGGAAGGCCGCGGCGCGGCCGGCCAGTCCGGTCCGGGAGACGGCTGCGGCCAGCACGAAGGCGCAGATCAGCAGCCACACGGTGTCGTCGCCGAGCGTGCCGAACAGCGCGTCGCTGCTGATCACGCCGGTGGCGGTGAGGGCGAGTCCGGCGCCGAGCGCGATGTAGGTGTCGTCGATCGGGGTGCCGATCCACGCGCAGGTGGCCAGCGCGAAGACGGCCAGCGTGATCCGTGCGTCGCCGCCCAGTCCCGGGAAGTTGCCGGGTACCACGAGCACCGCACAGATGCTCAGGGCCACGCACAGGGTCGCCATTTGCCGGTAGTTCACAGTCACATGAAGAAGGTTTCACCCGGGCGGTGAGTGCTCCATGAGCCGTTGATGAAGGGAACTTCACGGAAGGCGGGCCCCGCCGGCACCGGCGGGCGAAGACGCCTGCACGGGGCCACCGGAGTGCGCGGGCGCGCACCGTGGGTGACCCCGTGCGGGGCGGGGGACGGCGGAGTCCGGCGGCTACTCGGGCAGCCGGTAGCCCATGCCGCGGACGGTCTCCACCCGGTCCGCGCCCAGCTTCTTGCGCAGCGCCCGGACGTACACGTCCACGATGTTGGAGCCGGGGTCGAAGTCGTACCCCCACACGTGGGACAGGATCTGTTCCCGGGACAGGACCTGTCCGGGGTGGCGCAGGAACAGTTCGAGCAGGACGAACTCGCGGGCGGTCAGGTCGACCGTGCGCTGTCCGGAGCGGGCCCGGCGGGTGCGCAGGTCGAGGCTGAGCTCCCCGTTGCGCAGCACCGTCACCTCGGGGGCCCGGGCGGCGGTGCGCATCCGCAGCCGGACCCGGGCGAGCAGTTCCTCGAAGCGGAACGGCTTGGTCATCCAGTCGTCGGCGCCGCCTTCGAGTCCGGCGACGGTGTCCCGCACCGAGTCCCGGGCGGTGAGCACGATCACGGGGACCGAGACGCGGGCCTCGCGCAGCTGCCGCAGGACGGTGAAGCCGTCCTTCCCGGGCAGCCCTATGTCGAGCACGATGAGGTCGAAGCCGCCGGTGACGGCGTACTCGTAGGCGGCCTCGCCGTCGCCGACGACGGTGGTGGCGAAGCCGTTGGCGCGCAGTCCCTTCTCCACGAAGGAGGCGATGCGTTCCTCGTCCTCCACGATGAGTATCCGGTTCACGGCACGGCCTCCTCAGCGGGCTCCTCGCCGGCGGTCAGCAGGATGGTTTCGGCATCCAGGTCGAAGACGAGCACGAAGGTGGCGCCGCCGCCCTCGGTGGTCCGCAGTTCGACCCGTCCCCCGTGGCCTTCGGCGATGGCCTTGACGATCGCGAGGCCGAGCCCCGCTCCGGTGGCCCGGGCGCCGCGGCGGGCGGTGCCCCGTCGGAACCGCTCGAAGATGACCTGGGCGTCCTGGGGTTGGACGCCGGGACCGCCGTCCGCCACGTACAGCTCGACCCGCCCCTCCTCGATCCGGGAGCCGATGGTGACCTGCTGGCCGGTGACGGTGTGCTGCACCGCGTTCTGGGCGAGCTGCACCATGGCCTGGGTGATGCGTTGGGCGTCGAGTCGGACCTCGGCGTCGGCGATCGAGCCGAGCAGCCAGGTCCGTTCGCCGAGCGCCCGGGCCTTGACGAACACGTCGGCGGTCAGCTCGCCGAGCTGCACCGGTTCCGGGGCTACGAAGTCGGGCCGCTCGGCCTTGGCGAGCAGCAGCAGGTCCTCCACGATCCGGCTCATCCGCTCCAGTTCCTCCAGGACGATCCGGACGGTCTCCTCGCGTTCGGCGGGGTCGTCGCCCATCAGCTCCAGATGGCCCCGGACGATGGTGATGGGGGTGCGCAGTTCGTGACCGGCGTCGTCGACGAACTCGCGCTGGGCGGCGAAGGCGCGCTCCAACCGGTCGAGCATGGCGTTGAACGTCTCGGCGAGCGCGGCGATGTCGTCGCGGCCCTGCACCGGGATGCGCCTGGTCAGGTCCTGTTCGGTGAGTTGGGCGGCGGTGGTGCGGATCAGCCGCACCGGCCGCAGGATGCGTCCGGCGACGGCCCAGCCGATGCCGGTGGTCATCAGCAGTGCCACCCCGGAGATGGCGAGCAGCATGGTGAAGACGTCGTCGGCCTTCTTCTGCTCGCCGCCGGGGTGGAAGGCCACCACGAACGCGGCCCGCGGCATCCGGGAGTCCGCCTCGATGTCCACCCGCGCCCAGCGCACCTCCCCCCGGGAGCGGTGCAGGGTGCCCAGCGAATCCTCGGACTCGAATATCTCGGTGAACGCCCCTTCGTCCTTGGCCAACGGGTTCTTCACCCGGGGCTCCCGGGGTTGGACCATTTTGCGGGGACGGTCCCCGGGTTTCTCGGTCAGTCCCAGCAACTCCTCGTCGGGGTCGGCGTACTGGCGCTCCAGGAACAGCCGCAGCAGTGCCTGCGGGTCGGTGAAGCGCTGGCCGGTCCGCGGGTCGACGCCCTGTCGGGCGAGGTTCGCGAACTCGGCGGTCTCCTGGACGAGCAGTCCGCGGATGCGGTCGTCGGCCTCCTTCAGGAGCACCGAACGGGTGGCGAAGGCCACGGCGCCGAGCGCCACCGCCATCACCAGCAGGAGCCAGAGCAGGATGCGCAGCCGGGCGGACACCCAGCGTCGCACCGGATCAGCCGTCGTCACCGGCGTCGTCGCCGCCCGGGCCGTCGTCATCGTCGTCTCCGCTGGGGGAAGGGCTGGGGGAGGCGCTTGCCGAGGGGCTCGGGGAAGCGCCGTCGTCGGAGTCGTCGGAATCGTTCTTCCCGGACCGCGAGGGGGTGGGGGTCCGGTCCACGGGAGCCGGCGAGACCGTCTCGTCCTTGGGTGGGCTGTTCGGCGAGGCGGGCGAGCCGCTCTCCAACTCCACCTTCGTCGGCACCTTGCGGTCGTCCTGCGTGTCGGTCAGTGCGTAACTCGTCACCGCGATCCCCAGGGGGATCGCGACGACCGCGGCGAGCGCCGCTATGCGATGTGTGAAGACCATGGCACTGATCGTGGCGAACCGAACCGCGCCGCTGGATGAGTCGAAGATGAAGACTTCTTCACCTCGGCCCGGTGGATCCCGGTGACGGGGGAGCGGTGGGCGGGCGCGCGGGGCGGGTCCTAGGAGTCCAGTCCGATGGCGAACGCGGCTTCGAGGTCGTGTTGGGAGTAGGTGCGGAACGCCACGTGGGTGTCGGTGGCCTCGACGCCGGGGATCTTGCTGATCCGGCCGGGGATGATCTCGGCGAGGTCCTCGTGCGCCCGGACCCGGACCATGGCGACCAGGTCGTAGGTGCCGGTCACGGAGAAGACCTCGCTGACCCCGTCCAGCCCCGCGACGGCCTCGGCGATCTCGGGGATCCGGTCCACGCTGGTCTTGATGAGCACGATCGCGGTGATCACGGTCTGTCGTCTCCCTCGGGGGCCGCGGCTGGTGGTGTCACTGTAGCCGGGGGTGCGATCGGGGCGTTTCGGATGCCGCACCGGTCCCGGCCGACCCGGGCGCGGGCCGCCCAGCAGCACAGCACCCCGAGCCCGAAGCCGATCAGGTGCGCCAGGTGGGCCACGCCGCTCCCGCCGCCGCCCCGACCGACCGCGAGCCACTGGAGGCCCGCCCAGAACGGCAGCACCACCCAGGCGGGCAGTCGCAGCGGCAGGAAGAACAGGAACGGGAACAGACTGGTCACCCGTGCCCCGGGGAAGAGGTACAGGAAGGCCCCGAGCACCGCCGAGATCGCTCCCGAGGCCCCCACCAGGGGCACCGCCGAGTCGGCGTGCGCCACCGCGTACCCCACGAGTGCCAGGGCTCCGCACCCCCCGTACAGCGCGAGGTAGCGCGGTGAACCCAGGCGCTTCTCGGCCATCACCCCGAAGACCTGGAGGAACAGCATGTTGCCGAGCAGGTGGAGCCAGCCGCCGTGCACGAACAGGGCGGTGACCGGGGTCGACAGCGCGGGGGCCCGTCCGGCCAGCAGTTCGGCGGGGACCACGCCCCAACGTGCGAACAGGTCCCGCTGGGCGAGCGCGAGGGCGTCCCCGGCGCCGTGCAGCGCACCGATGCCCGAGGCGGGGGAGCCGACGAAGAGCGCCGTGCACGCCGCGATCAGCGCGTACGTGACCGGTGCCGCCGAGACCGCCGCCACCAGGGGCGCGGTCCGCTGTGGTCGCTCCGTGGCGTCCGGGGAGCCGATCATGAGCAGATCATGGCGGAACAGGACCGAAACCGGACGGTTGCCCCGCCGTTGCCGGGGGCCGAGCGGTGGCACCCGTCCAGGTCGTAGGGTTACGGCGACACGGGCTCAGGCGACGGGCGCACCATGGAAGTGATCGGGTCCGCCGCCGAGGCCCCGGCACCCGACGGAAAGTGACGCTCACGATGACGGTACCCCTGCCGACCGACACCACCCGGTGGCGCTGCACGCTCTGCGGCAACCTCACCCGGTTCGACGTGACCCGTTCGTCGAAGGTGGTGGAGTACGTCCACCTCGACCTGGCCGGGCAGCCGAAGGTGGAGGAGCGCGAGGTCGTCAGTGAGACCATCGAGTCCGTGCGTTGCCGATGGTGCAACGCGCTCGACAACGTGGAACTCGTGGACAGGCCGGGCGCCGACTCCTGACGGAGCCGGCCCCGCACAGCTAGCGGCTAGTGGGGTGGACGGATGACGGAGAGCGGAGGCGGTGTGCCGGACGACGGCACGGCCGAGGTGCTCGACCGGCCGCTGCCCGAAGGCGTGCGCCGCCGGGTCGTCCAGATCGTCTCGGACGGCTTCGGCGGGCTCACCCCGGCCGAGCTGCCGAGCGCACTGCGCCAGTACGTCCGCTTCACCCCCAGCCGCCGCGCCAAGTTCGCGGGCAACGCGATGGCCGCGGCGGTCGAGGGCGACGCACTGTTCCGCCAACGCATCGCGGAGTTCCTCCGCCGGGCCCAACCCGAGCTGGCCGAAGCCCTCGACTCGGGGGCCCCGCCACCCGCCGCCGACCCCCTCGACGTGGCCGCCGCGGCCTACGTCCTGCGCCCGGTGGGCTGGGTCAAGCTGGTGGCCGCCGCCGGTGAGGAGGCCCAGCGGGCGGACGCCGAGCGGGCCGACGAGGAGACCCGCGCCGAACTCGACCGGCTGCGCGAGCAACTCGCCGAGGCCCGGCAGCAGGTCCGCACCGAGACGGAACGGCTGCGCGGCGAGCTCGACACCGTCCGCCGCGAGGCCGAGTCCGCCCAGCGCAAGCTGCGCAGCGCCCTGAGCGACGTCAAGCGCGGCCAGGCCGAGCTGCGCAAGGTGCACGCCGAGATGGACCACGTCCGGGCCGAGGGGCAGAGCCAGCTCACCGCGGCCGAGAGCGAGACCCGCCGCCTCAAGTCCCGGCTCGGCGAGACCGAAGCCGCCCTGGAGGCCAGCCGACGGGCCGCGCGCGAGGGCCGCAGCGTGGAGGACATGCGGCTGCGACTGCTCCTGGACACCCTCCTCGAATCCGCCCAGGGACTGCGCCGCGAACTCGCCCTGCCGCCGGTGTCGGTGCGGCCGGCCGACACCGTCGACGCGGTGGAGCCGGGGCGGATGACGCCCAAGGACATCGCGGCGCGGGCCCTGTCCGAGCACGATCCGGCGATCCTGGACCAACTGCTCGGGCTGCCCCAGGCCCATCTGGTCGTCGACGGCTACAACGTCACCAAGACCGGCTATCCGCAGATGCCCTTGGAGAAGCAGCGGCTGCGGTTGCTCGGCCAGCTCTCCCAACTCGCGGCCCAGACCGGTGCCGAGGTCACCTGCGTCTTCGACGGCGCCGAACTCGTCGCACCGGTGCTGCTCGCCCCGCCGCGCGGGGTGCGGGTGCTGTTCTCCAAGCCCGGGGTGACCGCGGACGAGCTGATCCGTCAGCTGGTGCGCGCCGAGCCGCCGGGCCGTCCGGTCATCGTCGCCTCCACGGACCGGGAGGTGGCCGACGGAGTCGCCCGGGCGGGGGCGCGCCCGGTGGCCTCGGTGATGCTCCTCAAGCGGCTGTCGCGAGGGTAGCGGCCCGTCCGTACGCCCCATCGGCCCGTTCCGTCGGATTCGCTCGGTTCATGGCCCTTGGTGGCGTTCCTCATGTTTTCTTGCGACGTAACGTCAGCTCCGGATCACCGCTTGTGAGTTGTGTGTAAAGAATGTCGCTGTGGGGCGAGTTTTTTCCGGTGAGGATTTGAACTGATCACAAGAGGGTCACTAAGGTCGGGCGTCGAACCTCCGCTCGGGTGATCGCTCAACGGGAGCGACGGTGGAGGGGCACCGCCCGCCGGCGAATCGGTAGGCGGCTGAGGCAAGAAGGAGACCGCCCCCGTGGCGTCCCACCGTCGACCGAAGCAGCCCAGCCGCGCCCGCGTGACCGTGCTCACCGCGACCGCCGCGGCGGCCGTCGCGCTCACCTCCCAGACCGCCCAGGCCGCGCCCAGCGCGAAGCCCACCAAGGACGAGGTCAAGTCCAAGGTGGACAAGCTCTACCAGGACGCGGAGAAGGCCACCGAGAAGTACAACGGGGCCAAGGAGAAGCAGGGCAAGCTGGAGAAGGAGATCGGCACCCTCCAGGACAAGGTCGCCCGGGGACAGGACGAGGTCAACGAACTCCGCGCCGGTCTCGGTTCGCTCGCCAGCGCCCAGTACCGCAGCGGCGGCATCGATCCCTCCCTCCAGCTCTTCCTCTCCGCCGACCCGGACAGCTACCTCGACAAGGCGTCCACGCTGGAGCAGCTCAGCGGCAAGCAGGTCGAGGCGCTGCGCACCATCCAGGAGAAGCAGCGCTCCCTCGCCCAGCAGCGGCAGGAGGCCGGCGACAAGCTCAAGGACCTCGCCGACACCCGCAGCGAACTCGGGAAGAAGAAGGGCGAGGTCCAGGGCAAGCTGGCCCAGGCCCAGAAGCTCCTCAACTCCCTCACCGCCGCGGAGAAGGCGGCCCTGGAGGAGGAGGAGAAGCGCGCCAGCCGCGCCAGCGAGCGCACCGCCCTGAAGGCGCAGGAGGAGTCCGCGCCGAAGAAGAGCGCCGGCACCGAGGCGAAGAGCGGTGGCTCCTCCGCCGCCAAGCCGGTGTCGGGCCGGGCCACCTCCGCCTACGCGGCCGGCCAGAGCAAGATCGGCAGCCCGTACGTCTACGGCGCCAGCGGCCCCAGCTCCTTCGACTGCTCCGGCTTCACCTCCTGGTCCTTCGCCCAGGCCAACCAGACCATCCCGCGCACCTCGCAGGCCCAGGCGCAGATCGGCACCCGGATCAACTCGCAGAGCGACCTCCAGGTCGGCGACCTGGTGTTCTTCTACTCCGACCTGCACCACGTCGGCTTCTACGCCGGCAACGGCCAGATCCTGCACTCCCCGCGCACCGGTGCCGTGGTGCGCTACGAGTCGATCAACAACATGCCGTACATGTTCGGCGTCCGCGTCTGACGCGGTCCACCGCCGCACCGCCCGCTGCCGCCCGCGCGCCCAACCGGCCCGCGGGCGGCCGTGCGTTGACGCCCCGCCCCGCCGCCCGAACCCTCCGATCGGGCGAAATCCATGATCCTCCGCTGACCCCCGCCACTCCGCTGACCTGCACCGGCGGGCCACGGTCACGCTCCGTGCGCGAGCCGCTCGTTGGCCGTGACCGGGACGCCCCGCTACTGTCGGCGCGCGATTCCCCCGCCCGAAGGGGGACGTCCGACCGCCGATCAGCAGAGGAGGGCGGCCACCCGTGGGCTCCCACCGTCGCCCAGCGGACTCCGGTCCCGACCGGACCACCCGCCTCACCGTCCTGTCCGCCGCCGCGGTCACCGCGGCGGCGGCGCTCGTCACCACCCCCGCCGGCGCCGCGCCCCGCGACAACCCCGCCGACACCCGCACCGAGGTCGCCCGACTGCTGGCCCAAGCCGAACGGGCCACCGAGGAGTACAACGCGGCCGACGAACGCACCGACCGGCTGCGGGCCACCGCCACCGCGGCCCGCGACCGGGTCGCCCGCGGCCAGGAACGCATCAACACCCTCCGCGGGGCGCTCGGCGCCCTCGCCGGCGCCCAGTACCGCTCCGGGACCATCGCCCCGGGTTGGGAACTGATGCTCTCCGCCGACCCCGACTCCTACCTGGAACGGGCCGCCCTCCTCGACCGCCTCGGCAGCCAGCAGACCGCCGAACTGCGACGACTCCACCAGGCACAGCGCACCCTGGCCCAGGAGCGCGCCGAGGCCGTGCGCGCCCTGGCCGAACTGGAGCGCAGCAGGGCGGAGGTGGCCCGCCGCAAGCACACCGTCGAACGGAAGCTCCGGGAGGCCCGCCGACTGCTCAACTCGCTGACCCGCGCCGAACGCGCCGAGCACGCCCGGGCCTCCCGCTCGGCACGCACCGACCTCCAGCCGTCGCCCCCGAGGGCGGACGCCTCCTCCCCCCGGGCCGCCGCGGCCCTCGCCGCCGCCCGCTCCGCCCTCGGCCGCCCCTACGTGTGGGGCGCCAACGGCCCCGCCGGCTTCGACTGCTCCGGCCTGATGCAGTGGTCCTACGCCCAGGCCGGGGTCTCCCTGCCGCGCACCTCGCAGGCCCAGCGGTTCGCCGGCCGCCGGGTCCCGCTCTCCGCGGCCCGCCCCGGCGACCTGGTCACCTACCGCAGCGACGCCAGCCACATCGGCATGTACGTGGGCGGCGGCCAGGTCATCCACGCCCCCTACCCCGGTGCCGCGGTCCGCTACGACCCGGTCGGGATGATGCCGGTCTCCGCGGTCACCCGGGTCTGACCCGCCCCGTACCCTCGGGGCATGGCGGAAGGACCAGCGGGCGTGCGGCGCCGCGGCGTGCTGCGCGCCACCGGGCTCGCGCTGCTCGCCGCGCCCCTCGGCTGCGCCGCCCGCGCCCCGGCCGCCCTCGACGCCGCCGGGGCGCAGCGGTTGCTCGACCGGCGCGCCCGGGAACTCCTCGACCCGGCCCGGGGCGCACGTCCCGCCGACCCGTTCTCCGCCCGGCTCGCCCGGGTGCCGCTCCGCTCCTGGACCTACCGGGTGACCTCGGTCAGCACCGACGCCACCGGGGAGCGCGCCACGCTCCGCGCCGACCTCGACCACCGGATCGCCGGCCACGACCCGGCACCCGTCACCAGCGCCCGCACCCTCGCCCTGCGCCGCGGCCCCGACCGCTGGCACGTCACCGCGGAGCGCCCCGCCCCCGGCGCCCGCCCCGGACTGTGGGACCACGGACCGGTCGACGTCGTGCACGGCACCCGCACCCTGGTCCTCGGCACGGCCCGGGGCGAGGAGCACCGCACCGAACTGACCCGCCTCGCCGCGCTCGCCGACCGGGCGGTGGAGGAGGTCGGCACGGCCTGGGACGAGGACTGGACGCGTCGGCTGCTGGTGGTGGTGCCCGGCTCGCCGGAGGCGATGGCGGCGCTGCTCGGGGAACCGGCCGCCGGCTACCGGGGGATCGCCGCGGTCACCACCGGCCGCCGCGGGCCCGGCCCCGCCGACCGGATCGTCGTCAACCCCGAGGCGTACCGGGAGCTGAGCGCGTTCGGCCGCCGGATCGTCCTCACCCACGAGGCCACCCACGTGGCGACCCGCGCCCGCACCTCGGCACGGACCCCGATGTGGCTCTCCGAGGGGTACGCGGACTGGGCGGCCCACCGGGCCGAACCCGCCGGCCCCGCCCTGCGGCAGCGGGCGCCCGCCCTGGCCCGGGCGGTACGGGACGGACGCGCGCCCGAGCGGCTGCCCACCGACGCCGACTTCGGGTTCGGCAACGACCCCGAGCGGCTCGCCCGCGCCTACGAGGGCGCCTGGCTCGCCTGCCGCCTGGTCGCCGACCACTGGGGCCGGCCCCGGTTGAACGCCCTGTACCGCGCCGTCGACGCCGCCCGGCCCGGCGCGGGGGCCGCCGAGGCGGTGCTGGGCGAGGTGCTCGGGGTGACGGCCGCGGAGTTCACCGCCCGGTGGCGGGCCCGACTCCTGCGCGACCTGGGTTGATGCCGGACGGCCGACCCGGGCCGAGCCGGTGGTCGGGGCGCCTTCGCCCGGCCGGGTCCAGTACTGTCGGCCTCGATGCGAAAGACCCTGATCGTCACGAACGACTTCCCGCCCCGCCCCGGTGGCATCCAGGCGTTCCTGCACAACATGGCCCTGCGGCTGGACCCCGACCGGATCGTCGTCTACGCCTCCACCTGGAAGCGCGGGCGCGAGGGGGCCGAAGCCACCGCGGCCTTCGACGCGGAGCAGCCCTTCACCGTCGTCCGCGACCGCACCACCATGCTGCTGCCCACCCCCCGGGTCACCCGCCGGGCCGCCCGGCTGCTACGCGAGCACGACTGCGCCTCGGTGTGGTTCGGCGCCGCCGCCCCGCTCGGCCTGATGGCGCCCGCGCTGCGCGCCGCCGGCGCCCGGCGCCTGGTCGCCACCACCCACGGCCACGAGGCGGGCTGGGCGCAACTGCCCGCCGCCCGGCAACTGCTGCGCCGGATCGGCGAGTCCACCGACACCCTCACCTACCTCGGCGAGTACACCCGCTCCCGGATCGCCGGCGCCCTCACCCCCGCCGCGGCCGGCCGGATGGTCCAACTCCCGCCCGGGGTCGACGAGAAGACCTTCCATCCCGACTCGGGCGGCGACCTGGTGCGGGAGCGGCTGGGCCTGGCCGACCGCCCGGTGGTGGTCTGCGTCTCCCGGCTGGTGCCCCGCAAGGGCCAGGACACCTTGATCGAGGCGATGCCCCGGGTGCTGGCCGCCGTCCCGGACGCGGTGCTGCTGGTGGTCGGCGGCGGGCCCTACGAGCCGGACCTGCGCCGTCTCGCCACCACGACCGGGGTGGCCGACTCGGTGCGCTTCACCGGTGCGGTGCCCTGGTCCGAACTGCCCGCCCACTACGGCGCCGGCGACGTGTTCGCGATGCCCTGCCGCACCCGTCGCGGCGGCCTGGACGTCGAAGGGCTCGGGATCGTCTACCTGGAGGCGTCGGCCACCGGGCTCCCCGTGATCGCCGGGGACTCCGGCGGCGCCCCGGACGCCGTGTTGGACGGCGAGACGGGCTGGGTGGTGCCGGGCGGACGGCCCGAGGAGACCGCAGACCGGATCGTGGCCCTGCTCGACGACCCGGAGCTGCGCCGGCGGATGGGGGAGCGCGGCCGGGCCTGGGTCGAGGAGCGCTGGCGTTGGGACCTGCTCGCCGAGCGGCTGCGGGAACTGCTCTGACCGGCCGGTCAGCGCACGTCCCGGTGGCGCAGCGCCAGATGCCCGGCGAGGAGCGCGGCGAGCGCCCACAGGGCCAGGATTCCGGTGCCCTGCCAGGGCCCGTAGGCGCGGGGGACGAACGGGTCCTCGGGCACACCGGCCATGTGCATGATGAACGAACCCGCCGCGTCCGGGAGGAACTGCGTCACCGTCCGGACCCGGGGCACATTGCCGAGCCCCTGCGAACCCAACAGCAACAAGGGCACCAGCAGCCCCAACGCCCGGCCCGGGGTCCGCACCACGGTGGCCACCCCGAACGCGAACAGCCCGATGAGCACCAGGTAGAGCCAGGCCCCCACGGCCGCCCGGTACGTATGGGGATCGCCCCACCCGACGCCCTGCGGCCCCAGCGCCCACTGGCCCGCCACGAACGCCACCACCACGGTGACCAGCGAGACCACCGCCAGCACCGCCGTCACCGCCGCCGCCTTGGCCGCGTGGAACCGGCCGCGGTCGGGGACCGCGAGCAGTGCGGTGCGCACCGTGCCCGTCGCGTACTCGCCGCCGATGACGAGCACCCCGAACACCACCAGCGCCACCTGGGCCAGGGTCAGTCCGTAGTAGCTGGCGAAGATCGGGTCGAAGGGGGTCTGCCCCCGCAGGGCGCGTCCGAAGACCACCGCACCCGCCCCACCGACCGCCACCGTGGCGAGCAGGCTCGACGGGACCGCCCGCACGGTGCGCATCTTCGTCAGTTCGGCACGGAACGCACTCATCGCCGCACCTCCGGTCCGCCCCGGTACTCCACCGCACCGGCCGTCAGCTCCAGCACGGCCTCCTCCAGCGAACCTCCGCCGCCCCGGGCGACCACCTCCTCGACCGGACCGTCGGCCAGCAGCCGCCCCCGCCCGATGACCAGCAGGTGGTCCGCGGTCAGCTCCATCTCGGTGAGCAGATGGCTGGAGACCAGGACCGTGCGGCCCTCGGCGGCCAGGCCCCGGAGCAGCCCCCGCAACCAGCGGACGCCCTGCGGGTCCAGGCCGTTGACCGGCTCGTCCAGGACCAGCACCGGGGGATCGCCGAGCAGGGCGCCGGCGAGCCCCAACCGCTGCGCCATCCCCAGGGAGAACCCGCCGGTGCGCCGGTGCCCCGCGTCGGCCAGCCCGACCAGGTCCAACACCTCGTCCACCCGGCGGGCCGGGATGTCGTTGCTGTGCGCCTGCCACAACAGGTGGTGCCGCGCCCGCCGTCCGCCGTGCAGGGCGGCGGCGTCCAACAGGGCCCCGATCCGGTGCAGCGGCCGGGACAGCTCCCGGTAGGGCCGTCCGTCGATCATGGCCCGCCCCGAGGTGGGCCGGTCCAGGCCCAACAGCATCCGCAAGGTGGTGGACTTGCCCGCCCCGTTGGGGCCCACGAAGCCGGTCACCCGACCCGGGGCGACGGTGAAGGACAGGTCGTCGACCGCGACCCGGGGCCCGTACCTCTTGGAGAGGTTCCGTACGTCGATCATGGCATCGACGCTAGGGGCCGGCCCCGCCCCGGCACCGTCGCCGGAAGTGGGCGGGGCCGGTCCTCCTTGGTGGACGTGGCGCCGGCCCGGCCCTCCGGCCTACGCTGCTGCCCATGATCCGGCCGCCCTCCGCCGTCCTCCGTGTGCTCGGCGCCCTCCTCGTGGCGGCGGTGGACACCGTACTGGTGCTGGCCGCCCATCCGGGGGCGGTCCCCTGGTGGGTCGCGGCCTGCGGGTACGCACTGTTGGCCGTCGGCGGCCGGCGGGCGCCGATCGCGGTCTTCACCGTCGTGCTGGCCCTCTTCGCCGCCCTCTCCGCGGCGTACGCGGTGCTGCTGTGGAGCGGCTACCGGGCCGGGCGGGCCTGCGCCACGCGGGCCGGCGACGCGGTCGTCCTGGGCACGGTGTGCGGAGGGCTCGCGGCGCAGTTGGTGGTGGCGCCCGCCGGCGCCGGAGCCGCCCCGATCGTCACCGGCTACCTGGTGTTCGTCGCGATGCCCCTGCTGGTCGGCCGTCACCAGGCCCAGCACGAGCTGCTGGTGGCCGCCCTGTCCCAGCGCAACCGACAACTCGTCCGCCGTCAGGAACTCCTCGCCGAGCGGGAACGACTGGCCGAACGGCTGCGGATCGCCCGGGACATGCACGACGCGCTGGGCCAACGGCTCGGCCTGGTCTCCGTGCAGGCCGCCGCCCTGGAGGTGGCCGATCCGCCCGCCGAGCACCGGGAGGCGATCGGCCGCCTGGCGCGCGCCACCCGGGCCGCGGTGGACGAACTGCACGAGCTGGTCGGCGCGCTGCGCGGCCACGAGGAACCGGCGCCGGCCGCGCGGGACGCCGGGACGGCCGCTCTCGCCGCTCTCGCCGCGGAGTTCCGCGAGGCCGGCGTCCCGGTCGAACTCTCCTGCACCGGCGAGCCGGCGGAGCTGACCGAGGAGGGGTGGCGGGCCGCCCACCGGGTGGTGCAGGAGGGGCTGACCAACGCGGTCAAGCACGCCCCCGGCCGGGCCGTGACGGTGTCCCTGGCGTGGGAGGGCGATGCGGCCCTGCTCACCGTCCTCAGCCGGGGCCCGCTCCGGGCCCCGTCCCCGGCGGGGACCGCCGGCCACGGGCTGGCCGGGCTCCGCGAACGGGTGCACGGGGTCGGCGGGCTGCTCGACCACGGCCCGGTGCCGGAGGGCTTCCGCCTCTGGGCCATGCTGCCCGCGCGGCAGGAGGACGGACCCGAGCCCGCCGCGGGGCCCGGTGGGCCGGGCGGGCGTCCGGTCCGGCTCGCGGTCCAGGGCCTCGCCGCCGGCCTCCTGCTGTTCGTCCTGGTGCCCGGCTGCATGCTGGTGGGGGTGGGCTGAGTGATCCGGGTGTTGATCGCCGACGACGAACCGCTGATCGCGGCCGGCATCGAGACCGTCCTCGGCTCCGCCCCGGACATCGAGGTCATCGGGGTCGCGGGCGACGGCAGCACCGCCGTGGACGCCGTGGTGCGCCACCGGCCGGACGTGGCGCTGCTGGACGTCGTCATGCCGGTGCTCGGCGGCTTGGACGCGGCGGCCCGCATCCGCGACCGTGCGCCGGACACCCGGTGCGTGCTGCTGACGGCCTTCGGCACCCGGCCCCACGTCCTGGCGGCCCTGGGGCACGGGGCGGCCGGTTACGTGCTCAAGAACTGCGAACCGGGGGAGCTGCTCCGGGCGGTGCGCGCGGCCCACGCCGGGGACGCCTTCCTGTCCCCCCGGGTGACCCGGCTGCTGCTGGACACGGTCGGCGTCGAACGGGTCGCCCGCCACCAGGACGCGGCCGACCGCCTGGCCCGGCTCACCGCCCGCGAGGCGGAGGTGCTGGGGCTGGTCGCCGAAGGGCTCTCCAACGCCCAGATCGCCCGCCGGCTGCGGATGACGGAGCTGACCATCAAGACCTACGTGAGCCGGGTGCTGACCAAGCTGGACTGCGTCAACCGGGTGCAGGCCGCGCTGGTGCACCGCGACGCGCACCCCGGCGCCCGCCCCTGACCCGCCACCGGCGCCGTCGAAACACGTCCGCAACACAGCCGCGCGGTGCCCGAAGCGGAGCCCAGACCGGCCGGAAGCCCGCCTCCCGCAGGCTGGGGCGCACACCCGGTCCCGGGTGCACCCCGACCCGAAAGGGACGTACCGTGCTCAGTCCGCCGGGCTCCCCGCCGAAGAGTGCCGACACCGCCCCGTCGCCGGCGGCCCCCGCCCCGGCGCCCGCCGGACCGTCCCCGGCCGCGCGCCCCGACCGCCGCGGCGGGTGGCTGGTCGTGCTCGCCCTGCTCTGCACCGCACCGCTGGTCCTCCACGCCCACCTGCCCAACCGGGTCGGCAACCTGGGCAGCCTGGTGCAGACGCTGCTGCCCTGGGTCGGGCTGGGCGTGCCGGTGCTGCTGGCCCTGTCCCTCGGGCTGCGCTCCCGACGGGGGGCGGCGGCGGCGCTGCTGCCCGCCGTGGTGTGGGCGGCCCTCTTCACCGGCGAACTCACCGACCGCTCCGGCGCCCGGGGCGGCACCGGCACCCTCACCGTGCTCAGCCACAACGTCGACGAGGACAACCCCGAGCCGGTGCGCACCGCCCGGGCCCTGGCCGCGGCCGGCGCCGATCTGCTCGCCCTGGAGGAACTGCCCCGGGACCCCTCGGTCTACGTGCGTGAACTGGCCGCCTACCCGTACCACCGGGTGCACGGCGGGGTCGGGCTGTGGAGCCGGTACCGGCTCACCGACGTCGCCCCGGTGGAGATCATGCCGTGGACCCGTGCCGTGCGGGCCACCGTCCACACCCCGAAGGGACCGGTCGCGGTGTACGCCGCCCACCTCGCCTCGGTGCGGGTCAGCCCCTCCACCGGCTTCACCACCGGACGCCGCGACGAGGCGGGCCGGTTGCTCGCCGAGGCGGTGCGCGCCGAGCCGCTGGACCGGGTCGTGGTCCTCGGCGACTTCAACGGCACCCATCGGGACCGGGCACTGGCACCGCTCACCTCCGGGTTGCGCTCCGCGCAGCGGGAGGCCGGCGACGGCTTCGGCTTCACCTGGCCCGCCGCGTTCCCGGTGGTCCGCATCGACGACGTCCTGGTCCGCGGCCTCGCCCCGCAGGCGTCCTGGACCCTGCCCGCCACCGGAAGCGACCACCTCCCGGTGGCCGCCGCCCTCCGGCCGTGACCGCGCCCGCCCCGACCGGATGGCTACCATGCGTAGGACGAACCGACCGTACGACCAGGAAGAAG
Organism: Streptomyces sp. LE64; assembly: GCF_052606915.1. Taxonomy (NCBI): domain Bacteria; kingdom Bacillati; phylum Actinomycetota; class Actinomycetes; order Kitasatosporales; family Streptomycetaceae; genus Streptomyces; species Streptomyces sp. LE64. The sequence continues at coordinate 1,250,482 of NZ_CP199708.1, read as the reverse complement.
CCGTGCCCCCAGCCCGAGTCCCGGACCCCGTCAACGTGCTGCTGGTGGAGGACGACGCCACCATCCGCCGCGGCGTCCAGCTCGCCCTGGAACGGTACGGCTACCGGGTCGCCGTCGCCGCGGACGGGCTCGCCGGGCTGGAAGCCTTCCGCAGCGGCGGGCACGACCTGCTGATCCTCGACGTGATGCTGCCCGAGCTCGACGGCATCGGGGTGTGCCGCCGGGTCCGGGAGGAGAGCCTCGTCCCGATCCTGATGATGTCCGCGCGCGGCGACTCCCTCGACGTGGTCGCCGGGCTGGAGGCCGGCGCCGACGACTACGTGGTCAAACCGGTCGACACCGCCGTCCTGGTGGCCCGCATCCGGACCCTGCTGCGCCGCGCCGCCTTCCAGCCGCCCGCCCCGTCCGACGCGGTGCCCGAGCCGGAGCCCGGGGACACCCTGGTCTTCGGTGACCTGAGCGTGGACACCCGCGGCCTGGAGGTCCGGGTGGACGGCCGCACGGTCCCGCTGACCCCCACCGAACTGCGGCTGCTGCTGGAGTTCGTCTCGGCGCCCGGTGCGGTCCTCGACCGGCGCCGGCTGCTGCGCGAGGTCTGGGACTACGGCTGGGAGGGCGACACCCGGGTCGTCGACCTGTGCGTGCTGCGGCTGCGGAAGAAGATCGGCAGCGGGCGCATCGAGACGGTCCGCGGCTTCGGCTACAAGCTCGTCCGCGGCTGACCGCCGTGCTCCCGCCCCCCTTCCGCAGTCTGCGCTTCAAGATCGCCGCCCTGACCACGGCGGCCTGCTGCGCGGTCGCCGCGGTGGTCGGCGTGCTGATCCGCGACGCCGCCCACGACCGTTCCATGAGGCTGCTGCTCGACCAGGTCAAGGACCGGCTGGTCGAGGCGGAGGAGGAGTACGAAGACACCGGACGGGTGAAGCCGCCGGTGATCGAGTGGGACCCGGCCGAACTGCCGGCCCCGCTCGCCCGCTCCCTCGCCGAGGACACCTCCCGGGGCGGCGGCGTCGGCCTCTGGTACGACGTCGATCCGCCCAACTGGTACTGGATGTGGGGCGCCGTCGACGTCGGGGACCGGATGCTCGTCTACCGGTTGGACATGAGCCGGGAGGAACGCAACCGTCAACTCCTGGACCGGCGCATCCTCTTCTCGCTGTTCGCCGCGCTCGCCGTGGTGGTGCCGCTGGCCGCCCTGGCCACCGAGCCGGTCAACCGGCGGCTGCGCTACGGGGCGCGCACCGCCCGGATCATCGCCGACGGCGACCTCGACGCCCGGATCGGCCGACCGGGCCGGGCTCGCGACGAGATCACCGAGATGTCCGCGGCCGTGGACGAGATGGCCGCGGCGCTCCAGCGCAAGCTGGAGGACGAGCGCCGCTTCACCGCCGACGTCGCCCATGAACTGCGCACCCCGCTGATGGGCCTGGCGACCGCCGCCGGGCTGCTGCGCGAGGACGACGAGGCGACCGCCTTGGTCCGGGACCGGGTGCGGGCGTTGACCGCGCTGGTCGAGGACCTGCTGGAGATCTCCCGACTGGACGCGGGCGCCGAACGCGCCCGCCCGGACCGGGTGCCGCTCGGCGAGTTCGTCGCCGACGTGGTGCGGCGCACCGGCCCGGAGGAGGCCGTCCGGCCGCGGGTCACCCTCCGGGACCCGGCGGTGGTGGAGACCGATCCGCGGCGGGTGGAACGGATCGTGGTCAACCTGGTCGCCAACGCCCACCGGCACGGTGCGGAGCCCGTCGAGGTGACCGTCGCCGGCACCCGGATCACCGTGCGCGACCACGGGCCGGGGTTCCCCGCCGAGCTGTTGGAGCACGGGCCGCAGCGGTTCCGCACCGGGGCCAGCGAGCGGGGCCGCGGACACGGGCTCGGGCTGACCGTCGCCCGGGGCCAGGCCGGGGTGCTCGGGGCCCGGCTCACCTTCGCCAACGCCCCGGACGGCGGCGCGGTCGCCACCCTCGACCTGGCCTGAACCGCCCGGCGGCCCGGCCGAAACGGAACCGCAACCCGGTCACGCGGTGACCGAAACGGTGTCGAACCGGCCCGGAAGACCCCCTCCCCGAGGCTGTGGGGGTGCGAACGACGCACCCCCACCGCCCGCTTCCCGGAGGTCCTCCGTGTTCCCCGACCACAGTCATCCGCGCGTGTCCCGCCGGGGCGTCTGGCGCCCCCTGTTGACGGCCCTGCTCGCCGCGGCCGTCCTGATGGCCGGCACCGTCGCCTGGCTGGTGCTGGACACCGGAGGCCCGTCCGCCGCCGCCCCCCGCACCCCCGGGGCCCCGCCGGTGGCCGCGGCGGCCGACGGGCTGGACCTGCCCTGGCCCGCCGAGGGGCAGGCCAGCATCAGCGTGGAGGGCGTGGGCAGCCTCGGCTCCCGGGGCTCCCGGACCCCGGTGCCGATCGCCAGCGTCACCAAGGTCATGACCGCCCACGTCCTGCTCCGGGAGCACCCGATGCGCCCCGGCGAGGACGGCGCCGACATCGTCGCCGACCAGCGGGCCGCCGACGAGTCGTACTCCGGCACCGAGTCGACCGTCCCGGTCGAGGCCGGGCGGACCTACAGCCAGCGGGAGCTGCTGGAGTACCTGATGGTGGGTTCCGCCAACAACGTCGCCCGTCTGTTGGCCCGTTGGGACGCGGGCGACGAGCGGGCCTTCGTCGCCAAGATGAACGCCGCCGCCCGGGAACTCGGCCTCGCCGACACCACCTACACCGGTCCCAGCGGGCTGGAGGCCACCACCACCAGCACCGCAGCCGACCAACTCCGCCTGGCCCGGGCCGCCATGGAGGACCCGGTCTTCCGCGAGGTGGTGGCGGTCCGGGAGGTCACCGCGCCCGGGGTCCGGGTGGCCAACACCAACAAGCTGCTGGGACGGCACGGGGTGATCGGCCTCAAGACCGGCTCGTCCACGCCGGCCGGCGGGAACCTGGTGTGGGCGGTGCGCCAGGAGGTGGCCGGAGTGCCCCGACTGGTCCTCGGGGTGGTCCTCGGCCAACGGGCCGGCAGCAACCCGATCGCCGGCGGTGCCGCCGCCACCGCGGTCAGCGAGGACCTGGTCCGCGCGGTGCGCGAGGCCCTGCCCGACCTGGTGGCCGGGCGGAGCTGAGGACCGTCACCGCTGGTAGATGGCCTCGACCTCGTCCGCGAAGTCCCGTGCGACGACGTTCCGCTTCAGCTTCAGCGAGGGGGTCAGATGTCCGGTCTCCTCGGTGAACTGCCCGGGCAGGACGCGGAACTTGCGGACCGACTCGGCCTTGGACACCGCCGCGTTGCCGTCGTCCACGGCGCGCTGGATCGCGGCCAGCAGCTCGGGGTCCTCGCGCAGCGAGGCGGGTGTGGCGTCGGCGGGCTTGCCGTGGGCACGGGCCCAGCGGCCCAGGAACTCCTCGTCCAGCGTGATCAGTGCCCCGACGAAGGGGCGCCCGTCGCCGACCACCATGCACTCCGCGACCAGGGCGTGGGCCCGGATGCGGTCCTCGATCACCGCGGGGGCGACGTTCTTGCCGCCGGCGGTGACGATGATCTCCTTCTTGCGGCCGGTGATCCGCAGGTAGCCGTCCTCGTCCAGGGTGCCGATGTCCCCGGTGTGGAACCAGCCGTCGCGCAGCGCCTCGGCGGTCGCGGCCTCGTCGTTCCAGTACCCGGTGAACAGGTGCTCGCCGTGCAGCAGCACCTCGCCGTCGTCGGCGATGCGGACCACCGAACCGGGCAGCGGCTGCCCCACCGTGCCGATCTTCTGCCGGTCCCACGGGTTGAAGGTGGTGGCCGCGCAGGTCTCGGTGAGGCCGTACCCCTCCAGCACGCTGAAGCCGATGCCGCGGAAGAAGTGTCCGAGCCGCTCGCCGAGCGGGGCGCCGCCCGAGATGGCGTACTCGCCGCGCCCGCCGAGCACCGCCCGCAGCTTGCCGTAGACGAGCTTGTCGAAGACCTTGTGCTTGATCCGCAGCCCCAGGGAGGGGCCGCCGGTGTCCCGGGCGCGGCTGTAGGCGATGGCCGTGGCGGCGGCCCGGTCGAAGATCTTTCCCTTGCCGTCCGCCTGCGCCTTGGCCCGGGCGCCGTTGTAGACCTTCTCGAAGACCCGGGGCACGCCGAGGATCAAGGTGGGCCGGAAGGAGGCGAGTTCGTCGGTGAGCTGACGGATGTCCGGTACGCAGCCCAGCCGGATCGGGGCCATCATCGGCGCGATCTGCACCATGCGGCCGAAGACGTGCGCCAGCGGGAGGAACAGCAGGATCGAGCACTCGCCGGTGCGGAACAGGGGCCGCAGCCGCGCCACGACGTTGCCGCACTCGGCGAGGAAGCTGCGGTGGGTCAGCACACAGCCCTTGGGGCGCCCCGTGGTGCCGGAGGTGTAGATGATGGTGGCGGGGTCGTCGGCCTTTGCGTGGCCACCCCGCTCGGCGACGAGCGCGTCCCCGTCCGCGAGGTCGGCGCCGAGCCGCCCGAGCTCCGCGATCGCGCCGTTGCCCCCGGGCTCCGCGAGGTCGATCTGCCAGACGTGGCGCAGCAGGGGGAGGCGCTCGCGCACCGAGGCCACCGCCGCCGCGTGCGCGTCCTGTTCGACGATGCAGGCCACCGCACCGGCATCGGCGAGGATCCACTCGATCTGCTCCGGCGAGCTGGTCTCGTAGACCGGGACGCTGACGGCGCCCGCGCTCCAGATCGCGAAGTCCAGCAGCGTCCACTCGTAGCGGGTGCGCGACATCAGGGCGACCCGGTCCCCGGCGGCCACCCCGGCTGCGATCAGGCCCTTGGCCGCGGACTCCACCTCGGCCAGGAACTCGCGCGCCGTCACGTCCTGCCAGGCGCCGTCCGCCTTGCGGGCGATCACCGCCACCTCGGAGTGCCGGGCGGCGTTTCTCCGAACGATGTCCGTCAGGTTGCCGTCCGTCGGGACCTCGTACAGGGCCGGAAGGCTGAACTCGCGCAAGGCTGCTGCTCCTCATAGGGCGCCGGCGCCACGACGGTGTGTCGCTGCGACGGTCCGGTCACGGCTCGGCATGTGCCCCCGGGTCCCTCACCGGCTCCGCGACCGGGTGCGGCACGCGGACGCCGGGCTCGGAGCGCGGTGGCACGGCAGGACGGCCCGGACGTTACCGACCGGTACGAACCTCCGATAGAGGGTTCCGGCCAGATGTTCGTTGCGTCACATCCCGGCGCGTTCCTTTGCGCACAGTAGTCCACCCTGTTTCCGACTGGGAAGTAACCGCAGGTCCGGCACCCTCTACCCACCTTCGTCCGGCCCACCCTAGGGTGATCCCCATGGCTGCCGTCCCTCCGCGAACCCGCCACGCCCGCATCCACGTCGTGAGCGACGTGCACGGCAACGTCCGTGACCTGGCCCGGGCGGGGGAGGGTGCCGACGCCCTCGTCTGCCTCGGTGACCTGCTGCTCTTCCTCGACTACGCCGACCCCGCCCGCGGGATCTTCGCCGAACTCTTCGGCGAGGCCAACGCCCGTCGACTGATCGCCCTGCGCACCGCCCGCCGCTTCGCGGAGGCCCGGGCCCTCGCGCGCGGGCTGTGGGAGGGCGTCGACCACGACACCGTCGTGGTGGGCGCCGTGCGCAAGCAGTACGCAGAACTGTTCGCGGCCCTCCCCACTCCTACGTACGCCACCTACGGCAACGTCGACCTGCCGGACCTCTGGCCCGAGTACGCCCGCCCCGGGACGACCGTCCTGGACGGGGAGCGGGTGGAGATCGCAGGCCGGACCTTCGGCTTCGTCGGCGGCGGCCTCCCCAGCCACCTGCGCACCCCCTACGAGGTCCCCGAGGAGGAGTACGCGGCCAAGGTCGAGGCCCTCGGCGAGGTGGACGTGCTGTGCAGTCACATCCCGCCCGACGTGCCCGAGTTGCTCTACGACACGGTGCCGCGACGCTTCGAGCGGGGCAGCCGGGCCCTGCTCGACGCGATCCGCCGCACCCGCCCCCGCTACGCCCTCTTCGGCCATGTGCACCAACCCCTCGCCCCGCGCATGCGGATCGGCGCCACGGAGTGCGTGAACGTCGGGCACTTCGCCCGCACCGGACGGCCCTGGGTGCTCCGGTGGTGACCCGTCCGGCGGCCGGGCCGCGCCGGTCCGGGGTCGGGAACGGCCGGTCAGCGCTCCGCGGTAGCCTTCATCCCTGATCCCGCGCGTGGCACACGCGCACCCCGCACCCACCGACCGCATCGGGAGGAGCCACGGCGATGGCGGAGTACACCAGTTCGAGCATCAGGATCGAGGCCGCTCCGGCCGACGTCATGGCCGTGATCGCCGACTTCGCCCGCTACCCGGACTGGACCGGCGAGGTGAAGGAGGCCCAGGTGCTGGCCACCGACCCGGAGGGCCGCGCCGAACAGGTGCGGCTGGTCATGGACGCGGGCGCGATCAAGGACGACCAGACCCTCGGCTACACCTGGCACGGGGAGCACGAGGTGAGCTGGACCCTGGTGAAGTCGCAGATGCTGCGCTCCCTGGACGGCTCCTACCTGCTGAAGGACGTCGGCGACGCGGCCACCGAGGTCACCTACCAACTGACCGTCGACGTCAAGATCCCCATGCTCGGGATGATCAAGCGCAAGGCCGAGAAGGTCATCATCGACCGGGCCCTGGCCGGACTCAAGAAGCGCGTCGAGTCCGACTGACCCGCCGCCCCGCCCCGCGACCGCCGGCCGCCCGCACGACCGCCCCCGCACGGGTACTAGCGTGCGGACATGCGAACGATCCTCGTCACGGGCCCCGGCGGAGCGGGCCGCAGCACCGCCGCCGCGGCCACCGCACTGACCGCCGCCCGCGCCGGCCACCGGACCCTGGTCCTGTCGGCCGACCCCGCGGACGGCCTCGGCGCCGCCCTCGCCACCCCCACCGGCCCGGACCCGGTGCGGATCGCGGGCCCGGACGCGCCCCTCACCGCTTGGCGCCCCGCCGCTGCGCCCTTCGGCGCCGACCTGCTGCGCCTCCAGGAGTGGGCCGCCCCCGCCCTCGACCTCGCCGGCGCCGCCCGCCTGGAGGCCGAGGAGCTCACCCCGCTGCCCGGCGCCGAGGAGGCCGCCGTCTTCCGCGCCCTGCGGGAGAGCGCCCAGGTCGCCGACACGGACGTGGTGGTGGTCGACCTGCCGCCGCTCGACCGGGCCCTGTCCCTGCTGGCCCTGCCCCCGCAACTGCGCCGCTACCTGCGCCGGTTGCTGCCCGCCGAACGCCGCGCGGCCAGCGGGCTGCGCCCCGTCCTCGGCCGGCTCGCCGGCATACCGCTGCCCACCGAGGGCCTCTACGAGACCGTCGACCGCTGGGACCGCGAACTCGCCGCCGTCGAGGCCGTCGTGGCGGCCCCCACCACCACCGTCCGGCTGGTCGCCGAACCCGGCCCCGCCGCCATCACCGCCCTGGCCACCGCCACCACCGGCTTCGCCCTGCACGCCCTGCGGGTCGACGCCCTGCTCGCCAGCCGCACCCTGCCCCGGTCCCTCGACGGGGACGCGGCCGGCACCTGGCTCGCCGGGCCCCTCGCCCAGCAGCGCGCCGCGCTCGACGACTGGACCGCCCGGCCCGCGGCCCCCGTGCACGAGCTGCCGCACCTGGGGCGCGAGCCCCGCGGCCTCGACGACCTCGCCGCACTCGGCGTGCCCCTCGACGCCGCCCCGCCCCGGCCCGTCCACTGGCCGGTCGAGGACCGGCTGGCCGCCGACGGCGTCCTGGTGTGGACGATCCCGCTGCCCGGGGCGGTCCGCGGGGAACTCGACCTGCTGCGCCGCGGCGACGAACTGGTCCTCACCGTGGGACGGTTCCGCAGGATCGTGCCGCTGCCCTCCGCGCTGCGCCGCTGCACGGTCACCGGGGCCGGACTGAGCGAGGGGGCGCTGCGGGTGCGCTGCACCCCCGACCCCGCCCTGTGGCCCAGGAAGTGAAACGCCCGCCGCCGTTCGGGTACCGTCGAAGGGGCGAGCCACCTTCTCCCGCAGGAGTCACCCCGACATGAGCGAAGCCGAGCGCCCCGCACCCGGTCCCGACGGCCCCGCCGGGGGCCCGGACGCCCCCGACGACGACGCCTGGTCCACCGCCTGCGCCGAGGACCTGGCCGCCGAGCGGGACCGCCGGCGCGCCCGGTACGGCCCGCAGACCGGCTCCGCCGCCGAGGAGCTGCGCAAGCTGGTCGACGCGGTCGCCGACAAGCTCTCCGACCTTCCCGGCCCGCTGCTCGGACCGGCCGCCTCGGGGGTCGTGCGGCAGGCGGTGAAGCAGGCCCGCGAGGCCGTGGAACCGGTGATCGAACGCAATCCGGACGTCTTCGACCACCTCGCCGCGGCGGGCGGCGAACTGCTCGCCGCCTACCGCTCGGCGGTCTCGGCCCAGGAGACCCGCTGGACCCGGGGCGACGCCCCCTCCCCGAGCACCCCGCCCGAGGCCGAAGACCCCCGTGACCAGCAGGACCCCCCGGACGAGGGCCCCGCCCGGGGCGGCCGGATCGACCTCGACTGACTCCTGCCCTCGGGTACGGTGGCCCGTGCGGGGCACGACCGAGCTGAGGAACATATGGGACTGACCATCGGGGTCGACATCGGCGGGACGAAGATCGCGGCCGGAGTGGTCGACGAAGAGGGCACGATCCTGGAGACGCACACCGTGCCCACGCCGTCCACCCCCGGCGGCATCGTCGAGTCGATCTGCACCGCGGTCGCCGGCGCCGCAGAGGGCCACGACATCGAGGCGGTCGGCATCGGCGCCGCCGGCTACGTCGACGACAAACGGGCCACCGTCCTCTTCGCCCCCAACATCGACTGGCGCCACGAGCCGCTGAAGGACAAGGTCGAGCAGCGCGCCGGACTGCCCGTGGTGGTGGAGAACGACGCCAACGCCGCCGCCTGGGGCGAGTACCGCTTCGGCGCCGGCCGCGGCCACGAGGACGTCGTCTGCGTCACCCTGGGCACCGGCATCGGCGGCGGCGTCATCATCGGCAACGAGCTGCGCCGCGGACGCTTCGGCGTCGCCGCGGAGTTCGGCCACGTCCGGGTGGTCCCCGACGGGCTGCTGTGCGGATGCGGCAGCCAGGGCTGCTGGGAGCAGTACGCCAGTGGGCGGGCCCTGGTGCGCTACGCCCGGCAGCGGGCCCGGGCCACCCCCGAGAACGCCGGGGTGCTGCTGGGCCTCGGGGACGGCACCCCGGACGGGATCGAGGGCAAGCACGTCAGCGACGCGGCCCGCGCCGACGACCCGGTGGCCGTCGACTCCTTCCGCGAGTTGGCCCGTTGGGTCGGCGCCGGACTCGCCGACCTGGCCTCCCTGCTCGACCCCTCCGCCTTCATCGTCGGCGGCGGCGTCTCGGACGAGGGGGAACTCGTCCTCGACCCCATCCGCCGCTCCTTCCGCCGCCGGCTGGTCGGCTCGCACTGGCGCCCGCACGCCGAGGTGCTGGCCGCCCAGCTGGGCAACCGGGCCGGCCTGGTGGGCGCCGCCGACCTGGCCCGACAGGGCTGACGGCCGCCCGGCACCCGGGGCGCACGACGTCAGCCGTGCGCCCCGGGTGTCGGTGTCGACCGACCGGCCGGGCCGCGTACGTTGGGGGCATGGACGTCAACTCGGTTGCGGAAGAAGACGGTTCCGCCACGGTGCGGGTGCTCAGCTACAACGTGCGGTCGATGCGCGACGACACCGCGGCACTGGCCCGGGTCATCCGGGCCGGTGCGCCGGACGTGGTCCTCCTCCAGGAGGCCCCCCGCTTCTTCCGCTGGCGCAAGAAGCTGGCCCGGCTCGCCGCGGGCAGCGGCCTGTACGTGCTGTCCGGCGGGGCCACCGCCGCCGGTCCCGCGCTGCTGTGCTCGCTGCGGGCCACCGTGGAGCGCACCGAGGACGTCCTGTTGCCGCTCACCCCGGGGCTGCACCGTCGCGGCTTCGCCACCGCCGTGCTCCGCTTCGGCGGGGTCCGGGTCGGGTTCCTCAGCTGCCACCTCTCGCTCCGGGACGACGAGCGGCTGGCCCAGTCCGGACTGCTGCTCGACCGGGTCGCCGCCTTCGACACCCCCTACGCCGTGGCGGGCGGCGACATCAACGAACGGCCGGACGGCCCCGCCTTCCGGCGCCTCGCCGGGGCCCTCCAGGACGGTTGGGCCACCGCGCCGCGGGGGAGTGAGCACACCTCCCCGGCCAGGGGCCCCCGCCAGCGGATCGACGCCGTCTTCGTGACCCCCGGCGTCGAGGTGCTGGGGTGCGGCGTCCCCGAGGACCTCCCGGGCGTCACCGCCGGCGACCTCCGGGCCGCCACGGACCACCTGCCGGTCCTGGCCACCCTCAGGTTCCCCGCAACGCGCCGGTAGCCCCGGCGCGTTGACCTCGGCCCCGCCCGGTCAGCCGGCCGGACGGGGCCCGCCGCGGACGGCGTCACTCGCAGAACACGTGCACCTCGGCCTCGGAGTCGTCGATGTTGACGGTGAGGTCGGCGAGGTGGTCGATGAGATCCTCCAGGTCCTGCGGCTTGAGCTGGGCGAGGTCGATCGGCACCCCCGACCTGCTCAACTCCGCATTGACCTTGGCGAGCGCCTGCGGGGGCAGCAGGCTGGCGATCCGGACACCGGCGCGCAGCAGTTGGAGCGGGATGCGGATGTTGATCCGGCTCGCCCCTTCGCCGTCGCCCTCGTCCGTCGCGTTCACCACCACGCGCAGGTGCGTGGGCCGCGACGGGGAGCGGGGCGCCGTCTTCGACGGCGGTTCGGTCCGCTCCCGGTCGAGCGCGTCGATCAGCCGTTCGGCCTCCTCCGCGGTGACCCTGCCCTCGGCCAACAGGTCCAGGACTCGCCGGCGTTGCTCGTTCCCCATGGTCGTTCCCCTCCGATTCACCTGATGTCCAGACGGACGGCCGTCCGGCCCCACTCCAGCTCGCACAGCGTGCCGGGCAACGCCCACAGCACCCCGCCCACCGCGCGCAGCGCGCCCAGCGGGGGGATCCGGGTGGCGAGGCAGGCGACCACCCCGGCCAGGGCCACCAGCAGCACCAACGGCGACAGCACCAGCAGGACCGGCAGGACGGGGACGTACAGCCGGCGTCGCCGCCCGTCCGGCCGGTGCAGGCGCACCGTCACCGACCGCGGGATCACCGCGGCCGTTCCAGCTCGGCCAGCGCCTCCTCGGCGCTGATCTCCCCCCGCCGCAGTCGCTCGATGACGTCCGCGTCCGTGGGCGCCGGATCGGTGTCGACGAAGTCGAGCTGCCCGGCGATCCGCTTCAGCCGGGACTTGACCGTGGGGTAGCTCACCCCGAAGATCCGCTCCATCTCCTTGATCGACCCGTGTGCGCGGACGAACGCCGCGACGAACACCTGGTCGTCGACGTCGAGTCGAGCCAGCTGCGGCGGCTCGAACCGCCCTTCGATCGCGATGTCGCCGTCCGCGAGGCGGACCCGTTCCACCACGAACGGCTGTCCGCGGGTCAGGTTCGTCAGTTCCTGCCAGTCCACGGTCGGCACCTTCCGTCTGCAACCTTGCCTACATTTATTTGTAGATTGATTTTCTTGAGCCAGCAACCCTTATTGATGAATTTTCTCAAGGTTCATGGAGTCGTGGTGGCTCCCGATGGCGATCGGCCGGACACATGCGCAGAGCCCCCGGCGGGCGGACGGGATCACACGATCTCCGTCGCCCACCGGGGGCTCTTCCCCGGCCGCGGGGCACGCGGCCGGACGGGGCTACACCACCGCCCCACGCCCGGGGTCGTCGTCCTCCTCGCCGTCCTCGTGCATCCGTGCGACCAGGGTGGCGAAACCGCCGAGGAAACCGCCGATCGCGAGGGTCGCCAACCACCAGGTCATGTCCCAGCCCAGCAGCACGGCCAACAACAGCAGCACCGGGCCGCCGAGCATGCCGAGCCAGGCGAACTTCGCGGTGGGGTCCGCCTCCGGCAGCGGCGGGGGCTCCGGCGGGACGAAGTGCCCCTCGTCCCCGTCGTCGAAGTCGTCCTCGGACGCCTCCTCGGGGGTGTAGTCGCGCGGCCCGACCCCGGGGGCGAAGGCCACGGAACCGCCCAGCGGCTTGTCCTGCGCCGGGTTGGCGAAGCCGCCCCGCGCCGGGCGGTCGTCGAGGTCGTTGGGCTCCGCCTCCAACAGGGCCAGATCCTCCACCGACTTGAACGGCTTCGCCCCTGGCGGGTCCGGCGGCTCCTCGCCGTACCCGGCGACGATCGCTTCCCAGGCCGCCGACTCGTCCCAGGGCGCCGCCCCGTCCGGCTGTTCCGCCGCGGAGCGGTCCTCGGGCTCACGGCCCTCGTCACGGTCGTGCTCAGCCACCGGTGGTCGTCCCTTCCTCGTCGGCGCGGGATGCGAGCCGGCCGATGAACGCATGGCTCTCCGCGAAGATCCGGTCCGCATCGTTGTCCAACGTCGCGACGTGGTAGCTGTGTTCCAGCAGGATCTCGGCGACGTCGGTCGAGGACACCCGCCCCAGCACGCGCAGTGAGTCCGCCGGCGGCACCACGTGGTCCTCCGGGCTGTGCAGCACCAGCAGCGGCTGGGTCACCTGCGGCAGTTCCCCGTCCACCGTCCGGAAGAACCGGCGCACCGAGTGCGCCGCGTGCAGCGGCACCCGGTCGTAGCCGACCTCGGTCACGCCCTCCTTGGCGATGTCCCCGGCCAGCCCCCGGGTCGAGGGCGCCAGGTGCCGCACCAGCGGCAGCGCCTTCGCCGTCGCGCCGTGCACCGCGATCGCCGGGTTGACCACCACGACCCCGCTGATCGCCTCCCCGTGTCTGGCCGCGAGGCGCAGGGCCAGCGCCCCGCCCATGGACAGCCCGCACACGAACACCCGCGCGCACCGGTCCAGCAGGGCCAGCAGTTCCCGTTCCACCGCCGCGTACCAGTCCTGCCAACCGGTCGGCCGGAGGTCCTCCCAGCGGGTGCCGTGCCCCGGCAGCAGGGGCAGCGACACGGTCAGCCCCCGCTCGGCGAGGAACTCGGCCCAGGGTCGCAGGGCGTGCGGGGAACCGGTGAACCCGTGGCAGAGGAGCACACCGACGTCACCGCCCTCGTGGTGGAACGGCTCGGCGCCGGGGAGGACCGTCACGTTCGGTCTCCTGTTCGTGTGGAGGGGTGGGGGGCTCCGGACGGGCGGGCGCCGCGGAAACCGGCGGTCGGGCCGGAACATCTCACCGTACGCGACCGCCCTGACACCGACCAGGGCCGTCGGACCGGTTCCGGACGGGGCGGGTTATGGTCTCTCCGACAGAAACAGGAGGCATTCGGTTGATCTACGGCGCGATGAAGTTCTCCCTCGGAGGGCCGCTGAAGCTCGCCTTCAGGCCCTGGGTGGAGGGCATCGAGCACATCCCCGCCGAGGGTCCCGCCATCCTCGCGAGCAACCACCTCTCCTTCTCGGACTCCTTCTTCCTGCCGGCGGTCCTCGACCGCAAGGTCACCTTCATCGCCAAGGCCGAGTACTTCACCACCCCCGGCGTCAAGGGCCGGATGACCGCGGCCTTCTTCAAGGGCGTCGGCCAGCTCCCGGTGGACCGCTCCGGGGTGCGCGGCGCCGGCGAGGCCGCCATCCGCAGCGGCATCGAGGTGATCCGGCGGGGCGAACTGTTCGGCATCTACCCCGAGGGCACCCGCTCGCCCGACGGGCGCCTCTACCGCGGCAAGCCGGGCGGCCTCGCCCGGGTGGCGCTGGCCACCGGAGCGCCCGTGATCCCGGTGGCGATGATCGACACCGAGAAGATCCAGCCGCCCGGCAAGGTGGTGCCCAAGCTGATGCGGCCGGGCATCCGGATCGGCGCGCCCCTGGACTTCTCCCGCTACCAGGGCATGGACCACGACCGGTTCGTGCTGCGGGCGCTCACCGACGAGGTCATGTACGAGATCATGAAGCTCTCCGGCCAGGAGTACGTGGACATCTACGCGACCGCCGCCAAACGGCAGATCGCCGAGGCGGCGAAGGCCGAGAAGGCCGCCCGGCACACACCGCCCGCAGGCGCCGCGGGGCCCTCCGGCTCCTGAACCGGACGGCCCGCGGGAACCGAGGGCGGCCGGGGGGCCGTCAGCGCCAGCGACACCATCGAGTACCGGCCGCCGGCCGGCAGCACAACGGGAAGCCGGGGGGTAACGGTGGGCGGCGGGACGGCCAGACGCTGGCAGGTGACCCGGATGTCGGTCGAGCAGCCGCTGTGGCGGGCCCTCACCGGCTACCGGGTGCTCACCGCGCTGTACGCGGTCGGGGTGTTCGCGTCGATGCACGACTCCTACGCCCGCCCCCAGGTCGCCGTCGGCTACCACGTCGTCCTCGTCGGCTGGACCGCGGCCACCCTGGGCAAGGTCTCCGGGGCCGTCCGCTGCACCCGGGGGTTCCTCGCCGTCGACCTGACCCTCGCGCTCGCCGGCATCCTGCTCACCCCGCTCGCCGCCGGCCGGGAGCTGACCGTCGAGGCCGCACCGACCCTGCCGTCGATATGGACCGCCGGCGCCGTCCTCGCCTTCGCGCTCAAGGGTGGCTGGCGCTGGGCGGCGGTGGCCTCGGCGCTGGTCGGCATCGCCAACATCGTCCAGCGGGGCGGGTTCAGCCGGGACACCGTCCACAACGTGCTGCTGGTGTGGGTGGCCTCCATCGCCATCGGCTACGTGGTCGAGGTCGCCCGGGCCTCCGAGGCCACCCTCGCCCGGGCCCTGGAGATCGAGGCCACCACCCGCGAGCGCGAGCGGCTGGCCCGGGACATCCACGACGGCGTCCTCCAGGTCCTCGCGATGGTCCAGCGCCGGGGCACCGCCCTCGGCGGCGAGGCCGCCGAACTGGGACGGATGGCCGGGGAACAGGAGAGCGCGCTGCGCACCCTGGTCACCGGGGGGCTGGTGCAGCCCTCGCGGGCCTCGGGCGACGCCGCCGACGGGGCGTTCGTGCGGGCCGTCGGCGAGCCCGGTGTCCCCGGTGACGCCGGAGGGGAGGACCCGCGGGACCCCTGCGACCTGCGTCCCCTCCTCGGCGGCCACGCAGGTGCCCGGGTCACCCTGTCCGAACCGGGGGCCCCGGTGCTGCTGCCGCCGACCGCGGCCCGGGAACTCGCGGCGGCGGTCGGGGCCGCGATGGACAACGTGCGCCGGCACGCGGGCGAGGACGCCCGGGCGTGGATCCTGGTGGAGGACGAACCGGACGAGGTGGTCGTGACGGTCCGCGACGACGGCCCCGGCATCCCCGCGGGCCGACTCGAACGGGCCGAGGGGGAGGGCCGCCTCGGGGTGGCCCAGTCGATCCGGGGCCGGCTGCGGGACCTCGGCGGCACCGCCGAACTGATCTCCGTACCGGGCCAGGGCACGGAAGTGGAACTGAGGGTGCCGCGGAACGGCACCCGGGGGAGGGCGACGACATGACGGAGCACACGGCGATCAGGGTCATGGTGGTGGACGACCACCCGATGTGGCGGGACGCGGTCGCGCGGGACCTCGCGGCGGCCGGCTTCACCGTGGTGGCCACCGCGGGCGACGGCGAACAGGCGGTGCACCGCGCCCGGGCCACCAGGCCCGACGTGGTGGTCCTCGACCTCAACCTGCCCGTGAAGCCGGGCGTCCAGGTCTGCAAGGAGGTCGTCGCGGCCGACCCCGCGCTCCGGGTCCTGGTGCTGTCCGCGAGCGGGGAGCACGCCGACGTCCTCGAAGCCGTGAAGTCGGGAGCCACCGGCTACCTGGTGAAGTCGGCCTCCACCGAGGAACTCGTCGAGGCGGTCCGCCGCACCGCCGCCGGGGACGCGGTGTTCACGCCGGGTCTCGCCGGGCTGGTCCTCGGCGAGTACCGCCGCCTCGCCTCCGAACCGGCGCCCGGCTCCGGTGACCGGCCGGGCGCGCCCCGGCTCACCGAGCGGGAGACGGAGGTGCTGCGGCTGGTCGCCAAGGGCCTCAGCTACAAGCAGATCGCCGAACGGCTGGTCATCTCGCACCGCACCGTCCAGAACCACGTGCAGAACACCCTGGGCAAGCTCCAGCTCCACAACCGGGTGGAGCTGGTCCGGTACGCCATAGAGCGCGGACTGGACGACTGACGGTCACCTGGCCGGCCGGCCCGGCAGTGCCGAGGCCGCGGCGAGCGCCGTCGACCGGGCCTCCGGCAGGGCCGTGCGGCGGTCCTCCCAGGCTCGGAGCCGGTGTACCGACCCCGGCGAGCAGGGCACCGAGCCCGGCCACCGGAGCGTTTCCGGTCAGATGTCCATATGGGCTCTCGGTGGGAGTCATCGGCCGGTGGGGGACGACCCGCCGCGCCCCGACCCTCCGCCGGCCGGCGCCCCGTACGCTTTCGCCCACCGCTACCGACCGTCCACCGCCCCGGAGGGACCCCGTGGAGATCCTGGCCTTCGGCGTACAGGCCGACGAGAAGCCCCTGATCGAGGCCGCCTTCACGGCCCCGCACCAGGCGCGGTGCCTGGACGTCTTCCTCAACGAGGACACCGCCCCGATCGCCGCCGGCTACGAGGTCGTCTCCAGCAGCGTCAACGCCGACCTCGGGCCTCGGGTCCTCCAGACCCTCGCCGCCGGCGGCACCCAGATGATCGCCCAGCGCTCCACCGGCTTCAACAACATCGACCTCCAGGTCGCGGAACGCCTCGGCATGACCGTGGCCCGGGTCACCTCCTACTCCCCGTACTCGGTGGCCGAGTTCGCGTGGACGCTGGCGATGGCGGTCAACCGCCGCATCGTCCGGGCCAGCAACCGCACCCGGGACTTCGACTTCCGCCTCGACGGACTGATGGGCCGGGACCTGCACGGCCGGACCGTCGGGGTGATCGGCACCGGCAAGATCGGCGAGGCGTTCGCCCGGATCGCCCACGGCTTCGGGATGCGGCTGCTGGGCTGGGACGTGGTGGAGAACCCGCGGTGCACCGCCCTCGGCATGGCGTACGTCGACAAGGACCGGCTGCTCGCCGAGGCCGACCTGGTCAGCCTGCACGTCCCGCTGCTGCCGGCCACCCACCACCTGATCGACGCGGCGGCCCTGGCGGCGATGAAGGACGACGCGATCCTGGTCAACTCCAGCCGCGGCGGACTCATCGACACCAAGGCCCTGGTGGAGGAGTTGCGCGCGGGCCGGTTCACCGGCGTCGGCCTGGACGTGTACGAGGCGGAGGCCGGACTGTTCTTCCTCGACAAGTCGCTGGAAGGCGTACCCGACGACGTGCTCGCCCGCCTCGTCACGTTCCCCCACGTGGTGGTGACCTCCCACCAGGCGTACTACACCACCGACGCGGTCACCCAGATCGTGGAGACCACCGCCGCCAACGTGCTCGACTACCTCGCCGGCCGCCGCAGCGAGAACGTCCTGGTCCCGGCGTCCCCGAGCAGCTGACCGACCAGCTCCCGCACGATCGCCGCACCGCGCAGCGTGAGCACCGACTCCGGGTGGAACTGGACGCCCGCGAAGCCGGGCCCGCGCAGTGCGTGCACCTCGCCGCGGGCGTCCCGGCTGACCTCCACCCCGTGCGCGGCCAGCTCCCGGGCCGCGTCCTCGTCGCAGTGCGCCACGAAGCTGTTGTAGAAGCCGACCGTCTCGGTCCGGCCGAACAGGTCGACCTCGGTCTGCGCCCCCTGGTACGGGACCTCCTTGCGGACGATGCCGAGCCCCAGCTCCACGGCGATCAGCTCGTGCCCCAGGCACACGCCCAGCACCCCGTACGGGTGGGAGCGGATCAGCTCGGCGCCCAGGGCGCGCAGCAGCCGCATCTTGGGATCGGTCGGGTCCGAGGGGTCGCCCGGCCCCGGGCCCAGCACCACCGGCCCCGGGTGGTCGAGGACCGCCGCGCGCAGCCCCGGCTCGTCGTAGCGGCGCACGGTCACCGTCAGCCCCGAGGACCGCAGCAGGTGGCCCAGCATGGCCGTGAAGGTGTCCTCCCCGTCCACCACCAGTGCGTGCCCCGTCAGCGCCTCGGAGCGCTCCTGCATCCGCAGCCAGAACGGGGCGAGGCCCGCCCGCCGCGAAGCCAGCGCCTCCTGCACCCGGGGGTCGTCGGCCAGCGGGGTCCGCGGCGCACCGGACGCCTCCCGGCCGCTCCGCACCCCCAGGGCGGTGAGCACCCCGGCCGCCTTGGCATGGGTTTCGGCCACTTCGCCGTGCGGGTCCGAGCCGCGCACCAGCGTCGCCCCGACCGGCACCTTCAGCGTGCCGTCCGCGGCGATGTCCGCGGTCCGGATCAGGATCGGCGAGTCCAGCGTCTGGGCGCCGCCCGCGTCCCGCCCGACCAGGGCGAGCGCCCCCGCGTAGTAGCCCCGGCCGGAGCCGTCCGGGCCGGCCGGCTCGTACCGCTCGATCACCCGGCAGGCGTTCTGCACCGGCGAGCCGGTGACCGTGGCGGCGAACATCGTCTCCCGGAGCACCTCGCGGACCCCGAGCGAGGACCGGCCGCGCAACTCGTACTCGGTGTGCGCGAGGTGGGACATCTCGCGCAGCCGCGGCCCCACCACCACCCCGCCCCGGTCCCCGACCGTGCACATCATCTTCAGTTCCTCGTCCACCACCATCGAGAGCTCCTCGACCTCCTTGCCGTCGGCGAGGAAGTCCAGCAGCCCCTCCGCGGTGGGACCGCCCACCGGGTACCGGTAGGTGCCGCTGATGGGGTTCATCACCACCGTGCCGCCGCTCATCCGCACGTGCACCTCCGGGCTGGCCCCGACCAGCGTGCGGTCCCCGGTGTGCACCACGTAGGTCCAGTACGCGCCCTCCTCGCCGACCAGCAGCCGGTGGAACAGGGCCAGGGCGTGCCCCCGGCCGAAGTCCTCGATCCGGCCGGTGTAGGTGCGCCGGATGACGAAGTTGGCGCCCGCGCCCCGGCCGATCTCCTCCCGCAGCACCCGTTCCACGACGGCCGCGTACTGCGCGTCGGACACGTCGAAGCCGCCGTCCGTCACCCGCACCGCCGGCGCGCCGGCCGAGGCCAGCGCCGCCAGCACCTCGGACAGGGGCAGCTCGTGGGACTCCTCGGGGACCAGGACGGCGAGCGGGGTGCCGTCGTCGCGGACGTCGAAGCCGCGCTCGCGGATCTGCCGGAACGGGACCAGGGCCAACCCGTCCGGGATGTCGGCGAGCCGTTCGTGGTGGGAGACGGGGCCGATCAGCACCTCGACGGTGGCGTGGTCACGGCCGGGGGTGCGCCGGCGCAGCAGTGCGAACGGCGGGCCCTCCGGGTCGAGCAGCCGGTTCAGGATCCCGGGGGCGGCGGGGCGGTCGGTCATGGGGAGGTTCCTTCCCTGCGGACGCCGGGCGGGCCCGGCGGTCGGGTGGAGGAACGGCCCCGGAAACGCCGGAAGGCCGCCCCTCGGGCGGCCTTCGCGTGGTCTCGGGTACGCGCAGTCAGTGGGCCGCCGGATGAGCGGTCCACCACCAGTGACGGGTCGAGTGCGCGAACATGCCCGGCACCCTACCCGATGCCCGGCCCGGCGGGCGTCCGAGCCCGCACGGGAGACGCCCCGACCGGGCTCGCGGGCCGGTCGATCCCGTGCTCACCTGCGAGGTGTGTCTCAAAAGATGAGCGGACAGATGGACACCTCCGCCGAGCACGTAATGTTGTCCGGGTGACCGTGAACGCTGAAACCCAGCCCGTCGCCGGGGCCACCTGGCGCGACCTGCCCGCGGCGCAGCAGCCCGAGTACCCGGACGTCGAGGCTCTGCGCGATGTGATCGCCGACCTCGAAAGCTATCCGCCCCTGGTGTTCGCCGGCGAGTGCGACCAGCTGCGCGCCCGCCTGGGAGCGGTGGCCAAGGGCGAGGCGTTCCTGCTCCAGGGCGGCGACTGCGCCGAGTCCTTCGACGCGGTGGGCGCCGACCAGATCCGGGCCAAGCTCAAGACCCTGCTCCAGATGGGCGCCGTCCTCACCTACGCGGCGTCGGTGCCGGTGGTCAAGGTCGGCCGGATCGCGGGCCAGTACTCCAAGCCGCGCTCCAAGCCCACCGAGACCCGGGACGGGGTGACCCTGCCCACCTACCGCGGCGACTCGGTGAACGGCTTCGCCTTCACCGAAGAGGCGCGGGTGCCCGACCCGCAGCGCCTGAAGCGGATGTACCACGCCTCCGCCTCCACGCTGAACCTGGTGCGGGCGTTCACCACCGGCGGTTACGCGGACCTGCGCCAGGTGCACGCCTGGAACCAGGACTTCGTGCGCTCGTCCCCGTCCGGGCAGCGCTACGAGCAGCTGGCCCGGGAGATCGACAACGCCCTGAACTTCATGCGGGCCTGCGGTACGGACCCCGAGGAGTTCAAGACCGTCGAGTTCTTCGCCTCCCACGAGGCGCTGCTGCTCGACTACGAGGGCGCCCTCACCCGCACCGACTCCCGCACCGGCCGGCTGTACGACACCTCCGGCCACATGGTGTGGATCGGTGAGCGCACCCGCCAGCTCGACGGGGCGCACATCGAGTTCGCCTCGAAGATCAGCAACCCCATCGGCATCAAGCTGGGCCCGACGACCACCGTCGACGAGGCGCTGACCTACATCGACCGTCTGGACCCGGACCGCGAGCCCGGTCGGCTCACGTTCATCGTCCGGATGGGCGCCGACAAGGTCCGCGACAAGCTGCCGAACCTGGTGGAGAAGGTCACCGCCTCCGGTGCCACCGTCGCCTGGGTCACCGACCCGATGCACGGCAACACCTTCGAGGCGGCCTCCGGGCACAAGACCCGTCGCTTCGATGACGTGCTCGACGAGGTCAAGGGCTTCTTCGAGGTCCACAAGGGGCTGGGCACCCACCCGGGCGGCATCCACGTGGAGCTGACCGGCGACGACGTCACCGAGTGCGTGGGCGGCGGCGACGAGATCTTCGTCGACGACCTGCACCAGCGCTACGAGACGGCCTGCGACCCGCGGCTCAACCGCAGCCAGTCGCTGGACCTGGCCTTCCTGGTCGCGGAGATGTACCGCGACCAGTGAGGAGCCCGGTCACGGGTGATCTTCCCGGAACGCACCGATGGGGCGCGGATGCTGTGATCCGCGCCCCATCGGGCTGTCCGACCCTTTTGCGCCACCCGGAGCGGAGGGTAAGGTTAGGCAAGCCTCACCGATCGGGGGGCCGTCCGGCCCGGCCCGGACTCCGAGCGCCCCACCGGGGAGGTGACCGCGTGTACGTGTGCAGCTGCTTCGGCATCACCGAGTCGCAGGTGCGACAGCACGCGGCGGACGGGGCGTGCACCCCGCGTCAGATCGCCTCCGCGTGCAAGGCGGGCACGGACTGCGGTTCCTGTGTGAAGCGCATCCAGGCGCTGCTCGGCCGGGGCGCGTGCCCCCGCCGCGAGCTGGTCGACCGGGGCGACCCGGCGCTGGCGACGATCGGAAGGGCGCGTTCCGACGGGCGTGTCGCCGACCTCGACGAAGCTGCCTGACCGTTTCTGCGGCTGACGGCCGGGCCGCGGCGGCTCAGCTGCTCGGCTGCTCGATCTGTTGGGCCAGGTAGAGCGCCTCGCCGAGCTTCTCGATCAGTTCCAGCTGGGTGTCGAGGTAGTCGATGTGGTGCTCCTCGTCCTCCAGGATGTCCTCGAAGATCCGTGCCGAGGTCACGTCCCCCTTGGCCCGCATCACGTCGATCCCGCGCTTGAGCCGGTCGATGGCCTCGATCTCGACCTGCCGGTCGGCCTGGAACATCTCGGTCACCGTCTGCCCCACCCGGACGTGGAACAGCCGCTGGTAGTTGGGCAGCGCGTCCAGGAAGAGGATGCGCTCGGTGAGCCGGTCCGCGTGCTTCATCTCGTCGATGGACTCGGACCGCGTGTAGTTCGCCAGCTTGGTCCAGCCGTTGTTGTCCTGGATGCGGTAGTGCAGCCAGTACTGGTTGATCGCCGTCAGCTCGCCCGTGAGCTGTTCGTTCAGGAATTCGATGACCTCGGGGTCGCCCTGCATGCCGAAGGCTCCTTCCCAGCGGGATCGGTGCGGTGGCCGCATCCTCGCACCGCCCCCGGGGGGCGTCCAGTAAGTGCCTCCTTACTAGGAGTTGCCCGTTCTCGTGATGGTGGGCTCCGACCTGGTCGGGAACACTCGTCCCGGTCTGTCAGGATGGATACATGGGTCATCCGGTCGGTCGCGAATCTCCACAAGCGGCGCAGCAGCCGCTACCGCCGGGACAGCGGCTCCAACGCGGTTGGCCCGTCACGCACTACGGTCCGGTGCCCCGGTTTCGTCCGGAACGCTGGGAGTTCCGCGTCTTCGGCGCGACCGCCGACGGGGGGAAGCGGTGCTGGAACCACGAGGAGTTCTCGGCCCTCCCGTACGCCACGGTGGTGGCCGATCTGCACTGCGTCACCAAGTTCAGCATGCTGGGGGCCGAGTGGGGCGGCGTCCTGACCCGTACCGTCCTGGACCTGGCGCCGCCGGCCCCGGACGTCACCCATGTGATGGTCTGGGCGGAGTACGGCTACAGCGCGAACATGCGGCTCTCCGACTTCGGTGCCGAGCGGGCCGTCTTCGCCAGCCACAAGGACGGTGAGCTGCTCACTGCCGAGCACGGCTTCCCGCTGCGTCTCGTGGTGCCCCACCTGTACGCCTGGAAGGGGCCCAAGTGGGTCCGCGGCGTCGAGTACATGACCGCCGACCGCCGGGGCTTCTGGGAGGAACGGGGTTACCACAACGTCGGCGACCCCTGGCGCGAGCAGCGGTACTCGTACCAGGAGGCACCGGGCGAGGGCCCCGAACTCTGACCGGCCCGGTGCGCAGGCGTTCCTGCTGACCACCCGACGCCGTACCCCTAGGGGGTGGACCGCCCGCCCGTCCTGAGCCGCTTCAACAGCGCCACGTCGTCGGTGTGCCCGTCCTTGCCGCCCGGGGTCTCGATCACCAGCGGAACGCCCTCGGTCGCGGCATGGGCGAGGAGGGCCCGGAACGGGTCCGCACCGATCCGACCCGCACCGATGTTGGCGTGCCGGTCCCGGTGCGAGCCCACGTCCGCCTGGGAGTCGTTGGCGTGGACGAGCTTCAACCGGCCGCTCCCCACCGTGCGCACCAGGGTGTCGAGGGCCTCGTCCATCCCGCCCGGGCCGGCCAGGTCGTGTCCCGCGGCGAAGGCGTGGCAGGTGTCCAGGCAGACGCCCAGCTTCGGATGGGAGTCCAGCGCCTCGAAGTACGGTCCGAAGTCCTCCATCCGCGAGCAGAGCGAGGAGCCCTGCCCGGCCGTCGACTCCAGCAACAGGAACGGGTCGTCCTCGTGCGTCAGCTCGTCCAACAGCGGAAGCACCAGCTCCCGCGCCTGCGCCAGGGCCACCTTCCGTTCCCGTCCGCCGGTCGCCGAACCGGTGTGGACGACCACCCCCAGCGCCCCGATCGCCCGGGCCCGGCGCAGCGAGTGCCGTAGCGACACCACCGAGGACCGGGCCGTCGCCTCGGTGTGGGAGCCGACGTTGACGAGGTACGGGGCGTGCACGTACGCCTGCGTGCCCGCGGCGGCGCAGGCCGTGCGGAACTCCTCGTCCTGGCGCGGATCGCCGGGCGGGGTGGCCCAGCCCCGGGGGTTGGCGACGAAGACCTGAACGGCTTCGGCGCCCATCTCACGGGCGTACGCCAGGCCGGTGGAGGCCAGGCCGCCGGCGACCGGGACATGGCCGCCGACGGGGTTGCGGAGCGGGGTGACAGTCACCCCACCAGGGTTTCACGCCGCCGGAGCCGACCGGCCGCCGGTGCGGACTCAGCGGATGCTGAGGGTGATCTCCGAGCCCTCGGGCGCCTTCTGGCCCGCGTCCACCGACTGTCCGCGCACCGTGTCGCCGAACAGCCCGAGGATGCCCCGGTCCTCCTTCACCGCGAACCCGGCGGCCTCCAGGGTCTGCCGGGCGTCGTCCACCGAGTCCCCGACCACGTCCGGGACCTCGATCATCTCGGGGCCGTCGGAGAGCGTCAGGGTGACGGCCTCCCCCTCGGCGGCCTCGTAGCCGGCCCGTGGGAACTGCCGTGCCACCTCGCCCGCGGGCACCTTGGCGTGCACCCGCTCCGAGGCCACCTCGGTCTCCAGCCCCCGTGCGGCCAGCGCCTCCCTCGCCTCGTCCAGGGGGCGACCGCTGACGTCGGGCACCTCGACCGGGGTGCCCCGGCTCAGGGTGATCGCGACCGCCGACCCCGCCCGCCGCGGAGTGTCCGGCGCCGGATCGGTGCTGATCACCTCGCCCCGGGGCACCGAGGCGTCGAACTCCTCGGTGACCATGCCGGGCACCAGTCCGACCGCCTTCAGCTCCTTGCGGGCCACGGCCAGCGTCCGGTCGGTGACGTCGGGCACCCGCACCGTCCGCGGCCCCAGCGAGACCGTCAGCCCGACGCTCCCGTTGCCGCGGATGCGCTCGCCGGCGGCCGGCTCGGTGGCGATCACGGTGCCGCGCCGATCGGTGTCGCTGTACGCCCGGCGGACCTTCCCGACGTCCAGCCCGGCGTCCGTGAGCCGGGCACGGGCGTCGGCCTCGGTCTGGGTGAGCAGGGCCGGGACCCGGGTGAACTGGCCGGAGTTGATGTACCAGACGCCGATGCCGAGCACCACCGCGAGCAGGGCACCCACCCCGGCCAGTACCGCCCGCGGCGGACGCCCCCCGCGCCGGCCCGGGCGGGACCGCGCCGGCCGGGCGAGCAGCGCGGTGCGCTGCACCCCCCGGTCCGGGTCGTCCGACGGGGACGGGGGCGGGGTGCCGAGGGCCCGGGGGATGACGCTGGTCCGGTCCTCGGAGGTGTCCCGGCCCCCGGGCGCGGCCTCCCGCGCCTGCGGGGGCGCCGCGTCCAACTGCGCCGGGGTGAGGGCGTCCCGGGCCAGGCGCAGCGCGGCGAGCAGCTCCACCGCGTCGGCCGGCCGCAGCCGCGGGTCGCGGGCGGTGGCGGAGGCGACCAACTCGTCGAGGGCCACCGGCAGCCCGGGCACCGCCGCGGAGGGTGCCGGCACGTCCTGGTGGACGTGCTGGAAGATCACGTAGGCCGCCGAGTCCCCGGCGTGCGGCTTGTGGCCGGTGAGCATCTCGTAGAGGACGATCCCGCAGGCGTACACGTCCACCCGGGCGCCCGAGTCCCGGTCCGCCGCCGGGTCCTCGGCCACCTGCTCCGGGGCCAGGTAGGCCAGGGTGCCGAGCACGGTGCCGGTCGTGCCGGTGCCGCTGCCCGCGGCCCGGACCAGGCCGAAGTCGGCCACCTTGACCCGTCCGTCGTCCCCGACCAGGACGTTCTCCGGCTTCACGTCCCGGTGGACGAAGCCCGCCCGGTGCGCGGCGCCGAGGGCGGCGAGCACCGACTCCAGCACGTCCAGCGCGGCCCCGGGACGCAGGGCCACCCGCTCGCGCAGCACGTCCCGCAGGGTACAGCCGGCGACGTACTCCATCGCCAGGTACACGTACGCGCCCTGGGCGCCCTGGTCGAAGACGCCGACCACGTTGGGGTGGGAGAGCCGGGCCACCGACTTGGCCTCGCGGATGAACCGCTCCACGAAGCTCGCGTCCACGGCCAGCGCCGGGTGCATGACCTTCAGGGCGACCACCCGGTCCAAGCGGATGTCCAGGGCCCGGTAGACGGTGGCCATGCCGCCCGTCGCGATCTTCGCGTCCACCCGGTAGCGGGCGTCCAGCACGTGCCCGAGCAGCGGGTCCTGAAGCGACGTGTCCACGGAGGCAGTCTAAGAGCCGGCGGAAGCAGGGCGCGCAGCCCAGGTGGGTGCGCGCCCCCGCGAGCCCGTGCGCCGGCTCAGAACGCGGGGCGCTCCGGGTCCAGCCGGGCCTGCCCCGTCGTCGGCGAGCTGGCCCGTGCGAAGAAGCGCCGGGGGATGCGCCCGGCGCGGTACGCCAGCCGCCCGCCGTCGACCGCGTACCGCATGGCCCGCGCCATCTGCACCGGCACCCGCGCCCGGGTGACCGCCGACGCCAGCATCACCCCGGCGCAACCCAGCTCCATGGCGAGAGCCACGTCCGAGGCGGTACCGGCACCGGCGTCCAGGATCACGGGCACCCCCGCGTGCTCCACGATCAGTTCGAAGTTGTGCGGGTTGCGGATGCCCAGCCCGGAGCCGATGGGCGAGCCCAGGGGCATCACCGCCGCGCACCCCACGTCCTCCAGCTTGCGGGCCAGCACCGGGTCGTCGTTGGTGTACGGCAGCACGGTGAACCCGTCGTCGACGAGGATCTCGGCGGCGTCCAGCAACTCCACCGGATCGGGCAACAGGGTGCGCTCGTCGGCGATGACCTCCAACTTGACCAGGCTGGTGCCGAGCGCCTCCCGGGCCAGCCGGGCGGTGAGCACCGCCTCGCCCGCGGTGAAGCAGCCCGCGGTGTTGGGCAGCACCTGGATCCCGAGCCGCTCCAGGACGGACAGCACCGACCCGGCCGTGGTCGGGTTCACCCGGCGCATCGCCACGGTGGTGAGCTGGGTGCCGGAGGCCACCAGGGAGCGCTCCAGCACGTCCAGGCTGGGGGCGCCCCCGGTGCCCATGATCAGTCGGGAGTCGTAGCTGCGGCCACCGAGCAGGAACGGGTCGTCGGCCATCGGTCAGCCCCCCTGGACGGCGGTGAGCACTTCGACCCGGTCGCCGTCGCGGACCGCGGTCAGCGGCCAGCCGGTGCGCGGCACGACCGTTTCGTTGAGGGCCGCGGCGACCCCGGCGGGCGCGGCGGTGAGCTGGGCGACCAGCTGGTCGAGGGTGGTCCCGGGCGTGACGTCCCGGGCTTCTCCGTTGAGGGTGACGCGCAGGGGCGCGGCCCCGGCGGCGGACGGCACGGTCATACGGGTTGCTCCTGGGGGAGGCGGGCGAACCGGAGGGGCGAGAAGGGACGGGCGGCGGGCGGCAGCTCGCCGTGCACCAGGGCGTGCGCCAGGACGTCCCCGGTGATCGGCGCGAGGAGGACGCCGTTGCGGTAGTGCCCGGTGGCCAGCAACAGGCCGTCCAGCGCGGTCGGGCCGAGCAGCGGCGCGTTGTCGGGGGAGCCGGGCCGCAGGCCGGCCAGGGTCTCGACGAGCGGGAGTTCGGTGATGCCGGGCACCAACTCGTGCGCGTCCCGCAGCAGTTCGTAGACGCCGCCGGCGGTGACGCTGGTGTCCCAGCCGAGTTCCTCGCTGGTGGCGCCGAGGACGAGCTCACCGTTCTCGCGCGGCACCAGGTACACCTGTCCGCCCCGCACCACCGCCCGCACCGTCCGGCTCAGGAACGGGGCGTGCGCCGGGGGCACGGTCAGCCGCAGCACCTGGCCCTTGACCGGGCGCACCGGGGGCAGCACCTCCTGCGGGACGCCGGCGAGCCGGCCGCTGAGGCTGCCGGCGGCCAGGACGACCCGCCCGGCGGCCAGCGCGGTGCCGTCGGCGAGCACCACGCCCGTGGCGCGCTCCCCGTCCGTCCGCAGCCGCCCGGCCCGTTGCCGGTGGAAGACCACGCCGGCCGCGGCACAGGCGGTGACCAGGGCGGCGGCGAGCCGGCGGGGGTCGATCTGGTGGTCGTCGTCGACCCGCAAGCCACCCCGCACCCCCGGCGCGAGCATCGGTTCGAGCCGCCGGCACTCCCGGCCGCTGAGCCACTCGGAGCTGAGCCCGGCCGCGGTCTGCACGGCGTGCAACTCCCGCAACTGGGCCCGGTCGTCCGCGTCCAGGGCGACGGCGAGGGTGCCGCACCGCCGGTAGCCGAGGTCCGCCCCGGTGACGGCGGAGAGTTCGGCGACGAACGCCGGATACGCCTGCGCCGAAGCGGTGTTGAGGGCCAGCAGGGTCTCCTCGCCGGGGTGCAGCTCGCTGACCGCGGCCAGCATCCCGGCCGCCACCCGGGCGGCGCCGCCGCCCGGCGCGGGGTCCACCACCGCGGTGCCCAACCCCCGCTGGGCGGCCCGCCACGCGGTCACCAGACCGATCAGTCCGCCGCCGACGACCAACACGTCCGCTGTACGAGACATGGCTGTCCCGCTCCTCCCTTCGCCGGCATGACCCGGATCAGGTTCGTACGGTCGGCGGCCGGTCAGCCCCCCTCTCAGCCCGGTCGTCCGGGCTCCCGCGAGTTACCTTGGCCACCCTAACCCGATGCCCCGCACGCCAGTAGAGGGAGCCGCCCCGTGCCCCGACAGACGCCCCGGCCCGTCCCTCCGTCCGCCCCGGGTGCGCCGGCGCTCGACGGCCGGGTCTTCGCTCCCGTCGTGGAGCAGGCGCCCGGTCAGGTCGGCCCCCGCACCCGCTTCGCGTACCACGAGCGGGACGGCGTCGTCTGGGCCGAGTACGCGGGCGGGGACGTGGTCCGCGGCCACCTCGTGGGCACCCGCGACGGGGACCGGCTCGACTTCCGCTACGTCCAACTGCGCACCGACGGCACCACCGCCTGCGGCCGCTGCACCTCCGAGGTGCTGGTGCTGCCCGACGGGCGGCTGCGGCTGCTGGAGACCTGGGAGTGGGAGTCCGGCCCCGGACGCGGGACGAGCGTCGTCGAGGAGCTCGCGGACGCCGCCTGACCGGCGCGGTGCGGCCGGGGGGTTGTCTATCGTGGCCCCGCGGGGCCGGTGCGGCCCGCGGCGGGCGCGCAGTGCAGGCAGCGGAAGCGTACGAGGATGGCGAGGTGGCCGCGGTGAGCGAGCCGGCGACGGACCGAACGACGGAACCGACCCCCGCGGGGGTCGTCATCGCGGGTGCGGGGATGGCCGGGGTGCAGACCGCCGTCGCCCTGCGCGAACAGGGTTACACCGGTCCGGTGCTGCTGATCGGCGCCGAGCCCCACCAGCCCTACGACCGACCGCCGCTCTCCAAGGCCGTCCTCCTCGGCAAGGCGGAGGACTCCGCCTTCGACATCGACTTCCCGGACCTCGACGTCGAGCTGCGGCTCGGCCTGGAGGTCACCGGGCTCCGTCCCGAGGAACGCCTCCTGGACACCGAGGCCGGCCCGGTGCCCTACGACACCCTGGTGATCGCGACCGGCGCCGAGCCGGTGCGACTGCCCGGCACGGAGGGCGTGCCGGGGGTGCACCTGCTGCGCACCCTCGACGACGCCGCACGGCTGCGGCCGGTCCTCGCGGACGGACGGGACGTGGTCGTGGTCGGCGCCGGCTGGATCGGCGCCGAGTTCGCGACCGCCGCCCGTGAGGCGGGGTGCCCGGTGACCGTGGTGGAGGCCGCCGACCGGCCGCTCGCCGGCGCGCTGCCCGCCGAGGTCGCCGCGCCGATGGCCGACTGGTACGCCCAGGCCGGCGCCACCCTGCGCACCGGCGCCCGGGTGGCCCGCGTCGAGCCCGGCACGGTGGTGCTGGAGGACGGCACGGCGCTGCCCGCGGGCGCGGTGGTGGTGGGCGTCGGCGCCCGCCCCGCGACCGGGTGGCTCGCCGGCTCCCCGATCGCGCTGGGGGCGTACGGGGAGGTGCTCGCCGACGACCTCCTGCGGACCTCCGTCCCCGGCGTCTACGCCGTCGGGGACTGCGCCTCCTTCCCCTCCGCCCGCTACGGGGAGCGCCTGCTGGTGCACCACTGGGACAACGCGCTCCAGGGGCCGCGCACGGTCGCCGCCGGGATCGTCGGGGCGGCGCCCGCGCCCTACGACCCGGTGCCCTACTTCTGGTCCGAGCAGTTCGGGCGCTTCGTGCAGTACGCGGGCCACCACGCCGACGCCGACGCCACGGTGTGGCGCGGGGACCCCGCGGGGGCCGCCTGGGCGGTGTGCTGGCTGCGGGAGGAGCGGCTGGTGGCGGTGCTGTCGGTGGGCCGGCCCCGGGACCTCACCCAGGGCCGCAAGCTCATCGAGTCCGGCGCGGCCCTGGATCCGGCGCTGTTGGCGGACCCCGGACTGCCCCTGAAGTCGGCCCTGCGCTGACCCGCTCGGGCGGTGCGCGGCGGGGCCGGTCGGCGGCACCGGCAGCGGGCCGCTTTTCCGATGTCAGGGGGAAGTGGCAGGCTTGGGGGCGTGACCGAGATTGACGTAAAGATTGATGCTCTCGTCCCCGCCTGGCTCACCCTCCCCGACATCGCCGAAGTGACCGGCGTGGAGGTGACGCGCGTCCGGCAGTGGGTCAAGGAAGGCCAGCTGATCGCCGTGCGCCGTGGCGAGAACAGGGCGCTGCACGTACCGGCGGCCTTCATCGACGGCGACAAGGTCGTCAAGGGGCTCAGCGGTACCCTCACGCTCCTGCGGGACGACGGCTTCACCGACGAAGAGATGCTGGAGTGGCTCTTCACTCCCGACCCGAGCCTGCCGGGAACGCCGGCCCAGGCCCTGAGCGAGAACCGGGGCACGGAGGTGAAGCGCCGGGCGCAGGCGCTCGCCGTGTGACCTACCGTGCGTGGGCCCCTCGACCGCCGGTCGACGGGCCCACGCACGGCGGTGTGCGGGCCCGACCGGGCGGTCGGGCCCGCACACCCCACCCGATCCGTTCCGCACCACCCCGGGGGGACACCGCACATGGGCGCCGCCGCCTCTGCCACCACCGCCGCCACCGACGCCGCACCGGCGGGCGGCACCCGAGGGGCCCGGCTCGCCGCGGCCCGGCTCTACCTCTGCACGGACGCCCGCACCCGTCGGGGCGACCTGCCGGAGTTCCTGGACGCCGTCCTCGGGGCCGGCGTCGACATCGTGCAACTGCGCGACAAGGGCATGGAGGCCGCCGAGGAACTCGACCACCTCCGGGTCTTCGCCGAGGCGTGCCGTCGCCACGGCACGCTCCTCGCGGTGAACGACCGGGCGGACGTCGCGCACGCCATCGGGGCCGACGTGCTCCACCTGGGCCAGGGCGACCTGCCGGTGCCCGCCGCCCGGGCCGTCCTCGGCGAGGACGTGCTGATCGGCCGCTCCACCCACGCCGTGGCGGAGGCGGAGGCGGCGGCCGCGCAGCCGGGCGCCGACTACTTCTGCACCGGCCCCTGCTGGCCCACCCCGACCAAGCCGGGCCGTCACGCACCGGGGCTGGACCTGGTCCGGCGCACCGCCGCGGCCCGCCCGGAGCGGCCCTGGTTCGCCATCGGCGGCATCGACCTGGGCACCCTCGACGAGGTCCTCGACGCGGGCGCCCGTCGGGTGGTGGTCGTCCGGGCGATCACCGAGGCGTCCGACCCCGCGGCGGCCGCCGCCGAGTTCGCCCGCCGGTTGCGTGACCGGTAGGTCCGTTCCCCGTGCCGGACCGTCCGCGATGTGGACGGCCCGGTGGGGGACGAGCCCCACGGCCCACGACGGATGAGACGAAAAGTGTCCGAGGGATGGACAGCGGAGCGTCATTTGCCGCTTTTGCCGGACGCCCGGTTGGGTGACGGCTCCGGCCTGGCTAACCTGCCGTTATGGCCCTTGGGACAGCTTCCACCAGGACGGACCGTGCGCACACGGTCCGTGACATGCTCGCATCCGGAAGGACGACGTACTCCTTCGAGTTCTGGGCGCCCAAGACCCCCAAGGGCGAGCGGAACCTCTGGAACGCGCTGCGCCGCGTCGAGGCCGTCGCGCCGAGCTTCGTCTCGGTGACCTACGGTGCGGGCGGCTCCACCCGGTCGGGCACGGTCCGGGCCACCGAGCAGATCGCCTCCGACACCACCCTGACCCCGGTCGCCCACCTGACCGCCGTCAACCACTCGCTCGCGGAACTGCGCAACATCATCGGCCAGTACGCCGACGCCGGCATCCGCAACATGCTCGCCGTCCGCGGCGACCCGCCCGGCGACCCCATGGGCGACTGGGTCCCGCACCCCGAGGGCCTCACCTACGCCGTCGAACTCGTCCGGCTCATCAAGGAGTCCGGCGACTTCTGCGTGGGCGTCGCCGCCTTCCCGGAGATGCACCCCCGCTCGCCCGACTGGGACGCGGACGTGCGGCACTTCGTCGACAAGTGCCGCGCCGGCGCCGACTACGCCATCACCCAGATGTTCTTCGACCCCGAGGCCTACCTGCGGCTGCGCGACCGGGTCGAGGCGGCCGGCTGCCGGACGCCGATCATCCCCGAGGTCATGCCCGTCACGAGCATCCGCCAACTCGAACGGCTGGGGCAGCTCAGCACCGCCGTCTTCCCCGCGGAGCTGAAAGAGAGGATGCTCTCCGCCAAGGACGATCCCGCGGCTGTACGCTCCATGGGAATCGCGTTCGCGACCGAGTTCTGCGCGAGGCTCCTCGACGAGGGCGTGCCCGGGCTGCACTTCATCACGCTGAACAACTCGACCGCGACGCTGGAAATCCACGAGAACCTGGGACTGCACCGCACGCGGTCCTGAGCCGGTCGTACGCGCACGGCGCCGACCGCACGAGAGGGGCGTACATGGGCTGGGCGGTCCTCTACATCGCGTTCGGCATCGTCGCGTTGTGGCTGTTGGGCGAGGTGCTCCTGCAGTACAAGGCCAGGCTCCGTTGGCGGTTGCTCGCCTTCTGCGGCTTCCTGGGCGTGGTCGTCGGCGTGGTCGTCCCCTCGGTGGTGGTGATCGGCATCGGCGCGATCGCCTTCGCCATCGGACAGACCTACGTGACCATGTCCTTCCGCCAGGGCTTCTCCACCGGGTGGGCGATCGGCGGGCGCCCGGGCGCCAGCAAGCGCCGCCGCAACCACGAGCAGACCCACCAGGAACCCACGCTCCGGGTGTCCGGGATGGAGGAGACGGCGACCTTCGACCGGGTGCCCGGCTTCCCGGACGCCCCCGGCCCCGCGTCCGCGGAGGACTTCGCCAACGCCGCCACCACCATCGGACCCGTCTTCGACGCGGACGGCCCCGCATCCGACCGCGGCGGCCCGGCCGTCGACGGGTACGAAGGGTACGACGGGTACGCCGACCGACACCCCGAGCACGCACCCGGATTCGGCCCCGACCCCGCCCACCTCGGCTACGCCGCCCACCCGGCGGCGGAGGACCCCTACCGCGGCGCCTACGACCCCGGGACGCAGCAGTACGCCGCCTACGCCGACCCCTACCCGGCGCCCGGCGGCTTCGACGCCCCCCACGACCCGTACGCACCGACCTACGGGCAGGACCCCTACGTCGGGGAGGGCTACCAGGACACCCCGCCCGGCGGGGTCTGGGTCCCCCAGCAGCGCATCACCGCCGCCGACGGCCTCCCGCCCGTCCCCGAGGCGCCGTACGACGGATACCAGGGCGCCTACGACCCCGAGCACGACGAGCGCCAGCCGTACCGCTACTGATCCGGCGACCGACCGCCGGCGCTCACTGGGAGCCGCGGAACTCCGGCCCCTCCACGATGAGTCCGGCCACCAGCGCCCCCGACATGCCCGCGTGCGGCAGCCCGCCGCCCGGGTGGGACCAACCGCCGACCAGGAACAGCCCCGGCACCCGGGTGTCGTTGGCCTGGTGCAGCAACCGGCCGCCGGCCGCCGCCAGCGCGGGGGCCGGCACGGCGCCGCCCGGGGCCGCGGTGTCCGCCGCGACCTGCACGGGGGTGCGCACCTCCCGCCACAGCAGCCGGTCCGCCAATCCGGGCACCGCCCGCTCGGCCGCCTCCGCCATCCGCCCGGCCGCCCGCTCGTACGCTTCCGTCGCCGTCCCGCCGTCCGCGGGGACGGTCGCGGTCAACGTCACCGCCTCGTGCTCCGCGTCCGGGACGCCCGCCGGGTCGCCCGTGCGCAGCACCTGCACCGTGGGGTGCCCGGGCAGCGTCGGCACCGTACCGAACAGCGCCTCCACCTCGCCGTCCGGATCGACGGAGTGGACCACCGTCCGGTGCGCGGTGCCCTCGGGCCGGGCGCCCCGCAGGGCCAGGAACACCGTCAGCCGGCTCGCGCCGACGCGCTGCGCCGGCACCTCGTCCGGGGCGCGCAGTGCGGTACCGGGCACCAGCACGTCCAGGACGGCCGGAGCCACCCCGGCGACCACGTGGTCCGCCTCCAGCACCTCCCCGTCACCGAGTTCGACGCCCGCCGCCCGCCCGTCGGCCACCACGATCCGGGCCACCGGGGCCCCGAAGCGGAACTCCACCCGGCGGGCGCGACACCGCTCGTACACGGCGGTGGCCAGCGCGCGCATCCCGCCGTCCACCGACCAGACCCCGAAGGTCTGTTCCAAGTAGGGCAGCACGGCCGCAGCGGCCGGGGCGGTCCGCGGATCGAGCCCCCACTCCAGGGGGTGGCTCTCCAGCAGCGCCCGCAGCCGTGGCTCGCCCGCCAACTCCCACTCGGCGATCTCCCGCACCGTGCTCGCGGTGCGGTCCCGGCGCCACAGCCGCTTCACCGGCTCCGCCGGATAGGGCTCGCGGTCGGCGAGCACCTGCCAGTTGGGCCACAACGGCTCCTCCAGCAGGGGCCGGCGGGCCCGGTCCCAGGCGTCCCGGGCCCGGTTCACGAACGCGGCCCACCGCTCGCCCGCACCGCCGCCGAGCCCCTCGTCCAGCGCCTCGCGGACGCCCGCGCGCGACGAGTTCGGCAGGGACACCCCGGTGCCGTCCGCGAAGAGGTGCCGCACCGCCGGCTCCACCTGGCGGAGCCCGACGCACCGCTCCAGCGGCTCCTTGCCGGTCTTGACGAAGAGGTCCCGCTGCACGGCGGGCAGCAGCAACAGACCGGGCCCGGTGTCGAAGCCGAAGCCGTCCCGGGCGAAGCGCCCCAGCGCCCCGCCGTAGGTCTCCCGACGCTCGCACACCACCACGCGGTGGCCCGCCACCGCCAGCCGTGCGGCGCCCGCCATGGCGCCCATGCCCGCGCCGATCACCACGATCCGTCCCATGCCGCGACTGTATCCGCCGTTCCGGCGGCACCGGGGACGGGTACTCAGAGGGGGATGAGTACCCGTACGGATGAGGGTGCCGCAACGGGACCGGAAGAGTGGGTCCCACGGAGCGGGGCACCGCGGACGCACCGCCGACACGGGGCGGCGGACCGGCCGCGGTGCCCGGAGCCCGGACCACGGGGGACGGGGGCGCACGGGGAAGCCCGAGCGACACGGGGGCCGCCGGTCCGGTACGGGCTCGCGCACACGCGGCGCTCCTGCGCGGTGCGTGCTCCGGCACGCACCGCGCAGGAGCGTTCACCGCCCGCCGCCCCGCCCGGGCAGCAACCGGGACAGCACCGCGTGCACCTCGTCCACGGACCGCTCCGGCTGGAACGACCGCCAGTCGAGCGCGGCCACCAGGACCGTGCCGACCAGCGCCGACGCGGTCAGCGGCACGTCGAGCGGCTCCTCGTCCCCACCCAGCTCACCCGCCGCGACCCCGGCCCGCAGCACCTCCTCGACCACGGCCACCGCCTCCCGCCGGACCGTCGTCAACGTGGGCTGCCAGGCCCGGTTGGTGCGCCACAGCTCCGCCACGTACAGCCGCACGAACGCCGGGTGCCGTTCGACGAAGACCAACCCCGCCCGGACCATCGCGTCCAGGGCGTCCGCACTCGTCCCGCCCGCCCGCCGGGAGCCCTCGGCGGCCTCCCGCAGCGAGGCGACGAGCAAACCCACGCCGTGCCGCAGCAACTCCTCGAACAGGACCGACTTGGTGGCGAAGTTGTAGTACACCGTTCCCTTGGCCACCCCCGCCCGCTCGGCGATCTCGTCCACGGTCGTCGCCGAGAACCCCTGCTCGGCGATCAGGGTCACGGCGGCCTCGTACAGCTTCTGCCGGGTCGCCTGACGTCGAGTGCTGCTCCGCATGCCCCCGATTCTCACAGGCCCGCCCCGCCGGCCCGCTTCCCGGCCGCGCCGCCCGGCGCGGAACCGCAGGTCGGACCGCGTTGTCAGAGGGGTGCCCCACGATGGGCGGTGAACGGCATCCGTGCCGTTCACGGACGACAGGAGGTTCGTCATGGCCCATTCCTCCGCGGCAGCCGCGCCGTACCACCGTGCCCACGGCAGCCCCGCCGGCGACGTGCACCCGGTGCCCCGCCGCACCGGTGCCCCGCCCGCCGCCCTCGACCTGCTGGCCAAGGCCCGCGCCGGACTGGACGAGGCCGCCGCCCGCACCGCCCCCAACGAGCGCTACGCCACCGCCCACCTCGCCGCCCTGCGCACCGCGGCGGCCGTCCTCGCCGCCCGGGCCCGGCCCGAGCCGCCCGGACGCCGTCGCCCCGCCATACGCAGCGCCTGGGAGGTGCTGCCCGAGGTCGCCCCCGAATTGGCCGAATGGAGTGCGCTGTTCGCCGCCGGCGCCGACCGCCGGGCCCGGGCCGAAGCCGGGATCACGGGCGCGGCCCGCCCCCAGGACGCCGACGCGCTGCTGCGCGACGCCGGAGTGTTCCTGCGGCTGGTCGAACGGATGCTGGTGCCGCGCCCGGTGCGGTCCCGGCCCGCCGCGCCACCACCGGTGGCGGACGCGGGCTGACCCGTCCGCGGCGGCGAGGCAATAGGGTGGGATGACCTGAAAGCCTCCCCCGCCGGCCGGGCCCGTGCCCGGCCGGACGGGCGGGGCGCGCCGATCGCTACCGCCGCCCGCCGGACGGTGCCGTGCCGAGGAGTCAGTTGCAGTGTCGGACCCGATGCGCCCCCGCGCCTCCCTCCGAACCGCCGTGGTCTGGGACGTGCTGAAGGACGCCCTCGACC
This sequence comes from Streptomyces sp. LE64, assembly GCF_052606915.1. Classification (NCBI taxonomy): domain Bacteria; kingdom Bacillati; phylum Actinomycetota; class Actinomycetes; order Kitasatosporales; family Streptomycetaceae; genus Streptomyces; species Streptomyces sp. LE64. The sequence continues at coordinate 1,214,162 of NZ_CP199708.1, read as the reverse complement.
AGCGGGTCAAGACCACGGGACGCGAGGTGCTCGACGTCCTGGACACCGGAGGCGGCAGCGGCAACTTCGCCGTACCCGTCGCCCGCCTCGGCCACCGGGTGACCGTGGTCGACCCCAGCCCCAACGCGCTGTTCGCCCTGGAGCGGCGGGCCGCCGAAGCCGGGGTCGAGGGCCACGTCACCGGGGTCCAGGGCGACGCCCTCGGACTCTTCGACGTCGTGGAGCGCGACGGCCACGACGTCGTGCTGTGCCACGGCGTCCTGGAGTACGTGGACGACCCGGCGGAGGGCATCCGCAACGCGGTCGGCGCCCTGCGGCCCGACGGGGTGCTGAGCCTGTTGGCGGCCGGCCTCGGCGGCGCGGTCCTGGCCCGCGCCCTGGCCGGTCACTTCGCCGAGGCCCACCGGGCGCTCGACGACCCGGACGGCCGTTGGGGCGAGGGCGACCCGGTGCCCCGGCGCTTCACCGCCGCGCAACTCGCCGAACTGGTGAACGCGGCCGGTGCCCGGGTGGACGCGGTGCACGGCGTGCGCGTCTTCGCCGACCTGGTGCCCGGGGTCCTGGTGGACACCGAGCCGGGGGCGCTGGACGCCCTGCTGCGGCTGGAGGCCGCCGTGGCCGAGCTCGACGCCTTCCACGCCGTGGCGACCCAGCTGCACGTCCTCGCGGCCCGCCCGGAGCCCGACGGGGAGTGACCCCCGCCCCCGTGCCCGCTCCGCCTCCCGTCGCCGTTGCCGCCCTGATCAGGGGCGCTGCGGCGGATGCAGTACGCCACACACCACCCGATCGGCCGGCACTCGCCGTATGATCGAGAGAGACGGTCCGGCATGACGGACGGGTCGCCGGGGAATGGACGCCTCAGCGGGCCGATCCGCCACGACGGGCTCGGACTGGCGAATTGGCGTAGAGGGGCGGGTTTCACGGGGGCGATTCCCTGCCTATCCTGAAGGGAACCCCCCGGTCGCCCCGGCGACTGCACGATGAGGAGGACTCCGTGCCGCTCTCGGAGCACGAGCAGCGCATGCTCGAGCAGATGGAGCGAGCGCTGTACGCCGAAGATCCGAAGTTCGCGACAGCGCTTGAGGGAAGCGGGCTGCGTACGTACACCCGACGCCGGGTGTACCAGGCGGCCGCAGGCTTCCTGGTGGGTATCGCACTCCTCATGGCCGGAATGGTCGCCCAGCAGATCTGGATCAGCGTGGTCGGCTTCCTCGTCATGCTGGGGTGTGCGGTGCTCGCCGTCACCGGATGGCGCAAGGCGCCCAAGCCGGGTGAACAGGTCGGTTCCGTACCAGGGGCCCATCCCGCCCGGCCGCAGGACCGGCAGCGCCGGTCGATGATGAACCGCATCGAGCAGCGGTGGCAGCGCCGCCGCGACGAGCAGGAGGGCGGGCGCTGAGCCCACCGTCCCACCCCTGGGGCACCCCTCGACCACCGATCCGCCCGGCGCCGGCCCCGGCCTGCGCCCCCTAGACGCCAGGGCGCCCTCCGACGCATGCGGAGGGCGCCCTTCGCATGCGCCCCGGGAGGCGGTGGGTCGCCGGCGAGCCCGGCGACCCACCCCGTCGCGCTCAGCGCCGCAGCAGGGCCCACCGGGGCAGTGCCCCGGTCGTCCGCACCCGCAGCGCCGTCCAGCGTTCGCTGCCCGCCCACAGCAACCGCACCGCGGACCGGGGCGCCAGCCCGGCCCGCAACCGGGCCGTGCGCCCCACCGACCGGTCCAGTGCCGCGCGCACCGTCCGCACCTCGTCCCCGAGGCCGGCGACGGCCCGCGGCGCCGGCGCGTACAGCACCTGCTCGACGGCCTCGGCCACCCGGTGCGCCGCGGCCCCGGCCGCCCCGTCCAAGCCGGCCGTGCGGACGATCCGTGCCGCCACCGCCCGGGGCGTGCGGGAGGGATCGGGAGCGATTCCGTGGTCCCAGGCCGAGTCGACCAGCTCCTGCCAGGCGGCCAGGACCCGGGCGGCGGCGTCCGCCTCCGTGCGTCCCGGGGAGGACCCGAGCCGTACCGCCCGCACCCGGGCCCGCCACAGGGCGGGCCCGAACGGCAGCGCCAGTGCGACCAGCACCCCCAAGCCGATCAGCAGGCCCGTCCAGGGCGGACCCTCGCCGCTTCCCGCGGCACCGGCCGCGGCGGAGGGCGAGGCGGCCCCGCAGCTGCCGTCCAACCGGCGCTGCTCCACCGAGCAGGTCTCGGTGCGGGAGGGCGCGGCCGAGGGTGCCGCACTCGCCGAGCGGCTCGGCGCGGCCGAGGCGCTCGGCGTGTCCGAGGGGCGCTGGGCCCGGGTGTAGTCCGGGGCCGAGCCCCGGCTCGGCGTGGGCTCGAACCGGGTCCAGCCGACCCCCTCGAAGTACAGCTCGGGCCAGGCGTGGGCGTCCCTGAGCCCCACCGACACGGTGCCGTCCGTGCCCGGGGAGCCGGGGGTGAAGCCCACGGCGACCCGGGCCGGTATCCCGAGCGTGCGGGCCATCGCGGCCATCGAGAAGGAGAAGTGCACGCAGAAGCCCTGCTTCTGGGTGAGGAACCGGGCGATCGCCGCCGCTCCGGTCCCCGCCGTGACCTCCGTGTCGTAGGTGAAGCCGCCGTCGACCGAGAACCAGTCCTGGAGCTTGACGGCCCGCTCGTAGTCGTTCGAGGCGCCCGCGGTGACCCGGCGGGCCTCCTCCGCGACCACGTCCGGCAGGGAGTCCGGCACCCGGGTGAACTCGCGGACGAACTCCGGGGGCGGCGCCGGCGCGTTCGCCAGGTCCTGCGCGGTGGGTTCGACGAGCAGGCTCTCCACCGTGTACCGGGCGCCGCGGGTGGTCTGTCCGTGGTCGCCGACCAGCGTGCGCCCCACCGGTTCGAAGCGCCAGTCGCCCGGGATCTCCGTCCGCTGCATCGGGAACGGCATCGGCAGCCAGTTCTGTGCGTACCAGTCGGCCGCCTCGATCCGGGTGGTGACCCCGCGGCGCTCGACCTGCGGGCTCAAGCCCACGGGCGGCGGCAGCACCTCGGGCACCTCCGTGATCTCCCGGACCGAGGGCTTCCACGCATTGCCGTCGAAGTCGTCGAGGGAGACGATCCGCAGGTACAGCTCCTGGGGTTCGGGGGTGTCGGTGGTGTACCGCAGCACCTCCCGGTTCTCGGGCTGGTTGAGGCTGTTCTGGAGCGACACCAGCGGATTCACCGCGGAGATGGTGCCGCCGCCGGGCTCGCCCCCGTCGCCGCCGCGGTCCCGGTCCAGCAGACCGCCGTCCAGGGCGGGCAGGGCCAGCGGCGCGGCCACGGCGATGCCCAGCGCCATCGCCCCGATCCGACGGCCGGTGCGCACCGGCACCGTCCGGCCGCTCTCCAACCCGGCGGTGACCCGACCGCCGCGTGCGGCGGGGGCCCCGCTGAAGACCCGCCCCCACCGCAGCAGCCGGTCCCGGCCCTCGGCGAGCAGGAGCAGCAGGTAGCCGACGGCGGCGAGCGCGAACCAGGTCCAGCCCGCGTCGCCCCCGCCGATCCCCACGGCGACCGAGTACAGGGTGAGCAGCGGCAACCCGGCCGGGGCCGCCGCCCGGAAGGTCACGGCGAGCGCGTCCACCGCGAGGCCGATCAGCAGCACCCCGCTCACCAGCATCAACCGCACCCCGTCCGACAGCGGCGCGGGCGGTGCGAACCGGCCCACGTCCTCGCCGCCGTCCCGGAGCAACTCGGCGAAGGCGGTGATCGTGTCGGGGACGGGCACGAAGCCCAGCAGGGCCCGTTCCGCGACGAAGGACGCGGTGAGCAGCAGCACGGTCACCAGGACCTGGGCGAGCAGGGTCACCGACCGGGGGAGCGGGGCCTGCCGGCCCAGCACGCCCACCACCGCCTGCACCCCGAGCAGCGCCGCGGCCTGGACCAGCCAGGAGGACGAGTCCACCAGCGGGACCAGCGCCGCCGACGCCGACAACGTGGCCAACCAGGCGCACAGCACCAGACGCCATCGGCCGCTCATGACCATCCTCCCGTTCCCGGTGCCGCGTCCGCTGCGGCGCGCTCCCGGTCGGCCCGGCGCCACAGCTCGGCGAGGCTCGCCCCCGGCGTGACGGCCAGGGCCGTCCAGCCCGCCTCGCGCAGGGTCCGCAGCCGGCCTTCGCCCCGGTCGTCGGGGCGGCCGGCCGAACGGGCCCACCACCCCGGGTCGAGCACGAAGGCCACCGCGGTGCCCGCGCGCTGCCGCATCCGGGCGGCCACCGCGAGCTGTTCCTCGTCGAGACCGCCCAGGAACGCCACCAGCAGCCCCTCCCGTTCGCCGCCCAACCGGTCGTGGGCGCGCGAGAGTCCCGCCCCGTCCGAGTGCTCGACCGCGGCCAGGGTGTCGAGGAGCAGCCCTCCGGTGTCGGTCGACTCCGGTGACGGGCCGGACCCCCCGAATCCGTCGCCCCCCTGGTCCGGCACCGAGGCGCCGGTGTCCGTCAGCAGACGCGCCGACAGGCCCCGTTCCAGCACGTGCAGCAGCACCGAGGCGGCGCCGGACACCGCCCACTCGAAGGCCGAGTCGGGCCCGGCCCCCTCGTGGGCGAGTCGACGGGTGTCCAACAGGACCGAGCAGCGGGCGCGTTGCGGCTGCTCCTCACGGCGCACCATCAGCTCGCCGTGGCGGGCGGTGGAGCGCCAGTGGACCCGGCGCAGGTCGTCCCCGTACCGGTAGCCGCGCGGGATGAGGTCGTCCTCGCCGGCGAGGGCCAACGAACGCTGTCGTCCGTCGCCGAACCCGGTGGCCGCGCCCCCGAGCCGCACCGGCGGCAGCTGTTCGACCCGGGGCACCACGGTGAGAGTGTCGTGGGTGGTGAACGAACGGGTCAGCTCGCACATCCCGAAGGGGTCGCCCAGCCGCAGTTGGAGGGGGCCCAGGGGGTAGCGGCCGCGCAGGTCGGACCGGACCCGGTAGGACACCTCGCGCCGGCCGCCGGCCTCCACCCGGTCCAGGATGAACCGGGGGCGGGGCCCGAGCACGTAGGGCACCTGGTCCTGGAGCATCAACAGTCCGGTCGGCAGCCGCGACACGTTCTCCATCCGCAGTTGGACCCGGGCCTCCGAACCGGCGGGCACCCGCGCGGGGGTGAGCACCCGGCTGCTGGCGACCCGGTAGTGGGTGCGGTACAGCACCAACACGCACACCAGAGGCAACACGGACAGCAGCAGCCCGACCCGCAACAGGTCGCCCTGCCCCAGCACGTAGGCGCACGCCGTGGCGGCGATCCCGGCGGCCAGGAAGGAACGTCCGCGGGTGGTGAGCCCGCCGAGGGCGGCCCACGGTCCGCCCCGGGCCCGCTGGGGGCCGCCCCGGTGCGGATCGCCGGGGGCCGTCATCACAGCCTCCGCGCGCCGGGCGCACGCTCCCCGAAGACGGGCGCGCCCGGCCCGCGGCCGGGGTAGCCGCCGCCCGCGGCCGGCTGTGCGACCGGCACGGGGGTGCGCTGGAGGATGTCCAGCACCACCTGCTCGGCGGTGCGCCGGTTCAACTGGGCCTGGGGGGTGGGCAGCAGCCGGTGCGCGAGCACCGGGGCGGCCAGCGACTGCACGTCGTCCGGCAGCGCGTACTCCCGACCGGCGAGCGCGGCGGCGGCCTTCGTGGCGCGCAGCAGGTGCAGCGTCGCCCGGGGGGAGGCGCCGAGCCGCAGGTCGGGGTGGTTGCGGGTGGCCGCCACCAGGTCGACCACGTAGCGGCGGACGGTGTCGGCGACGTGGACGGTGCGGACGTGCTCGATGAGCTTGGCGACGTCGTGCGCGCGGGCCACCGGTTGCAGGTCGTCCAGCGGGGAGGCGCCGCCGTGCACGCCCAGCATCGCCAACTCCGCCTCGGGACTGGGGTAGCCGATGGACACCCGGGCCATGAACCGGTCCCGCTGTGCTTCGGGCAACGGGTAGGTGCCCTCCATCTCCACCGGGTTCTGCGTGGCCACCACCATGAACGGGTCGGGCAGCTCGTAGCTGTGCCCGTCGATGGTGACCTGGCGCTCCTCCATGGACTCCAGCAGCGCGGACTGGGTCTTCGGGGAGGCCCGGTTGATCTCGTCCCCGATCACCACCTGGGCGAAGATCGCACCCGGTTTGAACTCGAAGTCCCGCCGCTCCTGGTCCCAGATCGACACCCCGGTGATGTCCGAGGGCAACAGGTCGGGCGTGAACTGGATGCGGCGCACGGAGCAGTCGACGGACCGTGCGAGCGCTTTGGCCAGCATGGTCTTGCCCACGCCCGGCACGTCCTCGATGAGCAGGTGCCCTTCGGCGAGGAGTACGGTCAGTGAAAGTCGTACGACCTCCGGCTTGCCCTCGATCACGCTCTCCACCGATGCGCGGACGCGCTCCGCTGTGGTGGTCAGATCCGTGAGGCTCGCTCGATCGTCATAGGTCGTCACCCGGCCCTCCTCGGCCCTCCCCCTGGCGCCTCGCGGTGCCGGGGATTCCCCAAATTCAGGGCCGGTGCGCGCTGCCGCGGACCGACCCACCCCGAAACCCGGGCACCACGGGTCGCGGTCGGGCCGCAACGCCGTGTCCACGCATTCTTGTGCCCGCCACCGGTCGGTGTCACTGCTGAGGGACAACGCGGCCCGGCGGACGGGGTGGACGGGGAGTCGCGTCGTATGCCCCCGCTCGTGGTGCTCCGAGGGTCTCAGCGTAGGCCGTCCCGGGTGTTCGTGCGGCCCACGGCCGGTCCTCGGGACGGATCGCCCGTTCGGCGGGGCGGCCGTGACGGGGGCGGACGCGCCCGGTCGGACGGCGGGGCGCATCCGGTCGGGTGGGTGCCGCGCGGGCGCGGCACCCACCGGGTCAGGTCGGGTCGATCTCGCGCAGCAGCCCGGTGCGGACGTCGAAGACGAAGCCGCGCACGTCGCCGGTCTCCACCAGGAACGGAGAGGTCCGCACCCGCTGCATGGACTGGCGGACGTCCTGGTCGACGTCGCGGAACGCCTCCACGGCCCAGGCGGGCCGCTGTCCGACCTCCATCTCCAGGTCGTGGCGGAACTCCTCGGTGAGGGTCTCCAGACCGCAACCGGTGTGGTGGATGAGCACGATGCTGCGGGTGCCGAGCGCCCGCTGGCTGATGGTGAGGGAGCGGATCACGTCGTCGGTGACGACTCCGCCCGCGTTGCGGATGGTGTGGCAGTCGCCCAGTTCCAGGCCGAGCGCCGCGTGCAGGTCGAGACGGGCGTCCATGCAGGCCACGATGGCGACCTTGAGGACGGGGCGGGCGTCCATGCCCGGGTCGGTGAAGGCGGAGGCGTAGTCCGCGTTCGCGTGGACCAGCCGGTCGGTCACGGTCCGCTCGGCCGGTATGGCGGCTTCGGTGCCTGACGGGAAGGGTGCGGAAGTCGTCATGGTTCGACCGTAGTGGGGCGGGGGCCCCGGAGCATGGCACGGGAGTGGACAAAGAACGTCATTGCGCCTTGTTGTGACGTACCCCACACGTGTGGGTTACGTCCCGCCGAACGGGTGAGGTCCGGGGGTGCCCCGCCTTGTCATGGACGAGTCGTGAAGGTCGGGGGGAGCCCGTCCGCGACGCGCAGGCGGGTTGATTGACCGCACGACAGGGTGGACTAAAGTGACGCGAAGTGGGAGGCCGCGAGCGCTCCCCGCTGCACCAGTGGACACACCGGAGACCGGATTCGGTCTCCCCGCGCGCGCGAAGCGCTCACGTACGGCTCGGCCTCTCCCGCACCGGACGGTCGGCGCACCGGTCACGGACCCGCGCCGCCCCTCCCTCCCCGACGCACCCGCGGGCGACGGTCCGAACGCCGGCAGGGGCGCCGCGCCCGGACCTGAGAGGGCACATGCAAGGGCGCGAAGGGGACACCCCCGCATCCGAGGGCGGCACCGCCACCGGTACCGACGTCGAGGGGACCGGGGCGCCCGCCCCGCACCACCCCGCCGGCGACGAGGGGGAGCGCGCCCCGGGCACCCGCCACGTCCCCGTGATGCTGCGGCGCTGCCTGGACCTGCTGGCCCCGGCCCTGAGCACCCCCTCGGCCACGCCCCCCGTGGTCGTCGACTGCACCCTGGGCCTCGGCGGACACAGCGAGGCCCTGCTCACCGAGTTCCCCGGCGCCCGCCTCGTCGGCCTCGACCGGGACAAGGAGGCCCTGCGACTCGCCGGCGAGCGCCTGGCCCGCTTCGGCGACCGCGCCACGCTGGTCCACGCCGTGTACGACGAACTCCCCGAGGTCCTCGCCCGCCTCGGCACCCCCCGGGTCGCGGGCGTCCTGTTCGACCTCGGGGTCTCCTCCATGCAACTGGACGAGGCCGACCGCGGCTTCGCCTACGCCCAGGACGCCCCGCTCGACATGCGCATGGACCAGACGACCGGCATCAGCGCGGCCGAGGTCCTCAACACCTACCCGCCGGGCGAACTCGTCCGGCTGCTGCGCGCCTACGGCGAGGAGAAGCAGGCCAAGCGGATCGTCTCCGCCGTGGTGCGGGAACGCGAGAAGGAACCGTTCACCCGCAGCGCCCGGCTGGTCGAGGTGATCCGCGCGGCGCTCCCGCAGGCCGCGAAGCGCACCGGGGGCAACCCCGCCAAGCGCACCTTCCAGGCGCTGCGCATCGAGGTCAACGGCGAACTGTCGGTGCTGGAACGGGCCGTCCCCGCCGCCGTCGCCGCCCTCGCGGTCGGCGGCCGGATCGCCGTCCTGTCCTACCACTCGCTGGAGGACCGCCTGGTCAAGCAGGTCCTCGCGGCGGGCGCCACCACCACCGCCCCCCCCGGGCTGCCCGTGGTGCCGGAGCGCTACCAGCCACGGCTGCGGCTGCTCACCCGCGGGGCCGAACTGCCCACGGAGGCCGAGGTCGCCGAGAACCGGCGGGCCGCGCCGGCCCGGCTGCGCGGTGCCGAACGCATCCGCGAGGACGACGCAGGATGACCCGCGGGGCGAGCGGCCCTGCCGCACGGCCGGGGAGGGGCGAGTGACCAGAGGACCGGAACTGCGCGGTCGGGCCGCCCGACTGGCCCGACTGCTGCCCGCCGGGCCGAGCCGGGCCGCCCGCACCCCGTTCGTCCTGCTGATGACGCTCCTGCTCGGCGGCGGTCTGATCACCCTGCTGCTGCTGAACTCCTCGCTCAACGAGGGGTCCTTCCGGCTGAGCGAGCTGAAGCGGGAGACCACCGAACTGACCGACGAGGAACAGGCCCTGCAACGGGACGTGGACGCCCACTCCGAGCCCGGCGCGCTCCGGGAACGGGCCCGGAAGCTCGGCATGGTGCCCGGCGGCAACCCGGCCTTCCTCGAACCGGACGGCACGGTGCGCGGCGTCCCCGGCGAGCCCGGGGGAGTCTCCCCGAACGCCGGGCGCGACCCGGACCCCACCACCACGGGGTCCGCCGCGCCGGCGCCCGCGCCGGGCGCATCGGCCAACCCCGCCGCGCCGACCGGCACGCCCGCGCCCTCCGCGCCGACCGGCACGCCCGCGCCCTCCGCGCCGACCGGCACGCCCGCGCCCTCCGCACCGGCGGGGGCCCCGCCCGGCACGGCGCCCGCGGCCTCCCCGTCCGACCCCACGGCGAGCCCGGCTCCGTCCGGCCCCGACCCGACGACCTCCGGCAGGTGACACGGTGACCGACAGGGAACCCCCGCGACGCCGGGTGCCCGGCCCCTCCCGCCCGGACCGCCGCCCCCGCCGCGACCCCGGGGAACGCCTCTCCCACGACCCCCGTCGCCCGGCCCGCCCGGACCGGGCCCGGCAGGACGGCGCGGACCGCCCCGCCCACAGGGACCGGCGCCCGTCCGGCGAGGCCGAACCGGCGGGTCCCGGTCGCCCCGACCGGGGCGGGACGGACCGCGTCGAGAGCCCCGACCGGGACGAGCGGGCCGAGCGCACGGACCGCCCCGCCCCCGGCGGCGCCCGCTCCGCCCGCAACCGCCCCTCCACACCCCGTCGCGCCGGCGCGACCGACCGCGCGCACGGCACGGCGGAGGAACCCGCCGCCACCGTGCGCCCCCCGCGGCGCCCCCGCACCGGCGCGAACGGCTCCGGGCCGCCCCCGCGCGGCCCGCGGCCGGCCAAGCCGCTGCGGCTGGGCAGCCCCCGGCCCCGGCTGCGCATGATCAGCGTGGCGATGAGCCTGGTCATGATCGCCTTCGTGGTGCGGTTGCTCCAGGTCCAGGCCGTCGACGCGAGCGAGTACTCCGCCAAGGCCGAGGCCAACCGCTACCTCACCCGGATCGTCGCCGCCGAACGCGGCGGCATCACCGACCGTGCCGGCGTCGCCCTGGCGACCAGCGTCGACGCCTACGACATCACCGCCGACCCGTTCATGTTCACCCCCGAGGAGACCGGCATCCCGGACGCCGCCGCCCAGGCGGCGGCGCTGCTCGCGCCGATCCTCGGACAGGACGCCACCGAGCTCACCAAGAAGCTCATGACGCCCAAGACGCGGTACGTGGTGCTGGCGCGCCGTCAGACCCCCCAGGTCTGGAACCAGATCAAGGACCTCAAGAGCACCCTCGCCGACAAGGTCCGCGCCAGCGCGCCCACCGGTGGGGAGGAGGGCACCCGGGGCACCAAGGAGGCCAACGTCCTCGCGGGCGTCTTCCAGGAACCCACCAGCAAGCGGATCTACCCCAACGGCGACCTCGCGGCCGGCCTCCTCGGCTTCGTCAACGCCGAGGGCCGGGGCGGCGGCGGGATCGAGCAGCAACTCGACAAGCGGCTCGCGGGCCGCGACGGGGAGGTCACCTACGCCCAGTCCGGCGGCCGTCAGGTCCCCACCGCGGGCGGCACCGAGACCCCGGCCGTCCCCGGCTCCGACGTCGAGCTGACCATCGACCGGGACATCCAGTGGGCGGCCCAGAACGCCATCGCCGAGCAGGTGAAGAAGTCCAAGGCGGACCGCGGTTACGTCATCGTCCAGGACACCCGCACCGGCGAGGTGCTGGCCATGGCCAACGCCCCCGGCTTCGACCCGGGCGACCTCACCGCCGCCGGCTCCGCCTCGCTCGGCAACGCCGCGCTCCAGGACGCGTTCGAGCCGGGTTCCACCGCCAAGGTGGTGTCCATGGCCGCGGTGCTGGAGGAGAACGCCGCGACCCCGTCCACCAAGGTGACCGTCCCCAACCGGCTGCACCGCGGCGACCGGCTCTTCCAGGACGACGTCGACCACCCCACCTGGTACCTCACGTTGAACGGCGTGCTCGCCAAGTCCAGCAACATCGGCACCATCCTGGCCACCGGCCAACTCGGCAAGACCCAGCCGCAGGCCAACCGGGTGCTCCACTCGTACCTGCGCAAGTTCGGCCTCGGCAGCCCCACCGGCCTCGGGTTCCCCGGCGAGACCCCCGGCATCCTCGCCGCCCCCGACAAGTGGTCCACCTCGCAGCAGTACACGATCCCGTTCGGCCAGGGCGTCTCCATCAACGCGATGCAGGCCGCGTCGGTCTACTCGACCATCGCCAACGGCGGGGTCCGCATCGAGCCCAGCGTGGTGCGCGGCCACCGGGGCCCCGACGACCGGTTCGTCCCCGCGCCGGCGCCGAAGGAGACGCGGGTGGTCAGCGAGCGCACCGCACGCACCCTCTCCCAGATGCTGGAGTCGGTCGTCGACGACGAACAGGGCACCGGCGTCAAGGCCCGCATCCCGGGCTACCGGGTCGCGGGCAAGACCGGCACCGCCAACCGCGTCGATCCGGCCACCGGCAAGTACCGCGGCTACACCTCCTCGTTCGCCGGGTTCGCCCCCGCCGACCAGCCGCGGGTCACCGTCTACTGCGCGATCCAGAACGCCACCAAGGGCAGCTACTTCGGCGGCCAGATCTGCGGGCCCGTCTACAAGGAGGTCATGGAGTTCGCCCTGAAGAGCCTTCAGGTCCCGCCGACCGGCACCCCGCCCGCGCGGCTCCCCGTGACGTTCGAGCCCTGACCGGTCCGGCGGCCCCGGTCCGCGTCCCCGCCCCGCCGCACCACCCGAGAGCCACCAGGAACCGCCCGTGACAACGATCACCCCCTCTCCGGGGAACCGACCCGGCACCCCCGCCCGGCACCAGGGACCCGCGTCCGCGACCGGCACATCCGCCGCGACCGTCGCGAACCGGCCATTTAGCCCCGAGGACGGTGCGCCGGGTACGCTCACCGCCGTGTCACACGCCGATCCCCCGCATCTCCCCCAGAAGGGCGCTTCCGTGAGCTACCCGGGACCGCCGCGACCGGTCCACGTCTCCCCGACCCCCCTGGCGGAACTGGCCGATCGGCTGGGCCTCGCGGCCCCCGCCGAGGGAGAGGTCACGGGCATCACCCACGACTCCCGGGCGGTCCGCCCCGGCGACCTCTACGCCGCCCTGCCCGGAGCCCGCCTGCACGGCGCCGACTTCGCCGGCCAGGCCGCCGACCTCGGGGCCACGGCCGTCCTGACCGATCCCACCGGCGCCGACCGGGCCCGGGCCACCGGCCTGCCGGTCCTCGTCGTCGAGGACCCGCGCGCCCGGATGGGCGCCCTCGCCGCCGCCCTCTACGGGCACCCCGGCGAAGGACTCCTCCAGATCGGCATCACCGGCACCTCCGGCAAGACCACCACGGCCTACCTGGTGCAGGGCGGCCTGGACGCGGCGGCCGGCGGCGAGAGCGGACTCATCGGCACGGTGGAGATGCGGATCGGCGCCGAACGCGTCAAGTCCGAACGCACCACCCCCGAGGCCACCGACCTCCAGGCGCTGTTCGCGGTGATGCGCGAACGGGGCGTCGAGGCGGTGGCGATGGAGGTTTCCAGCCACGCCCTCGTCCTGGGCCGGGTCGACGGTTGCGTCTTCGACGTCGCGGTGTTCACCAACCTCAGCCCGGAGCACATGGAGTTCCACTCCGACATGGAGGACTACTTCCGGGCGAAGGCGGGGTTGTTCACCCCGCAGCGCAGCAAACGCGGCGTCGTCAACCACGACGACCCCTACGGCCGACGACTCGTCACCGAGGCCGGCGTCCCGGTGGTCACCTACTCCGCAGAGGGCCACCCGGACGCCGACTGGCGCGCCGCGGACGTCGAGATCGGCCCGCTCGGCTCCACCTTCACCGTCCTGGGCCCGCACGGCGAGCGGGTCGACGCCCGGGCGCCGCTGCCCGGCGCGTTCAACGTGGCCAACACCCTGGCCGCGATCGTCACCCTGGCCACCGCCGGCCTCGACCCGCACGCCGTGGCCGAGGGCATCGCGGCGGTGCCCGGAGTCCCCGGCCGGCTGGAGCGCGTGGACGCGGGCCAGCCGTACCTGGCCGTCGTCGACTACGCGCACAAGACCGACGCGGTCGAGTCGGTGCTGCGCGCCCTGCGCAAGGTCACCGAGGGCCGGCTGCACGTGGTGCTCGGCTGCGGCGGGGACCGGGACGCCACCAAGCGCGCCCCGATGGGCGCCGCCGCCGCCCGACTCGCCGACACCACCCTGCTGACCTCCGACAACCCCCGCTCCGAGGACCCCCTCGACATCCTCGCCGCCATGCTCCGCGGCGCCGCCGCGGTGCCCGCCCACGAGCGCGGCGAGGTACGGGTGTACGAGGACCGGGCCGAGGCGATCGCCGCGGCCGTCGCCCTCGCCGCGCCCGGTGACACCGTGCTGGTCGCCGGCAAGGGCCACGAGCAGGGCCAGGACATCGCCGGCGTGGTGCGCCCCTTCGACGACCGGCACGTGCTGCGGGACGCCATCGAGTCGGCCCGGGCCGCCCGGCGCACCGCCCCGTCCGCCGGGGCGCCCGGCACCACCCAGCACAGCGAAGCGACCCAGCAGACCCAGGGATGAACACGTGATCGCCCTCTCCCTCGCCGAGATCGCCTCCGTAGTCGGCGGGCAGCCCCACGACATACCGGACCCCTCGGTACGCGTCACCGGACCCGTCGTCCGGGACTCCCGGGACGTGGTTCCCGGCAGCCTCTTCGTCGCCTTCGCCGGCGAGCGCGTCGACGGCCACGACTTCGCCGCCCGGGTGGTCGACGCGGGCGCCGCCGCGGTCCTGGCGGCCCGTCCGGTCGGCGTCCCCGCGATCGTCGTGGACGACGTCCAGCGGGCGCTCGGCGCCCTCGCCCGGGCCGTCGTGGACCGGCTCGGAGCCACCCTCGTCGCCCTCACCGGCTCCGCCGGCAAGACCAGCACCAAGGACCTCCTCGCCCAGGTCCTCCAGCACCACGGCCCCACGGTCTGGACGCCGGGCTCCCTCAACAACGAGATCGGGCTGCCGCTCACCGCGCTGAGCGCCACCGACGACACGCGCTACCTCGTCCTGGAGATGGGAGCGCGCGGAATCGGCCACATCCGCTACCTCACCGAACTCACCCCGCCGCGCATCGGACTGGTGCTGAACGTGGGTTCCGCGCACCTCGGCGAGTTCGGCGGGCGGGAGCAGATCGCCGAGGCGAAGGGCGAACTCGTCGAGGCGCTGCCGACCGCGGCCGAGGGCGGGGTCGCCGTCCTCAACGCCGACGATCCGCTGGTCCGCGCGATGGCCGCCCGGACCAAGGCCCGCGTCCTCCTGTTCGGGGAATCCGACGAAGCGGACGTACGGGCCGAGAACGTTCGGCTGACCCCCTCCGGACGGCCCTCCTTCAGGCTTCACACACCCTCCGGGTGCGAAGACGTGACCTTGCGCCTGTACGGTGAGCACCACGTGTCGAACGCGCTTGCCGCGGCGGCCGTCGCCCACGAGCTGGGCATGCCCGTGGACGAGGTCGCCCGCGCGCTCTCCGGAGCGGGCACCCTCTCCCGTTGGCGGATGGAGGTCACCGAACGCCCGGACGGGGTGACGGTGGTCAACGACGCCTACAACGCGAACCCCGAGTCCATGAGGGCCGCCCTGCGCGCGCTGGTCGCGATGGGGGGCGGCGCCCGGGACCGCGGGGGCCGCACGTGGGCGGTGCTCGGTGCGATGGCCGAGCTCGGTGACGAGGCGCTCGCCGAGCACGACGCGATCGGACGGCTAGCCGTCCGGCTCAACGTGAGCAAGCTCGTGGCAGTCGGGGGCAGGGAAGCGGCCTGGCTGCGCATGGGCGCCTATAACGAGGGTTCGTGGGGTGAGGAGTCGGTGCACGTGTCCGACGCACAGGCGGCGATCGACCTATTGCGCGGGGAACTGCGACCGGGGGACGTCGTCCTCGTGAAGGCATCCAGGGCGATCGGCCTGGAACGAGTGGCCCTGGCGCTGCTCGACGACAAGGCGAGCGGCGAGGGCGAGGTCGCCGCCCGATGATGAATCAGATCCTGTTCGCCGGCGTCATCGGCCTGTTCCTGACGCTCGTGGGCACCCCGTTGCTGATCAAGCTGTTGGCCCGCAAGGGCTACGGCCAGTACATCCGCGACGACGGCCCGCGCGAGCACCACAGCAAGCGCGGCACCCCGACCATGGGCGGCATCGCCTTCATCCTGGCGACGCTCATCGCGTACTTCCTCAGCAAGCTCATCACCGGAGCGCCCATCACGCTCTCCGGGCTGTTGGTGCTCGGTCTGATGGCGGGCATGGGCCTGGTCGGCTTCCTCGACGACTACATCAAGATCGTCAAGCGGCGTTCGCTGGGTCTGCGGGCCAAGGCCAAGATGGCCGGACAGCTCATCGTCGGCATCGCCTTCGCGGTCCTGGCGCTCCAGTTCCCCGACAACCGCAACCTCACGCCGGCCTCCACCAAGCTCTCGTTCATCATGGACTTCGGCTGGACCATCGGCCCCGTGCTGTTCGTGGTGTGGGCGCTGTTCATGATCCTCGCCATGTCCAACGGCGTGAACCTCACCGACGGCCTCGACGGCCTCGCCACCGGCGCCTCCGTGATGGTCTTCGGCGCGTACACCTTCATCGGCGTCTGGCAGTACCAGGAGTCCTGTGCCAACGCGGGCGACCTGACCAACCCGGGAGCCTGCTTCGAGGTCCGCGACCCGTTGGACCTCGCGGTGGTGGCCGCCGCCCTGATGGGCGCCTGCTTCGGCTTCCTGTGGTGGAACACCTCGCCCGCCAAGATCTTCATGGGCGACACCGGTTCGCTGGCGCTCGGCGGTGCCCTCGCCGGCCTCGCCATCTGCTCCCGCACCGAGCTCCTGCTCGCGCTGCTCGGCGGCCTGTTCGTCCTCATCACCATGTCGGTCGTCATCCAGGTCGGCAGTTTCCGGCTCACCGGCAAGCGCGTCTTCCGGATGGCACCGCTCCAGCACCACTTCGAACTCAAGGGCTGGTCCGAGGTCCTGGTGGTGGTCCGCTTCTGGATCATCCAGGGCATGTGCGTGATCGTCGGACTCGGCCTCTTCTACGCCGGATGGGCAGCAGAGAAGTGACCGAGCACCAGGCGCGCCCCGCCGACTCCTTCGCGGGGCAGCACATCACCGTCGCCGGCCTCGGCGTGAGCGGCCTCAGCGCCGCCCGCGCCCTGGCCCGCCTCGGCGCGCACGTCACCGTCGTCGACGGCGGGGACTCGCCGGCCCGGCGGGAGACGGCCGCGGCCCTGGCCGACGAGGGCGTCACGGTCCGCCTCGGCGACGCCGACACCCTGCCGGAGGGCACCGACCTGGTGGTCACCTCGCCCGGCTGGAAGCCCTCGGCACCGCTCTTCGCGGCGGCCGCAGCGGCCGGCGTCGACGTGATCGGCGACGTGGAGGTGGCCTGGCGACTGCGCGGCCCGGCCGCCGCCCCCTGGCTCGCCGTCACCGGCACCAACGGCAAGACCACCACGACCCGGATGCTCGGCGCGATCCTGCGCGCGGCCGGCCTGCGCACCGCCGAGGTCGGCAACATCGGCACCCCGATCGTCGACGTGATCCTGGACCAGGAGCGCGCCGGGGGCGAGGCGTACGACGTGCTCGCGGTCGAACTCTCCAGCTACCAGCTGCACTGGGCGCCCTCGCTGCGCGCCCACTCGGCAGCCGTCCTCAACCTCGCCCCGGACCACCTCGACTGGCACGGCTCGATGGAGGCGTACGCCGCCGACAAGGGCCGGATCTACGAGGGCAACCGGGTCGCCTGCGTCTACAACCTCGCCGACCGGGCCACCGAGGACCTGGTCCGCGGGGCGGACGTCGAGGAGGGCTGCCGGGCCGTGGGCTTCACCCTCGGGGCGCCGGCCCCCTCCCAACTCGGCGTGGTCGACGGCATCCTGGTGGACCGCGCCTTCGTCCCCGACCGGCAGCGGCAGGCCCAGGAGCTGGCCGAGGTCGGCGACGTGAACCCGCCGGCCCCGCACAACGTCGCCAACGCGCTCGCCGCCGCCGCGCTCGCCCGCGCCTTCGGGGTGCCCGCGACGGCGGTCCGGGACGGGCTGCGGGCGTTCCGCCCGGACGCCCACCGCATCGCCCACGTCGCCGACGTGGACGGGGTCGCGTACGTGGACGACTCCAAGGCCACCAACACCCACGCCACCGAGGCCTCGCTGGCCGCCTACGAGCCGGTGGTGTGGATCGCGGGCGGCCTCGCCAAGGGCGCCTCCTTCGACGAACTCGTCGCCTCCGCCGCGCCGCGGCTGCGGGGCGCGGTCCTGTTGGGCGCCGATCGCGCCCTGATCCGGGAAGCCCTGGCGCGACACGCGCCCGAGGTGCCCGTGGTCGAGGTGGACCGGACCGACACTGGGGCGATGTCCGAGGTGGTCGAGGCCGCCCGGGGGCTCGCCCGCGCGGGGGACACCGTACTGCTGGCCCCGGCCTGTGCCTCCATGGACATGTTCACCAACTACAACGAGCGCGGGGACGCGTTCGCGGCGGCGGTCCGTGAACTCGACTCCGGCGGCGCCTGAGCCGGTCACCGTGGCCACGCGGGGCGCCCGTAGGTCTGGGAGGGTTCGCGTGAGTGCGTTGCGGCCGAAACGGTCCGGCAGTCGGGGCCCGGCGTGGTGAGCGGCGGCCGGACGCCGCTGGCGACCCGGCGGGAGGCCGGGCCGCCGAAGCCCGCCGCGCGCCGGCGCGAGTTGCCGTTGCGACGGTTGCGCGCCCGGGCCCGCCGGGCCTGGGACCGTCCGCTGACCGCCTATTACCTGATCCTCGGCAGCAGCTTCCTGCTGACGCTGCTCGGTCTGGTGATGGTGTACTCGGCGTCCATCATCCGAGCACTGCAACTGTCGCTGCCGGGTTCGTTCTTCTTCCGCAAACAGTTGCTGGCCGCCGTGGTCGGTGCCGTCCTGCTGCTGATCGCGTCCCGGATGCCGATCAAGCTCCACCGGGCGCTGGCCTACCCGATCCTGGCCGGTGCGATCATCCTCATGGTCCTGGTGCAGGTGCCCGGTATCGGGTTCGCGGTGAACGGCAACCAGAACTGGATCGAGCTCGGCTTCATCCAGCTCCAGCCCAGCGAGTTCGGCAAGTTGGCGCTGGTCCTGTGGGGGGCCGACCTGTTGGCCCGCAAGCACGACAAGCAACTGCTGAACCAGTGGAAGCACCTGCTGGTGCCGCTGGTGCCGGTCGCCTTCATGATCCTCGGACTGATCATGCTCGGCGGGGACATGGGCACCGCGACCATCCTGACCGCGATCCTCTTCGGGCTGCTCTGGCTCGCGGGGGCGCCCACCCGGCTCTTCGCCGGGGTGCTGGCGGTCGCCCTGGTGGTCGGTGCGGTCCTGATCAGGACCAGCGAGAACCGGATGGCCCGCCTCCAGTGCATCGGCGCCTCGGAGCTGGGCGGCCCGGACGACCCCTGCTGGCAGGCCGTCCACGGGATCTACGCCCTGGCGTCCGGCGGACTGTTCGGTTCGGGACTCGGGGCGAGTGTGGAAAAATGGGGTCAACTTCCCGAGGCGCACACGGACTTCATCTTCGCGATCGCCGGTGAGGAACTGGGGTTGGCGGGGACGCTGTCCGTCCTGGGGTTGTTCGCGGCTCTAGGCTATGCGGGTATCCGCGTGGCCGGACGCACGGAGGACCCCTTCGTGAGGTACGCAGCGGGTGGCGTGATCACCTGGATCATGGCCCAGGCCGTGATCAACATGGGTGCGGTGCTCGGCCTGCTGCCGATCGCCGGTGTTCCGCTCCCGCTGTTCTCTTACGGGAGGTCCGCCCTGCTGCCGACCATGTTCGCGATCGGCCTGTTGATCGCCTTCGCCCGGAACGAACCCGCCGCTCGGGCGGCGCTCGCCGTGCGACAGAGGGCATCGGGCCGCAAGCGGACCGCGGGAGGGGAGTCCGGAACCGACCGGGCGCCCCGGAGTTGGAACACGATGCGACGGCGCGTCAGGTCGCGCCCGTCCGGAGAGCGGTGAATTTCGGTGCATGTCGTACTCGCCGGCGGAGGTACCGCCGGTCACATCGAGCCCGCGCTCGCCCTGGCGGACGCCCTGCGCAGGCGGGATCCGAGCGTCGGGATCACGGCGCTGGGCACCGAGCGCGGCCTGGAGACCCGGCTCGTCCCCGAGCGGGGCTACGAACTCGCCCTGATCCCCGCCGTGCCGCTGCCCCGCAAGCCCACCCCCGAGCTGATCACCGTCCCGGGGCGGCTGCGCGGGACCATCAAGGCCGCGGAGCAGATCCTGGAGCGCACCCGGGCGGACGCGGTGGTCGGCTTCGGCGGCTACGTCGCCCTGCCCGGTTACCTCGCGGCCAAGCGGCGCGGGGTTCCCATCGTGGTCCACGAGGCCAACGCCCGCCCCGGACTGGCCAACAAGATCGGCTCCCGGTACGCCGCCCAGGTCGCGGTCTCCACCCCGGACAACAAGCTCCGCGGCGCCCGCTACATCGGCATCCCGCTGCGCCGTTCGATCGCGACCCTCGACCGCGCGGCCGTGCGCCCGGAGGCCCGGGCCGCGTTCGGGCTCGACCCCAACCTGCCGACCCTGCTGGTCTCGGGCGGCTCGCAGGGCGCCCGTCGGCTCAACGAGGTCGTCCAGCAGGCCGCCCCGTACCTCCAGCAGGCCGGCATCCAGATCCTGCACGCGGTCGGTCCGAAGAACGAACTGCCGCGCGTGGACAACATGCCCGGGATGCCCCCCTACATCCCGGTACCGTACGTGGACCGGATGGACCTCGCGTACGCCGCGGCCGACATGATGCTCTGCCGCGCGGGCGCGATGACCGTCGCCGAACTCTCCGCGGTCGGACTCCCCGCCGCCTACGTCCCGCTGCCCATCGGCAACGGCGAACAGCGGCTCAACGCCCAGCCGGTGGTCAAGGCGGGTGGCGGGCTGCTGGTCGACGACGCGGAACTGACCCCGCAGTGGGTGCAGGGCCACGTCCTGCCGGTGCTGGCGGACCCGCACCGGTTGTACGAGATGTCCCGGGCCGCCTCCGAGTTCGGCCGCCGGGACGCCGACGACCTGCTCGTCGGCATGGTGTACGAAGCGATCGCGTCACGCGCCAGGGCGTGACGGAAGGCAGGGGCTGTGGCCGGACCGAAGAGCACCGACGGCGGGACAACTCCGATTGTCGGTAAGTCTGCCAAGTCCGGTGCGTCCCCGCAGGGGTCGGGGCGGTTCCGGTCGCTGGTGCACCGGCTGACCGGGCGACTGCCCCGGCTACGGGTCCGCACGGTGGTGCTGTCCGCGGTGGCGGTGGTGGTCCTCGTCGGCGGCGGGGTCTGGGTGTTGTACGGATCGCCGTGGCTGCGGGTGCAGAAGGTGGGCGTCTCCGGGGTCGAGGTCCTGGACGCCGACGAGGTGCGCACCGCCGCCGCCGTCCCGCTGGGTACCCCGCTGGCCTCGGTCGACACGGACGCGGTGCAGACCCGTCTCAGCCGCCTGCTGCCCCGGATCGACCAGATCGAAGTGGTGCGTTCCTGGCCTAGCGGAATCGGTCTGAAAATCGTCGAACGGAAACCCGTACTGCTGGTTGAAAAGGGCGGAAAGTTCATCGAAGTGGACGAGGAGGCGGTACGTTTCGCGACCGTCGACCGTGCGCCGTCCGGCATCCCCGTGCTGGAATTGACGCCTCGTCGGACGGTCGGTCCGCAGCGCTTCGCGGGCGAGGAACTCACCCTCGCCGCGGTGGACGTGGTGGCCGCCGTACCGACTCCGGTCGTCGGGCGGACCCGCACCGTCAAGGTGCGCAGTTACGACTCCATCACACTGGAGTTGGCCGATGGGCGGACCGTGGACTGGGGAAGCTCCGAACTGGGTGAGGAGAAGGGCGCCGCCCTCACCGCGCTGATGAAAGCCGCGCCCAAGGCCCGGCACTTCGACGTGAGCGTTCCCACCGCCCCCGCGTCAGCGGTGAGTTGACGTACAAGTGCGCAGGTCAGCACCCTGAGTGGGCAGCGCTATGGCTGATCACATAGGGTGAAAAGAAAAACGGGAGGTTCGGCGTGTTCATTGAACGCGCGCCACTTGTCGACTTAGTGTCCTGTTCGGAAGAGTCCAGGGAACAGGCACACTAGTAACCCTAAACTTCAACGTTAGGGTTCGGGTCGGCGTTCGGACCGTCCCACATTCGGCATCAGCCGTCGCAGCGCTACACGACGAGCGACGGCACGTAAATCGAGGCGAGAGGCTCTCGACGTGGCAGCACCGCAGAACTACCTCGCAGTCATCAAGGTCATCGGTGTCGGCGGCGGTGGTGTCAATGCCATCAACCGGATGATCGAGGTCGGCCTCAAGGGTGTCGAGTTCATCGCCATCAACACCGACGCGCAGGCGTTGTTGATGAGCGACGCCGACGTCAAGCTCGACGTCGGACGCGAACTCACCCGGGGACTGGGCGCCGGGGCCAACCCGGCCGTCGGCCGCAAGGCCGCCGAAGACCACCGCGAAGAGATCGAGGAGGTCCTCAAGGGGGCCGACATGGTCTTCGTCACCGCCGGCGAAGGCGGCGGCACCGGCACCGGCGGCGCACCCGTCGTCGCCAACATCGCCCGCTCGCTGGGCGCGCTCACCATCGGCGTGGTCACCCGGCCCTTCACCTTCGAGGGCCGCCGCCGCGCCAACCAGGCGGAGGACGGCATCGCGGAGCTCCGCGAAGAGGTCGACACCCTCATCGTCATCCCCAACGACCGACTGCTGTCCATCTCGGACCGTCAGGTCAGCGTCCTCGACGCCTTCAAGTCCGCGGACCAGGTCCTGCTCTCCGGCGTCCAGGGCATCACGGACCTCATCACCACCCCCGGCCTCATCAATCTGGACTTCGCCGACGTGAAGTCCGTGATGTCCGAGGCGGGTTCCGCGCTGATGGGCATCGGCTCCGCCCGCGGCGACGACCGCGCGGTGGCCGCCGCCGAGATGGCGATCTCCTCGCCGCTGCTCGAAGCCTCCATCGACGGCGCCCGCGGGGTGCTGCTCTCCATCTCCGGCGGCTCCGACCTCGGCCTCTTCGAGATCAACGAGGCCGCCCAACTCGTCAGCGAGGCCGCCCACCCCGAGGCCAACATCATCTTCGGCGCGGTCATCGACGACGCCCTCGGCGACGAGGTGCGGGTCACCGTGATCGCCGCGGGCTTCGACGGCGGACAGCCGCCGGCCAAGCAGCACGGCGGCCTCGGCAGCGCCAGCGCCAAGCGCGAGGAGCCCGCCCCGGTGCGCTCCGCCGAATCCACCCGCCCCGCCTTCGGCGGCCTCGGCAGCGTCACCCCGCGCGAGGAGCAGGCGAAGCCGGAGCCGGTCGGTTCCCCGGACGCCCCGGCCGCGGGTGACTACGCGTCGGCCGCGGCCGGTTCGGGCCTCACCCCGCAGGTTCCGCCCGCGCGGTACGACAGCGCGGCGGAGGAGCTGGACGTACCGGACTTCCTCAAGTGATAGGACGATCCGGAGAGGTGGTCCCGGACCGGATCACCACCAGCGGCGCGCACTTCGCCTTCACCGACCGGTGGGGCGGGGTGAGCGCCGCTCCGTATGAGGGGCTGAACCTCGGCGGGGCGGTCGGCGACGACCCCGCCGCGGTCCGGGCCAACCGTCGCATCGTCGCCGGGCACCTCGGGTTCGACCCGTCCGCCGTCATCTGGATGGACCAGGTGCACGGCAAGGAGGTCGCCGTGGTTGACGGCCCCCGGGGTGAGGCGCCGGCCCCCCGGGTTGACGCCGTGGTCACCGCCCGCCGCGGGCTCCCGCTCGCCGTCCTGACCGCCGACTGCGTGCCCGTCCTGCTCGCCGACCCGGTCGCCGGGGTCGTCGCCGCGGCGCACGCCGGCCGTCCCGGCCTGGTCGCCGGGGTGGTGCCGGCGGCCGTCGCCGCCATGGTCGAACTCGGTGCGCTGCCGTCCCGGCTGCTCGCCCGCACCGGACCCGCGGTCTGCGGGGGGTGCTACGAGGTGCCCGAGGCGATGCGCGCCGAGGTTGCCGCCGCTGTGCCGGCGGCGCACGCGGAAACCACCTGGGGCACACCCGCCGTTGACGTGGTGGCCGGGGTGCACGCCCAGTTGGAGCAGCTCGGAGTGCGCGATCGGAAGCGTTCCGGGGCGTGCACCCGGGAGTCGCACGACCACTTCTCGTACCGCCGCGACCGCACCACCGGTCGGCTCGCGGGCTACGTCTGGCTGGACTGAGAGGGCATGACGGACCGCAAGGAACAACTCGCTGCAAACCTGGCGAAGGTGGAGGAACGTATCACCGCCGCCTGTACCGCGGCCGGCCGGGACCGGTCGGAGGTGACCCTCGTCGTCGTCACCAAGACCTATCCGGCGAGTGACGTTCGCCTCCTCGCCGACCTCGGCGTGCGCCACGTGGCGGAGAACCGGGACCAGGACGCCGCGCCCAAGGCCGCCGCCTGTGCGGACACTCCGTTGACCTGGCACTTCGTCGGACAGTTGCAGACCAACAAGGTCCGCTCGGTGCTGGGTTACGCCGCTGAGGTGCAGTCCGTCGACCGCGCCCGGCTGGTCACCGCGCTGTCCCGGGAGGCGGTCCGCACGGGTCGCGAGGTCGGCTGCCTGGTCCAGGTGGCCCTGGACGCGGACGAGGGCGCGCGCGGCGAGCGCGGCGGCGTCGGGCCGGACGGGGTCCGCGAGTTGGCGGACCTCCTCGCCGCCGCCGAGGGCCTGCGGTTGGACGGGCTGATGACCGTCGCACCTCTGAGCGGTCCCTACGCCGGACGGCAACGCGCCGCTTTCGGGCGGTTGATGGATTTGTCGACTGCGCTGCGCTCGGAGCATCCTGCTGCGAACATGGTGTCCGCAGGGATGAGCGGGGACCTCGAAGAGGCCGTTGCGGCCGGAGCGACACATGTGCGCGTCGGGAGTGCGGTACTCGGAGTCCGTCCCGGGCTCGGGTAACGTCACCAAGAGTCGGACCACAGTAGAAAATATGGTCTTTTCCGCCGATCGGGCGGAAAGGGCACGTGGATCGCGGAACTTGGTAGGCGTCAGCCGATCCGCACGCCGATCCACCACAGAGCGGAGGGTTAAGAGAATGGCCGGCGCGATGCGCAAGATGGCGGTCTACCTCGGCCTCGTGGAGGACGATGGGTACGACGGCAGGGGTTTCGACCCCGACGACGACTTCGAACCCGAACTGGATCCGGAGTCCGAGCGGGACCGTCGGCGGCACGACACGCCGCATCAGTCCCACCAGGGTCATGAGCCGCTACAGTCCCAACGGGACGAATCGGTACGAGTGGTGCAACCCCCGGTGCAGCGCGACCCCGTACCCCAGTCCGCCGCACTCGCGGTGGAATCGGCACGCCCCGCGCGCATCGCGCCCGTGTCGTCCATCACACCCGATCGACAGAACGTGGAGAAGAACGCACCGGTGATCATGCCCAAGGTCGTGTCCGAGCGGGAGCCCTACCGGATCACCACGCTGCACCCGCGGACGTACAACGAAGCCCGTACCATCGGCGAACACTTCCGTGAGGGTACGCCGGTGATCATGAACCTGACCGAGATGGACGACACCGACGCGAAGCGACTTGTCGACTTTGCCGCTGGCCTCGTCTTCGGTCTGCACGGCAGTATTGAGCGCGTGACCCAGAAGGTGTTCCTGTTGTCTCCTGCTAACGTCGACGTCACGGCGGAGGACAAGGCTCGCATCGCAGAGGGCGGGTTCTTCAACCAGAGCTGAGACACGGGACCGGTCGCTGACCGATAATCCGGTACGACACCGGCACGGAACAGGGGAGAGGGAAAGCACGAGATGCACGTGTTCTTGGACGTGATCTACATCGCGCTGACGTGTTACCTCATCGTCCTCATCTTCCGGTTGGTCATGGACTACGTCTTCCAGTTCGCCCGCTCGTGGCAGCCGGGCAAGGTGATGGTGGTGCTGTTGGAGGCCACCTACACACTCACCGATCCACCGCTCAAGCTGTTGCGACGGTTCATCCCACCCCTGCGTCTCGGGGGCGTGGCGCTCGACCTGTCCTTCTTCGTTCTGATGATCATCGTCTACATCTTGATCTCCGTCGTGAGGTGACTGTGAACGATGACGGTCCCCGCTGACGCGGGGGTTGATCCCGCCGACGACTACGCTGAGGTAAAGAGATGCCATTGACCCCCGAGGACGTGCGGAACAAGCAGTTCACGACCGTCCGCCTTCGAGAAGGCTATGACGAGGACGAGGTCGATGCCTTCCTCGATGAGGTCGAAGCCGAACTGACCCGCCTGCTCCGCGAGAACGAGGACCTGCGCGCCAAGCTGGCCGCGGCCACCCGTGCCGCCGCCCAGAACCAGCAGCAGGCCGGAATGCGCAAGCCTCCGGAGCAGCAGCAGGAGCGACCGGGTCCGGTGCCCGCCGCCATATCGGGACCGCAGCCGGTGCCGCCGCAGCAGCAGCAACCGCAGATGGGCGGCCCCATGGGCGGCCCCCCGCAGTTGCCGAGCGGCGCACCCCAGCTGCCCGCAGGTCCCGGCTCCCCCATGCAGCAGGTCCCCGGCGCCCCGATGCAGCAGCAGGGTCCCGGCCCCATGCAGCAGGGTCCCGGTCCGATGCAACAGGGCCCCGGCCCCATGCAGCAGGGTCCGGGTCCGATGCAGCAGCAGGGTCCCGGCCCGATGCAGCAGGGCCCGGGTCCGATGCAGCAGGGGCCCGGTCCGATGCAGCAGATGGGCGGCCCCATGGGCGGTCCGATGCAGCAGATGGGCGGCCCCGGCCACGGTCCGCAGATGGGACAGCCCGCGCAGGCTCCTGGTGGCGACAGCGCCGCCCGGGTGCTCTCGCTGGCCCAGCAGACCGCCGACCAGGCGATCGCGGAGGCCCGTTCCGAGGCCAACAAGATCGTCGGCGAGGCCCGTAGCCGCGCCGAGGGTCTGGAGCGGGATGCCCGCGCCAAGGCCGACGCGTTGGAGCGGGACGCGCAGGAGAAGCACCGCGTGGCGATGGGCTCCCTGGAGTCCGCCCGCGCCACGCTGGAGCGCAAGGTCGAGGACCTGCGCGGCTTCGAGCGCGAGTACCGCACCCGTCTGAAGTCGTACCTGGAGTCCCAGCTGCGCCAGTTGGAGACCCAGGCCGACGACTCGCTGGCGCCGCCGCGGACCCCGTCCGCCGCTTCGCTGCCGCCGTCGCCCACGCCGTCGATGGCGCCCGCGGGTGCGGCAGCCCCCGCCTACGGCGGACCGTCCATGGGCGGTGCCCCCGCTCCCGGTGGCCCCTCCTACGGCGGACAGCAGCAGATGGCGCCCGCGATGACGCAGCCGATGGCTCCGGTCCGGCCGCAGGCGCCGCAGCCGATGCAGCAGGCTCCCTCTCCGATGCGGGGCTTCCTCATCGACGAGGACGACAACTGACGGGTCGACGACCCGACAGCAAGGGCGGGGCCCCCGGTGACACCGGGGGCCCCGCCCTTTCCCCTGCGTGCTCCGGGGCACGAAAGGGGGCGCGCCCCGAAGGACGCGCCCCCGTCCCGGCTCAGACCTTGCGCAGACCGAAGGTCAGCGACAGCCCGGCGTCCGTGAAGACGGGGGCCTCGGGCTCGGCCCGGACGAACTCGGTGGCGAGCACCTCGTCCGCGATGAGCCCGGCGTGCTCCGTCAGGGCGCCGGCCACCTGCTCGTCAGTGGCGTTCCAGCGCAGCGCGATCCGGTCCGCCACGTCCAGCCCGCTGTTCTTGCGCGCCTCCTGGATCAGTCGGATGGCGTCCCGGGCCAGCCCGGCCCGGCGCAACTCCTCGGTGATCTCCAGGTCGAGGGCGACGGTGGCACCCGAGTCGGAGGCCACCGACCAGCCCTCGCGGGGGGTCTCCGTGATGATGACCTCCTCCGGGGAGAGGTCCACCTTCTCGCCGTCGACCTCCACGAACGCGGTCCCCTCGCGCAGCGCCAGGGACAGCGCCGCCGCGTCCGCCTCGGCGACCGCCTTGGCGACCGCCTGCACGCCCTTGCCGAACCGCTTGCCCAGGGCACGGAAGTTGGCCTTGGCCGTGGTGTCCACCAGCGAGCCGCCGACCTCGGAGAGGGCGGCGAGGGAGGTGACGTTCAACTCCTCGGTGATCTGCGCGTGCAGCTCCACCGGCAGCGAGGCGAAGCCGTTGACGGCGACCAGGGCCCGGGACAGCGGCTGACGGGTCTTCACCCCGGACTCGGCACGGGTCGCCCGACCGAGCTCCACCAGCCGTCGCACCAGCACCATCTGCCGGGAGAGCTCCGGGTCGATGGCCGCGACGTCCACCTCCGGCCACGAGGACAGGTGCACCGAGGCGGGTGCCCCGGGGGTCACCGGGACCACCAGGTCCTGCCAGACCCGCTCGGTGATGAACGGGGTCAGGGGCGCCATCAGCCGGGTGACGGTCTCGATCACCTCGTGCAGGGTGCGCAGCGCGGCGGCGTCCCCCTGCCAGAACCGGCGACGGGAACGGCGCACGTACCAGTTGGACAGGTCGTCGACGAACGCCGACAGCAACTTGCCGGCCCGCTGGGTGTCGTAGGCGTCCAGCGCCCCGGTCACCTGGTCGGTCAGCGCGTGCAGTTCGGACAGCAGCCAGCGGTCGAGCAGCGGGCGCTCGGCCGGGGCGGGGTCGGCGGCGGACGGCGCCCAGCCGGCGGTACGGGCGTACAGCGCCTGGAAGGCGACGGTGTTCCAGTAGGTGAGCAGCGTCTTGCGGACCACTTCCTGGATGGTGCCGTGGCCCACCCGGCGGGCGGCCCAGGGCGAACCGCCGGCGGCCATGAACCAGCGCACCGCGTCGGCGCCGTGCTGGTCCATCAGCGGGATCGGCTCCAGGATGTTGCCGAGGTGCTTGGACATCTTGCGGCCGTCCTCGGCGAGGATGTGCCCGAGGCACACCACGTTCTCGTACGAGGACTTGTCGAACACCAGGGTGCCGACGGCCATCAGCGTGTAGAACCAGCCGCGGGTCTGGTCGATCGCCTCGGAGATGAACTGGGCCGGGTAGCGGCTCTCGAACAGCTCCTTGTTGCGGTACGGGTAGCCGTACTGGGCGAACGGCATCGAACCCGAGTCGTACCAGGCGTCGATGACCTCGGGGACGCGGGTCGCCGTGGTCCGGCACCGGGGGCAGGGGAAGGTGACCGCGTCGATGAAGGGCCGGTGCGGGTCCAGCTCCGACTGGTCGGTGCCGGTGAGCCCGGTGAGTTCGGCACGGGAGCCGACGCAGGTGAGGTGGCCCTCCTCGCAGCGCCAGATCGGCAGCGGGGTGCCCCAGTAGCGGTTGCGGGACAGCGCCCAGTCGATGTTGTTGTTCAGCCAGTCCCCGTAGCGGCCGTGCTTGATGGAGTCCGGGAACCAGTTGGTCCGCTCGTTCTCCTCCAGCAGCCGGTCCTTGACGGCGGTGGTCCGCACGTACCAGGAGGGCTGGGCGTAGTAGAGCAGTGCGGTGTGGCAGCGCCAGCAGTGCGGGTAGCTGTGCTCGTAGGGGATGTGCCGGAAGAGCAGGCCGCGGTCCTGGAGGTCCTGGGTCAGCGCCTCGTCCGCCTTCTTGAAGAACACCCCGCCGACCAGCGGCAGGCCCTCCTCGAAGGTGCCGTCCGGACGCACCGGGTTGACCACCGGCAGGCCGTACGCGCGGCAGACCTTGAGGTCCTCCTCGCCGAAGGCGGGGGACTGGTGGACCAGGCCCGTGCCGTCCTCGGTGGTCACGTAGTCGGCGTTGACCACGTAGTGCGCCGGGCCGGCCTCGACGGGGAACTCCACCAGGTCGAACGGGCGCCGGTAGGTCCAGCGCTCCATCTCGGCACCGCTGAAGCTCCGCCCGGTGGGCTCCCAGCCCTCGCCGAGCGCCTTGGCCACCAGCGGGCGGGCGACCACCAGCTGCTCCGTGCCGTCGGTCACCACCTCGTAGGTGACCTCGGGGTGCGCGGCGACCGCGGTGTTGGAGACCAGGGTCCACGGGGTGGTCGTCCACACCAGCAGCGACGCCGTGCCCGCGAGCGGACCGGAGGTCAGCGGGAAGCGCACGTACACCGACGGGTCGACGACCGTCTCGTAGCCCTGGGCCAGCTCGTGGTCGGAGAGGCCGGTGCCGCACCGCGGGCACCAGGGCGCCACCCGGTGGTCCTCGACCAGCAGGCCCTTGTCGAAGACCTGCTTCAGCGACCACCACACGGAGTCGATGTACTCGGGGTCCATGGTGCGGTAGGCGTCGTCGAGGTCGACCCAGTAGCCCATGCGGTTGGTCAGGGCGGCGAAGGCGTCGGTGTGCCGGGTCACCGAGTCCCGGCACTTGGCGTTGAACTCGGCGATGCCGTACGCCTCGATGTCCTTCTTGCCGCTGAAGCCGAGCTCCTTCTCGACGGCGAGTTCCACGGGCAGCCCGTGGCAGTCCCACCCCGCCTTGCGCGCCACGTGGTAGCCGCGCATGGTGCGGAAGCGGGGGAACACGTCCTTGAAGACCCGGGCCTCGATGTGGTGGGCTCCGGGCATGCCGTTCGCGGTCGGGGGGCCCTCGTAGAACACCCACTCGGGGCGGCCCTCGGACTGCTCCAGGCTCCGGGCGAAGACCTCGTTCTCGCGCCAGAAGTCGAGCACCGCGTGTTCGAGCGCGGGCAGGTCGACCTGGGCGGGCACCTGCTGGTACCGGGCCGGGGCGCTGGGGGCGGGTTCGTGGTGCGGCGGGGTCATCGCGACGGCTCCTCGGGCGGACTGCTGCCTTCCGTCGGAGGGACGAGAGCCCGTGTGCGCCGACTGCGGCGCGCTCCCGCGGTACCACCCTCCTTGGCCTCCCGGCGCGGCTGCGTCGGACGGCCCCCTCATTGGGCCGCGATGCCGGTTCTACTGGCCCGGTGCCCGTGGGGCGGGGGCGTTCTTCCGGCGGCTCCGGGGAGATCTTCACGTCGCGCTCGCCCCCGGGCTCCCACCGTCCCCGGGTCGCTCTGGGCTGCGTACGCCGTTACTCGGCCCCATCCACACCTGTTCGCTCCGGCCAGTGTACGGGCCGCGACCGGGCGCGCCGAACCGGATTCCCGGACCGGTGGCCCGGGGCGGGGAACCACCCGGACGGGGCAGGGCCGCTCCGGGACCGCCCGCGGCCGGGGGGCGGCGCCCGCGCCGGGTGCGGAGGGCACTGTCCCCTCCGCTTCCCGTTGCCGCCCCCTTCGTGGCGATTTATCGTCCCCAGGACGGTGCGGGAGCCAGATCGCACAGGTGTAAGGGGCCGTGGCCATGGTGGCGAGAGAGACCGGCGCGCACGACCCGCCGCCGGACGAGGAGCACGGGGCGGAGCCGACCGCCGAACGGTCGCCCGCGCGGAAGGCCGCCAAGCGGACCGCGACGGAACGTGCCGCGAAGAAGACGACCGCGGCCCCGACCGGCGGGGCACCCGACCCCGAACGGGCCGCGGCCAAGCGGACCGCCCGGAAGCGGACGGCGGCCGGTGCGTCCGGGGGAGCCGCGGTGGACGCCGGCAGCAGTAAGCGGTCCACCGCGCGGGCAGAGATGCGGAGGAAGAGCGCCGCGGCGGCGCCGCCCGAGGGGGCCGACGGGGACGGGGGAGCGGAGCGTCCGGGGCGCCGCAGGAGCGCATCCGGAGGGAACGGCACGGACAGTGCGGCTGAAGTCGCGGAGATGACGGGAGCCACGCCAGTGGTCGCGAAGAAGACGCGGGGTACGGCAACGAAGCCCACGACGACGAGCACCGCGCCGCCGAGGGCGTCCGGTGCGCAACCCCCGGTGCCCAAGGCCCGGCCCGCGGCGCTGGCCCCCGGTGAGCTGCCGGTGCGCCCCGGTGAGGATCCGTGGACCCCGGACGAGGCCGCCGAGGCCCGGGCCCTGCTCACCGCGGACGCGCTGCGGCTGCGCGAGGAGATCGACTCCGCCGAGGCCTCCCTGGCCGGGCTGATGCGGGACTCCGGGGACGGTGCGGGCGACGACCAGGCGGACACCGGCACCAAGAACATCACCCGCGAGCACGAGCTGGCGCTGACCGCCAACGCACGCACCATGCTGGAGCAGACCGAGCACGCCCTGGAACGGCTCGACGCGGGGACGTACGGGCTCTGCGAGAACTGCGGCAAGCCGATCGGCAAGGCCCGGATGCAGGCGTTCCCGCGCGCGACCCTGTGCGTGGAGTGCAAGCAGCGGCAGGAGCGACGCGGCTGACGTCGGACCCGGAGCGCGCCGCCGGCCCGGGGGCCGGTCGAACGGGCCGGTCCACCGGCCGGCGCGTGCCGTACCCTCGTCCTCAGTCAGGCACCTAGGCTGAGGGACTCACGTGGCAGAGGCGGAGCGCACCATCGACACCCCGGACTCCCCGGAACCGACCGGGGCGACGCCGGCCCCCGACGGGCCGGTCGGGCAGCCGCCCGCCGCGTCCGGGACCGCGGCGGACGGGGCGGAGGGCGCCTCGCGCGGCAAGCGACGGATCGCGGTGCTCTTCGCGGTGGCCGTGTTCGCCTACGCGCTCGACCTGGGAAGCAAGCTGCTGGTGGTGGCGGAGCTGGAGCACCACCCGCCGATCGAGGTGATCGGCGAGTGGCTGCGCTTCGAGGCGCTCCGCAACCCCGGCGCCGCCTTCGGCTTCGG
This sequence comes from Streptomyces sp. LE64, assembly GCF_052606915.1. Taxonomy (NCBI): domain Bacteria; kingdom Bacillati; phylum Actinomycetota; class Actinomycetes; order Kitasatosporales; family Streptomycetaceae; genus Streptomyces; species Streptomyces sp. LE64. The sequence goes on along the minus strand of NZ_CP199708.1, from coordinate 1,182,459 downwards.
CGAGGCCTTCACCGTGATCTTCACCGTGATCGCCGCCGCGGTGATCGTGGTGATCGTGCGGCTCGCCCGCAAGCTCTACAGCGTGCCCTGGGCGATCGCCCTCGGTCTGCTGCTCGGCGGGGCGCTCGGCAACCTCACCGACCGGATCTTCCGCTCGCCGGGGGTCTTCAAGGGCGCGGTCGTCGACTTCATCGCGCCGAAGGGCTTCGCCGTCTTCAACCTGGCCGACTCGGCGATCGTGTGCGGCGGCATCCTGATCGTGCTGCTGTCCTTCCGCGGGCTCGACCCGGACGGCACGGTCCACAAGGACTGACGGCCCGGGGCGCCTCCCGCGTCCGTCATACTCGACGGGTGAGTGCGATTCCCGAGATCCGAACCCTGCCCGTGCCGGACGGCCTGGAGGGCGAGCGCGTCGACGCCGCCATCTCCCGGATGTTCGGTTTCTCCCGTACCAAGGCGGCCGAGCTGGCCGCGGCGGGCAAGGTGCTGGTCGACGGCTCGGCGGTCGGCAAGTCGGAGCGCGTGCACGGGGGCGCCTGGCTGGAGGTCGAGATGCCGCTGCCGCCCGCTCCCGTCCAGGTCGTCGCCGAACCGGTCGAGGGCATGGAGATCGTCCACGACGACGAGGACGTGGTGGTGATCGTCAAGCCGGTCGGGGTCGCCGCGCACCCCAGTCCCGGCTGGAGCGGCCCCACCGTGATCGGCGGGCTGGCCGCGGCCGGGTACCGGATCTCCACCTCGGGGGCGGCCGAGCGCCAGGGCATCGTGCACCGCCTGGACGTGGGCACCTCGGGACTGATGGTGGTCGCCAAGTCCGAGTACGCGTACAGCTCCCTCAAGCAGCAGTTCCGCGAGCGGACCGTGGACAAGCGCTACCACACCCTGGTGCAGGGCCACCCGGACCCCACCAGCGGCACCATCGACGCGCCGATCGGCCGCCACCCGCAGCACGACTACAAGTGGGCGGTGATCGCCGAGGGCAAGCCGTCGATCACCCACTACGACCTGCTGGAGGCGTTCCGGGCGGCCTCGCTGCTGGACGTGAAGCTGGAGACCGGGCGCACCCACCAGATCCGGGTCCACATGTCCGCCCACCGCCACCCCTGCGTCGGCGACCTGACCTACGGGGCCGACCCGACCCTGGCCAAGCGGCTCGGGCTGACCCGGCAGTGGTTGCACGCGGTGCGCCTCGGGTTCGAGCACCCGGGCGAGGCGCGGTGGGTGGAGTTCGAGAGCGGCTACCCCGCCGACCTCCAGCGGGCGCTGGACCGGGTGCGCGCCGAATCCTCGTGAGGCCCTGAGCACCGACGCGACACCCCGGGCGGACCGGGCTGCCGCCGCCCGGGGGAGCGGCGGTGCAGGCTGGCCGGGTGAACCAGTTGGCGCTGCTGTTCCTGCTGCTGCTCGGGGCCGTGGTCAGCGTTCCGCTCGGCGACCGGTGGAACCTTCCGGCACCGGTGCTGATGACCCTCGGGGGCATGGCCCTCGCTCTGGTGCCCCCGGTCCCCGACGTCGCCTTCCCGCCCGAACTCATCCTGCCCGCGGTGCTGCCGCCGCTGCTGTACGCCGCGGTGCAGCGCACCTCCTGGCGGCAGTTCACCGCGAACCTCCGCCCCATCCTGCTGTTGGCGGTGGCCCTGGTCTTCGTGACCACGGCCGCCGTCGCCCTCGTCGTCGACGCCGTGGTGCCCGGTCTGCCGCTGGCCGCCGCGGTCGCCCTGGGGGCGCTGCTGGCGCCGCCCGACCCGGTCGCGGCGACCGCCGTCGCCGGACGGTTGGGGCTGCCCCGGCGGCTGGTCTCCGTCCTGGAGGGCGAGGGGCTGTTCAACGACGTGACCGCGATCGTGCTCTACCACGTGGCGGTCGCCGCGGCCGTCAGCGGTACGTTCTCCCTGCCCGGGGCCGTCCTCGAACTGGTGCTGTCCGCGGTCCTCGCCGTCGTGGTGGGGCTGGCGATCGGCTGGGCGGCCAACCGGCTGATGGGGTACCTGGGGGATCCCACCCTCCAGATCGGCCTGACCCTCCTCGTCCCCTTCGTCTCCTACCTGCTCGCCGAGGAGCTGCACGGCTCGGGAGTGCTCGCCGTCCTGGTCACCGCCCTGTTCCTGGCCGAGTACGCGCTCGGCGCGGACGACGTGACCGCGCGCCTGGCCGGCACCACCTTCTGGGAGATCGTCGACACGTTGGTCACCGGGGTGGCGTTCGGACTGATCGGACTGGAACTGAGCCAGGTGCTGGACACCGCGGCGGGGCGCTGGGGCGAACTGCTCGGCTGGACCGCCGCGGTGGCCGCCGCGGTCGTCCTGGTGCGACTGGCGTGGTTGCTGCCGGCGACCTGGCTGACCAAACGGCTGCACGCCCGTCGCGACGTGGACGAGGAGATCCCCACCAGCTGGCGCGAGACGGTCGTGATGTGGTGGTCCGGAATGCGCGGGGTGGCCTCCGTCGCGCTCGTCCTGGCGCTGCCGCTGCGCACCGAGGACGGATCGCCGTTCCCGGCCCGCGACGAACTCGTCTTCATCGCCTTCGGGGTGATCCTGTTCACCCTCGTCGTCCAGGGGCTCACCCTGCCGCGCCTGGTGCGGGCCCTGGGCGTGGAGGCCGACTCGGAAGCGGAGGAGGCGTACGAGCGCCACCTCGCGGTACGGGCCGCCAAGGCCGCCCGTCGGCGGTTGCGGGAGATCGAGGAGGTGGAGGACCTCCCGGACGACCTGGTCGACCAACTGCTGCACCGGGCCGTCGAGATCGGGGTGCGGATCAGCCCGGACCTGGGGGAGGAGGAGCGGCGGGAGGACCACGCGCAGCGGATGAGCCGGCTGCGGCGGCTGAGGCGGGTCCAGGGCGAGATGCTCTCCGCCGCCCGGCACGAGGTGCTGGCCGCGCGGACCGAACCCGGGGCCGATCCGGAGGTCGTCGACCGGGTGCTGCGCCACCTGGACGTGCGCAGCCTGCGGTGAGTCCGTCGGGGGCGGTTGTCGTACCCCCTGGCACGATGGCGGGATGGACATCGTGCTCTTCCACTCGACCTTCGGCCTGCGGCCCGCCGTGCGGGAGGCCGCCGACCGGCTCCGTGCGGCCGGCCACCAGGTGTGGACCCCGGACCTGTTCGACGGCCGGACCTTCGACACGGTGGAGGAGGGGCTGGCCCACCGGGACGCCGTCGGCGCCGAGGAGTTGCTGAAGCGGGCCGTGCTGGCCGCCGCGCCCCACTCCGAGCGGGGACTGGTGTACGCCGGGTACTCGCTGGGCGCCGGCTACGCCCAGACCCTGGCGATGGGCGACGAGAAGGCGCGGGGCGCGGTACTGCTGCACTCGATGTCGGAGGTGCCGGAGGGCGCCCGGCTGGACGGCCTCCCGGTGCAACTGCACCTGGCCGACCCCGATCCCTTCGAACCGGAGGACTGGGTGGAGTCCTGGTACCTCGGGATGGACCGGGCGGGCGCCCGGACGGAGGTGTACCGCCACCCCGGCGCCGGCCACCTCTACACCGACCCCGGGCTGCCGGACCACGATGCGGAGGCCACCGAGCGGACCTGGCAGGCGGTGCTGGAGTTCCTGGAGTCGCTCGCCGGGGACCGCTAGGGAGCCGGTGCCCCTCGACCGCCGGGTGGCGACGGCGGCGGCCCCCGCTCCCTCTAGTCAAGTTTGATTAGACTCCGGGGTCATGACCGAGACGACCACGCCGATCCTGCCTTGCCGCACCCTCCCGCCGGTCCTCGACTTCTACACCGCACTGGGCTTCGAGGTGACCTTCCACCAGCGGAGCCCCAACCCGTACGCCGTGGTCCGGCGCGGCGGCATCGAACTGCACTTCTTCGCCATGAAGCACTACGAGCCCACCGAGTCCCACAGCACCTGCTGCATCGGGACCGATGACGTCGATGGACTGCACACCGCGTTCCGCGCCGCGCTCAAGGCCGCGTACGGGCGGGTGCCGACCCGGGGGCTGCCCCGGATCGGCGCGCTCGCCGACACCTCGCACGGCACGCGGCAGTTCCTGATGACCGACCCGGGCGGCAACTGCCTGCGCGTCGCGCAGCCCCTCGACGAGGACCACGGTCACCGGCCCGCGCCCCGGGAGGCGTTCGCCCGGGCCCTGCACCACGCCGCCCTGCTGGCCGACTCCAAGGAAGAGCCGGCCGCCGCCGCCCGGGTCATCGACCGGGTGCTCGCCCTCCCGGACGAACGGCCCGCGGCACCCCTGCTGCTGCGTCTGCTGGCGTTGCGCGCGGACGTCGCCGACCGCCTCGGCGACGGGGCCCGCGCGGCCGGGGCCCGCGCCGAGGCCGCCGCGGTCCCCCTGACCGCCGAGGAACGGGCCGAGGTCTCCGACGACCTGGCGCGGTTGGAGCAACTCCGGGAAGGGCAGCGGTAGATGAGGCGTCCGCGGTGGAGCGGGCCGCCCCTCGCCGCCCCGATAGCGTGGTGCCATGAGGAACCCCGACCCCATGGACGCAACGGCGGACCGGCGCATCGCCCCGAGCACGGAACGACCGGGAGGCCGGGGCGGAAGGAGGCACGCCGCGCCGCGCCGGAAGGCCGGTGGCGGACCCGCCCGGGCGTCTCTGTTGATGGCCGTCGGCACCGTGGTGTCCCGGGCGACGGGATTGATCCGCCAGTTCCTCCAGATCGCCGCACTCGGCACGGGACTGCTGGCCAGCACCTACACCACCTCGAACACGGTGCCGACGAGCCTGTACACGCTGGTGATCGGGGGCGCCCTCAACGCGGTGCTGGTGCCCCAACTGGTGCGGGCCCGGGAGACCCACCCGGACGGCGGCCGGGCCCACGAACAGCGGCTGGTCACGCTGGTGGTGTGCGTCCTGGCCGTCGGGACGGCACTGGCGGTCTGGGCGGCGCCCCAGATCGTGGGCCTGTACATGCGGGACACCCCGCAGAACCGGGAGGCGTTCGACCTGACGGTGACCTTCGCCCGGTTCCTGCTGCCGCAGATCTTCTTCTACGGGCTCTTCGGCATCTACGGCCAGGTCCTCAACGCCCGCGAGCGGTTCGGCGCGATGATGTGGACCCCGGTGCTGAACAACGTCGTGCTGATCGGGATGTTCCTCGCCTACCTGGCGACGATGACGGTCCCGGACAGCGTGCAGGACATCACCGCGGGCCAGGTGCGGTGGCTGGGCGTCGGCACCACGGCGGGCATCGCCGTCCAGGCGCTGGCGCTGGTCCCGTTCGCCCGGGCGGCGGGCTTCCGCTTCCGGCCCCGGTTCGACTGGCGGGGCAGCGGCCTGGGGGCCAGCGTGCACGCCGCCAAGTGGACCCTGCTGTTCGTCCTGGCCAACCTGACCGCCCACACGGTGGTCACCAACTACGCCAACGCCGCCGACGCCGAGCTGCCGCAGGCCGGGGTCGGCTTCGCCGCCTACACCTACGCCCAGACCATCTGGATGCTGCCCCAGTCGATCGTGACGGTGTCCCTGGTGACGGCGCTGCTGCCGCGGATGAGCCGGGCCGCGGCGCAGGGGCGCCTCGGTGACCTGCGGGCGGACCTCTCCCGGGGGTTGCGGGTCAGCGGGGCCCTCGTCGTGCCCGCCGGCTTCCTGTTCCTGGCCCTGGGGCCGCAGTTCTCGTCGCTGCTGGCGCACGGGGCCGCGGACGCCGACTCGCTGCGCCCCCTGGGGTACATGTTGCAGGCGCTGGGGCTGGGGCTCGTCCCGTTCTCGGCCCAGTACCTGCTGCTGCGCGGCTTCTACGCCTTCGGGGACACCCGGACCCCGTTCCTGATGGCGGCCTTCACCGCGGCCGTGAACATCGCCCTGGCGACCGCCTGCCACCTGCTGCTGTCCGCCCGCTGGGCGGTGGTCGGCATGGCCGCGGCCTATGCGCTCGCCTCCGCCGCCGGCCTCGCCCTCACCGCGCACCTGCTGCGCAGACGGCTCGGGGGCCGCATCGGCGGGGACCGGGGCGGCCTGCTCCGCGCCCACGGGAAGCTGCTGGGTGCCGCCGCCCCGGCCGCCGCCCTCGGCTGGTGCGTGGCCCGCGGGTGCGAGCGGTGGATCGGCGGCACCGGCGGCACCGCCCTCGCCCTGGGCGCCGGGACGCTCGCCCTCGCCCTGGGGTACCTGGCCCTCGGCCGGCTGCTGAAGGCGGACGAACTGCGCCGCCTCCCCGGCCTGCGCTGACCCGGCCCGCCGGCGGACGGCAGGACGGGCGCCGCCGTGGAGTGCGGCGGCGCCCGTCAGGGGAGGAGGCGTCAGCCCTTCAGGGCCGCGTCCACCGCCCGGTTGAACTCCTCGGGGGTGCCGGGCGCGCTGTCCGAGCCCTGGGCCGTGATCTTCTTGTCGTCCAGGTAGACGGTCGGGGTGCCCTTGACGTCGTCCTTGGTGGTGTTGAAGGTCTTCGCGAGTTCCAGGGCCCAACGGTCGTAGGTGCCGTCCTCGACCGCCTTGCGGAACTCCTCGTTGCCCTTCAGCTCCTTGACCTGGTCGGCGACCTCGATGAGGTAGGAGTCCTTCTTGAAGTCGTCCTTCGACTCCTGGGGGTGGTACTTCGCGGAGTACAGCTGCTCCTTGAAGTCCATGAACGCGCCCGGGCTGACGTTCAGGGCGGCGCCCAGCGCGCTCAGCGCGTTGCGGGAGCCCTCGCCGAGGAGGCTCTTGTCCAGGAAGGCGGCGCCTATGAACTGGACCTTGTACTTGCCGTCCGCGAGGTCCTTCTTGATGGTCGGGCCGACGGACTGCTCGAAGCTGGCGCAGGCGGGGCAGCGCGGGTCCTCGTAGAGCTTCAGGGTCTTCTTCGCGGAGTCCTTGCCGATGACCACGGTGGTGCCGTTCTCACCGCTGGTGTTCGCCGGCTTGACCAGCTTGTCCTTGGCCGCCTGCTCCCAGTACTCGGGCTTGTTGGACTCCATGATCAGGAAACCGGCGCCGGCGGCGACCGCGAGCGCGCCGACCACCGACACGGCCACGATCAGCTTCCGCTTGGCCTTCTCCTTCTTCGCCTGCTTCTCGCGCTCGACGCGCAGCCGCTCGCGTGCCGCCGTCTTCGCCGCCTGGCTGTTCCGCTTGCTCATGGGGGAGTCTCCGTGTGATGACGCAGTCCGCGCGCGGCGGAGTGCGGGATGGGAAGTGGGGGTGCCGGATCGCCCGGCGGGTCGGTCGTGCCCGGGGACCGGTCGGCTACGGGAGCGGACGGGTCAGCCGAGGACGGGCGAGCAGGGCGGTCCCCGGCGGCCCACCGAGTGCGTCCACAGCCGCGGCCGGACGATCACCGGGGTGCTCGGGACGGCGGCGGCCGACGGGCCCGTGGAGTCGCCCCGTGCGGTGCACGCCCGGGCGGCCAGCAGCAGCGGGCGGAAGGCGCCGACGGCCACCGTGCGCAGCAGCCGTCCCAGGGCCCGTTCGCCGCGCCACAGCCACAGGGAGGCCAGTAGCCCGACACCCAGGTGGGCGCCGAGCAGGAGCCAGGAGGTGGCGGGACCGCTCTCGGCGAGGAGGCCCGCCGGGTGGCTGCGGTCGCCGAGCGCGACCGCGGTCAGGGGCGTGCCGACCTCGGTGCCCCCGCAGAACACGCTGAGGCCCACCGAGCGCAGCGGCCCGGTGACCGGGCCGCCGGCGGGGCCGTAGCAGGTGTGCTGTCCCACGGTGAAGACGGTGTCCGCGGTCAGCTCCAGCGGCACCAGCAGGGCCGCGATGGGGCCGAAGCCGCGTTCCTGCCGTCCGGCGAGGGCGTAGGCCAGCACGAAGACGACGAGCGTGACGCCCAGGGTGGTGGACAGCGGCAGGGGCACCCCGGACAGCAGCACGTGCGACGCGGTCGACAGCGTCACGGTCAGGGCCGTGAACAGTGCCGCGCGCAGCGCTCTGAGCGGGGTACCGGGTATGTCCATCGTCCAGGAGTGTCCCACGGCCGGGGGTAAGGGAGCACTAAAGGGTTCCTGTGGACGTCCGGGGCCCGGCGGGCGCGCGTGGACCTCCGTGGTCGAGGGGGTCGGGCCACCTCGGAGACGTAGACTTCCGGCCTGTCCCCCCGGATGTCCCCCGGACCGTCGCCGATCCTTCCGCTGGAGGCCGCCCCGTGTCGAAACCGCCGTTCACGCACCTGCACGTCCACACCCAGTACTCGCTGCTGGACGGTGCCGCGCGGTTGAAGGACATGTTCAACGCCTGCGGCGAGATGGGCATGACGCACATCGCCATGACGGACCACGGGAACCTGCACGGGGCGTACGACTTCTTCCACCAGGCGACGAAGTCGGGCATCACCCCGATCATCGGGATCGAGGCGTACGTGGCCCCGGAGTCCCGGCGCAACAAGCGCAAGATCCAGTGGGGGCAGCCGCACCAGAAGCGGGACGACGTCTCCGGCTCGGGCGGTTACACCCACAAGACGATCTGGGCGGCCGACGCGACGGGCCTGCACAACCTCTTCCGGCTCTCCTCGGACGCGTACGCCGAGGGCTGGCTCCAGAAGTGGCCGCGGATGGACAAGGAGACCATCGCGCAGTGGTCGGAGGGGCTGATCGCGTCCACCGGCTGCCCCTCGGGCGAACTCCAGACCCGACTGCGGCTCGGCCAGTTCGACGAGGCACTGAAGGCCGCCGCCGACTACCAGGACATCTTCGGCAAGGACCGGTACTTCCTGGAGCTGATGGACCACGGCATCGAGATCGAGCGCCGGGTGCGGGACGGGCTGCTGGAGATCGGCAAGAAGCTCGGCATCCCCCCGATCGTCACCAACGACTCGCACTACACCTACGCCTCGGAGTCGGTGGCGCACGACGCGCTGCTGTGCATCCAGACCGGCAAGAACCTCTCGGACCCGGACCGGTTCAGGTTCGACGGCACCGGCTACTACCTGAAGTCCACCGACGAGATGTACGCCATCGACTCCTCGGACGCCTGGCAGGCCGGGTGCCGCAACACCCTGCTGGTCGCGGAGCAGGTCGACACCGAGGGCATGTTCACCAAGCGCGACCTGATGCCGAAGTTCGACATCCCGGAGGGCTACACCGAGGTCTCCTGGTTCCGCGAGGAGACCATGGCCGGGATGGGCCGCCGCTTCCCGGGAGGCATTCCCGAGGACCGGCTCAAGCAGGTCGAGTACGAGATGGACACCATCATCTCGATGGGCTTCCCCGGCTACTTCCTCGTGGTCGCCGACTTCATCATGTGGGCCAAGAACCAGGGCATCGCGGTGGGCCCGGGGCGCGGCTCCGCGGCCGGTTCGATCGTGGCCTACGCGCTCGGCATCACCGACCTCGACCCGATCCCGCACGGCCTGATCTTCGAGCGCTTCCTGAACCCCGAGCGCATCTCGATGCCCGACGTCGACATCGACTTCGACGAGCGCCGGCGCGTCGAGGTGATCCGCTACGTGACCGAGAAGTACGGCGCCGACAAGGTCGCCATGATCGGTACGTACGGCACCATCAAGGCCAAGAACGCGATCAAGGACTCGGCCCGCGTCCTGGGCTACCCCTACGCCATGGGCGACCGGATCACCAAGGCGATGCCCGCCGACGTCCTCGGCAAGGGCATCCCGCTCTCCGGCATCACCGACCCGAAGCACCCGCGCTACTCGGAGGCGGGCGAGGTGCGCGGGATGTACGAGAACGAGCCGGACGTCAAGAAGGTCATCGACACCGCGCGCGGCGTGGAGGGCCTGGTGCGGCAGATGGGCGTGCACGCCGCCGGCGTGATCATGTCCAGCGAGCGGATCACCGACCACGTGCCCGTCTGGGTGCGCCACACCGACCAGGTCACCATCACCCAGTGGGACTACCCGAGCTGCGAGTCGCTCGGCCTGCTGAAGATGGACTTCCTCGGCCTGCGCAACCTGACGATCATGGACGACGCCGTCAAGATGGTGAAGTCCAACAAGGACGTCGACATCGACCTCCTCGGGCTGCCGCTGGACGACCCGAAGACCTTCGAACTCCTCCAGCGCGGGGACACCCTCGGCGTCTTCCAGTTCGACGGCGGCCCGATGCGGTCCCTGCTGCGGCTGATGAAGCCCGACAACTTCGAAGACATCTCCGCCGTGTCCGCCCTGTACCGGCCGGGCCCGATGGGCATGAACTCGCACACCAACTACGCCCTGCGCAAGAACGGCCAACAGGAGATCACGCCCATCCACAAGGAGCTCGAAGAGCCCCTGAAGGAGGTCCTGGACGTCACCTACGGCCTGATCGTGTACCAGGAGCAGGTGCAGAAGGCCGCCCAGATCGTCGCCGGCTACTCGCTCGGCGAGGCCGACATCCTCCGCCGCGTGATGGGCAAGAAGAAGCCGGAGGAACTGGAGAAGAACTTCACCATCTTCCAGGCCGGTGCCCGCAAGAACGACTACAGCGACGAGGCCATCCAGGCGCTGTGGGACGTGCTGGTGCCGTTCGCCGGCTACGCGTTCAACAAGGCCCACTCGGCGGCCTACGGGCTGGTCTCGTACTGGACGGCGTACCTGAAGGCCAACTACCCGGCCGAGTACATGGCGGGGCTGCTCACCTCGGTCAAGGACGACAAGGACAAGTCGGCGGTCTACCTCAACGAGTGCCGCCGGATGGGCATCAAGGTGCTGCCGCCCAACGTCAACGAGTCGATGGCGAACTTCGCGGCCCAGGGCGACGACGTGATCCTCTTCGGGCTCTCCGCGGTGCGCAACGTCGGCACCAACGTGGTGGACTCGATCATCCGCAGCCGGAAGGCCAAGGGGAAGTACGCCTCGTTCCCCGACTACCTGGACAAGGTCGAGGCGGTGGTCTGCAACAAGCGGACCACGGAGTCCCTGATCAAGGCCGGGGCCTTCGACACCATGGGGCACACCCGCAAGGGCCTCACCGCCCAGTACGAACCCATGATCGACAACGTGGTGCAGGTCAAGCGCAAGGAGGCCGAGGGCCAGTTCGACCTGTTCGGCGGAATGGGCGACGAGGGCGCCGAGGAGCCGGGCTTCGGCCTCGACGTGGAGTTCTCCCCGGACGAGTGGGAGAAGACGTACCTGCTGGCCCAGGAGCGCGAGATGCTCGGCCTGTACGTCTCCGACCACCCGCTGTTCGGCATCGAGCACGTCCTGTCGGACAAGGCCGACGCCTCCATCTCGCAGCTCACCGGCGGCGAGCACGGCGACGGCGCCGTGGTCACCATCGGCGGCATCATCTCCGGCCTCCAGCGCAAGATGACCAAGCAGGGCAACGCCTGGGCCATCGCCACCGTCGAGGACCTGGCCGGCTCCATCGAGTGCATGTTCTTCCCCGCCACGTACCAGCTGGTCTCCACCCAACTGGTCGAGGACGCGGTGGTGTTCGTCAAGGGACGGCTCGACAAGCGGGAGGACGTGCCCCGGCTGGTCGCGATGGAGCTCCAGGTCCCCGACCTGTCGAACGCGGGCGCCAACGCCCCCGTGGTGATCACCATCCCGGTGACCAGGGTCAACCCGCCGATGGTCAGCCGCCTCGGGGAGATCCTCAGCCACCACAAGGGCAACAGCGAGGTGCGGATCAAGCTGGAGGGCCCCCGCAAGACCACCGTGCTGCGGTTGGACCGGCACCGGGTGCAGCCCGATCCCGCGCTCTTCGGCGACCTGAAGGTGCTGCTCGGCCCGTCCTGCCTGGCCGGCTGAGCCGGAGCGCCCGGGGTACGCCGGGGTGCTCGAAGCGAACGCGAGGGGCGCGCCCGCACGGGCGCGCCCCTCGTCTCGTCGGGTGCCGCCCCGGGGACGGCGGTGCCGCGACGGGTCAGTTGTGGCCGAAGCGCTTCTGACGCCCCTTGCGGGCCACGTCCCCGGGGGTGACCTGGGACTGCCGCTGCTGGGTCTGGGACTCCAAGGAGGACCGCTGAGCGTCCTGGCTGCTCTGCTCGGCGGCGGAGGAACGCTGGGGGGCACCGCCGTGCTTGCGGTTCTTGTTCTTGGCCATGGTGATCTGCCTCCTGTAGGGGGATCTGGGGGCCAGAGCCGGAACCAGGTTCACACGGTCCGACAAGTCGTGCATGTCGGAGATTCACCCTCTGTCACGGGTGGCGGAAGGGCGCCCGGGGTGAATCCGCCGCGCCGAAGATCCAGTTCACACCGTTAAGGCCCCGTAGGTCGGGCAGACTCGAACCGAGCCCGAGAACACCCGACGCGGGGCCCACCGAGGCCCGCGGCCCCGGTGGGACGCCTCCGGGACCTTCCCGTCGCACGAAGCAGGGACAGATCAGGAAAGAGGTGGGTCGCGTGGAACGCTGTGTCGTCCTGGTCGACGCCGGGTACCTGCTGGGAGCCGCTGCCAGCCTCCTCGCCGGAGAACCGTCGAGGTCCCGCATCGCGGTCGACCACGCCGCACTGATCCAGGGGTTGCGCGAACGCGCCGAACAGGACACCCGGCGCGCGCTGCTGCGTATCTACTGGTTCGACGGCGCCCCCGACCGCGTCCCCCAGCCCGACCACCGCCGACTGCGCGTGATGTCCCGGGTCACGGTCCGCCTCGGCGCACTGACCCGCAGCGACGGACGCTGGGCGCAGAAGGGCGTCGACGCCGCCATGCACGCGGAACTGACCGAACTGGCCCGCAACCGGGCCTGCTCGGACATCGTCCTGGTCACCGGTGACGGCGACCTCCTGCCCGGCATGATGGCCGCCAAGGAACACGGCGTCGCGGTCCACCTGTGGGCCGTGCAGGCCGCCGGCGGCGACTACAACCAGTCCGAGGACCTGGTCGCCGAGGCCGACGAGCGCCGCGTCCTCGACCGGGCCTGGATCACCCGGGCCGTCCGCGCCCGGGACGCCGCCGGGACGCACGCCGCGCCGCCGGTGCCCCGGCCCGAGATCGCCGCGATCCTCTCCGCCCCGCCCTCCGAACTCGTCCCGCCCGCCGCCCGCGCCGATCCGGAACCCGCCCGGACGGAGGGGGCCGAGCACCGGGCGGCCGGTCCCGCGACCCGCCACCGGAACGGCACCGCCCCGGCAGGCGGCGGCGACGGGTCCGACGGAGCCGGTGACCACCCGGAGCGCGCCCGACCGGTGCCCACCCCCAAGGACCTCGCCGCCCTGCGCCCCCCGACTCCCCCGACCCCGTCCGCGCCGCCGCCCCAGCCCGCCGCCACCCTGCGCTGGTCCTCCGACAAGGGCTGGGTGGACCGGCCCGGCCCCGCCGAACCCCCCGAGATCGCCGTGCTGCCCACCCTCGCCCAGCTCACCAGCGCCGAACAGCGCTGGGCCGACCGGGAGGAGGACATCACCACGGTCGGCGGCGACCCCTACGAGGTCGGACAGGTCTTCGCCCGCCGCTGGCTCGACCGACTGCCGCACGCCACGGACCTCACCCGGCTCTCCGCGCTCTACCCCCGCGTTCCCCACCGCATCGACGGCGAACTGCTCCGCTACGCCGCCCGCTTCGGCCTGCTCGCGCACAAGGACGACCAGATCGACGAGCACGACCGCTACGCGATCCGCGCCGGGTTCTGGCGCGAGGTCGACCCGAAGGCCGCGGAGCACGCCCCCGCGGCGGAGTGAGCCGGGCTCGTCGGCGGGGCGCGCGCCCCGCCGACGAGCGGGCGCCGGTACGCCCGGGGCGGGTCCACGACCACCCCGGAGGCGCACCGCGCCCCCCGCACCCCGTAGGCTCCTTCCTCGTGAGTACGCGCCCCGCACCCCCGGAACACCTCGGCGACGTGGTGTGCGCGGTGCGCGACCTGGTGAAGACCTACCCGGCCACCCGGCCCCGCCGCGGTACCCCCGGCGCCCCCGAGGTGAGGGCCACCGACGGGGTCCGCCTCGACGTCCGGCGCGGCGAGGTCTTCGGCCTACTCGGCCCCAACGGCGCCGGCAAGTCCACCCTGGTGCGCCAGCTCACCGGGTTGATGCGGCCCGACTCCGGCAGTATCGAGATCCTCGGGCACGACATCGTCCGCCACCCCGAGCGCGCCGCCCGCATCCTCGCCCACCTGGGGCAGGAGTCCAGCGCCCTCGACGAACTGACCGTCTCCCTGGCCGCCGAGACCACCGCCCGGCTCCGCGGCCTCGACCTCCGCGCCGCCCGCGCCGAGCGGGACGCCGTCCTCGACGAACTGGGCCTCACCCCGCTCGCCTCCCGCCCGCTCGCCAAGCTCTCCGGTGGCCAGCGGCGGCTCGCCTGCGTCGCCGCCACCCTGGTCGGCGAGCGCCCCCTGCTGGTGCTGGACGAGCCCACCACCGCCATGGACCCGCTCGCCCGGCGCGCGGTGTGGGCGGCGATCGACCGGCGCCGGGCCGAACACGGCACCACCGTGCTGCTCGTCACCCACAACGTCATCGAGGCCGAAACGGTCCTGGACCGGGTCGCCGTCCTCGACCGGGGCCGGGTCATCGCCTGCGACACCCCGTCCGGGCTCAAGGAACGACTTGCCGGCGAGGTCCGGGTGGAACTGGTGTGGCGCGAGCGCGCCCCGCTGGACATCCCCGAGGTCGCCGCCCTGCGGTCGTCCGCCACCGAGTCCGGCCGCCGCTGGGTGCTGCGGCTCGCCCCCGACGAGGCCCGGGCCGCGGTGGCCGCGGTCACCGGCGGCGCGGCCTTCGCCGCCCTCGACGACTTCACGCTCGCCACCCCCAGCCTGGAGGACGTCTACCTGGCCCTCGGCGGCACCCGCACCGATGCCGCGGGCCTGGTGAAGGCATGACCTACCGACCGCCGAAGGACGCCGTGCCGCACGCTGTCAGGAACAGGAGCCGCACCCCGTGACCGTCGTACCCGCCGAGGCCCCGTCCCGCAGCGCCGGGGCCGCCCGCCCGGCGAGCCGCCCCGCCCCCGCCGAGCTGGCGCCCCGCGCCCGGCTGCTGCCCTCCCTCGCCGCCGTCTACCGCGCCCAGCTCTCCCGGGCCCGGGTCGCCCGCATCCCGCTGCTGTTCGTCGCGACCTTCCAGTCCGTCGGGATCATGATCCTGATGCGGGGCGTGGTGGACGGCGGCGAGGAGGCCCGCGCCGTGGTCGCCGGTTCCAGCGTCCTGGTGGTCGCCTTCGTCGCGCTGAACCTGCTCGCCCAGTACTTCGGCCGGCTGCGCGCGGACGGCGGTCTCGACCACTACGCCACGCTGCCGGTGCCGCCCGCCGCCGTGGTCCTCGGTGCCGCCGCGGCCTACGCCTCGTTCACGGTGCCCGGCACCCTGGTCACGGCCGCGGTGGGGTGCGTCCTGTTCCAGTTGCCCTTCACCCACCTGTGGGTGCTGCTCGCGGTGATCCCGCTCGCGGGCGCCGCGCTGGCCGGGCTCGGCGCGGCCCTCGGACTGCTGGCGCCCCGTCCGGAGCTGGCCACCCTGCTCGGCCAGTTGGGCATGTCCGCGGCGCTGCTGCTCGGGGTGCTCCCGCCCGAGCGGCTGCCCTCGCTGGTGCAGTACGGGCGGGACCTGTTGCCCTCCACCTACGGGGTGGAGGCCTTCGCCCGGACCTTCGAGGCCCACCCCGACTGGCGGATCGTCGGGCTGCACCTGGCCGTCTGCGCCGGGGTCGGAGTGATCTCCCTCGCGGTGGCGACCTGGGCGTACCGGAGGGCCGCCGTCCGATGACGCGGGCGCCGCGCCGCCCTGGCACGATGTCAGGGTGACCGCACCGCTGACACCACCGCCGCAGGACAGACCCCCCGCCCGAGGGGACGGTGGCCATCCGCCCGCCGCACCCTTCACCGGGGACTTCGGGGACGGCGCGGAGCCCGGCCCGGGGAAGGCCGCCGAACTCCGGGTCGAACTGCGCGACGCCGCCGTGATCGCCCTCGTGCTCGGCGTGGCCGGGGCGCTGCTCGGGCTGCTGTGGTTGTGGTGGGCGCCCCGGGTGCCGCTGGTCTCGGACGCCGAGGCCGTCTACCTCGGGGACACCGAGGGGGAGCAGGCCATCGGGATCGACGGAACGTTCACCCTGCTCGCGGTCGCCTTCGGCCTGGCCAGTGCGGCCGTGGTGTTCTGGCTGCGCCGGCGCGGCGGGGTGCCGCTGGTGGTCGGCCTCGCCCTCGGCGGGCTGCTCGGCTCCCTGCTGGCCTGGCGGCTGGGGGTGGGGCTCGGCCCCACCCAGAACGTGGTGGAGCACGCCAAGGAGGTCGGCAAGGGCGTGACCTTCGACGCCCCGCTCAGGCTCGGGGCCCGGGGCGCCCTGCTGGTGTGGCCGGTCACCGCGCTCCTCGCCCACCTCTGCCTGACCGCGCTGTTCGGCCCCCGCGACCCCGACCCGTACCTCGCGCAGCACCCCTACGGGACCCCGCAGTGGGACCGCGGCCCGGCCGGACCGTCCACGGCGACCGGCCCCGACGCGGCCGACCCCTTCGCCCCGCCACCCGACCGGCGGCCGTAGGCGCCGCAGGCCCGCACGGTCCCGTTCAGAGGCGGCCGATGGGGGCCAGGGCGGCGCCGGTGAGCGCCTGGAGGTCGGCCGGGGCGAGTTCGACCTCCAGGCCCCGCCGGCCGGCGGACACGCAGATCGTGGGGTGCTCTCCGGCCGAGGCGTCCAGCACCGTGCGCAGCCGCTTGCGCTGCCCGAGCGGGGAGATGCCGCCCCGGACGTAGCCGGTGACGCGCTCCGCCGCCGCCGGGTCGGCCATCGCCGCCCGCTTGCCGCCGACCGCGTTCGCCAGCGCCTTGAGGTCGAGCGACCCGGCCACCGGGACCACCGCCACCGTGAGCTCCCCGTCCACCTCCGCGACCAGGGTCTTGAACACCCGCTCGGGGGAGACCCCCATCGCCTGGGCGGCCTCCTCGCCGTACGAGGGGTGCCCCGGGTCGTGGGCGTAGGCGTGGACGGTGAACGCGGTGCCCGCCGCGGTCAGGGCCACCGTCGCGGGGGTGCCGCCCGGCTGCTGCTTCTGCTTCTTCGCCATCGGCTGTGCGGTCCTCGTCTCCCCGGTCTCCCGGGATCGTGCGGCGGATCAGTTCAGGTGGGTGGGCGCGCGGGTGAGGTCCGTCGCCGGGACGGAGGGCAGGGCGCGCAGGATCGCGCTCTCGGTGCGCAGCAGCCGCAACTCGTCCCGGAGCCGGGAGGCGGTGTCGGGGGCCTGGAGCAGCCGTTGCTTGGTCGGGATGTCGAGCATCATCGCCGCGGCCACCAGGTACGACACCACCGAGGGCTCGTCCGGGAGGTCGCCGCCCGTCGACAGCGACAGTTCGCGCGCCCCGGCGAGCCGCTTCTGGTACGTCCGGAAGGCCCGCAGCACGCCTTCGGCGAGGGCCCCCGCCTCGTCGCCCGGCTCCTCGGCCAACTCCTCCACCTCGGCCGTCAGATACGGCCCGGAGGCGTCCACGGAGCGCAGCCGCACCCGGGTAGTGCCGGTGGCGAGGACCTCGAAGCCGCCGTCGGTGCGTTCGCGCACGGTGGCCGCGTCGGCGATGCAGCCCGTGCCGTGGAACGCCGTCAGCGGCTCGGTGCCGAAGCCCGCGGCCGGACCGCGCTCCGCGGCGGCCGTCGGGTCGGGGAGCCCCGGTTCGCTGGGCGCGACCTCGTGGCCGTCCCGGATCGCGACGATCACGAACCGTCGGGGCTCGTCGTCGGGGGTCTTCAGCAGGTCGCGCATCAGGGCGCGATAGCGCTCCTCGAAGACGTTCAGGGGCACGACGAGCCCCGGGAACAGCACCGAGTTGAGCGGGAACAGCGGCAGCCGGACGGTGGTCACGACGTCCAAGCCTAGTGGTCGTCGGCCGCGGCGCGGCGCGGACGGGTCCGCAGCGGTGTCGAGGCGGCCACCTCGATCCGCACGCCGTCGCGCACCTCCAGGAACTGGCCGAGCGGATCGTCGGAGAGCCGGTCCCAGGGGAAGGAGGTGGCGTACGGGCCGATCCGGCGCACCTGCTCCAAGGCGTCCGTCCAGCGCTCCAGCCGCACCAGCACGCAGACCAGGAGGTTGCGCACCTCCGCCGGCCAGGGGTCGGCGGGCGCGTACCGCGCGGAGAGGGCGACCCCCCGGTCCGCTGCGGCGTCCAGGCGGGCCCGGGGGACGGGCTCGGGGCCGGCCGGCGAGGAGAGGTGGCCGAAGACGGCGCGCACCGGCAGCGCCTGCACCAGCGAGTCGGGCAGCGCGTCCTGCGCGGCGCGCTCGGCGAAGTCGAAGCACTGTCCGTGCCCCGCACCGCCGCCGGCCGTGGCCAGGAAACGCAGCGCGGCCACGTGGCAGCCGTAGTGGTGCGGGGAGCGCCGCACCGCCTCGGCCCACAGCTCCTCGAAGGGGACGCGGGGCACGGGAGTGCCGCGGGCGTGGTCGAGCGCGACCCGCCAGGGCACCGGGTCGCCCGGAGCGGGCCGGGCGGCGGCCGTGACCAGGTCGGTGACCTCGTGCAGCCGCTCCGCCCGGGCCGGCGAGGACCAGGCGTCGGCCACGGCCCGCTCGGCGACCAGCAACAGCAGGTCCGGGTCGCGCGGGGCGTCGGTCCGCCACCTGGCCAGCCACTCGGGCCGGGCCCCGGCGAAGGCGGCGAGCCGCATGACGTAGCGGTCGCGGTCCTCCCAGGCGGCGTCCTCGCGGGTGGCGGCGAGCAGTCGGGCCGCGGGGCGGTACTCGCCGCGGCCGGCGGCCACCAGCGCCGGACCCAGCCGGGCGTCGGGGGCGTCCAGGAGCACCTCGTCGTCGGCGGGCAGTCCCGCGGCCAGCGAGGAGGTGTGTCGGGCCATCCGGGCGGTACGGATGAGGGCACGCAGCAGAACCATGGTCCGAACCATTGAAAACCGCAGGTCGGACCCGCACCAGGGGAAGCCGGTGACGGTTCGGTAACCCCGTCCGGGGTTGCCCGCCGCCGGGTCAAGTCCCGGCAAAGCTCCCGGGCGGGGGCGGCTCGTTCACCCGCGCCGCAGCAACCGGGTGGCGCCCGCGGCCACGGCCGTCGCGAGTATCCAGCCCGCGACGATCACGCCGGTCGCGAACCACTGCCACCCCCCGGACAGTCGCCAGTGGCCGTCCTGCCCCAGGTCCATCACCGGGACCAGCAGGTCCAGGGCGAACAGCCCGGCGTTCCACTCCGGGTTCTCCCCGGGCTTGAGCGGGGCCGGTGCGGCCCGGGAGAACGCGAGCCCGCACGCCCCCCACAGCACCGCCATCCACCAGGCCGCCCGCCCGGGCCGGTACCCGTAGGCCACCGTCCAGTCCTGCGCGTACCCCCACGCCCGGCCGGTCAGGGGCAGGGTCTCCCGGCGCCGGCGCTGCTTGGCCAGCAGCACCTCGCGGGCGTCCTCGTCCTCGCCGCCGTCCCGCAGCACCGTGGCGAGCCGCTCGTAGGGCTCCGGGTGGTACTCGGGGGTGGCCGCCGCGACCCACTCCAGCCGGCGGGCCAACGGGAACCCACCGGTCGGCACCAGGCGCTCGTACCGGAAACCGTCCATCTGGAGGCGCCCCAGCCCCGGCCAACTCGTGGCCCGGTCGACCAGGTTGACCACCCGGGCCCCCGACAGCACCACCCGGCCCCGCTCCGGCCGCTCCCCGAGGAACCGCAGCTCCGGGGTGTGGACGCGGCGCAGGGACAGCTCCTGCTCGTCGGTGAGCGCGAACCGCGCCCCCGCCAGGTCGACGGCGTCGCCGAACCGTCCGTCGTCCAGACGGACGCTGCCCCGGCACTCGAAGCGCTGCACCCGGGTGCCGTGCGCGGGCGTGGTGCCCCGGGTGAGCGGGTCCCCGATGCTCGCCGGCGTCAGGTACAGGGTCCGTTCGACGGTGAGCTGCGGGGCGTTCAGCGCCCGGTCCCCGTACGGGTTGGTCAGGTGGCAGCCGCGCAGGCTCAACGAGACGCCCACCTTCGCGCCGCGCAGGCTCACCTCCCCGTACGCCTCCAGCAGCTCCGCCTGGAGGTCCTGGCCGACGCTCATGCCGTCCGCCACCAGGGCCCGGCCGCGCCGGTCGCCGAACACCACCGCCTGGCTGAGCAGCAGGTCCGTGCCGATCTGGGCGTCGGTCATCCGGACGCCGTGTTGGAACCGGCAGCGCGGCAGGTGGAGGTCGCCCTCGGTGTGGACCCGCGCCGCCTCCAGCCGGGGGACCGCGCAGTCGACGAGCCGCAGCGTGGTGAACCCGGCCTCGGGCAGCAGCACCTCCCGTTCGAAGCGGCAGCGGTTGATCTCCACGTACGGGGTGACGTCACCGCCCGCGAGGTCGACGGTGCCCGTGATGAGCAGGCCCGTCAGCTTCAGGGAGGCCACCCGGCCGGGCAGCGCCGGCGGCCCGTCCAGCAGCAGCCAGCACACCACCCGCGCCCGCACCGTGCGCTCCGGCCCCCAGGGCCGTCCGCCGTGCGGGTCGTCCACGAACGGGTCGCCCGTGCGCAGGTCGTAGCGGCTCCCGTTGCGGAACGCCTGCCACATGCCGACCTCGGCGGGGGTCAGCCCGTCCGGCGGTTCGCCGTTGCCGCTCACTGCCGTCCCCTCGCTGCCGGCGCTACCGCCGCCGCCTATTCCGTGCTCCGTGCCGTTGCCCACGACCACGCCTCCTCGCCTCACCGTGCGCGCCGTTCGCCGCCGGCCGGTCGGCCCCGCCCGCGGTCGGCCGGGGGAGCGGAGGGCGACGGAGCCGTCGGGAACCCGCGGGCCCGGCGACGGGGAGCGCAACGCTCCCGGGACCGTCCGTCGACTGCCGTCGGTGCGCGGTGCTCGTGCCGTCCGTGCGGCCCGTTCCGGGTGGGTGATCACCTCGACCCCGCGCGGCTCACCAGCCTCGGCGGCTCGTACAGTCGTTCATACCCATTGAGTGACGATGTGAACACGTACGGTGAGGTTGATCAGGAGTGCGGGCCCTGCCGCGTCGCCCCCGCGCGCTCCGGGGCGCTCCCCGACGTCCCCGGGCGGCCGTATCAGTGACTGATACGGCCGCCCGGCGAGCCCGCGCCGTCTGCGAGAATTGGCCCCGTGATCTCCCGAATCGATCTGCGCGGCGACGCCCTCCCCGAGGGCGGCGCCCTGCGCGACCTGCTGCCCCGTGCCGACTTCGACGTCGAGGCCGCCCTGGAGAAGGTGCGCCCCCTCTGCGAGGACGTGCACCATCGCGGCGACGCAGCGCTGATCGACTTCGCCAAGCGGTTCGACGGAGTCGCCCTGGACCGGGTCAGAGTCCCCGCCGAGGCGCTCTCCGCCGCCCTCGCCGCCCTCGACCCCGCGGTGCGCGCCGCCCTGGAGGAGTCCATCCGCCGCGCCCGGCTGGTCCACCGCGCACAGCGCCGCACCAGCCACACCACCCAGGTCGTCCCCGGGGGCACGGTCACCGAGAAGTGGGTGCCGGTCGAGCGGGTCGGGCTGTACGCCCCCGGCGGCCGGTCGGTGTACCCGTCCTCCGTGGTGATGAACGTCGTCCCCGCGCAGGAGGCCGGAGTCGGCTCCATCGCCCTGGCCTCGCCCCCGCAGCGGGACTTCGACGGGCTGCCGCACCCCACCGTCCTCGCCGCCTGCGCCCTGCTCGGCGTGGACGAGGTGTACGCCGCCGGCGGCGCCGGTGCCGTCGCCATGTTCGCCTACGGCACCGAGTCCTGCCCGCCCGCCGCCATGGTCACCGGCCCCGGCAACATCTGGGTGGCCGCCGCCAAGCGCTACTTCACCGGCCGCATCGGCATCGACACCGAGGCCGGCCCCACCGAGATCGCGGTCCTCGCCGACGACACCGCCGACCCGGCGCACATCGCCGCCGACCTGATCAGCCAGGCCGAGCACGACCCGCTGGCCGCCGCGGTGCTCGTCACCGACTCCGTCACCCTCGCCGACGCCGTCGTCAAGGAACTGGAGCCGCAGGTCGCCGCGACCAAGCACGTCGAGGACCGGGTGCGGCCCGCGTTGACCGGCCGGCAGTCCGCGATCGTCCTGGTCGACGGCGTGGAGGAGGGCCTGCGGGTGGTCGACGCCTACGGTGCCGAGCACCTGGAGATCCAGACCGCCGACGCCGCCGCGGTCGCCGACCGGGTCAAGAACGCCGGCGCGATCTTCGTCGGCCCCTGGGCCCCGGTCTCCCTCGGCGACTACTGCGCCGGCTCCAACCACGTGCTGCCCACCGGCGGCTGCGCCTGCCACTCCTCCGGGCTCTCCGTGCAGTCCTTCCTGCGCGGCATCCACATCGTGGACTACACCCGGGAGGCGCTCGCCGACGTGGCGCACCACGTGGTGACCCTCGCGGAGGCGGAGGACCTGCCCGCGCACGGCGCGGCGGTCAAGGCACGGTTCGGATGGAAGGTTCCCCAGAGCAAGTGACCAGCATCGACGACCTGCCCGTACGGGACGAACTGCGCGGCCAGTCCCCCTACGGCGCGCCCCAGCTCGACGTCCCCGTCCGGCTGAACACCAACGAGAACCCCTACCCGCTGCCCGAGGCCCTGGTCGAGCGGATCACCGAGCGGGTCCGCGAGGCCGCCCGCCACCTCAACCGCTACCCCGACCGCAACGCCGTCGAGCTGCGCACCGAACTCGCCAAGTACCTCACCCGCACCGGCGGCCACCCCGTCACCGGGGAACAGGTCTGGGCGGCCAACGGCTCCAACGAGGTCATCCAGCAGCTCCTCCAGACCTTCGGCGGCCCCGGCCGCACCGCGATCGGCTTCGAGCCCTCGTACTCGATGCACCCGCTGATCGCCCGCGGCACCGGCACCGACTGGATCGACGGCCCCCGCGAGCCCGACTTCACCCTCGACACCCAGGCCGCGGTCCGTGCCGTGACCGAGCACCGTCCGCACGTGGTGTTCATCACCACCCCCAACAACCCCACCGGTAACGCCGTCCCCGCCGAGACCGTCCGTGCCGTCTACGAGGCCGCCCAGGCCGCCCGGCCCTCGCTGGTGATCGTGGACGAGGCGTACGTCGAGTTCAGCCACGGCGACTCGCTGCTGCCGCTGCTGGCGGGCCGTCCGAACCTGGTCGTCTCCCGGACCATGTCCAAGGCGTTCGGCGCCGCCGGGCTGCGCCTGGGCTACTTCGCCGCCGACCCGGCCGTGGTGGACGCCGTCCAACTGGTCCGGCTGCCCTACCACCTGTCCGCCGTCACCCAGGCCACCGCACTGGCCGCGCTGGAGCACACGGACACCCTGCTCGGCTACGTCGACCAGCTCAAGTCCGAACGCGACCGCCTGGTCACCGAGCTGCGGGCGTTGGAGTACGAGGTCACCGTCTCCGACGCCAACTTCGTGCAGTTCGGCCGCTTCGAGGACCCCGACGGCACGCACGCCGTGTGGCAGCGCATCCTGGAGAGGGGCGTCCTGGTCCGCGACAACGGCGTACCCGGCTACCTGCGGGTCACCGCGGGCACCCCCGAAGAGAACGACGCGTTCCTCGACGCGGTCCGTGAAGTGAAGAAGGAGCTCAGCGCATGACCGGCCAGGCACGCACCGGCAGGGTGGAACGCACCACCAAGGAGACCTCCGTCCTCGTCGAGATCGACCTCGACGGCAGCGGCAAGGTCGACGTGTCGACCGGGGTCGGCTTCTACGACCACATGCTCGACCAGCTCGGCCGCCACGGTCTGTTCGACCTGACCGTCCGGACCGAGGGCGACCTCCACATCGACACCCACCACACCATCGAGGACACCGCCCTCGCCCTCGGCGCCGCCTTCAAGCAGGCGCTCGGCGACAAGGTCGGCATCTACCGCTTCGGCAACTGCACCGTCCCGCTGGACGAGTCCCTCGCCCGGGTCACCGTGGACCTCTCCGGCCGCCCCTACCTGGTGCACAGCGAGCCCGAGAACATGGCGCCCATGATCGGCACCTACGACACCACCATGACCCGGCACATCCTGGAGTCGTTCGTCGCCCAGGCGCAGATCGCGCTGCACGTCCACGTGCCCTACGGCCGCAACGCCCACCACATCGTGGAGTGCCAGTTCAAGGCGCTCGCCCGCGCCCTGCGCTACGCCAGCGAGCGGGACCCGCGCGCCGCGGGCATCCTCCCGTCCACGAAGGGCGCCCTGTAGGCATGAACGGCCTCTCCACCGTCCTCATCTTCGTGGGGCTCTTCCTGGTCGGCGGCATCATCTCGTTCGCCAAGCAGGGCACGTCCAAGAACGTGGTCACCCTGTTGTCCATCGCCGCCGGCATGTGCCTGCTGGCCGGCGTCCTGCGGCTCGACTACTGGAACTGAGGGCCACCGTGAGCACCCCCACCACCGGCCGCCGCAAGAAGGTCGTGGTCTTCGACTACGGCTTCGGCAACATCCGCTCCGCGGAGCGCGCCCTCGCCCGCGTGGGCGCCGAGGTCGAGATCACCCGCGACTACGACACCGCGATGAACGCCGAGGGCCTGCTGGTGCCCGGCGTCGGCGCCTTCGCCGCCTGCATGAACGGCCTCCGGCGGGCCCGCGGCGACTGGATCGTCGACCGCCGGCTCTCCGGCGGACGCCCCGTCCTCGGCATCTGCGTCGGCATGCAGATCCTCTTCGCCGAGGGCATCGAGCACGGCGAGCGCACCGAGGGCCTCGACCAGTGGCCCGGCACCGTCGCGCCGCTGGAGGCTGACGTGGTTCCGCACATGGGTTGGAACACCGTCGACGCCCCCGGGGACTCCCGGCTCTTCGCCGGCCTGGAGGCCGACGCCCGCTACTACTTCGTGCACTCCTACGCCGTCCACGACTGGACCCTGGAGATCACCAACGAGGCGATGAGCGCGCCGCTCGTCACCTGGTCCACCCACGGCAAGCCGTTCGTCGCCGCGGTCGAGAACGGCGCCCTGTGGGCCACCCAGTTCCACCCCGAGAAGTCCGGCGACGCCGGAGCCCAGCTCCTCACCAACTGGATCGGAACCCTGTGAGCACGCTTGAACTCCTCCCCGCCGTCGACGTCCGCGACGGACAGGCCGTCCGCCTCGTGCACGGCGAGTCCGGCACGGAGACCTCCTACGGCTCCCCGCTGGAGGCGGCCCTCGCCTGGCAGCGGGCGGGCGGCGAGTGGCTGCACCTGGTCGACCTCGACGCGGCCTTCGGCACCGGCGACAACCGGGAGCTGATCGCCGAGGTCACCCGGGCCATGGACATCAAGGTCGAACTCTCCGGCGGCATCCGCGACGACGCCTCCCTGGCCGCCGCGCTCGCCACCGGGTGCACCCGGGTCAACCTCGGCACCGCCGCCCTGGAGACCCCCGAGTGGGTCGCCAAGGTCATCGCCGAGCACGGCGACAAGATCGCCGTCGGCCTGGACGTCCGCGGCACCACCCTGCGCGGCCGGGGCTGGACCCGCGACGGCGGCGACCTGTACGAGACGCTGGCCCGGCTCGACGCCGAGGGCTGCGCCCGCTACGTGGTCACCGACATCGCGAAGGACGGCACGCTCCAGGGTCCCAACCTGGAACTGCTGGAGAACGTCTGCGCCGCCACCGACCGGCCGGTCGTCGCCTCCGGTGGGGTCTCCTCCCTCGACGACCTGCGGGCCATCGCCGCCCTCGTGCCCCGGGGCGTGGAGGGCTCGATCGTCGGCAAGGCCCTCTACGCCAAGGCGTTCACCCTGGAAGAGGCGCTCCAGGCGGTGGCGTCCGCATGACCGACTCCGTGCGCAAGGTGGTGACCGGCGCCCCCTGGGAGGAGAAGTTCGGCTACTCCCGCGCGGTGGAACTCCCCGGCGGGCTCGTCCTGGTCTCCGGCTGCACCTCCGTGGTCGACGGGCGGATCGCCGAGGGCGGCCCCCACGAACAGGCGGTCAACGCCTTCCGGGTCGCCCTCGCCGCCCTCGACCAGCTCGGCCTGGGTGCGGAGCACGTGGTGCGCACCCGGATGTACGTCACCCACGCACGGGACGTGGAGGAGGTCGGCCGGGCCCACAAGGAGCTCTTCGACGCCGTGCGCCCCGCGGCGTCCATGGTGATCGTCGCCGGCCTGGTCGACCCCAGGCTGCTGGTGGAGGTCGAGGTCGAGGCGTACCGGGGAGGTGCCGCATGACCCTCGCGGTCCGGGTCATCCCCTGTCTGGACGTGGACGCCGGCCGGGTCGTCAAGGGCGTCAACTTCCAGAACCTGCGGGACGCGGGCGACCCCGTCGAGATGGCCAAGGTCTACGACGCCGAGGGCGCCGACGAGCTGACCTTCCTCGACATCACGGCCTCCTCCGGCAACCGGGAGACCACCTACGACGTGGTGCGCCGCACCGCCGAACAGGTGTTCATCCCGCTCACCGTCGGCGGAGGCGTGCGCACCGCCGAGGACGTCGACAAGCTGCTGCGGGCCGGGGCCGACAAGGTGGGCGTGAACACCGCCGCCATCGCCCGTCCCGAGCTCATCCGGGAGATCGCCGAGCGGTTCGGCCGCCAGGTCCTGGTGCTCTCCGTCGACGCCCGCCGCACCCCGGAGGGCACCTTCGAGGTCACCACCCACGGCGGTCGCCGCGGCACCGGCCTGGACGCCGTCGAGTGGGCCCACCGGGCCGCCGAGCTCGGCGCCGGGGAGATCCTGCTTAACTCGATGGACGCGGACGGCACCAAGGACGGCTACGACCTAGAGATGATCGCCGCGGTCCGGCGGCACGTCACCGTCCCGGTCATCGCCTCCGGCGGCGCCGGAAGCCTCGCCGACTTCCCGCCGGCGATCGGGGCGGGCGCCGACGCGGTACTGGCCGCGTCCGTGTTCCACTTCGGTGACCTGCGCATCGGCGAGGTCAAGCAGGCCCTGCGGGAGGCCGGCCACCCGGTGCGCTGAGCCGCCGGGGGCCGCGCCCCGCCTCAGATGCCGAGCTGCTTGGCCGCGTTCAGCCGCTCGACGGCCTCCGGGTCGCCGTCCAGGGTCACCCGGGCGGCGTCCCGGCGCCCCAGCGCGAACATCAACAGCTCACCCGGCTCGCCCGTGACCGTCACCACGGGCGCGCCGCGGTGGGCCACCACCGTCTGACCGTCCGGGCGCCGCAGCACCACGCCCACCGGGTACTTGCGGCCCACCAGGCGGGCCGAACGCTCCAACCGGCGCCACAGCACGTCCGCGAAGACGGGATCGAGGGGGCGCGCCGCCCACTCCTCCTGCGCCCGGCGCACGTCCTCGGCGTGCACGTAGAACTCCACCACGTTCGACGCCTCGTCCACCTGCTTCAGCGAGAACGGCGAGAACTTCGGCGGCCCCGACCGGATGAGCTGCAACAACTCCTCGTACGGCTTCGCCGCGAACTCCGCCTGCACCCGTTCCAAGCGGTCCGCGAGGGGCTTGAAGACGATTCCGCCCGCCGCGTCCGCCCGGCGCTCGCGCACCACCAGGTGCGCGGCCAGGTCCCGGGTGCGCCAGCCCTCGCACAGGGTGGGGGCGTCGGGGCCCGCGGACTCCAACAGATCGGCGAGCAAGAGGCGTTCACGCGTGGCATGGGTCGACATGCCGCCCAGAGTACGGCCGAGTCGGTGGCCCTGCCACGGGACACCGCCCACCGCGGGCCCCGACGCACCCGTGCGCCCCCCCGAACGCGTCCAGCGACCGGACGGGCACCCCGCGGGGTCACCCGGGTGGCGCACAATGGGGCCATGACCAGCACGCCCCGTGAGCCCAGCGGTCTCGCCCCCGAGATCGCCGACCGCCTCAAGCGCAGCCCGGACGGCCTCCTGCCCGCCATCGCCCAGCAGTACGACACCGGTGAGGTGCTCATGCTCGGCTGGATGGACGACGAGGCGCTGCACCGCACGCTCACCACCGGCCGCTGCACCTACTGGTCCCGCAGCCGCCGGGAGTACTGGGTCAAGGGCGACACCTCCGGACACGTCCAGCACGTCAAGTCCGTCGCCCTCGACTGCGACGCGGACACCGTCCTCGTCAAGGTCGACCAGGTCGGCGCCGCCTGCCACACCGGCGACCGCACCTGCTTCGATGCCGGCGCCCTGCCGCTGGGCCAGTAGGGTCACCCGCCATGGACCTGGAGACCTTCCGCAAGCTCGCCGCCGACCGCCGCGTCGTCCCCGTCAGCCGCACCCTCCTCGCGGACGGCGACACCCCGGTCGGCCTGTACCGCAAGCTCGCCGCCGAGCGGCCGGGCACCTTCCTGCTGGAGTCCGCCGAGAACGGCCGCTCCTGGTCCCGCTACTCCTTCGTCGGGGTCCGCAGCGCCGCGACCCTCACCACCCGCGGGGGCGAGGCCCACTGGCTGGGCACCCCGCCGGTCGGGGTCCCGGTCGACGGGGACCCGCTCGCGGCGCTGCGCGCCACCGTGGAACTGCTGCACACCCCCCGTGACCTCACCGCCGGGATGCCGCCCTTCACCGGGGGCATGGTCGGTTACCTCGGCTACGACATCGTGCGCCGGCTGGAGCGGATCGGCCCCGGGGAGCGGGACGACCTGAAGCTCCCCGAGCTGACCATGCTGCTCACCTCCGACCTCGCCGTCCTCGACCACTGGAACGGCACCGTCCAACTGATCGCCAACGCCATCAACCACAACGACCTCGACACCGGGGTGGACGAGGCGTGGGCGGACGCGGTCGCCCGGCTCGACGCCATGGAGGCCGACCTCTCCCGACCGGTCGCCCAGCCCCCGGCCGCGCTGCCGCCCTCCGAACTGCCCGAGTTCACCGCCCGCTGGGGCGGCCCGGACTTCCGGGCCGCCGTGGAGGACGTCAAGGAGCGCATCCGGGCCGGCGAGGCGTTCCAGGTGGTGCCCTCGCAACGCTTCGAGACCGCCTGCGAGGCCAGCGCCCTGGACGTGTACCGGGTGCTGCGGGCCACCAACCCGTCCCCGTACATGTACCTGATCCGCTTCGAGGACTTCGACGTCGTCGGCTCCTCCCCGGAGGCCCTGGTGAAGGTCGAGGACGGGCACGCCCTGCTGCACCCCATCGCGGGCACCCGGCCGCGCGGCGCCACGCCCCAGGAGGACCAGGCCCTCGCGGACGAACTCCTCGCCGACCCCAAGGAGCGCGCCGAGCACCTGATGCTCGTCGACCTCGGGCGCAACGACCTCGGACGGGTCTGCGAGCCCGGCTCCGTCGAGGTCGTGGACTTCATGTCCATCGAGCGCTACTCGCACGTCATGCACATCGTCTCCACGGTGACCGGGCGGGTCGCTGCCGACCGCACCGCCTTCGACGTGCTGACCGCCTGCTTCCCCGCGGGCACCCTCTCCGGCGCCCCCAAGCCGCGGGCCATGCAGATCATCGACGAGCTGGAGCCGTCCCGGCGCGGGCTGTACGGCGGCTGCGTCGGCTACCTGGACTTCGCCGGGGACTCCGACACGGCCATCGCCATCCGCACCGCCCTGCTGCGCGACGGCACCGCCTACGTGCAGGCCGGAGCCGGGGTCGTCGCCGACTCCGACCCCGAGCTGGAGGACCAGGAGTGCCGCAACAAGGCGGCGGCGGTGCTGCGCGCCGTGCACACCGCGAACCGTCTCGCCACCGGCTGACCGGAGCAGCACCCCCGGCTCGGCGCCGGAGGCCGGGCAAGGGATAGTGGTGGGGTGACTACAGCCGTACCACAGCCCCGAGGGGGCACCGAAGGACCGTCCGCGAGGGCCGGGCTCCGCAGCCTTGCCGTGGCCCTGCTGCTGGGCGCGGCCGGGGCCGCGGTGGCCCTGCTCGCCAGCCGTCAGGGGTGGACCGCGGGCACGGCCACCGTTCCCGGCGGCGACTTCCCGCTGACCGCCAAGGGCAGCGAGGTGACGGGGGTCCCCGCGGCGCTCGCGGTCGTCGGGCTGGCCGCCCTGGTGGCGGTCTTCGCGGTGCGCCGCAGCGGACGGGTCGCCGTCGCCGCGCTGCTCACCCTCTGCGGGGCGGGCACCGTCGTCGCGGCCGTCCTCGGCGCGAGCGACAGCGGGGCCCTGGACGAACGGGCCGCCGAGGTCTCCGGCGACACCTCCGCCACCGTGCAGGCCCTCAGCCACAGCGGCTGGCCCTACGTGGCCGCGGTCGGCGGGCTGCTGATCCTGCTCGCCGGGCTGCTGGCGCTGCGCTACGGGCGGCTGTGGCCGGCCATGTCCGGGCGCTACGAACGGGACGGCACCCCGCGCCGCCGCGCCGCGGCCCCCGTGGACCCGGACCGCCCCGAGGACCTGTGGAAGGCCCTGGACCGCGGTGAGGACCCCACTCGACAGGACGGTTGACGCCCTCCCGGGTCCCACCCGGACGGCAGCGCGCCGCCACGCACCCCGCGCACACCTCCGGGCCCCCGGTGCGGAACAATGACCACCGAGCGTCCGGCTCCCCCCACGGATACGGCCGCACCCAGCCGCCTTTCAGCAACGAGGAGCAAGTCATGTCGGGCAGCAGCAGCCACGGTCACACCCCCGCCGCCTGGACCAGCGTCATCATCGCCTTCGTCGGCTTCTGCGTCGCTGGCGCCTTCATGGTCATGGCGAACACCACCGGCTTCTGGGTCGGCATGGCCATCCTCGGGCTCTCCCCGGTCGTCGGCGGCGCCATGAGCATGGCCGGCATGGGCCAGAAGCGCCCCAAGGACATCCTGAACCCCGAGGGCTGAGCCGGCCGGGGGCGCGCCGGTACGCCGCGCGCGACCCGTCCCGAAGGACGGGCGGGCCCGGCGAGCACGCCGGCGGCCCGCCTTCCGCGCGCGCGGAACCCGCGCGTTCTGGGGGGCCGTGTCCGCCCCGCCCGCCCCGCCGCCGCGCGCGGGCCGTGCCCGCCGGGCAGAATGCACGGGTGAGCGTCGATCCCGAACCGGCCCCCCTCGCCCCGCCCGAACCCGGGGCCCTGCGGCGCCTCCTCGTGCCGCTCGGCGTCCTGGGCGCGGTCGTCGCGGGGTTCGGGTACGTGGGGGCCGTCGATCCCAACGAGCCGGGCCACTACCCGCCCTGCCCGTTGATCCGGGTGACCGGGGCGTACTGCCCGGGCTGCGGCGGATTGCGCAGCGCCCACGCCTTCGTCCACGGGGACCTGGGCACCGCCCTGGGCGCCAACGCCCTCGCCGTCCTCGCCTTCCTCGCCTTCGCGGTGCTGTGGACGGGGTGGGCGCTGCGCGCGGCACGGGGACGGCCCCTCCCGGTCCCGCCCACCGCGGTGCTCTGGACGCTGGGCGCCGTGGTGGCCGTGTTCACGGTCGTCCGGAACCTGCCCTTCGGTGACCGGCTGAGACCTTGACCACCGGAGAACGTCCATCCCGTGGGACTGCGCGGCACCGATGCGAACCGGCCGCCGTCCTGCGGATACCATCGCAAGTGACCACCCGATCCGCCCCCCGGCGGCCCGGGAGCACCACCTCTCCACCCGCCAACCGTCAGGGAAGGGGGCCGCTCGCGTGAGTGTGCTCGACGAGATCATCGACGGAGTCCGTGCCGACCTCGCCGAACGGCAGGCCCGCACCAGCCTCGACGAGCTCAAGGAGCGTGCGGCGAAGGCCCCCGCGGCCCGTGACGGGGTCGCCGCGCTGCGCGGCGAGGGCGTCCGGGTGATCTGCGAGGTGAAGCGGTCCAGCCCCTCCAAGGGCGCGCTGGCCGCCATCGCCGATCCGGCCGGCCTCGCCTCCGACTACCAGGAGGGCGGCGCGGCCGTCATCTCCGTCCTCACCGAGCAGCGTCGCTTCGGCGGCTCGCTCGCCGACCTGGAGGCCGTACGGGCCCGGGTCGACATCCCGGTCCTGCGCAAGGACTTCATCGTCACCTCGTACCAGCTGTGGGAGGCCCGCGCCTACGGCGCCGACCTGGCCCTGCTGATCGTCGCCGCCCTCGACCAGCCGGCCCTGGTGTCGCTGATCGAACGCGCCGAGTCCATCGGGCTGACCCCGTTGGTGGAGGTCCACGACGAGGACGAGGCGGAGCGCGCGGTGGACGCCGGCGCCCGGATCATCGGGGTGAACGCCCGCAACCTCAAGACCCTCGCGGTGGACCGCGGCACCTTCGACCGGGTCGCCCCGGAGATCCCGGACGGGATCGTCAAGGTCGCCGAGTCCGGCGTGCGGGGGCCGCACGACCTCATCGCGTACGCCAACGCCGGCGCCGACGCGGTCCTCGTGGGCGAGTCCCTGGTCACCGGCAAGGACCCGCGGACCGCGGTGTCCGACCTGGTCGCCGCCGGCGCGCACCCCGCGCTGCGGCACGGGCGGAGCTGACGACACCCGTGCCCATCGCCTCCCGACTCGCCCGCGGCTGCAAGCCGCGCGGCTGTCGTGCGCCCGCACGGCGGGTGAGGGGGCGGCGGGTGCGGTACGTCATCGGGGACGAGCCCGGCCAGGTGAACGGCATGCGATGGTGTGCCCCGGACGGTCCGGGGACCGTGGTACCCCTCCGCCCGGCGTGCGCCGGGCGGGGCTGACCGACGCGTCGACGTCGGTCCCTCAAGGGCACCCGATCCCGGCGGCCGTCCCGCGCAGTCATCGTCGGACCGAGTTTCCGGGGCGCGTGCGCCCCGTGAGGAAGCCAGACATGCCCAGTGATTTCTTCGTTCCCGACCCCGACGGCTCCGTCCCGAGCCCCGAGGGCTACTTCGGGGCGTACGGCGGGAAGTTCATTCCCGAGGCCCTGGTGGCCGCCGTCGACGAGGTCGCCGTCGAGTACGACAAGGCCAAGTCGGACCCCGCCTTCGCCGCCGAGTTGGAGGACCTGCTGGTCCACTACACGGGGCGCCCCAGCGCGCTGACCGAGGTGCCGCGGTTCGCCGAACACGCCGGCGGCGCCCGGGTGTTCCTCAAGCGCGAGGACCTCAACCACACCGGCTCGCACAAGATCAACAACGTGCTGGGCCAGGCCCTGCTCACCCGGCGGATGGGCAAGACCCGGGTCATCGCCGAGACCGGAGCCGGTCAGCACGGCGTGGCCACCGCCACCGCCTGCGCGCTGTTCGGCCTCGAATGCACCGTCTACATGGGCGAGATCGACACCCAGCGCCAGGCGCTGAACGTCGCGCGCATGCGGATGCTCGGCGCGGAGGTCGTCGCCGTCCGGTCCGGTTCGCGCACCCTCAAGGACGCCA
Source organism: Streptomyces sp. LE64 (assembly GCF_052606915.1). Classification (NCBI taxonomy): domain Bacteria; kingdom Bacillati; phylum Actinomycetota; class Actinomycetes; order Kitasatosporales; family Streptomycetaceae; genus Streptomyces; species Streptomyces sp. LE64. Next base: position 1,149,763 of record NZ_CP199708.1, on the reverse strand, counting down.
TCAACGAGGCGTTCCGCGACTGGGTGGCCAACGTGGACCGCACGCACTACCTGTTCGGCACGGTCGCCGGGCCGCACCCCTTCCCGGGGATGGTCCGCGACTTCCACCGGGTCATCGGCGTCGAGGCCCGCCGGCAGGTCCTGGAGCGCGCCGGTCGCCTGCCGGACGCCGCGGTGGCCTGCGTGGGCGGCGGTTCCAACGCGATCGGCCTCTTCCACGCCTTCGTCCCGGACTCCTCCGTCCGGCTGATCGGCTGCGAGCCGGCCGGCCACGGGGTGGAGACCGGGGAGCACGCGGCGACCCTGACCCAGGGCGAGCCGGGCATCCTGCACGGTTCGCGCTCCTACGTCCTCCAGGACGACGAGGGCCAGATCACCGAGCCCTACTCCATCTCCGCCGGCCTCGACTACCCCGGCATCGGCCCCGAGCACGCGTACCTCAAGGACAGCGGGCGCGGCGAGTACCGCGCGGTCACCGACGACGCGGCGATGCAGGCGCTGCGGCTGCTCTCCCGCACCGAGGGCATCATCCCGGCCATCGAGAGCGCGCACGCCCTCGCGGGCGCCCTGGAGGTGGGCCGGGAGCTGGGTCCGGACGGGCTCGTCCTGGTGAACCTCTCCGGTCGCGGTGACAAGGACATGGACACCGCCGCCCGGTACTTCGGGCTGTACGACACCGACGCCGCGGTCGCGGCGGACAGCGACGGCGGCGCCGCCGAGATCCAGGGGGACGCGAAGTGACCGCGACGACCGACACGAGCACCGAGCCGTCCGCCGGCCTCGGCGGCCAACGACGGCTGTTGGAGGAGACCCTCGCCGCGAGTCGCGCCGAGGGCCGTGCCGCCCTGATCGCCTACCTCCCGGCCGGCTTCCCGACCGTGGACGGCGGCATCGAAGCCGTCAAGGCGGCCTTCGAGGGCGGCGCGGACGTGGTCGAGGTCGGGTTGCCGCACAGCGACCCCGTCCTCGACGGCCCGGTCATCCAGACCGCCGACGACATCGCGCTGCGGGGCGGGGTGCGCATCGCCGACGTGATGCGCACGGTCCGCGAGGCGTTCCTGGCCACCGGCAAGCCGGTCCTGGTGATGACCTACTGGAACCCGATCGACCGCTACGGCGTCGAGCGGTTCACCGCGGAGCTGGCCGCGGCCGGCGGCGCGGGGTGCATCCTGCCCGACCTCCCGGTCCAGGAGTCGGCGCTGTGGCGGGAGCACGCCGAGAAGCACGGGCTGGCGACCGTGTTCGTGGTGGCGCCCAGCAGCCGGGACGCCCGGCTCGCCGAGATCACCGCCGCCGGCTCCGGGTTCGTCTACGCCGCCTCGCTGATGGGGGTCACGGGCACCCGCGAGTCGGTGGGGGAGCAGGCCCAGGACCTGGTGCGGCGCACCCGGGCCAGCACCGAGCTGCCAGTGTGCGTGGGGCTCGGCGTGTCCAACGCGGAGCAGGCGGCGGAGGTCGCCGGCTTCGCCGACGGGGTCATCGTCGGATCGGCCTTCGTCAAGCGGATGCTGGACGCGGACGGTCCCGCCGAGGGACTCGCCGCGGTACGGCAGTTGGCCGGTGAGCTGGCCGCCGGCGTACGCCGCGGCTGATCAGCTCCTCGTCGGGGCGCACGCCGGCGCGTGCGCCCCGACGTGCTGTTCGAACGGCTGAGCAGGGGCGGCCCGTCACCCGAAGGGATGGTCCTCAGGCCGGGTGGGGACGGCCGGGCCGCCAGCTCGTTTGCCGGGTGTGAGTGACAAGAACCGTGAGGGAAAGCGCACCGCCCGCGAGCGGCTGGCGGTCGAACGCGAGCGTGAGAAGGCGCGGGAGCGCCGCCGCCGGACCCTGATCGTCAGCAGCGCCGTCGTCGGGGTGCTCGGCCTGGCCGCCGTGGTCGGGGTGATCGCCGCGAATTCGGGCGGCGGGGGCGACACCTCGGGCCCCGTGGTGGTGCCGAAGGGCGCCACCGGCAAGGACGGGCTGGTCATCCCGGTCGGCAAGGACAACGCCCCGTCGACCCTCACGGTCTGGGAGGACTTCCGCTGCCCCGGCTGCAAGATGTTCGAGGACACCTACCGCTCGACCATCCACGAGCTGACCGACAGCGGCAAGCTCAAGGTGGAGTACCGCTTCGCGACGCTGATCGACGGCAACATGGGCGGGAGCGGTTCACTGCACGCCGCGAACGCCGCCGCGTGCGCCCAGGAGACCGGGAAGTTCCCCGCCTACCACGACGTGCTCTTCGAGAAGCAGCCCGCCGAGACCGATGACGCCTTCGCCGACGACGGCACCCTGATCGACCTCGCGGGCGAGGTCCAGGGCCTCGCCACCGACGCCTTCCGCACCTGTGTGGACGACGGGACCCACAACAGTTGGGTGGCCAAGTCCAACCAGGCGTTCCAGGACGCCGAACTGCGCGGCACCCCGACCGTCCTGCTCAACGGCAAGGACGTCTACGGGGACCAGTCCAACCCGCTCACCCCGGCGAAGCTGAAGCAGCAGGTCGACGCCGCAGCCGCCGACCGGGGCTGACCGGGCGCGCACGTGGGGCGCGTGCGCCCCACCGCCCCGCTCGGACGGCGGGCCGCCCGAGCGGGCCCCGTTACCCAGACGTGTCCGGGGTCGGCTGCCGGGCGGGGCGTTCGGCAAGGTAGCGTCGTCATCGCCATGGAACTTGCCTTCATCCCCAGCCCCTCGCGCGGTGTGGTGTATCTCGGGCCCATTCCGCTGCGCGGCTACGCGTTCTGCATCATCATCGGCGTCTTCGTGGCGGTCTGGCTCGGCAACCGCCGCTGGATCGCCCGGGGCGGCCGGTCCGGCACCGTCGCCGACATCGCCGTCTGGGCCGTCCCCTTCGGTCTGGTGGGCGGCCGGCTCTACCACGTGATCACGGACTACGAGCTGTACTTCGGCGCGGGCCGGGACTGGATCGACGCGTTCAAGATCTGGGAGGGCGGCCTCGGCATCTGGGGCGCGATCGCCTTCGGTGCGCTCGGCGCCTGGATCGGCTGTCGTCAGCGGGGCATCCCGCTGCCCGCGTACGCGGACGCCGTCGCCCCCGGCATCGCCCTCGCCCAGGCGATCGGCCGCTGGGGCAACTGGTTCAACCAGGAGCTCTACGGACGTCCCACCGACCTGCCCTGGGCCGTGGAGATCACCTCCACGGCGGACGGTCGGGTGCCCGGCACGTACCACCCGACCTTCCTGTACGAGTCGCTGTGGTGCGTGGGCGTCGCGGTGCTCGTCATCTGGGCGGACCGCCGCTTCCGGCTCGGACACGGCCGCGCCTTCGCCCTCTACGTCGCCGCGTACTGCGCGGGCCGGTTCTGGATCGAGTACCTGCGGGTCGACGAGGCCCACCACATCCTGGGACTGCGCCTCAACAACTGGACCGCACTGTTCGTCTTCGTGCTCGCCGTGGTCTACCTCGTGGTCTCGCTGAAGAAGCGGCCCGGACGCGAGGAGGTCGTCGAGCCGGGTGACGGTTCCGGCGAGGACTCCGGCGGGGCGGACGCGGACGAGGAGTCCGCGTCGACCGACGGGTCCGAGGGCCCCGGGGAGCGGTCGGCCGGATCCGGAAGGTCCGGGACCCCGAGCGGCAAGGGCTGACGGAGCACACCCATCCGGAAGAGGGGGGCGGACACCCGGTGTCCGCCCCCCTCCTGCCTGGTGCCCGGGCTTCCAGCAAGCCCTTCCACGCTGGGTAAGTATGGCCTTCCTTGCTGGTCAGAGCCGTTTTTCGTGCGTAAGTTCGGTGCTGTCACCGGAACTCACCACGGAACGGAGTCGGCACCACCATGGCCCTCATCCAGACGGAGGCGCCGCTCCACGCGGCCCACCGCGACAACCACACGCACCGCGACGTCAACGGCGGGTGGCTGCGGCCGGCGGTGTTCGGTGCGATGGACGGCCTGGTCTCCAACCTCGCGCTGATGACCGGCGTCGCCGGCGGCGACGTCTCCCAACGGACGATCGTGATCGCCGGACTGGCCGGGCTCACGGCGGGCGCGTTCTCCATGGCGGCGGGGGAGTACACCTCGGTGGCCTCCCAGCGGGAGCTGGTGGAGGCCGAGCTGGCCGTGGAACGCCGGGAACTGCGCAAGCACCCCGAGGACGAGGAACGGGAGCTGGCCGAGCTGTACACCGCCCGCGGGGTGGAGCCCGAACTGGCCCGGGAGGTCGCCCGGCAGCTCTCCCGGGACCCGGAGCAGGCGCTGGAGATCCACGCCCGCGAGGAGCTCGGCATCGACCCGGGCGAGCTGCCGTCCCCGCTGGTCGCGGCGGCCTCCTCGTTCGCCGCCTTCGCCCTGGGCGCCCTGCTGCCCGTGCTGCCGTACCTGCTGGGCGCCGGTGCGCTGTGGCCGGCGGTGGTGGTGGCGCTCGTCGGGCTCTTCCTGTGCGGGGCGGTGGTGGCCAAGGTGACCGCCCGCAGCTGGTGGTACAGCGGACTGCGACAGCTGGCGCTGGGCGGCGCGGCGGCCGCTGTGACTTACCTCCTGGGCAATATCCTGGGAACGGCCGTAGGATGACGGGTGCGCCCGGTGCCGCCGGCGCCGGGACGGGGTCCCGGCGCGGAAGCCCGAGGGCAGCCGTCGAAGAGCGGTTTCGAGTCTCCGACGGCTGGGCATGAGCCGTAAGCGCCGTGGGCAACGAAGCCCACCCGTCCTCCGGTGGCCCGCACGGTCACCGCCCCGACCCCACGCGGGTCCCCCGAACCACAGTCGCCGACGTCCATGGCCCCGAGAACCCTCCGGGCCGGTCGACGCGCGCCGCCACCGCGTCCCACGCCCGCACCACCTCCACGGGCCCTCGGGGCGTCCGCATGTTGGAATGAGTTATCCGCTTTTCGAGAAGCATTCCATCATGTAACCTGCACGAAATTTTTCGCAGAGGGCCAACGTCGTCCCTCGGCACCGGATACATGCCACGACGACGACGGGAGTGCCGATGCGTACGCCGCGCCAGCCATCCCAGCTCCCCGTGAGCGCCCCCTGGGCGCACATGGACGCTCGCCCCGCTGCCCAGGGGATGTACGACCCGCGCAACGAGCGCGACGCCTGTGGCGTCGGCTTCGTGGCCACCCTCACCGGCGAGGCGAGCCACGCGCTGGTCGACCAGGCGCTCACGGTTCTGCGCAACCTGGAGCACCGCGGCGCCACCGGCTCCGAGCCCGACTCCGGCGACGGCGCCGGCATCCTCACCCAGGTGCCCGACGCCTTCCTGCGCGAGGTCACCGACTTCCCGCTGCCCGACGCGGGCGGCTACGCGGTCGGCATCGCCTTCCTGCCGGAGCACGACGCCGACGCCCACGCCGCGCGGATCGACGTCATCGCCGCCGAAGAGGGCCTGACCGTCCTCGGCTGGCGCGAGGTGCCCGTCGCGCCGCAGCTCCTCGGCGCCACCGCCCGCTCCACGATGCCGGCCTTCCGGCAGCTCTTCGTCTCCGACGGCACCAGCAGCGGGATCGCCCTGGACCGCAAGGCGTTCGTGCTGCGCAAGCGCGCCGAGCGCGAGGCCGGGGTGTACTTCCCCTCGCTGTCCGCGCGGACCGTCGTCTACAAGGGCATGCTGACCACCGGGCAGCTCGAACCCTTCTTCCCCGACCTGTCGGACCGCCGGTTCGCCAGCGCCGTCGCGCTGGTGCACTCCCGGTTCTCCACCAACACCTTCCCGAGCTGGCCGCTGGCGCACCCCTACCGGTTCGTCGCCCACAACGGCGAGATCAACACGGTCAAGGGCAACCGTAACTGGATGCGCGCCCGCGAATCGCAGCTCGCCTCGGAACTCTTCGGCGGCGACCGGGCCACCCTCGACCGGATCTTCCCGATCTGCACCCCGGACGCCTCCGACTCGGCCTCCTTCGACGAGGTCCTGGAACTGCTCCACCTCGGCGGACGCTCCCTGCCGCACAGCGTGCTGATGATGATCCCGGAGGCGTGGGAGAACCACACCTCCATGGACCCCGCACGCCGGGCCTTCTACCAGTACCACGCCACGATGATGGAGCCCTGGGACGGCCCCGCCTGCGTGACCTTCACCGACGGCGTGCAGGTCGGCGCCGTGCTCGACCGCAACGGGCTGCGCCCCGGACGCTACTGGGTGACCGAGGACGGACTCGTCGTCCTCGGTTCCGAGGTGGGCGTCCTGGACATCGACCCCGCCCGCGTCGTGCGCAAGGGCCGCCTCCAGCCCGGCCGGATGTTCCTGGTGGACACCGCTGAGCACCGCATCATCGAGGACGACGAGATCAAGGCCGCCCTCGCCGCCGAACAGCCCTACGCCCAGTGGTTGGAGGCCGGCGAGATCGAGCTGTCGGACCTCCCCGAGCGCGAGCACATCGTGCACACCCACGCCTCGGTGACCCGTCGCCAGCAGACCTTCGGCTACACCGAGGAGGAACTGCGCGTCCTGCTCGCCCCGATGGCGAAGTCCGGCGCGGAGCCCATCGGCTCCATGGGCACCGACACGCCCATCGCCGCCCTCTCCGAGCGGCCCCGGCTGCTCTTCGACTACTTCACCCAGCTCTTCGCCCAGGTCACCAACCCGCCGCTGGACGCCATCCGCGAGGAGCTCGTCACCTCGCTGCGCTCCTCGCTGGGCCCGCAGGGCAACCTCCTGGACCCGACCGCCGCGTCCTGCCGCAACGTCACCCTGCCGTTCCCGGTCATCGACAACGACGAGCTGGCCAAGCTCATCCACATCAACGCCGACGGCGACATGCCCGGCATGAAGGCCGTCACGCTCTCCGGCCTCTACCGGGTCGCGGACGGCGGCGAGGGCCTGGCCGCCCGGCTGGACGCGGTCTGCGCCGAGGCCGACGCCGCGATCGAGGCCGGGGCCCGGCTGGTCGTGCTCTCCGACCGGCACTCCGACGCCGAGCACGCGCCGATCCCCTCGCTGCTGCTCACCGCCGCCGTGCACCACCACCTCATCCGCACCAAGCAGCGCACCCACGTGGGTCTGCTGGTCGAGGCCGGCGACGTGCGCGAGGTCCACCACGTCGCGCTGCTCATCGGCTTCGGCGCCGCCGCCGTCAACCCGTACCTGGCCATGGAGTCCGTCGAGGACCTGGTCCGCGCCGGCACCTTCCTGCCCGGCGGCGAGCCCGAGACCGCGATCCGCAACCTGATCCACGCGCTCGGCAAGGGCGTCCTCAAGGTCATGTCCAAGATGGGCATCTCGACCGTCGCCTCCTACCGGGGCGCCCAGGTCTTCGAGGCGGTCGGGCTCTCCGACGAGTTCGTCGACCGCTACTTCAACGGCACCGCCACCAAGATCGGCGGCGTCGGCATCGACGTCGTCGCCAAGGAGGTCGCCGCCCGGCACGCCAAGGCGTACCCCGCCTCCGGGATCGCCCCCGCGCACCGCGCGCTGGAGATCGGCGGCGAGTACCAGTGGCGCCGCGAGGGCGAGCCGCACCTGTTCGACCCGGAGACCGTGTTCCGGCTCCAGCACTCCACCCGCAACCGTCGCTACGACATCTTCAAGCAGTACACCGACCGGGTGAACGAGCAGTCCGAGCGGTTGATGACGCTGCGCGGCCTGTTCGCCTTCGACAGCGGACGCGCCCCGGTCCCGGTGGACGAGGTCGAGCCCGTCTCCGAGATCGTCAAGCGCTTCTCCACCGGCGCCATGTCGTACGGGTCCATCTCCCGCGAGGCGCACGAGACGCTCGCCGTCGCGATGAACCAACTCGGCGGCAAGTCCAACACCGGCGAGGGCGGGGAGGACCCGGAGCGCCTGTACGACCCGGCGCGCCGCTCCTCCATCAAGCAGGTCGCCTCCGGCCGCTTCGGCGTCACCTCCGAGTACCTGGTCAACGCCGACGACATCCAGATCAAGATGGCGCAGGGCGCCAAGCCCGGCGAGGGCGGCCAGCTGCCCGGCCACAAGGTCTACCCGTGGGTGGCCAAGACCCGGCACTCCACCCCGGGCGTGGGGCTGATCTCCCCGCCGCCGCACCACGACATCTACTCCATCGAGGACCTCGCCCAGCTCATCCACGACCTGAAGAACGCCAACCCGAAGGCCCGCATCCACGTGAAGCTGGTCTCCGAGGTCGGCGTCGGCACGGTCGCCGCGGGCGTCTCCAAGGCCCACGCGGACGTCGTCCTGATCTCCGGCCACGACGGAGGCACCGGCGCCTCACCGCTCACCTCGCTCAAGCACGCGGGCGGCCCCTGGGAGCTGGGCCTCGCCGAGACCCAGCAGACGCTGCTGCTCAACGGGTTGCGGGACCGCATCGTCGTGCAGACCGACGGCCAGCTCAAGACCGGCCGCGACGTGGTCATCGCCGCGCTGCTCGGCGCCGAGGAGTTCGGCTTCGCGACCGCGCCGCTGGTGGTCTCCGGCTGCGTCATGATGCGCGTCTGCCACCTCGACACCTGCCCGGTCGGCATCGCCACCCAGAACCCGGTGCTGCGGGACCGGTTCTCCGGCAAGCCCGAGTTCGTCGTCAACTTCTTCGAGTTCATCGCCGAGGAGGTCCGCGAGATCCTCGCCGAGCTGGGCTTCCGCTCCGTCGAGGAGGCCGTCGGCCACGCGGAGGCGCTGGACGTCGGCCGCGCCGTCGACCACTGGAAGGCCCAGGGCCTGGACCTGGCCCCGCTCTTCCACGTCCCGGAGCTGCCCGAGGGCGCCGTCCGGCACCAGCTCGTCGAGCAGGACCACGGGCTGGCGAAGGCCCTCGACAACGAGCTGATCAGGATCGCCGCCGACGCGCTCGCCGCCCCCTCCCGGGAGGAGGCCGCCCCGGTCCGGGCGCGGGTCGCGATCCGCAACATCAACCGCACGGTCGGCACCATGCTGGGCCACGAGGTCACCCGGGCCTTCGGCGGCGCGGGCCTGCCCGACGACACCGTCGACATCACCTTCACGGGTTCCGCGGGCCAGTCCTTCGGCGCGTTCCTGCCGCACGGAGTCACCCTGCGGCTGGAGGGCGACGCCAACGACTACGTCGGCAAGGGCCTGTCCGGCGGCCGGATCGTGGTCCGGCCGGACCGCTCGGCCGACCACCTGGCCGAGTACTCCACCATCGCCGGCAACACCATCGGCTACGGCGCCACCGGCGGCGAGATGTTCCTGCGCGGTCGGACCGGCGAACGGTTCTGCGTCCGCAACTCCGGCGCGCTGGTCGTCTCCGAGGGCGTCGGCGACCACGGCTGCGAGTACATGACCGGCGGACAGGCGGTCGTCCTCGGCGAGACCGGACGCAACTTCGCGGCGGGCATGTCCGGCGGCGTCGCCTACGTCATCGACCTGGACCGCGACAACGTCAACTCCGGCAACCTCGGTGCGGTCGAGGCGCTGGACGGGGCCGACCGGCAGTGGCTGCACGACGTGGTGCGCCGCCACCACGAGGAGACCGGCTCCACCGTCGCCGAGAAGCTGCTCGCCGACTGGGACACCGCCGCGGAGCGCTTCAGCAAGATCATCCCCAGCACGTACAAGGCAGTGCTCGCCGCCAAGGACGCCGCCGAGCGAGCCGGACTCCCCGAGTCCGAGATCACCGAGAAGATGATGGAGGCGGCGATCAATGGCTGACCCGAAGGGCTTCCTGAACCACGGCCGCCAGGTCGCCTGCTCCCGCCCGGTGCAGGAGCGGCTGCGCGACTGGAACGAGGTCTACGTCCCCGGCTCCCTGCTGCCCGTCATCAGCACCCAGGCGAGCCGCTGCATGGACTGCGGGATCCCGTTCTGCCACAACGGCTGCCCGCTGGGGAACCTCATCCCCGAGTGGAACGACTACGCCTACCGCGAGGACTGGCAGGCCGCCTCCGAGCGGCTGCACGCCACCAACAACTTCCCGGAGTTCACCGGTCGGCTCTGCCCGGCTCCCTGTGAGTCGGCCTGCGTCCTCGGCATCAACCAGCCCGCTGTGACCATCAAGAACGTCGAGGTCTCCATCATCGACAAGGCGTGGGAGGACGGCGGGGTCGCCCCGCAGGCCCCCGAGCGCCTGTCGGGCAAGACCGTGGCGGTCATCGGGTCCGGTCCCGCCGGACTCGCCGCCGCCCAGCAGCTCACCCGGGCCGGGCACACCGTCGCCGTCTACGAGCGCGCCGACCGGATCGGCGGGCTCCTGCGGTACGGCATCCCCGAGTTCAAGATGGAGAAGCGGCACATCAACCGGCGCGTCGAGCAGATGCGCGCCGAGGGCACCAAGTTCCGCACCGGTGTCGAGGTGGGTCGGGACATCGACGCGGTGAAGCTGCGCAAGCGCTACGACGCCGTCGTCATCGCCGCCGGCGCCACCGTCTCCCGCGACCTGCCCGTGCCCGGGCGCGAGCTGAACGGCGTCCACTTCGCGATGGAGTACCTGCCGCTCGCCAACAAGGTGCAGGAGGGCGACTTCGTCGCCCCGCCGATCACCGCCGAGGGCAAGCACGTCGTGGTCATCGGCGGCGGCGACACCGGCGCCGACTGCGTCGGCACCGCCCACCGGCAGGGCGCGCTGTCCGTGACCCAGCTGGAGATCATGCCGCGCCCCGGCGAGGAGCGGAACGCGAACCAGCCCTGGCCCACCTTCCCCATGCTGTACAAGGTGACCTCGGCGCACGAGGAGGGCGGCGAGCGGGTCTACTCCGTCTCCACCACCCGCTTCGAGGGCGACGAGGACGGCAACGTCCAGGCGCTGCACCTGGTCGAGGTCGAGTTCGTGGACGGCAAGCTGGTCCAGAAGCCCGGCACCGAGCGGACGCTGCCCGCCCAGTTGGTCACCCTGGCGATGGGCTTCACCGGCACCGACCAGGAGAACGGGCTGGTCGCCCAGTTCGGACTGGAGCTCGACGCACGGGGCAACGTCGCCCGCGACGGGGAGTACCAGACCAACGTGCCGGGGGTGTTCGTCGCCGGTGACGCCGGTCGCGGGCAGTCGCTCATCGTGTGGGCGATCGCCGAGGGCCGCTCCGCGGCCCGGGGCGTCGACCGCTTCCTCGGCGGCGCCAGCGACCTGCCCGCCCCGGTGCGGCCCACCGACCGGGCCCTGACCGCCTGAGGTCCCGCGACCGCGCCGCGGTCGCCACCGTTCGTTCCGCACAACGGCGTGCGGTACAGCTCGGCGCCCTCCCCTCCACGTCCCCGACCGGACGGAGGGGAACGGGCGCCGAGTGCCTTCCGCCACCGGGCCGGTGGCAGAGTGGGGCGCATGAGTTCGCTACGGGTGACCACCCGCAACGCCAGGTTCCAGCAGTGGCAGGCCCTCCTCGGCAACCGCTCCAAGCGGCAACGGGCCGGGGAGTTCCTCGTCCAGGGCGTCCGGCCGATCACGCTCGCCGTGGAGCACGACTGGCCCCTGCGCGCGGTGCTGCACTCCGGCGACCGGGGCCTGTCCCGCTGGGCGCGCGAGGTCCTCGACCGGGTGCCCGCCCACACCCCGCGGGTGGTCATGGCGGAGGAACTGCTCCACGAGCTCGGCGGCAAGGAGGACACCGTCCCCGAACTGCTGGCCGTCGCCGCGATGCCGGAGGACGGGTTCGACCGGATCGCGCCGGGCCCCGACTTCCTGGGCGTGGCCTTCGACCGCCCCATCACCCCGGGCAACATCGGCACCCTCATCCGTTCCGCCGACGCCTTCGGCGCCCACGGGGTCGTCGTCTCGGGGCACGCCGCCGACGTCTACGACCCCAGGTCCCTGCGGGCCAGCACCGGCTCCCTGTTCGCCGTGCCCGTGGTGCGGGTGCCGTCCCCGCAGGACGTGGCCGGCTGGGCGGCCGGGGTCCGGGCCCGCGGGGTGCCGCTGCGGATCGTCGGCACCGACGAGCGGGGTTCGGCGGGCATCACGGACACCGACCTGACCGGGCCGACCCTGATCGTGATCGGCAACGAGACCTCCGGGATGAGCGCGGCCTGGCGCGAGCTGTGCGACGCCACGGTCGCCATTCCGATCGGCGGTGCCGCCAGCTCCCTGAACGCCGCCGCCGCGGCGACCGTCCTGCTGTACGAGACGGCCCGGCAGCGCGGCTTCCCCCCGCACTGACCGCCGGGCTCAGGTGTCGCACTCCAGGACCGTCCGGCACAGTCCGCAGCGCGCCCGGACCCGCCCCCGCACGGGCACCCTGAGCCGTTGGTGGCAGGTGGGGCAGGCGAAGTTCACCCGCAGCGGTGGAGGACCCTCGAAGCGGTAGGCGTCCTCGGGGGAGGGGACCGCTCGGCCGGTCCCGGCCCGGCGGCGATCCGCCGCGTAGCGGCGCCGGGCCGCCCAGCCGGCTCCGACCAGCGGCGGCTGTCGCCGGTCGTGCCGGGCCCGGGCCGCTCCCCGGACGTACGCCGGGTATGCCTGGGGGCTGGTGAACCACGGCGAGGGGTCCTCGCCGAACAGCAGCGCCCGTTTGGCCAGGACGTACCCGTACTCCTCCGGCGTGAGGTACCCGAGCTTCTGCGAGGAGACGCCGTCCACCCGGTAGGCGTCCAGCAGCAGCCATCCGGCGCCCAGGTACGCGGCGGCGGTGTCCACCAGGACCTCGTTCTCCCCGGTGTCCGGGAGGACCAGGCCCAGTCGGTGGAGGTACACATGGGCCACCTCGTGGGCGAGGGCCGCGCCGATGTCCCGGCGGTGGCGGCGGAACCGTTCGTTCAGCTCGACGGAGTACACGGGCCCGTCGCCGAGCTCCACGGTCGCCGCCCGGTCCATCGCCCGGAAGGCGATGACCAGTCGGGCGTCCGGCAGCCCGTAGTGGTGCACCATGTCCCGGGCCACCCGCTGCGCCCCCGGCAGCAGGTCCTCCGCGTCGTCGAACGCCACGTCCAGCGGGGTCACGCTGGTGGCGAAGGCGTGGAGCGCCCCGGGGGGCAGGTGCCGGTGCAGCGCGGTGATCGCCGCCCGCACGGTGCCCAGGTGCGGGTAGCCGTGTTCGACCGTTGAGCCGTTCGCCACGTCCGGACCCCCTGCCGACACCGAACCGGTTTCCACTGTAGGTGGGTCCGGGTCGCCGGCGCGGCCACTGTCCGGAACCGGGTCCTTGTGGCGGGTGCCGGCGGTCCCCATACTCCCCAGTGTATTGGCGGGTACATGTCATGTCGGGGCGCGGTCGACGACCGGCGGACGGGGTCCCGCCGTCGCCGGTGCGGCAGCGGCCGCCCGGCGCCCCCCACGAAAGGACGCACCGTGAAGCTCCTGAAGACCCTGCCGGGCGCCAGACGGCTGATAGCGATCGGCGCGGTCCTCCTCGCCGCCGTCTCCCTCCAACTCCCCGGACCCGCCCAGGCGACCCCCTCGCCCGTCGTCGGCGGCACCCGGGCGGCCCAGGGCGAGTTCCCGTTCATGGTCCGGCTCTCGATGGGCTGCGGCGGTTCGCTGTACACCCAGCAGATCGTCCTCACCGCCGCCCACTGCGTCAGCGGCTCGGGGCCGAACACGTCCATCACCGCCACCGCCGGAGTCGTCGACCTCCAGGACCCGCGCGCCGTCACGGCGCGCTCCACCGAGGTGCTCCAGGCCCCCGGCTACTTCGGCTACGGCAAGGACTGGGCCCTGGTCAAACTGGACCGGCCCGTCGCCCTGCCCACCCTGGCGACCGCGACCACCCCCGAGTACGACACCGGGACCTTCACCGTCGCCGGCTGGGGCTCGGCCCGGGAGGGCGGCGCCCAGCAGCGGTACCTGCTCAAGGCGGAGGTGCCCCACGTCAGCGACGCCGTCTGCCAGCAGGCGTACGGCTCCTCCCTGGTGCCCGAAGAGGAACTGTGCGCCGGGTACGTGCAGACCGGCGGCGTCGACACCTGCCAGGGAGACTCCGGCGGGCCCATGTTCCGCCGGGACGCGGTCGGTCAGTGGATCCAGGTCGGCATCGTGAGCTGGGGCCAGGGGTGCGCCCGACCGGGCTACCCCGGGGTGTACACCGAAGTGTCCGCCTTCGCCGCGGAGATCGCCGCGGCCGCCGCCGCCCTGTAGCCCCCTCAGCCGCCGCCGTGCGGCCCCGCCCCCCGCCCCCGTGGCGCCGGGCGGGGCCGCGCCCGGCGCCGGCCCCTCGCACCGTAGGGTGATCCACCATGACCACCAGCGACACCGATCACCAGCACGACCGTCCGGGCTCCGGCACCGTCGAAGCGGACGTGCAGGCCGAACTCGCCCGCCTGCGGGACAGCATCGACAACATCGACGCCGCCGTCGTCCACATGCTCGCGGAGCGCTTCAAGTGCACCCAGCAGGTGGGCGTCCTCAAGGCCGCCCACCACCTGCCGCCGGCCGATCCGGCCCGTGAGGCCGCACAGATCACCCGGCTGCGCAGCCTGGCCGAGAACGCCAAGCTCGACCCGGCCTTCGCGGAGAAGCTGCTCAACTTCATCATCGCCGAGGTCATCCGCCACCACGAACAGATCGCCGACACCCGCTGACCCCGGCCCGCCGCCGACGGCCGCCCCCGGGTCACCCGCCCCGGCAGCCCGGGCCCGGGTCCGTCCGACCCGGACGGGGCCGCGCCACCGTCCCGCCCGCCCGGATCCGCCCGACCGGCACCCCGGCGCAGGCGGCGCCCGCGCACCTCCCCCGAATCGCTCCCGCGCCCTGCTGAACAACGGTACAAGTGCCGCAGAACCGCCCGGAGCGGACGGCTGCCCTGTGCCGCGGGCCGTGCATCGTGCAGCATGTGCTGCATGTCCGTACTGACGCGCGACGAAGCGCACAACCGAGCCAAGCTCCTCGACGTCCAGCACTACACCGTCGAACTGGACCTCACCACCGGCGACGACACCTTCGCCTCCCGCACGGTCATCCGTTTCGTCTCCCGCGCGGACGCGGACACCTTCGTCGAGCTGAAGCCCGTGGACCTGCACTCCGCCACCCTGGACGGGACCCCGCTGGACCCCGCCACCCTCGACGACAACCGGCTCCCCCTCACCCTCGCCGAGGGCCCCCACGAGCTCACCGTCACCGCCACCATGCGCTACAGCCACACCGGCGAGGGCATGCACCGTTTCACGGACCCCAGCGACGGCGAGACCTACGTCTACAGCCAGCTCTTCCTCGACGACGTCCAGCGCGTCTACGCCGCCTTCGACCAGCCCGACCTGAAAGCGACCTTCGACCTGACCGTGACGGCCCCGGACGGCTGGACCGTCCTCGCCAACACCGTCACCACCGACCACGGCGACGGCCGCTGGACCGCCGCCACCACCCCCCGCATCTCCACCTACCTCGTCGCCGTCGCCGCCGGACCCTGGCACAGCGTCCGCACCGAGCACCGCGGCCTGCCCTTCGGCATCCACTGCCGTCGCTCCCTGGGCCCCTACCTCGACCCCGACGCCGACGAGATCCTCGACCTCACCAAGGCCCTCTTCGACCGTTACCACGAGAAGTTCGAGGAGCCCTACCCCTTCGACTCCTACGACCAGGCGTTCGTCCCCGAGTTCAACGCCGGCGCCATGGAGAACCCCGGCCTCGTCACCTTCCGCGACGAGTTCGTCTACCGCTCCGCCGTCACGGAGACCGAGCGGCAGACCCGCGCCATGGTCATCGCCCACGAGATGGCGCACATGTGGTTCGGCGACCTGGTCACCCTCAAGTGGTGGGACGACATCTGGCTGAACGAGTCGTTCGCCGAGTACATGGGCTACCAGACGCTCACCGAGTGCACCCGCTTCACCCACACCTGGGTCGACTTCGGCGTGGCCCGCAAGGCCTGGGGGTACGACGCCGACCAGCGCCCCACCACCCACCCCGTCGCCCCCGACGCCGTCGACGACACCGCCTCCGCCCTGCTCAACTTCGACGGCATCTCCTACGCCAAGGGCGCCTCCGCCCTGCGCCAGCTCGTCGCCTGGCTCGGCGAGAAGGACTTCCTCGCCGGCATCAACACCCACTTCGCCCGCCACAAGTTCGGCAACGCCACCCTCGCCGACTTCCTGGACTCCGTCGCCAGCGCCACCGAACGCGACGTCCACGGATGGGCCGACGCCTGGCTGCGCACCACCGGGGTCGACACCCTCACCGCCGCCGTCACCGCCAAGCCGGGCACCTGGTCCCTCGCCCTCGACCGGGACGGCAGCCGCCCGCACCGGGTGACCGTCGGCGTCTACGACCGCGACCTCAACGACACGGACGCCCTCGTCCTGCGCGAACGGCTGGACGTCGACCTCCCGCAGGACGCCCCCACCACCCGCACCGGGGTCCGGCCGGCCCTCGTCCTCCCCAACGACCAGGACCACACCTACGCCAAGCTCCGCCTCGACACCGACTCCGAGGAAACCGCGCTGCGCGCGCTCTCCGCAGTGCCCGACCCGCTCGCCCGCGCCGTCCTGTGGAACGCGCTGCGCGACATGGTCCGCGACGGCGACCTCGAACCCGCCGCCTACCTCGTCACCGCCGCCGCCCACCTGCCCGCCGAGACCGACCTGGCCCTCGTCCAGGGCGTCCTCACCTTCGCCGCCACCCACATCGCGGACCGCTACCTCACCCCCGAACAGCGCCCCGAGGCGCTCACCGCCGTCACCGGGATCTGCCGCGCGCTGATCCGCCGCACCGAGGACGGCGACAACCCGGGGCTGCGCCTGACCGCGGTCCGCCACCTCATCTCCGCCGCCGCCCACCCGGACACCATCGGCGACTGGCTCGACGAGGGCACCGTCCCCGGCGGCCCCGAACTCGACCCCGAACTGCGCTGGCGCATCCTCGCCCGCCTCGCCGTCCTCGGCGCGACCGACCACGCCGCCATCGACGCCGAACTCGCCCGCGACCCCAGCGCCACCGGCCAGGAAGGCGCCGCGCTCTGCCGCGCCGCCCTGCCCGACCCGGAGTCCAAGCAGGCCGCCTGGGAGGCCCTCTTCCACCCCGACGACCGGCTCTCCAACTACCTGTTCACCGCCACCGCACGGGGCTTCTGGCAGCCCGAACAGGCCGATCTGGTGGCGGACTACGTCCCCCGCTACTTCACCGAGGCCATCGCGCTCTCCGCCCGCCGCGGACCCGCGATCGCCACCGCGGTCGGCCACCACGGCTTCCCCGTGCACGCCGTCGACCCCGACACCCTCGCCCTCGGCCGTGCCTGCCTCGCCGATCCCGAGACCACCCCGGCCCTGCACCGTCGGCTCGCGGACCAACTCGACGACCTCGCCCGCGCCCTCCGCATCCGCAGCGCCTGACGGCACCGGGACCACCCCGCCCCCACGGCTGCCGCGCCCCACCGGGCGCGGCAGCCGCGCTCCGCCCCGCGGCGCGCGGGCCGCCGGCGGCCCGTGTCCACCCGCGGTAACTCTTTCGGGTTCCCCGCCCGCACATCGCCCCGGGCGCCTCGCCCCGCGCGCCAGGATGAACACGCTGCGCCCGTCGAGCGGGCGCCCTCCCGCCCGGGCGCCGTGTCCCCGCCGCACCACCCCCGCACCCAGGCCACCCCCGACCGGGAGGAACCGACCCCCGCCCCGGCACAAGGACACCCCCATGGCCCCCGCCCCGACGCCCCCGCGCCCCGCGTCCCCCGCACCCGTCCGGTCCTCCGCCCCGCCGAGCCCCCGGCCGGAGTCCGCCACCCCCCGCGACCTCATCGGCATCGGCATCGGCCCCTTCAACCTCTCCCTCGCTGCCCTCGCCCACCCCCTCACCACCCTGGACGCCGTCTTCTACGACCAGCGCCCCGCCTTCCACTGGCACCCCGGTCTGCTGCTCGACGGAGCCACCCTCCAGGTCCCCTTCCTCGCCGACCTCGTCACCCTCGTCGACCCGGCGAACCCCTGGACCTTCCTCCATTACCTCCGCGCCCACGAGCGCCTCTTCCCCTTCTACTTCGCCGAGCGCTTCCACATCCACCGCACCGAGTACGACGCCTACTGCCGCTGGGTCAGCGAAGGACTCCCCAGCCTCCGCTTCGGCCACCGCGTCGACTCCGTCCGCTGGAACCGTGCGGACGCCCTCTTCGACGTCGGGCTCACCCGCCTCGACCCGGACGGCCGCCCCCTGTCCCGCGAGCGCGCCCGGGCCAAGAACGTCGCCCTCGGCATCGGCACCGCGCCCCACGTCCCCGAGCCCCTGCGCCCCCTGGCCGACGACCCCGCGGTGGCCGTCCACCACGCCGCCGACTACCTCACCCACCGCGCACGCCTCGCCACCGCCGACCACCTCACCGTCATCGGCTCCGGCCAGTCCGGCGCCGAGGTCTTCCTCGACCTCCTGCGGCAGCGGCCCCCCGGTCGCGAACGCCTCCACTGGCTCGCCCGCACCGAGGCGTTCGCCCCCATGGAGTACTCCAAACTCGGCCTCGAACACTTCACCCCCGACTACACCCGCTACTTCCACGGGCTCCCCGCGTCCGTCCGCGAGGCCCTCGTGCCCCGGCAGTGGCAACTCCACAAGGGCATCGACACCGAGACCATCAGTGCCATCCACGAGGAGCTCTACCGCCGTACCCTGCACGGCGGTTGGCCCGACGTCGTCCTCACCCCCGCGGTCGAGGTCCGCTCCGTCGAACGCCTCGCCGACGCACGGATCGCCCTCCACCTGGAGCACCGGCAGCAACACCGCCACAGTCGGCTCGCCACCGATGCGGTGGTCCTCGCCACCGGCTACCGCGAGCGCCCCCTCGGCCCGGTCCTCGCGGACCTCGTCCCCCTGCTGCGCCACGACGAGACCGGACGCCTCCGCGTCGACCGGCACCAACGGCTGGTGCTCGACCCGTCCGTGGTCGGCCCGGGCCGCCACGTCTACGTCCAGAACGCGGAACGCCACACGCACGGCGTCGGCACCCCCGACCTCGGACTCGCCGCTTGGCGCGGCGCCACCATCCTCAACGACCTCACCGGCAAGAACCCCTATCCCCTGCCCGCCCGCACCGCGTTCACCACCTTCGGACTGGTCCCCGTCCGCTCCCGCTCACAGGGCGCGCCCCGCTGAGCCGCACCGCTCGCCGCGGTCCGGGCCCTTCCGGGAGCGTGGGCCCCTGCCCCGTGCCTCCCGGTGCGAGGCTGGTCATGGACGCGAGTAAATGCTCATCGGAGCGCCCCTCTGCACAATTCGACAGTCGTTAAAACCCTTTCATGGAAAGGATGTTGGGCAGTCACCGGATACCAATTTCCTACCCGCCGGTAAGCCCTAGGCTCGAACCATGCGCCGAGCAAAAATCGTCTGTACTCTGGGCCCCGCCACTGACTCGTACGACCAGATCAAGGCACTGGTCGAGGTCGGAATGGACGTTGCCCGTTTCAACCTCAGTCATGGGTCTTACGCCGAACACGAGGAGCGCTACCAGCGCGTCCGCAAGGCGGCCGAGGAGACCGGACGCAGCGTCGGGCTCCTCGCGGACCTCCAAGGTCCCAAGATCCGGCTCGGCCGCTTCCTCGAAGGCCCGGTGCTCCTGGAGCGCGGGGACGCCTTCACCATCACCGTCGAGGATGGAGTCGAAGGGGACCGCCACACCTGCGGGACCACGTACGACGGCCTCGCCGCCGACGTCACCCCCGGTGAACGCATCCTGGTGGACGACGGCAAGGTGACCCTGGAGGTCGTCGCCGTCGATGGTCCTCGGGTGCGCACCACCGTCATCGAGGGCGGCATGGTCTCCGACCACAAGGGCCTCAACCTCCCCGGTGTCGCCGTCTCGGTGCCCGCCCTCTCCACCAAGGACCAGGAAGACCTCCGCTGGGCGCTGCGTACCGGTTTCGACGTCATCGCCCTTTCCTTCGTGCGGAGCGGACAGGACATCAGGGACGTCCACCGCATTATGAAAGAAGAGGGCCGTTTCGTCCCGGTCATCGCCAAAATCGAAAAGCCCCAGGCGGTCGACAACCTGGACGACATCGTCGCCGCATTCGACGGCCTCATGGTGGCCCGGGGTGACCTCGGCGTCGAAATGCCCCTGGAGCAAGTCCCCCTCGTCCAAAAGCGTGCCGTCAAAATCGCCCGGCGCAATGCCAAGCCCGTCATCGTGGCCACCCAGATGCTGGACTCGATGATCGAGAACTCCCGTCCCACCCGGGCGGAGGCGTCCGACGTGGCCAACGCCGTCATCGACGGCACCGATGCGGTGATGCTCTCCGGCGAGACCAGCGTCGGGAAGTACCCGATCGAGACGGTGCGGACCATGGCGCGGATCGTCGAGGCCGCCGAGGAGGACCTCCTCGCCAAGGGGCTGCCGCCGCTGAGCGAGGCCAACAAGCCGCGCACCCAGGGCGGGGCGGTCGCCCGTGCGGCCGCGGAGATCGGCGACTTCCTCGGCGCCAAGTTCCTCGTCGCCTTCACGCAGTCCGGCGACACCGTCAGGCGTCTTTCCCGGTACCGCTCGCCGATCCCGCTGCTCGCCTTCACGCCCGACGCGGCGACCCGCTCCCAACTCAATCTCACCTGGGGCGTGGAGACCTTCCTCGGGCCCCGGGTCGATTCCACCGACGCCATGGTCGAGCAGGTGGACGAGCAGCTCCTGAGGATCGGTCGCTGCCAACGCGGTGACACGGTGGTGATCACTGCGGGTTCCCCGCCCGGGGTCGCGGGCTTCACCAACCTGGTCCGCGTCCACCACATCGGTGACAACCCGTCCTGATCGACACGCGTGAACGACGCCTCCCGCCCGGTCGTCCGGACCGGGCCGGGGTGCGTACCCCTCCGCCCCGGCGCACGCGCCCCGTTCCGGAGCCGCCCGGGGCGGCCCCGGGGCCTCCGGAGCGCCCGTCCGGCGCGTCCGGAACGGCCGTCGTTGCCGCCCTCGCGGCGGGAAGGTGCGCTTCGTCGAACGCCCGTGCAGAGAAGGTCCATGCGGCTACTCTGCGTGACGGAACGGCGTCTTGGGTAGCGAAAAAGCGGAAGTTCACACGAAGGTGAGCTTCCGCTTCAGGAGTGCCGGGTGCGGGATTCGAACCCGCACGCCCTTTCGGACAGATGTGTTTGAGACATCAGCGTCTGCCATTCCGCCAACCCGGCCGAGCACCCGAGCAGCATACCGGGTCGGCGGGCTTCCCCGCTGCTGGGTAGGCTGCACAACCACGAGAACAGGCCCGTCATGAGGAGCCCCAGGTGACCGCCCCCGAGCCACCCCAGCCCGAAGCAGACGACGACAAGTCGCACGTGCCTCCGCTGACGACCCGTGTGGTCATCGCCGAGGACGAGGCGCTGATCCGCCTCGACCTCAAAGAGATGCTGGAGGAAGAGGGCTACAGCGTGGTCGGCGAGGCGGGCGACGGCGAGACGGCCGTGGCCCTCGCCCAGGAACTCCGCCCGGACCTGGTGATCCTCGACGTGAAGATGCCCAAGCTGGACGGCATCTCCGCGGCCGAGCGCATCGCCGGGGAGTCCATCGCCCCGGTGCTGATGCTCACCGCGTTCTCCCAGCGGGACCTGGTGGAACGGGCGCGCGACGCCGGGGCCATGGCCTACCTGGTCAAGCCGTTCAGCAAGAGCGACGTCGTGCCGGCCATCGAGATGGCGGTCTCGCGCTTCACGGAGCTGCAAACCCTGGAGCAGGAGGTTGCCGACCTCACCCAACGGCTGGAGACCCGCAAGCTGGTGGACCGGGCCAAGTCGGTGCTCCAGACCGAGTACGGGCTGACCGAGCCGGCCGCGTTCCGCTGGATCCAGAAGACGTCCATGGACCGCAGACTGTCGATGCGCGAGGTCGCGGAGGCCGTGATCGAGGACGGCCGGGAGCGCCGTGCGGCCAAGGAGAAGCAGCAGTAGGCGTCCCGGGGCGTGTGGGGCGGTCGCGACGGCCGTCGCGCGCGCCGGTGAGGGCCCGTCACCCGGGTGGGCGCCCGGGCGGCGGGCCTCCTGCGTGCCGTGGCCGAGGACGGGGCGCGCGCTTCAGTCCTCGCCCAGGTACGCCTTGCGGACGGACTCGTCGTGGAGCAGCTCCGCTCCGGAGCCGGAGAGGACGATCCGTCCGGTCTCCATGACGTAGCCCCGGTCGGCGAGGGAGAGCGCGGCCCGGGCGTTCTGCTCCACCAGCAGGATCGTGGTGCCCAGGGCCTTCAGCTCGACGATGGTCGCCATGATCTTCTGCATCATGATCGGCGAGAGCCCCATGGAGGGCTCGTCGAGCATGAGGAGCTTCGGCCGGGACATCAGGGCCCGCCCCATGGCCAGCATCTGTTGCTCGCCGCCGGACAGGGTGCCCGCGGCCTGCGCCCGGCGCTCCTCCAGGACGGGGAAGAGGGCGTAGGCCCGGGCGACGTCCCGGTCTATCCCGTCGACGTCCTCGCGCAGGAACGCGCCGAGTCGGAGGTTCTCCTCGACGGTGAGGCGGGGGAAGACGCGGCGGCCCTCGGGGGAGTGGGCGAGGCCCAGGGCGACGATCTCGTGGGCGGGGATGGAGCCCAGCGGGACGCCGGCGAAGGAGATGCTGCCGGCGAGCGGTCTGAGCAGGCCCGAGATGGTGCGCAGGGTGGTGGTCTTGCCGGCGCCGTTGGTGCCGATCAGGGTGACGACCTGCCCCGCGTCCACGGTGAAGGAGATCCCCTTGACGGCCTCGATCTTGCCGTAGGCGACCTTCAGGTCCTTGACGTCCAGGAGCGCGGTCACGGGGTGTCCCCTTCCGGGCGGGTGGCGCGGGTGCCGCGGGCGGGTTCGGCGTCCCCGGCCGGGACGGCGCCCGCCGGGTCCTCGGGCGCCCCTTCGTACGGGGTGCCGAGGTAGGCGGCGACGACGCGTTCGTCGCGTCGGACGACGTCGCTGGCGCCCTCGACCAGCTTTTCGCCCTGGACCAGGCAGGCGACCCGGTCGCTGAGACCGAAGACGAAGCGCATGTCGTGCTCGATGACGAGCACGGCGGTGCCCCGGTCGCGGATGGCGAGGACGAGTTCCTCGGCGGCGCGGGTCTCCTGCGGGTTCATGCCGGCGGTGGGCTCGTCGAGCAGGAGCAGCCCGGGGTCGCTGGCGAGCGCCCGGGCGATTTCGAGCTTGCGCTGTTCCCCGTAGGGGAGGTTGCGGGCGAGGTGGTCGCGCTTGGGGGCGAGTCCGACGAAGTCGAGGAGCTCCATCGAGCGTTCCTCCGAGGCCCGCTCCGCCCGGGTGAACGCGGGCCCGCGCAGGAGGGCGGACCACAGCCCCTCCTTGGTGCGGGTGTGCCGCCCGACCAGCACGTTCTCCAGGACGGTCATCTGGGCGAAGAGCCGGATGTTCTGGAAGGTGCGGGCGATCCCGGCCCGGGTGACCAGGTGGGGTTTGGGCGGGAGGACCCTGCCGCGGTAGGCGACGGTCCCTTCGGTGGGGACGTAGAGGCCGGTGAGGCAGTTGAAGAAGGTGGTCTTCCCCGCACCGTTGGGCCCGATGAGGCCGACGATCTCGCCGGCGTCGACGGTGAGGTCGACGGAGCGCACGGCGGTGAGGCCCCCGAAGCGCATGGTGACCCCGGTGGCCCGCAGGACGGCGGTGTCGGGGGCAGGTCGGGGGCGGGTGCCGGTGGTGGTGTTCACGTGGGTCACGCCCCCGCCTTGGTGGTGTCCACGGCCGGGTCGGGTGCGTGCCGCCCGCCGGGTGGGTCGAGTGGGTCGGTCTCGTGGAACGCGAGCCGCTGGCGCCGGTCGGCGACGATGCCCTCGGGACGGAACCGCATCAGCACCACCAGCGCGACGCCGAACGCGAGCAGGGACTTGTCCTGGAGGAACACGAGCTTCTCGGGCAACAGGTAGAGGAGCGCGGCGCCCAGCAGGGGGCCGCTGACCGTGCCCATCCCGCCGAGCACCACGGCGGCGAGCAGGAACGCGGAGTTCGGCGGGGTGGAGCCGGCGAACTGGTACGGGGTGGGCACCACGTTGTAGGTGACGTGGGCGCTCACGGTGCCGGCCAGACCGGCGAGGGCGGCACCGAGCGCGAAGGCGATCAGCTTGACGCGGAAGCCGTTGATCCCCATGGCGGTGGCGGCGGTCTCGTCCTCGCGGATGGCGACCCAGGCGCGGCCGATGCGGGAGTCCGCGGCCCGGTTGTAGACGATCACGACGACGGCCATCACCAGCACCATCAACAGGTAGTAGTTGGCGAACCTGCCGAGGGTGATGCCGGCGACCTCGTGGGTCTCGCCGAAGTCGAAGCCGAGGAATTCGAGGTCGGGGATGGCGGGGATGCCGGTGGGGCCGTTGGTGAGGTCGGGTCCGGAGTCCCCGTCGAGGTTGTTGACCGCGATGCGGAAGATCTCGCCGAAGCCGAGGGTGACGATGGCGAGGTAGTCGCCGCGCAGTCGCAGGGTGGGGGCACCGATGAGGATTCCGAAGAGGAGGGAGGCCGCGGCCCCGGTGAGCGCCGCCGCCCAGAAGGGGAACTGCACCCCGGAGAAGCGGGAGAACTCGGACCCGGAGACCAGGGCCGCCGTGTAGGCGCCGACGCCGAGGAAGGCGACGTACCCGAGGTCGAGGAGACCGGCGAGGCCCACCACGACGTTCAGGCCGAGGGCGACGGTCCCGAAGATCAGGATGTTGACGCCGATGTTGGTGTAGTGGTCGTCGTTCTGGGTGAACGGGAAGAGGATCGCCGCGGCGAAGCCCGTCGCCAGGGTGAAGGACCGGTTGTCGGCGGTCAGTCGGGAGAACCGCTCGACGGCCCCGGCCGCGTGGAGGGCCCAGATCCCGGAGACGACGACGATGAGGTAGCCGATGAAGGTCTCGCCCTCTTCGGAGGGGGTGTCCACGCCGTAGGTGAAGACGGCCAGCCCCACCATGACGACCAGGGTGATGACCGCACGTTGCACCCAGGGTGCGGGCGGGCGGCTCGGCGCGGCGAGCCGCTCCGGTCTGCGGACGAGCCGGCGCAGCACCTCGCGCCGGTCGACGGTGCCGTCGGGGCGGGACGCGGCGGGCTGGGGGAGTGCGAGCACCCCCAGCAGGGGCAGCGCGGAGGCCGCCGCGGCGATGTGGCCGCCCGGTTCCAGGTGGGCCAGGCCGCCGAGGGTGACGGCGATGGCGAGGGTGGTGAACCAGGTGGTGGCGAAGAGCCCGAGCGCGCTGAGCACGAGCGGGGCGTCGGTGCCGCCCGGGTTCAGCCGGCGCATCCCGGGGACGGGACGGGTCGCCAGCGCGAACAGCAGGGTCAGGCCGGCGGCGACGAAGGTCATCCACTGGAGGCCGCCGGGGTACCCGTGGACGGTGAGGTCGCCGGGGAACGCGCTGGTCCAGGTCCAGGCGAGGAACGGCGTCACGAGGCTCGCGCCGGCGCCGGCGAGGACCAGCGCACGGGCCGCCGGGGCGGGGAGGGGCAGGATCGCGGCGTACCGGTTCGTCGTCACGGCCCTCACGCCCTGTCCGTGACGCGTTCGCCGAGCAGCCCCTGGGGCCGCACCAGGAGGACGAGGATGAGCAGGCAGAAGGCCCAGACGTTGGCCCAACTGGCGCCGCCGAGCTGGTCCATCCCGGGCACGCCGTCGATGTAGGCGCTGGCCAGCGTCTCGGCGAGGCCGAGGACGACCCCGCCGAGCATGGCGCCGTAGATGTTGCCGATGCCGCCGAGGACCGCCGCGGTGAACGCCTTGAGCCCCATGATGAAGCCCATGCGGTACTCGACGTGGCCGTACTTGAAGCCGTAGGCCACCGCGGCCACGGCGGCGAAGAACCCGCCGATGGCGAAGGCGATGACGATGATGCGGTGGGTGTCGATGCCCATGAGCTGCGCCGTGTCGGGGTCCTGTGCGGTGGCCTGCATGGCGCGTCCGGTGCGGCTGCGCCGGACGAAGAGGGCGAGTCCGGTCATGCAGACGACGGCGACCGCGAGCAGGAAGACGTCGGCCCGGGTGAGCGTCAGGGAGCCGATCTGGTGGCTCCCACCGCCGAGTTGGGGGAAGACGCGCGGCTTGTCGGCACGGGGGTAGAAGTTGCGGACGGCCTCCTGGAGCGCCAGGGAGAGGCCGATGGCGGTGATCAGGGGCGCCAGGCGTGGCGCTCCACGCAGGGGCCGGTAGGCGAACCTCTCGGCCCCCACGGCGAAGAGGACGGCGATCAGTCCGCCGCCGAGGAGCATCAGGGGCAGGGCGGCCCAGATCGAGGTGCCGGTGGGCAGGACGTAGGCGTACACGGTGAGCGCGCCGAAGCCGCCGACCATGAATATCTCGCCGTGTGCGAAGTTGATCAGCTGGACGATGCCGTAGACCATCGTGTAGCCGATGGCGATCAGCCCGTACATCGAGCCGAGGAGCAGCCCGTTGGCCAGCTGTTGCGGCAGGGTGTTCACCGCGTGGCCTCCATAGTCGCTTGGGGGGCGGGGTGGGTCAGACGCGGGGCCGCGCGGTCGGGTCCGTCGTCCGCGCGGCCCGGGGGTGCCCGCCGGACTCCGGGGTGGTGTCGGCGTCCGGGCGTCGGCCGGTGCGGTGCCGTGGTGCGTCAGCCGTTGTGGGTGCCGGTCCTGACGGCTTCCCACGTGCCCTGCTCGACCTGGTAGACGGTCAGTTGCTTGTTGCCGGTGTCCCCGTACTCGTCGAAGGAGACCTTGCCGGTGATGCCCTCGAAGTCGCTCTTGCCGACCGCTGCGACGACCTGTTCGCGCAGGTCGTCCGCGCCGGGCAGCTTGCCGTCGTTGGCTTCCTTGACCGACTTGACGGCGTTGATGATCGCGGACGCGGCGTCGTAGGAGTAGCCGCCGTAGGTGCCGTAGTCGCCCTTGTACCCCTTGGCCTTGTAGGTCTCGATGAAGGTCCTGGCGGCCGGCAGGGTGTCGACCGGGACGCCGACGGAGGTGGCGAGGTCGCCCTCGGCGGTGGCGCCCGCGGTCTCGATGTAGGTGGGGGTGAACATGCCGTCGCCGCCGAACAGCGGGATCTTCGCCCCGGCCTCCTTCAGCTGCTTGGTGATGAGCTGGGACTCGTCGTACTGGCCGCCGTAGTAGACGAGATCGGGATTGGCGTCCTCGATCTTGGTGATGAGGGCGGCGAAGTCCTTGTCCCCGGTGTTGATGCTGTCGGTGCCGACGACCGTGCCGCCCGCCTCCTGGAAATCCTCTCGGAAGATCTTCGCGAGGCCGGCGCCGTACGCCTGCTTGTCGTCGACCACGTAGACCTTCTTCTTCTTGAGGGTGTTGAAGGCGTAGTCGGCCGCGAATCCACCTTGGATGACGTCGGTCGTCGCGGTGCGGAAGTACGTGGCGTAGGGGCGCTTCTTGTCGCCGTTCTGCCAGTTCTTGCCCTGAGTCAGTTCGGGATCGGTGTTGGAGGGGGAGATCTGGACCAGATTGGCGGAGGCGAAGACCTGCTGCATGGACCGGGCGACCCCCGAGTTGAGCGGGCCGACGACCCCGACGACGGACTTGTCGCCGACCAGGGCTGTCGCGTTCTGTTGTCCGGTGGCCGGTTGTGCCTTGTCGTCGAGCGCCTTGAGCTCGAATTTCACACCAGGAACGAGCTTCTTTTCGTTGGCGTCGTCGACGGCGATCTTGACGCCGCCCCGGATGCCGAGTCCCGTAGCGGAATTCTCCCCGGACAGGGGTGCGTCCACACCGATGGTGAGGGTCGTGTCGCCGCTGGACCCGTCCCCCGCGCCCGTGTCGTCCCGCGAGCCACAAGCGGTGAGGGCGAGCGCTCCGGTGGTGAGAACGGAGGTGAGCATCAGCAAAGAACGCTGTCGCACGATCAGTCCTTTCCGTCGACCCGCCCTTCCCTGAATGGGCCGGAGCAATGTCGAACTGGTACTGAACTCCCGATGGATCGGTGACTGGCGGTGACTCTAAAGCCTGACTCCCGGCCCGGGGCAGTGGCCCGGGTGCGCTTGTGACTCTCTTGTTATGACAGGGCGGAATTTGAGATTCCGTTCTTTGTGGTGAAGGTGGCTCCGGAGTTTCTCCCGGTGGTCAGCATTTCGTGCGCGAACCCCTCCGCTGAGCAGTGCGGGATGTATCGGAGAGCGGTCGCTCGGTGATCTTTCGACTGCGGGAAATGATCGATAATTTAGATGGAGCCACCATTGAGGCGATGAATCAAGATCGCCTTTCCGCTACTCGGTGTGACGGGGCGTGCATTCCCGGAAATTCGTACCGGGTTCCCTTGTCGGTCTTTTCCTCGTGATTTCCGGGAATGGTGGATGAAGGCTCCACGAAGCGGGTGGAGCCGAGTGGGGCGGAACGATCCGGGAGTGCGGAGAGGGGGCGCGGCGTCTCCCCTGCGGCAGGGGCGCGGCGCGGGCGTGTCCGGGAGCGTCGGGGGACGATCGGTCCCCCGGCGGCGAACGGGCCCGCCTCCCCGTCACCGCCCGGGCGGCGGGAACGCGTCGAGCCCGCGGGCGGACCCGCGGGCTCGGGAGGTGGGGCGGGCGCGCTCAGCCCTTCGGGGCGTCCGCTTCGCGCAGCATGCAGGTGAGGCGCGCGGTGCACACCCGCCTGCCCTCGGCATCGGTGACGGCGATCTCGTAGGTGGCGGTGGAACGGCCCCGGTGCACGGGGGTCGCGGTGCCGGTGACGGAGCCGGAGCGCACCCCGCGGTGGTGGGTGCAGTTGAGGTCCACGCCCACCGCGATCCGGCGTGCCCCGCCGTGCAGCATCGCGCCGATGGAACCGAGGGTCTCGGCGAGCACCGCCGATGCCCCGCCGTGCAGCAGCCCGTACGGCTGGGTGTTGCCCTCGACGGGCATCGTCCCGACGACGCGCTCGGCGGACGCCTCCTGGATCTCGATGCCCATGCGGGTGCCGAGGTGCCCCGCGGAGAACAGGGCGGGCAGGTCGACGCCGAGGCCCGCGTACTCGTCGACGACCTCCTGGGGGAACTTCACCGTGCGCTGCTCGCCCATGGACTCCTCCTCGGTGGCGCCGGGTCGGTCGACCCGGCGTGTCCGTCCCTTCCTACCAGGTCGGGTGAGCGGGGGCTCAGGTGCCTGCGGGGCCGGCGCCGGACGGTTCGAGCCGGATCACCACGGACTTGCTCGCCGGAGTGTTGCTGGTGTCGGCCGTCGCGTCGAGGGGCACGAGGACGTTCGTCTCCGGGTAGTACGCGGCGGCGCACCCGCGCGCCGTCGGGTAGTGGACCACCCGGAACCCCGGAGCGCGCCGCTCGACCCCGTCCCGCCACTCGCCCACCAGATCGGCGTGGGACCCGTCGGGGAACCCGAGCGCCCGGGCGTCCTCCGGGTGGACCAGCACCACGCGGCGTCCGTTCCTGATGCCCCGGTAGCGGTCGTCGAGCCCGTAGACGGTGGTGTTGTACTGGTCGTGGGAGCGCAGCGTCTGGAGCAGCAACCGTCCGGCGGGGACGTGGGGGTGGGTGACGGGCTCGGCCGTGAAGTTGGCCTTGCCGGTGGCGGTGGGGAAGCGGCGCTCGTCGCGCGGGGCGTGCGGGAGGGTGAACCCGCCGGGCCGGGAGACCTTGGCGTTGAAGTCCTCGAAGCCGGGCACCACGCGCGCGATGCGGTCGCGGATCCTCCCGTAGTCGACGGCGAAGTCCTCCCAGGGCACGACGCTGCGGTCGCCGAGCACCGCACGGGCCAGCCGACAGACGATCACCGGCTCGGACAGCAGCTCCGGGCCGGCCGGGGCGAGCCGCCCCCGGGAGGCGTGGACCACGCCCATGGAGTCCTCGACGGTCACGAACTGCGGCCCGCCCGCCTGCACGTCGCGTTCGGTGCGCCCGAGGGTCGGCAGGATCAGGGCGTGCGCCCCGGTGACGACGTGCGAACGGTTCAGCTTGGTGGAGACGTGCACGGTCAACCGTGCCCGCCGCACCGCGGCTTCGGTGACGGCGGTGTCCGGGGAGGCGGAGACGAAGTTGCCGCCCATGGCCACGAGGACCTTCGCCGCGCCGTCGCGCAGCGCCCGGATGGCGCGGACCACGTCGTGGCCGTGCGCCCGCGGGGGAGCGAAGCCGAACTCCTCCGCCAGCGCGTCGAGGAAGGCGTCCGCCGGGCGCTCGAAGATGCCCATCGTGCGGTCGCCCTGCACGTTGGAGTGGCCGCGCACCGGGCACACCCCGGCACCGGGCCGACCGACGGCCCCGCGCAGCAGCAGGAGGTTGACCACCTCCTTGATGGTCGCGACGGAGTGCTTGTGCTGGGTCAGGCCCATCGCCCAGCACACCACCGTCCGACGGGAGGCGAGGAGCATCCGGAACGCCTCCTGCACGGCGGCGCGTTCCAGTCCGGTCGCGGCGAGCGTCCGCTCCCAGTCGGCGGCCCGGGCGGCGGTTGCGAACGCCTCGAAGCCGTGGGTGTGCGCACGGACGAACTCGTGGTCCACGGCCCCCGCGGTGCCGTTCGCGTCGGCGTCCAGCAGCAGCCGGTTGAGCAGGCGGAACAGCGCCTGGTCGCCGCCGATGCGGATCTGGAGGAACAGATCGGTCAGGGCGGTGCCCCGCAGCAGCCCCCGGGGACTCTGCGGGTCCTTGAACCGCTCCAGCCCCGCCTCCGGCAGCGGATTGATCGTGATGATCTTCGCCCCGGCCCGCTTGGCCTTCTCCAGCGAGCCGAGCATCCTCGGGTGGTTCGTCCCCGGGTTCTGGCCGGCGACGACGATCAGGTCGGCCCGGTGGAGGTCTTCGAGCAGGACGCTGCCCTTGCCGACGCCGAGCGTCTCGGTGAGCGCCGACCCCGAGGACTCGTGGCACATGTTGGAGCAGTCGGGGAGGTTGTTGGTGCCGAACTCGCGGACGAAGAGCTGGTAGAGGAACGCCGCCTCGTTGCTGGTGCGTCCGGAGGTGTAGAAGACGGCCTCGTCGGGCGAGTCCAGCGCGTTCAACTCCGCGGCGATCAGCTCGAAGGCGCGCTCCCAGGAGATCGGCCGGTAGTGGTCCGCGCCTTCGGGCAGGTGCAGGGGGTGGGTGAGGCGTCCCTGCTGTCCGAGCCAGTAGCCGCTGCGGGCGGCCAGCCCGGACACGGAGTGCTCGGCGAAGAAGGCGGGGCCGACCCGCCTCAGAGTGGCCTCCTCGGCGACGGCCTTGGCACCGTTCTCGCAGAACTCCGCCGTGTGGCGGCGCTCCGGCTCCGGCCAGGCGCAGCCGGGACAGTCGAAGCCGTCCTCCTGGTTGACGCGCAGCAGGGTGAGCGCGGTGCGCCGCACGCCCATCTGTCGGTGCGCGTGGCGCAGGGCGTGCCCGACGCCGGGCAGCCCCGCCGCCGCGTGCCGGGGCGGGGTCACCTCGGGATCGTCCTGCA
Source organism: Streptomyces sp. LE64 (assembly GCF_052606915.1). Lineage (NCBI taxonomy): Bacteria > Bacillati > Actinomycetota > Actinomycetes > Kitasatosporales > Streptomycetaceae > Streptomyces > Streptomyces sp. LE64. The sequence goes on along the minus strand of NZ_CP199708.1, from coordinate 1,118,828 downwards.
CCGGGTCGTGCCGGGGCGGTTCACTGGCCATCTCGGCTCCTCGTCGAGCGCGGGCGCCCGCGGTGACGTGCCGCGGGGCCCTCCTGCCGTCCTTGCCGTTCCCTGTCTATACCGTCCCGGCTCCGTTCCGCGCCCCCGCGGTCCCGCCCGGGTGCGCAGGGGGCGTCCGGGGCGGGGCGGCCACGGCTGTCGGTGCGGCGTGGCAGGATCGGGGGCGTGGCAGAGACAGCATCGAACAAGACCGGGACCGCGGCGGGCACGGGCGGGGGTGACCGGCCCCGACTGCTCCTCATGGACGGGCACTCGCTGGCGTACCGGGCGTTCTTCGCGCTGCCCGCGGAGAACTTCACGACCGCGGCGGGTCAGACGACGAACGCGATCTACGGGTTCGCCTCGATGCTGGCGAACACCCTGCGTGACGAGGCGCCCACGCACTTCGCGGTCGCCTTCGACGTCTCGCGGCGGACGTGGCGCTCCGCGGAGTACGCCGACTACAAGGCGAACCGTTCGAAGACCCCCGACGAGTTCCGGGGCCAGGTCGAGCTGATCGGCGAACTGTTGGACGCGATGCACGCCGAGCGGTTCGCCGTGGACGGCTTCGAGGCCGACGACGTGATCGCCACCCTGGCCACGCAGGCGGAGGCCGAGGGCTTCGAGGTGCTGATCGTCACGGGTGACCGCGACTCCTTCCAGTTGGTCAGCGACCACACCACGGTGCTGTACCCGACGAAGGGCGTCTCGGAGCTGACCCGGTTCACCCCGGAGAAGGTCCAGGAGAAGTACGGCCTGACCCCGGCGCAGTACCCGGACTTCGCCGCGCTGCGCGGCGACCCCTCGGACAACCTGCCCGGCATCCCGGGGGTGGGGGAGAAGACCGCGGCGAAGTGGATCAACCAGTTCGGCTCGTTCGCGGAGCTGGTGGAGCGGGTCGACGAGGTCAAGGGGAAGGCCGGGCAGAACCTGCGCGACCACTTGGAGTCCGTGCAGCTCAACCGCCGGCTCACCGAGCTCACCCGGGACGTCGAGCTGCCCAGGACCGTCACCGACCTGGAACGCGCCCCGTACGACCGCAAGGCCGTGGCGCTGGTCCTGGACACCCTGGAGATCCGCAACCCGTCCCTGCGCGAGCGGTTGCTCGCGGTGGACCCGGGAGAGGCCGGGGAGGAGCCGGTGATCGAGGCGGCCGTCGAGGTCGACGGCAGCGTGCTGGGGACCGGCGAGGTCGCCCCCTGGCTGGCCGGACACGCGGACGCCCCCCTCGGGCTGGCCACGGTGGACACCTGGTCCCTCGGGACGGGCTCGGTGACCGAGGTCGCCCTCGCCGCCGCGGACGGAGCGGCGGCCTGGTTCGACCCGTCCCAGCTGGACGAGGCGGACGAGAACGCGTTCGCCGGCTGGCTGGCCGACGCCGACCGGCCGAAGGTGCTGCACAACGCCAAGGGCGTGCTGCGGGCCTTCGCCGAGCACGGCTGGACGATCGAGGGCATCGCCATGGACACGGCCCTGGCCGCGTACCTGGTGAAGCCCGGACGCCGCTCCTTCGCGCTGGACGCGCTGACCCTGGAGTACCTGGGACGGGAACTGGCGCCGGCCGCAGCCCCCGACGGGCAGCTCGCGTTCGGCGTGGACGAACAGGCGGAGGCGCAGGCCCTGATGGTGCAGGCGCGGGCCGTACTCGACCTCGGCGGTGCCTTCGGGACCCGGTTGCCGGAGGTCGGCGCGGCCGATCTGCTGCGCGAGGTGGAACTGCCCACCTCCGTGCTGTTGGCGCGGATGGAGCGGCACGGCATCGCCGCCGACCGGGCGCACCTGGAGTCCATGGAGCAGATGTTCGCGGGCTCCGTCCAGCAGGCGGTGAAGGAGGCGCACGCCGCGGTGGGCCGTGAGTTCAACCTCGGCTCCCCCAAGCAGCTCCAGGAGGTGTTCTTCGGGGAGCTGAACCTGCCGAAGACGAAGAAGACGAAGACCGGCTACACAACCGACGCCGATGCGCTCGCCTGGCTCGCCACCCAGACCGACCACGAACTGCCCGTCATCATGCTCCGCCACCGGGAGCAGGCGAAGCTGCGGGTCACCGTCGAGGGGTTGATCAAGACGATCGCCGCGGACGGCCGCATCCACACCACCTTCAACCAGACCGTCGCGGCCACGGGGCGACTGTCCTCCACCGAGCCGAACCTCCAGAACATCCCCGTCCGTACCGACGAGGGCCGGGCGATCCGGCGGGGGTTCGTCGTCGGGGAGGGCTTCGAGTCCCTGATGACGGCGGACTACAGCCAGATCGAACTGCGGGTGATGGCGCACCTGTCCGAGGACGCGGGACTCATCGAGGCGTTCACCTCCGGCGAGGACCTGCACACCACCGTCGCCTCCCAGGTGTTCGGCGTGGACCGGTCCGCGGTGGACCCGGAGATGCGCCGCAAGATCAAGGCCATGTCCTACGGTCTGGCCTACGGCCTGTCGGCGTTCGGGCTCTCCCAGCAGCTCAACATCGAGGCGGCGGAGGCCCGCGCCCTGATGGACACGTACTTCGAGCGCTTCGGCGGGGTCCGCGACTACCTCCAGCGGGTGGTGGAGGAGGCCCGCGCCACGGGGTACACGGAGACCCTGTTCGGCCGGCGCCGGTACCTCCCCGACCTCAACAGCGACAACCGCCAGCGCCGGGAGATGGCCGAACGGATGGCCCTCAACGCCCCCATCCAGGGCACGGCCGCCGACATCGTCAAGATCGCGATGCTGAACGTCGACCGGGCGATGGACGAGGCACGGCTGGCCTCCCGCATGCTCCTCCAGGTCCACGACGAAATCGTGCTGGAGGTCGCTCCCGGAGAGCGCGAGCCGCTGGAGGCGCTGGTGCGCCGGGAGATGGCGGACGCGGTGCGCCTGCGGGCCCCGCTCGACGTGTCGGTCGGTGTCGGCGACACCTGGGAGTCGGCCGCCCACTGAGGCGCCGCCACGGGAGTGGGCGGGGCCTCGGCGTGCTGGTGCGCACGGCGAGGCCCCGCCCTTGCGGCAACCGGCTCCGGGCCGTGACGGCGGGAGGGAGCCCCCGGTCGCGAGTCGTGCGCGCCCGCCTACCCCCCACCAATGAGCCAATCGCCCATAACGGTCACCGGCCCGTACCTACGCCGGGGAAGTTGCCGTAGGGTCACTGGCGTCGGGGTGCGCCAGAGCCGCGCGTACCGCGAACGGGCACCGGCGGAAGGGGAATCGGGGATTCATGGCGGCGTACTTCGGCAAACGGCTGTACAAGGGAGCGGCGACCACCGCCGTGGCGGCGTTGGCCGTGGCGGCGCTGTCCGCCTCGGGCGCTCCCGGAGCCCAGGGAGTGACCGATTCCGTCTCGGGCCTCCAGACGCTCGACAACCTGCCGGACGAAGAGGGCGCCGAGCCCTCAGCCACCGGAGACTCGCCCTACTACACGGAACTCCCACCGCTCAAGAGCCCGGCGGTGCCCCCCACCGCGGGTGAACAGGCCACCGGCGGCCGGTCCGAGTCCGGCATCCCGGCCACCGTCCTCGACGCCTACAAGAAGGCCGAATCGTCACTGCGCGCCTCCCAGCCGGAGTGCAGGCTGCCGTGGCAACTGCTCGCCGCGATCGGCAAGGTCGAGTCGGGCCACGCCAGCGGAGGCCGGGTCGACGCGGACGGCACCACGACCACACCGATCCTCGGCCCCGTCCTCAACGGCAACGGTTTCGCCACCATCAGGGACACCGACAACGGCGCCTACGACGACGACCCGCACTACGACCGCGCCGTGGGCCCGATGCAGTTCATCCCCTCCACCTGGGGTCAGGGCGGACCGGACGGCGAGGGCTGGGGCGCCGACGGCAACGGCGACGGCCAGCGCGACCCCAACAACATCTACGATGCCGCGCTCGCCGCCGGACTCTACCTCTGCGCCGGCGGCCGCGACCTCTCCTCCGCTTCCCAACTCCGGGCCGCGATCCTCAGCTACAACCGTTCCACCGAGTACGTGAACACCGTGCTGTCGTGGCTGGAGTACTACCGCGAGGGCACCCACGAGATCCCCGACGGAACCGGCACCGTGCCCAAGGAGCGCAGCCGCCCGGACAGGTCCGAGGACGCCGACGGGGCGGCGGAGCGCCGGCCGCCCCGCTCCGGGGACGCACCCGAGCCCTCCCCCCGGCCCGGGGGCCCGGGCCGCAGCCCGTCGCCCGAGCCCGAAGACCCCCGCACCCCGCCGACGACGCCGCCCACCACACCGCCCGCCAAGCCCCCGACCAAGCCGCCCGCCCCGCCGCCGGCCACCCGACCCACCACACCTCCGACCAAGCCCCCCACGCCCACCGACACCGTGACACGACTGGTGGCGGCCAGCAGCGCACAGCTGACGGCGACCGCCGGGGAGACCTTCGCCCAGCAGGCCAAGGTGCGCGCGGTCACCCGGTCCGGCGACCCGGTGGCAGGGGTGCGGGTCCGCTTCGCCGTCCAGGGCGAAACCGACACCGCCTTCCCCGGCGGCGAACGCTTCGCCAGCGTCCTCACCGACCGGTCCGGGTTCGCCACCGCGCCCGCACTGATCGCGGGGGAGCGGACCGGCCGCTTCGAGGTCCGCGCCGCGGTGGTGGGCCGCAGCGTGCACACCGACCTCCAGGCCGCCGTCGTCCAGCGCGAGGCCGACGCCCTCGTCCGCATCGGCGACGAGGAGTTGGTCTGTCTGCCGGGTGGGCAGTTCCCGGACGCCATCGAGGTCAAGGCCACCCGCCGGGGAGCCGCGGCCGGCCGGGTCGCCGCCTCGGCGACCCTCGTCAAGTCCGCCGAAGGCCCTGCCGAGAACGACCGGGGCCCCCACTTCAAGGACGCTGACGGCAACCCCGTGCGGACCCGGACCGACCTCGTCACCGACGAGGACGGACTGCTCCGCCTGCCCGCACTCTTCGCGGACGAGACCTCGGGCACCCACCTGCTCCGCATCACCACCGCCGGCGGCGCCACCCTCACCATCGAGCTCACGATCGAGAAGGCGCCCGCCCTCTGAGGCGGCGTCCGCCCGCCCGGGCCCGCCGCTCGGCGGGCCCGGGCGGACACCACCTCATCCCCCCGCCCGGGCCGTGGTGTGCCGAGTCGGCAGCGCCGTCGACGGATCCTCCGGCCACGGGTGCTTGGGGTAGCGCCCCCGCAACTCGGCCCGCACCGCCCGGTACCCCTGGGACCAGAACGAGGGAAGGTCCGCGGTCACCGCAGCCGGCCGACCCGCCGGGGACAACAGGTGCATCAACAGCGGCACCCCCGCCACCTCGGGCGTGCGCACCCACCCGAACACCTCCTGCAACTTCACCGCGAGCACCGGCCGTTCGGGGTCCGCGTAGTCCACCCTGATCCGGGAGCCGCTCGGCACCTCGATGCGCTCGGGTGCCAGCGCGTCCAGGCGGGCGGCCTCCCCGCTCGCCCAGGGCAGCAACCGGGTCAGCGCCCGCCCCGCATCGATGCGCGCCAACTGCGCCCGGCTCCGCACCCGCCCCAGTTCCGGCTGCAGCCACTCCGCGGCGCGCGCGATCAGTGCCGCATCGGACACCTCGGGCCAGCCGCCGCCCAGGGTGCGGTGCAGGAACGCCAGCCGCTGCCTCAGCACCGTGGCGTCACGGTCCCAACCGAGCAGGCCCAGCCCCTCCCGGCGCAACCCCTCCAACACCGCTTCCCCGACCAACGCGGGATCGGGCTCCGCCAACGGGCGCACCGACAACTCCACCGCTCCCAACCGCTCGACCCGCCGCGCCACCAGGTCCCCGTCCGACCAGGCGACCTCGTCCCCCTCGGTGCGCAGGGACCCGGCAGCCCGGTGCGCGACCCCCTCGTCCACCGCGGCGGCGAGCCGGACCCGGGCGTGCCCCGCCCCCGCCGGCCGGTCCGCCACGGCCACCGCCAGCCAGGGCACGCCCCGCAGTGCCGAGCCCTCGCCCAACTGGGCCCGGGTGCCCGACACCATCCGGTAGTCGCCCTCGCCCCGTTCCCTGGCCAGCCGTTCCGGAAAGGCCAACGCCGCCACGAGTCCCGCCACCCGGTCCCGGTCGTCGAGCAGGGAGTCCTGAGCGGGCCGGACCCCGACCGCGGGGCCGCCGGAGCGCTCGTGGTCCGCCCCGTCCAGGGCCGCCGTCAGCCGGCGCACCTCGGCCTTCCACCGTGTGCCGTAGCCGTCGTCGCCCCGTCGGGCGGAGCGCCACGCGGCCGCGAGGTCGTCCCCGTATGCCCGGGGAGGCTCCTCGCTCAACAGCGCCACCACCTCGGCCGCCTGCCGCCCGCCCACCTCCGCGGCCCCGTCCAACAGCGCCCGCGCGAGCCGTGGGTGCAGCCCCACGCGCGCCATCCGCAGCCCGCGCCGGGTCACCCGACCCGATCCGTCGACCGCGCCGAGCGCGCCCAGGCTGGCCCGGGCGGCGGCGAGCGCACCCGGTGGAGGCGCGTCCAACAGGGCGAGGCCGGTCGCCTCCGGGTCACCCCACACCGCGCTCTGCAAGGCGAACGCCGTCAACTCGGCCACCTTGATCTCCGGAAGCGGGAACGGGGCCAACCGGTCGTGCTCCGCGGGCGACCAACAGCGGTACACCGTCCCCGGGGCCTCCCGCCCGGCCCGCCCGGCCCGCTGGTCGGCGGCGGCCCGGGACACCCGCACCGTCGTCAGGGAACCGAGTCCCCGGGCGTGGTCCGTCCGCGGCTCCCGGGCCAGGCCCGCGTCCACCACGGTCCGCACGCCCGGCACGGTCAGGCTGGACTCGGCCACCGAGGTCGCCAGCACCACCCGGCGCGCCGACCCACCGGCCAACACCGCGTCCTGCACGGCGGCCGGTGCCCGTCCGTGCACCTGGAGTACCTCGGCGCCGCCCCCGCCCGAGGGGGCCGGGAGGTCCGCCAGCTGCCCCGCCACCCGGGCGATCTCCCCGACCCCGGGCAGGAAGCACAGCACGTCCCCCGTCCGCTCCGCCCAGGCCCGCCGCACCACCGAGGCGACGTGCGCGAGCAGGGCCGGGTCGACCCGGGTGCCGTGCGGAGGTCGCACCGTGCGCGGGGGCGGTGCCCACACCACGTCCACCGGATGGGACGCCCCCGCCGTCTCCACCACCGGTGCCCCGCCCAGGAGTTCGGCCCAGCCGCGCGCGTCGGTGGTCGCCGACGCGGCCACCAGCCGGAGGTCCGGACGGAGCGTGCCCCGCACGTCGAGCAGGAACGCGGCAGCGGTGTCCGCGTCCAGGTGCCGCTCGTGGCACTCGTCCAGGACCACCGTCCCCACTCCCGTCAACTCCTGCTCCCGCTGGAGACGTTGGAGCAGCACGCCGGTCGTGACCACTTCGACCACGGTCTGCGGTCCCACCACCCGCTCACCGCGCACGGTGAACCCCACCCGCCCGCCGGGCCGTTCGCCCAGCAGCCAGGCCATCCGGCGCGCGGCGGCCCGGGCGGCGATCCGACGCGGCTCGGCGACGAGGACCCGGTGGGGAGCGGGCGACCCCGGTCGGTCGCCCTGCGGGCCGACCAGACCGGCGAGCACCAGCGGCACCAGGGTCGTCTTGCCCGTGCCGGGCGGTGCGCAGAGCACCGCCGTCCCGTGGTCGTCCAGGGCGGACAGCAGGGCGGGCACGGCCTCGCGCACCGGGAGACGTTCGAGTGCATCGGTTCGGATCATGCGGTCAGTGTGCGGCCTGGGCGCGACCGGTGCGTTCGGTTATCCACAAGCGGGGTCGGATCGCATGATGATGTGATTTTCCATGGTGAAGGGGGCGCGCAGCCGGGCCCGGGGGCGATCCCTACCGCTCGCAGACGAAGACCGCGGTGCCGGGGATCAGGTGCCCGCGCAGCGGCGACCAACCGCCCCACTCCTCCCCGTTCCACTCCGGCCACTCCGGCTCCACCAGGTCCACCAGGCGGAATCCGGAGGCCACCACGTCCCGCACCCGGTCGCCGAGCGTGCGGTGGTGCTCCACGTACACGGCCTCGCCGCTCTCGTCCTGTTCCACGTAGGGCGTGCGGTCGAAGTACGACGCGGCCACCGACAGGCCCTCGGGACCCGGCTCGTCGGGGAAGGCCCAGCGGATCGGGTGGGTCACCGAGAAGACGAACCGGCCGCCCGGTCGCAGCACCCGACGCACCTCGCGCAGCACCCGCACCGGGTCCGCGACGAACGGGAGCGCCCCGTAGGCCGAACACGCCAGGTCGAAGGAGTCCGGCCGGAACGGCAACGCTCCGGCGTCCGCCTCCACCAGGGCCACCCCGTCCGACCCGATCCGCAGGGCGTGCTGGAGCTGCCGGTGCGACAGGTCGAGCGCCACCGCCCGGGCCCCCTGCGCGGCCAGCCAGCGCGAGCACTGCGCGGCCCCCGCCCCGATCTCCAGGACGTCCCGCCCGGCCAGTTCCGCCGCCGGCCCCAGCAGCGCGGCGTCCGCCTCGTCCAGCCCTTCGGGGCCCCAGACGAACCGGTCGTCCCCGAGGAACGCCCCGTGGTCGCTCTGGTACTCGTCGGCGTTGCGGTCCCACCAGCCGCGGTTGGCGCGGCTGCTCTCCGTGCCCGAAACGGTGCGCCGGGTGGCTTCCGGCTCGGGCAGTTCGACCTCTTGGATGATTGGCTCCCTCGTCGTACTCTTCCGACGAACCGCGGACGCGTTCCACGTTGGCCGAAAGAGATCGGTCCATGGCCGGATGTGGCCGCTGTGGCCTCGCGTGACGGTTTCGGTGCCGGGAATGCGGCGATCCGCCCCGGGTGTGCGCCTTTCGCGCATTGACCCTGTCCGGCTGCCCCCGTATGCTACAAGTTGCGCTGCGAGCCTGCGCTCCTCAGACAGAGCAGGCTGCGCTCGCGTCTGTATGTATGTCCCCTCGGTTTCGAGGTGTGGTCCGTTTTTCCCGCGAGGGTTCGGAGCGCGCTTCTCAGGACTGTCCGGCTTCTGCAGAGCGACAACGGCTCCCGGCGTAGCAGTACCTACGACTTCAATGTCCGTACCGGAGCCCTTTCCCACATGACGAGCAGCACCGAGACCACCGCCACCACCCCGCAGGTAGCGGTCAACGACATCGGTAACGAGGAAGCCTTCCTCGCCGCGATCGACGAGACGATCAAGTACTTCAACGACGGCGACATCGTCGACGGCGTCATCGTGAAGGTCGACCGGGACGAGGTCCTGCTCGACATCGGTTACAAGACCGAAGGTGTCATCCCGAGCCGCGAGCTCTCGATCAAGCACGACGTCGACCCCAACGAGGTCGTCGCCGTCGGTGACGAGATCGAGGCCCTCGTCCTCCAGAAGGAGGACAAGGAAGGCCGCCTGATCCTCTCGAAGAAGCGCGCCCAGTACGAGCGTGCCTGGGGCACCATCGAGAAGATCAAGGAAGAGGACGGCATCGTCACCGGTACCGTCATCGAGGTCGTCAAGGGTGGTCTCATCCTCGACATCGGCCTCCGCGGCTTCCTCCCGGCCTCCCTGGTCGAGATGCGTCGCGTCCGCGACCTCCAGCCGTACGTCGGCAAGGAGCTCGAGGCGAAGATCATCGAGCTGGACAAGAACCGCAACAACGTGGTCCTGTCCCGCCGAGCCTGGCTGGAGCAGACCCAGTCCGAGGTCCGCCAGACGTTCCTCACCACCCTCCAGAAGGGCCAGGTCCGCTCCGGCGTCGTGTCCTCGATCGTCAACTTCGGTGCCTTCGTGGACCTGGGTGGCGTCGACGGTCTCGTCCACGTCTCCGAGCTCTCCTGGAAGCACATCGACCACCCCTCCGAGGTCGTCGAGGTCGGTCAGGAAGTCACCGTCGAGGTCCTCGACGTGGACATGGACCGCGAGCGCGTCTCCCTGTCGCTCAAGGCGACCCAGGAAGACCCGTGGCAGCAGTTCGCCCGGACGCACCAGATCGGTCAGGTCGTCCCCGGCAAGGTCACCAAGCTCGTTCCGTTCGGTGCGTTCGTCCGCGTGGACGAGGGCATCGAGGGCCTGGTCCACATCTCCGAGCTGGCCGAGCGCCACGTGGAGATCCCGGAGCAGGTCGTCCAGGTCAACGACGAGATCTTCGTCAAGGTCATCGACATCGACCTGGAGCGTCGCCGCATCAGCCTCTCGCTGAAGCAGGCCAACGAGTCCTTCGGTGCCGACCCGTCCGCGGTCGAGTTCGACCCGACCCTGTACGGCATGGCCGCGTCCTACGACGACCAGGGCAACTACATCTACCCCGAGGGCTTCGACCCCGAGACCAACGACTGGCTCGAAGGTTACGAGAAGCAGCGCGAGGAGTGGGAGCGCCAGTACGCGGAGGCGCAGACCCGCTTCGAGCAGCACCAGGCCCAGGTCATCAAGTCCCGCGAGGCCGACGCGCAGGCTGCCGCCGAGGGTGGCGACGCCGTCGCCGCCCAGGCTGCCTCCGGTGGCGGTTCGTACTCCTCGGAGTCCGCGGACAACTCCGGCGCCCTGGCTTCGGACGAGGCGCTCGCCGCGCTCCGCGAGAAGCTCGCCGGTGGCCAGAGCTGAGGCTCCCCACTAGGCGCTAGCCGCTGACGTCGGGCCCGCACCCCTTCCCGGGGGTGCGGGCCCTTCGTCGTGTGCGCTCCGGTCCGCCGGTCGCCGTTCGGGTGACGGGACGGACGGATGAACGGGCATGTCCGGCGGTCACGCGGGGAATGCCCCCGTCCCACAGCGTGTTCTGGCTGAGGGACACGAGGAGGAGCGGCTGTGCTTGATCCGCAGGATTTGTACACGTGGGAGCCGAAGGGCCTGGCCGTCGTCGACGTGGCGCTGGCCCAGGAGTCCGCGGGCCTGGTGATGCTCTACCACTTCGACGGCTACATCGACGCGGGGGAGACCGGCGACCAGATCGTGGAGAGACTGCTGGACGCGATGCCGCACCAGGTGGTCGCCCGCTTCGACCACGACCGGCTGGTCGACTACCGCGCGCGGCGCCCGCTGTTGACCTTCCGGCGGGACCGCTGGACGGAGTACGAGGTGCCCGCGCTGGAGGTGCGCCTCGTCCAGGACGCCACCGGGGCCCCCTTCCTCCTCCTCTCCGGCCCCGAACCCGATGTCGAGTGGGAGCGCTTCGCCGCCGCCGTGCAGCAGATCGTGGACCGTCTCGGGGTCCGGCTCGCGGTGAACTTCCACGGCATCCCCATGGGTGTCCCGCACACGCGACCCGTGGGGCTCACCCCGCACGGTTCCCGCACCGACCTGGTGCCCGGCCACCGCAGCCCCTTCGACGAGGCCCAGGTGCCCGGTAGCGCGGAGTCGCTGGTGGAGTACCGGCTGATGGAGGCCGGCTACGACGTCCTCGGCGTCGCGGCGCACGTACCGCACTACATCGCCCGCTCCGCCTATCCCGACGCGGCCCTCACCGCCCTGGAGGCCATCACCTCCGCCACCGGTCTGGTCCTCCCGAGCGTCGCGCACGCCCTGCGCACCGAGGCGCACCGCACGCAGACCGAGATCGACCGTCAGATCAGGGAGGGCGACGAGGAGTTGACCAGCCTGGTCCAGGGGTTGGAGCACCAGTACGACGCCGCGGCCGGTGCGGAGAGCCGGGGCAACATGCTGGCCGAGCCCTCTGAGATCCCCTCCGCCGACGAGATCGGCCGGGAGTTCGAACGCTTCCTCGCGGAGCGCGAGGGCGACGCCTGAGCCGTCGGGGCCACGGCACTAGGCTGCGGGCATGCTGACAGTGGGCCTGACCGGTGGCATCGGAGCCGGCAAGAGCGAGGTGTCCCGGCTGCTCGTGGAGCACGGCGCGGTGCTGATCGACGCCGACCGGATCGCCCGGGAGGTGGTCGAGCCGGGGACGCCCGGGCTGGCCGCGGTGGTGGATGCCTTCGGACCGGAGGTGTTGGCCGGGGACGGTTCGCTGGACCGTGCCGCACTGGGGGCGATCGTCTTCACGGACCCCGATCGACGGGCCGTGCTCAACGGGATCGTGCACCCCCTGGTACGCGCCCGCTCCGCGGAGCTGAAGGACGCCGCCCCCGCCGACGCGGTGGTCGTCCAGGACGTTCCGCTGCTCGCGGAGAACGGCCTGTCCGACCTCTACGACCTCGTCGTCGTGGTCGACGTCGCCCCGGAGACCCAGCTGGACCGGCTGACGCGGCTGAGGGGCATGTCCGAGGCGGACGCCCGGGCCCGGATGGCCGCCCAGGCCACGCGGGAGCAGCGGTTGGCCGTCGCCGACATCGTGATCGACAACGACGTGCCGCTCGACGAGCTGAGGGAAGCGGTGGCCCGGGTCTGGGAGGGGTTGGTGCGGCGGGCGACCGGTGCGTGACGGGTGGCCGCCTGCGGGCACGGGGAATGCGGCGGCGGGGGCGGCGCGTTGAACGGGTGACGGAGGGGAAGGGATGAGGTGTGGCCGAGCGCAGTGCATCCAGCGGACGAAGCCCGGAGACCCACGTCATCGACTACCGTGCGGCCGAGCGGCTGCTGGACGCGAGGGACCCCCGAGGGGCCGTGCAACTGCTGGACCGGGTCATCGCGGCGCACCCGGAGAACACCGCGGCCCGGTTGCTGCGGGCGCGGGCCTTCTTCGCCGCCGCCCAGCTCAGGCCGGCCGAGCTGGAATTCACGATCGTGCTGGAGCGCGAGCCCGACAACGCCTTCGCGCACTTCGCGCTCGCCCGGACCTACCAGCGGGCGGGCCGACCCGAGCAGGCGGTGCGGCACTTCCGGCTCGCGGCGGCCCTGGACCCCAACCCCGAGTACCTGGCCGCGGCCCGCTTCGACGACTGATGCCCCCGTCCGGGGCGGAGGGCACGGTCACCGGTCGTCCGAGGGCGGCTCGTAGGGCGGGACGTCCCGACCCGGCTGGTAGTGCGGGCCCTGCCGGATGTGCCGGACGATCGCGAACAGGTCCACCACGGTGATCACCCACAGGACCGCGCAGGCAGCCGCCCAGCCCGGTCGCCCGACCCAGGCGAAGGCGGCCGTTCCCGCGATCGCCCAGGCCATGCCCCAGAGGTTCAGCCAGAACCGCATGCGCAGCGGGCTGCGCGCGGTGGCCGGCTCGTTGCCAGTGCGCATGGTGCCATCACCACTCCCTCCTGCACCGTACTCCGCGGACACACCGTGGGCTAGCCGTCGCAGGACCGGGTAGGAGTCCTCCATGCGTGAGGGATACGAGGGATCCGGGCCCGGTGCGATCACTCCCGACGGGTGCGCGGTGGAGCTGTACGCACGACTGCCCCTGTACGGGGAGCCGGAGGTGATCGCCGGGGCGGCGCCCGCGGGGGCCCGGCTCCTCGAACTGGGCTGCGGAGTCGGTCGGATGACCGGGCCTCTGGTGGAGCGCGGGTTCGACGTCACCGCGGTCGACGAGTCGGCCGAGATGCTGGCGCGGGTGAAGGGGGCCCGTACCGTGCGGAGCTCCATCGAGTCGCTCGACCTGGGCGAGACCTTCGACGTGGTGACGCTGACGTCGTACCTGGTGCACTCCGGTGACCGCCGGGTGCAGCGCGGCATCCTCGACGCCTGCCGCCGTCACGTCACCGCCGAAGGGTGCGTGATCGTCCAGCGGGAAGGGGCCGACTACCACACCCGCGGCCCGGTCGAACGGGTCGACCCCGCCGGTTTCACCGTGCGGATCGCTTCGCTGCCCGCGGCGGACGGGGTGCGTGAGGTCCGTGCGGAGTACGTCTTCCCCGACGCCGTCTGGCGGCAGACCTTCCTCAGCCGCCCGATGACCCCGGCGGAGTTGGACGAAGTGCTCGCGGAGTCGGGGCTGCGGGTGGACCGCGCCCTCACCGACGACGGGATGTGGCTGCGGGTGGTGCCGCAGGCGTGAAACCGGCGGGAGGGGTCAGCGAGGGCTCCCGCTCCGTCCCCGGGTCGAAGGGTCACCGAAGCCCGTGGGGGCGTCGGGGCCGCGCAGCCGCTCCAGTTCCCTGCGGTCCCGCTTGGTGGGGCGACCGGTGCCCCGGTCCCGGAGGCCGATGGGCACCACGGCCTCGCGCGGCGGGGGCGGCGGACTGTTGTCGAGGTAGCAGCTGACGGCCACCGGTGCCCCGACCCGCTTGCGCAGGAGTTCCTTGACGACCACGACCCGCTCGCGCCCGGCGTGCCACACGCGCACCTCGTCCCCGACCCGTACGCCGTGTGCGGGCTTCACCCGCTCGCCGTTGACCCGGACGTGCCCGCCTCGGCAGGCGGTCGCCGCCAGTGAACGGCTCTTCACCAGGCGCACCGACCAGATCCAACTGTCCACCCGGACACTGCCCCGGGACGGGTCGGGGGCGACCGCGAGGGCCGGGTCGGCCTTCGCCGGGTGCTCGGGAGCCGGATCGGACGGGGTGTCCGGCGGGGTCGGACCGGGTCCGCCCGCCACATCAGAAGCCATGCTCCGACCATAGTCGGCCGCTCGGGCCGACCGCCGTGAATATCTCCCCGCCGGCGGGGAAAGCCGCGGATGCCTACCGTGGTGGGGTGGACGCCGTCGAAGCCATCGGGAGCGCCGCGCGGGTGCGGGCCGCGGCGCGGGACGTTCCGGACCGGGACGGGCTCGCCGTGCTGGACGGGCGGATCACCGGCTGCACGGCCTGCCCCCGGCTCGTCGCATGGCGCCGGGAGGCCGGACGGGTCAAACGTGCCGCCTACCGCGACTGGACGTACTGGGCGCGCCCCGTACCCGGCTTCGGGCCGCCCGACGCCGCTCTGTTGATCGTGGGCCTCGCGCCCGCCGCGCACGGCGCGAACCGGACCGGGCGGATGTTCACCGGCGACCGTTCGGGCAAGGTGCTGTACGCGGCGCTGCACGCGCTGGGCCTGGCCTCCGCGCCCCGCACCGAGTCCGCGGACGACGGACTGGCCCTGCGGGGCGTGCGGATCACCTCTCCGGTGCACTGCGCGCCGCCCGCCAACCGTCCGACGCCCGGGGAGCGGGACACCTGCCGCCCCTGGCTGGTCCGCGAACTGGAGCTGCTGCGGCCCACCCTGAAGTCGGTGGTGGTGCTCGGGGCCTTCGGTTGGCAGGCGCTGTTCCCGGCGCTCGCCGCGGCCGGCTACCGGGTGCCGAGGCCGCGGCCGGCCTTCGGCCACGGCGCCCGCTACGTCCTGGAAGCGGCGCCGCCCCGGGCCGGCGGAGCGGCGGCCTCGGACCTGACCGTCTTCGGCTGCTTCCACGTGAGCCAGCGCAACACGTTCACCGGGCGGTTGACCCCCGCGATGCTGGGCGAGGTGCTCCGGGAGGCGTCCGCGGTGGCCGGCACCGGCCCGGACGGCCTCAGTCCCGGGGGACCGCGACCGTCGCCGTGATCTCCACGAGCTGGCCCGGGTACCCCAGACAGGTCACGCCCATGATCGTCGAGGAGTGCGGGCCCCGGCTCAGCCCGCTCGCCCGGACCACGTCCCAGACCGTCGCGATGACCTCGGGCGAGTCGGTGACCACGTACACGTCGGTGTACACGACGTCCTCCAGCCCGGCGCCGACGGCCCCCGCCTGTTCGGCGAGGTTCGCGATCATCTGCTCGGTCTGCCCCACCGGGTCCCCGGGGGCGACCAGCTCGCCGCTCGCGTCCAGCGGGACGGAGCCGGCGAGGAACGCCAGTCGGGTGCCGGCCTCCACCACGGAGGCGTGCGCGTAGGCGGGCGGGGCGAACAGGGACGGAACGGTGACACGACGGATCACGGGACTCCTCAGCCGTACGGCGGCCCCGCCTCCGGTGCGCGGGGCCATCGGATCCGATCATGCGACGGCGTTCCGTGCGGTGCACCCGGATCACCGGTTCGAGCCACCCCGCCGATCGACTCCGGCCACCTCCCGGAACGTCCTCCCGGCGCCCGCGTCCGGCCCCAGGGTGGACGCCCATGGCCCTCGTCTCGCCCCCCTCGCGCCCGGACCCCGACGACCGCCCCGACCGCGCGCCCCGCCCGGCCGGCCGCCCGGCCCCCGATGACGCCCGGTGGTTGCTCGACGACCCTACGGGCCGGACTCGGTGAAGCACGGCTGTCGCACGACGAGGGGAATGCGGGCGCAACCTGCGGGCCCGTGGACTGGGGGAACTGCCCGTCAGGTGGTGAGCTCCCGGCCGGACGCAAAAGGGGTCCGACCGGCGGCACCCCCACGGGCCGCCGGTCGGACCGGGTGACCGGGCGACACCCCCAGGGTCGCCGGTCAGGCTGTCACGGGACGCGGCACCAACTGGGCGGCGTTCCCGTGACGCGGCATAGCGCCAGATAGAGCGGTATGGGCGGGGTGTAGGGGACGGTGGCGTCCGGCCGGTGGATCAGCCCCGGGGGGCGTCCCTCGTCCGGGAGCAGGGCCCCGCAGGCGTAGCGGGCGGGCGCCGGCCACTCCAGCGCCACGTCGGAGTCGGACGGGACGATCCACCACCAGCGGTCCAGGTCGGCGTAGACGCAACCGACCCGGGGGAGACGGCGGTTCACCCGTCGGGCGTAGGGGGAGGGCACCGACACCGCGTCGCAGCCGAGCGGTACGGACATGCCCGTGGGCAGGGCCAACCGCAGGGGACAGGTGCTGCCTCCGCGTCCGTTCGCCTTGCGGTGGCGGTCCAGCCTGGCCAGCGTGCCGAGGCTCAGCGTCCGCCCGATCGTCACACCCATTCGGCCCCCGTTCCGCGGAACTCCCCCGCGCGGGACCCGGACGGCGATCCGTCCGACGGCGGTGCGGTCCGCGGCAGTTCGGCCCACACCAGCAGGCCGGGCCCGGTCTCCTGGGCGCCCCAGGCGGTGGAGACCGCCGCCACGAGGAGCAGCCCGCGTCCGTGTTCCTCCTCGGGCCGTTGGGACGAGGGACGGGGGTCGCCCGGTGCGCAGCCCTCGTCGCTGACGGCTATGCGCACCTTCTCGGAGTCGTCGTGCAACTCGCAGACGATCAGGTCCGAAGCGGTGTGCACGATGGCGTTGGTCACCAGCTCGGACACCACGAGATCGGCCGCGTCGCAGGTGTCCTCGCACACGGACCAGCCGGACAACCTGGCCCGGGTGAGACGCCTGGCCCGTGCGGGTGAACTCGGATGTGCGGCCAACTCGAAGCGGAAACGGCGCCTGGTGGTCTCGCCAGGAGACGCCCCGGCTGCCTCGGCACCGATACCCATGACGGCAGCCTCTGTTCCTAACGGCGCGGACGGAATCACGTTTGCCACTATCTCCCCGCCGTGAACACTTGGCAAGTACCACTCTGAAAATTGCAGAGTGCAGTGTGCTTGGCGTAGGACACATGACACACTGCTCGCAACAGCACGCGAAGCGGCCCCGGTTGGGTCCGCTCTTCTGTGCTGCCCGATCATCGGTGACTCTCCGGAGGTGGACGTGAGCGAACCGCGGTCCGCGCCGACCGTCGGTCAGGTCGTGCTCGGGCGCCGCCTCCAGGACCTGCGAGAACGCGCAGGGCTGAAGCGGGAGGAAGCAGCGCAGGTCCTGCGGGTCGCATCGGCCACCGTCCGTCGGATGGAGACCGCGGAGGTGGCGCTCAAGATTCCGTACCTCCAACTCCTGCTGAAGGCGTACGGGGTCCCGGAGGAGGAGGTCGACACCTTCGTCAACCTGGCGGAGGAGGCGAACCGTCCGGGCTGGTGGCAGCGCTTCCACGACGTCCTGCCGGGTTGGTTCTCCATGCACGTCAGCCTGGAGGGTGCCGCGACCCTCATCCGCACGTACGAACCCCACTTCGTTCCCGGACTGCTCCAGACGGAAGGTTACGCGCGCTCCGTGCTCCGGTCGGGCGCCGTGGGCCGCACCCGACCCGAGGACATCGAACGGCACGTGGCCCTGCGGATGCAGCGGCAGGAACTGCTGACCCGCCGGGACGCGCCCCGGCTGTGGGTCGTCATGGACGAAACCGTTCTGCGCCGTCCCGCCGGTGGCCCCGAGGTGATGCGCGAGCAGATCGACACGCTGTTGGACCGCACGAAGCTGCCGAACGTGACCCTCCAGATCGCCCAGTTCGACTCGGGTCCGCACCCCGGCACGTACGGGCCCTTCGTGCTGTTCCGCTTCGCCATGCCGGAGTTGCCCGACATGGTCTACAGCGAGTACCTGACCGGCGCCGTCTACCTCGATGCACGTCCCGAGGTCACCCGGCACCTAGAGGTCATGGACCGCATGGCGGCCCAGGCCGCTACGGCACATCGCACGAAGGAGATCCTGCGGGATCTCCGCAAGGAGCTGTGAATGGATCGCCAGGGGATATACAACGGCATGCCGGCACGCGAACTCGGCACCGAGGGCTGGCACAAGCCTTGGAGCGGGGGGAACGGCGGGAACTGCGTCGAGGCCATGAAGCTGGCCGACGGCAGGGTCGCCGTGCGTCAGTCCGCGGATCCGGACGGGCCCGCATTGATCTACACGCGTGGAGAGATCAGGGCGTTCATCCAGGGCGCCAAGGCCGGGGAGGCCGACTTCCTGCTCTCTTGACGCGTGTCCACGGCGCCCGCGGGGTCGGCGCACCGCGGTCCGGTCGGCGGCGGGGCGGAGCGGCCCCGATGCCCCAGGGTCGGCCCGCCCGTGCGTTCACACCCCCATCGCACGGTCCTGCGGGTCGATCGGCGCGGGGAGCGTGCTGCTCCCGAGGAGGAAGCGGTCCACCGCCGCCGCCACCGCCCGGCCCTCCGCGATCGCCCACACCACCAGCGACTGCCCGCGCGCCGCGTCCCCCGCGGCGAACACGCCGGGAACGTTGGTGGCGAAGGCCCGGTCACGGGCGAAGGTCCCCCGCTCGTCCAGGGCCAGCCCCAGCCCCTCGACCAGCCCGTCGTCCCGCGCGGGCCCCGAGAAGCCGAGCGCCAGCAACACCAGGTCCGCCCGCAGGGTGCGTCCCGAACCGGCCAACGGTCGCCGCCGCGCGTCCACGTCCGCCACCCGCACCCCGCACACCCGGCCCCCGGCGTCCGGGACGAAGCCCAGGGTCGAGGCCGCGAAGAGCCGGGCGTCCGCGTCCGACACCGGCGCGGTGTGCAGTTCCTCGCCCTCCTCGTGGGCCGCCGACAGCCGGTAGACCCGGGGATACGTGGGCCAGGGTTCCTCGGCGGGACGGTCCGGGCCGGGCAGGGCGTGGATGTCCAGTTGGGTCACCGAGGCGGCCCCCTCGCGCAGGGCCGTGCCCAGGCAGTCCGCACCGGTGTCCCCGCCGCCGATCACGACGACGTCCCGACCGGCCGCCGACAGCGGCGAGACCTCCAGGTCGCCCTCGCGGACCCGGTTCGCCCACGGCAGGTACTCCATCGCCTGGTGGATCCCCGTCAGGTGCCTTCCCGGCACCGGCAACTCCCGCCAGCGGGTGGCGCCGGTGGCCAGCACCACGGCGTCGTAGCGGGAACGCAGTTCCTCGGCGGGGAGGTCCCGGCCGCCCACCGCGACCCCCGTGCGGAACTTCGTCCCCTCCTCGCGCATCTGCCCCAGCCGCCGCTCCAGTTGCGCCTTGTCCATCTTGAACGCCGGTATGCCGTACCGCAGGAGCCCGCCGATCCGGTCCTCCCGTTCGAAGACGGCCACCGTGTGCCCGGCCCGGGTCAACTGCTGCGCCGCCGCGAGGCCCGCCGGGCCCGACCCGACCACCGCGACCCTCCGCCCCGAGAGCCGCTCCGGGGGCCGGGGCGGCACCCGGCCGTCCGCCCAGGCCCGGTCCGCTATCGCCGCCTCGACGTTCTTGATCGTCACCGCCGGCTGGTCGATCGCCAGCACGCATCCGGTCTCGCAGGGCGCCGGACAGAGCCGTCCCGTGAACTCGGGGAAGTTGTTGGTCGCGTGCAGCCGCTCGCTCGCGGCCCGCCAGTCGTCCCGGGCCACCAGGTCGTTCCACTCCGGGATGAGGTTGCCCAAGGGGCACGCCTGGTGGCAGAAGGGCACCCCGCAGTCCATGCACCGGTCGGCCTGGCGCCTGATCAGGGGCAGCAGGGCCCCGGGGACGTACACCTCGTCCCAGTCCCGGACCCGCTCCTCGACCGGTCGGCGCGGCCACTCCTCGCGACCGGTCCGCAGGAAGCCCTTGGGGTCGGCCATGGCCGTCTCCTCGCGTGGCGCCTCCCCCTCCACGATACGACCGGCGCCGCCGGGCGCACGCCGGCCGGGGGCCGCCCGCGTGCGCGACCCCCTCGCCCCGGAGAGAATGGATGCCGCCGGGACTAGCGACGCGTCCCGCGCCGCGCCGGCCGTCCGGCACCGGGAGGTACCGCATGACCACCGCCGGAGACATCATGCACCGGGGCGCCCAGTGGATCCCCGCTCACGAGACCCTCGACCGGGCCGCCCAGTTGATGCGCGACCTGGACGTCGGCTCGCTGCCGATCGCCGACGCCGACGAACGGCTCTGCGGCATCGTCACCGACCGCGACATCGTGGTGAAGTGCGTGGCCATGGGCCACGATCCCGCCAAGGTGACCGCGGGCGAGCTCGCCGAGGGCACCCCCCGCTGGATCGACGCGGACGCCGACGTGGACGCGGTGCTCCAGGAGATGCAGGGCCACCGTATCCGCCGGTTGCCGGTGATCGAGGACAAGCGCCTGGTGGGGATGATCAGCGAGGCCGACCTCGCCGGGCACCTCACCGACGGGCAACTCGCCACCTGGGCCGAGAGCGTCTACGCGGCGCGCTGATCCTCCCCCGCGCCGTCAGAGCCAGCCGTTGCGCCGGAACCCCCGGTGCACCAGGAAGCAGGCGACGGCGATGACGGTGAGCACCGCGGGGTAGCCGTAGGGGGAGCCGAGTTCCGGCATGTGCGCGAAGTTCATGCCGTAGACCCCGCACACCATCGTCGGCACCGCGATGATCGCCGCCCAGGCGGTGATCTTCCGCATGTCGGAGTTCTGGGCGACGGTGACCTGGGCGAGGTGGGCCTGGAGGATCGAGTTGAGGAGGTCGTCGTAGGCGCCGATCTGCTCCCCGGCCCGCAGCACGTGGTCGGCGACGTCCCGGAAGTACGCCCGTATGTCCGTGTCCGGCGTGGGGGAGGGCTGGTCGGAGAGGACCTGGAGCGGCCCGCTCAGCGGCACCACGGCGCGCTTCAGCTCCAGCAGTTCCCGCTTGAGCTGGTACACCCGGCCCGGGTCGACCCGGGCCCCGTCCTCGGCGAACACCTCGGACTCGATCTGGTCCAGATCGTTCTGGAAGGCGTCGGTGACCTGGAGGTACTCGTCGACCACCTGGTCGGCGACGGCGTGCAGCACCGCGATCGGGCCCTTGGCCAGACGGTGCGGTGCGGCCTCCAGCTCCTCGCGGAGCGGGCCGAGCGAGCCGTGCCGACCGTGCCGGACGGTGATCACGAACTCGCGGCCGACGAAGACCATCAACTCCCCGGTGTCCACCACCTCGCTGGTGGCGGTCAGCCTGGTGTGCTCCACGTAGCAGACGGTCTTGAAGACGGCGAACAGCGTCGTTCCGTACCGGTCGACCTTGGGCCGCTGGTGCGCGTGGACCGCGTCCTCGACCGCGAGGGGGTGCAGGTCGAAGAGCCGGGCGATGCCGGCGAACTGCTCCTCGGTGGGCTCGTGCAGCCCCACCCAGACGAAGCCGTCACCGCTCTCCCTGGCCTTCGCCACCTCGGCCTCCAGCAGCTCCTGGCCGCGGCTGCCGGTGGCGCCCGCCTGTCGGACCCCGCCTCGGTACCGTACGCAGTTGACCACGGCGGACCCCAACGGGGAGCGGGCCGGGTGGCTGAGGTCGACCCGTCTGCGGACCCGGGGCAACCGGGCCGCCCTGCGCCACCTGCCGACGGAGCGCAGCCCCGTGACCCTCCGCAGGTTCTCCGCCACCGACATGCCGGGACTCCTCGTTCTCGACTGCGCTCGGCGGGCAAGTCTGCCAGTCCCGGGGCGACTTCGGGGACGGCCGGGAAGGGGAAGGCTTCGTTCCCCCAGAGGTTCACTCACATCAGTGACCTGCACGTTCGTCCCGGACGCCCATCCGTCGCACCGGGCGAGGTCCGCCCCGGGATGATCCCGGCATCCGTCCGGGGCGGGGCCGCACGGACCCGAGGTCAGAACAACGGCTGGGGAAGGACCCCCTCCAGGGCCAGCAGCGTGCGCTTGGCCTCCAGTCCGCCCCCGAACCCGCCGATGCCCCCGTCGCTCTCGACGATCCGGTGGCAGGGCACGACCACCGGCAGCGGGTTGGCGCCCATGGCCGCGCCCACCGCCTGCGCGGCGCCCGGCTGCCCCACCCGGCCGGCCAACTCCCCGTAGCCGGCGACCGTTCCGTAGGGGACGCTCGCCAGCAGTTCCCGCAACACCTCGCGGTGGAAGCCCGATACCAACGACCAGTCCAGGGGCAGGTCGAAGGTCCGCAGCTGGCCCGCGAAGTACGCGGCCGTCTGCCGCACCGCCCGCGCCACCGCAGGGTCGTCGGGCGCGTGCACCGGCCGGCCGCCCAGCCGGGGCGCCAGCGCGTCGAGCACCTCCTCGCAGACCGCCGCGTCCGCGTGGAAGGCGACCTTGGCCAGTCCGCGGTGGGTGACGACCAGCAGGAGCGGGCCGATGGCGCTGTCGACGACCGCCCATCGGGCCACCCGGCCGGGGCCGGCCCCCGGGACGTCCTCGTCGGTGGTGTCGGTGCTCCGGGCGCCGTGCGTGCTGACCATGGGGCCACGGTACGCCCACGGGCCCGCCCCGGGAGCCGGCCGAGGGCTCCACCGGGCGGGCCCGTCCGGTGGCGGTCAGCCCGTTCCGGCGACCGCGAACGACTTCCGTCCGTCCAGCGTCTCGCGGACCACGTCGGGCGCGTTGGTGATGATGCCGTCCACCCCCTTGCGAACGGCGCGTCGGACCTCCTCGGGCTCGTCCACCGTCCAGACGTTGACCTCCAGTCGGCGGCCGTGGGGTCCGCCGAGGGCCTGGACGGTCGCCACGTACGCGGCGGACACGGTGCTGCTCTTCGGGTTGATCTGGTCGGTGAACTGCGCGTACCAGGGAAGCGCGGCGGGGGAGGGGGCGCCCAGGAAGCCGGTGCGCAGGTCGGGGCGGGCACCGTGCAGGGTGCGCAGGGCGTCCGCGTCGAAGCTCTGGACCACCAGCCGGTCCCTGAGGTGGCGCTGGTCGAGCCAGCGCTCCTCGGCGAGGACCTCCAGCAGGTCCTCCTCGACGCCCGGGTAGGACTTCGGCGACTTGAGCTCCAGGAGCAGCTTCTGGCCGTTGTCGTCGACGCGGCGCAGGTACGCGCGGAGCGTGGGCACGCGGGCACCGGCGTGCGCCTTCCCCTTCCACGAGCCCGCGTCCAGACGGGCGATCTCCTCGGCGGTGAAGTCGGCGACCTTCCACGGCGCCCGGTCGGGGAACACCTCCTCGGCGTCGGTGGTGCGTTTGAGGTCGGTGTCGTGGATGACGACCAGGACCCCGTCCCTGGTGCGCTGGACGTCGTTCTCGACCCAGTCGACGCCCAACGCGTCCGCCCGGTCGACGGCGGCGAGGGTGTTCTCCGGAGCCTGCGCCGAGGCCCCGCGGTGGGCGATCACGGTGACCTTCCCCTCGGTGGCGAGGGCCCGGGAGGAAAGTGTGGGCAGAACCACAGCCGTCGTACTCAAAGTGATGATCGAGGCGACGACGCCCATCCGTGCGGATACCGGAAGTTTTCGCATCATATGAACGAGCACGGGACCGACCCTGCCAGGCGGAGCGCGAGGAAACGTGTACGGCGCGTGCACACGCACGGAACGGATGACCCGGTCGGGCGCATTTACGGGTGCCCACCCGGGAATGACGAGCGTGATCCTTTATTCGGAAAATCGCTCGCGCGTTCTTCTTCGGGCCATAATCTCGATCAGCCCATGACGATCCGGGCCCTGGGAGGGGGGAAACGGACGCCACCGGGGGGCACCTCATCAGGGAAAGGGCATCCGTACATGCAAGGCACCATCGACGGCTTCACCTACGGTTGGGTCACTCCGGTGATCGCGTACGTGATGGCCTGTCTGGGGGCGGCACTGGGGCTGCGTTGCACCACCAGGTCACTGCTCGTCGCGGACTCCTGGCGGCCGGGCTGGCTGGCGCTCGGATCGGCGGCGATCGGCTCGGGCATCTGGACCATGCACTTCGTGGCGATGATGGGCTTCACGGTCCGGGAGTCGCCCATCAACTACGACATCACCATGACCTTCGCCAGCCTCGGCGTGGCGATCGCGATGGTCGGAGTGGGCGTCTTCATCGTCGGCTACAAGGGCGGCACCACCCTGGCGCTGCTCACCGGCGGCACCCTCACCGGCCTGGGCGTCGCCTCCATGCACTACCTGGGCATGGCGGCCATGCACCTCAACGGCCGCCTGCTCTACGACACCGGGACCGTGGTCCTGTCGGTGCTCGTCGCCGTGTTCGCCGCGACCGCCGCGCTGTGGGCCGCCGCCCAGGTCCGGGGCTTCGTCTGGACGCTCGGCGCCAGCCTGGTGATGGGCGTCGCCGTCACCGGCATGCACTACACCGGCATGGCCGCGCTCAGCGTCAGCGTGCACGACGGAGCGGGCAGCCTGAGCGGCGCCTCCTCCGCGGAACTCCTCACCCCGATGCTGATCGGCCCGTTGGCCTTCCTGCTGCTCGCCGGCGTCATCGTGATGTTCGACCCGGTGCTGATCATGGGGCGCTCCGAGTGGGAGGCCGGCCAGGCCGCCGACCGGGCCCGGGCCGAGCGGGCCGCGGCGGCCCAGCAGTCCGTCTTCACCCCCACCACCCCGGCCTTCCGGCCCGCCGGCACCCCCGCCGCGCCCTACGGGGGCACGCCCTACGGCGCCGGTCCCTACGGGGGCGCGCCCGGTGCCGCCCCGACCCGCCCGGCGCAGCCGGGTTCGGAGAACTGGTGAACTGACCCGGAACGGGCCGGTCCGCCTCGGCGGCCGGCCCGGCCCGCATCCCGCGGGTGCCGGCCGGTGTCAGTGCGGCGCCGTACGGTGGATGTCATGCGGCCCGTATCCCACATCGAACGCACGACGGCACCCTTCGAGGTCGTCAGCCCTTACCGCCCCAGCGGCGACCAGCCCGCGGCCATCGCGGAGCTCGACCGCCGCATCCGCGCGGGGGAGAAGGACGTCGTCCTGCTGGGCGCGACCGGCACCGGCAAGTCCGCCACCACGGCGTGGATGATCGAGAAGCTCCAGCGCCCCACCCTGGTGATGGCCCCCAACAAGACCCTGGCCGCCCAGCTGGCGAACGAGTTCCGCGAGCTGCTGCCGAACAACGCCGTCGAGTACTTCGTCTCGTACTACGACTACTACCAGCCCGAGGCGTACGTCCCCCAGTCGGACACGTACATCGAGAAGGACTCCTCGATCAACGAGGAGGTGGAGCGGCTGCGGCACTCCGCCACGAACTCCCTGCTGACCCGTCGGGACGTGGTCGTGGTGGCCTCCGTCTCCTGCATCTACGGCCTCGGCACGCCCCAGGAGTACGTCGACCGGATGGTCTCCCTCCGGGTCGGGGAGGAGATCGACCGCGACGCCCTGCTGCGCCGCTTCGTCGACATCCAGTACACGCGCAACGACGCGGCGTTCACCCGCGGGACCTTCCGGGTGCGCGGGGACACCATCGAGATCTTCCCGGTCTACGAGGAGCTCGCGGTCCGCATCGAGATGTTCGGGGACGAGATCGAGGCCCTGTCCACCCTCCACCCGCTCACCGGCGAGGTGATCAGCGACGACCAGCACCTCCACGTGTTCCCCGCCTCGCACTACGTGGCCGGCCCGGAGCGGCTGGAGCGCGCGGTCAACGACATCGAGGCGGAGCTGACGGGGCGGCTGACCGACCTGGAGAAGCAGAGCAAGCTGCTGGAGGCGCAGCGGCTGAGGATGCGCACCACCTACGACATCGAGATGCTCCGGCAGATCGGCTCCTGCTCCGGCGTGGAGAACTACTCGATGCACTTCGACGGCCGCTCCCCGGGCTCTCCGCCGAACACCCTGCTGGACTACTTCCCCGAGGACTTCCTCTTGGTCATCGACGAGTCGCACGTCACGGTGCCCCAGATCGGTGCGATGTACGAGGGCGACGCCTCCCGCAAGCGCACCCTGGTGGACCACGGGTTCCGGTTGCCCTCCGCCCTCGACAACCGCCCGCTGCGGTGGGAGGAGTTCCAGGAGCGCATCGGCCAGACCGTCTACCTCTCCGCGACCCCCGGGAACTACGAGCTGGCGCGGTCGGACGGCTTCGTCGAGCAGATCATCCGCCCCACCGGCCTGGTCGACCCCGAGGTCGTCGTCAAGCCCACGGAGGGCCAGATCGACGACCTGGTGCACGAGATCCGCAAGCGCACCGAGCGGGACGAACGCGTCCTGGTCACCACCCTCACCAAGAAGATGGCCGAGGACCTCACGGACTACTTCCTGGAACTGGGCATCCAGGTGCGCTACCTGCACAGCGACGTCGACACCCTGCGCCGGGTCGAACTCCTGCGGGAGCTGCGGGCGGGCGAGTACGACGTCCTGGTCGGCATCAACCTCCTCCGCGAGGGACTCGACCTGCCCGAGGTCTCCCTGGTCGCCATCCTGGACGCGGACAAGGAGGGCTTCCTGCGGTCGGGCACCTCGCTGATCCAGACCATCGGACGGGCGGCCCGCAACGTCTCCGGGCAGGTCCACATGTACGCGGACAAGGTCACCCCGGCGATGGAGAAGGCCATCGAGGAGACCAACCGCCGCCGGGAGAAGCAGGTCGCCTACAACAAGGAGAGGGGCATCGACCCGCAGCCCCTCCGCAAGAAGATCAACGACATCGTGGCCACCATCGCCCGCGAGGAGGTCGACACCGAGCAACTCCTCGGCACGGGGTACCGGGCGACGAAGGACGGCAAGGGTGCGAAGGCCCCCGTCCCCACGCGCGGCGGTGCGGCCAAGGGCACGCAGCGGTCCGCGGCCGGGGCCGCCGCGGCGGGCGGACCCACGGACCGGCCGGCCGCCGCGCTCGCCGAGCAGATCGAGGAGATGACCGCACGGATGCGGGCCGCCGCGGCCGACCTCCAGTTCGAGATCGCGGCCCGGCTGCGGGACGAGGTGTCGGAGATGAAGAAGGAACTCCGGCAGATGAAGGAGGCCGGGTTGTCCTGACGGCGGCCCGTGCCGCGGCTCCCGCGACCGGTCGCGGGAGCCTGCGCGCCGGTGTGTTGCAAGACCGACACAAACGGCGGACATCGGTGCGGCGCGATCGGCGCCCGTGCATAGGGTTCTCGGCAACCGCGTTTCACCGCGGCCCGGGGACGGTCGGAGAGGGGACAACGCGTGACGGTCAACTTGTCCAAGGGGCAGGCCATCAGTCTGCAGAAGGGCGACGGGGGCGCCCTGACCGCGGTGCGCATGGGGCTCGGCTGGCAGGCGGCACGGCGCCGCGGCCTGTTCGGCTCCCGCACCCGGGAGGTCGACCTGGACGCCTCCGCGGTGCTCTTCGCCGAGAAGAACCCCGTCGACGTGGTCTTCTTCCGCCACCTCGTCAGCGACGACGGTTCCGTGCAGCACACCGGGGACAACCTGGTCGGTGGCGCCGGCCAGGGCGGGGACGACGAGGCCATCGTCGTCGACCTCGCACGGCTGCCGGTCCACGTCGACCAGATCGTCTTCACGGTGAACTCGTTCACCGGCCAGACCTTCGCCGAGGTGCAGAACGCGTTCTGCCGCCTCGTGGACGAGACCAACGGCCAGGAACTGGCCCGCTACTCGCTCGACGGCGGCGAAGCCGCCTCCGGGGACCGGGACACCGCGGGCGCCGACTGGAGACGCGCCACCGCGCAGATCATGGCCAAGGTCCACCGGGCGGGCACGGGGTGGCGGATGACGGCCATCGGACAGCCGGCCAACGGCCGCACCTTCCAGGACCTGATGCCGGCGATCCTGCCGCACCTGTAGCGGAGCGGGCCGGCGCCGCCGGCCCACCGCCGTCCGCTTCCGGGCCGACCCGGGCGGAGCGCGCGGACGGAGCCCACCGGGCGCACGGAACGACACGGAGCGCGCACCGCGCTCGGGACACGGGGGACGCGGGCGATGACGGCCGAACTGGTCCGGGGGGAGAACCGCCCACTGATCCGGACCCGCCTGGAGGTCCGGATCACGACGGACGGGTCGGTGATCGCCGGGGCCGTCCTCGGTGGCGACGGGAGCGGGGCATCGGGTCCGGCCCGGGTCGTGCACCCCGGCGCGCCCGCGCTCCCCGGCCTGGAGGTCGTGCCGGGCACGGCCGCGGGCCACCGCCTCGCCCTGGACCTGAGCGCACTGCCAGAGGGGACGGAACGGGTGCAGGTCTTCCTGGCCCTTCCGGCCGCCGGTG
This sequence comes from Streptomyces sp. LE64, assembly GCF_052606915.1. Lineage (NCBI taxonomy): Bacteria > Bacillati > Actinomycetota > Actinomycetes > Kitasatosporales > Streptomycetaceae > Streptomyces > Streptomyces sp. LE64. The sequence goes on along the minus strand of NZ_CP199708.1, from coordinate 1,090,681 downwards.
GCGGGCCGACGGGCTTCGGGGCCCTGCCCGCGCCGTTCGCCGCGGTCGGCGAACCGCACGGCACCGAGGTCGCCACCTACACCGTGATCGGCCTGGACACGGAGTCCGCGGTCGTGGTCCTGGAGCTCTACCGCAGGGGCGGCGTCTGGAAGGTGCGCGCGGTCGGCCAGGGCTACGCGGGCGGGCTGGCCGAACTGCTCGCCGACCACGGGGTGCCCGACGCGGTCGAACGGGCCGGGGCCGTCGCCGCGACCAGGGTGCTGGCGCCGGGCTCCGTCGACTACACCCACCGGGGCCGTTCCCCCGCGGCCGGGTCGCCCCCCGTGCCCGTCGCGGGCGATGCCACCGGTTGGTCGTGGGAGGAACGGCTGTACAACCAGGTCCGCGGCATGTTCGAGGACCTGGCCCGCAGCGTCGCCGCGTACCGCAGCGCCGTGGACTTCGCGGAGTCCCGGCGGGACCGGGAACTGGACCGGGCCCTCGCGGACCCCCGGGGCCGACTGGACGCGGGCGACGGCGCCCGGCGGGCGGCCCGCGACAGGTACGTGGCGCTGGTCGAGCGGGCCAAGGCCGCTCTCGACCGCGACCTCGCCCGACTGCGCGACGAGTCCGCCGTCGTCGAACCCGCGCTGCCGGCGGCCTTCGCCCGCTGGGACAACGCGGTGTGGCAGGGCGCGCCCCTGCCCGTCGAAGCCCCGATGGCACTGCGCCTGGGAGACCTGCGCCTGCCCGAGGCCGACCGGCTCCGCGTGCCGATGCTGGTCCGACTGCCCCTGGAGCGCGGGCTCTGGGTCGACAGCGGTCGGACCTCGGTGGTGGCGGCCACCGTCGACGAGGACACCCACCGACGTCTGGCGCTGGCGAGCGCCGTGGCCCACGTCGTCCGCATCGTCGCCGTGCACCCGCCCGGCGAGTTCGCGGTCCACGCGATCGACGCGGCCGGTGCCGGGGCGAACGGTCTCGCCCCCCTCCTCGACGGCGGTGCCCTCGCCTCCCCGCCGGCCCGGGGGGCGGCCGGGGTGGCCGAGGTGCTCGCCCGGTTGACCCGGCGGGTGGACCTGGTGCAGATGGCGCTGCGCAACGAGGCGGTCGACGCACTCCCGAGCGACCTGGACACCGCGCGGCAGTTGCTGATCGTCCACGACTTCCCGCACGGCTTCGACGACCGGGCCGTCACCCAGCTGCGGTACCTCGCCGACGAGGGCCCCGGCGTCGGGGTGCACCTGTTGATGGTGGCCGACCGCGAGGACGCCGCGGCCTTCGGCCCGCTGCTCGACCCGCTGTGGCGTTCACTGCTCCGACTGACCCCCGTGCCCGACGACCACCTCGTCGACCCCTGGGTGGGGCACGCCTGGACCTACGAACCCTCGCTCCCGCCGTCCGGCGGTGAGGTCCTCCACCGGGTGCTGGCCCGGGTGGCCGCCGCCCGGCGGGACCGGGGACGCTGAGCCGGGGGGACGGACGGCCGGTGCCGTGGACCCGGAAACGACCGGGTCCACGAACGGAATGGTTTTAACGAGGAAAACCCGCGAAAAGGCGCGGTGGCTCACTCGTTCGGACGTTCGCGAGCCGGTTCGGACGGCAGTCGCTCACGCATTGCACCCGGAAGGGTCAATGTGCGTGACACGTTGTTTCGTGCATTTGCCTGGCCTGGTGACTTGGCTCTCACTTTACCTTCTTCTTTACTGCGGTTTGATCGGTCGGGTAATCTGATGCACGCGGAGGGGAGTACTCCCTAATCTGCGGCGTACCCGTCAATACGGACCCGGCAGGGTCCCGGGGCGTCGGCCCGCGGGACGGGGGAGCGGTCACACGTTCCCCGCCCCCGGGTGGAAGAGACCTCCGGCAGCGGACGACGCTGGAACCTGCCGTTACGTACTGCCGGAGGCGCAGTGGATGTTTCCATGACCCTGTGGGTCACCACCATCGTGGGCTTGTGTGTGCTGATCGGGGCCGACTTCTTCATCGGTCGCAAGCCGCACGACGTGTCCATCAAGGAAGCCGGCATCTGGACGATCGTCTGGGTCGTGCTGGCCGCACTGTTCGGCATCGGCCTGTGGATCTGGGGCGGTGCCACCCCCGCCGGCGAGTTCTTCGCCGGCTACATCACCGAGAAGTCGCTGAGCGTCGACAACCTCTTCGTCTTCGTCCTGATCATGGCGAAGTTCGCCGTCCCGACCCAGTACCAGCAGCGGGTCCTGCTGATCGGCGTGCTCGTCGCCCTGGTGCTCCGGGCGATCTTCATCGCGGCCGGCGCCGCGATCATCACCAACTTCTCCTGGGTCTTCTACATCTTCGGTGCCTTCCTCATCTACACCGCCTGGAAGCTGATCCAGGAGGCCCGCGCCGACGAGGAGGACGAGGACTGGGACGAGAACCGTCTCCTCAAGGCCGCGGAGAAGCGCTTCGGCGTCTCCAGCGAGTACCACGGCACCAAGCTGTGGATCGTGGAGAACGGCAAGAAGGTCATGACCCCGATGCTGGTGGTCATGCTGGCCATCGGCACCACGGACATCCTGTTCGCCCTGGACTCGATCCCCGCGATCTTCGGTCTGACCCAGGACCCGTACATCGTGTTCACGGCCAACGCGTTCGCCCTGATGGGTCTGCGCCAGCTGTACTTCCTGATCGGCGGACTGCTCAAGAAGCTGGTCCACCTCAGCTACGGCCTGTCGGTCATCCTCGGCTTCATCGGCATCAAGCTGGTGCTGCACGCACTGCACGAGAGCGGCGTCAGCGTCCCGGAGATCTCCATCCCGGTCTCGCTGGGCGTGATCTGCACCGTCCTCATCGTGACCACCATCACCAGCCTCATGGCCTCCAAGAAGCAGGCCCGCGAAGAGGCGGAGAAGGCGGACCACCAGGGCGTCGACCTCTGACCCCTGCCGCGGCCGGTGGCACCACGCCCACCGGCCGCGGACACCACCTCGCGACAGCCGCCGGCCCCCGGGCCGGCGGCCGTCGTCGTCCTCCCGACTCCACCCGATATGGGTGCTGACCCCGTCTGGAACGACGGAGGCTCGGATCGTACGATCGGATCATGATCGTTGGGCTTCGAGAAGTGGTGTCGCGCTGGACCGAGGCGATGCCGGTCCTCGGAGTGGTCCTCCTGGCCCTCACCTGGGGGCGGGACCTCGCGGGCCCCCTCGTCGGCGTGGTCACCCTGGTCCTCGCCGCGGCCGTGCTCGCCGCCGTGCACCACGCGGAGGTCGTCGCCCACCGGGTCGGCGAACCCCTGGGCTCCCTGGTCCTCGCGGTCGCCGTCACGATCATCGAGGTGGCCCTGATCGTCACCCTGATGATCGACGGAGGTGACAAGAGCGCCACCCTCGCCCGGGACACCGTCTTCGCCGCCGTCATGATCACCTGCAACGGCATCGTGGGTCTCAGCCTCCTCGTCGGCTCCCTGCGGCACCGGGTCGCGGTCTTCAATCCCGAGGGAACCGGAGCGGCCCTCGCCACCGTGGCCACCATCGCCACGCTCAGCCTCGTCCTGCCCACCTTCACCACCAGCAAGCCCGGACCCGAGTTCTCCACCTCGCAGCTCACCTTCGCCGCCGTGGCCTCGCTGATCCTGTACGGGCTCTTCGTCGCCACCCAGACCGTGCGCCACCGGTCGTACTTCCTGCCGATCACCCAGGGCGGCGAGGTCATCGACACCACCTCCGCCGGCCAGGAGGCCGAACGGCCCAGTGCCCGGGCCGCCTACGCCAGCCTCGCCCTGCTGGTCCTCGCCCTCGTGGGGGTGGTCGGGCTCGCCAAAGGAGTCTCACCGACCATCGAGTCGGCGGTGGAGGGCGCCGGGATGCCGCACGCGGTGGTCGGCGTCATCATCGCGCTGCTCGTGCTGCTCCCGGAGACCATCGCCGCGGTCCGGGCCGCCCGCCGCGACCGGGTGCAGATCAGCCTGAACCTCGGCCTCGGCTCGGCGATGGCCAGCATCGGGCTGACCATCCCGGCCGTCGCCGTCGCCTCGATCTGGCTGTCCGGGCCCTTGGTGCTCGGACTGAGCGCCACCCACATGGTGCTGCTCGCGCTCACGGTCGTCGTCGGCACCCTCACCGTGGTGCCCGGCCGGGCCACCCCCCTCCAAGGCGGCGTCCACCTGGTGCTGCTCGCCGCCTACCTGGTGCTCGCCGTGAACCCCTGACCGCGCGGCCTCCCGGGCGGTCCGCCGCGCGTGATAGACACCCCTGAACGCCGCACCGACCGGAGGCCCCGCGATGACCCGCCCCGCCCACTCCCTGGCCACCGCCCCGATCATGGTCCTCAACGGGCCCAACCTGAACCTGCTGGGGCTGCGCCAGCCCGAGATCTACGGCCGCGCCACCCTCGCCGACGTCGAGGACCTGTGCGCCCGAACGGCCGCCGGGCACGGCGGCACCGTGGACTTCCGGCAGTCCAACCACGAGGGCGAGTTGGTGGACTGGATCCACGAGGCCCGCCTGGGCCACGCGGGCATCGTGATCAACCCGGCCGCCTACTCGCACACCTCCGTCGCCCTGCTCGACGCCCTCAACGCCTGCGACGGCCTGCCGGTCGTGGAGGTGCACATCTCGAACGTCCACCGGCGCGAGGCGTTCCGGCACCACTCCTACGTGTCGCTGCGCGCGGACGGGGTCATCGCGGGCTGCGGGGTGCAGGGCTACGCCTTCGGCGTGGAGCGCGTCGCGGCGCTGCTGGCCGAGCGGGCGGACGGCTGAGGGCGGGGCCCGGACGGCTACCAGCCGCGGGCCCGCCACGCGGGGAGCTGGGGGCGCTCGGCGCCCAGGGTGGTGTCCCGGCCGTGCCCCGGGTAGACCCAGGTCTCGTCGGGCAGCACGTCGAAGACCTTGGTCTCCACGTCGTTCAGCAGGTCCGTGAAGGCGACCGGGTCGCGGCGGGTGTTGCCGACCCCGCCGGGGAACAGGCAGTCACCGGTGAACACGTGCGGGGGGCCGTGCGGGTCGTCGTAGACCAAAGCGATCGACCCGGGGGTGTGGCCCCGGAGGTGGACGGCGCGCAGTTCGACCCGCCCCACCCGCAGCACGTCGCCGTCCGCCACCGGCACGTCGGTCGGCACCGGGATGCCCTCGGCGTCGTACCGCCCGGCGTAGGTGCGGGCGCCGGTCGCGGCGACCACCTCGGCGAGCGCCTGCCAGTGGTCCGCGTGCCGATGGGTGGTGACCACCGAGGCGATCCCGTCGGAGCCGATCAGCGTGAGCAGGGTCGGGGCGTCGTTGGCGGCGTCGATCAGCAACTGCGCGTCGGTGGCGCGGCAGCGGAGCAGATAGGCGTTGTTCTCCATCGGTCCGACCGCGACCTTGGAGATCATCAGGTCCTGCAACTCGTGCACGTCCGCGGGACCGCCGACCTTCACCACTCCGCTGTACGTCATGGCTTCAGCCTACTCAGCACGGTGCGGGGGCGGGGTCGAACCGCGAGGTCCGGGCGGGCCCTCCCGGACCCGCCCGGTACGGGGTGGCTCAGAGGCCCGGCAGCACGGGGAGGGCTCCGCCGACGACGGTGAGCGCCGCGCCGTCGCGACGACCGGCCAGCCAACCCAGGAGGTCGGCCTGGCGGCCGGTGACGGTGAGCGGGGTTCCGGTGCGGTCGCCGGTCGTGATCATGCGGCCGTCGTCCTGGCGGATCAGGACGCCCGGGACGGTGTCGTGCCCGCGGAACCGTTCGGCGAGGAAGAGGATCTCCTGCTGGACGAAGCCGAGCGGCAGGTCCTCCAGCTCGTAGCCGATGCCCAGGTCGACGTGGTGCAGTTCGACCTCCACCAGACGGCGGAACGGGACGCGGGAGGCGGTGTCGGTGACCCCGCCCCGCAGGTGCACCGTCCGGGACCAGTCGGTCTGCGCGGCGGCGGTCGCGAACAACCGCTCCGCGCTCGTGCGCACGTCCTTGAGGTGGGTGTCGAGGTCCCGGTCGGCGTCCCGGGCGATGTCCGCCTCCCGGGCCTCGGCGCTCTCGTACATGGGGAGCCCGGTCAGCACGTTCACGAGGGCGTCGGCGTTGCGGGACAGATGGGCCAGCACGTGCCCTCTGCTCCAGCCGGGCAGGCGTGACGGCTCGGCTGATGAGGCGTTGTCCAGGGCGGCGATCGCGGCGAGGAGCCGCTCGGTCGCGTCACGTACAGCTTCCAGGTCGCGTACATGATCAATCATGGCCACGACGATAGCCCCGCCACACCTTCGAGTGAAGGTGGCGTCCCAGGACCGGAAATCGAATGCACGTGCTATAAGCTCGGAACGAGCATCGGGCATGCTTGACATGTCGGGAGCGCCGTCGAGCGTCCCGTTTCCAGCACGACCGCCCATCGCTGACGGCGGCCCCTCAGGAGTCCGGGAGGACCGGGGGCCCCGCCCTGTCGCTTCATTCAAGAAAGGTGCGGACCGGCGTGGCCGACCGTCTCATCGTCCGTGGTGCCCGCGAGCACAATCTGAAGAACGTCTCGCTCGACCTGCCGCGTGACTCGCTCATCGTCTTCACGGGCCTGTCCGGTTCGGGCAAGTCCTCGCTCGCCTTCGACACGATCTTCGCCGAGGGGCAGCGGCGCTACGTCGAGTCGCTGTCCTCGTACGCCCGGCAGTTCCTCGGGCAGATGGACAAGCCGGACGTCGACTTCATCGAGGGGCTGTCCCCGGCCGTCTCGATCGACCAGAAGTCCACCTCGCGCAACCCCCGCTCCACGGTCGGCACGATCACCGAGGTCTACGACTACCTGCGGCTCCTCTTCGCCCGGATCGGCAAGCCGCACTGCCCCGAGTGCGGGCGCCCGATCTCCCGCCAGTCGCCCCAGGCGATCGTGGACAAGGTCCTCGCCCTGCCCGAGGGCAGCCGCTTCCAGGTCCTGTCGCCGCTGGTGCGCGAGCGCAAGGGCGAGTTCGTCGACCTCTTCGCCGACCTCCAGACCAAGGGCTACAGCCGGGCCCGGGTGGACGGGGAGACCGTCCAGCTCGCGGAGCCGCCCGTCCTGAAGAAGCAGGAGAAGCACACCATCGAGGTGGTCGTGGACCGCCTCACCGTCAAGGACAGCGCCAAGCGCCGGCTGACGGACTCGGTGGAGACCGCCCTCGGACTCTCCGGCGGCATGGTCGTGCTGGACTTCGTGGACCTGCCCGAGGACGACCCCGAGCGCGAACGCATGTACTCGGAGCACCTCTACTGCCCCTACGACGACCTGTCGTTCGAGGAGCTGGAGCCGCGCTCCTTCTCCTTCAACTCCCCCTTCGGCGCCTGCCCCGACTGCACCGGCATCGGCACGCGGATGGAGGTCGATCCGGAGCTGATCGTCCCGGACGAGGACAAGTCCCTGGACGAGGGGGCGATCCACCCCTGGTCCCACGGGGCGACCAAGGACTACTTCGGACGGCTGGTCGGGGCACTCTCCGAGGCCCTGGGCTTCCGGACGGACATCCCCTGGCGAGGACTGCCGCAACGGGCCAAGAAGGCCCTGCTCAACGGACACCGCACGCAGATCGAGGTCCGCTACCGCAACCGCTACGGCCGGGAGCGGGTCTACACCACCGCCTTCGAGGGCGCCGTGCAGTTCGTGAAGCGGCGGCACAGCGAGGCCGAGAGCGACACCAGCAGGGAGCGCTTCGAGGGCTACATGCGCGAGGTGCCCTGCCCCACCTGCCAGGGCACCCGGCTGAAGCCGATCGTGCTGGCGGTCACGGTGATGGAGAAGTCGATCGCCGAGGTCTCCGCCATGTCGATCAGCGACTGCGCGGACTTCCTCGGGCGGCTCAAGCTCAACGCCCGTGACAAGAAGATCGCCGAACGCGTCCTCAAGGAGGTCAACGAGCGCCTGCGGTTCCTGGTGGACGTCGGCCTCGACTACCTCTCGCTGAACCGTGCGGCGGGCACCCTGTCCGGCGGCGAGGCCCAGCGCATCCGGTTGGCCACCCAGATCGGCTCCGGTCTGGTGGGCGTGCTGTACGTGCTGGACGAGCCGTCGATCGGGCTCCACCAGCGGGACAACCACCGGCTGATCGAGACCCTGGTGCGGCTGCGCGACATGGGCAACACGCTCATCGTGGTGGAGCACGACGAGGACACCATCAAGGTCGCCGACTGGGTGGTGGACATCGGCCCCGGCGCCGGCGAGCACGGCGGCGAGGTCGTCCACAGCGGTTCGTTGGCCGAACTCCTGACCAACGGCGATTCGATCACCGGGGCGTACCTCGCGGGCGAGCGCAGCATCCCGCTGCCCGAGATCCGCCGCCCGGTCGACCCCTCCCGCCGGCTCACCGTGCACGGCGCCCGCGAGAACAACCTCCGGGACATCGACGTCTCCTTCCCGCTGGGCGTGCTCACCGCGGTCACCGGGGTCTCCGGCTCCGGGAAGTCGACCTTGGTCAACGACATCCTCTACACCCACCTCGCCCGCGAACTGAACGGCGCCCGGAGCGTGCCCGGCCGACACACCCGGGTCGACGGCGACGACCTGGTCGACAAGGTCGTCCACGTCGACCAGTCCCCGATCGGACGGACCCCCCGCTCCAACCCGGCCACCTACACCGGGGTCTTCGACCACGTGCGCAGGCTGTTCGCGGAGACCACCGAGGCCAAGGTCCGCGGGTACCAGCCGGGCCGCTTCTCGTTCAACGTCAAGGGCGGTCGGTGCGAGAACTGCTCCGGCGACGGCACGATCAAGATCGAGATGAACTTCCTGCCGGACGTGTACGTGCCCTGCGAGGTCTGCCACGGCGCGCGCTACAACCGGGAGACGCTGGACGTCCACTACAAGGGCAAGTCCATCGCCGAAGTGCTCGACATGCCCATCGAGGAGGCGCTCGACTTCTTCGAGGCGGTGCCCGCCATCGCCCGGCACCTCAAGACGCTGCACGAGGTCGGGCTCGGCTACGTCCGCCTCGGACAGCCCGCGCCGACCCTCTCCGGCGGCGAGGCCCAGCGGGTCAAGCTCGCCAGCGAGTTGCAGAAGCGCTCCACCGGCCGCACGGTGTACGTCCTCGACGAGCCCACCACCGGCCTGCACTTCGAGGACATCAGCAAGCTGATCACCGTGCTGGCCGGACTGGTCGACAAGGGCAACACCGTCATCGTGATCGAGCACAACCTCGACGTGATCAAGACGGCGGACTGGGTCGTGGACATGGGGCCGGAGGGCGGCAACGGCGGCGGTCTGGTCGTCGCCGAGGGGACCCCGGAGGAGATCGCGGGGGTCCCGGCCAGCCACACCGGCAAGTTCCTCCAGGACGTCCTGGGAGCCGACCGGGTGGGTGCCGCCACGGTGTCCCCGGTCCGCAAGCGGCGGACGGCCGCCAAGACCGCAGCCGCCAAGACCACGGCGGCGAAGAAGGCCCCGGCCAAGAAGACGACTGCGGCCCGCCGGACCCGCAAGGCGTGACGGCACCCCGGGGCCGGCCGCCGCGCGGCGGCCGGCCCCGGGCGGCTCAGGACGCCGACACCTCCGCCGCGGTCGGGGCGTCCGCGCCCCGGCGGGTGCAGGTGAGCGCCGCCGCCCGGGCCGCGAAGCCGAGGACGTCGGCCCAGCCGCTCCGCGGGAGCGCGGCGAGTGCCCCCGCGCCCAGCGCGTCGTGCGCCGCCAAGCGGTGCAGCAACGCCGCGGTGACCGTGTCACCCGCGCCGATCGTGTCCACCACCCGCACCCGGACGGCGGGCACCCGCACCTCCTCCCCGGCGCGGGTGTGCACCGAGAGTCCGTCCGCGCCCCGGGTCAGCACCACCGCGGCCGGGCCCGCGGCCAGCCAGTCGGCCGGCGTGCCGCCCAGCCACCGGGCGTCCTCGACGGAGAGCTTCAGCAGGTCGACGGAGGGCAACCAGGACCGGAACCGCGCCCGGTGGGCCTTGGCGTCCGGGACCAGGGCCGGGCGGACGTTGGGGTCCAGCACGGTGAGGACGCCGTCCCGGTGGGCGCGGTGCAGCACCCGTTCGTAGGCGCTGGCGCCCGGTTCCAGGACCAGGGAGCAGGTGCCGAAGGACACCGCCCGCGTCCCCGCGGGCAGCCGGTCCGGAGCGGTGAACAGCCGGTCGGCGGTGCCCTCCCCGTAGAACGCGTACCCCGCGCCGCCGTCCGGGGCCACCGAGGCCAGGGCCAGGGTGGTGGGTTCGGGACCGCGCTGCACGCCCGACACGTCCACCCCGGCCCCGCTCAACCCGGCCAGCAGCGCCGTGCCGTAGCCGTCCTCGCTCAGCCGGGACAGGAACGCGGTGCGCGAGCCCAGCCGCCCCAGGGCCAGCGCGGTGTTGTACGGGCCCCCGCCGGGCCGCGGGTGCAGGGGCGCCCAGGGGTCGGGGCGGTCGGGCACCAGGTCGATCAGGGCCTCACCGGCGACGACGATCACGTACGGGTCCTCCCACGGGTCGGTTCCGGCCGGAGCGCCGGGGGCGCCTCCGGAGACCGGCACGGGTCCGGACCGCAGCGTACGCGGCCCGCCGCGGCCGCCACCCCCGCCGGGCCGGCCGGACGGCGGCGGGTAGGGTCGGAACCGCCCCACCGCGGTCCGCCCGCTGCCTTCGCCCGGGCCCGGACCCCCACCCGCACGCACCCACGGAGACGCCATGTCCGCTCACCCGACGCCGAGCCGCCGCACCCTGTTGCAAGGGGCGGCGGCCGTACCGGTGGCCGGCATCGGGCTCACCGCCTGCTCCGCCACCGGGAACCTCCCCCGGGCGGCCAGCGCCACCCCCACCGCCCCCGTGGACCTGGGGCCCGAGGCGGAGGTGGCGAAGGGCGAGACCAAGCTGTTCAGGAAGGAGAGGGTGGTGGTCACCCGGGCCGCGGACGGCGCCCTCACCGCCCACGGCAGCGTCTGCACGCACGGGAGGTGCGCCATCAGCAAGCTGGAGGGCACCACCCTGATCTGTCCCTGTCACGGCAGCCACTTCGACGCCACCACCGGCGAGGTGCTCCAGCGTCCGGCCACGGTGCCGCTGCCGAAGGTGCCGGTCCGGATCGAGGGCGGCAAGCTGATCGCGGGCCCGGAGGCCTGACCGCGAGGGGGACGCTCAGTCCCAGTCCCAGGTGATGCCGAGCAGCCCGGCGCGGACCTGGGGCTCCACGAAGTGCACCGAGCGGTGCCTCCCGCTCAACGGCAGCTCCCGGCGCGCACCGCGGGGCGCCGCAGCGGAGTGCTGGGCGAAGCGGTGGCACCGCACCGGCAGGGCCTCCTCGGCGAAGCGCACCTGGAGCAGGTACTGCCCGCCCGCGAAGCTGAAGCCCCGCACGTACTCCTCGGAGGCGCCCGCGGTGCCGTCCTCGAAGGCGTACCGGAACAGATGGGTGTCCCCGCCCCGCAGCACCGTGTCGAAGAGGAACTCCGCCGCCAACACCCCGGTCCCGGTGTGCCAACGGACCCGCCCCGTGCGGCAGTTCTCCAAGGCGCGGACGGCCACCCGGTCCGGTGCGCACCCGGGGTCGCCGTGGTGGATGGCGACGTACCGGTCGACCCCGTCCTTGTGGGCGCGCACGATCTGGTGCGATTCGCGGCCCATCAGCTCCCGGCGCGCCCCGATCCGGACCCGCTCGTGGTGGCCGACCGTGTGCAGTCCGCCGTCCACCGGGGACTCCAACTCGCCGAGGAGCTGTTCGAGCACGTCCGCCGCCTCCACCAGGGAGCGGTAGGAACGGGACGAGGGGCGTCCCGCGCCCTTGGCGCCGTCCGGCTGGGCGAGCAGCTTGATCAGGGACTCCTCGGGGAGCCGCAGGATCTCCTCCAGCGCCCGTACCGCCCGGAGGGACTCCGGCCGCCGCGGGCGGCGCGCGCCCTGCTGCCAGTAGCTCAGGCTGGTCACCCCGACCCGCACCCCCGCCCGGGCCAGGTGGTGCTGCACCCGCTGGAGGGACAGGCAACGCGCCGTGATCGCGGCCCGCAGGGCGACGTGGAAGGGGCCCGTCTTCAGCGCCGTCTCCAGGTCCTCGACCGGAGCGGTGGGCGGTGCGCCGCTCTCGACCGGAGCGTCCGACGGGGTGGTGCCGTGCTGCATCAAGGGCCCCTTCTGTGAATGTCCACAACGGCCCTGCCGGCCGCCGGTACCGGTACCGGGGATGACCTGGCGGTCTTCCCCGGCTCGTTCACATACGTACGCCCCCGTTCACGGACTCACGTCCCCCCGCATTGAAGCCTGTTGACCTGCACTGGACAACACTTAATGCTCAACCCCAGCGTCCGGACGCGCTCCTCAGCTCAACCATCCCCCTGCGAGGAACGCGATGCGCAACAGAACCCTCCGCTCCCTCCGAACACGGCGGCCCGCGCTGTTGGCGGCGACCGTCGCCGCCGCGGCCCTGGCCGCACTCACCAGCCCCGCCCAGGCGGCCCCCCTGGCCACCGAGCCCGCCGCCGTCGCGACCGCGGAACGGGTCGCCCCCGGCGGGGTGTCGGCCCTGGCCGCCAAGCAGCTGGACATCACCATGCAGGCCCAGGAGAAGACCAACTGGTGCTGGGCCGCGGCCGGCAACACCATCGCCGCCTGGTACGGCCGCACCTATTCGCAGAACCAGTTCTGCAACGCCGCCTTCAACCGCTCCCAGAACACCCAGTGCCCCAATTCGCAGGCCACCCTGGCCAACGTCCAGACCGGACTGCGCTGGGCGGGCGTCGCCCCCGGTTCGTACGTGAACGGCTGGCTGCGGTACGCCACGCTCCAGACCGAGATCAACGCCAACCGGCCCGTGGAGACCCGCATCCAGTGGTCCTCCGGCGGCGGTCACATGCACGTCCTGTACGGCTACGACGACTCCCGGAACTGGGTCTACTGGGGCGATCCGTGGAAGACCAGCCAGCGCTACAGCTGGGCCGCCCACGACTGGTACGTGAACAACTCCACCTTCAGCTGGACCCACTCCCTCTACCGGATCGGGGCGTGAGCACGGTGCGACACCAGATACCCGCGCGTTCGACCCGTGCCCTGCCGCGCACCGCGCTCGCCCTCGGCGCCGCGGTCCTGCTGACCGGCCTGGCCGCCCCCACGGCCCTCGCCGACACCACCCCCGAGAAGGACCGGGCGGCCAGCGCCGCCGCCGACCGGGCGGCGGGTTCCCCCGAGGTGGCCGACACCCTCGCCCGGTTCTTCGCCCAGGACGGGGCACCGGCCGCCGCGAACGACGCCGCCCGGGTGTCCCGGGCCGACGCCGCGCAGGTCGAGGACGGTGCGGTGCCGGTGCACCACCTCTCCCCGGACTTCGTCGCGGGGGAGCGGGGCGCCCCGGTCGCGGTGCCCGTGTACCACGCCAGCCGCGCGGTCGCCGCGGACGGCCGCACGGCCTCCCTGTGGACGGCGCGTCACGAGGGCCGCTGGCAGGTCGTGAACATCGCCACCGGCGACGACGAGACCCGCTACGCGGCGCTCGGCGAGCGGAAGCTGCCCGGCGGCACCGTCTTCCAGGAACCCCAGGTCGGCGCCTGGTACGTGCACCGGGGCGACCGCGTGGTGCCCCTGGACGGTCAGGCCCGCAAGGCGATCGGCGCGGACGGCGCGAGCCTCGCCGAGTACCGCACGCACGTGCGCCGTGCCTACGGCGACAAGCTGAAGGGCTCGGCGTACGCGAAGTCGGGCAAGGCGGGCGGGTACGGGGCGACCGCCGCCACCGGAGCGGGCGACCACGACGCGCCCGTCTCCCGGGCGGCCGCTCCCGTGCAGGACGCCGCCGGCCCGGTGAACGTCTCCGTCGCGGTGGCCTCCGGCGCCGCCGGGGTCGGCGCGCTCGCCGCGCTCCTCTGGGCCGGCACCGCCCTGCGGCGCCGTGCGGACCGCCCCGCCGGCTGACCGCACCGCACCACCCCGGGGTGCGCGCCGCTTCGCGCGCCCCGGGACGGTGCTGCGGGCCGACCCGCGGCACCGCCCGAACCCCTCGACGCCCCGCGGGACCACTCGCCCCGCGGGACCACTCGCCCCGCGGGACCACTCGCCCCGCGGGACCACTCGCCCCGCGGGGCGCCGGACCGGGCCCGCCGGGCCCACGGAAACCGGCTGCGGCCCGGCACCCCGGAGCCGCACCCCGACCGCACCGCGGCCGGCCCCCTGACCGGCCGGCCTGTCGGTCCGCGCCAGTAGGGTGTGGACATGGCCGACCCCTCCAGCTACCGCCCCAAGCCGGGACAGGTCCCCGACTCGCCGGGGGTCTACAAGTTCCGGGACGAGCACGGCCGGGTGATCTACGTCGGCAAGGCGAAGAGCCTGCGCCAGCGGCTGGCGAACTACTTCCAGGACCTCGCGGGCCTGCACCCGCGCACCCGCACGATGGTCACCACGGCCGCGTCGGTGGAGTGGACGGTGGTGTCGACGGAGGTCGAGGCGCTCCAGTTGGAGTACTCCTGGATCAAGGAGTTCGACCCCCGCTTCAACGTCAAGTACCGCGACGACAAGAGCTATCCGTACCTCGCGGTGACGATGAACGAGGACTTCCCCCGGGTCCAGGTGATGCGCGGCCAGAAGCGCAGGGGCGTGCGCTACTTCGGCCCCTACGGGCACGCGTGGGCCATCCGCGACACCGTCGACCTGCTGCTCCGGGTCTTCCCCGTGCGCACCTGCTCGGCGGGCGTGTTCAAGAACGCCGCGCGCACCGGCCGGCCCTGCCTGCTGGGCTACATCGGCAAGTGCTCGGCCCCCTGCGTCGGCCGGGTCACCCCCGAGGAGCACCGTGAACTCGCCGAGGAGTTCTGCGACTTCATGGCCGGCCGCACCGGCGCCCACCTCCGCCGGCTGGAGGAGCGGATGCAGGAGGCGGCGGAGGACATGGAGTACGAGCGGGCCGCCCGGCTGCGCGACGACATCGAGGCGCTCCGCAAGGCCATGGAGAAGAGCGCCGTCGTCCTCGCGGACGCCACCGACGCCGATCTGATCGCCCTCGCCGAGGACGAGTTGGAGGCGGCCGTGCAGATCTTCCACGTGCGCGGCGGCCGGGTGCGCGGCCAACGCGGCTGGGTCACCGACAAGGTAGAGGCCGTCACCACCGGGGGCCTCGTCGAGCACGCCCTGCAACAGCTGTACGGGGAGGAGAGCGGGGACGCCGTCCCCAAGGAGGTGCTGGTCCCCGCGCTGCCGGAGCCGGCCGACCCCGTCCAGGAGTGGCTGTCCGGCCGGCGCGGCTCCCAGGTCTCGCTACGGGTCCCCCGGCGCGGTGACAAGAAGGCCCTGATGGAGACCGTCGCCCGCAACGCGCAGCAGTCCCTGGTCCTGCACAAGACCAAGCGCGCCTCCGACCTCACCACCCGCTCCCGCGCGCTGGAGGAGATCGCCACCGCCCTGGACCTGGAGAGCGCCCCGCTGCGGATCGAGTGCTACGACGTCTCCCACTTCCAGGGCGACGACGTCGTGGCCTCCATGGTGGTCTTCGAGGACGGGCTCGCCCGCAAGAGCGAGTACCGGAGGTTCCAGATCAAGGGCCGGGCCGGTGACACCCCGCTCTGGCACGGCCGGGGCCAGGACGACGTGCGCTCGATGCACGAGGTGATCACCCGACGCTTCCGACGCTACCTCGCCGAGAAGGAGCGCACCGGGGAGTGGACCGGTGAGCCCGCCGGGAACGACGAGCCCGCGGAGGGCCTCGAAGGCGCCGGGTACCCGGCGCCCGCCGGCGCGGAGCCGGAGACCGAGGTGCTGCGCGCCGACGGCCGTCCGGAGGAGCCCGCCGGGCCGACCGACGGCGACGGCCGCCCCCGGCGGTTCGCCTACCCGCCGCAACTCGTCGTGGTCGACGGCGGCCGGCCCCAGGTGGCCGCCGCCCAGCGGGCGCTGGACGAACTGGGGCTCGACGACATCGCGGTGTGCGGCCTGGCCAAGCGCCTCGAAGAGGTGTGGGTGCCCGGGGAGGACGACCCGGTGGTCCTGCCCCGGACCAGCGAGGGCCTGTACCTGCTGCAACGGGTCCGTGACGAGGCGCACCGGTTCGCGATCACCTACCAGCGCGCCAAACGGGCCAAGCGGCTGCGGACCGGCCCCCTCGACGACGTGCCCGGCCTCGGGGAGGCCCGCAAGCACGCCCTGGTGAAGCACTTCGGTTCGGTCAAGAAGCTCCGGTCCGCCACAATCGAAGAGATCTGTGCGGTCCCCGGCATGGGCCGCAAGACCGCCGAGGCCGTTCTCGCGGCCTTCGCACGGGCGGCTCCGGCCGCACCCGCCGTGAACACGGCGACCGGAGAGATCATTGAAGACGAGGGGCCCGCGTCCGCGGACACCTCGGAGAACCGACGGGGGCAGGAACCATGACCAACGGCGACGCACACGACACACGCGATACGGGCGCCGCGCCCGGGCCCGGCGCCCGGGACGCGGTCACCGGACGGGACGAGGGCGGACAGGGTGCACATACGGAACCGGGCAGCGACGGCGCGCAGGCGGGTGCCGACATGGTGATCGACGCCAGCGGCGTCCCCGAGACGGCCATCCCCGAACTGGTGATCATCTCCGGGATGTCCGGAGCGGGCCGTTCCACCGCCGCGAAGTGCCTGGAGGACCTCGGCTGGTTCGTGGTCGACAACCTCCCGCCCGCGCTGATCCCCACCATGGTCGAGCTCGGGGCCCGCTCCCAGGGCAACGTCGCCCGGATCGCGGTCGTCGTGGACGTCCGGGGCCGGCGCTTCTTCGACAACCTCCGCGAGTCCCTCGCCGACCTGGAGGCCCGGCACGTCACCCGCCGCATCGTCTTCCTGGAGTCCTCCGACGACGCCCTGGTGCGCCGCTTCGAGTCGGTGCGCAGGCCGCACCCCCTCCAGGGCGACGGCCGGATCGTCGACGGCATCGCCGCCGAACGCGAACTCCTGCGCGAACTGCGCGGCGACGCCGACCTGGTGATCGACACCTCCAGCCTCAACGTCCACGAACTGCGCGCCAAGATGGACGCCCAGTTCGCCGGCGAGGAGGAGCCGGAGCTGCGGGCCACGGTGATGTCGTTCGGCTTCAAGTACGGGCTGCCCGTCGACGCCGACCTCGTGGTGGACATGCGGTTCCTGCCCAACCCGCACTGGGTGCCCGAGCTGCGGCCCTTCAGCGGGCTCAACGAGGAGGTCGCCGCCTACGTCTTCAACCAGCCCGGGGCCAAGGAGTTCCTGGACCGGTACGCCGAACTGCTGCGCCTGATCGCCGCCGGCTACCGCCGCGAGGGCAAGCGGTACGTGACCATCGCGGTCGGGTGCACCGGCGGCAAGCACCGCTCCGTCGCGATGTCGGAGAAGCTCGCCGCGCGACTGGCCGCGGAGGGCGTGGAGACCGTCGTCGTGCACCGGGACATGGGCCGCGAATGACGGCGCGCGCAATCCGGCTGCGGCGCGCCGGGCGCACCACCCCCCTCCGTCCGGGTGAAAAGCCGGTACGGGCCCGCCGTCGCGGTGCGCAGCCCAAGGTCGTGGCGCTCGGCGGGGGCATGGGCCTGTCGGCCTCCCTCGCCGCACTGCGCCGGATCACCGGCGACCTCACCGCCGTGGTCACCGTCGCCGACGACGGCGGCTCCAGCGGACGGCTCCGGGACGAGTTGGGCGTCCTGCCCCCCGGTGACCTGCGCAAGGCGTTGGCCGCCCTGTGCGGGGACGACGACTGGGGCCAGACCTGGGCGCGGGTCATCCAGCACCGCTTCCACTCGGCCGGCGAGATGCACGGCCACGCGGTCGGCAACCTGCTGATCGTGGCCCTCTGGGAGCAGCTCGGCGACCACGTGCTCGCCCTGGACCTGGTGGGCAAGCTGTTGGGGGCGCACGGCCGGGTGCTCCCCATGTCCGCGGTGCCCCTGGAGCTGGAGGCCCTGGTCAAGGGGCACGATCCGGAGCGTCCGGACGACGTGGACACCGTGCGCGGACAGGCCACCGTCGCTCTCACCCCCGGCGAGGTGCAGTCGGTGCACCTGGTGCCCAACGACCCGCCGGCGGTGCCGGAGGCGGTGGGCGCGGTCCTCGACGCCGACTGGGTGGTGCTGGGGCCGGGGTCCTGGTTCTCCTCGGTGATCCCGCACCTGCTGGTGCCCGAGCTGCTGGACGCCCTCACCGAGACCAAGGCGCGCCGGGTGCTCGCGTTGAACCTGGCACCGCAGCCCGGCGAAACCGAGGGCTTCTCCCCGCAGCGTCATTTGGAGGTTTTGGGACGACACGCCCCTAAACTCGCCCTGGACGTGGTGCTCGCCGACGAGGCGGCCGTGCCCGACCGCGAATCACTGGCCGAGGCCGCACAGAGCTTCGGTGCCGCGGTCGAGCTGGCCCCGGTGGCCCGGCCCGACGGCAGCCCGAGGCACGATCCGGAGCTGTTGGCCGCCGCGTACGACCGTATTTTTCGGATGCATGGAAGGATCGGCCCATGGCGATGACGGCAGCGGTGAAGGACGAGGTCTCCCGGCTCCCCGTCACCCGGACCTGCTGTAGGAAGGCGGAGGTCTCGTCGGTCCTGCGGTTCGCGGGCGGGCTGCACCTGGTCAGCGGACGGATCGTGATCGAGGCGGAGCTGGACACCGCGATGGCCGCCCGGCGGCTGAAGCGGGACGTGCTGGAGATCTTCGGACACAGTTCCGAACTGATCGTCATGGCCCCCGGGGGGTTGCGCCGCGGTTCCCGATTCGTGGTCCGGGTGGTCGCCGGCGGCGACCAACTGGCCCGCCAGACGGGCCTGGTGGACGGCCGCGGCCGCCCCATCCGGGGGTTGCCGCCCCAGGTGGTCTCGGGGGCCACCTGCGATGCCGAGGCGGCCTGGCGCGGGGCCTTCCTGGCGCACGGCTCGCTCACCGAACCGGGCCGCTCCTCCTCCTTGGAGGTCACCTGCCCGGGGCCGGAGGCCGCGCTCGCCCTGGTCGGGGCGGCCCGCCGGCTCCAGATCGCGGCGAAGGCCCGTGAGGTGCGCGGAGTGGACCGCGTCGTCGTCCGGGACGGGGACGCGATCGGCGCCCTGCTGACCCGGCTGGGCGCGCACGAATCGGTGCTGGCCTGGGAGGAGCGGCGGATGCGCCGCGAGGTGCGGGCCACCGCCAACCGGCTCGCCAACTTCGACGACGCCAACCTGCGCCGCTCGGCACGGGCGGCGGTGGCGGCGGGCGCCCGGGTCCAGCGGGCGCTGGAGATCCTGGGCGAGGAGGTCCCCGAGCACCTGGCGGCGGCCGGTCGGCTGCGGATGGAGCACAAGCAGGCGTCCCTGGAGGAGTTGGGGGCGCTCGCCGATCCGCCGCTGACCAAGGACGCGGTCGCCGGCCGCATCCGCCGCCTGCTGGCGATGGCCGACAAGCGCGCCTCGGACCTGGGCATCCCGGGGACGGAGTCCAATCTGACCGAGGAGATGGCCGACAACCTGGTCGGCTGACGGAACCGCCCGCAGACGCGCCCCGGGGGGCGCGGACCGCCGTCCACTCGGACCGGTCCGCGCCCCTCTCGCATGCTCCGACGGCGCGGGCGCGCACCGCACGCCCCTCCCGTGCGAGGTCACTCCGGGTGACGGCGCCCGGTGCCCGGACCGGCACGGGAGACCCGCGGGGGCGTGACGGAACGTCGTTGCACAACCGCCCTCGGTGCCCGCCGGGAGGGTGCGCCCCGCGCGCGCCACCCCTCTTCGCGCTCATCCGCGGGGGCCCCGTATCGGAAGAGCTGCGGGGCGCACCGACTACCCGGTGGTACGCCTCCGAGGGCTCCCTTAAATGGCATCTCGGTGTCACCCCGGGCGGCCCGGGGAGGTAGGGTCGGAAGTGGTCGGGGACATCCCATACAACTCGCCGGGCGTCGCACCCCGGCGCACCAACGAGGAGATCGGTTCGTGACGATCCGCGTAGGCATCAACGGCTTTGGCCGCATCGGTCGTAACTACTTCCGCGCGCTGCTGGAGCAGGGTGCAGACATCGAGATCGTGGCTGTCAACGACCTGGGTGACACCGCGACCACCGCCCACCTGCTGAAGTACGACACCATCCTGGGTCGACTGAAGGCCGAGGTGTCGCACACCGCCGACACGATCACCGTCGGTGACCACACCATCAAGGTGCTCTCCGAGCGCAACCCGGCCGACATCCCCTGGGGCGAGCTCGGCGTCGACATCGTCATCGAGTCGACCGGCATCTTCACCAAGAAGGCCGACGCCGCGAAGCACCTGGCCGGCGGCGCCAAGAAGGTCCTCATCTCGGCTCCGGCCACCGACGAGGACATCACCGTCGTCATGGGCGTCAACCAGGACCAGTACGACCCGGCGCAGCACCACGTCATCTCCAACGCCTCCTGCACCACCAACTGCGTGGCGCCGATGGCGAAGGTCCTGGACGAGAACTTCGGCATCGTCAAGGGCCTGATGACGACGGTCCACGCGTACACCAACGACCAGCGCATCCTGGACTTCCCGCACAAGGACCTGCGCCGCGCCCGCGCCGCCGCCGAGAACATCATCCCGACGACGACCGGCGCCGCCAAGGCCACCGCCCTGGTCCTGCCGCAGCTCAAGGGCAAGCTGGACGGCATCGCCATGCGCGTCCCGGTCCCCACCGGCTCCGCCACCGACCTGGTGGTCACGCTCCAGCGCGAGACCACCAAGGACGAGGTCAACGCCGTCTTCAAGAAGGCGGCCGAGGACGGCGCCCTCAAGGGCTTCCTGGCCTACACCGAGGACGCGATCGTCTCCTCCGACATCGTCAGCGACCCGGCGTCCTGCATCTTCGACTCCTCCCTGACCATGGTCCAGGAGGGCAACACGGTGAAGATCCTCGGCTGGTACGACAACGAGTGGGGCTACTCCAACCGCCTCGTGGACCTGACGGTCTTCGTCGGCGAGCAGCTCTGATCCGTACCCGCTACGGGCACCCCATGTGAGCAAGAGGGCTCGGGCAGCGCGAAGGAGCGCTCGCCCGGGCCCTCTCACATGCACAAGCCCTGCGGGGAGCACCCTGCGCCCCCGCAGTTCCTCGCAACGCCCTGCGAGACCTCCTCGTTGGAGTACTAGGAGCGACTGAATGAAGACGATCGACGAACTCCTCGCCGAAGGCGTCGACAACAAGCGGGTCTTCGTGCGCGCGGACCTCAACGTGCCGCTCGCCGACGGCACCATCACCGACGACGGGCGCATCCGTGCCGTGCTGCCCACCGTGAAGGCGCTGGCCGAAGCGGGCGCCAAGGTCGTCGTCGCCTCGCACCTGGGCCGCCCCCAGGGCGCCCCCGACCCGGTGTTCTCGCTGCTGCCCGCGGCCGAGCGCCTCGGTGAACTGCTCGGTGCGCCGGTCGCCTTCGCCCAGGACACCGTGGGGGCCGCCGCCCACGAGGCCGTGGACGGCCTCCAGCCGGGCCAGGTCGCCGTCCTGGAGAACCTGCGCTTCAACCCGGGGGAGACCTCCAAGGACGACGCCGAACGCGGGGAGTTCGCCGACCGCCTCGCCGCCCTCGCCGACGTCTACGTGGGCGACGGCTTCGGCGCCGTGCACCGGGGGCACGCCTCCGTCCTCGACCTGCCGGCCCGGCTGCCGCACTACGCCGGGCATCTGATCGCCACCGAGGTCGGCGTCCTGGAGAAGCTCACCGAGGACGTCCGGCGGCCCTACGCGGTCGTGCTCGGCGGCGCCAAGGTCTCCGACAAGCTCGGGGTGATCGACCACCTGCTGGAGCGGGCCGACCGCATCCTCATCGGCGGCGGCATGGCGTACACCTTCCTCAAGGCCCAGGGCCACGAGGTGGGCACCTCGCTGCTCCAGGAGGACCAGATCCCGGCCGTCCAGGAGTACCTGAAGCGGGCCGCCGAGCGCGGTGTGGAGTTCGTGCTCCCGGTCGACCTCCTGGTCGCCCCCCGCTTCCCGGACCTGAAGACCAAGGCCCCGGCCCACCCCACCACGGTCGCCGCGGACGCCATCCCGGCCGACCAGCAGGGCCTGGACATCGGTCCGAGGACCCGTGAGCTGTACGCGGCGAAGCTGGCCGACGCGGCCACCGTCTTCTGGAACGGCCCCATGGGTGTCTTCGAGCACCCCGACTACGCCGAGGGCACCACCGCGGTCGCCCAGGCCCTGATCGACTCCCCGGGATTCACGGTCGTCGGCGGCGGCGACTCCGCCGCGGCCGTGCGCACCCTGGGCTTCGACGAGCGGGCATTCGGTCACATCTCGACCGGCGGCGGCGCCTCCCTCGAATACCTTGAGGGCAAGACGCTCCCCGGTCTCGCCGCACTGGAGAACTGAACCTTCATGACGAACCAGACCCGTACCCCGCTGATGGCGGGCAACTGGAAGATGAACCTCAACCACCTCGAGGCCATCGCCCACACCCAGAAGCTCGCCTTCGCCCTCGCGGACAAGGACTACGAGGCCGTCGAGGTCGCCGTCCTGGTGCCCTTCACCGACCTGCGGTCCGTGCAGACCCTCGTCGACGGCGACAAGCTGAAGATCAAGTACGGCGCGCAGGACCTCTCGGCGCACGACTCCGGTGCGTACACCGGCGAGGTCTCCGGGGTGATGCTCGCCAAGCTGAACTGCGCCTACGTGGCGGTGGGCCACTCGGAGCGCCGCGAGTACCACGGCGAGACCGACGAGCTGTGCAACGCCAAGGTCAAGGCCGCCTTCAAGCACGGGATCACCCCGATCCTGTGCGTGGGCGAGGGCCTGGAGGTGCGCAAGGCGGGCCAGCAGGTGCCGCACACCCTCAACCAGCTGGACGGGGCCCTCAAGGACCTGCCCGCCGAGCAGGCCGAGACCATCGTCATCGCCTACGAGCCCGTGTGGGCCATCGGCACCGGCGAGGTCGCCACGCCCGAGGACGCCCAGGAGGTGTGCTCGGCGATCCGCGGCCGGCTCGCCGAGCTCTACTCCAAGGAACTCGCCGAGAAGGTCCGCATCCAGTACGGCGGCTCCGTGAAGTCCGGCAACGTCGCCGCGATCATGGCGCAGCCCGACGTGGACGGCGCCCTCGTCGGCGGTGCCGCACTGGACGCCGACGAGTTCGTCAGGATCGTCCGCTTCGAGCAGGCGTGAGTAGGCGCTAGCGACGATCCGTCGTACCCTTGCGGGGGCCGACGGCCGGAAGACGGGCACGGCGCTCGGCACGCGGGTACCACAGGGTCCCGCGGGGCGGACGTCCACCGGCCCGTCCGACGTCCGCGGCCCCCGCGCCGTCCATCAAGATCCGAGGGAAGACCCCGGAAAGGGAGTTCGCTGTGGTTTTCGGGTTCTCGATCGCCGTGATCGTCTTCAGCCTGCTGCTCACGCTGCTGGTGCTGATGCACAAGGGCAAGGGCGGCGGTCTGTCCGACATGTTCGGCGGCGGCATGCAGTCGTCGGTCGGCGGCTCCTCGGTCGCCGAGCGCAACCTCGACCGGATCACCGTCGTGGTCGGCCTGCTCTGGTTCGCCTGCATCGTCGCCCTCGCGATCATGATGAAGCTCGACAACTGAGCCTCGTCCGTCGCACCCGCACGCCACGTCGAGCCCCATGACGGGTCCGCGCCCCCCGGCGCGGCCTATCATGGGGCTTGCGTCTCGGGGCAGGGGGTAACTCCCGTCCCTGGACGCGCGTTGGGCCTTACGTAGACTGAGGCGCTCGCAGCGAAGCGTTACGCCGACTCGCTTCGCGGCACCATCACGCAGGGAGTTACGACCGTGGCAAGTGGCAACGCGATCCGAGGAAGCCGGGTCGGGGCGGGGCCGATGGGCGAGGCCGAGCGCGGCGAGTCCGCGCCACGGCTGCGCATCTCCTTCTGGTGCTCGAACGGGCACGAGACGCAGCCGAGCTTCGCCAGCGACGCGCAGGTCCCCGACAGTTGGGACTGCCCGCGGTGCGGTTTCCCCGCGGGGCAGGACCGGGACAACCCCCCGGCCCCCCCGCGGACCGAGCCGTACAAGACGCACCTCGCCTATGTGCGGGAACGGCGGAGCGACGCCGACGGCGAGGCGATCCTCGCCGAGGCGCTGGCGAAGCTGCGCGGCGAGATCTGACGGCGGACCCACCCGGGCCGGGACCCCACGGGGCGCCCGGCCCCTCGCGTTCCCGCAGGTCGTGCACCCCTGTCAGTGGCGGGCCCTACGGTTGCGCCAGTGATCGGTGGGCGACGACGGGGGGCCGGAGCGGTGGCCGTGACCAGCGGAGTGCGGGGGAGCACCGCCACGGCCGTGCGGTGGCGCGGCGGATTCGGACGGCTGTGGGCGGCGGCCGTGCTGTCCCGCTTCGGCGACGCCCTGCGCACCGCCGCGCTGCCCCTGCTCGCGGCGACCCTCACCGACGAACCCCTGCTGATCGCGACCGTCACGGCCAGCGGATACCTGCCGTGGCTGGTCTTCGGGCTCCTCGGCGGCGCCCTCGCCGACCGCCTCGACCAGCGGCGCGCCATGATCCACGTCGACCTGGTCCGCGCCCTGCTGGTCGGCGCGTTCGCGGTGGCCGTCGCCCTCGACCGGGCGTCGATCGGACTGCTGGTGGTGCTGGCCCTCGCCCTCACCACCCTCCAGACGCTCTTCGACAACGCCGCCACCGCCCTGTTGCCCGCGCTGGTCCCCGCGGATGCGCTGGCCAGCGCCAACGCCCGGCTGATGACGGGACAACAGATCGCCGGCGGGCTGATCGCCGTCCCGCTGGTCCCCCTCGTGCTGACCCTGGGCGCTGCCGCCCCCTACGCCGTGGACGCGCTCACCTATCTGCTGGCCGCGGCCCTGCTGACCGCCCTGCGCCCGGTCGACCCGCCCGACCGCCCGTCCCAGGCCCCGGGGGCGGGCCTGCGCACCGAGGTGGTCCGGGGAGTGCGGTCGCTGTGGCGGGACGGGGTGCTCCGGGCGCTGTGCACCGCCACCGCCCTCACCAACCTCGGGGTGGGCGCCCTGGTCGCCACCCTGATCGTCCTCGTTACCGACGGGCTGCACGCGGGGGAGGGGGAGTACGCCCTCGCCCTGACGGGGTACGCGGTCGGCAGCCTCGTCGCCGGATTCCTCGCCCGCCGCCTCGGCGACCGGCTCGGAGCCCTCCGGACGCTGCTGTGCTGCGCGGTCGGACAGGGCGGCGCCCTGGTCGCCGCCGGCGCGGCCCCCGGCATCGCCGTCCTGGTGGCCGCCCTGGTGGCGTTCGGCTTCCTGGGCCTGGTGTGGAACGTCCAGCAGACGACGGTGACCCAACTCCGCACGCCACCCGGGTCGCTCGGTCGGGTGAGCGCGGCGTTCCGCACCCTGAGCATCGGGGCCGGCGCGCTCGGCGCCCTGCTCGGCGGCGTCGCGGCCACCGGGTGGGGTCCGCGGGCGCCGGCCCACCTGGCCGCGGCGACCTTCGCCCTGGCCGCCCTCGTCCTGCTGTCCCGGGTCCGGGGCGGGGCCGGCAGCTGTGGGCGACCGTCGTCCGGGCCCCTGATCAACTAGGTTGGAGAGTGCCCGCGGCAAGGCACGGCAACAGGCGACGGCAGAGAGAAGGACGAAGTCCGAGATGAATGCAGAAGGCCGTACTCGGCTCCACCAGACGCCCGAGTGGACCGCCCTGGTCAAGCACCGGGAGGAACAGGACGCACTGCGGCTGCGCGACCTGTTCGCCGCCGACCCGGACCGCGCCACCCGCTACGCGCTCCAGGTCGGTGACCTCTACATCGACTACTCCAAGCACCTGGTCACCGACGACACCCTGCGCCTGCTGCGCCAACTGGCCGAGGCCGCCGGGGTGTACGCGCTGCGGGACGCCATGTTCCGCGGGGAGAAGATCAACACCACCGAGGACCGTGCGGTCCTGCACACCGCGCTGCGCGCGCCCGTCGACGCCGTCATCGAGGCGGACGGGCGCAACGTGGTGCCCGCGGTGCACCGGGTCCTCGACCGGATGGGCGCCTTCGCCGAACGGATCCGTTCCGGGGAGTGGACCGGCCACACCGGGGCCCGGATCAAGAACGTCGTCAACATCGGCATCGGCGGCTCCGACCTCGGTCCCGCCATGGCCTACGAGGTGCTGCGCTCGTACACGGACCGCTCGTTGACGTTCCGTTTCGTGTCGAACGTGGACGGCGCCGACCTGCACGAGGCGGTCCGCGACCTGGACGCCGCGGAGACCCTGTTCATCGTCGCCTCCAAGACCTTCACCACCATCGAGACCATCACCAACGCCACCGCCGCCCGCAGCTGGCTGCTCGACGGGCTGTCGGCCGGTCAGGAAGCGGTGGCACGGCACTTCGTGGCGCTGTCGACCAACGCCGAGAAGGTCGCCGACTTCGGCATCGACCCGGCGAACATGTTCGAGTTCTGGGACTGGGTCGGCGGGCGCTACTCCTACGACTCGGCCATCGGGCTGTCGTTGATGATCGCCATCGGGCCGGAGCGGTTCCGGGAGATGCTCGACGGCTTCCACATCGTGGACCGCCACTTCCGCAACGCCCCGCCCGAGCAGAACGTGCCGCTGCTGCTCGGGCTGCTCGGCATCTGGTACGGCAACTTCCACGACGCCCAGTCGCACGCGGTGCTGCCGTACTCGCACTACCTGTCCAAGTTCGCCGCCTACCTCCAGCAGCTGGACATGGAGTCCAACGGCAAGTACGTCGACCGCGACGGCGAACCCGTCGCCTGGCAGACCGGCCCGGTGGTGTGGGGGACCCCGGGCACCAACGGGCAGCACGCCTACTACCAGTTGCTCCACCAGGGCACCAAGCTGATCCCGGCCGACTTCATCGGCTTCGCCGAGCCGGTGGCCGACCTCGCCCCCGGCCTCGCCGCACAGCACGACCTGCTGATGGCCAACTTCTTCGCCCAGACCCAGGCCCTCGCCTTCGGCAAGACGGCGGAGGAGGTGCGCGCCGAAGGGGTCCCGGAGCACCTGGTCCCCCACAAGACGTTCCCCGGCGACCACCCGACGACCACCGTCCTCGCCAAGGAGCTGACGCCCTCGGTGCTCGGCCAGCTCATCGCCCTGTACGAACACAAGGTCTTCGTCCAGGGCGCGGTGTGGCACATCGACTCGTTCGACCAGTGGGGCGTGGAACTGGGCAAGGTGCTCGCCAAGCGGGTGGAGCCCGCCCTGACCGAGGGCGCCGAGGTCCCCGGCCTCGACGCCTCCAGCACGGCCCTGGTCGCCAAGTACCGGGAGCTGCGCGGCCGTTGACATGACGGTGCCGGGCACCCGAACCTCCGGGTGCCCGGCACGCGCGTCGATCGGACCGTACGGGGAGGGGGCCCCTACGGGGAGGCCGGCGGATACAGCTCCCGGGGCAGCCCGGAGGCGGCGGCCGCGTCCAGCAGCCACAGGGTCCGCGCCCGCCCCCGTGCCCCGGCGGCCGGGGCCTGCACCTCGCCCGCCCCGGACAGGGCGATGGCCACGGCCTCCGCCTTGTCCTCGCCCGCCGCGAGCAGCCACACCTCACGGGCGGCCCGGATGGCGGGCAGGGTCAGCGAGATCCGGGTGGGCGGCGGCTTCGGCGCTCCGTGCACTCCGACCACCGTCCGCTCCGTCTCCCGTACCCCCGGCAGCTCCGGGAAGAGCGAGGCCACGTGGGTGTCCGGGCCGACGCCCAGCATCAGCACGTCGAAGGTGGGCACGGGTCCGTGGTCCTCGGGGCCCGCGGCGGCGGCCAGTTCGGCGGCGTACGCGGCGGCGGCGGTGTCCGCCCCGTCGCCCTCCGGCCCGCCGGTCGCGTACGGCCCGTCGGAGGCCGGCATCGCGTGCACCCGTTCGGGGTCCAGCGGTACCGCGTCCAACAGGGCCGCCCGGGCCTGGGTGACGTTCCGCTCGGGGTCGCCCTCCGGGAGGAAGCGCTCGTCACCCCACCACAGGTCGATCCGCGACCAGTCCACGGCGTCCCGGGCCGGTGCGGCGCCCAGTGCGGCGAGCACCGCGTTGCCGTTGCGCCCGCCGGTGAGCACCACCGAGGCGGAGCCCCGGGCGGCCTGGGCGTCCACGATCTTCGTGATCAACCGGGCGGCGGCGGCCTGCGCCATCAGCTCCTTGTCCCGGTGGACCACCAGTTGCGGTGTGCTCACGTGCGCGCCTTCCGGGCCGCCGGCTTCCTCGCCGCCTTGGCCGGGGGCTTGGCCTCCCCGGCCGCGTCCGGTCCCTGCTCCTGCGACGGCTCCGGCGCGGGCTCCCGCCCGGCGGGGGCGTCACCGTTCGCGGTGTCCACCAACCGGCCCACCCCGAACCGCAGGACGGAGGCGTAGGTGTCGTCCGGGTCCAGCCGCCGCAACTCCTCCGCGATCAGCTCGGCGGTCTCCCGCCGCTTGAGCGCGACCGCACGGTCCGGCTGCCCGGCGATGGACAGCGTGGCCAACGAGCCGTCCGGGCGGTCCAGCCCGATCTGGCCGCAGTCGGTCTGGAGCCGCACCGCGGTCAGCCCGGGGCCGCTCGACACGGTCCGGGTCACCGGAGTTCCCAGCCGTTCCGCCAGCCACATGGCCAGCAGCTCCACACTGGGGTTGAACTCCTCGCCCTCGACCTCGGCGGCCGTGACCGTGCAGACGATCTGGTCCAGGGCCGCGGCCAGCATCGACCGCCACGGGGTGATCCGGGTCCAGGACAGGTCGGTGTCCCCGGGGGCGTAGCTGTCGGCCCGGGCCGACAGCTCCCCGACCGGGTGCTCGGCCGTGTAGGCGTCGGTGATCCGCCGTTGGGCGAGCGCGCCCAGCGGGTCGCGCGCCGGGTCGGAGGGCGCGTTGATCGGCCACCACACCACGACCGGCGCGTCCGGCAGCAGCAGCGGCAGCACCACCGACTGCGCGTGGTCCACGACCTCGCCGTACAGCCGCAGCACCACGGTCTCCCCGGTGCCGGCCTCGCCGCCCACCCGGACCTCGGCGTCCAGCCGGGAGGTGGTGCGGCCCCGTGGGGAGCGCGACACCCGGCGGATGACCACCACGGTGCGCGAGGGGTGTTCGCGCGAGGCCTCGCTGGCCGCCTTCAGCGCGTCGTAGGCGTTCTCCTCGTCGGTGACGATGACCAGGGTCAGCACCATGCCGACGGCCGGCGAGCCGATGGCGCGGCGGGCCTCGACCATCGCCTTGTTGATCCGGCTGGCCGTGGTGTCCGTAAGGTCGATGTTCATGGCCGGCGCCAGCTCCGTCCGTCTCGTGCGAGCATTTCGTCCGCCTCGGCGGGGCCCCACGTCCCGGACGCGTACTGCGCGGGCTTGCCGTGGCCGTCCCAGTAGCGCTCGATCGGGTCCAGGATCTTCCAGGACAGCTCGACCTCCTCCGTGCGGGGGAAGAGGTTGGAGTCGCCGAGCAGCACGTCCAGGATCAGTCGCTCGTACGCCTCCGGGCTGGACTCCGTGAAGGACTCGCCGTACGCGAAGTCCATGGACACGTCCCGGACCTCCATCGAGGTGCCCGGCACCTTGGAGCCGAAGCGCACGGTGACGCCCTCGTCCGGCTGGACCCGGATGACCAGGGCGTTCTGCCCCAGCTCCTCGGTCGCGGTGTGGTCGAAGGGGGAGTGCGGGGCGCGCTGGAAGACCACCGCGATCTCGGTCACCCGGCGGCCCAGCCGCTTGCCGGTGCGCAGGTAGAACGGGACCCCCGCCCAGCGGCGGTTGTCGATCTGGAGCTTCACGGCCGCGTAGGTGTCGGTCTTCGACCGGCCGTCGATGCCGTCCTCCTGGAGGTAGCCGATGACCTTCTCGCCGCCCTGCCAGCCCTCGGCGTACTGGGCACGGACCGTGTCGGCGCCCAGGTCGGCGGGGAGCTTCACGGCCCCGAGGACCTTGGTCTTCTCCGCGGCCAGCGCGTCCGCGTCGAAGGAGGCGGGCTCCTCCATGGCGGTCAGCGCGAGCAGTTGCAGCAGGTGGTTCTGGATGACGTCCCGGGCGGCGCCGATGCCGTCGTAGTAGCCGGCCCGGCCGCCGATGCCGATGTCCTCGGCCATGGTGATCTGCACGTGGTCGACGTAGGACCGGTTCCAGATCGGCTCGAACAGGGTGTTGGCGAAGCGGAGCGCCAGGATGTTCTGGACGGTCTCCTTGCCCAGGTAGTGGTCGATCCGGAACACCTGGTCCGGGGTGAACACCTCGTGGACGATCGCGTTGAGCTCCTGCGCGGACGCCAGGTCGTGCCCGAACGGCTTCTCGATGACCGCCCGGCGCCAGGAACCGTTCTCCTGGTCGGCCAGGCCGTGCTTCTTGAGCTGCTTCACGACCAGCGGGAAGAACTTCGGCGGGACCGACAGGTAGAAGGCGAAGTTGCCGCCGGTGCCCTGCGCCTGGTCCAGGTCGGTGATCGTGGCCCGCAGGTGCTCGAAGGCGTCGTCGTCGTCGAAGTCGCCCTGGACGAAGCGCATGCCCTGGATCAGCTGGTGCCACACCTCCTCCCGGAAGGGGGTGCGGGCGTGCTCCTTGACGGCGTCGTGGACCTCCTGTGCGAAGTCCTCGTTCTGCCACTCCCGGCGGGCGAAGCCCACCAGCGAGAAGCCCGGCGGCAACAGACCCCGGTTGGCGAGGTCGTAGACGGCGGGCATCAGCTTCTTACGGGACAAGTCGCCCGTGACGCCGAAGATGACCAGGCCCGACGGCCCCGCGATGCGCGGGAGCCGTCGGTCCGCGGCGTCACGAAGCGGATTGGCTCCGTGGACGGATGTCAAGGGTCTCAGCCTTCCGAGGGGGCGAGGCGCTTCAGCTCCGCCTCGGTCGATGCCAGCAGGTCGTTCCAGGCCGCCTCGAACTTCTCGACGCCCTCGTCCTCCAGCAGGTTCACCACGTCGTCGTACGAGATGCCGAGCGCCTCGACCGCGTCGAGGTCGGCCCGCGCCTGCTCGTACGTACCGGCGATGGTGTTGCCGGTGATGACCCCGTGGTCGGCGGTGGCCTCCAGGGTGGCCTCCGGCATGGTGTTCACGGTGCCCGGGGCGACCAGGTCGTCGACGTACAGGGTGTCCTTGTACGCCGGGTCCTTCACCCCGGTCGAGGCCCACAGCGGACGCTGCGGGTGGGCGCCGGCCTTGTCCAGCGCCAGCCAGCGGTCGGAGGAGACGACCTCCTCGTACGCCTGGTAGGCGAGCCGGGCGTTGGCGAGCCCCGCCTTGCCGCGGGCGGCGGCGGCCTCGGGGGTGCCGAGCCCGTCCAGCCGCTTGTCGATCTCGGTGTCCACCCGGGACACGAAGAAGGAGGCCACCGAGCGGATCTCGGACAGGTCCAGGCCGGCGGCCTTCGCCTTCTCCAGACCGGCCAGGTAGGCGTCCATCACGGCGCGGTAGCGCTCCAGCGAGAAGATCAGCGTGACGTTGACGCTGATGCCGAGGCCGATGACCTCGGTGATCGCCGGCAGGCCGGCCTTGGTCGCCGGAATCTTGATCAGCGTGTTCGGCCGGTCCACCAGCCAGGCCAACTGCTTGGCCTCGGCGACGGTCGCCCGGGTGTCGTGCGCCAGCCGCGGGTCCACCTCGATGGACACCCGGCCGTCCTGGCCGCCGGTCGAGTCGAACAGCGGACGCAGGACGTCCGCGGCGTCCCGGACGTCCGCCGTGGTGATCATGCGGACGGCCTCGTCGACCGTCAGCCTGCGGGCCGCGAGGTCGGCGAGCTGGGCCTCGTAGCCGTCGCCGCCGGAGATGGCCTTCTGGAAGATCGACGGGTTGGTGGTGACGCCGACGACGTGCTGCTGGTCGATCAGTTCGGCGAGGTTGCCGGACGTGATGCGCTTGCGCGACAGGTCGTCCAGCCAGATCGCCACGCCTTCGTCGGAGAGGCGCTTGAGTGCGTCGGTCATGGGAAAAGCAACTCCTACGTGATCTCTGCGTCTACTGGCGTCAGCGCTGAACGGCGGCCAGGGATTCCCGGGCGGCGGCCTCGACCGCCTCCGCGGTGATGCCGAACTCGCGGAACAGGACCTTGCCGTCCGCCGAGGCACCGAAGTGCTCCAGCGACACGATGCGGCCCGCGTCCCCGACGTAGCGGTGCCAGGTCAGCCCGATGCCCGCCTCGACGGCGACCCGCGCCCGCACCGACGGCGGCAGCACCGCGTCCTTGTACTCCTGCGGCTGCTCCTCGAACCACTCCACGGACGGCATCGACACCACCCGGGTCGGCACGCCGGACGCCTGGAGCCGCTCCCGGGCCTCCACCGCGAGGTGGACCTCGGAGCCGGTGGCGATCAGCACCGCCTCGGGGGCGCCGCCCTCCGCCTCGAACAGCACGTAGCCGCCCTTGGCCGCGTCCTCGTTCGGGGCGTACACCGGCACGCCCTGCCGGGTCAGCGCCAGCCCGTGCGGGGTGCCCTCGCCGAACACCTTGGTGTGCCGGCGCAGGATCTCGCGCCAGGCGATCGCCGTCTCGTTGGCGTCGGCCGGGCGGACCACGCTCAGCCCCGGGATCGCCCGCAGCGAGGCCAGGTGCTCGACCGGCTGGTGGGTCGGGCCGTCCTCGCCGAGGCCGATGGAGTCGTGCGTCCACACGTACGTCACCGGCAGGTGCATCAGGGCCGAGAGCCGCACCGCGTTGCGCATGTAGTCGGAGAACACCAGGAAGGTGCCGCCGTAGATGCGGGTGTTGCCGTGCAGGGCGATGCCGTTCATCTCCGCGGCCATCGAGTGTTCGCGGATGCCGAAGTGGATGGTCCGCCCGTAGGGGTGGGCCTCCGGGAGGGGGTTGCCCTCGGGGAGGAACGACGAGTTCTTGTCGATGGTCGTGTTGTTGGACCCGGCCAGGTCGGCGGAACCGCCCCACAGCTCCGGGATCACCGCGCCGAGTGCCTGGAGCACCTTGCCGGACGCGGCCCGGGTCGCCACGCTCTTGCCCGCCTCGAACACCGGGAGCTTGTCCTCCCAGCCCGCGGGGAGCTCGTTGGCCGCGATCCGGTCGAACTCGGCGGCGCGCTCCGGGTGGGCGGTGCGCCAGGCAGCGAAGCCCTTCTCCCACTCGCCGCGGGCCTCCCGGCCCCGGTCCAGCGCGGCCCGGGTGTGGGCGATGACCTCGTCGGCGACCTCGAAGCTCTGCTCCGGGTCGAAGCCGAGGACCCGCTTGGTGGCCGCGACCTCCTCCTCGCCGAGCGCCGAGCCGTGGGCGGCCTCGGTGTTCTGGGCGTTGGGCGCGGGCCAGGCGATGATCGAACGCATCGCGATGAACGACGGGCGCTCGGTCTCCGCCTTGGCCGCCTCCAGCGCCGCGTACAGGGCCACCGGGTCGAGGTCGCCGTTGGCCTGCGGCTCGACGCGCTGCACGTGCCAGCCGTACGCCTCGTACCGCCCCGCGGTGTCCTCGGAGACCGCGGTCTCGGTGTCGCCCTCGATGGAGATGTGGTTGTCGTCCCACAGCAGCACCAGGTTGCCGAGCTTCTGGTGCCCGGCCAGGGAGGACGCCTCGGCGGAGATGCCCTCCTGGAGGCAGCCGTCACCGGCGATCACGAACACGTGGTGGTCGAAGGGGGAGGTGCCGGGGGCCGCCTCCGGGTCGAAGAGGCCGCGCTCGTAGCGGGCCGCCATCGCCATGCCCACCGCGTTGGCGACGCCCTGGCCCAGCGGACCGGTGGTGGTCTCGACCCCGGCGGTGTGCCCGTACTCCGGGTGGCCCGGGGTCTTGGAGCCCCAGGTGCGGAACGCCTTCAGGTCGTCCAGCTCCAGGCCGAACCCGGCCAGGTACAGCTGGGTGTAGAGGGTCAGCGACGAGTGCCCGGCGGAGAGCACGAACCGGTCGCGGCCGGTCCACTGCGGGTCGGCGGGGTCGTGCCGCATCACCTTCTGGAAGAGGGTGTACGCGGCCGGCGCCAGGCTCATGGCGGTACCGGGATGGCCGTTGCCGACCTTCTGTACGGCATCGGCGGCAAGGACACGGGCGGTGTCCACGGCACGCTGGTCCAGTTCGGTCCAGTCGAGGTCGGTCGTGGTCGGCTTGGTGCTCACCCTGGGTCAGGGCTCCTCTCGGTGTCCTCGGAAAGCTCGGAAAACGGGGTTGTCGGGTATCGGGCGCAGCCCGCGGCGGTGCGGGCCGGGACGTCCGCGGTGCACGACACGTCGCCGAAACCGGTGCGTCCGAGCACCCACCGGTCGCTGCCGAGCCTACCGCCGTCGCCACGTGCGATTTTTCGCTTAACTACCAGACTGCCGGGGCCCGCTTCCGTTCGCCTCTCGGGGCCCTCCCGCGCATTCCGCTGAGCGGACGCCGTGCACCGCTGGCCGCACCCGCCCGGGTCGCCCTCCGGTCCGGCGCCCCTCCCTCCGGCACGCCCGAGCGCCCTGCGGGCGCGCCCCCGAACCGTGGCTCCCGGGGTCGCCCGAACGGCGGCCAGCCCGCCGTCGGCGGGGGAACCACGAGGTCGCGAAGGCGTCGGGGAGCCCGCTCCAACACGAGCGACCCCCGCGAAGGGCGAGGTAAGGCCAACGTCTACAGTGGCGTGGTACGCGCGAGCCGTTGCCGGGGACTGCCTAGCCGGAGGCTTGCTTTGATGTCTCTGTCAGGGGTGTGCGTGACGGCCGTTGAATCCCGTCCGGCGGGAATGCTGCGGACGAGCCGGGGACACCGGCCGCTGCGAGCCCGGGTCATGGCGTTCGTGGCGCTGACCAAGCCGCGGATCATCGAACTGCTGCTGATCACCACGATTCCCGTGATGTTCCTGGCACAGCAGGGCGTGCCCAGCCTCAGGCTCGTGCTGATGACGACGATCGGCGGTTACCTCTCCGCGGGCGGCGCCAACGCGCTGAACATGTACATCGACCGGGACATCGACGCGTTGATGGAGCGGACCGCCCGCCGGCCCCTGGTCACCGGGATGGTCTCGCCCCGCGAGGCGCTGGTCTTCGGCATCACCCTCGCCGTGGTCTCCACCCTGTGGTTCGGCCTCTTCGTCAACTGGCTCTCCGCGTGGCTGGCGCTGGGCGCCCTCCTCTTCTACGTGGTCGTCTACACGATGATCCTGAAGCGGCGCACCACCCAGAACATCGTCTGGGGCGGCATCGCGGGTTGCCTGCCGGTGCTGATCGGCTGGTCCTCCGTCACCAACTCGCTCTCCTGGGCCGCCGTCATCCTCTTCCTCGTCATCTTCTTCTGGACGCCGCCGCACTACTGGCCGCTGTCGATGAAGGTCAAGGAGGACTACGCCCGGGTCGGCGTCCCGATGCTGCCCGTGCTCGCCTCCAACAAGGTGGTCGCCCGGCAGATCGTCGCGTACAGCTGGGTGATGGTCGGGGTGTCGCTGCTGCTGACCCCGCTCGGCTACACCGGCTGGTTCTACACCGCGGTCGCCCTGGTCACCGGCGGTTGGTGGCTCTGGGAGGCGCACGGGCTGCTCGCCCGGGCGAAGAACGGCCTCACCGGCGCGAAGCTGAAGGAGATGCGCCTGTTCCACTGGTCCATCACCTACGTCTCGCTGCTGTTCGTGGCCGTCGCCGTGGACCCCTTCCTGCGCTGAGCTCCGGCACCGAGCGCCGCCGCCCCCGCCCGGGGTGGCGGCGCTCCGTCGTGTCCCGGCACGGGGTTCCCCGCCTTCCTACTCGCCGGTAGGCTCCGGTCATGGAGAACGCACAGCCCGCCCCGACCGCGGGCAGCAGCGAACCGACGGCCCGGGTACGGCGCCGGGTGAACCGACTGGCCCGGGAGATCGGCGCCTTCGGCAAGGCCCACGGCGGGACCGAAGGCCACGTCGCCCACCTGGGCCGCAAGGGCGCCCGCATCGTCCTCGTCGGCAGCGACGGGGCCTGGGGGGACCTGGTGGCCCCGTCCCCCGAGGTGGCGCAGGCGGCCGTGGACCGGGCCGGGATCACCGTGCACGCGACCTTCGACGGCGCCTTCGCGGCCCGGGTCCGCACCGGCCCCTACGAGTGGTCCCGGATGGCCGGGAGCCAACTCGGCGGCTTCGCCCGCCGCTGACCGCGCACCACCGTGCGCCGTCCGTCCGCTCCCGAAGGCACACCCCCTGCGCGTCCGGCCCGTTATCCCAGGGAAGGTGTCGGACCACCGGGCGGACCGGATGCTCCGGGGAACCGGCACATCCGCCGAGACGAAGGAGCGGGTCATGGGTGCCAGGGACGGCAGCGACGGGCGGGACGCACGGGGGGAGTGGCGGATCAGAGCGGCCGAACTCGCCGACCGGGGCGTCCGGAACATCGCCCTGACCACGGTGGACAACGCCGGGATCTGCCGCGCCAAGACGTTCCCCCTGGCCCGGCTCGCCGAGGTCGCCGAACGGGGCGTGGGCCTCTCGCCCTGCTTCGACGTCTACACCTCGGCCGACCGGATGGTCAGCTCCCCCCACCTCGGCGGCCCCGACGGTGACCTGCGGCTCTTCCCCGATCCGGAGCGGATCGTCCCGCTGGCCGCCCAGCCCGGCTGGGCCTGGTCGCCGGCGGACCGCCACGAACAGGACGGCCGCCGCTACGCCGGCGACCAGCGCGACTTCGCCCGCCGGGCCGCAGCCCGGGCCGCCGGGCTCGGCCTGCGGTTCACCATGGGCTTCGAGACCGAGTGGATCCTGCGCCGTCCGGACGGCAGCAGCCCCACCACCGGGCCCGCCTACGGCATGACCCGCATCGTGGAACTCGCCGACTACGGCCGGGACCTGCTCCAGGCCCTCGCCGAACAGGGCCTGCGGGTGCTCCAGTTCCACCCGGAGTACGCACCCGGGCAGTTCGAGGTGTCCACCGCACCCGCCGACGGGCCGGTCGCCGCGGCCGACGACCTCGTCCTGGTCCGCGAGACCGTCCGCGCGGTCAGCGCCCGGCACGGGTTGCGGGCCTCGTTCGCCCCGGCGTTCCACGCGGCGGAGGTCGGCAACGGCTGCCACCTCCACCTCGGTCTGCACCGCGAGGGCACCGACCTGCACCGCGACCCCACCGCCCGCCACGGGCTCGCCCCGCAGGCGGCGGCGTTCCTCGCCGGCGTACTGGACCGGCTGCCCGCACTGCTCGCCCTCGGCGCCCCCTCCCCGGCCAGCTACCTGCGGCTGCAACCGTCCCGCTGGGCCGGTGCCCACCGCTGCTGGGGCGTGGAGAACCGGGAGGCCGCGCTGCGCCTGGTGCCGGGGGAGGGCCACGCCGAACTCAAGTGCTTCGACGCCGCCGCCAACCCCTACCTCCTGGTGGGCGCCGTCATCACGGCCGGACTCGCGGGCATCGCCGAGGGCGCCCAACTGCCCGACCCGGTCACCGGGGACCCCGTCGCCCGCCCGGACGTGCCACGGCTGCCCACCTCGCTCGACGAGACCGTCGAGCACTTCGCCGCCGCCGGGGAACTGCGCGAGGCCATGGGGGAGGTGCTGTACGGGGCGGTGCTCGCGGTGCGGCGGGCCGAGGCGGAGGACTTCGCGGGCAGCGAGCCCGAACGCATCGCCGCCGAGACCCGTTGGCGGTACTGATGTTCGACCTGCCGCCCCTGGTGGACCACCACTGCCACGGCGTCCTCCGCGAGGACCCGGGCGCCGAGGGGTTCGCCTCGTACCTCACCGAGTCGCACGCCCCGGCCGCCCCCGGCACCAGCTTCTTCGACAGCCAGGTCGGCTTCGCCGTCCGCCGCTGGTGCCCGCCGCTGTTGGGCCTCGACCCGCACACCTCCCCCAGCCGCTACCTGAACCGCCGCCGCGAGCTGGGCCCCGAGGAGGTCGCCCGCCGACTGCTGGGTGCCACCGGCATCGGCACCTTCCTGGTCGACACCGGACTCCCGGGCGCGCTCACCACGCCCGGCGAGCTCTCCCGCGCCGCGGGCAGCCGGGCCCTGGAGGTCGTCCGCCTCGAAGCCCTCGCCGAGCGGGTGGCCGACACCGCCGCGGACGCCGTCTCGTTCCTCGACGCCCTCGACGCGGCGGTGCGCGGCGCTGCCCCGCACGCCGTCGCCTTCAAATCCGTCGCCGCCTACCGGCACGGTCTGGCCCTCGCCCCCGAACCGCCCGCCCCGGACGAGGTGCGGTCGGCGGCCGCCGCCTGGCTCGCCGGAAGGAGCCCCGGGGAACGCCTCACCCATCCGGTGCTCCTGCGCCACCTGCTGTGGAGCGCGGTCGGGACCGAACTGCCGCTCCAACTGCACACCGGCTTCGGCGACCCCGACCTCCGGCTCGACCGGGCCGACCCGCTGCTGCTCACCGACTTCGTCCGGGCGACCGCCGGCCGAGGCTGCGACCTGGTGCTGCTGCACGGCTACCCCTTCCACCGGGGCGCCGGCTACCTGGCCGCGGTGTACCCGCACGTCTACGCGGACATGGGGCTGACCCTCGGTCACACCGGGGCCCGGGCCCGGGCCGTCCTCGCGGAGATGCTGGAGCTGACCCCCTTCGGCAAGCTGCTGTTCTCCACCGACGGATACGGGCTGCCCGAGCTGTACGTGGTGGGGGCGCGGCTGTTCCGCACCGCCGTGGAGCACGTGCTGGGGGAGTGGGTGCGCGACGGCTCATGGGCCTACCCGGACGCCCGCCGGGTGGCGTTGATGCTGGCCTCGGGCAACGCCCGCCGGGTATACGGACTCTGACCGGCGGCCCCGGTGGGGCGGACGGACGCCGGTGGGGCCACCGGGGAACGCTCCCCGGCGGCCCCACCACAACGGCGTGCGGGCCGGCCTCAGACCGACGACAGCGCCGGGTCGGCCTGGGCCGGCACCCGGGACGGCTCCGGCGCCCGCTCCCGGAGCGCCAGCAACACCCGCAGGGTCGCGATCCACACCAGGCACGAGCCGAACATGTGCAGACCGACCAGCACCTCGGGCAGGTCGGTGAAGTACTGGACGTAGCCGATGACGCCCTGGGCCAGCAGCACCAGGAACAGGTCCCGGGTCCGGTCCAGCGGCCCCCGGGGCGCGTCCACCGCCTTGAGCACGAACCACAGGGCGAAGGTCAGCGACACCACGATCCAGGCGAGCACGGCGTGCACCTTGCTGACGGTCTCCCAGCCGACGAAGGTCATCCGCGGCACGTCGCTGGAGTCGCCGGCGTGCGGACCCGCACCGGTGACCACCGTGCCGACCGCGATCAGCAGCACCGTGACCACCACCATCACCCAGACCAACTGCTGGACGGCCTTGCCGACCAGCGGCCGGGGCGGTGCGTCGCCCTCGCGGGAGCGCTGCCACATCACCGTGGCCACCCCGATCAGCGCGGTCGACAGCAGGAAGTGCGCGGCCACCGTGTACGGGTTGAGGCCGACGAGGACGACGATGCCGCCCAGCACCGCATTGCCCATGACCAGCCAGAACTGCGCCCAGCCGAGCCGGGTCAGCGAGCGCCGCCAGGGCTTCTGCGAGCGGGCGGCGACGATCGCCCAGCCGACCGCCGCGCAGAGCGCGTAGGTCAGCAGGCGGTTGCCGAACTCGATGACCCCGTGCAACCCCATCTCACGGGTGGCGGTCAGCGAGTCGTCGGTGCACTTCGGCCAGGTGGGGCAGCCCAGGCCGGAGCCCGTGAGCCGGACGGCGCCACCCGTGACGACGATGACGACCATCATCACGAGGGCGGCCAGCGCGGCCCGCCGGACGATGTGGGGGGCGGGGGACCAGCGCGCGGCGATGTAGGCCAGCGGATTGCGGGCAGCCCCGGCGCTGTCGGGTCGGGTCCTGTTTGGCACATGCACATGGTAGGCGGCCGCTTGTGCACGGCTTCACGAGGGGCATGCGTAGGCCGGCCGGTCACTCCCAGCGGAAGAACCGGCCGGCGGCGGCGAGGGAGACGACGGCCCAGCCGGTGAGGACGCCCAGGTGGTCCCAGGGCAGCGCGGCGCCGTCCCGCAGCACCTCGCGCAGGCCCTCGGCGAGCGCGGCGATGGGCAACCACTCCAGCGCGGCCTGCGCGGCCGACGGGAAGGTGTCCAGCGGCACCACCACGCCACCGCCCACGAGCAACAGCAGGAACACCAGGTTCGCCGCGGCGAGCGTCGCCTCGGCCTTCAGCGTCCCCGCCATCAGCAGCCCGAGCCCCGAGAAGGCGGCGGTGCCGAGCACCAACAGCAGCAGCACGGTCAGCGGGTTGCCCTGCGGCGACCAGCCCAGACCGAGGGCGATCACGGTGAGCAGCGCCACCTGGAGCACCTCGACCACCAGCACGGAGAGCGACTTCGCGGTCATCAGCCCCCAGCGCGGCAGCGGGGAGACCGCGAGCCGCTTGAGCACCCCGTAGCGGCGTTCGAAGCCGGTGGCGATGGCCTGCCCGGTGAACGCCGTGGACATCACGGCGAGCGCCAGCACCCCGGGGGCGAGGAAGTCCACCGCCGGCCCCTCTCCGGTGTCCACCACGTCCACCGAGCTGAACAGGGCCAGCAGCAGTGCCGGGATGATCACCGTCAGCAGCAGCTGTTCGCCGTTGCGCAGTAGCATCCGGGTCTCCAGGGCGGCCTGCGCGGCGATCATCCGCGGCAGCGGGGCCGCCCCGGGGCGGGGCGCGAAGGTGCCGCGGCCCGTGCGCGGGCGCTCGGCGACGGGGTCGACCTCTGCGGTCATGGGCGCAGCTCCCTACCGGTCAGCTCCAGGAAGACGTCCTCCAGGGTGTGCCGCTCCACCGCGATCCGGTCCGGCATCACCCCGTGCTGCGCGCACCAGGAGGTGACGGTGGCGAGCAGTTGCGGGTCGATGGTCCCCGTCACCCGGTACCCGCCGGGGGCGGGCTCGTCGGCCGCGGAGCCCGGGGGCAGGGCCTTCAGCAGGGACTCCAGGTCCAGCCCGGCGCGTCCGCCGAAGCGCAGGGTGTTCTCCGCGCCGCCCCGGCACAGCTGCTCGGGGGAGCCCTGGGCGATGACCTTGCCGGCGTCGATGATCGCGACGTCGTCGGCGAGCTGTTCGGCCTCGTCCATGTGGTGCGTGGTGAGGACGACGCTCACGCCGTCCCCGCGCAGCTCGCGGACCAGGTCCCAGGTGGCGCGGCGGGCCTGCGGGTCCAGTCCGGCGGTGGGCTCGTCCAGGAAGACCAGCTCGGGGCGGCCGACGACGGCCATGGCGAGCGCCAGGCGCTGCTGCTGTCCGCCGGACAGCCGCCGGTAGGCGGTGCGTCCGCAGCCGCCGAGGCCGAGGCGCTCGATCAGCGCGGGGACGTCGAGCGGATGGGCGTGCAGCCGGGCGACGTGGCGCAGCATCTCCTCGGCGCGGGCCCCGGAGTAGACGCCGCCGGACTGGAGCATCACCCCGATCCGGGTCCGCAGCGCCGCGGCCTCGCGCTGCGGGTCCAGCCCGAGGACCCGGACGGTGCCGGCGTCGGGGGCGCGGTAGCCCTCGCACACCTCGATGGTGGAGGTCTTGCCCGCGCCGTTGGGCCCGAGCACGGCGGTGACGCCCGCCCCGGCGACCAGGTCGAGGCCGTCGACGGCGGTCTTGGGGGGTCTGGTTCCGTACCGCTTCACCAGGCCGTGGACCTGGAGGACGGGCTCGCTTCGCATGAGGCGCAAGTCTAGGGAGGCGCGCGGGGCGCCGGGGCCGGGGGGTCGGTCGCGGTGACCGGCGCACGACCGGCGGAGCCGTGCGCCCCATAGCAGACGGGCGGCGGTTAGGTAAGCCTTAGTGACGGATGCCACCGACCCGGCTGACCTCGGCTGCTTGTCCGTCTTCGGGGAATTACGCAACAATGGCGTTGTGAAAAACGTCGGCGAGGCCCGGACCGCTCCCCAGGGGGCGTCCCAGGAGGACCCCGCGACCGGTGAGCGCTCCACGCGCAACCGCGTCGCGCGCTCGATCCTGGACCACGGCCCGTCGACGGTGGCCGCCCTCGCGGGCCGGCTCGGCCTCACCCAGGCCGCCGTCCGTCGCCATCTGGACGCGCTCCTCGGCGACGGTGTCGTCGAGGCGCGCGAGCAGCGAGTGTACGGGGCCCGTACCCGTGGTCGACCTGCCAAGGTGTTCGCCCTGACCGACTGCGGTCGGGACGCCTTCGACCAGTCGTACGACAAGCTCGCCACCGACGCCTTGCGCTGGATCGCGCGCACCGCGGGCGGCGGAGCCGTCGGCGAGGCCGCCGTCGCCGCCTTCGCGCGGGACCGGATCGCCAACCTCGCCGAGGCGTACCGCGCCGCGGTCGAGGCCGCACCGCCCGAGAAGCGCACCGAGGCCCTGGCGAGGGCCCTCACCGAGGACGGGTACGCTGCTACGGCGCGCAGCGCGCCCGGCCGTCAGCGCGGCGAGCAGTTGTGTCAGCACCACTGCCCGGTCGTCCACGTGGCGGAGCAGTACCCACAGCTGTGCGAGGCCGAGACGGAGGTCTTCTCCCGTCTCCTCGGGACCCATGTCCAGCGGCTGGCGACCATCGCCCACGGCGACGGCGTCTGCACCACGTACATCCCCCACGCGCCGGACGCGTCGGGCGCCCCTGCGGCGCCCGGTCCGACCGGGCCGAGGGAGCCGCCGGAGCGGACGGCCCCCCGCACACCACCCCGAACAGAGCGTCACCCATCAGCAAGCACGGCCGGGAGGAACCCCGCATGACTCTCCCCACGGAGACTGCCCACCCCGAACTCGAGGGGCTGGGCACGTACGAATACGGCTGGGCGGACTCCGACGCAGCCGGGGCCGCCGCCAAGCGCGGCCTCAGCGAGGACGTCGTCCGGGACATCTCGGCCAAGAAGGACGAGCCGGAGTGGATGACCAAGCTCCGCCTCAAGGGCCTGCGCCTGTTCGAGAAGAAGCCCATGCCGAACTGGGGCTCCGACCTCTCCGGCATCGACTTCGACAACATCAAGTACTTCGTGCGCTCCACCGAGAAGCAGGCGGAGTCCTGGGAGGACCTGCCCGAGGACATCAAGAACACCTACGACAAGCTCGGCATCCCCGAGGCGGAGAAGCAGCGGCTGGTCGCCGGTGTCGCCGCGCAGTACGAGTCCGAGGTCGTCTACCACCAGATCCGCGAGGACCTGGAGGAGCAGGGCGTCATCTTCCTGGACACCGACACCGCGCTCAAGGAGCACCCGGAGCTCTTCAAGGAGTACTTCGGCACCGTCATCCCGGTCGGCGACAACAAGTTCGCCTCGCTCAACACGGCCGTGTGGTCCGGCGGGTCCTTCATCTACGTCCCCAAGGGCGTGCACGTGGAGATCCCGCTCCAGGCGTACTTCCGCATCAACACCGAGAACATGGGCCAGTTCGAGCGGACGCTGATCATCGTCGACGAGGACGCCTACGTCCACTACGTCGAGGGCTGTACCGCGCCGATCTACAAGTCCGACTCGCTGCACTCCGCGGTGGTCGAGATCATCGTGAAGAAGGGCGCCCGCTGCCGCTACACGACGATCCAGAACTGGTCGAACAACGTCTACAACCTGGTCACCAAGCGTGCCGTGGCCTACGAGGGCGCGACCATGGAGTGGGTCGACGGCAACATCGGCTCCAAGGTCACCATGAAGTACCCGGCCGTGTACCTGATGGGCGAGCACGCCAAGGGCGAGACCCTGTCCATCGCCTTCGCGGGCGCGGGCCAGCACCAGGACGCGGGCGCCAAGATGGTCCACATGGCCCCCAACACCTCCTCGAACATCGTCTCCAAGTCGGTGGCCCGGGGCGGCGGACGCACCTCCTACCGCGGTCTCATCGAGATCGGCGAGGGTGCGCCGGGCGCCAAGTCCAACGTGCTCTGCGACGCGCTGCTGGTGGACACGGTCTCCCGCTCGGACACCTACCCCTACGTCGACGTCCGCGAGGACGACGTGTCGATGGGGCACGAGGCGACCGTCTCCAAGGTCTCCGAGGACCAGCTCTTCTACCTGATGAGCCGCGGCCTCACCGAGTTCGAGGCGATGGCGATGATCGTGCGCGGCTTCGTCGAGCCGATCGCCAAGGAGCTGCCCATGGAGTACGCCCTTGAGCTGAACCGGCTGATCGAGCTCCAGATGGAGGGCG
The DNA here is from genome assembly GCF_052606915.1 of Streptomyces sp. LE64. Classification (NCBI taxonomy): domain Bacteria; kingdom Bacillati; phylum Actinomycetota; class Actinomycetes; order Kitasatosporales; family Streptomycetaceae; genus Streptomyces; species Streptomyces sp. LE64. The sequence continues at coordinate 1,047,131 of NZ_CP199708.1, read as the reverse complement.
CGGTCGGCTGACCCGGCCGCCCGCCCGCACGGGGCCCGCGCCGGGCCACCACCGCGTCACGTCTTCACCAGAAAGCGAGCACCAAGACAGCCATGGCTGAGGCTCAGAACACCCCGGTGGGGTCCACCACCGCCGGCGCCATCGCCGTGGCGGCGGAGTCGACCGTCGCCACCCGCATGAGCGCCCCGCCGTCCTTCGACGTGGCGGACTTCCCGGTGCCGCACGGCCGGGAGGAGGAGTGGCGGTTCACCCCGCTGGACCGGTTGCGCGGGCTGCACGACGGCACCGCCGTCGCCACCGGTTCCGGCGTCAAGGTCGCGATCAACGCCCCCGCGGGCGTCACCGTCGAGACCGTGGGCCGGGACGACGCCCGCCTCGGCCGCGCCGGGACGCCTGTGGACCGGGTCGCCGCCCAGGCGTACACCGGCTTCGAGACGGCGACCGTGGTGACCGTCGCCCGGGAGAGCGTCCTCGCCGAGCCGATCCGGATCACGGTGCACGGCGAGGGCGGCACCTCCTACGGGCACCAGGTCGTGGAGCTCGGCGCCTTCGCCGAGGCCGTGGTGGTCGTCGACCACACCGGTGACGCGGTGCTCGCCGCCAACGTGGAGTACGTCCTCGGCGACGGCGCCAAGCTCACCGTGGTCTCGGTCCAGGACTGGGACGACACGGCCGTCCACGTGGCCCAGCACAACGCGCTGCTCGGCCGGGACGCCTCCTTCAGGTCCGTGGTGGTCACCTTCGGCGGCGACCTGGTCCGCCTCCACCCCCGGGTCGCCTACACCGGCCCGGGCGGTGCGGCCGAACTCTTCGGGCTGTACTTCACCGACCGCGGGCAGCACCAGGAGCACCGCCTGCTGGTCGACCACAACACCCCGCACTGCACGTCCAACGTCGTCTACAAGGGCGCGCTCCAGGGACAGGACGCGCACGCGGTGTGGATCGGCGACGTCCTCATCCAGGCCGCCGCCGAGGGCACCGACACCTACGAGATGAACCGGAACCTCGTCCTCACCGACGGCGCCCGGGTCGACTCGGTGCCCAACCTGGAGATCGAGACCGGTGAGATCGTCGGCGCCGGACACGCCTCCGCCACCGGCCGCTTCGACGACGAACAGCTCTTCTACCTGATGGCCCGCGGCATCCCGCAGCACGAGGCCCGCCGCCTCGTGGTGCGCGGCTTCTTCGCCGAGCTGGTCCAGCAGATCGGGCTCCCCGATGTCGAGGAGCGGCTGATCGCCAAGATCGAGCAGGAGCTGGAGGCGTCCGTCGCATGACGTACGTACGTGCCTGCGGGCTGAGCGAGCTGGAGGACGACACCCCCATGCGGGTGGAGCTCGACGGCACGCCCGTCTCGGTCGTGCGCACCGAGGGCGAGGTGTTCGCCATCCACGACATCTGCTCGCACGCGAACGTCTCCCTGTCGGAGGGCGAGGTGGAGGACTGCCAGATCGAGTGCTGGCTGCACGGCTCCAGCTTCGACCTGCGCACCGGCAAGCCCTCCGGCCTTCCCGCGACGCGCCCCGTCCCCGTATACCCCGTCAAGATCGAAGGGGACGATGTGCTCGTCTCCCTCACCCAGGAGTCCTGAGACACCCATGGCAACGCTTGAAATCCGAGACCTGCACGTCACCGTCGAGGCCGACAACGCCACGAAGGAGATCCTCAAGGGCGTCGACCTCACCGTGAGGCAGGGCGAGACGCACGCCATCATGGGCCCCAACGGCTCCGGCAAGTCGACCCTCGCCTACTCGCTGGCGGGTCACCCCAAGTACCAGATCACCGGCGGCACCGTCACCCTCGACGGCGAGGACGTCCTGGAGATGTCCGTCGACGAGCGGGCCCGCGCCGGCCTCTTCCTCGCCATGCAGTACCCGGTCGAGGTCCCCGGAGTCTCCGTCTCCAACTTCCTGCGCACCTCCGCCACCGCCATCCGCGGCGAGGCCCCCAAGCTGCGGACCTGGGTCAAGGAGGTCAAGGAGGCCATGGAGCGCCTCAACATGGACCCCGCCTTCGCCGAGCGCAACGTCAACGAGGGCTTCTCCGGCGGCGAGAAGAAGCGTCACGAGATCCTCCAGCTCGAACTGCTCAAGCCGAAGGTCGCCATCCTCGACGAGACCGACTCCGGCCTCGACGTGGACGCGCTGCGCGTGGTCTCCGAGGGCGTCAACCGCGTCCGCGAGACCGGCGAGGTGGGCACCCTGCTGATCACCCACTACACCCGCATCCTCCGCTACATCAAGCCCGACCACGTCCACGTCTTCGCAAACGGGCGGATCGTCGAGTCCGGCGGTCCCGAGCTCGCCGACAAGCTGGAGAACGAGGGCTACGAGGCGTACGTGAAGGGAGGCGCGTCCGCGTGACGACGGCCCGACAGGGGCTCTCCGGTCTTCTCGACACCGAGGCGCTCCGCAAGGACTTCCCGATCCTGGACCGCGTGCTCCACGACGGGAAGAAGCTCGTGTACCTGGACAACGCGGCGACCTCGCAGACGCCGCGGCAGGTGCTCGACGTGATCGCCGAGTACTACGAGCAGCACAACGCCAACGTCCACCGCGGCGTCCACGTGCTCGCCGAGGAGGCCACCGCGCTGTACGAGGGCGCCCGCGACAAGGTCGCCGCCTTCATCAACGCACCCAGCCGCGACGAGGTGATCTTCACCAAGAACGCCTCGGAGTCGCTGAACCTGGTGGCCAACATGCTGGGCTGGGCCGACGAGCCCTACCGGGTGGACCAGCACACCGAGATCGTCATCACGGAGATGGAGCACCACTCCAACATCGTGCCCTGGCAGCTGCTCTCGCAGCGCACCGGCGCGAAGCTGAAGTGGTTCGGCCTCACCGACGACGGCCGGCTCGACCTGTCCAACCTCAACGAGGTCATCACCGAGAAGACGAAGATCGTCTCCTTCGTGCTGGTCTCCAACATCCTGGGCACCGTCAACCCGGTCGAGGCCATCGTGCGCCGCGCCCAGGAGGTCGGGGCGCTCGTCCTGATCGACGCCTCCCAGGCGGCTCCGCACATGCCGATGGACGTCCAGGCGCTCCAGGCCGACTTCGTGGCCTTCACCGGCCACAAGATGTGCGGTCCCACCGGGATCGGGGTGCTGTGGGGACGCCAGGAGCTCCTGGAGGACCTGCCCCCGTTCCTCGGCGGCGGCGAGATGATCGAGACGGTGTCCATGCACTCCTCGACCTACGCCCCCGCCCCGCACAAGTTCGAGGCGGGCACTCCGCCGATCGCCCAGGCCGTGGCGCTGGGCGCGGCGGTGGACTACCTGAGCGGCATCGGCATGGAGCGGATCGCGCAGCACGAGCACGCGCTGACCGAGTACGCCGTCCGACGCCTCCAGGAAGTGCCCGACCTGCGGATCATCGGCCCCACCACGGCCGAGGACCGCGGCGCCGCGATCTCCTTCACCCTCGGGGACATCCACCCGCACGACGTCGGCCAGGTGCTCGACGAACAGGGCATCGCGGTCCGGGTCGGCCACCACTGCGCACGGCCGGTCTGCCTGCGGTACGGAATTCCCGCGACCACCAGGGCGTCGTTCTACCTGTACTCCACTCCCGCCGAGATCGACGCACTGGTCGACGGGTTGGAGCACGTACGGAACTTCTTCGGCTAGGGGTCACACGGTGAAGCTCGATTCGATGTACCAGGACGTCATCCTCGACCACTACAAGCACCCGCACGGGCGTGGTCTGCGGGACGGCGACGCGGAGGTGCACCACACCAACCCGACGTGCGGCGACGAGATCACGCTCCGGGTCAAGTACGACGGGCAGCGGATCGCCGACATCTCCTACGAGGGCCAGGGCTGCTCCATCAGCCAGGCCAGCGCGTCGGTGCTCAACGACCTGCTGGTGGGGAAGGAACTCGCCGAGGCCCAGGAGATCCAGGGCGTGTTCCTCGAACTGATGCAGTCCAAGGGCCGGGTGGAACCGGACGACGAGATGGAGGAGCTCCTGGAGGACGCGGTCGCGTTCGCCGGGGTCTCCAAGTACCCGGCACGGGTGAAGTGCGCCCTGCTGAGCTGGATGGCCTGGAAGGACGCGACGGCCCAGGCCCTCGCGGAGGAGGCGAAGACCGCATGACGGACAACGACACCCTGATGAAGCCGGCCTCGGAGGAGGAGGTCCGCGAGGCGCTGCTGGACGTGGTCGACCCCGAGCTGGGCATCGACGTGGTCAACCTGGGGCTGATCTACGGCGTCCACGTCGACGAGGCGAACATCGCCACGGTCGACATGACCCTCACCTCGGCGGCCTGCCCGCTCACCGACGTCATCGAGGACCAGGCGAAGTCGGCCACCGAGGGCCTCGTCAGCGAGCTGCGCATCAACTGGGTGTGGATGCCGCCGTGGGGCCCCGACAAGATCACGGACGATGGCCGTGAGCAGCTGAGGGCGCTGGGCTTCAACGTCTGAGCCCGAGCCGCTCCGTACGCCCGACCGAGGGGCGCCACCGCGATCCGGTGGCGCCCCTCGTGCGTGTCGGGACCCGGGCGCGGGCCGTTGCGTACGGGCGTACGCAACGATGTGTACGATCGTACGCATGGGATTCGTCTTCCTCGCCGGCGCCATCGCCTTCGAAGTCCTCGCCACCACCTCGATGAAGTACAGCGAGGGCTTCACCAGGCTGTGGCCCTCCGTGCTCACCGCCGGCGGCTACCTCGTCGCCTTCGCCCTGCTGGCGCAGTGCCTCAAGACCATGTCCGTCAGCACCGCCTACGCCGTGTGGTCCGGCGTCGGCACCGCCGCGATCGCCGCCATCGGCATGGCCTTCCTCGGCGAGACGCTGACCGCCGCGAAGATCGGCGGCATCGCCCTCGTCATCGCCGGCGTCGTACTGCTGAACCTCGGCGGGGCCCACTGATGGCCCGCCGTCACGACCCCGGCCGGCGGCAACGGATCGTCGACGCCGCGATCCGCGTCATCGGCGCCCGGGGCGTCGAGGGGCTAAGCCACCGCACCGTGGCCGCCGAGGCGGACGTCCCCCTCGGGTCCACCACGTACCACTTCGCCACCCTGGACGAGCTGTTGGTGGCGGCGCTGCGCCAGGTCAACCGGTCCACCGCGGACCTCTTCGACCAGGCGCTCTCCGCCACCGGCTCCCAGGACGAACTCGCCGCCGGCATCGCCGCCCTGATGGGGCGGTGGCTGCACCGGGAGCGGACCGGCGTCGAGCGGGAGTACGAGCTGTACCTGGCCGCCCTGCGCAAACCCGGGCTGCGGCCGGTGGCCGCCGAGTGGACCGAGCACGTCACCGGGCGGCTCGCCGAACGGACCGACCCGGACACCGCCCGGGCCGTGAGCGCCCTGGTGGACGGCCTCTTCCTCCAGGTCCTGCTGACCGAGGTCCCCTACGACGAGGCGTACGCCCGCGAGATGCTCCGCCGCCTCCTGCGCGCCTGAGGCCGATCCGTCGCACGGCCGGGCGCGGACCGGGCACCGGTTCGCCTCACCGCCGCCCCGCCCGTTAGGTTTCCCCCATGACCGACACGACTGCTGCACGCACCACCGGCGCCGCCGCCGCCGGGCTCGCCACCGTCACCCCCGACGGGACCGTCCTCGACACCTGGTTCCCCGCCCCCGAGCTCACCTCCGAGCCCGGCCCGGCCGGGACGGAACGCCTGAGCGCCGAGCGTGCGGTGGAACTCCTCGGCGTGGGCGCCGCGCGCGCCCTCGGCGCCGACGCCCGGCGCGGCGTCGAGGTCATCGCGGTCCGCACGGTCATCGCCTCCCTGGAGGACAAGCCGCTCGACGCCCACGACGCCTACCTCCGTCTGCACCTGCTCTCGCACCGGCTGGTCAAGCCGCACGGCCAGAACCTCGACGGCGTGTTCGGACTGCTCGCCAACGTCGCCTGGACCTCGCTCGGCCCGGTCGCCGTGGACACCATCGAAACGGTGCGGCTCAACGCCCGCGCCGAGGGCCTGCACCTCCAGGTGACCTCGATCGACAAGTTCCCCCGCATGACGGACTACGTGGTCCCGACCGGCGTGCGGATCGCCGACGCGGACCGGGTCCGCCTCGGTGCCCACCTCTCGGCCGGCACCACCGTGATGCACGAGGGCTTCGTCAACTTCAACGCCGGCACGCTCGGCACCTCCATGGTCGAGGGCCGCATCTCGGCGGGTGTCGTCGTGGGCGACGGCTCCGACATCGGCGGCGGCGCCTCCACCATGGGCACCCTCTCCGGCGGCGGCAACGTCATCATCTCCATCGGCGAGCGCTGCCTCGTCGGCGCCGAGGCCGGCGTCGGCATCGCCCTGGGCGACGAATGCGTCGTGGAGGCCGGCCTGTACGTCACCGCCGGCACCCGGATCACCCTCCCCGACGGGCAGGTCGTCAAGGCCCGCGAACTCTCCGGCGCCTCGAACATCCTCTTCCGCCGCAACTCGGTGACCGGTGCCGTCGAGGCCCGACCCAACAACGCCGTCTGGGGCGGACTCAACGAGGTCCTGCACAGCCACAACTGACGCGCGCCACACGGGCGGTCCGTGCGGACGGGGGCTCCCGTCCGCACGGACCGCCCGGTCGTTCCCGGGGTGCCGCGCGTTTCCGGGAACGACGGGGCATAGCCACCCGCCCGTCCACCCGTCCTCGACAACGGGACGGCACCGCCCGGCGTCGTCCCGTCCACACGGGAAGGCGGAGATGGACGCTGCAACAGAAGAGGCGTTCCGCACGTTCGTGGCGCACCGGTCCGCGGCGTTGTTGAGGACCGCGGTCCTCCTCAGCGGGGGCGACCGGCACGCCGCCGAAGACCTCCTCCAGGGCGCGCTGCTCAGGGCGGTGGGCCGCTGGCACCGCATCGAGGACCACGAGGCGTACGTGCGTCGCACCCTGTACCGCCAACAGGTCAACCGCTGGCGTCTGAAGTGGCCCCGCCGGGAGACCGTGGTCCCCGAACTGCCGGACGGCGCCCCCGGGACCGAGGACGCCCACGCCACCGTGGAGCTCCGGATCGTCCTGCTCAAGGCCCTCGCCCGGCTCACCCCCCGGCAGCGCAGCGTGCTGGTGCTCCGGTACATCGAGGACCGGCCGGAGGTTGAGGTCGCCCGGTTGCTGGACTGCACGGTCGGCACCGTGCGGTCCACCGCGCACCGCTCGTTGGCCCGGCTGCGCGTGCTCGCCCCCGACCTGGACGTGCTGTCCGGCGCGGCCGAACTCCCGGACGAGCCGCCGCCCGCCGCCGTCCGTCCCGTCCGACCGGCGCCCCGTCGCGGGTCGACCGCGTCCCCCGCCGGCGCCGCACCCGTGGAGGCGAGGCCGTGAACCTCGAAGAGCTGCTCAAGAACGCGCTGCGGGACGACCCGGCCCACCGGCCCGCGCCCGCCGACCTGGCCGATCGGGTGCTCGCCGCCCGTCGTCGGCGCGCCCGGGTCCGGACCGCGACGGCCACCGCCGCCATCGCGGCCGTCGCCGGACTCGGCCTCACCGCGACCCAGGGGCTGCCCGGCTACCCGTGGGGCGCCCAGCCGGCCTCCGCACGCGGCGATTCGCCGCTGCTGGCCCGCCCCGACCAGTCCCCGCCCCGCGAACTGGTCGCGGCCGGCGACGTGGCGCTCGGCGCCCACTACACCGTCACCACCCGCACCGACCGCGACGGCCGCACCGTCGAGGACCGCGCCTACCGGCTCCTCGACCGCACCAGCGGCACCTACCGCGCGGTCGGCTGGTCGTACGTCGACGTCGCCCCGGGGCTGCGCACCGCCGCGGTCCTCGCGGGCGAGTTGCCGACGCGCCGGATCGGTCTGGTCGACCTGGACACGGGGGAGGTGACCCGTTGGCTCACCGCGCGCCATCCGGTCGCCGCCGTCGCCTTCTCGCCCGACGGACGGCGACTGGTGGCGACCCGCTACGCCCGTGACCCCGCGGTGCTGCGCACCGCAGCGGGCCCCGCGGAACTCAGCCGGACCGGGTTCGGCGTCATCGACACCGGCTCCGGCACCCAGCGGTGGCACACCGCGGAGCCGACCGTGGACGAGGTCGCCGCCGGTGCCGGTGGTGACCAGGTGCGCGCGGACTTCGACTGGAGCCGGGACGGACTGCACGTGCACGTGCCCCGCACCGACCTCGGCTACGCCCGCCACGACCCCTCGAACGGACTGCCGCCCTCCGACGTGGGCGCCCGTCACCTCGACGGCACCCCCGCGCGGTCGAGGACGCTCGCCGAGGCGTTCGCGCTGGACGCCGGCGACCCCGTCCCGGCCGGGCCCGGGACGGCAGCTCCCGCCGGCGGCGGACAGCGGCCCGAGGCCCGGCCCCTGGCCTGGCCCGCCCGCGGCCAGGTGATCACCTGGAGCTGCGCACCGAAGTCCTGTGCGGACCCCGGGGCCACCGGGCGGCTGGTCCTGGTGGACGTGGCGAGGGGCACCGCCGCCCCGCTGAGCGGCACCGGGCCGCGGCAGGGCGAGGGGCGGTGGGAGCCGGTCTTCGCACCGCGCTGACCGGCCCCGGCGGGTGCGCCGTGACCCCGGTCAGCGGCGCACCCGCAGCACCTGCGGGTCGTGGTCGCTGTTCTGGTCGGCGAACTCGGCGTTGATGTGCACGGTGTCGTAGGAGAAGCCGCCCCGGCGCACCGATGGGCTCACCAGGATCTGGTCCAGGACCTGGCTGTTGCCCTGGTACGCGTACGAGTAGCGGTCCCCGGCCGGCAGCGACCTGACCGCCGACCACAGGGCGCCGCCGTCCTCCAACAGCTCCGTGGTCCGGGAGAACGCGAAGTCGTTGATGTCGCCGAGGGCGATCACGTCCGCGGTGGGCTGGACCTTCAGGATGTCCTTGACGAAGGCGTTCAGCTCCGTGGCCTGCCGGTGCCGCTGGTTCTCCGAGGAGCGCGCCGGCGGCTGGAACTGCGAGGTCAGCGCCTGGTCGCCGCCCTTGGAGGCGAAGTGGTTGGCGATCACGAACACGGTGCGCCCCCGGAAGACGAACTCCCCGGCGAGCGGCTTGCGGCTGTTCGTCCAGGCGTCCGAGGCGGGGGCCACCCGCCCGGGGGAATGGGTCAGTGCCGCCTTGCCGGCGCGGCGGACCACCCCGGTGGCGGTGGTGGCGTCGCCGCCGGGCCGGTCGGTGAAGGACACCCGCTGCGGGTTGAAGAGGAAGACCTGGCGGATGTTGCCGCCGGGCTCGCCCCCGTCCCGGCCGTCCGCCGGGTCGACGGACCGCCAGGCGTAGCGCGGGCCGCCGCGGGCGGCGATCGCCTCGGTGAACCGGGCGAGCGTCACCCCGGCGGAGACCGTGCCGTCGTCGGTGCGCCCGTTGTCGTCCTGGACCTCCTCCAGGGCCAGGACGTCGGGGGAGGCGAGGTTGGTCACCACGGCCTCGGCGAGGGAGTCGAACTTCTCCTGCGGGTCGCCCGGGTCGAGGTTCTCGACGTTGTAGGTGGCCACCGCCAGTTCGCGCCGGTGCTGCGGGCGGGTGCGCTCCCGCTCCAGCCCGCGGTCCACGACCGTGACCGGGGTCCGGGCGGTCAGCGTGTAGCCGCCGAACTGGTTGAAGTCGAGGGGGCCCTCCGCGCCGCCCTTCAGCAGGTCGCCGACGTTCGCGGCGGGGAAGGGTCGCTCGGCGACCGGGGCCAGGGACTGGACCTTGAGGCGTCCGGTGTTCTGGTCCCGGTAGGAGCCGTAGACGGTGCCGCCGCGCCGGTTGGCGTTCTCGCCGGGCTTCACCGTCACCCACAGTTCGTTGAACGCGGTGGCCCCGACCACGCGGGAACTGCCGATGCGGACGTTCATGCCCTCCAGGGACTCGTAGCGGTCCAGGGCGTGGACGGTGGGCCGCAGGGGCAGCCCGTTGATCGAACCCCCGGCGGTCGGGTCGCCGACGGGGGTGTAGGAGTCCGGGACGGAACGGCCGTCGAGGGTGACCGGCGCGGGCAGCGGGTTGCCGCTGGACACCACGGTCACGGTCGGGCGGCTGAGCTGGGTGAGCGACTGGTTCCCGCCGGCCGTGCCGCCGGGGACGAACTCGGTGACGGTGCCCGAGACCCGCACCTCGTCCCCGGGGGCGACCGCGGGGGCCGTTCCGGTGAAGACGAACAGGCCCTCGCTGGTCGCCGGCGACCGGTCCGGGACGGTGCTCTGGAACCAGAAGCCCTTGGACGAGCCGTAGCCGCGGACCCCGGTGACGGTGCCGGGGACCTCGGTGACCTGGGCGCCGACGAGCGGGGAGAGGCGGGTGGTGCCCTGGATGTCGTGGATGGCGACCCGGTCCGTCGTGGGGGTCGCCGCCCGGGCCGGGACGGTCAGCACCGTGGACGCCACCGTGGAACACACGGCGGCGACGGTGAGCGCGGCGAGGCGGGTCGAGGTGCTGCTCGGCAAGGGGGTCCCTCCGAAGGGTGAAGCGGACGGTGCGGGGGACGGCGGTCGCCGGAGCCGGGACGAGCGGACGGGGGCAGGGGGCTTCGGCCCTGAGCGGAACGTTTCGCTCCGACCGGTGACCGACCGGTTTCTACGCGCGTCAATCTCTTGGGTGGGCAGTGGAGTTGTCAAGGCCCCGACGACCGGCAGTGCGTGACGAGTACATGAACCGGAGGGGCCGTCCCGAAACCCGTCTAGGCTGAGCGGCCGGACCGTATGCCTGGAGGAGACCCCCGCGATGACCGATCCTTCCCCGTTCCCCCCGGTGCGGCTGCGCCCCGAGGCGGAACTCGCCAGGGACGCGCTCGCCTCCCCCTTGTTCTCCCGTGCCGTCCGCCTGGCCCGGTGGGCCGGCCCCGGGAGCCGGGTGGGCGCCGGGGGCGAACTCGCCACGGAACTGCTCCCCGCGGCGGCCGTCGAACTCGGCCTCCTGCCGGCCGACGGCACCGCGCCCGCCGGGTCCCCCGACGAGGTCGAGGACGCCCTCGCCGACGCCAGCGAGGCATGGCGGATCGCCGTCGACACGGGCCTGCTCGACATCGTCGAGGACGACGAGGAGGACTCCGGGGACGAGGCCCCCCGGGCGCAGGACGGGGAAGGCGGCACCGTCATCCACGGGGCGGACCTGGCCCTGGTCACCGAGGGCACCCCGCACGAGGTGCTCGGCCTCTGGCTGACCGCGCTGGACGCCGTCCTCGCCGATGCCAGCGTGCCCGACCTCGACGGGCTGGTCGACGTCCTCGAAGAGGGCGGCACCGTCGACTTCGCCGAACTGGACTGGGACCCCGAGGCCGAGGCCGCGTTCCTGGAGGGCGTGCTCGGCAACCTGTACCTGCTGACCGCCAGCGAGGACGGCCCGCTCGACGGCCGGGTGCCGCTGCCGGCGCTGGCCGCGTCGATGCTCGTCCCCGACGACATGGGCGAGCCCAGCGACGACGTCCTCGAAGAGGTGTCCGACGCGATGCTCCGGCTCGACGGACAGTTCCGGATGCTGGCCCCGCTCGGGCTGGTCGACTACGAGCCCGTCGACGAGGCCCTGATGGCCGAGGACGGGACCGTCGCGGAGGAACCCGCCCCCGACGACCCCGACGACCTCGACGTGAGCAGGTACGGCATGGTCCGGCTCACCCCGCTCGGACTGTACGGGGTGCGGGCCCGGATCCTGGAGGCCGGCGTCGAGGCGCCCGTGGTGGGAGACCTCGCCGACAAGGGCGCCGACGTGCTCCTGGACCGCACGGCCCGCTTCCCCTCCGAGGCGGCCCGCACCGAGACCACGCTGTGGCTCGCCGACCGCGAGCCCCTGGCCGCCGCCCGGGAACTGCTGGCCGCCGCCCGCGGCACGGACGAGGACGGACCGCTGCGCCGGCTCTGCTGCCAGCAGGCGCTCGCCCTGGTGGGCGGCCCGGCCGAGCCGGCGCTCAGGGAGGTGCTCGACGATCCGGAGCTGGGCGGGCTGGCCCGGGTGTGGCTCGCCGAACACGGGGCGGCCGACGTGCCGGCGCCCGGTGAGGACATGATCTTCTGGCTCACCGTCGACACGGTGGCCGCCCAGCTCGCGGCCGAGGGCAACTCGGACGAGTTGCAGGCCCTGGTGGAGGGGCTCGCCGCCCAGCACACCGGGTTCTTCGACGTGGTGTGGAAGGTCGGGCACCCCGCGACGGCCGAGGTGCTGGAGGCCATGGGACGGCTCCACCCCGACAAGGCGGTCGCCAAGCAGGCGCGGAAGGCGGCCTTCAAGGCCCGGTCCCACCGGCAGTCCTGACCCCCCGGAGCCGGGGCCGGCCCGCGCACGCGGGCCGGCGGCTCCCTCGGGTCACAGGATCTGGGCGCCCGGCTTCACCATCCCGCGCACGGTGCGCGACTTGACGAAGTCGCCGAGTGCGGTCATCTCCCACTCGCCGCTGTACTGGCGGATCAGCTTGCACATCATCACCCCGGTCTGGGGCTGCGCGCTGGTCAGGTCGAAGCGGACCAGCTCCTCGCCGGTCGCCGCGTCGATCAGCCGGCAGTACGCCTTGGCGACCTCGGTGAACTTCTGGCCGGAGAAGGAGTTCACCGTGAACACCAGGCCCGACGCCTCCTGGGGCAGCCGGCCCAGGTCGACCACGATGACCTCGTCGTCGCCCGCGCCCTCCCCCGTGAGGTTGTCGCCCGAGTGCTTGATCGAACCGTTCAGGATCGACAGCTTGCCGAAGTAGCAGCTGTCGAGGTGGTTGCGCTGCGGGCCGTAGGCGATGACCGAGGCGTCCAGGTCGATGTCCTTGCCCCGGTACGCGGGCTCCCAGCCCAGCCCCATCTTCACCTGGGAGAGCAGCGGACGACCCCCCTTGACCAGGGAGACCGTCTGGTTCTTCTGGAGGGTGACCCGCCCCTTGTCGAGGTTGATCTTGCCGGCGCCGAGCGTCGGTGCGGCGGGCGCCGCGGCCGGGGCCGGCGGCGCGGGCTGCACCGGGGGCGCGACCGGCGCGGGGGTCACCGGCGCCGGGGCGGGCACGGGCGCCGGGGGAGCTGCCGCGGTCGGCTCCTCGACGGTGACGCCGAAGTCCGTGGCGATGCCGGCCAGACCGTTGGCGTAGCCCTGGCCCACCGCGCGCACCTTCCAGGCGCCGTTGCGCTGGTACACCTCCACGATCACCAGCGCGGTCTCGGTGCCCAACTGCGGCGGGGTGAAGGTGGCGATCGTCCCCCCGCCGACCGCGTCGCGGACCGTGGCCGTGGGCTCCACGCCCTGGAAGCTCTGCCCCGCCGCATCGGGGCTCGCGGTCACCACGACCTTCTCGATGCCGGCGGGCAGGGCCGCCGTGTCGATGGTGATCGCGTCGGGCGCCGTGCCGCCTCCCGAGCGGTAGGTCACGCCCGCGCCCGCGGGCTGGTTGTAGAAGATGAAGTCGTCGTCGGAGCGCACCTTGCCGTCGGCGGTGAGCAGCAGGCCCGAGACGTCGAGCCGTACGGGCGCGGCGACGTCCACCACCACCTTGGCGGTGGTGAGGGGAAGGTTCGAGCCGGGGGTCATAGCGGTCATGCCGACCTAACGAACGGTGTCCCCGCGCCGTTCCCCCGGGGGAACCGTCCGCCCCGCGGAACGCACCCGTTCGGCGGCACCCGCGCCGCGCGGGCCGGTGCGGTCGCGGCCGACCGGACGCGGTCCTCCGCCGCACCCGTCCCGACCTCTGGGAGACTGGTCCGATGATCGAGATGCGGACGGCCGGGAGCGCCGACCACGACCAACTGGACGCCCTGGACGACTCCTTCACCACCGACCGGGTGCTGCACGTCACCGCGGGGGAGTCCGGGTTCGAGATCCGCAGCGTGGCGGTGCAGCCGCCGTTGCGCAAGGAGTACCCGGCGGACCCGGAGGCCGACCTCGCCCGGCGCGATCCGCGGGCGCACCACACCGTGGTCGCCGTGGAGGGGGAGCGGGTGGTCGGCTTCGTCGCCGTCGCGCACGTCGAGTGGAACCGGCGCGCCCACGTCGAGCAGGTCACCGTGCATCCGGAGTACCGGGGGCGGGGCATCGGCGGTGCGCTGCTGGCGCGGGCCGAGTCCTACGGCCGCGAGGTGGGGGCCCGCACCCTCTGGCTGGAGGTCACCAACGTCAACGCGCCGGCGGTGCGGGCCTACCGACGGCTGGGCTTCACGGTGTGCGGGCTGGACACCAGCCTCTACCTGGGCACCCCCGCCGAGGGCGAGATCGCCCTGTTCATGTCCAAGCCGCTGGACTGAACCGGGCGGGCGCCGTGGACCGGGCGCGGGCCGCGGGGGCACAGTGGAGGCATGGACACTCTCGACGGGACCCTGGTCCGCACCGAGTTCACGCCCCGCACGACCTATCTGAACACCGCGAGCACCGGGCTGTTGCCGGCCCGGACCGTGGCCGCGATGCACACCGCTGCCCGGGCCGCCGCGGACGGGCTGCCGGCCGACATGTTCGCGGACGTGGCGGCGAGCCGGGCGGCCTTCGCCCGGCTGATGTCGGTCCCGGAGCGGCGGGTGGCGGCGGGCGGGTCGGTCTCGGTGTACACCGGACTGATCGCCGCCTCGCTCCCGCCGGGGGCCGAGGTGCTCACCGTCGAACAGGACTTCAGCTCCACCGTCGCCGCCTTCCACAGCCGCGGTGACCTCAAGGTCCGGGAGGTGCCGCTGGAACGGATCGCGGACTCCGTCGTGCCGAGCACCGACCTGGTCGCGCTGAGCGCGGTGCAGTCCGCGGACGGGCGCGTCGCCGACCTGGCAGCGGTGCGGGAGGCCGCCCGCGAGCACGGGGCGCGCACCTACCTGGACGTCTCCCAGGGCGCCGGCTGGCTCGACGTGGACGCCGGGGCGTACGACTTCGTCTCCTCGGTGGCGTACAAGTGGCTGCTGTGCCCGCGCGGGGTCGCCTTCCTGGTGGTGCCGGAGGACTTCGGCGGGCTGCGGCCCACCTTCACCGGCTGGGCGTCCGGCGAGGACCCCTGGGCGAGCTGCTACGGGCCGGTCACCGAACTCGCCCGCTCGGCCCGCAGGTTCGACGAGAGCCACAGCGTGTTCGCCTACGCCGGGGCCCGGCAGTCCCTGGCGCTGGTGGAGGAGTTGGGGACCGACGCGGTCCGGGCGCACGACCTTGCCCTGGCCGGGCGGTTCCGCGCGGGACTCGCCGAACGGGGGCTGGCCCCGGTCCCGGCACCGGGTTCCCCGGTGGTGTCGGTGCCCGGCCTGGGGGATCGGCAGGGCGAGCTGGGCCGGGCCGGCGTCCAGCTGTCCGACCGGGCGGGCAACCTGAGGGCCGCCTTCCACCTCTACAACACCGAGGCCGACGTGGACCGGCTGCTCGACCTGCTGTGACCCCGGGGTGCGGCGGCCCTGCGGTTCCGGTCGCCGCACCCCGGGCCCCGCGTCAACGCACCGGGCTGAAGTCCCGGGCCCCGATGTACTCCGGCCGCCGGACCGGGGCGGCGAAGGGCTCCTGGGCCGCGTTCTCCACGCTGTTGAAGACGATGAAGACGTTGCTGCGCGGATACGGGGTGATGTTGTCCCCGGAACCGTGCATGCAGTTGCAGTCGAACCAGGTGGCCGAGCCCGCCGGGCCGGTGAAGAGCCGGATGCCGTGCCGGTCGGCGAGCTCGGTGAGGGCGGCGTGCGACGGGGTGCCCGCGTCCTGCATCTGGAGCGACCGCTTGTAGTTGTCCTTCGGCGTGGCCCCGGCGCAGCCGAGGAAGGTGCGGTGCGAACCCGGCATGATCATCAGCCCGCCGTTGGTGTCGAGGTTCTCGGTGAGCGCGATCGACACCGACACCGTCCGCATGTTCGGCAGCCCGTCCTCGGCGTGCCAGGTCTCGAAGTCGGAGTGCCAGTAGAACCCGGACGCCCCGAAC
Organism: Streptomyces sp. LE64; assembly: GCF_052606915.1. Lineage (NCBI taxonomy): Bacteria > Bacillati > Actinomycetota > Actinomycetes > Kitasatosporales > Streptomycetaceae > Streptomyces > Streptomyces sp. LE64. The sequence continues at coordinate 1,031,406 of NZ_CP199708.1, read as the reverse complement.
CCCGGCTTCACGTTGATCCGGGACTGGTGGACGTACACCTCGGAACCGAGGATCTGCCGGGCGCGGCCGACCACCCGTTCGTCGCGGACCAGGGCCGCGAAGACCTCGCTGATCCGGTGCACCTCGAACACCGAACGGATCTCCTGCGAGGTCGGCTCGACGATCGAGCGCGGGTCGGAGCGGACGGCCGGGTCCCCCACCAGCCGGTCGAGCTCCGCGCGGTAGACGGCGACCTCGTCGGGGGCGAGCAACCGGTCGACGGTGAGGAAGCCGTCCTCGTCGTAGGCGGCCAGCTCCTCGCGGGAGACGGGCCCGGGGGCGTCCAGGTGGTTCCAGACCACCGGGTCCCGGCGGGTCACGGTCACCTCCTCGGGGCCCCGGCTCGGGTACAGGTCCGCGCGGCGGTCGGCGGTGGCGGTCATGGTCAGCCCTCCTCGGTCAGCAGCGGATAGACGCCGTTCTCGTCGTGGTCCTCCCGCCCCGTCACCGGCGGGTTGAACACGCACAGGCAGCGGAAGTCGGTCACCGGGCGCAGGGTGTGCCGCTCGTGGCCGTCGAGCAGGTACATCGTGCCGGGGGTGATCAGGTGCTTCTCCCCGCTCTCCTCGTCGACGAGCTCCGCCTCGCCCTCGACGCAGACGACGGCCTCGACGTGGTTCGCGTACCACATGGACGTCTCGGTGCCCGCGTACAGGACCGTCTCGTGCAGGGAGAAGCCCACGCCCTCCTTGGCCAGGACGATGCGCTTGCTCTCCCAGGTCCCCGAACGGGACCTCACGTGCCGGTCCGTTCCGTCGAGGTCCTTGAACGATCGGACGATCACTGTCTGCTGCCTCTCTGTCGTGCATGCGGGTGGGACGGTGCGCGGGGAACGGCTCAGGCGGTCTCGCGGACCGCCCGGGCGAGGGTGCGCAGGCCCTCGTCCAATTCCTCGGGGGTCACGGTCAGCGCGGGCAGGAGCTTGACGACCTCCCCCTCCGGGCCCGAGGTCTCGATCAGCAGCCCGAGGTCGAAGGCGCGCCGGGCCACCCGGGCGGCCCGGCCCTTGTCGTGGAACTCCACGCCCCACACCAGTCCGCGGCCCCGGTACTCCTTGACCTCGGCGCGGTGCTCGCCGGTGAGCGCGCCCAGCGCCTCCTCGACCTGCTGGCCGCGGGCCAGGGTCTGCTTCTCCATCGCGGGCCCGTCGGACCAGTAGGTCTCCAGGGCCGCGGTGGCCGTCACGAACGCGGGGTTGTTGCCGCGGAAGGTGCCGTTGTGCTCGCCGGGCTCCCACACGTCCAGCTCCGGGCGGAACAGGCAGAGCGACATCGGCAGTCCGTAGCCGCTGATCGACTTGGAGACGGTGACCACGTCCGGGACGATGCCCGCCTCCTCGAAGGAGAAGAACGCGCCGGTCCGTCCGCACCCCATCTGGATGTCGTCGACGATCAGCAGCATGTCCCGGCGGGCGCACAGGTCGGCCAGCGAACGCAGCCACTCGGGGCGCGCCACGTTGATGCCGCCCTCGCCCTGGACGGTCTCCACGATCACCGCGGCCGGGTGGTTCAGCCCCGACCCCTGGTCCTCCAGCAGCCGTTCGAACCAGAGGAAGTCCGGTACCCGGCCGTCGAGGTAGTGGTCGAAGGGCATCGGGGTGCCGTGCACCAGCGGGATGCCCGCGCCGGCCCGCTTGAAGGCGTTGCCGGTCACCGCGAGCGAGCCGAGGGACATCCCGTGGAAGGCGTTGGTGAACGACACGATCGACTCGCGGCCCTTGACCTTGCGGGCCAGTTTCAGCGCGGCCTCGACGGCGTTGGTGCCGGTGGGGCCCGGGAACATCACCTTGTACGGGAGGTCGCGGGGGCGCAGCACCAGGTTCTGGAAGGACTCCAGGAAGGCCCGTTTGGCGACCGTCGACATGTCGAGCCCGTGGGTGACCCCGTCCCGTTCCAGGTAGTCGATCAGGGCGCGTTTCAGCACCGGGTTGTTGTGGCCGTAGTTCAGCGAGCCGGCGCCGGCGAAGAAGTCGAGGTAGGCGTGGCCGTCCTCGTCGTGGATGCGGCTGCCCCGGGCGCGGTCGAAGACGGTGGGCCAGCCGCGGCAGTAGCTGCGCACCTCCGACTCCACGGTCTCGAAGACGCTCAGGTCGGGCTGGGTGATGGTCACGGGTTCTCCTGGCTGGTCGGCGGGTGCGGGGCGGGCGGGGCGGGGCTCAGGTGCCGAGCGGTCCGATGCGGTGGAGGACCTCCGGAGCGTGGTCGCCCCCGGGGAACGCCCCGGCGGCGAAGAGCACCTCACGGGTGAGCGGCACCCGGTGCCGCTCGGCGAAGGAGGTGAACAGCCGTTCGGAGGCGGTGTTGCCGGGGGTGACGGTGGCCTCCACCCGGTTCAGGGCGACCGGGGCCGGGGCGCGGTGGGCGCCGACCCGGGCGACCAGTCCGTCGAGGAGGGCGGCGGCGAGTCCGCGTCCCCGGTGCGCCGCGTCGACGGCCACCTGCCACACCACCAGGGTGTCGGGGCGGGCGGGGCGGATGTAGCCGGTGACGAAGCCGACCGGCCGGCCGGCCTCGTCCCGCGCCACCACGGAGGTGTCGGCGAAGTCCCGGCACCACAGCAGATAGCTGTACGAGGAGTTGAGGTCGAGCGTGCGGGTGTCCCGGGCGATCCGCCACAGGGCGGCCCCGTCGGCCACTTCCGGGCGGTCGATCCGCAATCCGACGGGCATTTCCTGGAAACGGGTGCGCTGATCTGCTTGTGCAGCGGTCATGCGGATTTAATTTACCGACCAATTCTTGGGATTGCATGGCTCGGCGGGGTTACGGAGATCGGAGCGATGTGTTATCGCGCGGGCGCGTACGGCGCGGGAGCGGGCAGCAAAAAGCCCGCTTTGCCTGGTATTTATCGGGGCAAAGCGGGCTTGATGTGGAATGGGTCACAGATCGGGAGGCGTGAATTCGCTCAAGAATCGACCCGATGAACGGTGATGAAATCTTGGCGTTTAACCTCGGGAAGGCCGGGCAGGAGAGTGGGGGTCCGCCGTTCGAAAAACAATTCCGCATTCATATTCCGGATCGAGGCAACCCGGTTCGTCGGAAAGACGTCCGGGGCGCACGACGGCCGGGAAGCCGGGCGGTGCGGCCGCCCGCGAGGGGCCCCGCACCGCCGGTGCGAGGGGCCCGCACCGCCCGGCGCGCGGATCAGTCCGCGAGCGCCCCGCCCAGTGCGGCCAGGGACCGCTCGACCACCTCGGGGGAGGCGTTCGGACCGTAGTGGTTGACCCGGACCATCTCCTGGGCCAGCGTCCCGCCGCCGGCCACCAACGGCACCCCGGGGTCGAGGTCCAGCGCCCGGGCCACCACGGCGGAGGCGTCCACCGCCTCCGGCACCCGCAGCGTGGTCGCCACCGGCGCCGCGTGCCGGGCCTCGTGGACGTACGGCTCCAGGCCGACACCCAGTGCCACCGCCCCGGCGCGCACCGCGCGGGCGGCGGCGGCGTGCCGCTCCATCACCACCTCCGGCCCCGTCGCCTCGATCCGCTCCACGCACGCCTGGAGGGCCAGCATCTCCAACTGCGCGGGGGCGTGCGGCAGTCCACGGCGCCCCGCGTCGATCCACCGCTCCTTCCAGTCGAGGAGCGACAGGTAGGAACGCCTCGGCGCCCGCGGGTTGGCCGCCATCCGTCGCCAGGCCCGCTCGCTCACCGACACGGCCGACACCCCGGCCGGCCCGCCCATCGCCTTCTGCGCCCCGATCACGCACAGGTCCACGCCCCAGGCGTCGGTCAGCAGCGGCTCGGCGGCCACCGAGGCCACCGCGTCCAGCATGAACAGCGCCCCGTGCCGGCGCACCACCTCGCCGATCTCCGCGACCGGATTGGTGTTCCCCGTCGCCGCCTCCGCGTGCACCAGCGACACGAAGTCGATCTCCGGGTGGCCGGCCAGCGCCTCTTCGACCTGCTCGGGCGCCACCGCGGCGTGGTAGGGCACCGCCAGGTCCACCACCTTCGCCCCGCAGTCCCGCAGCCAGTCGCCGAAGGTCTGGCCGTAGGGGCCGGTGATGACGTTCAGTGCGGTGGTGCCCGGGCCCGCTGCGCCGCGGATGCACCCCTCCAGCGGCAACAGGGCCTCGCCCTGGGTGATCACGACGTCCTGCGCGGTGTGCAGCAACCCCGCCACCTGCCGCTCGATCGCGGCGAAACGGTCGGCGGTCAGGGGAGCCAGGTCGTCGAGGAGGGGATGCGTCACGGCGTGCTCTTTCCGGGTCATCGAACGCCCGTGGAAGGTTCCCGGGCGGCCACGAGCGTAACCGGGCGCGGCGCGCGCGGGGGATGACCCTAGGCTGCCGGTATGACGGATCAGCCGGTGCTGCACGTGAAGGGGCGGGTGCTCGCGGGCCCCGAGGACGTCCGCGACGAGTTGTGGGTGGTCGACGGGCGGGTCACCTACCAGCGGCCCCGGGCCGTCCGGGAGGCGGTCACCGTCACCGGATGGGCCCTGCCCGGTCTGGTGGACGCGCACTGCCACGTCGGCCTGGACGCCCACGGTCCGGTGCCCCCGGAGACGGCCGAACGGCAGGCGCTGGCCGACCGGGAGGCCGGTGCCCTGCTGCTGCGGGACGCCGGCTCGCCCTCGGACACCCGCTGGATCGACGACCGCGAGGACCTGCCCCGGATCGTCCGGGCCGGCCGCCACATCGCCCGCCCCCGCCGCTACATCCGCAACTACGCCCATGAGATCGAGCCCGCCGACCTGGTCGCCTACGTGGCCCAAGAGGCCCGGCGCGGGGACGGCTGGGTCAAGCTCGTCGGGGACTGGATCGACCGGGAGGCGGGGGACCTGGCGGCCTGCTGGCCCCGTGACGCCGTGACCGCGGCGATCGCCGAGGCCCACCGGCTGGGCGCCCGGGTCACCGCGCACTGCTTCGCCGAGGACTCGCTCCGGGACCTGGTGGAGGCGGGCATCGACTGCATCGAGCACGCGACGGGGCTGACCGAGGAGACCATCCCGCTGTTCGCCGAGCGCGGGGTGGCCATCGTGCCCACCCTCGTCAACATCGCCACCTTCCCCCGGCTCGCGGAGGGCGGCGAGGCCAAGTTCCCCCGCTGGTCCGCCCATCTGCGCCGGCTGCACGCCCGCCGCTACGACACGGTCCGTGCCGCTTACGACGCGGGGGTGCCCGTCTTCGTCGGCACCGACGCCGGCGGCTCGCTCGCGCACGGCCTGGTCGCCGCCGAGGTCGCCGAACTGGTCACGGCGGGCATCCCGCCGCTCGCGGCGCTCTCCGCCACCACCTGGGGCGCCCGGGAGTGGCTGGGGCGCCCGGGGCTGACCGAGGGCGCCCCGGCGGACCTCGTCGTGTACGGGGACGATCCCCGGTCGGACGTCCGCGTGCTGGCCGCGCCCCGCCGCGTGGTGCTCCGCGGGCGGATCGTCGGCTGAGCCGATCGTCGCCCGTCGCCGGGCGGCCGGTTGACGGGCCGTCAGCCGGCCGCGGTGCACCGTCGCCCGGACCGGGGGCGGCCCGCCCCTCCCGGTGACGGACCGCCGGCGCGGCCGGGCCCCGGAGGGGGCGCTCGTGGGAGCGCAATCAAACACAGGGACGGAAACCCCCCTTTGGAGTGAACTCACGCCAGGTTGCCGCCCGTTCACTCTCGGTGCGTGAGGATTCACTCGTACGGCACGGTCGCCGCCCGCCCGGTTCCCGGTGCGGGCTGCCGAGCGATCCCGCCGTCGCCTTTCCGAATGTCTCTCGTGGGGGTCCCACCACCTTGAACAGCAATGCCTTCCGCCTGCCCGCGCGCCGCCTCGGCGCGACCGTCGCCGCCACCGTGCTGGCCGCCGCGCCCGCCACCCTGGTGGGCGCGTCCACCGCGCACGCCACCGGCGACGAGGGCAAGGCGAGCGCCGTCGTGCTGCGGACCGGGCTCGACGTCTCCCTGCTCAACAAGACCGTGAACGTCCCGCTCGCGGTCTCCCTGAACGACGTCCAGGCGCCGGCCAGCGCCGACAAGACCGCACTCACCGCCACGCTCGACGGAGTGGAGGGCGGCAAGCCCTTCACCGTGCTGCGCGCCGACGTCGCCCAGGCCAGGGCCACCGTCGAGGAAGCCCGCGCCGAAGGGTTCACCAACCTGGCCCGGGCCCGGGTGAACCTGCCGGGACTGCCGCTGCTGTCCCTGATCGAGGTGGAGAAGGTCACCGCCCGCGCGCTCTGCGCGGTGGGCCGGCAGCCGGTGGCGGAGGCGAACGTACTCGGCCACGTCACGGTGCTCGGCAAGAAGGTCACCCTGACCGCCGGCGGGGTCACCGAGGTGGCCGTCCCCGGAGTCGGCGAGGTGCGGATCGACCTCTCTGAGCGGTCCACCACCTCCCGCACCGCCGCCGCGACGGCGCTCGAACTGAAGGTGTCGGTCAACCCGCTGAAGCTCAACGTCGCCGAGGTGAACGGAACGGTGACCCTGGCCGGCGCCACCTGCGCGACCCCGGCCGCCCCCGCCGAACAGCCGGCGAAGCCCGAGCCGAGCGAGGCGCCGGAGCAGCCTGCCAAGCCCGAGGAGCCGGCGAAGCCCGAGGAGCCGGGCACCAAGCCCCAGACGGGCCCCGGGGAGAACCTCGCCGAGACCGGCGGCAGCTCCACCACCCCGTACCTCGCCGGAGGCGCCGCCCTGCTGGTGGCCGGCGGCGCGGGCGCGCTCTACCTGACCCGCAGGGCCCGTCGCCAGCCCTGACCCGGACCGCGCGGCCCCCGGACCGTTCCGCACACCGGTCCGGGGGCCGCGCTCAGCCCGTCACAGGGCGCGTTCCAGCGCGGCGAGGAAGGCCGCGCAGACCTCGGCGTCCCGCACCGCCACCCGCAGCCAGTCGGGCCCCAACCCCGGGAAGGTATCCGCCCGCCGCACCGCGAACCCGGCCCCCCGCAGCCGCTCCCGCACCCCCGGCCCGTCGTCCACCCGCACCAGCACGAACGGCGCCTGCGCCACCCCGTGCACCCGCACCCCCCTCGGGGCGAGCCGGGCCAGCCCCGCCAGCAACCGCGCCCGGTCCGCGGCGACCTCCCCGGCGACCCGGGCCGCCTCCGCGAGCGCCCGCTCGGACAGGCACGCCTCCACCGCGACCAGAGCCGGCGTCGACACCGGCCAGAGCGGCTGGGCCCGCTCCAACGCCCGCACCGTCCCCGCCTCCGCGACCACGTACCCCACCCGCAGCCCGGCCAGGCCCCAGGTCTTGGTGAGGCTCCGCAACACCACCAGCCCGGGCACCTCCCGCCCCGCGAGGGCCTCCCGCTCCCCGGGCACCGCATCGATGAACGCCTCGTCGACGACCAGCGTCCGCCCCGGCCGGGCCAGCCGCAGCAGCGCCTCGGCCGGATGCAGCACCGAGGTCGGGTTGGTCGGGTTCCCCACCACCACCAGGTCCGCGTCCGCGGGCACCGCCCCGTCCCGCAACCGGAACCCGTCCTCCGGGCGCAGCAGCACCCGCTCCACCCGGTGCCCGGCGTCCCGCAACGCGGCCTCCGGCTCGGTGAACTGGGGGTGCACCACTACCGCCCGGCGCGGCGACAGCGCCCGCGCGAGCAGCACGAACGCCTCCGCGGCGCCCGCGGTGAGCAGCACCCGGTCGACCGCCACCCGGTGCCGGGCGGCGACCGCGGCCCGGGCGGCCCGCCCGTCGGGATAGGCCGCGAGCCCGGGCAACGAGCCGGCGATCCGCTCCCGCAGCCACGCCGGCGGGGTGCCCGTGCGCACGTTCACCGCGAGGTCGACCAGGTCCCGTCCCCCGTCGCGGACCTCCGCGTCGCCGTGGTGGCGCAGGTCGTGATCGTCCGGCGCGGCGCCCGGCGCCCCTTCGCCCGGGAGCCGGGCCAGCGCACAGGTGACCCGCACCGACCTGCCGTCGGACGGCGCCGACTTCCGCTTGGGCACGAGAAGTTCGCCGCCCGCCGACAGCGCGGCGGCCTCCGCCACCGAGGGCGTGCCCACCGCGGCCAGCGTGCCGGGGGAGGGGTGCGGCACCGTCACCCGCGCCAACTCCGCCGCCGGATACGCCCGCAGCGGCACGCCCAGCCGCCGGGCGGCCCCCACCAGGCCGGGCTCGCCGGCCCGGCGGTCCACGGTGGCCAGCGCCCCCAGGGCGTCCCGGTCCAGCCCGGCCTCCGCCAACACGGCCCGCACCAGCGCCAGCACCTCGTCCGCGGTCACCCCGCGGCCCGCCCCGACCCCGGCCACCACCCGCCCGGGGCGCGCCCGGTCCCCGCCCCCGGAGCGCAGCGGGGGGACGGACGGGGCCGGGGGCGCGGACGGGACCATGACGGGTTCCTCTCGAAGGGGCGGGCCGGTCGGGTGACCGGGGAACGGAGTGCGTGCGTCCGGCCCGCGCATCCGCTAGCAAGGCGCCATGGTCGTGCTCGTAGCGCTGGGTTCGTTCGTGATGACGCTGGTCGGCGGCCTGGCGGCGCAACGCGTCGTGGACCGCCGACACCTGGTGCTGGGCTTCGCGGGCGGCCTGATGCTCGGCGTCGTCGGCTTCGACCTGCTGCCCGAGGCGCTGGAGGGCGCCTCACGGCGGGTGCACGGGGTCCCGCTGGCGCTGCTGCTGTTCGTCGGCGGCTTCCTCGGCGCCCACGTGGTGGAACGCCTGCTCGCCCTGCGCCAGGCCGAACACGGGGCGCACGACCCCGAGCACGTGCCGCAGGTCGGGCTGGGCGCCGGTGCCGCGATGGTGGGCCACAGCCTCGCCGACGGGGTGGCCATCGGGGCGTCGTTCCAGGTCGACACCGCGGTGGGGATCAGCGTCGCGATCGCCGTGATCACCCACGACTTCGCGGACGGCTTCAACACCTACACCGTCACCAGCGCCTACGGCAACGACCGCCGCAAGGCCCTCGCCATGCTCCTCGCCGATGCCTGCGCCCCCCTCGTCGGCGCCGCCTCCACCTTGCTGTTCACCGTGTCGGCGCCGGTCCTCGCCGGCTACCTCGCGTTCTTCGGCGGCGTCCTGCTCTACATCGCCGCGGCCGAGATCCTGCCCGAGGCCAGCCACCGCCACCCGGCCCGCTCCACCCTGCTGTGCACGGTCGCCGGGGCCGCACTGATGTGGCTGGTGGTCGGCGCCGCCGGGCACTGAGCCGGCGCACGCCGGGCGGCGGCTCACCCCGCGCACGAGGACTCCCGCGCCGCCGCGTCCCGCCACGCCGCGCAGTGCGCCACGAACCGTCCCGCGACCTCGGGCGCGGCGGCCCAGTGGGTGTGCAGGTAGCTCGCGTGCACCCCGCCCAGGACGAAGCCCTCCACCCGGGCGCGGGGGGTGCGCAGCCCCCACGCCGGCGTGGGGCCGGCGCCCGGCTCCAGCACCGTGCGGTGGAACTCGTGGCCCCGCAGCCGGGTGCCCGCCGCGGCCAGCACGCTGTCCGACACGGCCACCGCCTCCCGGTAGCCCAGGGTCAGCCGCTGCGACATCCGGGCTTCCCCGGGCACCACCGCGCACATCGGCCGCCCGTCCAGCGAGCGGGCCAGGTACAGCAGGCCCGCGCACTCGGCGGCGATCGGGGCGCCCGCCGCGGCCAGGGCGGCGACCTCGGCCCGCAGCGCCCCGTTCGCGGCCAGCTCGCCCACGTACATCTCGGGGAAGCCGCCGCCGATCACCAGCCCCGCGGTGCCCTCTGGCAGCCGCTCGTCGCGCAACGGGTCGAAGACGACCACCTCGGCCCCCGCCGCGGTGAGCAGTTCCGGGTGCTCCGCGTACAGGAACGAGAAGGCGGCGCCGCCCGCCACCGCGACCACCGGCCGCCGCCCCGCCGCCGGGACCACCGGCGGCCTCGGCTCCCAGGGCACCCCCGACAGCGGGGGAGCGGTGCGGGCCAGCGCGAGCAGCGCCTCCAGGTCGCAGCCCCGGCGCACCGTGTCGGCCATCGCGGCCACCGCCGCCGTCGCGTCCCGGTGCCGCTCGGCCACCGGCACCAGCCCCAGGTGCCGGGACGGGGTGGTCACGCCCTCGGCGCGGCGCAGCGCACCCAGCACCGGCGTGCCCGCCTCCTCCAGGGCGTCCCGCAGCAACTCCTCGTGCCGGTCCGAGCCGACCTTGTTGAGGATCACCCCGCCGATCCGCACCTGCGGGTCGAAGGAGGCGAAGCCGTGCACCAGGGCGGCCACCGAACGGGACTGCGAGGAGGCGTCCACCACCAGCACCACCGGCGCCCGCAGGAGTTTGGCCACCTGCGCGGTGGACGCCAGTTCGCCCTGCCCGGAGGCCCCGTCGTACAGGCCCATCACCCCCTCCACCACCGCGAGGTCGGCACCCCGGGCGCCGTGCGCGAAGAGCGGGCCGACCCGCTCCGGGCCGCACATGTACGCATCGAGGTTGCGCCCCGGGCGGCCGGTGGCCAGGGCGTGGTAGCCGGGGTCGATGTAGTCGGGCCCGACCTTGTGCGGGGAGACCCGCAGCCCGCGCTCGGCGAACGCGGCCATCAGTCCGGTGGTCACGGTGGTCTTGCCGCTGCCCGAGGCGGGCGCGGCCACGACCAGCCGCGGCACGTCGATCATCGTCGGTTCACCATTCGATGCCCCGCTGGCCCTTCTGGCCCGCGTCCATCGGGTGCTTCACCTTCGACATGTCCGTCACCAGGTCGGCGAAGGCCACCAGTTCGGCGGGGGCGTTGCGGCCGGTGATGACCACGTGCTGGTTGCCGGGCCGCTCCCGCAGCACCGCGACCACCTCGGCCACGTCGATCCACCCCCAGTGCAGCGGGTACGCGAACTCGTCCAGGACGTACAGCCGGTAGGTCTCGGCCGCCAGGTCGCGCTTGATCTGCTCCCAGCCCTCGCGCGCCTTCGCCGCGTTCACCGCGTTGGAGTCGGCCGGGTCGGCGCCCTCGGCGGCGGCGGAGGGCGCCCGCTGGATCCAGGACCAACCCTCTCCCATCTTGTGCCAGTCGACGGTGCCGCCCTCGCCGCTGGCCCCCAGCACCCGCAGCGCGTTCTCCTCGCCGACCTTCCACTTCGCCGACTTGACGAACTGGAACACCCCGATCGGCCAACCCTGGTTCCAGGCGCGCAGCGCCATCCCGAACGCCGCCGTCGACTTGCCCTTGCCGATGCCCGTGTGCACCATCACCAGCGGCCGGTTGCGGCGCTGACGCGTGGTGAGCCCGTCCTGGGGCACGACGGACGGCTGTCCCTGTGGCATTACGCTGCCCTTCCCCGGGTGCCCGCGGCACCCCGTACGTCCTTGACCAGTCCCGCGAGCGCATCGGCCCGCAGCTCCTCCAACGTCACCGGCGTCCCGCCGAGGTCGGCGGCCAGCCGGCCGGCGAGCCCCAGCCGCACCGGACCCGACTCGCAGTCCACCACCACCGAGGCGACCCGGTCGGCGGCCAGCAGCCGGGCCGCCCGGGCGGCCCGCCGCACCGGTTCCACCCCGCCGGTGGCCCGGCCGTCGGTGACCACGACCAGCAGTGCCCGGCGCGCCGGGTCCCGCAACCGCTCCACCCGCAGCACCTCGCGGGCGCGTAGCAGCCCGTCCGCGAGCGGGGTCCTGCCGCCGGTGGCCAGCGAGGCCAGCCGGGTCGCGGCGGTGTCCACCGAGGAGGTGGGCGGCAGGGCGAGCGCCGCGTCCGCGCCGCGGAAGGTCACCAACCCCACCTTGTCCCGCCGCTGGTAGGCGTCCAACAGCAGGGAGAGCACGGCGCCCTTGACGGCGCTCATCCGACGACGTGCGGCCATCGAACCGGAGGCGTCCACGGCGAACAGCACCAGGTTGCCCTCCCGGCCCTCCCGGGTGGCCTGGCGCAGGTCGTCCCGGCGCACCAACAGCCCCGGGCCGGACCGGCCGCGGGCGTGCTGGTGCGGGGCGGCCGCCCGCACGGTCGCCGACAGGTGCAGCTTGGTGAGCGCCCCGCGCGGACGACGGTCCCCGATGGTGCGGCCGTGCTCGGTACGGGCCCGGGAACGTCGGCCGGCGGCGCCCTCGCCGAGCCCGGGCACGGTCAGGGTCCGGGTGCGGAACGGCTCCCCGGCCGCCGCCGCGGGCTGCTCGGGGGCGACGCCCACCGGCTGCCCGGCCGGCGCCCCGGGTGCCTCGGGCGTCTCGGCGGGCGGAGCCTGCTCCGGCGCCTCCCGCGGCGGGGGCGGTGCGCCGGGCCCGCCCTGCGGACCGTCCGGGCCGCCCTCGGGGCCGTCCGGGCCCGGTTCGTCCGGCCCGCGGTCGGGGTCTTCGGGTCCCTCGGGTCCGGCCGGCGGGTCCGGCTCGGGCTCCTCGTCCGCGAAGCCGTCCAGCACCTCGTCGAGCTTCTCCTCGTCCAGGCCCGGGGCGTCGAACGGGTTGCGCCGCCGGCGGTGCGGCAGCGCCAACAGCGCCGCCTGCCGGACGTCCTGGGTGCGGACCTCGGTCCGCCCGTCCCACGCGGCCAGTGCCGTCGCGGTCCGGGCCATCACGATGTCCGCGCGCATCCCGTCCACCTCGAAGGCCGCGCAGACCGCCGCGATCCGCAGCAGCGCGCCGTCCCCCAGCCGCACCGCGGGCAGCAGCAGCCGGGCCGCCGCGATCCGCTCGCGCAGCGCCGACTCCTCCCCGGCCCAGCCCGCGGCGAAGCCCACCGGGTCGTCGTCGTGGGCGAGGCGCCGCTTGACGACCGCCACCCGTTGCTCGGGCTCCCGGGACGCCGTCACCTCGACGGTCAGCCCGAACCGGTCGAGCAACTGCGGACGCAGCTCGCCCTCCTCCGGGTTCATGGTGCCGACCAGCAGGAACCGGGCCGCGTGCCGAACCGAGACCCCCTCCCGCTCCACGTACGAGGCACCCATCGCCGCCGCGTCCAGCAGCAGGTCCACCAGGTGGTCGTGGAGGAGGTTCACCTCGTCCACGTACAGGATGCCGCGGTGGGCCTCGGCCAACAGGCCCGGTTCGAACGCCTTCACCCCGTCGGCGAGGGCCCGCTCGATGTCCAGGGCGCCCACCAGCCGGTCCTCGGAGGCGCCGACCGGCAGTTCCACCATCCGGGCCGGCCGGCCGGCCCGGGGGCCCGCCCCGTGCGGGCCGTCCGGGCAGTTCGGGTCGGGTGCGTCGGGGTCGCAGGAGAAGCGGCAGCCGGCGACGGCCGCCACCTCGGGCAGCAGCGTCGCCAGCGCCCGGACCGCGGTGCTCTTCGCGGTGCCCTTCTCGCCGCGCACCAGGACGCCGCCGACCGCGGGCGACACGGCGTTCAGCAGCAGCGCGAGCCGGAGGTCGTCCTGGCCGACGATGGCGGTGAATGGATACGGGGTGGTCACCCGTGGTCCTCCCAGTCTTCAGCGGTCTCGGTCGGTGCGGAACGGCCACGCCCGGCGGACGGGCCGGGTCGGGGCGGGGCCGGGCGTCTCACGGGGCGCCCGGCGGGACGAACGGCAGACCCGGCGGCGGCCCGGCGGCGATCAGCTCGCACAGGGCGTCGGTGTCCGTGTGGCGCTCGATCAGATCGGCGAGGCGGTCCAGTTGTTCCTCGCGCAGGGCGGCGAAGGAGGTGTCCGGCGCCGGGACGAAACCGCGCCCCGCCTGCGCCGCGACCTGCCGCAGGAAGGCCCGGCGGAAGCCGTCCGACTCCAGCGAGCCGTGCCAGTGGGTGCCCCACACCGAGCCCCGTCGGCAGCCGTCCAGGAAGGGTTCGCCGCCGAGCACGTCGGCGACGCCGTGGTGGATCTCGTACCCGTCGACCCGCTCGCCCAGGGCCGTGCCCGAGGGGCGGGCCAGGGTCTTCTCGACGGCGAACCGCACCCGTACGGGCAGCAGTCCGAGGCCCTCGACGGTGCCCGCGCGGGACTCGACCTCGTCCTCGACGCCCTCGCCCAGCAGTTGGAAGCCGCCGCAGATCCCCAGTACGGGCCGCCCCTCGGCGGCCCGGCGCCGCAGGGCCTCGGCGAGCCCCCGCCGCTCCAGCCAGCGCAGCGCGGCCACCGTGCCCCGGGTGCCGGGCACCACCACCAGGTCGGCGTCGGCGGTCTCCTCCGGCCGGTCCACGAAGCGGACGGTGACCCCGGGTTCGGCGGCGAGCGCGTCCACGTCGGTGAAGTTCGACATCAACGGCACCGCGCACACCGCGATCCGCAGCACCTCGGTGCCGTGCGGCTCGCCGGCCGGCGACTCGCGCACCGTGCCCCGCAGCGACACCCGCAGCCCGTCCTCCTCGTCGATGCCGAGCCCGTGTTGGAACGGCAGCACCCCGTAGGTGGGACGGCCGGTGAGGGTGCGCAGCATGTCGAGGCCCGGCTCCAGCAGTGAGACGTCGCCGCGGAACTTGTTGACCAGGTAGCCGGCCACCAGGGACTGGTCCTCGGGGGCCAGCAGCGCCGTCGTCCCGAAGAAGGAGGCGAAGACCCCGCCCCGGTCGATGTCGCCGACCACCAGCACCGGCAGCCGGCCGGCCCGGGCGACGCCCATGTTGACGATGTCGGTGCGCCGCAGGTTGATCTCGGCCGGGCTGCCCGCGCCCTCGCACACCACCACGTCATGGGTGGCGCGCAACTCCTCCAGGCACCCCACGACGGTGTCGAGCAGCGCCTCGCGGCCCCCGGGCACCGGCTGGCCTGCCTCGGGGCCGCCCGGCGCGCCGAAGAAGCCGCGCGCGCTCATCTCCCCGACCGGACGCCCCATCAGCACCACCTGGCTGGTGCGGTCCCCGCCGGGCTTGAGGAGCACCGGGTTCATCAGGGCGCTCGGCTCGACCCGGGCGGCCTGCGCCTGCATGGCCTGGGCCCGGCCGATCTCGGCGCCGTCCCGGGTGACGAACGAGTTGAGGGACATGTTCTGCCCCTTGAACGGGGCGACCTTGACGCCCCGGCGGGCCAGCCACCGGCAGATCCCGGCGGTGACCACGCTCTTGCCCGCGTCGGAGGTGGTCCCCGCGACCAGCAGTCCGCCCCGCAGCACCCCTACCGTCCCTTCCCCGTGACCGTGCGCCGGGCCGCGAGCGCCCCGCGTCCCGCCACGCACACCGCGAGCGTCAGCCAACCCACCCGGCGCGACAGCCGCACCGCCCGGTCGATGTCCGCCACCGTGACGGCCCGCCCGTCCCCGTTCAGCACCGGCCGGTGCTCGACCCGCCCGCCGTAGGAGAGGGTGCCGCCGAGGCGGACGCCGAGCGCACCCGCGAACGCGCTCTCCGCCACGCCCGCGTTGGGGCTCGGGTGGCGTCGGGCGTCCGCGCGCCAGGCCCGTGCGGCGGCGGCCGGGGCGCCCCCGGCCGCCACGGCCAGGGCTCCGGTGAGCCGGGCCCCGGGCCAGCCCGCCACGTCGTCCAGGCGCGCCGAGGCCCAACCGAAGCGGCGGTGGCGGGGCGACCGGTGGCCGACCATCGCGTCGAGGGTGTTGACGGCGCGGAAGCCGACGAGTCCGGGCACCCCGCCGATCGCCCCCCACACCAGGGCGCCGACCACGGCGTCGGAGGTGTTCTCGGCGACGGATTCGACCACGGCCCGGGCGATGCCGTCCGCGTCCAGGGCCTCGGGGTCCCGTCCGCACAGGTGCGGCAGCCGTCGTCGGGCCGCGGCGAGGTCGCCCACGGCGAGGGCGGCGCCGACGGCCGCGGCCTCGCGGCCGAGACTGGTCCCGCCGACCACCGCCCAGGTGGCGGCGGCGGTCAGGGCGACCGAGGCGGTGCGCGAGGGGGCGGCGGCGCGCGCCACCAGGGCGGCGGCGCCGGCCGCGCCTCCGGCGCAGAGCGCGGTGTGCAGTGCGCCCCAGCCGCGGTGGTCGCGCCAGAGGAGGTGTTCGAGGGCGCCCGCAGCACGACCGAAGGCGGCGACCGGATGTCCACGGCGGGGGTCGCCGAGGAGGAGGTCGCCGATCAGTCCGGCGGTGGCGCCGTAGGCGAAGGTGCGCCCGGCCCGCATCGGCTCAGCCCGCCGGGCGTCGGCGGGCCCGCGTACGGTCGTGGGGTCCCGTGCCGTGGGGCGCGGGACGGGCAGACGGGTGCCCCGGCATCGCTGTGTCCTCACTCGGGGTCCGCGCCCCGGGTCGACGGAGACGACCGCGAGAGTCTCCTGGCTCCCGGATCGGCGTCGCCCCCGGTCTTCCAGCCGCGTGACGGCCGTGACGTGTGGTGCGGGGGAGCGCTCCCCGGTGACAGTGGCGGGACCGCGCCGGATTCGCACCGGCTTCCTCTCTGCTGCCGCCGTAATGGCCCGGGCAGTCCACCACGCCCCGAGAACACCCGTCAACCGCGCGCTGACCTGCGGCGGGGCAGTGTGTGAAGCCCCACACACGACGAAGGCCCGGTGGGTCACCACTGTGGGGGCGGTGACCGACCGGACCGGAGATCGCAACCTGGGGGGTTAGGCGACGATCAGGTTTATGCCGTAGGCGACGGCCGCGACGCAGAGGGCGAAGCAGGCGACGGCGCCGGTGGTGGCGATGGCGGCCGAACCGCCCTTGGCGTGTCCGTCGCCGGCGAGTGCGGCCTCCCGCTTGGAGAGTCCGACGAGGCCGAGGGTGAACAGGCCCACCAGGACCACGGTGACCACGAGGCTGACTCCGAAGACGGAGCCGAGTGCTGCCCAGTCGATTTTCATTGGGGGTTCCTTACACCTTGGCGGTCCGCGGCGCGGACTCCGTCGAGGGGCTGTTCGGGTCCGCCGGGAGGGTCACCGAGAGGTCACCCGTGACGGCGGTGGTGTCGCCGGCCGGCGGCGGGGTGACCGCGGCCATGGCGGTGGTGACGACGCCCGCGGGCTCGTCGTCCACGTCGTTGACGTTGGTGTGGTCGACGACCTCCTTGCGGGAGCGCAGCCAGATCGCACCCGATCCGCCGACCAGCAGTGCCGCGGTCGCGGCGACGCCCCAGGGGCCCTGCTTGGTGAGGAGTTCGGCGAGGGCGCCGACGACACCGGCGGCCGGCAGCGTCAGACCCCAGGCGACGAACATCCGGGTGGCGGTCGACCAGCGGACCACTCCGCCCTTGCGGCCCAGACCCGCGCCCATCACGGCGCCGGAGCAGGACTGCGTGGTGGAGAGGGAGAAGCCCAGGTGCGAGGAGGCGAGGATGACCGTGGCGGCGCTGGACTGGGCGGCGAAGCCCTGCTGCGGCTGCAGGTCGGTCAGGCCCTTGCCCATGGTGCGGATGATGCGCCAGCCGCCCAGGTAGGTGCCGAGCGCGATGGCGACACCGGCGGAGACGATGACCCACATGGGCGGGTTGGAGCCGGGGGCCAGTGCGCCACCGGTGACCAGGGCGAGGGTGATGATGCCCATCGTCTTCTGGGCGTCGTTGGTGCCGTGCGCCAGGGAGACCAGGGCGGCCGAGGAGATCTGGCCGGCGCGGTAGCCCTTGGAGCTGGCCTTGTCGCTGACGTTGTTGCCGAGCTTGTACGTCAGGCGGGTGGCGATCATCGCTGCGATGCCGGCCACCACGGGGGCGGCGACTGCGGGGATGAGGACCTTGGTGACGACGGTGGAGCCGTTCACCGAGTCCCAGCCGGCCGACATCACGGCGGCGCCGATCAGACCGCCGAACAGGGCGTGGGAGGAGCTGGAGGGCAGACCTACGAGCCAGGTCAGCAGGTTCCAGAGGATGGCGCCGACGAGCGCCGCGAAGATGACTTCGGGTTGGATGCCGCCTTCGTCGATCATGCCGCCAGAGATCGTCTTGGCGACTTCGACCGAGAGGAAGGCTCCGACCAAGTTCAACACGGCGGACATTGCGACCGCCGCTTTGGGCTTCATAGCGCCAGTTGAGATGGTCGTCGCCATCGCGTTGGCCGTGTCGTGGAAACCGTTCGTGAAGTCAAACACGAGAGCGGTGACGATCACGATTCCGAGGAGGAGCGTGATGTTTTCCATTTACCCAGGCTTCCGTGGGGCGTCAGTGGGGGTTGGAACGTAAGCAACCTGAGTTAACGGAAGATGAACTGGGGCAGGCATCACGGTGACTCGATCTGAGGGAGCTTTATTCCGCATGGGGAGGTCGGTCGATCGGGGGGGTAAGGGGGCTGGAGCGGTGGGCTTCGGGTGGTTCCGTGCAACGGCCCCACACGCCGCCGATGACCCGTTCAGCGTCTCATCCGACTGTACGGCCCTTCATCGGCCCGCCGCCCCACATACCCTCTTTGTCCGATCTAAGTAAGACACATCACTCGACCGGTGCTCCCGGGCGTCCGGCGGGCTCCGTCCGGGGGGTCCGGCCGGGTGAACCGCCCGGGACGCGGCGGCGCCCGCTGGCCGCGCCCCACCCCCGCCCCGACACTGGACACCGTGCGCACCGCCCGAGCCGCGACAGCCGCCACCGCAGCCGCCGCCACCGCGACCGTCACCGGCCTGCTCGCCCTGGCCGCGGGACGGTTCGCCAGCGACGCCGCCCTGAAACCCCGCCCGGGTCACCCGCTCCCCACCGACCCGCGACTCACCGTCCACGCCGTCACCGCCGACCGCGTCACCCTGACCAGGGACCTGGCCAGCCTGCGCCCCGGCACCTACGGCCTCACCGGCCGCCGCGTCCACGCCGTCGTCGGCCCGGTCGTCCCCGACGCCCCGCACACCGCCGACACCGTCGTCCGCCGGCTGGACGGCGTCACCCACGGCACCCTCGCCCCGGGGACCACGGTCCGGCTCACCCCCCAGGTCCACACCGGCGACCCGGGCACCGCGCTGGGCCTCGACCACCAGGACGTCGAGGTCCCCGGCGAAACGGGGCTGCTGCCCGCCTGGTGGGTGCCCTCCGCCCGGGACACCTGCGTCATCGCGGTGCACGGCCTCGGCACCACCCGCGAGCACCCGATGGTGGTCATGGACTTCCTGCACCGCAGCCGGTTCCCGGTGCTCTCCCTCGCCTACCGCGGCGACCGCGGCGCCCCCCGCGCCCCGGACGGCCTCAGCCACCTCGGGGAGACCGAGTGGCGCGACCTGGACGCCGCACTGCGCCACGCCGTGCGCCGGGGCGCCGAACGCATCGTGGTGCACGGCTGGTCCACCGGCGCCACCATGGCGCTGCGCGCCGCCACCCACTCCCCGCTGCGCGACCGCATCGTGGGGCTGGTCCTGGACTCCCCGGTCCTGGACTGGGAGGCCACCGTCCGCGCCCTCGCCCTCGCCCGCGGCGTGCCCCACGCCCTGCTCCCGCTGGCCGTGCGCGCTGCCGAAGGGCGCACCGGTCTGCGTCCGCACCGGGTCCGCGAACGGGCCGACGTCCGCGACCTGCGCGTCCCCACCCTGGTCGTGCACGGCCCGGACGACGAGATCGCCCCCTGGGCGCTCTCCCGGGCCTTCGCCCGCAGCCGCCCCGACCTGGTCACCCTGCACGCCGTCCCCGACGCCCCGCACGGCGCCATGTGGAACGCGGACCCCGCCGGCTACGAGGAGGCCCTGCGCCGGTTCCTGACCCCGCTCGGCTGACCCGGCGCACGCACCCCCGCCGCACCGTGACCCTCGGTGAGGGTACGGTCACCCGCCCGCCCCGGGCGGCCCTCCTCCCCGAGGGCTCCGCTTCCCCCTCTCGAACACCTCGCGCGGCACCGCACGAGGGTTCGCCCGCTCCTCGCCACCCATTCCGTTTGGGTTTTCGGACCGTCAACCGGAAGACTGCCCCCGTGACGTCCCGTACCCCGCGCGACTCCAGGCTCCGACTCGTCCGTCCGCGCTCCCTGAGCGCCTCCGCCCCGGCGGTCGGCGAGCGGCGTTCCCGCCGCCCCGCCCCGAGGCCGCCCGAGGGCACCCCGTCCCCCCGGGAACTGGCCCGCACCGCCCGCGCCGGCCTCGCCGGGGCCGCCCGGATCGCCCGCTGGGCCGACACCGAACTCAGCCCCCGCCCCCGGGGCGAGGGGTCCGCCACCGCGCTGGCCGCCACCCCGGACGGCGGGGGGAACCTGTCCGCGGCGACCGCGGCCCGGGCCGCCGCCGCACTCGGCCTGACCCCCGACCGGGTCCGGGCCGACTGGGACACCGCCCGACTGTCCGGACTCGTCGAGGTGCACGGCGACTGCGCCCGCCCCGGCTGGCGGCTGCGCGCCTGGGACCGGGACGACTCCGCGGTGCTGCGCGGCTGGGTCGCCCTGTTCGACGCCTGGTCGCTCGCCCACCCCGCACCCGGCGGCGCCGACGCCTCCTCCGTCGCCGAGGTGGTCGAGGCGATGCCCCAGGTGCTGTCCTTCCTCCAGCTCTCGGCCGGCCCGGTGCCCCTGCCCCAACTCCTCGACCTGCTGGAGCAGCGCGTCACCGAACTGCGCACCGAGCGGTGCGAGATCCCCTACGGCCCGCACCCCGAGCCGATCGGCGAGGCCGCCGACCCGACTGCCTCCCCGACGGTCGCCGAACTGCTCGACTGGGCCCTGCACGCCCTGACCTCGGTGGGGGCGCTGACCTGCGCCGACGGGCAGGCCACCCTGACCCCGCTCGGCAGCTGGGCGGTGTGGGTCAAGCTGGAGCAGATCTGCGTGGCGGCCCAGTCCCCCGCCGGCGGCAACATCGAGCAGTCCGCGGAGGCGATGCTCCGCGGCTGCGCCCGCTCCCGCCCCAGCGAGGCCCGCGCCGAGTACCGCGCCTGGCTCGCCGCCCGCACCGTGTCCAGCGCCGTGAGCGAGCTGATCGAGGCGGCCCGCGGCGAGGACGCGCTGCTGCGCGGGCTCGCCTTCGACGCCCTGCGGGTGGTCGGCGCCCCCGCCGAGGCGGAGGTCCGACAGGCCGGGGACGAGCCCTCGCTGAGGCCCTACGCCCTGCTCTGGCTCGCCGAGATAGAGGGCGTGGACCCCGAGGACGTGCACACCGTGCTGACCCACGCCGAAGAGGTGTGGCTCTGGGTCGACACCGCGGCTGCCGTCGCCGACCACGGCGAGGCCCAACTGCTCGTGCGCCACCTGGAGTCCGCGCCCCGGCCGACCGTCCCGGCGCTCCTGGAGGACGTCCGGGACGTGGGGCACCCCCGCACCGTCCAGGTCCTGGTGGCCCTCGCCGCCGCCCACCCCGATCCGGCGCTCGCCAAGGCGGTGCGCCGGGCCGCCTTCCAGGTGCACACCGGCGGCGGCTGACGCTCACCCCCCGATCGGGGGGACGTAGGTGCCGAAGCCCCACACGTTGCCCTCGTGGTCCCGGGCCAGGTAGTCGCGGGAGCCGTACTCCTGGTCGGTCGGCGGCACCAGCACCTCCACCCCGTGCTCCACCGCCCTGCGGTGGTGCGCGTCGACATCGGCCACCACCACGTACGTCGCGGCGGGCCCCGCACCCGCCATCGCCTCGTCGAAGCGGCCGCCGCGGCCCCGGGAGCCCAGCATCACCGCGCCGTTCCCGTACGCCAGCTCGGCGTGCGCCACCTTGCCGTCCTCCGTCTCGTGGACGGCGACCCGGGTGAAGCCGAACGCCCCGGTCAGCAGCTCGATCGCGGCGTGCGCGTCCGTGTACAGCAGCGACGGGTAGAGGGTGGGCGGTCCACCGTTCGTCCTCGTCATGGTCGGCCTCCTCGGCGACGGGCGCGTACCGGAACCGTTCGCGGAGCCGAAGCGCGTGCCCCCCCCGCCCAGTCTGGCACCGGCCCCGGGGGTCCGCCCGCCGTACGACGGGGCCGGCCCGGCGGCGCGGTCGCGCCGGAAAATCCGCTTGCGCGCGCCCGTTAGACTCCTCCCATGGCTGTTCTCCTCGTGCACTAGACGGCGTCGCCGCCCTCGTTGCCCACCTCGCCGTCCATTCCGCCCAGGAGTCCGTCCGTGATCACCGCTTCCGGCATCGAGTTGCGCGCCGGTGCCCGCGTCCTCATCGAATCCGCCACCTTCCGCATCGCCAAGGGTGATCGCGTCGGCCTGGTCGGCCGCAACGGCGCCGGCAAGACGACCCTCACCAAGGTCCTGGCGGGCGAGGGCATCCCCGCCGCCGGTACCGTCGCCCGTTCCGGGGAGGTCGGCTACCTGCCCCAGGACCCCCGCACCGGCGACCTCGACATGCTGGCCCGCGACCGGGTCCTGTCGGCCCGCGGCCTCGACACCCTGATCCGCAAGATGCGCGAGAACGAGGAGCGGATCGCGACGGGCCAGGGCGCCACCCGCGAGAAGGCGCTGCGGCAGTACGAGCGCCAGGAGACCGAGTTCCTGACCAAGGGCGGGTACGCCGCCGAGGCCGAGGCCGCCACCATCGCCGCCGCGCTGAACCTGCCCGACCGGGTGTTGGGGCAGCCGCTGCACACCCTCTCCGGCGGTCAGCGCCGCCGCATCGAGCTGGCCCGCATCCTCTTCTCGGACGCCGACACGCTCCTGCTGGACGAGCCCACCAACCACCTCGACGCCGACTCCATCGTCTGGCTCCGCGACTACCTGAAGACCTACCGCGGCGGCTTCATCGTCATCTCGCACGACGTCGACCTGGTCGAGACGGTCGTCAACAAGGTGTTCTACCTGGACGCCAACCGGTCCGTGATCGACGTCTACAACATGGGCTGGAAGCTCTACCAGCAGCAGCGCGAGGCCGACGAGAAGCGCCGCAAGCGCGAGCGCCAGAACGCCGAGAAGAAGGCCGCCGCGCTCAACGCCCAGGCCGACAAGATGCGGGCCAAGGCCACCAAGACGGTCGCCGCGCAGAACATGGCCCGCCGCGCCGAGCGCCTGCTGTCCGGCCTCGAAGACGTCCGGCAGTCCGACAAGGTGGCCAAGCTGCGCTTCCCCGACCCGGCGCCCTGCGGTCGGACCCCGCTCACCGCCGAGGGCCTGTCCAAGTCCTACGGCTCGCTGGAGATCTTCACCGACGTCGACCTGGCCATCGACAAGGGCTCCCGGGTGGTGATCCTGGGACTGAACGGCGCGGGCAAGACCACCTTGCTGCGGCTGCTCGCCGGGGTGGAGAAGCCGGACACCGGCCAGGTGGTCGAGGGCCACGGCCTGAAGCTCGGCTACTACGCCCAGGAGCACGAGACCCTGGACCCGGACCGCACGGTCCTGGAGAACATGCGCTCCGCCGCTCCCGACCTGGACCTCGTCCAGGTGCGCAAGACGCTGGGCTCGTTCCTGTTCTCCGGCGACGACGTCGACAAGCCGGCGGGCGTCCTGTCCGGCGGCGAGAAGACCCGTCTGGCCCTGGCCACCCTGGTGGTCTCCTCGGCGAACGTGCTGCTCCTGGACGAGCCGACCAACAACCTCGACCCGGCGAGCCGCGAGGAGATCCTGGGTGCGCTGCGCACCTACCAGGGCGCCGTCGTCCTGGTCACCCACGACGAGGGGGCCGTCGAGGCGCTCCAGCCCGAGCGCATCATCCTGCTGCCGGACGGCGTCGAGGACCTGTGGGGCGCGGACTACGCCGACCTGATCGCCCTCGCCTGACGCACCCGGCGCGCGGCGCCCGCCGTCGTGACCGCACGGTCACCGGTGGGCGTCCGCCGCCCCGGGCAGCGGACGATCGCCGGGGTGATCCACGGTGCGTGGATCATTCGGCCTAGCCGTGATCCACCAAAGATGTGAGATCTCCTAGTGCAGCGGTGTGTCCTACAGGCACTCTTCTCGACGGAATCAAAGGTTCCGCCTCGCTCGGGCCCGCCCGCCCTGACCTGCCGATTCGTCGAGGGGGTCACCCCCTCCCCCCGTTCGGTCGGGGGCGGAGGTAAAGATTCCCCTCGTGGCGATGGCTTCCGCTGCGCCCCCCGTTGCCGTATCGACCTTGTCGAATGGGTGGCCAGGAAGCCCGGGAGGGGTGATCATGAGAAGTCCAGAGCGCACTTCCCACGAGGAGGCACGGGTGGCCGAGACTCTGAAGAAGGGCAGCCGGGTGACCGGCGCCGCGCGCGACAAGCTCGCGGCAGACCTGAAGAAGAAGTACGACTCCGGTGCGAGCATCCGGGCGCTGGCCGAAGAGACCGGCCGCTCGTATGGCTTCGTCCATCGGATGCTCAGCGAATCCGGCGTCACGCTGCGGGGACGCGGCGGGGCGACGCGCGGCAAGAAGACCGCTTCCCTCGACTGACATCCCGGGCGGCTCCACCGGCTCCGGTGTGGCCACCCGGTCGACCCGTGGGTCGACCGGGTGGTTACTGTGCAGTCACTTGCGGGCGCCCGCGTACGCCGTGCACACCGAGGAGCCCTTCGGCCGATCGAGTGCACCGGTACGCCCCGGCCCCGGACCGCACCCCTCGGAGGCGCCCCCATGTCCGTACTCGACCACGACGGCGTACGGCTCGCCGTCGACGGCCCGCTCGCCACGGTCACCCTGACCGACCCGGCCAGGCGGAACGTCCAGAGCCCCGCCCTGTGGCGTGCCCTGGCCGAGGCCGGGCGCGCGCTGCCCGGCAGCGTGCGGGTGGTCGTGCTCCGCGGTGAGGGGCCGTCCTTCTCCGCGGGGCTGGACCGACGGGCCTTCACCCCCGAGGGCCTCCCGGGCGAACCGTCCTTCACCGACCTCGCCCGTGGCGGCGATGCGGAGGTGGACGCCGTCATCGCCGGGTACCAGGAGGCGTTCGCCTGGTGGCGCCGGCCCGACCTGGTGTCCGTCGCCGCGGTCCGGGGACACGCCATCGGTGCCGGATTCCAGCTCGCCCTCGCCTGCGACCTGCGGGTGGCCGCAACGGACGCCCAGTTCGCCATGCGCGAGACCAGCCTCGGCCTGGTCCCCGACCTCACCGGCACCCACCCCCTGGTCGCGTTGATCGGCTACGCCCGCGCGCTGGAGGTCTGCGTCACCGGCCGTCTGGTCCGGGCGGACGAAGCCGAACGCATCGGCCTCGTCAACCTCGTCGTCCCCGACGACCAGCTCGACGAGGCCGCCACCGAACTCGCCGCCGCCCTGCTGGCCGCACCCCGGAACGCCGTCATCGAGACCAAGGCCCTGCTCCAGGGCGCCACCGGACGGGACCTCGCGGCCCAGTGCGCCGCCGAGCGGGCCGCCCAGACCCGCCGCCTCCGGGACTTGGCCGGGCTCGACGACTGACCGGCCCGGCCGGGAAGAACGCCCGCCGCTTGCTCCAGTCGCCGCAGCTCCCAGAGCGCGGTCCGCAATCCCCGCATACCGTGGTTTTCAGGACGGACAACCCGGTGAGAGGGAACCGCGATGACCGACACCACAGAGCGCAAGAACCCGGACGCGTCGACGACCAAGCGGAGCGGCGGGGGCGACCCCGCGAGCCGGGGACGCACCACCATCGCCGACGGCGTGGTCGAGAAGATCGCCGGGCTCGCCGCCCGGGACGTCGTCGGCGTCCATGCGATGGGCAGCGGACTGTCACGGACCTTCGGCGCGGTCCGCGACCGGGTGCCCGGCGGCTCCAAGTCCGTCACCCGGGGCGTCAAGGCCGAGGTCGGCGAGGTGCAGACGGCCCTCGACCTGGAGATCGTCGTCGACTACGGAGTGGCGATCGCGGACGTGGCGCGGGCGGTGCGGGAGAACGTCATCGCGGCCGTGGAGCGGATGACCGAACTGGAGGTCGTCGAGGTCAACATCGCCGTGAGCGACGTCAAGCTCCCCGACGAGGAGGACGAGGAGCCCGAGTCGCGGCTCCAGTGAGCACCGTCCCGGGCGGGCCGCACGGCGGCCCGTGGGCCCGGCGGACACCGGACCGCACCGCACTCGCGCAGAGGAGCGCACGATGAGCATGGCCGTGATCGGCATGATCGCCGGAATGGCACTGGCCTTCGCCGGGTACTTCGGCGGCTTCGGGGCCTTCCTGCTGGTGGCCGCCCTCGGCGCCGTCGGCTTCCTGGGCGGCCGGTTCCTGGACGGGGACCTGGAGCCCGGGGACTTCTTCCGCGCCCGCGACGACCGGCGGCGGTGACGGGTGCCCGCACGAGTCGCCGAGCCGGTCGAAGCCCACGGCCCCACGGGACGCGCCGAGCGCGGCGAACGGGGCGCCACCCGGATCGCGGACCGCGTCATCGCCAAGATCGCCGCCCGGGCGGCCCTCGAAGCCCTGGCCACCGACCCCGGGCCGCCCGGCGCCGCCCCGGGCGCCCCACCGCACGCGACCGTCGCCGTCCACCAGGACAGCGCCCGGATCAGGGTCGTCCTGGAACTCGGCTACCCCTGCGACATCGGCGCCCGCTGCGCGGCCGTGCGCCACCGCGTCACCGAACGGGTGCAGGGCCTCGCCGGCATGGAGGTCCCCGAGGTCACCGTCCTCGTGGAGCGGCTCCACTCCCCGCGGGCCCACGACACCCGGGGGAACCTGCGATGAACGAACCCCGTCCGCCCGCCCCCGTCCTCGACCCGCCCGCCCCGGGCGCCGAGGAGGACCCGGGAACCGGACACCGGGTGCCGCGCCGCTTCTGGTCCGCCCGCCGGGTGCCCGCCGGGCTCGCGGCCCTCCTGCTGGCCGCGGGCGCCGGACTGCTGCTCTACGACGTCGTCGCGGTGCGCGCCGGCCACCCGGCGATGGACTGGCGCCGCCGGCTCGCCGACGGACTCGCGACCCGCCCCCTGGACGACCCGGCGGTCCTCGTCGGCGCCGGGGTCGCCGCCGCCCTCGGACTGCTGCTGCTCGTCCTCGCGCTCACCCCGGGCCGGCGCGGCCTGCTGCCGATGCGCACCCCCGACCCGGACCTCCGGGTCGCCCTGGACCGCAAGGCCGCCGCCATGACCCTGCGGGACCGGGCCGTGGAGGTCTCCGGGGTGCAGTCCGTCCGGGTCCGGGTGCGCCGCCGCCGGGTGGACGCCCGCGCCGTCTCCCACTTCCGCGACCTCGACGAGGTCCGCGGCGACCTCGACTCCGTGCTCACCGAAGGCATCGACCACCTGGGTCTGGCCCGCCCCCCGTCCCTGGGGCTGCGGGTGCGGCGACCCGGCAGGAAGGGGTGAGCCCGGTGCTCACGACCGTCAACCGGGTCCTGCTCGCCCTGCTCGGGCTGGTCCTCCTCGTCGGCGGGGGCAGCGTCCTGCTGGTGGGGCTCGGCGTGCGACCGCCCTCCTGGTGGGTGTACGAGGACCGGCACGACGTGCTGCTGAGCGCCGCCCGGCGCACCCGGTGGCGGGACGAGGGCTGGTGGTGGCCCGTGGTGATCGCGGCGTTGGCGGTGCTGGTGCTGCTCGCCCTGTGGTGGCTGGCGTCGGTGCTGCGCCGCCGCCGGCTCGCCGAACTCCTCGTCGACAGCCGCGACGGGGAGGGGGCCCTGGTCCGGGGCCACGCCCTGGAGACGGCCCTCGCCGCCGAGGCCGGCGCGCTGGACGGGGTGGACCACGCCGAGGCGAAGCTCACCGGGCGCCGCACCGCCCCGAGCGCCCGGCTGCGCCTGGTCCTCCAGCCGCACGGCGTCCCCCGGGACGCGGTGCGGCACCTCGCCGACGAGGTGCTCGCCCCCGCCCGGTCCGCCGCGGGCCTCGCCCGACTGCCCGCGGCGGTCCGGCTCCGCGCCGTACGGCACGGAGCCCGGCGCGTGAACTGACCGGCCCTGCCGAGCCGGAGGGCCGGTGGGTCCGGTCAGAAACCGTGTCGGGCGCCGCCGTCGACCGGCAGCATGATCCCCGTCAGGTACGAGGCGGCGGGCGAGAGGGTGAACGCGGCCACCCGGCCGAACTCCTCGGGCGTGCCGTAGCGGCGCAACGGGATCTTCGCCTCGTGCCCGGCGCGGGTGGCCTCCGGGTCGGCCGACAGCGCGTCCAACTCGCGCACCCGGTCGGTGTCGATCCGTGCCGGCAGCAGGCCCACCACCCGTACCCCCCGGGGCCCCAACTCGTCGGCCAGGGACTTCGCGAAGCCCGCGAGACCGGGGCGCAGCCCGTTGGAGATGGTCAGCCCGGGGATCGGCTCGTGCACGGAGGCCGAGAGGACGAAGCCGATCACCCCGCCCTCGCCCAGTTCGGCGGCGGCGGCACGGGCCAGCCGCGTCGCCCCGAGGAAGACCGACTCGAAGGCGGCACGCCACTGCTCGTCGGTGTTGTCGGCGACGTACCCGGGGGTCGGCCCGCCCACGCTGATCAGGACGCCGTCGAAGCGGCCGAAGCGCTCCCGGGCGGCGGCGACCAGTCGCTCGGCGGTGCCGGGGTCGGCGTTGTCCGCGGCCAGCCCCACGGCCTGCGGGCCGAGCGCGGCGGCGGCCTCGGCGACCCCGGCCTCGTCCCGTCCGGTGACCACCACCTTGGCCCCCTCGTCGACGAGGGCACGGGCGGTGGCGTGGCCGAGCCCCCGAGTGGCACCGGTGACGACGTAGACGCGGTCCTTCAATCCCAGATCCATGGCCCCATCCTGCCCCGCCGCGGCGACGGCGAAGAGACGGCCCCCCGGGTCAGACCCCGGCGGTCGCCGGCGGTTGCTCCGCCGCCTGCTGTTCCTGGGCACGGGCCGCGGCCCGGTCCCGCAGTTCGCGGCGGACCAGGATCACCCAGCCCACCGGCACCGCGGCGGTGAACAGCCACCACTGCACGGCGTACGCCATGTGCGCGCCGATGCCGCTGTGGTCGGGGGAGGAGAGCAGCTGGGGGGTGCCGCCGGAGGGTTCCGGGGCGGAGAGCTCGATGAAGCCGCCGAGCACCGGCCGGCCGATGTCCTCGGCCAGCGCGGCGCCGTTGATCAGCATGACCATGCCCTCGGGCAGGCCCTTGAGGTCCTTGATGCCGCTCTTGGCGGTGGTCTCGTCGGGCATCAGTCGGCCGGTGACGGTGACCTCGCCGCTCGGGGGCTCCGGAATCCGCGGCAGCCGGGTCTGCGGTCCGTTCGAGGCGATCCACCCCCGGTTGACCAGCAGCGCCGTGCCGTCGTCGAGGACCAACGGAGTCAGCACGTGCACCCCGATCTGGTCGTCGGCGTTGGTGCGCCGGCGCACCACGTACTGGTGCTCGGTGTCGTAGGTGCCCTCGGCGGTGACCCGGCGGTACCGCTCCTCGTCGGACACCGTCCGCCCCGGGGAGGTCAGTTCCGCCACGGGCACCGGAGCCGCCGTGATCGCCGCCTCGATCCGCTGGTTGTGGGCGATCCGGTTCTCGTGCCGGTGGAACTGCCAGAAGCCCAACTCGATCATCGTGGGGATGAGGGCGAGGGCGAGGAGGGTGAGGATCACCCACTGCCGGGACAACAGGAAGCGGTACACCCCCCGACCGTACAACTCGGCCGGTGCCCCGCCGTCGCCAGGGGGTGCCGGCGGGGGAGCGGGGCTCGGACGGGCGGTCACGGGCGGACGGGCGGGCCACCTCCCCGTTCCTCCGCTCGATCCACGATCCGACCGGCGGGGGAGGCGGCGCGGGACGGTCAGCCGCTCGCCGCGCCGTCCGCCGGTTCGACGTCCCGCAGGAGCTGCCCGAAGGCCGCCTCGTCGATCACGGGCGTGCCGAACTGCCTGGCCTTCGCCGTTTTCGAGGTGCCCGAGTCCGGGTCGTTGGTGACCAGCAGGCTGGTCAACCGGGACAGGCTCGTCGCGATGTGCAGCCCCGCCTCCACCGCCCGGTCCTCCAGCAGCTCCCGTTCCACCGAGGTGTCCCCGGAGAACGCCACCCGCATCCCCTGCTTGAGCGCCCCGCCCGGCTCGTAGCGCCCCGGGTTGGGGTGCGGGCACGGGGGACGCTTGCGGGACGGGCGCCAGCTCGCCCCGTACCCCGAGGAGCCGCCCGCACGGTGGGAGGTCTGCCGCCCGATCGTCGGCGTCGAACCGCCGACCCACTCGGTCAGCGGCCGGCACTCCAGCAGCGGCAGCCGCACCCCGCCCGAGGCGGCGGCCCGCAGGCTCGGCCGAAAGGCTTCGGCGAGCACCCGCGCGTCGTCCAGCGCGTGGTGGGCCCGCTGCTGCACCACGCCGAAGTGGGCGGCCAGCGACTCCAGTTTGTGGTTGGGCAGCGGAAGCCCCAGTTCCTTCGAGAGTGCGATGGTGCACAGCCGCTGCCGCACCGGGGGAGTGCGCTGGGCGCGCGCGTACTCGCGGGCGATCATCGACCAGTCGAAGACGGCGTTGTGCGCCACCAGCACCCGCCCGTCGAGCCGGGCCGCGAACTCCTCGGCGATCTCCGCGAACAGGGGCGCGTCGGCCAGCATCGCGCTGGTGAGCCCGTGGATCCACACCGGCCCCGGGTCCCGCTGCGGGTTCACCGTCGTGTACCAGTGGTCCTGCACGTCACCCCGGGCGTCGAGCCGGTACACGGCCGCGGAGACGATCCGGTCCTCGCGGGCCAGGCCGGTCGTCTCGACGTCGACGACCGCGTACCCCTCGGGGTAGGCGGTCGGCCAGGTGGGCGGGTGCGCTGCGGTCGTTCGGTCGTCGAGCATGGTCATTGAGGATACGGCCCGTCGCCGACACCGTGTCCGGCGCCACCCGAACGAGCACCCCCGATCGGCGGTCGTTGCCGTGGGTGCGTCAACCGGTGTCCTGCGGCGCCATGTTGATGCCCACTCGGTGCGCGGCGGGGCGAGCCCCGGTGGCCGCGAGGCGCAGGTGTTCAGTGCCACTGCACGGGTCGGAGGAAGCGGTGCCATGCGGTGGCGGATGCCTGGATCTCGGGAACGGCCCGGTCCTTGCTGTCGCGGACACGGACCACACCCGGCATGGCGGTGTCGAATACGGCGACCTCGACGCAGTTGTTGTTGTCTCCGCTGTAGGTGCTGATGTGCCATCGGGGTTGCGTCATGGGCGACTTTTTCCCGGGCTACGCGCGGCCGAACCGGGATTTCCAGACCGCCCCCGGTTGGCGATGGGGCGACCGGGTTTGGGGGAGTGAGCAATCGCCCCGCCGATGCGCGCGGGGCGATTGTCCCGTTCGGTGGTGCGCGTGTTTAGCGCCGGTGCGCGAGTCGGACGAAGTGGTGCCATGCGGTGGCGGATGCCTGGATTTCGGGGATGCTCCGGTCCTTGGTGTCTCGGACGCGGACCACACCCGGCAGCGTGGCGTCGAGCACGGCGACCTCGACGCAGTCGTTGTTGTCTCCGCTGTAGGTGCTGATGTGCCAGTTGGGCTGCGTCATCGATGCTTCCTTCGGATGTCCCTGATGGCCTGGATCGACGCCTCCGTACTCAAGGCGTCGGCCTGGATCCGATCGTAAATCGTCTGATGCCGCTCCACGTCCTCGGGTTCCCGGTAGTAGGTGCCGACGCTGTATCCCTCGGTGTACGCGGAGTGCTCTCCACCGGGGGTGACAGAAGACTGATCGACTCGGGAACCGACGCCCTCTCCAGCGGCAGGATCTGGATGTTGACGTAGGGCCGGGCGCTCATCTCCAGCAGGTAGTCGATCTGTTGGACCATCACATCGGGGCTGCCCTGTACCTGGGTCAGCGCCCCCTCCGCGAGGACCACCCACAGCCAGGGCGGATCGGTCCGCTTGAAGATGGACTTCCGCTCCATCCGCCGTATGACGGCGTCCTCCAAGTCCGCGGACTGCGTGGGGTAGGAGAACCCCATGAGCGCCCGGGAGTAGTCGGCCACCTGGAGCAGACCGGGCACGATCGGCGAGAACTGGTGGATGCTCCGGGCCACCGCCTGGTCCCGCAGGAACAACTGGGCGTAGTCCCTGAACTTGTCCAGCTTCATCAACGGCCACAGCTCGACCAGGTCCTGTGCGCCCAGCACCTCCGCGATCTGCTTGGTCAACTCCCTGCCTGGTGGGTCGTTGGCGGTCTCGACCTGGGTGATGCGTCCCGGGGTGACGAACACCTTGGCGGCGAGGTCGTCGACGCCCCATTTCCGTTCCATCCGGAGCTTCCGGATGCGCCAACCGATCAGATCCTGCACGCTCTTGTCAGGTGTCAGCTCTTTGAGGGGCCTACCCATGACTCCGTCCCTCATGTCGGGTTCAGGGGCGAAGATATTACACCCGGTGACGGAGCCGATACGCCGCTCGCGGGAGGAGGGACGGTGCGAAGTGCAGCCGTCCGCGCCCACTCGGTCCGACCCGGCTGCGGCCAGGGGGCGCAGCGGAGCCCCATCCGGATGCCCCTGACGGTGGCCATGTCCCCTTCCGCGGACTCGCGATACCCCGCTCGGTCGCTGGGCCGGCCTGAGCGGCCCCCGTTCCTCGTGTGGGCTTCCGCTCCCCGGCCTGAGGGCCAGAGGTTCCCATCAGGGGCGGTTGACCGTTCTGTTGGTTCCTGCTTCTTCGCGCTGCGCCGGGATCTCCCCCGGTCCCATCCGCGCTCGACGGGCTGACACGGCCAGTACGGCCGCCGTGGCGACGTCGACCGCCGGTTCACATCCAGGTCGAGGACTGCCGTATACGGAGCACACCTGGGCCCCGGGCATCGTTCGGCAGCGGACCCGTAAAAACGGCTGGAAGGGCACCAGCGCAGGGTGCTGAGTGGACGACCACCAGCACGCCCTTGACCCGTCCGCCGGGGCGGTCGTGAAGGGGAGGGGTGCCCGGGCGCCGTCACAGGAACAGCGCAGCGATCAGCTGGTACGGGTAGACGTAGCCGACGGTGATGACAAGGGGCGGGCCCAGGAGGACGACGGCGGCAGCCTTCAGCAGCAGTCTCCATGGAGGGAGGACGGTGGCGGCGCGGTCGGACCGGTTCGGGTCGTAGATGACCGTCATCGTCTTCGGGACGTGTTTGTACTTGCCGACTTGATAGTCGAGTGGCACGGTGCGGCGCTTCCCTGTCAGGTCGGTGAAGGAGTACCGCTGTTCCACGCCGTCCTGTTGGGCGTCCGTGATCGTGATGCCCCGGTTCCGCAGCCGCCAACGGACCCAGAGCCGGTGGATCTCCTTGCCCACGGACAACAGGGTGAACAGCGGAATGAAGCCAAGCACCCAGAGAACCGCGCCGGCCTGCCCGAGCGGCCCCGCCACGTAGATCAGGGCGGCGCCGCCCACGACCACGGTGAGGGCGAGGGTCGCCAAGAGGATCGGCAGCAGCCATTCACCGACCGTGGACCCGCGGTCCGGGGGCCGTACCACCTCGACCAGGGCGTCACCCTCCTTCCGGAAGCTATCCGGGCCCCGGGTGGGCAGGGCGTCGTTGACTGCGTCGGCGAAGGCGGCCAGCCCCGTCAGGTTGCGGCTCTCGCAGCGGTACACGGTGCCGGGCGTGGTCCCGCCGGACGTCAGCACGATCTCCAGGGCTCCGCCGTCGTCGTTGGTCCTGAGCGTCTGGACTGCCTCCAGGGGGATGCGGAACCGCTGCTGGCCTCGTGTCAGGAGGAGGGTGCCGTCCTTGACCCGGAGACTTCCGGACGGGCGCAAGTACAGCAGCAGGCCAGGGAGTTGGGGATTTCCCTTCGGTTTCTGAGTGCTCATGGCAGCGGAGCGTACGGGACGGGGTCGAGGTGGCCGAGGCGGCGCTCCCCACCGCTCCTGGGCCAGGGGCTCCCGGAGGCCTTGACCCGGTGGTGGTCGCCGGGCGGTACTCCAAGCGGGCGGCTTGGGGCCAGACCGTCGGCCGAGCCGGTCCCGTACACCTCGTACGCCGTTCGCTGTCGGGAAGCAGAAGGCCCGGATCCTCGGCGCCCGTGCTCGCCACTGTGTCGGGGGCGGCGCCCTGCTCGCGGTACTCGTCCCGCCCGCAGCCGGTCCATCCACCGGCAGGGTGGAGTCCACGGTGCCCACGTGTTCCCGGCAGCGGAAACGAGGGTCGCGCGTGACCCCGACCCGCCCGCCCAGCGCCCCGCACGGCAGGATGGGCGCATGAGCATCGTGAAGATCAACGTCCTCACCGTCCCGGACGAGCAGCGCGAGGTGCTGGAGCAGCGGTTCGCGGCCCGGGCCGGCGCCGTGGAGAACTCCGACGGCTTCGAGTGGTTCGAGCTGCTGCGGCCGGTCGAGGGCACCGACCAGTACCTCGTCTACACCCGCTGGCGCAGCGAGGAGGACTTCCAGAAGTGGATGGACGGGCCGATGCGGTCGGCGCACCGGGGCGGCGCCACCGAGGGGGAGCGGCCCAAGCCCGCCGCTTCCGCCTCCACGGTGTGGTCCTTCGAGGTCGTCCAGCAGGCCGGGCCCCAGCAGGGTTGAGCGGACGGGCGCGGGCGGGCGGCCCGCCGGGTCGGCCGACGCGCGCCGCGCGCCCGGGGGTGGGACGCTCGCCGGGTGAGCGAAACGACGCCCCCGCCCGCCCGGGCGCGGCACCAGGAGGCCCACGACGGCGCGCTCGGCGGCCGGCTCAACTGGCTGCGGGCCGCCGTGCTGGGCGCCAACGACGGAGTGGTCTCGACGGCGGGACTGGTGGTCGGCGTCGCCGGCGCCACCGATGACCGGGCCGCGCTGTTCACGGCCGGGCTCGCCGGGCTGCTCGCCGGCTCGCTGTCGATGGCGGCGGGCGAGTACGTCTCGGTCTCCACCCAGCGGGACTCCGAGAAGGCGGCCCTGGCCCAGGAGCGTCGGGAGCTGGCGGAAGAGCCGGAGGCGGAACTGGCCGAGCTGACCGAGATGCTGACCGCCCGCGGGTTGAGCGGCGAGGTGGCCCGGGAAGCGGCCGAGCAACTCACTGCCCGGGACCCGTTGCGGGCGCACGCCCGGGTGGAGCTCGGCATCGACCCC
The DNA here is from genome assembly GCF_052606915.1 of Streptomyces sp. LE64. Classification (NCBI taxonomy): domain Bacteria; kingdom Bacillati; phylum Actinomycetota; class Actinomycetes; order Kitasatosporales; family Streptomycetaceae; genus Streptomyces; species Streptomyces sp. LE64. Next base: position 997,129 of record NZ_CP199708.1, on the reverse strand, counting down.
GACCAACTGACCAACCCCTGGCACGCGGCCTGGGCGAGCTTCCTCGCCTTCACGGTCGGTGCCCTGTTGCCGCTGCTAGCCATCGTGCTGCCGCCCGCCGACTGGCGACTCGGGGTGACCGTGCTGTCGGTGCTGGCCGCCCTGGTCCTCACCGGCTGGGCCAGTGCCCGGCTGGGTGCCGCGGCCCCCGGTCGGGCGGTGCTGCGCAACGTCGGCGGGGGAGCGCTCGCGATGGGGATCACTTACGGGGTCGGCTCGCTGCTCGGGGCGGCGGGCGTCTGAGCCCGCGGCTTCCTTTGGCGGAGGTGCACAGGAACCGGGCTCGTCAACGCGGGCATACTTGTCAGTAACTCCGTCTGGTGGTGATCGAGGGGCGCGCCGTACGGTGCACCCATGTCGTCGTTCGCCGCCGCGGTGCGGTCCCTCCCCGTGCGGGTGCCGCGCGCCTTCGCGGAGGGTCCCGCGTGATCCCGCGCCCCGTCTCGTCCCGCCGCTCCACTGCGGTCCGGGCCCTGCTCCTCGCCTACGCGGTCGCCGCCACCGCCGATGTGGCGCTCCTGCTCGCGGGCTCGTCCGCCGGGCACACCACCGTCAAACCCGTGCTGCTGCTCCTGCTCGCGGCCTGCGCCGCGCTGTGCGGCGGGCCCCGGCTGCTCACCGCGGCCCTGCTCTGCGGGTGGGGCGGTGACGTGCTGCTCCTCGTCGACGACGACCTCGCGTTCCTCGCCGGCATGGGCTCCTTCGCCGTGGGCCACCTCTGCTACTTGGCCCTCTTCGCCCGCCACGCCCGGCCCGCCGCCGTCCCGGACCCGGGCGCCCGGGCCCGGCGCACCGCCCTCGGTCTCGGGTACGCCACCGCCCTGGTGGTCGTCGTCGGCCTGCTGTGGCCGGACCTGCCCGCCGGGCTGCGGGTGCCGGTGGCGCTCTACAGCGTGCTGCTCACCGTCGTGGCGTTCCGGGCGGCCTCCCTCGGCCCGCTCGCCGGGCTCGGCGGGGCGCTGTTCCTCCTCTCCGACACGCTCATCGCCACCGGCATCGCCGACTGGCCGCAACTCCCGCGCCCGGACGCCTGGGTCATGCTCACCTACCTGGCCGCCCAGTTCCTGTTGGCCGCCGGGGTGCTCGCCGCCCACGCCCGAGGGCTGCCCGAGCCGGCGCTCACCACCACAGGGAACCCCACCGGATCGGCACCGGCACCGCGGTGAGCAGGGCCGACACCGCCACCACCAGGCCCAGCACGGCGACCTCCGCCCGGGCCGGGGCGAACGCGGCCAGCGGATCACCGGGGCGGGCCCGCCGCCGACGTCGAGCCACCCGGCGCAGCCGCTGCCGCGCCACCAGGGCCAGCACCGCCACCACCACCATCAACAGCACCTTGGCGAACAGCACCCGCCCGTAGGCCGTGGTCCGCAACTGGTCGAGCAGGGTGTCCGGCGGCATCCGGCGGAGGGTGCTGACCAGACCCGTCGCCGTCACCCCGACCAGACAGCCGGCCGCCACCCGTGCGTACTCCGCCAGCAGCGCCGCACCCGCCGCGGGGGCGGTGGCGCGCCACTGCCAGCCCACCCGCACCGCGTACACCAGACCGCCCACCCACAAGGAGGCGCAGGTCAGGTGCACCAGCGTCAGGCCCGTCCCCACCAGCGGCTGCTGCTCGGTCACCGGGTGGGCGCGCAGTGCCTCGGCGACCACCACCGCGGTCAGCGGCAGCACCCGGACGACCACCCGGCGGGACCGGTGCAGGAGCCCGGCGGCGATGAAGGCGTTCACCTCGACCAGGGCCAGCGCCCCGTCCCTGGTCTGGTACAGGCCGCCGATGTTCATGTCGGCGGGGCTGGTGGGCACCAGGTTCCCGGTGGCCACCACCGAGGCCAGGCCCAGGGCGGCCACCGTCCCGGCGAGCGCCGCGTACCCCGACCACGGGCGCGGCGGGCCCGCCCCGGCGGGCGCGGGCACCCGGCGGGCGAGCACCTCGCCGAAGACCTCGCCGAACTGGACGGCGAGCGCCGCGAACAGGACCGTGCGCAGGAGCCCGATCCCCGCGGTGCCCGGCGCCGGGTCCTCCCCGGTGCCCTCCAAGGCCCAGTCCGGTCCGAGCAGCGGGATCAGCGCGGCGAGCAGCAGCAGGACCAGGACGGCGGCCGTCCGCACGAGCGGGCCGCGCCACGGCGGTCGGGCGGCGGCGAGCGGCTCCGGCCCGGCGGCCACCGCGTCGTCCGCCGCCCCGGATATCGGAGGGAGGGAGTCCACACCGAATCTTCACCACCGGGTACGGACAGGGGCAAGTCAGCCCGGTTCGCCGTGCCAGACCGCCGGGACGGAGGGGTGCGCGTCATCGCTCATGGACCCGCATCCCAGGGACCGTCCGTCCGTGCCCTCGGGCCGACGGGCGCGGACGGACGGCGGTGCCCTACTTGCGGACGGCGTTCAGGGCGTCCACCACACCGGCGCCGTAGAAGCCGTTGCGGTTCTTGCCGCCCTCGCAGACGGCGTCGACCTTGCCGTCGCCGTTGATGTCGTACGGGTCGGTGCACGGCGTGGCGACCGCACCGCGGTACAGCAGCGCCTTGACCTGCGCAGGGGTGGCCCGCGGGTGGGTGGACTTGATGAGCGCGGCGACCCCGGCGGCGTGCGGGGAGGCCATGGAGGTGCCGGCCATGTAGCCCCAGCGGCCACCGGGCAGGGTGCCGAGGATCAGTCCGCTGGTGGCGGGTGCCTCGGGGCGCTGGAAGGCGGTGGAGTCGCCGCCGGGCGCGGCGATGTCGACGACGCCCTTGCCGTAGTTGGAGAAGGACGACTTGATGCCCTTGGCGCCGATCGACGCGGTGGTCACCACCCCGGGGAGCTGGGTGGGGATGTCGAGGCACTCGGAGGGGTCGACCACCCGGGTGCCCGGGGTGGTGTCGTTGGGGCTCGACGGGTCGGTCAACTCGTCGGCGGCGAGGTCGAAGTTCTCGTTGCCCGCGGCGGCGACGTTCACGGCGCCCTTGCGCTCGGCGTACCGCGCGGCCCGGGACACCGCCTCGACCAGGGCCCGCTGGTCCGGGTCGTCGTCGCAGTTGAAGTACCACGGGTCGGTGTAGTAGCTGTTGTTGGTGATGTCCACGTCGTTCTCGGCGGCCCACATGAAGCCGCAGACCACGGCCTCGGCGTAGAAGAAGCCGGCCGGGGTGGAGACCTTGATGCCGGAGACCTTCACGCCCGGTGCCACCCCGGTCATGCCGGCGCCGTCCTTGGCCGCGGCTATCTCCCCGGCGACGTGGGTGCCGTGGGCGCTCTCGCCCGGTCCGGGACGCCAGGAGCCCTCGGTGGTGTCGGCCTTGCCGGACACGCAGTTGGCGGAGGCCCGCCGGTCGAAGTTCGGGGCGAGGTCGGGGTGGGTGTCGTCGACGCCGGTGTCGAGGACGGCGACCGTCACGTCCTTGCTGCCGAGGGTGCGCTCGTGGGCCTTGTCCGCCTTGATCGCCGGCAGGCTCCACTGGAGCGGCTGGAGCGGGTCCTGGGTGGCGTTCGCCGCCCTGGTGGCCGCCGCGACCTCCTCGGCGGAGAGCGCCCGGGGCGCTCCGACGACCTCGGTGGCCTGGGCGGGCAGCGGCGCGGTGCGGGTGGCTCCCGCCGACTCCACGCCGCGCACGGTGCGGAGCACCTTCGCGAACTCCGGATCGGCGGAGTGGGCGACGATCACGCCTATCTTCCGGTAGGTGGCGACGACGGTGCCGCCGGCCCGGGTGATGGCCCGCTCGACGGAGTCGGTGGCCTTGTGGTGGCGCAGGTTGACGACGTAGCTGAGCTTGGTGCCCTCGGCCGCCGCGGTCAGGGCGGACGGCGTGATCTCCGTGTCGGCCGCGGCGGCCGGGGTGGCCTGCGGCAGGAAGGCCAGGGAGGAGGCGAGGGCCATGCCCAGCGGGACGGCCACGGCGCGACGGGTGCGCGGGAGGCGGGGGGCCATGGGAACTCCAGTTCGTTCGGTCGGCGCGCGCACGGCGGGCCGGGGTGGGGGTTCGGTCGAGGCGCGCGCACGGGCACGGGCTCGACGACGGCGGGCGGGCCTCGGGAGCGGTTCAGCGGGGGTGCCGGAGGGTGCGGGGACGGGGGACCGTCCCCGCACCCTCCGGCCGGTGGTGCGCGGGTCGGGTCAGTCGACGGCGTCGAGCGCGTCGACCACCCCGTGGCCGTAGAAGCCGTTGGTGCGCCGGTCGCCCTCGCAGACCGCGTTGGCGACCCCGTCACCGTCGGGGTCGAACGGGCCGGTCGGGCAGCCGGGGTTGTCCGCCTGCGCCTTGAGCAGGGTCTGGAGCACGGCGGGGGAGGCCCACGGGTGCCGGGACTTCAACAGCGCGGCGACCCCGGCGGCGTGCGGAGCGGCCATCGAGGTGCCCTGGAGCCAGGCGTACTGGCCACCGGGCATGGTGGAGAGGATGCGCCCGTTCTTCGAGGGGGTGTCCGGGATCTGGTAGAGGCGGTCGCCACCGGGGGCCGCGACGTCCACCACGTCCTTGCCGTACGAGGAGTAGTACGACTTGAAGCCCTTGGAGCCGGTCGCGCTGACCGTGACCACGCCCGGGAGCTGGGTCGGCAGGTCGAAGCACTTGCTCGGGTCGACGGTCCGCGGGACCGGGACCGTGTCGTTGGGGCTGGAGTCGTCCAGGATCTCGTCGGCGGCGAGGTCGTGGTTGGAGTTGCCGGCCGAGGCCAGGTGCAGGACGCCCTTGCGCTGGGCGTACAGCTGGGCGCGGTTGACGGCGTGGACCACGGCCCGCTGGTCGGGGTCGGCCGTGCAGTTGTACAGCCACGGGTCCACGTAGTAGCTGTTGTTGGTGATCTCGACCCCGCGGTCGGCGGCGAACACGAAGGCGCACACGACGCTCTCCGGGTAGAACAGCCCGTTGGCCGGGTCGGTCACCTTGATGCCGGAGACCTTCACCCCGGGCGCCACCCCGGCGACGCCGATGCCGTTGCGGGCGGCCGCGATCTCCCCGGCCACGTGCGTGCCGTGGTAGTCCTGCGGGGTGTCGGGGCGCCAGGCGCCCGCCGAGGTGTCGGGCTTGCCGCCCGCGCAGTTGGCGGACTGCGCGGCGGAGAAGTTGGGCGCCAGGTCCGGGTGGGTGTCGTCGACGCCGGTGTCGATGACGGCGACGGTCACCTTGGAACTACCGGGGTTGATCTTCGCGGCCTTGTCCGCGCCGATGGCCCGCAGGTCCCACTGCTCGGCTTCCAGCGGCTCGCTGTCCGGCGCCGCGCCCTGCCGGCCCGCGGTCAGGGCGGACGGTCGGGTGGCGGCGTTGGTCGCGGCCTCGGACAGGTACTGCGGGGGGCCTTCCTGGGTGGTGCCGGCCGGGCTCAGCGGTGCGGTGCGGGTCGCGCCGGCGGAGGCGACGCCGCGCACCGCGCGCATCGTCCTCGCGAAGTCCGGGTCGGCCGAGTGGGCGACGATCACGCCGATCTTCTCGTACGCGATGACGACCTCGCCGCCGGCCTTCTCGACCGCCCGGCGCACGGAGGCGACCGTCTTGCGGTCGGCCCGGGTGTTGACCACGTACGCCAGCTTCGAGCCGGCCGCGGTCGTCGAGGCCGTGGGGGCGTCGGCCGAGCCGTCCGGCACGGCGGTCGCGGTGCCCGGCAGGAAGCCGAGCGAGGCGACGAGCGCCAGACCGACCGGCACCGTCAGGGCGGACCGTCGTCTGGAGCGCAGCGGAACCATGGGATCTCCACATCATCCGGAAACGGGGGGCAACCCGACCGCGGGTCATCGGATCGGGCAGGTACATGACGTAGAACTCAGGGTGAAGTTATCCCCCGCCGTCCCCGCCCTTCAATGATTTCCCGAAGAAATGCCGAACGAGCCGTTCTATGCGCGTCCAGTTGCGCGTGACCCCGGGCGCCGACCCGGCCGCCGACCCGTCAGGGACCGCCGGCCGCACGCCCGTTCGGTCCCGAAGCGATCGTCCTCGCACCGCTTCCTCGGCCCCCGCCACGACGTTGGGCATGCGGCACCCGCCATACAGCCCCCTGTCGGATCACGCCCGAGGGGCCTAGCATCCATCGGGCTCGCGTGATCCACATCACCGTGAGGTCGGACACCGACATGACTGACGCCTCCGTCCCCAACCCGGCGCCCACGCCGGAACCCCGCACACCGTCAGCGGCACCGGTGCCCTCGCCCCCGGTCGCGGCACCCGCCGCACCGGGCGATCCGACGGCACCCCGCACCACTGCATCGCGCACCACACCGGGTTCACACCCCCCGTCCATCGCATCCGCACCGCGAGGAGACTCCGTGGCCACCGACGCACCACCCCCACCGCACTCCGACGACGCTCCCGACCCCCGTGCCGACCTCCCCTCCACCGAGGAGTTCCTCGCGGTCCAGGAGAGTGCGGAGTTCGCGGAACTGCGCCGTTCCTACCGCTCGTTCGCCTTCCCCCTGACCGTCGCCTTCATCGCCTGGTACCTGCTGTACGTCCTGCTCTCCAACTACGCGGGCGCGTTCATGGGCACCCGGCTCTTCGGCAACGTCAACGTCGCCCTCGTCCTGGGCCTCGCGCAGTTCCTGACGACCTTCCTCATCGCCTGGTGGTACTCCCGGCACGCCGCCACCCACCTCGACCCCCGGGCCGAGGCCATCAAGGACCGGATGGAGCACCGCGCATGAGCCCCGCGACCGCACACCTCGCCCCGACCGTCCTCGCCGCCTCCTCCGAGGCCAGCGAGCACCGGCCGCTGATCATCTCCCTGTTCGCCGCGTTCGTCATCGCCACCCTGTTCATCACCGTGTGGGCCGGACGCCAGACCAAGGACGCCGCCGACTTCTACGCGGGCGGGCGGCAGTTCACCGGCTTCCAGAACGGCCTCGCCGTCTCCGGCGACTACATGTCGGCCGCCTCCTTCCTGGGCATCGCCGGCGCCATCGCCCTCTTCGGCTACGACGGCTTCCTCTACTCCATCGGCTTCCTCGTCGCCTGGCTGGTGGCGCTGCTGCTGGTCGCCGAACCCCTGCGCAACTCGGGCCGCTACACCATGGGCGACGTCCTCGCCTACCGGATGCGCCAACGCCCGGTGCGCACCGCCGCCGGCACCTCCACCATCGTCGTGTCCATCTTCTACCTGCTCGCCCAGATGGCCGGAGCCGGCGTCCTGGTCTCCCTGCTGCTCGGCATCACCAGCGACAGCGGGAAGGTCCTGATCGTCGCCCTCGTCGGGGTGCTGATGATCCTCTACGTCACCATCGGCGGGATGAAGGGCACCACCTGGGTCCAGATGGTCAAGGCGGTCCTGCTCATCGGCGGCACCCTGCTGATCACCTTCCTGGTGCTGCTCAAGTTCCAGTTCAACGTCTCCGACCTGCTCGGCAAGGCCGCCGAGAACAGCGGCAAGGGCGCAGCCTTCCTGGAGCCCGGCCTCAAGTACGGCGCCACCGCCACCTCGAAGATCGACTTCATCTCGCTGGGCATCGCCCTGGTCCTGGGCACCGCCGGACTGCCGCACATCCTCATCCGCTTCTACACGGTGCCCACCGCCAAGGCCGCCCGGAAGTCGGTCAACTGGGCCATCGGCATCATCGGCGCGTTCTACCTGATGACCATCGCCCTCGGCTTCGGTGCCGCGGCCCTCATCGCGCCCGAGGAGATCACCTCCTCCAACAAGGCCGGCAACACCGCCGCCCCCCTGCTCGCCCTGCACATCGGCGGCGTGGACTCGACCTGGGGCGCCGTCCTGCTGGCCACCATCTCCGCCGTCGCCTTCGCCACCATCCTGGCCGTGGTCGCCGGGCTGACCCTCGCCTCCTCCTCCTCGTTCGCCCACGACATCTACGCGAACGTCATCAAGAAGGGGCGGGCCACCGAGCAACAGGAGGTGCGGGCCGCCCGGCTGGCCACCGTCGCGATCGGCGTCGTCTCCATCGGACTCGGCGCCCTCGCCCGCGACCTCAACGTGGCCGGACTGGTGGCGCTCGCCTTCGCCGTCGCCGCCTCCGCGAACCTGCCCACCATCCTCTACAGCCTGTTCTGGAAGCGGTTCACCACCCGTGGCGCCCTGTGGTCCATCTACGGCGGCCTGACCTCGGCGGTCGTCCTGGTGCTCTTCTCCCCGGTGGTCTCCGGCAAGGCCACCTCGATGTTCCCGGACGTCGACTTCCACTGGTTCCCGCTGGAGAACCCGGGCATCGTCTCCATCCCGCTCGGCTTCCTCCTCGGCTGGCTCGGCACCGTGCTGTCCAAGGAGACCGCCGACCGCGGCAAGTACGCCGAACTGGAGGTCCGCTCGCTCACCGGCACCGGCGCCCACTGACCGGGCCCGCCCCGTCCGCCACCGGAGCCCGCCCCTCGGGGCGGGCTCCGACCGTCCTCACCACCGCTGTCGGCGCCCTCGCGTAGGCTCGTGTCAGTGGCCCCGGTGCACCCGAGCGCACGGAACCATCCGTGGCCGACCGTCCGGGACGACGCGCCGACTCACCGAGACACCACCGGGCAGGGGGCCGACATGCTCAGCGACACCCACGGCCGCACCGCGACCGACCTGCGGGTTTCCCTCACGGACCGGTGCAACCTCCGCTGCACGTACTGCATGCCGGAAGAGGGCCTGGCCTGGCTGGCGAAGTCCGAGGTCCTCACCGACGACGAGATCGTGGAACTGGTGCGCATCGCGGTCACCCGGCTCGGGATCACCGACGTCCGCTTCACCGGGGGCGAGCCCCTGCTGCGGCCCGGCCTGGTCGGGATCGTGGCGCGGGTCGCGGAACTGGCGCCCCGGCCCCGGATCTCGCTCACCACCAACGGCATCGGCCTGGCCCGCACCGCACCCGCGCTGCGCGCCGCCGGCCTCGACCGGGTCAACGTCTCCCTGGACACCCTGCGCCCCGAGGTCTTCAAGGCGCTCACCCGCCGCAACCGGCTCCCCGACGTCCTCGCCGGCCTCGCTGCGGCCCGCGCCGCCGGACTGACCCCCGTCAAGGTCAACGCCGTCCTGATGCCCGGCCTCAACGACGACGAGGCCCCCGACCTGCTGGCCTGGGCCCTCGACCACGACTACGAGCTGCGGTTCATCGAGCAGATGCCCCTCGACGCGCAGCACGGCTGGCGCCGGGACGGGATGATCACCGCGAGCGACGTCCTGGCCTCCCTGCGCACCCGCTTCACCCTGGAACCGGCAGGGGACGGGGACCGGGGCTCGGCACCGGCCGAGCGCTGGCTGGTGAACGGCGGCCCGCAGCGGGTCGGTGTGATCGGCTCGGTCACCCGCCCGTTCTGCGCGGCCTGCGACCGCACCCGGCTGACCGCCGACGGGCAGGTCCGCACCTGTCTGTTCGCCCGCGAGGAGACGGACCTGAGGGCCGCCCTGCGGGCCGGTCACGGCCCGCAGCGCACGGAGGAGGAGATCGTCCGGCTCTGGCGCCGCGCCATGCGGGGCAAGGCGCCCGGCTCCGGTCTCGACGCCCCGTCGTTCCGTCAGCCCGACCGCCCCATGTCCGCCATCGGCGGCTGACGCGCCCCGGAAGGGACCGGGCTCAGCCCTCCGCGGACGGCTCGCTCCAGTCGGCGAGCGGCACCACGTCCTTGAGGAAGCCGCGGACCCCCAGGAACTGGGAGAGGTGCTCCCGGTGCTCCTCGCAGGCGAGCCAGGTCTTGCGCCGCTCGGGCGTGTGGAGCTTCGGGTTGTTCCAGGCGAGCACCCACACGGCGGCGGCCCGGCAGCCCTTGGCCGAGCAGACCGGAGGGCCGGGCACCGCCTCGGGAGCGGTGCCGAAGAACCCCGGGATGCCCAAGCGGCCCTCGGAGCCGGACGGGTTCGGGGACTCGGCGGGCAACGGCTCATCGGGGTGCGGGGAAAGCGCGTTCACCCCACCACACTAAGCGCCGCGAGCCCCGCGTGGCGCAGCCGGGCCGCAAGGGCCCGGACACCACGACGCCGGGCAGCCACGGGGGGAGCTGCCCGGCGTCGGTCAGTCGCTCCGACGGGGGATGCGGAGCGCGTACGCAGTATGTCACGCGTCACCCGGGAGCCGGCACAGGATTCGCATGATTGATTTGAGCACTTCTTGAGCTTGGCGCAATGGCTCCGCTCAGCCCGAACCGCCCCCGGTGGGGCCCGCGCCGCCCCCGCCGCCCTCCCCGGAGGTCCGGCCCGGGGATTCCGCGCCGGGTTCCGCCGCAGGTCCCGACAAGACCGGCCGCACGGGCGGCGCAACGAAGATCGACGGGAGGGAAGGAGCGTTCTCCCGGCCCGCGTTGGCGATCACCACGGCGATGTACGGCAGCACCATGCCGAGGACGAGCGCCACGATGGCCACATATCGCTGCACGTCCCACAGGGCCGCGCCGAGGACGAACGACACCGTGCGGACGGACATCGAGATCACGTACCGCCGCTGTCTGCGCCGGACGTCCTCGGTGAGCCCCTGCCGGGCCCCCGTGATCCGGAAGACCTCGCCGTCGCCCTGCTTCCGCATCGGATTCCACCACCGCCCCAGTCCGCCGGGCCCACGCCGGCCCGAACCGCTTTCACCGTACGCCCCGGTCCCGTTGCGGACGAGACCGGGGAGGGGCCGTGCCCCCGCCTCGGGTCGGCCGGATGCCGACCGGCCCGTCCGACGTGCGCCGTAGGGTCATCGGTCGGACACTGGGGGCACGCACGACGAACCACGCGTCGAGCCGAATCAGGAGGCACCCATGAGCTGGTTGTGGGCGATCATCGTCGGTTTCGTGTTGGGACTCATCGCCAAGGCGATCCTCCCGGGCAAGCAGCACAGCCCGCTGTGGCTGACGACGATCTTCGGCATGATCGGGGCGATCATCGGCAACTCCCTGGCCGCGGCGTTCGGCATCGCGGAGACCAGGGGCTTCGACTGGGGGAGGCACACCCTCCAGCTCATCGCGGCGATCGTCGTCGTCGGACTCGGCGACATGGCGTACATGGCGCTGTGGGGCAACAAGAAGAAGCAACGCGTCTGAAGCCCCGCGCGGGAGAACGGGGAGGGGCACGGTGCCTCGGCACCGTGCCCCTCCCCGAACCCGTTCCCGCGCTCGCAGCGAGCTCAGCCGGTGGCGGTCCCGTCGCCGGGAGCGACCAGCTCGATCGCCGCCAGGTTCCGCTTGCCGCGCCGCAGCACCAGCCAGCGGCCGTGCAGCAGTTCGGCGGCCTCGGCCACCGCGTCCTCGGCGGTCACCTTGACGTTGTTCACGTAGGCGCCGCCCTCCTTCACGGTGCGCCGCGCGGCCGACTTGCTGGCCACCAGGCCCACCGCGGCGAACAGGTCGACCACCGGACCCAGGGCCTCGACCCGGGCGTGCGGCACCTCGGAGAGCGCCGCCGCCAGCGTGGCCGGGTCCAGGTCCGCCAGCTCGCCCTGCCCGAACAGCGCCCGGGAGGCGGCCGTCACCGCGGCGCACTGCTCCGCACCGTGCACCAGCGTCGTCAGCTCCTCGGCCAGCGCCCGCTGCGCGGCCCGGGCCTGCGGACGCTCCTCCGTGGCCCGCTCCAGTTCCTCGATCTCCTCACGGGACCGGAAGCTGAAGATCCGGAGAAACTTCGACACGTCCCGGTCGTCCGCGTTCAACCAGAACTGGTAGAAGGCGTACGGCGTGGTCATCTCCGGGTCCAGCCACACCGTGCCGGACTCGGTCTTGCCGAACTTGGTGCCGTCCGCCTTGGTGATCAGCGGGGTGCCCAGCGCGTGCACCTCGGCGCCCGGCTCGACCCGGTGGATCAGGTCGGTGCCGGAGGTCAGGTTGCCCCACTGGTCGCTGCCACCGGTCTGGAGGGTGCAGCCGTAGCGCCGGTACAGCTCCAGGTAGTCCATGCCCTGGAGGATCTGGTAGCTGAACTCGGTGTAGCTGATGCCCGCGTCGGAGTTGAGCCGCCGGGAGACGGCCTCCTTCGCGATCATCTTGTTGACCCGGAAGTGCTTGCCCACGTCGCGCAGGAACTCGATGGCCGACATGCCCTGGGTCCAGTCCAGGTTGTTGACCATGACGGCGGCGTTCGGGCCCTCGAAGTCCAGCAGCGGCTGGATCTGCCCGCGCAGCCGTTCCACCCAGGCGGCGACGACCTCCGGCGCGTTCAGGGTGCGCTCCGAGTTGGGCTTGGGGTCGCCGATCAGGCCGGTGGCCCCGCCGACCAGGCCCAGCGGACGGTTGCCCGCCTGCTGGATGCGGCGCATGGTCAGGATCTGCACGAGGTTGCCCAGGTGCAGACTGGGCGCGGTCGGGTCGAAACCGCAATAGAACGTGACGGGACCGTCCGCGAACGCTTTGCGCAAGGCGTCCTCGTCAGTGGACAGGGCCAGCAGCCCGCGCCACTTCAGCTCGTCGACGATGTCCGTCACGGTTCCGTGTCTCCTCAGTCTCGCCGGCACCGGAATCCGTCGAGGGGGCCGGTGCCCGGGGTGCGCCCACGGCGCGGTTCCCGGCCAAGTCTAGGTCCTCCCCGTCAGACCCCCTGGCTCACCGAACTCATGTTGAAGTCGGGAACGCGCAATGCGGGCATCGCGGCACGAGTGAACCAATCACTCCACTCCCGGGGCAAGGTCTTTTCCGTCCGCCCCGCCTCCACGGCCCGGCCCAGCAGGTCCACCGGCGACTCGTTGAACCGGAAGTTGTTCACCTCCCCGACCACCTCGCCGCCCTCCACCAGGTACACCCCGTCCCGGGTCAGCCCGGTCAGCAGCAGCGTCGCCGGGTCCACCTCGCGGATGTACCACAGGCAGGTCAGCAGCAGCCCGCGCTCCGTTGCCGCGACCATCTCGTCCAGCGAGCGGTCGTCGCCGCCGTCCAGGATCAGGTTCCCGATCGCCGGTGACACCGGCAACCCGGTCAGCTCGGCGCTGTGCCGGGTGGTCACCAGCCGGGACAGCGCCCCCTCGGAGATCCACTCGGTGGCCGTCAGCGGCAGCCCGTTGTCGAACACCGAGGACTCCCCGCCCGAGGCGTGCGCCAGCACGAACGGGGCGGTCTCCAGCCCCGGCTCGTGCGGATCGCTGCGCAGCGTCAGCGGCAGCCCGGCCAGCTTCTCGCCGACCCGGGTGCCCCCGCCCGGCGTCGAGAACACCGTGCGCCCCTCCGCCGCGTCCCGACCCGCCGCCGACCAGTACTGGTAGATCAACAGGTCCGCGACCGCGGTCGGCGGCAACAGCGTCTCGTACCGCCCCGCCGGCAGCGCGATCCGGCGCCGCGCCCAGCCCAGCCGGCGCGCCAGCTCGGCATCCAGCTCGCCCGGGTCCACATCGGTGAAGTCCCGGGTCGCCCGGCCCGCCCAGGCGGACCGGGTGCGGTCGGGCGACTTGGCGTTCAGCTCCAGCGTGCCCTTGGGCTGGTCGTGGCGCAGCCGCAGCCCGCCCGAGGTGCCCAGATAGCTGGACACCAGCTCGTGGTTGGCGAAACCGTACAGCTCCCGGCCGCCGGCCCGGGCCCGGGCGAACGCCTCGCCGAGCGCCGGGGCGAACTGCGCGAACACCGCCGAGGAGGTCTCGGCCGGGGCGTCGGTGAAGTCGGGGGAGTGCGGCACCCCGGTCACCAGCGGCTGGGCGTCCTCCGCCGGGCCGGCCGCCCGGGCCGCCTCCTCGGCGGCCCGCACCAGGGGCTCCAGGTCCCCGGCGGTGACCGCGGAGCGCGAGACCATCCCGGACGCGGTCCCCCGGGCGCCGTCCACCGTGGCCACCACGGTGAGGGTGCGCCCCCGGGTGACCCCGTTGGTGGTCAGCGCGTTGCCGGCCCACCGCAGGTTGGCCGTCGAGTGCTCGTCCGCGATGACGACGCAGCCGTCCGCCCGCGACAGCTCCAGCGCCCGCTCGACCAGCTCGTGCGGCCTGCTCACCCGTGGACTCATCGCCCGGCCTCCTGCGTGGTGTTGAGGATGTTGACGCCCCGGAACAGGGCGCTGGGGCAGCCGTGGGAGACCGCCGCGACCTGGCCCGGCTGGGCCTTGCCGCAGTTGAAGGCGCCACCGAGGACGTACGTCTGGGGGCCGCCGACCGCCGTCATCGAGCCCCAGAAGTCGGTGGTGGTCGCCTGGTAGGCCACGTCCCGCAGCTGACCGGTGATCCGGCCGTTCTCGATCCGGAAGAAGCGCTGCCCGGTGAACTGGAAGTTGTAGCGCTGCATGTCGATGGACCAGGACCGGTCACCGACCACGTAGATGCCCCGCTCCACCCCGCCGATCAGGTCCTCGGTCGACATGCCCGCCGGGTCCGGGCGCAGCGACACGTTCGCCATCCGCTGCACCGGCACGTGCCCGGGGGAGTCGGCGTAGGCGCAGCCGTTGGAGCGCTTGAACCCGGTCAGCCGGGCGATCCGCCGGTCCAGCTGGTAGCCGACCAGGGTGCCGTCCTTGACCAGGTCCCAGGACTGCGCGGCCACGCCCTCGTCGTCGTACCCCACGGTGGCCAGGCCGTGCTCCGCGGTGCGGTCCCCGGTGACGTTCATGACCTCCGAGCCGTAGCGCAGCTTGCCGAGCCGGTCGAAGGTGGCGAAGGAGGTGCCCGCGTAGGCGGCCTCGTAGCCCAGCGCCCGGTCCAGTTCGGTGGCGTGCCCGATCGACTCGTGGATGGTCAGCCACAGGTTCGACGGGTCGACCACCAGGTCGTACAGCCCCGCCTCCACGCTCGGCGCCAGCATCTTCTCGGCGAGCAGTTCGGGCAGCTCGGCCAGTTCGCCGGCCCAGTCCCAGTGGTTCCCCGTCAGGTACTCCCAGCCCCGGCCGGCCGGCGGGGCCAGGGTGCGCATCGAGTCGAACTCGCCGGTGGACTCGTCCACCGCGACCGCCGTGAACTCCGGGTGCAGCCGTACCCGCTGCTGGGTGGTCACGGTGCCCGCGGTGTCCGCGTAGAACTTGTTCTCGTGGACGGTGGTCAGCGCCGCGTCCACGTGGGTCACGCCCTTGGCGGCCAGCAGCGCCGCGCTCCAGTCGGCGAGCAGCCCCGCCTTCTCCCCGTCCGCCACGGCGAAGGGGTCGACCTCGTAGGAGGACACCCAGGTCCGGTCGGCGTGCACCGGCTCGTCCGCCAGCTCCACCCGCTCGTCGGACCCGGCGGCCCGGATGACCTGCGCCGACAGCTTGGCCATCGCCACCGCCTGGGACGCCACCCGGGCCGCCGCGTCCATGGTCAGGTCCACGCCCGAGGCGAAGCCCCAGGTGCCGCCGTGCACCACCCGCACCGCGTACCCCAGGTCGGTGGTGTCCGAGGTGCCCGCCGGCTTGGCGTCCCGCAGTCGCCAGGACGCGCTGCGCACCCGTTCCAGCCGGAAGTCCGCGTGTTCGGCGCCCAGCGCGCGGGCCCGGGCGAGCGCCGCATCGGCGAGCGCCCGCAAGGGCAACGCCGTGAAGGCTTCGTCGATCGAATGTGGCACGGAGGGTCTCCCTGCGGGCGTGGCGAGCGGTGGACGGGCGCGGTCGGCCGGCGCGGTCGACGACCGCCGGGGCCGGCGCGGGAGCGGCGGTCGCACGGGCGTCGTGCTGCCCGACCCGTACCGATCATGTCCGACCCGGGTCCCGATGGCCACATCCTGACGGGTTCCCCGGGCGCGGCGTTCTGTAGGGAATCGACAGAGCGGCCCCGGAGTCACTGTCGGTGGCCGATTCCCCCCGTGCCGGACGGTACCGATAGGTTCGGGGCAGGGCGGCACCGAACGCCCGCGCGGTGCGCGGCGGACGCCGCCGCGTCAACAGACCGCTAACGAAAGGGTGATCCGTTGAGCCGCTCGGTTCTCGTCACCGGAGGCAACCGGGGCATCGGCCTCGCCATCGCCCGCGCGTTCGCCGACGCGGGCGACAAGGTCGCGATCACGTACCGCTCGGGTGACGCCGAGGCGTTGCGGGCCCACGGCCTGCTGCCCGTCCGGTGCGACATCAACGACGCCGAGCAGGTGGAGCAGGCGTACAAGGAGATCGAGGCCGCGCACGGCACGGTCGAGGTCCTCGTCGCCAACGCCGGGATCACCAAGGACCAGCTCCTGATGCGGATGACCGAGGAGGACTTCACCTCGGTCGTCGACACCAACCTCACCGGCACCTTCCGGGTGGTCAAGCGCGCCAACCGGGGGATGCTGCGCGCCCGTAAGGGGCGGGTCGTCCTGATCTCCTCCGTCGTCGGCCTCCTCGGCTCCGCCGGCCAGGCCAACTACGCCGCCTCCAAGGCCGGCCTGGTGGGTTTCGCGCGGTCCCTCGCCCGGGAGCTCGGCTCCCGCAACATCACCTTCAACGTCGTCGCCCCCGGCTTCGTCGACACCGACATGACGGCGGCCCTCAGCGAGGAGCAGCGCGCCGGCATCGTCGCGCAGGTGCCGCTCGGCCGTTACGCGGACCCGGGGGAGGTCGCCGCGGTGGTGCGCTTCCTCGCCTCCGACGACGCCTCGTACATCACTGGAGCCGTCATCCCGGTTGACGGCGGACTGGGAATGGGTCACTGATCACCATGAGCGGAATCCTCGACGGCAAGCGCGTCCTGATCACCGGGGTGCTGCTGGAGTCCTCCATCGCGTTCCACACCGCGAAGCTCGCCCAGGAGCAGGGCGCGGAGATCATCCTCACCGCCTTCCCGCGCCCGACGCTCACCGAGCGGGTCGCCAAGAAGCTGCCCAAGCCCACCAAGGTGGTGGAACTGGACGTCAGCAACGACGAGCACCTCGGACGCCTCTCCGACGTGGTCGCAGCGGAACTCGGCGGCCTCGACGGGATCGTCCACTCCATCGGCTTCGCCCCGCAGGACGCCCTGGGCGGCAACTTCCTCAACACCCCGTTCGAGTCGGTCGCCACCGCCATGCACGTGTCGGCCTTCTCGCTGAAGTCGCTGACCACGGCCTGCCTGCCGCAGATGCAGAACGGCGGCTCGGTCGTCGGCCTCACCTTCGACGCCCAGTACGCCTGGCCGCAGTACGACTGGATGGGCCCCGCCAAGGCGGCGCTGGAGTCCGTCAACCGCTACCTGGCCCGTGACCTGGGCGAGCGGAACATCCGCTGCAACCTGATCTCCGCCGGGCCGATCGGCTCCATGGCCGCCAAGTCCATCCCCGGCTTCGAGGAGCTGGCCACGGTCTGGGACAGCCGTTCGCCGCTGAGCTGGGACGTCAAGGACCCGGAGCCGGCGGGCAAGGGCGTGGTGGCCCTGCTGTCCGACTGGTTCCCGAAGACCACCGGCGAGATCGTCCACGTCGACGGCGGACTGCACGCCATCGGGGCCTGAGCCCCGCCCCGCCGCCGGGCGATGCCCCGCCTCCCGGGAGGCGGGGCATCGCCCGTTCGGGTCAACAGATCGGGCGCCGCCCCGGCCGAACGGGGGACGCTGGACCAGGAGTTCCCCCTTGTGGTGCAGCCGTGACGGGCCCCTCGGTCCGTCACGGTACGGCCGAGGAGGTTGCCTGGTGCGGTGGTCCCACGGTTTCGTCCCGTTGCTCGCGCTGTTGGTCTTCCTGACCTCGCTGCCCGCCGTCGCCGGCTCCGAGGGCGCCCGGTCCGGTCCGGACGCCGAGCGGCCCGTCCGCGCGGAGGGCGACTTCGGCCGCGACGGCCCCGAGTGCCGCACCGCGGTCGACGGCCCGCAGGCCGTCGCCCACTGCCACAACCCCTATCCGGCCCTCTACCGGGTCGCCCTGCACGTGGAGTGCGCCCACTGGTGGGACCTCGACGTCGACGGTGCGGCGGTGGAGGTGCGCCCGGCCGGGACGGTACGGCTCGCGGCGCGCTGCTGGAGCGGAATCGACGCGGTCTGGGTCACCCAGCACCGGGTCTGATCCGGCTCGGTCACGGCGTGCTGCGCCCGCCCGCCCCCGCGTCGGCGGCCTCCCGCAGGCGCTCCCGGCGGCACAGCGAGGCGTAGGCCGCGGCCTCCGAGGCGGCCGTCCCGGGGTCCCCCGCCCGGATCGCGTCGACCAGCCGGCCGTGGTCCATGTACTCCTCCGGCACCAGGGTCCCGCCCACGTCCCAGCGCAGCCAGTCCCGCATCACCTCGCCGAGGTCCGCGTACATCGCGGTGAGGACGTCGTTGTGGGACGCGGACACCACCGCGAGGTGGAAGCTCGCGTCGGCGGTGACGAACGCCTCCGCATCGCCCGAGGCCCAGGCCGTCTCACGGCGCAGCAACAGGGCGTCGAGCTGCTGGAGGTCGCGCGCGGTGTGCCGTTCGGCGGCCATCCGGGCCGCGCTGGACTCCAGGGTGGCCCGCACCTCGGCGACGTGCCCGGGATCGGCCGCGGCGAACCTGCGCTGCATCACCCCGGCCAGTTCGCTGGTGGCCAGCACGTAGGTGCCCGATCCCTGCCGGATGTCCAGCAGCCCGTTGTGGGCGAGGGCGCGGACCGCCTCGCGCACCGTGTTGCGGGCCACCCCCAGGTGCTCGACCAGCTTGGGTTCGGTAGGGATGCGGGAGCCGACCGGCCATTCGCCGGAGGTGATCTGGGCCCGGAGCGCCGCGATCACCTGCTCGGACAGGGCCGATCGTCGGGGGTGGGCGAGCGGCATGGGCTGGGGCCCTTTCGGGTGGGGGACGGGGGAGGCGCACGGACGGGGGAGAGCCGCGGCGGGAGGTCCACCGCGGTGGTGGAGCGGGTGAGCGGGCACCAGGTCCCGATCAATCATCCCATGATTCTATGATGGGGGGCATGCGTAGCGAGGACATGCCCACCGTCACCCCCGTCGGCCGGGGCACCCACGAGGACGGTCCATTGGCCGTCGAGGTTCCGCCCGCCCCCCGGACGCGCTCCGCGGGGCTGGTACTCGTCGGTGTCGCCCTCGTCCTCACCGCCGTCAACCTCCGCCCGGCGATCACCAGCCTCGGCGCCCTCCTCGAAGAGGTCCGCACCGGGCTCGGCATGAGCGGCACCGTCGCCGGACTCCTCACCTCCGTGCCCACCCTCTGCTTCGCCGTCTTCGGCATCACGGCGCCCCGCCTGGCCCGCCGCCACGGCCCCGCCGCCGTGGTCTGCGCCGGCATGGCCGCCGTCGCCGTCGGGCTGGCGGTCCGCCCCTTCGTCGGCGGCACGGTCGGCCTCCTGGTGGGCAGCGCCCTCGCCCTGATGGGCATCGCCGTCAGCAACGTCCTGATGCCGGTGATCGTCAAGCGCTGGTTCCCCGACCGGGTCGGCACCATGACCGGGCTGTACTCCATGGCCCTCGCCGTCGGCACGTCCACCGCGGCGGCCGTCACCGTCCCGCTGACCGACGCCCTCGGCGGGAACTGGCGCAGCGGGCTCGCGGTGTGGGCGGCGCTCGCGGCCCTCGCCGTGGTGCCGTGGCTGCTCGTCGTCGCCCGCAGCCGCACCGCGTCCCCCGCCCCGACCGCTCCCCCCGCCGCCCGGGACGCCGCGACGGGCGAGGCGCTGCGCATCACCCGCAGCCGCACCGCCTGGGCGCTCGCCGCCTTCTTCGGGCTCCAGTCCACCGCCGCCTACATCACCATGGGGTGGATGCCGCAGATCTTCCGGGACGCCGGGGTCCCCGCCGACACCGCAGGACTGCTGCTCGCCGTCACCATGGTCATGGGCGTGCCGCTCGCCTTCGTCATCCCGCGGGTCGCCACCCGGCTGCCCCGCCAGGGCCCGATCGTGCTGGTCCTGGGGCTGAGCGGACTGGCCGGGTACGCCGGCCTCTACCTCGCCCCGGCCGCCGGCGCCTGGGCCTGGGCGCTGCTGCTGGGCGTCGCCAACTGCGCGTTCCCGCTGGCCCTCACCATGGTCGGCATGCGCGCCGGCACCGCCGCCGGGGTGGTCAAGCTGTCCGCCTTCGCCCAGAGCACCGGATACCTGCTGTCCATACCGGGCCCGATCCTGGTCGGCGTGCTCTACCAGCACAGCGGCGGCTGGGGCCTGCCCATCGCCCTGATGGCCGCGCTCCTCGTCCCGCAGATGGCGGCGGGCGTCCTCGCCGGCCGCAACCGCACCGTGGAAGCCGAGTGGGCGGCGCGCGGGTGACCCCACCGCGCGCGCCGGCGGGCAGCAGTGCGAGACTGGCCCCATGCCCGTCCTGGAACCCAACCCCCCCAACGGTCAGCGCAAGCTGCTCCTCGTCTTCGGCGCGATGCTCGGCATCACCGTCGTCATCGGCGTGATCGCCACCATCGCCTCCCCCTGAACCCGGAGGGTGGGGCTGCCCCCCATCCCCTAGGGGGCCCGCTTCAGGGTCAAGTGGGTGGCCTTCCCGATGGGTTGGCGACCCCGCTCCCCGTAGCGTCGAACCGTGCCGCGACACCCTGCGGCCACCGGTACCGAAGCTCGTGGAGGCGTCATGTCGGCCCGCCCGCACCCCCGGCAGTCCCGCACGGCGTCCTCCGAAGGCGCCGGCCGCACCGGACTCCGGTTGCCCTGGTGGGCCGTGGCCCTGCCGGTGCTGGCCTTCGCGCTGCTGCTGACCCTGCTGCTGAACCCGGCCGAGGCCCACGCGGCCACCGCCGAGCCCTCGCTCGGCCCCCTCCTGGAGCGGGCCCGCCACCTCCTGACGCGTTGAGCGCACGGGCCCGACCGCCCCCTCGCGCGAACAGCGCACAGCGGTCGTCAACTCCCTGCGCCACGTACCGGGTTTCGTGCGAAGCTTGACGGCATGAGCGTCGCAGAACCCCGCAGGATCGTCGTATTCCGGCACGCCAAGGCCGACTGGCCCGACCTCAACGACCACGAACGCCCGCTGGCGGAGCGCGGCCGCAAGGACGCCCCCGTCGCCGGCCGCAGGCTCGCCGACTCGGGCATCGCACTGGACCTGGCCCTCTGCTCCACCGCGACCCGCACCCGGGAGACCTGGAAGCTCGCCGTCCAGGAGCTTCCGCACCGCCCGAAGACGGTGTACGAGGAGCGCGTCTACGAGGCGACCCCCGGCGAGCTGATCGCCGTCTTCAACGAGCTACCGGACGAGGCGCGCGACGTCATCGTGATCGGCCACAACCCGGGCGCCCAAGGGGTGACCGAGGTCCTGGCCGGTGCCGCCGAGGGCGACGCCGCCGAGCGCCTGGCCCGCCGGGGCTTCGTGACCGCGGCCTTCGCCGTCCTCGCCTTCACCGGCTCCTGGAAGGCCCTGGAACCCGGTGCGGCCACCCTGACCGACTACTGGGCGCCCGGCGAGAGCCACTGACCGCACCCGTTCCGCCGGGTCCGCGCGGACCCGGCGGAACACGTGACCGGAGGGCTCAGGTGCCGGTCCCCTCGTCCGCGGCCTCCACTTCCTCGCGGGAGATCCCCAGGAGGTAGAGCACGGTGTCGAGGAAGGGCACGTTGACCGCCGTGTGTGCGGCCTCCCGCACCACGGGCTTCGCGTTGAAGGCCACCCCGAGCCCCGCCGCGTTCAACATGTCCAGGTCGTTCGCGCCGTCGCCGATCGCCACCGTCTGGGACAGCGGCACCCCCGCCTCCGCCGCGAACCGGCGCAGCAGCCGGGCCTTGCCCGCCCGGTCCACGATCTCCCCGGTGACCCGGCCGGTCAGCTTGCCGTCCACGATCTCCAGGGTGTTGGCCTGCGCGAAGTCCAGCCCGAGCCGTTCCTTCAGATCGTCGGTGACCTGGGTGAACCCGCCCGAGACCACCCCCACCTGGTAGCCGAGCCGCTTCAAGGTGCGGATCAGGGTCCGGGCACCGGGCGTCAACCGCACCTCGGCCCGGACCTTCTCCACCACCGACGCGTCCAGCCCGGCGAGCAGCGCCACCCGGGCGTGCAGCGACTGCTCGAAGTCCAGTTCCCCGCGCATCGCGGCGGCGGTCACCTCGGCGACCCGGTCCTCGCAGCCGGCGTGCGCGGCGAACAGCTCGATGACCTCGTCCTGGATGAGCGTCGAGTCGACGTCCATCACCACCAGGCGCTGCGCCCGCCGGTGCAGGCCCGCCGCCACCACGGCGATGTCGATGTCGAGCGCCGCGGAGGCCGTCGCCAACTCGGTGCGCAGCACCTCCGTCGCGACCCCGGACACCGCGAACTCCACGGCCGTCACGGGATACTTGGCGAGTCGGAAGATGCGGTCGATGTTGCCGCCGGTCGCGGTGATCCGGGCCGCTATCCCGGCCGTGGACCGGGCGGAGAGCGGATGCCCGAGAACGGTCACGTGGGAGCGGCCCAGGCCGCGCGGCCGGTTGTCGCCGTGACCGGAGATGATCTCGGCCTGCATCTTCATGGACTCCGCCCAGCCGTGGACGGTGGCCCGCAGGTCGCCCCCGCGCCCGTGCGAGGGCTCGGTGACCAGCGCGCACAGGGTGATGCGGCCACGGGTGACGACCTGCTCGATGTCGACCACGTCGACGGAGTAGGCGGCGAGGGTGTCGAACAGTCCGGCGGTGAGACCGGGGCGGTCCTTGCCGAAGATCTTGACCAGAAGAGTGGGATCGTCTGAGGTCTGCGAAGCGCTCATGGTCCTTCCACGGTATCCGGCGCACAGGACGGGCGCGCGAGCGGTCCGGGTGGCGGACAAATCCGGTGTGCGCCCGTCTGCGCGCCCCGTCGGCACCTCCCCGCTGCCACCCTCGTCGCCCCCGCCGGCCGAGGCCGGGGGAGCATCCGGCAGAAGCGAGGACGAGACACCCGAACCGTCCGGTTCCGGTCGGTCAACGGCCTTGCCCGGAGGGCCTGTCGGAGCCCTTCGCACGGCCCGACTTTCGATTCCGGGGCCCGGCCTGGAATAGTTCCCCACATTGTTCGACATCCCTAGACTCCCCAAGCCGGGGGAACCATCGGGGGACACAGCAGTGGGGCATGGAGTGCCGGAACTCGTACTGGAAGTGAACGGACGGACCTGGACGCTCGATCCGTCCAGACCGTGGACCCTCGGACGCGATCCGCAGGGGGACATCGTGCTCGATGACGCCAGGGTCTCCTGGCGCCACGCCACGATCAGCTGGAGCGGACGGACCTGGGTGGTCGAGGACCACGGCAGCACCAACGGCACCTTCGTGCAGGGGCACCGCGTCCACCAGATGGAGCTCGGGCCCGGCTCGACCGTGCACCTCGGCAACGCGACGGACGGCCCCCGGGTCGACCTGCGGGACGCCGCCGCGGCCTCCCCGCACCAGGGCTGGGCCGGCCAGCAGGCGGCTCCGCGGCCCCAGGCCCACCCGGAGCAGGGCTGGCAGCAGCCCGCGGCAAGCGAGCCGCGGCAGTCGGGGCCGGGCGGCGCCGAGTCGCCCCAGGCCTACGGGGACCGCAGCCCCACCACGTTCCACCAGTTCGCCCTGGGCCGGGTCATGCGCATCGGCCGTGCGCTGGAGAACGAACTGGTCGTCTCCGACCTCCAGGTCTCCCGCCACCACGCGGAGTTCCACGCCACGCCCGACGGCCGGTTCGAGATCCGGGACCTCGGTTCCCACAACGGCACCTACGTCAACGGCATGCCGATAGCCAAGGGCGGCAGCGCCCTCCTCGGCCCCACGGACATCATCGGTGTCGGTCACTCGACGTTCCGGCTGGTCGGCGACCGGCTGGAGGAGTTCGTCGACACCGGTGAGGTGTCCTTCTCGGCCCGCCACCTGACCGTCACCGTCGACGGCGGCAAGCAGATCCTCAAGGACGTCTCCTTCGGCGTCCCCGAGAAGTCCCTGGTCGCGGTGATCGGCCCCTCCGGCTCCGGCAAGTCGACCCTGCTCAAGGCCCTCACCGGCTACCGCCCGGCCGACCGCGGCGACGTGCTGTACGACAACCGGAACCTCTACAAGCAGTTCGCCGAGCTGCGCCAGCGCATCGGCCTGGTCCCGCAGGACGACATCCTGCACAAGGAGCTGACCGTCCGGAAGGCGCTGCGCTACGCGGCCAAGCTGCGCTTCCCCGCCGACACCAGCGAGCAGGAGCGCGAGCAGCGCATCGGCGAGGTGCTGCGCGAGCTGAAGCTCGACATCCACAAGGACAAGAAGGTCACCTCCCTCTCCGGCGGCCAGCGCAAGCGGGTCTCGGTCGCCCTGGAGCTGTTGACCAAGCCCTCGCTGATCTTCCTGGACGAGCCCACCTCGGGCCTCGACCCGGGCATGGACCGGGACGTCATGCAGTTGCTGCGCGGCCTCGCCGACGACGGTCGCACGGTCCTGGTGGTCACCCACTCGGTGGCCGAGCTGGCGCTCTGCGACAAGCTGCTGGTGATGGCCCCCGGCGGGGCCGTCGCCTACTTCGGTCCGCCCGAGGAGGCCCTGAACTTCTTCGGCTACGAGACCTGGGCCGACGTCTTCTCCGCCTTCGAGAACTACCGCGACTACGACTGGGCCGGCCGCTGGAAGGGCTCGCAGCACTACCAGATGTACGCGGCCGACATCGATGCGGTCGCCCCGCAGTCGGTGCAGGTGCCGTCCCCGCAGTCGGTGCGCCAGCCCAAGCCGCAGAGCTGGGGCTCCCAGCTGCTGACCCTGGTCCGCCGCTACCTGTCGGTGATCGCCTCCGACAAGGGCTTCATGGCCCTGATGCTGGTGCTCCCGGCGGTCCTCGGCGTCGTCAGCCTGCTGATCAACAGCGACCAGGGGCTGTTGCCCAATCCGCCGGCACCGGACGGCCGCCCGGTGCCCAACGGCACCGCGGCCACGGTCCTGCTGATCCTCGCCGTGGGCGCCTGCTTCGCGGGCGCCGCCAACTCCGTGCGCGAGCTGATCAAGGAACGGGTCATCTACGAACGGGAACGCGCCACCGGCCTCTCCCGCTCCGCGTACCTGATGTCCAAGGTCATCGTGCTGGGCATGATCACCGTCCTCCAGGGCGCGATCGTCGGCGGCATCGGCTTCACCATGCGGGACGTCCCCGAGGAGGGCGTCGTCCTCGGCGGGCTGACCCTGCTGGAGCTCTGCCTGCCGATCATGGCGCTCGGCTTCACCTCGATGATGTTCGGCCTGATCATCTCCGCGCTGGTCAAGACCGCCGAGAAGACCATGCCGCTGCTGGTGATGTTCGCGATCATCCAGGTCGTCTTCACCGGCTGTCTGTTCACCCTGAACGGCAGCGTCGGCGTCAACGAGCTGTCCTACCTGATGCCCTCGCGCTGGGCGGTCGCCGCGGCGGGCGCGACCCTCGACTTCAACCGGGTCAACCCCAGCACCGACGACCCCGGCAACACCGACCCGCTGTGGGACCACGACGCGGGCACCTGGCTGCTCGACATGGGCGCCCTGCTCGCGCTCGGCGCCCTGTGCGGCTTCCTGGTCTCCCGCTTCCTGCGCCGCCACGAACCCGAGGTCATGCGCAGCAAGTGACCCGGAGCCCCGCACCGGGGCACGCAGCGACGACGAGGGCGGCACCAGTGCGGGTGCCGCCCTCGTCGTCGCCCGGGCACGACGGCCCGCGGAGCATCGGGGTCAGTAGGCGCCGAAGACGTTGTCGATCGAGCCGTACCGGTCGGCCGCGTAGTTGGCGGCGGCCGTGATGTTCGAGACCGGGTGGTAGATGTCGAACGGCGTGCCCGTGACGTGGTACGCGCTGAAGGTCGGCGGGATCACCTGGAGCAGACCCTTGGAGGGGATGCCGTTGCGGGCGTTGATGTCCCACAGGTTGATCGCCCGGGGGTTGCCGCTCGATTCCCGCATGATGTTGCGGTACAGACCGTTGTAGCTGCCCGGAATGCCGTTCTTCTTCATGACGTCGAGCGACTCGCGGATCCACCCGTCCAGGTTGTTGGCGTACACCACGGTCCGGGCGGACGCACGGCTGGCCGAGCTCGGCTGCTGACGGGAGCGCTCGGCGGCGGACTCGGCGGCCTGCTTCGCCTTCGCGGCCTCCACCGCCTTCTTGGCCTCGGCGGCGCGCTGCGCCCGGTCGGCGCTCGCCTTGGCGCCGGCTGCCTGCTTCGCCTCGGCGGCCCGCTGGGCCTCGATGCGCTCGGCGGCGGCCCGGGCCTTCTGGTCGGCCGCGGCCTTCTGGTCGGTGACGTCCGCCCGGACGTCCTCGATCTTCTTGCTCTGGAAGGCCGCGGGGGCGGCCTCGGTCACGGGGGAGTCGGAGGCGTCCGCGGGAACCAGCGACAGCGCGAGCGCCGCCGCACCGAGGGTCGCGACACCGGCGATGGAGAACTTGTGGGCCCGGGTCAACGTCGTACGACGGCTTCCGGAGGCAGAGCTGTTCTTCGACATGGCTGTGGGGACCTCTCCGTGTAGCGGGAGTCGCCCATGGCCCGGCAGGGACTGGTGTTTCCGACACGAACGCCGCGGGCAAACTCCCGCGGCGCTGAGCGACGGCAGCCATTCTTAGCTGTCGCAAAATTCGCTGGCAATCATGTGACCTACGAAGCCGGCTAGTGGATCAGGGGGGTGGGCGAATCGCTCGAATCCGTCATCCACCCCGCTCGTAAGCGGACGATGAACCCACTAAGGAGCGTCGTACGTGATGTGCGTCCTATGCCGGGGCTCACACCGCTCACCCGCGAATCTCACCGAATGTTGCTGAAGCAACGCTCACGGTGAGTCGAAGGGGTCCCGCGGTGCGCCCTGCGGTCGCCTCGGGCGCTCCCACCCGGCACCCGCACCGGCCCGGCCCTCGTATACACCGACGCGCGCGCGGTGCACCGGCCGGCACGATCCCGCGACCCGGGGCCGGCCCGGTGCCCGGCGAAGCGGCACCCTCAACGGGTCAGGGGGTCCACCAAGGACGGGGCGTCGTAGCGCCCGCTGGGCGCCCGCCGGTCCAGCAACCGCAGGAACGCCGGCACCACCCGCTCCGGCAACGGACGCCCCGACTCGTCCGCCGTCGGCTCCGCCGCCCGGTACAGGTCCGTCCGCATGTCGCCCGGGTCCACCGCCCACACCCGCAGCCCCGGCTCCTCCACCGCCAGCACCGCCGCCACCTGGTCCAGCGCCGCCTTGGACGCCCCGTACCCGCCCCACGTCTCGTACGCCTCGGCCGCCGCCTCGGAACTCAGCACGATCACCGAACCCGCCGGGGCCAGCCGCAACAGCGGCAGCGCCTCCTGCACCAGGCCCAGGGCCGCCACCACGTTCACCTCCAGCGCGTGCCGCAGCCCCGCCAAGGGCTGCGCCTCCAACCGCACCAGCGGCTCCGCCCCGAGCACGCTCGCATTGCTCACCAACAGGTCCAGGCCGCCCAGCCCGCGGGCCGCCGCCACCAGCTCCCCGCGGTGCGCCGGATCCGTCACGTCGCCGGGCAGCGCCACCACCCGGGTGCCGTGGGTGCGCACGTCCTGTGCGGTCCGCTCCAGCACCCCGGCCGTCCGGGCGTCCAGCACCAGGTCCCAGCCCCGGCGCGCCAGCGCCAGTGCCAGGGCCCGCCCCAACCCCTTAGAAGCCCCCGTGACGATCGCCACCGGCATGCGTCCGGCTCCCCTCGTTCCGGCGCCGCGGTGTCCCGCCGCGCCCTGCCGTCTCTTCCGCCCCGCCCGCGCGGCCCGACGCCCGGGCACCTGGTCACCGGGGCGCCGGTCCGCGGTTCCACGGTAGGAGCCCGCCCCCGCCCCCGCCTCGGACGTCGGCCCGGATTCCCGCGCCCCCTTGGACCTAGGCCCCGCGCCCTACCCCCACGACGTCCGCCGTCCGATCCGAGCCGCCACCCCCGCCGGTACGGTGAACACATGAGTCAAGGCCCGGGCTCCGGCCTCTCCGCGGTCAGTTCCGCGCTGCTGGCCATGAGCAGGCACCTGGAGGTGCGCGACGTCCTCAAGACGATCGTGGTCTCCGCCCGGGAACTGCTCGACGCCCAGTACGCGGCCCTCGGCGTGCCCGACGACCACGGAGGGTTCGCCCAGTTCGTGGTCGACGGCATCAGCGACGAGCAGTGGCGCGCCATCGGCCCCCTGCCCCGCCAGCACGGCATCCTCGCGGCCATGCTCAAGGACGCCGGCACCGAGCGCCTCGCCGACGTCCGGATGGACCCCCGCTTCGAGGGCTGGCCCGCCGCCCACCCCGAGATGTCCGACTTCCTCGGCATGCCGATCCGGGACGGCGACGAGATCATCGGCGCGCTCTTCCTCGCCAACAAGAACCACCCGGCCCCGGACGGCGGCTGCGGCTTCACCGAAGAGGACGAGGACCTCCTCGCGATCCTCGCCCAACACGCGGCGATCGCCCTGACCAACGCCCGCCTCTACGAACGCAGCCGGGAGCTGACCATCGCCGAGGAACGTTCCCGGCTCGCCCACGAGCTGCACGACGCCGTCAGCCAGAAGCTGTTCTCGCTGCGCCTGACCGCCCAGGCCGCCACCGCCCTGGTCGACCGCGACACGGCCCGGGCCAAGGACGCGCTGAACCAGGTGGCCGCACTCGCGGCCGAGGCCGCCGACGAACTGCGCGCCGCCGTGGTCGAGCTGCGCCCCGCCGCCCTCGACGAGGACGGCCTGGTGGCCACCCTGCGCACCCACGTCCAGGTCCTGGACCGGGTGCACTCCGCCCGCGTCGCCTACCGGGGCCACCTCGCCTGCGCACTGCCCGCCACCCAGGAGGAGGCCGTGCTCCGGGTCGCCCAGGAGGCCCTGCACAACGCCCTGCGCCACTCGGGGGCCGAGCGGGTGGACGTCCTCCTCGAACCCCACGGCCGGGGCGCCGTCCTGCGCATCACCGACGACGGCGCGGGCTTCGACCCCGAGGCGGTCCGGCACGCCGGGCGCCACCTGGGGCTGGTGTCCATGCGGGACCGCGCGGACGGCGTCGGCGGCACGCTGACCGTGACATCGGAGCCCGGCCAGGGCACCACGATCCAGATGGAGGTCCCCGGTGGCTGACAAGAACATCCGCGTGCTCCTCGTGGACGACCACCAGGTGGTCCGCCGCGGGCTGCGCACCTTCCTGGAGGTCCAGGGGGACATCGAGGTCGTCGGGGAGGCGGCCGACGGCGCCGAAGGGGTCGCCCGGGCCGAGGAACTGGGCCCCGACGTCGTCCTGATGGACGTCAAGATGCCGGGCATGGACGGGGTGGCGGCCCTGCGCCGGCTGCGCGAACTGGGCAACCCGGCCAGGGTGCTGATCGTCACCAGCTTCACCGAACAGCGCACGGTGGTCCCCGCCCTCAAGGCAGGGGCCGCCGGCTACGTGTACAAGGACGTCGATCCGGAGGCGCTCGCCGGGGCCATCCGCTCGGTCCACGCCGGACACGTCCTCCTCCAGCCCGAGGTCGCCGACGCGCTGCTCAGCCAGGACGGCGGCGGTCAGGGCCAGGGCCGCGCGGGTTCCCTGACCGAACGGGAGCGGGAGGTGCTCGCCCTGATCGCGGACGGCCGGTCCAACCGGGAGATCGCCCGGGCCCTCGTCCTCTCCGAGAAGACGGTCAAGACCCACGTCTCGAACATCCTCATGAAGCTCGACCTCGCCGACCGCACCCAAGCCGCCCTGTGGGCCGTGCGCCACGAGGCGACCGGCTGACCGGGCCGCCCGGGCGGCCCCGCTGACCAGGCCCCCTCCTCCTCACTCGTCCGGGGGGCGCGCTCCGGCGCGCGCCCGTCAAGGCGCTCGATGCCGGTTCCCCTCCGGGATGAGATTCATACGGTCGGGTGGACGTCACTCGAACGGCGTATCCCCGGGGTCTCCGCGCCCGTTCACCCGGATACCGCCGCGGCGCACGGCCGCGGCGGATCGAGGAGGAACGAAACGTGATGAACCTGAAGCGCGTCGCGGCCGTGACGATGGCGGCCGGCGGACTGGTGGTCGCCGGCGGCGGCCTGGCCTCCGCCACCGGCGCGCACGCCGAGGGCGCGGCGGCGTTCTCCCCGGGCGTCGCCTCCGGCAACGTCGTCCAGGTCCCGGTGGACGTTCCGGTGAACGTGGTCGGCAACACCGTGAACGTCATCGGACTGCTCAACCCGGCCTTCGGCAACACCGGCATCAACCACTGAGCACCCGCGGGGGCCACGCCGTCCCCCGACCGGCGGGGGCGCGGCGGTTCCGCGCCCCCGCCGAGCGGTCGCAGCACGTCCGGCCCGCACCGGTCCGACGATCCGACCATGTGCCCATTGCTCCGATCGGGCCGATCGGGAGCCGCTCCCGTGTCGTCCCTCGGGGGCGCACGTTCTCAGCGTGCGACCCGCGGCCGGGTCGCTACGCTCACCCAGGAGGAACATCCCATGAAGATCGCGAAGAAGGCCGCCCTCGTCGTCGCCGCCGCCGGTGTCGCCGCCGGCGCCTCGGCCGGTGCCGCCGTCGCCAGCGCGGGTGCCGAGGGTGCCGCCATCGGCTCCCCGGGCGTGCTGTCCGGCAACGTCGTCCAGGTCCCGGTTCACGTTCCGGTGAACGTGGTCGGCAACACCATCAACGTCATCGGGCTGCTGAACCCGGCGTTCGGCAACACCGGCGTCAACGGCTGACCGCCGTGCCCGCCCTCAGCGGTTCCCGTTCCCCTCCCCGGCCTCCACGTACGCGTTGTACGCCGCCACCTGCGCCCGCCGCGCCGTTCGCTCCACCGGTCGCAACGCCCCGGACCGTGCGGCCAACTCAGCGGCGCTGACCGCGCCCCCGGTCCGGTGCTCGGACGCGTACTCGTCCGCCACCGACACCAGCAGCCCCACCCGCTGCGCCAGCTCCAACACCCGCACCGCGCGCGGGGGGTAGCCGGGGGCCAACAGCTCGCGGCCCCCCTCCGCCCGCACCCGGTAGGCGTCCGCCGCCGCCTGCGCCACGGGCCCCGAGCCCGCCAGGTCCAGCCGGGAGAGCAGGGCCGTCGCCTCCCGCAGGGCCTCCGCCAACTCCCGCTCGGCCTCCGACAGCGAGGGCACGTCCGCGGGCGGTGCCTCCCGGACCGGCGCGCACCGCCACACCACCTCCACGTGCACGTCCCCGCGCGGCCCCGCCTCGACGACCTCCGGCACGAGGCCCAGCGCGGCCCCCCGGCAGAGCACCGCCTCGCCGGCCGCCAACGCGGCGGTGTTGAACTCCGCCGGCCCGCTGAGCCCCAACGGGTGTCCCGGCACCGGCAGGGCCACCCGTAGTCCGGTCACCCCGAGCGCCCGCAGCCGGCCGAGCGCCAGGGTCAGCCCGATCGGCCCGGGCTCCCCGGGAACCCCCTCCACCCGGTGCACGGAGTCCTCTCCGACCACCGCCTGCACCGCATCATCAGGTGCGACAAAACCAGCCAAAAGGGCGTTTCCCCAGGCTGCCAACCGTCCAGAGCGTGGTTCCGCAAGCATGCGACCACGATAAGGACCGACCACGAGCACGGCGTGCCCGACGGGTGGCGTAGGTTTTATCCGGGGCTGCGTTCACCGACGCAAGCGACAGCCGAACTACACAGGAGACAACGCGGTCATGAGCGATGTACTGGAACTGGTGGACGTATCCGTGGTCCGCGAGGGCCGGGCACTGGTTGACCAGGTCTCCTGGTCCGTCAAGGAAGGGGAGCGCTGGGTCATCCTGGGCCCCAACGGCGCCGGCAAGACCACCCTCCTGAACGTCGCCTCGAGCTACCTCTTCCCGAGCAAGGGCACCGCCACCATCCTCGGCGACCGGCTCGGCAAGGTCGACGTCTTCGACCTCCGCCCCCGCATCGGCGTCGCCGGCATCGCCATGGCGGAGAAGCTCCCCAAGCGTCAGACGGTCCTCCAGACCGTGCTCACCGCCGCCTACGGCATGACCGCCGGCTGGCACGAGGACTACGAGGACGTCGACGAGCAGCGCGCCCGCGCCTTCCTCGACCGGCTCGGCATGAGCGACTACCTCGACCGCCGGTTCGGCACCCTCTCCGAGGGCGAGCGTAAGCGGACCATGATCGCCCGCGCCCTGATGACCGACCCCGAACTCCTCCTGCTGGACGAGCCCGCGGCCGGTCTCGACCTCGGCGGCCGGGAAGACCTGGTGCGCCGGCTCGGCCGACTGGCCCGCGACCCCATCGCCCCGTCGATGATCATGGTCACCCACCATGTCGAGGAGATCGCTCCCGGCTTCACGCACGTGCTGATGATCCGCCAGGGCCGGGTGATGGCCGCCGGCCCGATCGAGCTGGAGCTCTCCTCCCGCAACCTGTCGCACTGCTTCGGCCTCCCCCTCGTCGTCGAGCAGCGGGGAGACCGCTGGACCGCCCACGGCCTTCCACTGAGCTGACCAGTCCCACCGGCCCCGTCCGTCACCCCCGCCCCTTCCGTCACCCGGTCGGGGCGCCCGGACCGGCGAACTCCCGCACCGCCACCGGCGATTGCCCGATCTGCCCGGTTAGGGGACCTGCCGCAACACCCGTCGCGGTCCTACCATGACGGTGTGGACATCGATGCATGGGTGTGGTGGCTGATCGGCGCGGTGGCGCTGGGGATTCCGCTCGTGATGACGGCGATGCCGGAGTTCGGCATGTTCGCCGTCGGTGCGCTCGCGGGTGCGGTGACGGCGGCGCTCGGCGGAGGCGTCGTCCTCCAGGTCCTCGTCTTCGTCGTGGTGTCGGTGGCTCTCCTCGCCGTGGTGCGGCCCATCGCGGCCCGGCACCGCGCGCAGCTCCCCTCGACGGCCACGGGCGTCGACGCGCTGAAGGGCCGTCAGGCGACCGTGACCGAGCGGGTCGACGGAGAGGGGGGTCGCATCAAGCTCGCCGGGGAGGTCTGGTCCGCCCGCGCGCTCGACCCGGGCCGCTCCTACGAGGCGGGCGAACAGGTCGACGTGGTGGAGATCGACGGCGCCACCGCCGTGGTGATCTGAGCGCCCGACGCCCGCACGCCGACCCCGAGCCCGGTACGCCGCCGGGCCGGGCACCGCTCACGGGTGGCCGGAACATCCCCCGGACCAGCCGACGTTCTGACAGACTCAAGATCTTCACGTAGGCCGACGATCCGCCGATCGTCCGGACACCGAGGCAAGAAGGGTACGGGGAACCACGATGGGACCGATCGTCATCGTCCTGATCATTCTGGTGGTGCTGGTCTTCATCGCCCTGATCAAGACCGTCCAGGTCATTCCACAGGCCAGCGCGGCCATCGTCGAGCGCTTCGGCCGTTACACCCGCACCCTCAACGCGGGCCTCAACATCGTCGTCCCGTTCATCGACTCCATCCGCAACCGCGTCGACCTGCGCGAACAGGTCGTGCCGTTCCCGCCGCAGCCGGTGATCACCCAGGACAACCTCGTCGTCAACATCGACACCGTGATCTACTACCAGGTCACCGACGCCCGGGCCGCCACCTACGAGGTCGCCAGCTACATCCAGGCCATCGAGCAGCTCACCGTCACCACGCTGCGCAACATCATCGGCGGCATGGACCTGGAGCGCACCCTGACCTCCCGCGAGGACATCAACACCGCACTGCGCGGCGTCCTCGACGAGGCCACCGGCAAGTGGGGCATCCGCGTCAACCGCGTCGAGCTCAAGGCCATCGAACCGCCCACCTCCATCCAGGACTCGATGGAGAAGCAGATGCGCGCCGACCGCGACAAGCGCGCCGCCATCCTCACCGCCGAGGGCATCCGCCAGTCGCAGATCCTCACCGCGGAGGGCGAGAAGCAGTCCGCGATCCTGCGCGCGGAGGGCGAAGCCAAGGCCGCGGCCCTGCGCGCGGAGGGCGAGGCCCAGGCGATCCGCACCGTCTTCGAGTCCATCCACGCGGGCGACCCGGACCAGAAGCTCCTCTCCTACCAGTACCTCCAGATGCTCCCGAAGATCGCCGAGGGCGACGCCAACAAGCTCTGGATCGTGCCCAGCGAGATCGGCGACGCGTTGAAGGGTCTCTCCGGGGCCTTCGGCAACCTGGGCGGAGCCCCTGCCCCCGCCATGCCCAAGATCCCCTCCCCCGAACGGCGCGAGAACCCGCCCCTCGACTGACCGGCGGCAAGCGCACCCGGACGTGTGTGGCCCGGCACCCCCAGGGTGCCGGGCCACACACGTCCGGGTCGCCTACGCGGCGGCCTCCGGGTCCAGCCGCCGCCCGACTCCGGGCGGACCTCCGGAGAGCCATCCCGGCAGGCTCCCCCCGTCGAGCCCCAGCGCCAGCAACATCGCGTCCGCGGGGCTCGGCTCGAAGGGCTGTCGCAACAAGGACATCCCGGCCTGCTCGGGCGTCCGGTCGGCCTTGTGGTGGTTGTCCTCCGCGCAGGCCGCGACCGTGTTCAACCAGGAGTCCGAGCCCCCGCGCGACCGGGGCACCAGATGGTCCACCGTCGTCGCCCGCCGCCCGCAGTACGCACACCGGTGCCGGTCCCTCACCAACACCCCCCGCCGTGACCACGGAGCACGTCTTCGGAACGGCACCCGCACGTACCGGCACAACCGGATCACCCGGGGCGCCGGCAACTCCACCGCCGCCGCCCGCAGCCACATCTCGGGGTGGGTCTGCTCGACGACCGCCTTGTCCTGGAGCACCAGGACCACAGCTCGGTGCAGAGTCACCGTCGACAGCGGTTCGAAACTCGCGTTGAGGACCAAGGTGTCACGCATTTCCGCCCACCTCCCGTACGGGCCGGCCCACCCCCTGGCGGGCCGGCACCCACTCTGGCCGGGCCCGAAGAGATGAACAACGCAATATCCGCGGGCACCCGGGACTGCTGCACACCAGCGGACCCCGGCACCGCCCCATCGGAACGCGCACACGAAAACGCCCGCCCCTGATCACTTCCAAGACCAGGGACGGGCAAACGTCCGGCGAACGGCGAGTTCAGCGAAGCGGTCCGAGGACCTCAATCCGCGGCGGGAGCCGCGTACTCACCGATCAGTTGGGCGCGCGCCAGGGTGTGGAACCGCAGGTTGAAGCCGATCACGGCCGGACTGGCATCGCCGTCCGGCCCGAGCCGCTCCCGGTCCACCGCGTAGACGGTGAACACGTACCGGTGCGCCGGGTCGCCGGCCGGCGGGGCCGCACCGCCGAAGTCCTTCGTCCCGTAGTCGTTCCGCACGTGCACGGCACCCTGCGGCAGACCGACGAACGAACCGCTCCCGGCACCCGCTGGCAGCTCGGTGACCGAGGCGGGGATGTCGAACACCGTCCAGTGCCAGAAGCCGCTGCCGGTCGGCGCGTCCGGGTCGAAGCAGGTCACGGCGAAGCTCCCGGTCTCCTCCGGGAACCCTTCCCACCGCAGCTGCGGCGACGTGTTCCCCGCCGCGTACACCTGGGCGTCCTTCAACACTCCGCCCGGGGCGACGTCCTCGCTCACCACCGTGAACGAGGGCACCTGCGGATGGAAGTCATGGGGGAGCGGCGGCCTTGACACCTCGGTCACCTGATACCTCCTGCGTTCTGCGCGCGTTGCGCGTGCGTGGACGGCGAAGCGATTCCGGCGCCGAGCCTAGAACCAGTTGCGCTTTCCGCCGACCTCCGACAGCCACTGGTTGAGGTACGCGGTCCAGTTCGTCTCCCGGAAGTCGTTCAGCCCCACCTTGAAGGCCCGGTAGCTGTCACCGCCCTCGCGGAACAGGCCCGGCTTCTTGTCCATCTCCAGGATGACGTCCATCCCGACGCCGTCCGCGACGAAGCTCAGCTCCACCTGGTGCAGCCCGTGGTACTGCTGCGGCGGAAGGAACTCGATCTCCTGGTAGAACGGTAGCTGCTGCCGGGTACCGCGGATGTGTCCCCGTTCCATGTCGGCGTTCTTGAAACGGAACCCGAGCTCTGCGAACGCGTCCAGGATCGCCTGCTGCGCGGGCAGCGGGTGCACGTTGATCGGGTCCAGGTCACCGGAATCGACCGCGCGCGCGATCTCCAGCTCCGTCGACACCCCGATGTTCATTCCGCGCAGGTGCTGACCGGCGAAGTGGGTGATCGGGGTCTCCCACGGGATCTCCAACCCGAACTGGACCGCGTGCACCGCACCGGCCTGGAGCTCGAAGGCCCCGCCGAGCCGCTGCTTGGTGAACTCGATGTCCTGGTGGTACTCCTGGTCCCCGCTCTCCACCTCGACCTTGGCCTGCAACCCGACCGAGAGCGCCTCGATCTTCTGGTTCACCGAACCGCCCTGGATGCGGACCTCGCCCTGCACCACCCCGCCGGGAACCACGTTCACCTCGTTGAGCACCGTCTCGACCGAGGCGCCGCCGGCCCCCAGGCTCGCGAGCAGCTTCTTGAACCCCATGACTCTCCCTCCAGGCCCAGAGCCTGTGCTGGTTGATCCTCGCCCCATAGGAACGCGTGCCGACCGGAGTCGGTTCCGGGGTTCGCCCCGGCCCGCTCCCGCCGCACGATCACTGCACTACGCTCGGAGCGCATGACCGAACCCCCCGACCGTATGCCTTTGCCCCGGGACTTCTTCGACCGCCCCGTGCTGGAGGTCGCCCCCGACCTGCTCGGTCGCCTGCTGGTGCGGAACTCGCCCGCCGGTCCGATCGTGCTCCGGCTCACCGAGGTCGAGGCGTACGCGGGGACCATCGACCCCGGTTCCCACGCCTACCGCGGCCTCACCGCCCGGAACGCCGTGATGTTCGGCCCGCCCGGCCATGTGTACGTGTACTTCACCTACGGCATGTGGCACTGCATGAACCTCGTGTGCGGCCCCGAGGGCTTCGCGAGCGGGGTGCTCCTCCGCGCGGGACAGATCACCGAAGGCACGGAGCTGGCTCGCAAACGGCGACTCTCGGCCCGAAGCGACAAGGAACTGGCCAAAGGGCCGGCGCGTCTGGCGACCGCCCTGGACGTCGACCGGACCCTCGACGGAGCCGACGCCTGCGGTGGTCCCGCCACCGCCCTTGCGGTGTTGCACGGCACTCCCGTCCAGCCCGACCAGGTGCGCACCGGCCCCCGGACCGGAGTGTCCGGCCCGGGCGGAGCGCACCCCTGGCGCTTCTGGATCGACGGTGACCCCACGGTCAGCCCCTACCGGGCCCACGCCCCCCGCGCCCGCCGAGCTTGACTCCCCTCCGGCCGGTCCGTAACGTAGCTGAAGCCGCTTTGCGCCGGTCGACGTTTCAGTCACCGTCCGGAGGCGGCCCACCACTACCGACAACGAGCCCGCGAGGGCCCTTTTTCGGCATGTCGATTTTCGAACCTGTGAGCTCGATTATGTGCCTTCAGGGAAGTCGGTTAACGTAGTGGACATCGAAAAGCCGAAAGGCTCGGAGATGAAAGCAGGAACCCCGCTGACTGGGGGTCGGACGCCGAAAAGGATCTGATAGAGTCGGAACTGCTGGAAAGGAAAGCGAGCGAATCGCTCTCCGGGAAAGCGCCGAGGAAATCGGGTCGGGAAACGGTCTGATAGAGTCGGGAACACCGAAGGGAAGCGCCCGGAGGAAAGCCTGCACCGGATGGTGGGGGTGAGTACGAAGGAAGCGTCCGTTCCTTGAGAACTCAACAGCGTGCCAAAAGTCAACGCCAGATATGTTGATACCCCGTCACTGTGACCGTCATGGTCTGGTGATGAGGTTCCTTTGAAATACA
>NZ_CP199708.1:0-957500 GCF_052606915.1 Streptomyces sp. LE64 | reverse complement strand
GGGAATGGTGAAAAGTACCCCGGGAGGGGAGTGAAATAGTACCTGAAACCGTGTGCCTACAAGCCGTGGGAGCGTCGGATGCCAGCACTTGTGTTGGTGTCTCGTGACTGCGTGCCTTTTGAAGAATGAGCCTGCGAGTTTGCGGTGTGTTGCGAGGTTAACCCGTGTGGGGAAGCCGTAGCGAAAGCGAGTCCGAATAGGGCGTTTGAGTAGCATGCCCAAGACCCGAAGCGGAGTGATCTAGCCATGGGCAGGTTGAAGCGGCTGTAAGAGGTCGTGGAGGACCGAACCCACCAGGGTTGAAAACCTGGGGGATGACCTGTGGTTAGGGGTGAAAGGCCAATCAAACTCCGTGATAGCTGGTTCTCCCCGAAATGCATTTAGGTGCAGCGTCGTGTGTTTCTTGCCGGAGGTAGAGCACTGGATAGGCGATGGGCCCTACCGGGTTACTGACCTTAGCCAAACTCCGAATGCCGGTAAGTGAGAGCGCGGCAGTGAGACTGTGGGGGATAAGCTCCATGGTCGAGAGGGAAACAGCCCAGAGCATCGACTAAGGCCCCTAAGCGTACGCTAAGTGGGAAAGGATGTGGAGTCGCAGAGACAACCAGGAGGTTGGCTTAGAAGCAGCCACCCTTGAAAGAGTGCGTAATAGCTCACTGGTCTAGTGATTCCGCGCCGACAATGTAGCGGGGCTCAAGCGTACCGCCGAAGTCGTGTCATTGCAGTATGTACTCCTAACGGGGACTGTGATGGGTAGGGGAGCGTCGTGTGCCGGGTGAAGCTGCACTGGAAGGTAGTGGTGGACGGTTCACGAGTGAGAATGCAGGCATGAGTAGCGATACACACGTGGGAAACGTGTGCGCCGATTGACTAAGGGTTCCTGGGTCAAGCTGATCTGCCCAGGGTAAGTCGGGACCTAAGGCGAGGCCGACAGGCGTAGTCGATGGATAACCGGTTGATATTCCGGTACCCGCTGTAGAGCGTCAAACATTGAATCAGGCGATGCTAAGCCCGTGAAGCCGTTCCGGACCCTTCGGGGAATGGAAAGTGGTGGAGCCGGTGACCCGGACTTGTAGTAGGTGAGTGATGGGGTGACGCAGGAAGGTAGTCCATCCCGGGCGGTGGTTGTCCCGGGGTAAGGGTGTAGGACGTCAGGTAGGTAAATCCGCCTGGCAATAGTCTGAGACCTGATGCCGAGCCGATTGTGGTGAAGTGGATGATCCTATGCTGTCGAGAAAAGCCTCTAGCGAGTTTTATGGCGGCCCGTACCCTAAACCGACTCAGGTGGTCAGGTAGAGAATACCGAGGCGTTCGGGTGAACTATGGTTAAGGAACTCGGCAAAATGCCCCCGTAACTTCGGGAGAAGGGGGGCCATTCCTGGTGATGGGCTTTGCGCCTTGAGCTGGGGGTGGCCGCAGAGACCAGCGAGAAGCGACTGTTTACTAAAAACACAGGTCCGTGCGAAGCCGTAAGGCGATGTATACGGACTGACGCCTGCCCGGTGCTGGAACGTTAAGGGGACCGGTTAGCTGCATTTCGGTGTGGCGAAGCTGAGAACTTAAGCGCCAGTAAACGGCGGTGGTAACTATAACCATCCTAAGGTAGCGAAATTCCTTGTCGGGTAAGTTCCGACCTGCACGAATGGCGTAACGACTTCTCGACTGTCTCAACCATAGGCCCGGTGAAATTGCACTACGAGTAAAGATGCTCGTTTCGCGCAGCAGGACGGAAAGACCCCGGGACCTTTACTACAGTTTGATATTGGTGTTCGGTTCGGCTTGTGTAGGATAGGTGGGAGACTGTGAAGCGGCCACGCCAGTGGTTGTGGAGTCGTTGTTGAAATACCACTCTGGTCGTGCTGGATGTCTAACCTGGGTCCGTGATCCGGATCAGGGACAGTGTCTGATGGGTAGTTTAACTGGGGCGGTTGCCTCCTAAAGAGTAACGGAGGCGCCCAAAGGTTCCCTCAGCCTGGTTGGTAATCAGGTGTTGAGTGTAAGTGCACAAGGGAGCTTGACTGTGAGACCGACGGGTCGAGCAGGGACGAAAGTCGGGACTAGTGATCCGGCGGTGGCTTGTGGAAGCGCCGTCGCTCAACGGATAAAAGGTACCCCGGGGATAACAGGCTGATCTTCCCCAAGAGTCCATATCGACGGGATGGTTTGGCACCTCGATGTCGGCTCGTCGCATCCTGGGGCTGGAGTCGGTCCCAAGGGTTGGGCTGTTCGCCCATTAAAGCGGTACGCGAGCTGGGTTTAGAACGTCGTGAGACAGTTCGGTCCCTATCCGCTGCGCGCGTAGGAGTCTTGAGAAGGGCTGTCCCTAGTACGAGAGGACCGGGACGGACGAACCTCTGGTGTGCCAGTTGTTCTGCCAAGGGCATGGCTGGTTGGCTACGTTCGGGAGGGATAACCGCTGAAAGCATCTAAGCGGGAAGCCTGCTTCGAGATGAGGGCTCCCACCCACTTGATGGGGTAAGGCTCCCAGTAGACGACTGGGTTGATAGGCCAGATATGGAAGCCGGGTGACCGGTGGAGTTGACTGGTACTAATAGGCCGAGGGCTTGTCCTCAGTTGCTCGCGTCCACTGTGTTTGTTCTCAGACAACGAACAGTTGTGCTGGTTGAACAATGGCACTGATTAATTGAAGAGTGTGCTTGTTCGCTGAGCCCTGTTCGACTCCATCGTCGAGGTGGAGTTACTGATAGGGTTTCGGTGGTTATAGCGTGAGGGAAACGCCCGGTTACATTCCGAACCCGGAAGCTAAGCCTTTCAGCGCCGATGGTACTGCAGGGGGGACCCTGTGGGAGAGTAGGACGCCGCCGAACAATCTTTCAAGGACCCTTGGTCCCAGCGTACAGCGCTGGGACCAAGGGTCCTTTTTGTTTTGCTGAGAAGCGCTAGCCCTATGACTGCGCGAGAATGACTGCGGTACCGAAGACAGGAGTCACCGATGTCCACGAACTCTGCCGACGATCGCTCGGAGCGAGGCCCGTTCCGGCGGGACAGCGGTGACCGTGGGGGGTACCGCGGAGGACCCCGCCGCGACAACGACCGCGGGGGATACGGACGACGAGACGACCGGGACCGCGGCCGCGATGACCGCGGAGGCCGTTCCGACCGTGACCGTGGTGGGGCGTCATCCGAGCGTCGCGACCACGGCGACCGTGGCGGGCGTCCCCCCTTCCGACAGGACGACCGGGACCGCGGTGGTTTCCGTCGTGATGATCGTGGGGATCGTGGTGGTTTCCGTCGTGATGATCGTGAGCGTCGTGATGATCGGCGTGATGACCGGGGTGGGTTCCGTCGTGAGGGCGATCGTCCGTCCTACCGGCGGGATGACGACCGGGGTGGGTACCGGGGGAACGACCGTCGTGACGACCGGGGTCGGGATGACCGTGGTCGTGACGGAGACCGCGACCGGGGTGGGTTCCGTCGTGAGGGCGACCGCCCGACCCACCGTCGCGACGACGACCGCGGCGGCTACCGACGCGACGACCGCCGAGACGACCGCGAGCGCGGAGGTTACCGCGGCCGGGACGGTGAGCGGTCGGGCTTCCGCCGTGATGGCGACCGCCCCTCGTACCGTCGTGATGACCAGCGGCCCGGTGGTGACCGCGGTGGTTTCCGTCGTGATGATCGTGGTCGTGATGGGGATCGTGGTGGTTTCCGTCGTGATGATCGTGAGCGTCGTGATGATCGGCGTGATGACCGGGGTGGGTTCCGTCGTGAGGGCGATCGTCCGTCCTACCGGCGGGACGACGACCGGGGTGGGTACCGGGGGAACGATCGTCGTGACGACCGTGGTCGTGACGGAGACCGCGACCGGGGTGGGTTCCGCCGTGACGGCGACCGCCCGACCCACCGTCGCGACGACGACCGCGGCGGCTACCGACGCGACGACCGCGGACCCGCGGGCGGCGCACGCGGCGGGTTCCGAGACCGTGACGACCGTGGCCGGGACGGGGCCCGCGGCGGCTATCGGCGTGACGACCGGGGACGTGACGGAGACCGCGGCGGATTCCGTCGGGACGAACAGCGCTCCGGCGGTGACCGCGGCGGCTTCCGCCGCGACGACCGCGACCGCGGACGGGGTCCGGGCCGTGACGACAGCCGTGGCCGCTCCGGCGGCGGCTACCGGGGCCGTGACGATCGCCGCGACGACGACCGCAGGGGCGGTGGCCGGTTCGGTGACGACCGGGACCGCGACCGTGAGCCGATCAAGCGGCTGCCCATCCCCGAGGACGTGACCGGCGAGGAGATCGACAAGGACGTGCGGCAGGAGCTCCAGAGCCTGCCCAAGACGCTCGCCGACGACGTCGCGCGCAACCTCGTCATGGTCGCTCGACTGATCGACGAGGACCCCGAGACGGCCTACGCCTACTCCCGCATCGCCTTGCGGCTGGCCTCCCGGGTCGCGGCCGTGCGCGAGGCGGCGGGATTCGCCGCGTACGCCAACCAGAAGTACACCGAGGCCCTCGCCGAGTTCAGGGCCGCCCGGCGGATGACCGGCCGGGTGGAGCTGTGGCCCCTGATGGCCGACTGCGAGCGGGGCCTCGGACGGCCGGAGAAGGCGCTGGACATGGCCGGAGCCCCCGAGGTGCAGAAGCTCGACAAGGGCGGCCAGGTCGAGATGCGCCTCGTCGCGGCCGGCGCGCGGCGCGACCTCGGGCAGCTCGACGCGGCGATCGTGACCCTCCAGAGCCCCGAGCTCGCGTCGAACGCCGTTCAGACGTGGACCGCGCGGCTCCGCTACGCCTACGCCGACGCCCTGCTGGCTGCCGGCCGGGAGGACGAGGCCCGGGAGTGGTTCGCCAAGGCCGTCGAGTCCGACAAGGACGGCACGACCGACGCCTCGGACCGGCTCGCGGAGCTGGACGGCGTCGAGTTCGTGGACGCCCTGGACGACGAGGTCGAGCACACCGAGAGCGCCGGAACCGACGAGGACGGCGCGGCCGACGGGGCGGAGGAGTCCGCAACGGACTCCGGTGCGGCGGAGGGCAGCCCCTCCGAGCCGACCGTGACCAGGTCGGAGGTGGCCCCCGAGGGCCGGGCTCCCGAAGCGGGAACGCGGGAAGCGGCCGGGGACGACGATCCTGCCGGCGTGGACACCGAGAACCGTGACGAAGGGCAGCACCCGTCCGACCGGTGACGGCCGGCGCGGGAGCGAAGGACGGCTGAACGTGTGGGGCGGACTCCAGGAGTTCGCCCCACACTGCTGTCAGCGGTCGGTCCTCAGAGGCCGAGGCTCCGCAGGACCAGCCCCGTCGCCGGCTTGGGGCCGAACGACGTGGACTTCCGCGGCATCATGACCCCCTGGCGTGCCAGGTCGCGTACGACCTCCTCGCGCACGGGATGCAGCAACACGGCCGTGCTGCCGTCCCGCTCCGCCTTCGCGACCGTGG
This sequence comes from Streptomyces sp. LE64, assembly GCF_052606915.1. Lineage (NCBI taxonomy): Bacteria > Bacillati > Actinomycetota > Actinomycetes > Kitasatosporales > Streptomycetaceae > Streptomyces > Streptomyces sp. LE64. Next base: position 952,095 of record NZ_CP199708.1, on the reverse strand, counting down.
CCGGGGCGTCATGGATGTAGGAGATGCGCTCGGGGTGGTCGGGCACCCCCCACACCCGGTCGATCAGGGTGGAGTGCAGCACGGTGGCGTCCAGGGTGCGCCAGGCCGCGGGGCGGTCCTGCGGGACCGTCCCGGTGAGCAACTCGGGGTCGGGCCGGTCGATCAGGTGGAACGCACCGTCGCCCGCCAGGAGGAAGGCGTTGCCCTCCGAGGCTGCCGCACCGAGTGCGGCCACGGCACCGTCGAGGGGCCCGGGCACCGTCCGGACGCGGAAGCGTCCCTCCAGCGCGGCGAGGGCCCGAGCGGTCGGGAACCGGTGCAGCAGCCGGTGGATGGCACGGACCCGCAGGGGATAGCGAACGGTGTCGACCAGGAGCACGAGGCCGTGGTCCCACGGACTCGGCGACCGATGCGCCGCCCGCAGCCGGAGGTAGGTGGCCCACCGGTGGTGGCCGTCCGCGATGAGTGCCTGACGGCGGGCGAGGTCCGCACGGACTTCCGCGATCTCCTCCGCCGCGGTCACCGCCCACAGCCGGTGGCGCACCCCGTCCTCGGTGGTCGTCGTCAACAAGGGCTCCCGCCCGGTGGCACGATCGATGACGGCGGCCGTGCCGCCTCCCCCGGCGTCCCCCCGGTACGTCAGCAGGAGCGGATCGAGGTTGGCCCTGGTCGCACGCATCAGGGCGGCGCGGTCCGCCACCACCGGGGCCATCACGTCCTCGTGGGGCAGCACGATCCCCTCGGCGGACTCCGACAGCCGCAGGGCGCCGATCACCCCGCGCTGTAGGTGCCCGCCCTGCTGCTGCTCGTACACGTACAGCCCCGGGGTCGGGTCGGCGACGAGGACGCCGTCCGCCAGCCAGCGGCCGAGGGTGTCCGCTGCCCGCTCGGTCCGGGCGCTCGGCGACACGGCCTGGGGAAGGATCAACCGGACGATGTTGTGGGGGTCCGCGGACTCCAACTGGTGCAACCCGTCGGGGCGGACCACCACGTCGTACGGGGGCGAGGTCACCGCGGCCAGGTCGCCGATCCGTTCCGGGGCGTAGCGCACTCCCCGGAACGGCGCCAGGTCGAGCCCTCCGGCCGTCTGCTCGTCCGGCTGAGGTCGCCCGGCACCCGCATCGTTCATGACGGCATCGTAGGTCGCCCCCGGCGTGGGGGATGATCGGGGGAGTACGACCCACGAGGAGCGATAGCCGATGAGCCAGACCGTGCAGCACGGGCCCGCCGCCAGCGACCGCCCGTTGAGCGAGGCGTACGACACCGCCCTGCTGGACCTGGACGGAGTGGTGTACGCCGGCGGTAACGCCATCGCGCACGCCGTCGACTCGCTCGATGCGGCGCGGTCCGCGGGAATGCGACTCGCCTATGTGACCAACAACGCCCTGCGCACGCCGGACGCAGTGGCCGCCCACCTCACCGAACTGGGCATACCGACCACCGCGGGTGAAGTGATCACCTCGGCGCAGGCCGTTGCCCGGCTCGTCGCCGCGGACGTGCCGGCCGGCGCCCGCATCCTGGTGATCGGCGGGGAGGGGCTGCGGGCCGCACTGCGGGAACGCGGGCTGACCCCCGTGGAGTCGGCGGACGACGACCCGGTGGCCGTGGCGCAGGGCTACGGGGGCCCCGAACTGCCGTGGGGACGGTTCGCTGAGGCGGCGTACGCGATCGCCCGGGGGGTGCCCTGGTACGCGTCGAACACGGATCTGACGATCCCGAGCGGGCGGGGGATCGCCCCGGGCAACGGGGCGGCCGTGGAGGTCGTCCGGATCGCCACCGGTGCCGAGCCGCGGGTGGCCGGCAAGCCGTTGCCGCCGATGCACCGGGAGAGCATCCTGCGGACCGGTGCGCGGCGGCCCCTGGTGGTGGGGGACCGGTTGGACACCGACATCGAGGGCGCGGTCAACGGAGGGGTGGACTCCCTGCTCGTCCTGACCGGGGTGACCGATGGGGCGCGCCTGTTGGCGGCGCCGCCGCAGCACCGCCCGACCTATGTCGACGCGGACCTGCGCGGGCTGCTGACCGGGCAGCCGGAGGTCGAGGCCACCGGGGCCGGCGGAGGTCCGCAGCGGTTCCGGTGCGGAGCCTGGACGGCGTGGGCCGGTCCGGACCGGCTGGAGGTCCGGGCGGGGACCGGGGACGCCCCGGACGGGATCGACGGCCTGCGGGCGCTGTGCGCGGCTGCCTGGGAGGCGGCGGGCGAGGGGGCGTGCACCCTGGACGGTTCCGCGGCGCTCGCCCGGGTGGGCCTGTAGGCCGTACCGGTCGGTCCTCCCGGTCCTCCCGGGCCTCCCGGACCGGGAGGACCGGTCCGGCGGCCGGAGTCAGAGCAGGGAACGCAGCCGCAGGAGGTCCCGCATGCCGGCTTCCAGACCGATCCGGCCCGAACCCCAGGCCCGGGCGAAGTTCAACCGGCCGTCCACGAGCGCGACGAGGTCGTCGCTGGTCATGGTGAGCCGGATCTGCGCCCGCTCGGGCGGGAGGCCGTTCACCACGTTCTGCACCTCGATCCGGCCGTCGTGGAGGCGGCCGGTGAACGTCACGTCGAGGTCCTTGACCCGACAGGTGAGAGAACGGTCCATCGCCGCCGCGCGCGCACGGCCTTCGGCGGTCGCCATGTTGTCCGAGAGCTGTTCGAGTGCGGCACGGCACTCCTCGATCGTCGCCATCGTGAGCGACGGTACCCCAGTCCTTCGGGGTAGCGTCGGGACATGAACAGCGACTTTCCGACCGGGGCGGTACCCGGGCCGTCCCGGACCACGGCCGTGCCCGCCCCCCCGCCCGGTTCGGGCGGGACACCGGAAGCCGGAGGATCCGACCGCCTCCCCGGAACGGAAGGACCCGCCGAGGGTCCGACTCCGCTGGGCGTCGACCGCTTCCCCACCGGGCATCCACCGGTGGACGCGCACCTGACCAGGCTGGCCGACGCCGACCGCCTCGCCACCGAGGGCCACCTCGCGGTGTACGAAGATGTCCATCGGGGCCTGCGCGAGACACTGACCGCGCTCGACCAACCCACGGGCCCACCGGCCCCCGCGCCACCGCGAGGACCGGCACCTTCGTACGACCACAGGAGCTGAACCGAACGTGGCAGGAGTGGCACGCCGCCGACTCGACGCCGAACTGGTCCGCCGCAAGCTCGCCCGCTCGCGCGAACACGCCAGCCAACTGATCGCCGCGGGGCGGGTCACCGTGGGCGGCACCCCCGCGACCAAGCCCGCGACCCAGGTCGAGACCAGTGCGGCCGTCGTCGTCACCCAGGACGAGGACGATCCCGGCTACGTCTCGCGGGGAGGGCACAAGCTCGCCGGGGCCCTCGGGGCGTTCGTCCCGCGGGGGCTCGTGGTCCACGGGCGACGCGCGCTCGACGCGGGCGCGTCCACCGGCGGCTTCACCGACGTCCTGCTGCGCGCCGGGGCCGGTCACGTCGTGGCCGTGGACGTCGGGTACGGGCAACTGGCCTGGTCCCTCCAGAGCGATGCTCGCGTCACGGTCAAGGACCGCACCAACGTCCGCGACATGACGCTGGAGACGATCGACGGCGTTCCGGTCGACCTGGTGGTGGGGGACCTCTCCTTCATTCCGTTGGGGCTCGTCCTCCCGGCGCTCGTCCGGTGCGTCGCCCCGGACGCCGACCTGGTGCTGATGGTCAAGCCGCAGTTCGAGGTGGGCAAGGAGCGGTTGGGCAGCGGCGGAGTGGTCCGTAGCCCCGAACTGCGCGCCGAGTCCGTACGGCGGGTCGCCGGCCGGGCGGCCGAACTCGGCCTCGGCGTCAGGGGAGTCACGGCCAGTCCGCTGCCCGGTCCCTCGGGGAACGTCGAGTACTTTCTGTGGCTGCGGGCCGGGGCACCCGAACTCGACCCCGCTGACGTTGACCGTGCAGTGGCGGAAGGACCGCGTTGACACAGAGCCGAGTTCGTACCGTATTCCTCCTGGCGCACACGGGACGGCCCGCGGCCATCCGCAGTGCCGAACTCGTGGTTCAGGGACTGCTCCGCGCCGGGCTCCGCGTCCGGGTGCTCGAAGCGGAGGCGTCCGACCTGCCGCTGCCCCCGTCCGTGGAACTCGTCCAGGAGGCGACGCCGGCCTCCCTCGACGGCTGCGAACTGTTGATCGTGCTCGGCGGTGACGGAACCCTGCTGCGGGGGGCGGAGTTCGCGCGGGCCTCCGGGGTGCCGATGCTCGGGGTGAACCTCGGCCGGGTGGGCTTCCTCGCCGAAGCCGAACGGGACGACCTCGACAAGGTCGTCGACCGGGTGGTGACCCGGGCGTACGAGGTCGAGGAACGGATGACCATCGACGTCGTGGTCCACCGCAACGGCGACGTGGTGCACACGGACTGGGCCCTGAACGAGGCGGCCGTCCAGAAGGTCTCCCCGGAGCGGATGCTGGAAGTGGTCCTGGAGGTCGACGGGCGGCCCGTGACCGGCTTCGGCTGCGACGGCATCGTCTGCGCGACCCCGACCGGCTCCACCGCCTACGCGTTCTCCGCGGGAGGACCCGTGGTGTGGCCCGAGGTCGAGGCGTTGCTGATGGTGCCGATCAGCGCGCACGCCCTCTTCGCCAAGCCGTTGGTCACCTCCCCGAACTCGGTGCTGGCGGTGGAGGTGCAGCCGCACACCCCGCAGGGCGTGCTGTGGTGCGACGGGCGGCGCACCATCGAACTGCCCCCCGGGGCCCGGGTGGAGGTGCGGCGGGGCGCGGTGCCCGTGCGCCTGGCCAGGTTGCACCACGCCTCGTTCACCGATCGGCTCGTGGCGAAGTTCGCCCTGCCCGTGTCCGGTTGGCGGGGCGCACCGCAGTGATCCTCCCGCTCCGCCGACCGGGCCCGGGCGCGGCGGCGGGGCGGCGGGGGAGGGGAACGACGAGGGGCGGGCCGCTCGGACGGCCGGTCGACTGCTCATGCCTTCCAGAGTGCGTCCCGTCCCGGGCGGACGCCATGAGGTTTCCCGCACGGACGGACTGCGGAAGACCACAGGTCCGCGCACGGCTCGCCGGACGGGGAACACGGACGGGCCGGGGTCCGCGCGGCCACCCGCAGGGGTGACACCCGCTCGCGCCACCGGTCCCGTCACCAGCGAGTTCGGCGAACGGGGCCGGGGGCCGTCGCACATCGGGCCCCGGACCTCGTAAGGTCGTGTCCGTGTTGGAGGAGATGCGGATACGGTCACTCGGGGTCATCGACGACGCGGTGGTCGAGCTGTCGCCCGGCTTCACCGCGGTGACGGGCGAGACCGGTGCCGGCAAGACGATGGTGGTCACGAGCCTGGGCCTGTTGCTCGGCGGACGGGCGGACCCGGCCCTGGTGCGGATCGGTGCCAAGTCGGCCGTCGTGGAGGGGCGGATCAGCGTGCCCCCCGCCGCGGCCGCCCGGGCGGAGGAGGCAGGTGCGGAACTGGAGGACGGGGTCCTCCTGGTCAGCCGTACGGTCTCGGCCGAAGGCCGCTCCCGCGCGCATCTGGGCGGGCGGTCCGTGCCCGTCGGAGTGCTCGCCGAACTCGCCGACGACCTCGTCGCCGTGCACGGTCAGACCGACCAACAGGGGTTGCTCAAGCTCTCCCGCCAGCGCCAGGCCCTCGACCGGTACGCGGGGGACGCGGTCGCCGTCCCGTTGGCCCGCTACACCAGCGCGTACCGCAGGATGCGCGCCGTCACGGGGCAGCTCGACGTGCTCACCACGCGCGCCCGGGAACGGGCGCAGGAGGCCGACCTGCTGCGGTTCGGACTGGACGAGGTGGCGGCCGTGGAACCCCGCGCCGGCGAGGACGCCGAGCTCGCCGCGGAGGCGGAGCGGCTCGGGCACGCCGAGGCGCTGGCCTCGGCCGCGACGCTCGCCCACGCCGCGCTGGCGGGGAACCCCGAGGACCCCGAGGGCATCGACGCGGCCACCCTGGTGGCCGGGGCGCACCGGGCCCTGGAGGTGGTGCGGGTGCACGACCCGGCCCTCGCCGCCCTGGCCGACCGGATCGGGGAGATCGGCATCCTGGTGGGCGACGTGGCCGGCGAGCTCGCCGGTTACGCGGGTGATCTGGACGCCGATCCGCGGCGGCTCGCGACCGTCGAGGAACGGCGGGCGGTCCTGGGGCAGCTCGTCCGCAAGTACGGCGGCGCGGACCAGGACCTCGCCTCGGTGCTCGCCTGGGCCGAACAGGGGGCCGCCCGCCTCCTCGAACTCGACGGGGACGACGACCGGATCGACGAGCTCACCGCGGAACGCGACGGACTGCGCGGCGAGCTCGGCGCGCTCGCCCGGACGCTGACCGTGGCCCGGCAGGAGGCGGCGGCCCGCTTCGCCGCCGCGGTGACCGCCGAGCTGGCCTCGCTGGCGATGCCCCACGCGCGGGTGCACGTCGACATCCGACAGACCGACGACCCCGAGGGCGTCGAGGCGGAGGGCCGGACGGTGGCCTACGGGCCGGCGGGGTGCGACGAGGTGGAGCTGTTGTTGGCGCCGCACCCCGGTGCCCCGGCGCGTCCCATCGCCAAGGGGGCCTCCGGCGGCGAGCTGTCCCGGGTGATGCTGGCGGTGGAGGTCGTGTTCGCCGGTACCGACCCGGTGCCGACGTACCTGTTCGACGAGGTCGACGCGGGCGTGGGCGGCAAGGCCGCGGTCGAGATCGGCCGGCGCTTGGCGCGCCTCGCGAAGTCCGCGCAGGTCGTCGTGGTCACCCACCTTCCCCAGGTGGCGGCCTTCGCCGACCGTCAACTGCTGGTGGAGAAGACGAACGACGGGTCGGTCACCCGCTCGGGCGTGAAGGTGCTGGAGGGGGAGGAGCGCATTCGGGAACTGTCCCGGATGCTGGCCGGGCAGGAGGACTCCCAGACCGCCCGCGCCCATGCCGAGGAGCTGCTGGCCGCCGCCCGCAAGGACGCCTGACGACCCGACGACCGGACGGGGCCGATCGGGGCGGCCCGACAGCGGCGTCGTTCGGGTCGGACGGGTGTTCCCGGACGGTGTGCGGTACGTTCCTTCGCGTCGTGTCCGCCCCGTGTCGTCCGCCGTGTCCGCGGACGTCCCCCCGGAACAGGAGCCCCACCCCGGTGATCAGCCACGCGCCGCACGGCCAACGGCCCTTGCGCACCGTGCAGGTGCTCGGCGGCGGGGGGAGCACCAGCGGCGTGCATGTCCGCTCGCTCGCCGCCGGCCTGGTCGCCCGGGGGGTGCGGGTCACGGTCGCGGCGCCCGCCGAGGTGGGGCGGGCCTTCGCCTTCGACGGGGTGGGCGCCGGTCACGCGCCGCTGCCGCGGGGCGCCGACCCCACGTCGATCGCGGCCCTGCGGGCGCTGTGCGCGGACGCCGACCTGGTGCACGCGCACGGGGTGGACGCCGGGCTCCGGGCCGGGCTGGCCCTCGCCGGACGGCGGCTGCCGCTCGTCGTCACCTGGCACGAGCGCGCCCGACCGCGGGGCGCGTGGACGCACGCCGTGCGCCTGGCGGAGCGCAGGGTGGCCCGCTCGGCGAGCGTGGTGCTCGGTTCGTGCGGGGACTTAGTGGACCGGGCCAGACGGCGGGGGGCGCGGGACGCGCGCCTCGCGGCGGCGGTGCTCCCGGGCCCGGCCGGTGCCGGCCGGGGACCCGAGGCCGAGGTGGCACGTCAGAAGGCGCGGGCCGAACTCGGTTCGGCGGGACGGCCGCTGGTGGTCGCCGCGGGGCCGCTGGAGACGCACCGCGGGTACGAGGTGCTGCTGGACGCCGTACCGCGCTGGGCGGGGCTGGACCCGGTGCCGCTGTTGGTGATCGTGGGAGAGGGGCCGCTCCGGGGGGCGCTGCGACGGAGGATCGACTCCGGGGCGCTGCCGGTGCGGCTGTCGGGGCGGCGGGACGAGCCGCTCGACCTGCTCGTCGGGGCGGACGTCGTGGTGGTGGCGAGTCCTTGGGAGGGGCGGTCCGCGCTCGCCCAGGGGGCGCTCAGGGCGGGGGTGCCGTTGGTGGCCACCGCGGTGGGCGGCACCCCCGAACTGGTGGGGGACGCCGCCGAACTGGTGCCCTACGGGGACGCGGGGGCCCTGGGGGAGGCGGTGGTGCGGGTGCTGGGTGACCCCGGCCGACGGCGGTGGTTGCGGGAACGGGGGTTCGCCCAGGTCGCGACCTGGCCCACGGAGGACGAGACGGTCGCCCAGGTGTTGAGCGTGTACGACGAACTGACCAGGCCCACGCTGTGGCGTTGAGGGCGGGCACCGTCCTCGGCGTGCTCAGTCGAGGTGCCGGCGGGCGCGGAGCGCCAGGCTGAGCGTCAGGACGGTCTGGGGGTCGTCCAGGTCGACGCCCAGCAGTTCGCCGATCCGGGCCAGCCGGTTGTAGAGCGTCTGCCGGTTGAGGTGGAGGGCCCGGGCGGTCTCCGCCTTGCGCCCCGCGTGCGCCAGGTAGGTCTCCAGGGTGGGCAGCAGCGGGGGCTTCGCCCGGGCGTCGTGCTCGCGCAGCGGGCCGACGGCCCGGTCCACGAAGGCCGTGAGGTCCGGGTGGTCCCGCAGCCGCCACAGCAGCAGGTCGATGTCGAGGCGCCGGGCGTCGTACCAGGGGCGGCCGTCCGGGTCCCGGGCGGCGGTCGCGGTCTGCGCGGCGTGCCGCAGGCCGGCCGAGGCGACCGCCCAACCGCCGCTGTCGCCCACCACCACGATCGGCGCGCCGGCACCCGGGCGGTGCAGCCCGGCGCGTTCGACGCCGGTGCGCAGCGCGGCGGCGGCCCGGTCGGCGACCGCGGTGCGGTCCGCCGTCGAGCGCAGGGCGAGGAGCAGGGGCATCCGCCCCTCCACCGGGCGCACCCCGAGCAGTACCGGGGTGCCCAGGGCGGCCAACTCCTCCGCGACGGCCCGGGCCAGCACCGCCCAGCCGCCGCCGGTGGTCAGCCCGCCGTCGCCGGGCATCCGCATCACGACCGGGAGCAGCGGGGCGTTGCCGGGGCGGAAGCCGAGCACCCGGGCCTGGGCCGGAGCGTCCTCGGGGGTGACCCGGCCTTCGGCGAGGTCGGTGAGGAAGTCGCCCCGGCCGCGGGCGGCGAGTTCCTCCTCCTGCCGGGCCTGCATCAGCACTACGGCCAGCGAGTCGGCCGCCCGCTCGGCGGCGATGCGGTGCACCGGTGCGGACGGTGCGGTGACGGGGAGCAGCACGAGCCGGGCGCGCGGGGCGCCCGGCCCGGAGCCGGGTCCGCCGCCGGGGACGTCCACCACGACGGCGCCGGCCGGGGTGCCCCGTTCCCGGTCGGCGCGGCCACCGCGCAGCCGGTCCCACACCTCGCGGGGCTGGGTGCGGTCGGTGTCCGCGCCGGCCGCGTACAGCAGGTGCCCGTCCGGCGTCTCCAGGAAGGCGGGGTTGCCGCTGAACTCGGCGAGGATCGCCAGGACCTGAGGGATGCCCCCGCCGCCGAGCAGGGCCCGGGTGCAGCGGTGGGCGACCTCGTCGGCGCGTTGCAGGAGCGCGTAGTGGCCGTTGACGATCTCGGTGTGGACCTCTTCGGTGACGGTGACGAAGGGGACCTCCCGGTGCAGTTGGACCAGGGGGAGCCCGGCCGCGCGGGCCGCCTCGACCAGCGCGGTCGGCAGTCGGGGGAAGCGGGGGCCCAGCTCGACCACGAGGGCGGCGATGCCCCGCAGCGAGAGGTCGCGGACGAAGGCGCGCTGTTCGGCGGGGCGGGTGCCGAGGGCGACACCGGTGGTGAGGAGGAGTTCGCCGCCCTTCAGCAGGGAGGCGATGTAGGGGACCTCGCCGGCGTGCACCCAGCGGACCGTCCGGTGCAGCCGGTCGGCCCCGGCGACCACCTCGGGCAGGCCGCTGCGCAGGCCCGGCAGTTCCAGGGCCCGTTGCACGGTGATTCCGCCCGGGGTGTCCGCCCCGTCCCGACTGTCCATGCTGGGACGTTACCCGTCCGCCGGCGGGGCGGGCATCCGGGTCGGTTTCCCCGGGGTCGGGCGGCGGCCGTCCCGGCGGGCGGGGCCCACCGGGACGGGGGGCGCTCAGCCCCCGTAGGCGCCGGACGCGGTCAAGCGGAGCGCGGTGTCGATGAGCGGAACATGGCTGAAAGCTTGCGGAAAGTTGCCGACCTGACGTTGCAAGCGGGGGTCCCACTCCTCGGCGAGCAGGCCGAGGTCGTTGCGGAGGGCGAGGAGCTTCTCGAAGAGCTTCTGGGCCTCCTCCACCCGGCCGATCATCGCGAGGTCGTCCGCGAGCCAGAAGGAGCAGGCGAGGAAGGCGCCCTCGTCCCCCTCCAGGCCGTCCACGCCGGCGTCCGCGCCGGCCGTGGGGTAGCGCAGGATGAAGCCGTCCGAGGTGGACAGCTCGCGCTGGATGGCCTCGATGGTGCCGATGACCCGCTTGTCGTCCGGCGGCAGGAAGCCCATCTGCGGGATGAGCAGCAGCGAGGCGTCGAGCTCGCGGGAGCCGTACGACTGGGTGAACGTGTTGCGTTCCTTGTCGTAGCCCTTCTCGCAGACGTCGCGGTGGATGTCGTCGCGCAGCGTGCGCCAGCGCTCGACGGGGCCCTCCACGTCGCCGGACTCGATGAGCTTGATGGTGCGGTCGACGGCGACCCAGGCCATGACCTTGGAGTGCACGAAGTGGCGCCGGGGCCCGCGCACCTCCCAGATGCCCTCGTCGGGCTCCGTCCAGTGCTGCTCCAGGTAGCCGATGAGGCGCAGCTGGAGCAGGGAGGCGTAGTCGTTGCGGGCCAGCCCGGTCATGTGGGCCAGGTGCAGGGCTTCGGTGACCTCGCCGTACACGTCGAGCTGGAGTTGGTGGGCGGCCCCGTTGCCGACCCGGACCGGCGTGGAGCCCTCGTAGCCGGGCAACCAGTCCAGCTCGCTCTCGCCGAGTTCCCGCTCGCCGGCGATGCCGTACATGATCTGGAGGTTCTCCGGGTCGCCGGCGACCGCGCGCAGCAGCCACTCGCGCCAGGCGCGGGCCTCCTCCCGGTAGCCGGTGCGCAGCAGCGAGGAGAGGGTGATGGCGGCGTCGCGCAGCCAGGTGAAGCGGTAGTCCCAGTTGCGGACGCCGCCGATCTCCTCGGGCAGGGAGGTGGTGGGGGCGGCGACGATGCCGCCGGTGGGGGCGTAGGTGAGGGCCTTGAGGGTGATCAGGGACCGTACGACGGCCTCGCGGTAGGGCCCGTGGTAGGTGCAGTGGGCGACCCACTCGCGCCAGAAGTCGGCGGTGGCCTCCAGGGACGCCTCGGGTTCGGGGCGGGCCGGCGGCTGGTGGTGGGAGGGCTGCCAGGACAGGGCGAAGGCGATGCGCTGGCCGGCGGCGACGGTGAAGTCGGAGTAGGTGGTGAGGTCCTCGCCGTAGGTGTCGGCCTCGGTGTCGAACCACACCGAGTCGGGGCCCGCGACGGCGACGGTGCGCTCCTCGACGCGGTGCACCCAGGGCACGATCCTGCCGTAGGAGAAACGCATCCGCAGGGCGGAGCGCATGGGCACCTCGCCCGAGACGCCCTCCACGATGCGGATGACCTGCGGGGCGCCGTCCCGCGGGGGCATGAAGTCGGTGACCCGGACCGTGCCGTGCGGGGTGTCCCACTCGGAGTCCAGGATGAGCGAGTCGCCCCGGTAGCCGCGGCGGGTCGCCGGGGGCGGGGTCCGGTCGTCGTGAGCGGGACCGAGGCGCCAGAAACCGTGGTCCTCGGTGCCGAGCAGGGCCGCGAAAACGGCGTGTGAGTCGAAGCGGGGCAGACAGAGCCAGTCCACTGTTCCGTCCCGACAGACCAGGGCGGCGGTCTGCATGTCCCCGATGAGTGCGTAATCCTCGATGCGCCCGGCCACGTGCAACTCTCCAGTCGAACGGCCGCCAGCGGACCCCCGCGGGGGCCGGCTGTGCGGTCAAGATGATCCAAGTCAAGGGCGTGCCGACGGGCTCGTGGTACCGGGGACGGGCTGGGGTGGTGCCGTTTTGCCGGCCTGGCTCGGCAGCAATGTCCGACGAGGATACGACGCGCTCAAGGGTTGCGGGTCCCGCTCAGGTGAACACATTTGCGCCAACGGGGTGAGCCCCGGAGGCGTGTCGTACCACCGTCGTGTGCGTCGTGTGGGGGTCCGGCGCCCCCTCCTCCCGGCGGTTCCCCCTCGGCGGAGGGGGATGACGCGGCGTCCTCGCAACGGCACGGACGGTTTCCTTCCGGGAAGCGGTCGGTGGGGGACGCCCGGGGTCGGGAACCCCCTCGGCCCAGCGGGGTGCCCTTCCGGGGCTCTGTGTGGCGGCGCGGGCGCGCACGGTGCTCGGGAGCGGTCGCGGCGGGGCACTGTTACCCTGGTAGCCCGTGGACCGGTGGGCTCGCAGGAGTCCGCAGCGACAGCGACGAGACCCCCGAACCGCAGCGCAGGCACCACCCGATTCTTCCGGGCCGGGCGCCGATCCGCATCTCAGACAGCGACCACGGGAGCCCCTCTTGGCCATGCCGAATCGATCCGCGACGTCCCCGACGACCAAGCACATCTTCGTCACCGGAGGTGTCGCCTCCTCCCTCGGCAAGGGCCTGACGGCCTCCAGCCTGGGCGCGCTGCTCAAAGCGCGGGGTCTGCGGGTCACCATGCAGAAGCTCGACCCCTACCTGAACGTCGACCCCGGGACCATGAACCCGTTCCAGCACGGCGAGGTCTTCGTCACCAACGACGGAGCCGAGACCGACCTGGACATCGGGCACTACGAGCGCTTCCTCGACGTCGACCTCGACGGCTCGGCGAACGTGACCACCGGGCAGGTCTACTCCCAGGTCATCGCCAAGGAGCGGCGCGGCGAGTACCTGGGCGACACCGTCCAGGTCATCCCGCACATCACCAACGAGATCAAGCAGCGCATCCGCCGGATGGCCACCGACGACGTGGACGTCGTCATCACGGAGGTCGGCGGCACCGTGGGCGACATCGAGTCGCTGCCGTTCCTGGAGACGGTCCGGCAGGTCCGCCACGAGGTCGGCCGGGACAACGTCTTCGTCGTCCACATCTCGCTGCTGCCCTACATCGGCCCGTCCGGCGAGCTGAAGACCAAGCCGACCCAGCACTCCGTGGCCGCGCTGCGCAACATCGGCATCCAGCCCGACGCGATCGTGCTGCGCGCCGACCGCGAGGTGCCCGTCGCGATCAAGCGCAAGATCTCCCTGATGTGCGACGTGGACGAGGCCGCCGTGGTCGCCGCGATCGACGCGAAGTCGATCTACGACATCCCCAAGGTGCTGCACACCGAGGGACTGGACGCCTACGTCGTGCGCAAGCTCGACCTGCCGTTCCGGGACGTGGACTGGACGCTCTGGGAGGACCTGCTCGACCGGGTCCACAACCCCGACCACGAGGTCGCCGTGGCCCTGGTCGGCAAGTACATCGACCTGCCGGACGCGTACCTCTCGGTCACCGAGGCGCTGCGCGCGGGCGGCTTCGCCAACAGGGCCCGGGTGAAGATCAAGTGGGTCGCCTCCGACGACTGCCGCACCCCCGAGGGCGCCGCCCGGCAGCTCGGTGACGTCGACGCCGTCTGCATCCCCGGTGGCTTCGGCGACCGCGGGGTGAGCGGCAAGGTCGGCGCGATCCAGTACGCCCGCGAGAACAAGGTGCCGCTGCTCGGCCTCTGCCTGGGCCTCCAGTGCACGGTCATCGAGGCGGCCCGCAACCTCGCCGGCATCCCGGACGCCAACTCCACCGAGTTCGACGCGGCCACCGGCAACCCGGTGATCTCCACCATGGCCGAACAGCTGGACATCGTCGCCGGCGAGGGCGACATGGGCGGCACCATGCGGCTCGGCATGTACCCGGCGAAGCTGGCCGAGGGCTCCCTCGTCCGCGAGGTCTACGACGGCAAGGAGTACGTGGAGGAGCGCCACCGCCACCGCTACGAGGTGAACAACTCCTACCGGGCGGAGCTGGAGAAGAAGGCCGGCCTCCAGTTCTCCGGGACCTCCCCGGACGGGAAACTGGTGGAGTACGTCGAGTACCCGCGCGACGTGCACCCCTACCTGGTCGCCACCCAGGCGCACCCCGAGCTCCGCTCCCGCCCGACCCGCCCGCACCCGCTCTTCGCCGGGCTGGTGAAGGCCGCCGTGGCCCGCAAGACCGCGGAGTGACCGCCCCGGCCCCGGCCCGCGGGGACGGGGCCGGCCGCCACCGCCGGTCACAGGCGATACGGTGAACGACTGGGGCGCGTGCCACACCGGCACGCGCCCCGTTCGTTCGACGACGCGCGGGAGGAACACGGCGATGACCATCAAGGACACCCCGGAGGAGTGGGAGACCCGGGCGAGCGAGACCCCGTTCGTCGGCAACAAGACCTCGGTGCGCACCGACGAGGTGGTCATGCCCGACGGCACCGTGGCCCGCCGCGACTACCAGGTCCACCCCGGCTCCGTCGCGGTGCTCGCCCTCGACGACCAGGACCGGGTCACCGTCATCGACCAGTACCGCCACCCGGTGCGGCAGCGGCTCTGGGAGATCCCCGCGGGGCTCCTCGACGTCCCCGGCGAGAACCCCCTGCACGCGGCCCGGCGCGAGCTGTACGAGGAGGCCCACCTCAAGGCCGAGGACTGGCGGGTCCTCACCGACGTGTACACCACCCCCGGCGGCTGCGACGAGGCGGTGCGGATCTTCCTGGCCCGCGAACTGTCCGAGGCCCAGGGCGAGCGGTACGCCGTCGAGCACGAGGAGGGCGACATGACGGTCACCTCGGTGCCGCTCGCGGAGCTGGCGCGCGGCGTCCTCGCCGGGGAACTGCACAACAACTGCCTCGTCGTCGGGGTGCTCTCGCTGGTCGCCGCCCGGGCCGGGGGCGGGCTGGACGCGCTGCGCCCGGCCGACGCCCCCTGGCCGGCCCGGCCCTTCGACGCCTGAGGTCCGGGTGGGGCGGCCCGGGCCGCCCCACCCGTTCACCCGGTCGTACGGATCGGCAGATGATCCGATCGGGCGACCTGCGCATTCCGTCCGCCGTGCTCCCCGCTCTTCGTCGCAGAGCGTGAACTAGGCTCTGAAAGCACCCCGTCCGGAGCCCCGGCGGGCATCTGCACGCAGTGGAACGGGAGTGGGCCCGTGACGGACCAGGCGGTGGACACCAGCGGCACGAGGCTGTCCGCGGACGGGCGCTCCCGGGCGACCGCGACCGCCTCCGCGGACGGTCAGTTCCTGGGGCGCACCAGGGAGTTGAAGGAACTCCTGGCCGACATCGAACGCGCCGGACTCGACACCATCGCCGGCAAGAAGCCGCCCAGCGCCCGGGTGCTGCTCATCGCCGGCCGACCCGGCTCCGGGCGCACCGCACTCGCCGAGGAGCTCGCCCGGCGGATCGCCCACCGTTACCCGGACGGGGTGCTGCGCGCCCGGCTCACCGACCCGGACGGCACCCCCGTCCCCACCGACCGGGCCGCCCGCGCCCTGCTCGCCGCCCTGGAGGTGCCCGCGCCGGCCGGGGCCCCCGCCGAGGACCTCAGCGCCGACCTGCGGGCGGCCCTCGCCGATCGACGGGCCCTGTTGCTGTTGGACGGCGCCACCGACGCGGAACAGGTGGACGAACTCCTTCCGCCCGCTCCCGACAGCCTCGTCCTCACGGTCACCGAACGCCCGCTGACCGGACTGGTCGACGTGCGGCCCTGCACCCTCGGCGGGCTCGACACCAAGACCGCCGTGGAACTCCTCACCCACTGGACCGGCACCGTCCGCGTCACCGTCGACCCCTGCGCCGCCGAAGGGCTGGTCGAGGAGTGCGGCGCCCAGCCCGCCGCCCTGGTCCTCGCCGGCGGCTGGCTGGCGGCCCGGCCCGAGGTCTCCGTCGCCGACCTCGCCAAGCAGTTGCGGGCCCGCGCGGACGACGGCCCGGTGCTGGCCCGGGTCTTCCAGCATGCCTACGAGGCCCTGCCCGCCCCCTCCGCCCGGATACTGCGACTGCTCGGCCTCACCCCCGGGGGCCTCGCCGACCCGCACACCGCCTCCGCGCTCGCGGGCTGCTCGGTCTCCGCCGCCCGGAACCTCCTCGACGACTTCACCGCCCTCGGCATGCTCCGCCGGGTGCCCTCCCCGCTGCCCCAGTACCAGGTGCCCGACTGCCTGGTCCCGCTGCTGCGGGTGCTCCGCGAGGCCAAGGACCGACCGGGCGAGGTCCAGCTCGCCCGGGCCCGGATGCTGGAGCGGACCGTGCGCCTGCTCCAGTCCTGCCGGGCGATCACCCAGACCGACGACGCCGTGGCCCAGGAGCGGCTGGCCGGACTGCCCCGCTCGCTTCGCTTCCCCCACCCCCGGGCCGCCGCCGAATGGCTGCGCATCCGGCGCCCCGCCCTGCTCGCCGCCGCCCGCGCCGCGGTGGCCGACGGCGAGCTGGACACCCTCGCCCGACGGTTGATGGCCGCGCTGACCCGGGCCTTGGTCGCCCACGAGGGGGCCGTCTCCGCCGCCGCCGACCTGTACGCGATCCACCAGCTGGTGCTCGACGTGGCCCGCCGCCGCGACCTTCCGCGGGAGGAGGCCGCGGCGCTGCTGAACCTCGCCGACCTGGACACCCGCACCGGTCGCACCGGGGAGGCCCTCACCCGTTACCGGAGCGCGCTGGACGCCGCGCGTCGTGCCCGTGACCCGTACGCCACGGGCCGGGCGACGGAATCCATCGGCGGCGCCCACCAGGAGCTCGGCGACTGGTACCGGGCGGCCGACTGGTACGGACGGGCGCTCGCCCACCGGCTGGCCCGCGACGAGCGGGACGACGCGGCGCGCCTGCACGGCCGGATCGCCGGGGTGCAGACCTACGCCGGTCGCTACGGCGATGCCATGCGCAACTGGCGGTCGGCGATTTCCGGCCACCGTCGTTCCGGGGACACCGCCGCGGTGGCCCGTGCCCTGAGCGAGCTGGCCCGGGTCCAGGAGTACGCCGGGCGTCCCGAGGAGTCCCTCCAGACCTGTCGGCAGGCCGTCGAGTGGGCCCGCAGGGCGGAGGACGTCCGGCTCCAGGCGGCGCTGCAACTGCGGCTCGCCGACACCCTGGACCGGCTCGGCGAGTCCTCCGCGGCCCGCCTGCACCGCAGCGCGGCGGAGCGCATGCTCCGGCAGGAGTTCCCGCCCGACGAGGGCCACCCCGTGCCGGGCGAGGCCCCGGCACCGGAATCCGGCCGCCTCCGGGCCGCCCGCGGCCCAAAGGACGAGCCCTCGCCCGCCGCGGAATCCGAGGGCGAGGGCGGCGGACCGGTGGAGGAGCACAGGCCCGGCGGGGGCGGCACGGGCGGGGGCGCCGAGACTGCCACCGAAGCCGCAGAGCCCCTAGCGACCTACGAAATCCGCAGTGGAGCTCGTAAAGATTGATGCTTTGTAAGGCTAGACAGCGAGAAGTCCTTCATTAGACTGGGATTCGCCACGTGCTGCGTGGCGCCTTCCGGCATGTCCCCCATGTTCGTGTGCATCGGGTTTTGTTCGGATGTGCAACGTGTTATCCGAACCCTCTGAGCCAAGGACCGTGATCGACGATGAAGGTCGGCATCCCCCGCGAGGTCAAGAACAACGAGTTCCGCGTCGCCATCACCCCCGCAGGCGTGCACGAACTGGTCCGCCACGGCCATCACGTCGTCGTCGAGCGGGATGCCGGAACGGGCTCCTCGATCACGGACGCCGAGTACGTCGCCGCCGGCGCGGAGATCCTCGACACCGCCGACGAAGTGTGGGCCGCGGCCGACCTGCTGCTCAAGGTGAAGGAGCCCGTCGCGGAGGAGTACCACCGGCTCCGCAAGGACCAGACCCTCTTCACCTACCTGCACCTGGCCGCCTCCAAGGAGTGCACGGACGCCCTGGTCGGGTCCGGCACCACGGCCATCGCCTACGAGACCGTGGAGCTGCCCAACCGCGCGCTGCCGCTGCTCGCCCCGATGTCCGAGGTCGCGGGCCGACTCGCGCCCCAGGTGGGCGCCTACCACCTGATGCGTCCGGCGGGCGGTCGCGGGGTGCTCCCCGGCGGCGTCCCCGGCGTCGCGGCCGGCAAGGCCGTGGTGATCGGGGGCGGGGTCTCCGGGTGGAACGCCGCGACCATCGCCATCGGCATGGGCTTCCAGGTCACCCTCCTCGACCGCGACATCAACAAGCTCAAGGAAGCCGACAAGCTCTTCGGCACCCGCATCCAGACGGTCGTCTCCAACTCCTTCGAACTGGAGAAGGCGTGCCTGGACGCCGACCTCGTCATCGGCGCGGTCCTCGTCCCGGGAGCCAAGGCGCCCAAGCTGGTCACCAACGAACTGGTGTCGCGGATGAAGCCCGGAAGTGTCCTTGTCGACATCGCGATCGACCAGGGCGGCTGCTTCGAGGACTCGCGTCCCACCACGCACGCCGAGCCCACCTTCCCGGTCCACGGCTCGGTCTTCTACTGCGTGGCGAACATGCCCGGCGCGGTGCCCCACACCTCCACCTACGCGCTGACCAACGCGACGCTGCCCTACATCGTGGAACTCGCCAACCGGGGTTGGGTCGAGGCCCTGCGCCGTGACCCGGCGCTGGCCAAGGGCCTGAACACGCACGACGGCAAGGTCGTCTACCGCGAGGTCGCCGAGGCCCACGGCCTCGACCACGTCGAACTGCACTCCCTGCTGGGCTGAGTTCGAGCGGGCCGGGCCCGCTTCGACACCGCGGGGGTTGCCGCCGTCGACCAGCGGACGGCGGCTTCCGACACGCGGGCGGCCGGACCCCGTCAACGGGGTCCGGCCGCCCGCGTGTCGGGGGGTGCGGGGCGTGTGGATCGCGCCACGGTGCCCACCGGTCGCCCGGCGCGGTCGACCGCGCGAGCCGAGGTGCTCGACTCGCCTCGAACATCCTTCTCCAACCGCTTTGTCCGGCTGGGAAAAACGGCTTCCGTCAGCCGTACGCCCTTGACATCGACGGGTTCCGACGTCGACACAACGTGCCGGGTCCGGTGGATTGTGTTGCTGTGGAGCGGTGACACGCCATAGAGTCGCCAAACGTCGGCATGGTGCCACGCTGACCAATCGAGAAGTTCCCTGGTCACCAAGGAGGTAAGACGACTTGTGAATGAGTCGACATTTACTCCCGGGGGCGGTCAACCGGGAACCCCCGTACTGGGCCGGGAGCCCTTCGGGGTCGAGGCTGTCGGCTCGGTCGCTCTCCGTACCTTCACAGCCCGTCAGCACAGTCCCCAGCGGATTCAGACAGCACACAGCATGGATGGCCCTCACGTGAACGCCATGGCCGGCGGCCGAGGTGGCGACAGCCACCTGGCCGACTACGACGACCTGCCCCAAGGGCACTTCTACGACCCGGACGCGGAGTACGAGCCGGACCCGGAGTACGCGGCCACGCTCGCGCCCGACGCGGCGCGCCAGCGCCGGGAGCGGATCGGGCCCACCGGCCGTCCGCTGCCGTACTTCCCGATCCCGGGCCCGCTCGCGGAACACGGACCCGCGAAGATCATCGCGATGTGCAACCAGAAGGGCGGCGTCGGCAAGACCACGTCGACCATCAACCTGGGCGCCGCGCTCGCGGAGTACGGACGCCGGGTGCTCCTCGTCGACTTCGACCCGCAGGGTGCCCTGTCGGTCGGTCTCGGGGTCAACCCGATGGAGCTGGACCTCACGGTCTACAACCTGCTCATGGAGCGGGGCATGGCCGCCGACGAGGTGCTGCTCAAGACGGCCGTCCCCAACATGGACCTGCTGCCCAGCAACATCGACCTCTCCGCGGCCGAGGTGCAGCTCGTCTCCGAGGTGGCCCGCGAGTCGACGCTCCAGCGCGCGCTCAAGCCGCTGATGGCCGACTACGACTACATCGTGATCGACTGTCAGCCCTCGCTCGGCCTGCTCACGGTGAACGCGCTCACCGCGGCCCACAAGGTCATCGTGCCCCTGGAGTGCGAGTTCTTCGCGCTCCGCGGTGTCGCCCTGCTCACCGAGACGATCGAGAAGGTCCAGGAGCGGCTCAACCCGGAGCTGGAGCTCGACGGCATCCTCGCCACCATGTACGACTCCCGCACGGTACACAGCCGCGAGGTCCTGGCCCGGGTGGTCGAGGCGTTCGACGACCACGTGTACCACACGGTCATCGGCCGCACCGTGCGCTTCCCGGAGACCACGGTCGCGGGCGAACCCATCACGACCTACGCGTCCAACTCCGTGGGCGCCGCCGCCTACCGCCAACTCGCCAGGGAGGTGCTCGCCCGGTGTCACGCCGAGTGAGTCTGCCCGGAGCCGACGAGTTGTTCCGTACCACCGGGGGGACGCCGCTCCAGGCGTCCTCCCCCCGGCGTCCGGCGGGCGAGCCGCGGGCGTCGGGCTCCGCCGCCGAGGGCGACGAGCCCACCGGGGAGACCCCCGCCGGGACCGACCGGTCACGGCAGCCCCCGCCGCGGATCCCCGCGCGTCGGGAGCCGACCGGCCCCGAGGCGGGCGGCGAGGAGCACGCGGCCGCCGAGACCGACGACGGGACCGACCCCCGGGGTCGCACCGCGGAGCGGTCGGCAAACGGCGTGGAGCAGCCCCTGGTGCGCTCCGGGCGGCGTTCGGAGGCCACCGAGGACGACGGCGCCGGACGGGGCGCGGCGGGCGCCGCAGGGGCCTCCCGTCGACGGGGCCGGGCCGCCGCCCGGCGCCCCAGCGGGCGGGAACGGCACGACGAGAAGATCACCGTGTACGTGTCGGCCGAGGAACTGATGGACCTGGAGCACGCCCGGCTGGTGCTCCGGGGGGAGCACGGGCTCGCGGTCGACCGGGGGCGGATCGTGCGGGAGGCGGTGGCCGTCGTGCTGGCCGACCTCGAATCGCGAGGCGAGGCCAGCATCCTGGTGCGGCGGCTCCGTGGCCGCTAGCCCTCGACGGGGGCGACGCGCACTGGGGACCGGACCCGGGGGCGGGACGGAAACCGAGGCAGTGCCGGAGGGCACGGCCCGGACGGCGACCGCGGTGGTGCAGGGTCCGACCGGACGACCCGCACCGGAGGAGCCCGGGGACACGGGCGAGTTCGAGGACGGAGCCCCGGCCCGCGACGGCGGCTTCCGGGTGCGGCTGGCCAACTTCGAAGGACCGTTCGACCTGCTCCTCCAGCTGATCGCACGGCACCGGCTGGACGTGACTGAGGTGGCGCTGTCCCGGGTCACCGACGAGTTCATGGCGTACCTCCGTGGCCTGGGGCCCGACTGGGACCTCGACGAGACCACCGAGTTCCTGGTGGTCGCCGCGACACTCCTCGACCTCAAGACCGCCCGGCTGCTGCCGGCCGCCGAAGTCGAGGACGAGGCCGACCTCGCCCTCCTGGAGGCGCGGGACCTGCTGTTCGCCCGGCTGCTCCAGTACCGGGCCTACAAGCAGGTCGCGGACCTCCTGCACGGCCGGCTGGAGGAGGAGGCCAGGCGCTGGCCCCGGACCGTGGGGCTGGAGCCGCACCACGCCGAGCTGCTGCCCGAGGTGGTCATCGGCATCGGCGCGACGGGGTTCGCCCGGCTCGCCGTCAAGGCCATGCAGCCGAGGCCCGAGCCCGAGGTGTACGTGGAGCACATCCACGCCCCCCTGGTCAGCGTCCGGGAACAGGCGGAGGTCGTCGTCGCCCTGCTGCGCGAGCGGGGCACCGCGACCTTCGGCGAACTGACCGAGGACGCCCGCGGCACCGCCGACGTGCTCACCGTGGTGGCCCGGTTCCTGGCCCTGCTGGAGCTCTACCGGGAACGGGCCGTGGCGCTCGACCAGGAACGCGCGCTCGGCGAACTGCTGGTGCGCTGGACCGGGGGCGCGGGGGACGGCCGGCCCCGGGTCACCGACGAGTTCGACCGACCCGCGACCGCCCCGGCGACCACCGGCGCCGGGCCGCGGCCCGACGCCCCGACGACGGAGGGCACCCCATGAACGGACCCGGCGACGACGGCCCGGGCGGAGTGGCGGAACTGGACCTCAAGCCGGCCCTGGAGGCCGTGCTGATGGTGGTCGACGAACCGGCCACCGAGGAACACCTGGCGAAGGTGCTCCGACGCACCCGCCGCCAGGTCGCCGACGCCCTGCGCGCACTGGCCGAGGAGTACGCCGCCCAGGGGCGCGGGTTCGAGCTGCGGCAGGTCGCGGGTGGTTGGCGCTACTACACGCGCCCCGCGTACGCCCCGGCCGTCGAGGGCTTCGTCCTGGACGGTCAGCACGCCCGGATGACCCAGGCCGCGCTGGAGACCCTGGCCGTCGTCGCCTACCGCCAGCCGGTCAGCCGTTCCCGGGTCTCCGCGGTGCGCGGCGTGAACTGCGACGGGGTGATGCGGACCCTGCTGCAACGGGGTCTGATCGCGGAGGCGGGCACGGAACCCGAAACAAGTGCGATCCTGTACGGGACGACGAACTACTTCCTGGAGCGGATGGGCCTGCGCGGCCTGGACGAACTGCCCGAACTCGCACCCTTCCTCCCCGAGGCGGAGGCGATCGAGGCCGAGACGCGGGAGGGCGTCCCGTCGTTCGATCCGGACGCACCGGACTCCGGGACCTTCGAGCACGCAGACGACAAGACGGAACTTTGATGCGAAGCAGCGGCAGGAACAGCGGACGCGGTAACCACCGCGGCGCGGGCAACGGGCGCGACGACAAGCAGAAGCGCGCCGGACGGCCCCGCCCCGAGGAGCGCCGCTACCAGACGGGCACCTCCGGCGGCCCCGGAGGTCAGGGCGGCCAGGACGGGCGGGGCAGCGGCCGGGGCGCCGCGGCGCGCGGCGGCGCCAAGGGCGGCCCCAAGCAGTCCCAGACCCGGGACGGGCGCACCGCCCCGGCTCGGTCCCGCGAGTACGAGACGCGGGCCGAGGAGCGCAACCGCGAGCGGTACGCGGGCAAGAAGCAGGTCCAGCTGCCCAAGACCTTCCCGGGCGCCGAGCAGGAGGGCGAGCGGCTCCAGAAGGTGCTCGCCCGCGCCGGCTTCGGCTCCCGGCGCGCCTGCGAGGAACTGATCGAGGACGCCCGGGTGGAAGTCAACGGCTCCATCGTCCTGGAGCAGGGCCTGCGGGTGGACCCGGCCACGGACGAGATCAAGGTCGACGGGCTGACCGTGGCCACCCAGTCGTACCAGTTCTTCTCGCTGAACAAGCCGGCCGGGGTCGTGTCCACCATGGAGGACCCGGACGGACGCCAGTGCCTCGGCGACTACGTCACCAACCGGGAGACCCGCCTCTTCCACGTGGGACGCCTCGACACCGAGACCGAGGGCGTGATCCTGCTCACCAACCACGGGGAGCTCGCGCACCGGCTGACCCACCCCCGCTACGGGGTGAAGAAGACCTACCTCGCGCACATCGTCGGCCCCATCCCGCGCGACCTCGGCAAGCGCCTCAAGGACGGCATCCAGCTGGAGGACGGCTACGCGCGCGCCGACCACTTCCGGGTGGTGGAGCAGACCGGCAAGAACTACCTGGTCGAGGTGACCCTGCACGAGGGCCGCAAGCACATCGTGCGGCGCATGCTCGCGGAGGCCGGGTTCCCGGTGGACAAGCTGGTCCGGGTGGCCTTCGGGCCGATCACCCTGGGCGACCAGAAGTCCGGCTGGCTGCGCCGGCTGTCCAACACGGAGGTCGGGATGCTGATGAACGAGGTCGACCTCTAGACACGCCCGACCACTCCCGCTGGTGTCCAGCGGGCCCGGAAGACGACCGGGCCCGCTGGACACCACGTCTCCGCCCCCGCCCGGAAGGACGCCCGCATGGCCCCCGCCCAGCCGACCACCGCCACCCGCCCGGGACGGACCGCCGCCACCGGGGCCCTCCTCGGCCTCGCCCTCGGGGACGCACTGGGCTACCCCACCGAGTTCGACGACGTGCCGTCCATCCTCGCGAAGTGCGGCCCCTGGCGGACGATGGACCTGCCCGCCCCCGCCCTCATCACCGACGACACCCAGATGACGCTGGCCCTCGCGCGCGGCCTGCGCACCGCCCTGGACGGGGGCGCCCTCGACCCCCGGGCGATGCTGTCCCCGGTCCGGGACGAGTTCGTCGCCTGGTACCGCTCGCCCGACAACGACCGGGCCCCCGGCAACACCTGCCTGACCGCCTGCGACCTGCTGGAACGGGGCGACGGCCCCTGGCAGCGGGCCAGCCAGGTGCACTCCAAGGGGTGCGGCGCCAACATGCGCGTCGTCCCCGTCGCCCTGATACCCGGCCTCGACGAGGAACGGCGCGCCGGCGCCGCCCAACTCCAGGCCGCACTCACCCACGGCCACCCCACCGCCCTCGCCGCCAGCGACCTCACCGCACACGCCGTGCGCCTGCTGGCCGAGGGCGTCGAACCGGCCGGACTGCTCGCCCTGCTGCACGCGTACGCGCAGGAGAACCGCACCCGCTACCACGAGCGCTGGCTCGGCGATCTGTGGCAGCGGGCCGGGGACCCCACCCCGGCCCGCTTCATCGCCCGCGGCTGGGACGAGTGCCTGGGCGCCCTGGACCGCCTCCGGGACGCCCTGCGGGCGCCCGCGCCGGAAACCGACCCCTGCCTGGCCACCGGCGCGGGCTGGATCGCGGAGGAGGCCCTGGCCACCGCACTGCTGTGCTTCCTGCTCTTCCCCGACGAGCCCGTCACCGCGCTGCGCCGGGCCGCCTGCTCCTCCGGCGACTCCGACTCGCTGGCCTGCCTCGCCGGAGCCTTCGCGGGCGCCCGCCTCGGAGCGGACGCCTGGCCGGCGGACTGGGCCGACCGGGTGGAGCACCGGGAAGAACTGAAGGCGTTCGGGGAGCTCTGGGACCGCTGAGCCCCGGGCGCCGGGGGCGGCCAGGCCGGCCGCGGGGCCGTACGCGGTGCGCCCCGGCCCGTCGACTCGATATCGTCGACGTCCCGCCCACCTGCGCGCAGGAACTCGCCGTCGACGGGGCCACGCCCCGGGCCGTGCGGATCCCCGCGCGCAGCGAGACCGACCCGTCCCGTTCCGGCACCGCCCACGTCTACCTGGGCGCCACCGCCGCCCTGCGCAAGGACACCGCCCCGTGAGAACCGCACTCGTCATCGGCACCGGCCTGATCGGCACCTCGATCGCCCTCGCCCTCACCGGACGGGGGGTGGCCGTGCACCTCGTGGACCACGACCCCCAGCAGGCGAGGACCGCCGCGGCGCTCGGCGCCGGCACCGACGAGCCGCCCCCCGGTCCGGTCGACCTGGCGGTCGTCGCGGTGCCCCCGGCCCACGTCGCCGCGACCCTCGCGGACCTCCTCGAACGGGACGCCGCCCGCGGCTGCCTCGACGTGGCCAGCGTCAAGGGCGGGCCGCGCCGGGACCTGGGGGCGCTGCTCACCGGCCCGGGACGGGACGCGGCCCTCTCCCGGTACCTCGGGACGCACCCGATGTCCGGGCGGGAGAAGTCCGGTCCGCTCGCCGCCACCGCCGACCTCTTCGAGGGGCATCCCTGGGTGCTCACCCCGACCCCGGGCACCGACACCGAGGTGTTGAACCTCGCCCTGGAACTGGTGTCCCTGTGCGGCGCGGTGCCCGTGGTGATGGAGGCGGACGCCCACGACCGCGCGGTGGCCCTGGTCTCGCACATGCCGCACCTGCTGTCCAGCCTGGTCGCGGCCCGGCTGGAGCACGCCGAGGACGCCGCGGTGCGGCTCAGCGGTCAGGGCGTCCGCGACGTGACCCGGATCGCCGCCTCCGACCCGCGGATGTGGATCGACATCCTGTCCGCCAACCCCGGCCCCGTCGCGGACCTGCTGGCCGAGGTGGCCGCCGACCTGGACGGCACCGTCCGGGCCCTGCGGGAACTCCAGTCCGCGGACGAGGCGAAGCGGCGCAGCGGAAGCACCGGCATCGAGGCCCTGCTGCGCCGGGGCAACGCCGGTCAGTCCCGGGTGCCCGGCAAGCACGGGGCGGCCCCCGCCGTCTACGAGAGCGTGGCCGTGCTGATCGGGGACCAGCCGGGGCAGCTGGCCCGGATCTTCGCGGACGCCGAGGCGGCCGGCGTGAACGTCGAGGACGTGCGCATCGAGCACGCCACCGGGCGGCAGGAGGGCCTGGTCGAACTGGTGGTGCTCCCTCCGGCCGCGCCCGTGCTCACCGCCGCGCTGCGGGAACGCGGCTGGTCGATCCGTCCCTAGGCCCTCTCCTCCGGGTAGTGGCGGAGGGCGCCGGTCGGGGCCGGCCCGCGGGAACAAGTAACCTTGTCCGGGGCCTCCCGAGCCCCGTGCCACTCCCTCCTCCGCTCCACCCCTGGAAGGTGCCTCCGTGGAATCCGTCGCCCCAGCCGCCGCAGTCATCGTCGCGATCGACGGCCCGTCGGGCACGGGCAAGTCCAGCACCTCCAAGGCCGTCGCCGCCCAGCTCGGGCTGCGCTACCTGGACACCGGGGCGCAGTACCGCGCGATCACCTGGTGGATGGTGCACCACGGCGTGGACGTCACCGACCCCGCGGCCGTCGCCGCCGCGGCGGGCAAGCCCGAGATCGTGTCGGGCACCGACCCGGCCGCCCCGACGATCGCCGTCGACGGCACCGACGTGGCGGGCCCGATCCGCACCTCCGAGGTCACGGCGAAGGTCAGCGCGGTCAGCGCGGTGCCCGAGGTGCGCACCCGGATCACCGAGCTCCAGCGGTCCATCGCGGCCGCCGCCGGAGGCATCGTGGTCGAGGGCCGGGACATCGGCACGACGGTGCTGCCGGACGCCGACCTGAAGGTCTTCCTCACCGCCTCTCCGGAGGCCCGGGCCGCGCGCCGCAGCGGCGAGCTGAAGGGCAGCGACGTCAAGGCCACCCAGGAGGCCCTGGTCAAGCGGGACGCCGCGGACTCCAGCCGCAAGACCTCGCCGCTCGCCAAGGCCGCCGACGCGATCGAGGTGGACACCACCGACCTCACCCTCGCGCAGGTCATCGAGTGCGTCGTGACCCTGGTCCAGGAGAAGCGCGGTGGTGAGGTCCTGGTCGACGGCGAGCGGGCGGGTCGGTGACCGAGGGCGTCACGGCGCGGGTCCCGTCGACCCGGAGCGCCGACGTCGGCCGCCGGATCGGGGTCGGCCTGATGTACGGGTTGTGGAAGCCGCGGGTGCTGGGTTCCTGGCGCGTCCCCGCGGCCGGCCCGGTGATCCTCGCGATCAACCACTCCCACAACATCGACGGCCCCATGGTCATGGGCACCGCGCCCCGGCCCCTGCACTTCCTGATCAAGCAGGAGGCGTTCGTGGGGCCGCTGGGCCCGTTCCTGGAACGCATCGGACAGCTGAAGGTCGACCGGTCCTCGACGGACCGCTCCGCGATCACCAGGGCCCTGGCGGTCCTGGCACAGGGCGGCGCCCTCGGGATCTTCCCGGAGGGCAGCCGGGGCGAGGGCGACTTCGCCTCGCTGCGATCCGGGCTCGCCTACTTCGCGGTCCGCTCCGGCGCGCCGATCGTCCCGGTGGCGGTGCTCGGCAGCACCGACCGCACGGGGCGGCTGGTACCGGGACTGCCTCCGCTGCGGAGCCGGGTGGACGTCGTGTTCGGCGAGGCGTTCCGGGCCGACGACGGCAGCGGGCGACGGACCCGAACGGCCCTGGACGAGGCGACCGGGCGCATACAGGAGCAGCTCACCGCCCACTTGGAAAACGCCAGGCGGCTCACCGGCCGCTAGGCGACACTTGAGTAGTGGATCACCCGGAACGGGACGGTCCACCGATCACCACGATGAACGAGGTACGGACTTCATGAACGAGCACACTCCCTCCGAGGGCGCGGGCGACGGGCACGACCACGGTGCGCTCGGCGACGCCGAGTACGCGGAGTTCATGGAGCTCGCCGCCGAAGAGGGCTTCGACCCGGAGGACGTCGAGGGCGCGATCGAGGAGGCCGGCCACGGCCCGCTCCCGGTCCTCGCCGTCGTCGGTCGCCCGAACGTCGGCAAGTCGACCCTGGTGAACCGGATCATCGGCCGCCGCGAAGCGGTCGTGGAGGACCGCCCGGGAGTCACCCGGGACCGGGTCACCTACGAGGCGGAATGGGCCGGGCGGCGGTTCAAGGTCGTCGACACCGGCGGCTGGGAGCAGGACGTCCTCGGCATCGACGCCTCGGTGGCCGCCCAGGCGGAGTACGCGATCGAGGCCTCCGACGCGGTGGTGTTCGTGGTGGACGCCACGGTCGGTGCCACCGACACCGACGAGGCGGTCGTCCGACTGCTGCGCAAGGCGGGCAAGCCGGTGGTGCTCTGCGCCAACAAGGTGGACGGCCCCAGCGGCGAGGCGGACGCCGCCTCGCTCTGGTCGCTCGGCCTCGGCGAACCGCACCCCGTCTCCGCACTGCACGGCCGGGGCACCGGCGACATGCTCGACGCGGTGCTGGAGGCATTGCCCGAGGCCCCGGCACAGCGCTTCGGCACCGCGCTCGGCGGCCCCCGACGGATCGCCCTGATCGGCCGGCCCAACGTCGGGAAGTCCTCGCTGCTCAACAAGGTCGCCCAGGAGGAGCGGGTCGTCGTCAACGAGTTGGCGGGCACCACCCGCGACCCGGTGGACGAGATCATCGAACTGGGCGGCACGACCTGGAAGTTCGTGGACACCGCGGGCATCCGCAAGCGGGTCCACCTCCAGCAGGGCGCCGACTACTACGCCTCCTTGCGCACCGCCGCGGCGGTGGAGAAGGCCGAGGTCGCGGTCATCCTGATCGACGCTTCGGAGACCATCAGCGTCCAGGACCAGCGCATCGTCACCATGGCGGTGGAGGCGGGCCGTGCGATCGTCGTCGCCTACAACAAGTGGGACACCCTCGACGAGGAGCGCCGCTACTACCTGGAGCGGGAGATCGAGACCGAGCTGGGGCAGATCGCCTGGGCGCCCCGGGTGAACGTCTCCGCGCGGACCGGCCGGCACATGGAGAAGCTGGTGCCGGCGATCGAGACGGCGCTGGCCGGGTGGGAGACCCGGGTGCCCACCGGCCGCTTGAACGCGTTCCTCGGCGAACTGGTCGCCGCGCACCCGCACCCGATCCGCGGTGGCAAGCAGCCCCGCATCCTGTTCGGCACCCAGGCCGGGACCAAGCCGCCCCGGTTCGTGCTGTTCGCCTCCGGCTTCCTGGAGCACGGCTACCGCCGGTTCGTGGAGCGCCGGCTCCGCGAGGAGTTCGGTTTCGAGGGCACCCCGATCCACCTCTCGGTGCGGGTGCGTGAGAAGCGGGGCCGCAAGAAGTAGCGACGGGCGCCGCCCGCCGCGCCGATGCCCCGGTCAGGGGCTCCGTCGGCGGGCGGGCGGCAGCGCCGTCCGGGGCGGTCCGGGGCGGCCCTGCCAGACGGGGACCATCCCGGTGGGGTGGGCCTGCGGGCGGGGCTGGTAGCGCGAGCCGGGGTCGTGGTGGTGGGGGAGCGGCGCCCCGGGCGGGGCGGTGGCGTACGCGCCCGCCGTGAGCCCGGAGGGCGTGGCGTACCCGTGGGCGTCGCCGCGCGGGTCGCCCCCGAAGGCGGTGAACCGCAGCTCCTCCTCCCCGCTGCGATCACCGGGCAGGGCCCGGAACAGCCGGCGGTACTCGTCGCACAGGGCGTCGTAGATCGGCGTGGCCGGTACGACGCCCCGGTGGTCCTGCGGGTGACGCATGGACGGAACGTGCCGCTGCGGGCGCGGACGGAATGCGGGGTCGTCAGGGTGCACGCACTGCCAACGACCCCGAGCCCCGACGGATGCGGCCGGCGCGCCCGAATCGAGGGCCCCCGCGCCGGGGCGGGGCCCGGGTGCGGTCAGGTGCCGGCGAGCGGCATGGCGCAGGCGACGAGCCGACCGTTCACGGCGGCCTTGTCGAGCGCCTCGCGCAGCAGGTCCTCGCGCGGCTGACGGCCGATGGAGCCGACGGGTGCGGCGAACACCAGGATCTGCTGGGACTTGTTGGCGGCGCTGCGCCACCCCTCGGTCACCTGTAGGGGCTGGTGCGCCTGCCACCAGGCGACCGGCTGTCCGCCCTGGGGAGAGGGCTGGAGGATGGCGTGCAGTTGGCCCACGGCCAACAGCACCGACCAGCCGGGGAGCACCGCGGGGGCCGCGTCCACGGTGGCCACCGGGCGGAAGCCCTGCTCGATCAGGAGCGGCAGGAACTCGTCGCCGTGCTCGCCGGCGGTGCCGGCGCGGGCGATGGCCGCGGTGGGCTCCACCACCAGGGCGGGGTGCAGTTCGCCCTGGATGAGCACCAGTCCGCTGGTGATGCCGAGCACGGCCTGCTCGGGGGCGTCCGGGTCGGTGGCGGCCGCGGGGTCCCCGCCGGTGATGGAACGGACGGCGCCCTTCAGCTCGTCCTCGCTGACCTTGACGATCTGCGAGGGGAGGCAGGTGGAGTGGGCGAAGGCGAGGACCGCGGTCTCCTCGCCGATGAACAGGACGGTGCTGGTGCGTTCCCGCTCCGAGTCGCCCGGGGTGCGGCAGGACGTGCAGTCGTAGCCGCCCGGGGCGTTCTCACCGGCGAGCAGTCGGTCGGCTTCTGCGTCACCGATCTCGGCGCGTACGTCATCGCTGACGTCGAGCATGCGCGGCACGGGGGGCTCCTAGGTTCTCGGGCGTGCGGCGCCGGGCGGCTCTGGCTCCCGGCTCGGACCGGGTGGCCCCGGCCGACGAACCGGGCGGTCCCGGCTCATGTCAGGGACAACGGGCGAGCTGTGGGCATGGTCACGCCCGGCGGCGAACGGAATCGAACCATCCGGCGCAGAGCGTGAGGTGATGCGAAGAATCGGTTACGCACGGTCAATTCGGTGCCCCGGCAACGCGATTGGAGCGGTGAACTGGGTCACAGGCCGATCGGCCGGACGGGAGACACATGACGACATCGGGCGATGAAGGGGGTGACGCGAACGTGTCGCTACCGGGGGTAAAGGCCGACTGGCCTGGTGGAACGGCCCGATGGTTGATGCCGGGCCGCCGGCTCCCTAGATTCCTCGGCCGTGTGCATCGAGCACCACTCGGGTAGGTCCGCCCGCCGCAGCGACGGCGAGCCCGGCGCCCCGCGCGTCGGGTGGTGGACGGGGGTGGACCGGTCGGCCCGCGCCCCACGCGCGGTCGGACCGGTGCGCCTCGGGGGAGCCCGGGTCGTCGGGAGAGGAACCCACATGTCCGGACATCCCGCGTCCACCCGTCGGATCGCCGTTCTGGCCGGGGCCGCCCTGCTCGCCCCGCTGGGACTGCTCGCGGTGTCGGGGCCCGCCCACGCCGCGGACGGCGGAGTGTGGGACCGCATCGCCCAGTGCGAGAGCGGCGGGAACTGGTCCATCAACACCGGCAACGGCTACCACGGCGGACTCCAGTTCGCCCCCGGCACCTGGCGGGCCCACGGCGGCACCGCCTACGCCCCCACCGCCGACCGGGCCACCCGGGCCCAGCAGATCGCCGTGGCCACCCGGGTGCAGCGCGCCCAGGGCTGGGGCGCCTGGCCCGTGTGTTCCCGTCGCGCCGGAGCCAGCGGTCCGGCCCCCGCCGCGGCGTCCCCCAGCGCACAGGGCAACCGTGCGACGCCCCGCACCCCCGAGCGCCCGGTCGCCCCCTCGGCCCCGCCGCCGGTCGCCGCGCAGCCGGCGGCGTCCGAACGCGCCCCGGGCCACCCGGACCGCGGAGCCCCGCAGCGCGATCCGCGGGGCACCCACACCGTGCGCGGCGGGGACACGCTGAGTGCGATCGCCGCCCGGTACGGCACCGACTGGCGCACCCTGCACACCGTGAACCGCGACGTCATCGGCGCCGACCCGCACCTGATCGTGCCGGGGCAGCGGCTCGACGTCTGAAGGCACCGCGGCCCCGCCCCCTCCAGGGTCGGGGGCGGGGCCGCGGACACACCGGGCGGGGGTCCGGGGCGCTACCCCGGTTCGTGCGCCGCGGCGGTGCGCCGGGCGGTGCCGATCTCGGGGTGGTGCAGGTCGAAGGCGGGCGACTCGGAACGGATCACCGGCATGGTCACGAAGTTGTGCCGCGGCGGCGGGCAGGAGGTCGCCCACTCCAGGGAGCGGCCGAACCCCCAGGGGTCGTCCACCGTGACCCGCACGCCGTGGCGGGCCGTGTGCCACACGTTGTAGAGGAACGGCAGGGTCGAGGTCCCGAGCAGGAACGCGCCCACGGTGGAGAGGGTGTTGAGCGCGGTGAACCCGTCCGCGGCGAGGTAGTCCGCGTAGCGCCGGGGCATGCCCTCGGCGCCGAGCCAGTGCTGCACCAGGAACGTCAGGTGGAAGCCGAGGAACAACGTCCAGAAGTGGATCTTGCCGAGACGTTCGTCCAGCAGCTTGCCGGTGAACTTCGGCCACCAGAAGTGGAAGCCGGCGAACGTCGCGAAGACCACCGTTCCGAACACCACGTAGTGGAAGTGCGCCACCACGAAGTACGAGTCCGTGACGTGGAAGTCCAGCGGCGGCGAGGCGAGGAGGACCCCGGTCAACCCGCCGAGCAGGAACGACACCAGGAAGCCGGTCGCCCACAGCATCGGCGTCTCGAACGACAGCGAACCCTTCAGCATGGTCCCCGTCCAGTTGAAGAACTTCACCCCGGTCGGCACCGCGATCAGGAACGACATCAGGGAGAAGTAGGGGAGGAGCACGGCTCCGGTCGCGAACATGTGGTGCGCCCAGACCACGACCGACAGTCCGGTGATGGCCATGGTGGCGCCCACCAGCGTCAGGTAGCCGAAGATCGGCTTGCGGGCGAAGACCGGGATGACCTCCGTGACGATGCCGAAGAACGGCAGGGCGATGATGTAGACCTCGGGGTGCCCGAAGAACCAGAACAGGTGCTGCCACAGCAGTGCTCCGCCGTTCGCGGCCTCGAACACCACCGAACCGAAGCGCCGGTCGGCCTCCAGCACCAGCAGCGCCGCGGCCAGCACCGGGAACGCCATCAGCACCAGGATCGAGGTGAAGAGCACGTTCCAGGTGAAGACGGGCAGCCGGAACATCGTCATGCCCGGGGCCCGCATGCCGACGATGGTGGTCAGGAAGTTCACCGCGCCCAGGATGGTGCCGAAGCCCGCCAGCGCGAGGCCCATGATCCACATGTCGGCGCCGATGCCCGGTGCGTACCGCGAACTGTTGAGCGGGGCGTAGGCGAACCAGCCGAAGTCCGCACCGCCGCCCGGGGTGAGCAGCGAGCCCAGCACGATCAGCCCGCCGAACAGGAACAGCCAGTAGGACAGCATGTTCAGACGGGGAAAGGCCACATCGGGGGAGCCGATCTGGAGCGGCACGATCTCGTTGGCGAATCCCGCGAAGGTCGGGGTCGCGAAGAGCAACAGCATGATCGTGCCGTGCAGCGTGAAGAGTTGGTTGAACTGCTCGTTGGACACCAGTTGGGTTCCCGGCCGGGCGAGCTCGGCGCGCATCACCAGGGCCATCGCCCCGGCGATCAGGAAGAACGCGAACGCGGTGATCAGATACAGATGGCCGACCTTCTTGTGGTCGGTGGTGGTCAACCAGTCCACGACCAACCGCCCGGCACCGCGGTGCCGGGGGGCGTCGGGGACGGGGCGGGCCCTCCCGTCCGGGTCCCGTGCGCCGTCGTGGGGCGGCTGACCGACCGCTCGCGTGTTCCCGGTCGCCATCGACCGTGCCTCCCTGGTTCTCGCCCCCGCGCCGGGTGTTCATGATCGGGGGCCCGCCACGGCTTCTCGCCGAAGGAGTCCGTGTGTTGTGTGGGGGAAGCGTGAAAATCCTCCGCCCCGACGGCCTATTCGACGGTCGGAGGGAGGTGCGCCCATACGGTCGCGGCGGATTGCGAGCGAGTTTCTTCGAAGGCTTATTCCTGATGCCCGATTGGGTTCGATAAAGCGCGGAGCCGATCCTTCTGGAACCGTATTCATGACAAGGGAAAACGCCCGTTCGTACGGGTCGACGGAACGCATAACCGTGTCGTGATCCTGTGACACAAGTGTGACCGGCAAGGAACCCGAGCCGGCCGCGCGCGGCTACCGTGGCGGCATGGAACCCCAGTGGCGACAGCCCGAAGAGCCCCAGGACGACCCCGACGCCTACGTCGGGATGGCCGCCGAGCCCGCCGAACGGCTGGCCCGGGAACGGGGCTGGTCCCCGGTGCGTTCCCTGGCTCCCGGCACGTTCGTCACCATGGAGTACCGCTTCGGACGGCTGAACTTCGAGGTCGCCGACGGTGTGGTGCGCCGCTGCTGGCGGGGCTGAGCGGACCGGAAGCCGCGAAGGCCCCGGGACTCCCAGGGGAGCCGGGGCCTTCGTCCGTGCGGTCGCGGTCCGGGGTGCGTCCCGGACTCCGGCCCGTCATCCGCCGGGCTGCTTGCCGGCCGGCGCACCGGCCGGTACCGAATCGGGGTCCTGGTCGGGGAGCCGGGAGCCCCGCCGACCGCTGACCGGGGTGACCGGCGCACGGCCCGGGCGCGGGGCGTGACCGCCGGGCGACGGCCACCCCGCGGGCTCCCGCCCGGCGGCGGACGCCGGACGGGCGGCCGGCGCGGGGACGGTGACCCGTGCGATCCCGGGCGCCTCCGCCGCCGGGGCGGCCGTGCCGGGGAGCGGGGCCGGCGACCTGCGACCGCGGAGGGCACCGCGCCGGGCGAGCAGTTCCGCCTCCGCCCGGGCGATCAGCGGCTCGAACCAGGGCAGGGCCAGCAGGATCAACAGACCGGCGGCCCAGCCGAGGAGGACGTCGCTGAGCCAGTGCGTACCCAGGTAGACGGTGGTCAGACCCACCCCGAGCGAGACGATGGCGGAGAGCGCCGACAGATAGCGGCGGGCCCGCGGGGTCGACGCCAGATAGGCGAGGATGCCCCAGGTGACCACGGCGTTCGCGGTGTGCCCGGAGGGAAATATATCGCCGCCGAGCCACATCTCGTTCGAACCGATCGCCGTCGCGTAGTGCGGACCGAGGCGCCCCATGCCCAGCTTCGCCGCGCCGACCGTGACGTTCAGCAGCAGCAGGGACAGTCCCAGGGTGAGCATCGGGCGCAGGGTGTGCTGCCGCCACGACCGCCATCCCAACCAGGCGGCGACCATCACGGCGGTCGGGCCCCGCTGGCCCAGGACGACGTAGTAGTCGAGGAACGGATGGAGTTCGGGCCACTGCTGGTACGGCCGGAAGAACATCACCTGCCAGTCCAGGCGGACCAGCCACGAGGTGGTCAGGACCGCGACCACGATCGCCGCGTAGAAGGCCAGGGTCGCCGAGAACAGGACGATCCGGTGCCGGCTCATCTCCGGCGCCCGGACGTGGGCCGGTCGTTCCGGCTCACGGTCCAGGCGGGCGAACACCCGGTCCAGACGGGTGGGGTTTCGATCGGTACGCACTCAATCGACGTTACAGGTGCCCACCGACGGTCCGGTCGAATCCCCCGCTTTGTGATGACCATGTGATGTGGCTTTCCTCTCAACCGGGGCCGGACAATGCGGAGTCGTGCCTATTTCATGAAGGAGTTCTCATACATTCTCGTTCGGTCTATCGAGAGCCGCTTTATCCCGTGGCGCAATTCCCTGTCCACCTGCGCCGGGAATTCGGGGCGGCGCGCCAACGACCGCGGGCGGAGCGCGAGTTGCCCCTCACCCGGAGGTAGGGTGCGGACACGGAGCGTCATGCCCGCTGTGCGGGGGCGGGCCGTGTCGTGGTGCATGCCACACGGATCGGGGTCATCGCGGCAAGGCCCGCCACTCACGGTCATCTCCGACTCGCGTACGCTTGCGGCTCACTCGCCCCGAGCGGCCCGGACCCCGGGGAGAACCGCTCCACCGCCGTGGACGCCCCGTCGACAGGCTCCGCCGCGTGCGAGAGAACCACCGGGAGGTACCGCATGCCAGGGACGACCACGGCCGCCGCGCGCGAGGCCGCGGACGGTCCCCGCTCCCGGACGGCCCCGCCCCTGGACCGCCTCCGGGCCGCGCTCGGCGGTGGCGGTCCCTCGGGCGAGGCCAACCGCTGGCTCGTCCTGCTCGTCCTCTGCGTCAGCCTGCTGTTGGTCGCCGTCGACGCCACCGTGCTGCACGTCGCCGTGCCGGCGGTCACCGAGGACCTCCGGCCCAGCGGCACCGAACTGCTCTGGATCGTCGACGCCTACCCGCTGGTCTGCGCCTCCCTGCTCATCCTCTTCGGCACCCTGGGCGACCGGGTCGGCCGGCGCCGGGTGCTGCTCCTGGGCTACGCGCTGTTCGGCGTCGCCTCCGGCCTCGCCGCCTTCGCCGACGGACCGGGCGTCCTGATCGTGGCGCGGGCCCTGCTCGGGGTGGGCGGAGCGATGATCATGCCCGCCACGCTCTCCATCCTGCGGCAGGTCTTCCCCGAACGACGGGAGCGGGCCCTGGCCATCGGCGTCTGGAGCGCGGTGGCCGCCGTCGGCGCGGCCGCCGGACCGCTGGTCGGCGGCTTCCTCCTGGAACACTTCTGGTGGGGTTCGGTCTTCCTGGTCAACATCCCGCTGATGGTGGTCAGCCTCCCCCTCGGCCGGCTGCTGTTGCCCGAGTCCACCGGGAAGCGCGACGGTCCCTGGGACGTGGCGGGTGCGCTGATGGCCGCGGTCGGGCTCTTCGGGGTGGTCCTCGGGGTGAAGCGGTTGGGGAGCGGCGAGATCGGCGCGGACGCCGCGGGGTTGCTCACCCTGGCCCCGCTGCTCGCCGGGGGAGCGCTGCTCACCGCGTTCGTCCGGCGCCAGCGCGCGCGCCGGAGCCCGCTGGTCGACCTGGCCCTCTTCGCCCGGCCCGCGTTCAGCACCTCGGTTGGCTGCATCGTCCTCGCGATGCTCGCCCTGGTGGGGCTGGAACTGGTCGCGGCCCAGTACCTGCAACTCGTCCTCGGGCTCTCCCCGCTGGAGACGGGGCTGCGGCTGCTGCCGCTCACCGTCGCCGCGATGGCCGCGGGTCTCGCCGGCGCCCGGCTGCTGCGCCGGTGGGGGCCGCGCACCACGGTCGCCCTGGGCTTCGCGCTCACCGCGACCGCCGTCCTCACCCTCACCCCCATGGGGCACCGGGACAACCCGGGGTTGCTGCTGACCGGGTTCCTGATGCTCGGCTTCGGACTGGAGACGACCCTCTTCGGGTCCTACGAGTCCATGCTCGCCGAGGCCCCGCCCGAGCGGGCCGGGGGCGCCGCCGCGATCGGGGAGACCTCCTACCAACTCGGCGCCGGCATCGGGATCGCCCTGCTCGGCAGCGTGATGAACGCCGCCTACGGGCAGGGGTTCGCCGGTCTCGCCGGGGTGCCCGCCGAGGCGCGGGAGGCGGCGCGCCACTCGCTGGGGGAGGCGTACGAGGTGGCCGGGCGGCTCGACGGCCCGTCGGGCGAGGCGCTGCGCGCCACCGCGCGGGACGCCTTCGTGACCGGGCTGCACCTGACCCTGGTGGTGAGCGCGGTGCTGCTGCTGCTCGGTGCCCTGGCCGCGCTGCGGCTGCCGCGGACGATGGTGGACGTGCCGGAGTCGGAGGTCCTGGCCTGTCGCGCCGCCCCCGGCGCGGAGGTGCCGCTACCGCGCAGTGCGGGCGCGTCCCGGGCGTCGGCCGACGCGGCGGTGTGAACGGGGTGCTGCCGGGCGGGACGCTCACCGGTGTCGACGCCTTCCGCGAACCCTCCCGGTCCGTGGTGCCGGTCCGGACCCGTGTCCGACCGGCGGCGCCCGGCCGCGCCGGTGAGCGGCCCCGCCTCAGCTCTGGTTGAAGAAGTTGTCGTTCCGGCGACCCGGACCCTCGCCGTTGACGATCTCGGTGTGCGAGGGGGTCAACAGGAAGACCCGGGTGGCCACGCGTTCGATCGAGCCGCGCAGTCCGAAGGTCAGCCCGGCCGCGAAGTCGACGACGCGCTTGGCGTCGCCGGGCTCCATGGCCGTGAGGTTGACGATGACGGGGACCCCGTCCCGGAACAGTTCGCCGATGGCGCGGGCGTCCCGGAAGCTGTCCGGGGTGACCGTGCCGATGCGGCGTCCGCTCTCCTCGGCGGTGTCGGAGGCCACCTGCACGCGGGGGTCGGTCACCCAGGCGTTGCCGTGGCCCTCGGTCGCGTCGTCCGTGTCGGGTTCGTAGCGGTCGTAGTAACGCTCGTCATCGTTGTCGTCGACGAGGCCAAGCCAGGCACTCGCCTTGCGCACCGATCCCATGGGCGCCTCCTCTCACAGCGGTCTTGCGTGGTTCCGTCCCCTATGGTCGACCATGATGCTGACAGCGCGCCAAGGGGAACGTGACCGCGCTGGCTTTTCGTGACGGTACTGGTGCACAGCAAATCGGTTCGGGTCCCTTGATTCCAAGGGTCGTGCGGAACAACGCTGCTGACTGTGAGTGAAATATGATTTCTCGCGGCGTTTGGGTGACGGTCGGGGCGTCCGGGTGAACGGTCGGCGGCTACCATGCCGCCCGAAGGACGCGCGTCACGGGGAGGGGAACGTCGTGTTCGGGATCGTCAGACCGTGTCGGCACCGCCTGGGGGAGCAGCTCAGCGCCACATGGATGGCTCATTTGTGTGGATTGTGCCTGGCGTTGCGGCGTGAGCACGGGCAGTTCGCCCGGATCGTCACGAATTACGATGGTCTGCTGGTCTCCGTGTTGACGGAGGCTCAGGCCGCGCCCGAGGGGCGGGGGCGCCGCCGGGCGGGCCCCTGTCCGCTGCGCGGGATGCGGGGCGCGTCCGTCGCCCGGGGCGAGGGGGCCCGGCTCGCCGCCGCGGTCTCGCTGGTGCTGGCCGCGGCCAAGGTGCGCGACCACGCCCACGACGGTGACGGACTGTTGGCACGCCGCCCGCTGGCCGCCGCTGCCCGGAGGGTGGCGACGCACTGGGACGAGGCGGGTCGGCGCACCGGGGCGGAGGTGGGGTTCGACACGGCCGTGCTGCTCGACGCGGTGGACCGGCAGACCGGGATCGAGGCCCTCGCCGGGCCCGGCACCCCGCTGTTGGCCGTCACGGAGCCCACCGAGACGGCCACCGCCGCGGCCTTCGGGTACACGGCCGTCCTCGCGGGGCGGCCGTGCAACGTCGAACCGCTCACCGAGGCGGGACGGTTCTTCGGGCGGCTCGCCCACCTCCTCGACGCCGTCGAGGACCGGGAGGCCGACGTCGCCTCCGGGGCCTGGAACCCGCTCGCGGCCACCGGTACGGACCTCCTGGAGGCCCGACGGCTGGCCGAGGACGCGCTGCACGGCATCCGGCTCGCCCTGCGCGCCGCCGACTTCACGGACGGTCGCCTCGTCCACCGGCTGCTCGTCCACGAGCTGCGCACCTCGGTGGACCGCGCCTTCGGCGGGTCCGCCTGCTCCCATGCCGCGCCGGAAGCAGCACGTGCGCCGGGCGGTCCGTACGCTCCCGGTCGTCCCGGCGCGCCCGGGGCCGGTCCGCAGCCCCCGCCCCACCGGGACCGCCGGGGGATGTTCGCCGGTTGCCTGGTGTGGGCCGGACTCGCCTGCACGTGTCAGCTGTGCTGTTGCGAACACGAGGACCCGTGGTCCCGGGAGCGTCGTGACGGGTGGTGCCACTCTTGTAGTGACTGCGGCAACTGTACGGACTGTTGCAACTGTTGTAGCTGCGGCAACGGCGAGGACGACGGCGGGTGCTGCGACTGCAACTGTGACTGCAACTGTTGAACGGGGTGCGGTCCGTCACCCCGGGCGCACTGCGGGTCGAGGACTCCTGACCGCCGTCGGCCGAATCACGGGGTCGGCGTCCCACGGCGCTCGTCGCCGGCGCGGGAGCCGCCGGTGTCGATGCCGTGCGCGTCGCCGGTGAGCGCGGGCGGGGCGGCGCCCCCGCCGCCCGTTCCGGTGCCGTCCGCCGTGCGCCCGGTGAGCACCAGGGTGGCGGCGGTGATCAGCGCGAACGTGAGGAGGCCGGGGCGTCCGGGCAGGGGGGACGTGCTCATGGCGTGACGTTCTCCAAGGACCGACGGGCGGGTGCGTCCCCGAAGGTGCGAGGACGCGGCGTCCACGGAACGGGACGGCTGTGCGGGGCGGTGGAGCGAGGGGGGTGAGCAGGGGTGCGTGTGAAGGCACGGGGGGAACGGGTACGGCAGGAACGCGGGTGGTGCGTGGAGGCCGGGGCGAACGGGGTGGAGGTGCACGCCTCGGGGCAGCGCGGGGGCGACCGAGCCGCACCGGCACTCCGTACGGTGTCGGTGCGCCGTGAACGCGAAGGGATCGCGGCCGTCCTCGTCAGCGGGGAGAACGCCGGGCGACGCCCGCGCGGAACGCCACGGGCTCGGGCAGCACGGGGTCAGCTCAACAGGACGCCGACCACACTCGACCGAAGTCGATGTGGGAGCGCGTGACCAGCCACTGCTGCGGATGCATGGCACAAGTGGAACAGGCATCCGATGGGGCGTCAACCGGAATGAGACGGACCGCTCAGCATGCGGACACCCTTGACAGTTCGGGTGACAAACCCCTTAATCTCAAGGCGACTTGGGAAGGGGACCGCTGCTGAGGGGCTCGGTCCGCATCCCGTGTGAAGGCAAGTCCGTGTCGACTTCCCGTGCCCGCGGAGCCTTCGCATGCCCTTGCCCACGCTCGACAAGAGTCCCCCCGCCCCCACCCGCACCTCTCGGGACGTCCCCGTCCCCGGCGTCGGCCGGTCCCGCCGGCAAGCTCACCGTGCCCGCGGGGCGGAGGCCGTCCGGTGACCGCGCGCACCAGCCTCGTCGTGGTGGGAGCCGGCCCCCGGGCCACCGGCCTGTTGGA
Organism: Streptomyces sp. LE64; assembly: GCF_052606915.1. NCBI lineage: Bacteria > Bacillati > Actinomycetota > Actinomycetes > Kitasatosporales > Streptomycetaceae > Streptomyces > Streptomyces sp. LE64. The sequence goes on along the minus strand of NZ_CP199708.1, from coordinate 911,657 downwards.
ACGCATCGCCGCCAATCTGCCCGAGGTCTGGGCCGGCCCGGGGGCGGGCGCCCTCGACATCCACCTGGTCGACCCGCATCCGCCCGGCGGCGGTCGCATCTGGCGCCAGGAGCAGTCCCCGCTGCTGTGGATGAACTCCACGGCCGAGGACATCACCATGTTCACCGACGACACCGTCCCCCTCGAAGGGCCCGTCACGCCCGGACCCACCCTCCACGAGTGGGCCGGGGTCGAGGGCGCCCACTTCCCCGGGCGCCGACTCGGCGGCTCCTACCTGCGCTGGGTCTACGAGCGGGCGGTGGCCGCGCTGCCGCCCCGGGTGGAGGTGCACCACCACCCGGGGCGGGTGGTCGGCGTGCACGGCCCCCGGCGCGGCCGCCAACAGGTCTGGATCGAGGGGCGCGCCGAACCGCTCGCCGCCGATCTGGTGATCCTCTCGCTCGGCCATGTCGGTGCCGAACTCGACGCGGAGCAGAAGGAGTTACGGGAACACGCGCAACGGAACGGGCTGGTGCACCTGCCGCCGGACTCCACCGCCGACCTCGATCTGTCGGTACTGGAACCGGGCGCGGAGGTCCTGGTCCGCGGGTTCGGGCTCGCCTTCGTCGATCTGATGGTCCTCCTCACCGAGGGCCGCGGCGGAACGTACCGGAAGGGGCCCGGCGGCACGTTGACCTACCGGCCCTCCGGGCGGGAGCCCGTGCTGCACGTCGGTTCCCGACGCGGGGTGCCCTACCACGCCAAGCCCGGCTACCCCTGGCAGGGGCGGCGCCCGCCGCTGCCCCGCTTCTTCGGCCCCGCGGAGGTCGACGCCCTGCGCGCCCGCCCCGGCGGGTGGGACTTCGCCCGGGACGTCTGGCCCCTGGTGGACAAGGAGTTGGGCTTCGCCCACTACCACCGGCTCTTCACCGCCCACCCCGAACGCACCCGGACCGCCTGGGGCGACTTCGAACGGGGGTACGCCGCCGCGGCGCCCGGGGGGCCCGAACTCGCCGCCCTGGTCGCCGCCTCGGTGCCCGACCCCGTCGACCGACTGGACCTGGCGGCCCTGGACCGCCCCCTGGCCGGCATCCGCTACCCGGACGCCGACGCCCTCCAACACGGTCTGCGCGCCTACATCAGCGCCGACCTCAGCCGTCGTCACGATCCCGCGCACAGCCCCGACCTGGCCGTCTTCCTCGCTCTGCTGTCGGTGTACGGGCAACTGAGCCGGCTGGGCGACACCGGCCCCTGGTGGCACGGCTTCTTCAGCCACCTCGCCTCGGGTCCCCCCGGTCCCCGGCTGCGACAACTCCTCGCGCTCTCCCGGGCCGGGGTCGTCCGCTTCCTCGGCGCCGGCCTGACGATCACCGCCGGGGACGGGACGTTCCGCGCGCACGGCACCTCCGTGCCCGGGCGCACGGTCCGGGCCCGTGCCCTCGTCGAGGCGCGGCTGCCGGACCCCACCCTGACGGCCACCACCGATCCGCTGCTGCGCGGGCTGCACGCCCGGGGCGCACGGACCACCGCTGCCGGGCTGCTCGCGGTCGACCCCGCGGACGGCCGGGTGCTGGACCGGGACGGAGCACCGCACCCCCGGCTGTTCGCACTGGGCCCGCACACCGACGCCCGGGTCGCCGGCGCGTTCACCCGGCCCCGCACCGGCGGCCCCGCCTTCCGGCAGAACGACGCCACCGCACGGGCGGTCCTGGCCTTCCTGCGCGACCTCTCCTGTTGCCCCGCCGGCTGACGGGACCCGCCCGTACCGCGCGTCGAGACGTCGGAGACCCACCCCGAGGGGCTGCCCGCCCCCGACCGCACCGTTCCCCGACCCGCCGCCCGGACCGCCCCCGACCGGGGCGGGCCCGGCGCCCAGGGCACCGGGGACGACCCCCACCGGAAAGGCTCGTTCGCATGACTGCCTCCCCGGGCCGCGGCCTGCTGCACCTGGCCGCCGCCGTCGACCTGACCGACACCTACCATCCCGAGCCCTACGCCGAACTGGTGCGGCTCGCGGAACGCGGTGCCCTCGACTTCGTCACCCTCGGCGACTCCTTCGCCCGCCCCGGCCCCGATGCGCTCGCCGTGCTCGCCCACGTCGCCCCGCTCACCGCGCGGGTCGGACTCGTCCCGACCGTGACCACCACCCACACCGAGCCCTTCCACGTCCAAGCGGCCGTGGCCAGCCTGGACTGGGTCAGCCGGGGGCGGGCGGGCTGGCGCCCCGAGGTCTCCCCCGGCGAGGGCGAGGCCCGGCTCTTCGGGCGTCGCGAGGCCGCCCACGCCCACCACCTGTGGCAGGAGGCCACCGAGGTCGCCGAGGTGTCCCGACGGCTGTGGGACAGCTGGGAGGACGACGCCGAGATCCGCTCCGTGGCGACCGGCAGGTTCGTCGACCGCGCCAAGCTGCACCACGTCGACTTCCAGGGCGCCTCCTTCTCGGTGAAGGGCCCCTCCATCGTGCCACGCCCCCCGCAGGGCCACCCCGTCATCGTCGTCGACGCCACCGACCCGGCCGCCCGGGACACCGCCGCCCGCCACGCCGAGGTCGCCCTGATCCGGGCGGTCGGCCCCGAGCAGAGCGAGGAGCTGGGGGACGAGCTGCGCGCCGCGGCCGCGGCCCACGGCCGGGACCCGGACGGCCTGCGGGTCCTCGCGGCCCTCACCGTCGACCTCGGCGAAGGGGAACGCGCCGCCGAACCGGGGCACGGCGGGGGCGGGCCGCGGCCCAGCCCCCGCGGACCGCTCTACCGGGGCGGCCCGGTGGACCTCGCCGACCTCCTCGCCGCCTGGCACGGACGGGGGACGGTCGACGGCTTCCACCTGACCCCCCTCGAACCGCGCCGCGACCTGGAGCGGCTGGTGAACGGCACGGTTCCGCTGCTCCAACACCGGGCCCTGTTCCGCACCTTCTATCCCGGCAGCACCCTGCGGGAACACCTGGGGCTCGCCCGCCCCGCCAACCGCTACGCCCCGACGGGGGTCCCCTCATGAGCCGGAGCCCCCGCCGGGCCCGGCGGCGCATCCACCTCGCCGCCCACTTCCCCGGCGTCAACAACACCACCGTCTGGTCCGATCCGCGCTCCGGCTCGCAGATCGACTTCGCCTCCTTCGAGCACCTGGCCAAGGTCGCCGAGGCGGGACTCTTCGACTTCTTCTTCCTCGCCGAAGGACTCCGGCTGCGCGAGCACAAGGGCGAGATCCACGACCTGGACGTGGTGGGCCGTCCCGAGTCGATCACCGTGCTCAACGCGCTCGCCGCCGTCACCGACCGGCTGGGGCTCGCGGCCACCGTGAACGCGACCTTCAACGAGCCCTTCGAACTCGCCCGACGACTGGCGACCCTGGACCACCTCAGCGGGGGCCGGGCGGCCTGGAACGTCGTCACCTCCTCGGACGCCTTCACCGGGCAGAACTTCCGGCGCGGCGGCTACCTCGACCGGGCCGACCGGTACACCAGGGCGGCCGAGTTCGTGGCCACCGCCCGCGAACTGTGGGACTCGTGGACCCCCGAGGGCACTCCCCGACCCTTCGCCCACCGCGGCGAGCAGTTCGACATCGAGGGCCGGTTCACCCTGCCGCGCTCTCCCCAGGTGCACCCCGTGGTGATCCAGGCCGGGGACTCCCCCGAGGGCCGCGAGTTCGCCGCCGCCACCGCGGACGTGGTCTTCAGCCGGCACGGCACCCCGGAGGCCGGCCGCGCCTTCTACGCCGACGTCAAGGACCGGCTCCGCCGGTACGGGCGGGAGCCGGAGGACCTGAAGATCATGCCGGGCGCCACCGTGGTCCTGGGGGACACCGAGGCCGAGGCCCGGGACCGCGCGGTCGAGATCCGGCGCCAGCAGATCTCCCCGCAGAACGCGATCAACACCCTGGAACAGGTCTGGGGCGTGGACCTCTCCGCCCACGATCCCGACGGCCCCCTGCCCGCCTTCGACCCGGAACCCCGCTCCGGGCTGACGCAGGGGCGCACGACGATGGGGGACCCCACGGCGATCGCCGCCGCGTGGCGCGCTCTCTCCGAGGCCGGGGGCCTGTCGATCCGGCAGACCGTGATCGAGGCGACCGCGCGCCAGTCCTTTGTGGGCACCCCCCACGCGGTGGCCGACGAACTCGTCGCGTTCGTGGACGGCCGCGCCGCGGACGGCTTCATCCTGGTGCCGCACCTCACCCCCGGCGGCCTGGACGAGTTCATCGCCCGGGTGGTCCCGTTGCTCCAGGAACGGGGTGCCTTCCGCACCGCGTACACCGGCCGCACCCTCCGCTCCCACCTGGGCCTGCCCGAGGCCCGCACCCGGACCGGACCACGGGCGGCGTGAGGACACCGGACGCCGCCGGGCCGCCGTGGGCCGACCGGCCCTCCGGCCGGTCGGCTTCCGGTCGTTCCGGGTGGTGGTGCGCGTCCCCGAACGGCGCGTGCGCGGTGCAGGGCGGCGGGAGGTGCACCACCCCCGCGGCCCGGCGTCGCCCGCCCCGTCCGTCGGGTACGGCCGAAAGGTGCCCTTGTTCCACCCCGTCGGGTCTCGGAATACTCCCACCAGCGCTTGTCAGGAACACGGCATAGCGCCCTCACGGGCCCGCCACACCCCATGCGGGCCCCTGACGTCCCTCGGGAGGAACGATCACGTGAGGACCACGCGCACCGCACTCCGCCCCGGCATCCGCAGACGCACCCGTCTCGCCGCCGTCACCACCGGGTTGGCCACCGCCTTCGCCCTCGCAGCGCCCACGAGCGGTTCCGCAGTCGCCGCCGTCCCGTCCGCCCACGACGCGGTGACCCTCGCCGAGGCCAGCAACTCCGTGCTCGAAGCGGACGTCGCGGGCACCGCCTGGAGCGTGGACCCGGCGAGCGGTCGGGTGGTGGTGACCGCGGACAGCAGGGTCTCCGCGGCCGAGATCGCCACGATCAGACGGGCGGCCGGTGACTCCGCGGACGCGATCACCGTCACGCACGTCAAGGGGAGGTTCGCCCCGCTGATCTCCGGCGGCGACGCCATCTACTCCGGCACCGGCCGCTGCTCCCTCGGCTTCAACGCCCGGCGGGGCACCACCCAGTACTTCGTCACCGCGGGCCACTGCACGGACGGCGCCGGCACCTGGTACGGCAACTCCGCCCGCACCACCGTGCTCGGCGCCACCGCCGGATCGAGCTTCCCCGGCGACGACTACGGCCTGGTCCGCTACACCAACGCCACCGTCCCCAAGCCGAGCGCGGTCGGCAGCCAGACCATCACCCGGGCCGCCACCCCGACCGTGGGCACCACGGTCCACCGGCGCGGCTCCACCACGGGGCTGCGCAGCGGACGGGTCACCGCCCTCAACGCCACCGTCAACTACGGCGGCGGCCAGATCGTCCACGGGCTGATCCAGACCAACGTCTGCGCCGAACCCGGCGACTCCGGCGGTTCGCTGTACGCCGGGAACACCGCCTACGGCCTCACCTCCGGAGGCAGCGGCAACTGCACCTTCGGCGGGACGACCTTCTACCAGCCGGTCGTGGAGGCGCTCAACGCCTACGGCCTGACCATCGGTTGACCCCGGGCCGACGGGAACGGGTCTCCGCGCCCGTCGCGCCCGCCGGCCGGCCCGCGGGCCCGTGCCGGACGCCCTCCGGCACGCGCCCGCGGCCTTCGGCCCCGCGCCCGCTCACGCCGCCGGGGCGGGCCGGCGCCGTAGCGAGGTCAGCAGGGTCACCACCGTGCCCGCGAGGGCCCAGGCCGACAGCACCAACAGCGGGCCGGTGACGGCGTTGCCGTGGAAGTAGGCGACGGAACGGGCCGTCCAGGTGCCCGCGCCCGGGGGCAGGGCGGGACCGATGGCCTTCCAGAACGGGGGCAGCATCGGAGCGGGGAAGGCGCCGCCCGCGCTGGGGTTGCCCGCGATCACGACGAGGAGGATCGCGATGCCGATGCCGACGATCCCGGTCAGCCCCTGGAGCGCCAGCGTCGCCGCGCCCACCGCGAAGGTCACCAGGGCGCCCAGGCCCCACAGGGCGAGGACGCTGCCCGGCAGGGCGCCCAGGATCGGGCCGATGATCACCGCGCCGCCGAGCCCGCCGGCCACGGAGGCCAGCGCCAGCGCACCCAACCGGATCACGGCGCGCTGCGGGTTGGCGGGACGAGCCCCCGCACTGATCGCGAGGATCGACGCGCACAGGTAGCCCCCGACGCACCAGCCGACCACCAGGTAGAACGACGACAAGCCCTCGAAGTCCTCGGGGGAGGCGGGGGCCACGTCCACGGTGCGCACCGTGCGCCCCTCGGCGGCGACCGCTTCGGTGATCAGCCCGACCAGGGTCGCGGAGAGCGCGGCGCCCCCGCCGGAGGCGACCAGCAGGGTGTCCGTGCGCCCGTCCGGGGCGACCACCAGGGCGCCGTCGACCTCCCGGTCCAGCACCTGGTGCCGGGCCTCGTCGGCGTCCGCCACCGTCCGCGGGTCCAGCGGTCCGCCGGGGAGCGCGGCCAGTCGGTCCGCCACGCGATCGGCGGCCGGTCCGGGCCCGGCCACCCCGAAGGGGACGTCCGTGGGCTTCGGGTCGTGCAGGGCTCCGACGTAGGAGGTGATGAAGAGCAGTTGCAGCGCGACCACGCCGATCACCAGCAGGGCGGCCCGCGGGGACACCGCGCTCTTCAACTCGTCGACGAAACGCATGCTTCCACGGTCCGGCCGGGCCGGCCCCGGCGCAGGCGGGGCACGGCCGAATGGCGGACCGCGGAAGCGGTGGGGTGCGCGCACGACGCCGTCGGGGCGGCGTGCGCCTGCGACTGGCGCGCGCCACCCCGACGGTGTGCACAGTGGTCTGCGGTCAGTGTCCGGAGCGAGGGGGTCGCCCCTCCTCGCTCCGGATCACCTGGCACCGGGTGGCCGCTTGCTCAGCGGCCACCCGATCCGGTAGCCATCCCAACCCCGGAGGTGGCCACCCGGCGCGACGGTCGTCCCTCAGCGACCGCTGCGACCGCCGCCCGTCGCCGCACGGCGGCGGGCGGAGGCGAAGAGACCGGCGGCACCGAGGCCGAGGACGGCCGCGCCCCCGATCGCGATGTAGGTCGTGGAGCTGCTGCCGCCGGTCTCGGCCAGGTTCTCGGCGGAGCCGCCCTGGGCCTTGGCGCCGGCGTCGTCCTTGGGCGCGGTGCCCTGGGCGCCGCCGCTCTCCACGGCCGTCACGGAGCCGGGGCCGTCGTTGGCGGAGGCGTTGCCGACGGCACCGTCCTTGGCGCCGTGACCGCCGTGGCCCTCGGGCGACATGTCGCCCTTGCCGCCCTGCTCGACCGTCGACTGGTCGCGCTCCTGCTCGATCTGCTTGTCGGTGGGCGCGGAGGCGACCGGGGCGGGGGCCGGCCCGGCGGCACTGTCCTTGCCGAAGACGACGTCGGAGCAGGTGTAGAACGCCTCGGGGGAGTCGGAGCGCTGGTACACCGAGTAGACCAGGTGGCGGCCGGAGCGCTCGGGAACGTTGCCGTCGAAGACGAACGAGCCGCTCTCCAGGCGCGGGTTGGTCACCGTGGCGAAGGGCTGGGCCTCCAGGTCGGACCACTTGAGGGCCTTGGTCGGGTCGTAGCCGACCTTGGTGATGTACAGGTCGATGGTGCCCTTGTGGGGGGCGGTCACCCGGTACTTGAAGGTGTTGTTGCCGCTCTTGAACGGGGCGGCCGGCCAGTCGGCGCGCGGGGCGTCCAGCCCGGCGTACTTCGAGCGGTTGGCGCTGCACAGCTTCCCGTCCGGGATGATCTGGCGGTGCGCACCGGCCGCGTTGGCGATGTTCACCTCGTTCCAGTCGTACAGCGGCTGGGTGCCGCCGGCGGCGACGAGCGCCTTGCAGGCCGCGGAGTCGGGGGACTCGGGGCCCTCGGCGAAGCACGCGGAGATCCGGCTGACCGGGTCGCTCATGGAACCGTGGGCCGCGACCGGAGCGGCGGACAGCACGGTGAGAGCGAGCGGCGCGACACCGAGGGCGGCGATCGCGGCGGCCGTACGGCGAGCGGTCATGGGACGGTCTCCTCAAGTCTTGCTGAGCGGGGGGGAACCCGGGAGTCGTGCGGGCGGTGCACGGCCCCCGGGCAAGAGGAAAGCTAGTCGCTCCACCGCCTCGAAATCGCTGCCGAAGACCACTCCCGGTGATCTTTATGGCCCTCTTAAGGACACCATCGGGCTGCGCTGAGATCGCGCCCCGATACGCCCGAATCCTCACGGCGGGGGCGCCCGTCGGTGCCGCGCGGGGGGAGTGGGGGAGCCGGGCGACGGGGTCGCTTCCACCGGCCGCCGCGGTCTTCTTCGCAGCTCAGGGTCGACTCGTCAGTGGGGCGCGGCCGGTGGGGGGAAGGCGCCGACCCGCGGCGGCGGGTCGCGGCACACGGCCTCGACGGGTCACGGACGGGTGCGTCGGGGGCGCTCGATCCACTGGTAGCGGCGTTCGGGCCGGCCCGCGCCGCCGTAGCGCAGGGTCACCTCCACCCGACCGGTTTCGGTGAAGTACTCCAGGTAGCGCCGGGCGCTCACCCGGGACAGGGAACCCGCCCGCGCGCACTCCGAGGCCGACAGGCCCCCCGGATGCTCCCGCAGGGTCCGTTCCACCAGGTCCGCCGTGGGGGCGGCGAGCCCCTTGGGCAGTTGCTCGCGCGTGCCGGGAGGGCGACTGCCGAAGAGTTCGTCCACGTCCTCCTGGCGCGCCTCGTCGAGGCCGGCGAGCCGGGCCCGCACGGCGGTGACGTGTCGCAGCTGCTCCTGGAGCGCGGTCCGTTCGAACGGCTTGATCAGGTAGTGCAGGGCGCCCGCCCGCAGCGCCGCGCGGACCGTTCCGGCGTCCCGGGCGGCCGTCACGAACAGAACGTCCACCGGAATCCGGTCCGGGTCGCGTTCCTCGGCCGTCCTGATGCCCCGTAGCACGCCGATGCCGTCCATGTCCGGCAGGTACACGTCGAGAAGGACGAGATCCGGCCGGAGAGCCTCCACGGAGCGCAACGCCTGCGTACCGTTGTGTGCAACCCCAACTACCGTAAATCCCATCATTTCGGACACGTACCGGCTGTGCAGTTTCGCGACCATGAAGTCGTCGTCCACCACCAGTACTTTCGTCACCGCCGCAGGCTAAACGCGTGAACACAAGGACCACAACGTCCGTTGGTTGCGGAAGGGAGACAGGCTCTTAACGCGCAGGCAACATGTGGGCCACCTCACAGATAAAAGTCGCGTGAGGAACCTACAAAAAGCCAATCTTGACGAACAGGTGGTGGCTCGCGTGCGCCTACGCACCCCTCTAGCCCTACTCGGTGCGGCGGTCCTGGTCATAGCAGTGCCGCCGCTGATCACGTCGGGAGACGAATCCGACACCGGCACCAACATCCCCGGTCTGCAGTTCATGGTCCCCAACACCCCCGGTGGCGGTTACGACATCACCGCGCGGACCATGGCCAAGAACGCCGAGGACGCCGGGCTCACCCACGGCATCGAGGTCTTCAACCTGCCCGGTGCGGGCGGTACCGTCGGCCTCGCCCGACTGGTCAGCGAGCACGGCAACGGGAAGCTCGCCATGTCGATGGGGCTCGGTGTGGTCGGTGCCGTCCGCTCCAACAACGCGCCGAAGACGCTCCAGGAGACCACCCCCATCGCGCGGCTCACCGAAGAGCAGGACGTGGTGGTCGTCTCGAAGGACTCCCCCTACAAGACCATCAACGAACTGGTCGACGCCTGGAAGGAGAAGCCCGGCAAGCTCCCCGTCGGCGGCGGCTCCTCGCCCGGCGGCCCCGACCACCTGGCGCCGATGCTGATGGCCCGTGCCGCCGGCATCGCCCCCAAGACCGTCAACTACATCCCCTTCGACGGCGGCGGCGAACTCCTCGCCTCCATCCTCGGCAACAAGGTCGCCTTCGGCGTCTCCGGCGTCGGCGAGTACCTCGACCAGATCAAGTCCGGCGAACTGCGCCTGCTCGCGGTCACCGGCCCCAAGCGGGTCCCCGGCCTCGACGCGCCCACCCTGCGCGAAGCCGGCTACGACATGGACTTCACCAACTGGCGCGGCATCGTGGCCCCGCCCGGGCTGTCCGACACCGAGCGCGACAAGCTCATCGGTCTGATCGAGAAGCTGCACGCCTCCAAGGAGTGGAAGGAGTCCCTCAAGAAGAACGGCTGGGACGACGCCTTCCTCACCGGGGACAAGTTCGGCGACTTCCTCGAAGCCCAGGACGAGCGCGTCGGGTCCGTACTGAAGGAGCTGGGACTGTGACGACCAACGAGACCGGGCGTCCGACCCCCGCCGAGGAGGCCGTCGCCGGGCAGGAGCCGGGCCGCCGCTCCTGGCTGCGCGAGTACTCGGAACTCGGCGTCAGCGTGCTGCTGCTGGCACTCGGCGTCCTCGTCCTCACCGACGCCCTCACCATGGACGTCGACATCACCCAGCGCGGCCCCGTCGGGCCCAAGACCGTGCCGATCGCCGTCGGCATCGGGCTGCTGGTGATCGCCGTCCTGCTCGCCGTCGACGTCCTGCGCGGCGGTCACGGCGAGGCGGAGGGCGGCGAGGACATCGACCTCAGCGAACCGGCGGACTGGCGCACGGTCCTGCTGCTCGGCGGGGTCTTCCTCGCCACCGCGGTGCTCATCGAACCCCTCGGGTTCCCCATCGCCGGCGCCCTGCTCTTCTGGGGGTCGGCGTACGCCCTCGGCAGCCGGCACTTCCACCGCGATCCCGCGATCGCCGCGGTGCTGTCCGTCACCGCCTTCATCATCTTCGACCGCCTGCTCGGAGTTCCGCTGCCCGGCGGCCCCCTGATGGGAGTGCTGTGACATGGATGCCTTCAACTCCCTGATCGACGGGTTCGGCACCGCGCTGACCCCGATCAACCTGCTCTGGGCCGTCATCGGCGTGCTCCTGGGCACCGCCATCGGCGTGCTGCCCGGCATCGGCCCCGCCATGGCCGTCGCCCTGCTCCTGCCCGTCACCTACGGACTCGACCCCACGGGCGCGTTCATCATGTTCGCCGGCATCTACTACGGTGCGATGTTCGGCGGTTCCACCACCTCCATCCTGCTCAACACCCCCGGTGAGAGCGCGGCCGTCGTGGCGGCCATGGAGGGCAACCCGATGGCCAAGTCGGGGCGGGGCGCACAGGCCCTCGCCGCCGCGGCCATCGGCCACTTCACCGGTGGCCTGATCGGCACCCTGCTGCTGGTCGCCCTCGCCCCCGTGGTCGCCGACCTCGCCGTCGACATCGGCGCCCCGGACTACTTCGCCATCATGGTCCTGGCCTTCATCGCCGTGACCTCTGTCCTCGGTTCCTCCCGCATCCGCGGCCTGGCCTCCCTGCTCATCGGTCTCACCATCGGCCTCGTCGGCCTCGACGGCATGACCGGCCAGCAGCGCCTCACCTTCGACAACCTGCACCTCGCCGACGGCATCGACGTCGTGATCGTCGCGGTCGGGCTCTTCGCGATCGGCGAGGCCCTCTGGGTCGCCGCCCACCTGCGCCGCGGCGGCAGCGAGGCGGTCCCGGTCGGCCGCCCCTGGCTCGCTCGCGAGGACGTCAAGCGCACCTGGAAGCCCTGGCTGCGCGGTCCGTTCATCGGCTTCCCGTTCGGCGCGATCCCCGCCGGCGGCGCCGAGATCCCGACCTTCCTGTCGTACGTCACCGAGAAGAAGCTGTCCAAGCACCCGAAGGAGTGGGGCAAGGGCGCCATCGAGGGCGTCGCCGGTCCGGAGTCGGCCGCCTCGGCCTCCGCCGCCGGAACGCTCGGCTCCATGCTCACCCTCGGCCTGCCCACCACCGCCGTCGCCGCGGTGATGCTCGCCGCCTTCCAGCAGTACGGCATCCAGCCCGGCCCGCTCCTGTTCGAGCGCGAGCCCGACCTGGTGTGGGGCCTCATCGCCTCCCTCTTCGTCGGCATGGTGCTGCTGCTCGCCCTCAACCTGCCGCTCGCCCCGGTGTGGGCCAAGCTGCTGCGCATCCCCCGGCCCTACCTCTACTCCGGCATCCTGTTCTTCGCCGCGCTGGGCGCCTACGCGGTGGGCGGCGAGTCGCTGGACCTGGTGATCCTGCTGATCGTCGGTCTCCTCGGGTTCGGCATGCGCCGCTACGGCCTGCCGGTGCTGCCGGCGGTCATCGGCGTCATCCTCGGCCCGAACGCCGAGCAGCAGCTGCGCCGCGCCCTCCAGATCAGCGACGGCAGCGTCAGCGGACTGGTCAACACGCCGTTCTCGGTGACGGTCTACGCGATCATCCTGCTGATCCTGGTCTGGCCGCTGATCAGCATGCTGGTCCTGCGCCGCAGGGCCGCCCCCGTCGCCGCCGCCCCCGCGGCGCAGAAGGTGCCGGCCGGCGTCGGTGCCAAGGCCGAGCGTCCGCAGGACGAGGAGACCGCGACCGACGCCCCCGCGGCGGACGGCACGGACGGACCCGAGGGCCGCTCCGAGGCCCCCGGCGAGCCGGACGGACCCGGCGGGAAGGGAAGCGCGTGACGGCGTGACGGGTACGGGGCACCCCGTGCACCCGGACATCCGCCGGGCGACCCCGGCCGACACGGCCGCGGTGCGGTCCGTGACGGACGCCGCCTACGCGCCCTACGTCGAACGCATCGGCCGGCGCCCCGCTCCGATGGAGGCCGACCACGCGGCGCTGGTCGCCGCGGGACGGGTCTTCGTGACCGGAGAGCCGGTACGCGGACTGGTGGTCCTCGTCCCCCATGAGGACCACCTGTCCCTCGACAGCGTCGCCGTCCACCCGGACGCGCAGGGCGGGGGCACGGGACGCCGACTGCTCCACTTCGTCGACGCCCACGCCCGTCGTCTCGGGCTCCCCGAGATACGTCTCCACACCCACGCGCTGATGTGGGAGAACCAGAAGATCTACCCGCGCTACGGGTATGCGTTCATGGGCCGCATGATGGACGGCGCCTACGACCGCTACCACTACCGCAAACGGTTCGACTGAAAGGGAAGGGCCCGCCACCGCCCACTGCGGTGTCGGGCCCTTCCGTCGTGCGCCGCGGTGCTCAGCCCTCGGGCCACCAGGCGCGACGGACGTCCTTGCGGATCTCCGGGCGCTCCCGGACCGGTACGAGTGCGGGGTCGTCGCTGTCCTCCCGCCGCCCGCGGCGGGTGTCGGTCCTGCTCGGCGTCTTCTGCACGGTCACTCGGCGCATGACTGCCTCCTCGGGGACTACCCCTTCCCGCGATCGGGTGGGTCTAGACCCATGACGGGAGGGTGACCGACCCACCGGTCCGTTGTCAGTGGCCGAGGTCACCGCAACGCTCCGGCGCGATCAGCGCGGCGGGAACGGGTCGGTGGGGTCGGTGCCCCGGGCGAGGTGGTCGAGGAGGTCCAGGGCCGCCGCCGCCCGCCGCGCCGCCACCGGGTCGGACTCCGCGAGCCCGCTGGCCGCGAACTCGTCCTCGTCCAGCCGCAGGACGACCGTGCGGTCCGCCGACACCCACAGGTCCAGGTCCAGGTCCGTCACCACGACATCCCCGGCCCGGACGACGGCGGGGCGGGTCACGTCGCAGTACCAGCCCTTGAGCACCCCCGCGCCGGTGCGCACCTCCTTCACGGCGTACCACCGGGTGCGCCAGTAGTGCTCGGTGAACACGTCACCGGGCTCGAAGCGCACGAAACCGAAGTCCCGCACCCCCGGAGCCGCCCACGGCGCCCGGACGCTCACCCGGTCCCCGTCGTCGGCGAGCACCTCGGCCGGATAGCGGATCTTGGTGCGGTCCGCCTTCACCAGGACGACCTCCACCCCCTCAGCCGAGCTCCCGGACACAGCGCACCTCGCCTCCGCAGTCCGCGTACCCCAACCGGGCGTTGACCGCGAGCATCGGGGCGTTGCCGGCGTCGTTGCCGGTGAACGCCTCGGTCAGCCCCGCCGCCCGGGCGCGGTGCAGGGAGTCGCTCTTGACCAGCGAGGCCAGTCCGCGGCCCCGGTGCGCGCGGGCGGTGCCCGTCATACCGGTCAGATAGCGGGCGGTCCCGTCGGTGCGGGCGGCGGTGAACGCCACCGGCTCGCCGTCGACCACCGCGATCGTGGTCAACTCGCGGTTCAGCAGGGGGTGGTTCCAGGTCTCCCTGAGCCACTGCGCGTAGTCGGCGAAGCCGGCGTCCACATCACCGGGTTCGTCCGCGGCGCACCCGGCGTCCAGGTCGAACACCGGGCGCGGGTCGTCGGCGAAGTCCTCGGCGGTGCGCAGCTCCACCCCGTCCGGCAGCGGGAGCGGCGCCGGCAGCGCGGCGAGGTCCAACCGCAGGAAGCGCGCGCTCCGACCGGGCCGGTAGCCGCGGCGCTCGGCGAAGGCCCGGTGCCCCGGCTCGTCCACCACCCAGGCGTACGCCGCCTCGGCACCGACCTCGACGAGGTGCTCCTCGGCGGCCCGGGAGAGCAGGGTGCCGGCGCCCAGACCGCGGTGGTCGGGGTGGACGTGGACGTTCGCGAAGCCCTGGCCCGGCCGGGACGCCTCGTGGGCGACGCCCACCTGGGCGGTGCCGATGACCTCCCCGTTCCGTACGGCCACCAGCGGGCGGTAGTGCATGTCGGGATGGGCCTCGGCGAAGTGGAAGGCCACCGACTCGGCCGTGACGAGCAGGAACGGGAGGGCGGCGCGGCGGACCAGGGCGTAGCCCTCGGCGTCCGCGGGCCCGAAGGGACGTACGACGATGCTCATGGCGGCACGCTAGGTCGCCGCGCCCCGGCACCGCCTCCGGTTTTCCGGGCGCCCGGACCCGGATCGCGGTCCCGCCGCTCCGCCGCCGGGTCGGCACCTCGCCGGTGGGTCAGAATCGGGGGGTGACGTTGACGATCGTGATCGACCCGGCCGGGGGGAGCGCCCCCTTCGAACAGCTCCGTGCGCAGATCGCGGACCAGGCGCGCTCCGGGGCGCTGCCGACCGGCTACAAGCTGCCCACCGTCCGGGGCCTCGCCCAGGAGCTGGGGCTCGCGGCGAACACCGTGGCGAAGGCGTACCGGGCGTTGGAGGGCGACGGGGTCATCGAGACCCGGGGCCGGCACGGTTCGTACGTCGCCGCGGCGGGCGACGCCGCCAGTCGGGAGACCGCCGCGGCCGCCCGGGCGTACGCGGAGCGGGCGCAGCGGCTGGGCGTACCCGAGTCGGAGGCGTTGCGCGCGGTCCGCGAGGCGCTGCGGGCGGCCTACGGGCGGTGACCGGGCCGCGGGGGAGCGGTCAGCGGTACAGGTCGACGAGGCGGGCGAGATGACGCCCGGCGATCTCCAGCGGGGTGCTGCTTCGGGAGACCTGGGCCGCCAGTTCCGCCCCCTCCAGGGTGCTGATCACCGTGTGCGCCAGCTCTTCGGCGACCTCCTCGGCGAACCCGGCCGCGCGCAGCCGTGCGGCGACCAGTGCGCGCCAGCGGGCGAAGGCGCGGGCCGCCGCCTCCTGGATGTCGGGTGCCCGCCCCGCGGTGCCCAGCGCCGTGGAGGTCACCGGGCACCCCTCCACCCAGTCGGAGTTCCGCAACCCGGCGGCCAGGCCGTTCGCACAGTGCACGAGGGCCTCGGCGGGGTCCGTCGAGGCGTCGAGCCAGCGGGCCAGTTCATCGGCGAACTCCTGCTCGCCGTACCGGATCGCGGCGACCGCCACCTCCTGCTTGCCGCCGGGGAAGAAGTGGTAGACGGAGCCGAGGGTGGCCGTCGCCTCCTGTGAGATCTGCTTGATGCCGGTGCCGTCGTAGCCCTGGCGCTGCATCAGGTGGGAGGCCGCCCGGACGATCCGTTCCCGGGTGCCGAGTTCCGCCGCGGTCGCGCCCCTGTCGGCGCGCGCCGCCTCCGTCCGGTCGTCGCTGGTCTTCACGCCCCGAGTGTATCGAGTAGAACGTTCGTTTTAGAGCCTGCTAGGGTCCTCTCTAGATAGAGCGCTCGTTCTAGAGCGCTCCATCGGCTCCGCCGTGCGGGTACGGCACCCACCCCCCGAGAGGACTTGGCATGGGCAAGCAGGCAGTCACCCTGATCGGACTCGGCCCGATGGGGCAGGCCATGGGCCGGGCGTTCCTGGCGCAGGGACATCCGCTGACGGTGTGGAACCGCAGCCCGGACCGGGCCGACGAGCTCGTCGCGGCGGGTGCCGTGCTCGCCCCCGACGTCGAGGCGGCCTTCGCGGCCAACGAACTGGTCGTGCTGAGCCTCACGGACTACGAGGCCGTCCACGCGGTGCTCGGGCAGGCCGGGGCGGCGCTCGCGGGCCGGGTGGTCGTCAACCTCAGCTCCGACACCCCCGAACGCGCCCGCGAGGCCGCCGCCCGGGTCGCCGAACGGGGTGGAACCCATCTGACCGGAGGGGTCCGCACCCCGCCGTCCGGGGTGGGCGACCCCGCTTCCGCCACCTTCTACAGCGGCCCCCGCGACGCCTTCGAGCGGCACCGGTCCACCCTGGAGGTGCTGACCGGCACGGACTACCGCGGTGAGGACCCCGGCCGGGCGGCACTCCTCTACCAACTCCAGATGACCGTCTTCTGGACCACCATGCTGAGCTGGCTCCAGGCGGTGGCGCTGGCCGATGCCCACGGCATCACCGCCGAGGAGGTGCTGCCCCTCGCCAAGGAGACCGCCGACATCGGGCAGTTCGTGGACTTCTACACCCCGCGGATCCACCGGGGCGAACACCCCGGCGACGTCGACCGGCTCGCCATGGGCGTGGCCAGCGTCGAGCACGTGCTCCACACGGTGCGCGACGCGGGCGTCGACACCACCCTCCCGGCCGCCGTGCACCAGGTCTTCGCCCGGGGACTCGCGGCGGGGCACGGCGCCGACGGCTTCACCAGCCTGCTGGAGGTGATCAGGAAGGCGGCCTGAGCCGGCGTCCGGTCCGGGGCCCGCGCGCCGCCCCGGACCCCCGTGGTCCGTCCATCGCCCGCCACTCGGGCCGCAGCCCGGTGAGCGTGGTGGTCAGGAAATACAGCGCGCCGCCGGCCACCAGGGCGGGCGCCAGTCCCACGGCGCCGACCGCCGCTCCCGCGAGCAGCCCGCCGATGCCCGGCCGCGTGCAGCAGCGGGACCGCCGCCGCGGCGGCGGCGCTCACCAGGTCCGTGGTCCAGGACACGGTGCGCGTACCGGCCCGGTCCACCAGCGGCCCGCTGAACGCCTTCACCACCACGTACGGGGCCATCTCGGCGAAGGCCACCAGCCCGGCTCGGGTGGCGCTGCCGGTGGTGGCGAGGGTGAACCACGGCAGGGCGATCGCGGAGATCCTCGTCCCGGTGAGCGAGACCGCCAGGGCCGCCAGCACCCCGCCGAGCGGTCCGTAACCGGACACCCGGACTACAGGTACAGGCCGGCGTCCGCGCCGCCGCGCGGGGCCGGCACCTCGGCCGGCCCGCCGCCCCGGCGCAGCGCGAACAGCTCGGCCAGGGTGGCCCCGTCCCGGCCGACGCCCTCGCCGGTGCCGAGCCACTCCACCGCCTCCGGCCGGGTCAACGGACCCACCTCGATCCGGGCGAGGCAGCGACCGGGGCGGACCACCGCCGGGTGCAGTCGCTCCAGGTCCTCGTTGGTGGTGATCCCCACGAGCACGTTGCGGCCCTGGCCGAGTAGTCCGTCGGTCAGGTTCAGCAGGCGCGACAGCGCCTGCCCCGCCGAGTGTTTGGCCCCGCCGCGGATCAACTCGTCGCAGTCCTCCAGGAGCAGCAGCCGCCAGCGCCCCTTCTCCGTCCCCTCGTCCTCGCCGATGGCGATGTCCATGAGGTAGCCGACGTCGGAGAACAGCCGCTCCGGGTCGAGCACGCAGTCCACCTGGCACCACCGGCGCCAGGCACGGGCCAGGGTCCGCAGCGCCGAGGTCTTGCCGGTGCCCGGGGGTCCGTGCAGGAGCAGCAGCCGGCCGGTGACGTCCTCGGCGGTCATCTTCATCAGCCCGTCCATGGCCAGGGCCACCGGCGCCGTGTAGTTGGCCCGGGCCTCCTCCCAGGTCAGGGCGGAGATCTGACGGGTGGTGCGGTGCGGCCCGCGGCGCGGCGACACGTACCAGAAGCCCATCGGCACCGTCTCCGGCTGCGGCTCGGGTTCGTCGGCCGCGCCTTCGGTCGCCAGGCCCAGCACCCGGTCCGCCAACTCGGCGCTGGTGGCGGTCACCGACACGTCGGCGCCCTGTCGCCAGCGGGAGGTGAGCAGGGTCCACCCCTCGCCCACCGCGAGGGTGTTGCGCCGGTTGTCGTCGCGCGCGGAGCGCACCACGGTGGCCCCGGGCGGGAGCAGCGTGGCCTCGGCGCGCACCCGTTCGATGGCGGTGCGCCGGGCGAACGGCTCCTCGCCGGTGGTGAACCGCCCCAGGAAGAGTGCGTCCAGGACGTCCGGCGGGCCGTCCTCGTCGTTGAGGGAGAGCCGGATCGGTACGGCGGTCGCGAGCGGATCCGGGGCGGCGAGGGCCGGGCGGTCCTCGGGGGACGGGTGCGTCGGGGTGGCCTCCGGCATCACGGGCGTGACAGACATGGCCGTCATGATCCGGCACCGCCGGTGGGCGGCGCATCCGGGTTTTCGGGGGCCGCCGACCCCGTTGAGGCCTGTGGTCCTCGGCGGCGGCCGGGGTGCGGGTGGCGGGACGGGGCGTGGTGCGGGGTGGTGCCGGAGAGCGCGGGCGCGTGCACGGAGGCGTCACGCGACACATGCGCCGTAACACGCTTCCACACCACCTTCCTGATGGTGCGTTGTCGGGAAAAAGGCGGAAGAAAATAAAGTGCCCGGAGAGTCGCTGGCCGTCGTCCAGGGAATGACACCGGCACGTATGTCATGAACATTTCCAACGGTGCGGCCCCGTCCGTCCGCTCGGTCCGCCGGTCCGGTCGCACCGTCATGGAGACCCCGTTCAAGGGAGGTTCCGTGCGAGATCCCCGACTCGCCCCCCACCGGGCCGTTCTCACCTCGCTCCTGGTCGCCGTCGGCCTGACCCTGGGCGGCGCCGCGCCCGTCCAGGGGGCGCCCCGGGCCGCAGCCTCCGGCTACGTGGCCCTCGGCGACTCCTACTCCTCCGGTCTGGGCGCCGGTGCGTACGAGGGGGCCAGCGGCTCCTGCAAGCGCACCCCGCGGGCCTACCCGGCGCTGTGGGCGGCCGCCAACTCCCCCTCGTCCTTCCACTTCACCGCCTGCGCCAACGCCCGCACCGGTGACGTCCTGGACGGGCAGCTCGCCCCGCTCGGACGTTCCACCGGACTGGTCAGCCTCACGGTCGGCGGCAACGACGCGGGTTTCGCCGACGTCATGAGCACCTGCGTCACCCGCTCCGAGAGCGCCTGTCTGTCCCGGATCGCCACCGCCCGCGCCTACGTCGACTCGACCCTTCCCGGTCGGCTCGACGAGCTCTACCGCGCGATCGCCGACCGGGCGCCCGCCGCCGAGGTGGTCGTCCTCGGCTACCCCCGCTTCTACAAGCTCGACGGGCGGTGCGTCGCGGGCCTCTCGGAACGGGAGCGCTCCGGCATCAACTCCGCGGCCGACCACCTCAACCGCGCCCTCGCCAAGCGCGCGGCCGACCACGGCTTCACCTTCGCCGGTGTCGCCGGACGGTTCGCCGGGCACGAGATCTGTTCCGGCGACTCCTGGCTGCACAGCGTCAAGCTGCTGAACGTCAGCGAGTCGTACCACCCCAAGGCCAGCGGCCAGTCACGCGGCTATCTGCCGGCCCTGGACGCGGTCGCCTGACCGGCCGACGCCCCGGCGGGTCCCCGGACCCGCCGGTCAGCGGAGCACCAGCACCAGCACCAGTGCGGCCACCAGGAGGACGAGCATCGCAGCCCCCGCCGCCGCGAGGGCACGACCGTCCCGGCCCGCCGGGACCGCGTCCGGCGTGACGGGCACCTTAGCCGTGACGGGGGAGCAGCCCGCCGCCTGCTCGCCCGACGCGTCCCCGGCCTCCGCCGGCATCCCGGCCGCGGTGTTCCCGGACGGCTCGCGTCGTCCTCCGGCGGCGACGGTGCGCAGCTCCCGCAGCGCCCCGGCCGCCGACAGCCGTGCCGCCGGGTCCTTGCGCAACAACCCGGTGACGACCGGTTCCAGCGCGTCGGCGCACCGCATCGGGGGCGGTTCCTCGTCCACCACCGCCCGCAGCGTGTCCGCGACGGTCTCCCGGCGGAACGGGGAGCGGCCCTCCACCGCCTCGTACAACAGCACCCCGAGCGACCACAGGTCCGATTCCGGGCTCGACACCCTGCCCAGCGCCCGCTCGGGCGCCAGGAACCCGGGCGAACCGGTGATCTCGCTCGCCCGGGTCAGCGCCGACACGCCCTCCGCGGTCGCGATGCCCACGTCGGAGAGCATCACCCGGCCGTCGTTGGCGAGCAGCACGTTGGCCGGCTTCACGTCCCGGTGCAGCACCCCCACCTCGTGGGCGGCGCGCAGCGCGGCCAGCACCTCGACGCCGATGGCGGCCACCCGCCGCACCGGCAGCCGCCCCTCGGCGGCCAGCACCTCCGACAGGGCGAGCCCCCGGACCAGCTCCATCACGATCCACGGACGACGCCCCTGGACCACCACGTCGTGGACCGCGACCACCCGGGGATGGGAGATGCGGGCCGCCGCCCAGGCCCCCCGCTCCACCTGGGCGTACAGCCGGGCCGCGTCCGTCGCGCTCGAACCGGCGGGCGCCCGCACCTCCTTGACGGCCACGTCCCGGCGCAGCGCCTCGTCCCGGGCCGACCACACCGTGGCGGTACTGCCCTCGCCGATCCGGGAGGACAGCCGGTAGCGCCCGCTGAGCAGGGGCGGCGGCCCCTCCGGCCCGCCGCGGTCCGCGCGGTCCGGTCCTCCGTCCCCGCCGTGTGCACCGCTCGGTTCCCCGGTCATCCGCGTCCCCCTTCGCCGCGTCCGATGCCCACCAGATACCCGGTGGGGGTGCCCGTGACCCTCGCGGAGCCCCGACGGTCCGGCGGGTCGGGGGCACGGCCGCGGTCGTGCGCCGGAGGGGACGCGCGGCGTACGCGTGACCTCCGGGTCACGTGTCAACGCCTACGCCCCATGGGCGAATCGTCCGGGTGGGATACCGGGGTGTCGTCCTGGGGGGATAGGGTTAACCTGCCCGGGCCGGGTGCCCTCGTACGGGTGGGGAGAGAAATGGAACAGATGACAGTCCGCAGCAGGGCGCGCGTCCCTGCGATCACCTGCGGAAGCAGCGCGACCAGTTCGCGCCTCGACCGTCACCTCGCGGTGCTCGGCGGCCCAGCGGTGCCGCAGCGCGAGGCGGCCGAGGCCACCTCGCTGATGCGGGAGCTGACGACGCGCGGCACCGCCCGCGAGACCGGCGGCCGCGAGGCCCGGATGCGACGGGTGTCGCTCTTCGCTCCGCTGCGCCGGCTCCGCCGTTCGCTCTTCGGCAGTCACTGACGGCGGACGGCGGCCGGTGCCGCCGTCCGCGTCCACTGCCCGTTCCCGGGCGGAGCGCCGCTCCGTCCGTTCCGCACGGCGTCGTGTCGGCCCTCCCCAGCCGACCCGCCGTCCCGGCGGGCGCTCACGCGGGCGGGTGCGCGTCCAGGCTGACGGTGAACGAGAACCGGTCGCCCCGGTAGTGGATGACGGCGAGGTCCAGGACCCGGCCGTCCTCGTCGTGGATCACGCCCGTGTAGTGCAGGATCGGGCTCAGTAGCGGTACGTCCAGGAGCCGGGCGGTGTCCGGGTCGGCGAGCCGGGCCTCGACCGTGTCGGTGATCCGCCCGATGTGCGCCCCCGCCACGTCCCGCAGCACCTTGGTCATGGGCCAGCGTTCCAGGTCCGCGGGGTCCATCCGCTCGGCCAGCTCCGGGCGCACGTAGTTGCGCGCGTGGTTGGTGGGTTCACCGGTCGTCTCGTCGGCGCGCAGCCGGTGGTAGGTCGCCACCTCCGTGAGGTCCGGGAACAGCTCCGCGTACGGGTGCGGGACCGGTACCCGTCCGTGGTCGAGGAGACGGGTGGTCATGCCCGACTGCTGGGCCACGATCGCGTCCACCGAGCCGAGCAGTCGCACCGGAGCACCCCGCCGGGCGGCCGGTTCGATGAAGGTGCCCCGCCGTCTGTGGCGGCTGATCAGGCCCTCGTCCTCCAACTCCTTGAGGGCCTGCCGCATGGTGAGCACGCTCACGCCGTAGTGTCCGGCCAGCTGTTCCTCGGTGGGCAGCCGCAGTGGTGCCTCGGGCGCCCGTCCGAGTATTGAGGCGCGCAACGACTGCGACACCTGGTACCACAGCGGCAGTTTGCGATTCAGGACGATCGAGTCCGGGGCGAAAGCGGTCACGACTTCTCCGAATCGTTCGGTGCGGGGCCCCGAGCCTGCGTGCGGTGCTCGGGACCTTCCGCCCGCGGTCTGTCAGCGGCCCCGTCAGGGGCGCCGGAAATGGCGCTCCAGACCTTGCCACACATCGTCGTAGCCGCGCTGGAGGTGGCCCGCCCCGGCGGCCTGGGCGGTGGTGAGGACGGGCCAGCGGGTCTCGAACATGAAGGCCAGGCCGTCGTCGACGCGCTGCGGCACCAGGTCGGCGGCGCTCGCCCGGTCGAAGGTCTCCCGGTCGGGGCCGTGCGCCGACATCATGTTGTGCAGGGAGCCCCCGCCGGCGACGAACCCGCCCTCGCCCCCGGTCTTGGCGTCGTACGCCCCCTCGATCAGCCCCATGTACTCGCTCATCACGTTCCGGTGGAAGTACGGCGGCCGGAAGGTGTCCTCGCCCACCAGCCAACGCGGTGCGAACACCACGAAGTCCACCGCGGCCAGTCCCGGGGTGTCGGACGGGGAGGTGAGCACGGTGAAGATCGACGGGTCCGGGTGGTCGTAGCTGATCGAGCCCATCACGTTGAAGGCGCGCAGGTCGTAGACGTACGGGGCGTGCGTGCCGTGCCAGGCCACCACGTCCAGCGGGGAGTGGTCGTAGGTCGCGGTCCACAGGTGTCCGCAGAACTTGTTCACCACCTCCACCGGCCCCTCGATCTCCTCGAACGCCGCGACCGGCGCCCGGAAGTCCCGCGCGTTGGCGAGGCCGTTCGCCCCGATGGGACCGCGCTCGGGGAGCTGGAAGGGGCGGCCGTAGTTCTCGCACACGTACCCCCGCGCGGTGGGGGTCCCGCCCCCGGGTCCGGGGTCCAGCGGCTCCACCCGGAAGCGGACGCCCCGGGGGATCAGCACGACCTCGCCGGGGCGGGCGGCGAGCAGGCCCAGTTCGGTGCGCAGCAGCAGCCCGCCGCGCTCGGGGACGATGAGCAGCTCGCCGTCCGAGTTGCCGAACACCCGGTTGGCCATCGGAGCGTTGGCGTGGTACAGGTGCACGGCCATGCCGGTCCGGGCGGTCGCGTCGCCGTTGCCGCCGAGGGTCCACAGGCCGGCCAGGAAGTCGGTGCCGGGAGCGGGCTCGGGCAGCGGGTCCCAGCGCAGCCGGTTCGGGTCGGGGACCGTCTCGGTGAACGGTGCCGTGCGCAGGGACCCCGAGTCGGTCCGGGTGAAGGCGGGGTGCGCGGCGGACGGGCGCACCCGGTAGAGCCAGCTGCGCCGGTTGTCGGCGCGGGGCTCGGTGAAGGCGCTTCCGCTCAGCTGTTCCGCGTACAGGCCGAGCGGGGCGCGCTGGGGCGAGTTGCGCCCGAGCGGCAGGGCGCCCGGGACGGCCTCGGTGCTGTGCTCGTTGCCGAAACCGGTCGCATAGGTCAGGCTCTCGGCGGTCTTCCGGGCGGCGTCACCGCTCATCGGGGCTCCCTCGTCAACTATTCCTCTGTATCACCGTAGGATTCGGCTCCCCCCGGCGCAAGGGGCGCGCCGGGGGGAGCCGTCCGCGCGGAGGCCGCCGGGCGGACCGCTCCGGAGCGGCCCGCCAACGAGGAGGGGGCGCGGGGGACTTGCCCGCCGGGAGCGGGACCCGGGTGAAGGGGGAGAAGGGACTCCCACTGGTCCATACCAGTCGGTATGCTCACCCCGAGCGCTTCCGTGCCGAATGCCGTCACGCACCATGGAGTCCCCATGCCGTCAGCGCCCTTAGCGTCCGCCGCCTCCCCGGTGCCCGGGGACAGACGGACCGCACTGCGGGTCTGCCCGCTGTGCGAGGCCACCTGCGGGCTGGCCCTCACCATCGAGGGCACCGCCGTCGTCCGGGCCTGCGGCGACCGCGAGGACGTGTTCAGCCACGGCTTCATCTGCCCCGAGGGCGCCCTGTTCGGCGACGTCGACGGCGACCCCGACCGACTCGCCCGACCGCTGGTGCGCAAGGGCGGCCGGCTCGTCGAGACCGGCTGGGCGGAGGCGTTCGACGCGGTCGCCGCCGGGCTGGGACCCGTGGTCGAGGAGTACGGACCCGATGCCGTGGGCGTGGTCCTCGGCAACGCCGGCGTGCACACCGTCGCCGGTGTCCTCTATCCGCCGCTCCTGGTCAACGGCATCGGCACCCGCAGCCTGTTCACCACCGCCACCCTCGACCAGATGCCCAGGCACGTCTCCAGCGGGCTGCTCTTCGGCGACCCCCACGCCATCCCCGTGCCCGACCTGGACCGCACCGACCACCTGCTGCTGCTGGGTGCCGACCCGGTCGAGTCCCACGGCAGCCTCTGCACCGCCCCGGACTTCCCCGGCCGGCTGGAGGCCCTGCGGGCCCGCGGCGGCACCCTCACCGTCGTCGATCCGCGCCGCACCCGCACCGCCCGCCTCGCCGACCGGCACGTCCCCATCCGCCCCGGCACCGACGCCCTGCTGCTGGCTGCGATGGCGAACGTCCTGTTCGCCCAGGACCTCGTCCGGCTGCGCCACCTCGCGCCGCACGTCACCCAGGTGCCCGCCCTCGGCCACGCGCTGGTGGAGTTCACCCCGGAGGCCGTCAGCCCCGCCTGCGACGTGCCCGCCGACACCATCCGCACCCTCGCCCGGGAACTGGTCGCCGCCCCCACCGCCGCCGTATACGGCCGCACCGGCTCCGGCACCGTCCTCTTCGGTACGCTCGCCGGTTGGCTCAGCGACGTCCTCAACGTGCTCACCGGCAACCTCGACCGTCCCGGCGGGGTGCTCTTCCCGCGGTCCGCCACCGACCGGCCGCCGCGCCCCGTCGGACCCGGCCGCGGCTTCCCCCTCGGCCGCTGGCGCAGCCGGGTCAGCGGTCACCCGGAGGTCAAGGGCGAGCTGCCGCTCGCCGCCCTGGCCGAGGAGATCGACACCCCGGGCGAGGGGGTGCCCGGCGGGCTCGGCGGCGGTCCGCTGCGGGCCCTGATCACCAGCGCCGCCAACCCCGTGCCGTCCGCACCCGACGGCGACCGGCTGGACCGGGCGCTCGCCCGGCTGGACTTCATGGTCAGCGTGGACCCCTACCTCAACGAGACCACCCGCCACGCCCATGTGGTGCTGCCCCCGCCCCGGCCCTCCCGCTCGCCGCACTACGACTTCGCCTTCAACATGCTGGCCGTGCGCAACCAGGCACGCTACAGCCGGCCCGCCGTCCCCCTGGACGAGGGCGCGATGGCCGAGACGGAGATCCACGCCCGACTGGTGCTCGCCGCCACCGGACGCCACGGCACCGACCCGGCCGAACTGGACGCGCTCGTCGTCCGGCACGCCCTCGGACAGGCCGTGTCCGACCCCGCCGGCCCCGTGCACGGCCGCGATCCGCAGGCGCTCGCCGAGGAACTGGACGGCCTGTGCGGCGCCGAGCGCCGCCTGGACCTGATGCTCCGCCTCGGCCCCTACGGGGACGGCTTCGGCGCCCGCGCCGGCGGCCTCACCCTGCGCCGGCTCCTCGACGCCCCGCACGGCATCGACCTGGGCCCGCTGCGTCCCAGGCTCCCGCAGCCGCTGGCCACCCGCAGCGGACGCATCGAGCTGCTCCCCGCCCCGATCGCGGCCGACCTCACCCGGCTCGCCCTGGCCCGCCACGACCGCCCCGGCGGTTTCGTCCTGGTCGGTCGACGCCCGCCGCGGTCCGGGGGCGGCGCCCTGCACGTCCACCCCGAGGACGCGCGCACCCTGGGCCTGACCGCGCGCGACCGGGTGCGGATCACCGGCTCCGGGGGCGAGGTCACCGCCCCCGTGGAGATCACCGACGCGGTGCGCCCCGGAGTGGTCAGCCTGCCGCGCGGCGGGACCGGCACCCCGTTGCGGATCGCCGCCGCAAACTCCGAGGTCAGCGTCAACCGTCTGCTCGACGGAAGCCTGCTCGACCCGTTGTCCGGGACCGCCGTGCTGGACGCCGTCCCGGTGCGGCTCGCTGTCATCCGCCTGTGACCTGGACTTTCGCGCTTATTGCTCGCATGTCAACATCTTGTTAACTCAATCCCGCGCGACCTAACGTCTCGCTGACCGCAGGCCCTGGTGTGAGAGCCACACGGTTCAAGGGCGAACGTTAGGTAAACACTCATGCTGACCATCCTCGGGTTTGCCATGATCGCGACCTTCTTGGTTCTGATCATGATGAAGAAGGTCTCGCCGATCGCGGCGCTGGTCCTCATCCCCGCGCTCTTCTGCGTGCTCGTCGGCCAGGGCGCCAACCTCGGCGACTACGTCCTGGAAGGCATCGGCGACCTCGCGCCCACCGCGGCGATGCTGATGTTCGCCATCGTCTACTTCGGCGTGATGATCGACGTCGGCCTCTTCGACCCGATCGTCCGCCTGATCCTGCGGTTCGCCAAGGCCGACCCGATGCGGATCGTCGTCGGCACCGCCGCGCTCGCCGCGATCGTCTCCCTGGACGGCGACGGCTCCACCACCTTCATGATCACCGTCTCGGCGATGTACCCGCTGTACAAGCGGCTGAAGATGAGCCTGGTCGTGCTGACCGGCATCGCCGCGACCGCCAACGGCGTCATGAACACCCTGCCCTGGGGCGGCCCCACCGCCCGCGCCGCGACCGCCCTGAAACTCGACGCCAGCGAGATCTTCGTCCCGATGATCCCGGCCCTGGCCGTCGGTCTGCTCGGCGTCTTCGCCCTCGCCTACGTGCTGGGCCGCCGCGAGCGCAAGCGCCTCGGCTACCTCTCCCTCGACGAGGCCGTCGAGACCGACACCGTCGACGAGAAGGTCCTGGTGGGTGCCGGCGGTTCCGGCAAGGACGGCTCCGCCGCCCGCACCGGCGGTGCTGGCACCACCACCGGCGGCTCCGGCGCCGGCACCGGCGCGGACGACGATGACGACGAGCACGAGGGCTTCCACGTCCTCGACCCGAACCGTGCCACCCTGCGCCCCAAGCTGTACTGGTTCAACGCCGGCCTGACGATCACCCTGCTCACCGCGATGATCATGGAGCTGCTGCCGATCCCGGTGCTCTTCATGCTGGGTGCCGCCCTCGCCCTGACGGTGAACTTCCCGCACATGCCCGACCAGAAGGCCCGCATCGCCGCCCACGCCGACAACGTGCTCAACGTCGCCGGCATGGTGTTCGCCGCCGCCGTCTTCACCGGCGTCCTCCAGGGCACCGGCATGGTCGACGACATGGCCAAGGCCGTGGTCTCCGCCATCCCCGACTGGATGGGCCCGCACATGGCCGTGGTCACCGGCCTGCTCTCGCTCCCGTTCACGTACTTCATGTCCAACGACGGGTTCTACTTCGGCATCCTCCCGGTCCTCGCCGAAGCCGGCGCCGCCCACGGCGTGGCCCCGCTGGAGATCGCCCGCGCCTCCCTGGTCGGTCAGCCGCTGCACATGTCCAGCCCGCTGGTGCCTGCGGTGTACGTGCTGGTCGGCATGGCGAAGGTCGAATTCGGCGACCACACCCGGTTCACCGTGAAGTGGGCGGCGCTCACCTCCCTGGTGGTGCTCGCCGCCGGATTCCTGTTTGGCATCATCTGATTCCTGATCGGCATCACTGAAGCCGACGGCGGTCGAACACCGGGGAACCCTGCCACCCCGGCGTCCGACCGCCGTCCCCTGTTCCACCCCGGGAGGGCCCGTGTCCAGACCCCCAGACCCCGCAGACGGGGACTGTAGTAACCACCGGTTCTGGTTGCTCCGCCTCGTCATCGCCTTCAGCTTCGCGCAGGCGGCGGTGGCCATGGCCCGGCCCGCGGTGTCCTATCGCGCCCTCGCGCTCGGCGCCGACGAACGCGCCATCGGCATCATCGCCGGCGTGTACGCCCTCCTCCCGCTCTTCGTGGCCGTCCCCCTCGGGCGCCGCACCGACCACGGCCGCTGCGCCCCGCTGCTGCCCGCCGGGGTGATCCTGATATCCGGCGGCACCGTCCTCAGCGCTACCGCCGACTCCCTGACCGCCATGGCCGCCTGGGGCGGCCTGATGGGCCTCGGCCACCTCTGCTTCGTGATCGGCGCCCAGTCCCTGGTGGCCCGCCAGTCGGCCCCCGCCGACCAGGACCGCAACTTCGGGTACCTCACCGTCGGCGTCTCCTTCGGCCAGTTGTTCGGCCCGGTGGGGGCCGGTCTGGTCGTCGCCGGCGAGGGCGGCGAACTCGCCCGGACCAGCGCCCTGGCCCTGGTGATCGCCGCCGGCACCGGACTGCTCGGGCTGGGCTCGCTGTGGCGCATCGAACGCCGTTCCGCCGCCGTTCCGCCGCCCGACCGCGCCGACCGCGTCCCCGTGCACCGCATCCTGCGCACCAGGGGGGTGCCCGGCGGCATCTTCATCAGCCTGGCCATCCTCTCCGCCACCGACGTCCTCACCGCCTACCTGCCGGTGCTCGGCGAGGACCGGGGCATCAGCCCCCTCGTGGTCGGTCTGCTGCTCAGCCTGCGGGCCGCCACGACCATCGCCTGCCGCCTGTTCATGGGGCCGATGATCCAGGCCATCGGCCGCACCGCCCTGCTGGTGGGGAGCTGTCTGCTGGGCGGTCTGCTGTGCGCGGCCGTGGCCCTCCCGGTTCCGGTGTGGGGACTGGCCGTGATGCTCGCCCTGCTCGGCTTCTGCCTCGGGGCCGGCCAGCCCCTGTCGATGACCACGGTCGTCCGGGCCGCCCCGGCCGAGGCCCGCTCCACCGCCCTGGCCCTGCGCCTCACCGGCAATCGCCTCGGCCAGGTCGCCGCCCCGGCCGGCGCCGGCCTGTTGGCCGGCGCGGTGGGGACGGCGGCGCCGTTCGTGCTGCTGGGCGGCCTGCTGCTGGGCGCCGCCGGCCTGGCGCTACGGGACCGCGACCTCTGACCCAGAGGAAACGTTCCTGCGGGCGGTGGGGCCCACTTCAGTGGCCACTGCCGAGCCCCTGGGCGAACCCACCGTCCACCGGCAGCTCGACATGGGTGCTGAACGTCGCGTCCGCGGCCAGGAACAGCGCCGCCGCCGCGACCTCCGCCACCGTGCCGTTGCGCCGCAGCGGGGTCGCCCGGCTGCCTTGCTCCTCGAACTCCCGGCGCTCAACGGCGACAGGCTCTGCACCGTGAAGGTGAGCGCCCCGCTGCCCCGGGCCGAGCGGGGCGACGTGGACCGGGTGGCGGGGGAGGCGCGCGAGGCCCTGGGCGACGCCTCCTACGAGGCCGCGTTCGCCGAGGGCGCCGTCGGCGGTCCACCCGGGCCGCCCCGCTGACGGCCCGTCCGGGGGAGGGGGTCCCGCCCGTGCGCCCCGGCCGGCGGGTACTGGAGGGCGAGCCCGTCGAGCAGGGCGGCCAGCCCCGAGGCGAACGCCCGGTCGTCCACCGCTCCCGCGCGTTCCACGAGGGAGGCGGGCCGGCCCGCCGGCCGGGGCCGGGCGGCCGGGCCGTGCGGTGCGGGGCCGTCCGGCCGGTCCGCGGGCACGCCCGCGAGGGAGCCCAGGGCGGCCCCCATCACGAAGTACCGCATCGACGCCGCCACGGACCCGGCCTGCGCGGGGGGCCAGCCCGCGTCGACCAGCGCCCGGAACACCGCCTCGGCGAGCCGGAGCGCCGCCGGCCGGCGCCCGGGCCGCCGGGCCAGCAGCGGGACGACGTGGGGGTGGGCGCCGAGCGCCCGCCGGTAGGACACCGCCCAGTCGTGCAGCGCCCCGCGCCAGTCCCGCCCGCCCCGGAGCATCGACAGGTCCACCTGGGCGCTGACCGCGTCCGCGACCGCGTCGAGGATCTCGTCCTTGGTCCGGAAGTGGTAGTAGAGGGAGGGCCCGCTCACTCCCAACTCCGCGGCGAGGCGCCGGGTCGACAGCGCCGCCAGCCCCTCCGCGTCCACCAGGCCGAGGGCCGTCTCGACGATGCGTTCCTTGCTGAGCAGCGGTCTGCGGGCTCTGGGCATGCGCCACATCGTAGGGCCGGGCCGGGGCCCGCAGCTCCGTCCGTGGGGAGGCCGGGACCCTTGGTGCGCACGGGGCCCGGGACCCTTCCGCACGCCCTGAGTAGCGACCTGAGTACCCGTACGGATCCGGCGTCCGACGGGGCCGCCCATCATGGCGGCCATGAGTGATTCACCGGTCAAGCAACGGTCGACGGCGGCGTTCTACGGTCAGGCCCTGGCCTCCTTCGTGATCGCCCTGGGAGCCATCGGCGTGGGCATCGCCCGGCTGGAGGCGGACTCCTGGGTGCGGGGGTTCCTGGCCATCGCGGTCCTGTACCTCGTGACGTCGAGCTTCACCCTCGCCAAGGTCATCCGGGACCGTCAGGAGGCGGAGCGCATCACCAGCCGGGTCGACCAGGCGCGGGTGGACAAGCTGCTCGCCGCGCACGACCCCTTCGAGAAGCTCTAGACACCCGGTGCGCCGGGCCGGGAGGAAGGATCGAACGCCCCGGCTTGACCCTCACGTCGCGTGAGGGGCGAGAGTGGACGGCATGAGCGATCACTACCCCGCGTTCGAGATGAGTCCCGTGCCCGCGCCCGGTCCCGACGCCGTGCCCCCGGAGCCGTTCCGCGGCATCTACGGAATGCCCGCGTTCGTGACGATCCCCACGAACGACCTGACGGCATCGGTCGACTTCTGGACCCAGGGGCTCGGGTTCTTCGCGCTGTTCGGCATTCCCGGCCGGCTGGTGCACCTGCGGCGGTGGGCCTTCCAGGACGTGCTCCTGGTCGCCGCCGAAGACCTTCCGGAGCGGTCGTCGGCGATGAGCGTCAGCTTCGCCTGCGTGCTGAGCCAGGTCGACTCCCTGGTCGAGTACTGCCGGGCGGCGCGTCCGGGCTCGGTCGACGGCCCGCGGGACACCCCCTGGAACACCCGGGACGTGACCGTGACCACCCCCGAGAACGCCACCGTCGTCCTCACCGCGGCGAAGCCCTTCGACCCGGCGAGCCGGGAGGCCAGGAACCTCGCGGCCATCGGGATCACCGCGCCCGGCGTCGACGCGGGGACCCGTGTCTGATGCCGCCGACGGCGACGGCCTGTCCGTCGGCCGGGTCGCCGCCCGGCTGGGCGTGACGGTCCGGACGCTGCACCACTGGGACGGGATCGGTCTGGCGCGCCCCTCGCTGCGCACGGCCGCCGGGTACCGGCTCTACACCGTCGGCGATCTGGAGCGCCTCCAGCGCATCGTCGTCTACCGCGAGCTCGGCCTCGGCCTGGAGGGGATCCGGGCCGTCCTGGACGACACGACCACGGACGTGCCCGGCACCCTGCGCGTGCAGCGCGCCCAGGTGGAGGAACGGATCGACCGCCTCCGAGAGCTCGGCGCAGGACTGGACCGGATGATCGACGCCCACGAGCGCGGCCTGCTGCTGACCGTCGAGGAGCAGGCCGCGATCCTCGGCCCCGGGTGGAATCCGGACTGGTCCGCGCAGGCCCGCGAACGCTACGGGGACACGGCGCAGTGGTCGCAGTACGCCGAACGCTCGGCCGCCCGCGGCCCCGAGGAGTGGCAGGCCGTCACCGATGCGGTCGCCGCCCTCGACCGGGCCCTGGGGGAGGCGATGGACGCCGGCGTCACCCCGGGCGGGCCGGAGGCGAACCGGCTCGTCGAACGGCACCGGGAGGTCTTCGCCTCGTACTTCCCCCTCACCCGGCAGATGCAGGTCTGCCTCGCCCGCAGGTACGAGGCGGAGCCGGCCTTCGCCGCCCACTACGACGCCGTCCGCCCCGGCCTCGCGGCGTGGTTCCGCCGCGTCGTCGACGCCAGTGCACGGGCCCACGGCATCGACCCCGACACCGCGGGCTGGCAGGAC
This sequence comes from Streptomyces sp. LE64, assembly GCF_052606915.1. Lineage (NCBI taxonomy): Bacteria > Bacillati > Actinomycetota > Actinomycetes > Kitasatosporales > Streptomycetaceae > Streptomyces > Streptomyces sp. LE64. The sequence goes on along the minus strand of NZ_CP199708.1, from coordinate 879,782 downwards.
AGGCCCTAAGCGCTCGCTCATCCGCCCGGGTATCGTGACCCCACCGGTGAGGACGGAACGAGGAGCGCGCCATGACCGCGGTGGACGACACCGGCGACGGCACCACGCCCTGGGGCGAGGTCACACCGGACGCGGCCCGCCGGCTGCTGGTGGCCGCCGTGGATGCGTTCGCCGACCGTGGCTACCACGCCACCACCACCCGGGACATCGCGGGTCGGGCCGGGATGAGCCCCGCCGCGCTCTACATCCACTACCGGACCAAGGAGGAACTCCTGCTCCGGATCAGCCGGATCGGGCACCTCAGGGCCCTGGAGATCCTGGAACGGGCCGCTGCCGGGCCCGGCACCGCCACCCACCGGCTCGCCGGCGCCGTGCGCTCCTTCGTCCGTTGGCACGCGGCCCAGCACACCACGGCCCGGGTCGTCCAGTACGAACTCGACGCCCTCGGCGAGACGGCGCGGGCCGAGGTCGTCGCACTGCGTCGACGCACCGACGCGGTGGTCCGCACGCTGATCGAGGAGGGCGTGCGCGCGGGCGAGTTCCGGGTGGACGACGTCCCGGGCACCACCGTCGCCGTGCTCTCGCTCTGCACCGACGTGGCCCGTTGGTTCAACGCGGCCGGCCGCCGCACCCCCGACGAGGTCGGTGCGCTCTACGCGGACCTCGTGCTGCGCATGGTCGGACACCGCACCGGTTAGCGCAGCCGCCGCCGACCGGGCCGGTGGACGACCCCTCCGCGCACGGCACGGGATGGGTAGGCTGCGAAGGGTGCCCCAGATCCCGGTGAAGGTCAATGAACTCTCGGTCGGCCAACTCGCCGCCCGTAGCGGAGTGTCCGTGTCCGCCCTGCACTTCTACGAGGCCAAGGGGCTCATCAGCAGTCGGCGCACCTCGGGCAACCAACGCCGCTACCACCGGGACGCGCTGCGCCGGGTGGCCTTCGTCCGGGCCGCCCAACGGGTGGGCATCCCGCTCGCCACCATCCGGGACGCCCTGGCCGAGCTCCCCGAGGAACGCACCCCCACCCGGGAGGACTGGGCCCGGCTCTCCCGCGCGTGGCGGTCGGAGTTGGACGAGCGCATCAAACAACTCAGCCGGTTGCGGGACCACTTGACCGACTGCATCGGCTGCGGCTGCCTGTCGTTGGAGACCTGCGTCCTGTCCAACCCGGACGACGCCTTCGGCCAGGAGCACGCGGGTTCGCGGCTGCTGCCGTCCCGGACCCGACCGTCCGCTCCGGCCCGGTCCGGCGGCTCGGCCGCCCGCGGTCCCGAGTCCCAGGACACCGCCGACACCGTCGTGTGCGATCCGGCGTGCGGTCCGGCCGAGGGTCCCGCGGCGTGATCCCCCGCTGACGGTGCCCGACCACCGGGGCCGCCCCCGTGCCCCCCGTCCCGGCCCCGGGGCGACCTACACGCCCACCAGCGCCCGGGCCCGCCGGGCCCGGGTCACGGCGCGCGCCGTCAGCACGGGTCCCGGTACGACGATCCCGCACCGCTGGCACACCGCACCGGACGACGGGGCGTGCGCCAGGTCGTGCTGCCACAGCAACTCTTCGTTCCCGCAGACGGGGCACCCGTCCCCCGCCTCCCGCTCCAGCGCGGCGATCAACCGCCGCAGCACGTCCCCCAGCGGAGCCCGAGGGTGCACCTCGGGATCATCGCACCACGCCACCCCGAAACCGCCCCAGGTCAGCCGGTGCCAGTCGTCGACGCGTCCGGGCCGCCGCAGGCCGTCCTGCTTCTCCCGGCGCCGGCGCTCCGCGAACTCCTCCTCGTACGCGAGCCACACCGCGCGCGCGTCCTCCAACTCGTCGAGCGCCGCCACCAGCCGGGCCGGGTCCGGGGACCGGTCCTCGGGGCCGAAGCCGGCCCGCGAGGACAGGTGGTCCCAGGTCGCCCGGTGCCCGTAGGGGGCGAACCGCTCCAGGCACTTGCGCAGGGAGTACCTCCGAAGCGCCAGATCGTTGCGGGGATCCCGCACCTGTCTCGCGAGGCTTCGAAATCCGGCCATTGTCGTGCACCTCCATCACGTGTGCGAACACGCTCGTCGGACGTCGTTCGAGCGTTGTCGAGTAGACGAATGAGGAACCGGATTGGCTCCCTCACTCTTCGCCGGGAGACGCGTACCTGGCTGAAAACCACTGGTTTTTCGCGCATCGGGGCCGGTCGCGTCCCTGAACACCGGACGAACTTGACGGATGTCCACCGCCGGAGCGACCGGCCCGGGCCGTCCGGGAGCGCGTGCGGGGGGTGCCGTCAGTCGTAGGAGAGGTACCGCCGGCGCACCGCCCGGAACCCGGACAGTTCCGCACGCCAGGCCGTGACGACCTCGTCCAGCTCCGCGCCCCCGTCGATCGCCGTGCGGACCAGCGGCGACCCCGTGAGGTGGTCGATCCAGAAGGTGCCGGGCCCCGGGTCGAAGCGCCAACGGAAGTCGCGCCAGGTCTGCTTGGCGGTGATCAGCAAGCCGATCCCGGTACGGACCGGGTCGAACGCCGTCCGATCGTGGACGTGCAACTGGACCCCGCCCACGGTCGTGTTCGCGAACTTGCCGAACGCCGGGACGAAGTACGCCTCGCGCAAACGCAGCCCGGGCAGGCCCGTTCCGTTGGCGGCGGCGGCCCAGCGGCCGTCCAGGCCCTGGGCGCCCAGCAGTTCGAACGGGCGGGTGGTGCCGCGCCCCTCGGAGAGGTTGGTCCCCTCGAACAGGCAGGTGCCCGCGTAGACGAGCGCGGTGTCCGGGGTCGGCATGTTGGGGCTCGGGGGCACCCACGGCAGCCCCGTCGCCCCGTGGAAGTCGGCCCGCCGCCAACCGGACATCAGGACGGTGTCCAACTCCACCGGCCGTTCGAGGTACTCCCGGTTGAACAGCCGGGCCAACTCGGCGACCGTCATCCCGTGCGCCTGGGCGAGGGGCTTGCGGCCCACGAAGGTCGCGAACTCCTCGTGCAGCACCGGTCCGTAGGCGCCCCGACCCGAGATCGGGTTCGGCCGGTCGAGCACCACCACCCGTTTGCCGGCGAGTTCGGCGGCCTCCATGCAGTCGTACAAGGTCCAGACGTAGGTGTAGAAGCGTGCGCCCACGTCCTGGATGTCGAAGACCACGGTGTCCACCCCGGCGGTCCGGAACACCCGGCCCAACGCCTCGCCGCGCAGCCGGTAGGTGTCGTAGACGGGCAGACCGGTCGCCGGGTCGTCGTGGCGGCCCTCCGAACCGCCCGCCTGCGCCGTGCCCCGGAACCCGTGCTCCGGCCCGAAGACCGCCACCAGGTCCACCCGGTCGTCGGCGTGCATCACGTCCACGACGTGCCGCAGGTCGTGGGTGACCCCGGTCGGGTTGGTGACCACGCCGACGCGTTCGCCCGCCAACCGCGCGTACCCCTCGGCCGCCAGCCGGGCGAACCCGGTCGCCGTCCGCCGGCGTGCCCCGGCCGCGGCGGCCGGCGGAACGCTCCCGGCGCCCGCGGCCACGGCGGCACCACCGGTGGCGGTCAACAGGCCGCGCCGGGACCATCTCACGGGCCGACCTCCGTCCTCGTGCTCATGCGCCCCGGCCGAACGGAAACCGTCATCTTCCGACCTTTCGTCAAGAGGAAGCAGTCGTGATCGCGCACGCTAGCGGGACACCGGTCACCGCGGAACGCCGCCGACACGGGGGATACGCGCCAGTCGCCGGCCGCTGCCGGTGCCGGTGCGTCCCCCGCGGGGGTAGGGTCCAAGCCGTCCCACCGTCGCACGGCGACCACCGGGGCCCGGCCCACGACACAGGAAGGCGGGTGCGCAGGTGCCCAGGACGACGGACGGCGACGGGGCGCCCGTCCCCAGCCGGCTCATGGCGGCGGCCACCCGCCTCTTCGCCGACCAGGGCTACGACCGCACCTCCGTCCAGGAGATCGTGGCCGCCGCGGGGGTCACCAAGGGCGCGCTCTACCACTACTTCGGCTCCAAGGAGGACCTGCTCCAGGAGATCCACTCCCGGACGCTCGCACTCCAGCAGGCCCACCTCGACGCCGCCGCGGCGACGGACGCGCCCGTCGACCACCGGTTGCGCGCCGTCGCCGCCGGCATCGCCCTCACCACCATCGAGCACCTGGACGGCGCCGCCATCGTCCAGCGCTCCCTGCACCAGCTCGGCCCGCAGAAGTCCGGCCGGATCGATGCCGAACGGCGCCACCTCAGGGAGCGGTTCCGCGCCCTGGTCGAGGAGGGGCAGCACAGCGGGGCGTTCACCCGGGAGACGCCGGCCGACCTCGTCGTCGACCACCACTTCGGCTCCGTGCACCACCTGCCCAGCTGGTACCGGGCCGACCACCCGTTGACCCCGCGGCAGGTCGCCGACCACCTCGCCGACCTGCTGCTGCGCGCCCTGCGGCCCTGATCGGACGGCCTAGCCGACCACCACGCCCGCGCACCCGGCGAGCACGATCGCGCACCACGCCGTGGCGGTCGCCCACCGGGGCGGGAGCGGGGGCGGCGGCGCACCCGCGGTCAGTTGCCGCAGCCGGCGGTGGGCCACGGCGAGGAACCCCAGCCACGCCAGCACGCACAGCCCGGCCGCCGCGGCCCGGAACCCGGGCGCCCGGCCCTCGGCCAGGGACCGCATCGCCAGGACGACCACCACCGTCGCGGTCAGGGTGGTGCGGCGCCAGGCCAGCCGGGTGCGCTCGGGTTGCAGCCCCGGGTCGCGGACGGCCCCGGTCACCGGGCCCAGCCCCCGAGCACGATCACCACCATGACCAGGGCCACGACCGCCACGGCCAGGCTCAGCAGCGCCGGGAACCGGGACACCGGCAGGTCCTCGCCCCGCCGCATGGCGCGTTCGCAGCGCACCCAGTGGTTCACCGCCCGCAGGGCGCACAGCACCCCCGCCACGAGCAGTGCGAGGGCGAGCCCGATCCGCCAGCCCGTGTTCAGGTCGGGCAGGAACTGGTCGACGGCGAAGCCCCCGCCGATCAGGGCCAGGGCGGTCCGCAGCCAGGCCAGGAAGGTCCGCTCGTTGGCGAGCGAGAACCGGTAGTCGGGGGTCTCGCCGTCCTCGGCGATCCGTCGGGGCGCGAACCAGAGGCGCACGGCTCCGCCGACACCGGTGGCCCGCCCGTCGCTCATCTCGTCGTCTCCCGGTGGGCCAGGAGCCGTCGGTACGCCTCCACTCCGTCCGGCACCCACTCCCAGCTGTCCAGGCGGGCCGCCACCTCCGACTCGGACAGGAAGGCGTGCCAGGCGACCTCCGACGCCTGGGGCCGCACGGGCCCGGCCCAGCGCACCTCGTACACCGCGGACCACCAAGCGCCGCCTCCGGCGCCGTCCCGGTAGAGGAAGGTGAAGAGGGGCACGGGGTCGGGGAGCGCGCTCACCCCCAACTCCTCCTCGGCCTCCCGCAGCGCGGCCTGCGCATAGCTCTCCCCGGCACCCACCACCCCGCCCACGAACATGTCGTGGAGCGAGGGGAACGTCAGCTTGGTGGCGGTGCGGCGGTGGACGAACACCCGGTCCTGCGCATCCCGGACGAAGACGAACACGCACCGGTGCGTCAGCCCGCGGGCGTACACCTCACCCCGGGTGGCCCGTCCCACCACCCGGTCCTGCTCGTCCACGACGTCGAGCACCTCGTCCGCGGCCCGGCGGTCATCGTCTTCCATGCCGTCATCCAATCACCGTCCCACGGGCCCCGCGATTCCCCCCTGTCCCATCCGCACCGGAAGGGCCGTGCGTCCGGCGGGGCGCCGGGGACGGGAACGGGCACCGGGTCCGGAAACCGGCATCCGCGCCGGCCCTCGGTACCGCTCCCCTCGCGCGTCGCCCCAGCTCGACCTCGCGCGCGGGCCCGCCCGGGACCGACCGGGGGACGGTTCCCGGGACCGTGCCCCGTCCTCGACGAGTCGGGCGGAAGGGGAGGAGTGCGGACAACTCATCCTGCGGGAACGTCACTTGGCACGGGTAAGTGACCTGCGGGCTCTTGACGTGGAGCACTCGATACCGGTTTGCTGTCCGTGATCATTCGCTCAACAGACCGTGTCGGGGAGGAAGTCCCGCGGTGACGCCACCCCCACCGCCTCTGGGCCGTTCACGCAAACGCACCGCGCACGCCTTCGACGCGGCGCTGGACGACGCCCCCCTCGCCGCCGCGCGCACCGCGCTCGCACAGGGACGTTGGTCCGTCGCCCGTGGCCTGTTGGTCGACACCGGCGACGACTGGGACCGCCGAGGGCACCGCATCGCGGTCCTCGCCCAGGAGAGCACCACGCTCGCCTGGGCCCAGGACTGGCGGATCGCCGAACCGGAGTCCGTCGACGCGGTCGTGCTGGCCGGGCTCGCCACCGTGCAGCGGGCCCTGCGGGGCAAGGCGCGGCCCGATGCCGCGCGGGCCGCCTGTCATGCCGCCGCCGGGCTCCTCCCCGACGACCCCACGCCCTGGCTGGGGCTGCTGATGCTGGAGCGGGCGCTGGGCACCGAGGACGACGTGGTCCGGCTCTTCGACGAGGTCCGGCACCGCCATCCGGAGCACCACCACGCCCATCACCTGATGATCGCCCGGCTCGCCGAGCGTCGTGCGAACGCCGGTCAGGATCCCATGCACGAGGTCTACGACTTCGCGTCCTGGGCCGCCGAACAGGCCCCGTCCGACTCCCCGTTGGCGATCCTACCGGTCGTCGCGCACGCCGAGCGCTACCGCGTCCTCGCCGCGGCCGGGACCGAGCCCGTCGACCCGCTCTCCTCCGGGCACTGGGTCGGGCGCCGTGCGCGCCAGGTGATGAAGGCCGCCTTCGACTGGTGGTTGGAGTGGGAGCGGGAGGACCACCCCCGCAACCGCGTCGACCTCAACTTCCTGGCGCACGCCAAGTATTGCGGAGGTCGGGGGGCCGAGGCGGCCGCCCTCTTCCACCGCATCGGCAACCACGTCACCCCCGACCCCTGGTCCTACCCGGACCGGGATCCGTTCGAGGCGTTCCGGGAAGCGCGCGGCGCGGCCCTCGGGACGACCTGACGAACCGTCACACTCCCGCGCTCCGACGGCGGTCGGCGCGGAGGCACCATCCGCACCACCGGCACCACCGAGGTGTCGTCGCACCACCGCACCACCCGCACGACGGCACCACCGCACCCCCGGGCCGAACATCAGTGCACCGTACACGCGTACGGTGTCCTTGGCTCGGGACGCGCACCCTGCCGGGTTCGCCCGCACGTCACGGCGGAACGGCGGAACACGGTCTGCGCCCGAGCCGCACCAGCAAGGCCCGCACCAGGTTTCGAAGTTTGACGTGAAAGGACCGACCCCGCGATGACGACGGGCAGTTCGCATCCGAGTGAATCCAGATCCGCCGGACCGGCCGGCAGCACCCACGGCACGTCCGGGGGGATCAACACCTTCAAGGGCCACGACCGGGCGCTGCGCGCCGACCGACTGGGCACGGCCGGACTCCTGCTGTCCGTGCTGGCGGCGACCGGGCCGCTCATGGTCGTCGCCGGCGTCATGCCGACCACCTTCGGCGTCATGGGCATCGTCGGACAGCCCCTGCTCTTCGTCCTGTTGGGCGTCGTCCTGATCCTCTTCTCGTTCGGGTACGCCGAGATGAGCCGTCACGTGCACAACGCGGGCGCCTTCTACGCGTACATCTCCCGAGGACTGGGCGGGACCGCCGGCGCGGGCGCCGCCCTGGTGGCCCTGGTCGCCTACAGCGCCCTCCAGGTCGGCCTCTACGGCCTCTTCGGCTTCGAGGTCTCCCTGCTCGTCAACGAGCACTTCGACGTCGACCTGGCCTGGTGGATCCCGTCCCTGGCCTGTGCGCTGCTCGTCGGCTTCCTCGCCCTGATGAAGATCGACGTCAACGCCAGGGTCCTGGGCGTCCTGCTGCTCATCGAGGTGGCCCTCGTCGTCATCTTCAACGTGGCCGCCCTCAGCGAGCCCTCCAAGCAGGGGGTGTCCCTGGAGGCATTCAACCCCGACATCCTGACCGGAGCGGGCATCGGCACCGCCCTGTGCTTCTGCATCGCGGCCTTCACCGGCTTCGAGCAGGCGCCCGTCTACGCCGAGGAGACCAGCCGTCCCCAGGTCGTCGTCGCCCGGGTGATGCTCCTCGCGGTCAGCTTCGTCGCCCTGTTCTTCGCCTTCAGCTCCTGGGCGCTGACCGTCGCCGCCGGCCCCGACGGCATCGTCCCGGCCGCGCAGGAGCACTCCGCGGGGCTGCTGTTCCACCTGACCGAGAGCCGACTGGGGGAGACCTTCGCGGACCTCATGCACGTGCTGCTGGTGACCGGCGTGTTCGCCGCGACGCTCAGCTTCCACAACGTGGTGTCCCGCTACGCCTTCGCCATGGGACGCGAAGGGCTGCTGCCCGCCGCCTTCGGCCGCACCAACCGCGCCAGCGGCGCCCCGGGCACCGGCGCCCTCCTCCAGAGCGGCGTCACCCTGGTCGTGCTGCTGCTCTTCGCGGTGACCGACGACAAGCCGATCGGCGACCCCACAGCGCCGATCCTGCGGCTGTTCACCTGGATGGGCAACATCGGCGCCTTCGGCGTCACGCTGCTGATGACCACCGCCTCCCTCGCGGTGATCGTCTTCTTCGCCCGCAGGGGTGCGGTCCGCGCCCAGCTGTGGCGGCTGATCGCCTCCGGGATCGCGGGCGTCGCCCTGCTGGTGATCGCGGTCTACACGGTCAAGGACTTCCACGTCCTGGTCGGGGCCGACTCGGAATCGCTGCTGCGCTGGGCCCTGCCCGGGATCATCGTCCTCGCCGGTGCGGTGGGGCTGGCCGTGGGCGCGGTGCTCAAGGCCCGCAACCCCGAGGCGCACGCGCGCATCGGCCTCGGCAACGAGGCGTTCCAGCTGGAGAAGGCCGCCGAGGGCGCGCCCGACCCGCGGTAGGCGCGCCGACGGGGCGGTCCGTCCTCCGACGGACCGCCCCGCGCGGTGAGGGGGAGGAGCTAGATCACCAGGGACAACAGCAGGACCACGGCCCCCGCGACCACCGAGATCACCGTCTCCATCAACGACCAGGTCTTGATCGTCTGGCCCACGTTCATCCCGAAGTACTCCTTCACCAGCCAGAACCCGGCGTCGTTCACATGGCTGAAGAAGAGGGAGCCGGCCCCGATCGCCAGCACCAGCAGTGCCAGGTGGGTGCTGGACATGTCCGCGGCCAGCGGGGCGACCAGACCCGCGGCGGACACCGTCGCCACCGTGGCCGAACCGGTGGCGAGCCGGATCACCACCGCGATCAGCCAGGCGAGCAGCAGCGCCGGGATCGACCAGTCCTCGGAGATCTCCAGGACCATCTGGCCCACCCCGGAGTCGATCAGCGTCTGCTTGAAACCGCCACCGGCTCCGACGATCAGCAGCACGCCGGCGATCGGGCCCAGGGACTTCTCGACGGTCGTCGACAGCCGGCCCTTGGTGAAGCCGGCGGCCCGGCCCAGCGTGAACATGCCGACGATGACCGCCGCGAGCAGCGCCATCAGCGGCGAGCCGATCACGTCGAACACCCGCTGCACCGTGTTGGTGGGGTCGTCCACGACGATCTCGACCAGTGCGCTGCCGAGCATCAGCACCACCGGCAGCAGCACGGTGAACACGGTGGCCCCGAAGCCGGGACGCTTCTCCAACTCCTCCGAGGGCCGCGCCGGGATCATGTCCTCGGGTACCGGGACGTCCACCCAACGGGCGGCGTACCGGGCGAACACCGGACCCGCGATGATCACGGTGGGGATGGAGACCAGGACGCCGAGCGCCAGGGTCAACCCCAGGTTGGCCTGGACGGCGTCGATGGCGACCAGCGGGCCGGGATGCGGTGGGATCAGCCCGTGCATGACGGAGAGACCGGCCAGTGCGGGGATGCCGATCCGCATCAGGGAGTAGTTGCCGCGCTTGGCGACCATCAGCACCACGGGTATCAACAGCACGATGCCGACCTCGAAGAACAGCGGCAGACCGATCACCGAGGCGATCAGCACCATGGCCCAGGGCATGGCCCGGCCACCGGCCCTGGCCAGGATCGTGTCCACGATCTGGTCGGCGCCGCCGGAGTCCGCGAGCAGCTTGCCGAGGATCGCGCCCAGCGCGATCAGGACGCCCACGCCAGCGACCGTGCTGCCCAGACCGGTGGTGAAGCTCGGGATCACCTTGTCCAACGGCGCCCCGGCGAAGGCGCCGAGGGCGAGCGAGCCGATGGTCAGCGAGAGGAACGCATGGACCTTGAACTTGGTGATGAGCAGGACGATGACGGCGATGCCGGCGAGCACGGCGATCCCGAGCTGGGCGTGGCCCGCGGAGGTGATCGGCTCGGCGGTACCCGCTGCCAGCATCTCGACGCTGAGTCTGGTCACGGTCGGTTTCCTTGGGGGACTAGGTCGTACGGGACGTACGGGGTGCGACGGGGGACGGGTCGTGGGGGGTTGTGGCGGGGTCGGTTCAGCCGGTGGGCGCCGGGTCCGCGGAGCGGACGCCGTCCGGTGCGGCGAGCGCCCGGGCGGCCCGGTCGGCGATGTCCTCCGGGCCGCCCGCCACGTCGACGGACACGCCCGCCTCGTCCGGCTGGAGCGGTTGCAGGGTCGCGAACTGGGAGTCCAACAGGGCGGTCGGCATGAAGTGCCCCTGACGGTGGGACATCCGCTCCTCGATGAGGGCCCGGTCCCCCGTCAGGTGCAGGAACACCAGCCCCGGCGCGGCGGACCGCAACCGGTCGCGATAGCTCCGCTTCAATGCGGAACTGCTGACCACACCGCCGAGCCCGCCGCGTTCGTGCGCCCAGGCGCCGATGGCGTCCAGCCAGGGCCAACGGTCCTCGTCGGTGAGCGGGGTGCCTGCGGTCATCTTGGCGATGTTGGCTGCCGGGTGGAAGTCGTCGCCCTCGGCGTAGGGAACACCGAGCCGGTCCGCGAGCAGCGGACCGATCGTCGTCTTGCCGGTCCCCGCCACACCCATGACCACGATGACATGGGGCGTCGGAGGTGTGTTCGTCACGTTCTGGAGTCCTCGGGTCCGGGGGCGCGTCCCGCTGCGGGGGGCGTCCCGTCGGCTCGGCGCCCCGGGATGCGGGACGCCGTCAGGGCGGTGCCGAGACCTCGGACGTCACGACACCGGACGCCACTGAAACCCATTAGGTCAGATGAATTCAAGTCTCTGTGATGTAAAAGTCTGACTTTTCGAGTTCGAGGCGGGGTCCGGCAACTCGTAGGCTGAGGGCCATGACCTCATCGGGCCGCGGCCTGCACGCGCACGTCCTCGACACCCTCGGCCCGGCGATCACTGCGGGCGAGTACCCGCCGGGCAGCGTGCTGCGCACCGAGGAACTGGCCGGGCGCTTCGAAGTGTCCCGCTCGGTGATGCGGGAGGCGGTGCGGGTCCTGGAGTCGATGCGCCTGGTGGAGTCACGGCGCCGGGTCGGGGTGACCGTCCGGCCCCTCGCGGAGTGGAACGTCTACGACCCGCAGGTCATCCGCTGGCGGCTCGCCGGCGCCGACCGGCCCCGCCAGCTCCGTTCCCTCACCGTCCTGAGGTCCGCCGTGGAGCCGGTCGCCGCGGGGCTCGCCGCGCTCCACGCGACCCCCGAGCAGTGCGCGGAGCTGACCGACTGCGCCCTCGGCATGGTCGCCACCTCCCGGGGCCGGCAACTGGAGGCGTACCTCGTCCACGACATCGCCTTCCACCGCGTGATCCTCAACGCGTCCGGCAACGAGATGTTCGCCCGCCTCGGCGACGTGGTCGCCGAAGTCCTCACCGGCCGCACCCACCACCAGGTCATGTTCGAGGACCCGGACCCCGCGGCGGTCACCCTGCACGTCCAGGTCGCCGAGGCCGTCCGCACCTCCGACGCGGTCCGGGCGGAGGAGCTGACCCGGCAGATCGCCGTCGGGGCGCTCAAGGAACTCGACGTCCTGGTGCCCTGACCGCCCCGTCACCGACCCCCGTCGCCGGCGTCCTCGGGGAAGGTCCCGTCCACGTACACCCAGGCGCCGTCCACCCGCCGGAAGGTGCTGCGCTCGACCAGCGCCCCGGGTCGTCCCGCCTCCGCGTACGAGGCCCGGAAGGTCACGGTCCCCCGCTGGTGGAACGCCGAGCCCTCCGTGGTGTCGAGGATTTCCAGACCCGTCCAGCGCGGCCCGTCGTCGAGGTCCAGCACCGCCGGCCGGGTCGCCGGGTCCCAGGTCCGCAGCAGATGGCCGGCGTCCCCCACCGCGTACGCCGCGTACCGCGACCGCATCAACGCCTCGGCGGTCGGCGCGGACGCCTCCCCCCGGTGGAACCGCCCGCAGCACCCGCCGTACCCCGCCCCCGACCCGCACGGGCAACCCACCGGGACGGCGGCCGTCCGGCGCGTCTGAGGGGAACGGGACGGGCGGGCGGTGCGGTGCGTGCGTCGGGCCATGACCGCCATTGTGCCGGGCGGCTGCGGCGCCGCCTCCGGGGGCGCCGGTGAGCGGCGGCGGCGCGGGAACCACGGCCGGGGTCGCCATCCCGTTCTCGTCCAGGGCGATCGCGTCAAGTTCCACGCTGCGGACGAGCACACCGGGGAAGTCCTCGAAACGGCTGAGCGCGTCCGCGACGGCTGCGGTCAGGGTCTCGACCTCGAAGAGACAACCGAACCGGGTGCGCCCCGGACTCTCCACCCGTCTGATGCGGCCGTCGCAGAAGCCGTCGAGTCCGTCGACCGTGTCCGCTTGCTCCGGCGTCAGCTTCTCCTGGAGAGACAGGGGGCATCGTTGCAGGGGCAGCACACCACCCAGCCCCACCGGTGTCGGTTCTTGTCGTGGGTCACCTTGAGCCCGGCTGCTTCCGCACGCTCAGCGCGGCGCCCGGCGCCGTCCGTACGTCGCCGGTGCGGGTCGGGAGGCAACCCGCACAACGAAGAAGACCCCAGATCAACTGGGGTCTCTGCTGGTGTCCGAGGGGGGACTTGAACCCCCACGCCCGATAAAGGGCACTAGCACCTCAAGCTAGCGCGTCTGCCATTCCGCCACCCGGACCGGTGGTCTGTCGCGGTTTCCCGCGGCGACGTGGGAAACCATAGCAAAGATTCGGCACCGTCGATCACGCCCGTCGCCCACCCCGTGCGGGCTCGTGGGGAGCGCGCGTGAACGGCGCGTGTCGGGCGGGGGCCGCCCTTGGGCGGCGCCCGGGTGCCGGGGGAGGATGGGGGACGCAACCGCAGGCAGCGACCGTGGGAGGAACGTCGTGAGCGAGCCGAACGGGACCGCCGGACCCCGAGCCCTGACCGGGGAGGACGAGGTCGTCGACCTCTGTCGCGACCTCATCCGGATCGACACGAGCAACTACGGCGACCACTCGGGCCCCGGCGAGCGCAGGGCCGCCGAGTACGTCGCCGAGAAGCTCGCCGAGGTGGGGCTGGAACCCCGGATCTTCGAGTCCCATCCGGGGCGGGCGTCCACCGTCGCCCGCATCGAGGGCGAGGACCCGTCCCGTCCCGCGTTGCTGATCCACGGGCACACCGACGTGGTGCCGGCGAACGCGGCCGACTGGACGCACGACCCCTTCTCCGGCGAGATCGCCGACGGGTGCGTGTGGGGCCGGGGCGCCGTCGACATGAAGGACATGGACGCGATGACCCTGGCGGTGGTCCGCGACCGACTGCGCAGCGGGCGCAAGCCGCCCCGGGACATCGTGCTGGCCTTCCTGGCGGACGAGGAGGCGGGAGGCACGTACGGCGCCCGGTACCTGGTCGACCGGCACCCCGAACTCTTCGAAGGGGTCACCGAGGCCATCGGCGAGGTCGGCGGATTCTCCTTCACGGTCAACGAGAAGCTCCGGCTGTACCTGGTGGAGACCGCCCAGAAGGGCATGCACTGGATGCGGCTCACCGTCGAGGGCACGGCGGGCCACGGCTCCATGACCAACGACGACAACGCCATCACGGAACTGTGCGAGGCGGTCGGCCGGCTCGGCCGCCACCAGTGGCCGGTCCGGGTCACCAAGACGGTGCGCTCCTTCCTCGACGAACTGTCCGACGCGCTCGGCACCCCGTTGGACCCCGAGGACATGGACGCCACCCTCGCCAAGCTCGGCGGCATCGCCAAGATGGTCGGCGCGACCCTGCGCAACTCGGCCGCGCCCACCATGCTCGGCGCCGGGTACAAGGTGAACGTCATCCCCGGCGAGGCGACCGCGCACGTCGACGGACGGTTCCTGCCGGGGTACGAGGAGGAGTTCCTGGCCGACCTGGACCGCATCCTGGGCCCGCGGGTGCGCAGGGAGGACGTGCACGGGGACAAGGCGCTGGAGACCAGCTTCGACGGCGACCTGGTGGACGCCATGCAGACCGCGCTGCGCGCCGAGGACCCCATCGCCCGGGCCGTCCCGTACATGCTCTCCGGGGGCACCGACGCCAAGTCCTTCGACGACCTGGGCATCCGCTGCTTCGGCTTCGCCCCGCTGAAGCTCCCCCCGGAGCTGGACTTCGCGGGCATGTTCCACGGGGTGGACGAGCGGGTTCCGGTGGACGGCCTCCGCTTCGGCGTGCGGGTGCTCGACCGGTTCATCGACGCGTCCTGAACGCCCGTCCCGGTCGCCGGATTCGAACGCGACGTACGAGGGCGACTGAGAACGGGTGAATGCGAAGATACGCTCGTAGCTCGATTGCCTCCCCCTCGTTACTGGTCATGCGACCCGAAGTCGGGGCCGCACTGCCCAACCGAGGAGGAACCATGATCAAGAAGGTCGTCGCCGTTGCGGCCGCCACCGGTGGCCTGGTGCTGGCCGGAGCCGGTCTGGCCACCGCCGACGCCGGTGCCCAGGGCGCTGCCGTGGGGTCGCCCGGCGTGCTGTCCGGCAACGTCGTCCAGGTGCCCGTCCACGTGCCGATCAACGTCTGCGGCAACACCGTGAACGTGATCGGGCTGCTGAACCCCGCGTTCGGCAACACCTGCATCAACGGCTGACGCCACGCCCTTCCCAGGCGCTGAGGTACCGGCCCCGGAGCGCGACGCCCGCGCTCCGGGGCCGTCGTCGGTCCTGCTTCCTTCCGCTTCCGCCCACCCGCCCGGCGCAACCCGGACCGCCACCACGCCTTTCGGCCACCGGACCGCCACAAACGGTCGTTCCGCACGGCCGCGGGGGAAACGGGCGGACGGGGCCCGGCGCTGGGTCGGGGCCCTGGGAACGCGACCGAGCGTCACCGGGACGGACTCCCGTGGGCCCGGTCACCCGGGCTACGGGACGTCACCAGGTGGCGCGCAACTGGCGGATGATGCGCCGCCGCAGCCGCACGCGGCGACTGCCGTCGGGATTGAGGCGGAGCCGTTCCAACTCCCAGTGTCCGTACTCTGCGTGGTCGGTCAGGAGGCGGGTGGTGTCCTTGCGGGTCACCCCGCGCGGCACGTACACGTCGACGAATTCGTATTCCGGCATCGCCATCTATTGTGCGGGCACCGGCCCGGTACGGATAGCGTCTGCACTATGTCTGATGCTGCGCAGCCCACGGTTGCCGAGGTACGCGCCGCCGCCGAGGCGGTGAAGGCCGCTCTGGACCGTCACCTTGCGGCGGTCGAGAGCAGGTCGGGGGAGGACGACCCGGCCGTCTACGAAGCGTTCAACGAGCTGGCGGTGGCGGCCGAGGAGTACGACGAACTCCTCTACGACCGCTACGACGAGGTCACCCCCTTCGAGATCCCCGGTGCGGAGGACGCCCTTCCGCCGTACGTGGGGCCCGAGGAGCCGAACGCGCTCAGCGTGCTGATCCGCCGTGACTACGCGGTGGTGGAACCGCAGCGCCTGATGGCCCAGGCCCAACGGGTCGAGGCGGCCGAGGCGGACGGCACGCCCCTCGCCGACTCGCCGGGCCGTACGGTGCACGGCGCGCTCGGCGTCCTCTTCGGCGAGTTCGAACCGGACGAGATCGCCTCCCGGCACAAGGAGTTCGGGCTGGAGGAAGGCGACTCCACCCTCTGGGTGACCGCCGCGGAGGAACCCGCAGACCCGGGGGAGTGGCTGGAGGCGCCCTTCGACCAGACCGACCCCCAGCGGGTGGTCTGCCGCTTCGACGTCAGCTCCGTCTTCGACGACGACGAGTACCTCACCGGCGGGGACGAGGACGACGAAGGACTCGTCGAGGACGCCGACGAAGGCGGTGCCGGGCACCGCTGACCGCGCAGCGCGGCCCGCCCGCCCCGCGGGGGGAGCGGGCCGCACCGTCGAACCGACCCCGTCACCCCGCCTCGGCGGAGGCGGCCGGACCCTGGCCGCGGAGCAGCAGCGGCAGCCGTGTGGTGCGCGGACGCGGCGCGCCCGCCGCCACCGCCTGCGGCAGCGCCTGTTCCACGCCGTGAACCACGGAGAGGTGCCGTTCCCCGCGGCTGAACGCGGTGTACACCCAGGCGCGGTCCAGGGCCCCGGCGGCGTCCGGGGGCAGGACCACCACCACGGCCGGCCAGCGGTGTCCGACGGTCTGGTGCGCGGTCAGCGCCCACCCGTGCCGCACGGTCCGCTCGACGTGCTCCCGGGGGACGAGCACCGGGCCTTCGGCGCTCGTCAAGCGCAGGCCCTCGGCGTCGGCCCCGGCCACCAGGCCCGGCACCGTCCGTCCCGGGGCGGGAGACCACACGACGCAATCGCCCGGATCGAAGCCGCCGAAGCGGCCGGGGCCGGGGTTGAGCCGTTCCTTGAGGGCGGCGTTCAGCGCCCGGGTGCCCGCTCCTCCTCCGTGGCCGGGGGTGATCACCCGGGTCTGCTCGGACGGGATGCCGAGGGCCCGCGGCACCGAGTCGACGACCAGTTGGACGGCGCGGTGGACCGCTTCCGCCGGGTCCTGCACCGGAACGATCACGACCTCCTTGCCCGGGGCCTCCACCCGGGTGAGCTCGCCGAAGGCGATGCCGCTGGTCAACTCGCCGAGCGGGCCCGGGTCCGGGGTGCGCGAGGCGACGTGCGGGCACGTGCGGGAGGCGAGCAGGTCCGCGAAGACCCGGCCGGGGCCGACCGACCACAGGGTCGCCGGGTCGCCGCCGAGCACCAGTCGGGCCCCGTCGGCCAGGAGCTCGACCAGCAGCGCCGCGCCCTCCACGTCGAGGTGGGGCGTGTCGAGCACCACGAGCAGGTCGGCGGCGAGCGCCCCTTCGGCGTCCCGCCCCGGTCCCTCGGCTGCCGACAGGAGTCCCGGGACCGTCACCGCCACGCCCTCGGGAACCGTGCCGTCCGACGCGGCCAGCAGGGCGGCGAACCGGTCCCGGCCGTCCGCCGTGTGCGCGGCGGCCACCACCCGCCGGCCCGTCGCCAGCGCCGCGGTGACGAGGGCGGCGAGTTCGGTGCGGGCGGCCTCGCCGCCGGTGTGCAGTACCAGGGCGCTGGCGGCGGTGGCCGCGAGCAGTTCGGCCGCCGGCCCACCCGTCGGCTGCGCGGGCGAGCCGCTCTCCGCCGGGGCGTTCAGCAGTCGGGCGAGGCCGTCCGCGAGGCTCTCCTCGGCCAGGGCGAGCCGCTCCAGCCCGACCAGCACCCGCACCGGTCGCTCCGCTTCGGCTCCGTCGTCGGCGGCGCCGGGTCCGGTCCCCCCGGAGCCGTTCGTGCCGGCGGGCTCCAGGGCGTCCTGGAACACCAGGACCTCGCCTTCGGCGACGGCGCTCTGGAGGGCCTCGTCGGGCTCCGGCACGGACCGTCCGGCGAGGGCCGTCCGCAGGGCGGGGACCTCCAGCGCGGTGTGTCCCGCGAGGGCCGCCCGCTCCAGCAGCCAGACCGTGAGGGCGCGACCCCGACGGGCGTCGTCCGGGCGGCAGTCGGGGCCCAGCAGGGCCCGCGCGAATCCGTCCGCCTGTTCGGGGAGCACCCCCGGCACCCGGAGCAGGTGCCACGGGTCCTCGCGCAGCCGGTCCGCGGCGTTCTCGCCCAGGTCCGCGGCGACCGGTGCGGCCAGGGACTGCGGAGCGCCGCCCGCTGCCAGCACGGCGCGCACCGCGTCCACCGCCGCGGGCGGCGGGGCTGTCTCGGCGGGCGCTGCCGCCGGGCCCGTGCGGGGCGGGGCGGTGGGTCCGGGGGCCGGCGGGGGCGGGGTGGGCGCGGTGAAGCTCCTGGCCGGGCGTTCGCCGCTCTCCACCGCCCGGACGGCGGCGAGCAACTCGGCAGCGGTACCGCTGAGCTTGGCGCCGCTGTCGACGGGGCCGTCCTTCTCGGCCTTGCGCCGCTCGATGCGTTCCCGCACCTCCCGCTGGGCCGCGATCTCGGCCGCGGCCTCCGACCCCTCGGCGGTCGCTGACTCCGCGGCCTCCCCGCCGTCCGTCGTCCGGTCCGCGGGGGCGTCCTCCTCCGCGGTGCGGTCGGGTGCGGTCGGAGCGTCGTCGTCGGCGGGCGTCGGGGCGTCCTGCGCGCTGGAGCCCTCGGCCTCGGCGTGCGTGCTCACAACGTGCTCCAGTCCTGGTCGGGGTAGCGGTGGACGGGCGCCGACACGTCGTCGAGGGCCCGGCAGATCTCGTCAGGAAGACTAAGCGTCTCCACTGACAGGGCGGCGTCGAGCTGCTGCGCGTTGCGCGGGCCGATGACCGGGGCGGTCACTCCGGGGCGGTCCCGCACCCAGGCCAGGGCGACCTGGAGCGGGGTGACGGCGAGGCCGTCCGCCGCGGTCACCAGCGCGTCGACGATCCGGCCGGCCTCCTCGTCCAGGTAGGGCTCCACGAACGGCAACAGATGGGCGGAGGCGCCCCGTGAGTCCGGGGGAGTCGCCCGCCGGTACTTGCCGGTCAGGACGCCGCGGCCGAGGGGGGAGGAGGGCAGCAGCCCCAGCCCGAGGTCCACGGCGGCGGGCAGCACCTCGCGCTCGACCCCGCGTTGGAGCAGGGAGTACTCCATCTGCGTGCTGGCCAGTCGGGCCCGGGCGCCGGGTGCGGCGAGCTGCCAGGTGGCGGCCTTGGCGAGTTGCCAGCCGCAGAAGTTGGACACCCCCGCGTAGCGGGCGCGACCGCTGCTCACGGCGATGTCGACGGCCTGGAGCGTCTCCTCCAACGGGGTGGTGGGGTCGAAGGCGTGCAGTTGCCACAGGTCCACGTGGTCGGTGCCGAGGCGGGCCAGCGAGGCGTCCAGCGCGCTCAGCAGGTGCCCGCGGGAGCCGTCGAAGCGCCGGTCCGGGTCGAGGACGCTGCCCGCCTTGGTCGCGATCACCAGGTCCCGGCGCGGCACCAGGTGGTCTATCAGCCGTCCGAGCAGGTACTCGGCCTCCCCGCCGCCGTACACGTCCGCGGTGTCGACCAGGGTGCCGCCCGCCTCCCAGAAGGTCTTCAACAGGTCGGCGGCATCTCCCTCGTCGGTGTCGCGGCCCCAGGTCAGGGTGCCGAGCCCGATGCGGGACACGCGCAGGCCGGTACGGCCGAGATACCTCTGCTCCATGGGCGTGGACATTACTCGCCGGACATCCACGGTCGCCCAGACCTGTGGATAACCGATGACAACGGGACCGAGCGGTGCCGCGCTCCCTCCGGCGCCCGTCGTCGCCACCGTCCTGACGGGCGGGGCGGGGCGCGCTAGGGTTCCCCGGACACGACGTTACTCGCCAGTAAGGAGCATCGGTCATGCAACTCGGCATCAACCTCGGCTACTGGGGCGCGGGAGCGGACGGGGACAACCTCGCGGTGGCCCGGGAGGCGGACCGACTCGGCTACGCCGTGTGCTGGGCCGCCGAGGCGTACGGCTCGGACGCGCCGACCGTGCTGTCCTGGGTCGCCGCCCACACCGAGCGGATCGACGTCGGCTCGGCGATCCTCCAGATCCCGGCCCGTCAGCCGACGATGACCGCGATGACCGCCGCCACCCTCGACGCGCTGTCCGGCGGTCGGTTCCGGCTCGGCCTCGGGGTGTCGGGCCCCCAGGTCTCCGAGGGCTGGTACGGGGTGAAGTTCGACGAGCCGCTGGCGCGCACCCGCGAGTACGTCGACATCGTCCGCCGGGCGATGAGCCGCGAACGCCTGACCCACCGGGGCCGGCACTGGACGCTGCCGCTGCCCGACGGCCCCGGCAAGCCGCTCAAGCTGACCGTGCACCCCGAGCGGCCGCACATCCCGCTCTACATCGCCGCGATCGGCCCGAAGAACCTGGAACAGACCGGTGAGATCGCCGACGGCGCCCTCCTGGTCCTCGCCTCCGCCGAGCACCTGGAGGAGACCGTGATCCGACACGTGCGGGCCGGGCGCGAGAAGGCCGGACTGACCCTGGACGGCTTCGACGTCTGCCCCACGCTGCCCCTCGCGGTCGGCGGGGACCGCGAACTCACCGCGCTCGCCGACGCCTTCCGCCCCCACACCGCGCTCTACGTCGGCGGCATGGGCAGTCGCCGGCAGAACTTCTACAACCGGCTCGCCCGGCGCATGGGCTACGAGCGGGAGGCCACCGAGATCCAGGACCGCTATCTGTCCGGCGACAAGGACGGGGCGGCCGCGGCCGTACCGCACGAACTGATCGACTCCACCACCCTGCTGGGTTCGACGGACCGCATCGCCGACCGGATGCACGCCTACGCCGCCGCCGGGGTCACCACCCTCACCCTGGCCCCCGCCGGACGCACCCTCGACGAGCGGCTGACCGCCCTGCGCACCGGGGCGCGGGCGCTGGAGCGGGCCGGACTCGGCTGAACCCGCCCGTGGCAGCGCCCCGCCCTTGCCGGTCCGCGCGGACCGGCAAGGGCGGGGCGTGCGAGGAGGTCCCGCGGCCGTGGTGGGGGCTCGGGGGTCTTCCCCGCCACGGCCGTCACCCAGCACAACGCGCCACCACCCGCACGGTTACTCACCGCGCCGCCCGCACCCGTCCCCCGTTCGGCCGAGTGCGCACCCACACCTGTTGCCGTCCGAGGCCGCCCGCATTTGACTCGTTCTGCGCGGAACCCTGCACGGAGGTGGCAGTCATGCTCTCGGCCAGAAGCCTGTTCCAGGAGATCCTCGACAACGACGAGTCGTTCCGGCTGTTCTGTTCCATCGCGGCCAGCGGCGAATCCCAGGGCGGTTGGGAGAACGCCCGCATCGCCGCCCTCATCCCCGCCGCCGAACGCGACCTCGCCCCCAAGGTGGTGCGGCACGGCGCCGACGAGGACAAGCACGGGCGCATCTTCAACGCCCTGCTGAAGAAGCGCGGCCTCACCCCCGTCGACGTGCCCCGGGAGACCGACTACACGATGCTGCTGGAGGGCCGCGGCATCGGCCTCGCCCACGACAAGCTCCACCGGGACGAACCCCTGACAGTCCAGGACGTCGTCACCTACCTCTCCCACAGCCGCGTCACCGAGCAGCGCGCCTCCGAACAGATGGAACTGCTGCTGCGGCTCTTCGGCGACCACCCCGACCTCGGCCGCGCGGTCCGGATGATCTCCCACGACGAGGACAACCACCTCGCCTACTGCCACGAGGAACTGCTCCGCTTCGCCCGCGCCGGACACGGCCGGAACATCCAGCGGACCCTGCGGGAGTGCGCCCGGGCCGAGATCCTCGTCTACCGCGACGTCAGCCTCGCCGTCATGGCCCACATGGGACGCATCCTCGGCTGGTCCCGGGCCAAGGCCGCGGCCCTCGCCGCCGGCATCCACGCCGTGTACGCCTACGAGCGCGCGGTGGGTTGGCGACGGATGGTCTCCCTCAGCATGCCGGAACGCCGCGACGCCCTCGGCGGCCCCGCCACCGAGTTCGCCTGACCCCACCGGGCCCCGTCGACCTAGGCTGTCGGCATGCCCACGCTGATCCTCGTCCGGCACGGACGCTCCACCGCCAACGCCGCGGCCCTGCTCGCGGGCTGGACCCCCGGTGTGACCCTCGACGAACACGGCACCGCCCAGGCCGCCGGCCTGCCCGAGCGGCTCGACGGCGTCCCCCTCGCCGCCGTCGTCAGCAGCCCCCTCGAACGCTGCCGGCAGACCGCGGCACCGCTCCTCGCCGCCCGCCCCGGCCTGGTCGAGCACGTCGACGACCGCCTCGGCGAGGCCCACTACGGCGACTGGACCGGCCGCAAGCTGGCCGAGCTCAACGACGAGCCGCTGATGGCCGCCGTCCAGCAGCACCCCTCTTCCGTCGCCTTCCCCGGCGGCGAGTCGATGCGGGCCATGGCCACCCGGGCCGCCGAGGCCGTCCGGGAGTGGAACGTGCGGATCGTCGAGGAGCACGGCGCCGACGCCACCTACCTGGTGTGCTCGCACGGCGACATCATCAAGGCGCTGGTCGCCGACGCCCTCGGCCTCCACCTCGACCTCTTCCAGCGGGTGTCCGTGGAGCCCTGCTCCGTGACCGTGATCCGCTACACCCCCCTGCGCCCCTTCCTGGTCCGGCTCGGGGACACCGGGGACTTCGCCTCGCTCAAACCCCGCGACCACCCGCACCCCCCGGCCGCCGGCACCGACAGCACCGCGGAGGTGGGGGGAGGCGCGGGCGCGCCGTGATCGCCGGCCGCAGTAGGGTGAAGCGGTCGGAGCAACGCAGCCACCCCCGGTCGATCCCCTGATCGGCCCGTCGAGACCCCAAGGGAGACAGGACGTGTCCCGTCAGGTGTTCCTCTACGACCCGCCGGAGCGCTTCGTGGCCGGCACGGTCGGTCTGCCAGGGCGCCGCACCTTCTTCCTCCAGGCGTCGTCCGGCTCCCGGGTCACCAGCGTCGCCCTGGAGAAGACCCAGGTCGCCGCCCTCGCGGAACGCATGGACGAACTGCTGGACGAGGTCGTGCGGCGCAGCGGCGGCAGCGCGCCGGTGCCCGCCGTGGCGCCCGCCGAGGTCTCCGACACCGCCCCCCTCGACGCCCCCGTCGAGGAGGAGTTCCGGGTCGGCACCATGGCCCTGGCCTGGGACGGCGAGGAACAGCGGATGGTGGTCGAGGCGCAGGCGCTGGTCGAACTCGACGCGGAGTCCGAGGAGGACCTCGCGGAGGCCGAGGAACGCCTCCTCCAGGACGAGGAGAACGGGCCCCCGATGCTCCGCGTCCGGCTCTCCGGCGCCCAGGCCCGGGCCTTCGCCAAGCGGGCCCTGGAGGTCGTCAACGCGGGCCGTCCGCCCTGCCCGCTGTGCAGCCTGCCGCTCGACCCCGAGGGACACGTGTGCCCCCGCCAGAACGGATACCGTCGCCGGGCATGACCGTCACCGAGCTGCTCGCCCGGGGCGAGCTGACGGTCCGCGGACGCATCCAGGAGGCGTCCAACGCCGCCCTGTACTGCACGGTCGAACACGACGGAGAGCGGGCCGCCTGCATCTACAAGCCCGTCGCGGGGGAGCGCCCGCTCTGGGACTTCCCCGAGGGCACCCTCGCCCAGCGGGAGGTGGCCTCCTACGCGGTGTCCGAGGCCCTCGGCTGGGACCTGGTGCCGCCCACCGTGCTGCGCGGGGGCCCGTACGGCGAGGGCATGTGCCAGTTGTGGGTCGACGGCGCCCCCGGGGCGACGGGGGAGGAGCTGCTGGCCCTCGTCGACGCGGACGAGCCGGAGCCCGGCTGGAAGGCGATCGGCCGTGCCGACGTCGGCGGTGGCCGCACCGCGCTGCTGGTGCACGCCGACGACGCCCGGCTGCGCCGGCTCGCCGTCCTGGACGCCGTGATCAACAACTCCGACCGCAAGGGCGGCCACCTGCTGCCCGCTGCGGACGGGCACCTCTACGGCATCGACCACGGAGTGACCTTCCACACGGACGACAAGCTGCGCACCCTGCTGTGGGGCTGGGCGGGGGAGCCGCTGACCGGGGAGGCCGTGGCGGCGCTCACCGCCCTCGCCGCCGCACTGGAGCCCGGCGAGCCCCTGGCCACACGGCTGGGGGCGCTGCTCGCGGGGCCGGAGATCGAGGCCACCCGGGCCAGGGTGGCCGCCCTGCTGGCGTCCGGCACCCACCCCGTGCCCGGCGGCCAGTGGCCCGCGATCCCGTGGCCGCCGGTGTAAACCCCCGGCCGCCCGGTGTAGCGGACGCACCGTCCGGTTACGCTCATGTCATGCATGCCTGGCCCGCTTCAGAGGTCCCCGCCCTGCCCGGTCGGGGCCGCGACCTCCGGATACACGACACCGCGACCGGCGGCCTCGTCACCGTCGCCCCCGGTCCCGTCGCCCGCATCTACGTCTGCGGGATCACCCCGTACGACGCGACCCACCTGGGTCACGCGGCGACCTACAACGCGTTCGACCTCGTCCAGCGCGTGTGGCTCGACACCAAGCGCCAGGTCCACTACGTCCAGAACGTCACCGACATCGACGACCCGCTGCTGGAGCGGGCCGAACGCGACGGCGTCGACTGGGAGGCGCTCGCCGACCGCGAGACCACCCTCTTCCGCGAGGACATGACCGCCCTGCGGATGCTCCCCCCGCAGCACTACATAGGCGCCGTCGAGGCCATACCGGGCATCGTCCCCCTGGTGGAACGCCTCCGGGACGCCGGCGCCGCCTACGAACTCGACGGCGACGTCTACTTCTCCGTCGAGTCCGACCCGCACTTCGGCGAGGTGTCGCACCTCGATGCCGCCGCCATGCGCCTGCTCTCCGCCGAACGCGGCGGCGACCCCGACCGCTCCGGCAAGAAGAACCCGCTCGACCCGATGCTGTGGATGGCCGCCCGCAAGGGCGAACCCCACTGGGACGGCGGTTCCCTCGGCCCCGGACGGCCCGGCTGGCACATCGAGTGCGTGGCCATCGCCCTGGACCACCTCGGCATGGGCTTCGACGTCCAGGGCGGCGGCTCCGACCTGGTCTTCCCGCACCACGAGATGGGCGCCTCGCACGCCCAGGCGCTCACCGGCGAGCACCCCTTCGCCCGGGCGTACGTGCACGCCGGGATGGTCGCCCTGGACGGCGAGAAGATGTCGAAGTCCCGGGGCAACCTGGTCTTCGTCTCCACCCTGCGCCGCGAGGGCGTCGACCCGGCCGCGATCCGGCTCGCCCTGCTCGCCCACCACTACCGGGCCGACTGGGAGTGGACCGACGAGGTCCTCCGGGAGGCGGTGGCCCGCCTCGGACGCTGGCGCGCCGCGGTGTCCCGTCCCGACGGGCCGCCGGCCGAGGCCCTGGTCGAGGAGGTCAGGGCGGCCCTGTCCGAGGACCTGGACGCCCCCGCCGCCCTGGTCGCCGTCGACCGCTGGGCCGCGGTGCAGGCCGAGCACGGCGGCACCGACGAGGGCGCGCCCGGGGTGGTCTCCCGCGCCGTCGACGCCCTGCTGGGCGTCGCCCTGTAACCGTCCGGCGTGGCACCCGACCGGCCGGGCCCGCTCCATGGAGCGGGCCCGGCCGGGCTCAGCCCCCCACCTCCCGCAGCCGTCGCCGCAGGTGGTCCCGTTCCGGCTCGGTGCCGGCGAGGGCGAGGGCCGCGCGGTAGGCCGCGGCGGCCTCGGCGCGTCGGCCGAGCCGTGCCAGCAGTTCCGCACGGGCTGCGGGGTAGGGGTGGTGGCGGCGCAACCGGGGTTCCTCGGCGAGGGCGTCCAACAGTTCGAGCCCGGCTCCGGGGCCGTCCCGCATGGCCACCGCCACCGCCCGGTTCAGCGCGACGACCGGGGACGGGGCGAGCGCCGACAGCACGTCGTACAGGGCCACGATCTGCGGCCAGTCGGTGCCCGGCACGTCGGGCGCCTCGTCGTGCAGTGCGGCGATCGCGGCCTGCACGGCGTAGGGTCCGGGCGGGCCCGGGACGAGCGCCGGGGGCACCAGGGCGAGCCCTTCCTCGATCATCGGCCGGTCCCAGCGCCCACGGTCCTGGTCCGCCATCAGAACCAGGGCGCCGTCCGGGCCGGTGCGCGCCGCCCGCCGTGCGTGCACCAGCAACATCAGCGCCAGCAACCCCGTGACCTCCCGTTCCCCGGGGAGCAGTCCGCGCAGCAGCCGGGTCAGCCTGATCGCCTCCTCGGCGAGGTCCGACCTCTGCAACCGTGGCCCGCCGCTGGCCGCGTACCCCTCGGTGAAGAGGGAGTAGAGCACCTGGAGCACTCCGGGCAGCCGTTGCGGCAGTTCGTCGGGGCCCGGCACCCGGAACGGGATGCGGGCCTCGCGGATCTTCTTCTTGGCCCGGACGATCCGCTGGGCCGTCGTCGTCTCCGACGCGAGCTGGGCCCGGGCCACCTCCGGGGTGGTCAACCCGGCGAGGCAGCGCAGGACCAGGGCGCCCCGGGCGTCCGCGGGCAGCGCCGGATGGGTGCAGGTGAAGAACAGCTGCAACCGCTCGTCGGGCAGGTCCCGGTCCGCGTCGGCCGGCGGGGCCGGGGCGGACCGGTCGGCGTCGACCCCCAGGACCGCGAGCCGGGCCGCGTACGTCCGGTCCCGCCGCAGCCGGTCCACGGCACGGCGCCGGGCCGTGGTCAGCAGCCAGGCGCCCGGCCGGCGGGGGACCCCGTCCACGGGCCAGTGCCGCAGGGCCGCTTCGACGGCCTCGGCGGCGACCTCTTCGGCCAGGTCGAGGTCCCCGAACCGGCTGACGAGGGAGGCCAACAGCCGTCCGTGCTCCTCGCGGAACACCTTCTCCACCGCCCGGTCGGCGGCGCTCCGGTCCGTGCCCGCCGCGGTCGTCGTCCCCTCAGTCACCGAAGTCGCCGTCGCCGGCCACCGGCCGGACCACGACGGCACCGTCGCCGCGGGCCCCGGGACAGCGGGCGGCCCAGTCCAGCGCGGTGTCCAGGTCGGGCACGTCGATGACGTAGAAGCCACCGAGGACCTCGCGGCTCTCCGCGAACGGCCCGTCGGTCACGCTCCGCCCGCCCGCGGCGTCGACCCGCACGGTGGTGGCGGTGACGAGGTCCGCGAGGGCCTCGCCCGACACGTAGATCCCCGCGTCCCGGACGGCCTCGGTGTAGGCGATCCACTCCGCGACCTCGCATCCGGGGTCGGCGGCGGCACCGTCCGTCGTTCCCTCGGCGCCCGCCTGGATCAGCAGCATGTACTTCACGGTCGGTCTCCCGTCGTCATGGTGTCCGGCGGCCGACCCGCCGTACACCCTTACGACGAACGGGACCCCACCGGATCGACAACCCCGCCGGGAAATTCTTCCGGACCCGGAGGACGACCGGGCCGGGCTCAGTCCTCCGGCGTCGGGTCCGGGCCGTCCGGGCCGTCCTCCGAGCCGGACGGGGCGTCCCCGCCGCCGTCCTTCGGCTGGTCCTGGGCCGGGGGCTGCTCCTCGTTGCCGGGCTCCACCGGCTCCGCGGGCTCGCTCCCCTCGGCCGCCCGTTGCGGTCGGGGCGGACGGGTGCGCTCGCCAGGCGTCTCCCGCAGGTACGCGCCGGCTTCGCCCTCGGTCGCGAGACCCGGTGCGGTGGCCGCGGAACCGCCGCCGCCGTCCCGGCGCCGCAGATAGCGCTCGAACTCGCGGGCGATGGCCTCGCCGGACGCCTCCGGCAGTTCCGCGGTGTCCTTGGCCTCCTCCAGGGTCTGGACGTACTCCGCCACCTCGGAGTCCTCGGCGGCGAGCTGGTCCACCCCGAGCTGCCAGGCCCGGGCGTCCTCCGGCAGCTCCCCGAGCGGGATGCGCAGGTCGATCAGGTCCTCCAGCCGGTTCAGCAGGGCCAGGGTCGCCTTCGGGTTCGGGGGCTGCGAGACGTAGTGTGGGACGGCCGCCCACAGGGACACCGCGGGGACCCCCGCGTGGGTGCACGCCTCCTGGAGGATGCCGACGATCCCGGTCGGGCCCTCGTACTTGGTCTCCTCCAGGTCCATGGTGCGGGCCAGGTCCGGATCGGAGGTGACCCCGCTGACCGGCACCGGCCGGGTGTGCGGGGTGTCACCGAGCAGGGCGCCCAGGATCACCACCAGCTCCACGCCCAACTCATGCGCGAATCCCAGCAGTTCGTTGCAGAAGGACCGCCACCGCATCGAGGGTTCGATCCCCCGGACCAGGACCAGGTCCCGCGGCTTGTCCCCGCCGATCCGCACCACGGAGAGCCGGGTCGTCGGCCAGGTGATCTTCCGTACGCCGCCGTCCAACCACACCGTGGGACGATTGACCTGGAAGTCGTAGTAGTCCTCCGCGTCGAGCGCGGCGAAGACCTCGCCCTTCCACTCCTTGTCCAGGTGCGCCACCGCGGTGGAGGCGGCGTCACCGGCATCGTTCCAGCCCTCGAACGCGGCCACCATGACCGGGTCGATCAGCTCGGGTACCCCGTCGAGCTCGATCACCCAGCGCCTCCTTCCGACAAGCCCTTGCGTACGCCCCAACCTTACGGCCATCGGAGCACCCCACCGCAGGGCCCTTGCACGGGGGAGTGAACGGACACTGCCCCGGTCAACGCCCCGTGACACCCGGCACGGCGAACCGGCACACCGGCTGCACGAACCGTTTCCGCAGTGCTTCCACCGGCACGGGGCGGGACCTGCCCGGTCCGGTACCGCGGGGGCGCGCCCGGGCCGCCCGGCGCGGGGTCCGCCGCCGGGGGCGACGGCGGACCCCGCGCGCCGGTTCAGCGGCGGGCGTCCAGCAGCCGCCGGGTGCGGGCCCGGACCTCCTCGGTGTCCAGTCCGCGGACGGTCAGCGTGGTCCTGCGGCGCAGCACGTCGTCGACGGTCACGGCCCACTCGTGGTCGCGGGCGTACACCACCTGGGCCCACACCTCGGGAGCGTCCGGGTGGATGCGCTCGGCCAGCGCGGGGTCCTCGTTGGCGAGCCGGGCCACGTCGAAGGCGAGGGAACCGTAGTGGGTGGCCAGGTGGCGGGCGGTGTCGGCGGCCATCCGCGGGCCCGGTGCGGGGCCGTCGACCAGCAGCCGGTGCGCCACCGCCCGGGGGTTGGCGATGCCGGGCAGCGGCAGCCGGCCGGGCAGTGCCGACACCGGTTCCATGTCCTCGCCCAGCGGTCGGCCGGGCAGCGCGGCCAGCTTCTCCACCACGGTCCGGCCGATGTGCCGGAACGTGGTCCACTTGCCGCCGGCCACCGACAGCATGCCGCCGCGGCCCTCGCTGACCACGGTCTCCCGCTTGGCCTTGGAGGTGTCGCCCGGCCCGCCCGGCAGCACCCGCAGCCCCGCGAAGGCGTAGGTGATCAGCGAGCGGTCCAGCTGGCGGTCCCGCACCGAGAAGGCGGCCTCGTCGAGGATCTGGGCGGTGTCCCGCTCGGTCACCGCCACGTCCGCCGGGTCGCCCTCGAACGCCTCGTCGGTGGTGCCGAGCAGCAGCATGTCCTCCCAGGGCAGGGCGAAGGTGATGCGGTACTTGTCGATGGGCGTGGCCAGTGCCGCGCGCCAGGGTGAGGTGCGCTTGAGGACCAGGTGGGCGCCCTTGGAGAGCCGTACCGAGGGGGCTGCGCCCGGGTCCTCCATCCGCCGCAGGCGGTCCACCCACGGACCGGTCGCGTTGAGCACCAGCCGCGCGTCCACGCCGAACTCGGTGCCCTCCAGCCGGTCCTTGAGTTCGGCTCCGGTGACCCGGCCCCGGGTGAAGCGCAAGCCGGTGACCTCGGCGTGGTTGAGGACCACCGCTCCGGCCTCCACCGCCGCGCGCACCGTCATCAGGGCCATCCGCGAGTCGTTCATCTGGCCGTCGCCGTAGACCGCGACCGCCTTCAGGTTCTCGGTGCGCAGCTCCGGCACGTCCCGCCGGGCCCGGGCGGGGGAGAGCAGGTGGCCGACGCCGTCGCCGAAGGCGGAGAGCGCCGAGTAGGCGAAGACGCCCGCGCCGAGCTTGGCCGCGCCGTGCGGGCCGCCCTTGTAGACGGGGAGGTAGAAGGTCAGCGGGTTCGCCAGGTGGGGCGCCACTTCGCGGGAGACCGCACGTCGTTCCAGGTGGTTCTCGGCGACCAGCCTCACGGCGCCGGTCTGGAGGTAGCGCAGCCCGCCGTGGAGCAGTTTGGAGGAGGCGGAGGAGGTGGCGCCGGCGAAGTCGGCGGCGTCCACCAGGGCCACCCGCAGTCCGGACTGGGCGGCGTGCCAGGCGGTGGAGATGCCCAGGATGCCGCCGCCGATGACCAGGAGGTCGTACGTCGCCCGTGACAACTGCTCCCGGGTCTGCGCGCGGCTGGGGGTGGAGCCGGCGGGCGGGTGCAGTCCGAGGGTGGGGTAGGCGGCGCCCGGTCGGGTGGTCATGGTGGTGCTCCTCGTCGTGCGGGGCGCCGCCGGGGGTGGCCCGGCGGCGCCGGGGGTCAGCTCTCTTCTGCGTGGTCGATCCAGCCCATGGACCGTTCGACGGCCTTGAGCCAGCTCTTGTACTCGCGCTCCCGCTTCTCCGCGTCCATGCGGGGCGTCCACTCGGCGGCCCGGCGCCAGTTGGCGCGCAGGGCGTCGGTGTCCGGCCAGAAGCCGACCGCGAGGCCGGCCGCGTAGGCCGCGCCGAGGCAGGTCGTCTCGGCGACCATGGGCCGCACCACGGGCGCGTCCAGGACGTCGGAGAGCGTCTGCATCAGCAGGTTGTTGGAGGTCATGCCGCCGTCGACCTTGAGCGCGGTCAGTTCGACGCCGGAGTCCTTGGTCATCGCGTCGGTGATCTCCCGGGTCTGCCAGGCGGTGGCCTCCAGCACGGCGCGGGCGAGGTGGGCCTTGGTGACGTACCGGGTCAGGCCGGCGATCACCCCGCGGGCGTCGGAGCGCCAGTACGGGGCGAAGAGCCCGGAGAAGGCGGGGACGAAGTAGGCGCCGCCGTTGTCCTCGACGGAGGAGGCCAGGGTCTCGATCTCCGCCGCGGAGTTGATCAGGCCCATCTGGTCGCGCATCCACTGCACCAGGGAGCCGGTGACGGCGATGGAGCCCTCCAGGGCGAACACCGGGTCCTGTTCGCCGATGCGGTAGCCGACCGTGGTGAGCAGGCCGGAGTAGGAGTTGATCCGCTTGTCGCCGGTGTTCATCAGCATGAACGTGCCGGTGCCGTAGGTGGACTTGGCCTCGCCGACGTCGAAGCAGGTCTGTCCGAACAGGGCCGCCTGCTGGTCGCCGAGGGCGGAGGCGACCGGGATGCCGCCGAGCAGTTCGCCGAGGGCGCCGCCGGTGACCTCGCCGTACACCTCCGAGGAGGAGCGGATCTCGGGCAGCATCTGCATCGGCACCCCGATGGACGCCGCGATCTTCGGGTCCCACTGGAGGGTGTGCAGGTTCATCAGCAGGGTGCGGGAGGCGTTGGTGACGTCGGTGACGT
The DNA here is from genome assembly GCF_052606915.1 of Streptomyces sp. LE64. Taxonomy (NCBI): domain Bacteria; kingdom Bacillati; phylum Actinomycetota; class Actinomycetes; order Kitasatosporales; family Streptomycetaceae; genus Streptomyces; species Streptomyces sp. LE64. The sequence goes on along the minus strand of NZ_CP199708.1, from coordinate 848,821 downwards.
GCCGCCCGCCGTCGACGCCGCCGGTGAGGTTCCAGATCACCCAGCTGTCCATGGTGCCGAAGAGGATGTCCCCGGCTTCGGCGCGCTCCGCGAGCCCCGGCACGTTCTCCAGCAGCCAGCGGGCCTTGGGCCCGGAGAAGTAGCTGGCGAGGGGGAGGCCCGTCTCGCGGCGGAACCGGTCTTGGCCGACGTTGCGGCCCAGTTCCTTGCAGAGCCCGTCGGTGCGGGTGTCCTGCCAGACGATGGCGTGGTGCACCGGCTCGCCGGTGTTCCGGTCCCACAGCAGCGTGGTCTCGCGCTGGTTGGTGATGCCGATGGCGAGCACGTCCTGTCGGGTGATGCCCGCCTTGCGGATCGCTCCGGCGACGACCTCCTGCACATTGGTCCAGATCTCGGTGGCGTCGTGCTCCACCCAGCCGGGCTTGGGGAAGATCTGTTCGTGCTCCTTCTGGTCGACGGAGACGATCCGGCCGTCCCGGTCGAAGACGATGCAGCGGCTGGACGTGGTGCCCTGGTCGATCGCGGCGATGAACGGTCCGGCGGGGGCGGTGGCGGCGTCGGTCACGGTTCTGCTCCTGGTTCCGGGCCCCGGGCGGTCGGCCCGGGCCGTGCGTGTCTCGCTGGTTCTGGTGCGCGCGGGTCTCGGTGACTACGCGAAGGCGATGTTGTAGATACCGCCCGCGGCGGCCCCGCCAATCAGCGGGGCCACCACGGGTACCCATGCGTAGCTCCAGTCGGACCCGCCCTTGTTGGGCAACGGGAGCAGGGCGTGGACGACGCGGGGGCCGAGGTCGCGGGCCGGGTTCATGGCGTAGCCGGTGGGGCCGCCCAGGGAGAGGCCGATGCCCACCACGACCAGGGAGGTGATCAGCGCCCCGAGGACGCCGAGCCCGTCGCCGTCCGCGTTCAGGCCCTGGGTGAGGATCGCGAGGACCAGGACGACGGTGGCGAGGACCTCGGTGGTGACGTTCTGCACCGCGTTGCGGATCTCCGGGGCGGTGGAGAAGATCCCGAGGACCGGGCCGGGCGCCGCGGGGTCCCGGGTGCCGGGTGCTCCGACGAGGTCCCGGTCGGTCAGATGCGCCTGGAAGTGGCCGTAGTACGCGAGCCACACGAGCACGGCGCCGAGCATCGCGCCCAGGAGCTGGGCGGCGGCGTAGGCGGGGACGTCGCCCCATGCGGTACCGCCCTGGACGGCGAGGCCCAGGGTGACCGCGGGGTTGAGGTGGGCCCCGGAGACCCCGCCGGCGAGGTAGGCCGCGGTCATCACCGCGAGGCCCCAGCCGAGGACGATCACCAGCCAGCCGGTGTCCCTGGCCTTGGACCGCTTCAGGGTGACCGCGGCGCACACACCACCGCCCAAGAGGATGAGGACGGCGGTGCCTATCGTCTCGCCGATGAAGATGTCGGAGGTGGACACCCGCGACTCCTTTGTTGCTTGTGTCGCCACACTCTAACGCCTATTGCCGTTAGGTGTTCGACAATGCCGACCGATGGACGGGAGTCTCGCCGGGCGTCATCGGCGCGTCAAGGGTTCCGTCATCGCCGAGCGCGTCCCCCGGCGGTCTCGGTGGTGGGTGTGCAGGCGCGTCCGCGCAGGGCGGAGCGCCCCCCGCCCGCGGGGCGGGGGGAGAGAGGAGGAGGGGGGCGGCCCGGGGTCAGAAGCGGCCCGCGCCCAGGTCCCGGGAGACCGACCGGGCGCACTCGCGCACCGAGGCGATCAGCTCGGGGCGCAGTGCGCCGTCCGCTTGGCGGACCCGCTCCACCGCGCCGGTGACGCCCACCGCGCCCACCGGCATCCGGCGCCGGTCGTGGATCGGCGCCGCCACCGAGGCCACGCCCTCCCAGGTCTCCTCGACGTCGGAGGCGTACCCCCGGGAGCGGGTCAGGTCGAGCAGGCCCTCGAAGCCCTCCGCGTCGCACACCGTCCGCGGGGTGAACGCCTTGCGCTCCCCCTCCAGCGCCTCGCTGTGCGCCACCGGGTCGTAGGCCGCGAGCACCTTGCCCAGGGCCGTGGAGTGCAGCGGCTGCATCGCCCCCACCTCCAACACCTGTCGGCTGTCGTCCGGACGGAACACGTGGTGCACGATCAGCACCCCGTGCTGGTGCAGCACGCCGAGGTACACGCTCTCGCCGCTGGACCGGGCGAGGTCGTCCGTCCACACCAGGGCGCGCGCCCGCAGTTCGTGGACGTCGAGGTAGGTGGTGCCGAGCCGCAGCAACTCGGCGCCCAGCTGGTAGCGGCCGGACGCCTGGTCCTGCTCGACGAAGCCCTCCGACTGGAGGGTCCGCAGGATGCCGTGGGCGGTGCCCTTGGCGAGGCCGAGGGCGGAGGAGATGTCCGAGAGGCCGAGTCGTCGCTCACCGCCGGCGAGCAGGCGCAACACCGCCGCGGCCCGTTCGAGCGACTGGATGTTCCTGGCCATCGCAGCCTTCTCCGTTCTCTGGTCCACTCGCCGCCGCCCGCGTAGCACGTTCGACGATGCTGAACAGTATCGGTCTTCGTCGTCCGGGGATGTCGAACGGTCCACGTATGTTTCCACCCGCCCGGAGGCGAGGGTGACACCCGATGCCACCACCGCCGGACGTCCGCCGCCCCGGCGGCGCGCGGACCGCCCCGGTCCGCATCCGCCGCGCTCCCGGCCGCCGGGCGCGCGCGACCCGGTGGATCGGGTGCGGAGCACGCCACCCGAGCGGCCGACCGAATGCCCTCGATCGGCCCAGCCGGCGGCCGTCCCGCCGGCCCCGAACCGGTGACCACGGGAAGCCGCCCCGCGTACGCCCCAAGGGGGGCGTGCGCCCTGTGTGCACGTCCGCCCCGTGGACGCGCCCCGCGCGCTCCCCGGCCTCCCGGTTACCCTGGGCACGTGCGACTTCCCCGTGGAGTCGCAAAGCCGACAGCCGTCGCATCCCAGGGAGCCCCTCACATGGCCTCGTCGCCCCACCCGTCCGCCGTGCCCGCCGACAGCCGAGCCCGCACCGACGCCCTGCGAGAAGCCCTCGCCAGCCGTGTCGTGGTCGCGGACGGCGCCATGGGCACGATGCTCCAGGCACAGGACCCCACCCTTGCGGACTTCCAGGACCTCGAAGGCTGCAACGAGATCCTCAACGTCACCCGCCCCGACATCGTCCGCACCGTCCACGAGGCGTACTTCGGGGTCGGCGTCGACTGCGTCGAGACCAACACCTTCGGCGCCAACTACTCCGCCCTCGGCGAGTACGACATCCCCGAGCGGGTGTTCGAGCTGTCCGAGGCGGGCGCCCGCATCGCCCGCGAGGTCGCCGACGAGTTCACCACCGCCACCGGCCAGCAGCGTTGGGTGCTCGGCTCCATCGGCCCCGGCACCAAGCTGCCCACCCTGGGACACGCGCCCTTCACCACGCTGCGCGACTACTACCAACGCAACGCGGAGGGACTCATCGCCGGCGGGGCGGACGCCCTCATCGTCGAGACCACCCAGGACCTGCTCCAGACCAAGGCGTCCATCCTCGGCTCCCACCGCGCACTGGAGGCCACCGGCGGCCGGCTGCCGATCATCTGCTCGGTGACCGTCGAGACCACCGGCACCATGCTGCTCGGCTCCGAGATCGGCGCCGCGCTCACCGCCCTGGAGCCGCTCGGCATCGACATGATCGGGCTGAACTGCGCCACCGGCCCCGCCGAGATGAGCGAGCACCTGCGCTACCTCGCCCGCAACTCCCGCATCCCGCTCTCCTGCATGCCGAACGCGGGTCTGCCCGTGCTCGGCAAGGACGGCGCCCACTACCCGCTCGGCGCCCCCGAACTCGCCGACGCGCAGGAGACCTTCGTCCGCGAGTACGGGCTCTCCCTGGTCGGCGGCTGCTGCGGCACCACCCCCGAGCACCTGCGCCAGGTCGTGGAACGCGTCCGCGGCGTCACCCCGCCCGCCCGTGAACCGCACCCGGAGCCCGGCGCGGCCTCGCTGTACCAGACGGTGCCCTTCCGACAGGACACCTCGTACCTCGCCATCGGCGAGCGCACCAACGCCAACGGCTCCAAGAAGTTCCGCACCGCCATGCTCGACGGACGCTGGGACGACTGCGTGGAGATCGCCCGGGAGCAGATCCGCGAGGGCGCCCACATGCTCGACCTGTGCGTCGACTACGTGGGCCGCGACGGCGTCGCGGACATGGCGGAACTGGCCGGCCGCTTCGCCACCGCCTCCACCCTGCCGATCGTCCTGGACTCCACCGAGGTCGAGGTCATCCGGGCCGGGCTGGAGAAGCTCGGCGGACGGGCCGTCATCAACTCGGTCAACTACGAGGACGGCGACGGCCCCGAGTCCCGGTTCGCCAGGGTCACCGCACTCGCCCGGGAGCACGGCGCCGCCCTGATGGCCCTGACCATCGACGAGGAGGGGCAGGCCCGCACCGTCGAGAAGAAGGTCGAGATCGCCGAGCGCATCATCGACGACCTCACCGGCAACTGGGGCATCCACGAGTCGGACATCCTCATCGACACCCTGACCTTCACCATCTGCACCGGTCAGGAGGAGTCCCGCAAGGACGGCGTCGCCACCATCGAGGCCATCCGCGAACTCAAGCGCCGCCACCCCGACGTGCAGACCACCCTCGGGCTGTCCAACATCTCCTTCGGCCTCAACCCGGCCGCCCGACTGGTCCTTAACTCCGTCTTCCTCGACGAGTGCGTCAAGGCCGGCCTCGACTCGGCCATCGTCCACGCCTCCAAGATCCTGCCCATCGCCCGGCTCGACGAGGAACAGGTCAAGGTCGCCCTCGACCTGGTCTACGACCGCCGGGCCGAGGGGTACGACCCCCTCCAGCGGCTGCTGGAGCTCTTCGAGGGCGTCGACACCAAGTCGATGAAGGCGGGCAAGGCCGAGGAACTCGCCGCGCTGCCGCTGGACGAGCGCCTCAAGCGCCGCATCATCGACGGCGAGAAGAACGGGCTGGAGGCCGACCTCGACGCCGCGCTCGCCGAACGTCCGGCGCTCGACATCGTCAACGAGACCCTGCTGGACGGCATGAAGGTCGTCGGCGAGCTCTTCGGCTCCGGCCAGATGCAACTGCCGTTCGTGCTCCAGTCCGCCGAGGTCATGAAGGGCGCGGTCGCCTACCTCGAACCCCACATGGAGAAGTCGGACGCGGAGGGCAAGGGCACCATCGTGCTCGCCACCGTCCGCGGGGACGTCCACGACATCGGCAAGAACCTCGTGGACATCATCCTGTCCAACAACGGCTACAACGTCGTCAACATCGGCATCAAGCAGCCCGTCTCCGCGATCCTGGAGGCCGCCGAGGAGCACCGCGCCGACGTCATCGGCATGTCCGGCCTCCTGGTGAAGTCCACCGTGATCATGAAGGAGAACCTGGAGGAGCTGAACCAGCGCGGGCTCTCCGCCGACTACCCGGTCATCCTCGGCGGCGCCGCCCTCACCCGCGCCTACGTCGAACAGGACCTGCACGAGATCTACGAGGGCGAGGTCCGCTACGCCCGGGACGCCTTCGAGGGCCTACGGCTGATGGACGCGCTGATCGCCGTCAAGCGCGGGGTGCCGGGTGCGGTGCTGCCCGAGCTCAAGCAGCGCCGGGTGCGGGCGACCGCCTCCCCGGTCGCGCAGGACCTGCCCGAGGAGGGCACCGTCCGCTCCGACGTCGCCACCGACAACCCGGTCCCGACCCCGCCGTTCTGGGGCACCCGGGTGGTCAAGGGCATCCAGCTCAAGGAGTACGCCTCCTGGCTGGACGAGGGCGCCCTGTTCAAGGGGCAGTGGGGGCTGAAGCAGAACCGCGCCGGTGACGGCCCCAGCTACGAGGAACTGGCCGAGACCGAGGGCCGCCCCCGACTGCGGGGCTGGCTCGACAAGCTCCAGACCGCGAACCTGCTGGAGGCGGCCGTCGTGTACGGCTACTTCCCGTGCGTCTCCAAGGGCGACGACCTGGTCGTCCTGGACGAGCAGGGCAACGAGCGCACCCGCTTCACCTTCCCGCGCCAGCGCCGGGGCCGGCGCCTGTGCCTGGCCGACTTCTTCCGCCCCGAGGAGTCCGGCGAGGTCGACGTGGTGGGCCTCCAGGTCGTCACCGTCGGCTCCCGGATCGGCGAGGCCACCGCCGAACTCTTCGAGGCCAACGCCTACCGCGACTACCTGGAGCTGCACGGGCTCTCCGTGCAGCTCGCCGAGGCCCTGGCCGAGTACTGGCACGCCCGGGTCCGCTCCGAGCTGGGCTTCGCCGGGGAGGACCCGGCCGGCATCGAGGACATGTTCGCGCTGAAGTACCGCGGGGCCCGCTTCTCGCTCGGCTACGGGGCCTGCCCCGAGCTGGAGGACCGCGCCAAGATCGCCCGGCTGCTGGAGCCGGAGCGGATCGGCGTGCTCCTCTCCGAGGAGTTCCAGCTGCACCCCGAGCAGTCCACCGACGCCATCGTGATCCACCACCCGGAGGCGAAGTACTTCAACGCCCGCTGAGCCGGGTCGACCGGTGCGGCCGGTGGCGTCCCCCACCCGGACGCCACCAGCCGCGCACCCGGTTTCCGGCCTGCGGGCCGGACGGACCGGGACCGGCCCGCTTCCGTCCGGCGTGCCGCGCCCCGAGGTCGTACACTGGTCTGTCCAGTGCAGGCCGGCTGCCCGTTCGTGAGATCCTCCGCGGAACCGCAGCCGGCCTCTTCGTCCCTCCCGGAGGTGCCCGGATGACCACCACGGTTCCCGCGTTCGGCAGTCGACCTTCCGACGGTTCCGCGCTCCAGGCCGTCCTCCTCGACATGGACGGCACGCTCGTCGACACCGAGGGCATCTGGTGGGAGGCGGAGGCGGAGGTCTTCGCCGCGCTCGGGCACCGGCTGGACGACGCCTGGCGCACGGTCGTGGTCGGCGGCCCCATGTCCCGCAGCGCGGGGTTCCTCATCGAGGCGACCGGCGCCGACATCACGCTCCCCGAACTGACCGTGCTGCTCAACGAGGGCTTCGAGCGGCGCATCAGCCGAGCGCTGCCGCTGATGCCGGGCGCGACGCGGCTGCTCGCCGAGCTGGCCGCCCACCGGGTCCCCACCGCCCTGGTCTCGGCCTCGCACCGCCGGGTCATCGACCGGGTCCTGCACTCGCTCGGACACGAGAACTTCCACCTGACGGTCGCCGGGGACGAGGTGGAGCGGACCAAGCCCTTCCCGGACCCGTATCTGCGGGCAGCGGCGGGGCTGGGCGTCGACCCGACCCGCTGCGCCGTCGTCGAGGACGCCGCCACCGGGGTCGCCGCCGCCGAGGCCGCGGGCTGCCGGGTGGTGGTCGTGCCCTCGGTCTCCCCGATCCTGGCCGCCGCCGGCCGCACGATCGTCACGTCCCTGGAGGACGTGGACCTGGCCTTCCTCCACGACCTGATGAGCCCGAACTGACCCCCCGTCCTCCCGGGAACCGCCGCCGGGGGCCGCGCCCGCCGTCACCGTGGGTGTCGGCGGGAGGCGGCCGCAGGCGCCTCCGACCGGTGGGCTTCCGACCGTTCCCACCCCCGCGCAGGTGATGAAACCATCAACTGTGCATGTCATGTGACCGGTTCGGGTGGAATGTTCCGGTGGATCGGGGGAGGGCCCGACGGATCGCCGTGCCCAACCCTGTGAGCTTTGACACATCGCTGGGTGTGATCGGGACGCCCACCCCCTGCGGAGCGTCTCCGGGGGCGACCCGCGGTCGGGTCCATGTGTCCCGATTGGGGGGAGGGTGCACGATACCTTCCGCCGCCCCGCTGTTCGGTCCGTCGACCGCCGGTTCCGGAGCGTGATGGAGGAGGGGAACCGCCCGGTCCGGGCAAAGGGGCGCATCGGACTAGGGTCGTCGCCAGAACATCACCGGAATCCCTGACGCCGCCCACACCCCCCGCCGACGTCCGGGAGCAACCGCTCTGGAGAACCCCGCCCATGAACCGCAAGACGTTGGTGTTGCCGGCCGTCCTCGGCCTGTTCACTCCGGTCCTCGTCGGATGCGGCGAGCCGGGCGGCGGGGACCGGAAGGGTCACGCGATCACCGTCGGCACCACCGACTCCTTCGCGGCGACCGAGCACTCCCCGGGTCCCCTCGACCCGGCGCACGCCTACGACGCGGGCTCCTGGAACCTGCTGCGGCAGACCCTCCAGACGCTGATGACGATGGAACGGGGCGGCGGCGAACCGGTGCCGGAGGCGGCCGAGAGCTGTGCCTTCACCGACACCGGCAACGAGCGCTACGAGTGCACCCTGCGCGACGGCCTCACCTTCGCGGGCGGCGAAGCCGTCACCGCGACCGACGTCAAGTACTCCATCGACCGGGTCCTGGGCATCAAGTCGTCCAGCGGTGTCGCCAGCCTGTTGAACACCATCGACACCGTCGAGACCCAGGGGTACAAGAAGGTCATCTTCCATCTGAAGACCCCCGACGCGACCTTCCCGTTCAAGCTCGCCACCCCCGTCGCGGGGATCGTGCACCCCGAGGAGTACCCCCGTGACCGGCTCCGCGAGGGGTTCCGCGTCGACGGTTCCGGGCCGTACACCCTGGAGGCCGAGACGAAGGACGGCCGCCTCACCAAGGCCGTGTTCACCAAGAACGAGAAGTACCAGGGCCAGCACACGCCCAAGAACGGCAAGGTCGAACTCCGTCCGTTCGTGGACGCCGGGGCCATGGGCGCGGCGCTCGACGCGGGCGAGATCGACCTGATGACCCGCACCATGTCCCCGGAGCAGATCAAGAAGCTGTCCGACGGCGCCGACGAGGACGTCAAGCTGGTCGAGACGCCCGGGCTGGAGATCCGCTACCTCGGCTTCAACACCGAGGCGCCCGGGGTCCGCAAGAAGGCGGTCCGGCAGGCCATGGCCCAACTCGTCGACCGCGGCGCACTGACCTCCACCGTGTACGGGGAGATGGCGGACCCGCTGTACTCCCTGGTTCCGGTCACCCTCCCCGGACACTCCAGCGCCTTCTTCAACCGGTACGGCGCACCGAGCACCGACAAGGCCCGCTCGATCCTGAGCAAGGCGGGTGTCACCACACCGGTCAAGCTCACCCTGCACTACACCACCGACCACTACGGCCCCGGCACCGCGAAGGAGTTCGCGGTGCTGAAGAAGCAACTCAACGCCAGTGGTCTGTTCGACGTCGAGGTCAAGGGCACGGAATGGAAGAAGTTCCGCGCCGAAGAACTCGACGGTACGTACGCGGTGTACGGCCTCGGATGGTTCCCCGACTTCCCCGACGCCGACAACTTCCTCGCCCCCTTCCTCGACAAGGGAAACTTCCTCGCGCTGCCGTACGTGAACAGCGCCATCCGTGACGACCTGATCCCCCGGTCGCGCCGGGAGGCCGACCGCACGGGCGCGTCGCGCAGCATCGAGGAGATCCAGGACATCGTCGCCGAGGACGTTCCCGTACTGCCCCTGTGGCAAGGCCGGCAGTACGTGGCCGCGCGCGACGACGTCCAAGGAGCCGAATGGGCACTCGACTCCTCGTCGAACCTTCAGTTGTGGGAGCTGAGCCGCGGAGTCAGCGGCTGACTCCCTCTGACCCCCCCAAGGTAGATAGTGAAGAAGCGCACCCAGTGGTCCGCCCTGTCCGTCGCGACGGGACTGGCCGCCGCCACCCTGACCGGCTGCGGCACGGAGAACGGCGGTTCCGGTAGCGGTGGTTCCGTCGTGGTCGGCATGTCCGACGACGTACAGTCCACCGACCCGGCCGCCGGATACGATCCCGGCTCGTGGCTGCTGTTCAACAACGTGTTCCAGTCCCTACTGAGCTTCCCCGTCGGCAGCACCGAACCGGAGCCGGAGGCGGCCGAGCGCTGCGGCTTCACCGACGTGGAGACCAAGGTGTTCGAGTGCATCCTGCGCAAGGACCTCAAGTTCAGCAACGGCAACGAGCTGACCTCGGCCGACGTGAAGCACTCCTTCGACCGCATGATGCGCATCAATGACGATGCCGGCCCGGCGATCATGTTCCCCATGCTCGACGAGGTCGAGACGCCCGACGCCCGTACGGTCGTCTTCCGGCTGAACGTCCCCGACGCCACCTTCCCCAGCAAGATCGCTTCCGGTGCCGGTTCGATCGTGGACCGCCGCGAGTACCCCGCGGACAAGCTGCGCACGGACGGCGAGGCGGTCGGCTCTGGCCCCTACACGCTCGACTCCTTCGCCGAGGACCGGGCGGAGTTCTCCCGCAACGACGCGTACCGGGGCACCGCCAAGCTCCGCAACTCCAAGATCACCCTGCGGCTCTTCCGCGGCGACCAGAAGGCGTTGAAGCGCGCGCTGCTCGGCAAGGAGGTCGACGTCGCCTACCGCGGCCTCGCGGCCAAGGACATCGCCGAGATCGAGACCGACACCAGCACCGCCTCCGGCATCGACGTCGTCGCCGGGAGCAGCGCCGAGGTGCAGCACCTGGTCTTCAACCTGAAGGACCCGGTGGTCGGGAAGAAGGGGGTTCGCAAGGCGATCGCCTACCTGATCGACCGCGAGGCCCTCGTCCAGGAGGTCTACGACTCCACCGCCGAACCGCTGTACTCCATCATCCCGGCCGGGATCACCGCCCACAACACGGCGTTCTTCGACGAGTACGGCAGCCGTCCGCAGCGGGCCAAGGCCAAGGCGGCGCTCGCCGAGGAGGGCATCACCGACAAGGTGAAGCTGACCCTGTGGTCGACGCCGGTGCGCTACGGGCCCTCCACCGACGAGGAGTTCAAGGCCATCGCCCGGCAGTTGAACGACAGCGGGCTGTTCGACGCCGAGGTCCGGTCGATCGAGATCGACCGGTACGACGAGGCCATCGCCGCGAACAAGTACGGCGTGTACGTGAAGGGCTGGGTGCCGGACTACCCGGACCCGGACAACTTCACCCAACCCTTCTTCGGCAAGGGCAACGTGCTGGGCAACAACTACGAGAACCGCACCATCACCGGGGACCTCATCCCGGCGACCGCCGCCGAGAGCAACCGCGGCGCCACCAACGACGAGTACGGCGAACTCCAGCAGATCGTGGCGCGCGAGGTGCCCATCGTCCCGCTCTGGCAGGCCAAGCAGTACGCGGTCGTCCAGGACGGCGTCTACGGGCTGGAGAACTGCCTCGACGCCTCCACGGTGTTCCGCTTCTGGGAGATCAACAAGAGCTGAGCCACCGGCTGCCGACGGGCCGGGTCGGGACCCCCGGGGGTCCCGACCCGGCCCGTTCGCGTGGCATCCGGGCGGTCACTGGGCGCCGGGGCGCACCAGTCCGCTCTCGTAGGCGTACACCGCGGCCTGGACCCGGTCCCGCAGGCCCAGCTTGGTCAGCACGTGGCCCACGTGGGTCTTCACCGTGGTCTCGCTGACGAAGAGTTCCGCCGCGATCTCCGCGTTGGACAGTCCGCGCGCCACCAGCTTCAACACCTCCACCTCGCGGTCGGTGAGCGTGTGCAGGGTGTCGGGCACCGGCTCGTCCCCCGAGGGGAGGTGGTCGGCGTACTTGTCGAGCAGCCGGCGGGTGATGCTCGGCGCGAGCATCGCCTCGCCCGCCGCCACCACCCGGATCGCCTGGACCAACTCGTTCGCCGGCGCGTCCTTCAGCAGGAAGCCGCTCGCCCCCGCCTTGAGCGCCTCCACCACGTACTCGTCGAGGTCGAAGGTGGTCAGCACCAGGACCTTGGCCGGCCCGTCCCGATCGGGGCCGGTGATCTGCCGGGTGGCCTCCACCCCGTCCATGCGGGGCATGCGGATGTCCATCAGGACCACGTCGGGCTGGAGCGCGCGCACCTGGTCGAGCGCCTGGAGGCCGTCCCCGGCCTCGCCGACGACCGCGAGATCGGCCTCGGCCTCCAGAATCATCCGGAACCCGGTGCGCAGCAGCGGCTGGTCGTCGACGAGTAGGACACGGATGGCCACGTGAGTCTCCTTCGGCTAGTCCGGGCCCATTCTGCCCTGTTCGGGGCCGTTCGCCGGTGCCGCCCCGGACTCCCCGCCCGAGGCCGCGTCCCGTGGCCCGAGCGCCAGCGGATACGGCGGGGGAGTGCCCCCGAACTCCGGGCAGACCGCCCGGTGGTCGCACCAGCCGCACAGCTTGGTCCGCCGGGGGCGCCAGTCGCCGGTCTCGGTGGCCTGCCGGATCGCCTCCCACAGGGCGTGCACCTTGCGCTCCACCCGCTCCAGGTCCGCGACCACCGGGTCGTAGGTGAGGACGTCGCCGCTGCCCAGGTAGACCAGTTGCAGACGCCGCGGCACCAGGCCCTTGAGGCGCCACACCACCAGCGCGTAGAAGGTCATCTGGAAGATCGCGCCCTCCGCGTACTCGGGGCGCGGAGCCTTGCCGGTCTTGTAGTCGACGATCCGGACCTCGCCGGTGGGGGCGACGTCGACCCGGTCGATGATCCCCCGCAGCCGCAGGCCGGAGGGAAGCCGCGCCTCCACGAACAGTTCGCGCTCGGCGGGCTCCAGCCGGGTCGGGTCCTCCAGTGTGAACCACCGCTCGACCAGGGACTCCGCCTCCGCCAGCCACCGGGCCAGCCGGTCCGCGTCGCCGGTGCCGTCCGGGTCGGGCTCCGCCGCGTCCTGCGGGGCCGCGAAGAGGTCGGCCAGCTCCGGCCTCGCCGTGCGCATGCGCTCCCACTGGCCGGGAACCAGCGCCTTCGCCCGCGGCGCCGTACGCTCGATGGCAGGAGCGTCAAACAGCCGTTCCAGCACGGCATGGACCAGGGTGCCGCGCGTCGCCGCCGCGCTGGGCTTCTCGGGCAGCTTGTCGATCACCCTGAAGCGGTACAACAGCGGACACTGCATGAAATCGCTCGCACGGGACGGCGACAACGAATCCGGGCGCGCGGGTGCCACGGCCTCGCCGGTACGGGTCTCCATGGGGACAGACCCTACGGCCCGCCACCGACACCAGGACGCATACCATCGACCACGGCCCCCCGCGCACTGCATGATCGGGGGCGAGGGACACCGAACGAGGGGACACCGTGACTGAGAGCGGCGGGAGCGGTCAGCCGCAGCCGGACAGCGACGCGGCGGCCGGACGGCCCCCGCACCCGGACCACCCGGACGTCACCCCCGACGCCCGGCCCGGTGCCGCACCCGCGGACGGGACACCCGCCCCCGACACTCCGGCGGCCCCCGTCGCGGCGACCCCGCCCACGGACCCCGACGACGGCCCGCCCCCTTCGAGCGGCCCCCAGCACGGCGGGCCCCCGGACCGGGCGCCCGGCCACCCGTACGCCCACACCCCCCCGCCGACCGATCCGCCCGCAGGCCCCGGGGCACCGGGGGCGGGCCCGGACCAGCGGCAACGGACCAAGGAGCCCGGCGGCGGCATCCTCATGGGCCGGCCCTTCGGGGTCCCCGTCTACGTCGCCCCCAGCTGGTTCCTGGTGGCGGCCCTGATCACCTGGGTCTTCGGCGGCCAGCTCGACCGCGTCCTGCCCGAGCTGGGCGGCGCCCGGTACCTGGTCTCCCTGTTCTTCGCCGTCGCGTTCTACGCCTCCGTGCTCGTCCACGAGCTCGCGCACACCGTCGCCGCCCTCCGCTTCAAGCTGCCGGTGCGCCGCATCCAGCTCCAGTTCTTCGGCGGCGTCTCCGAGATCGAGAAGGAGTCGGAGACACCCGGCCGGGAGTTCGTCCTCGCCTTCGTCGGACCGCTGCTGTCGCTGGTGCTCGCCGCGGTCTTCTACGCGGGCATGTTGTTCGTCGAGCCCGACACGGTCCCCGGAGTGCTGTTGGCCGGGCTGATGATCTCCAACCTGATCGTGGCCGCCTTCAACCTGCTGCCGGGCCTGCCGCTCGACGGCGGTCGGATGCTGCGCGCCGTGGTCTGGAAGATCACCGGCAAGCCCATGAGCGGCACCATCGCCGCCGCCTGGGTGGGGCGCGCCCTCGCCGTCTCGGTCCTGATCGGCCTGCCCCTGCTCACCCAGTCCGGTCTGCTCGGCCCCGCGTCCGACGACATCAGCGCGATGGACACGATCACCGACGCCCTGCTGGCCGCCATCCTCGCCGCCATCATCTGGACCGGGGCCGGCAACAGCCTGCGCATGGCCCGGCTCCGGGAGCACCTGCCCGAACTGCGGGCCCGCACCCTGACCCGCCGCGCCGTCCCGGTGGAGACCGACACCCCTCTGTCCGAGGCGCTGCGGCGCGCCAACGACGCCGGGGCCCGCGCCTTGGTCGTCGTCGCCCCGGACGGGGAACCGCTCGCCGTGGTCCGGGAGGCGGCGATCGTCGGCGTCCCCGAGCACCGCCGACCCTGGGTCGCCGTCAGCGGCCTCGCCCAGGACCTGACCGACGGGATGCGGGTCTCCGCCGAGCTGGCCGGCGAGGACCTCCTGGACGCCCTGCGCGCCACCCCCGCCACCGAGTACCTGGTGGTCGAGGACTCCGGCGAGATCTACGGCGTCCTCTCCGCGACGGACGTGGAGAGGGCCTTCGTCCGGGCCATGGCCCGCCCCTCCTGAACCGGGCCCGGGCCCGTCCGTGGTCCGAGCCCCCCGGGACGGCGGGTAGGCTGGTCACATGTCCGAACCGACCGGTGCCGCCCGCCGCCGCGGGCCCTTCCAGGTCGGGGACCAGGTCCAGCTCACCGACCCCAAGGGACGCCACTACACGTTCACGCTCGAAGCGGGGAAGAACTTCCACACCCACAAGGGTTCCTTCCCGCACGACGAGCTGATCGGCTCCCCCGAGGGCAGCGTTGTCCGCACCACGGGGAACGTCGCCTACCTCGCGCTGCGCCCCCTGCTCCCCGACTACGTCCTGTCCATGCCCCGCGGCGCTGCCGTGGTCTATCCCAAGGACGCGGGGCAGATCCTCTCCTTCGCGGACATCTTCCCCGGCGCCCGCGTCGTGGAGGCGGGGGTGGGCTCCGGCTCGTTGAGCAGCTTCCTGCTCCGGGCCGTCGGGGACCAGGGCATGCTCCACTCCTACGAGCGCCGTGAGGACTTCGCGGACATCGCCCGGCAGAACGTGGAGCGCTACTTCGGCGGCCCGCACCCGGCCTGGCAGCTCACCGTGGGGGACCTCCAGGACAACCTGTCCGACACCGACGTCGACCGGGTGATCCTCGACATGCTCGCCCCGTGGGAGTGCCTGGAGGCCGTCTCCAAGGCGCTCGTCCCCGGCGGCATCCTCTGCTGCTACGTGGCCACCACCACCCAGCTCGCCCGGACCGTGGAGTCCATCCGGGAGATCGGCTGCTTCAACGAGCCGACCGCCTGGGAGACGATGATCCGCAACTGGCACATCGAGGGCCTGGCGGTCCGCCCGGACCACCGCATGATCGGCCACACCGGCTTCCTGCTCACCGCCCGGCGCCTCGCCGACGGCGTCGAGCCCCCGATGCGCCGCCGCCGCCCCGCCAAGGGCGCCTACGGCGAGGACTACGCCGGCCCCAACGCCGATGGCGGCGCCCCCCGCTGAACCGCCAGCCCCGGCGCGTCGGTCACCCACCCAACGCCCGGACGGCTCCGTCGAGTTCCCGATCCCACGGGAGAACCCGGCGGAGCCGTCCGGGCGTTCAGTCGTTCCGTGCCCCGCCGTTCCCCGGCCCCGTGCGGGTGTGACACGATGCTGGCCACCCCACCGGCACAGCCCTCACAGGAGACACTCCTCGTGCAGCAACCCGCCGTTCCGGAACTGGCGCACACCCACACCCGGCCCATCCACTGGGTGGCCACCGCCACCGCGCTCGCCGGCGTGATCGCGGCCTCCTCCGTCCTGCAACCGGATCCGGCGACCGCCGTCCAGCCGGGGCGTTCCGCCGCCGAAGCGCCCCGCGCCCCGGGCCCCGCGCCCGACCCCGCCGACGTGACCTTCCCGATCGACTGCGGCCCGGTCACGGTCCGGGTGATCAAGAAGGCCACCGGTGACCTGGACGGGGACGGCAGCCCGGAGACCGTCGCCGTGGCGCGCTGCGACACCGCCATGGGGACCCCGCCGAACGGCGTGTACGTCCTCACCCGCGGTCGGGTGCCCGGAGCCGACCCCCGGGTCGTCGCGACCCTGGTCCGGCCCGCGGAGCGGCTCAACGTCGCCGAGCTGGGCGTGCGCGCGGGCTCGGTGACCGCGACGCTGCTCGGCTACTCCTCGCGCGACGTGCCCAACTGCTGCCCGGACGAGCGCCGACGCACCACCTGGACCTGGCGCGACGGCCGTTTCACGAGCACCGACGCGGGGACGGCCTTCGGGGCGTGACGGCGCCGGGAGGCGCTCAGGCCGCGTCGGGTCCGTACACCTCGACCCGGTCGGCCACCCGCCGCACGTGGATGCAGTCCCCGGGGCACTCCTTCGCCGAGTCGGCCACGTCCCGCAGCAAGGGCAGCGGCACCCTGGTGGTCGCGCCGGGCTCCTGGAGCAACTCGTCGTCGGCGCTCTTCACATACGCCAGCCCGTCGATGTCCAGCTCGAAGACATCCGGGGCGTACTGGACGCAGATGCCGTCGCCCGTGCACAGGTCCTGGTCGATCCAGACCTCCAGCTCGGCGCCGTCGCCTCCGAGTCCGTCCGACCGGTCCGCTTGCCCCACCGTCGTCGCTCCTGCCGTGTTCCCGATGCTCACCCGTCGAGGCCGTGCCCGCGGGTGCCTGACGACCGACCTTAACAACCGCCCGCGAGCAGGGCGGGAGCCCCCGGCCCGGGACACGGAGCGTGAGGTGCCGGGCATCCCCGCCGCTGGCGAAAACCCGGTCGGCACGGTGCTTCCGGGCCCGTGGCGCTCGTCACAGGAGATGCACCGTTTCGTCCGCCGAGGGGCCTGCCACCCCCACAAGTCGGCCGCAGTCTGTTGGGTGTTGACCGGTTCCCGGGCATACCCGGCCGCTTCCAGAGGTCATTCCGTGGGTATTCCCCTGGCGTGAGGGAGAGCGCAAGGGTGAAGATCGGACACACCCCCACGGTCTTTGTGATCTAGGGGTTTCAATCGTCACCCACCCAGGTAGGGTCAGGAAGCGTCCAGCTCCCTTTGGAGGAGGTGAGGACCGTGGCAGCCCACGACGACGACATGAACCGCGGCATCCGCCCGGGTCGAGGGTCCGAAGACCCGGCCGGTCAGATCGCCGATCTTGAGCAGGAGATCGCCGTACTGCGGCGCAAGCTCGCCGACTCACCGCGCCACACGCGGATTCTCGAAGAGCGGATCGTCGAGCTACAGACCAACCTTTCCGGTGTGTCCGCCCAGAACGAACGCCTCGCGAACACGCTCCGTGAGGCCCGCGACCAGATCGTGGCCCTCAAGGAAGAGGTCGACCGGCTCGCCCAGCCGCCGGCCGGGTTCGGCGTCTTCCTGACGGCCAACGAGGACGGCACCGTCGACATCTTCACCGGGGGCCGCAAGCTCCGGGTGAACGTGAGCCCGAGCGTCGAGGTCGACGGACTGCGTCGCGGCCAGGAAGTCATGTTGAACGAGGCGCTCAACGTGGTCGAGGCCATGACCTACGAGCGCGTCGGCGACATCGTCACCCTCAAGGAGGTCCTGGAGGACGGCGAACGCGCCTTGGTCGTCGGGCACACCGACGAGGAGCGCGTGGTCCGGCTCGCCGAACCCCTCCTCGACGTCACCATCCGCCCCGGCGACGCCCTCCTGCTCGAACCCCGTTCCGGCTACGTCTACGAGGTCGTGCCCAAGAGCGAGGTCGAGGAACTCGTCCTGGAGGAGGTCCCGGACATCGGCTACGAGCAGATCGGCGGTCTGGGCAACCAGATCGAGATGATCCGCGACGCGGTCGAGCTGCCCTACCTCTACCCGGACCTCTTCAAGGAGCACGAACTGCGCCCGCCCAAGGGCGTGCTGCTCTACGGCCCGCCCGGCTGCGGCAAGACCCTCATCGCCAAGGCGGTGGCCAACTCCTTGGCGAAGAAGGTCGCCGAGGTCACCGGTCAGGCCGCGGGCAAGAGCTTCTTCCTCAACATCAAGGGCCCGGAGCTGCTCAACAAGTACGTCGGCGAGACCGAGCGCCAGATCCGCCTGGTCTTCCAGCGGGCCCGCGAGAAGGCCAGCGAGGGCACCCCGGTCATCGTCTTCTTCGACGAGATGGAGTCCCTCTTCCGCACCCGCGGCTCGGGCGTCAGCTCGGACGTGGAGAACACCATCGTCCCGCAGCTCCTCGCCGAGATCGACGGCGTGGAGGGCCTGGAGAACGTGGTGGTCATCGGCGCCTCCAACCGCGAGGACATGATCGACCCCGCGATCCTGCGCCCCGGACGGCTCGACGTGAAGATCAAGATCGAACGTCCGGACGCCGAGGCGGCCAAGGACATCTTCGGCAAGTACCTCACCGAACGCCTCCCGCTCCACGGCGACGACCTCGGCGAGCACGGCGGCGACCGCGGCGCCACGGTCCAGGGCATGATCCAGACCGCGGTGGAGCAGATGTACGCCGAGTCCGAGGAGAACCGCTTCCTGGAGGTCACCTACGCCAACGGTGACAAGGAGGTCCTGTACTTCAAGGACTTCAACTCCGGCGCCATGATCGAGAACATCGTGGGACGCGCCAAGAAGATGGCGATCAAGGCGTTCCTCGAACAGAACCAGAAGGGTCTGCGGGTCTCCCACCTCCTCCAGGCGTGCGTGGACGAGTTCAAGGAGAACGAGGACCTGCCCAACACGACCAACCCGGACGACTGGGCCCGGATCTCCGGCAAGAAGGGCGAGCGGATCGTCTACATCCGCACCCTGGTCACCGGGAAGCAGGGCGCCGACACCGGCCGCTCCATCGACACGGTGGCGAACACCGGTCAGTACCTCTAGGCACGCCGCTCGGCTGCGGGCGGGCAGGGCCCCCCGCAGCCGACCGTGCGGCCGGCGACACGGCAATGACGGAAACGATCTCCCCGCTGGTGTCGAGCGGCATAGGCTCGACACTACCGCCGCGCCGCGCCGTGCGGGGACCGGCACCGCACGCCCAGTGGAGCACCGGCGGTACGTGAGCGCGGCCCCCGACCGGGGGCGCGCCGGGCAAGGAGGGCCGCATGACCGTACGGCGAGTAATGGGCATCGAGACGGAGTACGGCATCTCCGTCCCCGGCCACCCCAATGCCAATGCCATGCTCACCTCGTCCCAGATCGTCAACGCCTACGCGGCGGCGATGCACCGCGCCCGCCGGGCCCGCTGGGACTTCGAGGAGGAGAACCCGTTGCGCGACGCCCGCGGGTTCGACCTCGCGCGCGAAGCCGCCGACGTCAGCCAGCTCACCGACGAGGACATCGGTCTCGCCAACGTCATCCTGACCAACGGTGCGCGGCTCTACGTGGACCACGCCCACCCCGAGTACAGCTCCCCGGAGATCACCAACCCGCGGGACGCGGTCCTGTGGGACAAGGCGGGGGAGCGGATCATGGCGGAGGCCGCGGAGCGGGCCGCCCAGCTGCCGGGTGCCCAGCCCATCCACCTCTACAAGAACAACACCGACAACAAGGGCGCCTCCTACGGGACGCACGAGAACTACCTGATGAAGCGGGAGACCCCCTTCTCGGACATCGTGCGCCACCTGACGCCCTTCTTCGTCTCCCGGCAGGTCGTGACGGGGGCCGGGCGGGTCGGCATCGGCCAGGACGGCCACGAGCACGGCTTCCAGATCAGCCAGCGCGCGGACTACTTCGAGGTCGAGGTCGGCCTGGAGACCACCCTGAAGCGGCCCATCATCAACACCCGGGACGAACCGCACGCCGACGCCGAGAAGTACCGGCGGCTCCACGTGATCATCGGGGACGCCAACCTGTCGGAGACCTCCACCTACCTCAAGCTGGGCACCACCGCCCTGGTCCTGTCGATGATCGAGGACGGCTTCATCGCCGTGGACCTCGCCGTCGACCAGCCCGTGCGCACCCTCCACCAGGTCTCGCACGACCCGGGCCTACGACAGCTCGTCACGCTCCGCAGCGGTCGCACGCTGACCGCCGTGCAGCTCCAGATGGAGTACTTCGAACTGTCCCGCAAGTACGTGGAGGAACGGTTCGGGGCCGATGCGGACGAGCAGACCAAGGACGTCCTCACCCGTTGGGAGGACGTGCTGAACCGCTTGGAGAACGATCCGATGAGCCTCGCCGGCGAGCTGGACTGGGTCGCCAAGCGGGAGCTGATGGAGGGCTACCGGCGGCGGGACGGCCTCGACTGGGACGCCGCCCGACTGCACCTGGTGGACCTCCAGTACGCCGACGTCCGCGAGGAGAAGGGCCTCTACAACCGGCTGGTGGCCCGCGGCAGGATGAAGCGGATCCTGGACGAGGACGAGGTGGAGCGGGCCCGCACCAAGCCGCCGGAGGACACCCGGGCCTACTTCCGTGGACGGTGCCTGGAACAGTACGCCGACGACGTGGCGGCCGCCTCCTGGGACTCCGTCATCTTCGACCTGCCCGGTCGGGACTCGCTCCAGCGGGTGCCGACCATGGAGCCGCTGCGCGGAACGCGCCAGCACGTCGAGGCGCTCCTGGACCGGTGCCGCACCGCCGAGGACCTCGTCAAGGTGCTCTCCGGCGGCTGACCGGTGCCGGGACGCCGGCGAAACCGGGCCGGACGGGGCTGAAGGGCCCCGCCGCCGGGAATCATGGTGACGACCCCCTTCGTCGTACGGAGGACGGAGAGGACCGGGAAAACCGGGAGTACGGAACGCGGGGGCCGATGTCGGGCCCAGCTTGTAGGGTCTGATCTTGACCGATCGAACTGAGTCGGGCGAACCGAGCGGGGTGAGGGTTGATGGCGACCAAGGACACCGGCGGCGGACAGCAGAAGGCCACGCGCAGCACCGAGGAGACCGAGGAGCAGGCGCAGGACGCGCAGGCATCCGAGGACCTCAAGGAGCGCCAGGAGAAGCTGAGCGACGACGTCGACTCCGTCCTCGACGAGATCGACGACGTCCTGGAGGAGAACGCCGAGGACTTCGTGCGCTCCTTCGTGCAGAAGGGCGGGCAGTAGGAGCCGGGCGGGGCGGACGGACGAGCTCCGCCCCGCCCCGCCCGCGAGGGCGGGGCCGTGTTCCCAGGTGCGTGGCCGGACCCCGGCCACGCACCACCGTTTCCCCGACCGCGGGTCGGCCGACGGACGCGACCGGCCGGAGGACGGGTCGCGCCCGTGCGGACGCAGCCGTGCCGTCGTCCCGCCGCCACCCGCCGTTCCAACCGGCCCGACCACGCATGTGGATCACGGCTGTGAGGCGGGTAAGGTCCCTGGCGTACCGTGCTTCAACGGCAATTCGGCCATCGGCGAGTTGGGCGCCGATCCCGACACCGTCCGCAGGGCTGCCGCTTAACCTGGGAGGAATCTCGTGGAAGCCAACAACCGTGGCACCGGGCGTCTACCAGCTGCCTTCCTGACGCCGGGGTCGTCGTCCTTCGTGGACTTCCTCTCGGCGCACCAGCCGGATCTGCTTCCGGCCAACCGCGCCCTGCCTCCGGTGAAGGGGGCGATCGAGGCGCCGCACGGCACCACCATCATCGCCGTGACCTTCCCCGGTGGCGTGGTCCTCGCCGGCGACCGGCGGGCCACGATGGGCAACATGATCGCCCAGCGCGACATCGAGAAGGTGTTCCCCTCGGACGAGTACTCGGCGGTGGGCATCGCCGGCACCGCCGGCCTCGCCATCGAGATGGTGAAGCTGTTCCAGCTGGAGCTGGAGCACTTCGAGAAGGTGGAGGGCGCCCAGCTCTCCCTGGAGGGCAAGGCCAACCGGCTGTCCACGATGATCCGTTCCAACCTCGGGATGGCCATGCAGGGC
This sequence comes from Streptomyces sp. LE64, assembly GCF_052606915.1. Taxonomy (NCBI): domain Bacteria; kingdom Bacillati; phylum Actinomycetota; class Actinomycetes; order Kitasatosporales; family Streptomycetaceae; genus Streptomyces; species Streptomyces sp. LE64. The sequence continues at coordinate 827,163 of NZ_CP199708.1, read as the reverse complement.
CTGGCCGTGGTGCCCCTCTTCGCCGGCTACGACGTGGACCGAGAGCGGGGCCGGATCTTCTCCTACGACGTCACGGGAGGTCGGAGCGAGGAGCAGGGCTACGCGGCCACCGGCTCCGGGTCGATCTTCGCCCGCGGTTCGATGAAGAAGCTCTTCCGCGAGGACCTGACGGAGCAGCAGGCCACCACCCTGGTGGTGCAGGCGCTGTACGACGCCGCCGACGACGACTCGGCGACCGGCGGTCCCGACGTGGCCCGGCGGATCTATCCGATCGTGACCGTGATCACCGAGAACGGATTCCGCAGGTTGACGGAGGTCGAGTCCTCCGAGATCGCGCGTTCGATCCTGGAGCGGCGCCTGGAGCAGCCCGACGGCCCCCGTGCCGCCCTGCTCTGACCGCCTGCCGAAACCGTAACCACTCACAGGAAGGGGCGGACAGCCGGTGTCTACGCCGTTCTACGTCTCACCTCAGCAGGCCATGGCCGACCGGGCGGAGTACGCGCGCAAGGGCATCGCCCGGGGGCGCAGCCTGGTCGTTCTCCAGTACGCCGACGGCATCGTGTTCGTCGGTGAGAACCCGTCCCGCGCGCTGCACAAGTTCAGCGAGATCTACGACCGGATCGGTTTCGCCGCCGCCGGCAAGTACAACGAGTACGAGAACCTGCGGATCGGCGGGGTGCGCTACGCCGACCTGCGCGGCTACACCTACGACCGCGACGACGTGACGGCCCGCGGTCTGGCGAACGTGTACGCCCAGACGCTCGGCACGATCTTCTCCAGCTCGGCGGAGAAGCCCTACGAGGTCGAGTTGGTCGTCGCCGAGGTCGGGGACGAACCGGAGGGCGACCAGATCTACCGGCTGCCGCACGACGGGTCGATCGTGGACGAGCACGGTTCGGTCGCCGTCGGCGGGAACGCCGAGCAGATCAGCAACTACCTGGACCAGCGTCACGAGGACGGCATGTCGCTGGCCGCGGCGCTGCGGCTGGCGGTGCAGGCGCTGTCCCGGGACACCAACGGGACCGAGCGGGAGATCCCCGCCGAGCGCCTGGAGGTGGCGGTCCTGGACCGCGCCCGCCCCCAGCAGCGCAAGTTCAAGCGGATCGTGGGGCGCCAGCTCGTCCAGCTGCTGGAGGAGGGCGCGCGGCCGGACGGCGGGGCCGGGGCGACGGCGAAGGACGCCGCGGCCGCCGACGCAGCGGCGAAGGACGAGGACGGGGCGCCCGACTCCGAGGCGTAGCCCCCGCGCACCGAGGGCCCCGGCCGCAGCCGGGGCCCTCTTCGGCGTGTGTGCTCAGACCCCGGGCGCGGTGCCCGTGGACCCCCGGGGCACCAGGGCGACCGGCAGGTTCACGGGGGGGAACCGCTCGTCGTCCAGCAGGGCCAGCAGCGCCCGCATCCCCTGGGCGCCGACCTCCTCGGCGGGCAGCCGGACGGTGGTCAGTTCGGGGTCGACGGCGGTGGCCAGGGACAGGTCGTCGAAGCCGGTCACGGAGAGGTCCTCCGGCACTCGCAGGCCGAGGCGGCGGGCCGCCTTGAGGACGCCCGCGGCCAGGAGGTCGCTGTCGCACACCACCGCGGTGGGCCGGCGATCCGCAGGTCGGGCCAGGACGCCCTCCGCGGTGGCCCGGGCGGCGTCGACGCGGAGCGGGGCGACCACCCGCCCGGGCCGCTCCACGGAGCTGCCCAGGGCTTCGGCGAGGGCCCGGGCGCGCACCCGGAAGGTCCAGGAGTCGACGTCGGCGCCCAGGTGCAGCACCCGACGGTGCCCGAGGGCGAGCAGGTGCGCGGCCACCTGCCGCAGGCCGTCCGCGACGTCCACGTTGACCACCGCCGCCCCCGGTTCGGCGGCGGGGTCGGAGTCCAACATGACCAGGGGCAGCGCATCGCCCCTGATCGCTGCGACCGCGTCCGGGGTCATGGACGAGGCGATGACCCCGTCCAGGGCGGCCCGGGCCGAGGCGAAGGGGTCGGGGGCCTCCTCGGAGACGGTGTCGAAGGGGTACAGCACGACGCCGAAGCCGTGTTCGGCCGCCACCCGGGCGGCACCCGCGTGCACCCCGGCGAAGAAGTCGCTGCTGAGCACGGGCACGACGAGGAGCGCCGTACGGGTCCGGCCCAGCCGCAGGGTGCGGGCGGCGGCGTTGGGGCGGTAGCCGAGGTCGCGCGCGGCGGCGCGCACCCGCTCGGCGGTCGCCTCCGCGACCCGCCCCCGCCACTTGTCGCCCAGGACCAGCGAGACGGCCGCCTGCGAGACCTGCGCCGCCCGGGCGACGTCCCGGCTGGTGGGCCGGGCGCCGGGCGCCGGGCGCCGTCTCCCCGCGGTCGCCTCCTGACCGCCGGGGCCCTGGGTCCTCATCGTCGTCTCCTGCCGTGCGGTGCCGTCCTGCCCGTTCCCGCCGGGCCGCCCGGTCGGGAACGGCCGGAACGCGGGTGGACCGCCGGATTGCTCACATGGTACGTATGCGGGGCTGACGTTATACGTAACACTTCATGGGTGGGGAGGGCCGACATGGCCTGGGGGTACGGCGAGATATTCCGGGCGCGGCACGCCGCGCGGCTGCTGGTCGGCACCCTCGTGGGAAGGCTCCCCAACGCCACCGCCACCATCGCGATCCTGCTGCTGGTGCGCGCGGAGGGCGGCAGCTACCGGCTCGCGGCCGGCCTCGCGGCGGTCTACGGGCTGACCCACGCGGTCGGTCAACCCCTCCTGGGCCGGCTGGTGGACCTGCGCGGCCAGCCCGGCGTCCAGCTGCCGGCCTCGCTGCTGTCTGCGCTCGGCGCCGTGGTCCTCGCCCTCGTCGGCACCGACCCGCTCCCGGTGGCGTACGCGGCGGTCGCCGTGTCCGGGTTCTTCGCACCGCCGCTGGAGGGCGGGTTGCGGGCGCTGTGGCCCTCCGTGCTGCCCCACGAGGGCCAGGTGCACCGGGCGTACGCGATGGACGCGGTGGCCCAGGAGGTCATGTTCACCCTCGGACCGCTGCTGGTGACCCTGTGCGTGGCCGTGTGGTCGCCCTCGGTCGCCCTGCTGGTCATCAACGCCCTGGGGGTGCTCGGCGCGCTGTCCGTGGTCACCTCCCAGCCGTCCCGCGCCTGGCGCTCCGCCCCGCGCGAGGCCCACTGGCTGGGGGCGCTGCGCTCGCGCGGACTGCTCACCCTGCTGGCCGCCTTCCTGTGCGTGGGCGCCGCCCTGGGCGCCATCGCGGTGGCGGGCTCCTCGTACGCGGAGGGGCGCGGCGGGGGCGCGGTGTACGGCTGGCTGATGGCGGCCGTCGGCTTCGGCGCGCTGGTCGGCGGCGCGGTGTACGGGGCGCGCCCGTGGGCCGGAGCCCCGGAGCCCCGGCTCCGGGTCCTGGTGGGGCTGCTGGCCGTGTGTTACCTGCCGCTGACCCTGGTGCCCGGACCGGTGGCCATGACCCTCCTCAGCGCACTGGCCGGGGTGTTCCTGGCGCCCGCGCTGGCCTGCGCCTTCGTGGTCGTGGACCGACACGCCCCGGTCGGTACCGTGACCGAGGCGTTCTCCTGGTTGGTCACCACGTTCAGCGTGGGCGCCGCGGTGGGGACCGCCGTGGCCGGGCCGGTGGTGGAGTGGGGCGGTGCCCGGGCGGCGTTCGCGGTCCCCGCCGCGGCGGGGACCGTCGCGCTGCTGGTGCTCCTCCTCGCCCGGAGCGCCCTCGCGGCCGTGCCGCGTGCGGTCACGGTCACCACCGTGGCGGTCGGGACTGCGGAAAATGATCGGAACGGTACGGCCGAACCCGGTTTCAGTAACGGGCATCAGGCGTAATGTTCAGTCATGGACCGCCGCATTTTCGGGCTGGAGAACGAGTACGGCGTCACATGCACGTTCAGGGGACAGCGGCGACTGTCCCCCGACGAGGTGGCGCGGTACCTCTTCCGCCGTGTCGTGTCATGGGGCCGGAGCAGCAACGTCTTCCTGCGCAACGGTGCCCGTCTGTACCTCGATGTCGGATCGCATCCGGAATACGCCACCCCCGAATGCGACAACGTGACCGAACTGGTCACCCATGACAAAGCCGGCGAGCGCATTCTCGAAGGGCTGCTCGTCGACGCCGAACGCCGCCTGCACGAAGAAGGCATCGCGGGCGACGTCTACCTCTTCAAGAACAACACGGATTCGGCGGGAAACTCCTACGGGTGCCACGAGAACTACCTGGTGGCCCGGCACGGGGAGTTCTCCCGGCTGGCGGACATCCTCATCCCCTTCCTCGTCACCCGACAACTGCTCTGCGGCGCGGGCAAAGTCCTCCAGACCCCGCGCGGCGCCGTCTACTGCGTCAGCCAGCGGGCGGAACACATCTGGGAGGGTGTCAGCTCGGCCACGACCCGCTCCCGTCCCATCATCAACACCCGTGACGAACCGCACGCCGACGCCGAGCGCTACCGCAGGCTCCACGTCATCGTCGGCGACTCCAACATGTCCGAGACCACCATGCTGCTCAAGGTCGGCGCCACCGATCTGGTGCTGCGGATGATCGAGGCCGGCACCGTGATGCGGGACCTGACGCTGGAGAACCCGATCCGGGCGATCCGCGAGGTCAGCCACGACATCACCGGTCGGCGCAAGGTCCGGTTGGCCAGCGGGCGGGAGGCGTCCGCGCTGGAGGTCCAGCGCGAGTACTACGAGAAGGCCGTGGACTTCTGCGAGCGGCGCGGCATCCGCACCGGAACGGTCGAGCAGGTGCTGGAGCTGTGGGGCCGCACGCTGGACGCCATCGAGGCCGAGGACCTCGACCGGATCGCCACCGAGATCGACTGGGTCATGAAGTACCAGCTGATCGAGCGGTACCGGGCCAAGCACAGCATGAGCATGTCGAACCCGCGGGTCGCCCAGATAGACCTCGCCTACCACGACATCCACCGCCGCCGCGGCCTGTACTACCTGTTGGAGCGCCGCGGCCAGGCCGCCCGGATCTGCAACGACCTCAAGATCTTCGAGGGCAAGTCGGTGCCCCCGCAGACCACCCGTGCCCGACTGCGCGGCGACTTCATCCGCCGGGCCCAGGAACAGCGACGGGACTTCACCGTCGACTGGGTCCACCTCAAGCTCAACGACCAGGCGCAGCGCACCGTGCTGTGCAAGGACCCCTTCCGGTCCGTCGACGACCGGGTGGAGAAGCTGATCGCCGGCATGTGACCGGCCCGGGGGGCGACCCGGCGGCCGCACCGGCCGTCCGGTCCGGGTGGGTCGGAACGCTCCGGGGGCGTCGCGCGTTCATCGTGCGGCGCCCCTTCCCCGTGGTGCCGCGTCGCCCACGGGCCCGGTGGAGCCGACCGCGGGCCGGAACGCCGCAGCGCGCGGGGAACTCAGTAAGGTGGCGCGACGCCAACCGCCAGAACGATCGATACGAGGCCCCCACCGTGCGCCGACGCTCACTCCTCCTCGCCGTGCCCGCCGGACTGTTGACGCTCGCCGGATGCGGTGACGACTCGTCCGACGGGGGCAGTGCGAGCGCGAGCTCGTCCCCCTCGACCAGCCCCTCGCCCCAGAAGTCCACGAAGATCGTGCCCGGCCCCCTGCCGGACGTCACCGCGGGCAAGGAGTTCGGCGAGAAGCCGACCGTGGCCAAGGGGCCGGGCGAGCCCTCCCCGGAACTCGCGGTGAAGACCCTCATCGCCGGCACCGGGACGGCCGTCGCCAAGGGGGACTTCCTCCAGGCGAACTACCTGGGCCAGATCTGGAGCACCGCGAAGGTCTTCGACAACTCCTACGACCGCGGGTCCCCCTCGGTGTTCCCGATCGGGGTGGGCCAGGTCATCCCCGGCTGGGACATGGCCCTGGTGGGCAAGAAGGCCGGCTCCCGGGTCGAACTCGCCGTTCCGCCCGGCCTCGGCTACGGCGAGGCGGGCAACGAGAAGGCCGGGATCAAGGGCACCGACACCCTGGTGTTCGTGGTGGACGTGGTGAACTCCTTCAACGGCAAGAGCTCGGTCAAGGGCAAGGCCGTCCCCCAGGAGGACGCGGACCTGCCCGAGGTGGGGACCAACACCAACGGCTCCGCCCCCGCCGTCAAGGTGCCCAAGACGGCCGCGCCGACCGGGCTGGTGTCGGAGTACGTCCTGGAGGGCGACGGCGACGTGGTCAAGGCCACCGACTCGCTCCTGGTCCAGTACAAGGGCGTGCTCTGGGCGGACGGCAAGGAGTTCGACTCCTCGTACCAGCGAGGCCAGCTCGCCCAGTTCGGTCTCGGCGAGGTCGTCAAGGGCTGGGCCCAGGGCCTCACCGGCAAGAAGGTCGGCAGCCGGGTCCTCATCGTGATCCCGCCCGCGCTCGGCTACGGGGACACCCCGCCGCAGGGCACCCCGATCAAGAAGGACTCGACCCTGGTCTTCTCGGTGGACATCCTCGCGAAGATGTAACACTGGGACGGTTGCCCATCCGTGCGAGCAGGAGTGAGTGAGTGAACATCGAGAAGCCCGAGATCGACTTCCCCGAGGGCGAGGCTCCCAAGGACCTGGAGATCGTGGACGTCTGGGAGGGCGACGGCAAGGTCGCCGCCAAGGGCGACTTCGTCTCCGTGCACTACGTGGGCGTGGCCTTCTCCACCGGTGAGGAGTTCGACGCGAGCTGGAACCGCGGCAAGCCGCTCCAGTTCCAGCTCGGTGCGGGCCAGGTCATCCCCGGGTGGGACCAGGGCATCCAGGGCATGAAGGTCGGCGGTCGCCGCAAGCTGACGATCCCGGCGCACCTCGCGTACGGCGACCGCGGCGCCGGCGGTCGGATCGCCCCCGGCGAGACCCTGATCTTCGTCTGCGACCTGGTGGCCGTCTGAGGACACCGCGGTCGCCCGCGAACGATCGCGGGCACGGGCCCACGCCTTCGGGCGTGGGCCCTCGGCTTTTCCCGCGACGCCCCGAAACGGTACGGTCGTCGGGCGGGTGGGCGAACGAGAGGACGTAGGGCGTCGATGGCCATCTCCAAGGCCGAGCGGCTGATGAATCTGGCGCTGTGTCTGCTCGGGACGCGGCGCCCCCTCAGCAAGCGGGAACTACGCGGCTCCATCGAGGCGTACATCGAGGCGTTCGGACCCGGTGAGGGCGCCCTCGGCAGCGACGACTCCTTCAACCGGATGTTCGAGCGCGACAAGGACGACCTGCGCGAGCTGGGGCTCGTCATCGAGACCGTCGAGAACCTCGACGGCGACGTCGGCTACCTGGCCCGCCGGGACAGCAACCGGCTGCCGCCGATATCCCTGGACGCCGAGGAGGCCGCAGCGCTCGGCCTGGCGGCCAAGGTGTGGCAGCAGGCCCGGCTCGCCGGCGCGGCCAGCGGCGCCCTCCAGAAGCTGCGCGCCGCCGGACTGCCCGACGAGGTCGACCCGCACGGCGGCCACAGCGCCCTGGAACCGCGCATCCCGGTCCACGAGGCCGCCTTCGAACCGCTGATGCTGGCCTGCCGGGACCGCCGCCCGGTCCAGTTCGACTACCGCAAGGCCAACGCCGCCCGCCCCGAGCCCCGCCAGGTCGAGCCCTGGGCCCTGGAGTGCTGGCGCGGCCAGTGGTACCTGGCGGGCTGGGACCGCGACCGGGAGGCGGAGCGGGTCTTCCGGCTCTCCCGCATCACCGGCCGGGTCCGTAGCCGCGCCGGCGCCTACCGTGCACCCGTGCCGGACGTCGTCACGGTCCGGGAGACCGTGGCCCGCTGGGCGGGGGAGGGCGCGGAGCGCAGCGCCCGCATCAGGCTGCGCGCCGGGGCCGGGTACCCACTGCGGGCCAAGGCGGAGACCGTCCGGGAGCTCGGGGACGGTTGGGACGAACTGGAGATCCCGTACGGGCACGGCCTCGACGCCTGGCTCGTCGAGTTCGGTCCCGACGTGGTGGTGCTGGAGCCCGCCGAACTGCGGGCCGACGTCGTGGACCGGCTGCGCGCCGTGGCCAAGGGCTAGAGGGGGAGACGTACCACCGTGGCAGGAAAGCCGGCCAGGCCCGCGCGCCCGGCGAACGCGATCGACCAGACCCGTCGGATGCTGTCCCTGGTGACGTATCTGCGCGAGCGGCCCGGTGCCCGGGTGGAGGACGTGGCACGGGCCTTCGGCATCAGCGAGGACGAACTGATCTCCGACCTCGACGTGCTGCCGCTGTGCGGAACCAGCTTCCGCGGCGGCGACCTCCTCGACATCGACACGGACGGCGACCGCATCTGGTGGCGCAACCCGCAGGCCCTCAGCGCCGAGGCGGCCGCTCCGCTGCGGATCTCCGCGGACGAGGCCACCGCGCTGCTCGTCGCCGCCCGGGCGGTCGCCACCCTGCCGGGGCTGCGCGAGGGCGACCGGCAGGCACTGCTGCGGGCGACCGCCAAACTGGAGGCCGCGGCGGGCGAGGCCGCCGCCCCCAGCGCCCGGCTCTCGGTCACCTTCGAGTCCGAGGGCGGGGTCTTCGCCGATGTGGACCGGGCCATCTCCGAGCGCCGCAGACTGTGGATCAGGTACTACTCGCCCGCCCGGGACGAGATCACCGAGCGGGAGATCGACCCCATCCGGCTGGTGAGCATCGGGCACACCTACGTGGAGGCGTGGTGCCGGCGCTCCGAGGCGCGGCGCACCTTCCGGCTGGACCGCGTGGTGGAGATCACCGTCCTGGACGAGCCGTCGGCGCCGCCCCAGGTCGAGCTGCGCGACCTCTCCCAAGCGTTGGTCCAGCCCGCGGCCGAGGACCCGGAGGTGGTGGTGGAGGTCGGGCCCGGCGGCCGTTGGGTCGCCGAGTACTACCCCCACGACCGTGCAGAGGAGCTCCCGGACGGCGGGCTGCGGATCACCCTGCGCACCCCGGACCCGGCCTCGCTGCGACGGCTCGCGCTCCGACTGGGCGGGGACGGGCGCATCGTCGCCCCCGAGGCGCTGGCCGCGAGCGCGTGCCGGGCGGCCCGTGACGCACTCGCCGCCTACGACCGGGGCGAGGGACCGCCCCCGGCCTCCGCCGAACCGCAGGAGCCAGCGCTGTGAGCACGCCCGTGGGCCCTGGGCCCGCCCCCGACGGACCGGCCCGCGCCGAGGCGTCCGAGATATCCGCCGTGCCGGAGCTGGCGATGGTGACCCCCGTCGTCTTCCGCGCCGGCTGCCCGGACTGCCGGGCCCGCTTCGAACTGCCCGCCGCGGCCCTGCGGCTGGCCATCGGCGGATCCGCGAGCACCACCTTCTACTCCTTCACCTGCCCGGAGTGCGGGACCGCCGTCCGCAAGCCGGCCGGCGAGCGCATCGTGGAACTCCTCACCGGTGGCGGGGTGCGCACGCTGCGCCTGCACACCACCGTCTAGGCTCGGCGCATGTTCTGGCCCATGTTCGCGATCGCCCTCGGCTTCCTCGGTCTCCTGGTCCTCGGGGTGCTCGCGGTGCGGGTCTTCGTGGCGGCCGAGCGGCTGGGGCGCGAGGTGTCGAAGGCCGCCCGCCGGATCGGCGGCGCCGCCGAGGACCTGGAGCGGGCGTCGGTGGACGCCGCCCGGGCCGGGCACGACGCCCGTCTGTAGCCTCGCCCCGGTGCCCTCGGGGAGGTTCGAGGACGGTGACCGTCCGTGTCGGACCGGATGCCGAGGCACAACGGCAACGACCTCGTCAAACCCTCGTTCCCGATCTGTCCGCCGCTGAGGAGGGGCAGGTAGGCTGCCCCGTACGGCCCGGGAAGTGAGGCGCGGGTCGGAACGCCGGACGGCCGAGCCGTCGGACCACCGCCACGGGGAGTGCGGACGGGGATTGCCCCCGGTTCACCCTGGAGCGTTACGATCGCTGCCAGCACGGCGGTCGGGCAGGGGTCCGGCCGATCGGTCAGCAACCCGCCCCCAAGCCGCCTCGGTGAGAAGGTAGACGTAGATGTTCGGTGGACGGATCGGCCCGCTCGAGATCACTCTGATCCTCGTCATCATCCTGCTGCTGTTCGGTGCGAAGAAGCTCCCCGACATGGCGCGCTCCCTCGGCAAGTCCGCCCGCATCCTCAAGAGCGAGGCCAAGGCGATGAAGGCGGAGGGCCAGGAGCCCGCGCCGACCGAGCCCCTGCACAAGGAGCAGCCGCCGGCTCAGCGCACCATCAAGGCCGCGCCGGGCGACGTGACCAGCTCACGTCCGGTCAACGAGCACACGGACACCACGCAGCGCTGACGCAGCCCCGGGTGTCTCCGGCCTGCCGCACGAGATGAGGACGTGGGTTGCTCAAGTCTGCCCGCAAGAAGGAGAAGAATCCCGAGGGGCGCATGCCCCTCGTGGAGCACCTGCGCGAACTGCGCAACCGCCTGGCCAAGGCGGTGGTGGCGATCCTGGTGTTCACCGTCGTCGCCGCCTTCTTCTACAAGGACATCGTCGAGTTCATCACCAATCCGGTCCTGACGGCCGTGGGGTGTGAGTCCAGTTTCACGGAGCTGGCCGAGCGCGAGGACGGTACCTGCGCTCGGATCGTGCTGAACGGTCTGATCACTCCGTTCACCTTGGCTCTCAAGGTGTCCCTGATGGCTGGCGTGGTCGCCTCCTCGCCGGTTTGGCTCTACCAGCTGTGGGCGTTCGTCGCACCTGGGCTGCACAACAGCGAGAAGAAGTACACCCTGACCTTCGTCGCCGCCGGTGTCCCCCTCTTCACGGGCGGTGGCTTCTTCGCCTACCTGACGCTGCCCACCATGGCGACTGTGCTGTTGCAGTTCTCACCCGCAGGGCTGGACAACCAGTTGCCACTGGACGAACTGCTCGACCAGATCACGCGGATGGTGCTGGTCTTCGGCGCTTCCTTCACCTTGCCGCTGTTCCTCGTCATGCTCAACTTCACCGGCATGATCACGGGCAAGCGCATGCTCGGCTGGTGGCGTGGGATGGTTCTGGGGATCAGCATCTTCTCCGCCTTCGTCACCCCCGGAGTCGAGCCCCTGTCGATGCTCGCGCTCGCCGTTCCGATCTGGCTCCTCTACTTCGGTGCCACGTTGATCTCGCTCCTCAACGACCGCCGCCGGGCCATGATCGCGGCGGCGGGGCCGGCCGACGACGAGGCATCGGAACTGGACCTCACGCCCTCCGACATCGGTGAGGCCGAGTCGGTCGGCGCGGGCCCGACCGTGCCTCCGCAGTCGGAAGCCGGACGCCAGCAGCGGATCAACGGCTACGACGACATCACCTGAGCCCTCGCGGTTCGGCGTGGACGACGCTCACGAGGGGCCCCGGGACCACCCGGGGCCCCTCGTCGCGTTCCGCTCGTCCGCACTTCCCTGACCAGCACCGATAGGACGATCCGGATATTGATCGCTTGCTGTCACCGGAGGCGGGTAACCTCGGAAGCACGATGACAGAGGATCTCTCACCGGCCGAGCGGTACGCGGCGTCGCGGCGGCGCGCCGCCGAGCAGGCCACCTCCCTCGGCGCCTTCCGCGAGATGTACGCATTCGGACTGGACCCCTTCCAGGTCGAGGCGTGCCAGGCCCTCGAAGCGGGCAAGGGCGTGTTGGTCGCCGCACCCACCGGTTCCGGCAAGACGATCGTCGGCGAGTTCGCCGTGCACCTCGCGCTGGGCCAGGGCAAGAAGTGCTTCTACACCACGCCCATCAAGGCGCTCTCCAACCAGAAGTACGCCGACCTCGCCAAGCGCTACGGCGCCGACCGGGTCGGCCTGCTGACGGGCGACAACAGCGTGAACTCCGACGCCCCCGTGGTCGTGATGACCACGGAGGTGCTCCGCAACATGCTGTACGCGGGGTCGCAGTCGCTGCTGGGGCTCGGCTACGTGGTCATGGACGAGGTGCACTACCTCTCCGACCGCTTCCGGGGCGCCGTCTGGGAAGAGGTGATCATCCACCTCCCCGAATCGGTGACGCTGGTCTCGCTCTCCGCGACGGTGTCCAACGCGGAGGAGTTCGGTGACTGGCTGGACACCGTCCGCGGCGACACCGAGGTCATCGTCTCCGAGCACCGGCCCGTTCCGCTCTTCCAGCACGTGCTGGCCGGGCGGCGGGTCTACGACCTCTTCGAGGAGGGCGAGGGCCAGAAGAAGGCGGTCAACCCGGATCTGACCCGGATGGCCCGGATGGAGTCCTCCCGCCCCAGTTGGGGCCGGGACAAGCGCCGCGGGCGAGGGGTGCGCGAGGCCGACCGCGAGCGTGAGCGGCGGCAGCGCACCCGGGTGTGGACCCCCGGTCGTCCGGAGGTCATCGAGCGCCTGGACGCCGACGGCCTGCTGCCCGCGATCACCTTCATCTTCAGCCGCGCCGGCTGCGAGGCGGCCGTCCAGCAGTGTCTGTACGCGGGGCTGCGGCTCAACGACGACCATGCCCGCGCGGAGGTCCGGGCGATCGTCGAGGAGCGCACCTCCGCGATCCCGGCCGAGGACCTGCACGTCCTCGGCTACTACGAGTGGCTGGAGGGGCTGGAGCGCGGCATCGCGGCCCACCACGCCGGCATGCTGCCCACCTTCAAGGAGGTCGTGGAGGAGCTCTTCGTGCGCGGCCTGGTGAAGGCGGTCTTCGCAACGGAGACGCTCGCCCTCGGCATCAACATGCCGGCGCGCTCGGTGGTCCTGGAGAAGCTGGTCAAGTGGAACGGCGAGCAGCACGCCGACATCACCCCGGGGGAGTACACCCAGCTCACCGGCCGGGCCGGGCGCCGGGGCATCGACGTCGAGGGACACGCCGTGGTGCTGTGGCAGCGCGGCATGAACCCCGAACACCTCGCGGGCCTCGCGGGGACCCGCACCTATCCGCTGCGCTCCAGCTTCCGGCCCTCGTACAACATGGCCGTCAATCTGGTGGAGCAGTTCGGGCGGCACCGCTCGCGGGAGCTGCTGGAGACCTCCTTCGCCCAGTTCCAGGCCGACCGTTCGGTGGTCGGGATCTCCCGGCAGGTCCAGCGCAACGAGGAGGGGCTGGCCGGCTACAAGGAGTCGATGACCTGCCACCTGGGCGACTTCGAGGAGTACGCACGGCTGCGCCGCCAGCTCAAGGACCGCGAGACGGAACTCGCCCGTCAGGGCGTGTCCCAGCGCCGGGCCGCCGCGGCCGGTGCCCTGGAGAAGCTGAAGCCGGGGGACGTGATCCACGTGCCCACCGGCAAGTACGCGGGGCTGGCACTGGTGCTGGACCCGGGGTTGCCGGCCGGGCGTTCCAACGGGCACCGGGGCTTCGACCAGCACGACGGGCCCCGTCCGTTGGTGCTCACCGCGGAGCGCCAGGTCAAGCGGCTCGCCCCGATCGACTTCCCGGTCCCGGTGGAGGCCCTGGAACGGATGCGCATTCCGCGCTCGTTCAACGCCCGCTCCCCGCAGTCCCGTCGGGACCTGGCGTCGGCGCTGCGCACCAAGGCCGGTCACCTGGTGCCCGAGCGGCACCGCAAGCAGCGCGCGGCCGCCGCCGACGACCGCGAGTTGGCCCGGCTGCGCACCGAGCTCCGGGCCCACCCCTGCCACGGCTGCGCGGACCGTGAGGACCACGCCCGGTGGGCGGAGCGGTACCACCGACTGGTGCGTGACACGCACCAGTTGGAGCGGCGCATCGAGGGGCGCACCAACACCATCGCGCGCACCTTCGACCGGATCGTTGCCCTCTTGACGGAGCTCGACTACCTGCGGGGCGACGAGGTCACCCCCAACGGAAGGCGGTTGGCCCGGCTCTACGGGGAGCTGGACCTGTTGGCCAGCGAGTGCCTGCGGGCCGGGGTGTGGGAGCAGCTCGACCCCGCGGAGCTGGCCGCCTGCGCGTCCGCGCTGGTCTACGAGGCACGGGCGGCCGACGACGCGACGGCGCCCAAGCTGCCGTCCGGCAGGGCCAAGGCGGCCCTGGGGGACATGGTCCGCATCTGGGGGCGGCTCGACGCCCTGGAAGAGGACTTCAAGATCAGCCAGACCGAGGGCGTCGGCCAGCGCGAGCCCGACCTCGGCTTCGCCTGGGCCGCGTACACGTGGGCCTCGGGCAAGGGCCTGGACGAGGTGTTGCGCGAGGCGGAGATGCCGGCGGGCGACTTCGTACGCTGGTGCAAGCAGGTCATCGACGTGCTCGGACAGATCGCGGCCGCTCCGGTGGACGGGGAGTCGACGGTGCCGAAGAACGCCCGGCGGGCCGTGGACGCCCTGCTGCGCGGGGTGGTCGCCTACTCCTCGGTGGGATGACGGCTGGGTCGTCGGGCTGACGCCCGCGTCCGGAGAAACGTGACGGCCCGTTCCGAGGGGGACGGGCCGTTCCGCGTTGACCGGGGTCCCGCCCGTGGGTGACCGGGGCCCGGGCGGTCCGAGCCGGCCGGGGGCTCGCTCCACCACCGCACGGGGTTCCGCTCCGTCTCGGCATCCTTCCGTGACCTGCACGGTCGGGCCCTCGGCGCGCCTCCGCTCCGTCACTCCCCGTGTACGGAGAACTCCCCAGCGTGCAAATCGGCCGAGTGTAGCGGCCCGTGCTGCTGGATTTCAGGTGCTTCCCGAATATGACACGGCGATGGGCGTGCCGCACTAAGCTCGCCCGTAGCGTGCTGAGTTGAGGCGAATGAGGTAAATCGTTCGCTTGTTCTCCGGGTTTCCCGTTGGTGGGAATCGTTCCGGATGCTGCGGCGCGCCCGGCATCCAGAATCCACACTGGAAACCGTTCTGATCCCGTGAAAACCCCAATTATTCGGATATACCGACCATCCCCGAGTCGACTCCCTCAGAGGGCATACATGGTGAGTGTTCAAGCACCTCCCGGTGGCCGAAAGATCCCCAACCTGCGCGTGCTGCTGCTGCCGACCGTCCTGATGGCCGCCGTGACCGGCGGGTGCATCGCCGCCGTCCCGGAACCGTCCCGGCTGATGGTGGGTCTGTGGGGTGCGGTCGGCACCGTGCTGGTCCTCGCCTCGGCGGGCGAGGCCGCCCGCAGGGGCCGGCTGCTGAGGAACCTGCGGGCCGACTTCGCCCACCGCGCCGCGTACCTGGAGAAGCGCCTCGCCACCCAGGACGCCGAGCTGATCCACCTCGGTCGTCAACTGCTGCCCGACGCCCTGTTCCGACTCCGCCAGGGGGAGTCGCCCGCCGACGTGGTGCGCGCCGTGGTCGACGCCGACCCGGCCTACCGAGACCTCCCCGACACCCAGCGCGCCCTGCTGAAGGACGTCCTCGACATCGTCGACAACGAGGAGGCGGTGCGCGAGTCCACCCAGCGGGCCTTCGTCAACATCGCCCGCCGGGTCCAGGCGATCGTGCACCAACAGGCGGCGGAACTGAGGGAGATGGAGGAGGACCACGGGCGCAACCCCGAGGTCTTCGACGACCTCCTGCGCATCGACCACGGCACCGCGCTGATCGGGCGGCTCGCCGACTCCATCGCCGTCCTCGGCGGCGCCCGGCCCGGCCGGCAGTGGCCCAAGCCCGTCCCGCTGTTCAGCGTGCTGCGCGGCGCCATGTCCCGCATCCTGGAGTACCGCCGCGTCGACCTGCACTCCATCGCCAAGGTCGCCGTCAAGGGCACCCACGTGGAGCCGCTGATCCACGCCGCCGCCGAGCTCCTCGACAACGCCACCCGCTACTCGCCGCCCCAGACCCGGGTGCACGTCACCGCGGTCGAGGTGCAGACCGGCATCGCCATCGAGATCGAGGACGGCGGGGTCAGCCTGAGCGAGGAGGCCCGACTGCGCGCCGAACGGATGCTCGCCCAGGCGAAGGCGGGCATCGACCTGAAGGACCTCGGCGAGACCCCTCGGCTCGGCATGGCCGTCCTCGGCCGCCTCTCCCAGATGTACGACATGCAGGTGTCCCTGCGGCAGTCCGCGTACGGCGGGGTCCGCGCCGTGCTCATCGTGCCGCGCGACATGCTCACCTCCGGCCCCGCACCCGGTCTCGCCCACGGCATCGGGGCGACCGCCGTGCCCCGGGTGAACGACGACGGCTCGCCCGTGCAGGAACCGCAGCGCAAGGCGAAGAAGCGGCGCCCCACCACCGGCCCGCGACGCCCCGAGGACGACCTCGCCGCCGCCCGTCAGGACGGCGATGCCCCCGTCGTCACGGAGTGGACCGCGGGTGGTCTGCCCCAACGGCGCAGCCGGGTCCGCACCCCGCTCAGCCAGCGCTACGCCGACGCCACCGCCCAGAGCGCCGAGCCGCTCGCCCCGGAACCCTGGCAACTGCCCGTTCCGCCGCAGGGCGATAAGCCCGCGGAGCCCGAGCCGGGCCTGTGGGTCGAGGCGTTCATGAACGGCATCAAGGGCCCCGCCGAAGGACCCGCCCCGGCCCAGCCGGTCCACCGCGCCGAGGGCGCGGTCAACGGCACCGCGCACGCGGGCCACTTCGGCACCCACCCGCACAACGACGACCTCATGGACGAGGGGGACCGCACGTGATCCAGCAGCGCGCCAACTTCGACTGGATGCTCAAGGAGCTCGCGGACGGTGTGCCGCAGACCCGTCAGGTGGTGGTGCTGTCCGCGGACGGGCTGCGCATCGCCCGCTATGGCGGGGAGCCCGACGCCGCCGACCGGCTCGCCGCGGCGTGCGCCGGACTCCAGAGCCTCGCCAGCGCGGTGGCCGGCGAGATCCCCGACAGCGACGGCCGGATGCGCATGGTGATCATCGAGGTGAGCGGCGGCTACTTCTACCTGATGGCCGCGGGCGCGGGCGCCTATCTCGCCGTCCTCGCCGACGAGACCGTGGACGCGGGTCTGATGAGCAATCGCATGCGCGACCTCGTGGTGCGCATCGGCGCCCATCTGACCAGTCCGCCCAGGCGCGACGGACGGACGGCATGACCGCTCCGCAACGCCAGCGCCGTCCCCCCGAACCCGTCCAGGAGAAGGAGCCGGAACGCCTCTACGTCATCACCGGGGGGTCGGAGGAGGGCCGGGCCGAGGTCGACCTGGTCACCCTCATCGTGAGCCGCGCCGATCCCGCGCCCACCGCCCCGCCGGAGCAGACCGCACTGCTCAGGCTCTGTCGGTCCCCCCTGTCCGTGGCGGAGATCTCGGCCTACCTCAACCTGCCGTTCAGTGTCGTGACCGTGCTGCTGACGGAGCTGTTGGCGGCCGAACTCGTGCAGGCGCGCTCGCCGATCGTACGTTCCGCGCTGCCCGATCGATCCCTTCTCGAAGCGGTGATGCATGGACTTCAAAAGCTATGAGGACGCGGTGGGCGCGGTCCCCGTCGTCCCCGTTCGGAGCACCGGTGTCCGTACCGGCCCGCGTGCCGAGGACCACCTGCCGGCCACGGCCAGTGCGGCCGTCAAGATCGTGATCGTCGGAGGCTTCGGGGTCGGCAAGACGACCATGGTCCAGGCCGTGAGCGAGATCCGCCCGCTCACGACCGAGGAGACCATGACCCAGGCCGGCATCGGGGTCGACGACGACTACGGTTCCGACTCCAAGACCGCCACCACCGTGGCCATGGACTTCGGCCGGATCAGCATCACGGAGCAACTGGTGCTGTACCTGTTCGGCACCCCCGGGCAGGAGCGGTTCTGGTTCCTGTGGAACGGGCTGTTCGAGGGCGCCCTCGGCGCCGTCGTCCTCGTCGACACCCGGCGCCTGGAGGTCAGCTTCGACGTCATCGGGCGCCTGGAGGAACGGGGGGTGCCGTTCGTCATCGCCGTCAACGACTTCCCCGGCGCGCCCCGTTACCCGATGACGGAACTGCGGGTCGCGCTCGACCTGCCGGAGTACGTCCCCATCATGAACTGCGACGCCCGGCTCCGGGCGTCCAGCCGGGACGCCCTGCTCACCCTGATGCACTTCCTGCACTCGCTGACCGGCGCCCGCGCCTGACCCGGTCCGACCGGGCCTCCGCCGCCCCGTTGCCGCCCGGCCGGCCGGGCCGTCCCCGGCCCCGGCGGCCGACCGTCCCCGACACCCCTTCGCCCGTTCCGGCACCTGCCGGCGTCCCCCCGGCCCACGAGCCATCCCCGGACTCCTCGGAGCACTCACGTGACCACCCAGCCCCGTCTCCCCGCCGGCCCGCCTCTCGGCGACCCCACCGCGTCCCCGCCCCCCGGCTGTCCCGCACACGGCGCCGGCGTCGGGCGCCGGCGCCTCCACGACGCCGAGGCCGATGCGGACCTCGCGGACCTCTACGAGCAGCTGCGCGCCGAACACGGGCCGGTGGCACCCGTGTTGATCCACAACGACGTCCCCATGTGGGCCGTGCTGGGCCACGGCGAGAACCTGCACATGGTGCGCACCCCCTCCCAGTACAACCGGGACTCCCGCCACTGGACCGCCGTCCTCGACGGCAGCGCCGGCCCCGCCCACCCGCTCGCGCCGGTGTACTCCTGGCAACCGATCTGCAGCTTCGCCGAGGGGGCGGAACACCAGCGGTTGCGCGGCGCCGTCACCGGTGCCATGGCGACCATCGACCACCGGGGCGTGCGGCGCCACATCAACCGCTACAGCCAGCGGCTCGTCAACGAGTTCTGCGAACGGGGCCAGGCCGACCTGGTCAGCGAGTTCGCCGAGCAACTGCCGATGGCGGTGATGTGCGAGATCCTCGGCATGCCCGAGGAGTACAACGAGCGGATGGTGCAGTCCGCCCGCGACATGATCAAGGGCACCGAGACCGCCATCGCCAGCAACGAGTACGTGATGAGCACCCTCATGCACCTGGTCGCCCGGCGTCGGGCGAAGCCGGTGGAGGACTTCACCAGCGCCCTCATCACCCACGAGTCCCGACTCACCGACGACGAGGTGGCCCAGCACCTGCGGCTGGTCCTGGTCGCGGCCTACGAGGCGACCGCGAACCTCATCGCCAACGTGCTGCGCATGGTCCTCACCGACCCGCGGTTCCGGGCGCAGCTCAACGGCGGCCAGATGACCGTGCCCGAAGCCGTGGAGCAGACCCTGTGGGACGAGCCCCCGTTCTCCGCGATGGTGGGCTACTTCGCCAAGTGCGACACCGAACTGGGGGGACAGCGCATCCGGGCCGGCGACGGCCTCATCTTCGGCATCGCCCCGGGCAACCTCGATCCCGCGGTCCGTCCGGACCTGTCGGCGAACATGCAGGGCAACCGCTCGCACCTGGCCTTCGGCAGCGGACCGCACGAGTGCCCCGGCCAGGACATCGGGCGGGCGATCGCCGACACCGGGGTGGACGCCCTGCTGATGCGGTTGCCGGACGTCCGGCTCGCCGCGGACCCCACCCGCTTGCGCTGGCGCTCGACCATCCTCTCCCGCCACCTGGTCGAACTCCCCGTGGTCTTCGCGCCGCGGCCCCCGCAGGACGTCCGGGCCCGCCCCAGCATCGGCAAACCGGTGGGCGCGGCCGGCGACTGGCAGGTCTCCACCCCCGCACCGCTGTCCGCGGTGGGGGAGTTGGCGGGCGCCGCCTCGGTTCCGCTCCCCCCGACCGCCGAGCCCGTCGCGCCCGCACCGCACCCGGCGCAACAGGGGGTGTGGCGGCGGCTCACCCAGTGGTGGCGGGGGGCCTGACCCCGGCTAGGGGGCGAGTTCGCGGTCGCTGGTGAAACGGTGCGCCACGCCCGTGACGGGATCGGTGAACGCCAGCACCCGCGCCAACAGCCGCAGCGGTTCGCCGAAGTCCCCGGGCGGCACCGGCTCGCGGACCACCGGGTACAACGGATCGCCCAGGATCGGTACGCCGAGGGCGGTCATGTGCACCCGCAGTTGGTGGGTCCGACCGGTCAGCGGCAGCAGGCGGTAGCGCGCCAGGGCCCCGTGCCGTCCGTCCGTCGGCACGGGGCCGAGCCGCTCCACCCGGCTGATCGCGTTCGGTTCGCCCGGGACCTCCTGCGCGGTCAACACCCCGCGCTCCTTGACGATCCGGCTGCGGACCGTGCGCGGAAGGTCCAGGGCCGGGTCGTCCGGGGCCAGCGCCTCGTACTCCTTGTACACCCGCTTCTCCCGGAACAGGCCCTGGTAGGCGCCCCGTTCCTCGGGGCGGACGGTGAACAGCACCAGTCCGGCGGTCAGCCGGTCCAGACGGTGCGCGGCGCCGAGGGCGGGCAGGTCCAGCTCCCGGCGCAGCCGGGCCAAGGCGGTTTCGGTGACGTGGCCGCCCCGCGGGGTGGTGGCCAGGAAGTGCGGCTTGTCCACCACGACGATGTGCGCGTCGCGGTGGACGATGCGCAGCGGGAACGGCACCGGGGGCTCCGGGCGCAGCTCCCGGTGGAACCAGAGGGTCAGGCCCGGTGCGTACGGGGCGTCCGGCGCGAGGGGACGTCCGTCGGCGGTGACGAACTCGCCGGCCGTCAGCATCGCGTCGATCACCTCGGGCGGCGGGGCCAACCGCTCCACCAGGTGGTCACGGACGGTGCGCCAGGGACCGCCGGTCAACGGCAGCCGCAGCCGTGCGGCGTCGATCCCCTGGCGCTGGGGGAGCGGGGCGGGACTCTTGCGTCGGGTGCGGGACATCGTGCTGCCGAGGGTAGTCCCCGGGCTGTGGACCGGTCGCGGACCCGAAGAACCCCCAGGGGGCTCCGGTCCCTGGGGGTTCGGCTCGGTGAGCTCTCGGGAGGTCAGGCCGCGGTCTCCTGCTCGGCCTCCACCTGGGCGTTCCACTGCGGCTTGGACGCCTGCCAGCCGTCCTCGTTGTGGCCGAGGCGCCAGTACCCGGAGATCGACAGGTCCTCCCGGGGCACCTGGTGCTCCAGGCGCAGCAGCCGGCGCAGTTCCTTCACGAACCCCGCCTCGCCGTGGACGAACGCCTGGCAGCGGCCGGCGGGGAACTCCAGGGCGTGCACCGCGGCGAGCAGGGCCTCGCCGACCGGGCGCTCTCCGCGGTGCAGCCAGACCACCTCGGCATCGGTGTCGATCCGCTGCTCCTCCTCGGGGCCGGTGACCTCGACGAAGGCGTGGACCGTGGCATCGGGCGGCAGGGCCTCCAGCGAGGCGGCGATCGCGGGCAGCGCGCTCTCGTCACCGACCAGCAGGTGCCAATCTGCGTCGGCGGAGGGCGCGTAGGCGCCGCCGGGGCCGAGCAGTCGGATCTCCTCGCCGGGCTGGACCCCGGCGGCCCAGGGGCCCGCGATGCCCTCCGCCCCGTGCACGACGAAGTCGATGGTCAGTTCGCGGGTCTTGGGGTCCCAGGCCCGTACCGAGTAGGTACGGGTCACGGGCCACTGGGCGCGCGGGAACTCGGCGCGCACCTGTTGGATGTCGAACGGTTCCGGATAGCTGACGCCGGCCGGCGGGAAGAGCAGCTTGACGTAGTGGTCGGTGCACTCGTCCGCGGAGAAGGCGGAGAGCCCGTCGCCGCCGAGCACCACCCGTTGCATGTGCGGGGTGAGGCGCTCCGTGCGCACCACGCGCCCGACGTGCGTCATCGGTGGCTTGCGGGCCGGTCGCTCTGCCATGGCGGACTCCCTGATCGTGCTACTTAGGCTTGCCTAAGCTAACACCTCACGGGGAGAGGGTCGACCTCAGGCGGCCGAGGGACCCCCCGAGCCCCCAGCGCTCCGCGAGCCGGTCGAGCGCCTCCGGGGCGCGGGGGGCGCGCGGCAGTGCGGGGTCCACGACGGGCAGCGGGACGTCGGCGGCGACCCGGACCACCTCCGGTGCCACCGCCAGGTAGGGCAGCGCCTCGTGCAGCCTCCTGCGCTGGGTGGGGGTCAGTTTCGCGGTCGGTCGGTCGATCGCGGCCACGATGCCGGCGAGGTCGCCGAACTCGGCGAGCAGCTTGGCGGCGGTCTTCTCGCCGATGCCCGGCACGCCCGGCAGACCGTCCGAGGGGTCGCCGCGCAACAGGGCCAGGTCCGCGTACCCGGCACCCCCGACCCCGTACTTCTCGCGGAGCAGCGCCTCGTCGGTGAGCTGGAGGGTGCCCACCCCCTTGACCGGGTACAGCACCCGCACCCCCCGGGCGTCGTCCACCAACTGGTACAGGTCGCGGTCCCCGGTGACGATGTCCACCGGTCCCGTCGCCCGTGCGGTGAAGGTGCCGATGACGTCGTCCGCCTCGTAGCCCGCCACGCCGACCCGGGCGATGCCGAGCGCGTCCAGGACCTCCTCGATGACGGGCACCTGCGGGGACAGGGTGTCCGGCACCTCCTCCTCGTCGGGCCCGGTCGCCGTCTCCACCGCGACCCGGTGCGCCTTGTAGGAGGGGATGAGGTCGACCCGCCACTGCGGGCGCCAGTCGGCGTCCATGCAGGCGACGAGGTCGTCCGGGCGGTGGTCCTTGACCAGCCGGTCGATGAAGTCGAGCAGCCCGCGCACCGCGTTCACCGGGGTGCCGTCCGGTGCCCGTACCGACTCCGGGACCCCGAAGTAGGCCCGGAAGTAGAGGGAGGCGGTGTCCAGGAGCATGAGCCGTCGCGTTCCTTGAGTCACGTCCGCATCATGCCCCACGGCACTGACGGGGCCGCCGCAGCCGACCCGTCGTGGTGCGCGGCGCCCAACGGCCGACAGGTGATGCGTGTCACTTACACGTTTGTGTGCGGGAGGTCCGGGCAGGCGCGCCGCCGGAGTGACCCCGGCCCCGTCTCGACCCGCGCAGCACGGCCGCCGGGCGGCGGGCCGACCCCGCGGAACTCCACGGCCCGCCCGGGGGACGGCGGGCCGTACGTGGTTCGACCCGAGAGGTTCATGTGTCCAGGCTTGAAGCCGCACACCTGTACAAGGTGTTCGGAAGACGACCCGATTCCGCCGTCGAGAGGCTGCGCCGCGGCGCCGACCGGGAGGAACTGCGCGCGGACGGGGCCACCGCCGCCGTCATCGACGCCTCCTTCACGGTCGACCCCGGCCAGATCTTCGTGGTGATGGGGTTGTCCGGCTCGGGCAAGTCGACCCTGCTGCGGATGCTCAACGGCCTGCTCGCCCCCACCGCCGGGCAGGTCCGGTACGACGGCCAGGACCTCACCGCACTCGACCCCCGCGAGCTGCGCGAGGTCCGGGCCCGCAAGATCAGCATGGTCTTCCAGCACTTCGCCCTCTTCCCGCACCGCAGCGTCCTGGAGAACGCCGCCTACGGACTGGAGGTGCAGGGCGTGCCGCGCGCCGAGCGGGAGGAGCGCGCCGCCGAAGCCCTGTCCCTCACCGGTCTCGCCGGCTGGGACGCGAGCTGGCCGGACGAACTCTCCGGCGGCATGCAACAACGGGTCGGGCTGGCCCGGGCCCTGGCCACCGACGCCGACCTGCTGCTCATGGACGAGTCGTTCAGCGCGCTGGACCCGCTGATCCGCCGTGACATGCAGGACCAGCTCCTGGAACTCCAGGCCCGGTTCAAGAAGACCATCGTCTTCATCACCCACGACCTCAACGAGGCCATGCGGCTCGGCGACCGGGTGGCCGTGATGCGGGACGGCCGCATCGTGCAGAACGGCACCGCGCAGGACGTCCTGCTCACCCCGGCCGACGACTACGTGGCCGCGTTCACCCAGGACGTCGACCGCTCCCGGGTGCTGACCGCGGCCGCCGTCATGGACGGGCAGCCGGTCGGCGACGAGGCCGACTGCTCCTGCGCCACCGCCCGCGTGGACACCCCGTTCACCGAACTGTGCCTGCTCAGCGCGCGCGTCCCGCACCCGGTCGCGGTGCTGGACGCCCGGCACCGGCTCGTCGGGGTGGTCCCGCGCCGCCGACTCCTCGGCGTGCTCGGCGAGGAAGCCGGGCCGCCGCGCGCCGCCGCGCCCTGCGACGCGCCCCGCGCCGGGGCGGTGAACGCCGATGCCTAGGCTGTCCCTCGGCGACTGGGTCGACCACGGGGTCGACTGGCTCGTCACCCATCTGGCCTGGCTCTTCGACGCGCTCAAGAGCGTGGTCGAGGGCCTCTACGGGGCGGTGGACGCCGTCCTCGGCGCCCCGGAGCCGCTGCTCCTCGCGGGCGTGTTCGCCGTGCTCGCCTGGTGGCTGCGTGGTCTGACCGCCGGAGTCCTCGCCTTCGGCGGCTTCGCCCTCATCGACTCCCTGGAACTGTGGGACAAGTCGATGTCGACCCTGGCCCTGGTGCTGGTCGCGACCCTGATCGCGCTGCTCCTCGGGGTCCCGCTGGGCATCTGGGCGGCCCGCTCGCAGACCGTGAGCGCCGTCGTCCGACCGGTGTTGGACCTGCTCCAGACCATGCCGTCGATGGTGCTCCTGATCCCGGCCATCCTCTTCTTCGGCATGGGCGTCCCGGCCGGTGTGGTCGCCACGCTGATCTTCGCGATCGCCCCCGGGGTGCGGATGACCGAACTCGGCATCCGTCAGGTCGACACGGAACTGGTGGAGGCCGCCGAGGCGTTCGGCACCACCCCGCGCGACACCCTGTTCCGGGTCCAGCTGCCGCTCGCCCTGCCCACGATCATGGCCGGTGTCAACCAGGTCATCATGCTGGGCCTGTCCATGGTGGTCATCGCGGGCATGGTCGGCACCGGCGGCCTCGGTGGCGCCGTCAACGAGGCCATCGGCCAACTCGACATCGGCCTGGGCTTCGAGGCGGGCCTCGGCATCGTGGTCCTCGCCATCTACCTCGATCGGATGACCGGCGCCCTGGGCGAACGGCTCTCCCCGCTCGGCCGCCGCGCCGCCGCCAAGGCCCGCGCCGCCGGCGACCTGCGGATCTGGCAGCACCGCCCGCGGCCGGCGGTCGCCGTCGTCGCCGTCGTGGTGCTCGCCCTGGTCGCGGGCGGGACGAACCTCCTCGGCGGCGGGGCGAAGGACGCGAGCGCCGCCGGCATCGGCAAGGGCGAGAAGATCCGCATCGGCTACATCCCCTGGGACGAGGGCATCGCCTCCACCTACCTGTGGAAGGAACTGCTGGAGCGCCGCGGATTCGAAGTGGAGACCACCCAGTACACCGCCGGGCCGCTCTACACGGGCCTGGCCCAGGGGCAGATCGACTTCCAGACGGACAGTTGGCTGCCGGTCACGCACGCGGAGTACTGGAAGAAGTACGGCGACCGCCTCGACGACCTCGGCTCCTGGTACAGCCCGACCTCGCTGGAGATCACGGTGCCCTCGTACGTCGAGGGCGTGGAGTCGCTGGCCGACCTCAAGGGGAAGGCCGACCTGTTCGACGGACGCATCGTCGGGATCGAGCCCAGTGCCGGCATGATGGGCCTGCTCAAGAAGGACGTCCTGGCCGACTACGGGCTCGACGGGGAGTACGAGGTCGTCGACGGCTCCACCCCGGCGATGCTGGCCGAGCTGAAGCGCGCCTACGCCCGGAAGGAGCCCATCGCGGTGACCCTCTGGTCCCCGCACTGGGCCTACAGCGACTACGACCTCAGGAAGCTCGCCGACCCCAAGGGGTCCTGGGGCGAGGGCGACGGGGTGCACACCCTCAGCCGGGACGGCTTCGCCGACGACCACCCCGAGGTGGGACGCTGGCTGAAGGACTTCGCCATGAGCGAGGAACAGCTCACCAGCCTGGAGGCGGACATCCAGAAGGCGGGCAAGGGCGAGGAGCAGGAGGCGGTCCGCGGCTGGCTCGCGGAGCGTCCGGAGCTCCTCGACACCTGGGCCCCGCTCCCCTCGGACGGCTGACCGGGACCGCCGGAGGGCCCCGTCAACACGGTGCCTCGCCCTTCGGGGGGAATGGCGCGAGAATGTGGGGGAGCGGCACGCACCCGGGAGAATCGGGGCGGGCTTCGCCGTTCCGGCGGGGTCCGCCCCCTGCGCGTGCTCTACTGGCGACGTTTGTTTGCCGAACACGTGTGGGGTGCAGGTACTCCACGGGGCCGTGCCGGGCCCGAGCACCACGAACGAGCGGGGGAGGGAGCCGTCACCATGGACGAGAAGGAATCCTTTCGGGTGGGCGCGGCCGTCCGCCGCCGTCGTCGCTCCCTGGAGCTGACGCTCGCCGTGGTCTCCGCCCGCAGCGGGCTGTCCGTACCGTTCCTCAGCCAGGTGGAGAACGAGCGGGCGCGGCCCAGTCGGGCCTCCCTGGAGAAGGTCGCCGACGCCCTGGGCACCACCGCCGTCGAACTGCTCGCCGCCGCGGACCCGGCCTGCACGGTGGACGTGGTGCGCGACGAGGCCCCCGTCGAGGTGCCGGAGCGCGCCGACCCGTCCGCCGCACCACCGCCCAGCCGGGTCCGGCCCCTGGTCAGGGGCCATCAGCAACTGCACGCCACCGAGTTCACCGGCGACCACGACACCGCACGGGAGTTCCAGCACCGCAACGACGAACTGCTGTACGTCGCCGACGGGGCGGTGGAGATCGAGGCGGAGGGCCGCGCCTACCGCCTCGGCCGGGGCGACACCCTGTACCTCACCGGGGGCGTGCGGCACCGCTGGCGCGCCACCGAGCCCGACACCCGGGTCCTCGTGGTGGCCGTCGCCGAGCACATCGACGCCGTGCAGGACCGCAGGAGATGACTGCGGGTGGATCGGGGACCACGGTCCGCTCACTACGCTGATCCCGTGAAATCTGCCCGGATCGTCTCACTGGTCCCCTCGCTGACCGAAGCCGTGGCCGTGACCCTGCCCGGTGTGCTCGTCGGCGTCACCGACTGGTGCACCCAACCCGAGGGGCTCGACGCCGTCCGTCTCGGCGGCACCAAGAACCCCGACGTGCCGCGGATCGTCGACCTCGTCCCCGACCTGGTGATCGCCAACGAGGAGGAGAACCGCGCCCGCGACATCGCCGACCTGAGGGCGGCCGGCATCGAGGTCCTCGTCACCGAGATCCGCTCGGTGCAACAGGCGTTCCGCGAACTCGACCGGGTGGTCCGGGAGTGCGGCGCCGCCAGCCGGCCCGGCTGGCTGGACCTCGCCGAGTCGGTGTGGTCGGGGATGCCCGAACCGTGGGACCGGGTCACCGCGGTGGTTCCGGTGTGGCGGCGCCCCTGGATGGTGCTGGGCCGCGACACCTTCGCCGGCGACGTGCTGGCCCGGCTCGGCGTCGACAACGTGTACGCGGAACACAGCGACCGCTACCCGCACGTGCCGCTGGAGCGGCTCCAGCAGTGCGGTGCCGACATCGTGGTGCTGCCGGACGAGCCCTACCCCTTCGGCGAGGACGACGGACCCGAGTCCTTCGGGCTCCCCGCCGTCTGCGTCAGCGGACGCCACCTCACCTGGTACGGGCCGTCGATGGCGCAGGCGCCCGGCATGATCGGGGCGAGCCTGCGCGGTGTGCTGCGGAGCCTGTGACCGGGTGTCGTCCCGCGCGGGACGACACCCGGTTCACCGGGGCGCGGCGGGCAACCGCCCCAGCGCCACCTCCCGGGCCGTGCGGACCGCGGCCACCGCCCACGCCGCGGCCAGCCCCGCGTACAGCAGGACGGCCAGCACCCGGTAGCCGGCGGACCCGGTGCGGTCGGCCAGGGCCGCCGCGCCGGTCACACAGGTGCCCACCGGGAAGGTGAACGACCACCAGGCCATCGTGAAGCGCATGCCCCGCCGTCGGGCCCGTACCACCAGGGCCGTCGCCGCCACCAGCCAGCACATCGCGAACCCCAGCACCGGCACCCCGTACACCACGGTGAACGCGCCCCACCCGGGGGAGCCGGACGCCCCCGCGATCCGGTCCAGCGCCGTGGTGGACTGGCCCAGCGGCCCCAGCACCAGGAACAGCGTCGGGGTCAGCGCGAGCGGCGGCCCTCCGCTGGCCACCAGAGCCGCGCACACCGAGGGCAACAGCACCAGGGTGCCGAGCACGCCCGCCCCGAGCAGGACGAGGCAGCCGAACAGCAGCGGCTGCCGGGCCGGTGTCGGCAGGTGCGGCACGAACAGCGGTCCGGTGGCCGCCGACACCACCGGGGCCACCACCGTCAGCAACCACACCGGCGTCGGCCGCCGGCCGCTCCGCCGGGCCGCCGTCACCAGTCGGTACGGCAGGCCCACCGCCACCACCAGGCCCACGAGGGTGCCCAGCACCCACAGCACCAGCCCCAGCCGCACACCGCCGGGCGTCCCCAGGAGGTCCGGGCCCAGTGTCGCGGCGCCGCCGCCGACCGCGAGCAGCGCCATCGCCAGACAGCCGTAGAAGGGGGCCACCGCCGGGTCGTCCAGGTGTGCACGGGCCTGGTCGGGATGGCGGCGCCAGTGCCGTGCCCGCGCCGCGACCAGCACCACCAGCACCACCAGGGACAGCGACCACAGCACCAGCCAGAGCAGGGGCGCCCCGGGGGCGACCTCGGCGCCCGCCGTGGCCAGGATCGCGGTGCCCATCACCGTGGCGTACCAGTTCGGCCCGAGGTGACGGACCGAGCGGCGCGCCCCGCCGCCCGGTGCGGGTCCGGCACGCCGCCGTGCCGGGGACGGGACGGGGGGTGCGGGCGGGGGTGCGGTCGCGGCGGGGGCCATGCCCCCACCGTCCTCCGGGCGCCCCCGGCTCACCAGGGGGTTCCTCGCTATCAGGACATAAGCTGAGCTGATGAGCGAATCCACCGGGGGAGTCGGCGGTGCCCCGCCGCACACTCCGCTCGCGCACCGGGTGCCCGACCTGGGCGCGCTGGAACTGCTGCTCGGGGTGGCGCGCCTGGGCAGCCTGGGCCGGGCGGCCCGGGAGCTCGGCATCACCCAGCCCGCCGCGAGCGGTCGGATCAGGGCGATGGAGCGGCTGCTGGGGGTGACCCTGGTGGACCGGTCGCCGCGGGGTTCGCGGCTCACCGAGGCCGGGGCGCTGGTCACCGACTGGGCCCGACGGGTGGTCGAGGCGGCGGAGGCGTTCGACGCGGGCACCCAGGCGCTGCGCGGCCGGCGCGACTCCCGGCTGCGGGTGGCCGCGAGCATGACCATCGCGGAGTACCTGCTGCCCGGCTGGCTGATCGCGCTGCGCACCCAACGCCCGGACACCGCGGTGTCGTTGCTGGCCGGGAACTCCACGGCGGTCGCCGAGCGCCTGCTGTCCGGCACCGCCGACCTCGGGTTCGTCGAGGGCGTGGGGGTGCCGCCCGGGCTGGACACCGCGGTGATCGCCCACGACCGGCTGGTCGTGGTGGTCCCGCCCGCGCACCCCTGGGCCCGGCGCCGGCGTCCGGTGTCCGCCGCCGAGTTGGCCGGGACGCCGCTGATCCTGCGGGAGGAGGGGTCGGGGACCCGGCAGGTGCTGGTGGCGGCCCTGGGGGAACTGGCCCGGCCGCTGATCGAACTGTCCTCCACCACCGCGGTCAAGGCCGCCGCGGTCGGCGGGGCGGGCCCGGCGGTGCTCAGCGAACTCGCGGTGGGGGAGGAACTCGCCGCGCGCCGGCTGGTCGCCGTCCCGCTGCGGGACGTCACCCTCACCCGCGCCCTGCGGGCCGCCTGGCCCACCGGCCCCCGCCCCACCGGACCCGCCCGCGACCTGCTGGCCCTCACCCGCTCCCGGGGGTGAGTCCGGCGGCCCGGACCAGGTCCCGCACCACGCGCAGGTCCTCGCCCGCCTCCGGGTGCCACTGCACCCCCAGCACCCAGGACGGCCCGGGGCGCTCCACCGCCTCCACCGTGCCGTCCGCGGCGTACGCGGAGGCGACAAGCCCGTCGCCGAGCCGGTCCACGGCCTGGTGGTGGTAGGTCGGCACCTCGGCGGTGCCCGGGGCCAGCGCCGCGTAGTGGGTGCCCGCCACCGCGGTCACCGGGTGGGCGCCGAAGGCGCCGACCCCACCGGTGTGCCCGTCCAGGTGCTGGAGCAGGGTGCCGCCGAGGGCCACGTTCAGCAGTTGCATCCCCCGGCAGATGCCCAGCAGCGGGGTCCCCGCGGTCAGCGCCGCGTGGATCAGGGCGAGTTCCCAGGCGTCCCGCTCCCGGGCGGGCGGGCCGGTCCGGGGGTCCGGGTCGGCCCCGTACCGTCCGGGCTCCACGTCCGGGCCACCGGCGATCACCACCCCGTCCAGCCGCGCCACCGCCGCCGCGGCGCGCGCGGGATCGTCGGGCGGCAGCAGCACGGCGAGCCCCCCGGCGTCCTGCACGAGCCGGGGGTACCCCAGCGGGAGCAGCACCGCCTCCGACCGCCACACCCCCCAGCGCGCTTCCTCCCGGTAGGTGCTCACTCCGATCAGCGGTCCGTTCACCACGGCCTCCACTCCTCGCTCGTTCTCGTTCCCGCGGGTCCGTCCGCCGCGGTGGCCCCGGACGGTCACCGCAGCTCGGCCTCGGCCGCGGCCAGCGCGGCGAACTCCTCCTCGGGGGCCCGGGCCACCAGCCGGTCCTTGCTGTAGACGCCGAAGTAGGCCAACGCCGCGCCGTAGACCAGCAGGGCGATCACGGCGGCCGTCACGTCCACCAGGAAGGTGGCGACCAGCGCCGCGCAGGCGAGGACCAGGGCCACCGAGGAGGTGGCCGTCCCGCCCGGGGTGCGGTAGGGCCGGGGCAGTCCGGGTTCCCGTCGCCGCAGCACGATGTGGGACAGCGACATCAGTGCGTAGGAGATGGTCGCCCCGAAGACCGCGACGTTCAGCATCCTGGCGCCGTCGCCGGTCGACGCCGCCAGGCCGAAGCCCACCGCCCCCGGCACCAGCAGCCCCAGGTAGGGGGCCTTGCGGCGGCTGGTGAGGGAGAGGAAGCGCGGCAGGTAGCCCGCCCGGGAGAGGGCGAACAACTGCCGGGACCCCGCGTAGATCAGCGAGAAGAACGAGGCGATCAGCCCGGCCAGCCCGGCGTAGTTGACGATCCGGCTCAGCGTGGTGGGTTCCCCGTCCGGCTGGAGCGCCGCCACCAGCGGGTTGCCCGCGTCCTGGATGGCGGCGGAGCCGCGGGCG
Organism: Streptomyces sp. LE64; assembly: GCF_052606915.1. Lineage (NCBI taxonomy): Bacteria > Bacillati > Actinomycetota > Actinomycetes > Kitasatosporales > Streptomycetaceae > Streptomyces > Streptomyces sp. LE64. The sequence continues at coordinate 796,692 of NZ_CP199708.1, read as the reverse complement.
CCCGTCGAGGCCAGGAAGGTGAGCAGCGCCAGCACCACCAGGACGCCCATGGACCAGACGATCGCCCGGGGCAGGGTGCGCGCCGGGTCGCGGGTCTCCTCGGCGGCCAGCGGTACCCCCTCGACCCCGAGGAAGAACCACATGCCGAACGGGAAGGCCGCCCAGATGCCGAGCAGCCCCATCGGCAGCCAGGAGTTGGCGCCGAACGCCTCCGGGTCCACCGGGATGTCGTTCAGCCCGGAGGCGTCGAACTCGGTGAACGCCCCGATCGCGAAGACCAGCAGGGCGGTCACCGCGATCCCGGTGACCACGAAGCTGAACCGCAGCGCCTCCCCGACGCCCCACAGGTGGATGCCTATGAAGACCACGAAGCACGCCAGGTAGACCGGCCAGCCCGAGGTCAGTCCGAACAGCCCCAGCGACTCGACGTAGTCACCGATGAAGATGGAGATCGCGGCGGGTGCCAGGACGTACTCGATGAGGATCGCGGTGCCGGTGAGGAACCCGCCCCAGGGGCCGAGCGCACGACGGGCGAAGCCGTAGCCGCCGCCCGCCGTGGGCAGGATCGACGACAGTTCGGCCAGCGAGAACACCATGCACGCGTACATCACACCCATCAGCAGCATGGCGATGGCGAGTCCGCCGAAGCCGCCCTCGGCCAGGCCGAAGTTCCAGCCGGAGAAGTCGCCGGAGACGACGTACGCCACGCCGAGACCGGTGAGCAGCAGCCAGCCGGCACTGCCCCGGCGCAGGGCCCGGCGGGCGAAGTAGGCGTCCTGGCCGTCCCCGGACCCGGGCGACGGGGACTTCAGGGGCTTCAGGGTCATGGCGGGGCTCCCCACTGGTGCGACACCTGGGCGGGCTCAATGGAACGAGGCCATACCTTTGCGCCGCGGATGGGGAGTTGGCAAGCCCCCTGCGCCGGTTTTGCCCGGACCGGACCGGCTAGCCGAGGAAGCCGCGCAGCAGGGACGCGGTGCCCTCGCAGTGCTCGCGCATCACCGCGCGGGCCCCGGGCGCGTCCCCGGCGAGCACCGCCGCCACCAGTGCGTTGTGCTGCTCCTGGCTGTGCTCCAGGTTGCGCACCAGCAGCGGGATGCAGTCCAACAGGTCGTTGACCCGGGCCCGCACCGCGGCGTACTGGGCGGTGAGGCTGGGGGAGCCGGAGAGTTCGGCGAGGGTCAGGTGGAACAGGGTGTCCCGCCGCCGGTAGTCGGCGGGCGCGGCGTCCCCGGTGGCGGCCAGGGCGGTGCGCAGGCGGTCCGCGCCGATCCGGTCGAGCTCCCGTCCGGCGCACAGTCCCGCCGCGCCGACCTCCAGCACCTCGCGGAACCGCAACACGTCCTCGACGTCCACCCCGGCGACCCGCCGGCGCAACTCCGCCTCCCCGGGCGCACCGCCCCGGGGCAGCACAAACGTTCCGCCGTACCGGCCGCGCCGCGACTCCACCAGCCCCTGGTCGGTGAGCACCCTCAGGACCTCGCGCAGGGTGACCCGGCTGACCCCGAGCCGTTCCGACAGCTCCCGTTCGGACGGCAGCCGTTCGCCCTCCGGCACCAGTCCCAGGCGGACCACCTGGAGGACCTGCTCCAGCGCCTCTTCGAAACCGTTCCCGGCCCGCACCGGGCGGAGTATCGGAGTCAGCCGGTCGTCGGCGTCCTGCCCCATCCGAGCGCACCCCCTTCCCCATCAATGGTTCTCGTGCATACCTTATGTGCTCCGGCTGACCGAAGGAGGCCCGCCCGTGGCAGACCGCACACCCCCGCTCGCGGTCGAGGAACTGCGCGCCCTCGTGGCGAGCGGTGAGATCGACACCGTCGTCCTGGCCTTCCCCGACATGCAAGGACGGCTCCAGGGCAAGCGGTTCGCCGCCGGCTTCTTCCTGGACGAGGTCCTGGCGCACGGCACGGAGGGCTGCACCTACCTGCTCGCCGTCGACACCGAGATGAACACCGTCGACGGCTACGCCATGTCCTCCTGGGACCGTGGCTACGGGGACTTCGCCATGCGGCCCGACCCGGCCACCCTGCGCCTGCTGCCCTGGCACCCGGGCACCGCCCTCCTCCTGGCCGACCTGGCCTGGCACGACGGCTCACCGGTGGTCGCCGCGCCCCGGCAGATCCTGCGCCGCCAACTCGACCGGCTCGCCGCCCACGGCTGGAGCGCCCGGGCCGCCACCGAGCTGGAGTTCATCGTCTTCGAGGACAGCTACGAACGGGCCTGGGACACCGGCTACCGCGACCTCACCCCGGTCAACCGGTACAACGTCGACTACTCCGTCCTCGGCACCGGCCGGGTGGAACCCCTGCTGCGCCGCATCCGCAACGACATGGCCGGCGCCGGCCTGACCGTCGAGTCGGCCAAGGGCGAGTGCAACCCCGGTCAGCACGAGATCGCCTTCCGCTACGACGAGGCCCTGGTCACCTGCGACCAGCACGCGGTCTACAAGACCGGGGCCAAGGAGATCGCCGCCCAGGAGGGCGTGTCCCTGACCTTCATGGCCAAGTACAACGAGAAGGAGGGCAACTCCTGCCACGTCCACCTCTCGCTCACCGACGCCGACGGCCGCGCCGTACTGGCCGGCGACCCGACGACGGACCCGTACGGCATGTCCCCCGTGATGCGTCACTTCCTCGCCGGACAACTCGCCGCCCTGAGGGACTTCTCCCTGCTGTACGCCCCCCAGATCAACTCCTACAAACGCTTCCAACCCGGCTCCTTCGCCCCCACCGCCGTCGCCTGGGGCCCGGACAACCGGACCTGTGCCCTCCGGGTCGTCGGCCACGGCCCCTCGCTGCGGTTCGAGAACCGGCTGCCCGGCGGGGACGTCAACCCCCACCTCGCCGTCGCCGGTCTGATCGCCGCCGGACTGCACGGCGTCGAGCAGCGCCTCGAACTGCCCGAGCCCTGCACCGGCAACGCCTACACCGCCGGCCACGCCCAGGTGCCCACCACCCTGCGCGAGGCCGCCGAACTCTGGACCGCGAGCCCGATCGCCCGCGCCGCCTTCGGGGACGAGGTCGTCGACCACTACCACCACGCAGCCCGGGTCGAACTCGCCGCCTTCGACGCCGCGGTGACCGACTGGGAGCTGCGCCGCTCCTTCGAACGCCTGTGAGGAACGCCGTGCCGAACCCCCCGCACGAGCCGTACGAACTGACCGTCCTCAACCCGGCCACCGAGGAGGTCATCGCCACCGTTCCCGGCGCCACCGCCGACGACGTGGACCGGGCCGTGCGCCGCGCCGCCGCGGCCCAGCGGACCTGGGCCGCCCTCGCCCCCGGCGACCGGGCCCGCACCCTGCGCCGCTTCGCCGCGGTCGTCGACGCGCACGTGCCCGAACTGGCCGCCTTGGAGGTCCGCGAGGCCGGACACACCCTCGGCAACGCCCGCTGGGAGGCCGGCAACGTCCGCGATCTGCTGGACTACGCGGCCGGCGGGGTGGAACGGCTGATGGGGCGTCAGATCCCGGTCCCCGGGGGACTCGACGTCACCCTCCTCGAACCCCTGGGGGTGGTCGGCGTCATCGCCCCGTGGAACTTCCCGCTGCCCATCGCGGCCTGGGGCACCGCCCCCGCCCTCGCCGCCGGCAACGCCGTCCTCCTCAAGCCCGCCGAGACCACCCCGCTCACCGCGCTGCGGCTCGCCGAACTCGGCCTGGAGGCCGGTCTGCCGGAGTACCTCTTCCAGGTGCTGCCCGGCGCCGGTAGCGTCGCCGGCGACGCCCTGGTCACCCACCCCGGCGTCGCGAAGATCGTGTTCACCGGCTCCACCGCGGTCGGCAAGTCGATCATGGCCAAGTGCGCCGACCGGTTGAAGCGGGTCACCCTCGAACTCGGCGGCAAGAGCCCCAACATCGTCTTCGCCGACGCCGACCTGGAGGCCGCCGCGGCCAGCGCCCCGATGTCCTTCCTCGACAACAGCGGGCAGGACTGCTGCGCCCGCACCCGCATCCTGGTCCAGGAGTCCGTCCACGACCGCTTCCTCGACCTGCTCGCCCCCGCCGTGCACGCGGTACGGGTCGGCGATCCCGCCGACGAGGACACCCAGATGGGCCCGCTGATCTCCCGCGCCCAACGCGACCGGGTCCGCGGCTACGTCCCCGCCGACCACCCCGGCATCCGCGGCCGGTGCCCGGACGGACCCGGCTTCTGGTTCCCGCCCACCGTCCTCACCGACCTCGCCCCCGACGCGCCCGTCGCCGTCGAAGAGGTCTTCGGCCCCGTCGCCGTGGTGCTCCCGTTCCGCGACGAGGAGGACGCCGTCCGCCTCGCCAACGCCACCGAGTACGGGCTGTCCGGCTCGGTGTGGACCCGGGACGTGGGCCGCGCGCTGCGCGTCTGCGGAGCGGTCGCCGCCGGCAACCTCTCCGTGAACTCCCACTCCAGCGTCCGCTACTGGACCCCGTTCGGCGGCTTCAAGCAGTCCGGGCTCGGCCGCGAGCTAGGCCCCGACGCGCTCGCCGCCTTCACCGAAACCAAGAACGTCTTCCTCAGCACGGAGGTCTGACCCATGACCGACACCCCCCGCGGTACCGCCGCCGACGGCACCTGCCGGCGCCTGGTCGGCCGCACCGCCGTCATCACCGGAGCCGGCAGCGGCATCGGACTGGCCACCGCCCGCCGACTCGCCGCCGAAGGCGCGCACCTGGTCTGCGGGGACATCGACGAACACGCGGGCGGGGCGGCGGCCGAGGAGGTCGGCGGCACCTTCGTCCGGGTCGACGTCACCGACGCCGACCAGGTCGAGGCGCTCTTCCGGACCGCCCACGACACCTACGGCTCGGTGGACATCGCCTTCAACAACGCCGGCATCTCGCCCCCCGACGACGACTCCATCCTCGACACCGGACTGGAGGCGTGGCGCCGGGTCCAGGAGGTCAACCTCACCTCCGTCTACCTCTGCTGCAAGGCCGCCATCCCCTACATGCGGCGCCAGGGCAAGGGCTCCATCATCAACACCGCCTCGTTCGTGGCCCGGATGGGCGCGGCCACCTCCCAGATCTCCTACACCGCGTCCAAGGGCGGCGTCCTCGCCATGTCCCGCGAACTGGGCGTCCAGTTCGCCCGCGAGGGCATCCGGGTCAACGCCCTGTGTCCCGGGCCGGTCAACACCCCGCTGCTGCGGGAACTGTTCGCCAAGGACCCCGAGCGGGCCGCCCGCCGACTGGTGCACGTACCCGTGGGCCGGTTCGCCGAGGCGGAGGAGATCGCCGCCGCCGTCGCCTTCCTCGCCAGCGACGACGCCTCGTTCGTCAACGCCACCGACTTCCTGGTGGACGGCGGGATCGCCGGGGCGTACGTCACGCCGCTGTAGGGCGGACGGTCGGCGTCCCGGCCCGGGCCGGGACGCCGCACGGTCACAGCGAGCCGAGGTCCGCGGCGATCCAGGACTGCGGACGCATCCGGATCATCACCTGTTCGCCGAGGTCCCGCTCGGCGAACTCCAGGTACGCCGCCGCCTTGTCGGCGGGCAGGTAGCGGGCGACCAACTCGCGGTGGCGCGCGTCGGTGACCGGGGCCGTCTCCACGACCGGCCCCTCCACCGACACGTACCGCACGGTCGGCTCGGTGCGCTCCACCAGCAGCGTGAACCGTCCGGCCGCGGCGATCAGCTCGGCCTTGCGCGAGGTGGCCCCGGTGAGGATCCAGACGTCGCCGCCCCGTTCGTACTGGTACCAGATCGGCACCGAGACCGGTCCGCGGTTCGGATCGCCCGAGTCCACCGAGAGGGCCGCGATGCGGGGCTCGGCGAGGAACTCCTCGCGTTCCGCCGGCGTGAGTGGCATGGAATCTCCTTGCTGACGTGGGCCGTTCCCCGGTCGGGGCAACGGGCGCGTTCGGGGAGCACCGGTCGCCCTTGCCGCACGGCACACCGGTGACCCACCGTAACCCGCTGCCCCTCCCGCACCCCGCGGTTTCCCGGCGGTGCGTCGGGAACCGGCCATGGCCCGCGGGCCTCCCGGACGGGGGGACGTACCGGGCAGATGCCACCAGTGCCGCGACCGGCTCCCCGGCGAAGGTCATCAACCCGTAGAGTGACGCCCACGCAGACGAACGGCCGGACGGCGGGCAGCCCCCGACGACCGGTCGGCCCGCCCCGCGGCCCCTGCCGCGGACGGGAGCGATGAACGTCCGTGGCCCGACCACGGCGTGTGACGGCGGGCGGCCGTCCGCGCCGCTGCCGGGCCGCCGGGGGAGGGCCCGGCACCGCGGACACCGAACCCTTCCGGGCGGTCGGCGCGACCCGCCCGGGGCACCGGACGGGGCACGCCCCGCCCCGCCCCGGACACGGCCCCGACGACCCGCGGGAGACCACCCGGGCGGCGCGCCCGGAACGGGCGAACCGGTCCGAGGGGACCGGCCGGAAAACGGGGGGCGCATGAGCACGGACACGACCGGCCCCGCCCCCGTGCCCCCGCCCTTCCCCGGCGTCGCCCCGCACCCGCCCCGCCCCTCGGCGCCCCCGCGCCCCGCCCACGCCCCCCATCCGGGCGTCGGTCCCCACGCACCCGGCACGCACGCTTCGATCGGGGCGAGTTCGGCCTCCGACGTCCACGGCGCGTACCCGTCGCTGGATACTCAAGGGGTGTTCGACGTTCGCGGAATGGCTGACGACAACCCCGTCCCGGCACGCCCGGGGACCGCCGGCACGCCCGGTCGGACCCGGCCCGACCAGGTCCCCGCCCCCGGTGCGCCCGCCCCGGGGCACGGCACGCCCCCGCCCCCGGTCGCCTCCGCCCGCTTCCCCGACGAGCCGCCCCCCGAGCCCCCCGCCGCCCGGCCGCCGTACAGACCCGTGCCACCCGCCGGCGCCCCCGGCGCCGAACTGCCGGGCACCGGGCCCGCGCACCCGCCGCGCTCCCCGCGCCGTCCGCCGGCCCCGCGCACCGTCCCGCGCGCCGGCGCATCCGGCTACGGGTACGACCGGTCCGCCCGGTTCGATGCCCCCTTCGAGGCCCCGCCCCCGAGCCAGGGGCGCCCGTCCCGGCCCGACCCGCGCGGCCCGGCAGGGGCGGGATACGACGACGAGCCGCTCCATCGACTGCCCGCCGACGCGCTGCATCCGCTGCGCGCCCCCGCCGACCGGGAGGACGGCGAACCCCGGGGCTTCGCCCGCTACCGCGCGGCCACCGCCACCGCCTGTGCCATCCTCGGCTTCGGCCTCATCGGTGGTGCCGTCACCGGGAGTTGGCTCACCGAGGACAGCAATGCCGCCCCCGGACCGGCCGACCGCTTCGCCGCCGCCGCGGAGCTGTGGCACGACACCCCCGTCGACGGCCTCTTCCCCCCCACCGTGCGCGGCGACGAGGCCGGACCCGGTGGCGCCGACCGGATCTGGAAGCGGGTCGCCGTCGCCCCCGACAGCACCTGCGGCCCCGGCCTCGACCCGCAGTTGCGCAAGGCCCTCGCCCCCGCCGGGTGCGAACGGCTGGTGCGCGCCACCTACACCGACGCCACCCGGAGCCATCTGACCACCGTCGGCCTGCTGTTCACCACGACGGACGCCCCCGGCATGGACCGGTTGCACACCCGCTTCTCCGAACAGGGCCTCGACCGGCTGCGCGAACTGATGCCCCGCGCCTACGGCCCCGAGGGCACCCCCGCCGCCGGATTCGGGGACCCGCAACGGGCCACCTGGACCCTGTCCGTCCTCACCGACGTGCCGGTCGTCGTCTTCGCCGTGTCGGGCTTCGCGGACGGCCGGGTGGTCCCCGACCCGGAACCGGCCGCCGAGGCCGCCCGCGGGGACGGCACCTCCGCCCCCGCCCAGTCCGGCCTCGGCCACGAGGCGAAGGGCCTGGCCGACCGCATCGAGCGGGCCCTGCGCACCCGCATCACCGTGACCACGGAGCAGACCTCATGACGTCACGGCACCGACCGATACCCCCGCCCCGGGCCACCGGGGCACCGTCCCGCACGGTCACGGCCGTCCTGTGCGCGGCCCTGAGCACCGCCCTCGGGCTGCTGCCGACGACCGCCGCCCACGCCGACAACGTCCGCGCCCGGCAGCAGTGGAGCCACGAGGCGCTGCGGGTCTCCGAGGCGTGGCGCACCACCCGGGGCGCTGGCATCACCGTCGCCGTCCTCGACACCGGGGTCGACGACCTCCACCCCGACCTCGCCGGCAACGTCCTGCCCGGCAAGGACCTGATCGGGTTCGGCGCCCGCCGCGGCGACCGGCCCTGGGCCCGGCACGGCACCGCGATGGCCGGGATCATCGCCGGACACGGCCACGGGATCGGCAACGCCGACGGGGTCATGGGCATCGCGCCCGAGGCGAAGATCCTGCCGATCCGGGTGATCCTGGAGGACGGCGACCCGGCCCGCAAGAAGGCCCGCGACACCCGGGGCACCGCCCTCGCCGAAGGCATCCGGTGGGCCGCCGACCAGGGCGCCGACGTCATCAACCTCTCCCTGGGCGACGACTCCGCCTCCGCCCATCCCGAACCCGCCGAGGACGCGGCCGTCCGGTACGCCCTGAGGAAGGGCGCCTCGGTCGTCGCCTCGGCCGGCAACGGGGGCGAGAAGGGGGACCACGTCTCCTACCCCGCCGCCTATCCGGGCGTCATCGCGGCCACCGCCGTGGACCGGTTCGGCACCCGGGCCCCGTTCTCCACCCGACGCTGGTACGCGACCGTCAGCGCACCCGGCGAGGACGTGGTCCTGGTCGACCCGGACCGCGACTACTACGGGGGCTGGGGTACCAGCGCCGCCGCCGCCTTCGTCTCCGGTGCGGTCGCCCTGATCCGGGCCGCCCACCCCGACCTCGCCCCCGCCCAGATCAAGCGGCTGCTGGAGGACACCGCCAGCAACGCCCCGGAAGGCGGCCGGGACGACTCCCGCGGGTTCGGCATGGTCGACCCCGTCGCTGCCATCGCCGAAGGCGCCGCGGTGGGCCCCGCGCCCCGCGCCGGGGACTACCCCGCCCGCTACTTCGGCCCCGGCCCGGACCGTCCCGCACCGCAGGAGGACCACCGCTGGGTCGGACCGTTCGCCGGCGGGATCGGGGTCGCCCTGCTGGCCGTGGCGGTCATCCTCTGGCGCCGCCGCCCGGCCTGACCGGGCCGCCGGCACCGGACTCACCCCGCGGCGGCCGCCGGGTCGGGCTCCGCACCAGCCACCGCCCGGACCGCCTCCGCGGCGGCCCGCTCCACCAGGGCGACGCCCGCCGCCCTCGAAGCGTTCCCGTCCGACAGCACCGACACCAGGTACGCCCGCCCCCCTGCGGTCACCCGACCGATGCTGTTGACCACCCACAAGCCGGTGGCGGAGCGGGGCAACCACCCGTTCTTGAGCACCGGACCCCCCTCGCCGGCCGCCGACACCCCCCAGTCCTGCCCGGCCACCACCCCTCCCATCAGCCGCTGGACGTAGGCCCGGGAAGCCGGGCTCAGCGCCGGGGACCCCGCGGGCCGGACACCGCCCGCAACAACTCCACCTGGTCGGCCGCGGTGGTCCGGGTCAGCCCCCACCGCCCGGCGCCCCCCGCCGCCGTCCGCTCCATCCCGAGCCGCGCGTTCGCCGCGTCCAGACCCGCCGCGCCGCCGATCCGCGCCCCCAGCGCGTCCGCCGCCGCGCTGCTCCGCTCGCGGGCGGTCAGCCCCCGGCCCGCGCGCTGTGCCGTCACCAACAGGGCCACCAGGACGTCCACCTTCACGATGCTCGCGGTCACGTACGACGGACCGCTCCGGTACCCGGCCACCTCCCCGCTCCCCACCGGCACCACCGCCACCGAGAACCGCGCCCGCCCGGGGGTGCGGACCGCCTCCAGGGCCTCGGCCAGCCGTTCCCCGGCGCCCTCCGCCCGCGCCGCCCCGGCACCGCCGGCCGGCCCGGTCGGCGTCGGGGAGGGCACCGGCCGCGGCGGACCGGCCAGGGACGCGGGCGGGCTCGCCGCCACCGGGCGGGCACCGCCCGGGGCACAGCCCCAAGGGCCGCCCAGCAACGAGCCGACGACGACCAACACAGGACGATCCGGGGGGCGGCGGCCCGTGCCGCCGCGCGCGGGCGCAGCACCATGCCGGGTTGCTCCGGCGCCCCGCTGTGGGGCCCGTGAGATGAATCTCAGCTTCCGCTGAGAAAGCCGCCGACCTCCCTCGGACCGCCCGCGGCCCGCCCCGGGCGCCCCACTAGGATCGGGGCCGTGGCGAACGAGGCGAAGAAGAACATCCCGCAGCCCGGGTACTCCGACGACGACGGTTCCGCGGACCCCCGGCTGAGCGCCGCGCTCACCGCTTGGGCCGGCGACCGCACCGCCGAGGGCCCGGTGCTCGAAGCCCTGCGGGGCACCCGTCTGCTGGTGCCGGTGGTCGCCCTGCTCGGCGAGGTCGAGGAGGACGAGAACGGCCTGCGCCGGGAGAAGACCAGCGACATGGCGGTGCCGACGCTCAAGGCGCACGGCCGCACGGCCCTGCCGGCCTTCACCTCCACCGCCTCGCTCGCCCGCTGGGACCCCGCGGCGCGCCCCATCGCCGTCCCGCTGGAACAGGCCCTCCAGGCCCTCGCCCACGAGAAGGCGGACACCCTCGTCATCGACCTGGCCGGCCCCGTCCCCTACGAACTCACCGGCCCCGCCCTCCTGGCCCTCGCCGAGGGCCGCACCTCCACCGACCCGCTCGCCGATCCGGCCGTCACCGAGGCGGTCCGGGCGGTCGTCGCCGCCGAGCCCGCCGTGGCCAGCGCCCACCTGGGCCCCGGCCGGGCGGACGGGATCCTCGCCCTGGTGCTGGACGCGACGGCGTCCCCCACCGAGGTGGTGCGCGCCCTCGCGGAGCGGCTCGCCGAGGACCTCACCCTGCGGGCCCGGCTGGTGCAGGGCCTCGACCTGGCCCTGCTGCCGCCCGGCAGCACCCCGCCGGGACGGCCGCTGTACGCACGCGGCTGAGCGGCCCGGGACCGACGGGGAGGGTCCTGCTAGCGGTAGAGGGGACCGGTGTACTTCTCGCCGGGGCCCTGACCGGGCTCGTCGGGCACGACGGACGCCTCGCGGAAGGCCAGCTGGAGCGACTTCAGGCCGTCCCGCAGCGGGGCCGCGTGGAAGGAGCTGATCTCGGTGCCGCCCGCGTCGACCAGACCGGCCAGCGCGTGGATCAGCTTCCGTGCCTCGTCGAGGTCCTTGTGCCGCTCGCCGTCCTCCGCGAGGCCGAGGTTCACGGCGGCGGCGCTCATCAGGTGGACCGCCACCGTGGTGATCACCTCGACGGCCGGGACGTCGGCGATGTCCCGGGTCAGGGTGTCGAAGTCGGAGACCGCCTGCTCGGGGGTCCCGGGGGGTTCGGTGGCCGCGGCGGCCGGGTTCTGCGGGGTGGCGTCACTCATGTCCCACACGATAGGCCCCGTTCGGGCGGGTCGGGACGGCCGGTCCCGCCGGACCGGGGCTCGGAAATCCCGCGGTCAGGCGGTCTTGACCGTGGGGATTGGCCGTGCTGTCGCGGAACTGTTAGCCTGTGAGGCGACCGGCTGGACACCCGCGTGTCCGGCCCACAAGTGGAGGCTCCGCTCTCCCACCTGACCGCCCTCCGGGGTGGCGGGTCACCGGTCAGGCGATCGCACTCCGGTGCGACCAGCCCGAACGTACGCCCCGCGGCATCGCGGCGGTGTTCCGGTATGTGAGGAGCCCCGCTGTGATCGTCCGGGGCATTTTTCGTGCGTCGGCGCGGTTAGGTCTCACGAAGAAGAGACGTTACGCGGCTGCCCGCCAGGCCGTCGCGTGGTGCTACCGAGGAGGATCCATCAGCGCCGAGCCCCGCATCAACGACCGGATTCGCGTTCCCGAGGTGCGACTTGTCGGTCCCAGCGGCGAGCAGGTCGGGATTGTTCCGCTCGCCAAGGCCCTGGAGCTTGCCCAGGAGTACGACCTGGACCTGGTCGAGGTCGCGGCGAACGCCCGCCCGCCCGTCTGCAAGCTCATGGACTACGGGAAGTTCAAGTACGAGTCGGCCATGAAGGCCCGTGAGGCGCGCAAGAACCAGGCGCACACGGTCATCAAGGAGATGAAGCTCCGGCCGAAGATCGATCCGCACGACTACGACACCAAGAAGGGTCACGTCGTCCGGTTCCTCAAGCAGGGTGACAAGGTCAAGATCACGATCATGTTCCGTGGTCGCGAGCAGTCCCGGCCGGAGCTCGGCTACCGACTGCTCCAGCGGCTCGCGGAGGACGTCCAGGACTTGGGCTTCGTGGAGTCCAACCCGAAGCAGGACGGCCGCAACATGATCATGGTCCTCGGTCCGCACAAGAAGAAGACCGAGGCCATGGCCGAGGCCAGGGAGGCCCAGGCCGCCCGCAAGGCCGAGCGCCAGGCCCAGCAGCCGGGCCGCTCCCCGCAGCCCGCGGCCGAAGAGGCCCCGGCGCAGGACGCTCCGGTCCAGGAAGCCCAGGCCGAGGCGTCCGCCGAGGCGTGATCCCAGGGCTCGCGTCCGGGGATGTCCATCAACACACATGACGCTCCACCCGCCCGGTCTCCAGGGCCGGGCACCGGGGCGCCACCGACGAGGAGATAACGGCGCTATGCCGAAGAACAAGTCGCACAGCGGTGCCAGCAAGCGCTTCAAGGTCACCGGCTCCGGCAAGGTGCTCCGCGAGCGCGCCGGCAAGCGCCACCTGCTCGAGCACAAGTCGTCCCGTCTGACGCGTCGCCTCACCGGCAACGCCGAGATGGCCCCGGGCGACGCCAAGAAGATCAAGAAGCTTCTCGGCAAGTGACGCGGTGGTCCCCCTCGCCGGGGGCCGCGCGACGTCAGGACCGGGACCCAATCGATACCGGGCCGTGTGAGGATCACCGCGGCCCCGCTACAAGGAGCTAACAAGTGGCACGCGTCAAGCGGGCAGTCAACGCCCACAAGAAGCGCCGGGCGATCCTGGAGCAGGCCAGCGGTTACCGCGGCCAGCGCTCGCGCCTGTACCGCAAGGCGAAGGAGCAGGTCACCCACTCCCTCGTCTACAACTACAACGACCGCAAGAAGCGCAAGGGCGACTTCCGTCAGCTGTGGATCCAGCGGATCAACGCCGCGGCCCGCGCCAACGGCATCACCTACAACCGCTTCATCCAGGGTCTGAAGGCCGCCAACATCGAGGTGGACCGCAAGATCCTCGCCGAGCTGGCCGTCAACGACGCCAACGCCTTCGCGGCGCTCGTCGAGGTCGCGCAGAAGGCGCTGCCGAGCGACGTGAACGCCCCGCGCGCGGCTGCCTGAACCGCCGCCCCCGCCGCACCGCGGCGGTGACGTACGGACCCGTGGACCCTGAGGTCCACGGGTCCGGTCGCGTCCGCACACCGCCCCGCCGCGCGAGGAGCCAGACCGCGGCCGGAGCGGTCCCGCACCGAGCCACGAACGCAGGGAGCCCCGCGATGTCCACCGGTCCCGAGCTGATCTCCCCGCGCTCCGCGCGGGTCGCCGCGGCCCGGCGGCTCGCCCGCCGCAACGTCCGCGGCAAGGAGCGCCTCTTCCTGGCCGAGGGACCGCAGGCGGTGCGCGAGGCGGCGGCCCACCGGACCGGTGACCGGGCCACCCTGGTCGAACTCTTCACCACCCCGGACGCCGCCGAGCGCTATCCCGAGATCATGGCCGGCGCCCGCGAGGTCGGCGCCCGCGTCCACCTCGCCGGCGAGGAGGTGATCGCGGACATCTCCACCACCGTCACCCCGCAGGGCCTCGTCGGCGTCTGCCGGTTCCTCGACACCCCGTTCGCCGACATCGTCGCCGCCCGCCCCCGACTGGTCGCCGTCCTCGCCCACGTCCGGGACCCCGGCAACGCCGGCACCGTCCTGCGCTGCGCCGACGCCGCGGGAGCGGACGCGGTCGTCCTGACCGACGCCTCCGTGGACCTGTACAACCCCAAGGCGGTCCGGGCCTCCGTCGGCTCCCACTTCCACCTTCCGGTGGCCGTCGGCGTGCCGGTGGAGACGGCGGTCACCCGGCTGCGGGAGGCCGGGGTGCGGATCGTCGCCGCGGACGGCGCGGGCGCGGACGACCTCGACACCGAACTCGACCGGGGCACCATGGGCGGTCCCACCGCCTGGGTGTTCGGCAACGAGGCGTGGGGCCTGCCCGAGGAGACCCGGGCCCTCGCCGACGCGGTGGTCCGGGTGCCCATCCACGGCAGGGCCGAGAGCTTGAACCTCGCGACCGCCGCAGCCGTATGTCTCTACGCATCCGCCCGGGCACAGCGCACACGGGGCGGCTGCCGGGCATAGGGTGCGCCCACGGGGCACGCCCCCCGCCCGTCCGTCCGTACGTCGCGGGGTGCGCCTGCGGGGCGTCCACCCGTGCCGTCGGTGACTGGTAGTAGGGGACCGACGACTAGTAGGGTGACGAACTCGGGGGCCCACTGCGCCAGTTCGAGAGGTGGGGTACGGGGTGATGACGGTCGGCACCGGTGGTGCGGCGGACACGGACGGTGCATGCGGCGCCGTCGTGCCCGCAGATCAGGACGCGTACGGAACCACCCCGGACGACCTCCCCGACGGGTTGGTCATCGCCGACGAGGGCGGTCGGGTCATCTGCTTCAACGCCGCGGCGGCCCGGATCACCGCCGTCCCCCCCGACCAGGCCCTCGGCAGGCCGCTGGACGTCGCCCTCCCGCTGGAGGACCTGGAGGGCCGGCGCTGGTGGCGGCTGACCGACCCCTACGGGGGGCTCGCCATCCGGGTCGGACAACCCGAGCGGAACCTGTTGCTGCCCGGCGGACGCGAGGTCATGGTCACCGTCCGTTACGTCCGGAGCGCACCGCAGGGGCCGGTTCGCCGCGTCGTCGTGTCCCTGCGGGACACCGAGGCCCGCCGCCGCACCGAACGCAGCCACGCCGAGCTGATCGCGACCGTCGCCCACGAGCTGCGCTCCCCCCTCACCTCCGTCAAGGGCTTCACCGCGACCCTGCTCGCCAAGTGGGAGCGCTTCACCGACGACCAGAAGCGCCTGATGCTGGAGACCGTCGACGCCGACGCCAACCGCGTCACCCGGCTGATCGCGGAGCTCCTCGACATCTCCCGCATCGACTCCGGGCGCCTGGAGGTCCGGCGCCAGCCGGTCGACATCGGGGCGGCGGTCGGTCGGCACGTCCAGGCCCACGTGGCAGCCGGACAGCCCGCGGACCGGTTCCTGGTCCGGCTGCGCCAGCCGCTGCCCGCGCTCTGGGCCGACCCCGACAAGATCGACCAGGTGCTCAGCAACCTGTTGGAAAACGCGGTGCGGCACGGCGAGGGAACTGTCACCATCGAGGTGGAACCCACGCCGTGCCCGCGGGAACCCGGGATCACCGGGACCTCGGTCACGGTCAGCGACGAGGGGCCAGGCATCCCGGAGGAGTCCATGAACCGTGTCTTCACCCGCTTCTGGCGGGGCAGCAAGCGCGGCGGCACCGGACTCGGCCTGTACATCGTCAAGGGCATCGTCGAGGCCCACGGGGGAACGATCACCGTCGGACGGAACCCCAACGGCGGGGCGCAGTTCCGATTTACCCTGCCCGTGGCCATCCCCGCCTATCTGGTCTGAGGGGTCACGGGCACACCCAGACAGGGCGGCTCCCCGACGCACCCGCCCCCCTCCCCGCACACCGGGGGCGGGGCCCTACGGCGCGGGAGCGGAGCCCGACCCCGTTAGACTCGGCCCCTGGCACCTTTGCGTCCCCACAGTCCGGGACGGCACCGTCCCTCTCCCGGGACGGGGCGTCCACGAGCCGGGACGGGGACCATCCGCCAGCCAATCGGAAGCACGGGAAGAGATGTCGGCACCGAACAAGTCGTACGACCCTGTCGAGGTCGAGGCACTGAAACCGGAAGAGATCGAGCGCATGCGGGACGAGGCGCTCGCCGCCTTCGCGTCCGCCGGTGACCTCGCCGGGCTCCAGGAGGCGAAGATCGCCCACACGGGAGGCACCTCCCCGCTGGCGCTCGCCAACCGGGAGATCGGCGCCCTGCCCCCGCAGGCCAAGGCCGAGGCCGGCAAGCGCGTCGGCCAGGCCCGGGGAGCCGTGAACAAGGCGCTCGCAGCCCGCCAGGCCGAACTGGAGGCCGAGCGCGACGCCCGCGTCCTGGTCGAGGAGGCGGTGGACGTCACCCTGCCGTACGACCGCGTACCGGCCGGCGCCCGCCACCCGCTGACCACGCTGATGGAGCGCGTCGCCGACGTCTTCGTCGACATGGGCTACGAGATCGCCGAGGGCCCCGAGGCCGAGGCCGAGTGGTTCAACTTCGACGCCCTGAACTTCACCCCGGACCACCCCGCCCGGCAGATGCAGGACACGTTCTTCGTCGCCGGGCCGGAGGGCGAGGGCACGGAGTCCGGCGTCGTCCTGCGCACCCACACCTCCCCGGTGCAGGCCCGGGCGCTGCTCGCCCGCGAACTGCCCGTCTACGTGGTCTGCCCGGGACGGGTCTACCGCACCGACGAACTGGACGCGACGCACACCCCGGTCTTCCACCAGATCGAGCTGCTGGCCGTCGACGAGGGCCTCACCATGGCCGACCTCAAGGGCACCCTGGACCACATGGTCCAGTCGCTCTTCGGGGCCGACATGACGACCCGGCTGCGGCCCAACTACTTCCCCTTCACCGAGCCGTCCGCCGAGATGGACATGCTCTGCTACGTGTGCCGCGGCGAGTCCGTCGGCAACCCCGACCGCCCCTGCCGCACCTGCGGCAGCGAGGGCTGGATCGAGCTGGGCGGCTGCGGCATGGTCAACCCCCGGGTGCTGGTCGCCTGCGGCGTCGACCCGGAGAAGTACAGCGGGTTCGCGTTCGGGTTCGGCATCGAACGGATGCTGATGTTCCGCCACAACGTCGAAGACATGCGAGACATGGTCGAGGGTGACGTCCGGTTCACCCGGCCCTTCGGGATGGAGATCTGATGCGGGTCCCGCTTTCCTGGCTGCGGGAGTACGTCGACCTCCCCGCCACCGAAACCGGCCGTGACGTCCAGGCCCGGTTGGTCGCCGCCGGCCTGGAGGTGGAGACGGTCGAACAACTCGGCGCCGGCCTCAAGGGCCCCCTCGTCGTCGGCCGGGTCCTCACCATCGAGGAGTTGGAGGGCTTCAAGAAGCCCATCCGCTTCTGCACCGTCGACGTCGGCGCCGCCAACGGCACCGGCGAGCCGCAGGAGATCGTCTGCGGCGCCCGCAACTTCGCCGTGGGCGACAAGGTCGTCGTGGTGCTGCCCGGGGCCGAACTGCCCGGCGGTTTCGCGATCGCCGAGCGCAAGACCTACGGCAGGGTCTCGCGCGGCATGATCTGCTCCAGCGACGAGCTGGGCATGGGCGACGACGGCACCAAGGGCATCATCGTGCTGCCGCCCGAGCTGGAGGTGGGCACCGACGCCATCGAGCTGCTGGAGCTCGTGGACGAGGTCCTCGACATCGCGGTCACCCCCGACCGCGGCTACTGCCTGTCGATGCGCGGCGTGGCCCGCGAGGCGGCCACCGCCTACGGGCTGCCGCTGCGCGACCCCGCCCTGCTCGACGTGCCCGGCCCCAACGCCTACGGCTACCCGGTCCAGGTCGCCGACCCGCGGGCCTGCGACCGCTTCACCGCCCGCACGGTCACCGGGGTCGACCCCGAGGCGCGGTCCCCCATCTGGTTGCGCCGCCGCCTCCAGAAGGCCGGGATGCGCCCGATCTCGCTGGCCGTCGACATCACCAACTACGTGATGCTGGAGCTCGGCCAGCCCCTGCACGCCTACGACCGGCACCGGGTGGGCGGTCCGCTCGGCGTGCGCCGGGCCGCCGCGGGGGAGGAACTGACGACCCTGGACGGGGTCCGACGCACCCTCGACGCCGAGGACCTGGTGATCACCGACGACCGCGGGCCCATCGGCCTCGCGGGGGTCATGGGAGGTGCGGACACCGAGATCGCCGACGCCGTCACCGACCCGCACAGCGGTGAGGTCACCGGCACCACCGAGATCGTGGTGGAGGCCGCGCACTTCGACCCGGTGACCATCGCGCGGGCCGCCCGACGGCACAAGCTGTCCTCGGAGGCGTCCAAGCGCTTCGAGCGCGGCGTCGACCCGCTGGCCGCGTCCGCCGCCGCCCAGCGCACCGTGGACCTGCTGATCCTGCTCGCGGGCGGCACCGCGGACGCGGGCGTGACCGAGTTCATCGGCCCGGCCGCCCCGCACACCATCCGGATCA
Source organism: Streptomyces sp. LE64 (assembly GCF_052606915.1). Lineage (NCBI taxonomy): Bacteria > Bacillati > Actinomycetota > Actinomycetes > Kitasatosporales > Streptomycetaceae > Streptomyces > Streptomyces sp. LE64. The sequence goes on along the minus strand of NZ_CP199708.1, from coordinate 778,564 downwards.
GCGCCGACCACCCGGACCGGGTGGCGGGCGTCACCTACGGGCGGGAGACGGTGGTGCGCCGCCTCCAGCAGGTCGGCTGCGACGTGTACGGGCAGGACGAGCTGACGGTCACCGTGCCGTCCTGGCGTCCCGACCTCACCGACCCCAACGACCTCGCCGAAGAGGTCATCCGGCTGGAGGGCTACGAGAACCTGCCCGCCACCCTGCCCCGGCCCCCCGCGGGCCGCGGCCTGACCCACCGCCAGCGGTTGCACCGCCGGGTCGGTCGGGCGCTCGCCGGAGCCGGCTACGTGGAGGCGCTGAACTACCCGTTCCTCGGTGAGCAGGCGCTGGACCAGCTCGGACTGGACGCCGACGACCCCGACCGCCGCACGGTCCGGCTGGTCAACCCGCTGAGCGACGAGGAACCGGCGCTGCGCACCACGCTGCTGCCGGGCCTGCTCGGCGCGCTGCGCCGCAACGACGGCCGCGGCAGCCACGACCTGGCCCTGTTCGAGACCGGACTGGTGTTCCACCCCCGTGAGGAGCAGCGGACCGCGGCCCGGCTGCCCGTCGAGCACCGGCCCTCGGACGAGCAGATCGTGGCGCTCACCGCCGCGTTGCCCGTCCAGCCCCGCCATGTCGCGGTCGTCCTCGCGGGCGCCCGTGAACAGGCCGGCTGGTGGGGCGCCGGACGCCCCGGGGACTGGGCCGACGCGATCGAGGCCGCCCGGACGGTCGCCCGCGAGATGGGCGCCGAACTCGCCGTGGACCAGGGCCGGTACGGACCCTGGCATCCCGGTCGCTGCGCGGTGCTGCACGTGGTGCTCGACGGGGTGAAGACCCTCGTCGGCCATGCCGGTGAACTGCACCCGCGGGTCGTCAAGGCGTTCGGGCTCCCGGCCCGGACCAGCGCCATGGAGCTCAACCTCGACCTCCTCCAGCGGGCCGGCGAGGGCCTGCCCGAGGCCCCCCGGATCTCCACCTTCCCGGTGGCGACCCAGGACGTGGCGCTCGTGGTCGACGCCTCGGTGCCGGCCGCCGCGGTGGAGCACCGGCTCCGCCTCGGCGCGGGTCCGCTGCTGGAGTCCGTCCGGCTGTTCGACGTCTACACCGGCGACCAGATCGAGTCGGGCAAGAAGTCGCTGGCGTACGCGCTGCGCTTCCGGGCACCCGACCGGACGCTGACCGTCGAGGAGGCGTCGGCCGCCCGTGACGCGGCCGTCGCCTCGGCGGCGGAGGGTGTCGGAGCGGTCCTGCGCGGGGCCTGAGCCCACGGGCGGACCGCCTTTCCACCGGGCCCTCCGCCCGGTGAGCGCACCTCAGGGGGCGCGTCCCGAGTCCGGGACGCGCCCCCTCGTGCATGCCCGCACCCCGCTCACTCGATCGGGTGGCACTACCGGCTCCTGCGGCACGGCAGCCCCGCGCACTCGCCAGAATCGACCCCGAACGTAAGGGTTTCGGCCCGGGAGCAGGGCCTACGAGGGAGACCGCCGGCATGATCCGCACCAGTGCCGGGGACCTTCCCCGGGCCCGATCCGCCCTGCGCGCCGTCGGCCCGCCCGCCCTCTGGGGCGCCCTCGCCGCGACCTACGAACTCGTCTGCCCCCTGGCCCGCGCCGAGGACCTCGCCGCCCGGTTCCTCACCGGTGCGGTGTTCTGCGCCGCCGGCGCCGGGTACGCCCTGCACGCCCGCGCCGCCGTACGGCGGGAGACGCGCCACCTGCGGCAGCTCGCCCGGGCCGTGCAGAACGCCCTGCTCCACCCCCTGCCGGACCGGCTCGACGGCCTCGCCCTCGCCGGCGGGCGCCGCACCGCCGCGCACGGTGCCGGAGTCGGGGGCGACCTCTACGAGGTGCTCGCCACCGAACACGGGGTCCGCGTGGTCATGGGCGACGTCCGCGGGCACGGTCCGGCCGCCCTCGCCGCGGTCGCCGCCGTCCTCGGCTGCTTCCGCGAGGCGGGCCACGAGGAGCCCCGACTCGCCGCGGTGCTGCACCGCCTGGACCGGGCCTTCGCCCGCCACCTCGCCGAACGGGCCACCCGCCCCGGGGCCGCGGTATCCGCCGCCGGCGAGGACTTCGTCACCCTGCTGCTGTTGGAGATCGCCCGCGACGGCAGGGTCCTCGCCCTCAACTGCGGACACCCCTGGCCGTACCGGCTGCGCGCCCTCGCCGGGCCGTGCGGCACCCGGGGCCGGGCCTTCCCCGTCACCGACGCCGACCCGCTGCCTCCGCTCGGCCCGTTCCCGCTCCCGGAACTGCTCCCGCCGGTGGACTGCGGACGGCTGCTGCCCGGCGAAGCGCTGTTCCTGCACACCGACGGCGCGGTGGACGCCCGCGACCGGTGCGGCCGGTTCTTCCCGCTGGACGTGGTGCTGATGGACGCCATCCGCTCCGTCCCGCTCTGTCCCGAGGGGGTGGTCCGCACGGTGTTCCACCAGTTGCTGCGCCACACCGGCGGTCCGCTCACGGACGACGTGACCCTGCTGGTGCTGCGCAACGACCGCCCCCGGACCGGCCCGGGCCCGGCCGGACCGGTGCCGAGACCGGCCCACCGGGTCATCTGAGGGACGCGGTTCCGCATCAGCGGATAGGCCGGGGTGGTCGGCGGCCGTGTCGCACCACCCGGGGCGTCCGCCCGCTGCTTGTTCCGTCAGGCCAGGGCCTGTAGCGCGTAGAGCGTGCCCACGGTGGTGGCGAGCGTGCCGAGGAGGAGACGTAGGGCCTTCTCCGGGAGGCGGGGCTGGAGGCGTGCTCCCAGATAGCCCCCCGCCAGTCCGCCGAGGCCGCAGGCCAGTCCCAGCGGCCAGTCGGGCGCGACATCGCCCGAGCTGAGGAGGGACAGCGCAGCGTAGGTGGCCGCACCCACGATGGAGGTGGCGAACGTGGCGGCGAGGGCGGCCGGCGCCACCCTGTTGATGGGCAGACCGCGGGCGGCGAGGATCGGACCGAGGAGGGAGCCGCCACCGATGCCGTAGATCCCGCCGACCGTTCCCACCCCCACGGCCAGAGCGGTGAGCGCGGCCGGGGACGGTTCCGTGGCCGCACCCCGGTCCTCGCGAGCCCGGGAGAGGGTGCGGAAGCACAGCCACAGGCCGAGCGGGAGGAGCAGGGCGGCGACGAGCACCCGGAAGACGCCTGGGCCGGGCAGGACGAAGACGCGGACGGTTGCGCCGAGGACGACGCCGGGAAGGGTTCCGGTGACCATGCGCCGGACCAGGCTGCCGCGCAGGGCCCCGTCGCGGCGGTACCGCCAGAGGGCACCCGGTCCGGCCACGACGTTGAACAGCAGGTTGGTCGGCGTGACGGCAGGGTTGGGTACGCCGAAGACGCTCAGGTGGACCGGAAGCAGGAAGACCGCTCCCGAGACCCCGACGGGTGCCGTTACTGCTGAGATCATCAGGCCGGCTGCCAGGCCCGCCCAGATCGTCCACCACTCCACCGCTGTTCCGCCCTTCCCCCGCTGCGTCGCCAGTATCGGCGGTGCCTGCTGGGGAACGACGGGCTGCAATGTGTTCTTCACGAACAGCGGCTGTGGCGGCCGACTTGTGGTCCCGGCCACTGCCCTTGTGGCTGGTTCGGGCGGGTGCCGCGGGGGTGTTCGTCGATCCCGTGGGCGGCGAGGAGTCCGGAGCCGGAGGTAAGGATTGCGCCGGAACGAGGGAAGACCCCGACAGCGCCGAAAGGGCGGAGGGCGCTGGCCGGGGTCCTCGTGCCGGCCCGTACTGGGCTGCGCAGCAGGCCAGAGGCTCAACCGTAGGGGTAGAACCCCGAGCCCGACTTCCGGCCCAGCCGGCCCGCGTCCACCATCCGCTGGAGCAGCGGGGGAGCGGCGTACAGGGGCTCCTTGAACTCGGCGTACATGGAGTCGGCGACGGAGGCCACGGTGTCCAGGCCGATCAGGTCGGCCAGCTTCAACGGACCCATGGGGTGGGCGCAGCCCAGCTCCATCCCGCTGTCGATGTCCTCGCGACTGGCGGAGCCCGATTCGAACATCCGGATCGCGGCGAGCAGGTACGGGATCAGCAGGGCGTTGACCACGAACCCGCTGCGGTCCTGGGCCCGGATGGCGTGCTTGCCGAGCACCTTCTCCACCAGCAGTTGGGCACGGCTGAGGGTGCCCTCCGAGGTGGTGAGCGCCGGGATCAGCTCGACCAGCGCCTGGACCGGCGCGGGGTTGAAGAAGTGGATGCCGATCACCTGGTCGGGGCGGGAGGTGGCGACCGCGAGCCGGACCAGCGGGATGGAGGAGGTGTTGGAGGCGAGGACGGCGTCCGGGCGGGTGACCACCTGGTCGAGCACCCGGAAGATCTCGGTCTTGACCTGTTCGTTCTCCACCACGGCCTCGATCACCAGATCGCGGTCGGCGAAGGCGCCGAGGTCGGTGGTGAAGGCGAGCCGGTCGACCGCCGCGGCGCGTTCCGCCTCGCTGATCTTGCCGCGTTCGGCGGCCTTCGCCAGGGAGCCGTACAGCCGGGTGCGGCCCAGCTCCAGTGCCTCGCCGGTGGTCTCGGCGACCTTGACGTCCAGTCCGGCGCGGGCGCAGACCTCTGCGATGCCCGCACCCATCTGGCCGCAGCCCACCACTCCGACGCGGGTGATGTCGGTCAGTGTGTCCGTCACTTCGTCCCTTTCGTGAACCTCGGTACGGCCGGGCCCGCGGCCCGGCGACTGCCTCGGCCTGCACCGTACTCCGGATCGCCGCCGGGTCCGCCCCTCGGGTGTGCGGCATGCTGGCCGTACGACGGGCGTCCCGGCCGGGGCCGCCGGGCGCGGTGGACGGAAGGACGGGGCAGCACGCATGGGGTCGGTGAGTCGTAGGGAGTTCGCGGTGGGGTCGATGGTGACCCTGGCAGGGATGGCGGTCGCCGGGGACGCGGCGGCCGGCGCCGGACGGCAGGCGCCCGTAGCGCAGGAGCGCCGCACCGGGCACCCGATCCGGGGCATGTGGCTGGCCAGCGTCACCAACCGGGACTGGCCCTCCGCGGCCGGTCTGTCGGCCGCCGCGCAGCGGGCCGAACTGGCCGGGTTCCTCGACGTCGCCGTCGAGCGGCGGCTGACCGCGGTGGTCCTCCAGGTCCGCCCCTGCGCCGACGCCCTGTGGCCGTCCCCGCACGAGCCGTGGTCGCAGTACCTCACCGGCACCCAGGGGCGCGACCCCGGCTGGGACCCGCTCGGCACCGCCGTCGCGGAGGCGCACCGCCGGGGGCTGGAACTGCACGCCTGGTTCAACCCCTACCGGGTGGCCTTCCACACCGATCCGGGTCGGCTCTCCGCCGGGCACCCGGTGCGCCGCAACCCGCACTGGGCGGTGCCGTACGGCGGCAAGCTGTACTACAACCCCGGGCTGCCCGAGGTGCGGGCCTTCGTCCGGGAGGCGATGCTGGACGCCGTCCGCCGCTACCCGGTGGACGCCGTGCACTGGGACGACTACTTCTACCCGTACCCGGTCGCCGGGCAGGAGTTCGACGACGCCGACGCCTACGCGGAGCACGGCGACGGCTTCGGGGACCGGGCGTCCTGGCGCCGGCACAACACCGACCTGCTGGTGCGGGAGACCGCCGAGCGGCTGCGCGAGGTGCGGCCCGGCGTCCGGCTGGGGATCAGCCCCTTCGGGGTGTGGCGCAACGCGGCGACCGATCCGCGCGGCTCCCGGACCCGGGCCGGCGTGCAGACCTACGACGACCTGTACGCGGACACCCGCACCTGGGTGCGCGAGGGGTGGATCGACTACGTCTGCCCCCAGCTGTACTGGAACATCGGGTTCGAGCCCGCCGACTACGCGGAGTTGCTGGGTTGGTGGGCGCGCACGGCGGAGGGGACGGACGTCGACCTGTACGTCGGCGAGGCGCTCTACAAGGCGGGCGATCCGGCGCAGCCGGCCGGCTGGCAGGACCCGGCCGAACTCTCCCGCCACCTCGACCTCGCCCGGGAGCACCCCCGGGTGGACGGGCACGTGTTCTTCTCCGGTCGGGAGGTCCGGGACGATCCGTCCGGGGCCATGGCCCGACTGGTAGACGACCACTACCGCGTCCGGCTCCGCGGGCGGCGCTGAACCTCCGCGGGGCCGGGGTCAGCGGCTCCCGCGCTGCTCCCGCCGGGAGGTTCCGTGACGGACCACGCAGTCGGGTCCCGGCGACTTCACCGCCTCGTGCCCGTTGGCGTAGCGCACCCGGTACGGCGGTGCGCCCGCGTCGCCCATCACTTCGACGATCTCCGCGACCCTGTCGTGCTGCCCCACGGTCCTGCCGTGGACCAGCAGCCGGTCGCCCTTGGCTGCCCGCATCGCGCTGCCCTCCTCGTGGTGCGCGGGGCGTCGTCCCCTCCGAACGGGCCGGTGCCGGGACGGCGACCCGTGCCGCGGTGCTCATCGGTTGTGCCCGTGTTCGCCAGTTTACGTCCGGTTCGGGGGTTCGCAGCGGAAGATTACCTTCCGTTAAGCCTTGACCTGAGCTTCGCCGGCCCCCACGATCGCCGCATGCAGGTTCGGGTCACGCTCATCGCGGCCGCCCGCAGCTCCCCGCTGCTCGCGGAGCGCTTCGACGAGGACCGGTCGCTCGACGAGGCCGGCTGGCAGGAGGTGCGCCTCGCCGCCCCCGCCCTCGTCCCGTTCGGCGCCGCGGAACTGCGCTACTGCTCGCCGACCCCGCGCAGCCGGGACACCGGCACCGCGCTCGGGTTCGCCCCCCTCGTCCAGCCCGCGCTCAGCGACTGCGACATGGGTCGCTGGCGCGGTCACACCCTCGCCGAGGTGGCGGTGCGGGAACCGGCCGCCTTCGACGCCTGGCTGCGCGACCCCCGACTCGCCCCGCACGGCGGCGAGTCGCTGTGGCGCTTCATCGGCCGGGTGGGGCACTGGCTGGACACCCGCCCCGCCGACGGCGGGGTGAGCATCGTCGCCGTCGCCGAACCGGCCGTGGTCCGTGCGGTCCTCGTCTACGCCCTGAGGGTGCCGCCCCTGACGTACTGGAGCATCGACGCCCGCCCCCTGTCGGCGGTGACCCTCACCGGCGGCGCCGGACAGTGGAGCCTACGGCTGGGCTAGGCACCCCGCGAGCCCAACTCCCTTGCCGCGGGCCTAGGATGAGGACGCACACGGGCGAGGATTCACAGCGGTGCCCCTGACCCAGGCGCCGTGGGGGAGGCACGGATGACGGCCGAGAAGGGCACCGGAGCACGACGGACGAAGGGCTTCGTGGCCGGTGCGCTGCTGGTGAGCGCCGTGGGCTGGGCGGCCACCGACCACCTCAACGACACGACGTCCACCAGCCCCTTGCCGGAGCAGCGGGGGGCCTGGAGGACGGCCGACTGCACCCGGGACCCGTCGCTGTGCAACGACCCGTCGCAGGACTCCGTGGACCCGCTCGCGGAGTCCTGCGAGGAGCTGGCGCGACGGGTCGAGCGGGAGCGGATCGCCCGTGCGCTGGAGAGCCCGTCCGGCGTCCCGGACTCCCGGTTCTCCGCACAGGTCTGTCTGCGCGCCGCCCCCTGACCGCGGGCCGCCGTGCGGGGCCGGCGGGACGGGCCTAGCCTGGGAAGGCCGTTGTCCTCGGCCGGCAGGAGGCCCCATGCGGTACTCGCGCAGGCACTGGCGCACGGTGTGCACGGTGGCGGTGACGGCGGGACTGCTCGTCGTCCCCGTGTCCTCCGGGGTCGCGGTGACCACCACGCCCCCCGCGGTGACCGCCGCCTCCGACACCCCGTCCCCACCGCCCACGTCCACCGGCACCGCCTTCCCCGAACTCGACGCCGATCTCTCCGCACGCCTCGACGACGCCGTCCGCAAGGTCATGTCCGAGGCGAACGTGCCGGGCGTGACCGTGGGGCTCTGGGCCCCCGGCAAGGGCAGCTACGTCCGTTCCTTCGGCGTCGCCGACAAGACCACGGGGGAGCGGATGGACCCCGACCTCTTCCTGCGGATCGGCAGCGAGACCAAGACCTTCACCGTCACCGCCCTGCTGGAACTCGTCGACCAGGGCAAGGTGGGACTCGACGACCCGATCTCCCGGTACGTCGACGGAGTCCCGAGCGGCGACCGCATCACGCTCCGGGAGCTGGCCGGCATGCGCAGCGGGCTGTTCAACTACTCGATGGACGAGGACTTCTTCAAGGCGCTCACCTCCGACCCGGAACGCCCCTTCACCCCACAGGAGTTGCTCGACTACGCGTTCAAGCACCCCCTCCAGTTCGAACCCGGGACGCAGTTCGAGTACAGCAACACCAACCTCATCCTGCTGGGGCTGGTCGTGGAGCAGGCGGGCGGCATGCCCCTCGACGAGTACGTCCAGCGCAACGTCCTGGACCCCGCGGGGCTGCGCCACACCGTCTTCCCCACCGACGCGGCCTTTCCCAGCCCGCACGCGCACGGCTACACCGACCAGACCGCCTCCGGCCGCACCGAGGACGCCACCGACTGGAACCCCTCCTGGGGCTGGGCCGCCGGAGCGATGATCAGCAACCTGCACGACCTGCGCATCTGGGCGCCGGTCCTCGCCAACGGCACCCTGCTCACCCCCGAGACCCAGGCCGAACGGCTGAAGACCGGACCCGCCATCGTTCCCGGTGCCGGCTACGGCCTGGGCATCTTCAACGTCCAGGGCTGGCTCGGTCACAACGGGTCGTTGCCCGGGTACGAGTCGCTGACGATCTACCTCCCCGGACCGAAGGCGACCCTGGTGGTGCTGCTCAACACCGACACGGTGCACGACGGCCAACAGCCCAGCACCCTGTTCGGCCGGGCGATCACCGAGCTCGTCACCCCGCGGCACGTGTTCGACCTGCCGGCCGAGAACTCCTCGCCGTCCCCCTCGCCCTCGTCCACCCCGCCCTCGACCGCGGTTCCGCGGTCGCCGGCCCCGTCCGCCGAGTGGGCGTCGGGCGGGGCCGCGAACGGGCCGGTCCGCTGAGGGCGCGCCTTGACCGCCGGGGTCAGTCGACCGCCCGCCGGACCAACTCGGTGATCCGCGCCTCCACCTCGGGGGTCACTTCGGTCAGGGCGAAGGCGGTCGCCCACATCGCCCCCTCGTCCAGCTTCGCCCCGTCGTTGAAACCGAGGGTCGCGTAGCGGGCCTTGAACTTGTCGGCGCCCTGGAAGAAGCAGACGACCTTGCCGTCCAGGGCGTAGGCGGGCATGCCGTACCAGAGCTTGGGCGCCAGGTCCGGAGCGTTGGCCGTGACGAGGGCGTGCACGCGCTCGGCGATGATCCGGTCCGCCTCCGGCATCTCGGCGATCTTCGCGACCACGTCTCGTGCGGCGGCCTCCGCCTTGTCGGCCCGGGAGGCGCGGCGCGCCTCCTTCCTCAGTTCCTGGGCGTGCTCCTTCATCGCGGCCCGTTCCTCGGCCGTGAAGCCCTTGCTCGTGCTGTCGTCCGCGCTGCTCATGGCGTTCTCCCCGGGCCGGTCCTGCTGGGTGGGACAGTGGGAGGGACCCTAACCCGGCGCACTGACATCGCAGGGCGCCGCGGCGCCGGACGTCATCGGGATGCCGTACGCCCCGCCGCCCGGCCGGCGGCACCGCACGCCGGCCGGGGCCTCACGCGTCGAGTTGCTGCCGGGCGGCGTCCACGGTCTGGGCCAGCAGCACCGCGATGGTCATCGGACCGACCCCGCCGGGGACGGGGGTGATCAGACGGGCCCGGGTGCGGGCGGCGTCGAAGTCGACGTCACCGACGTTGCCCGCGTTGTAGCCGGCGTCGATCACGACGGCGCCCGGCTTGACGTCCTCGCCGCGCACCAGACGGGGCACCCCCACCGCGGCGACCACCACGTCGGCCTCCCTGACGTGCGCGGACAGGTCCGCGGTGCGGGAGTGGCAGTACGTCACGGTGGCGTCCCTCGCGAGCAGGAGCATGCCGGTCGGCCGGCCCAGGATCGCGCTGCGGCCGATCACGACGGCGTGCTTGCCGGCCAGTTCCACGTCGTACTCGTCCAGCAGGCGCACGATGCCGCCGGGAGTGCACGAGACGAAGCCGGGGAGGGCGAAACCCATCGCGGCGAAGGAGCGCATGGTGACCCCGTCGACGTCCTTCTCCGGTGCGATGGCCTCGAAGGCCGCCCGCTCGTCGATGTGCGGGCCCGCGGGGTGTTGCAGCAGGATGCCGTGCACCTGGGGGTCCCGGGAGAGCGCGGTGAGCGCGTCGACCAGTTCCGCGGTCGTGGTGGTGGCGGGCAATCCGAGGTGACGGGAGCGGATGCCGACCTTCGCGCAGCGGGCCCGCTTCATCCGCACGTAGGTGACCGATGCGGGGTCCTCGCCCACGAGCACGGTCGCCAGGCACGGTTCCGTCCCCGTGCGCCGGGTGAACTCCTCGGCCCGGCGGGCCGTTTCTTCGAGCAGGCGCCGGGCCGGGCCGGTGCCGTCCATGAGCTGTGCCGTCCGGGTGGGGGACACGACTGCCTCCTGGGCGTGGTGGGACCACTTCGCCCAGGCGCACGGCAACGACGCATTCGCCGGGTCGCTCCCCGGTGGTGCTCCACCTCAGCGCCAGTCACGACCCACGGGCACTGTAGTCCACGGGGCGGTCCCCTCGGGGCGACGGCCCGTCGTCCGCCGGGAGCGGGAGCCCTACTCCTCCGGGTCGCCGCTGCGCAGCAGGCGGAGGGCCCTGTCGAGCCGGACCCGCCTGGTCTTTGGGGTGCGCGCCTGGAGCAGCGGCAGGACCAGCAGGTAGCGGCCGGTCCTGTCGAGCGCCTCGAACGCCGCCCCGGCCCGGGGGTCGGCGTCGAGGGCCGCCGCGAGGTCGGACGGCACCGTCGCCGTGCTCTGCGATGCGTAGGCCGCGGCCCAGCGTCCGTCCTCCTGCGCCCTGCGCACCTCGGCCAGCCCCGGTTCGCGCATCCGACCGGCGGCCGTCAGCGCCGCCACCTTGTCCACGTTCACCTGCGACCAGAGGCTCCCGGGTCGACGCGGTACGTACTTCTGCAGGTAGTACTGCTCGTCGAACGACCGTCGCTGTCCGGAGATCCACCCGTAGCACAGCCCGATGTCGACCAATTCGTCGTCGGTGACCGTCGGGATGCCGGACTTCTTCTTGGCCACCTTGATCCACACGCCCTCCCGGCGCGTGTGGTGTTCGGCCAGCCAGCCCTCGAACGCCGCGGCGTCCCCGTAGGCGATGACCTCTACCCCCGCGATCTCCTCCATGCGGCACAGGCTAGTGCCCGCCCTGCGCCTCCATTGCATAAATGTGCATGCCTGCGTATAGTCATGTCATCCAGAGGAGAGGAACGGCATGACGACGCGGGTGGCGGTGGCCGGGGCCAGTGGGTACGCCGGGGGCGAGGTGCTGCGACTGTTGATCGGGCATCCGGACGTGGAGATCGGAGCGCTGACCGGCAACTCCAATGCGGGCCAGCGGCTCGGCGCCCTCCAGCCGCACCTGCTGCCGCTGGCCGAGCGGGTGCTGGAGGCCACGACCCCCGAGGCCCTCGCCGGACACGACGTGGTCTTCCTGGCGCTGCCGCACGGCGAGTCCGCCGCCGTGGCCGAGCAACTCGGCCCCGACGTGCTCGTCATCGACATGGGCGCCGACTTCCGGCTGCGCGACGCGGCCGACTGGGAGCGCTTCTACGGTTCCCCGCACGCCGGTACCTGGCCCTACGGCCTCCCCGAACTGCCGGGTGGCCGCGCTGCGCTGGAGGGGTCCAAGCGCATCGCGGTGCCCGGTTGCTACCCGACCGCCGTGACCCTCGCCCTGTTCCCCGCCTACGCGGCGGGCCTGGTCGAGCCGGAGGCCGTGGTCGTCGCCGCCTCCGGCACCTCCGGTGCGGGCAAGGCGCCCAAGCCTCACCTGCTGGGCAGCGAGGTCATGGGCTCGGCCTCCCCGTACGGGGTCGGCGGCGTCCACCGGCACACCCCCGAGATGAGCCAGAACCTCGGCGCGGTGGCGGGCGGGCCGGTGAGCGTCTCCTTCACCCCGACCCTGGTGCCGATGTCCCGGGGCATCCTCGCCACCTGCTCCGCCCGGGCCCGGGCGGGGGTGACCGGCGAGGCGGTGCGCGCCGCCTACGAGAAGGCGTTCGCCGACGAGCCGTTCGTGCGGCTGCTGCCCGAGGGCCAGTGGCCCGCCACCGCCTCGGTGTACGGCTCCAACGCGGTGCACCTCCAGGTCGTCCACGATGCGGCCGCGCAGCGGGTGATCGCGGTGAGCGCCATCGACAACCTCACCAAGGGCACCGCGGGCGGCGCGATCCAGAGCATGAACATCGCCCTCGGCCTGCCCGAGACCACCGGGCTGTCCACCGTCGGCCTCGCCCCCTGAGCCACCACCCCGCCCCACCAGGACCAGCGCCCCGCCCCGCCCCGCCGACCGCGCGGAGAAGCGGAAACCCGGCCGCCCGCGCGCGCCGGCAGCGACAAGGAGATGCAGTGAGCGTCACGGCAGCACAGGGATTCGCGGCGGCCGGCATCGCCGCCGGGATCAAGAGCAACGGCAACCCCGACCTCGCCCTCGTCGTCAACAACGGTCCGCGCCTCGCCGCCGCGGGCGTCTTCACCTCCAACCGGGTCAAGGCCGCCCCCGTCCTCTGGTCCGAGCAGGTCCTCAAGGGCGGCCGGGTCTCCGCGGTGATCCTCAACTCCGGCGGGGCCAACGCCTGCACCGGCCCGACCGGCTTCCAGGACACCCACGCCACCGCCGAGCAGGTCGCCTCGGTCCTCGGGGTCAACGCGGGGGAGGTCGCCGTGGCGTCCACCGGCCTGATCGGCGTGACCCTGCCGATGGACAAGCTGCTGCCCGGCGTCGCCGCGGCCGCCGCCGAACTCAGCGAACACGGCGGCGAGAAGGCCGCCATCGCCATCAAGACCACCGACACCGTCCACAAGACGGCCGTCCGCACCGGGGACGGCTGGACCGTCGGCGGCATGGCCAAGGGCGCCGGGATGCTCGCCCCGGGACTGGCCACCATGCTCGTCGTCCTCACCACCGACGCCGACGTGGACGCTGCCGGGCTCGACCGCGCGCTGCGCGCCGCCACCCGGGTCACCTTCGACCGGGTCGACTCCGACGGCTGCATGTCCACCAACGACACCGTGCTGCTGCTGGCCTCCGGGGCCAGCGGGACCACCCCCGACGCGGACGCCTTCGACCGGGCCGTGCGCGAGGTGTGCGACGACCTCGGGCGGCAGCTCATCGGGGACGCCGAGGGCGCCAGCAAGGACATCCGCATCGACGTGGTGGGCGCGGCCAGCGAGGCCGACGCCGTCGAGGTCGGCCGGTCCATCGCCCGCAACAACCTCCTCAAGTGCGCCCTGCACGGCGAGGACCCCAACTGGGGCCGGGTGCTGTCCGCGATCGGCACCACCTCCGCAGCCTTTGAAGCAGACCGGCTCAATGTGGCCATCAACGGTGTGTGGGTGTGCAAGAACGGCAGCGTGGGCGAGGACCGCGACCTCGTCGACATGCGCTACCGGGAGGTCGTGATCACCGCCGACCTCGCCGCCGGCGGGGAGTCCGCCACCATCTGGACCAACGACCTCACCGCCGACTACGTCCACGAGAACAGCGCGTACTCCTCCTGACCACCGCCGGGCCGCCCGGGCCACCCCCGGCGGCCCGGGGCCCGGACGGAGCACGACCCGGCCCGCCCGCGCCACCCGCGCCCTCGGCGGGCCGTGGACATCCGCACCCCAGGAACCCGAGGAGCCATGAGCACCCGCAAACACACCGCCCTGCCCAAGGCGCAGACCCTCATCGAGGCACTGCCCTGGCTGACCCGGCACCACGGCAAGGTCGTCGTCATCAAGTTCGGCGGCAACGCCATGGTGGACGACGAGCTGAAGGCCGCCTTCGCCCAGGACGTCGTCTTCCTGCGCCACGCCGGGCTCAAGCCCGTCGTGGTGCACGGCGGCGGCCCCCAGATCAGCGCCCAACTGGACCGACAGGGCCTGGTCAGCGAGTTCAAGGCGGGGCTGCGCGTCACCACCCCCGAGGCCATGGACGTGGTCCGCATGGTGCTCGCCGGACAGGTGCAGCGCGAGCTGGTCGGCCTGCTCAACCGGCACGGCCCGCTCGCCGTCGGACTGACCGGCGAGGACGCCCACACCCTGACCGCACGCAAGCACCGGCCCGAGATCGACGGCGAGTTGGTCGACATCGGACGGGTCGGGGAGATCACCGACATCGACTCCGGGGCCGTCGAGGCGCTGCTCGCGGACGGCCGCATCCCGGTCGTCTCCTCGATCGCCCGCTCGATCGACGACGACCACGTGTACAACGTCAACGCCGACACCGCCGCCGCCGCGCTCGCCGCGGCCCTCGGCGCCGAGACGCTGATGGTCCTCACCGACGTCGAGGGCCTCTACGAGGACTGGCCCCACACCGACGAGGTCATCAGCCGACTGACCGCCCGCGAACTGGAGAAGCTGCTGCCCGAGTTGGCCAGCGGCATGGTCCCCAAGATGGAGGGGTGCCTGTACGCCGTCCGCAACGGGGTGCGCACCGCCCGCGTCATCGACGGACGGGTCCCGCACTCGATCCTGCTGGAGATCTTCACCGACGAGGGCATCGGCACCATGGTCGTGCCCGACGACGCCGCTCGACCGCACCACGCCACCACCGGAGGGGGAACGCAGTGACCACCGCCAACGAGGAGCTGACCCGGCGCTGGCAGGGCGCCCTGATGGACAACTACGGCACCCCCGCGCTGCCGCTGGTGCGGGGCGAGGGCACCCGGGTGTGGGACGCGGACGGCACCGGGTACCTCGACTTCGTCGGCGGGATCGCCGTCAACGCGCTCGGACACGGCCACCCCGCCGTCGTGGAGGCGGTCGGCCGACAGATCGCCACCCTGGGGCACGTCTCCAACCTGTTCGTCGCCGAACCGCCGGTCGCCCTCGCCGAACGCCTCCTCCAGCTGGCCGGCCGGGACGGACGGGTGTTCTTCTGCAACTCCGGGGCCGAGGCCAACGAGGGCGCCTTCAAGATCGGCCGGCTGACCGGGCGCACCCACATGGTCGCCACCGAGGGCGGGTTCCACGGCCGCACCATGGGGTCCCTCGCGCTCACCGGCCAGCCCGGCAAGCAGGAGCCTTTCCGCCCGCTGCCGGGAGAGGTCACCCACGTCCCCTACGGCGACGTGGCGGCCCTGCGGGCGGCGGTGACCGAGGAGACCGCCCTCGTCATCATCGAACCGATCCAGGGGGAGAACGGCGTCGTCGTCCCGCCCCCCGGCTACCTCACCGCCGCCCGGGCGATCACCGAGGCCACCGGCACCCTGCTGGTGCTGGACGAGGTCCAGACGGGCGTGGGCCGCACCGGGCACTGGTTCGCGCACCAGGCGCACGAGGACGTCCGACCCGACGTGGTCACCCTCGCCAAGGGGCTCGGCGGCGGGCTGCCGCTGGGCGCGGTGCTCGCCTTCGGGCCGGCCGCCGAACTGCTGCGGCCCGGTCAGCACGGCACCACCTTCGGCGGCAACCCGGTCTGTTGCGCCGCCGGACTCGCCGTCCTGGACGCCCTGGCCGGCGAGGACCTGCTTGCCAACGTCAAGCGGCAGGGCGCGGTGCTGCGCGAGGCGATCGAGTCGTGGGGGCACCCCTTGGTCCGCCGGGTCCGGGGCGCCGGGCTGCTGCTCGGTATCGTGCTCACCGAACCGCGCGCCGCCCAGGTGCAGCGCGCGGCGCAGGACGCCGGTCTCCTGGTCAATGCGCCCGCCCCCGATGTCGTCCGGCTGATGCCGCCGCTGAACCTCCGCGACGACGAGGCGGAAGCGTTCCTCCAGGCCCTGCCCGGCGCCCTCGACACAGCCCACGAGGACGGACGAGCCGGAGAATGAAGCGACGATGACGCAGGCGCAGGGCAACGAGCAGACGGGCGCCGCGGTGCCGCAGACCCGCACGGCGCGGCACCGCAGGATCGTGGACATCCTCAACCGGCAGCCTGTGCGCTCCCAGAGCCAGCTGGCCAAGCTCCTCGCGGACGACGGGCTGAGCGTCACCCAGGCGACGCTCTCCCGGGACCTCGACGAGCTGAACGCGGTGAAGATCCGCGACACCGACGGGGACCTCATCTACGCGGTGCCCAGCGAGGGCGGCTTCCGCACCCCGCGGGCCCCGCTCGGGGAGTCGGCGAAGGAGGAACGGATGCGCCGGCTCTCCGGCGAACTGCTGATCTCCGCCGAGGCGTCCGCCAACCTCGTCGTCCTGCGCACCCCGCCCGGGGCCGCCCAGTTCCTCGCCTCCGCCATCGACCAGGCCGAACTGCACGACATCCTGGGGACGATCGCGGGGGACGACACGCTGTTGCTCATCAGCCGGGAGCCGCAGGGCGGCCGCGCGCTCGCCGAGCACCTGCTCCGACTGGCGCAGAACGCGCGCTGACGGGCGCGGCGGCGGTACGGGCCGGTCGGCTCCCGGGGCGCGTCCCCGGTGGCCGACCGGCCTTCGCGCGTCTCAGTACCGGATCACGGCCGTCGCGCCGGACTCGGTGCCGATGGCGAGGTGCGGCCGGCGGGCCGGCTCGGCCCAGCGCAGTAGCGCGGCCATCGCGGGGGCGGGCACGGACACGCAGCCGGCGGTGGCGCCCTCGCCGTTCACGTGGAGGAAGATGCCGGCGCCCCGGCCCCGTACCGGGCGGTGGTAGTTGAAGTCGACCACCAGGGCGTGGGCGTACTGCGCGCCGTAGTCGAGCAGACGCTCGGCCTCCTCGGCGCGGCAGTCCGCGGGCAGCGGGTCGACCCACCGGTTGTAGGCCGCGGCGGCGTTGTCCTGGCACCACCAGGAGGTGGGGCGCACCGGACGGTACGGGGTGCGGGTGCCGGGCGGGGGCGCCGTGCTGCCGAAGGCGAAGGGCAGGCCGTACAGGCCGGTGGGGGTGGTGCGGGTGCCCTGGCGGCGGACGCTGCCCTCGACCAGGCCGCCCGCGCCGAACCGTGCGGGCGCCGTTCCGGTGGCGGTCCACCGTCCGCCCCGCCGGTCCCACCAGGTGAGGGTGCCGGTGGTGGCGTCGGGGGAGGGAGCGACCGCGGTGATCAGCTGGCTGCCGCCGGTGTCCGCCATCCGGGCGGGCAGCGGTCCGGGCCCGGCGGCGGGGGCGGGGGCGGCCTGGGTGAGGAGGAGGGCGACGGTCAGCAGGGCGGGGGCACCGGTGCGCATGGGCGCACCGTAGTGCGCCCGCGCGGCGGCGGCAGCCCGGGCGGGGCCGTCCGGGCTGCCGCCCGTCGGTGCAGGTCGAAAGCCTGGGATTGACGAAGCATGCGAAGGACTGCATACTCATGCATATCAGCGAATGCACTGTGAGGAGAAACCCGTGACCGAGCGCGTCGTACTCGCCTACTCGGGCGGCCTGGACACCTCCGTCGCCATCGGCTGGATCGCCGAGGAGACGGGCGCCGAGGTCATCGCCGTCGCCGTGGACGTCGGCCAGGGCGGCGAGGACCTGGACGTCATCCGCAAGCGCGCGCTCGCCTGCGGTGCGGTGGAGGCGGAGGTCGCCGACGCCAGGGACGAGTTCGCCGACGAGTACTGTCTGCCGGCGATCCAGGCCAACGCCCTCTACATGGACCGCTACCCGCTGGTGTCGGCGCTGTCCCGCCCGGCGATCGTCAAGCACCTGGTCGCCGCCGCCAAGAAGCACGGCGCCGACACGGTCGCCCACGGCTGCACCGGCAAGGGCAACGACCAGGTCCGCTTCGAGGCCGGCATCGTCGCCCTCGCGCCCGACCTCAAGTGCATCGCCCCGGTCCGCGACTACGCCATGACCCGGGACAAGGCCATCGCCTTCGCCGAGGTGAAGAACCTCCCGATCGCCACCTCCAAGAAGTCCCCGTACTCCATCGACCAGAACGTCTTCGGGCGCGCGGTCGAGACGGGCTTCCTGGAGGACATCTGGAACGCCCCGATCGAGGACATCTACGAGTACACGCAGAACCCGGCGGTGGCGCGGGAGGCCGACGAGGTCCTCATCTCCTTCAAGGAGGGCGTCCCGGTCGCCATCGACGGCAAGCCCGTCACCGTCCTCCAGGCCATCCAGCAGCTCAACGAGCGCGCCGGCGCCCAGGGCATCGGCCGGATCGACATGGTCGAGGACCGCCTCGTCGGCATCAAGTCCCGCGAGGTGTACGAGGCGCCGGGGGCGATCGCGCTGATCACCGCCCACCAGGAGCTGGAGAACGTCACCGTCGAGCGCGAACTGGCCCGCTACAAGCGGCAGGTCGAGCAGCGCTGGGGCGAACTGGTCTACGACGGCCTGTGGTTCTCGCCGCTCAAGCGCGCCCTGGACGGCTTCATCCAGGAGGCCAACCAGCACGTCACCGGTGAGGTCCGGATGACCCTGCACGGCGGCCGCGCCGTGGTCACGGGCCGCCGCTCCCCGGAGTCGCTGTACGACTTCAACCTCGCCACCTACGACACCGGCGACACCTTCGACCAGTCCAAGGCGCAGGGCTTCATCGACATCTTCGCGCTCTCCTCGAAGATCGCCGCCAAGCGCGACCTGGCCTGAGCCGGCGTCCGGCACCCGCCGGACCCCGTAGCGTACGCACCGCCTCCTCGCCGCCCCGGCCGGGAGGCGGTCGCGCATCGGCCGCGGCCCCGCACCGGGCGGCCCGCGGCCCCGCACCACCCATCGCAGCAGAGCCAAGGAGCAAGTGCAGTGACCAGCAACAGCGGAGACGTCCGGCTCTGGGGCGCCAGGTTCGCCGACGGCCCCGCCGAGGCCCTGGCGAAACTCTCCGCCTCCGTCCACTTCGACTGGCGGCTCGCCCCGTACGACATCGCCGGATCGCGCGCCCACGCCCGGGCGCTGCACACGGCCGACCTCCTCAGCGCGGACGAGCTGGAGCGGATGCTCGCCGGCCTCGACCGCCTGGAGGCCGACGTGGCGGACGGCTCCTTCACCGGCACCGTCGCCGACGAGGACGTGCACACCGCGCTGGAGCGGGGGTTGCTGGAGCGGCTCGGCGCCGAGCTGGGGGGCAAGCTGCGCGCGGGCCGGTCCCGCAACGACCAGATCGCCACCCTGTTCCGGATGTACCTGCGCGACCACGCCCGGATCATCGGCGGGCTCCTGGTGGACCTCCAGGACGCGCTGGTCGGCCTCGCCGAGGCGCACGCGGACGTGGCGATGCCGGGCCGCACCCACCTCCAGCACGCCCAGCCGGTGCTCTTCGCCCACCATGTGCTCGCCCACGTCCAGGCGCTCTCCCGGGACGCCGAGCGGCTGCGCCAGTGGGACGGGCGCACGGCCGTCTCCCCGTACGGTTCCGGGGCGCTCGCCGGCTCCTCGCTCGGCCTCGACCCGGTGGCCGTGGCCCGTGAGCTCGGCTTCGAGCGCGGCTCGTCGGGCAACTCCATCGACGGCACCGCCGCCCGCGACTTCGTGGCGGAGTTCGCGTTCATCACGGCGATGATCGGCGTCGACCTCTCCCGGATCGCGGAGGAGGTCATCATCTGGAACACGAAGGAGTTCTCCTTCGTCACCCTGCACGACGCGTTCTCCACCGGCTCGTCGATCATGCCGCAGAAGAAGAACCCCGACATCGCCGAACTGGCGCGGGGCAAGAGCGGCCGGCTGATCGGCAACCTGACCGGGCTGCTCGCCACCCTGAAGGCCTTGCCGCTCGCGTACAACCGGGACCTCCAGGAGGACAAGGAGCCGGTCTTCGACTCCTGCGACCAGCTGGAGGTGCTGCTGCCGGCCTTCACCGGCATGATGGCCACCCTCACCGTCAACCGGGAGCGGATGGAGGAGCTGGCTCCGGCCGGGTTCTCGCTGGCCACCGACATCGCGGAGTGGCTGGTCAAGCGCGGGGTGCCGTTCCGGGTCGCGCACGAGGTCGCGGGCGGGTGCGTCAAGGAGTGCGAGGCGCACGGGATCGAGCTGGACCAGCTCACCGACGAACAGTTCGCGAAGATCTCCCCGCACCTGACGCCCGAGGTCCGCTCGGTCCTCGACGTCCCCGGCGCCCTCGCCGCCCGCAACGGGCGGGGCGGCACCGCGCCCTCCGCGGTCGCCCTCCAGCTCGTCGAGGTCAAGTTCGACCTCGCGGTGCAGCGGGCGTGGGTCGACCCCGAGGGGCGGTCCGTCCCGCAGCAGTAGGCGCCCCTCCGCGGTCCCGCACGCCCGGGCCCGGTCGCCCGGCATCCGTCCACCACGGTGCCGAGCGACCGGGCCCGCGGTGCGTCCACCCCTCCCGGTGAGACGTTGATGTCTCATCTGGGCTATGGTTGTCTCATGGCTGTCGATCGCGAAGACGTGTTGTGCAGTGCCGCCGCACTCCTCACCCGCAAGGCCACCGCCACCCTGGACGAGGTGGCGAAGGCCGCCGGCATCAGCCGCGCCACCCTGCACCGCCACTTCGCGGGCCGGGACGCGTTGATCCGGGCACTGGAGGACTTCGGGCTGCGCGCCTGTGAGGCGGCCCTCGACGAGGCACGTCTCGACGAGGGCACCGCCGAGTCCGCACTGCGGCGGCTGGTGGCCGCCGCGGAGCCCTCGGCCGGGCTGATCGCCTTCCTGATCACCGAGAACCAGCTCTTCGAGGGCGAAGTCGTCAACGAAGGCTGGGGCCGGCTCGACCACCGGATCGAGGGCCTGTTCCGCCGCGGCCAGGAGAACGGCGAGTTCCGCATCGACCTCGGCGCCGCCTGGCTCAGCGAGGCGTTCTACGGGCTCCTCAGTTCCGCCTCCTGGGCCGTGGCCAGCGGGCGCACGGCCCGCAAGGACTTCCAACCCATGATCGTCGAGTTGCTGCTCGGCGGAGTACGACGGAGATTGACCCCATGACCAGCGAGAAGCAGCCCGCGAACGGGCCGGAGACCCACGAGCGCGGGCCGGGGCGGTGGATCGCCCTCGCGGTCCTGGTGCTCGCCGTCCTGCTCGTCGCGGTCGACGCGACCGTGCTGGGCCTCGCCACCCCCTACATCAGCGAGGACCTGGCCCCCTCGGGCACCCAGTTGCTGTGGATCGGTGACGTCTACTCGTTCGTCATCGCCGGTCTGCTGGTCTCGATGGGCAGCCTCGGCGACCGCATCGGCCGCAAGAAACTGCTGCTGATCGGCGCCGTCGCCTTCGGCGCGGTGTCCGTCCTCAACGCGTACGCCACCTCACCCGAAATGCTGATCCTGGCCCGGGCGCTGCTCGGTGTCGCCGGTGCGACGCTGATGCCCTCCACCCTGGCGCTGATCCGCAACCTCTTCCACGACCCCCGCGAGCGCAGCCTCGCCATCGGCATCTGGGGCGCCGCGGCCTCCGCGGGCGCCGCGGTCGGCCCCGTGGTCGGCGGGTTCCTGCTCGAACACTTCTGGTGGGGCTCGGTCTTCCTGATCAACCTCCCCGTGATGGCGGTCCTCGTCCTGGTCGGAGTGAAGCTCCTGCCGGAGTCCCGCAACCCGAACCCCGGCCCGTGGGACATGACCAGCGTCCTGCTCTCGCTGGTCGGCATGATCGGCGTGGTGTACGCGATCAAGGAGACCGCCGCACACGGCGTCTCGGTGGGTTCGGCCGGTGCCGCCCTGGTCGGCGCGCTCGCCCTGTACCTGTTCGTCCGGCGCCAGCTGACCCTCACCGATCCGCTGTTGGACATGCGGCTGTTCAAGCACCGGGGCTTCTCCGGCGCGGTCCTCGCGGACCTGCTCACCATCCTGGGCCTGGCCGGCATCGTCTTCTTCCTGTCCCAGTTCTTCCAACTCGTCCAGGGGCGCGGCCCGCTCCAGGCCGGCGTGGCCGAACTGCCGGCCGCCTTCGGCGCGGTGGTCGCCGGTCTGATCGCCGGCCGGATGGCCCGTCGCTACTCGGTGCGCGCGGTGGTCGCCGCGGGCCTCGCCGCGATCGGCCTGGCCCTGGGCGCGCTCGCCTTCCTCGACCGCTCCACCGACTACCCGATCCTGGGCGCGTCGCTGCTGGTCGTCGGTCTCGGCGCGGGCTTCTCGTTCACCGTCACCGCGGACGTGATCCTCTCCAGCGTGCCCAAGGAGCACGCCGGCTCCGCCTCCGCCGTCTCCGAGACCGCCTACGAACTCGGCGCCGCCCTCGGCATCGCCCTGCTCGGCTCGATCCTCACCGGCGTCTACCGCGGGTTCACCTCCCCGCCGGGGACCCCGCCGCAGATCGCGGACGCCGCCCACGAGTCCCTCGGCGGAGCGGTCCAGGCGGCGAGCGCCCTCCCGCCGGAGCAGGCCCACGCACTCGTCTCGGCCGCCCAGGACGCGTTCGTGGACGGCATGCGCCTCGCGGCCGGCGTCGGCGCCCTGGTGCTGCTGGCCACCGCCGTGGCCGCCTGGTTCACCCTGCGCGGGCAGAAGCTGGAGGACGTCTCCGCCGAGGAGCCGTCCGACGCGGCGGTCTCCTGAACCACCCGCGCCCGACACGCCGGGCCGGCTCCGTACCGGGAATTCCCCCGTACGGAGCCGGCCCGGCGGCGCGTTGACGAGAAGCGCGTCCACCGGAAGCACCCGGAGCGCGTGGCGGAGCGAACCTCCAACGGGTCCGCGCGGGCGTCGCCACCACGAGCGCCCCCGGGCCCCCGACACCGGGAGCCGACGGTCCGGGGCCCCTTGAGATTCGCCCGCCCACCGGGCACTTTTGAACGAGTGCCGGTCGGGGCAACGGAGGCCCGGGCCCGCGGACCCGGGAACCGTCGAGGTCGCGCGGCGAACTCCCCGCCCCGTACGGCATGATGAAGCGCCCGCACGGACGGTGCCCCGACCGGTCCGGCCCGACGGCACGCCCCGTGCCCCGGCCGCGCCCCACGAGGACCCGGCGCACCCGTGGGGGCGGTGCCGACGAGGAACGGGGGAACGACACGTGAGGAAGCGCTTCTTACGACCTGACGCGCGTCGCCCCGCCGTGCCCCGGACCCTGGTCGCCGCCGGTGCCGCCGTCGCCGCCGGCCTGCTCGCCGGCCACCTCCTCGACCCCCGTGCGCTCACCGCGACGCCGTGGTACCCCGTCCTGGCCGGGCTCCTCCTCGCCGTCGGCCTCTACGGCAGCACCCACGCGATCGACCTGCGGGAGGTCCGCCGGGACCTGCGGGCCCTGCTCCTCACGGTGACCCTGGGCGTGCTCCTCAAGGCCGCCCTGATCGCCGGCGTCATGGTCGCCCTCTTCCGGGAACCGGAGTACCTCGTCCTCGGCATCGCCGTCGCCCAGATCGACCCGCTCTCCGTGGCGGCGATGACCCGGAGCAGCCGGATGTCGCCGCGCGCCAAGAACCTGCTCTCCGTCTGGGCGTCCTTCGACGACCCGGTGACCGTCCTGCTCACCCTCACCACCACGGTCGTCGCCTTCCGGCTCGCCGGCCGGGAGGGCGCCCCGGCCGTCGCCACCGGCGAAGGGCTCGCGGCCCACGCCGTCACCCTCGGCGGCAACCTGCTGCTCTTCGCCGTCGCCGCCGGCCTCTGGCAGGTGCTGCGCCGGGGCCCCCGCGCCCGGTCGGAGCGCGCCCCCCGCCCCGGGCGCACCGACGCGACGGCCCTGCTGCTGGTCGTCCTGGTGGTGGCCGTGGCCGCGCCGTACATGCTGATGCTCGCCGTCGCCGGGCTCGGGCTGCTGGTGCGCACCGGCCGGTACGCCGCCCTCGTCGACCGCGCCGTCACGATCGCCTTCGTGCTGGCCGCCCTCGTCCTCGGACTGCTCCTCGCGGACGGCGTCGCCCTCGGTCCGGGGCTCGTCCTCGGACTCGCCGCCTTCGGGGCGCAGGCCGTCATCGGACTGCTGATCGCCCCGCTGCTCTTCCCCGGCCTCGGCCGGGACGACCGGGTCCACCTCGGGATCGGCCAACAGAACGGCATCACCGCCGTGATCCTGGCCCTCGCCCTGGAACCCGACTTCCCCGGCACGGTGGCGATCGTCGGTCCGGCCGTCCTCGTCGTCAACACCCTGCACTACGCGGCCGGCGGCCTGTGGCACGCCCTCGGCGCCCGCACCCCGCGCCCGCCCGTGGACGACCCACCGCCCCAGCATCAGCGCACCTCCCGCTCGGCGCCCGGGGACCAGCCCCGGCAACACCCCGGTGCCGCCGCCCCGTCGGCCCCAACGCCCGAGAGCGTCGTGCCCGCCGAACCGCCCGTCCGCCACGACCCCGCCCGCCCCGCCGGAGACACCGCACGCCCCTGACCGGACGGAACCCCGATGACCACCGGCGCACCCCGCCGCCCCGCCCGTGCCCGTACGACCGTCCTCCTGCTGACCGGGACGGTGCTGCTGACCGCCGCACCGCCCGCCGCCGCGGGCCCCGAGGACGACCTGCACCGCGTGTACTGCCTCGCCGACGACCGCCGCGCCGAGGTGGTCACCGCCGCCGTCCGCCTCGGCACCGTGACCGCGGTGCCCGGCGAGGCCGAGCAGGTGCGCACCGGACCCGGTTCGGGCGGGGAGCTGACGGTCCAGCAGTGGGCCGAGCGGCGTCCCGACGACTTCCGGCGGGTGTGCCGCACGGTGATGGCGGCCAACGGGGACGCCCCGGACAAGGGCGGCGACGCCGCCGGGGGGCTGGCCACCGGACTGCTGCTGGCCGCCGTCGCCGCCGCGTTCACGGTGCTGGGCAGCGCCGTCGAACGCGGTGCCACCTACCGCCGGCAACGCGCCGAGGCGCTCACCGCCGCCGTGCACGCCTACTCCTACGCCGCCGAGACGTACCTCGCCGGCTGGCAGACCGGCGCCAGCACCCTCCACGAGGAGGTGGGACGCTGCCGGGCCGAACTCGCCACCGCACTGCGCGGACTGCGGGACACCGGCTCCCGCCGCCGGCACGCCCTCGCCCTCGCCGAGCACCTGCCACTCCCCGAGCCGCTCGCCACCTCGGTGCGCGCGGGCGCACGCGGGTACAGTCCGCTCGGCGTGGACCAGTTGCGCGCCGAAGCGACCCGGCAACGGACCCTCCTTTCGGACGCCGTGGCCGGAACCGAGGCGCTGAACGCCTCGTTCATGGTGTGGCACACCCGACGCGCCCTGCGGGGTGCGGCGCGCGCCGGGGCCGTCGGGGTGCGTGCGGCACGTCGGCTGCGGGGACGATCCGAAGGAGGGGGTGACGGTCGATGAGCCCATCCGATGACGTGGCGTCGTCGACACCGCTGCCGGAGCAGCGGAGTTCGGACGGGGTCTCGTTCAACCCCTTCGGGGTGCCCGTGAGCTACGAACGGGGTCCCGGGCACCCGGGTCTGGTCCGCTGGGAGGCGGACGCACCGCTCACCCCGTGGTGGATCCGCGGCCATGCCGACCTGTGGGTGCCGGTGGACCACACGGAGGTGCTGTTCAAGCGGTTCGTCGAGCAGGGGCCCGACCCGGTGGTGCTCGCCGACACCAGCAACCACGGCCACGTCGTGGTCGTCAGCGGTTCCGGCGGCACGGGCAAGACCTCCCTGCTCAACCGGTGCGTGGACGACCTGGCCAGACGGCTCGCCCCGACCGCCGTCCAGCAGACCCGGAGAGGGTTGCAGGACGAGGACGGAACGGAAATGTGGTCGCCCCGGGACGGATATCCGGGGGTGGAGATCATTCCCCTGGTCGGCTTCCGGAACGAGGACAACGGATTCAGCCGTCGCAACGGCCGCAGGAGTACCGTGGATGAACTCAACCGGAAGATCGCCGATCGCGTATTGGAAAGGCTCAGCCGGGACGAGGAATTCTGGCAGGGATTCGACCAGAGTCGAAGAAATGACGATGACCTCTCCCACGTCTATGAGGACATCAGCGAGCGCCTGAGCGTTCTGCCACGCATTCTGCTGGTCATCGTTCCGGACATGCGCTGGTTGGACAACGGGTTGACCACCCAGTTCGTCAGCAGTTTCCACAGTTGGGCCCAGCCCTTCATCGTCTTCTTCCTGGAGACCTCGCACACCGGACTCCGGGAAGAGCTGGAGATGGAGTTCGAGGGCGTGCGCGAGCCCCATCTGACGCTTCTGGAGATGGGATTGGTGAACGTCGAGGACTGGGATGTGTTCATCGAGCGCCGTACAGTGGTTGATGGACTTCCGGGGGACAGCATCACCTTTGCGGATGAAGTCATTCAGAACCGCCCAGAGCGGCATCTGTACAGAAATGTCAGACAATTGCAGGGATTCCTGCATGACGTGTCGGACGAGGCGATCCGGAATCAGGAAGCCGCGGTCAGGATGAATCGCCTGCGCCGCTTCACCGAACGCCGGTCCCTGGTCGACCCGTCGGCCTTGAAGTTCTGAAGCTGACCGCACGGCCCGGGAAGGACCACCGACGATGAGCCAGACCGACGACTTCCTGCGGAAGGACAACCCCTTCCCCTCCAGTCCGGTCGTGCAGCTGGGCAGCTTCGCCGACGCGGTGCGCATGGGCACCCGACGGCCCAAGCGGTATCCGACGATCGTCACCGCCGAACTCGCCCGGCTCCGCCGCCAGGTCGCCGAGTACCTGGAACGCCCCGGGCCCGGCGGAGACCTGGGGCGCGCGGTGGCCCTGGTCGGGGACTTCGGCGTCGGCAAGACCCACATGGCCCGGGAGGTGACCGCCGCCATCCGCGCCGACGCCTCCATCCCGCTCTGGGTCATCAACCAGCCCGCCCTCGACCTCGTCGTGGTCTACCGCAACCGCATGGTCAGCCTGCGCCACGAGACCGAGGCCCGGATCGCGTTCGAGCGGGTGGTCTCCGCCTACTACGCCAACGTGGTGGTGGAACTCCTGACCGGGCCCGATGCGGCGGACCTCCACATCGGCCCCCAGCACAAGGCCGTGATCGCCGGACTCAGCGACGGCACCTTCGACCCGCGCAAGGTCATCCAGGCGTTCGGCATCGACAAGGAACTGATGCACCGGCACCTGCGCGAGCACCTACGGGTCGCGGTCGACCACCGGAGGTTCGCCGTCGCCCTGGCCCTGCTCCTGGAGGGCGACTTCAAACGGGAGGTGTGGGACTGGCTGACCGCCGCGGAGCCCAGCCAGGCACTGCGGGAGAGGGGCATCGACGGCCCCATCGACAGTACCGAGGCGGTCTTCGACGCGCTCTGCGTCTTCAGCTTCCTCCAAGGCCGGGTGGGCCAGCGGTACGTCCTGGTCATCGACGCGCTGGAGACGGTCCTGAGCTGGCCGCAGCGCGAACGCAGCGAGTTCATGAACGGCTTCGAGAAGCTCGTCAACACCTACGTCAACCAGGACGGGCTGCTGGTCATGTGCATCCAGCCCGAACCCTGGAGCCGGATGCCGCAGGGACTCCACGAGCGGGTGCTCCAGCTCTGGCCCACCGGGCTCGACGGACCCGAGACCGCCCGGCTCGTCAGCGGCTACCTCCGCGTCGGCGGCTTCCGCCCCGGGACGGGAGCGGCCGACCCGGGGCACGAGGACCACACGGACCCCAGCGACTTCGACACCACCGAGGCGCCCACCCGCGACGACACCGAGGAGGTGCTCGTCACGCCCTTCACCCCGGAGGCCGTCGCCGCGGTCGCCGAACTCTCCAACGGCGTCCCGCGCGAAGTGCTCAAGGTCTGCCGCCAGGCGTGGCAGCTCACCCGGGACGCGCTCGCCGTGCAGGCCGCCGCCGCGGTCACGCCCGCCGACGGCGCCACCGGCCCGCCGCCCGAGGCCGCCCCCGTGGTGGACGTCGCCCAGGTGCACGCAGCCGTACGGCAGATGTACGAGCAGCGGGCCGACGCCGACGTCCTGCGCACCGTCGAACGCGCCCTCGCCCAGGGACAGTGGCGGCGCGAGTCCCGACCCCCGGAGCTCGGCGACCCCGCCCCGCCCGGGACCCGGGAGGTCGCCTACTGGGTACGGGTGGGAGCCGGAGCCGTCCTCGGGGTGCTGCCGGCCGCGTCCGTGCTGGAGCCGTACGACGTCGAACGGATCGGCCGGGTCACCCGTGCCGCGCACCGGGCGTTCCCCCGCGGCGAGTGCGAGATCCTGGTGGTCGCCAACGGATACGTCTCCCGGGCGATGCGCGACCGGATCGCGGAGACCACCCGCACCTCGCCCGTCGTGGTCACCGACACCGGGTTCGCCGAACGGCTCGACCACGCCGTGGACGTCCTCGCCCGCCGGCTGGAAGCCGCCCAGCGCGAAAGCACCCTGGACCAGGTGCGGGCCCGGCTCGGCCGCGTCACCGAGCAGCAGAGCGGCACCCTGGAGCGCATAGAGCACCTCGACGCCCGCCTCGAACGGCTGGCCCTGGCGCCCGTCCGCACGGACGGCGGGCCGGGTTCCGCCGGCGACGGCGGGGGAGCCGCCCTCCCGCAGACGGTGCGCAGGCTGTTCACCGAAGCGGTGGACGCCCTCGACCGGCTCATGGGCGAGCCCGTGGACCTGCGCCGGTCCCTCGGCGTCGACGCGACGGGCATGGCCCCCCCGGACGGCCGCCCCCAGCGCGTCACCTTCACCGCACCGCAGTTCCAGGCGATCGGCGTCACCACCCTGGTCCGCATGCTCATCCGGACCTTCCGTGACAGCGTCGGCGACTGGCTCGCCACCGTCGCCGACGGCGGCGCGGACCCCACCGAGGAGGAGCGCAACAGCCTCTTCGTGCTGTGCCGCAGCTTCGAGATCACCGTGGAGGTGCTGCCGGAGATCCGTCCCGACACCCTGCCGCCGGGACCCGACGCCCTGGACCGCGGCACCCGGGAAGTGCGCAGCACTCAGGTCGCCGAGATGCTGAGCACCCTGGCCGAGCGGGTGCAGGCCGCCGTGTTGGCGTCGGTCACCAACGGCCGGAACGGGGGCGGGGAGCCCTCCGCGGCAGTTCGCTGACCAACTCCCGCAACCGGCGCTCCGCGTTGCCCACCTCGTGCTGGTCGAGCGTCACCCCGCACACGAAGTCGCCGCCCCGGCCACCGGGCAGCCAGTGGAAGAAGACGCAGCCCTCCTCCACGTCCAGGACCAGCCGGTCCATCGGCTCCTGGCTCACCAACAGCAGCATGTCCCTCAGCCGGGCGATGTCGTCCCGCAGCCGATCGGCCAGGTCGCGGTACTTGCGACGCCGTGCCGCCGGCTTGATGTTCAGGAACCGCTTCCCTATCCGGGGGTCGTCGAAGGCGTCGCCCACGCACGTCAACCGCCAGTCCTCGTAGTACCCCAGGTACTGGAGGTCCACCGGGTTGAGGTGGCGCCCCCAGATCCCGCGCAACCTGGCCACCATCGGCTCGTCCACCCGCGCACCCGCCGTGAAGTGCGGCTCCACGGTGCCGTCCGGCGTGTGGTACGGCTGATCCGGTATGCCGCCGGGGTTCTCCGCCGACCGGCTCAGCACGTGCACCCGGATGTCCGTCACCAGGTCGTTCAGGGCCCGGTCCATGGGCGCCACGCCGTCCCCGCGCAGCGAGACGCCGACGAGGTGCTGCTGTTCCTTCACCCGTCCGCAGTACAGCCCGCCGGAGGGGGTGGCGACCACCATCCGCATCAGCGAACCGGTCAGCAGGGGCGCCAACGCCTTGTCGAAGGTCTCCATGCTCAGCACGAGCTGGTTGCCCGGCCGGCTCTCCACGTCGATCGGCAGGTCCGACTCCCGCCCGCCGGGCAGCGGCCGGGCCCCGGCCGGCCGGACCACGAAGTCCACGATGCCGTTGTTGAAGTAGCTCAGCGACCGCAGCGCCGGACAGCCGGCCACGGTGCGCTCGCAGCGCTCGCTGACCTCGGCGAACGGTGCCCGGTCCCAGTGCTCCGCGTACAGCGGGTCGAGGACGGCGGACTCCCGTTCCCCGGGACCGTGTTCTGCACTCACGTCCTGTCACTCCCTCGCCCGTGCCCTCGGTGCGGCCTGCCCGCACCGTCTCCGTCATACACCGGGCAGCTCCAGATCGACGTCGGCCCGCTGCACGCCCGGCGCGGGCCGTCCGGTGTCCAACCGGGCCCGCGTGTCGAGCAGGTTGGCCGCGACCACCGCCCGCGACGGGTGCTGGGTCATGCGGAGTTCCTCGAAGCCGTCCAGGGCCCGCTCCTCCAGCCACTCGGCTTCCTCGTAGGCCTCGTCCGCGACCAGGGACCCGGCGAGCGCCGAGGCCGCGGCGACCGTCCACGGATGGGTGGGCCCCAGTCGCGCCTCCAACCGCCGGTAGGCGTGCCCGCCGCCCTCCAGCGCCGCTTCCAGCCGTCCCGCCCCCCGCTCGTGCACGGCGTGCCGGATGCGCGCCAGGTGGGTGTAGGGGTGGTCGGTGCCCATGCTGGTGTCCAGGGCCCTCAGGCACCGGGCCGACTGGTCCAGCGCCTCGTCCTGCCGGCCCAGCGCGTGCAGGTCGCTCGCGAGGCCGAACCGGGTGCGCACCGTGACCGGGTTGGACGCCCCGAGCTGGCGCAGGCACTCCCGCAACACCCGGTCATCCCGCTCCCACGCCCCGGTCGGGTTCCCCAGCCGGCGTTCGCACACGGCCAGCCCGGTCTCCACCCGGGCCAGCTCCGCGTACGGGATGCGGGCCCCGGTGGCCCCGCTCTGCCAACTCACGTACTGCTTGAGCAGGTCGTACGCCTCCCGGTCCTGGCCGAGGGCCCGCTGGGCGGCGGCGAGCGGGACGACCACGCTCCAGGCGGCCGGGTCGTCGGGGCCGCCGATCGCCCGCCGCCGGTTCAGCTGGCCCTGGAGCCGGTCCAGCGCGGAGGCCACCTTGCCGACCAGCGACTCGGACAGGGCGAGGTTGTGCTCGGCCTGCGCCGTCGTCGGATGGTGGGGGCCGAGGAGTTCGCGCACCCGCTGGTGGACGTGGTGGCCCTCGGCCAGGGCGTCCGCGAAGTGCCCGTCGGCCCGGAGCAGCGCCCCGTAGGCGTCCGCGGACAGCAGGGTGCGGGGGTGGTTGACGCCGAAGGTCGACCGGTAGCCGCGCAGCGCCAGCCGGGCGTGCCGGGACGCCTCCGCGTACTCCCCGAGGATGCGCAGCGCCGCGGCCATCACCTGGTGCAGTCGGAGGTACTCCGCCGAGGGCTCGTCCTCCTGCCAGTGCTTGTGCGCCCGCCCGCCCAGCTCCAGGACCTCCCGCAGCCGCAGTTCGTCCCGGGTGCGGGCCAGGTTCAGCAGGTGGTCGATGAGGCGTCTGCGCACCTCGGGCCGGGGGTCCTCCCAGATCCGCAGCGCGGTCAGCTGCCGGGCCTGCTGGTCGCTGAAGTCGGTGCCCGCGCGGCCCTGGGGCTCGGCGGACGAGAAGCCGGCGACGACCGCCCGCAGCTCGTGTTCGCGCTGGCGCCGCTCGGCGGTGCCCATCCGGGCCAGCACCGCGTCCCGCAACACCTGGTGCTGGCGGACGGGACGCTCGGGGCGGGCGAAGTCGACCTCCACCAGGCCGTAGCGGGCGGTGGTCCACAGGGCGACGTCGACCATCAGCGCATCGCTGATCGACGCGTCGGGTGCGTCGCCGGGGGCGGCCGTGCGCTGCGCCAGCGCGTACTGCATCTGCGCGGAGCGCAGCAGTTGCAGGCTGGCCCCGGGGCCGGTGAGCAGCGCGCAGCACTCCAGCAACCACCGGGTGACGGCGCTGTCGCCCCGCTCGTGGCTCCACGCCTCGGCGGCGGGGGAGTCGCGCAGCGCCCGTAGGGAGACCTCCAGCATGACCCGGGACAGCGAGACCTCCTTGTGCCGTCCCAGCAACTCCTGCTGCTGGGACAGGAAGGCGTCGCCGAACTCCTCGACCGCCCGTTCGACGGCCTCGGTACGGGGCCGGTTGAGGGTGGTGAGCAGCGAGGCGCGGACCTCGACCCAGGCCGCGGCCAGATGGACGAGCAGGGGGACGTGGGCGACGGTGCGGCTGATCCGGTCGGCGTGCTCGACGGTCAGCCCGCGCACCCGGCCGGCCAGCAGGTCCCGGCTCTCCGACTCGGAGAACGAGGCGAGGTCCAGCCGGTGCCGGGCCGGCAGACCGGCCGAGCGGCGGGCGGTCAGCAGCACGTGTCCGCCGTCCCCGGAGGGCGGCAACAGCCGTGTGTCGAAGAGGAGTTCGGGATCCCGGACGTCGTCGTAGACCAGCAGCCAGGAACCGGCGCCGGCGGAGCGCAGGTGGTCCAGCACCCGGCTCGGCACGTCCCCCACGGTGGGCACGCCGAGCCGCTCCGCGAGCTGGGTCAGACTGCGGCGGACGGCGCCCGCGCCGTCGGCCCGCACCCACCACACCACGTCGTACTCCCCGGGGAAGCGGTGGCAGTACTCCAGGGCGAACTGGCTCTTGCCGACGCCGGGCGCGCCGATCAGGACGCAGTGGCTGCGGGCCCGCTCCGCCGCGTCGAGCACCGCCCTGATCCGTTCGAAGACCTCGTCCCGGCCCACGAAGCCCAGGTTGCGGGGGCGCAGGTTGTGCCGGGCGGGCAACCGGGGGAAGCGGCGCATCGCGACGGACCGTTCGCCGCCGGGCGGCAACCGCAGCCCTCGGCGCAGCCGGAGCAGCGCCTCCGGTTCGGTGAGCCGGCGCAGCACGATCTGTTCGTGGTGGCCCAGCCCGCGGGGCAGCGGCTCCTCGTCGACCAGGACCATGCGCACGTCGGGGTGGGAGAGGGTGGCGAGCCGGTCGGCCTGTTCCGGGGTCACCCCGATGGGGGAGAGCGCGAGCAGCATGCTGCCGGGCGCCGGCACCTCCCCCTTGTAGGCGGCGAAGCCGAATCTGCGCACCGCGATGCCGCGGGCCTCCAACTGGGCCTCCACCCACTCCGCCCAGGCCAGGTGGCGGCAGGTGTGCAGCAGGGTCACCCGACGCAGTTCCACGGCCCGGGAGCGGGCGAGCTCCGCGGCGAGCTGGAGGAAACCGGGCCGCAGACCCTCCCCCTCGTCCGGTGCGCCGTCGCGCTCCTCGACCACGGCCAGGGTGTCGGACTGGGTGTACAGCGGGTCGTAGGGGAACTCCACGTAGTGGGCGCCCGCACCGTCGCCGAAGGGGTCGAAGGAGTCCCGGATCAGGGCCCGGGCGATGCGCAGTTGGTCGCTGGTGCGACTGTCGGCCTTCAGCCCCACCGCGAGCACCCCCACCCGTCCGGAGGCGTGGCGGCGCAGTCCCCGGGCGAGTGCCGCGGCCCCTTCGATCAGCCAGGAGTTGAGGGTGAAGCAGGCCGCGATGACGTGCGGCAGCGGTCCGAGGACGGCGTGGTCGTCGGTGGTGCGGGTCACCGGCGCATCGATCAGGACGTCGTCGTACCCGGCCAGTTGCGCCCGTCCCGCGGCGGTCCCGCGCTGTCGGACCGGGAGGTCGGCGAGGTCCGAGGCGTCCCGGGTGGTCAGCACGTCCAGGGACAGGGGAGCCCCCTGCGTGACCAGGCTCCACCGGGTGGGGCGGGGCAGTCCGGTGCCGGGCAGCGTGCCGGGCGGCACCTCGCGCTGCACGTCGGGCAGCGCACCGAGGTAGCGTGCGGCGCCGACCCGGGCGCCCCCGCTCACCGCCGCGTCGACGACGAGGACGCGGCGGCCGGCCTCGGCGAGGACGAGTGCGGTGTTGAGGACCGTGGTGGTCTGGCCGATGTTCTCCGTCGGGGAACAGAACAGGGTGACGCGCGGGCCCCGGAGGATCTCGCTGCCGGCCTCAACTGCCATGGTGGTCGCTCCACTTCTGGACGTCCGGGACCGGCCGGACCCCGCCGGACGCGTGGGGTGGCGATCGATCCGTCCCGGACCGCTACAGGGAATCCTGGTACTGCGAGGCGAACATCCGGTCCGGGGTCCGCGCCGCCTCGTGGAGTCGGCGCAGCGCGCACCCGAGAGCCGAGGCCGGCAACTCCGCCACCGTCTCGAAGGGCAGTGCGGAGAGGTCCGCCAACAGGGATTCGAGGTCGTCTATCACTTCGGCCGGGTCGGCCATGGGGCGATCGTCCACCCTTCTCGTCCGCGGGTCCGCACCGACGGGCGCACGGTGGTCCCATCGTAGCCACCCGGGCGAGGGGGAACCAGGTTTCGGGCCGCCCCGTCAACCAGGTCGCACGCCCACCACACCCGTGGGGCGACGGGGCGGCACCGGGCCGTCACCCCTCGCTCGGATGTGCCCGTCGCCCCGCTCGCCCCGCCCCCGCCGCGTCACCGGAGCAAACCCCCGCGCGGCCTCGGGCGCCGCCCCGACCACCAGGTGCGCGGCGGCGCACGGCAGGTCGGCCGATTCGCCCGCTTGACGATCGCGAGGGCCACTGAAAATACTGAACGGGCTTTCTGTCGGACCCGGCCCAGCACGACCGTTCTGAGGAGTGCACGCACCGTGCGCGACGTGAATCCGGCCCGAACCGGTGAGCCGGGGACGAGCGAGGTCCGCGTACCGACCCGGACCGCCACCGGGCCGCCGGCCCCACCCCCCGCACCTCCGCCCTTCCACTCCTTCGTCCTCAAGGTCCACGGTCGGTGCGACCTCGCCTGCGACTACTGCTACATGTACGAGGGGCCCGACCAGAGTTGGCGCGGTCGCCCCCGGACCATGGCCCCGGCGGTGCTCGACCGCACCGCGGACCGGATCGCCGAGCACGTCGCCGCGCACCGACTGCCGGCGGTCAAGGTCGTGCTGCACGGCGGGGAACCGTTGCTGCTCGGCCCCGCCGCGCTGACCCGCACGGTCCGGGTGCTGCGGCGGGCCCTCCCGCCGGGGGTCCGCCTGGACGTGCTCGTGCAGACCAACGGCCTGGGCCTGGACGGGCGCCGTCTGGACCTCCTCGCCGAGTTGGGCGTCCGCATCGGGGTCAGCCTCGACGGAGACGCGGCCGCCCACGACCGGCACCGTCGACGGGCCGACGGGCGCGGCAGCCACGCGGAGGTGTCCGCCGCGCTGCGACGCCTGGCAGACGGGCCCCACCGGCACCTGTTCAGCGGGTTGTTGTGCGTGATCGACGTGCGCAACGATCCGCTCGCCACCTATCGGCACCTGCTCGGCCACCGCCCCCCGGTGATCGACTTCCTGCTGCCGCACGGCAACTGGTCCGCACCCCCACCGGGGCGCCGTCCCGACCGGGTCGACACCCCGTACGCCGACTGGTTGGCGGCGGTGTTCGACGTCTGGTTCGACGCGCCGGTCCGCGAGACCCGGGTGCGGCTGCTGGACGACCTGCTCGCCCTGCTGCTCGGCGGCCGGGCGGAGACGGAGGGCCTGGGGCTCGCCCCGGTGGGCTACGCGGTGGTGGAGACGGACGGGGCGATCGGCCGGGACGCCACGCTGCGCACCACCTACCCGGGGGCCATCGACACCGGGCTGCACGTGCTGCGCGACCCCTTCGACCGTGCGCTGGCCGCCCCGACCGGGGCGGTCCCGGGCCCCGGGCTCGCCGGACTCTCGACGACCTGCCGCGCCTGCCCGCTGCACCGGGTCTGCGGAGGCGGGCACGTCACCCACCGCTACCGTGCGGACGGCTCGGGCTTCGCCAATCCCAGCGTGTACTGTCCCGACCTCGCCGCCCTCATCGGCCACGTCGGACGTCGACTCGCCGCGGACCTGGGGCGGTTGCTCGCCCGCCCGGTGGTGGGCGCTCCGTGACGGCGCCCCGGCACCGGCTCGGCGGGGAGCTCTTCGACCGGATCGCCGTCGGCGACGGCGGCCCCGAGGCCGTACGCGTGCTGCGGAGCGCCCAGTACAGCCGACGGCTGATGCTGGTCCGCGAGGTGGTGGCCCGGGCGCGGGAGCACGGCGGTTCGGCCGCCGAACACGCCGACCGGGCCTGGGAGTTGCTGGCAGCCGCGTACCGCTCGAACCCCACTGCGGTGGTCGAGACGCTCACCTATCCGTCCGTGGGCCCGGCCCAACTGCGCTCCCTCGGCACGCTCCTGGGCCCCGCCGCGGGCCCCGCCGACACGGACCTGCTGTTGGCCACCGCCGTGGTCGCCGCCGGTCGGGCGGGGCTCAGCGGAGCGGTGACGCTCCCGGTGCGTCACGGTCGGGTCCTCCTGCCCTCGCTGGGCGCGGCCCAGTTCGGCGGCGCCGCGCACGGCGAGCCCGCGTGCGTGCGCACCGGTCCGGCGGGCACCACCGTGAGCGTCGGCGGGCAGCGGGTGCGCGCCCTGGCGCCGGGGGCGGCGTCCACCTCGCCGGACGATCCGGAGCCGGACGGTACCGGATGGCTGGCCCTGCACGGGCTGGCCGGAGACGGGAAGGGCCCGGTCCTCGACGACCTCGACCCGGACGCCTTTCCCGCCTCGGCGGGCGCCGGCCGGCTCCCGGCGGCGGAACGGGTGCGCTGGCAACGGGCGTTCGCCCGTGCCCGCCGGGTCCTGCGGATCGCCCATCCAGAGCAACTGGCCGAGGTGGGCGCGGTGTTCCGGGCGGTGGTTCCGGTGCTGTCACCCGACTTCCGCGATCTGAGCGGCAGTTCCAACGAGACCTTCGGCTGCACCGGGATGTCCGCCCCGCGCACCGCCCTCGGGTTCGCCCTGGACCTGGCCCACGAGGCCCAACACAACAAGCTGGCCGCCTTGACCCACCTCTTCGACCTGGTCGACGACCGCCCCGGCGAGCTGTTCTACGCGCCCTGGCGCGAGGACCCCCGCCCGCTCGTCGGGCTGCTGCACGGGGTGTACGCGCATCTGGGCGTCGCCCGCTTCTGGCTGCGCCAACTGGGCGTGGCGCGGGAACCGGCGGGGCGTCAACGGGCCT
The DNA here is from genome assembly GCF_052606915.1 of Streptomyces sp. LE64. Lineage (NCBI taxonomy): Bacteria > Bacillati > Actinomycetota > Actinomycetes > Kitasatosporales > Streptomycetaceae > Streptomyces > Streptomyces sp. LE64. The sequence goes on along the minus strand of NZ_CP199708.1, from coordinate 742,168 downwards.
GGGTCGAGTTCGCCCGCTGGCGGGACGTCACCCGGGAGGCCAACGGCACGCTGCTGGACAGCGGGCGGCTCACCCCGGTCGGCACCCGGTTCGCCCGGCGCATGGAAGGGGCGCTGGCCGAGCTCCACGCCCAGCGGGTGCCGGAACCGGCCGCGGCCCGCGCGGCGGAACTCGCCCGGGCGCACCGGGGGCGCTGGACCCGGCTCCACGCCACCCGACACCACCCGGCCCGCCCGTGAGCGGGTCACGGGCGGGCCGGAGGGTGCGGGCGCCGGGGCGCGCGGGCCCGGCAGGGTCGGAACGGGAGGACCTAGGCGGCCTTGGCCTTGGTGGCGTAGATGTCGACGTACTCCTGGCCGGACAGCCGCATGACCTCCGCCATCACGGAGTCGGTGACGGCCCGCAGCACGTAGCGGTCGCGGTCCATGCCCTCGTAGCGGGAGAACTCCATCGGCTCGCCGAACCGGACGGTGACCTTGCCCGGGTGCGGGATGCCCCGGCCGCCGGGCTGGAGCTTGTCGGTGCCGATCATCGCGAACGGCACCACGGGGGCCCCGGTCATCAGGGTCAGCCGGGCGATCCCGGTGCGCCCCCGGTACAGCCGTCCGTCGGGGGAGCGGGTGCCCTCGGGGTAGATCCCGAAGACGCGGCCGTCCTCCAGGATGCGACGGCCCGTCATCAGGGCGGCCACCCCGCCCCGGCCGCCGTCGCGGTCCACCGGGACCATGCCGACCCCGGTGAAGAACCACGCCATCAGCCGCCCCTTGAGGCCCTTGCCGGTCACGTACTCGTCCTTGCCGATGAAGACCACCTGGCGGTCGCAGACGAGGGGCAGGATCATGGAGTCGATGAAGGTCAGGTGATTGCCGGCCAGGATGACCGGACCCGTTCCCGGAACGTGCTGGACGCCCTCCACCCGGAGCCGGAAGACCAGGCGGATGATCGGTCCGAGCACTGCCTTGATGAGCGCAAAACGGGACAACGGGCCCTCCGGGGTCGGGATTCGAGGCTGCGCCGGTCACGGCCTGCCGCCAGTCCGTGCAGGTGAGGACGATACTCGCGCGGCGCCCTCGCGCGCACATCGGGCTCCCCGGATCGTCACGTCGTGTCACGCTTCCGTCACTGGTGGTGGGGCCGTCCGGACGCGTCAACCGGCCCCCGCGGGCGCCCCCTCACACGGCTGAAACGTCGCCCGGTGCGACAACTCGACGGCCGGCGCCGCCGTTCGGGCGGACATGGACCACCGCACCCCGCCCCGGCTGTCGTTGCCGTGGGAGACCCTCGCCCCCTTGCTCGTGCGGGAGGTGGTGGCGCAGGCGCCCTGCGCCGGTGACGCCCGCGAGGACCTCCTCCAGGAGGTCTGGCTGCGCCTGCTCGAACAGTGGGCCTCCGCCGGCCCGCCCGCCGACCCCGCCGGCTGGTTGAGCGCCGCAGTCCGCTCGGAGGTCCACCGCAGCCACCGACTGCTGGAGCGCGAACTGCCGTGCGGCACCCGCCTGCCCGGTGATCCGCAGCCGGACCCCGAGGAGATGGCCCTGGTGGCCGACCGCGGGCGGCGGCTGCGGGCGGCGGTGCGGCGCATGCCCGTGCGCTGCCGGAAGCTGATGACCGCTCTTCTTTCGCCGTATGACCTGACGTACCGAGAAATCGCAGGAGAGTTGGGTATCTCACAGGGAAGTCTAGGGCCGGAACGTTCCCGATGCCTGGGATGTCTGCGCAGAATGCTCGCGGCGGAGGTTGCGGTTCCCGACCCGAGGGGAAGGGAGCGTTAAGACAACCGGTGGAGTAGGTAAGCAGGAGGCATGCGCACATGGGCATGAGCGTGACCATCTCCGCGGCGGCCGAGCAGGACGCCGAACAGATCCTGAAGTTGCAGTACCTGTGCTACCAGAGCGAGGCGGAGCTCTACGGGGACTACTCCATCGAACCCCTCACCCAGACGTTGGCGTCCGTCCGGGCGGAGTTGGCCCGGGGACTGGTCCTGGTCGCCCGGCTCGGCGACGAGGTGATCGCCTCGGTGCGCGGCTCGGTCGACGCCGAGGGCGTCGCCCACATCGGCAAGCTCATGGTCCACCCCCGGATGCGCAGCCACGGGATCGGCGGACGGCTGCTCGCCGCCATCGAGCAGCGGCTGGAGGCGGCCGGCACGGCCACCCGCTTCGAACTGTTCACCGGCGGACGCTCCGACCGGAACCTGCGGCTGTACCGCAAGCACGGCTACGCGCCGGTCGGCAGCCGTCAGGTGGACGAGCGGCTCACCGTCGTCACCCTCGCCAAGCAGGCGGGCGACTTCACCACCGCGACCTGACGCACCCGGCGGCGGAGGAGGGCCTCTCGGCCGCGGACGGGCGGAGCGGTGGGTCAGGAGGGCGTCGGCCCGGGCCGAGCGGTCCGGGCCCGACGCAGCCAGTACACGGCGGTCAACGGCAGCAGCACCGGGATGAACAGGTAGCCCATGCCGTACTCCGACCAGACCGTGGTGTCGGGGAACGCCGAGGGGTCGAGCACCGTCCAGGTGCCCACCACCAGGACCCCGGCCAGCTCGACGGCGCAGCAGACCAAGGCCGCCCGGCGGGCCTTCTCCCCGCCGCGCACCAGGGAGTACGTGATGAATCCGTACACCAGGCCGGCGACGGCGGACAGGGCGTAGGCCAGCGGGGCCCGTCCGAAGTCGGTGGTGATCTGGACGACGGAGCGCGACACCGCTCCGACGACCATCACCCCGTAGAGCCAGAGCAGCAGGGTCCCCGGTCCGCTGATCAACCGGGTGCGCCCGCCCGGCGCCCGTGGGCCGGCCTCCGTCATCTCAACCTCCCCAGATGTCGTACAGCCGCACCTGGAGGACCGCGAGCACCACGCCGCCCGCCGCGACCGTCACCGAACCCCAGCGGGTGCGCTCCGCGAGCGACAGGAAGCCGGCGGCGGGGATGCAGCTCGCCGAGCCGATGAGGTACCCGACGAAGATCGCGGTGCCCTTCTCGGGCTTCTCCCCGCGCGCCAGCTGGACGATCCCCACCACGAGCTGGGCGAGCGCCAGCAGGGACACCACGACCATCCCGATGAAGTGCCAGTCCTTGGTGGGCTGGTCGCGGTACGCGGCGAAGGCGCACCAGGCGGCGAGCGCGAGCGCCGCCACCGCGGTCGCGATCGTCAGTGCAGCAAGCATGCGGCGACCCTATTACGCAGCCGGTCGGCGCCCCGCGCCGGCCCCGTCGAGCCCGCCCGTGTCACCGGGGCGAGGGCCGGGAGGGGTCCTTCGTGGCCTTGGCCACAGTCGCGGGTCTCCTCCGGGCGGGGGCGCCCCGGGGCGAGGTGCTCCGGGAGCCCCGTGGCGACTGGTGACGGGCGGGATGCGGGCCTTGGCGGCGGTACGGGAAGCCGTCCGAGGATTGTCCGAGAGTGTCCGCTATACGGACAGAGGGGGTGGACAGCGCCCCGGGGTCTGCTTTACTTGCCGACATGACCACGACCAGCAGCCGCACCTTTGCGACCGAGGCGATGAAGACGCCCGGTGCTGCTTGTATGTGTCGAATGTGCGCCTTCTGAGGGCCCCCGCACCATCAGCCTCGCGCCCCGAAGCGAGACAGCTGAGCCGTGTCCCCGACCGTGCGTCGAGCGGACCCGCCCGCCCCGAGCGCGCGTTTCTCCCCCCGCACACCCGCCACCGAGAACCGTGCCGCGTTCCCCGACGAATGCCCCGTGCCCGGCGTCCAGCAGGACGCCCGCACTCGACAGTGACGGAATCCCAGTGATCACCACCCAGGGCCTCACCAAGGTCTACCGCTCCCGCGGACGCGAGGTCACCGCCCTCGACGGCGTGGACCTCCAGGTACGAGAAGGAGAGGTGTACGGCGTCATCGGCCAGAGCGGCGCCGGCAAGTCCTCCCTCATCCGCTGCATCAACCTCCTTGAGCGCCCCACCGCCGGCACCGTGACCGTGGACGGCCGGGACCTCACCGCCCTCGCCGGCCGCGGCCCCCGGGCGGGCCGTGCGCTGCGCGAGGCGCGCAGCCGGATCGGCATGGTCTTCCAGCACTTCAACCTGCTCTCCACGCGGACCGTCCGGGAGAACGTCGAACTGCCCCTGGAGATCCTCGGCACCTCCGGGAAGGAACGTTCCCGTAAGGCGCTGGAACTGTTGGACCTGGTGGGCCTCGCCGACAAGGCCCCGGCCTACCCCGCCCAACTTTCCGGCGGGCAGAAGCAGCGCGTCGGCATCGCCCGGGCCCTGGCCGGCGACCCCAAGGTGCTCCTCTCCGACGAGGCCACCAGCGCCCTCGACCCGGAGACCACCCGCGCCATCCTCCACCTGCTGCGCGACCTCAACCGGCAGCTCGGGTTGACCGTGCTGCTCATCACCCACGAGATGGACGTGGTCAAGTCGATCTGCGACTCCGCGGCCCTGATGGAGCACGGCCGGATCGTCGAGTCCGGCACGGTCGGCGAACTGCTGGCCACCCCGGGCTCCGAACTCGCCTCGGCGCTCTTCCCGGTCGCCGGCGACGCCACCGGCCCCGACCGCACCGTCGTGGACGTCACCTTCCACGGCGAAGCGGCCACCCGGCCCGTCATCTCGCAGCTCTCCCGCACGTACAACATCGACATCTCGATCCTCGGCGCCGCGATGGACACGGTCGCCGGCAAGCAGGTCGGTCGCATGCGCATCGAACTGCCCGGCCGCTACGAGGACAACGTGGTGCCGGTCGGCTTCCTGCGCGAGCAGGGACTCCAGGTCGACGTCGTCGAAGCCGACGCAACGCCCCGCCCCCTGCCGTCCGCCCTGGCCAAGGAGGGTGCCAAGTGACCTGGTCCGAGATGTGGCCGCTGCTGGAGCAGGCGTGTTGGGACACCCTGTACATGGTCGGCTGGTCCACCGTGATCGCCGTCGTCGGCGGGCTGCCGCTGGGCGTCCTGCTGGTCCTCACCGACCGGGGCGGACTGCTCCAGAACGTGGTCCTCAACAAGGTCCTCGGCCAACTCGTCAACGTGGCCCGCTCGATGCCGTTCATCATCCTGATGGTCGCCCTGATGGGCTTCACCCGGGAGATCACCGGCACCACCATCGGCCGGGAGGCCGCGATCGTGCCGCTGGCGATCGGCGCGATCCCGTTCTTCGCCCGCCTGGTCGAGACCGCCGTGCGCGAGGTGGACGGCGGCCTCGTGGAAGCCGTCCAGGCGATGGGCGGGAACACCTGGACCGTGGTCCGCCGGGTCCTGGTCCCCGAGTCGCTGCCCTCGCTGATCTCCAGTGCCACCACCACCGTCGTGGCCCTCATCGGCTACAGCGCGATGGCGGGCACGGTCGGCGCCGGCGGCCTGGGCGACATCGCCATCCGCTACGGCTACCAGCGCTTCGAGACCGAACTGATGTGGGTCACCGTGGCGATCCTCGCCGTCGTGATCTCCGTCATCCAGTTCGCCGGCGACCTCGCCGCCCGCTCCCTGCACCGCCGCACCGGCCGGGCCGGGACAGGGCCCCGGCTGCGCTTGCTGCGCTCCGCCCCGCCGACCGAAGGCGTCGCTCCGGCGAGCGCCGAGCTCGAAGCCGTCAAGACCCCCTGACCCGGTCGGCGGCCGTCCGACCGTCGACCCCCTCACACGCGTCCCGCGCAGACCGCCGGGACCGGTACCACCCATGGAGAAAGGCACTTTTCGTGCGTAACACCACCAAGATCACCGCCGCTGTCCTCGCCGCCGGAGCCCTCACGCTCGGCCTCACCGCCTGCGGCTCCGACCAGGGCTCCGACTCCGACGGGCCGCTGAAGGTCGCCGCGACCGCCACCCCGCAGGGCGAGATCCTCACCTACATCAAGGACGAGCTCGCGGCCAAGGCCGACCTGGAGCTGGAGGTCAGGGAGTTCACCGAATACGTGACCCCCAACACCGCCGTCCAGGAGGGCGAGCTCGACGCCAACTACTTCCAGCACAAGCCGTACCTGGACGACTTCAACAAGAAGAAGGGCACCGACATCGTGCCCGTCCCGGGTGCCACGGTCCACCTGGAGCCGCTCGGCGTCTACTCCAAGACGGTCAAGGACCTCGCGGACCTGGAGAAGGGGGCCACCATCGCGGTCCCCAACGACACCACCAACGAGGCGCGCGCCCTCCAGCTGCTCGCCGCCAAGGGCCTGATCACCCTCAAGGACGGCGTCGGGTTCGCGGCCACGCCCAAGGACATCACCGACAACCCCAAGGACCTCAAGTTCAGCGAACTGGAGGCCCCCCAGCTGCCCCGGGCCCTCGCGGACGTCGACGCCGCGGTGATCAACGGCAACTACGCCATCGAGGCGAAGCTCAGCCCGGCCAAGGACGCCATCGCGGCCGAGGACGCCAAGGACAACCCCTACGGCAACTTCCTCGCCGTCAAGAAGGGCAACGAGGACGACCCCCGGGTCAGGAAGCTCGCCGAGCTGTTGACCTCGCCCGAGGTGAAGAAGTTCATCGAGGACACCTACGACGGCGCCGTCATCCCGGCCTTCTGAGCCGGCGCACCACCGCTCGAAGGAGCCGCCCGGACCTCCGGGGCGTTCGACGACCGTGACGTCGGGCGCCCCGGACCCCTCGCGCACCACGGGACCGACCCTCCCACCCGGGTCCCGTGGTGCGTACCCGCGTCCCGATGCTGCATGCTGGTCCACTCAGCAGCAGACCTGCAGGTTCCTGAAGGTTACGGAGCGGCCCATGACGACCACCTTCCCCGACGTCTCCCTCAGCACGGAAAGGTTGGTCCTGCGCCCCTTCGAGGACGTGGACGTTCCGGCCCTGACCGAGATGATGAACGACGAGTCGGTCGTGGTCTGGGCCTCCGCCCCCCACCCGTACACCGAGGAGGACGCCCGCGCCTGGGTCACCGAGGGCGCCCCCGGCGAACGCACGGCCGGCCACGGCATCGTCTTCGCCGTGACCGAGTTCCTCACCGGCCGGCTGGTCGGCACGGCCCGGCTGCGCGCCGCCGACTGGCGCGTCCGCTCCGCCGAACTGCGCTGCGTCACCGCCCCCTGGGCGCGCGGCGAGGGCTACGCCTGCGAGGTGTCGCTGGCGGTCGCGGGGTGGTTGTTCCGGGACCAGAAGTTCGAGCGCCTGGAGCTGCGGACGGCCGCCGACAACACCGCGGCCCAACAGGTGGCCCAGAAGATCGGCTGCATCAGCGAGGGCGTGCTCCGGGGCGCCTGGATAGCGCGGACCAGGACCGACGACGGCGGTTGGACCGAACACCGGACCGACCTCATCGTGTGGAGCCTGCTCCCCGAGGACCTGGAGGGCACGGCGGACGCCTTCGCCGACTCCGACGCCTACACCGCCTTCACCGACTGGAACTGACGCTCCGGCAGACGCGCCCCGCGGGTCCGGTGCGCCCCTCGCCCGCGCCCGGCGCCTCCCCCGAACCGCGCACCCGGGGCGCGTGGACCGCCCGCACCCGGTACGCTCACGATGCTCTGGTGCGCGGCACGCGGCACCCCTCCGTCGCCCGGGCCCGTCCGTGCGCCCGCGTACGCCACCGGTGCCGCTCCGCCCCCGACGCGCCCCCGGCACAGGACCCGTCCGGCCCCTCGACCTCTGGAGACTGACGACGATGGCCGACCGGGTCACGGTGATCGGTTGGGACGGCTCCCCGCTCTCCGTCGCCGCGCGTTCGGCACTCGCCGCGGCCACCCTGGTCGCCGGCGCGGCCCACCACCTCGCCTTCCCCGACGTGCCCGAGCGCGCCGAGCGCATCCGGCTCGGCAGCATCGCCCTCGCCGCCCGCCGCATCGCCGCCCACCGGGGCACCGCCGTGGTCCTCGCCGACGGCGACCCCGGGTTCTTCGGCGTCGTCCGGGCGCTGCGCGATCCCGAGTTCGGCCTGGAGGTCGAGGTGCTGCCCGCGACCTCCGCGGTCGCCCGGGCCTTCGCCCGGGCCGGCATGCCCTGGGACGACGCGGAGGTCGTCGTGGCCCACCGCCGCACCCTGCGCCGCGCGGTCAACGTCTGCCGGGCCCACCCCAAGGTGGCCGTGCTCACCGCGCCGGGCGCCGGGCCCGCCGAGCTGGGCCTCCTGCTCGAAGGCGTGCACCGCACCTTCGTCATCTGCGAGGAACTCGGCACCGATCGCGAACGCGTCACCGTCGTCACCTCGGACAAGGCCGCCGACCACGCCTGGCGCGACCCCAACGTCGTCCTCTGCATCGGGGGCAGCAGCGGCGTCACCCCGGAACCGGGCTGGATCGCCGGCCGGGACCCCGGCACCGGCCCCCGCGGCTGGACCCTGCCCGCCGCCGAGCTCGGGCCCGGACTGGGCGAGAGCGAGAACGAGCGGCTGCGCGCCGCCCAACTCGCCCGCCTCGGGCCCCGCGTCGGCGACCTGGTCTGGGACATCGGGTGCGCCAGCGGGGCCTTCTCGGTGGAGGCCGCCCGCTTCGGCGCCGCCGTCATCGCCGTCGACCAGTACCCCGACAACTGCGCCCGCGCCGCCGCCACCGCCCGTCGCTTCGGCGTCCAGCTCCAGACGGTCCACGGCCGTGCGCCGCACGTCCTGGAGACGCTGCCCGAACCGGACGTGGTGCGCGTCGGCGGCGGGGGAGCGGCCGTGGTGTCCGCGGTGGCCGACCGCCGCCCCGGACGGATCGTCACCCATGCGGCCACCCGGGACGCCGCCGAACGGGTCGGCCGCGACCTGATCGAACACGGATACGAGGTCGAGTGCGCCCTCCTCCAGGCCGTGGAACTCGACACCCGGGCCTGGACGGAGAAGGAACGGACGGTCGGTTTCCTCCTTTCCGGACGCCTTCCGGGCCGCGCCCCCTGAGCGCTGCGGGGCCAGCCCGGGGTAGGCTGGCCGATCGTTGTACCGCACCGGACCGGTGGCTCGTTCATGGCCCAATGTCCGAAAGACCCGCCCGTTTTGGGTGGACCGCGGTACGGCGAAGGCTGAGGACGCGCGACGTGGCGCAGTCCACAGGCGTCCGTTCCGGAACCGCGTGCCGAGGTGGGGGCCAGCCGGGACAATGCCTGGTGTCGACGGCACCGGTACGTGCCGCGCGGCGCGCCCGCTCGTTCTCGGGTCGGGCGGTCCGGCGGGACCGGGACGGACGAGGAAGACTACCGATGCGCGAGGGGTACGCATGACCGACACCGGCCGGACTTCGGACGAGGCACAGCCGGACCACCCCGGCGAGGGGACCGTCGCCGCGTCCGTCCGGAGCGGGACGGCACCGCCGCCGGGCCCCGCCGAGACCCACGACGACGACCAACTCCTGATGCCCGGTTCCCAGGGGGCCTGGAGCGACGGCCGTGGCGTCCCCTCGGCGCGCGCGACCGCCCCCGCGGGCGACGCCTATCCGCCGGTGGTCCACACCACGGGAGCCACCCCGCCCCCGCCGACGGGCAGCCCCGTCGCGCCGTCCGGGTCCGCCGCCCGGCCGCGCCCCACCGTGCCCGCAGGGCCCGCCCCCGTCCTCTCGGTTCCCACCTCGCTGGAGACACCGGACGACGACGAGCCCCCGAACCCGTACGAGGCCGACGCACCCGTGACCGCCAACACCTCCGCGCCCACCCCGCAGCCCCATCCAGCTGCCCCCGCACCGGTCGAGCCCGCAGCCGGAGCGCTGGCCGGAGCGCACGAGCCCGGTCCGCACGAGACGGGCGGTCGGGACAGCGGTCCGGCCCCCGCGGCCGAGGGGGCAGACGTCCGCGCGCCCGGCGCACACCCGGCGCCCGGCCAGCCCACCGGCACGCCCCGACGCCCCCTGCACGCCGCGCCGCCCACCCCGGACACCGCCTCCGGCCCGGTCCGTTCGCTCGCCGACCGCGGCCCCGCCGGCTCCCGTCGGGGCGCGGTCAAGGTGCGCCGGCAGCCCGCGCCCTCGGCCGCCCCCGAACAGCCGCCGGCCGCCGCGCCGTTCCCGGGCCCCCAGCTCGCCGAGATCCCGCCGCAGGCCGGCGCCCCCTGGGGGGCGCCTCCCGCGCAGGTGGCCCCCTCGGCCGCACCGGAGACGGCCCCCGCGTTCCCGCCCGCTCCCGAGGCCACCACCACCGTCCCCACGATGGACGGGACCCAGGTGCCCGCCTCCTCCACCGACACCGGGGCGGTGCCCGTCCCGCCGGCCGAGCAGCCCGTGGCGGAGGCCCCCTCCGAGGCGGTTCCGCAGCCCTCCGCGCCGACCGCTCCGCCCACCGCGGGGCGGGGCGTCCCCCTCGCCCCCCCGGTGACGCCCGCACCCGACGCCGCGCTCGCCGCGGTGGCCCGGGCCACCGGTTCGGTGACGGTTCCGCACACCCCGCCGGCCGGAGTCGCCGTTCCGGTGGGCGAGTTCGTCCCGGTCGAGGGCTCGGTGCCGACCACCCCGCACCTCGCCCCGACCCCGTCCCACCCGCTGACCCTGCCGCACCCCCAGCCCGAGCCCGTGGCGGCCGCCGCCCCGGTCGAGGCCCCCGCCGGGCCCGCCCCCGCCCCCGCTCCGGTCGCCCCCGTGGAGCCCGGGCCGACCGGGACGCCGGAGCCCGCCACCACCACGCCGGCCCCGACCCCGGTGGTCCAGGCGGCGCCCGCCGAGGCACCGCCCGCCCCGGCGGCCCCCGAACAGCCCCCGGCCCCGGAGGCACCCGTCGCCGAGGCCACGGTCGAGGCCGTCCCGGAACCCGCAGCCGAGGCGCCCGCCGCGGAGGCGACCCCCGCGGTGGCGACCCCGGAGACGCCCGAACCCGTCGCCGTCGAGCCGGTTCCCGCCCTCCCGGAGCCGCCCGTCGAAGCCGAGCCGGCCCCGGTCACGGCCGTGCCGCCCGCCGCCGAGGCACCGGCCGCCGCCCCGACCGAGGAGCAGCCCGCGCCGGAGCCCGTCGAGGCCCCCCGGCCCGTGCCCGTCGCCGAACGGCCCGCCGAACCGCAGCCGGCGGTGGCCGAGCCCGTCACCGAGGTCCCCGCTCCGGTGTCCGGGGAAGCGGACGAGGCCCCGGTGGTGCCGCCGGCGACCCCCGAGGGCCCGCCGCAGGAGGAGGCACCCGCCGCACCCCCCGCGACCGACGAAGCCCCTGCCGCGGAGCAGCCGGCCCCGGTGGAGGACCAGCCGCAGCCCGCACCCGTACCGGCCGCTGCCGAAGCGGTGGCCGAGCCGGCCGCCGCGGAACCCGCCGCGGTCGTCACCGGGACCCCCGAGCCCGCCCCCGTCCACGCAGAGGACGACGAGGCTCCCGAGGCGGTGGCGCAGCCGCAGACCGCACCGGCGGACGAGGCGGCCGTGGCCACCCCGGCGGACGAGCCCCCGGCCGCGGAGGCGGCGGACCCGGAGGCCGAGGCCCCCGCCCAGACCCCGGACGGTCTGCCGACGCACTCCGGCGACGACGAGCCGGCCGCCGCACCCGAGGCCACCGAGGCGGTCACCGTCACGGTCGGCGTGCCCCCCGTGCAGGCCGCCGCCCCCGCACCGGAGCCCACCGGTCCGGCCGGGGAGACCCCCGTCGAGCCCGCGGCCCGGCCCCCGGCCCCCCGGCCCGAGGCCCCCGCACCCGGCTACGAGGACGCGGAGCGCGAAGCGGTGCTGCGCGTCATGCGGGAGCGCCGGGACATCCGCAACGGCTTCCGGCCCGACCCCATCCCGCACGAGGTGCTGCTGCGGGTGCTGGAGGCCGCGCACACCGCCCCCTCGGTCGGGCACTCCCAGCCCTGGGACTTCGTGGTCATCCGCTCCGAGGAGACCCGGCGGACCATGCACGAACTGGCCGAGCGCCAGCGGGACGCGTACGCCAGGACCCTGCCCAAGGGCCGTGCCAAGCAGTTCAAGGAACTGAAGATCGAGGCCATCCTCGACACGCCGGTGAACATCGTGGTCACCGCCGACCCCACCCGCGGCGGCCGCCACACGCTCGGTCGTCACACCCAGCCGCAGATGGCCCCCTACTCCTCGGCGCTCGCCGTCGAGAACCTGTGGCTGGCCGCCCGCGCCGAGGGCCTCGGCGTCGGCTGGGTCAGCTTCTTCGACGAGCGCGAGATGGTGCGCGCCCTCGACCTGCCCGAACACCTGGAGGTCGTCGCCTACCTCTGCGTCGGGTACGTCGACGAGTTCCCCGAGGACCCGGAACTGGTGCAGGCCGGCTGGTCCCAGCGGCGTCCGCTGGCCTGGGTCGTCCACGAGGAGACGTACGGCCGTCGGGTGCTGCCCGGCGCGGAGCCGCACGACCTGCTCACCGAGACCGTCGCCGGCATCCGGCCGCTGGACGCCAAGGCGCTCGGCGAGGCATGGGAACGACAGAAGCGGATGACCAAGCCGGCCGGTGCGCTGGGCATGCTGGAGATCCTCTCCGCGCAGCTGTGCGGGCTCTCCCGGACCTGCCCGCCGCCCATCCCGGAGCCCGCCGCTGTGGCGATCTTCGCGGGTGACCACGGGGTGCACGCCCAGGGCGTGACCCCGTGGCCGCAGGAGGTCACCGGGCAGATGGTCGCCAACTTCCTGAACGGCGGCGCGGTCTGCAACGCCTTCGCCAAGCAGGTCGGCGCCGAGGTGTGCGTGGTCGACGTGGGCGTCGCGGCCGACCTGCCCACGACGCCGGGGCTGTTGCCGCGCAAGGTCCGGGCCGGCACCGCCGACATGACCGCGGGCCCGGCGCTCACCCGCGAGGAGGTCACCGCGGCGATCGAGGTCGGCATCGAGACCGCCCGCGATCTGGTGGCCGCCGGCAACAAGGCACTGCTCACCGGCGAGATGGGCATCGCCAACACCACTGCCTCCGCCGCCCTCATCGCCGTGTACACGGGCATCGACCCCGCGGAGATCACCGGTCGGGGCACGGGCATCAACGACGAGACCCTGGCCCGCAAGACCGAGGTGGTGCGCCGGGCGCTGGCACTGCACCGGCCCGACCCGGCCGACCCGATCGGCGTGCTCGCGGCGATCGGCGGTCTGGAGCACGCCGCCATGGTGGGTCTGGTGCTCGGCGGTGCCTCCCTGCGCACCCCCGTGATCCTGGACGGGGTGAGCGCCGGCGCTGCCGCCCTGGTGGCCCGGGCCGTCGCCCCCGAGTCGCTCTCGGCCTGCATCGCCGGTCACCGCAGCGCCGAGCCCGGACACGTCGCGGCCCTCAACAAGCTGGGGCTGCGTCCCCTGGTGGAACTGGACCTGCGGTTGGGGGAGGGGACGGGCGCGCTGCTCGCCCTGCCCCTGGTGCAGAGCGCGGCGCGGGTCATGCACGAGGTGGCGACCTTCGACGCCGCCGGGGTCACCGAGAAGTAGGGGGCCCGCCGGCCCGTCGCCGGCCGCCAGCCCCCGGGGCCGGTTCCGGGACACCCCGGTGCCGGCCCCGCCGGTGCCCGTGACCAGCGGAACCGTATCGTTGACGGTCGGGAACCCCGCCCCGCCGACGTCCACGCGTCCGTACCCGGGCCCGGGTGATCCCCACCGTCCGGACCAGTCCGCCGCTCCACCGTCGCAGCGGCCCACCCGAGGAGCCGCCATGCCCACGTCAGCCAGTGATCCGGCCTACCCCGTCGGTCTCCGCCTCACCGGCCGCCGCGTCGTGGTCCTCGGCGGCGGTCAGGTCGCCCAGCGGCGGCTGCCGGCGCTGATCGCCGCCGGCGCCGACATCCAGTTGGTCTCCCCGTCGGCGACCCCGTCCGTCGAGGCCATGGCCGACACCGGCGAACTCACCTGGCACCGCCGCCGCTACCAGGACGGCGACCTCGCCGACGCCTGGTACGTGCTGGTCGCCACCTCGGACCGGACGGCGAACGACCGGGCGTCCGCGGAGGCCGAGGCCCGCCGCATCTGGTGCGTCCGCTCCGACGACGCCGACGTCGCCACCGCCTGGACGCCCGCCACCGGCCACAGCGCGGGGGTCACCGTCGCGGTGCTCACCACCGACGCCCGGGACCGCGACCCGCGGCACACCGCCGCCATCCGGGACGCGGTGGTCGAAGGGCTGCGCGACGGCACCCTGGTGGCCCGCCACCACCGCAGCCGCGCCGGCTCCGTCGCCCTCGTCGGCGGCGGGCCCGGCGACCCCGACCTGATCACGGTCCGGGGCCGTCGACTGCTCGCGGAGGCCGACGTGGTCATCGCGGACCGGCTCGGCCCCCGTGACCTGCTCGCCGAACTGCCCCCGCACGTCGAGGTGATCGACGCCGCGAAGATCCCCTACGGGCGGTTCATGGCCCAGGAGGCGATCAACGCGGCCCTGGTCGAACACGCCAAGGCGGGCCGGTCGGTGGTCCGGCTCAAGGGCGGCGACCCGTTCGTCTTCGGGCGCGGGATGGAGGAGGCCGAGGCACTGGCCGAGGCGGGCATCCCGTACACGGTGGTGCCCGGCATCTCCAGTTCGATCTCGGTGCCCGGCGCGGCCGGCATCCCGGTCACCCACCGCGGTGTCGCCCATGAGTTCACCGTGGTCAGCGGGCACGTCGCACCCGAGGACCCCCGCTCGCTGGTGGACTGGGCGGCCCTCGCCGAGCTCCGCGGCACCCTGGTGGTGCTGATGGGCGTGGACAAGATCGGCCGGATCGCCGAGGCGCTGATCGCCCACGGCAGGGCCGCCGACACCCCGGTGGCCCTGGTCCAGGAGGGCACGACCGCGGCCCAGCGCCGGGTGGACGCGACGCTCGGCACCGTGGCCGCCGTGGTCGAACGCGAGGGCGTGCGGCCGCCCGCGGTCATCGTCATCGGCGAGGTGGTCCGGATCGGCCCCGACGCCTCCTCCGCCCACGGGCCGACCCCGCACTGAGCCACCACCGCGGGCCGGTCGGCCCCCACCGGCCCGCACCCCCACCCGCACCACACCGACAAGGCGGCACCACCCCGTGGCCGAACTGATCACCGTCGAGGACGCCGACGACCCCCGTCTGCGCGACTACACCGCGCTCACCGACGTCGAGTTGCGCCGGCGCCGCGAACCCGCCGAGGGGCTCTTCATCGCCGAGGGCGAGAAGGTCATCCGCCGGGCGCTGGACGCCGGCTACGCGATGCGGTCGATGCTGCTGTCGTCCAAATGGGTCGATGCCATGCGGGACGTGATCGACGAATTCCCCGCACCCGTCTACGCGGTCACCCCCGAACTGGCCGAGCGGGTCACCGGCTACCACGTCCACCGCGGCGCGCTCGCCTCGATGGCCCGCACCCCGCTGCCGAGCGCGGGGCACCTGCTGTCCACCGCCCGCCGGGTGGTGGTCATGGAGTCCGTGAACGACCACACCAACATCGGTGCGATCTTCCGCTCCGCCGCCGCCCTGGGCATGGATGCCGTGCTGCTCTCCCCGGACTGCGCCGACCCGCTGTACCGCCGCTCGGTGAAGGTCTCGATGGGCGCCGTGTTCTCCGTGCCCTACGCCCGGCTGGAGCCGTGGCCGCACGCCCTGGAGACCGTCCGCGAAGCCGGCTTCGACCTGCTCGCGCTGACCCCCGACGCCACGGCCGTCACCCTGGACACGGCGGCCCCGCACCGCAGGGAGCGGGTGGCCCTGATGCTGGGCGCGGAGGGGACCGGACTGTCCCCCCGGGCGCTGCGCGCCGCCGACGAGCGGGTGCGTATCCCGATGGCCCACGGAGTGGATTCGCTCAACGTCGGCGCCGCGGCGGCCGTCGCCTTCTACGCGGTGACCTCGGGGCGCCCCGTCGACTGAGCCGGGTCCGGCGGGGCGGCGGCCGTCGCCCCCGCCGGGGGCCGAACCTCCCCGGCGCCCCGGGAGGGGCCCTGGCAGCCCTGGGCGGCGGCGATGCCCAAGGCCACCAGCAGGGTCACGACCACGAACACGATCAGCCGCTGCCGCAACAACCGGGGGTTCGCCGGGCGACGCCCGGTCCCGGTCGGCCGCGGACGGGGCTGCCCCTTCCGGGGCAGCGGGCGGGTGCCGGACCGGGCGGGCCGGCCGCCGCGCGAACCGCCGGTCGCCCGGGAGTCCCGACCTCCGCTGCGGCCCGTCCCGGAGGACTGCCCGCCGCGCGTCGGACCGACCGCACCGGAGCGCCGGGCGGAACCGGAACCGCGCGACGGCCGCGCGGAGGAGGACCGGGGCGGGGGAGTGCCCGGGGAACGCCGCTGGGTGCGCTGTGCCGCGTACTCCGCCGCGAGCCCCCCGGAGGGCCGGTCCGGCTCCCCGCGCGGGACGGGGGGACGCGGGTCGGTCAACCCCTGGGCCTCGCGCGCCGCGATCTCCTTGAGCCGCAGCGAGAGTTGGAGGGTGCTGGGCCGCTCCTCCGGGTCCTTCGCCAGACAGGCCCGCACCAGCGGAGCCAGGGCGTCGGGCACCCCGTGCAGCTGCGGTTCCTCGTGCACCACGCGGTACAGCATCACCTCCGAACTGCCGTGCCCGAAGGGGGAGTCGGAGGTGGCGGCGTAGGCGAGCGTGGCGCCGAGCGCGAACACGTCGGTGGCCGGGGTGACCGCGACTCCCCGCACCTGTTCCGGCGCCAGGAACCCGGGGGAGCCGACCGCGGTGCCCACATGGGTCAGGGTGCTCGCACCGGTCGCCCAGGCGATGCCGAAGTCGATGATCCGCGGTCCCTTGGGGGAGAGCAGGATGTTGGACGGCTTCAGGTCCCGGTGCACCACACCTGCCTCGTGGACCGCGACGAGCCCCTCGGAGAGCGCGGCCCCCACCGCCGCGACGTCGGCCGCGGGGAGCGGGCCCCCGTCGGCGACCCGGTCGTGCAGGGAGGGGCCGGGGACGTACTGGGTGGCGAACCAGGGACGGTCGGCCTCCAGGTCGGCGGCGACCAACCGGGCGGTACAGCCCCCGCGGATGCGGCGGGCCGCCGACACCTCGCGGGCGAACCGCTGACGGAACTCCTGGTCCTCGGCGAGGTCCGGCCGGATGACCTTCAACGCGACCCGTTGGCCACGGCGGTCGGACCCCAGGTAGACGACGCCCATGCCACCGGCCCCGAGCCGGCGGTGCAGCCTGAACGAGCCGACCACGCGCGGGTCCTCACGCCTCAGGCGCATCATCGCCATGTTCATCCCCGCTGCCCGGTCCGGTTGACGAGCACAGCTTACGTACACCGGGCCCGGAGCGCGCAGAGGCCGCGCCCTCCCGATCCGATCGGTTGACGGCGCTGCGCAGGCGTGGTGAGGGGCGGTCAGGGACCGCCGCTTTCCGGCGGATTCCGGCTGCGGACGGATCCAACCGCACGGATCGCCAAGGGGATTGGCGCGACGGCGGAGGGGCGTTCCCCGGCCGCCGCGGCAGGGGTCCGCACCCGGCACCGGCGGCCCGGACGCCTCGGGGGAGCGGTCCGGTCCACCGGCACGCGGGCCGGTGCCGGTCACGGGGAAGTGAGCGAAGTCACCCCGGCCCGGGTACGGGCGCGGTACCGGGCCCACGGCTCCCCGTCCCTTCGGGGAAGACCCCGAGACCGGGGGCGCCGTCTCCACCCAGGGGAGTACGCGTCCGGGGCGCGGTCATCCTTGCGGAGGCCAGGAACCGGTACGAGGGCATGACGCCCCCGAGGGAACCCGCGCCGTAGATTGGTCGTCAAGCGGCGGGTGCGGTACTCGTCCCCCGAGGTCAAGCGCCCGCCGCGGCCACAGACGGTGGCGCGGGCACACCCGGCCCGCACACGAACCGATCCAGGAGAGGGACCATGGCGGACACGGCCACCCGGACGATGATCCGTGCACGAGGACGCCGGTTGTACGCGGCGTTCGACGGCGGCCGGTCCGGTCGGCGCCACCCCTTGGTGGCCACGGCCATGGTGCTTCCCCTGGCGGCCCTGCTCGTAGTCGTCTTCGGCGGCTGGGAGGCGGTGGTCACCCAAGCGTCGTCCGTGGTCGAGGTGCTGGGGCGCTGAGCGGCGCCCCGGGCCCGGAAGAGCGGTCCGGGCGGGGACATCCGACCATGAAACCCCGTGGGGACGGGGGTGCGACGGACGGCACAAGGCCCGCGCAACCTGGGGAGGTTGCGCGGGCACTTTGCCGTGTCCGGGCCCCGGGCCCGAGCTCGTAGGCTGGGCGGGAACGGCCGTCCCGGCCGTTCCACGACGGACAGGGGCGGGGCGTCGATGAGCGGTGCGGTGGTGCGGGGGCTGCGCGTCAGGGCCCGGACGGCCGTGCACCGTCCGGACGGCCCCTGCGCCTGCGTGGAGGCGGGGCGGGTGCTCGCCGAGCGGGACGACGGCGTCGTCGTCCGGCACGGGGCGGTGGTCGCCAAGGCGCACGCCGGTGAGACGGACCCCGACGGCCTGGCCGCCCGGCTCGCGGTGGCGGCCCATTCGCTGCTCGCCGAGGTCCTGCTGCCTCCGCTGGGCCGCGCCCAGGCCGCCCTGCCGGACGGCCGTCCGGTCAGCCTCTGGCCGTACGGCACCCCCGTCGACCCGCACGCCCCCGACCGCGCCCCCTGGGCGGAGGCCGGGGAACTGCTGGCCCGGCTGCACCGCGTCGACGTGGCGCGGCTGCCCGGGCCGCTGCCGCCGATGCGGGGGCCGGCGAAGGCCGCCCGGGCGGTCCGGCGGATGCGCGCCGCGGCGCCGGGCACCCCGGCGGCCCGGGCCTCGGCACCGGCCGCCGCGGCGGTGGAACGGGCCTGGCTGACCCTGCCCCGCTGGGCGCGTGACGAGACGCCCGCCCCGCGTACGGACACCCTCTGCCACGGAGACCTCCACCTCGGCCAGCTGGTCCGGGCCCCGGCACCGGACGGCCCGTGGCGGCTGATCGACGTGGACGACCTCGGGGTCGGTCCGGCGGTCTGGGACCTGGCCCGCCCGGCCGCCTGGTACGCCTGCGGCCTCCTCGGCCCCGCCGAGTGGGACCGCTTCCTGGGCGCGTACCGGGCGGCGGGCGGCCCGGCCGTCCCGGCGACGGGCGACCCCTGGCCCGCGCTGGACCCGGTCGCCCGGGCGCTGACCGTGCAGACGGCCGCCCTCGCCGTCGTGCGCGCCCGGCGCGAGGGCCGGGGCCCGGACCCCGACGAGTGGGCGGTGATCACGGCCTGTGACCGGATGGGCGTTCCGTCCGCCGTCGAATGAGCTGTCGACCGGGGGAGTTGGCGGGAACGGAAGCGAAGTAAGGTGCAGGGGAACGGAAGCCGGGCAGCGGCCCGGTGAAGCGGTAGTGAACGACGAGGAGTTGAACCCGCCCATGCAGTGTCCGAAATGCCACGCGGTCATGAGCACGTACAACCGGAACGGCGTCCAGATCGAGCAGTGCTCCGGCTGCCGCGGGATATTCCTGGACTACGGCGAGCTGGAGGCGCTGACCCGGTTGGAGTCCCAGTGGACGCAGCCCGCGCCGCCCCCGCCCGCGCCGCAGGGCTACCCCGCCGCCCCGCCCGCGCCGGCCTGGGGCGCCCCGCACGGCGGCCACGGCCAGCACGGCCACCACGGTCACGGCCACCGGAACCGCGGCTTCGGCCGGATGCTGTTCTCCTCGTGAGCGCATGCGCCGCCCCCGCCACCGGGGTCGGCGCACACCGTTCGGGAACGACCCGGCCCCCGGCGTCGAGGACGACCGGGGGCCGGGGTGCGGTGCGCGATACTGGGATTGAACCAGTGACCTCTTCCGTGTCAGGGAAGCGCTCTCCCGCTGAGCTAATCGCGCGGGACGTTCCGGCAGGCTACCAGGGCACTCCCTCTCGGGTCGCCCGGATCCACCGGGTGCTGCGTGCGCGATACTGGGATTGAACCAGTGACCTCTTCCGTGTCAGGGAAGCGCTCTCCCGCTGAGCTAATCGCGCGGGTACCCGAAGATCGGGTCCAGTGGACGATACTGGGATTGAACCAGTGACCTCTTCCGTGTCAGGGAAGCGCTCTCCCGCTGAGCTAATCGTCCATGGAGGTGGAGACGGGATTTGAACCCGTGTAGACGGCTTTGCAGGCCGTTGCCTCGCCTCTCGGCCACTCCACCAGGGCGCGGGGTGCTCTGGGAACTCCCCGCTCCTGAGCGGACGACGAGGCTCGAACTCGCGACCTCAACCTTGGCAAGGTTGCGCTCTACCAACTGAGCTACGTCCGCCTGTCGTTTCGGTCCGCTTGCGCGTCCCGGCGACGTGTTGAACTCTAGCGGATTCCCGGGGAACCTCAAAAACGCGTTTACGCAGCGTGCTGGACCGGGCCGTGCCGGGGCGCCGGGCACGGTCCCCCGCCTAGACTCGCAGCCGTGCGCACCCTTCCTCCCCTGGCCCGCTTCGGTGGCCGCCTCGCCACCGGCCTGCGCGACGTGACCAGCGACGTCGCCGCGCTGGACGGCAGCGGCTTCTGGGCCGTGTGCGCCGACTTCGAGGGGCGCACGGTGTGCGCGCGCTTCGCCGAGGTGCGACCGGCGCCGGTTCCCGCGCCGGTCCCCGGCGCCTGGCGGGGCCCCGCCCCCGGCGACTGGCTGTCCTCGCTCGACCGCGCCGCGTACACCCGGGGCGTGCGCCGGATACGCGAGCGCATAGCCGCGGGCGAGGTGTACCAGGCGAACCTGTGCCGGGTGCTGTCCGCCCCGATCGCTCCCGACGCCGACGTCGACGCCCTGACCGCGCTGCTCGCCCGGGGCAACCCCGCCCCGTACGCCGGAACGATCCGGCTCCCCGAGCACGGGGTGGAGGTCGCCACCGCCTCGCCCGAGCTCTTCCTGCGCCGGCACGGCCGCACCGTCGAGTCCGGACCGATCAAGGGCACCGGGCGCACCGAGGCCGACCTGCTGGAGAAGGACTTCGCCGAGAACGTGATGATCGTCGACCTGGTCCGCAACGACCTCGGCCGGGTCTGCACCACCGGCTCGGTCACCGTCCCGGACCTGTGCGCCGTCGAGAAGCACCCCGGGCTCGTCCACCTCGTCTCCACCGTGGGCGGTGAACTGCTGCCCGACGCGGGCTGGGGCGACCTGCTCGCCGCCGCCTTCCCCCCCGGTTCCGTCACCGGGGCGCCCAAGTCCAGCGCGCTGCGGATCATCGAGGCGTTGGAGACCGCGCCGCGCGGCCCCTACTGCGGCGGCATCGGCTGGGTCGACGCCGACCGGGGCACCGGCGAACTGGCCGTGGGCATCCGCACCTTCTGGCTCGACCGCGCCGCCGGCCTGCTGCGCTTCGGCACCGGCGCCGGCATCACCTGGGGCTCGGACCCCGAACGCGAGTGGCACGAGACCGAACTGAAGGCCGCCCGGCTGCTCGCCGTGGCCTCGGGCGACCCCGTCGCCACCGAACCGTAGAGAGGGCTCCACGTGAAACTCTGGCTCGACGGCGGACTGCGCGACGCCGCCTCCGCGCAGGTCTCCGTGTTCGACCACGGGCTGACGGTCGGCGACGGGATCTTCGAGACCATGAAGACCGTCGACGGGCGGGCCTTCGCCCTCACCCGCCACCTGGACCGCCTCGCCCGCTCCGCCCGCGGCCTCGCCCTGCCCGAGCCCGACCTCGACGAGGTGCGCCGGGCCTGCCGGGCGGTCCTGGAGGCCAACCCGACGGCGCGCGGTCGGCTGCGCGTCACCTACACCGGAGGCGTCTGCCCGCTCGGCTCCGACCGGGGGGACAATCCGCCGACCCTCGTCGTCGCCCTGGGGCCCGTCCCGCCGCCCGCCCCCACCACGGCGGTGATCACCGTGCCCTGGACCCGCAACGAGCGCGGGGCCCTGGCCGGCTTGAAGACCACCTCGTACGCGGAGAACGTGGTCGCCCTGGCCCGGGCCCGGGAACGGGGCGCCACCGAGGCGCTGTTCGCCAACACGACGGGGTCGCTGTGCGAGGGCACCGGATCCAACGTCTTCGTCGTCCTCGACGGAGAGGTCCACACCCCGCCGATCGCCTCCGGCTGCCTCGCCGGAGTCACCCGGGCCCTCGCCGTCGAGTGGACCGGGGCCCGGGAGACCGATCTGCCACTGGACGTCCTCGACCGCGCCGAGGAGATCTTCCTCACCTCGACCCTGCGGGACGTCCAGGCCGTCCACCGGGTCGACGACCGCGAACTGCCGGCGCCCGGACCCGTCACCGCCAAGGCGGTGCGGATCTTCGCCGAGCGGTCCGCGGCCGACCTGGATCCCTGAGCGCCCGGCGCGGCCGGAATCCGGATGACTGGGGCGGGGCCGGTGGGTAGACATCAGGGGGTGACCACCACCCTGCGGCCGGTCGGGCCGCTCCAGCAGCAGGCCGACGGGGGGCGTTCCCGCACCTTCCGGATCTGCGTCAACAGCCGTCCCGTCGGCGAGATCCACCTCGCCACCCACGAGGGCTTCGGCCCCCGGGTCGCCCAGGTGCGCGCACTGCACGTCGACGAGCCGGAGCGGGGCCGGGGCCGGGGCACGGTGGCCGCCCTCGCCGCCGAGGAGGTCGCCCGGGGGTGGGACTGCCAGCAGCTCCAGGCGTCCGTCCCGGCGGACGCCGCGGTGGCGCTCCGCCTCGCCCACGCCCTCGGGTACACCGAGCGCAGCCGGCACCTGACCAAGCGGCTGGACCTCGTCCCCGCGCCGCCGCCCGGCTCGACCGCGCGGCCGATGGAACCGGCCGAGTACGGTCCCTGGCGGGAGGCGGCCGGCGCCGCCTACCTCGCCGAGTGGACGGAGCGGGGAGTGCCGGAGCCCCAGGCGCGGGCCAAGGTCGCCCACGACTGGGCACGGCTGCTGCCCGAGGGGCCGGCCACCCCCGGCGCGGCGTTCGGCGTCCTGGAGCACGACGGCGCCACGGTCGGCACGATCTGGGTGACCACCTCGGCGCCGTCCGACGACGGGGCCTTCGTCCTCGACGTCGAGGTCGCACCGGAACGCCGGGGCGAGGGCCACGGCCGGACCCTGATGCGACACGCCGAACGGATCGCCCTGGACGCCGGCCACACCAGGCTCGGCCTCAACGTCTTCGCGGGCAACACCCCGGCGCTGCGGTTGTACGAGTCCCTGGGGTACCGGCCGGTCGCCCACCACCTGTACAAGCCGCTGGTGTGAGCGGGCGACCCGGCACCGCCGGCGGTTCAGTCGGCGAGGAGCCCGTCCACGATCCCCTCGACGCGTTCCCGCAGCCCCTCCTGGCTCTTGCCCCCGTCGAGGCGCCGGCCGTCGACGACGTACGTGGGGGTGCCCGTCACCCCGATCGCCTTGCCCTCGGCCTGGTCGGCGTCGACGGTCAGGATGTGCCGCCCGTCGATGAGCGCGGTGTCGAACTCCTCCGTGTCGAGGCCGAGTTCCGCGGCGACCGCGAGGAGCAGTGCCTCGCCCCGCCGGTCCAGTTCCGCGGTCCGCGCGAGGACGGCCTCGACGTACGGCCATCCCCGTCCCTGCGCGGCGGCCTCCTCCGCGGCCTGGGCCGCGGCGAAGGCGTGCGGGTGCTTGGGGAGCGGGAAGTGGCGCAGCCGCACCTCCAGCCGGTCGCCGTAGCGGGCGCGCAGCGCGCGGACGTCGTCCAGCGCGGTGTGGCAGTCGGGGCACTGGAGTTCGCACCACACGTCGAGCAGGACGGGGCGGGGCGCGGACGGGGCGGTCGAGTCGCTCATGGGGTCAGTCTCGCAGCTCAGCCCGGGCGGCCCGGGCCGGGACCTGGGGAGGAGGCGGGACCCGGAGTTCTCCCTGAGAGGTGGCCCCGGGTCGTGGCCCCGGGGCCACGACCCGGGGCAGGATGGACGGGGGGAACCGTTCCACAGATCAACTGGAGGTCGGAATGATTGCCGAGACCGTGTGTTCCGCCGTGGCCGTGGCGGGCCTGGGCATCGCGGCGGTCACCGCCTACCGCAAGCGCTTCCTCGCGGCGGCCCGCACCGCCGCGTACGCACTGGTGCCGCTCGGCCTGGTCATGACCGGAGCCGTCCAGTGGATCTCGGACCTCGTGTTCAGCCCGGCCAAGTGGGCCGGGTTCGGCGTGCTCGGGGTGGCGTGGGCGCTGTTCATGACCACCCGGCTCGTGGAGCGCCGCCGGGGCGGGGACAAGGACAAGGGAGCCGAGGACCGGCCGGCGGCCGGCAGTGGCGCCGGGCGGGACGCGGTGGCGCCGGGTGCCGCCACGCCCGCGACCGGGCGGCCCTCCCTCACCTCCCGGAAGAAGAAGTCCGCACCGGCGGCGGGCGGTGGCGACGACTTCAGCGACATCGAGGCCATCCTCAAGAAGCACGGCATCTGAGCCATCTCCCGACATTCACCAGAACCGCCGAACACGCCTCCTGCACAGGTCACCGTCCCATTACCAGGCCGTCTCAAGATGTGACACAGAATCCGGTGAACTCCCGTCCAATACGGGCGTGTTGACCGCGCCACAGCTCGGCGATGGGTCATCATCTGCGGGAGATGCTCGACACCACGCACCACGGTGCCGCCCGTTCCGACCCGCCCGTCGCACGCACGACGGACGGGGCCGGCCAGGCCCCCCTGGACAACGGCGCCACCAGGAAACACCCAACTCCCCCCGTCCACGCGATGCGCGCCGCCGCCCACCGGGCGCGGAACCGGCGCGCCCACGCCCCGGGGCGCGCCGCCACCGCGGCCTCCCCGGGCAGCGCGCCGCCGACCCCGCCCGGGGTCCGGCGCGTCCATGCCCGCCCGGCGCCCCGGAGCGAACCCGCTCGGTCACCCCGGGTGACCGATTCCCCGAAGTCGTCGTCCGCCCCGGCCGGGGCCGCGGCGACCGCTTCCGCACCAGGGGCCACACAGGCCCCAGCGGGCCCTCAGGCCCCCGGGGCCGACCCGGTCGGGGGTCAGCCCCGCACCGCGGCCGGGGCGGCGCCACAGGGCCCCTCGCCGGAGGCCCGGGGGTGTCTGTTCGCCCTCTCCCAACCCCCGCTCATGATCTTCCTCACGGTGATCGGCACCCTGCTGATGATGGGGGCGGTCCACGACCTGTTCCTGCTGGGCCGCTGACCGCCTCCGGGGCCGTGCCCCCGTCGCACCCCGCACGCGGACGGCGTCACCGCGCGTTACGCCGCGCGGTGACGCCGTCCGTGCGGATCCACCCGGCACTGCCGGGCCCGCGCCGTCTCCCCGAGTCGGACGGCGGCGGGCTCGTTCGGGTGGCTCCGTCCTGCGCTCCCTCGTGTCGTGTCGGTCCGGAGGTCCTAGCTCTCGGCCAGGATGTGGGACAGCTCGGTGTCGAGATCGAAGTGCCGGTGCTCCGTACCCGGGGGTACGGCGGCGTCCGTCCGCTTGAGGAACGATTCCAGCGCCCGCGCCGGGGCTTCGAGCAGGGCCTCGCCCTCGGGGGAGCTCAGAGCGATGCAGACCACGCCCTGACCGTGGCTCCGGGACGGCCAGACACGGACGTCTCCGGTGCCGGTGGGCCGGTGCAGGCCCTCGGCGAGGAGGTCGCGGGCGAAAACCCACTCGACGGTCTCCTCGGCTCCGGTGTGAAAGGTGGCGTGCACGGCGTAGGGATCGGCCGTGTCATACCGCAGTCCCGCGGGAACAGGCAGTGAGGACTCGCTCGACACAACGAGGCGCAGGTGCAGCTCGCAGCTGACCGTGGTGTTCATAAGCGCCATGGCCTTTCGCTCAGTGTGCGCTCGGGGATTCGCACGTCGGCGAAATCGACATGCCACCTACGGTGCCGTTGTAAACCCCTCTGAGCGTTTTGCGTGTCTTTAGGTACCCCGTACGGCGGAGTCATTGTTGGTACCACGGGACCATTCCGG
This sequence comes from Streptomyces sp. LE64, assembly GCF_052606915.1. Classification (NCBI taxonomy): domain Bacteria; kingdom Bacillati; phylum Actinomycetota; class Actinomycetes; order Kitasatosporales; family Streptomycetaceae; genus Streptomyces; species Streptomyces sp. LE64. Next base: position 716,696 of record NZ_CP199708.1, on the reverse strand, counting down.
TGACCAGAATCCTTCAGGTACGTTTGTCCACATGAATACGGGGAGTGACGGAATGGGGAAGGCGGCCTTGGCGGTCGACGAAGCAGACGACGAGCAGCCGGAGCGCCCGCTGGGTTCGCGGGCTCCGGAGTACATCCAGCGGCGCAGGGTGCTGCACCTGAGCTGGCAGGTCGGCGTGTTCGTGGTGGGTCTCGCCGTGGTCGGCGCGGGCGTCGCGATGCTGGTGCTGCCCGGCCCCGGGTGGTTGGTGATCTTCGCCGGCATGGCGATCTGGGGGACCGAGTTCGTCTGGGCGCAACTGGTGCTCCGCTGGACGAAACGCAAGGTCACCGAGGCGGCACAGCGTGCCCTCGATCCCAAGGTGCGACGCCGGAACATGATCCTCACGGCGCTGGGTCTGACCATCGTGGGTGTCCTGTCGGCCGTCTATCTGTGGCAGTACGGGCTGACCCTGCCGTGGAAGGTCGGCGAGTGAGGCGGCCGGCGCGTCAACGGGCCGTCGCGACGGCCCGGCGGGCGGTGGTCGGGGCACCAGCTGACATGGGGTAATGTTCTCCGTGTGCCCGGGCGATTAGCTCAGTGGGAGAGCGCTTCGTTCACACCGAAGAGGTCACTGGTTCGAACCCAGTATCGCCCACCCCGGACCGTGACCCGGAGGCCCAAAGCCTCCGGGTCACGGGCTTTTTGGCGTGTTTCTTCCCCGGCGGCGGCCCCGTTGAATTCGGCGTTCACGCTTTCGGTGAATTCCCTTCGGGAACTCCGTTCGTTCGCCGGGATTCTGACCGGGGATCAGTTCGCCCCCGCCTCGCGGCCCGTGGCCCCGACGCGCCGCGCGCCCGCCGCGGAGGGGGCCTCCCGGCGGGCACACTGCCTCCATGGACTGGTGCCGTTACCGCTTCCACAGCCGTTGGGACCTGCCCGGGCCGCCCGCGGCAGTCCTCGCCGTCCTGCAACGGGCCGAGGAGTACCCCCGCTGGTGGCGCCAGGTCCGCGCGGTGGTTCCCGCTCCCGACGGGCGCACTGGTGAGGCGCGGTTCCGCTCCCTCCTCCCCTACACGCTGACCGTCACCGTGTCCCAGGCCCCCGGCCCGCCGGCCCCCGGGGTCCTGGAGGTCGACCTGGGGGGTGACCTGGAGGGCTGGGCCCGGTGGACCCTGGTGGCCCGGGGGGCCGGCACCCGGGTGCTGTTCGACCAGGTGGTCGACGTGCGGCGGCCCGCGATGCGCCGGCTGGCGGTGCCGGGGCGCCCCTTCTTCCGGCTGAACCACCGCTGGATGATGCGCGGCGGAGGGCGCGGCCTCCGCGCCCTGCTGGCCGCCGAGCGGGGTCCGGGGCGCCGGTCCGGGGGCGAGCGCGGAACGGTTTGAACGAACCGACCGGGGACCTGTATGGTTCAGTCCGTTCCCGGGCGATTAGCTCAGTGGGAGAGCGCTTCGTTCACACCGAAGAGGTCACTGGTTCGAACCCAGTATCGCCCACCCGGAGAGGACCGGTCCGCCGTTCGGCGGGCCGGTCCTTCGCGTTGCCCGCAGGTTCGGGCCGGTGGCGTCACACCGCGGTCGGGAGCTCCGGACGCAGTGGCCAGGCCGGGTCCACCGCCTCCTCGGTCCCCGTGCGGGCGTACCAGGTGTGGAGGCCGCGGGCCTGCGCGGCGTGCCAGACCGCTTGCAGCGTGTGCAGCTCGGCCGGGGTGAGCCGGTCGAGGCGGGACGCGAACCGGCGGCCCAGTGCGCGCACCACCTCCAGTGCGGCCAGCGCGTCCGTCGCCGCCTCGTGGGCCGGGACCGGTTCCACGTCGTAGTGGGCGCAGAGGTCGGTCAGGGTCCGGTCGCCCTTGCGGTAGCGGTCGAAGTGCCGGTCCAACACCCAGGGGTCGAGGACCCGCAGGGGGGCGGTCTCCAGGTACTGCCCGAGCGGGGTCGCCCGGTGCCGCCGCACCTCGCGGTCCAACAGCGTCAGGGCGAACGGCGCGTTCATCACCACCACCGGACGGCCCGCCGCCCCCTGCTCGCCGAGGGCCCGGGCGATCTCCTCCACCACGGGCGAGGGCCAGCGCCCGGTCAGCGCCACCTGCTCGTCGGTCAGGCCGTGCACCGCCGTCGCCCGGGCGGGTATCGGCACCCCCGGGTTCACCAGCCAGCGGGTCACCCGGGGGCGTCCGCCGGGCGCGTCCTGGCAGACCACGGCGGCCGAGACGATCCGGTCGGACTCGACGTCCGGACCGGTGGTCTCGGTGCCGAAGGCGGTCAGCGGGCCTTCGTACCAGAGCATCATGTCACCCAACTCCTCCGTCGCCCCCGGCAGTTGAACTCGCCCTGCTTGCCCGGGTGATACCCGGGCGGGCCGGGAGCACACCCGGGCCCGGCAAGGTCCGCCACGGATACGGAAGTTCGACGACGGACCGGGACCACCGGGGGCGCAGCGGACGCGCCCCGGCGCACCCCGCCCACCCGCGGGCGCCCCGGGACCCGGCGGGGGCCGGACCGCCGGGGCGTGCGCGGAGCGTCGCGGGCGGTAGCCGTTTCGCGAGGGGCGGCCCCGGCTCGGTACGATCCGGGGAGCGCCTCCCATCGACCGGAGCGCCCCACCTTCAGGCAGGAGAGACCGGTGTCAGACGTCCGTGTGATCATCCAACGCGATTCCGAGCGGGAAGAGCGCACGGTGACGACGGGCACCACCGCTGCCGAGCTCTTCCCGGGCGAGCGCGCGGTGGTCGCGGCCCGGGTGGACGGCGAGCTGAAGGACCTGGCGTACGCGGTGCGGGACGGCGAGTCCGTCGAGCCCGTCGACATCGCCTCCGAGGACGGCCTGGACATCCTGCGCCACTCCACCGCGCACGTCATGGCCCAGGCCGTGCAGGAGCTCTTCCCCGAGGCGAAGCTCGGCATCGGCCCGCCGGTGCGGGACGGCTTCTACTACGACTTCGACGTCGAGAAGCCGTTCACCCCCGAGGACCTCAAGGCCATCGAGAAGAAGATGCAGGAGATCCAGAAGCGGGGCCAGCGCTTCTCCCGCCGGGTGGTCAGCGACGAGGCGGCCCGCGAGGAGCTGGCGGACGAACCGTACAAGCTGGAGCTCATCGGTCTGAAGGGCGCGGCCTCCCACGAGGACGGTGCGGACGTCGAGGTCGGCGCCGGCGAGCTGACGATCTACGACAACCTGGACGCCAAGACCGGCGACCTGTGCTGGAAGGACCTCTGCCGGGGCCCCCACCTGCCCACCACCCGGAACATCCCCGCGTTCAAGCTGATGCGCAACGCCGCCGCGTACTGGCGCGGCAGCGAGAAGAACCCGATGCTCCAGCGCATCTACGGCACCGCTTGGCCGTCCAAGGAGGAGCTCAAGGCACACCTCGACTTCCTCGCCGAGGCCGAGAAGCGTGACCACCGCAAGCTCGGCAACGAGCTGGACCTCTTCTCGATCCCCGAGCAGATCGGCTCCGGCCTCGCCGTCTTCCACCCCAAGGGCGGCATCGTCCGCCGGGTCATGGAGGACTACTCCCGGCGCCGCCACGAGGAGGAGGGGTACGAGTTCGTCTACACCCCGCACGCCACCAAGGGGAAGCTCTTCGAGACCTCCGGGCACCTCGACTGGTACGCCGACGGCATGTACCCGCCCATGCAGCTCGACGAGGGCGTGGACTACTACCTGAAGCCCATGAACTGCCCGATGCACAACCTGATCTTCGACGCGCGCGGGCGCTCCTACCGCGAGCTGCCGCTGCGCCTGTTCGAGTTCGGGACCGTGTACCGCTACGAGAAGTCCGGCGTGGTGCACGGTCTCACCCGGGCCCGCGGCTTCACCCAGGACGACGCGCACATCTACTGCACCAAGGAGCAGATGGCGGACGAGCTGGACTCGACCCTGACCTTCGTGCTGGGCCTGCTGCGCGACTACGGGCTCACCGACTTCTACCTGGAGCTCTCCACCAAGGACCCGGAGAAGTACGTCGGCTCCGACGAGGTGTGGGAGGAGGCCACCGAGACGCTGCGCAAGGTGGCGGAGAAGCAGGGGCTGCCGCTGGTCCCCGACCCGGGCGGCGCCGCCTTCTACGGGCCCAAGATCTCGGTACAGGCCAAGGACGCCATCGGCCGCACCTGGCAGATGTCGACGGTGCAGCTCGACTTCAACCTGCCCGAGCGCTTCGACCTGGAGTACACCGGCCCCGACGGGTCCAAGCAGCGTCCGGTCATGATCCACCGGGCCCTGTTCGGCTCGATCGAACGGTTCTTCGCGGTGCTCCTGGAGCACTACGCGGGCGCCTTCCCGGCGTGGCTCGCGCCCGTGCAGGCCACCGGCATCCCGATCGGGGACGCACACGTGCCGTACCTGGAGGACTTCGCCCGGCAGGCCCGTCGCCGGGGGCTGCGCGTGGAGGTCGACTCCTCCTCGGACCGGATGCAGAAGAAGATCCGCAACGCGCAGCGGCAGAAGGTGCCGTTCATGATCATCGCGGGCGACGAGGACATGGCCAACGGTGCGGTGTCCTTCCGCTACCGCGACGGCTCGCAGGAGAACGGCATCCCGGTGGCCGACGCCCTGGCCAAGATCGAACAGGTCGTCGCGGACCGCACCCAGGTCTGATCGACGTCCGGCCCACGGCCCCCGGGAGGATCGCCCTCCCGGGGGTCTTATGCTGCACAGCATGACGACGAGTGAGCCGGAGCAGCAGATCGGAGTGGGCGTCCCCGACGCGTTCCAGCGGCTGTGGACCCCCCACCGGATGGCGTACATCCAGGGAGAGAACAAGCCGACCGGCCCCGGAGTGGACGACGGTTGTCCGTTCTGCACCATCCCGACGAAATCGGACGAGGACGGGCTGGTCATCGCCCGGGGCGAACTGGTCTACGCGGTGCTGAACCTGTACCCGTACACCGGCGGCCACGCGATGGCCGTGCCCTACCGGCACGTCGCCGACTACACCGAGTTGGACCGGGGCGAGACGCTGGAGCTCGCGGACTTCACCCAGCGGCTGATGACGGCCCTGAGGGCGGCCTCCGGGGCGCACGGCTTCAACATCGGCATGAACCAGGGGACCGTGGCCGGTGCGGGCATCGCCGCCCACCTGCACCAGCACGTGGTGCCCCGCTGGGGCGGCGACACCAACTTCATGCCCGTCGTCGGTCACACCAAGGTGATGCCCCAACTCCTTGCCGACACCCGGGCCCTCCTGGCGGACGCCTGGCCCGCCTGAGCCGGCCCGGCCGCCGTTCCCCGTGCACCGGGGAACGGTCCGGCCCGGGGTCAGGCGTCGTAGAGGTCGGCCTTGCGCGGAGCGGCGTCCTGCACGGCACCGGAGAGCGAGGACGAGCGGGACCCGAACGAAGTGGTGTCGACGCCGTTCTCCTCCAGGACCTTCAACGCCGCCTTGTGCACCACCCGCAGCACCGGGGTGGCCGCGCGCAGCGCGTCGTCCGCCATGAAGCGGTGCCGCCACGGCGCCGCCGCCCAGGCGTGCCGCAGTCCGAAGGGCTCCGGAAGCGACAGCTTGCCGCCGAGCCAGTCCAGCAGCGGCGGGTACCAGGTGAACGGGGCCCGTACGGCCAACCGCACCACCTCGTCCGACTCGATCAACGGCAGGGTCACCGTCCGGCTCTCCCAGAACCTGATCGCCTTCGACACGGACTTCGTCCGCGGTGACGACTTGGTGGTGAACAGCCCGTGCACCGGTCCCAGGGCGTACCCGGTGACCTCGATGCGCAGGGTCTCGTGGAGCACGGTCACGGTGATCATCATCGTGATCACCAACTGGCCGTCCCAGAGCACGAACTGCACGCCCAGGTAGTGCCGGTCACCGCTGCCGAACTGCTGCTCGTTGCAGATCCGCTGTATCTCGTGCTGCTTGATCTGGTACGCGTCCACGTCCGAACCGCTGGGCCGGGACACGCCCTTGGCGCCCTCGCCGACCGGGGTCACGATCCAGTGGCGTATGGACGGGGTCGGGAAGCCGCCGGTGTGCAGGGGACCGCGGGTCAGCATCTTCAGCTGGTCGTGGATCGCCCGGATGACGTCCCAGCTGCGGAAGGGATGGATCTCCTTGCCCGGCTCGCGGGACACCAACTCCTCCGCGAGCTGCCAACTGCCCCAACGGGTGCCCATGCCGAGGATGCCCTTGGGCCCCGCGTAGAAGATGGAATTGGACTGCTGCTCGGCGCCGAGCCTGGCCAACCCCTGCCGCAGCGCCTCGGCCGCGCCCTGGCCCGGGTGGGTGGGCACCGACTCGGGGACCTTCGCCCCGACCCCGCCCCCGGACAGCAGACCGTCCCAGCGGGCGCGCAGGTCGTGCGCCGTGCGCTCGCAGATCCGCTTGGCCCACACCCAGCCGATGACCGGGACCACGATCGCGGCCCGCGCGTACCAGGGCCAGAAGCCGGTGAACGGCAGCCGCAGCAGCAGGAGGGCGGCGAACAGGCACACCCCGACCAGCAGGGCGGTGCTCAGGGTCGAGGCCCGCTTGTCGCCGGCCCCGTTGGCCCACTTGCGCAGTTGGAACACCAACAGCCAGCCGAGCAGGCCTGGCAGGAACACCAGCCCGCACAGCGCCATGATCGCGGTCAGCCAACTGTCGCGGTGCTTGCGGATGCGGCTCGCCGCGAGGGCGTGCTCCACCACCGACTGCGGATCGATCCCGAAGGACTGGATGAGCGGTGCGCGCCCACCACCGAGCATCCGCACCTGGATCGCCCGGGAGAACGCCTCACCGAGGTTCGGGGTGAACAGGGTGGCCCACTTGCGGCCCCCGCTGATGCCGGACTGGTACCAGTCGTTATCGGCCTGTTTGATGTCCTCCAACGGGCCGTCCCGGTACGCGGCCGAGGCGAGCGCCGTGGTGGCCGCGGTCTGCCCCGACGAGCCCGAGAGCGGAACCTGAGCCCCCGGAGTGAAATCGAAACCCTCCGCCACCGCGGAACCCCCTCCTTCGCCGCGTTGTCGCTGCTGCGGCTTCCCGACTTGCCTACCCCGCACGCCTGTTGATCAGACCGACGAGCGGAGCGGGCGTCCCGTCCGTCGCGGTCGCGGCAGGTGACGCACACCGCGACCCGATCAGGACTCAGCGTATCCGCCGGGGTGCGCATCCGTCAGGGGACGGGAAAAGGCCACCCGGTGCGGGGAGCGGCCGGCTGTACCGACGCGCCCCGGCCCGCGCCGGCGCATGCTCACGGACGCCCAGCTCGGACCCCGTTCCGCACGCTCGGCCCGGCATCCGGGACGCCCGTCCGCGGGGCGCGCCCCGCGGACGGCTTGAGGGGCCCGCGGCGCAGGGAGCCGGCTCCGGGGAGGCCCGCGGCACCCCCGGACCGCCCCCGCCACCCCTCCTCCTGCACGTCCGTCCGTCGGACGCGGCGTCCGGGGCGCACGGCGCCCCGGGGGAGCATCGGGCCGAGCGTGGCTACCATGGGCCAGCCGGTGGTCATCAGGGCCGCCCGATCCACCGAACATCCGGGAAGGCCATGCTGAACAAGTACGCGCGTGCATTCTTCACGCGTGTCCTCACGCCGTTCGCCGCGTTTCTGATCCGCCGCGGGGTGAGCCCCGACACGGTCACCCTGATCGGAACCGCCGGAGTGGTGGTCGGCGCGCTGGCCTTCTTCCCCCGGGGCGAGTTCTTCTGGGGCACCGTCGTCATCACCCTGTTCGTCTTCTCGGACCTGGTGGACGGCAACATGGCCCGTCAGCTCGGTCGCTCCAGCCGCTGGGGAGCCTTCCTCGACTCGACCCTGGACCGGGTCGCCGACGGGGCGATCTTCGGCGGGTTCGCCCTCTGGTACGCGGGGCAGGGCGACAACGACGTCCTGTGCGCGGTGTCGATCTTCTGCCTGGCCAGCGGCCAGGTCGTCTCCTACACCAAGGCCCGCGGCGAGTCCATCGGTCTGCCGGTCGCCGTCAACGGCCTCGTCGAGCGGGCCGAACGGCTCGTGGTCTCGCTGGTGGCCGCCGGCCTCGCCGGACTGCACGCCTTCGGCGTCCCCGGCATCGACGTCCTGCTGCCCGTCGCCCTGTGGATCGTCGCCCTGGGCAGCCTCGTCACGCTCGTCCAGCGGGTGGTCACCGTCCGTCGCGAGGCCGCGGAGGCCGACGCCGGCCAGCCGAACCCGCCCAGCGGGCGGGGCGCGCTCGGCGGTGAGAACGCCGGATGAGCTTCGGCGACCGCCTCAGCGACGCCCTGTACGGCACCGGGTGGGCCACCGTGAAGCGGCTGCCGGAACCGGTGGCCACCCGCCTCGGCCGCACCCTCGCCGACCTGGCGTGGCGGCGACGCGGCCCTGCGGTGCTGCGGCTGGAGGCCAACCTGGCCCGCGTGGTGCCGGACGCCGGCCCCGAACGGCTGGCCGCGTTGTCCCGCGCCGGCATGCGGTCCTACCTGCGCTACTGGATGGAGTCCTTCCGGCTGCCCACCTGGAGCGAGCAGCGGGTGAGCGCCGGATGCGCGATAGCGGACATCCACCGCGTCACCGACGCCCTCGCCGCCGGCCGGGGCGTCGTCCTGGCGCTGCCGCACCTCGCCAACTGGGACCTCGCCGGGGCGTGGGTCACCACCGCGCTGAAGACCCCGTTCACCACCGTCGCCGAGCGCCTCAAGCCGGAGACCCTGTACGACCGCTTCGTCGCCTACCGGGAGGGCCTCGGCATGGAGGTGCTTCCGCACGACGGCGGTGCCGCCTTCGGTGTCCTCGCCCGCCGTCTGCGCGCCGGCGGCCTGGTCTGCCTGGTGGCCGACCGCGACCTGTCCGCATCCGGCATCGAGGTCGACTTCTTCGGCGAGACGGCCCGGATGCCCGCCGGACCGGCGCTGCTCGCCCAGCAGACCGGCGCCCTGCTGATGCCGGCGACCCTCTGGTACGGCGACACGACGATGCACGGCCGGGTCCACCCGCCCGTCGAGGTGCCCGTGTCAGGCACCCGCGCCGAGAAGACGTCCGTCATGACACAGGCCCTGGCGGACGCCTTCGCCTCGGGCATCGCCGACCATCCGGAGGACTGGCACATGCTCCAGCGGCTGTGGCTCGCGGACCTCGCCCCCGCAGCCGGCGCACCCGGGGGAGGGACGGCATGAGGATCGGCATCGTCTGCCCGTACTCCTGGGACGTCCCCGGCGGCGTGCAGTTCCACATCCGGGACCTCGCCGAGCACCTGATCGGGCTCGGCCACCAGGTGTCCGTCCTGGCACCCGCCGACGACGACACCCCGCTGCCGCCGTACGTGGTCTCCGCCGGCCGCGCCGTTCCCGTTCCGTACAACGGCTCGGTGGCCCGCCTGAACTTCGGCTTCCTCTCCGCCGCCCGGGTCCGCCGCTGGCTGCACGAGGGCACCTTCGACGTCATCCACATCCACGAACCCGCCTCGCCCTCGCTCGGCCTGCTGACCTGCTGGGCCGCCCAGGGGCCCATCGTGGCGACCTTCCACACCTCCAACCCGCGCTCCCGGGCGATGATCGCCGCCTACGCCATCCTCCAGGCGGCCCTGGAGAAGATCAGCGCCCGCATCGCGGTCAGCGAGTACGCCCGCCGGACCCTGGTCGAGCACCTGGGGGGCGACGCGGTCGTCATCCCCAACGGCGTCGACGTCGACTTCTTCGCCCGGGCCGAGCCCCGCCCCGAGTGGCAGGGCGACACCCTCGGCTTCATCGGACGGATCGACGAGCCCCGCAAGGGCCTCCCGGTGCTGATGCGGGCCCTGCCGCGGATCTTCGCCGAGCGGCCGGACGCCCGGCTGTTGATCGCCGGCCGGGGGGACACCGAGGAGGCCCTCGCCCCGCTGCCCGCCGAATTCCGCTCCCGGGTCGAGTTCCTCGGCATGGTCAGCGACGAGGAGAAGGCCCGGCTGCTGCGCAGCGTCGACCTGTACGTGGCGCCCAACACCGGCGGCGAGAGCTTCGGGATCATCCTGGTCGAGGCCATGTCCGCCGGGGCGCCGGTGCTCGCCTCCGACCTCGACGCGTTCGCCCAGGTGCTGGACCACGGCAGCGCCGGCGAACTCTTCGCCAACGAGGACGCCGAGGCCCTCGCCGACGCCGCGGTGCGCCTGTTGGGCGACCCGGACCGGCGCACGGAACTGCGGGAGCACGGCAGCAAGCACGTGCGCCAGTTCGACTGGTCCACCGTGGGTGCGGACATCCTGTCCGTGTACGAGACGGTCACCGCGGGCGCCGCGGCCGTCGCCGCCGACGAACGGGCCACCGGGCTGCGCGCCCGCTTCGGCATCGGGAGCTGAGGACGGGCCGTCCGGTGGCCGGCCACCGGACGGCTAGCCTTCCCCCGTGACCTCGACATTCATCTGGATCGCGGTGGCCCTGTTGGTCATCGGCCTCTACCTCAGCTGGACCGCGGGCCGTCTGGACCGGCTGCACACCCGTATCGACGCCGCCCGCGCCGCCCTCGACGCCGAACTGCTGCGCCGGGCCTCCGTCGCCCAGGAACTCGCGACCTCGGGGGTCCTGGACCCGGCGGCCTCCATCGTCCTGTACGAGGCGGCCCACGCGGCCCGGCAGGCGGAGGAGGAGCAGCGGGAGGTCGCCGAGAGCGAGTTGAGCCAGGCGCTGCGGGCGGTCTTCGGCGAGGCCCCTCAGGTGGAGGCGGTCCGCGAGGCGCCGGGTGGCGAGGAGGCCGCCGGTGAACTGGCCCGGGCGGTGCGCCGGGTGCCGATGGCCCGGCGGTTCCACAACGACGCCGTGCGGGCCGCCCGGGCACTGCGCCGGCACCGCAAGGTCCGCTGGTTCCGCCTCGCCGGCCACGCGCCCTTCCCGCTGGCCTTCGAGATGGACGACCAGCCACCGACCGCCCTGGCCGACCGCGCCGCCTGAGCGTGGCCGGGTGCGGTGGGGCCACCAGGGGCACCGGAGGCATCCACCGGGCCCCTGAGCGGGGGAAAACGATCCACCGGCTCCCCATTGGCCCTTGCCGCTCGAAGAGCCCGGGAGGTTTCCTCGGGGCAGCAGAACTCCACCCCCCGAGACTCCTCCGCGAGTCTTCCGAACCCTTCCGAGCGAGGTCCTCCGTGTCCAGCACGCTTGCCCCCACCGACCAGGCCGCCCAGGCCGACCCCGCCACCGGTACCGCGCGCGTGAAGCGCGGCATGGCGGAGCAGCTCAAGGGCGGGGTGATCATGGACGTCGTCACCCCGGAGCAGGCGAAGATCGCCGAGGACGCGGGTGCCGTCGCCGTCATGGCCCTGGAACGGGTCCCCGCCGACATCCGCAAGGACGGCGGCGTGGCCCGGATGTCCGATCCGGACATGATCGAGGGCATCATCAACGCCGTCTCCATCCCCGTGATGGCCAAGTCCCGCATCGGCCACTTCGTCGAGGCGCAGGTCCTCCAGGCGCTCGGGGTCGACTACATCGACGAGTCCGAGGTGCTGACCCCCGCCGACGAGGTCAACCACTCGGACAAGTTCGCCTTCACCACCCCGTTCGTCTGCGGGGCCACCAACCTGGGCGAGGCGCTGCGCCGGATCGCCGAGGGCGCGGCGATGATCCGCTCCAAGGGCGAGGCGGGCACCGGCAACGTGGTCGAGGCCGTGCGCCACCTGCGGCAGATCAAGAACGAGATCGCGCGCCTGCGCGGCTACGACAACAACGAGCTGTACGCCGCCGCCAAGGACCTGCGGGCGCCCTACGAGCTGGTCAAGGAGGTCGCCGAGCTGGGCAAGCTCCCGGTGGTGCTGTTCTCCGCCGGCGGCGTCGCCACCCCCGCGGACGCCGCGCTGATGCGCCAGCTCGGTGCCGAGGGCGTCTTCGTCGGCTCGGGCATCTTCAAGTCCGGTGACCCCGCCAAGCGGGCCGCCGCGATCGTCCGCGCCACCACCTTCTACGACGACCCGAAGGTCATCGCCGACGCCTCCCGCAACCTGGGCGAGGCCATGGTGGGCATCAACTGCGACACCCTCCCCGAGACCGAGCGGTACGCCAACCGCGGTTGGTGACCGCGCGTCCCGACCCCCGGGGTACGGCGTCCCCGTGGCGCCGTGCCCCGTACCGCACCGAGCAGTGAGGCACAGGGCACCCCGCCATGACCACCCCCTCCGCACCCCCCGTCGTCCCCGCCGCACCGGTGGCGGACGGACCCGCGCCCGTGATCGGGGTGCTCGCCCTCCAGGGCGACGTGCGCGAACACCTGGCCGCCCTGGACGCGGCCGGGGCCACGGCCCGCCAGGTCCGCCGTCCCGAGGAGCTCTCCCGGGTGGACGCCCTGGTCATCCCGGGCGGCGAATCCACCACCATCTCCAAACTCGCGGTCCTCTTCGGCCTGATGGAACCCCTGCGGGCCCGGGTCGCCGCCGGCATGCCCGTCTACGGGACCTGCGCGGGGCTGATCCTGCTGGCGGGCCGGATCCTCGACCCGCGCTCCGGTCAACAGACCGTGGGCGGCATCGACATGGTGGTGCGGCGCAACGCGTTCGGCCGTCAGAACGAGTCCTTCGAAGCCGCGGTGACCGTCGAGGGGATCACCGGTGCACCGGTGGAGGGGGTCTTCATCCGGGCGCCCTGGGTGGAGTCCGTCGGCCCCGGGGTCGAGGTGCTCGCCACCCACGGGGGCCATGTCGTCGCCGTCCGGCAGGGGAACGCGCTCGCCACCTCCTTCCACCCCGAGCTGACCGGCGACCACCGGGTGCACGCCCACTTCGTGGCGATGGCACGGGCCGCCCTCGCGGCCTGAGACGGCGGCGTCCGCGGCCTGCGGAACGTCGGGGCAGACGCCCCGGGGAGTCTTCCCCGCGGACGGAACGGCGGGCCGCGCGATCCTTGTAGGATCGCTGGCGTTCGTAAAGAGATGTGTTACGCGAAGGAGACAGGCAGATGTCCGGCCACTCTAAATGGGCCACGACGAAGCACAAGAAGGCCGTGATCGACGCCAAGCGCGGCAAGCTCTTCGCGAAGCTGATCAAGAACGTCGAGGTCGCGGCCCGCCTCGGCGGCGTCGACCTCGACGGCAACCCGACGCTGTACGACGCCGTGCAGAAGGCCAAGAAGCAGTCGGTGCCGAACAAGAACATCGACTCGGCGATCAAGCGCGGCGGCGGTCTCGAAGCCGGTGGCGCCGACTACGAGACGATCATGTACGAGGGCTACGGTCCCAACGGCGTGGCCGTCCTCATCGAGTGCCTCACCGACAACCGCAACCGCGCCGCCTCCGACGTGCGCGTGGCGATGACCCGCAACGGCGGCTCGATGGCCGACCCGGGCTCGGTGTCGTACCTGTTCAACCGCAAGGGCGTGGTGATCGTCCCCAAGGGCGAGCTGACCGAGGACGACGTCCTCGGCGCGGTCCTCGACGCGGGTGCCGAAGAAGTCAACGACCTCGGCGAGTCCTTCGAGGTGCTGAGCGAGGCGTCCGACCTGGTCGCCGTGCGCACCGCCCTCCAGGACGCCGGCATCGACTACGACTCCGCCGAGGCCAACTTCGTCCCGACCATGCAGGTCGAGCTGGACGAGGAGGGCGCCCGCAAGATCTTCAAGCTGATCGACGCCCTGGAGGACAGCGACGACGTGCAGAACGTCTTCGCCAACTTCGACGTCTCCGACGACGTCATGGCGAAGATCGACGCCTGACGCGTGCCGGACCGGGCGCGCGAGCCCGCTCGTCGACGGGCCGATGGGGGAGCACCCCGCCGGCCCGTCGACGCGTTCGGCCCCGACGGGCTGCCGCACGCGTCGCGGTCCGCGATTGTCAGCGGTCCCCGATAGCCTGCCTGAACACATGATCGACGGAAGGCGGTACGGCGTGCGCGTACTGGGGGTGGACCCCGGGCTGACCCGGTGCGGCGTCGGGGTCGTCGAGGGCGTCGCCGGCCGCCCGCTCGCCATGATCGGCGTGGGCGTCATCCGCACCCCCGCCGACGCGGACCTCGGCCACCGCCTGGTCGCCGTCGAGGAGGGCGTGGAGCGGTGGCTGGACGAGCACCGTCCCGCGTACGTCGCGGTCGAGCGGGTCTTCAGCCAGCACAACGTCAGCACCGTCATGGGCACCGCGCAGGCCAGCGCCGTCGCGGTGCTCTGCGCCGCCCGCCGCGGGCTGCCGGTCGCCCTGCACACCCCCAGCGAGGTCAAGGCCGCCGTCACCGGCAGCGGGCGGGCCGACAAGGCGCAGGTCGGAGCCATGGTCACCCGCATCCTCCGGCTCACCGCCCCGCCCAAGCCCGCCGACGCCGCCGACGCCCTCGCCCTCGCCATCTGCCACATCTGGCGCGCCCCCGCCGCGAACCGCCTCCAGCAGGCCCACGAGGCCGCCCGCCGCGCCCACGCCCTCGCACGGAAGGTCAACCGATGATCGCCTTCGTCAGCGGCCCGATCGCCGCCCTCAACCCGGATGGGGCCGTCGTCGAGGTCGGCGGCGTGGGGATCGCCGTCCAGTGCGCGCCGGCCACCCTCTCCGCGCTGCGGCTGGGCCAGCCCGCGCGGATCGCGACCTCGCTGGTGGTCCGCGAGGACTCGCTGACGCTCTACGGCTTCGCCGACGACGACGAACGGCAGACCTTCGAACTGCTCCAGACCGCGAGCGGGGTCGGTCCCCGACTCGCCCAGGCGATGCTCGCGGTGCACAGCCCCGACGCGCTGCGCCGGGCGGTCGCCGCGGCGGACGAGAAGGCGCTCACCGCGGTCCCGGGCATCGGAAAGAAGGGCGCGCAGAAGCTGTTGATCGAGCTCAAGGACCGGCTGGGCGCACCCGTCGGCACCGAGGTCCGGACGCCGGCCGCCGGTGCCGCACCCGGCTGGCGCGACCAACTCCACACCGCCCTCATCGGCCTCGGCTACGCCACCCGCGAGGCCGACGCGGCCGTGGAGGCCGTGACCCCGCAGGCCGAGGCCGCCGAGGGCGTCCCCCCGGTGGGTCACCTCCTCAAGGCCGCCCTCCAGACCCTGAACCGGGCGCGCTGAGCGCTGCCCGCGCCGGCCCGCCCCCGACCCCCGAGGCACACCTGATGAACTGGGACGACACGACCGACGCGACCTCTGCTTCCGGGGCGGACCGGCTGGTGGGACCGTCGGCCGACGGCGAGGACCAAGCCGTGGAGGCCGCCCTGCGTCCCAAGGACCTGGACGAGTTCATCGGCCAGGAGAAGGTCCGCGAACAACTCGACCTGGTGCTGCGGGCGGCCCGGGCCCGCGGGGCCACCGCCGACCACGTCCTGCTCTCCGGCGCCCCCGGCCTCGGCAAGACCACCCTCTCCATGATCATCGCCGCAGAGATGGGCGCCCCGATCCGCATCACCAGCGGCCCCGCCATCCAGCACGCGGGCGACCTGGCCTCTATCCTCTCCTCCCTCCAGGAGGGCGAGGTCCTGTTCCTCGACGAGATCCACCGGATGTCGCGGCCCGCCGAGGAGATGCTGTACATGGCGATGGAGGACTTCCGCGTCGACGTCATCGTCGGCAAGGGACCCGGCGCCACCGCGATCCCGCTGGAGCTGCCGCCCTTCACCCTGGTCGGCGCCACCACCCGGGCCGGTCTGCTCCCGCCGCCGCTGCGCGACCGCTTCGGCTTCACCGCGCACATGGAGTTCTACGGAGCGGCCGAGCTGGAGCGCGTCGTCCACCGCTCCGCCGGCCTCCTCGACGTCCCCCTCGACGCCGAGGGCGCCGCCGAGATCGCCGGACGCTCCCGGGGCACCCCGCGCATCGCCAACCGGTTGCTGCGCCGGGTGCGCGACTACGCCCAGGTCAAGGCGGACGGTGCGATCACCCGGGAGGTCGCCGCGGCTGCCCTGCGGGTGTACGAGGTGGACGACCGTGGACTGGACCGCCTGGACCGGGCGGTGCTGGAGGCGCTGCTCAAGCTCTTCGGCGGCGGCCCGGTCGGGCTGTCCACCCTGGCCGTGGCGGTGGGGGAGGAGCGCGAGACGGTGGAGGAGGTCGCCGAGCCCTTCCTGGTGCGCGAAGGGCTCCTGGCGCGTACGCCCCGTGGTCGGGTGGCCACCCCGGCGGCCTGGGCGCACCTGGGACTCACCGCCCCGCAGCAGGCTCCGGGCGGGCTCGTGGGCGGATCAGGACAACAGGGCCTGTTCGGGGCGTGACGGCGCGCGTCCTCGCGGGGGCGGGAACCCCGGTGCCATGCTGAGCGTTGTTCCAACGATGCGGACTCGCTTAGACTCCGCCGATGCCCCCTTGTCGGGGGCGCCACCCACCCCCAATGACCAGGCCGCATCGCAAGCGGTCCCTTGAAGGAAGTTCCGACCCGTGAGTCTCGTGACCCTCCTCCCGTTCATCGTGCTCATCGGGGCCATGTTCCTGATGACGCGGTCTGCGAAGAAGAAGCAGCAGCAGGCCGTCCAGATGCGCGACAACATCCAGCCCGGATCTGGTGTCCGCACGATCGGCGGCATGTACGCCACCGTCAAGGAGGTCAGCGAGGACACGGTGCTCCTCGAAGCGGCCCCGGGCGTCCACCTGATCTTCGCCAAGAACGCGATCGGCGCCGTCCTCGACGACGACGAGTACAACCGTCTCGTCCACGGTCCCGAATTCGCCGACGACGACGAGTCCGGGGAGATCGACGGCGCAGTCGTCCCCGACGACGCATCCTCCCTCACCGAAGCCGCTGACTCCCCCCGCATCGACCTGGCCAAGCCGGGCACGAGCGACGCTGACACCGCCGAGGGCACGGCGGACCAGGCCGCGAAGAAGGCCGACGCCGAGCCGAAGAAGACCGACGGCGAGTCCGACGCGAAGTAGTCACGCCCGGGAACCCCGACCCCACCGCTCGTGTGCGGGGTTCCCGGGTCGTGCTGGCTTCACGCGGGTCTCCACACCAGTGACCGGCCGTCGGCGCCCGACCTGCGCGGGGCGGCTGGAGAGGGAGAAACGACAAGGTGGCAGCACCCAAGAAGGGCCGTAAGCCGAGCGCACAGGGGAAGCCCGGGCGCACGCTGGTCCTGATCCTGATCGCCATCGTGGCGCTCACCGGGGGGATGTTCCTATCGGGGCACACCACTCCGCGACTCGGGATCGACCTCGCCGGCGGCACGAGCATCACGCTCAAGGCGAAGAGCGAGCCCGGTCAGAAGAACGCGGTCAACAAGACCAACATGGAAACCGCCGTCGGCATCATCGAGCGGCGGGTGAACGGCCTCGGTGTCTCCGAGGCCGAGGTCCAGACCCAGGGTAACGACAACATCATCGTCAACATCCCCCGGGGTACCAACGAGAAGACGGCGCGCGAGCAGGTCGGCACGACCGCCAAGCTGTCCTTCCGCCCCGTGCTGAACGGTCTGCCGATCACCGACCCGGGCAGTGCCTCGCCCAGCCCGTCCCCCAGTGCCTCCAGCGGCAAGGACGAGAAGGACGGCAAGGACGACGACAAGAGCGCCGCGCCCACCGCGAGCAGCTCCGCCGAGCCCTCGGACGGCGCCACCAACCAGGGACGCGCGCTCACCGGCGCCCTCGCCGCCGACGCCACGCCCAGCGCCTCGGCCAGCCCCTCCGCCGAGCCCTCGGCCCCGGCCACCCCCGCCGCCCCGGCCCCCACCGGTCTGGACAAGCAGCTCGAAGCGCTCGACTGCTCGACCAGGGAAGCCCGCCTCGCCGCCAGCGACAAGGCCAGGGCCGCGAAGCCCGAGGACCCCGTCGTCGCCTGTGACCCGGACTCCCAGTTCAAGTACTCGCTCGGTCCGGTGGCCGTCGAGGGCAAGCAGATCTCCGACGCCGAGGCCACCATCGACACCCAGGGCGCCTCCGGCTGGATCGTGACGATGGACTTCGACAAGAAGGGCTCGGACCAGTTCGGCACGATCACCTCCGAGATCTCCAAGAAGGCCGCCCCGCAGAACCAGTTCGCGATCGTCCTGGACGGCGAGATCGCCTCCGCCCCCTCCGTGAACGGCCCGATCACCGGCGGCAACGCCCAGATCTCCGGCAGCTTCACCCAGGAGGAGGCCACCAACCTGGCCAACATGCTCTCCTACGGTGCACTGCCGTTGACCTTCGAGGAGCAGAGCGTCACCACGGTGACCGCGGCCCTCGGCGGCGAGCAGCTCGAAGCCGGTCTGATCGCGGGTGCCATCGGTCTGGCGCTCGTCGTGATCTACCTGGTGGTCTACTACCGCGGTCTGTCCCTGGTCGCGATCGCCTCGCTGCTGGTCTCCGCGGCGCTGACCTACGTGATCATGGCGCTGCTCGGCCCGGCCATCGGCTTCGCGCTGAACCTGCCGGCGGTCTGCGGTGCCATCGTCGCCATCGGCATCACCGCCGACTCGTTCATCGTGTTCTTCGAACGGGTCCGTGACGAGATCCGCGAGGGCCGCTCGCTGCGGCCGGCCGTCGAACGCGGTTGGCCCCGGGCCCGGCGCACCATCCTGGTCTCCGACTTCGTGTCCTTCCTGGCCGCCGCGGTGCTCTTCGTCGTCACCGTGGGCAAGGTGCAGGGCTTCGCCTTCACTCTGGGCCTCACCACCCTGCTCGACGTGGTCGTGGTGTTCTTCTTCACCAAGCCGCTGCTGACCCTGCTGGCCCGCACCAAGTTCTTCGCGGACGGCCACCCGTGGTCCGGCTTCGACCCCAAGCGCCTCGGGATCACACCGCCGATCCGCCGCGGCCGTCGCCCCTCCGCCCCCCTGACCGACCCGAAGGAGGCGTGACATGTCGCGACTCGGCGAACTGGGCGCCAAGCTGTACCGCGGCGAGGTCGGGTACGACTTCGTCGGCAAGCGCCGCTTCTGGTACGGCGTCTCCATCCTGATCACCATCACGGCGATCGTCGGCCTGGCGGTGCGCGGGCTGAACATGGGCATCGAGTTCCAGGGCGGTGCCGTCTTCACCACGCCGAAGACCAGCGTCTCCGCCTCGCAGGCGGAGAAGGTCGCCGAGGAGGCGGCCGGACACGACGCGATCGTGCAGGAACTCGGCACCGGCGGCATGCGCATCCAGATCAGCAACGTCGACACCGCCAAGGCCGACCAGCTCCGTCCGCTGCTGGCGCAGGAGCTGAGCGTCAAGGCGGAGGACATCAACGCCGAACTGGTCGGACCGAGTTGGGGCGAGCAGATCGCCAACAAGGCATGGACCGGCCTCGGCGTGTTCATGATCCTCGTGGTGATCTACCTGGCCATCGCCTTCGAATGGCGCATGGCGCTGGCCGCCCTGATCGCCCTGATCCACGACCTCACCATCACCGTCGGGGTCTACGCGCTCGTCGGCTTCGAGGTCACCCCGGGTACGGTCATCGGTCTGTTGACGATCCTCGGCTACTCGCTGTACGACACGGTGGTCGTCTTCGACTCCTTGAAGGAACAGACGAAGGACCTCACCAAGCAGACCCGCTTCACCTACAGCGAGGTCGCCAACCGGTCCATCAACAGCACCCTGGTGCGTTCCATCAACACCACCGTCGTGGCACTGCTGCCGGTCGCCGGCCTGCTGTTCATCGGCGGCGGCGTGCTCGGCGCGGGCATGCTGAACGACATCTCGCTCTCGCTGTTCGTCGGCCTCGCGGCCGGCGCCTACTCGTCCATCTTCATCGCCACGCCACTGGTCGCCGACTTCAAGGAGCGCGAACCGCAGATGAAGGCACTCAAGAAGCGCGTGCTCGCCAAGCGGGCCCAGGCCACGCGCGAAACCGAAGCCGGCGGGTTCTCCGACGGCGGGGCGCGGGACGCCGACCCGGACGGAACGCAGCCCGCGGTCGTCGGTCCGCGGAGCCAACGGGGCCACGGCCGATCCTCGGGGAAGCGCCGGTGACCGAGGTGCGCGATCTGCTGCTCAGTCGCATCCGCGACGTCAACGACTACCCGGAGCCGGGAGTGGTGTTCAAGGACATCACCCCGCTGCTCGCGGACCCCGAGGCGTTCACCCAGCTGACCGACACGCTGGCCGCGTTCGCCGTGCGGCAGGGGGCCACGAAGGTCGTCGGGCTGGAGGCCAGGGGCTTCATCCTGGGTGCTCCGGCCGCCGTGCGCGCCGGGGTCGGCTTCATCCCGGTCCGCAAGGCGGGCAAGCTTCCCGGAGCGACCCTCAGCCAGTCCTACGACCTGGAGTACGGCTCCGCCGAGATCGAGGTGCACGCCGAGGACCTCAGCCCGGGGGACCGGGTGGTGGTCATCGACGACGTCCTCGCCACCGGCGGCACGGCGGAGGCCTCGCTGTCCCTGATACACCGGGCCGGCGCCGAGGTCGCGGGCGTCGTCGTGCTGATGGAACTGGGCTTCCTGAACGGCCGCGCCCGTCTGGAGTCCGCCCTGGACGGCGCCCCGCTGGAGGCGCTGATCACCCTGTGACACCGCGCTCGCACGTGCGGTGGCAGTGAACGACGGGCCCGGAGAAATTCCGGGCCCGTCTCTTGCGTTCACCCCACACAGGATGTCCCATGGGCACCGGAAGCCCTCCCGGGCACCACCGGGACGGCGCCCCCGACGCAGGTCCCCCGGGACCCGGTCCTCCCGCGACCGTCCCGCCCGGTCCCCGAGAGCGGGGCCGGGAGCCCGACGGCCCCACCACGACAGGAGGTCCCGGCCCGGGGTCGATACCATGGGCCTTCCGGGACCTGACCGGGGGACCCGGAAGCGCACGAGGAGCGCACTTGCCAGACGAGCCCCAGCCAGTCGCCGCCACGCCCGATCCGCAGGCAGAACGGGCGGCGGCCCGCACCACCGCGCCCGCCAGGCCCGCACCGGACGGGCGGCCGGGCAAGCCCGCCGACAAGCGCGGCGGCCGGGCCGAGGAGCCCTCGCGCCCCAAGGCGCCCGCACGGCCCGCCCCCGCCGCCGCCTCCTCGGTCCCGGCCCGGGTCACCCAGGGGCAGGTCCCCGCGCGTCCGGCCTCCTCCAACCGCGTCCGGGCCCGCCTCGCCCGGCTGGGCGTCCAGCGCTCCACCCCGTACAACCCGGTCCTGGAACCGCTGCTGCGGATAGTGCGCGGCAACGACCCGAAGACCGAGACGGCCACCCTGCGCCAGCTGGAGAAGGCGTACCAGGTCGCCGAGCGCTGGCACCGCGGCCAGAAGCGCAAGAGCGGGGACCCGTACATCACGCACCCGCTGGCCGTCACCACCATCCTGGCCGAGCTGGGCATGGACCCGGCGACCCTGATGGCCGGCCTGCTGCACGACACGGTCGAGGACACCGAGTACGGGCTGGACACCCTGCGCCGGGACTTCGGGGACACCGTCGCCCTCCTCGTGGACGGCGTCACCAAGCTGGACAAGGTCAAGTTCGGCGAGGCCGCCCAGGCCGAGACGGTCCGCAAGATGGTCGTCGCGATGGCCAAGGACCCGCGGGTGCTGGTCATCAAGCTCGCGGACCGGCTCCACAACATGCGCACCATGCGCTACCTCAAGCGGGAGAAGCAGGAGAAGAAGGCCCGCGAGACCCTGGAGATCTACGCCCCGCTCGCTCACCGGCTGGGCATGAACACCATCAAGTGGGAGCTGGAGGACCTCGCCTTCGCGATCCTCTACCCCAAGATGTACGACGAGATCGTCCGCCTGGTCGCCGAGCGCGCGCCCAAGCGGGACGAGTACCTGGCCATAGTGACCGACGAGGTCCAGGCCGACCTGCGGGCCGCCCGGATCAAGGCCACGGTCACCGGCCGCCCCAAGCACTACTACAGCGTCTACCAGAAGATGATCGTCCGCGGCCGGGACTTCGCGGAGATCTACGACCTGGTGGGCATCCGCGTCCTGGTGGACACCGTCCGCGACTGCTACGCGGCCCTGGGCACCGTCCACGCGCGCTGGAACCCGGTTCCGGGGCGCTTCAAGGACTACATCGCGATGCCCAAGTTCAACATGTACCAGTCGCTGCACACCACGGTGATCGGCCCCAACGGCAAGCCCGTCGAACTCCAGATCCGCACCTTCGACATGCACCGCCGCGCCGAGTACGGCATCGCCGCGCACTGGAAGTACAAGCAGGAGGCGGTGGCGGGCGCCTCCAAGGTCCGCACCGACGCCCCCAAGAGCCCGGCGGGCAAGGCCGGCAAGGACGGCGCCGCCGTCAACGACATGGCGTGGCTGCGCCAGCTGCTGGACTGGCAGAAGGAGACCGAGGACCCCGGCGAGTTCCTGGAGTCGCTGCGCTTCGACCTCTCCCGCAACGAGGTCTTCGTCTTCACGCCCAAGGGCGACGTCATCGCCCTGCCCGCCGGCGCCACCCCGGTCGACTTCGCCTACGCCGTCCACACCGAGGTCGGGCACCGCACCATAGGGGCCCGGGTCAACGGTCGGCTCGTCCCGTTGGAGTCGACCCTCGACAACGGCGACCTGGTGGAGGTGTTCACCTCCAAGGCGGCCGGCGCCGGCCCCTCCCGGGACTGGCTCGGCTTCGTGAAGTCCCCGCGCGCCCGCAACAAGATCCGTGCCTGGTTCTCCAAGGAACGCCGCGACGAGGCCATCGAACAGGGCAAGGACGCCATCGCCCGCGCGATGCGCAAGCAGAACCTCCCCATCCAGCGCATCCTCACCGGCGACTCCCTGGTCACCCTCGCCCACGAGATGCGCTACCCGGACATCTCCTCGCTGTACGCGGCGATCGGCGAGGGTCACGTCGCCGCGGCGAACGTGGTCCAGAAGCTCGTCCACGCGCTCGGCGGCGAGGAGGCGGCCAGCGAGGACATCGCGGAGAGCGTCCCGCCGGCCCGCGGGCGGACCCGCAAGCGTCGCTCCAACGCCGATCCCGGGGTGGTCGTCAAGGGCGTCGAGGACGTCTGGGTCAAGCTGGCCCGCTGCTGCACCCCCGTCCCCGGCGACCCGATCATCGGGTTCGTCACCCGGGGCAGCGGCGTCTCGGTGCACCGTGCGGACTGCGTCAACGTCGAGTCCCTGTCCAAGCAGCCCGAACGCATCCTGGACGTCGAGTGGGCCCCCACCCAGTCCTCGGTGTTCCTGGTCGCCATCCAGGTGGAGGCGCTGGACCGGTCCCGACTGCTCTCCGACGTCACCCGGGTCCTGTCGGACCAGCACGTCAACATCCTCTCGGCGGCCGTCCAGACCTCCCGCGACCGGGTCGCCACCTCCCGGTTCACCTTCGAGATGGGCGACCCCAAGCACCTGGGCCACGTCCTCAAGGCGGTCCGCGGCGTGGAGGGCGTCTACGACGTCTACCGCGTCACCTCCGCCCGGCGGCCCTGACCGGCCCGCCGCACCCCGCACACCGGAAAGGGGGCGGGCCGCACCGATCCGGTGCGGCCCGCCCCCTTCCCGTGGGCGCGACCTGGGTCAGCCCCCGAACTCCTGGAGGCCCTTGAGCGCCTGGTCGAGCAGCGCCTGCCGCCCCTCCAGTTCCCGCGCCAGCTTGTCGGCCCTGGCGGTGTTGCCCTGGGCACGGGCCGCGTCGATCTGCGTCCGCAGCTTGTCCACGGCGGCCTGGAGCTGGCCGGTCAGCCCCGCGGCACGGGCCCGAGCCTCGGGGTTGGTCCGCCGCCACTCGGCCTCCTCCGACTCCTGGAAGGCCCGCTCCACGGCGTGCATCCGGCCCTCGACCCGGCCGCGGGCGTCCCGCGGCACGTGGCCGATGGCCTCCCAGCGCTCGTTGATCGAACGGAACGCGGCCCGCGCCGCCTTCAGGTCCGTCACCGGGAGGAGCTTCTCGGCCTCCCCGGCCAACTCCTCCTTCAGCTTCAGGTTCTCCGCCTGCTCCGCGTCGCGCTCCGCGAACACCCCGCTGCGCGCCGCGAAGAAGACGTCCTGGGCGCCGCGGAAGCGGTTCCACAGGTCGTCCTCGTGCTCGCGCTGGGCCCGCCCGGCCGCCTTCCAGTCCGCCATCAGCTCGCGGTAACGGGCGGCCGTGGGCCCCCAGTCCGTCGAACCCGACAGCGCCTCGGCCTCCGAGACCAGCTTCTCCTTGGCCTTGCGGGCGTCCTCGCGCTGCGCGTCCAGGGACGCGAAGTGCGCCTTGCGCCGCTTGGAGAACGCGGAACGGGCGTGCGAGAAGCGGTGCCACAGCTCGTCGTCCGACTTGCGGTCGAGCCGCGGCAGCCCCTTCCAGGTGTCCACCAGCGCCCGCAGGCGCTCCCCGGCGGACCGCCACTGGTCGCTGCGCGCCAGCTCCTCCGCCTCGGCGACCAGGGCCTCCTTGGCGTGACGCGCCTCGTCGGACTGCTTGGCCCGCTCCGCACGCCGTTCCTCACGACGCGTCTCGACCGTCCCCACCAGGGCGTCGAGCCGCTTGCGGAGCGCGTCCAGATCGCCCACCGCGTGGTGGGCGTCCACCTGCTCGCGGAGGTGGTCGACGGCGGTCTGGGCGTCCTTGGCCGACAGGTCGGTGGTCTTCACCCGACGTTCGAGGAGGCCGATCTCCACGACCAGACCCTCGTACTTGCGCTCGAAGTAGGCCAGCGCCTCCTCGGGAGAGCCCGCCTGCCAGGAACCGACGACCTGCTCACCCTCGGCCGTCCGCACGTACACGGTCCCCGTCTCGTCGACGCGGCCCCACGGGTCGCTGCTCACAGCGCCTCCTCCACATGATGCCCGCGCGGGCCGAAGGGCCCCCGGACATCGTCCACAGTTTCGTCACGGTCAATCTAGGCGACCGGCGGGGCGGCTGTCCGCATCCCGCGCGATCGGAATTGTGCAGTTGGGGATCAGGACGAGGTGACCGTGGCCTTGTTGATGACCACCGTCGCATTGGGCTTGGTCATCCCCATTTGGTCGGGGGCCGTCGCACCGGCGTCCGCGATCTTCTTGAGGACCTTCATGCCCTCCGCGGAAACCGTCCCGAACGGGGTGTAGTCGGGCGGCAGCTGGCTGTCCTGGTAGACCAGGAAGAACTGGCTGCCCCCGGTGTCCCGGCCCTGCTTCGTCTGCGGGTTGTACTGGTTGGCCATGGCGACCGTGCCCGCCGGGTACACGTTCCCCTTGAGCCGCTTGTCCTTCAGGTTCTCGTCCGGGATCGAGTAGCCCGGCCCGCCCTGCCCGGTGCCCTGCGGGTCGCCGCACTGGAGCACGTAGATGCCGGTGGTGGTGAGCCGGTGGCACGTCGTGTGGTCCAGGTAGCCCTTGTCCAGCAGGAAGTCGAACGAGTTCACCGTGCGGGGCGCCGCCGCCGCGTCCAACTCGACGTCGATGGCACCGCAGGTGGTGTCCAGCTTCATCGTGTAGGTCGCCGACTCGTCGATCGCGAGCTTCGGCTCCTTCTTGTACGTCGCCGTCTTCGGCTTGCCCGCGGCCGGCTTGGCGCACGGGTCCGGGCCCTTGCTCGGCGGGGCGGCGGCGTCGGTCTCCTTCTTCTTGTCGTCGCCGTCGAAGGCGCCCGCCGCGTACGACACCGCGCCGCCGGCCAACACCACCGCGAGCGCCGACGCGATCACCGCGTTGCGCGTCCGCCCCCGGCGGCGCGCGTCCTCGCGCCGCTGCTGCTGCCGCAAGAACTTCTCCCGGGCGAGCTGCCGCCGCCGCTGCTCCTGGCTGACCAACGGGATGTCTCCGTTCCTGTCGTGGCCGGGTCGTCGCTCCGCCTGCAAGACCCTGACCGCTTGCACATGTGCCCCGTACCGTATCCGGGTTCGCTGTGGGAACGGCAGCGCCGGTAGGCTCTGGGGAAGTCGAGCCCTCCGGACGGAGGGCGTCACGGCCTCCCGTTCGTACGCGTTCGTGCGGGGCGTCGGCGAGAAGATCCGAGACACACGAAGGACGATCGTGCTCATTGCGGGGTTCCCCGCCGGGGCCTGGGGCACCAATTGTTATCTGGTGGCCCCCGCCGCGGGCGAGGAGTGCGTGATCATCGACCCGGGCCACCAGGCCGCCCAGGGGGTCGAGGAGGCCATCGCCAAGCATCGCCTCAAGCCCGTCGCGGTCGTCCTCACCCACGGCCACATCGACCACGTCGCCTCGGTGGTCCCGGTGTGCGGCGCGCACGACGTGCCCGCCTGGATCCACCCCGAGGACCGGTACATGATGAGCGACCCCGAGAAGGCGCTCGGCCGGGCCATCGGCGCCCCCCTGATGGGCGAGCTGACCGTGGGGGAGCCCGACGACCTGCGGGAGCTGACCGACGGCTCGGCGCTGGAGTTGGCCGGTCTGGAGTTCTCCGTCGCGCACGCCCCGGGCCATACCAGGGGGTCGGTGACCTTCCGGATGCCCGAGGCCGCGGACGTCCCGTCCGTCCTCTTCTCGGGCGACCTGCTCTTCGCCGGCTCCATCGGACGTACCGACCTGCCCGGCGGCAGCCACCCCGAGATCCTGCGGTCCCTGGCCCGGGTGTGCCTGCCCCTGGACGACTCGACCGTGGTGCTGTCCGGCCACGGTCCCCAGACCACCATCGGCCGGGAACGCGCCACCAACCCCCATCTGCGGCAGGTGGCCGACGGCCAGGGAGCCCCCACGGCTCCCCGACGAGGAATGTGACGAGACGAAGACCCCGTGAGCACCTTCACCGCCCCCAAGGGCACGTACGACCTGATCCCCCCGACCAGCGCGGCGTTCCTCGCCGTGCGGGACGCCCTCGCCGCCCCGCTGCGCGCCTCCGGCTACGGCTACGTCGAGACCCCCGGCTTCGAGGACGTCGAACTCTTCGCCCGCGGCGTCGGCGAGTCCACCGACATCGTCACCAAGGAGATGTACACCCTCACCACCAAGGGCGGCAGCGAACTCGCGCTGCGCCCCGAGGGCACCGCCTCCGTCTTGCGCGCCGCACTGGAGGCCAACCTCCACAAGGCCGGCAACCTGCCGGTCAAGCTCTGGTACTCCGGCTCCTACTACCGCTACGAGCGCCCCCAGAAGGGCCGTTACCGCCACTTCTCGCAGGTCGGCGCCGAGGCCATCGGCACCGAGGACCCGGCCCTGGACGCGGAGCTGATCGTGCTCGCGGACCAGGCGTACCGGTCGCTGGGCCTGAGCCGGTTCCGCATCCTGCTCAACTCGCTCGGCGACCGCGTCTGCCGGCCCGCCTACCGGGCCGCCCTCCAGGACTTCCTGCGCGGTCTGGACCTCGACGAGGAGACCCGCCGCCGCATCGAGATCAACCCGCTGCGGGTGCTCGACGACAAGCGTCCCGAGGTGCAGGCGCAGTTGGTGGGCGCCCCGCTGCTGCGGGACCACCTGTGCGAGGAGTGCCGGGCCTACCACGCCGAGGTGCGCGAGCTGCTGATCGCCCAGGGCGTCGCCTTCGAGGACGACCCGCGGCTGGTGCGCGGTCTCGACTACTACACCCGCACCACCTTCGAGTTCGTCCACGACGGCCTCGGCGCCCAGTCCGCGGTGGGCGGCGGCGGTCGTTACGACGGCCTGTCCGAGATGATCGGCGGCCCCGCGCTGCCCTCGGTGGGCTGGGCCCTCGGCGTGGACCGGACGGTCCTCGCCCTGGAGGCCGAGGGGATCGTCCTCGACCTCCCGCCCGCCACCAGCGTGTACGCGGTCCCGCTCGGCGAGGCGGCCCGCAGGACGCTCTTCGGGGTGGTCGCCGAACTGCGCCGGGCGGGGATCGCGGCCGACTTCGCCTACGGCGGCCGGGGCATCAAGTCCGCGATGAAGTCCGCCCACCGCTCCGGCGCCCGGTTCGCGCTGGTCGCGGGGGAGCGGGACCTGGCCGAGGGCGTCGTCCAGCTCAAGGACATGGAGTCGGGCGCCCAGGAACCGATCGCCCTGGATTCCGTCGTGGACGGGGTCCGCTCCCGGCTCGGCTGAGGCGCGGGGAGCACAACCGTACGAGGGGGTCGCGCGGCCGGGTGCCGTTCGACCCCCTCGTCCCGTCCCCGGCCCGCGGCCACCTGCGACGGCGCCCGGCCCGGCGGACGACGCTTATGCGCAGCGAACGGTGCGTCCACAGGCGGGTACGGCACAATGACGATGCCCTTGGACCGTGACTCGACTGACGGAAGCGGCGAGATGACCGAGATGACCAAGACAGCGGCGGCAGAACCCCGGGTTCCCTCCCCCTCGCCGGACCCCACCACCAGAGCGGGGGCCGGGCGGGGGCTCGCCTTGCTGCTGGTGGTCACGGGCGCCGCCGGCCTGCTGGCTTCCTGGATCATCACCCTGGACAAGTTCAAGTTGCTGGAGGACCCGGACTACGTCCCCGGGTGCAGCGTCAACCCGATCATCTCCTGCGGCAACATCATGAAGAGCGACCAGGCGTCCGTCTTCGGGTTCCCCAACCCGATGCTGGGGCTGGTCACCTACGGCATGGTCATCTGCGTCGGTATGGGCCTGCTCGCCGGCGCCCGCTTCCCCCGCTGGTACTGGCTCACCCTCAACGCCGGCATGCTCTTCGGCGTCGGCTTCTGCGCCTGGCTCACCTACCAGTCGCTGTACGAGATCAACGCCCTGTGCCTGTGGTGCAACCTCGCCTGGGTCGCGACGATCCTGATGTTCTGGTACGTGACCTCGTTCAACGTGCGCAACGGCTTCCTGCCGGCGCCGGCCGGGCTGAAGCGCTTCCTGGAGGAGTTCACCTGGGTCCTGCCCCTGGTGCACGTCGGCATCATCGCCATGCTGGTGCTGACCCGCTGGCAGGACCAGCTCTGGAACGCCAGCTGAGCCCCGCGGCCCGTGCCGCCGGCGGCACGGGCCGCGCTGTCGGTGCCGTGACATAGGCTTCCCGATGTGGAACCCGATCTCTTCACCGCGGCAGCCGAGGAACGTCAGGAGAGGGACCCGGCGAGCAGGCCGCTGGCCGTGCGCATGCGTCCGCGCAGCCTCGACGAGGTCGTCGGCCAACAACACCTGCTCAAGCCGGGCGCACCCCTGCGCCGACTGGTCGGCGAGGGCGGTGGCGGCCCCGCGGGGCCCTCCTCGGTGATCCTCTGGGGCCCGCCCGGCACCGGCAAGACGACCCTGGCGTACGTCGTCTCCCAGGCCACCAACAAGCGGTTCGTGGAGCTGTCGGCGATCACCGCGGGCGTCAAGGAGGTCCGCGCCGTCATCGACGGCGCCCGCCGCGCCACCGGCGGCTACGGCAAGGAAACGGTTCTCTTCCTGGACGAGATCCACCGCTTCAGCAAGGCGCAGCAGGACTCCCTGCTGCCCGCCGTGGAGAACCGCTGGATCACCCTCATCGCCGCCACCACCGAGAACCCCTACTTCTCGGTGATCTCCCCGCTGCTCTCCCGCTCCCTGTTGCTCACCCTGGAGCCGCTGGCCGACGACGACGTCCGCGGACTGCTGCGCCGGGCCCTCGCCGACGCCCGGGGGCTCGACGGCGCGCTCACCCTCGACGAGGACGCCGAGGGGCACCTGCTGCGGATCGCCGGCGGGGACGCCCGTCGGGCCCTGACCGCCCTGGAGGCGGGTGCCGGCGCAGCCCTGGCCAAGGGCGAGGGCGCCCTCACCCTGACCACCCTGGAGGAGTCGGTCGACCGGGCCGCGGTGACCTACGACCGCGCCGGTGACCAGCACTACGACGTGGCCAGCGCCCTCATCAAGTCCATCCGCGGTTCCGACGTGGACGCCGCCCTGCACTACCTGGCCCGCATGATCGAGGCCGGTGAGGATCCCCGCTTCATCGCCCGGCGGCTGATGATCTCCGCCAGCGAGGACATCGGCCTCGCCGACCCCACCGCCCTGCCCACCGCCGTCGCCGCCGCCCAGGCCGTGGCGCTCATCGGCTTCCCCGAGGCCGCGCTCACCCTCAGCCACGCGACCATCGCCCTGGCACTGGCCCCGAAGTCCAACGCCGCGACGCTCGCCATCGGCGCCGCCCTGGCCGACGTCCGGGCGGGCCTCGCCGGCCCGGTCCCGCCGCACCTGAGGGACGGCCACTACCGGGGCGCGGCCAAGCTCGGCCACGCCCAGGGGTACGTGTACCCGCACGACGTGCCCGGCGGCATCGCGACCCAGCAGTACGCCCCGGAGGCCGTCGAGGCCAAGCGCTACTACCAGCCCACCCGCTACGGGGCGGAGGCCCGCTACGCGGACGTGGTGGAGCGGGTCCGGGCGCGCCTCAAGGGCGAGCCGCCGCCGGCCCCGCCGGCCCCGGAGCAGTAGCCGGGTCACCGGCGCCCCGGACACCGGGTAAACTTGCCGGAGCGCTGCGTCCCGTGTCCGACCCCGGTCGGCTCACCAGAGCGGGACAGGCAGCCGGGATCCGTCCGCGAGGACGGTCCCAGGAGCGTCGCGCACCGTCGAACGGTGTCGCGGGCAGCCCACCACCCCCCTGCGGAGGTCGGTGGGCCACTCGCGTGCTGCACGTATGTGCCCAGACCAGGGGAGCGGCTGCCCGAAGGACCCTCCGGGTCCGGCGGGTTTCCCCGGCTGCGGATGCGACCTCCCCTAACCCTGGTGAAGCCGTATTCGTACAGAGTGAGAGAGGTTGGTTCGTGGCGAACCAGTCCCGTCCCAAGGTCAAGAAGTCGCGTGCCCTCGGCATCGCGCTGACCCCCAAGGCCGTCAAGTACTTCGAGGCCCGCCCCTACCCGCCGGGCGAGCACGGCCGCGGTCGCAAGCAGACCTCGGACTACAAGGTCCGTCTGCTGGAGAAGCAGCGCCTGCGCGCGCAGTACGACGTCTCCGAGCGTCAGCTGGTCCGCGCCTACGACCGCGCCAGCAAGGTCCAGGGCAAGACCGGCGAGGCCCTGATCATCGAGCTGGAGCGGCGCCTCGACGCGCTGGTCCTGCGCTCCGGGATCGCCCGCACGATCTACCAGGCCCGCCAGATGGTCGTCCACGGCCACATCGAGGTCAACGGCAAGAAGGTCGACAAGCCCTCCTTCCGCGTGCGCCCCGACGACGTCGTGATGGTGCGCGAGCGCTCCCGCGAGAAGACGCTGTTCCAGGTCTCCCGCGAGGGTGGCTACGCCGCCGACGGCGAGACCCCGCGCTACCTCCAGGTCAACCTGAAGGCCCTGGCCTTCCGCCTCGACCGGGACCCGCAGCGCAAGGAGATCCCCGTGATCTGCGACGAGCAGCTCGTCGTCGAGTACTACGCCCGCTGATCCGGACGTAGACCTCCGCGTCACGCACCGGGGCCCGTCGCCTCCCCGCTCCACGGAGCGGGCGGGGCGACGGGCCCCGGTGTTCGTGCGTCCGCCGCTTCCCGCGGGCACTCCGGCGGGGCCGGCACCGGGCCGGCGCCCCGCCCCAGGGCGCGCCGGACCGCCGCGTCCAGGCCGAGCGGCGCGCCCCGCCGCAGGCCCTCCTCGTACCGTGCGTCGCCGAGGGCGGCGCGGGCGCGTCGTTCGCCCAGCGCACGGGGCGCCCGCGCCGCCCTCGGCGACGCCGGCCCGAACGACGGCCGCCCCGCCGAGGGCCACAGACCGCCCGCCGCGCCCTGGAGCACCGCCGCCTCCCCGGGGTCGCCCTCGTCCAGGGTGACCAGGGCGAGCAGTTCGACGGCCAGGGCGACGCCCAGCAGGTCCCCGAAGGCGTGGCCGATGACCAGGCCCTCCTCCAACAGCCGTCGGGCCCGGGCCGGATCGCCCTCGGACCAGGCCGCGTAGGCGAGCACCAGCAGCGCGTAGGACAGCGCCCAGCGCTCCCCGTGGTCCTCGCACGCCTCGCGCACCTCCTCGCACCACCGCACGGCCTCCGCCACCGCGTCCCGGCCTCCGTCCGGGTCCCCGGGCCCTCCGGCGAGCGGATCGTGCTGGAAGATCAGTGCCGTCGCCAGTTCCACCCGGGCCATCAGCACGTTGCTGTTCAGTTCGCCGATCTCCCGGTAGCGGTCGAGCGCCGAGCGCAGCAGCCGCTCGGCGCGCTCCGCGTCGTCGGCGACCAGCGCCAGCACCCCGGTGCGGTGTTCGGCGTGGGCGACGGCCAAGGCGTCGTCGGTGCGCTCCGCCTCCTCCCGGCACTCGTGCAGCGCGGCGAGGGCCGCCACCGTGTCACCCTGGAGCGCCGCGACGTGGCCGAGCACCCACAGCGCCTTGAGCCGGACGTCCGGCGGGCTCTCGCAGGCCCCCTCGGGGCCGCAGTCGAGTTCCAGCCCGCGTTGGAGCCAGTGCCGGCCCTCGGCGAGTCGACCGCACCCCACCCAGCAGAACCACAGGGTGCCCGCGACGTGCAGGGCCACCGGGGTGCCGCCGGGTTCGGTCAGGGCGTGCTCCAGGGCCGCGCGCACGTTGGGCAGCTCCGCCGCGGCCCGGGCGGCGACCTCCCGCTGCCGCGGGGAGAACCACTCCAGTTCGCACCAGGCGGCCAGCGCCGCGTACCAGTCCAGGTGGCGCCGGCGGAGCCGGGCCGTGTCCCCGGAGCCCTCCAGCCAGTCCGCCCCGTAGGCGCGGACCGTCTCCAGCATCCGGTAGCGCGCCCCCGAGGGCCCGTCCTCGCGGTGCACCACCGACTGGTCCAGCAAGGCGCTCAGCACGTCGAGCACTTCGTCCGGGGGCAGCCCGTCGCCCCCGCACACGTACTCCGCGGCCTCCAGGTCGAAGGTGCCGGAGAAGACCGACAGCCGTGCCCACAGCAACCGCTCCTGCGTGGTGCACAACTCGTGGCTCCACCCGATGGCGGTGCGCAGCGTCCGGTGCCGGGGCAGCGCGTCCCGCCCGCCGCCGGTCAGCAGCCGGAACCGGTCGTCGAGGCGGTGCAGCAACTGCCCCGGGGACAGCGCGGTGAGCCGGCCGGCGGCCAGCTCCACGGCGAGCGGGATGCCGTCCAACCGGCGGCAGATCTCCCGCACGTCCGCCGCGTTGGCCTCGTCCAGCGCGAAGCCGGGCAGGACCGCACCGGCCCGGTCGGCGAACAGGGCCACGGCGTCGCCCTCCGCCAGCGGGGCGAGCGGGACCACCCGCTCGCCCCGCACCCCGAGGGGGCGCCGCCCGGCGGCGAGCACCCGTAGGCCCGGTGCGGCCCGCAACAAGGTGCGGACGAGCCCGGCGCAGCCGTCCACCAGGTGCTCGAAGCCGTCCAGGACCAGGAGGGCCCGTTGCGGCGCGAAGTGGTCCACCAGCACCGCGCGGGCCGGTCGGACCGCGTGCTCGGTCAGGCCCAGGGCCTGGGCCACCGCGTACTCGACGAGTTCGCCGGCGGCCAGCGGGGCGAGGTCCACCAGGCGAGCCCCGTCCGGCAGGGCGCAGGTGGCGGCGGCCCGGGCGACCAGCCGTGACTTGCCGATCCCGCCGGGGCCGACGACGGTCACCAGCCGGGAGTGCGCCGTGGCCTCGCCCAGCAGGGTCAGCTCGGGGGCGCGGCCCACCAGGGCGGTCAGTTCCAGCGGGAGGTCACGGGGCGCCCGGGCGCTGCGCGCAGAATCGTTCGTTCGCCGCCCGTGCCGCGATGT
Organism: Streptomyces sp. LE64; assembly: GCF_052606915.1. Taxonomy (NCBI): domain Bacteria; kingdom Bacillati; phylum Actinomycetota; class Actinomycetes; order Kitasatosporales; family Streptomycetaceae; genus Streptomyces; species Streptomyces sp. LE64. The sequence goes on along the minus strand of NZ_CP199708.1, from coordinate 683,621 downwards.
GGGTCGCATGAGCAACGGAGCGTACCCACGCATAAGCGTTACGTACAATCAGTCCAGGTGCGCGCGGGCCCCGTTCGAGGCCCCGCCCCGGGGTTCCCCTCCGCGCGGGCGGGGAATCGCGCGTGCGGAACCCCACCCCCGGCGCGATAGGCTCGTACGACGTCCGTCGGCCACGACCGGCGGCGAACGACCACATACGAGCCCGGCCCGTTCGGGCGCACATCTCAGGGAGCGGTGCACAGTGTCCGGTGGAGAGGTTGCCGGGATCCTGGTGGCCGTCTTCTGGGCGATCCTGGTCTCCTTCCTCGCCGTCGCGCTGGTGAGGTTGACCCAGACGCTCAAGGCGACCACCAAGCTCGTCGCGGACGTGACCGACCAGGCCGTCCCGCTGCTCGCCGGTGCCACCGAGGCTGTGCGCTCCGCCCAGACGCAGCTCGACCGGGTCGACGCCATCGCCTCCGACGTGCAGGAGGTCACCTCGAACGCCTCCGCGCTCTCCACCACCGTCGCCTCCACCTTCGGCGGCCCCCTGGTGAAGGTCGCCGCGTTCGGCTACGGGGTGCGCCGCGCCATCGGACGCAAGGGCGCCGACCCCGAGTCCGCAGCGCCCGCTCCCGCCCAGCCCGCCCAGCGGAACCGCCGCACCGTCATCGTCGGCCGGACCGTGCCCACCGCCCGCCGCGGCCGGCGGAAGAAGGACTGAGACAGCGATGTTCCGCCGTGCGTTCTGGTTCACCGCGGGTGCCGCGGCCGGTGTCTGGGCCACCGCCAAGGTCAACCGCAAGCTCAAGCAGCTCACCCCGGAGAGCCTCGCCGCCCAGGCCGCCGACAAGGCCCTCGACGCGGGCCACCGGGTGCGCGAGTTCGCCCTCGACGTGCGCGCCGGCATGCTCCAGCGGGAGGCCGAACTCGGCGACGCGCTCGGACTCGACGCCCCCGTGGACGGCCCGCCGCGCCGCGCGGCCCTCGACCCCCATCCCCCCGGGCGCCCGACCGCGCCGAAATACCTCGGCTACGGTGCGCGTTCGGACATGTATTCGCACAAGGACAACCGGAATGAGGACCACTGATGGAGTCGGCTGAAATCCGCCGTCGCTGGCTGCGCTTCTTCGAGCAGCGCGGGCACACCGTCGTGCCGTCGGCGTCGCTGATCGCGGACGACCCGACGCTGCTCCTGGTCCCGGCGGGCATGGTCCCCTTCAAGCCGTACTTCCTCGGCGAGGTCAAGCCGCCCCACGCCCGGGCCACCAGCGTGCAGAAGTGCGTGCGCACCCCGGACATCGAAGAGGTCGGCAAGACCACCCGCCACGGCACGTTCTTCCAGATGTGCGGCAACTTCTCCTTCGGCGACTACTTCAAGGAAGGCGCCATCAGCTACGCCTGGGAGCTGCTCACCAGCTCCCTCGCGGACGGCGGCTACGGCCTCGACCCCGAGCGCCTGTGGATCACGGTCTACGAGGAGGACGACGAGGCCGAGCGGATCTGGCGCGACGTCATCGGCGTCCCCGCCGAGCGCATCCAGCGCCTCGGCAAGGGTCCCAACTTCTGGTCCATGGGCGTGCCCGGCCCCTGCGGCCCCTGTTCCGAGATCAACTACGACCGCGGCCCCGAGTTCGGCGTCGAGGGCGGCCCCGCCGTCAACGACGAGCGGTACGTGGAGATCTGGAACCTCGTGTTCATGCAGTACGAGCGCGGCGAGGGCACCGGCAAGGAGGACTTCGAGATCCTCGGCGAGCTGCCCAACAAGAACATCGACACCGGCCTCGGTCTCGAACGGCTCGCCATGATCCTCCAGGGCGTGCAGAACATGTACGAGATCGACACCTCCCGGGTCGTGATCGACAAGGCCACCGAACTCACCGGCGTCGCCTACGGCAAGGCCCACGGGAGCGACGTCTCGCTGCGCGTGGTCTCCGACCACATGCGCACCTCCGTGATGCTCATCGGCGACGGCGTCACCCCCGGCAACGAGGGCCGCGGCTACGTGCTGCGCCGCATCATGCGCCGCGCCATCCGCAACATGCGCCTGCTCGGCGCCACCGGCCCCGTCGTCGGCGACCTCGTGGACACCGTCATCCGGTCCATGGCCGAGCAGTACCCGGAGCTGGAGGACGAGCGCAGCCGCATCGAGTCGGTCGCCCTCGCCGAGGAGGCCGCCTTCCTCAAGACCCTCAAGGCCGGCACCAACATCCTCGACACCGCTGTCACCGAGACCAAGAGCACCGGCGGCAGCGTCCTGCCCGGCGAGAAGGCGTTCCTGCTGCACGACACGTGGGGCTTCCCGATCGACCTCACCCTGGAGATGGCCGCCGAGCAGGGCCTCAGCGTCGACCAGGACGGCTTCCGGCGCCTGATGAAGGAGCAGCGGGAGCGCGCCAAGGCCGACGCCCGCGCCAAGAAGACCGGCCACGCCGACCTCGGTGCCTACCGTGAGATCGCCGACCGCGCGGGCGAGACCGACTTCATCGGCTACGTCGACACCCAGGGCGAGTCCCGGATCGTCGGCATCCTGGTGGACGGCGTGGCCTCGCCCGCCGCCACCGAGGGCGACGAGGTCGAGATCGTCCTGGACCGCACCCCCTTCTACGCCGAGGGCGGCGGGCAGATCGGCGACACCGGCCGCATCCGACTGGACTCGGGCGCCGTGGTCGAGGTCCGCGACTGCCAGAAGCCGGTGCCGGGCGTCTACGTGCACAAGGGCGTCGTCCAGGTCGGCGAGGTCACCCTCGACGCCCCGGCCCACGCCACCATCGACGTGCGCCGGCGCACCGCCATCGCCCGCGCCCACTCCGCCACCCACCTGACCCACCAGGCGCTGCGCGACGCCCTGGGCCCGACCGCCGCCCAGGCCGGTTCGGAGAACCAGCCCGGTCGCTTCCGCTTCGACTTCGGCTCCCCGTCCGCCGTGCCCGGCGCCGTGCTGACCGACGTCGAGCAGCGGATCAACGAGGTGCTCACCCGGGACCTCGACGTCGAGGCCGAGGTCATGAGCATCGACGAGGCCAAGAAGCAGGGTGCCATCGCCGAGTTCGGCGAGAAGTACGGCGAGCGGGTCCGGGTCGTCACCATCGGCGACTTCTCCAAGGAGCTGTGCGGCGGCACGCACGTCCACAACACCTCCCAGCTCGGGTTGGTGAAGCTGCTCGGCGAGTCCTCGATCGGCTCCGGCGTCCGGCGCATCGAGGCCCTGGTGGGCGTCGACGCCTACAACTTCCTGGCCCGGGAGCACACCGTCGTCGCCCAGCTCCAGGAGCTGGTCAAGGGCCGTCCCGAGGAACTGCCCGAGAAGGTCGCGGGCATGCTCGCCAAGTTGCGCGAGGCCGAGAAGGAGATCGAGCGCTTCCGTGCCGAGAAGGTCCTCCAGGCCGCCGCCGGGCTCGCCGAGACGGCCCGCGACGTCCACGGGGTAGCCCTGGTCACCGGGCAGGTGCCGGACGGCACCACCGCCGACGACCTGCGCAAGCTGGTCCTCGACGTCCGCGGGCGCATCCAGGGCGGTCGGCCCGCCGTCGTGGCCCTGTTCACCACGGTCGGCGGCAAGCCGCTCACCGTCATCGCCACCAACGACGGCGCCCGCGCCCGCGGCCTCAAGGCCGGCGACCTGGTCCGCGCCGCGGCCAAGACGCTCGGCGGCGGCGGGGGCGGCAAGCCGGACGTCGCCCAGGGCGGCGGTCAGAACGCCGCCGCGGTCGGCGACGCCGTCGTCGCCGTCGAGCGGCTCGTCGCCGAGACGGCGGCCTGATGCGCCGGGGCCGCAGACTGGCGATCGACGTGGGTGACGCCCGGATCGGCGTCGCCTCCTGCGACCCCGACGGCATCCTCGCCACCCCGGTGGAGACCGTGCCGGGACGCGACGTCCCGGCCGCCCACCGGCGGCTGCGTCAGCTGGTCGACGAGTACGAACCGATCGAGGTCGTCGTCGGGCTTCCCCGCTCCCTGAAGGGCGGGGAGGGCCCGGCGGCGACCAAGGTCCGTGCGTTCGCCGGACGGCTCGCGGCCGCGATCGCCCCCGTCCCGGTGCGTCTGGTGGACGAGAGGATGACCACAGTTACGGCCACGCAGGGACTGCGCGCCTCGGGCGTCACGTCCCGAAAGGGCCGGTCTGTCATCGACCAGGTTGCCGCTGTGGTGATCCTCCAGAACGCTCTGGAGTCCGAACGGGCGTCTGGTCGGGCCCCCGGAGAGGGCGTCGAAGTGGTCATCTGATCGCGATACGGTAACGTTCCGCGCGATGCGACGGTGTTCGAACAGCCGCCGCACAGCAAAGAGGTGGGCGCGAGGGTGCGCCGCGAGCGCCCCCGGCCCGCCTCGCGGCTCGATGGGGACACATGACTGAATATGGCCGGGGCCAGGGCTCCGAACCGTGGTATCCGGAGGACCCGTCGCACGGGGACGTCGGATGGGGAGGGCAGCAGGGCCACCCCGGCCAGTCCCCGCAGACCGGCCAGCAGCAGTACCCGCGGGGCGGTCCGCAGTACGGTGCCGGGCCCTTGGAGCCGCAGTCGGGACACCCGCAGGAGTACGTCCAACAGCAGCACGCCGGCCAGGGCTACGACCAGTGGACCGGGCAGCAGCCCGCCCCGGGGCACTCGGACGGCTACGGCCAGCAGTACCAGGGCGGCTGGGAGGCGGCCCAGCCCGGCCAGATCCCCTACGGCACCGATCCGACCGCGCCGTACGCCGGTCACCCCGAGGCGTACGGGGCCGAGCCCCCCGACTACTACGGCACCCCGGAGGCGTACCCGCCGCCGAGGCCCCCCGCCCACCGGACCGCCGCCCCGGCCCCGCCCGACGAGTCCGCCGGCGACCGGGAGGACTGGGACCCGGCCCGCCCCGACCGGGAGGCCCCGGCCGCCCCACGCCACGCGGACGCGCCGGACGACTACGACTACGAAGACGAAGAACCGCCCGGTCGGTCCGGCGGGCGCGAAGACCGCCGGGGGGGCCGCAGCGGCAAGGAGGGCAAGCGCAAACGCCGCAACGGCTGCGCCTGCCTCCTGGTGACCGCGGTCTTCGTGGGCGGGATCGGCGCCGTCGGCTACTTCGGCTACCAGTTCTACCAGGACCGCTACGGAGCACCCGAGGACTTCGCGGGCGCCGGCACCGACGAGAACGTGTCGGTGGACATCCCCAAGGGTGCGATCGGTTCCCTCATCGGCCAGAAGCTCAAGGAAGCCGGTGTCATCAAGAGCGTCGACGCTTTCACCCAGGCGCAGAACCGGCACCCCCAGGGCAAGAGCATCCAGGACGGCGCCTACATCCTGCGCAAGCAGATGTCCGCGGCCAGCGCCGTGGAACTGATGCTCGACCCGAAGAGCCGCAACAACCTCATCATCGCCGAGGGCCGCCGCAACATCTGGGTCTACGAGCAGATCGACAAGCGGCTCGACCTCCCCGAGGGCACCACCAAGGACGTCGCCCTCACCGAGTGGAAGTCCCTGGGCCTGCCGGAGTGGGCGACCAACGGCGCGGCGAGCCGCAAGGACCCGCTGGAGGGCTTCCTCTACCCGTCGAGCTACCCCGTCGCCGAGGGCGCCGAGCCGGCCGAGGTGCTCAAGAAGATGATCTCCCGTGCGAAGAGCCAGTACGCGGCCCACGACCTCGACGGCAAGGCCCGGGAGCTGGGGTTGAAGGGCCCCCTGGAGCTCATCACGGTGGCCAGTCTGGTCCAGGCCGAGGGCAGGACGCACGACGACTTCAAGAAGATGGCGGCCGTCGTCTACAACCGGCTCAAGCCCGACAACACGGTCACCAACCAGAAGATCGAGTTCGACTCCACCTACAACTACCTGAGGAACCAGAGCAAGCTCGACATCTCCATCAAGGAGATCCGCAACCTCGACCACCCGTACAACACCTACTTCTACAAGGGCCTGCCGCCCGGGCCGATCGGCAACCCCGGCGAGGACGCCCTGAGCGCCGCGCTCGAACCGGACGACGGCGGCTGGATGTTCTTCGTCTCCGTCGACGGCAAGACGACGACCTTCACCGACAACCTGACCGACCACAACAAGCTGGTGGAGGAGTTCAATGCCGGACGCACGAAGGGCGACTGACCGCACCCGGGCGGCCGTCCTGGGCTCGCCCATCGCCCATTCGTTGTCCCCGGTCCTGCACCGCGCCGCCTACGCCGAGCTCGGCCTCGACGCCTGGAGCTACGACCGGTTCGAGGTGGACGAGGCGGCGCTGCCCGGCTTCCTCGCCGGGCTCGGTCCGCAGTGGGCCGGGCTCTCCCTGACCATGCCGCTCAAGCGCGCGGTGATACCCCTGCTGGACGAGGTCAGCGACACCGCCGCCGCGGTCGAGGCCGTCAACACGGTGGTCCTCACCGAGGACGGCCGCCGCACCGGCGACAACACCGACGTCCCCGGCATGGTCGCGGCCCTGCGGGAGCGCGGCGTCGAGACCGTGGACTCCGCCGCCGTGCTCGGCGCCGGGGCCACCGCCTCCTCCGCGCTCGCCGCCCTCGCCCGGATCTGCACCGGTGAGATCACCGCCTACGTGCGCTCCGCCGCCCGGGCGGCCGAGATGCGGCAGTGGGGCGAGCGCCTCGGCATCGAGGTCCGCACCGCCGACTGGGCGGACGCCGCCCGCGCCCTGCGCGCCCCCCTGGTGATCGCCACCACCCCCGCCGGCACCACCGACGCGCTCGCCGCCGAGGTCCCCGAACGCCCGGCCACCCTGTTCGACGTGCTCTACGAGCCCTGGCCGACCGCGCTGGCGGCGCGCTGGTCCGCCCACGGGGGCGCCGTCGTCAGCGGACTGGACCTCCTCGTCCACCAGGCGGTGCTCCAGGTCGAGCGGATGACCGGACGGTCGGCGCCGCTGGCCGCCATGCGCCGTGCGGGAGAAGGGGCGCTCGCCGCCCGCTGAGCCGGCGTGCGCGCCCGGGTCCGGGTGGGACGGCGCCCTTCCGTCGGCGTCCGCCTGCTGGACCTTCGAACGGGCGACCCTCCGGGACGTGCGAGGATCGGGGGAGGCGGGCACAGGACTGCGCACCCGGCCCGGCCGTATCAGTCGCATGCGCGGGTCCACAGGAGGAGCACCGTTGAGCAGGTTGCGCTGGCTGACCGCGGGGGAGTCGCACGGCCCCGCCTTGGTGGCGACGCTGGAGGGTCTTCCCGCAGGCGTCCCGATCACCACGGAGATGGTGGCCGACCACCTCGCCCGGCGCCGCCTGGGCTACGGTCGCGGCGCCCGGATGAAGTTCGAGCGCGACGAGATCACCTTCATCGGCGGCGTGCGGCACGGCCTCACGCTGGGCTCGCCCGTGGCGATCATGGTCGGCAACAGCGAGTGGCCCAAGTGGGAACAGGTCATGGCGGCCGACCCGGTCGACCCGGAGGAACTCGCCGGCTCGGCCCGCAACGCCCCGCTGACCCGTCCCCGCCCCGGTCACGCCGACCTCGCGGGCATGCAGAAGTACGGCTTCGACGAGGCCCGCCCCATCCTGGAGCGCGCCTCCGCCCGCGAGACCGCGGCCCGGGTCGCCCTCGGCGCCGTCGCCCGCTCCTACCTCAAGGAGACCGCGGGCATCGAGATCGTCAGCCACGTCGTGGAACTCGCGGCGGCCAAGGCCCCCTACGGCCTCCTCCCCGTTCCCGGCGACGTCGAGCGGCTCGACGCCGACCCGGTGCGCTGCTTCGACACGGAGGCCTCCAAGGCGATGGTCGCCGAGATCGACCAGGCCCACAAGGACGGCGACACCCTCGGCGGAGTGGTCGAGGTCCTCGCCTACGGCGTCCCGGTCGGGCTGGGCTCGCACGTCCACTGGGACCGCCGCCTCGACGCCCGCCTCGCCGCGGCGCTGATGGGCATCCAGGCGATCAAGGGCGTGGAGGTCGGCGACGGCTTCGAACTGGCCCGGGTCCCGGGCTCGAAGGCCCACGACGAGATCGTGAGCACCCCCGAAGGGCTCAAGCGCTCCACCGGCCGCTCCGGCGGCACCGAGGGCGGCCTCAGCACCGGGGAACTGCTGCGGGTGCGCGCCGCGATGAAGCCCATCGCCACCGTGCCGCGCGCACTGGCCACCGTCGACGTGGCCACCGGCGAGGCCACCAAGGCCCACCACCAGCGCTCCGACGTGTGCGCGGTGCCGGCCGCCGGGATCGTCGCGGAGGCCATGGTCGCCCTGGTCCTCGCCGATGCGGTCGCCGAGAAGTTCGGCGGCGACAGCGTCCCCGAGACCGCCCGCAACGTCCGGTCCTACCTCGACCACCTGCACATCCGGTGACGGCCGTGACCCCGCAGCCCGGGCGCCCGGGCCCGGCGGTCGTGCTGGTCGGCCCGATGGGCGTCGGCAAGTCCACCGTGGGCGCGCTGCTCGCCGACCGGCTCGGCCTGCCCTACCGCGACACCGACGACGACATCGTCGCCGCCGAGGGCCGCCCCGTCTCCGAGATCTTCGTGGAAGAGGGCGAGCCCTACTTCCGGGCCGTCGAGAAGGACGCCGTGCGCACCGCCCTCGCCACCCACGAGGGCGTCCTGGCCCTCGGGGGCGGGGCCGTCCTCGACCCCGGGACCCGGGCCCTGCTCGTCGACCGCCCCGTCGTCTTCCTGTCGATGGACGTGGCGGAGGCGGTCCGGCGCACCGGCCTCGACGTCGCCCGCCCGCTGCTCGCCGTCAACCCGCGCCGGCAGTGGCGCGAGTTGATGGAGGCCCGCCTCCCGCTCTACCGGGAGGTGGCCCGCGTCGTCGTCCCGACCGACGGCCGCGCCCCCGAAGAGGTGGCCGGGGCGGTCCTCGACGCGCTCGGACTGCCCCCAGACCCCTCGCAGGAGAAGACCTCATGACCGCCCAGCAGCCCATCCGCATCCAGGTCGCCGGGACGGCCGGCACCGAACCCTACGAGGTGCTCATCGGCCGTCAGCTCCTCGGCGAACTGGGCCCCCTGGTCGGCGGGCGGGCCAAGCGGGTGGCCGTGATCCACCCCGAGGCGCTGGCCGAGACCGGCGAGGCGCTGCGGGCGGACCTCGCCGAGCAGGGCTTCGAAGCGGTCGCCATCCAGGTGCCCAACGCAGAGGAGGCCAAGACCGCCGAGGTCGCCGCGTACTGCTGGAAGGCGCTGGGGCAGTCCGGGTTCACCCGCACCGACGTGATCGTCGGCGTCGGCGGCGGGGCCACCACCGACCTCGCCGGGTTCGTCGCCGCCAGCTGGCTGCGCGGGGTCCGCTGGATCGCGGTGCCCACCACGGTCCTCGGCATGGTCGACGCGGCCGTCGGCGGCAAGACGGGCATCAACACCGCCGAGGGCAAGAACCTGGTCGGCGCCTTCCACCCGCCGGCCGGGGTGCTGTGCGACCTCGCCGCGCTGGAGTCGCTGCCGGTGCACGACTACGTCTCCGGGCTCGCCGAGATCATCAAGGCGGGCTTCATCGCGGACCCGGTGATCCTCGACCTCGTGGAGGCCGACCCGGAAGCCGCCCGCACCCCGGCCGGCCCGCACACCGCCGAACTGATCGAACGGGCCGTCAAGGTCAAGGCCGAGGTGGTCTCCGGGGACCTCAAGGAGTCCGGTCGCCGGGAGATCCTCAACTACGGCCACACCCTGGCCCACGCCATCGAGAAGAACGAGCGCTACCAGTGGCGGCACGGCGCCGCCGTCGCCGTCGGCATGCACTTCGCCGCCGAGCTGGGGCGCCTCGCGGGACGCCTGGACGACGCGACCGCCGACCGGCACCGCACCGTCCTGGAGTCGGTCGGCCTGCCCCTGAGCTACCGCTACGACCAGTGGCCCAAGCTGCTGGAGACCATGAAGGTCGACAAGAAGTCCCGGGGCGACCTGCTGCGCTTCATCGTCCTCGACGGCCTCGCCCGTCCGGTGGTCCTGGAGGGCCCTGACCCGGCGGTGCTGCTCGCCGCCTACGGGGAAGTCGCCCAGTAGTCCCCTTTCCGCCCCGGACCGGCCGCACGGCCCGGCCCGGGGCGGGTACCGTTCGGCGCGGGGTGCTCCCCGCACGGGCCGACCGCGGGGAACCGGACGGTGCGTTCGGGAACTTCTCCACGACCGCCGTCAGTTGCCCGTAGGAGACGCGGCCCACCGGTCCGACACCCCTCCGGGACGGGCCCGACGAGACGGAGTGGTACCGGATGCACGCAGGGGAAGCGGCGCTGCCGCCGCACGGACGACCGGGGGCCCCGTGGCCGCCTCCCGTTCCCCCGGCCCCGCCCGCCGCCGCCCCGGACTTCCCGCTGCCGCCGCCGGCGCCGCACGGCGCCCCCGGCCGGCCGGCCGGCCCGCCGCCGGTGCCCGCGGGCGCCCCGCCCGTGCCGGAGGCCACCGGGCACGTCCCCCTGCCCCCGGGCGTCCCCGTGGGGAGCCCGCCGCACGGCCCGACCGCCGACCTCTCCACGACGACCCTGGCCGTCCTGCTCATCGGTCCCGCGGGCGCCGGGAAGACCAGCGTCGCCCGGTACTGGGCCGACCGCCGGCGCACCCCCACCGCGCACATCAGCCTCGACGACGTCCGGGAATGGGTGCGCTGCGGCTTCGCCGACCCGCAGGACGGTTGGAACGACCACTCCGAGGCGCAGTACCGGCTGGCCCGCCGCACCTGCGGGTTCGCCGCCCGCAACTTCCTCGCCAACGGCATCTCCTGCGTCATCGACGACGCGGTCTTCCCCGACCGCCCGGTGGTCGGCCTCGGCGGTTGGAAGCGGCACGTGGGGCCCGGGCTGCTGCCGGTGGTGCTGTTGCCGGGTCTGGAAGTGGTGCTGGAGCGCAACGCCAGGCGCCGGGGCAACCGCCGGCTCGGCGACGAGGAGGTCGCCCACATCCACGCCCGGATGGCCGGCTGGTACGGCTCGGGCCTGCCCATCATCGACAACTCCCAGCTGGACGTCGCCGGCACGGCGCGCGCCCTGAACGAGGCGCTGGCCCGGGCCGTCGCCACCCCGCCCCCGGCCTGAGGTGTGCCGGGCCAGCCCGTCCGGACGCGCTGACCGGGCCCTTCGGCGCCTTCGCTCGTAGGCTCGGGACATGGCAGAGACCCACGCGAGCCGCAGGGACCGCCTGCGGGAGCGCATCACGGCCACCGGTACCGCAGCCGTCCTCGTCTCCCGGCCCGCGAACATCCGCTACCTCGCCGGTTCCGCGCCCGTGGGCGCCACCCTGCTGCTGGCCGAGGGCGGCGACCTCCTCGTCCAGGCGGGGCCCCCGGAGCCCCGACCGGGCACCCCCCAGCCCGACGACACCCTCCCGACCCGGACGCTCACCGGGCCCCGTGAGGACAGCGCGGTCACCGCGGCGGCCGTGGCGGCGGGCCGGGGCCTCGACTCGCTGGCCGTCGAGGAGCACCACTTGACCGTGGCCCGGCACCGGGCGGTCACCGCTGCCGCCCCGGGGCTGCGACTGACCGATCTGGGCGGGGCCGTCGAACAGCTCCGACTGGTCAAGGACGAGGACGAGATCAGCTGTCTGCGGATCGCCGCCGAGATCGCCGACCAGGCCCTGAGCGAGCTGCTGGAGTCGATCCTGGTGGGGCGCACCGAGCGGCACCTGGCCCTGGAACTCGAACGGCGCCTGGTCGACCACGGTGCGGACGGCCCCGCGTTCGCCACCTCGGTGGGGACCGGTCCGGACGCGGGCCGGGTGGGCCACCGGCCCACCGACCGGAGGGTCGAGGAGGGCGACTTCCTCTCCGTCTGCCTGGGCGCCGCCTACCGCGGCTACCGGTGCGAGATCGGTCGCACCTTCGTCATCGGCACCTCGCCCGCGGACTGGCAGGTCGAGTTGTACGAGGCCGTTTTCGCCGCTCAGCGGGCCGGACGGGAGGCACTGGCGCCCGGCGCCGCCTGCCGGGACGTGGACGCGGCGGCGCGCCAGGTGTTGGCGGCGGCGGGGCACCGGGAGGGGCTCTCCCCCCGCACCGGCCACGGGGTGGGGCTCGAAAACAACGAGGACCCGCAGCTCGCCCCCTCCGCCATGGGTAAACTGGACGCTCGTGTGCCGGTCACCGTCGAACCGGGGGTTCACCTCCCTGGCCGGGGCGGGGTCCGGATCGATGACACGCTCGTCGTCCGCTCCGAGGCGGACGGCGGACCCGAGCTACTCACCATCACGACCAAGGAGCTGCTGGCGCTCTAGCCTCAGCGCACGCTGAGCCGCCGGACGCGGGCCCCGCTGGTCGTCCACGTCAGTCCAGGAGATTCCGCAACCGTGGCTTCCACGAACGACCTCAAGAACGGCATGGTGCTCAAGCTCGACGGGGGCCAGCTCTGGTCCGTCGTCGAGTTCCAGCACGTCAAGCCCGGCAAGGGCCCGGCCTTCGTGCGCACCAAGCTCAAGAACGTCCTCTCCGGGAAGGTCGTCGACAAGACCTTCAACGCCGGCGTCAAGGTCGAGACGGCCACCGTCGACAAGCGCGACATGCAGTTCTCCTACATGGACGGCGAGTACTTCGTGTTCATGGACATGGAGACCTACGACCAGCTGCACATCGACCGCAAGACGGTCGGCGACGCCGCGAACTTCCTCCTGGAGGGCTTCGAGGCCACCGTCGCGCAGCACGAGGGCAACGTGCTCTTCGTCGAGCTGCCGACCGCCGTCGAGCTGGTCATCGCGGAGACCGAGCCCGGCGTCCAGGGCGACCGCTCCACCGGCGGCACCAAGCCCGCCAAGCTGGAGACCGGCTACGAGATCCAGGTCCCGCTCTTCATCACCACCGGTGAGAAGATCAAGGTCGACACGCGTTCGGGCGACTACCTCGGCCGGGTGAACAGCTAACCGTGGCTGCCCGGAACACGGCCCGCAAGCGCGCCTTCCAGATCCTGTTCGAGGGCGACCAGCGCGGTGCGGACGTCCTGACGGTCCTCGCGGACTGGGTGCGCCACGCACGCACCGACTCCCGGCAGCCGCCGGTCAGCGAGTACACCATGGAGCTGGTCGAGGGCTACGCGCAGCACGCACGGCGCATCGACGAGTTGCTGGCCCAGTACTCCGTGGGATGGACGCTGGACCGGATGCCGGTCGTGGACCGGAACATCCTGCGGCTCGGGGCCTACGAACTCATCTGGGTCGACGGGACGCCCGACGCGGTGGTCCTGGACGAGGCCGTCGAGTTGGCCAAGGAGTTCTCCACCGACGACTCGCCGTCCTTCGTCAACGGACTGCTCGGACGGTTGAAGGAACTGAAGCCCGGTCTGCGCAGGGCGTGACCGGCCGCCCGGTCCCCGTCGATCCCGACGGGGACCGGTGTCGTTCCGCCCCGGCGATCCGCCCGTGCGCACACCGCCGAACGGGTGGTCCGAGGCGCTCGGAGGACGCGGGGCGCGAAAGGGCCGCCCGGGTGGTACGGACCGACCGGTCCGTACCACCCGGGCGGCACGTTTCTGCTGTGCCCTACCCGGGCGGGCGGCTCAGCCCTCCTCGTGGGCCACCGCGCGGCGCGCGTCCGCGTCCAGGACGCCCCAGCCGATGAGCTGGTCGGTGAGGACCGAGGGGGACTGGTCGTAGATCACGGCGAGGGTGCGCAGGTCGTCCTGGCGGATCGACAGCACCTTGCCGTTGTAGTCGCCGCGCTGGGACTGGATGGTGGCGGCGTAGCGCTGGAGCGGGCCCGCCTTCTCGGCCGGGACGTGGGCGAGGCGCTCCAGGTCCAGGACGAGCTTCGGCGGCGGCTCGGCGGCACCGCCGGGCGTGGTGCCGGGCAGGAGCTCCTGCACCGGGACCCCGTAGAAGTCCGCCAGTTCGGCAAGGCGCTGGACGGTCACGGCGCGGTCCCCGCGCTCGTACGAACCGACCACCACTGCCTTCCAACGGCCCTGGGACTTCTCCTCGACGCCGTGGAGTGACAGGCCCTGCTGGGTGCGGATGGCCCGGAGCTTGGCCCCGAGCTGCTTGGCGTATTCGCTGGACATATGGCTCCCCGGACGAAGGCTGGTGACTCACTGTGAGGTTACGCAGCGTGACTTGCATGCGTCAAGCCGAATGGTCAGCACCGACTCTTCCTTGCCTCGCCCCGGGGCGCACGGTGAGGGGGTGAACTGGGGGAACGCGCGGCCTGCTACCGTGGACGGCGCAATTCCGACGTCCTTTAAGGTCCGTCCCGTGAGGCGGAGAAGGAGGTCCGTTTCCTATGGACACCAGCAGCACCGAACGCCCGCACGGCCAGGACGGCTCGGCCCGTCCCGTCCTGGAGGCCCCGGACATCGCCCGGGTGCTCACCCGCATCGCCCACGAGATCGTCGAACGCGCCAAGGGCGCCGACGACGTGGTGCTCCTCGGCGTTCCCACCCGCGGGGTCTTCCTCGCCCGCCGGCTCGCCGCCAAGCTCGCGGAGATCACCGGCCGCGACACTCCGGTCGGCTCCCTCGACATCACCATGTACCGCGACGACCTGCGGATGCACCCGCCGCGCGCCCTGGCGCGCACCGAGATCCCCGGCGAGGGGATCGACGGACGGCTGGTCGTCCTCGTCGACGACGTGCTCTTCTCCGGCCGCACGATCCGAGCCGCCCTCGACGCCCTGAACGACATCGGCCGCCCGCGCGCGGTGCAGCTCGCCGTCCTCGTGGACCGGGGCCACCGCGAGCTGCCCATCCGCGCGGACTACGTCGGCAAGAACCTGCCGACCTCGCTGCGCGAGACGGTCCGGGTCCGGTTGGCGGAGGAGGACGGCCGGGACACCGTCCTGCTCGGGACCAAGCCCGCCGGCCCCGCCGGCTGAGCCCCCGGCACACCGTCCGCGGGAGACCACCGGGTCGCGGCGCAGCACGCCGTCGTGCGCGCCTGCACGGGAACGTTCCGGAACGATCCGGTCCGCTTCCTTCCCCCGGGAGCCCCTCGGCCCCGCACGCCCCGCCCGTCCCCGCACACCGCCGAACCCGCCCACGGAGCATCCAGATGCAGCGTCACCTCATCTCGGCCGCCGACCTCACCCGTGACGACGCCGTCCTCATCCTCGACACCGCCGAGGAGATGTCCCGGGTCGCCGACCGGCCGATCAAGAAACTGCCGACCCTGCGCGGTCGCACCGTCGTCAACTTGTTCTTCGAGGACTCCACCCGCACCCGGATCTCCTTCGAGGCCGCCGAGAAGCGGCTCTCCGCCGACGTCATCAACTTCACCGCCAAGGGCTCCTCGGTCTCCAAGGGCGAGTCCCTGAAGGACACCGCGCAGACCCTGGAGGCCATGGGGGTCGACGCCGTCGTCATCCGGCACGGGGCCTCCGGAGCGCCCTACCGGCTCGCCACCTCCGGCTGGATCGACGCCCACGTCATCAACGCCGGCGACGGCACCCACCAGCACCCCACCCAGGCCCTGCTGGACGCCTTCACCATGCGCCGGCGGCTCGTCGGCCGGGACACCGGGCTCGGCCGGGACCTCGCCGGCAAGCGCATCACGATCGTCGGCGACGTCCTGCACAGCCGGGTCGCCCGCTCCAACGTCGACCTGCTGCACACCCTGGGGGCCGAGGTCACCCTGGTCGCCCCGCCGACCCTGGTGCCGGTCGGCGTCTCGCACTGGCCCTGCGAGGTCTCCTACGACCTCGACCGCGTGCTGCCCAAGTCCGACGCGGTGATGATGCTGCGCGTCCAGCGCGAGCGGATGAACGCCGCCTACTTCCCCACCGAGCGCGAGTACGCCCGCTGGTACGGCCTGGACGCCGACCGGATGGCGCGGATGCCCGAACACTCCATCGTGATGCACCCCGGCCCGATGGTCCGCGGCATGGAGATCACCGCCGAGGTCGCCGACTCGCCCCGCTGCACCGCCGTCGAACAGGTCGCCAACGGCGTCTCCATCCGGATGGCCGTCCTCTACCTGCTGCTCGGCGGCAACGAGCCCGCCGTCACCCACACCCGTACCGAGGAGAAGTAACGACATGAGCAAGATCCTGATTCGCGGTGCCCGGGTGCTCGGCGGCGAGCCGCAGGACGTCCTGGTCGACGGCGAGACCATCGCCGGGGTCGGTACCGGGCTGAGCGCCGAGGGCGCCACCGTGGTCGAGGCGGACGGGCAGGTCCTGCTGCCGGGCCTGGTGGACCTCCACACCCATCTGCGCGAGCCCGGCCGCGAGGACTCCGAGACCGTCCTCACCGGCACCCGCGCCGCCGCGGTCGGCGGCTTCACCGCGGTGCACGCCATGGCGAACACCTTCCCCGTGGCCGACACCGCGGGCGTCGTCGAGCAGGTCTACCGGCTCGGTCGCGAGCACGGCTACTGCGACGTGCAGCCGGTCGGCGCCGTCACGGTCGGCCTCGCCGGCAAGCAGCTCGCCGAACTGGGCGCCATGCACGACTCGGCCGCCGGGGTGACGGTCTTCTCCGACGACGGCAAGTGCGTGGACGACGCGGTGATCATGCGCCGCGCCCTGGAGTACGTGAAGGCGTTCGACGGGGTCGTCGCCCAGCACGCCCAGGAGCCCCGGCTCACCGAGGGCGCCCAGATGAACGAGGGCGTCGTCTCCGCCGAGCTCGGTCTCGGCGGCTGGCCCGCCGTCGCCGAGGAGTCGATCATCGCCCGGGACGTGCTGCTCGCCGCGCACGTCGGCTCCCGGGTCCACATCTGCCACCTCTCCACCGCCGGCTCGGTGGAGATCGTCCGCTGGGCGAAGTCCAAGGGCTGGGACGTCACCGCCGAGGTCACCCCGCACCACCTGCTCCTCACCGACGAGCTGGTGCGCACCTACAACCCGGTCTACAAGGTGAACCCGCCGCTGCGCACCGAGGCCGACGTGCTGGCCCTGCGCGAGGCGCTCGCCGACGGCACCATCGACTGCGTGGCCACCGACCACGCCCCCCACCCGCACGAGGACAAGGACTGCGAGTGGGCCGCCGCCGCCATGGGCATGGTGGGCCTGGAGACCGCGCTCTCCGTGGTCCAGCACACCATGGTCGACTCCGGACTGCTCGACTGGGCGCAGGTCGCCGACCGGATGTCGGTGCGTCCCGCCCAGATCGGACGCCTCGCCGGACACGGCCGCCCCGTCTCGGTGGGCGAGCCCGCCAACCTGACCCTGGTCGATCCCGCTTACCGTGGGACCGTGGACCCCGCGGGCTTCGCCTCCCGCAGCCGCAACACCCCGTACCAGGGGCGCGAGCTGCCGGGACGCGTCACCCACACCTGGCTGCGGGGCCGTGCCACGGTCGTCGACGGGAAGCTCGTGTGATGTCTCACCCCCTGCGCAGTGCCGAACTCCTCACCGTGCTCGCCACCGAGCGGAAATCGGCTGAGGTCACCGACTGGGCCGCCCGCATCGGCTGGCTCGTCGGCCTGGTCCTCTTCGTCGCCCTCGTGTACTGGCTGATGCGCGAGGGGTGGAAGTGGCGCGGCACCCTCCAGGGCGACCTGCCCCCGCTCCCCGAGGCGCCCGCCGACCCCGGCACCCCCCGCCTCACCCTGCACGGCCGCTACCACGGCTCCACCACCGCCGGGCAGTGGCTCGACCGGATCGTCGCCCACGGCCTCGGCGCCCGCTCGCGGGCCGAGCTGACCCTCACCGACGCGGGCCTGGCCGTGGTCCGCCCCGGGGCGAACGACTTCTTCGTCCCCGCGGACCGCCTGCGCGGGGCCCGGCTCGACAAGGGAATCGCGGGCAAGGTCCTCGCCGAGGGCGGACTGCTCGTCCTCACCTGGCAGCACGGCGACCGCCTGATCGACTCGGGCTTCCGCTCCGACCGGGCCGCCGAGCACCCCGCCTGGGTCGAGGCCCTGGGCGCCCCCGTCGACCCCCACCGCCCCACCGAGGGCACCCCCCTGCACACCACCACCACGGAAGGCGCGGACCGATGAGCGCGCAGACAGCGCAGCCGACCTCCACCAGGGGAACCCGGGTTCCCGCCGTACTCGTCCTGGAGGACGGCCGCGTCTTCCGGGGCCGTGCGTACGGAGCGGTCGGCCAGACCTTCGGCGAGGCGGTGTTCTCCACCGGCATGACCGGCTACCAGGAGACCCTCACCGACCCCTCGTACCACCGGCAGGTCGTCGTGATGACGGCCCCGCACATCGGCAACACCGGCGTCAACGACGAGGACCCCGAGTCCGGCCGCATCTGGGTCGCCGGCTACGTGGTCCGCGACCCCGCCCGGACGCCCTCCAACTGGCGCTCCCGCCGCTCCCTGGACGAGGAACTCGCCGCCCAGGGCGTCGTCGGGATCTCCGGCGTCGACACCCGCGCCCTCACCCGCCACCTGCGCGAGCGCGGCGCCATGCGGGTCGGGATCTTCTCCGGCAACGCCCTGCCGGACGAGGGCACCATGCTGGCCGAGGTCCGTCAGGCCCCGGAGATGACGGGCGCCGACCTCTCCGCGGAGGTGGCCACCCGCGAGGCGTACGTGGTCCCCGCGATCGGCGAGAAGCGCTTCACCGTCGCCGCGGTCGACCTCGGCATCAAGGGCATGACCCCGCACCGGATGGCCGAGCGCGGCATCGAGGTGCACGTGCTGCCCGCCACCGCCACCGTCGACGACGTGTACGCGGTCCGGCCCGACGGGGTGTTCTTCTCCAACGGCCCCGGCGACCCCGCCACCGCCGACCACCCGGTCGCCGTGATGCGCGCGGTCCTGGACCGCGGCACCCCGCTGTTCGGGATCTGCTTCGGCAACCAGATCCTCGGCCGGGCCCTCGGCTTCGGCACCTACAAGCTGAAGTACGGCCACCGGGGCATCAACCAGCCCGTCCAGGACCGCACCACCGGCAAGGTCGAGGTCACCGCCCACAACCACGGCTTCGCCGTGGACGCCCCCCTCGACCGGGTCAGCGACACCCCCCACGGTCGCGCCGAGGTCTCCCACGTCTGTCTGAACGACCAGGTCGTCGAGGGGCTGCGGCTCCTCGACAAGCCCGCGTTCAGTGTCCAGTACCACCCCGAAGCCGCCGCGGGTCCGCACGACGCCGCCTACCTGTTCGACCGCTTCGTCACCCTGATGGAGGGCCAGCGTGCCTAAGCGCACCGATATCCAGTCCGTCCTGGTCATCGGCTCCGGCCCGATCGTCATCGGTCAGGCCGCCGAGTTCGACTACTCCGGCACCCAGGCGTGCCGTGTCCTCAAGGCCGAGGGCCTGCGCGTCGTCCTGGTGAACTCCAACCCGGCGACGATCATGACCGACCCGGAGATCGCCGACGCCACCTACGTCGAGCCGATCACCCCCGAGTTCGTCGAGAAGATCATCGCCAAGGAGCGCCCCGACGCCCTGCTGCCCACCCTCGGCGGGCAGACCGCCCTCAACACCGCCATCTCGCTGCACGAGGCGGGCACCCTCGACAAGTACGGCGTCGAGCTGATCGGCGCCAACGTCGAGGCCATCAACAAGGGCGAGGACCGCGAACTCTTCAAGGAGGTCGTGGAGGCCGTCCGCGCCAAGATCGGGCACGGCGAGTCCGCCCGCTCGGTGATCTGCCACTCCATGGAGGACGTCCTCGCCGGCGTGGACGCCCTCGGCGGCTACCCCGTCGTCGTCCGCCCCTCCTTCACCATGGGCGGCGCCGGCTCCGGCTTCGCCCACGACGAGGAGGAGCTGCGCCGCATCGCCGGCCAGGGCCTCACCCTCTCGCCGACCACCGAGGTGCTCCTGGAGGAGTCCATCCTCGGCTGGAAGGAGTACGAGCTGGAGCTGATGCGCGACAAGCACGACAACGTCGTCGTCGTGTGCTCCATCGAGAACTTCGACCCCATGGGCGTGCACACCGGCGACTCGATCACCGTCGCCCCGGCGATGACCCTCACCGACCGCGAGTACCAGATCCTGCGGGACATCGGCATCGCCGTGATCCGCGAGGTGGGCGTGGACACCGGCGGCTGCAACATCCAGTTCGCGGTCAACCCCGAGGACGGCCGGGTCATCGTCATCGAGATGAACCCCCGGGTCTCCCGCTCCTCCGCCCTGGCCTCCAAGGCGACCGGCTTCCCCATCGCCAAGATCGCCGCCAAGCTCGCCGTGGGGTACACCCTCGACGAGATCCCCAACGACATCACCGAGCAGACCCCCGCGTCCTTCGAGCCCACCCTCGACTACGTGGTCGTCAAAGCGCCCCGGTTCGCCTTCGAGAAGTTCCCCTCCGCCGACTCCACCCTCACCACCACCATGAAGTCGGTGGGCGAGGCCATGGCCATGGGCCGCAACTTCACCGAGGCCCTCCAGAAGGCGCTGCGCTCGCTGGAGAAGAAGGGCAGCCAGTTCACCTTCGTGGGCGAGCCCGGCGACAAGGCCGAGCTGCTGCGCGAGGCGGTGCGCCCCACCGACGGCCGGATCAACGCCGTCATGCAGGCCGTCCGCGCCGGCGCCACCCCCGAAGAGGTCTTCGAGGCCACCAAGATCGACCCCTGGTTCGTCGACCAGCTCTTCCTGATCAAGGAGATCGCCGACGAGTTGGCGGCCGTCGACCGGCTGGAGCCCGAGCTGCTGGCCGAAGCCAAGCGGCACGGCTTCTCCGACGCCCAGATCGCCGAGATCCGCGGACTGCGCGAGGACGTCGTCCGCGAGGTCCGGCACGCCCTCGGGGTGCGCCCGGTCTACAAGACCGTCGACACCTGCGCCGCCGAGTTCGCCGCGCGGACCCCGTACTTCTACTCCTCCTACGACGAGGAGACCGAGGTCGCCCCGCGCGAGAAGCCCGCGGTGATCATTCTCGGCTCCGGCCCCAACCGCATCGGCCAGGGCATCGAGTTCGACTACTCCTGCGTGCACGCCTCCTTCGCGCTCAGCGACGCCGGATACGAGACCGTCATGGTCAACTGCAACCCGGAGACCGTCTCCACCGACTACGACACCTCCGACCGGCTCTACTTCGAGCCGCTCACCCTGGAGGACGTCCTGGAGATCGTCCACGCCGAGTCCCTCGCCGGACCGATCGCGGGCGTCGTCGTCCAGCTCGGCGGCCAGACCCCGCTGGGCCTGGCCCAGGCGCTCAAGGACAACGGCGTGCCGATCGTCGGCACGCCCCCGGAGGCCATCCACGCCGCCGAGGACCGCGGCGCCTTCGGCCGGGTCCTGGCCGAAGCCGGACTGCCCGCCCCCAAGCACGGCACCGCCACCACCTTCGCCGAGGCCAAGGCCATCGCCGACGAGATCGGCTACCCGGTCCTGGTGCGCCCCTCCTACGTGCTCGGCGGGCGCGGCATGGAGATCGTCTACGACGAGGTCCGGCTCTCCTCGTACATCGCCGAGTCCACCGAGATCAGCTCCTCCCGCCCGGTCCTGGTGGACCGCTTCCTCGACGACGCCATCGAGATCGACGTGGACGCCCTCTACGACGGCGAGGAGCTCTACCTCGGCGGCGTGATGGAGCACATCGAGGAGGCCGGCATCCACTCCGGCGACTCGGCGTGCGCCCTGCCCCCGATCACCCTCGGCGGGTTCGACATCAAGCGGCTGCGCGCCTCCACCGAGGCCATCGCCAAGGGCGTCGGGGTCCGCGGGCTCATCAACATCCAGTTCGCCATGGCCGGGGACATCCTCTACGTCCTGGAGGCCAACCCGCGCGCCTCCCGGACCGTGCCCTTCACCTCCAAGGCCACCGCCGTCCCGCTCGCCAAGGCCGCCGCCCGGATCTCGCTGGGGGCGACCGTCGCCGAACTGCGGGCCGAGGGACTGCTCCCGGCCCAGGGCGACGGCGGCACCCTGCCGCTGGACGCGCCGATCTCCGTCAAGGAGGCCGTCATGCCGTGGTCGCGGTTCCGCGACATCCACGGCCGCGGCGTGGACACCGTGCTCGGTCCGGAGATGCGCTCCACCGGCGAGGTCATGGGCATCGACTCCGTCTTCGGCACCGCCTACGCCAAGTCGCAGGCCGGGGCGTACGGCCCGCTGCCCACCAAGGGCCGCGCCTTCATCTCGGTCGCCAACCGCGACAAGCGATCGATGATCTTCCCGGCCCGGGAGCTGGTCGCCCACGGCTTCGAACTGCTCGCCACCTCCGGCACCGCCGAGGTCCTCAAGCGCAACGGCATCAACGCCACGGTGGTGCGCAAGCAGTCCGAGGGCGAGGGCCCCAACGGCGAGCGGACCATCGTCCAGCTCATCCACGACGGCGAGGTCGACCTCATCGTCAACACGCCCTACGGCACCGGGGGCCGGCTCGACGGCTACGACATCCGCACCGCGGCCGTCGCCCGGTCGGTGCCCTGCCTCACCACCGTGCAGGCGCTCGCCGCCGCCGTCCAGGGCATCGACGCGCTGCACCACGGCGACGTCGGCGTGCGCTCGCTCCAGGAGCACGCGCAGCAACTGACCGCGGCCCGGGACTGATCCCGGAGCGCGGGCCGGCCCTCGACGGGGCCGGCCCGCGCCCGCCGCACGGCACCGCCCCCGGGGGCACCGGAAACGGTGCCCCCGTTCCATGACCCGCGCCCGTCCGGCGCCCCGCCCCCCGGACCGAGGGACCCACCACCGTGTACCAGCTCCTCTTCCACCACCTGTTCCGGCGCCTGGACCCCGAACAGGCCCACCACCTGGCCGTCGGCTGGATCCGGCTGGCGGCCCGCACCCCCGTGCTGCGGACCTTCGTCGCCGGCTACCTCGCCCCGCGCCACCGCGAACTGCGCACCGAGGCGCTCGGGCTGCGGCTGCACAGCCCCTTCGGCCTGGCCGCCGGCTTCGACAAGAACGCGATCGCCGTGGACGGCCTGGCGATGCTGGGCTTCGACCACGTCGAGATCGGCACCGTCACCGGGGAGCCGCAGCCCGGCAACCCCCGCACCCGCCTCTTCCGGCTGACCGCCGACCGGGCGCTGATCAACCGCATGGGCTTCAACAACGAGGGCTCGGCGGCCGTAGCGGCCCGGCTCGACGCCCGCCGCGAGGTGTTCCGCACCACCGTGGGCGTCAACATCGGCAAGACCAAGGTCGTCCCGGAGGCGGAGGCCGTCGCCGACTACGTGAAGTCCACCGAACGGCTCGCCCGCCACGCCGACTACCTCGTCGTCAACGTGTCCTCGCCGAACACCCCCGGACTGCGCGACCTCCAGGCCGTCGACCACCTGCGCCCGCTGCTCACCGCGGTCCGCGAGGCCGCCGACCGCTCGGTCACCGGCCGCCGGGTGCCGCTCCTGGTGAAGATCGCGCCCGACCTCGCCGACGCGGACGTCGACGCCGTCGCCGACCTCGCCGTGGAGCTGGGCCTGGACGGCATCATCGCCACCAACACCACCGTCGCCCGCGAGGGCCTCGGGCTGCGCAGCGACCCCGCGCTGCTCGCCGAGGCCGGCGGACTGTCCGGCGCCCCGCTGAAGGAGCGCTCGCTGGAGGTCCTGCGCCGGCTGTACGCCCGGGTGGGCGACCACATCACCCTGATCGGGGTCGGCGGCGTCGAGGACGCGGAGGACGTCTGGCAGCGCATCCTGGCCGGCGCCACCCTGGTGCAGGGGTACAGCGCGTTCATCTACCGGGGCCCGGCCTGGGCCCGGGGCATCCACCGCGGACTCGCCGCCCGACTGGCCGCCTCCCCGTACGCCACCCTCGCCGAGGCCGTCGGCGCCGACTCCCGGAGGTCCGCATGACCGACACCGCCCCCGCCGCCCCCACGGCGCCCTTCGGCAGCCGGCTGCGCCGGGCGATGGACGCCCGCGGCCCGCTCTGCGTGGGCATCGACCCGCACGCCTCCCTGCTGACCTCCTGGGGGCTCGGCGACGACCTGGCCGGGCTGGAGCGCTTCAGCCGCACGGTGGTCGAGGCGCTGGCCGACCGGGTCGCGGTGCTGAAGCCGCAGAGCGCGTTCTTCGAGCGGTTCGGCTCCCGCGGCGTCGCGGTGCTGGAGACCTGCGTGGCCGAGGCCCGCGCGGCCGGGGCCCTGGTGCTGATGGACGCCAAGCGCGGGGACATCGGCTCGACCATGGCCGCGTACGCCGACACCTTCCTGCGCCCGGACGCCCCGCTGTTCTCGGACGCCCTGACGGTCTCGCCGTACCTGGGCTACGGCGCGCTGGCGCCGGCGGTCGAGCTGGCCCGGGAGAGCGGCGCCGGACTGTTCGTGCTGGCGCTGACCTCCAACCCGGAGGGTGCCGAGGTGCAGCACGCGGTGCGCGGGGACGGGCGCACCGTCGGGTCCACGATGCTGGCGCACCTCGCCGCGGAGAACGCGCCCGAGGTGGCCGGCGGAGCCCGCCTGGGTTCCTTCGGGGCGGTCGTGGGGGCGACCCTCGCGGACCTGTCCGCCGAGGACCTGGCGATCGACGGGCCGCTGCTGGCGCCCGGCATCGGTGCCCAGGGGGCGACCCCGGCGGACCTGCCCCGGGTCTTCGGGTCGGCGGTGCACCAGGTGGTGCCCAACGTCAGTCGCGGGGTGCTGCGGCACGGCCCGGACCCGGCGGCCCTGCGGTCGTCGGCGGACCGCTTCGCCGACGAGGTCCGCGAGGCGGTCGGGCGGGGCTGACCGCCTGCTCCGCCCCCGTGCCGCCGCCCCCGAGGGGCGGTACGGGGGCACCTGCCGGAAGTGCCACGAGGTGTCGGTTTCGGCGCGGTCCGAGGTGGGCAGTCTCCCGAATTCGGCTCCGCAGGCGCCGTCCGCCCTGCACCCGCCCCGGCGTGTCTTCTGAAAGAGTTCTCAGAAACAGGGTCCATTTGCCCGAAAATGTCGGGCTCTGGCAAGGCTGACCAGGAGTTTTCCGCTGTTCTCGCTGACTCGGGGGGCCGTGGCCGCTAGTCTCCGTCGAGAGCGGACGGGCAAGCGCGTTGCTCGTTGCTCCCCAGGTGTGGGGCGACTAGGTTCCTCACCGGACTGCTGTACCTGACAGACATCCGACAGTTCGACATCCGAGGTGACGTAGGCGTGGCTCTTCCGCCCCTGACCCCTGAACAGCGCGCAGCCGCGCTCGAGAAGGCCGCCGCGGCTCGCCGGGAGCGGGCCGAGGTCAAGAATCGACTCAAGCACTCCGGCGCCTCCCTCCACGAGGTCATCAAACAAGGCCGGGAGAACGACGTCATCGGCAAGATGAAGGTCTCCGCCCTCCTGGAGTCCCTCCCGGGCGTGGGCAAGGTCCGCGCCAAGCAGATCATGGAGCGGCTCGGCATCTCCGAGAGCCGGCGCGTCCGAGGGCTCGGCTCCAACCAGATCGCGTCCCTGGAGCGGGAGTTCGGCGGCGGCCCCGCCTGACGTTCTCGGGCACCCCCGCGAAGCGGGATAATCGTTCCATGGCTGCAACATCCCGGGGGACGCCCCCCGTACCCCCGGACGCACGTCCGCGACTGACCGTGCTCTCCGGCCCTTCCGGGGTCGGCAAGAGCACGGTCGTCGCCCACATGCGCAAGGAGCACCCCGAGGTCTGGCTCTCCGTCTCGGCCACCACCAGGCGGCCCCGTCCCGGCGAGCAGCACGGCGTGCAGTACTTCTTCGTCACCGACGAGGAGTTCGACAAGCTGATCGCCAACGGCGAGCTGCTGGAGTGGGCCGAGTTCGCCGGGAACCGCTACGGCACCCCGCGCGGCGCAGTGCAGGAGCGGCTGGAGGCCGGCGAGCCGGTGCTCCTGGAGATCGACCTCCAGGGCGCCCGCCTGGTGCGGGAGTCCATGCCGGACGCCCAGCTGGTGTTCCTCGCTCCCCCCTCCTGGGAGGAACTGGTCCGTCGCCTCACCGGCCGCGGCACGGAGTCCCCCGAGGTGATCGCCCGCCGACTGGAAGCCGCCACGACCGAACTGGCCGCGGAGTCGGAGTTCGACACCACCCTGGTCAACACCTCGGTCAAGGACGTGGCGCGCGAGCTGCTAGCCTTGATGAACGTCGTGTGATCTTCGCTGATCCCGTACCGTCTTTTCCTCAAGGCCCCGCGCCCCGCGTCCACCGCGGACCGCAGCGACGGCCCATATTTCGGAAGGTAGAGCGTGTCCTCTTCCATCACCGCGCCCGAGGGCATCATCAACCCGCCGATCGACGAGTTGCTTGAGGCCACCGACTCCAAGTACAGCCTCGTGATCTACGCGGCCAAGCGTGCCCGGCAGATCAACGCGTACTACTCCCAGCTCGGCGAGGGCCTGCTGGAGTACGTCGGTCCGCTCGTCGACACCCACGTCCACGAGAAGCCGCTCTCGATCGCCCTGCGCGAGATCAACGCGGGCCTGCTGACCTCCGAGGCCGTCGACGGCCCCGCCCAGTAGCTCGGCGGTTCCTCCGCAGCACCACCCGTCACGGGCCCGGCAGCGACGCTGCCGGGCCCGTGGTGTCTGATGGGACGTGACACGCGCACCAACGGGATGCGTGCCGGCCCGGGGCCGGAACGCGAGTCGAGGCGGGAGACACATGAACAAGGCGGCCAGGCCCAGGGTCGTGCTCGGGGTCAGCGGAGGCATCGCGGCCTACAAGGCGTGCGAGCTGCTCCGCCGGCTCACCGAATCGGGACACGACGTCCGGGTGGTCCCCACCGCGTCCGCGCTCCACTTCGTCGGTGCCGCCACCTGGTCGGCGCTCTCCGGGCAGCCGGTCGCCACCGAGGTCTGGTCCGACGTCCACGAGGTGCCCCACGTCCGCATCGGCCAGGGAGCCGACCTGGTCGTGGTGGCCCCGGCCACCGCCGACCTGCTCGCCAAGGCCGCCCACGGCCTCGCCGACGACCTGCTCACCAACACGCTGCTCACCGCGCGCTGCCCGGTCGTCTTCGCGCCCGCCATGCACACCGAGATGTGGGAGCACCCTGCGACCCAGGAGAACGTGGCCACCCTGCGCCGCCGCGGCGCGGTCGTCGTGGAACCCGCGGTCGGCCGCCTCACCGGGGTGGACACCGGCAAGGGCCGACTGCCCGACCCGGGGGAGATCTACGAGGTGTGCCGGCGCGTCCTGGCCCGGGGGGTCCGCGAGCCCGACCTGACCGGCCGGCACGTGGTCGTCAGCGCCGGCGGCACCCGGGAGCCGCTCGACCCGGTCCGTTTCCTCGGCAACCGGTCCTCGGGCAAGCAGGGCTACGCGCTCGCCCGGTCCGCCGCCGCCCGCGGCGCCCGGGTCACCCTGGTCGCCGCCAACACCGCGGGGGCCCTTTCCGACCCGGCGGGGGTGGACCTGGTCCCGGTGGGCACCGCCGCCGAACTGCGCGAGGCCGTGCTCGCCGCCGCGGCCACCGCCGACGCGGTGGTCATGGCCGCCGCGGTGGCCGACTTCCGCCCCGCCGCCTACGCCCCCGGCAAGATCAAGAAGCGGGACGGGCAGGAGCCCGACCCCATCGTCCTGGTACGGAATCCGGACATCCTTGCCGAGGTCTCCCGGGACCGGGCCCGCCCCGGACAGGTGGTCGTCGGCTTCGCCGCCGAGACCGACGACGTGCTGGACAACGGCCGCGCCAAACTCCGCAGCAAGGGGTGTGACCTGCTGGTCGTCAACGAGGTCGGGGAACGCAAGACCTTCGGCGCCGACGAGAACGAAGCCGTGGTCCTGGGCGCGGACGGCACCCTGACCCCGGTGCCCTTCGGACCGAAGGACGCCGTGGCGGACACCGTCTGGGACCTGGTGGCGGCCCGGTTCCCCGGCGCGCCCACGGGGTGAGCGACGGTCCCTGCGCGACAATCGCCGGAACCCCCTTCCCGGGATTTGGCAACCCCCACATTCGGGCAGGGCGTACT
The DNA here is from genome assembly GCF_052606915.1 of Streptomyces sp. LE64. Taxonomy (NCBI): domain Bacteria; kingdom Bacillati; phylum Actinomycetota; class Actinomycetes; order Kitasatosporales; family Streptomycetaceae; genus Streptomyces; species Streptomyces sp. LE64. The sequence continues at coordinate 656,139 of NZ_CP199708.1, read as the reverse complement.
GGTGCGCGCACCGACCGTGCACCAGAATGCCGGTGCCGCAGGTCACAGCCCTCCCAGGTGGCGAGACACGTGACCCGTCCGGCGAGCGCGACCGATAAACTGATGACGGACCCCCCGGGCGCAGCCTCCGGAGGGCCCGCCTATGAACAGCCAGCAGCCGCTGCAACCACAGGGAGCGATGTGTCCCGCCGTCTCTTCACCTCGGAGTCCGTGACCGAGGGTCACCCCGACAAGATCGCCGACCAGATCAGCGACACCATTCTCGACGCGCTTCTGCGGGAGGACCCGACGTCCCGGGTCGCCGTGGAAACGCTGATCACCACCGGCCTGGTCCACGTGGCCGGCGAGGTCACGACGAAGGCGTACGCGCCCATCGCGCAACTCGTCCGCGACACGATCCTCGGCATCGGGTACGACTCGTCGAAGAAGGGCTTCGACGGCGCCTCCTGCGGCGTCTCGGTGTCCATCGGCGCGCAGTCGCCCGACATCGCCCAGGGCGTCGACACCGCGTACGAGTCCCGCGTCGAGTCCAAGGGGACCGACGACCTGGACCGACAGGGCGCCGGCGACCAGGGCCTGATGTTCGGCTTCGCGTGCGACGAGACGCCCGAGCTGATGCCGCTCCCCATCCACCTGGCGCACCGGCTCTCCCGCCGGCTGTCCGAGGTCCGCAAGAACGGGACCATCCCGTACCTGCGTCCCGACGGCAAGACGCAGGTCACCATCGAGTACGACGGCGACAAGGCCGTCCGGCTCGACACGGTCGTCGTCTCCTCGCAGCACGCCTCCGACATCGACCTGGAGTCGCTGCTCGCTCCCGACATCCGCGAGTTCGTCGTCGAGCCCGAGCTGAAGGCGCTCCTGGACGACGGCATCAAGCTGGAGACCGAGGGCTACCGCCTGCTGGTGAACCCGACCGGGCGCTTCGAGATCGGCGGCCCGATGGGCGACGCCGGCCTCACCGGGCGCAAGATCATCATCGACACCTACGGCGGCTACGCCCGCCACGGCGGCGGCGCCTTCTCCGGCAAGGACCCGTCCAAGGTCGACCGCTCGGCCGCGTACGCCATGCGCTGGGTGGCCAAGAACGTCGTCGCGGCCGGGCTGGCCTCCCGCTGCGAGGTGCAGGTGGCCTACGCCATCGGCAAGGCCGAACCGGTCGGCCTCTTCATCGAGACCTTCGGCACCCACAAGGTCGACACGGACCGGATCGAGAGCGCGATCAGCGAGGTCTTCGACCTCCGACCGGCCGCGATCATCCGCGACCTCGACCTGCTCCGGCCGATCTACGCCCAGACCGCCGCGTACGGGCACTTCGGCCGTGAGTTGCCGGACTTCACCTGGGAGCGCACGGACCGGGTCGAGGCCCTGCGCGCCGCCGCCGGGCTCTGACCGCCCCTGCACCCGGACGAGGGCCGGACACCGCATCCGTCGCGGTGTCCGGCCCTCGCTGTGTGCTCCGCCGCCGGGGCCGGGCTGTCGGTGCGGTCTGGTAGGAATGCGGTGTGAGCAGCCCAGACCACGGCGCGGCCGGCCCCGGTGAGGGCGCGGAGGACCGGCCCCGCTCCGAGCCCCCCGAGCAGCTCGCCCTGATCCGGGAGTCCGTCCGCCGGGCCGAGGTCCCCCGGGCCAAACCCCGCACCTGGCGGGGCGCCGCCCTCGCCGGCCGGTTGCCGGTGGCCCGGGTGCTGGTGGACAAGGGCGTCCTCCACCTCGACCGCTACTTCGACTACGCCGTCCCCGAGGAACTCGACGCCCAGGCCCGACCCGGCGTCCGGGTCCGGGTGCGGTTCGGCGCCGGCCGCGGCCAGGTCCGCGGCGGGCGGCGCGAGGGCGGGGGACTGGTCGACGGCTTCCTCGTCGAGCGCGTCGCCGCCTCCGACTACCCCGGTCCCCTCGCCGCCCTCGCCCAGGTCGTCTCCCCGGAACCGGTCCTCGGACCGGAACTGCTTGCCCTGGCCCGGGCGGTCGCGGACCGCTACGCCGGCAGCCTCGCCGACGTGCTGCAACTGGCCGTCCCCCCGCGCAGCGCCCGGGCCGAGAAACGCCCCTCGCCCGAGCCGCTGCCCCCGCCCCCCGCGCCGGCCCCCGGCCCCTGGGAGAACTACGCACGGGGCCCGGCCTTCCTGCGCGCCCTCGCCGACGGGGCCGCCCCCCGCGCCGTGTGGACCGCGCTGCCCGGCCCCGGCTGGGCGGAGGGGATCGCCCGTGCCGTCGCCGCCGCCCTGGCCTCGGGACGCGGCGCCCTGGTCGTGGTCCCGGACGGGCGGGTCGTCGAACGGGTCGACACCGCGCTCACCGCCCTGCTCGGCTCCGGCCGGCACGCGGTGCTCACCGCGGACGCGGGTCCCGAGAAGCGCTACGGGCAGTGGTTGGCCGTGCGACGGGGTGCCCTGCGGGCGGTCGTCGGGACCCGGGCGGCGATGTTCGCCCCGGTCCGTGACCTGGGGCTGGTCGTCCTGTGGGACGACGGGGACGGCAACCACAGCGAACGGCACGCGCCCAGGCCGCACGCCCGCGAGGTCCTCCAACTGCGCGCCGCGCACGAGGGGTGCGGCTTCCTGCTGGGCGGGCTGGGGTGCACGGTGGAGGCCGCCCAACTCGTCGAGACCGGCTGGGCCCGGCCCTTGGTGGCCGACCGGGACCGGGTGCGGGCCGCCGCCCCGCTGGTGCGCACCGTCGGGGACGCGGAGCTGGCCCGGGACGGCGCGGCCCGCGCCGCCCGGCTGCCCTCGCTGGCCTGGCAGGTGGCCCGTGAGGGGCTCGCCCGTGGCCCCGTCCTGGTCCAGGTCCCGCGGCGCGGCTACGTGCCGCGGCTGGCCTGCGCACGGTGCCGGGCCCCGGCCCGCTGCCGACACTGTGCCGGACCGCTGGCCGCCCGGGAGGACGGCGGCCTCGGTTGCTCCTGGTGCGGGCGTGAGGAGCCGCGCTGGCACTGTCCGGAGTGCGGCGGTTCCCGGCTGCGGGCGCAGGTCGTGGGGGCCCGGCGCACCGCCGAGGAGCTGGGCCGGGCGTTCCCCGCCGTCCCGGTGCGCACCTCGGGCCGCGAACAGGTGCTGGACACCGTCCCGGACGCCCCCGCGCTGGTCGTCAGCACCCCGGGTGCGGAGCCCGTGGCCGAGGGCGGGTACGCGGCGGCCCTGCTGCTGGACGGTTGGGCGATGCTGTCCCGGCCCGATCTGCGGGCGGGCGAGGAGGCGCTGCGGCGCTGGCTGGGGGCAAGCGCCCTGGTCCGGGACCAGGGCTCGGGCGGCACCGTGGTGATCGTCGCCGAGCCGACCCTGCGTCCGGTGCAGGCGCTGGTGCGGTGGGACCCGGTGGGGCACGCGCTGCGCGAGCTGGCCGACCGTGCCGAACTCGGGTTCCCCCCGGTGTCCCGGATGGCGTCGGTCGCCGGCCCGCCGGAGGCGGTCGCCGAGTTCCTGGCCCTGGTGGAGTTGCCCGCCGACGTCGTGGTGTTGGGCCCGGTGCCGATGCCGGCACCGGGCGTCCCGGGAGGGCCCCCGTCCGACCGGCCCTGGGAGCGGGCCCTGCTGAGGGTGCCACCGGGCAGCGGCGGCGCGTTGGCCGCCGCCCTGAAGTCCGCGCAGGCGGCACGGACCGCGCGGGGCACCGGGGGCGGGGGCAGGGTCGAGGTACGGGTGGATCCGCCGGACATCGGCTGAGGAACCGTCCCCGGACACGGCGACGGCCGGGGTGCGGGAGGTCCGTCCGCACCCCGGCCGCGCCGCCGCGCTGGCTCAGCCGTTGCGCGGACCCGGGAAGGCGTTCGGTCGGCTGTCGTCCCGCAGGGCAGGACTGCCGCCGATGGGCTGCGTCGGCATGGTGCGTGCGGCCGGAACCGCCGGCAGGGGAGAGCCCGTCACCCCCACCGGGCGGGCGGCGGGTGCGGCCTCCTGGGCCCGTTCCGCCTCGGCGGCGGCCTGGGCGGCGGCCCGGCGGGCACCGTAGCGGCGGTGCACCGCCTGCTTGGTCACGCCGAGGGCGGAGCCCACCGCGTCCCAGGAGAAGCCGAGCGACCGGTCGAAGTCCACGGCTGCGGTGACCAGGGTCTCGACGCTGTCCCGCAGTTCCTGGGCGAGGCGGACGGTGGGCGCGGGCGCGCGCCCGTAGACGACGAAGCCCGTGGACGGGCCCGAGCGGCGGGGACGGTAGACGTTGCCCAACTGGGCGGTGAGCGTCCGCAGGGCGTCCACCTGTCGGCGGACCCGCTCGATGTCCCGCACCAGCAGGTGCAGGCTGGCCCGTGCCTGTGCGTCGTGGGTTGCGTGGTCGGCCATCAGACAAGCCTCTCGAACCGGCGGTGGAAGGGGGTGTGCCGGGCCGTCTCGACGGCCCGGCGGTCAACGCTGTCTTGACCAACGCGCCACGCCTGGAGTGGTCACGGTGCCGGGGCGCGAGAAATGCGAGCGGGGCGCACGGGCCGACGTACGCCCCCGGCGTGCCCCGGCCGGGCCCCCATAGACTGGTGCGCTGCCCGCCGAGTGCGCCCCGTGCACGCCCCGCCCCCGCTCCGAGAGGCCGAACGACCCTGATGAAGCTCGTCTTCGCCGGCACCCCCGAGGTCGCCGTTCCCGCCCTGGACGCCCTGATCGCCTCCGACCGGCACGAGGTCGCCGCCGTCGTCACCCGGCCCGACGCCCCCGCCGGACGGGGCCGCCGACTGGTCGCGAGCCCCGTCGCCGAACGGGCCGAGGAAGCGCGCATCGAGGTGCTGAAGCCCGCCCGCCCCCGGGACGAGGACTTCCTGGCACGGCTGCGGGAGATCGCCCCGGACTGCTGCCCGGTCGTCGCCTACGGCGCGCTGCTGCCCCGGATCGCCCTGGACGTGCCCACCCACGGCTGGGTCAACCTCCACTTCTCCCTGCTGCCCGCCTGGCGCGGGGCGGCCCCCGTGCAACACGCGGTGATGGCCGGCGACGAGTACACCGGGGCCTCGACCTTCCTGATCGAGGAGGGCCTGGACACCGGGCCCGTGTACGGGACGGTCACCGAACGGGTGCGTTCCACCGACACCAGCGGGGACCTGCTCACCCGGCTGGCCTTCGCGGGCGGCGGACTGCTCGCGGCCACCATGGACGGCATCGCGGACGGGACCCTCAAGGCGGTGCCGCAGCCGGCCGACGGGGTCTCCGTCGCCCCGAAGATCAGCGTGGAGGACGCCCGGGTCGACTGGACGGCCCCCGCCCTGCGGGTGGACCGGGTGGTGCGCGGCTGCACCCCGGCGCCCGGGGCGTGGACCGTCTTCCGCGGCGAACGGCTCAAGCTCGTCCAGGTCGCCCCGGACCCCGAGCGCACCGACCTCGCCCCCGGTGAACTCGCGGTGGGCAAGAGCACCGTGCACGTCGGCAGCGGCTCGCAGGCCGTGCGGCTGCTGTGGGTGCAGGCCCAGGGCAAGCGGCCGATGAACGCCGCGGACTGGGCCCGGGGAGCGCGGATCGCCCCGGGGGAGCGGCTCGGCGACTGAGGCGTGGGCGCCCCGGCCCCCGCCGGGGCGTGGGCCCCCGCACCCCGGCGTACGCTGGACGGGGCGCCGACCTCCGCTTCCGTGCGGCGGGACGCGCGTCCCGCGCCTTCCCCCTCCACGCCCGTCCCCCTTTCTCCGGAGCACCTTGTCGTGAACGACCAGCGGCGCAGGCCGACGTCCCCCTCCCGGCGGCCCGGCCGTCCCTACCGGCGACCCCAGAAGGACCCCGTCCGCATCCTCGCCTTCGACGCCCTGCGCGCCGTGGACGAGCGCGACGCGTACGCCAACCTCGTCCTGCCGCCGCTGCTGCGCAAGGCCCGGGAGCAGGACGGCTTCGACGACCGGGACGCGGCCCTGGCCACCGAGCTGGTGTACGGCACGCTCCGCCGTCAGGGCACCTACGACGCGGTGCTCGGCGCCTGCGTGGACCGGCCGCTGCGCGAGGTCGACCCGCCCGTGCTGGACGTGCTGAGCCTCGGCGTCCACCAGCTCCTGGGCACCCGCATCCCCAGCCACGCGGCGGTGTCCGCCTCGGTGGAGCTGGCCCGGGTCGTCCTCGGGGACGGGCGGGCGAAGTTCGTCAACGCCGTGCTCCGCAAGGTGACCCAGCACGATCTGGACGGCTGGCTGGAGCGGGTCGCCCCGCCCTACGACGAGGACCCCGAGGACCACCTCGCCGTCGTCCACTCGCACCCCCGCTGGGTGGTCTCCGCCCTGTGGGACTCCCTCGGCGGTGGCCGCGCCGGCATCGAGGACCTGCTGGAAGCCGACAACGAACGCCCCGAGGTCACCCTGGTGGCCCGCCCCGGCCGGATCGACGTCGACGCGCTGCGCGAGGGGCTGGCCGGCGAGGGCGCCGTGGCGGGCCGTTGGTCGCCGTACGCGGTCCGGCTCACCGAGGGCGGCGAGCCCGGTGCGCTGGAGGCGGTGCGGGAGGGCCGGGCCGGTGTGCAGGACGAGGGAAGCCAGCTCGTCGCCTTGGCCGTGGCGAACGCGCCGCTGGACGGGCCCGACGCCCGGTGGCTGGACGGCTGCGCCGGCCCCGGCGGGAAGGCGGCCCTGCTCGCCGGCCTCGCCGCCGGGCGGGGGGCCGCGCTGCTGGCCGCCGAGCGGCAGCCGCACCGGGCCGGGCTGGTGGCCCGGGCCCTGGACGGCAACCCCGGCCCCTACCAGGTGGTCACCGCCGACGGAACCCGGCCGCCGTGGCGGCCGGGCAGCTTCGACCGGGTCCTGGTGGACGTGCCCTGCACCGGCCTCGGTGCGCTGCGCCGCCGGCCCGAGGCCCGCTGGCGCCGCCGCCCCGAGGACCTGGCGGGTTTCGCGCCGCTCCAGCGCGCCCTGCTGGCGAGGGCGCTGGAGTCGGTGCGGGTGGGCGGGGTGGTCGGCTACGCCACCTGCTCCCCGCACCTCGCGGAGACCCGGGCGGTGGTGGACGACGTGCTGCGCGGTGCTGGGCCGGCGCTGACGGCCGAACTCGTCGACGCCCGCCCGCTGATGCCCGGCGTGCCCGCTCTGGGCGAGGGGCCCGACGTGCAGTTGTGGCCGCACCTGCACGGCACCGACGCCATGTACCTGGCGCTGCTGCGCCGCACCGGCTGACGGTGCGCACCGCCCGGGTTCCGGCCCGTGCGGCCGGTCACTCGGGCCAGGGGGAGTCCCGGATGACCTGCACGAAGTCGCCGGGGGTGAAGTCGGGGACGAAGTGGCGCAGCACGTCCGCCTTGACGTTGCCGAAGGTGGTCGCGGGCTTGGGGGCGATGCCGTCCGTGAACGCGCCCAGGATGCGCTGCTTGAAGTCGGGGCGCGGATGGGCGGCGGTCACCGCCGTGCGGAGGTGGTCCGCCAGGTCGTGGTAGCCGATGCCGAGGACGTCGTACTCGACCCCGGCGGTCACCAGGGCCACCTCCGGCTCCAGGTGCTCCGGGATGCCGGGGGTGGTGTGCAGGGCGATGGCCGTCCACACCCGGCGCACGCTGTCCTCGGGCAGCCCGTAGCCGCGCAGGAAGTCGCGGGCCGCGTCGGCGCCGTCCACCTCGAAGCGCCGTCCGCTGGAACGGTGGGGCTCGCCCAGTCCGACGTCGTGGAACATCGCCGCCACGTAGAGCAGTTCGGGGTCGAAGCCGAGGCCCCGGCGGGCGCCCTGGAGGGCGCCGAAGAAGTACACCCGGCGGGAGTGGTGGTAGATCAGCTCGCTCGTGGTGTCCCGGATGAACTCCGTGGCCGCCGCCGCGACCTCGGTGTCCGGTACGGAGACCCCGGCGACCTCCTCGGGGGCGGGGGGTGAGCCGGGCTCCTGCGGGTTCGTCATCGCCTTCACTCCCTGGCTGGGGCAATTCCGGTCAGGTCGGGCAGTTCGGTCGTGGGGGTCCGGAGCGGACGGCCGCCCGGACGGGGATCGGGGAAGCAACCGGCGGCCGGCATGGCAGTCTTGGACCATGGCCGTGCAGATCAATCCCAGTATCCTCTCCGCAGACTTCGCCCGCCTCGCCGAAGAGGCCCGTGCGGTGGACGGCGCCGACTGGCTCCACGTCGACGTCATGGACAACCACTTCGTCCCCAACCTCACCCTGGGCGTTCCGGTCGTGGAATCCCTGGCGCGCGCCACGGACACCCCGCTCGACTGCCATCTGATGATCGAGGACCCCGACCGCTGGGCCCCCCAGTACGTCGAGGCGGGCGCGGGGTCGGTCACCTTCCACGTGGAGGCCGCGGCGGCCCCGGTGCGGCTGGCCCGGGAGATCCGCGCCAAGGGCGCCCGGGCCTCCATGGCGCTGAAGCCGGCCACGTCCATCGAGCCGTACGAGGACCTCCTGCCGGAACTCGACATGCTGCTGATCATGACGGTGGAGCCCGGCTTCGGAGGCCAGGCGTTCCTCGACATCATGCTGCCCAAGATCCGCCGCACCCGGGAGCTGATCACCAAGCACGGCCTGGAACTCTGGCTCCAGGTCGACGGCGGGGTCTCGGCCGCCACCATCGAGCGGTGCGCCGAGGCCGGGGCGGACGTGTTCGTGGCGGGCTCCGCCGTCTACGGCGCGGCCGATCCCGCCCAGGCCGTCCGAGGGCTGCGCACCCTGGCGGAGTCGGCCGGGGGCGTCCGGGCCTGCGAGCACTGAGCCACCCGCAGATGAACGACGTTTCATCCGGGCTCATCGGTCGAACGGGATCTGCGAGGATGAACGACGAGAGCCGGTTGTGAGCCGGCCGGGTTGTGAACAGAAGTGAACAGCAGTGAGGAGATCGCCTTGACTGGCTTCTCGGCGGGCCGATCGGCCATGCGGATGGGACCCGCTGAGCTGGTGCAGGCCGCCGCCATGGCCCGCCGCTTCTACCTTGAGGGCAAATCCAAGATCCAGATCGCCGAGGAGTTCGGCGTCAGCCGCTTCAAGGTGGCCCGGGTGCTGGAGACCGCCCTCGAACGGGACCTCGTGCGCATCGAGATCCGGGTGCCCGCCGAACTGGACGCGGAACGCTCCGACGCGCTGCGCGCCCGTTACGGCCTGCGGCACGCCGTGGTGGTCGAGTCGCCCGCCGAGACCGAGGACTCCCCGGACCCGGAGAACCTCGGAGAGGTCGCCGCGGACCTGCTCGGCGAACTGGTGACGGAGGGGGACGTCCTCGGACTGGCCTGGGGACGCTCGACCATCCACATGGCGGCGGCGCTCGACCGGTTGCCGCAGTGCACGGTCGTCCAGCTCACCGGGGTGTACGACGCGGGGACCGCGGAGCGGGGGTCCGTCGAGGCGGTCCGCCGGGCCGCCCAGGTCTCCGGCGGCGACGCCCACCCCATCTACGCCCCGATGCTGCTGCCCGACGCGGCCACCGCCGCCGCGCTGCGGGAGCAGACCGGGATCGCCCGCGCCTTCGAGTACTTCGACAAGGTGACCGTCGCCTGCGTCTCCATCGGCTCCTGGGAGCCGGGGATCTCCACGGTGCACGACATGCTCACCGACGAGGAACGCGGTCACTACGCCTCGCTGGGCGTCGCCGCCGAGATGTCCGCCCACCTGTTCGACTCGGAGGGCCGCCGAGTCGGTAGGGACCTGGGGGAGCGCTGCATCACCGTCGAGGCCGACCGGCTGCGACGGATCCCCGAGGTCATCGCCATCGCCGGGGGCCGCCGCAAGGCGACGGCCATCGACGCGGTGCTGCGGTCCGGGCTGGTCACCAGCCTCGTCACCGACACCGCCGCGGCGGACCTGCTGATGACCACCGGAACGTCGCCCGCCCCCGCGCTGGAGCGCCGGGACCCGGACGCCTGACCGCGCCGCCCGCGCCGCACCGGCGCGGGCCGCGCACCCGGCCCCCTTTCGGACCTCCGGAGGGGTGCTCCGCCCCGCGCTGTGGTGCGCTGGTCCAGAGCCCCGGAGGCACGGACACCGGGGCGCTTCCCGACCGAGTGAGGGGACACGGTGGTGCTGCGCTGCCTGGTCACGGGGGCCAGCGGATACATCGGCGGGCGCCTGGTGCCCGAACTGCTCGACGCTGGCCACCGGGTCCGCTGCATGGCCCGCGACCCGGCGGTGCTGCGTGACCACCCCTGGGCCGGCCGCGCGGAACTCGTCCGCGGCGACGTCACCGACGCCGACTCCCTCGCCGCCGCGCTGCGCGACGTCGACGTCGCCTACTACCTCGTGCACACCATGGGCGGCGGCTCCCGCTTCGAGCGCACCGACCGCGAAGCCGCCCTCTCCTTCGGCCAGCAGGCCCGCGCCGCCGGCGTCCGCCGCATCGTCTACCTCGGCGGGCTCACCCCGGCCGGGGTGCCCGTCCGGGAACTCTCGCCGCACCTGCGCTCCCGCGCCGAGGTCGGCCGGGTCCTGCTGGCCTCCGGGGTGCCCACCACGGTGCTCCGCGCCGCCGTGGTCATCGGCTCCGGCTCCGCCTCCTTCGAGATGCTGCGCTACCTGACCGAACGCCTCCCGGTGATGGTCACCCCCAGCTGGGTCTCCACCCGCGTCCAACCCGTCGCGGTCCGCGACGTGCTGCGCTACCTCGTGGGCAGCGCCACCATGCCCGAGGAGGTCAACCGGACCTTCGACATCGGCGGGCCGGACGTCATGACCTACCGGGAGATGATGGCCCGCTACGCCGCCGTCGCGGGACTCCCGCGCCGGCTCGTCCTCCCCGTGCCGATGCTCAGCCCCGGACTGTCCAGCCGGTGGATCGGCCTGGTCACCCCGGTCCCGCCGGCGCTCGCCCGTCCGCTCGCCGAATCGCTCCGCCACGAGGTGGTCCAGCAGGAACACGACATCACCCGGTACGTCCCCGACCCGCCCGGACACCCCCTGCCCTTCGACACCGCCCTCGCCCTCGCCCTGCGCCGGGTCCGCGAGGCCAACGTCGCCACCCGCTGGTCCTCCGCCGCCACGCCCGGCGCCCCCAGCGACCCGCTGCCCACCGACCCCGACTGGGCCGGCGGCAGCCTGTACACCGACCGCCGGGAGACGGTGGTCGCCGCCCCGCCCACCGCCCTGTGGCGGGTCATCGAGGGCATCGGCGGCGAGAACGGCTGGTACTCCTTCCCGCCGGCCTGGGCGGTACGGGGCTGGCTGGACCGGCTCATCGGCGGGGTCGGCCTCAGCCGGGGCCGGCGGGACGCGGCCCGGCTGCGCGCCGGCGACTCCCTCGACTTCTGGCGGGTGGAGGAGATCCGGCCGGGACGACTGCTGCGCCTGCGCGCCGAGATGCGGCTGCCCGGACTGGCCTGGCTGGAGCTGACCGCCGAACCCGCTGCCGAGGGGCGCAGCCGCTACCGGCAACGGGCGCTGTTCCACCCGCGCGGACTGCTGGGCCACCTGTACTGGTGGAGCGTCGCCCCCTTCCACGCCCTGGTGTTCGGCGGCATGGTCCGCAACATCGCCCGCACCGCCGAACGCACCGCCGAGCGCGACGCCGGGAACGAGTAGGACCCGACCGCCACCGGGTGCGTCCGATCGCGGCCCCCGGGCCGAAGAAGGGGCACGCCGAACCGTCCGACCGAGGAGTGGCGCCCGTGACCGCGTCCGTCGTCCTGTTCACCTCCGACCTGAGGTTGCACGACCACCCGCCGCTGCGGGCCGCCCTGCGCGCCGCGGACCGGGTGGTCCCGCTGTTCGTCCGCGACCCGGCGATCGAGGCGGCGGGATTCGCCCCGCCCAACCGGCTGGCCTTCCTCGCCGACTGCCTGCGGGACCTGGACGCCGGGCTACGGCGCCGGGGCGGCCGACTGGTGGTGCGCTCCGGGGACCCGGTCACCGCGGTGCGGGAGGTGCTCGCCGAGACGGGCGCCCGCGAGGTGCACCTCGCGGCCGGGGCCAGCGGCTACGCGGCGCGCCGGGAGCGGCGCCTCACGACGGCCGTCCGGGAGGCCGGGGGCCGGCTCACCGCGCACGAGGCGGTGATCACCGCGCTGCCGCCCGGAGCCGTCACCCCGCAGGGCACCGACCACTACGCCGTCTTCACCCCCTACCTGCGCCGCTGGAACGCCGAACCGCTCCGCGAGCCCCTGGCCGCGCCCCGTGCCGTCCGGGTGCCCGAGGCGCTCCGCTCGGAGCCGCTCCCCGCCCGCGACGGGGTGACCGGGGTGTCGCCGGGGCTGGCCGCGGGCGGCGAGGAGACCGGCCGTCGGCTCCTGACCCGCTGGCTGCGCAGCGGGCTCGACGGATACGCGGACGGCCACGACGACCTGCCCGGCGACCGCACCTCCCGCCTCTCCCCGCACCTGCACTTCGGCACCGTGTCCGCCGCCGAGGTGGTCCACCGGGCCCGGGCGGTCGGCAGCGGCGGCGCCGAGGCGTTCGTCCGCCAACTGTGCTGGCGCGACTTCCACCACCAGGTCCTCGCGGCCCGTCCCGACGCGGCCGACGCCGACTACCGCCCCCGGCACGACCGGTGGCGGACCGGAGCGGCGGCTGACCGGGACGCCGAGGCGTGGCGGACCGGCCGCACCGGCTACCCGGTGATCGACGCGGCGATGCGCCAACTGCGCCACGAGGGGTGGATGCACAACCGGGCCCGGCTGCTGACCGCCAGCTTCCTCACCAAGACGCTGTACCTGGACTGGCGGATCGGGGCCCGGCACTTCCTGGACCTCCTGGTCGACGGGGACGTGGCCGACAACCAGCTCAACTGGCAGTGGGCGGCCGGCACCGGCACCGACACCCGCCCCGGCCGGGTGCTCAACCCGGTGCGCCAGGGCCGGCGTCACGACCCCGACGGCAGCTACGTGCGGCGTTGGGTGCCCGAACTCGCCGGCCTCGCCGGACCGGCCGTGCACGAGCCCTGGAAGCTGTCCGCGACCGAGCGCGCCCGCTACGACTACCCGGAGCCGCTCGTGGACCTGGCGGCCGGGACCGAACGGTTCCGCCGGGGCAGGGAGGCCGGGTGAACGACCGCCGGGCGGACCGCTCACGGCCCGCCGGCCCCGGGCGGCCCCAGGTGCCCGCGCAGCCGGTGCAGCCCCCGCCGCACATGGCTCTTCACCGTGCCCAGCGGCAGACCGGTGCGCCGGGCGATCTGCGACTGCGTCAGGTCCTCGTAGAACGCCAGGTGCAACAGGTCCCGCTGCACCGGGGTCAGTCCCCGCAGGGCCTGCGCGAGCACCACCCGGTCGAGCGCCGCCTCCGGGTCCCCGCCCGGTACCCGGGGCCCGGACACCCGTGCCGCCGCGGCGGCCAAGGTGCTCCGGCGGGTCCGCGCGGACAGCGCGTCGGCGACCTTGCGGCGGGTGATCCCCACGATCCAGGCGGCCAACGGCCCGCGCTCCGGGCGGTACCCGGCCCGCCCCCGCCACACCGCCAGGAACACCTGCTGACTGACGTCCTCGGCCTCACCGGCGTCCCCCAGCGAGCGCACCGCCAGGGTCCGCACCAGCGGTCCCCAACGGCGGTAGGCGACGGCGAGGGCGTCCTGGTCGCCGCCGACCAGTGCGGCCGACAGCTCCTCCTCCCAGCGGGCCTCCTCGGACGGTGCGCTCGGGACGGACCCGACCGGTGTTTCGGTGGTCACTGCACGGGCTCCTCGGTCCGGAGGTGGAGCTGACGGACGGCCCGGCGTCGGTCGACGGGCCGTCATCCCGACTGTCGAGCAGGCGCCCGATCCTCGCAACACGCATCGTTCGTGCATCGATTGGCCTATTCTGGGCGGATGCCTGAGGTACCGCCCGCGCCCGCCCTCACCACCGGTGCGGTGGCCCGCCTGCTCGGGGTGGCACCGACGACGCTCCGCTCCTGGGGCCGCCGCTACGGCCTGGGCCCGGCAGACCACGAGGGCGGCCGGCACCGGCGCTGGACGCCGGGGGACATCGCGGTGCTGGAGGCCATGTGCCGGCTCACCGCCTCCGGGGTGCCGCCGGCCGAAGCGGCCCGGGCCGCCCGGTCCGGTCCCGTCCCGCCGCCCACCGGGGCCGCCCCCCGGTTGCGCAACCACGGCGCCCTCCCGCTCGGCCGGGTCGGCCCCGAATGCCGGGGACTCGCCCGCGCCGCCGTCCGGCTCGACGCCGACGCCGTCGACGAACTGCTCGCCCACAGCCTCGACGCGCACGGTCTGCTCTTCGCCTGGGACGAGGTGATGATGCCGGCGCTGCGCGCCGTCGGCCGCAAGTGGCAGTCCTCGGACGGCCGCTACATCGAGGTGGAGCACCTGCTGTCCTGGCACATCTCCTCCGCCCTGCGCCGGGTCCCCCCGGCCCGCCCCGGCGCCCGGCACCCCGCCGGGCCCGTCCTCGCCGCTTGCGCACCGGGGGAGATGCACACCCTGCCGCTGGAGGCGCTCACCGCCGGACTGCTGTCCGTCGGGCTCCCGGTGCGGATGCTCGGCGGCGCGGTGCCCGCCCGCGCCCTGGACGAGGCGGTCCACCGCTCGGGCCCCGTCGCGGTCGTCCTGTGGTCCCAGTCCCGCACCACCGCCGACCGCGCCCTGCTGCGCCGGACCGCCACCACGGTCTGGGGGGTGCGCGGAGCCCGGCGCACCCCGGTGGTCCTCGCCGCCGGGCCCGGCTGGGCGGGGCCGGCGCCCGAGGGCGCGCTGCGCCCCACCACCCTGGCCGGGGCGCTGCGGATGGTCCGCGAGCTGTACGCCGACGGGGCCGCGTAGCACTGGGCCGGTGGTGTGGACCCGGACGGCCGGTCGGCGGCGCAGCCGTGCGGGCCGACCCGGCGCTGATAGGCCCGCTACGGCGGACACCCGGATCCGCGTCCCCTGCATCCGTCCGCACGCCCCGGCACGAATCGATCCGCAGACCCAGCCGCCCACCCCGAAGGAGGCCCATGCGCCGCGCCGCCGAAGAACGCTCCGGAGCCGGTCCGCCCCCGGGCCGGGCGCCCCGGCACCAACCGTCTCCCCGGCGCCAGCCCCCGCAGGCCCGGCACGTCGACCGGGACGTGCCCTCCGCCGTGGGGGAGGTCCTCGCCCGGTTGCTCGACGAACGCCTCGACCAGTCCGCCCGCCTCGACCCGGTCTTCGCCCGGGACGTCGCCGCCTGCGTCGCCCGCTTCACCCTGGACGGCGGCAAGCGGCTGCGCTCCCAGTTCCTGTGGTGGGCGATGCGGGCCTGCAACGGCCCCGCCGCCGCGGTCGTCCCCGCCCTGCGGATCGCCGCCGCCCTCGAACTCCTCCAGACCTGCGCCCTGGTGCACGACGACCTGATGGACGGCTCCGCGCTGCGCCGCGGCAGACCCGCCGTGCACACCGCCCTGCGCGACCGCTACGGACCCGGCCCCCGGCACGAGGGCGCCGACTTCGGCACCTCCTCCGCCGTCCTCGTCGGCGACCTCGCCCTGGCCTGGGCCGACGACGTCCTCCTCGACACGGAAGTCCCGCCTGGCTCCCGCGAGCGGGTGCGCGCCGAATGGCGGGCCCTGCGCACCGAACTCGTCGCCGGTCAGTACCTCGACCTGCACGGCCAGGTCACCGGCTCCCGCTCCCGGGCCCAGGCCCTGCACGTGACCCGGCTCAAGAGCGCCCTCTACACGGTGGAACGGCCGCTGGCGCTCGGCGCGGCACTCGCCGGCGCCGACGAGGACACCACCCGGGCGCTGTGCACGGCCGGCCGGTACGCGGGCATCGCCTTCCAACTCCGCGACGACCTCTCGGGCGTGTTCGGCGACCCCACCGAGACCGGGAAGCCGTCCGGCGAAGACATCCGGGAGGGCAAGCCCACCTATCTGGCCGCGGTCGGCCGGGCCCGCGCCGAGACCGGCGGCGACCTGGCGGCCCTGGCCGTCCTCGACGCCGCGATCGGCGCCCCCGACCTCACCGCCGACGACCTGCGCCGGGTGCGCACCGCCCTCATCATGACCGGCGCCCGGGACGCCGTCGCCGACCGGGCCGACCACTTCGCCGCCCTCGCCCTGCGCCATCTGGAGGCCGTCCCCCGTTCCTCCGCCCCCGAGGCCCTGCGCCGGCTCGCCCGCCTGCTGGAGGAGACCGCCCACGGCCGCCGCGCCCCCTCCCGAGTCCGAGGAGTCCTCCCGTCATGATGAAGACCGTCGCCGGACCCACCGATCACGTCGTGGTGGTGGGGGCCGGGCTCGCCGGCCTCGCCACCGCGCTGCACCTGCTCGGCGCCGGCCGCCGGGTCACCCTCCTGGAACGGGAGGCCGAACCCGGCGGCCGGGCCGGGCTGCTGACCCGCGGCGGCTACCGCATCGACACCGGACCCACCGTGCTGACCATGCCCGACCTGATGGCCGAACCCTTCGCCGCGGTCGGCGAGGACCTGGCCGACCGGCTCGACCTCGTCCCGCTGCACCCCGCCTACCGGGCCCGGTTCGCCGACGGCTCCGCCCTCGACGTACACACCTGCGCCGAGACGATGGAGGCCGAGGTGCACCGCTTCGCCAGCGCCCGGGACGCCCTCGGCTACCGGCGGCTCCGCGCCTGGCTCCAGGCGCTGTACCGGGTGCAGATGAACCGGTTCATCGACGCCCACTTCGACTCCCCGTTCGGGCTGCTCCACCCGGACCTGGCGCGGCTCGCCGCCCTCGGCGGCTTCGGCCGCCTCGACGCCCGCATCGGCCGCTTCCTCTCCGACGAACGACTGCGGCGGGTCTTCTCCTTCCAGTCGCTGTACGCGGGCGTGCCGCCCGCCCGGGCCCTCGCCGCCTACGCCGTCATCGCCTACATGGACACCGTCGCCGGGGTGTACTTCCCGCGCGGCGGCGTGCACGCACTGCCCCGGGCCCTCGCCGCCGCGGCCGTCGACGCCGGGGCCGACCTGCGCTGCGCCAGCCCCGTCACCCGGCTGGAACGGCGCGGCGAGCGGATCACCGCCGTGCACACCGCCGACGAGCGCATCCCCTGCGACGCTGTCGTCCTCACCCCCGACCTCCCGATCAGCTACCGACTGCTGGGCCGCGCCCCGCGGCGCCCCCGGCCCCTGCGGCACGCCCCGTCCGCCGTGCTGCTGCACCTGGGCACCGACCGCACCTGGCCGGACCTCGGCCACCACACGCTCTCCTTCGGCGCGGCCTGGCACCGCACCTTCGACGAGCTGACCCGGACCGGACGGCTGATGACCGACCCCTCGCTGCTCATCACCCGTCCCACCGGCACCGACCCCGACCTCGCCCCGCCGGGCCGCCACCTGCACACCGTGCTCGCGCCCTGCCCCAACACCGACACCGGCCCCGGCGTCCGGGAGTGGCGCACCCTCGGGCCCGCCTACCGGGACTCCCTGCTGCGGGTGCTGGAACGCCGTCAGATGCCCGGCCTCGCCGCCGCGATCGAGCAGGAGTGCCTGGTCACCCCGGTGGACTGGGCCGCCGCCGGGCACGCCGCGGGCGGCCCGTTCGCGGTGGCGCACACCTTCGCCCAGACCGGCCCCTTCCGGCCGCGCAACCTGGTTCGCGGCACCACCAACGCCGTCCTCGCCGGTTGCGGCACCGCCCCCGGCGTGGGCGTGCCGACGGTCCTGGTCTCCGGGAAGCTCGCCGCCGCCCGCATCACCGGGGCCCACCTGCCCCGGCCCGCCAGGAAGGCCCCCCGCACATGACGGACCGTGAACTCGACGCGGCCCGGATCACCGACCCCGCGCTCCGCGCCGACTACGCCCACTGCCGACGCCTCAACGCCCGCCACGGCCGGACCTACTTCCTCGCCACCCGGCTGTTGCCCGCCGCCCGCCGGCCCGCCGTGCACGCGCTGTACGGCTTCGCCCGGCACGCCGACGACATCGTGGACGTCCCGGGGCCCGCCGCGGGGCCGGGACAGCGGGCCGAGGCGCTGACGGCCCTGCGCCGGCGGCTGGCCGAGGGGCTCGCCGGAGCCCCCGCGGGGGAACCCGCGGTGCGCGCGCTCGTCGACACCGCCGCCCGGTACGGCATCGCGCACGGCCTGTTCGACGACTTCATGACCGCCATGCACACCGACCTCACCGTCACCGACTACGCCGACTACGCGGCCCTGCGCCGCTACATGCACGGCTCGGCGGCCGTCATCGGCCTCCAGATGCTGCCCGTCCTGGGCACGGTCGCCCCGCCGCGGGAGGCCGCCCCCTACGCGGCGGACCTCGGCGTCGCCTTCCAGCTCACCAACTTCCTGCGGGACGTGGGCGAGGACCTGGACCGGGGGCGGATCTACCTGCCGGCGGACCTGCTCGCCGCCCACGGCGTGGACCGTCCGCTGCTGGAGTGGTCCCGCCGCACCGGCCGCCGGGACCCGCGGATCACCGCCGCCCTGGTCGCCGCGGCCGGACTGACCCGGACGGCCTACGCCCGGGCCGAGCCCGGCATCGCCTTGCTGGAACCGGTCTCCCGGCCGTGCGTGCGCACCGCGTTCGTGCTGTACGGGGGGATCCTCGACGCCGTCGCCGACGGGGGCTACGCGGTGCTGCACCGGCGCGCCGCCGTCGGTCTGCCCCGCCGCCTGGCCGTCGCCGCGCGGGGGTACGCCGCCGCCCTGCACGCTCGCCGGCGGACCCCCGTCGCCCCGCAGACCGCCCCCGGGAGGCCCGCATGACCCGCCGTCCCGTCCGGCTCCCCGGGGTCCCGGTGCGCCTGCGCCGGGACCCCGTGCCCTGGGCGCGCCAGCGCCCCACCTGGCCGCAGGCCCGGCCCGCGCTGATCGCCGGTGCGCTGGACCGGGCCCTCCGGCGTCCGCACGGCAACTGGTACGTCGTCGGCGCCAGTCGGGACGTCCCGGCCGGCGCCCCGCTCGGGCGGACCGTCGAGGGCACCGAGATCGTCCTGTGGCGGGACGCCTCGGGCGCGCTGACCGCCGGCCCGGGGGCCTGCCCCCACCTGGGCGCCCCGCTGCGCGACAGCCCGGTGCGGTGCGGGACGCTGGTGTGCCACTGGCACGGACTCGCCCTCGACGGCCGTCCCCGCGCCGGCTGGGAGCCCTACCCGGCCCACGACGACGGCGTCCTCGTCTGGGTGCGCCTCGACCGGGCCGGCGGCGCCGAGCCCACCGCCCGCCCGCCGGTACCGCCGCGACCCGCCACCGCCCGGGCGGTGGCGGCGGTGTGCACGGCGGTGGGGCGCTGCGCCCCGCAGGACGTGGTCGCCAACCGGCTCGACCCCTGGCACGGGGCGTGGTTCCACCCGTACTCCTTCGTGGACCTGACCGTGGTCAGCGCCCCCGGGGCCGAGGCTCCCGAGGAGGCCGACGCCTTCGTGGTGGACGTGTCCTTCCGGCTGACGGGGCGCCTGGTGGTGCCGGTCCGGGCCGAGTTCACCGCGCCCGGTCCGCGCACCGTGGTGATGCGGATCGTCGAGGGGGAGGGGGCCGGCTCGGTGGTCGAGACCCACGCCACTCCGGTGACCGGCCCGGGCACCGGGGGACGGCCGCCCCGGACCGCGGTGGTCGAGGCGGTCCTCGCGGCTTCCGACCGGAACGGGTTCGCCGTGGCCCGAAGGCTCTCGCCGCTGCTGCGGCCCCTGATGCGCCGGGCCGCGGCCCGGCTGTGGCGGGACGACCTGGCGTACGCGGAACGCCGCTGGGCGCTGCGCGCCGCGGGTCGGTTCCCCGGGTGAGGCCGCCGCGGCTCAGCCGCCGGCCAGGGCCCGCAGCAACGGCG
This sequence comes from Streptomyces sp. LE64, assembly GCF_052606915.1. NCBI lineage: Bacteria > Bacillati > Actinomycetota > Actinomycetes > Kitasatosporales > Streptomycetaceae > Streptomyces > Streptomyces sp. LE64. Next base: position 636,673 of record NZ_CP199708.1, on the reverse strand, counting down.
CCCGCCCCCGGCGGGGGACCGTGCGCAGCGCGTGCCCCCGCACCCCCCAGCGGGCCAGCAGCGCGTTGGCGGCCAGGAAGCCGGTGGTCGCCGCGCGTTCCATCAGCGCCACCGGCAGGTCGGTGCGCACCTGGTCGCCGGCCAGGACCAGCGCGGGGTGGGGGGTGCGGACCGTGGGGCGGTCGCGGTAGCCGCCCACCGGGAACAGCGGGCAGTCGGCCCGCCACTCGTGCCGTTGGTCCACCACCCGCGCCCGTGCGGTCTCCGGGTACACCCGGTGCAACTGCCGCAGCAGCCGGTCCTGTTCGGCGGCCCGGTCGGCGTCGGGGGCGAGCGCGTACGCGTGCAGTTCCACCACGCTGCCGCCGCTGCGCGCGGCCCAACGGGCCGCCTCGCCCTCCCAGCGGTCGAGCACGCTGACGTTGTCCAGCGAGGCGAAGCCGCCGGTGCCCAGGAACCCGGGGCGGCCGGGCGCCACGGGACGGTCCAGCCAGTACCGGGAGACCAGGAACGGCGGCGCCTCCCGCGAGCCGAGCACCCGGGCGCGCCACGACGGGTCCCCCAGCAGCGGCGAGGCCCCCACCAACCGCCGCAGCCCCCCGCCGTCCAGCGCCAGCACCGCCGCGTCGTAGCGGACGGTCCGGGCGTCCGCGGTGAGGGCCAGCCCCTCGGAGCCGTCGTCGACCGGCACCACCGTCGTCACCGGGCACTCGGTGCGCACCGTCACGCCCAGTCCGCCCAGGTACCGGGCGAGCGGCTCCCACAGGGCGGTGGGGAAGGGCTCGGTGGGCACGTCGAACAGCAGGCCCTCGGCGGAACCGAGGAAGTAGACGTGGAACATCAGGGCCAACTCGGCGGCCGACAACTCCCGCGGATCGGCGAAGAAGCTGCGGGAGAACACCTCGAAGGCCAGGTGCCGGGCCGCCGCCGGGAACCGGATGCGCTCCAGGTACGCGCGGGCGTCGGTCGCGTCCAGCCGCGCGTACACCTCGGGCACCCGCACGTCGAACAGCGGCAGCGCCGCCCGCACGTCCATCCGCCCCAGGTCCCGCCAGCCGAACGAGGGGCTGAGCGCCACGAAGCCGAGCGCGCTCCACGGGGGCGTGCGGGGCACCCGGGCGAAACCGTCGGTGCGGCCGTCGCGGTGGAGCAGCGGATAGTCCGGCAGCGGGCGCAGCCGGTCCAGCCCGGGGTCGGTGCGGCACAGCAGCGCCCGCAGGTTGTAGTACTGGCGGAAGAAGGCGTGGAACCCGCGGCTCATGGTCGCCGCGGAACCGTCCGCGAGTCGGATCGGCCACCCCGCGAGCCGCCCGCCGAGCACCGGCTCCCGCTCGTACAGGGTGACCCGTGCGCCCCGCTCGGCCAGCCCGGTCGCCGCGGCCAGCCCCGCGATGCCCCCGCCGACGACCGCCACCGCGGGCCCCTCGCCGGAGGCGCGCGGGCGCCCCTCGGGGGCGGGCAGCAGTACCGAGCGCCGGTCCCGGAACCGGGCGCCGCCGGCCCGCCGGGGTCGGTCGGGGAACGGCTGGCGGTCGGGGTGCGGGTGCATCAGGGGGCCTTTCCGGAGGCGGACGGGGAACGGCGCAGCAGGGGCAGTTCCAGGGCGGTGCGCAGCATCGGCAGCACGGGGGTGCGCAGCCCGAGGGTGAAATCCTCGACGGGGCGGGTGGCCCCGTCGAGGAAGCGCAGCAGGGTCGGCGTGGGCACGGTGCGGAAGAGCCGGGCGAAGAAGTCGGCGCCGTCGATCCGCCCGGTGTCCAGGGCCCGCAGCAGCACGGCGTCCATGGCGAGGGAACGGGCCCGGTGGGCGGGCGGCGGCAGCGGGGTGCGACCGGCGCGCAGCAGCGCGGCGACCGCCCGGGTCTGCCGTTGGATGCCGGCGAAGGCGTACCCGGTCGCGGGTCGGATGGCCCCGCCGGCCGCACCGATCCGGAAGACCGCGGCGCCGGCGCGCGGCGCGGGCCGGGAGTCCGCCATCGGGATCACCCCGTGCTCCACCCCGGTGGTCTCGTAGGGCCCGGCGGCGAGCACCTCCTCCAGGTAGTGGGCGAGGGCGCGGTCGTAGTCGGCGTCCGGCAGGACGCTCCGGGAGAACTCGGTGTACTCGACCAGTGCCGTCCGCGGTCCGGTGGGCAGGACGTAGCCGAAGGACAGCCCGTGCGCGGGTTGCGGGGTGCGGAAGTCCATCAGGTCGACGGTGTCGGGGCGGAACACCGGGCGCCGGGTCCGCACGAACCAGCCCCGGAAGTGCTGGAGGAGCACGGTGCGCGCCGGGGGCGGCGCCGAGGGGGGACGCGAGTCGAACACCCAGCGGGCCCGCAACCGCAGCGGGGAGCCGTCGGCCCGGGTGCCGTGCACCTCAGCGCCGGGTGCCCGTCCCGGCGGCGGGTCCGCGATGCGGTCCACGGTGGCGGTGAGCCGGCGCACGCCGTCCGTGGCCGCGATCCGCGCCTCCACCGCCGCCGTGAACTCCCGGGACCGCAGCATCTTGTACCGCAGCGGGGCCGTCCGCCCCGTCGTCGGGGCGCCGTCCTCGCCCCGCACCCGCAACCGGTCCCAGGACGCGGTGAGCCAGGCGTCGTAGGGTCCGCCGGGCTCCTCCCAGTAGCACCAGGTGCGCTCCCCGGGCCGTCGCGGCCCCGGGGGCGCCTCCACCAGGACGACCGCTGGCCGTTCCCGCGGGCCGAGCGCGCACAGCCGGTGCGCGAGCGACAAGCCGGCCGCCCCGGCACCCACGATCACCACGTCCGCATCGGACACCTCGTCCTCCTCCGTCCCGGGTGCGCGGCGGACGGCCGGGCCGGGGGCGGTACCCGGCCGTCCACGGGTGCTTCCGTCCCGGTGCCGTCCCCGGATGCGCCCCGTGGCACACGATCGCCCCTCGGGTCCCGCCCGGCCGGTACGCCGGGCCGACGCACGCCCCGACCGGGGGAAGGCGTTCGGAGGAAACGACGAGGGGTACGCGCCGCGGCCTGGCCGATCGTCCCAGGTCGGCGAGGGGGCCCGGCATGGGACACTGAAGTACGTGCTTTTCCCCCGACTGACCTGTTCGGGGGCCACCTCTGATCGACTGGGATGAGCAGCACGTGCGTTTCCTGAATGACCTCAAGCCCCCGTACGACCTGACCTACGACGACGTCTTCATGGTGCCGAGCCGGTCCGCCGTCGGTTCCCGACAGGCCGTGGACCTCTCGTCCCCGGACGGCACGGGCACCACCATCCCCCTCGTGGTCGCCAACATGACCGCGGTCGCGGGCCGCCGGATGGCGGAGACGGTGGCGCGGCGCGGGGGCCTGGTGGTGATCCCGCAGGACATCCCGATCGAGGTCGTCACCGAGGTGGTCGGCTGGGTCAAGGGCCGCCACCTGGTCCTCGACACCCCCATCGTGCTGGTGCCGCACCAGACCGTCGCCGACGCCCTGCTCCTGCTGCCCAAGCGGGCCCACCACGCCGGCGTCGTCGTCGACGAGCACCACCGCCCCGTCGGCGTGGTCACCGAGCAGGACCTCACCGGGGTGGACCGGTTCACCCAACTCGGCGAGGTCATGTCCCGTGACCTGCTGATCCTCGACGCCGACATAGACCCGCGCGAGGCGTTCAACCAGCTCGACGCCGCCAACCGCCGCTACGCCCCCGCCGTGAACGCGGACGGGCGCCTGGTGGGCATCCTCACCCGACGGGGCGCGCTGCGCGCCACCCTCTACACGCCCGCGACCGATGCACGGGGACGGCTGCGGATCGCCGCCGCGGTCGGCATCAACGGCGATGTCGCGGGCAAGGCGAAGCAGCTGCTCGACGCGGGTGTGGACACCCTGGTGGTGGACACCGCGCACGGCCACCAGGAATCGATGATCGCCGCGGTACGGGCGGTGCGGGCGCTGGGCCCCGAGGTCCCGATCGTCGCCGGCAACGTCGTCGCCGCCGAGGGCGTGCGCGACCTGATCGAGGCGGGCGCCGACATCGTCAAGGTCGGCGTCGGACCCGGCGCCATGTGCACCACCCGGATGATGACCGGAGTGGGCCGCCCGCAGTTCTCGGCCGTGCTGGAGTGCGCCGCCGAGGCCCGCAAGCACGGCAAGCACGTCTGGGCGGACGGCGGCGTCCGCCACCCGCGCGACGTGGCGATGGCCCTGGCCGCCGGCGCGTCCAACGTGATGGTCGGCTCCTGGTTCGCCGGCACCCACGAGTCCCCGGGCGACCTCCAGCAGGCCGCGGACGGCCGCCTGTACAAGGAGTCGTTCGGCATGGCGTCCGCCCGCGCGGTCCGCAACCGCACCAGCGAGGAGTCCTCCTACGACCGGGCCCGCAAGGCGCTGTTCGAGGAGGGCATCTCCACCTCCCGGATGTACCTCGACCCGGCCCGGCCCGGGGTGGAGGACCTGATCGACTCGATCATCGCGGGCGTCCGCTCCTCCTGCACCTACGCGGGCGCCGGCTCGCTGGAGGAGTTCGCCGAGCGGGCCGTCGTCGGGGTGCAGAGCGCCGCCGGCTACGCCGAGGGCAAGCCCCTGCACGCCAGCTGGAACTGACCGCCCCGCCGGCCGCGGACGGCACCCCGGGTGCCGTCCGCGGCCGGCCCGGCGCGAGGCGTGTTCTACTGCGGGTACGGCCCCCCGCCGTCCCCGCAGCGCCGGGGCCAGTGAAGAGAAGCGAACGACCCCCGTGCGACTGAACGACCTCGACGAAGCCATCGTCCACGCCCTCGCCCAGGACGCCCGCCGCTCCTACGCCGACATCGGCCACCGGGTCGGCCTCTCGGCCCCGGCCGTGAAACGCCGGGTGGACCGGCTGCGCGCCACCGGGGTCATCACCGGGTTCACGGTCCGGGTCGACCCGGCCGCGATGGGCTGGGCGACCGAGGGCTTCATCGAGTTGTACTGCCGCAGCAACACCTCCGCGGACGAGATCCACCGCGGCCTCGAACCGTACGCGGAGGTCGTGGCGGCCTCCACGGTCACCGGCGCCGCCGATGCGGTGGTGCAGGTCTTCGCCGCCGACATGCGCCACTTCGAGCGGGTCCTGGAGCGCATCGCGGCCGAGCCGTTCGTGGAGCGCACCAAGTCGGTGCTGGTGCTCTCGCCGCTGCTGCGCCGGGTCTCCTCCGGCGCCCCCGGCTGACGGCCCGCACCCCCTCCCGGACGTGGCCCAGCTCACGTCGACCGGGCGGACGCAACGAATCGCCGTACAGGGGTCCACAGACGCAAGGGATCACCGGGTCGTGCGCAACGGACGCGCCTTGTGGCGGCAGAAGGCCGAAACGTACCGTCGAGTCGGCCCCGCGCCTCCCCCCGTTCCGCCGCCGCAGCGGCCGTCGTTCCCCGTGCAAGGAGTCCCCGCCCCATGACGTCCACGGTGCCCAACGCCGTCCAGCACAGCGACGCGCAGCCGCCGATCACCATGTTCGGCCCGGACTTCCCCTACGCCTACGACGACTTCCTGGCCCACCCGGCCGGGCTGGGGCAGGTGCCGGCGACCGAGCACGGCACCGAGGTCGCGGTGATCGGCGGCGGGCTGTCCGGCATCGTCACCGCGTACGAGCTGATGAAGATGGGCCTCAAGCCGGTCGTCTACGAGGCCGACCGGATCGGCGGGCGACTGCGGACGGTCGGCTTCGAGGGGTGCGACCCGGGCCTCACCGCCGAGATGGGCGCCATGCGGTTCCCGCCCTCGTCGACGGCGCTCCAGCACTACATCGACCTGGTGGGCCTGGAGACCCGGCCGTTCCCCAACCCGCTCGCCGAGGCGACCCCGTCCACCGTGGTCGACCTCAAGGGCGAGTCGCACTACGCCCGCACGCTGGACGACCTGCCCCCGGTGTACCGGCAGGTCGCCGAGGCGTGGAGCGCCTGTCTGGAGGAGGGCGCCGACTTCTCCGACATGAACCGGGCGATGCGGGAGCGGGACGTGCCGCGCATCCGGGAGATCTGGGCGCGGCTCGTGGAGAAGCTCGACAACCAGACCTTCTACGGCTTCCTCTGCGACTCGGAGGCGTTCCGTTCCTTCCGACACCGGGAGATCTTCGGCCAGGTCGGCTTCGGCACCGGCGGCTGGGACACCGACTTCCCCAACTCGATCCTGGAGATCCTGCGGGTCGTCTACACCGAGGCGGACGACCACCACCGCGGCATCGTCGGCGGCAGCCAGCAGCTGCCGCTGCGGCTGTGGGAGCGGGCCCCCGGCAAGATCGTCCACTGGGCGCCCGGCACCTCGCTCTCCTCGCTGCACGACGGGGCCCCGCGCCCCGCGGTGACCCGACTGCACCGCACGGCCGGCAACCGGATCACCGTCACCGACGCCACCGGCGACATCCGCACCTATCCGGCGGTGGTGTTCACCGCGCAGTCCTGGATGCTGTTGTCCAAGATCGAGTGCGATGACGAGCTGTTCCCGATCGACCACTGGACCGCCATCGAGCGCACCCACTACATGGAGTCCAGCAAGCTCTTCGTCCCCGTGGACCGGCCGTTCTGGCTGGACAAGGACGAGGAGACCGGCCGGGACGTCATGTCGATGACCCTCACCGACCGGATGACCCGGGGCACCTACCTGCTGGACGACGGACCCGACAAGCCCGCCGTCATCTGCCTCTCGTACACCTGGTGCGACGACAGCCTCAAGTGGCTTCCGCTCTCCGCGCACGAGCGCATGGAGGTCATGTTGAAGTCGCTCGGCGAGATCTACCCGAAGGTGGACGTCCGCCGGCACGTCATCGGCAACCCGGTGACCGTGTCCTGGGAGAACGAGCCGTACTTCATGGGCGCGTTCAAGGCCAACCTGCCGGGCCACTACCGCTACCAGCGGCGGCTGTTCACCCACTTCGTGCAGGACCGGCTGCCCGAGGACAAGCGGGGCATCTTCCTCGCCGGCGACGACATCTCCTGGACGGCCGGCTGGGCCGAGGGCGCGGTGCAGACCGCGCTGAACGCGGTGTGGGGCGTGATGCGCCAGTTCGGCGGGGAGACCGACGCCGGCAACCCGGGCCCGGGCGACGTGTACGACGAGATCGCCCCGGTGGAACTGCCGGAGGACTGAACGACGACGCCCCGCTCACCGGGTGGGCGTCAGCAGGTAGCGGGAGACGAGGCCGACCGCCGCGTCCAGGCGGGCGGCGGTCTCGTCCCGCAGCTCGGGCAGGTGCCGCAGCGCCCACAGCCCCCGGGCCGCCGCCCAGGCCGCGTCCCGGGCCCGCTCCAGGCTCCACGCGCCCACCAGGTGTGTCAGCGGATCGGCCAGCTCCAACAGGTCCGGGCCGGGCATCAGTTCCTCGCGGACCCGCTCCTCCAACCCCGTCAGCACCTCGCCCACCCGGTCGAACTCGTCCTCCAGATCGGCGGGTTCGCAGCCGAGGCTACGACAGGTGTCCACCACGGCCAGCGCCAGGTCGTGCCCGATGTGCGCGTTCACGCCCGACAGGGCGAACTGCACCGGACGTACCCCGGGATGCCGGCGGAGCTGGAACAGGGGCCGCCAGCAGGCCGGCGGCCGGCCCCCCTCGTCCACCGCCCGCACCGCGGCCACGTACCGTCCGGCGAAGAGCACGTCCAGGGTGACGGCGGCCTCCCGATCGGCGAACCCACCACCGAGGACGTCCCGGCCGACCGCCTCCGTGACCGTCAGGTAGACGCGGTTGAACACCCCGACGCCGTCACCCGCCGGCCACCTCCCGCCGAGCGCGCGCAGGGTCCGCACCACCTCGTCCACCCCGTGCGTCGGGGCGGGCAACTCCGTGAACGGTGTCATGGCGGCAGCGTCCCAGCCCTAGGCTGTCCCGGGTGCCGAAGGGCCGGGGGCTTCCCCGGAACGGGGGAACGGTCGCACGGCACCGGGGGAGGGAGGCGCCGTGCCCGGCAGCCACGCGCGACGGACCGGCAACCGGACGGGAGCGGTCCGCGTACCGCGCCGGCGGTACGGACGGCACCGCACCGTCATGGTGGTCACCGCCTCGGTGGTCGCCCTGCTCGGTACGGTCGCCGGCACCCTCGACGCCCTGGAGGACCGGGGTCGCACCGCCGACGAGGCCCGGCCCGAGATCACCACCACCCCGCTGCCGCCCCCCGCCCCGACCACGCCCCCGCCCGCGCCCAGCCCCACCCCGCCACCGCCGTCCCCCACCCTGTCGCCGTCGCCGTCGCCCTCCCCGAGCCCCTCGCGCACCGTCACCCGCGCCCCGGAACCGCCCGCCCCGCCCCCGACCGCGTCCGCCCCGCCCCCCAGCAGCGCGCCCGCCACCCGGGCCGAACCCGTCTCCGCCGCCCTGTACCGGCACCCCGCCTCCCAGGTGCTGGACTGGCTGCGGGCCAACCCCGGCGATCCCCGGGCCGCCACCATCGCGTCCCGCATCGGCGACCAGCCCGCGGCCGTGTGGTTCGCCGACTACACGCCCGACACCATCACCGCCCGGGTGCGGGCCGTCACCTCCGGCGGCGCCGACCGGGACCGGGTCCCCGTCGTCGTGCCCTACGCCATCCCGGACCGGGACTGCGGCGGCGCCTCCCAGGGCGGCGCCCCGGACACCGCCGCCTACGACGCCTGGATCGACCGGTTCGCCGCCGGACTCGGCGACGACGAGGTCATCGTCGTCCTCGAACCCGATGCGCTCGCCCTGGTCGACTGCCTCCCCGCCGACGCCCGCGAACGCCGCTACCGCTCGCTGGCCCGGGCCGGACGCGTCCTCAAGGCGGCCAACCCCGAAGCCCGGGTGTACTTCGACGCCGGCCACTCCGGCTGGCACGCCCCCGCCACCATCGCGGAACGGCTGCGCGCGGCCGGCGCAGGCGCCGCCACCGCCTCGGACGGCATCTTCACCAACGTGTCCAACTTCCACCGCACCACCGACGAGACCGCGTTCGCGCGCGCCGTCCTCGACGCGCTCGGCGGCGCCCCCGGTCTCGGTGCCGTCGTCGACACCAGTCGCAACGGCAACGGCGCCCCCGCGGACGGCGCCTGGTGCGATCCGGCCGGCCGGGCGCTGGGCCGGCCGCCGACCCTGCGCACCGGGCAGGCCCGCATCGACGGGTACCTGTGGGTCAAGCTCCCCGGCGAGTCCGACGGCTGCCGGGGCCGTCCCGGCAGGTTCACCCCGTCCTACGCCTACGAACTGGCCCGCAACGGAGGCTGACCGCCCGTCGATTTCCGCTCGCCGCCGACCCCCCGCCCCGTCACCATGGGGGCGGGGGCCGGCACCGGCCCGGAACGGGGACGAGGATGGCACGGCCGCACGGCTTCACCTACCGGGAGTACGGCGACGGGACCGTCGACGTACGGCACTTCGGACGCTCCGCCACCGTCCTGCGGGGCGAGCGCGCCGCCCGGTTCCTCCAGGAGGTGACGACCCAGGACGCCCAGGCGGTCATGGCCCGGTGGACCGGCAACTACCGGCGGGGCAACGAACGGGTCGCCCGCCGCCACCCGCGCCACGACGGGCGGTGACCCCGCGCCGGGCCCCCTTCGGCGGCGCCCCGGGGACGGTGCCCGGCGCCGACTCGATCGGGTGGGCGTCGGCGGTTTCCTCCGCCCGGCGGACCGCGGGAGAGCAGGATCCTCGTTCATGGGACTCGGGGACCGGCATCAGAAGAAGGACGTGGAGGCGGCGCTCAAGCGGGCGGAGGCGGCCGGACTCAAGGTGACGCACGACAAGAACCGACATCACTGGGGATACGTCCTCTGCTGCCCCTGCAGCAGGAGCGTGACGGTGCACTGCACGCCGAAGGACACAGGAACCATGGCGAAGAGGATCGATGAGTTCACGCAACGGCACCGAGGCTGTTCGTAGCTGGCACTTCATTCTGCACGTGCAGGACCCGCTCACCGCCGAGCAGGTCGACGTCCTGGCGGGACTCGACCAGTTCGCCGACGGGGACCTGGGTCTCGAACAAGGACCGGGTTGCTCTCTCTTCACCTGCTACCTGGACGCCCCCACGCTCACCGGGGCGATCGCCGACGCGCTGGCCCGCTTCGAGTACTTCCCCGGTGTCCTGATCCGCAGCGTCGAGCTGAGCGAGTACTCCCTCGCTTACAACGGGATGGCGACGCCCGCCGTGGTGCCGGCTCCTGGTTAGGGTGTGCGGTCGGTCGGGCTCAGTGGGCTCGGGGGTCGGGTCTGTGCCCATCTGCGGGTCGGCGACCGGCATGTCCTCCGGGCTCCGGGCGCGCCGCACCACCTTGGTGATCCGCACGATCGGCGTCGCCTCGATCGGGTGGGCGTCGGCGGGTTCCTCCGCCCGGCGGATCGCGGGAGAGCAGGATCCTCGTTCATGGGACTCGGGGACCGGCATCAGAAGAAGGACGTGGAGGCGGCGCTCAAGCGGGCGGAGGCGGCCGGACTCAAGGTGACGCACGATCGGAACGGGCACCGGTGGGGATGGCTGATCTGCTGTCCCTGCAACGGGCGGTACGTGGTGAGTAGCACCCCGAGGAATTCGGGGACGGAGGCGAAGAAGATCGATGGGTTCATCAACGTCCACCGGAGCTGTGCGTGAATGGCACTTCATCCTGCACGCGGACGCACCGCTCACGGACACGCAGTCGAACGTCCGGGACCACCTGGAGTGCTTCAACGACGGCCGCATCTCGCTGGTCGAGGGGCCGGGAACAGCCGAGTTCTGGTGTGCGTACGAGGCCGAGAGCCTGACCGACGCAGTCGGTGAGGCACTGGCGCTCTTCGTGAGCCTCCCCGGAGTCCTGGTCCGCAGCGTGGAACTGGGCCCGCGGGAGTTGGCGGAGAACGGGATGGCGACGTCCGCCGTGGTGCCGGCTCCTGGTTAGGGTGTGCGGTCGGTCGGGCTCAGTGGGCTCGGGGGTCGGGTTTGTGCCAGGTCAGCGAGTACCGGCGGAGCAGGTGGCGGCGGTAGTGCACGCCGGGGAGCAGGCGTTGCGCCGTGGCTCGCACCTGGCCGTAGCCCATCTGCGGGTCGGCGACCGGCATGCCCTCCGGGCTCCGGGCGCGCCGCACCACCTTGGTGATCCGCACGAGCGGCGCCGCCGCGACCAGCGCCGCCCACTCCGCCGGGCTCGACTCGCGGGCCAGTCCCACCACCATCAGCGTGCCGCCGGGCCGCAGCAGTTCGCGCATGCGGGTCAGCGCCGCCGCGAAGTCCATGTGGTGGACGGCGGTCACCGAGCACACGAAGTCGTAGCCCGCGGCGGGGAGGTCGGCGGTGAGGAAGTCCCCTTCGACGAAGGCGAGTCCCGGACGGCCCCCGGCGCGGTCGCGGGAGCGGGCGATCATCTCCGGCGAGACGTCGATCCCGGTGACCCGCCTCGCCCGCCCGGCGAGCTTCAGCGCCAACAGCCCGTCCCCGCACCCGACGTCCAGGGCCTCGCCGCACCCCTCGGGGACGGCGCGGAGGACACCGGGGTGCCGGGCGACGTTGGTGTTCCAGTACGGCTCGGGCTCGGGCTGGTCCATCGGCTCACCGTAGGCGGCGCGCGGCCCGGGCGGACACCGGGCGGCGAAACCCGGTCGACGCGCCGCGACACCGTGTCCGATCATGCGTCCATGCCCCTGAGAGAGACCCTCGCCCGCGTCGACGCGGACCTGACCGCCGGCCGGATCCCGATCGCGCGGCAGCGCCTGCGCGGTCTCGTTTCCTCCTTCCCGCAGGACCTGGCGCTCCGTCGGCGACTGGCCGGGGTGTACCGGCTCTACGGCGACGCCGCCGAGGCGGGGCGCTGGGCGTACCTGGAGGAGGACCGTGCGGCCGGGGAGACCGCCGCCTTCGAGGCGCGGTACGGCTCTCCCGCCTGGCGGATGAAGGCCCTCGCCTGGCGCGGCCCCGAGACGGAGGCCGCCACCGCCTTCGCCCGGGAACAGCTGGTCGCGGTACGGACCGCCTGCGCCGAGGAGGTGGGGCGCCCCGTCGACTGGGACGACCCCGCCTCCTACGAGAGCGGGCTGGACGCGGAGCGCGAGGAGCCCTCCCACCCGTGGACCGTCAGCGGTGTGCTGGCCGGCCTGGGCTGCCTGGTGGTGGCCCTCGCGTTCCTCGCGGTCTGGGTGAACGGGCTCGTCGCCCTCGTCGACTGATCCGCGCGGACGGGCCGGGGGTCAGGGCCGGGCGTCCCGCGGCGCGGCCTCGCCCGAGGGCGCGGCCGGGGCCGTCCGGTCCGCGGAGCGCAGCACCCCCGCGAGGGCGATCAGGCCGAAGGCCAGGACGGTCACCAGCCCGAACGACACCACCAGGCTCGTCAGATCGGCGAGGGTGCCGATGGCGGAGGGGGCGATCAGCCCCGAGGTGTAGGTGATGGTGGCGACCCCGGCGATGGCCATGCTGGCGTTCGGGCCGCTGCGCCCGGCCGCGGCGAAGGCCAGCGGAACGACCACCGCGACGCCCAGCCCGAGCAGGGCGAACCCGCCCATGGCCATCGCCGGGTGGGCTGCGGCCACCACCATCAGACCGCCCACCGCGGCGAGCGCACCGCCCGCCCGTACGGTGCGCACGGCGCCGTAGCGGTCGACGATCCGGTCGCCCGCCAGCCGGGCCACCGCCATGGTCAGGGTGAACGCGGTGGTGGAGGCCGCCGCGAGGCCGGCCGAGGAGCCGAGGACGTCCCGCAGGTAGACGGCGGACCAGTCCAGGCTCGCGCCTTCCGCGAACACCGCGCAGAAGCCGACCGCGCCGATCAGCAGGGCCGAGCGGGGCGGGAGGGCGAACCGCGGCGGTGCCGCCTCGTCCGCCGCGGGCCGGACGTCCAGCACGCGGCGGCAGGCGACGAGGCCGAGCAGGGTGAGGACCGCGGCGGCCAGGGCGTGGTGCACCCGTGCGTCGACGTCGAGCTGGGCGGCCAGGGTGCCGCCGGCGGAGCCGATCAGGGCGCCCACGCTCCACATGCCGTGCAGCCCGGACATGATCGAGCGGCCGAGCCGGTTCTCGACCTCGACGCCCAGGGCGTTCATCGTCACGTCCGACATGCCGGAGGTGGCGCCGTAGACGAAGAGCGCCAGGCACAGCGTCAGCAGGTTCGGCGCGAGGGAGGGCAGTGCCAGGGACAGCGTCCACAGCGCCAACAGGAGGCGCAGGGCGGTGCGGGCGCCGAGCCGGTGACTGACCCGGCCCGCGAGGGGCATCGCGAGGGCGGCGCCGATCGCCGGGAAGGCGAGGGCCAGGCCCAGTTGGCCGGCGCTCACGCCGGCGTGGTCCTGGATCCAGGGCACCCGGGTCGCGAAGGAACCGGTCACCGAGCCGTGGACGCAGAAGACGGCGGCCACCGCGTACCGGGCACGCCGTACCGATGTCGTGTCATGGGCCGTTCCGCCCCCCGATTTCCCCATGCGCTGCTGCCTCCCGTGGTGATGTGCGGCCCTGGCCGTTTCCGTTGCCGGGGCCGTTGGTTTCCGGTCGTTCCGGTGGTCCGGGCGTAAACTATCAGGAACCCTGCCTGATAAATAGTCCCCGCGGACACCGGGTCGGGAGCGCCCGCGGACCGGTGGGCGACGTCTGGAAGGATCGGCCCCATGTCGGCAACACCGAGCACGGCCCGCGCCATCAACGACCGGCTCGCCCTGGGGCTGCTCCAGAGCGAGGGTCCGCTGACCGCAGGTCAGCTCAAGCAACTCACCGGACTCTCCCGTCCCACCATCGCCGACCTGGTGGAACGCCTCCAGGAGAGCGGGCTGATCAGCGTGGTGGGGGAGTCCGGCGCCCAGCGGCGCGGCCCCAACGCCCGGCTGTACGGGATCGTCGCCGACCGCGCCCACCTCGCCGCGCTCGACGTCCGCCAGCACGGCGTCTCCGTGCTCGTCGCCGACCTCCTCGGCCGGGTGCTCGCCGAAGCCTCCGCGCCCGTCGGCGCCGACCCCGGGACGGCGCCGACCCGGGCGGTCGCCCTGCTGGAACGCACCGCCGAACGGGCCGGGGTCGCCGCCGTGCACACCGTGGGCGTCGGCGCGCCGGGACTCGTCGACCCGGCGACCGCCGAACTGCGCTCCGGCGGCGGACTGCCCACCTGGCACCACGCCCTGCTGACGGCCCTTCACCAACGCTTCCCGGCCCGGGTGACCGTCGAGAACGAGACCAACCTCGCGGCCCTCGCCGAGCTGCGCGAGGGCGCCGCCCGGGGCCGGGACACCTTCGTCCTGCTCTGGCTCGGCCAGGGGGTGGGCGCGGCGGTCGTCCTCGACGGGGCGCTGCGCCGGGGCGCCTCCGGCGGCGCCGGCGAGATCGGCTTCCTGCCCGTTCCCGGCACCGGCGCCCTGCCGTCCGTGACCTCCTGCGGGGGCGGCTTCCACAGCCTGGCCGGTTCCGGTGCCGTCGTCGAACTGGCCGCCCGCCACGGAGTGACGGCCACCCCCGACGGAGCCGAACCGCACGCCGCGGCCCTGGTCCGCGCGGCCGTCGCCGCCGGCGGACCCGACGCCGACGGCCCGCCCGCGCCGGCCGACGCCTTCCTGGACGAACTGGCCGGCCGGATCGCCGTGGGCGCGGCGGCGGTCACCGCCGTCCTGGACCCCGGGTGCGTGGTCCTCGGCGGTGAGGTCGGCCGGGCCGGCGGGGCGGTGCTCGCCGAACGGGTCGGGGCGCGGCTCGCGACGCTCTCCCCGCTGCGCACCGAGGTGCGGGCCGGGGAACTGGGCGGAACGGCGGTGCTGCGCGGCGCCCTGTGCACCGCCCGGGACGCCGCGCAGGACGAGCTGTTCGCCCCTCAGCCGACCGCGGTGGACGGGGTGAAGGCCCTGGTCAGGAACTCCTCGAAGGTCTCCCGGCCGATCGCGCGGTCCGGCGTCAGATGACCGCCGGCACGGAGCGCCCGCCCCACCTTCCCGAGGAGCGGCACCGCCACGACCGGCCGTCTGCGTCCGCTCGCCGCCAGATAGGCCGCGGCCAACTCGTCGAGCCCCCGCACCTCGGGCCCGCCCAGATCGGCCACCCGCCCGGCCGGGGCCCCGGCCGCCAACTCGGCCAGCCGGTCGGCGACCTCGCCGGCGGCGATCGGTTGGACTGCCACGCCCGCCGGCACCAGGAGGACGGGCGGCTTGGCCAGCCCGGCCAGCAGGGTGCGCACCAGGTCGTGGAATTGCGTCGCCCGGAGGATCGTCCAGCCGCTCCCGGACGCCTCGACCATCCGCTCGACCGCCCATTTCGACCGGTAGTACCCGAGGGGAACCCGGTCGACCCCGACGATCGAGACGTAGACCAGGTGCCCGACCCCGGCGCGTCGGGCGGCCTCGATCAGCCGGCGCGCGGCGAGTTCGTCCCCGTGGCGCCCGCTGGCGCAGTGCACCACCACCTCCGCGCCGTCGAGCGCCGCGTCCAGCGGTCCGGTGCCCTTGACCAGGTCCACCGGATAGGGCTGGGAGCGCCGGCTGAGCACCCGCACCTCCTCGCCGGCGCCGCGCAGGCGCTCCACCACTTGTCTGCCGAGCGTGCCCGTGCCCCCGGTCACCACCGTCGTCATCGCGCAGCCGCCTTCCCTGGGAGGTCGGCGGCCGGTGCGACCGCCCCCACCACTGAGGACCATCGGACCGGTGCACCGCCGGCAGCCGCGCCGCGGGCCCCTCGTTCGCCCGGGGGCGGAACCCGAACGGGGCACCCGGCGGACGCTTCGCGGACCCGGCGGCGGACGGGCCGTGCGGTCCGTCGCCGGTCCGGAGGGGCCTTCCGGGGTCGGGTCGAGCGAGGGAAGCCCCACTCGACCCGTCAAGGGATGATCCGGACGTAATCCAAACGAAGGAGTCGGAAAGGGAGTTGACGGCTCCGCCGTGGCGTCGACGCACCTCGTGCGCCCCTTGTGAGCCAGTCCACAACCGTCCGCCCGCATGGCCCGGCGGTGGCGTGGCAGACTGGTTGCGTACCAGTAGCAGCGCACTCCGGGGTCGGTGAAAGTCCGAGCCGGCGGTTACAGTCCGCGACCCGGTCACCTCCAGTGACCGGTTGACCAGGTGAGATTCCTGGACCGACGGTGAAAGTCCGGATGGGAGGCAGTGCGCGACGGGCGAGCACGTCAACCGTGCGCCGCCGACGGTTCCACCCGTGTCCAACGGGGGGCCGCGGCCGTGCGTTTCCGGTGTGCCGCGTCCGTACCCTGTCGCCTTCGACAGCCCCGGAGTCCGTGCCCGAAGAGGCAGGAGGACCCGGTGGCCACCGCAGCCGAAGCAACCGCCATGCAGCGCGCCCTCGCGCTCGCCGCGCGCGGACTCGGCCACACCAGCCCCAACCCCGTCGTCGGCTGTGTGCTCCTCGACCCGCACGGCACCACCGTGGGGGAGGGCCACCACCAGCGCGCCGGCGGCCCGCACGCCGAAGTGCACGCCCTGCGCGCCGCCGGCGACCGGGCCCGCGGCGCCACCGCCGTCGTCACGCTCGAACCCTGCGACCACACCGGACGCACCGGCCCCTGCTCCCGGGCACTCATCGAGGCCGGGGTCGCCCGGGTCGTGTACGCGGTCGCCGATCCGACGCCCCAGGCGACCGGCGGTGCCGAGACCCTGCGCGCCGCCGGCGTCGAGGTGGCCCACGGACTGCTCGCCACCGAGGCGGAAGCGGTCAACGCCGCCTGGCTGACCTCGGTGCGGCACGGGCGGCCCCACACCACCTGGAAGTACGCCGCCACCCTCGACGGGCGGACCGCCGCCGAGGACGGCAGCAGCCGGTGGATCAGCTCCGCCGCCTCCCGCGCCGACGTCCACCGACTCCGGGCCGAGGCCGACGCCGTCGTCGTCGGCGCCGGCACCGCCCGCGCCGACGACCCGCACCTCGCGGTCCGCGGCGTCGACGGGGCCCGGCAGCCGCTCCGGGTCGTCGTCGACACCACCGGCACCGCGGTGCGCCCCGGCGCCCGCGTCCTCGACTCCGCCGCACCCACCCTGATCGCCGTCGCCGAGGACGCGCCCCCGCCCCCGCACACCGCCGAACTGGTCCGACTGCCGCGGGCCGCCGGCGGGCTGTCGGTCCCCGCCCTACTGGCCGCCCTGCACGCCCGTGGCGTGCGCTCGGTGCTGCTGGAGGGCGGTGCCCGGCTCGCCGGAGCGTTCGTCGCCGCGGGCGCCGTCGACCGGGTCGTCGGCTACCTCGCCCCGGCCCTGCTGGGCGCCGGCCCCTCCGCGCTGGCCGGCGCGGGAATCACCACGCTCGCGGACGCGCTGCGCCTCGACGTGACCGAGGCCGTCCGGATCGGCACCGACCTGCGGATCACCGCCGCACCCGCCCCCGTCACCCCCGTCCACCCGAAGGAGTACTGAACCGTGTTCACCGGAATCGTCGAAGAGCTGGGCGAGATCACCGCAGTCGAGGAGCTGGACGAGGCATCCCGCTTCCGGCTGCGCGGTCCGGTCGTCACCCGGGGGGCCCGGCACGGCGACTCCATCGCGGTCAACGGCGTCTGCCTGACCGTCGTGGACCTCGACGGCGACGAGTTCACCGCCGACGTCATGGCCGAGACGCTGAAGCGGTCCAGCCTCGGCGCCCTCACCACGGGCTCCCGGGTGAACCTGGAACGCCCCACCGCGGTCGGCGGTCGGCTCGGCGGCCACATCGTGCAGGGCCACGTGGACGGCACCGGCACGGTCCTGGCGCGGGAGCCCTCCGCGCACTGGGAGGTCGTCCGGATCGCGCTGCCCGCCGGACTCGCCCGCTACGTCGTGGAGAAGGGCTCCATCACCGTCGACGGGGTCAGCCTCACCGTCGTCGAAGCGGGCGACGACTTCTTCACCGTCAGCCTCATCCCCACCACCCTCGACCTGACCACGCTCGGCGTGAAGCAGCCCGGCGACCCGGTCAACCTGGAGGTCGACGTGATCGCCAAGTACGTCGAGCGGCTGCTGGAGGCCCGCGGAGGCACCCCATGAGCGGCGGCTGGCTCCAGAGCACCGCCTTCACCGTCTTCGACCAGCGCGTGATCTGGTCCGACCTGATCGGCAACTCCATCGGCCTGGTCGCCCTGGCGCTCGGCTGGCGCCGCTCGGTGTGGACCTGGCCCGCCCAGCTCCTGGCCGGGCTGATCCTCGTCACCGCCAACGCCACCGCGGAACTCGCCGGCGGCGTCGGCAAGCAACTCGTGGTGATCGGCGTCGCCCTCTTCGGCTGGTACCGGTGGACCCGCGGCGGCCACCGGGCCCGGGACGGCGGCGTCGCCGTCCGCTTCGCCACCTGGCGGGAACGCGGACTCCTCCTGGCGGGGACCGGGCTCGGCACCCTCGCGGTCGGTCTGCTCTTCGCCTCCCTCCCCGAACTCTCCTGGAACCCGTGGCCCGACGCCTACGTCTTCGTGGGCACCATCGCCGCCATGGTCGCCCAGGCCCGCGGCCTGGTGGAGTTCTGGTTCGCCTGGCTCCTGGTCGACCTCGTGGGCGTCCCGCTCGCCTTCGCCAGCGGCCTCGCCTTCTCCGGCCTCGTCTACGTCCTCTACTTCGCCCTGGCCCTGCTCGGCCTGCGCGACTGGTGGCTGCGCTCCCGAGCGGCGAGCCGGCCCCCGCTGAAAGGAGCTCCCGCATGACGGGACAGTCGACAACCGCCCCGACCGAGCGGCGGCTTCCGGCCCCGTGGCCCCGGGACGACCGGCCCCTGCCCGAGGAGCAGCGGTTCGCCCTCGACCCGGTGGAACGGGCCGTCGCGGACATCGCCGCCGGGCGCCCCGTCGTCGTGGTGGACGACGAGGACCGCGAGAACGAGGGCGACCTGGTCCTCGCCGCCGAGAAGGCCACCCCCGAGATCGTCGCCTTCATGATGAGCGAGTGCCGCGGGCTGATCTGCGCCCCCATGGAGGGCGACGAGCTCGACCGCCTCCGCCTGCCGCAGATGGTCGACCAGAACACCGAGTCCCTGCGGACCGCCTTCACCGTCTCCGTCGACGCCACCGCCGCCCACGGCGTCACCACCGGGATCTCCGCCGCCGACCGCGCCACCACCCTGCGCCTGCTGGCGGACGGGGTGTCCGCACCCGAGGACTTCGCCCGGCCCGGACACGTCTTCCCGCTGCGCGCCCGCCCCGGCGGCGTGCTCGCCCGCAACGGCCACACCGAGGCCGCCGTCGACCTCGCCCGCCTCGCCGGACTGCGGCCCGCCGGGGCCATCGTGGAGATCGCCGGCGAGGACGGCCGGATGCTCCGGCTGCCCGAACTCGTCCCGTTCGCCCGCAAGCACGGCCTCGCGATCATCTCCATCGAGGACCTGATCGCCTACCGCCGCGCCCACGAGGAGCCCTCCCCCGTCCGCCGCGAGGCCGCGGTCCGGCTGCCCACCGCGCACGGCGACTTCACCGCCTACGGGTACCGGGCGACCGCCGACGGCGTCGAACACGTCGCCCTGGTGCACGGGGAGGTCGGCGACGGCCGGGACGTCCTGGTGCGCGTCCACTCCGAGTGCCTCACCGGGGACGTGTTCGGATCCCTGCGCTGCGACTGCGGCCCCCAGTTCCGGGCGGCCCTGGAACGCATCGCCGCCGAGGGCCGCGGTGTCCTGGTCTACCTGCGCGGTCACGAGGGCCGCGGCATCGGGCTGATGTCCAAGCTGCGGGCCTACGAACTCCAGGAACGCGGCCACGACACCCTGGACGCCAACCTCGAACTGGGCCTGCCCGCCGACGCCCGCGACTACGGGGCCGGCGCCCGCATCCTCAAGGACCTCGGCGTGCACAGCCTGCGCCTGCTCACCAACAACCCCGACAAGACCGACGCCCTGGTCCGGCACGGCCTCGCGGTGAACGGCCGGGAGCCGATGCCCGTCCAGGCCGGCGAACACAACCTCCGCTACCTGCGCACCAAGCGCGACCGCATGGGCCACGACCTGCCCTGGCTCGACGCCCCCGCCACCCGGGCCTGCGCCAACCAGTGACGCCGCCCCCGGTGACCGGTAGAACGGGCACCGACGGGCACGACCGCACCACCATGACCACCGACATGACGAGGAAGAGGAGCAGCGCGTGAGCGGCAAGGGCGCACCCGAACTGAGCGTGAAGAACTGCGGCGACCTGAGGGTCGCCGTCATCGCCGCCCAGTGGCACGAGAAGGTCATGGACGGACTGGTCGACGGGGCCCTGCGGGCCCTGCGGGAACTGGGCATCGACGAGCCCACCCTGCTGCGAGTCCCCGGCAGCTTCGAGCTCCCCGTGGTCGCCAAGGTGCTCGCCGGCCGGGGCTACGACGCGATCGTCGCCCTCGGAGTGGTGATCCGCGGTGGCACCCCGCACTTCGACTACGTGTGCCAGGGCGTGACCGAGGGCCTCACCCGGGTCGCCGTCGACTCCGGCGTCCCCATCGGCTTCGGCGTCCTGACCTGCGACACCGAGGAACAGGCCCTGGACCGGGCCGGCATCGAGGGCTCCCGCGAGGACAAGGGGCACGAGGCGGTCACCGCGGCCGTGGCCACCGCCGCCACCCTGCGCACCGTCTCCGAACCCTGGCGCTGACCAGCGGTTGTCCACGGGCCGTTAGGGCCGCCCCACGGCCTTCCCGTAGAGTGGTCCCACCATGTCCAAGAAGACGTTCGAGGAGCTCTTCACGGAGCTCCAGCAGAAGGCCGCCCACGGCGACCCCGCCACCTCGCGCACCGCCGAACTGGTCGACAAGGGCGTCCACGCCATCGGCAAGAAGGTCGTCGAGGAGGCCGCCGAGGTCTGGATGGCCGCCGAGTACGAGGGCAAGGAAGCCGCTGCCGAGGAGATCTCCCAGCTGCTCTACCACGTCCAGGTGATGATGGTGGCGCGCGGGATCTCCCTCGACGACGTGTACGCCCATCTGTAGAGCGCGCACCGCCGCGCGCTCGTCCACTCGCTCCGCGCGCCCGCGGGACGCGCCCGAGGTCCGGGCCCGCCCCGCGGGGCCCCGCGCCCGACGCTCCGCCCGCACCGCCGCTCCCGACACCCGTCGTCGTCACACGCAAAGGAACTGGCCTCATGCTGCGCATCGCCGTCCCCAACAAGGGTTCACTGTCCGGACCTGCGTCGGCGATGCTCCATGAGGCCGGCTACCAGCAGCGGCGGGAGTCCAAGGAACTCGTCATCGTCGACCCGGTCAACGAGGTCGAGTTCTTCTACCTGCGCCCCCGGGACATCGCGATCTACGTGTCCTCCGGGCGCCTGGACATCGGCATCACCGGCCGTGACCTCCTGGTCGACTCCGACGCCAACGCGGAAGAGATCCTCCCGCTCGGTTTCGCCCGCTCCACCTTCCGCTTCGCGACCCGCCCCGGCACCGCCGCGGGCGTCGCCGACCTCGGCGGGCTGACCATCGCCACCTCCTACGAGGGCATCGTCGCCAAGCACCTCGCCGACCACGGCATCGACGCCTCGGTGGTGCACCTCGACGGTGCCGTGGAGACCGCGATCGAACTCGGCGTGGCCCAGGTGATCGCCGACGTCGTCGAGACCGGCACCTCGCTGCGCAACGCCGGCCTGGAGGTGTTCGGCGAACCGATCATGACCTCCGAGGCCGTCGTCGTCCGCCGCACCGGCGCCGAGGCGGAGGAACCCAAGGTCCAGCAGTTCCTCCGCCGCCTCCAGGGGGTCCTGGTCGCCCGGACGTACGTGATGATGGACTACGACTGCCGCGCCGAACACCTGGAGCAGGCCGTCGCCCTCACCCCCGGACTGGAGTCGCCGACCGTGTCCCCGCTGCACAACGAGGGCTGGGTCGCCGTCCGGGCGATGGTCCCGGCCAAGGACGCCCAGCGGATCATGGACGACCTCTACGCCCTGGGGGCACGGGCCATCCTCACCACCGCCATCCACGCCTGCCGCCTCTGAGCGGCCACCGTCCGGAAGAGACAGGGATCATGTCCGACACCCCCGCCCCGGCCCCCGGTACCCCGTCCCCGCACGCTCAGGACGGCCCGGCGGCCGGCGGGGGCGCGCCGGCGCCCGCCCTGCCGGTCACCTTCCGGCCCTCACTGATCCGGATCGTCCTGCTCGTCTCGGGCGTCGCGATCCTCGCCGTGCTCACCGTGATCGCGGTCGTCCTGCCCCACCTCAGCCCGGGCGAGCGCACCAGCTTCGTCTTCACCGGAGTGCTGTGCCTCGCCGGGCTCGTCCTGCTCGGCCGGCCCAAGATCGTGGCCGACGCCCAGGGCGTGACCGTCGTCAACATCGCCTCCTCGCGGCGGCTGGAGTGGGCCCAGATCCTCCAGGTCAACCTGCGGCCCGGCGACCCCTGGGTGTTCCTCGACCTCAGCGACGGCACCAGCCTCGCCGCCATGGGCATCCAGCCCGGAATGGCCCGCGAGCGCGCCATCGCCGACGCCCGCGCCCTCCGGGCCCTGGCCCGGGAGCACGGCACCGGCCACCGGCCCTGATCCGGCTCAGGCCCCCGCCAACGGCTTCCCGGGTCCCCGACCCGACAGCACCTCGCCGTACGCCTGCATCAGGTCCGCCAACCGGAGCGTGGCCAGGTCGTCCCGGCTCGGGAGGTCGGTGTAACCGGACAGCCGCAGGTCCCGGTAGGCGCAGCTCTTCTCGTACAGCGTCCGCAGGAACCGTCCGTTGCCCAACTCGTCGATCCACCCCTGGTCCACCACGTGGGCGCTGATGGACCGCAGTTCGTCCACCGCCTCCTCGTCCCACGCGTCCCCGTTCTCCGCCGCCAACACCTCGCCGATCGCGGTGAGTTCGAACGGACGGTACGAGGGGAAGTCCACCCGGGTGGTGAACCGCGACGACAGCCCCGGGTTGGTGGCCAGCAGCCGGTCCATCCCCTCCGGGTACCCCGCGAGGATCACCACCAGGTGGTCGCGGTTGTCCTCGGCGCGCTTCAGCAGCACCTGGAGCGCTTCGTCCCCGTAGGCGTCGCCCTTGCCGTAACCGGAGTTGGACAGCGCGTACGCCTCGTCCAGGAAGAGCACCCCGCCGATGGCGGAGTCGATCAGCTCGTTGGCCTTGACCGCGGTCTGCCCGAGGTACTCGCCCACCAGGTCGGCCCGTTGTGCCTCCACCAGGTGGTCGCCGCCCAGCAGCCCGAGGGCGTAGAAGACGCGGCCCAGTATTCGCGCCACGGTGGTCTTGCCGGTGCCGGAGGGCCCCGAGAACACGAAGTGCCGCTTGGGCGGCTGGACCGGAAGCCCCTGCCCGGCCCGGAGCCGGGCCATGTTCAGCTGGGCGGACAGGGCCTTCACCTGTCGTTTCACCGGGTCCAGGCCGACCATGCGCTCCAGCTCGGCGAGGGCGTCGGCCAGGAGCGCCGGATCGGCCGACGGACAGGGCGGCCGGTGCGGGGCGGGCCCGGCGGCCTTCTCCCGCACCAGGTCCCGCACCCCCGGTGCCCCGCCGACCGCGGGGTCCGGCGCGGGCTCGCCGACCTTCACGTC
Organism: Streptomyces sp. LE64; assembly: GCF_052606915.1. Classification (NCBI taxonomy): domain Bacteria; kingdom Bacillati; phylum Actinomycetota; class Actinomycetes; order Kitasatosporales; family Streptomycetaceae; genus Streptomyces; species Streptomyces sp. LE64. Next base: position 613,445 of record NZ_CP199708.1, on the reverse strand, counting down.
CCGGCCCTCCGCGTCGAACAGCGGATCCACTCCGCCGATGCCCTCGGCCCCGGCCCCCGGCGGTGCGAACGGCGTCAGGTCGAGGGCCTCGTCGAAACCCTCCTCGGCGATCGCGGCCAGCCGGGCCGAGGTGTCCATGAAGGCGGGGTCCACCTGATGGACCGCCCGGTACAGCGGGAGCGCCGCCGCACTGCGTCCGGTTCCCTCGCGGGCCCGGGCCAGCCAGTACCGCAACTCCTTGCGCTGGGGCTGTTCGCTGCGGCAGCGCATCAGCGCCGCCGCCAACAGCGGCTCGGCCTGGCCGAACATCTCCAGCCGGACACGTGCCATCCCGGCGAACAGACCCGCCTCGATGCCGAGCAACGGATCGTCGAGGAGGGGGTCGGTGTGGCGCGCCAACTGCTCCCAGTCCTTGACCAGGTACGAGCGGCACGCGTGCAGGAACCTCACCTGCGGGTCCGCGTCGACCGGGGGGAGCCCCGCGAGGGCGCGGTCCAACTCCGGTACGTGGCGGCCGTCGAGCCAGTGCGAGGCGTGCGCCAGCAGCAGGTCCCGCGGTCTTTCGAGCACCGGTTGCACCCACCAGCCCAACCAGTACCAGGAGTTGAGGGTGCGTCGATGGCGGACGCGTTGTTCGCAGAAGCGCTCGCGGTGCTGGTACATCCGCAGCAGTGCGGTGGTGGTGTCCACCCGCAGTGCGTGCAGTCCGAGCCAACCGTCCGCCATGCCGGGGTCCAGTCGGACGGCCGTCTTGAACTCCTCTTCCGCCTGCGGATACGCGCCCATGGTGTACGCGTCCACCCCACGCAGCCACGCGAGTTCCGCCGGGGCCGGAGCGCCCTGGGTGCCGAAGTCCATCACGTCCCCCACAAGCCGTGCCCCCGATGATGTGCCGGTGCTCGCCGGTGCCAGGCGGTACCGGCCATTGACAGTTCAAGTTCCCCTGTCGACCCGTGTGGAACCGCTGTGCCGTGGACGGAAGTTGAGTCGGTGCGTCGAGCAGCCCGTCCGGTTGGCCGCACCGCACGCATCGTACCCGCGAGAAGCGGTCGGATCTAAGGGTGCCCGCAATGCCGGCTATGCGAGGGACGCGGAGATGGAGGGATCGGTGACCGAGGGTGAGCGGTCCTCGCCCCCTCGTGCTTGCTCAAGGGGCGAAGGGGACGCATGGTGCAGGACGGAGCCCCCGGTCACGGGGGAACGACCGGGGGCTCCGCGGAGGTGGGCGACCCGAAAGGCCGCACATTCAGAACGTAAGACCTCCGCGCCCCCGGGTCAAGCAGCGAGGAGAGGCCGACGAAAACCGCTTTCCGGGCGCTCGTCACGTCCGTCCACGGCTTCTGCCGCGCTTCACTCTCCGTGAGGGATTCTCGCGCGACGAGAATTCGCCCGTCACGCCGGCCCCGCCATCACCTCGTACCCCGAGGGCACCTGCCGCACCAGGAGATCGGCGGTGGGGCGGGTCGGGTCCGCCGCGAAGTGCTGTCGCTCCGCGCGTACCCAGCCGTGCCAGAACTCCTCCTGCTCGGGACCGTCGCGGAGCCGTCCACGGGCCCAGGCCGCCTCGGGCGGGCACTCCATCCACAGCACCCGTGCCAGTCCCGGGCGCAGCTCCCGCCGTCCGGCGCCGACCCCTTCCAGCAGGACGACCGGGGCGGGGGCCAGGGTCCGGACCGCGCCGAACCCGCGTGCCGTCCAGTCGTACGGCGCGTACCGCGCGGGCTCGCCGCGCTCCAGCGGCGCGAGGACCCCGTCCACCAGCCGGTCGACCCAGGCGAAGGGTTCCCGGTGCGTGGCGAAGTCGTCCAGGTGGAGGACGGGCGCCCCGCCGAGGGCCTCGGCGAGCAGCGCGGCGAAGGTGGTCTTGCCCGATCCGGCGTGGCCGTCGATCGCGACCAGCCGCACCGCACCGCAGGACGGCGGCAACCGTGACAGCTCGGCGGCGAGCCGTGCCGGGGCCGGACCTGGGGGCGGGGGCGAGGCGGACATCCCTCCAGCGTAGGCCCCGGTGCGATCAGCCGACCGGACGCACCACCCAGTCGGGGTGGCCCGGCATGGCCGGCGTCCTCGGTCCGTACAGCCAGGGCCGCAGGAACGCGTCCATGTCCTCACCGGTGATCTCGGAGGCCAGCGCGATGAACTCCCGGGTGCCGGCGACGCTTCCCCGGTAGCGCTGGGCCCAGGTCCGTTCGACGGCGCGGAACGCGCTCTCGCCCACCCGTTGGCGCAGCGCGTACAGCACCAGGGCCGAGCCGTCGTAGCGCATCCGCTTGAAGAGGTTCGGTTCGGTGGGTTCGGCGGGTGCGCCGAAGTCCCGTCGCCACTGGTCGTGCTGCTCGTACGCCGCCTTCATCGCCGTGTGCAGGGCGGTGCCCCCGTGGTCCTGCGAGTACAGCCGCTCGTAGTACCGGGCGTGGCCCTCGCTCAGCCAGAGGTCGGACCAGGTGCGGATGCCGTTGCTGTTGCCCAGCCACTGGTGGGCCAGTTCGTGGACCAGGTTCCGTTCGGCCGTGACCCGGTCGCCGAGCAGGTCGGCCTTGGGCACCAGGGAGAGGGTCTGGGTCTCCAGGGCCACCCCCAGGTCGGTGTCCCCCACCAGGACCCCGTAGCGGTCGAAGGGGTAGGGGCCCAGCCGCTCGGTCAGCCAGTCCAGGTGCTCCGGGGTGAGCGCGCGGTACTGCGCGGTGGGCCCCACCAGGGCGTCCGGCACCGCGTCCCGGATCGGGAGGCCGCCCGGGCCCCGGTCCGTCACGAAGGTGAACCGTCCGATCGCGACCTGGGCGAGTTGGACGGCGAGGGGCCGTTCGGAGTCGTAGGTCCAGCGGATCCGGCCGTCCGGGCGCTCGCTGCGTTCGACGAGCCGGCCGCCGGCGACGGCCTCCACGTCCGGCGGCGTGGTGATCCGGAAGGTGATCCGGGCACGGCGACTGGGGTGGTCGTCGGCGGGGAAGACCATGCGGGCCCCGTTCGGCTGCGGATACAGCACGGTGCCGTCCGGGGTGGGGATCCAGCCGTACGCCTCGATGGCGTCGGTGCGGTGCCGGGTCTGGGTGGGGTCGGCGGTGTAGCGGACCACCACGGTGAAGGCCCGGCCCCGGGCCAGCGGGGCGGCCGGGGTGACGACGAGTTCGTCGCCGTCCCGCTCGGTCCGTGCGGGACGGCCGTCGACGGTGACCGAGTGCAGGGTGTTCCCGGCGAAGTCGAGGTGGAAGCGGGACAGGGCCTGGGTGGTGCGGGCGCTGAGGGTGGCGGTGGCCGGGAAGGCGGTGCGCGGTGCGCGCCAGTCGAGGTCGACGAGGTAGCGGCTGACCCGGTAGCCGCCGTTGCCGTCGAGCGGGAAGAGCGGGTCGCCGGCTCCCGGCGCCCCGGGGCTGGCCGTCTCGGTGCCCGCGGACCGGGCCCCGCCGGCGTCCGCCGGCCAGAGCGCGCCGGTCAGGGAGGCCATCGCGGCGACCGCGACCACCAGGGGGGTGCGGACGCGGGCGCGTCCTCGAACGGGGTGCGCGCGCTGCTGGGTGATCGGTGTCACCGGGACCCTCCTCGTCGGTGCGCGGACCGGCGGTGGCGCACGGCGGTCGGCCGTGCCCGCGGTCCGCTCTCCCTCCCGAGTAGACCGGTGCGGGGGCGGCACCGTTGCCCGGCGCTACGGGGGCGGGCGCCCGGGATGGAGTGCGCGTCGAGTGCGCGCCCCCTTTGCGCGCCCCTGCGCTCTGGGTCCAGGGCCCCGGACGTGACCGACGTCTCTACCGGGGCGGGCGCCGCCGGTGGCACAGTGAAGGAACCCCCTCCGGGGGCCTCTCCACCGCGCGACGACAGCGAGACCCCATGACCGCGACCTCCTCCACGGCCCAGCCCGTCACCCGTACCGGCGGCCCCCGCCCGGACGGGCCCGCCGTCCTCGAACACGTCCTCGGCTGGACCCTGGTGGTCGTGATCGCGCTGCTGGTCACCCGCCTCGGCCTGATGTGAGCCACCGGGCGGCGGTCGGCTCCGGCCTCCTGCCGCCACCACCGGCGCCGCTGCCGGGGGCGGTCGCGGCCGGACGCCGGTGACGCCTGCCCGGCTCTGCCATACTGCCGGGTGTTCCGATGCCAGCGGGGAGGAACAGACCGCCTTTGGATACCACTCAGCAAGGGGCCGCGCGCGCCCGGCGGGCTCGGGCCGGGCGACCACGGGCCGCCGAACGCCCCTTCAGCCGACGGGAAGAACTCATCGCGATCGGGCGGAAGTTGTTCGCCGACACGTCCTACGACGCGTTGTCGATGGATGACATCGCCCGACAGGCGCATGTCGCCAAGGGGCTGATCTACTACTACTTCGGCTCCAAGCGGGGCTACTACCTGGCGATCATCGAGGACGCGGTGACCGCCCTCGTCGCCCGGGCCGGCAGCAACACCGAGCTTCCCGGACGCACCCGGTTGGAGCGCACCATCGACGGCTACCTGCGGTACGCCGAGCACAACCAGGCCGCGTTCCGCACGATCGTCAGCGGGGGCGTGGGCTTCGACACCGAGGTGCAGGCCATGCGGAACGGGGTGCGGGAGGCGATCGTCGACACCATCGCCGAGGGCGCCTACGGTCGGCGCGACGTCCCGCGGGTGGCCCGGCTCGCCCTGCTCGGCTGGCAGTGGAGCGTCGAGGGCATCACCCTGGACTGGATCGACCGACCGCATCCCTCGCGCGACGAGGTCCGGGAACTCCTGGTCGCCCTGCTCGTCAGCACCCTGGGCACGATCGCCGAGCTGGAGCCGGCCTGCCCCGCCCCGCCGCGGCCGGCGACCTGACGTCACATCACTTGGGCCGGTGCGGAACGGAAAGCACCGATCCCGTTCCCCGGGAACGTCGGAAGGGGCGGAGCCCGAAGGCCCCGCCCCTTTCCCGGTGACGACGGATCACCCGTGCCGTCCGGTGCCCACCGGGCCCGGTGCGGAGGTCAGTTGATCGCCTTGATCAACTCACCGTCGGCGGTGTCGCCGTTGAGTTCCCAGATGAAGGTACCCGCCAGGTTCTGCCGGTTCTTGTACGCCATCTTGGTGGCGATCGTCGCCGGGGTGTCGTAACTCCACCACTCGTTGCCGCACTTGGCGTAGGCCGTGCCGCCGACCGTGCCGGTCGCCGGGCACTTGGTCTTCAGCACCTTGTAGTCGTCGATGCCCTGCTCCCAGGTGCCCTGGGCGGGACCGGTGGCCGTGCCGCCGGGCGCCGACTGGGTGACGCCCGTCCAACCGCGGCCGTAGAAACCGACGCCGAGCAGCAGCTTGGACGAAGGGATGCCGAGGTTCTTCAGCTTGGTGATCGTCGCGTCCGAGTGGTAGTCCGGCCGGGGGATGCCGGGGTAGCCCGTGAGCGCCGAGTGCGGCGCGGTGGGGCCGGTCCGCGACCAGGCGCCGAAGAAGTCGTACGTCATCGGGTTGTACCAGTCGACGTACCGGGAGGCGCCCGCGTAGTCGGCCGCGTCGATCTTGCCGCCGGGGGAGGCGTCGGCCGGGATCGCCGAGGTCACCAGCTGGGAGCCGAACCGCCCGCGCACCGCCTTCATCAGGTCGGTGTAGGCGTTGCGCCCGCTGGTGTCGCAGGTCGCGCCACAGGCGTTCGGGTACTCCCAGTCGATGTCGATGCCGTCGAACACGCCGGCCCAACGGGGGTCGTTGACGAGCTGGTAGCAGGATTCGGCGAAGGCCGCGGGGTTCTTCGCGGCCTGGGCGAAGCCGGCGGACCAGGTCCAACCGCCGAACGACCACACCACCTTGAGGTGCGGGTTCTTCGCCTTCAGCTCCTTGAGCTGGTTGAAGTTGCCGCGCAGCGGCTGGTCCCAGGTGTCGGCGACGCCGTCGACGGACTGGGAGGCCGGGTACGCCTTCTCCAGCGCGGCGTAGGAGTCGCCGATCTGGCACTTGCCGTTCTGGACGTTGCCGAAGCCGTAGTTGATGTGCGTCAGCTTCGCCGCGGAGCCGGAGGTCTGGATGTTGTTGACGTGGTAGTTCCGACCGTAGACGCTCCACTCGGAGAAGTAGCCGACGACCTTGGAACTACGGGGGGAGAGCGGCTGCGCGTCCGAGGCGGCCCCGGCCGCGCTCGCGCTGTGCGCTCCGCCGAGCAGACCCGCCCCGAGGACCGCGCAACACGCGGCCGAGACGAGTGCCCGGAAACGGGCAGGACGACGTGACAGGGACATCGGATCACCTCGTGGGGGAGAGGGGACGGTGGGGGGGGAGTCCTGTTGGCGCACCGGCGGGCGACGCGTGCGCGCACCGGTGGACGGGGGCGAGCGCGTGGGGCGCTCGGGGGGAACAGTAGGGAGGACTGAACCGACGGGTCAATGGTGTGTACCAATTCCGGCCGCAGGGTCGGCCTGTTCGAAGATCGGGACCAGTGACGAACCGCCGTCGATCGGGCATACTCGGCGCGACGCGCCGCCGCTGTCGGCCGCCACCCGCCCCGTGATCCGGGACGGCTCCACGGCGGGCAGTGCCGCACCGTTGTGGACCCGGGCCGCGCCCAGACGCCGGACCGGTGCCACGGACCCCGCCGGAGGCGGGTCGCCGTACCCGTGGCGAGCGCCTCCGAACTGCCCGACAGGGAGGACCGCACATGCCCGACCACGTTCCGCAGCCCGTGGACCGGATCGCCCCCACGGACGAAGCCCGCGACCTGTTCGCACTCGTCCGGGAGCTCGCCCAGCGGGAGGTCGCCCCGACCGCCGCCGAGCAGGAGGAGGCGGGCCGCTTCCCCCGCGAGGTCTTCGCCCTGCTGTCCGAGTCCGGCCTGCTCGGCCTCCCCTACGACGCTGCGTACGGCGGCGGGGAGCAGCCGTACGAGGTCTACCTCCAGGTGCTGGAGGAACTGGCCGCGGCCCGGCTCACGGTCGGACTCGGCGTCAGCGTGCACACGCTCGCCTGCCACGCCCTCGCGGGCTTCGGCACCGAGGAGCAGCGGGCCGCGCACCTGCCCGCGATGCTCGGCGGGGACCTGCTCGGCGCGTACTGCCTGTCGGAACCCTCGGCGGGCTCCGACGCCGCCTCCCTGCGCACCCGGGCCGTCCGGGACGGGGACACCGGGGATTGGGTGCTCACCGGAACCAAGGCGTGGATCACCCACGGCGGGATCGCCGACTTCTACACCGTCCTGGCCCGCTCGGGCGGGGAGGGGCCCCGCGGGGTCACCGCCTACCTGGTGCCCGGGGACGCCCCCGGGCTGAGCGCGGCCTCCCCGGAGAAGAAGATGGGCATGAAGGGTTCGCCCACCGCGCAGGTCCACTTCGACGGGGTCCGGGTCTCCGACGACCGGCGCCTGGGCGCCGAGGGGCAGGGCTTCACGATCGCGCTGGCCGCCCTCGACTCGGGTCGGCTCGGCATAGCGGCCTGCGCGGTCGGCCTGGCCCAGGCGGCCCTGGACGCCGCCACCGGGTACGTGGTCCAACGGCACCAGTTCGGCCGCCCGTTGGCGGACTTCCAGGGGCTGCGGTTCCTCCTCGCGGACATGGCCACCCAGGTGGCCGCGGGGCGGGCGCTCTACCTCGCGGCGGCCCGGCTGCGGGACGCGGGGCGGCCCTTCGGGAAGGAGGCGGCCATGGCCAAGCTCCTGTGCACCGACACCGCGATGAAGGTGACCACCGATGCGGTGCAGGTGCTGGGGGGTTACGGATACACCACGGACTTCCCGGTGGAGCGGTACATGCGGGAGGCCAAGGCGCTCCAGATCGTCGAGGGCACCAACCAGATCCAGCGCATGGTCATCGCCCGTCACCTGGTGGGACCGGAGACCCGCTGATCCACGGGATCGAGCCGAAGCCGCCGGTGACGGCGGAGCCGGACTGGCCGGGACGCACCGAGGGTGCGGTGAGCCGCTCCCATTCGGGGTCGGGCGCCCCGGGCAGGGTTCTTCCCTCCCGGCTCCACCGTGCCGACAGCGCCCGGTAGAGCGGCGGATCGGCGTCCGGGGCGGGCCGGGGGACCGGCGCCGGCCCCGAGCGGGACGGCACGGCGGAGAAGGGCGTCCGGTTCCGTGCCGATCGCCGCGGCAGCGGGGACCGCCTGAGCGGAACCGATTCTTCGGGTACGGCCGGATGTGCGAGGGGTGAGGTCATACCGTGGCCAACGGCACACGGCGGGGACGGTCACCCGCACCGGGGCTCGGGCATGAGTGCGAAGAGGTCCCCCGAGGGGGCATCGGGCGGCATCGGGGGTACCGGCGCCCGGGGAGGAACGCCGGGGAGTGGAACGGCCCGGTGGAACGGGGGTGCGTGGGACGGTGGGGTGGCGCGCCGGCGGTCTCAGGCCGCCGCGCTGCGCCGCATCTGCGGGAAGCGCACGGGGCGCGAGCCCGGGCCGCCGACGTGGGAGAAGGGCTGGGTCCGCCAGTCGAGCCCCTGGGGGAGGGCCAGCAGAACGGCGGTGTCGTGCTCCTGTGCCTCGCGGTCCCCGTCCGCGGGGCGGGCCACGGCGGCGGGACGGCCCGTCCCGGCGCAGACCTGGAGGCCGAACGGGTTCCAGGGGGTGGGGCACATCGCGTGCTCCGGCAGGACGTCCTCCTCGGCGAGGAGGGCGATGGGCCGGGCGCAGTCCGGGCAGATCACCCGGATCGTCCCGGCGCCGTCGTAGGCGTCGAACTCGTCTTCCGCGGAACCGACTTCGACGTCCTCCGGCTCGGGTTCGAACACTGCCTGCTTGACCCGGGACAGACGCCCGGGGCGCTTCACACTCTGCATGTGGGAACTCTCCCCCTCGATGGGTGGGCCGGGCGCTGGGCCCCGACCACAGCAAGCATTTCCCGTCCGATCAGGGCGATAATCGCCCGACGTGCGCAGACGCCTCCAACGGGCTGTGGCGTTCGTCACACTAATGGCTCAACGGCTCCCGGGGCGGGGGTCGTTAGCCGAACGGACCGCCGGGTGCGTCACCGATCGGTCTCGGAACGCGGGCGAACGCGCTTCCGGTATCCGCGACGATCATCGGAGCTGTAGGTTTCCGCCATGGAGGAGCTGGATCGTCAGATCGTCGAATTGCTCGTCAAGGACGGGCGGATGAGCTACACCGACCTGGGCAAGGCCACCGGCCTGTCCACTTCGGCCGTGCACCAGCGGGTGCGGCGGCTGGAGCAGCGCGGGGTGATCCGGGGGTACGCCGCGGTCGTCGACCCGGAAGCCGTCGGCCTGCCGCTCACGGCGTTCATCTCGGTGAAGCCCTTCGATCCCAGCGCACCCGACGACATCGCCGAGCGCCTCGCCGGGGTCCCCGAGATCGAGGCGTGCCACAGCGTGGCCGGCGACGAGAACTACATCCTCAAGGTCCGGGTGGCGACCCCGCGCGAACTGGAGCACCTCCTCGGCCGGCTGCGGAGCCTCGCCGGGGTCTCCACCCGCACCACGGTCGTCCTGTCGACCCCCTACGAGGCGCGACCGCCCCGGATCTGAAACGGGCCGCCGCCCCGTGGAGCGCGCTCGTGGCGGCCCCGGGTCCGGTCCGTCCCGGCCGGCCGGGACACTGGAGTCATGAGCCAGCGCACAACCGCCCCGTCCGACCCGGTGCCCGACGAGGGCACCATCCTCCTGCGCGGGGGAGAGGTCCACTCGCCCGCCGACCCCTTCGCCACCGCCATGGTGGTCTCCCGCGGCCAGATCGCCTGGGTGGGCTCGGAAGGGGCGGCCGACGCCTTCGCGGCCGCCGCCGACGAGGTCGTCGACCTGGAGGGCGCCCTCGTCACCCCCGCCTTCACCGACTCCCACGTGCACACCACCTCCACCGGGCTCGCCCTCACCGGCCTCGACCTCACCGGGGCCGCCACCCGCGAGGAGGCCCTCGCACGGGTCGCGGCCCACGCCCGGTCCCGCCCCGACGCCCGGGTGCTCCTCGGCCACGGCTGGGACGCCGCCCGCTGGCCGGACGGCCGGCCCCCGTCCCGTGCCGAACTCGACGCCGCCACCGCCGGCCGGCCCCTGTACCTCTCCCGCGTCGACGTGCACTCCGCGGTCGTCAGCACCGCCCTGCTCGACCTCGTCCCGGGCATCACCGACCGGGACGGTTACGCCGTCGGCGCCCCCCTCACCCGGGACGCCCACCACGCGGTGCGCGCCGCCGCGCTCGCCGCCGTCACCCCCGCCCAGCGCACCGAGGCCCAGCGCGCGGCGCTGAGGCACGCGGCCTCGCTCGGCATCGGCTCCGTCCACGAGTGCGGCGGACCGGAGATCTCCAGCGAGGAGGACCTCGCCGGGCTGCTCCGGCTGGCCGGCCAGGAACCCGGCCCCCGGGTCGTCGGCTACTGGGGCGAGCGGGTCACCGGCCCCCGGGACGCCGAGCGGATCCGGGAACTCGGTGCCCTCGGTGCGGCCGGCGACCTCTTCGTGGACGGTTCCCTCGGCTCGCACACCGCCTGCCTGCACGAGCCGTACGTCGACGCCGCGCACCGCGGCACCGCCTACCTGGACGCCGCCGACATCGCCGCCCACGTGGTGGCCTGCACCGAAGCGGGGCTCCAGGCAGGCTTCCACGCCATCGGCGACGCCGCTCTCGCCACCGTGGTGGGCGGGGTGCGGGCCGCCGCCGACCGGGTCGGCCTGGCCCGGGTCCGGGCCGCCCGCCACCGGGTGGAGCACGCGGAGATGCTCACGCCCGACACCGTCGCCGCCTTCGCCGACCTGGGCCTCACCGCTTCCGTGCAGCCCGCCTTCGACGCCCGCTGGGGCGGTGCGGAGGGCATGTACGTCGAGCGCCTCGGTGCGGAGCGGGCCCGTACCCTCAACCCGTTCGCCGCCCTGCTGCGGGCCGGAGCCGCCCTGGCCTTCGGCTCGGACAGCCCGGTGACCCCGCTCGATCCCTGGGGCACCGTCCGTGCCGCGGCCCACCACCGGACCCCGGACCACCGGATCTCGGTGCGCGCCGCCTTCGCGGCCCACACCCGCGGCGGCTGGCGCGCGATCGGACGGGACGACGCGGGGGCGCTGGTGCCCGGGGCACCCGCCGACTACGCGCTCTGGCGTGCCGGGCCGCTCCTGGTCCAGGCACCCGACGACCGGGTGGCCCGCTGGTCCACCGACCCCCGCTCCGGCACCCCCGGCCTGCCGGACCTCTCGCCGGGTGCCGAACCGCCGCAGTGCCTGCGCACGGTGGTGGCCGGACGGACGGTGTACGTACGGCCGGGGGAGTGACGTACGACGGTGCGGTCCACCGGGGCGGGGGTGCAGTACCCACCGCCTCACCTGCGCACCCTCGATTTTGACCTGCGGTTTCCGGAAATTTCCGCAGGTTGTCGAGGTATTGACAGAAAGCTGCCGGGGGCGGGTAGGTTCGGCGGCGTCCACCACTGGACGTCCGACCGGCGAACGTCCGCGCAGTCGTCGAACGCCGCTGGGTCAGAGGGCGGGGCGCGTCCGGACGCCGCCCCGCCGCTGGGAGCCAGGCCCAGTTCCCGCGCCTCGGGGGCGGGGGAACGTTCCGGCTGGTCGGAGGTCCCCCCGGCTCCTCGGGGAGCACGGGGCGCGTGGCACCGGTGGGGCCCGGCCGCTCAGTAGACAACGGCCCCGGCCGACCCGCAGCCAGCGGGTCCCGGGCCGGCCCGAAGAGCGCCGGGCCCGATCCGTGCCCCGGGCCCGGCCCGGGGGACGACACCGGCCCGTCGAGGCCCTGTTGCGGCACGCCGGCGCGGGCCGTCCCACTATGGTGGACACCTGCGACGACTTGCACGAAGGGGCTCTTGTGAACGACGGCGACGCGATGTCCTCGGCCGGTGCCGAGGAACGGCGGTTCGGCCCACTGGGCACGGCCCTGGTCATCATTCCGACCTACAACGAGGCCGAGAACATCGCGTCGATCGTCGGCCGGGTGCGGTCCGCGGTCCCCGATGCGCACGTCCTCGTCGCCGACGACAACAGCCCCGACGGCACCGGGGAGCTGGCCGACCGGCTCGCAGCCGACGACGAGCAGGTCCACGTGCTGCACCGCAAGGGCAAGGAGGGGCTCGGCGCGGCGTACCTCGCCGGTTTCCGGTGGGGCCTGGAGAAGGGCTACGGCGTCCTCGTCGAGATGGACGCGGACGGCTCCCACCAGCCCGAGGAGCTGCCCCGGCTGCTGACCGCCCTGAAGGGGGCGGACCTGGTCCTGGGCTCCCGTTGGGTGCCGGGCGGCCGGGTGGTCAACTGGCCCAAGTCCCGGGAGTTCATCTCCCGCGGCGGCAGCACCTACTCGCGGTTGCTCCTCGACGTCCCGCTGCGGGACGTCACCGGCGGCTACCGGGCCTTCCGGCGGGAGACCCTCGAAGGACTCGGCCTGACCGAGGTGGCCTCGCAGGGCTACTGCTTCCAGGTCGATCTGGCGCGGCGTGCGATCAGGGCGGGCTTCCACGTGGTCGAGGTGCCGATCACCTTCGTCGAGCGGGTGCACGGCGACTCCAAGATGAGCAAGGACATCCTGGTCGAAGCCCTGTGGAGGGTCACGGCCTGGGGCGTCACGGAACGTTTCAGCAAGCTGAGGTCCCACGGGCCGGCGAGCACTCCAGCCCGCGAGCCCCGGCAGGGAGAGCCCAGCGGGACCGCCGGTCGCCGCGCCGGAGGGGCCTGAGCCGACCCGCCCGGGCACCTGAGCGGGGGACGCTCAGGATCGTTGACCCTCCCGCTTTATGCCGGACCGATGCCGGGCCAGGCACACTGGAGGCATGACGACCGGTGCACCGCCCCCGCCGCCTTCCACCCGTAGCCGTCCGGGCACCCTCCGGAGGCTCTTCCCGCTCGCCCTCGCCGCCTGGTTCGTGCTGGAGGTCTGGCTGCTGACCCTGGTCGCCGGAGCGGCCGGGGGGTTCGCCGTCTTCCTGTTGCTGGTCGCCGGGGTCGTGCTCGGCAGCGTGGTGATCAAGGCCGCCGGGCGCCGTGCGTTCAAGCACCTCAGCGAGGCGGTCCAGCAGGCCCAGAGCGGCGCGGCCCCCCTCTCCGCCCCCCGGCCCGGGGAGGGCAGCGGGCTGGTGATGCTCGCGGGGCTGCTGTTGATCGTTCCGGGGCTGATCTCGGACGCGGCCGGGCTGCTGCTCCTGCTGCCGCCGATCCGCAAGGGGGTCGGGCGGTGGACGGAGCGCACCCTGGAGCGCCGGATGTCCGCCGCCGCCCCCGGCTCGCTGGGAGGCGCCTTCCAGCAGGCCCGCATGCGCTACCCGGACGGCAAGGTCGTCCCGGGCGAGGTCGTCCGGGAGCAGGACGGTCCGACGGGGGACCCGCAGGGCCCCCGGCCGCCGCTGACCCCCTGAACCGGGCGTGTGGTGGCCCCGACGCCTTGGCGCCGGGGCCACCACACGGGGTGCGAGAACAAACGCCGTGGGCGGGTGCCACTCGATGTGGCACCCGCCCACGGCGTTTCGATCTGTGTCGCCCGGCCCGGGACGGGGTCAGGCGGACTTGCGGCTGTCCCGCGGATGAACGGCGATGTTCATCGCGCCGCTGCGGAGTACGGCGAGCCGCTCTTCGAGGACCTCTTCGAGTTCCTCGCGAGTGCGCCGCTCCATCAGCATGTCCCAGTGCGTGCGCGCGGGCTTCGCCTTCTTCTCCTCCGGACCTTCACCGTCCACCAGGAGTGCCTGGGCCCCGCAGACCTTGCACTCCCACTCCGGCGGGATCTCCGCCTCAACGGAGAAGGGCATCTCGAAGCGGTGCCCCTTCTCACATGCGTACTCCACGGCCTGGCGCGGGGCCAGGTCGATGCCGCGGTCCGTCTCGTAGCTGGTCACCACGAGGCGCGTGCCGCGAAGAGCTCGCTCACTCATGAATCGTGCCTCCCGGGCTTGTCGCCCACAGGACAGGTGTCGCTGTCGTCGTCATCCGGTCAACGTCCGGTCGGCGGTAAAGATTCCCGTTCCGGGCCCTGCGTCGCCGTCGTAGCCGCAGCCTTGTTGACCAATGCAGTACCCACCGGCGCCCGGTTTGTCACATCTACTAGGAGATGTCACCCAACGTTTCGGCTGGTTTGGCGCGCAGTAACGGTACGCCTGGCAGGCCAAAGGCGTACACTACCGCCCTTTGCGCTCGCGCGCTAAATCCGTTCCGGCACGGGATTGCCCGCGTCGAGCACCGCCCGGCGGACCGGCACCCGTGCCAGCAGCACGAAGCCGATCGCGAAGAACGCCACCAGGGACAGGATCGCATCCCGGTAGCTCCCGGTGAGCTGGTAGGTCAGGCCGAAGATCAGCGGCCCCAGCCAGGACATCCCGCGATCGCTCAACTCGTACGCGGAGAAGTACTCGGCCTCCTTGCCCGGCGGCACCAGGTGCGAGAACAGCGAACGGGACAGGGCCTGCGTACCGCCCAACACCAGGCCGATGCCCGCGGCCAGCAGGAAGAAGAAGACGGGCGCCCCGGCGGGCAGGAAGTAGCCGGCGCCCAGGATCAGCGTCCACACCACCAGGGAGGCGAGGATCGTGCGCTTCGCCCCGTGGCTGCGCGCCAGCCGCCCCATGCCCAGCGCCCCCGCCACGGCGAGGACCTGCACCAACAGCACCGCCACGATCAGCGTCGACTGGTCGAGCCCCAACTCCTCGGAGCCGTACACCGAGGCCTGGGAGATCACGGTCTGCACCCCGTCGTTGTAGACGAGGTACGCGAGCAGGAACGCGAGGGTGAGCGGTCGGCGCCGCATGTCCCGGACCGTCGCGACGAGTTGCCGCCAGCCGCCGCCGACCGCGGTGCCCGCCTCCGCGGCCGGAGCGCGCCGATCACGCAGGCGGCGCAGCGGGATCACCGTGAACGCCCCCCACCACAGCCCCGCCGAAGCCAGGCAGATCCGGACCGCGGTGCCCTCCGACACGCCCAGGTCCTCGTGGCGCAGGTACAGCGCCAGGTTGGCCAGCAGCACCAGCGCGCCCGAGGTGTAGCCGAAGGCCCAACCGCGCGAGGAGACCGCGTCCCGTTCCTCGGGCCGGGCGATCGACGGCAGGAAGGCGTTGTACAGCACCGTCGACACCGCGAGCGAGGCGTTGGCGACGATCAGGAGGAGGCCGCCGAGCAGGTAGCGGTCGCCCGACAGGAAGAACATCCCGGTGGTGGCCGCCGCCCCGAGGTAGGCGGCCAGCGCGAGCAGCGGCTTGCGGCGGCCGGTGCGGTCGGCGGTGGCGGCGGCCAACGGCATGAACAGGATCGCGACGATCACGGACAGGGAGACGGAGTAGGCGAAGTAGGACCCCGCGCGCACCGGGATGCCCAGCGGGTGCACATAGCCCTGCGCGTCCGCGGCGGTCTCGGCCACGTCCGTGAGGTAGGGCCCCAGGAAGACGGTGAGGACCGTCGTCGAGTAGACCGAACAGGCCCAGTCGTAGAAGTACCACCCGCGTCGTTCGCGTCGTCGCCCGGCGGCGTCGTCGGTCTCCGCCCGTACGGCCTCGGCCCCCACCGGCCCCCCTCGTCAGCCCGTCGTTCCCCGGTGCGGAAGGCCCTCCCGGGGTGCGCTCACGCCCATGTGCCCCGCTCGACCATGACCGAGCGCAGCGTGTCGACGCGATCGGTCATGATGCCATCCACGCCGAGGTCCAGCAGCGCGTGCATCCGTTCCGCATCGTTGACGGTCCACACGTGCACGGCAAGCCCCCGGGAGTGGGCCGCCCGCACGAAGCGCCGGTCCACCACGGGCACCCCGAAGTGGCGCTGGGGGACCTGGACGCACACGGCCGAGCGGCGCACGGCGGCCGGCAGCCCGTACGAGCCGAGCCGCAGCCCGAGGACGCCCCGCATCCCCAGGGAGGTGGCGAGCCGGGGGCCTCCGAGCCGCTGGGCCCGGGCCACCCGGGGTTCGGAGAAGGAGCCCACGCAGACCCGGTCCCAGGCCCCGGTGCGTCGGACCAGGTCCAGCAGCGGTCCGAGGGCGGCGTCCGTCTTGGCGTCCACGTTCCAGCGGGCGCCGGGGAACTCCTCCAGCAACTCCTCCAGGAGCGGAACCGGCTCGGTGCCGCCGACCCGGGCCCGGAGCACCGTCGACCAGGGCAGTTCGGCGATGCGCCCGGCCCCGTCGGTGACCCGGTCGAGGGTGGGGTCGTGGAAGGCGACCAGACGGCCGTCCGCGGTGGTGTGGACGTCGGTCTCCAGGTACCGGTACCCCGCCTCCACGGCCCTCCGGAAGGCGGCCGTCGTGTTCTCCAGACCGGAGGCGTCGCCCCCGCGGTGGGCGAACGCGATCGGTGCGGGGTGGTCCAGGTAGGGGTGGCGCGGCGGCGGTGTCACCGTGGCAGTATCGCGCGCCCGTCCGCCCCGTCGTGCACGGGTGCTCGGGGCGGGGGTGCGGGCTCCACCGCGAACACCCGCAGGAAGAACTGGGCGAGCGGCCCGATGGCCAGGGCGTAGAGCACCGTGCCCGCCCCGACCGTGCCGCCGAGGAGGAAGCCGCTGGCCACCACGGTGACCTCCAGTGCGGTGCGCACCAGCCGGATCGACCGTCCGGTCCGCCGGTGCAGTCCCGTCATCAGGCCGTCCCGCGGGCCCGGGCCGAAACGCGCGGCCAGGTAGAGTCCGGTGGCGACGCCGTTCAGCGCGACCGCCACCACCAGCAGCGGTATCCGCACACCGAGCGCCTCGACGTCCGGGAGCAGCAACAGGGTCGCGTCCATGGCGAGGCCGATGACGACGACGTTGGACACGGTGCCGAGCCCCGGCCGTTGGCGCAGCGGGACCCACAGCAGCAGCACCAGCGCGCCGACCGCGATGGTGACCGCTCCGATGGGCAGCCCCGTCAGGTCGGCCAGCCCCTGGTGCAGGACCCCCCAGGGTTCGAGGCCGAGTCCCGCCACGACGAGCAGGGCGCAGCTCACTCCGTAGAGCGCGAGTCCGCCGTACAACTGGAGCAGCCGTCGGGGGAGCCGGGCGGGCGGTCCGGTCGGTGCGGAGGGTCGGTGCGGTGGGGTGGAAGTCGACACGGTGCGCCCCTCGGTGGTCATAGTGGCCTGGCGCGTGCCACTCTGTGGCGTGGGGAACCAGCGGTTCCATGGCCAATTCAAGGAAGGTGGACTGAAGAGAATGGCTCAGTGGACCTCCACCGTGGGCTCGGCGCAGCTCGCCCGTCTCCTCGGCTCCCAGCAGGACCGTCCGGCCGGTCCCGGCAGCCGCAGACCGCCGGCGTACCGGGCCCTCGCGGACGGGGTGCGACTGCTGGTGCTGGAGGGGCGGGTGCCGGTGGGCGCCCGGCTGCCGGCCGAACGCGAACTCGCCCTCGCCCTGTCGGTGAGCCGCACCACGGTGGCCGCCGCCTACGAGGAGTTGCGCACCGAAGGGTTCCTGGAGTCCCGCCGGGGCGCCGGCAGCTGGACCGCGGTGCCGGCCGGCAACCCCTTCCCCGCGCGCGGCCTCGAACCCCTGCCCCCGGAGTCCCTGGGGTCGATGATCGACCTCGGTTGCGCGGCGCTGCCCGCCCCCGAGCCCTGGCTCACCCGCGCGGTGCACGGCGCCCTGGAGGAACTGCCCCCCTACGCCCACACCCACGGCGACTACCCGGCCGGGCTGCCGGCGCTGCGCGAGCGGATCGCCGCCCGCTACACCGAGCGCGGCATCCCCACCATGCCCGAACAGATCATGGTCACCACCGGGGCGATGGGCGCCACGGACGCGATCTGCCACCTCTTCGCCGGCCGGGGCGAGCGCATCGCCGTCGAGTCCCCCAGTTACGCCAACATCCTCCAGCTGATGCGGGAGGCGGGCGCCCGACTGGTCCCGGTGGCCATGGCCGAAGGGCTCGGCGGCTGGGACCTCGACCGGTGGCGCCAGGTGCTGCGGGACGCGGCCCCCCGGCTCGCCTACGTCGTCGCGGACTTCCACAACCCGACCGGCGCCCTCGTCCCGGAGGACCAGCGACGTGCCCTGGTGGAGGCCGCCCGCGCCGCCGGCACGGTGCTCATCGTCGACGAGACGATGAGCGAGGTCCACCTGGAACCGGACCTGACCATGCCCCGCCCGGTCTGCGGATTCGACCCGGCCGGATCCACGGTGATCACCGTGGGCTCGGCGAGCAAGGCGTTCTGGGCGGGCATGCGCATCGGCTGGGTGCGGGCGGCCCCCGACGTGATCCGCAGCCTGGTCGCCGCCCGCGCCTTCGCCGACCTCGGCACCCCGGTGCTGGAACAACTGGCGGTCAACTGGTTGCTGCGGGGCGACGGCTGGGAGCAGGCCGTGGCGCTGCGCCGGACCCAGGCCCGCGAGAACCGGGACGCCCTGGTCGCCGCGGTGCGGCGGGAACTGCCCGATTGGGAGTTCGGGGTGCCCGGCGGCGGACTCACCCTGTGGGTGCGCACCGGTGGCCTGTCCGGTTCCCGGCTCGCCGAGGTGGGGGAGCGGGTGGGCATCCGGGTGCCGTCCGGACCCCGGTTCGGGGTGGACGGGGCCTTCGAGGGGTACGTCCGGCTGCCGTTCACGGTCGGCGGGGCGGTCGCGGACGAGGCGGCGGCGCGGCTCGCCGCGGCGGCCCGACTGGTCCGGGGCGGAGCGGGCGGGGCGAACGGCGCCGAACCCACCCGCACCTTCGTGGCCTGAAGGGGGGGTCAGCCCTCCACGGCCACCGTCCCGGGCAGGGCGGGCGAGGCGTCCCGCACCTGCCGCACCTTCAGGGACTCGGTGTCCGGACCCGACTCCGCGCCCAGGGCGGCGGCCCGGTCGGCCTCCCGGTCGGCCAACAGGGCCAGCACCGCCGCCCGCCCCTCCTCGGGCGCCGTGTCGTCGTAGGGGTCGGGCGTCGCCGGGACCTGGAGCCGCAGGACCGGCCCGTCGCCCAGCCGGGCGTACCCGCGGCCCGGGGGCACCGTCGTGACGGGGGTGGTGCGCGGTGCCGCGCCGAGGACCCGGACGGTGTCCTCGCCCACCGGGCCCAGGGCCACGCGGGCACGGGCGTACTGGAGGAGCACGTCGGGCAGGACGTCGAGCGCATCGTCCTGCTCGGCGACGACGACCGTGACGCCCGCCGCCCGGCCGTGCCGCAACGGCACCTGGAGCAGGCTCCGCGGGTCGGTCGACCCCTCCCGGTCCGCGAGGTGGGCGAGGACGGAAGGGCGGTCCACGAACACGTACAGCGGGCGCCGGACGTCCTTGGGCAGGGGGACGCCGGCCCGTCGGGCCTCCTGGGCGGCGACCAGTCGGCGCTCCGTCTCCCGGGCGGCCCGCTCCAGCCCGGCGAGCGCCCCGCCGAGCCCGTACTCCACGTCGAGCACGCCGGGCCGCCCGGCCAGGGCGGCGAACTCGCCCGAGCCGGTGCCCTCCACCAGCAGCACGTCCCCATCCCGGAGCGCCTGGAGCGCCAGGGAGCGCAGCAGGCCGGTCGTCCCGCTGCCCGGACCGCCCACCGCGAGCAGGTGCGGCGCGGTGGACCGGGGACCGGTGCGCCACACCACCGGGGGTTCGTCCCGCACGCCCGCGTCGGTGCGGACCGGGACGGTGCGGGGCACCGAGCCCGGATCGGTGAAGCCGAGCACCAGCTCGCCCGGCGCCGTGACGAACCGCTGCGCCGTGATGTCGGTGGCCAGCGGGTCCAGGGCGGTCACGGTGAGCTCGTTGCCCTCCTCGTCCCAGTCGAAGCGGTACTCGCGACCGCGCCCGGACTTGGTGCGCAGCACGTGCTCCACCCGGGCGCGGGAGGCGGCCTCCCCGTCGGTGAAGGACGCCGGGTAGCGCACCAGCAGGCGGGTGAGCCGGCCGTCGTCGTCGAAGGCGAACGCGCCGAACGCCCGCTCCCAACCGCCGCCGTGGGCGTACCGGGGTTCCGCCGTGCCCTCCCCGGGCTCCCCGGGAACGGCGAAGTAGGGGACCAGCGCCTCGTACAGCGAGGCCAGCCGCCGGGCCCGGGCCGGGTCGGGCCCGGCGGGGGCCCCGGAAGCGCGGTCCCGGCCGTGCCAGGCCGCGGCGGCCATCAGGACGACGACGGCGAGCGGCGGTCCGTACGGCACCAGTGCCACCACCAGGACCACGGAGGCGGCCAGGAAGAGCAACCCCCCGCGCCCGTCCCGGGGGGTGTCCGCCCATCTGCGCCGCCCCGCCCCGACGAGGCGGCGCAGCCCGCGGGCGACGGTGATCAACGGATGGAGGACGTCGGCGGCGCTGTCGGCCGCCGATCGGGCCGCCTCCCGGCTCCGGGCGATCGGTGCGCTGCCGGTGCGCAGGAAGCGGGGGAGGGGGCGGGCCACGTCGAACTCCTGGAGGTGCGGGCGGTGGGGGGCGGGGCGGACGGTCAGAACTTGATGCCGCCCAGCAGGCTGGCGAGGCTCGCCCCGCCGGCCTTGATGCTGGGGGCGATCGCGGTGCTCGCCAGGTAGAAGCCGAAGAGCGAGCAGACCAGGGCGTGCGAGCCCTTGAGGCCGTCCTTGCGGAAGAACAGGAACACGATGATGCCGAGCAGTACGACACCTGAGATGGAGAGGATCATGGGGTTCTCCTGGTCGGTGGGGGACAGTCACCATGAGCTGTTCCAGGCTCACAGCCGGTATCCGTACGATAAAAGGTGCACATGGGTGAAAACGTCGCCGATTCCCTCGGGTGGGTCAGGGGTGTTCACCCGGCCGGCCGAGGGGACGCGCCCGGTGCGGTGGCACCGAACCCGCCGCGCCCGGCGCCGCCCGGCCCGCAGCCCCACGGGCAAGTACCCTGTCCGTTCACCCGTACGGCGGTCGCGCCCCCCGTCGTCGCCGGCCGGGGAGACCGCGGAGAACCAGAGGAAGGCACCGTTCGATGAGTGAAGCGCCCGACCCCGGCAGCGCCCCCGACGCCGATGTCGTGGAACTGGCGACCAAGCTCTACGGACTGGCCCGTGCCGGCGACGCCGACGGCCTCGCCGCCTACGTGGACGCAGGCGTTCCGGTGAACCTCACCAACGAACAGGGCCACACCCTCGTGATGCTGGCCGCCTACCACGGCCACGCCGGTGCGGTGCGGACGCTGCTGGCGCGCGGCGCCGACCCGAACCGGGTGAACGACCGGGGCCAGACCCCGATCGCCGGTGCGGTCTTCAAGGGGGAGGACGAGGTGGTCCGGGTGCTGCTGGAGGGCGGCGCCGACCCCACCGCCGGAACCCCGTCCGCCGTGGACACGGCCCGGCTGTTCGGCAAGGCCCACCTGCTGGACCTCTTCGGCGCCGCCTAGAGCAACCGCCCCTGACCAGGCGGAACGCCGGTCCGGGAAATCGGTCGCGGCATTGTGAACGCCTGGGTCATCATGACCACGTGATTCACGGACGCGACGGATGGGCAGGTGTTGCCGCACCGCGCGGGCCGTGAACGGCCCGGCCCGGGCCACCGACGAGAGGCAGAGGAAGATGGTCTACAGCAAGCAAGAGACGACGGGCGCCCCGACGTGTTGTCGCGTGACCTGCTGGTAGTGCGAGTTCCCGGTCGCGTCGACGCTTGATGTGAGGCTGTTTCCCATGTTCGATTCGGGCATAGCGCCCAGCGGCACGCTGCTAGGTCTCCTCCAGAGAGGCCGCGGCGACGGCACGCTGCACGCGCTCACCGCTCCGCGGGCGGATGCGCTCGCCGCCCTGAACCAGTGCGTTCTCCGAGACCCCCGCCACGACTGGCAGGTCGAGAACCGCTCCCTTTACTACGCCCGGCTCTACCTCGACCTGGACGGCGAGCTGACGGCCGTCGAAGCGCACCTCTTCCACCCCGAGGACGTCCTCGACCCGGGAGAGAACCGCACCGGGCTCGCCCTCGCCGTGCTGGGACACCTCGCCGCCTACGGCCGCCGCGACGCCCTGGAACTGCTGCGCCGGTACGCCGTGCACGGCGCCAACTGGGCCTGGGCCCTCGACGAACTCGCGCTGCGCGACGACGACGCGGGGCTGCGGGCCCTCGCCGTCCCCGTCCTCGCCCGGTTCGCCCGGGACGCCGAGGGCGATGCCGCCCTCGCCGCCGCGGTCCGCGACGCCTACGAACCACGACCCTGGCGCCTGTGGGCCGACGACCCCCGCGAAGCCGTGGCTACACGGGTGCGGGCCGCCCGGGAACAGGGCTCCTTCGACCGATGGCAGCGCCAGCTCGACTCCACCGGGCCGCGCCCGGACTGGAGCGTGCGCGCCGTCCTGGCCTGGGCCGACCGGGGCGCCGAACGCGGCACCCCGCTGCACGCGCCCGCCGCCCGCTGCCTCACCGCGGTGGCCGGCCCCGAGGACCGGCCCGACATCGTGGAAGCCGCCCTCGGTGGCTCGGACGGCGCTCGCTCCGCCGCCCTGCGCTACCTCGCCGACACCCATGACCCCCTCGCCCTCGACCTGGTCGAAGCGGCGGTCGCCTCCCCCTCGGCGACCGTCGTGGAAGCCGCCGTCGAATCCTTCGAACGCATGCGCAGCGTGGCCGCCGTCGACCGGGCACGGGCCTGGGTCCAGCGCCCCGACGCCCTCGGCGCCGCCGCCGGCCGGGTCCTGGCCTGCCGGGGCGGTGCCCACGACGCCGCCCTGGTCCTCGGCGCGCTCCGCGAGGCGGTCCGCTCCGAAGGGCCCGACGCGGCGACGCTGTGGACCCTGGTCGACGGAGCCGGCCGCCTCGGCATCGGGTGCGCGGCCCCCGTGCTGCGCCACGTCTACCGCGAGACAGCCTCCTCCCACCTGCGGGGGCGTGCCGCCCGGGCCCTCGCCGCGACCGACGGGTCGTTCCCCGCCGGATTCGCCGTCGAATGCCTGTGGGACTGCGAGGAGACCACCCGCGAGATCGCCGCACGGCACGCCGAGACCGGTGACGCCCGGGTGGTGGAGCGGCTGCGCAGGCTCGCCGCCGACCCCGCGGAGGAGGACGAGGTCCAGACGGCCGTCCGCAGCCGCATCGGCCCGGACGCCCCGGCCGTCTGACCCCGAGCGTCCCGTGAGTCGGGCCCGGTCGACGTTCCGACGTCGACCGGGCCCGACTCACCGACGCCCCGGGCGCCCGCCCCGGGCCGAGGCCACCACGAACCGCACCGGGGTCCCGGGCGCGGCCTGCGCCGCAGCCGCCAGGTCCGCCTCCCGGACCACCGCCACCACCGGATACCCGCCGGTCGTCGGATGGTCCGCGAGGAACACCACGGGACGCCCGTCCGCGGGCACCTGCACCGCCCCCAGCACCACGCCCTCACTGGGGAGTTCCGCGCCGACCGCCCGGTCCAGGGCCGGCCCCTCGGTGCGCAGCCCGACCCGGTTGCTCGCCGCGGACACCCGGTAGGCGCCGGTGGTGAGGGCGCGCAGCGCGCCCGCGGTGAACCAGTCGGCGCGGGGCCCGAACCGCACCCCGAGCACCAGGACCCCGGGCGGGCCCGGCTGCGGAGCCACGTCCACCCACCCGCGGGGCGGGCCCGGCGCCCCCAGGGGGAACACCGCGCCGTCGACCAGCGGGGCGGGACCCAGCCCCGACAGCAGGTCCGTGGACCTGCTGCCCAGGACCGGCTCCACGGCCACGCCCCCCGACAGCGCCAGATAGCTGCGGACCCCCGCCACCGCCCGGCCGAGGTCCAGCACCGCTCCGGCGGGCACCCGCACCGCCGTGCCCGGGCCGACCGGGCGGCCGTCCACCGTGACCCGGCACGGCGCCCCGGTCACCGCTACCCACACCGCGCACCGGGGCCGCACCGCGCAGCCGCTCAGCGTGGTCTCCAACACCGCGGCCCCGACCGGATTGCCGACCAGCCGGTTGGCGAGCGCGGCGGCCGGTGCGTCCAGGGCCCCGGACCTCGGCACCCCCAGGTGCGCGTGCCCCGGTCGTCCCCGGTCCTGCACCGTCGTCAACGCGCCGGCGCGCACCACCTCCACCGTCCGCTCACCCACCGGCGTCCCCGTCCCGGGCGACGAAGCGCACCGCGGACCCCGGCACGAGCAGCGCCGCCGGCACCCGCGCCGGGTCCCAGAGCGCCGCGTCGGTGGTCCCGATGAGCTGCCAGCCGCCGGGGGAGGCCCGGGGGTAGACCCCGGTGTACGGCCCGGCGAGCCCCACCGAACCACTGGGCACCGAGGTGCGCGGGGTGGCCCGGCGCGGCACGGCGTAACGGTCCGGCAGCCCCGTCAGGTATCCGAAGCCGGGGGCGAAGCCGCAGAAGGCGACCCGGAACGAGGCGCCGGAGTGGATCGACGCGACCTCCCCGGCGCTCACCCCCCAGCGGGCGGCGACCTCCGCCAGGTCGGGGCCGTCGTAGCGCACTGGTATCTCGACCACGCCCCCCGAGGCCGCCCCGGCGTCCGGCACCTTCCAGGAAGCCATCCGAGCGGCGAGGGCGCCGGGGTCGTCCACCCCGTCCAGGAGCACCGTGCGGGCCGCCGGCACGATCTCCACGGCGCGCAGCACGCCTGCGTCGCGACGGCGCACCAGCTCGGCGTGGAGCGCACGGGCCGCCCGGGCGCTGTCCACCTCGACCAACAGGGCGTGCTCCCCGACCTCCAGCGGCCTCATGCGAACGCCTCCACCCGCACCCCCGCCCGTTCCAGCTCGGCCCGCACCCGCCGGGCCAGCTCCACCGCGCCGGGCGTGTCCCCGTGCAGGCACAGCGACCGCGCCGGCACGGCGATCCGCTCGCCCCCGCGACTGGTGACGGAGCCGGTGCGCACCAGCTCCACCGACCGGGCCACCACCGCGTCCGGGTCGGTGACCACCGCCCCGGACGTGCCGCGGGGCACCAGGGTGCCCCCCTCGGTGTAGGCCCGGTCCCCGAACGCCTCGGCGACCACCGGCAACCCGGCTGCCCCCGCGACCCGGAGCAGGTGCGAGCCGGGCAGCCCCAGCACGGGCAGCGCGTTCCCGGCGAGCAGCACCCCCTCGACCACCGCGGCGGCCTGCGCCTCGTCGTGGACGACCCGGTTGTAGAGCGCGCCGTGCGGCTTCACATAGGCGACCCGGGAACCCGCCGCCCGTGCGAACACCTCCAGCGCCCCTATCTGGTACGCCACTTCGGCGGCCAGTTCGGCCGCCGGGACGTCCATCGCCCGGCGCCCGAACCCCGCCAGGTCCCGGTAGGACACCTGCGCCCCGATCCGCACCCCGCGTTCGGCCGCCGAGGCGCACACCCGCCGCATGGTCCGTGCGTCGCCCGCGTGGAACCCGCAGGCCACGTTGGCGCTGGTGACCACCGACAGCAACGCCTCGTCGTCGGTGAGCTCCCAGCGGCCGAAGCCCTCGCCCAGGTCGGCGTTGAGGTCGACGGTGACGGTGCCGCCGTCCGTGTTCATCGTGGTGCCCCCCTCGTTCGGCACGGCCGTTCCCCGGAACGGTAGAGGATCCCCGAAGACCCGCTCAACGCCGGCGGGGAGCCGCCGTGCCCCCGGGCCCGCGCCGGCGCCGCCCGGGCGCGCCGCCGGCGCGCCCCGCCACGGTTGGGGCCTGCCGGCGGGCTGTGCATCTGCGCCGTTTCGGTCGATGTCGGAGCGAGGACCTAGGCTGTGCCCCGTGACTTCGCCTGCCTCGACGGAACCCGCTCCGCCCCAGCTCAGCGCGGGGCCGCGGCCTGCCCCCGGCCCGGCCGCCGACGAGGGCCTGGCACGGCGGCTGCGCGCGCTGGCCTGCACCGCCCCGCTGCACGACCTCGACGCCCGCAAGGCGAACCTCGCGGGCGAGTACTCCGTCTACGGCATGGCGGAGGTGGCGCTCTCCGCCATCGACCTGATCACCCTCAACATGGACTTCGACACCGGCGCCGACCACGAGCAGATCGTGGCCCGGCTGGTCCCGCGCATCGCGGCCCAGGCTCCCGAGCGACCCGCCCGGGAGCACGAGCGGGTCGCCCGCTGGGTGCTGGAGAACCTGATCAACGTCGGCAGCGTCGACCGCGGCTTCCGCGCCGTCTACGGCACCTTCGCCACCGACGGCACCTACGTCCGGCGCGACTACGACTTCAAACTCGTCGAAGAGGTCTCCGGCTACGGCGGCGGGGTCTACCTGCGGACCACCGACGAGGCGGTCAACGTCCTGGTCGGGGCGCTCGACACCGATGTCACCAGTGCCCAGATCGCGGCCGAGGTGAAGCTGGAGGTCCTGATCAGCCGGGGCCGCCTCGCGGACGCCCAACTCGCCGCCGAACAGGCCCGCTACCGCACCGTGCAGTACTCCGAGACCCTGCGCCGCGCCCTGGACGCCACCCGGCGCAACGTCCGCGCGGTCGACTGGCTGCACGGCATCCCCGACATGATCGACGAGGCGCTCGACCACGTGGCCGACCGCTACCGCCACGAGAACGCCATCCTCACCAACATCCGCAAGGCCCGCGACGAGTCCGAGGACCCCGAGCAGAAACGGCGCGCCGCCGAACTCGTCGACATCGTCAAGGACTGCATCCGCCGGCACACCCAGCTCCAGTCCCGGCTGCTGGAAGCCGGCCCCCTGTTCCGCGCCGAACAGGACCGGCAGGCGTTCGCCACCCCCGCCGCCAGCGCCGGCCTGGACCTGTACGGGCACCTGGTCGCGCCGCTGCTGCCGCTCCCCGTCGAGCAGGCGAAGCGGGTCACCGACGCCTACTTCACCCGCGGCACCGGACTGCGCACCCCGGTGTCGGTCCGACTGGCCGACCTCGTGGACCTCCTGCTCACCCCGCCCCTGGAACGCGAGCACCTCGGTGCGGAGATGCCCGAGCCCGACCTGATCGCCACCCCGGACGACAGTCGCTTCAGCGACGAACAGCTCGCCCGGGCGATGCGGCTGCTGGACCTGTCCCCCGACGCGCCCCGCCGGCTGTCCGGGCTGCTCGCCGAGGCCCGGCGCACCGACGGGGACGAGGAACTGCCCTACCTGGTGGCCCTGCTCGCCGTCCATGCGGCGAGCCCCGCGGTGGGCACCGCCTACCGCCAGGGCGAGGAGAAGCTGCTGTTCGCCGTCGACGACGGCACCCCCCTGGACGACCCGGGGTTCGGCGGCGCCGACCTCATCGTGGGCACCGCCCTGCTGGACGCCGCCGGCATGGCCGCCGCCCGGACGGAGGCGGTGTGACCCCCCGGCCACCCGCGACCAGCACCACCCGCACCATCCGCACCGCGCACCACCCGACCGAGGAGAACCAGCCGTGAGCGACCACCACGCAGACACCGCCGCGTGGAGCGACGCGGAGGAGCGGCACCAGCCCGCGGCGCCCCCCGCCGTCACCCCCGCCGACACCGCCGACGCCGCCCGACTGGTCGCCTTCGGACTCCAGCCCAAGCTCCAGCCGGCCCGGGACCAGGAGTACACCGAACTCCTGCGCCGCTACCGCGAGGACCCGGCCTTCGCCCGCCTCGCGGACGCCGTCGCCACCGGCCTCGGCCTGGTCGTCCTGGAGGTGTCCCCCCGCGCCGGCATGGCCGTCACCGCCGCCGAGGACTCCGTCTTCGCGGTGCGCATGGGGGACTACGCCCGCCGCACCGCCACCGACTCCACCGACCGCTTCCTGCACGGCCTCGCCCACCTCGCCGTCGCCGCGCTCGCCTTCCCCCGACCCGAGGACCTCGTCGACGACGGCTACGTCGGCCGCGTCACCGTCAACGGCGTCGACGCCTTCGTCCGGCAGGCGTGCCGCCGACTGGAGGAGAACGCCGCCCGGCAGGGCGAGAACACCGACCCCGCCACCGACGCACCCGGCCTGGAGGCCGCCTGGCGGATCTGGGCCCGGCGCAGCTCCACCGGCGCCACCAAGGACGCCCGCCGCCTCGCCGGCTCCACCACCGGCATCGTCGCCAAGGCCGTGGCCTTCCTCACCGACTCCGGCTTCCTCCAGCGCACCGGGGACGACGCCGGAGGCACCTACCGCACCACCGCCCGCTACCAGCTCCAGGTCCGGGAACTGGCCGGCGGCGCCGCGATGGCCGAACTGCTCGACCTCGGTGTGGTCCCGGTCACCGACGGCGCCGCCACCCTGCTGCCCGCCGACGAGGTCGACGACCTGGAGCTCGTCGCCGACGCCGGGCTCCCCTTCCACTCCTGACCCCGGGCCGGTCGCGCTTCCCGCCCGGCCGGCCCCGCCCCCGCCCCCCCCACGTCCACGTCCTCGACGAGAGTCCGCCGCCATGTACGAGCTGTCCCGGGTCCGCCTCTACTCCATCGGGCCGGCCGGTGCGCGCTACGCCGACACCGTGCTGGACCTGCGCGGGGTCGGCGCCCCCGTGCCCGACCCCGCCCCCGCCCAGGCGGAGTTCTTCGAGGCGGAACCGGTCGGCCCGCCGCGTCGCCCCGCTCCGGCGGGCGTGCTGTTCCTGGAGAACGGCGGCGGCAAGTCCGTCCTGCTCAAACTGATCTTCTCGGTGATGCTGCCGGGCCACCGCAACACCCTGGGCGGCGCCAGCTCCGGCGTGCTGCGCAAGTTCCTGCTCGCCGACGACTGCGGCCACGTGGCCCTGGAGTGGCAGCACACCCTCACCGGCGAGTGCGTGGTCGTCGGCAAGGTCAGCGAATGGCGCGGACGTCAGGTCTCCAACGACCCCCGCAAGTTCGCCGAAGCCTGGTACTCGTTGCGCCCCGGCCCCGGGCTCAGCCTGGACAACCTGCCCGTCGCCGAGTCCACCGCGGTCCGCCCGCCCGTCGAGGGCGCCTCCGGCGCCCGGGGCCGCCGCCGCACCATGAAGGGCTTCCGGGACGCGCTCACCGAGGCCGGCAAGGCGTACCCGCACCTCGACGTGCACTGGGAGGAGACCCACGAACGCTGGACGGACCACCTCGGTGAACTGGGACTCGACCCCGAACTGTTCCGCTACCAACGCGAGATGAACGCCGACGAGGGCGAGGCCGCCGGTCTCTTCGCCGTCAAGAAGGACTCCGACTTCACCGACCTGCTGCTGCGGGCCGTCACCGACACCCGCGACACCGACGGGCTCGCCGACCTCGTCAGCGGCTTCGGCAACAAGCTGGGCCGCCGCGCCGAACTCATCGCCGAACGCGACTTCACCGCAGGCTCCGTCGACCTGCTCGGCAAGATCGTCGATGCGGCCGCGACCCGCAGCGCCGCCCGCGAGGTGCACACCGCCGCCGAACGCCGCACCCGGGTCCTGGCCCGCCGGCTCGGTGCCCGCGGCGCCGCCGAACACCGCCGCGCCGCCGACCTCGCCGGCCGGGTGACCGCCGCCGCGCAGGCCGTCACCGAGGCCGAACGGGCCCGCGAGCGCACCGACCTGATCGCCGCCGAACTCGCCTTCCGACACGCCTCCCTCGCCCTGGCCGGTGCGGAGAAGGCCGCCGCCGCGCAGAAGCGCGAACTCGTCGACGCCCGTACCCTGTACGCCGCCTGGCAGGCCGCCGAAGCCGTGCTGCGGCACCGCGCCGCCGCCGACCGCGCCGCCCGGGTCGCCGCCGCCATCCTGGAGGCCGAGCGCGACGCCGCTCCCGCGCTCGCCGCCCGCACCCGGGCCGCCACCGACCTGGTGCGCGCCCTGCACGCCGCGGCCGGGGACGCCGAGGGCCTCGCCAACGACGGGGAGGAGCGCTCCGCGGCGCTCCAGGAGGCCGGCGAGGCCGCCCACCGGGACGCCACCGCCGCCGCCACCGAAGCCCAACGCGCCCGCAGCGAGAGCGGCCACCTGCGTCAGCGGCTGGCCGAGGTCGAACAGGAGACCGCCGAAGCGGTGCGCGCCGGCTGGCTGGACGACACCGCTCCCGACGCCGACCCGGCCAGGGCCGCACTCGCCGCCAACGACGCCGAACAGACCGCGGTCGCCGCCTGGGACGCCGCCCGGGAGGCGGCCTCCCGAGCCACCGAAGCGGCCCGGGAGGCCGCCGCCGCCGAGTCCCGGGCCGAACTCACCGCGGCCCGCGCCGCCGACGCCGCGCAGGCCGCCCACCGCGCCTACGACGCCGAGCGGCTGGCCGCCGAGGCACTGGCCGCCGAGGAACGCCTCGCCGAACTCCTCAGCCTGCCCGGCGCCCCCGCCCGCGCGGCCGAGGGCCACGGGGTGCCCCAACCCCGCCGCGGCACCGTCACCCCGGCGCCGGCCCCCTTGGGCGCGGAGGAACTCGACCGCGTCGCCGACGACCTGCGCCGCCTCCTGGACGACGGGGTCGCCACCGCCGAGCGGCACCTGTTCGACCTGCGCACGGCAGCCGCCGACGACTCGCGCATCCTCGGAGCGCTCGGCGACGGCGGACTGCTGCCCCCCGGCCCGGACGTCCTCGCCACCGTCGAGTTCCTCGGCGAACAGGGCATCCCCGCCCTGCCCGGCTGGCGCTACCTCGCCCAGGCCGTCGACCCCGCCGACCACGCCCGGGTGCTCGCCGCCCGCCCCGAACTCGTCGACGGCGTCATCATCACCGACCCCGACACCCACGCCCGGGCCCGTCAGGCGCTGACCGGTGCCGCCCTGCTGCCGCGTTCCACGGTCGCCGTCGGCACCGCCGCGGCCCTGCTCGCCCCCACCCCGCCCACCGGCGACGGGGACGCCGCCGACGCCACCGCCGTGTTCCTGGTGCCACCGAACCCGGCCATGCACGACGAACACGCCGCTGACGAGGAACGGCACGCCCTCCGCGCCCGGGCCACCGCCCGCGACGAGGAGATCCGCGGCCTCGCCGCCCGGCTCGGCAAGGACCGGGAGCTCTCCTCCCGCCTCGCCTCCTGGCGCACCGGCTGCCCCGCCGGCCGCCTCGCCGAACTCGCGACGGCCGCCCGCGCCGCCCGGGACTTCGCGCAGGAGGCCGAAGCCGAACTCGCCGAGGCCCGGGTCGCCCGCGCCGAGACGGAGGAGACCGCCGCCGAGGCCACCCGCGTCCGCGAGGAACGCCAGGAGGTCGCCCAACGCGCCCGCCGCGCCGCCGACGCCCTCGCCGGCCTCGCCTTCCGCCTGCGGGAACGCGCGGGCTGGCAGGCCCGCTTGCGGGAACTCGCCGACGAGGCCGTCGAGGCGGAGGCCCGCGCCCAGCACTGCCTGGACCGGGCCCGCGCCGCCGACGAGGACCGCCGCGCCGCGCAGCGCGCCGCCGACGACGCCCGCCGCACCGCCCGCGCCCTGCGCGCCGAGCGCGCGGACATCGCCGGAGCCCCCGACGACCTCGCGGCACCGGCCGGCGACCCCCTCGACCCGGCGGCGCCCACGGTGTCGCTGCCCGCGCTGCGGGAGGCGTACCGGGCCGCCTCCCAGGTGTACGAGAAGGTCGGGGTCGGCGCCGACCTGCGCGCCGAGCAGGCCCGGGCCGAGAGCGACGAGAGCGCCGCCCGCACCGAACTCGACCGGCTCAGCAACAAGGTCCGCACCCGTGCCGGACACCTCCTGGAGTCCCCCGAGGGCGCCGACGGCCCCTCCCGACAGGCCGCCGCCGCCCGCGCCGAGGAACAGGTCCACCTCCTGGAGAACCGGGCCTCCGTCGCCAGCGAGCAGCTCGGACGGCTGCGGGGCGACACCGAGCGGCTCGCCCCCGAGGACGGCGGGGCCCACACCGAACTCCCCGACGACCAGGTGCCCACCGGCGTCGACCACGCCCAGTCCCTGCTGCGCGCCGCCACCGCCGAGTCGGCGGCCCGCGGCGAGGCGGTGCGACAGGCCCGCGACGCACACGCCGAACTGGTCCGTTCGCACCGGGCGGCGGAGGACGGGGCGGGGGGCTTCGAGGAGACCGCGGCCCTGCTGCGCGACCAACTGCGCGACCACCCCGTCGAGTCCGCCGAAGCCCCGGAGGAGGAGCCCGAGCCCTACTCCGGCACCCTGGCCGAGGCCCGTACCGCCGCCACCGAGACCCGGCGCGCCCTGCGCGGGTGCGCCGCCGAACTCGGGGCCGCCGACACCGCGGTCCGCGAGGCGAGCGACGTGCTGGTGCGCCACGCCAACTCCACCCGCTACGAGCAGGTCCGCACCCCGGCGCGCCAGCAGATCCGCGAACTGCCCGCGTCGGCGCTCCCCGAGCACGCCCGGAAGTGGGCCGAGGCGTTCGCCCCCCGGCTGCGGGTGCTCACCGACGAACTGGCCCAGCTGGAGCGCAACCGGGAATCGATCGTGGACCGGCTGCGCGGGCTGGTCGAGTCGGCGCTGGCCACCCTGCGTTCGGCCCAGCGGCTCTCCCAACTGCCCGAGGGGCTCGGCGAGTGGTCGGGGCAGGAGTTCTTGCGCATCCGCTTCGAGGAGCCCGACCAGGCCACCCTGGTGGAACGGCTCGGCGAGGTCATCGACGAGGCGACGCGGGCCGCCGTCCGCAAGAACTCCGACCTTCGGCGGGACGGCATGTCCCTGTTGCTGCGCGGGGTGCACGCGGCGCTCCAGCCGCGCGGCGTCTCGGTGGAGATCCTCAAACCGGACGCGGTGCTCCGCGCCGAGCGGGTACCGGTGGGGCAGATGGGCGACGTCTTCTCCGGGGGGCAGTTGCTGACCGCGGCGATCGCCCTGTACTGCACCATGGCGGCCCTGCGCTCCAACGACCGGGGCCACGCCCGGCACCGGCACGCGGGCACCCTCTTCCTGGACAACCCCATCGGCCGGGCCAACGCCACGTACCTGTTGGAGCTCCAGCGCGCCGTCTCGGATGCGCTCGGGGTCCAACTGCTCTACACGACGGGCCTCTTCGACACCACGGCCCTCGCGGAGTTCCCGCTCGTCATCCGGCTGCGCAATGACGCCGACCTCCGGGCGGGGCTGAAGTACATCAGTGTGGAGGAGCACTTGCGGCCCGGGCTGCCGCAGGCCAGCGCGAGCGACGAGGGGGTCCACGGCGAGATCACCGCCACCCGGATGTACAAGCGACCGGCGCCCACGGCCTGAGCCGCCCGGGCGGGGCCGCGCCGACGGCACGGCCCCGCCCGGGCAGGCGGCCCCGGACTCAGGAGCGGGAGAAGCCCTCCCGGGCACCGCGGCGCTCCTGGCGGGCCCGCTCCCGCTCCGCGCGCCGTTGCTGACGGTGGGCCCGGCGGCGTTCACGGCGCAGGGCCCGTGCGGTGCTGCTGGGGGTGGACACCACCCCGTGGCGCTGCTTCCAGACCTGACGGGTGACCCAGACGTCCAGCACGCTCCAGGTGGCGACCACCGTGCTGAGCACGCTGCTGAGCACCATGGGGAAGGCGAGCCAGGACTCGGCGAGCGTGCAGAAGAACGCGACCATCGCCTGGATCAGGGTGACCGACACGATCAGCACGGCGCGCACCGCCGCCGTCCGCACCGGGTCCGCCATGCGGTAGCGGGACGCGGGTTCCTCCACCCACAGCGACCTCTGACGGAACGCCGCACCCTCGTTCCTCGGCTCCGTGACGTGCCCTCCGTCCTTCCGCGGCTCCCGGCCACCCGGTCGGGTGGCCGAACCGCCTGCCGGGGCGGTCTTCTCCCGGGCCGTGTCCGTCGCGGCCGTACGGCCCGCCGGGACGCCCCGCCCGGCCGCCGTCCGTCGCTCTGCCGTCTTCATGACCTCGTCACTCCCCACCATCCACGGGCCGAACCGCGGGTGCCGTAGTCATCGACACCCGTGTGGTGCCCGTCGTGCTCCGCTTCATACCGCCCGGTGACGGCATGAGGCCGATGTGTGATCCCACGGTGACCGGCGGCGCCCCCGCCCGTCCCCGTCCGTGCTCGCTTGCCCTCGTCGGGGTCCGCCCCGTACTCAACTGCCGTACGAAAGACGAACGAACACCCCGGAAGATTCCCATGAACCATATGATTTCGGCCAACTGATCGTGCTGGTCGAGTGGTTCGCGACCACTTCCGGGTCGAACGACGGGGGAGACGATCTCCCATCATAGAGGGACAACTGCTGATGTCCCGCCCCGTCCCGGGTGCAGCGACATCCGGACACGTCTTCGAGAACTTCCCACGTCAGTAGTAGGCTCACGCCGTTTATTGACGCGCCTGTTTACCCCCTCGGCGGGGGTTCGATGTATGGGGAGGCCATGCGCTTTCGCGGGAAGTCGATCCGCCGGAAGATCGTGGCGTTGCTGCTGGTGCCGCTCGTCTCGTTGACCGCGCTGTGGGGTTTCTCCACCATCATCACCAGCCGCGAGGCGGCCCGTCTGCTGACCGTCGCCGAAGTGGTCGACAAGATCGGCTACCCGATCGAGGACATGATCCAGGCGGTCCAGGAGGAGCGCCGGCAGTCCCTCGTCTACCTCGCCGACCGCCGGTCCACCGCCGCCCTGTCCGATCTGCACCGGGTCGCCGCGCGCACCGACGCGCTCGTCGCGAAGGTCCGTGAGAACACCCGCGGTTCCGGGGTCGCCGACGACCTCGACGAGGAGTCCCGCGGTCGCCTCGCCCACCTGCTCGAAGCCCTCGACGGCGTCGACTCCCTGCGGCACGCGGTGCGCGAGGGCACCATCAGCAGGACCACCGCCCTGGACCTGTTCAACCGGCTGATCGATCCGGCCTACGCGCTGGTCATGACCGTCCACGGCCTCGACGACCCCGAGATGGACAAGCAGGGCCGCGCCCTCGTCGGCATCGCCAGGGCCCGCGAACTCCTCTCCCGCCAGGACGCCCTCCTCGGCTCCGCCCTGGTCACCCGCAACCTGACCCGGCACGAGATCCGCGACATCTCCGACCTGGTCGCCCAGCGCCAGCTGCTGTACGAGGTCAACCTGACGCTGCTCCCGGCGTCCGAACGCGAGCGCTACCAGAGCTTCTGGAACAGCTCCGACGTCAACGCCCTCCGGGTCGCCGAGGAATCGGTGGGCGCCGCCGGCCCCGGCCGGCCCGCCTCCCTCACCGCCGCCGGGTGGAACGAGACCAGCGAGTTCGTCCTCGACGAACTCGCCGAGCGCAACGCCGCCGCCAACGACCGCTACCAGGACCGGGTCCACCCCATCGCCGTGGGAGTCATCTCCCGCGCCGTCATCGCCGGTGTGCTCGGCCTGGTCGCCCTGCTGTTCTCGGTGTTCCTCTCGGTGCGCGTGGGCCGCAGCCTCATCCGCGACCTGCGGCTGCTGCGCCTGGAGGCCCACGAGGCGTCCGGGGTACGGCTGCCCAGCATCATGCGGCGACTGGCCGCGGGGGAGCGGGTCGACGTCACCACCGAAGTGCCCCGTCGCGACCACGGCAAGGACGAGATCGGCCAGGTCGGGCTCGCCCTGAACACCCTCCACCGGGCCGCCGTCGAGGCCGCGGTCAAGCAGGCCGAACTGCGCCACGGGGTCTCCGAGGTCTTCGTCAACCTCGCCCGCCGCAGCCAGGTCCTCCTGCACAAGCAGCTGACCCTGCTGGACGCCATGGAACGCCGCACCGAGGACACCGAGGAACTCGCCGACCTCTTCCGCATCGACCACCTGACCACCCGCATGCGTCGTCACGCGGAGGGCCTGGTCATCCTCTCCGGCGCCGCGCCCTCCCGGCAGTGGCGCAAGCCCGTCCAACTCATGGACGTGGTCCGGGCGTCCGTCGGCGAGGTCGAGGACTACGAGCGGATCGAGATCCGTCGGCTGCCCCGGATCGCCGTCACCGGCCCGGCCGTCGCCGACGTCACCCACCTCGTCGCCGAACTCCTGGAGAACGCCACCGTCTACTCCCCGCCGCACACCACCGTCCAGGTGAACGGCGAGTACGTGGCCAACGGCTTCGCCCTGGAGATCCACGACCGGGGCCTCGGCATGACGCCCGAAGCACTGGTCGACGCCAACCTGAGGCTCGCCGAGACCCCCGAGTTCGAACTCTCCGACACCGACCGCCTCGGTCTCTTCGTCGTCAGCCGCCTCGCCCGGCGCCAGGGCGTGCGCATCTCGCTCCAGGCGTCGCCGTACGGCGGCACCACCGCCGTCGTCCTGCTCCCCGAGAACCTCCTCACCGACGCCGGCCCGGAGGGCGACACCGAGGGCGTGGGCGTACCGGCCGGCCGGCTCCTGGCCGAAGCCCGACCGGGCATCCGGGCGACCACCCCGGCACGGGGCTCCGGCACCCTGCCCGGGCTGCCCGCCTCGCTCCTCGAAGGCCCCGCGGAGGTCGCCGCCCCGGTCGGCTCGGCCGACGACATCGAGGTCTTCACCGGGCGCCTCCCCTCCGACACCGGGGACCGCGCCCCGCTGGGCGGACCGCGCCGCGCGGTCACCGCCCTGCCCAGGGAGCAGCGCCCCGCCCGCGAGCCCGAGCCCACCGGCCCGAGCCCGTCCGGCGCGGACCGCGCGGAGTCACCGGACGAGCACCCCACCGGCCCGGCCGGTCTGCCCCGCCGGCGCGCCCCCAAGCTGGTCAGCTCGCACGGCCGCCCGGTCGGCGACCGCACCCCGCGTCCGGCCGAGCCCGCACCGGCCCCGCCGGACCTCCCGCGCCGTCGCCGCTTCCCGGAGGCCACCACGGCCGCACCCGGCACCGACGACGCCGTCCGCAGCATCCAACCCACCGGTGACCCGTCCCGGCGCGACCGCAGCGGCCCGGACCGCCGTCGCCCCGCACCGGACGGACCCGCCCCGGCGGCACCCCCGACCGGCGCCCTTCCGCGCCGGGTCCGCCAGACCCATCTCGCGCCGCAGCTCAAGGACGGCCCGGACCGACGCAGCGAACGCGTCCGTCCGGTGCTCACGGAGCGGGACGCCGAGCAAGTACGTAGCCGCATGGCCTCGCTCCAACGAGGGTGGGCCCGCGGTCGCGAGGAGAACGCCGAGGGCGACACCGCCCGGGGCGGCACAGCACACGGAACGACATCTGAAGGGGACGGTCGATGACCGCACCACACGCCAACGGCCACACCGCGTTCGGGGGGAACAGCGATCTCAACTGGCTGCTCGACGAGCTGGTCCAGCGCGTCGCCAGCATCCGCAAGGCGCTCGTCCTGTCCAGTGACGGCCTGCCGACCGGCGTGTCGCAGGGCCTCACCCGGGAGGACAGCGAACACCTCGCCGCCGTCGCCTCCGGCTTCCACAGCCTGGCCAAGGGCGTCGGACGCCACTTCGACGCCGGCGGCGTCCGGCAGACCATCGTGGAACTCGACGAGGCGTTCCTCTTCGTCACCGCCGC
This sequence comes from Streptomyces sp. LE64, assembly GCF_052606915.1. Taxonomy (NCBI): domain Bacteria; kingdom Bacillati; phylum Actinomycetota; class Actinomycetes; order Kitasatosporales; family Streptomycetaceae; genus Streptomyces; species Streptomyces sp. LE64. Next base: position 576,708 of record NZ_CP199708.1, on the reverse strand, counting down.
CGGCGACGGCAGCTGCCTGGCCGTCCTGTCCGACGCGGACTCCGACGTGGGGCAGGTCGCCTACGAGATGACCCTGCTCGTCAAGCGCGTCGGCGTGCATCTGGGGTCCGCTCCGCGCACCGATCTGTCCGCGGGCGGGTAGTGGGACTGCATGAGCGCAGAGAGTCAGGGACCCCCCCACTGGTTCGATGACGATGCCGGCCCCGTGGTCCGTCCGTACGCGATGACCCGGGGCCGTACCACCAGCGCCACCCAGCACCGCCTCGATCTGATCGCGGTGGTCGTCACCGAACCGCACGTAGCCGACCCGGAGGCCGATCACACCCTTTCCCCCGAGCACGTTGACATCGTCGAGCTGTGCCGGGACACGCCCCAGTCCGTGGCCGAACTCGCCGCCGAGCTGGACCTGCCGATCGGCGTGGTGCGGGTCCTGATCGGAGACCTCGTGGACGACGAACTCGTCCACGTGACACGCCCCGTACCGCCCGCCGAACTCCCCGACGCGAGTATCCTGCGCGACGTGATCAACGGCCTGCGGGCCCTCTGAACAGCGCGGCAGCGGGAGGACGACGTGACGGGCTGGCAGTTCTGGGTCGACCGCGGCGGCACCTTCACCGACGTCGTCGCCCGGCGACCCGACGGGCGCCTGGTCACCCGCAAACTGCTGTCGGCGCGCCCCCCGCGCGACCCGGGGGCGGCCCCGGGACCCGAGCCCGTGCCGGACGCCCCCGACGCCGCAGTCGAGGGCATCCGGCTCCTGCTGGCCGAACACCCCGGCGACGGGACGGAGGTCGCGGCCGTCCGCATGGGCACCACGGTCGCCACCAACGCCCTCCTGGAACGCACCGGCGAGCGCACCCTCCTGGTCACCACCCGGGGCTTCGGGGACGCCCTGCGCATCGGCTACCAGAACCGGCCCCGGATCTTCGACCGGGAGATCGTGCTGCCGGCCCCGCTGTACGACCGGGTCGTCGAGGTCGACGAGCGGGTCACCGCCCAGGGCGAGGTGCTGCGCCAGCCCGACCTGGACGCCCTCGAAGGCCCGCTGCGGGCCGCCCTGGACGAGGGCCTGCGGGCCGTCGCCGTCGTCCTGCTCCACAGCCACCTGCACCCGGAGCACGAACGGCGCGTCGGTGCACTCGCCACCCGTCTGGGCTTCCGGCAGGTCTCCCTGTCCAGCGAGGTCAGCCCGTTGGTGAAGCTCGTCCCCCGGGGCGACACCACCGTCGCCGACGCCTACCTCTCGCCCGTGCTGCACCGCTACGTCCACCACCTCGACGCTGCCCTGGACGTGCCCGCGGGCCGCCTGCAGTTCATGCAGTCCAACGGCGGTCTGACCGACGCCGGGCGGTTCCGCGGCAAGGACGCCGTCCTGTCCGGCCCGGCCGGCGGCATCGTCGGCATGGTCCACACCTCCCGGCGCGCCGGCTTCGACCGCGTGATCGGCTTCGACATGGGCGGCACCTCCACCGACGTCTCGCACTACGCGGGCGCCTACGAACGCGTCCTCACCCACACCGTCGCCGGGATCCGGCTGCGGGCACCGATGCTCGCCATCCACACCGTCGCCGCGGGCGGCGGGTCCGTCCTGCACTTCGACGGCAGCCGCTACCGGGTGGGCCCCGACTCCGCCGGCGCCGACCCCGGCCCCGCCTGCTACCGGGCCGGGGGACCGCTCACCGTCACCGACGCCAACCTGATGCTCGGCCGCATCCAGGCGTCGCGCTTCCCCCGCACCTTCGGCCCCGACCACGACCGGCCCCTGGACGAGGACGAGGTCCGAGAACGCTTCGCGGCCCTCGCCGCCGAGATCACCCGGCGCACCGGCGACGAGCGCACCCCGGAACAGGTCGCCGAGGGATACCTGCGGATCGCGGTCGCCAACATCGCCAACGCCATCACCCGGATCTCGGTCCAACAGGGCCACGACGTCACCCGCTACGCCCTCACCACCTTCGGCGGCGCAGGCGGCCAGCACGCCTGCAAGGTCGCCGACTCCCTCGGCATCCGCACCGTCCTGGTCCCCCCGATGGCGGGCGTCCTGTCCGCGCTCGGCATCGGCCTCGCCGACCTCGCCGCCCTACGGGAACGGTCCGTCGAGGCCCCGCTGGAACCCGCCGCACTGCCCCGGGTGCTGGCCGCCGCCGACGAACTGGAAGCCACCGCCCGCGAGGAACTGCGCGCCCAGGGCGTCCCCGACGCCCGCATCGACGTCACCCGCCGCGCCCACCTGCGCTACGACGGCACCGACACCACCCTCCCCGTCGAACTCGGCGCCCCCGAGCCCATGGCCCGGGCCTTCGCCGAGCGTCACCGGGCCGTGTACTCCTTCGCCCTCGACCGGCCGGTCGTGGTCGAATCCGTCTCCGTCGAGGCCCTCGGCCGCACCGACGCACCCCCGGAGCCAGCCGCCTCGAGCGGGCCGCCCCCGTCCGCCGAACCCCCCGGCACGGCGGCCCTGCACACCGGGGGCTCCTGGCAGCGGGTGCCGCTGCACGACCGGGCCCGGCTGACGCCGGAGCAGCCCCTCACCGGGCCCGCCCTCATCACCGAGGACGGCGCCACCACCGTCGTCGACGAGGGATGGCGGGCCACCGCGGCCCCCGAGGGACACCTGCTCCTCGAACGCACCGCCCCGCCCCGGGGGAGCCGCACCGGCACCGAGGCCGACCCGGTGCTGCTGGAGGTCTTCAACAACCTGTTCATGTCCGTCGCCGAACAGATGGGTGCCCGGCTGGAGTCCACCGCGCAGTCCGTCAACATCAAGGAGCGCCTGGACTTCTCCTGCGCCCTCTTCGACCCCGAGGGCAACCTCGTCGCCAACGCCCCCCACATCCCGGTCCACCTGGGCTCCATGGGCACCAGCGTCAAGGAGGTCATCCGCCGGCGCGGGGCCACCATGCGTCCCGGCGAGACCTACGCCGTCAACGACCCCTACCACGGCGGCACCCACCTCCCGGACGTCACCGTCATCACCCCCGTCTTCGCCCGCCCCACCGACCCGACGGACCGCGCCACCCCGCTGTTCCACGTCGCCTCACGCGGCCACCACGCCGAGATCGGCGGCACCGCCCCCGGCTCGATGCCCGCCGACAGCCGCACCCTCGACGAGGAGGGCGTCCTCTTCGACAACTGGCTGCTCACCGAGGACGGCCGCTTCCGCGAGGGCCCGACCCGACGGCTGCTCACCGACGCCCCCCACCCCTCCCGCGCCCCCGAGACCAACCTCGCCGACCTGCGCGCCCAGATCGCCGCCAACCAGAAGGGCGTGGACGAAGTCCGCCGCATGATCGACGAGTTCGGGCTCGACGTCGTCCAGGCGTACATGCGACACGTCCAGGACAACGCCGAGGAGTCCGTGCGGCGGGTCGTCGACACCCTGCGGGACGGCACCCACGCCTACGAGACCGACTCGGGCGCACTGATCCGGGTACGCGTCGCCGTGGACCGCGAACGACGCGCCGCGACCATCGACTTCACCGGCTCCTCGCCCCAACTGGCCACCAACTTCAACGCCCCCTCCGCGGTCGTCGTCGCCGCCGTCCTCTACGTGTTCCGCACCCTGGTCGCCGCCGACATCCCCCTCAACGACGGCAGTCTGCGCCCCCTCCACCTGGTCGTCCCGCCCGGTTCGCTGCTCGCCCCGCGACCCCCGGCCGCCGTCGTCGCGGGCAACGTCGAGACCTCGCAGGCCCTCGTCGGCGCCCTGTACGCGGCGCTGCGGGTCCAGGCCGAGGGCTCCGGCACCATGAACAACATCACCTTCGGCAACGAGCGCCACCAGTACTACGAGACGGTCGCCTCCGGTTCCGGCGCCGGCGAGGGCTTCCACGGGGCCTCCGTGGTGCAGACCCACATGACCAACTCGCGACTCACCGACCCCGAGGTCCTGGAAGGGCGACTGCCCGTCCTGCTGGAGGAGTTCGCGATCCGCCCCGGCAGCGGCGGCACCGGCCGGTGGCACGGCGGGGACGGGGCCGTGCGCCGCATCCTCTTCCGCGAGCCCATGACCGTCTCCACCCTCTGCGGACACCGCAGGGTCCCGCCCTACGGCCTGGCCGGCGGCGCCCCGGGGGACCTCGGGGCCGCCCGCATCGAGCGTCGGGACGGTACCGTCCTGCACCTGGAGGGCAGCGACTCGACCCGGGTGCGTCCCGGGGACGTCCTCGTCGTCGAGACGCCGGGCGGCGGCGGATATGGTCCACCGATGCGCAATTCCACCGAGGCAGGAGAAGGAACCGATGATCCTGGGCCGTACTGAGCGCGGCAAGGCCCCCATAGAACCCGTCACCTTGAAGATCCTGGTGGCGGGTGGTTTCGGGGTGGGCAAGACGACCCTGGTCGGCGCGGTGAGCGAGATCAAGCCGCTGCGCACCGAGGAGACCCTCAGCGAGGCGGGCCGCCCGGTCGACGACACCCAGGGCGTCGAGGGCAAGAACACCACCACCGTGGCGATGGACTTCGGCCGCATCACCCTGCGCGAGGACCTGGTGCTCTACCTCTTCGGCACCCCGGGACAGGACCGGTTCTGGTTCCTGTGGGACGAGTTGGCCACCGGCTCGCTCGGCGCGGTCGTCCTCGCGGACACCCGTCGGCTGGAGGACTGCTTCGCCGCCGTCGACTACTTCGAGCGCCGCAACATCCCCTTCGTGGTGGGCGTCAACTGCTTCGACGGCGCCGACCGCTACCCTGCCGAAACGGTACGCCAGGCCCTGGACCTGGATTCCGGGGTCCCGGTCGTCCTCTGCGACGCACGGGAACGGGGATCGGCCAAGGAAGTGCTCATCGAGGTCGTCGAACACGCCCTGGCCGTCGGCGAGATGGCCCGCCAGCCCGTCACCACCTGACGGAACGGGCCGCGGCACCGCCACCCCGGCCCGGCCCCACCGGCCGAAAAGTCACCCGCCGCGGAGAACCGTGCGGGCGCCCGCTGCGTCAAGACCTATCGACGGGGTGGCCGGGACCGACGGGGGTGGTCCCGGCCACCCCCGTCGCCCTTCCCCACCCGCGCACCGCCACTGAACAGGGCAGGCCCTCCGGTACGTCGACTCCGGGCCGGAACACCCGCACATCCGATACAGTCCGCGGGTGTCCGAATCGCAAGCCCACACCGCCAACCCCGCACGGGATTCCCACTGTTCGAGCTGCGGCGCCGCCCATGCCGAACTGTCCGGATGGCCCCGGAAGTGCCTCGCCTGCGGCACCACGGCCTACAGCAACCCCCTGCCCGTGGCGGTGGCCCTCCAGCCCGTCTACGACGAGCAGGGCACCGCCCTGGTCGTCATCACCCGCACCGTGGAGCCCGCACGCGGCGGCATAGCCCTGCCCGGCGGGTTCGTCGACCACCACGAGGACTGGCGACACGCCTTGGTGCGCGAGCTCAAGGAGGAGACCGGGATCGACGCCGCAGCCCGGGACGTCCGCCTCGCCGACGTCCTCAGCTCGCTCGACGGCTACCTGGTCCTCTTCGGCGTCCTGCCCGAACGCCCCGCCGCCGAACTCCCGGCCTCGACACCCACCGACGAGACCGAGGGCTGGCAACTCCTGCGCCGTCCCACCGAACTCGCCTTCCCCCTGCACACCATCGCGGCCGGGGCCTGGTTCGAGGGCCGCTACGCCTGACCGACCACCGCGCCACGGGAGGGCGGGGGGTCCACCTCGCGCACCCGCACTGGATACCCCACCGGGCCGCCCCCGTGACGCCGCACGACCACCCGGCCACCCCGCAGACGGGTCGTGAACCGCTCCACGACGTCCGACTCCCATCCGTCACCGGCGTCCGTCACCACGAGCCCGCCTCCCGCGCTCCCGGGCACGGGAGGCCACACCTCCAACTCCCGCTCGTCCCCCTCGCCCCGCACCGGCACCACCGCCCCCGCCCGGGCCAGCACCGGAATTCGCGACAGCGGCGCCGCCACCCGCACCCGCCCCGGCCCCGTGAACCTCTTCCCGCTCACCACGTCGTACCAGGTGCCCTCCGGCAACTGCACCTCCCGCTCCACCACCCCCGGGTCCAATACCGGTGCCACCAACAACGCGTCCCCCAACAGGAACGCGTCCCCGCAGTCCCGCAGCTTGCGGTCCTCCGGAGCCCCCCACCACAACGGGCGCACGTACGGCGCCCCGGTCCGCGCCGCCACCCGCGCCAACGTCCCGAAGTACGGCACCAGCCGCCGCCGCTCCACGGCCGCGGCCCGTGCGTGCCCCAACGCCTCCTCGCCGAACGCCCACGGTTCCCGCCGCGCCGCCCGCAGCGCCGCGTGCGTGCGGAACAGCGGCAGGTACGCGCCCAACTGGAACCACCGCACGTACAGCTCCGCCGACGGACCGTCCGTCCCGCCCCCCACGTCCGGCCCCGAGTACGGCACCCCGCACAACCCGAGGCCCAACACCCACGCCAACGAGGCCCGCAACCCCGGCCACCCCGTCACCACCCCGCCCGACCAGGCGCCCCCGTACCGCTGGAGCCCCACCCAGCCCGACCGCGAGAACACGAACGGCCGCTCCGCGGGCCGCGCCCGGCGCACCCCCTCGTACCCCGCCCGCGCCATGCCCAGCGCGTACACGTTGTGGGCCTCCCGGTGGTCACCGCCCCGCCCCTCCAGGGAGTGCCGCGCCGACCGCGGCAGGGTCCGCTCCCCGAACGCGGTGAACGACACCGGCTCGTCCAGGTCGTGCCAGAACCCGGCGAACCCCTGGGCCAACCGCTCCCCGTACCACCCGCCCCACCACGCACGCGCCCCCGGATCGGTGAAGTCCGGGTACACCGACGCCCCCGCCTTCGACGTGCCCACCGCCTTCCGCCCGCCCCCCTCCCGCACGAACGCCCGGGCCTCGCGCCCCGACTCGAACACGGCGTTCCCCCGCTCCGCCTTCACCGCCGGACCCACCACCGACACCAACCGCACCCCGTCCCGCGCCAACTCCCCGGCCAGCCCCGGCAGGTCCGGGTAGCGCCGCGGGTCGGCGGTGAAGACCCGGTGCCCGTCCAGGTGGTCGGCGCCCAGGTGCACCGCGTCCAGCGGCACCCCCCGCTTCCGGTACCCGGCCACCACCCGCCGCACCTCCGCGGCGCTCCCGAACCCCTGCCGGGCGTGGTGGTGCCCCAACGCCCACGTCGGCGGCACCGCCGGCGCGCCCGTCAACGACACCCAGGTGTGCAACACCCGCGCCGGCGAGCCCACCACCACCCAGCACCGCAGCGGCCCCCCGTCCGAGCGCCACTCCACCGTGCCCGGACGGTCGTGCCCCGACCCCAGCCCCTCCTCGCCCTCCTGGAGCGTCACCGAGCCGTCCCACGTCGTGTCGTGGAAGACGAGGTGCGTCCCCGCGTCCGCGACCACCAACTGCACCGGCATCGTGAGCGAGAGCGGATCGTCGCCGGGCCCGAACGCCTTCCGAGGCCCGGTGTTCCACATCCGGTACGTGCCGTCCGGGAGCCGAGGCCCCGCCGACCGCCCGCCCAACCCGAAGAACCGGGCGTCCGCCGCCACCTCCGCCCGCTCCATCCACCGGGCCGCGCCCCCGTCCACCGGCTCCCACCAGCGCGGCGGCGCCACCTCCCGCAGCACCACCCCGCCCGGCGTGCACACCCGCACGCCCCCCAGCCGGGACACCACGAGGGTGACCCGCTCCGACACCACCCGCCACCCGCCGTCCATGTCCGGCTCCAGCGCCGCCCGGGCATCCGGCTCCGGCACCGCCCCCGCCAGGGCGTACGACGGCTCGGGGCCGGCCCCGTCCCACCCCCAGAACACCGCCCCCGTCACCGTCACCAGAACCCGCAACCGCGACCGGGCGAACCGGATGCTGCCCCCGCCCGGCCCCGGGACCACCTCCGCCACCACACCCGGCACCCGGGCCCGCTCCGCACCCCGCGGCGGCAGCCCGGCCGCATCCGCCCGCCGTCTGCGCACCGCCGTGCACACGGTACGAATCCCCCACACCGGGGTCATCGAACCGACCGCCCTCACCGAACGCCCCAGGCCGCGACCATCCATGACGATCACCCTGCCACCGCCTCCCCACACTCGGTGCCGCGTTCAACCAATCGTTCACTCGGAGCTCCGAACCCGCACCGGCGCGCCCTTCCCTGGTGCCCGGCGCCCACCCGTGGCATCGTCCCAGGCAGTCGTCCCGGGCACACCACCCCGTGTCCGCCGACGCCCCACGACCAGCAACAGCAGGGGAGCCCCCGCCATGTGCCCAGCGCCCACTCCGCCCCTCTGGCAGCCCGACCGGCAGACCGTCGACGGTGCCCGGATCACCCGTTTCCAGGCGTGGGCAGCGGCCCACCACGGCGCTCCCGCCGCCGGCGGATATCCCGCTCTGCACCGTTGGTCCGTCGAAGAACTGGACAGTTTTTGGCTGGCAATCGCCGAATGGTTCGACGTCCGCTTCACGACGCCCGCCACCCGTGTGCTCGGCGACCGCGCCATGCCCGGCGCCCAATGGTTCCCCGGAGCCACCCTCAACTATGCCGAACACGCCCTGCGGGCCGCCGACGAACGGCCCGACGAACCCGCCCTCCTCCACGTCGACGAGACCCACGGCCCGGTCCCCGTCACCTGGCGCGAACTCCGTCGCCAGGTCGGCGCCCTGTCCACCGCCCTGCGCGACCTCGGCGTCCGCCCGGGCGACCGCGTCAGCGGCTACCTGCCCAACGTCCCGCACGCCGTGGTGGCCCTCCTCGCCACCGCCGCCGTCGGCGCCGTCTGGACGGCCAGCGCCCCCGACTTCGGAGCCCGCAGCGTCCTCGACCGCTTCCACCAGGTCGAACCCGTCGTCCTCATCGCCGCCGACGGCTACCGGTACGGCGGCAAGGAACACGACCGCACCGACACCGTCGCCGAACTGCGCGCCCACCTCCCCACCCTGCGCGCCGTCGTCCACGTGCCGCTGCTCGACACCCCCGCCCCCGAGGGCACCCTGGACTGGTCGACGCTGACCGCCGCGGACCGCACCCCCGAGTACACCGCGGTGCCCTTCGACCACCCCCTGTGGGTGCTCTACTCCTCCGGCACCACCGGACTGCCCAAGGCCCTCGTCCAGTCCCAGGGCGGCATCCTCCTGGAGCACCTCAAACAACTCGGCCTGCACTGCGACCTCGGTCCCGACGACCGGTTCTTCTGGTACACCTCCACCGGCTGGATGATGTGGAACTTCCTCGTCTCCGGCCTGCTCACCGGCACCACGGTCGTCCTCTACGACGGCAGCCCCGGCCACCCCGACACCGGCGCCCAGTGGCGGATCGCGGACCGGACCGGCGCCACCTTCCTCGGCACCTCCGCCGCCTACGTGATGGCCTGCCGCAAGGCCGGCCTCCACCCCGCCGCTGACCACGACCTCGGCCGCGTCCGCTGCGTCGCCACCACCGGCTCGCCCCTGCCCCCGGACGGCTTCCGCTGGCTGCACGACGAGTTCGCCGGCCGGGACGGCGGCCTGTGGATCGCCTCCGTCAGCGGCGGCACCGACGTCTGCTCCTGCTTCGCGGGCGCCGTGCCCACCCTCCCCGTCCACATCGGCGAACTCCAGGCCCCCGGACTCGGCACCGACCTCCAGGCGTGGGACCCCCGGGGCCGACCCCTGATCGACGAGGTCGGCGAACTCGTCGTCACCCGCCCCATGCCCTCCATGCCCGTCCGCTTCTGGAACGACCCCGACGGCCACCGCTACCACGACAGCTACTTCGACACCTATCCCGGCGTGTGGCGACACGGCGACTGGATCACCCTCACCTCCCGCGGCTCCGTCGTCATCCACGGTCGTTCCGACTCCACCCTCAACCGCCAGGGCGTGCGCATGGGCTCCGCCGACATCTACGAGGTCGTCGAACGGCTCCCCGAGATCCGGGAATCCCTCGTCGTCGGCGTCGAACGCCCGGACGGCGACTACTGGATGCCGCTCTTCGTCCACCTCGCCCCCGGGATCACCCTCGACGAAGCGCTGCGCACCCGCATCCGGCGCGCCCTCCGGGAGCACCTCTCCCCCCGCCACGTGCCCGACGAGATCATCGACGTGCCGGCCGTCCCCCACACCCTCACCGGCAAGCGCCTGGAGGTCCCCGTCAAGCGGCTGCTCCAGGGCACCCCCCTGGACCGCGCCGTCAACCCCGGCTCCGTCGACCGGACCGACCTCCTCGACTTCTACGTCGACCTGGCCCGACAACGGGCCTGAGCCCCGCAGCACGCCGGCCGTCACCTCCGCCCCGACGGCCGGCACCGCCCTCCCGACCACCGATGTCAGTGGCCCCGGTTACGGTGAGTGAGCATAGATCGACCGTGCAACAGGGGGAACCCATGGAACCCGTCCGCCCGACCCTCACCGAACGACTCCACCGCGAGATCGCCGGCACCATCGGCCTCCTGGTCGACGAAGCCGACTTCGCGACCATGCGGCGCTACCGCAGCTTCGCCTTCGACGACCACCCCGCCTACCTCCGCCACACCGAAGCGCTCCTGCGCGACCTCGACGACCAGGGCCGGCACACCAGCCTCGCCCTCTTCGACCCCGAGCAGTACGCCGCCTACTGCGCCCGCACCGGCATCGACCCCGACACCCGCGCCTCCCGCACCCGCTTCACCGCCGAACTCGCCGCGAGCGGTCCCACCGTCCCCTACGACGGCCGCCCCCTCGCCGAACTGCTCCCCGACCTCCTCGACGAAGCAGCCCGCCGCGCCACCTGGGAGCACGCCACCCAACTGCTCGACCGGGCGGGGGAGTGCGCCTCCTGCGGCGAGGACCTCGGCCGCGCCGCCTTCGCCCGCGCCTTCGACCTGCTGCGCCGCATCCTGCGCGCCGCCCCGCCCGGCGCCCACCACCTGGTCGGCAGCGTCACCGCCCCCGACGGACCCCTGCTCGGCGTCTTCCGCGCCCGCAGCGACGCCACCGGCATCACCGAGGTCGACGACTCCGCCGCGGTAGAACTCGCCACCGTCCTCGCCGCGGGCATCACCACCGGAGACCCCGGCGGACTCGTCATGCGGACCACCGCCCCAGACCGCCACGACCGCGTCCGGGGCTGGCGCCTGCACGGCGACGGCCTGGTCCCGCTGACCGCCGCCGAGGTCTTCGACGCCTACTGCACCGACGCGCTCTCCGGGGAGCTCATCGCCCCGGAACCCGACGTCGACTACTGCGCACCCCCGGAGGTCGAGGGCATCGCCCCCCGGCCGGAAGGACCCCACCGCCACTGACCACCGACCGGGGCGCGCCGGCAGCGCGGCGCGGGCACGGCTACTCCCCGGACAGGACGGCCTGCGCCGCCGCCCGCGCGTCCCGGGCCGTGTCCGCGGCCCGGGCGGCGGCGGCGGCCCGCTCGCACTGGGCCAGGGTGTACTTCGCCAACGCCGTCCGCACGTACGCGATCGACGCGGCCCCCATCGACAGGGAGGTGACGCCCAGCCCCGCCAACACGCACGCCAACAGCGGATCGGCCGCCGCCTCCCCGCACACCCCGCAACTCTTCCCCTCCGCCTTCGCCGCCTCCGCCGACAGGGCGACCAGGTCGAGCAGTGCCGGCTGCCACGGGTCCTGCAACCGGGAGACGGCGCCCACCTGCCGATCGGCGGCGAAGGCGTACTGCGCCAGGTCATTGGTCCCCAACGACAGGAACTCGACCTCCTGGAGGATCGAGCGTGCCCGTAGCGCCGCCGAGGGGATCTCCACCATGGCACCGAACTTCGCCCGCAGCCCCGCCGCACGACAGGCGTTCGCGAAGGCCTCGGCGTCCGCGCGGTCGGCCACCATCGGCGCCATCACCTCCAGGTACACCGGCAGCCCCTCGGCGGCCTTCGCCAACGCCGTCAGCTGGGTGCGCAACACCTCGGGATGGTCCAGCAGCGCCCGCAGCCCCCTGACCCCGAGCGCCGGATTGGGCTCGTCCGCGGGGGTCAGGAAGTCGAGCGGCTTGTCCGCCCCGGCGTCCAGCACCCGCACCACCACCCGCCCCTCCGGAAACGCCTCCAGGACCTGTCGGTACGCCGCCACCTGCTTCTCCTCGGAGGGAGCCGTCGCGCTGTCGTCCAGGAACAGGAACTCCGTCCGGAACAGCCCGACCCCCTCGGCGCCCGCCGCCACCGCCGCCGCCACGTCCGCCGGCCCGCCCACATTGGCCAACAACGGAACCTTGTGCCCGTCGGAGGTCGCCCCCGGCCCCCGCGACGCGGCCAGTGCCGCCTTGCGCTCCTCCGCCGCCTCGGCCAGCGCGGCCCGCTTCTGCGCGCTCGGGTCCACGAAGACCTCACCGGTGCTGCCGTCCACGGCCACCACCGTGCCCTCGGCCAACTCGGTGGCGCCCGGCAGGGCGACCACCGCCGGCACGCCCAGGGCCCGGGCCAGGATCGCGCTGTGGCTCGTCGGTCCGCCCTCCTCGGTGACGAAGCCGAGCACCAGCGCCGGGTCGAGCAGTGCGGTGTCGGCCGGAGCCAGGTCCCGTGCGAGCAGCACATAGGGCTCGTCGCTGTCGGGCACCCCTGGCATGGGGACCCCCAACAACCGGGCGACGATGCGGTTGCGCACGTCGTCGAGGTCGGCGACCCGGCCGGCGAGGTACTCGCCCGCCCCGGCCAGCAGCGCCCGGTAGGAGGCGAAGGCGTCGTACACCGCGCGTTCCGCGGTGCTCCCCACCGCGATCCGCCGTTCGACGTCGACGATCAGCTCGGGGTCCTGGGCCATGAGGGCCTGCGCTTCGAGCACCGCCTGGGCCTCGCCGCCCGCGAGGTTGCCGCGTGCGTTGAGGTCGGCGGCGACCGCGTCGACCGCTTGCCGGGCCCGTCCCTGCTCGCGCTCCGCGTCCTGGGGCGGGATCTGCTTCGCGGGTGGTTCGAGCACCGCCGTGCCCATGTGCCGTACTTCGCCGATCGCCACTCCGTGGCTCACGCCGACGCCTCGCAGCGTTGTCTCCATGTCACCGTCTCCGAGTAGCTGCGACGAACCGCGTCGCAGGGATTGCCCAGACCGTCGTCCGACCGCGGATCCCGCTCCGGCCGGCCGTGCTACCGCCAGTCGAAGAGCGTGTCACCGACCTTCACGTCACCACTCTCGACGACGGACGACAAGGCGTCCCCCGTGGCCTCCAGGGCCACCACGGGACAGATGGGGGACTTGCCCGCCTCCTCCACCTCGGTCGGGTTCCACCGCACGACGGCCTGTCCGCGTTGAACGGCGTCGCCCTTGTGCACCATCAGCTCGAATCCCTGACCGTTGAGCTGCACCGTGTCGATCCCCAGGTGGGTGAGCACCCCGTGCCCCTCGTCGTCGACCACGACGAAGGCGTGCGGATGGAGCGAGACGATCACTCCGGACACGGGGGAGACAGCTTCGGCCGGTCCCCGCTCCGGATCGACTGCGGTGCCCGGGCCGACCATGGCACCGGAGAAGACGGGGTCCGGCACTGCGGTCAATCCGATGGCACGACCGGCCACGGGCGATGTCACGCTGGTCATGGGCAAGCCTCCCGGGGTCTGGACTCCGATGGCGCCGGCCCCTGCTCGTCCCGGGACGACGCACTGTTCAGCAGGGTAGATCATGAAATGTCCGAGTTCTGAGTCGAGGGAGCCGGTCGGTGGAGTCGAGCCCCACCCCCTCGATTTGCCCCTGCTGTCAAGCCCCCTGTACAGTCGTAGACCTGCCCGCGAGTGACGCGCACAGCGTCGAATGTCGGGCAGCTCCTATGAGGTTGAATTCTCGCTGAGAGTCCCCTGTTTCGCATGCCTGCGAAATGACGGTCAAGAAGCGGGTAAACGGTCTGATAGAGTCGGAAACACCGAAGGGAAGTGCCCGGAGGAAAGCCTGCACCGGATGGTGGGGGTGAGTACGAAGGAAGCGTCCGTTCCTTGAGAACTCAACAGCGTGCCAAAAGTCAACGCCAGATATGTTGATACCCCGTCACTGTGACCGTCATGGTCTGGTGATGAGGTTCCTTTGAAATACACACAGCGAGGACGCTGTGAACGCATTCGGGACTATTCCTCCTGGGTGTTGTTCCGCTCTCGTGTGTGTGACCCGATTACGGGTACACATTCACGGAGAGTTTGATCCTGGCTCAGGACGAACGCTGGCGGCGTGCTTAACACATGCAAGTCGAACGATGAACCGGTTTCGGCCGGGGATTAGTGGCGAACGGGTGAGTAACACGTGGGTGATCTGCCCTGCACTCTGGGACAAGCCCTGGAAACGGGGTCTAATACCGGATATGACCCGCCCTCGCATGGGGGTGGGTGGAAAGCTCCGGCGGTGCAGGATGAGCCCGCGGCCTATCAGCTTGTTGGTGAGGTAATGGCTCACCAAGGCGACGACGGGTAGCCGGCCTGAGAGGGCGACCGGCCACACTGGGACTGAGACACGGCCCAGACTCCTACGGGAGGCAGCAGTGGGGAATATTGCACAATGGGCGAAAGCCTGATGCAGCGACGCCGCGTGAGGGATGACGGCCTTCGGGTTGTAAACCTCTTTCAGCAGGGAAGAAGCGAGAGTGACGGTACCTGCAGAAGAAGCGCCGGCTAACTACGTGCCAGCAGCCGCGGTAATACGTAGGGCGCGAGCGTTGTCCGGAATTATTGGGCGTAAAGAGCTCGTAGGCGGCTTGTCGCGTCGGTTGTGAAAGCCCGGGGCTTAACCCCGGGTCTGCAGTCGATACGGGCAGGCTAGAGTTCGGTAGGGGAGATCGGAATTCCTGGTGTAGCGGTGAAATGCGCAGATATCAGGAGGAACACCGGTGGCGAAGGCGGATCTCTGGGCCGATACTGACGCTGAGGAGCGAAAGCGTGGGGAGCGAACAGGATTAGATACCCTGGTAGTCCACGCCGTAAACGGTGGGCACTAGGTGTGGGCAACATTCCACGTTGTCCGTGCCGCAGCTAACGCATTAAGTGCCCCGCCTGGGGAGTACGGCCGCAAGGCTAAAACTCAAAGGAATTGACGGGGGCCCGCACAAGCGGCGGAGCATGTGGCTTAATTCGACGCAACGCGAAGAACCTTACCAAGGCTTGACATACGCCGGAAAGCATCAGAGATGGTGCCCCCCTTGTGGTCGGTGTACAGGTGGTGCATGGCTGTCGTCAGCTCGTGTCGTGAGATGTTGGGTTAAGTCCCGCAACGAGCGCAACCCTTGTCCCGTGTTGCCAGCAGGCCCTTGTGGTGCTGGGGACTCACGGGAGACCGCCGGGGTCAACTCGGAGGAAGGTGGGGACGACGTCAAGTCATCATGCCCCTTATGTCTTGGGCTGCACACGTGCTACAATGGCCGGTACAATGAGCTGCGATACCGTGAGGTGGAGCGAATCTCAAAAAGCCGGTCTCAGTTCGGATTGGGGTCTGCAACTCGACCCCATGAAGTCGGAGTCGCTAGTAATCGCAGATCAGCATTGCTGCGGTGAATACGTTCCCGGGCCTTGTACACACCGCCCGTCACGTCACGAAAGTCGGTAACACCCGAAGCCGGTGGCCCAACCCCTTGTGGGAGGGAGCTGTCGAAGGTGGGACTGGCGATTGGGACGAAGTCGTAACAAGGTAGCCGTACCGGAAGGTGCGGCTGGATCACCTCCTTTCTAAGGAGCGTTCTTACTGCCTGTTCTCTTCGGGGGATGGGTGGTCAGAGGCCAGTACATCGGCGAGTGTTCGATGCTGGTTGCTCATGGGTGGAACGTTGACTATTCGATCTGGTTCTGGGTCGGAGGCTGTGAGTACTGCCCTGTTGGGGGTGTGGAAAGTTGGTCTTCGGGTGGGGCTGGGTTGGGCGCGCTGTTGGGTGTCTGAGGGCACGGCCGTTTTGCGGTTGGGTCTTCGGTATGCCGGCCCCGGTAAAGGTCTGCCTGTTTGGTGGGTTGTGACGGGTGGTTGGTCGTTGTTTGAGAACTGCACAGTGGACGCGAGCATCTGTGGCCAAGTTTTTAAGGGCGCACGGTGGATGCCTTGGCACCAGGAACCGATGAAGGACGTGGGAGGCCACGATAGTCCCCGGGGAGTCGTCAACCAGGCTTTGATCCGGGGGTTTCCGAATGGGGAAACCCGGCAGTCGTCATGGGCTGTCACCCTTGCCTGAACACATAGGGCATGTGGAGGGAACGCGGGGAAGTGAAACATCTCAGTACCCGCAGGAAGAGAAAACAACCGTGATTCCGGGAGTAGTGGCGAGCGAAACTGGATGAGGCTAAACCTTAGGCGTGTGAGACCCGGCAGGGGTTGCGTCTGGGGGGTTGTGGGAGTGTGCTTGATCAGTCTGCCGGCTGGTCGGTGAGTCAGAAATCGTTGATGTAGGCGAAGGGCATGCGAAAGGCCCGGCGTAGAGGGTAAGACCCCCGTAGTCGAAACGTCAGCGACTTGCTTGTGCATTTCCCAAGTAGCACGGGGCCCGAGAAATCCCGTGTGAATCTGGCGGGACCACCCGCTAAGCCTAAATATTCCCTGGTGACCGATAGCGGATAGTACCGTGAGGGAATGGTGAAAAGTACCCCGGGAGGGGAGTGAAATAGTACCTGAAACCGTGTGCCTACAAGCCGTGGGAGCGTCGGATGCCAGCACTTGTGTTGGTGTCTCGTGACTGCGTGCCTTTTGAAGAATGAGCCTGCGAGTTTGCGGTGTGTTGCGAGGTTAACCCGTGTGGGGAAGCCGTAGCGAAAGCGAGTCCGAATAGGGCGTTTGAGTAGCATGCCCAAGACCCGAAGCGGAGTGATCTAGCCATGGGCAGGTTGAAGCGGCTGTAAGAGGTCGTGGAGGACCGAACCCACCAGGGTTGAAAACCTGGGGGATGACCTGTGGTTAGGGGTGAAAGGCCAATCAAACTCCGTGATAGCTGGTTCTCCCCGAAATGCATTTAGGTGCAGCGTCGTGTGTTTCTTGCCGGAGGTAGAGCACTGGATAGGCGATGGGCCCTACCGGGTTACTGACCTTAGCCAAACTCCGAATGCCGGTAAGTGAGAGCGCGGCAGTGAGACTGTGGGGGATAAGCTCCATGGTCGAGAGGGAAACAGCCCAGAGCATCGACTAAGGCCCCTAAGCGTACGCTAAGTGGGAAAGGATGTGGAGTCGCAGAGACAACCAGGAGGTTGGCTTAGAAGCAGCCACCCTTGAAAGAGTGCGTAATAGCTCACTGGTCTAGTGATTCCGCGCCGACAATGTAGCGGGGCTCAAGCGTACCGCCGAAGTCGTGTCATTGCAGTATGTACTCCTAACGGGGACTGTGATGGGTAGGGGAGCGTCGTGTGCCGGGTGAAGCTGCACTGGAAGGTAGTGGTGGACGGTTCACGAGTGAGAATGCAGGCATGAGTAGCGATACACACGTGGGAAACGTGTGCGCCGATTGACTAAGGGTTCCTGGGTCAAGCTGATCTGCCCAGGGTAAGTCGGGACCTAAGGCGAGGCCGACAGGCGTAGTCGATGGATAACCGGTTGATATTCCGGTACCCGCTGTAGAGCGTCAAACATTGAATCAGGCGATGCTAAGCCCGTGAAGCCGTTCCGGACCCTTCGGGGAATGGAAAGTGGTGGAGCCGGTGACCCGGACTTGTAGTAGGTGAGTGATGGGGTGACGCAGGAAGGTAGTCCATCCCGGGCGGTGGTTGTCCCGGGGTAAGGGTGTAGGACGTCAGGTAGGTAAATCCGCCTGGCAATAGTCTGAGACCTGATGCCGAGCCGATTGTGGTGAAGTGGATGATCCTATGCTGTCGAGAAAAGCCTCTAGCGAGTTTTATGGCGGCCCGTACCCTAAACCGACTCAGGTGGTCAGGTAGAGAATACCGAGGCGTTCGGGTGAACTATGGTTAAGGAACTCGGCAAAATGCCCCCGTAACTTCGGGAGAAGGGGGGCCATTCCTGGTGATGGGCTTTGCGCCTTGAGCTGGGGGTGGCCGCAGAGACCAGCGAGAAGCGACTGTTTACTAAAAACACAGGTCCGTGCGAAGCCGTAAGGCGATGTATACGGACTGACGCCTGCCCGGTGCTGGAACGTTAAGGGGACCGGTTAGCTGCATTTCGGTGTGGCGAAGCTGAGAACTTAAGCGCCAGTAAACGGCGGTGGTAACTATAACCATCCTAAGGTAGCGAAATTCCTTGTCGGGTAAGTTCCGACCTGCACGAATGGCGTAACGACTTCTCGACTGTCTCAACCATAGGCCCGGTGAAATTGCACTACGAGTAAAGATGCTCGTTTCGCGCAGCAGGACGGAAAGACCCCGGGACCTTTACTACAGTTTGATATTGGTGTTCGGTTCGGCTTGTGTAGGATAGGTGGGAGACTGTGAAGCGGCCACGCCAGTGGTTGTGGAGTCGTTGTTGAAATACCACTCTGGTCGTGCTGGATGTCTAACCTGGGTCCGTGATCCGGATCAGGGACAGTGTCTGATGGGTAGTTTAACTGGGGCGGTTGCCTCCTAAAGAGTAACGGAGGCGCCCAAAGGTTCCCTCAGCCTGGTTGGTAATCAGGTGTTGAGTGTAAGTGCACAAGGGAGCTTGACTGTGAGACCGACGGGTCGAGCAGGGACGAAAGTCGGGACTAGTGATCCGGCGGTGGCTTGTGGAAGCGCCGTCGCTCAACGGATAAAAGGTACCCCGGGGATAACAGGCTGATCTTCCCCAAGAGTCCATATCGACGGGATGGTTTGGCACCTCGATGTCGGCTCGTCGCATCCTGGGGCTGGAGTCGGTCCCAAGGGTTGGGCTGTTCGCCCATTAAAGCGGTACGCGAGCTGGGTTTAGAACGTCGTGAGACAGTTCGGTCCCTATCCGCTGCGCGCGTAGGAGTCTTGAGAAGGGCTGTCCCTAGTACGAGAGGACCGGGACGGACGAACCTCTGGTGTGCCAGTTGTTCTGCCAAGGGCATGGCTGGTTGGCTACGTTCGGGAGGGATAACCGCTGAAAGCATCTAAGCGGGAAGCCTGCTTCGAGATGAGGGCTCCCACCCACTTGATGGGGTAAGGCTCCCAGTAGACGACTGGGTTGATAGGCCAGATATGGAAGCCGGGTGACCGGTGGAGTTGACTGGTACTAATAGGCCGAGGGCTTGTCCTCAGTTGCTCGCGTCCACTGTGTTGGTTCTGAAACCACGAACTTCCAACACGTATCCCGCTGTTGGTGGGTGTGTGTCTGGTGTGTGTTTCGTAGTGTTTCGGTGGTTATAGCGTGAGGGAAACGCCCGGTTACATTCCGAACCCGGAAGCTAAGCCTTTCAGCGCCGATGGTACTGCAGGGGGGACCCTGTGGGAGAGTAGGACGCCGCCGAACTAATTTTGATACGAGTCGTGTGTCCCAGGAGGGTTTCCTCCTGGGACACACGACTTTTTTGCGTTTCCTGGGGGAAGGCCCATGCCCTCAGTGCGGGGCTTTGTCCGTCGGGCGGTAGGGTCAGGGCGTATCGTCGATTCGTTTCCCACAGGAGGCCCCCGGATGGAGGTCCAGGAGACCCGCGTCCAAACGAACCGGGTCCTCACCATCCCCAACATCCTCAGCATGGCCCGCCTCGCGGGTGTGCCGCTCTTCCTGTGGCTGATCCTCCGACCGGAGTTCGGCGGCCCCCAGAGCGACGGCTGGGCGTTGCTCGTGCTGGCCCTGAGCGGTATCAGTGACTATCTGGACGGGAAGCTCGCCCGGCGCTGGAACCAGGTCAGTAGCCTCGGTCGGCTGCTCGACCCCGCGGCCGACCGGCTCTACATCCTGTCCACCCTGGTCGGCCTCACCTGGCGTGACATCCTGCCGCTCTGGTTGACCGCCGTGCTGTTGGCACGTGAACTCGTGCTGTTGGTGATGGTCGGCATCCTGCGCCGACACGGATATCCGCCGCCGCAGGTGAACTTCCTCGGCAAGGCGGCCACCTTCAACCTGATGTACGCGTTCCCGTTGCTCCTCCTCAGTGACGGCAGCGGTTGGATCGCGTCACTCGCCGCCATTTTCGGATGGGCGTTCGCCGGGTGGGGTACAACCCTGTACTGGTGGGCAGGAGTCCTTTACGTGGTGCAGGTCCGCCGTCTGGTACGGGCGGACGCCATGGCCGGCTGAGCCCACCGATGACGCCTGGGCGGTGGCCTGATGGCCCGCAACGCATCCGTGCGGGACAATGAGAAGGCTCGCAGTCGGCTAGACCGTCGTCTCTCAAGGAGGACGCTTCCGACATGAAGGCCGTCGTGATGGCCGGAGGCGAAGGCACACGCCTTCGTCCGATGACCTCAAGCATGCCCAAGCCGCTCCTGCCGGTGGCGAACCGCCCCATCATGGAGCACGTGCTCAGGCTCCTCAAGAGGCATGGGCTCACCGAGACAGTGGTCACCGTCCAGTTCCTGGCTTCCCTCGTCAAGAACTACTTCGGCGACGGTGAAGAACTCGGCATGGACTTGTCCTACGCCAACGAGGAGAAGCCGCTCGGTACCGCGGGAAGCGTGAAGAACGCGGAAGAGGCGTTGAAGGACGACGCCTTTCTCGTCATCTCCGGTGACGCGCTCACCGATTTCGACCTCACCGAGCTGATCGCCTTCCACAAGGAGAAGGGGGCGCTCGTCACGGTCTGCCTCACCCGAGTGCCCAATCCGCTGGAATTCGGCATCACCATCGTCGACGAGGAAGGCCGGGTCGAACGGTTCCTGGAGAAGCCCACCTGGGGCCAGGTGTTCTCCGACACCGTCAACACCGGCATCTACGTCATGGAGCCGGAGGTCTTCGACTACGTCCAGGCCGACGCGTCCGTCGACTGGTCCGGGGACGTCTTCCCCCAATTGATGAAGGAGGGCAAGCCGGTCTACGGCTACATCGCCGAGGGGTACTGGGAGGACGTCGGCACCCACGAGAGCTATGTGAAGGCCCAAGCCGACGTCCTCGAAGGCAAGGTCGACGTCGACCTGGACGGATTCGAGATCTCCCCCGGGGTGTGGGTGGCGGAAGGGGCGGAAGTCCACCCCGACGCGGTCCTCCGGGGCCCGCTGTACATCGGGGACTACGCCAAGGTGGAGGCGAACGCCGAGATCCGCGAGCACACGGTGGTCGGCTCGAACGTGGTGGTGAAGAGCGGGGCCTTCCTCCACAAGGCCGTGCTCCACGACAACGTGTACATCGGGGACCACAGCAACCTCCGCGGCTGTGTGGTGGGCAAGAACACCGACATCATGCGGGCGGCGCGCATCGAGGACGGTGCCGTCATCGGCGACGAGTGCCTCGTCGGCGAGGAATCGATCGTCCAGGGCAACGTACGGGTCTACCCCTTCAAGACCATCGAGGCGGGCGCCTTCGTCAACACCTCGGTCATCTGGGAGTCGCGGGGTCAGGCCCACCTCTTCGGGGCGCGGGGCGTCAGCGGCATCCTGAACGTGGAGATCACCCCCGAACTGGCCGTACGCCTCGCGGGTGCCTACGCCACGACCCTGAAGAAGGGGGCGACGGTCACCACCGCACGTGACCACTCCCGGGGAGCCCGCGCGCTCAAGCGCGCGGTGATCTCCGCGCTCCAGGCCAGTGCCATCGACGTGCGGGACCTGGAGAACGTCCCGCTTCCGGTGGCGCGGCAGCAGACCGCGCGGGGTAGCGCCGGCGGCATCATGATCCGCACCTCGCCCGGAGTGCCCGACTCGGTCGACGTCATGTTCTTCGACGGCCGGGGCGCCGACCTCTCGCAGGCGAGCCAGCGCAAACTCGACCGGGTCTACGCACGCCAGGAGTACCGCCGTGCCTTCCCCGGCGAGATCGGGGACCTGCACTTCCCGTCGAGCGTCTTCGACTCGTACACCGGGTCCCTGCTGCGCAACGTCGACACCACGGGAATCGCCGAATCCGGGCTGAAGGTCGTGGTGGACGCCTCGAACGGGAGCGCCGGACTGGTCCTGCCCAGCCTGTTGGGCAGGCTCGGCGTCGACTCGCTGACCGTCAACCCGGGGCTGGACGAAGCACGGCCCACCGAGACCGCGGAGACCCGGCGCTCCGGGCTGGTGCGGCTGGGCGAGATCGTGGCCTCCGCCCGGGCGGCCTTCGGCGTCCGCTTCGACCCGGTCGGCGAGCGGCTTTCCCTGGTGGACGAGAAGGGGCGGATCGTCGAGGACGACCGGGCGCTCCTGGTGATGCTGGACCTGGTCGCCGCGGAACGGCGCAGCGGTCGGGTGGCACTGCCGGTGACCACCACCCGGATCGCCGAGCAGGTCGCCGCCTACCACGGCACCCAGGTCGACTGGACGACGACCACCCCCGACGACCTGACCCGGGTGGGACGTGAGGAGACGACGATCTTCGGCGGCGACGGCCGCGGCGGGTTCATCGTGCCCGAGTTCAGCAGCGTCTTCGACGGCACGGCGGCCTTCGTCCGACTCATCGGTCTGGTGGCCCGCACCCAGCTCACGTTGAGTCAGATCGATGCCCGGATTCCGCGGGCGCACGTCCTGAAGCGGGACGTGGCCACCCCGTGGGCGGTCAAGGGGCTGGTGATGCGGCGCGTGGTCGAGGAAGCCGGGGACCGGTCCGTGGACACCACGGACGGGGTCCGGGTGGTCGAGGCGGACGGCCGGTGGGTGCTGGTCCTCCCGGATCGCGCGGAAGCGGTCACCCACCTGTGGGCCGAGGGCCCCGACGACGCGTCCGCCCAGGCGCTGTTGGACGAGTGGTCGGCGGTCGTGGAGGGCGCCGGCAGCTGAGCGGAGGTCACCCGGGCGGGCCGTCGCACGACCCGCCCGGGTACGTCTTTCGAGTGGACGCCGGCGTCGCCGAACCGCCCCGTCCGGCGGCCGGACAGGGCCATTCGGAGGAATGGGCACCGACGTGCGACGATGTGCGGCATGCCGCAGCCGCCCCCTGTTCGGAGTACTGCTTCGCGTCCCCGGCGCCCGGACGCGTCCATGTCCCTGCTGACCAACGTCATGGACCACAGCCTCGACGACGGTTATGCGGAGGCGGCCGCCCGCAAGCGGGCGCAGGGCGAATCCGGCGGGCTTCCGAAGACGCTCCGGGCCCGCCTCGGGCTCGCCGGCGGGCTGGTCCTGGCAGCCCTCGTGGTCACGGTGGGTGCGGCCCAGGCCCGGGCCACCGCTCCGGTGATCGCGAAGGAGCGGGAGGAACTGATCGACCGGGTCGAGGCCGAAACCGCCGCCGCCGACGAGTTGCAGAAGAACGTGGACGACCTGCGGGACGACGTGCACGACCGTCGTCGCGAGGCGCTCCGGCACGAGACCGGCCCCGACGACCTCATCGGCGTCCTGGCGGGCTCCTCCGCCGTGCACGGACCCGGGGTCAAGCTGACGGTGGACGACGCGAAGGAGGCCGACGTCGACGGCGACGGCCCGCGCGGCACCTCCGGCTTCTCCGACACCGGGCGGGTCAAGGACCGTGACCTCCAGCGGGTCGTCAACGGCCTGTGGCACTCCGGTGCCGAGGCGGTGTCGATCAACGGCCAGCGGTTGACGGCGCTGTCCGCCATCCGTGCCGCCGGCGATGCGGTGCTGGTCGACAACCGGCCCCTGGTCCCGCCGTACACGGTGCTCGCGGTGGGGGACGGGGAGCGGCTGAGCACCCGGTTCCAGAACAGTCCCGACGGCCTGTACCTCAACGCTCTCCAGGAGAACTTCGGGATCAGGACCGGGATTTCCGTACACAAGGACCTGCGGTTGCCGGCGGCACCGAGCGTGATCGTCCGTACCGCACAGCCGAGAACAGAGAAGGGCACATCGTGATCGCCGTACTGGGCCTCGTCCTGGGAGTCGTGGCCGGACTGCTGGTCCGACCCGAAGTCCCCGCGGTGGTCGAGCCGTATCTGCCGATCGCCGTGGTCGCGGCGCTCGACGCCGTCTTCGGCGGCCTGCGGGCGATGCTCGACGGCATCTTCGACGACAAGGTGTTCGTGGTGTCGTTCCTGTCGAACGTCGTGGTGGCGGCACTCATCGTGTTCCTGGGCGACGAGTTGGGCGTCGGCGCCCAGCTGTCGACCGGTGTGGTGGTCGTGCTGGGCATCCGCATCTTCTCCAACGCCGCCGCGATCCGGCGGCACGTCTTCCGGGCGTGAGGCGGATGAACTCAGACGGCAGCGAGGGGCGCGGCCCCGACGAGGGCACCCGTTCCGCGGGACGGGACGCCCGGCGGTCCGGCTCCGGGTGGCCGCTCCGTGAGGAACTGCCCGCGGAAGTGCCGGTGGGACCCGTGGCCGGGGGGCCGGGAGAAGGCGCCCCCGAGGGGGCTCCCCCGGGCCTGACGGGCCGTCAACGCCTGGTCAAGGGGTTGTGGCCGCCGCGCTTCAGCCGGGCGCAACTGATCGTGGCACTGCTGCTGGCGGGGCTCGGTTTCGGCCTCGCCGTCCAGGTGGCGGCCACCAGCGACAGTAGTGTGCTCCGTGGCGCCAGGCAGGAGGATCTGGTGCGGATCCTCGATGAACTGGATGACCGGACCCAACGTCTAGAAGAGGAGAAGCAGCGTCTCCAGGGCCAGCGGTCCGAGCTGGAGAACAGCTCGGACCAGGCGGAAGAGGCGCGCAAGCAGACCGTCGAGAGGGAGAAGCAGCTGGGGGTGCTGGCGGGCACCGTGGGCGCCGAAGGACCCGGCATCACGGTGGTCGTCACGGACTCCCGGGCAGCGGTGGAGGCCCGCATGCTCCTGGACGCCGTCCAGGAGTTGCGTGCGGCCGGCGCCGAGGCGATCCAACTGAACGGGGTCCGGGTGGTAGCCGGCACGTATCTGACGGGCGGCAAGGGAGAAGGAGTGAGCGTGGACGGAACCGGGATCAGTCCCCCCTACCGTTTCAAGGTCATCGGCAGGCCGCAGGACCTCGAACCGGCGCTCAACATTCCCGGCGGCGTGGTGCAGACTCTGGAGAAGGAGCAGGCCGACGTGACCGTGACGCGCTCGAAGAAGATCGTCGTGGATGCCTTGCGGCCGGCGCAGCGGCCTGACTACGCTCGGTCGTCCTCGCGGTGAGCCGGGGAACGCCTCGGTCACTTTGCGAGGGCGCGTGATTGCGGGGGGTCGGCGCACCGGAAGCGCGGTGCGTGGTGGAAACTGTCTGGTGGGTACGGACGTTGTGAAGGTGTCCGGGTCGGCAGGTGTGTGTACTCAGGGTTCGTCCTGCCCCACGGGCGGGTCTGTTTCGGTCAAGGGGAATCGCCCGTGAAGTTGTTTGCGAAGTTGTTCGGCAAGAGCGCACGCGAGGAGCGTGGCAACGCCACGGCCCGGCACCGTGCCCCGCGGCAGGGGGACGCCGAGGCGCAGTCCGGTGAGCGTCCGCTGTTCCGCGATCAGGTGGGTGCTCCGGGCGGTGACGTCCCGGGTGGACGGGGCGCGTCTCCCGTTGACCCCGCCACCTCCGCGCCCATAGGTTTCGGGGAGCAGTCGGCCCCGGGCGCGGGCGGTGGGTTCGCCGCCGGTCCGTACGGCTCCCAGCCTCCGGGCGGGGGGCAGGAGGGCGGTCCGTCCATGGACCTGGTGTGCACGAGGTGCGGCAGCCGGAACGCGCAGGCGAGCCGTTTCTGCTCGCACTGCGGGGCGCCTCTGCGCGGTGGCGCCGAGCGGCCTTCGGAGACGACCTCGACCATTTCGATCTCCGGCCTGGAGGCGTACGACTCGGAGGTGACCGGGCAGACCCAGTTGCCCTCCCTGTCGCCCGAGGCGCAGGCGGCGGTCGACGCGCTGCCCTTCGGTTCCGCGCTCCTGGTGGTGCGACGGGGGCCGAACTCGGGCAGTCGTTTCCTCCTCGACGGTGATCTGACGACCGCGGGGCGTCACCCGCAGAGCGACATCTTCCTGGACGACATCACGGTCTCCCGGCGGCACGTCGAGTTCCGACGTGCTCAGGACGGCTCGTTCACGGTCGCCGACGCGGGCAGCCTCAACGGCACGTACGTCAACCGTGAGCCGGTGGACAACGTTCGGCTCTCCCACGGCGACGAGGTGCAGATCGGTAAGTACCGGCTGGTCTTCTACGCGAGCCAGCGGGGTGTCTGACCAGGGAAGGTCCATGGTGCACACACCGGGCGGTGCCGGCAACGGCACCGCCGCGGCGGGCCGTCGCCTGCTGAGCATCGGCGCCGTGTTGAACGCGCTGCGGGACGAGTTCCCGGAGGTCACCATCTCCAAGATCCGTTTCTTGGAGTCGGAGGGACTCGTCGAACCGCAGCGCACCCCGTCCGGGTACCGCAAGTTCAGCGTGCAGGACGTGGAGCGGCTCGGCCAGGTCCTGCGGTTGCAGCGGGACCACTACCTGCCGCTGCGGGTGATCCGCGAGTACGTGCAGGCCCTGGAACGGGGCGAGGCCGTCCAGCTGCCGTCCCTGGGGCGACCGGGTGACACCCCGGACGAGGACCCGGCGGGGCCCGGGGCTCCGGGGACCGCGCCCACGGCGGCCCGGGTGGGCCGTGCGGAGCTGATGGCCGCCGTCGGCATCGGGGAGGACGGGCTCGCCGAGTGGGAGTCCTACGGATTGCTCGCTCCGCTGCCCGACGGCAGCTACGACGCCTCGGCCGTCACCGTGGCGGGCCTCGTCCAGGAACTGGGCCGGTTCGGGATCGAGCCCCGGCACCTGAGGGCGATGAAGGGCTCCGCCGAGCGCGAGGCCGGTCTCGTCGACCAGGTCGTGGCGCCCCTGCGGATGCACCGGAACCCCCAGACCCGGGCCCATGCCGAGGCCCGCGCCCGGGAGCTTGCCGGGCTCACCGTCCGGCTGCACACCGTGCTGGTGCACGCGGCCCTGGGGGTGCGGTCGCCCTGAGCGACCGGCCGTCCACGGCACCGGAACGGCCTGCTGGAGGGCCAGGAGGAGTGCCCGACTACCCAAAGGTGCCGGGCACGGCCTAGGGTTGCTGTGTGAACGAGCTCGACGTCGTAGGTGTCCGGGTCGAAATGCCCTCCAACCAACCGATCGTGCTTCTGCGTGAAGTGGGAGGCGACCGTTACCTCCCCATCTGGATCGGGCCCGGGGAGGCGACGGCGATCGCCTTCGCCCAACAGGGCATGGCTCCCGCGCGTCCGCTGACCCACGACCTGTTCAAGGACGTGCTGGAGGCCGTGGGCCAGGAGCTGAGCGAAGTGCGCATCACGGACCTCCGCGAAGGCGTCTTCTACGCGGAACTGGTCTTCGCAAGCGGTGTCGAGGTCAGTGCGCGCCCTTCGGACGCCATAGCGCTGGCCCTGCGCACGGGAACGCCGATCTACGGCAGTGACGGGGTGCTCGCCGACGCGGGCATCGCCATCCCCGACGAGCAGGAGGACGAGGTGGAGAAGTTCCGCGAGTTCCTCGACCAGATCTCCCCCGAGGACTTCGGCACCAACAGCCAGTGACCGGACCGTCGGGCCCGCGCCGCCGGTGCGAGCGTCCGGACGGTGGGGGGCGTCCCGGTCCCGGGACGGCCCTCTCACCGCATTCGGCTAGCCTTTCCCCGCAACCGGACACGGGAAACCACTCGTAGGGTGATTATCACTCGGCGTGGCGAGTGTGGCGATCGTTGACGCACTCCGAGCGACTGCCTACCGTCGTGAGGGCAGGTCAAGGACGGAGGTCGGCGTGAGAAGCAGCGGCGACGGTACGGCTGGGGGTGCCCCCGGACGGATCCTGGGGGAAGGCGGCCCGTACGCGCTCCACGACGGTCGGGTCGGCCAGGTGCCGCCCCGTCCCCTCCCGGTGCCCGAGAACGACGCCCGGCGCGCCGCGGAACCGCTCGGCTACCGGGGTCCCACCGCGTGTGCCGCCGCCGGCATCACCTACCGCCAGTTGGACTACTGGGCCCGCACCGGTCTGGTGGAGCCCAGCGTTCGGCCTGCACAGGGCTCCGGCACCCAGCGGCTGTACAGCTTCCGGGACGTGGTCGTCCTCAAGATCGTGAAGCGGTTCCTGGACACGGGCGTGTCCCTCCAGAACATCCGGGCGGCCGTCCAGCACCTGCGGGAGCGCGGATTCCGCGACCTGGAGCGGCTGACGCTGATGAGCGACGGCGCCACCGTCTACGAGTGCAGTTCGCCCGACGAGGTGCACAAGTTGCTCCAGGGCGGCCAGGGCGTCTTCGGCATCGCCGTCGGCGTGGTCTGGCAGGACGTCGAGAGCGCCCTGTCCCAACTGCACGGCGAGCGCGTCGACACGGGGGAGACCTTGATCGGCCACAATCCGGCGGACGAGCTCGCCCGGCGCCGCAACCGCGCCGGCTGACCTCGCGGGAGGCCGCCCCCGGGTCGCCGGGGCGTTGTCACCGCCGTAGTGCAGCATCGGAGGGGTGAGGAACCAGCCCACCATCCTGCACCTGGACATGGATGCCTTCTACGCCTCAGCGGAGCAGGCCGCCAAGCCCAGCCTGCGCGGGAAGGCCGTGGTGGTGGGCGGCATCGGCCCGCGGGGGGTGGTGGCCACCGCGTCCTACGAGGCACGCCGGTTCGGGGTCCGCTCGGCGATGCCCACGGCCCAGGCCCGCAGGCTCGCTCCGAACGCCGCCTACCTGGTGCCCCGCTTCGGCTTCTACCGGGAGATCAGCGACCGGGTGATGAGCATGTTGCGGGAGTTGTCCCCGCTGGTGGAGCCGCTCAGCCTGGACGAGGCCTTCGTGGACCTGGAGGCGGGCGACACGGCCCGGGACGAGGCGTCCGCCCGCGCGGTGGGCACCCGACTGCGCGCCGACATCCGGGCTGCCACGGGGCTGACCGGGTCGGTCGGGCTGGCCGCCTCCAAGATGGTCGCCAAGATCGCATCGGAGGAGGCCAAACCGGACGGTCTGCTGCTGGTGCGGGCGGGCACCGAACGGGCCCTGCTGGCCCCCATGGCGGTCCGGGTGCTGCCGGGGGTGGGGCCCGCCACCGGCGACCACCTGCGCCGGGCGGGCATCAGCACCGTCGGCGAACTCGCCGAGGCCGGTGAGGACGAACTGGTGCGGCTGCTGGGCAAGGCCCACGGGGCGGGCCTGTACGCGATGGCCCTCGCCCGCGACGAGCGGCCGGTGGTGGCCGAACGGGAGACGAAGTCGGTGTCCGTGGAGGACACGTACGACGTCGACATCCACGACCGGACCCGGGTGCGGCTGGAGGTGCAACGGCTCGCCGAACGGTGCGTGCGACGGCTGCGGGACTCCGGCCATTCGGGCCGCACCGTGGTGCTCAAGGTGCGCCGCTACGACTTCTCGACGCTCACCCGCTCCGAGACGCTGCGCGGCCCCACCGACGACCCCAGGGTGGTCCGCGAGGCGGCCGGCCGCCTGCTGGAGTCGGTGGACACCACCGGCGGCGTGCGGCTCCTCGGCGTGGGCGTCAGCGGCCTCGCCGACTACACCCAGGAGGACCTGTTCGCGCAGGCAGCCGGGGAGCACCCGCCCGAGGTGCCCGACGACGCGGAGGCCGATCCGGGGGCCGAAGGCCCGCAGGACCCCGCGTCGCCCGCCCGCGCGTCCTCCCGGTGGGCGGCCGGACACGACGTCCACCACGCCGTCCACGGGCCGGGCTGGGTCCAGGGCAGCGGGGTGGGGCGGGTGACGGTGCGCTTCGAGACCCCGGACTCCCCGCCGGGCCGGGTGCGGACCTTCGCCGTGGACGACCCCGACCTCACCCCCTCCGACCCGGTCCCCCTGGTGGCGGACGGTTACCGCTCCCCGGACGGCTCGGGCTCGTCCCCCGGGCCGGCGGCCCACTCGCCGACATCGGGGCCGGGGGAGGCCACGTCGAGCCCGTAGTGGTGGTAGAGCCGCAGCTCCTGTTCGGGGGAGAGGTGGCGTCCCACGCCGAAGTCCGGGGCGTCCCTGATCAGGGCGCGCTCGAAGGGAACCCGGAGGGTGCCCGCCACCAGTTCGCTGGGCTCCAGGGGGACGAACGCGTCCCGGCTGAACAGACCCGTCCGGATCGCCGCCCACTCCGGCACTCCCGTGGCGTCGTCGAGGTAGACCTCGTCCACGGTGCCGATCCTCGTACCGTGGAGGTCGAACGCCTTGCGGCCGATCAGGTTGCGCGGATCGATGTCGGTCTGCACGTGCCCTCCAGCTCGTCGCAACTCATCCGTCAGCACCACGAAAGAGCACATTTCCGCAGGCGGCCACTCGAAGCCCCGTGCGAAGAGCCGCTGGTAGGCTGGAAGCGGCTGTCGACCCCGTGCGGGAGAGCTCCCCGGCCACGGTCGGGGGCGCCGAAGGAGCAAATCCTCCCCGGAATCTCTCAGGCCCCAGTACCGCGCGGGTGAGGTCACTCTGGAAAGCAGGGCGGGCGGTTTCCGGACCTCCGCCCTCACCGACGGTGAAAGTCGGGCCGCGCGCCCGGTGAAGCTCTCAGGTTGAGATGACAGAGGGGGAGGCCGTCCGGGCACCCGCGTCATGGTGCCCCTCGCAGGTCGTACCGACCAGGAGGCCCCCGCAATGACTGTCAACCGTCCCCCGCTCTCCCAGCTCGAACAGGGCATTCCGTTCGAGCGGCGCCACATCGGCCCCGATGCGGAAGCCCGTGCCAAGATGCTCGCCCAGGTCGGGTACGGTTCGCTGGACGAACTGACGGCCACCGCGGTCCCCGACGTCATCAAGAACGCCGAGGCGCTCGACCTGCCGGCGGCCCGCACCGAGGCCGAGGTCCTCGCCGAACTGCGCTCCCTCGCCGACCGCAACGACGTCCTCGGCTCCATGATCGGCCTGGGTTACTACGGCACCTTCACCCCGCCGGTCATCCTCCGCAACGTCATGGAGAACCCGGCCTGGTACACCGCCTACACGCCGTACCAGCCGGAGATCTCGCAGGGCCGCCTGGAGGCCCTGCTGAACTTCCAGACGACGGTGGCCGAACTGACCGGGCTGCCCACGTCCGGAGCCTCCCTCCTGGACGAGGGGACCGCCGCCGCCGAGGCCATGGCGCTCTCCCGCCGGGTCGGCAAGGTCAAGGGCGGCGTCTTCCTCGTCGACGCGGACACCCTGCCCCAGACGGTCGCCGTCATCCGAACCCGCGCCGAACCCACCGGGGTGGAGGTCGTCGTCGCCGACCTGACCGCCGGCATCCCCACCGAGGTCGCCGAGCGGGGCGTCACCGGCGTCCTGCTCCAGTACCCGGGGGCCTCCGGGGCCGTGCTCGACCTGCGCCCCGTCATCGAACAGGCCCACGAACTGGGCGCCGTCGTCACCGTCGCCGCCGACCTGCTCGCCCTCACCCTGCTGACCCCGCCCGGCGAACTGGGCGCGGACATCGCCGTCGGCACGACCCAGCGCTTCGGCGTGCCCATGGGCTTCGGCGGCCCGCACGCCGGCTACCTGGCGGTGCACGAGAAGTTCGCCCGCAACCTGCCCGGCCGGCTCGTCGGCGTGTCCGTCGACCGCGACGGCGACCGCGCCTACCGGCTCGCGCTCCAGACCCGCGAACAGCACATCCGCCGCGAGAAGGCCACCAGCAACATCTGCACCGCCCAGGTGCTGCTCGCCGTGATGGCCGGTATGTACGCCGTGTACCACGGGCCGGAGGGCCTGCGGACCATCGCCCGCCGCACCCACCGCCACGCCGCGGTCCTCGCGGCGGGCCTGCGGGCCGCCGGTGTCGAGGTGGTGCACGGCGCGTTCTTCGACACGGTGACGGCACGGGTGCCCGGCAGGGCCGCCGCCGTCGTGGCCGCGGCCCGCGAGGACGGGGTCAACCTGCGGCTGGTGGACGCCGACCACGTCGGCGTGGCCTGCGACGAGACCACCACCCGCGAGCAACTCGGGACGGTCTGGACCGCCTTCGGAGCCGACGCCGACGTCGAGGGTTTGGACGCAACGGTCCCGGACGCCCTGCCGGCGGCGCTGCTGCGCACCGACGACTACCTGACGCACCCCGTCTTCCACCAGTACCGCTCCGAGACGGCGATGCTGCGCTACCTGCGCCGGCTCTCCGACCGGGACTACGCCCTCGACCGGGGCATGATCCCGCTCGGTTCCTGCACGATGAAGCTGAACGCCACCACCGAGATGGAACCGGTCACCTGGCCGGAGTTCGGGCAGCTGCACCCCTTCGCCCCCGCCGAGCAGGCCCAGGGGTACCTGACGCTGATCCGGGAACTGGAGGACCGGCTCGCCGAGGTCACCGGCTACGACAAGGTGTCCCTCCAGCCGAACGCGGGGTCGCAGGGCGAACTGGCCGGTCTGCTCGCGGTGCGCGGCTACCACCGGGCGCGCGGGGAGGAACAGCGCACGGTCTGCCTGATCCCCTCCTCGGCGCACGGGACGAACGCGGCGAGCGCGGTCATGGCGGGGATGCGGGTGGTCGTCGTGGCGACCGCCGACGACGGCGAGGTGGACGTCGACGACCTGCGGGCCAAGATCGAGCGGCACCGCGAGGAACTGGCCGTCCTGATGATCACGTATCCGTCGACGCACGGGGTGTTCGAGGAGCACGTCGCCGACATCTGCGCGGCCGTGCACGATGCGGGCGGCCAGGTCTACGTCGACGGCGCCAACCTCAACGCGCTGGTCGGGCTGGCCAAGCCGGGGCGGTTCGGCGGCGACGTCTCGCACCTGAACCTGCACAAGACCTTCTGCATCCCGCACGGGGGCGGCGGGCCCGGGGTCGGGCCGGTGGCGGTGCGAGCCCATCTCGCACCCCATCTGCCGAACCACCCGCTCCAGCCGGCGGCCGGACCGGACACGGGCGTGGGGCCGATCTCGGCCGCGCCGTGGGGTTCGGCGGGGATCCTGCCCATCTCCTGGGCGTACGTGCGCCTCATGGGCGGTGAAGGGCTCAAGCGGGCCACCCAGGTGGCGGTGCTGTCCGCGAACTACGTCGCCAAGCGCCTGGAGCCGCACTACCCGGTCCTCTACACCGGTCCGGGAGGTCTGGTCGCCCACGAGTGCATCATCGACCTGCGGCCGCTCACCAAGGCGACCGGCGTGACGGTCGACGACGTGGCCAAGCGGCTGATCGACTACGGCTTCCACGCGCCCACGATGTCGTTCCCGGTGGCGGGCACCCTGATGATCGAGCCCACCGAGAGCGAGGACCTCACGGAACTCGACCGCTTCTGCGAGGCGATGATCGCCATTCGGGCGGAGATCGAGAAGGTGGCGTCCGGACAGTGGCCGGCCGAGGACAACCCGCTGTGCAACGCGCCCCACACCGCACGTTCCCTGGCCGGCGTGTGGGAGCACCCCTACGAGCGGGACGTGGCGGTCTTCCCGGCCGGGGTGTCGCCCGCGGACAAGTACTGGCCGCCGGTGCGGCGGATCGACCAGGCGTACGGCGACCGCAACCTGGTGTGCTCCTGCCCGCCGGTGGACGCCTACGGGGAGTGAACCGCCGGCAGGGCTTGACATGCTGACGGACCGGTCGGGCGGCCACGGGTCGCCCGACCGGTCCGTCAGCACCGGCGGGCTCAGGCCGCCGTCATCACCCCGTCCGCGCCCAGTGGGCGACGAGGCGCGATGACTTCGCCGTTGGGTAGGAGTTCACCGGTGTCCTCGAAGTGCAGGACGCCGTTGCAGAGGAGACTCCACCCCTGTTCGGGGCGGTGGGCCACGGCGAGCGCGGCCTCACGGTCGGCGGACTCCGCCGTCGGGCACGATGGCTGATGCTGGCACATGGTGGAAGCGCTCTTTCGCTGCGGTGTGACGTCCGTGCTGCGGCGGAACGAGGAGACGTGCCGCCGCCCGTGTCGTCGGTCTGATTCCAGTGTTGCCGCACGGGCGTGATTCCGCAGGGATTTCGTCGCAGCCGGTTCTTACTCGCTAGACGCGTATCACCCGCAAGGATGGTTCAGCCCACATGGCCTGTCCCAAAGGAGGGTTCGCCATGGTCGGAAAGGGCTAGTCCGTCTGGGCCGGAAACGGAGGGGAACGGCCCCGGTGCTCGGAGTGAGCAGCGGGGCCGCCGGTCGCGCACGGGAACCACGGGACGCCGTGGGGTCCCTCGCAGAGCGGGTCAGGCCGGCGCGGCGAGCGGAGGTGCCGGCGCGAGCCGGTGCCCCAGGGCGGGCAGCAGTTCGTCCACCCGGTGGACGCGGTGGGCCGGCACCCCCGGGGGCGCCGGCGCCAGGGGGACGAGCAGGTCGTCGGGGGCGGGGCTGCCCACCGCCGGGTCCGCCGCGGGGTCGCCGTGCAGCCACAGGGTCAGCATGTACAAGCCGGGGAGCGACAGCAGTCGGGGCTGGTGGGGGGTCTGGAGGGATTCCGCCTGGCGCACGGCGCGTTCGGTGGAGGCGATGTACGGGCCCTCGAAGAAGTGGGAGAAGACCCAGCCGTCCGGGGTGAGGACGGTGTCCGCTGCGGCCACCGACCTGCCGTCGCACCGGATCGTGTAGCGCCAGCCCGCGAGGCTGGCGCGGGTCCCGGGCACGAGTCGGTCGAGTACGTGGACGGGCAGCGGGAGTTCCGCCGCGACGGCGCCCTGCGCGGAACGCAGGGTGGGGGTGCGGGCCTCGTGAACGGCGGTGGGGGATCCCAGTGCCGTGATGACGCTACTCAGAGTGGGCGCGGGGGCTGGGGGATAGACCAGCGGCATGGTGGGTCGCCTCTCATTCACCGGCAGGCGGAACCAGGAAGCGCGGACAGCACTGTCAGCGCACGGGGTCAGAGGAAGCGGGAGCGGTGGGACAGGGCCGCGAACGCCAACTCTCTGCCTCGGTAGCGAAGTTTATACGATGCGCGTTCGTTCGATGATTCGGCTAGCTGATCGAACCGGCCCGAGCAAGAGGTCTTCTGGCCGGTGGGTCGGGCTTTTTTATCCCCATTCGCGATGCGTTCGACTCTGTGACCTCGTGTTGTTTTGTGGGGTGGGGCGGCTGATTCTCCTTGCCGTTTTGCGCCACAATTCGGCAGGCTTTGCGAGAGCGCGGCTATCCCTTCTGCTCGACCTTGTGGGTGTTCCCGTGCGCAGCGTCCATTGCCTCGTGAAAGCGCCCAATGCGGAACACGCCCGTGGTGGCGGGGCCAGGTGGCGGCGGCGGGACGTTACCGATGGCCGCGTCTGGGCATCATCCCCGAGGACGACGCGGCCAGACGGTGGGCTGCCCACTTCGAGGAGGGAATACTTCGATGGGGGAGAAGGTCGTAGCGGGTGTGGTCGACCTGTCCGATCGGCAGCGGTACCGGGAGAAGCTCCGACAGTGTCTGACGGGGCTCGGGCGACTCCTGGACGAGGAGCGCTTCGACCGTCCCAAGAACCTCATGGGACTGGAGATCGAGCTCAATCTCGCCGGGCCGGACGGGTTGCCGCGGATGATGAATGCGCAAGTCCTCGAACGGATCGCGAGCCGGGATTTCCAGACCGAACTGGCCATGTTCAACCTGGAAGTCAATATCGCGCCCCACCGGCTCGGCGGACGGGTGTTGGACCAGTTGGCGGAAGAACTCCGCACCGGTCTCTCCTACGCCCACCGGAAGGCGAACGAAGTCGATGCCGGAATCGTGATGATCGGGATCCTCCCCACGCTCACCCAGGGTGACCTGGTGCCGGCGAACCTCTCCGAGGCGGATCGCTACACGTTGCTCAACGAGCAGATCGTCGCCGCCCGGGGAGAGAGCTTCCTCCTCGACATCGACGGCGTGGAACGTCTCACCTGCACCTCGGAGTCGATCGCCCCCGAGGCCGCCTGCACCTCGGTGCAACTCCACCTCCAGGTGACCCCGGCCCGGTTCGCGGGGGTGTGGAACGCGGCTCAGGCCGTGGCGGGGGTGCAGATCGCCCTGGGGGCCAATTCGCCCTTCCTGTTCGGCCGGGAACTGTGGTGCGAATCCCGGCCGCCGCTGTTCCAGCAGTCCATCGACACCCGTCCGCCGGAGCTGGCGGCCCAGGGCGTCCGGCCGCGCACCTGGTTCGGGGAACGCTGGATCGACTCGCCGTACGACCTGTTCGAGGAGAACCTGCGGTTCTTCCCGCCGCTGCTGTCGATCTGCGACGACGAGGACCCGCTGAAGGTGCTCGACGGGGGCGGGGTGCCCTCGCTCGCCGAACTGGTACTGCACAACGGCACCGTGTACCGGTGGAACCGCCCGGTGTACGGCGTCGCCGACGGGGTGCCCCACCTGCGGGTGGAGAACCGGGTGCTGCCGGCCGGGCCGACGGTCGTCGACGTCGTCGCGAACACGGCCTTCTACTACGGAGTGGTGCGGGCACTGGCCGAGGACGCCGTCCCTGTGTGGAGCAGGCTGTCCTTCGAGGAGGCCGCCGCCAACTTCGACGACGCCTGCCGGCACGGGATCGAGGCCGAACTGCGATGGCCCCGCCCGGGGCGGCACGGCGGCGTGCGCAGGATCGCCGCCACCGCCCTCGTCCTGGACGAACTGCTGCCGCTGGCCGCCGCGGGGCTGGACGCCTGGGGCGTGACCCCCGCCGACCGCGACCTGTACCTCGGAGTGATCGAGGAGCGGTGCCGCAGGCGGGCCAACGGGGCCTCGTGGCAGGCGGCCACCTTCCACCGCGCCCTCGCGGGAGGCATGGACCGCAACGCGGCGCTGGCCGCCACGACCCGGCGCTACTGCGAGCTGATGCACGCGGGGGACCCGGTGCACGCCTGGCCGGTCGGCTTGCCGCGCCCCGCCCTCCCCCTGGGCTGATCCGGCGGCCCCGCTCGCCCCTGCGCCCCGCGAGGTGGCCCCTGCACGGTCCGGGGACCCGTTCGGGGGAGGATGGGCGCTGCGGGCGGGGCCGGGGGTCCCGTGCGGCCAGGGATGACGGCGTCACGCAGCGGGAGGCACGGGTGCAGACGGTAGCGGGGTCGGCGGTGGGACCCGGGACGGGCGAACCGGGGGAGCGGCTCTCGCGCCGGACGCTGAGGGACGAGACCCTGCTCGTCCTCGCGCTCTCCCTGGGCGCGAGCGGAGTGTCCGCGCTGATCAGCTTCCTCGGGTCGGTCACCGAACCGGGGGGCCTGCGGGACCAGGCCGCCACCATGAACGCCTCGGCGGCGCCCGGCCGGCCCTGGCTGGACCTGGCCTGGCAGCTCTTCGGCATCACCTCCGCGCTGGTGCCCGTCGCGCTGGTCGCCCATCTGTTGATCCGGGAGGGCAAGGGACTCGGGGTGCTCGGCTTCGACCGGCGCCGCCCGTGGTTCGACCTCGGGCGCGGGGCCGCCGTCGCCGCGGTGATCGGCAGTACCGGGATCGCCTTCTACCTGCTGGTGCGCGGGCTCGGGTTCAACCTCACGGTGGTGCCCGAGGCGCTGCCCGAGGTCTGGTGGAAGTACCCGGTGCTCATCCTGTCCGCGGTGCAGAACTCCGTGCTGGAGGAGGTCATCGTCCTCGGTTACCTGCTGCGCAGGCTGGACCAACTCGGCTACTCGCCCTGGGCCTCGCTGGCGACGAGCTCGGTCCTGCGCGGTTCGTACCACCTCTACCAGGGCATCGGCGGCTTCATCGGCAACATGGTGATGGGCGTGGTGTTCGTCTGGCTGTACCGGCGGTGGGGGCGGATCGGTCCGCTGGTCGTCGCCCACACCCTGCTGGACATCGGTGCGTTCGTCGGTTACGCACTGCTGGCCGGCAGGGTGGACTGGCTGCCCACGGCGCCCTGACGGATCAGCGGGTCGGCGGCGGGGCGAGCAACCGGCCGTCGAACACGGTGACCGCACCGCCGGTCAGCAGCGTGCGCGGGCCCCTGAGTTCGGCGCGGACCAGCCCGGAACGCGCCGACGCCTGGAGCCCGGTGAGGGCGTTGCGCCCCAGACGCGCCGCCCAGAAGGGGGCGAGGGCGGTGTGCGCGCTCCCCGTGACCGGATCCTCGTCGATGCCGACCCGGGGGAAGAAGCAGCGCGACACGAAGTCGTGGCCCGCGTCCGGTGCGCCGGCCGGTGCGGTGGCGACCACGCCGCGCTCCGACACCCGGGCGAGGGCCGTGAGGTCCGGGGCGAGGGCGCGGACCGCCCGTTCGTCCGGGAGCTCCACCAGCAGGTCCCCCACCTCGGCTCCGGTGTCGTGGACGGACAGGGGTTCGGTGCCGAGGGCCCGCACCAGTTCCTCCGACGCGGTGACCGGGGTGAGCGGAGCGGTCGGGAAGTCCAGGGTGATCGTCCCGTCGGGGTGCGGCGCCGCGGTCAGGACACCGCAGCGGGCCCGGAACCGGACCGGGCCGTCCGCGAGCCCGTCGGAGACGAGGGCGTGCGCCGTGGCCAGCGTGGCGTGCCCGCACATGGAGACCTCGGTGGCCGGGGTGAACCAGCGCAGGGCCCAGTCGGCGTCGCCCCCATGCGGGAGCGGGTGGGCGAACGCCGTTTCGGCCTGGTTCACCTCCAGGGCCACCTGCTGCATCCAGTCGTCCCGGGGGAAGCCGGCCGGGTTCGCGGGGTCGCCGAAGAGGACGACCCCGGCGGGGTTCCCGGCGAAGGGCCGGTCGGTGAAGGCGTCGATGATTCGTAGGCGCATGACAGGACCGTAGGGGTTCTCCCGGTGTCCCGGCCAAGGCCAATGCGGCACCAGTGGCCCGGTCGCGGGGCGGGCGGGAACAGCGGTGCGCAGGGGGCGTGGCGCGCGTCGGTGCCGGTCTTCGCCCACCGCTCCGCGAGCCGCTCGCCCCTCGTGTTTGCCGTACTCCACGAACCCGTCACGCCCGGCCGTCCCGTCCCACCCAAGGGCCGGTCGGTCCCACCGAACCCTGACCGCCGCAGGTCAAGGGCAGATTGCTCCCCGGCCAGGTCCTGCGCCGCCCGGCCTGCTGACGCGCGGTCGCCGCGGTTGCCCTGCTCAAGGAGGTGCGGCGCTGTGCTCTTACGAACTCCTTTGCGGGTTCCTGCCGTTGATCCATGGGAACTCGGCACCCCGGCTCGCTTACGGACGCCGTTGTCCGTGCCAGCCGGATGGCGACTGCTGTTCGTGCCCGACAGGGCCGTGAGCTAGCTGGCGCGTTCGGCGGGAACGGCCCGCCCCTGGCCGCCCGCTCGACGACCTCTCCTGCCGGACGATCCCCGGCCGGCCGCATCACTGTCGGTGCCCGGCCCGGCCGACGACCGTCTGCCCTTGACCTGGCCTGTTTCCTGCGGTGCGGCTCCGTCCTGCCAGCGGTAGAGGTCGCGCAGCAGCGAAATCTCGGCGCCGTGATGGATCAGTTCCCTGTTGACGTGCAGGACCCTGTTCTCCATGGGAAACGGCTCGGGACCCACCGCGGGCGGGTTGTCCAGGTCGGCGTCCGAGAGCTGGCGGACCCCAGCGTTCCATCTCCCGTACATCTCATCGAGCTGGTTCAGCGCCTCGTCAGCGGTCCCCGCGTAGGCGAAGGTCCGGGAGTCGACGCCCTGGCCGCCGAAGTACCATCCGACCCGATAGCCCAGGCACGAGACGACGACGTGCGCCAGCCGCCAGGCGATCGTGGTCACCGGCGCCGGCACCGGGGCAGGGGACGCGGAGTCCATCGTCCACGTGCCCGAACCTTCCGACCCCGGTGTGGCCGAGGCGTCACGTGGGCGGATGCTCCAGCTGCCCCGCACCGGCTCCCAGAAGTACTCCTCGTCGGTAAGACCGTCCAGCCGTGGCCGCAGGTTCTTCTGCCAGTACCAGTCCAACTGCTCCGCGAGCCGCTCGCTTCTCGTCATCGCCGCACACTACAGACCCGTCGGGCGGAGGGATCGTCGCCGTCCGCGGTCGTCCTCCACCGTCACCGAGCCCGCAGACGGTCGTCTCCAGTTGGCGCAGAAGTCCATCGGTCGACACCCGCTGGCACAGGTCATCCCCCACCGCTTCCCACGGCTTGTCGAAACCCCTCTTGCGATATATCGTTGACGTGTCGCAATCGATCAACGATATGAGGGGTGAAGAAGATGTTCGCTCATGAACACGGGCGGGGCCCGTGCGGCCCCGGCCGGCCCGGGCGAGGTGGCTTCGAGGGGCGTGCCGCCTTCGGGCCCTTCGGTCCGGGCTTCGGATCCGGCGGCGGACCCTGGGGCGGTCACGGCCGTGGCGGGGGGAGGGGGCGGGCGCGCCGCGGTGATGTGCGCGCCTCGATCCTCGCCCTGCTCCGGGACCGGTCGATGCACGGATACGAGATGATCCAGGAGATCGCCGAGCGCAGCGGCGGGGCGTGGAAGCCCAGTCCGGGCTCGGTCTACCCGACGCTGCAACTGCTGGAGGACGAGGGCCTGATCAGCAGTGCCACCGAGGGCGGCAAGAAGTCGTTCGCGCTCACCGAAGCCGGTCGGCAGGCCGCCTCGGAAGGTCCCGACGCGCCCTGGGAGGACGTGGGCAAGGGGCTGGACTGGGAGGCGTTGAACGAGATCCGTCAGGCGGGTACCGGTCTGGTGGACGCCTTCGGCCAGGTGTGGAAGTCGGGGAGCCCCGAGCAGCGCGACAAGGCGCTCGCCGTGATCAACGAGGCGCGCAAGAAGCTCTACCTGATCCTCGCCGACGAGGACTGAGCCCGCGGGGGAGCGGTTGCCCGTCGGAGGGGGTGGCTCCGGTCGGCGGCGCCTCCGCTTCCGGCCGGTGGCGAAGCGGAGGCGTACGCGGTGGGGAGCGAACGGCAAGGGGGCGCGCGCGGGGGGCGGGAGATCGTCCGAAGTCATCCGCAAGGAGGAGGATCGGCGCATCACGCCCGACCGCCGTCGGACGGGAAGATGCTTCCTCCTGGTGATGTGTCGTTCGCCCGTCGGTGATGGGGTGGAGGACGTGCACCTCTCCTTTCCGCAGCAGCCCGCCCTCCGCGCCGCCGGCCCGCCCCCCGACGACCTGCTCGACGTCGAGGTGCGCTCCGCCGTGGCGGGCGCACGGCGTCGTGCCGTGCGCGACGGGGACCGCCACGTCGACACCGCCCACCTCCTGCACTCCCTCCTGGAAACGGACCCCCTGGTGCGCGCCCTGTTCGGGGACGGACCGCGGCTCGCCCGACTGCTCGGCTACCTCGTGCAGCGCAGCATCGGCTACGGCCGGGCCTGGCGCTCCTCGACCGAGGACCGCGGCCCGTTCCCCCCGCCGCGGGCGACGCGCGGCCCGCACTGGTCGCCCGCCGCCGTCGCGGCGTTGGAACGCGCCGTGCTGCGCGCCCGGGCCCGGGGCGGAACCCGGGCGAGCGGGGTGGACCTGTGCGCGGCCCTGGTCGACGACCGGGAGAGCCGCGCGGTGGACGTCCTGTCGCACGTCGGGATCGAGCACGTCGGCCGCGGGGGCGACGTCGACCGTGCGGGGCTCCCGGAACAAGGGGCGAGAGGGGTGTGAGACGGGACACTCCTGACATCGCGGTGATGCTCTGACATCATGCGTCGGTGAGTACGTCTCAGATGAGCGCCCGTCAGGGGCGGGGTACCGACCTCGGTGTCGCACTGGCTTCGGCCGTCGCGTTCGGCGGCTCCGGCGTCGCGGCCAAACCCCTGATCGAGGCGGGTCTCGACCCGCTGCACGTGGTGTGGCTCAGGGTCGCGGGTGCGGCGCTGGTCATGCTGCCGCTCGCCTGGCGCCACCGTGACCTGCTGCGCCGCCGGCCCGCGCTCCTCGCCGGTTTCGGCCTGCTCGCCGTGGCGGGCGTCCAAGCCTTCTACTTCGCCGCCATCGCCCGGATCCCGGTGGGAGTGGCCCTGCTCGTGGAGTACCTCGGGCCGGCCCTGCTGCTGGGGTACATCCGCTTCGTGCAGCGCCGGCCCGTCACGCGGGCCGCCGCGTTCGGCGTGGTCCTCGCGGTCGGGGGCCTCGCCTGCGTCGTGGAGGTGTGGGCGGGGCTCGGGTTCGACGCCCTCGGCCTCCTCCTCGCCTTCGCCGCGGCCTGCTGCCAGGCGTGCTACTTCGTCCTCTCCGACCAGGGCAGCGACGCGGGCCGGGAGGCGCCCGACCCGCTCGGCGTCATCGCGTACGGCCTGCTGATCGGCGCACTCGTCCTCACGGTGATCGCGCGTCCGTGGGGCATGGACTGGTCGGTGCTGGCCGGCACGGCCGACCTCGACGGCACCCCGGTGGCCGCCTACGTGCTGCTCGGTTGGGTGGTGCTGATCGCGACCGTCTTCGCCTATGCCACCGGCGTGCGGTCGGTGCGGCGGCTGTCGCCCCAGGTCGCCGGGGTGGTGGCGTGCCTTGAGGCGGTGACCGCGACCGTGCTGGCCTGGGTGCTGCTCGGTGAGCAACTGGCGACCCCGCAGGTCCTCGGAGGGCTGCTGGTGGTGCTCGGGGCGTTCATCGCCCAGTCCTCCACGCCCGTCAAGGGCTCGTCCGAGCCGGTGGCGCGCGGCGGTTCCGCCGGGAACGCGTCCGTGTCCCCCGCGCCGTCCGGGGCGCCGTCCGGACCCCTCGACCCGGGCCCGGTGGCCGAGGGGCGGTCCGAAGGGCGTCGGTGAGGTGGGGGCGGGTAGGTCCGCCCCCGTGTCTCACAGGCGGGTCAGGTAGGCGGGAACCGCGGTGCCGGCGGCGAGGTCGGCGGACGGCACGGGCGTTCCGTAGGTCTGCCGCACGGGAACCA
This sequence comes from Streptomyces sp. LE64, assembly GCF_052606915.1. Lineage (NCBI taxonomy): Bacteria > Bacillati > Actinomycetota > Actinomycetes > Kitasatosporales > Streptomycetaceae > Streptomyces > Streptomyces sp. LE64. The sequence goes on along the minus strand of NZ_CP199708.1, from coordinate 534,498 downwards.
CGCCCGCCCAGTGCGCGAGGTCCAGGTCCTCGGGGTCGTCGTTGGGGCCGCCCGTGCGGCACTTGGCCGAGACCTCGTCCAGGTCGAGCCGGAGCACCGCCGTCGCCGCGAGTTCCCGGGCGTTGGCCGGTCGGGAGTCGGTCGAGCGCTCGGGGACCACGTGATCCACCAGCGCGTCGAGCGCGGTGCGCTTCTCGCCCGGGTCGACGACGGGGTGTGCCACGCCCTGGACGACCACCGAACGGTAGTTGATCGAGTGGTGGAAGGCCGACCGGGCGAGCACCAGACCGTCCACGTGGGTCACCGTCAGGCACACCGGGAGTCCCGGGGTGCCCTGCCCGGCCATCCGCAGCGGGCGCGATCCGGTCGAGCCGTGCACGTAGAGGCGCGTCCCCACCCGTCCGTACAGCGTGGGGAGCACCACCGGGGTGCCGTCGCGCACGAACCCCAGGTGGCAGACGTACGCGGCGTCGAGTATCGCGTGCACGGTCGCGTGGTCGTACGCGGCCCGCTCCCGGGAGCGGGTGGGGACGGTCCGGTCGGTCGGGGCGTAGGCGGTGCGGTCGGACATCTCGGCTCCCTCGCTGGCGATGCGCCGTGCCTCCGGGTGCGGCGCGGTGCGACTCGCGCCCTAGATTGCACTAGTGCATAATGTTGTTTGTGCTAGGAGAATATCCCATCCAGGGGCGGAGAGCCTCGGACATCGCCCGCAGCGTCGAACAGGCCGTCACCTCCGGTGCGCTGGGGCCGGGGCAGGCGCTCCCGCCGCAGCGCGCCCTGGCCGAGCGCCTCGGGGTCAACCCCAACACCGTCGCCGCCGCCTATCGCACCCTCCGGGAACGCGGGGTGATCGAGACCGACGGCCGCCGGGGGAGCCGGGTGCGCCCCAAGCCAGCCGTCGCCGCCCGGAACGCCCTGCGCGTGGACCCGCCCCCCGGCGTCCGCGACCTGTCCGACGGCAACCCCGACCCCTCGCTCCTCCCGTCCCTCACCGCCGCCTTCACGGAAGCGGCCGCCCGCGGCGACCGCGAACCGGTGCTGTACGGGGCCGAGCCCGTGGACCCGGGCCTCGCCGGGCACGCCCGCGGCGGTTTCGCCCGGGACGGGGTTCCGGCCGGCCCGATCGCCGTCACCTCCGGTTCGCTGGACGCCGTCGAACGGTTGCTCGCCGCCCACCTCGCCCCCGGCGACACCGTGGGGGTCGAGGACCCGGGCTGGGGGAGCCTGCTGGACCTGGTGCCCGCGCTGGGGTTGCGCACCGCGCCCGTCACGGTGGACGAGGACGGGCCGCTGCCCGATGACGTGGCGAGGGTGCTGGCCGCCGGCGCCCGCGCCCTGGTGGTCACCGACCGTGCGCACAACCCCACCGGCGCCGTGATCGGCCCGGACCGCGCCCGCGCGCTGCGGGCCGTCCTCGCCCGCCACCCCGAGACGCTGGTGATCGAGGACGACCACGGGCACGGCATCGTCGACCAGCCGCTGTTCCCGCTCGCCGGAGCCACCACCCACTGGGCCCTGGTCCGTTCGGCGGCCAAGGCGTACGGCCCCGACCTGCGGGTGGCCGTCCTCACCGGCGACCCGATCACGCTGGACCGGGTCCGGGGGCGGCAGAGCCTCGGGCCGGGCTGGGTCAGCCTGTTGCAACAGCGGGCCCTGGCCCGGCTCTGGGACACGGCCGCGGTGGACCCGGCCGAGGTGGCGGCGTCCTACCGGACCCGACGGGAGGCCCTGATCGCCGCGCTCGCCCACCGGGGCGTCCCGGCCCTCGGCCGCAGCGGGATGAACGTCTGGGTTCCGGTGCCCGAGGAGACGGGCGTCGTCACCAGACTGCTGCACCACGGCTGGGCCGTGTCGCCCGGCGCGCGGTTCCGCATCCGTACGGCCCCCGCCGTGCGGATCACGGTCTCCACGCTCTCCGGCGACGACATCGGGGCGGTCGCCGACGCGGTCGCCGCGGCAACGGCCCCGGCGCCGGCCCGGCGCTTCACCTAGCGCACGGCCCCCGGTCCGCCGCCGTGATCTCGTGGTTGTCCACGATGGTGGGCACCCGGGCCGGCCGGCGAGGATGGAGCACGTCGGGGACGCTCCCCGCAGCTCCGGCCCGGCGGCATCGGAGCGGACCTCGCGCGGGACGGCACGTCCACCACCGCGTCGGACCGGGAGCGCGGCACGGGTCGGTGGGCCCTCCCGTCCCCGTGCCCAGCGCGCCGCGGCCGTGCCCGCACGACGGTTGGGGCGGCAGCCGGCCCCACGTACTCACGCCTAAGGAGCTCCGTGCAAAGCATCAGCTCGACCGCGGGATGGACCGCGGCCGCCCGGGAGTTGGAGAACGTCCGGGCGGACCGCATCCTGGAGGACCCGCTCACCCTGTGCACCGATGCCGAACGCCGACAGTGGCAGGAGGTCGTGGTGTCGGTGCTCGGCTACTCGCCGCCCGTCGTCGCGGTGCGGGCCCGGATGGGGGACGAGGCCGTCAAGGTCGCCGTCGACGAGGGCGTCCGACAGGTCGTCTCCCTGGCCGCGGGCCTCGAATCCCGTGCCTTCCGCCTGCAACTGCCCACCGAACTGCTCTACATGGAGGTCGACCTCCCCGCACTCCTGGAAGCCAGGAACCAGCGGCTGGCCCGGACCCGGCACTCCCTGCGGCCGGGCTGCCGCCGGGTCGAGGTCGCCGCCGACCTGAGCGGCCCCTGGCGCCAGCAGGTGGAGGACGCCGGCTTCGACCCCGAGGCCCCCACCCTCTGGCTGGTCGAAGGACTGCTGCCCTACCTGGACGCCGGGGCGTGCCGCACCCTGCTGCGCACCGTGCGGGAGATGTCGGCCCCGGGCAGCCGGCTGTGGTGCGACCACGTCCACCCCGACGTGTTCACCGCGTCCCACTACGCGCCGGTCCTCACCAGCCTGGACGAACTCGGAGTGCTGTGGGCCAGCGGCTGGACCGACCCCCGGGCGCAGCTCACGGCGGAGGGCTGGGACGCCCGCAGCTGGACGGTCGAGGAACTGGTCTTCCCCCGCCCCGACAACCCGCCGGCGGCGTGGATGCCGCAGGTGCCCGCCCGGGCGGACACCTCCGACTCCGGCTACCACTGGCTGATCTGGGCGCACACCGCCTGACCCGTGCCCTCCGCATCTCGTTCGGGAGAGACCATGAGCCTGCTCACCGGCAGCGACACCGTCGCCCCCAAGAGGGCGGCAGACGCACACCAGGAAGTCGTGCGCGCACTCACCGGCACCCCCAAGCGCCTGCCCACCACCTGGCTCTACGACGACCGCGGCAGCACGCTCTTCACCGCCGTCGCCCGCCAGCCCGAGTACTACCTCGACGACGCCGAGTGGGAGATCGTCGCCCGGCACGGCCCGGACATCGCGGCCCGCACCCGTGCCCGCACCCTGGTGGACCTCGGAGCCGGTTCCGGCCGCAAGACCCGACTGCTGCTCGACGCGCTGCGCACGGAGGGCTCCCTGGAGCGGTACGTGCCCGTCGACGTCAGCGACGTCGGCCCGCGCCGGGCCGCGCGGGCCCTGCGCGCCGACCACCCCGGACTCGACGTCCGGCCGCGCGTCGCCGACTTCACCGAACCGCTGGGACCGGCCCCGGGGGGCGCCCCCGTGCTGTTCACCCTCTTCGGCGCCACCTACGGCAACTTCCGGCCCTTCGGGGCCGGGCGGCTCCTGGACGTCCTACGGAGCCAACTGGGGCCGGGTGACGGGCTGCTCCTGGGCATCGACCTGGTCAAGGACGAGAAGACCCTGCGGGCGGCCTACGACGACCGGGCGGGAGCGACCGCCGCCTTCGTCAAGAACGGCCTCACGGTCCTCAACCGCAGGCTCGGTGCCGACTTCGACCACGACGACTTCGACCACGACGTCGTCTGGAACCCGCGGCAGGAGCGCATCGAGAACGCGCTCCTGGCCCGCAGGTCCCACACGGTCAGGCTCGCCGTGCCGGACCGCACCGTGTCCTTCGCGGCCGGCGAGCGACTGTTGGTGGGCGTGTCGACCAAGTTCTCCCGGGAGCGGATCCGCGCCGAACTGACCGCGGCCGGACTGGGGTTGAGCGACTGGTGGACCGACGAGGCGCACCGCTACGCCGTGGCGCTCGCCTCGCCCGCCGAGGGACTCCGGGCGCTGCTGCCGCAGCCCTGGGCGACTCCGTAGCGCGCCCGGTTTCGGACCGGCCCCGCTCACCCGTCCCCGGGGGAGGGAAGGCCCCCGGCCGGAGCACCGTCCGTGGTGCGGGCGTCCGCCGCCAGGGCCGCCGCCAACTGGGTGCGCCGGGTGATCCGCAGCTTCTTGTAGGCGTTGGTGAGGTGCGACTCCACCGTGCGGCGGGCGAGGCACAGCACGGAGGAGATCTGGGCGTTGGTGTGCCCGGCCGCCGCCAGTTCGACGATGCGTCGTTCGGCGGCGGTCAGCACCCGGCCGTCGTCCTCGGAGCGCGCCCGCTTGCGCACCCCGCCCTCGCGCAGCGCCCCGTCCGTCAGGGCGAGCAGCCGACCGGACGGCGTCGAGGTCCCGGGGGCGGGCGAGGCCAGCCGCAGCGCCAGGGCGTGGGCCTCCCGCAACGCCGCGCGCCCCTTGCGCCCGTTGCCCGCCGCGAGATGGGCCCGCCCCAGGTCGAGCAGGGTCTCCGTCAACTCCACGGGCGCGGCACCGCTGCCCAGCACCTCGGCGGCCTCGACCAGCGATTCCAACGCCTGCCGGCCCCCCACCGCCGCGGCGTACGCCCGCAGCGCCCGGCCCACCGTGCGCGCCGTCCCCCAGGTGCGCGCGTGGCCGACCTCCACCTCGGCCAGCTCCCGGGCCTCGGCCCACCGCCCGAGCCGAGCGAGGACGATCGCCGCTCCGGAACGCCACGGCGTGGCGACCGGACTGACGAAGTCCCGGGCGCTCTGGCCGGCCCCGCAGGCCAGGTAGGCGTCGAGGGCCTCCCGCCAGGCGCCGTCCGCGGCGTGCAGCAGGGCCCGGGCGTAGCCCAGCTCGCTCCACTCCCAGGAGCTGTCGGTACCGGACGGGCCCACGGCGGTCAGGGCCTGCCACGCCTCGGCCCGCCGGCCGAGTTCGAACAGTGCGGTCGTCACCATCGCGGTCAGGTGCGGCAGTTGGACGCCCTGCCCGGCCGATGCGCTGACCAGCGGGGCGTTCTCGGCGATGACGGCGCGGAAGTCCCCCGCCCACAGCGCCGCCTCGGCCCGGACGCTGAGGAGGCACTGCACGCCCACGTCCGTCAGGTCCGGGGGAGCGGGCGGCGCCGGCAGGCACGCGTCCGCCAGTTCGCGGGCCTCCTCCAGCCGGTCCGCCCACTGCAACAGGGTCGCGGCACTGCCCAGCCAGGAGGTCCGCAGCCGGGGGTCCACCGGCGCCGTCAGGCGCGGGCCGACCCGGGCGAGCACCTCGGCCGCCGAACAGAGCCCCGCTCCGGCCTCGTACTCGGTGATCAGTCCGCACACCAGCGGCTCCACACCGGCCGGTGCCCTCGGCGCCAGGGCCCGCAGATCGGCGACCGCGCCCCGCCAGGCGACGGCGTCGTGCGAGGAGATCAGTGCGGTGAGGGTCTGGAGGACCGACACCAGTCCGTCGTCGTCCGCCATGCGACTGGCGCGCTGCATGACCCGCAGTGCGGTGTCGGGGCGGCGATCCGCGACCAGCGCCGCGCTCAGCGCGGTCGCCGCCGTCGCCTGCTCCCGGACGTCGGTGTGCAGTTCCCACCCGGTGCGCAGCCGGCGGATCCCGGCAGTCGCACTGTGCGGGAGCTCCAGCGCCCCGAGGCGCATGGCGAGGGCCGCCCGTCGCTCGGGGGCGAGCGGCCCGCTCAACGCGTGCCGCAGGTACGTCGCGGCCTCGGCCGCCCGACCGGCCCGCAGCGCCTCGTCCGCGGCCTCGTCCAGGGCCCGCACCATCCATTCCTCGTCCAACGCGGCGACGTGCAGCAGCCGGGAGGCCACGGCGGTGGCGGCGGCCCCGTTCTCGTGCAACGACTCCGCCAGGTGGATGCGGAGCGCGGCGACCTCGCCGGGCTCGGCGGCGGTGAGCACGGCGTCGCGCGCGAGGGGGTGGCGCAGCAACGCGCCGAGGGCGGACTCCGGGCGCCCGCTCGACGCCCGTCCGTGCGGGCCGGGGGCCCGGAGCCCGTCGAGGAGGCTTGAGCCGGACGTCTCCTCCTCCGCGGCGACCGCGCGGGCGAGGCAGGCGTGGCGGGCGGGCGGGTCGAGCCGGTGGCGGACCCAGTCGACGATCGTGTCGCGGTAGCGGCTCCGCGCGGCGGCGGACGGGGGGCGGGGGAGCGGGCCGTGGGCCAGGTCGGCCACGAGCGCGTGCACCAGGGCCGGATTGCCGGCGCCCGCCGCCACGCAGGTCGCCGTCCGCTCCTCGTCCAGCCCGGCGGCCCGGGCGAGCCCGGCGACCGCGGACGCACTGAGCGGAGGGAGGAGGACCGACGTGCCCGTGGCGGCCGGGAGCCGGACCGGATCGGAGGCTTCCGCGCACGTGGAGAGCACCAAGAGGACCGGGAGTCCGGGGAAGCGGCGCGCCAGATAGCCGAGCCACCGCCGGGACGCCTCGTCGGCGTGGTGCAGGTCGTCCACCACGAACAGCACCGGACGCTCGGCGGCGATCCGGGCCGTGTGCGTCACCAGCCGGTGGAACACGCGTTGTTCGTCGGGCCGGTCCAGTGCGGCGAAGGGAACGCCCACGTCGTCCGCGAAGAGCTGTCTGACCACGCCGAACGGGAACTCCGTCTCCTCCGGCGCGCCCCGCGCCCGTCCGACCCGCATGACCCCGTCGACGGCCTGCCGCCGGACGATCTCGTCGAGTGCGGCGGTCCGACCCATGCCGGCCACCGCCGCCGAGATCCGCACCCAACGTCCGTCGCCCGCGTGCACGGCCGCCGCGGCTTCCGCCGCCGCGTCCGTCACCTCGCCGCGCTCCACCCACACCCGCGGCCGCTCCGTTCCCCGTTCCTGTGCCGGCACCCGCAGACACTGCTCCTTCCCCGGTCAGACATCGACTGTCGCCATGCAATGTCAACGAGCGGGGATCCGGAAGCTGGGCTTCGGCCAGGGACCGCCCCCTTCCGGTCAGACCGCAGACAGCCCACGGCTCGGCGGGGGGACGGCCGCCGCACCCGTCTGGCCTGCACGAACGGACGGCGCGTCGGCGTGCGACGGGCGCCGAGACCGGCAGCGCCCGTCCTGTGCCGGCCTACGCGCGGGCCCTGCGCCCCCCGCCGGGCATCGATTCCACGGTGTTCTGCCCGCTGTTCGATGTTCGCGGCCCCGCGGCCCGACGTACGGTCCCCCGGAGACCACATGATGATCCGTTCCGAAGAGCGGAAGAACACCAGGGGCGCGGGGCCGCGGCCGGTTTGGCCGTCGGCGCCGAGGACCGCTTCCCGCGGCCGCCCTCGACATCCTTCCGACCTGCGGAGCGGCGAGTTGACGAGGGAGACGCGTCATGTCCCAGGACCTGTTGGTCCGTAAGATCAGTCACGGTTTCGACCGTTTCGACGTGGACGGCAGCGGTGCCCTGACCGAGGCCGACCACGTGCTCATGGGGCAGCGGTCGGCCCGGGCCCTCGGCCACGGGCCCGGCTCGGAGGGCGAGCGGCGCATCGTGGACGCCTACGTGGGCGTCTGGCGGAAGCTGCACGTACCCCATCTGCCGCCCGAGGGCCGGTCCATGACCCGGGAGCAGTTCCTCGCGTCCACCCTCTCCCTGGTCGACGACCCGGAGACGGCGAAGGCCACGGTCGGCGCCGTGGCGGAGGCGTTCCTGGCGGTGGCCGATGCGGACGGCAACGGCGTGGTGGACCCCACGGAGTACTTCGTCTTCCTGCGCGGTCACTTCCCCGGGGTGACGCGGGAGGAGGCGGACACCGCCTTCCGGCACCTGGACCGGGACGGGGACGGCACGCTGTCGGCCGAGGAGTTCACCGAGGCGACCGTCGAGTACTGGTCCAGCAGGGACCCCGAGGCGCCGGGCAACTGGTGGATCGGCGTCGACTTCACCGAGTGAGCCGTTACCCGGAAGCTGTCGTTCCGGTGCGGGCCGCGGCCCGCACCGGAACGACGGCGGTCCGTCAGCGGTGGCCGTTCACCAACGCGGACCCGCGGTCGACGGGGAGGTCCGCGGAGAGTTCCACGGGCCGGTGCCAGGTCCGCTGGTAGTGGAGCAGGGGCGTCGCGCCGGAGAGCGTGACGTCCGTCAGCCGACCGACGAGAATGCTGTGATCGCCCCCCGGCAGGACGTCCTGACGCGTGCAGAGGAACCGCGCCGACACCTCCCGCAGCCCGGGCACCCCGCCTTCCAGCGGCACCAGGCCGGCCTCGGCCTCCGCACGTTCGTGCCGGGCGAACGCCTGTGCCACATGGGCCTGTTCGTGGGAGAGGACGTTGACGAGGAAGCGGTCGGCCGTGGTGAACACCTCGTGGGTGCTGCCGGACCGGTTGACGCAGACGAGGAGGAGGGGCGGATCGGCGGAGAGGCTGCACACCGCGCTCGCCGTGAAGGCGCGCGGCCTCCCGTCGGCGCTCCGGGTGGTGACCACGGTCACCGGCGCGGCGACCTGTGCCATGGCCTCCCGGAAGGAGTCCCCGGTGACGGTGGCGGCTAAGGGGGGTCCGGCTTCGGCGAGCAGTACGGTGCGCATCCGGTCCGCGATGCTCCGCACCTGGACCTCCCGGGACGTACCCTCCGCCCCGACCGGCCGCAGGGGCGCCACGGGTCCGGCGACCAACTCGGTCCAGGGGACGGTGCGGTCCCCTTCCGCGGCGCCGGCCACGCCGTCCCCCGGGACCACCGTGACCGGGCACCCGAGACGCGGGGAACGGGTCCGACGGCCGTCGTGGTGCTCTTCGAACCCGGTCGGACCGGCGCCGTCGTCCGGGGCGCACCGGCCGGGGTCCGCGGACGCGAACAGGTGCGCGGGATGCCGGTGGCCGGCCGTCACCAGCGCGAGCGCCCACGCGTATCCGGTTCGGCCGCCCGTGCCGCAGCCGTAGACCGCGTAGGGGGCCCCGTCGAGTTGCCGGACGGTACGTGCCACCAGGTCGTCGAGGGCTGCACCGGGCTCCGCCCGAGGGGCGCCGGCCGGCACCGCCTCGATGACCTCGACGCCGGGCCCCAACGCATCCAGGACGGACCGACAGGTGGGGTCCGCCGCATCGTCTTCGCAGGGAACGTACAAGAGCTTCATGAGCGGGTCCGCAACGACAGCCGCATCGACTCGACGACACGGGCTCTGTGGGGATTCACGGCTGGGCTCCTGACTTCCGCGCCGTGCGCGGTTGCGGTGGAGTGGACGGGTCTTCGGGGCTGCCCCCGCTGCCCGGGGGTTGCCCGGGGCCGGCTCCCGGCGGTCGCCGTCACGGGCCCGTGCCGGCGCGTGGCACGCGCCGGCACGACGACCGCGACCCCGGCTGCCCGGCCCGTACCGTCATCGGCCGTGGTCGGGAACCGCGCGCTCGCACGGGCCCCGACCGGGCACGACTCCGGCCACGGGAGCGGTCGGGTGCCGGGGGCGCCGGACACCGCGACCGCTCCGACCGGTCACGGCATCACGAGGGGACCGCCCAGGACGAAGCGGTCGAGGGGCTCGGCCATGGCGCTCCGGGCCGGAGGATGGAACGCCAGCGCCCGGGCCGAGGTGTAGTACGTCGTACTGAAGCCGCTGATCATGTACGACGATCCGCCGAGCAGTTCGGTGGCGTGTGCGGCCACCCGCGCGACGGTCCGTTGCGCGGAGTACCGCACGTACAGGGCGCGGGCCACGCCCAGCGGATCGTCGTCCCCCGGCGTCGTCGCCCGTGCCACGGCCTCCAACGAGGCCATGGTGGACTCCAGGTCGCCGACGAGTTCGATCCGCTCCCCGGCCGAGCCGCGCCGCTGGTGCAGCACCGCCTCGACCAGGCCGCTGGCCACCCCGACGTAACTCGCCGACACCATCAGCTCGAAGGTGTGGAACACCGTCGCGAGCGCGGAGTTGAGCGTCTGGGGGTCGCCCAGGAACGAGATGTGATCGTCCGGTACGTCGACGTCGGTCAGTACCACCTCGCGCGTCTCGGAACCGGGCAACACCTGCGCGTCCCCCAGCGTCCGCACCTCCATCCCCTCGGTGTCGGCCGGGATGATCGCGAGTGCCATCTCCTTCTCGCCGGTGTCCGGAGAGGTCACCATGACGCTCGCGGTGAGGTAGTCCATCGACTCCGCGAGGCTGCACGGCTTCTTGACGCCGTTGAGGCGCCACCCGTCACCGTGGCGTTCGGCCCTCATCAGAGGCACCAGGACGCTGGCGGCGGGCCGGCCCTCGCCGAACCCGGACGCGAGGTACAGCTTGTTCGCCGCCACGGCACCGAGCAGTTCCTCGGTGGCCGGACACGGAGGCATGGCGAGCACCGTGCAGTGGTGCATGTTCGCGGCCAGGGCCAGTGAGGGACTCCGCGCACCGAGGACCCGCTGCACGTGCAGGCCCTCCGTCAGCGGGGCCTGGAGTCCACCGAGATCCTCCGGCACCATGAGGGCCGGGCCGCCGAATTCCCGGAAGATGCCGAGCCCCGGGGACTTGACCGACTCCAGTTCGGCCACCGGGACGTCGCTGAGCGTTCGGTCGAGTCCGGGAAATAAGCGTTCAGTGGTCGCTAGTTCCTCGACCATGAAGTTGGTGGACACGCTTCAACCCTCTTTTCACGTGGCATCGGGCGGCGTTGCGCCGCCATCAACGAATTCAACGATCCGCTCGACGAGCCAGTCCGGCTCGTCGAGCGAAACGAAGGCACGCGAATGCTCCGCAATGGCGACCGAGCCTTGCTCGAAACACGCCGCCAGCTTCTGCCCGTGATCGAACGGGAAAAGGGGATCCTTCCGCGACCACACGACGAGCACGCGTCCCTTGAACCGGTGCAACTCCTCCGCCACCGCCTTGGTGACGTGCGGCCGCAGTCCGTCCATGAGCTTGACGAAGTCCCGCTGCACACCGCGGTTGTTCGGGAGATCGCCCAGCATTTCCGTAATGTGCTCCGCCGGCACCTTGCTGCGCGCCACGAGCATCATGAACATGCGCTTGACGGGGCCCAGCCGCAGCAGCCGCCCCAGGACCTGGATGACGCCGGGCAGGCCGACCAGCGGGCGCATCGGGACGAGGAGCTTCGGCGGGCAGTTGTCGAAGGCGTCCGAGGGAAGGAGCACCAACTGCTCGAAGAGCTCGGGTGCACGCGCGACGGCGATCTGGGAGATCGCCCCTCCGGTGTCGTTGCCCACCAGGACGATGGGGCCCGGGAGTTGTCGGGCCAGCTCGATGACCCGACCGGCGTGCGCTTCCAGGGAGCAGTCCGCGTCCGGTCCGAGCGGTGTGCGGTGTCCGCCCAACGGGATGTCGGGCAGCACCAGGTGGAACCGGTCGCTCAGGCCCGAGACCAGCGGGTCCCACAGGTGTCCGTTGACCATGAGGCCGTGCACGAACAACATGGTCTTTCCCTGTCCGACACGTCGTAAGTCCATCCAGCCGTCGGAAGTCTCCACCCGAGTGGTCTCGATCTGCATTTCGGACACCTTTCTATTCGGGCGGCCCTGCGGGCCTAGCCCTTCACGGTGAGCACCTCGACGTCGTAGACGAACGCCTTGTCGTCATGGGTGAGCGACGAACTGAGCGCCACGTCCCGGAACAGCGTGGAGTGTGCTTCTTCCGGCACTTGGTGTTTGGCCAGGAAGTTCCGGTAGCATACCCGTCCGCCCGGCCTGCCCGCGCGCGCGGTGTGCCGCATGATCTGGTCGAAGCCGTCCTGGTCGATGCAGCTGGTCACATCGGAGAGCGAGAACTTGTCGAGCGAGCCGTCAGGGGCCTTTCGCAAGTAGTCGATGAGGTTTTCGGTCACGATCTCGACTTTGGTCGGGGCCGAGCGGATCGCCTCGTAGTTCTCCCGGAGCAGGAAGTGGGGCAACGTCCCCCGGTCCGCGTAGCGTCCCAGGAACGTGAACGCCAGCCAGTGGTTGTCCCGTGCGAGGTGGTTCGTGAAGGTGTGGTGGGTGCGTTCGAGCACGTAGCCGCCCACGGAGCCCACGTCGATCGTGATGCGGTAGCCGGGGTCGTTCAGCACGAACTTCAGCACCCGCTCGGAGAACCCGTACCGGATCAGCGACCGCCACAACACGCCGTCGACCTTCTTGAGGTAGATCGACCGCTGCTCCTCCAGGGTGCGGGCGGAGAACAGGTCGTGCATGGCGCGCCCGTACAGGAGGCGCATGCCCGGGGCGACGACGCGCCGGTAGAACTTCTCGTGCCGTCCCGACATCAGCAGGCCCTGCCGGACCTCCTTGTGGTGCCGGGCGAAGTACCGGTACGCCTCCGTGCTGATCTTGCCCCGGAGTTCGGCGAACAGCCGCAGCCGGTTCGGGCACGGATCTATGCCGAGGAAGGCGAGGAGCGTGTCGTAGTCGAAGTGCCTGATCGCCGCCAACTTCACTTCGAGCAGGTAGTTCTGGCCGGGAGAGGTGTCCACCGACACCACCGACCGCGGTTGGCTCGCGATCAGGCTCAGGGTGCGGCAGCCGCTCCCCGTGACGCTGAGCACGTCCTCGCCGGCCGACACCTCCAGAGCCCGCATCTCGGAGTCCGAGTCCTCGTCGCAGGTGCTGTACAGGATCCACTTCTCGGAGCCCTTCGAGCTCATGGTCACCATCCCCATTCGGCGTGCGGGAGTGTCCTCCCGGGGTGCAGGGTCGAACTGAGCGTCGGTGCCCGACCGCGGTCGGCGGGACGTGACTGACCCGCGGACCCGGGCGGTTCGGCGCCCCGGCGGACCGGGGCGCCCCGGCGCTCACGTCACGAAGAAGCCGTCGTTGGCCATGTCCGCCACGCTCAGGTCGAACGCCTTGCTGGTGGCAGCGAGGTCCTCGTCCGTGTGGGCGACGCTGAGCAGGAAGCTGTGCAGCTCCGGCATGTACACCCCGTGCTGCCGCATGTAGTAGGCGAGCGCGATGGTGGCCTTGAAGTTGCTGCCCGCCATCCGCTCGCGGTAGATGCCCGCGGAACGGTGGCTGAAGTTGAGCGAGAAGATCGACCGCTGGGCGTTGATGCGGCAGGAGATGCCGTGCTTGCCGGTGCTCTCCACGAACTCCCGCCGCAACCACTGGGTCTTGGCGTCGAGCTCCTCGTAGAGCTGCTGGTTCTCCCGCAGGTGGGTGAGGACCGCCGTGCCCGCGCGACAGGTCAGCGAGTTGCCGCTGAGGGTGCCGCCGGCGAACGCCTTCTGCTCGTAGTCGCGGAAGGGGTCCTCGGAGCTGCGGCACGTCTCGATCAACTCGGCGCGTCCCGCCACCGCACCGCACGGCAGCCCGCCTCCGATCACCTTGCCCAGGCAGGTGAGGTCCGGTTCGATGCCGGCCAGCGTCTGGGCCCCGCCGTACGCCACCCGGAAACCCGTGACCACCTCGTCGAAGACCAGGGGCACGCCCGTGTCGGTGCACACCGCCCGCAACGCCGTCAGGAAGTCGAGGTCGAAGGTGGTCGTCGAGGACGGCATCGGCTCGCAGATGACGCAGGCGAGTTCGTCGGCCCGCTCGCGCAGCTGCTCCAGGGCGGCGATGTCCCCGTACTGGAGCACCACCGTGTTCTGCACGACGTTCGGGTCCGAACCGAGCGTGCCCGCGATGGGCTGCGGGGCGTGCTTGTCACCGGTGAAGCGGAACCACGAGCTGACCATGCCCTGGTCGGAGAACCCGTGGTAGTGGCCCTCGAACTTGACCACGGTCCGGCGCTTCCGGTAGGCCCGGCACAGCCGGATCGCCAGCAACACCGACTCGGTGCCGGAGTTGCACAGCAGCGCCTTGTCCGCCGACGGGAAGGCGTCGACGAGCAGTTCGGCCAGCTCGATCTCGGGTTGGTTGCCGATCCCGTTCACCAGCCCCGAGGCCACGCCGGAGGTGATCGCCTCGTTGACCACCGGGTGGGAGTACCCCAGGATGTGCGGCCCGTACCCGCCGGAGAGGTCCACGTACTCGTTGCCGTCGACGTCGCGGATCCGGCCGGCCAGGGCGTCCTTGACGAAGATCGGATAGGTGCTGGGGAAGAAGTAGCGGTGGATGTGGGTCGGCGCCACGAGCGACTTGTCCGCCCGGTCCCGCATGTCCAGGGAACCCGGGATCTGCTTCCTGAACTGCAGGTCGAACCGTTCGCGGACGGCCTTGCTCATGTAGGGCGAGAAACGGTCCGTGAACTTCCGGGCGTTGTCCCAGATGTTGATTTCCGGATCGAGTTGGGTGGCGAACCCCTCGCAGGACAGGAAGACGAGTTCGACCTTGGTGAAGCTGGTGGTGTACCGGGCGCCGTACCTGTGCAGGATGTCCCGCACGTCGCGGAAGTAGCTGATGGTCGACCAGCGGTTCGAGAGGGTGTCGAAGTGGCGCTCCAGCGTCGCCACGAGTTCGCCGCGGTACTCCTCCCACCGCGCCCGGAGGTTCTCGGCCCCCGTGACGAAGTGGGCGGTGAACCGGTCCACCGCGATGTCCCACTCCTTGCGGGTGCACGCGTAGTAGAAGGACGACAGGCCCCACTTCTCGTCCTCGGTCAGCTCGACGGTGATCCCGTAGTCGAGCAGGATCAGCGCGCCGTCCTCCGAGAACAGGATGTTCCCCGGGTGCGGGTCGCCGTGGGACAGGCCGTGCATGTACAGCATCGTGTAGATGGTGTCCTGGAGGCGCCGGGCCAGTTGCGCCCCCGGGAGGCGCACCTCGTGGGCCGAGTTCCCGCGGATGCCCTCCATGAACTCCATGGTGAGCATGCGGGGCGTGACCAGGTCGGGGACGACCCGCGGCACCCGTACGTAGGGGTGGCCCCCGAAGTTGCGGTACACGGCCTTCTGCCGGACCGCTTCCTGGAGCATGTCGGCCTGGGAGCGGAAGAGCGAGGACACCTCGGCGAAGCGCCGGATGCCGTCGGACTCGGCCACCACCGGGAGCACCTTGTCGGCGAGGCGGATGCCCCGGCCCATGAGGCGCAGGTTCTGGTCGATGTGCTCGGCCACGCCCTCCTTCACCAGTTTGACGGCGACCTCCTGGCCGTCCAGCAGCCGGGCCCGGTGGACCTGGGCGACCGATCCGGAGGCGACCGGCGCGAGGTCGAACTCGCGGAAGACGCTGTTCATCGGGGCCCGGAGCTCCCGGGTGACGACGGCGCGCGTGGTCGCCGCGTCCATGTGCGGTGCGTCGTCCTGGAGGGTGCGGAGCTTGTCCGCCCACTCCACGGGCACCAGGTCGGACCGGGTGGCGAGCAGTTGACCCAGCTTCATGTAGATCGGCCCCGCCTTGACGAGGCAGTCGAGCAGCCGCTCGGCCTCCTCGGCCCGCAGGGACCCACGGGGGGAGCGCAGCCGTGACGCGCCGTATCCGAAGGCGTGTCCCAGAATGGTTCCGGCAGATGTGAATGGATTCCTGGTCATCTTGTCATCGCCCCCGGTCAGTACACGAACGAGAAGGCACTGAAGGACATGCCGGCGCTACCGACCCAGCCGATCGCGCGGTCGCCGCGGTTCAAGCGTCCCTCGGCGACCGCGGTGGCGATCCCCGTCGGAACCGATGCCGAGACGATGTTCCCGGTGTGGTGGAAGACGTGGAAGATCTGCTCGCCCAGGCCCGCGCCGTCCGCCATCTCCTGCCAGAACCGTTTCGACGAGGCGTGCGTGAACACGGCGGTCGCCTCCTCCTTGGGGGCGTCCAGCTGCTTCAGCACCTCCATGGCCTCGACGCGCGCCGCCTCGTGCAGTTCGAAGCCGAAGGAGGTGAACCGGTTGACCCCGTTCCTGGCGACCTTCTCCGAAGGCAGCGAGAAGTCCGCATAGCCCGGCATCGGAATGTTGCAGAGCTCGGCCAGGTCCGGTCGCGAGGAGAACGCGAAGGACCACGGTTCGCTCCCCTCGGCGGTGAGGATCGTCGCGGAAGCGGCCTCGCCGAGGGTGTACGCCGGGAAGCTCCAGGTGATCGCGTCGATGTCGCCGAGGGTGAACACCCCCGGGTACACGGCCCCGCCGGGGCGCATGTTGAACTCGGCGTTGACGAGCATCGCGGTACGGCACGCCCCCGAGGCGAACAGCCCTTCGACGATCTGCAGCGCCCTGGTCCAGCTCATGCAGGCGTCGAGGACGTCGAAGCACTGGGCGCGCTTGATGCCGAGGGCCGCCGCCGCGTGGTACGCCCCGCCCGGTTCGAGGAACCCCCGGCCGATGCCGGTGTAGATGACCACGTCGATGCTCTCGCGTGCCAAGCCCGAATCCTCCAGGGCCCGTTCGGCAGCGCGCACCAGCAGGTCGAGTGGGCGTTCCTCCTCGGTGGCCCACCTGCGCTCCTCCGAACCGGAGTACGAGAGCCAGAAGTTGACCCTGCGGAGCGCTTCGTCGAGGTCTCCCTCGAAGTGGGGTTCGCTGTGCTCGCGAACCAGGTCGATGACGTCGTCGTTGGTGACGCGTCGTGACGGCAACGCCGTGGAAACGGCTGCGATCCTCATCGTCCGGCCTCCGTGGTCGTGGACCGCGCGGGGCCGGCGAGACGGTCCGCCACCAGCGCGGCCAGCGCGTCGATCGATTCCGATTCCCACATCCACTCCGGCGGTAGCCGGAGCCCGCTCCAGTCCTCAAGGCCCTGGTGCAGTTCCAACATGTGCCGGGAGGAGAGCCCGTAGGCGGAGAGCGGCCCCCGCCCGTCCACGAACTCCTGCCCCGCGAGCATCCGCTCGGATATCCAGCCCTCGACGTAGCTGCGGCAGCCGCTGCGGAGCGCATGGGCCGCGGAGGCGGCGGCCGAGGGGGCGGGCTGCGCCGGCCGGCCGGCCGGGGCCTCGTCGGAGGCGCCCGGGGAGGCGTCCGCACGGGCCCGGACGGCGAGGCGCTCCCGGAGCACCTCGGCCTTGCAGCGGCTCCGCTGGATCTTCCCGCTCGTGGTCACGGGGACGGAACCGGTCTCGGCGATCAGCACGGTGGCCGCGACCTCGTGGTGCCGCCAGACGGCATCGCGGATCGCCACGGCGACCTCCTCGGCGCGGCTCTCGTCGCGGGAGGCGCACTCCGCCACCACCACGACGCCCTCCCGGCCCTTCCCCTCCGTGCCGAAGGCGGTGGCCCGACCGCGGCGCACGGCGGGGTGGCTCTCCTCGGCGGTCCGTTCGATGTCCTGGGGGTAGTGGTTGACGCCGTCGATGATGACCAGGTCCTTGATCCGGCCGCCGATGTAGAGCTGTTCCTCGTGGAAGAAGCCGAGGTCGCCCGTTCGGAGGTACCGCTCGGCGTCCTCGCCCTCGATGCGCGCGCCGAAGGTCTGCTCGCTCTCCTGCGGGCGTCCCCAGTAGCCCCGTGCCACGGTGGGGCCGGCCACCCAGATCTCGCCGGCGTGGCCCTCGGGCAGACGGCGTCGCGTGCTGGGGTCGACGATGGCGACCCGGGTGTCCGGCACCGCCGTTCCGCACGAGACGAGGGGCCGCGTGCCCTCGTCGGAGGGCAGTTCGGTGACGGGGCCGCCCACGGTGATGGGCTCGAAGGTGCCCCAGGACGTCGAGGTGCCCGGAACCTTGTTGGTGACCTTCAGCGTCGCCTCGGCCAGTCCGTAGGACGGGCACAGCGCCTCGGGCTTGAGCCCGTACGCCGCGAACGCCCCGTTGAACCGCCGGAGGGTGTCGAACTGCACGGGCTCGGCGCCGTTTCCGGCCACGACCAGCGAACCGAGGTCGAGGCCCGCCCGCTGCTCTTCGGTCGTGCCGTCGACGCAGAGGTCGTAGGCGAAGTTCGGCGCCCCGGTGTGGGTGCCGTGGTACCGGGAGATCGCCCGCAGCCACCGGATCGGGCGGCGCACGAAGGTGGTCGGCGCCATCAGCACGGAGCTGCATCCCGCGTAGACCGGCAGCAGGATCGCGCTGATCTGCCCGTAGTCGTGGAAGTGCGGCAGCCACGAGACCCATCGGCTCTCGCTGTCGACCTGCCAGGAGCGTGCCGCCTCGGCGCACTGCCGTACGGCGTTGCGGTGGTCGATGACCACGCCCTTGGGGGTGGAAGTGGAGCCGGAGGTGTACTGGAGGTAGGCGACGGCGTCCGGGGAGACCTCGCGCACGGGCGGCGGCGCCGCGTCGCCCGAGGTCGCGTCGGTGGCGAACCAGGGGAGGGACGCCACCCGGGTGCCCTCGTCGAACAGGGACTTCCGTGTCATCCCCGGTGTGGTGGCGAGCACCGCGGTGGCCGCGCAGTCCTGCGCGATCGCCTCCACCGTCGATGCGGTGCGCCGCTGCGGGACGTAGAGGGGAACCGCGACGATCCCCGCGTACAGGCAACCGAAGAACGCGACGACGTAGTCGAGTCCGGCCGGATGGAGGAGGAGTACCCGGTCGCCGGGTTCTGCGATCTTCAGGAGGTGGCCGGCCAGGGCTCCGGCACGGTCATGCAATTCCTTGTGCGTCAGTGTGCCCACAACGTCGAGGTCGCCCTGGAGGAACGTGAATGCCGGCTCCTGCGAGTCGCTTTGGGCGCGTTCCCGTTGTATGTGTACGAAGTCGGTTTCCGATACGGATTCCACTTGGTTACCTCATTCTGAGGGCGACGAGTGAATACGTCTGCTGGCTGTCATCAGCCGGACGCCGGCTTATGCGGAATCGAATGGACGCGAAGGGAGGCGGGCCGAGGGGGATCTGTGGGGGTGCTGTTCGGGCGCGGCGCTTCCTTCCGGCCCATCGGGACGGGCTGTGGCGGCGCCACCACTGGATCTACGAGAGTGCCACCCCCGTCCAGCACGGGCAATGACAGAACCCTGAAAGGGCTTCCCGGTCGCCTTCCGGATGGTGGAAGTCGACTCCGCCGGACATCGGGGATCGGGCGGGCGGGCCGTGGTGAACCGGAACGCTTTGACCTGCGAGTTCCCTCTCGAATCGGGCCCGCGGGCCCGTCGAAGGCCGCGGTCGGGACGCTATCGGCGATAGCCGGCCGCTCGGTCGGGCAATGATTCTTTGGATCGTCGGACCTTTTTCATTCGGAATGAGGGAATCCGGTGGAGGGCATTCCGGAGCGATCTCGCATCCCGCTCGCTGCTATCGCGAAGTCAAAAGGTTTGGTCGGTGGGGATTTCCTTCATCCCGAAGGGTGGGGTGGGAGTTTTCCGACTCCTGCCCTTGATCGCGCGCCATGAACGATGGCAGGCTCATCGCACTTGAGTTCGCGTCGATCCCCTCCTCGACGGGCCGGGGAGAAGACGCCGCTCCCGCCGCCCCGGGATTCTCCAGGGGAATGCCGGCCCCCTCCGGCCGGCGGGTCGGAAGCCATTGCCTCCCCCAAGACGACCCCGGCCCCCGCCGGTGCTGCTCCCCGGCCTTCCTCCCCCGTCGACCCCCAGCGCCCCCGGAGTCATCAGGCATGACGTACGCACCCCCCCGTGCCGCCGTTCTGGCCGGCATCGGTTCCTGGCTGCCGCCCGACGTACTGACCAACGCACAACTGGAGGCCGAACTCGACACCAGCGACGAGTGGATCCGCACCCGCACCGGCATCGCCAGCCGCCACCGCGTCACGCCCGGCACGTCCACCTCGGAGCTCGCCGTCGAGGCCGGCCGGCGCGCGCTGAAGTCCTCGCAGAGCGATGCGGTCGACGCGCTGGTGCTGGCGACGTCCACACCGGACGAGCTCTGTCCCGCCACTGCGCCGGACGTGGCCTCCCGGCTGGGCCTGGGCCAGGTGGCCGCCTTCGACGTCTCCGCCGTCTGCGCGGGGTTCGTCTACGGCCTGGGCACCGCCGCCGGCCTCATCGCCGCGGGCATCGCCGAACGGGTGCTGCTGATCGGGGCCGAGGCGTTCACCTCCCTCGTCGATCCGGGGGACCGCACCACGGCCGCCATCTTCGGCGACGGCGCCGGCGCCGTCGTCCTGCGGGCCGGCGACGTCGACGAGCCGGGAGCGATCCGGTCCCTGGTCCTGGGCAGCGACGGCCGCGGGAACCACCTCCTGAACGTGCCGGCCGGCGGCGCCCGCCAGCGGGAGCAGACCGAAACGGCCTCCCGGTTCCTTCAGCTGCAGGGACGGGAGATCTTCCGTCACGCCGTGCGACACATGGGGGCCTCCTGCCGCGAGGCCACCGCCCGAGCCGGCTGGGAACTCTCCGACGTCGACCGGTTGGTCGCCCACCAGGCCAACGCCCGCATCACCAAGTCGCTGGGGGACGCCCTGGGCGTGCCGCCCGGGAAGCGGGCCTCCAACATCGAGCGCGTGGGCAACACCGCCGCGGCCTCGGTACCGGTGCTGCTCGACGAGGACAACTCCTCCGGTGCCCTGACCGAGGGCCAGCGGGTGCTCATCACCGCCTTCGGCGGTGGACTCGCCTGGGGCGCCGCCACGCTCGTCTGGCCCGCACTGCACAGCGTCGCCTGACACCCCGAGGGCCGCCCCGACCGGCCGTTTCCACGGATCCTCCGTCACGGAGGGCAAGGAGCTGACATGAACGGATTCAACGAGCTCAAGACGATCCTGATCCAGGAACTCAAGGTCGCCCCGGAGATGGTGCGCCCCGACGCCACCCTGGAGGACGTCGAGTTCGACTCGCTCACCCTGGTGGAGCTGGCCGTCATCCTCGAACGCGACCTCGGCGTGGACATCGAGGACCACGAGCTGCGCGATCAGGCCACCTTGGCGGACATGGGCCGGCTGGTGGAGGACCGGGTAGCCCAGGGCGCGGCATGACGCTCCCGACCGACGTCGCGGTCACCGGGCTCGGGCTCGTCACACCGGCCGGGATCGGGGTCGAGCGCAACTGGACCGTGCTGTGCGAAGCACGCGGGACCGCCGCCGCACCCGACCCCGAACTGAAGGGCATGCCGGTCGACCTCGCGTGCCGGGTCCCCGACTTCGACGCCGAGGGGCTGCTGGGCGCCCGGCGGGCCCACCGCCTCGACCGCTTCGTCCAGTTCGCGCTGGTCGCCGCCGAGGAGGCGCTGGCCGACGCCGGCCTGGACCGCACCCGTTGGGACGGCGCCAGGGTGGGGGTGGTGCTGGGCAGCGCCGCGGGCGGCCTGCACACCTACGAGCGGCAGCACGAGGTGCTGCTCCACCAGAAGCCGCAACGCGTCACCCCCCTTCTGCTGGCCATGTACCTGCCGAACATGCTGGCCGGGCAGGTGGCGATCGCCGTCGATGCGCAGGGCCCGAACATGGTCGTGGCCACGGCGTGCGCCTCCGGGAGCACGGCCGTGGCGACCGCCTGCGATCTGCTCGCGCTCGGGCGCTGCGACGTGGTGCTGGCCGGGGGCAGCGACGCGATGATCACGCCGCTGGCCATGTCCGGCTTTGCCACCATGGGGGCGCTCTCCCGGCGCACCGAGGACCCCGCCGGGGCCTCACGCCCCTTCGACCGGGACCGGGACGGTTTCGTCGCGGGGGAGGGCGCAGGGCTGCTGGTACTGGAACGCGCCGCCGACGCCCGCGCCCGCGGCGCCCGGGCCCGGGCGCGGATCGTCGGGCACGGCACCACCGCGGACGCCCACCACATCACCGCACCGCACCCCGACGGCCGCGGCCTGGAACGGGCCGTGCACCAGGCCCTCGCCGGGGCCGGGGCCGCTCCGGGCGACGTGTCCTACGTCAATGCGCACGGCACCTCGACCCCGCTCAACGACCTGGTCGAGGCAAGGGTCCTGCACCGGACCCTGCCCCACGGCCCGCCGGTGAGCTCCACCAAGGGGGTCACCGGACACCTCCTCGGGGCGGCCGGAGCGATCGAGGCCGCCTACACCGTGCTCGCCGTCGAGAAGGGCCTCGTCCCCCCGACGGCCAATCTCGCCCACCAGGACGCGGAGATGGACATCGACGCGGTCGCGACCCCCACCCCGCACCGCATCGAACTGGCACTGAGCAACTCCATGGGCTTCGGCGGCCAGAACGCGGTGCTCGCACTCGGCCGGGCCTGACGGCGCGACACCCCGCACGGCCGGAGCCGCCCGAACGGGCGTGGCCTCACTCGGTGAGGAAGGGCGCCTCCACCCCGTCCAGCGCGCGGGCGCAACGGCACGAGCGCTGCTCGGGCAGTTCCACCACGGTGCGCAGGATCAGATCGCGCAGCCCTCCGACGCTCCGCGAGAAGACGCGGTACACCTCCTCCTGCGACACGCTCTCCTCGGCGTCGATGCCCGCGTCCAGATCGGTCACCAGCGCCACCGACGTGTAGCACAGCGCCAGTTCACGGGCGAGGGCCGCCTCGGGCATGCCGGTCATGTTCACGAGGGACCAGCCCGCCGCCGCGTACCACTGCGACTCGGCGCGGCTGGAGAAGCGCGGGCCCTCGATCACCACCATCGTCCCCCCGTCGACGGGGGCCGCGGCACCGCCCTCCGCGCCGGCCTTCAACACCGCGGCACGGCCGGTGTCGCAGTAGGGGTCCGCGAAGGACACGTGCGAGACGACGTCGTCGAAGTAGGTCGACGGCCGGCCCGCCGTCCGGTCCACCACCTGATCCGGCACGACGAGGGTGCCCGGCCCCAGCTCGCGGCGGAGCGACCCCACCGCGCAGGGGGCGATCACCTGCCGCACGCCGAGGGAGCGCAGCGCCCACAGGTTCGCGCGGTAGTTGATGCGGTGCGGCGGCAGCGCGTGGGTGCGACCGTGCCGCGGGAGGAACGCGACCCGCCGGCCGTCCACCGTACCGACCGTCAAGGCGTCGGACGGGTCGCCGTACGGGGTGCTCACCGTGAGCTCAGTGGCGTCGGACAGCAGCGAGTACAGCCCGGTGCTGCCGATCACTCCGATTTCGGCGTGCGCGACGCCGTCCTGTGTGGCGTTCATGCGAAGGGCACCTCTCCGAGAGTCCCGTCAGGGGTGGGGACGTGGGCCGGCCGCAGGCTCAGTGCGTCCAGGTCCGGCACCGTGATGTGATCGGGCACCCGGGGCCCGCGCGGGTCGTTCTCCCTGCGCACGCCGATGCTGCGCCAGCCCGCCCGGGCCGCGGCGTCGAGTTCGGCCCCGACGTCGCTGAGGAAGACGCAGGACGCTGCCGGAGCGCCGACCAGGCCCGCGATCCGCCGGTAGGACTCGGGATCGCCCTTGGGGCCGGCGTTCTCCAGGTCGAAGCGGTCGCCGAACAGCACCGACAGGTCTCCGTGGGCGGTGTGCCGGAACCAGTCCAACTGGGCCGCCGCGGAACCCGACGAGTACGTGTGGACGCGGATCCCGTCCGCCCGCCACCGGCGCAACGCCGCCGGCACCTCCGGGTACACGTGCCCGTGCAGGGAACCGTCGGCGTACCCCTCGGCCCAGATCCACCCCTGGAGCCGCTTCAGCGGAGCGGCCTTGACGTCCTGGTCCGCCCAGGCGGCCAGCACCGCCCGGGCGCCCGCCGCGTCGAGTCCGGGGCGTCCCGACTCCCGGCGGACGTCGGCCAGCAGCTCCGCCAGTCGGGGGTCGGCCGCGTGGTCGTGCAACCAGCCCGACAGCCGGCGCCGGGCGTAGGGGAACAGCACGTCCCGCACATGGGACAGGGAGCCGATGGTGCCCTCGATGTCGAGCGCCACCACCTCCGCACGCAGCTCGATCACCGGTCGGCTTCCGTCAGCTCGTCCAGCCGGGGGAACCGGTCGGCGATCGGGGTGCCGGTGAAGTCCCCCACCCAACCGTCCTCCTCCTGGAAGAACCGGATGGCCGCGAAGTCGGGCTGCGGGCCCATGTCGAACCAGTGGCGGACGCCCGCGGGCACCGACAACAGGTCACCGGCCTCGCACAGCACGGCGTGGACGCGGTCGTCGAGGTGGAGGGTGAACAGGCCGCGGCCGTGGGCGAAGAAGCGGACCTCGTCCTCACCGTGCCGGTGCTCCGCCAGGAACGTCGAACGGGCCTTCGCCGCCCGCTTCCGCCACTCCTCGGTCGGGGTCGGATGCAGCCGGGCGATGTCCACCAGCGTCATGGCGTCGCGTTCGCACACCTCCTCGATCTCCTCGCGGTACAGGTCCAACAGGGCCTGGTCGTCCAAGGCGGGCACGTCCTCGGTCCGCAGTGGCCAGTGCCGGAGGACGACTCCGTGGGCACCGAGTTCGGCGCCGATGCGTTCGGGGTCGCGGGTGCGCAGGAGCACCTGCTCCGGTGCGTCGTCCGGCATGATCTGCAAGAGGGTCAAGGCAATGGTCCTTTCCTGAACCGGGGGATCACGCGGCCGGTCGGGCCGGGTCCGGCCCGCCGTCGAGCAGCAGCAGATGGCACATGGCCTCGACGCACTCCAGGCGGTTGAGCGCCTCTTCCAGGTCGCGGCCCCAGACGGTCACTCCGTGGTCGGCGATCAGGAGCGCCGGCGGTGGCTCGGGGCAGTCGGCCAGGTGGGCGGCCACGTCGTCGGCGATGCGGGGGACGTCCGGCCAGTTGGGGAAGACGGGCAGGGAGGTGTGGGTGGCGTCGGCGAGGCCGAGGCCCTTCAGCAACTCGAAGTCCCACAGCGGCAACCTGGTGAGCCGGTCCCGGGCTCCGACCCGCCGGGCGAGGGCGGTGGCGTACGGAGAGTGCACGTGCACGACCGCCTGCGCGTCGGAGCACCGGTAGACGGCCGCGTGGATGGAGGTCTCGGCGGACGGACGCGGTCCGCCCCCGGCCGTCCGGACGGCCCGGCCGGTGTCGGCGTCGACGAGCACCGTGTCCGACGGTCCGAGGGCGCCCTTGCCCAGGCCGCTGCCGGTGATGAGGGCGCGGGAGCCCGGGCCGGGGAGCCGCACCGAGAGGTTGCCGGACGTCCCCGGCATCCAGCCTCGCCGGTACAGGACGCGGCAGTGGTCGGCGAGCGCTTCGGCCGCACGGGTGTCCGCCGCGTCGCTGCCGCCCGGCGCCTCGGCCGCCGCTCCGCCCCGTGCGGGCCGCACCACGCGTTCTTCGGTGACCAGCGCGGTGATCAGTTCATGGGGGGTGATGTCGAAGGCCGGGTTGAACACCCGTGCACCGGCGGGCGCGACCTTGACGCCCGCCAGCGTCGTGACCTCTTCCGCACCGCGTTCCTCGACCACGATCCCGGACCCGTCGGGCAGTTCCGGATCCCACGAGGACTCCGGAGCCACCACGACGAAGGGGACGCCGTGCCGGGCCGCGGCCACGGCCAGTGCGTACGTGCCGATCTTGTTGGCCGTGTCGCCGTTCACGGCGATGCGGTCGGCGCCCACCAGCACGCAGTCCACCATGCCCCGCGACATGGCCGCCGCGGCCGCGGAGTCGGGGCACAGCCGGTAGGCCACGCCCGCCTCCTGCAACTCCCAGGCGGTGAGCCGGGCTCCCTGGAGGAGCGGTCGGGTCTCGTCCACCAGCACTTCGGCGATCCGGCCGCGATCCGCGAGTTCCAGGATGGTTCCGAGCGCGGTGCCGACAGCCGCCGTGGCCAGACGGCCCGTGTTGCAGTGGGTGAGCACGCGCAGGGGGCGGTCGGGGAGCAGCGAGGTCACCAGGTCCGCGGCGCTGACGGCGGCCGTGCGGTTCGTGGCGATGTCGTCGCCGATCGCCTCCAGGGCCGCGTGCAGCACCGCGTCCGGTCCGTTCGGCAACCGTTCCACCACGCGGGAGACGGCCCAGGCCAGGTTGACCGCAGTGGGCCGGGCCGCCGCGATCCGCTCGGCGTCGGCGCGGACCGCCGCGAGGTCGGTGGTGCCCTCGTCCGTGGTGTGCAGGCGTGCGGAGAGCGCCACGCCGAGTGCGCCGGCCAGACCGATCGCCGGAGCACCGCGCACCGCCAGTGAACGGATGGCGTCGATCAACTCGTCCACGGTCCTCAGGTGCAGCCACCGGATCTCGTGCGGCAGCGCTCGTTGGTCGATGACGACGACGGCTCCGTCGACCCAGGCGAGCGAGGCGGCGGCGCCCGGCCGGTGCTCCGTGTCGGTGGCGGTGGACGCTTCGGGGCCGACCCCGGGGTCCGTCGGGGCGGAACGGGTTGTCATGGGTCTCCCTCTGCTGCGCGTTCACTGGGGGTGCGTCGCACTGCGGAGCATCGGTCCGCTCCTGCGCCCGGGGGCGACGGCATCGGACGCCGTCCGGCCCGCCCGCCACGGTCGGCTGCTCGTTCCCCGTCCCTCCGCCGCAGGAGGGCCAGGCCCACGCGGGAACGGCGCGGCCGGCAGGGACGACGGCGAGGGCTCCGCCGCGCGGCGGAACAGGGGTGTCGGGCAAACGGTTCTGTGCAGTACTCCATCGTCAGATACGCCGTTCCAATTCCGAGCGGCATTCTCCGGGCGGGTGGCTTCGGTGAATCGCCGTCATCAGGGGGCGGGCACCCCTGGTTGAACCGTGTTCACCTGTAGGTGCAGGACGTCTCCGGGCCCGGTCAGCGTGTCACCGTCGGGGGCGCCCGGACAATGACAGCAGCGGGAAAGATGTTCTCCGTGATCTTCCCAGTCCCGGAAATGCAGCGCTTTTCGTCCGGTGTTTCCGGTGTCGGTACGAGGGCGGGAATCGTCGGCGGGACGGCGTCACCGGGAGCGGCCGTCGCTCCGGCGGTGGACGGCACCCCGCAACCGGCGGGCTTCCATCGTACGGTTCCCGGTCGACCGGGGAGGTCCTGAGGCGTCACCGGAGCTTCCTTTCAGCCGAGTTGTGAACGGAGCTCCATCCCGCGCATGCGGTCCCACCAGTGGTGAAGGAACCGGCCCACGGTCCTGATGTGTCTGGATACCTACGACGGAACACGCAGTGCCCTACCGGAAACCCCGACCTGAAACAAAGATGTTCCTGACCTGTGCATCCACCCGGAACCATGCCCTCGACCTGCATCGATCGGGTCGGCAGCCGATCGGGGGAGGCATGAGGACCGGCCAGCAACGACCGTCCGTTTGACTCCCCAGTGGATTGGGAGGGGCGAATCAGGAGGATCGCATCGTGAGCAACTGCCTTCGGGGTCACCGGGACCGTGCGCGCGTGCCTGGTCGGCGAACCCCGGTGGGCCGGTGCATCAACGATCGGTGCGGGGGCGCGCAGGGGTGCTGCCCGAGCGCAATCCCCGCCACGGCGGACGGGCGGGGGCTCCGCGCGCCGTCGGTCCCCTTCCTTGACGCCCTCTCCCAGCGATGCCCCCCGGCTCCGTACTTCCGCGTCCTGCCCGCGACGACGAGGGTGTCCGCACCGCCCGACGGCCGCCGCGGCAGCTCCCGGGGAGCCGGGCACCGGCAGGGGTGAGCCCCCCCGCCGCGGTCGGCGCACCGGGCGTCCCCCGTCGCACCAGTGCACTTCGGGCGCCGACCGGCGGAGCGGCAGCCCGGTCCGAACGTCGCGCAACCACGACGAGGCCCTGACCCCCATCACGATCCTTCGGGCACCTCGTCCTCGTGCTCCCCCTTCCGCCGGGTTCCGGCGGAGCACCCGTCCCGTCCCCCGGTGACGTGGAGGTCCTCCCTCCGACGAGCGGTCCTGCTGCACGCGGGCCGTACCGGCCACCCCCTTCACCGCCGGTCCCGGCCGGGTGACTCCCCGAACCCGGAGCTGACTCCCGCCGGTCGATCGCTGCCGGAACCGACCCGACCACCGATCCGGTGCAGTGGCGGGCGGACCCGTGTCGACCGGTTTCCCATTCACGATTCTTCACGGCAGACATCCAGCTGTCACGGAGCTGAAACTCACGCGACACGGATCCGGACTGCCTCATAAAGCCGAAGGACACGATCGACATGACAACGCACGACAGCAGCGTTCGAGAGTTCACCGACTGGCTTCTGAAGCGTCAGCAGGATTTGGTGGACAAGATCCTCACGGCGGTCTGGCGCGACGGCATACCCACGAGTCCGCTCGCGACCGACCCGGCACTCGCGACCGTGGTGTGGCTGGAGACCGAAAAGCTCGTCACACAGCTCCTGGAGGAGCTCGGGAACAGTCTGCGGGACCCGATCCAACCGCACGGTGCGCGGCACCTCGCCAGGCTCGCGGCGCTCCACGAGACGCCGCTGGACGACGTCATATCCAGCTACCGGATCGCGCAGGGCGTGATACAGGACGCCTTCTTCCAGGCGGCGCAGGAATCGGGGATGAGACCCTCCGCCGCCCTGGACGTCCTGCACCACTGCTGCCGCCGGCTGCTGCACCAGACCGAGGTGCTCATCGGTCTGGTGACCACCGAGTACACGGACGAGGTGGAGCTCATCGGAGGGGACGAGAACGCGCTGCGACTCCAAGCGGTGCGGTCCGTCCTGGACGAGGTGGGGCCGGCCACCGAGCTGCCGGGGTACGACCTGAACGCGGAGCACGTCGCCGTGGTGGCCCAGGGGCCGGCGGCGGCCTGTCTGGCGGCGTTCGCGCGCGAGTGCGAGCAGAGCGCCTTCGCCGTGTTCACCGACCGCAGCGTCGTGTGGGCGTGGTTCAGCTCGGTGGGCCCGGAGACGGTGCGGGAGGCGGTCTGGGAGCGGGCGCAGCGCGGATGGTTGGGCGCCGGCGAGCCGGGCAAGGGCGTGGCCGGCTTCCGGCGGACCCACCGGGAGGCGCAGTCCGCCTCCCGGGTGTGCTCCTGGACGGGGCGCAGGAGCGCGCGCTTCGCCGACATCGAGCCCGAGGCCATCGGGCTGGCGGACATCGACGCCACCCGTGCCCTGGTCCACCGGCGCCTCGGTCAACTGGCGGAAGAGGGCGCTCGACACGATTCGCTCCGCAAGACGCTGGAGGTCTACCTGGCCTCGGGGCAGAACGCCCGGTCCGCAGCCTTCAAACTCGGCCTCACGGAACGCACGGTCGCCAACAGACTGCAAGCGGCGCGCGCCCTGCTGCCCTCGGACACCCGGCTGTCCTCGCTCGAACTCGCGCTGGCCCTCCGGCTCCTGCCCCTGACCACCAAACGACCGGCGATGCGGTAGTGCCGGGTGCGGCCCGCCGGGCAGGGAGACCCCCGTACGCCCGAAGTATCGTTTCCGCATCGCCCTGGGTCCGCCGACGTCAGCGCTGCTGGTCCGGCACGGTCGCGTCGACGGCGCCCAGCGACTCGAACAGGCGCAGTGCGAGGGCGGTCTCCAGCGATCCGGCGTCCGTGCCCGGCGGGAGGAGGTCGCCGGCCTGTCGGAGCCGGTAGGCGACCGCGCGGCTGCTGACGTGCAGCCGTCGCGCGGTCTCGCGCGCGTTCGAACCGCAGCCGAGGTAGGTGCTCAGGGTCTTGCGGGCGGTGGCCGCCTGGCGGGTCGGT
The DNA here is from genome assembly GCF_052606915.1 of Streptomyces sp. LE64. Taxonomy (NCBI): domain Bacteria; kingdom Bacillati; phylum Actinomycetota; class Actinomycetes; order Kitasatosporales; family Streptomycetaceae; genus Streptomyces; species Streptomyces sp. LE64. The sequence goes on along the minus strand of NZ_CP199708.1, from coordinate 505,386 downwards.
CGGGCGAGCCGGCCGAGTTGCCGTCTGATGAGGGTGCGGGTCGCCTCGACGTCGGCCAGGGCGATGGCCTCCGGTGCCGAAGCGGAGAACCGCAGCACGGGCCGCCTCTGGTGCTCGGCCACGCGCAGGGCCATGCGCGCCTCCGCGTGCGATTGGCGGAAGCCCTCGGCCCCGCGTGCCGGCTCGCCCATGCCGATCCAGCAGCCGCTCTCGGCTGCGGCGTCCGCTGCCGCGGCGACCGCGTCCGCCCGGGAGGTCGCGATCCACACCCAGCCCAGCTCGGCATCCGGCCACACCGCGCAGTGCGGTGCGTTGACGCCGCGCATCAGCATCCGTACGACCCGTTCGGACCCCGGACCCGAGGCGGCCAGTGCCAGGTGATCGCTGCGTAAGTTGTAGAAGTCCAGGCTCGCGGCACCCTCTCCCCTCAACACCTCGCGCACCGCGTGCAGTTGGCGGCGCCCCCGGGCCGGCCTGATCGCCGTGAGCTCTTCGCGGTACTCCGCGATCGCGAGCTCCCCGAGGTGCTCGATCTCGGCGAACAGCCGCCGGGCTCCGAGCCGTACGGCGCCGAGGGCGACCCCCGCGTCCGCGGCGGTGGGCACCGCCTCGATCAGGGCCTCCTCCAGGACGCGGTGCCCCGTGCGGTAGGCGTCCAGCAGGTCGCGCTCCGGGGTGCCGTTGCGCGCCGCCAGTCGAGCGACGTGCCGCGTCTCCGGAAGGCGCAGCGGCTCGCCGTCGTGGGCGAGCGCGGTGATCAGCTCGCGGATCACCGCGCGGGTCTCGGTGACGACCCTGGCCGTGAGCCCGGGTTCGTCGATCAGTTCCTTGCCGATCCCCATCCGTCTTATCCCGTCGACGACCTGTCTCGTCAACGCATCGAGCTGGGCCTGGAGTTGGTCGCTGGCAACATGCAACAGTTCAGCCTCGTCAGTCACAGCCGAAGCTTCGCAGGGTGCGCAACTTTCCGTCGAGTTCTGCGCACCTTGTACGTGGCATCGCAAGCATCGCGCCAGGACAGTTGGGCCCATGAGCACCCCCGAGACCCCGTCGCAGGCCTCGTCGGCCGAGATCAACGAGCTGTGCCTGACGCCCGCCACCGAACTCGCGAGCCGAATCCGCCGGCGTGATCTCTCTCCCCGCGAGCTCACCGCGGCCTTCCTGACGCGCATCGAGCAGCGCAATCCGGCCCTCAACGCCTTCGTGCACGTGGCGGCCGACACGGCGCTCGAAGCCGCCGCCGAGTCGGAGCGGCAGCTCGTCCGGGGACACCTCGCGGGGCCGCTGCACGGCGTGCCGATCGCCATCAAGGACCTGTTCGACTACAAGGCCGGGATGCCCAACACCTTCGGCGTGACGGCCTTCCGGGAGTACGTGCCGGAACGGACCGCCCGGCACGTCGCCGAGCTGGAGGGTCTCGGGGCGATCGTGCTCGGCAAGACCAACACGCCGGAGTTCGGCCACAAGGGCCTCACCGACAACAGGTTGTTCGGGCCGACGAGCACTCCGTTCGCCCTCGGCAAGAACGCGGGGGGATCGTCCGGCGGGTCCGCGGCAGCCCTGGCCGACGGGCTGTGCGCCCTGGCGCAGGGTTCGGACGGCGGGGGATCGGTGCGGATTCCGGCGTCGTTGTGCGGTGTGGTCGGGTTCAAGCCCACCTTCGGTCGCGTCTCCGACGCGGTTCGCCCCGACGCGTTCCTGTGCCACGTCCCGTACATGAGCAACGGTCCGATGGCCCGCACGGTCGAGGACTGCGCGCTGATGCTGTCGTGCATGGTCGGGGACGATCCCCGCGACCCGACCAGCGTTCCCCATGACGGCACCGACTTCCAGGCGGCCACCCGGCGCAATCCGACCGGTCTGCGTGCCGCGTACCTCCCCACCTTGGGCGGGTTCCCGGTGGAGCCCGGGGTGCGCACCGTGGTGGACGGTGCGGTCGTGGCCCTGGAAGAGGTCGGCATCCACGTCGACCGGCCGGACTTCCGGCTGCCGCTGCCGCACCGTGAGGTCACCGACCTGTGGGTGCGCAACGCGGGTGCCATCGCCTCGACCGTGGTCGAGGCGTTCGCCGCCGAGGGCCTCGACCTGCGCGGCGAGCCGTGGGGCGACCTCCCTCCCGGGCTGCGCGCGATGATCGAGCGGACCGACGGCCGCACGCTGATGGACGGGCGCCGTGACCAGATGGTGCGCACGGTGCTCTACGACGCCGTTGCGGACCTCTTCGACCGGTACGACCTCGTCATCAGCCCCACCTTGGCCGTGGCGGGTTGTGACAACGCGGACGACGGGTGGACCGTGGGCCCCGACCGGATCGAGGGCGAGGAGGTGGACCCGGTCCTGGGCTGGTGCTTGACCCACCTGTTCAACTTCACCGGCCATCCGGCCATCTCGGTGCCGGCCGGGTTGACGGGGGAGGGCCTGCCGGTCGGGTTGCAGATCGCGGGGCGTCGGTACGCGGACGTCGACGTCCTCTCGGCCGCGGCCGCCTTCGAGCGCGCGCGTCCGTGGTCCCGGCACTACCGCACGATCGCCGCGACCCGCCGCTGAGCGTCGGGGGCCCGACGGCTTCCGTCGGGTTCGCGTGCCGCAGGCCGGCACCGAGGGCCGTGCAGGCGGCTGGTCCGCCCTGCGCTCTCCGGAATTCTTCGCCCCGCTTTCCGGTGAGGCCCGACCGGCGGGCAACGGCGAATGACAGGATGAATGGTCATTCGGACGTATTCCGTTTCGCTCCCCGGAAGTCCTGTGATGAGTGTGCCGGACACGAAGTCCAGTGCCTTGTGCGACGAGTGTGCCTATGGCATCGTTCAACCATAGGCGATGTTCGCGAAATGTTCGGCCGATTCGTGGACGATAATTGCTAGTGAAGAAATTCTGGCGCACCGGCCACCTTCCCCCCACACGGCCAGAACTTCACAAAGAGAAACCCCGGATGACACTCCGGGGCAAGGGGGAATGGAGGAAAATGGTGGCGAAGACTTCACGGCGCGATTTCCTGAGAGCGATGGGGATCACGGGAGGCGCCGGTGTCATGTACTCAGCGATGGGGGCGCTCGGTCTGGCGCCGGTTCCCCGGGCGGTCGCCGGTGACTACCGCCCGCCGAAGCGCGCCGACTTCACCAACAACCGACAGCAGGCGGGGAAGAAGGTCCTGATACTCGGTGCAGGCATCGCCGGCCTCGCGGCGGCGTACGAACTGGGCAAGGCCGGATACGACTGTCGGATCCTCGAGGCCAAGAACCGGGTGGGCGGCCGCAGCTGGACGGTCCGCAACGGCACCACGGAGACGGACCTCGACTACCGCGCCCAGACGGCGACGTTCGCCGAGGGGGACTACTTCAACGCAGGCCCGGCCCGAATTCCGCAGTCCCATGTGACGCTGGACTACTGCCGGGAACTCGGCGTCAAGCTGGAGACCTTCGTCAACCAGAACGCCAACGCGTTGATCTACCATGAGAACAGTCCGGCGCTGGCGAATCAGGCGGTGCGTTGGCGGACCGCCAAGGCTGATGTGTACGGCTACGTGTCGGAACTGCTGGCCAAGGCAACGGACCAGGGCGCCTTGAACCAGTCGCTGACCGCGACGGACAAGGAGCGGCTGCTCGAATTCCTGAAGGATTTCGGCGACATAAAAGGCCGGGCGGACAACTGGGCCTACACCGGCAGCAGCAGGCGGGGCTATTCGGTGGAGCCGGGCGCGGGCTTCCAGACCGGTACGGTCCTCGGGCCGCCGCCCTCCCTCTCGGACGTCATCGCCAGCGGACTGGGACACCGCTTCTCCTTCGAGCTCGACTACCAGCAGGCCACGGCGATGTTCCAGCCGGTCGGCGGGATGGACGCCCTTCCGAAGGCGTTGGCCACGGCGATCGGCAGCACCCGCATCGTCCACGGCGCGCGTGTCACCCGGGTCATGAACCAAACGTCCGGGGTCTCGGTCACCTGGGTGAACCCCCAGAACCAACCGACCACCGAGACCGCGGACTTCGTGATCGCGGCCATACCGCCGATGCTGATGGCACGTGTAGAGCACAACCTCGGTGCGAACGTCACGACGGCTCTCCGCTACCCCCAGGCGGGCGCGGCCGGGAAGATCGCCCTTGAGTACCGCAATCGTTGGTGGGAGACGGACCAGCGCATCTACGGCGGTGTCACTCCGACCGACAACGACCTGTTCACCGTCTGGTACCCCTCCCACGGCTACCAGGGCAACCGCGGCATCGTCGTCGGCTACTACCACGCGGGGAACGCCGCGGTCACCTACGGCGCGTTGACGCACGCGGACCGCGAGCGGCGGGCGGTGACCCAGGGCGTCAAGATCCACGGTGACAAGTACCGCACGGAACTCGCCTCCTCGTTCAGCGTGGCCTGGCACCGCACCCCGTTCATCGAGGGCGGCTGGGCGGCCTGGCCCTCCCAGACCGGGCCGGAGTACCAGCTGCTGAACCAACCGGCCGGGCAGGTCTACTTCGCCGGGGACTGGCTCAGCCACACCATCGCCTGGCAGCACGGGGCGTTGACCTCGGCCCGCAAGGCGGTGACGGAGATCCACACGAGGGTGCTGGCCGGCTGAACCGCCGGCCGCCTCCGCGGTCAGGCGCCGGGGTCTTCCGTTTCCGAACGGGTACGGAAGACCCCGGTGCCGCCGCGCGGGCGGGAGCCGACGGCGCGCGGTCGCCCCCGGTACGGAACGTACGGTCGGACCCGCCTGCCTGCGCCGGAGCGTCGCTCGCGCGGGATGACGATCCGCCCGCCGGTCCGTCACCGGGGTCGCTGCGTCCCGGTAGCCGATCCGCGCCGCCACGGTCCCCGGGGAAGACGCGTCCTTCGGGCCTGAATGGGGCGAACACGGCCGATCCGTGCGGGCAAGCCCGATACTGGTGTCTTCTCATGACGGACGATCAGAGAGGACGTCGGTGAACACCGTTGGCAAGGGGCGGCGTTGGAGTGCAGGCGGTACCGGGGACGGGCGACACGCGGTCGTCGTGGGCGGGAGCCTCGCGGGACTCCTCGCCGCGCACGTCCTGGCCGGGTACGCCGACCGGGTGACCGTCGTCGAGCGCGACAGGTTCCCCCGGGGCATGGAGCCGCGGTCCGGGGTACCGCAGGGACGACACCCGCATGTCCTGCTGGAGGGCGGGCAGTCGGCGTTGGAGGAACTACTGCCCGGCTTCCTCGCGGAACTCGCGGCGGAGGGGGCACCGCGGGTGGGCATGCCCTCGGGCCTGGTGCAGTGGCAGGACGGGCGCTGGTTCCGGCGCCTGCCCGCAACCCTGCACATCCACACCGGATCCCGTGCACAGCTGGAAGGGTTGGTCCGGCGTCGGGTTCTCGCCAATCCAGCGATCGAGGTGCTGGAGTCCACCGAGGTGCTCGGGCTCCTCGGTGACGCCTCCCGGGTGCGGGGCGTACTGCTGCGTGACCGTTCCGAGGGCGCCGACGGGGAACGACGCGCCCTGGAGTCCGACCTGGTGGTCGACGCCTCAGGCAGCCGCACCAGGGCCCCGCGATGGCTCACGGCGATCGGGGCCGAGGCCCCCCGCGAGGAGACCATCGACACGGGCCTGGCCTACGCGTCCCGCCTCTACCGCGGCAGGAGCGGCGTCCTCGGCGGCGACACGGCCGGCTACTACGTCTATCCCAGTCCGGCCCAGGTCCACGCCGGCGGTGCACTGCCACTGGAGGACGGCACCCACCTGGTCATCGTCTCCGGGCTCCGCGGGGACGAACCGCCCACCTCCGACGACGCGTTCGTGGCCTACGTCAAGAGGCTGCCGCACCCCCTCCTGCACCACTGGCTGGACGAAGCCGAACCGCTCACACCGGCGTTCGGCTACCGGCAGGCCGCGAACATCCGCCGCCGCTACGACCTGCCCGGTCATCCGGCCGGCTTCCTCGCCACGGGGGACGCCCTGTGCACCTTCAACCCGGTCTACGGACAGGGCATGGCCGTCGCCGCGATGAGCGCGGTCGCCCTGCGCGACGCGCTGGCCGGTCCTCAACGGACCCCTACGACGCGGCGCGTGCAACGGGCGGTCCTCGCGGCGTCCCGGCAGGCGTGGGACATCTCCGCCGGCGCGGACCGCAAGATGCCCGGCGCGATCGGCAACGCGGTCGGCAGCGGGCCCGCGGACCGCGCAGCGGACTGGTACCTGAACCGCGTGCAGGAGCGTTACCCCGGCGACCCGGTCGTCGGGCGGGCCTTCCGTTCCGTACTCAACCTCTCCGCCCCCCTCACCGCCCTGTTCACGCCTGCCGTGGCCCGGGTCGTGCTTCTCCGCCCGCTCCCGAGGACACCCGCCGTTCCACCGGTCGCACCGGAGGAACGGTGACACCCCGGCACCGGCCGAGGTGTCACCCGGCCCCGAAGGACCGGTGCTCTCCACCGGGTGGGAACGGACCGGCTGCACGCCGCCGTTCAGACGCCCAGTCCCGGGGACGGCCCCGGGACGGCGGGGAAGGCAGGTGCGGCGCGACCCACCTCGCCGTTGGCCGGGGCGGGGCGCCCGCGATCAGCGAGCTCACCGTGGCGACGCGGTGAGCCAGATCGCCAGGGACGTCGACCAGTCCGTAGCCGGACGCGCGACAGCCCTCTTCGCGGACCTCTGCGAATGCCGGGTGTTCCGGAAAACCGATCCGTCGGGCCGTGAACGGCTCGCTGAATCCCAGATCGCGGACGAGGAACACCTGTCACTCGTCAGCAGCGCACCGACAGGTGTGAAGGCTGCCGCGAGCCGTAGGCCACCAACACCCGCAGCCTAAGGGCTTGCAGGGAAGCAACACCTCGATTCCCTGAAAGCCCTTAGGTACCCCTTTTGGCGTATCAAAAGATTGCGATCATCGATGGGGAAGGTTCCCCTGGTGTGGCAGCAACTCCAAGAAAGTGGGTGTGCTGCTGTCGCGAGTGCACTCGAACGCCCGCGAGTCAGCTTCGAGGGAAGGTGGAAAACGGTGCCGACATATGTGAATGACTCCGTCATCAGTAGGGTTGGCGTGGGAAACGAGTTGTCTGCCGGTGTCCGTGGTGAGTGCACCGTGCTGCACGGAAATGGCGTGGTCGGGGAGGCGAACAATGGCTATGCGGCTTATGGGGTGTGGGGGAAGAGTGACTACGGATATGCAGGGAAATTTAGCGGGAGAGTGGGTGTCAGTGGCACTCTCACGAAGGGAAGTGGTCAGTTCCGAATTGACCATCCACTGGATCCTGAGAATCGATATTTGAATCACGCGGGCATCGAATCACCGGAGCAGTTGAACCTCTATAGTGGAATCGCCGTGACGGACAGTGAAGGGGTGGCGGTTGTTGTGCTTCCCGAATACTTCGCGGCGTTGAACAGCGACTTTCGCTATCAGCTCACCGTCATGGGGGGCTTCGCGCAGGTGACCGTGTCCGAGGAGGTGAGCGGCAACCGTTTCGCGATCGCCACTGACCGTCCGGAAGTGAAGGTGTCCTGGCAGGTGACCGGTGTTCGGCAGGACCCCTTCGCACGTGCCCATCCCATGGTCGTGGAGGAAGAGAAGCCCGAGGAGGAGAGAGGCACGTACCTCCACCCCGAAGCGTGGGGCAAGCCGTCAGAAGCGGGTGCGGACTACGCGTGGATGCCGCCGGGGTCTGCTTGAGGGGCGATCTTGTAGCCCGGCGCCGGTAGATCCGGGGTGCCGCCCGATGGGACGCCCTTCACCCGTTCGAGTGCCGGGCGGGCGCAGCGCACGTTCCCGGAGGTGATCGCGTTCCGGGGCAGGGTGAGGTTGAAGGCTCGTTCCAGGCCTTCGAAAAACAGTGCGATGTCGTCCGTCCAGTTGTCTGCCTTCTCCGCGATGCGTAGGTGCAGGTTGAGGAAGGACAGCGGTGCTTCCGGGGCGAACGGCGGCTGGCCCGGGGTGTACCAGGTGAGCTCGTACACGTCCCGCTGGTCCTCGGCGTCGTCTTCGATGGGGAGGGGGTTCTGGTACACCCCGTCCTTGAAGTAGTCGAAGGTGTACATGGCCTTGCCCATGTTTGCGCCGAGTGTGATCTGCTGCTCGGGAGGAGGGTTGAGGGAGCGCGAGAAGGCGTGGTCGAAGTCGTGGTAGCCCAACCACGTCCAGCCGTTCTCCTCCCCGAAGGCCAGCACACGGGTGAGGTCGTCGGTGCCCTCCCGCGCGTCCTGCTCCTCGACCTGGTGGAGCAGCAGCCCGTTGGCGATGTCCTGTGAGTCGGCCCCGTAGGCGAGGGCGACGTCCTTGGCGGACGGCCCCTTGATGAAGACGAGTTCCGTGAAGGGCTGCTGGCACCGCCAGCTGTCGGCGATCCACGCCACGCCGTCGCCCATCGGGCCTTGGCGGGCGAGGAACTCTTCGAACGCGGCTGCCTGCTTCGGGGGCATGTAGCTCTGGCGGGCCATGCGTGCCCTGTCCTCCAGCCAGTCGAGTTCCGCCACGGACCTCAGCTCGGCCACGACCACCCGGTCCCGCACGAAGGTCATCCGTCCTCCGCCGGCGTGCACGTATCGGATGTACGGGCCCTGCGGGTCCGGACCGAGGGGGTGTCCCTGTCCCGATCCGGGGCTGGGCCGGTATCGCGCGCCGCCGTGGGTCCGTTGGGCGAAGTGTTCCAGCTCGGCGAGTTCCGCTGCCGCAAGGAGCACACTCGTCGGTTCGCCGCCATCGACGACACACACCCGCTCGCCGGTCTCCTCCACGCGACCGACGAGGCTCGCCAAGTCCGCTATGGCGTCGCTCAGTTCAACGTTGTCCATACGAGAAGACCCTACTGGCGGCGCGGAGTCGGGCCGGGGACGGGTCCGGAACCGCCGCGGGGCCCGGCTCGCCGACCATGCGGTGCGGTCAACAGGTCCGTGGACAAGAAGTCCACGAGTGATGAGGGGTCCGCGCATCGCCTCGCGGATCGCGCGGCGCCGCTTCGGGACGAGTCCGGCCAGGGCGTGCTGGGCCTGGGGGTTGAGGACGACCTTGTACGTGGTCATGACGCCGTGCCTCCGCTGCGGAGTTCGTAGGTGTCGAGGTCGTGGTCGCCCATGACGGCGTCGAGCGGGGCGCCGCCGTCGATGCCGGCCTCGTTGTCGGTCACGGCTTGGACGATGTCGGGGTGGGCCTCCACCCGCGTTCAGTCGGTACGGCGAGCGGGTCGGCGGGCCCGACCAGGCTGTGGAGTGGCCCCGGTCCGTGCAGGGAGCGGCGCTGGTCCATGACGGGGGAGTCCCCGGGGCTGGAGCATGAAGGAGACCTGCTCCCGGACGAGTTCCTCGGCGAGTGCCCGTGCGGCCTCGGTGTGCGCGCGGTCGAGCGTGGGCAAGCCGGTGGCGGACCACCGGCATTCGATCAGGAGGCGTGTAGACAGCGCGATGCCGTTGTGCGGTGCGTCAGCGGCTTGAATCAGTGGCGCGCAATCGCCACACGCTACGAGAAGGCCGCCACCATCTACCTGGCTGGACTCCACGTCGCCGGCATCTTCCTCTGGTGAGCCCGCTGATCTCAGGAGTCGATCAGCCCCAGGTTAGTGGGTCGAGGTGGAGGTAGAAGCGCAGGCGGTCCTGGTCGAGGGCGATGCCATACCTCTCGGCGAACGCCGTGTCCGCGTCCCGAGCCTGCTCCTCGTCCGTCCACGTTTCCCGCGCGTTGGCGAGCAGCAGCGCCAGGTCGGCGTAGCGGTCGGCCAGTCCGAGTCGGCCCAGGTCGATGAAGCCGGACACGTCCAGGGTCTGCGGATCGAGGATGATGTTGGGTAGGCACAGGTCCCCGTGGCAAACGACCAGGTCGGTGGCTTCCTGCTCTCGCCGTCGTGAGATCTGCCGGGTGACGCGGTCCAGCAACTCCGTGCTGGGCGTCTGCTGCTGGTCCTCGGGGAGGAACTCGGGGTTGACGGCGTCGCGCGCCACAACATCGTGCGCCATGGCGACCATGGAGTCCAGACCCCGGCGAAAGGGACACGGGGACGCGGGTACGTCGTGCAGCCGGCGGACCGCGTCCGCGATGCGTTCCCAGGCGGCTCGCAGATCCTCAGCGGGCGCCTGGTCAGCAGGTGTGCCGGAGACCGCACTCGTCACCAGACAGACGCCAGCATCACCAGACTGCCAGTCGAGCACTCGGGATCCGGGCACACCCTGATCGCTCAGCCATGTCACCCGGTCGCGCTCGGCCTTGAGATCGGCTTCTCCCGCAGCAGGCACGCACTTGGCGTACCGGGTGGCGTCGGCACTGCGAAAGACCACCGCTCCCGACTCGCCCGCGGCAACAGGCGACCAGCCTCCGTCATCCACGCCGAGCGCCACCGGCGACATGGTCCGCGTTCCGCACCGATCGCTCATGGCTGCCACTCCAGTCAGTCCGGCGTAGGGGATCCGGACCCCAGGGATCTACCCGTTCAAACGCGCCCGATGTCGAGCAAGGCGAGATTCGAACGAAAGCCCTGGACCCCAACGGTTCTCCCGCCACGGGCTACCCCCGGGGAGGCGGGGACGACCTGGAGTTCCTGACTCGGAAGACCAAAGCGTGTCTCTTTGACGCGCTGAGCAGTTGATCGCTAGGGCCTGCCTCCCTTGTTCTGCGCGCATCCGGTTCGCGCTAGTTCGACCCCTCGGTGGCAGGGTGTCGTTGTGGATCAAGCAGAGGTACTGCTCATCGGGGGGCGCGGGCGTCGGCAAGACGACCGTGGGGTGGGAGGTCTCAGCGCGTCTGCGCGCCGCGAGGGTCGCCCACTGCGTCGTCGAAGGCGACTTCATGGGGCAGGCACATCCCGCTCCGGAGGGGGATCCCCGGCGCAGCACCACCGCTCGTGAGCGGCTGACGGGTCGGGAGCTGGGCTCGGAGCTGGAGCACGAACTGGAGAGCAGCGCCCGTAAGGCGCGGATCCTGGATGAGCAGATGCCTCTGGACACGGTGCGAGTGGCCACCGACGGACGTTCGGTGGTGGACGTAGCGCGTGAGGTGTTGGGCGCTACCAGCTGGCTGCCCGGCACCTCCGGCTGGTGGTCTTCGTCGCTCAGTGTCGGGTCCGGATCGGGACGGCGGCGAGGTGGCGTACGGCCCGGTAGGGGATGACGGGCTCGTCCGTTCGCACGGCCAGGCAACGTCGATTCAGGTGGGAAGCCGGAGAGTCCGTCGTGATCCTGGCCCGGCGGCTCGGACGGTCACCCTCGGTTACTATGCTCACTTCGTGCCGGAAGCCGGCAGCAAGGGGCGTGGCGCCGTCGACGGTCCGCCGGAGGAACGGGGAGACCGGCTCGCCGGCCTGAAGTCCACGGATTCCCCGAGCCGCCGTTGACCGGCGGTTCCTGACTCCACGCACCGGAGAAGTCGTTCGTGGATCGCAAGGACGAAGAGATGGGTGGCCTGGGAAAGTGTTGGAAGAGGTCGTAGCAACCCGCTATGTCGCGCCCCTGCGCGAAGGCGGTTCGCTCCCCGGCATCGTCGAGGCCGACGATCTCGGTACGTACGCGATGAAGTTCACCGGGGCGGGGCAGGGCCGCAAGACCCTGGTCGCCGAAGTGCTGTGCGGACTGCTCGCCCGGCGGCTCGGACTGCGCGTCCCCGACCTCGTGGTGATCGACCTGGACCCGGTGCTCGGCCTCGGGGAGCCCGACCCCGAGGTGCAGGAACTCCTCCGGGGCAGTGCGGGGCCGAACCTCGGCACGGCCTACCTGTCCGGCGCCCTCGGGTTCGATGCGCTGGCCTACGCGGTCGATGCGCGGGAAGCGGGGCGGATCGTCTGGTTCGACGCGCTCGTCAACAACGTCGACCGGTCCTGGCGCAACCCCAACCTGTTGGTGTGGCAGGACGACCTCTGGTTGATCGACCACGGCGCCAGCATGATCTGGCACCACAACTGGCCCACCGCCACCGCCTCGGCCGCGCGTTCCTACGACGCGACGGACCACGCCCTGGCGCCCTTCGCCCCCGACCTGGCCGCGGCGGCCGCCGAGTTGGCCCCGCTGGTGACGGAGGACCTGCTGCACGAGGTGGCCGCCGCCGTGCCGGACGCCTGGCTGGCCGGCGAGGAGGGCTTCGACACCCCCGACGCCGTGCGCGGGGCCTACGTGTCGACGCTGTCGCCCCGTGCCCGCGACATCCACCGTCGGATCGAACTGGGCCCGCCGGACCCACGGTTGACGGGGCGCAGGGCCGGTTGGCTGGTGGTCGGCGAGGGACGGGGGGACCGATGAGCGGGCGGGACGTGTTCGAGTACGCGGTGCTGAGGGTGGTGCCGCGGGTGGAGCGCGGCGAACTCATCAACGCCGGAGTGGTGGTCTACTGCCGAGCCCGGTCGTTCGTGGCCGCGCGCATCCACCTCGACGAGACGCGACTGCTCGCCCTCGACCCGAGGGCGGACCTGGTCGGGGTGCGGGCGGCCCTGCACGGGGTGGAGCAGGTGTGCGCGGGGGGAGCGGAGGCGGGTCAGGCCGGGCGTGACGACGCGGGGCGCCGGTTCCGCTGGCTGGTGGCGCCCCGGTCGACCGTGGTGCAGCCAGGGCCGGTGCACACCGGGCTCACCACCGATCCGCGCGCCGAGTTGGAGCGGCTGGTGGACGTCCTGGTGCGCTGAGTCCCGGCGGGACGGCGGTCGCCGGGGCGCCGGGACTCAGCGCGCTCCGGCGACGAGGCCACCGGTTTGTTTCCGGCCAGTCTCCAGTGGTGGCCAAAGGCCCTCTTGACGGAAGTCGACCGTGATGCGTCGGGCGTGACCGGATCGGTATCAGAGAGGTGCCGACGAGGGGGGTTGCACCGCGCGTGAGCTGCGATATGGTCGGCCGGCCCCCCACGGCTTGTGTGATTTTCGAGGAGCGTGCGCGTGTTCGTCCGGTTCCGGCGTCTGCAGTACATAGCAGCCGCGGTGGTGATGTCCGTGGTCTCCGGATGTGGGTTCGTCGCCGACAGCACATCGCAGGAAGACCAAAAGATCACTGTGGGGACGACGAGCGCGCCCAGCACGCTTGACCCGGCGGCGTCCTGGGACGGCTCCTGGGAACTGTATCGGAACGTCTACCAGACCCTGCTCAGCTACCCCGCGGGTGCCTCCACCCCCGAGCCGGACGCCGCCGAGTGCGACTTCACCGACGACTCGATGCGGACCTACTCCTGCACCCTGCGGGAGGGCCTGACCTTCTCGGACGGGGACGTCCTCAACTCCAAGGCCGTCAAGCACAGCTTCGACCGCATCCTGCGCATCGGCGTGCCGAACGGACCGAAGGGGCTGCTGCGCAGCCTCGACCGCGTGGAGGCGGGCGGCGAGCGGATCGTGGTCTTCCACCTCAAGCGGCCCGACGCGACCTTCCCCTACGTCCTGGCGACCCCCGCGATGTCGCTGGTCGACCCCCGCGAGTACCCGGCGAACGCCCTGCGCACGGGGACCAAGGTCACCGGCTCCGGCCCGTACGTGCTCTCCTCCTACGAGGAGGGCCGCCAGGCGCGGTTGACCCGCAACCCCAAGTACAAGGGGTACGCGGACCGCAAGAACGACGAGGTGACGATCCGGTACTTCCAGGACTCCACGTCCCTCGCCCGGGCCCTGCGCGACGAGAAGATCGACGTCACCTACCGCGGCCTGGCCGCCGAGGAGGTCGCGAACCTCCAGGAGCGCGCCGCCGAGGACGACCTCCAACTCGTCGAGGGCGCCAGCACCGAGGTCAGCTACCTGATCTTCAACCCCAAGGACCGCTGGGCCGGCGAGGAGGCCGTGCGCCGGGCGGTGGCCCAGCTGATCGACCGCAACGCCATCGTGCACAAGGTGTACAAGGACACCGTCGACCCGCTGTACTCCATGATCCCCAGCGGTCTGCCGGGGCACACGACCGGTTACTTCGACGCCTTCGGGGAACCCGACGCCGAGGCGGCGGCAGCCACCCTGGACCAGGCCGGCATCTTCGAGCCGGTGCCGCTGGAACTGTGGTTCACCTCCGACCGCTACGGGTCGGAGACCGCCGCCGCCTACGCCGAGATCAAGCGGCAGCTGGAGGAGTCCGGACGGTTCGAGATCACCCTGCGCAGCAGCCCGTGGAAGACGTTCGAGGCCGGCTACCGCAAGGGCGAGTACCCGGCCTTCGGCCGCGGGTGGTCCCCGGACTACCCCGACCCGGACAACTTCATCGCGCCCTTCGTGGGGAAGCGGAACGTGCTGGGCATCCCCTACGCCTCCCGGCAGATCGACTCCAACCTGCTGCCGAGGACGCAGCGGGAGCCGAACCGCTCCGCGGCGGCGGGGGACTTCAAGCGGGTGCAGGAGATCCTCGCGAAGGAGGCGCGGCTGCTGCCGCTGTGGCAGAGCCGGCTCTACATGGCCGCGAACAAGGAGATCTCCGGGGTCGAGCGGGCCCTGGACCCGTCCATGGTCATGCGGATGTGGGAACTCCGTAGGAAAACCAGTTGGTAGGACCGGAAACGGGGTCGCCTGTCAGTGGGGGCCGGTAGTTTCTCGGGTGTGGGGGCGGCCGTGCACGGCACGGCCGCCGAACGACCGTTTTCCGGAGGAACTGCACGTGACCGACACCCTGCTGCCCGAATCCTGGCGCGGCGTCCTCGGCGAGGAGCTGACGAAGCCGTACTTCAAGGAACTGGCCGAGTTCGTGGAGGGGGAGCGGCAGAAGGGGCCCGTCTACCCTCCCCGTGACGAGGTCTTCGCGGCGCTGGAGGCCACCCCCTACGACCGGGTGAAGGTCCTGATCCTGGGACAGGACCCCTACCACGGCGAGGGCCAGGGCCACGGCCTGTGCTTCTCCGTGCGGCCGGGGGTCAAGACCCCGCCGTCGCTGCGCAACATCTACAAGGAGCTCAACGCCGAGCTGGGCCACCCGGTGCCGGACAACGGCTACCTGATGCCGTGGGCGCAGCAGGGCGTCCTGCTGTTGAACGCGGTGCTCACGGTCCGTGCCGGGGAGGCCAACTCCCACAAGGGCAAGGGCTGGGAGCGATTCACGGACGCCGTCATCCACGCGGTCGCCGACCGGCCCGACCCGGCCGTGTTCGTCCTCTGGGGCAACTACGCGCAGAAGAAGCTGCCGCTCATCGACCAGGAGCGGCACGTGGTGGTGAAGGGGGCCCACCCCTCGCCGCTGTCCGCGAAGAAGTTCTTCGGGTCCAAGCCGTTCACCCAGATCGACGAGGCGGTGGCCGGCCAGGGGCACGAGCCGATCGACTGGCGGATTCCGAACCTGGGCTGAGCACACCGCTCCCGCGGAGCGCGCGGGCGGGTGTCCGGGGCCGGGCTGGACCAGTGGTGCGTACCCCGCCCGCGCCTGCCCGGTCACCGTCACCCCGGCGGTTAGCGTCAGGGCGAGCGGCGCGGTCGGCGTCGGGGCCGGTGCCCCGGAGGCCGACCGCGCCCCGGCGGACCGGCGGAGGCAGTGGTGGTGCAGCGCAACGGGCGGGAGACGCAGGACGGGGAGCACGAGGAAACGCTCACCCGCATCGGACAGGCGGTGATGCTGCACCACGGGGGTGACCGGGAAGAGGCCCGGGACCGCTTCCTCGCCCTGTGGGGGGAACTCACCGAGGACGGTGACCCCCTGCACCGTTGCACCCTCGCCCACTACCTGGCCGACACCCAGGAGGATCCCGAGGTCGAACTCGCCTGGGACCTGCGGGCCCTGTCCGCCGCCGACGAACTCGCGGTGGACGCCGTGCCCCCGCGCGGGCCGGCCTCGGCCGCGCGGGCCCTCTACCCGACCCTGCACCTGAACCTCGCCGCGGACTACGCGAAGCTCGGCCGCCGTGACGCCGCCCGCAGTCATCTGCTGCTCTCCCGCGGCGCGCTGGACGCGTTGACCGCCGACGCCCGGGGAGAGGCCGTCCGCACGGCGATCACCCGACTGTGGCGGCAGTTGGACGAGGACCCGCCGAGCCCCGGGGCCCCCGGGCGCGCGTCCTAGCGCGGACGCCCCCGCCCGGGTGCCCTCGACGGGGCGGGCCCGGGCGCCGGCCCCGCCGACGCCCGGCGGGTGGCCCGGCCCGCGCCGGGGACGCCGTACCGCGGGGGGCTTCGACCGGATCGGCCGACCGGTGACCGCCGCGGGCCACGTATGCTGCCCGGCGGTAGCCCGCACCGCTTGGCAGGAGACACGTGTGAAGGTCGGTTGCATCGGACTCGGCGACATCGCGCAGAAGGCGTACCTGCCGGTACTCACCACCCAACCGGACGTGGAACTGCACCTCCAGACCCGCACCCCGGAAACCCTCCGGCGGGTCGCCGCCGCGTACCACCTGCCCGAGGAACGGTGCCACACGGACCTCGACGGCCTGCTCGCCCGGGGCATCGACGCGGCCTTCGTCCACGCCCCCACCGAGACGCACCCCGAGATCGTGGCCCGGCTCCTCGAAGCCGGTGTGCCGACCTACGTGGACAAGCCGCTCGCCTACGACCTCGCCGCCTGCGATCGGCTGGTGCGGCTCGCGGAGGACCGGGGGGTCTCCCTGAGCGTGGGGTTCAACCGCCGTCACGCGCCGGGGTACGCCCAGTGCCTGGAACACCCGCGCGAGTTGATCGTCATGCAGAAGAACCGCGTCGGACTCCCCGAGGAGCCGCGGTCCTTCGTCTTCGACGACTTCATCCACGTCGTGGACACCCTGCGCTTCCTCGTACCCGGCACCGTCGACCACTTCGGGGTGCGGGCTAAGACCCAGGACGGGCTCCTGCACCACGTGGTGCTCCAACTCGCGGGCGAGGGCTTCACCGCCCTCGGCGTGATGAACCGGCTGAGCGGTTCGGTCGAGGAAGTGCTGGAAGTGGCCGGCCAGGACAGCAAGCGCCAGGTCCTGAACCTCGCGGAGGTCGTCGACCACAAGGGCCAGCCCAGTGTCCGGCGGCGCGGGGACTGGGTACCGGTGGCCCGACAGCGCGGGATCGAGCAGGTCGTGCTGGCCTTCCTGGACGAGGTGCGCGCCGGGCGCACGATCAGCGCGCGGGACGCGTTGGCCACCCATGAGCTCTGCGAGCGGGTGGTGCTGGCGATCCAGGAGCAGGCCGGGCCGGGCGCCGTCTGATCCGGCGCACCGCCCCGGTCCCCGCGTACGCCCCCAGGACGAGCAGGGCCGCGCCCACCGGCCAGGCGCCGAACCGGACGTACGCGGTGGTCCCGGTGGCCAGCGGCACCCGGTACACCTGCGCGGCGGCTCCGCGGGTGCCGAGCCGGGGCCCCACCGGTTCGCCCGCGGGCCCGTGCACCGCGGAGATTCCGGTGAGCGTCGCGTGGACCACGGACCGTCCGGTCTCGGCCGCCCGCAGTGCCGCCAGCGAGGCGTGCTGCGCCGGTGCCCAGCCGTCCTGGAAGGTCGAGGTCGCCGACTGGGCCACCAGCACTCCGGCGCCCCGCTCGACCAACCTCCGGCTCAGGTCGGGGAAGGCGGACTCGAAGCACACCAACGGGCCCACCCGCACCCCTCCGGTGTCCATCAGCACCTGTCGGGTCCCGCGCCGCCGGTCCTCGTCCGCGGCCCTGCCCACGGAGGTCGCCCAGCCCAGCAGGGAACGTGCCGGGACGTACTCCCCGAACGGGACCAGCCGCATCTTGGCGTACCGGTCGCCGGTGGGGCCGTGCGGGCCGACCAGCACCGAACTCTTGTAGATGCCGGCCGGGGCGTCGGGCCCGGTGCTGCGGGCGTCGACGTTGACCAGGACGTCGGCGCCGACCTCCCGGGAGAGGGCGGCGAGGCGCTCCGCCAGGTCCGGCCGGTCCGCCAGGTCCCGGCCCACGCTGCTCTCGCCCCACACCACCAGGTCGACCGGCCGGCCGACCAGGGAGCGGGTGAGGAGCTCGCCGCGGGCGAAGCGGGCCTGAGGCCCGTCGACCACCCCGGGTTGGACCACGGCGATCCGTGCGGCACCGGCCGACCGGGGGACCGGCGCCCAGGCCCATGCCGTCGTGGCGCCCACCGCCACGGTCGTGAGGCCCACCGCCCCCGTCAGTCGGGCCCCGGGCGCCGTGAGCAACAGCACCAGCGCCGTGTTGACGGCGACCACGCACAGGCTCACCAGCCACACCCCGCCCAGCGAGGCCAGCCGCAGCGCGGGGTCCACCTGCCACTGGCTGGCCCCCAGCAGGCCCCAGGGCCCGCCCAAGCCCTGCCACGAGCGGACGACCTCGATCGCCAACCAGGCCGAGGGCAGCACCAGCAGCGCGACGCCCGCCCGCCCGGGGCCCGGTCGGCCGCCGAGCAACCGTCGCACCCACCACCCCCAGGGCGCCCAGAGCAGGCCGAGCAGCCCCGCGAGCACCACCGTGAACACGTGCAGGCTGGGCAGCAGCCAGTGGTGCACCGCGAGCATGAACCCGAGCCCGCCGAGCCACCCGTCCCGCGCGGCCCGCCGCCCCGTGGCGGCTCCGCGGAGCAGCAGCAGCCAGGGCACCAGCGCGACCGGGGCGAGCCACCACAAGGCGGGTGCCGGAAAGGTCAGCGCGGGTAGGGCGCCGGCCGGCAGGGCGAGGGCCGACCGGCGCCACTGCGCGGCGGGAACGGCGCGCCCGGGGTGTCGTCCGTCGACCGCCTCGTCCATGGGCCCGCCTTCCGTCACTGCCCCGGGAGTGCGGGGCCGCCGTTCCGGGGCCGGTGCGCTCCGCACGTCCAGCATGCGCCGGCCGCCCGTGGCGCGCGCGGGCCCACGGCGGCCGGAGGAACCGTGCGACCTTCGCGCCGGATCACATGGTGGAGTCGCCGGTCGTGCGCGCCCTGCGCCACATCCGCTCCCCGAGCGCCTCCCGCAGTCGCCAGCCCTCGCGGGTGCGGACCGCGAGGAACGCGTACCGGCCGCCGTGCTCGACGTCCGGCGCCGCGTCCACGGAGCCGTCCGCCCGGTAGAGCACGGCGAGGTAGTCGGCGTTCACCCGCGCGGCGTCGCCCTCGTCGTGCTCCAGCAGGTCGAAGGAGAGCAGCCGGTTGACCAGGAAGTGTTGTCGGGTGGGATGGGGGGCCAGTGCGGCGGCCAGACGCTCGACGGCGTCCGTGTCCGTCGCGGGGTGCTCCGCGGGGTCCTCGGCGCAGGGGTGGTCCACGTGCCCACCGGGGACGAAGAGGCGGCGGAACGCGGCCCAGTCGCCCGCGTCGAGTGCGCGGGCGTACTCGGTGAGCAGGGAGTCGACGGCGAGACGGTCCATCACGGTGGCCAGGTCCACGCGCTGGGTCATGCGTCCAGTGTTGACCCCCGGTGCCGTCACGCCAAGGGTCGTGCGCCCTTCCCCTGGCCGCGTCCTCGTGGACCACGGAAGAGGGCCGGCCACGGTGGTGGCCGGCCCGGCCTCGTGGGCCCGGGAGCCCGATGGGGGGTCAGAAGCCGCCCGGGGGGCGGGCGGCGCGCGGACGAGGGGGGTGCGTGGCGCCGGTCGTGCTCGTCACCAGGTCGTGACGTCCGCCCGGACGGCGGCGGCCCACTCGGTCACCAGCGCCTCGTAGGTGCGTCGTTCCTCCGCGGACAGGCGACCGCCCGTCCGCAGCCACAGATCACGGATCTCCTCGTTGAGGGAGTCGGCGGAACGCACGCAACCGGCATGCTCTTGGGTGCGGGACATGACACGAAGCTTAGGCGCTCGATCTGACCATCCGCTACGCCTTGCCTATAGTTCATCACTGTACGCAAGGTGATGCGGAGGGCTTTGCGGAGAGAACGTGCAGGTCATGTGCGGTTTCCGGTAGTCCGCCGAGCGGTCCGCCGGGAGTGGGTCTGTGAGGCAACTCTCTCGCTCGCGGCTGAATTTCGAGGACCTGGCGGGTTTTGATCGGGCTGCGGCGAGGTAGGAGTGATCGCCGTCCCCTGCGGGGCGACCGGGTGGTGTCAGTACCGCGTCCTAGGGTGGAGCCGTCAACAGCCCATGCTGGCTGCGTGAGCTGAGGGCCCGTCCCGGTTGGACAGCGCCTCCGGGGCGGGCCGCTCCGCGCCTTCCCTCCGGCGCCCCGTCAGTGCCCGAACTCGCCGGCGTGGGGGCTGAGCACCCCGGCGCTCACGAGGACGAACAGCAACACCCCGAGGGCGATCCGGTAGTAGACGAAGGGCATGAAGCTCTTGGTGGTGATGAAACGCATGAACCATGCGATCACGGCATATCCCACGCCGAAGGCCACGAGCGTCGCGAAGACCAACGGCCCCCAGGAGACGTGCCCCTCGCCCGCGTCCCGCAGTTCGTACGCGCCCGAGGCGAGCACCGCGGGGATCGCCAACAAGAAGGAGTACCGGGCCGCCGCCTCACGGGTGTAGCCCATCAGCAGACCGCCGCTGATGGTCGCCCCGGACCGGGAGACCCCGGGGATCAGGGCCAGGGCCTGGCAGCACCCGTAGACGAGTCCGTCCCGGACCCCGAGGTCCTCCAGGGTCTTGCGGGGGCGTGCGGCCCGGTGCCGGCCGCCCGACTCGTCGCGTGCCGCGAGCCGGTCGGCGACCCCCAGCACCACCCCCATCACGATCAGCGTCGTCGCGATCAGCCGCAGGTCCCGGAAGGGCCCCTCGATCTGGTCCTTGAGCGTCACCCCGAGCACGCCGATGGGGATCGAGCCGATGATGACCAACCAGCCCAACTGGGCGTCGTGGTCCCGCCGCACGGACCGGTCCGTCAGCGAGCGGAACCAGGCGGAGACGATCCGGGCGATGTCCTTGCGGAAGTAGATCAGGACGGCGGTCTCCGTGCCGATCTGGGTGATCGCGGTGAACGCGGCCCCGGGATCCTGCCAGCCCGCGAACGCCGCGGTCAGTCTCAGGTGGGCGCTGGAGGAGATGGGGAGGAACTCGGTCAGCCCCTGGACGAGTCCGAGGACGAAGGCTTCGAACCAAGACATGGAAGGGCGGCATCCAGTGCTGAGTGGGGCCGGGCCGCGCGGAGCGGTCCGTTGCCCACGGGACGGCGGGGAAGGACGAGCCTGCGGCCCGCGAGGAGGGCGGCCCGGGCGGTCTCGTGCGCAGCCTAGGGGCCCGGGGTGAACGGGAACCGGCCGCCGGACGGCCGGGGGGCGGCCGTCCGGCGGCCGGTGGTGCGGCACCGGACGGGTTGGGAGGTCAGCGCCGCGGGGAGAGCGACTGCACGGTCCGGGCGAGCCGCGGGCCTGCCCACCGCTTGACCCGGCGCAGCGCGTCCAGCCGCCCCGCCGCCCGGTCGAGCCGGTAGTACAGCCGCGGCGGCAGGTGCGGAAGCAGCGGTGAGTGCCGCTGTCCGAGCAACGCGAACATCTGCTCCGGAGGGAGCGCCAGGTACCGGGGGAGGTCCTCGTACCACCGGGCGCTGTAGCGCGCCGCGCTCTGCGCCGGTACGAGTGCGGTGCGCCGTTCCCGTTCGTAGCGGTGCAGGGCGGTACCCAGCTCGGGCGCGTCGTGCAGGGCGTCGGCCAGTGCCATCGCGTCCTCCAGGGCCAGCGTGGTGCCGGCGCCGATCGAGTAGTGCGTGGTGTGCGCCGCGTCGCCGAGGAGCACGAGGTTGTCCCGGTGCCAGGTGCGGTTGGTCACGGTGCGGAAGGTGAGCCACTGCGCCGGCTCGGCGGAGTGCTCGCGACCGATCAGCGGGTGGCCGTCGAGGGGCTCGGCGAACAGCTTCTCCAGGAGGACCAGCCCCTCGGCGCTGTCGGCGCGGTCCAGCCCCAGTCCGTGCCAGGTGGCGGGCGAGCACTCGACGACGCAGGTGCTGCGGGTGGCGCTGAACGGATAGCCGTAGCACCAGACCCAGCCGTGGTCGGTCGCCGCGAAGGCGAAGGTGAACGAGTCGAAGACCCGGGAGGTGCCGAGCCAGGCGTACCGGTTGCGGCCGGTGGTCACCCCGGTGCCGAAGTGGGCGGCGTGCCGCTGCCGCAGGGCGCTGTGCACCCCGTCCGCGGCCACCACCAGATCCGCCTCGGGCGGCTCGGTGACGTTCCGGTCGAAGACGACCCGTACGCCGAGGGCCTCGGCCCGCCGCGCCAGCAGGGTGAGCAGCGCCTGCCGCCCGATGCCGAACCCTTGGTCGCCGGGTTGCACGGTGGTGCGGCCACCCACGTGCGCCACGCCCTGGCGCCAGCTCACCGCGTGCTCCCGGACGGCCCGAGCCGACTCCGGATCGCCCTCCCGCAGCCGGTCCAGCAGCGCGCTCCAGTAGGTCACGCCCCAGCCGTGCGTGGATCCCGGGGGGTTGCGCTCGTAGACGGTGATGTCATGGGACGGGTCGTGGCGCTTCATCAGGATCGAGAAGTACAGACCGGCGGGCCCGCCGCCGACGCAGGCGACCTTCACGCAGACTCCCCACAGTGACGTCATGTGCACGATGAGTCACACAAGGTAGCAGGGCGGGAGCCGTGCGGCGCCGCCCCGCGCGCAAAGGGGGAGGCGGACACCCGGACGGGTCGGGCCCGACCCGCGAGGGGATGCGGATCAGGCGCGCAACCGGTGCCGCTTGCGCCAGGCGACCAGCGCACCGCCGACTCCGGTGACGGCGATGAAGGCCATGGCCACCAGGAACCCCGGCGAGGTGGGGGTCTCCGCCCGGGCGCCCGCGATCACGTAGGCGGCCGTGTTGGGGACGCACCCCACGGCGGTGGCGAGCAGGAAGGGCGACCAGCCCATGCGGGACACCGCCGCACAGTAGTTGGCGGCGATGAAGGGGACCCCGGGGAACAGCCGTACCGCCAGCATCGAGCGGAACCCGTGACGGCTCAGTTGTCCGTCCGCCGCCTTCAGCCACCGTCCCCGCAGCAGGGGGCGCAGGGCGTCCTGCCCCAGGACCCGGCCCAGCCCGAAGGCGATCGCCGCCCCGATGACGGTGCCCGCGATCGCCGCCCCCAGCCCGAACTTCGCCCCGAGCAGGGCACCGGCCGCCAGGTTCAACAAGGGGCGGGGCACGAACACCACCGTGCACACGCCGTAGAGCACGGCGAACACCACCGCCGCCGCGGCCCCCTGCAACTGGACCGGCCACCCCTCGTGCGCGAGCAGCCGCTGCGGCTCGAACGCCACCATGCCGAGCGCGGCACCCGCCAACAGGACCGCCAACAGGGACAGTCGCGACCAGGGGGACCAGAGGGCACCCGCCAGGCGGACGGCCGTGGCCGTCGAACGCGCCGGGACGGTCGCGGATATCGGTGCGGGCCGGGTGGCGGTGGTCTCCAGCATCCGGGGAGCGTAACCGACCCGCACATATGATCGTCGTAGGGGCGGCGGTCCCGGCGCCCCGGCCGCACCGGCGGGTCGCGGGCCCGGCCGGATTAATTCGGTCGACGCGCACCGCCGACTGCGCGACGATCTCCCCATGTTCCGGCACGCCTTCCTCCTCGCAGCATCCGCGGTAGCGGATGCCCCGAAGGCTGCCGTCGTCTGCTCGTCCGTGACCGTCGGCGGCGCCCGAAGCTGACCCTTCCCGGATCGTCCGGCGGACCCCGCAGGGGGAGGGTCGGCGACACCGAGGGGTCCCCGGTCCGGAGCGTCGCTCCGGACCCGTCACGCACCTCCACGAGGCGAGGAACTCCCATGGCCAAGACGGCCTACGTCCGCACCAAGCCCCACCTCAACATCGGCACCATGGGCCATGTCGACCACGGCAAGACGACTCTGACCGCGGCGATCACCAAGGTGCTCGCCGAGCGGGGCACCGGCACCTACGTGCCCTTCGACCGCATCGACCGCGCCCCCGAGGAGGCCGCGCGCGGCATCACCATCAACATCGCCCACGTCGAGTACGAGACCGACACCCGGCACTACGCCCACGTCGACATGCCCGGCCACGCCGACTACGTCAAGAACATGGTGACCGGGGCCGCGCAGCTCGACGGGGCGATCCTCGTGGTCTCCGCGCTCGACGGCGTCATGCCGCAGACCGCCGAACACGTGTTGCTGGCCCGGCAGGTCGGCGTCGACCACGTCGTCGTCGCCATCAACAAGGCGGACGCCGGCGACGAGGAGCTGACCGACCTGGTGGAGCTGGAGGTCCGCGAGCTGCTCACCGCGCACGGCTACGGCGGGGACGCCGTGCCGGTGGTGCGGGTGTCCGGGCTGCGGGCGCTGGAGGGCGACCCCCAGTGGACCGAGTCCATCGTGGCGCTGCTGGACGCCGTCGACACCTTCGTACCGGTGCCCGAACGGTACGTCGACGCCCCGTTCCTGCTCTCCGTCGAGAACGTCCTCACCATCACCGGCCGCGGCACCGTCGTGACCGGGGCGGTGGAGCGGGGCACGGTGCGGGTGGGGGACCGGGTGGAGGTGCTCGGCACCGGCCCCGAGGCCCTCACCACGGTGGTCACCGGCGTCGAGACCTTCGGCAAGCCCATGGAGGAGGCGCAGGCCGGGGACAACGTGGCGTTGCTGCTGCGCGGGACCGCCCGGGACGCGGTGCGCCGCGGCGACGTGGTGGCCGCCCCGGGCAGCACCGTGCCGAGCCGGCGCTTCACGGCACGGGTCTACGTGCTCTCCGCGGCCGAGGGCGGTCGGTCCACACCGCTCACCACCGGGTACCGGCCCCAGTTCTACCTGCGCACCGCCGATGTCGTCGGGGACGTGGACCTCGGGGAGACCGCAGTGGCCCGCCCCGGCGACACCGTCACGGTGACCGTCGAACTGGGACGGGCCGTGCCGCTGGAGCCCGGACTCGGATTCGCGATCCGGGAGGGCGGCCGGACCGTCGGCGCGGGGACCGTGTCCCGGGTCGACTGAGCGCGGGCTCCGGTGCGACCGCCGTCGACGGCGGTCGCACCGGACGCGGGCGGCGACAATGGAGGGGTGGAGCAACCCGAGGAACCCGTACCCGTCGTCCGGGCCGTGGAGCACGGCACCGCCCGACTGCTGCCCGACGTCGACCGCCGCTGCGCCTGGCTGCTGACCGTCGACGACGCCCCGCAGTCGTACGTCGACCTCGACGACCCCACCCACCTGGAGTTCGAGTACGCCCGCCGGCTCGGGCACGTCATCGACACCGCCGCCACCGCGGCGCCGGGCCGTGCGCTGGACGTGGTGCACCTCGGCGGCGGGGCGCTCACCCTGCCCCGGTACGCGGCCGCCACCCGCCCGGGTTCCCGACAGCAGGTGGTGGAGGCGGACGGAGCGCTCAGCGCACTGGTCGCCGAGCACCTCCCGCTCGACCCCGGGGAGCCGATCGCGGTGCACCGGGCCGACGCCCGCGCCTGGTTGGCCGCGGCCCCCGCGCGTTCCGCGGACCTCCTGATCGCCGACGTGTTCGGCGGCTCACGGGTCCCGGCCCACCTCACCTCCCTCGACTACGCGCGGGAGACGGGCCGGGTGCTGCGCGAGGACGGCTGCTACGCGGCGAACCTCGCCGACGGCGCGCCCTTCGCCTTCCTCCGTTCCCAACTGGCAGCCTTCGCGGCCGTCTACCCCGAACTGGCGCTGATCGCCGAGCCGGCCGTCCTGCGGGGGCGCCGGTTCGGCAACCTCGTCCTCGTCGCCTCGTACGCCCCGCTGCCGGTGGCGGACCTGGCGCGCCGGGCGGCCGCCGACCCCTTCCCGGCCCGGGTGGAGCACGGCCCCGCGCTGCGTTCCCGCACCGGGGGCGCGACGGCGGTGCGGGACGCCGAGGCGGTGGCTTCGCCCGAGCCGCCGGACGGAGCCTTCCGGGTCGGTTGAGGGCGTCGGGTCAACGGACGGGGTCGGGGTCGGCCACCGGCGGCTCGGCGGGTTCCACCGCGGGCGCCTCCCGCCGGGTCAGCCGTCGCACGTCGGGGACGAAGAGCACCGCCGCGGTCACCACGACCACCAGCACCGCACAGCCCCACAGGGCGGTCGACCGGCCGAAGGCCCCCTCGGCGGGGCCGGCCAGCGCGGTGAACACCGGGACCAGACCCACCGAGCCGAACCAGTCGTACGCGGAGACCCGGGAGAACTTCTCCTCCGGGACCTCCTGGTGCATGGCGGTGATCCACGAGACGCCGAACACCTCGATGGCGACCCCGCTCATCAACATCACCGCCACCAGGACCGACAGGGGCGCCGCCACCGCGAGGGCGGCGGCCGGCAGGGCCTGGACGAACACGCACAGGGTGCCCACGTACAGCAGTCGGCGCGGCTTCCAGCGCACCATCAACAGCGCCCCGAGGACCGTGCCGACGCCGAAGGCGCCCAGCGCGAACCCCCAGGGAGCCGCGCCGCCCAACTCGTCCCGGGCCACCAGCGGCCCGTACACGGCCTCCGAGACCCCGATGACGGCGACCACGACGGAGAACTGCGCCACGATCGACCAGAGCCAGGGGCGGCCGATCACCTCCTGCCAGCCGTCCCGCAGGTCCGCCAGCAGTCCCGCCCCAGGCTCCCGGGCCGGTATGTGCCGCACGTCGAGGAACGCCCGCAGGGCACCGGCCAGGGCGAAGGCGGCGGCGTCGATCGCGAGGACCCAGCCGGGCCCCAGGGCGGCGACCATGGCTCCGCCGAGCGCCGCGCCCCCGATGCCCGCCCCGTGCATGGCCATCCGGTACAGGGCGAAGGCGCGGCTGGCCTGTTCACCGGTGACCGAGGACATCAGCATGCCCTCGGAGGCCGGGCTGAAGAACGCCTGCCCGGTGCCGCCGAGGGCGGAGAGCAGCATCATCTGCCAGAGGGTGGCCCCGTCGGTGATGACCAGGGCTGCGAACACCGCCTGGGAGACGCAGTTGAGGGCGTTCGCGGCGACCATCACCCGGTGGCGCGGCACCCGGTCCGCGACCGCCCCGCCGATGAGCAGGAAGAGCACCAGCGGCACGGTGCGCGCCGCCGCCACGAGTCCCACGTCACCGGTGCTGCCGCCCGACTCCATGACGGCGAACGCGGCGGCGATCAGCGCGCCGTGGCTGCCGAGGTTGGTGATCACCGTGGCGGCGGTCAGCAGGACGTAGTTGCGGCCGGCCCAGCGGGGCGACCGGGAGCGCTTGGCGGTGGCGGAGTTCACTCCGGGACTATTGGTCATGAACCGGTCGGGGGCCAACTCGTTTTCCGTCCGCCACCGCCGCGGGGCCGCCGGGGGTCAGTCCGTGGGCTCGCCGTGCAGTCTCACGGTCTTGAGGATCTGGGTGATCAGTGCGTCCGGGACCTCCTCCTTCACGCCCTTGGCGCCGAAGAGGTTCCAGGCGACGTAGTCACCCTTGGAGTTCTTGAAACCGAAGGCGACCGACTTGCCGTCGGTGATGCACGCGCCCTTCTTGGGCGTGTTCACCGAGTGGGCGCGGGCGATGCTGCCCTTGATGCCGGAGGCGGTGGTGAAGGGGGTGCCCTTCTCGTCGAACCGCATGCTCTTGCGGTCGGGCTGGGTGTAGCCGCCGTAGACCCACCAGGGAGCCTGGCGGACGGCGGCGTCCTCGGCGCTGGTGGCGCCGTTGGCACCCTTGGTGCCCACGGTGGCCAGGGCGGTCTTGCTGCTGTTGCCGTCCTTGTCGTCGTCGGACGTGCACCACTCGGCCTTGTAGTAGGCGGGGGCCGACATCACGATGAGGGGCTTGATCTTGTCGGACTTGGAGTCCTCGAAGCCGACGGACATCCCGGGCTGGTCGACCTCCCAGTCGGCCGGCACGTCGAAGGCGACCCCGCGCTTGGGGTTGTAGACGACCTTCCACCCGGCGACGGTGGGCTTCAGTTCCTCGCCGCCGCGCGGGTTCTCGGTGGCGGAAGGTTCCGCCGGGGCCGCCGGGGCCGCCGGGGCCGAGGGGGACGTGCTCGTGTCAGCGCCCTTGGCGTCCTTCTGCTTCCCGCCCTCGCCCTCCTCGCCGCCCAGCACCAGGTACCCGGTGACACCGGCGGCCACCAGGACCGCGAGCGCGGCTCCGATCGCCACGAACGCGGTCCGCTTCCCGCCGCCCTTGCCGCCGTCGCCGCCCGGGCCCGGCACCACCGGCCCCGCCGGCACGGTGGGCGCGCCCCACGGGGCCTGCTGCCCCGGCTGTTGGGCGTAGGGGTTGGGCTGTTGGTACCCGGGTTGTTGGTACGGGTTGGGCTGCTGGTACCCCGGCTGCTGGTACGGATTCGGTTGCTGCTGGTGCGGGTTCTGCTCGCCCCCGGGCTGCTGCTGTCCTGGCCACATGGGCAGTAACCCTAGTGGTGGTGGGCAACGACCCGGTCACGGGTGTTCGACGGGTTCGTGGTGGTCGGCGCGCCGGGTGGCCAGCGCCGCCCCCCGCACCCGTCCGGCGGCCGAGGCGCCAGCGGGTCCCTTCGGCGCGCCCGGGCGCACCGAAGGGACCCGCCACCCGGGACGGCGCGGGAAGTACAGTGCGGTGCACCGCCGTGGCGCCGCGTCGACGGCGCGCCAGCCCAGACCTTGGACGGAACGTGTCGGACCTCGATCAGCTCACCCAGTCCCTCGCCCGCAACCTCAAGCGCTGGCGCGGGGAGCGCGGCTTCACCCTGGACGCCCTCGCCGCCCGCTCCGGCGTCAGCCGCGGCATGGTCATCCAGATCGAACAGGCCCGGACCAACCCCAGCGTCGGCACCACGGTGAAGCTCGCGGACGCCCTCGGCATCAGCATCGCGACCCTGCTGGACTACGAACAGGGACCCCAGGTCCGCCTGGTCGCTGCGGAGCAGGCGGTCCGGATGTGGTCCACCGAGGCCGGCAGCCGCAACTCGCTCCTGGTGGGCACCGAACGCCGCGGCCCCCTGGAGCTGTGGTCGTGGCGGTTGATGCCCGGCGAGGGCAGTGCTTCCGACCCGCACCCCAACGGCACCGTCGAGCTCCTGCACGTCACGGCCGGGGAGATGACCCTCGTCGTGGACGGAACCGCCCATCCGATGCCCGCCGGCACCTCCGCCACCTTCGAGGCCAACGTCCCCCACGCCTACCGCAACGACGGCACCGTCCCCGTCGAGATGACCATGGCGGTGGCCGTTCCCCCGGCTCGGTGACCCCGGCGGACTGCTAGCGTTCCGGCATGCCAGCCCCCCTCGACTCCTTCGACGACGTCGCCCCCGCCCTCCACCGCCTGCACGCCCTGCCCGTCCCCGTCGTCGACGCGCTCCGCCACTGGCGGGGGACCGTTCCCGCGGAGGAGGTCCTCCACGTCGAGACGGACCCGCGGTGGGCGGACACCGACGCCTTCGTCGAGCACTACGGGGCGGAACTGCTCCCCTTCTCCGCGAACTGCGTCGTGGTCGCCGGCAAGCGCGGCGGCGAGAGCACCCTCGCGGCCTGCCTGGTCCCGTCCGCCGCCCGGGTCGACGTCAACGGGACCGTCCGCCGTCAACTGGGCGCCCGCAAGGCGTCCTTCGCCGCCATGGACACCGCGACCGGGCTCACCGGCATGGAACACGGCGGCATCACCCCCGTCGGGCTGCCCGCCGACTGGGCGCTGTTCGTCGATCCGCGCCTCCTGGACCTGACGCACGTCCTGCTCGGCAGCGGACTGCGCCGAGGCAAGCTGATCATGCCCGGGAAGGCGCTCGCCGAGCTGCCCGGCGCCGTCCTGGTGGACGGGCTCGGCCGGGCCTGATCCGGACCGCCCGCGGATCACCCCAGCCGGGGCAGTTCGATGGCGGGGCAGCGGTCCATCACCATGTCCAGCCCCGCCGCGCGGGTGCGCTCGTACGCCGCCTCGTCCACCACCCCGAGCTGGAACCACACGGCCTGGGCCCCCTTGGCCACCGCCTCGTCGGCGATCGCGCCGGCGTGCTCCGCGTTGACGAACACGTCCACCACGTCCACGTCGAAGGGCACGTCGGCCAGCGAGGCGTACCCGGGCTCGCCGTGCACCGTCTCCGCCTTCGGGTGCACCGGCACCACCCGCTTCCCGAAGCGCTGGAGGACGCGCGCCACCCCGTACGCCGCTCTCGACTCGTTGTTCGACAGCCCCACCACCGCCCAGGTGTCACCCGACTCCGTGAGGATCCTGCGGACCGTGTCCCGGTCGCCGTACATGTGCCGCCTCCTCGTGCGCTTCCGTCCGTTCCGGGCAACGCGACGGGGACCCCCGGGATTCCCGGCCGCCCCCGGCGCCGGCGCGAGGCTCCCGCCGCACACCGCATAGGCTGGGACGATGCAGGACGAGTACCGCACGGTCGCCCGGGAGGGCGTGCACGAGATCGAGATCAACCGCTCGCGCTTCCTGTGCGCGCTCGCACCCGCGGCCACCGAACGGGAGGCACAGGACTTCATCGCGCGCGTCCGCCGGGAGCACGCCGACGCCACCCACAACTGCACCGCCTACGTCATCGGGGCCGACGCCGCCGTCCAGCGCGCGTCCGACGACGGCGAGCCCGGCGGCACCGCCGGCGTGCCGATGCTCCAGATGCTGCTGCGCCGGGACGTGCGGTACGCCGTCGCCGTCGTCACCCGCTACTACGGCGGCGTCAAGCTCGGCGCCGGGGGGCTGATCCGCGCCTACGGGGGCGCCGTCGGCGAAGCCCTGGACGCCCTGGGGACGGTCACCCGCAGACGCTTCAGGATCGCCACCGTCACCGTCGACCACCAGCGCGCGGGCAAGGTGCAGAACGACCTGCGCGCCACCGGACGCCAGGTGCGCGAGGTGCGCTACGGGGAGGCGGTGGCCATCGAGATCG
Organism: Streptomyces sp. LE64; assembly: GCF_052606915.1. Taxonomy (NCBI): domain Bacteria; kingdom Bacillati; phylum Actinomycetota; class Actinomycetes; order Kitasatosporales; family Streptomycetaceae; genus Streptomyces; species Streptomyces sp. LE64. Next base: position 475,001 of record NZ_CP199708.1, on the reverse strand, counting down.
CCCTGCCCGACGCGGACGTCGAGGCGCTGCGCGCCTGGCTCGCGGACACCACCGCGGGCACGGCCGCCCTCGACCTCGGCGGGGAGGCGTACGGCCCCGCCTGAGTGCCGTCCCGCGACCCGCACCGGCTGTCGGACCCGCCGGCTAGTCTCGGGGCCATGAGGCTCCTGCACACGTCCGACTGGCACCTCGGTCGGTCCTTCCACCGGGTGAACATGCTCGACGCCCAGGCCGAGTTCATCACCCATCTCCTCGCCACCGTCCGCGACCGCGGGGTGGAGGCGGTGGTGGTCTCCGGGGACGTGTACGACCGAGCCGTTCCCCCGCTGGCCGCCGTGGAGCTGTTCGACGACACCCTCCACCGGCTCGCCGCCCTCGGCGTGCCCACCGTGATGATCTCCGGCAACCACGACTCCGCCCGCCGGCTGGGCGTCGGCGCCGGGCTGCTCGCGCACGCCGGCGTCCACCTGCGCACCGCCCCCGACGCGGTGGGCACCCCGGTCCTGCTCCCCGACGCCCACGGCGACGTCGCGTTCTACGGGCTGCCCTACCTGGAGCCCGCACTGGTCGGCGAGGAACTGGGCGTACCCCGGGCCCGCCACGAGAGCGTGCTCCGCGCCGCGATGGACCGGGTCCGGGCCGACCTCGCCGCCCGCCCCGCGGGGACCCGCTCGGTGGTGCTCGCGCACGCCTTCGTCACCGGCGGACAGCCCAGCGACAGCGAACGCGACATCACCGTGGGCGGTGTGGCCTCGGTCCCGCTGGAGGTCTTCGACGGGGTCGACTACACGGCCCTCGGCCATCTCCACGGCTGCCAGACCCTGAGCCACCAGGTGCGCTACTCGGGCTCCCCGCTCGCCTACTCCTTCTCCGAGGTGCACCACCGCAAGAGCACCTGGCTGGTCGACCTCGACGCCACCGGCGGGGTGCGTGCCGAACGCCTCGACTGCCCCGTCCCCCGCCCGCTGGCCCGGCTCCGCGGACACCTCGACGACCTGCTCGCGGACCCCGCGCTCACCCCCCACGAGGACGCCTGGATCGAGGCCGCCCTCACCGACCCGGTCCGCCCCGAGGACCCCATGGCCCGGCTGTCCGCCCGCTTCCCGCACACCCTGAGCCTGGTCTTCGACCCGGAGCGGCCCGCCGGGGACGGGCACGCCTCCTACGCCCGACGCCTCGCCGGCCGCACCGACCAGCAGATCGCCGAGGACTTCGTCACCCACGTCCGCGGCGCCGCACCCGACCACCACGAACGGACCGTCCTGCGCACCGCCCTCGACGAGGTCCGCGCCGCCGACACCCTGCACGAGGCCGCCCGATGAGACTCCACGAGCTGCGCCTCACGGCGTTCGGGCCCTTCGGCACCACCCAACGGATCGACTTCGACGACCTCTCCCGCGCCGGTCTCTTCCTGCTGCACGGCCCCACCGGCGCGGGCAAGACCTCCGTCCTCGACGCGGTCTGCTACGCCCTGTACGGATCGGTGCCGGGCGCCCGGCACAGCCCCCAGGGGGTCAACCTGCGCAGCGACCACGCCGACCCCGGCACGGTCACCGAGGTCAGCCTCGACCTCACCGTCGCCGGGCGCCGACTGGAGGTGACCCGCCGACCCTCCTGGACCCGCCCCAAGAAGCGCGGCTCCGGCACCACCACCGAGAAGGCGTACAGCGCCCTGCGCGCGCACCAGGACGGCGCCTGGAAGGACCTCAGCCGCTCCCACCAGGAGATCGGCGAGGAGATCGGCCAACTCCTCGGCATGAGCAAGGAACAGTTCTGCCAGGTGGTCCTGCTCCCGCAGGGGGACTTCGCCCGGTTCCTGCGCGCCGACGCCGAGACCCGCGGCCGGCTCCTCGGCCGGCTCTTCGACACCGGCCGCTTCGCCGCGGTGGAACAGCGCCTCGCCGAACGGCGTCGCGCCGGCGAACAGGCCGTCCGCACCGCCGACACCGAACTCCTCGCCCTCGCCAACCAGATGGTCACCGCCGCCGGGGACGTGGTGGAGTCGCCGTTGCCCGAGCTGTCGCCCGGCGACCCCGGCCTCGGCACCGCCCTCCTCGGCTGGGCCGCCGTGGCCCGCAGCACCGCGCTCGAACGCCTCGCCCACACCGAGTGCGCCCTCACCACGGCCGAGTCCGCCCTACGCGCGGCCCGCTCCGCGCTGGACGGGGCGGGCGAACGGCACCGGCTCCAGACCCGGTTCGCCCGGGCGCGGGAACGGGCGGCGGCCCTCGCCGAGCGGTCCGCGGAACACCGCGCGGACCTGCTCCGCATCGAGTCGGCCCGCCGGGCCGACACCGTGGCCCCCGCCCGGGAACTGCGCGACGAGGCCGAGACCCGCCGACAGCGGGCGGCCGGTGCCGAAGCCGCCGCCCGCACGGCCGCCGGCGACCCGGACACCCCGGTCCCCCTCGACGCCGACGGTCTGCACACCGCGGCCCGCCGGGCCGCCGAGGAACTCGGCGCCCTCGAATCGGCCCGCCGCGTCGAGCGCCGAGCGGCCGAACTCGCCGGGGAACGGGACCGGTGGCAAGAGGAGGAGGCCGCCGACCGGGAACTGCTCCACGACACCGCCAGTTGGCTCGACGACTGGGAGACCACCCGTACCGCGCTGCGCGACGCGATCGACGCCGCGCAGCAGGGCCTCGCCCGGGCCGAAGCGCTGGCCGGTCGGCTGGAGTCCGCCGAGGGGCGCCACGCCGCGGCGCTCCAGCGCGACCTGCTCGCCGCCGCGGCCGTCGAGGCCGAACAGGAGCTGCGGGCGGCCCACACCCGCGCCAACCGCGCCCGCCACGACTGGCTGGACCTGAGGGAACAGCGGCTGAACGGGATCGCCGCCGAACTCGCCGCCACCCTGACCAGCGGGGAACCCTGCGGCGTCTGCGGCGCCACCGAACACCCCCGCCCCGCCCGCAAGGCCCCGGGCCACGTCGACCGGGGAGCCGAGGAGGCCGCGCACACGGCGTACCAGCAGGCCGACGCCGCGCACACCGCGGCCGGCGAGCGCTGTGCCCGGATCGAGGGGGAGCGCGCCGCGGCGACGGCCGCCGCCGGCGACGCCACGGTGAAGGAACTCGCCGAGGCCGTGACCGTGCTGCGCACGGACCTCGCGACGGCCCGGCGCACGGCCTGGGGACTGCACGCCGCCCGGGAGGCCCTCGACCGGGCCGAGGCCGAACACGCCCGGCGCGTCACGACCCAGCAGGAGGCGGCCCGCCGGGCCGCCTCGCGAGCCGCCCGGCGGGAGGCGTGGGAACGCGAGGCGGCAGCCGTCGAAGCGGAGCTGACCGAGGCCCGCGGCGAAGCCCTCAGCGTCGCCGCCCGGGCCGAGGCACTGCAACGGCGGGTGGACGCGCTGCACACCGCGGCCGAGGCGGCGCGGACCGCGGCCGAAGCCGCACGGCAGCTCAAGGAGGCCGACGCGCGGCTCTCCGACGCCGCCTACCGCGCCGGTTTCGACACCCCCGACGCCGCTGCCGCAGCCCTGCTCGACGGCCCTGCGCACCGGGCGCTCCAGCAGCGGATCGACGCCTGGCAGCAGACGGACGCCGAGGTCCGGACGGTCCTCACCGACGTCGAGGCGCTCACCGCCGCCGGCCTGCCGCCCGTGGACCTCCCCGCCGTCGAACGCGCCGCCGCCCGGGCCGAGCAACGGCTGCGGGAGGCCGCCTCCCGGCACGCCGCGGCCGTCCGCGACCGCGAGGACCTGACACGGCTCTCCGCCCGGATCACCGCGGCCGTCCGGGCGCTCGGCCCCCGGCGCGCGGAGCACGACCGGGTCGCCCGGCTCGCCTCGCTCACCGCCGGCACCTCCGCCGCGAACGAACGCCGGATGCGCCTGGAGTCCTACGTCCTGGCCGCCCGACTGGAGCAGGTGGCCGCCGCGGCAACGGCCCGGCTCGCCCGGATGTCCCAGGGCCGCTACACCCTGGTGCACTCCGACGACCGCTCGGGCCGGGGCCGTTCGGGCCTCGGACTGCACGTGGTGGACGCCTGGACCGGCCGTGCCCGGGACACCTCGACCCTCTCCGGGGGCGAGACCTTCTTCGCCTCCCTGGCCCTCGCGCTGGGCCTCGCCGACGTGGTGACCGACGAGGCCGGCGGGGTGCGCTTGGACACCCTCTTCATCGACGAGGGCTTCGGCAGCCTCGACGACCAGAGCCTGGACGAGGTGCTGGACGTCCTCGACTCGCTGCGCGAACGCGACCGTTCGGTGGGGATCGTGAGCCACGTCCCCGACCTCCGCCGCCGGGTGCACGCACAACTGGAGGTCGTGAAGGGACGCGGCGGATCACGGGTGCGCCAGCGGGCCGGCGGCCACTGACGTCGCGGCGCACCCGTGATGCGCTCAGAGCCGGGACAACTCGTCCACCAGGTCGTCCAGGCCCAGGGACCCCTGCGAGAGCGCGGCCATGTGCCACGCCTTCGCGTCGAAGGCGTCCCCGTGCCGGGCACGGGCCCGTTCGCGACCCGTCAACCACGCCCGCTCGCCCAGCTTGTAGCCGATGGCCTGGCCGGGGATCGACAGATAGCGGGTCATCTCGCTCGCCACGTGGTCCGCCGGGCGGCTGCTGTGGGCGCCGAAGAACTCCTCCGCGGACTCGGGCGTCCACCGCTCGCCGGGCCTGAACGGCGAGTCGGCCGGGATCTCCAGCTCCAGGTGCACCCCGATGTCGATGATCACCCGCACCGCCCGCAGCATCTGCGCGTCCAGGTAGCCGAGCCGGTACTCGGGGTCGGTGAGGAAGCCCAACTCGTCCATCAGCCGCTCCGCGTACAGGGCCCAGCCCTCGCAGTTGGCGCTCACCGCGCCCACGCCCGCCTGGTAGCGGGACAGGTTCGCACCGACGTGGGCCCACTGCGCCAGCTGGAGGTGGTGGCCCGGAACGCCCTCGTGGTACCAGGTGGACACCAGGTCGTAGGTGGGGAAGCTGTGCTCGCCCATGGTCGGCAGCCAGGTGCGCCCCGGACGGGAGAAGTCCTCCGAGGGAGCGGTGTAGTACGGGGCGGCTGCGCTGCCGGGCGGAGCGATCCAAGACTCCACCACCCTGACCCGGTCGGCGAGTTCGAAGTGGGTGCCGTCCAACTCGGCGATCGCACGGTCCATCAGCTCCTGGAGCCAGACCCGCACCTCCTCCACGCCCTCGACGCGGTGCCCGTGCGCATCGAGGTGGGCCAGCGCCGTCCAGGGCGTCGCGGCGCCCGGCAGGACCTTCTCCGCCTCCGCCCGCATCTCGGCGAGCAGCCGGTGGTACTCGGCCCAGCCGTAGGCGTACGCCTCGGCCAGATCGAGGTCCGTGCCGTTGTAGTAGCGGGCCCAGCGGGCGTACCGCTCGGCACCCACCGCGTTCGGCGCGCCGGCGGTCCTCGGGGCGTAGGTACCGGTCATCCAGTCGTGCAGCGCCGCGAACGCGGCCCGGGCCGCCTCCGCCGCCTCGGTGAGGCCGGCGTGCAGCGACGACGGGGCCGGGGCCACGAAGTGGTGGAACCAGGAGAGGCCGTCCGCGTCCCGTGCGGTCCACTCGGCGAGCTGGTCGACGAAGGTGGCGGTGGGCCGCGGGCCCGCGTACCGCTCGCGTTCCAGACCCAGGGCGAGCGACTCCCGGTAGCCGGCCAGGGCGGCGGGCACCGCGCGCAGCCGTGCCTCGACCGCGGCCCAGTCCTCCGCCGTTTCCGTGGGGGTGAGGGTGAACACCTCCCGTACGGCGTGCGCCGGGGTCTCCATGTTGCCGACCGCGCGCAGGTGTTCCCCGGCGTCGTGGACGGCCAACTCGGCGGTGAGCCGTTCGCGCAGCAACCGGCCGCACCGGCGCTCCCGCTCGTCCTCGGCGCCCGGCCGCGCCTCGGCGGCCGTCAGACGGTCCAGGGTCCGGCGGGCGAGGTCGGCCAGGGCCGCCCGCCCCTGCGGTGAGTAGTCGGGCAGTGCGCGGTGGCTCTCCCGCACCCCGAGGTAGGTGCCGGTGACCGGATCGAGGGCGACGAGGGCGTCGACGTAGGCGTCGGCGACCTCACGGGGGAGCGGGTCGTTCTTCTGTGACATGCGGACATCCTCGTACGTGGACCCCCGCCCCGTCACGGCGGCGGCCCGTACGGGAACCGGTCCCGGCCACGGCTTCCGCCGCCGGTCGCCGGCGGGATCGGGCCGCCGCCGACCGGGAACGCGGCGCAGCTGCTCGGACCGCACCTCGACGGCCCCCGGAAGGCGTCCGTGACGTGTACCTTCGCCCCGAGCGCCACGATGGGGACGGGACGGGCGCTTTCGGACGTACCTGGGGGCGGGGCGGTGTCGCAGAAGCCGACCGGATTGACCGTGTGGCAGTGGGGTGCCCTGACCGTGGTGGGCGCCCTGCTGGTGGGCCTGGCGCTGCTCCTCGGGCTGAACCGGATGCTGGGGGGCCTGCTGCTGGACGAGGACGACTGCCTGGGCACCCAGGCCCGGGCGGAGGAGATCTCCTCGGTGCCCTTGCTGGGCACCCCGCCGCGGGGCGCCCGGATCTCCGAGGGCTGGTACGTCCTGGAAGTGGGCTGCCTCGACGCCAACGACGAGGAACTGCTGTCGGCGACCCGCAGTTACGAGTTCGACGGTGGCCACGACGCCGTCCGGGACCACTACCGCACCCTGGCCGAGGCGGACGGCTGGACGTGGGTGGCGTCCCGGAACGGGTCGGAACCGCGGGGGCTCCCGGGTGACGTCTGCTACGAGAAGGAACTGTCGGGAGCCCCGGTGCTCTTGCGGCTCACGTTCGACCCGGGGGCGTTCCGGGTGGGCACCGAGTCGGCGCTCGACGACGACGACGAGGTCTCCTGCTGAGCGGAACCGCCCCGGGCGGGCCGGTCCGCCTCCGGCCCGCCCAGTGCGGCGGTGACGACGAGGACGCCGTCGTCGGCCAGGTAGTCCAGGGGACGGCCCAGTCCGCGCAGCGCCGCGATCATCGCCGTGTTGGACGGGCCGGTCACCGCGTGGACGTCGCGGCAGCCCGCCTCCTCGGCCAGTCGCACCAGCCGGCCCAGCAGTTCTCCCCCGATGCCGCGCCCCTGCCAGGCGTCCTCCACGAGCAGCGCCACCTCCGTCTCGTCGCCGTCCCACAACAGGTGGCCCAGCGCCACGATCCGTCCGGAAGCGGTGCAGACGGCCAGGGTGCGCCCGTACGCGGGGTGCAGCAGACGGGGCAGCCGACGGTCCGTGTCCCGGGACGAGCCGTGGTAGCGCTGCCGTAGCGTCCGCGGTGAACAACGCTCGTGCAGCGCCCTCGCCGCCGCGAGGTCCGCCGGGGACGCCCGGCGCACCGTCACCGCGGCGCCGGAGCCCAGTTCCAGGACCGACCGCTCCTCGGGCACCCGGGGGCCGAGCCGCCCGTCCAACTCCACCAGCGCGCGGGCCCGCGCGAACTCGGTGGGGGTGAAGGGCAGGTGCGGGCGCTCCACGGTGAGGAAGCCGCCGTCCCGGGTGCGCAACCGCAGCACGGTGCCGTGCACCCCCTCGTCCTCGTCGACGGGCGCGGGGTGGGGGCGGACGGTGCAGCGGCCGAGGAGCCTGCGCAGCGCCGGGGGCAGTTCGGCCGGATCCAGCGCGGTCCGGGTGGCCAGGGCCAGCACCCGGGTCGGCGCGTCCACCAGGTCGTGGGCGTCGGCGCGTTCGATCCAGTGGTCCGTGCCCCCGGCCCGGTCGGCGGCCCGGGTGACCTCGGCCGGGGACAGCCCGGCCGGTACCCGCAGCAGGAACTCGTCGACGGTGCCCTCGGCCAAGGGATGGGTCTGGAGGCTGAGGATGTCCACGCCGTGCGAGGCCAGGGCCGTGCACAGCGCCGCGAGGGACCCGGGGGCGTCGCGGACCGTGGTCCGCAGCCGCCACACGCCGGTGGTCGGTGCGTCGGCCGGTGGTGCGCCCGCCCCACCCGGCCGCCCGGCGGTCCGGGGCGGGCGGGCGGGGCGGCGGTGCCGGTGGGCCCACCAGGCGTGGAACGCCGCGGTGGCCAGCAGGACCACCGCCGAGACGGCCAGCAGTTCGGGGCCGTCCGGGCCGTGGCCGATCAGATGGGCCACCGTGTCCGCGACGGCCACCGCCGTGAACAGGGCGGCCAGTTCCACGGCATCGCGCCGCCAGTGCGGACGCCGGGGGTGGTCAGATGTGTCCGGGCTCATGCGACCACCGTGGCGGGGCGGTGTTGCGGATGCGCGAACCGGCCGTGACCGGCGGGTAACAGCCCCCCGCGGTCACGGTCCGGTCGCCCCCGCCGCTCCGGTCAGCCGTCGGCGTCCGCGCCGGTCAGGGCCTTCAGCCGGCGGGCCTGACTCACCAACCGCGAACCGCCGCCGCGTTCCGCCAACGACTCCAGGTGCGGTACGCCGGAGCCCGTCCCGCAGCGCTCCACGCAGTCCGCCGCGGTGGCCAGCAGGTCCGCCAGCCCGCGCGCGCCCTTGCCCGACCGGACGGCGTCCTCCAGCAGGGGCGGGAGCGCTTCGCGGAGCACCGCCCACACGGTGGCGTACGCGCCGGTCGTCGCCGCGGTGCTCATGCTGTCCACCAGCCGGCTCGCCTTCACCGTGCCGCCGGCCGCCAGGGTGCCCAGGAGGCCGCCCAACCGTGCGGCGTCGAGGTCGCCCCGGGCGGCGAGCACCAGCAGGGCGTCCACCGCTGCCGTCCGGTCCTCGCCGGCGCGGGCGCCCAGCCCGTACGCCACGGACAGGTGGACCGCGACCCCGGCGGGCCCCGGTGCCTCGGCGAGCAGGGGGAGGTAGGCGACGTCACCGCGGGCGTCCACCGTGGCGACGCGCGAAAACTGGTCCACGATGCGGGCGGCCACCATTTCGCGTCGCCCCGGCAGGGCGGCCAACCGGTGGGCCTCGCCGGCGGCGTGCCAGTGGTCGCAGCTCCAGGGGCGGCGGCCGTGGGAGGCGGGCAGCCCCAGCCCCCGGAACACCTCGGGCCACTCCTCCTGGGACCCGGGTATCCCGCCCACGTTGACGAGCAGGTGGTGCGGGTCCCTCAGGGGAGCCGTCAAGGTCACCTCAGGCGCGGCCTCCTCGGTGGTCAGCCAGCGGGCGAGGCGTTCGCCCTCCGGGGTGCCGAGGGCGAGCGCCTCGGCGGCCCGGGCGCCCCCGTCCCGCTCCACCCGCAACAGTGCCTGCGCGAAGTCCGTCTCCGCCGGCCGGACGCCCCGGTCCCGGTACTCGGCGAGCCGTGCCACCAGGTCCTCGGCGGCCAGCAGCCCGGACGTCCAGGTGGGCGTGGCCAACAGGAACGGCGGGGGGTCGGTGCGCACCAGGTGCGCGGCCTCCCACAGCCGGGCCCGGCGGGGCCGGTTCAGCCAGGAGTGCGGGCACTCCCCCTCCTCGCCGGCCCCGTTGCGTCGTGTCGCCCGGTGCAGGGTGTCCGTCCCGACGGCGTCGAACAGGGCGGCCAGGACCACGTCGATCCCGAAGGTGCTCGTCGCGAACCTCTTGTCGGGGGTCAGGTGGGGGTGCTTCCCCGGGTACCACCAGCGGCGTGCGACGACCGGTCGCACCGCCTCGACCAGGGCCGCACGGTCCGCGTGGGCGTGGCGCACCAGACCGTCCAGCACCCGCTCGAAGACGGCCACCTCCTCGCGCGCGGTCACCAGGGCGCTGATCTCCTCGGCCAGTTCCGCCACGGAGCCGATCGGCGGGTCCAGCCGCACCGGCTCGGGCACCGGCGGCAGGTACTCCTCGTGGGGTCCGGCGTCCAGGGGCTCCAGGGCCGCGGGGGCGAAGCCCAGGGCCGCGGCGGCACGGGGCCGCAGCACCGTGCTCAGCTGCTCGGCGACCCCGAGGAGGTCCGCCCGCACTCCTTCGTCCGCCCGACGCGCGTGCTTCTCCAGCAGCTTGACCGCCCGCTCCTGGACGTCGGTGTCCGGGTGGCCGAAGGCGTCCGCCACGGCGGGCAGCAGCTCCGACGCCGTACCCGGCGAGGCGGTGAGCACCTTGCCGAGCAGGACGAGCTGGGCGCGCACCAGCTTCTTCTCCGGACGGAACAGCGCCCCGCGCGAGGACTCCGCAACCTGACGGATCGTCAGATTCTCGTCCAGAGCCAGCCCGCCCAGGACCTTCTGGGCGTACGCGGCGACCGGACCCACCGCGTCCGCCAACAGGGCCGTCCAGTCGGCGATCCGCTCCCGCTCCTCCTCCCGGGTCGGGGACAGGGCGGTGAGCACCCCCAGGAACGCCCGCTGGTCATGGGGCTTGCCCCCGCGCAGCAGCCGTGCCACGCAGGCGGCCACCATCGTGGCGCGGTCCAGGACCCCGGCGGCGGTGAGTTCCGTCAGGGCGGGCGTCCAGCCGTGGTCGGCGTCGTTGCCGTAGGTCCATTCGAGCTGCCAACCGACGTCGTCCTGGGCGAACAGGGCGGCGACCATACGGACCAGGTGGGGATCGGCCGCGAGCCGGTCCTGCAACTTCGGTCCGCGGGACCCGCCGCTGCGGCTCAGGTGCTCCATCCACCCCCGGACGTACGCCTCGGTGGTGGGCGGTTCGCATCCCGCGCGCTGCACCAGCCCGGACATCAGCTCGTAGGGGACGCGGGAGGCCAGCGGGCGGTCCGCCAACCGCCGGGCCACCTCCGCCTGCCACTCGGGGGTGCGGTCCGAGAGCAGGTCCAGCAGGTGCCGGGACTTCGCCCCGGACCAGCGCATGTCGGCCCCGGCGAGCCAGGTCGCGGTGGCCGCGGCCCCGGACTGGCAGCCGGCACCCGCCGCGTGCAGCGCCGGATAGGCGGCACGGGCCGGGTCGTTCCAGCGGGCCCCGCGCAGTTCCTTGCGCAGTTCCTTCAGCGCCGGGAGCGCCGCCCGCCGTTCGGCTGCGTCCATGTCGCGCACCAAGGCGACCACCACGGCCGTCTTCCCGGTGCGCACGGCCGCCACCAGGTCCTCCGGGGTACCGGGCGCCGAACCGGTCGCCCCCGTCCGCGCCGCCGTTCCGGCCGTGGCCGTCGTGTTCGTCATCCTCGTGCCTCTCCCGCGTTCCCACCGACGGCGACCGTCGTGTCCTCGCCCGCACCGGGCCCGTTCCCGTCCGCCCTGGGCGCGTCCGCCGCGCCCCGGCGGGCCATCCGCACGGCCAGGGCGTGCTTGCAGGGGCCCCGCCCGCCCCGGTACTCCGCCCACCACTGGCAGGTGCAGCTCAGCCGCCCGCGGTCCTCGCGCACCCGGTGCACGTGGCCGTCCGCGGCGGTCACCGTGCCCAGCTCGCCCGCCAGGGCGACCGCGCCGGCCCGCAGCAGGGCGAGCGCCGACCGCAACCGCGGGTTGTGCCGCTCCACGCGGTGCGCGTCGTAGGGCAGCTCGCGGTGGAAGTACGCGGCCTCGGCCGTGTCGTACCCCACCCGACCCGAGGTGCCCAGCCGGACCAGCGCGGCCCGGACGCGCTCCGGGGGGAGGCCGGAGGAGGCGGCCAGATCGGCGACGTCGATCCGCGGCTCCCAGGCGAGGAGCACCGAGATCAGATCGGCGTCCTCACCCGCCTCGTCCGTCGCCAGGGCCTCCAACACCCCGCCCTCGCCGGAGAACCCGCGGGACGCCTCGGGGGACAGGGTGAGCGTCAGCCGCATGCCGGGCAGCACGACCTCCCAGGCGGCGGAGGCGGGCTCCTGCCCGACCGCGGCCGGACCGTAGATCCGCAGGGCGGTGGCGTGCCGGAGCACCCGCTGGAGCGCGACCAGTCGCTCCGGACCAGGCAGGCACACCGCGCCCGGCACCGGTCGGGTGGTCTGCCGCAGGCCGCGCCCGGCGGGCACCACCCACAGCGGGGGCCGGCCCCGGCCGGCCCTGGGCAAGGCCCGCAGGAAGCGCACCGCCTCGGCGGCCGGCAGTTCGGCCCGCAGCTCGAAGCCCGCCGCGATCACCTGGGCCTCGGCGAAGCCCCGCAGCCAACGGTCCGGCAACGGCACCTTCTTCTCCACGACGGAACCGTCCAGCGTGGTGACCGCCAGTTCCTCGGGGCCGACCCGCAGGTGCAGCGGATCGTCCGTACCCAGCCGGGACAGCGCCTCGCGCAGCGGGTCGTTCACGTCCACGTTGGTCGTGCCGTGCCCGATCTCCCCGCCGTCCAGGCCCGCTGCCAGGACGTCGAGCCGGGCGTACACGCCGCCGCACCCGGAGAAGGACTCGAAGCGCAGCCGGTCGCCGTTGCCCGTCACCACCGGGTCGAGCGAGGCCCGCAACTGCGGCTGGTAGTACCGGGCCGCCGCCACGTCGGCCACCGCGAGCAGCGCCGCCGAAGCGATCTGCGGGGAGGTGAGGAAACCGGCGAAGAACCGGGGGTGGTCCTGCCGTCCGGTCGGCGTCGCGCCCTGCGAGGTCTCCAGACCGAGCCGTCGTCCGTCCGGCGCGCTCTCCAGAGCGGACGGTCGTGCATAGGCCAGGGCGTGTAGTGATCGGGTCATGGGCACACCGTAGGAGCACCCACTGACAACGGGTTCCACCTGCACGGACGTTGAACGGACCGGGAAGCGAGCCGTCGCATTCGCGCCATCGGTCGGCCGGGAGGCCCCGGGCTCGACGGCCGCACGGCGGGTCAACCGTCCACGGCGGCGACGAGCCGGCGCACGCCCGCCGTGATCCGGGCGGGGGAGAGGTGGGCGTACCCCAGGACCAGCCGCACCGCGCCGTCCTCGGACGGCGCGGCCCGGCTGTCGGCCCGGTAGGCCGACAGCGGGCGCACCTCGACGGAAGCCTCCCGGGCCCGGAGCAGGAACCGCGCCTCGGGGCCGTACCGCGCGGGGAGCGCCGCGATCAGGTGCAGCCCGGCGGAGATCCCCGTCACCTCGGCCCCCGGGAACCCCTCCCGCACCGCCGTGACCAGGGCGTCCCGCCGTTCCCGGTAGGCCCGCCCGCACCGCCGCAACTGACGTTCGTAGCCGCCGCCCTCCACGAACCCCGCCAACACCTCCTGTTCCAGGACCGGGTTGCCCAGGTCCATGGTCCGCTTGCGCGCCACGATCGTGTCCACCCACCCGGCCGGGGCCAGCAACCAGCCGAGCCGCAGCCCCGGGGCCAGCGACTTGCTCACCGACCCTGTGTAGAACACCCGCTCCGGGTCGAGTCCCTGGAGGGCGCCCACGGGGGAGCGGTCGTACCGGAAGTCGCCGTCGTAGTCGTCCTCCACGACCAGCCCGTCCACCTCCCGCGCCCAGTCCAGCAGCGCGGCCCGGCGTGCGGCGGAGTACCCGATGCCGAGCGGGAACTGGTGGGCCGGCGTGGTCACCACGCACCGGGCCCCGGACGAGGCGAGCGGACCGAGCGCCACCCCCTCGTCGTCCACGGGCAGCGCGACGGTCCGTAGCCCGACCGCCCGGAACAGTTCCGCGTGCGGGGGGCTGCCGGGGTCCTCGACCCCCACCGTTCGCCCGCCCCGCGCGTGCAGCGCGCCCCCGACCAGGGTCAACGCCTGGGCGACTCCGGAGCAGACCACCAACCGCTGGGGGTCGGCGACCACTCCGCGGCGTCGGGCCAACATCTGTGCCAGGGCGGTGCGGAGCCGGGGCAGCCCTCCGGGATCCGGATAGCCCAGTCCGTCGTGCGCCAGGTCGGCCAGGGCCGTCCGGTGCGCGGCCGTCCACCCGGCGCGCGGAAACAACGACAGGTCGGGGGAGCCGGGCAGGAAGTCGACGGCCGCGCCGTGCCGCCCCGGTGCGCGGTCCCGTGCGCCGGGGCGCGCGGCCCGAGCGGCGTCGCCCACCCAGGTGCCCGCGCCCCGGTCGCTGCGCAGATAGCCCTCCGCGGTCAGTTGCTCGTACGCCTCCGTCACCAGTCCGCGGGACACCCCGAGGTCGGCGGCCAGATCCCGGCTCGACGGCAGCCGGGTCCCGGGGGCGAGCCGCCCGCTGCGGGCGGCCGCGCGCAACGCCGACTGGAGGGCGCGGCCCCGACGGCGGACCGGAGCGGTCACGGCGGGCTTTAGCAACTCCCACACCGGAGTGCCGGGCCCCGCGTCCCGTTCCCGTGCACCGCCATCGGAAGTGGTCCCCGATACGCTCATGGAAATGGACCTTAAACCGGTCCACCACCGCCCCTAACGTCGCCCCCATGAACGCGAACCCGGTGCGCGGCGCGCTCTCCGCCGCCCTCGCCTGCCTCCTGGTCGGCGGCTCCTTCACGGCCAACAGCCTCCTCGGCGACTACCCCTACGCGGGTGGGCTGTTCCTGCGCTACGGGCTCGCCTTCCTCCTGCTGCTGCCCCTGCTGCCCGCCGGGTCCCTGACCGCGGTCCGAGCCCTGGCGGCCCGTCAGTGGCTGCGCCTGCTTCTGCTCGCCGCCCTCGGCATGGTCGGCTTCAACACCGCCGTCCTCGCGGCCGAGCGCACCGCGGAGCCCGCGGTGCCCGGGGTCCTCGTCGGCTGCGCCCCGGTCGTCGTGGCCGTGCTGGTGCCGCTGCTCGCGGGCCGTCGCCCGAGCCGGGCCGTGTTGCACGGCGCCCTGCTGGTGGCCGCGGGGGCCTTCACGGTCCAGGGCTGGGGGCGCACCGATGCGATGGGGCTGGTGTTCTCCGTGGGGGCCCTGGTGGGCGAGGTGGGCTTCGCCGTGCTGGCGGTGCCCGTGCTGCGCCCGCTGGGGCCGGTGCTGTTGTCGGCTGTGGTCTGCGCGTTGGCGGCGGTGGAGTCCGCGGTGGTCGGGCTGGTCGCGGTCGGTGCGGCGGGCGGGACCTGGCTCCGGCCGCCCGACACCACCGAGGCGCTGGCCCTGGGGTGGATGGCCGTGGTGGTCACCGTCGTCGGATTCGTCTGCTGGTACGCCGGCGTGCAGCGGATCGGCGCCGAACGGGCCACGCTGTTCTCCGGGCTGATCCCGGTCGCCGCCGCGGGCACCGCGCCGCTGGTCGGGGCGGGGACCTACGGGATGCCCCAGGCGCTCGGCAGCGCCCTGGTCGCGGCCGGCGTGGCCCTCGGGGCCGGCCTGCTCGGGGCCCGCGGCGCCGGCTCGCCGCCGTCGCCCCCCGCCCCGGATTCGGCGCCCGTCCGGGCGGCGCGGACGGACGACCGCCGGGGTTGAGCTGTCCCCGCGGCGCGGGTTGGACAGCAGCCGCGGGCGGGGGTGGGATGGGGGCATGACCACCGACACCGCGACCGAGGTCTTCGAAGAGCACCGTCCCGTCCTGATGGGCGTGGCCTACCGGATGCTGGGCCGGGTGGCCGACGCCGAGGACGTGGTGCAGGAGGCCTGGCTGCGGTGGTCGGCCGCCGAGCGGGACCAGGTGCGCGCACCGCGCGGCTTCCTGGTGCGGATCACCACCCGGCTCGCCCTCGACCGGCTCCGCCAGCTGCGGGCCCGCCGCGAGTCCTACGTCGGCCCCTGGCTGCCCGAGCCCTTGGTGACCGACTTCGGGCCGGTCCTCCCCGACGGTGCCGAACGGGCCGCGCTGGCGGAGTCCGTGTCGTTCGCCGTGCTGGTGGTGCTGGAGTCGTTGTCCCCGCTGGAGCGCGCGGTGTTCGTGCTGCGCGAGGCGTTCGGCTATCCGTACGCGGAGATCGCTCGGATCCTCGACCGCGGGGAGGCGGCCGTCCGGCAACTCGCCGCCCGGGCCCGGCGGCACGTCGAGGAGCGGCATCCGCGCTACGAGGTCGATCCCGCCCAGCGCCGTGAGCTCACCGAGCGCTTCCTCGCCGCGGCGACCGGCGGGGACTTCGCCGCCCTGTTGTCGTTGCTCGCTCCGGACGCGACCCTGGTCGGCGACAGCGGGGGCAAGAGCAGGGCCCCGCTGCGGGTGATCGCTTCGGCCGACAAGGTGGCCCGTTTCCTGTGGGGGGCGGCCCGCAAGAGCGCGGACGACGGCCTGACCTTCGAGTTCCTCGAACTCAACGGAGGGACCGCGATCCTGGTCCGCAGCGGCGGCGCACCCGATACGGTGTTCCAACTGGACGTTGCCGCTGGCCGCGTCCAGCGCGTCTACATCGTACGCAACCCGGACAAACTCACCGCCCTGACGTGAGGCGATCCGATGCCGTTCCGCCGGGGCGTCCGGGCGGGTGACCGCCGCGGGCATTCGGCGGAAAGTAAAGATTTCGTCATGTGACGGGCCCTGTACGCTATGTGACAGTGGCCTTACGGGCGTGTGGGCATCGCTAACACCTCATGAATGTTGTCCGGGCGGAGCCGGGATCGGCACCGCGCCGTTTCAGAATTGGTCTTGACCAAGGGGTGTCTCGGCTCTATCGTCACAGGCATAGTGCAGGAACCTTTAATAAACAAGGGCGCTAAAACGCTTCTGGGACACGGCGATTGCGGAGGACAGGGTGGGGACCACGCAACTGGAGACGGTGCCGGAGCCCAAGTACTGGCACCTGAAGACCGTGCTCACCGAGGCACTCGACTCGGAGTTCACGGTGGGCGAGATCCTGCCCAACGAACGTGAGCTGGCCGCCCGCTTCGGGGTGGCCCGCGCGACCCTCCGGCAGGCGCTGGAGCAACTCGAACTCGAAGGACGGCTGCAACGCCGCCGGGGCGTCGGCACCACCGTCGCACCGCCGCGGGTCGGGGTGGCCGTGGGCTCTCCCGTCCAGGACTGGCCGGGCGCGCTCGGCGACACCTGGCAGACCGCGGGCGGGGAGACGGACGCACCGCCCCCCGCGATCGCCCGGATGCTGGAGACCCCCGAGGGCGAGGCCGTGCACGTCGTGCGGCGCACCCGGGTCTCCCACGGGCAGCCCGTCGCCGCGGAACTGCTCTACGTCCCCGCCGCGTCCGTTCCGGACCTCTCCGGCATCGACAGCCCGTCCGGCACCGCCCGGGCCCGGGCCGTGCTGCGGGAGCTCCAGCGGCTGGGGCTGGAAGGCCAGGACCGGGCGGTGGAGTTGGGCTCGGCCCGCGCCGACGACGCCCGCGAACTCGACCGGCTGCCCGGTTCCCCGGTGCTCGTGGTCACCACCCGGTTCTTCGCCGCCGGCCGCACCGCCGCGGTCTCCGTGGCCACCTACCGGGCCGACACCTGCCGCCTCACCTTCGGTGACTCGGGCGGCGTCGAAATACACCACGGACCCGAGCGCCAGGCCTCCTGAACGTCCGCGACCGCCGGGACGCCCCACCGTGAAGGGGGGAAAGTCCCGGCGGTTTCGGCTGTCCGGGGCCGACCGGCGCGGTCTCGGCGACCTCCTCATCGGCGTGCGGTGACCGTGCCCTCCACGGCGAACAACTGCTCCTCGACGTGATCGAGCGCCAGCCGCAACGCCCCCGTCGCCACCGCGGCCTCGCCCAGGATCGACAGGGCCACCTTCGGCGCCCGCAGACAGTACCGCTCCAACTCCTGCCGCAACGGCTCCAGGACGTCGTCCAGCCCCGTCGCCCAGCCGCCGACCACCACCATCTCGGGGTCGAGGGCCAGCACCAGGGCGGCCACGTGGTGCACCAGCCGGCGCATGAAGCGGTCGACGGCGGCCCGGGCGCTCGCATCGCCCCGCCGGGCCAGCGCGAAGACCTCCGCCACGGCCTGCTCGTTCAACGGCTCCAGGGGCTTGTCCGTGGTGGACAGCAGCGTCTCGGGCGTCGACTCCCGGCCCAGCAGGTGCAGCGCCCCGATCTCGCCCGCCGCACCGCCGAAGCCCCGGTGCAGCCGTCCGCCGATCAGCGCGCCGGCGCCGGGGCTGAGGCCCGCGAGGACGAAGACCATGTCGTCCGAGTCCTTCGCGGCCCCCTTCCAGTGCTCCGCCACCGCCGCCGTGTTCGCGTCGTTCTCCACCAGCACCGGGCACTTGAACGACCTGCGCAGCCGCTCGCCGAGTTGGAGCCCGGTCCAGTCCGGCAGCGCCGTGCCCAGCCGCACCGTTCCGTCCGCCTCGATGATGCCCGGCGTGCCGACCCCGACCGCCCACAGGGAACTGCGGGCCACCCCGGTGCGGCGCAGGGTGTCGGCGACGGTCATGCGCAGGCGTTCCAACCGCTCGTCGGCGGGCGCCTCGACGGTGACCTCCTTGACCCCGGTGCCCAACACCCGGCCGTCCAGGTCGGCCAGGACCACGGCGACCCGGTGCGGGCCGAGTTCCAGGCCCAACAGATGGCCCGCCTCGGAACGGAAACGGAACCTCCGGGCCGGTCGCCCCTGCTTGCGGGTGGTCCCCTCCTCGGCGGCCGTCTCGACCGCCAGGCCCGCCTCGATGAGGCCCTCGACCACACCCTCGACCGTCGGCCGTGACAGACCCGTCCCCCGGGTCACCTCGGTGAGTGTCGCGGAACCCGCCGCACGCAACGCGTGCAACACCACGGCGGAGTTGATCCGCCGCAGGAGAGAGGGGTCTCCGCCGGTCAGCTGCCCCAACGTGTGTCCTCTCAGCTCGTGCTCGTCTGGCCGGATCGTACTCGTCACCGCACGACCACGGCGAGCATCGATGCACTCCCGCAACCTGGTCGGTACGATTTTCTTCCTTCCGCCCGCTCGCACGGGCCGGCGAACACTCCCTACCGGTGCCGCCCGTCGGTGTCCGTCAGCCCGGCGAGACGAATCCCGACTCGTAGGCCGCGATCACCGCCTGGGTGCGGTCCCGCGCCCCCAGCTTCGCCAACACGGCGCTCACGTGCGACTTCACGGTCTCGGCGCCGACCGTCAAGCGGCCGGCGATCTCCGCATTGGACAGTCCCCGCGCCATCAGCCGCAACACCTCCTCCTCCCGGGCGGTCAGCGCCGCGGCACTGAACGCGCGACGTGCGCCGGCGGTCCCGTACTCCCGGCCGTGCTCCGCGGCGAGCCGTCTGATCGCGGTCGGGAAGGGCAACGAATCGCCCTCGGCGACGAGCCGGACGGCGTGCACGATCTCCTCCGGGCGCGCCCGCTTCAACAGGAAGCCGTCCGCGCCCGCCCGCAGTGCCCCGTACACGTACTCGTCGTTCTCGAACGTCGTCACCATGATGATCTTCGGTGGTTCGGGAACCGTCCGCAAGACCGCGCGCGTGGCTTCGATCCCGTCCATCAACGGCATCCGGACGTCCATGGCCACCACATCGGGGCGAAGCGTGCGCACCAGTGGGATCACGGCGGCCCCGTCGCCCGCCTCGCCGACCACCTCGATGTCCGGCTGCGCCTCCAACACCGCGCGCAGACCGGCACGCACCAGCGGCTCGTCATCGACGAGCAGGACCTTCAGGGGCATGCACTCACCCTACGGGCCCGCCACCCCCACCGAACCACCGGGGACGACCCGACGGGGCCGGCCGCCCCGGACCGGCCACGGGGCCCGTGGCGCGGTCGCCCACGGGCCCCCGCAGGGGCAGGCGGGCTCCCACCCGCCACTCCCCGCCCACCGGGCCGGTCTCCGCCCGGCCGCCGAGCAGCGCCGCCCGCTCCCTGATCCCGCGCAGACCGCTGCCGCCCCGCTCGCCGAGGGGTCCGCCGCCGTCGCCCGCCGGCAGCGGATTGACCACCTCCAGTTCCACCCGGTCGTCGAGCACCGCGATCCGGACCCGCACCGGGACCGGCCCGGCGTGACGCACCACGTTCGTCAACGACTCCTGGAGCATCCGGTAGCACTCGCGCGACACCGGGCCCGGCAACCGGTCCACCGGGCCGGTCACCGAGGCGTCGACCGGCGCGCCGGCCGCCCGGGCGGAGGCGAGCAGGCGCTCGGCCTCGGTCAGGGCGGGACGGGCGCTGGCCGGCCGCTCGGGCTCCCGCAGGATCAGCAACACCCGCTCCAGGTCCTCCAGCGCGGCCCGGCCGGTCTCCTCGATGGCGGCCAGCGCCCGCTCCGTGAACCCCGGGTCCCCGGCCGCCCGGGCGGCACCCGCCTGCACCACCGCCACCGACAGCGCATGGCCGATCGAGTCGTGCAGTTCGTGGGCGATCCTGCCGCGCTCCAGCAGGCGCTCGGTGCGCTCCTCCAATTCGGCGAGCCGCTGCGCCGGCGAGGGGCCCAGCAAGCGCCCGGCCGCCGCCGCGACCCCCGCCCCGAGCACGATCACCCCGCCGAACAGCACCACCAGCGGCACCGGGAGCAGCAGCAGCGCCCGCCACCTCCCCTCGGGCTCCCACAGCAGCGGTGCGCCCTCGTCGGCGGAGCCCCCGCCGGCCACCGCCACCAGCGAGATGAACTGGGGCAGGCACAACAGCGACAGCGTGGCCGTGAGGCAGCCCGCCTCCAACCGCACCACCACCCACAGGGAGGTGCGCGCCCGCTCCGCCCACGAAGCCGACGGCGCGGCGCTGATCCGCGGTGCCCGCGCGGTCCTCCCGCCCCCACGGGCATGGGGCCCGGGGAACAGCATCAGCTGTGCCTGGAGCCCCTCCACCCGACGCATCAGCGGGATCAGCCCGATCGCCGCCGCCGGCACCGTCGGGACGAGCACCGCCTGGAGCCACGTGGTCCACGTCATGTCGGTGTAGCCCGGCAGCACGAACCCCGACACCACCGCGAACGCCGCACCGAGCAACAGGTGCAACCAGCGGGTGTACGTGACGGCCCGCCCGAGCGGACGCACCGTCGTCCGCGCCGCCCGCCCGACCCGTCGCAGGAGGCGGGGGGCGGAACGGACCGAGGGTCGGGAGGACATGTCGGCATCGTGCCAGCCGCCCCGGGGCGCCGACTCCCCCGGGCGGGGGAGCCGGACTCCTCCCGCGGGGGAGGCACCGCACCCCTCGGGCGGGCCAGGCTGGCGTCATGAACAGCATCGACGTGCGTGACCTCACCAAGGTCCACGGAGGGAAACGGGCCGTGGACGGTCTGACGTTCTCGGTCCGGCCCGGCAAGGTCACCGGCTTCCTCGGCCCCAACGGTTCGGGGAAGTCGACGACCCTGCGCCTGTTGCTCGGGCTGGACCGGCCCACCCGGGGCACCGCCACCATCGCCGGCACCCCCTACGCAGCGCTGGACGATCCGCTGCGCCGGGTGGGCGCCCACCTCGACCCCCAGAGCGCGCACGGCTCGCGCACCGCCCGGAACCACCTGCTGTCCCTCGCGGTGAGCAACCGACTGCCCGCCCGCAGGGTCGACGAGGTGCTGTCCCGCACCGGGCTCGCCAGCGTCGCCCGGCGGCGGGTGCGGACCTTCTCGCTCGGCATGCGCCAGCGCCTCGGCATCGCCGCCGCCCTGCTCGGCGATCCGGCCGTGGTGGTCCTGGACGAGCCGGCCAACGGCCTCGATCCCGAAGGGATCATCTGGATCCGCGAGTTGATGCGTCACCTGGCCGGCGAGGGGCGCACGGTCCTGGTCTCCAGCCATCTGATGACCGAGACCGCCGGCTTCGCCGACCACCTGATCGTGCTGGGCGGCGGCAGGCTGCTGGCCGACGCCCCGTTGGGGGAACTCCTCGCCGGCGGCGCCCCGCGCACCCGGGTGCGCACCGACCACCCCGCCCGGCTCGCCGAGCTGCTCGCCGCGGCGGGCCACCGCATGGTCCGCGCACAGGAGGACGGCTGGACCGTCGAAGGAGTCGGGGCCGCCCGGGTCGGGGCGCTGGCCGCGGACGGGGGAGTGGCCCTGCTGTCCCTCGCCGACGAGCAACCCTCCCTGGAGGAGGCGTACCTCGCCCTCACCGCCGACAGCGCCGAGTACACCGCCCTCGCCGACCCCCGCCAGGAGGCATGACATGTCGCCCACCGCCGTCCTGCACGCGGAGTGGATCAAGATCCGTTCCCTCCGCGCCAGCCTCGGCTCCCTGCTGGCGCTGGCCGTGGTCACCCTGGTGATCACGGCGCTCGTCCTCGGGTCCCTGGACCCCACCGACGGATCACCCGTGCACGAGGACCCCCTGCTGAGGGCCTTCTACGCCCTCAACTTCGCCCAGGTCGCGGCGCTCGCCTTCGGCACCACGGCGATGTCCTGCGAGTACGCCCACCACGCGCTGCGCCTCTCCCTCACCGCGGTGCCGCGCAGGGACCTCTTCTACCTGGCCAAGGCCGCCGTCATCGGGGCCGCCGCCCTGTTGGTGGGGGTGGTGACCGTGTTCGGGAGCTTCTTCCTCGGCCAGGCGCTGCTGGGGGAACACGGCATCGGCATCGGTGGCCCCGGTGCGCTGCGCGCCTGCCTCGGGGGCGCGGTCGGCCTCGCCCTGACCGCCCTGCTGGCCACCGGGGTGACGACACTGCTGCGCAGTGGCATCGCCACCCTCAGCATCCTCATCCCGCTGTTCCTGATCCTGTCGTTCGTGATCGGCGACACCGCCGGGGGCGCCGCCGAGTTCCTGCCCGACCGGGCGGGCCGCCAGATCCTGCACACCGATCCCGAGGGTGCGCTCGGCCCGTGGTCCGGCCTCGGGGTGCTGGCCCTGTGGGCGCTCGCGGCCCTGTGCGCCGGATGGTGGTCGCTGCGCCGGCGGGACGCCTGACGCGCCGCCGACCGGGGCCTCAGTCTTCGGCGGCCTGGCGCAGGCGGCCGTACTCCTCGGCCATGGCGGCGGCCGTCCAGCGCGCGTTGAGCCCGCTGGGGTTGGGCAGCACCCACACCCGGCTGCCGCCGATCGTGGTCTCCTGCGGTCCGATCGCGGCCCGCCGGTCACCGAAGGCGGCGCGGTAGGCGGTGACCCCGACCACGGCCAGCCAGGCGGGCCGCAGCCGGGCCACCTTCGCCGTCAGCGACCGGCCGCCCTCCCGGTACTCGGCGGCGCTCAGCTCGTCGGCCCGGGCGGTGGCCCGGGCCACCACGTTGGTGATGCCCAGGCCGTGGCCGAGGAGCAGGTGCTGTTCGGCGGGACGCAACTGCCGGGGGGTGAAACCGGACCGGTGCAGCACCGGCCAGAACCGGTTGCCGGGACGGGCGAAGTGGTGGCCCGTCACGGCCGTCAGCAGCCCCGGGTTGATGCCGCAGAACAGCACCCGGAGGCCGTCCGCGGTCACGTCGGGGACGAGACGGTCGCGGGCGGCCTCCAACTCGGCGGGGGACGGGAGGGTCAGAGGATCGCCCCGGGGGCGTAGCCGGCGGCCTCGGGGAACCGCTTGGCGACCTCGTCCACCCGGGACACCACGGCGGCGACCTGCTGGCCGGCGGCGCCGGTGAAGGACAGCTTGTCGGCCATCAGCGCGTCCAGCGCGGCACGGTCCAGCGGGAGGCGGTCGTCGGCGGCGAGCTTGTCCAACAGCTCGTTGCGCTCGGCGCCGCCCTCGCGCATCGCCAGCGCCGAGGCCACCGCGTTCTCCTTGATCGCCTCGTGCGCCAACTCCCGGCCCACCCCGGCCCGTACGGCGCCCATCAGCACCTTCGTCGTGGCGAGGAACGGCAGGTAGCGGTCCAGCTCGCGCGCCACCACCGCGGGGAACGCGCCGAACTCGTCCAGCACGGTCAGGAAGGTCTCCAGGAGCCCGTCCAGGGCGAAGAACGCGTCCGGCAGCGCGACCCGGCGCACCACCGAGCACGACACGTCGCCCTCGTTCCACTGGTCGCCCGCCAGCTCGCCCGTCATGGACGCGTAGCCGCGCAGGATCACCATCAGGCCGTTGACCCGCTCGCAGGAACGGGTGTTCATCTTGTGCGGCATCGCCGAGGAACCGACCTGGCCCGGCTTGAACCCTTCGGTGACCAGCTCGTGCCCGGCCATCAGCCGGATCGTCTTCGCCAGCGAGGACGGGGCCGCCGCGAGCTGCACCAGCGCGGTGACGACCTCGTAGTCCAGGGAACGCGGGTAGACCTGGCCCACCGAGGTGAACGCGTGCGAGAAGCCGAGGTGCGCGGCGACCCGCTGCTCCAGTTCCTCCAACTTGGCGCTGTCCCCGCCCAGAAGGTCCAGCATGTCCTGGGCGGTGCCCACCGGGCCCTTGACCCCGCGCAGCGGATAGCGGGTCAGCAGCTCCTCGACCCGGGCGAACGCCACCAGCTGCTCGTCGGCGGCGGTCGCGAAGCGCTTGCCGAGGGTGGTGGCCTGCGCGGCCACGTTGTGCGACCGGCCCGCCATCACCAGCTCGGCGTACTCCCCGGCCAGCTTGCCGAGGCGGGTCAGCACGGCGACCGAACGGTCCCGGACCAGCTCCAGCGAGAGCCGGATCTGGAGCTGCTCCACGTTCTCGGTGAGATCCCGGGAGGTCATGCCCTTGTGGACGTGCTCGTGTCCGGCGAGCGCGTTGAACTCCTCGATCCGGGCCTTCACGTCGTGCCGGGTGACCCGCTCGCGCTCCGCGATCGACGCCAGGTCCACCTGGTCGAGGACCCGCTCGTAGTCGGCGAGGGCTTCGTCCGGGACGGCGATGCCCAGGTCCTTCTGGGCCCGCAGCACGGCCAGCCAGAGCTGTCGTTCCAGTCGCACCTTCCGCTCGGGGGACCAGAGGTCCGCCAGTTCCGCGGAGGCGTAGCGTCCGGCGAGGACGTTGGGGATACGGGGCTTCGAAGGCGCAGCAGTCACGTGGAGGGAGTCTACTGGGCGAATCCTCTCGGCCGGCGCCCCGGTGGCCCTCGGAGGAAGCTACGAACCCGCGGTGCGCCCCTCGTAGGGCAGCAGGTCGGGGCGCTTGGGCGGTCGGCCGTCCCCGGAGGAGCGGCCGGTGAGGCGGCGGCCGATCCACGGGGCCAGGTGTCGACGGGCGAACCGCAGGTCCGCCGCCCGGCGGGCGCCCCAGGAGACCGGGGCGGCCGGGGGCAGCGGGGTGCGCCAGTCGAACGAGGCCGGGAGACCGAGGGCCTCGCCGACCGCCTCCGCGGTCCTGCGGTGGCCCTCCGCGGTGAGGTGCAGCCGGTCCGGGTCCCACATCCGCGGATCGGAGAGGACCGGCGCCCCGTAGAGGTCCACGAGCGTCGCGCCGTACCGGGCCGCGAGGTCGTCGACGACGGTGAACAGCTCCTCCATCCGGGGCCGGAACCGTTCCAGCACCGGTCCGCGGCGACCGGGGCTGTGCATCAGCACCAGCCGGCCGCAGTGCGGTGCGAGCCGGGCCACCGCCTCCTCCAGGTGGCCGCGGATCCGCCCCATGTCGCACGAGGGCCTCAGGGCGTCGTTCAGGCCGCCCACGAGGGTCACCACATCGGCGCGCATGCCGGCCGCCGCCTCGACCTGCTCGGCGACGATCTGACCGATCAACTTGCCCCGCACGGCGAGGTTCGCGTACCGGAATTCAGGGTTCCGAAGGGCCAGCCGGGCGGCCAGGAGATCGGCCCACCCCCGGTAGGAGCCGTCGGGCAGCCGGTCCGACATGCCCTCGGTGAAGCTGTCCCCGACGGCGACGAAACTGGTGTAGGCGGGGGTCGTGTCCATAGCGCTGCGATGGTAACGCGCCGGTGGGGTGCCGCCCGGCGGACCGGACGGCACCCCACCGGGCGGTTACGCGGGCTGGCCGAACAGCTCCCGCAGCACGTCCTCCATCGTCACCAGACCGGCCATCTTCCCGTCCGCGCCGAGCACGGCCGCCAGATGGGTGCGGCTGCGCCGCATCGCGGTCAGCACGTCGTCCAGCGGGGTCGTCGCTCGAACCCGGGCGATCGACCGCATGTCCTTGACCTGGAAGGGAAGGTCACGGGGGGTGACGTCGAGGGCGTCCTTGACGTGCAGGTAGCCCACGATCCGACGGTTGTCGTCCACCACCGGGAACCGGGAGAAACCCGAGCGGGAGGACAGCTCCTCCAACTGTTCCGGAGTGACCCCGAGGTGGGCGTAGACCACCCGTTCCAAGGGGAGCACCACGTCGTTCACCGGGCGGCGCCCCAGCTCCAGGGCGTCGTGCAGCCGTTCCTGGGCGCGGTCGTCGATCAGTCCCGCGTTCCCGGAGTCCTTCACCATCCTGGCCAGCTCGGTGTCCGAGAACGAGGCGGTGACCTCGTCCTTGACCTCCACCCGCATCAGGGTGAGCAGGGCGTTGGCGAAGGCGTTGATGGTGAAGATCACCGGGCGCAGGGCGCGGGCGACGGCCACCAACGGCGGACCGAGGAGCAGCGCGCTGCGCACCGGCTCGGCGAGCGCGATGTTCTTCGGGATCATCTCGCCCAGCAACATGTGCAGGTACGTGGCCACGGTCAGCGCGATCACGAAGGCGATCGGGTGCACCAGCCCGTGCGGCACCCCCACCGCGTCGAAGACCGGTTCGAGCAGATGGGCGATGGCGGGCTCGGCGACGATGCCGAGGACCAGGGTGCACAGCGTGATGCCCAGCTGCGCCGCCGCCATCAGCGCCGACACGTGCCGCAACCCCCACAGCACGCTCCGTGCGCGGCGGTCGCCCTCCTCGGCGTGGGGTTCGATCTGGCTGCGGCGCACCGAGATCAGGGCGAACTCGGCGCCGACGAAGAAGGCGTTCGCCACCAGGGTGGCCAGGCCGATCAGCAACTGGACGGCGGTCATCGTCGGCCTCCCTCGTAGGGCTCGTCCCGGTCGGCGCCCGTGTCGGCGTCGGGGGGCGCGTGCATCAGCAGGCGCGCGGCCCGGCGTCCGGAGGCGTCGAGCACGTCGAGCCGCCAACCGGCGACCTCGACCCGGTCCCCGGTGGCGGGGATGCGGCCCAGCTCGGTGGCGACCAGACCGGCGAGCGTCTCGTAGGGCCCGTCCGGGGCGCGCAGCCCGACCCGGGCGAGCTGGTCGGTGCGGGCCGAGCCGTCGGCGGTGTACAGCACCCGGCCGTCCTCGTCCTCACCGGCCGGCGCGAGGTCGGGCGTCTCGTCCGGGTCGTGCTCGTCGTGCACCTCGCCCACCACCTCCTCGACGATGTCCTCCAGGGTGGCGACCCCGGCCGTACCGCCGTACTCGTCGATGACGACGGCCATGGTCCGCTTGCCCGACAACCGGTCCAGGAGGCGGTTCACGGTCAGTGACTCGGGGACCAGCAGCGGTTCGCGCATCAGCGCCGAGACGGGCTCCCGCGGGCGCCGCTCGGCGGGGATCGCGAGGACGTCCTTGATGTGCACGACCCCGACCACCGTGTCGAGGTTGCCCCGGTAGACCGGGAACCGGGACAGCCCGGTGGCGCGGGTCGCGTTGGCGACGTCCTCGCAGGTGGCCTGCGCCTCCAGGGCCATGACCTGGACCCGCGGGGTCATCACGTTCTCCGCCGTGAGGTCCGCGAGGTTCAGCGTGCGGACGAACAGCTCGGCCGTGTCGGCCTCCAGCCGTCCCTCCTTCGCGGAGTGCCGGGCCAGGGCCACCAGCTCCTGCGGGCCGCGCGCGGACGCCAGCTCCTCGGTGGGCTCCATGCCCAGGCGCCGCACCACGCGGTTGGCGGTGTTGTTCAGGTGGGTGATGAGCGGGCGGAACGCGGCACTGAACACGCGCTGCGGGGTGGCCACCCACTTGGCGATGGCCAAGGGGGACGAGATCGCCCAGTTCTTGGGGACCAGCTCGCCGACCACCATCAGGAACACCGTCGACAGGGCGGTGCCCAGGACCAGGGCCAGGGAGGAGGCGACCGATGCGGAGATCCCGATGCCGCGCAGCGGGCCGGAGATCAGCTTGGCGATGGACGGCTCCGAGAGCATGCCCACGATGAGGTTGGTGACGGTGATGCCGAGTTGGGCGCCGGAGAGCTGGAAGGTCAGGTTCTTGACGGCCTTCAGGGCACTGGCGGCCCCGCGCTCACCGCGCTCCACGGCCTGTTCCAGTTCGCCGCGCTCCACCGTGGTCAGGGAGAACTCCGCCGCGACGAAGGCACCACAGGCGAACGACAGCAGGATCGCCACCCCGAGCAGGAGCACTTCGGTCATCGGGTCACCTCCGTCCCATGATCGGGCAGGAGCGGGGGAAACGCGCGATGTCTACTACTGGGAGGCTCGCCCATGGGCGGACGCTCACACCTTTCTGATGAGGGGGTGGGCCACCCACCGATACGGGTGGCACCCCTCATCGTAAAGGGTGCGCAAAGCCCCGTTCCGTCCCGCGCACGACGAATCGGTGCGCGACGGTCCCGACCGGGCGCGCGCCGGCGCGGGCGCGCCGCGCGCGTGGTGCGGCAACCGTCCCGACACCGGCGCGCGCCGGATCAACCGTCGAGCGGCTTGACCCAGCGCCGCCACTGCTCCTCGGGTGCGTACCCGGCCGCGCGCCAGGCGTGCTGGGCCCGCGCGTTGCGGTCCAGCACCATGGCGTCCCCGCGCCGTCCGCCCAGTGCGGCGAAGCGCTCCTCGGCCGCCGCGAGCAACGCCGATCCGATGCCCCGCCGACGGTGGTCCGGGTGCACGGCCAGCCGGTACAGATGACAGCGCCAGCCGTCGAACCCGGCGATCACGGTCCCCACCAGCGTGCCGTGCCGCTCGGCGAGGAGGAGGGCGCCGGGGTCGCGCGCGACCAGGCGGGCCACCCCTTCGGCGTCGTCGCTGATGCTCGTCCCCTCCGCGGCCTCGCGCCAGAACGGCAGCACGGCGTCGACGTCGGAGCGGGTGGCGCAGCGGATGCGGAGTCCGTCCATGGCAGGGAGCCAAGCAGAGCGCCCACCGGTTCGGCCAACCGGATTTCCCGTGCGCGCACCCCGCCGCACGGCTAGGGTGTGCGGCATGAAGCGCGCTGCCATGACGACGACGCCGGAGAGTGTCCCGGCGCGCTGACCACTGTCTGAGTCCGAAGCCCCGGGGCGAGTGCCCCGGGGCTTCGGCTTGCGGGCTCGCCCGGTGAACCGCGAGGAGACCGCCGTGCACGACCACCGCGAGCTCGGTTGATCGTTGCGGGACTGCCCTACTGGCCGCCCGCCGGCGCTGCCGTACGGCACGCCCTGGAGGAGTACGTCCGTACCGCCGAGCAACGGGCCGGCTACCAGCATGTGTACTCGCCGGTGCTCGGCAAGCGGGAGCTGTACGAGCTCTCGGGCCACTGGGCGCACTACAGCGACGACATGTTCCCGCCGATGCGCCTCGGCGGCGAGCAGGTCGTGCTCCGGCCGAGCCTGTGCCCCCATCACGCGCTGATCTACCGCTCCCGGTCCCGCAGCTACCGCGAACTGCCGCTGCGCCTGGCCGAACTGGGCGGCATGTACCGTTCCGAACTCTCCGGCGTCCTCGGCGGACTGCCGGGCTGGTCCCCTACCAGGCCGTCATCGGCGCCCGGGAGGCCGCCGCCGGTCGGGTCGCCCTGCGGTTGCGCGACGGCCGTCGGATCGACCCCGGGCCGATCGAGGACGCCCTCGCCCGGATCGGTGCGCTCGTCGACGCCCGCACCACCGGGTTGTGGGAGGACGCCACCGAACGGGCGGCGTAGCGGTGGCGCCGGCCGCCGGCGGTCAGCCCGCGGTCGGCGCCAGCCCGGACGGCGCCGGCCAGCGGGCGGTGAAGGCCGCCGCGTCCCAGACACCGTCCAAGCGGGGCGCCAGCCAGTGCGCAGCCGCGCTCCGGAAGGCGGCCGGCTGCCACCCGCCGACCCCCGCCGGCACCGCGCCCAACAGCGGGGCGCCCGCCGCCTCCGGCAGGTCGCCGAGGTTGCAGCGCGCGGCGAGGTCCGCCTCCGCGGGCCAACTGCCCACCACCACGCCCAGCGGTTCCACGCCGCGCACCCGCAGCGCCTCAGCGGTGAGCGCGGTGCTGTTCAGCGTGCCGAGCCCCGCCGGGGCCACGACCAGCACGGGCGCGTCCAACAGCCGCGCGGCGTCGGCCAGGGTGTCGCCCGCGTCGTCGAAGCGGACGAGCAACCCGCCGGCGCCCTCCACCAGGACCAGGTCGTGGTGGAGGGCGAGGTGCCGGGCGGCCCGGGCCGTCGCCCGGGCCCCGACCGGGGCGGCCCCGGCCCGCCGGGCGGCCGTCGCCGGGGCCAAGGGCTCCGGATAGCGAGCGAGTTCACGCGCCGTCACCGGGCCGGCCAGCCGCGCCGCCTCGGCGGCGTCCCCCGGTTCCCCGGGCAGCACTCCCGTCTGGGCGGGCTTGAGGACGGCGACCGACCGCCCGGCGGCCACCGCCGCCGCCGCGACCGCCGCCGTGGTGACCGTCTTGCCGACCTCCGTGCCCGTTCCCGTCACGACCAGGATCGCCATGCCCCGCTCCCATCCGCAGTTCGTCCGTGTGGCCCGCTCCCGTCCGGGACGGGGCCTGCGTCAGCCCGCCCGGGCCGCCGCGCACACCGCCCGCCCGATCCGGGCCAGGTCCTCGTCGCCGGTCACGTACGGCGGCATCGTGTAGACCAGGTCGCGGAAGGGCCGTAGCCACACGCCCTCGCGCACCGCCGCCCTGGTCGCCGCAGCCATGTCGACGGGACGGTCCAACTGCACCACCCCGATCGCGCCCCGCACCCGCACGTCCCGCACCCCGGGCAGCGCCCGCGCCGGGGCCAGCGCCTGGTGCAGACCCGACTCGATGCGCTTGACCGTGGTCCGCCAGTCCTGTGCGAGCAGCAGGTCGATGGAGGCGGAGGCGATCGCGCAGGCGAGGGGATTGCCCATGAAGGTGGGACCGTGGGCCAGCACCGGGACCTCCCCGCGGGAGATCCCCCGGGCCACCCGCGAGGTGCACAGCGTCGCCGCCATGGACAGGTAGCCGCCGGTCAACGCCTTGCCCAGGCAGAGCACGTCCGGGGTGACCCCCGCGTGGTCGGCGGCGAACAGTTCGCCCGTGCGACCGAAACCGGTGGCTATCTCGTCGAACACCAGCAGCACGTCGTGTTCGTCGCACGCCTCCCGCAGCACCCGTAGGTACCGCGGGGGGTGGAAGCGCATGCCGCCCGCTCCCTGGACCACCGGCTCCACGATCACCGCGGCCACCTCGTCGGCGTGCCGGGAGACCAGCGCCCGCAGGTGGTCGGCGTACCCCTCGTCGTCGTCGGCGGGGGGAGCGTCCGCGAACACCTGACGGGGCAGCACCCCCGACCACAGGGAGTGCATGCCGCCGTCCGGGTCGCACACGGCCATCGGTTGCCAGGTGTCCCCGTGGTACCCGCCGCGCCAGGTCAACAGCCGCTGCTTCGCGGGGCGACCGAGGGAACGCCAGTACTGGAGGCACATCTTGACCGCGACCTCCACCGACACCGAGCCGGAGTCGGACAGGAACACGTGCTCCAGGCCCGCGGGGGTGAGGTCGACGAGTTGCTTCGCCAGGCGCACCGCCGGCTCGTGGGTGAGCCCGCCGAACATCACATGGCTCATCCGTCCGAGCTGTTCGTGCGCCGCCCGGTCGAGGACCGGGTGCCGGTAGCCATGGATCGCCGACCACCAGGACGACATCGCGTCCACCAGCACGTCGGGGCCGCCCAGCCGCCGGCCGCACCCTTCGGCGAGCCGCAGCCGCACCCCCTCCGCCTCCACCACCACCAGCGGCTCCTGCTCGCCCGGCATCGGAGCGTACGGGTGCCAGACGTGCCGGCGGTCCAGCTCCACCAGCTCCCGCACCGAGCCCGGCAAGGCGCCCGGCTCAGGCATTGGGGGCCAGGTCGGTGCCGGGGCCCCGGCGGCGCACCGCCACCAGGTCGGGCCGGGCGGCCTGCGGTTCCGCCTCGGGGCCGGCGGGCTCCGCACTTCCGCAGGGGCCGCAGCCGCCGGCCGCCGCCGGGTCGGCAGCGGCCCGAGGCCCGGCCTCGTCGGCCGACCCGCAGCCGCCGCCCGCAGGCGCCGCCCGGTGCTCGGGCAACGTCACCCGGTCCGCGCCCTCCACCTCGAACCCGGCATCGGCGATCATGTCCAGGTCGGCCTTGCCGGCCTGGCCCTCGCTGGTCAGGTAGTCGCCCAGGAAGATCGAGTTGGCCAGGTGCAGCGCCAGCGGTTGGAGGCTGCGCAGGTGCACCTCCCGGCCGCCCGCGATGCGCACCTCCACGTCGGGGCAGACGAACCGGGCCATCGCCAGGATGCGCAGGCACCGCTGCGGCGTGAGGTTCCACTCCTTCGCCAGCGGGGTCCCCTCGAACGGGATCAGGAAGTTCACCGGCACCGAGTCCGGGTCCAGCGCGCGCAGCGCGAACACCACGTCGACCAGGTCGGCGTCGCTCTCGCCCATCCCGGCGATGAGCCCCGAGCACGCGGAGAGGCCCGCGGCGTGGGCCTTGCGGACGGTGTCCACCCGGTCCGCGTAGGTGTGGGTGGAGGTGATCCGTTCGTAGGTCCCCTCCGAGGTGTTGAGGTTGTGGTTGTAGGCGTCGGCACCGGCCTCCCGCAACCGCTCCGCCTGACCGTCCGACAGCAGCCCGAGGCAGGCGCACACCTCGACGTCCTCGTGCCGGTCCTTGATCGCCCGGATGGTGTCCGAGACCCGGTCCACGTCCCGGTCGGTCGGACCGCGTCCGCTCGCCACCAGACAGACCCGCTTGGCCCCGCCGGCGAGCCCGGCCGTCGCCGCCTCGGTCGCCTGCTCGGGCTTCAGCCAGGTGTACTTGAGGATGCCGGCGGTCGACCCGAGCCGCTGGGAGCAGTAGGAGCAGTCCTCGGGACACAGCCCGGACTTCAGGTTGACCAGGTAGTTGAGTTTCACCCGTCGGCCGAACCAGTGACGGCGCACCCTCCCGGCCGCGGCCACCACGTCGAGCACCTCGTCGTCGGACGTCGCCAGTACCGCGAGCGCCTCGTCCCGGGTCGGCAGTTCGCGCCGCAGTCCCTTGTCCACCAGCGTGTTCAACAGGTCCATGGTGCCGATCCTGGCCTACGCCACCCCACGCGGCCAAGGAGGCATCTGACAACCCTGGCGCATCGATGTGTGGGTATCACCACATGCTGGCGCGGGGATTGGGCCGTTAGGGTCTGTGCACTGCCTACAAAACCACCGTCCGCCCGGACCCGGCTCCGTCGGGGCGCCCCGACGCGGGCGCACCCCACCGCCGGAGGCCGTAGATGAGGGCATCGCCGTTCGACTGGCTCGACGCCCAGGCCGACCGGCGGCGGGCCGCCGGGCTGGTGCGGGTGCTGCGCCCCCGGCCCCTCGACTCGCCGCTGCTGGACCTCGCGGGCAACGACTACCTGGGGCTGACCCGGCACCCCCGGGTGACCGCCGCCGCCGCGGAGGCGGCCCGGTGCTGGGGCGCCGGCGCCACCGGTTCCCGGTTGGTCAGCGGCACCACCGTCCTGCACGCCGAACTGGAGGACGAACTCGCGGCCTTCTGCGGCTTCGAGGCCGCGCTGGTGCTGTCCTCCGGTTACGCGGCGAACCTGGCCGCGCTCACCGCCCTGGCCCCGACCGGCACCCTGATCGTCTCCGACGCGGCCAACCACGCCTCGCTGATCGACGGTTGCCGGCTGGCGCGCGGCACCACCCGGATCGTCGCGCACGCCTCGCCGGACGCGGTGCGCACCGCGCTCGCCGAAGGCCCCGGACCCGCCCTCGCCGTCACCGACTCGGTGTTCTCGGTGGACGGGGAGGCCGCCCCGCTCCGCGCACTGTCCGCCGTCTGCCGCGCGGCGGGCGCCGGATTGCTGGTGGACGACGCGCACGGCCTCGGGGTCCTCGGCTCCGGCGGTCGGGGCGCCCTGCACGCGGCGGGCCTGGCCGGTGCCGAGGACGTCGTCGCCACGGTGACCCTGTCCAAGGCGCTCGGCAGCCAGGGCGGGGCGGTCCTCGGGCCCGCCCGGGTCATCGCCCATCTGGTCAACACGGCCCGTACGTTCATCTTCGACACCGGCCTCGCCCCCGCTGCGGCGGGGGCCGCCCTGGCCGCCCTGCGCGTGCTGCGCGCCGAGCCCGACCGGCCGACCCGGGCCCGCGCGGTCGCGGGCCTGCTGCACGACCTGCTGTCCGGGGCGGGGTGCGCCGTGGCGCGCCCCGATGCGGCAGTGGTGTCCGTGCGCGCCCCGTCGCCCGAGGCGGCGGTCCGCTGGGCCGCCGAGTGCCGTGCCGAGGGGCTGGCCGTGGGGTGCTTCCGTCCGCCCTCGGTACCGGACGGCGTCTCCCGGCTGAGGTTGACCGCCCGTGCCGACCTCACGGACGCCCAGGTGCGCCGGGCGGTGCGGGTGGTGGTGGAGCGGGCTCCGGCGGGCGCGCTGGCGTGAGGAGACGCGTCGGGGCGCTCACTGCCGCTCGGGCGCCGCTCCGTGCCGCAGTCGGTGCCTGAGCACCCGCCAGGGCAGGACCAGCCACAGCCCCGTGCAGACCAGCAGGGTGCCCGCGCCGGCGGCCACCCCGCCGACCCGGCCCACCGCCACGTCGACGGAGAGCAGGACCGAACCGGTGAGCGCCAGGGACAGCACGCCCAGACCGAGTTCGGTGATGCGGGACGACACCCGCACGATGTCGGGCTTGGCGCCGCGGTGGAAGAGGTAGCGGTGGATGGCGGCGGGGGCCGTGAACAGGGCCGCCGCGAGGACGGACAGGCACAGGGAGACCACGTAGGCGGTGCGCTGGACGGTGTCCAGCGTGGGGAAGCGGGGGGTGAACGCCAGGGTCAGGAGGAAGGCGAAGAGGATCTGCACCCCGGTCTGGGTGACCCTGAGTTCCTGGAGGAGTTCGCCGAAGTTCCGATTGGTCCGCTGGATCGGGGTCTCGGCGTGCGGAGCGCCGGGCCGGTCGTCAGTCATGTCTCATGGGTAACCGGAAGCGCACCCGCCCAGCGGGGCCCGAAAGGGTGGGGGACGCACCGGTCCGTCCCCCACCCCTCCGGGCGGTCGGCACACGCCTCAGCGCATGCACCGCTCAGTTCGTGGCATCGCTCACCGCACCCGTCCGTACTTGACGCTCTTGGTCCAGATCTTGGAGAGGCGTACCACGTCGCCGGTTTTCGGCGAGTGCCAGATCTTGCCGCTGCCGGCGTAGATGCCGACGTGGTAGACGTTCCGGCCCGAGTAGAAGAAGACCAGGTCGCCCTTGGCGCGGTTGCCCGCGCTCACGCGCTTGGTCTTGTTGTACTGGGCCGCTGCGGTACGGGGCAGGGTCTTGCCCGCCTTCTTGTACGAGTACATCGTGAGCCCGGAGCAGTCGAACCTGTAGGGCCCCGTCGCGCCGTACCGGTAGGGAGCGCCCTTCTTCGAGGCGGCCACCTTGAGTGCCTTGGTCGCGGGCGTCGCGGCGGACGCCTCCGTGGCGCCGCCGGGGGCCACTATGGTCCCTCCCACGGCGGCGAGGGTGAGTGCCGAGGCCGCGGAGGCCATGGTCAGCAGCGACGGGACACGATTGAGCGCAGTCATTGCGCAACCCTTCGTCAGCCGCCTGTGAAGGATGACCTGTCGGGTTCGGGCAGGCGAAGATGCCCGGCCGCTGACGCGGCTTCACCCCAAGGGCCGTCCGGATCGCTCCGACGGCCCGCCTTGCTCGGGTCCTCCACTCCTGCCGTCCACTCCTGTCGACCTGGCGTCCGGGCGGCGGCAGGACTCGGCGTCCGCCCGGACCGCCCCGCCGCGGTGGCGGGGGCTTGTCGTCGGAAGGGATCTTCACGCATGACCATCGGAAAAACCGAACGTTACCGCTGGTTTGTGAGTCTCCTCACCCCTGCCCCGTTCGGGTGGACAGTCGTTCCGCAAGAGCGGGTGACGGGTGCCTGACGACCCCGGTACCAGCGGCGAAACGCCGATTGCCCACTATGGAGTAGACGAACCGCGCAAGTCGGGCCCTTGAAAACGTCTACTTCGGGATCCGCTGTTCGTGGTACCCCGTTCGGGCCGTTTCCGGCTCCGCCCAGACGCCGGGTCAGTTCTGCTCCGGTGGGAGCCCGACGCGTGCCGCCCGGCGCACCCCGTCCAGGGTGCGCAGCGCACGGGCCAGCGTGTCGGCGCACAGCCGGCTCTCGCCGCGCTGGTGCATCAGCGCCAGCGCGTCCCGCAGCTCCACGGCCGTGCTGACCAGCGCCTGCGCGGCGCGCAGGCCGCGATAGGTGTCGTCGCCGCGCGCCGGATTGATCCGCCCGAGGAGGTCGACCGCCTCCAGGTAGCGGTCGATCACCTCCCCTTCGGCTCGGGTGAGGGCCGGCAAGGGCGGGAGGTCGGGAAGCACGACCGCCTACCGGGCGGACGGGGCAGGCGGCGTGCTGCCGGCGCGGGTGGTGACGATCCGGTCCACGAGGCCGTGCTCCAGGGCCTGGGCGGCGTCGAGGAACCGTTCCCGTTCGAGGTCGGCCGCCACCCGTGCGCGGCTGCGTCCGGTGTGCCGCACCAGCAGTTCCTCCATCAGATCGCGTCGGCGCCGGAGTTCCCGGGCCTGGATCGCCAGGTCGTCGACCTGGCCCCGTAGCGCTTCCGGCGGCGCGGGTTGATGGATCGTCACCCGCGCCCCGGGCAGCACCAGCCGTTTGCCGGGGGTGCCCGCCGAGAGGAGGACCGCCGCGGCGGACACGGCCTGCCCCAGGCAGAGGGTCTCCACGTCGCAACTGAGGTAGCGCAGGGTGTCGTAGATCGCGGTCATGGCGGTGAACGAGCCGCCGGGCGAATTGATGTACAGCGAGACGTCCCGCTCGGGGGCCGCGTGCTCCAGGTGCATGAACTGGGCGATCACGTCGTTGGCGGCGGCGTCGTCGATGGGGGTGCCCAGGACGACGATGCGCTCTTCCAGCAGCTTTCCGTACGGGTCGAGGGTGCGCCGGCCGCCGGGGGCGCGCTCGGTGAACCGGGGGAGGACGTGACGGGCGCGGGGGCGCGCGGAAGCCGTGGCCACGAGCGGGCACCTCTCTGTAAAAAATGTACAGGATGTACATGTCGTTAGAATGGGAGCATGGCTCACGAGATCCCGGTCACGCAAGCACGTGCCGAACTGGCCGACCTGATCAACCGCGTGGTGTACGGCGGCGAGACGGTGGTGCTCACCCGGCACGGCAAACCGCTCGTCGCCCTGGTGTCGGCGGATGACCTGCGCACACTCGACGAGTTCCGGGAGCGGGAGGACGGGGCGGCGGTCAGCACCGTCACCCCGCTGTCCCCGCTGCCGTCCGCTCCCGGCGAACGCCGGCGCTTCGGGATCACGGCCGAGTACCGGGGCCCCGAGACCCGGTAGCGCGTCTACGCGCCCCCTGACAAGACTTCGCGCCCGCGCACACCAAATCGTGTCGTGGGCGCGTTCGTGTGCGGAGGGCCGTGCGTCGCCCTCCCGGTCGGGCCACCCGTTCGGGGGGAGGGGGGCGTGCGCCGGGGCGCACCGAGGGAAACCGACCACACGGTCCGTTCCGTCGGCGAGAGTGGACGGGCCCGGAGGCTCCGGCTCTCCTGCACGACTGCGGGAACGGCGGTGACCGGCCGCGCCGATCGGACCGCGCGGCGGCCCGGGCTGCGGAGGCCCGCATCGGGCCCGGTCCCGGGAACCGGTGAACGGTATCCGATGTCCCGGTTATCGGATTGGCAAAGAACCCCGACCTCGTCTTTTGTCAGGGACCCCACAGGCGGCAGGATCACGCTGCATTCATTCGAATCTGCGTACGGGAGGTCCCAGTTGAGACGGACACGGACGAGCCGGGCAACCGCCCTCGGCTCCGCGGGCACGATGATCGCCGCCACGCTGATGGCGGGCGTGCTGACCACGCCCGCCGCGAGCGCGCACGACCGCGACCGGGCCGGCGACCTGGTGCGCGGTCAGGAACGGGAGCAGGTCGGCGCCTCCATCGCCGCGAACCGTGCCGCCAGGGCCGGCATCGATTGGAAGGACTGTCCCGCCGACT
Organism: Streptomyces sp. LE64; assembly: GCF_052606915.1. Classification (NCBI taxonomy): domain Bacteria; kingdom Bacillati; phylum Actinomycetota; class Actinomycetes; order Kitasatosporales; family Streptomycetaceae; genus Streptomyces; species Streptomyces sp. LE64. The sequence goes on along the minus strand of NZ_CP199708.1, from coordinate 437,706 downwards.
GGGGGCTGGCCAAGCCCATCCAGTGCGGCTGGGTCACGGTCCCGCTCGACTACGCCAAGCCGTTCGGCAAGCAGATCAAGCTGGCCGTCGACCGGATCGGCAACACCGGCACCCCCGAGGAGCGCCAGGGCGCCCTCGTCTACAACCCGGGCGGCCCCGGCGGCTCGGGCATGCGCTTCCCGGTCCGCGTCACCGCCAAGAACCCGCTGTGGGCCAAGACCGCCAAGGCGTACGACTTCGTCGGCTTCGACCCGCGCGGGGTCGGGCACTCCACCCCCATCTCCTGCATCGACCCGCAGGAGTTCGTGAAGGCGCCCAAGCTGGACCCCGTGCCCGACGGCGAGGCCGACAAGCGGGTGCAGCGCGGGCTCGCCGCCGCGTACGCGGACGGCTGCGCCGAGCGGAGCGGCGAGATGCTGCCGCACATGACCACGCCCAACACCGCGCGCGACCTCGACGTCATCCGCGCGGCCCTCGGCGAGGAGAAGCTCAACTTCCTCGGCGTCTCCTACGGCACCTACCTGGGCGCCGTCTACGGCACCCTCTTCCCCGACCACGTGCGCCGCCTCGTCGCCGACAGCGTGGTCAACCCGTCCCGCAAGAAGATCTGGTACCAGGCCAACCTGGACCAGGACGTCGCCTTCCAGATGCGCTGGAACGACTGGCTGACCTGGGTGGCCCAGCACGACGCCACCTTCCACCTGGGCACCACCCGCGCCGCGGTGGAGCAGCGCTGGAACGCCCTGCGGGCCGCCGCCAAGAAGGACCCGATCGGCGGCCTGGTCGGCCCCGCCGAGCTGATCGGCTTCTTCCAGGCCGCCCCCTACTACGACTCCCGCTGGGTGCCCGTCGCCCGGGCGTGGAGCCAGTACGAGGCCGGCAACACCCAGGCCCTGGTGGACGCCGCCGCCCCCGACCTCACGGACACCGAGGGCAACGCCGCCGCCGAGAACGGCAACGCCGTCTATACCGCGGTCGAGTGCGCGGACGCCAAGTGGCCCCGCGACTGGCGCACCTGGGATCGGGACAACACCCGGCTGCACCAGAAGTACCCCTTCCTCACCTGGTCCAACGCCTGGATGAACCTTCCCTGCGCGACCTGGAAGTCCAAGCAGCACACGCCCGTCGAGGTGACCACCCGCAAGGGCCTGCCGCCCGTCCTGATCGTCCAGGCGACCCGGGACGCGGCCACCCCCTACGCGGGCGCGCTCGAACTGCACAAGCGGTTCAAGGGCTCCCGACTGATCACCGAGGAGAACGCCGGTTCGCACGGCGTCACCGGGATCGTCAACCCGTGCATCAACGACCGCGTGGACAGGTACCTCCTGACCGGTGAGCTCGACGGCAAGAACGTGAGCTGCGCGCCGCACGCCACGCCCAAGCCGTGACCGCCCGGCGCGCCCGGCCCGGTGCCGGGCGCGCCGCACGACGTGCACCGGGCCCGCACCCCGCTCGCAGGGGCGCGGGCCCGGTGCGCGTTCCGGCTCCCGGCCCTCAACGACGGGGCCGGCCGAGGAACCGCCGCGGCCGCTTCGCGGGCGGAGCCCCGGCGTCCTCCTCGGCCTTCACCACGGCGGCGTAGCGGTCCACGTACACCTGGCCCGACAGCGTCATGACCGCGTACATGATCTCGTCGGTGACCGCGCGCAGCACCGCCTTCTCGTCCTCCAGCCCCGTGTAGCGGGAGAAGTCCAGGGGGGCGCCGAACCGGATCGTCACCGGCCGGGGCCGGGGGAGCAGCCGGCCCGGCGGCTGCGCCTCGAAGGTGCCGATCATGGCGCAGGGCACGACCGGCACGCCCGCGGTGAGCGCCATCGTCGCCACCCCCACCTTGCCCTTGTAGAGGCGGCCGTCGTGGGAGCGGGTGCCCTCCGGGTAGATGCCGAGCAGTTCGCCCCGGGCGAGCACCCCGAGCCCCTCGCGGATCGCGGCGGCCCCCGCCTCCCGCCCCGAACGGTCCACGGGGATCTGCCCGGCGCTGCGGAAGAACGCGGCGACGAGTCGGCCGCGCAGACCGGGGCCCGTGAAGTACTCCGCCTTCGCGAGGAACGTGATCCGCCGGTGCAGGACCGCCGGCATCAGGAAGTGGTCCGCGAACGAGAGGTGGTTCCCGGCGACGATCGCGGCGCCCCCGTCCGGCACGTGGTGCAGCCCCTCGATCCGGGGGCGGAACAACAACCGCAACAGGGGACCCAGGAGCACGTACTTCAGCGCGTGGTAGAACACGGCGTTCCTCCCGACTCCACGTCCGGCCGGCCGGTCCCGCTCCGACGCGTGCCGTCGTGGATCACTCGGCACAGGATGACAGGCGCGGATCGCCGCGTACGGACGTTCCCGCGGCCGGGCCCCGGGCCCGCCCGGCCGCGGGAACGTCCGTCACCCGGTCAGGCGTCGCGTGCCACGATCATGCCGAGGGTGATCAGGGCCAGCAGCACCCAGCCGAACCACAGCCAGCCGTTGCTGCCGAGCGCCACCGAGTAGGCCGAGACGGCCACCAGCGCTCCGACGGTGAGCATTCCCATGGTCCTGGTCGACCGGGGGGTCGTTCCGGGCATCGCGCACCCTCCTCACGGCCGCCCGGACTCCTCGGCCGGGTCACGGCCTCCCGCCCATCGTCACCCCGGGACCGGGCCGGGCGCCAGGCGTCGGCCCGGGCCGACCGCCCGGGCCGACGCCTTCGCGCAGCTCAGCGACCGCGCGAGTGCAGCGAGGCGAGGTAGGCGTTGTACTCCGCCAGCTCCTTGTCCCCGTCCCGGTCGGCGGCACGGTCCTGACGCCGGGCCTGACGCTGGTCGGAGGCGTACCACTGGAACACCAGGGCGATCAGCACCAGCACCGAGGGCACCTCGCTGAACGCCCAGGCGATGCCGCCGGCCGCGGTCTGGTCGGCCAGGGCGTCGATCCCCAGCGATGCGGGCGGGTTCTGGTACGGGCCGATCATCGGGGTGCTCGCCATCATCAGTGCGATGCCGAAGAAGGCGTGGAACGGCATGCCCGCGAACAGTTCCAGCATCCGCATCACGTACCCGGGCCGGTGCGGCCCCGGGTCCACTCCCATGATCGGCCAGAAGAACACCAGCCCCGTCGCCAGGAAGTGCACCATCATCGCCAGGTGGCCCGGCGTGGACCCCATCAGGAACTCGAACAGCGGCGTGAAGTACAGGCCGTACAGGCTCGCGATGAACAGCGGAATGGTGAACGCCGGGTGCGTGATCACCTTCATGTACCGGCTGTGCAGCAGACCCAGCAGCAGCTCGCGCGGCCCCGTGCGGCCCCGACCCGCGACCGGCAGCGCCCGCAGCGCCAGGGTGATCGGCGCCCCCAGCAGCAGCATGATCGGCGACAGCATGCTGATCACCATGTGCTGCACCATGTGCACGCTGAACATGACCATGCCGTAGTCGTTGAGCGCGGTGCACATCACCAGCATCACCGACAGCACGCCCAGCACGAACGACACCGTCCGGCCCACCGGCCAGGCGTCGCCGCGGCGCACCAGGCGCGCCACGCCCCAGCCGTACAGGGCCAGCGCCAGCAGACAGCCGATCAGGAAGAACGGCTCGGGGGACCACTCAAGACCTCGCCCCAGCGTGAACGGCGGCAGGTCCGTGGTCATGCCGTGCCCGCTGTGATCCATCCGCCGGCTCCTGTTTCGTGGGGGATTCGCTCTGTCCGTCCGCACCAGACTAGATCCGCCCCCGACCGCGCTCGCGGTCGGGGGCGGTCGAAGCGCCGAACGGGCCGGGCCCGCTCGGGCAAGGGGCCTACAGCACGACGCCGGCCTCGGCGTACCGCGCGTCGGGCACCGTCTTCAACGACTCCACGGCATCGCTCAGCGGCACCGTGACGATCTCCGTGCCGCGCAGCGCGGTCATCCGCCCGAACTCGCCCCGGTGCACGGCCTCCACCGCGTGCCAACCGAAGCGGGTGGCCAGCACCCGGTCGTACGCGGTGGGCGTGCCGCCGCGCTGGACGTGCCCCAGGATCACCGGCCGCGCCTCCTTGCCCAGGCGCTGCTCCAGCTCGATCGACAGCTGCCGGGCGATCCCCGCGAAGCGCTCGTGGCCGTAGACGTCCTTGCCGCCCTCGTCGAACTCCATGGAACCCGGTCGGGGCTTGGCGCCCTCGGCGGCCACCACGATCGCGAACTTCTTGCCGGCCGAGAACCGCTCCCCGACCCGCGAGGCCAGCTCCGCCACGTCGAACGGACGCTCCGGGACCACGATCGCGTGGGCGCCCGCGGCCATCCCCGAGTGCAGGGCGATCCACCCGGTGTGCCTCCCCATGACCTCGACGATCAGCACCCGCTGGTGCGACTCGGCGGTGGTCTTGAGCCGGTCCAGGGCCTCGGTCGCCACGCCCACGGCGGTGTCGAAGCCGAAGGTGACGTCCGTCGCGGCGATGTCGTTGTCGATGGTCTTCGGCACGCCCACGATCGGCAGCCCGTTGTCCGAGAGCAACCGGGCCGCCTTGAGGGTGCCCTCGCCGCCGATCGGGATGATCGCGTCCAGACCCAGCTCGGCGACGTGGCCCTTGGCCCGCTCCACCCCGTCCACCAGATGGGCGGGCTGCACCCGGGACGAGCCGAGGATGGTCCCGCCCAGGGCGAGGATGCCGCCGACCGCGTCCAGGTCGAGCTTGCGGTAGTCGCACTCCAACAGGCCCTTCCAGCCGTCGTTGAAGCCGACCACCTCGTCGCCGTGATCGACGACGGCACGGTGGACGACGGACCGGATGACGGCGTTCAGGCCAGGGCAGTCACCGCCGGAGGTGAGGACACCAAGACGCATGGCTCGGAAACCTTTGCAACGTGGACGTGCGACCGGACCACGCCGTCCGGTGGGACGCCGCCACCCTACCGGCGCGGTCGGCCTGCGCCGAACGCCGCGTCCGCCTTCTGGACACCCCTGCACACCTGAGCGCGGGCCCCGTCAGACGGGGCCCGCGCTCAGGTGTGCGACCGCTCGCACGGCTGCTTCAGGCAGGCTGTTGGGCCGCCGCGATCCGCTCGCTGCGCAGCGCCTCGTACCAGCGGTCGTCGGTCGGCGGCAGCGCGTTCACGTCCAGGGCCAGCTTCAGCAGCAGATCGGCGACCAGCGGGTTGCGGGCCAGCACCGGACCGTGCATGTACGTGCCGAACACAGTGTCGTTGTACGCCCCCTCGGTACCGTCCCCGGTGCCGTTGCCCCGGCCGATCCGCACCCGGGCGAAGGGACGGGCGGACGGCCCCAGGTACGTCACGCCCTGGTGGTTCTCGAAGCCGGTGAGCGGCGGCAGCCCCAACCGGGAGTCGATGTCCCCGAGCACGTCGCCCACGCAGCGCTCGCCCTCGCCGCGCACCGTCTTGACGTCCAACAGGCCCAGACCCGGCTCGCGTTGGCCGAGGTCGTTGATGAACTCGTGCCCGAGGATCTGGTAGCCGGCGCACACCGCGAAGACGATCGCCCCGTTCTCCACCGCCCGCGGCAGACCGGCGTCCCGGCGCAGCCGCTCCGCGGCCAACCGCTGCGGACGGTCCTCGCCCCCGCCGATCAGGTAGATGTCCCCCGAGGTCGGGATCGGCTGGTCGCTGCGGACGTCGATCCGGGTGACGTCGAGCCGCCGCTGACGGGCCCGACGCTCCACGACCAGGGCGTTTCCCTGGTCGCCGTAGGTGCTGAGCAGGTCCGGGTAGATCCAGACCAGACGCAGACTGCTTTCGCTCATCCTCAAAATCCTTGGCTCAAAGGCCCATCGTGCGGGGCGGGCGTGCGGGAACGCGGCTCGGTCGGCCGGTCAGTTGCCGATGCGGCGGCGCAGGTCCTGGAACGCGGTGTAGTTCGCGATGACCTCGATCCGACCCGGCGGGGCCATCTGCACCGCCTGGTCGACCGTGTCGCAGACCTGGAAGCTCTGGCCCGCCACCTCCAGCCGCACCGCGAGGTCGAGCTTGCGGTCCCCGATGACGAAGATCGGGTGCCCGGTCAGCCGCGTGTAGTCGACGTCCCACAGCCAGGAGGTGTCGGTGCCGTCGGCGCCGCGCGCGTTCACGGACAGGATCACCGGCGTCGGCGGCGGGTCGATCAGCGAGAAGGTCTCCAGCCAGCCGGCCGGGTTCTTCGCCAGCAGCAACCGCAGGTCCCGACCCGCGAACTGCACCACGTCGTAACGGCCGGCGACCGCCTGCACCTGGTACATCCGCTCCAGCGCCACCTGCGGCGGCACCCCGAAGACCGCGACGACCGCGGCCGAGGTCGCCGCGTTGGCCTTGTTGGCGCGGCCCGGCAACTGGAGGTGGATCGGCCAGGCCGAACCGTGCGGGTCGAGTACGTAGTCGCCCTGGAGCACCCAGCTGGGAGCGGGCCGGCGGAAGCCGCACTCGCCGCAGTACCAGTCGTCGCCGGGGCGCTGCATCACCCCGCCGCAGGACGGGCAGGACCAGGCGTCGTCCTTCCACATCTGGCCCGCCGCCACCCAGATCACGTTCGGCGAGGAGGACGCCGCCCACACCACCAGCGGGTCGTCGGCGTTCGCGATCACCACGGCCTTGGTGCCGGCCAGCCCCTCGCGCCAGTGCTCGGCCAACATGCGGGTCTCGGCGGCCCGGTCCAACTGGTCCCGGGAGAGGTTCAGCAACGCGATCGCCTTCGGCTCCACGTCACGGGCCACCCCGGACAGGTACTTCTCGTCCACCTCGATCACGCCGTACCGGGCGTCCGAGCCGCCCGCGAGCGCCGAGGTGATCCCGGCGGGCATGTTCGCGCCGAGCGCGTTCGACACCACGGGCCCCGCCGCGCGCAGAGCCTCCGCGATGAGTCGGGTCGTCGTCGTCTTGCCGTTGGTGGCCGAGACCAGTACCACGTCCAGGTGCTGGGCGAGGCGGCCCAGCAGCTCCGGGTCGAGTTTGAGTGCCACCCGGCCGCCGATGACCGATCCGCTGCCACGGCCCGCCGCGCGCGAGACCGCCGCGGCTGCCTTGCCCGCCGTCACGGCCAGCTTGGCTCGTGGCGACAGCGGGTCCGGGGTTGCTGCCATCGTTCTGCGTCCTCCTTGCGTACGGCGCCGCGCCTGCACCGGCCTCGATGCCCTCAGCCTATCGAGATGTGGTCACCTGCCCGAACCACGGCACCGCCCGGGAATGGGCGGGTGTGGTGAACGTACCCTTGCCGGCATGCCGCACCGCACCATCCCGGGAGCCTCCGGGCGCGTACGCCCCCTCGTCCTGCACGGCGACGCCGTACTGCGCGCCCGCTGCGCGGAGGTGACCGACTTCGGGCCACCCCTGGCCCGGTTGGTCGACGACCTGTTCGCGACGATGTACGCGGCGCGCGGGGTGGGCCTCGCCGCCAACCAGGTCGGCGAGGCGCTGCGGGTGTTCGTCTTCGACTGCCCCGACGACGAGGACGAACGGCACCTGGGGCATGTGGTGAACCCCACGCTCGTCACCGCCGACGGAGTCACGGTCAGGGGGCCCGAGGGCTGTCTGTCCCTGCCCGGACTGGAAGCGGGCACCGAGCGGTTCGACCACGCCGTGGTGGAGGGGGTCGACGTGCTGGGCGAGCCCGTGCGCATCGACGGCACCGGGTTCTTCGCCCGCTGCCTCCAGCACGAGAGCGACCACCTCGACGGCGGGCTCTACGTGGACCGGGTCACCGGTTGGCGGGCCCACCGGGTGCGGCGTGCGGTGGCGCGCGGGCGGTGGCGCGGTTAGCCGCCGTCGCCCCCCGGCGTCAGAAGCCAGGGCCGGCGACCCGGTCGCCGGCGGCGGCCAGCCGACCCCACAACAGGTCCGCCAGGGACCTGACCAACTCGGCACGGGAGCAGGGGCGTTCGCTGAGCCACCAGTCCCCTGCGGTGTGCATCATGCCGATGACGCCGTGCCCCCACACCCGGGCCAGCCGCTCCCCGTCGGGGCCCAGGTCGAGCCGCTCCTCGATCACCCGGGCCAGTTCCTCGCCGAGGCTGTTCAACAGGGGGGCGCGGTGGCCGCCGGCCACCGGGCCGCTCTCGCCCGGGTGCATCAGGAACCGGTACACCTGGGGGCGGGACTCGATCGCGTGGAAGTAGGCGTCCAGGGTCGCCTCGATCCGCTCCCGGCGCCCCACCGGAGCGTCCAGGGCGGCCCGCAGCGAGGCGAGCAGTCCGTCCGTGTGCCGCTCGGCCAGCGCCGCGTACAGCCCGCCCTTGTCGCCGAAGTGGCGGTACAGGATCGGCTTGGTGATGCCGGCCTCGGCGGCGATCGCGTTCATCGATGCCCCGGGGCCGTCCCGGAGCACCACCCGGTCCGCGGCCTCCAGCAGCTCGTACCGCCGCCGCTCGGCCGACCGTTGCAGATCGCCCCGATGCGTGGTCTCCATGACCCTTGCTCCCCACCCCGTCGGACTCCTTGACGCCAGCGAAAACTAACACCCCCGGCGGGGCGGGCCGCCGGGTTCCGCGGCCCGGGCGGGGCGGGCGCCCGGGCGAGGTCACCCGCCCGGCACCTCGTGCCGGCCGTGCCGCAGCGGCGTCAGCTGTTCGATGTCGTAGCGGGCCCGCAGGTCCGCGATCGCCGTGGCGTCGGGGGTGCCGCCGGTCGAGAGGATCTCCAACAGCTCCTCGAAGTACCGCTCGTGGTCGGGGGGCGGGGAGGACTGGAAGAACATCCTCGCCGGGGTGTCGGTCGGATTGGCGAAGGCGTGCGGACACCCCGGCGGCACCACGATCACGGTGCCCGGCTCGGCCCGCACGACCCGCCGCCCGCCGGGGGACTCCCACCGCTGCCAGCGGTCGGCGGTGCGCACCTTAGGCTCGAAGGCCAACACCTCCAGCTCGCCCTCCAGCACGTAGAACAACTCCTCGCTGCGGGAGTGCACATGGGCGCCCACGTCGAAGCCGGGCGGCACCACGACCTCGAAGGTCGACGCCACCTGCGAGTGCTCCCCGGTCACCTTGAAGGTGACGTCCTGGGCCGGGGTCAGCACCCGCTTGCCGTGGCCCGGCGGGACCAGCAGGCCCTCCGGCGGGATCAGCGCGGTCATCGGTGTTCCTCCCGCCGGCTCACCAGGTCACCGGGAGCGCCTCGGGTCCCCGGATCAGGGCGCCCTTGCGCCAGGGCACCTCGTCGGGCGGCACCGCGAGCCGCAGCCCGGGCAACCGGTCGACCAGCGTGGACACCATCAGCTCGGCCTCCATCTTCGCCAGGATGCCGCCCACGCAGTAGTGCGGGCCGTGCCCGAAGGACACGTGCGGATTGGGGCTGCGGTCGAAGTCGATCCGGTCCGGTTCGGGGAACACCTCGGGATCGCGGTTGGCCGCCAGGTACGACACGTACACCGGCTCGCCCCGGCGGATCAGCACCCCGCCGACCTCCACGTCCTCCAGCGCGATCCGGGACAGTCCGACCGCGCTGCGGTGCGGGATGTACCGGATCAGCTCGTCGATCGCCTGCGAGCGCACCGCGGGCTCCTCCCGCAGCCGTCGCCACAGCTCCGGCCTGGTCAGCAGCAGGTAGAACAACTGGCCGGTGTTGTTGGTGACCGCCTCGCCGCCGATCTGCACCAGCACCGCGAGGCCCACCGCCTCCTCCTCGCTCAGCTCGCCCCGACCCACGGCCGCGCCCAGCAGCCCGACCACGTCCTCCGAGGTGCTGCCCCGCCCGGCCCGCACCAACTCGGTGAACTGGGCCACCATCGCGTCCTTCGCCCGCTCGCTGACCTCCGCGCCGTTGGACGAGGACAGGATGAGCTGGGTCCAGGTGTGCATCCGCTCCCGGTCCTGCGCCGGCACCCCCATCACCTCGCAGATCACCGCGATCGGGAAGGGGGCCAGCACCCGTTCGGTGAGGTCCGCCGGGGGGCCGTCCCGCAGCAGCCCGTCCACCATCGCGTCCAGGCTCCGCTGGGCGTGCTCCCGGATGCGTTGCACGCCCCGGGCGGTGAAGGCCGCGGTGACGGCGCGCCGCAGCCGGGTGTGGTCCGGGGGGTCCGCGAAGCCGACCGCGCCGGGCACCGGGATGAAGTGCGGTGCCAGCCGGGTCACCTGGCGCCCCACCACCTCGGCACGGCTGAACCGGGCGTCGTTGGTCACGGCCCGTACGTCGTCGTAGCGGGTCACCAACCACGCCCAGCCCTCGCCGTTGGGGAGTCGGATGCGGTTGACGGGGCCCTCGCGCATCAGCTCCGCCAGGACCGGGTCGAAGTCCACCGCGGTCAGGTCCAGCGCGGGCCAGAACCGTACGGGGGGCAGGGTGGTGGTCGTCGTCTCGTCGGTCATGCCGATGGCCCTCGTCTGTGGTGTGTGTGGGGGGTCTGTGGGGGCGGTGGTCCGTGTCGCGGCCCGGCGCGCACGCGCGCCGGGCCGTCCGGCCGCAGGGGAGGCGCCGGTCAGGCGAGGGCCTCCCGGGGCACCTGGACCGTGGAGGCCAGCGGTTCCTTGGCGCTCACCCAACGGCCGAGCGCCATCTCGGCGGTGATCCCCGGCCCGAAGCCCGCGAGCAGCCCCCGGGCCCGGTGGGTGGCGCCGCCCTCGTCGAACAGGCGGCGCAGCGCGTCGAGCACCACCGCACTGGCGATGTTGCCGTACTCGGTGAGCGTGGCCCGACTGAACCGGAACGCGTCCGAGGGCACCTGGAGGAACTTGCTCAGGTCGTCCAGGATGCGGGGCCCGCCCGCGTGGACGATGTAGAAGTCCAGGTCGGTGGCGTCCCAACCGTGGACGTCGGCGAGTTGCTTGAGCGCCGGGGCCAGGGGCTCCATCGTCGCCGGCACCCGCTTGTCCAACAGGAAGTGGAATCCGGTGGCCCGGACGTCGTACGCGATCCAGTCCTCGGTCTTCGGGATCAGGTACGAGCCGTTGCGCTCCAGGGTGACCCCGGTGCCGCCCTTGCCGCGGACCACGGCCGCGGCGACCCCGTCGCCGAAGAGGCCGTTGGACAGCAGGGAGCCGATCCCCAGGTCGGTCGGCTGGTAGCAGAGCGAGCAGAACTCGCACGCCACGATCAGCGCGTTCGCCTCGGGGTAGGCGGTGCAGAAGTCGTGCGCCCGGTTGATGGCGGCCCCTCCCGCCGCGCAACCGAGTTGGGCGATCGGTATCTGCCGGGTCTCGCTGGAGAACGACATCTCGTTGATCAGCCACGCGGTCAGCGAGGGCATCATGAAGCCCGTGCACGACACGTAGATGATGACGTCGATGTCACCGGCGCGGAGTTCGGCGTCGTCCAGCGCGCGCCGCACCACGGCCGGCACCCGCGCCTTGGCCTCCGCCTCGTACAGCTTGTTGCGGTCCTCGAACCCCGGGTGCTTGAGGGTCTCCTCGATGGGCTGGACGATGTGGCGGGTTCGGACGCCGGTGTTCCGGATCAGCCGCAGGGCCAGGGGGAGCTGCGGGTGGTCGGCGTGGCGACTGCTCGCCAGCGCCAGCGTCTCCTCCATCGTGATGATGTGCTCGGGAACGGATACAGCGGGTCTGCACAGGGTCGCCATGGCGTGCCTTCCTCGCCCCCTCCGGACGGAGGGTGGTCCATCCACGATGACCCGCGGCGGCGGGGATATCGCGTCGGACTACTCCAGACCGGGGGTGGCGGCACGGCGGGGCGGGGGACGGGACCGGCCCCGGGCGCCCGGCGGGTTCAGGAGGCCGTGGCCGTCTGGTGGGCGATGCAGGCCACGTCGATGCGGTCGGCGAGCTTGGCCAACTCGATGGCCAGCGCCGCCACCGTGTCCTCGTCCAGTTCGGGTCCGCCCCGCTCCACCAGGTGGAGCCAGTGCGCCCCGATCCCGCGCAGCAGCTTGCTGACGTCCGCCGCGGCCACGTGCAGGCTGCCGTGACTGTCGATGATCACGGGGGGCGTGACTTCCCGGCCCACTGGTTCCTCCCGGGGACGACGACGCGGGGATCGTAACCGCCCGTGCCCTCGGGCCCGCCGCCCCCGCGCTCGTCCGGCAGCGAAGTTAGGCCGGTCAGGGGCCCTGCCACACCGTCGTGATGTTGCAGAACTCGTGCATGCCGTGCCCGGACAGCTCGCGACCGTACCCGGAGCGCTTGACGCCCCCGAAGGGGAGGGCGGGGTGCGAGGCCGTCATCCCGTTGACGAACACCCCGCCGGCCCGCAGGTCGCGGATGAACCGGTCGACCTCCGCGGCGTCCCGGGTCCACACGTTGGAGCTCAACCCGAACGGCGTGTCGTTCGCCAGCGCCACCGCCGCGTCGAGGTCCGCCACCCGGTACAGGGTCGCGACCGGCCCGAACGCCTCCTCGTGGTGGATGCGCATCCGCGGCGTCACGTCGGCCAGCACGGTCGGCTCGTAGAACCAGCCGGCCGCGAGCGCGGGCGGACGGCGCCCGCCGCACAGCACGGTGGCACCGCTCTCCACGGCCTCGTCCACCAACTCCTCCAGGTCCGCCCGGCCGCGTTCGGTGGCCAACGGACCGACGTCGGTGGCCTCGTCCAGCGGGTCGCCCACCCGCAGCGCCCGCATGCCCTCGACGAACCGCTCGGCGAACGCGTCGAAGACCTCCTCGTGGACCAGGAACCGCTTGGCCGCGATGCAGGACTGGCCGTTGTTCTGCACCCGGGCCGTGACCGCGACCCGGGCGGCCCGCTCCAGCTCCGCCGAGGGCATGACCACGAACGGATCGCTGCCGCCCAGCTCCAACACCGTCTTCTTGACCTCGTCCCCGGCGACGGCCGCCACCGCCCGGCCGGCCGGCTCGCTCCCGGTGAGCGTCGCGGCGGCCACCCGCGGATCGCGCAGCACGCCCTCCACGGCGTCCGAGCCGATCAGCAGGGTCTGGAAGCACCCTTGCGGATAGCCGGCCCGACGGAACAGGTCCTCCAGGTACAGCGCCGTCCGGGGCACGTTCGACGCGTGCTTGAGCAACCCCACGTTCCCGGCCATCAGAGCCGGCGCGGCGAACCGCACGACCTGCCAGAGCGGGAAGTTCCACGGCATCACCGCGAGCACCACCCCCAGCGGGCGGTACACCACCCGGGCGCTCGCGGCCCCCGCATCGGCCACGTCCACCCCGTCCGGCACCTCGTCGGCCAGCAGCCCGTCCGCGCGCTCCGCGTACCAGCGCATGGCCTTGGCGCACTTGGCGGCCTCCGCCCGGGCCTGCCCGATCGGCTTGCCCATCTCCACCGTCAGCACCCGGGCGATCTCGGGCCCGTCGTGGTCCAGCAGGTCGGCGGCGCTGTGCAGCAGTCGGGCGCGCTCGTACAGCGGCAGCAGCCGGAACCGCTCGAACGCCTCGGCGGCGGCGACGAGCTTGGCCTCGACGCCCTCCGCGCCCAGCACCTCGAAGGCCGCCACCTCCTCGCCGGTGGCCGGATTGACCGTCGTCAGCCGCTTGGGGGACATGGGGGACCTCCTGGTGGGGGAGCGGTCCTTCGACCTTCCCCCGGCCCCCTCGGCCCCGCAACGCGGCACGGGCGCGGTTCAGCCCTCCAACGCGGCGGCCAACCGGTCGACGAACGCCCGCTGCCCCTTCACCAGGGCCTCCCGAGCGGCATCGAGACCGAACCAGGCGACGCGGTCCAGCTCAGGGAAGGTGCCGGTCCGGCCGGAGCGGGGCGGCCACTCCATGGTGAACGTACCGGGCACCACGTCCGCGGGGTCCAGATCGGCCTCGACGGCCCACACCGTGACCACCTTCCCGCCGGCCTGGACGGTCTCGCCGAGCGCCACCGCGGTACCGGCGGGCGGCGCCAGCCCCAGCTCCTCCCGGAACTCCCGGCGGGCCGCCTGCCACGCCTCCTCCGGCGGTGCGTACTCGCCCTTCGGCACGCTCCACGCACCGGCGTCCCTGCCCGCCCACCACGGGCCGCCCATGTGCCCGAGGAGCACCTCGGGGCCGGTGGGGCGGCGGCGGAAGAGCAGCAGCCCCGCGCTGCGTCTGGTCATGCGCCCAGTGTCACCACGATCGGCGCCCGCGGCCAGGCGCGCCCGCCCGGGCGGCTAGGGCGACCCGGCCGTCCCGTGCGGGGCACCGAGGGCGAGCACCGCCTCCACGGTGTCGGCCTCCCGCGCCGTCTTGTCCTCCCGGTAGCGCACCACCCGGGCGAACCGCAGGGTCACCCCGGCCGGGTACCGGGTCGACCGCTGGAGCCCGTCGAAGGCGATCTCCACCACCAACTCGGGCCGCACCCGCACCAGGTGTCCGTCGTCGCTCACGGCGAGCCCCCGCAGCCGTTCGGTCTGCCAGGCCAGCACGGCGTCGGTGAGTCCCTTGAACGTCTTGCCCAGCATGGCGAAGGACCCGTCCGGGCGGCGCGCCCCCAGGTGCAGGTTGGACAGGGTGCCGGTGCGCCTGCCGTGCCCCCACTCGGCGGCCAGCACCACCAGGTCCAGGGTGTGCACGGGCTTCACCTTCCACCAGGACGCACCCCGCCGACCCGCGCTGTACGGGGCGGCCAGCGACTTCACCACCACGCCCTCGTGCCCCCGCGCGAGCGCCGCCGCGAAGAACGCCTCCGCCGCGTCCCGGGCGGCGCCCGCATCGGCGCCCGGGTCCACCACCGTGCGGCGGACCCGGGCCTCGGCGGGCACCAGACGGGCCAACTCCGCGTGCCGCCGCTCCAGCGGCAGGTCCAACAGATCGCGGTCGTCCACCACCAGGACGTCGAAGAACACCGGGGTCAGCGGGACCGAGCGGGCCGCGGACGCCACGTCGGACCGTGCACCCACCCGGCCCGCCGTCTCCTGGAAGGCCCGTGGCCGGCCCGCCTCGTCCAGGGCGATCAACTCGCCGTCCAGGACGCACCGCTCACCGGGGAGCTCCCGCACCCGGGCGACGAGTTCGGGGAGCCGCGGGGTGATCTCGTCCAGCGTCCGGGTGAAGACCCGCACCCGCCCGCCGTCCCGGTGCACCTGGATCCGGATGCCGTCCAGCTTCTCCTCCACCGCGCACGGGCCCGCGACCCGGTCCACCGCCTCCCCCGCCGAGGGCGCGCTCGCCGCCAGCATCGGCCGCACCGGCCGCCCCACCGCCACCCGGTACGACGCCAGCGCGGCGGGTCCTTCGGCGAGCAGCACCCGGGCCACCTCCGGCAGCGAACCGGCGAGCATCACGGCCCGGCGCACCTCCGCCGCCGGTGCCCCGGCCGCCCGGGCCAGGGCCTCCCCGGCGAGGGCGTCGAGGGCGCCCTGCCGCACCTCGCCCGTCAACACGGCGCGCAGGAAGTCCTGTTCCGGTGCGGTCGCCGCCGCGAAGAGTGCGGTGACCTGCCGGGCCCGTGCGGCGCGCGCGCCGGGCCCGGACACCCCGGCCAGGGAGGTCAGCGCCGCATCCACGTCCCGCACGGTCAGGGACGCCGTGACGGCGGGCTCCACCGGATGCCGCAGCAGGCTCCACCCCACCCCGATCCGGCCCTGCGGCAACCGCCCCGAGAGGTGGCCGATGACCACCGGGACGTCCGCGGGCCCCGCCTGAGCGAACAACTCCGCGAGCAGCGCGACCTTGCCGGACCGGGCCGAGACCGCCGCGACCTCCCGGGACGCCTGGGCCAGCCGGGCGAACAGCATGCGGCCATCCTCCGACCGGCGCCCGCCGCACGCCAGTCGGGCCCGGGCAAGCGCGGCCCGTCTACCAGTCGCCGTCCGCGACCGGTCGGCCGGGGCGCGGGTCGCCGAGCGGGTGGACCTGCGGGGGCGCCGGCGGCTGCCAGGGGGCCTGGTCGTCGCCGAGCCAGTCACCCACCGGCCGGACCGCGCCGAGCGCGTCCGAGGGCGTCAGATCGACCCCGTCCTCGTCGTAGTGGTCGAACCAGGGCAGCCCGGCAGCGGTGTACGCGGCCCGGTCCACCGGGGAGGGCGGCGGTGCCTCCCCGGTGATCCGCTGCCACCGGGACGCCGGCACCAGATGGACGAAGGTCCGCGCCGTGGGGCGGGACGCCCAGTCGGACGGCGGCCGGTCGTCCCGGAACACCTGCTGGCGCATCGACCCGCCGACCCCGACCCCCATGGCGGCGGCCGGCGCGCCCCGCATCGACGCGGCCCGGGCCGCGGGGGCCGCTCCGGGAGCCGGCGGTGCGCCGCCCGCGGCGCCGCCGAACGCCATCGGGGGTGCCTCCCGCCACGCCCGCCGGGCCTGCTCACCGAGCCCGAACGCCTGGAGTTGGACGCCGCCCACCGTCTCCTCGCCGGTCACCTGACCCTCGACCGTGGCCCCCGATCCCATCGGCACGGCCACGAACTGACGGACCGTGCCCCGACCGGAATTGATGCCGTCCAACCAGGGCTGCCGCGGCAGTACCAGGTAGTTCTGCGGGCTCCGGTCCAAGCGGTCGCTCCAGGGCCGCCCGGACACCGCGCACACCTTGCCCACCCCGACCTGGAGGGCCGAGGGCTCCACCGTGCCGGAGAAGCCCAGCCACATCGCCTCGCGCAGGTGCACCGGGAGCATCACCCCGCCCTTGGCCAGCCACGCGGCCGGCACCGTCCCGGGGTGGTCCTCGACGCGGCGGAGGGGGAAGTGGCCCAACCCGGGCGGCAGCGGATGGGTGCCCTGTTCGGGCAGCCGCAGGGTGCGGACGAACCGCACCCGGACCCCTCCCAACACCAGTGCGTCCCCGTCGATCCGGGCGGTGCTCGTGCCCACGCCGGCTCCCTCCTGCTCGTTCGCCCCGTCCGCTGCGGTGGAAAGGGGTCCCTGCGGATACCACGAACGGCGGGCCCGCCCGGTTCCGCCCGCGTCGGTGGGGCCACGGCCTCAGCGGTACGCGCCGCGCCCGCCTCCGAACCGGTCGACCTGCATCCGTTGCCCGTCGGGCAGCTCCGGTTTCAGGTCGACCTGGACCTGATGGGTCACCTGACGGTCCACCGCGCCCCCCAACTCGGCGGTCACCACGCCGATGCGGACACCGCCGCCGGCGGTGCCCGAACGGTGGATCTGGACGGTGAAGGTCAGGTTCACGTTCTCCACGGTGAAGCCGACTTCCTGGCCGCGGGCCTGCGCCCGGGCCTCCTCTAGTTCGCCACGGATCTGGCGGATGACCTCGGCTAGTCCCACGAACCCCAGTTCTTCCGCCAACTCTGGTTCCTCCCAGGCTTGTTGATTCTTTTCGACAACAAGTATGCGGCAGTGGGAGGCGCCCGTATAGTGTCGATATGGCTGCTGGCGGGGGAGTCCGGGCCGCCTCGTTGATGGAGACGCCCAGGTGGGCGGTTCGGCTCCGGAGGGCGAACGGCGACATCGTGGGGACCGGCATTCTGCTGAGCCCGGACCGGGTCCTGACCTGCGCTCACGTGGTGGATTCGGCGAACGGGCCGATCACCGCCGAGTTCGTCGGCGCGGCGGCGCCCGACGTTCCCTCGGTCCCGGCGCGGGTGGACGAGGGCGCCTACGTGCAGGAGGACCGGGACCTCGACGGCGATCCCGGTGGCGACCTGGCGTTGCTGGAGTTGGAACGGCCCAGACCGGCGGCGGACGCGGTGCGGCTGCACCGGCTCTCCTCCCGCCGCGAGGTGCGGATGTACGGCTTCCCCCGCGGACACAACGGCGGCATCTGGTTCCGGGCCCTGGCCGTCGGCGGCTGCGGCCGCGACGGGCAGGTCCAACTCGCCCCGACCGTCCCCGGCGAGGTGGCCGGCCCCGGATTCAGCGGCGCCGGGGTCGCGGACGGCACGACCGGTGAGGTCTTCGGCATGGTGCTGACCCGCCACCCGGACGGGCACTGCTTCATGGCCCCGGCCGAGACCATCGTCAGGCACCTGCCCCAGGTCCAGGCGTTCACGGTGGGCCCGACCGCGGTCGACGACCGGCTCAGATCCACCGGCGACGACGTCTCGGCGGACCTGCTGGACGAGCCGTTCGCCCAACGCCTCGCCGAGTGGCTGCGCGACGACGGGCGACAGGTGAAGATCAGCGTGGTCGGCCCCGACGACCGGGCCCGGGCCGCCACCCTGCGCCGTGCGGTCTCCCTCGCTGACCGGGAGCGCCCGGCCGCCGCATCCGCGCCCCGTTCCTCCTGGGGACCGCCCGCCACTGTCCCCTCGATCGGCGGCTACGACCTGGCGGTGGACGCCGCCGGACTGGAGTGCGCCGAGATCGCCGGACGGATCGCCGGCCGCCTGGGACTGCCCCCGTGCCCGGAGGGCTCCGTCAGCGCGGCGCTGCGGGCCGCCCGCAGCACCCTGGACCTCGTGGTCGTCGGCGTGGACGAGGCGGTGGACCCGTCGGACCTCCTCGACCTGCTGGAGGTGCTGCGCGCCGGCGGCAGCCGGTTGCTGCTGGTCTTCCGCACGGCCGGCGTCGCGTACCTCCGAGCCCGGGAGGAACTGGTCGTCCGGCCCGCGCGGGAGCGCCGGGCACGACTCGTCGAGCGGCTGGAGGAGGTCACCGGCCCGCTCGCCCGCGCCCTGCACCAGCGGCGGGCCGAGGTGCTGCCCCACGGCCTCCGGTCGGTCGACGCCTACCTGGTGGCCGCCCACGCGGCCCTCGCCGACCTCACCCGGACCCCGGACGACCCGGCCCGGCTCCCGGACCTGGCCCGCTACGAGCGGCTGGCCGAACGGGCCGCCGCCGGGCTGAGCGCGCACGCCGAACGCCTCGACCTGCTCCGGGAACGCTGCGACGAACTCGGAGGACGCCTCCGCGGCTACCGCGTGCTGCACCAGCACGCTGCCCAGGGCGTGGAGGACCCCGCGGTGGATGCCCTCTACCTGCGGGCGCACGCCCTGCTCCAGACCAGGCCCTGCGACGTCCGGGAGGCCGAGGCCGCCGTCGCCGCCTACACGCACCGGGTGGACGGCACCGACGCGTCCGCCCGGGACCGGGGCGGGGCGCCCCGGTGAACGGCGGCGCGCCCTGCGCCAGATCCGGGTGCCGCGGCGGGCACCTGATGGTGACCGGGTTCTGCGACACCTGCCACCGCCGACCCGCCGCTCCCCGAGGGCGGGGCGTCCCTGAAGCCCCGGCTCCCCGGCGACCCCGGCAGCCCCCGCGCCACCCGCAGCCCTCGCGGGCCGCCCCGGCTCCGGCCGGCGGCGCCCTGGACCGCGACGGCCTGCCGGTGCTGCCCCGGTTGGACCCGCCCGGCGTGTCGGAGGCGGCCGACACCACCGCCCGGCGGCACACCGGTGGCCGGCGGTGCGGCGTGGACAACTGCGTCGGCACCATCGGGGTCTCCTACGACCAGGACCCGGCTCCGGACCGCGGATTCTGCCCGCAGTGCGGTACGGAGTACTCGTTCCGGCCGAAGCTGCGGCCGGGCGACCTGGTCGGCGGCCACTACGAGGTGCTCGGGTACCTCGCGGTGGGCGGCCACGGCTGGATCTACCTGGCCGGGGACACCCGGGTGCCGGGTCTCCACGTGGTGCTGAAGGGACTGATCAACAACGGCGACGCGGCTGCCCGCCGGGCCGCCGTCGAGGAGCGCCGTTCCCTCACCACGCTGCACCACCCCGACATCGTCCGCATCATCACCCACGTGTGGCACCGGGGACCCGGGGACCGCGAGGACACCGGCTACATCGTGATGGAGTACGTCGGCGGGCGGTCGCTCGCCTGGCTCAGGGACGCCTCGGCCGGGGAGGTGGCCCGGGTGCTCGGCGGGCCCCTGGAGTTCGGGCACCTCGTCACCTACGGCTGCATGATCATCGGGGCCCTGGAGTACCTCCACGACCAGGGCCTGCTGTACTGCGACATGAAGCCCGAGAACGTCATCCACTACGGACGGCGGATCAAGGTCATCGACCTCGGGGCCGTCCGCCGGCTCGGGGACCGCACCTCCACCCTGACGTACACGCACGGCTACCCGCCCGACCGCAAGGAGCTGGACGAGCGCGGTTTCCACGTCGACAGCGACCTCTTCACCGTGGCCAGGACCCTCAGCTCCCTCGCCGCGCGCGCCACCCCGCCCGTCGGCCTCGCCGCCCGCTCCTTCGACGTGCTGATCCGTCGGGCCACCCACCCGGACCCGGGGGCCCGCTTCGGTTCGGCCGCCGAGATGTCCCGGCAACTGTGGGAGGTGCTGCGCGAGCACCTGGCGCTGAGCGGCCACGAACCGTACCCGGAGAGGTCGACCCGGTTCGAGCCGAGCGCGGTGCTCCTGGGCGCCGACCTCGGCACCGCACCGGAGCTGGGCCACTGGACCCGCCGCCCCCCGTCCCGACTCCCCGAACTGCCCGTCGCGGCACCGGAACCCCGCCGGGCGGCAGCGGCGCTGCCCGTACCCCTGCCCGACCCCGCGGACGAGGCCGCCGCCCTGCTCGACGGCCTCGCCGCCGATACGCCGGACCGGATCGTGGACCGGGCCCGGAGCGACCCGCGGCTGGCCACCGCGGAAGCGGCGCTGTGGCTCTGCCGCGCCTATCTGAGCGTCGAACGGACGGATCAGGCCGCCTGGTGGGTGCGCACGGCCCGGGAGCGCAGCCGCGACTACGACTGGCGGATCTTCTGGCACCGCGGACTCGTCCATCTGACGCGCGGCGAAGTCCGGGCCGCCGAAGGCGAGTTCACCGCCGTCTACCATGCGCTTCCGGGCGAGTGGGCGCCCAAGTTGGCCCTCGGGTACTGCGCGGAGTTCCAGGAGGACACCGGCACCCCGGGCACCGGACCGGGCGGCCCGGGACAGCGGGTCGTCACCGCCGCCGAGTACTACGAGGCGGTCCGCCGACGGGACCCGGCCCAGGGCAGCGCGGTCTTCGGCCTGGCCCGCATCCATCTGCGCCGGGGCGAGCGGAGCCGCGCCCGCGCCGTCCTCGACGAGGTGCCGATGACCGCACGCCATTACGACGCCGCGCGCCTGGCGACGGTCCGGCTGCTGGTCGGCCGGCTGCCGGACGGGTCCGGGCCCGGTGCCGCCGAGCTGACGGAGGCCGACCGGAGGCTGGCGGGGCTGGCCCTGGCGGAGGGAACGCGCCGGCGGCTCGTCACCGAACTGCGGGAGCAGGCCCTCGCCGCCCGCCCTCCCGCCGGATGGGGCGCCGACTTCCCCGCGGGCGACCGGTTCGGGCCCGAGGACACCCCGGCCGCCCTGGCCGCCGGACTGTTCCGCTCGTTGCGGGAACTGGCCGACCAGGCGGGCAGCGCGGCCGAGCGCGGTGCCCTGCTGGACCGTGCCTACGCGGTGCTCCCCGAACCCTGGGGCCCGCGCCGCCGACGACGCGCTGCGCGCGGGCGCGACGGGACGGCCCCGGCCCGGGCGGACCGGGGGACCCGTGCGGGCCCGGAGGAACACGACGACCCGTGAGGACGAGGAGTGTGGTGCCAGTGGACCCCGGAGCGCCCCCGGCGACCGAGCGACCCTCCGTGCGGTTGGCGGTCAACCAGTGGAAGTACCTGTCCGCGACCGAGCCCCACCCCCGGATGCACGTCATCCTCAGCGTCCAGGTAACCGGGACCGGGGGCGATCGGCGCACCCCGCTGCTGGCCCAGGTGCTGGTCGTGGACTGCTCCGGTTCGATGTCGCAGGAGAAGATGCACGCCGCCCAACGGGCGACCGCGGCGGCGATCAGGAAGCTTCCCGACGGCACCCCCTTCGCGGTGGTCCGGGGCGACGGGGACGCCACCGTGGTCTACCCGGACACCGGGGGCACGGCCCGCGCCGACGACCACAGCCGCAGGGCCGCGGAACGCGCGGTGCGCCGACTGGTCGCCGGCGGCACCACCTGCATCGGTGCCTGGCTGGACCTGTCCCGTCGGCTCCTGGCCGAGCAGGACGCGCCCATCGGCCACGTCCTGCTGCTCACCGACGGCAAGAACCAGGACGGCGACCGGATGCCGCTGGCCGAGGTACTGGAGGGCTGCGCGGGGCGGTTCGTCTGCGATGCCTGGGGCATCGGCGACGGCTGGGACGGGCGGGAACTGCTGCGCATCACCAGCCGGCTGCACGGCAGTGCCTCCGCCGTCCGCGAGGAGGCGTCCCTGCCGGCGGCGTACGAGGAGCTGATGGACCGTCTGCTCGCCAAGACCGTGCCCCGGCTGGACGTCCTGGTGACCCCGATGACCGGGACCGTCGTGCGGTACCTCAAACAGGTCCACCCCACCGAGGCGTGGCTGCACCCCGAGGGCGGGGCCCACCGGTTCGTGACCCGAGCCTGGGGCGACGAGACCCGCCGCTACCAGCTGTGCCTGGACGTCGACCCCGCGGGCCGGCCCCGACACGAGGACCTCCAACTCGCCGTGGTCGCCCTCGACGCGCCCGACGTCACCGGGCTGCTCCTGCCGCAGCCGCAGCCCTGCGAGGTGCACTGGACCGAGGACGCCTCGCTCTCCGCGCACACCGACGCCCACGTGGTCCACTTCGAGCAGCACCAGCAGCTCGGCGAGGCGGTCGCCGCCGCGACCGACGCACACCGCCGCGGGCAGCCGGACCGGGCGGCCGAGTATCTCGGCCGCGCGGTCCAGATCGCCGAGGCCATGGGCGCCCGCACCCTCCTGCGGAGGCTGTCCGAACTGGTGGACCCGGGCGCCCCGGCAGGGCCGGTCCGGTTGCGCCCCGGGGTGACGACCCCCGACTTCGAGCACCTGATCACCGCGAGCAGCCGCAGCACCTTCGGACCTCCCTCCGCCGGGGCCACCGCCGTCCCGCAGCTCACCACCGCGGCCCGTACGACCTGCGCCGACTGTGCCCGCCCGGCACCGGCCACCGCGCGGTTCTGCCCCTCGTGCGGCCATCGCTTCCCGGAGCAACGACCATGAGCACCACCGGCCGGGAACTCGTCCGCGGACTGCGGCTGTTGCTGGCGCTCGGCGTCATCACCACCTTGGTCCTCCTCTTCGCCTACCGGGGGGTCCACGACGACACGGTGCCGCTCGCCTCGTCGAGCGCGCCCGGTGTGCTCGCCGTCGACACCGCGCACCACGCGCTCCGCGCGGCGCACCGGGCGATCCGCGACGGCGGGCCGCGGGGCGACCTGAGCTCCGAGTTCCACACCCAGGTCTCCGTCGCCCACCAGAGCCTGGCGGTGGCTGCCTCGAAGAACGTGCTCGGCGTGGCGGGCCGGCACGACCTCCAGACGGTCACGGGCCTGATCTCCGTCTACTCCCACTGGGTGGAGCGGTGGGGCAAGGAGGAGCACGGGGCACTGGGCACCGCGTACCTGCACTACGCGGAACAGGTGCTCGGCTCCCGCCCCGTCCCCGCGGGCGGGGACGTGATGAGCCGTCTCGCGGCCCTGCGCCAGGGACAACTCGACGAGGCGGAGCGCCAGGCCGCGTTCACCCGGCCGCTGCGGCTCGGCTGGGGCGCCGTCGCGGTGCTGTACTGCGCACTGCTCCTCGTGCTCCTGCGCACCCAGCGGTTCCACCGCCGCCGCTTCCGGCGCGCCGTGCAGCCGCAACTGCTCGTCGCCACGGCCCTGTGCGCCCTCGGCGTCCCGGCGCTCGGCTGGATCACCCTGTCCGCGCAGCGGGCGACGGCCGCGGCACTGGAGGAGATCCGGGTCCCCGCGGGGCGCCCGGACGGGGTGCCGCTCGCCGCCGACCGGGTGCAGGACCTCCTGGCGGGGGCGGACCGCTGGCAGTCGCTCTCCGCCGGGGTGTTGTTCGCCGGGGGCGCGGTGGTGGCGCTCGCGGTGTGGGCGCTCTGGCCGCGGATCGCCGAGTACCGGTGGAAGGGGCCCCGATGAGAAGACCCCGCCCGCGCACGCTCGGCATCCTGTGCGCCTGTCTCGCCCTGCTGGGCCCGGCCGTGGTCGCCGAGGTGCGCGGGGCGGTCGGCTGGCGGGGGTCGGTGACGCTGCTCGCCGGTTGGAGCGGTGAGGAGCGCGAGCAGTTCGAGGAGCACGTCGTCGAACCGTTCGAGAGGACCCACCGGATCGACGTCGTCTACCAGGGCAGTTCCGCGTTGAGTCAGGTCCTCGCCGCCGACATGGCGGCCGGCAACCCGCCGGACGTGGTGATCCTGCCCGGGCCGGGCGAACTGCTGAGCTACGCCCTGGACGGCAGGCTCCACCCGGTGGACGACTTGTTCGACGCCGGACACTACGACGACATCTGGGTGCCCGAGGTGAGCGTGCCGGGCCGCCCGGGCCGCCACGCCTTCTGGCTACCGGTCAAGATCGGCCTGAAGAGCATGGTGTGGTACGCGGGCGAGCGGCCCGCCGCGGGGGCGGCGGGCGACCGCGAACGGTGGTGCCTGGGCATGGAGTCCGGCGCGACCTCCGGTTGGCCCGGCACCGACTGGGTCGAGGACGTCCTGCTGCACCAGGCCGGCCCCCGCACCTACGAGAAGTGGGCGAGGGGGGAACTGGCCTGGACCGATCCCGCCGTGCGAAGGGCGTGGACGACCTGGGGCGAACTGGTCGGTGCCGGGGAGGAGCACGTCCGGCCGGCGCTGACGACCGCGTTCGGGAAGGAGTGCCCGGCCGGGAACCCGGAGCACCAGGGGGCCTTCCGCACCGACCACTGGCGACGCAAGGGCGGTGACTTCGTCCACTTCTCCGAGGTGCTCGGCGGGGCCGGCCCCCGCACCAGGGCGTGGAGCGTCTCCGGCGACCTCGCCGCCCTGGTGAACCCGACCGAGGAGGGCCGGCAGCTGATCCGCTACCTCGCCGACCCCGACACCGCGCTGCCCGAGCACCGGGCGAACGAGGAGGCAGCGCCGGAGGGCGACCGCGACGCCACCCGACGGAGGATCGCGGGCATCCTGCGCGGCGCACCGGGCCAGCCCCGCTGCTGGGACGCCTCCGACACGATGTCCCGCGCCCTGCGGGACGCCTTCCACCTGGCGGTCCTGCGTCACCTCGTCGACCCCGCGGAGCTCGACGTCCAACTGGGGCGACTGCAAAGGCTCCAGCAGCTGGGCGGCGGGCACGATCTGCCGGTGTGCAGCCACGACTGACCGCGGCGACCCGGGCGTTCGCCACCCACGGGGCCCCTGGGACCCGAGCGCCCCACCGTGCCCGATGGTGACCTCGACGCGACCGTGCGTAACCGGTCACTTTCCTGCCCGCCCCGATCGGCGCGCACGTTCCTGGCCAGGGCGGGTATCAGTCAACTCTGCGCACGCCATGACCGTTTCCGGCTGCTTTCGTGGCTGGGCGGTGCACGGCCGTGTGAGCTGGTCCACACTGTTCCCCGTGGTGGGAAGCACTCCTGATGAGTCCACGAGCTTCGTCGGACGTACGTCCGAACTGGCCCGATTGGTCGATGCGTTCGCGGGGCACCGGATCGTGACCCTGACCGGCCCCGGCGGCGTCGGCAAGTCCCGGCTTGCCCTGCACGCCGTGACCACCGGAGTCCTCGGCCCTCCCGAGGCGGTGGCCTGGGCGGACCTCTCCCCCCTCCAGGACGAGCGCCTGCTCGCGGCCACCGTCTCCGACGCCTCCGGGCTCGCGGACCACACGCCGCGGATGCCCGCCGACGCGCTGTGCGCCTGGCTGGCCGACAAGCGGATGCTGCTCGTCCTCGACTCCTGCGAACACCTGGTCGACGCCTGTCGGGACCTGGTGGGCGACCTCCTCACGGCCTGCCCCGGCATCACGGTGCTGGCGACCAGTCGTCAGCCCATCGGCATCCCGGGCGAACTGCGCTTCGAGGTGGGTCCGCTGCCCCGCGACGGCGACGCGCTCACCCTGTTCGTGGAGCGGGCGCGGGCCGCCGTCCCGGGCATCCGGCTGGACGGGCCCGGGGAGGCCGAGGCGGTCGCCGCGATCTGTCGACGCCTCGACGGCATCCCCCTGGCCCTGGAACTGGCTGGCGCCCAACTGCGCGAGGGCAGCGTCGGCGAGGTGGCCGAGCGCCTGCACACCGCGCTCTCCGTGCTGGGCACCGAGGAGCCCGTGCGCCCGGCGCGCCACCAGTCCCTGCGGACCGCCATCGGCTGGAGCCACGAACTGTGCGCCCCGCTGGAACGGCTGCTGTGGGCCCGGCTGTCGGTGCTGCGCGGGACCTTCGACGAGTCCGCCGCCCGCGCCGTGTGCGCCGGCGGCCCCCTGGACGCCGAGGCGGTGGCCCCCGCCCTCGCCGGCCTGGTCGCCAAGTCGGTGGTGTCCCGGCGGGGCAGTGGCTTCCGGATGCTGGACACCGTCCGCGAGTACGGGCGGATGTGGCTGGCCGAACTGGGCGAGGAGAAGGCCGCCGAGGACCGGCACGCCCGCGCCTTCCTCAACCTGGTGCGCCGCGCCGACGACGGGTGGCTGGGCCCGGGCCAGGCCGGCTGGTACCGCAGACTGGCCGCCGCCCACCCGGACGTGTGCGCCGCCCTCGACCACCTGCTGGCCAACGATCCGCACGCGGCCACCGAGATGGCCTCCCGCGTCGGCTTCTTCTGGGCCTGCTGCGGCCACCTCCACGAGGCCCGCGGCTACCTGGAGTCCGTCCTCGCCCAGTACCTCGTGCCCGGTCCCACCCGGACCAGGGCCCAGTGGGCCCTCGGCTGCTGCGCCCTGCTCCAGGGCGAGCACGCGAAGGCGCAACTGCTGGGGGAGCGGTGCGCCGCGGAGGCGGAACGGGACGACGACCTGGAGGGCCGGCGCTCCGCCGCCTACCTGTTGGGCATCACGCACCTGCTCTCCGGCGAACCTGCCGCCGCGGAGCAGGTGGCGGACCGGGCCCTGGCGACCGCCCCGGACGGACCGTTCGCCTCCGCTTCGGTGCTCCGCTGCCACCTGGTGCGGATCTTCGCCCTGACCGGGGCGGGGAAGCTGGACCGGTCGGCGCGGGAGGCCGAGCGCCTGCGCCGGGGGTGCGTGGCCCGCGGGGAGTACTGGGCCCGCAACTACACCTACTACCAACTGTCGTTGATCGCCCTCTTCCAGGACCGTCCCGGGGAGGCCGCGGAGTACGCCCGGGCGATGCTCGACGGCAAACGACGGCTCGGCGACAGCTTCGGCATCGCCCTCGGGCTCGACCTGCTCGCCGCCGCCCTAGCCGCGGGCGGGGAGAACGGCCCGGCCGCCCGCCTCGCGGGCACCGGTCTGGCGTTCTGGCGGGCCGTCGGCCACGCCCAGCGCGGCACCCCGGAGCTGGGCCCCATCCGCGAGGAGTGCGAGCGCGCGGCCCGCGCCGCGCTGGGCGACGCGAGCTACGAGCGCGAGTTCCGCTCCGGCATCGAGGAGGACGCCTCGATGGCCCTGGCCCGCGTCGTCCGCGGCGCGGGCTGAGGCCACCGCCCGGCCGGGCGCGCTCACGGGGGAACGGACGTGCGGTGCCGTGCCGTTCCCCCGGTTTCGGCGTTCTGCGGTGCCCCTCCGTGCCGTGTGCACTCGGGAACGGCGGTCGCTCACCCGAGCGAGCCGGGACAGTTCGACCGGACGTTAGCCCATGAGGGTGAAAATCGGTTTGACCATAACTCCAGCCGATTCTCCTGCGTTTCTTCCCATGCGGGTGAGTGCCCGCAGACGATCTGGAAGGCAGGGAACCTATGAAGCGGGTTGCCCGGAATGGCTTGATCGCCGCAGCTGTCGCCGGAAGCGCTGTCGTGGGGGCAGCGCCGGCGTTCGCGGATGCGACGGCTGACGGTGCGGCGGTCGGCTCCCCCGGTGCGGTCTCCGGGAACACGATCCAGCTCCCGGTACACGTCCCCGTCAACGCGTGCGGGAACACCGTGAACGTCGTCGGACTCCTCAACCCGGCGGCGGGCAACACCTGCGCCAACCAGGGTTCGGGCCCGGCGTCCACGGGCTACGGGGAGCAGGCGCCCGGCGGGAACGAGGCCGGCACCAGCACCTCGAACGGAGGCGGAGCCACGGCGGAGGGCGCCGCCGTGGGTTCTCCCGGAGTGGTCTCCGGCAACGGCGTCCAGTTGCCGGTGGACCTCCCGGTCAACGTGAGCGGCAACACGGTCGACGTGGTCGGCATCGGCAACCCGGTCTTCGGCAACCACGCGGAGAACGTCCCCGCGCCGCAGCCTCCGCAGCCCCCGGTGCGCCCCGAGCGGCCGGTGACCCCGAAGCCCGAGAAGCCCCCGGTCGAGGAGCCGGTGAAGCACGCACCGCACACGGAGGCCAAGCCGCCGGTCGAGATCCCCGAGGAACGGGAGCAGAAGCCGGCCGAACCGGCGCAGCAGGCCGAGGAGCGGGCCTCGCTCGCCCAGACCGGTGCCGACCCGCTGGCCCTCGCCGCGCCCGCCGCCCTGGCCCTCCTCGGCGGAACGCTGCTGCACCGGCGGTTCCGCCGGCAGCGCGAGAGCTGAGCCGACCCGCCCGGGCGGCGGGTGGATCCCCTCCTTGATCCGCCCCTCCCCGAGTCACGGGCCCCGCCGCGGCCTTCCTCCGCGGCGGGGCCCGTGGCCGTCGTCCGGCCGGCCGTCAGCCGTCCCCGGCCGAGGGCGGGGCCGGGGTGCGCGGGCCGGGCTCCAGGGGAGGGCAGTTGGCGGCCATGTGGGAGCGGCACTGCGGCTCGGGGGCGTCCCGCAACCGGGGCTCCACCGTCCTCGGCGGGATCAGGAGCAGAGCGGTGAGGGAGCCGAGCAGGAAGAGCCCCGCACAAAGGAGGACCGCGCGGTGGAACGAGGTGTTCACGGCGTTCGCCGAGGTGTAGGCGTCCCCGGAGAGGCCCACCGCGAGCGGTAGGGCCGCCACCACCAGGAACTGCGCGATCCGCGCGGCGGTGTTGTTGACCCCGCTGGCCAGCCCCGCCCGCGCCGCCTCGACGGAGGCCAGCACCGTCGCCGTCAGCGGCGCGACGAACAGGCTCATGCCCACGCCCAGCACCACCACGGCCGGGAACACGTCCGCGAGGTACGACGAACCCGGGCGCACCCGCAGCATCAACAGCACTCCGGCCGCCGCCACCAGCGGGCCGGTCACCAGGGGCAGGGTGGGTCCCACCCGCCGGGTCAGTTCCCCCGCCCGGGCCGAGAGCAGCAGCATCAGCACCGTGATGGGCAGCGTCGCGGTCCCCGCCTCCAGGGCGTTCCAACCGAGCGCGGTCTGCAACTGCACCGGCAACAGGAACAGGATGCCGCCGATCGCCGCGTACAGGCACAGGGTCATGACGTTGGTGGCGGTGAACAGCCGCGACCGGAAGATCGACAACGGCAGCATCGGCGCCGCCCTGACCCGCTCCACCAGGACGAACACCACTCCCGCGAGGACCCCGCCCGCGGCGGACAGGGCCACGACCGCCGGGGACGTCCCCCCGGAGGCGTCGATGAGGGCGTAGCTGACACCGGCCAGGCACAGCGCGCCGAGACCCGCCCCCAGCAGGTCGAAGCGTTCCCCCGCGGCACCCGGGTCACGGCTCTCCGGAACCTGCCACAGGGCGAGCGCGATGACCACGACGGCCAGCGGCACGTTGATCAGGAAGATCCACCGCCAGCCCGGGCCGTCGATCAACCAGCCCCCCAGGAAGGGCCCGAGCGCCCCCGCCACCCCGGTCAGTCCCGACCAGGCGCCCACGGCACGGGACTGGTCGTCCGGGTGGTACGTCGAGCGGACCAGCGCCAACGACCCGGGGGTGAGGAGGGCCCCGCCCACCCCCTGGAGGGCCCGGGCGGCGATCAGGGTGGCGTCGTCGGGGGCGATGCCGCACAGCACCGAGGCCACCGCGAACCACACCACCCCGATGACCAGCGTCCGCTTGCGGCCGATCCGGTCACCGAGCGCGCCGCCCCACAGGAGCAGGGTCGACAGCGTCAGCATGTAGGCGTTGACCACCCATTGCAGCCCGGACAGGGAGGCGTTCAGGTCGCGGCCCATCCGGGGCAGGGCCACCGTGACCACGGTCCCGTCCAGCATCGCCATCCCGGAGGCGAGGACCACGCACGCCAGCACCCAGCGCCCGCGGGCCGAGGACAACCGGACGCCCGGGCCCTCCGCCGGCGGTTCGACGGCCCCGGAACCGCCCGCCGACGCGCCCCGACCGCCGGCCCGGACGTCCGGCTCGGGACCCGGTTCCGCCTCCGCACCCATGCCTCGCGCTCCGGCGGGCGGTCAGTCGCTGACCCGGCTCCGGCCGGCGTACAGCAGATCCCGGTACTCGGGGTGCCGGGCGATCCAGCCGGAGTAGAACGGACACACCGCGAGCACCGAGGTCCCCGTCGCCCGAGCGGCGTCCAGCGAAGCGCGCACCAGCGCCCCGCCGATGCCGCGCCCCTCGAACCCGGGGTCGACCTCGGTGTGGACGAAGGCGACCAGTTCCGCGGTGCGGATGTACTGCGCGAAACCCGCGAGCACCTCACCGACCCGGGCCTCGTACCGCTGCCGCTCCGGTGCGTCGACGACGGTGACCGTCTCGGCTGACTCGCTCATCGGGTGGCCCTCTCCTCGGATTCCGCGGTGGAACCAGGGTGACCCGTCCGGGCCCGCGGCGCGAGCCGGACGTCCGGGACGGGTCGGTGCACCGGGCCGGGTCAGCGGGCCCGGTTCAACTGGCGGTCCGCCCCGCCCTGGGTCCCGTGCCACCAAGTGGTCACGGGGTCGTACACCGTGACGCGGTTGGTGCCGCTCACCGTCCGGGCGGTGAAGGACGTGCCCCGGTGCCGCTGCTCCGTGATGACGTGCACGGTCCGCACGGTCCGGGCGAGCGGATCGGCCGGCCGCTTGATGGTGCGGACCTTCGCGTGCGCCGTCGCCCCCGCCGCCAGGGTGTAGGTCCGGCTGGTCGCGGACGACACCGGCTGCGCGGCACCGTCCAGGTTCCCGAAGGTGATCGTCGGAACGCGGTCGATGCGGCAGGCGCGGACGTCGTCGTTGCGGACGGTGAGGCGGAAGACGTGGGGCTTGTCGGTCTTGGCGACCTTCAGCTTCACCTTGGCCTCACGACAGGCGGGAGCCGCCTGGGCCTGCTGCGGGGCCGCGGCGGCGAGCGCCGGGGGCAGGGCGAAGGCGAGGGAGGCGGCGACGGCCGAGGCCGCGAGGAGGGAGCGGGTACGCATCTTCTGGTTCCCCTGTTCGTCGTGCGGTGCGTCGGGAGGGGGAGCCGCCGTACGGCGCGGAACGTTCGATCCGTCGTCCGAGCGCCCCGGTCCGGGCGGCCGGTCCCCTTCGATGTGTGGGGAGACGAGCGGGGCACCGAAACGGTTGCGCCCCGACCGCACCCCGCGCCGCCTCCCGCCGGGCGCCGTGGGGGAGTTGGCGTCCGACGGGTCCCGGTCACCCGCGCGCCGCGCCGCGCCGCCGCCCGTGGACGACGGCCGCCCCCACCAACAGCAGCAACGCCCCGCCGCCGAGCAGCGAACCGGTCGACCAGCCGGGGTCGGTGGACTCCTCCCGCTGCGCCACCGACACGGCCAGCGGGCGGGGCGTGGCCACCGCGGGCAGGGTGGCCGCGGCCGGGGCCGGACGCGGTGGCGGGGCGAGCAGGGAACCCACCGGCCGCACCCGGCCGACGGCGGCGAACCCCCAGTCGAGCAGGGCCCGTGCCTCCTCGTACACGGCGTGGCCCCCGTCCTGGGGGTTCATCACCGTGGCGATGACGGTCCGCCCCTCGCGTTCCGCCGCTGCGATCAACGTGTAGCCGGCATTGCTGGTGTAGCCGTTCTTCACCCCGATCAGCCCCCGGTAGGCGGCCACCCCGTCCTCGCCGGTGAGCAGCCGGTTGGTGTTCTGGATGGGGAAGGTCACCCGTCCGCCGGGGAAGTCCGCGAGCTTGGTGGAGCCGTACCGGACGAAGTCGGGGTGGGTGAGCCCCTCGCGCCCGATGACGGCGAGGTCGTAGGCGGAGGACACCTGGCCCTCGGCGTCGTAACCGTCCGGCGACACCACCGTGGTGTCCAGGGCGCCCAGGGAACGGGCCTTGTCCTGCATCTGCCGCACCGTCTCCTCGACGCCGCCGTTCATCGAGGCCAGGGCCCGCACGGCGTCGTTGCCGGAGCTGAGGAACACCCCGCGCCACAGGTCCTCGACCCGGTACCGGTACCCCGGCTCCACGCCCACCAGCGAACTCCCCGACCCGATGTCGGCCAACTCCCCGTCGGTGACCGTGTGGCCGGTGCCCGCGGCGACGCGGGGGAGGACCGTCACGGCGAACAGCGCCTTGAGGGTGGAGGCGGGCGGCAGCTTGCGGTGCGCGTCGTGCGCTGCCAGCACCTCACCGGTGTGCGCGTCCGCGACCAGCCAGGACAGCGCGGACAACCCGGTCGGCGGGGCGGGCGTGCCCGGCCCGCCGGGATGGGCCTGGGTGCCCGGCCGTTCGAGCAGGGTGCGGTCGGGCACGGGGCGGGGCTTGGGCGGCTCCGGCTCGCGGGACCTGGCAACGGCCGGAGACACCGGCAGCAGGAGGGCGGCCCCCACGGCGAGTGCCACGGAACGGGCCAGGGCGGCACGCGCCATTCGTCTGATGACCATTCAGTCACCGTAGGAAGGGACGGCGCGCCGCGCAGATCGGCTTGATCCGGATAGCGGTACGGTCCCGCCGGCGGGGTGGACGCCGGGGCGAACCGGTGTGATCCATCGGAAGAGTCACCCGAACGGGGGAGCCGCGCTGCGATCGCCGGATGGGGAGCGTGGGTCATGATGCGATGGTGTACCGATCACTCAGCGCGTTGGGCGCCTCCACCGTTCTGATCGCTCTCGCCTGCACGGGATGCAGCGCGGGAACCACGGACGGCGCCGCCTCCCCGGCCGCCCCCCGTTCCCCCGCCGCCGGCGCGCCCGGGCCCCTCTCGGGTGCCGACGCTCGGGTCTTGGCGGGGGTCAGCGAACAGGCCGGTACCTTCGGCGTCGCCTACCTCGGCGACGGGCGCCGGTTCAACGCCCCGGGATCCGCGGAGGGCGAGGACGAGGAGCCGCAGTACCAGCTCACCGTCACCCCCAAGTCGGTGGTCGTGGGGGCGCTGCCGGCCAAGGGCGGGGGCACCGGACCCGCCGCCGGACAGCACTGGGA
Organism: Streptomyces sp. LE64; assembly: GCF_052606915.1. Classification (NCBI taxonomy): domain Bacteria; kingdom Bacillati; phylum Actinomycetota; class Actinomycetes; order Kitasatosporales; family Streptomycetaceae; genus Streptomyces; species Streptomyces sp. LE64. The sequence continues at coordinate 405,033 of NZ_CP199708.1, read as the reverse complement.
GGCCGTGAAGGTCTCCCTCGCCAACACCGGGTGGGACACCTACGAGGGCATCCTGGCCAGGTCCCTCACCGTCCAGGACTCCGAGGGTGGTTCCCACAAGGCCCTCACCAAGGTCGAGAAGCTGACCGTGGGGGAGGCCCTGGACGCCGAAGGCGAGCTCCTGTTGGGCGAACAGGTCACGGGGTGGGTGGTGTTCGCGCTCCCGGACGGCACCTCCGCCGAGCAGCTCCACTTCCGCTGGGACAACACCAAGACCGTCAACACCCATCGGGGCTGGCGCCTGTGAGCACCACGCACGGGGCGGCCCCCGCGCTCCGCGCGGCGACCGCCCCGTGATCGTGCGGCGCCCCGAGGGGCGCCGCCTCCGCCCGGGCCCACCCCCGTGTGGCCCCGACGGTCCGGCCCCGATCAGTCGGTGACCGGAATCCTCCCCTCGGTTCCGTCCCCGTTCTGCGGCGTGGCGGGCGCCGCCCGTCGGGCCGCGTCCTTGAGGAGCGCTCCGAGGTCCACCCCCGTGGTGGAGCTGAGCAGTTCCAGCCCCTGGGCGACGTTGTCGGTCACGGTGCGCGACAACTGACCGGCCCCGTCCGTGGAGATGACCGTCATCTTGTCCACCGCGGACAGCGGCTCGGACGCCTTGCCGACGACCTCCGGCAGCACCTGGACCAGCATCTGGAGGACCGCCGCCTCCCCGTACTGGGCGAAGGCGTCCGCCTTCTTGTGCATGGCCTCCGCCTCGGCGCTGCCCTTCGCGTGGATCGCGTCGGCCTCCGCCTTGCCCTCGATCCGTACCGCCTCGGCCAGCGCCGCACGCTGCGCCTTCTCGCCCTCACCGGTCAGCCGGGCCCGCTCGGCTGCGGCTTCGGCCTCCTTGACGAGGGCGATCCGCCGGGCCTCCGCCTCCTGTTCGGCCTGGTAGCGGGCGGCGTCCGCGGGCTTGCGGATCTTGGTGTCCAGTTCGCGGTCGGTCAGTGCGGCCTGGCGCGCGGCGACCTTCTCCTGCTCGGCGAGGACCTCCTGGCGCCGTGCCGCCTCGGCGAGCGGGCCGGCGGCGTTGGCCTGGGCCGCGGCCTCGTCGGTCTGCGCCTTGATCTCCGCCTGCTTCAGGTAGAGGGTCCGCTGCGCCACGGCGATCTCCTCCTCCGCCTTGAGTCGCGCCTGCTCGGCGGCCTGCCGGGCGACTGCCTCGGCGATGTCGGCCTCCTGCTTGGCCCGGGCGGCCTCGGGACGGCCCAGGTCCTCCAGGTAGGAGCCTTCGGTGGTGATGTCCTGGATCTGGAAGGCGTCCAGCACCAGGCCCTGGCCGGAGAGGCTCGTCTCCGCCTCCTCGGCCACCTGGCCGGCGAACGCGGCCCGGTCCCGGATGATGTCCTCCACGGACATCCGGCCCACGATCGAGCGGAGCGCGCCCGACAGCACCTCCTGGGTGAAGCCGACGATGCCGTTCTGCTGCTGGAGGAAGCGCTGCGCGGCGGCGCGGATGGAGTCCTCGGTGCCGCCGACCTTGACGATCGCGACCCCTTCGAGGTTGGCCTTCACCCCGCGCAGGGTCACCGCGCCGCGCACCGAGATGGGGATGTGCCGGCTGGACAGGTCGAGCGTGGACTTCTGCTGGACGAACGGCACCACGAAGACGCCCCCACCGACCACGACCTTCTGGCCGCTGTTGTCGGTGAAGACCCGGCCCGTGTCGGGGTCGGTGGACTTCTTGCCGCGGCGCCCGGTGACGATGAACGCCTCGCTGGGCCCGGCGACCTTGTAGCGGGTGATGACCACCAGGCCGAGCAGAACCAGCAGGACGACGACACCGATGACGGAGATGACTACTGGACTCATGGAAGAACCCCCCCTGCCCTCCGGGGACGGCAGTGTTGGACGAGTGGAACCACATCAGTGGGACGACGGCGGTGGGGACGACGGTTCGCCCCGAGGGCCGTCCCGGGGACGGACCCGGCAGCCCGAGGGCGAAGGGCCGGTGGATCAGCCCTGGTCGAGGTGGACCGGCCGGACGACCACCGAGGTGGGGGTGGGCGCCGACTCGACCCACACCTCGGCGCCCCGGGCGATCGGGACCGAACTGCGCGCCGCGAACTTGGCGGGCTGTCCCGCCAACCGCAGCATGACCTCGCCGTAGCCCTCGACGGGGATCGCGGTGACGACGCTGCCGGTGCTGCCGATCAGGTCGTCTCCCCGGGGCGCGGGCGGGGAGTGCTCCTGCATCAGGGCGCGGCTGAACCTCGCGGTGAGCCAACCCGCCCCGACGCCGGCGACCGTGCCCACGGCGGTCGCCGGGACGGCGCCCAGACCGGTGGTGCCGAGGACGATGGCCCCGCTGAAGCCGAGCATCGACACGAACCCGGCGATCACCGGTAGGGAGAGCAGCCCGTCGAACGCGCCGAACAGGCCGCCGAAGCCGTCGGAGAGCCCTTCCAGGAACCCGTCGAAGACCAGCGCGGCAGCCAGCACCACGAGGCCCGCGATGCCCAGACCGAGAAACCACTGCATGTCCCGGGCCCCCTCCTGCCGTCATTCCCGTGCCGCCCCTGGTACGTGCTCCCCCGGGCGGCCGTGTCCATCCTCGCACGGATGTGCAGACTTGTTCATTTCCGTATTCCGGCAATCTTTACGCGTTCTTGATGCCCGATCCGGTCGAACCGTCAATCCCGGTCACCCGGAGTCCGCTCGGCCGCGCCCGGTCGACGCCCCAGCAGTTCGGCGAGCCCCTGGCCGGTGGCCGCGAGCACCACCCGGTCGGTCGGACGCAGCACGTACCCGGGGTGCAGGTCCCAGACGAGTCCGCCTGCGGGGCCGCCGGAGCGGTGCGGGGCGATGCCGGCCCGTTCCCGTCCCGGAGGCGCACCGTCCCCCGCCGAGGTGTCCAGGGCGAGCACGCGCCAGGCTCCGGGGCGGAACGCCTCGGCAACGGTGCGCCCTTCCAGCGGGGCGAGCCCGGCGACGATGACGGCCGCGATCAACAGCACCTTGCGCTCCACGGGCACCGCACCCAGGATCTGGCGCCCCATCATCGCGCCGGCGAAGGCGGGCGCTGCGAGGAAGGACACGCTGCGGCTCCGGGTCACGGCCCGCGGGTGCGCGGTGCGCAGGGTGCGGTACACGGCGGTCGCGTAGTCGTCGTCGTACAGCCGCATCACCACCCGGAGCTCCGGATCGAGGGACCGGGCGTACAGGGCTGCTTCCAGGTTGGTGGTGTCCACGCTGGTCAGCGCGAGCAAGGAGTGTGCCCGGTGGATCTTCGCCGCTTCCAGGACGCCCTCCTCGGTGACGTCCCCGAGCACCACGGGCACCCGTAGCCGGCGGGCCAGGGCCATGCCGCGCGCATCGGGGTCGGCCTCGACGCAGACGACGGGTATGTCGAGTTCCCGCAGCCGGGCCAGGACCCGGGTGCCCACCTTGCCGAGGCCCAGCAGGACCACGTGGCCCGACAGCCCGCGGGGCGGGCGGCGGGTGACCGCACCGCTGCGGAAGGTGCCGAGCGCTTCCAGCACCGCGGCCAGGAGTACCGGCAGCAGCAGCAAGCCGACCAGGCCGGAGAGGAGTTGGAGGACCTGACGGCTAATCGACTCCCCGATGGCGGGTTCGTTGATGGAGAACAGGTCCAGCAGGGTCAGGTAGACCGCGCGGAGCGGATGCTCCCCGGTGGTCAACATGGCGGTGATCGCGAGGGCGACCACACCGAGGACGAGGCCGACGAACGACCACCGCAGGCGCGGGGAGAGCAGCGAGCCGAGCGGAACGCTGCGGCTGACGGGTTGGACCGGACCGGAGTAGGACACGGTCTCCAGGACGATCCGGTCCCGCCCCGCGCCCGCGGCCACGGTGCTCTCGTCCGGCAGCAGGTGGGGCAGGGCGGTGGTCGGGCCCTGGGTGTCGGTGGCCGTGTCGGTGAGCAGGGCGAGGGTGCACAACGCCGGGTCGTCGGGGTCGTCCGGCTGGTCGGCCGGACGCTCCGCGGTCCGCAGCAGGACGCCGTGGGCCTGGACGACCTTGCTGCTTCCGGCGACCGCGGCGGCGGTGAGGGCGGGGGCGGCGGTGTCGGCGTCGGACAGGATGGTGGTCGAGGCGTCGAAGGCGTCGGGGGCGACGCCGAGCGAGGAGAGCCTGGCCGCCTGGTCCAGCACGTCCTCCAGGTACTGGCCGAGCCGCCGGTTGTAGAGCCGGATCACCAACCGCAGCCGGGGGTTGAGGCGCCGTGCGGCGAGGGCCGCGCGGATGTTGGTCTCGTCGTCGTCGTGGACCAGGGCCAGCGCGGTGGCCCGCGCCACCCCGGCCTCCGCCAGGACCTCGTCCGTCAGTTCGACGGCCTCCAAGCGGTCGGCGGGGGAGCCGGGTTCGGGGTCGCCGGTGGTCCCTGCCGCGCGTTGGACGGCCGCGGACACCCGGCCGAGCAACTGGGAGGCCCGGACCCGTCCGGGGGAGGGGGACGGGCCCGACCGCCCACCGGGCGGGACCACGAGGGTGACGTGTTCGCCGTACACGCCGCGCAGTTCGGAGGCGAGCCGCCGGGCCAGGGCGTCGTCCCCGCAGACGACCATGTGTCCGGCTGCGGGTGGGGTCGGGTGTGGGGGTGCGACAGACATGGTGCGTAAGACTGCCCCACACCGCACGCGGTTTCACCGCGGGGACGGGACAGGACGGGACGGGAGGGATGCGGACGTCCCCGGGTCAGTCCTTGGGGGCCACCGAGCGCAGGGTGGGGCGCCGGGTGGCCCGGGCCGAGGCCAGCAGTACGTGCATGCGCTCGGTGACCTGAGCGAGGTCGTCGGCCGGGCGCTGGAACGGCAGGCGCACGTCCTCGTGGTCGCGCAGCCGTTCCAGACGCAGGGTCAGTCCGTGGCGGTCCAGTGCGAGCGGTTGCACCCGGACCACCTCCGCCAGTTGCTGGGGGTGCAGGAGCCGGGTCAACCACTCCACGGCGTCCGCGTGGGAGTCGGCGAGGTGCGTCAGGAGCCGGGACTCGGCGGTGGCGAGGGGATCGGGCGCGGCCCGGGCGAAGTCGTCGATGTCGATGCCGATGTGGCCGGAGGGGACGTGCAGGACGGCGCAGGCGGGGTGGAAGACCAGGTGGTCGCCGTCCCGGGTGAACCGCCCCGACAACCACAGCCGGGAACGGATGCGGTCGCGCACCGGGACGGGCGCCGGATCGGAGAACTCCAGGAGCGCCGTCGGTTCCCCGCGCGGAGCGCAGATCGAGGCGGAGGCCAGCCCGCTGTCGGCCGGTACGCACAGGCGCACGGTACCGTCGTCGGCGACGGAGTGGGCGCTGACCAACTCCTCGTGGCAGTGGTCCGTCGTGATCGCGCAGGACCATGCTGCCGCCAGGACGGAGCGGGCCCGTTCCGCCGCGGTGGGCGCGGTCGTGCGAGCCGGACGGACACCCATGGGGAACCTCCACTGTTAGGTAAGCCTTGCCTAACTTAATGGAAAGTCGCGCGAAGAGCCACCGGGCGCGCCCGGTGTGTCGACCGTGCGGGTGGTGGAGCGGGTGATTCCGCGGGTGGCCGAGGGGTGGAGTGTGAATCTGGTCGCGTGCACGTGCACGAGGGTCGAGTGAGAACCGGGGAGTGGTTCCCGCGGTGTGTGGCGCGTCCGGCCGCCCCGTCCCTGCTGACCGGGGTCGCCGACCCTCCCGGGGAGGTGGCTCCGCGCGGCGTGCGGAGGGGCGCGGGGGCTGATTCGGCGCCGGAAGGCGCTTCGGATGGTGGATTTTCAGTCGATTGCCCGGAGGCCGTCATTCGGCCACGGAGCCTCGACGGGTAGGGCGATTCCCCTTGATTCCTAGGGTGTGCGCCCCTGCAGGCCCCCTGCGTCTGTCACATCTCGCCACTGTTTCAACACACAAGGTTACTGAAACGTGGGGGGTCGATGTGAATTTCATAGCGGGACTCGGCAGACTCACCGTCGCCGAGCACGCACCCCGCTCGTCGACCGGCCACGCTGCACCGAGCGGAAGGAGACCGCCGTGATGAACACCCGCTGCGGGATCACCGCCGATCTGCGGGGCACGGTCGCGCCGGGGACGGGCCGCACCCCGGTGGACGGATGGTGCCGCGTCGGACCTCATGGGCTGTGGGGGCCCCGGGCAACGACCGGACCGAAGCCGTCGGGGGCCGTTCGGTGCTGAGGGGGAGCGCTCGCGAGGCGCTCACCGGCACCGGATAGACCGGGACCTGGAACGGTCGTCGACCTGCCTGTGGGGGGCAGCGTCCGACCGCCCGTGTGGGGGGTCCCAGTGGGGGATCGGCCGGACGGGGGGACCACCCCCGTCCGGCCGATCATGTACCGGCCGCCCCGGCCGTCCGTGCTTCGCCCCGCACCACCGTCGCCGGGAGTTCCCCGCACCCGTCGAGCCGGGCCCTGAGCCCGGCCCGTCGGAACGCGGCCACGGCGTCCGGCGCTTGGGACGCGCTGGTCTCCACCAGGAGCGCCCCGCCGGGGGCCAACCACCCGGGCGCCCCGGAGGCCACCCGGCGCAGTACGTCCAGCCCGTCCTCGCCGCCGTCCAGGGCCGCGTGCGGCTCGTGGTCACGGGCCTCGGCTGGGAGGAACGCCACCTCACCGCTCGGCACGTAGGGGACGTTGGCGACGAGGACGTCCACCCGACCGCGCAGGCCCCCGGGCAGTGCCGAGAACAGGTCCCCCGCGACGACCCGCCCGCCCAGGGGTTCGACATTGCGTCGGGCGCAGTGCACCGCCGTGGCGTCGACGTCAGTCGCCACCAACTCCGCACCGGGCACCGCGGAGAGCACCGCCGCCCCGATCGCCCCCGAGCCGCAGCACAGGTCGACCACGACCGGTCGCCCGGTGGCCACCCGCCCCGCCAGGGCGATCGCCCGGGAGGCGAGGAACTCGGTGCGTCGACGCGGCACGAACACCGCAGGCTCCACGGCGATCCGCAGCCCGTGGAACGCGGCCCAGCCCAGCACGTGTTCGAGGGGAAGGCCCGCTTCGCGGCGGGCGGCCATGGCAGCCGCCTCGTCGGAGCTGCGGGCGGTGGCGAGGATGAGCTGGGCCTCGTCCTCGGCGAAGACGCACCCGGCGCGCCGCAGTCGGGCCGTGAGGGCGGTGGCCTCGCGGGAGGACCCCCCCGGGAGGGGCGGTGTCCGAGCCGCCGAAGGCGAAGCCGTCGACGGTCCGGAACGGGTCGGCTGCGTGGGGGGACGAGGACGCACCGGAACCGGCGGAGGCGGAGCGGGCCGCCGGGGAACGTGGAGGAACGAGCATGCGCACACGGGCCTTTCGAGGAACCGAAAGGGCGCTCCGCGGTGCCGGGACGGGCCGCGCTAGGCAGCCGGGGCCGGACGGCCGGCGAACGAGAACACCCTGCCTGAACAGGCGGAAATGGTTCTCACCCCCCGGGCAGCCACCGACACGGACGGAGCCATGCTACCCGAGCGGTTCGGACGCGGTGCAACGCACGGCGCCCGTACGGAGATAGCGCTCGGCGGCGAGCGCGGCCTCACGGGCGCTGCGGCGTCCCATCAGGACGCACAGGGTGTACGCCGTGTCCTCGAACCGTCCCCGGACGGTCCCGTTGGACGGATTGGCCAACATCAGGCGTTCCCATGCCCGGTACCGCCTGAGCAGGGTGTCCACCTGCGGTTTGTCCGGCAGCAGCATCGTGCCCCTCACCTCCGGCCTGTCGTGCCGCGCGCGGTCGTGCGGTGGTGCCATGGTGCATCGCCGTCCGCCGCTTCTCCCGTCGGGCAACCGGGGCTCCGGCCCCTCGCGCCCCGCCGGGGTCACCCGGATGCCGTTCCGCCCTCCGCCGCGACCCCGGGCCGCGCCCTCGTGTTGCACGGGTGGAGCAACCCCCGCAGGCTGGAGGCAACCCAGCGGACACCCGCACTCACACTTCGTGCGCACCGCTGCGCCGAACGGGCGGGTTCCCGCGGTCGCAGGCGGTGCGGGTGGAGGAAATCCCATGACCGTTCCCCGTCCCTGTTACTACGGCGTGGAGGTGGAGGCGTGCCGGGAACGGGCCGACCAGGTGCGCCGCGTCCTCGCAGCTCACCTCTCGCACTGGACGCTCGACCACCAGGTGGGGCCGGTGTGCGGAGGCGTCGGCGAACTCTTCGCCAACGTCGTGGAGCACACCGACGACACCACCGCCGTGGTGGAACTGTGTTGGACGGGGCGCCATGTCATCGCCTCCGTCGCCGACCGGGACCGCCGACCGCCGCGCCTGCTCGGCCCGACGCTCGGCGGACTGGCACGGGTGGCCGCGCTCAGCGACGGCTGGGGCAGTTGCGGCGTCCCGGGCGGCGGCAAGGTGGTGTGGTTCACCCGGCGGGTGGAGTCCGCGGAGGGACTGCCGCTGCGATGGCCCGCGCCCCCGCCCGCCCTGCGGGAGATCCGGGGCCGGCCCGCGACCCGCTCGTCCCCGCGGCGGTCGGGGCGCACCGTCGACGGGGCGTGGAACGCGCGCGGTGCCCTGGTCGCCTGACCCGGAACGGTCAACCCGGGCCGTTCACCAACCGGGCGACCGTGGCGGTCAGCCCCTCCCACGCGGCCTCGGTGTCGGCGGAGTGCTCGTGCGGGGCGCGGAACAGCTCCCAGAAGGCCGACACGTCGTCCAGGTCCCAGCGCAGCCGGTACAACTCCAGGGCCGAGGGATCGGGGGAGCGCCCGCTCTCCGCGGCCCACACGGACAGTGGCTCGTCGTCGAACCCGCCCTCCTCCCGGACGGCCACGTGCCAGAGGTCGCGTTCCGGCAGGGAGCGTCCGCAGGTGTCCCAGTCGATCAGCCGCACTTCGCCGTCGGGGCCCCACAAGAGGTTCCCCGGGTGCGGTTCGCCATGGGTCACCACCGGCGCGTCCGCCCGGGCCGACACCTCCTCGACGAGCCGGTCGAACTCCGCGAGCCGCCGCCGCAGGGCCGTGCCGTGCCGGAGCAGCAGCGCACGGGCGGCGTTGGTGCGGGGGCCTACCTCCGGGTGGCAGCCCGTCCCGCCCCGGACGGACTCCCACCCGGGCCGGGACGGCAGTCCGGGAGCCAGGGTCCGGGCCGCGGCCGGCGCGACGGTCCGGTGCAGGGCCGCCAACATCCGCATCACCCGGGCCCGTTCCGCCGCGCGGAGCCGTTGCCCGAACTCCCCGGCGCTCCCGTCCGCCCAGGGCTGTAGGGAGAGGCCGTACCGCCCGTCCATCCGCTGGACCGTGCTGCCGTCCCGGCCGGGCAGCGGGGCCACCACGAAGTCGAGCCCCGCGGCCCGGAGGGCCCCCGCCGTGTCCAGTGCCCCGCGCAGTCCCTCGTACGCGGCCCGCGGCCCGTCACCGCAGTGCGGCTTCCGCGCCAGGTCGGACACGGTCAGGAACCAGTGCCGCCCCCCGGTGTCCGTCACCCTCCAGTGGTAGTCGCCGAACCCGAGGGGTGCGTAGTCGAGGCGGACGGCCGCCACCCCCCAGGCCCGCAGGCCCCGGCGCAGTGCGGTCTCGTCCACTCCGGCGGGCAGGTCGCGCATCCGGCGACCCTACGCCCGCCGCTGACCGCGGCGCATCCGGATATGCGCGCGGCCGGGCGCTCGGCGTCAGTGCGGTCGCGCGGAGGGTTCGAGGACGAACACGGGGATCTCCCGCTCCGTCTGCCGTTGGTACGCGGCGTACTGCGGGAACACCGCCACGGCCCGTTCCCACCACAGGGCCTTCTCCTCGCCGGTGACCTCACGGGCGATCATGTCCCTTCGCACGGTGCCGTCCTGGAGTTCCAGCCGGGGGTCGGCGACCAGGTTGTGGTACCAGACGGGGTTCCTGGGTCCTCCGCCGAAGGAACCGACCGCCGCGTACCGTCCTTCGTGTTCCACCCGCATCACCGGCGACTTGCGGAGCTTGCCGCTCCGTCCGCCCCGGGTGGTGAGGACGACCACGGGCATGCCGTGGATGGTGGTTCCCCGGGTGCCTCCCGAACTCTCGTACAACTCGACCTGATCGCGCACCCAACCGGTCGTACTGGGTGCGTACTCGCCCGTCAACGGCATGGCCCCTGGTCCCCTCGTCGGTCTCGGAGAGGTGTCCGTCCCCCGCCCCCGTTCCTCACGGACCGTCAACCGGCCGCGTTCGCGCGCCATTCCCGACCGCCGGCAACCCGTCCGGTGGGCCGGCGGCGCGGTCAGGGACCGGGCTCGAACGCCCAACGCTGGCGGGCGGAGCGGTCGCGCACCTTCACCGCCACGGCCGCCCCGGCCCCGGCGGCGATCGGAGCGAGGGCCAGGTCGTCCTTCCAACGCGGCACCAACTGCCCCTGGACGGTCAGGTCGTAGCGGACGTCCGTGCCGTGGTCGGCATCGCGCCCGGCGCAGGAATCGAGGGCCGCGAGCCCCTCGGCGGCGTGCGAGTCGAGGCACAGCCGGGCGTCGGCGCCGCTGCGCAGCAGTCCGTCGCCCTCGTACGACCACTGCATGGTCCGTCCGTCCGCACAGGGCAGCAGGGCCGCCCGGGCGCCCTGGACCGGGCGCCGGCCGAGCACGTCCAGACAGAGCCCCGTTCCGACGTTGAGCAGGGCGCCCCGCAACGCTCCGGCGTCCCGTTGGCGGGGCGGGGCGGAGCCCGCGGCGTCGCGGCCCGACCACCAGGCGGTGGTGAGGGCCGCGACCGCCGCCACCGCGACCACCAGGGCGGTTGCCGGGAGCACGCGTCGACCGGGCGCGGCAGCGGTCGGGACCCGTCCCCGGCGCCGTCCGTGGCGGCGGGGGGTCGGGAGACGGGCGGTCACGGGGGAGTCCTTCCGGGCCGTACCGGGCAGGCGTCCGGCCGTGCGGTCCTCAGCCCTGCGGGGGGTCGATCGGGATGACGGGCGTGGTCCGCGGGCTGTCGCCCGTGAGTTCCGTGCGCTCCTCGGTGCGGTGGCCGCGCGCGATGTAGTCGCGCACCACCAACTCGACGGCGTCCTGGGGCGAACCGACGCCTGCCAGAACCATGGCCTCGACCACGAGTTCGGCGTCCAGACTGACGGTGACCTTGGCCATGGCGGCTCCTCCCGGGACGGCGGGACCGGACTCTAACACCCGCGGCCGACGTCGCGTCAGCCGGCGGCCGGGGCGGCATCGGGGACCAGGCCGGCCATGGCGCCCGACGCCTTCAGCCCGGAGCCGGTCAGGACCACGACGACGGTCTCCCCGTCCCGCACCGCGCCCCGGGCCCGGAAGGTCTCGATGGCCGCGGCCGCCACCGCGCTGGTGGGCTCCGCGTACAACCCGCGGGCCGCGAGGTCCCGCACCGCCCGCGCGATGTCCGGCTCCGGGACCGCGACGAGGTCCCCGCCCGAGCGGCGCACGGCGGAGACCACCTCCACCAGCCGCACCGGTTCGCGGATGGCCGCCCCTTCGGCGAGGGTGGGTCCGAACTCCGGCGCCGGCATCGAGTGGAAGGCCGCGTCGATCGGGGCGCAGGCCGCCGGTTGGGCCACCAGCAGCCGGGGCCGCCGGTCGATCAGGCCCGCGCCGAGCAGCTCCGTGAACCCCAGGTCGCAGCCGAGGACGATGCTGCCCGCCCCCGCCACGGTGACCACCGCGTCGGGCGCCCGGTGACCGAGGTCCTCCCAGAGTTCGTAGGCCAGCGTCTTGGTGCCCTGGAGGAAGTACGGATGCCAGTTGTGCCCGGCGTAGGGGACCCGCTCCGCGCGGCGCAGCGCCTCGGCCGCGGTGGCGTCCCGGTCGCCCGCCACCGTGGTGATCCGGGCGCCGTAGGCCCGGGTCTGCAGGACCTTGGCGGCCGAAGTGCCCTCGGGCACCAGGACGGTGGCGTCGATCCCGGCGGCCGCGCAGTACGCCGCGACCGAGGAGCCCCCGTTGCCCGAACTGTCCTCGACGACCTCGTGGACTCCGCGGGCGGCGAGCGCCGAGACCAGCACGCTGCTGCCGCGGTCCTTGAAGCTGCCGGTCGGGTTGAACCACTCCAGCTTGAACCGGACCGGGGACCCGGCCCACTCGGCCGTCACCAGCGGCGTCGCGCCCTCGCCCAGGCTGACCGGTCGGTCGATGCCCGGCGGGAGCACCGCACGGTAGCGCCACAGCGAGCGGGCGCTCCGGTCGACGTCGGCGAGCGCGAGCGCCGGCAGCCCCGCCACGGTCAGCGGGGCGCCGTCGTCCCCGCGCCAGCGCAGTGCGTCGAGCGGATAGGACCGCCCGGACCGCACGTCGACCAGGCGGGGTCCGTCCGGCTCGCCGGGAAAGGGGGGCGCGTGGTCCGCCGCTGGCTGCATGCGTGCTCCTCCTGCCGTGGTTGCGCGGTACCCGGTCCGCCCGCGGCGGTTCGTGATCGACGGGTGACGGCGACCGCAGGGTAGCCCGTGGGCGATCATGCGGGCAGGGGGCGGTACGGGGGCACAGGAGTTCGGACCGGCCGCGCCGCCGGGTCAGACCCGCGGCCGCTCGCCGCCCGGGAGGAGGGCCCGCAACCGGGCCCACCGGGGGAAGCGCTCGTGGCGTTCGCGGGTACTGCGGTCCAACTCCTCCATGAGGCGGCGGGTGCGGTGCTCCAGGTCGAGTTCGGCCAGCATGCGGTCCACCTCGGTGAGGAGGGCGCCCTGGAGCTGCCAGCCCCGCGGATCGTCCCGCACGTCGTCCAGGAGCAGCCCGGCGGCCCGGTCGCGGGACCGTGCCGCCGCCGCCAACTGCTCGTTGAGCCGTTCCTCGGCCGTGGTGGCGCTGCTGCTGGCCTGGGCGGTCACCAGTACGGCGAAGCTCACGAGGGCGTCGGCGACGTGGCTGAGGGTCTCCCGCAGGGCGCGTCCGGGCTCCGGGGGGAGCAGCGGGGCGCCGGCCCGCACCCGGCTGAGGTCGGCGAGGGTGCGGGACAGGACCCGCACCACGACGGTGCAGATCTCCAGGGTGTCCAGCCCGGTCCGCAGCACCACCCGGTTCAACAGGCCCTCACGCACGCGGGGGTTGAGCCGCAGGCTGTCCTCCGCCTGGCGGAGCACGGCGTCGACGTCGGCGACGTCGTCGTCCAGTTGGCGGGCTTCGTGCAGGCGCTGCTCCGCCAGCCGGGGCGGGGTGGGGGTGACCAGTTGCTCGGCGTCCCGCAGCAGCAGCCGACGCAGTCGGCGGGCGAGGTCCTCGATGGACTCCCCGGCGGTGTCGACCCACACCGGGGGCGCCAGGACGAAGTTGAAGGTGAGGCCCACCACGGCGCCGATCAGCGTCTCCAGCACCCGGTCCCAGGCGGATGCCCCGACCTCGGTCACCCCGAGGACGAGCATGGCGCTGATCGCCACCTCGGGCACGAACTCGCCCACCCGCACGAACTGGCCGACGGTCAGCGAGGCCAGGATGATCAACCCGAGGCTCCACCAGCTCAACCCCACCAACGAGCTGAACCCCACGGCGATCAGCACGCCGATCACCACCGAGTTGACCCGGCGGATGCCGGTGGTGAGGGTGGCGTACAGGGTCACCTGGACCACCAGCAGCGCGGTGAGCGGCGCGGTCAGCGGTGCCGTGACGTCACTCAGTTGCAGGGCGACGACGTACGCGATCGTGGCCGCGACGGTGGACCGCAGGATCTGGACCACCACCGGGTCCCGCCACCGCCGGACGGTCCTGGCCAGCCGACCGTCCCCCGCCCGCGGTGTCTTCGGCACCGGGACCCGTGCCTCGCTCACCGGGTCACCGCCCGCGGCACGTGCCGTGTTCCGCGCGCGGGCGATGAGTTTTCGGCGGAGCATCGGTCGTACGGACGAGACCCCATCCTCGTATCCATCGCGTGAGCGGGAGGCACCACCCATGACCAGCGAAGCATTCACCACCTGCCTGTGGTTCGACGGGAAGGCGGAGGAGGCCGCCGCCCACTACCTGTCCGTGTTCACGAAGGACTCGCACCTGGGCTCGGTCACCCGCTACACGGAGGCGGGCCCGGGACCGGCCGGCACGGCCATCACGGTCGACTTCACCCTGAACGGGCAGCGCTTCCTCGCGCTGAACGGGGGACCCCTGTTCACCTTCAACGAGGCGATCTCGTTCCAGATCCACTGCGCCGACCAGGACGAGATCGACTACTACTGGGACCGGTTGACCGCGGACGGGGGCCAAGGCGGCCAGTGCGGATGGCTCAAGGACAAGTTCGGGGTGTCCTGGCAGGTGGTTCCCACCGAACTGCCGGCCCTGCTCGCGGATCCGGATCCGCAGAAGGCGACCCGGGCCACCCGGGCGATGCTCGCCATGACGAAGTTCGACCTCGCGGAGCTGCGGCGGGCCCACGCCGGAGAGTGACGACGCGGACGCCCGGTGCGCCGGGCCGCGGGGCGCCGGCGCGGTGGTCGATCACTGCCCGGCGCCCAGGTGTTCGGCCAGCTCCTTCTCGTCCTCCGCGGTCAGCGAGGTCTTGAGGAGGGTGCCGCCGAACGGCTGCATGGCGTCGGCGAACTTGTCCTCGGTGATCTTCGCAGCCATGATCACCACGGCTGCCGAGCCCGGCTGGAGCAGGGACTGCACCTGCCCCCGGAACTCCTCGTTGACGCCCGACTTGCTCAGCTTGCCGAAGAGCCCGCCGAAGGCCGCGCCGGCCAGCAGCCCGAAGGCCGGGACGAGGAAGAGCAGGCCGAAGATCATCCCCCATAGCGCCCCGGAGGCCGCCGAGACGCCGACGATCTTGCTCGGGGTCTCGACGTGGTTCTTGCCCTCCTGGTCGACGGTGACGACGGCGAGCCCGGAGAGGTCGACGACGAAGTCCTTCTGGAGGGTCTGGACGCGTTCGTACGCCTGGTGGGCGACGGCGGGGTCCTCGTACCCGATGACGATGAGCTCGGACATGCGGTGCCTCCTCGGTCCGTGGCCATCGGCGACCACGCTCGCATTTGCACCATATGTCCGTTCCTGGAGCGGGGCGCGCGAAGGCTCCGCGGGCCGGGACGCCTCAGGACGGGAGCGGGGTGCCGCACCGGGCGCAGTACCGGTCGCCGAGACCGGTGGCCAGCCGCCCGCACTCCGTGCACACCCGGTGCAGCAGACAGGCCGGCTCTCCGCCGTACGGGTGCGCCTCCTCGGGGGCGGGGGACGGGGGTGCGACGGCCCGGGCCCCCACGGCCAGGAACGCCAGCCCCTCGGGTCCGGCCGTGAGCACGTACCGGCTCCCCGGCGGCACCCAGCTGACGCACCCCGTGTCGACGGCCTCCAGTCGGCTGCCCGACTCCAGGTGGCCGTTCCCGCGGGTGACGTAGAGCAGCAGGTCGCCGCTCTCGGGGGCGGGGGAGGCGAACTCCCGGTGCGGGGCGACCTGGACGACTTCGGCGTCGAGTTGTCGTTCGGTCCCCCCGAGTTGCCAGCCGCCGTCCTCCGTCGCCATGCGTCCCGTCCCTCGTCCGTGTGTCCGTCGTGACCGCTCGTGCGCCGCGTGCGTGCGGTGCCGGGTCCGACGGTACGCCGCCGGTGCGGTCCGGGGGAACGGTCCGGTCAGCCGGGGTGGGTGAGGGGCGAGTGGCGGGGCGGACGCGTGGGGAACGGGCGAGTGCGGACGTTTTGAGTCAGGTTCATGCCATGGAGGTCCAGGGGTGTCGGCCCATCGGAGCGGCTCAGCGCGCTCCCGGGTGCCGACGGGGGGCGGGAAGAGTCGCCACTGGCCGGATCGGATTGGTGACATTCCGTCAGGAAGTGAACTAGAGAAGGGGGATGCCCCACTGCTCGCACCGGATCCGCCGCACCGCAGCAGCCCGTGACGCACCGCCCCGGAGGTGATCTGTGCACGACGAGTTCCTGTGCCACGTCACCGCCTACGGGGTCTGCGGCGGGCAGTGGATCGGCGTGCCGCTGGGCACCTACCGGGCCCCCACGCTCCCGCTCGCCCTCTGGTGGCTGCGCGACCGCGCCCTGTGGATCGCCGATCGCCTGGATCCGGAACCCGGCGGGTCGGCCATTCCGACCGGCGCCCTCATCGAGGTCACGGACGCCGTCCCCGACGTCCCCTCGGCGCTGCGGACCTGGTGCCGCGAACCGCAGGCGCAGGCCCGGGCCGCCGAAGAGCTCTCCCAGGGGCGGCTGTTGCGGTTCGCGGCACAGGACGACACCACGGAGTACGAGCTGCTGGCCGAGTCCGTCGACACCCTCCGGATGCGACGCACGGCGAGCGGCCCGGCACTGTCCCTGGGACGGGTCCCCTCCCGGTGAGCGGGATCAGGTCTGCGGCGGCTGCTGGTCCTGGCCGCCGAGGCGGTCCTTCAGTGCCTCCTGGCCCTTGTCCACCTGGCCCTGGTACTTGTTCTGGGTCCTGCCGTCGACGTAGTCGCCTCCCTTGTCGACGCCCTTGGAGACCTGGTCCCCGTGGCCCTTCAACATGTTCTTGAGCTTGTCCATCATGGACATGGCCCACCTCCTAGAGGGGTTGTTCCGTCTTCAGCTTCACCCGACCGGGCCCGTCCCGCATCCGCGCACCGCGCCGCCCGCCCCCCGGGCGCCCGGCCCCGCTTCCCGGCGGGGGGTTGACGGCGTCCGGCGCGGGCCATGGTCACAGGGAGAGACCGCCCGCCCCGGGCGGCACCGAGGGGGAGGAGCACCCATGGCCGACAACAAGGGCCTGGCCGAGCGGCACACCGCGGACGAGGAGGGAGGCGGAGCCGGCCGAGCGCCGGGCGGGCTGCCGGTGGCGGCTGCCGCACTCACCGTGACCGTCGCCGTGTACATGGCCCTGGTCGCGTTCGGCAACATCACCGACTTCGGCACCAACCAGCAGTTCGTCCGGCACGTCCTCGCGATGGACACCACCTTCAAGGACGAGGACCTGATGTGGCGCGCCATCGAGTCGAAGGCCCTCGCCGACGCCGCCTACGTCCTGATCATCGCCTGGGAGACGCTGGCCGCCCTCGTCCTGTTGGCCTCCGGCTGGCAGTGGGCCCGTGCGCTGACCCGGCGCGGCGGTGACCCGGCCGGTGCGGCCCGGGCCCGTCGGACCGGGTCGCTGGGGCTGGTGATGGTGGTGCTGCTGTTCGGCCTCGGGTTCATCGCGATCGGCGGGGAGTGGTTCGCCATGTGGCAGTCGTCCCAGTGGAACGGCCTGGCCGCCGCGACCCGGAACCTGACGCTGGCCGGATTCGCCCTCGTGGTCACCTGGTTGCCGGGCGCCGTGCCGACCGGGGGACGGATCGGCCGCTCCTCCTGATCGCGGTTTCCGGCGGTGCGGGAGCGCACCGCCGGAGACGGAGGGGCTCAGCCCGCGGGCCCGCCCCCGCGGCGGCGCCACCACCGGGCGGCACCGCCGCCCAGGAACCCCGTGACCGCACCCCACGCCACCGCTACCACCAGCGCACCACCCCACCGCGGACGCAGCAGCACCTGCCCGGCGGACCCGCCGCCCGGATCGCCGATGCCCAGCAACGACAGACCGAAGGAGACGTCCACCCGGACGAGCAGGCACACCACCGCCACGGTCACCACCAGGGCGAGCCCCCAGCGCACGGCGAGCCGCCACAGCGGTGTGCCGGGCGGTGACCGCAGTGCCGCGAGGGCGGCCGCGGAGCAGAGCGCCAGCGCCGCGATCGGCACCAACCACCAGAACCCCGCGTCCTGTTCGGCCAGCGTCCGCACGCTCAGCTCGCGGTCCCCGCCACCCCGCAGCACCCGGTCCAGTGCCGTGGGCACCGGCAACCCGAACGGGCCGTCGACCCGGCCGTCCCACACCACCCCGAGCCCCAGCACGAACGCCAGCCAGACCAGATCGGGCAGCCCGAGCAGCACGACGGCGAACGTGTCGGCCGGGTGCCCGCGCACCCCCGCGACCACCACCCCGATCACCAGCCCCACCGCCACGTAGGCGAGCAGCAGGTCCAGCGCGGCACGTGCGGCGGGCCGCACCGCCGAACGGAACCGCGACACCCGCTCCGGAACGGGCACCCGGGGCGAGACCAGGACCGCGACGAGCAACACCCCGGCGAGCCACCCCAGACCCCGCAGCACGGTGCTGCCGACATCGGCCTCGAACCCGACCGTGGGCCGCAGCCCGAACAACTCGCCCAGCTCGGACAGGAGGCCCCCGCCGAGCGGAACTCCGAACTCCTGGCGCGCCCCGAGCGCCAACCCCACCAGCACGGCCGTCCACAGCAGGGCGATCCGACCGGCCCGGCCCGCCCACTCCCGCCCGTCCACCACCGCCCGGCGGTGCCACGGCGCCAGGAACCCCGCCCCCACGACCAGGGCCCCGGCCAGCCCCACCGACAGCGGAAGCACCCGCAACTCCCCCCGTCCCCCCAGGAACGCGCCCGCCCCGCCGGTCAGTTCGAGGTCACCACCCACGGCGAGCGACACGACCGCGACCACCACCCGGGGGAAGGCCCCGTCCGGCAGGCGGTGCGCCCCGGCGGCCCACAGTCCCGCCGTGGCGAGGACGGCCATGGCGCACAGCGCCGCGCCCACCGTGCCGCCCGCGAGGAGCCAGCCGCGCCACACCGGCCGCGCCGGGCCCTGCCCGGCCGTCCGGCCCCCGGTGCGTCCCTCGTCCACGCCGCCACGCTAAGCAGGGCAGCGGCCCGGCGCTCCCCGGAGGGGGCCGACCGCGTCCGGTCCCGCCGGGCCGCAGCGGAGCGACTCGCAGACCGGCCGAGGCCTCCGTCCGGGCTCCGCCCCCGCCCCGCCGGCGGCGGGACGGTCCGCCGCTCACCCGCTTGCCGGAACCGGCCGGCGTGGCGGGGGCCGACCGCCGTGCAGGTCGGGGGCGGGAGCGGGGCCGGGCGGGTGATGCGCGGCACGGATGTGCGGGCGTGTCCGGCCGCGGGGGCGCACGGTAGGCGGGTTCCTGTCCGTCCGCCCTCCAGGGAGACCCGTATGCCCCTCGCCCCCCGACCGAGCCGTCCCGCCGTGCGCGGTCTGGCGCTCACCGCCACCCTGCTCGCCGTCGCCTCCCTGTCGACGGCTCCGGCCCGGGCGCAGGAGGGCGGCCTGCCGTCCCACCACTGCGTGCTCAACGGGTCCGCCGTGCCGCCCGGTCAGGCCGTGTACGGCACCCCGGGGGACGACGTCATCGAGTGCGAGAACGACGTGGAGAACGTCATCATCTGGGGGGCCGGCGGAGACGACAACATCCGGGTCAAGGGGTTGATCATCGATTCCCAGGTGCTCGGCGGGGACGGGGACGACCGCATCCAGACCAGCCATCTGTACCCCCGGGCCGACCAGGCCTCGGTGCGCGGCGGCGCCGGTGACGACACCATCATCGTGCCCACCGTGATGGGCAGCACCGAACACGGCGCCACCGTCTACGGGGACCAGGGCGCGGACACCATCACCGTCGGCACCGTCTCCGGCGCGCCGGGACAGCACGCCCGCGGCGGTGGCCAGGTCTTCGGCAACGACGGGCCGGACACCATTTCGGCCGGGGTCATCGACTTCGGCGGACGGGTGCTGGGCGGCAGCGAGAACGACCTCATCGAGGCGAAGGGGGTCGGCCCCGAGGCGGGCGGCGTCATCCAGGGCGGCCCGGGCCGGGACACCATCCGCGGGACCAAGAACACCGTCCTGCTCGCCGGGCCAGGCTGGGGCCTGGTCGACGGCGGCCTCGACGTCGACGAGTGCCGGGTCGAGCACGCGAACCCGGAACGGGCCCGCAGCACCATCGCGAGCTGCCCCTGACCGCGGACACCACGGCTCCCCTCCGGTGCGGAGGGGAGCCGTTTCCGTACGCCCGTGCGCCCCGCACCCACCCCGGATGAGCCCCACGGGTGAGGGCGCGCCCCGGGCCGTGACCGGCCCGCGACTCGCCCGTTGCTCCGGACATGACCGCAACTCGACGCATCCTCGCCGCGGTGGCCCTGGCCTCCGGCGTCACCGGACTGACGGCCACCGCCGCGTCCGCCGCACCCCTTCCGCCGCAGCCCCTGGAGGTGCCCTCCGTCATCGGCCAACTCGACGCACTGTCCGCGCAGTCGGTGGGCCCGGAACAC
This sequence comes from Streptomyces sp. LE64, assembly GCF_052606915.1. Lineage (NCBI taxonomy): Bacteria > Bacillati > Actinomycetota > Actinomycetes > Kitasatosporales > Streptomycetaceae > Streptomyces > Streptomyces sp. LE64. Next base: position 385,157 of record NZ_CP199708.1, on the reverse strand, counting down.
CAGGCCCGCATGCCCACCGTCACCGGGCAGGTCGGCACCGTCCAGCAGGGGCTGTCGCAGCTCGGCCAGCTCCGGCAGGTGACCGATCTGGTGGCCCCCGTGACGGGCCTGTTGCCCGCCGTGCAGACCTGAGCCGTCCGTCCTCCGCGGGCGCCGGGGCTCCCGCCCCGGCGTTCGGGAGGGAGTCGACCGCGGCGCCGGTCAGCGGTTCACGGGGGACATGTCGGTGTAGCGGTCGCCGGCGGGGGCCGACAGCGCGTCGAGCCGGGCCAGTTGGGAGGCGTCGAGGCGGATCCCGTCGGCCGCCGCGTTCTCCTCCAGCCGGGCCGTCCGCTTGGTGCCGGGGATCGGCGCGATGGCGTCGCCCCGGCTCAGCAGCCAGGCGAGGGCGGTCTGTGCGGGGGTGGCGCCGAGGTCCCGGGCGACGGCCGCGACCTCGTCCGCGATGCGCAGGTTCTGGGCGAGGTTCTCCTCGCTGAAGCGGGGGTTGTCCTTGCGGAAGTCGCCGTCGTCCAACTGGTCGCGGCTGCGGATGGCACCGGTGAGGAACCCCCGGCCCAGCGGGGAGTACGGCACGAAGCCGATGCCCAGCTCCCGGGTGAGCGGCAGGACCTCCGCCTCCGGGTCGCGGGTCCACAGCGAGTACTCGGTCTGCACCGCGGCGACCGGGTGCACCGCGTGCGCCCGGCGGATCGTCTCCGGCCCCGCCTCGGACAGCCCCGCGTACCGGATCTTGCCTTCCGCGACCAGTTCGGCGAGCACCCCCATGGTGTCCTCGACGGGCGTGTCGGGGTCCACCCGGTGCTGGTAGTAGAGGTCGATGCGGTCCGTGCCGAGCCGTCGCAGCGAACCCTCCACCGCCGCCCGGACGTTCTCCGGCGAACTGTCCAGCCCTCGCCGCCCCCGGTGCGACAGGATGCCGAACTTGGTGGCGAGCACCACCTCGTCCCGGCGTCCGGCCAGTGCACGTCCGAGCAACTCCTCGTTGGTGTAGGGCCCGTATACCTCTGCCGTGTCGAGGAAGGTGACGCCCAGGTCGATGGCCCGGTGGAGGGTGCGCACCGCCTCGGCCTCGTCCGTTCCCGCACCGGTGTAGAACGCCGACATGCCCATGCAGCCGAGGCCGAGGCGGGAGACGTCGAGACCGCCGAGCGAGACGCGTCGCATGGAGTGTGCCCTTTCCTGGGGAGGCGGGTGTGCCACGGCCACGCTGCCAGAAGCCTCCGGTGCGCGGGCACCGACATGCCGGAGGCACCGGCGGGGACCCCGGACGTCCCGGGGCCGCGCCGCCGTTCAGCCCTGGGACGCCTCCTGCCCGGGGGCGGGCGCCCGGTCGGGGCGCCGCCGGCGCACGAGCGCCGCCCCCGCGGCGAGGAGGGCTGCCGCTGCCGCCGCCGCGGACAGGACGGTGGTCCCGGTCGAGGCGAGCGCACCGGTGCCGTCGTCGTACGGGTCGGACCCGTCGGTTCCGCCGGCCGCCGTTCCGTCGCCCCCGGGCGAACCGTCGGCAGCACCGCTCGTGCCGCCGCTCGTGGTGCCGCCGGCGGCGTCGGAGCCCCGGGTGCCTCCGACGTTCGCGCCGCCGGTGTCGCCTCCGGACGAGCCGCCCCCGTTCGTGGTCCCGCCGCTCGTGCTCCCTCCGTCGGTGCCCGCTCCGGAGGTGCTGCCTCCGCTGGCGGGCTGCTCCTCGGCGACCGTCAGGGTCATCGGACGGGTCCGGGTGGTGCCCGCGGAGTTGTTGAACTCGGCCCGGTAGCGGTGACCGTCCTGGGTCCGCGTCGCGGTGAACGCCAGGGTGTGGTGGTCGGCGCCCCGCACCGTGCTCCAGCTCGTGCCCCCGTCCCGGCTCAGCTGCCAGCGCACGGTGGGCTCGGGGGCGCCCTCGGCCCGCGCGGTCAGCCGGACCTCGCTTCCCGGCTCGACCGTGACGTCCGTGGGCGACGAGGTCACCTTCGGGGACGTGCGGCGCACCAGCTTGATGACCTTGCCCTCGACGGGATGGGTCACGTACACGGCCGCGCCGCCGGGTGCCACGGTGACCGCGGCCGCGCCGAGTTGACCGTGCAGGCCGGTCAGCGGCACCGGATCGGTGCGCTGCTCGTACTCCTCGGTGTCGTACGCGGTCAGCGACCCGTTGTTGTCGTCGCCCGGTTCGGCCGGGTCCCCGCCGTCCTGACGGACCAGGAACGCACGGTCCGAGGCGCCGTCGAAGGCGACCGCGATGGCGTCGTCCGGGCCGGCGAGGGTGGCGGCCGGGCGACCGTCCGCACCGAGGACCAGGACCGTGCGGCCCGAGCCGAGCCACACGTCCCCGTTCTCCGGGTCGACCTCCACGAAGCCGCTGGGGCCACCGGCCACCACGGGGACGTCGAGGGTCCGGTGCACCGTCAGGGTGCCGGTGTCGATCCGGTGCAGCTTTCCGGCGTCGAAGTCGACGAACCACGCCCTGCCACGGGCGGGGTCCACGGCGAACCGGTTGCCGCCGGGCAGCGTCAGTTCGCGCAGGACGGCACCCGTTCCCGGATCCACCTCGCTGAGCTCGTTGCCCTGGGCGACCAGGACGGCCGTCGGCGAGGAGGTGCCGGGGCCGACGTCGGTGACGGCGCTTCCGGTCAGCCACACCCCCCGGGCGGAGGCGTCGCCGTCCTGGGCGCTGCCGATGCCGCGCAGCGGGTACTGGAACCTGACCCCGTCGCCGGGCAAGGGGCCCACGATCCGGGCCACGGCGGAGGTGCGCAGCCCGCTCGGACCGGGGGCCCGGCTGATGTGCGAGCGGACCCGGCCGTCCGCCGGGTCGAGGACGTACAGCCCCCGCTCGTCGACGTCCGCGGTGTCCGGGAGGTTGTCGGCGCCGACGTACAGCTTCTCCGACTCCGGGTGCACCAGCGCGTCCAAGGGCTTGCCGGCGGTGGCGAACCGGGCGTCCTCGCGGTAGGACACCGTGCCTTCGGGGACGTCGACGCCGATGCCCCCGGGCGGGGGTGCGGCGGCGAAGGCGACGGGGACGCGGACGTCCTGGGAGCGGTCGCCCGCACCGCGGTGGTCCACTCGGGTCACCACCGCACACCTGACCGTCTTGCAGTCGAGTCCGGCCGAGGCGGCCTTGAGGTGGAGCTCGACGTCGAAGGTGCCGCCGATTCCGTATCCGGTCGCCAACTCGCCCTCGTGGGCGTCGCCCCGGGGGACGATCCAGGCGGACGCCTTCGATCCGCCGCTCATGTCGGCGCCGCCGGCGCAGGGGGAGGGGACCCGGCCCTGGCCGTTGTCCTTGCACAGGGCGACGTAGACCCCCTTGGACTCGTCGTAGTCCTTGCCGGTGACCCGTACGGTCTGTCCGGAGGGGTCGAGCCCCCTGGTGACGGAGACGGACAACTCCTGTCCGTCCCGGCCCCGTTCGGTGACCGGGGTGCCGGCGGCGCCGAGCGCGGACCCGGTCCCGACCGTGAGGGCGGCGGGGCCCAGCAGGCTCAGCACCGCGGTGAGCGCCGCCGCCCTCCGTTTCCGGCTCGGGCGGCGGGATGCGCGGGGGGAAGGGGTGGCTGTCATGGCTTCCTCGTCGTGCGGGTCCGGGACGCGTGCGGGAGGGCGGGTCCCGGCCGGGGGTCCGGGACCCGCCCCGGGCGCGGTGTCAGGAGAAGGTCACCGGGACGTGCACGTCGTACTTGCGGTCGCCGGCGTCGGTGTGGTCCGCCCGTGTCACGACGGCGCAGTCGACGGTGTCCCCGCAGACGTTGCCGCCGCCGAGGTCGGCCTTGACGTGGATGGTGGCCGAGAAGCTGCCCCCGGTGCCGAAGGCGGAACTGTTCGGGAGGGTTCCGCCGCCGAAGTTGCTCACCCAGTACGAGGCACCGGTGTTGCCGTTCTCGTCCTGGCCGCCGAGGCACGGGGTCGGCTTGTTGGCGCCCTGGCTGCCGCTCACGGCGCACAGCCCGACGTAGATGCCCTGCCAGGCGTTGTAACCCGTCCCCGTGACGGTGATGTTGGCGCCCGCGGCGGAGGCGGTGTTCGGAGCGGTGAGGGAGAGGTGGTAGGTGGTGGATCCGTCGACGATCGTGCGGCTTCCGGTGGCCGCCGACGCGGAGGAGGCCAGACCGAGGGTCAGCGCGGCGGCGGAGAAAGCGGCGACGCCCGCACGGGCGGCGGTCCGGGGGGAGGGTGCAGCACTCATCCTGTGAGCACCTTTCTGACCGGGGAACGGATGTGCGGGAACGCTCCTGGACACCCGTTCAAGTTAGGTAAGGCACACCTAAATTCATCTCATGGAGATTGTCAACGGTCGGTAATGGGCTCGCAACGCCCTTGTGGGGGAGGGGTCCTGACGCCCAGGCTGCTGGGACGGGACCGGGTGGATGGAGGTCGGGCGTCGAATGTCCCGTTCCGGCGACAAAGGTCCGAGCCGCGTGACAGATGGCGGGCGCGTACAACCAATGCCTTCGGAACCCGGTCTAGCAGGGCGCAACGAGCGGAACGGAGAGGAGAGGGCGGACATGGGGGAGACGCGCAGGAGATGGGGTGCGGCGGTCGGAATCGCCGCCGTGGTGGTGCCGTTGACGGTGGTGCTCGGGGCGGCGCCCGCGAGCGCCGCGTCCTGCACCGTGCAGGCCGGCCCGTACCAGAAGAAGGTGGAGAAGTTCCTCGGTCGTCCGGTGGACGGCCGGCAGTCGACCACCGACTGCAAGGCGATCCAGAAGTTCCAGCGGACGCACGGCATCACGCCGTCCGCCGGCTATGCGGGAAAGATCACCTGGGGTGTCATGGACCTGATGCAAAAGCAGAAGGCCGTGGGCAACAAGCCCAACCGGGAGGGGCGTTGCCCGACCAACCGGGGGCGCATCGCCTGCGTCAACCTCACCCTCCAGATCAGTTGGATCCAGGACGGCAACCGCGTCAAGTTCGGGCCGGTCCCGGTCCGCACCGGCCGGGACGGAGACGAGACGCGCACCGGTCTGAAGAGGATCGGTTGGCGCAACATCGACCACCACTCGACCCTCTACGACGTGCCCATGCCCTACGCCCAGTTCTTCGACGGCGGGCAGGCGTTCCACGCGGCGGGCGTCAGCATGTGGAACCCGCCGGGCTCGCGCGGCTGCGTGAACATGCGCAAGGGCGACGCCAAGACGTACTGGTCCCACCTCCGCAGCGGCGACGACGTCTTCGTCTACGGCAGGAAGCCCGGCACCTGACCGTCGGGCGGAGCCGAGGGCGACGATGCGAACGGGCCGGGGGGCGTGCCCCCGGCCCGTCGCCGTTCACGCGGAACCGTGCGTCAGCAGTAGAGGTTCCCGCCGGTGGGGACCCCGAGGATGCGGGTGAAGTCCTTGTAGCGCTTCACCCGGCTCTCGACCTGGCGAGGGTTGCCGCCCTCGCACTCCAGCGTGCCGTTGATCGCCCGGATCGTCTGGGCGAAGCCCGCGCCGCTCACCATCGCGTCGTGGGCGGTGATCGGGCCGGGGCCGTTCTGGGTGTTCCAGTACCACAGGCCGGTCATCATGGCGACCGCCGGGTTCCTCTCGACCTCCCAGGGGTTGTTCAGCAGGTCGATGCCGAGGTAGTCGCCGGCCGTCTTGTAGTTGAAGTTCCAGCTCAGCTGGATCGGACCGCGACCGTAGTACGCCGACTGCCCGGCCGGGCAGCCGTACGACTTGCTCTTGTCGCAGTAGTGCGGGTAGTTGGCCTCGTTGATCTCCTTGATGTAGTAGAGGCCGCCGGTCTCGTGGCTGATGTTCGCGAGGAAGGCCGCGGCCTCCTGCTTGCGCTGGGTGTCCGTACCCGTGTGGGCGAACTTCGGGAACGCCTTCATCGCGTCCGTCAGGCCCTTGTAGGTGTAGAACGGGTTCCGGCGCGGGAACATCTCGTTGAACTGGGCCTCGCTCACCACGAAGCTGTTGTGGTTCGGGTTGCCGTTGCCGCCGCAGGTGTACGCGTCCCAGTAGTAGGTGCTCACCACGGGGTTGTAACCGGGGTTGTTGCGCTCGGCGATGTACACGCTGCCGTCCGTGTACTTGACGATGTCGCCGGTCTGGTAGTTCGCGCCGGACGACCAGGTGGGCGCGATGGCGCACTCGTCCGTGCCGGTCGCGGCGTTCGCCGAGGCGGGCACGACCAGGGTGGCGGCGAACGAGCCCACGGCCGCGAGGCCGACCGCAAGCGTCTTCAAACGATCTCTGAGCACGGGTCTTGTTCCCCTTCGAGCTTTCAACAGGCACGCCTGACCAGCCCAGTTGACCGAGTCGAATCGGTTTGGGCTCGCCGTGGCGGGTGTAGGGCTCAGCCAAGCGTTCGGACGGTCGCGCGTCAAGGTCTAGACCACAATGGATCTTGCTCTAACTCGAAGAAAAAGAAAGGTTGTTATTCCGAACGCCGCAGATCGGACCCCCTAGGGGGGATGGCTCCCGAAAATGTAAGGGGCACCCACGCGCCCGTTGCGGAGGGTGCAAGGCGGACCCTGCGGAAACGCAGAAGTGGGCGGGGTCCCGGACCGCGGCCGCTTCCGCGATCCGGGACTCCGCCCGGGTCCCCGGGCCGCCCACGACGTCGGCCCGGAGAGGATTGAGGTGGCGTCAGCGTCCCTGGAGGGCCTTCACGTTGTCGCCGAACGTCCAGTTGCGCGAGCCGTCCCAGTTCAGCGACCAGGTCATCAGGCCCTTGAGCTGACCGTTGTAGTGGTTCCACGCCTGGGAGACCAGGGAGGGGGACATGTAGCCGCCTCCGGCACCCTGTTGGGCCGGCAGACCGGGCACCTGCTTGTCGTACGGGACCCGGATCGTGGTTCCCTGGACCACCAGCCCGCGGTCGAGGCAGTCGGTCTGGGCCACGAAGCCCTGTACCGTGCCGGCGTTGTACGAGTCCCAGGAGCAGCCGTACATGCTGCCGTTGTAGTACTGCATGTTCAGCCACCACAGCCGGCCGTTGTCGGCGTACTTCTTGATGACGGGCAGGTAGGAGCCCCAGATCGAGCCGTACACGATGCTGCCGCCGGTCACGTAGGCCGTTTCGGGCGCCATCGTGAGGCCGAAGTTGGACGGCATCTGGGCCAGCACCCCGTCGATGATGCGGATCAGGTTGGCCTGCGAGGCGGAGAGGGTGTTGATGTTGCCGCTGCCGACCAGACCGGTCTCGATGTCGATGTCGATCCCGTCGAAGTTGTACTTCTTGAGGATCGGGACGATCGTGGCGACGAACCGGTCGGCCACCGCGCTGGAGCTCAGGTCGATGCCGGCCGCCGCGCCTCCGATGGACATCAGGATGGTCTGTCCCGCGGCCTTCGCCGCGCACATCTGCTCGGGCGTGGGCACCTTCACGGTGCTGTCCATGCCGTCCTCCCACAGCACCGTTCCGTCCGAGCGGATCACGGGGAAGGCGGCGTTGAGCACGTTGTAGCCGTGCTGGGTGATCCGGCCGTCGTCGATGGGGATCCAGCCGAGCGGGGGGTGGACGCCGTTCGCCGCGCCGTCCCAGTTCTCCCAGTACCCCTGGAGCACCTTTCCGGCGGGCTTGGACTTCACCGCGCAGGAGCTGGTGGTGGTCTCCGAGACGGCGGGGGCGGCCCCGGCGGGGGCCGGCGCCGCGGCGGCGGTCAGGGGGACCGTGGTGGCCAGGGCCAGACCGATGCCGAGCAGTCGTGCCCTGCGGCCGATGCTGCGGAACATGCTGTGCTCCCTTCGAACCGGTCGACCCGCGCGCCCTTGGGGAGGACGCCGGGTCACGGAAGTGGTCGGCGGGAGGCGGCGTGCGGGGGGAGCACGCCACCTCCCGGGTGGGGGGAACCCGAAGACGTGCGCGAAACGGTGCGGGAGTGCGGGGGTGTGGGGGAGATGACGGTGGGGGACGTCAGGAGTGGGGGGTGGGGGGTGGTGTTGCCATACCGTAAGTTGGTCCAGACCTAGCGTCAATAGGTCTGGACCAAAACGCAGTTGAGGAGGGTGGGGCGGTCCCGCGGCTCCGTCGCGGATGGTCCGCTCGACGCCCGGGGTGGGGCGTTCCGGGCGCTGCGGTGGTGCTGATGTTCCCTTTCGGGTGGTCTTGTCGGCCTCCGTGCGCGCCTCCCTGTCGATTCGGGTCGAGTGCCGGGGCGCGTTGCGCGCCGGCGGCGCCGGGGGTGCCGGTGTGTGCGATCCCGGTCCCTCGTGTGGGAAACATCGCTACAGACTTGGTCTAGACCGATCGCTTTCGACTGCTAACGTCGGCGCAGCAATTTCGGCAGTCGAGAGGAGACAGCTGTGGCAACGGGCCGCGGGCATGCCGGGCGGGCGTACGTGGGATCGTTCACGGCCGCCGGGGGACCGGGCGTCGTGTCGGCGTCCGTGGACCCGGTCACCGGCGCCCTCCACCTCCTCGGCGCCACCGACACGGTCGCCGATCCCTCGTACCTCGCGCTCTCCTCGGACGGCGCCGTCCTGTACGCGGTGAGCGAGACCTCCCCCGGGGCCGTCACGGCGCTCGACGTCACCGCCGACCGTCCGCGCCCGATCGGCGGACCCGTGCTGGTGGGTGGCGACGGACCCACCCACCTCGCCCTGTACCGGAACCACCTGCTGACCGCCAACTACGGTTCCGGCAGCGTGAGCGCCGTCCCCCTGCGCTCCGAGGGAGCCCTCGCGCAGGAGCCCTCGGGCGTGCTCGTCCACGAGGGCACCGGACCCCACCCCCAGCGCCAACAGGCCCCGCACGCCCATCAGGTGCTGCCCGCCCCCGGGGGTCGGTGGGCGGTGAGCGTGGACCTCGGCACGGACTCGGTGCGGGTCTTCGACCTCGCGGGGTCCGGAGAGCCGCGGGTCCACCGGGAGGTCGCCCTACGCCCCGGCAGCGGGCCCCGGCACCTGGTGTTCCATCCGGGCGGGACCCATGCGTACGTGGTGAACGAGTTGGCCCCGACGCTGACGGTCTGCCGGTGGGACGGCGGGGAAGGGGTGCTCCGTCCGCTGACGGAGGTCGCGCTGCTGCCGGAGGCGCCCGAGGGGGACGCCTACCCGTCCGCGGTCACGGTCGACCCCGACGGACGGTTCGTGTGGGTCGCGGTCCGCGGCACGGACGTCCTCTCCGTGCTGGCCGTGGAGGAGGAGGGGGCGGGACTGCGCCGCCTCGCCACGGTCCCGTGCGGAGGCCGCTGGCCCCGCGACCTGACGGTGGACCCCACGGGCCGACGCCTCTACGCGGCGAACGAGCGCTCGGGCGACGTGACCTGGTTCGACGTCGACCCGCTGACCGGTCTGCCGACCCGTGCGGGCTCGGTGCCGGTGCCCGCCGCGTCCTGCGTCGTCCTGCGCTGAACCCTTCCGCGCCGAACGTGCGGTACCGGAACCCGTCGACCGGCCCGCCCGGACGGGCGGGCCGACGAGGCGTCAGCGCTGAGCGGCGCCCGCGCCGGTGAGCGGGATGCCGAGCGCGGTGGCGTACTTGGACAGCACCAGCTTGCCGATCGCGGGGTAGGCGCCCAGCGGCTCGGCCGCCGCGCAGCCCGCCTCCTTGGCCGCGGCCTCCAGCAGGATCGGGTCGATCTCCGGACCGATCAGGTACGGCGCGAGCGCGAGCTGCCCGGAGCCGGAGGAGCGCAACTGCTCGGCGATCTCCGCGATGGAACCCTCCTGGTCGAGGGCGGCGGCCATCACCGGCACGGCGAGCCGTGCGGCGAGCAGCATGCCGGTGATCCCCGCCGCCTGCGCGGCCTCCTCGCCCCCCACCGAGGCGATGATGATGCCGTCGGCCGCCGTGGCCACGGTGAAGAGTCGGGCCCGGTCCGCGCGGGCGAGCCCGGCCTCGGAGAGCCGCACGTGCAGCGCCTCGGCGAGCAGCGGGTGGGGGCCGAGGGCGTCGGTGATCTCGGCGGCCACCTTGCTGTCGTTGACGGCCTTGCGGACGTCCCGCAGGAGCGAGCCGTCGGCGCCCGCGAGCAACGGCACCACGACCGCGACGGGCCCTTCGGGCTCGGTCGCCTCGGAGCCAGCCGCACGGGCCTGCTCGTAGCGGGCGGTGCGCTCCTGCGCGGCGTTCGCGAGGAGCGAGGAGAGCGCCGGGAACTCGTCGTCCCCGCAGAGGTAGCCGATCCGGGCGTCGAGCCCGGGCAGTTCGGCGCGTGCGATGCTCACGACCTCTTCGGCGAGGCTCCGCACGGAACCACTGGGCGTCCCCGGGACCGCCAGGACGAGCGCGGGCGCCCCCTCGGGGGCGACCGCGGGCTCAGGGCGACGGTGGCGTCCTGACTGACGAGGGCGCGGCATGCGTACGGGCAGGTCGTTGGCTGGCCCAGTGGGGGTGCTCATGGCGCCGCATGCTACTGGCTTCACCCCCCTCCCCGTTGGGGGAGGGGGCAGGTGAGCGGCATCTATCAGATTTTGTCCGATTGATCTCGTTCATCTGACTCATTGGAAGGATGCCTCCCGAACGCGCGAGCGTCAGGCGTCCGGCGGGGTGGTGCGGACGGACAGCATGCGGGCGTCGACCGGCAGCCCGAGGTCCCCCGCGGCCAGCCCGGTGGCGATCCGGACCGAACCGAGCAGCGGGTCGCCGTCGGCCGCGGTCCGCCGCGCGCCCGGCAGCCGCACGGACAGCTCCGCGGTCAGCGGGCGGAGCAACGGGTCGCCCATCTTGAACAGCCCGCCGGTGAAGGCCACGTCGAAGGTTCCTTCCGCGGGTGCGACCGCGGCCGTGGTGTCCACGATGTGCGCGGCGGCCCGCCGCAGGATGTCCGCGGCCACCGGGTCCGGTTCCTGGCCGCCGGCGCCGGAGGCGCAGGCGGCCACGGAGGGCGCGAAGGAGGCGAGGACGGCCGGCCGGTCCGTGCGCGGGTAGAGCCGTCCGGGCAGGCCCTCCGGCTCGCCGAAGGTCTCCACGGCCCGCGCGAGCAGGGCCGCGGAGCCGCCGCGCCGCCCGTCGAACGCCCGCATGGCGGCGTCGAGTCCGGCGCGGCCGATCCACGCGCCGCCGCCGCTGTCGCCGAGCAGGTGGCCCCAGCCGTCGGCGCGGCGCCAGTCGCGGAGGTCGGTGCCGGTGGCGATCATGCCGGTGCCGCCGGCGACGACCACGCCCGGACGGTTGCCGAGCGCGCCCGCGTAGGCGGTGACCACGTCGCAGGCCAGAGCGAGCCGGCGCACGCCGAGTTCCCGGGCGAAGCCGTCCGGGAGTTCGGCGTGCAGCCGGTCGCCGAGGGAGAACAGTCCGGCGGCGCCCACGGCCGCGGCGGCGAGTTCGCTGATCCCGGCGTCCGCCATCAGGGACCGTGCCATGGGAACGAGCTGTTCCAGGAAGTGTTCGGCGTCGATGCCGCCGGGGCCGGTGCGCACCGGCCGGCCGGAGGTGAGCGGCGCGGAGCGGGCGCGGCCGTCCGACGCGAGGACGACGCGCAGCCCGGAACCGCCGGAGTCGACGGCGAGGACCGCGGACGGGGGGTGCGGGCGCCCGGCGGCGGTCACGGCAGCCGCCAGTCGACGGGCCGGGCCCCCTGCTGGACGAGCAGGTCGTTGGCGCGGCTGAACGGGCGGGAACCGAAGAAGCCGTTGTCGGCCGACATGGGCGAGGGGTGGACGGACTCCACCGCCGGGAGGTCGCCGAGCAGCGGCCGGACGTTGCGGGCGTCCCGGCCCCACAGGATGGACACCAGCGGGCGTCCGCGCGCGGCGAGGGCGCGGATGGCCTGTTCGGTGACCGCCTCCCAGCCCTTGTTCCGGTGGGCTCCGGGCTTGCGCGGGGCAGTGGTGAGGGCCTTGTTGAGGAGCAGGACGCCCTGTTCGGTCCACGGGGTGAGGTCACCGTTGGAGGGCGGGGCGACGCCCAGGTCGCTGGTGAGTTCCCGGTAGATGTTGACCAGGCTTCCGGGGAGCGGACGGACCTCGGGCGCCACGGAGAAGGACAGCCCCACGGCATGGCCCGGCGTGGGGTACGGGTCCTGACCGACGATCAGGACCCGTACTTCGTCGAAGGGCTGTTGGAAGGCGCGCAGCACGTGCGCTCCGGCGGGCAGGTAGGTGCGACCCGCGCCGATCTCCGCGCGCAGGAAATCACCCATCCGGGTGATTTGGTCGGCAACGGGTTCCAGGGCCTTGGCCCACCCCGCCTCGACGATCTCGTGCAAAGGTCGTGCTGCCACGCGGACGTGCCCCCCAGGTGCTCAGATGTGCGGAGTGACCCGCGCGGGGTGTCGTAGGCCCGCGCGGCTCGAAGAGTACCGCCGTACGAGAAGGTTCCTTACCCCGGGACGGCCACGCGATTCCCCCCGCGTGGCGGCCCCGAGGGCCCGGCAGATGCACTCCACACGCTTGCAGTACGGGCATACGGGGACCACGGTGGTCTCCTTCCATGACTGGGGATGTCGGTTCCTTATCCCTCCCTTAGAGAAACGGGTAAGGGCGTGTGCAGGTTTCGAAAGGGAATGAAGACTCCATGATGTTTTACGTCACGTCGATTTTCGGCCAGAGTGGCTGAGCAGGCACTCTGTTGCATCGTGTTATGGCGTGACTGCGGCCCGCACACACAGGACGTCCGGGAGGTGCGAGGCGAGCTGGCGCCAGGTGTCACCGTCATCTCGCGAGGCGTACAATTCGCCGTTGCGATTGCCGAAGTACACTCCTGCGGGGTCCGCGTCGTCGGTGCACAGGGCGTCCCGCAGCACCGTCCCGTAGTGGTCCCCGGTGGGCAGGCCGACGGTCAACGCCTCCCAACTGCGCCCGGCGTCCTGGGTGCGGAACACCCGACAGCGGCGGTCGGCCGGCACCCGGTCCCAGTCGGCGTTGATCGGGTACACGTAGGCGGTGTCCGGCCGGCGCGGATGCGTGGCCGCGGCGAAGCCGAACGTCGACGGCAGGCCCGCGCCGATGTCCGTCCAGTGCCCTCCCGCGTCGTCGCTGCGGTACACGCCCCAGTGGTTCTGGAGGTAGAGCCGGTCGGGGTCCGCCGCGTCCTGGGCGACCTTGTGGACGCACTGGCCGAACTCCGGGTGCTGATCGGGCAGGAACACCGCGGAGACGCCCGCGTTCGACGGTGCCCAACTCGTCCCGCCGTCCACGGTGCGGAACACACCGGCCGCGGACACGGCCACGGTCACCGCCGCGGGGTCGCGGGCGTCGGTGACGACGGTGTGCAGCCCCTCCCCGCCCCCACCGGGCTCCCAGCGGGAACGGGTCGGGTGCTCCCACAGGGGGCGGACCAGCGCGAAGCTCTCCCCCCGGTCCTCCGAGCGGTACAGCGCCGCCGGCTCCGTGCCCGCGTACACCACGTCCGGCTCCGCCGCGGCGGGGTGCAGCTGCCACACCCGTTCCAGGGACGCGCCGGTGTCCCGGGGGAACCGGATGGCCGGGCTGGCCGGCTCGTGCCAGGTGCGGCCCAGGTCGTCGGAGTGGAACACCGAGGGTCCCCAGTGCGCGCTGTCGGCGCCCACCAGCAGCCTCGGCACCCCGGCCCGGGTGTCGATGGCCACCGCGTACACGGCCTGCGAAGGGAAGTGCGGCCCCTCGTCGAAGGTCCACGGTCCCCGGGGGCCGCGGCGGCCCAGGAACAGGCCCTTGCGGGTGCCCACGGCGAGGAGTGCGTCGGTCTCGGTCATCGGGGTGCCTTTCGAACCTCGTGCTCAGCCGTGCGTGGCCCCCCTCACCCACTGTCTACCCGATCACCGGTCGCGACCAGCGCCCAGGCGTCCCCTCCGGTGTGTCACCGGCGCCGGGCCGCCACCTTGGTCGCGATCTCGGACACGGTGGTCGGTCCCACCCGGCAGCAGCCGCCCACCAGCCGCGCCCCCGCCGCCCACCAGGCGTCCACCCGGTCGGCGGTGAACCGGACGGGCCCCGCCCACGTCCGGCGTGCCGCGTCCCACCGCTCACCGCTGTTCGGGTACACCACCACCGGCTTGCCCGTGACCCGGGCCGCGAGGGCCACCGCGGCGTCCGCGTCGTCGGGGGTGCAGCAGTTCACGCCGACCGCGACCACCTCGTCCGCCTCGGCGGCCACCGCGAACGCCTCGACGAGCGCCTGCCCGGCACGGGTGCGGCCCCCCAGGACGCTGTAGGAGAGCCAGGCCGGCACCCCGAGCCCCCGCACCGCGCGGACCAGGGCGCGCCCCTCGTCCGCGTCGGGAACCGTCTCCAGGGCCAGGACGTCGGGGGCCGCCTCGGCGAGCACCTCCAGCCGGGGCCGGTGGAAGCGCTCCAGTTCCGCGACGCCCAGACCGTAGCGCCCCCGGTACTCCGAACCGTCCGCGAGCATCGCCCCGTAGGGTCCGACGGACGCCGCCACCCACCGGGGCCGCCCGTCCGGCGCCCCGCTGGCAGCCTCCCGGGCCAGCTCCACGCCGAGCCGCAGCAGTTCCGCCGTCCGTGTCCGGTCCGCGCCGCACCGGGCGAAGCCCTCGAAGGTCGCCTGGTAGGTGGCCGTGGTGGCGAGGTCCGCGCCCGCGGCGAAGTACGCCCGGTGTGCGGCGACGATCGCCCGGGGACGTTCCGCCAGCAACCGCGCCGACCACAACGCCCCGTCGAGCCGCTCGCCGCCGGCCTCCAGCTGGTTCGAGAGTCCGCCGTCCAGCACCAGCGGGCCCCGGGCCAGGGCGGAGAGGAACGAGGGCGCCGGGCCGCTCCGGGCACCCGCGGTGTTCGCATCCATCCTTCGACGCTAACCCGCCGGGCGGCGGCTGTGCGGGACGGAGCAGGGCGCCGGCCGGATCACAGGAGCGCGCGCATCCGTCCGATCTCGGCGGTCTGTTGGGCGATCACGTCGTTCGCCATCTCCTCGATCCGCACGTTGGTGCCCCCGGAGAGCGCTTCGACGGCCATGGACACCGCCCCCTCGTGATGCGTGATCATCAGCTTGAGGAACAGGGCGTCGAACGCCCTGCCGTCGGCCGCCCGCAACGTCGCGAGCTGGTCCTGGGTGGCCATGCCGGGCATGGAGTGGTGGTCGTGGCCCGCCCCGGAGCCGCCCTCCGCCCCGCGGTGCTCCTCCAACCACCCCTCCATGGCGCCGATCTCCGGTTTCTGGGCGGCGGCCACCCGGGCGGCCAGGCGCTTGACCTGCCCCGAGGAGGCGCGTTCGGGGACGAGTTCGGTCATCACCAGGGCCTGTCGGTGGTGACGGATCATCATCCGGGCGTAGGTGAAGTCGGCGGCATTCGGCGTGTCGTCCGCGATGCGTTCCTTCGCGTCCTTCGCCGACAGGGTCTCCGCCGCCTCGCCCGGCCGGCCCGGGGCGATGACGGAGGGCCCGCCGACGTCCTCCTTCCCGGTGTCGTCGCCCTGGCAGCCGACGAGGGCGAGCGCGGTGGACGCGCAGACCAGGGCGGCGACCAGGCGGCGTGCCCGTCGCTCGCCGCGCGGGGCCGGGGTGCGGGCTGCTTCGAGGTCGGTGCCGGGGGGACGGGACAAGTCATCCTCCTGCGCGGTGAAGGGGAACGGCGTGCCCCGCGAGGGGGCGCAGCGTCGTGCGGAGTGGTGCTCGGGCCGGCGATCGGCCGCAGTGGACGTGCCGTTGTCCGTCTTAGCACCCCGTCACGGACGTCGATCGGAAACCTTTGTGACGATCATGTTTCTCCTCTATTGATATGAGCATGACGAAGACGATACTGCGGGTGTCCGTGAACCGTTCCCACTGCGAACGGCGAAGAGGGAGAACACAGTGATCCTGTCGAACGATCCCCGATCACGGCGCAGACGTCTGGGCGCCGCCGTCGCGGCGGCCGGGCTGCTCGCCGCACTCGTCACCGCCGCACCCGCCGGGGCGATCCCCGACCCCGGTGACGTCCCCGCGACCCCCGAACGGGTGTCCCAGAGCGACCTCCGGGAGACCCGGGAAGCCATGGCCGCGGGAGAGATACCCGGTCAGGACGAGGTCGTCCACTCCGACAACATCGAGCACCTGGCCAACGTCCCCAAGGACGCGCTCCCCGGCACCAACTCGGACCTGGCCTTCCAGGGGAAGTACGCGTTCGCCGGCAACTACGACGGGTTCCGCATCTTCGACATCAGCGACCCGAAGGCCCCGAAGACCGTTTCCCAGGTGCTCTGCCCGGGTTCGCAGAACGACATCTCGGTCTCCGGGAACCTGCTCGTCCTGTCGACCGACTCGTCCCGCAGCGACGACTCCTGCGCCAGCCGGTCGCAGCCGGCGACCGTGAAGGACTCGTGGGAGGGCATCAAGGTCTTCGACATCAGCGACAAGAGCAACCCGAAGTACGTCTCCTCGGTGGAGACCGCCTGCGGCTCGCACACCCACACCCTGGTGCCGGACCGCCGGAACGTCTACGTGTACGTCTCCTCCTACGCGCCCAACGCGGCGTTCCCCGACTGCCAGCCGCCGCACGACGGCATCTCCGTGATCAAGGTGCCCAAGAAGGCGCCCGCGAAGGCCGCGCTCGTCGGCTTCCCGGTGCTCTTCCCCGGCGACGGCCCGGACGGCGGCGGCAACCCGGGCGGCCCCACCAACCCGGGCGTCTCCAAGACCACCGGCTGCCACGACATCACGGTGCTGCCCTCCGAGGACCTCGCCGCCGGTGCCTGCATGGGCGACGGGATCCTCTTCTCCATCGAGGACCCGGAGAACCCGAAGGTCATCGACGTGGTGCAGGACAACGTCAACTTCGCTTTCTGGCACTCCGCGACCTTCAACCAGACCACCAAGAAGGTCGTCTTCACCGATGAGTTGGGCGGCGGGGGCGGCGCCACCTGCAACGCGGCCACCGGGCCGAACCGCGGCGCCAACGGCATCTACGACATCGTGGGCCGCGGCGACGACCGGGAGTTGGTCTTCCGCAGCTACTTCAAGATCCCGCGCCACCAGGCCGACACCGAGAACTGCGTGGCCCACAACGGGTCCCTCATCCCGGTGCGGGGCAAGGACCTGATGGTGCAGGCGTGGTACCAGGGCGGCGTCTCCGTGTGGGACTTCACCGACTCCGCCAGGCCGAAGGAGATCGCCTTCTTCGAACGCGGGCCGCTCAGCACGACCGCCCGGGCCACCGGCGGATCGTGGTCGGCGTACTACTACAACGGCCACATCTACTCCAACGACATGGCCAAGGGCTTCGACGTCCTGCGGATCGACGACCGCCGCACCGACCCCGCCGAACGGGTCCGACAGCACGAGTTGAACGTCCAGACCCAGCCGGACTACTTCGACCGGGACGACGAGGACAACGACTAGCGATCCACCGCTCGGACGACCCGAGGCGCACCGCCCCCGCACCGACGGTGCGGGGGCGGTCCCTCACCCGGGCTCGCCGCCGCCCCCGCCGGCACGGCCCGCGTCCAGGTCGAAGAGGCCGGAGAAGTCCGCCGCCCCGCTCCCGGCCGCCGTCCGCGGCGGGGCCGCGCTCGGCGGTGACCCCAGCTCCCAGGCCAGCCCGTACCGCCGGAACAACTCGGCCCGCAGCACCTCCGCGGGCATCGGGGCGCCGGGCAGGAGCACCGCGAACACCGAGCCCATCAGCAGCGCCCGCAACAGCGGGTAGTCCGCGTCCGGATCCTCGGATCCGTACCGGGCGACCGTATCGCGCAGCACCTCCGCGAGCCGCTGCTGTTCGGCGCAGCGGACGAAGCCCTCCGCCTGGAGGACGCCCGCCATGTGCGCCCGCATCAGCACCGTGCGGTCCCGGGCGAGGCCGAGGACCGCGTCGATGGCCCGTGCCAGCCGCTCGTCCCCCCGGGCCGGCCGGGGCTCGCGTTCCAGGGCCGCGGCCACGGTGGTGTGCATCAGCCGGTGCACCGCCGACTGGAAGAGGTGCCGCTTGCCGGGGAAGTAGTACGACACCAGCCCCCGTGCGGCCCCCGCCCGGTCAGCGATGTCGGCGAGGGTCGTCGCCTCGTACCCCCGCTCGCCCACCAGTTCCACGGTCGCCCGCAGCAAGCGCTCACGGCTACGCCGTCGCAACTCCTCGTTGACCGATGCGCTGCGCGGGGTCATCCTGTACTCCTGCGTTGACTGGCTTCCAGCCAATATACTCAGCGGCGCCGGTGACAGCCGTCGGCTCCGCCGGGGCCGTGGGCATGGGCGCAGCGGGGGAGCGCCCATGCCCACGGCGAGGAACGGGGTGCGGTCCGGGCCTGCGCCCGGACCGCACCCCGTTCTCCTCGCGAGACTCCCGCTCCCTCCCTACAGTGGGGACGGGGCCGAGGAGGCGAGGACATGGACCAGCGACAGATCCTGGAGCGGATCACCGCCATGGTCGACGACGAACGGCGACTGCGCGACGCGCTCGCCGACGGTCGCGGCGGCGACGGCGGAGCGGAGGAGCGCGCCCGCTTGGCAGCGCTGGAACGCGAGCTCGACCAGTGCTGGGACCTGCTGCGCCAGCGGCGCGCCAAGACGGAGTGGGGTCAGGACCCCGAGGAGGCGAGGGTCCGCCCGTCCTCGCAGGTCGAGGGCTATCAGTCCTGACGGCGCCCGGTGCCCGTCCCGGCCGGCCGGGACGGGCCGTGTCGGCGTTCGTACGCGGTGATCGCCACCGCGACGACCAGCGCCCCCCACGACCAGCCCCCCACCACGTCCGAGGGCCAGTGCACGCCCAGCCAGATCCGGGTGAGCCCCACTCCCAGGACCGATACCGCCGCACCGACCACGGCCGCGCGCCACAGCGACCGCGGGGCCCGGTGCCGGTACAGGGTCCACAGCACCAGGCCGCAGACGACGGTCGCGGTCATTGCGTGACCGGAGGGGAACGCCGAGTAGTGCGCCGAGTCCACCGGATCGGGCCAGCGCGGGCGGTCACGGTCGACCGCGAACTTCATGCCCTGCTGGAGCGCCGCGCCGCACAGGCAGGCGGCGACGAGCCAGACCGCGTACCGCAGGTCCCGCCGCCAGAGCAGCCACCCCACCACCACCGCGAAGAGCGCCCGCATGGTCCACGGATCCCAGAGCCAGTCGCTGAGGATGCGGTACGCATGGGTCTGACCCGGGTCGGCGACGGCCCACCGGTGGGTGGTGCGGGCCAGCTGCGCGTCCAGGTCCATGAGCGGGTCCCACCGCACCACCACCAGGACCAGGAGCAGGACGGAGAACCCTGCCAGGAGCAGTGCGCAGCGCAGGAGGCCCGGGCCGGTCGGCGCGGAGGGGGACGGTGCGGAGTGGGGGGACACCGGGTGCATGGGGGTGATCCTTCCGGACCGGAGGGGTCCGGTGTGCAGATTCCTCCGGATCGCCCCGTGGGCCGGGGCGAACGACCGGTGGACGACGGGTCGGATGGCCGGTTCGGTGCCGCCGGTCGTCCGACCGGGCCACGGGTCAGCCCAGGGCGTGCAGCCCCGGGACGAAGGCCACCAGCACCGGAACCACCGGAACCAGCGCGGCTGCCGCGGTCAACCGCAGCCGGTGGGCCGGGGTGAGCCGACCGGGGGCGGCGAGCAGCCGGTTCACCCGCTGCCCGACGAGGGCGTGGGGCGTAGGGCACGGGCCGAACGCCCCCCGGCCCTCGTTGAGTTCCACCAGGGCCAGTGCGGTGGTGAGCCGTCCGAACCTGCGTGAGGCGACGTCATCGGCGGCGAGTTCGACCAGGCGGTGCATCTGGTCGCGGAACGCGGCGAAGACCGGCACCTGCGGAAATCCGTTGGCCAGGGCCGAGGAGGAGTGCAGCAGCCAGTGGTGCCGGGCCTGTGCGTGGCCCCGCTCGTGCGCCAGCACGGCGTCCAACTGGCGTCCGGTGAGCCGGCGCAGCGCTGCCGTGGTGATCACCAGTTGTGGTGAGTTCCCCGGCAGCCACCAGGCGTCGGGGCGCTCGGCCTCCAGGACGAGGAGTCGGTCGGGGCGCGGTTCCTCGCCGGGCAACAGCGGTGCCCGACGCCGGAGTTCGGCCCGTCGGGAGCGCCGGAGGGCCCCGGCCTGCCGGACCTCCCGGATCAGCATCGCGACGGTCCACACGGCGCCGCTCGCCAACAGCACGGCCGTGGTCGCGGCCCACGGGCCGGCGGTGCCCAGGGCGTACGCCTCGACCACGACGCTCGGGGCGGGAGCGAACAGCCCGCCGCGGACGGTCTGCCACGCGGCGGCCGCGCTCAGCGCCATCGACAGGGCGCAGCACAGCAGGACCGCCGCCACCACGCACTGCCAGACCCACAGCGCGACGACGGGTTCTCGTTCGGGCCAGTCGGCCCGCGCGAGCAGTCGCGGGGCGAGTGCGGCGGTCAGGGCGCCGAGCAGCAGCAGTGCCACGGGAACCGTCATGCCGCCAGCCTATTTGTCTGTGTCAACGCCTCGGTACAGGTGATGCGTGCAAAGTGACGCAGGACACGTTTGGCGGGGGTTTGCGGGCCGTGCCGGGCGCTGGTCGGACGCTCCGGACGTCCCCCTCGGGCACCGGGCCCCGTCGCGCCGTCAGAGCGTGAGCAGCATGGCGCACATGGCCAGCCCCATGGCGATGCGGCACGTCCGGAACGCCTCGGGGCCCAGGGCCCACCCGGTGCGGTCCGTCCCCCCGCCGGTGTCGGCGGGTGCGGCCGGCGCCGGGGGGATCGGGGCCAAGCGGGCACCCGCGACCAGGACGTACAGCACGAAGTAGCCGAGTAGCGCACCCGTCAACAGTGCCGCCGCCGGGGCCTCGTGCCCGTCGGCCATGGCGATCGACATGTGGACCATGGCCGTGGCGCCCACCGCGTGGTGCAGGTGGTGGCCGGGGCGCCGGGTCCGCCGGGTGTGCCACAGGGCTTGCAGCGCGTTGGCGCCGAAGAGCGCCGCGCCGACCAACCAGGCGGTGCGGGGCAGGGCCAGGACGGCGGGGGGCACGGCCATCGTGGCGGTGCCGAAGCCCATCAGGGCCTCGCCGCCCGCCCCGCGCCGTCTCCCGGGGGCACCGAGGCGCATGCGCAGGAGGCAGTAGCTGCCGCTCAGCGCGCCCAGCAGGAGGAGGAGCCAGGCTGCCGGAGCCGGTGTGTGCACCGGGCACCTCCCGTTCGGCGGTGTCAGCACATGGCTGCCCGGTACGGGCGGGAGGTAGCCGGCGGGGAACAGGCGTACGGATGTGCGGGGGAGTGCGCGGGTCGCGCGGGCCCGGATGGGCGCGACCCGGCGTGCGCCGGAGCCTTCGGTATCGCCGCCACGTACCGATGGCTCCCCGCGGCTCAGGCGACCTGCCGGCCGTGGTGCGCCGGGGCGATCGGGTCGGTGACCCGGGTGGCGCGGGGGCGCGGGTCGATTCCCGCGGCGCGCAGGAAGTCCGCCGCCGCCTGGGCGGCGGTCAACGAGCGCCGCACCCGGGGCCTGGGCACCGCCGTGGCGAGGCAGATGCGCTCGATGCGCCAACCGTGCCAGGCCAACTGCCAGACCACGGAACCCAGGTGCTCCGGCGGCACGAGGAGGCGCTCACCGGTCAGCAACCGTCGCACGAGGGCGTCGTCGGCGCCGTACAGGGTGCGCAGGGCGCGCCGGAACCTGCGGCGCTCGGCAGGGGTCAGGCCTCCCCAGACCCCGTCGGCCTCGGAGTGGTCGATGGCGTGCCGCAGGCAGTCGACGCGGATGGGACAGCCTCCGCAGATGCGTTTGGCCTGTTCGATCGAGCGGTCCCACCGCTCCGAGTTGCCCAGGGGGAAGAAGAGTTCGGGCTCGTGGCCGATGCAGGCGGCGCCGGGGAATGCGACGTCGAGCACGGGAACGCGGTCGCGGGGCGGCCGGGAGACGGTCATGGTGCGTTGTCCCTTCGGGCGTGAGGTCTGCCCGACCCCCGACGGGCCTGCTCCGGGTGTGCACGGCCCGAGGTCGAGCGGCTCGGTCCGCGTCGGCAATCCCATCCCAGCAGACACCGGGACCGCTTGCGCACCGAGCCTTCGCCCCCAACAACGGATGGCGGGGCGGACGCGTTCAGCACGACGGGCGAGGAACTCGTCACGTACCCGGGGCAGCACGCCCACCGACTGCGGCGCGCACCGGGTGGGCCGGGGTCGGAAGGCCGGCGGGCGGCTCACCCGGTGACGACGGCCCGCCCGATCTCCGGGTGGTCCGTGGTGGCCCCGTCCAGGCCCAGGGCGCGGGCCAGCCGCAGGTGCGCGGGGGTGTTGACGACCCATCCGATGATCCGCAGATCGGCCCGCCGGGCGTGCTCCACGACCTCCAGCGTGAGCCGGCGGATGTTCAGGACGAGGGTGCCCGCCCCGACCGCCGTCGCCCGGTCGACCACGTCGAGTCCGTACCGACTCGCCACCAGCGCGGTGCGCACCCCGGGCACCAGGCGGGAGACCTCGGACAGCGCCTCGTCGTGGAAGGAGATGACCTCCACCCGGGGCACCAGGTCGCGGGCGTGCAGGACCTCGGCCAGCGAACGCGCCGCGGCCACGTCCTTGATCTCGGCCTGGAGGGGGGAACGCACCGCGTCGAGGACCTCCTCGAACACGGGCACGCGTTCCCCGAGGCCGGCGTCCAGGGCCCGGAGCTGCTCCAGGGTCTGGTCGGCGACGGCGCCGCTGCCGTCGGTGGTCCGGTCCACGCGTGCGTCGTGCATCACGACCAGTGCGCCGTCCTTGCTCAGGTGGAGGTCGAGCTCGATGACGTCGAGTCCGGCCCGCTCGGCGGCCCGGAAGGACCGCAGGGTGTTCTCGGGCTCGACGCCCATGACTCCGCGGTGGCCGATGGTGAGGAAGTGCACGGGGGTGTTCTCGCTTCCGTCGACGGCGGGGGCCGCGTGGTGCGCGTCCGTCGCGACCTCCCGGGGGGTGTTCCGACCCTAGGCCGTGACCGGGAACCCGCACGACCGTCTGGCGCCCGGCGTGCCGGAGCCGATGATCACCCGGACATGGCAGGAAGAACTGCGGCGAAAAGGCGATGGTGCCGAATATTTTCCTGTCCTCACTTGATGTGGAGAACCTTGCATGCATACGGTGGCCTAACAGAAGGTTCTCCCGTGGAGGGTGAGATATGACGGATGTTCTTGTGCAGGCGAGTGCGGAGGGGCGGGTTTCTCCGTCGGAGCGGGTGATCGGTCATCCGTCCTGGCCCCTGCTCAAGGCAGCCGTCGAGGAACTCAGGGCCTGGCAGTCCAAGGACGGCTCGATCGACTTCGAGGCGGAGGGCGCTCCGGACCCGGTCGCCGCCACCGCAGTGGTGGAGCGCATCGTCGCCGGGGTCGAGGGCGTCGCCCCGCTGCTGGAGCACGACGCCGCGTACCACGCCGCGCTGGTGGGCGACCTGCGACGCTGGGCCGCCGAGGGCTTCGGGGTCCCCGACTTCCTGGACTCCCTGATGGCCTTCCAGCCCGCCGCGCGCCGCGAGGACGGCCTCCAGCACCTGGTCGTCTTCCCCATGTACACCCAGAACGGCAACCCGGACCGGAACCTCGAAGCGGTGGTCCTGCGCATGGTGTGGCCCGACTGGCTCGCCGAGCTGGAGCGGACCCGCTACGACAACCCGCTGTTCTGCGGCATCACCTTCGAGGACTTCACCGCCGGCTACGACACCAATTCCGCGGTCCTCTTCCCCGAGACCATAGCCGTGCGGGAGGCCCCCGAGCGGTTCACCTGGGGCGGCATCTTCTGCGACCGCGAGGCCGCCCGCTTCCGCCGGGTCACCCACGCCTCCGTGGACATCCTCGGCCTGGAGCTGCCCGAGGACATCGCCGCGATGATCGACGACCAGAGCCGCTGCGAGCAGGCGTTCGTCCTCTGGGACATGGTCCACGACCGTACCCACAGCCACGGTGACCTGCCCTTCGACCCGTTCATGATCAAGCAGCGGCAGCCGTTCTGGATGTACGGCCTGGAGGAGCTGCGCTGCGACCTCACCGCCTTCAAGGAGGCCGTGCACCTGGAGGCCGACGGCTTCCCGCAGGGCCGTGACGTGCAGTTCGCCGTCCTGTTCGACCGGATGTTCCGCTTCCCGGTGACCGGCGAACGGGTGCGCAACTACGACGGACTCGGCGGCCAGCTCCTCTTCGCCTACCTCCACCAGCACGACGTGGTGCGCTGGACCGACAACAAGCTGCACATCGACTGGGACCGCGCGCCGCAGGTCACCAACCAGCTCTGCGCCGAGATCGAGAAGCTCTACCGGGACGGCATCGACCGCCCGAAGCTCGTCCACTGGTTCGCCGGCTACGAGCTGGTCTCCCGCTACCTGTCGCCGCACCCCGGCTCCCGCTGGGCCAAGGGCCCGGACGCCCTCGACCTCACGCTGCCGCCGCGCAAGCTCGTGGACGAGGTGCTTCCCGACGAGTTTCCCCTGAGCATGTTCTATGAGGCGCTTGCCAAGAAGCTGAAGAACGTGATCGCCTCGACCAAGGGCATCACGGCGTCCACCCCGGACGCCGGAGACGGGGCCGCCGCCCCGGTGAGCTCCGGCGAGGTGGCTGCGTGAGCCCGCAGGGCAGCCCGGAGGTGAGCACGATGGACGACAAGGACGCACTGGACGGCGCGGTGATCGCGGTCGCCGGAGCCGCCGGCCCGGCGGGCCGGGCCACCCTGTTGCGACTCGCGGAAGCCGGTGCCACGGTGATCGGCGCCGACGCCGACGTGGCCCGGCTCGCCGAGGCGGTCGACGCGGCGCGCTACGCGCACGGGGGCTCCACGGTCACCGGCGACACCGTCGACCTCCTCGACCAGCGGGCGACCCAGGCGTGGGCCGATCGCGTCGAGGGCGAGTTCGGCCGGATCGACGGACTGGTGCACCTGGTCGGCGGCTGGCGGGGCAGTCCCACGTTCGCCGAGACGGACCTCGCGGACTGGGACCTGTTGGAGAAGCTGCTGATCCGGACCGTCCAACACACCTCACTGGCCTTCGAGGGCCCGCTCAAGCGCAGTGACCGGGGCCGTTTCCTGCTGGTCAGCGCGGCGGGCGCCAGCCACCCGACCGCCGGGAACGCGGCCTACGCCGCTGCCAAGGCCGCCGCGGAGGCGTGGACCCTCGCCCTCGGCGACGGCTTCCGCAAGGCGGGCGACGAGCAGGGCCCCGCCGCCGCGGCGACGATCCTGGTGGTCAAGGCGCTGGTGCACGACGCCATGCGCGCCGAGCGGCCCCAGGCGAAGTTCGCGGGCTTCACCGACGTCAAGGACCTGGCCGACCGGATCGCCGGGGTCTGGGAGCGGCCCGCCAGCGAAGTGAACGGAACCCGTCTGTGGCTCACCGAGCAGCAGTGAACCCTCCTCGAACCGATGCGAAGCGCCATCACGACCCGCAGGTGCGCGGCTTCGCCAGCGACAACTACGCCGGTGCGCACCCGGAGGTCCTCGCCGCGCTCGCCCTCGCCAACGGCGGCCACCAGGTCGCCTACGGCGAGGACGACTACACCGCACACCTCCAGGGCGTGATCCGGAGCCACTTCGGCGCCTTTGCCGAGGCGTTCCCCGTCTTCAACGGGACGGGGGCCAACGTCGTCGCGCTCCAGGCGGTCACCGACCGTTGGGGCGCGGTGATCTGCGCCGAGAGCGCCCACATCAACGTGGACGAGGGCGGCGCGCCGGAGCGGGTCGGCGGCCTCAAGCTGCTCACCGTCCCCACCCCGGACGGCAAGCTCACCCCGGAGCTGATCGACCGGCAGGCATGGGGCTTCGAGGACGAGCACCGGGCGATGCCGCAGGCGGTCTCGATCACCCAGAACACCGAGCTGGGCACGGTCTACACGCCCGACGAGATCCGCGCCGTCTGCGAGCACGCCCACCGCCTGGGCATGGTCGTGCACCTCGACGGCGCCCGGATAGCCAACGCCGCGGCCTCGCTGGACGTGCCGATGCGCACGTTCACCCGCGCCGCCGGCGTCGACCTGCTCTCCCTCGGCGGGACGAAGAACGGTGCGCTGTTCGGCGAGGCCGTCGTGGTGCTCAACCCCGATGCGGTGCGCCGGATGAAGCACCTGCGCAAGCTCTCGATGCAGTTGGCGTCCAAGATGCGGTTCGTGTCGGTGCAACTCGAAGCGCTGCTGGCCAAGGACCTGTGGTTGCGCAACGCCCGGCACGCCAACGAGATGGCCCGGCGGCTGGCCGAGGGGGTCCGGTCCGTGCCCGGTGTGGAGGTCCTGTACCCCGTGCAGGCCAATGCGGTGTTCGCAAGGCTTCCGCACGAGGTGAGCGAGCGCCTCCAGCAGCGGTACCGCTTCTACTTCTGGGACGAGTCGGCCGGGGACGTGCGGTGGATGTGCTCCTTCGACACCCGCGAGGAGGACGTCGACGACTTCCTCGCGGCGCTCAAGGAGGAGATGGCCGGCTGAACCCGCGGCCATAAATGAATTGAAGTTCGGCGAGTCGCATACTTATGCTTGAGTATGCGACTCGCTCAGGATTCCCAAGACGACTCCGCCTACCTCGCCGCGGACGAGACCGTAGACCACGGCCACCGCCACGTCCGGGAGGTCGCCGCCCGGCTGGGCTCCCACGCCCTTAGCCCGCATGAATATGCAAAGACGGCCTTCGAGTTCGTTCGGGACCGGATCTCGCACTCCGGCGATGCCGGTGACCCCCGGGTCAGTTGGCGGGCCTCCGACGTCCTGGAGTGGAGGACCGGGATCTGCCACGCCAAGTCGCACGCCCTGGTGGCCCTGCTGCGGGTCGCGGACATCCCGGCCGGCTTCTGCTACCAGCGCCTGACCGACGACGAGGGCACGGACCCCGTCGTCCACGGGCTCGTCGCCCTGCGCCTGCCCGGGAGTGTCGGCTGGGCGCGCCAGGACGCCCGGGGCAACACCGGAGGCATCGACGCGCAGTTCTCGCTGGAGTCGGAACGACTGGCCTTTCCCGTGCGTCCGGAGTTCAGCGAGGTGGACTACCCGGTCTTGTATGCTGCACCACATCCGATGGTGCTGCGCGCCTTGCAGGAGGCGCCGGACCGCACGGCGCTCCTCCGCGCCCTGCCCGCCGCGCTGTGAGCCCCGCATCGTCGGATCCCCCGGCCCCACCGTACCGAGGCGAACGAACATGCCCCTTCCGCTCACCGTGTCCGACGAGGTCCGCACCCTCGCACCCGACTTCCGCCACCTCGTCGTCGAGGCGCAGGGGCTGGTCAACACCCCCAGCACCGAGGCGACCTCCGCGCTCCTGGACGAGGCCACCGCGCGACTGACCGCGCGACTGGCCGGGCGGGCACCCCACGAGGACCCGCACATGGTCGCCTGGCGCGCGGCGTACACCGCCTTCGGCGCCAAGCCCTCCCGCACCCGCAACTCCGCCGAGGCCCTCGCCAGACGCGCCCTCTCCGGGGGCGGGCTGCCCCGCATCAACGCCCTGGTGGACGTCTACAACGCCGTCAGCGTCGCCCACCTGGTCCCCGTGGGCGGGGAGGACGCCGACCGTATCGAGGGCGGCATGCGCCTGGTCCGGGCCCGGGGCGACGAGGAGTTCCCCACCGCCGCGGCGGGTGAGCAGGTGGTGGAGCACCCCGAGCCGGGCGAGGTGGTCTGGTGCGACGGTGCCGGAATCACCTGCCGCCGCTGGAACTGGCGCCAAGGCGCCCGCACCCGCCTCACCGAGGAGTCGCGCTCGGCGCTCTTCCTGCTGGAGGCGCTGGCGCCGATGGGTGCGGCCGGCGTGGAGGCGGCGGGCGCCGAGCTCGCCGAACTGGTCCAGAAGGTGAGCCCGGGAGCCCGGATCACCGTGCGTCCCCCGACCGCCGGATGACCGGGGCGGGGCGGCCCGCACGGACCCGCCCCGCCGGCGTCTCACCGCGGGGACGCGCCGTCAGCCGGCCTCCGCGGCCTTCACGGCCTCGGGCGTGGGCGCGCTTCCGCCGAGGTGCGCGGGCAGCCACCAGGTGTCCTGCGGGCCCTTCGGCTGGCCCGGATAGGCGCGCTGCGCGGCATCGAGCAGTTCCTGTACCCGCCCCCGCAGCCGGCGGGTGATCGCCCCCGCGTACTGGTCGGCCGGTGCCTCGATCGGCTCGCCCACCCGCATGGTGATCGGAAGGTGATCGCGCCGGAAGTTGCGCGGGTGCCCCTTCGTCCACAGGCGCTGCGTTCCCCACACCGCCATCGGGACCAACGGCACGCCCGCCTCCTGCGCCATGCGCGCGGCGCCCGACTTGAAGCTCTTGAGCGTGAACGACTGGGAGATCGTCGCCTCGGGGAAGACGCCCACGATCTCCCCGGACCGCAGCGACTCCAGCGCGTGCTGGTACGCGGTCTCACCCTTCGAGCGGTCCACCGGAATGTGCTTCATCCCGCGCATCAGGGGACCGGACACCTTGTGCCGGAACACGGAGTCCTTCGCCATGAAGCGGACGAGCCGCTTCTGCGGCAACGCCGCGACCCCGTTGAAGATGAAGTCCAGGTAGCTGATGTGGTTGCTGACCAGCACGGCTCCACCGGTGCGCGGAACGTTCTCCGAGCCCTTGCAGTCGATCTTCAGGTCGAGCGCTTTGAACATCGTCATGGCCAGCCCGATGACGGGGCGGTAGACAAGCTCTGCCATGGAGGGGGGAGGCCCTTCTGTCTGCCTGGTGAAGTGAGGTCTCGGCGGAGTTACGCAGCCGTAGGTTTTCGGTCTGGGCAGATCGTGCCCGAAGAACCGTGCGGGGGCCAGTCCTGGCGTCTGCACGGCGCGAGATCCTCGTCACGTCCTCGACACCTCCCGCTCGTTCCGTGGAGCCGCGGGCCAGGTCGTCCGCCCCGGATCGACGCGCGGGCGCGCTGCCACCGGTGGCGGCGACGGGAATCCGGGGATCCCGCAGGGCGTTGCCGCTGCTGGGGCGCGTACCGGGACCGCGCGTTCACGGGTGTGCGCGAGGTGCGCCCGGCTGGTGCGAGGAGGCAGCGGGTGCAGGACGACGGCGGGACGACCGGGGGAGCGGCGCAACGGCTGGACCCGGCGCAGTGGGGTGGCGCCCTGGGGGAACGGGCGACGCTGGTCCAGTTCTCCACCGCCTTCTGCCAACCCTGTAGGGCCACCCGACGGGTGCTCGGCCGGGTGGCGGGCATGGTGCCGGGGGTGCGGCACGTCGAGATCGACGCCGAAGAGCACCTCGCCCTCGTCCGCCGCCTCGACATCCGGCGGACGCCCACGGTCCTCGTCCTGGACGCGAAGGGCTCCGTCGTGCGCCGGGCGACGGGTCAGCCCCGTACGGCCGACGTCCTCGCCGCGCTCGCCGAGGCCCTCTGACACTCCGGCCCCTTCGTGCCCGAGTCGCTCGGGCGCCGTTCCGCCCGTGGACTTCGCTGCCGTCGTCGAGCTCACACATTCCGTCGTGAACGGGGTCTCCCGCCCTTGCCTACTCGTCAGTAATATCGTGCTCGGGTGTGGCCCTGCCGTACCCGGGAAAGCGTGCTTCGGGTGTGTGCTGCCCGAGGTCACCGGAACTGACGCAAGGCGAGGGAGTTGTCATGGGTTTGAGGGTTGTGGTGTGTGTGAAGTGGGTGCCGGATGTTGCGGGTGAGCGGGGGTTTTTGGGGGATGGTCGGGTGGATCGTGAGGGGGTGGATGGGGTGTTGTCGGAGTTGGATGAGTATGCGGTGGAGCAGGGGTTGCGGTTGGTGGAGGGGTTTGAGGGTGGGGGTGAGGTGGTGGTGGTGTCGGTGGGTCCTGAGGGTGCGCGGGATGCGGTGCGGAAGGCGTTGTCGATGGGGGTGGATCGTGGGGTGCATGTGGTGGATGAGGGGGTGGTGGGGTCGGATGTGATGGGGACGTCGTTGGTGGTGGCGGAGGCGGTGCGTCGGGTGGGTTTTGATGTGGTGGTGTGTGGGATGGCGTCGACGGATGGGGGGATGGGGGTGTTGCCGGCGTTGTTGGCGGAGCGGTTGGGGGTGGCTCAGGTGTCGTTGTTGTCGGAGGTGTCGGTGGTGGGTGGTGTGGTGCGGGGTCGTCGGGATGATGGGGTGGCGTCGTTGGTGGTGGAGGCGGGGTTGCCGGCGGTGGTGTCGGTGACGGATCAGTCGGGTGAGGTGAGGTATCCGTCGTTCAAGGGGATCATGGCGGCGAAGAAGAAGCCGGTGGAGGTGTGGGGGCTTGGGGAGTTGGGGGTGGATGGGTCGTTGGTGGGTTCGGTGGGTGCGTTGACGGTGGTGGATGAGGTGGTGGAGCGTCCGGCGCGGGTGGCGGGGACGGTGGTGGAGGACGCGGGTGAGGGTGGGGTGCGGATCGCGGAGTTCTTGGCGGAGCGGAAGTTGTTGTAGGGGCATTCGTTCCGGGCTTCCGGGCTTCCGGGCTTCTGGGCTTGCGGGCTTGCGGGCTTCTGGCGTTCTGATTTCTGGCGTCTTTCTGTGTTCTGTCTCTGTCGTTTCGTTTCATGTCGGTAAGGGAGTGTGTGATGGGTTCTGTTTTGGTGTGGGTGGAGTTGGTGGATGGTGTGGTGCGGCGTTCGTCGTTGGAGTTGTTGGGGGTGGCGCGGGGGTTGGGTGATCCGGTGGCGGTGGTGGTGGGTGAGGGGGCGCGTGGGGTGGCGGGGTTGTTGGGTGAGCATGGTGCGGTGAGGGTGTTGGTGGTGGAGGGGTTGGTGGGTGAGGGGTTGTTGGTGGTGCCGAAGGTGGATGTGTTGGTGGCGGCGGTGGGGGTGGTGGGTCCGGTGGGGGTGTTGTTGGCGTCGTCGGGGGAGAATGGTGAGGTGGCGGCGCGGGTGGCGTTGCGGTGTGGGTCGGGTGTGGTGACGGATGCGGTGGATGTGGTGGTGGGTGAGGGTGGGGTGCCGGTGGCGGTGCAGTCGGTGTTGGGTGGGGCGTTTGTGGTGCGGTCGCGGGTGGTGGGTGGGGTGTCGGTGTTGACGGTGAAGTCGGGTGCGGGGGTGGTGGAGGTGGCGCCGGCTGCGGGGGTGGTGGAGGAGTTGGAGGTGGTGTGGTCGGATCCGGGTGTGGTGGGTCGGGTGGTGTCGCGGGAGGTGCGGGAGGTGTCGGGGCGTCCGGAGTTGGGGGAGGCGTCGGTGGTGGTGTCGGGTGGTCGTGGGGTGAATGGTGCGGAGGGGTTCGCGGTGGTGGAGGCGTTGGCGGACGCGTTGGGTGGTGCGGTGGGGGCGTCGCGGGCGGCGGTGGATGCGGGGTGGTATCCGCATGCGAGCCAGGTCGGGCAGACGGGTAAGAGCGTCTCGCCGCAGTTGTACGTGGCCTGTGGTATTTCCGGAGCGATCCAGCATCGGGCCGGCATGCAGACCTCGAAGACCATCGTGGCCGTCAACAAGGACCCCGAAGCGCCCATCTTCGACCTCGTTGACTACGGAGTCGTCGGTGACCTCTTCAGCGTCCTGCCCCAACTCACCGAAGAGATCACCCGACGCAAGGGCTAACCACCCCCGCTCCCGCACCGGGGCGGCAGGCACGGCACGGCGCCGGGAAGCAGACACCCCCAGGGGCGGGGTCCGCGCGACCACCACGGTCACGCGGACCCCGCCCCGTCGGGGACGGATCCGTAGCCGTTCCGACACGCCCTCGTCGACATCCACCCAAGTCCGGGCGCTACCGTTCTGCGGCATGGGGGACGACGACACGAACACGGGCGCCAGAACCGCACCTTGTGCGTTCTGCGGGCGGCGGATCGTTCAACTCCGGCGCTGGTACCGGAAGCGGCACTGCAATCTCACGTGCTACCGCCGTGCCGTGCAGGAGTCGTTCTTCGGGAACCTGTTCCGCTGAGGCGTCGTGCCGGGCCCCGCCGCCCGGTTCGGCGGGACCCGGCGGGGCGTCGGGCCGCCACCCCGCGCGGACGGGTAACTCGGTGGCGCGCCCACCCCGGTGGGGGCGACCATGCGCTGCATGAGTGATCGACCCACCCGATGGACCCGAGCGACCGTCTACCCCGACATGTGGGCGGACCCGAACGACGATCCGCGCAACAGCGCGGGCCCCGGCCCGGACGGCGAGCTCGCGACGTTGCGGGACTACCTCAAGGACTACCGCCTCACCCTGCGCATGAAGTGCGAGGGCCTGGACGCGGAGCAACTGGCCCGCCGATCGGTGCCGCCGTCGACCATGTCGTTGCTCGGCCTGGTGCGGCACCTCGCGGAGGTGGAGCGCGACTGGCGCAACTGGGTCGTGGAGGGGGACCCACTGCCGAAGCTGTACGGCGAGCGGGACGCCGACTTCGACGGAGCCGTCGCCGAACAGGCCGTGGTCGACGCCGCGTACGGCGACCTGGAGCGGGAACAGGCCGCCACCGACGCCCTGCTGGCCCGGTACCCGGACCTCGGCGAACGGGTGGGCAAGGACGCCGTGTCGATACGGGAGCTGTTGGTGCACAGGATCGAGGAGTACGCCCGTCACTGCGGGCACGCGGACCTGTTGCGCGAGTGCGTCGACGGACGGGTGGGCCAATGAAGCACCGGGAACCGGGAGTTCCCGGTGCTGTGACCGCAGAGGTTCGCCGAGGGTGGACGGTCACGCTCTGGATCTGACCTTGAAGACGGACCCTAGACCGGCTCCGGGGGGATCTCCCCGGAGCCCCGGGCCACGAGCCGGGTCGGCAGCACGACCCGCTCGGGCGGCAGGGCCGAGCCCGCCGCCAATCTGGTGAACAGCCGTTCC
Organism: Streptomyces sp. LE64; assembly: GCF_052606915.1. Lineage (NCBI taxonomy): Bacteria > Bacillati > Actinomycetota > Actinomycetes > Kitasatosporales > Streptomycetaceae > Streptomyces > Streptomyces sp. LE64. Next base: position 352,849 of record NZ_CP199708.1, on the reverse strand, counting down.
GCGGCGATCCGTCCCAGGCGTGCGGCGTCCTGGGCGACCGCGGTGAGTCCGGGGGTGAGCAGTTCGGCCAGCTCCACGTCGTCGAACCCGACCAGGGCCACGGGGCGCCGCCAGCCGGCCAGGACCCGGATGACGGTCACGGTCACGCGGTTGTTGCCGGTGAAGAGGGCCGTGACCGGTTCGGTCCCGGTGAGCATGGCCTCGGCGGCGACGCGGACCCGTTCGGGCGCGGTCGGCCCGAGCGAGGTCCACGGTTCCGCTACGGGTATCCCCGCGTCCGCCATGGCGGCGAGGTAGCCGCGCAACCGCTCCTCCGTCGTGTGGATGCTCGGTTGGTCGCCGATGAAACCGATCCGCCGGTGCCCGTGCGCGATCAGATGGGCCACGCCCGCGCGGGCCCCGCCGTAGTTGTCCGACAGCACGGTGTCGGCCTCGATCTCGCCCGCCGGACGATCCACGAACACCGTGGCGACGCCCGCCTTGAGTTCGGGTTCCAGGTACCGGTGGTCCTGACCGGCCGGGATCATCAACAGCCCGTCCACCCGTCGAGCGCACAACGAGAGCGCCAGGTCCCGTTCGCGTGCGGGGTCCTGGGCGCTGGAGCCGTTGATGAGCAGTGCGTCGTGCTCGCGGGCCACCTCCTCCACAGCACGGGACAGCGGACCGTAGAAGGGGTCGGCGAGGTCCTCCAGCACGAGTCCGACGGTGGAGGTGCGCCCCTTGCGCAGCACCCGTGCGCTGTCGTTCCGGCGGAAGCCCAGGGCGTCGATGGCCTCCTGGACCCGGCGCCCGGTGTCCGGGGTCACCCCCGGCTCGCCGTTGACCACGCGGGAAACCGTCTTGAGACCGACCCCCGCACGGGTGGCCACGTCCTTCATGGTCGGACGATTGCCGTACCGGGTGTCGGCGCTGCGGGCGATATCCGTCACTATGCGGTGTCCTGTCCTGTCGTCACGTCGCCGTGGCGGGTGGGTGGCGTTGAGCATAGGGCCTGGACAACGTTGTCAGGCCCGGTGAAACTGACCCACGCCCTTCGGACGGCTTCCCCGGGAGGACCGATACGGATGCACACCGACCTCGTCGCCGCGCTCGACATCGGCGGAACGAAGATCGCCGCGGCCCTGGTGGACGGCCGGGGCCGGATCAGGGCGCGGGCCCGGCGCCCCACCCCGCAGGGGGCGGACGGCGCGACCGTGCTGGAGGCGGTGGCGGAGGCGTTGGGGGAGTTGACCCGGTCCCCGGCGTGGCCGACCGTGCGAGCGGTCGGCATCGGAAGCGCCGGCCCCGTCGACGCCGCGGCGGGCACCGTCAGCCCCGTGAACATTCCCGGGTGGCGGGGGTACCCCCTGGTGGAACGGCTCGGGGCGCTGACCGGGGACCTGCCCGTCACCCTGGTCGGCGACGGAGTGGCCATGACGGCGGCCGAACACTGGCTGGGTGCCGCCAGGGGCCGTGACCACGCGCTCTGCATGGTGGTGTCCACCGGCGTCGGCGGCGGACTGGTGCTCGGCGGGCGACTGCACCCCGGTCCCACCGGCAATGCGGGCCACATCGGACACATCTGCGTGGACGTGGACGGCGAGCGGTGCGCATGTGGGGGACGCGGCTGCGTGGAGCGGTTCGCGAGCGGACCGGGCATCGTCCACCGTGCTCTGACCGATGGTTGGCGGCCGGCACCGGGCACCGGGGCGACCGCCGCCGCGGTCGCCGCCGCCGCCCGCGCCGGCGATCCGGTGGCCCGCGCGGCGTTCGGGCAGGCCGCCAGGGCGTTGGCGGCCGCGATCGCGGCGACCGCGACGCTGGTGGAGATCGAGGTCGCCGTCATCGGCGGCGGGGTGGCCCGGGCGGGGGAGGTGCTGTTCGCACCGCTGCGTCGTGCACTGCCGGAGTACGCCGCGCTGTCGTTCGTCCGGCGGCTCGCGGTGGTGCCGGCCCGGCTCGGTACGGACGCCGGCCTGGTCGGGGCCGCGGCAGCGGCCCTGGCCGCCGGTGGGGCGGCGGAGTTCGGTCCGGCACCCCGGGGCGGGCCCCGTCCGGGCTCCCCCTGACCGCCCTGTTGCGGGCCGCATCGGCACCGCGGGCACCCGGGGTGCGCGGAGCGTGGCCTTCCGCCCCGAGCCAGTCATAGGTGTCTGAACTGCGGGTAGGTCCCCCTCGGCGCATCCTGGTTTCCGTGGCAGGGTGTTGCGGGCACGCCACAGGGGCCACACATCAGAGGGGGAACCGTGATCGTTTGGATCAACGGTGCATTCGGCGCGGGGAAGACGACCACTGCACGGGAACTGATCGAGCTGATCCCCAACAGCATGCTCTTCGACCCCGAGTTGATCGGCGGTGCACTGCCCCGGCTGCTGCCGCCCAAGCACCTCGCCGAGGTCACCGACTACCAGGACCTGGCGATCTGGCGCCGGTTGGTGGTGGACACCGCTGCGGCCCTGCTCGCGGAGGTCGGGGGTGTGCTGGTGGTGCCGATGACCCTGCTCCGGCAGGACTACCGGGACGAGGTCTTCGGGGGGCTCGCCTCCCGGCGGATCCCGGTGCGCCATGTGGTGCTCGCCCCGGCCGAAACGATCCTGCGGTCACGGATCGAGCAGCGGGAGGTTCCGCCCGGTGAGGAGGACGGGGAGACCCGCGTCCGTCAGTGGAGCCGGGACCACGTCGAGCCCTATCTGACCGCCCTCGGCGACTGGCTCGCCACCGACGCCCACCTCGTCGACAACGGCCGGCTGAGCCCGCACGAGACCGCCGTGCGGATCGCGGAAGCGGTCCGCACGGACGCCGCACCCGTCGTCGACATCGTCCAGACCCCGCAACCCACCGCCGAGACCGTGGCCGCCGGGGTGCTCCTCTTCGACGACCGGGACCGGGTCCTCCTGGTCGATCCGACGTACAAGGCGGGCTGGGAGTTCCCCGGCGGCGTGGTGGAGCCGGGCGAAGCCCCGGCCCGGGCCGGGCTGCGCGAGGTGGAGGAGGAGACCGGCCTCCGGCTCGACGCCGTGCCCCGGCTCCTCCTCGTCGACTGGGAACCCCCCGCCCCGCCCCGCTACGGCGGGCTGCGCCTGCTGTTCGACGGAGGCCGCCTGGACCGGGGGAGAACGGAGCGCCTCGTGCTGCCCGACACCGAACTGCGGGACTGTCGCTTCGTCACCGAGGCGGAGGCGGAAGGTCTGTTGCCCCCCGAACGGTACGCCCGTCTCCTGTGGGCGCTGCGCGCCCGTGAGCGCGGGGCGGCCGTGTACCTGGAGGCGGGCGTCCCCGTGTAGCGGGCGGCAGGCGGTGCGCGGCGGTGCGGGAGGGGAACACCGCACCCGCCGCGCCCGCGGTCAGCCGTGCTGCGCGTACTCCGTCAGGAACAGCGCCTCTGCCAGGGCCAGTCGCTCCAACTCCTGTGGAGCGACGCTCTCGTTGGCCGCGTGGATGCGGGCCTCCGGCTCGCTCAGCCCGATCAGCAGGATCTCCGCCTGCGGGTAGAGGGCGGCGAGGGTGTTGCACAGCGGGATCGAGCCCCCCTGCCCGGCGAACTGCATCTGCTGGCCCGGATAGGCCGTGGCCATCGCCGTGGCCATGGCCCCGTACGCCGGGCTGGACGTGTCCGCGCGGAACGGCTGGCCCTCGCCGGCCTGCTCCACCCGCACCCGCGCACCCCACGGGGTGCGGGCCTCGATGTGGGCGGCCAGCAGTCGGGTCGCCTCGGCGGCGTCGGTGCCCGGCGGCACCCGCAGGCTCACCAGGGCCCGGGCCCGGGCCTGCACCGACGGCGTCGCCTCCGCCACCGAGGGGCAGTCGATGCCCAGCACCGTCACCGCGGGCCGGGCCCAGAGGCGGTCGGCGACCGTGCCCGAGCCGATCAGCTCCACCCCGTCCAGGACGTGGGCGTCCGCACGGAAGGACTCCTCGGGGTAGTCGATGCCCTCCCAACCGCCGGTGCCCGGGAGCCCGTCCACGGTGGTCGACCCGTCCGGTGCGCGCAGCGAGTCCAGCACGCGGATCAACGCGGCCAGGGCGTCCGGGGCCGCACCGCCGAACTGGCCCGAGTGCAGGTTGCCCTCCAGCGTCTCCATGTCGACCCGGACCAGCGTCATCCCGCGCAGGATGGTCGTCGCGGTCGGCAGGCCCGTCCGGAAGTTGCCGGCGTCACCGATGACGATGCTGTCGGCGCGCAGCAGTTCGGGGTGCTGCTCGGCGTACCGTTCGAGGCCGCCGGTGCCCTGCTCCTCCGAGCCCTCGACGATGATCTTCACCCCCACCGGGACGCCCCCGTTCGCCCTCAGCGCCCGGAGCGCCACCAGGTGCATGACCAGGCCGCCCTTGCAGTCCGCGGCGCCCCGCCCGTACCAGCGGCCGTCCCGCTCGGTCAGTTCGAAGGGCGGGGTCAGCCAGGCCGATGCGTCGAGCGGCGGCTGCACGTCGTAGTGGGCGTACAGCAGGACCGTGGGCGCGCCCTCGGGTCCGGGCAGATGGCCGTACACCGACTGGGTGCCGTCCGGCGTGTCGAGGACGGCCACGTCCTGGAAGCCCTCGGCGCGCAGCGCCTCGGTGATCCAGCGGGCGGCGGCCTCGCTCTCCTCCCTCGGGAAGTGGGCGAAGTCCGCGACCGAGCGGAAGGCCACCAACTCGGCGAGGTCCGCACGGGCCCCCGGCATGAGCGAGGCGACGGTGGCGGCGAGCGGATCTGTGGACATGGGCGCGCTCCTGGTGGGTGCGAGTACGGGTGCCTGGGGTACGGGCGGGTGCCGCGGTGCTGCGGGGACGGCCCGTGCCGTGTCGATCGTGTGCACGTATCGGGCGCCGACGATCCTCCCACAGGAGCGAGTGCCCACGACCGCCGTAGGATGCCTGGTGGAAGCGCGGCAAGCTGTGGGATCGGAGCGGTAGACCAACGTGAGCAGCGAGAACACTTCGGACGAGACCCGTCACGTCTGGGACGTGGTCGTGGTCGGGGCGGGACCCGCGGGGGCCTCCGCCGCCTATGCGGCGGCCGTGGCGGGACGCAGCGTCCTGGTGCTGGAGAAGGCCGAACTGCCCCGCTACAAGACGTGCGGCGGCGGCATCATCGGCCCCTCGCGCGACGCGCTGCCCCCCGGCTTCGACCTGCCCCTCCAGGACCGGGTGAACGCGGTCACCTTCACCCTCGACGGGCGGTTCGCCCGGACCAGGAAGTCCCGGCACACCCTGTTCGGTCTGATCAACCGCCCCGAGTTCGACCAGCAACTGGTGGAGCACGCGCAGAAGGCGGGCGCGGAGCTGCGCACCGGGGCCACGGTCACCCGGGTCGAGCAGCACGGCACGGCGGTGCCCGACCGGCGGACGGTCGCGGTCGTCCTCCAGGGCGGTGAGACGCTCCTGGCCCGCGCGGTCGTCGGCGCGGACGGCAGTGCCAGCCGCATAGGTGCGCACGTCGGGGTGAAGCTCGACCAGGTCGACTTGGGCCTGGAGGCCGAGATCCCGGTCCCTCCGACCGTCGCCGAGGACTGGAAGGGTCGGGTCCTGATCGACTGGGGCCCCCTGCCCGGGAGTTACGGCTGGGTGTTCCCCAAGGGGGACACCCTGACCGTGGGGGTCATCTCCGCCCGCGGCGAGGGCGCCGCGACCAAGCGCTACCTGGAGGACTTCGTCGCCCGACTGGGACTCGCCGGGTTCGAGCCCAGCGTCTCCTCGGGGCACCTCACCCGGTGCCGCAGCGATGACTCGCCGCTGTCCCGGGGACGGGTGCTGGTCTGCGGCGACGCGGCCGGGCTGCTGGAGCCGTGGACCCGGGAGGGCATCTCGTTCGCCCTGCGGTCGGGACGGCTCGCGGGGGAGTGGGCGGTGCGCATCGCCGAGGCGCACGACGCGGTCGACGCCCGGCGACAGGCCCTCAACTACGCGTTCGCCGTGAAGGCGGGCCTCGGCGTCGAGATGAGCGTGGGCAAACGGATGATGGGGCTGTTCGAACGTCGCCCGGGGATGCTGCACGCCGCGCTGACCGGCTTCCGCCCCGCCTGGAAGGCGTTCACCCGGATCACCCGGGGCACCACCACCCTCGGCGAGATCGTCCGGACCCATCCGGCGGCGGGTCGGGTGCTGTCCTCGCTGGACCGCTGAGCGGACGGGCCGGGGCGCTCAGCGTCCGAGCCGGCCGCGCACGGTGGGGCGCCCCCGCGGCCGGCGGACGTCGGGGCGCCCCGGTCCCGGTGGTGCGGGGCGGCGTTCGGCGAGGTCGCGGACGGGGTGCGGGGCCGGTGGCCCAGTGGCCGGAATGCGGGAGCGGGCGACCGCACGGGGTGGGACCATCGGAGCGGGACCCCGGCCGGACGACGGGTCCCGGGCGGGTGCGAGCCTGCCGCTGGTGCTGCCAGATCCCCGCCCGTCGAGCCGCCCCGGGAGGGCCCGTGATCCGCGTACTGCTCGCCGATGACCAGGCCCGGGTGCGGGCGGGGCTCCGGGCGGTGTTGGACGCACCGTCGGACATCGCCGTGGTGGGCGAGGCCGTCGACGGAGAGGCGGCGGTGCGCGGGGTGCGGGAACTGAGGCCCGACGTGGTGCTCATGGACGTCCGGATGCCCCGGCTCGACGGCCTCGCGGCCACCCGGAGCCTGGTGCGGGACCCGCGTGCACGGGCCGCCCGGGTCGTCATGCTGACCACCTTCGCGCTGGACGAGTACGTCTTCGAGGCGATTCGTGCGGGGGCCTCCGGCTTCCTGGTGAAGGACGCCGGGGCGGAGGAACTGGTGTGCTCGGTGCGGACGGTGGCCGCGGGCAACGCCCTGCTGTCGCCCGCGGTGACCCGACGGCTGATCGCGGAGTTCGCCGCGCGTTCCCGGGAATCGGCCGCGGCCGTCTCGTCGGCCTCGCTCACCGATCGGGAACGCGAGGTGATGGCCTTGGTGGGCAGGGGGCTGTCGAACGAGGACATCGCCCGTCGACTGGTCGTCAGTCCGCTCACGGTCCGGACCCATGTCAGTCGGACGATGGTGAAGCTGGGGGTCCGGGAACGTGCCCAACTCGTCCTCCTCGCCTACGAGTCGGGGCTCGTGGGGCCCGGCTGGCCGGGGTAGCGGCTGCCGGGCCGGCGCGGCGGGGGGAACCGCTTCGGGGACGGTTTCCGGCATGAGGAAGTTCTCATCCGCAATCGGGCCCCTCAGGTGCCGGTCACCGGGGGCTCCCCCCGTCCCAACGGGGACGATGTCGGTCGGTGGCCTCGTGCAGGAGAAGCGCCCCTGCGGTCATGAATCGGCCAGCTCTCGAACCGACCTCGCAAGCGGGCTCCTCCCTCACCCACCCCCTGCTACGGTTGCCCGCCATGACCGTGAAGTCCTCCGAACACCCCCTCGTGGACCGCTGGCGGGAGATCCTGACGCTGCACGCCCGCACCATGTGCGAGTTGGACCGGGAGCTCCACCGACATGGCCTGGGCGTCAGCGACTTCGAAGTGCTCGACGTCCTCGCGGAGTACGAGGAAGCGGGCAGAGTCGGCGCGCACCGCATCCAGGAGATCGCGGTGCGCGTCCACCTGAGTCAGAGCGCGCTGTCCCGACTGATCGTCAGACTGGAAAGAGACGGTCTGGTGGAGCGCGGCATGTGCGCGCGGGACCGCCGTGGCGTCCAGGTGCGGTTGACGGCCAAGGGGCGGGAGACGCACGCGGGGGCACTGCCGGTGCAGCGCGCGGTGCTCGGGCGGACGCTGCGGGGGGCGTGAGCGCGAGCCCGTCCCCTCGTGTCCGCCGCTTCTCCCCCGGTGCGTGCAGCCCGGGCGGCGAGGCGTGGCCCCGGCAGGGCGACGGAGGGCCCCGGAGCGGAGCCTGAGGGGGGCGACCGGGGCGGGGCCGCAGGTCAGACCGTCAGGACCGTGATGCCCGCCTCCTCGAAACGGGCCACCTGCTCCGGGTCGGCGGCCCGGTCGGTGATCAGTGCGTCCACCCCGCGTGCGGGCCGGATGTGGGCGAACGCCCGGGTGCCGAGCTTGCTGGAGTCGGCGACCACGACCACCCGCTCGGCCCGCTCGCACAGCAGCCGGTTGGTGGCGGCCTCGCCCTCGTGGTGCGCCGCCGCACCGTGCAGCGCGTCGAAGGCGACGACCCCCAGCACGGCCACGTCGACGCTGAGTTGCCGCAACACCGTGTCGGCCAGCGGGCCGGTCAACTCGTAGGACTGGGGGCGGGCCACACCCCCGGTCAGCACGATCTTGAACTGCGGTCGGACCGCCAACTCGTTGGCGATGTTCAGCGCATTGGTGACGATCGTCAGGGCGGGGGAGCCGCTGGCGAGGTCGGGGCGGACCGCGAGGGCCCGGGCCACCTCGGTGGTGGTGGTGCCGCCGGTGAGGCCGACCGCCTCCCCGGGGGCGATCAGCCCCGCCGCGGCCTCCGCGATCCGCTGCTTCTCCGGCGCCCGGCGCGCCGACTTGTAGCGCAGGGGGAGTTCGTACGAGACGCCGTGCAGCACGGCTCCGCCCCGGGTGCGCACCAGCATCTGCTGCTCGGCCAGCTGGTCGAAGTCACGTCGGATCGTCGCGGCCGAAACCGACAGCGCGGCGGCGGCCTCTTCCACGTCGAGGCGCCCGTGCTCCACCAGGAGATCCAGCAGGGCCTTCCAGCGGGCGTCGCGGGACATCGGCATGCTCCGTTCGGTCTCCCCCGGGGCGCCCGGTGCGGCCCGGTACGCCGGACGTACTCGTCGGGGTGACCCTAGCGCAGATTCACCCCTTCGGATTGCTTGAAGATGCTTGAAACTCGGCTGTATCTTGCAAAAACAAGCATCCAGGGAGAGGGATAGCCGGCATGAGCCATGTCGAGAACGAACTGAACAGCCAGCCCGAGTGCTGGACCCGTGCCGCGGCACTGGCCCCCGAGCACGGCTCCGCCCTGCCGGCACCCGGCGAGCGCGTCGCCCTCGTCGGCTGCGGCACCTCGCTGTTCATGGCCCAGGCCGCCGCCGCGCTGCGCGAGGGTGCAGGCCAGGGCGAGACCGACGCCTTCGCCGCCTCCGAGTTCCCCCGCCACCGCAGCTACGACCGCGTCGTGGCGCTCACCCGCTCCGGCACCACCAGCGAGGTCCTGGAACTGCTCGCGGCACTGCGCGGCGGCCCCCGCACCACGGCGATCACCGCCGACCCCGAGACCCCGGTGATGGCCGCCGCCGACGAGGTCGTGGTCCTCGACTTCGCGGACGAGAAGTCCGTCGTGCAGACCCGCTTCGCCACCACCGCGCTGACGCTGCTGCGCGCCCACGTCGGACGGCACACGGACGCCGTGGTCGCCGACGCCCGCACCGCCCTGGCCGAACCGCTGCCCGAAGGGCTCGTCGACCGCACCCAGTTCACCTTCCTGGGGCGCGACTGGACCGTCGGCCTCGCCAACGAGGCCGGACTGAAGATGCGCGAGGCGGCCCTGGCCTGGACCGAGGCCTACCCGGCGATGGAGTACCGGCACGGCCCGATCAGCATCACCACCGCGTCCACCGCCACCTGGATGATCGGCGAGGCGCCGGACGGCCTGGCCGAGCAGGTCCGGGCCACCGGCGGCCAGTGGGTGGCCGGCACGCTCGACCCGCTGGCCGAACTCGTGCGGGCACAGCGCCTGGCGGTCGCCCTCGCCGGGGTCCGCGGACTCGACCCCGACAGCCCCCGTCACCTCACCCGCTCGGTGATCCTCGCCACCACCCCCTGACCGGGCGCGCCGCCCCCGTGAATCCGCGCCCGGGGGCGGCGCGTCCTCCGGCGCCGCCGGACCGAAGCAAGCGAACGAACAGGAAAGGAGGGGCCCGTGCCCCTCGCAGCAACCGGCCACCTCGTCGCCCAGGCCGCCGCCGCCCGCTCCGCAGTCGCCGCGTTCAACGTCATCACCTTGGAACACGTGGAGGCGGTCATCACCGGAGCGGAGGCGGCAAGCGCCCCCGTCGTGCTCCAGATCAGCGAGAACGCCGTCAAGTTCCGCTACGGACGGCTGCTCCCGCTGGCCCGTGCCGCCGTCGCCGCCGCCGAGGCCGCGGCCGTCCCCGTCGCACTCCACCTGGACCACGTCCAGAGCGACGAACTGCTGCGCCAGGCCCATGACGCCGGTTTCAGTTCCGTCATGTACGACGCGGCGCGCCTGCCCTACGCCGAGAACCTCGCCGCGACCCGGGCCGCGGCGGAGTGGGGCCACCGGCGCGGGCTGTGGGTCGAAGCCGAACTCGGGCAGGTCGGCGGGAAGGGCGGCGAACCCCCGCTGGACGCCCACGCCCCCGGTGCCCGCACCGACCCCGCCGAGGCCGTGCGGTTCGTCGCCGAATCCGGCGTCGACGGGCTCGCCGTCGCCGTCGGCAGCTCGCACGCGATGACCAGCCGCACCGCCGTCCTCGACCACGCCCTGCTGGCCGACCTGGCCGGCGCCTTGACGGTCCCGCTCGTCCTGCACGGCTCGTCCGGAGTGCCCGACGAGGAACTGCGCCGGGCCGTCGCCGGGGGGATCGCCAAGGTCAACGTGGGCACCGCGCTGAACGCGGCGATGACCCTGGCCGTCCGGGACTTCCTCGCCGCGCACCCCGAGGCCGTCGACACCCGCACCTACCTGAGCGTGGGCCGGGAGGCGATGGCGGCCACCGTACGGGAACTGATCACCGTACTGCGTTCGGCGCCCGCGCCCGCCGCCGTCTGAGTCCGGGCAGGGGTGCGACCGGGTTCCGGACGGGATCGTGACCGATGTCGCACGCTCAGTATCCCCGCAGTCGCGGTGGGCATATGCTGAATGGCCCTAGCGAGGGGAATGCGGCATGCCGTCAGACGCCAAGATCCTCATCGTCGCCGACCATGAGGACACGCTCTACGCGCTGGAGAGCGCGCTGTCCCCGCTCACTCACGACGTCGTCTGCGCCATGAGCGGTGACGCGGCACTGAAGGAAGTCCTGAGAGGAAACACCGGCCTGCTGCTGCTCGACCTCCGGGTCCCCGACGTCAGCGGCCTGGAGGTCGTCCGCTACATGCGGCGGGTCGAACAGACCCAGTACATACCCATCGTGTTGGTCACCGGGTTCGGACCCGACGCGGTCCTGTCCTCCGCCGCGTTCCGGCTCGGCGTGGCGGACCTCGTCCCCAAACCCGTCGATCCTTGGGCCCTGCGCACCAAGGTGAGCTTCCTCTTCCGTACCCACCAACGACTGCGCACCCTGGAGGGCGAACTGCGCGACCTGCGCTCACGGGCCGCGGCGCGGACCGTGTCCGTGTCGCCCCGGACCCGCGGACCGCACCTCGCCGACCCGATCCTGCCGGCCCCGCGGGAGTTACCGCTCCGACCGGACTCGGCCCCGCAGAGCGGCTGAACCCGCCTCCGCGGTCCGGGCCCGCGACCCGGGACCCGGACCACGGAGCGCGCCGGCACGGACACCCGTGCACCAGGAGCCGGTCACCCAGGGCCGGAGGCCCGAGGTGCGCCGATCATGACAGACTCGCCCCCATGAGCGGCAAGACGGCACCGAGGTCAGCGGGGGACGCGGTCGCACGCACCCGGCTCGAACGGGGACGGGGTGCACTCGGCCCCGCGCTGGAACTCGTCCACACCGGCCGGGCACCCACCCGGGCCGTCCTCACCGCGGAACTGGGCGTCACCCGGGCCACCGCCGGCGCGGTCGCCGCGGAACTCGAATCCCTCGGACTGATCAGGGTGGACTCCCACCCCAGTGCGGCCAGCGGTTCCCAGGGCCGCCCCTCGCACCGCCTCCACCTCGCGGACGACGGGCCCGTGGTGCTCGCCGCGCAGGTCCACTCCGACGGCTTCCGGGCCGCGCTCGTCGGGCTCGGCGGTCACCTCGTGGCCACCGCGCCCGGCTGCGGAACGGTCGGTGCGGGCTTCGTCGAGGTCCTCGACCAGGTCGTCACGGCCGGGGCGGAACTGCTCGCCGCCGCCGGGCGGCGCTGCGTCGGCGCCGGCCTCTCCGTGCCGTCCGCGGTCGCCGAACCCGAGGGCACCGCCCTCAACCCGCTGCACCTGCCCTGGCCCCCGGGGTCCCCGGTCCGGGAGGCGTTCGCCGAGCGGGTGCGCGCGGCGGGCATCACCGGGCCCGCGCTCGCGGGCAACGACGTCAACCTCGCCGCGCTCGCCGAACACCGGCACGGCGCCGGGCGGGGCGCCCGGGACCTGCTCTGCGTGGCCACCGGACACACCGGGGTCGGCGGCGCCCTGGTCCTCGACGGCAAGCTGCACACCGGCTCCGCCGGCCTCGCCCTGGAGGTCGGCCACCTGAGGGTGGACCCGGACGGACGGCCCTGCCACTGCGGGGGGCGCGGCTGTCTGGACGTGGAGACCAATCCGCTGGCCTTCCTTGCCGCGGCGGGCCGCACCCCGGGGCCGGAGGTCTCCCTCCTGCGGCAGGCGGAGGAACTCCTCCGCGACGCGTACGCCGACGTCGCGGTCCGCACCGCAGCCGAGCGGTTGATCGACCGTCTCGGCCTCGGTCTCGCCGGACTGGTGAACATCCTCAACCCGGACCGGATCATCCTCGGCGGACTGCACAGGTCGCTGCTTGCGGCGGATCCCGAACGACTGCGGGCGGTCGTCGCCGACCGCAGCCTGTGGGGACGCAGCGGAGGAGTCCCCATCCTGCCGTGCGTCCTGGACCACAACAGCCTGGTCGGCGCCGCCGAACTGGCCTGGCAGCCCGTCCTGGACGACCCGCTGGCCGCCCTCGCCTGACCCCGCCGGTCAGACCCGGGACGCCGACCGCACCGCCGCACCACACGCGAAGCGGTCGGCGTGCAGCGGGCCCACGTCGACGGCGGGCGCACGCCCCAGGAACAGGTCCCGGACGACCTCCCCCACGGCCGGCGCCTGGAGCACTCCGTGCCCGGAGAACCCGGTCGCGTACAGGAAGTTGACGGGCGCGGTCGCCCGACCCACCAGCGCACGGCCGTCGGGGCTCATGTCGTAAGGCCCGGCCCATCCGCCGCCGAGTCCCAGCCCGCGGAGCGTGGGCGCGCGGCGGGCCAGCGCCGTGGCCAGCGCGGGCAGCCAGGCGGGGGAGTAGCGGGTGTCGAAACCCGTCTCCCGGGCCGGTTCGGACATGCCGAGGAGCAGGCCCCGCCCCTCCTGGTGGAAGGAGAGCGAGGTGCTGCGGTCCACGGTGAACGGCACCGGTCGCGGCAGCTCCCCCAGCCGGCGCAGCGGGCCGGTGCACAGCATGTGTCCGCGCACCGGGGCGACCGGCAGCGCCACCCTCACCAGGCCACGTCCACCGGGCGTGGTCCGCGGGTGAGCTGTCGGCCCGTCAGCCCGGTACGGGGTGGACGGGCGCGGGCCGGTCGCGGGGCACCTCGCCGACCCGCGCCCACCCGGGGCGGTCGGACACCACGGTGAGGTCCGCCCAGTCGTCGGGCACCCCGGGCGGCACTGCTTCGCAGCCGGCCCGCTCCCATGCCGCGGCCGGGGAGGGTGCGGTGGCCGGGAGGGTGAACCACACGACCTTGCCGGTGGTGCCCAGCGGCCGGGCGCCCCAGTCGGTGCTCATCGCGGCGATCAGCGCCAGCCCCCGTCCGCAGGTGTCGAGGGGGTCCGCCGGACGGACTTCCGGCAGCCGCGGATCCCGGTCCCGCACCGACACCTTCAGCCGGTCGAGGAGCCATGCCACCTCGACGGTGCAGGTCTTGTCCGGGCGGGCGTGGCGGTGAACGTTCGTCAGCAGCTCGGTGACGCCGAGCGACGCGTGGTCGATCAGTCCGTCCAGATGCCAGTAGCGCAGCTGGGCGGAGACGATTCTACGGATCTGGCCGATCCGGGACGGCAGGGCCTGTAGCTCCACCGTGCAGTGCCTGCTTGGCTCGCTGATCACGGCAACGACTCCCCGAATTGAGGTCCGGAAGAGGACGGAGTACCGATGCCAGCAGGGCGGTTCACCCACCACCGCCTGCTGCGTACCCGGCGGGCTGGTTCGCAGCGTCATCGCCGGTAAACCCTGAGTGACTTACCTGAGGTGAAACCAGCGTGACGCATGAGGCCAGGCGGCGCAACTCACCGTGGCCTCGACCACCGGGAGCGTGACGGCATCGGGTCGGCACGGGCGCACGCCCGCGCATCCGCAGACCGTCCCGGGGCGCCGACCGCCCTCACTGCGACGGGGGGAGGTCGTGGCCCTTCGCGGAGCCCTCGTGCCGGCTGCCCGCGCGACGCACCGCCTCCACGAACCGGCGGGCGGTGGACCCGGCCGCCGGCGCGGCCGATTCCGCCGGGTGCGGGGACGGCTCCCCGCCCTCCATGGTGAGCACGTACCGGGTGCCGTTGACCTCGGCGTGGGCACGCTCCCCGGAGGCGAACCAGGAGGTGCCCGCGCGCACCGTGGCCACCGGCGCGCTGTCGATCTCGCTGCCGTAGCTGGTGAGCAACTCCAGCCGGCCGTCCGTGATCCGGACCTGGCCGGCACGGGTGAGGGAGCGCCGTCGCTTGTCGATGCGCACGCCCCGTGCCGTGAACTCCGCCTCCGCCGCCATGATCCCGCCCCTCGTTCCGCGCCGTACGGACAACACCCCGCACCAGCAGTGTGCTCCCCTTCGACCGACTTGCGCCAGAGCGCGTCCAAGCTTGGCCTTGAGTCGCCCCAAGCAGTGTTTATGCAGGTGAGACGGGATGAAACGGCGCATATGATCGAGGCATAGAGCCTGCCGGACGGGCCGGTCGGACCGGTGCCCCGGGCGAGGGGACACGGAGGAGACGCGAGACACGATGAGCACCCCCCGAGCAACAGACCGTCACCATCCGTCGTCCCCGCCCGATGCCCCGACGGCTGCCGAACTCGTCGTCGGCCCCCTCCCCACGCTCGACACGGACCGCTCCGATCCGGGGTACCGGGACTGGCTGAAAGAAGCCGTGCGCCGGGTGCAGGCGGACGCCAACCGGTCCGCCGACACGCATCTGCTGCGCTTCCCGCTCCCCGAGGCGTGGGGCATCGACCTGTACCTGAAGGACGAGTCGACCCACCCCACCGGAAGCCTCAAGCACCGGCTGGCCCGTTCGCTGTTCCTGTACGGGCTCTGCAACGGTTGGATCAGGCCCGGGGCCCCGGTCATCGAGGCGTCGAGCGGCTCGACGGCCGTCTCCGAGGCGTACTTCGCCAAGCTGATCGGCGTCCCCTTCATCGCCGTGATGCCCCGGACCACCAGCGCCGAGAAGTGCCGCCTGATCGAGTTCCACGGCGGCCGTTGCCACTTCGTCGACGACCCCCGCACCATGTACGAGGAGTCCGCCGCCCTCGCCCGGAAGACCGGCGGCCACTACATGGACCAGTTCACCTACGCCGAACGGGCCACCGACTGGCGCGGCAACAACAACATAGCCGAGTCGATCTACCGTCAGCTGGAACGGGAACGCTACCCGGAACCCGCCTGGATCGTGGCCACGGCGGGCACCGGCGGCACCTCCGCGACGATCGCCCGCTACGTCCACTACATGCAGTACGACACCCGGATCTGCGTCGCCGACCCGGAGAACTCCTGCTTCTACGACGGCTGGCGGACGGACGACCCGGACCTCACCACCGACCGGAGTTCGCGGATCGAGGGGATCGGCCGCCCCCGGATGGAACCCAGCTTCGTCCCGGGGGCCGTCGACCGGATGATGAAGGTCCCCGACGCGGCCTCCGTCGCTGCGGTCCGGGCCCTGGAGGACGCCCTCGGCCGCAAGGCGGGCGGCTCCACCGGCACCGGCCTGTGGAGCGCCCTGAAGATCGTCTCCGAACTGGTCGCCGAGGGCCGTACCGGCAGTGTCGTGACCATGCTGTGCGACCCCGGCGACCGCTACCTCGACAAGTACTACTCCGACGACTGGCTGGCCGAGCAGGGCCTGGACGTGGCCCCGTACCGGAAGGCGATCGACGCCCTGCTCACCACCGGACGGTGGACCTAGCCGGCCCGGGGCCCCGGCAGCTTTCCCTGCGGAACGTCCCGCCCGCGGGGGGCCGCCTGCGGTGCTAGCCCTCGTTCCCCGGTCCGTCCGTCTCGTCCACCGGATCGTCCGAGCCGCCGGCGACGATCAACTCCGGGAGCACCTCGGCGATTTCCGACCGGGCGTCGGCGGACAGCCCGGCGTCCGTCACCAGGGTGTCGACCTGGTCGAGTGACGCGAACGAACTCAGCCCCACGGTGCCCCACTTGGTGTGGTCCGCCACCACGACCACGCGACGGGCGGAGCGCACCAGCCGCCGGTTCGTCTCGGCCTCGGCGAGGTTCGGCGTCGACAGACCCGCCCCCACCGATATGCCGTGCACCCCGAGGAACAGGACGTCGAAGTGGAGCGCGGCGATGGCCTGGTCGGCGACCGGGCCCACCAGCGAGTCCGACGGAGTGCGCACCCCGCCGGTGAGGACCACCGTCGCCAACCCCTGCCGCTGGCCCGAGTTGCGGTGCGCCGCGTGGAAGACGTCGGCGACCCGCACCGAGTTGGTGACGACCGTCAACTCCGGTACGTCCAGGAGGTGGTGGGCCAGGGCGAAGGTGGTGGTGCCGCCGGAGAGGGCGATGGCGGTGCCCGGGGCCACCAGCTCGGCGGCGGTGCGGGCGATGTCCTCCTTGGCGGAGAGCTCCAACGCCGACTTCGCCTCGAAGCCCGGCTCGTGGGTGCTCGCCTCCACCACCGGCACGGCCCCACCGTGCACCTTCTCCAACACCCCCTGCCGGGCCAGTGCGTCCAGGTCCCGGCGGACCGTCATGTCCGAGACGCCGAGCTTGCGCGTGAGCTCGTTGACGCGGACCCCGCCCCGGCGTCGCACCTCGTCCACGATCAGGGCCCGACGCTGCTCCGCGAGGAGGTTCTGGTTCTCACTCACGCTCGCTCCGCCCCATTCGGCATTCGTCCGTCCTCACTGTGTGCCGGTTCGCTCTGCTCGCCTGACTCGTCGTCGCGCCGCACCACGCCCGTGCACCGGGCCGCCCCGGTGCACCACGAGTGGCGAGCACCGTACCGTGCGGGCGGCCGGGGGCCGGTCATCGACAGGTGCGGAACGCGGATGTGCCGACCGGCCGGTGGTGGTGCGGCTGGGGCGCGGGGCGGGAGCGGACGATGTGGCTCCGCTCGGTGCTCACGCCATGACGTCTTCCCGGGAAGCGCGGAGCGCCCCGGAGTCCATACTCCCACGGGGCACCGGGTGCCGTGGCGCGGGTGCACCCGGTGCCGCCCTTCCGCCGCCTCCGGCCCGTTCGTCGCCACCAACGAGGGAGATTCCGTGAGGAGAGGTGTACGGAGCCCCGGCGCGCGCGATCCTTGACAGGACGACACACGGACACACACGCCTCGGGGGAAGCGTATGAAGCGTGCTCGCAGAGAACCGTCGGACCCGTCATCCCGTGCGGCCGGTACCGCACTGGAACTCCTGGTGCACGGAGTGGGGGGCGCCAGCGCCCCGGAGCTCCTCAACGATCCCCGGACCGTCCGGGTCACCGGCGACGACACCGCCGCCGTCCACCGCCGGGCGGACGACCTGGACGCCGAGATCCGCCGTGACCGGGGCGAGGGCCCGGTGCCGGAGGCGTACGTCTGGTCGAACCTCACCTCCGGCAGCGGTGCCCGAGCGCTCTGGTTGCTCCTGCTGCCGTTCATGGTCGTGAACCTGGCGCACTGGATGCGTCCCGCCGCCGTGGGACGCCCCCGGGCCGTGCGCGCCTACGCACTGTGCGTCCGGCTGGCCGCACTGACCCTCACCGTGCTGTTGGTGGCCGCCGTCTGCGAGGTCGCCCTCGACCTGGCGGCCTGGCAGTGCGCGGGCGTCCGCGACTGCGCGGCGGAGCGGGCCTGGCTGGCGTTCTTCTCGCCCGAGCTCGCGCCCGGCGGTTGGTGGACCCCGCCGGGCCGGCGCCTGGTGGTCGGCGCGCTCCTCCCGACCGCCCTCACCGTCCTGCTCTGGTACCTCTCCCGCCGTACCTGGCGGGCGTACGAATCCCAGGAACCGCCGGAGCCGGACGACGACCCCGCTGCCGGGCCGCACGACGCCCGGGAGCCGGAGCCGCGTTCCGACCCCGGTGCCGAGCGGGGTCCGCTGACCCGACCCGGATTCTGGTACGGGCGCCGGCTGGTGGCCCGGTTGAGGGCCGCGCACACCGCGGCCGCCCTGCTCACGGTGGCCGCCACGATCACCGCGCCGGCGCTCCGCTTCGACCGCCGCCACGACGGGCCCGCAGCGCTGGACCTCCTCGGCGCCGCGGTCGGCGCGATCATCGTGGTCGTGGCGCTGCTGACCTGCGCCGTGGTCTGCCGCCGCGGTCGCAGCGAACGGCGGCTGGACCGTGAACTCGACGGGCCGCGGGTGCGGTTCCTGCCGGTGGCGGCGGCCGGGGCGCTCGTCCTGTCGGCCGGATACGCGAGCTGGTCCCGTCCGGGGTGGAGCTCCGAGGGCCGCCTCCTGGGAGACCAGGCGTTCGGCGCGCTGATGGTGGTCCAGTGGGCCCTGGTCCTGGCGCTCGCGGTCATCGCCCGCATCCTGTACCGCACGGCGCCGGCACCGCGCACCGTCCTGGGCGGTCTCGCCGGCCCGGCGGTGACCGTGGTGGCCTGCGCCCTGGCCGGAGTGTTGGCCGGTGGCGGCGCACAGCGCGCCGCGAGCTGGCTGGACGTCGGCACCGGCCCCGCCGCCGGCGGTCCGCCGGTCCTGCTGGGTTGGCACGCCGCGCTGCTGGTGCCGTTGTTGCTGGTGGTGCTGGCGGTCCTGTTGGGATTCGTTGTCGGGGCGGTGCGCCGGACCGGGACGGAGGCCGACGGGGTGCGCACCGACTACCCGGACGAACAGGAACACCGGCCGTCCGCCGATCCGTCGCAGGCCGGGCCGGAGGACACCGACCGGGCCCGCGCCATCGCCCGCGCCCGGTCCTGGGCGGAACTCACCGACCGGGCACCGGCCGTCATCGGGACGCTCGCGGCGGGAACCCTGGTGTGCGGGGCGGGCGCCCTCCTCGGGGCCTGGGTCACCCGGGAGCCGCCGGGGCGCGCCCTGTCAGCGGCGCCCGAACCGCTCGCCCGTGCCGTGGAGTTGGCCCAGGAGGCGGGTTCGTGGTTGGCGGGCGCGGGGTTCCTGCTGCTCGCGTTGAGCGCCCGGCGCGCGTACCGGGACCCGAAGGCCCGGCGCACCATCGGCATCCTGTGGGACGTGGGGACCTTCTGGCCGCGCGCCGCCCACCCGTTCGCGCCGCCCTGCTACGCGGAGCGCGCCGTGCCGGACCTCGTCTGGCGGGTGCAGACCTGGACCCGCCGGACCCGGGGTCGGCTCGTCCTCTCCGGTCACTCCCAGGGCAGTGTGCTGGCCGCGGCGGCGGCCTGGCAACTCGCCCCCGACATCCGGGGGCGGGTGGCCCTGCTCACCTACGGCTCGCCGTTGGAACGCCTGTACGGACGCTGGTTCCCCTCCTGTTTCGGCCCCGAGTCCCTCGCCGAACTCCACCGCGACGTGCACTGCTGGCGCAACCTCCACCGGCGGACCGACCCGATCGGGGGTCCCGTCCTGCTGGGCGGCGAACACGGCCGCGCGGTGGACGGCACCCCGTTGCAGGACCCCCTCGCCTACGGCCGCACCCCCGGCCACCCGCTGCCCGCGCCGATCCTCGGACACTTCCAGTACCAGGCCGATCCGGCGTTCGCCGAGGCGCGCGCCCGGTTGCTGGAACGCTTGCAGGCGCCGGTCGTGCCCGCTCCCCGGCACCGCACGGACCGGGGTCACCACCGGCCGGTGCCAGGGGCGCGGGGGGACTGATCCGGCTGCCGGCCCGCCCGGGTGCTCAGGGCAGGGCGGGCAGGTCGTCCGGGTAGAGCAGGGTGAGGTCGTCGGTGGACGGCTCGACGATCTGCGCCACCCGCCCCGCGTGCCGTTCGACCATGGCCTCGAAGGTCTGCCGGGCGGTCCGCCCGTTGCCGAAGGCCGGGCCCTTCGGCAGGGCGGTGAAGTAGTCGAGGAGGGCGTGCCCGGTGCCCTCGGCGAGCCGGTACTCGTGCTCCTCGGCCTGTTGCTCCACGATCCGCAGCAGTTCCTCGGGCACGTAGTCGCCGAACGGGATGGTCCGCGAGAAGCGGGAGGCGACGCCCGGGTTGACGGTCAGGAACCGCTCCATCTCGACGGTGTAGCCCGCGACGATGACCACCACCGCCTCCCGGTGGTCCTCCATCAGCTTGACCAGGGTGTCGATGGCCTCCCGGCCGAAGTCCCGTCCCGAGTCCTCCGGGGACAGGGCGTACGCCTCGTCGATGAACAGCACTCCGCCGCGGGCCCGTTCGAACGCCTCCTGGGTGCGGATCGCCGTCGAGCCGATGTGCTCGCCGACGAGGTCGACCCGGGACACCTCCACCAGGTGCCCCTGGTCGAGCACCCCGAGGGCGGCCAGGATCTCGCCGTACAGCCGGGCCACCGTGGTCTTGCCGGTGCCGGGGGAGCCGGTGAAGACCAGGTGCCGTCGGGCGGAGGCGGCCTTCAGACCGGCCCGTTGGCGGCGTCGGCCGACCTCGATCATGTCGGTGAGGGCCCGTACCTCGCGCTTGACCCCGTCCAGGCCGACGAGGGCGTCGAGTTCGCCGAGGACGGCCTCCGCGGGCCGGACCGGTGTCGCGGCCGGGGCGGGATCGCCGGTCGGGGCGCCGGCCCGCGGGGCGGGCACCCCGGTGAGCAGACCGACCGGTTGGTGCACCGGGGGTGCCGGCGAAGCGACCGCCCGGACGGCGGGCACCGTCGTCGACGGGGCGGACGAGGGGGCGACGGCGCGCAGGCCCGCGCTCTCGTCGCTGGCGCACTCCTCCACGACCGGGCCGTCCTCCGCGAACTCGAAACCGCCGCGGGCGCAGCGCTCGGTGCGGCATCTGCGCAGGGTGGTGCGGCAGCCGTCTATCACGTGGAAGCCGTAGCCGCCGCTGTCGCTGACCCGGCAGCCGCTGAGGGTGCCCCGGCCGCCGGCCGAGACGTAGAAGCCGGCCTCGGCGGGTGCGGTGACGGTGCAGCGCTCCAGCGCGGGATCGGCGCCCTTGGTGATGATCACTCCGGTCTGCACGGCGTCGATGGTGCAGTTGGAGAGCGTGCCGCCGCTGCCGTGGTCGCGGAACCAGGCGCCCGTCGCGGCCTCCCGGATGCGGCAGTCGTCGAGTTGGGCGGTGGCGCCGTCGCTCACCGAGACGGCGGTGTTGCGGACCTGGCTGAGGTCGCTGTCGACGACGTCCGCGCGGGAACCGCGGTCAAGCACGAACAGGGCGTCGGGCACCTCGCGCACCCGGCAGGAGTCGAGGACGACGGCGGCGCCGTCGCTGACCCACACCGCCGGGTAGTCGCCGGTGCTGTCGTGGATCTCGCACTGGTTGGCGTCCACCCGGGTGCCCGGGTCCCATATGGACAGTCCGTTGCGGCCGAAACGGCTCACGGTGGAGCGGGTCAGGGTGAGGACGGACCGGGAGCGGAGGTCCACCGCGTTCTCGGGCACGTCGTGGATGCGGCAGTCGGCGAGGGTGAGCACCGCGTCGGTATCCAGGGTGACGCCGTCCGCGGTGGTGCGGTGCACATCGCAGTCGGTGAGGTGGGCCGTGGCCCGGCCGGTCACCTGTACCCCGGAGCCCTTGACCTCGTACACCTCGCAGCCGACGGCCTCCAGCGCCGAGCCCTCGCCGGTCACCGACAGTCCGGCACCGGAGGAGTGGTGCACCCGGCACCGCTCCAACCGGGGGTGCCCGCCGCTGCGGACGGCCACGCCGGACTGGCCGGCGGCGACGACCTCGCAGTCCTCGAAGACCCCGCCGCCGCCGTCCAGGACGGTGATCC
Source organism: Streptomyces sp. LE64 (assembly GCF_052606915.1). Lineage (NCBI taxonomy): Bacteria > Bacillati > Actinomycetota > Actinomycetes > Kitasatosporales > Streptomycetaceae > Streptomyces > Streptomyces sp. LE64. The sequence continues at coordinate 331,135 of NZ_CP199708.1, read as the reverse complement.
CGATGCCCGCGGGGTTGTCGACGGAGCAACGGCGCACGGTGGGGCGGGCGTTGCCGCGCACCTCGATGCCGACCGCCGAACGGGTCACGATCCGCACGTCGGTGACCTCCGGCACCGACTCCTCCACCAGCAGCGCGGGGGCCGCGGAGTCCTGGCCCTCCAGCACCAGTCCGTGCACGGCCGCGGGTGCCCGCAGCGTCAACGGGACCCCGTCGACGGGGGCGATGCGCACCGAGCCCGGTGCCCCCTCGGGCCCGCGGAGCGTCACCGCCCGCTGGATCACCAGGTTCTCCCGGTAGGTTCCGGGGGCGACGGTGAGCACGTCGCCGTCCCCCGCGGCTTCCAGGGCGGCGGCCAAGGAGCCGTACTCGCCCGTGCGGCGCCGCCACCGCGATGTGCCCGTGTGCGTCACCTGGACCGTGCCCTGTGCCATGGTGTTGTTCTGTCCCCACCTCGTCGAATGCGCGGGTGTCGCGAGTGCCGAAGACCTCGACCGGTCCACCGTAGCGTGTGCGGAGCAGGCGAGTTGACCGGAGCGGGAGCCCGCCGGCCACCCGTGGCGCGGTGTCGTGGCACGGCCCGACGGGGCTCCTCGGGCGATCCGTTCGGCGGGTCAGTCCAGGACGGTCAGCGGGTCGCCGATCCGGAGCGTGCCGGTGGCTTCGGGGACGAGGTTCTGCCCGAAGACGAGTCGCCCGTCGATCCGGCGGTGCCGGGCCAGGGTGCGTAGGGGTTCCTTGCCGCGGACGGCGGTTGACTGGTCGGTGGTGGTCACCGCGCAGCGTCCGCAGGGCTTGGCGACCCGGAAGGCGACCTCGCCGATCGCTATGCGGGTCCAGCCGTCCTCGGCCCACGCGGGGGTGTCGGTCACGACCAGGTTGGGGCGGAAGCGGTTCATCGGCAGCGGGCCCTCCTCGGGGTGGTCGCCCCGGGAGATCAGGGCGTTGAGGGCGTCCAGCGAGCTGAGGCTGGTGAGCAGCAGGGGGTACCCGTCGGCGAACGAGACCGTCTCCCCCTCCCGGGCGTACCGGGCGTCGACGGGACGGCTGACCTCGGGGTCCGGCATGTGCACCAACCGGACGTCGATGCCGAGGAAGGCCCCGAGCCACGCGGCGGCCCCCTCGTCGGCGGCGACCGCCTTCACCTCGTCGCGCCAGACCTGCACCGGCGTCCGCGCGGAAGCGGCGGGGACGGGGACGGTCAGCGGGTGTTGCCCGGGGGCGGACAGCCGGACCGCGCCGTCCGGCAGCAGCGCGGCGTGGACCAGAGCCAACCGTGCCTGCTGCCGTTGGGTGATCATCTTGGCCGTGTGGTCGACGAGCATCCAACGTCGGTCGCCCGCGAGTCCCCACGGCTCCACGGACGCCTCGTCGGGGGCGTGGCCCTGGACGGCCTTCACCGGGTAGACGTGGAGGGAGGAGAGCACCGGATTCGCCATGCACCCATCCTGCCAGGGCGTTCGGCGCGGACCGAGGGCAGGACCGGGTCGTGGCGGGGACGGCCCGCGCTCGCCGGTCAGTAGCCGCGGTAGGGGCGTGCCTGCGGATCGTCGTAGGGGCGCGGGGCGGCCGCCGGGCGCATCGCCTCGTAGCCGGTGGGCGGGGCCGGCCGCGGCGGCTGGGGCTGGGCGCCCGGGTAGCCGCGCGGGCCCCCGACCGCCTGCTGCGGAAGGTACGGGGCGGCCTGCTGGAGCGGTGCGGGCTGGCCGGCCGGCGCGTACCCGTACTGCGGGGGGTACTGCTGGGGCGAGGGGGCCGCGGGCAGCGCGGGGAGCGCGGACGGGAGCGCGGGCAGATGACTGCTGCCGGTGTCGTACGCGGCGGGCACCCGGATCGGGGCGATCTGGGGCGTGCCCCGCTCTGCGACCAGGGAGTCGTAGATCGGAGTGTCCTGGAAGGACGGCGCGGAGTAGTAACCGCCGCCATAGGTGGAGCGGGGGGAGGTCATGCCACCTAAGTTAAGCCCACGATGTGCTGGTTGGGGAGACCGATAAGAGGGTTGTTTTCCGCGCCGGAGGTGCCTGATCATCCCTCAATTCCCGCGAAATCGTTAAAACCCGGGAAAATCGCTCGTCCGGTGACGTAGGGATCACGTAAAGAAAGCGGCGCAAAAAGGGTTACCCGCGGTTGACCAGGCCATCACCCACCGGCGTCGGAGTGCGCCTCCGGTTTATCCGGGAGTTCCTCCGCCCCGCCGCGGCCCCCTCGACGACGCTCCGCGGAAATCCCCCGCCCGACTCCGCGGCGCTCCTCTCCCTACCCGCAATCGCGGCGCGCCGAACACGACGGGCCGCCTCACCCCTCCTCGGGACGCGGACCCGACAACCGCCCGGGGCGCGGGTAGGTGCGCCCCTTCCACGCCGCCCCCCGCCCCCGGTGGTGCCGCACCGCCGAGTCCACCGTCATCGCCGTGTAGAGCAATGCGGTGAAGGGGAGGGTCGGAGCCAGCAGCAACGGTTGGCGGTAGTACCGCAGCACGGGCACGTACGTCACCGTCATCACGAGCCACCCGCACCCCCCGAGCACGGCCGAGACCACCCCCGACGCACCCCCCGCCGCCCACCCGACGACCAGGGCCACCGGCGGCACCAGGTACGCCCACACCAGTCCGACCACCGCCCCCGCGAGGAGCAGGGGGTGGTAGCGGAGCTGGCAGTACGCGCTGCGCGCCACCATCGACCACAGGTCCGCCAGCCGCGGGTAGGGCCGCACGCTGTGCACCCGGTCGGCCAGCCCGAGCCAGATCCGGCCGCCCGAGGACTTCACCGCCCGCGCCAGGGACACGTCGTCGATCACCGCGTGCCGGATCGCCTCCGGCACGCCCGCCCGCTCCGCCGCCGCGGTCCGGAGCAGGACGCACCCGCCGGCCGCCGCGGCCGTACGAACACCCCGGCGGGGCACCCGGCGGAACGGGTACAGCTGGGCGAAGAAGTACACGAACGCCGGCACCACCAGCCGCTCCCAGCGGCTCGTCACCCGCAACCGCGCCATCAGCGACACCAGGTCGTAGCCGCCCCGCTCGGCCGCCGCCACCAGGTCCCGCAGGCTGCCCGGGTCGTGGGCGATGTCGGCGTCGGTGAGCAACAGGTAGCGCGGTCCGTCCGCCCGGGCCAGCGCCATGCCGTGGCGCACCGCCCACAGCTTGCCGGTCCACCCCGGCGGCGGATCGCCCGGCGAGGACACGGTCAGCGGGGGACCCCCGCGGCGCGCGCCCAGCCCCCGGGCCAGCGCCCCCGTGCCGTCCGTGCTGCCGTCGTCGACCAGGACGACCCGCAGCGGCCCCGGATAGTCCTGCGCCAGCAGCGTGGGCAGGCTCGACGGCAGGACGGCCGCCTCGTCCCGGGCCGGCACCACCACGGTGACCGCGGGCCACGCCCGCGGTTCCCGCCCCGGCGGCAGCCGCACGTCGGTGCGCCAGAAGAAGCTCCGCCCGAGCAGCAGCCAGGCCCAGGCGGCGGCGGACACCGCGGCACACCACACCATCGCGCTCACCCCGCGCAGTCTGCCCCAGGCCCCGGGCCGCGCGGTGCCCATCGTCTATGGTGACCGGGTGAAGATCGCGCTCATGGACTCCGGCATCGGACTGCTCGCCGCCGCCGCGGCGGTACGCAGACTGCGCCCCGACGCCGATCTCGTCCTCTCCTCGGATCCCGACGGAATGCCCTGGGGACCCCGTACCCCCGAGGACCTCACCCGGCGCGCCCTGGCCGTCGCCGAAGCCGCCGCCGCGCACGATGCCGACGCCCTGGTCGTCGCCTGCAACACCGCCTCCGTGCACGCCCTGCCCGCGCTGCGGGCCCGCCTCGAACCCTCGCTCCCCGTCATCGGCACGGTGCCCGCGATCAAGCCGGCCGCGGCGGCCGGCGCCCCCTTCGCCATCTGGGCGACCCCCGCCACCACCGGCAGCGCCTACCAGCGGGCGCTGATCACCGAGTTCGCCGCGGGCGCCGAGGTCACCGCGGTGCCCTGTCCCGGTCTCGCCGACGCCATCGAATCGGCCGACGCGGACGCCGTCGCCCGGGCGGTCGCCGCCGCGGCGGACCGTACCCCGGACGGCGTAGGCGCCGTCGTCCTCGGTTGCACCCACTACGAACTGGTCGCCGAACAGGTCCGCACCGCCCTCGCGCGCCGCGCCGAGGTGGCCGCGGGCCCCGTCACCGCCCCTGCCTCCCCGGGCCGCCCGGCCCTGCTCCTGCACGGCTCGGCGGGCGCCGTCGCGGCCCAGGCACTGCGTCGCATCGGCGCGGCCCCCGACCCGACCGCCGCCCCTGTCGGATCGGTCACAGTGCTGCACGGCGGACGCCCGGGCCGGCTCACCGAACGCGCCCTCAGCTACCCCGAAGGGCGGCTGCTGGCCGCCGCCTACCAGGCGCGATAGCCGGTTCCGCACCCCGGGGGTCACCCTCCGTGAGCCCGGGCCGGGCGCCACGTTCGTCGGTACCCTCGACACCATGAGGGACCACCCGCACGGAGACGGCGGCCCCACCGGAGCCCCCGTCGAAATCTGGACCGGACGCGCGAGCAACCGCATGCAGTGGCTGCTCGCCCTCGCAGGCGCCGCCTGTCTCGCCCTCGGCATCGAACTGGCCGTGGTGTCCGAGTGGAACAACGGCGTCCTCGCCCTGGTGATGTCGGTCGTCGGCTGCATCGCGGCCGGCCTGCTCGTGCTCTTCGGCACGCTCGCCTTCGTCCACGTGGCGGTCCGGGTCGACCAGGAGGCCCTGGAGGTCCGCTGCGGCCACATGGGTCTGCCGCGCCGCCGCATCCCGCTCGCCCACGTCGTCGGCGCCGACTTCGCCCCCGCGGTCACCCCCCGCCAGTGGGGCGGCTGGGGCTACCGCTGGCGACCCGAGATCGGCACCGCCGTGATCGTCCGCCGGGGCGAGGGCGTGGTGCTCAGCCTCGGGGACGGCCGCAAGTTCACCGTCACCGTCGACGACGCCGAAGCGGCCGTGCGGGTCATCCGCGACCGGCTGCGCCCGCCCACCGCCCCCGCCGCGGTCTGAGCCCTCCGCCCACGACGGCCCCGCCGGACGCCCCCTCGGCCCGGTCGTGCCTGGTCGTAGACTCCTGACGTGACCGCCACCGCCACCGTGACCGAAGAGCCCGGGCCGCCCGCCACCGCCGCCCGGGAACGCCGTTGGGCACGGCGACTGGCGCCCGTCGTCGTCGCCGCGCTCTCCGGACTGCTCCTCTACACCAGCTTCCCCCCGCGCACCCTGTGGTGGCTGGCGCCGCCCGCGTTCGCCGGCTTCGCCTGGGCGGTGCGCGGACGGTCCTGGAAGGCCGGGCTCGGCCTCGGCTACGTCTTCGGGCTGGGCTTCCTGCTGCCGCTGCTCGTGTGGACGGGCGTCGAGGTGGGCCCGGGGCCCTGGCTCGCGCTGGTGGCCATCGAAGCGGTCTTCACGGCGCTGGTGGGCGCGGGAGCGGCGGCGGTCTCCCGGCTGCCCGGCTGGCCGCTGTGGGCCGCGACGCTGTGGATCGCCGGCGAGGCGGCCCGGGCGCGCGTCCCCTTCGACGGCTTCCCCTGGGGCAAGGTCGCCTTCGGCCAGGCGGACGGGGTCTTCCTGCCGCTGGCCGCGCTGGGCGGGACCCCCGTGCTCGGCTTCGCCGTCGTGCTGTGCGGCTTCGGACTGCACGAGGCACTGCGGCTGGGTGCCGTCGCCCGGAGCGGCACCGCCGTACGGCGGGGGACCGCCGCGGTCGCCGCGGCCGCGGTGGCGCTGCCCGTCGGTGCCGCCCTCGCCGCCCGGCCCCTGGTCAGCGACGCGGCCGAGGACGGCAGCGTGACCGTCGCCGCGGTCCAGGGCAACGTGCCCCGGTTGGGACTCGGCTTCAACGACCAGCGCCGGGCCGTCCTGGACAACCACGTGAAGGAGACCGAGCGGCTGGCCTCGGAGGTGGCGCGTGGCCGGGTCCCCCAGCCGGACCTGGTGCTGTGGCCGGAGAACTCCTCCGACATCGACCCGTTCCGCAACGCCGACGCGCGCCGGGCCGTGGAGCGGGCCGTCGCCGCGATCGGCGCACCGATCTCGGTCGGCGCGGTGGTCACCTCCGACGACGGCAGGCTCTGGAACCAGCAGGTCCTCTGGGATCCCGAGAAGGGCCCGGTCGACACCTACGACAAACGGCAGATCCAGCCGTTCGGCGAGTACCTTCCGCTGCGCTCGATCGTGACCGCGGTGAGCAGCGACGCGAGCATGGTCCGACAGGACTTCAGCCGGGGCTCCGAGCCGGGCGTCTTCACCATGGCCGGCGCCCGGGTGGGCCTCGCCACGTGTTACGAGGCCGCGTTCGACTGGGCGGTGCGGGACACCGTGAACGAGGGTGCCCAACTGCTGTCGGTGCCGAGCAACAACGCCACCTTCGGGCGCAGCGAGATGACCCACCAGCAGCTGGCGATGTCCCGGGTCCGGGCCGTCGAGCACAGTCGCACCGTGGTGGTGCCGGTGACCAGCGGCGTGAGCGCCGTGATCATGCCGGACGGGCGGGTGGTCGACCGCACCGAGCTGTTCACCGCCGACTCGCTCGTGGCCGAGGTGCCCCTGCGCTCCGACACCACCCCCGCCACCCGGCTGGGGGCCCTGCCCGAACTGCTCCTGGTGGTGGTCGCCGCCGGAGGGCTCGGCCTGGCGCTCCTCGCCCGGGTGCGTGCGCGGGGGACCGCCGCCGGGTGAACCCGACCGGCGGGCGTCCGGGCACCGCGGCAGGCCCTATCGTCGGCTCCATGGCTACTCCTGAATTCATCTCCACCCTCCGTGCCACCGCGGGACAGCAACTCCTCTGGCTCCCGGGCGTGACGGCCGTCGTCTTCGACGACGCGGACCGGGTGCTCGTCGGTCGCCGCAGCGACAACCTCCGGTGGTCGCTGGTGGGCGGCATCCCGGACCCGGGCGAGCAGCCCGCGGCCTGCGCGGTGCGCGAGGTGTACGAGGAGACGGCGGTGCGCTGCGTCGCGGAGCGCGTGGTGCTCGTCGAGGCGCTGGAGCCGGTGGCCTATCCCAACGGCGACGTCTGCCAGTACATGGACATCACCTTCCGCTGCCGGGCGGTGGGAGGACGGGCCCGGGTGAACGACGACGAGTCCTTGGAGGTCGGCTGGTTCTCCCTCGACGCCCTGCCGGACCTCGACGAGTTCAGCCTGTCCCGGATCAAGCACGCCCTGGCCGACGCCCCCACCTGGTTCGAGCCCGGTCCGTGAACCGACGGGCAGCGCACGCACGCGTTCCTGCGGACGGCCGCGGTCCTGCGGTGCCCGTCCCCTTGCCGGGCGGACCGCGTCCGCCCGGCCCCCGCAACGGGATTCCGGCCATCACGTCAGCGTCCCGTCAGGACCCGTCGGTTCGCCGTATGCGTCGCGTCATGGGCGGTGGGGCACCGGGCGGGGCGCGCCTAGCGTCGGGCCCGCACGATTCCGCCCCGCCACCGACCGGGGACCCGGTGCGCCGCGCCTGTTGACCCAGGTCTGTTCCCGCAGCAGGGCCATCATCGGCGAACGGGAGGGCGTCGACGGGGGTCGGCCGTACTGCACCGAGGGCGGCGTCGGCGCCGTCCTCGGCGTGTACCGCGAGCACGGCGCCACCGGCCGGACCACCCGGGTCGTGAGCCTCAACGAGCCCTGCCCGGTGCGACCGTTCCGCCTCCGGCACGCCGGTGCGCCCGTCGAGTGCGCCCGTCCCGGCGAGGCCCATCCGCGGGCGGCGGTCACCGCCGTGCGCGGTGGCGCCCCGGCCCGTCCCGCGCGGTCCCCGGGGACGCCGTCACCGCGGGCGGAAGCGGGCTGGACCCGCACATCAGCCCCGCCTACGCCCGGCTCCAGACGGCCAGGGTGGCCGCTCGGCGGGGGCTCGACGGGGCCACCGTGCGGGAGCTCGTCGCCGAGCACACCACGGGGCGGGCCCTCGGGGTGCTGGGCGAACCGGTGGTGAACGTCGTCTCGTTGAACGCGACCCTCGACGGCCTCGCCCCCGTCCGGGGGGCGTGAGGTGCACGGCTGGCTCCAGAGCGGCCTCGTGCTCGCCGTGGTCGTCGCCCTGCACGTCCCCCTCGGCGACTACCTGGCCCGCGCCCTCGACGGGGACCGGCACCTGGGCGTCGAGCGGGCCCTGTACCGGCTCTTCGGCGTCGACCCCGACCGCGAGCAGGACGCACGGCACTACCTGACCGCGGTGGCGGCCTTCTCGGCGGTCGGCATCGCCGCCCTGTTCGCCCTGCTGACGCTCCAGGGGCCGCTGCCCTGGTCCACGGGGCACGCGGGGATGCCGTGGCGGACGGCGCTGCACACCGCCGTCAGCTTCACCACCAACACCAGTTGGCAGAACTACGCCGCCGAGTCCGCCACCGGTCACCTCGCGGTGATGGCGGGCCTCGGCACCCAGGCGTTCGCCTCCTCCGCAGTCGGGAACTGCGTGGCGCTCGCCCTGGTCCGGGGGCTGGTGCGGCGGGACACCGATGCGCTCGGCGGCTTCTGGGTCGACCTCACCCGGACCCTGCTGCGGGTGCTGCTGCCGCTCTCCGTCCTCGCCGGGTTGGCGTTCGTCGCGCTGGGCGCCCCCCAGCACCTGGGCGCGCCGGAGTCGGTGACCACCGTCGCGGGGGGCCGACAGGTCCTGCCCGGCGGGCCTGTGGGCTCCTGGGAACCGACAGCTTCACGGCGTTCGGGGGCGGCACCCTGCTCAGCGCGATGCTGCTGGGGGAGATCGCGCCCGGGGGCACCGGCAGCGGGTTGTACGGGCTGCTGATGGCCGTGCTGGTCGCCGTGCCGTGTTCATCGGCGGGCTCAGGGTCGGCCGCACCCCCGAGTACCTGGGCAAGCGGCTGGGTCATCACGAGATCCGCTCCGTCGCCCTGTACCTGCTGGTCGCGCCCGGCACGGTCCTGCTGTGCTGCGCACTGTCCCTGGTGTTGGGCCACGGTGCGTCCTCGATGGGGAACGCGGGACCGCACGGGTTGACCGAACTCATCTACGCGTACGCCTCGTCGGCGGCCGGCAACGGGAGCGCGATGGCGGGCTTCGACGGGACCACCGACTTCCACCAGGTGCTGATGAGCGGGGCGATGCTCGTCGGGCGCTACCTGCCGATGGTGTTCGTGCTCTTCCCCGCGGGCCGGTTGGCGCGGGGGAGGACGGTCGCCCCGTCGGCCGGGACGCTCCGGACGAGCGGAGCCGTCTTCGTCTCCCTGACCACGGCGGTGGCCCTGTCGCTGGCGCTGTTGAACTACCTGCCGGCGCTCTCCCTGGGGCCGGTGGCAGAGGGGCTCGGGTGAGCGTTCTGTGAGACATGACGGCTCATCAGATTAAATGAGGCATAAGAGAGTTGAAGGAAAACCTCAATGAGGGTGACGCGCCCGGCGCTAGCGCGGGGGTGGTTGTCGCGAAGGAGGTCGGTTCGTCCCCGTCCCGCGGGAGAATCCGGCGGGCAGAATGGTCTGAACCCTTGACTGGTACAGACCAGATGCGATGGAGTGGCAGCCCGCCCCCCACCGCGGTCCGCCCGTCGTGCACCAGCCGCCCCACCGGTCGATGCGCAGCAGAGCCGTCACGGCTCCGGGCCAGGCCGCACCGCACGAGGAGAACCGCATGCCCCAGCGACGTCTCAGCGCCGCGCTCGCCTCCCTGGCCGTCGCCACCGGCCTCACCGTCGGGCTCCCGGCGACCCAGGCCGCGGCGGCTCCGGCGGCCCTCTGTTCGAGCTACCCGTCCTGGACCCAGGGCGCCTCCTACGCGGCCGGCGACATCGTCCGCTACCGCGACGGCAACGCGTACGTCGCGGAGCACGCCAACCCGGGCTACGACCCCACCGTCTCGACCTGGTTCTGGAACCCGCACCCCTGCGAGAGTGGTCCCGGCGGTCCCGAGACCCCCGCCGGGGACTTCGTGGTGACCGAGTCGCAGTTCCAGCGGATGTTCCCGGGACGCAACTCCTTCTACACCTACGCCGGGTTGAAGGAAGCGCTCAGCGCCTACCCGGAGTTCGCGATGACCGGCGGTGACACCGTCAAGAAGCAGGAGGCGGCGGCCTTCCTCGCCAACATCGGCCACGAGACCGGCGGCCTGGTGCACGTGGTCGAGCAGAACACCGCCAACTACCCGCACTACTGCGACTCGACCCAGCCCTACGGCTGCCCCGCGGGCCAGGCCGCCTACTACGGTCGCGGTCCCATCCAGCTCAGCTGGAACTTCAACTACAAGGCGGCCGGCGACGCGCTCGGCATCGACCTGCTGCGCAACCCCTGGCTGGTGCAGAACGACCCGGCGGTCGCCTGGAAGACCGCCCTGTGGTACTGGAACACCCAGAAGGGCCCGGGCACCATGACCGGTCACCAGGCCATGGTCACCGGAGCCGGCTTCGGCCAGACCATCCGCAGCATCAACGGCGCCCTGGAGTGCAACGGCGGCAACCCGGCCCAGGTGCAGAGCCGGATCTCCAACTACCAGCGCTTCGCCGCGATCCTCGGTGTGGGCACCGGGGGCAACCTGTCCTGCTGAACGCGATCGTTCGGCGGCCACTGACCAGCGGGCGCCCGGGGTGAACCGTCCCCCGGGCGCTTCTGCTGTTCCCCGTCCGGCCCGCCCCGGCCCCGCGGCGCGCACCGCAAGCCGCCGCCCGGTCCCGGAGGGCGGGGCGACGGCCGCGGGCGGGCGGACGGTTCAGCGCCGTCCGGGGCGTGCCCGGCGCCGCAGGTACAGCACGGTGCCGGCGACGGAGGCGGCGACCAGCGCCCCGCCGCCCACCAGGGTGAGGCTCCGGTGGTCGGTGGAACCGCCGCCGAGTCCGCCCCGCACCGCGGCGGCCGGGGCGGCCGTCGAGGAGAGGGCGGGAACCGCGTTGACGGTGACCGACTGGGTCCCCGCCGTGGTGCCGTTGCCGCACACCACCGCCACGGTGTACGTGCCGGAGCCGACGTCGGTCCAACTCCCGGACTGGGTGGCACCCGCACCGAGGTCGATCTGACGCCCCTGGGCGAAGGTCGCCTGGGTGCCGGTCAGCAGCGAGGCGGTGCCGCCCTGCGGGCAGGCCGCGGTGCTGACCTGCACCGTCGACCCGTTGACCGTGGCGCTGATGCCCGAGACGCCGGTGCCCCCGGCGACCGCCGGGGCGGCGGGTGCCAGGGGGAGCGCCGCGACGGCCACGACCAGTGCGGCGCGGACGGATATCTGGGTGGTGCGCATGTGTCTGCCCTCCGGACGGCACGGTCGGCGGAACGTCCCGTGCGCCGCCGAGGGTGGGGAATCGCCCGTGCTGCCCTGAACCGAGCCAACGGCCACCCGGGGCGGCCCGCATGCGGGCACGGCCCGGGCAGGTGACGCGCTCCTGCGTCCGGGGGAACGGCGGGTTCCCCCGGACGCGGATCGGGCGGGTCAGCGGCCGGGGGCGGTCTCCCCGGTCACCACGGTCCGCTCCTCGGAGTACTCGCCGTAGGTGCCGTCCGGCAGCATCGCCTGGATGCGCACCCGGTAGCTGACGCCCTTCTTCCGGTCCAGGTAGAACCGGTGCTCGGCGCGTCCCTTCGGCGGCTCCCCGCCCCAGACCAGGGAGGTGGTCTGCTTGCGGTTGAGTTGGATGCGGTACTGCATGACGACCGCGTCCGTCTTCGGCGGGTCCCAGGACAGGTCGAGGTAGTACGCCCCGGACTCGTCCCGGGAGGTCGCCCGGAAGTCGGTCGGGGCGGTGCCGCGCATGTCGTCCGGGCCCTCGGCGGTGGTCAGGCGCACCTCGCGGCCCGCCGCGGACGAGTTGTCCGCCGCGTCCCGGGCCTTGACGGTGAACACGTAGGCGGTGCCGGGGCGCAGCCCGGTCACCACGGTGCGGGTGTCCTTCGGGCCGGCGCTGTGGATCTTGGTGCCCGACTGGTAGACGTCGTAGGAGACCACGCCTTGGTCGTCGGTGGACCCCTGCCAGGTCAGCAGTGCGCTCCGGCCGCCCTGTGCGCGGCCGGTGAGCCCGCCGGGCACGGTCGGGGGCTTCTTGTCGGCGACGGTGGCCTTGGGGGTGGTCACGCTGACGGGCCGGCTCTTCGGGCTGAGGGTCCCGCGGTCGTCCCGGGCGCGGACGGTGAAGGAGTAGGCGACCGACGGCTTCAGGCCCTCGATGTCGACCATGTACCGCTCGCCGGGCAGGTCCTTCACCTTCTTGTCGCCCTGGTAGACCACGTAGCCCTCTACCTTGGCGCCCGGCCCCGGCCGGTTCCACATGAGGTGGACGCTGCTGGAACTGCCGGCCTGGACGGTCACCCCGATCGGCGCGGCGGGCGGGGCCACCGAGGGGCCCTCGTCGGTCAGACCGCAGGAGGTGAGGAGGACGGCGGTGGCGGTCAGGGCCAGGGGCAGGCGGGTGGGGGACGTGCGGCGTGGGGGGATGGAGCGCACGGTGGTGCCTTCCGGTCGACGCAATGGTACAGACCTATATGGCATGGAAGGTGACCGCACATCAAGGGGTTGACGCACGTTCCTCGATGGGCAGGGCGGGGCCGTACGGGTCACGACACGCCGCGTGATCGGCCGCCCGTCCGCCCGTACGGCCCCCTCCCGGTGGCGCGCGGGCGACGAACGGGAACCGTGGTGTGGCAGTTCGTCATGGTTCGTCTACGGAGGGTCTGTTCATCGTGCGCACCCGAACGGTGGCCCTGGCCACCGCGCTCGGCACCGTCCTGCTGGTTCCCGGCGCCCTGTCGCCCGAGGCCGCCACCGCGCCCGGCCGGCACGGGGACGCGAAGGCCCGCAGCGCCCCCGGGAACGCCCCGGACGGGGCGGTGACCGCCGCCCAACTCCTCGCAGCCGTCCGGGGTTGCACCACCCAGGTCTCGCGCGGCCGGTACCGCACGGACGCCTCCGCGCCCCGGGCCACCGTGCCGGTGTGCGCCGGGCCCGGGGAGGTGCACTGGGAGGCCGACATGGACATCGACTGCGACGGGCGTCCCGGCCCGCACTGCAACCGGCGCACCGACCCCCACTTCCTGGCCCAGACGGCCTTCTCCCAGTCGGACGGCCGGTACCTCAGCGCCGAGGAGCTGCCGTTCGTCGTGGTGCCCGCCCCCGGCCCCCGGTGGCGGTACGCCGACCACGGGGTCCGGGGCGGCAGTGCGGCAGCCGTGGTCTACCGGGACCGGGTGCTGTACGGGGTGGTCGGGGACGTCGGACCCGCCGAGGTGATCGGCGAGGCGTCCTACGCGGCGGCCGAGGCCCTCGGCATCCCCTCCGACCCCCGCACCGGAGGGGCCCCGTCCCGGGTCACCTACATCGTCTTCACCGGCACCCGGGTGCAGCCGATCGAGAGCCACCGGGCCGCCGTCGTCGAGGGCGAGCAGCGGGCCGGGGCCCTGGTCGCCCGGCGGGCCGCAGCGGCCGCACCCCGCTGAGCGGTCCGCGCCGCCCTCACTCCTTGCGGTAGGCGTACGCCTCGGTGGCCGCCGCGGCCACCGAGGCGAGGTCCGCACCGGTGGCCGCGGTCACCACCGCCGCCACCGCGCCCTCCACGAACGGCGCGTCCACCAGTCGGGTGCCGTCCGGGAGTTCGTCGCCCTCCGCCACCAGCGCCTTCACCGTGAGGACCGCACTGCCGAGGTCGGCGAGCACGGCCACCCCGGCGCCCCGGTCCACCCGGGCCGCCGCTGCCGCGATCAACTCCGCACTGGTGCCGAACCCGCCGCCCTCGGTGCCGCCGGCCGCCGCCACCGGCGCGGGCGCACCGCCGCCCGCGAGCGCCACCGCGAGGGCGGCCACCGACGCGGCGACCGCCGCGCTGTGCGAGACCAGCACGATGCCCACGACCCGTTCGCCGGGCCGCGCGTCCGCCAGGCCCGCCTCCCGCCCTCCGTCACTCACCCGGACCGCCTCCCTGGGCCGTGCCGAGCGCCGCGACGAGCAGGGCGGACGAGGTCGCGCCCGGGTCCTGGTGGCCGATGCTGCGCTCACCGAGGTAACTCGCCCGGCCCTTGCGGGCCAGCAACGGGATGGTGGCCTCGGCCCCCGTGTCGGCGGCGGCCCGGGCCGCCGCGAACGTCCCGCCGCCGGTGAGCGCCTCGACGGCCGGTACCAGGGCGTCCAGCATCGTCTTGTCGCCCCGGGCGGCGCCGCCCAGGGCCGCCACCGCCTCCACGCCGGTGTGCAGCGCGCTCGCGAACGCGTCCCGGGAGACCTCCGGCGCGTCCCCCAGCGCCTTGCCGGTACGACGCAGCAGCGTGCCGTACAGGGGCCCCGAGGCGCCGCCGACGGAGGAGATCAGCCGGCGGCCCGCGAGCACCAGGACCGCGCCGGGAGTGGTGGCGGCCGCCCCCTCCGGGGAGTCCAGGGCCTCCAGCACGGCGTGGAAGCCCCGGCGCAGGTTGCTGCCGTGGTCGGCGTCCCCGATCGGGGAGTCGAGCGCGGTCAGCCGGTCCGCCTCGCGGGTCACGGCGGCGTCGGCCGCCCGGAGCCAGCGGCGGAAGAACTCGGTGTCGAGCAAGGTCACTCCTCCAAGACGGGACGGTACGGGCGGAAGGGTCAGCGTCCCCACCGCAGGGCGGGGGTGCTGACCGGTGCGTCCCACAGACGCAACAGCTCCCCGTCCACCTGGCAGATCGTCACCGAGGCGCCCGCCATGTCCAGGGAGGTGACGTAGTTGCCCACCAGGGTGCGGGCGACGGGCACCCCCCGTTCCCCGAGCACCCGCTGCACCTCGGCGTTGAACCCGTACAGCTCCAACAGGGGAGTGGCACCCATGCCGTTGACCAGGACCAGGACGGGGTCGCGCGGCTCCAGGTCGTCCAGGACGGTGTGCACGGAGAAGTCCGCGATCTCCCGCGAGGTCATCATCGGTCGACGTTCCCGTCCCGGCTCCCCGTGGATGCCGATGCCCAACTCCAGTTCGCCGGAGGGCAGGTCGAAGGTCGGGCTGCCCTTGGCCGGGGTGGTGACGGAACCGAGCGCCACCCCGAAGCTGCGGGAGTTCTCGTTCACCTGCCGGGCCACCGCCTGGACCTGCTCCAGGGACCGGCCCTCGTCCGCCGCCGCACCGGCGATCTTCTCCACGAACAGGGTGGCGCCGGTTCCGCGCCGGCCCGCGGTGTAGAGGCTGTCGGTTACCGCCACGTCATCGTTCACCAGCACCTTCGCCACCCGGATGCCCTCGTCCTCGGCGAGTTCGGCCGCCATGTCGAAGTTGAGCACGTCGCCGGTGTAGTTCTTGACGACGAACAGCACCCCCGCACCGCTGTCCACCGCGGCGGCGGCCCGCAGCATCTGGTCCGGCACCGGGGAGGTGAATACTTCGCCGGGGCAGGCCGCCGACAGCATGCCCGGCCCGACGAAGCCGCCGTGCAGCGGCTCGTGCCCCGAGCCCCCGCCCGACACCAGGCCGACCTTCCCCGCGACCGGGGCGTCCCGGCGGACGATGACCCGGTTCTGCACGTCGACGGCGAGGTCCGGATGGGCGGCGGCCAGCCCGCGGAGGGCATCGGCCACCACGGTCTCGGCGACGTTGATGAGCATGCGCAAGGTTCCTCCCGGGGGTGCTCCGGCGGCCGTGCGAGCGGCTGCCCCGATCGTGCGGGTCGGTTCCAGTATCGAAGGCGTCAGGGGGAAGGGGTACGTACCCGCGGCCGAATGTCGTAACCCGTTCGGGTGGCTGCACCGGCCCGCCACAGCAGGGCGACCACCAGCAGGGGTGCCGCGGCGACCCACCAGGGCAACGGCGCCCAGGCCAGCGGAGCCACCACGAGTCCGACGAGCGCGCCCGCCAGTTGCAGGGCCAACGACTGCACGGAGAGGGCCGTCGCCCGCCGCGAGGAGGGCACCACCCGGTGCAGCAGGTCGTTCTGGTTGGGGCCGGCCGCCCCCAGCCCCAGGTACAGCAGTCCGTAGCCCACGGCGCCCAGCGCCCACCCCGGCGGACCCGAGGCCCCGGCGGTCGCCCCCAGCAGGAACAGCCCGCCGCCGCCGAGCGCCAGGGCGGCGCGCACCGCCCGGGCGCTCCCCCCGGCCAGTCGGGCGACGCGCGGTGCGAGCCGGTTGCCCAGGGCGGAACACGCGTATCCCGCACAGGCGAGTCCGGCGAACAGCGCCGCGCCCGATTCGACGGTTCCGGTCAGCACCGCCACCCGGCCCGGGGTGAGCAACTCCACCGCCGCCAGGGCGCCCCCGATGGCCGCCGAGGTCAGCAGCACCCGTCGGACGAGGCTGCTGGAGACCCCCAGCCGCAGGCCGTCGACCACGGTCGCGGGCACGCCCCGCAGCACCGCGGAAGGCGACACCGCCGCCCGTGGCGCCTCGCGGAGCGCCAGCAGCGCGTACCCCGCGTACAGCAGGGCGGCGAGGGCTCCCAGCAGCGGCGGCGCGGACAGCGGGAGCACCGGGGAGAAGGCCGCGGCGGGGCCGGCCAGCAGCCAGGGCAGCAATCCGCCGAGCAGGGTCCCCACGGCGAGTGCCGCGGAGCCGGCGGCACTGCCGCGGGCCAGTCCGGTGCGCAGTTCGGCGCCCGGCCCCTGCCGTGCCTGCACCGCGTCCACGTACCAGGCTTCGGCGGGGCCGCTGGAGAGCGCCCGCCCGGCCCCCATCAGCGCCATGCCGGCGGCGAGCAACCAGGTGCGGGTGCCCAGGGCCAGGAGGGTGAAGGCGGCGGCGTTGAGGACGCCCGCCGCGGTGAGCACCCCGCGGCGCCCGATGACGTCGGACAGCCCTCCGGTGGGCAGTTCGAGCGCCACGGTGGTGAGGGAGTGCACGGCGAACAGGGCGGCGACGGTCGGCAGCGTCGCACCGCGTTCGGTGAACAGCAGCAGGAGCGGGGCGATGGTCAGGCCGACCGGCAGCCAGAAGAGCGCACAGGCCGTGGCGTATCGGCGGCGGGCGGTACGGGGGTCGACCCCCGGTGCGCCGGCGTCCGGTGGGGTGCTCACGCCCCGTCACCGCTCACGGGTTCCGGGGCGAGCGGGAGTGCCGCGGTGACCAGGACGACCTGTCGGGCGCGGGGGTCTGTGGCGTCCCGCGCAGCGAGCTCCGCGAGCCGCTGCTCGTAGACCTGTTGGAGTTCGGTCACCGACTCCGGGGTGAGCCGGTGCAGGAGGTCGCTGATGCCGGAGGGCTCGTACCACTCCTCGCCCAGGCGTCCGGCGCCCACGTCCTCCTCGTGCTGCGCCAGTGCGGTGCCCAGGTGTTCCACCTGTCGGCGGCGCAGGGCGCCGACCGCTGCCCGTCCGGCCGGGGAGGCGGACATCGCGGCGTTGTTCCAACTGGTGAGGGCGTGCACCGAGCGCCAGCGGCGCTCCCGCCCGTCCCGGTGTTCGGCCTCGGTGACGAAGGCGTACCGGGCGAGGACCCGCAGGTGGTAGCTGGTGGAGGCGGAGGTTTCCCCGGTGCGGGCGGCGAGTTCGCTGGCGGTGGCCGGCCCGTGTTGCCGTAGCAGGCCGAGCAGCCGGACGCGCAGCGGGTGGGTGAGGGCCTTGAGCGCGGCGGCATCGGTGGCGGGGTCGAGGACGCGGCGGTGCTCGTCGGGGGTCATGCGGCGAGCGTAGGGCGCTCTCGGGCCTTTGCCAAATTATTTTTGCAGAATTTTTTTGGCAAAATGGGGAAGGGGCTCGCCCCGTCGGTCGCGCGGGGGAGCGGTGCCGGGGGCTACGCCGCGCGGACCATCTTGGTCAGCGAGAGGAGGCAGGCGGCCAACGAGTCGTGCTTGGGGGCGTCGTGGTCGCGGACGTGCGTCCACGCGGTGTAGAGGGTGGCCCACAGGAGCTGTTCGATCCAGGCGTCGGTGAGGCGGGAGTCCAGGTCCCCGGCGGCCCGTGCACGGCCCAGTAGGTCGTGCAGGGCGCGGTCGGTCGCCGAATCCGGCTCCCCCTGCTCGTCCTCCCAGTCGGCGCTGACCAGCATCACGACGTCCCCGAGGTCGAACAACTCCTGGACCAGGCGCCCCAGGGCCTCCAGCGGCGGTCCTTCTTCGGTCCGGGCCCGGTGGGTGGCCTCGTCGATCCGGTCGGACGCGTACGCGGACAGCGCCTCCAGCAGGGCGGTGCGGTCGGCGAAGTAGCGCTGGAGGGTGCTCCGTGCCACCCCGGCGGCGTCGGCCACCCGGCCCATCGGTGCGGAACGGTCCTCGCTGAGGACCCGAACGGCGGCGTCGAGGATCGCCCGGCGGGTCCGTGACCGGGTGCGGGACTCCTCCGGCGGCATCTGCTTCAGCACCTCGTCAGTGTAGTGGTGCGGGTATTCGATTGCTCTTTCTGATTGATGCATGCTCTTATTCGGGTCATGAATGACCGATTTTCTGGAGAGGGTGCCACCACGGTGTCCGAAGGCCCCCCACCCGGTCCGCCGGGCTCCCGGTTCGCCCGGCTGCGCGTCCTGTGGGGCTTCGCCCGCCCGCACCGCGGCCGGCTCGGCGTCGGGCTGGCGCTCGCCCTGCTCGGCTCCGCGATGGAACTGGCCACCCCCCTGACCACCAAGCTGGTGCTGGACTCGCTCACCGGGGACGTCCGGCTCGTCTGGCCGATCACCGCCCTGCTCGTCCTGCTCGTGGTGGGCGCGGCCGTCGGCCTGTGGCAGGGCGTCCTGCTGGGCACCGTCGCCGAACGGATCGTGCTGGACGCGCGCGAGACCGTCGTCCGCCGCTACTTCCGGGCCGCCCTGCTCCCGCTCGCCGCCCGGCCCACCGGAGAACTCGCCACCCGGGTCACCTCCGACACCGTCCTGCTCCGCGAGGCCGCCTCCTCCAGCGTCGTCGGCCTGATCAACGGCGCGGTGCTCCTGGTCGGCACCCTGGTGCTGATGGGCGTCCTCGACCTGGTGCTGCTCGGCGTCACCGTGGCCTCCGTCCTCGCGATCGCCGTGGTCTTCCTGCTGCTGATGCCGCGCATCGCCACCGAGCAGGAGAAGGCCCAGGCCGCCCTCGGTCGCATGGGCGGCGCCCTCGAAGGCGCCCTGCGCGCCCTGCGGACCGTCAAGGCGGCCCGTGCCGAGGAGCGCATCGCCGAGCACATCCTCGGAGACGCCCGGACCGCCGCCGACCACGGGGTCAACGCCGTCCGGCGCGAGGCGGTGGCCTGGTCCGTCGCCTACGGAGGCATCCAACTCGCCGTCATCGGCATCCTCGGCCTCGGCGCCTGGCGGGTCTCCACCGGAGCCCTGGAGGTCTCCAGCCTGATCGCCTTCCTCCTCTACACCTTCGGTCTGATGGGCCCGGTCACCGAACTCTCCACCCACGTCACCGCGGTGCAGTCGGGCATCGCCGCCGCGGCCCGCATCCGCGAGGTGGAGGACCTCCCCCTCGAAGCCGCCGCGCGCGCCGTCGCCACCGTCGTGCCCGCGCCCCGCGCCCGCCCGGACACCGCCCCCCTGATCGAGGTGCGGAACGTCTTCGTCCGCTACGTCCCCGGCGCCGAGCCGGCGATACGCGCACTGGACCTGGACCTCCCGGCCCGGGGCCACACGGCGATCGTCGGCCCGTCCGGGGCGGGCAAGACCACCCTCTTCTCCCTGCTGCTGCGGTTCGTCCACCCCGAGACGGGCACCCTGCACCTGCTCGGCACCGACTATGCCGACCTCCCGCCGGACCGCGTCCGTCGGCACTTCGCCTACGTCGAGCAGGACACCCCGCTCGTCCCCGGCTCGGTCCGCGACAACATGCTGCTCGCCCACCCCGAGGCGACCGAGGCGGAGCTGTACCGGGCGCTGGACGACGTCCGGCTCGGCGAGCACGTCCGCGCCCTGCCCGAGGGGCTGGACACGGTGCTGATGCCCGGCACCCTCTCCGGCGGTCAGCGCCAGCGCATCGCCCTCGCCCGGGCCCTGCTGGGCGCGCCGGACGTCCTGCTGCTGGACGAGGCCACCGCCCAGATCGACGCCCTCACGGAGGCCGCCGTCACCGAGCGGGTCCGGGCCCAGGCCGACCGGGCGGCCGTCGTCTCCATCGCCCACCGCCTCTCCACGGTGGTGGGCGCCGACCGGATCGTCGTCATGGAGGACGGCGCGGTCCGGGCCGCCGGCACCCACCGGGAACTCCTGCGCACCGACCGGCTCTACCGCGACCTGGTCGAGGCCCTGCACATGAACGCCCCGGGCGCCCCGCCCGAGGCGGTGCGCTGACGGGGTCAGGGACGGTCGGCCAGCCCGCAGTCCCCGCACATGGCGCCGGCCGGCGCCCGGTAGTACAGACAGCAACTGCGGCGCCGGAAGGAGAGGTCGTCCCCGGTGATCGTGCCCGTTCCGGCCAGCCGCCCGGTGCTCAGCAACCGCTCCACCAACGGCACCAGCCGCCCGCGCGCCTCCGGGCGGGCCACCAGGACCGCCCGGCCCGCCTCGACCAGCGCCGAGGCGGAGTTGCCGTCCAGCAGCCGGGGGGCCACCTTCGCCGGGAGCCCGGCCCGCAGCACCTCCAACCGCCCCGTCACCACCGCGTCGTGGAGCTGGTCGGCGAGCCGGGGGAGCGGGGCCGCGTACCGTCCCGCGGCCCGGGGGAGCCGGAGCGTCGCATCGCGGTCGGAGTGCTGGAGGGCGGACAGTTCGGGCACGATGCCGTGCAGCACCGCGCAGGCCAGGACCGGCGACCACAGCCGGGCGGCGTGCCCGAGGTGGGCGATCGACACGGCGACCCGCAGCTCCTCGCTGCGGTGTCGGGCCGCCACCGCCGCCACCAAGTGGGACAGGCCCCCGGCGTACGCCCGGTCGATCGGCTGCCAGCCCGTGTCGGGCCCACCGACCCGGACCGCGAAGAACCCGTTGATCCCCGCCACGTCGTGCAGCGCGGCGGCCACCTCCGCCTCGGGGGCGGGGGCACCCGGTCGCCCCCCGGTCATCGACGGGGGAGCTTCGCCGACACGTCGTCCCCGGTGAGCAGGGTGACGTAGGGCGTGCCGGTACGCGGATGGGCGCCCACCTCGGCGTCCACCCGGTACACCGAGGAGAGCAACTCGGGGGTGAGGACCTCGGCCGGGGGGCCGAGCGCGACCACCCGCCCCGCGGCCAGGACGCACAGCCGGTCGCAGAAGGCGGCGGCCAGGTTGAGGTCGTGCAGGGCGACGACCGCGGTGGCGCCGAACCGCCGGACCAGGGTCAGCACGTCCAACTGGTGGCGCAGATCGAGGTGGTTGGTCGGCTCGTCCCACACCATGGTCCCGCACTGCTGGGCCAACGCCCGGGCGATCAGCACGCGTTGCTTCTCGCCGCCGGACAGGCGCTGGAACGGGGCGTCGGCGAGTTCGACCACGTCGAGCCGGGTCAGGGCGTCGGTGATCACGGCCCGGTCGTGGGCGTCGTCGCCCGCGAACGCCCGCTTGTGGGGGGTGCGGCCCATCGCCACCACGTCGTACACGGTCAGGTCGAAGTCACCGGCGCTCTCCTGGAGCACCGCGGCCAGCCGCCGCGCCACCTGCTTGCCGGGCAGCCGCCAGACGTCCTCGCCGTCCAGCAACACCCGTCCGGTGGTGGGGCGCTGGGTCCGGTAGACGGTGCGCAGCAGCGTCGACTTCCCGGCGCCGTTGGGGCCGGCGAGCCCGAGCACCTCGCCCGGAGCCACCCGGAGGGACACTCCGTGGACCAGGTCCCGGCCGCCCACGGTGACCGTCACGTCCTCGATGTCCAGGGCTCCCGGCGCCGTCGTGCCCTCGGGCGTCCGCGTCACGTTGTCCTCCGTCTCATCAGCCACAGGAAGAACGGCCCGCCCACCAGGGCGGTGAGGATCCCCACCGGGACCTCCTCGGGACTCATCAGGGTCCGCGCCGCGAGGTCCGCGGCGATCAGGAACGCGGCGCCCAACAGCGCGGCGGCCGGCAGCGCCCGGCGGTGGTCGGCGCCCACCAGCAGCCGCACCACGTGCGGCATGATCAGGCCGACGAAGCCGATCTGACCGCTCACCGCCACCATGGTGCCGATCATCAGCGCCACCACGGTGAACATCGCCGCCCGGAAGCGGTGCACGTCCAGCCCCAGTGCCGTCGCCGCCTCCTCCCCGCTGAGCAACAGGTTCAGCGGACGACTCACCCCGAGCAGCACCGCCGTGCCGGCGAGCACCACCGCGGCGGGTATCCACAGCATCGACCAGGTGGTGCCGGCGAGTCCGCCGAGCATCCAGCGCAGGGCGGACTGGGTCTTGTGCGGGTCGTTCGAGGTGACGATCAGGAAGCTGGCCAGCGCCGACAGCACCTCCGCCATGGCGACCCCGGCCAGGACCAGGCGCAGGGTGGTCATCCGCCCGCCGGAGCGGGCCAGGAAGTACACCGCGACCAGCGCGGCGAGCGCCCCGACGAAGGCCGCCACGGGCAAGGTCACCAGCCCGAACACGGTGATGTTCAGCACCAGCACCAGCACCGCGCCGACCGAGGCGCCCGAGGAGACGCCCAACAGCATCGGGTCGGCGAGCGGATTGCGGACCAGGGCCTGGAGGGCCATGCCGGCCACCGCGAGGCCGGCGCCGACCACCGCGCAGAGCAGCACCCGCGGCAACCGCACGTCCATGACGATGGTCTCCCGCACCGGGGACCAGGTGGCCTCGGCGAGGCCCGGGTGCACCTGGTGCGCCAGGATGCCCCAGACCTGGCCCGCGGGCACCGACACCGAGCCGATGGCGATGCCCGCGGTGGCGGTCACCACCACCGCGCCGGCCAACAGCAGGAGCACCACCGGAAAGGGCGGTCGGGCGCGGCGCGCCCGGGCGGGGGCCGGGGCGCGCCCGGCCCCCCGGTTCACCGGGTCGGCGTCCGCGCGGGGGGCGCCCGTCACCGGAAGCGGGCCGGGTGCAGCTGCCGGGCGAGTCCGTCCACGCCCGCCGGCACCCGGACGCCGAGGACCGTGGAGGAGAGCGGCAGGACCGCGAACCGCTCGTTCCTGATGGCCGGGACGTCCTTCAGTGCGGGGTTGGCCAGCAGGAACTTCTTCTTCTGGGCGACGCTCGTGTCCCCGTAGTCGTAGATGACGATCGCTTCCGGGGCCCGCTCGGCTACCTGCTCGAACGAGACGTCACCGAACTGCTTGTCCAGGTCGGCGAAGACGTTCTGCCCGCCGGCCTGTTCGATCATCTCGTTGCCGATGCCCGCGCCGCCGGCGGTGAAGGCGGTCTTGTCGCCGCTGTCGTAGACGAAGACCTCGACCGGTTCGGTGTCGCCCAGCTTCTCCTCGACGTCCTTGAGGGCCGTGCGGACCTTCTCGATCTCCCGGTCGGCACGGTCCGGTACCCCGAACACCTTGCCGAGGGTGCGCAGTTCGGTCTCGATCAGTTCCATGCTCATCGGCCCGGGCGGACACTCCTCCACGTTCACGTAGGAGTTGACGCCGGCCTTGGCCAGCGCCTCGCGCCCGCGCCCCTCCTTCTCGTCGAAGGCGCTGGAGAAGCCGGCGTAGGCGAAGTCGGGTTCGGCGGCGAGGATGTTCTCGAAGGAGGGGTACTCGTCCGAGATGACCTCGATGCCGCGGTACGCCTCGGCGTACTCGGGCAGGATCTCGTCGTCCAGGTAGGCGGTGCCGACCATGGACTTCTCCAGCCCGAGCGCCAGCAGGATCTCGGTGACGTGCTGGTTCAGGGTGACCGCGCGCTCCGGCGGACGCTCGTAGGTCGTCTTCACCCCGCAGTTGGTGAGGGTGACGGGGAAGCCCTCGGGGGCGTCGCCCGCCGCGCGGTCCTTCCCGTCGTCACCGCCGCCGCTGGCGCAGCCGGATATCAGGAAGACGGCGGCGGCCAGCAGGGACAGGGAGCGTTTGGCCATGGTGGAGTCGGTCCTCTCACCGCGCCACGGCAGGGTGCGCCGTGCCCGCGGTCGGTTCGTTGGTTCAGCGCACGTCGACGGACGGCGTGGTGTTCACCCGACGCGGCGGAGCGAAGACGTACAGGTCGAGGATCTCCGGCAGCGGAACGATCCCGGGCCCGCCGGCCAGCACCCAGGCGATGACGTCCTCGGTGGCCGCGGGGTCGTTGACCAGACCCAGCCAGACGGGACGTCCGCCGGCCGCGCGGCCGGCGGCGGACGGGCGGACCACGACCACGTTGGCCTGGTCGCACACGTCCAGACAGGCGGAGACCGTCACCGGTGTCCGCGCCTGGAACCGCGCGAGTTGCGCGGCGTGGTCCGCGGGCACCTTGGCGCTGCCGCAGCAGCAGTCCCGGCACACCACGACCCGGCACGGCACCGGATCGTCGGCCCGTTGCCCTTCGGGCATCCCGACTCATCCTCCCCTCTGGGGAGATCCGCCCCAGTTCTGTCGAGGAGGCGACCGCGTGAGTCTCCTGGCTCTCGGGTCACCGCTCGCCCCGCCCTTCCCACCCGCACAGGGGCAGTGGGCCGTTCGGGGTCCGCTCGCCGATCACAGTGGCGGGACCGCACCGGATTCGCACCGGTTTCCTCGTTCCGCCGTCGCCTTTCCGCGCCATCATGACAGACCCGGGCCGTGGTGCGTATGCCCAGGGCGCGGTTGCCGTGCAGGTCACACGGGCGTCCGACGGGGAGTCGGTTCCGTCGGTGCGGACGGGGCCACCGTCCGCACCGACGAGCGGGGTCAGGCCGCGACGAGCGCCGCCTCTGCGGCGGGCCGCTCCGACCAACTGTCGGCCAGGTCCCGGCGGGCCCGGGCCACCCTGGAACGGATGGTTCCGATCGGGCAGCCGAGGGCCTCGGCGGCGTCCGCGTACGACCAGCCCAGCAGCCGGGTCAGGACGAACGCCTGCCGCCGTCCGGGCTCCAGCGCTTCGAGGGCGTCCATGAAGGCCACCGACTCCTCGAAACCGGGCAGTTGACGGGGTTGGGCGCGCTCCGCCGCGGCCAGCCAGTCGGCGGTGTCGGCGATCCGGGGTCGGGCGGAGGCCCGGCGCAGCCGGTCCACCACGACCCGGCGGGCGATCGAGAGCAGCCAGGTGCGGGCGCAGGACCGGCCGGCGAACCCGCCGAGGCTGGTGAGCGCGCGCAGGAAGGTCTCCTGTGCCAGGTCCTCGGCCCCGGGCACGTCCGTGGTGAGGTGGGCGACGAACCGCCGCACGTCGTCGTAGGTGGCGTGCACGAAGAGTTCGGCGGCGCGTTGGTCGCCGAGCCCGGCGGCCAGGGCCCAGGTGGTGATCTCCGCGTCCCGGTGGGCGTAGCGGTCGGCCGCGGTGCCGCGGCGCGCGGTGCGCCCCGAGCCGTTCTCCTGTGAATAGGGCATGACAAATCATCCTTCGCATCCGGAATATTTCCGGCAAAGGTGAGAAAAGCGAAAAGTCGGAAAGACGAAAGCTGACGGAAGCGTCAGCGCGCGAAGGGCGGCGGGCCGCGGCGCGGCACCGCGCGCAGCAGGTCCAGCGGGGACGGGAGCCGGTCGCGGGTGGCGCGCTCCGTGGTGCCCGACGGAGGTGCCGGGAGCGGGCGGGCGCCGCCCAGGACCGCCACCGCGAACCGCAGCAGCCCGCTGAGGAACAGGTCCAGGGCCTGCCCCAGTTGGGCGAGGGAGCGCTCGCCGCGCCACAGCCACCAGCCGCACACCGCGCCCGCCAGTGCGTGGGCGCCGGTCATGGCGGAGGTCGGTGCGAGGGCGTCGAGCAGGCCCCCCAGTGCCTGCAGGGCAGCGGTGCCCTCCTCGGCCGGCATCCGGTTGGTGCCCGGCGGCATGACGTGTCCCGCGTGCGGCCCGTGCCCGGGCGTCGGGTCCGGGGGGTCGTGGGCCAGTCCGAACAGGGCGTGCAGGGCGAGCTGGACGGCCGAGCTCACCACGATCACCGTGCCCGCGGAGCGCGGCCGGCGGCTCAACCACCAGCCGACCAGGGCCACGGGGGGCACGGCGAGCAGGTACCCGCCCGGGGCGGGCGAGACCCCCGACGCGAGGTCGTGACCGAATCCGGACACCGTGACGCACACGGCGACGAGGATCGCCGTGTGGACGAAGCGGAGTGGGGTTCCGGCTCCCATGGTGGTCATGGTGCCAGTGGGATGCCCTGCCGGGGCAAGGGAGTTGACGGAACAGTTGGCGCGATCGGGTCCGTTTCCGGACACCCGGGCGCTGTGACCCATGTCACCGGAGCGGGTGGGGAACTTTCCGTACCGCGCGTCCGACCACTGGGCGACCGCCGTGCGCTCGCCCGCACGTTCCCCCCTCGCACGTGACAGATGCGGAGCTCCTGCCGTGAACCTCCCCCACGACCGCGCCGCCCCCGGCGTCGAGTCCACGCCCGCGACCGACGTGCCCGGCCCCCCTCCCGGAGTCGTCCCGCCCCGATCGCCCCGATCGGCCCCCCGCGTCACGCTCCGTTCCGACCTGCGGGCCGGTTTCCTCGACGGATCGGTGGCCCTGCTGGTCACCGCCGCCGTGTTCGTCCTGATCTACGTCCGCATCAAGGCCGGGACCTCCTCCACCCTCACCGTGATGCCGTTCATGGCCGACGCCGGAGCCTTCTGGCTCTACTTCCTCAGCCAGGCGTTCGGCTGGTCCGCGCTGCTCTGGGCCTGGGGCACGGTGATCCTCGGGCTGCTGCTGTCCGGGCCCCGCCCCGCACGGCTGCCGTGGTCCGTCGCCCGGCTGGAGCGCCTCCACCGCACCACCAGCCTCAACACCATCGCCCTGATCGCGGCGCACGCCCTGCTGTTCGCCGCGGAGCTGATCCGGTACGACTCCGACGCCTGGTACGCCGCCACCGCCACCGCCTTCGTCGAGACCTTCGTCCCCGGCGGCTACGACTCGGGCACCGGCAGGATCGCCATCCCCATCGGGCAGGCGGCCCTCTACCTCGCCGTCCCGCTCGGCCTGCTCTTCTACGTCCGCCACCGCATCGGACCCAAGACCTGGCGGGTCCTGCACCGCTTCGTCCTCGTGGTCTACGTCCTCAGCGTCTGGCACACCCTGCTCTACGGAACGAACGTCTGGTACGACGGCTGGTTCCGCACCGCCGTCTGGCTGCTCCAACTCCCCGTCGCCGCACTGTTCCTGGCGCGACTGCTGCGTCCCGCGCGTCGCTCCCAGCGGCTCGGCCGGCCCGGTGCGGGGGCGCCGACGCGACTGGCCTGGGCGGCGCGGTTCACCGGACGGCTGACCGTCGTCGCGGTGCTCGTCGCCCTGGTGGCCGTGCTGGCCACCGGGCGGGACGGGGGACGCGTCCGGCCGCCCGCCGACACCACCTCCAGCCACACCGACCACGACTGAATCGTCCTCACGACGGTCGACCGACCGCTGGTGAACGCGGACGACGGAGGGTGATCCCCTTCGGTCGGGCCCGGCCCCGCCGAGGCCGCGGATCTCTCCTGCACCGCGCTCACCAGCGGTTTTCGCATGTCCGGAGGGAGTCGTTCGGCAGGTTCCCGAGCGGTGCGGGGCCGGGCCCGCTCACCCCTCTCAATACCCCCCTGGGTATTTGTTATGGTGAGGGGGATGGATACCCCGGGGGGTACAGCAGAGGAGTGTGCAGCCGTGTTCTTCGTCGACACCCTGGACTTCGAGGGCCTGGGCAACCGCAGCTACCTGGCCGGCGGCCCGCGCGCCGCGGTGGCCGTCGACCCGCCGCGCGACATCGACCGGGTCCTCGCCGTGGCGGCCCGCCGCAACGTGCGGATCACCCACGTCGTGGAGACCCACCTGCACAACGACTACGTGACCGGCGGCCTGGAACTGGCCCGGGTCAGCGGCGCCCGCTACCTGGTGCCCGCCGCCGCCTCGGTCTCCTTCGCCCGCACCCCCGTCCACGACGGCGACACGGTGCAGATCGACACCGGGCTGACCCTGCGGGCGCTGGCCACCCCGGGACACACCCCGCACCACACCTCGTACGTGCTGACCGAGGACGGCCGTGACGTCGCCGCCTTCACCGGCGGCTCCCTGCTCATCGGCGGAGTCGGCCGCCCCGACCTGGTCGAGCCCCGGCTCACCGAGGAACTGGCCCGTGCCCAGCACGCCTCCGCGCACCGACTGGCCGACGCCCTCGCCGACGACGTCCCGGTCCTGCCCACCCACGGGTTCGGCAGCTTCTGCTCCTCGGGCGCGGGCGGCGGCAACGCCTCCACCATCGGCGCCGAACGCCGGGGCAACGCCGCCCTGACCCAGGACGCCGCCACCTTCGTCGCCGCCCTGCTGGCCGACCTGGAGGACGTCCCCGCGTACTACGCCCACATGGGACCCGCCAACGCCGCGGGGCCCGCACCGATCGACCTCACCCCGCCGCGCACCGCCGACGCGGACGAGATCGCCGCCCGGCTCGCCGCCGGGGAATGGGTGGTCGACCTGCGCAGCCGGGTCGCCTTCGCCCGCGGGCACGTCACCGGGGCGCTGAACTTCGAGGGCGACGGCAAGCTCGCCACCTACCTCGCCTGGCTGATCCCCTGGGGCAAGCCGGTCACCCTGCTCGCCGAGACGCCCGAACAGATCGGTGCCGCCCAGCGCGAGCTCGCCCGGGTGGGCATCGACCGGCCCGCCGCCGCGGCCAGCGGCGACCCCCTCAGCTGGGTGCGCCAGGGGGAGGACCTCGCGACCTTCCCCCGCGCCACCTTCGCCGAGCTGGCCGCGTTGCGCGCCGCCACCGACCCCGCGGCGCCGGCGGAACCGGTGGTCGTCCTGGACGTCCGCCGGGACTCCGAGCACGCCGCGGGCGCCGTCACCGGAGCGGTCCACGTCCCCCTGCACCAGTTGCGGGGCCGACTGGCCGAGATACCTCCGGGCGTGGTGTGGGTGCACTGCGCGGGCGGCATGCGCGCCGCCATCGCGGCCTCGCTGCTGGACGCGGCCGGCCGCACCGTGGTGGCCGTCGACGACGGCTTCGACGCCGCGGTCCGGGCCGGACTCACCTGACGGACCCGGCACCACCGCACTGCCCGTACCACCAGCACCATCCGGAGCGCACCATGTGTCCCCCCTGTCGACCCCAAGGGCCCCGCGCCGCGGCGGCCGCCGCCGTCCACGGGGGCGGGCCGTCATGAACGAACTGCTCCTCGCCCTGGCCGCCGGCGGCGCCGTGGGGCTCACGCTCGGCGCCCTGGGCGCCGGGGGCGCGATCATCGCCGTCCCCGCACTGATCTACCTCCTCGGGTTCACCCCCGCCGAGGCGACCACCGCGAGCCTGCTGGTGGTCTCCCTCACCTCGCTGACGGCCCTGTACGCCCACGCCCGGACCGGCGCCGTCCGCTGGCGCGCGGGACTCCTCTTCGCCGCGGCCGGACTGCTCCCCGCAGCGGTCGCCGGCATCCTGGCGACCCGGCTGCCCGCGGCCCTGCTGACCGCCGCCTTCGCGCTGGTCGCGGCCGTGGCCGCGGTACGGATGCTGCGCCCCGCCACCCCGACCGGGACGGACGCCGTGCGGCCGGGCCGGGCCGCGGCGGCGGGCGCCGGACTGGGGGCGCTGACCGGGCTGCTCGGTGTGGGCGGCGGGTTCCTCGCCGTACCGGCGCTGGTGGGAGTGCTGGCCTTCGAGCTCCGGGCGGCGGTGGCCACCAGCCTGTTGGTCGTCTCGACGAACTCGCTGGTCGCCCTGGCCGCCCGCGGGGGCGCCGCGGGCGCGGTCGACTGGGCGGTCGTCGGGCCCTTCGCCGCCGCGGCGATCCTGGGCGCCTGGGACGGCAAGCGCCTGGGGGCGAAGCTCCCGGACGCGGTGGTCCGCCGGGTGTTCGCCGGCGTCCTGCTGACGGTGGCCCTGGTGATGCTTGTGGACGCGCTCCGATGAGGGCGCGGTCGGAGCACCGCGCCCGGCCCGCGGCGGGGCCGGGCGGTCCGGCGGTCAGGCCAGGGAGAGGAAGAGCTTCTCCAGGCGGGCCCGCATCCGGTCCCGGTCCTCCGGCTCGGACATGTCCTCGTCGGTCAGACAGCGCTCCAGGCCCGTCGCGATGATCGCGAAACCGGCCCGGTCCAGGGCCCGGGAGGCCGCGGCGAGCTGGGTGACCACATCGGCGCAGTCCCGGCCCTCCTCGATCATCTTGATCACTCCCGTGATCTGACCCTGCGCCCGGCGCAGTCGGTTGACCACGGTCTTCAGTTCCTCGGCCGCCAAAGCCAGCTCCACGACACTCTCCGTTCTCTATACCCCTACGGGTATTCTATCGGAGGGGCGCGGCGCACCGGAAACACCCGTTCACCGCACCACCCAGCACAGGAAGAAGGCACGACACCGTGACGGCAACCCCCATCACCTCCGCACTCACCCCCGACCAGGTCGCCCGACGGATCGACACGCTCACCGTGATCGACGTCCGGACCCCGGGGGAGTACGCCTCCGGCCACCTCCCGCAGGCCCTGAACATCCCGCTGGACGACCTCCGCGCCGCGCTGCCGGACCTCAAGGCCGCCGCCGACCGCGGCGACCTGCTGATCGTGTGCGCCTCCGGCAACCGCTCCGCGCAGGCGTGCGCCACCCTGGCCGCCGAGGGCCTCGGCGCCGCGACCCTCACCGGGGGCACCACCGAGTGGGCGCGCCTCGGATACGCGCTCGACCGCCCCGAGGGCGGCCGGGCGGTCTGGGCGATGGAGCGCCAGGTCCGCCTCGCCGCGGGCTCGATGGTCCTCGCCGGGCTGCTCGCCGGCCGCCGCTGGGGCGGCGCCCGCTGGGTCTCCGCGGGCATAGCCGGCGGACTGGTGTTCTCGGCGGTCACCAACACCTGCGGAATGGCGCAGGTGCTGTCCCGACTGCCGCACAACCGCGCCCGCGCCTGCGACCTGAACACCGCCCGCGACGCACTGCGCGCCCCCGGCGCGCCGGTCGAGTAGCGGCCCGCCACCGCGCCCCCGGGCCCGCCGGATTCCCGGCGCCGGCCCTGGGGCGCGGTGGCGCCCCGCGGTCCCCGGCCCCGGTGCGTTCGCCCTCCCGGACGCGCGTCGACCGGTGCCCGCCGGGCATGACGGGCCCTGGGGTGGGTAGCTGACACGGGGTAGGCGCTCCCGGGCGGCGGGCGTCCCCGGCGGCCCGGGCACCCGGTCCCGCGCGGAGCCCCACGGAGGACGCCTTGCTGACCATCGACCCGCCCCGTCGCCCCGCCACCCCGCCGCCCCGGCCCGGTCCGCCGCCCCGGCCCTACCGCCCCACCGCCGGCCCCGGCGTGGTCATCGTCTCCCCGGACGTCGACGCCAGCCTCGCCTGGGCCGGCCGGCTGCACCGTGCGGGCCCGCCCCGGTACCTCGTCCGCCGCTGGGGCGACCACCGCGGCTACGAGCACCTGCGACGCGCCCCCGGGGTGCTCGCCCTGCTGGACGTGCCGCACCCCGAGTCCGGCGCCGAACTCGTCCAACGGATCAGGTCCTTGCGGCTGCTCGCCCCGGTCGCCGTGGCCACCGCACACCGGGTCGACCACGCCGCACTGCTCTCGGCCGGCGCCGTGAACGTCCTTCGGCGCAACAGCGCCGAGAGCGCGCTCGCCGCCCGGATCGAAGCCGATCTGCGCTGGCTGCGGAGGGGGCCCGCCCCCGGCCCCGGGCGACGCGAACCCCTCCGGCCCTACCGCAGCCAGTCCCTGTTGCTGGGCATCCTGCTGGCCG
This sequence comes from Streptomyces sp. LE64, assembly GCF_052606915.1. NCBI lineage: Bacteria > Bacillati > Actinomycetota > Actinomycetes > Kitasatosporales > Streptomycetaceae > Streptomyces > Streptomyces sp. LE64. The sequence goes on along the minus strand of NZ_CP199708.1, from coordinate 299,773 downwards.
TGCGCTCCCCGCTCTGCTGTCACGACATGCGCTGGCTGCTCGGGGACGCCGCCCGCCCGATGAGCCTGCGCGCCCTGCGCGCCCGGGTGGCACGCCTCGCCCCCCACCTGGCCCGCCACGGACTGGTGTGCCACCGCCAGGTGCGCTGGGGAGCGGACACCCTCACCGTGCGCCCGGCGGCCCAGGGGCGCGCCTGAGCTGCCGGCCCCGCCGACCGTGTCGGCGCACCCCCTCCGACCAGCGGGGACGGCCGCCCGGCGTTGCTACCGTGGGCGCATGGTGAGCGAGACGCGATCCCCCCACGGTCGCCGGGCCCAACTCCGGGACTTCCTCCGCACCCGTCGGGCGCGGCTGACCCCCGAGGACGTGGGCCTGCCGCCCGGGGAGCGCCGGCGCACTCCGGGCCTGCGCCGGGAGGAGGTGGCGATCCTGGCCGGCGTCGGGGTGTCCTGGTACACCTGGTTGGAACAGGGCCGCGACATCAACGCCTCCGCCGAGGTGCTGGACGCCGTCGCCCGCACCCTGCGGCTCAGCGGACCGGAACGCGTCCACCTGTACCTGCTGGCCGGGCTGAACCCGCCGGCCGCCGGGCCGGTGCGCACCGAGGTCACCCCCCAGTTGCAGGGGCTGATCGACGCCTGGGCACCCCGCCCGGCGATCCTGCGGGACCGGCACTGGAACCTGGTGGTGGTCAACGACTCGGCCCGGGAGGTCTTCGGGTACGACACGACCGACCACAACTGTCTGTTCACCTTCTTCACCAACCGCCGCTACCGGTCCGCGCACACCGACTGGGAACGGATCGCCCCCGAGGTCGTCGCGGCCTTCCGCGCCGACTGCGCACGCCACCCCGGCGACCCGGAGTTCGGTCGGATCGTCGACGAACTCAACGCGTCGAGCGCCGAGTTCGCCGCCCTGTGGGCGCGGCACGACGTGGCCGAGGTGACCCAGGCGGTCAAGGCGATACACCACCCGGAACTGGGCCGCATGGTCTTCGACACCACCGTCCTCGCCCTCGCCGAGTGGCCCGGCCACCGCCTGGAACTGCAGAACCCGCAGCCCGGCAGCGGCACCGCCGCCAAGCTCGACGCCCTGGCCGCCGCCCGGTCCGCGCGGGCGCACTGACGAACTCCGCCCCAAGGTGGTGGTGCCGGTACCAGGTTCGTCCCGCACTGCCGGCCCCGCCCGGCCGGCCCGAAGCTGGGCGCATGACCACCGACACCGCCCGTTTCGAGAACAAGACCGCACTCATCACCGGAGGCGCCAGCGGCATGGGCTTCGCCGTCGCCCGCCGTCTGCTGGACGAGGGGGCCCGGGTCGTCCTGACCGGACGCGACCAGGCCCGACTGGACGCCGCCGCAGACCGGTTGGCCGCCGGCGACCGGGTCCTGACCGTTCGCCAGGACGCCTCCGACATCCCCGGCACCCAGACCCTCGCCGACCGGATACGCGACCACCACGGCAGCCTCGACGTCCTGTTCGCCAATGCCGGGGTCGCCTCCTTCCAGCCCGCCGCCGAGGTCACCGAGGACGAGTTCGACCGGGTCGTCGGAACCAACCTGAAGGGCGTCTTCTTCACCGTCCAGCGGGCCCTCCCCCTGCTCGGCGCGGGATCCTCGGTGGTGATCAACGCCTCCTGGACCGCCCACCGCGGGCTGCCCAACGGCTCGCTGTACTCGGCGACCAAGGCCGCGGTGCAGAGCCTGGCCCGCACCCTCGCCGCCGAACTGGGCCCGCGCGGCATCCGGGTGAACACGGTGAGCCCCGGCTACATCGACACGCCGATGTACCGTCAGGAGGTCGACCCCGCCACGGAGGCCGCCGTGACCGCGCAGATCGCCGCCCGCCGCATCGGCACCGCCGAGGACGTGGCCGAGGTCGTCGCCTTCCTCGCCTCCGACCGCGCCGCCTACGTCAACGGTCAGGACCTGCTCGTCGACGGCGGTCTGGTGGCCGCCGTCCCCGCCGCGCTCTGACCCCGCGACCGCTCCTCACCTCCCGTTCCGTCGCCGCCCGACGGCCCGCCCCGTACCCAGGCACCAGTCGGGGTCGCCATACTGGACGGGCCAGCAGGCGCTGACGGTGAGACGACGGGGGCGACGACGGGAGATGACCGACACCAGGGTGATCCAGGGCCGCTACCGACTGGTCGACGTGATCGGACGGGGCGGCATGGGCGAGGTGTGGCGGGCCAGGGACGAGTCCCTGGGCCGGGCCGTGGCCGTGAAGTGCCTCAAGACGCTCGGCCCGCACCACGACCCGGCCCACGCGCGGGTGCTCAGGGAGAGGTTCCGGCGCGAGGCCCGGGTGGCGGCGGGACTCCAGCACCGGGGCGTGACCGTCGTCCACGACTTCGGCGAGTGGGACGGTTCGCTGTTCCTGGTGATGGAACTCCTGGAAGGCCGCAACCTCAGTCAGCTCCTGGCGGACCACGGACCGCACCCGCTGCCCGTCGACGAGGTCCTCGACATCGCCGAACAGGTGGCCTCGGCCCTCGCCTACACCCACGAACAGGGCATCGTGCACCGGGACCTGAAGCCCGCGAACATCATGCGCACGGCCGACGGCACGGTGAAGATCTGCGACTTCGGCATCGCCCGGTTCGGCCAGGGCCACGGGACCGGACGCACCTCGCGCCTGACCCACACCGGCATCGCCATGGGCACGCCCCACTACATGTCGCCGGAGCAGATCGTCGGCTCCGAGGTCGACCGGCGCAGCGACCTGTACTCCCTCGGCTGCGTGCTCTACGAGATCGCCACCGGCGCCCCGCCGTTCGACCACGACGACGCCTGGGCGGTGCTCATCGGGCACCGCGACACCCAGCCCGAACCGCCCCGCAGACACCGCGCCGAACTGCCCGCCCACTTCGAGTCGATCGTCCTCGACCTGCTGGCCAAGGAGCCCGGTGCCCGCCCCCGCGACGCCCGGGAACTCGCGCACCGGCTCCTCGACGGCCGCGGCCCCGTCCGCCACCCGGTGACCTCGTGCCCCGCCCCGGCTTCCGAGGGGCACCGTCCGCAGCCCGACCGCTCCGGCCCGCTGCCCTCGTGGACCAGCGGCATGACCTTCGGTCGGATGGCCGCCGCCGGCGTTCCCCGCCCAGCGCCCCCGACCCCGCCCGCCGGACTGACCGCCGAGTGGATCGCCCGCCCGCCGACCGGCCGCACCCGGGCCGTCCCCGTTCCGGAACGTCCCGCGCCCGCCCCGGAGACCGTGGCAGTCCTGGTGTCCCGGCACAACGCGGGGCTGAGCCTCGGCAGGCTCGGCCGCTGGGCCGAGGCGGGGGAGGTACACCGCTCGGTGGCCGCCGAACGGGAACACGCCCTGGGCCCCGACCACCCGGACACCCTGGCCAGCCGGTACGAGGTCGCGTTCACCCTCAGCCGCACCGGCCGCGCCCCGGACGCCCTGCGCGAGTACGAGCGGGTCACCCGGGGACGGGAACGGGTCCTGGGCGCCGACCACCCCGACACCCTCGCCGCCCGCCAGGAGACGGCCTACGTCCTCGGGCAACTCGGCCGACACTTCGACGCCCACCAGGTGTACACGGCCGTCCTCGACGCGCGCGAGCGCACCATGGGCGCCGACCATCCCGACACCCTGCGCTGCCGACACAACCTCGCCTTCAACCTCAGCCGACTCGGACGCCTGGAGGACTCCCACACGATGGCCGGCCAGGTGGCCGAGGCCCGCACCCGGGTGCTGGGGGCCGACCACCCGGACACCCTGGTGACCCGCTACGAAGTCGCCTACGCGCTGGGCCAGTTGGGTCGGTGGACGGAGGCCCTCGACACCTACCGGGAGGTGGCCCGGGCCCGGGCCCGTTCCCTGGGCGCCGACCACCCCGACACCCTCGCCGCCCGCTACGAGGTCGGCATCAGCCTGGGCCGCCTCGGCCACAGCACCGAGGCCCTGGAGCTGTACAAGGAACTGATCGCCGACCGGACCCGGGTGCAGGGCGCCACCCACCCGGAGACCCTGCGGGCCCGGCACGGGCTCGGAGTCAACCTGGGCCGGCTCGGCCGTTGGGAGGAGGCCCTCGGCGAGGCCCGCGAGGTGTGCACCATCCGGGAGCACGCCCTCGGCGGCGACCACCCCGACACCCTGGCCAGCCGCCGGGAGGTGGCCGTGGGACTGGGCTGGTTGGGGCACTGGGAGGAGGCCATGGCCGAGTACCACACGGTGGCCGAAGCCCGGGCCCGGGTGCTGGGCGCCGACCATCCCGACACCCTCGCCAGCCGCAACGACGAGGCGCACTGCCTGGAGCAACTGGGGCGGGGCACCGAGGCGGTGGAGCTGTACCGGCAGGTCGCCGCCCTGCGCCAGGGCGCCGCCGGGCCCTGACGGCGACGCGCGGCCCCACCCGGTGCGCACTGGCCCCGCCGGTGCGGCCGTGCTACCAAGGGCCCATGCCCGCGGAACCCGACTACGACGTCGTGATCGTCGGCGGTGGGCACAACGGCCTCACCGCCGCCGCCTACCTGGCCCGGGCGGGCCGGCGCGTCCTGGTGCTGGAACGGCTGGCCCGCACCGGGGGAGCGGCCGTGTCGACCCGTCCCTTCCCCGGCGTGGACGCGCGGCTGTCCCGCTACGCCTACCTGGTGAGCCTGTTTCCGCCGCGGATCGCCGCCGACCTCGGCCTGCGGTTCGCGGTGCGGAAGAGGTCGGTGTCCTCGTACACCCCGACCGTGCGCGGCGGCCGGCCCACCGGCCTCCTCGTCGGCGGGGACCCGGCCCGCACCCGGGCCTCCTTCGCCCGGCTGACCGACGACGACCGCGAGCACACCGCCTGGCAGGAGTTCGCCGCCCTGACCGGGCGCGTCGCCCGGAGGGTCTTCCCCACCCTCACCGAGCCCCTGCCCACCCGGGACGTGCTGCGGGCACGGATCGCCGACGACACCGCCTGGCGTTCGCTGTTCGAGGAACCCCTCGGGATCGCCCTCGAAGAACGGTTCCGGGACGACCTGGTGCGCGGAGTGCTGCTCACGGACGCCTTGATCGGCACCTTCACCGACGCCCACGACCCCTCGCTGCGCCAGAACCGCTGCTTCCTCTACCACGTCATCGGTGGCGGCACCGGCGACTGGAACGTGCCCGTGGGCGGCATGGGCACCGTCACCGACGCGCTGGCGCACACCGCCCGCGCGGCCGGCGCCGAGATCGCCACCGGTCACGAGGTCACCCGGATCGCGACGGACGGACGCACCGCCGAGGTCGCGTTCCGCACCGACGCGGCCGAGGGCCGGGTGGACGCCCGGCACGTCCTGGTCAACGCCGCCCCCCGGGAACTGGCCGCCCTCCTCGACGAGGGCGCCCCGCCCGCCGCCGAGGGCTCCCAGCTCAAGGTCAACATGCTGCTGCGGCGGCTGCCGGCACTGCGCGACCGGTCGGTCGACCCGCGCGAGGCGTTCGCCGGCACCTTCCACGTCGCCGAGGGCTACCGCGCGCTGGCCACCGCGTACACCGAGGCGGCGGCCGGCACCCCGCCCACGACGCCGCCGTCCGAGATGTACTGCCACTCCCTCACCGATCCCACCGTCCTCGCGCCCGAACTGGTGCGCCGCGGCTACCAGACGCTGACCCTGTTCGGCCTGCACGCGCCCGCCCGGCTCTTCGACGGCACGACCGCGGTCCGCGAGCGGCTCCTCGCCGCCACCCTGGCCGCCGTGGACGAGCACCTCGCCGAACCGCTCGCCGACTGCCTGGCCGAGGACGCCGAGGGACGGCCCTGCATCGAGGTCCGCACCCCCCTCGACCTGGACCGTGAACTGCGCCTGCCCGGCGGCCACATCTTCCACGGGGACCTCGCCTTCCCCCACCTCGACGACGGAACGGCCCCGGGGAGCGCCGCCGCCCGGTGGGGCGTGGCCACCGCCCACCCGAACGTCCTGCTGTGCGGGGCCGGAGCGGTGCGCGGCGGCGGGGTCAGCGGGGTCCCGGGCCACAACGCGGCCATGGCCGTGCTGGAGTCGGCTCCCGGCCGCTGACCGGCGGCCTCAGTCGGCCGAACGGACCCACCCCACCGCGACGAGGGCCGCCCCGTCGGCCGGACGGCGGTCGTCGAAGACCCGCCGCCCGTCGTCCACCCGCAGCCCCGCCACGTACACCCCCCGCCCCAGGTACCTCCGGTCCGTGCCGTAGCGCCAGCGCAGCCGCACCGCCTCGCCCCGCCACGGGGAGAGGTCGGCCTCCGCCCGGTGCCAGACCCGACCGGACCAGCCGCTCACCGTCCCGTCCGGGTGCTCCACGGGGGGCGCGCCCGGCCGCGCGGTGCGCAGCGGCACCGGCCGCCACGCGCCGTCCCCCTCGGTGGACGCCTCCAGGCACAGGCCGTCGGCGCCGGGCTCGGTGTCCCACCACAGGGCGCACCGCAGCCTCGGGCGCTCGCCGGTGAGGGCCAGCACGGGCAGCGCCAAGGTCGCCGTCGTCGCGTGCGCCGTCCCGCCGAACCACGCGGTGCGCCGTCCCCGCGGCGGGCGCACCGGGACGGCCCGGGCCAGGTGGTCGGCGGCCGCCACCCGCGGCGCCGAACCGGATCGCCAGCTGCGCACCGGATGCACGGAGTTGGCGAGGAGCACCAGGAAGGTGTCGGTGCTCGGGTCGAGGACCAGGGAGGTACCGGTGAACCCGGTGTGGCCCGCGGTGCGCGGAGTGGCCATCGCCCCCATGTACCAGTGCTGGTACAGCTCGAACCCGAGGCCGTGCTCGTCCCCCGGGAAGGCGGAGTTGGCGTCGGTGAACATCAGGTCCACGGACTCCGGCCGCAGGATGCGGGTCCGCCCGTAGGCGCCGCCGTTCAGCAGCGTCCGCGCCAGCACCGCGAGGTCCCAGGCGCACGAGAACACCCCCGCGTGGCCGGCGACCCCGCCGAAGGCGTGGGCGTTCTCGTCGTGGACCTCCCCCCACACCAGCCCTCGCTCCAGCCCGGACCAGGGGGGACGGGCGTCCTCGGTGGCGGCGATCCGGGGCCGCCACGAGGCGGGCGGGTTGAAGCGGGTCCCCCGCATCCCCAGCGGTCCGGTGACCTCCTCGTGCAGCAGTGCGTCCAGGGACCGTCCGGTGAGCCGTTCCAACAGGAGTTGGAGGGCGATCAGATTGAGGTCCGAGTAGAGGTACCCGGTGCCCGGCGGGTGCTGCGGCGCCTCCTGCCACAGTCGGTCGAGCCGCGCCTGCCGGGTGGGCTCGGCGTACAGCGGCAGCCAGGACCGCAGCCCGGAGGTGTGGGTGAGCAACTGGCGCACCGTGATGTCCTGCTTCCCGGCCGCCGCGAACTCCGGCAGCCGGGTGGCGACCGTCTCCTCCAACGCCAACGCCCCGCGCTCGCACTGCTGCACCGCCAGCAGCGAGGTGAACAGCTTGGACACCGACGCGAGGTCGAAGACGGTGTCCTCGGCCATCGGGATCTGCTGCGCCGGCGGGAACTCCACCCCGCGGTCGGTGCGCTCGTCGTACCCCGCGTAGCGCACCGCCGTCCCGATCGGCCGGTGCAGCGCCACGGTGTCGCCGCGCCCGGCCAGGAGGACGGCGCCCGCGTACCAGGGACGGGTGGGGGAGGGGTGCAGGAACCGCTCCGCGTCGGTGACCAGACGTTCCAGGTGCGGGGCGAGCAGTCCGGCCCGCCGGGCGCTGCCCCGGCGCAGCCTCGGGGCGCCGTCGCGGCTGCCGCGCCCCGGCGCCGCCCCGGAGACGCCCGCCGCCAGGGGCACCAGCGCCAGGGCCCCGCCCAGGGCCAGGGTGCGCGCGCCGAGGGCACGTCGGGTCACCCCGGGGGCCGCGACGGGTGCGGCCACCGGCTCGGGCGGGTCGGCCGGGGCGGTGGGGGGCATGGGCGGACCTCCAGGGCGGGGCGGGGTGCGTCCGGACGTCGGCGGACGAGCCCGAGGGTGTGGTCGGGCCCCGTGCGGTGTCAACACCGCCCGCGGTGCGGCGACCGGATCCGTCACCCGGGGAGCGGCACCGGGCTGACCGCCTGCCGCGTCGATCCGAGGGGACCTGACGGGTCGTCCTCGCACCGGGCCCGACGGCCCCGGGGGGTTCCGGTGATTCTTCATGACACGTGACCTTCGGCCCTGTCCTGCACCCGCCCGGTGCGACAGGGTGGCAGCAGAACAGTCGATCACGACGGTGACGCGGCCCCGGCCCGTGACCACGTGTCGACGCAGACGCCGGAGACGAGGAACACATGAGCACCCTGCCCGTCATCGCCGCGGTGGACGGATCGGACAGCAGCCTGCGCGCCCTTGACTGGGCGTTGGCGGAGGCCGAGCGGCGCGACACCAGTCTGCGCGTCGTCCACGTCCGCCAGTACGCACCCACCAACCAGCCCGAGGTCCTGCTCTCCGGGGAGCCCGAGCCCGCGGTCGACCCCGTGCTCACCCAGGTCCGCAACCGGCTGGCCGACCGGTCGGGGACGCCGACCGTCGAGTACGTGGACTACGAGGGCGCCCCGGCCTCCGTCATCCCCGGGCTCGGTGACTCCGCCCAGCTGATCGTGCTCGGTTCGCGGGGCCGGGGCGGCTTCGCCAGTCTGCTGCTGGGTTCCAACGGCATGGCCGCGGCCCGTGACGCCTCCTGCCCGGTGGTGATCGTCCCGGTGGAGGGCCGCGAGGTGCAGAACGCCACCGAGGTCGAGCCCGGCCCGCGGGTGGTCGTGGGTGCGTCCGCCGAGGTGCCCGACGCGCACACCCTCGCCTTCGCCTTCGCCGCCGCCGACCGGATGGGCGCCCGGCTGGACGTGGTGTCCGCCTTCCCCTGGCCCGAGTACGTGTGGACGGCGGCCGGCGGCTTCGTCCCCTCGCAGTCCGACCAGCAGGCCGCGCAGGACGAGACCGTCGCCCTGGTCCGCGACATCGTCGCCCCCCACCGGGAGGAGTTCCCGGACGTGCGGGTGGCCGTGATCGCCGCGCCGGGTGACGCGGCCGGCCACATCGTCGGTGCCTCCAAGGACGCGGAGCTGATCGTGGTGGGCCGCCACCGGCGCCGGCTGCTGAAGCCGGCCCGGCTGCTCGGCTCGGTCACCCAGGCGGTGCTGCTCCACGCGGCGAGCCCGGTCGCGGTCGTCCCGCCGGAGGAGGGCACCGAGGGCTGACCCCCCCCGAGCCCGGGGCGGCCGGTCGGTCCGAGTGCCCGGACCGACCGGCCGCCTCCCGTCAGTGCAGCACCACGCAGCCCCGCTCGGTCAGGGCGCGCAGCAGGGCTGCCGGCACCTCGACCGGGTTCCACCGCAGGTCCAGCTTCTCCAGCGCCGGGAGTTCGGCCAACCAGTCGGGCAGCGACCGCAGCGCGTTCCCGCGCAGGTCCAGGCGGCGCAGCGCGGGCAGCCCCCGCAGGGCCGTCGGCACGGAGTCCAGGGCGTTCTCCCGGAGCTCCACCTCCCGCAGTCGGGTCAGACCGGTGAACGAGGACGGCAGTCGCCCCAGCCGGTTCCCCCGGAGCCACAGTTCCCGCAGGGAACGCAGCGCGCCCAAGGCGTCGGGGAGCGCGGTGAGCCCGTTGTACTGGGCCCGCAACTCCGTCAGCGCGGCCAAGCCCCCGAGGGCGGCGGGCAGCGCGGTCAGCCGGTTCTCGCCCACGTTCAGGTAGCGGAGCCGGTGGAGCCGGCCCAGCGCGTCGGGGAGCGAGGCCAACCGGTTGTCGTGCAGGTAGAGGCACCGGTCCAGGCCCGTCAACGCGCCCAGGGCGGCGGGGAGCGCGGTGAGCCGGTTGTGCCCCAGGTCCAGGGTGTGGAGGTGGCGCAGGGTGCCGATCCGGTCGGGCACGGAGGTCAGGGCGTTCTCGGCGAGGACCAGCATCCGCAGCCGCGGGTGCGCCCAGACCTCGTCGGGCACCCCGCCGCGCTGCTGCCGCCAGTAGTCGAGGGCCTCGGGGTCCTCACGCGGCCCGTCGCCGACGGTCACGGCCACAGCAACTCCGTGCGCCAGCCCTCGGGGGTGCGCACGTACCGCAGCCGGGTGTGCCGTCGGGTCGCATCGCCCTGCCAGAACTCCACGGCCTCGGGCCGCACGGCGTGCAGGGTCCAGCCGGGCGCGACGCGCTCCGGGTCCCGTTCGAGCAGGGCCAGGGCCCGCGCCACGGCGCGGTCCCGTTCGGCGAGGTCGGCCAGGGGCCGGGACTGTTTGCCCAGGAGCGTCTCGGCCCGTGCTCCGGGGCTGCGGGCCAGGAAGTCGGCGGCGGCCCGTTCCGGGTCCTCCCGGACCACCGGGCCGCGTACCCGCACCTGCCGGGCGAGGGCCGACCAGTAGAAGGTCAGGGCGGCGTAGGGGTGCTCCGCGAGGTGACGGCCCTTCTCGCCGTGCGCGTCCGAGGCGAACCGCCACCCGTCCTGGTCCACGTCCTTGAGGATCAGCACCCGGGCCGCCGGATCGCCCTGGGCGTCCACCGTCGACACGGTCATGGCGTGGGGTTCGCGAACCCCCGCTCGCACGGCGTGCCGCAGCCACCGCACGAACAGTTCGGCGGGCGTGTCCGGTGCCGTCGAAGGATCGAAGTCGGGCAGTTCGCCGGCGAACACCTCCAGTCCCCGCAGGAACGGGCGCATTCCCTCCGCCCCGCCTCCGACGGGTGGGAGGTCGGTCGTTCCCGGTGCCGGTCGGTCCACCGCAGGCCCCCTGATCGGTCACTCACCGTTGCTAATGGTTGACGCTGAATCTACCATTAGGCAGCTACGCTGGGGCCATGGTCGCCGCAGCATCCGCCCCGTCCCGCGGCCACGCCGTGCTCACCCTCGACCTGGCGCTCACCCTGCGTCACGACGGGCGCGGCGGGGTCGCCGACGACCTGACCGTTCCCGCGGACCTCACCGCATGGGTCCGGCAGCGCTCCACCGTCTTCGCCAACGGTCTCGACGCCGTCCGCTACACAGCAGATCCAGCCAATCTCCAGGAGGTCCGGTCGCTGCGGTCCGCCGTTCGCGCGCTGTTCGCCCGGGCGGTGCGTCCGGCCCCGCCGAGCCGCGCCGACGCCCACCGCCTCCCGACCGTTCCCCAGGCCCTCGCGGTGCTGAACGCCGCGGCCCGCCGGGTGCCCGTGGTGCCCGTGCTGGCCTGGCCCGAAGGGGCCGCGCCCGCGCTGGACGCCGCCCCCGCCGCCCGGGCCGTCGCGGGTGACCTGCTGATGACTTCCCTCGCCGGTGCCGCCGGCGCCTTCCTGACGGGCCCGGACGCGGAGCGCCTGCGCGTCTGCCCCGGCCCCCGGTGCGTGCGCTACTTCCTCAAGGAGCATCCCCGTCAGGGCTGGTGCACGCCCTCCTGCGGCAATCGCGCCAGGGTCGCCCGACACCACGAACGGCGGCGCGCGACGCCGTGAGAACGGGTCCGTGGGCCTCTCCAACCCCACGGCGGAATCCGGCCCGCGACACGTACCATGTCCTCATGTCCTTCCTCCGCCGCCGCAGCGCCGCGACCCCTGCGGGCCCCGACTTCGACGTTCTGGCCATGGAACCGGGCGACTGGCCCGGGAACCTCGGTGCCGGACTGCTCCCGGCCCCCGACGGCAGCTGTCAGGGCGTGTTCCTGCGGTACGACCTGTTCGGCGGACGCGGACCCGCGATGATCATCGGCAACCTTCCCGAAGGCTCCGCCGCCCGGGAGGTGCCGCCGGGACAGGTGCCCTTCGAGGTCGCGCAGCTGCTGATCGCGCTGGAGAACGAGGAGGAGGTCACCGTCACGGGCACCGAGGACGTCCCCGTGATGCAGGGTGACAACCTCCTGATCGTGCGTCGTCTCAAGCTCTCCGAGAGCCGCATCTCCTGCGTCCAGTTCGACCGCAACGACGGCGTGCTGGTCACCATCGCGGCCTGGGACCGCCCCATCACCGACGATCTCTACGCCCTGCTCAAGCCCTTGCCCGCCGAACTCTTCCAGCAGGGCTGAACGACCGTCCCCGACCCCGCGCGGCCGAGTGCCCCGCGGGGTTCTCCGTGCCCCGAGGGGCAGGGGCCCGCCCGCACGAGGACCCGAGGTCCGTGGAGCCACCCCCGGTGAACGGGGTGGCTCCACGGACCTCGGGCCGGTCCGGTGGTCGGGGCCGTGGATTCAGCGGGTGCCCACGGCCGCCCGCACCGCACGACGGGCCGACTGGCAGTCGTCGTGCAGCCGCCGCAGCAGGAGCCGTTGCTCCTCGCCCGGCGCCAACGCGCCCTGGTGCACCGGGGCTTGCGGGGGGCCGTCCTGCATCGATCGCTGCACCGCCGTCTCGTACCGGCGGATCTCGCGCGTCAGCACGAGCATCAGGTTCACCAGGAACGCGTCCCTGGCCGCAGTGCCCTCGGCGTGGGCCAGGGTGATGATCTGCCGGCGGGCCGCCTGCGCGTCACCGAGCACCGCCCACAAGGTCGCCAGGTCGTAGCCGGGCAGGTACCACCCCGCGTGCTCCCAGTCCACCAGGACCGGGCCGACCGGCGAGAGCAGCATGTTCGACAGCAGGGCGTCCCCGTGGCAGAACTGGAGCATCCCGGACCGCCCGCCCGACGGCGTCGAGGGGGCTGCCTGGGCGATGCCGTGCAACAGCTTCTGGAGGTCGCCCAGGTCACGGTCCGTCAGCAGGCCGAGCTCGTGGTACCGGTTGATGCGCTGGACGTAGTCGAGGGGGCGACCGAAGACCCCCTCCGGGGGCTGCCAGCGGTTCAGTCGGCCCACGGCCGCCAGGGCCGCCTGGAGGTCGGGGCGGGGTGGTGATTCCACCGGGTGCCGTTGCAGGGCGGCGGCCCGTCCCGGCAGGCGCTCGATGACCAGGGTGCAGTTGTCCGGGTCCGCTGCGATCAGCCTGGGCACCCGCACGGGCGGCCGGTGCCGGACGAACGAGCGGTACGCAGCTATTTCGTGCCTGCTCCGCTCCGCACCGCCCATCGTCCGGTCGAGGCGGCACTTGGCGACCGCGGTGCTCCGGCCGGTCGTACCGATGAGGAGGACGGAGCGCGCACTGCGGCGCAACACCTGCACCGGGCTGAACTCGGGGCAGACCCGGCGCACCGACGCGATGGCCGCGCGCAACTGGGTGCCCTGGGGGCCGGACAGGTCGAGCCGCCCGCCCAGCGGCCCCGCGAGTCCCGGTACGCGCCGTGTCCGGCCCCCCAGCGCGGAGCGCGAGGGGTCCAGATAGGGTCCGCCGCCCGGCTGCGGGGGTGCCTCGCTCGTCCGGCCCGCGGCGGGTACGGCGCGGGGAACGGGGGTGTGCTGTACCCGGGGCAGGGCGGACACGGAGGACGACGCTGCGTACATGGGCGAAACAGATCCCTTCGTGTGCCGACGGTTGGCCTGCGCCCTCGACCCGGCGACGGACGGACGGGCACCCTGGGGAGTGCTCGTCGGTCGCCGGGCCGAAGTGGCGCTTTCCTACCTGACACCCCGGGCGTGGTGGCACACCATGTGGCGGACCCTGGCGAACCCTGGCGAATAGTCGCTCAGCAACTGCCGCGCGGATTGCCGACGATACTGTCAACCCAGCCGAGAACCTGGGGGCTTGACGTGAGCGGACAACCCAACACCCGCCTTGCGGACCTGTTCGGCCTGGCCGGCTGGTCCAAGGGGGAGCTCGCGAGGTCGGTGAACCGGCAGGCGGCAGCCATGGGGCATCCCCAGCTGGCCACCGACACCTCGCGGGTGCGGCGTTGGATCGACACGGGGGAGATTCCGCGCGATCCGGTGCCCAGGGTGCTGGCGGCGCTGTTCACCGAGCGACTCGGTCGTGTCGTGACCATCGAGGACCTCGGACTGGTGCGGCACGGGCGTTCCGGCAAACGCCGCGCCTCCGGAGGTGCCCCGCACCTCCACGGCGTGACGTGGGCGCCCGGTCGAACGGCCGCGGTCCTCACCGAATTCACGGGAATGGACCTCATGCTCAACCGACGCGGCTTGATGGGTGCGAGCGCTGCGCTCGCCGCCGGCTCCGCACTCAGCAGTGCCCTGCACGACTGGCTGCACGCCGATACGGCCCTCGCGGCCGACGCCCCCGTTCTGCTCGATCCGCTGCACGCCGACCCGGTGGCGGCCGACCGCTACGAGGCCACCCCCATCGGGATCCAGGAGGTCGAGGGGCTGGAGACCTCGGTCGACGTGTTCCGCAAGTGGGACGCCGCCCGGGGCGGCGGACTCCAGCGCAAGGCCGTGGTGGGCCAACTCAACGAGGTGGGCGGCATGCTGTCGTACCGTCACCCCGAGCCCATCCAGAGCCGGTTGTGGGGCGTGGCGGCCAACCTCGCGGTCCTCGCGGGGTGGATGTCCCACGACGTGGGCCTGGAACCCACGGCCCAGAAGTACTTCGTCATCGCCGCGCACGCGGCCCGCGAGGGCGGCGACCGCCCCCGGGCGAGCGAGGCCCTGTCCCGGGCCGCGCGGCAGATGGTCCACCTGGGCCGTCCCGACGACGCCCTGGACCTGATGAAGCTCGCCCAGTCGGGCTGCGGCGACGAGACCCTGCCCCGCACCCGGGCGATGCTCTACACCATCGAGGCGTGGGCGGAGGCGTCGATGGGGCGCGGGCAGGCGATGCGCCGCACCCTGGGGCACGCGGAGGACCTGTTCGTCTCCGACCGGGGCGACGTCCCCCCGCCGAACTGGATGCAGATGTTCGACGAGGCGGACCTGCACGGGATGCAGGCCCTCGCCTACCGCACCCTGGCCGAGCACGAGCCGGCCGCCGCGCACACCGCCCGGCGGCACGCCCAGCGGGCGCTCCACCTGCGCAAGGAGGGTCACGACCGGTCGAAGATCTTCGACCACATCTCCCTGGCCTCGGCGTGCTTCATCGCGGAGGACCCGGAGCAGGCCGACGTGTACGCCCGGCTGGCGCTGTCCTCCATGGGGGACAACTCCTCCCACCGGACCTGGGACCGGCTCCGCGAGATGTACCGACTGACCAGCCGGTACGCGGGCTCCACGCAGATCGGGGAACTGCGCGAGGACATCGAGCAGGCGCTCCCGAAGGAGAAGCGGACCGGGTCCGCCGCGCGCTGAGGCCCCGGATCCGCCCGTCCGTTCGGTGGGTGTGCTCAGTCGACGACCCGTGCGACCAGTACGCAGGCGTCGTCCTCGCGTTCCCAGTCCCCGAACTCCTCGATCACCGCGCGGACGCACTCCTGGGCGCTGCGGGCCGCCGCGAACCGCGGGGCGAGGGCGAGCAGGCGTCGATGGGCGGCGGGGCCGGTGCGCCGGGGCACCAGCCCGTCGGTGTGCAGCAGCAGCAGGTCACCTGCGTGCAGGGGCACCTCGCTCTGGCCGTAGCGGGCTCCGCTGCTGGCCCCGAGGAGCACGCCGCCCGGCGGGGGCAGCACGCGCCCCGTTCCGTCCCGGAACAGCAGGGGCGCGGGATGCCCGGCCTGGGCCCAGGTCAGGGTCCGGGACGCGGGACGGTAGCGACAGACCGCGGTGCTGCCCAGCGCGGGTTGGACCGAGGCGTCGAGGAGGTGGTTGAGCACGCCCAGCAGGGGTCCGGGCGCGGTGCCGGAGACGGCCGTGGCCCGCAGCGCGCCGAGCAGCAGCGCCATGCCCGAGGTGACGGGGACTCCGTGACCGGTGAGGTCGCCGATGCTCAGGAGGACGTCGGAGTCCGGCAGTTCCAGGGCGTCGTACCAGTCGCCGCCGACCAGGGTGCCGGTGGCGGAGGGGAGGTAGTGCGCGGCGAGGTCGAGGGCGCCCGGGCCCCGGTGCGGCAGGCGCAGGGGCCCGCCCCAGGGGGGGAGCACGGCCTCCTGGAGGTCGACGGCCACCTGGTGGGCGGCCCGCTCGACGTGGTGGGCGTGCCGGAAGGACGCGTGGCTCTCGTGGAGCGCCCGTTCGCTGTGCCGGCGTTCGGTCACGTCGTGCAGCACCGCCCACATGGCGGCGGTGCTGCCGTCGGCGTCGAGGACGGGCTCGCCGGTCATGTGGACGGTGCGCTCGGTTCCGTCCGGGCGACGGATCCGGAACTCGCCGTCGAGGGGGCGGCCGTCGATCAGACAGCCGGTGACCATGGTGGTGAGCAGCGGATGGTCCTCGGGGCGGACCAGGGAGGGGAGCTCGTCCAGGGTCAGCGGAGGGGTCGAGGGGTCGAGCCCCACGATCTCGTACCAGGCGGCGGACCAGTGCGCCTCGTCGGTGAGCAGGTTCCATTCGGCGCTGCCGACCCCGCCGTGCCGCGGGCCCGGTGCAAGGGGCGGGGCGAAGGGGGCGGCTTCGGGGAGGTCAGCGGGGTCCGGCGGCTCCTCGTTGAGTTGGGCGAGGTGTTCGTCGAGGTCGCTGAGGTGGTGCAGGGCCAGGTCGTACAGGGCGTGCTGCCACCGGCCCCGTGCGTCGCCGTCCGTGCGGGGGGTTCCGCGGCGCACCGCGTCCACCTCCCCCCGCAGTCGGCGGGCCTGGGTGATCAGCGAGGCGACCGGGTCACGCGGCGCCGGGTCCGTTGCGTGACCGGGGCGATCCGCGAAGACGTGGGGCATGACGTACTCCGTGAGGGAACGGGACGGCCGGGGCGGGGCGGAAGACCGGGTACGACTGTCGCACAGCGCGGCAGGCGCCGTAAGGACTTTGGCGACACCCGGGCGGGGGGTGCGTTTGGCATATGCCTATGGCGATCCGGAGGGCTCCGCTCCCGCGACGGACGCGGGGTCGCCCCCGCCTCCCACTCCCCGTACGCCCCTGGTGACAGGCGGTGTTCGAACGTGTGAGCGCCTACTGTCGACGGGAACGCGGCCCTTGTCCCCGGCTGGGCGGGGTGCGACGAATCCTCCCCTCTTGTGTGGCGAGGATCACATTCACGGAATGTGCGGGTGTGAATGCCCGCCGTCCTCCGTTCAGGCGTCGCATCCGCCCCGGTGTTGTCGGCCCCCTTCCCGTGCGGGAAGGCATCGACACGACCGGGCCGCACCGGCCGCCCGGCACCCGTCCGATGCCCCCACCCACCGGGAGACGAGCACGATGACCTACCGGCCCAGCACCGCAGGGACCGCCTCCTCCGCCGGGTCGGCGAGCGCCGCCCCTCCGGCCCCTCCGATCGACACGGCGGACCACCCGGTGCACGACTGGGCCGTCGACGACCTGCCCGCGCTCACCTTCGACCCGCTGCTCACCGAGGTGCTGCACGGGGAACGGGTCGCCCGGATCACCCTGCCCTTCGCTGGCGACCGCCACGAGGCGTGGCTCGTCACCCGCTACGAGGACGTCAAGTTCGTCACCTCCGACCCTCGGTTCAGCCGGGCCGCCCTCGCCGAGACCACCGTCACCGGCATGTCGGGCCACCGGGTGGCCTCCACCGCCGGCCTCAACTACGCGGACCCGCCGTACCACAGCCGGCTGCGCAAGAGCGTGCAGAAGGCGTTCACCGGGCGGGCCGTCAAACGCTTGCGCCCCCTCGCCCAGCAGACCTGCGACACCCTGCTCGACCGGATGGAGGACGGCGGCTCCCCGGCCGACCTGGTGGCCCATCTGCACGCGCCGATGCCCCTCACCGTCGTCTGCGACCTGCTGGGCGTCGAGCGCGACGGTCGCGAGGGGCTGATCGGCTGGGGGGACGTCATCCTCTCGATGACCTCCCCGAAGGCCGGCAACGAGGCCAAGGCACAGGTCACGGCCTTCATCGTGGACCTGCTGCACTCCCGCCTGGAACAGCCGGCGGAGGACCTCGCCGGAGCGCTCGCCGAAGGCATGGAAGCCGGGGACATCACCGAGGCCGAAGCGGTCTCCATGGCCACCGCCATCCTGGTCAGCGGCGCCCACGCGGTCCGCTACAACACCTCCAACATGGTCTACGTCCTGCTGACCCAGCCCGCGCTCGCCGCCCGACTGCGCGCCCGTCCGGAGCTCCTGCCGCAGGCCGTCGACGAGTTGATCCGGCACATCCCGCACCGCAACGGAGTGGGCCTGCCCCGGATCGCCACCGAGGACGTCCGGGTCGGCGGGGCCCAGATCCGGGCCGGCGAAGCCGTCTACGCCTCCTACCTCGCCGCCAACCGCGACCCCGAGGTCTTCGACGCCCCCGACGAGATCGACTTCGACCGCCTGGGCACCGCGCACCTCTCCTTCGGGCACGGCCCGCACCACTGCATGGGCGCGATGCTGGCCAGGATGGAGTCCGAGGTGATGCTCTCCACCCTGCTGACCCGCTATCCGGACCTGCGGCTGGCGGTGGCCCCCGAGGACGTCCCGTTCCAGAGCAAGGGCTTCCTCCGGGGGCCGCGCACCCTGACCGTCAGCTGGTAGCGGGAGCCTCCCCGTCCGTCCCGCCGTCACCCGAGGGCGGCGGGTCGGCGGGGCGCTGGGCCCGTTCCAGGAAGCGGAGCAACTCCACCGGGAAGGGCAGGACCAGGGTCGAGTTCTTCTCGGCGGCGACCGCGACCACCGTCTGCAACAGCCGCAACTGCAAGGCCGCGGGCTGCTGCGACATCACCCCCGCCGCCTCGGCGAGCTTGCGGGACGCCTGGAGTTCCGCATCCGCGTTGATCACCCGGGCCCGCCGTTCCCGGTCGGCCTCCGCCTGGCGCGCCATGGAACGCTTCATGGTCTCGGGCAGGGACACGTCCTTGATCTCGACGCGGTCGATCTGCACGCCCCAGCCGACGGCCGGGCTGTCGATCATCAGTTCCAGGCCCTGGTTGAGCTTCTCCCGGTTCGACAGCAGGTCGTCGAGGTCGCTCTTGCCGATGATCGAGCGCAGCGAGGTCTGCGCCATCTGCGAGACCGCGAAGCGGTAGTCCTCCACCCGGATGATCGCGTTGGCGGCGTCCACGACGCGGAAGTACACCACCGCGTCCACCCGCACGGTGACGTTGTCCCGGGTGATGCCCTCCTGGGCGGGCACCGGCATGGTCACGATCTGCATGTTCACCTTGTGCAGCCGGTCCACCACCGGGACGACCATGGTGAAGCCGGGGCCGCGCACCCCGCCGGACAGCCGCCCCAGCCGCAGGACCACGCCCCGCTCGTACTGCTTGACGACCCTGGCCGCGGTCGCCGCGTAGACCCCGGCGACCCCGACGAGCCCCACGGCCGCTCCCACCAGTTCCTGGACCATCACGACCCCCAAGGAGTCCGCGTCGTCCCCTCGTACCAGGGTATGCCCGCCCCCGATCGCCGCGGGTTTGCGGAACGGTGACGCGGGTGGACGATGGAATGCATGGAGCGCCAGCACGACACCGGCCGGGGCGACGACGTCTATCAGCCCGACGGCTCCGAGGTGCAGGACGACGAGGGGCTGCTCGACGCGGCCGACACCCTCGTCAGGGACGGGGTCGACGATCCGCTCGACCGCGGGTACTCGCCGCCGGACCGTCCGCACGCGGTGGACCGGGACGACCTGACCTTCACCGACCAGCTGCGCGGCGAGACGCTGGAGCAGCGGTTGGCCGAGGAACTGCCGGACGTCCGGGTGCCCGAGGGCGACGGGGTCGGCGACACGACCGACACGGACGGGGAACCGCGGGACGCGGAGGTGGGCCGGGTCCGGGCGGGCCGGTTGGTGGCCCCCGACGAGGGCGCCCACGAGAACCCGGTCGGCGACCTGATCGCCTCCGACGTCGGCATCGACGGTGCGGCGGCCTCCGCGGAGGAGGCGGCCGTCCACCTGGTCGACCCGGAGGACGAGCGCACCGCGCGCGACGTCTGGTGACGGCCCGGGGGCGCCCGGAAAACGATTGGCGTCCCCGATCGTCCCGTGCTTGGGTCGGGCGGTGACCTCGACCCGAATCGCCTTGCTGCGCTGGCAGTCCGACCTCACCTGGTCGCTCTTCGAGTACCACCTCGACCGGCTGGAGGAAGCCGACTTCCTCGCCGAGCCGGCCGCCTCCCACGTCTGGACGGTGCGCCCCGCCCCGGACGGCACCTGGGTGCCGGACTGGGCCGACGTCGAACCGGACCCGGTGCCGGTGCCCACCATCGGCTGGCTCAGCTGGCACCTCGGCTGGTGGTGGTCGACCGCCCTCGACCAGGTCCGGGGCCGGGTTCCGCGCGAGCGGACCGAGGTCACCTGGCCCGGCGACGGCGCTTCGACGGTGGCGTGGCTGCGCGGGCTGCACACCGAGTGGAACGCCGCACTGGACGCGCTCACCGACGCCGACCTGGACGCCGAGGTACCGGGCCTGGGCCCCGGAAGCCCCCCGTGCCCCCGGGCCCAGTTGCTGGCCTGGGCGAACGCCGAGCTGATGAAGAACGTCGCCGAGATCGGTCGGGCCCGGTTGGTCCGCGCGGCCGCCTGAGCGGCCCGCGCCGCCCGGCTCACTCCACGGCGTCCCCCTGGACCAACAGCGGGGGGCGCCACCCGGCCGCGTACTCCTCGGCCGCCGCCTCCAGCGTCACGTCGTGCTCCGCCCGTTCCGACAGATCCAGTCGCCGTTCCAGGAGTTCGTGGAAGATCTGCGCCGGGTCCACCTGCTTGCGGATCTCCAGCGGAACCAAGCGCACCGTGGGACGGAACACCTCGCGCACCCAGCGGTGGGCCAACACCTCGGGGCGGGCCCCGAGCGGGTCGCCCGGCGCGTAGTCGTCCTGGGTCGCCATCCAGCCCTCCAGGTCGTTGAGCAGCCGGCGGGCCTGGTTCTCCTCGGTGTCCATCCCGGTCAGTCGCAGCAGTTGGCGCTGGTGGTGGCCGGCGTCCACCACCTTCGGCACGAAGGTCACCGTGTCCCCCCGGTCCCCCTCGTCCCCCTGGCTGATCTGCATCTCCGCCACGTCGAACCCGAGGTCGTTGAGCCGTCGTATCCGTCGGTCGATGTAGTGGCGCTTGCCCACCGGGTACACCGACTCCCGGGTCAGCTCCGTCCACAGCTCCCGGTAGCGCCCGCAGATCGTGGTGCCGAACTCCACCGGGTCCACCGAGGGGTGCAGCGCCCCCGCCGCCTCCAGGTCCATCAGCTCACCGGCGATGTTGACCCGCGCCAGGTCCACGTCGTAGTCGCGCTGCCCGTTACTCAGCCGCTCGTGCAGTTCCCCGGTCTCCGCGTCCACCAGGTAGGCGGCGAAGGCCCCCGCGTCCCGCCGGAACAGCGTGTTCGACAGGGAGCAGTCGCCCCAGGCGAAACCGGCCAGGTGCAGCCGCACCAGCAGGACGGCCAGGGCGTCCATCAACCGGCCCATGGTGGAGGGCCGCATCGTGGTCTCGAACATCGACCGGTAGGGGAGCGAGCCCTTCAGGTGGCGGGTGATCAACACCGGCTCCAGGGGCTCGCCCCCGGTGTCGGTGCGCCCGGTGACCACGGCGAGCGGGTCGACGCCCGGTATCCCCATCCGGTCCAGGACGCGCAGCAGCTCGTACTCGCGCAGCGCCGGCCGGGCGGCCAACTCCTTGACGGCGACCACCTCGTCACCGGCGCGCGCGTAGCGCACCACATGGCGGGAGATGCCGCGCGGGAGGGCCACCAGATGGTGTTCGGGCCAGTGTTCCAGGGGAGTGTCCCAGGGCAGGTCGAGCAGGAGGGCCGGGTGCTCGGGGTTGGTGGCGCTGATCTGGAGAACCATGGACCGTAAGCTACCCGGCCGGGGTCCCACCACGGCGGGCCGGTCGCGCCGTCACGGGCCCGGCGACGGCCGGCCGGAGCGGCGGCTCCCCACCCGGTGGGTGCGACCGGCGCACCGGACCACGGGAACGGCGAGGAGGGCGGACACGTGCAGTGGCGTTTGCTGAGTACCGGAGCGAGAGCGGTGCCCGAACCCGTGGCCACCCCGCGGGTGTGGGCGGGCGCCGTCCTCGGCTCGGGGCTGCTGGTCGGCGGGGTGAACCAGGCGCTGGGCCCCGGCGAGCCCCTGGTGCACCTGGCCGTGCTGTCCGTCCTGGCCGCGGCGCTCGGCGCCCGCGCCCGGCTGGGCGCCGTCCCCGGCATCGCCTGTCTGTGCTGGCTGTTCTTCAACGCCTTCGGCATCCCGCCCGCCGGGGTGCTGACCTGGAGCGCCCCGGTGGACCTCCAGCGCATGTCCCTGCTGCTGGGCGCGGCGCTCACCGGCACCCTGGTGGCCCGGGTGGCCAGTGCGCGGACCGCCTACCGGCGGATACCGCCGCCCGCGCCGTGACGGCGTCGGCCCCGCCCGGGTCGGACACCCGGGCGGGGCACCCGGTCACTCGCGGGTCGAGGAGTGCTTCGCCTCCGCGGACTCCGCCGCTCCGGGCGAGGACGTCGACTGCTCGGGCAGCACGATCCCGCTCTCGACGAGGGGAGGCTGGCCGCGTCGTTCCCGCAGGTGGGCGGTGACACGTGCCGCGATCGGTTCGGTGAAACGGGCGGTCAGCGGCCCGATCACCACGAGGATCAGCACGTAGGCGGTGGCCAGCGGGCCGAGCGAGGGTTCCACCCCGGCGGTCACCGCCAGACCGGCGATGACGATGGAGAACTCGCCACGCGCCACCAGCGTGCCGCCGGCCCGCCAGCGGCCCTTGACGCCGACCCCGGCGCGTTTCGCCGCCCAGTAGCCGGTGGCGATCTTCGTGCCGGCCGTGACCACGGCGAGCGCGAGTGCGGGCACCAGGACCGGCACGATGCTGGCCGGGTCCGTGTGCAGCCCGAAGAACACGAAGAACACGGCTGCGAACAGGTCCCGCAGCGGGCTCAGCAGCGTGTGGGCGCCCTCGGCCACCTCACCGGAGAGCGCGATGCCCACCAGGAACGCGCCGACCGCGGCCGACACCTGGAGTTCCTGCGCGATGCCGGCGACCAGGATCGTCAGGCCCAGCACCACCAGCAGCAGCTTCTCCGGGTCGTCGCTGGAGACGAACCGGGAGATCACCCGGCCGTAGCGCACCGCCACGAACAGCACCAGGCCGGCGACGCCCAGCGCGATCGCCAGCGTGGCGCTGCCCGCCGCGAGCGAGACCCCGGCCAGCAGCGCGGTGATGATCGGCAGGTAGACCGCCATCGCCAGGTCCTCCAGGACCAGCACGCTGAGGACCACCGGCGTCTCGCGGTTGCCGACCCGGCCCAGGTCGCCGAGGACCTTGGCGATCACCCCGGACGAGGAGATCCAGGTCACGCCGCCGAGCACCACGGCCGCCACCGGGCCCCAGCCCATCAGCAGTGCGGCGGCGGCGCCGGGCAACGCGTTGAGCGCGAAGTCCACGGCGCCCGCCGGGTACTGCGTCTTGAGGTTGGAGACCAGATCGCTCGCCGTGTACTCCAGGCCGAGCATCAGGAGGAGCAGAATCACACCGATCTCGGCCCCGATCGCCACGAACTCCTCGCTCGCTCCGAGCGGTAGCAGTCCGCCTTCCCCGAAGGCCAGGCCGGCCAGGAGGTACAGGGGGATCGGCGAGAACCGGAGTCTGCCCGCGATGCGTCCGAGCAGCCCCAGAGCGAGGATGATCGCACCGAATTCGATCAACAGGACCGCAGAATGCACGCGCTCACTCCTGCCCGATGATCGTGGCCGCCGCCTCGACGCCCTCGCGGGTGCCGATGACGATGAGGGTGTCGCCGCCCGCCAAACGGAAGTCCGGGCCGGGGGACGGGATCGCCCCCGACCGCCGGAGCACCGCGACGACCGACGCCCCGGTCTCGGTCCTGATCCGGGTGTCGCCCAGCACCTTGCCGTTCCACAGGGAGATGCTGGTGACCTCGATCCGCTCGGCCACCAGACCCAGGTCGGTGGTGTGCAGCAGGCTGGAGCTGTGGTGCTCGGGGGTGAGCGCGTCGATCAGGGACGCCGTCTCACCGGTGGTGAGGTGCATGGAGTGTGCGCAGGCGTCCGGGTCGTCCGACCGGTACATGTTCACCGTGCGGGTGCCGTCCCGATGGGCCACCACCGACAGGTGTTGATGTTCCCGTGTGGTCAGGTCGTACTGGACGCCGATCCCCGGCAAGGGCGTCGTCCGCATCCGTGGAGCAGGCACAGCCTGGTCCCCCCTCTTGTCGTGTCGCTCTGTTCTCGTGTACCGCGTGGGTGCCGCCGATCGCTGATCGGCGGGGGACAGTCGATCACGCACCCGGCCGTCCCCCGTCCACCGGCCCCGGCGAAGCCGCCTCATGCTGCCATCAGCGCCTCACCACCGACATGGGTGTCACCACGGATGGACGGCCCCCCGATCAGCGGGTGACACTGGTCGGGGAGAGGTCCGCGCCGCGGGTCCGGGGCCGTGGCGGGTGGATCGTCACGCGCACGCACGAGGAAGGATAGGGGGAGCGTGTCGCTGTTCTGGCGGATCTTCCTGCTCAACGCCGCCGTGCTGATGGTGGCCGCCGTGCTGCTGCTGGGCCCCGTGACGGTCTCCACCCCGGTCCGCCCGGGGGAGGCGCTCGCCGTGGTGATCGGCCTCGTGGTGATGCTCGTCGTCAGTGCGGTGGTCCTGAGGATCGGCCTCGCCCCGTTGGGCCGGCTCAGCCGGGCGATGGCCACCGCCGACCTGCTGCGCCCCGGGAACAGGCTCCCGGTGACCGGCCCCGCCGAGATGGCCGACCTGATCGGCACCTACCACACCATGCTGGACCGACTCGAACACGACCGGGCCAGCAGCACCGCCCGGGTGCTCTCCGCCCAGGAGGACGAGCGGCACCGCATCGCGCAGGAACTCCACGACGAGGTCGGCCAGACCCTCACCGTCGTGCTCCTGCAACTCAAGCGCGTCGCCGACCGGGCCCCCGCGGACCTGCGCGAGGAGGTCGCCCTCGCCCAGGAGGCCACCCGCGGCACCCTGGACGAGATCCGTCGGATCGCCCGACGGCTGCGCCCCGGAGTGCTGGACGAACTCGGCCTCGCCAGTGCCCTGCGCGCCCTCGGCGCCGAGTTCCCCGACCACGGAGTGGCCGTGCGCACCCGGGTCGCGGGCGCCCCCCGCACCGCACCCGCCCTCGACCACGACACCGAACTCGTGGTCTACCGGGTCGCGCAGGAGGCGCTCACCAACGCCGCCCGCCACGCCCGGGCCCGCGAGGTCACCCTGGAACTGCGCCGCGCCGGGGGCCGCACCGAACTGGTGGTCACCGACGACGGCCGCGGCATCGGCGACGCCGCCGAGGGGGCGGGCATCCGCGGCATGCGGGAACGCGCCCTGTTGATCGGGGCGGAGCTGACCGTGGGTCCCCGCACGGGGGCGCCGGGCACGGAAGTACGGCTGCACGTCCACGAACCGGCGGAGGAAACCGACCCATGACCCCATCCGAACCGCCGTCCGGTGCGGGCAAGCCCCCGGGGCGCGCTCCACGGAGTCCGGGCCGGGGCCCCGTCCAGCCGCCGCGCCCCGGGCGCCCGGCCGCCGGGCGGGCCGGACCGGTCCGCATCCTGCTGGCCGACGACCACGCCCTGGTCCGCCGGGGGGTGCGGCTCATCCTCGACGGCGAACCCGACCTCCTGGTGGTCGCCGAGGCGGGGGACGGGGCCGAGGCGGTCGCCGCGGCCCGCTCCACCCCGGTGGACCTGGCCATCCTCGACATCGGCATGCCCCGGATGACCGGACTGCAGGCGGCCCGCGAACTCACCCGGCGCCTACCGCACCTGCGCATCCTCTTCCTGACGATGTACGACAACGAGCAGTACTTCTTCGAGGCGCTGAAGGTCGGGGCCAGCGGGTACGTCCTCAAGTCGGTCGCAGACCGGGACCTGGTGGAAGCCTGTCGCGCCGCCATGCGGGACGAGCCCTTCGTGCATCCGGGAGCGGTGCCCGCGCTGGTGCGCGGCTACCTGGAGAGGGTCGAGCGGGGGGAGCGCCTGCCCGCCCGCACCATCACCGAGCGCGAGGAGGAGATCCTCAAGCTGGTCGCGGAGGGCCACACCTCCAAGGAGATCGCCGACCTGCTCGTCATCAGCGTGAAGACGGTGGAACGCCACCGGGCCAACCTGCTCCAGAAGCTGGGCCTCAAGGACCGCTTGGAACTCACCCGGTACGCCATCAGGGCCGGCCTCATCGACCCCTGAGCCGGCCCCGGGCGTTCCCGGGGCCGGCTCGGAGCCTCGTGCGCGTGGGTGCGCCACCGACCGGTCGGCGCGGTGGCCGGGCCGGTGGGTGGGCGTTCGGGTCACCCGCGGCGACCGGTGGTCACCTCCTGCCGCGGGTCTCGTCGGTCACCCTTGGCGTCCGCTGCGCATGGCCGTGCCCACGCAGGCCAAGCCCAGCAGGAAGGTCAGGGCGCCGACGATGACGTTGTTGAGGATGACGCCGGTGTCGGGGCTGCTGCCCACCACCCAGGGGGCGATGACCAGCCAGGCGCCCATGGCGCACATGGCCCAGCTCAGGCCGTACATCCTGGTCGGCATCGCGGTGAACCCGAGGGCCAGGGCCGCGATCGCGATGCCCACGATCAGGTTGTGGGTGGCCAGGGTGGGCTGGCCGCTCGCGAAGTGGACGGTCCACGGGGAGATGGCGCAGTACAGACCGAGCAGGAACACCGGTCCGTCCACGAACGCCACGTCGCGGTCGCCCAGCACGCGCTCGTACCGTGCCCGCATTTCGGAAGCGTCAGGGTGGGAGGTGATGTCCGCCCTGTGATGTGAGACGTCGGCCATGAGACTCGACTCCTTCGCTGCCACACGCCCGACCACGCCGTCGCGACCGCGCGTGCCGCTCATGTCGATATGTCCATAGTGCTCTCATTTTTTCTTTATGTGTAGGGCGTCGCGGGGTCATCTTCCGACGACCCCGTACCGACCCCCCACCAGGCGTGCGCCGGTCAGACGGGCGCGGAGGCCCGCAGCGCGAACAGGTGCGGAACGCGCGGCGCCCCCTCCGGCAGGCGCCACCAGCCGGACGGGGTGCGGACCATGCCGGGCCAGCGCGGCCAGGGCAACTCGTCGTGTTCGCGCAGCACCTCGACCCGCAGCCCGGCGTCGAGCACCGCCGTCACCACCTCGCCCACTCCGTGCCGCCACTCGAAGCTGTCCGTGGCGCCCGCCACCGCGGGCCCGTCCGTGTACGTGTACCGGGCGTCCCGGTGGATCGCCCCCCGCCCCGCCAGGTAGTCGTGCCTCAGCAGCAGGTCGGAGCCCTCGTCCTGGCCCGGGACGGGGCCGAGGGCGTTGAGCAGGGGATGGAACTCCACCAGGTAGAACGCCCCGCCCGGCCGGAGGAGGTCGGCCACCGTGCGCGCCCACCGGTCCAGGTCCGGCAGGTAGCACAGCGAGCCCTTGCCCGTGTACACGATGTCGAACCGCCGGCCGTCGAGGGCCCGCACGGCGTCGTACACGTTCGCCTGCACGTAGCGGACGTCGGCGCCGGCCCGCGCGGCGATGTCCCGTGCGGCGGCCACCGAGGCCCCCGAGAGGTCGAGGCCGACCGCCCGGGCCCCGCGTTGGGCGAACGCGAGGGTCTCGGAGCCGAGGTGGCACTGGAGGTGGACCAGGTCCCGGTCCCGGACCGGTCCGAGGTCCCCCCACTCGAAGGGGGCGAACCACCGGGCCGGGTCGAGTTCCTCGTCCAGCCCGTAGAACCGGCTGGCCAGGTGGACGGGGGTGCGCGCGTCCCAGTTCGCCCGGTTGGCGCTCATCATGCGCCGCGCTTCCTCGCCGAGTCCGTCCGCCACCCCGTCGCCCGGTTCCCGCTCCGGTCCGCCGTTCTTCTCGATCGCGTCGTCGGTCATCCCCCCATGGAACCGCACCCGCCCCGCCGTGGCGACAGGGGCACGACGCAGCCGGACGCGCGGAGTGTCGCGAACGGGCTTGTGGTGTCCGTGAGTTCGGAGGGGGAACCGCTTGACCGCTCTCCGCAGGGACGTCCAGGATGCCCCTACCCGTGCCCGGATCGGTGGGTACGGGCCGGCCGTTCGCCGGACAGAGCGCACTCCGGTCCCCACGAGAGGCGAAGAGACCGTGACCCCGACCCGTCCCCGCGCCGCCCTCGCCATGTCCCGGCAGGCCGCGAACGCCCTCCTCGAACCGGAGGCCCTGACCGCCCTCGCCGCCGTCTGCGACCTCCAGGCCCTGCCGGTCCTGGACGACTTCGCCACCGGTCACGCGCTGGCCGCCCTCGCCGACGTCGACCTCCTGGTGACCGGCCGGGGCTGCCCGCCCCTCGACCGGGCTGCCCTCGACGCGGCGCCCGCACTGCGGGCGGTGGTGCACACCGCCGGCTCCGTGCGCCACCACATCACCGACGCCTGCTGGGAGCGCGGCATCGAGGTCTCCTCGGCCGCCGCCGCCCATGCGCTGCCCGTCGCCGAGTACACCGTCGCGATGGTCCTGCTGTCCGGCAAGCGGGTCCTGGAACGGGCCCGTGCCTACCGGGGTCGCCGGGCCCGCGACGAGGGGTTCGGGACCGCGCGCACCGACGGCAACTACCGGCGCACCGCGGGCGTCCTGTCCGCCTCCGCGGTCGGGCGGCGGGTCCTCGAACTGCTGCGCCCCCACGACCTCGAACTGCTGCTGCACGATCCGTACGTCACGGATGCGGAGGCCCGTGCGCTCGGCGCCCGGCCGGTCGGCATCCGCGAACTCTTCGCCGACAGCGACGTGGTGAGCGTCCACACCCCGCTCCTGCCCGCGACGGAGGGGCTCGTCAACCGGGCGCTGCTCACTTCCATGCGGCAGGACGCGGTCCTGGTGAACACCGCCCGTGGCGGGGTGGTCGACCAGGGAGCCCTGACCGAACTGCTCCTCACCGACCGGATCCGTGCGGTCCTCGACGTCACGAACCCCGAGGTCCTGCCCGCCGACCATCCGCTGTGGGAGTGCGACAACGTCCTCCTCACCCCGCACCTGGCGGGCTCCCAGGGCAACGAGTGGCGGCGGCTGACCGAACTGGCCGTCGCGGAAGTGACCCGTTGGGCCGCGGGGAAGGGCTTCGCCCATCCCGTCCTGCGCGCCCGGCTCCCCTTCCTGGCCTGAGGGCTCAACCCGCGGTCGCGGCGGCAGCCCGGGCAGCCGCGGCTACCGACCCCCGGTGCACCGGGCCGTGCCCGGGCAGCAGGACGTCTGCGGCCAGCCCGGCGACGGAGTGGAGCGAGGCGAGGGCGGCGGCCCGTTCGTGGTCGAACATCGGGGGGAGCAGCCCGGGGCCCCGGTGCCGGCTCGTGGGATGGCCGGTGACCAGGGCGTCGCCGGAGATCACCACACCCGCGGCGGGGAGGTGGTAGACGCAGTGCCCGTCCGTGTGGCCGGGGGTGTGCACGGGGACCGGTCGACCCGGCAGGTCCAGTGCGCCCTCGGTCGGGAACGGGCACGGGGCGGCCACCGGCACCCGCCGTGTCCCACCGGACCGCAGCGCCCGCACCGCCCAGGGCAGGACGCCGGGGCGCCAGGCGTTGGCGAGCACCGTACCCACCCCGATCTGGTGCAGGAACTCGCGCCGGGCGTGCGGGGCCTCCCGGGGGTGCAGCAGGACCGGGGTGCCGAAGGTCCGGCTCAGGTACTCGGCGTTGCCGAGGTGGTCGTTGTGCGCATGGGTGAGGAGCACGGCCGCCACCTCGTGCGGAGAACGCCCCAACTCGGCCAGCGACCACAGCAGTCGGTCCCGGTCGCCGGGGTATCCGGTGTCCACCAGGGTGACCGCGTCCCCTTCGGTGACGACCACCCAGTTGGTGTCGCTGCCGTGCACCAGGTGCACCCCCGGTGCCGCCCGAACGATCGTGCCCGCGCGCATGCCGCCCCTTCCGCTCCGGGTCCGTTCCGCGGCCGGGTCCGACCGGGAACGCCCGCGGGCAGGCTACGGGTTCGGGCGTGGGGGAGGGGGGCGGCACGCGCCGCGGCGCCGCGCCCCGAAGGGCACGGCGCCGGGCGGAGCGGGCGACCGGGTCAGCGGACGTTGACGTCGATGCAGGCGTAGAAGGCGTTGGGGGTGTCGGCGATGTTCCACACCGCGAGCACCTTCTGCTTGCCGGTGGCACCGAGGTTGACGGAGTGGCTCACGGTGGCACCGGGGCGCGCCCCGCCGTCGTTGAACTCGGCGACCTTGCGCCCGCCGACGTAGTACTCCCAGGTGCTGGTGGCGTGACGGGCTGTCAGCTTCCACTGGAACTGGGTGGTGCGGTTGACCGGCGTCACCGTCCAGTTCTTGCCGTCGTTGTCCAGCTCGGAGAACTGGCCGTTGCCGCCGCTACAGCTCCGCAGCCCCTTGGGGCCCTCGACGCTCTGCGGCTCGTACTTGATGTTCCCGCAGCTGACCGATCCGGCGGCGCACTGCGCCTGGCGGCTCGGCGGGGACGAGACGTACCCGTGGGCGCCGGCCGTGGGGGCGGGCAGGCTGAGGGCGATGGCGGGGGCGAGCGCGGCGCCGACGATCGCGGCGGTCTTCTTCTTGACGTTCACGTTCTCTCCTTCACTTCAGGCCGTTCCTCCGTCCGGTCCGGGAAGTGGGGAACCCGGGCGGGGTGGAGGACGACCACTCGTGGGTGGGGCCAAGAGCGGCGGCGGTCCGTGCGGGGCGCGCACGGAGTGAGGGCCGCATGCATCCGGAAGGATTCGTTCTGGTGCTGTTCTTGGACCAGACCATACCCACGGCGGCGGAGGCGTCAAGGGGGTTGGCGTACGGCCGAGTTGGGGGCCGTGGTATGTCGTCCTTGTCGGGTGTTGGGAGCGTCTGGAGGCATGGCGGCCGAGGCGGCAAAACCGTAGGGAACGGGCCAATCGGCCCGGGGTGCCACCGCCGCCCGAACTGGTTCCACGGGCAACCGTTCACGGTATCCCCGCGGGAAGGGCACTCTTCCTCCCCGATTCCTCCGCAGGCTTTCGCCGCAGGACCGTCGACCGTCGGGGTGTCGGAGCACGGGGAGCGCACACGGGGAGCACATATGTCGCTCCGGTGTCACGGGGCGTAGCGCCCTTCCGCGGAGTGCTCCCGGCCAAGCGGCAAAACCCGTCCGCGCGCGAGGCGCAGCGGTGCGCGCCGGCGCGTTCGGCATGCCGTGGAGCGCACTTTCGGCGGACAGCGCACGCAGGTCTCGCGCGGGTGGGGCTCCCGCGCGACGTACGGCACCGGTGGGTGCCCGTCCGGCCGTCCGGGTGCGGGGAGGGGGTGGAGCCGGGTCAGCCGCTGCGCAACAGCAACTCCACTTCCTTCTCCTGGTCGCCGGAGACCGTGCCCTCCTGCTCCACCGTGAACGCCGCCGCCAACGCCGCCCGCAGCCGGTCCACGGCCAGGTAGCCGCCCTGGGCCTCGGCGGTCACCGCGTCCCGGAGGGCGGTCGCCGGGGGCGCGGTGCGGA
Organism: Streptomyces sp. LE64; assembly: GCF_052606915.1. Classification (NCBI taxonomy): domain Bacteria; kingdom Bacillati; phylum Actinomycetota; class Actinomycetes; order Kitasatosporales; family Streptomycetaceae; genus Streptomyces; species Streptomyces sp. LE64. The sequence continues at coordinate 268,761 of NZ_CP199708.1, read as the reverse complement.
TGCGGGTGGTGTCGAAGGTCGCCGACCAGACGGACGGACGGCCGCCGGCGGCGTCCTGCGGGAGGTCGCTCGGTCCCCGGTCGCAGTCGAAGACGGACCGCAGGACGCCGAAGACCGTGCCCGCGTCGTCCTTCGAGCAGTCACTCAACTCCACCACGACCTCGGCCGCGGGGTGTGCCGTGCTGTTCACGATGGGTCATCCCCTCTCCCGTGTGCTCCGAGTGTCCGGGGCACGTGCCGGACCGGCCGCCGGAGCGGCCGCCCCTACCAGGCTGACCCCCGCCGCCCGCCTCGGCGAGCCGAGACCGAGCCGGCCCCGGGGCGGCAGCCCTGAGGAGCGGTGTCCAGGAGCGTCTACTGCGTCGCGCTGAGCGATCCCTACGGCGAGGAATCCTTCCGGGGTCGGCGGGGCACGTGCGAAGACGTGCACCCGCACGTACGGCGTGTCCTCTGCGTTGCGGGCCCGGCCCGGGGGAGCCAGGGTCGAAAGAGCACAGGAACCAACGAGCGCCGACGAGCAACCACACCGACGAACACCAGAGAACACCGCCGAGCGCCGAACGGCGCCGCGAGATCCCCGACGCACCGCCGATGCACCCTGGAGATGAGGCTCATGCCGGACGTCCGCACCCCGGCTTCCCCCGTACTCACCGACACCGAAGCAGCCGCACTGGACGCCCACTGGCGGGCCGCGAACTACCTGGCCGTCGGACAGATCTACCTGATCGCCAACCCCCTCCTCACCGAACCGCTCCGCCCCGAGCACATCAAGCCCCGGCTGTTGGGCCACTGGGGCACCTCGCCCGGGCTCAACCTCGTGCACACCCACCTCAACCGGGCGATCCGCGCCCGGAGCCTCGACGCCCTGTGCGTCTGGGGGCCGGGGCACGGCGGTCCGGCGGTCCTCGCCAACTCCTGGTTGGAGGGCAGCTATTCGGACACGTACCCCGACGTCACCCGGGACGCGGACGGGATGGAGCGGCTGTTCCGCCAGTTCTCCTTCCCCGGCGGGGTGCCGAGCCACGTCGCCCCCGACGTCCCCGGCTCGATCCACGAGGGCGGGGAACTCGGCTACTCCCTGGCCCACGCCTACGGCGCCGCCCTCGACAACCCGCGGCTGCTGGTCGCCTGCGTCATCGGGGACGGCGAGGCCGAGACCGGTCCGCTCGCCACCTCCTGGCACGCGAACAAGTTCCTCGACCCGGTGCGCGACGGGGCGGTCCTGCCCATCCTCCACCTCAACGGCTACAAGATCAGCAACCCTACGGTCCTCGCCCGGCTCCCCCAGGACGAGTTGGACGACCTGCTGCGCGGCTACGGGCACGAGCCGCTGCACGTCAGCGGCGACGACCCGCTGACCGTCCACCACGAGATGGCGGCCGTCCTCGACACCGCCCTGGACCGGATCGACACCTTCCAGCGGCAGGCCCGGGAGGGCCGCAGCCCCGAGCGCCCCCGCTGGCCGGTGATCGTGCTGCGCACCCCGAAGGGCTGGACCGGCCCGGCCGAGGTGGACGGGGTGCCGGTCGAGAACACCTGGCGCTCCCACCAGGTCCCGCTCGCCCAGGTCCGCGACGATCCGGCGCACCTGCGACAACTCGAAGCGTGGCTGAGGTCCTACCGGCCGGAGGAGCTCTTCGACCCGACCGGCCGCCCCACCGAACAGGTGCTGTCCTGCCTGCCCGAGGGCGCCCTGCGGCTGGGGTCCAACCCGCACGCCAACGGGGGGCTGCTCCTGCGTGACCTGCCGATCCCCCCGCTGGAGGACCACGCGGTACCCGTCGACAAGCGCGGCACCGCCCTGCGCGAACCGACCCGGGTGCTCGGCTCCCTGCTCGCGGCGGTGATGCGGGACACCGCCCGCCGCCGGGACTTCCGGGTCGTCGGCCCCGACGAGACCGCCTCCAACCGGCTCGACGCCCTCTACGAGGTCACCGCCAAGGCGTGGCAGGGCGAGTTCCTCGACACCGACCGGGACCTCGCCCGGGACGGCCGGGTGATGGAGGTGCTCTCCGAGCACCTGTGCCAGGGCTGGTTGGAGGGGTACCTGCTGACCGGACGGCACGGGGTGTTCTCCAGCTACGAGGCGTTCGCGCACATCGTGGACTCGATGGTCAACCAGCACATCAAGTGGCTGCGGGCCGCCCGCCGGCTGCCGTGGCGGCGACCCGTCGCCTCCCTGAACTACCTCCTGACCTCCCACGTGTGGCGCCAGGACCACAACGGCTTCTCCCACCAGGACCCCGGGTTCGTGGACCACGTGCTCAACAAGAGCCCCGAGGTCGTCCGGGTCTACCTGCCGCCGGACACCAACACCCTGCTGGTCACCGCCGACCACGTGCTGCGCAGCCGTGACCTGGTCAACGTGGTCGTGGCGGGCAAACAGCCCTCCTTCGACTGGCTCACCCTCGATGAGGCCCGTGCGCACTGCGCCCGCGGCGTCGGGGTGTGGGAATGGGCCGGGACCGAGGCCCCCGACCGGAGCGGGGGGCCGGACGTGGTGCTGGCCTGTGCCGGGGACGTGCCCACCCTGGAGGTGCTGGCCGCCGCCGACCTGCTCCGCCGCCACCTGCCCGAGCTCTCCGTCCGGGTGGTCAACGTGGTGGACATGGCGCGGCTGCTGCCGCACGGCGAACACCCGCACGGGATGACGGACTTCGAGTACGACGCCGTGTTCACCCCGGACAAGCCGGTGATCTTCGCCTACCACGGCTATCCCTGGCTGATCCACCGGCTTGCCTACCGCCGCACCGGCCACCCCCACCTGCACGTGCGCGGCTACAAGGAGGAGGGGACCACCACCACGCCCTTCGACATGGTGGTCCGCAACGACCTGGACCGGTACCGGTTGGTGATGGACGTGGTGGACCGGGTACCGGGGCTGGGCGTGCGGGCGGTGGCGCTGCGGCAGGCCATGGCCGACGTCCGGACCCGGCACCACGCGTGGATCCGGGTCCACGGCACCGACCTGCCCGAGGTCGCCGAGTGGACCTGGAGCGGATGACCGGCGGGGCGTGCGGGACGGGGCGCCCCGCACGCCGGTGCTGGGCCGGTCCTCAAGGCCGGACGGTGACCGGGGCCGGCACGGCGGGTTCGGGCTGCTCCCCGCGACCCCCGGGCCCCCCGGCCTCTTCGGGATGTTCGGGATGTTCGGCGGTGAGGAACTGAGTGGTGGCCAGCTCGGTGTAGAGCGGGTCCCGGCCCACCAGCTCCTGGTGGGTGCCCACCGCACTGACCCGTCCGGCGTCCATGACGACGATCCGGTCGGCCAGGGTGACCGTGGACAGCCGGTGCGCCACCACCAGGACCGTGGTCGTCCGGGCCACCTCCGCCACGGTGTCCCGCAACGCGGCCTCGTTGACCGCGTCGAGCTGACTGGTGGCCTCGTCCAACAGCAGCAGCCGGGGGCGGCGCAGCAGGGCCCGGGCGATCGCCACCCGTTGGCGCTCGCCGCCGGACAGCTTGGTGCCCCGGTGCCCGACCAGGGTGTCCAGCCCCTCGGGCAACCGCTCGACCAGGGGGGCCAGCCGGGTGGTCCGCACCACCCGCTGGAGTTCGTCCTCGTCGGCCGCCGGATTGCCCAGCAGGAGGTTGTCGCGCAGCGACCCGGAGAGCACCGGGGCGTCCTGCTCGACGTATCCGATGGCGGCGCGCAGCCGAGGCAGCTCCCAGTCGCCGATGGGGCGGCCGTCCACCTCGATCCGGCCGTCCGTGGGGTCGTAGAACCGCTCGATGAGGGAGAACACCGTCGTCTTGCCCGCTCCGGACGGTCCGACGAACGCGGTCATCCCCCGCGCCGGCACCCGGAACGTCACCCCGTGGTGGACGGGCGGCGCGTCGTCCGCGTACCGGAAGCGGACCTGGTCGAAGGCGAGGGACAACGGGGCCTCGTCGGGTCCGGGCAGCTCCGCCGGCGCGGCGACCGGCTCGGCCGGCAGCCGCTGCGCCTCCTGGATGCGCAGCACGGCCGCCGAGCCGGTCTGGTACTGCATCACCGCGCCCACCACCTGTTGGATCGGGCTCATCAGGTAGAACACGAACAGCAGGAACGCCACCAGGGTGCCCACCCCGATCGCCCCGGTGGCCACCCGGGCGCCGCCCACCGCGAGGACGGTCAGGAAGGCCACCTGGATGGCGAGCCCGGCGGTGTTGCCGGCGACGGCTTCCCACTTGGCCGCGCGCACGCTCTGCCGCCAGGAGTCCTCGGCGGCACGGTGCACCGCGGCCTCCTCGCGGGCCTCGGCGCCGGACGCCTTGACGGTGCGCAGCGACCCGAGGACGCGCTCCAGCGCCGCCCCCATCGCCCCCACCGACTCCTGGGCGCGCTTGGTCGCCTTGTTGATCCGCGGCACGATCACCCCGAGCACCGTGCCGGCGAGCACGATCACCCCGAGGGTGACCGCCAACAGGACCGGGTCCGTCCAGCCCATCATGGCCAGCGTCGCCACCAGGGTGAGCCCGCCGGTGCAGAACCCGACCAGGGCCTCGGTGGTGACCTCGCGCAGCAGCGTCGTGTCGGAGGTGACCCGGGCCATCAGATCGCCCGGTTCGCTGCGGTCCATCGCCGAGATCCGCAGCCGCAACAGGTAGGAGGTGAGGGCGCGGCGGGCGCCCAGGACCACCGATTCCGCGGTCCGGCGCAGCAGGTACCCGCCGAGCGCGCCGATCACCGCGTTCGCCACGACCAGCGCCGTCATCACGACGAGCGGACCGGCGATGGACTCGTCCCGGCCCAGGTTCTCGATGAGGGCCTTCGCCGCCAGCGGCAGCGCCAGCCCGGTCGCTCCGGTGACCAGGCCCAACAGGGCGCCGAGGAGCAGCGCCCGGCGGTGCGGCCGGGCGTGGTCCAGCAGGGTCCGCCAGGGGGCGGGGTCCGGCTTCTCCGGTCGCTGTGCGTCGTGCTGGGTGTCCACGGGTCGGGTCCCCCCGGTGTCGGGTCGCTGGTTCGTCGTTCCGCCGTCCCGGTCACTCGGCGGAACGGACGTCAGCCCGCCGCGAAGCCGACCGTGCCGTCCGGCAGCACGGCCTCCACCCGGGCACCGTGCTCCACCGTGCGGCTCACGGTGCAGTACTTCTCGTGGGTCAGGCGGACGCCGCGCGCGAAGACGTCGAAGGCCCGGTCGTCCCCCTCGGGCAGGGCCATCTCGTACGTTACGCGCACGGCCCCCACCCGGCCGTCATCCTCAGGGAGGGACCTCGACTCCACCGTGATGCGTAGGTCCGGGTGCGGCACGGCCCGTGCGGTGCGGTCGACGACGAGGCCGCCGCAGCCGCCGAGCGCGGCCAGCAGCAGTTCCACCGGGGTGAACGAGGGCTGCACGGACGGGTCGTCGGCGGCGCCGATCCGGACTTCGGCACCGCGGTCGTTGCGGGCGGTCCAGTCCCGGTGGTCGTTGCGGACGGTCTCGATGCGGTAGTCGGCCATGGGTCTCCTCGTCGAACGGGGCCTTCTCCAGCAGGGAACCGCGTCCGGTCCCGCCCGGCCACGGGAGGGGACGCGAACGGCCGCCGCGGTGCGTGCTCCCGGGGGCGATCGCTGGGCCGAACCGGGGGGTGGCGGGGTGATCGCGCTTAGCCCCCGGCCCGGCGGGAGATAGGGGCTGACGTGGTCCCGGACCCCGCGTCCACCGAAGGACCGTCGACGGAGTCGAAGGAGTGGACGGCCGTGTTCCGTACCCGCACCGCGGTCGTGACGACCACCGCCCTGCTGTCCGTGGCGGCCCCGGGCGCCCTGGTGGCCTCGGCCGTCGAGGGGGGCGGGGCGAGCGCCGCGATGACCCCGTCCGTGGTGGCGCCCGGCGGGTCCTTCACCCTGATCGTGGACTGTTCGGCGGTGGCGGCGCCCGCACCCCGGGTGACGGACGGGCAGGGGCTGGCCGCGCCCCTGGTGCTCGCTCCGGCGGGGGCCGGGCGCTACCAGGCCACCGGGCGGTTGGCGAGCGGGCTGACCGGGGCGGTGGCCGTCGTGGTCGAGGGCGACTGCGGGAGCCCGGCCAGTCGGTGGATCGGCAGTGTCCTGGTGGCGGGCCCCACCACCCCTCCGCCGGTCCGGACCCCCCTCCCGGCGACCTCGGTCCCGGCGCCGCCGGACCGGACCCCCGGCGCCACGACGAGCCCACCGACCGGCGCCGCCCCCTCCGCCGGCGGGGTCCGCGGCGGGCTCGGGGGCGCCCTCGACGGCCGGCCGACGCGTACCGAGGCGGTCCTCGGCGCGGGCCTGCTCGCGGTGGGGGCGCTGGGCGCCGGAGTGGCGCTGGCCCGGCGCGCCCGGGCCGGCGGCCGGCGGCACTGAGTGCCGGGACGCTCAGCGGCTGCCCCGGCGTCGCACCGCGCAGTACCCCGCGGCGAGCACCGAGCCCGCGACGAGGGCGGCGCCGAGCGCCCACTGCACCGGTTCGAGCGGCCCGGGCCCGCCGCCCGCCCCCGCCCTGACGCCCTGGAGCCCCTCGCCCCGGTGCTCCGGCGGGGGCGCGTCCCCGGGATCACCCACCGGAGGCCGGGGGTGTTCCGGCTCCCGCGGTGCGGAGCCGTCCCGCTCGCCGATGGTGACCCGGACGACCTTCGCGCGGCCGTCGCAGGTGAAGGTGACTTCGTGCTCGGCCCGCGGCTCGGCCTCCGCGGAGACCTGGACCGGTGCGGAGCGCCCCTCGGGGAGTTCCGTCGGGTCGAAGACCCCCGAGTCCACGGTGACCGTGGGCACCCGGCAGCCGCGGGAGCTGAGGGTCAGCGTGCCGCCCGGCGGGACGTGGGTCGGGGTGACCCCGACCTCCCAGGCGGCGGGGGGCTGTTCCGCCGCGGGGGCCACGTCGTCGACCAGCGCCTCGTCCAGGGGCGGCACCTCGTCCTCCGCCCCGGCCGGGGGCGCCGCGCCCAGGGCGAAGGCCAGTGCCACGGCCAGGGTTCCGGGTCCCCGTACGATCGCCCGCATCTCACCACTCCCGTCCTGCGGGTCGCCCGGTGCCGGGCGACCCCGCTCCACCTCGGACGCTAGGAGCCGCCCCCGCCGGGCGCCGCCCGGCGGGGGCCATCCGGGGAGCGCAGGGTGCCCGGGGGGTCACCCTGCGCACCGTCGGGGGAGGGGCCGGCAACGGGAGGCGGGGAAGAGGACTGGGCCCACCCCGTAGAGGGTATTTGGGTGATATGACAGCAAACATGGTGTTTCTTGCGGCGCCCGACGGGGCTCTGGTGGCCATTCCGCTCCTGGTCGGGGCGGTCATCGTCGGTGCCCTGATCTGGATCGTCTGGATAGGCATCGGCGTCCGCAGCAGAGAACCGGACCCCCCGACCCGGGACCAGCAACCGCACCTGCCCGAGGGCGGCGCCGTGCACGAGGTCAGCGAGCGCCGCGAACCGGACGCGCTGCCGTACGACAAGCACGGCGGCCTCAACCCCTACCAGCTCCACGGCCACCTCCCCAACAAACGCAGCGAGGACCAGCGCCGCAGGCGCTGGACCCCGGGCCACAGTGGCTCCTTCGGCGGAGGCGGCGGCGGAGCCCACTGACCCCGGGCCGGGGCGATCAGCGTCCCCGTGCCCTGCGCCGTCGGCTCTGGCCGCCGGTGCCGCGCCCCGGCCCCGTGGCCGGGGCCTCGGCACGCCAGTGCGCGGGCGCCCCGAAGCCCTCGGGCACCACGGTCGCCGTGTCCCCCCGCGCCGCGTCCAACTGGGGCTGGGTCAGGAACAGGCACCCGGTCAGATCGGCCCCGCCGAGGTCCGCATCCCGGAAGTCCGCACCGAGCACGTCCGCCCCGCGCAGATCCGCCCCGGAGAGGTCCGCCGCGACCAGCAGCGCCCCGCGCAGGCTCGCCCCCCGTAGGTCCGCGCCCCGCAACCGGGCCCCCAGCAGATCCGCCCCGCGCAGATCGCGCCCCCGCCGCCCGGCGCGCACGGCGTCACTGGCCCGCGACAGCAGCACGCCCACCTCCGCGCGCAGCGGCGACACGTCGAAGCCGAGGAGGACGTCCGCCCCGGCCGCGGTGAGCGCCACGACCCGCTCCTCGACGGCACGCAGTTCCCCGTGCACCGGGTGCGCACCCTCCAGGGCCAGTGCGTCCCGCACGTGCCGCAGCAACTCGTGGACCTGGCGCAACACGGGGAAGACCGCGAACATCGGCCCGGCCAGGGCCGGCTCGCGACGCCAGTCACGACCGCCGAAGGTCACCTGCGACACCTGTTGTCCGGCGCCGAAGCAGTCGAAGACCGTGCAGCCGGTGAAACCGCGCTGCCGCAACGAGCCGTGGATGCCGCAGCGGAACCCGGCGTCCAGGTTCCCGCACGGCTTCCCGGCCGGCTTGTCGACCGCGAAGTCCGCGGACCTGGCGAAGGGCAGCGCCACACAACACAGTCCGAAGCACCGCGAGCAGTCCGCCCGCACCTCGGGACCCGTGACCTGACTCTGCTCCAACGACGCCACGCGCTTCTCCTGACGGCTCAGGGGGCCGTCCGAGGGGGCGGACCGCCGCCCGGACCCGGGCGCACCCCTCCAGTACGCCGCTCATTCTCCCCTCACCCGATCGGACGGCCGACCGGACGCCCCCGGCCGAAGGGCACCATCCGGAGCGTCGCCGGGCGCCGCCCTGCACGACCCGCCGAATGCTGGCAGGCTGGAGAGCACCGACGAGCCCGAGGGACGGTGACGGACCCGCGATGGACGAGGAAACCCCGGCGGACGACGCCGTACAGCCCCTGACCACGGACACCGTCTTCGGCGCTCCCTGCTGGGTCAGCCTGCTCGCCCACGACCTGGACGCGGCCCAGGGCTTCTACGGCCGCGTCCTCGGCTGGACGTTCCGCAAGGGGCGGCTGGGGGAGGGGTTCAGCGTCGCCCTCAGCGACGGCATGCCGGTGGCGGGCATCGGGGCGCACGCCTCGACGGCCCGGATGGCCGTCACCTGGACGCCCTACTTCGCGGTGGGCGACGCCGACGTCACCGCCGCCCGCATCCGGGAGCGCAGCGGCACGGTCGCGGTGGGCCCGCTCTCGCTGGCCGGCGGGCGGGGCGCCCTCGCCGCGGACCGGGACGGGGCCGTGTTCGGGATCTGGGCGGGCCGCCTCTTCGCGGGGTGGGACGTCTGGCACAAGGACGCCCCCGCCTGGGTCAGGCTGCGCACCCGCAACGCCTTCGACGCCGCCATCTTCTACGGCGAGGTCCTCGAATGGGCCTGTGACCGGCCGGGCTGCTGCGACGTCGGGTACGAGGAGGACGAGGTGGTCCTCCGCAGCGGGGGGCACGTCGTGGCCCGACTCAGCTCGGGCGGCGTCGGCGTCCGACCCCGCTGGCAGGTCTACTTCCCGGTGCCCGACGTGGAGGCCCGGGTCCGTGCCGCCCTCGACCACGGGGGGCAGGAGACCGCCCGCCAGGACACCCCGTACGGCCCCGAGGTGACCGTCCGCGACCCCGACGGAGGGCTGTTCACCCTCACCAGCGACGTCCCCCGCAGATGAACCGGCGCCGCGTCGGCCAAGGGCGGTGACCGGGTGGACGGCGGCTGGTGGTACCGGGACATCGTCGAGCCGGGCAAGCTCCCGCTGCTGCTCGCCCTGGTGTCGTTCGTGGTCACCTTCGCCCTCACCCGTCTGGTGACCCGCATGATCCGCGCCGGGAAGGGACCGTTCCGCAACGTCACGCCCGGCGGACTCCACGTGCACCACGTGGTGCCCGGGATCATCCTGATGGTGGTGGGCGGCTTCGCCCTGCTCGCCGGGAGCGGTCGCGGCGTCGGCACCGGCATCGCCGCCGTCCTGTTCGGCGCGGGCACCGGCCTGGTCCTGGACGAGTTCGCGCTGGTGCTCTACCTGAGCGACGTGTACTGGACCACGGAGGGGACCAAGAGCGTCGAGGTCGTCGTGGTCACCGTGGCGCTGGCCTCGCTGCTGCTGCTCGGCTTCTCCCCGTTCGGCGTCGACGGCCTCAGCGGCGAGGAGGTCCAGAACCGGGCGACGGCGGTCCTCAGCGTCCTCGGGAACCTGCTGCTGTCGCTCCTCGCCCTGGTGAAGGGCAAGGGGAGGATCGCGGTGATCGGCGTCCTGGTGCCCTTCCTCGCCCTGGTCGGCGCCGTCCGGTTGGCCCGTCCCGACTCCTGGTGGGCCCGGCGCCTCTACCGCCGTCGGCCCCGGGCCCGGGCCCGCGCCCGGACCAGGGCCTACCGCCACGACCGCCGCTGGAGCGGGCTGCGGCGCAGGGTCACCTACGCCATCGGCGGCCGACCGACTTCCGTCCCCCCGCCTCCGCCCTGACCTGCCGCGCCCGGCACCGGACGGCCCGCCACCGGCACCTCCTCGCCCGGCGGCACCGGCCCGGGCGGGGTCCCGTCCCCGAACGGCCGGCCGCCCAGCCGCTCCCGCCCGTGCGGGGCGAGCCAGCCGGACAGCTCGGGGCCGATCGGGACGATCCCGGTCGGGTTCACCCCGGTGTGCACCTGGTAGTAGTGCCGCTTGACGTGGTCGAAGTCCACGGTGTCCCCGAACCCGGGGGTCTGGTACAGGTCCCGGGCGTACGCCCACAACACCGGGTTCTCGGCGATCTTCCACAGGTTGCACTTGAAGTGCCCGTGGTACACGGGATCGAAGCGGACCAGGGTGGTGAACAGCCGGACGTCCGCTTCGGTGAGGGTGTCCCCGACCAGGTACCGCTGGTCGGACAGGCGCTCGGTCAGCGCGTCCAAGCGTTGGAACAGCGCCCGGCAGGCGGTCTCGTAGGTCGCCTGGTCGCTGGCGAACCCGGATCGGTACACCCCGTTGTTGACGTCCCGGTAGACGTCCTCCATCACCGCGTCGATCTCGCCGCGCAGGGCCTCGGGGTACAGGTCCGGCGCGCCCTCGCGGTGCAACTCCGTCCACTCGGTGGCGAAGTCGAGGGTGATCTGCTGGAAGTCGTTGGTGACGAGCTGCCCGCTGGGCACGTCCACGACGGCGGGCACGCTCACCCCGCCCGGATACTCCTTCTCCCGGGCGTCGTACGCCTCGCTGAGGTACCGGATGCCGAGCACCGGGTCCCGGCCCTCGGGGTCCAGGGTGAACCGCCAGCTCCGGTCGTCCTGGATCGGGTCCGTGATCGCCAGGGAGAGCGCCGCCTCCAGCCCCAGCAGCCGGCGGGAGATCATCGTGCGGTTCGCCCACGGACAGGCCCTGCTCACCACCAGTCGGTAGCGTCCCGCCTCCACCGGCCAGCCGTCCCGGCCGTCCGCGGTGATGCGGTCCGTGAAGTGACTGCGCGAACGCTTGAACGGCTTCTTGCCGTACGAGGCGTTCCCGGTGGCGTCGCCGTTGCCGTTGGTCCGGCTCATCGCCTGGTTCCCCTTCTGTTCTCGGTGCGTCGCCGACGATCCGGTGCCGTACGGCCCGGTCGCGCCGGTCAGGTGCGTGCGTCCGTCCGGGACGGGGTGCGCCGGGTGCCGGCCCAAGCCGTCAACTCGTCCGCGGTCCATGTGTTGATGATGCGCTCCGCCGGCACCCCGCACTCCTCGGCACGGGCACAGCCGTAGGGCTGCCAGTCGAGTTGCCCCGGGGCGTGCGCGTCGGTGTCGATCGAGAAGAGCGTGCCCGCAGCCACCGCCCGGCGCAGCAGCCGCCGCGGCGGGTCGAGGCGCTCGGGCCGGCAGTTGATCTCGACGGCGGTGCCGGTCTCCGCACACGCGGCGAACACCTCGTCCGCGTCGAACGCGGACTCCGGCCGACCGGGATCGCCCAGCAGCCGGCCCGTGCAGTGGCCGAGCACGTCCGACCGCGGATCGCGCACCGCTGTCACCATCCGCCGGGTCATCGCCCCGGCGTCCATCCGCAGTTTGGAGTGCACCGACACCACCACCAGGTCCAGTTCGTCCAGCAGTTCGGACTCCTGGTCGAGGGAGCCGTCGTCCAGGATGTCGCACTCGATGCCGCTGAGCAGTCGGAACGGGGACCAGGAGGTGGCGAGCGCGGCCAGTTCGGCACGCTGGTCCCGCAGCCGTTCGGCCGACAGGCCCCGGGCCACGGTCAACCGCGGCGAGTGATCGGTGAGCACCGCCCAGTCGTGGCCGAGCGCAGCCGCGGTCGCGGCCATCTCCCGGATCGGGCTCCCGCCGTCCGACCAGTCGGAGTGCAGATGGCAGTCGCCGCGCAACCGCCGGCGCAACGCGGTGCCCCCCTCGACGAGCGGCCCGCCGGACTCCTCCGTCACCCGCGCCAGGTAGGCGGGCACCCGCCCCCGGTACGCCTCCTCCACCACCTGCGCGGTCTTCGGCCCGATGCCCTTCACCTTGGCCAGGGAGCCGGCGGACACCCTCCGGGCCACCTCGTCCGCCGGGAGCCCCGCCACCACCGAGGCGGCGGTGCGGAACGCCTTGGCCCGGTAGGTCGGCGCGAGCGAGCGCTCCAGCAGGAAGGCGATGCGCTCCAGCGCCGCCACCGGGGACAACGGACCCGCCGGCGGCTCGTCCGACTCCACGGTCACCACCTCGCCTCGCGCCGGGCCCGGGTCCGTCCCCCCGCCCGTCCGCACTCCAGCTTCACCCACCCGCGGCCGGGACGCACGGCGGCGCCCGACCCTCACAGCCCCGGGGCTCCCCACAGCGCGAACCACCGGGAAAGGTCGGTCTCGATGCGCAGGTCGTCCGCCAGCGCCGCCCTGACCTGGAGCTCCATGGCGTTGTCCCGCCGCTCGCCGGACAGCGGCGCGAACGGGTAGAAGGTGCCCCGTTTGAAGAGGTACACCAGTGCCAGGGACCGCCCGCCGGGCTCCCGGAAGCCGACGAGCGAGCACAGCAGCTGGGGGCCGAAGCCGCCGTCCTGGAGGGTCGAGTTCACCGCGTGCAGATCGCCCACCAGGTCCGGCAGTTCCTCGGGCGACCGGCGGGAGACCAGCCACGAGTAGCCGAAGGAGTCCCGCTCGGACTCCACCGGCGGCCCGGTGCGCCCGGCGTCGGCCCCCAGCACCTGCCGCACCTCGTCCGTGATCCGGGCGAACTCCGCGCCCTCGACGCTGGAGAAGCAGACCGACCCCACTCCGGTGGGCGAGAACCCGACGGCGGCGGTCAGGGTGAGCGCCGCGGCGGGCACCGCGAACAGGTTGTCCAGGTCGGGCGGCACCGGCCGGGTCCGTCCGAACAGCACGTCGAGGAAGCCCACGGCCGTCAACCCCCCTGGTCCGGCGTCGGCCCGAGCCGTGCGGCGATGTCCGCCAACTGGTCGAGCCGGCGCTCCAGCGGCGGGTGCGTGGACAACAGCACCGCCAGCGCCCCGCCGTCCTTGCCGCTGATCGCCGGGGTGAAGTAGAACGCGTTGAACGCCTGGGCGGTGCGCAGGTCGGAGGTGGGGATGCGGGCGATGTCGCCGCTGAGCTTGGTGAGGGCGGAGGCCAGGGCCGAGGGCCGCCCGGTGAGCAGCGCGGCGGCCCGGTCGGCGGCCAGCTCCCGGTACCGGGACAGGGCCCTGATCAACAGGAAGCTGAGGGTGTAGACGGCGGCCGACACCCCCACCACGGCGAGCACCACCACGAAGGTGTTCTGGTCGCGCCGGCCGCCCAGCACCCCCGAGTAGAAGGCGAAGCGCACGGCGAGTCCGGCGAGCACCCCGAGGAACGAGGCGACCGTGATGACCGCGACGTCCCGGTGCGCGACGTGCGACAGCTCGTGCGCCAGCACGCCCTCCAACTCGTCCGGCTCCAAGCGCCGTACCAGCCCGCGCGTCACGCAGACCACCGCGTGATCGGCGTTGCGTCCGGTCGCGAACGCGTTCGGCAGGTCCAGGTCGGAGACCGCGACCTGCGGCTTCGGCATGTCGGCCACGGCACACAGCCGGTCCACCACCCCGTGCAACCGCGGCTCCTCCTCGGGCGTCACGATCCGACCGCGCAGCGCGTACAGGGCGATCCGGTCCGAGAACCAGTACTGGGCGCCGAGCGCTGCCGCAGCGATCACCACGACCAGGACCCACGACTTCAGCAGGGCGATCAGCACGCCCACGAAGACCACGTACAACAGACCGAGCAGGAACAGCGTCAACGCCATGCGCGCGGTCAGCTGCCGATCAGGTGCGAAGCGGCTCCGCATGGGCCACCTCCCCGTATCCTCCGGGTTTCGCCCGACCGTCGGCCGGGCTACCTCCATCGTCCGTCATCGTGCGGCGGGAGGACAGCGCCGCCGGGCACCGGTCCACTAGTCCGCCCGCTCCCGGACCACGTCCCGCGGGTCCTTGTCCTCGCGCAGTGCGGTGAACCGGGGGTGGCGCAGCCGGCCGGCCCGGGTCCACTGGGCGAACTCCACCCGTGCCACCAGGGTCGGCTCCACCCACCGGGCCCGTGGTTCGGCGACCGCTCCGGTGAACGGCGAGCGCGTCCTGCGCAACGCGTCCAGCCGGGCGCGCAGCGTGACCAGCAGGTGGGCGGGGAAGCCGGTGCCCACCTTCCCCGCGTACCGCAGCTCGGGCCCGGTGTAGGTGCCCAGCAGCAGTGCGCCGAACCCGGACCGGCCGCCCTCGGGTTCGGTGAACCCGCCGATCACGAACTCCTGCCCCTGCGAGCAGGTGAGCTTCAGCCAGTCCGTGGACCTGCGCGGCTGGTAGCGGCTGTCGGCCCGCTTGGCGATCAGCCCCTCCCAGCCGCGTGCGCACGCGGCTGCCAGCAGCTCGGCGCCGCCCTCGTTGCGGTGCGGGGTGAAGCGCAACGGGGCCCGGTAGGCGAGCGCCCGGCGCAGCAGGGACTTGCGGGTGCGCAGCGGCAGCCGGCGGGTGTCCGCACCGGCGAGCCGCAACAGGTCGAAGACGCAGTAGGCGACCGTGACGCCGCTCGCCGCGACCTCCGCGCTCCGGGTGAGGCCCATCCGCTGCTGGAGCAGCGCGAAGTCGGTGCGGCCGTCCCGGAACGCCACGATCTCCCCGTCGAGCGTGAAGTCGGGACGGTCCTGCGCGGTGAGGGCCGCCGCCACCTCCGGATAGGTGGCGTCGATCCGGCGTCCGCTGCGGGACCACAGCGCGACCCCGTCCGCCTCCCTGACGGCCAGCGCGCGGACGCCGTCCAACTTGCGTTCGAAGAGCCAGCGGGGGGAGAACTCGCGGCGCTCGCTCAGGGTGGCCAGCATCGGCCGCGCGGCCAGTTCCCGACCCGGAGGGGCCACGGCCAACAACCGGACCTGTGCGGGCGGCAGCGCGGCGAGCAGTTCGCTTCCATCGGCCATGCGGCGACTCCCACGGGGTTCCGGGGCGGTGGCGGCCCCGGGCCGCGGACCCGGCACCCGGGGCCGCGGCCCGCGCGGACCGTTCCGTCTCCAGCATCACGCGCGGCCCGGGCTTCCGCACGGCGCACGGACTCAGCGGGTGCGGGCCTCCACGAGGTGCATGCCCGGCGCGGCGGCCAAGGGCACGGTCCGCAGATGGCGGTATCCGGCCTCGTCCAACAGCGCGGCGTACTCGGCCCCGCTGCGTTCACGGCCCCCGAGGCCGAACAGCATCACCAGGTCCAGCGCGGTGGCGAGGTCGGTGGTGGGGCGTTCGGGCAGCACGGCTTCCACGATCAGCAGACGCCCCTTCCCCTCCTTCTGCGCCGCACGGCAGTTGCGCAGGATCGCCAGTGAACGCTCGTCGTCCCAGTCGTGCAGGATCCAGGAGAGCAGCAGCGTGTCCGCCGCGGGCACGGCGGTGAAGAAGTCCCCCGGGACCACCTCCGTGCGGTCCGCGAGCCCGGCCGCCGCGAGGGCTTCACGGGCCGGGTCCGCCATGTGCGGCAGGTCGAAGACGGTGGCGCTCGCCCCGGGCGTACGGGTGAGGATCTCGGTGACCAGGGTGCCGAGCCCGCCGCCGACGTCCACGAGGTGCCCCGCGTCACCGAAGTCGTGGGCGGTGGCCACCGCGCGGGCGGTGCGGCGGGTGAAGGAGGCCATGGCGGTGTGGAAGACCTCGTTGTCCTCCGGATGCGCTGCCATGTGCCCGAAGTAGGTGTTCTGGAACCGTTCCTCGAAGGCGGGACGCCCGGTCCTCAGGCTCACCATCGGGTCGTCGAACATCCGGAACGTCACCCGGTACATCAACCGGAACCAGGGGCGCAGGGTGTCCGGGTGGTCGGACTCCAGCAGGGCGCTGGTGGCGGTGGGCAGGTAGCGGCCCCGGCCGTCGAGGCCGAGGGCGCCCACCGCCACCAGGGGACGCAGCACCCGCAGCAGGGGCTGCGGCAGGGTGTCGGTGGCCCGGGCGAGTTCGTCGAGGCCCACGGGTCCCGCGGCGACGAGGTCCGGTATGCCGAGTTCGGCCGCGGTCTGCAACGCCCGGTCCGTGACGAACCCCCAGGACTCCTGGATCAGTCGGTCGACGGGGGTGCCGGACGGGGACGGGATGGTGGTCACGTGCGCTCCGGGGATCTGAGGAGGGTGCACCGCCTCGGGCGGGTGGCCCCGACGGCGCGACCGCGACGGAGGGTCCCGTTCGCGGTTCCGGGTGATCATGGCCGATCCGGCGGTGCCGTGCCAGCCCCGGGAGCCCGCCCGCGGGGGCTCGTTCAGGTGCCCCGCAGGGTGGGCCGGGCCTGACGCAGGAACGCCGTGTTGGAGGCCGTTCCCCGCATCCGGTCCAGCAGGGTGCCGAGCGCACTGCGCCCGTCCCGCCCGGCGAAGGCGCGACGCAGTTGGTGAAGGACCGTCAGTTCTGTTGCGGGAACGAGGAGTTCCTCGCGACGGGTGCCCGAGGTGGTGATGTCCACGGCGGGGAAGAGCCGCTTGTCGGCGAGCTCGCGACTGAGCCGCAGCTCCATGTTCCCGGTGCTCTTCAACTCCTCGAAGTAGTACTCGTCCGCTCGGGACCCGGTGCCGACGAGCACGGTGGCGAGGAGCGTGAGGGAGCCGCCCTCCTCCGCGCAACGCGCCGCCCCGAAGAGGCGCTTGGGCCCGATCAGGGCGGACGCGTCGACTCCGCCGCTCAGGGTGCGGCCGCCGGCCGCCGCGGCGTTGTTGTGCGCCCGGCACAGCCGGGTCAGCGAGTCGAGGAGGAGGACGACGTCCCGCCCCTGTTCGACCAGCCGCTTGGCCCGTTCCACGGCGAGTTCGGCCAGCGCGATGTGGTCAGCCGCGGGGCGGTCGAAGGTGGACGCGTACACCTCGCCCCGTACGCTGCGGCGGAGGTCGGTGACCTCCTCCGGTCGTTCGTCGACGAGCACCACCATGAGGACGCTGTCCGGGTGGTTGCGGGTCACGGCGGCGGCGAACTGCTGGAGCAGCACGGTCTTCCCGCACTTCGGCGGGGCGACCAACAGCCCTCGTTGGCCCTTGCCGATCGGGGCGACCAGATCGGTGACCCGCAGGGTCAGCGGCCCGCCCGGGTGCTCCATCCGCAGCCGTTCGTGGGGGTGCAGGGGGGTCAGGTCGGCGAAGTGCGGTCGTTCCAGCAGGGTGCTGACGGGCTGTCCGTTCACCAGCTCCACCCGGGTCACCGTCCGCCGTCGACCGCGTTGCGGGTCGGCGGTGAGCACTGCCGCCACGGTGTCCCCGGTGCGGAGTCCGTGCCGCCGCACCTGCACGGCGGGGACCTGCGGGTCTTCGGACGCGGGCAGGAGACCGGGGCCGCGCAGGAACCCGTGCCCCTGGGGCGAGAGCTGGAGGACGCCGGTCACCGTCGATTCCGTCCGTCCCTCGGGGACGGTGACGGGGTGTTCGAGCGTGAGGGTCATGCGAGGGGGTCCTTTCGCGGAGGGCTGCGCCCGAGCGGACGGGCGCGAGGGAGGAACGGGGGGAGGGGGCCCGGCGGGGGACGCGGCGGGAACGCCAGCGGTCCATCGGGGCCCGGTGACCACGACCGCACGCACGGCCGCCCGGCGGGGCACGGCGTGACGTCGATCGACGGGAGAGAAAGGTGGTGCGCGACGAACGGAGGAGAAACCCCGAGGAGGGGGAGAGGAGAGGCACCGGCACCGGATTCGGTGTACACACGTGCCACGTTGACGTTAGCACGCCGCGAGGAAATCGTCAGGGGGCGTGCAACGGGAATTCAGCGGGAAACGGAGCGCGTCCCTGCCGGGGGAGTGCGCCCCTCGCGGGCGCACCCGCTCGGGTGGCGGATTCCGGAACCGTGCGTTACCCCGGGAGGACGGGCCGCGTTTGACCGGCCGCCGGACGGTGACCGGACCGGGGCCCGCCCCGGGCGCCGTCACGGCGTCCTGACGAGAGGTGACCCCTTGCGAACGAACCCCCCGGCCCACGGCCCTGCCGCCCCGTGCTCCCCCGAGTCCGGGCGCTCCGTCCCGTCCCGGGGCGCACCGCGCCGACGGGGCGGGCGCCTGCTGGTCCTGGCCCTCGTGACCGGACTGCTCACCACGGGGGCCCTCACCGGCGGTGCGGCCGCTGCGGGCGCCCCCTCCGCCGCCACGCCGTGGCGGGTGCCCCGGCTCACCGTGATGCCGCTGGGCGACTCCATCACCCAAGGGGTCGGCAGCACCACGGGCGACGGCTACCGGGCCGCCCTGCGGGACGCCCTCGACGACCACGCCACCGACGTCGACTTCGTCGGCTCCCTCCGGCACGGCACCCACGCCGATGCCGACCACGAGGGCCACTCCGGCTACCGGATCGACCAGGTCGCGGCGGGCATCGGGCCCTGGCTGGCGGCGTCCCGACCCAACGTCATCACCCTGCACCTCGGGTCCAACGACATCAACCGCGACCACCAGGTCGACGGGGCGCCCGCGCGCCTGGCCGCACTGCTCGACCGGATCACCGCGGCGACCCCCGACACCACGGTGCTCCTCGCCCCGCTCGTGCCCAACAGCAAGCCGGGGGTGCAGCCCCGGGTCGACGCCTTCAACCGGGCCCTGCCCGCCCTGGTGGCCGAGCGACGCCAACGGGGAGCCAAGATCAGACTGGTCGACTTCGGTGCCATCGGCGCCACCGACCTGGTCGACGGACTGCACCCGAACGACAGCGGCTACCGGAAGATGGCGCACGCGTTCCGGGCCGGCCTCGCCCGCGCCGCCCGCGCCGGACTGATCAGCGAGCAGGTGACCGTCGACCCGTCGGCACCGGTCACCACCGCCGGCGCGCCCGCAGGGTGACCCGCGTCAGTCCGCGGACGGCCCGAGGGACCGCCGGAACAGCACCCCCGGACCCCCGGCCATCGCCACGTCGTCGACCCGGGTGAATCCGGTGCGGGCCAGCACGGTCCGCGACCCCGTGTTCGCCGCCGTGGCCCGGGCCCGCAGGGAGCGCAGTCCGTACCGGTGCGCCGTCTCGCACACCCGGCGCACCGCCGCCGTCGCCACCCCCGCTCCGGTGGCCCGCCGGGCGATCCGGTACCCCAGTTCCGCCTCGCCGTCCTCGATGTCGACCAGGTTCACCCGGCCCAGCACCTCGCCCGCCCCGTCCACCACGACGTGGAAGAGGTGCCGTCCCGTGGCCTGCTCGGCGAGCAACTCCCGGTGCCGCACGGCGAACTCGGCGAAGTAGTCGTCACCACGGTCGCCGACCCAGGCGGCGAAGTAGGCGCGGTTGTCCCGCTCGAAGGCGTGCACGGCGTCCGCGTGGTCGGCACGGAGCAACTGGATCTCGATCATCGCCCCACGATAGGCCCGCACCCGAAGGAGTGAACGGCCCGCTCGACGCCCCCTCCACCGCCCCTGCCCGTGATCCGCGCCCGAGGGCCTTGGCACGGCCGGTGGGGGGCGCACGGGCGCCCCCGCCCCGCCGGGGGCGCCCCACGGACGGGAACGCGCCGTGCGCGCCGGGGTGGGCGGGTGTAGGAATGGTTCATGGCCGCCCGCTCCGGCCGCCCGCGCCTGGTTCCCCGCATGCGAACTGTCGCCGGTCAGGTCTTCCTCGTGCAGTTGGCGATCGTGGTGCTGCTCGTCGCGACCGCCCTGGTCGTGTTGGTGGTGCAGACCCACCGCGACGCACGCCAGGAGGCGGAGAAGCGCTCCCTGTCGGTGGCCGAGACCTTCGCCAGTTCGCCCGGGATCGAAGCGGCCCTGAAGAGCCCCGACCCCACCGCGATCCTCCAACCGCGGGCGCAGGAGGCGACCCGGCGCGCGGACATCGGCTTCATCGTGGTGGTCAACCCGCAGGGGATCCGCTACACCCACCCCGACCCCACCTACATCGGCGGACGGTTCGTCGGCGACCTCGACACCGCGCTCGCGGGCGAGGTCGTCGTCGAAACGGCCGACAGCGAGGTCGGGCGGATCGTCCAGGTCGTCGTGCCCGTCTACGGCATGTCCGGCGACGTCATCGGCGCGGTCTCCGCCGGGATGGCCGTCTCCCAGGTGCAGAACCAGATCGAGGCGCAGTTCCCGCTGCTGTTCGGGGTCGCCGGCGGGGTGCTGCTGCTCGCCGCGGGCGCCACCGCCCTGGTCAACCGGCGGCTGCGCCGCCAGACCCGCGGCCTCGGCCCGGCCGAGATCACCCGGATGTACGAACACCACGACGCGGTGTTGCACGCCGTGCGCGAGGGCGTTCTCATCGTCTCCGCGGACAGACGGCTGCTGCTCGCCAACGACGAGGCCCGACGCCTGCTCGACCTGGCACCCGACGTGGAGGGCCGGCCCGTCACCGAGCTGGGCCTCGACGCGCCCACCACCCAGCTCCTGGAGTCCGGTCGCCCCGCCAGTGACGAGGTGCACGCGGTCGGTGACCGGCTGTTGGCCGTCAACCAGCGCCCCACCGACCTGCACGGCGGTCCGCCCGGCACCGTCGCCACCCTCCGTGACACCACCGAGTTGAGCGCGCTCACCGGCCGGGCCGACCTCGCCCGCGGCCGGCTCCGACTGCTCTACGACGCCGGCAGCCGGATCGGCACCACCCTGGACATGGTCCACACCTGCGAGGAGCTCGCCGAATTCACCGCCACCGACTTCGCGGACTTCGTCTCCGTCGACCTGGTGACCGCGGTGCTCCGGGGCGAGGAGCCCCCGGTCAGCGCTCAGGGGCGGGAGATGCGTCGGGTCGCGTTCGCCGGCCCCGAGGACGTCGACACCGCCCTCTTCCCGGTGGGCCACCGCATCCGATCGGTCGGCTCCACCCCCCTGGGCGCCCTACTCGCCAACGGCACCGCCGTCCTCGACCGCGACCTCGGCGCCTACACGGGTTGGCACAAGCAGGACCCCGAGCGGGCCCGTGCCGTGGTCGCCGCGGGCCTCAGCTCCATGATCGCCGTACCCCTGCGCGCCCGCGGAGTCGTGCTGGGCGTCGCCATCTTCTGGCGCACCGACCGGCGGGACGCCTTCGACGAGGAGGATCGTTCCCTCGCCGAGGAACTCGTCGCCCGGGCCGCGGTCAGCGTGGACAACGCCCGTCGCTACTCCCGCGAGCACACCATGGCCGTCACCCTCCAGCGCAGCCTGCTCCCGCACGGGCTCCCGGAACAGAACGCCCTGGTGGCCGCCATGCGCTACCTGCCCGCCCAGGCCGGCCTCGGCGGTGTCGGCGGCGACTGGTTCGACATCATCCCGCTGCCCGGCGGGCGGGTCGCCCTCGTCGTCGGCGACGTCGTCGGCCACGGCCTGCACGCCGCCGCCACCATGGGGCGGCTGCGCACGGCCGTCCACAACTTCTCCACCCTGGACCTACCGCCCGACGAACTCCTGTGGCACCTCGACGAGCTCGTGACCAGACTCGACCACGACGCGGCCGACGCCCCCGGCGCCGACGACCAGGGCCCCCGGGTCACCGGCGCCACCTGCGTGTACGTCATCTACGACCCGGTCACCGGACACTGCTCCATGGCCCGCGCCGGCCACCTCCAGCCCGCGCTGTTGCTCCCCGACGGCACGGCCAGCTTCGCCGACGTGCCCGGAGGCCCCCCGCTGGGACTCGGCGGCCTCCCCTTCGAAACGCTGGAGCTGCAACTCCCCGAGGGGACCCGCCTCGTCCTGTTCACCGACGGCCTGGTGGAGGACCGGAGCCGGGACATCGACGAGGGCCTCGAAAGGCTGCGCACCACCCTGGAGGCCCACACCCACCGCACCGTCGACGGACTGTGCGAGGCCACCCTCGACGCCCTGGTGCCCGACACCCCCTCCGACGACATCGCCCTGCTGATCGGCCGCACCCGCATCTTCGGCGCCGACCGGGTGGCCGAGTGCGAGGTGCCCTCCGACCCCGCGGCGGTGGCCGAGGTGCGGGCCTTCGTCGAGCGCACCCTCGCCGACTGGGGCCTGGTCGAGGAGGCGTTCACCACCGAGCTCATCCTCAGCGAACTCGTCACCAACTCCATCCGCTACGCCACCGGCCCCGTCCACGTGCGGGTCATCCGCGACCGGTCCCTCATCTGCGAGGTGTCCGACCGCAGCAGCACCTCGCCCCACCTGCGGCGGGCCGCCACCACCGACGAGGGCGGGCGCGGACTCTTCCTGGTCTCCCAGGTCGCCGACCGCTGGGGCACCCGGTACACCGCCGGCGGAAAGGTCATCTGGACCGAACAGGGACTCTCCTGACCGCCGGTCACGCCCCCGCGTGCGCCGATCGTGCAGGCGTACGCCCCATCCCCCGTTCGTGTTGGTCGTGCGGCGCGCACGGGTCATCGGGTGACCGAGAACCGCGACATGGGCTGCGCGCCGCCCCCGGACGCGCTCTAATGACGGTTGTGGTGAGCGAAGGCGTGTCGCAACAGGGCATGACGGCTTCGGGGACCGCGACGACACCACGGGCGGCCCGCACCGCCGTGGTTCCGGGTGCGCCGGGCCCCGTGGGCGTGGCGGCCACCCGTTGCGTCGAGCGCGCCCTGCGCGCGCTGCCGAGCCGTCAGGACCCCCTCGGCCGGCTGCGGTCCGTCGTCGAACAGGTGCTCGTCTTCGCGCGGGCCACGCTCACCGCGGTCTACGTGCCCGACCCCATGGGCGCCACCCTCACCCTCGTCGAGAGCGCGGGCGTCCCCCGCAGCCTGTACGGACTGCACGACCACTATCCGACCGCGGGCGACTCGCCGATGGCCGCCGCCCACCGGCTCGGTACCGCACAGTGGCGCACCGCCCTCGGCCACCCCGGCGGCCCGGCCGCCGAGCGGGGCACCGCGGTGGCCGCGCTGCCGCTCGACGGCGGCCTCCGCGGCACCGGCTGCCTGTTCGCCCTCACCGAACGCCCCGAGGGCTTCGGCCCGGTGGACCGGGAGGTCCTCGCCCTGCTCGCCGCCGCCGTGGGCCGCACGGTCCCGGCGCCCGCCCGCCCCGACGACGCGCCCGGCGGCGACGGGCGCACCGGGACCTTCGGGCTCGCCATGGACAGCGGACACCTGGACGCCGACGAGCGACTGCTCGCCCTGTTCGGAATGAGCGCGAGCGATTTCGACGGTCGGGTGGAGACCCTGCTCGCGCTGACCCTCCCCGAGGACCTGCCGACCCTGATGTCCGTGGTGGAGGCCGACCACCTGACCATCGGCGACCGCGAACTCGATTTCCGGGTCCGGCGTTCCGCCGGGGAGCCGCGCTGGTTGCGGCTGCGCGGACAGGTCGTCACCGACGGCCTCGGCGGTCGGAGCCGTCTGATCGGCACGGTGGCCGACGCCGAGGCGCCGTGCTCCGGCAGCACCGACGCCGCCCGGGTCCAGCGCCTCGCAGCGGTCCTCGCCAACACGGCCACCGTGCACGAGACGAGTCAGGCCGTGGTCGGCGGGCTGCGCGGTCCGCTGCACGCCGACCGCGTCGCGCTGGCCGCACTCGACGGCGAACGGCTCGTCATCACCGCCCTCGACCCCCCTGACCCCCGGTCCTGGCCCGAGAACTGGCGCACCGCCTGGTGCTCCGAGTGGCCGGACGCCCCGGTGCGCGCCCTGCCGACCCTGGCCGCCGCCATCCGCGAGGGCCGCCCCGCCCTCCTGGAGCCCACCGCCTCGCTCGAACCGCAGCTCACCGAGGTCGGGCCCGGGGCCCTCGCCGTGCTGCCGCTGCCCTCCCAGGGCCGCACCACCGGACTGTGCCTGGTCGGCTGGGACACGGCCCACCGGTTCGGCGCCGACGAACGGGCCTTCCTGACCGCCGCGTCCGGACTCGCCGGCCAGGCCCTGGCCCGGGTCCGGGCCGCCGACGCCGAACACGAACTGGTGGGCACCCTCCAGCGTTCCCTGCTCCCGCGCAGGCTGCCCGACATCCCGGGCGGTCGGGCGGTCGCCCGCTACCTGCCGACCGTGGCCGGGCTGGAGGTGGGCGGCGACTGGTACGACGTGATCCCGTTGCCCGACCGCCACGTCGCCCTCGTCATCGGTGACGTGCAGGGGCACAACGCCACGGCCGCCACGCTGATGGGCCAGATGCGCACCGCGCTGCGCGCCTACGCGATCGAAGGGCATCCCCCCGAGGTGGTCGTCGCGCACGCCAACCGCCTGCTCCTCGGCATGGACACGGACCTCTTCGTGACCTGCTGCTACGTCGACGTGGCCATGGACTCGGGTGCTGCCCGATGGGTCAGCGCCGGCCATCTGCCGCCCGTGCTGAGACATCCGGACGGCGCCACCGAGGCGATCACCGCGGACGTGGGCCCGCCGCTCGGGGTGGTGCCCCAAGCCGTCTACCCCACGAGCCCGCTGCACCTGAGGCCCGGAACGCTCCTCGCCCTGACCACCGACGGCCTGGTCGAATCGGCCACCTGCGAGATGGACGTCGGTGTGGCCCGACTGCGGGACGCGCTCACCACGTCCGACCCCGCGCACCTCGGGCTGGTCGCGGACACCCTCCTGGACGACGCCAACCGGGGCGACGACGTGGCCCTGTTGCTCCTGCGCTACGACGGTCCGCTCCCTTCCCCTTCCTGACGGGAAGGCGTTCGGGAAGGATTCAGACGACCGTCTCCCCGGCCCACCCGTTCCCCGGGGGCGGACGGCCCGGTCCGGCGCCGTCGAGCGCGACCACCCGGTCGAACCACCGGGCGGTCTCCTCGGCGCTCAGCACCCGCTCCAGCACCAGATCGCCCGGCATGTTCGCGAAGAACCGTCCGGCCGGCCAACTCCGCGCGTACGGCAACGGATCCAGCACCAGCAGCCGCACCCCGTCGACCTCCGGGATCTCGGCCGGGGTGCCCTCGTTCCATATCTCCCCGCCGTCCGGCGCCGACAGCCGGAAGGTGCCCGCCGTCGGTGCCTGCCCGGGCACGTTGCGGCACACCGCGACCGCCTCCGCGCTGGGCACCTCGCCCGGAACATGGCCGGCACCGGAGAGTTCGGCCGCCAGCAGGGTGTGCAGTTGGAAGTTGTCCGCCACCCCCGTCATCCGCAACCGGTAGCCCGTTCGAGTGGCCCGGTGCAGCACCACCAGGGGTTCGTCGTCGAGCACCAACAGAGCGTAGTTCAGGCAGGTGAGCAGGCCCTCGACGGTGGCTGCGATCCGCGCGGTGGTCGCCAGCAGTTCCCGACGGTCCCCGACTGCCTCGCGCACCGCCCGGTGGTTGAGCACCGCCACCGCGGCCGTCTCCCACCGCAGCAGCGCCCACCAGGCGTCCGCCACCTCCTCGCCCACCCGCGCGGCCACACCGCCGTGGGGGGTGCCCTCGTCCGGCAGCGGCAGCTCCCCGCCGCCCGCGGCCCGCCAGCGCTCGGGGAAGTGCACCGCGACGCCGAGCGTCTGGCGCACCCCGGCCAGCAGCCCCGGGGCGCACGCCACCGGGTCCGCCCCCAGTTCCACGCACGCGCCGATCAACAGCGCCACCCGGGCCCGCGGCGCGGTCGGCACCTCGGGCAGCAGCCCGGCGAGCCGCACCGCGGCGGCGGTGAGCTCGGTGCGCGAGGCGCACGCGGCCCGTTGGTGGAGCCTGCCGAGTGCGTCCTCTGTCGCCTGGGGGTCCTGGGTCCGCACGGCGGCTTCGAACCGGCCCACGGCACCGGCCAAGCGTGCTCTGCGGAAGATCATGCCCGCACGATAACCGTCCGTTGCCTCCGGTGGACCCGAACCGTGTCGATCCGTGGTCGAGGAGCCGAACGCAAGCCGTCAGAAGGACAGACCGGAGGCCGCTCGGCGAACATGGCCAAGAACGCACCGTCCGAGCACACCCCGGTCGGACGGTCCGGACCAGGACGCGCGCGGCCCCGCGCGGGAACGGGAGCGGATGTGTCGAGCACCACGGGAGTGACGGGAGCCGATCTGCTCGCGGACGCCTTCGGACGGGTCCGGGAGCAGGTGCACGAGGTCGTCGAGGGGCTCGCCCCGGACACGCTGACGGCCAGGATCGACCCGGAGGCCAACTCGATCGCCTGGCTGGTGTGGCACCTCACCCGGGTCCAGGACGACCACGTCTGCGCGGCGGCGGGGACGGAACAGGAGTGGACAAGGGGGGACTGGGTCACCCGTTTCGACCTCCCGTACGCCCGCCTCGCGACCGGATACGGGCACTCGTCCCGTCAAGTGGGACGGATGCACGTCACCTCGGGTGCGCTCCTCGTCGACTACCACGACGCGGTGCAGGAGCGGACGGCCGACTTCGTGCGCGCTCTGGACGGTCCGGCGATGGAACGCGTCGTGGACGAGCGCTGGTCCCCTCCGGTGACTCTCGGCGTCCGGTTGGTCAGCGTGGTCGCCGAGGGACTCCAGCACGTGGGCCAGGCGGCCTTCGTCCAGGGGGTTCTGGAGCGGCGCGACGGCTGAGACTCGCCCCTGCTCCGGCCCGTCGGTCGGCGGGATGTCGACGACGGTCGGCCGGATCCCAACTCGCTTGTAACAACTGGGCGTCGGGCGAGCGGATGCGGCTCAGGAGCACGGTGGGCCCGGCTGTAGGGTGCGCTGGTCGTGACCCCCTGTTCAGGGGGCCACCCGTCGTCCCTGGAGGTTTCATGAGGCAGAAAACCCGTGCGTGGCAGCGCTCGGGCGTCCTGGTGGCGGGCGCGGTCGTCGGGCTCGCACTCGGTGCGGCCCCGGTGGTCGCCCACAACCCCGTCTGGTCCGTGACCTGTTCGGAGGTGAGCGTCGACCTGTCCGACTACGCCGACTCCGCGGAGGTCACCAACACGGTGACCCTCACCGTCGACGGTGAGGAGCTGTTGCCGACGAAGGAGTTCGGCACGTCCTTCTCGGACCGCCTGGCCCTCCCCGCACACGATCGGGACGTCGAGGTCCGTCTCGTCGTCAAGGCCGGTGACGGCGAAGAGTTCGACGTGGACCAGACGAAGACCGCACCCGTGTGCCCGTCCCCCACCCCCACTCGCACGCCCACCCCCGGGCCCTCGCCCTCGAACTCCGCCGCGGCACCGACGAGTGCACCGCCGGCGGAGCCCGAGCCGACCCGTTCCCCGAGCGCCACCTCCCCGGAGCCGGCGGGGCAGGAACGGAGCACGCCCCCCGACCAGGACCTCGCCGCCACGGGCGGCTCCAGCGCCACCCCGGTGATCGCCGGCGCCGCCGCGCTCGTGCTGCTGGCCGGCGGCGGCATCATGTTCGCCGTCCGCAAGCGCCGGACCACCCGCGACTGACCTTCGCCGTGCCCCGTGGCCAGCCGGCCGCGGGGCACCGCGGCACCCTCCGTGCGCACCCGCACCCGAAAAGCACGTTGCGCGAGCCCCGGGGACGACGGAGCATGCTGCGCGGACGGACACGAGGAACCAGCGAACCCGAGGGACGGAATCGAACGAGTGACGCGCAACGACGACGTGGAACGCCAGGTGCTCACCGGCACGGACGGCGGGCCGGTGCTGACCTACGTACGGGGCGAACGGGCCGGACGGCCCTGGGCCGACCTGGTGGAGGTCGTCGGCACCGCGGATCCCGTGCCGACCGTGCTCTCCCGGATGTCCGGCTGGGTGGTGTCCGGCAGCGTGGGTCTGGGCGAGGAACTGGTGGCGCACGGCGCCCGCGTCCTGCGCCACGCCCACGGCATGCGCCGCGAGCTGCGCCCCGCCCCGCCCGAGCCCGCGCCCCTGCCGCCGGGGGTGCGCGCCGTCGCCTACGACCATGACCCCCGCGCCCTCCTGCCCGCCTGGCGCGCCGCCTTCGGGCCCGGCCACCCGGACCACCACCCGGGCACCGACGAGGAGGCGTTCCACCAACGGCTCGTCCCGCTGCTGGAGGGCGAGGTGCTGGGCCCCGTCCTGCCCAGCAGCGTCCTCGCGGTGGACGGCGGGGGACGGGTGCTGGGGGGCGTCATCCTCACCGACCGGGACGGACAGCCCTGGATCGCGGAGGTCTTCCGCGCCCCCGGGGAGCACCACCGTGGGCTCGGCGACGCCCTGCTGCGCCGTGCCCTGGCCGACGCCGCCGGGCGCGGGCTGACCAGCGTCGAACTGGTCGTCACGGACGGCAACCCGGCCCGCCGCGGATACGAGCGCCTCGGCTTCGTCCACACCCTCACCGCGCTCACCGTCGTGGTTCCCTGAGCGGTCCCGGGGGACCGCCACCAACCGTCGCGTCGGTCGTTTGACCGGAGACCCACCCGACCGATCAGGGAGAGCACCCAGTGAAGTTCCGCCACGTCACCCTGGCCGCCGCGACCGGAGCCCTGATGCTCTGCGGCGTCGCCACCGCCGCGGCCGAAGGCGCGCCGCGCCTCACGACCTCGGACAACGACACGGGGCGCTCCGTCGACCTGCGGAAGGAGACCGCGAACCTGACCCGCGACATGGACCGCAAGGCGACCGTCCCGCTGCACATGGCCCGCCACCTGCTCCAGCACCGAGCGGGACGGTAGCCCGCCTCCGCCGGGCCCGCCGCCTCCGGGTGCCGGGCCCGGCGCACCGCCCTAGGCTGGTGGCGCCGGACACGACGGGGGGACAGGGAGGTCCACCATGCCGCGCCCCGTGTGGTCCGGAGCGATCACCTTCGGCCTGGTCACCATCGCCGTCAAGGTCGTGCCCGCGACGGAGGGCCACGGCATCGCCTTCCACCAGTACCACCGCACCGACATGGCGCGCGTCCGGGTCAAGAAGGTCTGCTCGATCGACGGCGAGACCCTGTCCGCCGACCAGATCGGGCGCGGCTTCGAGACCCCGGACGGAGACACCGTCGAGATCACCGACGACGAACTCGACGCCCTGCCGCTGCCCGCCGCCAAGGCCATCGAGATCGCCGGCTTCGTGCCCGCCGCGAGCGTCGACCCCCTGCGCATCGGCGAGGGCTACTACCTGGAGAGCGGCGCCGAGACGGCGGCGAAGCCCTACGTGCTGCTGCGCCGGGCACTGGAACGCACGGCGAAGGTCGCCGTCGCCCGGTTCGCCTGGCACGGCAGGGAGCGCCTCGGACTGTTGAGGGTGAAGGACGACGTCCTGGTGCTGCACGCCATGAAGTGGCCCGACGAGATCCGTTCCCCGAAGGAGCTGGTCCCGGACGAGGTCCCGCTCGACGAGCGGGAGGTGGCGGCCGCCGTGAGCCTGGTCGAGGCCATGCCCGCCACCGATCCGTCCTCGTTCACCGACGCGTACCGGGAAGCGCTGGAGCGGGTCATCGCGGCCAAGGCCGACGGTGCGGAGACCGTGGCGCCCCCCGAACGGGAGCCGGAGACCGGCGGCGAGGTCCTGGACCTGATGTCCGCGCTGGAGCAGTCGCTGGAGCGGACCGGGGCGGGCACCGGCGGGTCCGAAGGCGGCGCCACCGTGCACGAACTGCCCCGTCGCTCCGGCCGCGGCTCCCGGGGCACCGGGAAGCGCCGGGCATCGGGCTCCTGACGACCGACGTCCCGAACGGACGTCGGAAGACGCCCGAACGGCTGCACTTCCCCCCGTTCACCGGGTCGCCGCGCCCGTTCCGTGCCTATCGTCGGTACGCCCCCGCAGGCTCGTGAACCCCAGGTCAGGAGGGAACTCCTCATGGTGCGGAGCAGATGGCGCAACAGCATGCTCGGAGAGTTGTCGGCCGAGTTCGCCGGAACCCTCATCCTCATCCTCTTCGGCTGCGGAGTCGTCGCCCAGGTGGTCGCCGCGGAGCTCGGCGACCACGACAGCATCGCGTGGGCCTGGGGACTCGGCGTCACCCTCGGCATCTACGTCGCGGGCAGACTCAGCGGTGCGCACCTGAACCCCGCCGTCACCCTGGCGCTCGCCGTCTTCAAGGGCTTCGAGTGGCGCAAGGTCCTGCCCTACGCGGCGGCCCAGACGGCGGGTGCGTTCGTCGCGGCCCTGCTCGTGCGGTGGAACTACAGCGAGGTGCTGGCCCAGGCCGACCCGGAGCACACCTTCAAGACGCAGATCGTCTTCTCGACGCTCCCCGGCAACGGCACCTATCCCATCAGCGAGTTCGGTGCCCTGCGGGACCAGATCATCGGGACCGCGATCCTCCTGTTCCTCATCTTCGCGGTGACCGACCTCCTCAACACCCCGCCGGGCGCCAACCTGGCCGCCCTGATCATCGGACTGGTGGTGGTCGCCATCGGCATGGCCTGGGGGGTCGACGCCGGATACGCCATCAACCCGGCCCGTGACCTCGGCCCCCGCCTGGCCAGCTACCTCACCGGATACGGCGAAGCCTGGCGGGACCAGTACGGCAACCTCTACTTCTGGGTGCCGATCGTGGGGCCGTTGATCGGCGGGGTGCTGGGAGCCTGGCTGTACAAGGTCCTCGTCGGACGGTTCCTCCCCCAGGCCGACGAGAAACCGCAGGAACCCGGTCGGGTGCCCGCGCCCGAGGGCGGTCGCTGACCCTCCGGACTGCGGCCGGGGCCGGGGTGCCTTGACCTTGTCGCGACGTCGGACGCTCTCCTGGAAGCACGCCGCCCGGCACGGGCGGGGCCGTCGACTCCCGGGAGGACCGCGTCATGGACACCACGACCGAACGGAACCTGAACCTGTTGCACACGGCCTACCGGGCCCTGGAACGCGGCGACCTGGACGCTTGCGCGCACCTGTTGACCGAGGACTTCGTCGCCCACCTGCCCGGAGCCCCGGGGCCCCGGTACGGTCGGGAGGCGTGGAAGGCCGGTGCCCGGGCCATGCTGGGCGGCTTCCCCGACCTGAGGATCACCGTGGACGACATGTTCGGGGTCGAGGGGAGGGTCGCGGTGCGGGTCCGCTTCCGCGCCACCCACCTGGGCACGTTCCAGGGGGTGGCGGCGACCGGGCGTCCCGTGCACTTCTCCAGCGTCGAGCTGTACCGGGTGGCGGACGGCCGGGTCGCCGAGGAATGGGTGGCACCCGACCTGGTCACCCTGATGCGGCAGATCTCGCCTCCCGGGGACGGGTGAACTCCCCGCCGCACGAGGCGGGGAGCCCGACCGCGCGGATGTGAGGTAGCCGACTCCTCGTCGAATGAACCAACCGGTTCCCCTGCACGTATGAGCAGATGAGACCGGACCGGACCGCATCGCCGGTTCCCTCCCGGGGCCCGGCCCCGAACCGGAACCGCCGGTGCGGTCCTGCCGGGTGGACGCGTCCCTGCGGAGGCCCCCCATGCCCATCAGCCGAGACCCCGACACCACCGTGCCCCCACCGGGCGACGGGCCGCCCGCGCTGTCCACGGCGCTCAGGCGGGGCGCGGTCACCGTCCGGGACAGAGCGGTCGTCACGGCGCTGGTCGAGGAGGAGGTGCTGCTCGGCCGGGCCGATGTGCGCCGGGCCCTGGTCGTCGAAGACGGGCCGGACGGGCCGCGGTGCGACTGGGAGGGGCTGGCCCGCCAGCTGTACACCCTCGAACTCTCCTCGTCGGAGCGGGTGTTCCTCGCCTTACTCCTGTCCATGGTGGGCGCCCACCAGATGTCCCTCTCCCGGGTCCACGAACTCGACGAGGACCGTCTGATGGTGGTTCTACGCGCGCTGATCCAGCTCTCGGGGAACAGCCGGATCGCCGTGGGCACCCGAGTGTGACGCCTTCACCGTCTCCAACTCCACCGAATGGGGGGTGAGATGGCTCACGGGCTCCGCTCTGAACGTCCCGTGCGCCCCGGGCGTACCTCCTGGCGTTCAGACGCTCCGCGGTCACCGTCGCCCTGGAGGCTTCGGTGACCGCGTTCCCCAGGAGGTCCCCGTTGAGTCACCGTCGCATCCGTCACCGCAAGTCCCTCGGGGCTGCGGCCGTCGTCATCGCCCTGGGCACCGCCGCCGTCGTCCTGCCGAACGCCAACGCCTCCCAGGACGAGGTGCCGACACCCAGAACCCTCACCCCGCTCGCCGCGGCGGACCTCGACGCCCGGCTGACCGGGACGCCGGGGCCGGACTTCGGCGGTTCGTACTACGACGTGGACAAGCGGCAGCTGGTCGTCAACGTCGTCGAGGCGGACGGCGCCACCGCGGACCGGGCGCGCGAGGCGGGCGCCGCGGTCCGCACGGTCGACCACAGCGCCGACGAACTCCACGCGGCAACGAGCACGTTGGAGGACCGGGCCACCATCCCCGGCACCTCCTGGGCGGTCGATCCGGTCACCAACCAGATCCGGGTCACCGCCGACCGCAGCGTCACCGGCGACCGCTGGGACCGCCTGCGGCGCGTGGTCGACGGCCTCGGCAGCGGGGTCGCCCGCATCGAGCGGTCCGCCGGCGAGTTCACTCCGTTCGTCGAGGGCGGGGACGCGATCCTCGGCGGGGGCTCGCGGTGCACCCTCGGCTTCAACGTCACCACCAGGGAAGGCGGTGCGGGCTTCCTGACCGCCGGTCACTGCGGGGGCGTGGGCACGCGGTGGACCGATCGCGCCGGTGCCCCGCTCGGCAGCGTGCGGCAGGCCACCTTCCCCGGCGCCGGGGACCTCGCCCTGGTGGCCTACGACGACCCGGGGCGGTCTGCGCCGAGCAGCGTCAACACCGGCGCCGGCGGCCGGGTCGCCATCGACCGGGCCGTCGAGGCGACCGTGGGCCAGCAGGTCCGGCGGATGGGCAGCACCACGGGCCTGCACGGGGGGCGCGTCACCGGTCTGAACGCCACCGTCAACTACGCCGAGGGCAGTGTCTCCGGCCTCGTCCAGACCGACGTCTGCGCCGAACCCGGCGACAGCGGAGGTCCGTTGTTCACCGCGGACGGCGCCGCCGTCGGACTGACCTCCGGTGGCAGCGGTGACTGCACCCGCGGGGGAGTGACGTTCTTCCAGCCGGTGCCCCGGGCCCTGGAGGCCTTCGGCGCCCGCATCGGCGGCGCCGGCCAGCCGTCGTCCGGGCCCATGACGCCGACCTCTCCGCCGCAGGAGGGCGGAGAGGAGCCGGGAGAGGACTGACCGGGCCGGTCCTCCCCGAGACCCCCGGGGAGAGGTGTCCGGTGGGGTGGGCCACCCTCCGCCCCACCGGACACCGGCCGTGGCGGGCCGGATCAGTCGTCGTCCAGGCCCCGGTCGATGGCGCGGATCAGTTCGCCGTCGGCGGTGTCGCCGTCCAGCGACCAGACCATGGCGCCGCCCAGCCCCCGGTCCACGACGTACCCGGCCTTGGCGCGCAGCACCTTCGGGTCGTCGTAGGTCCACAGGGAGGTGCCGTCGAAGAGCCAGGCATGGCCGTTCTTCCGGTCCCGGTGGACCGTGTACGCGCCTGAGTCGGCGAGCTTCTTGAGGACCTTGTAGTCCTCGTAGCCGGCCTGGTGGGTCGCCGGCGCCGGCCCGGTGTTCGGCTGCCGCATGCCGTTGCCGCCCCCGGACACGCCGGTCCAGCCCTGCCCGTAGAACGGCATGCCGACCACCAGCTTGTGGGCGGGGGCGCCGCGTCGCAGCCAGTCGTTGACCGTCTGGTGGACGCTGAAGTCGTTCGGTGCGTACAGCGCGGACTGCTGGTTCGTGGTCTTCTCGCCGGACACGTGGAAGTCGTAGCCCTGGAGGTTCACGAAGTCGAAGTCCCGCATGAGCTTCTTGACCTCGAAGCCCGCGTCGATCTTCGCGGGAGCGGTGGGCACGAAGGCGGAGAGTTCGTAGCGCTTGCGCGGTTCGCCCTTGCGCTGCTGGGACTTCGCGTAGGCGTCCAGCTCGGTGCGGAACTCGCGGATGAGCGCCGTGAAGTTCTTCTTGTCCGCGGGGGTGTAGGGCGTGTCGTCCTCGCCCGAGGAGCCGGGCCACTCCCAGTCGACGTCGATGCCGTCGAAGACTCCGGCGGCGGCCCCTTCACCGCCGCGGGCCCCGTCCCGGGGCAGGTTGCCCTTGATGTAGAGGTCGATGCAGGACTTGACGAACGCCGTGCGCTTGGCCGGCGTGCTCACCGCGTGGGAGAAGTGCGTGGACCAGCTCCAACCGCCCAGGGAGATGAGGACCTTGAGGCCGGGATGCTTCTTCTTCAACTCGACGAGCTGGTTGAAGTTCCCGGCCAGGCGCTGGGTGTCGGTGTCGGCGACGCCGTCGACGGAGTTCGCGGCGTCGACCGGACGGACGTAGTCGGCCCACGGGTCCCCTTCGCCCGGGACGCTTTCGAGGAAGCACGTGCCCTGGGGCGAGACGTTGCCGAACGCGTAGTTGATGTGGGTGAGCCGCGCCGCCGCACCGCTCCGGTCCAGGTCCTGGACCTGGAAGTCCCGCCCGTAGACGCCCCACTGGGTGAAGTAGCCGATCCGCCGGGGTTCGGACCGGTGGTCCTTCTTGTCCTGCTGCGGACTGCTGGAGTCGGCGGAGGCGGGTGCCGTCACCGACAGGGAGACCAGAAGGGACGCGGCGCAGGCGGCGATCGCCAGCCTGGCGAGGATTCTTCGACGCATGCCGGGAAGCTATTGGTCTGGACTAAGCCGGTCAAGAGGTCGAACAACCGAACCGCGCGCACCGGTCGTTCCGTCACCCGGTCGCGGACCCCCGGTCCAACTTTTCTTCCCTTCAGCGGAGGTGAGGGAACGTCAGATCGACGAACCGGAGGGCCGCGGAGGGCGGCCGTCCTCACGGTGCCGTCGGTCGCTCCGATGGGCCCCGGCCGTCCTTGCGGGGCGGTTCCTGCCGATTCCTCCTACCATGGACCTGGCACCGGACCCGACGGCCCGACCCGAGGAGGGACACCGTGCACCTGACCGAAGGCTCGGAAGGGATCGACCCGGACGCCCTGCCGTCGAGCACGGGCTGCGTCGAGTGCGAGGAGTCCGACGGCTGGTGGTTCCACCTGCGCCGCTGCGCCCGCTGCGGGCACGTCGGCTGTTGCGACAGTTCGCCGGGGCGGCACGCCACCGCCCACGCCCGGGCCACCGGGCACCCGCTGGTGCGCAGCTTCGAGCCCGGTGAGGCGTGGTTCTGGAACTACCGGACCGAGCGGCTGTACGAGACCGGGCCGGCTCTGGCGCCGCCCTCGGCCCACCCGGAGGGCCAGCCGTCCCCGGGCCCGGCCGGACGCGTCCCGCCGAACTGGGCGGACACCCTGCGCTGACCGTCATCCCCGGGGACGGCTCAACAGGCGGGTTCGCTCCCCGCGCCCAAGGATGGGGGTGGGAGCCGCCCGCCCGGGAACCCGGGGCGAGCGGGGACGAGCGGTCAGGAAGGACGGTCACCGTGGCACGACCCAGGATTCTCGTGGTGGGCGCCGGTTTCGCGGGGGTGGGGTGCGTCCGCAGACTGGAGCGGCGGTTGACGCCCGGCGAGGCGGTCGTCACCCTCGTCACCCCCTTCTCGTACCAGCTCTACCTCCCCCTGCTGCCGCAGGTCGCCTCGGGCGTCCTGACTCCGCAGTCCATCGCCGTGTCCTTGCGGCGCAGTCGCAAGCACCGCACCCGGATCATCCCCGGCGGAGCCATCGGGGTGGACCTGGCGGCCAAGGTCTGCGTGATCCGGAAGATCACCGACGAGGTGGTGGACGAGCCGTACGACATCCTGGTCCTCGCCCCGGGCAGCGTGACCCGCACCTTCGACATCCCAGGGCTGGTCGAACACGCCCGGGGGATGAAGACCCTCGCCGAGGCGGCCTACATCCGGGACCACGTCATCGCCCAGCTCGACCTCGCCGACGCCAGCCGGGACGAGGCGGAGCGGACCTCACGGCTCCAGTTCGTCGTGGTCGGCGGCGGTTACGCCGGCACCGAGACCGCGGCCTGCCTCCAGCGCATCACCACCAGCGCGGTCCGGCGCTACCCCCGGTTGAACGCCCGGCAGATCAAGTGGCACCTGATCGACATCGCGCCCAAGCTGATGCCCGAACTCGGCGACCGACTGGGCCTCGCCGCACTGGAGATCCTCCGGCGCCGGGGGATCGAGGTCTCCCTCGGGGTGTCGGTCGCACAGGCCGGTGAGGACACGGTCACCCTCACGGACGGGCGCGTCCTGCCGTGTCGCACCCTGATCTGGACCGCCGGGGTCGCGGCCAGCCCGCTGATCGGCACCCTGGACGCCGAGACGGTCCGGGGACGGCTCGCGGTCGGCGCCGACATGTGCCTCCCCGGTGCCGACCGGGTCTTCGCGCTGGGCGACGCGGCGGCGGTACCCGACCTCACCAAGGGCGGTGACGCGGTGTGCCCGCCCACCGCGCAACACGCCACGCGCCAGGGCGCCAAGGTCGCGGAGAACGTGCTCGCCGCCCTGCGCGGTCAGCCGCTGCGGCCCTACACCCACCAGGACCTCGGTCTGGTGGTCGACCTCGGCGGCAAGGACGCCGTGTCCAAGCCGCTCGGGGTCGAACTGCACGGGCTGCCCGCCCAGGCGGTGGCCCGCGGCTACCACTGGTCGGCCCTGCGCACCCAGGTGTCCAAGGCCCGAGTGCTGACCAACTGGGTGCTCAACGCGGTGGCGGGCGACGACTTCGTCCGGATGGGCTTCCTCGCCCGGAACCCGGCCACCCTGCGGGACTTCGAACACACCGACGCCTACCTGACCCCGGAGCAGGTGCGGGCGCACACCGCCGCACTGCGGGCGGCGCGGGTGTGACCGGTTCGGACGGCCTCAGTGCACGCCTTCCAGCAGCCACTCGCCCGGCAGATCGGCGCGGGCCGCCGCCAGGGCCGCCGCGTCCCTCCCCCGGGCCCACAGCCAGTCGGACCCGTCCGCGCGCAACAGGACCCCGCCCCGGTGGAACCAGCGCACCGGTTCCCCCTCGGGCACCGCCCACACCGGGTAGCCGGGCAGGGGCAGCGGAGTGCAGAGTTCCGCCACCCGGGCCGTGGTCACGGGGTCCAGCGGACGGTTGTCCAGGGCTGCGCCGGGTGCGAACAGGCTCTCGGAGAGCACCATTTCGGCGCACGCCAGCGAGAAGCGGTCGAGGAAGGGGAGCCAGGTCTCCTCGTCCGTCGCCCGGAAGAACACCGGAGGATCGGACGGATCGCCGTGTCCGGCCAGGGACACGCCCCACTCCACGGCGTACTGGTTCTCCACCCGGACGATGAGCACCTCGGTCTCCGGGTCGTACTCCCACTGCGCCGGACGCAAGAGCCGGTCCTGGACGCGCACCAGGTCGTCCCGCCGGCCGAAGAGCGCGTACGCCTCGTGCACCGCGGCCGGCAGTGCGAGGCCCAACCGGTCCGCCCGCTCGCGGAGCTCTCCCTCGGGGCAGCCGTCTTCGGGGGCCAGCGGGCGGGCCCAGTCCTCGGCGAAGCTCCGGATGAAGTCCCAGATCGCGCCGGCCCTGCCGGCGGCGGTCGCACGGGCGAGCGCGACCCGTGGATCGTCGTCGTTTCTCATGATCATGACCCTAGTGGGGGTGCCCGTCGCCCGGGCGGCCCGCGGCGATCACGAGTGCGAACCGAATCCGCGACGGTTGCCGCGCCCCGGGCGGCCAGCTCCCTCGACGGAATGGGGAAATGCGGACAATTCACATATAATGGCGGGGTCATAGCCCGGACGGACGTGCGGCGGAGTTGCATCATGGCCTCGAACCGCCCCGCGGACACCCCGGACGACCTGCTGGCCCGGCTCGGTTCCCTGACCGCGGAGGCCAGGGTGCGGGCCGACGCCCACCGGACCCAGGTCGAACTCGCCCTCGCCCTCCAGCGCGGCATGCTCCCCGGCGGACTGCCCGAGGTCGCGGGGGTGACCGTGGCCGCCCGCTACGCACCGGCGTTCGCCGGGCTCAACGTCGGCGGGGACTGGTACGACGGCTTCGTCCTGCCCGACGGCAGCATCGGCTACTCGATCGGTGACGTCCAGGGGCACACCATCGAGGCCGCGGCCTTCATGGGGCAGGTCCGGGTCGGGCTGCGCGCCCTCGGCTCGGTGACCAGCGACCCCGGTGAACTGCTCGCGCGCACCAACGACCTGCTGCTGTCGCTGGGCGGCTCGCTCTTCGCCACCTGCACCATGGTGCGCTTCGACCCGGTGACCTGGGAACTCGACAGTGCCCGGGCCGGCCACGTGCCGATGGTCCGGGCCACCGCCGGCGGTCGCTCCCGGGTGGTCGAGGACGAGGGCGGGCTGCCGCTCGGCATCGAACCCGGCGTGGAGTACCCGGTCACCCGCCATCGGCTGACCGAACGCGGCGCCTTCGTCCTGGTCACCGACGGGGTCGTGGAAGGGCCTTCGCTCTCCGTCGACGAAGGACTGGAACAGGTGGCCACCCTCGCCGGAGTGGGGGTCGGCGCCGCGCTCGGCGCCGCCTCGCTGGCCACCTCGGTGATGCGCATCGCCGATTCGATCGGCCACGACGACGACGCCGCGGTGCTGGTCATCGGCCATGACGCCCCGCCGCCCGGGGCCGCGCCAGGCGAGCCCGGTGGCTGACCGCGCCGCGCCCGCCGGTCACGGCCTGTCGGGTGAGACTCGCCGACCGGGTGACCGTGCCGTCACCGAGCGTCCCGACGGTGTGGTAGCCGTGCTCCTGGGCGACCGGAGCACGCTCCTGCGGCGGTCCGTCCCGCGAGAAGAGGGGAGCTGACCTCGGTGCCGTTGCTGATGCGCCGGGCGGTGCGGATCCGCCTGCCGGACGCTCGACCAGGGGTGTCGTGACCTCGCTCGTGGAGCGGCCCGCGGCCCGCCGGGCCGGCGGGCTGGTGCTCCAGAACCTGGCCGTCGCGGCCTGCTACTACGCGGGCGGCCGGCTGGGGCTGCTCAAGGCGCTGGCGGTCGAGGGGGCGGTGGTGAGCCCCATCTGGCCGCCCACCGGGATCGCCCTCGCGGCCCTGCTGCTCCTGGGGCCGCAGATCTGGCCCGGGATCGCGCTCGGGGCCCTGCTGATCGTGGAGCACATCAGCCACCCCCTCCAGCCCAGTGCCATCGGCATCCTGGTCGGCAACACCATCGCCCCCCTGTGTGCCTACGCACTGCTGCGGGCGGTCCGCTTCCGCAACGAGTTGGACCGGGTGCGGGACGGCATGGCGTTGGTGTTCCTCGGGGCGCTGGGCGGCATGCTGGTGAGCGCCACCGCGGGCGTGGGGCAGCTTCTGGCGCGCCGCCAGATCCACGCCTCCGACTTCTGGGCGGTGTGGTCCTCCTGGTGGGCGGGGGACGCCCTCGGGGTGCTGGTGGTCACCCCGGTCCTGTTGATCCTGTGGTACGCGCACCGGCCGTTCGGCTGGGGCCGCTGGCCGGAGGCACTGGCCCTGGCCGCCTGCACGGCCCTGGTGGCGCCCTTCGCCGCCACCAGCGACCTCAGTCTGCTCTTCCTCGCCTACCCCCTGCTGATCTGGGCCGCCGTGCGCTTCCAGCTCACCGGCGCCGCCCTGTGCGCCCTGTTCGTCTCGGTGGCGACCGCGATCGCGGCGGCGGACGGCGTGGGACCGTTCCGGGGGCACAGTCAGTTCGGCGTGATGATCAACCTCCAGGCGTTCAACGGCTCGGTCGCCCTGACGGCGCTGCTGCTGGGCGCGCTGGTCGCCGAGCAGCGCGCGATGCGACTGCGGGTGGAGCAGGCCGTGGCCGAGCTGGCGGAGGTCGTCGAGCGGCTGGCCCCCGGGGGGAGCGCGGGGCAGCGTCGACCGCCCGACGGGGGGTAGCCGGCGACGGGCGCCGTGGCCCGGCTCACCGGGTGCGGGGAACAAGGGGCGGTGGTTCGTCGTTCACCTGATGTGGATGCGGGGGGAACGAGTCCCCGGGCTCACTTCTCCGCCCACGAGGACGATCGTTCGGCTGAAGCCTCGTGGTGCCTTTCGCCGAGAGGCGACCGCCCTCCGCATCCCCTCGGTACGCCCCGGCTGGTCTCCCCCCGTCCAGTCGGGGCTCTCCCCTGCCCGGCTCCTCGGGGCGGCGCCGGATCTCGGTGGGCTCGTCCGCCTTGGCACCCGTTCCTCCGGGGGGCGTGATCCGGCCATGTCGGACACGCGCTGCGGCGGCGATCCCCGTCCGCGGAGTGGCCGAATCTGGCTCCCCATTTTGTCTAGACCTATTTTGTCTAGACCTCTTGCCCTGCCCATGATCTGCGGGCTACGTTTCCCGCTGTTCGGAGTACTTCAAGTTTCCTTCAATTCCCTTGACGGGCAAGGCTGGAAGGAGCATGTCCGCATGCAGGACCGGAGTTTGTCCAGACGAACCGTTCTCGCTTCCGCGACCGTGGTCGCGGCGAGCGCAACGGGTGTCGTGGGGGTGACGGTCACCCCCGCAGTCGCGCACAAGCGCGACAGCCGCCTCAAGAAGATCATTTCCAGGATGAGCATCGAGGCGAAGATCGGCCAGCTGTTCGTGCCGTATTTCTACGGCACTTCGGCGACTTCTCCCAGCCAGTTCGACCAGGACCGCAACCTCAGGGAAATCGGCGTCCGCACCGTCGCCGAGCTCATCGCCAAGTACCACCTCGGCGGTGTCATCTACTTCTCCGGTTGGGCGAACAACATCCAGGACCCCCGCCAGGTGGCGGACTTGACCAACGGCGTGCAGCGCGCGTCGCTCGCCCTGCCCACCC
This sequence comes from Streptomyces sp. LE64, assembly GCF_052606915.1. Lineage (NCBI taxonomy): Bacteria > Bacillati > Actinomycetota > Actinomycetes > Kitasatosporales > Streptomycetaceae > Streptomyces > Streptomyces sp. LE64. The sequence goes on along the minus strand of NZ_CP199708.1, from coordinate 228,294 downwards.
CCATCCCGTCCCTGATCTCCATCGACCAGGAGCACGGGGCCAACGTCCGCATCGGCAGCGGTGCCACCCAACTGCCGGGCGCGATGGCGCTCGGAGCGGGCCGCTCGCTCTCCGACGCGCGCACCGCCGGACGGATCTCGGGCACCGAACTGGCCGCCCTGGGCATCCACCAGAACTTCGCCCCGGTCGCCGACGTCAACGTCAATCCGGCCAACCCCATCATCAACGTCCGCTCCTTCGGCGCCGACGCCCGCGAGGTCGGCCGCATGGTGGCGGCCCAGGTGACGGGGTATCAGCAGGCCGGCGTGGTGGCCTGCGCCAAGCACTTCCCCGGCCACGGGGACACCGGCGAGGACAGCCACACCGGGCTGCCCGTGATCACCCACACCCGCGAGGAGTGGGACCGCATCGACGCCCCGCCCTTCAAGGCGGCGATCGCCGCGGGCGTGGACTCGATCATGACCGCCCACCTCCAGGTCCCCGCGCTCGACCCCAGCAACGAGCCGGCCACCCTCTCGCCCACGATCCTCCAGGGCGTCCTCCGCGAGGAACTCGGCTTCGACGGCGTGATCGTCACCGACGCCCTCAACATGCGCGGGGTGCGCACCAAGTACGGCGACGACCGCGTGCCCGTCCTCGCCCTCAAGGCCGGCGTCGACCAACTGCTGTTCCCGCCGGACATCGACGTCGCCTACAACGGCGTCCTGGCCGCAGTCCGCACCGGAGAGATCACCGAGGCCAGGCTCGACGAGTCGGTGCTGCGCATCCTGCGGGTCAAGGACAAGGTCGGCCTGCTCAGCGGCAGCCCCTACATCTCCCCGAAGGAGGTCGACCGGGTCGTCGGCGCCCGCAAGCACCAGCTCGCCGCGGCCCGGATCGCCGAGCGCACCACCACCCTGCTGGTCAACGAGGACGAGGCGCTCCCGCTGCGCCGCCGGCAGAAGAAGCTGCTCGTGGTCGGCGCCAGCCCGGCCTTCCCGACCGACGCCACCCGCACCACGGTGCCCGAGCTGGCCAAGGCCTTCGACGAACTGGGCTACAGCACCACCCAGCTCGCCACCGGCCGGGCGCCCGACGCGGCGAAGATCGACGAGGCCGTGGCCGCCGCGCAGGGCCGGGACGCGGTGGTGGTGACCACCGACAACGTCGGGGCCACCAGCGCCCAGCGCACCCTGGTGTCCCGGCTGCTCGCGACGGGCGTCCCCGTCGTCCACCTCGCGGTCCGCAACCCCTACGACATCGCCCACCTCGGCGACGTCCCGGCCTCCCTGGTCTCCTACTGCTGGACCGAGGTCGAACTGCGCGCCGCCGCCCGGGTGATCGCCGGACGGGTCGAGCCGCGCGGCAAGCTGCCCGTGCCGATCCAGCGGGCCGACGACCCGACCAAGGTCCTCTTCCGCTCCGGACACGGCCTGTCGTACGACGACTGAGCCGCCCGCCCCCGCACGGCGGTCGGCCCCGGTACCTGAGCAGGGGGACCGGGGCCGACCGCCGTGGCCCCCGGTCCCGCAACCGTCCCGCCGGCAGGGGTGTCGTGCGGGCCGGTTGCGAGCGCGCCTACCGATCCAGGAGTTCGCGTGCCAGGGCGTCGCTCCACCAGCGTTCGACCCGGCCGGGTGACCAACCGCGCTCGGCCGTCAGGGTGGTGTGGACGTCGACGGTGCACAGCGCGGCAGAGACGTCCGTGGCAGACCGTCGGGACGCCGAGGCAGCCGTGCTCTGGGCCCTGCACGGCGCGCTGTTCGCTCTGAACGGCGCCTTCCTCGCCCTCGCCCTCCCGGTCGTCGCCGGGGCCACGGGAGTGGGACTGTCGGGGCCTCGCCGGTTGGGCGCTCTGGGTGGTTCGGACGATCGCGTACGGTGCCGCTCTGATCCGGTGCCGGCCCTCGGACCCGCCGGTGGACACGGTCGGCCGTCGGAGCCGGTCCGCACCGTGAGCCAGCCGTCACACGGTGCGGACGCCGGCGGTCCGGGGGCGACGGGCGGGGGAGCAGGTCCGTACCGCGATGGCCCGAGCGGGCCCGGTCTCCGGCGCACCGCCGTCCCGGGCGGGAAGCAGCCGGGGCCGTCCGCCTGCGCAGCGATGCGCGCGGCGGACGGCCCCGGTGGGGGAACCACGTCCGTGCAGCCCGGTCGATCCGAACGCGACCGACCGGGCGGGCGTCAGCCGACCGCGGTCGGCTGGAGGTAGCGGGCCAGCAGGTCGTCCAGACTGACCAGTCCGGCGATCGCTCCCGAACCGTCGCGGACCACGGCCAGCGAGGCCCGCCGCCTGCGCAGCTGCTCCACGGCGTGCGCCACGGTGTCGTCCGCCGTCAGTTCCGGCAGCGGACGGGCCAGCTCCCGCGCGGTCGTCGTGCGCTCACGCGCCCGGGCGACCAGGGCGTCGCGGCTGTGCACCGACCCCACGACCCGACCGGCGTCCCGGACCAGCAGACGCGTCCGGTCCGCCGTCGAGGCCACCCCGAGGATCGTCGAGGGCGTGGCGCTCGCGTCGACCCAGGTGATGTCCGCCGCGGGCACCAGGAGCTCCGCCACCGGCGTCAGCGGCTCGACGAGCGAGCGGGTGATCAGCTCGGAGTCGGCCGCACTGATCAGCCCGGTGCGCCGGGACTCCGCCACGAGATCGGTCAGCTGCTCCCGGTCGTGGACCGCGACCAACTCGTCCCGCGGGGTGACCCGGCACAACCGCACCAGGGCGTTGCTGACCGCGTTGAGCACCCGGATCAGCGGACGCACCACCTTCACCACCGCCCGGAACAGCGGCGACAGCAGCATCGCCGAGCGCTCGGGACGGGCGATGGCCCAGGACTTCGGGGCCATCTCGCCCACGACCATGTGGAGGAAGACCACCACCACGATCGCGATGGTGAACGACACGCCGTAGCTCAGACCGGTCGGCAGGCCCAGGTCCTGCAACAACGGGTCGAGGGCGTGCGACACGGCGGGCTTGGAGATCGACCCCAGCCCCAGCGTCGTCACCGTGATGCCCAACTGGGCACCCGCCAACATCAACGACAGCTCGCGCATGCCGTCCAAGGCGGCCCGGGCACCGCGCCGCCCCTCGGCGGCGGCCTTCTCCATCCGGTGGCGCTTCGCCGCGACCAGGGCGAACTCCGCCGCCACGAAGAAGCCGCTTCCGATCAGCAACAGGACGGTCAGGAACAGGGCGAGGGGAAAGCTCATGCCGTCACCTCCTCGTCCGCGCGGTGCGCGTGCGCACCGGCCTCACCGCCCCGCACGGCGGCCTCGGTGCCCTCGGACACCTCGGGGGCCGGCCGGTGCTCGATCCGCACCCGCTCCGGCACGTGCCGGTTGAGGGTGCACACGTCGATCAGCGCGGTGCTGCCGTCCGGCAACTCCACCGCCACCCGGTCGCCGATCGCGGGGAAACGGCCCAGCCGGTCCACCACGAGTCCGCCGACCGTGTCGAAGTCGTCCTCCTCGGGCAGCGGCACCCCGATGGCCGGCGCGACCTCGTCGATGCGTCGACCCGCGTCCACCAGCCAACCGGATCCGTCGGGCACCGCGAGCGCGGTGACCCGGTCCGTCTCGTCGGCGATGTCGCCGACCAGTTCCTCGGCGATGTCCTCGTAGGTGACGATGCCCGCCACCCCGCCGTGCTCGTCCAGCACCACCGCGAACTCGTCGTCGACCTCCCGCATCCGGGCGACCGCGCCCGGCAGCGGCAGGGTGTCCGGCAGCAGCAGCGGGCGACGTGCCAGCTCCCCGGCCGTGCTCCCGGCCAGCAGCTCGGCGGGCACCCGGGACAGCTCCCGCACGCCGAGGACCCCCGTGATGTCGTCGGGGTGGTCGCCGAGCACGGGGTACGTGGAGTGCCCGTGCCGGGCGATCAGCTCCACCGCGTCGGCGGCCGAGGCGTCCCTGCGGAGGAAGACGGTGTCCGCGCGCGGCACCATCACCTCGCCCATGGTGCGCTCGGAGAACTCCAGGGCGTGGTCCAGCAGCTCGGCGGTGTCCCGGGACAGGGCGCCCCGCTCGTGGGACTCGCCGATCAGCTGACCCAGCTCCTCCAGGGTCGCGCCGTGGTGCAGCTCCTCCACCGGTTCGATCCCGATGCGGCGCAGCAGCCGGGCGGCAGCACCGTCGAAGACCCGGATGATCGGGCCCACGACCTTCAGATAGGCCAGGGTGGAGGGGGCCAGCGACCTCGCCAGCCGTTCCGGCACGGCGATCGCCAGGTTCTTGGGGGCGAGCTCGCCGAGCACCATCTGGACGACGGTGGCGACCACGAAGGCCAAGGCCACCGAGATCCCGTCCACCGCGGCGTCGGGGATGCCCACGCCCGACACCAACGGCCGGATGACGGCCGAGACGGACGGGCCGGTGAGGAAGCCGACGATCAGACCGGTCACGGTGATGCCGAGCTGGGCGCCGGAGAGCATGAAGGAGAGCTGCCCCGTGACCTTCAGGGCGCGCGCGGCGCGCCGGTCACCCGCCTCGGCCGCACGGGCCAGGGCCAGCCGGTCGGCGGAGACGTAGGTGAACTCCTGAAGGACGAAATAGCCCGTTCCGGCGGTGAGCAGGAGTACCGCCAACAGGCCGAGTGCGGCATTCATCGAACACCACCCCGCCGGGTGCCGCGATCATGCGTGAAGAGGCGGGATGGTTCGGGACTGTGTCCCGGAGGATCGGGGTCCGTCGTCTGGGCGGACAAGTGGCCACTCCTTGTAGGTGGTCGCGTTCCAGGTGCTCGCTACAACGAACACCTTCCGATCATTGTTCCCCATCGGCCGAAAAAGAGACCGGCGCCCCCGGTCGAGTTCCGGTGGCGCCGATCGACCTGCTGCTTCGTCCTCCCGCCGGGTGCGTTGCCGGCGGGATCAACCCGTCCGGGCCACCCGAGCGCGCGGGGCCAGCAGGGCCGCGGCCCCGACCCCCACCGCCACGGCCAGCAGGGCCGCGCTCACCAGGACGGGGGAGCGGTAGCCCAGCCCCGCGGTGATCGTCGCGCCCCCGAGCCAGGGTCCGAGGGCGGCGCCCACGTTGAACGCGGCGGTGGCGCTCGCCCCGGCCAGCACGGGCGCTCCGGCGCCGGCGTACAGCACCTGGCTGACCAGGGTGGATCCGATCGCGAAGGCGAGCGCGCCCTGGACCGGCACCAGCACCAGCAGCACTGCGGGCCGGTCGCCGCCGCCGGCGAGCAGCGCCCAGCCGGCCAGGTGGATCACCGACCCCCCGATCAGCAGGGGCAGGGGCCGGGCGTCGGCGAAGCGCCCCGCGGCGCTCACCCCGAGGAAGGAACCCGCGCCGAACAGCACCAGCACCGCGGGCACCCAGCGCGGGGACAGCCCGGACACCTCCGTCACCAGGGGCGCCAGATAGGTGAAGGCGCAGAACGTGGCCCCGTTCACCAGTGCGCACAGCACCAGGATCAGCAGCGGCCGGGGCCGGCCCAGCACCCGCAGTTCGGCACGGACCGTCCCCGCTCCGGCGGGGACGGCGGCCTCGGCGGCCTCGTCCGGGGTGCGGCCGTTCGGTACGGCCCGCCACACGGCCCACAGGGCGGGGACGCAGAGCACGACGATCGCCCAGAACGCCGCGCGCCACCCCCCGTACTGGCCCAGGAGCGCCCCGCCGGGCACCCCGGCCACACAGGCGAGGGTCACTCCGCCCAGCAACACGGCGGTCGCCCGGCCCTTGGCCTGCGGGCCGACCATCAGGGCGGCGGCGGAGAAGGCCACCGCCAGGAATCCCGCGTTGGCCAGGGCCGACACCACCCGCATTGCCAGCAGCAGGGGGAAGCTGTCGGTCAGCGCGCTCACCGCGTGCGCGAGGAGGAAGACCAGCAGGAAGGCCAGCAGCGCGTCGCGCCGGGACCAACGCCGTGCCGTCACCGCCATCAGGGGTGCTCCGACCACCATGCCCACGGCGAACGCCGAGGTCAGGGACCCGGCAGCGGGCACGGACACGGAGAGGTCACGGGCCATGCCCGTGAGGAGGCCGGACAACATGAACTCGGACGTGCCCATGGCGAAGATGGCCAGTCCGAGGAGGTACAGGGTGAAAGGCACCGCAGAACTCCACAGCCGTTCGAGATCCAACAGGAATCCGATCCGGCGTCCACGGATGGCGACGCGCCCCGGAGCCGACGGCACGGGGCTGCGACGGGAAGCCACCGGGGAGGCCGGTGGCTAGCCTCTGGAGGCCTCGGGACTGTTCACGTCGGCCAGGGTAGGAGGGACGGCGCACCCCGTCCACCGCTTTTCAACGACGGGCACGGGTGTGCGGGCCGCCCCGCGCGGGCGCCCGGTGCGGCGGCTGTTCGGGCGCCGGCCGCACGGGCACGGGCCGGATGCCCCGACGCTCCGGTGCGTCGGACGTCACCAGCACCGGCCGTCCGTAGTGCCGCACGGTCAGCGGCTCGCCCGACACCAGGGTGTAGACGGCGGCCTCGGCGGTGATCTCGACGTGCAGCCGTCGGCCCACCATCTCCAGGGTGAACGCCAGCCGGCTGAACCGCTCGGGCAGCCGGGGCGTGAAGTTCGGGGTGCTGCCCAGCAACCGCAGGCCCCCGAAGCCGGCCACCAGCGCCATCCAGGTGCCCGCCAGCGAGGCGATGTGCAGTCCGTCGCGCGTGTTGTTCTCCAGGTCCTCCAGGTCCATCAACGCCGACTCGGCGACGTAGGCGTAGGCGAGCGCGAGATGGCCGGCCTGCGCGGCGATCACCGCCTGACAGCTGGCGGAGAGCGAGGAGTCCCGCACGGTCAGCGGCTCGTAGTAGGCGAAGTTGCGGGCCGTGTGCTCCTCGTCGAAGTGCTCGCTGCACTTGTACATCGCCAGCACCAGATCGGCCTGCTTGACGACCTGCTTGCGGTAGATGTCGAAGTAGGGGAAGTGCAGCATCAGCGGGTACTGGTCCGCCCGGGTCCCCGTGAAGTCCCACACCTGGTGCTGGGTGAACCCGGAGGACTGCTCGTGCACGCCGAGCTCGTCGTTGTACGGCACGTGCATCGCCTCGGCCGCGTCCCGCCAGGCGGCGCTCTCCTCGTCGTCCACCCCGAGCGCCGCCGCCGTCTTGGCGTGCCGCTCGACGACCTCGGCGGCGGCCAGCAGATTGGCCCGGGCCATCAGGTTGGTGTACGCGTTGTCGTCCTGGACCGCGCTGTACTCGTCGGGGCCGGTCACCCCGTCGATGTGGAACGCCCCGTGGTGGTCGTGGTGGCCCAGCGAGCGCCACAACCGGGCCGTCTCCACCAGGAGTTCCACCCCGGTGTCCCGCTCGAAGCGCCCGTCGCCGGTCACCGCCACGTACCGGATGACGGCATCGGCGATGTCGGCGTTCACGTGGAAGGCCGCCGTCCCGGCCGGCCAGTACGCCGAGCCCTCCGAGCCGTCGATGGTCCGCCAGGGGAACGCGGCCCCCTGGAGGCCCAGTTGGGCGGCCCGCTCCTTCGCGGCCGACAGGGTGTTCTGCCGCCACCTGAGCGCCTCGGCCACCGCGAACGGCGAGGTGTAGCTGAGCAGCGGCAGCACGAAGACCTCGGTGTCCCAGAAGGCGTGGCCGTCGTAGCCGGACCCGGTCAACCCCTTCGCCGGGATGGCCCGCTGCTCGGCCCGGGCACCCGCCTGGAGCACGTGGAACAGGGCGAACCGCACCGCCTGCTGGATCTCCTCGTCCCCGTCCACCTCCACGTCGGCGCGCGCCCAGAACGCGTCGAGGTAGGCGCGCTGTTCGTCGACCAGCCCCTCCCAGCCGATGCTCATCGCCGCCGCCAGGGCCGCGTCCACCTGGTCGCTGACCGCCGGCAGCGACCGGGTGGACGACCAGCCGTAGGCCACCACCTTGTCGAGCCGCAGGGCGTCCCCGGGGGCGAGGGCCGAGGCGATGGTCAGCCGGGCGACGTCGGCGCGGCTCTCGCAGCCGGTGGTGGTCGGCCGCGGCCCCGTCACCACGTGGTCGGCCGCGGCCCCCACCCGCAGTTCGCTGGTGCGGGTGCGGTGCACCAGCGCCAGCCGTCCGTCCGCGGCGAAGTGGGACTCCGACTCCAACGGGGACTCCAGCGCCACCGAGGCCCGGGGGTCGCCGTTCGTCCCGGGCAACTGCTCGTTGGCCACCAGTTCCGACTGGATGACGATGCGCACCTCGGAGTCGAGGGCCTCCACCTCGTAGCGCACCGCGGCGATCGCCCGCTGGGTGAACGACACCAACCGGACGGAGCGCACCCGCACCGCGCAGCCCGCGGGGGACACCCATTCGCACACCCGGGTCAGCAACCCGGTGCGCAGGTCCAGGGTCCGCTCGTGCGCCACCAGCCGTCCGTACCGCAGGTCGAACGGCTCGTCGTCCACCAGCAGGCGGATGATCTTGCCGTTGGTGACGTTGATGACCGTCTGCCCGGACTCCGGGTAGCCGTAGCCCGCCTCCGCGTACGGCAGGGGGTGGAGTTCGTACACCCCGTTCAGGTACGAGCCGGGCAGGCCGTGCGGCTCGCCCTCGTCGAGGTTGCCCCGCCATCCCACGTGCCCGTTGGAGAGGGCGAAGACGGACTCGCTCTGCGGCAGCACGTCGAGGTTCAGCGACCGCTCGCACAGCGACCAGGGCTCCACGGTGTACGAGGAGTGGGTGATCATGCGGACCGCTCCAGCTCGGCGAGGTCGCGCACCACCGTGTCCGCCCCGTGCGCCCGCAGCGCCGCGGCCTGGCCGACCCGGTCCACGCCCACCACGTAGCCGAATCCCCCCGAACGGCCCGCGTCCATTCCGGCGAGCGCGTCCTCGAAGACCGCGGCCCGCTCCGGCGCCACGCCCAACTCCGCCGCCGCGGCGAGGAAGGTGTCCGGGTGCGGTTTTCCCGGCAGCCCCCGCCGCGCCGCGACCACCCCGTCGATCCGCACGTCGAACCGGTCCTCGGCGCCCACCGCACGCAGGACGTCGAGGCAGTTGGTGCTGGACGAGACCACGGCCGTGCCGAGCCCCGCCGCCCGCACCGCCGCCAGATAGCGCAACGAGCCCGGGTACGCCTCGACCCCGCCCGCCCGGATCTTCGCCAGCAGCAGCGCGTTCTTGCGGTCTCCGAGGCCCTGCACCGTGAGCGTGCCCGGTGGGTCGGCGTTGCCGCCCGCCGGGCGCTCCGGCAGGGTGATCCCCCGCGAGGCCAGGAAGGCCCGCACCCCGTCGGAGCGGGGCCGGCCGTCCACGTAGGCGTCGTAGTCGTGCGGGGAGAAGGGCCGGAATCCGGGCCCCTCCCGCTCCCGGAGGAAGGCGTCGAAGGTCTCCCGCCAGGCCGCGGCGTGCACCACGGCGGTCTTGGTGATCACACCGTCCAGGTCGAACAGGCAGGCGGTGACGGTGGGCGGCAGGCCCAGCCCGCCGGGTGCGTCGCTCTCTCCCATCGAGAACCCTCCGGGTCCGCACCGCAGGGGCGGTGCCACGGTCGCCGCCATCGTAGGACGGGGACCGCCGCACCACCCGTCGGGGACCGGCCCCGCTACCCGACGGCGGAGTCCAGGAAGTGGAAGCCCGGCCGCGGGTGCATCAGGAACTCGTGGTGCGAGATGTTCCAGGCGTACGCGCCCGCCAGGGCGAACGCCACCCGGTCCCCGGCCCGCAGTCCCGGCGTCCGGGCCCCCCGGGCCAGGACGTCCTTCGGCGTGCACAGCTGCCCCACCAGGGTGGTCCGCGGCCCCCGTGCGAAGGGCCGCGGCCACGGGTGCGGCCAGCCGTCGACGGACACCACCGCGCACGGCTGGTCGTGCCCCCTGGTGGCCGGGGTGCGCAGGTGGTGGGTGCCGCCGCGGACCACCGCGAACTCCTCGCCGTGGCTGTGCTTGACGTCCAGCACCTCGGTCCCGTACCAGCCGCAGTACGCGGTGAGGGCCCGGCCGGGCTCCACCCGCAGGGTCAGTCCGGGGCGGGCGGCCAGCAGGGCGGCGAGCGCCGCACCGTACCCGGTCCAGTCGAACCGCGCCGCGGGCCGTGCGTAGTCGACGGCCATGCCCCCGCCCACGTTCACCTCGCGCAGCGGCACCCGGTGGCGTGCGGCCAGCGCCGCCGACCAGCGCACCACCCCGTCCGCGACCGCGGCCAGCGCGGGCGCCTCCAGCCCGCTCGCCAGGTGCGCGTGCGTCCCGTACCACTCCAACCGGGGGAACGTGCCGTCGCCGAGGGCGCGCAGCACCGCGTCGGCCTCGGCGGGGTCGATGCCGAAGGGCCCCGGCCCGCCGCCCATGGTGAGCGACCCCCCGGCCAGCGCCCCCGGGCCGGGCACCAGGTTGAACCGGGTCAGCACCGGAACCCGCACTCCGGTCGGCAGCCGGGCGGCGAGCGCGGCGAGCATCCGCAGCTCGTGGACGCTCTCCGCGTGGAAGCGGGGGAGCGGGGCCCCCGCGGCGACCCCCTCCAGCGCGGCCGTCAGCTCCGCCGGGGTCTTGCCGGGCCCGCCGAAGGCCAGCGGACGCCCCGGCACCGCAGCCGCGACATGGGCGAGTTCCCCGCCGGAGGCGACCTCGTACCCGTCGACGGCGGGGGACAGCGCGGCCAGCAGCGCCGGTTCCGGGTTGGCCTTGGCCGCGTAGTACAGCTCCACCCCGCGGGGCAGCGCGGCGCGCACGGCCGCCGCATGGGCGCGCAGCGCGTCCAGGTCGTAGAGGTAGGCGGGCAACTCGTCGCCGGTCAGGGCGAGCAGCCGCTCCCGGACCGGGGGAGTGGGGGCGCTCACCGCGTGCTCCAGTCGGTGTCGGTGCGTCTCGCCCCGGACAGCACGTCCTCGGCCAAGGGGGAGGGCAACCACACGTACCCCGCGTCCCGGTCCGCCGAACGGTCCCAGCGGGTCAGCAGGTTGGCCTTGGCGGGCAGGGGCACTCCGGCCAGCAGCGCCCGCAACCGGGGCGGGCAGCCGTGGACGCGACCGTACTCCTGCACGGTGGTGCGCAGCCGCGCCCACAACTCCCGCTCCAGTCCGGGGTGGAGGTCGGCGAGCACGGCCAGCACCTCGGCGGCGTGGTTGACGAACAGGCAGTACGCGACCCGGTCCCAGCCGCGCCGGGCGTCGTAGGTCAGCGGCCCGGCCACCTCGGGGGGCAGTTCCGCCAGGGCCCCGGCGTGCCGGTCGGGGACCAGCTTGGTGCCCTCCAGGTCGCGGAAGAGGAGCTGTACCGGCGTGCCGTCCTCGGCCACGCAGACCACCACGTTCTGGAGGTGCGGCTCCAGGACCACCCCGTGGTCGAAGTACGCGGCCAGCACCGGGGGCACCAGCAGCCGCAGGTACGCCGACCACCAGGAGAGCGCCTCGGCGGGGGTGGCCCCGGCCAGCAGCCGGGACGCCTGCGCGGGGCCGGTCGGGTACTCGTCCGCGACGGCCGCGGCCAGCAGCGGCGTCGCCCCGGGGCGCAGGTGGCGCGCCAGTCCTTCGCGGACGATCACCCCGAACCCCTCCAGCAGCGACCGGTCGGGCCGTCCGTCGGGCCCGGGCAGGGCGAGCGAGCGGTACGCGGGTTCCCGCAACACCGCGACGTCGGGGAAGCGGGCGGCGAGATCGGCCAGCACGGGCTCCAGCAGCCGGGTCAGGGCCACCGCTCCGGTGAGTTCGTACGCGGCGTTCTTGCGGAGGCAGTTGGTGATCCGGACGTTGAGGCTGAACTTCAGGAACCCGTCGCCGGTGTGGACGGTGCGCACCGATGCGGTGGGCCGCACGTCCTCGGAGCCCGGCCCGAGGTCGAGGACCTCGCCCCGGTCGAGGGCGGCCCGCAGCCCGGGGTGTTCGCCGAGCATCTCGTACTGCCACGGGTGGGCGGGCAGCAGCCGGAAGCCCTCCGGGACGCGGTGCAGCCGGTCCAGCGGGACGGTGGCGGCGGGCTCGGTGCTCTCCTCGGCGACCAGCGCGGAGCGCACGGCCAGCATCCGCAGCCGGAAGGCCGCACCGGCCTCGGGCGCGTACGCCGCCCAACGGGCCGGGTCCCCGCTGTGCGCCTTGGGGGTGGGGTGGAAGCGGTGGCCGAGGACCAGGGACTGCTCGGAGGTGAGGTACACGGCCATGGGTTCGCCGCCGAGCGGGTGCGGCCCGGGGCGGGCCGCGGCCAGCGCGGTGCTGGTCCCGCGGTGGCTGGCGGCGATCTGGGTCAGGAACTCGTCGTTGTGGCTGCCGGTGCGCAGGGAGAGCTCGGCACGGGTGTACTCGGCCAGCCGCAGCCAGTCGACCTCGGCCCAGCCCTCGTGCGGCACCCCGTCGCCGGGGGCCAGGCGTTCGGTGACCGGGCCGGTGAACCGGTGCGCCCCGAGGAGCGAGGTGCGCCGCAGGGCGACCCGGAGCAGGACGCCCCGGCGGGGCAGCCGCAGGAGGAGGTGGCCACCGATCACGGCGGCCTGCCGTTCGGGCCCGGACACCTCGCGGAGCAGGCAGTTGAGGAGGGTGTGTGCCACGGCCAGGTCCGCGCCGGGCAGGTCCGGAACGGGCGCCGGAGCGCACGGAGGGCCGGAGAGGGTGCTGGGCATCAGCGGATTACGCCCCTTGCAGAAGGTAGTTGGGACCGGTGGTGTAGTGCTTGTTGATGTCCTGCGCGCCCGACCGCTGCTTGCTGAGCAGGGTTCCCGCGGTCACCATCGCCTTCACCGGCAGGCGCGGGGAGCCGAGCACATGGGCGCGCAGGGCGGTGCCCGGTGCCGTGGCGCCGGTGCCGAGCCGCTCGACGGCGGCGTCCAGCCGGTCGTGCACCAGCGCCAGCAGTTCCCGGAGCGGGGCCCGGCCCTGCCGGGCCAGCGCGAACGCCGGTGCGCCCGCGCACAGGTGGACGGTGACGGTGGCGAAGAGGTCGAGCACCGGGCGGTCGTCGTTCCCGGTGATGCGGGGGTCGTGGAAGCCGCGGAGGAGACCGTCGGCACGGCCGCCCAGGGCGGACCGGAGCCGTCCGGCGTGGATGCGGGGGCCGTCGTTGTCCTTGAACAGCAGGCGGAGCGGGGGCCGGTCGGGGCGGTCGTCGAGGACGAGGGAGACGTTCTGCTGGTGCGACTCCAGCGCCACCCCGTAGCCGAAGAGGGTGGTCTGCCAGTCGAACAGGAGGGTCAGCACGGCGTCGAGGAGGGCGACCGGGTCGCCGCCGTGGAAGCGGTCGGCGAGCCGGTCGACGACCAGGCCGCCGCCCGGGGCGGGCGCGGTGAGCGAGGCCATCGACACCACCACGCTCCCGTCGAGCCCCTCCGGCCAGCGGCGTCGCAGGACGGCCAGGAGCTCGTGGTCGGCGTGGGCGTACCGGGTCTCGTCGGCCTGGAGGACGGTGCCGCGGAAGCGGGGCTCGCGGTCGATCACGGCGGCCAACAGCCGCCCGCAGGCGGCGCCGTCGCGCAGGGTGCCCGGCTTGATGGTCCGGCGGTTGAGGCGGCCCAGGCTCGCGGTGGCGAGGGGCACCTTGAGGTGGGTGCGGGGGTCCGCGGCGAGGGCCACCGTGCGCAGCGAGAGGGTGGGGGAGACCTCGGCGTACGACCGGGGGGCGAGCACCGCCCGGCCGTGCAGCCCGGTCTCGGTGAGGGCCCCGTCCAGGGGTCCCCCCGCGGTGAGGGGATGGACGGGGAGGAGCAGGTGGTCGTCGTCCAGCGACGGGGGCAGCCCGAGCGCGGACGGGACGGGCCAGTCCCCGGTGGTGGAGAGTCCCTCGTCCCGGACCTCGCTCCGGGGCAGGGCGAGCCATCGCAGCCGAAACGTCGGGTGGAACTCGGGTGCGTAGGATCGGAGTTGATGAGACGTCAGGCCGTTGCGGACCCGGCCGGTCGGATAGACCGGGTGGTCGAGCCGGGCGGCGAGGGCGTCGAAGGGCAACGGGTCCGTCCACCGGGCGGGGTCGGGCCCGTAGGCGTCGGCCAGCCGGGCGAGGAGGGCCCCGCCGGTGTCCCGGTGCAACCGTTCGGTCGCCAGGCTCTGCCGGCACTCCTCGGCGAACGCGGCGAAGCCGGGGCGGTCCGCCGGGTCGGCGAGCTCCCCGAGGGCGGCCAGGACGGCCTCCGCGGTGGTGAGGTCCGTGGTGGTGCGGCCGCCGGCGTCCTCCCGGCGCACCAGGGGGAGTCGGGCGCCGAGCTCGCACTGGAACCCGTCCGGCTCCACCGGGAGCAGCAGTGCCCCCCGGGGGTGGGCCAGCCGGAGCCATCCGCCGTCCGGGCGGTCCTCCCGCAGGCTGCGCGTCCGCAGTCCCACCACGTCCTCGCGGAGCAGCGCGCTGAGCACCCGCACCAGGTGCCGGCCCCCCGGTCCGGGGTCGGGCCCGATCACGGAGTGATCTCCCAGCACCGGTCGGCGAGGAACCCCTCCACCGCCCGGTCCACGGCCGCCCGGTCGCGTCCGGTGGCCCGGACCACCCCGAGCAGGTCGCGGTTGGTGTGGGTCACCCGGAGCCGCTCCCCGACGGCGTGCAGCGGTCGGTAGGCCAGCCGGACCCCGTCCACGACCAGGTCGGTGCGGTCGGGTGCCGCGGTGAGCGTGCCGTCGCGGCGGGCGCACGGGTAGTCCAGACGGGCGGCGCCGTCGGTGCGGGCGCCCAGGTCGAGCGGGAGCGGTTCCCCCAGATGGGTGCGGAGCACGTGCGCGAAGAGGGGAACGTCCAGCAGTTCCGCGAGCAGCAGGTCGCACTGGTCCCCGATGGCGCGGTAGTTGACCTCGATGATGCGGACCCGTCCCGCCCCGTCCACGACGAACTCGGTGTGGCAGGCGCCGAAGCCGACGCCCAGCGCGTCCAGCGCGGTGAGCACCTGGTCCAGCACCGCCGGTGGGAGGGCGGCGAGGTAGGTGAGGCGTTCCTCGACGAAGTACGGGGCGGCGGAGAGCCGGGTGCGGAACCCGCCGAGCACATGGCGCACGTCGTGGTCGCCCAGCGTCTCCAGGGTGTGCAGCTCACCGGCGAGGTACTCCTCCACCACCAGGGCGTCACCGGGGCGGCGGGCCCGGATGCAGGCGCAGCGCGCCAGGAGCTGGGCGGGGGTGTCGACCCGGACCACGTCCTCGCTGGCCACCCCCTCGCGGGGCTTGACCACGCACGGGTAGGGCAGGGCGTGGAGGGCGCCGAGCGCGTCCGCGGGGTCCGTTCCCGCGGGGATCTCCAGTGCGCGCACCCGGTCGGTCCCCGCCGCGGCCAGGTGGCGGCGCAGCAGGGCCTTGTCCTTGGTGCGCAGGGTCGCGCGCCAGTCCTTGCCGGGGAGCCCGAAGTAGTCGGCGGCGAGGGCGGCCTGGGTCTGGAGGTGGTCGCTGTTGGTGAAGACGGCGTCGGGGCGCTCCCGGGCGGAGACGACGGCGATCACCTCCCGGAAGTCCCGCACGTCGCACGCCACGACCTCCAGCTCCGGATGGCGGGCGCGGTGCGACGCGGGCTGGTCGGTGAGGAGGGTGACGGCCAGTCCCAGGGAGCGGGCGGCGGGCAGGAACCCCTCGGACACGGAGTCGGTGGGATTCAGCGCGAGCAGGTACATCCGCTTGGTGGGGAACACGGCCGAGAGCTTAGGTTAGGCATGCCTAAGGGTGTCAATTCGTGGGGGCGCCATGTCGATTGGCGCGCCACCCCACCGGTGTGAGTAAGGTGAGGCTTCCTTCAAGCCCCTGCGGGTCCGCCGCCGCCCGTGCTGGCTCACTCATGCCCCCACCCCGTACGCACCGCCGTACGGTGCCCGAGGAGTGCCCGTGTTCCTGGCTCTGGCGTCGGCCCCGGCCCTTCCCGCTGCCGGCCCTTCCGTCCTGCTCGCCGCCGCGTACCGGCGGTTGGACGCGGCGTGTCCCGCCCTGGACGTCACCCCCGTCGAACCGTCGACCGTGCCCGGTCAAGGGTGGTTCGACGGTGCCGAACTCGCCTGCCGGGAGGACTTCCTGAACGCCTGGCTGGAACGGCACGTCCGACAGATCCGGGTCCGTGAGACCCACGAGCCCCGGCCCGACGTGGTCGCCTCCCGGGCGCTGCACGGCTACCTGTGGACCGCGGCCGTGCTCCACGCCGGCCCCTGGTACCTCCAACGGCGGGTGCCCCGGCTGCGCCCGCGGGACCTGCGGTTGAGCCGGACGGGCGAGGCGTACCAGGTCGTGCCCGCGGCCTTCGCCTGTCTGCCCGACGACCCCGCGGCGGGTCGCCCGGGCGTGCGGGCCCTGCCCGGCGTCGAGGCGCTGCGGGCCGAACTGCGCGCCGCCGTCGCCGACCACGTGCGCCCCCTGCTCGCGGCCATGGGTCCGCGCCTGCGCCGTGGCCCCCGTGCGCTGTGGGGGATGGTCGGGGACGACCTGGTGTCTGCCCTGTGGTACCTGGGGCGGATGCACGGGGACGAGGCCCGGGGGGTGCAGGAGGCAGAAGCCGTGTTGCCCCGCGCCCTGGCCCCCTATCCGGGCGGTGCCGCCTTCCGGCGGCTCGTCACCCGCGACGGCCGGGAGCATCCGACGCGCACCCGGCTGGGCTGCTGCCTGTACTACGCGATCCGGCCCGCCGAGGCCTGTGCCACCTGTCCGCGCACCGACGACACCGAGCGGGTGCGCCGGATCGAGGAGGGGTGCTGACCGGGTTCCCGAGTCCCTCACCCCGAACACGTCCTGACGCCACCTCAGCTCGCTGAGGTCTGCCCCCGGCCCGCTGGTGCGTGCTCGGGGGCGGTCGGGCCGGACTCCGTTCGGCGCGACCACCTGACCTGCGGTGGGGCGTTCCCCGTCCGGCCCCTGAACGGAACGCTCCACCGCAGCCCCCGTACGAGCGTTCGCCCCCGCCGTCCCGCCCCCGCGAGGTCGGTCACCGGCGGTGGCGGACGGGGACGAGGGCCCCGCCGGCGACCTCCGGGAGGACGGCTCAGTTCCTCGCCGGGGAAGAACTGAACAGCTCCGGGTGCCGGGCGAGTTGCCGCCGCGTCCGTCGGATGTGACTGCACGCGACCAGGCCCGCCTGGTCCGCGTCCTGCTCGCGCAGCGCCCTGACCAGCATGCGGTGCTCGTCGTGGACGACCGTGTCGCCCTGTTCGAGGAAGACCTGGGCGAACATCAGCCGGTAGTGGTGGGTCATGTTCCACATGCGCCGGACGATCTCGTCGAGGACGACCGTCTTCGCACCGGTGTACGACAGGCCGTGGAACTCGCGGTCCAGGTGGAGGAAGCGCTCGACCTCCGTGGTGCGCGCCATCTCCTCGGCGAGTTCGTCCATCCGGTCCAGTGCCTGGCTCGTCAGCCCGGGCACGCTGGCGCTCAGCAGCAGCGGTTCCACCGCCTCGCGGATCCGGTAGAACTCCTCGCACTCCCCGAGGTCGAACTGCGACACCCAGGCGCCGGAGTTCGCGACGAGCTTCACCAGACCGTCCGACTCCAGGATGCGCAGGGCCCCGCGCACCGGGATGCGGCTGGCGCCGTACTGCGCCGCGACCTCCTCCTGTCGGATCCTGCTGCCCGGGGGGAGCTCGCCGGCGAGGATCGCCGTGCGCAGGCCGTCCGCGATGCGCTGGCTGGTGTCCCCGTACCGTGCCTTGTCGGTGTGGTGCGGTGCGCCCGGGCCCGGGGTCGCCGTGCCCGCGCGGGTGCTGGATGAAGGAACGTCGGTCATGGGGACATGATGCCTAACGCGCGGGGTGGGCCGGGTGCCAGAGCATCACCTCCGCATCTGCCTCGTACGCCTTGCCGCGGGGGAAGCTGACCAGCTCGAACTGCATGCCCCAGGGCGACAGGAAGTAGACCCACCGCTGGCCCTCGCTGGCGTTGCTGCTGGCGACGGGTTCGCCCAGGACCCGCACGCCGCGGGCCCTGAGATAGTCGACGGCGGTGTCCAGGTCGTCCACGTAGAACGCGAGGTGGTGCCCTCCCAGATCGCTGTTGCGCGGCTGTTCCCGCTGGCCGTCCGCCGGCTCCCACTGGAAGACCTCGAAGTTGGGGCCGAAACCGCAGCGGTAGAAGTACAGCTTGCGCATGACCGACCGGGGGTGGACGTCGAGCTGCTCCCGCATCCAGTCGTCGTCGCGGACGAAGGGGCCCAGCTGGTAGATCCGCTGGCAGCCGAGCACGTCGACGAGGAACGCGTCCGCCTCCTCCAGGTCGGGCACGGTGAACCCGATGTGCTCGGTGCCGCGCAGACCGGGCAGCGCCATGGCTTCTCCTCACGTCTCTCAGGGGTCCCGTGCGAGCCCGTGCCCCGCTCGGAATCGTCCTGCGCGAGGGCGACGGCGGTCCGACGAGCGCTGACCAGCGCGGACCAGGGCTGGCAAGCATTGGATACATTACCGACCCGCTTTGGGGTGTCAATCGAACATTTCTGTAAAGCTCTCTTACCTTTGGATACGATCTGGAGGTAGCGTGCGGCACCAGACGCAGGATGCGACGCGTCTGCGATACATCGACGGCGGCGAGGAAGCCCATGCCACGACAGCGACGTTTGGATCCGATCCGGCCTTGCGTGCAGCTCAGCACCACCAGCTCAGACTGGCGGCACGCCGACCCGGCCCTGTTGGCCGGCATGCTGGGCCAACTGCACCTGATCCGTGCCTTTGAAGAGACCGTGCTGGAGCTCGCCTCCGAGGGGCTGGTGCACGGGCCGGCGCACTCCAGCATCGGCCAGGAGGGCGGCGCCGTCGGCTCCGTCATCGGACTGCGCACCTCGGACGCGATCAACGGTTCGCACCGCAGCCACCACCAGTTCCTCGCCAAGTGCCTGACCCACCTGACGGGCGGCCGGTCCGACCTCGGTGCCCTGGTCGACGACGGCGTGCTCATGGTGCTGCGCCGCACGCTGGCCGAGATCCTGGGCCTCGCCCAGGGCTTCGGCCGCGGCCGGGGCGGATCGATCCACCTCCAGTGGCTGGAGGCGGGCGCGCTCGGCAGCAACGCCATCGTCGGCGGGGGAGTGCCGCTCGCGGCGGGCAACGCCTGGGCCCAGCGGCTGGCCGGCACCGACGACGTCAGCTTCTCCTACTTCGGGGACGGCGCCGTGAACATCGGCTCGGTCCTCGAATCGATGAACCTGGCCGCGGCCTGGGACCTCCCGCTCTGCTTCTTCATCGAGAACAACCTCTACGCGGTCTCCACCACGGTCGCCGAGGTCACCCGCGAGGACCGGCTCGCCGTGCGCGGGCCCGCCTTCGGCATCCCCTCGTGGCGGGTCGACGGCATGGACCCGCTCGCCGTCCACCTGGCCACCCAGCAGGCCGAGGAGGTCATGCGGGCCGGTGACGGTCCCACCCTCATCGAAGCCGAGGTCTACCGCTACTTCCACCAGAACGGCGCCTACGCCGGCAGCGCCTTCGGCTACCGCACGAAGGACGAAGAGGCCGAGTGGCGCCTGCGCGACCCCATCGCCAGGACCGAACGCGAGATGCACCGCCTCGACCTGCTCGACGAGCCGACCGCGGCCGGGGTGCGCGAGCAGGCCCAGGAGGCCATGCGCCGGATCGTCGCCGAACTGGTCGAGCCCGACCCCGAGGCGCCGGGCAAGCGACGGATCAGGCCCGCGCTGTGGCCCGACCCGGCGACCGTCGACGAGGGACTGCGCGGCGACGCCGGCGAACTCGCCGAGGCCCGGGTCCTGGACCCGGTCGACCACGACGGCCCGACCCGGTCGCTCCGCTTCGTCGACGCGGCCTCCCAGGTCCTCGGGCGGCGGATGGCCGAGGACTCCCGGGTCGTGGTGATCGGCGAGGACGTCCACCGGCTCGGCGGCGGGACCAACGGCGTCACCAAGAAGGCGTTGCAGGTCGCGCCCGAGCGGGTGCTGGGCACCCCGATCAGCGAGAACGCGTTCGCCGGCCTGGGCGCGGGGGCCGCGCTCGACGGCCGCGTCCGGCCGGTGATCGAGTTCATGTACCCGGACTTCCTCTGGGTCGCCGCGGACCAGGTGTTCAACCAGATAGGCAAGGCCCGTCACATGTTCGGCGGGCACAACACCGTCCCGCTCGTGCTGCGCACCAAGGTCGCGATGGGAACCGGGTACGGCTCCCAGCACCTCATGGACCCCGCCGGGATCTTCGCCACCAGCCCCGGCTGGCGGATCGTCGCCCCGTCCACCGCCGCCGACTACATCGGCCTGTTCAACGCTGCCGCGACGCTGGACGACCCGGTCCTCGTGATCGAGCACGTCGACCTGTACGGGGAGCGGCAGGAGGTTCCCGAGGACGACCTCGACTACGTCCTGCCGCCCGGGCGGGCCGCCCTGCGCCGCACCGGCTCCGACCTGACGGTGATCAGCTACCTGAACATGGTCCACCGGGCGGCCGAGGCGATCGAGCGGACCGGCACCGACGCCGATCTGATCGACCTGCGCTGGCTGGACCGGGCCTCCCTCGACTGGGACACCATCGGGGCCAGCATCCGCAAGACCAACGCGGTGCTGATCGTGGAGCAGGGAGCCCGGGGCACGTCCTACGGCGGATGGCTCGCGGACGAGATCCAGCGCCGGTACTTCGACTGGCTGGACATGCCGGTCGAGCGGGTCACCGGAGCCGAGTCCAGTCCCAGCATCTCCCGGGTCCTGGAAGCGGTCGCCATCGCGCAGACCGACGACATCGTGGCGGCGCTGGAGCGCTGCAAGACCGCGCTCGGAGGTGTCTGATGGCCGTGGTCATCCGCATGCCGGAAGTGCTCACCGGCATGAGCGAAGCCATCCTGCTCGGCTGGCACGTCTCCCCCGGGGACGCGGTCACGGTGGGGCAGGCGATCGCCGAGGTCGAGACGGAGAAGGCGACCGTCGACCTCGAAGCCGACCAGGAGGGCGTCGCCGCGGGCCTGCTCGTCGAGCCGGGCGTCGCCATCGGCGTCGGGACCCCGATCCTCGTCCTCGCCGGCCCCGGCGAGACGGTGGCGGAGGCACTGGCAGCCGCCGGCGGGGAACCCGCGGCGGCCCCGGCCCCGGCCCCGGTGGAGTCCGGAGCCCCCGAGCCGGCGCCGGTGCCCGTGGCCCCGGCCCCGGCGCCGCAGGTCCAGGAACGCCGCTTCGTGACCCCCCTGGTGCGCCGACTGGCCCGTGAGCGGGGGATCGACCTCGACACGGTGACCGGAACCGGCCCCGGGGGGCGGGTCGTGCGACGGGACCTGGACCGCCACGGAGCGGCCGCGGAGGTCGCCGCGCAACTCCCGCCCGCCGCGCCCGCGGACCGTGCGGCCGAACGTCCCGGGCCCGCGCCGGCGGCGCAGGCTCCGGCGCCGCCGGCGCAGACCGGGTTCACCGACGTCCCCCACACCGGGATGCGGCGCGCCATCGCGCGCCGGCTCACCGAGAGCAAGAACACGGTGCCGCACTTCTACCTGGTGGCGGAGTGCCGGGTGGACGCACTGCTGGAACTGCGCCGCTCCCTCAAGGAGGACGGTGCGGTCGCGGTCGTGCCCTCGGTCAACGACTTCGTCGTCAAGGCGGTCGCGGCGGCCTTCCGCGAGGTGCCGGAGGCGAACGTGATCTGGACCGAGGACGCCGTCCGCCGGTTCGACTCGGTGTCCGTCGCGATGGCCGTGGCGCTCGACGACGGCCTGGTCACCCCGGTGATCCGGGACGTGGACCGGCGGTCCCTGAGCGACGTCAGCACCGCCGCCGCCGATCTGGTGGCGCGCGCCCGGGAGGGACGGCTCAAGCAGGCCGAGCTCGAAGGCGGCTCGTTCGCCATCTCGAACCTCGGGATGTACGGGATCGAGAGCTTCTCCGCGATCATCTCCCCGCCGCACTCGGGAATCCTGGCCGTCGGGGCGGCGTCCCGGCGGGCGGTGGTCGACGAGGACGGCACGATCCGGGCGGCGACCATGATGACGGTCACCCTCTCCGGTGACCACCGCGCGCTTGACGGGGCCCTCGCGGCCCGTTGGCTGCGCGCCTTCCAGCAGATCATCGAGAACCCGATGAGGATCCTGCTGTAGGCGGCGACGGGGCGGGGCCGCCCGGTACCTCCGTGGCCTCCCCGCCCCGACCCCCGCACCGCACCGCACCGGATCGACCCGACGGACACGGGCCCGTGCGCGCCGCTCAGTCGGTCGGCGCACCGTCCCGGTGTCCGGGGTCGGGGCGCGGTACCACGGTGTGCGGGGTCAACTGCCCGGGCTGCGGCCAGTTGGCGAACACCTCCGCATAGCTGTGGCTCATGATCTCCAGGACGGTCCCCCACGGATCCGTGGTGTAGGCGAGCGTCCAGGGGCGGCCGGGGACGAAGGCGTGCGGCGCCGAGACCAGTGCGCCCCCCGCTGCGACGATGCGGTCGACCATCGCTTCCACGTCCTCGTAGGTCAGGCACAGGTGCCACGGGCCGCGGTCGAGATAGGGCACCCGCTCCTGCGGGGGGCGGGGCCCGCGGGTCGGCGGGTCGATGAACTGGAACAGTTCCACGCCCACGCCGTTCGCGGTGAGCAGGTGCGCCTGCCACGCCCGGCGGAAACGGCTCCCCAACACCGCACCCGCCTCGGCGTGCGCGCCGGGGGCGAGTTCCCGCGGCCCCATGATGCAGCGGAAGCCGAAGACCTCCCCGTACCAGTCGATCGCCGCGTGGACGTCGGGGACGGTCACCCCGATGTGGTTGACGGTCAGGGCCGCGGTCGGAGGGTTCGGCATGGGGTGACTCCTCGCTGTCGTCATGATGAGCAGTCAAATGTATCCGATCACCGAAAATAATGCCGCTTAGGCGAAGTAAGTGCGAGATATTGTCGCCGAATGTATCCAATGTTACGTTCGGGCCGCGATACCGCCTGGTGAGGGAAGGATCGACGATGACCCGTTTCTACCGAGCCGTGGTCACGGTGTTCGCCGGTGCGATGGCACTGCTGCTGACGGGATGCGCAGACCTGTCCGTCGCACCGGCGAAGATCACGAAGACGGGAAGCCTGAACGGAGAACGCGCGACGATCGTCGCGTTCGTGGTATCGACGGCGAACCACTACGTGGGGGCCGAGGTCGAGGCCATGCGCGACGAGGCGGAGCGACTGGACTACCGACTCGAAGTGATCGACAACAAGTTCGACCAGACCGAGCAGAACCAGCAGGTCCGGCAGTTCCTCGCGTCCGGCAAGCCGGCCGCGGCCTTCGTCTACTGGCCCGCCAACAACGACACCGGGATCAACTCGGCCCGCCTCCTGGCGGCCAGGGCGCCCGTGGTCCAGCTCAGCGGAAGGGTCCTCCCGCAGGCCGAGCCGTACATTACCGCCCGCCCCGGGCAGGACAACGAGGCCATCGGCACCACGATGGGCACGATGGCCCTCAAGGCGGTGGACGAGGCCCGCGCCGCAGGAAAGGAGTTCCACGGCAAGGAGAGGCCCAACCTGCTGGAGATCACCTACCCCTCCGGGTACGAGGCGGGCGTCGTCCGCCACGACGCCTTCTTCGAGCGGGTCGGCGACGCCTTCCACCTGCTCTCCACCGAGAACGCCAAGACCCCCGACGCGCAGGGCGGTTTCACCGCGGCCAGCCAGGTCCTGTCCAAGTACAAGAGCCGGGGCATCGACATCGTCGTCGCCGGCTCCAACAACATCGGCACCGGAGTCGTCAAGGCGCTCCAGCAGTACGGCCTGCGGCCGGGCAAGGACGTCACCGTCGTGGTGGGCGACTTCTCCGGCGACCAACAGCCGCTGATCAAGGGCGAGATCTACTCGGCGGTGCTCCAGTCCCCCGTGATCGAGGGCATCCTCGCGGTCCAGACGGTGGCCCGCCTCCGTGCCACAGGCGAGGTCGTCGACGAGGTCGTCAACCTGCCCGAGGCGAAGACCCAGCCCGCGGTCACCGACACCCCGCCGAGCCGCTTCACCTACATGCCGCACCCGGCGATCACCCCGCAGAACTACGCGTCGCTGCGGGTGTGGGGCCGCTCCATCCGGGAGTTGCAGTTCTGATGTCCACAGACACCAACCTGCGCTTGCAGGTCGAGGGCGTATCGAAGCGCTACGGCGCCGTGCAGGCCCTCTCCGAAGTCGGCCTGGAAGTCCGTCCGGGCGAGGTCATGGCCCTGCTCGGCGAGAACGGCGCCGGCAAGAGCACCGTCGTCAAGGTGCTCTCCGGACTCGTCCGCCCCGACACCGGCACCATCCGCATGCACGGCAACCGGGTCGACCTGTCGAGCTCGACGGCGTCCCAGGCCGCGGGCATCGCCGTGGTGCAGCAGGAGTACAGCACCGTGGGGGCGCTGAGCGTCGCCGAGAACCTCCTGCTCGGCCAACGCGGTACGCGGCTGTGGTGGAACCGGCGCTTCCTCAGCCGCAACGCCGAAGAACTCCTGGCGCGGGTCGGCCTGGGGCACCTGGACGCGCGCACCCCCGTCGAGGAACTCTCGGTCGCGGAGATGCAACTGCTGGAGATCGCCCGCGTACTGGCCCGTTCGGCCACGCTGGTGATCCTGGACGAGCCGACCGCCGCCCTCTCCCAGGCCGAAGCCGGGCTGGTGCTGCGCACCGTCCGCTCCCTGGCCGACCAGGGCACCAGCATCATGTACATCACCCACCGCCTCGAAGAGGTGTTCGCGGTCAGCGACCGGGTCACCATCTTCCGCAACGGCCGCAGCTCCCCGCCCGAGGAGACCGCGGACCTGGACACCCCGCAGATCGTCCGGCGCATGCTGGGGCGCGAACTCGGCGACATGTTCCCCGAGCCCGGCCGCACCGACGACACGGCCCCGGTCCGACTGGCGATCGACGGACTCACGGCCCCCGGTGTCGAGGCCCCGGTGGACCTGTCCGTCCGACGCGGCCAGATCATCGGCCTGACCGGACAACTCGGCGCCGGAGGCTCGGCGTTGCTGAAGGCGCTGGCCGGCTTCGTGCCCGTGCTCTCGGGCGGCGTGGAACTCGACGGCCGACCCGTCGACCTCGGCCACCGGCGCGGCGGCATCGCCGCGGGGGTGGCCTACTGCTCCCCCGACCGCAAACGGGACGGCATCTTCGACGGCCTGTCGATCGAGAAGAACCTCTCCTCGCCCTGGCTGGAACGCGTCTCCCGGTTCGGCGTGCTGTCCCGGCGGGAGGAACGCGCCGTCGCCGCCCGGTCCGCGAGCAGTTTCGCCCTGGACACCCGACGGCTCGCCTCCTCCGTGGGCACCCTCTCCGGCGGGAACCAGCAGAAGGTCGCGGTGGGCAAGTGGCTGGGCTGCGAGCCCCGCCTGCTGCTCGTCGACGAGCCGACCCGGGGCGTGGACGTCGGCGCCCGGGCGGAGATCTACAAGCAGCTGCGGTCCCTGGCCGACGACGGCATGGCGGTCGTCGTCTGCTCCTCGGACACCAGCGAGGTCTACGGCCTGTGCGACGTCATCGGCACGTTCCACAGGGGCGTGCTCACCTCGCTCCGCCCCAAGGGGGAGTGGACCGAGGAAACCCTCGTCCGCGAGGTCATGCACAGCGGGAGCGGACAGTCCCGGACATCGAGTGAAGGGGGTCCGTCATGACCGAAACGACAGCCGGCGCGCTGGTCGCGCGCAGACAGGAGGCCGCCCGGCGGCTGACCCGCTGGGCCATGCCCACCGGGTTCGCCCTCCTGGTCGCCGTCGCGGCGCTCACCACGTCGGACTTCCTCACCCTCGACAACCTGCGGGGCGTGCTGATCAACACGGCGGTGACCGGTATCGCCGCGGTCGGCATGACCACCATCACCCTGTCCGGCAACCTCTTCTCCCTCGGCGCCGGCCAGTCCGCGATGCTGGCGTCGATCCTGTTCATGTGGGTCGCCTCCACCGGCGGCTCACTGGTCCTCGGCGCGGCCCTGGCGATCGTGGTCCTGATCGCGATCGGCCTGTTGCAGAGCCTCGCCGTGGCGGCCGGGCTGAACCCGGTCGTCACGACGATCGCCGCCGGCGCACTGATCTACGGCGCGGTCGCCGGCTTCACCGGTGGCGCCGTGGTGTCGGCGCCGACCTCCTCGGTCGGCGAGCTGGCCGCCTTCGACGTCCTGGGCATCCCGCTGCCGGTCTGGGTGTTCGCCGGCTTCACCGGGGCGGTCTGGCTCTTCGTCGAGCGCACCTCCTCCGGCCGGCGGCTGCTGTTGGTCGGCTCCAACCGCGAGACCGCGGTCATGAGCGGCATCTCCGTACGGGCCGCCACCGCCTGGGCGTTCGCCATCACCTCGATCGGCCTCGCCGTCGCGGGCATCTTCTCCGCGAGCCAACTCGGCCAGGTCACCGCCAACAACCTCACGGAACTCACAGTCGACGCCGTCGCCGCCGTCCTCGTCGGCGGAACGGCGGTCAGCGGCGGCGAGGGATCCGCGGTCCGGTCCGCGGTCGGGGCCCTGGTGATCGTCGTGCTCCAGAACGTCCTGCTGTTGCACGGACTGACCACCGGCGTGCGCATGCTCACCGAGGGGATCCTCCTGGTCGCCGTGGTCTCCGTCCTGCACGTGGCCCGTCGGAAGGCAATGAGATGAACGAATCGACCCTCGGGCGGGGCGTGGGCAGAGCCACCCGCGTCTACGGAGTCCAAGCCGGCGTGCTGCTCGCGCTGATCGTGACCCTGTTCGTCGTGGTGTCCGAGTTCACCGTGGGGGCCGCGGTCTTCGGCACCCTCGACGGCGTCGCACTCATCGGGATCACGGCCGCCGGACTCGCGGTCACCATGATCGCCGGAGAGCTGGACATGTCGGTCGGCTCGATGGCCGCCCTGGCCGGCGTGATAGCGATCCGCGTCGGCGAACTCGGGCTCGTCCCGGCCCTGCTCATCGGCACCGGAAGCGGAATCGTCCTCGGGCTGGCCCAGGGCCTGCTGATCGCCCGCCTGCAGATCAGCTCGCTCGTCGTCACCGTGGGGACCTGGATCGGGTTCAGCGGGTTCGCGCTGGTGCTCGCCGACGACCGGCCCATCGGTCTGGACGAGTTGACCACCACGGACCCCCTGCTGGTGGAGTGGCTGTCGATGACCCCCGCGACCCTCATCGGGATCGGCGTCATCGTCCTGCTCGGCCTCTTCCTCGGCCTCACCCGCTGGGGGCGCGAGATCTACGCGGTGGGCGGCGCCCGCCGGGAGGCCCGGGCGGCCGGCGTACCGGTCAACGCCTCGTTGACGACGGCGTTCGGGATCTCCGGGGGGTGCGCGGCGCTCGCCGGCTCCATCGCCTGCATGCAGGGCGCGTCCGCCGACCCGCGCGGCTTCACCTCGCTGATGCTCAGCGCCGTCTCCGCGTGCCTGATCGGAGGCATCAGCCTGTACGGCGGTCGCGGCAACGCCGTCAACGTGCTGCTCGGCGTGCTGATCCTCTGCCTGGTCATCGCCGGAGCGACCGCCGCGGGCGCGCCCACCTACGTCACCGGCCTGGTGGCCGGGGCGCTGCTGATGCTGGTGGTCACCCTGGAGTTCGTCCTGGACCGCACGGTCGCCGCGCGCCGGATCAACGCCGCCCGCTCCCGTCACGCCGCCGCACTGCTGGCCGGAGCGGGCGGCCGGGAGAGTCCCGCCCCGGCCGCGGGCGGCGCGCCGCCGTCCGGTCCCCGCAAGGAGGGGTGACCGGACCCCGGACCTGCCCGGATCCGGAGCGGCACGGCCCGCCCCGGATCCGGGCAGCACCACGTCCTGGCCCGGGCGGCCGGACTCAGACCCGGACCGCGGTCGGTCTCCTGGTGGGCGAGGCACGGGTCCGGCGGCGGATGACGAAGGTGGCCCAGGCCCGCCGGACGGTGCCGCGGGCGGACCAACGGCGCGGGGCCGGCCGGTGGTTCAGGGAGATCAGGCTGGCGTCCGGGCGCGGCACCTCGCCGAAGTCGCCGTCGTCGCCGTCGACGCCGAGCCCGTGCACGACCGCCTCGACGGCCGCCGGAAGCGCGGGCTTGTCCCCCTGGTGACAGCGTGCGATGAGGTCGTGCCGGACGTCGTCGGACAGGATGCGGGGCGCACCCCTGCGGAAGAGGGCCCTGACGATGCGTCTGCGCGGCCCGCGGCCCTCCCGGTCGCCGCGGCCCAGAGCGAGGTTCTGGCGACGCCAGTGCCGGGCCGTACGGAACTCGGCCCGGCCCTCGTGGAGCAGACCGCCCTCCACTTCCTCATCGACGACGACGCCCATGCGCTCGTCGACCGCCTCAAGGCGGCCCTTCCGGTCGGCAGCACCCTGGCCATCAGCCACGGAACCCCGGACTTCGACCCTGAAGGTCTGGCCCGGGTGGCCCGCATCTACGCCGAAGCAGGCAGTCCGATCCGCCTCCGCACCCAGGGCGAGATCGCGGCCTTCTTCGCCGGCTGGGACCTGGTCGAACCCGGGGTGGTGGCCACCCGTGCCTGGCGGCCGGACCCGCGTCACCGACGCCGAAGCCTCCACCTACGCGGCCCTGGCCCGCAAGCCCTGACGGGACCCGACCACGGCCCCGTCGCACGAGCCCCGAGGGGTTAACTTAGGCTTGCCTAAGTTCATGCGGTCCGTCCCGGCGGCCCGTGCTCGCGTAGCCGCGCCCTTGGGGAGTCGACACATGCATCAGGACCCGGACGAGTTCGCGCTGCTGGCCGCCCAGGCGGAGGTGCACCGCGCGGCCCGACTCGCCCCCGGTTCCGCGGTGTCCCGGGCGGCCCAGGTGGTCGAGATCCACGGCCGACCGGAGGAACGGGTGCTCCGTGCCGCCCTCGACCGCGTGGCCGCGGAGGCCGACGCCCTGCGCATCCGCGTCGCCGACCGGGACGGGACGCCCCGCCAACGGGTCGCCGCCGCGTCCACCGTCCCGCTGCACCTGCTCGACCTCCGCGACCACCCCGATCCGCTCGCCGCCGCCGGTACCTGGACCCGTGCCGACCTGGAGGGGGCGGGCGCCCCCGGCGGTGCCCCGCCGGCGACCCGGGCCCTGGTCCGGCTCGCCGACGACCGCTACTGGTGGTACCAGCGGGTCGACCGCATCGCGGTCGACGCCTACGGCCTGCACCTCCTCGGCCGGCGCACCGCCGAGGTGCACGCCGCGCTGGCCGCCGGGGCGGAGCCGCCGCGCACCCGTTTCGCGCCGCTGCGCGAGGTCGTCGAGGAGGAGGCCCGCTACCTGGCCGGCCGGCAGTACGTCGCCGACCAGGAGTTCTGGGCCGCGCGGACGGTCGGCTCGCCCCTGCCGGTCAACCTCGGCGGGGGTGCGCCGACCGGGAACTCCGCGACGACCCTGCACGACCACCTCGACCTCCCGCCCGTCACCTTCGACCGGCTCGCGGTCGCGGCGGCGGCCGGCAGGGCCACCTGGGTCGAACTCGTGGTCGCCGCCACCGCCCTGCACGTCCACCGCGCCACCGGCGCCCGGGACCTCGTCCTCGGCCTCCCGCTCACCAACCGGCGCCGGCCCGCGGCCCTCCACACCCCGATCTCGGCGGAGAACGTCCTCCCGTTGCGGCTGACGGTCCGTCCGCAGGACGCCGGCGCCGAACTCCTGCACCGGGTCGCACTGGAGGTCCGGTCCGTCCGCCGTCACCAGCGCTACCCCCGGGCGCACCTGCGCCGCGACCTCGGGCCGACCCGCGCCGCCGGCCCCCTCGCCGGGCCCGTGGTCGACGTCAAACCCTTCGGCGCGGACCTCGACTTCGGCCCGTTCGCCGGCACGGTCCGCACCCTCGCCGCCGGCCCGGTCCAGGACATGACGATCGGGGTGTCCTCCGCCCCCGCCGGAGGGTTGCGGCTCTCCGTCGACACCCGGGCCGACCGTTACGACGCGGCGGCCACCGCTCGGCACCGCGCGGGGCTGGCCCATCTCCTGGACGGCTACGTCGAGTTGCTCCTGACCGATGCGCAGCGCCCGGTGGGCAGCCTCGACCCGGCTCGCGGTGCGGTCCCCTCGCGAGCGGGTTCCGCGTCCAGCGCGCTCGCGCCCCCCTCGCCCGCGCCGAACCGGAGCCCGCAGCCCGCGGCTTGAGGGTGCCCGGGGCCCTCGCTGCGCCGGCGTCCTCCCGGGCGTCGACGCGGGACGGGAGGCGTGCGGGTGGACAAGGTGCCCTCGTACGTGGCGGGTTGAGCGCTTTCCGCGGTTCCGATTGTGGGTTGCACCTCGATGAAGTTAGGTTAGGCTGACCTAAGCGAGGGGGGAATTCGTTCATGCCTGAACACCGGCCCGACGGCCACGAGGACTTCCTGGGGCGCATCGCCCTCGTCACCGGCGCAGGACAGGGGATCGGGGCGGTCGTCGCGGTCTCGCTGGCCGCGCGTGGAGCCGAGGTCATCGCCACCGACCGCGTCGCCCGGGGCGTCGAGGAACTCGCCGTCGCCTGGGCCGCCCGCCACCACGGCGACGACCCGGCGCAGGGGGGCGCGATCCACCCCCGGACCCTCGACGTGACGAACCGTTCCGCCGTGGACCGGGAGGTCGAACGCATCGAGAACGCACACGGTCCGCTCGGCCTCCTGGTCAACGTCGCCGGAGTGCTGCACCCCGGCTTCGTGGTCGACCTCGCCGACGAGGACTGGGCCCGCACCTTCTCCGTCAACACCACCGGGGTCTTCCACGCCTCCCGGGCGGCGGTCCGCCCCATGGTCGCCCGCGGCGAGGGCTGCATCGTCACCGTCGGCTCCAACGCCGCCGGCGTCCCCCGCACCGGCATGGCCGCCTACGCCGCCTCCAAGGCCGCCGCCACCATGTTCACCAAGTGCCTCGGTCTGGAAGTCGCCCGCAACGGCGTGCGCTGCAACGTGGTCGCCCCCGGTTCCACGGACACCGCCATGCAACGCGCACTGTGGGCCGACGACGAGGGCTCCGCGCGGGTCGTCGCCGGAGACCTGGACGCCTACCGCACGGGCATACCGCTCGGTCGGATCGCCGAACCCCAGGACGTCGCCGACGCGGTGGTCTTCCTCGCTTCCGACCGCGCACGCCACATCACCATGCAGGAGCTGTACGTCGACGGCGGCGCCACCCTTCGGTGAGCCGCGCCGCCTCCCCCACCCACCGCCTCCGTGCACCCACGGAACACCGAGAAACGGAGTCCCCGTGTCGACGGCATCCGAAGTCGCCACGCACGTCCCCACGGCCGCACCGGCCAGCCCCTCGACCGACGAGCCCGCAGGACGCGACGCCGCCTCGCCCGAGCCCGGGTACCCCGGGCTCGGCGCGGCGACCGCGCTGCTGCGCGCCTACCGTCCCGGTGACCGGTTCCTCGCCACCCCGACCCGCACCCTCCTGGGCCGGGGGACCCGGGAGGAAGTTCCGCACGACGAGAGACCCCTGTCCACGAGGGTCGCCGGCGCACTGGCCGCGGCCCGCGAACGCGGCCGACGAACGCCCCTGTTGATCGGTGCCGTCCCCTTCGACCCCCAGGCGCCGGCGGCCCTCGCGGTCTCCGCCGAACTGCGCACCGGCCCCTCCCTCCCCTCGGACCCGATGATCGCGTTGCCCGCCGAACGGCCCGCCCCGGTGGACTGGGGGATACGGCAGGTCCCGGCCCCCGAGGAGTACGCGGCCGGGGTCGCCGACGCGGTGGACCGCATGTGGCAGGGCGAGTTCAGCAAGGTCGTCCTCGCCCGCACCCTCGAACTCACCGCACCCGGCCCGCTGGACCTGCCCGGCATGGTGGACCGGCTGGCCCGCCGCGATCCCGGTGGCTACACCTTCGCGCTGCCCGTGGGCGAGGGCCGCACCCTGCTCGGCGCCAGCCCCGAACTGCTGGTCGCCCGCCGGGGCGCACGGATCGTCGCCAATCCGCTGGCCGGCTCCACCCCGCGCGGCGCCGACCTCGCGGAGGACGTCCGCCGGGCGGCGGCCCTCCTGGAGTCCGTCAAGGACCTGCACGAACACGCCGTCGTCGTCGACGCCGTGCACACCGCCCTCGCGCCCTTCTGCCGGGACCTCACCGTCCCGTCGCGCCCCACCCTGGTGCGGACCGCCACCATGTGGCACCTGTCCAGCACCATCACCGCCGCCCTGCCCGACCCCGCGACCTCGGCGCTCGACCTCGCCTGCGCCCTGCACCCGACGCCCGCCGTCTGCGGCACCCCCACCGACCTGGCCCGTCAAGTGATCCGTGAAACCGAGCCGTTCGACCGCGGGTACTTCACCGGCATGGTGGGATGGCAGGACGCGGAGGGCGACGGCGAGTGGGTCGTGACCATCCGTTGCGCCGAGGCGGAGGACAGTCGGCTGCGGCTGTACGCGGGAGCCGGCGTGGTCTCCGCCTCCAGGCCGCAGGCCGAAACTGACGAGACCGGGGCGAAGTTCCGCACCTTCCTGAACGCGGTGGGGGCCGAGTGGTGACGGCCCGTCACCCGTGCTCGCTCCCCAGGGGGTTCGAGACCCACGGCCCGACGCCGGGCCGGATCCGCTGAACCCGCAGTCCGTCCCCCGTACCCCGCACCCCGTCCGCCCACCCGAACGGAACCCCCGAACCATGGCCCTGCCCAGCGTCGCCCCCTACCCGATGCCCACCGCCCGGGACCTCCCCGCCAATCGGGTCGACTGGACGGTCGACCCGGCCCGTGCGGTGCTGCTCGTGCACGACCTCCAGAACTACTTCCTGTCCGCGTTCGACACCTCGGCCCCTCCCGTCACCGAGCTCCTCGCCCACACCTCCCGGCTGCGCCGGTGGGCCGGCGGGGCGGGCGTACCCGTCGTGTACACCGCCCAGCCCGGTGGCCAGAGCGCTGCCGAGCGCGGACTCCAACAGGACTTCTGGGGCCCGGGGCTGCCCGCCGACCCCCGGGCCGCCGCCATCGCGGAGGAGGTGGCCCCCGGTCCCGGCGACACGGTCCTCACCAAGTGGAAGTACAGCGGCTTCGTCCGCACCGACCTCCTGGAGCGGCTGCGCGCGCAGGGCCGGGACCAGTTGGTGATCACCGGGATCTACGCCCACATCGGCGTCATGATGACCGCCTGCGACGCGTGGATGCAGGACGTACAGGCGTTCGTGGTCGGCGACGCGGTGGCCGACTTCTCCGCCGACGACCACGCGATGGCCCTGCGCTGGGCGGCCGGCAAGTGCGCGGTGGTCACCACCACCGCCGCCGTCATCGAGGGGAAGTGAACCGTGCGGGGTGCCCGAACCGGTTCGGGCACCCCGCACGCCCTCGGGCCGGGCGCCGTGCGCCCACAGGAAAAGCTGACGAGATCCTCACCCCCATAACCGTATGATTCATGGTATGTCCACGCCCTCCGACCCCGCCCGGCCCGTGCCGGCCGCACGCACCGCCGACGAAGTCAACGAGGACATCCGCGCCCTCTGGGCCCGGGCGGGCGGCAGACTCACCACTGAGCAGCGGCAGCAGTACCAGTGCCTGGTCATGGAGTGGTCGGCCGCCCGGCAGGCCCCGCGCCGCCCGGCTCCGGCCCGGGAACGGTCCCGCCACGCGAGCGGGGCGCAGCGCGGCCCGCACGCTTCCTGACCCGCCCGACACCTCCGCGCACCGGAGGGCATGATCGGGGGATGGTGATCGACGGAAGTCCGGTGTACGAGGAGCCCTTCGGCTGGGACCGCCGCACGGCGGTGCTGGTGATCGGCTGCGTGCTCTTCAGTCTGGGCCTCCTCCTCCCCGGACTCACCGCGCTCGTGCGGTGGACCGGCCTCCTCTGCTTCACGCTCCCGGCCGTGCTCCTGACCGTGATGGCCGGGTCCCGTCGAACGGCCTTCCGGGTCGACGCCGCCGGGGTGCTGCTCGGGGGACACCCCCTGCGGTACCGCACGACGACCCGCCGGGTGCCGTGGCGGGACGTGCGGGCCGTGGTGCTCTTCGACCACGCGGTGGGCCCGCGGACGGGTCGGGTGGGCCTCCTGCTCGGGTCGGACTCCACCCCCGCGACGGGGCCCGTGGGGCGGGCGGTCATCGGTTCCCTGGTGTCCGGTGCCTCCGCCGATGTCGCCCTGGTGTCACGGCCGGTGCACCTGTGGCGCATCGACCCCGACCGGTTGCGGGGGGTGGTCCGGCTGGTGGCGCCCGGTGTCGAGGTGGTCGACCGCAGAGGCCGGCGCTGACCGTCCCCCCGGCACCCGGCGGGGCGTCCCGGACCCGTACGCGGTCCGCATGTGCACTCCGCACGACCTCGGGGGACACACAGTGGTGACAACGGCGACTGTTCCGCCCCGATGCCGCCGTGAAACGTTTCTTCCGTCCCTGCCGCCGGAGCCGCGAGGAGCGTGTGTGAACCCGGAGTACGCCGCGTACTGCCAAGCGGACCCCGACTTCTACGACGCCCCCCACCGCGGCGCCGAGAAGACCGCCACCGGGTCGGAGCTGTTCGCCGCCGCCCGTGGGGGAGCCCCCGGGGGATGGCGGAGCGAACGGCACGGGGACTGGCTCTCCTTCCACCCGCCCGGGGTGCACCTGCCCGCGCAGGGCTGGAAGATCCACGTCTCCGCCGCTGCCGACAACGCCGAACGCGTCCTCGAACGCGTCCTCGCGCTCTGCGTCGAACGCCGGCTCCCCCTGAAGTTCGTGCCCGGCCCGGGACTGCTGTTCCTGCGCAACGCCAAGTACGCGGACCGCGCCGGCAGCGGCAAGTTCATCACCGTCTACCCGCACTCCGAGGAACAGTTCCCCGCGGTGGCCACCGCACTGGCCCACCTCCTCGCCGGCGAACACGGCCCCTACGTCCTCAGCGACCTGCGCCTGGGCGCCGGCCCCGTCCACGTCCGCTACGGGGCCTTCGCCCGCAGGTTCTGCCTCGACGCCGAGGGGCGCCCGGTGCCCGCCGTCGCCGATCCCGACGGCGCCCTCGTCCCGGACCTCCGCGGACCCGCCTTCCGGCTCCCCCCGTGGGTGACGCCCCCGTCCTTCCTGGCCCCGCACCTCGAAGCACGCACCGCGTCCGGCGCACTGCCCTACACCGTGGAGGGGGCGCTGCACTTCTCCAACGGCGGCGGCGTGTACCGGGCCCGCGACCCCCGCACCGGCAGTCGGGTCGTCCTCAAGGAGGGCCGCCCGCACGCCGGACTCGCCGCGGACGGGGCCGACGCGGTGCAGCGCCTCGACCGGGAGCGCGCCGCCCTCGAACGACTCGCCGGCCTGGACTGCGTGCCCCGGGTGCTCGACTCCTTCGACGTCGACGGACACCGCTTCCTCGCCCTGGAACACCTCCCGGGCACCACCCTCAACACGGTCCTGGCCCGCCGCTTCCCCCTGGCGCACGCCGCGCCCACCGCCGCCGCACTGGCCGAACACGCCGCCTGGGCCCGCGAGATGCATGCCCGGGTCACCGATGCGGTGCACGCCGTGCACCGCCGCGGGCTGGTCGTCAACGACCTGCACCTGAGCAACGTCATGGTCTCCGAGGACGGCTCGCGGGTCGCCCTGATCGACTTCGAAACGGCCACGCCCGCCGCCGAACGGCAACGCCAGACCGTGGCGAACCCCTCCTTCGTCGCCCCGCCCGACCGGCGCGGCACCGACATCGACCACTACGCCCTCGCCTGCCTGCGGCTGTGCCTGCTGCTGCCGCTGACGGTGCTGCTCGGCATCGACCGCGCCAAGGCCCGGCACCTGGTCCAGGAGATCACCCGGCTGTACCCCGTCACCGAGGACGAACTCGCCCCCGCCCTCGCCGAGATCCTCCGGACCACCGGGGAACCCGCCCCCACCGGCCGGCCGACCCGCGAACCCGACCGGGAACCGGTGCCCGACCCGGCCGACTGGCCGCGCAGCCGCGACTCGATGGTCCGCGCCCTCGCCGCCTCCTGCACCCCCGAGCGCGAGGACCGCAGCCACCCCGGTGACATCGCCCAGTTCCACTCCCCGGCCGGTGGCCAGAGCTTCGGCTACGGGGCCGCCGGGATCCTCTACGCCCTGCACGAAACCGGTGCCGAGCCCTGCCCCCGGACGACCGCCTGGCTCCTGGACCGGACGAAGGACCCCGCCTCCGGCACCCCCACCGGCTTCTACGACGGCCTCGCCGGCATCGCCTGGACCCTGAACCTGCTCGGCCACCGCGCCCAGGCCCTGGCCCTGGCCCGCCTGATCGTCCGCGAACCGCTCGACGGCCGTCCCAGCGACCTCCACAGCGGCCACGCCGGGCTCGCCCTCGCCCTCGACGAACTCGCCGGCGCCGCCGAAGGCGCGGAGGCCGCCGCCCTGCGCACCACGGCCGAACGCTGCACCGCCCACGCCGCCCGGGCCGTCCTCGACGGCGCGCCCACCCGACGCACCGGGCTGCTGCACGGCGCCACCGGGCTGGCCCTGCTCTTCGTGCGCCGCTACGAAGCCACCGGGGACCCCGCCCACCTCGACCTGGCCGCCACCGCACTGCGCCGGGACCTCGCCCGCTGCCGCACCGGCACCGACGACGCCCTCCTCGTCCTGGACGGCAAGCGCACCCTGCCCTACCTCGGCGGCGGCAGCGCCGGACTCGCCATGGTCCTCGACGACTACCTCGGCCACCGCGAGGACGGGGAACTGCGCGCCGCCCGCGCCCGCATCGAGCCGGGACTGCGGTCGTCCTTCTACATCCAGCCCGGCCTCCTGCGCGGCGCCGCAGGACTGCTGCTGCACCTGGCCCGCACCCCGTACGGCGACCCGGAGGAACGCCGTCGCACCCTGACCCGGCACGCCCGCCTCCTCGGCCTGCACGCCGTGCCCCACGCGGGCGGCCTGGCCTTCCCCGGCGAACAGATGCTGCGCCGCTCCATGGACCTGGCGACCGGCACCGCCGGCTGCCTGCTCGCCCTCGGCAGCGCCTTCGGGGGCCTCCCTGCCGCACTGCCCTTCCTCCCGCCGCTCACGCGGCCCACCGACCGGCCCCGGCCAGGGGTCGTACCCCAATGAGATCCATCCGTCCCCAGAAAGGATCACCACCATGGCACTTCTCGACCTCCAGGCCCTGGACACCCCCGAAGAGGAGTTCGAGGGCCCGGCCTCGGGCAGCCAGGTGAGCCTGCTCGTCTGCGAGTACAGCTCCCTGAGCGTCGTCCTCTGCACCCCGTGACACCCGGTCCGGGAGACCGCTCGATGAGCCGCCGCACCGGCCCGCCCGGCCCGGCGCCGCATCACTCCCGGCCGTGAACCACGGGTCCGGGCCCCCGGGCCCGGGACCGGACCGGTGCCTCCGTCCGGCAGCGCGCCCCGCTGCCGGACGGAGGCGCCCCCATCGGGAGCCCCCGCCGTCGAAAGGAGCCCGGTGCCCGGCCGATCCGCTCCCCGCTCCGACCGACCGCTCCCCGCCCCCGCCACGGCGCCGCTCGCCGTGGTCCTGCTCTGCTCGGTGGGCGCCGCCCTGGCCGCGCTCGCCCTGCCCGCCGTCCTCGGGCACACCCTCGACACCCTGCTCGCCGACCGCCGGGTGCCCTGGCCCGCCCTCCTCGGGGCGGCCGCCCTCGCCGTGGCGGAGACCGTCCTCGACGCGACGGTCGCCGTGGTGGGCGGCACCGCCACCGCCCGGTACACGGCCCGGCTGCGCACCGACACCCTGCACCGGGTGCTGCACACCGCCCCGCACCGGGCCCGTGCCTTCCCGGCCGGGGACCTCACCACCCGGCTCACCGCCAACGCCGCCGAGGCCGCCGCGGTCCCGGTGGCCCTCGCCACCGCGGCCGGCACGGTGTTGCTCCCGCTCGGCGGAATCCTGTGCCTGTTCCTCGTCGACCCGTGGACCGGGCTGGCCCTGCTCGTCGGGGTGCCGCTGTTCGCCCTCGTCCTGCGCGCCCTCGTCCGGGACACCGCCCGCGCCGCCACCGACTACCAGCGGGAGCAGGCCGTCATCGCCACCCGGCTCACCGAGGCCGTCGACGGCATCGACACCGTGCGGGCCGCCGGGACCGCCCACCACGAACGCGCCCGCGCCCTCGAACCCCTGGGCCGGCTCGCCGCGCACGGCCACCGCACCTGGCGCGTCCAGGGCCGCGCCGCCGCCGCGTCCGCCGCGCTGCTGCCGCTGCTCACCCTGCTGGTGCTCGCCGTGGCCGGGGTGCGGCTGTCCCGGGGCGCGCTCACCGCCGGGGAGGTGCTCGCCGTCGCCCGCTACGCCGTGCTGGCGGTCGGACTCGGCGCGCTCACCGGGGCGCTGGCCGCCGTGTCCCGGGGGCGGGCCGCCGCCGCCCGTCTCGCCCCCCTGCGCCGACTGCCCGCCCGTACCCACCGCGGTCTGACCCCGCCGCCCGGCGGACCGGGCGAACTGCGGATGCGGAACGTGTGCGTCCGGAGCGAGGACGGCGCCCCCCTCCTCGACCACGTCGACCTCACCGTGCCCGGCGGCACCACGGTCGCCGTCGTCGGCCCCTCCGGTGCCGGCAAGTCCCTGCTGGCCGCCGTCGCCGGCCGGCTGCGCGACCCCGACCACGGCACCGTCACCCTCGACGGGGTCCCCCTCGACGGCATCGACCCGTCCGCCCTGCGCACCGAGGTCACCTTCGCCTTCGCGAGGCCCGCCCTGCTCGGACCGACCGTCTCCGACGCCATCGCCTTCGGAGCCGGCCCCGCGCCGGGCCCCCGGGAGATCAGCGATGCCGCCCGGGCCGCCGCGGCCGACGACTTCATCACCCTCCTCCCGCAGGGCTACCACACCCCCCTCGACCGCGCCCCCCTCTCCGGCGGCGAACGCCAACGCCTCGGACTGGCCCGGGCCTTCGCCCACCCCGGTCGGCTGCTGATCCTGGACGACGCCACCTCCAGCCTGGACACCGCCACCGAGCGCCTCGTCCAACGGGCACTCGCCCGCGGCCGGCACCACGGCACCCGGATCGTGGTGGCCCACCGGGTCTCCTCGGCCGCCGCCGCGGACAGCGTGGTCTGGCTGGAGGGCGGCCGGGTGCGCGCCCACGGCCGCCACCCGGACCTGTGGCACGACCCCGACTACCGGGCCGTCTTCCGCACCGTTCCCGCCACCGGGTCCGCCCGCCCGGGGGAACCCGAGCACCGCCGATGAGCGGCCGGGGCCCGTCCGGCGGCGACACCACCGGGGAGTTCGCCCGGGTGCGCCGTCAGGCACGGCCGTTCCTCCGCGCCCGGCGCCCGGCCGCCGGACGCCTGGCCGCCTGGTCCCTGCTGGAGTTCGGGCAGACCTTCCTCGGCGGCTACGCGGTCGCCCGGGCGCTCGACGACGGCTTCCTCGCCGCCGCCCCCACCACGGGACTCTGCTGGCTCCTCGTCGGCGCGCTCGCCGTCCTGCCCGCGGTGTTCGCCGCCCGCGGAGTCTTCGGCTCCCTCGCCGACCTGGTCGAGCCGCTGCGCGACGGACTCGTCCGACGCGCCGTGACCCACGGCCTCGCCGAGGCCCTCAGCGCACCCAGCGGCACGACCGCCACCAGGGCCGTCTCCCGGCTGACGCACCAGAGCGAGATCGCCCGCGACGGCTGGGCCGGACTCGTGCTGTCCCTGCGGTCGTTCGTGTTCACCGCGGTCGGCGCCCTCGCCGGCCTCGCCGTGCTCTCCCCCCGGCTCCTGCTCGTGGTGCTCCCGCCGATCCTGATCGGACTGGGGCTCTTCCTCGCCACCCTCACACCCATGGCGGCCCGCCAACGCGGCTACCTCGACACCGACGAGGCGTTCGCCGCGCACACCGGCACGACCGCCGCGTCGGTGACCGACATCGCGGCGGCCGGCGGTGCCGACTCCGTCCTCGCCACCGCCGCGCACCTCACCCGCCGACAGGCGGGGGCGGCCCGCTCCCTCGCCCGCTGGACCGCCGTGCGCATCGCCGCGCTGGGCGTGTGCGGGGCCCTCCCGCCCCTCCTCCTCCTGGCCGCCGGCCCCTGGCTGCTGCGCCACGGACTCACCACCGGCGGCCTGTTGGGAGCGTTCACCTACCTCACCCAGTCGCTGGCGCCGACCGTGCACGCGCTGCTCACCGCCGTCGGCACCGCGGGCGGACGCCTCGTCGTGGTCCTCGACCGCTTCAGCACCCCCGGTCGGCTACCGGCACCGCCGAGCCGTCACCCCGCCCACGGTCGCCCGCTGCCCACCGCCCGGGCCACCGCGCAACTGTGCTCCGTCACCTTCGCCTACGGCCCGGCCGCCCGCCCGGTCGTCGACCGGCTCGACCTCACCCTGCGCCCGGGGGAGCGGCTGGCCGTGGTCGGCCCCAGCGGCAGCGGCAAGTCGACGCTGGCCGCCCTCCTCACCGGCACCCTCGATCCCGTCGCCGGCGAGGTGCGCTGGCTCGGCCGCCCCGTCGCGGAGGCGGGCGGCCCCGAACCCACGGCCGTACGCACCCTGGTGCCGCAGCGGGGGTGGGTGTTCGGCGGCACGGTCCGGGACAACCTGCGCTACCTGCGCCCCGACGCCACCGACCGCGCACTGGACCGGGCGGTGGCCGACCTGGGCGCCGAAGGGCTCCTGGCCCGGCTGGGCGGACTGGACGCCACCCTCGACCCGGCCCGACTCTCCCGGGGGGAAGCCCAGTTGCTGGCATTGGTGCGGGCCCATCTGACACCGGCTCCGCTGCTGGTCCTGGACGAGGCCACCAGCCAACTGGACCCGGCGGCCGAGGCCCGGGCGGAGGAGGCCCTGGCCCGCCGCCCGGGCACCCTGGTCGTGGTCGCCCACCGCCTGGACTCCGCCGAGCGCGCCGACCGGGTCCTGGTGGTGGGCGGCGGAACGACCCTCTGCGGCACCCCGGGGGAGGCGTTCGCCCGTTCCCCCCTCTACCGGGAGCTGGCCGGACACTGGACGGCCACGGGCCCCGCCGACGGGTGAGGGCGTCGGGCGGGCTCACAACCAGCCGAACTCCCGGGACAGCCGTATCGCGTCCAGCCGGTTGCGCGCCCCGGTCTTGCGGATCGCCGCGGCGAGGTAGTTGCGCACCGTGCCGCTGGCCAGACAGAGCGACCGTGCGATGGAGGCCACCGACTCCCCGTCCGCGGCCAGCGAGAGGACGCGTAACTCCCTGGCCGAGAGCGGTACGTCGGTCGCCTGGAGGAGGCTGAAGGCCAGGGACTCGTCGATGTGCCGGCCGCCGGCCGCCACCTTGTGCACCACCTCGCAGAGGTGGTCGACCGGACCGCACTTGTCGATGTAGCCGGTCGCACCCGCCTCGTACGCCCGGCGCAGGTCACCGGTGCGGTTGCGCTGGGCGAGGACGGCCAGGGCGATCACCGCCCCGCCCCGACCGGAGGGGGCGCGCAGGGTTTCCACCACTCTGAGGACCTCCCGGGAATCCGGACAGTCCAGATCCGTCACCAGGATGTCCTGCGCCGATTCCTCCAGGGCCGTGGCCACTCCGGCCGGCTCCTCGGCCCGGACGTGCAGTCCGTCGTCCTTGCCGAGCAGGGAAACCAAGGAGGCACGCCACAGGGAGACCGCGTGCACCAGCAGAACCTTCGTCATGAGCTGCTCCTCAACGCCAATTCCCGTCGAACACCGCGGCAGCGTGGCCGCGCTCTTGGATCAACCGCATCCAGCACATCAGCGGCGTACACCGGACATTCCCCGTTCGTGGTGAGCGGGCGGACGACTGGATGCACAAGGGCGCGAACAAAGGGCGTGCTCTGCTATGTGTGCGCCCCTACGGCCCATCGCCTGCCCCACCTGCCGGGGGGTGCGCCCCGGGCGGGCGTATTTGGCGCGAACTCGTCATCGGGAGCGCGTGCTCGGTGCGCTCGTCGTGCGTCGAGGGGGGGCGGTTCGGAGGGTGCGCCCGGGCGGTGCCGGCCCGTGCGGCGCCGGGGTGCAGCCCGGTACCGCGCCAACTCTCGGATACGATCGAGGAGATGATCATCGACACACCCCTTCCGGGGCGGGTGCGGGGGTGTCGCCCGCCCTACGTGCTCCGGTGCCTCGCCGCGTCCACCGCCCTCGTCGCCCTGACCGTCAACGTCCCGCCCGCCGCCGCGCAACCGGTGCTCGACAGCGGTGCCCCCGGCGGGGGCGAGGTCCTCGGCACGCCTCCGGACCGGGTGACCCTGACCTTCACCACCCCCCTGAGTCGGGAGTACGCCCAACTCGCCGTCTCCACCCGGCAGGGCGGCACCCTGGCCACCAGCACCCCGCACGTGCACGGCCGGCGGGTGACGGTGGCCCTGGTGGGCGAGGCCCCGGCCGGGCGCTACCGGGTCGGCTACCGTGTGTTGACCGTCGACGGCCGTCCGGTCTCGGGTTCCTACGCCTTCACCGTGCGCGCCGCCCGCCCCGGTCCCGGGGCCACCACGCCCGGCGGCCCGGCGACCCGGGCGGTGCGGGCGTCCGTGCGGGTCGAGGCGCGGAGCGGGGGGCCCGGCCCCGCCCACCACGTCTCCCTGGCGGTCGCGGGCGCGGGGCTGGTGGCCGGGGCGGCGATGGTCGCCCGGGCGGTGCTGCGACGCAGGCCCCGGACGTCCGGCCCGCCGCTGCGCTGAGCGCGAGCCGCGGCCCGGGCTGTCCGACAACAGCCGGCCGACGAGGCCCCGTTGACCTCTCCTCACCCGCCTGCCAGCGTCGCACCGAGCGCGGAGCGCCGCCGTGGCGTTCCGCTCCCGGGAGGAGACTCGATGAGGACACGCAGGTCCGGGTGGATTCCGGCGGTGGCGATGCTCGCCTCCGTCGCGACCCTCGCCGTCGGCGCGCTGGGTTCCGCGGCGCAGGCCGTCGACTCCCGCACTGTGGGGGCCACCGATCCCCGCGCGGTCGTGGTCGTCCAGCAGAGCGATCCGACGCCGGAGGAACAGCAGCGGCTGCGCGAGATAGCGGGCGCCATCTGGACGCCCCACCTGGCGGCGGGGTGGAACATGAACGCCGAGGTCGCGGGCGTGCTCTCGCAGGCGACCGAGCGCATCCTCGCCTGTTCCGAGGCGTTCGCCCTGGTGCCGA
Organism: Streptomyces sp. LE64; assembly: GCF_052606915.1. Classification (NCBI taxonomy): domain Bacteria; kingdom Bacillati; phylum Actinomycetota; class Actinomycetes; order Kitasatosporales; family Streptomycetaceae; genus Streptomyces; species Streptomyces sp. LE64. The sequence goes on along the minus strand of NZ_CP199708.1, from coordinate 185,833 downwards.
GGCCGCCGGGGTTCATTCCGGGGCTCGGCTACCTGGTGCAGTACTGGAAGAACCTCCGGGACTACTTCCTGGTCGTCAAGGACAACCGCACCTACCGCGCCTGCGTCGTGTCGACGGCCGCGTACTACCGGTCCATCATCGAGATGGCCTCCGCCGGCATCTGACCGTGCGCCCCGGCCCCGGTGCCCGAACGCCGCCGGGGCCGACCCGCCCGGGACGGGGGCTACTTGACGGCGACGATCATCGATTCGGGCCCGGACAGGGGGTGCACGCTGCTGCGGGCGAAGCCGGTGGCGGTCAGCCACTGCTGACACTCCGGGCCGGTGTACTCGAAGCCGCCCGGGGTCTCCAGCAGCATGGTCAGGCTCATCAGCAGTCCGCTGACGTTCTCCCGCCGTTCGTCGTCGAGCAGGGACTCGTAGACGATGAGGCTGCCCCCCTCCGGCAGCGCCTCGTACGCCTTGTCCAGCAGGGTGCGGGCCCGCGAACGGGAGAACCCGCTGATGATGTGACCCATGATCAGCACGTCCGCCGGGGGCAGGGGGTCGGCGAAGAAGTCACCGGCCCGGAAGGCGAGCCGTCCGGCCAGCCCCGACCCGTCGAGCCGGCGCTGGAAGCAGGGACCCACCGCGGGCAGGTCGAAGCCGGTGCCGTGCAGATGCGGATGGCGGTGCAGCAGATGGGTGAGCACCGCGCCCTCCGCGCATCCGACGTCGGCCACCGTGCGGTACCCCGACCAGTCGAAGGCTTCGGCGAGGGCGTGCGCGGAGCCCATGGACAGCCCGGTCATGGCCTCCTGGAAGACCGTCAGCCGTTCGGGGTCCGCGTAGAGGTCGGCGTACATGCCGTCGTCGTCCTCGGCGCTCCCGTTCTGGGGCGCTCCGGTGCGCAGCGCCGTTTCGAGGTCCGCCCACAGTCCGTACATCCGACGGTCGTTCATCTCCAGGAATCCCCCCGCGAAGGCGGGTCTGCCGCGGACCAGGTAGTAGTCGGCGGCCGGGGTGTTGCGGTAGCCCTCCGGACCGCGGTCCAGGGCGCCGAGCGCGACCAGGGCGTCGAAGAAGTCCCGTGCAGACCGCGGGTGCAGGCCCAGCCGGTCCCGCAACGCCTCGCCGTCCAGCGGTCCTGCGCGCAGTTCGGTGAAGAGGTCGATGCGGGCGGCGACGAGCAACACCTTGGAGGCCATGAACCCGGAGGCGAGTTCCATGAGGTGGTCGATCGGAGGGGCGTCCGCGGGATCGGCCGGGGCGTGGGGCACGGGTGACTCCTCGTGAGGGGTGTGGTGTGTGCCACATCGGTGCACACGCCCTTGCCTACCCGGTCGCCGGTCGGGCCAGGCGCACCGGACGGCCGTCCCTGGTGCATTCGGGGAGCTCGCGCGCCCGGGGGCGGGCCGTGGGCGCCGATCGCGGCTGCGCCCGGCGGGTGCCCGCGTGCGCGGGGGGCGTCCCGAGGGGGTGACGTCGTCGCTGCTCACGAGGGGCAACGGGTTTGACTTTACTGTGCCTTTACGATTGTCTGCGGATCTCACGATCACGACCCCGGGGGTTCCACCATGCGTCGCTCCATCCGCTCCACGGCCCTGGCCGCCGTCACCGTCGCCGGCCTGACGTTCGGGCTCACCGCCTGTTCGGAGGCGACGGAAGCGGTCAAGGACAAGGCGGTCGAAGAGGTCGACAAGAAGGTGAACGAGGAGTACGAGGTCACCTACGAGATCACCGGCGAGAGCGTCGACTCCATCACCTACGCCTCCGGCGGCGGCACCGCGACCGAGCCGAAGCTGACCACCGAGGACAAGCCCACCCTGCCGTGGAAGAAGACCGTCACCCTGCGCGGGATCATGCCCCCCTCGGTGGTGCCGGTGGCCGTCGACGCCGGTGCGGCCAGCGTCAGCTGCAAGATCGTCTACAAGGGCAAGACCATCGCGGAGGAGTCCGGCGAGGGCGTGGCCACCGCCACCGGCTGCACCGCGGTCTCGCCCATCGTCTGACCCGCACCCGTCGTCACCGGGTCGGACGCCGCCCGCGGGCGGCGTCCGGCGCCGGGCCAGGGCCCGGCGTGGCGCATGCCACGTCCCCCCGTACAACCCTTTGCGGGGGTCAACGGTCTAGCAGATGATCACGCTGACTAGGAGACCGTCATCACCGCCATACGCAAAACCCTCACCGCCACCGCCGTCGTCACCCTCGTGCTCACCGGGTCCGCCGCCTGCGGCACGATGGAGAACCTGTCGGCGGCGCAGAAGCTCGACCGGGCCTTCGACGAGTTGGGCAAGGAGAAGAGCCTCTCCTTCGAGCTCGGGCTGGACACCGACGCCGCCTCGCTGCGGGCCCTGGACGCGGACGCCGCGCCCGGCGAGAAGATCCCCGACGAGGCCGTCGACGCGCTGACCAGCGGTCGCATCACGGTCTCCCTGGCGTCGAAGAAGCCCTTCGCCGAATCCAAGGAGAAGGACTTCACCGGCCAGGCCGTGAAGATCAGCACCGCGGACGGCGACCTGATCGAGTTCCGGACGGTCGGCGACCACGCCTACGGTCGGGTCGACGTCGAGGCGATCTCCGCCCTGGCCGGCACCCCCGCGCCGTCCCTGGACGAGCTGACCGGCGGCGGCGAGGTGCCCCCCGAGCTCAAGCCGATGGAGAAGCTCTTCAAGGGCGAGTGGGTCAAGGTCTCCACCAAGGAACTGGAGGAGATCGGCCAGGAGGCGCCCGTTCCCGGCGGCGCCGGCATGCCGGACTTCAGCGCCGCGACGCAGAAGAAGCTCGTCACGGCGGTGCGCAACGTCCTCACCGACCAGGTCGAATTCGAGACCACGAAGGAGGACGGGGACACCGAGCGCATCACCGCCACCGCCTCCCTCCGCGACCTCGCCACCGCGCTGGTCGACGAGGTGCGCCCGTTCTTCAAGGACCTGAAGCTCCCCGCGGACGCCAAGCTCCCCACGGCCAAGGAGCTCAAGGAGGTCCCCGCGAAGAAGGGTTCCGCCGAGTTCACCCTGAAGAACGGCGACCTGTCCGAGCTGTCCTTCGACCTCACCCAGCTCGACAAGAAGCTCAAGGGCAAGAAGCTGGGCATCGCGCTGCGCGTGGTCGACGGGGAGGCCCCGACGGCCCCCGCCAACGCCACCGAGCTGAAGCTGGACGGCCTGATGGGCGGCGGCTTCGGGCCCGGAGAGGCGCCGACCGAGATGAGCTGATCGGCGCCCGCCGTTCCCGCTCCGCCGCGGGCCCGCACCGGAGGCTTCCGCCTCGGTGCGGGCCCGCGGGCGTTCGCACGGCCCGGTGACGCGCGCACGGGGGTTCGGGCGCGCCTGCGGTCGGTGGGACGGGGGGTGGGACATGGTGTCCCCGAACCGGGAACCCGGTCCCCCGCTCCCCAGGAGGCCCCCCCATGCGCCGTGTCGCGCTCCTCGTCGCCGCTGCCGCGCTCACCACCGGCCCGGCCGTCGCGTCTGCCCCCGCGTCCGCCGCGCCCGCGGCCCTCCGCCACTTCTCCGGCTCCCACTGTCCCCCGGACAGCCTCTGCCTGTACCGCGACCACCACTTCGGCGGCGGTGGCGTCGCCGTCCGGGCGGGGGACTACATCGGCTTCCTCGGCGACTACGGCGTCAACGACCAGATGTCCTCCTGGTCCAACGACACCGGCACCATCTGCACCTGGTGGTCGGACGCCCACCAGGGCGGCGCCGCCCACTCGATGTACAGCGCCTACCGGGTCAACGTCCTGCCGAGCGAGAACGACACCGCCTCCTCCGTCCGCTGCTGAGTCACGCCTCCTGCGGTCGGGCGGGTTCCGCTCCGGCGGCGGGCTCCCCGTGGGGCGACTGGTACCGGAAGTGGTGCTCGTACAGCCGACGGTAGGCGCCGTCGCGGGCCAACAGGGCGGTGTGGTCGCCCTCCTCGACGATCCGACCGTCCTCGACGACCAGGACGCGGTCCGCCCGGCGGACCGTGGGCAACCGGTGCGCGACCACCAGGGCCGTCCGGGTGGCGGCGAGGGCGTCCAAGCCCTCCTGGAGCTGTGCCTCGGTCAGGGGGTCCACGCTGGCCGTGGCCTCGTCGAGGATCAGCACCGATGCGTCCTGGAGGAACACCCGTGCCAGCGCCACCAGTTGGCGTTGACCGGTCGAGAGGTTGCCGCCGCCCTCGTCGGTGGGGGTGTCGAGCCCCCGGGGGAGCCGCGCCAGCCAGTCGCCCCCCGCCACCGCCCGGGCGGCGGCGGCGACCTCGTCCGGCCCCGCCCCCGGCCTGCCGCGGGCGATGTTCTCGGCGACGGTGCCGGAGAACAGGAACGGGTTCTGGGGGACGATGCCCAGCCGGCGCCGGTACTCCTCGACGTCGAGGGTGCGCACGTCTTGGCCGTCCACCGTGAGCTCCCCGTGCGAGAACTCGTACGACCGGGCGACCAACCGGACCAGGCTGGACTTCCCGGCCCCGGTCCGGCCGACCAGTGCCACCGTCTCCCCGGCCCGAACCGTCAGGTCGACGCCCCGGAGCACCGGACGGTCGCGGCCGTAGCCGAAGTGGACGTCGCGCAGCACGATGTCGCCGCGCAGCCGGGGCACCGACTGCCGGGCGTCCTGTCGTAGCGAGGGTGCCCGGTCGATCAGCGCGAACACCCGTTCGCCCGCGGCCAGTCCTTGCTGGAGTTGGCTCCAGAAGGACGCGATGCCGCTGAGCGGTGACCAGAACAGCGCCAGCGCTTCCAGGAACAGCACCCACTCGCCCGGGGAGAGGCGGCCCTCGGAGACGAGCCGCCCGCCGAGCAGCACCACGGCCACCGTACCCAGCCCGGTGAGCGTGATGAGCAGCGGGAAGACGCCGCTGAACATGCGGTTGAGGCGGACGCTCGCGGCGAACCAGCGTTCGTCGGCCGCGTGCAGTTCCGCCTGGGCGGCCTGCTGGCGCCGGTGGCTCCGGATCACCGCGATGCCCCGCAGGGTCTCCTGCACATGGCCGTTGACGTCGGCCAGGGCCCGCTGCTGATGCCGGGAGGCCTCCCGGGCGGCCCGCCGGAAGCCGAGGCTCACCAGGACGATCACCGCGGCCACCAGGACGGTGACCAGGGCGAGCACCACGTCGATCAGGAACAGCGCGGTCAGCAGGAGCAGGACCATCAGCACCTGACCGAGCAGCGAGAGCACCAGAGCGGTCAGGGCGGCGAAGGCCTGGGTGTCCTGGGTGACGCGGCTGACCACCGTGCCGCTGGGGCGGGTGTCGTGGAAGGCCAGGTCCTGGCGCACCGCGGCGTCGAACACGCGCTCGCGCAGTCGCAGGACCACGTCGCCGACCACCGCGGCGGTCCGCCGCTCCTGGAGGAGCGTGCACGCCCAGGACGCCGTCCCGAAGACCAGGACGGCCGCCACCCACAGCGCCCAGCGGCGGTCGCCCTCGGCTGCCAGCACCGAGTCCACGGTGCGTGCCAACAGGACGGGCACCGCGCTGCCGGTGACCGATGCGGCCACCACCGCCAGGGTCACCCACACCACCGAGGTCCCCTCGCCGCGGAAGTACGGGGTGATGCGTCGGACGAGTTCCCGGTCGCCGTAGCGGCGGTCGGTCCCGTCGCCGGGGGCGTCCACGGGGTCCGCGAGGTCGTCGATGCCGTCGAGCAACTGTGCCATCAGGGGGTCTCCTCCTCCGTGCGCGGGGCCGGCGGGCCGGGGGGTGCCGCACCGCGGCGGGGGCGCGGATGCCGGTGGTCGGGGTCGAGGTGGGCGGCGAAGATCCGGCGGTAGAGCGGGCAGTCGCGCAGGAGTGCGTCATGGGTGCCCTGGCCGACGAGACGTCCCGCATCGAGGACGAGGACGTGGTCGGCGCTGCGGATGCGGGCCAGCCGCGAGGTGACGAGGAAGGTGGTGCGCCCTGCCGAGGTGCGGCCGAGGGCGCGGTGGAGCTCGTGTTCGGTGGCGCCGTCCAGGGCGCTGGTGGCGTCGTCCAGGACGAGGATCCGCGGATCGGACAGCAGGGCCCGTGCGAGGGCCAGGCGTTGGCGCTGGCCGCCGGAGAGGGCGACCCCGCGTTCGCCGATGACGGTGTCGTACCCGCGGTCGGTGCCCGTGACGAAGTCGTGGGCGAGTGCGGTGCGGGCGGCGGCTTCCATCCGGGTCCGGCCGGCCGGGGTGTCGGTGTCGGCGCCGAGGTTCTCGGCGATGGAGCGGGAGAAGAGGACCACGTCCTGCTCGACGAGGGAGATCTGGGAGCGGAGCGAGTCGGTGTCCCACGTGGTGGTGCTCACCCCGTCGATCAGCACCCGCCCCCGGTCCGGTGCGTGGGTGCGGTTGAGGAGGTGCAGCAGGGTGGACTTGCCGCTGCCGGTGGCGCCGACGACCGCCACCGTCGACCCGGCGGGCACCCGGAAGGACACGTCGTGCAGCACCGGACGGTCCGCGGCGTAGCCGAAGCCGACGTGCTCCATCGCGACCTCGCCGGTGATCGGCGCGGTGTGCCGGCCGCCCCGCTCGTCCTGGTCCTCGGGGTCGTCGACGACCTCCAGGATGCGCCGGGCGCCCGCTGCCCCGAGGTGGATCAGTCCCAGACTGAACGAGGCCAGCTGGGTGGGCGCCCGCAGGGTGGCCATCAGCCCGAGGACGGCGACGAGTTCGCCGGTGGTCAGGGAGCCCTCGCGCAGCAGGACCACGGAGTGCACCAGGGCGCCGGCGGTGGCGAGGGTGAGCAACAGGGGCGGCAGGGACAGCGCCTGGGCGCGGGCCCGGCGGACGGTCGCCGCGCGGTGGTCGGCCGCGCGGGCGACGAACCGGGCCCGCTCCCGGTCGACTCCTCCGGTCGACTCGACCACCTCGATGCCGGCGATGCTCTCGGTGGCCTGTGCGGTCATCGCCCCGAAGGACTCGCGGGTCAACTCGGAGACGGGTTCCAGCCGCCGACCGTGCTCGACCAGGGCCAGGACGAACAGCACCACGAACACCACGGGGGAGAGCAGGAGTCGGGGGTCGACCAGGGCGATGAAGACGATCGGCAGGAGGAGGTTGAGCGTGAGGTCCACGGCCATGTCGAACCCGGGGGACACCATCAGGTTGAGCGATTCGGCGTCACCGGTGGCGCGGGCGGACAGGTCCCCGATCCGCCGCCGGTCGAAGTAGCCCTGGCCCTTGCGGAGCAGGTTGGCGAAGACCTGGGCGCGGGCGCGGCGTTCCAACCCGCTGGCGAAGGACTCCAGCGCGTAGGTGGAGGCGATGCCGGCGATGCCGCGGACCAGGACGAGGGCCCACAGCACCCAGACGACCCGGTGCAGCGAGGCGAGTCCGCCGCCCTCGGGCGCCAGCACCGCGTCGAAGGCGAGTCCGATGGTCAGCGGGATCGCCGCGGTGATGCCCTGCCACACCAGGCTGCCCCCCAGGTGCACCAGCAGGAAGCGGCGGAACGGCCTCGCCTGGGCGAGCAGCCAGCGGAGCGCACCGGCGCGCCCGCGTCCGGCGCGGGGGTGCGCGGCCCGGTCGGCGGGGTCCGGCACGCAGGCGCGGCCGGTCTCGGTGGTCATGGGTCTCCTTCGGTTCCGGTCCGGTGGGTGCTTTCGTGCGTGTCGTAGCGGATGAAAGGGTGGGCGGCGAATTCGGTGAGCGGTGCGTACGCGAATCAGCGGAATGCTCGACCGTGCGACCGCCGAGGTGCCGGTGGTTGGCGGAAAAAAGGAAGGGCGCGGATGGGAATTCCCGCCGGAGCGGGCGAGCGGATAGGTCCGACGGGTGGCGGGGAAAGGGTCCGAGTCACCGTTCTTTCGGCGGGGAAAGGGGTGTCCTCCTGGGTGGTTGCAGGGGTGCGCGCAGGTGAATTCCCCTGGCGTGCATGATGGTGGAGAGTGCCGCGGAAGGGAAAGTACTTGTTTTCAGCGAAAAACGAAAGCCTGCCTGGACAGGGCCCCATCGATATTGGGTGAATATTGAATTAATCGCGTCCGGGAGTGCTCGGTGAATTCTTGGGCCGAGATGCAAAAACCGGTCGGATCGCATTCCGGCGGACAACGCGCCGGGATGGCGACGGGCGCTGCGGGTCCAGCCCCGGGGGGCCGACCCGCAGCCCCCCGGACGCTCACCCGAACGGCTCACCGCCGTTGACGGCTCCTCCACCCGCAAGGATCGTGACCAGTGCCCCCTGCACGGGCGGAAGGGCTGGTCGGCCATGGCGGACAAGCGAGCCGAGCGCATCGCGGAACTCATCGCACCCCTGCGCGTACCACCGGGCACCCGGGTGGACCTGGCCCGGGACTTCGACCCCCGCTACAAGGCGCACCTCAAGAAGCGGCAGGGCAGGGAACTGCTGCGCACCGGGGTGGAGCTCCTCGCCGAGTACCAGGCGCGACTGGCCGCCCAGAACACCTACGGCGTGCTGTTCTGCCTCCAGGCGCTCGACGCCGGTGGCAAGGACGGCACCATCCGGCACGTGATGAGCGGGATGAACCCGCAGGGCGTGCAGGTCAGCAGCTTCAAGGTGCCCTCCGTCGAGGAACTCGACCACGACTACCTGTGGCGGTACGCCCACCACCTGCCGGCCCGGGGCGACATCGCGGTGTTCAACCGCTCGCACTACGAGGAGGTGCTGGTCGTCCGGGTGCACCCCGACGTCCTGGACCGCCAACGGCTGCCCCCCGAAACCCGGGGCAAGAAGCTCTGGAAGCGACGCTTCCGACAGATCAACGACTGGGAGCGCTACCTCACCGAGAACGGCATCACGGTGGTGAAACTCTTCCTCAACCTGTCCAAGGACGAGCAGCGCACCCGCTTCCTCCAACGCATCGACCGCCCGGAGAAGAACTGGAAGTTCTCCGCCGCCGACGTCCGCGAACGCCGCTTCTGGGACGACTACCAGCGGGCCTTCTCCCGGATGCTGTCGGAGACCAGCACCCCGTGGGCGCCCTGGTACGTCATCCCGGCCGACCGCAAGTGGTTCGCGCGGATCTGCGCCTCCGCGGTGCTGGTGCACACCCTGATGGAACTGGACCCCCAGTACCCCACCATCGGCGAGCGCGCCCGCGAGGACCTCCTCACCGCCCGGCGCGAACTGGAGGAACAGACCCCCGAAGGGACCCCGGACGACCCGCCACCGCGTTCCCGGACGGAGGGGTGACCCGATGGCCGTCGATCCCGAACCCGGCCGGGCGCACTGGTACGCCCGCACCCCCGAGGACGTCGCCGCCGCCTTCGCGGTCGACCCGGCGACCGGACTGACCGCGGCGCGGGCGGCCGAACTGCTGGCGGCGAACGGCCCCAACGCCCTGCCCGAGGAGCAACCGCCCCCGGCCTGGCGCCGGTTCCTGGCGCAGTACCGCAGCTACATGCAGATCATCCTGGTGGTGGCGGCCGCCGTGTCCTTCGCGATCGCCCAGTGGAGCACCGCCGTCCTGCTGGTCCTGCTCACCCTGCTCAACGCCGTCGTCGGCCTGCGGCAGGAGGGCAAGGCCGAGAGCGCCATGAACGCCCTCAAGTCGATGATGAAGACGACGGCACGCGTCCGGCGCGAGGGCACCGAGTCGGAGGTCCCGGCCGAACGGCTCGTCGTCGGTGACGTCGTGCTGGTCTCCGCCGGGGACCAGGTGCCGGCGGACGGCCGGATCATCACCGCGAACGCCCTCCAGATCGACGAGTCCGCACTCACCGGCGAGAGCGTGCCGGTCGCCAAGGACTCCGCGCCCCTCCCGGACGAGGCCCCGGGGCCCGGGGAACAGACCAACATGGCGTTCATGAACACCCCGGTCACCCACGGCAGCGGGGTGCTCCTCGTCACCGGCACCGGCACGGACACCGAACTCGGCAGGATCTCCGGGATGCTGTCCTCGACCCGGGTCGAACAGTCCCCCCTCACCCGACAACTCGACAACCTGACCCTGTGGATCGCCGGCGCCGCCGGACTCACCATGGTGGTGATGTTCGCCCTCGGCCGCACCCGCGGCCAGGCGTGGGACACCCTGTTCGTCAGCGCCGTGTCCCTCGCCATCGCCGCCATCCCCGAGGCCCTGCCCACCGTCACCCAGGTGATCCTCTCCGTCGGCAGCCTCAACCTGGCCAAGCACCACGCCATCGTCAAGGAACTGCCGTCCGTGCAGACACTGGGGTTCACCTCGGCGATCAACTCGGACAAGACCGGCACCCTCACCATGAACCAGATGACCGCCGTCGAGGTGATCACCCCCACCGACGGCTACACGGTCTCGGGCACCGGGTACGGGCTCACCGGCGCGGTCCACCACGCCGTGGGCTCCGCCGCGCGCATCGACGAGGCGATCCTGCCCTTCCTGGTCGCCAGCGACGCCCGGCTCGTCGACGGCACCGTGGTCGGCGACCCCACCGAAGGCGCCCTGCTCGTCCTCGGACACAAGGCGGGGCTCGCCGTCGACGCCACCCGGGAACGGTTCCCCCGGCTTGCCACCCTGCCGTTCGACCCCGACTACAAGCTGATGGCCACCTTCCACCGCGTCACCGACGACACCGGCCGCACGGTGGTGCGCTGCTTCGTCAAGGGGGCCGCCCCCGCGGTCACCTCCCGGACCGGTACCGTGCTCGTGGACGGACGCGCCGCCGCCTGGGACGGCGAGCAGCGCGAGCGGGCGGACCGGGAGATCCGTCGGATGGGCGGCGAGGGCTACCGGGTGATGGCCGCCGCCACCCGGGACCTCGACCCCGTGGACTTCGACCCGGAGGGCGACCTCCTCGCCCAGGTGACCGCACTGACCCTCACCGCCCTGGTCGGCATGGTCGACCCGCCGCGGGCCGAGTCCCGGGCCGCCGTCGCCAGTGCCCAGGACGCCCACATCCGGGTCCGCATGGTGACCGGCGACGACGTCACCACGGGCGCCGCCATCGCCCGCCAACTCGGCATCCCCGGCGAGGCCGTGCTCGGCGCCGACTTCGCCGCCCTCACCGAGGCCGAACAACTCTCCCGGATCGACACCATCGGGGTGGTGGGACGGGTCGCCCCCGAGCACAAGGTGCTGCTCGCCGAGACCCTCAAGAAGAAGGGCGACGTCGTGGCCATGACCGGCGACGGCGTCAACGACGCACCCGCGATCAAGGCCGCGGACATCGGGGTCGCCATGGGCAGCGGCACCGACGTGGCGAAGAACGCCGGCCGCATGATCCTCTCCGACGACAACTTCGCCACCATCGTCTTCGCCGTGGAGGAGGGCCGCAAGCTCTACGACAACCTCACCAAGTACATCCGCTTCGTCCTGCTGCTCCTCGTCGCGTTCGTGCTCACCTTCCTCGGGGCGACCGTCCTCAACATCGCCGCCGGCCAGCCCTTCACCCCCGCCCAGGTGCTGTGGATCCACTTCGTCGTCAACGCCCCCTTCGGCTTCGCGCTCGGCTTCGACCGCGAGAGCCCCGGACTGATGCGCCGACTGCCCCGCCCCCGCGGCGAGTCGGTGCTCACCGGCCGGCTGCTGGTGACTGTCGGCCTCACCGGACTCGCGATCACCGCCCTGCTGCTGGCCCTGATCACCCTGGGCGAACACCGTTTCGGCAGCGTGGAGGTCGGCAGCTCGATGGCGTTCACGGCCTTCGCCCTCTGCCTGATCGTGGCCGCGTTCGAATGCCGCAGCGAAACGGAGTCGGTGCTGCGCACCACCACCTTCGACAGCAAGCAGATGAACCGGGCGGCACTGGCCGAGTTGGTCCTCGCCGTGCTGGTCACCCAGGTGGACGGGTTCCGCCGGGTCCTCGGTACCACCCAGCTCGACCTGCGCCAGTTCGGCTGGGCGCTGCTGGCCCCCCTCGCCCTGCTGGTGGTCTGGGAGGCGGGCAAGCTCCTGGCCCGCGGCCGGCACACCGGCGAGGACACCGCCGACGGGCTCCGCCCGTCCTCCGCTCAACCGGCAGCCGCCACCGGACCGTAGAGGTCGGCGAGCGTGCGCCGGGCGCACCACCCCTGCCGTTGCGCCCGGGTGACGTCCAGCACCACCGGGCGACCGAGTTGGGCGACGGCGTACCGGGTCAACGGGGGCGTCGACCGGGGGCGCAGCCGGGCCAGCGCCTCGGCGGCCCCCGCCGCCGCCTCCGCCACCGGCAACGGCACGTGGCGGATGCGGGCCCGGACCCCGTGGGCCCGCAGCACCGCGGCGACCACGGCATCGCGCCCGTAGGGCAGGGGATCGGCGATGTTGTAGGCACCCGGCGGCCACTCGGCGGCCAGCAGGCAGGCCCCGGCGAGGTTCTCCACCGCGGTCAGGCTCAGCGGCGCGTCGGGGCCGGGGAGCAGCAGCAGACCGCGCCGGACCCGGGCCAGCAAGCGGGGCACCAGGTGCGGGTCGCCCGCCCCGTACACGGCACGCGGGCGCAGGACCACCGCTCCGGCGGCCAGTGCCAGGGCCTCGCCCGCCGCCTTCGTCCGGCCGTAGGCGTTGAGCTGGTGGCGCACCGGGTGGTCCTCGGCGAGCGGACGCCGGTCGGTCGACGGGGCGTAGACACTGGCGCTGCTCACCCAGACCACCCTCCGCCCCGCCGCCGCCGCCTCCAGCAGCCGCGCGGTGCCGTCGACGTTCACCGCCCGCATCGTGCGCTCCGCGGCGGCCCCCGGCACCGGGTCGCCGACCGCCGCCGCGCAGTGCACCACGACGTCGACGCCGTCCAGGTCGGGGGGTCCGACCGTGGCGTCCCAGGGCACATGACGCCCCACCGGCCCCGGGCGCCGCCCCAGGCACCGCACCTCCAGACCGCGTGCCGCCGCGGCCCGGGCCACCCGGGAGCCGCAGAAGCCGCTGGCACCGGTCACCGCGATCACGGTCATGCCGCCTCCGTCGCGGTCGGTCGGACCCCGGCGCGCACGATCAGCGTCCGCCAACCCGGCAGCGCGGCCCGCCGGTCCACCCGGGCGGTGACCACCCGGGGCCGGTGCGCGGCCAGCAGCCGCAGCACGTCGTCGAGTTGGGCCCGAGCCAGCCCGGCGCCCGGGCAGGCGTGCGGGCCGGCGCCGAACACCAACCGGGACCGGGCGGGCGGGGCCGGGTGCAGGGCGTCGGGCGGGTCGCTGTGGGCCCGCGCGGCGTGCCGCGCCACCAGCACCAGCCGGTCACCGGCGCGCAGGGCGTGACCGGCCAGCACCGTGTCCGCGGCGACGGCGCGCGGCAGCAACGGGGAGGCGGCGGTCACCCGGAGGAGTTCGCTGACCAGAGCGGGGCGCAGCCGGTCGTCGGCGGCCTGCTCCCAGAGCCCGGCGTCCGCACACCAGGCCGCGGCCCGGGGCAGTGCGGCGACCGTGGTGTTGACGGCGGCCACGGCGAGCATCGCCCGCAGTGCGGTGTCCGGTCCGCTCCGGTCCGGATCCAGCAGGCCCTCCAGCCGGGCGGAGGCAGCGGCGGCCCGGCGTCCGGTGTGCGGCAGCCGCGGTCCCGGCAGGTGCTCCCGCACCGCCGCGGCCGCCGCGCGGGCCGCGGCCGCCGCCACGGCCCGGGGGTCGGCCGGACTGTCCAGCAGCGCGCACACGGTGACCCCGGAGAGCAGCCGGGCCAGGTCCACGAGGTCCACGGTTCCGTGGGCCTCCAGCGGGGTCAGCGCCTCGGTGAGTGTCCGCCGCCACACCGGCCGCACTCGTTCCACCCCGGCGGTGCCCAGGAGTTGGGCGACGGCCCTGCGGGCCGCCCGGTGCTCGCCGTCCGACTGGTCGAACAGCGAGCCCCCGTCGGTGAGCCGTCGGACGGCGCCTCCGGTGGTGCCGGGAGCGGTCCGGTCCAGCGGGACGTGCAGGAGCGCCTCCCGGTAGGCGCTCTCGTCCTGCACCAGCACCGAGCGACCGCAGCGCAGGACCGGACGGGTCCGGGTGAGTGCGAGCAGGGCGAACAGCAGGGGGCGGGCGCGGGTGTAGACGCGCCGGTCACGACGGCGGGCGGTGCGGACGGGGGGCGGCGGCGGGAGCGGGGTCAAGGGGAGGTCCGTCTCGGGTGTGCGGGCGGGCGGGCGTACGGCACGGGCGCGGCGGTTCACCGGGCGGACCGTGGCCGGTGGGCGGCGGCGAGTTCGGCGGTGGCCGCCCGGTCGGGCTTGCGGGAGCGGCCGGAGAGCGGGATGTCGCCGAGGAGCACCGCGTCCGGACGGGCGGACCCCATCCGCTCCAGCACCCCGCCGAGCGCGGCGCGCACCGTGGCGGGGCCCACGCCCCGGGCCGGCTGGACGACGGCCACCAGGCGTTCGTCGCCGTCCGCGGCCGGAACGCCCACCAGCAGGGCGAGTTCGACACCGGGTACGTGCAGGGCGGGTTCGTACAGCCCCGGGTAGATGTTCTCGGCCCGTCGCAGCACCATGTCCTTCAGGCGCCCGGCCAGCACGATGCGGCCCCGGTCGAGTGCGGCACGGTCCCCGGTGGCCACCCGGGGGTCGGGCGCCGCGCCCAGGTAGCGGTGGCGGGCGGCGGGCCCCGACAGCACGAGTTCCCCCTCGGCGGAGACGGTCGCCGAGACGCCCGGCAGCGGATGGCCGACCAGATCGCCGGTGCCCCCGAAGGCCGCTTTGTCGGCCTGTTCGACGGCGGCTGCGGGGAACAGTTCGGTGAGCGCGTACACCCCCCACGCCTCGACGGCTCCGGCCGCGCGGACCCGGGTCAGCAACTCCGCGCTGGCGGGCGCCGATCCGGTCCACACCCGCCCGGTGAAGCGGGCGCCCCGGGCCAGCGCCGCCCGTAGCTGAGGAGGCGTCAGATAGGTCGCCTGCGGTGCGAGCCGGCGCAGCTGTCGGGCCAGGGCCCGGGAGGAACGGGCGGGCAGGGCGACCGGGGCGCCCGCGGTCAGCGAGGGCACCAGGACGAAGAGGGTGCCCCCGAGGACGGGCACTTCGGGCGTCGGACGCACCAGGTCGGCCACCGCGGTCATGCCGGCGGCCAGCGAGGACCGGGTGTGCACCACGGCCCGGGGTCGGGCGGTGGTGCCGGAGGTGAACACGATGACCGCGTCGCCGTCCCCCTCCTCGCGTCGGGGGAGCGGTGCGTGCCCGGCGGCCAAGGCCGGCGCGCACCCCGGCCACCGGGGGCCGACCGTGGCCACCGTCCCCAGGTCCGCGAGGTCCGGCAGGACGATCCCGGCGCGCTCGGCGAGGGCCCGGCCCCGACCGGCCGCGGCCTGGGCGAGGGCGTCGGCCACCACCAGGTCCGGCCGGGCCAGGGCGAGTCGGGCCCGCAGCACCTCGGGGCCGGCGGCCGGATCGAGGACCGAGACCCGCGCCCCGATCCGGTCGGCGGCGAGCAGCACGGCCAGGGCCCGGGGGCCGGGCCGGACGGCGACGCCCACGGTGCCGCCGCGGTGCACCCCGCGGCCCAGCAGGCCCGCGGCGTACCGGTCGGCGAGGTCGGCCAGGTCACCGCGGGTGGCCCGGGTGCGGACGGCTCCGCCGGGGCCGGTGCCGAGGACGGCGGGCAGATGGGGCGCGGCCCGCAGCGCCCGGTCGAGACGGTCGAGCATCAGCGCGGGTCCTCCCCGTGTCGGCCCGGACCCCGGTCGAGGTACCAGCGGGCGGTGCCCAGGAGACCGTAGGCGCGCAGCCGGCGGGTGGAGTTCTCCACCACCATGTCCGGGGCCCGCACGACGGCGGTGGTGTGCCGGCGCACCCGGTTCAGGAAGAGCCGGTCGGTGGGCGAGGGGCGGCGCGGCATCCCGCCCACCGTCTCGTACAGGGCGGCGGTGACGGCCATGTTGTTGCCCGCGTGCATCCGGTACGGGGTGAGGTAGCCGTGCCGGCGGTGGTGGGCGGGACGCACCCGGCCGAAGAGGGCGGCGGTCGCCACCAGGGCGCGGAAGACGGCCCGGCCGAGGGGGCCGTGTTCGTCGCGCCGGGCTTCGATCCGGCCGCAGACCAGGGCGGCGCCGCGGTCCGCCGCGGCCCGCGCGGCGGCCGTCCAGCCGGGGCGCGGCAGGCAGTCCGCGTCGGTGCGGGCCAGCAGCCGGGCCCCGTGTCCGATGGCGAACCGGAAGCCGGTGTCGACGGCGCACCCCACGCCCTTGTCGGGTTCGTGCAGGACGTGCACGGGGAAGGGCGCCCGGCGGGCGAAGGACCGGGCGATCCCCGCGGTGTCGTCGTCGGAGGCGTTGTCCACCACGACCAGGGTGAAGTCGCGGTCGCGTTGGGCGGCGAGGGCGTCCAGGGTGGTGCCGATCCGCGCGGCCTCGCGGTGGGCGGGCACCACCACCCACAGCGCGCTCACGTCCGTTCCCAGACCGTGGTCGTCATGCTGACGCCGCCGCCGAGCCCCACGAACAGCACCCGGTCACCGGGCGCCAGGTCGTCGTACACCCGGTCCAACTGCACCCCGAGGGTGGCGCTGGCCAGGTTGCCCAGTGCGTCCACGGTGACCACCAGCCGCTCGCGGGGCACTCCGGTCACCGCCACGAAGCGCTCCAGGTAGGGCAGGGTCACCTGGTGGACCAGGACGTGCCGGAAGTCCGTCCAGTCGAGACCGGTCCGGGTGCGCATCCGGTCCAGCACCTCGGTGCCGACCTTCTCGAACACCTCCCGCAGCGCGTTCCCGTCGCCGTGGAAGTAGGTGTGGTCGTCGCCCCGGGGCAGCCGCGAGCCGCCGCCGGGTATGCCGCCGACCCGCCAGTGGGCGGAGTGGGTGACGGTGTCCACGTCGAGGATCCCGCCGTTCGGCACGGCCTCCAGGACGACCGCGGCCCCGGCGTCCCCGAAGGTGTAGCCGGCGAAGGAGGCGCGGAACTGCTCCAGGTCGGCCGGTGCGTACCGCGCCGCCCGGCTCGGGGTCTCCCCGGTCACCACCAGGGCCCTGTGGGCCCGTCCGGCGAGGATCATCGCCCGGGCGGTGTCGATGCCGTTGACGAAGCTGTTGCAGGCGTTGGTCAGGTCGAAGGCGTGGGCGCGGGAGCCGAGTTCGGCCTGGACGATGTGCGCGGTCGCGGGCTCCACCACGTCCCGCGAGGCGGAGGCGAACAGCAACAGGTCGAGGTCGGCCGGGTCGAGGGCGGCCCGGCCGAGGGCAGCCCGGGCGGCCCGCACCGCGAGGGTGGAGGCGTACTCCCCGGGTGCGGCGACCCGGCGGCTCACGATGCCGGTGGTCCGCTCGACGAGCCCCTCGGGCAACGGCAGCCCGCTGGCCGCCGTCACCTCGCGGCCCAATCGCTCGGAGGTCACGATCCGTTCGGGCAGGGCGGCGCCCACGGAGGTGATGCCCACCCGCGGCGCCCCGGCGCGGCTGACGTTCTGACTGGTCATGCCGGGGACGCTACGGAGCGCACGGGCGGGCCGCGTGAGTGCGCGTACTCAGATGGGGCCTGGGCGATTCCCCGGGGAACCCTCGGGGTGTTCCCCGATCCCGTCCTCCCCCGCGTGGCGCGCGAGGGAGGACGGGGGTGCGGTCAGGGGGCGCAGACGACCCCGGAGCACTGGCCGGCCTGACCGTTGCCGCTGGCCAGGTTGGATCCGCCGTCGGTGTTGCCCGGGTCCGCGCTGATCCCCCAACCTCCGTTGCCGCGCGCGGTGTTGCCCTGGACGAGGTGCACGGCCTTGGAGACGGACAGGCCGCCGCCCTTGTTGTCGTTCACGGTGTTGCCGATCAGTCGGTTGCCGGTGGCCGCGGTGGCTTCCCCGACCACGTAGATGCCCCGTGAGCCGCTCCGGTTGACCTGGTTGAGCTCCACCAGGTTGTTGGAGGAGAGTTCCAGGCTGATCCCGTCGCCCTTGGAGTCGTTCGCGGTGTTGGACCTGATGGTGTTGCCGTCGGAGCGGCTCAGGTCGATGCCGCCCGGGTTCGCGCTGACGTCGTTGCCGACGACCGTGGTGCGGTGGGCGGACTGGAGGGAGATGCCGCTGTCGCCGCTGTCGCGGAAGGTGTTGGACAGGATGCGGTTCCCGGTGGAGTCGGAGACGATCAGGGCGGCGTCCGCGCTCCTGCCGGTCGAGTTGCCCTGGACGAGGTTGTCGTTCGACCCGAGTTGCAGGATGAACGAGCCGTCGCCGCTGCCGCCGACGGTGTTGGTCAGCAGGGTGTTCCCGCTGGAGCCCTCCAGGACCAGACCGGCGTTCCCGCTGTCGGTGATCCGGTTGCCCTCGATCCGGTTGGCACGGGAGTTCTGCATCAGCAGGCCCCCGCCCTGGTTCCCGGTGAGCGCGTTGTCGGCGATCACGTTGTCGTGCGCCCCGCCGGTGACGAGGACGCCTCGGTGCGACTGCCGGTCGATGACGTTGCTCCGTATGCGGCTGTGGGTGGCGCCGTTGACGTCGACGCCGGTGAACTCGTTGCCGCGGAGGGTGAGTTTTTCGACGACGGTTCCCGAGGTGCCCGGGGCCAACTGCACCCCGTGGTCGAACTCCTGCACCCGGGCGGCGGTGACCGCGCTGTTGGTGAGCGTGGTGCGGGCGAATCCGCCGGTGCGGATACCGACGCCCAGGCCGACCCCGTCGACGGTGTGTCCGTTGAGGTCGATGGTGAGGTCGTTGGCCCCGACGACCAGGCCGTCGCCGGGACAGTTGAGCAGGTCTGCCTGGAGGACGACGCTGGTGGTGAGCGTCTGACCACAGGTGACGACCGAGGCGTGCGCCGATGGAGGGGTCATCAGCACGGCGAGCAGTGCGGTGGCTCCCACTGCGGCGAACCACCCCGTGGACGGCATCTGGGCATTGCGGAACATGGCGGGACTCCTTCTGCGATCGCGCTGCGGGATCGGCCTCGCGGGGCGGCCGGGGCGGGCCCGCGAGGGGCGGCACGAGTCGAACGGCCGGTCTTCCGCACAGATTCGAGGGAGGGAACGAGGATGACAACTAGCTAACAAGGAATGACCAGAGAGGGGCAACAGTTGGCTGATTCGGTCATCCCATGTCTGGGGGTTCCGGACCTTCGGAACATGCGGGCGACCGCACGGAATCCGTCGACATCTCCGACCCGGCGGCGCGGCGGGCCCGGCGCCTGCGCGGCGGTGTCCGGGTCGGGGGCGTCGACCCGCTGCTGCCCCCGACCCGGAGGCGCGGCTCAGGCCCGGACCACGGCCCTGTTCCGCATCAGGAAGTCCCCGAGATAGCCCTCGTGGGGCAGATGGCCGTCGCCGTGCACGGTGGGCACGTCGACGTGGACGTTCCCCACACCGGGCTCGTGCAACAGGGCGTCGACCCACGCCGGGTCGTCGGTGACCGCGTTGACCACCAGGGACCCCCGCAGGGGACGCACGCCGTCGGCCGGCGTCCAGGGAGCGACCCAGACGCAGGGGAAGGGCAGTTCGGCGGCGAGGAGTCCGTCGCCGGGATCGTCCACGGTGAACACCGCGGGCCCCAGCACCACCCCGCCCTCCGGATGGGGCGTGGCCACGTCCCCCAGCGGGATCACCGGACGGGCCCCGACCCGTGCCAGCCGGTCCAGCAGCGCCTCGGCGGCCTCACCGGACACCCGGGGCCCCAGGTGGTCCGCCGTGGTCTGCCGGCCCTCCGCCCGGGCCCGGAGCACCTCGGCGAGGTCCCGGGCGAAGCGCCGGTGGTCCCCCTCGACCAGGATCGCGGTGGTGTTCACGCACGCCGCCCCCGAGAGCGCGGCCACCGAGTCCGCGGCCCGTGCCACGGTGCGGGGGTCGGTGGCCCGCCCCGCGGTGACCAGTGTCTTGGAGCGCCCCGGGCCGGCGACCTTGACGTCCGGGGCGCCCCGGTAGCGGGCCGCCACCTCGTCGCCCCCGTACACCAGGGCGAGGTCCGCCCGGCGCAACAGGGGCGCCACCCCGGCGTGCCCGGTGGGGAGGTACACGGCGGCGTGGTCGGGCGCACCGGCCGCGCGCAGCGCGAGCAGGGTGCGGAAGGCGGTGAACGGCTCCCGCCGCGAGGGCCGCACCACCACCCGGTAGCCCAGGGCGAACGCCTGGAGCCAGCCGTTCTGGATCGTGGGCGTGTTGCCCGAGAGCACGGCGGCCAGGGTTTCTCCGCTGCGGGTCCACACCCCGCTGCCGCCGCCCCGCCCGACCTCCCGCCACGAGCGGACCGAGCCGACCGGCCGCGCCCGGTCCGCCCTGCTCGGGGCCTCGGCCAGGGCGAGGGCGACGGCCCGGCCCAACTCCTCGGTGAGCCCGGCGTTGTGTCCGGAGACCCGGGACACGTAGGCGTTGTGCTCGGTGAAGGAGAGCCCGCCCAGCACGTCGTCGAGGAAGCGCTCCGCCGCTTCCGAGAGGAGCGCGGCCCGCTCCGGGGCGGACGGCGGCGCCGCCCCCGCCAGGGCGCGCAGGCTCTGGGCCACCAGCAGGTCGGGGGCGAGGGCCAGGGTGGCGAGTGGCTGCCCGTCGACCCCGTGCACCGTCTCCGTGGTCCGGGTGTTCCGGCTGCCCCGGTGGGTCAGCAGGGGCAGGTCGAGGACCGCGGGCCGGGCGGGGGCGGCCGGGGCGGGTGCGCTCATCAGTACACCCCCTGGACGACGGGTTCGCCGTCGAAGGCGGCCAGCGGCTCCGGCGCGCGCAGGGAGTCGCCCACCGAGCCCTCGGGCGCGGGCACCCGGATCGCGGAGTCCCGTTCCAGGTTGTTGGGGATGAAGACCCCGCTGCTCACGTGGGTCATCCGCACCTGCCCCCGTTCGCCGTAGGCCACCGGACGGTGCGACTCGGGGTCCACGACGGCGAACACGACATGGGGGGAGTAGCCGTCGTACACGGTCCGCGCCCCCTGGGTGCCGGGACGCAGCCGGGCGGTGGTCAGCACCATGGTGCTGCCGTAGACGTTCTGGACCACCGTGTCGGGCAGGGCCTCCGTGATCAGGTCGCGGGTGTCCTCGTCGAGGTGGGCGCCGGCGAGCGCCAGGTACCGCAGGGACCGCCGCAGCCGGTCGCCGAGGTCCTCGTGCAGCAGGAGTTCGGAGAGGATCGGCGGGGTCGTGGTGAGTGCGGCCACGTGCTGACTGCGGACCACCTCCCCGATCTGGTCGACCAGGTGGGCGAGGTAGGGGGCCGGGTCCCGGCCGGCGGCGATCTGCTTCTTCACCCAGCGCGGGTCCAGGTCGACGGTGTGCAGGACCGAGCCCAGGGCCCTGGCCTGGAGCCGGGTGGTGTGGCCGAAGGCGTGCGGGCCGGAGGGCATCGCCACCAGCCAGGGGGCGCCGACCGGGAAGCCCGCCGCGCGCAGCTCGGCCGTCTTCCACCCGAGCGCGCGCCGCACCCAGCGTTCGGTGTAGACGAGCCGCTTGGGCGACCCGGTGGTGCCTCCCGTCTCGAACACCGAGGGTGCCGGCTCGTGCTCCAGTCCCCGCGGAACGAGGTCCTCGACGGGGCGTTCGCGCAGGTCCGCGGCGATGTCGGGGAATCTGGCGAGGTCGGCGTAGCCGCGGACGTCATGGACGGGGTCGAAGTCCAGTTCCTTGGCGCGCTCCAGCCACAGTCGTGATCCGGTGTCGGGGGAGAAGTGCCAACGGAGCGCGGCCCGCAGATAGGCGTCGGGGGTGGTGGTGGGGTCGTCTTCGAGGTCGAGGAACGAACGGGTCATGGATCTCCCTTTCCGGGGCTCGCGGAGGGTCACGCCCACCAGTGGCCGAGCACCTGTGCGGTCTGCTCGGGGTTCAGTCGGGGGTCGAGCAGCGACCGGTAGCGGGCCGGGTCGCGGGGTTCACGGCCGCCCTCGGCGCACTCGAACACGTCCTCGGGCGTCGCTTCCAGGTGAAGTCCCGCCGGACGGCCGCCGGCCTCGACGAGGACCTGCTGGAATCCGGTGAGCTCCGCGACGATGTGTTCGAGGTGACGGGTCTTGAACCCGTGCGCGCCGGTCACCGTGTTGCCGTGCATGGGGTCGCTGATCCAGTGCACGTGCTCGACCCGGCGCCGGACGGCGCGGACGACCGGCCCCAGCCGGTCGATGGCGGTGTGGCCCATGCGGACGATGAACGTGAGCTTCCCGGGCTCGTCGCGGGGGTTGAGCACGGCGGCCAGCTCCGCCGCCTCCTCGGGGGAGGTGTCCGGGCCGACCTTCACGCTCACCGGGTTCGCCAGCGCCGCGGCCAGGGCCACGTGGGCGCCGCCGGGTTGACGGGTCCGGGCGCCGATCCACGGCCAGTGCGTGGTGCCCAGGTGGAGGCCGGCCGCGCCCTGTCGCACGAACCGCAGTTCGTAGTCGAGCAGCAGCATCTCGTGGCTCGTCCACACCGGATCGAGGTACGCGGTGGCCCGGTGGTGGTCCGCGATCGTGGCGTAGGAGGCGAGCGAGGCGCTGTGCGCCTCGGCGATCCGCTCCGGCCGGGGGAGGCGGGCCCGGGGCGTCGCGCCCGGGGCGTTGACGATGGGGCCCCGGTAGCTGGGCAGCCGCACCCCGTCCACGAGTTCGTGGTCCTGCGACCGCGGTTTCGCGTACTGCCCGGCGAGCCGCCCGACGCCCACCACGTGGCGTCCGGTGCGGGCCCGCAGGTGGGACCGGAAGTGGGTGAGGAAGGCGAGCATGCAGCGGGTGTAGGCGCCCATGTCGGTGTCGATGTCCTCCACGCAGTGGCCGAGTTGGAGGACCAGCCCGCCGCCCGCGTCGAGTCGGGCGAGCTCGGTTCTGAGTTCGGCCACCGACTCCGGGCCCACCAGGTCCTCGGGGGGCAGTGCGCGGAGCACCTCGTCGAGTGCGTCCCGGTCGGGCCACTCCGGTTGCTGGAGGGCGGGCAGCCGGCGGATGCGGTCGACAGGGGCGTGGCGGGCGAGTCCGGTGCGTCCCGGCATGGCGGTCATCCTTCGGAGGTGGGGGAGTGGTGCGGGGCGGGGTGGGCCGGGCCGCGCGAGGCGGTCCACACACAGCCCCGCGTGCCCTGGTCGTCGGTGAGTTCGTGGGCGGCGGACAGGCCCTTGTGGGTGGCCATCCCGGAGGTCGCCGGGACGCAGTACTCGCAGGGGGACCCGAGGGTCAGCGGCACGCCCCTTCGGCGGGCCTGCTCGCGGTACTCCCAGATGGCGCAGCGGCGGATGCGGAGCACCGCGCGGTCGGTGCCGTGCTCCACCCACTCGGTGTCCGAGCCGTAGAGGTCGGCCTGGGCGTGGAGGCGTTCGAGGGGCACCCGGGCGTCGTGCTTGGGGGCGGGGTCGACGGCCGCGTAGACGGTGCTGTTGGAGCGGGCCCAGCCGGCCAGTTCGCCGAGGCCGAAGTGCGCCACGACGAAACGTTCCATCAGGGCTTGGCCGCGGAAGAACGCGGCCTTCCAGTCCTGTTCCTCCTCGCCCTGGGGCAGCGACTCGAAGATGGCCTGCTTGACGTGCAGCAATTCCTGCATGTGCATGCCCGCCCGGGCCTCGACCACATAGCGGGTCAGCCCCGCCTCGGCTTCGAACAGCCGCCGCTTCCACAGGGCGGAGCGGCGCGCCGCGCCGGTCGGGGGGCCGGGGGGCGTGGCGACGTCCGTCCCCGCGTCGGAGGTCGACGTCGGATGGTGCTCGGTCATTGCGGGACTACCTCTCCTGTCGGTGGGGGCGTGGGCCGAGGGGCCGCCGGTGTCGGCGGCCCCGACGGTCCGCGGGCGGGTCGCCCGGAGCGGACCGGAACCCGGCGCGGGTCAGGAGCCCGCGGCGACCCGGGGGACCGCAGGCCCGGCCGGCCGCGGCGACCCGGGCGGGAAGGACGCGGTGAGCTCCCGCAGCCGGGGGACCAGCCGCTCGCACAGGGCGTCGAAGTCGTTGCCGAGGATGATCTGGAACCCGTCGACGCCCTCCTCCTCGTACCACCGCCGCAACGCGTCGGCGATCTGCTCCGCAGTGCCCACGAACCGCGCGTGCTCGTTCAGCGCGAGCACCTCCGCGGCGAACTCCCCGACCGTCCCGCCGGGAGCGCGGGCCAGGTCCCACAGCGGGAGGTAGCGGGAGCCGTGGGCCGCCAGCACCTGCTCGGGGTCCTCGGGCAGGAGGCCGCCGGGCAGCCGGTCGGCGAGGTCGAGCCCGTCCAGCCGGAGGTCCGGGAACCGGGCGCGCAGGGCGAGCAGCGCGGCCCGCCCCGCCGGCAGGACCTCGCGCTGGGCGCGGCGCAGCCGCTCGGCCTCGGCGGGGGTGTCGACCAGGTGGACGTAGCAGCCCGGCAGCAGGGCCACCGCACCGGCGGCGCGGCCCGCCTCCCGGGTCCGGGCGCGCAGCGCGCGGCGCAGCTCCCGGGCCGCGCCCAGGGTCGGCGTCCCCGCGAAGACCCCGTCGGCGGTGCGGGCCGCGAGTCGCAGCCCGGCCAGGGAGGAGGTGGCCTGGAGGACGAAGGGGAAGTCTGCCGAGTGGGGCGCCATGTCGATCGGGCCCGACTGGTCGTAGAACTCGCCGCGGTGGTCCACGTCCAGGATCAGGTCCTCCCGCACGTAGCGGTCGGTCACCCGGTCCGGGACGTTCGCGGCCGGCGGCCAACTCGCCCACAGCCGCTTCGCCACCTCGACGAACTCTTCGGTCTGTGCGTGCCGCCGGTCCCGGGGGACCTCCCGCCGGACCCCGATCGCGGTGCCCGGCCGGAAGGAGGACACCACGTTGATCCGGGCCCGGCCGGCGGAGATCCGGTCGAGGCTGGCCAGGGAGCGGGCGAAGGACGAGGGATGGGTGTGGAGCGTGGACACGGTCGGCATGACCGCGATCCGCGAGGTGGCGCTGGCGATCAGCGCCGCGGCCTGGAACGGCTCGAAGACCGTCAGCGGCGGCCCGGCCCGCAGCCCGGCGCGGTTCACCCCCGAGAAGTCGGCCTGGAACAGCACGTCGAACCCGGCGGTCTCGGCCCGGCGGGCCGCCCGGACGAAGGTGTCCACCAGGAACGGGGAGTCGGCCTGGGCCCGGGGGTCGCGCCAGTCCCGACTGGACGGCAGGTACTGGGCGTTGAGCAGGAGGAGGGGACCGCCGCCGCGGGTGCCGGCGCCGGGCGGTGCGGGTTCGACGGGGGTCCTGGGGGACGAGGGGGGCATCGTTTCCTCTCACGGGTGCGGGGGTGTCGGCGGGCGCGGGACGGAGGAGGGTTGCCCGCGCCCCCGCGATCAGCGCTTGGTGACGCGGTGGAAGACCGGCTCCCACGCGTTGACGGGGAAGGTGAGGTCCTCGACGCCCTTCCGGGCGAGCAGGACCTGGGCCGAGTCGAAGAGCGGGATGCCGTAGCCCTCCCGGAGGATCGCGGTCACCGCCCGGTCGACGAGGGCGGCCCGCCGGCGCGGGTCGACGGTGGTGGCCTGCTCGGTGAGGGCACGGTCGACGGCGGGTCGGGGCGCCTGGCCGTCCCAGGGCGCGAGCGCGGTGTGGTAGAAGGCGGCGATGCCGTCGGCGTCCCCGCGGCTCGCCCCCTGGTAGACCGCGAGTTGCCACTTCCCGGTCTTGCGCAGGTCGGCCTGCTGGGCCTCGGAGACCCGGTTCAGCGTGATCTCCACCCCGATGTCGGCGAGGGCGTCCTTGACGTACTCCCAGCCCGCCTCGTCGGCGCCGATGTCCGAACTCGCGAACGTCAGCGCCAGACGCAGCCGTTGCCCGTCCTTGACCCGGACGCCGTCGGCCCCGCTCGCCCAGCCCGCACGGTCCAGGATCGTGCGACTGAGCGCCGGGTCGTGCCGCAGCAACGCGCTCCTGTCCCGGTGGGAGGGGTGGCCGCGGGAGACCACGTCGGTGGCGGGCTCGACGCCCTCGCCGTAGAAGGTGTCCACGAACTCGGCCCGGTCGATGCCGTGCTGGAGGGCCCGGCGCACCGCGGGGTCCGCGACCACCGGGTCCGAGGTGTTGGCCACGAAGGTGTTCACCACCCCCCGGTTGGGGGCGAGGACGGTCCGCGTCCCGCCCCGTCCGCGGGCTTGCGCGAGCCCGGTCTCGGTCATGGAGTACGCCAGGTCGTACTCGCCCGCCACCACCCCCGCGGCCCGCAGGCTCTCCTCCGGCACGATCTGCACCGTCACCCGTTCCAGGGCGGACCCCCCGCCCGTCCGGGCGAACGCCGCGGGCGCCCAGGAGTAGCCCGTGCGCCGCTGGTAGCCGACGCGTTCGTCCTGCACCGCCTCGCGCAGCACGAAGGGACCCGAGCCGATGGTGCCCTCGGCGCACCGCTCCTCCGGCGTCCTCGCCAGGCTCTCCGGAGCCACGATGCCGAACTGGCCCTCGCTGTTGGCCTGGAGGAAGCCGGCGTTGGGTGCGGTGAACTCGACCCGCACCCGGCGCCCGTCCAGGGCCCGGGCCCGGTGGTAGCCGCGCAGGTAGGCGCCGGGGGTCGGGGACACGCCCTGCTTCGCCATCCGCCACAGCGTCTCGAAGTTGTCGGCGACGACCTGCGCGGTCAGCTTCTCGCCGTTGCTGAACGTCACCCCCTCACGGAGGGTGAACTCGTAGGCGCGTCCACCGTCCAGGCTTTTCCAGGACTCGGCCAGGTACGGTGCCAGCCGGCCCGTCGAGGGGTCCTCGCTGAGCAGGGTGTCCAGCACCTGCCTGCCGAAGAGCGCGAACGGATTGGACTGGGCGTAGTCGAAGCAGGTCGGGTACCAGCCGTAGGCGACCCGCAGGTGGCTCGTGTCGGTGTCGGCGGCGGTGGTGCCGGCCGTGCCGGAGCAGCCGGTGAGCAGCAGTGCGGTCGCCGAGGCGGTGGCGAGCAGACGCGTCAGGGGCGCGCGGGTCATGGCGAAGGTGTCCTGTCGGCAGGGTGCGGGTGCGGGGTGGCGTGGGGGGCGGGTAGCAGGGCGGGTGCGGAGGGGGAGTCCTTCGGGGCGGGCGGACCGGGGTGCGGCAGGGTCGGTACGGCCGCCAACAGCTCGCGGGTGAAGGGGTGCTCGGGCCGGGCGAACACGTCCGCTGCGGGTCCCCGTTCCTCGATCCGGCCGTGCCGCATCACGAGGACCTCGTCCGCCACGGCCCGCACCACCGAGAGGTCGTGCGAGACGAGCAGGTAGGCGATGCCGTGCCGCTGCTGGAGCGCGTCGAGGAGTTCCAGCAGGGCGAACTGCACGGCCTGGTCGAGGGCCGAGACCGGTTCGTCGAGCACGACCACGTCCGGCTCCAGGGCGAGTGCCCGGGCGATCGCCGCGCGTTGCAGTTGCCCGCCGGACAGCTCCGGGGGCCGTCGCTCGGCGAAGGCGCCGGGCAGCCCCACCTGTTCGAGGAGCTCCCGGGACCGTTCGGCGCGCCATCGGGCGTCCCCGACCCGGTGCGCCTCCAAGGGCTCGGCCACCGCCCGGCCGAGCGTCAGCAGCGGGTCCAGGCTGCGCGCCGGGTTCTGGTACACGAGTTGCACCCGCCGGGCGAACGGCTCGTGCCTGCGGCGGGTGGGAAACAGCTCCTCGCCGTCCAGGAGCACCGCACCGGCGTCCGCGCGCTCCTGTCCGGTCAGCAGCCGCAGCAGCGTCGACTTCCCCGCCCCGGACTCGCCGACCACCGCGACCGTCTGTCCGCGCTGCACGGTCAGGCTCACGTCCCGCACCGCCTCGATCGGCGCGCCTCCGCGCCCCGCGCGGAAGGACTTGACCAACCCCCGTGCCTCCAGCACCACCCGGGCCGGCGCCTCGGGCCGGAACACGGGCCGGGCCGGGAGGGCGTCCGGCCGCGCCCCCAGCAGTTGACGGGTGTACGGGTGCTCCGGTGCGTCCAGGACGCGCGCGGTGGGGCCGGACTCCACGACCCGCCCGGCCCGCATCACCAGCAGGTGCTCCGCGCGCCCGGCCGCCACGGCGATGTCGTGGGTGACCATCAGGACCGCCAGCCCGTGCCGGGCCCGCACCCCGTCGATCAGGTCCAACACCCTGCGCTGGACCGTGGCGTCCAGTTGGGAGGTCGGCTCGTCGGCCAGCAGCAGCCGCGGCGTGCCGACGAGCGCCAGGGCGATCAGGACGCGCTGCCGTTGGCCCCCGGACAGTTCGTGGGGGTACTGGCGCAGGCGCAGCAGGGGCCGGTCCACGCCGACGGCGTCGAGGGCGGCGGCGGTCAGGGCACGGCTCTCCTCGCGGTCGGTCACGGCCAGGAAGTGCCGGTGCAGTTCGGCGAACTGGGCGCCGATGCGCATCAGCGGGTCCAGTGCGTCCCCCGGGTCCTGCGGGACCAGGCCCACCGACCGGCCGCGCAGCGCCCGGACGTCGGGCACGGCCCGCAGCGCGCCGTGCCCGTCGCGGAACTCCAGTCGCCGCAGACCGACCCGGGCGGTGCGCGGGACCAGCCCCAACAGGGCCTTCAAGGTGGTCGACTTGCCCGAACCGGACTCGCCCACGACGGCGACCGTGCTGCCGGAGGCCACCGTGAGGGAGAGGTCGTCGACGGCGACGACCGGATCCCGGCCGGGGCCGCCCGGGTAGTGCACCCGCAGTCCCTCCAGACGCAGCAGTACGTCGTGATGGTGGTTCACCAGGGGGTCGGTGGCCGTCATCGTGTCCCCGCCTTCGACGCTCCGAGCACGCGTCCCACCCGGTGCAGCGCCAGGACCACGAGGGCGAGCACCGCGCCGGGCAGGGCGGTCAGCCACCACGCGGTGGCGAAGTGGTCCCGTCCGCCCGCGATGAGGTTGCCCCACTCGGGGGCGGGCGGCTGGGTGCCGTAGCCGAGGAAGCTCAGGGCCGACACGGACAGCACGATCGACGCCAGCTCCAGCGCGGCCAGTGCGGTGACCGGTCCGCGCGCGTGGGGCCACACGTGCCTCACCAGCACCCGGGGCCGGGAGAGCCCGAAGCCGTGCGCCGCCTCGACGAAGGTCCGTCCGCTCACCCGCAGCACTTCGGCGCGGGTCACCCGGGTGAGCGCGGGGACCGAGGCGATCCCGACGGCGAGGGCGAGCTGGACCGGCCCGGTGCCCAGCCCGGAGACGACCAGCAGGGAGACCAGCAACGACGGCAACGCCAACAGCACGTCCACGGCGGCCATCAGCGCCCGGTCCAGCGGTCCGCCGAAGTAGCCGGCCACCAGGCCGACGAGGACGCTCAGGGAACAGGCGAACGCCAGCGCCAGCAGTGCCACGCCCAGGCTGGCCTGGGTGCCGAGGACCACCCGGCTGAACAGGTCGCGGCCCAGTTCGTCGGTGCCGAAGGGGTGGGCGGTCGACGGCGGTCGCAGCCGTGCGGACACGTCCTGGGCGTACGGGTCCCGGGGCGCCACGACCCGGGGCAGCAGGGCCGCCGCGGCGGCGAGGCCGAGCACCGCGAGGGCGATCCGGGGCGTGCCGGCCCGGGTGCGGTGCCGGGCGGCGGAGGGGAGGACGAGGGTCATGCGGTTGCTCCACTGTCCTGTCTGCGGGTCCTCGGGTCGAGGACCGGGTACAGGAGGTCGACGGTGAGGTTGACGACGGCGAACACGAGGGCGGCGGCCAGGGCGATGGCCAGCACCACGGGGGCGTCCTGGGCCTCCACGGACGAGGCGAGGAGCCGGCCGAGGCCCGCTCGGGCGAACACCGTCTCGGTGACCACCGTCCCGACCAGCACCCCGCCCACGGTGAGCCCGGCGAGCGTCACGAAGGGCAGCAGCGCGTTGCGGACCACGTGGCGGAGGTAGACCCGCCACCAGGGCAGCCCGCGGGCCCGCAGCAGGGCCACGAAGGGCGCGTCCTGCACGTCGTCCAGGGAACGCACCAGGACCGCGGTCAGGGAGGCGGACACGGGCAGCGCCAGCGTGAGGGCCGGCAGCACCAGCGCCGCCGGACCGCTGCCGCCGGTGGAGGGCAGCCATCCGAGGGCGAACGAGAACACCTGCACCAGCAGCAGACCGAGCCAGAACGCGGGGACCGAGGCGATCAGCGGGGGGAGGTTCACCAGGGCCCGGTGCAGGGCCCCGTCCCGTCGCCAGGAGGTGAGCAGTGCCAGTGCCAGGGAGAACGGCACCGCGACGGCGAGCCCCGCCCCGGCCAGGGCGACCGTGTTCGGCGCCACCGAGGCCAGTACCTCCGGCACGGGCCGGCCCGACTGGAACGAGGTTCCCAGGTCGCCCCGGAGGAGGTGGCCGAGCGATTCGACGTAGCGGACCGGGAGGGAGCGGTCGAGCCCGTGTGCGGCGCGCAGCGCCTCGACCTGCTCCGGGGTGCCGCCGCCGGCACCGGCGGACCGCCGTTCGAGCATCAGGGCCACCGGATCGCTCGGCAGCGCGTAGAGCAGGAGGAACGCCAGTGCGTGGACGGAGAGCAGCACGACGATGAAGGCGCCGCAGCGCCGCGCGAGGTACCGGGCGAGGGCCGGGCGAGGGAACCGGGCCATGGCTCAGAGCCTCTGCGAGGCTTCGGTGAGGGCGGCGCGGACGATCTCCTCGATGAGGTCGAACTCGGCCCGGCCCACGGTGGTGGGCGGGGCCAGTAGGATCGCGGGGTCGCCCCGTTCGTCGAGCCGCGCGTGCAGTCCGCCGGCGCGCAGCGCCGGACCCAGCAGCTCGTCGATCAACCGGCGTCGTTCCACGGCCGGGAACGGCTCCCGGGTGTGCCGGTCCCTGACGAGGACGATGCCCCAGAAGTAGCCGGCGCCGCGCACGTCCCCCACGATCGGCAGGTCGCGCAGCCGGTCCAGGGTGGTGCGGAACAGGTCCTCGTTGGCGCGGACGTTCTCGTTGAGCTTCTCGCGTTCGAAGACGGCGATGTTGGCCAGTCCCACGGCGGCGGCGACCGGGTGCCCGCCGAAGGTGAGTCCGTGGGCGAAGGTGTTCTCCTTCTTGGTGAACGGGGCGAAGACTCGGTCGCTCACGATCGTGGCCCCGGCCGGTACGTAGCCGGAGGTGATGCCCTTGGCGCCGGTGATGATGTCGGGCACCACCCCGTAGCGGTTGACCGCGAAGAAGTCCCCGATGCGGCCGAAGGCCGTGATCACCTCGTCGGCCACCAGGACCACGCCGTACCGGTCGGCGATCTCCCGGACCCGCTCCAGGTACCCCGGGGGCGGCGGGATCGCCGCCCCGGAGTTCTGCACCGGTTCCAGGAAGATCGCGGCGACGGTCTCCGGGCCTTCGAACTCGATGGCCTCGGCGATCCGGTCGGCCGCCCACCGTCCGAACGCCTCCGCGTCGTCCCGCAGGTGCTCCGGGGCGCGGTACAGGTCGGTGGTCGGCACCTTGTGGCCGCTCGGCACCAGGGGTTCGAACGGGGCCCGCAGCCCCGGCAGGGCGGTGATGGACAGGGCGCCGTGGGTGGTTCCGTGGTAGGCGATGGTGCGGCTGATCACCTTGTGGCGGCCGGGTTGGCCGATGGCCTTGTAGTACTGCTTCACCAACTTCCAGGCCGTCTCGACGCTCTCGCTGCCGCTGTTGGTGAGGAAGACCCGGTTCAGGTCGCCCGGTGCCCGCTCGGCGAGGGCCTCGGCGAGTTCGGCGGCGCGCGGGTGCACGGCGTTCCAGACCGGGAAGTAGTCGAGCTCCCGGATCTGGCGTGCGGCGGCCTCCGCCAACTCGGGTCTGCCGTGCCCGGCGTTGACGGCGAACAGGCCGGACAGCCCGTCGAGGTAGCGGCGCCCCCGGTCGTCCCAGAGGTGGGCGCCTTCGGCCCGGGTGATGACGGGCACTTCCTCGCCGGCGGTCAGCCCGGCGTGGTTGGTGAAGTGCAGCCAGAGGTGGTCGCGGGTCTTCTGCTGGACGTCTGACGAGGACACGTCGGTACTCCTGGTGGTTGTGCCGCGCGGGCGGAGCGGGGGGCGTACGGGGAAGGGGCTGCGGATGGGTCAGAGCGTGAGCTTGGGGGCGTACTGGCGCAGCCAGGAGGCGAAGTTCAGGACCACCTCGCCCTCGAAGTTGCTGACGAGCCCGTGCGACCGGGCCGCCCCGGTGACGCTGCCGGGCGTCAGCACGTGCGGGGCGAACACGTCCCCCAGCCCGTCCGGCGGGTCCGCGAGGACCTCGGCGAGTTGCTCCTCCAGCCGTCGCGAGTAGTCCGGGTCCGGGGTGGTCGGGTACGGCGACTTCCGGCGCTCCCGCACGTCCTCGGGCAACAGTTCGCCCACCGCGTCCCGCAGGACGCCCTTCTCCCGGCCGCCCGCGTTGTGGACGTCGCGACCCAGGCGCACCACGAGTTCGACGATCCGGTGGTCGCAGAAGGGGACCCGGACCTCCAGTCCGCTGGCCATGCTCAACCGGTCGTTGCGGTCCAGCAGCATCGGCAGGAAGTAGGTGATGCCGAGGTGGAGGATCTCCCGGTGCCGTCGCTCCCGCGGGCTGAGCGCGGGATCGAGGTCCAGCCCGCCGAGGGCCGTGGCGTACTCGTCGCGCAGGTACTCCTCCACCCGCAGCGCCCGCAGCAGTTGGGGGTCGACGGCGCCGAGGACCCGCTGGTGGAGGTAGCCGTGGGCCGGGCTGTCGGCGATCCAGGGGAAGGTGTCCGCCTCCACCGCGCGCGGTTCGTGGAACCACAGGTAGCCGCCGAGGATCTCGTCGGCCGCCTCGCCGGACAGCGCGACGGTGGCGTGGCGCCGCACCTCCCGGCAGAGCAACAGCAGACTGGTGTCCAGGTCGCCGAAGCCGTTGGGGAGGTCCCGGGCGCGCACCGTGGCGTCGCGGACCTCGCCGCCGGCCAACAGGGCGCTGTCCAGGACGACGTTGGAGTGCCGGGCACCGATGTGCCGCGCCGCCTCCCGTGCGTAGTGGCGGTCCAGGGCCGAGCGGGAGTCGGCCGAAGCGGCCGCGTCGGTGAAGTCCACGGAGAACGAGCGCACCCCGCCGCCACCGGGCAGACGGCCCGCGATCGCGGTGACCGCCGAGGAGTCGAGCCCGCCGGAGAGGAAGGTGCACAGGGGGACGTCCGCGACGGTCTGCCGGGCGACGGTGTCGTGGAGCAGCGCCCGCAACTCCTCGACGGCACCGGCGTGGTCGTCCTCGACCGGCCCGTTGAGGAACTCCCGGACGTCCCAGTACCGGGTGGTGCGCACCCCGCGCCGGGAGAACTCCAGCACCTGGCCCGGAAGCACCTCGGAGATCCCCCGGTAGGGGTTGGCGCCCGGGAACTTCAGCAGGGGGAGCACCAGTTGGCGCAGGCCGTCCTCGTCGACGACGGTGTGCACGTCCGGATGGGCGAGGACGGACTTGGCCTCGGAGCCGAAGACCAGGCGGTCGCCCTCGTGGTGGTAGTGGAGCGGTTTCACCCCGAGGTGGTCGCGGACCAGCCAGAGGGTCTGCGCGCGCTCGTCCCAGACGGCGAAGGCGAAGATGCCGTTGAACCGTTCGACGGCTCCGGGCCCCCACGCGACCCAGGCGGCGAGGACGACCTCGGTGTCGCTGGACGTGTGGAACCGGTGCCCCCGGGACGCGAGTTCGGCCCGCAGCTCCCGGTGGTTGTACAACTCGCCGTTGTAGGAGAGGACGTACGAGGCAGCGGTGCTCGATCCGGCGGGGAAGAGCATGGGTTGCTCCCCGTTCTCGATGTCGATCACCGAGAGCCTGGTGTGCGCGATCGCCGCGCACCGGGAGGTCCACACCCCGGACCCGTCCGGCCCGCGGTGTGTCTGCTCGTCGTTCATCCTCGTCGCGACGGCCCGGGCGTCCGGGCCGAGTCCGGACAAGTCGACCCATCCGGATATACCGCACATGGAGGGGGTCCTCTCGTTTCGTCATGGCCGTGGGGAGCGGCCGGCAGCCGCCGGCACATCGGTTCGCCGCACCGACGGACGACGCCGTGGGCGTGGTCGGTCGTCGGTGCGCGATGGTGGGGAGGGCGCCGTCCCGGCGGTCGTGGGGCGACCGCGGACGTGCCGGTTCGGGGAAGGGCGGAGCGCGCCGTCACGGCGTCACTGATCGCCGAACGGGGCGCGGTGGGCAGGGGCGTGGTGGGTGCGGTACGGGGTGTCGTCCGTCATGCCCCGGGGCACGCGCACCCGGTGGGGTGGGTGGTGGCGTTCGACGGCGCGTCAGCGTCGGAGCCCGGGCGGGCGGACGACGGGGGCGGGGCGACGGGCCGTGGGAAGGATCAGGCCAGACAACAGGCACCCGGGACCGTACGGGGACACCTGCCGGGCGGCGTGTCAACAACGTAGGCCGGAGTGCTCATGCCGTGAGCATCGCAGCGCCCGGCTGAGCGGCACAAGGACTTCCCCAGGCCGTCCCAACATCCGAGACGTGCCCTGTCAGCCCCCTCGCGCGCGGGCGGTAGGGACGCGGGCGCGGGCCGCTCCGAGCGGCGGAGAATCGTTCATCTGGGCGCAACACGAAGGAGACCGGGAGGACCCGTCCGCACCGTCGCGGCGGCCGTCGCACCCGGGGCGGAACGGCGGACGGGCCGCCCGCGCACGACGGGCGGCCCGGGCTCAGGCGGTGACCCGCTCCCCGTGGGCGGTCCGGGCGAACTCCTCCGCCAGGAGGCCGGCCAGGGTGGTGAGTTGCCAGGACTCGCGGTCCCTGCGCCAGACCAGCCCCAGCTGCGACGGCTCGTCGAGCCCCTCGACGCCCAGGTAGCGCACGTCACTGCGGGCGGCGCGCTCGGTCAACGGGCGGCAGACCAACATCCCGTGGTCGCCGGCGGCGACGAGCGCCAACCCCTCCTGGACGGTGGAGATCCCGGTGGTGGAACGGATCGGCACCCCGCCCGGAGTGGTGGGCGGCACCCGTGCCGCCTTCCAGTAGTCCGGCGCGTCCCCCACCGGATGGAGGACGTCCACGGTGGCCAACTCCTCGACGTGCACCCGCTCGGCCCCGGCCAGCGGATGCCAGGAGGCCACGGCCAACAGCCGGTCCTGCGGCGGGAACCGGAAGCCGACGGCGAGCGCCGGCTCCTTCACCGGGAGCTCCACCACCACGGCGTCCGCCTTCCCCTCCAGCACGGCGGTGAAGGGCGAGCCGAGCGGGATCTCGCTCAGCACCAGCGCCACCTCGTGGTGCACGCGCAGCCGGCGGAACGCCTCGGTCACCTCCTCGTAGACGCTGCCGTGGAAGCCGATCCGCAGCTGGCTCAACGTGCCGCTGCGCGCCCGCTCGCGCGCCCGGACCACCACCGTGGACAGCGCCTCGAAGGCGGGACGCACGTCCTGCACGAACTGGGCGCCGAACCGACTGAGCGCCACCCGCCGGCTGGTGCGGTCGACCAGCCGGACCCCGACCCGCCGCTCCAGACCGGCGACCAGCTGGCTCACCCTGCTCTGCGAGCACCCCAGCCGCTCGGCCGTCCGACCGAAGTGCAACTCCTCGGCCAGCACCAACAGGCACTCGATCTCCTGGACGTGGACCTGGTTCATGGCGTCCCCCTCGACGTCCTCATGGATTACCCATACTGATCGAACCTTGAGGAGATCGTCGTTGTTCCGGTTCCGGCGCGGTGTTTGGCTGGTCGGCATGGTCTCTCACGCGCCGGTGCAGCACACCGGGTCCGATACGGAACGCACCACGCCCTGGCAGTGGGTGTCCGTCCTGGTGCTCTCCTTGAGCACGTTCGTGGTCGTGACCTCGGAGATGCTGCCCGTCGGGGTGCTCACCCCGATGGCCGACGGCTTGCGGATCGCCCCCGGCTCCGCCGGGTTCAGCCTGACCATCACCGGTCTCGTCACCGCCGTCACCGCTCCCGCGGTCCCCCGACTGCTGGGAGCGCACGACCGGCGCCTGGTGCTCGTCGTGGCCATGGTGGTGCTGGCCGCGGGCAACGCCCTCACCGCGGTCTCCCAGGGCTTCGGGCTGCTCGTGGTCTCCCGGATCGTCCTGGGCATCGGCATGGGGGCCGTGTGGGGGCTGGCCGCCGCCGTCGCCACCCGGTTGGTGGCCCCCCGCAACACGGCCCTCGCGGTCTCCGCCACCGTCAGTGGGGTGGCTGCGGCATCCGTGGCCGGCGTGCCCCTCGGCACCCTGATCAGCAACGGCTTCGGCTGGCGCGCCGCGTTCGCCGCGCTCGCCGCGGGCTCGGTGCTGCTGGCCGCCGGACTGCTCCTGACGCTGCCCCGACTGCCGCGCCCCGAGGACCCGCAGGGCGCGGACGCCGTCGCCGGCCACGAGGGGCTGCTGCGCAGCCGGCCGGTGGTCTCCGGGCTGGTCCTCGTCCTCCTCCTCGTCACCGCCCACTTCGCGGCCTACACCTACGTACGGCCCGTGCTGGAGGAGCGGACCGCACTGGCGCCGGGATCCATCGCCCTGGTCCTGTTGGTCTACGGCCTGTTCGGGCTGATCGGGAACTTCGTCGCCGGTTCCCTGGCCGCCCGGCGCGCCCGCGGCACGGTCCTCGGCCTGACGGGCGGCATCGCCCTGTCGATCGGCCTGCTCGCCCTGGTCAGCACCACCGCGCTGCTGACCGGAGTCAGTGTCGCGCTGTGGGGGCTGACCTACGGCGGTCTGTCGGTGGCCGGTCAGATCTGGATGACCCAGGCGGCGCCGCACCGCGTCGAGCACGTGACCGGCGTCTACGTGGGCGTCTTCACCGCGGCCATCGCCCTGGGCGCCTTCCTCGGCGGCACCGTGGTGGAGGGCGCCGGCATCACCACGCTGCTGTGGAGCGCGGCGGTACTGGCCGCGCTGGCCCTGGCCGTCGGGTTCGCCGGGAAGCCTGGTGGAGCCCCCGCGACGGTGCCCGCCACCGGAACGGGCGCCCTGCCCGGGTGAGCCGGGTCGGCGCGCTGCCGCGCCCGGGCCGTCAGGACGATCGGCGCTCCGGGGCGCAGGCGTCCGCAGGGGAGGGGCGCCGGTCCACCGGCGCCCCTCCCCGCGCGGTCGTTAGTTGGCCAGGGCCCGCCCGCCGGGGCTCCGGGCGAACTCCTCGCGCGTGCAGACGCACAGGTAGGCGTCCTTCTCCGGCTTCGCTATCCGCTCGACGATCGTGAAGCCGGCGTGGGCGAAGACCTCGTGCGCCGCGGTGTTGCGCACATCGGGCTCCATCACCACCCGGCGGGTCGCGGGGTCCGCGAAGAGGGTGTGCACGGCGCTGGTGATCGCCGCCCGGGTGAAGCCGTGCACGGGGGCGGTGGTCGGCGCGACGAGGAAGTGCAGACCCACGTCCCCCGGCTCCGGCGGATAGAGCCCCACCAGGGCCACGTGACGGGGGTCGTAGCGCTCGATCAGATAGGCGGGGACGCCGTCGACCAGGCCGATCAGGGCGTCGTGGTGCTCGTCGACGGCGATCGCCGCGTACTTCTCCTCGATGTCCTGGAGCGAGTCGTCCTGCATCATCCAGTACGCCGACTTGGGATGGGTGACCCACCGGTGGATGAGCGCGGAGTCGGTGGCCGGATCGACGTGGCGGACGGTGAAGTCGGCTGGGTCGGCCGTCCGGGTCGGGGTGCGGTCGGTGTCCGCGGTGTCGTCGAGGTCGCGCGTGCGCATGGGAACCCTTCTCTCGGATGCACGGCCCTGACCGGGTACGGGCGGTACGGTGCCGTGCGGGCGGGTCGGCGGAGGGCGCCGGTGAACACGAGGGCGGAGAGGGGCGGTTGGGCTCCGATCGGCAGTGCTCCACAGCCGACTCCGGGTCGGTGCACGGCTGGCGATCGGGAACTCCTCGTGGCCGTCGTGGGATGGGGCGCTCTAGATCGTCCCCGGAAGGAGCGACTTAGGCAAGCCTTGCCTTGGGGGTGTTCGTGCGTGCCCGTCCGGGGGCCCGTAAGGGACGGGCCCCCGCTGCGACGCCGCCCCGTCCCGACGGCGGGCGGTCGGGTCCGTCCGGGGGTGACATCGCGGGGCCGGTCGGAGCAGCGTCCGGGGGCGCGGTCCGGTTCCGGGTGCGGGACGGTCCTACGGTGCGCCGGTGAACGGACCGCGCGTGACCCGTAGCCTCGCCGCCGCCGTGCTCGGCGGACTCGCCCTCGTCACCCCCGCCCTCGCCGCGCCCGCCCAGGAGGAGTGGGTGCGGACGGGGGAGGGGATCACCGCCGGGATCAGCGGCATCGCCGTGGTGGCCCGGGGCCCCGCCGGCGTCGACACCGTGGTGGTGCACGACAACAAGCGGCCGGGGGAGCCGCGGATCTCCCGGATCGGGCTGGTGCCCGGGTCCGCGCCGGTCGTCCGGGTCCTCCGCTGGCAGGGCGGCGACCGGGACCCGGTGGACCTGGAGTCGTTGAGCCCCGTTCCCGGGGCCCCGGGGGAACTCGTCGCCCTGGAGAGTTCCGGGCACGGCTTCCACCTGCGGTTGACCGGGGAGACGGCGCAGGTGCTCAGGGAGTTCACGGTGCCCGGAGCGGACGCGGTCGACCCGGCGGGCCACCGCGACAACTACGAGGCGTTCTTCCTCGCCGGAACCCCGGGTCGGCTCACCGCGGTGTGGGCCCACCGGGGCCAGGACGCGGACCCGGCCGTCCTGCACGCCGCCGCTCTCGACTGGACGGCCCTCGCCTTCGGCGCGCGCGACTCGGCCCCGGTGCGGGTGCCGTACCCGGCGGCCGGCGTGCGGCACGTCAGCGATCTGACGGTGTCGCCCACGGGCCGGGTGACGGTCACCTCTGCCTCCGACGCCGGGGACGACGGACCCTTCGACTCCGCGGTGTACGACGTCGGCCGGGTGGAGTCCGACCTCTTCGGCCGCCCCCGAACGGTGCTGCGGGACGCCCCGTTGCGGATCGCGGTCTTCCCCGGCCACAAGATCGAGGCCCTGGCCTGCGGCCCCGCGGCCCAGGGCGTGCTCGGGACGGACGACGAGAACGCCGGCGGCCGTCTGCGCGCCGCCACGGTCTGCCCGCTCTGAACCGACCGGGCCGCACCCCCGCGGCGCGGCCCGGGACGTCCACCCCCTCCCGGACGAAGTGCCGCCCGGCCTCCGGAACTCCGGACGGCTCCACCGGCCGGGACCCGGGGACCGCGGCCGCGGCCCGCCGCCCCGGCTCAGGGGAGGCCCCCGACCCCACCGGGGTCAGCCCGCCGGGCGGACCCCGCCTCCCCGCGCCACCGGGTGCCCGTCGACCAGGTCCACGCTCTCGCCCGTGCGGGACGACAGCACGGCCGCGGCGGCGATCCGCACCGCCGCCACTCCGTCCCCGGGGCTCACCCGCGGCGGCGGTCCGCCCGCGAGGGCGGTGGTGAAGTCCCGTAGCTGGGCGAGGTACGGGCCGTCCGCGGGGCCCGGCGCCGGTCGGCCGCCGGCCGCGGAGTCGTGCTCACGCACCCCGCCCGGGCCGGTGACCCGGAACGTCGTGCGGAACGGCAGGTCGCCCCGCCCCCAGGTGCCGTACACCCGGCTGACCGCGCCCGACGCGTGCGTGAGCACCGCCGCGCCCTGCACCAGCGGGGCGCCTCCGGGTCCGGGCGGCCGGCTGCGCACCCCCGCCCGGACCCGGACCACCTCACCGGC
Source organism: Streptomyces sp. LE64 (assembly GCF_052606915.1). Classification (NCBI taxonomy): domain Bacteria; kingdom Bacillati; phylum Actinomycetota; class Actinomycetes; order Kitasatosporales; family Streptomycetaceae; genus Streptomyces; species Streptomyces sp. LE64. Next base: position 146,862 of record NZ_CP199708.1, on the reverse strand, counting down.
CACCCACCGGGCGCAGTCCATGTCGTGGATCATGAAGTCCATCAGCACGCCGCCGGAGGACGCCGCATCGGCGAACCACGAAGCCCGCCCCGGGTGGGCGCCGCTGCGCGTGAACCGCAGCGCGGACGGAGGACCGAGCTCGCCGCGGGCCACGGCCCCGGCCAGCGCCGCGTACGCCGGGAAGTACCGCACCACGTGCGCCGGGAACAGCAACACCCCGGCCTCCTCGGCGGCGCGGGCGATCTCGGCGGCGTCCGCGCCCGTCAACGCGAGCGGCTTCTCGCACACCACCGGCCGGCCGGCCCGGATCGCGGCCAGCGCGAGGGGACGGTGCTCGGGCGTCGGGGTGCAGACGTCGATCACGGTGCTGCGGTCCAGCAGGTCGTCCAGGTCCCGGGCCACCGTGACGCCTTCGGCGCGGTAGCGGTCCGCCAGCACGGCCGCCCCGTCCCGCGCCGACAGCACGGTGACCCGCGCGCCCAGTGCCAGCCAAGCCGGCAGGTGCGTCCGGGCCATGGACCCCGCACCGATCACCCCCACCACGAGTCCGGGGCCCGCCGTTGCCGTCCGTGCGCGCGTCACCCGCATGCCCCTCCCGCTCGTCCCCCGGACCGGGGGTGATCAGGACTCTGGCACACCGGCCGCCCGGGGGGAACCTCCCCTACCGGGCCGTCCCGGACACCGTGCGCACTTGACCTCAAGATTGATTGAGGTCCTACCGTCCCAGGCATGTCGATGGAGATCACCGCCTGGACCCAGCTCAACGGACTCGTCCACGCCCAGCAGGCCCGCCCCTTCACCCGGGCCACCCTGCGCCGCATCGGAGAGTTCGCCCGCCCCCACCGCACGCCCATCATCCGCTTCCTGATCCTCAGCGCCCTCACCTCGCTCCTCGCCGTCGTCACCCCGTTGCTCGCCGGCCGGATCGTCGACGCCCTCGTCAGCGGCGGCCCACCGGGCACGGTGGTGCGCATCGCCCTGCTGATCGCGGTGATCGCCGTCGCCGAGGCCGGACTCGGCCTGCTGGAGCGCCGGTTGTCCGCGGCGCTCGGCGAGGACCTGATCCTGGACCTGCGGCGCGCGGTCTTCGACCACGTGCAGCGGATGCCCGTCGCCTTCTTCACCCGCACCCGCACCGGCGCCCTCGTCAGCCGGCTCAACAACGACGTCATCGGCGCCCAACGCGCCTTCAGCAGCACCCTGTCCGGGGTGGTCGGACACGTGGTCACCCTGCTGCTCACCCTGGTGGCGATGCTCGCCCTCTCCTGGGAGATCACCCTGCTCGCCCTCGCGCTGCTCCCCGTGTTCGTGGTGCCCGCCCGACGGATGGGGACCCGGATGGCCTCCCTCCAACGAGAGGCCACCCAACTCAACGCCGCCATGGGCACCCGGATGACCGAACGGTTCTCCGCCCCCGGCGCCACCCTCGTCAAGCTCTTCGGGCGGCCCGGCGAGGAGTCGGCCGAGTTCGCCGCGCGGGCCGCCCGGGTCCGTGACATCGGGGTGCGCACCGCCATGGCCCAGTACACCTTCATGACCGCGCTGACCCTGGTCTCCGCGCTCGCCCTCGCCCTGGTGTACGGCCTGGGCGGCTGGTTCGCCCTGCACGGTGCGCTGGAGCCCGGGGCGGTGGTCGCGCTGGCCCTGCTGCTCACCCGGCTGTACGCCCCGCTCACCGCCCTCGCCGGGGCCCGGGTCGAGGTGATGAGCGCCCTGGTCAGCTTCGAGCGGGTCTTCGAAGTGCTCGACCTCAAGCCGCTGATCGACGAGCGGCCCGACGCCCGGCAGGTCCCCGAGGGCCCGGTGGCGGTCGAGTTCAGCGACGTCCGCTTCGGCTACCCCGCGGCCGACCGGGTGTCCCTCGCCTCGCTGGAGGAGGTCGCCGCCCTGGACACCCGGGAGGGCGGCGAGGTGCTGAAGGGCCTGAGCTTCCGCGCCGAACCGGGGGAGACCGTCGCCCTCGTCGGTTCCTCCGGCGCCGGCAAGTCGACGATCGCGGCGCTGGTGCCCCGGCTGTACGACACCGACGCCGGAACGGTGCGCGTCGGCGGCGTCGACGTGCGGGACCTGTCCGCCGACTCGCTGCGCGCCACGGTCGGGATGGTCACCCAGGACGGGCACCTCTTCCACGAGTCGGTCCGCGCCAACCTGACGCTCGCCCGGCCCGACGCCACCGAGGACGACCTGTGGGACGCCCTGCGCCGCTCCCGCCTCGACGGCCTGGTGCGCTCGCTGCCGGACGGCCTCGACACCGTGGTCGGCGAACGCGGCTACCGGCTGTCGGGCGGCGAGCGCCAGCGGATGACCATCGCCCGACTGCTGCTCGCCCGGCAGCGCGTGGTGATCCTGGACGAGGCCACCGCCCACCTCGACAACACCTCCGAGGCCGCCGTGCAGCAGGCGTTGGCGGAGGCGCTCGCCGACCGGACCGCCGTGGTCATCGCGCACCGGCTGTCGACCGTGCGGTCCGCGGACCAGATCCTGGTGGTGGAGGGCGGCCGGATCGTCGAACGCGGCACCCACGAGAGCCTGTTGGCCGCCGACGGGCGCTACGCCGAACTGCACCGCACCCAGTTCGCGACCGATGCCCGGGCTGCCGATCCGGTGCCGGCCGCCGTCCGGGCCTCGGAACGGGCCTGAACCGCCCTCCGTCCGTGCGGACCCCGGGTCCGCACGGACGCCAGGCCGCTCACTCCCCGGACCCGGCCCCCTGTACCGGGCCCAGGGCGAGCAGATAGGGGACGTCCATCAGCAGACGCCCGTCCTCGGCACGGTTGTGCGCGGCGAAGAGCGCGGCCAGCGCCTCCTGAGCGGCGCCCCAACGGCCCGCCGCCTCCAACGCCGAGCGGTGGCCGCGCAGCGGCCCGGGCTTCTCGGCGAAGGCCCGCACCGCGTGGTCGACGGACGGGTAGCCGACGCGGACCTCCCGCACCGGGGTCTCCAGGGCCACCGGAAGCGGGGCGAACCAGCGGCGGACCCGGTGCCCGTCCCCCCACCGGGTGGGCGCGTCCACCGCGGGCGGCGGTTCGGGCAACGCGGCGGTGACGGTCGGGGCGATCCGGCCGAACACCCCCTCGGGCGTCCACGCGGCGAGCGCCAGCCAGCCGCCGGGACGGCACACCCGGACGAGTTCCGCCGCGGCGCGCCGCGGGTGCGGGGCGAACATCACCCCGAAGGTGGACACCACCACGTCGAAGGAGCCGTCCGGGAACGGCAGTTCCCCGGCCTCCCCCTCGACGAAGCGGGTCCGCCCGCCGAGGCCGGCCGCCGCGGCGCGCGCCGCGGCCACGGCCAGCAGGTCGGCCGCCGGATCGAGCCCCACGGCCCGGGCGCCGGCCCGCGCGGCGGCGAGGGCCGCGGGCCCGGTGCCGGTCCCCACGTCCAGCACCCTCAGGGCCGTCGCCGGCCGCGTCGACGCGGCCCGGTCCAGTACCCGGGCCACCACCTCGTCCGCCGCGTGCGCCCAGGCGTCGCCCGCCGCCGCGTACCCGTTGGGCCCCGCCCCCGACCACGAGCCGCTCATCGGGACGCCCCGTCCACCAGTCGGTGCAGCGTCAGCCCGTCGGGGGCCAACCGGGCCGGCAGATCGGACAGTTCGGTGATCTCGTCGAGGTGGACGACCCCGAGTGGCCAAGGGGCGTGGAGCAGGTGACGGGCGGTGTGGGCGGCGACCAGGGCGGTGAACCGGCTCTGCCGGTGCCCCCGGACGGCGTAGCCGACGCGTCGCCCGCCGCGGTGCGCGTCGACCCGTACCGCGAAGGCGTCCCCGCCCGAGTGCACCCGGCCGAACAACGAGGTCAGCAGCCGGCCTGGTCCGGGCCGGGCCGCGAGCCGCAGCAGCCCCGTCGCGCGGGCCCCGAACAACAGCGCCGTCAGCAGCCGGGAGTCGAGGCACAACCGGGTGGTCACCCGGGGCACGCCCAGGGTGCGGGCCGCGGCGTGCTGGTCGGAGAACGGGAAGGGGTGGGCGGTGCGCCGTCCGAAGCCGGGCAGCGAGGTGCGCAGCCGGCGCCCGGCGGTCGGCGCGGCCAGGTGCGCCACGGTCCACCGCACCGCGTCGGCGCCGTGCCGTTCGCCCGAGCCGAGCAGCACCGTCACGTCGATCCGCTCGGCGCCGCCGACCTCCTCGTGGGCGCGGCGGGCGAGCAGGTTGGTCAGCCCCGGGGCCACCCCCACGCTGAGCACGGCCGTTGCCCGGGTCCGCACCGCCGTCTCCCGGAGCCCCTCGACGGCGGCGAGCAGGCCGGCGTCGGCCCCCACGTCGACCAGGTGGATGCCGCGCTCCAGGCAGATCCGGGCCACCGTGGCGTCCGGGGGCTCCACGCACAGCACCACCACCGCCACGTCGCCGAGGTGGTCGAGCACCCGCTCGAAGCCCCTCGGGTCGGTCACGTCCACCTGCACCCCGCCGTGGCGCCGGGCCCGCTCGGCGCTGCGCCCGCCGGGCACCACGCGCCCGGGGAACCACCGCTCCAGCGTCGCCGTCACCCCCTCGCCCACCGCACCGTAGCCGCCGGGCACGAGGATGCGCCCGGCGACTCCAGAATTCGCTGTAGTCATACTCCAGTGAACCACACTGTAGTGTCACTACAGCAAAATGGGTGCGCGACCCCGTCCCGCGGGGAGGCCGGCCCGCCCGTCGTCGAAGGAGCCGCCGTGACCGCCCCCGTCACCCGCGCCGAGAAGGCCCGGCGCACCCGGCGTCGCATGCTGGACGCCGCCGCCGGGCTGTTCGTCGAACGAGGCTGGACCGGAGCCACCGTCGAGGACATCGCCCGCCGCGCCGAGGTCGGCGTGCAGACCGTGTACTTCACGTTCGGCAACAAGCGCGCCCTGCTGAAGGAGGTGCTGGACACCGCCATCGCCGGGGACACCGACCCCGCGGCCACGCTGGACCGCCCCTGGGCCCGTGCGGTCCTCGCCGCCCCCGACCCCGCGGAACAGCTGACCCTCCAGGCCGCCGGCGCCCGCCGGGTGCTGGAGAGGGCCGCGCCCGTCCTGGAGGTGGTCCGTGCGGCCGCCGCCTCCGAACCCGAACTCGCCGAGCTGTGGCGCACCAGCATGGAACAGCGCCACACCGTCCAACTCGCCTTCGCCCGGGCCCTGGTGGACAAGACCGACGGGGGGCTGCGCGACGGGCACGACGCCGCCTCCGCCGCCGACCTCGCCTTCACCGTCCTCGGCCCCGAAACCCACGGCCTGCTGGTGACCGTCCGCGGCTGGTCCCCGGACCGCTGGGAGCGCTGGGCCGCCGACGCGCTGGTGCGCCAACTGCTGCCCTGACGGCCGGGCACCCCGGCGGCGCCCCGCCCCTGCTCCGTCTCCCCGCTTCCGGTCACTCGATATGACGATCGGCCCGCCGGGGTGATGGATTCGCGGAGGTGGATTTGTTAGGTCCCTGCCATGCCCAAGCACACCCGACCGCTCGTCCTCGCCGCCCTGGTCACCGCACTCACCTCACTGGCGGCCCCCGCCCTCGCGGCCCCCGCCCCGCCCCCCGGGCCCCCGGCCGGTGCCGGACCCTCGTCCACCGGGACCCGCGCCGAGCCCGCCCCCCTGCACCGCGCCACCGTGCCCGTCCCGGGGCAGTACATCGTCACGGTCAAGAGGGACACGACCCCGGACGCCGTGCTCAAGAAGGCGGCACCGACGGCGAGGCGGCTCTTCACCTACACCGCGGCCCTGCACGGCTTCGCCGCCAAGCTCACCCCCGCCCAACTGACGGCGGTGCGCGCCCTGCCGGGGGTGGAGTCCGTCGAGGAGGACGGCACCGCCGAGGCCACCGCCCCGGCCGCCAGCTGGGGACTGGACCGCATCGACCAGCCCTACCTGCCGCTCGACCAACAGTTCACCGTGCACGGCACCGGCGCCGGGGTGACGGCCTACATCGTCGACTCCGGCATCGACTACCGGCACGCCGACTTCGGCGGCCGGGCCACCCCCGGGTTCGACGCGATCGGCGACGGCAGGGGCGGCGCCGACTGCAACGGACACGGCACCCACGTCGCGGGCACCGTCGGCGGTGCGACCTACGGCGTGGCCCGCCAGAGCTCCCTGGTCAGCGTGCGGGTCCTGGACTGCGCCGCCCGCGGCGCCTGGTCGGGCATCATCGCCGGCTTCGACTGGGTCGCCCGCAACGCCCGCCAACCCGCGGTCCTCAACGGCTCCCTGGGCGGCGAACGCAGCGAAGCGGTCAACCGGGCGGTCGACAACGTCGCCGCCCGCGGGGTGCTCCCGGTGATCGCCGCCGGCAACGACGCCAAGGACGCCTGCGACGTCTCCCCGGCCAGCGCCGCCTGGGCGCTCACCGTCGGCGCCACCGACCACCGGGACCGGGAGACCGACTTCAGCAACTTCGGCCCCTGCCTGACCCTCTACGCCCCCGGCAAGGACGTCGTCTCGGCCCGGGCGGGCGGCGGCAGCCTCGCCCTGGACGGCACCTCGATGGCCAGCCCGCACGTCACGGGCGTCGCCGCGCTGTACAAGGCGGTGCACCCCTCGGCCACCGCCGAAGAGGTCGGCACCTGGATCGTCGGACAGGCGACCCGGGACGCCCTGACCGTCAGCAAGTCGTCCCCCAACCGGATGCTGTACACCGGCGGTCTGTGACCCCCGCCGCCCCCGTGGAGCCGTACCGGACCGCGGGGCGTGGGCCGTGCCGTCGCCGGCACGGCCCACGGCGGCGGGGCCGCTTCAGCCCACGAGTTCCACCAGGTCGGCGACGGCGTGCTCGATGTCCGGGAGCGCCAGCATCGCCAGGTGCGCCCGGCGCACCCCGGCGGCGATCGTGCGGTCGGCCAGGACCGCACGACAGGTGTCGGCGATGCCCTGGGGGGTGGCGTCGGCGGCGTGGCGGCCCAAGCCCAACTCCTCCACCCGCTGGGCGTTCGGATGCTGGTCGCCGAACTGCGGGAGCACCGCCATGGGCGTGCCGGTGCGCATCGACTCCCGCACGCTGTTGAACCCGCCGTGGGTGAGGAAGAGGTCGACGGTCTCCAGCAGCAGCGGCTGCGGGAGGCGCTCGGTCACCCGGACGTGCGAGGGCAAGCCGGCCACGTCCACCGTCAACCCCATGGACGTCACCAGCACGGTGCACTCCTCCAGCAGGGCCGCGGCCCGGAGGATCGTCCGCAGGCTCTCCTCCGGGTGGGGCATCGGCAGGGGCATCGCACCGCTGTCCGTCTCCAGTCCCCACTGGAGCATCAGCGGTGCCGCGGTGCCGATCGAGGCGAACACCAGCGGCCGGTCGGTGGGGAGTTCCGTCACCCAGTCGGGCAGCGCCAGCGCCCGGTCCACGGCCAGCGCCTGCCGATAGGTGCGGGCGCCGGGCAGGAACTGGGCGAAGGAGTAGGCCTCGGGCACGCAGTCGATCCGTCCGAACGGGATGATCGACAGCGGGTCCTCCCGGACCGGCAACCCCTGCTCGGTGCGGGAGGCGTTCAGCCCGGGCAGGAGGTCCGCCGGGTCGAGGGAGTTGCTCGCCCCGGAGGGCGTGGGCAACTGGGGGATGCCGCGGGCCTCCCCGATCAGCACGCTGCCCAGGTCCATCCCGTCGCGCAGGATCAGGTCGGGGGCGAAGTCCTCGACGACCGGCAGCAGCACCTGTTGCAGATCGAGCGCCATCGACCGGGACAGGCCCGAGACCATCAACTGCTTCATCTGCTGGGCGCGTTGTTCCTCGTCGAGGTCCTCGCGCGCGGCGAGGGCCTGGAGCCGGGGCACCTCGCGGTACCCGGGCATGACGTCCGGCAGGAGGGCGGCCACCCGGACGTCCTCCCGGGCGAACACCGAGGCGATGATCGGCGTCGTGACCACCTGCACCGTGTGTCCGCCTGCGGCCAGGGCCCGTACCAGCGGAAGCTGGGCGCGACCGTGGGACGGACTACCGAGGGTGGTGACCAGTACGCGCACGAAGAGGGCCTTTCTCCTGGGGTGTTGTCGGATCTCGCCCTCCCGGTCGGGCGGCGCGCGGCTCTGACGCGTGCGCCGCGACGAGGGGGAGGGGAGCGGGGCGACGGGCGCCCGGTGCGTCCGCCGGGCGGTGGCCGGCGAGCCTGCGTCGGCGGCCCCGCCGGTTCCTCGGGCGGTGTGGTCCACCTGCCGCCGTGACCACCACCGGCACCGACCGTAGGAGCGGGCCCCGTGCGGGTCAACGTCGAGAGCGGCCCGCTGGCCACTTCTGATCATGACCCGTCCGCGGGGTCGAGCGTCCGGGAAACACGTCGAGGCCACCTCGGAGAGCGCACCTTCGCGGTCCGCACTCCGACCGTGCGCCGGGTCGGCCCGACGATCACCTGCCCTCCACCTCGGCGCAAAGAAGACCCTCCGCGCGCACCGGCCCTCCCCGGACCGCCGTGCGGCCGGATGGGTGCGGCGGGGACGCTGACGTTCCTCGGACACGGCAGCGCCCCCGGGGGCTACCGGGTGGCGCGCCCCTGGGCTGCCGCGGCCAAGGCGGCTGCCAACTCGGCGTTCACCTCGGCCTGTTGCGTGGTCAGGTAGAAGTGCCCGCCGGGAAACGTGCGGATGCGGAACTCCGCGGTGGAGTGCTCGCGCCACCGATCGGCCTCCGCCACGGTGGTCTTCGGGTCGTCCTCTCCCACCAGCACCGTGATCGGACAGTCGACTCCGCGGTGCGCCGCGGGCCGGTAGGTTTCGATGACCCGGTAGTCGCCGCGCACCGCGGGCAGGGCCATGCGCAGGATCTCCTCGTCGTCCAGGACGTCCGCCTGCGTGCCGTTGAGCCGCCGCATCTCGTCGAGCAGACTCCGGTCGTCGCCGAGGTGCGTCCGTTCGTCGCGGAAGGTGACGGGTGCGCGTCGGCCGGAGGCGACGATGGCCCGGGGCGCGGCCCGCGTGCCGGCGAGCGCGAGGGCCGTCTCGAACGCGAGTACCGCGCCCATGCTGTGCCCGAAGTGGACGGTCGGCAGGGGCTCTTCGCCTTCCAGGACCGGGGCGATGCGATCGACGTACTCCGAGACGCTGCGCACCAGCGGTTCGTGTCTGCGGTCCTGGCGGCCCGGGTACTGGAGGATCACGACGTCGGCGGAGGCGTGGGCGGTGGCGACGGGATGGTAGAAGCTCGCGGAGCCGCCCGCGTGCGGGAAGCAGACGAGCCGGACACGGGCGTGGGGTCGGGGTCGGAAGCGGCGCAGCCAACGCTCCCTCTCGGTACCGGGCAGGTGCACGGGGTCTCCTCGGGACGGTCATCGGTGACGGGTGGGGTCCACTTCTCACCGCAGGGATCATCCCCGGCATCGGGGGCTCCTCATGCGGACTTCCGGCGAGGAACGGGGGAGCTCCCGCTCTCGTTGACGCCGCGGGACCCCCGGCCCCGCGCGCCCGAACGGGACGAACCCGGCGACGGCGCGTCCGGAACCGGCGTGGGCCCCCTCCCCGCCTCCCGACCGGGCCGACGGCGCCCGCCGTGCCGCCCCGTCACGTTGCCGGGAGGCACGGCGGCGCTCGGCCACCGGTCGGAGCCGGCGCTCAGCGGAAGCGTTCGGGGTGCAGGCCCCGCGCGAGTTCCGCCACCGCGTGCGGCGGCCGGACCCCGACCAGCGTGGCGGCCAGCGGAAGCGTCACGAACCGCTCCTCGCGGACCGCGGGCACCTCGGCGAGCGCCGGATGGGAACGCAGGAACTCCTTCTTCCGCTCCAGGCTGCCCCCACCCTCGTAGTCATGGATCACGATGGCTTCGGGGCGACGCTCGGCGACCTGCTCCCAGGAGACGTCGCCGAAGACCTCGTCCAGGTCGGCGAAGACGTTGCGTCCCCCGGCCAGGGCGATGACATCGGTCGCCAGGCTCCTGCCGCCCGCCGTGTACACCGTCTTCTGCCCGCTGTCGTACACCAGCACCGGCACCGCCCGGGCGCCCCGCACGGCCCGGTGGGCGTCCTCGACCCGTCGCCGCAGTTCCGCGACCAGCCGGTCGGCCCGCTCCCGCACGCCGAACACGCTGCCGACGGCGCGGATCTCCGCATAGGCGTCGGCCATCGACGTCCGGCCCCGCCCGCAGTACTCAAGGTTCAGCCGGGTGTCGATGCCCGCCTCGGCGAACGCCTCGCGGGAGCGGCCCTCCTGCGCGGCGAACGCGCTGTCGAATCCGCCGTACACGAAGTCCGGTTCGGCGGCGAGCACCGTTTCGAACGAGGGCTCCCGCTCCGACAGGACCGGCAGTCCGCGGAACTCCCGTGCGTGCCCGGGCAGCGGAGCCGAATCCGGGAAGGCGGTCCCCACCAGCCGGTCCCCGAGCCCGAGCGCCAGCATCACCTCGGTGGGGTGCTGGTGGATGGTGACGACCCGCTCGGGCGGCCGCTCGTAGGTGGTGCGCACCCCGCAGTTGTCCAGGGTGACCGGGAAGCCGGCTGCGGGCGGGGCGTCCCGGCCGCCGGGCCGCCCCGGGGCCCCGGTACCGCAGCCGGCGAGCAGGGCCGAGGCCAGGACCAGGGCGGACGCCCGACGGAAGCGGACGGAAGCGGCGGTCACCGCGGGCGCACGGCCCGCAGGACCAACCGCTCCGCGTTCTCGTCGTAGGGGCGGGCGTCGAACCCGCCGAAGACCTCGATCTCCTCGAACCCGGCCTCCGCCACCATCGCGCGCAGTTCCACGGCGCTGTAGACGAACCACACCAGGGCCGCCCGGGTCACCCGCTCCCCGCGCACCAGCACCCAGTCGCTGCGCAGCCGGGCCCAGTCGTCCAGCACCGTGTCGGTCTGGACCATGAGGTCCTCGCCCTGCCGGACGACCTTGGGCGGGGTGACCCTGCGCGCCAGGAGCTCCTTGCCCGCGAGGTCGAGGAGGAGCGTTCCGCCGGGCGTCAGGGAGGCGTGCATGGTGCGCAGGACCCGGGCGTTGTCCTCGGGGTCCTCGAAGTACCCGAAGGACGTGAACAGGTTGAGGACCACGTCGAACTCGCCGGGGGCGGAGTACTCCAGCACGTCGGACCGCACGTACCGCGCGGCCACCCCCTCCCGGGCCGACCGCTCCCGGGCCCGTTCCAGCAGGGCGGGGCTGCGGTCCACCCCGGTGACCTGGTGCCCGCGCCGGGCCAACGGCACCGTGAAGACCCCCGGTCCGCAGCACAGGTCGAGCACCCGCGACCGCTCGGGGAGGTCGAGCAGGGGGGAGGAGCTCAGCAACTCCTCGCCCTGGGCGAACCGCTGCCGGGAGAACAGGAAGTCGTAGAACTCGATCCAGAAGTCATCGTCCTGGAATCCGCCCGTGTTCGCCATGGGGTTGGGGTGTCCCTTCGGGGTCGTCGTGGTGGAGGTGGTGCCCTGCGCGTCGGGTGCGCCGGAACAGCGGAACGAGGAGGAGCGGCGGGAGCAGCAGGCACTGTGCGGCGGCGGCCAGCCAGAACCAGCCCGTGCCACCGGTCCGGTCGGTGAGGTCGTAGAGCACGCCGCCGACCAGTGCGCTGACCCCGGCGCCGACCCCGGCCGCCAACCGCTGCTGGCCGAAGACGACCGCATCGGAGCGCGGGCTGCGGCGCAGCGCCTCCAGGTCGTTCTTGAGGAACAGCACGATGTCGCCGAGGGTGATCAACACCCCGCCCGCCAGCAGCGCCGGGCGGGTGCCGATCGCCAACACCGCGAGCCCCGCGGCCAGTCCCGCGAAGCCCGTGCCCAAGGCCCACGGGTAGGACATCCGCGCGATCGCCCCGGAGGCCACCGGCTGGACGACGATCACCAGCAGGAAGCAGACCAGGAGCACCAGGCTGTAGAAGGTGCTCGACGCGCGCTCCACCGCATAGACGGCCAGGTAGTGCTGGAAGTGGAAGTACAGGTAGAACGCCAGGGCGTTGGCCGCGAACGGGAGGACCGCCACCCCGGTCAGCAGCCGGGCGTCCGGGTCCGGCGTCCGCGGCGCCTCCTCCCCGGCCGCGGGCAGCCGCACGTGCCCGGCGGCGACCACGAGGAAGAGCACCGTGGAGGCCAGGAACACCGGCCCCGGCGAGGACAGCACGAACGGGCCCGCGATCAACGGCCCGAGGGCCATGCCCGCGTTGAGGGCGGCGTTCCCGGCGGACAGGAAGGCGGGCCTGCGCTCCTCGTCCACCCGGTGCACCAGGTAGCCCTTGTTGGCCGGGAGGTAGAGCGCGGCCCCGGCACAGGTGAGGACCAGCGCGCCGACCGCGAGCGGTGGCCAGCGCAGCGCCAGGAGCAGCCCGAGGAAGCCCGCCGTGCGGATCGCCAGGGCCCAGAGCATGGTGCGCCGCAGCCCGATCCGCTCGGTGAGCGCCCCGCCGAGCACCCCGCCGGAGAACTGCACCAGCGAGGCGACGGCGAGGACCACGCCCACCGTCCCGAGGCCCATCCCGAGCCGTTCGTGCAGGAACACCGACATGAACGGCAGCACCATGAAGCTGCCGAGCGGGATCAGGAACGAACTGAGCAGCAGGAACCGCAAGGGCCCGGTCAGGGTCGCCAGGGCGGCGCGCAGGGGTACCCGTCCGGGCGGGTCAGCCACCGGCGCCTCGTGGGGTCCCGGGGAACGGCCGGGTCAGGACCCGGACCGTGTTGGCCGCCGCCACCGCGCGGTGGGTGGCCAGTTCCGCCGTCTCGGCCTCGGCGTAGACGATGCCCGCGTAGCCGCGGCTGTCGTCGAGGTGCTCGATCGGGTCGCCCGCCCGTTTGATCGGGTACCAGACGGGTGCACCGGGCAGGTCGGCCAACCGCTCCAAGCCGGCGACGCCCTCGAACACTCCGGGCCGTTGCGGATAGCCGAGGACGAAGGCGACGGCCGGTCCGCCCGGCGGCATGGTGTCCATGAGCCGGGGCCTGCGTCCGAGGGCGGCCTCCACCATCGCCTCGTAGACGTTGACGCCCAGCGCCCGGCACAGCCCCTCCCCGACCAGGGCGCCGCCGATCCGGGGATTGATCTCCACCACCTCGGGCCCGTCGGCGGTCAGCACGAACTCGACGTGCGCGAACCGGTCGGTGTAGCCGACCGCCGCCAACACCCGGTCCAACCAGCGTTCCAGCTCCGCCCGCTGCGGTTCGGGAAAGGCGACGGGGAACGCGGTGATCTCCTCGCGGAAGAGCGGTTCCGGGGACATCAGCCTGCTGGACACCCCGAGCAGCCGGGTGCGGCCCGCCCAGGTCAGCGTCTCGGCGCTGTACACCGGGCCGGGGAAGAAGGGCTCCGCGAACAGGCGGCCCATCAACTCGCGCTGCCCCGCCTCGGCCAAGGCCGCGTCCAGTTCGGCCTCGTCGCGCGCCAACCAGACGTTGCGGCTCCCGGTGCCCGCGGTGTCCTTGAGGATCGCGGGCAGACCGGTGTCCGCGAGGACCCCCTTGCGCAACTGGGCCGGGTCGGCGCCCTCGGTGGCGTCCCCCCGGGTGAGGCCCGCCCCGTGGAGCAGGGAACGGACCCGCGCCTTGTCCCGGGTCAGCCGCAGCACCTGCGGATCCAGCCCGGGCAGGCCGAAGGCGGCCGTCAGTTCGGCGCTCACCAGCATCCAGGTGTCGGTGGAGCCGATCAGCCCGTGCAGTTCGGGCGTGCGCGCGAGTTCCGCGGTGACCGCGGCGACGTCGAAGGTGTCGAGCTCCACGACCTCCAGCGCGCCGGGCGGCAGGCGCTCCAGTTCGTACCCGTAGTAGGCGGGGTCACGGGTCAGCAGCACCAGCCGCTCGTCGAGCGCGTCCGCGGCACGGACCAGGTGGCCCAGTCCGAAGGTGAGGGATTCCAGGCAGACGACCGTCACGCGGCGTCCTCCTTCCGTTCGTCCGGGCCGGGCGTGCGGTCCCACGCCATCGTCGACCAGGGCATGGACATCTGTTGCGGCGAGTCCACCTCGACCGGCGAGAGCCCGGCCGGGTCGAGGGCCTCGGCGTGCCGGGCGTGCACCCGGCTGACGTACCGGTGCCCGGTGTCGGCGCCGACCACCAGGTGGACCCGGTCGGGATGGCGACGGGCCTCGTGGGTGGCGGTGAGGTAGGCCGCGCCGGTGGACAGCCCGGCGAACACCGCGTGTTCGCGCAGGAGGGCGACCGTGCCGGACATGGCGTGGGTGAAGTCCATCCAGTGGACGGCGTCGTAGAGGTGGTGGCGGACGTTGTCGAAGGGGATGGAGGAGCCGATGCCGGCGATGATGGCCTCGGGGTCGTGGTGGTCCTGACTGCCGAAGGTGACGCTGCCGAAGGGCTGGACGCCCACGAGCCGCACGGACGGGTCGCGCTGCCGCAGCCGCTCCACCAGCCCGCCGGTGGACGCCCCGGAACCCACCCCGCCGACGACGGTCAGCGCCGCCTCGGGCAGCGCCTTGACCAGCTGGTCGGCGACCTCCTGGTAGCCCAGGTAGTGGATGTCGTCGTGGTACTGGCGCATCCAGTGGACGTCCGGTCGTTCGGCGAGGATCTCCCGCACCCGGCGGACCCTTAACTCCTGGTCCAGCTTGAGGCTCGTCGAGGGGGCGACCTGTTCGACGCTCGCCCCGAGGACCTCCAGTTGGGCCCGGGTGGTCTCGTCGACGGTGGTGGAGGCCACGATGTGGCAGCGCAGGCCGTGGCGGTGGCAGGCGAGGGCGAGTGCGTAGGCGTAGATGCCGCTGGAACTGTCGACCAGGGTCTGTCCGGGCCGTACGGCGCCCCGGTCGAGCAGGTGCCGTACGGCGGCCAGCGCCGAGTAGACCTTCATCGACTCGAAGCGGATCAGGACCGTGTCCGGGGACAGCCGGACGAGGTCGGGGGTCTTGAGGGCGTCCGCGATATGGGGGTGGATCACCCGTATCCTCCTTGGGCGAAGGCGCATTGGTGGCCGTGCGAGTGGAAGAAGGCGGAGAGTTCGTCCCGGGTCGAGAAGCCGATCGGGCGGGTGAACAGGAATCCGACCAGGGACCCGGTGTGGGCGACGAAGACCCCGTCGGCCCCGAACTCCTCGCGGTGGGCCAGGGCGGCTTCGAAGGTCCGTTTCGGCAGGACCTCCTGGGAGAGCAGGGCGCTGGTGGTCGCGGCGCGGGCCACGGCCGCCGGGTCGCCGGCGGCGAATCCCTTGAGCAGGTCGGTCAGGCAGCGCTCGTACTCCCGTGCCCGCCGCCGGTACTGCTCCAACAGCGCAGGGGTGACGGCCGCGGTGTCCACCCCGCCGGGCTCCACCGCGTAGGCGGTGTGGAAGCCGATGTCGGTGCCGAGTTGTCGGACCACCCGGTGCCGGGCGCTGAGGTACAGCGCGAACTCGTCGAGGAAGACGCTGTCGGCCCGCTCGATCCGGGACAGCACCCGGGTGACGAGGGCGGGGTCGTAGGGCAGGGAGAAGGTCCGGAACAGACAGCGCAGGGTGGCGACGACGTCCGCCGTGGAACTCGCCATGCCGACGCCCACGGGCAGTTCGGAGTGCGTGGTCCAGCGACCCGGCGGCAGGGTCAGACCGTGGTGGTCGAGGAAGAGGTCGACGGCGGCCGTCGCCTTGGCGCCCAGCGGAGACGGCCCCGGGGGCGTGCGCCCCGGGGAGAAGTACACCCAGGAGTGGCGGCCCACCGGGAACGAGACGAGGGCGATGTCCGGCTGGGCGGCCGGACGCAAGGGGCCCTGGTACAACTCGCCGAGTGTGCCGTGGCAGACGCCCGCGAAGGTCCGGGCGGCCCGCTCGTCGCCGGAGGGCATCAGCGGTGTGCCTCCCGGGGCCGGGCCGTCCGGACGGCGTCTCGGGCGGACGGATCGCTCTGACCACTCGTCACGGACCGTTCCTCCTTGGTCATGCAGGGGCAATCGGGTCGTACGGTCGTACGGTCGTGCGGACGGGGGTGGGGGAGGGCGCGTGCCGTCGATGAGCGACGGACGCCCGCACCGCGGGCCCAGTCCCCGGAGCCGCCGTGAACAGCGCGCACGGTTCCGTACGCGCGCAGCGGCAGGTCTTCGGACTCGTGGGCACGAGCCCGGGGGCTCCCTACCGGCCGTCGCTTCCCGGCGCTGGTGGCGCCAGTGCCGATGACGGCCTTCGTTCCCACTCACCGCTGCGGGACAGTCCCGGACTCGCACCGGGTTCCCTCTTGCGACGTGACGCCTGAGGCGGCACGAACCGACTGCGGTGGCAGCGTAGGACGCGCACTCCGAACGACGACAGGGGGCCGTGGTGCGGGTTGGCCTGTTGTGATCGTCGAGGAGGGGTTTCGAACGCCGTGCGTCCGCAGGCAGGCCCCCGTAAGCGATCTTCGAACGGTCCCCTCGCTGCCGGCGGCGAAGGAAGTTGTCGTGAAACGTTCCCCCGCCACCCGCCTGCCGCCGATGCGGAGGGGAACGCGGGACGGTCCGGCGCGCGCCGCGCGGAGAACGGCCGTGAACGTTCGTGAATGAACCTCAGTCGATGAGCCCGCGCCCGTGCTGACGTGCGCGCCGATCCCGTCGACCGGCCGTCTGCCGGGGCCCCTCGGGGGCGGCACCACCGACCCCGAACGCGTAGACTTCCTGGAATGAGTCAGCGCCGATCAGCACCGGGCCGCCCGCGTACCAAACCCGCTGAGGAGCGGCGCGCCGACCTCCTCGACGCCGCCGAGCGGGTCTTCGCCGAACGCGGCATCGACGCCGCGCGGATCGATGAGATCACGGAGCGCGCGGGCGTCGCGATCGGCACCTTCTACCTGCACTTCGGCTCGAAGCGCGATCTCATGCTCGCCCTCCAGACCCGCTTCATCGACCGGCTGGTCGAGCGGCAGGACGCCGTGGTGCGGCAGTTGCCCGCCGACGACTGGGCCGGACGCGTGGACGCCTGGCTCAGCGACGCGGTCCACGCCTATCTGGAACACGCCGAACTGCACGACGTGCTCTACGGCCACACCCCCATCAACGCCAAGGCGACGGTCCAGGCCAGCCCCGAGAACGCGCACGTCGAAGCCTTCCGGCGGCTCATCACCGAGCGCCCGGACCCGCCCGCGGACGCCCCGGACCCCGCCATGGCCGCGATCCTGATCTACGGCGCCTGGTACGGGGCCACCCACGCACTGCTGCACCACGAGGCCGAGGAGATCGACCGGCTCGCCGCGGAACTCATCGCCGCCATCACCGACCTCACCCATCGCTACCTGCGCATCGAACCCTGACGGGGCGGGCTGCCGGCGGCCCGTGTGACGACCCCCGGCAGCGCTCGGATCAGACCGCGTTGGCGATCCGCCAGTGCCGTGCCCGCTCGTACTGCTGGCTGAGGCGCGCGAACGCCCCGCCGGTACGGAGCAGCTCTTCGGGCGTGCCGGTCTCGGTGACCCGGCCCTCGTCGAGCGAGACCACGTGATCGGCCGCCGCCAGCGTGGCGGGACGGTGCGCGATCACGATCACCGTGCGACCCGGGTCGTTGCCCAGGTTCGCGATGGCCTGCGTGATCGCCGCCTCGTTCTCCGGGTCGAGCGCCGAGCTGGCCTCGTCGACCAGCACGACCCGCGCCCGCTTGAGCATGGCCCGGGCGATCGCGACACGCTGGCGCTCGCCCCCCGACAGCTGCGCTCCGCCCTCGCCCACCCGGGTGTTCCAGCCGTCGGGCAGCCGGTCGATCACCTCGTCGAGCCGTGCCGCGGTGGCCGCCTCCCGGAGCTCGTCCCAGGTCGCTTCGGGGTGCGCCAGGCGCAGGTTGTCCTCGATGGTGTCGTCGAACAGGTAGACGTCCTGGAAGACGATCGCGATCTCGTCCAGCAGGGTGCTCGGATCGAGTGCGCGCACGTCCACGCCGCCGACGCGCACCTGCCCCTCCTGGACGTCGAAGAAGCGGGCGATGAGCCGGGTGACCGTCGTCTTCCCGGAACCGGACGGCCCCACCAGCGCGGTGGTGGTGCCCGCCGCGCAGCGCAGGGAGACGTCCCGCAACGCGGGGGCGTCACCGCCCGGGTAGGTGAAGTCGACGTGCGAGAACTCGATGTCGGCCTGCTCGATGGTCCGCACCGGCTCGGCCGGCACCGGAAGGGCGGGCGCGGCCAGCAGGTCCTCGATGCGCGCGATCTGGTTCCGCATCGCCCGCAGCGCCCCGATGAGGTCGATGAGGTTGCCGAGCGGCTCCAGGAAGCGGGCGGAGAGCACCAGCAGCGCGATCGCCTCGGCGACCCCGATGCGCTCGCCGAGCATCAGCCCGGCGGCCAGCGCGAGCACCGCGACGAAGCCGCCCATGATCACGGCGGTGTATACGAAGAACGGGCGGCGCGCACGACGCATGCCGTCCCGGTAGGTCTCGCGGTGGTCCTCCAGGGCGGCACGCATGCGGGGCGTGCCGTCGGCGTGGCCGGCCGCCCGCAGCACCGGCTGGGCCTGGCCCAGCTCGATCGCCCGGCTGGCGACCCCGGTCGCCGCCTGCTCCAACTCGATCTCGGTGATCTCGGCGATCCGGGCGGCGCGCTGGAGCGCCCACCAGGCGACGAGCGCGATCAGGCACAGCAGCAGGGCCATCCGCCAGTCGACGAAGAAGGTGATGGTCACGATCGTGGCGGGCAGCAGGGTGGAGGTGATCGCCGGTCCCGCGACGGTCACGGCCAGGTGCGCGGCGTTGCCCACGTCCGCGGTCACCCCGCGGGCCAGTCGCGCCTTGTGCTCGGCGGTGAACCAGCCCAGGGTCAAGGTGCTCACATGACGCATCAACCGCCGCCGCAGTTGGGCCGCGAGGACCCCCGACGCCTTGAAGCCCACCGGGGTGGCGACGATGCTCAGCACGGCGTACGCGAGCGCGCAGACGCCGCCCAGCACCAACCACGGGGTGGCCGCCCCCAGATCGGGATCGGGGCGCACCACGGCGTCCAGGATCGGCACGAGCAGGCCGAGCATCAGACCCTGTAGTACCGCCTGCGCCGCCGTGAGCAGCCACAACCGGGCCAGCACCTGCGGCTGCGGCCAGAGCCGGTACAACCGACGGATCATGCGAGCACTCCTTCTTGTGCCGCCCACATGCGGGCGTACAGCCCGTCACGGGCGAGTAGTTCGGCGTGCCGGCCCTGCTCGACCAGGCGTCCGCCGTCGAGGACGAGGATCTGGTCGGCGCCGGCGATGGTGTGCAGCCGGTGCGCGATCACGATCACCGTCTTGCCGACCGCCAGGGTGGCCAACGCTTCCTGGACCGCCGACTCGCTGTCGGCGTCCAGGGCGGCCGTCGCCTCGTCCAGGACCACGATCGGCGCTCCGGACAGGATGGCCCGGGCGATCGTCAGCCGCTGGCGCTCCCCACCGGACAGACCGCCGCCGCCCGCGTCCAACGGGGTGTCGTACCCCTGGGGCAGCCGCTCGATCACCTCGTGGACGTGCGCGGCCTCCGCCGCCCGCCGCACCTCCTCGTCGCTGGCGTCCGGTCGGCCGATGCGGATGTTCTCCGCCACGCTGTCGCGCAACAGCGCCACGTCCTGGAACACCAGCGACATCGACGCCAGCAACTCGGCGGACGGAACGGACCGCACGTCGACGCCGCCGATCCGGACGGCCCCGTCCGACACGTCGTAGAAGCGCGGCAGGAGGCTCGTGAGCGTGGTCTTCCCGGCGCCGGACGGCCCCACCAGGGCGGTCACCTGCCCGGGCGGACACACGGCGGTGACCTCCTCGATCGCGTTCTTCGTCCCGTCGTAGGAGAACGAGACGCGGTCGAACTCCACGCCGTGGCCCTGCGGGGACTGCGGGCGCTCGGGCTCGGGCAGCGAGGAACGGGACAACAGTTCCTCGATGTTGGCGGCGCCCATCCGGCCCTTGCGCACCCCCTGGGCGGCGCTCACGGCCGGCAGGATCGAGTTGGGCAGTCCGATGGCGACGACCAGGAACGCCACGAGGTCGGCGACCCCGAGCGATCCCCGGTCGACGAGCACCAGCCCGGCGGCCGTGACCGCGGTGAGGATGGCCATCTCCGACCCGAACAGCCGGGAGGCCGCGGAGCTGTAGCGCACCTCGGCGACCCAGGCCCCGAAGGCATTGGTGTGCTCGTCCACGGCGTCGTCGAAGCGGCGCATGACGCGCCCCCCGGTGCCGAAGGTCTTGACGACCTGGATGCCGTCGGCGTACTCGACGCTGGCGGCGCTGATCCGCGCGTCGGCGGCGATCAGGCGGTTCATGTGGGTCGTCATGGACCGCATCGAGATGCGGTAGAAGAGCCCCATCAGGCCCAGGACGCCCAACACGACCAGGGCCATGGTGACGTCCACGGAGAGCAGGTAGCCCGTGGCGACCGCCATCACCGTGACCGCTCCGGTCAGTTGGCCCAGGGCGTGCGCGATGACCTCGTGCATCTCCTCCAGGTCACCGGTCATCGCCCGCTTGACCTTGCCCGAGCCGGAGGCACGGAACCAGCCCAGCGGCAGGGTGCCGAGGTGGCGCACGATCCGCACCCGTACGTCGTGCAGGATCTTCGCGTCCGCGTAGTGACCGACCCGGGCGGACTGCACGAACAGGATCAACCACAGGCTGGCCCCGGCCGCACCGATGCCGACCCAGGTCCAGATGGCCGTCCGCGAACCCCCGGGGTCGTCCAGCATCAGACGGGCGATCTCGGCGACGGCGATGTAGGGCAGGATGCCCGCCGCCGCGCTCAGGGAGGACAGGACCGCGCAGACGACGAGGTGGGTGCGGATGGGGGCGAAGAGGCGCATGAGTGCGCCCGGACCTGCCAATCCTGGTGTCTGCGACGACGATGTTGATGGTTTCATTAGGGTAACCTAACATGGCGACTGAGGCTCATTCAATAATGTGCACATCACCCTCAGTGGCTTGTTCGTGCCATTCCGTGAAGGGAAAACCGCTTCATGCTCCAGCCGCACTTCGACCGCACGTCCCGCAGCCGTGCACCGCACTTCGCTCCGCTACGGTTCCGGGCCGTCGCACTCGGCGCCATCCTCGCGCTCACGGCCGTCGGATGCGGAGGCAGCGAGGACACGGGGGGCGGGAAGGGCGAACCAAGCCGGATCGCCTTCGAGTCCTGCGGGGAGAGACTCGAACTCGACCGCGCCCCGCGGCGCGTGGCCATCACCACCGACGCCATCGCCGACACCTTGTTCGACCTCGGGGTCGGCAAGCGGATCGTCGCCAAGACGCGCGGCGAGTCCGCTCCCGCACCGGAGTTGAGGGGCCGACTGGCCGACCTGCCCAGCCTCGGGGCCCGCAACCCGAGCACCGAGGCCATGATGGCGGCCAAGCTCGACCTCCTGATCACCGACCAGGTCGAGAAGGTCTCCGGCAAGCAGGGCAGCCCCACCGTCGCGGAGTTGAAGCGACTGGGCATCGCCACCTACGTGGTGGGCGGCGGTTGCGCCAAGGACCTCGCCGCGGACGCCAGCGGGCTGGAGGCGCTCGACGGCGACCTGCGGCAGCTCGGCCGGATCTTCGACGTGGAGGACCGGGCGAAGAAGGTGGCCGACCAGAAGCGCGAGGAACTCGACGACGTGCGACGTCGCGTGGCGGATCAGCCCAAGCGCAGCGTGGCGAAGATATCGAGGGTCGCCGGCCAGCTCTACGTCACCTCCGGCGGGCTCTCCAACGACGTCATCGAACGGGCCGGCGGGAAGAACCTCTTCGCCGAACTTCCGGGGCAGTTCGCCCCCATCAGCGCGGAACAGATCGTCGCGCGAAACCCCCACGCCATCATCGTCGACAACTTCGCGGCCTCCGAGGCCGGTCACAAGGAGTCGATCGAGTTCCTGAAGAAGACCTTCCCCACGGTCGACGCCGTGAAGGAAGGGCGTGTCCTCGTGATGGACGCGGCCAAGTCGGGGGCGCGCGGCAGCACCCGGCCGGTGGAGGGCGTCGCGGAGACCGCGCGCTTCCTGCACCCGAGCGCCTTCGCCGCCGAGTGAGGACCGCCATGTCCAAGCAACCCTCCACCGCGGCGGTCGCCGACGACGGAGCCCGCCCCCGCGACGGTTCCCGCAAGGACCTGAGCCGCGAGGGCTGGCGCGCCTCCCTGGGCGTCGTCGCCCCGGTGCTGCTCGTGCTGCTCCTCGTCACGGTCTGCGCGGCCGTGGCGGTCGGGTCGGTCGGCGTGCCGTTCAAGACCGTGATCATGGTCATCGGCGAACACCTCGTCGGCGTCGAGTCCACGGCCAGCGCCATGGACGAACAGATCGTGTGGAACCTGAGGCTCCCGCGCGTCCTGCTGGCGGTGGTCGTCGGCGCCGGCCTGGCGGCCGTCGGCGTCACGCTCCAGGCGACCGTGCGCAACCCGCTCGCCGATCCCTACGTGCTCGGCGTCTCGGCCGGTGCCGGCCTGTTGGCCTCCATGACCATCGCGTTCGGATCGGTCGCGGTGGCCGGACTGTCGACCTCGGCCGCGGCCTTCGTCGGCGCGCTCATGGCCACGACCGCGGTCCTCGCCCTCTCCCGTCGCGCCGGTCGGGTCGTCCCGAACCGTCTGGTGCTCGCCGGGGTGACGCTCTCCTACCTGTTCAGCGGCGCCACCAGCTTCGTCATCTTCCGCAGCGGGAACGCGGACGCGGCGCACTCGGTGCTGTTCTGGCTGCTGGGCTCGCTCTCCGAGTCCTCCTGGTCGAACCTGCTGCTGCCCGCGGTGGCCGTGCTCGCCGCCGGCCTGTACCTGACGGTGCAGACCCGTTCCCTCAACGCACTGGCCGCGGGGGACGACGCGGCGCTCTCGCTCGGCGTCGCCGTGCACCGCACCCGCATCCAACTCCTGGTCGTGGCCTCGCTCCTGACCGGGGTGCTCGTCGCGGTGTCCGGTGGCATCGGATTCGTCGGCCTCATCGTTCCGCACCTGGTGCGCCTGGTCATCGGCCCCGACCACCGGCGGCTGCTCCCGATCGCCATGCTCGTCGGTGCGATCTACCTCGTCGCCGTCGACGTGCTGTGCCGGGTCGTCGTCCGTCCCGAGGAACTCCCCATCGGCATCGTCACCGCACTACTCGGCGCACCGGTCTTCCTGTGGCTGCTGCGACGCTCGGAGGCTTCATGAGACTCTCGTTGCACGATGTGAGCGTGCGACTGGGCCCCGTCCCGATCGTCGCAGACTGCGACCTCACGGTGGACGACGGCGAGCGCGTCGGCCTGGTGGGCCCCAACGGCAGCGGCAAGACCTCACTGCTGCGGACCATCTACCGGGCGATCGATCCCTTCGCCGGCAGCGTCGCACTGGCCGGTGACGACGTGCGGACGCTCAGCCAGCGGGAGATCGCGCGCCGCGCCGCCCTCGTCGCCCAGGACAACAACCCCGACTTCGACTTCACCGTCGAGGAGGTGGTGGCCATGGGGCGCGGACCCTGGCTCCGCGCCTTCGAGGCGACGTCCGGCCGCGACGGCGACACGATCGGACGTGCGCTCGAACGCGTCCGGCTGACGGACCACCGCACCCGGCGACTGTCGACCCTGTCCGGCGGGGAACGGCAGCGGGTCCTGGTGGCCCGGGCGCTCGCCCAGGAGAGCCCGCTGCTCCTGCTCGACGAGCCGACCAACCACCTCGATGTGCACGCCGGCCTGGAACTGCTCGAACTCGTCCGCGATCTGGGGCGCGCCACGCTGTGCGTCCTGCACGACCTGAACCTCGCGGCCACCTACTGCGACCGGCTGTACGTCCTGCACCGCGGGCGGATCGTCGCGGGCGGTCCACCGGCGGAGGTGCTGAGTCCCGAGCTCGTCCGCACGGTCTTCGGCGTCACCTGCACCCACCTCACCCATCCGACCACGGGCGGCCTGCTCCTCGCGTTCTCGCCCCGGCACGTCGCCCCGGTCTCCGCGCTCGGTCGCGGGAGGTAGCCGCCGGAAGGCGGGTGGGCCCCTCCCGTGGGGAGCTCACCCGCCCGCTCCGGCCGGAGCGGGGCCCGCTCATCAAATGGTAGCAAGATTCAATGTTTACATGCCTTTTGATAGGGCAAGGCTATGCATCGCGAACAGGTGCAGGAAAGCTGGACGCGACGGCCCGGGTGACGGACGGGGACATCGCGTGCTGCTCGTCCGGGACGGGGCGGAACGGCGTTGCCACGCGAAGCGGCCGGCAGGTCGCGGCATCGCCCCGGGGGTCGTGCTGCACGCCCGGAGCCGGGAACCAGCCGGCGGCCGGGCGGTCGGACGGGCCCCGCCGTACCGCTGGTCGCGGCAGCCCGGCCCGGCGAAGACGTGGAACGTGCGAGTGGCTCGTCCCCGCACGTCCCCACGGGTCGCCCGAAGTCGTCGTCGTCATGAGCTCGTCCGAGAAAGGAGAACCGCATATGCATCGGAAATTTTTTTGATGCACACATGCAGAAGGCAGCGAAGTGGTTCACCGGAGGTGATTCTCTCGCGGGAACAGACCACCACCGAGGGAACCCTGATCTCAGCATGCCCCCTGGCTACCGCCGAGAAAACCCCATGCACATGTGCATTCCACGCCGTCTTTCCGCATCGGTGACGGAGGTGACGGGACGTGGCAAGGGCGCGTGAGGCGACCGTCCTTCGTGCTGGCTCGGTCGGCGAAAGCACCAGAACCACGTCTTCCCTCCCTCGCGTCCGCGGTGACCGTCGTACCAGGGTCCCGGACTCGTCTTTCGAGAGCGCGCCGTACCGACCTTCGGATCACCGTCGGATTCCTGACCGGAACCGGCATGGCGGAGTGACCCCCGAACATCCGAAGTGCTCGTCAGGAACCCCCACCAAACGAAAGGCGAATCACTCGGTGATTGATCGTGCGAACGTCATGCCCTTGACGGAACGCCCGGGCGAGGACGATGCCCAGGCGGCCATCACCCAGATCGACGAAGTCCTGACGCTCCTCCAGGAACTCGGTGACATCGCCCGCCGTGCCCGGAAGAACCTCATCGCCCCGCGTCATCGGGACCGGGTCCCGCGGGACGCTCCGAACCAGCCGTCCGTCGCCGGCGCGCCCAGAGCACCGGTGGAGCCCCCGGGCGAGTCCGGCCGGGTGGCCCCCGCGGCGGAGGACTGTTCGAGCACCGGGCACAAGCCCCTGCCCCTGACCCGGCGTCAGAAGGAGGTGCTGAGCCTGCTGGCCCAGGGGCTGTCGAACCGCCGGATCGGCCGTTCGCTGCACATCACCGAGCAGACGGTGAAGGCGCACCTGCACATGGTCTACCACAAGCTCGGTGTCGCGGACCGTACGGAAGCCGTGGTCATCGCGATGCGGCAGGGGCTGGTGCCGGACCAGCGCCGGGAGGGCACGCCCTCCTGACCGTCCCCCGGCGAAGGACCGGGCAGCGGCAAGGGCCCCGGCCTCCCGGGGCCCTTGGCCGCCCGGGGTCAGAGCCTGCCGTCGGGCACGGCCTCGATGAGCGAGGCGTTGATCTCCTGCGCCAACGGGACGACCTCGGTGACGCGCAGCCCCGCCCGGGCGCAGAGCGCGACGTACTCCGCCCGGGTGCGCTGGCGTCCGCCGATCGTCACCAGCATGTGCAGGTCGGTCAGGTAGGGGTTCTCCATGGCCGCGTGGTTGAGCGTGTCCACGTCGGCCGTGTCCGGCAGGACGGGCTCGGCGATGAGCAGCCTGCCGTGTGCGGGCACGGCGTCCCGCACCCGGCGCAGGATCGTCCAGGCGCGCTCGTCGTCCCAGTTGAGCACCACGTTCTTGATGAAGTACAGGTCCGCGCCCTTCGGCACCTCGACGAAGAAGTCTCCCGCGACCGCCCGGCAGCGCCCCTCCAACGCGGCGGCGGCGATGGTCTCCCGGGCCCGAGCCGCCCCCGCCTCCGTCTCGAACACCGTGCCCGTCAGATGCGGATGCCGGTGCAACCACGCGGCGAGCAGCGTGCCGTCCCCGCCCCCGACGTCGACGATCGTGTCGAAGCGGCCCAGGTCGTAGGCCGCGGAGATCGCCGAGGCCATCTCCGCGGGCAGGTGGCGCTTGCTCATCGCCGCGTGGAACAGGGCGGCGAGCTCCGGCCGTTCCGACATGTAGTCGTACACCGGCTTGCCGTACTCCTCGTCGAACGAGGCCCGTCCGGAGCGCAGCGACTTCTCGACGTTCAGCCAGTTGCGTTGGAAGACCTCGTGCGTCAACAGCTCGGCGAAGGCGAGCAGCGACGCCGGATCGTCACGGCGCAGCAGCGCTCCGGCAGCGGTGAGCCGGAAGACGCCCGGCCTGGGTTCGGCGCAGAGGCCGAGCGAGGCCAGGGTGCGCAACAGCCTGTTCAGCTGGTGCGCCGGCAGGCCGCAGGCCGTGGCCAGATCGGCGGTGTCGGCCTCGGTGTCACCGATGAGGTCCGCCAGCTCCAGCCGTGCCGCGGCGCCGACGGCCTGGGTCGCCAGCGTCCCGAAGATCGCCGTGATCACGGTGCGCCGCGCATCTGCCTCGACGGTCATGTGTGCGTCCGTCCTTCCAAGTCGGGATACGGGGGGAGTGCGTCGACGGGGACGCCCGGTCGGCCCGGAGACCGTGCCCACCGGCGCGTCGACGACCCGGGGGGTGCCCGGTGCCGGGGGCGGCCGGGTGGCGGGAGGTGCCGCGTCCCGCCCCGGTCCGGTCATGGTTCGGCGACGACGGACAAGGCGTGGTGGAACACGTTCAACGGATCCCACTTCGCCTTCACTTCCTGCAACTTCGGGTAGTTCGCGCCGTAGTACAGGGCGTGCCACGGGACCTCGGAGGAGTTCCACTCGGGATCGGCCAGATCGACGTCCGCGTAGTTGATGTAGGCACCCGTGGTGACGTCGTTCGGTACCGGCACCCCGCCCGTCGACGCGTGCATGTCGCGGTAGAACTCACGGATCCACCGCACTTGCCTCTCGTCGTCGGCCGGGTCCTTCCAGGTCACCATGTAGAACGACTTCGTCAGGGCGCCCCTCGCAACGGCGGTCGCACCGGTGGGCACGGCGTTCACCTCGCCTCCGTAGGCGATGTACTCCAGCGACGCGTAGCCGCCCCGGTAGTCGTCCCGGGTGAGGTGCCGGTGGGCGGTGGCCAGTTGCTCCGGGGTGTGCGGGGCGCACAGGTCCGCCGACTTGACCTTGCAGCGGAGGGCGATCGCCGAGGGCCCGGTGTCGGGGACCGCCAGGTACTGGGTCGCCGCCAGCCACGGCAGGGACTGCCGGGAGACCGCGGGAGCGGCGCGCACTCCGCTCCGGAGCGCGTGGAGGAAGGCGTCCATGCGGGCAGAGGCGTGCGGGGCGTCCTCGGGCAGGTGCGCCTGGAGGCCGACGTTCCCCGCCGAGCGGTGCAGGCAGTTGAGGGTGGCGTACAGGTCGACATCGGGGGAGTCGGGTGCGCTGTTCCGCGCCTGCCAGTCCAGGAAGTTGCCGGTCAACCGGACGAAGTCCGCCTCGGCCAGGTCCTCCCACGACCAGCTCGCCTCGGCGATGTGCAGTGCGCCGGGCGGGCGGGGCAGCAACCCGGCGGGGTCGGTGCCGGAGGCGCCCGGTGAGCGCATCCAGTACCGGGTGATCACCCCGAAGTTCCCGCCGCCGCCACCGGTGTGCGCCCACCACAGGTCCCGGTTCGGGTCGTTCTCCGCACGGCTCGCCACGACCGTCGACACCGTGCCGTTCCCGTCCACGACCACCACCTCGACCGCGTCCAGGTGGTCGACGCTGAGCCCCATCCGCCGGGACATGGGCCCGTAGCCGCCGCCGCTGATGTGTCCGCCCGCGCCCACGCCCATGCAGAAGCCGCACGGGACGGTGACCCCCCAGCCGTGGAAGAGCTCGCGGACCATCCGCCCCACGGAGGCGCCGGCCTCGACGACGAAGGCACCCCGCTCCGGGTCGAATCCGACGCGGGACATGGGGGAGAGGTCCAGGACCACCTCCACGTCGGGCGAGGCGACGAAGTCCTCGCCGCAGTGTCCGCGGGAGCGGGCGACGATCCGCTTCCCCGCCGCCACCGCGGCGCGGACGGCGGATTCCACCTGCTGCGGGGAGTGCGCCAGTTGGAAGTAGTCCGGCCTGGCGACGAAGCGGTAGTTGTAGGCGCGGCACAGGTTTTCGTAGCGGATGTCGTCGGGCCGGACCGTGACGGGGTCGGGAAGGGCACGGAGGATGCTGGCCGCCTTTTCGTCACGGCTGTCACTTCTCATGGTTGTCCGCCATGTCTGCAATCTGCTCCGGAGGGCTAGCGGACCCGTTTTCGGTGTCCATTCTTCAATATCCTCAGGGAAATGATGTGGTCGACTGGAGGCGTCGCACGGGAGTGGTGACCATCCCTGCTTTCGGGCCTGATCGTCGGACCAGCCTACCCGTGGAACGGTATTGAGGGCATGAAACATCGACGAAGGTTTGAGGCCGGCTAAACCCGTGGATCTAAGCCGTTGTCGTTGAGTGAGTTGCGACTGTAGGGTCCGTCATCCCGCACGACGGAAGAACGCTGGCGTGTTCGACGCGGGGCTTCGGCGATCGCGAAAGGGGCGAAGTCATGAGCCGTCCGTTGGACGAGCAGGTCTTTGCGGACCGGGTACTGAACGACTGGCTCGACGGAATGGGACTCGGAATCGAATACACCCGGGCGGAAGGCAACACCCTGTACTTCACGGACGGGGACGGGCAGGAGGTCGCCGTCCTCGACCATGTGTGCGGCTTCGGGGCACTGATATTCGGTCACCACGACCCGGAGATCGTGGAGCATGCGAAGAGCGTCCTGGACCGGCAAATTCCGGTGTTCGCCCAACTGTCCCGGCAGTCCCACGCCCAGGACCTCGCCGCGATGCTGAACGCGATTCTGCGCCGGGAGGTCCCGGACACCGGACCGGGGTACGCGGCGATCTTCGCCAACAGCGGTGCCGAGGCCATCGAGATCTGCATGAAGCACGCGGAACTGGAGCGTCAGGCCCGGGTGGCGAAGCTCGTCCAGGAGGTCGACGCCCACATCGAGGCGGCGCGGCAGGCGTTGCGCGAGGGCCGGGCGACCGTGGGCGAGGACCCGCAGGTGCGTCCGGAGCAGTCGGGCGACGGCCTCGACCCCGGGGAGGCACTGATCGCGGAGGTCGAGCGCCGCAATGCCGCCCTGCTCGCCAGGGGTCCCGTCTACCTGGCCCTGGAGCACGCCTTCCACGGAAAGCTCGTCGCCAGTGTGCAACTCACCCGGAACCCCGTGTGGCGGGTTCCCTTCGCTTCGTTGGGTCCGTCGACCGTCTTCCTGCCCCCGGACCGGCCGGAGGCCATGAAGGCCGCCGTCGAGGGCGTGCGCGAAAGCCTGTGGGACGTCGTGCTGGACGACGGCGTGGTGAACGCGGTGGCGCGGGACTACCCGGTGATCGGCGCCTTCTTCGTGGAGCCGGTGCAGGGGGCCAACGGCATGCGCCCCCTCACCGAAGCGTCCGCACGCGCGATCAGGGCCGTGTGCGACGAGGTCGGATGCCCCTTGGTCGTGGACGAGATCCACAGCGGCATGGGTCGGACGGGCGCCTTCTTCGCCAGTTCGCACATGGGGCTGCGGGGCGACTACTACACACTGGCCAAGAGCCTCGGCGGCGGCATCGCCAAGAACTCGGTGGCGCTCTTCCACCGGGACCGGTTCCGCCCGGAGTTCGAAGTGATCCACAGTTCCACCTTCGCCAAGGACGGGTTCTCCGGCGCCCTGGCCCGGAAGGTGCTGGACATGCTGGAGGCCGAGGGCGGCCGGGCGTACGCGAGGGCCGCCGAGCGGGGGGACAGGCTGCGGGAGGTCCTCGAATCCGTCCGCGCGGAGTTCCCGGACGTGGTGGACGCCGTCGAGGGCATCGGCCTGATGCTCGGACTGGAGTTCACCGACCAGTCACAGGCGTCCTCGGACCCCATCGGGGAGCCGGCGCGGGCCGGCACGCTCGGGTACGTCATCGCGGGCTACGTCCTGCGCGAGCACCGCATCCGGGTGCTCCCGGTCGGACCCGCGGGGAACTCGGTGCGGTTCGAACCGTCCGTCCATCTGACGGACGAGGACATCGCCCGGACGGGAGCGGCCCTGCGCGACGTCTGCGCGATCCTCCGGCACCAGGAGGGACACCGCCTCGTCCGCTGAGGACGCGGGGGAACGGAACCCATCGAACGGTCGGCGCGCCCGGTCCCGAACCGGTGGTCGCCCACCACGGCCGCACGGACAGAGAGGTGTCTTCCGATGAGCAGTGCCGGAACGACCGGTTCCCCGGTGGGGGGACTGTTGGAGCACGCGCTGGGCGCCGCCCGCGCGGCCGCCGTGCGCGCGGCCGTGACCCTGGGCCTGCCCGAGGCCCTCGGCGAGGCGCCGGCGACGGCCGAGGACCTCGCGTCGGCGGTCGGCGCGCACCCGACGGCCCTGCGGCGGCTCCTGCGGGCGCTCACCTCCCACGGGGTGTTCGCCGAGGACGGCAAGGGCTCCTTCGTCCACACCGAGTCCTCCCGCGCCCTGCGGGAGGACTCCCCGAACAGCCTGAAGCACCTGGTGCTGTGGTGCACCGAGCCGTGGCTGTGGTCGCTCTGGGGCCGGCTCGACGAGTCGGTGCGCACCGGGAGCGAGGTGTTCAGCGACGCGTACGGGCGGCGGTTCTACGAGCAACTGCACACGCAGTGGCCGGAGTCGGCCGGGGTGTTCGACCGGGCCATGACCCAGCAGGCCAGACTGTCCGCGATGACCCTCGCCGACATGATCCCCCTCGCCGGCACCGACACGATCGCCGACGTCGGCGGCGGCCAGGGGCTGGTTCTGCGCACCCTCCTGGAGCGTCACCCCCGAGCGCTCGGGTACCTGCTGGACCTGCCCGGGGTGGTGGCCGACGCGGACGCCCGGCTCCGTCCGGGCGGTGAGCTGGCCGACCGGGTGCACCTGGTCCCCGGCGACTGCCTCCGGGAGGTCTCCGTCCGGGCCGACGTCTACCTGTTCAAGAACATTCTGGGGGTGGACGCGGACGCCTCGGTGCGGATCCTGCGCAACGCGGTGGCATCGGCTCCGCCGGGGGCCCGGATGGTCATCGTGGACGACTTCGTCGACGGCGACGGGGAGGGACGGGCCCTCGCCTCGGCGATGGACCTGCGGATGCTCCTGGTCATCGGCGGCCAGAAGCACACCCGGGCGGGGCTGTTGGAGATCGTCGAGCGGGCCGGGCTGACCGTTCGGCGGGTGCGGCCGGTGGACTCCTCCCTGCACATGATCGAGGCCGTCGCACCGTAGGAGCCGGAACCGGACGGACGGTGGCCGTGCTCCCGGGGAGGCCCTCGGGAACACGGCCACCGTCCGTCCGGGCGGGACGGCGGGCGATCAGTCGACGACGACCGCCTTGGTCCGCATCAGGAACTCGCCGAGGTAGCCCTGGTGCGGGAGCCCGGGGCGGGTCCAGGTGGTCGGGCGGTCGCCGATGTGCACCTTGTCGATGGTCGGCTCGGCCACCAGCGCACCGATGAGTTCCGCGTCGTCGGTGAAGGCGGTCAACGACAGGGTGTGGCGCAAGGGGGCCAACCAGTCGCCGGAGCGCCGCCACGGCGCCACCCACACACAGGGGAACCCCATCTCGACGCGGGCCTGCGGAGCGTCCGCACGGTCCAGCAGGAACACCGCCGGGCGCAGCACCGCCGAACCGTCGCCGAGTTCCTCGACGATCCCGTCCGCACCCAGCACCGGCCGTGCGGTGCCGGCCCGGGCCCGCAACTGCTGGTCCACCGCGTGCGCGACGGCGCTGCGGCGGACCGGCAACCGGGCGGCCTCGTCGCCCGGGGGGAGCGAGGGCAGTACGGCCAGCCGCTCGGCGATCGCCGCGGCGACGGGCGCGGGATCGCCCTCCACGAACACCGCGGTGGCGTTGACGCACCCCGTTCCGGCATGTCCGGCGACGGACTCCGCGAGGACGTCCAAGTGCCGGGCCGGATCGGCACCGGCGGTGAGCAGGATCTTCGACCGACCGGGCCCGAAGGGCATCACCAGGGTGCCGGACCCGTACGCGCGGACCACCTCCTCGCCGCCGAAGACGAGGGCCAGGTCCGCCTCGCCGACCAACCGGTCCGCCGTCGGATGGTCGGTGGGCAGCAGGGCCACCTGGTCGTTGTCGTAGCCCACCTGCCGCAATGCGGTGACGAGTCGGTGCGCGGTGAAGGGCTCCCGCTGCGAGGGGCGGATCGCCACCCGGTAGCCGAGGGCCAGGGCGTCCAACCACGCCGTGTGCACCACGGGGGAGTTGGCCGGCGCATGGCACACCAGGACCTCGCCGCGCCGGGTCCAGACCCCGGAGCCCTGCCGTACGCGGTGGTCGCGCCAACTGTCGGCGGCGCCGACGGGGCGCGCCTGACGCACGCTGTCGTGGGCGGTGGCCGCGTAGTCACCGACCTGCCGGGTCACCTCCCGCACCAGGGAGACGGGCAGGCCGGACACCGAGGCCACGGTGCGGTGGTGGACGTCGGGGGAGACGCCGTCCACGGAGCCGCTCGCGAAGAGCCAGCCGGCCCTGGTGAGGAGTTTGGCGCGGCGCGCCGGGTCCGGCGGGACCGCGGTGCGCAGCGCCTGGAGGGTGCGTTGGGCGAACAGCCAGGGCACGAGGCTCAGTTCGGCCACCGGTCGGCCGGTGACGTCCAGGACGACGTCGAGGTTGCGACTGCGGTACGGTCCGCCCGCACCCAGCGCGTGGAGGTCCGTCAGCGCGGGGGACGCGCTCGACACGTCAGTAGACCCCCTCGATCACGGCGGTGTCACCGAACTCCCGCACGGGCTTGATCTCCGACACCGCGTCGCCCGGGTAGCCGAGGCGGTGCGGATGCCGGATGCCGGTGTCCCGGTCCAGGTTGTTGGGGAGGAAGAGGTTGCGCGTGATGTGGTGCGTGACCATCTGGCCCCGCTCCCCGTACGGGACGTTCCGCCCGGTGGCGGGATCGATCACCGAGAACATGGAGAACGGGGAGGGCGGGTCGAACACAGGGGACTCACCGGCCGGCGCTCCGGGACGCTCCGGCATCGCACAGAAGATCATCGTGCTGCCGAAGATGCTGACGAAGTTCACCCGGGGAAAGACCTCGGTGCGCAGCAGGTGACGGGTGTCCTCGTCCATCGAGGTGCCACCGTAGATGACGGTGTTCACCTTCGCGTTGATCAGGTCCACCAGATGACTCCGTTGGCAGACCGCCTCGATCAGCGGCGGCGTGATGACCATCACGCGGATGTCCTGGCTCTGGAGGATCCATTCGACCTGGTTGACCAGATGGGTGACGTACCCCTTCATCTCGTCGACGGCGCCGCGGCCGATGACGAGTTTCGCCCAACGGGGGTCGAAGTCGAGGGTGTAGAAGATGCCGCCGAAGCGCTGCGCGGTGTCCTGGGCCAGGATGCCGGCCATGTGCGGTCCGGCCGGCATGACGCCGAGCCAGTTGTCACCCGTGGCGATCCCGTGTTCCACGAGGCGGTGGTAGTACCAGGCCCAGGACTGTTCCCGGACGTCGGGCAGGACGAACACCCGCTTCGGCGCGCCGGTCGTACCGCCGCTCTCCCCGACCACCGGCGGGGTCGGCAACGCCTCCAGGGGGCCGTAGCCGCGCGGCACCAGGTCTTCCAACCGGACGTTCCGCAACTCGTCGACGACATGGGGGAACAAGGACAGGTCCGCCACCGACCGCACGTCCTTGCGCGGATCGAAATCCAGGCTCTTCGCCTGCTCCTGCCAGAACGGAGAACCCGTCCTGGGATCGAAGTGCCAGGCCATTGCCTCTTGAATGAGCTCCGGTGCTTCCGGGGGGCTGTCCCATGAGGTGTCGAGGGCGGACGCAGCGGATGGATTCATTTCCTTGCTCCTCGGGAATTCATGTTCCACGGTCGGCTGAAATGGGCGTGGACGGCGGAGCCGTAGGAAAGTGGCGTGCCGAAGAACACGCGTGGCTGCACTGCCTCCACAGTCCTTCCGAAGGTACAAGGACGCATACTCGCCGGGCTAGGGCTGATGTGTCATCCAATGGACTGCTTGGTTTTACAACCGTGGATCTAGTCTTATTGCCGTCGCTCCGCGGGCGTGCCTACTCTGCCGTGTCGTCCCGTTCGGCGGTGGGTTCTCCGAACGGTGGCCGTCGTACGTGCGGAGAACGGCACACGAGTGCGGGAAAGGAGCGGCAGATGAGGGGAAGCGGCTACGACGCGATCGTCGTGGGCGCCCGCTGCGCGGGGTCGCCCACCGCGATGCTGTTGGCGAGGAGGGGGTACCGGGTTCTGGTGGTGGACCGGGCGACCTTCCCCAGCGACACGGTCTCGACGCACCTGGTCCATCCACCGGGGGTCGCGGCCCTGCGCCGGTGGGGCCTGCTGGACGCTCTGGTGTTCACCGGATGCCCTCCCATCCACACGTACGCGTTCGACTTCGGTCCGTTGGTCCTCTCGGGAGGTCCGGGCACCACCGCGGAGCCGGTGGCGTACGCGCCCCGCCGGATCGTGCTGGACAAGATGCTGCTGGACGCGGCGGGGGCGGCGGGCGCGGAGGTCCGCGAGGGCTTCACCGTCTCGGAGGTCCTCTTCGAGGAAGGCCGGGTGGTCGGCGTACGGGGGCGGGAGTCCGACGGCCCGACGGTCACCGAGCGCGCCCGCCTGGTGATCGGTGCGGACGGACTGCACTCCTCGGTCGCCCGCGCGGTGGGCGCCCGGCGGTACCACGAGCACCCGCGCCTGATGTGCGGCTACTACAGCTACTTCAGCGGGCTGGAGATGGACGGCGTCTTCCTGGCCCACTCCCGGCCGCACCGCGCGTTCGGGGCCTGGCCGACCCACGACGGCCTGACCCTGGTGGGCGGTTGCTGGCCGTTCGCCGAGTTCGACGAGGTGCGGAAGGACATCGAGGGCAACTACCTCGGGAACTTCGAGCTGGCGCCGGCGTGGGCGCAGCGGATCCGTGCGGCCCGGCGCGAGTCGCGCGTGGTCGGCGCGGCCCTGCCGAACTTCTTCCGGGAGCCCTTCGGCCCCGGCTGGGTCCTGGTCGGCGACGCCGGCTACTGCAAGGACTTCTTCACCGCCCAGGGCATCAGCGACGCGTTCCTCTCCGCCGAGCTCTGCGCCGACGCCGTGGACGGGGCGCTGTCCGGGCGGCAACCGTTCGACACCGCGATGGCCGCCTACCAGAGGCTGCGCGACCAGCACGCCCGACCCGTCTACGAGTTCACCTTGCAGGTCTCGGGGCTGGAGCCAGCCCCCCCGGAATTCGACGAACTCCTGGCGGGCATCGCGGGGAACCAGCCGGCCATGGACGCCTTCGCGCAGGTCAATGCGGGCGTGACCTCGATGGAGCAGTTCGTCTCGGACTGGAGCGTCTCCCGGACGGCCTGAGCGCGGGGCGGTCCGTTCCGTTCGCGGCGCCGCCGCGGGCGCAACGACGGCCGGCGGGCGGTGCGTGCAGCCACGACCGCCCGCCGGCCCGTCGGCACGCGTGGACGCCGCCGTGTCCGTACCGGGTGGGTACGGACACGGCGGCGCGATCCGTTCAGCAGGACCGGTCGGAGGTGTCGCCCGGGGCGGTGGAACGGCGGTGGACGAGTTCCCCGGACTTCCACACGTGGGTGAGGCGGTGCGGATCGGCCAGCACCGCGATCTCGGCCAGGGGGTCGGTGTCCACGGCCAGGAGGTCGGCGTCGTACCCGGGGGCGAGGCGACCGGAGCGGGGCCCCCGGGGCCCCAGGGTCGCCGGCCCGTGCGCGGTGGCCGCCTCGACGGCCTCCAACGGACTCAGCCCCGCCTCGACCAGATGGGCGAACTCGCTCCCGTGCCGGCCCCAGGAGAGCGGCCCGTCACGGTCGCTGGTGCCCAGATCGGTGCCCAGGGCGAGACGGACCCCACGGCGGTGTGCCAGGCCGATCGACCTGTGGTGCCGTTCCGCCATGGCGTCGAAGCGGTCCCGCCAACGCGGTGGCAGCGCGGACACGTTGTGCCGCAACGCCTCGTAGATGGTGCGGGTGGGCACGAGCATCATGTCGCGCTCGACCATGCGGTCGGCGCACTCCTCGTCGAGTTCGGTGCCGTGCTCGACGGTGTGGCAGCCGGCGTCGATCGCGGCGAGGATGCCGGCCCGACCGTGGCAGTGCGCCGCGACGACCCGCTCCGCCCGCGCCGCCTCGGTGACGATCGCGCGCAGTTCCTCGCTGCGGTACTGCTGGTGGACCGGATTGTCCACCTCGCTGAGCACACCGCCCGAGGTACAGACCTTGATCACCTCGGCCCCCGCCCTCAGTTGGCGACGCACGGCCCGGACGCACTCGTCCACGCCGTCCGCGATGCAGAGCGTGCCACCGGACCGACAGGGGTCGGTCACCCAGCGCAGCGGCAACCGGTGCACGTCGGTGTGGCCGCCGGTCTGTCCGATGACCTGGTTCGCGCTGTAGATGCGGGGGCCGACGAAGGTGCCCTCCCGGACGGCTTCCGCCAGCACGCAGCCGTAACCGCCGAGGTCGCGCAGGCTGGTGAACCCCGCCCGCAGCGCCGTCTCGGCATCCTTGACGCTGCGGGCGACCGCCAGGGCCTCGGGGGTGAGCATCAGTTCCTCGGTGCTCACCCGCCCGCGGACCCCGGCGAAGTGGACGTGGCAGTCCCACAGGCCCGGGAGCAGGGCGACCACCCGCGTCGGTGTCAACGCCCGGTCCTCGTCGCTCAGCTCGGCCGTCGGTCCGGCGTACAGGATGCGGCCCCCCGCGTGCACCACGGTGCCGTTGACCGTGGGCCCGCCGGAGCCGGGGACCAGGAGGTCCGCGTCGATGCGGTGTTTCACGTGCTATGCCTCCGCAGCCGTGCGCCGTGCGACATCCGCACGGAGCGCCTTCTTGTCGATCTTTCCGATGGCGGTCGTCGGCAGGGCGCTCACGACCTCCATCGACTCGGGCAACTTGTACGGGGCCAGACCGAGTTCGCGCAGGAACCGGCGGAGCTCCAGCAGCGAGGGACGCTGTCCGGGCGCCGGGACCACGTACAGGCACACGACCTCGCCGAACATCTCGTGCGGCGCCCCGACAGCGGCGACCGCCTGCACGGTGGGGTGCCGTGCCGCCATCACCTCCAGGTCCTCGGCGGGGATCTTCTCGCCGCCACGGTTGATGATGTCGCGGACCCGGCCGTTGACCACGAGGTCGCCGCCGGCCGTCCGGGTCGCCACGTCGCCCGTCCGGTAGAAGCCATCCGCCGTGAACGCCTTCGCCGTGGCCGCGGGATCCCGGTAGTACCCCGCGACGGTGTACGGGCCCCGGGTCAGGAGCTCGCCCGCGGTGCCGTCCGGCACCGGTCGCCCCTGTTCGTCCACGATCAACACCTCGTCCTGCGGGGAGGCCGGGCGGCCCTGGGTCTCGACGATGACGGCGCCGGGGTCGGTGAGCCTGGTGTAGCAGAGCAGGCCCTCGCTCATGCCGTAGCACTGCTGGAGGGCGGCGCCCAACCCGGGCCCGATCCGGCGCGCCAGTTCCGGGGTGGGGCGGGCGCCGCCGATCTGGAGCACCCGCAGGCTGCTGAGGTCGGCGTCGGTCTCCGCCGCGGCGGCGAGCCACTGCATCGCCACGGTGGGCACCAGCGCGCAGTGGGTGACGCGCTCGCGCTCGATCAACTCGAAGGACCGCCGCGGGTCGGTGGGGTCGCCGAGGACCACTGTGCCCCCCACGGCCAGGGTGCCGAGCACGCCGGGACAGTTCAGGATGAAGCCGTGCGCGGCCGGCATCACCGCGAGGCAGACCGTGTCCGCGGAGACCTCGGCGAGGTCGCAGGCGGTGCGGATCATGTACGCGTAGCCCGCGTTCCCCCGGGGGATCACCTTCGGCGGGCCGGTGGTGCCGCCGGAGAGCAGGAAGACCGCGGCGTCGTCCGGACCGGGGCGCGGTGCGGCGGGTGACGTGACGGCGGTCTCGGAGTGCCACGGCGCGTGCGGGTCGCAGAGCGCCGCGAGGTCGACCCCGTCGGTCGTGGGGTCGCCGAGGGACAACAGGTGTTCCAGGAACGCGTGCTCCTCGCGCAGCCGTCGAGCCGACCCCACGGCGCCGGTCGGTCCGCCCGGTGCCCCCACCGCGAGCGCGACCGGCCGCGCCGACCGCACCACGTGGGCCAGCTCGTAGCCGCCGAAGCCGGGCAGGACCAGGACCGGCGGGGCCCCGATGTCGAGCAGGGCCAGGACCAGGACGAGGAACTCCGTGCAGTTCGGCAGTTGCACCACCACCCGGTCACCCGGGCGGACGCCGAGTCCCGTCAACCGCTGTCCGGCCACGGTGACCGCCGTGTGCAGGGCGCCGTGGGACAACCGGGTCGCGCCGCTGACCACGGCGCAGTGGTCGGGGGAGCGCAGGCGCGCCGTGCGCAGGAGGTCCGCGACGCGCTCCGTGGACCACAGCCCGTCGTGCACGTAGCAGGCGGCCCGTCGCCGGTCGACGACGGGCACGTCCGGGTCGAGCGGCCGGGCGTCCAGCGGGCTCATCGGGGCGTCTCCCGGATTCCGTCGGCCAACTGGCCGACCGAGTAGTCCACCTGGTCCCAGAGGTTGATCCGGACGTCGTACCGCTCGCGCAACTGGATCTCCAGGTCCGTGGTTTCGAGGGAACTGAGTCCCAGGTCGGCGCGGAGGCGCGTGTCCGGTTGGATCTGGTCCAGTCTCGTCTCTGCGATACCGATATCGACCAACAGCT
Source organism: Streptomyces sp. LE64 (assembly GCF_052606915.1). Lineage (NCBI taxonomy): Bacteria > Bacillati > Actinomycetota > Actinomycetes > Kitasatosporales > Streptomycetaceae > Streptomyces > Streptomyces sp. LE64. The sequence continues at coordinate 108,502 of NZ_CP199708.1, read as the reverse complement.
CTTTGAGTACGTCCACGGACACGGCGATTGCCCCTCGTTTTCGGATGGCGAAGATCGGATTCGGTGTCTTTCCTCATTGCCGGCGGAGTCGGGCTACAACGATGCAGGCCGAGGCTAATCGAGGACTTCAGAGGTGACAATGGTCTAGTACGCGGGTCCTAGTCTTTCCATGCGAGTGCGAACACCGGTCGAGAGTGCCAGATCAGTAGGGTCACCTGGATGCCCGTTCGGGAGAACTCGGTTAATCCGAGTCACCATCCGTCATTGGTTCCACAGGGGTAGACCCTGGGTCTAGAACGGCATTAGACCCACCGGTGTATTCCCGATGGTGGCGCGACTTGAGACTCTGAGGTTGTGCCGGACAAATATCGCAAGACTGCGGAGCGTGAAGGCGGTTGCGTAAATTCGTCCTGGTCTCCAGGGCGATACTTCATCGGATGAGTCGCATCGGTATCCGATTTCTCGGATTGTGTGGTGTTCAGGCGGTCGGGGCCTTGGAGGTGGACGGTGGAGCATTCGTACGCAATTCCTTACCCGCAGCTCGGGTCCGTGCTCGGAGAGCAGGAAATCGGTGTGCTGGCCCAGCTGGTCAACTCCGGTGACAACCTGTCAGGGGGGCGATGCCGCGAAGAGTTCGAACGGAGCTTCGGCGAGTACCTCGGCGTTCCGCACGCCCTGTCGGTGACGAGCGGGACGGTGGCGCTGGAGATCGCCATCCGCCTGCTCGACCTGCGCGCCGGTGACGAGGTCATCGCCACTCCGCAGACCTACAAGGCCAGTGTGCAACCCCTGCTCAACTATCCGGTGAAGGTGCGTTTCTGCGATGTCGAACCGGGGTCGCTGAACCTCGACCCCCAGCATTTCGAATCGCTGATCACCAGCCGCACCAGGGCGGTGATCCTGGTGCACTACGGCGGGCTGCCCTGCGACATGGACGCCGTCACGGCGATCGCCCGCCGCCACGGCATCACGGTGATCGAGGACTGCGCCCACGCGCTGGGCTCGGAGTACCGCGGTCGCAAACCCGGGGCGCTGGCGGACATCGGCTGCTTCAGCTTCCACTCCAGCAAGAACATCACCACCCTCGGCGAGGGTGGCATGATCACGTTGTTCGATGGGGCGCTCGCCGAGCGGGTGGACCGCATCCGCTCCAACGAGGCCGACGCGGTGTACCACGAACAGGTGCGGCCCATCGCGGAGCGCACCAGCGCCCACCCCTGGATGATGCACCCGGGTCTGGCCTTCACCCACGGCTGCGGAACGATCCGCTACGGCGGTACGAACGCCACGCTCGCGGAGCCCAACGCGGCCGTGGGCACCGTGCAACTGCTCAGAATGGACGAACTGGTCGGGAGGCGGGCGGAGATCGCCCGCACCTACACCGAGGTGCTCACGCAGTTCCCCGGCGTGCGGATGCAGCGGGGAACCGAGGGGGTCCGCAACGCGCACCACCTCTACACGTTCTTCGTCGACCCGGCCAGCGGCATCATGCGGGACCGGCTGGTCTCCCGACTCGACGCCCTCGGCGTGCAGATGCAACTGCGCTACTTCCCGCTGCACCTGCTCTCCGAGTGGCGGGCCATGGGCCACGACCTCGGCGAGTGCCCGGTGGCCGAGCGCATGTGGTTCGAGCAACAGGTGAACCTGCCGTGTCATCCCGGAATGACCGACCGGCAGGTCGACCGACTGGCGTCCGCCGTGGACGCCGTCCTGCGCGAGGAGGTCCGGGGGACCCCGATCGAGGCGGGAACGGCACGCAAGACGAAGGGATGGACCTAGTGTCCGAAGCGGAGCACTACGACGTCGTCGTGGTCGGCGGCGGCCCGGTCGGGCTCGCCTCGGCGTGGCACGCCGTCCGGCGCGGGGCGCGCGTCGCGGTCTTCGAGCAGTTCGAGTTCGGCAACGAGAGGTCCGGCACGAGCGGCGCGGAGCGCCACTGGCGGTTGCAGTACACCGAACCGGACCTGTGCCGGCTGACCGGTGAGGCCCTGCCGCTCTGGCGGGACCTCGAACGGGCCAGCGGGGAAACGTTGCTGCATGCATTCGGCAGCCTCTGGTTCGGCGACGTCGACGTGGCCACCAACGAGGGGAAGATCTCGGAGACCGCGCGGACGATGGACCAACTGTCCATCCCCTACGAGTGGCTCACCGCCTCGGACATCGAACGCCGATACGGATTCGCCCACCTGCCCCGGCACTTCGAGGGCTTCGTGCAGCCCGACGGCGGAGCGGTGGACGTGCGCGCCACGGTGTCGGGCCTGCTCAAGCTCACCGGGGCTCGGTGCGCGCTGCGTGCGGGGGAACCGGTGCAGGAACTGGTTCCCGACACCGACGGCGTGCGGCTGCGCACCTCGCGCGGCTGGTGCCGGGCGGACAAGGTCGTCCTCGCGAACGGCCCTTACGCCAACAGGCTGTTGGAGCCGCTCGGCACCCGACTGGACCTCAACGTGTTCGAGATGGCGCTGGTGACCCTGCGACAGCGCGACCCCCGGGCCCGTTATCCGTTCTGGTTCGTCTTCCAGGAACCGACCGAGGAGGACACCAACCTGTTCTACGGGTTCCCCCCGAACTCCTGGCAGGACACCGACCTCGTCCGGATCGGCCCCGTGTTCGAGGTGAACGCGCTCTCCGAGCCCGAGCGGGCGACCGGCGCCCCCGACCCCCGTCACGTGACCAGGGCCTGCGACTGGGTCGAACGGCACCTGCCGCTGGTGGACCCGCGCCCGCTGGTGCGGGGCGCCTGTCTCGCCGTGCTCCCCGCCGACCCCGAGCGGCAGTTCTTCCTCGGCACGGCGGAAGGCCGCTTCACCGGCGGCGAGAACGTGGTGATCGCCACCGGTGGGTGGGGGTTCAAGTTCGTACCGCTGCTGGGCAAGGTCTGCGGCGAACTGTGCCTGGACGGTGCGACCACCTACGACGTGGACCGCCTGGCCCTGCCCCGGCCGACCCGCCCCTGACCCATCCGTGCCGCCCGGCCGATGGCTTCCTCTGAAAAGGAGACCCCCGCGTGACTTCCGCTGCCCCCGCTCCGGGTGCCCGTCCAGACGGCGATCCCGACATCGCCGTCGTCGGGATGGCGGGCCGCTTCCCCGGCGCCCCCGACCTCGACGCCTTCTGGCACAACCTGCGTTCCGGCGTCGAGTCGATCGAGCCGCTGACCGATGAGGACCTGCGCGCAGAAGGGCTCGACGAGGAGCTCGTCGGCGGGCGGGACTACGTCGCCGCCGCACCGACGCTCGAAGGGATCGACCTCTTCGACGCCGGGTTCTTCGGCTTCACCGCACGGGAGGCGGCGCTCCTCGATCCGCAGCAGCGGCTCTTCCTGGAGAGCGCGTGGCACGCGATGGAACACGCCGGGATCGACCCGGCACGCTGCGGCACCACCGGAGTGTTCGCGGGAGCGAACATGCCCGCCTATCTGATGTCCAACCTGCTCGGTGGACATCGGATCGTGCTCGACTCCACGATGTTCGAACTCCAGATCCACAACGACAAGGACTACCTGGCCAGCCGCACCGCCCACAAGCTCGGACTCACCGGCCCCGCGGTCACCGTGCAGACCGCCTGCTCCACCTCCCTGGTGGCGGTCCACCAGGCGGTCTCGGCACTGCGCTCGGGCACCTGCGCGCTCGCCCTCGCCGGCGGGGTGTGCGTACGGGTGCCGCACCGCGTCGGATACCGCTACGAGCAGGGCCTGATCTACTCGCCGGACGGGCACTGCCGTCCGTTCGACGCGGACGGCGCGGGCACGGTCTTCGGCAACGGAGTCGGCGTGGTGGTGCTCAAGCGGCTCGCCGACGCCCGGCGCGACGGCGACCGGGTACTCGCCGTGATCAAGGGCTCCGCGGTGAACAACGACGGCGACGACAAGGTCGGCTACACCGCTCCGAGCGTGCTCGGGCAGGAGGCGGTGGTCGCCGCGGCCCTCACCGACAGCGGGGTGCCCGCCCGTTCGATCACCGCCGTCGAAGCGCACGGCACGGGCACCCGGGTGGGCGACCCGATCGAGATCACGGCACTCGCCAGGGCCTTCGGCCGGCACACCACGGACACCCAGTTCTGTGCCGTCGGCTCGGTCAAGTCCAACATCGGGCACCTGGAGTCGGCGGCGGGCATCGCCAGCTTCATCAAGGCGGTGCTCCAACTGCACCACCGCACCCTGGTGCCCAGTCTCCACTTCCAGCAGCCCAACCCGCGCATCGACTTCCCGTCGACACCGTTCTTCGTCAACGCGCAGTTGCGCCCCTGGCAGCAGGACGCGTTCCCCCGCCGCATCGGGGTCAGCTCCTTCGGCATCGGTGGAACCAATGCGCACGTGGTGCTGGAGGAGGCACCGGAGCCGACCCCCGACCCCCCGGCACCCACCCCCGACCACCCGCACCTGGTGGTGCTCTCGGCCGCGTCACCGGAGGCGCTGGACGAGGCCGCCCGAGGCGTCTCCCACCGACTCGCCGCACTCGAACGGACCCCGCTGGCCGATGTCGCGCACACCCTCCAGACGGGGCGCGGGGCGATGCGCTACCGGCGCGCGGTGCTGGCCGCGGACACGGCCGAGGCGGCGGCGCTGCTGGCCGGCTCCGACCCGGGGCGGGTGCGCAGCGCCGACGCGGGCCGCAACCCGGCGAAGGTGGTGTTCCTCTTCCCCGGACAGGGCGCCCAGTACCCGGGCATGAGCCGCGGGCTCTACACGGGCGAACCCGTCTTCGCCGCAGCCGTGGACGAGTGCGCACGGCTGCTGGCCGAGCCGCTCGGCCTGGACCTGCGCACCGTGCTCTACCCCGAGGAACCCGCCGCGGACGGCCTGACCCGGACCGCACTGGCACAACCCGCCCTGTTCGCCACCGAGTACGCGCTGGCCCGGCTGCTGATGTCCTGGGGCGTCGAACCGGACGTCATGGTGGGGCACAGCGTCGGCGAGTTCACCGCGGCCTGCCTCTCCGGAGTCCTCTCGCTGCCCGACGCGGCGCGTCTGGTCGCCCTTCGGGGCACCCTGATGCAGGAGCAGCCCACCGGAGCCATGCTCTCCGTCGCGGCACCCGCGACGGAGGTCGAGCCCCTCCTCCCGCCCGGGGTGTCCATCGCCGCCGTCAACGCGCCCGCCCTGTGCGTGGCCTCCGGGCCGCACGAGGCCGTGGCCGAACTGGCCGCCCGGCTGGCCGCCGCGGAGGTCGCCGTCCGCCCGCTGCACACCTCGCACGCCTTCCACTCCGCCATGATGGACCCGGTCGTGGAGCCCTTCACCCGCGCGGTCGCCGAGGCCCCGCTCGCCGCCCCCGGCCTTCCCTTCGTCTCCTGCATCACCGGGGAGCCCGTCACCACCGAACTGGCGACGGACCCGGAGTACTGGGGCAGCCACATGCGTCGCCCGGTCCGCTTCGCCGACGCGGTCCGCACCGCGGTCGCGGACCGGCCCGCCGTGCTGGTCGAGGTGGGACCCGGCAACACGCTGAGCACCCTGGCCCGGGCCTGCGGCCGGCCCGACGGCCCGCGGGCCGCCGCCGTCACCACCATGCGCAGGCCGGACGAGTCCGTCGACGACGCCCGGGTGCTGCGCACCGCCCTGGGCGACCTCTGGCTCTTCGGCGGCGCGGTGCACTGGCCCGCCCTGCACGAGGGCCGCCGCGAGCGGGTGGAACTGCCCGGATACCCGTTCCAGCGCCAGCGGTACTGGATCGAGCCGCGCGGCGCGGCCCCGGACGGGTCCCTCGCGGCGGACCTCGCTGGGCCCGGCACCGAACCCGCCAAAGAGGCGGCGGCCGAGGGGGCGGGCGTCGTCCGGGCGACCCGGCCGAGCACCCTGGTCACCGCCTACGCGGCGCCGGCCGACGAGTGGGAGACCACCATCGCCGGAGTGTGGGAGGAACTCTTCGGCATCGCGCCGATCGGCACCCGGGACGACTTCTTCGAACTCGGCGGCCACTCGCTGTTGGCCACCCAGGTGCTCAACCGGCTCCAGGCCACCACCGGGGTCACGGTGCCGATGGGCGCCCTGCTGACCGCCCCCACCGTGGGCGGGCTGGCCGAGCGGGTGCGCGCGGCCGGCGGTGCCTGGACCGGGGACCGCCTGCCCACCGTCGTCCCCCGGCCGGAGCAGCGGTTCGAACCGTTCCCGCTCACCGAGATGCAGCAGGCGCAGTGGATCGGACGCCTGTCCAGCTTCGACATGGGCGGGGTGGCACCGCACCTGTACTTCGAGTTCGACAGCCGCACCATCGACGTGCAGCAGTTGGAACGCGCCTGGCAGCGGGTGGTGGGGCGGCACGACGCACTGCGCATGGTCGTCCTCCCCGACGGCCGGCAGCGGGTCCTGCCGGACACGACCCCGTACCGGTTCGCCGTGCTCGACCTGCGGGACGCGGCGGCCGGCGAGGCGGACCGGCAACTGGCCGCGCTGCGCGACCGGATGGGCGCCGAAGTGCGGCGCGCGGACGTCTGGCCGCTGTGGGAGGTACGGGTCAGCCTGCTGCCGGAGCACGTCGTCCGGGTGCACATCAGCTTCGACCTGCTGGTCGCCGACGTCTCCTCGTTCTTCTACCAGATCCTGCCGCAGTGGCGGGACTCCTACCACGAGCCCGACCACGAGCCGGCGCCGCTGACGCTGTCCTTCCGGGACTACGTGCACGCGGAGGAGGAACTGCGGGGAACCCCCCGCTACGAGCGGGCCCTGGAGTACTGGCGCGAGCGGGTCCGCACCCTGCCGCCGGCTCCCGAACTGCCCACCGCGCAGGGCGCCGGCACCGGGGGACGGTTGGCGTTCGTGCGCCGGCACGCCCGGTTGGACGCCGAGTCCTGGGGGCGGATCAAGGCGAAGGCGGCCGAGTTCGGCGTCACCGCGTCCAGCGCCATGCTCGCCGCGTTCGCCGTGACCATCGGCACCTGGAGCAAGAGCCAGCGGTTCACCCTCAACTTCACGGCCGTGAACCGGCTGCCGGTGCACGAGGAGGTCGACCGACTCGTCGGCGAGTTCGCCTCCTTCGACCTGCTGGAGGTGGACGCGGTGTCGGCCGGCACCTTCGCCGAACTCGTGACCGAGGTGCAGCGCCAGAGCTGGGCCGACTTCGAGCACCGCTACGTGAGCGGGGTGCGGATCCTGCGCGAGAGGGCCCGGGCGCGCGGGGGAGCGGGCGACGCCATGCCGGTCGTGTTCACCAGCGCGCTCGGCAGCGACGTGGACGGCAAGCCCGCGCCCTCCCCCGTCGACTGGCTCGGCGAACAGACCCACTTCATCTCCCAGACGCCGCAGGTCACGATCGACCACTTCCTGCTGGAGTTCGCGGGCCACCTGGAGCTCGCCTGGCACGCCGTGGACGGGCTGTTCCCGGACGGGCTGATGGCCGAGATGTTCCAGGCGTACCAGGACTTCGTGGTGGGGCTGACCCAGGACGAGGGCTGGCACCGGGCCCCGGTGCTCGACCTGCCGGCCGGGCAGCTCGCCCACCGCGAGGCCGCCAACGACACCGCCGGCGAGGTGCCGGACGGGGTGCTGCCGGCCCGGGTGCTGGCCCGGTCCGGTTCCCCCGAACCGGCCGTGATCGCCGAGGACCGGGTGCTCACCTTCGCCGAACTGACCGGCCGGGCGGTGGAACTGGCCGGAAGGCTCACCGCGGCCGGGTTCGGCCGCGGAGCCGTGGTCGGCATCGGACTGGCCAAGGGGTGGCGCCAGATCGTGGCGGCGCTGGCGGTCTCCGCGGCCGGTTGCACCTACGTCCCCCTCGACCCCGACCTGCCGGAGGCCCGCCGCCGCTGGCTGGTGGATCAGGCCGGCATCGGATGCGTGCTCGCGGAAGCGGAACCGGACGCCGCGGCGCACTGGCCGAACGCGCCGCAGGTGCTGTCGGTGTCCGGGGACACCGCGTGGACCACGGCGGACGCGGCGGGCTGGACCTGTCCCGCCCGGCCCGGGGACACCGCGTACGTCATCTACACCTCCGGCTCCACGGGAACGCCCAAGGGCGTCGCGGTCAGTCACCGGGCCGCGCTGAACACCCTCGTCGACATCGAGGAGCGGTTCGACCTCCGAGCCGGTGACCGCGTGCTGGGCCTGTCCGCGCTCAACTTCGACCTCTCCGTCTTCGACGTCTTCGGGGTGCTCGCGGCCGGCGGGGCCGTGGTGCTCCCCGCCGCCGAGGACCGCCGCGACCCGGCCCGGTGGGCGGAGCTGTGCCACCGGCACCGGGTGACGGTGTGGAACTCGGTGCCCGCGCTGATGCAGATGATGGTCGAGCACGTCGAGTCGACCGGGGACCGCCGCCCGCTCTCCGCGCTGCGGCTGACCCTGCTGAGCGGGGACTGGATCGCCCTGTCCCTCCCGGACCGGTTGCGGGCGGTGGCGCCCTCGACCGAGGTGATCGGTCTCGGCGGGGCGACCGAGGCCGCGGTGTGGTCGATCGCGTACCCGATCGGCGAGGTGTCCCCCGACTGGGCGTCGATCCCCTACGGGCGTCCGCTGCGCAACCAGCGCTTCCACGTCCTCAACGACCGGATGCGCCCCGCGCCCGTCTGGGTCCCGGGCCACCTGTACATCGCCGGCGAGGGCCTGGCCGAGGGCTACTGGCGCGACGAGCAGCGCACCGCCGAGTCGTTCCCGGTGCACCCGGAGACGGGGGAGCGGCTCTACCGCACCGGCGACCTCGGGCGCTACCTGCCGGACGGGACCATCGAGTTCCTCGGCCGCGACGACTTCCAGGTCAAGGTCGGTGGCTACCGGATCGAGCTGGGCGAGATCGAACACGCGCTGACCGGGCATCCGGAGGTCGCGGGCGCCGTGGTCTCCGCCCGGGGCCCGCGCACCCAGCAACGGCTGGTCGCCCACGTCGTGCCCACCGCCGCCGAACTGCGCGAGGACCCTGAGTTCACCGACCGGCTGCGGAGCCACCTCGCCGCCACGTTGCCCTCCTACATGACCCCCGCCGACTTCGTGCCCATCGACGCGATGCCGTTGAGCGGCAACGGCAAGATCGACCGCTCGGCCCTGCCCGATCCGCAGCGCGCGGGCAGCGCAGGCGCCCCGGAGACGGAGGAGGACACCGGGGTCCTGGCCACCCTGCTGGTGCTCGCCGCCGACTTGCTCGGGGTGGACCGGCCCGGGGCCCGGGACAACTTCTTCGAGCTGGGCGGCGACTCCATCATGGGCGTCCAGTTCGTCGGCCGGGCCAACGCCGAGGGCGTCCCGCTCCGCCCGCAGGACCTCTTCGAGAGCACCTCGTTCCTCGAACTGGCCCGGGCCGTGCCCACCGCACCGGCCGCCGGGGACACGGCGTCGGCCGTGGCGCTCACCCCGCACCAGGCACGGGCGCGCACCCAGGTGGGGTCGGTGGTGTGGGAGGTGCCGGACGACTTCGACCCGGCACGGGCGGGCCGGGCGCTGCGCTCCCTGCTCGACCGGCATGCCGCGCTGCGGTCCCGGGTGCACGCCGAGGGCGCACCGCGGCTCCTGGTGTGCGCCGACCGGGGCGAGGACCCCGAGGTGCCCGAGATCGACCTGAGCGCCCTGCCCGCGCAGGTGCGCGCCGAGGCGGTGCCGCAGATGCTCGCGGACATGGCCGCGGAAGTGGACGCCGGGACCGGGCCGACGATCAAGCTCGCGGTGTTCCGGCTCGGCGAGCAGGGCAGCGCGCTGGCCTGCACGGTGGCCCAGGCCGTGGTGGACGACGGGTCCGTGGTCCTGCTGGGCCGGGAGTTGGCGCGGGCCCACCGCCGGCTGGCCGGTGGCCACCCGGTGGCGTGGGAGACGGCCGCGGCCTCACCCGAGGCGTGGCACCGGGGCCTGCGCCGGGAACCGGTGCACCCCGCGGGACTCGGCGAGCCCGGCGGGGCTCCGCGCCCGCTGTCCCCGGGGCACACCGACGCCTGGGACGCGAGCCGCACCGCACACCTGCTCGGCGCCGCCGCGGGCAGCCACCACCTGGACCCGACCGAGGTGGTGGTGGCCGCCGCCGCGGTGGCGCTCGGCCGGGTGCTGCCCGAACCGCCGCAGCTCCTGGTGGAGCGTTCGCTGCGCACCGACCCGGACGCCAGCGAGGAACCCGCCGGGGAGTTGGTGGGACGGGTGACCGAACTGCGGACCGTGGCCGCGGTCGCCCCCGACACCCGCCCCGAGCGCTTCCTCCCCGCGGTGAAGACCTGCCTGCGGGCCGCGGAGGCCGAGCCGGTGCGCGGCGCGACGGTCACCGTGAGGGAGCTGGTGACCTGGGAGAACACCGAGGGCGGGCTCACCGTCCCGGCGGACTTCGCCGGGGTGGCCGGGGCCACCGGATGGCACGGGCAGACGGTCGGGGAACTGAGCGCGGCCCTGGTGGACGGCGCCCTGCGGGTCCGCTGGCACCTGGACGGTTCCCTGCCCGCGGACGCACCGACCCGTCTCGCCGAGGCCTTCGCCGAGGCGCTGGAGGCGATCGCCGAACACTGCGACGGCGCCCGGGAGGGGTCCTACGAGCCGTCCGACTTCCCCCTGGCCGGCCTCGACGACGACGAACTCGAAGACTTCCTCAACGACGTGCGGTGACCTGCGACCAGACGGACGGGACTGTGACGAACGACAACGAACAGGTGAAGAAGCGACCCTCCCGCGACATCGAGGACGTCTACGAGCTGTCACCGATCCAGCAGGGCATGCTCTACGAGCAGCTCGCCCAACCGGGCATCGGGGTCTACGTGGAACAACTGCGGCTGGAGTTCTCCGGAACGCTGGACCCCGCACACTTCGAACGGGCGTGGCAACTGGTCGTCGACCGACACCCGATCCTGCGCAGCACCTTCCACTGGCGCCGGAACGGGACCGCGATGCAGGTCGTGCACCGCACGGCCACCCTGCCGCTGGAGACCCTGGACTGGCGCGACCTCGACGAACGGACCCAGGAGGACCGGCTGGAGGCGTCCCTGGCCGCCGAACGGGAAGCGGGCTTCGACCTGACCGAGGCGCCCCTGATGCGCAGCACGCTCGTCCGCCGCGCTCCCGGACGGTGGACGTTCTCCTGGCGGTTCTCGCACCTGCTGATGGACGGCTGGTCCTTCACCCTGGCGATCGACGACTTCCTGGACCACTACCGACGGCTGTGCCGCGGCGAGCGACCGACCGCCCCGCCCGGGCGACCGTACCGGGACTACCTCGCCTGGTGGCGCCACCGGGACAGCACGGCGGCGCAGGAGTTCTGGCGCGAGGAACTGGCGGGCTACCGACCGGTGGAACACCTGCACCTGGGCGGCGGCGAGGTGCCCCCCGGCCGGCCCGTCCACTCCCACGTCGAGCGGCTCCTCACCGACCTGGCCCCCCGCCTGACCGCACTGTCCCGCGCGGAACAGCTGACGCTCGCCACCCTGGTGCAGGGGGCCTGGTTCCTGGTGCTGGGCCGCTTCCTCGGCCGCACCGACCTCGCCTGCGGCATCACCATGGCCCACCGGCCGCCGGAGCTGGTCGGCTCGACGGACGTCCTGGGGCCGATGATCGCCACCCTGCCCCTGCGCCGCACGCTGGAACCGACCGTGGAGCTGCGCTCCTGGCTGCGCGAGTTCGGCAAGCACGTCATCGAGGCGAGTCAGCACAGCGCCGTGCCGTTGACCGAGATGCAGACGGTGCTCGGCACGGACACCACGGTGCCGATCCTCCGGAGCAGCGTCTCGTACGAGAACGTGCCGATGCCCGACTTCGACCTGTCCGAGGTCGGAGCCGAGATGACGGACCTGGTCTACGACGGCCGGCCGCACTTCCCCCTCACCATGGTGATCATGCCGGGCGTCGACCTGCCGCTGCGGATCGTCCACGACCGCAGGCAGGTGTCCGACGAGGTCGCGGAGCGCTTCGCCACCGAGGTCGTCTCGGTCCTGGAACAGATCGTCGAGCATCCGGAACGGACCCTGGGGGAGCTCTCCTTCCCCAGCACCGCCGAGCCCGACACCGCGCCGCTCGTCGAACCCGCGTCCGTCTGCCTGCACGAGACCTTCCGGCAGCACGCCGAGGCCCGCCCGGACGCGGTCGCCGTGCGCTGCGGCGACCGCACCCTCACCTACCGGGAACTGGACGCCTACTCCGACCGCATCGCCGCCGCCCTGCACGCCCGCCACCCGGGGGCCACCCGGGTGGGCCTGTGCCTGCCCCGCTCCACCGACCTGGTCGCCGCCATGATCGGCGTCTTCAAGACCGGCGCCGCGTACGTTCCCCTGGATCCGGACTACCCGCCCGCCCGGCTCGCCGAGACGCTGGCCGACTCCGCCGCGGAACTGGTGCTCACCGACGGCGCGTCGGACCGCACGCTCGACCTGGACGGGGCGCGGCGGGTCACCCTGGCGGAGGCGGCGGCGCACCCGGCCGGGGACGGACCGCCGACCGCCGTCGACCCCGAGGCGCCGGCCTACCTGCTCTACACCTCCGGCTCGACCGGGCGGCCCAAGGGCGTGCCGGTGACCCACCGCAACGTGCAGAGCCTGTTGGCCGCCGGCCGCGAGGTCTTCGGCTTCACGGCGCAGGACGTCTGGACCTTCGCCCACTCCTTCGCCTTCGACTACTCCGTGTGGGAGATCTGGGGCGCCCTGGGCAACGGCGCCACGCTGGTGGTGGTCGACCGGGACGCCGGACGCGATCCGCACGCCCTGGCCCGCCTGGTCGACGCGGAGCGGGTGACGGTCCTCAGCCAGACCCCCTCGCTCTTCGAGCACCTGGTGCCCGAGCTGTCCGGGGGGACGACCCTGCGGAAGGTGTTCCTCGGCGGCGACCGCCTGGACCCCGCCGTGGTGCGCCCCTGGTTCGCCCGGTTCGCCGACCGGGACGTCGAGGTGTACAACCTCTACGGGGTCACCGAGGCGACCGTCGTCTCCACCTACCACCGGGTGGACGAGGAGGACCTGCGCACCGACCGGCCGATCCCGATCGGCCGCGCCCTGCCCAACCAGCGCGTGCACCTGCTCGACGAGCACGACCGCCCGGTGCCGGTGGGCGCCGCCGGCCAGGTGTGCGTGGCCGGACCCGCGGTCGCCGCCGGCTACCACGCCCGGCCGGAGCTCACCGCGGAACGCTTCGGCGCCGCCCTCACGGCCGACCCGGCGCGCCCCGCACCCCTGTACCGCACGGGCGACCTCGCCACCCGCACCGCCCGGGGGGAGCTCCGCTTCCTGGGCCGTGCCGACACCCAGGTCAAGGTGCGCGGCTTCCGCGTCGAACTGGGCGAGATCGAAGCCGCGTTGCGCGAGGTCCCCGGCGTGCGCTCGGCGACCGTGGCCGTCCACGGCAGCGGCGCCACCCAACGGATCGTGGGCTACGCGGTGCCGACCGGGCCGCAACCGGACCCGGCCCCGGTGCCCCGGCTCGCCGAGCCGGTACGGGACGCCCTGCGGCTGCGGTTGCCGGAGCACATGGTGCCGGTCGCGGTGTACTGGATCGACGGGATCCCCACCACCCCGGGCGGCAAGGTGGACCCCGCCGCACTGCCGGCACCGGACGTCCTGACGGGCGGTGGGTTCGTCGCCCCGCGGACCGGGGCCGAGGAACTGCTCGCCCGGCTGCTGTCCGAGGTGCTGGAGGTGCCGCGGGTCGGCGCGCACGACGTGCTGGGCGAGTTGGGCCTGCACTCCGTGGGCGCCATGCGACTGGCCGCCCGGCTGCGCGGCGAGCACGGGCTCCACCTCCCGCTCGCGGAGCTGGTGGCGGCCCGCACGGTGGCCGAGCTGGCGCACGCGGTGGCGGCGGTCCGACCCCCGCGGACGGAGGGGGCACGATGACCGGGACGGCCACGGAGCGCCACGACGGTCCGGAGGACCGGCAGTGGCGGCAACGGGTCCGCCGGTTCGCCGAGGAGACCGTCGGTCCGCTGTCCACCACGATGGACAAGTCGGCCAGCCTGGACCCGGTGCTGCGCGAGCGGCTGTTCTCCGCGGGGCTGATGTCGGTGGAGGTGCCCCGCGGCTACGGCGGACACGGCGGCACCCTGTTCCACCTGGTGCTCGCCATCGAGGAGGTGTCACGGGTGGACCCGGGCGTCGCGGTCGGGATCCACGTGCACAACGTCCTGGTGGCGGGCACGCTGCTGCGGCACGCGACGGGCGACCAGCGCCGGCAGTACCTCCCGCTGTTGGCCACCGGCCGGATCGGCGCCTTCGCCCTGTCCGAGGAGCACGCGGGCAGCGACGCGTTCGCACTGACCACCGTGGCCCGCCCGGACGGCGCGGGCCATGTGCTGCACGGCCGCAAGCGGTGGACCAGCAATGCGCGCAACGCCGATCTGCTGCTGGTCTTCGCCCTGGTCGAGGGCAGCGGCCCCACCGCGTTCCTGGTGCCGACCGACGCCCCCGGGGTGTCCCTGGAACACCGGGTGGAGCAGATGGGGGTGCGGGCGGCGGCCACCTCCGACGTGGTCCTCGACGGCACCCCGGTGCGGGCGGCCCAACGCGTCGGGCCCGTGGGAGGCGGCCAGAGCGTGGGGATGGCGGCCCTGGACCTGGGGCGCCTGGGCATCGCCGCCCAGATGGTCGGGCTCGCCCAGGGAGCCCTGGACGTGGCGGTCGACTACAGCCGCTCCCGCGAACAGTTCGGCAGCCGCATCGCCGACCACCAGGGCGTCCAGTTCCCGCTGGCCGACGTGGCCGCCCGACTGGCCGCGGCCCGGGCGCTGTTGTACCGGGCCGTCGACGTCCACCAACACGACCCCGACCCGATCGAGCGGATGAAGTCCACCGCCATGGCGAAGTACGTGGCCGCCCAGGTGGCCGAACGGGCGGCTTCGGTGGCGGTGGAGACCCTCGGCGGGAACGGGTTCACCGACGCCTATCCGGTCGAACGGTTCTACCGGGACGCCAAGGCGGGCAAGATCTACGAAGGCACCTCCAACGTCCTGTTGCGCACCATCGCCTCCCTGCTGATCGGGGCGAACCGCGGTGACTGAGCCGGTGCGCCTGCTGTGCTTCCCCTACGCGGGCGGCAACGCCCGTCACTACGTCCGCTGGCGGCCCCCGCTGGGCCCGGACGTCGAGGTGCACCCGGTGCAGCTGCCGGGCCACGGCGAGCGGATCGGCGAGCCGGCCCGGCACCGTCTGGACGAGGTGCTGGCCGACGTCCGGGGCCGAGTCGCCGGCCTGGTGGACCGGCCGATCGCCCTGTTCGGGCACAGCCTGGGGGCCCTGCTCGCCTTCGAGTGCGCCCGGATGCTGGTGGGCGAGTTCGGTGTCCGGCCGGTGCGGCTGGTGGTGTCCGGGCACCGGGCACCGCACCTCCCCCTGCGGGAGGAGGTGCTCCACCACCTGCCGGACGCCGAGTTCCTGGAGCGGCTCGGCGAACGCTCCCGCACCCTGCGCGCCTTGACCGACCCCGACTTCCGCCGTGTGCTGCTGCCCGGGCTGCGGGCGGACCACGCCGTTTCGGAGACCTACGCGTTCGTCGCGGGGCCGCGGTTGACCTGTCCGGTCACCGCGCTGGCGGGGGAGGAGGACGCGGACGCGGACGTGGCGGAGGTCTCCGCCTGGCAGCGGCACACCACCGGCCCGTTCGAACTGGTGCCCTTCCCCGGGGACCACTTCTTCGTCGACGACTCCTGGGAAGCGGTGGCGGCGCTGGTCGGCGAGCGGCTGCGCCCGCGCTGACCCGGCCCCCGGCCGGCTCGCTACGCCCGGCGGGCCCGCCACCCGAGCCGCGGCAGCGGTCCGCGGCGGGCCCACCCCGTTCGGCGCAGCCCCGCATGGACGCAGCAGCCCGCCACGACCGCGCCCAGTGCCGTCCCGGCCGGTGCGGAGGGGACGAGGTCCAGCAGGGCGATGCCGAGGACCACGGCGACCACGCCGTCGAACTGCCACCGCAGGACGCGCAGTCCGGAGAGGTCACCGAGGGGGGTGAGGACCGGGAGCAGCAGTTCGAGGGGGAGGTCCCCCTTCATCTCCCGGAGGAAACGGGCACCGAGGGCCACCACGACCGACCCCGCGACGAGGAGCGCCGTGTCGGCCGGGCCGGTGGGGAGGGCGGTGGGCGGAACCAGGAGCGCGAGCGCCGCACCCGGGAAGGCCCCGACCGGCACGGCGACGACGGGCCAGACCAGGGCGCGGGCGGGCGCCGTGCCCCAGCGGTCGCCGAACAGCGGGGCCAGCGTCAACTCCTCGCGCAGGTCGCGCCAGGTCTCGCCCACCCACCCGGACCCCAGGTAGAGGCAGATCGCACCGGCCGCCCACAGGGCGAAGGCCCGCCCGCTCTCCGGCCCGGCCGCGCCCAGGGCGGCGCCGGCGCCGCCGGCCGGCAGGAACACGGCCGCCGCCAGGGCACGACCGGGCGTGCGCAGGGCGCGCACCGCGCCCCGGGCGAGGTGCCCGCGCAGCCGTCCGTCGGCCCGGACCAGGACGGCGGTGCGGGCGCGCGGCTCCGGACGGTACAGGTCGAACGCGTGGTGGAGGGTGCCCGTCCAGGCGTATGCCCGGGCCTGGGAGGCCCGCGCCGACTCGCGGGCGAGCCGTGCGAGGTCCAGGGCGGCCAGCGAGCGGAAGGCCACCCGCCCGAGGGCGGCGGCGGCGAGCGTCAGTGCGCCGGCGAGGAGCCACGGGGCGCCCGTACCCTCCGGAGCGGCCCGGCCCGCCACCGTCACGGCCACGCCCACGACGCCCGCGGCGGCGACCAGCGCGAGGTGGTCGAACGCGCCGCGGACCTGGCCCCACAGCCAGGCCGCCCCGGTGAGGGCCCCCAGGCCCGCGGCGAGCGCGAGACCCGGCAGCGCGGTGTCGAGGCGGTCGAACAGGTCCGTGGTGAGGTAGCCGACGGAGGCCGTCGCGAGCAGCACGGTGGTGCCCGCGTACGCCAGCCGGCGCCGGGCGATCGCACCGAGGTAGTGCGTCGGGGGGATGTCCGTGGTGGTGAACACGTGCAGCAGGAAGGGGCGCATCACCAGCGGCCCCCAGAGCCGGCCGAGCAGCGGGGCGGCCGCGCAGGCCGCGACCGCGAGCGCCGAGACCGCGGCCACCGTCCGGTCGGCGGCGGCGAGGGGGACGAGCGTCGGGGCGGTGCTCGCGGCACGGACGACCGGCACCCCGTAGAAGAGGCCGAACAGCACGAGAAGGTAGGCGGTGTACGCACGGCCCCGCACCGTGGTGCGCCCGCCGCGGCGGGCGTGGTGGTGCCGCACGGACCGCACCCGGACGTCGGGAGCGGCACCGGGCGCGGTGCGGGCGGGTGCGCTCACCCCAACTCCACCCGCTCGTGGCAGGCGTCGACCAACGCGGGGTCGTGGGTGGCGATGAGGAAGGCCGTGCCCTGGGCGGCACGTTCGGCGACCAGGTCGACCACCAGGCCCACCCGCTGTCCGTCGAGGTGCCGCTCCGGTTCGTCCAGCAGGACGACCTCGGCCGGACGCACCCAGGTCAGCGCCAGGGTGAAGAGGTGGAACTGTCCGGAGGAGACCTGGTGGGGGAAGCGCTCGCCCAGGCGGGACAGCCCCATCCTCTCGATGACCTCGTCGGCGCGTGCGGTGGTCTCCGGCGCGTTGCCGTACCAGGAGGCGGCGACCAGGACGACCTGCTCACGCAGTGTCATGTCACGGGCCACGGGGACGGGTTCGACCAGCGAGGCGACGAGCCTGCGGTGCGCGGTGCTGGCCGTGGTGGCGGGTTCGCCCCGCAGGGTGCAGCAACCGGCCGTGAGGCTCGCGCTGTTCAGGAAGGCCCGCAACAGGGTGGTCTTCCCCGAGCCGTTGCCGCCGGTGACGCACCAGGACTCGCCGGGCGCCACCGCGAAGGTGGTGGGCGCGAGCAGCGTCGTCCCGTCGCGCACCACCGCGGCGCGGTCCGCCGCGAGTACGGGTTCCCCCGTCACCTCTCCTCTTTCCGTCGGGTTCCGCCCGCTCGGCTCCGATGCCGCAAGGGCGGTCAGCGCGAACCGCTCCAGGGCGCCGGAACGAAGGTCCAGGTGACCTCGGCGGGGCCGGGCCCCGCGTTGCGCCAGGTGTGGGGTTCGCGCCCGGAGAAGGTGAGGGTGTCCCCGGCGGCGAGGGTCTCGGTGCGGTCGCTGAAGCGGACCTCGACCTCGCCGTCGAACACGTGCAGCACCTCGACCTCGCAGTTGACGGTGTAGAGCTGCTGGCCCCCGTGCGCCCCCGGTTCGAGGTGCGAGCGGAGGATCTGGATCTTGGACTGGGCCCGGGGGGTGACCATCCGGTCGACCACGCCGTGGCCGCCCATGTTGAGGTGCGGGGCCGACTCCAATCGGACCACCTCGGTGTCGGCGTCCTCGAAGAGCGAGCCGACCGGCAGGGACAGCACCTGGCAGAGGGTGACCAGGGTGGTGACGCTCGGCGAAGTCTCGTCGCGCTCGACCCGGCTGAGGAAACCCCTGGTCAGACCGGTCGCGGCGGCGATCTGCTCGATGGTGAGCCCCTGGGCCTTGCGGCTGGCCCGGAGCCGGGCGCCCACGCGGACCGGATCGGCGGACGGCTCCGGGTGCAGCGCTTTCATCGAAATCCTCGCGTCGCTCGTACGGCTTCCGGACGACCCTTGACAGGGTGGTGACCCGGGGCAACACTACCCGGAATAGAAGTTGTCAAATAAGCATTCTTTGTTGTGTATAGGTAACTTCACCTGGTGACCGGAACCGAGGTACCGATGAACTCCGCCCCGCTCCCGCAGGAGCCCCCGATCGGCCCGCCGGACGCGAGCGTCAGCCCCCGCTACGCCGGGATCGCCACCTTCGCGCGGCTGCCCCGCCTGGAGGACGTGCCGCGCGCGGACATCGCCGTGGTCGGCGTCCCGTTCGACAGCGGGGTCAGCTACCGGCCCGGCGCCCGCTTCGGGCCCGCGCACATCCGTGAGGCGTCCAGGCTCCTGCGGCCCTACAACCCCGCGCAGGACGTGGAGCCCTTCGCGGCCCAGCAGATCGCGGACGCCGGCGACATCGCCGCCAACCCGTTCAGCCTCGACGAGGCCGTCGCCCAGATCCAGGCCGCCGCCGAGGAGCTGACCGCGGACGGCACCCGACTGCTCACCCTCGGCGGCGACCACACCATCGCCCTCCCGCTGCTGCGTGCGGCCGCCGGCCGGCACGGCCCGGTCGCGGTGCTCCACTTCGACGCCCACCTCGACACCTGGGACACCTACTTCGGTGCGCCCGTCACCCACGGCACCCCCTTCCGGCGGGCGTCCGAGGAGGGGCTCATCGACCTCACCGCGAGCCTGCACGTGGGCACCCGCGGGCCGCTCTACTCCCGCGAGGACCTGCGCGACGACGAACGCCTCGGTTTCGCCGTCATCTCCAGCCCCGAGATCGAGGCCGAGGGCCTGCCCCGGGCGATCGAGCGGATGCTCGCCCGCCTCGGCGACCGGCCCGTCTACCTGTCCATCGACATCGACGTCCTCGATCCCGCGCACGCCCCCGGCACCGGCACCCCCGAGGCCGGCGGCATGACCAGTCGCGAACTGCTCGCGATGATCCGTGCCCTGCGCGGGGTCGACCTGGTGGGCGCGGACGTGGTCGAGGTGGCCCCCGCCTACGACCACGCCCAGCTCACCGCCGTGGCGGCCGCCCACACCGGCTACGAGATCCTTTCGGCGATGACGCCCGACCACCTGCCGCCGCACGAACGGCCCCACGGGCGTTAGCCCACGAACGAGAGGGGAAGACGCCATGTCCTCCTCGGAAACCGCGACCCAGCGCGAATCCGCGATCGAGCAGCACTCGATCGACTACGTGCCCCACTCGGAACGGCACGGCAAGGTCTGGCACCAGGGCCCGTTCTGGTTCACCGGCAACTTCGTGCTGCCGACCATGGTCGCCGGCTTCGTCGGCGCCTCCATGGGGCTGAGCGTCTGGTACAGCGTGCTGGCCATCGTGCTCGGCGTCGGCGCCGGCACCTTCTTCATGGCCTTCCACGCCAACCAGGGCCCCCGCATGGGCCTGCCGCAGATGATCCAGTCCCGTGCGCAGTTCGGCAGCCGCGGCTCCACCGTGCCGTTCGCCGCCACCGTCTTCGTCTACGTCGGGTTCCTGGTCTTCGACACGGTCCTCGCCGAGCAGGGCCTCGGGCTGCTGCTGCCGGACGGGAAGCTCTTCTGGTTCCCGGTGCTGATCGCGGTCTCCATCGTGATCGCCGTCGTCGGCCACGACCTGCTGCACTTCGTGCAGCGCTGGCTGACGTACCTGCTCGTCGTGGTGTTCGCGATCCTCACGGTCGTCGCCATCGTCCACTTCGGCTCCAACCCCACCCCCGCCGACGTGCCCGCGGCCGCCGCCGGCTGGGACATGACGGCCTTCCTGGTGCAGTTCTCCCTGGCCGCCGGCTACAACATCAGCTACTCGGTCTACGTCTCCGACTACACCCGGTACCTGCCGGCCAAGGTCCGTGCGCGCGGCCTGATCACCGCCGTCTACGCCGGCGCCGCGTTCTCCGCCGTCTGGCTGATGTCGCTGGGCGCCATCCTCGCAAGCTACCTGCCGAACCCGGACCCCATCCTCGCCCTGCGCGAGGTCGGTGACCTGCTCTTCCCCGGCTTCGGCCTGATCGTCGTGATGACCTCGGTCCTCGCACTGATCTCGATCATGGGCGTCAACGCCTACGGGGCGATGCTCACCGGTGCCAGCGCCATCGACGGCTTCCGCAAGGTCCGTCCCACGGTGCGCCTGCGGATCACCGGACTGGTCGTGGTCGGCCTGGTGTCCCTGGTGGTCGCCCTGCTGATCCCGGACGACTACATCGGCAGCTTCAACAACTTCGTGCTGATGATGCTGTACTTCCTCGTCCCGTGGACCGCGGTGAACCTGGTCGACTTCTACTTCGTGCGCCGGGGCAAGTACGCCATCGCCGAGATCCTCAAGCCGGACGGCATCTACGGCCGCTGGGCGTGGCGCGGCGTCACCGCCTACCTCCTCGGCTTCGCGGCGATGATCCCGTTCTTCTCGACCACCTTCTACGTGGGACCGGTCGCGGACGCGCTGGGCGGGGCGGACTTCTCGTTCGTCGTCGGCCTCACCGTCTCCGGCGTGCTGTACCTGCTGTTCTCGCGGAACCTGGACCGTGACGCCGAGGCCGTCGCCCGGGCGGCCAGCGAAGCGGAACTGGAGGGAACGTCCTCATGAGTCAGCAGCCACCCCGGCCCGCCGAACCGCGGCGCACCGCGGTCACGGT
The DNA here is from genome assembly GCF_052606915.1 of Streptomyces sp. LE64. Lineage (NCBI taxonomy): Bacteria > Bacillati > Actinomycetota > Actinomycetes > Kitasatosporales > Streptomycetaceae > Streptomyces > Streptomyces sp. LE64. Next base: position 87,431 of record NZ_CP199708.1, on the reverse strand, counting down.
CGCCGTCTGCCAGATCGCCCCGCAGGTCGGTGACACCGCGGGCAACCGACGGCGGGCCCGGGTGGCCGTCGAGGAGGCGGCCGGCCGGGGTGCGCGGATCGTGGTCCTGCCGGAGCTGGCCAACACCGGCTACGTCTTCACCGACGCGGACGAACTGCTCGCCGCCGCCGAACCGCTGGACGGCGACACGATCCGGCAGTGGGAGGACCTGGCAGCCCGGTGGGACCTGGTCATCGTGAGCGGCTTCGCCGAGCTGGGCGAGGACGGCCGTGCCTACAACGCGGCGGTCCTCATCGACGCCACCGGGCTGCGCGCCACCTACCGCAAGGCCCACCTGTGGAACGGCGAGAAGACCTGGGGCTTCACCCCCGGCGACGCACCGCCGCCCGTCGTCGACACCGCCCACGGCCGGATCGGCTTCATGGTCTGCTACGACCTGGAGTTCCCCGAATGGGTCCGGCTGGCCGCCCTGGCCGGTGCCGAACTGCTGTGCGGTCCCGTCAACTGGCCGCTGTACCCCCGCCCCGAGGGGGAGCGGCCCGGCGAGATCGTCCGGATCCAGGCCGACGCCTCGGTCAACCGCATGTTCGTCGCGGTCGCCGACCGCACCGGCACCGAGCGCGGTCAGGACTGGCTCGGCGGCAGCGTGATCGTCGACGCCGACGGCTACCCGGTGACCCCGCTCCACCTCGGTCGGGAGGCGATCGCCACCGCGACCCTCGACCTGGCCGAGGCCCGTGACAAGGCCATCAGCGAGCACAACGACGTCCACGCGGACCGCCGGCCCGCGCTGTACGCACTCCCGGGAGGGAAGCAGTCATGACCAGCACCGCGTCCACCACCGTCGCCATCGTCCAGCAGCCGCCCGCCCTGCTGGACCTGGAGGAGTCGCTGCGCCGGGCCACCGCCCACGTCACCGAGGCCGCGCAGGCCGGCGCGGACCTGGTCGTCTTCCCCGAGACCTGGCTGACCTGCTACCCCGCGTGGGTGTTCGGCCTGGCCGGCTGGCACGACGCCGAGGCCCGGCGGTGGCACGCCCGGCTGCTGGAGCAGAGCCCGACCCTGGACCCGGTGCACGGGGACGACGCCCTCGCCCCGGTGCGGGCGGCGGCCCGCGAGCACGGGGTGACCGTCGTCCTCGGCCTCAACGAGCGCGCGGCGCCCTCCTCCGGGTCCCTCTACAACTCGCTGGTGACCATCGGCCCGGACGGCGGCACCCTCAACCTGCACCGCAAGCTGACGCCGACGCACACCGAGCGCATCGTCTGGGCGGCGGGGGACGGGGCGGGCCTGCGCGTGGTGGACACGCCCGCGGGCCGCCTGGGCTCCCTGGTGTGCTGGGAGCACTTCCACCCGCTGGCCCGGCAGGCCCTGCACGCCCAGCACGAGGAGGTCCACGTGGCCGCCTGGCCCGACATGCCGGAGACGCACGTCATCGCCGCGCGCTCCTACGCGCTGGAGGGCCGCTGCTTCGTGGTCTCGGCCGGCCTGCTGCTCTCCACCGACGACGTCCCCGACGACCTGCTGGCCGCCTACCGGGCCGGGGTCGGCCCCGACGCCCCGGAGAACGGCCCGCTCTTCACGGGCGGTTCGAGCGTGGTGGGCCCGGACGGGTCCTGGATCGTCGAACCGGTGCACGGCGAGGCCCGCATCATCACCGCCACCCTCGACCGAGGGCGCCGCTACGAGGAGTCCATCGACCTGGACGTGGCGGGCCACTACGGGCGCCCCGACGTGTTCGCCCTCACCGTGGACCGCACCCGGCGCGACAGCGGGGTCGACTTCACGGGCTGACGACCTGACCGCGAGGGGGCGGAAGCCGCACGGGCGGCTTCCGCCCCCTCGTGCTGTCGTCGGGCGCCGATCCCGCCGCACTGCGCTCGACGTCCCCTTGCCCATGTTCGAATTCGTTCTGTCGTGATACTTTCTGATGGTTACTGTGAGTGGGTGAACGGCTGCGCCCGGGACGGACGGATCGATCCGCGCCGCCCCCGGCACACGCGACCGGCCGTGACCCGGCACCCGGCAAGGCCACGAGACGGGGGACCGCATGACCGCCGAGCGCACCGGGCGACCGGCGGACACGGGCTGGGACCGGGCCCGCTGCGAACGGGCCGCCGACACCCTGCTGCACGCCGCCGCCCGCCACGCCTCGCCCTCCCACGCCCGGATCGCACTCCCCGGCCGCACCTCCTGGTCGGGCCCCGACTCCGACGCCCTGGAAGGCTTCGCCCGCACCTTCCTGCTCGCCGCCCTGCGCATCGCCGGCGCCCGGGGGAGCGGCCCCGAGGCCAGTGCCCTGCTCGACCGCTACGCGGCCGGACTCGCGGCCGGCGCCGACCCCGACCACCCCGAAGCCTGGCCGCGGATCGACGCCGACCGCGGCCAACCCATGGTCGAGGCCGCCTCCCTCGCCCTCGGACTGCACCTCACCCGTCCCTGGCTGTGGGACGCCCTCGCCCCCCGCACCCGCGCCCACCTCGTCGACTGGCTGAGCGGCTTCCTCGGACGGCACACCGTCCCCAACAACTGGATGCTCTTCCAGACCCTGGTCGAGGAGTTCCTCTCCTCCGTGGGCGCCGACCACCACCACGACGAGATCGTGCGCGGACTCGACGCCCTGGACGGCTGGTACCTGGGCGACGGCTGGTACACCGACGGCGACGGCCGCCGCATCGACCACTACAACGGCTGGGCCCTGCACCTGTACCCGCTGCTGTGGACCCGGATGGCGGAGGGCGGCCCCCGCGCGGCCCTCGCCGCCGACCGCGCCGTCGTCCACCGCGAGCGGCTCCACCGCTTCCTCACCGACTACGCCCACCTGATCGGCGCCGACGGCGCCCCCCTGCACCAGGGCCGCTCCCTCACCTACCGGCACGCCGCCGCGGCACCGCTGTGGACCGGCGCCCTCTTCGACTGCACCCCCCTGGCCCCCGGCCTCACCCGCCGCGCCGCCACCGGGATGCTGCGGCACTTCGCCGAACGCGGCGCCCCCGACACCGCCGGACTGCTCCCCCTCGGCTGGTACGACGCGTTCCTCCCGATGACCCAGCCCTACTCCGGGCCCGCCTCGCCCTACTGGGCGGCCAAGGGCTTCCTCGGGCTGCTGCTCCCCACCACCCACCCCGTGTGGACCGCCCCGGAGGAACCGCTGCCCGTCGAACGGGCCGACACCCTACGGCGGTTGCCCTCCGCGCACTGGCTGGTGCAGGGCACCGCCGCGGACGGCATCGTCCGCCTGCACAACCACGGCAGCGACGGCGCCGGGCTCGGCTCCGCGGGCGACGACCCCTTCTACGCCCGGCTCGCCTACTCCACCGCCACCGGTCCCTGGCTCGAAGCGACCGAACACCGCCCCGACAACCAACTCGTGCTCACCGACGGCGACGGCACCACCCTGCGCCGGGGACCGCTCACCCCCCTCGGCGGGACCGACGGGCCCGCCTGGTCCACGGCCGGTTCCCGACACACGCCCCTGCGCCCCGCCCCCCGGGGCCCGGTGCCCGAGCCGCGGGCCCGGGTGGAGAGCCACACCCTCGCCCACGGTCGGATCGAGGTCCGTCTGCACGCGGTCACGGCACCGGCCGGCTGGCAGGTCCGGGAGGGAGGCCACCCCCTGGCCGCCCCCGACCCGCCCACCAGCACCGTCACCCCGCACTGGGCCACCGCCACCCGCCCCGACGGAACGGTCAGCGCCCTCGCCCCGCTGCACGGCTACGCGCAGCACGAGGTCAGCCGGGCCGAGCACGTCCACGCCTGGGGCCGGTACGCCGCGCTCCCGCACCTGACGGCCGTCCACCCCGGCGGCACCGCCCTGTACGCGAGCTGTGCGGTGCTCAGCGGCGAACCCCTCGACCCGGAGGCCGCGCCCCCGGTGACGGTGACCGTCCACGACGCCGCCGTGGAGGTCGCCCTCCCCGACGGCACCCCCGTCCGCTTCACCCGCCGCGACGGCCGCTCGGACGGCCCCCTGCTGAGCCCCTCCGCAGGGTGAACGAGGGCCCCGCGCCCGCCGGTCGAGCCCCCCACGGGAACGCAAGGAGGCCCCGCCACCGCAACGGCGCGGTGGCGGGGCCGCGAGCGGAGCCCCGGTCAGGGGGGCGCCCGTCCACCGCCGGGTACGCTCGGCGCACACCGGCCCCACCGGAGGGGCCCGGATTTCCGAGGGGGCTCGCCGTGGCGAAGCTGCGCTGTGCGGTGTTGGACGACTACCAGGACGCTGCCCGCTCCCTGGCCGACTGGACGCGGCTGGCCCCCCGGGTGGAGACCGAGTTCCTGCACACCCACCTCACCGAGGAGGACGACCTGGTGGAGGCCCTGCGGCACTGCCAGATCGTGGTGGCCATGCGGGAACGGACCCCCTTCCCCGCGGGCCTCCTCGCCCGGTTGCCCGACCTCCGGCTGCTGATCACCTCGGGGATGCGCAACGCCTCCATCGACCTCGACGCGGCGGCCCTGCACGGGGTCACCGTCTGCGGCACCGCCAGCAGTTCTGAGCCGCCGACCGAACTGACCTGGGCGCTGATCCTCGGCCTGGCCCGTCAGGTGGTGCCCGAGAACACCGCGCTCCGCACCGGTGGGCCCTGGCAGCACACGCTGGGGGCCGACCTGCACGGCCGCCGCCTGGGACTGCTGGGGCTGGGCAAGATCGGCAGCAAGGTGGCGCGGGTGGGAGCCGCGTTCGGCATGGAGGTGGCGGCGTGGAGCCGGCACCTGACCCCGGAACGGGCCGCCGAGGGCGGAGCCGTCCTCGCGGCCTCCAAGGAGGAACTGCTGGAGAGCAGCGACTTCGTCTCCGTGCACCTGGTGCTGAGCGATCGGACCCGAGGGCTGATCGGCGAACCGGAACTGCGTCGGATGCGCGACAGCGCGTACCTGGTCAACACCTCACGGGCGGCGATCGTCGACCGCGAGGCGCTGCTGCGGGCCCTGCACGAGGGGTGGATCGCCGGGGCGGGCACCGACGTCTTCGAGACGGAACCCCTGCCGGCGGACGACCCGCTGCGCACCGCGCCCCGCCTCCTCGCCCTGCCGCACCTGGGGTACGTGACCCGACGCAACTACGAGGGGTACTTCGGCCAGGCCGTCGAGGACATCGAGGCGTTCCTCGCCGGCAGCCCGGTGCGGGTGCTGGCCTGAGGAAGCGGCACGGGCCCCGCCCGGCCGTTCAGTCCTCGCTGACCGGCGGGGCTCCGAACCAGTGGCCGAGCGCCTCCCGCAACGCGGGCACGGCGACCTCGGCGGGCTCGTCGACGGCCGTGGCCCAGGCGACATGGCCGTCCGGGCGGATCAGGAGGGCGTCGGCGGGCCGGTCGGCCGTCTCGGCGGTGCGCACGTCGACCCGGGACGCCCAGTCCCCGGCCGCCGCACGCACCTCCGGCCGCCCGGCGAGGTCGAGCAGGGCCGGGCGGGCCGGACCCAGGAGCGGCGTGGGGTGCGGAGCGAGAGCGGGGACGAAGGCACCGGTGAGGGGGTGCACCCCGGCACCGGGCTGCGGGTAGCGGACGTCGGCGCCGGCGATGAGGGCGCCGACCCGGCGCAGCGGCTGCTCGTCGGCGAAGACTTCCAGGAGGACCTCGCGGAGCGCCTCGGCGGCCGGGTCGGTGCCCCGCCGCAGCGCCACCTGGGCCTGGGTGTGCAGCATGGTCCGGGCCGCGGCGAGCCGACGCTCCTCCTGATAGGTGTCCAGCAGCCCGGCCGGTGCCCAGCCGTGCAGTCGGGCGGCCAGTTTCCAGGCCAGGTTGGCGGCGTCCAGCATCCCGGCGTTGAGTCCCACCCCGGTGGCGGGGAAGAGGTGCGCCGCGTCGCCGGCCAACAGGATCCGCCGGTCCCGGTACCGATCGGCCTGCCGGGCCTGGTGCCGGTAGCGCGACAGCCTGATCCACTCCTGCACGGGAAGGTCCGCGCCGAGCACTCGGCGCACGCTGTCCCGGAACTCGTCCGGCGTCATCGAGGTGCGGTCGTCGCTGTCGACGGGCTCGTCCTCGGTGGTGAGCACGAGCCAGACCCCCTGGCCGAGCGACCCGATGCCGAACAACCCCTGCTCGGTACGGGTGAAGCCGGCGTGCAGCACGCCCAGGCCGGGCACCTGGAGGTCCCCGTCGTCGAGCAGGGTCACCGCGTCGGGCAGGGTGATCTGTGCCAGCCGGTTGATCTCGGGGTACGTGGTGCCGGGGAAGGAGATGCCGGCCTCCTCCCGGACCCGGCTGCGCGGGCCGTCGCAGCCCACCAGGTAACGGGCGGTCACCCGGTACGGTCCGTCCGGGCCGTTCACCCGTGCGGCCACCCGGCCGTCCTCCTGGTCGACCCCGAGCAACTCGTGGCCGCGGCGGACCTCGGCGCCCACCTCCTCGGCGTGCTCCTCCAACAGCCGTTCCAGTCGGGGCTGCGGAAGGTGCAGCCCCTGGAGCGGGGGATCCGCCATCCCCGAGAAGTCCAGGTGCACATCGCCGAACGGGTACCGGGGCGCCGGATGCAGCGGCCCCGTACTGGCCGCCTCGAACCGGTCCAGCAGTCCGCGGAGCCGCAGCAACCGCAGGATCTGCCCGCCCAGACCGTTGGCCTTCTGGGTGTCCCGGCGCTGCGGCTGCCGCTCCAACACCAGGGGCCGCACCCCGGCCAGCCCCAACTCCCCGGCGAGCATCAGCCCGGTCGGACCCGCGCCCGCAATGATCACATCGACGTCCGTCGCCTGGTGCATCTCGTCGTTCCCCTGCCCCGATTTCCTGGTCATGGCGGAGGATTCTGCGTCACGAACGGGGGCTTGCCGCAAGCCCCCGGGTGCGCTATACGTTGAGAAGGGCAAGGGGACGACGATCTTCCCCGCCCCTTCTCCCGGCCCCTCCCGAGGGCCTCCTCACGCCGGAACGCGGGGGAGCGACGTCCTTCTCCAGCCCGCCTAGAGGTGCTGCTCCGGCCCCCCGAGCACGTCCGCCAGCATCTCGGCGCGCGACCGCGGCCAGCCCCGGGCGTCGGGCCGTTGCTGCCAGGGATGGGGTCCGGCCATCGGCCGGTACTCCACTCCGAGCGCGTCCAGCCGTTCCAGATGGGCGAGGAGCCGGGGTTCGAACTCGGCGTAGTCGCGGGGCCCCGAAGTCCAGACCGCCTCGGCGAACGCCACCAGCCGGGGGAAGGCGAGGTAGTCGAGGGCGCGCGGACCGTCGACGGGCTCGGTCCACAACTGCGCCTGGCCGCCGAGCACGTGCCGGGCCTCCTCGGGGGAGAGCCCCTCGGGCACCGGTTCGAAGGCGTAGGCGTCGGCGAGGTCGATCACACAGCCCACCGGGATCGGCTCGTCGGGACCGTCCGACTGGCGGTAGTCGAAGTACACGTCGGTGAGCGGGCAGGCGATCACGTCGTGCCCGGCGCGGGCCGCGGCCAGCGCGCCGCCGGTGCCCCGCCACGACATCACGGTGGCGCCCTCGGCGAGGCCGCCGTTCAGGATCTCGTCCCAGCCCAGCAGCCTGCGTCCCCGTTCCGTCAGGTAGTCGTCGAAGTGCCGCACGAACCAGGCTTGCAGGGCGTCCTCGTCGGGGAGGCCCCGTTCCCGCATCAGCTCCTGGACCCGGGCGCTCTCCCGCCATTCGGCGGTGACGCACTCGTCCCCGCCGATGCACACGTAACGGGAGTCGAAGAGGTCGAGCACCTCGTCGAAGACGTTCCGGAAGAAGGCGAGGGTGGACTCCTCGGGGTTGAGGACGTGCTCGCCCGGCCCCCAGGCGGTGCGCACGTCGACCGGGCCGCCGGTGTTGCCGAGTTCCGGGTAGGCGGCGATCGCGGCCTGGGTGTGGCCGGGGAGGTCGATCTCGGGGACGACCGTGATCGCCCGTTCGGCGGCGTAGGCGACGATCTCGCGGATGTCCTCCTGGGTGTAGAACCCGCCGTGCGGACGGTCTTCGTGGCGGCCGTGGCGGGAGGAGCCCACGGTGGAACCGGCGCGCCACCCACCCGTCCGCGTCAGCAGCGGGTAGCGCTTGATCTCGATGCGCCACCCCTGGTCGTCGGTCAGGTGCAGGTGCAGCACGTTGATCTTGTGCAGGGCCAGCAGGTCGAGGTAGCGCAGGACCTCCCGCTTGGGCAGGAAGTGCCGGGCCACGTCGATCAGGGTGCCGCGCCAGCCGAAGCGGGGCCGGTCGGTGACGGCCAGGGCGGGCAGCCGCAGCGGGCCCGGGGTCGCCGCGCTGCGGTGCACCGAGGGCGGCAGCAACTGCACCAGCGACTGCGCGGCGTAGAAGGCGCCGGGATGGGAGCTCGCCTCGGCCACCACCGCCTCGGGCGTGACGGTGAGCCGGTACGCCTCCTCGGCCAGGTCCGGGGCGTGCCGGAAGCGGACGGCCGGGCCGTTCCCCGAGGTCGGGGGGAGCGCCCCGAGCGACGGGGCGAGGGCGCTGCGCAGCCACTCGGCGGCCCGCCGCAGCGGGGGGTCGGACACGATCGGGGTGTCCGGGGCGACGAGGAACTCGCCTTCGCCGCGGGTGAGTTCGTCCGGGCGTGGAATGAGCATCGGATACTCCAGCATCGGGTGGGCGGTGGGGGCCGGGCCGGGCGGCGAAGGGGGCTACGCCGAGCGCGTCAGCGCCTCCGGGCAGACCGGGTCGAGGAACGGCAGCCCGTCCGCGTACCGGGCGAGTTCCTCGACGGCGGCCCGTGCCATGCGGGTCAGTTCGTTGCCGAGCGATCCCGCGATGTGCGGGGTGAGCAGGACGTTCGGCAGGGCGTACAGGGGGGAGTCGGCGGGCAGCACCTCGGGTTCGGTCACGTCGAGGACGGCGCTCAGCCGGCCGCTGAGCAACTCCGCGGTCAGCGCCGCGGTGTCCACCAGGGCGCCGCGGGCGGTGTTGACCAGGGTCGCCCCGTCGGGCATCAGCCGCAGCCGGTCGCGGTCGAACAGGTGGTGGGTCTCCGGGAGCTGGGGGGCGTGGACGGTCACCACCTGGCTGCTGCGGGCGAGTTCGTCCAGGGAGGTCGACCGGGCCCCGAGGACGGCGGCCTCCTGCTCGTCCACGTACGGGTCGTACAGCAGGACCCGCAGGTCGTAGGGGCGCAGCAGCTCCATCACCCGCCGTCCGATGCGGGAGGCGCCCACCACGCCGACGGTGCTGCGGTAGTTGCCGCGCCGGCCGACGGTCTCGATGGGGCTGAGCCAGGTCCGCCGGGTGCGGTAGGCGGTGGCGGCGGGCAGCACCCCCTTGCCGGCGAGCAGGATCATCGCGACCGTGTACTCGGCGACCGGGACGGCGTTCGCCGCGGCTGCCGAGGCGACCGTGATCCCCCGCTCCCAGCAGGCGTCGGTGACGTGGTGCTTGACCGAACCGGCGGCGTGCACCACGGTGCGCAGCCGGGGCATCAGCGCCAGTGCGGCGGCGTCCAGCGGGGGACACTCCCAGCCGGTGAAGAGCGCTTCCGCGCGGCTGAGCGCGGGCGCCGCCGCGGGGTCGTGGAAGTCGGAGACGACGAGGTCGGGATCGATGTCGGCGACCCGGGTGAGCAGGGCCAGGGTCTCGTCGTCGAACAGGGCGTCGCGCACCGCGGGCGCCATCGCGAACACGGTCCGCGGGCGGTGGGGGGACGGGGCGGCGTGGGTCACTTGACGGCTCCGGCGGTCAGGCCCGAGCGCCAGTAGCGCTGGAGGCAGAGGAAGGCCAGGACCAGGGGCAGCACGGACACCAGCGAACCCGTGATGAGCAGCGCGTACTGCTCCGGGTACTGCGACAGGTTGGCGTTCCAGTTGAACAGGCCGAGTCCGACCGGGTAGAGGTCCTGGTCGTTGAGCATCACCAGCGGCAGGAAGAAGCTGTTCCAGCTGCCGGTGAAGGAGAAGAGGAACACGGTCATGAAGGCGGGCTTGAGCATCGGCAGCGCGATCGACACGAAGGTGCGGATCTCGCCGGCGCCGTCGATCCGGGCGGCCTCCAGGGTCTCGTCCGGTACGTACCCCTCGGAGAACACCCGCGACAGGTAGACCCCGAAGGGGTTCGCCAACGAGGGGATGAGCACCGCCCAGTAGGTGTTGACGAGGTCGACCTTGGAGGCGAGCAGGTAGATCGGCAGCGAGACCACGGTGGCGGGCACCAGCAGCCCGAGCAGCACGAAGCCGTACAGCCGCTCCTTGCCGAGGAACTGGTACTTGTCGAAGGCGTAGCCCGCCGCGACGCACAGCACCGTGGACACCAGCGAGCCGACCACCGAGTACAGGGCGCTGTTGGCCAGCCAGCGGCCGAACACGCCGTCCTGGTAGGTGAACAGGTCGGCCAGGTTGGTGAACAGGCTGAAGTCGCCGAGCTGGAAGCCGGGCTTGCCGAACAGGTCGCCGTTGTCCTTGGTCGCCGCGAACAGCAGCCACAGGATGGGCATGAGCGTGTAGAACGCCATGATGACCAGGACGGAGTTGACGGCCGCCCGGGAGGCGAACGGGGCCCGCGACCGCCGCCGGGGGGCGTCGTCGGGGTGCGGGGCGGGCGCCTTCGCGACGGGGGTGGTGCGGGGGGCGTCCGCAGGGGTCAGGGTGGTCATGCTCACGCCTCCTTCCAGCGGTTGCCGAGCTTGGTGACGACGAAGGACAGGGCGACCCCGAGCACCGCGAGCAGCAGGGAGGCCGCGGCGGCGAGTCCGAAGTCGTGCTTGGAGAAGGCGGCCTGGTAGATGAACATCGTCGGCGACCACTCCGGGGACAGGCCCTGGGCGTGCAGCCGGAAGGTCTCCGGCTCGGTGAACAGCTGGATCGCCCCGATGCTGGTGAACAAGGTGGTCAGCACCACGGAGGAGCGGATCATCGGCAGCTTCACCGACAGGGCGGTGCGCAGCCCGCCGGCGCCGTCGACGACCGCGGCCTCCAGGGTCTCGCGGGGGATGGCCTGGAGCGCCGCGTAGAAGATGACCATGTTGTAGCCGACCCACTGCCAGGCGGCGGCGTTGACCATGGAGAACAGGATGGCGTTCGGGCCGAGGAAGTCGGCGTTGGCGCCGAACCAGCCGAGGAACTGGTGGATGGGGCTCAGCCCGGGGGTGTAGAGGAACACCCAGATGATCGCGGCGATCAGGCCGGGCACCGCGTGCGGCAGGAAGGCCGCGAGCTGGAAGAACCGCTTGGCCCGGGCCATCGCCGAGTCGATCAGCAGGGCCAGCACCAACGCCCCGCCGATCATCACGGGGATGTACACCAGACAGTAGGCGGCGATGTGCACGAAGCCCTGTTGGAACCCCGGGTCGGTCAGTGCGCGGGTGTAGTTGCCGAGCCCTGCGAACAGGGTTTCGGTGCCGCCGAACCCGAGCCCCGAGGACTGCTCGCGGAACAGGCTCAGATAGGCCGCGTAGCCGATCGGGACGATCAGGGTGAGGACGAACAGCAGGAGGAACGGGCCGATCAGCAGGGTCGCCGCGACGCGTTGTCCGCGACGGGTGGCGGTGGACGCGGCGCCGGAGAGCCGTGGGGACACCGGGGGCTCCTTGGTGGGTGGCGTGGGCGAGGGGGATGCGCGGGGGTGGGCGCCCGGTGCGGGGCGCCCACCCCGGGGGCTCACTCGGCGAGCTTGAGCCCGCGGTCCTTGATGAGCTTCTCGGCGGTGGCCTGGCCCTTGGCGAGGGCCGCGGAGAAGTCCCCGTCGGTGGCCTTGCCGAGGGCGGCGGTCAACTCCACCGAGGTGGCGTTGTGGACGGGGCTCCACACCCAGCCGCCGTTGATGTTCGGGACCTGCTCGGAGGCGGCGGCGTAGACGTCCTGGCCGCCGAAGTAGGCGGTGTCGAAGGACTCCTTGGCCACCGTACGCAGCTTCTCGTCGGCGGGGAGCGCCGAGGAGGTGCCGGCCGCGAGGCGGGCCTTGACGGCCTCGTCGGAGGTGGTGGCCCAGGTGATGAACTCGGCCGCGGCGGCGGCCTTCTTGCTGTCCTTGACCACGGCGAAGGAGGAGCCGCCCACCATGCCGGTCTTGCCGTCGCCCCAGCCGGGCAGGGCGACCGCGGCCCACTTGCCGGACTGGTCGGGCTGCTCGGTCTTCAGCGCCCCGGCGCCCCAGGAGGCGCTGATGCGGGTGTAGACGCGGTGGTCGGCGGTGGCCTTGGTGGACTCGGGGCTCCACGCCTTGTGGTTGAAGACCAGGTCGTCCTTGACCATCTCGCCCCAGAAGCCGGCGACCTTCTGGGTGGCCGCGTCGTCGATGTCGACCTTCCAGGCGTCGCCCTCGGCGGTGTACCAGGTGGCGCCCGCCTGCTGGGCGAGCGCGGCCCAGGTGGCGGTGTCGTCGCTCCAGAAGGCGGTGATGCGGGCCTTGGGGTCGGCCTTCTTGATCTTCTCGGCGGCTTCCGCGTACGCGTCCCAGGTCTTCGGGACCTCGATCTTGTGCTTCTCGAAGAGGTCCTTGCGGTAGTACATCATCTGCGGGGCCACGTCGAAGGGGGCCGCCCACTGCTTGCCGCCGAGCGTGACCAGGTCCTGCACCTGCTGCGGCGACTTCTTCACCGTGTCGCCGAGCAGGTCCGAGGAGTCGGCGATCAGCCCCTGGGTGACGAGGTCGGGCAGCGCCTGGTACTCGACGTTCATGACGTCGGGCGCGTTGCCCGCCTTCACGCCCTTGGCCAGCTTGTCGTAACCGCCCGCCAGCCCCGCCGGGACCTCCGAGAACTGGACGCGGACCTTCTTCTGCGCCTTGTTGAACGCCTCGGCGGTCTCCTTGGTGCCCGGCATCCAGGACCAGTAGCTGATGGTGACCGGCTCGTCTGAGCCGCCCGCGGAGTCGGAGGAGTCCTTGTCCTCGCTGCCGCAGGCCGTGGCGGCGAGGGCCAGGGACACCACGGCGGCGATGCGGACCAGGGCGGATCTGGTGGAGGTGGGCTTCATTGCGCGACTCCTTGAAGAGGGCGGTAGGGAGGGAAGCGGGGGAGACGTCGCACGAAGGCCGAGAGGCCGTGCGAACGGAAGGCCGAGGCCGAGGAGGGAGCAACAGCCGGAAAGATGTCGGCGAGTTGGCGAACATCTTTCGACCAAAAACGATCAGGGTCAAGAGTGAATGAACGAACGATCATCTCGGAACGGTTTCGATCAGATGACGACCATTCAGAACCGATGTGTCCGCATACGGGGGTGCGGCGCTGCACCCCCGTCGCCCGACACGGTGTCAGCCCAGGTCAGCGCTGTCCCGCAGCTCCACGGCGGGCCGTTCCGGTGCCGCGTCCAACTCCAGCACCACGATCTCGTTGCGCCCGGCCCGCAGTAGCGGCCAGGGAACGTACAGGGTCCGCTGCGGTCCGCGCTCCCAGTAGCGGCCCAGGCAGAAGCCGTTCACCCAGACGTAGCCCTTGCCCCAGCCGGGCAGGGCGAGGTAGCCGTCCGCTGGCCCGGCCGCCTCCAGGTGCCCCCGGTGGAAGACGGGCCCCGGGCCCTCGCCCCCCGTCCCCCAGGGCAGGCCCTCGGGCGTGCCGTGCCCGAGCTCCACCGGCCGGGCCCGCCAACCGTGCAGCGACTGCTGGGTGTGCAACACCCGCCGCACGCCCTTGCGGTCCCCGAGGCCCGTGCCGTAGTTGACGCGCCCCATGGACTCCACGAGCAAGGACACCCGGGCCGCGGCGCCCGCCACCGCCACGTCCGGCACCTGCTGCTCGCCGTCCCGCTCCAGCACGCCCACCGGACGGCCGTCCAGGTACACGTGCGCCCGGTCGGCGAGCCCCTGCACGGAGAGCGGATAGGGGCCCCGGGGGCCGGGCACGGTCGTCTCGTACAGCACCAGACCGTGCGCGATGCCGAGTTCCTCGAACGAGGGGGGCTCCGCGCCGTGCACCGGCGGCGCCGGGGACAGCCGGTCGAGCGCGTCGAAGAGCCGCACCGACTCGGTGAGCTCGACCCGACCCGTCGGGAGCAGCGGGGGCAGCGGCAGCGGTTCGGGCGGGGGCGCGTCCGCGTGCCGGGCGAGCACCGCCCGGAAGGCGTGGAACTTCTCGGTGACCCCGCCTCGCTCGTCGACCGGTGCGTCGTAGTCGTAGGAGGTCACGGTCGGGGCGTAGCGCTCGCCGGTGACCGGGTCCTTGGTGTTGGCGCCCGCCCAGGTGGCGAAGTTGGTGCCGCCGTGCGCCATGTACAGGTTGACCTGACCGCCGGCGGTGAGGATCTCGTCGAGCGCGTCCGCGGCCTCCGCGGGGTCGCGCACCACGTGGTCGTCGCCCCAGTGGTCGAACCAGCCGCACCAGAACTCCATGCACATCGGCGGATCGTCCGGGCGCAGGGCGGCGAGGCGCTCGAACGCCTCGCCGGCCCGACTGCCGAAGTTGACCGTCGCGAGGTGTCCGGGGACCGAACCGCCGGTGAGGAAGAAGTCCTCGGGGCCGTCCGAGGTGAACAACGGCACGTCCACGCCCCGGGCGCGCATCAGCTCCGCCAGGTGACGCAGGTAGCCGGCGTCGGTGCCGTACGAGCCGTACTCGTTCTCGATCTGCATCATCAGGACGTTGCCGCCGTGGGTCACCTGGTGCGGCACGAGCCGGGGGAGCAGCACGTCGAACCACCGCTCCACCCGGGCCAGGTAGCCGGGGTCCTGGCAGCGCAGCGCCCGCACCTCGGGGTCGGCCAGCAGCCACCAGGGCAGTCCGCCGTTCTCCCACTCGGCGCAGATGTACGGGGAGGGGCGCACGATGGCGTGCAGCCCCGCCTCGCGGGTGGCGGTGAGGAACCGCTCCAGGTCGGCCATGCCGGTGAAGTCGTAGGTGCCGGGGCGCGGTTCGTGGAGGTTCCACGGCACGTAGGTCTCGACGCAGTTGAGGCCCATCGCGCGCAACTGCCCCAGCCGGTGGGGCCACTGCTCGGGCAGGGAACGGAAGTAGTGCAGGGCGCCCGAGAGCAGACGCACCGGTCTGCCGTCGAGGGAGAACCCTTCAGGTGACACGTGGAACATCGGGGGCCTCCGGGGGAGGGGTGGGGTGCGGGAGGGACGGGCCGGCCGGGGGCCGGGCGCGGCGGAGGGTGCCGGGTGCGCCCGACCCCCTGGCCGGGGGCGGGGAAGGGGCTCTAGTGCGCCGCGTCGCTGGAGTCGCGGACCCGCAGCTCCGGCAGGATGGCCAGCCGGTGGCCCGGCCGGTCGGGATCGGCGAGCCGGTCGGCGAGCAGCCCGACCGCGCTGGCGCCGACCGCGTGCTTGGGCGGTGCCACGGCGGTGAGCGGGATGTCGGCGAGGGCGGCCACCTCGTCGTCGTAGGCGACGATCGCGAGGTCCTGCGGCACGCTCAGGCCGCGGGCGCGCAGCCGTTGGAGCAGCACGATCGCATCGTGGTCGTTGTGGACCAGGGCACCGTCGAGCTCGCCCGCCGCCACGGCGTCGGCGAACCGTTCGATGGCTCGGGCCCGGCCGTCCTGGTCGGTCCCCGGCGGGGACAACCGCAGCCGCAGGACCTCGTCGGCGGCGAGGCCGGCCGCGGCGAGTCCGCCGAGGTAGCCCTCCTCCACCAGGGGCGTGTGGGGGCTGTCCTCGCGCAACAGCAGACCGATGCGTCGGCGCCCCCGGTCGACGAGGTGGCGCACCGCCGCGAGCGCGCCCGCGGCATGGTCGGTGACCACGCTCTCGGCGCGGGCCAGCCCGGGCGCCGGCCGGCGCTCCACCAGGAGGTGGGGCACCGGGAGTTCGGCCAGCCAGCCCTGCTCGGCGACCGGTCCGCACGGGGTGATCAGCAGTCCGTCGACCCCGTCCGCGAGCAACTGCCGGGCCTGCGCCTGCTCCTCGGTCGGACTGTACTGCGAGATGCCGAGCACGAGGCGGACGCCCCGGGCCGCGGCGGCGGCCCGGGCGCCCTTGATGACGTCGGGGTAGTAGTAGTCGGCGGCCGGCACGATGAGCCCGAAGGTGAGCCGGGCGCCCGCCCCGGCGGGTGGCCGGGGCGCCCCGGCCGGCACCGGGCGGGGGCCGCCGGCGGCCCCACGGGGAGCCTGGCGGGGCACCGCGCCGCCGTGCACCCGTTCCAGCAGTCCGCGTTCGGCGAGGGACTCCACGTCGCGGCGGACGGTGATGGCGGAGACCCCCAACTCCTCGGCGAACTCCGTGACCCGCAGCGAGCCGCGCTCCCGCAGTCGGAGCAGGATCGCCTGGTGCCGTTCTTCGGCGTGCACGTGATGGATCTCCCTCTCGCCCTTTGCCGGACGTCGTTGTCGTGGGCGGTGCGGGGTCCGCCACCTGTGGTGGCGTCCCCGGCCGCTCCGTCACATCCGGACGACCAGTCCTCCCCGGCTGGGCCGAAGCCTAACGGCTGGTCGATCGTTTGTGAACGATTGTGTTCGAACAATCAATTTCTTGGAGGCGTGTGCGGGTCATTGCTGCTTCTTGAGCGGACGTGTTAGAAATCGCTCACTCTTGAGCGTTGGTTCTCGTTCGCCATCCAACAGCCCGGGACGACCGGCCCCTGTGGGGTTCCGCCGATCGCCCGCCCCTTCCCCGCCGTGACTGCTCGCCGCCCGTCGGACGTGCCCCCGCGTCCGCTCGCCACCCCGCCCGGAGGCCCGCCCGTGCCCGACGCCACGCCCCGCTTCGCCCAGTCGCCCGCCGCCGCACCGCAGTCCAGCCGCACCACCCCCTCCCGCCGCACCCTGCTGCGGCTCGCCATCGCCACCGCCGCGGCCGTTCCGCTCGCCTCCGCGGGCACCCTCCCCGCCCACGCCGCGGGCGATGTCTACGACACCCTCCGGGCGAAGTGGCGCGACCTGGTCCTCGGCACCGGCTTCGACCCCGCCGCCGCCCCCTACGCGGCCAAGCTCACCGCCCTGGGGACCACCGCCACCACCCTGCGCGCCAGCATGAACCCCGCTGCCGGATCCCTCTGGCCGGACCTGCCCTACGCCGACCCGGACCCCGACCTCGACGCCGAGTCCTACACCTTCTCCGGCAACCTCGGCGTCAGCTACCACCGACTGCGGGCGCTCGCCGAGGCGTACGCCCAGCCCGGCACCGGACTGACCGGCGACCCGGGACTCCTCGTCGACCTGCTCACCGGCCTCGACCACCTGCACGCCCAGGCGTACAACGCCGGACAGGCGCGCTACGGGAACTGGTACAACTGGCAGATCGGCATCCCGCAGACGCTGCTCGACATCTGCGTCCATGTGCACGACCACCTCGGCCCCGGTCGGATCACCCCGTGGATGGCCGCCATCGACCACTTCGTGCCGGACAGCGTGGTCGCCTCGTACACCGGGACCTCCACCGGAGCCAACCGCGTCGACCTGTGCCGGGTCCTCGCCCTGCGGGGAGTCGTCGGCAAGAACTCCGCGAAGATCGCCACGGCCCGCGACGCGCTGTCCCCGGTCTTCCCGTACGTCACCTCCGGCGACGGGCTCCACGCGGACGGGTCGTTCATCCAGCACGGCACCGTCCCCTACACCGGTTCCTACGGTTCCGTCATGCTCGGCGGGCTGTCCC
Source organism: Streptomyces sp. LE64 (assembly GCF_052606915.1). Taxonomy (NCBI): domain Bacteria; kingdom Bacillati; phylum Actinomycetota; class Actinomycetes; order Kitasatosporales; family Streptomycetaceae; genus Streptomyces; species Streptomyces sp. LE64. The sequence goes on along the minus strand of NZ_CP199708.1, from coordinate 70,047 downwards.
TGCTGTTCACCCTGTTGAAGGGCTCGCAGTGGGAGGTCACCGACAGCGGCCGGCAGATCGTACTGGACTCGGTGGACACCGCGTACGCGCCGTTCCTCTACAACGGACTCGCCATGGACAGCGTCTCCGGACGGGCCGTCAGCCGCGGCCTCCAGAAGTCCGACACCCGGGCGGTCCGCCAGGACGACCACCTGCGCGGACACGCGATCATCGCCTGCATCGCGCTGCTGGCGCAGAGCGCCTCGCCGGCCGAACGCACCGGGTGGGACGCCATGGTCAAGGGCTGGATCTCCCGCGCGACGATCAACCCCCTGCTCACCAGCCCCGCCCTCGGCATCGCCCAACTCGCCCGCCTCAAGGCGATCGACGACGGGAGCGCGGTCGCCGCGCCCGAGCCCAGCGGACACCGCCTGTTCCCGGCCATGGACCGGGCCGTCCACCGTCGCCCCGGCTGGGCCGCGAACGTGTCCATGGCCTCGAACCGCATCACCTACTACGAGAACGGCAACGGCGAGCACCTCCGCGGCTGGCACAGCGGTTCGGGGATGCTGTACTGGTGGGGCAGCGACTTCGCCAACGGCCAGTACAGCGACAGCTTCTGGCCCACCGTGGACCCCTACCGACTGCCCGGCACGACGGCCTCCACCAAGCGGCTCGCCGACGGTGCGGGCGGTGCCTGGGGCGCGGCCCGTCCCGACGTCCGCTGGGTAGGCGGCGCCACCGACGGCACCTACGGCGCCGTGGGCCAGTACCTGAAGGGCCTGTCCTCCACCCTCAAGGCCAAGAAGTCCTGGTTCTTCCTCGACGACGCGGTGGTGTGCCTCGGCGCGGGCATCCACGGCCGGGACGGAACCCCCGTGGAGTCCGTCGTCGACAACCGCAACCTCGGCGCGACCGGCACCCACGCCCTCACCGTCGACGGCACCGCCCAACCCGCCACCCAGGGCTGGAGCGCGGCCTTCCCCGCCGCCCGCTGGGCCCACCTCGCGGGCCACGGCGGCTACGTCTTCCCCGGCGGCGCACCGCTGAAGGCCCTGCGCGAGACCCGGACCGGAGCCTGGTCGCACATCAACACCGGCGGCACCACCGACCCGGTCAGCCGCCGCTACCTCACCCTCTGGTTCGACCACGGCACCGACCCCACCTGGGCCACCTACAGCTATCTGCTGATGCCCGGCGCCAGCAGCGCCCAGACCGCCGCCCGCGCCGCCGACACCGGCTGGCTGGAGGTCCTCGCCAACTCCGACGAGATCCAGGGCGCCCGGGTCCCCTCGCTCGGCTTCACCGGCATCAACTTCTGGTTCGCGGGCACCGCAGGCGGCGTCACCGCGAGCGCACCCGCCTCCGTACTCATCCGGGTCACCGGCACCACCGCCGCCGTACGGGTCAGCGGTCCGCTGCGAGACGGCGCGCCGATCGACCTGACCTGGCACCGCCCGGTCGCCGCGGTCACCGCCAAGGACCCCTCGGTGCAGGTCCTCGGCACCGGTGCCGAAGCCCGACTGCGCATCACCCCCGGCACCCTCGGCGCGGTCCACTCCGCCACGCTGTCCCTGGCCTGACACGCCCGGTGGGGCCCGCACCGTGGGCCCCACCGCCCACCGAACCGCCCCCGCACATCGGCCAATCGGCTGGCCGGTTGTCGCCCTCCGCACCCGAGCGGCGCGGAACCGCTCCGGGCGGACGCTACGATCACGGCGTGATGACGACCCGGTCACCGCTGCGCAACGTGCGGGCGGTCGTGCCCCTCCGCGTGCTGCGCCGACTGCCGGTGGTCATCGTGCTGTTGTGGGGCGTACTGCTCAGCCACGGGGTGCACGCCGACACCCCCGGGCACCACCCGGCCCCTCCGTCCGTCAGCGCCCCGACGGCCCTCGCGGCCGCGCCGGCGGGCGCCTCCACCGCCGAACTCCCCGGCGACGGACACCATCCGGTGCACCCCGCCGAGCACTGCGCCCCGGCCCCGCTCCCGTCGAGCACCGGAGCCGCCGCGCCCGACGCGGCGCCGAGCGTCGACCCGGTCGCCGCCTCCGACCCGCCGCTCCCGCCCGGACGGAACACCGCCGCGACATGCGGCCCGCGCCGCACCGCGGACCACGGCACCTCGGTCATCCACCGGGTGTAGACCCCGCACGGCTGTCCCGGCGTTCCGCCGCGCAGCCCCAGGTCGTCCACCCCCCACCACCCGCGCCCGGCGGCGCCCCTCCGCGCGGCCCCACGCCCCGCAGCCGTCGCCCGGCGCACGGAGACCCCGTTGCCCCACCCCCGCACGCCCTCGCCCCGTCGCCCCGGCGACCTCCTCACCCGCATCGCCTCCGTCCTCCTGCTCGCCCTGACGCTCTGCGTCCTCGCCCACGTCCCCGTCGACGAGCACCACGGCGCCGGACCGCTGGCGACGGCCCCCGCGAACGGGGGGCACCACCCGGGAGGGCACCACGAAGGGGAGGAGTGCGGCACCGACCAGACGCCGTGCCGCCCCTCCAGCACCGTCGAACCCGCCCCGCCCGGCGGGCCGTTGACGTACGCAGCCGTCCTCGCGACCCCTCACTCCTCGCCGGCCCGCGTCCACACCGTCGCCCGGTCCGCACCCGATCGAAGAACCGGGAGGGCCGCACTCGTCCGCACCTCGCGGTGGCGGATCTAGACCGCTTTCCCCGCGGCCGGACCCCGGCCGCCGCGCACCGACCCACGGGCCGAACTCCGCCCGTTCGTCCGGCGCGAGATGAGCGCACCCGTGCACCGTCGAAGGAAAGCGAACGACATGCAGTCCCTACGCGACACCACCCCCGCCCCGAGCGGATCCGCCCTGCCCTCGCTGGTGGGGAACACCCCGCTGCTGCGGATCTCCGCCCCGCTGGCCCCCGAAGGACGGGGCTTCTGGGCCAAGTTGGAGGGGTTCAACCCCGGCGGGATCAAGGACCGGCCCGCGCTCTACATGGTCGAACGCGCCCGCGCCCGCGGCGAGCTGCGCCCCGGCGGCCGGATCGTCGAGTCGACCAGCGGCACCCTCGGACTCGGACTGGCCCTCGCCGGCATGGTCCACGGCCACCCCGTCACCCTGGTCACCGACCCCGGCCTCGAACCCTCCATGACCCGCCTGCTCGGGGTGTACGGCGCCCGCGTCGACATCGTCACCGAACCCCACCCGGTGGGCGGTTGGCAGCAGGCGCGCCGCGACCGGGTCGCCGAACTGCTCGCCGAAGAGCCCGGGTCCTGGTGCCCCGACCAGTACAACAACCCGGACAACACCACCGCCTACACCCCCCTCGCCCTGGAACTGGCCTCCCAACTCGGCCACCTGGACGTCCTGGTGTGCAGCGTCGGCACCGGAGGCCACTCGGCCGGCGTGGGACGGGTGCTGCGCCAGCTCTACCCCGAACTGCGGATCGTCGGCGTCGACACCATCGGCTCGACCATCTTCGGCCAGCCCGCCCGCCCCCGGCTGATGCGCGGCCTGGGCTCCAGCATCCACCCGCGCAACGTGGCCTACGACAACTTCTCCGAGGTCCACTGGGTGGCCCCCGCCGAAGCCGTGTGGACCTGCCGCACCCTCGCCGCCTCCCACTACGCCACCGGCGGATGGAGCGTCGGCGCGGTCGCCCTGGTCGCCGGCTGGCTGGCGCGCACCGCACCGGCCCCGACCCGGATCGCCGCGATCTTCCCGGACGGCCCCCAGCGGTACCTGTCGACGGTGTACGACGACGAGTACTGCGCCCGCCACGGGCTCCTCGACGGCCCCCCGCCGCCGGCACCCGAAACCGTGGGGCACCCGACGGAGAAGGAGGTCCTGCGCTGGACCCGGTGCACCGAGGTGTCCGACCCGCTCGCCCCGGCACCGACCGCACCGGAAGCGGGACCGCGGTGAGCGCCGCCACCGGCACCCTCGCCCAACTGCGCAGCCATCCGCGCGGGGTGCAACTCCTGCTGGTCAACCAGTTCACCATCAACCTCGGCTTCTACATGCTGATGCCGTACCTCGCGGCACACCTGTCCGGCACCCTCGGCCTGGCCGGCTGGCTGGTCGGACTCGTCCTCGGCGTGCGCAACTTCAGCCAACAGGGCATGTTCCTGATCGGCGGCACCCTCGCCGACCGCCTCGGCCACAAGCCGATGATCGTCACCGGGTGCGCCCTGCGCACCGTCGCGTTCGCCGCACTCGGTCTGGTCGACTCGGTGCCCGCGCTGATCGCCGCCTCCGCGGCGACCGGCCTCGCGGGCGCCCTGTTCAACCCTGCGGTGCGCGCCTACCTCGCGGCGGACGCGGGGGAGCGCAGGGTGGAGGCCTTCGCTCTCTTCAACGTCTTCTACCAGGCGGGCATCCTGCTCGGCCCGCTGGTCGGCATGCTGCTCACGGGGGTCGACTTCACCGTGACCTGCCTGGTGGCGGCGGGGCTGTTCGCGGTGCTCTCCGCCGTCCAGATCAAGGCCCTGCCGGCCCGTCCCGGCGCCGCACCCGAGCCGGGCGGACGCGCCGAGGGGGGAGTGCTGCGCCAGTGGCGGAGCATCCTCGCCCACCGGTCGTTCCTGCTCTTCGCCCTCGCCATGACCGGCTCGTACGTGCTGACCTTCCAGGTGTACCTGGCCCTGCCCCTGGAGGTCCGCAGGCTCGGCGGCGAGGGCCAAGGGGCCACCGCCGCGGTCGCCTTGCTGTTCGCGGTCTCCGGACTGAGCACCATCCTCGGGCAGTCCCGGGTGACGGCCTGGTGCCGGGCCCGTTGGGAACCCGGCACCGCGGTGGCCGCGGGCCTCGGGGTGATGGGGGTGGCCTTCGTCCCCCTGCTGGTGGCGACGGCACTCCCGGTGCCGGCGGCGGGAGCGGCGCGCTGGGCGCTCGCCGTGCTGCCGCCGCTCCTGGCGGCGCTGCTGCTCGCCGTCGGCACGATGATCGCCTACCCCTTCGAGATGGACATCGTCGTCCGGCTCTCGGGTGACCGCTGGGTGGCCACGCACTACGGCCTCTACCAGACGGTCTGCGGGCTCGGCATCACCCTGGGGAACCTGCTGACCGGAGCGGCGCTCGACGCGGCCCGGTCCGCCGGCGCCCCGGCCCTGCCCTGGGCGGCGCTGTGCCTGCTCGGCCTCGGCAGTTGTCTGGCGGTGCGGGCGCTGCACCGCGCGGGCCACCTGGCGCCCGTGCACCCGGTGACCGTCTGAGCCGGTGGTGGGACGGGGCTGCGTCCCCGTCCCACCACTGCGGCCCCCCGGGGTCAGACCCGGGCGGCGTCCTCCCCGGACACCTCGGGCACCGGCCCCGTCAGCGACGGGGGCCGGGTCTCCGGCAGCGCCGCGAAGCAACCGAGGCTCAGCAGCGCCACCGCGGTCAGCCAAGCCGCCACCCCCCAGGGCGGACGGCTCCCCTCCGACAGGGCGGTGGCCACGATCGGGGTGACCGCCCCGCCCAGCACCCCCGCCAGGTTGTACCCGACCGCCGCGCCCGTGCAGCGCACCCGCGGTGCGTACAGCTCGGGCAGATAGGAGGCGATCACCGCGAACACGGTGACGAACGCGATCAGCGCCACCAGGAACCCCAGGAACATCAGGACCGGTTCACCCGTGTCCAACAGGGCGACGAGCGGGAACATCCACACCACCGCGAGCGCGCTGCCCGCCAGGCACATCGGGCGCCGCCCCACCCGGTCGCTGAGCCAGGCCGCCACCGGGGTCAACGCCCCCTTGACGGCGACCGCCACCATCACGCACGCCAGCATCACCGTGGCGCTCACCCCGATCCGCTCGGTGCCGTAGGCGAGGGCCCAGGTCGACACCGAGTAGAAGATCGCGTAGCCCGCGGCCAGCGCACCCGCGGTGAGCAGCACCAGCCGCCAGTGGTCGCGCAGGACCTCGGCCACCGGCGCCCCGGCCCGCCGCCCCGCCTCGCTCAACTCCCGGAACTGGGGGGTCTCCGCCAAGGAGGAGCGCAACAACAGGCCCCCCGCCGCTAGCAGCCCCGCCGCCCAGAACGGCACCCGCCAGCCCCAGTCGTGGAACTGGGCCTCGGTCAGGGTGGCCGACAGCAGCAGCATCATGCCGTTGGCGAGGAGGAACCCGAGCGGCGGGCCCATCTGGGGGAAGCCGCCCCACAGCCCGCGTCGCCCGGCGGGAGCGTGCTCGGTGGCGAGCAGCACGGCGCCGCCCCACTCGCCGCCCAGGCCGATGCCCTGGAGGAACCGCAGGGCGACCAGCGACAGGGGCGCGGCTGCCCCGATGGCGTCGTACGTCGGCACGCACCCCACCGCGACGGTGGCCGCCCCGGTGAGCACCAGCGACCCGAACAACACCGGGCGCCGCCCGTACCGGTCGCCGACGTGACCGAACAGCACCGAACCGAGCGGCCGGGCGAAGAAGCCCACGCCGAAGGTGGCGAACGCGGCCAGCGTGCCGGCCAGCGGGGAGAACGAGGGGAAGAACAACGGCCCCAGCACCAGCGCGGCGGCGGTGCCGTAGACGAAGAAGTCGTAGAACTCGATGGCGGTCCCCGCGAGCGAGGCGGTGGCGAGCCGCAGCATCGACGGGGCGCGGCCGGACGGGCGCGGCGCAGGGGTGGCAGGAGGCATACCGCACCAACGGCACGCCCCCCGCGCCGGTTACGCCTGCCGCGCCGTGCGGGCACGGTGCACGACGGGGCGCGGACGGTGCCGCGCGCTCCGCCCCGTGCAACCCCCCGCCACCGCGACGGGGCGTGCGGTGCACGAGGGGGCCTGCCCGGTCCGCGACCGTTCCAGCCTGCGCGTGCACGGGGTTCGAGCCGTCCCGCCGGGCACCGGAGCCCCGCGGGGCGACGCCCGGACCTAGCCTTCCGAGCAAGCCGGGCCACCCGGCACCCGACCCACCGGTCCAACGGACCGCGGGGCCGTGCCGCGCGGGCTCGGGGCCCACGGACGCCCCCCGCCCGCCCATGCACCTCGCCGCGCCGACCGTCAGCGCCCGCACGGGGCGCGGCCCACGTCCTCTCGGAGGTTTGCCCATGCTGGAAAGCATCGTTGTCGTCGGCGGAGGAACATCGGGGTGGATGACGGCGTCGTACCTCAGCGCCGCCTTCGGCGACCGGATATCCATCACGGTCGTGGAGTCCGACCGGGTCGCGACCATCGGCGTGGGCGAAGCGACCTTCAGCACCGTGCGGCACTTCTTCGCCTACCTGGGGCTGGACGAGCGGGACTGGATGCCGGCCTGCAACGCCACCTACAAACTGGGCATCAGGTTCGAGGACTGGCGAGCCCCCGGACACCACTTCTACCACCCGTTCGAACGGCAGCGGATCGTCGACGGGTTCCCCCTCCCCGACTGGTGGCTGTCCCGGGCGGCCCGGACCGACGAGGGGTCCGGCGACCGGCCGGTCGGCCGCTTCGACGAGGAGTGCTTCCTCGTCGGCACCCTGTGCGACAACCACCGGTCCCCCCGCCACCTCGACGGCTCCCTCTTCGAAGGGGACCTCGGACGGCGCACCGACCCCTCGCCCGGCCGCAGCACCCTGGCCGAGCAGAACACCCAGTTCCCCTACGCCTACCACTTCGACGCCGCGCTGCTCGCCGGCTACCTGCGCGACCACGCCGTCGCCCGCGGGGTGCGCCACGTGGTGGACGACGTGCTGCACGTGGCCCAGGACGAGCGCGGCTGGATCACCCATCTGACCACCGGGTCCAGCGGGGACCTCAGCGGGGACCTCTTCGTCGACTGCACCGGCTTCCGGGGGCTGCTGATCAACCAGGCGCTCGGCGAGCCCTTCGAGTCCTACCAGCGCAACCTGCCCAACGACAGCGCCGTCGCACTGCGCGTCCCCGTCGACACCGAACGCCGCGGGCTGCGCCCCTGCACCACCGCCACCGCCCGGGCCGCGGGCTGGATCTGGACCATCCCCCTGTACGACCGGATCGGCACCGGCTACGTGTACGCGCGGGACTACAGCTCGCCCGAGGAGGCCGAACGCACCCTGCGCGCGTTCGTCGGCCCCGCCGCCGACGACCTGGAGGCCAACCACATCCGCATGCGCATCGGCCGCAGCCGCCGCTCCTGGGTCAACAACTGCGTCGCGGTGGGGCTGGCGAGCGGATTCGTCGAACCGCTGGAGTCCACCGGCATCTTCTTCATCCAGCACGGCGTGGAGCAACTGGTCAAGCACTTCCCCGACGCCCGCTGGCGGCCCGGGCTCCGCGACGCCTACAACCGCCTGGTCAACCGGTGCATGGACGGGGTGCGGGAGTTCCTGGTCCTGCACTACTACGCCGCCGCCCGCGCGGACAACGCGTACTGGAAGGACACCAAGACCCGGCCGATCCCCGACTCCCTCGCCGAGCGCGTCGAGCAGTGGCGCACCAAGCTGCCGCACGCGGAGTCCATCTACCCGCACTACCACGGGTTCGAGGCGTACTCGTACGTGTGCATGCTCCTGGGGCTGGGCGGGATACCGCTCTCCCCGTCGCCCGGCCTCGCCCTCCTCGACCCCACCGCGGCCCGACGGGAGTTCCGGCTGCTCGCCGCCCAGGCCGCGGAGCTGAAACGTTCGTTGCCCAGCCAGTACGCCTACTTCAGCCAGTTCCACTGACCACGGCGCCGGAAGCCGTGGACCATGACGGAGCCGGTGGTCGCGGGTCTGCACCTGCTCGCCCTCGTCGGCGGGCGGCGCTTCGACCCCCTCCTCCCCGAGCACCTCGCCGACCCCCTCGCCACGGTCGGCGAGGTCGGCCCGGTCCTGTTCCTCGTCGGAGTCGTGCACCGTCCGGAGCACGGCTCGGCCGGCCGGTGGAACGCGACCACGGCCCGGGTGACGACCGGCACCGGCCCGACCGGACCGTTGCTCTCCTCGATCGATGCGTGCGCAGCTCGCCGCGAGTCGCCCGCGCGCCAAGGCGGTGCGTAGTGAACCTGTCCGACCAGATCACCCCGACCCGGTTCCGGACCCTGATGGCCGGCTTCCCCAGCGGGGTCGCGATCCTCACCGTGGTGGACACCGCCTCCGGACGGCCGTGGGGGATGACCTGCTCCGCGGTGTGCGCGGTGTCGCTGAGTCCGCCGACCCTGTTGGTGTGCGTGCGGGTGGGCAGCCCCACCCTGGACACCATGCTGCGGGAGGGCACGTTCGCGGTGAACCTCCTGCACGACGGGGCCCGCTCGGCCGCCGAACTGTTCGCCTCCGGCGCCCCGCACCGGTTCGAACGGGTGCGCTGGGAGCACGCCGCCGACCGCGGCGGGCCCCACCTGGTCGAGGAGGCGCACACCGTCGCCGACTGCGCGGTCAGCGGTCGCCAGGTCGTCGGCAGCCACACGGTGGTCTTCGGCGAGGTGTACGGCATGCGTCAACACCGGGCCCCCCGGCCCCTGCTGTACGGACTGCGCCGCTACGCCTCCTGGCCCCGCGAGGCGGAGCCGCCCGGCGGGGGCGCACCGTAGACGGGCTCACCGCTCGGCCGAGCGCCCCGGGTCCGCCCCCAGGAGCCATTCCACCGCCGCCCGCGCCGCGGCGGTGGTGCGGGCCGAACCCGTCGCCCCGGTCAGGTCCAACAGCCGGCGCGCGACGGAGAGGGCCTCGACTGCGGTCCGCGAGGAACGCAGCGGCACGCAGGAGGCCCCCGTCCCGTGCACCACCAGCGTCGGCGCGGTGATCGCACCGAGCACCCCGCGCGGCTGGAGCCAGAACACCTCGTTGAGCATCGCCCTGCCCAGGGTCAGCCCGGGGGAGTAGCGCACCCGCCCGTCGGCCACCAACTCCCGGCCGGACACCTCGTCCAGGTAGCCGTCGCGCCACGCCCCGGAACCGTCCACGAACCGTTCCTTGTAGTCGATCAGCGGATCGAACAGCACCAACCGCTCGATCTCCGTGCCGCGCCGCGCCGCGTACCCGGCGGCCACCCCGCCGGTCAACCCCGCGGCCAGCAGATGGATCCGGGTGGCCCCGATCCGTTCCCTCAGCAGCCGCGAACCCGCGCCGATCACGTTGAGGAGCCCCGACAGGCTCAGCTCGGCCTGACGCCCCTCGCTCACCCCGTGACCGGGCAGGTCGAAGCGCAGGCCCGTCACCCCCGCGGTCGCCAGGGCCTGCGCGACCTGTGCGTAGAGCCCGCCCTGCTCGCGGGTGGCGCCCTCGGCGTGCAGGAACAGCGCGGCGCGGGCGGTGTCGGGCGGGGAGACCACCGCGGGGGTCAGGGTGCCGGCGAGCCAGAGCCCGTCCGGGGTGCGCAGATGGGTGCGCACCCCCGCCGCGGGGGGCGCGTCCGGTCCGACCTGATCTGAGGGCTCCGCCATCGCACACTCCGTGGGGCTGGGGGGAACGGGGGAGTCAGCCTGCCCCGACCCCGTGCCCACCGGGCCCGGGGCCGTGCGAATCCGCTGGCTCGCGGGGTGTGGAACCCCGCCCCGCGCGGACACCGGCGCGCGCGGGTACCACAAACCGTCAAGGCCCGTGCCGGCAGGGGGATGTGGGTGGGGCCCACGCCCTCGCACGATAAACGGCGGGGTCGATGCCCACGACGGCACCGGGCCGGCGGTCCGCCGACCGCCTCCGGAGCGCCCGGGCCGGCCCACCGCCCCGCTCCCCAGGGAGCTCGTCGGCAACCGTCCCCTCTCCCTCCCTAAGGAGCACGGTGCGCAGGACACGCCCGGCGGCCACGGGCCGCGACCCCGCCGTTCCGTCACCCCCATCCGACCCGTCCGCCCGCCGACCCAAGCGGATCACCGTGCTCGGAGCCGGCGTTGCCGGACTCGCCGCCGCGCACGAGCTCGAACGCCTCGGCCACCGCGTGCAGGTGCTCGAAGCCCGGCTGCGCCCCGGAGGCCGGGTCCGTACCCACGGCTTCGCCGCCGGCGGCCCGCTCGTCGAACTGGGAGCCATGCGCATCCCCGCCGCCCACCGCCTGACCATGCAGTGGATCGACCGGCTGCGCCTGAGCGACCGGGTGCGGCAGTTCCGGCCCCTCTTCTCCGACGACGCCAGCTACCTGGAGACCCCCGCCGGCCACGTACGGGTCCGGGACGCCTCGCCCGTCCTGGTGGAACAGTTCTGCCGCAGCCTGCCCGCCGGTCACCCCTACCGCCCTGAGACCGTGCTCTGCGCGGCCTGGCTCGCCGCGAGCGTCGACGCCGTCGCCCCCGGCACCTTCGGCCGCGCCCTGCTCTCCGGGCTCCACCACGAACTCCTCGACCTCCTCGCCGTCCTCGACGTGCGCCCCTACCTGGTGGACGGCCCCGTCGAACGCATCGACCTCAACCGGTTCTTCGCCCACCACCAGGGGTTCGCCGCCAACGGCCGGTTCCGCTACTTCTTCGACGACGTCGTCACCGAGACCTCCTCGGCGCTGTTCCGCCTCGACGGCGGCATGGACCAGATACCCCGGCGGCTGGCCCGCCGCCTCAAGGGCCCCGTGCGGTGGGGACAGCGCGTGCTGGGCGTGCACGTACGGCCCGACACGGTCCTCGTCGACGTGCGGCACGGGCTCTCGACCCGCCGACTGGCCTGCGACCACGTCCTGTGCACCCTGCCGTTCTCGGTCCTGCGCCGGATGCCCCTCACCGGTGTCGAACCCGCCAAGACCGCCGTCGTCAACGACATGCAGTACTGGCCGGCCACCAAGGTCGCACTGCACTGCCGCGAAGCCTTCTGGGAACGCGACGGGATCAGCGGCGGCGGCTCCTTCACCGGCGGACTGACCCGGCAGACCTACTACCCGCCGGTGGAGAACGACCCCCGGCTCGGGGCCGCCCTCCTCGCCAGCTACACCATCGGACCCGACGCGGAAGCCCTGAGCGAGGTCCCCCGGGAGAAGCTCGTCGCCACGGTCCTCGGCGAACTGAGCGCCATGCACCCCGAACTCGGCGAACCGGGCATGGTCATCGACGCCGAGACCCAGATCTGGGGCGAGGACCCGTCCAGCCGCGGCGCCGCCTCCGTGCGCTGGAGCAAGGAGCCGGCCACCGCGGAGGAGGAACGCGCCCTGGCCGCCCACCCCCAGGGCGCCCTGTTCTTCGCCGGGGAGCACTGCTCGACGACCCCCGCCTGGATCGAGGGCGCTCTGGAGTCGGGGCTGGCCGCCGCCCGCCAGATCCACGCCTACACCGCACCCCGCCGGGTGACGGCGCCCGGCCACCGCACGCCCGCCGAGGCCGCCGCACACGCCACCAGGGAGGACCGTTGAACGCTGCGCCGGACGCAGGAACCCGACCCCCCGGCCGGGTCCGCGACACCGACGTGCTCATCGTCGGAGGAGGCCCCACCGGGCTCGCCACCGCCCTCGAACTGCGCTCGCGCGGCGTCGACTTCGTCCTCGCCGAAGCCGGCGACGGCACCGTCACCCACCCCAAGGTCAGCAGCATCGGCCCGCGCTCCATGGAGTTCTTCCGCCGCTGGGGCGTCGCCGACCGCATCCGCCACTCGGGATGGCCCGGCGACCACAGCCTGGACGCCGTCTGGGTGACCCGGGTCGGTGGCCACGAACTGTTCCGGCTGCCCCGCCACACCATGGACACCCGCCCCCCGTTCCGGCACACCCCCGAACCCGACGCCATCTGCCCCCAGCACTGGCTCGGCCCGCTGCTGCGCGCCGAACTCGGGACCGGCCCCGACGGGCCCGTGCACCTGCGGACCCGGGTGGACCGGGTCACGGTGGACGGCGACGCGGTGCGCGCCGAACTCACCGACCTGACCACCGGCCGGTCCGCCCCGGTGCACGCCCGCTACCTCATCGCCTGCGACGGCACCTCCTCGCCGATCCGCAAGCAGTGCGACATCCCGGCCCCCGCCCGCTACCGCACCCGGGTCTTCCGCAACATCCTCTTCCGCGCCCCCCGGCTGCGCGCCGAACTCGGCGCCAGCAACGCCAACTTCTACTACCTGCTGATGTCCTCCGCCCTGCGCTTCCCGCTCCGCGCCCTCGACGGCGCCGGCCTCTACCGACTCACGGTCGGCCTCCAGGGCCACCCCGACTCGCTCGTCGACGCGGACGTCCTCGTCCGCCGGGCGCTCGCCCCCGACACCCCCGTCGAGGTGCTGTCGGACAACACCTGGCACCTGGTGCACCGGGTCGCCGACACCTTCCGCGCCGGACCGGTCTTCCTCGTCGGCGACTCCGCCCACACCCTCTCCCCGTCCGGCGGCTTCGGCATGAACACCGGCATCTGCGGTGCCGCCGACCTGGGCTGGAAACTCGCCGCGGCCCTGGACGGCTGGGCCGGGCCCGGGCTGCTGGACAGCTACACCGCCGAGCGGCGGCCCGTCGCCCTCGAAGGACTGGAGGAGGCCAACCGCAACTTCGCCCGGGCGATGGGCCGCGAGATTCCCGACGCGCTCAACGACGACACCCCCGAGGGCGAGCGGCTGCGACGGACGATCAGCACGGCACTCGCCCGCGGGGGAGTGGGCCGGGAGTTCGACGCCCCGGAGATCCACCTCGGCTTCCGCTACGCCGACTCCCCGATCGTGGTCCCCGACCCCACCGCCCCCCACGACACCGGCCCCGACCGACGCCCCGGCACCCGACCCGGCTCCCGCGCCCCGCACGTCTGGCTGGCCCCGGGCAGATCGACGCTGGACCTCTTCGGCAACGGCTTCGTCCTGCTGGCCGGCGTTCCGTCGCCCCGCATCGACGGCTTCGCCCGCGCCTTCGCCGACCGCGGCGCCCCGTTCACCGTGCACCGCTACGAGTCCCCCGACCTCGCCGACAGCTACGAACGGCCCTTCGTCCTGGTCCGCCCGGACGGACACGTGGCCTGGCGCGGCGACGCACCGCCCGCGGACCCCGCCACCGTGGTCGCCCGGGTCACCGGCGCCCACCACCCGGCCGCACCCCACCGGCCCGAGCCGCCCGGCCATCCCCGAGGACGTCCATGAACCGCACCCGCGCCGCGCTCCCCCCGTTCGGCCTCACCGGATGGTCCGCCGACCGGCTCGTCGACCCCTACCCGGTGTACCACCGCTACCGCGCCGCCTCCCCCGTCCACCCGGTGCCCGACCCCACCGCCCCCGACGCGCCCCCCACCCACTACGTGCTCGGCCACGCCGAGGTCGTCACCGTCCTCGGTGACCCCGCCTACGGGCGCAGCGCCCACCGGGCCCGGGGCACCGACCCCGCCCCGGACGGACACTCCGCGCTGCGCGCCCTCGTGGAGAACTGGCTGGTCTTCCTCGACCCGCCCCGCCACACCCGGCTGCGGTCCGTGGTGAACCGGGAGTTCACCCCCGCAGTCGTCACCGACCTGCGGGAAAGCATCCGCACCATCGCCGCCGACCTGCTCCGCGACCTGACCACCACCGCCCGCCGCGAGGGGGTGGTGGACCTCGTCGAAGCGTTCGCCGCCCCCTTCCCGATCCTGGTGATCTCCGCCCTGCTCGGCGTGCCGCCCGAGGACTGGCCCTGGCTGCGGGACCGGGCCGTCGACGTGCAGCAGGCCAGCAGCAGCCGGGCGGCGCACGACCCCGCCGCGCCCCGCCGCGCCGACGCCGCCGCCCGCGAACTCACCGCCTACTTCCTCGACCTCGCCGTCCACCGCCGCACCGACCCCGGCCCGGACCTGGTGTCCCTGCTCGTCACCGCCCGGCCCGGCGGTAGGTCACTGACCGACACGGAGACCGTCGCGACCTGCGTGCACCTCATGACGGCCGGCCACGAGACCACCACCAACACCCTCGCCAAATCCGTCCTCGCCCTCGCCGCGCGCCCCGAGTCCTGGGCGGCGCTGCGGCGCACCCCCCGCGTCCCGCCGTCCGCGGTGGACGAACTCGTCCGCTTCGACCCGCCCGTGCAGGCCGTCACCCGCTGGGCCTACCGGGACCTGACCCTCGGCGGCCACCCGGTGCCGCGGGGCAGCAAGGTCGTCGTCCTGCTCGGCGCCGCCAACCGGGACCCCGCCCGCTTCCCCGAACCGGACGCGCTCCGACTCGACCGGCGGGGCCGCCACCTCAGCTTCGGCCTCGGCATCCACTACTGCCTGGGCGCCGCACTCGCCCGGGCCGAGATCGAGATCGGGCTCGGACTGCTGCTGGCCGCCCTCGACGGCCTCGGCGGACCCCGCCCCTCCGGCACCCTCGCCGTCGACGAGGTCGCCTACCCCTACGACCTCGTCTTCCACGGCCCCTCCCGACTCACCCTGCGTCTGGATCCCGTTGCGACGCCGGGACCAGCACCCGGTCCAGATGGGCGGTGAGCCGCCCCACCGGATCGGCGTCCGGTAGGTCGACCACAACGGCCACGTGCCCGTCCGGCCGCACCACCACCCACCGCGCCCCCCGCACCTGGTACGCCCGCCGGGCCGCCGCCTCCCGCGGCGGCACCTCGTGGACGGTCACCAGCCCGGGATAGCGGTCGTCCAAGGCCTCCGCCACCTCACCGACGCCCGCCGCGGCACCGGACACGCCCGGGAAGCAGAGCACGTGGTAGCCGGCGCCGTGGGTCAGGTCCAACACGCTGCGCCCGCCCCCCTGGCCCTCGCCGCCGGCGCCCCCCAGCGGGGCGTGCGGAGCCCGGTCCCCGGGACGCAGCCGTCCCGCGACCCGCGGGCCGCCGGCCACCGCACGGCTGCCCCGGTAGGTGATCCACAGCTGCGAGAAGATGTGGAAGAACAACCGCCGCACCGGCGCCAACCGGCTGACCGCACCGATGACCCGGGTCACCAGATGGGTCCGCATCCACACCGCTACCGCACTGTTGCCCGTCTCCGCCCGGAACCCCAGGTCCGTCCGCTTCAGCACGGTGCGCGCGACCGGCCGCCGCTCCGCGTCGTAGGTCTCCACCAACCACGCCGGAGCCCGTCCGTGCGTCACCTCCGCCAACTTCCACGCCAGGTTGACCGCGTCCCCGATGCCCAGGTTGAGCCCCTGGCCCCCCGCCGGATTGTGGATGTGCGCCGCGTCCCCGATCAGGAAGCAGCTCCCCGAGTCGAACCGCGACGCGATCCGGCTGTGGAACCGGAACATCGACGCCCACACGACCTCCCGCAACTCCGCGTCCACCCGGAAGAAGTCCGCGAACCACCGGCGCAGCACCTCCGGCTCCAGCGGGGCGTACGCCTCGTGCGACACCGCGGCGGGTTCGTCCCCGTGGTGGATCCACGGCGGCACCACGCCGAACAGCCGGCACCTGCCGCTCGCGAGCGGCAGGATGCCGACGAAACCGCCCCGCGTGAGGTTCAACCGCATCCCCCGCACCCCGAGGTCCACGTCCAGGGTGACATCGGCGAGCATGCCGCTCTGTTGGTAGGTGCGCCCCCCGAAGTCCAGCCCCAACAGGTGCCGCACGGTGCTGCTCGCCCCGTCCGCGCCGATCAACCAGCGCGCCGTCACCTCGCAGGCCGCCCCGGCGCGCCGCGTCCGCGCCCGCACGCCCCGCCCGGAGTCGTCGAGCCCGTCCACCGCCGTGTCCCAGTCGACGGTCACCCCGTGCTCGGCCAGCGCGTCCACCAGCAGCCGCTCCGTCTCGAACTGCTCCAACGCCAGCGCGTACGGGAAGCGGGACCACGCCGCCGTGCCAGCGCCCGCGAGCGGCATCCGCCCGGCCGGCCGTCCCCGTTCGTGGATCGCGACCTCGGCGATCGGCAGCCCCCGGGCCACCGCCTGCTCCGCCACCCCCAACCGGTCCAGCAGCTCCAACGTCCGGGCGTGCACGATCGCGGCCCGTGCCTCCTCGACCGGACCGGACCCGCGGTCCACGATCCGTACCCGTACCCCCTGCTGCGCCAGGGCCAGGGCGGCGGTCAGCCCGCTCGGTCCCGCCCCGACGACGAGGACGTCGCAGTCGTGTGCGTCGTGCATGTGACCCCTCAGCGTGGACTCGGACTTCGGGCCCGGACTGGGCCCACGGGCCCGAGTCTGACCCCCGCCCACCCCCCTCCGCATCGCGCGCCGCGCGCGCGGACTGACGGTTGTTGCGGCGGGGCGGCCCCCCACGGCCCCGCGGTGGAGGGGGTGGCGCGCGCGCCGGGACGCGCCACCCCGCGCGAGTGCGCGGTATCCGGCGTGTCACCTCCCCTTCCGCTTCCGGCCGTCGTCCCCGGCCGGTACGTTCGGGCCCTCCCCCCACACCCCCGGGCCCCGACCGGCCGCGCCGGGGGAAGCCGCCGACCCCGCCGCACCCCGAGGACGTGTCGATGACCCCTGCCGCCCAGGAGACCACCGGGCCCAGCCGCCCCGAGCCGTACTTCGACGACCTCGCCGACCTGTACGAACGGTTCACCCAGGTGCGTGACGCGGCCACCAGCCCGGTCCGCTCCTGGCTGGTGGAACGGCTGCCCGGGGGACGGCGGGCCCTGGACGTCGGCTGCGGCAGCGGCAACAACTGCGTGCTGCTCGCCGAACGGTACGACGAGGTGGTCGGCGTCGACATCTCCCGCCGGATGCTCGACCTCGCCGCCGCCAAACCGAGCCGCGTCCCGGTCAGCTACCAGCACCGCAGTGCCCTGGCACTCTCCCCGGCCGTCGACGGCACCTTCGACCTGGTGCTGTCCGTCAACTCCGTCTTCCACCTGGGCCCCGCCGCGACGGTGCTGCCGCGGCTGCGGGACCTGGTCGCCCCCGGCGGACGGCTCGTGGTCATCGACGTCACCCAACCCGAGGAGGCGCACGCCGCCCGCCCCGGCGAGCAGTGCGCCTACGCCTTCGACACCGCCCGCACCCTGTACGAGGTGTCGGGCGACGCGGACGCCGCCGCCGACTCGCTGCGGATGATGCTGCACCCGCGCTGGCTGGAGATGAGCGCGGCCCACACCCCCCTGACCCACACCGGGTTCGAGGACGCCTACCGCGCCCACCTGCCCGGCGTGACCTTCACCCGGGACCTCATCCCCACCATGAGCGCCGCCGTGTGGAACGCCCCGTGAGCCCTCCGCCGGCGGCGCTCCCGGACGCCGGCTGCGCGGTCGAGCCCGTGCGCACCACCGTCTGCGTGGTCGGCGGCGGGCCCGCCGGCGCGATGCTCGGCCTGTTGCTCGCCCGCGCCGGAATCGAAACGGTGATCCTGGAGCGGCACCACGACTTCCACCGCGACTTCCGCGGGGACACCGTGCACCCCGCGACCCTCCAACTCCTCGACGAACTCGACCTCATCGACCGGTTCCACGCCCTGCCACACCAGAAGGTCACCACCATCGGCGTCGTGCAGGACGGCCGCCGTACCGACATCGCCGACTTCACCCGGCTCCGGGTGGCCTACCCGTACATGGCCTTCGTCCCCCAGTGGGACTTCCTCGACCTGATCACCGCCGAGGGCCGCCGCCATCCCGCGCACCGGCTGCTGATGGGCACCGCCGCCCACGGCGTGCTGCGCTCCGCGGACGGCAGGGTGCGGGGGGTGCGCGCCCGCGGCCGGGCCGGTGACCTCGAAGTCCACTGCACCCTGGTGGTCGCCGCGGACGGCCGGCACTCCACGCTCCGCGAGGAGGTGGGAGCCCGGCCCCGACTGCTGGGCCGCTCCTTGGACGTCGCCTTCTTCCGGATCTCCCGCCGGCCGACCGACCCCGACGAAGGCATCTGCGTGCGGGTCGGCCCGGGCCGGATCTTCGGGGCCACCGACCGCGGCCACTACTGGCAGATGTCCTACGAGACGACCCGCGGCGGCCTCGACGCCGTGCGGCGCGCCGGGCTGGACGCCTTCCGAGCCGACCTCGCCGCACTGGTGCCCTTCCTCGCCGACCGGGTGCACGAACTGCGCTCCCTGGACGAACTCAGCGTCCTCGAAGCCCGCATCGACCGGCTGGACCGCTGGCACCGGCCCGGCCTGCTGTTCATCGGGGACGCCGCGCACGCGATGTCCCCGGTCGCCGGCTTCGGCGTCAACCTGGCCGTGCAGGACGCCGTCGCCACCGCCAACGCGCTCACCGCCCCGCTCCTGCACGCCCAGCGCACCGGTGCCCGGTTCGACGACGCGCTGCTGGCCGCGGTGCGTCGCCGCAGGCTGCTCGCCACGGTCCTGTCCCAGGGACTGCAACGGGGCACCCAACGCTTCGGCATCGACACCACGGTGAAGAAGGGCCGTCAGCCCCCCGCCCCCCGACTGTTCGCCCGGTGCCGCCCCGCGCAACTGCTGATGAGCCGGATCATCGGCCTCGGGTTCCGCCCCGAGCACGTGCGCACCGCGCCCCCGCGACCGCCGCGCCCCCGCGGGAGCCACCCGGAGAAGGGACGAGCATGACCGCACCCGCCCCCCGCCCCTCGGTCGACGAACGCATGATGTCCCTGATCACCGGGTACTGGCGGACCCAGATCGTGCGCACCGTCGCCGAGCTGTCGATCCCCGACCACCTGGCCCAGGGATCCCTGACGGCAGCCGAGTTGGCCCGCCGGGTCGACGCCGACCCCGACGGCCTGGCCCGGCTGCTGCGGGCCTGTGCGGCCCTCGACCTGGTCGAGGTCGACGCGCGCCGCCGCTACGGCTCCACCCCGCTCCTCGACACCCTGCGCACCGACGCCCCACGGTCCCTGCGGACGATCGCCCTGGTGCACGGCGCCCCCGGCCACTGGCAGCCCTGGGGCCGCTTCCCCGAGGCGGTGCGGACCGGAACCCCGCAGACGCAGGAGGCACTCGGCCGGGACATCTGGGCGCACTTCCTGGCCCACCCCGAGGAGGGGGAGCAATTCGCCGCCTCGATGGGCGAACTGACCGCCGGGCTGTCCGAGGAGGTCGCCACCCTCCTCGACACCCGCGGGGCGGAGACGGCGGTGGACGTCGGAGGGGCGAACGGGGAACTCCTGCACGCCGTGCTGCGCGCCGACCCACGGGTGCGCGGCACGGTGGTCGAACTCCCCGCCGTGGCGGAGACCGCACAGGCGGCGGCGCGGGCGGCCGGGCTGGCCGACCGGGTCACCGTGCTCGCCGGGTCCTTCTTCGACCCCCTGCCCCGAGCCGACCTCTTCCTACTGAAGGCCGTCCTGCACAACTGGGACGACGCCTCCTGCACCACCCTGCTGGGCCGCTGCCGGGAGGCCCTCGCCCCCGGCGGGCGGGTGGTCGTGGTCGAGATGCCGCTGGGTCCGCCCGGGGAGCCCGGGTTCGCCCCCCTGCTGGACCTCGACATGCTCGCGGTGCTGCCGGGGCGCGAGCGCGAACTGGGCGAGTACGACGCCCTGTTCGAGGCCGCCGGGCTCCGTCGCACCCGGGTCACCCCGACCCGCTCGCCGCAGAGCCTCATCGAGGCGGTGGCCCGCTAGGTCACCCGGTGCCGGGACGGGGCACCCCCGGCACCGGGTTCGGGCGGCGGGCGCCGCGGCCGGCGCCCGCCGCCTCGCTCAGGGCCCGTCGAAGGGGGCCCGGTCCCGCTGGGCGACGGGGGCGCACACGATCCGGGTGAGGTCCACCCGCGACTGGATCGAGAGCTTCCGGTAGATCTGCCGCAGGTGGAAGCTCACCGTGTGGGGGGAGATGAACAACTCCCCGGCGACCTGACGGTTCGTCAGTCCACGGGCCACCAGGTGCGCCACCTTCTCCTCGGCCCCGGTGAGGCTGTCCCAGCCGGTCTGCGGCCGGGCGACCAGGTTCCAGTGTCGTCGTCGGACCCCGAGCCGGCGGAGCCGTCTGCGGACCCGGGCGGAGTCCCGCTTGGCGCCCAGGGCGTCGTACCGGGCCATCGCCCGGTTGAACGCGCCGATCGCGCCGTCCCGGTCCTCGGGGCCCAGCAGCACGCCCATGTCCTCGGTCGTCGAAGCGGCTCCCCACGGGTCGGCGTAGTGCTCCGCGGCGCGGGACAACAACGCCCCGTTCCCGTCCAACAGCGCCCGCCCGTGGTCGGCCGCGGCGGCGACCGCAGGGTGCCCGGGGGCCGCCGCCGCGATCTCCTCGGCGCACTCCACCATGCGGACCGCGAACTCCCGGTCGCCCGCCGCCAGCGCGGTGCGCACGCACCAGGCCGTGGCCGTGGGGTCCTCCACCGTCAACTGCCGCCGCGGACCCACGTGGAGACGGGCGTCCCGCAGCACCTCCAGCGCCTGTTCGGCCCCCCTCCGCGCGGCCGTCACCTGGGCTGTGAGCAGACACCGCAGCGCCCACCACGGACGGGGCGGGGCCTCGGGGTCTACCGGACCGGCCGACGGGTCCCAGGGTTCGCCCCGGTCCCACTGGGCCTGCCGTTCCAACGCCTCGGCGAGGTCGCCACGGCGCAAGGCCACGGCGACCAGCACCGCCCGCAGGTGGGGCTCGCACAGGGGCATCCGGGCCTCGGCCGCCGCCGTGAGCCCCGCCGCGGCATGGGCCTCAGCGTCGGCGAGTTCGCCCCGGGCGAAGCACATCCAGGCGCGCAGGGCGTGCTGGACCGGGTCCAACACCCCGTTGGAGCGGGTGTCGATGCTGCGGCGGATGGTGTCGACGGCTGCGGCGGCCTCGTCGAGTCTGCGCATCTTGATCAGGAGCCACGCCCGGTTCCACAGGGCGTTGCCCTGCCAGATGCCGCCGCCCGCCTCGGGCGGCACCTCGGTCCGCTCCAGCAGGGCGAGGGACTCGTCCAGACGGCCCCGTGACCACAGGGCCGTGGCCCGGATGGTGCGGGCCGCCGCCCGCTCGTCCTCCTGGTGGTCCTCCTCGGCGCGCAGGACCTCGTCGGCCGCGGCCAGCGCGGCCCGCTCGTCGGTGTGGGACAGCACCGTCAGGCGCAGCAGCAGGGGGGAGGGGCCGTCCGGTCCCGGCGCGCCGGTCGTCGCCGGGCCCTGCGGCGCGGGGTTGCGCAGCAGACGGGGAACGGCGGACGCGTCCCCGCGCAGCAGCAGGGCCGTGGCCAACCAGGCCCGCAGCGGCCAGGTGCGGGGGTCCGTGTACGCACAGTCCGGTGACGGTCCGGACGGGGCGTCGCCGGCCCGTTGGTGCACGGCCAGCACCCGTTCGGCGACCTCGACGGCCCGGTGGAGCGTGCCGGAGCGCACCAGCGCGGCGGTCGCCGTCGTCGCCAGCGCCAGATAGGCGGGCTGCGCGGGGCGGGTGATGTCGAGTCCGCGCAGCGCCAGGGCGGAGGCGGCCTGCGGGGCGAGGGGCAACAGCCGTTCCGCCGCCGCCTGGATGGTGGCGATGGCCTGGGCGTCGTCGGCGTGGGCGCAGTGCACCAGGTGCACCGCCGCGGCGGTGCCGTCCCCGAGCCGGTCGAGGATCATGTTGGCCGCCTGCCGGTGCAGCAACGAGCGCATCAGCGGGGGGACCGTCCCGAGCACCGCGTACCAGATCGCCTCGCGGTGGAAGGCGAACTCTTCGGGGCCGCTGGTGAGGACGCCCGCGGCCAACGACTCCTGGAGCGGGCCCAGCAGTTGGACGGGACGCTCGTCGGCCATGTCCGCCAGATCGCGAGGCAGGAAGGACGGCCCGAGCACCGCCGCCACCTGGAGCAGCCGCTGGGTCCCCGGTGCGAGCCGGTCCAGGCGGTCCCGCATCAGTCGTTGGAACGTCGCGGGCAGGTGGGCGCCCGGATCGGCGGCGACGGCCGAGGTGAACCCGCTCGCCAGGGGTTCGGCCACCAGGCTCACGGTGTCCCCGCCCATCCGCAGGCACCGTTCCTCCGCCAGCCCGCGCACCAACTCCACGACGGCCTGCGGGCTGCCGCCGAGGCTCTCGCCCAAGGCGCGGACGTCGTCGCTGGGCCGGGCGCCGAGCAGATCGCCCATCAGATCGGCGACCGAGGCGTCGTCGAGCGGGGCGAGCGGGGTGAGCCACTGCGCACGATGGGTGGTGAGGTTGCGCAGCAACAGCCCGTTCGCCGACCGGGCGTCCTCCGTGCGCATGCTGAGCAGCCACCGCACCGGAACGGTCACGAGTTTGAGGGCGAGCCCGCACAGGGTGCGCAGTTGCACCGGGTCGGCCCACTGGGCGTCGTCCACCACGACCAGCACCGGTCCGCGCCGCAGTCCGGCGTCGATCTGCGCCTGGATCTGCACCGGGCCGGTGGGCCGCACCGGGCGGGGCACCCGGGTGGTCACCGCCCGCCCGGTGGCCAGGAGCGTCGACGGGGTCTCGTCGCCGCGCCACGCGCCGGTGGTGGAGCAGTCGAGCACCGTGTAGCCGAGCGCCTCGGCGAGGGTTCCGGACTCCTGGAGCAGCCGGGTCTTGCCGCTGCCGGCGGGTGACTCCAGCAGGGTGATCCCGCCCTGCCGGCCCTCCGCGGTGGTGAGCAGGGCCGCGCGTATCTGCTCCAGGTGGCCGTCGCGCCCCCGGAGCGGCCGGACGACGATCCGGGGGAGCGGAACGGCGGGATCGTCCGGTTTTTCGAGCGTCTTCGCGTTCATGATCTCTCCTGCGCAGAGGGGTGGTGGTCGCGTGCGGCCCCCTCGGGCCGTCGAACGTCGGGGACCGGCGGCGTTCCGTGGTCCGTGCCGTGCGGGCATCGGGCGGCGTCGGCGCCGCGCGACGGGGCGGAAACGGTGTCGGACCGGCGGCCGTCGCTTCCGCCGCTCTCCGTGCCGCTCGGCGCGGCACCGGTATGCGTCGGAAAAGGAGAACGGGCGGAGGAATGCCTTGAAGGGATTCGTCGGAAAAAGGGGAGTGAGTGGAGCGCTTGCATTCTTGGCTGGTGGATGCAGTGATCTCAGCATACGCAGGGGGCAAGGTCGTCGGGAAGAGTGACTCCGCCCGCCCCGGTTGCGTCCGGACGACGATGCGGAGGTCGCATCCGAACTGAATGACGAGCATGATCGGGACGTTTCGACGGGGGAGTCTCACCTGAATGTGCGAGAGGGGCGGGTGGGCTTCACTTCGTGAATGGGTTCTATGGCGCGTTTTGCCCGGGTGTTCCCTGAGGGGCGAGCGGGTTCCACGGGCCCCGCGCGCGCCCACGAGGTGCCCGTGCCACACTCCCTTCGACGCCTGCGGAGGCCCGGCCGCCCCGGGAAGGGGGTGCGCCCCGCGTGAATTCCCGGGCACTTCACCCTCCCCGTGCGTCAACGCTCCGGGGGGCGTCGCCCCGCGCCCCCTGATGCGCCCCTTTTCCGCCCGCCCCGCGAAATCGTCGCCCCGCATGGAGAGCGAAAATTCGTGCGCGGAATTCACCACCCTCCACGGGGAATCGGAAAGGGCGTGTGCGCGTCGTGGCCGATGGAGTTCCGCCCCGAATCGCAGACCTTCCGGGGCGGAGAACACCCCGGAGGAGCACCGGTATCGCCGCGGCGGAACAAAGGCGGAGCAGGCTGCGGAGCGACCGGCGTGGAAGTCGATGCCGTCCCCGCCGGGAACGCCCGACGCGCCCCCACCGCCGCGACCCCGGGCCGGATGGCCGACGACTGACGGGGCGTGCGCTCCCGGCCCCGACGACCCGAGAGAAGGGAAGCCGAGGTCCCGCACCGAGCGGAGCCGTCTGCGGGCAGCCCGAGCCCGAGGAGCGTCCGCGCCACGGCCCCCGTCCCCGGTCCCTGCGGGCCCGACGTCGCGACCGGAACCGAACCGACCGGACGGCGGCCCCGACCCGCCGAATCGTCCGAACGTCCGGAGGACGTACGGGTGTCGGCCGCTCAGCGCACCGGAGGGGAGGGGCGGCCGACCTTACGGGTGAACGGGTTTTGACGGGGTCCCTCCGTGACCTCAACACTGCACAACGCCGCAGCGCACCAGCGCACCTGACGCCGTTCCCGGGGCCACCGACCGCCCGAAGGCCCCGGCCGCCCCGGGGACTGCGGTGGTGGTCTTCCGTCCACCACCGCAGTGATCGACCCGTCGCGGCGCAACCCACCAGGAGGTGTGGCGTGGGGCCTTCCGTCCAGGAATCCATCGCCGTCATCGGAATGAACTGCCGCTTCCCGGGCGACTGCACGTCCCCCGAAGCGTTCTGGCGATTCCTGTCGGCAGGGCACCACTTCCGCACCGGGCTCCCCCGGGACCGGGGGTGGGACCTGGGCCGCCTCACCCACCCCGACCCCGCGACGGCCGGGAGCACCCGGGTGCGCCACGGCGGATTCCTCCCCCGGATCGGGGACTTCGACGCCGCGTTCTTCGGAGTGGGCCCCCGCGAAGCCACCGCCATGGACCCCCAACAGCGCCTCCTGCTGGAATGCGCCTGGGGCACCGTCGAGCACGCCCGGATCGCCCCCGCGAGCCTGCGCGGCTCCCGCACCGGCGTCTACGTGGGCATCAGCGAGAGCCGCTACCTGTGCCGCCTCGGCGAACCCGAAGCCGACCTGGAGGCGTACCTGCCCACCGGGCTGTCGGTCAGTGCCGCCGCCGGACGCATCTCCTACGCGTTGGGGCTGCACGGCCCGGCGCTCTCCGTGGACACCGCCTGCTCCTCCTCCCTCGCCGCCGTGCACCTCGCCGTCCGTGCCCTGCGCGCCGGGGAGTGCGACAGCGCGCTCGCCGCCGGTGTGTGCGTGATGGCCGAGCCCGACGTCCTCGTCTACTTCTCCCGGCTCGGCGCCGTCACCCCCGACGGACGCTGCAAGTCCTTCGCCGCCGACGCGGACGGCTTCGCCCCCGCCGAAGGGGTCGCCGCCCTGCTGCTGACCCCGCTCTCCCGCGCCCGTGCCACCGGCCAACGCGTCCTCGCCGTCATCCGGGGCAGCGCCCTCAACGAGGACGGCACCGGCGCCGGGCTCACCGTGCCCAACGGACTCGCCCAACAGGCCGTCATCACCGACGCGTTGCGCGATGCCGACCTGCACCCGCACCAGATCGACCTCATCGAGGCCCACGGCACCGGAACACCGGTCGGCGACCCCGTCGAAGCCGCCACCCTCCAGAGCGCGTACGCCGACGGTCGCCACCCCGACGCCCCCGTGTGGATCGGCTCGGCGAAGTCCAACATCGGCCACACCCAGGCCGCCGCGGGCCTCGCCGGACTCATCAAGACGGTGCTCGCCCTGCGACACGGCGAGATGCCCGCGACCCTGCACGCCGCCCACCCCACCCCCGCGGTCGACTGGTCACGCGGCACCATGCGCCTGCTGCACGCCGCCCGCCCCTGGCCGCGCGGCGCCGAACCCCGCCGCGCCGGCGTCCTCGCCTACGGCATCAGCGGCACCAACGCCCACGTCCTGCTGGAGGAAGCGCCCTCCGCCCGCCGGGTGGTCCGCCCCCGACGGGGCGAAGCCCCCCTGGTGTGGCCGCTGTACGCCGCCACCCCCGAGGCCCTGCCCCCGCAAGCCGCGGCCCTCGCCCACCGGTTGCGCGCCGACCCGACCACCGACCCCGTCGCCCTCGGCCACTCCCTGGCCACCACCCGCGGCCCCCTCGACGAACGGGCCGCCGTGACCGGAACCGACCGGGACGCCCTGCTCGCCGCTCTGGATGCGCTCGCG
The DNA here is from genome assembly GCF_052606915.1 of Streptomyces sp. LE64. Lineage (NCBI taxonomy): Bacteria > Bacillati > Actinomycetota > Actinomycetes > Kitasatosporales > Streptomycetaceae > Streptomyces > Streptomyces sp. LE64. The sequence goes on along the minus strand of NZ_CP199708.1, from coordinate 43,880 downwards.
GCCGACCGCGAGACCCCGGGCCTGGTCCGCGCCCGGGCCGCTGCCGGCCCCGGTCCGGTGTTCGTCTTCCCCGGCCAGGGCGCGCAGTGGCCCGCCATGGGCGCACGACTGCTCGCCGAGTCCCCGGTCTTCGCCGCGGCGTTCGACCGGTGCGCCCGCGCCCTGCGGCCCTGGACGGAGAGCGACGTCACCGCAGTGGTCCGCGGCACGTCCCCCGCCGCGGAACGGGACCGCGCCGAGGTGGTCCAACCCGCCCTGTTCGCCATGTACGTGGCCCTCGCCGAGCTGTGGCGCGCGCACGGCGTGCACCCCGGCGCGGTCATCGGACACAGCCAGGGCGAGATCGCCGCCGCGCACGTCGCCGGTGCCCTCAGCCTCGCCGACGCCGCCCGGGTGGTGGCCCTGCGCAGCCGACTCCTGCGCACCCTCACCACCCGCGGCGCGATGGCCTCACTGGCCGTGCCCGCGTCCCGGGCGGCCGAACTCCTCGCCCCCTGGGCCGGGCGCGTCGAGGTCGCGGTGGAGAACGGACCGGCGGCCACCGTCGTCGCCGGGGACGAGGACGCCGTCACCGCGCTGCTCGACGCCTGCGCCCGGGACGAGGTCTGGGCCCGCCGCCTCCCCGTCGACTACGCCTCCCACAGCCGCCACGTGGAGCCCCTGCGCGACCCCCTGCACGCGGCACTGGCGGACACCACCGCCCGGCCCGCCACCGTCCCGATGTTCTCCGCCACCACCGGGAAGCGCCTCGCGGACGGCGAGGTGGACCCCGCCTACTGGTACCGCAACCTGCGTCGACCCGTCCTCTTCGAGAAGGCGGTGCGCACCGCGCTCGCGGCCGGCTTCACCCAGTTCGTCGAGGTCTCCCCGCACCCGGTGCTCACCGGCCCGCTGCGGGACATCGCCACCGAGGCCCGCACCACCGTCGCCCTCAGCGCCACCCTGCACCGCGACCGCGCCGGCACGGCCGGCTTCGCCGAGGCACTGGCCGCCGCGCACACCGGCGGCGCCCCCCTCGACTGGTCCACCCTGTACCCGTCCGCCGGCACCGTCGACCTGCCCACCTACCCCTTCCAACGACAGCGCTACTGGCCCGCCGCCCGCCGCACCCCCGAACTCGCCGCGGCCGGACTGCACCCCGGCGACCACCCCCTGCTCACCGCCGCCGTGGAACTCCCGGACGGTTCGCTGCTGTGCACCGGACGGCTCTCCCTCACCGCCCACCCCTGGCTCGCCGACCACGCCGTCCACGGCACCGTGCTGCTGCCCGCCACCGGGATGCTGGAACTCCTGCTGTACACCGCCCGCCGCGCCGGCCTCCCGCTCCGCCTGGACGACGTCGTCCTGCACGCCCCCCTCGTCGTACCGGAAGCCGCCGTCATCGACCTCCAGGTGCACTGCACCCCCGAGGACACCGGTGGACGACTGCTCACCCTCCACTCCCGCAACGGCACCACCACGGGAACCTGGACCCGGCACGCGGAGGCCACCGCACCCGCGCCGACCCCGCCGGAGCCCCCCGCCGCCCCCTCCGCCCAGCCCTGGCCGCCGCCCGGCGCCACACCCGTCCCCGTCGACGCCTGCTACGACGCCCTGGCCGCCCGCGGCTACGCCTACGGTCCGACCTTCCGCGGACTGACCGGCGCCTGGCGCACCGACGGCACCCGGTACACCCGGGCCCGCCTCCCCGCACCCGGTGACACTGCCCCGCACGGGTACACCGTCCACCCCGCCCTGCTCGACGCCCTGTTGCACGGCCTGCTCACCGAAGGCGACACCGACCGCACCCTCCTGCCCCACGCCGTCGGCCGCGTCGAACTCCTCGCCGAGGGCGCCACCGATCTGGACGCCACCCTGGTCCGGGCGTCCGAGGACCGGGTGTCCCTGACCGCCACCGACCCGGCCGGGCACACCGTGGTGCGGATGACCGACCTCCGGATGCGGCCCACCACCGCGCACCGGATGCGCGCCGCACTGGCCGCGGCCGACCCCACCCTCTTCACCGTGCGCTGGCACCCGGTCGACCTGCCCGACGAGGTCCCGCTCCCCACCGACTGGGTCGACGTGGGGTCCCCGCACCGGCCGTCGGCCCGCCGCCGCCACCCCGACATGGCCGCCCTGGCCCGGTCCGTGACGAACAGCACCCCGGCACCCGGGGCCGCGCTCCTCGACCTCGCCCCAGCCTGCGGCGACCCGACGCGCGCGCTCCGCCACCGACTCGCCCACCTGCTCACCGAGGTGCAGACCTACCTCGCCCACGAGGCGCTCAGCCCCACGCGACTGCTGGTGCTGACCCGAGGCGTCCACCCCACCGGCTTCGGGGAGACCGTCCACGACCCGGTCGCCGCCGCCTGCGCAGGACTGCTGCGCTCCGTGCAGAACGAACACCCCGGACGGGTGTTCCTGGTCGACACCGACCCGGCCCCCGACCCGGACGCGGCCACCCCGGACGACGCCGCGCTGGCCGCCGTGGTGCACGCCGGACACCCCCAGGTCGCCCTGCGCGGGGACCGGGCCCTCGTCCCCCGGCTCGCCCCCGCCCACGACGACGACGGACTCGCCCTCCCCGACGACACCCCGCCCTGGCGACTGGTCCCCGCCCCCAGCCGCACCCTGGAGGACATCGCACCGCGGCACCCCACCACCCCCTACCCCGACCGACCCGCGCCCGACCGGGTCCGGGTGCAGGTCCACAGCTGCGGGGTCAACTTCCGCGACGCGGTCGTCGGCCTGGGCATGGCCGAGGGCGACGCCATCGGCTTCGAGATCGCCGGAACGGTCATCGACACCGGAACCGACGTCACCGCGATCCGCCCCGGCGACCGCGTCGCCGCCTGCCTGCTGTGGCAGGCCGGGGGATACGCACCCCGGGTCGACGTCGACCACCGCCTCGTCATCCCCGTCCCCGAGGGTTGGACCCTGCCCCAGGCGGCCACCGCCACCGCCGCCTACCTCACCGCCCACCACGCCCTGGTCGACCTCGCCCACCTGCGCCCCGGCGAGCGCGTCCTCGTCCACGCCGCGGCCGGCGGCGTCGGCACCGCCGCCACCCGACTCGCCCGCGTCCTGGGCGCCGAGGTCTACGCCACCGCCAGCACCGGCAAGCACGAACTGCTCACCGCCCACGGCATCCCCCGTGACCGCATCGCCGACTCCCGCACCCCCGACTTCGAGGACACCCTGCTGCGGGCGACCGCCGGCACCGGATTCGACGTGATCCTCGGCAGCCTCGCCGGCCCCTTCGTCGACGCCTCCCTGCGCCTGCTGCGCCCCGGCGGCCGCTACCTGGAGATGGGCAAGACCGACGTCCGCGACCCGGAGAAGGTGCACGCCGACCACCCCGACGTCCACTACCGCGCCTTCGACGTCCGCGACCACCCCCACCCGGACCGCTCCCTCAGCCACCTCCTCCACCTCTTCCGCTCCGGCGTCCTGCCCCCGCTGCCCCTGCGCACCTGGCCCCTGCGGCACGCCCGGGCCGCCCTGCGCTTCCTCAGCCAGGGCCGCAGCACCGGCAAGCTCGCCCTGACACGGCGCACCGCACTCGACCCGGACGGCACCGTCCTGATCACCGGCGGCACCGGCACCCTCGGCATGCTGACGGCCCGTCACCTCGCGGACGTCCACGGCGTCCGCCACCTGCTGCTCGTCAGCCGCAGCGGCGAACGGGCCCCCGGAGCACGCGCCCTGGCCCGGGAACTCGCCGACCGCCCCGGCAGCCCGGTCCGGGTGACCTTCGCCGCCTGCGACGCGGCGGACCGCGCCGCCCTCGCCGAAGTGCTCGCCGCCGTCCCCGCCCGCCACCCCCTCACCGCCGTCGTCCACGCCGCCGGCGCCCTCGACGACGGCCTCGTCACCGACCTCACCCCCCAGCGCCTGGACACCGTGGTGCGCACCAAGGCCGAGGCGGCCTGGCACCTGCACGACCTGACCCGGGACCACGACCTCGCCGCCTTCGTCCTCTACTCCAGCATGGCCGGACTGATCGGCACCCCCGGACAGGCCAACTACGCGGCGGCCAACGCCTTCCTCGACGCCCTCGCCCACCACCGACGCCACCGGGGACTGCCCGCCACCTCCCTGTCCTGGGGCCTGTGGCAGGAGACCAGCGGACTGACCGCCCACCTGGACGCCACCGACCAGGCCCGACTCTCCCGGCAGGGACTCGCCCCCCTCAGCACCCGACAGGCCCTGGCCGGCCTCGACCTCGCCCTCGACCTGGACGTCCCGCACACCGCCGTCACCGCCGTGGCCCCCACACCCCCCGGCCAGGCCCCCGCCGACCTGCTCGCCGACCTGGTCCGCCGCGGGCGGACCCCGACCGGCACACCGACCCGCCCCGCTCCGAGCGCCGACGCGCCCGAAGAGCGCGAGCGGCTGCTGGCGCTTCCCGCCCACGAACGCCTCACCCACCTGCTCGCCCTGGTCCGCAGCCATGCGGCCACCGTCCTCGGCCACCCCGGTCCCGAAGCCGTCCGCCCCGAACACCGCTTCCGCGAGACCGGCTTCGACTCCCTCGCCTCCGTCGAACTGCGCACCCGGCTCAGCCGGGCCGCCGGCGTCCGACTCTCCGCCACCGCCGTGTTCGACCACCCCACCCCCCTCGCCCTCGCCCACCACCTCGACGGCCTGCTCACCCCCGCGCCGGCCCCCGCCCCGCCGCCCGCCGACGACTTCGTCGGCACCGTCCTCGACACCTGGGCCCGGGGCGACTACCCGGCGGGCCGACGCCACCTGCACGAACGGGCCCGCCACCGCCGCACCACCACCCGCCCCGACGAACTGCCCACCGGAGCCTGGGAACGCCTCGGCCGGGGACCGGCCCGCCCGCTCCTGCTGTGCCTTCCGCCGTTCACCGCCTCCCCGAGCTCCACCCCCTACGCCCGGCTGGCGGCCCTCCTCGACGGACGACGCGACGCCTGGACCATCCGGCTCCCCGGCCTCCACGACGAGGAGTGCCTCCCCGCCGACCTGCCCACCCTCACCCGGGCCTGGGCACGGACCGTCACCCGCCTCGCCCCCGGGCAACCCCGGGTCCTGCTGGGCCACTCCTCCGGCGGGCTGCTCGCCCACGCCCTCGCCCACACCCTCCACCAGCACGGCACCCCCGTCGCCGGACTCGTCCTCCTCGACCCGCCGCTGCTCAGCGCCGTACCAGACCGGCTCGCCGCCCAGGTCACCGAACGGGTGCGCGGAGCCCGGGCGCTCGTCACCCCCGCCATGCTCACCGCCGTCGGCGCCTACTCCCGGCTCTTCGCCGACTGGGCCCCGCCGCCCCTGGACGCCCCCACCCTCCTCGTCCACCCGCACGACAGCGACCTGCCGCAACACTGGCCCCACCCGCACACCCGCCACCCCGTCACCGCGACCCACTTCTCCCTCCTCGAAGAACACGCCCCGGACACCGTCCGGGCCATGGACCCCTGGCTGGACTCCCTGCCCGCCGCACCCCACCCGTCCGACCGGGACGAGCCCGCGACGCCCTCACCCGCCGAAGGAACCCGGTGAACGCCACCCCGCCCCCCGCCGTGCCGACCGCCCCCGGGGGCCTCCCGCTCCTCGGCCACGCCCTGCCCCTCGCCCGGGCCCCGCTCGCCTTCCTGACCCGGCTGCCCGCCCTCGGCGACCTGGTCCGGGTGCGCATCGGACCCCGCTCGGTGATCGTGGTGTGCGACCCCGAACTCACCCGCCACGTCCTCCTCAACGACCGGGTCTTCGACAAGGGCGGCCCCCTGCGCGAACGGGGCCGCGAACTGCTCGGCAACGGCCTCATCACCTGCTCCCACGCCGACCACCGGCGCCAACGACGCCAGTGCCAACCCTCCTTCCACCCCGCCCGACTCCCCGCCTACGCCCTGCGCTTCACCGACACGGCCCGCACCGTCGTCGACGACTGGCGACCCGGGCAGGTCCTCGACGTCGTCCCCACGATGATGGCCCTCACCGTGCGCACCGCCCTCACCACCATGTTCGCGACCCCGCCCCCGGCCCGTGCCGCCCGCACCCTCACCGAGGACATCACCACCGTGGTGGAGGGCGTGCTCCGCCGCGCCCTCACCCCCGCCGTCCTCCGGCACCTGCCCGGCCCGGAACGGCGCCGCTACGACCGGGCCCGGACCCGGCTGCGCACCGCGCTCGCCGAACTCGTCACCGCCCGCCGGGCCGACCCCGCCCCCCACGACGACCTGCTGCACGCCCTGCTCCACCCCGGCGGACCGGACGGGGCCCCGGACGTGCCGCCGCCCACCGACCGGGAGGCCGTCGACCAGCTCCTCACCTTCCTGGTGGCCGGAGTGGAGACCACCGCCGGCGCCCTGGCCTGGGCCTGGTACCTGCTCGCCCGGCACCCCCGGATCGAACACCGGGTGCACCGGGAACTGGACACCGTGCTCGCCGGCGCACCCCCCACCCTCGCCGACGTGCCCGCCCTGACCACCACCGGCCACGTGCTCACCGAGGCGCTCCGGCTGTACCCACCCCTGTGGCTGATGACGCGCGAGGTCACCGAGGACACCGTCCTCGGCGCCGTCCCGCTGCCCCGGGGCACCGTCCTCGGCATCAGCCCCTACCTCGTCCACCGCCGCCCCGACCGCTACCCCGAGCCCGACCGGTTCGACCCGGACCGCTGGCTCGACGCCCGCCCCGACCGCACGGCCTACCTCCCCTTCGGCTCCGGGGCCCGCAAGTGCATCGGCGACCGCTTCGGCACCGTCCAGGCCACCGTGGTCCTCGCCACCATCGCCACCCGGTGGCGACTGGAGCCGACCGACCCGCGACCGCCCCGGCCCTCGGCCCTGTCCACCCTCACCCCCCGCGGCCTGCACATGCGGATCACCGACCGGACGGCCCCGCAGTCCGCGTGCGCCGACCCCGTGCGGGAGCCCGACTGTCAGTGGTGACGGGGATGCTGTGGGCATGAACGAGGAGATCATGCGCAAGCGGGTCTACGGCGCCGACCACGAGGACCCCGACCCCGGCCCGCGTCCCGGCCGCGTCTACGTCGAACTGGTCGGCGGCCCGCTGGACGGGCTGCTTCTGGACGTCACCGACCGGCCGGACGAGCAGCGGCGGACCGCCGTGCCGCTGAGCACCGAGATCGGACGCTACGGCCCCGGGGGACACGCGCTGTACGGGCCGCGGCCGGGCGCTCCGCGACGCTACGACTGGCAGGGCGACACGCCCTGACCGCGCCCCGTCCGGCTACGAGCGCAGCGCGAGGTGCTGCGCCATCACCTCGTGGTGGTGCCGCACCGCGTACAGGGCGAGGGCGACGTCCCGCGTGCGCACGGCCCGCAGCAGCGGCTCGTGGACGGCGGTCAGCGCGGCGGCCCGGTCGGGCGCCAACCAACTCGGCACCGTCCCCTCGTCGATCCAGGTCCGGTACTCGTAGTCGATGAGGGCACCGTGCACGCTGGAGAACATCGAGGTCAGATACGCGTTGTGGGAGGCCCCGACCAGGGTGGCGTGGAAGTAGGTGTCCGCGCTCATCCAACTCGCGGTGTCACCCGCGCTCCGCTCCAGCCGCTCCAGCGCCCGCTCGCCCTCGGCGAGTTCCTGCTCGGTGGCCCGTTCGATGGCGCGGATGATCCCGGACGTCTCCAGGGCGAGTCGCAGCTCGGCGAGTTGGTCCACCGAATCCGGTCGGACGTCCAGCATCAGGTGCATCGACGTGGCCAGGGAGGTCTCGGGCCGCAGCCGCACATAGGCGCCGGAACCGCGGCGGGACTCCACCAGGCCCTTGACGACGAGGATGCGGATCGCCTGGCTCACCGTGGGGCGACTGGTCGACAGCAGGACCGCGAGGTCGCGTTCGGAGGGCAACCGGGCGCCGTCCGGCAGGTCACGGGCGAGGATCAGCCGCTGGATGTCGGCGGCGATCTCCTCGGCCGCACCCTCCCGTCCCCGGCCCCCGGCACCGCTGAGGGCCTGCCACGGGCTGTCGTCGGGAACCCCCTTGGTGCGCGCCACTGGACTGCCTCCGCTCCCCGGTCGCCGACGCCGGTCCCGCCGCACCACCGTCCGGCCCGGCGCGGCCCAAGGTATCCCAGCACGTCGGGGGCCGGCAGCAACGCCGGAAACCGGGCCTACGATCGCCCGCATGACCGACACCCAGGACAGACGCCTCCTCCGACGCATCGGCATAGCCATCGCGGTGGTGGCCGTGTTGCCGTTCGCCCTCCCGCTCGCCGTGGAGTCCCGCCAGACCGTCAACGGCGAGATCACCGAGTTCAGCTACCTCAACCTCACCGCCCTCGTCGCGGGGGTGGTGGCCCTCGGCTACGCGGTGCGCACGTACTCCGGCCTGCGGTTCGCGTCCGAGGCGACCACCACCCACCGGGTCCTGCTCGCGGTGCTGGTGGTGGTCGCCCTCTTCCAACTGCTGCGGGGCAGCGGGGTGGTTCCCGCGGTGACGGAGTGCACCGCGTCCTTCAGTCTGGACCTGTGCCGGCCCGCACCGCAGTGAGGCCGGGGGCCGGGCGGCCGTCGCCGCCCGGCGCGGTGCGCGGGGTCAGCGCACGTCGACCCGGTCGCTGCTGCTGGTGCTGCCCAGCAGGGCCGCGCCGGTGGTGTACACGGCCCGCCAGCTGCCGTCCTTCTTGGCGGCGAAGCCCTTGGTGAAGGCGCCGCTGCCGTTGGTGCGGGCGGTGCCCAGCTTGCTCCAGCTGCGCGCGCCGTCGGCCTTGAACCAGATGCCCACGGTCTCGTTGGGCGCCTTGCGCCAGGTGCCGTCCAGCTTGGTGAGCGTGCCCTTGACGGTGAGCGTGCGGCCCTTGCGGACCGGCTCGGGGCCGGCGTTGAGTCCGGTGATCGCGGTGCGCAGGCGGACGTCCACGTAGTCGCTGCCACTGGTCGACGCGGCCCGGTCGGGCGTTGCGGTGTGGCGGGCCCGCCAGTCGCCGTCCTTGGTGGCGGTGACCTTGGCGGAGAAGGCGCCGTTGGTGCCCGTGGTGGCGCCGGCGGCACGGCTCCAACTGCGGCTGCCCTTGGCCCGGAACTCGACCACGACCCCGGTCCGCGACACCGGACGCCAGGTCTCGTCGGTCGCACCCACGGCCTGGAGGGTGCCCGTGACGGTCACCTTGCTGCCCTTGGCGACCGGTTCGGGCGCCGCGTTGAGCCCGGTGATCCTGCTCGGCACCGCGGTGACCGACAGGGCTGCGGACCGGGTGGTCGCCTCGCCCGCGGCATTGCCGAACACGGCCCGGTAGAGGTGGCCGTTGAGGGCCGCCGTCGCCTTGACGGCCAGGGTCGCCGAGGTGGCGCCCGGCACCGCGGTCCAGGTGGTGCCCCGGTTGGTGCTGCGCTCCCAGCGGACCGCGTCGGCGTTGGTCGCGGCGGCCCGGAAGGTGGCCGTGGCACCCGAGCGCACCTTCTGGGCGGCGGGCTGGGTGGTGACCCGGGCGCTGCCGAAGGTGAGGCCCCGCTGGACGTCCTGGGCGCGCGAGGGCATCCAGGTGGTGTCCTCCCGGTCGTGGGAGTTGAAGCTGGTGACGAAGCACCTGGTGGTGCGGCAGTCGACCGCGGTCCCCCCGCTCGGGACGAAGGTCTCGGTGAGCTTCATGGTGGTGGTGAAGGTGCCGTCCGGGCCGACCTGACGGACCCAGGCGGCGTTCCCGTAGGTGCTGGGGTAGGTGGTGCCGGGCAGGGCGGTCGACTGCGCCAGGTAGACGCCCTTGCCGGGGCGGTAGCCGGTGCCCCGGACGGTGACCTCGGTCTCGGCGCCGAGACCGGACACCCGACTGACGGTCAGGGCGGGGGTGCTGACGGTGCCGCCGAGGGTGAGCGGATCGAGCGCGGTGCCGGGCGCGTACATGGCGCTGCCCTGGTGAGTGAACGTTTCTGCGCCGTGGGCGGTGAGCGTGGCGGTGATGCCGCTCCAGTCGAGCGTCGACCCGCTGAGCGCGCCCCGGGTCGCGGTGAGGGTGGCGAAGGGCACGGCGGCAGTGCTGGTGGTCGGCCGGCCGTCCAACTCGGAGCGCACGTCCAGGTAGAGCGTGCCCTTGCCGTTCTTGAGGACCACCCGGGGCTTGGCGAGGGTGATGCCGGTGATGCCATGCGCCGGGACCGCGTAGGTGACCGAGCCGCCGAACCGGACGTCCGCCGAAGCGCCGGCGCGATCCACCGCACCGTGCAGCACGGGGAAGCCGACGGCGCCGTTCGCCCGCGGGCCGGTGGCGCCGTCGGTCGGGGTGATGCTGCCGCCGAGGGCGGTGACGTAGCGGAACCAGCTCGCCTTGAACCCCCAACCGGCTTCGCCGGTCACCAGGATCGGGGAGGCGGCCCGGGCGGAACCGTCCAGCGGCACCGGCGCGGCGGCCGGGGCGGCGGCACGGACCTCGGGGCCCGCGCCGTGCGCGGTGGTGGCGGTGAGCAGGCCCGCGCTCGTCGTCGACAGGGCGGTGACGACCGCGAGGGCGGCCAGTCGGGTGCTACGGGTGGTGGACATGCGCTGCATGTCTCCTTCGGGTGGGAGGGCACACACGGGTGCCGGGCGGCGTCCGGGACGGAACACCCACGGAACGGGAACGGGCGTGTGGGGGACCGGCAGCACGGAGTGGGGGACCCGGGGCCGACACGAGTCATATTAGGTGAGCCTTACCTAAACTGTCACCCTCGGTGTTGACGCCCTCCCCGTCACCGGGCGGGACGAACACCCCGCGACAGCCACCCGAGCAGATCACCCGTCACCCGCTCGCCGACCGTCTCGACATCCGGCGCCACCCCGTCGAGCGCGCACCGCAGGACGCTGCTGCGGTCCCGACCGTGCCGACGCATGAACAAGCCCGCGCCCGGACCCTCCTCGCCGACCAACACCCAGTGCGGCGCCCGCCGCGCCACCTGGTGTTCCCGGTTGCGCGCCACGAACTGGTGCGGTCCGTACACCAGGAGCCCACCGTCCAACCGCACACCCGGGGTCGACCGCCACAGCCGGGCCAGCGCCGGCTGCGGACCGTCCCCGAGGCCCAGCGCCCGCGCCGTGCGCACGGTGAGGAACCCGGCGAAGGACTCCGCCAGCGGGTGCTCCTCCCCGCTCGTCCCCTCGCGGCACACCACGGGCCACTCCCCGCCCGCCCGCTCCTGGTCGAGGACGAAACCGAACGCGTCCCCGCAGTCCGGCTCGTGGGCGAACCACAGCCGCCGGCCCTCCCGTCGCCAGGGTGCCGTCAGCGCTTCGTACGCGTCGTGCGCCTCCTCGGGCCACACCGTCGCCCATTCCGTCCCGAGCAGCCGCACCCCGCCGAACTCGGTGAGCCACCAGCGGTACGACGGGGGCAAGGGGCCGAGCCGCGCCTCCGCCGCCCGCACCATCGCCTCCGTCGCCCGGCCCGCCGGGCGCGGTTCGTACCCGGGCACGGCCCGGACCAACTCGCTCAACTGCCCCAGATCAGGTGTCATCCGGGCAGTCTTTCAAGCACGCGAGGCCCGGGGGAGCCCCGCCCGCACCACGCTCGTCGCCCGTGCCTACCGCCCCACCCCAACCCCTGCTAACTTCAGCCGGGTTGAGCCCGCCGGGAAGGCGGGGAGAGCGGAGAGCGGGAGGACCACGATGCGCCCGTGGATCAGACGGACCGCCGCGGCGGCCTCCGGCGCGGCCCTCGCCCTCGCCCCACCGGTCACCGCGCCCTGGGCGGAGGCGACCCGGGGCGATGCGGCCGGTCGCTGGACCGGAGCGTGGGGCGCCTCGTTGCAACGGCCCGCGGACCCCGGGGAGCCCTGGGGCGGATGGTCCCCGCAGGGCTTCGCCGACCAGAGCCTGCGGCAGGTGGCCCGGGTCACCGCGACGGGCCCGCGCATCCGCGTCCGACTCTCCCACCGGTACGGAGCCCAGCCCGTCCGGCTGGCCCGGGCCACCGTCGCCGCATCCGCCCGGGGTGCCGCCGTCCGCCCCGACACCCTGCGCGAACTGTGGTTCTCCGGAGAACGCGAGACCGTCCTCCCGATCGGCGCCGAACGGCTCTCCGAGCCGGTGCACCTGCCCGTCCGCGCGGGCGAGAAGCTCACGGTCACCTTCTACTTCGCCACCGCGACCGGCCCCGTCAGCTACCACATGGACGCCCTCACGACCTCCTACCGGGCCGAGGGCGACCGGACCGGGCACGCCTCCGCCGACGCCTTCGAGACGGCCACCAGCCCTTCCCTGTACCTGCTGGCCGGCATCGAGGTGGCGGCACGACACGGCCGCGGCACGGTCGTCGCGTTCGGCGACTCGATCACCGACGGCTACGGCTCCACCCCCGGCACCGACCGCCGCTACCCGGACCGGCTCGCCGACCGGCTGCACGCCGGCGGTCGAGCGTTCGGCGTCGTCAACGCCGGTCTCAGCGGCAACCGCCTCCTCACCGACTCCGGGTGCTTCGGCGAACGGGGCCTCGCCCGGTTCCGCCACGAGGCGCTCGACCGCCCGGGCGTCCGCTCCGTGGTCGTCCTGCTCGGCATCAACGACATCGGCGCCGGCGGGCAGCCGGACTTCGGCTGCGGGACGGCGCCCGACGTCACCGCCGACCGGCTGATCGAGGGACACCGCGCGCTGATCCGGGCGGCGAAGCGCCGTGGCGTCACCACGGTCGGGGCCACCCTCACCCCGTTCGAGGGGTACGCCTTTTACTACACCCCGGAGAAGGAACGCGTCCGTGACGAGGTGAACCGCTGGCTGCGCACCAGCGGTGCCTACGACACGGTCGTCGACCTCGACCGGCTGCTCGCCGACCCCCGGCCCGGGCGCGGTGACGCGTTGGCCCCCGGCTACGACTCGGGCGACGGGATCCACCCCAACGACGCCGGGATGGACGCCGTCGCCGAAGCCGTCGCGGACGCACTGCCCCGCTGAGCCGGGCGACTGCGCCCCGTCACCGCGCGGCGGACCGCTCCCGCTGACGCACCTTCAGCCGCGCGGACTCCTTGCGGACCCCGGCCTGGGTGGCGCGCTCCGCGCGGAGCCACTCCGGCTGCTCCTGCTTGAGCGCGTCGATCTGCTCGGTGGTGAGGGGTTCGGTGACCCCGCCGCGCGCGAGTCCGGAGATCGACACCCCGAGCTTGGCCGCGACCACGGGGCGCGGGTGGGGCCCGTCGCGACGCAGGTCCCGCAGCCACTGCGGCGGGTCGGCCTGGAGCGCGTGGAGCTCGGCGCGCGAAACGGAGCCCGCACGGAACTCGGCGGGCGCGGCTTCGAGGTAGATCCCGAGCTTCTTCGCCGCGGTCGCGGGCTTCATGGCCTGGGTGGTCTGGTCCGACGTCATGCCTCCAGGGTAACCAGCGGGTGCGGTGCCCCTGACCACGGCCGATACCCTGGTCCCGTGACAGACGTGCAGCCCCCCGCCCCCTTCCGGCTCGCCTACGTACCGGGGGTGACCCCCGCGAAGTGGGTGCGGGTGTGGACCGAACGCCTGCCCGACGTGCCGCTGAGCCTGGTGCCGGTGCCCGCGGCCGAGGCGCTCGCCCTGCTGCGCGAGGGCGGTGCGGACGCGGGGCTCGTCCGTCTTCCCGTCGACGGCGAGGACCTGAGCGCGATCCCCCTGTACACGGAGACGACGGTGGTGGTGGCGCCCAAGGACCACCTGGTCACCGCGGTCGACGAGGTGGCACCGGAGGACCTGGCCGAGGAACTGGTGCTGCACCCCGTCGACGACGTCCTCGACTGGGAACGCCCCCCGGGGGTGGCCGCGAAGGAGCGTCCGGCCACCACGGCGGACGCGATCGAGTTGGTGGCCGCGGGCGTGGGGTTGCTGGCCGTCCCCCAGTCGCTCGCCCGACTGCACCACCGCAGGGACCTCACCTACCGCCCCCTGAAGGACGCCCCCGAGTCCCGCGTGGCCCTGTCCTGGCCGAAGGAGGCGACGACCGACCTGGTCGAGGAGTTCATCGGGATCGTCCGCGGGCGCACCGTCAACAGTTGGCGTGGCCGGGGCGCCGCCCAGCCCGCCCCGGAACGGAAGCCAGCCGCCGCCCGCGGCTCCCGGAAGGGGGCCTCCACCGGCAAGGCGTCGGGCGGTCCGCGAGGTGCCGGATCCGGACGCGGCGGCGCCGGCAAGAGCGCCGGGGGCGCCCGCGGCGGCCGCCCGGGCCGGCCCCGCCGCCGCGGCTGACCCGCCCCCTCGGCCGGTGGCCCGAACCGCCCTGGGCAGCGCGCGGGTCCGGTGCTAGACAGGGGGCATGCAGACCCCGTCGGCGCCCTCGGACGGCCGCCCCTTCGACGCCGTGCTGTGCGATCTGGACGGGGTGATCCGTTTCTTCGACGCATCCGTGGTCGCCCGGCTGGAACGGGAGGCCGGGCTCCCCGAGGGCATCACGGCCGCCGTCGGCTTCGCGCCGGAGAACGACCGGCCGCTGCTGGAAGGGCGGATCACCCGACGGCAGTGGGCCGAGTCCATCGTCCGGGGCCTGCCCGCCGCCCTCCCCCGGCCCCGCGCCGAGGCCCTGGCCGCCGCGTTCACCCGGGCCGACTTCCGCGCGGACCCGCAGGTGGTGGCCCTTCTGCGTCGACTCCGGAGGCTGTGTCCGCTGGTGCTGGTCACCAATGCGACGGCCTGGCTCGACGACGACCTGCGGAAGATGGGGATCACCGACCTCGCGACCTCCGTCGTGAACAGCAGCGAGCTCGGCATCGTCAAACCGGATCCGCGCATCTACCGCATCGCCGCCGCGCCCGGGCGGGTGTGCCCCTGGACCGGTGCCTCTTCGTCGACGACCGGTCCGAGAACGTGGCCGCTGCCGTCGAACTGGGGGCGACGGGCGTGCTCTACCGGGCGCGCGCCGACCTCGAACGCGCCCTCGCCCCGCTCCTCGGCGAGGACGAGGCGAGGACGCCCGCAGCTGACCGCTGACGGGCGCCCTCCACCGTCCTCAGGCCGTCGCCCCCGGGCGCCACATGGCGGCGGTGGTGAGCGGACCGAGGACGAGGTGCTGCCGGGTCGTGAATCCGAAGCGCCGGTACAACCGCTCGTTCTCCGGATCCGCGGTGGTGAGGAAGATGCCGCCGGGCGCGGGCAGCTCGGACACGACGTGGTCGAGGAGCCGGCGCGCCGCGCCCCGGCCCCGGTGCTCCGGGAGGACACCGAGGAACTCCAGCGTCCACGCCCCCTGCGGGGTGGCCGTCTCGGCGCCGTGCACGTAGCGCAGGGTCCGCACCAGCGCGCCCGGGCCGCAGCCGAGTCCGGTGCCCGCGACCCAGCGCGCCTTCGCCCGGGCCGGGGGCGTACCGCCCGGGGGAGTGAGCACGATCGCGGCGATCGGTTCCCCTCCCCGGTCGAGGGTCAGCCGCCGCGCGCCCGGCAGCGTGTCGTGCGCGGCGAGGGTCGCGGCGAACCACCGCTCCCTGCGCACCGCCGCGTCACCGCAGATCCACCGCAGCCCCGGTTCCCGGGCGAAGGCCGCGCTCAGGACGGTGCCGCACCCCCGGACGGAGGCGGAACGGTTCAGGACCGCCGGCCCGATCGCCTCAGCCATCGCCACGGCTCCGCAGCGGCGCCTCGGGGACCAGGTGGCACACCAGGAGCTTGAGGAAGAAGAGCGGGGCGAACCACATCAGGGCCAGCGGCACCGTCAGCCAGAACAGGTTGACGAGCACGGCCGCCGTCCACAGTCCCACCGCGACCGGCCGCTTGAGGTGCACCGGGGCGAACTCCACGACCGCCGCGCCGCCGAGCAGCAGTCCGGCGTTGCCCAGCACCCACGCGGCGTCGCCCTCCAGGACGACCGTGCCGACCACGGCCAGGTGCAGCAGGTGCGCCCCGACGAAGACCAGCCGGCTCCGGCGGGCGTGCGCCGCCTGCCGGTGGTACCAGCGCTTGGCCGCGTTGGTCGCGTTGGTCAGGATGCCGCCGATGAGGTCGAGCCCGGCGAGCGCCACCACGACGAGCTGCACGGTGGACCAGGACTCCCGGACGCCGTCGGCGGCAGGGGACCAGAGGCCGGCGGCCAGCAGTGCGGCGCAGAGCAGGCCGCCGCCGATCTCCACCGCCGATTCGGCGCGGGACTTGCCGGGACCCATGAACCGTTCCAGTCGACCGGCCGGGCCGTTCGGGGTGGGCGGCAGGTCCCAGTCCACGGTGAGGTCAGTGCGCACGGTCGGCCGCCTTCGTTCCCCACAGTCCGGCCAGCAGGGTCCACACCTGGGCGCGGTCGGGCTGACGGCCGGCCGCCAGGGCGCTCAGCGCCCACAGGTCGGCGGCCCCGACGACGGCGGTCGTGGCCCCGACGAGCAGTTCCCGGTCCAGGTCGGTACGGATGACGCCGAGTCGCTGCCCCTCGTCGACCAGCGCGGTGAACCAGCCCCGCCAGGCGGCGCCGCCCTCGTGGGCGGCGGCGACCTCCGCCAGGGCCAGGTCGTCGGGGTGACCCAGCAGATGCGCGGTGAGCGCGTCCGTGCCGCTCTCCAGCCCGGCCCAGAAGGCGTCGGCATCCGAGGCGGACGGCTCGGGCCCGAGCGCGTCGAGGAGGCGGGCCAGGACGTCGTCCAGCACGGCCGAGAGGAGGTCCTCCCGCCCGTCGAAGTAGTGGTAGGCGGCGGTCTTGGAGATTCCCGCGGCCTCGATGATCTTGTTGTACGAAGCGTGCTGCGGACCGTGCTCGGCGAAGTGCTGCCGGGCGACGGCGAGGATCTCGGTCCGCCGTTCGGGGGGCAGACGATGGAAGCGGGGAAGGGGTGGAGTCACTTGACCAACAGTACACCCCTCTGGGGTGTACTGTTGGTACACCCTAGAGGTTCTCTTTCGGGTGCGCGCGCGTCTCGCCGAGGGGCCGCGGATGCCGACACCGATGGGTGTCGGTCGGACACGGGGCGTGATCCAGCCACTTCGGGCGCGTGTGGTCGCCGTCCTGACGTGGTGTTTTACAGTGGCTCCTTTCAGATCCAGCGATGAGGGCCTGAGAGGTAATCGCACCTATGTCGACCGAAGCGTTTGAGTTTCAGGTAGAAGCCCGTCAGCTGCTCCAGCTGATGATCCACTCGGTCTACTCGGACAAAGATGTCTTCCTGCGGGAACTCGTGTCCAACGCCTCCGACGCGCTGGACAAGTTGCGCCTGGAGAAGCTCTGGGACGACTCGCTCGACGCCGACGTGTCCGACCTGCACATCGACCTCGCCGTCGACCCGGACGCCCGCACCTTGACCGTGCGCGACAACGGCATCGGCATGTCGTACGACGAGGTCGGCCGGCTCATCGGCACCATCGCCAACTCCGGCACCGCGAAGTTCCTCCAGGAGCTGCGGGAGGCCAAGGACGCCGCCGGCGCCGAAGGGCTCATCGGCCAGTTCGGGGTCGGGTTCTACGCCAGCTTCATGGTGGCCGACGAGGTCACCCTGCTGACCCGTCGCGCGGGAGAGGACGAGGGCACCCGGTGGACCTCGCGCGGTGAGGGCACCTACACCCTGACCAAGGTCGACGACGCGCCGCAGGGCACCTCGGTCACGCTCCACCTCAAGCCGGCCGACCCGGAGAACCAGCTCCACGACTACGTCTCCCGATGGAAGATCAAGGAGATCGTCAAGCGGTACTCGGACTTCATCACCTGGCCCGTCCGGATGGCACCCGAAGCCGCGGCCACCCCGCCGGAGGAGGGAGAGGAGACCGCTCCGGCCGCCCCCGAGACGCTCAACTCCATGAAGGCCCTCTGGGCCCGCCCCCGCGCCGAGGTCACCGACGACGAGTACCACGAGCTGTACAAGCACATCGGCCGCGACTGGCAGGACCCCCTGGAGACCATCCGCCTCCAGGCCGAAGGCACCTTCGAGTACCAGGCCCTGCTCTTCCTCCCGGCACGGGCCCCGCACGACCTGTTCACCCGGGACTTCACCCGCGGTGTGCAGCTCTACGTCAAGCGCGTCTTCATCATGGACGACTGCGAAGCCCTGCTGCCGCCCTACCTCCGCTTCGTCAAGGGCGTCGTCGACGCCGCCGACCTCTCGCTCAACGTGTCCCGCGAGATCCTCCAGCAGGACCGGCACATCGAGATGATGCGGCGCAGGCTCACCAAGAAGGTCCTCTCCACGGTCAAGGACATGGCCGCCAAGGACCAGGAACGCTACGCCACCTTCTGGCGTGAGTTCGGCACCGCGCTGAAGGAGGGCCTGGTCACCGACGCGGAGAACCGGGACGCCATCCTGGCCGTCGCCTCCTTCGCCAGCACCCACCACGACACCGAACTCACCACGCTCCAGCAGTACGTCGAGCGGATGAAGGACGGTCAGGAGGACGTCTACTACCTCACCGGGGAGTCCCGGCAGGCCATCGAGAACTCCCCGCACATGGAGGCGTTCCGGGACCGGGGCATCGAGGTGCTGCTGCTCACCGACGCCGTCGACGAGGTGTGGGCCGACGCCGTCGGCGAGTACCAGGGCAAGAAGCTGCGGTCCGTCGCCAAGGGCCAGATCGACCTGGACGCCGAGGACGACGGGGCGTCCGGGGACGAACGGGAGAAGCGGGCCGAGGAGTACGCCGGACTGCTCGGCTGGATGAAGGAGCAACTGGACGAGGACATCAAGGAGGTGCGCCTGTCCTCCCGGCTCACCGTCTCCCCGGCCTGCGTCGTTTCCGACGCGCACGACCTGACCCCGGCGCTGGAGAGCATGTACCGGGCGATGGGGCAGGAGACGCCCCGGGCCCAACGCATCCTGGAGCTCAACCCCGACCACCCGCTGGTCCAGGGGCTCCACCGGGCCCACCGGGAACGCGAGGACCACACCGGCCTCGCCGAGAGCGCCGAACTCCTCTACGGCCTCGCCGTCCTCGCCGAAGGCGGACAGCCCAAGGAGCCGGCCCGCTTCGTCAAGCTGATGACGGACCGCCTGGAACGCGCGCTGTAGGGCGGCGCGAAGGTCGGCGGCCGCCCCTCGCGGTCGGCCGCCGACCCCCTGTCACCCCGGCCCCCACAGAAACGTGACCGCCGTGCCCGACGGAGCCGCCCCCCGCAGGCCCACGGCCCTGGTGATCGGAGCCAGCGCCGCAGGGCTGCTCGCCGCCGCCGCACTCGCCGAGTTCGCCGAGGTGACGCTCGTCGAACGGGACGCCCTGCCCGCCGGCGACGAGACCCGGCGCGGCGTCCCCCAGGCCCGCCACGCCCACCTGGTCTGGAGCGGTGGGGTCACGGCGCTCGGGGAACTGCTCCCCGGACTCGTCGACACCGTGGTCGCCCGCGGCGGACGCCTCGTCCACGTCATGGGGGACATGGTCTCACGCGCCCCCAACGAGGTGTGGTTCCGACGCTTCACGACGACCCGCCACCGCAATCTCGTCTGCTCCCGCACCCTCTTCGACGCCGTCCTGCGCGAACGGGTCCTGCCCCACCGCAACGTGACCCTCCAGCAGCGCACCACGGCGGTGCAGTTGCTCGGTGGCCCCCGACGGGTGACCGGCGTACGCGTCCACCGG
The DNA here is from genome assembly GCF_052606915.1 of Streptomyces sp. LE64. NCBI lineage: Bacteria > Bacillati > Actinomycetota > Actinomycetes > Kitasatosporales > Streptomycetaceae > Streptomyces > Streptomyces sp. LE64. The sequence goes on along the minus strand of NZ_CP199708.1, from coordinate 24,513 downwards.
GGCAACGGCACGCACGACCTGACCGCCGACCTCGTCGTCGACGGCTCCGGCCGCGGTTCCGCCGCCCCCCGCTGGCTCGTGGACCTGGGCCTCCCGGACGCCGCGGTGCGCGAGGTCGCCGCGGGCGTCGCCTACGCCACCCGGCTGTACCGGGCCCCCGGCAGCACCGGGTCGACGGCCTTCCCCGTCGTCAACGTGCAGGCCAACCCCGCCAAACCCCCCGGCCGGGGCGGCATCATCCTGCCCGTCGAGCGGGGGAGGTGGCTCGTCACCCTCTCCGGGACCCGCGGCGGCGAACCCACCGGCGACCCGGACTCCTTCCTCGCCTTCGCCCACGGACTCGGCGATCCGGTCATCGGCGAACTCCTCCAGCACGCCGTCCCCCTGAGCGCAGTGCACACCACCCGCGCCACCACCAACCGGCGCCGCTACTTCGAGCGGGCGGGCCGCTGGCCGGACGGCTTCCTCGTACTCGGCGACGCGGTGGCCGGCTTCAACCCCGTCTACGGCCACGGTCTCACCGTCGCCGCACAGAGCGCCCTCGCGGTGCGGGACGTGCTCGCCACCAGGGCCCTGACCGCCGTGGGCACCGCCCGGCGCCTCCAGCGCGCCGTGGCCCGGCCGGTCTCCGCCGCCTGGGACCTCGCCGTCGGCCAGGACGTCTTCTACCCCGGCGCCACCGACACGCCCCCCACCCTCCTGGACCGGCTGAACGCCCGCTTCGTGGACCGGGCCGTCACCACCGGAGCCCGCAACCCCCGAGCACTCGGCGCCCTGCTGGACGTGATGGGCCTGGAGCGGCCCCCGATCCGTCTGCTCGCCCCCGACATGCTCCTGGCCATGCTGATCGGCCCCCGCGCGCCCCGCCTGTCGGCCCCTCCGCTCACCGAGGCGGAACGTGCCGCCGCCCGGCCCGCGACGGCGCCTCCGCACGGCTGAACGCCCTGTCGCCCGTCCTGCGCGGCCACCGGGCCGCGCAGGACGAGAAGCCTCCTACCAGGTGTGCGCCACGTCCACGATCAGCCGGTCACCCGACTGGAGGACCCGGAAGGGCAGCCTCGCGCGCACCCCCACGCCCACCTGGGTGCGCCCCTCGAAGCTCGCACCGAACTTGGTGTCCTTGAAGGTGCGGTACCCGGTGACGTCCACCCCGGGCAGCGACCGCCCGGCCCGACCGGGATAGACCACCGCGCCGGTGGCCGGGTCGTACGCCGGCGCGTTCACGTAGACCTGGAGGATGGCGCCCCCCTGCACCGGTATCTGCGTGCCGGTGCCGTCCTGGTGGAACGCGTCCACGTAGCCGACGTGGTAACCGACGGTGCCGGACGTGCCGGTGATGTCGAAGACCATGCGGTCGTAGCACGCGTGCTGACCGGTTCTGATGTTCTGCAACGGTTCCACGACCGATGCGGCGGACGAGGTGGTGCCGCTCCCCCAGGGAGTGGAACACACCGTCGCGGCGGCCCGACCGGGCACGGCGTGCGCCGCGCCCGCCGTGCCCACCAGGGTGGCACCCGTCAGTGCCAGAGCGCCGACAACCATTCCTAAACGTCGCATGACCTACCTCCAGTGAGCGGAAACACGGATGGTGCGCGGTGGGGACGGTACTCCCCTCCGCCTCTCCACCCTCCCGCCCCGGCACCCACCGCCGACATCCGCGCACACCCCCAACCCCGCAGGGGAAATCACCTAGGTACGTGCCCACCCGCACCCGTGCACCACGGGAATTCACCCGGGAGGAACGCCCACCGCTTGACCGGTGGCACCGCCGACCGGACACGGCCCCGGGAACTCTCCGGCGCCGTGCTTCGTCCTCCCGTACGGGCCATCCGGGCCGAGCGAGGGAAGAGGGGGCCGCCGTGGAAGCACACGGCACGGAGAAGCTGGAGACCACCCTGAGCAGCGGCCGACGGGTGACGCTGTCGCTGCCGCCCACGGACGCGCCGTGGGCCGAAGGCGGCGTCGGGGCCCTGCGCCCCGTTCCGCCCACGCACACGGGCCGCGGCGAGGAGCCCCCGCTGCTTCCCGAGCCGCCCGCACTGCCCGTCTCGGTGGCGCTGCTGGGGCTGGGGACCTGACGTCGGCCCCGTCCACCTGCGCATTTTGCCCCGACCGGCCGATGCCACATGCTGTCGTCACACGGGACGGCCAGTGAATCGGAGAGGGACATGAACCACGCCCAGCGCACTGCGCTGGGCCGGGCGCTGCGCGTGTTGGGCGAACACGGCGACCGGCTCACCACGGAGACCACCGACGCGGAGCTGCACGAGGTCCGGGACGACGTGCGCAGGGCCCTGAACCTGCTCGAAGAGGCCTTCAGCACGACCAAGCCGACCACCCGCTGCCCCGAGCACCCCAACGGTCCGGTGGACGAGGACGCCAGGGACCGGTGCCTCCTGTGCGAGACCCGCCGCCGCGCCGCGCGCCACCAGGGTCCCGTGAACGGCGCTCGGGAACGCTCCGGCGAGCACGAGCCGACCCCGCGGGTGCCGTCCCGCTACGGACTGCGCGAGGACCGACCGCAGCCGCACGAACGCTGGCTGCCCGAGCTGTGGAACGGGCAGAACTGGCAGCTGTGCGGGACACCGCGCCGTAGCCGCCGCGACGCCGAGGCGTACATCGCCGCCCAGCGGGACGCGCCCCGGGCGGCCTCCGCGTACCGGCTCGTCCAGGCGTTCACCGACCATGAGGTCGTCCGGGTCTGGGGCAGCCCGGTCCTGCGCCCCACGCGCCTCACGGACGGCTGAAGGCCCTCACCCCCGGGCCGGCGGACGCGAACGGTACCGGCGTCCAGGTCGACCTGGACGGGCGGAGCTTCCACAGGTCTGACGTTCTTGCGTACGCGTTCCTGCTCCAGCGCCCGCTTGGACGCCTGGGCGGCGGGCGAACCCTCCTGGAGGAGGGTCGGCCCCGATGGACGAGAGTCCCTTGGTCCTGCGCCAGTAGACCCAGCCCCTGCGCTCCCAGGCCAGGAGCACCCGGTCCGCGAGGAACACCGAGGCGGCCGACCCGGCGGCCCCGGCCGCGATCACCACGCCGTCCACGATCAGCCACCGCCTCCCGCCCGGCCGACCCGCCTGCCGGGGCGTCGAACCGAGCAGGGCGCCCGGCAGGGGGAGAGGACCGGTGAGGAGGCATCCTTGGACCGAGCCTACTGGGCTGCCCCTCCCCGGAGACCACATGGTGCGATTCGTCGGACCCCCACCCCCGTGACGGCTACTGTGTGAACACGCTGCGCTGCGCACCGTGTCCGCGCGAGGAGGAATACCGTGTCATCGCCCTGTGACCCCCGACATGCCGCCCCCGGTGACGTGGGCGGAGCACTCATGATGATCGACTCTCAGCTCAAGGCCGTTTACGACGGCAAGAGCGAGATCGACCCCGAACAGCGCGCACTCATCGACCAGTTCACCGCGTCCATGGACTCCAGCGGGCTCGACGACCTGCTCGACGGCGCGTGCACCCTCATTTACATGTTCATGAAGTGGTTGCGGATGGCCTACGAGGACCACGACAAGGACGTCATCGAGTGCGTCGTGCCCGACGTGGTGGCGACCCTGCGCATGATGCCCAAGAGCGTGCGCCCCGAAGTCATCCCCACCATGGCCGGCCTGCTCGTCGCCGCGGGCACCGGCCTGAGCCCCAACCTGTGGCGCAAGCAGTACGGCTACTGGAAGAAGGAGGAGATGAACTCCCTGGAAGCCACGGTCTCCCTGCTCGCCGAGCACATCAACCGACTCACGGACGACCGCAACTTCGCCACCCGCATGATCATCGAAGCCCTGGCCAGTCTGCAGGACGACTGAAACTCGCCCGGCCGGGGCCGCACGCGCCGACCACCCGGGGACCCGACGTCCCCGCCGCTCCCTCGGGTTCCCCCGATCTTCTTCCGTACCGCCTACAACCTTCGCCTCCTGCCGATCGTCCTTCATGCGTCGACCATCCGTGCGCTCGCTGGGTGCTCCGTGCGCCCGCGGGTGCAACGGTCACGTCGACGACGGGCCACCCGCCCGTACCGAACGACACAGGACACCCGCTAGGGCCCGTCCCCATCGCAGGAGACCCGTATGCATCCACGTCTCAGACTCGCCCTCGCCACCGTCACCACGGTCGCGTTGACCGGCGGGCTCCTCACGGCCGTGGCCGGCCCCGCGGCCGCCGCACCCCTCGCCGCCTCGGACGCGGATTTCAACGACGACGGCTACGCGGACGTGGCCGTCTCCGCCAGTGCCGCCACCGTCGCGGGCCGCGCCGCCGCCGGCCAGGTCGTCGTCATCTACGGCGGTCGCTCGACCACCCGGAAGGTCGCGATCAGCCAGAACACCGCCGGCGTCCCCGGCAGCGCCGAGAAGGAAGACCGGTTCGGCGGCGACACCGCTTACGGCGACTTCGACAACGACGGCTACGACGACCTCGCCGTCGGTGCGTTGGGCGAGGACCTGGGCAGCGACAAGGACGGTGGCACCGTCATCATCCTGTGGGGCTCGGCCTCGGGCCTGAAGGGCGGCTCGACCGTCGTCGACCCGCGCCCCACCAAGCACGACCGGTTCGGCATGGCCCTGGAAGCGGCCGACTTCGACAAGGACGGCAGGGTGGACCTGGCTATCGCCTCCCGCGACTCCGCCACCGTCGACGTACTGCGCGGCGGCTTCAACCGCTCGGCCAAGCCCGCCGGGCGGTACACCGTCACTCCGGCGATCTTCGACGGCGCGGGCGACGGAGTGCAGAACCTCCACTCGGGCGACGCCAACGGTGACGGTCGCGAGGACCTGATCGTCAACGGGTACTCCAAGAGCGACGGGTACAACGCCAACTACTGGTTGCCCGGCTCGTCCCGCGGTGCCACGACCTCCGGAGCCCAGAAGCTCCCGGCGGGCATCATCACCGACGTCGGTGACACGAACCACGACGGTTTCCAGGACATCGTGTTCGGCATCAACTGGGACAGCGGCATACCTGGCTCCGCTTTGGGAGGCCGCGTGATGATCGCCAAGGGCACGCGCTCGGGCCCGGTGCATGGCCAGCGCCAGTCCTTCACCCAGAACACCCCCGGGGTGCCCGGCGGCAGCGAGAAGGCGGACAGCTTCGGCATGGAGCTGGACCTCGGCGACGTCAACGGGGACAAGCGGCTCGACCTGGTCATCGGGGCCCCCGGCGAGGACCTGCCGGGCGGCAAGGACCAGGGCACGGTCACCGTCCTGTACGGCGCCGCCAACGGATCGGGCATCAGCACGGTCGGCGCCCGGTCGTTCAGCCAGAACACGCCTGGTGTTCCCAACAGCGACGAGACCGGGGACTTCTTCGGCTCGGACGTCCACGTGGACGATCTGGACGGGGACGGCCGCGGCGACGTGCTCGTGGGCGCGGTGGGCGAGGACGGCGGCAACGGCGCGGTGTACGCACTGCGTTCCCAGACCAACGGCACGTTCACCTCGCCCGCCGGCATCTACGTCACCAGCGTCGGGGTGTCGACGGCAGGTTCGCCGCTCCTGGGCAACAACTTCTCCGACTGACCGACCGAACCCCACGGCCCTCCGCCGCGTTCTCCGGCCGATCACGCCCGCACTCCTCGGTGCGGCGCGTGGTCGGCCGGCGGCGTGCACAGGCCCGATAGGGAGCGCCGGCGTGTCGGCTACGCGCTGCTGGACAGCCGGTTCGCGGCCTGTGCCCACGGCAGGGGACCGACCACGTCGTCCCTGCCGAAGGAGTCCTCCTCGTACCAGCCCGTTCCGGCCAGCCAGGTCTCCCACCACGCTGGTCGTCGCCGAGCGGACGGGGAAGGCGTTCGCCGTCCGAGGCGGCCCGCACGGCAACGCGGTGCACGAGGTCATCGGTGTCGGTCATGAGCCCGATGCTGTAGAGCGCACTGGGGCTTCCCCCGGTCCCGTGATCGCCGAGCGCCGTGCGCCCGGCCCGCACACCACCGACGATCCGCTGCCCGGCGCGTGCCGTCGGGACGTCGTTCCCGAACCCGGGACGGCCCCGCTCGGGACCGCCCGCGCTTCCGCGTGAACCGCCCGCGCGAAATGACCGATAAGGGCTCAACTCCGTTGTGACGGGCAACACGACGCCCCCCGAGGGCGTCCCCTTCACCAACGGAGCCAACCGAGGGAGCGGAAGATGTCAGCAGGTACGGGCCGCACGACATGGGTCATCGCGGTGGCGGCACTCGTCACCGGCGCGTTGGTGGCACCCGCCTCCGCGGTTGAAGGAGGCGGGGGCCGGCACGGAGCAACCCAGCGGGCGCTCGAACAGGCGGTGCGGGACGGGGTCCCCGGCGCCGTCGCCCAGGCGCGGGACCGGGCCGGGAGCTGGAACGGCACCGCGGGCGTCGGCGAACTGGGCACGGGGAAGGAACGCAATGCCCAGGACCGGTACCGCATCGGATCCATCACCAAGACCTTCGTCGCCACCGTCCTGCTCCAACTGGAGGCCGAGGGACGTCTCGACCTCGATGACAGCGTGGAACGGTGGCTCCCGGGCACTGTCCGGGGCAACGGCCACGACGGCCGGCACATCACCCTGCGCCAACTCCTCAACCACACCAGCGGCGTCTACAGCTACACCTCCGACCCCGGCTACCAGGCCAAGATCTTCGGAGAGGGCTTCCTCCAGCACCGCTACGACACCTGGGCCCCCGAACAACTGGTCGACATCGCGATGCGGCACAGGCCCTACTTCGCTCCCGGAGCCGGGTGGCGGTACTCCAACACCAACTACACCCTCGCCGGAATGGTCATCGAGAAGGTGACCAGCCGGAGCTACGAGTCCGAGATCGAACGCCGGATCCTGCGCCCGCTCCGGCTCCGCGCCACCTCCGTCCCCAGCACCGATCCCAAGATGCCGTTCCCCGCGAGCCGCGCCTACTCCCCGCTCACCTCGGACCCGGGTGCGGAGATCCGCGACGTGACCGAGCTGAACCCTTCGCTGGCCGGCGCCGGCGGCGGCATGATCTCCGACTCCAAGGACCTGCAGAAGTTCCTCCGCGCCCTGCTGAAGGGCGGACTGCTCCCGCCGGAGCAACAGAAGGCCCTGACCACGACGGTGCCGATCGACCCCCAACAGCCGGCGTACCGCTACGGCCTCGGCATCCAGTCCACCCGGCTCAGCTGCGGCAAGGAGGTCTGGGGCCACGGCGGAGGCATCCACGGCTCGCAGTCCGAGGTGTTCGCCACCCGGAACGCGAGCCATTCGCTGGCGCTGAACTTCAACGGCGACTGGGCGGGGAACACCGGGGCGGTGATCGAGGCGGAGTTCTGTGGGTAGTCGCCAGACCCTCACGGCGTGACTCCCCGCGTCCTCGTGGTCGGCCGCCGCCTTGGCAAGGGTTCGGCCGGGGCGGCGGCGCTGGCTGGTGCGGATCAGCGTGTGGCGCAGCAACGACCACCTCGCCACGGCCGGGCACCAGCGTCCGGGAAGGCGAGGAGACGCTCCACGGCGCCGTCAACGGGGGTCGGGCTCTGTTCCCTTCCACCGGCCGCGGTGCAGGCTGCGAGCACCATTCCGCCGCTCGGTTCCACCCCGGACGCAATAATCCGGGCGGGTTAAAAAATGGGTTAAATATCGGGGGTGTGCTGCTAATCTTCGGCGCGGAGGTGAAGCCGTATGGCGACCGAGGAAGAGTTGTTCGCGAACATCGACGCCTTGCTGGAGGAGGAGCCGCAGCTCCCGCCCCCGGCTGAGCGCGCCCGGTTGCGAGAGGCCGCCGGCGTCACCCAGGCCCGTCTCGCGGCCGCGTTGAAGACGTCGACGCAGACCGTGAAGAACTACGAGAACGGCAGGAGCGAGCCGAAGGAGCCGCGTCTTTCGGCGTACCAGCGGCTGCTGAACGGCTGGGCGGCGAAGTACCCCGTGCACGGCGCCGAGCCCGTAACCGCGCCCGCCCCTACCGTCGCCCGCCGGTCGGCTCCCGCGACGTTCGTCCGCCCGAGTGCCTCCGCGCCGGAGACAGCGGCTCCGGCAACGGCTCCCGCTCCTCCGGCCACGCCCCGGGCCCCGGCCCCCCGCCCCGCGACGTCGTCGCGGAAGACCGTGAAGCCCACCACCGATCCGCGGTTCCCGCACGGTCCGCTCGCCGTGCTGGACGGCGACGGCTCCGCGTACGGCGTCGACGGGATCGTGCTGGACTGCCCGGCCACCACCGTGCCGGAGCTGGTGGAGTGGACGCTGCGCGAGTCCGGCCTCGGTGCGCCGAAGCTCAACCGCTACGGCAAGGACTCCGACCCCTTGATCGTGCTTACCGCGGCGGCCGCGGTGAAGCTCGGGCTGCCCGAGCACCTGGAGGGCCACGAACAGCGCCGCTCCCTGCGCCTCCCGGCAGACCACCCGGTCGTGCAGCAGGTGACGAGAGCGCAGTGGCAGCTCACCCAGCGCGGGTTCGGCCCGTGGGCGCGGATCTACCGCAAGGCCCAGGGCCGCGACCGGCAGTGCGTCCAACTCGCGGTCCTGTCGTGGGGCGCCCTCGACGAACGGTCCTGGCCCGGCGTCGCCGAGATGGAGCCGGCCGACATCGCCCGCGTCCTCGGCGTCTACGCCCGGCGCGTCATCACCCCACGCGGCTCCACCGCCGTCTGCGGACTGGAACTGATGACCGCGCTGCGCCCGCCCACGCGCGCCGTGTGGGACGAAGCGACCGGGAACTGGGTGCCCGGCCACAACCCGGGCTCGCTGGGGACGGAACCGATGGACCCGGCGCCGCCGGAGTCCACCCCGGAGCACCCCGTCGTGGTGAACTCCGGCTGGACCGGCGGCTTCCTCAACGAAGAGGCCTACCAGTGGGTGCGGCCGGTGAACCTGCTCACCGACGAGGAGTGCACGCTGCCGTACGCGGTCGGCCTGGACCTCAACACCGCGTTCCTCGCCGCCGCCGGCCGCCTGGTCGTCGGCCTCAGCGCCCCGGACCACTTCCACGCCCCGAAGTTCAACCCGAAGATCCCCGGGTCCTGGCTGGTCGACCTGTCCCACATCGAGCTGGACCCGCGCCTGCCCAGCCCGTTCACTCCGGACGGCACCCGCCCCACCGGCCCTGCCTGGTACCAGACGCACACCGTCGCCTACGCCCAGGAGCTCGGCCACAACGTCCACCCGATCGAGGCGTACCTGCGCCGCGATACCGGCGCCTACCTGGACCCGTGGCACGGCCGCCTCAAGACCGCCTACGCCGACACCCTCGCCGACCTCGGCGTCACCAAGGACCTCACCGACACGGAGTTCCTCGCCGCGATGGAGCGGCACAAGCACGTCGACCCGGCCCTGACCGCGGTGCTGGCCGCCATCAAGGCCACGGTCAAGGGAGGCGTCGGCAAGCTGCGTGAGCGCCCGCAGGGCAAGAACTACAAGGACGGTGACCGCTGGCCGGCCCTGGAACGCCCGACCTGGCGCCCTGACATCCGCGCCGCCGTCATCAGCAAGGCCCGGGTCAACATGCACCGCAAGCTGGGCAACATGGCCAAGATGACGGGCCTGTTCCCGCTCGCCGTACTGTCCGACTGCGTCGTCTACCCCAGCCCCGGCGACAGCCCGCTCGCCTTCCTGCCGTACGCGGCCTCCGGCAAGCCGCAACCCGGCGGCTTCCGCCTCGGCCCCACCCCGGGCCTGGCGAAGCTGGAGGGCTCCCAGTCGATGCTGTGGGCGGTCGACCTGATGGAGCAGGGCCTCAACCCGGCCCGCCACATCAAGGGCGGCGACGCCGTCTTCGACGAGGGCGAGTGAGGCCGCGGACCACCGCTCGTCGGCGGGGCGCCGTGCCACCGGAGCCGGCGTGGACGCCGAACCGTACCGAAGGAGCCGTAACCGATGAACGCCCCCGACGCCCCGTCCCCGCAGTGGCCCGTTCCCGCTGCCGCGCCCACCCATGACCCGGCGCTGTTCGCACGGGCGATGCGGGACATGCGCCTGACCTGGCGAGCCCGCGGCGTCCTGGCCGAACTCGCCACCGGCTACCTCCCCGGACAGGAGCCCACGGTCAGCGAACTGGCCTCCCTCACCCGTGGCGAGCGCTTTGCCGCCGAGGGCCGCGAGGCCTTCCGCAAAGCGATCGGCGAGCTGCGCAGCCTCGGCTACCTCTCACTCGACGCCACCACCGTCTCCGGTGTGGGGGAGCGCCTGGTCGTGGACCTCGCCCCGGCTGCCGGCGCCCGCATGATCCCCCGGCGGTACGGCCACAGCCCCCTGACGGACGGGAGCTGACCGGTGGGGGAGATCGAGGACGCCATCGAGCGAGCCGACCAGGAGACGTTCACCCGTCAGCCGCCCAAGGGCCTCAAAGCCCGCATCAACTTCCTGCTGGGGCAGCTCAAGACGACCAAGGCCGTCGCAACGGAGATCGGGGTCAGCCAGCGCTCGGTGGAGCGCTACCGCACCGGCGAGCGCAAACACCCGCCCAAGGACATCGCCGACCGGATCGAGGCGGCCGTCCGTGCCCGCTGGCAGCCGAAGGTCCGAGGGCGCCGCCGAAAGCAGGCCGCCACCAGCACGGGCATCACCGTCGAGACCCGGGCCCGCTTCGGCTACACCGCACCGATCGGCACCACCGACGACGGCCGCATGCGCCGCCTCACCGTCCACCTTCCGCCGGCCTACGCCCGCCGCCTCTTCGACGCCCGGCAAGAGGGCGCCACCGACCAGCAGATGCGCGACATCGTCGCCGAAGGGCTGCAGGAGGTGTACTTCAGGGACGGCGGACAACGCGCCTTGGCCCTCGAGGTCGCCTTCACCGACATCGACTACTTCGACGTGTCCTTCTGAGAAGGACGTGCACTGCTGCCCATGTGCCCGAAGCACGGTGGCTCCCCCCATGAAGGCGGTCATGGATGCATGAGGCGGGAACTGTCGGGCGCACACGCGGACAGAAGCACTCCTCCCGCGGTCGGGTCGGAACGGTCTCCTGGGCCTGCTCTTGCTGGTCAGGCCTGCGGGACGGTGTGGACGGTGTGCCTTACCCAGATGTTGGGTTCGACGTAGACGGCGTACGCGTGTTCGGGTTCGCAAATGCGCGGGCACGAGGGTGCCGGGGACCTCCACCGGACCCGGTGCGTCGAACGGGAGCCCCGTCCAGGTGCGCCGCTGGTCCAGGGTTCCGGGGATGGTCATGGAAGCGGGAGCGACCGATTCCACGGTGGCGCCGAGGTGGGCGTGGACCCTTGACCAGAGACCGCACGGCAGACCGTCCGGACGGGTGCGGAACGCGTACTCGTGGATGGAACAGCCGGGCTCGAGGTGCTTTGCTATGGGCCTGACCGGCGGCGCGACGAGGGTCGTGATGCCGAGCCGTCGGGCGTTCTCCCGTGGCGTGGTGGCCATGGGGGCGGAGAGCCCCTCCTTTTCGCGGCCCGCTGCCACGGTGATGTCCAGCGCGCTGACCGTGTCCGGTTGTTCACCGCTACGCAGATCGGCGAAAGCCCACAACAGGACCTGGTCCTAGCCCCCCGGCAACTTGCCGCGGCCCGCCGTATCCAGGCGGGAGGGGGCGCTGAACGCGTGCGCGACGACCTCGCCGTCACCATCGGTGGCGATCAGCACGTGCTCGGGGAACTCCGCGGGGACATGGGCATAGCAGGCCCAGCCGACCGGGTCCTCGGCCATGAACGCGGTCCAGGTGTCGGACATCCGCAGCATCGGCTCGGGCCGCTCCCCGACAACGCCCGCGGCAGCAACCCCGACAACGCTTCCCACTCCGCATCCGGGAGCTCATGACGACGCACCATGCCCACATGATGCCCCATCAGAACCTTTGAAGACACCACCTAGTACTCCAGCAGGATTTCGCTGTCTGAGCTGTGGTTTTCAGCGGGGTGCGGGAGTGTAGCGGGTTGGTTGGTGGTCGGGGGCGGTCTCACGGAGGCTGCCCCTCGAACGTGTGCAGCCGCCGCTGGTAGTGACAGCGTCCGGGGAAGCCTCCCCGTGTGATCACCGAACGTGCTGCCGCGCAGTGGGACCTGGAGCTGGACGACCTCTTCCTCACCTTCGGCCACCGTTTCCGCCGTGTCGAGCTCCGTCGCCGTATGCGTGACTACGTGCGCGGTCTGCTCGCCCCGGTGGCCCGCAAGAACAGCTGGCAGCTGGCCGAGCAGGCGGGCCACGCCACTCCTGACGGCCTGCAGCACCTGCTGGCCGGCGCGAAGTGGGAAGCCGACGACATACGCGACGACCTGCAGGAATACATAGCCGACAAGCTCGGAGAAGACGACGGAGTCCTCGTCGTCGACGACACCGGATTCCTCAAGAAGGGCACCACGTCCGCCGGGGTCCAGCGCCAGTACTCCGGAACCGCAGGCCGCACCGAGAACTGCCAGATAGGCGTCTTCGCCGCCTACTCCACCACGCGCGGCCAGGCGCTGGTCGACCGCGAGTTCTACTTCCCCAAGGCGTGGGCCGAGGACCGCGAACGCTGCCGGACGGCCAGGGTCCCCGACGGCCGGGAGTTCGCCACCAAGGGCCAACTGGCCCGCCGCATGGTGCTTCGCGCCCTCGCCTCGCCGCTGCCCGTCGCCTGGGTCACCGCGGACTCCGCCTACGGACAGGACAGCCGTTTCCGCCGGCTGCTGGAACAGACCGGCGTCGGCTACGTCCTGGCCGTTCCCAAGTCGCAGTTCACCGTGGGCTGCCTCCGCATCGACGGCCTCTTCGCCCAGGCCCCGGACGAGGCGTGGGAGAGGATCTCCTGCAGCGACGGCGCGAAGGGCCCCCGCGTCTACCACTGGGCGGCGGTGCGGCTGCCGGCCGTCGCCGAGTTCGACTACCAGGGCGAGTTCCCCTACCGGATGCGGTGGGCGCTGGCCCGCCGCAGCATCCGCAGGCCCGACGAGATCGCCTACTACCTCGCCTACGCCCCACTGGAGACCACCGCCCACCAACTGGTGCGGATCGCCGGGACACGCTGGACGATCGAGGAGTGCTTCCAGGCCGCGAAGAACGAGTGCGGCCTGGACCAGTACGAAGTCCACCGATACGTCGGCTGGTACCGGCACATCACCCTCGCCATGCTCGCGCACCACCCCCGTCCCTACTCAGCCTGGCCTTGGCCGACTTCGCACAGGAGACGTTCGACCTCGGCTGACGGAGCGACAGTCGGGTCGGCCAGGATCTACCCCGTTCGGTCCACTTGACCGTTAACCGGATGGATTGTGATCTTCAGTAAAGCGATACCGTCGACGGTCTGATTTCAGTCATTCTCGCCAACTCTGCCTCTCTGTGCCGCTATCTCTGCAACTGTTCCTGCTTGCAGTTGGTGATCGTTTGGTCACTTAGTGGATCTCAGATGAGGACGAGGGCCGTGTTGGATCAGGCACAGCTGGTGCCGAAGCGGACCGCGACTGACTGCGGGGAGCGGACCCAGCCGAGCCGGACCATGTGGTCGAAGTCGGCTCGGCCACACCTGGAGGCGGGCGGCCTGCTCGGGGCCGAGTGGGGTGTCGGCGGCGACCAGGTCCGCCAGATCCTCGCGGCGGGGACGAAGCTCTACCCGGATCCGGTGGCCATGACCACCTGTGTGCGAAGGCCGAGTTCGGGGACGGTGGTCGTCGGGTGCAGCTCAAGGGCGTGCAGGACCGCGTCGACGGCTTCGCGCTGGTGCGGGTACAACGACCTGCTCAAACCACGTCTCCGTCCTGGGCGGTGCCGGCGCCTGGGGCCGGTCGGGCTGCGGCGGCTTTGCGGCGTCGGTGTTCGCGTTGGGCTTGGGCGCGGGCGCATTCGCGGGTGCAGTACTTGATGCCGCTGGTGCGGTTCTGGCCGTACTCGGCGCGGCCGCGTTGGCGGACGAAGTCCCGTCCGCAGGTCTCGTTTGCGCAGGTGCGGATGGTGGCGTCTTCGGCGAGGTGGTTGTAGAGCTGGAGGAAAGCGACGGAGAGGATGGAGGGCTGGCGGTCGGTGAGGCTGCCCAGGCCGACGCTGAAGGCCGCGAGGTTGTAGTGCAGGGCGTTTTGGAGCATGGCCAGCCGCAGGCTGAGGGTGGCGGAGCGGAGCTCGTCGAGGGTTCTGGGGTATCCGCTGTCATTGTGGTCGTTCTCGGCTGCGATGTCGGCCAGGCGCTGTTCGGTGACTTCCGTCTCGACGAGCTCGTCCAGCCCGCCGGGGCGGCGGCATGCCAGCCACGTAGCGATGACGGCCTGAGCCTCGCTGATGTGGTGGCGTACGAGGTCACCGTGCAAGGACCAGGGGCCGTATCGGGGATGCTCCCGCTCCTCGAGCTCCTCCAGTCGGCTGTACTCGTCGTGGTCCCAGCTGCCGACGTCGATGCTGCCACCCAGGCGCCCGTACCGGTTCATCCAGCCGGCCACGGTAGCCAGGTCTGCCGGATCCACCTCCGTCAGCTCGCGCAGGTAGAAGTCGTCCGGCAGCGACGTCCTTCCCACGACGCGGTCGAAGTCCGGGATAGTCCACACGATCCAGTCGTCCTCGGCCCGGACCCCGTGCATGGGTGTCATCTCCGGCAGGGGGACCGGCGTCCCCGGCCAGAGCGTGGGACGAAAACGTGGGTCTGCGTATGCCGCCATGAAGGGCATCATAACGGTGAGCGCGTAGTACGAAGAAGGGGCGCGCTCGTATCACCTACAGGTGAAGGTGACGGAGGGGACGTCATGGTGACGCACTGGCAGAAGCGCAAGGCGGTCGGGGACGCGCACGAGCAGCGCGTCGCGGCCGCGCTCGCGGCGCAGGGCTGGACGGTCGAACGCTGCGGGCAAGGCACCTACCCACCCGCAATTCAGCAGGCCTTGGCCCGGACCACCTCGGCGCTGCGCTGGTTCCCTGACCTGATCGCCGCCCGCGCCGGCGAGGTCATCACCATCGACGCGAAGGACTGTATGCCCAGCAGTACTTCCGGCCGGTACGCCGTTTCCGACGAGGCTATCCACGCCGGCCTGCAGTTCATCGCCGCCAACCGGCCCACTCCGCTGTACTACGTATTCGGGGACCTCTGCGTCCTGACTCCGGTCGAGGTCCTCCACTACACCGGCCACGCCGAGCGCCGGCACGACGGCGCCTACCGCCTGGTCAGCACCCGCCACGCGCACCCCTTCGACACCGTCTTCGGCCGCCGCCTGCCGCTGCGCGCGGCGAGTTGACCTCCGGCAGAGCTGTCCATCCATTCACGCGTGACCCGCGCGCCCGGGCCACCGCTGAGCGCGAGCACGCACCCTTCTGACCCCTGTACGGGCGCTCTGCCGACGCCCCGCCCCGTCCGGAGTCTCCTCCTGGGCGTGGTGAGGCTCGGAGGGGGGTTTGTTGGTGTACGGGGCGGTGGCTGGTCTGGGGTGTTGCGGGTTTATTGAGAGGTCGGCTGATCGGTTCCAGTGGGAAGGCCGGGGTGTGTGGGCTGGGGTTATGTGTTCTGTACTGAGGGCGGGTGGGTTCGTTGTGGGTAGCTCTAGCGTGTAAAGGCACGGTTGGTGTTTGTGCTGGTCAGAGCTGTTTGCGCTGGCGGGTGTGGTGGTTTAGCGGCCTCGGGGGCGGTGGTGGGTTTCGGCGAGGTGGTCGAGTCGTACCGCGTGGAGGGCAGCTTTGGTGATGCATTCGGTGCCGTCGCAGATGGCGGTGATGGCTGCTTGGCGGATCAGTCGGGTCAGGGATCCGATGCGGCCGGCGGTGCGCTGGTGGAGGTAGGGGGCGTGCCGGGGGAGGATGCCGGGTTTGTGCTGCTGGAGGTCGAGGTTGTTTTCGATGTCGGTGATGACGTCGCGGAACGGCTGGCGGGTGCCGTGGCGGGCGGGGAGAGGGCCGCAGTCGACGAGCGTGGCCCGGCCCGCGAGTTGGGCTCCTCTCACGCCGGTGAACAGGGGTGTGTCGGTGACGTTGATGCCGGCGTAGACGAACGTTGCGGGGAGGCGTTCGGTGAGGTCTTTCAAGAGGTCGGCGGTTTGGGCGCCGGTGGTGGTGCGGGGGTTGAGCCGGTGGATCTCGTCGATGAGGACGAGCTGAACACCTGCGGCGGCGTAGGTGTGGCAGACGGCGTCGGTGATCTGGGTCTGGGTCATGCGGGCGGTGACGGGGATACCGAGATAGCGGGCGAATTCGGTGACGAGGGTCTTTGCGGTCGCGCCGGGCGGGACCAGGACGTACGCGACGGGTACCACTGCGTGTGCTGATCCGGGCGGTGCGGGGTTTTTACGGGTGTGGGCGAGGTGGCAGGTTCGGCCGACGTTCAGGAGGGCGGTCGTTTTCCCGGCTGCGGCGGGTCCAGTGACGATCAGGGAGGGCCGTGCGGTTGTTTGCTGGTGGCGGCCGAGGATCATCAGGGTGCGGACCTGGGCGGCGAGCTGGCTGATGGCGGGGGTGCGAATGGTGACGAAGCTGGAGTGGTAGGCGAGGCGTTCTTCGATGCTGCGGGGTGGGTCGCCGGGCCTGGGCGGTGCGGGCGGGTCGGTGGTGGCGAAGCGGTGCCAGCCCTGCCAGGTGGTCAGGGGCCAGGACGGCTCGGCCCCGTCGTTGTCGTTGGCGCCCACTGGTGTGCCGCTCGCGCTTGGCGGGCTCGGGTTCACCATTTATCAGCTTCCTCGTAGGCGTCGTAGAGCCCGAATCCGGCGGCCGGGGCGGCGCTGAAGTTGTCGTCGGGCAGGTCGTCGAGGTCGTCGATGCTGTCGTCCTCGTCCTGCTGCGACGGGCTGTCGGCGGGTGCTTCGGTGTCGTGGTCCCCATTGCGGGCTGTGGGGAGCGGGACGTGAGCGGTGCGGGCCAGGAGGGCCTGTTCTGTTCTGGTGGCGTGGCCGCTGTGGACGCGGCGCATGAGCTGATCGAGGGCGTCGGCGAGGTCGGCTTCGTACTGTTGGGTGTCGCCGTGGTTGCCCTGCAGGGCCAGGGTTCTGATGTGCTGCCAGGTGCGTTCGTCGAACGGCCGGTGGACGTGGTCGCGATGGATCCACGGAATCTCGGTGAGCTCGTCGTCGGGCATGCGGACCCAGACCTGGCGCACGTCGTGGGGGTTGTAGTGGATCTCCCATTTCCCGTCTCGTCCGGCGGTGGGGGAGGGCTGGCCGCGGTAGGGGGCGAGGAGGTCCGCGTCGTAGGTGCGGTGGTGGATGCGGATACCTGCGGCGGTGATGGCCTGCCGGCGCACGGGCAGCAGTTCGAGGTAGTCGTGGCCGGTCAACGGGACGGGCACGTAGCCGGCGACGGCGACGAGGGCGGCCCACATCTGGTTCGGGGTGAGGGCCTTCTTGGGCATCATCGGGTGGCGCAGGCCTTCGTGGGGCCGGTAGTGGTAGTGCACCAGCCACTCATCAAGCAGGTCCTGCAGTTGGGGGACGCTGTAGCAGGCATCTTTCTCGGTGTCGGGGCCGCGGCGGGTGACGTCGGATCCGGTGTAGCCGGGCAGGTGCTGGCAGAACAGGGCGTTGATGGTGCCGAAGGCGCGCTCGACGATGCCCTTCGCGGTGGGGGCGTGAGGCGGGGCGGGCTGGACGCTGATGCCGAGGGTCTCACAGGCGGCGGTGAACGCCCGGGAGACGAAGACCTTGCCGCGGTCGACGACGATCGTCTCGGGCAGGACGACCGGCCTGGCCGCCGCGCCAGCCAGGCGCTCGTCCAGCGTGGCCAGCCGCTTGTGGGGGAGTGCGTGGGCGTGGTCCATGCGCAGGATGTCCGGCCAGGTGGGGCGGGCAGGGTGCGGGACGGCCATCTCCGCCAGCAGCAGGGCCGCGTCCACGGCCTTGGTCGTGCTCGGGCACAGCACGGCGGCCAGGATGGCGCGGGTGGCGACGTCGACGGCGATGGTCAGCTCGGGCCGTGCGAGGCGCCCGTCGTCGAAGAGGGCCAGGGCGTCCAGGCGGGTGGTGTCGATCTGGACCTGCTCGCCGGGACGCAGCGCGGTGGCGGGGGTGAAAGCCCGCCCCTCGAAGCTCGCGGGCATCTGCCGCACCGGGCCACTGGGAAGTTCGCCTGGGCGGGCGAGGGAGGTGACGAGCCGGTACAGCGTGGCCTGGGACGGCACAGGTACCGTGCCGGGGCCGTGCCGGTCCTTGAGGATCTGGTTGATCAGCGGGAACAGGCCGTTGATGGTGCCCGTGGAACGTCCGCGCCGGCGGCGCAGTGCCTCGCGGACGGCGGCGACGACCCGCTCGTCAGCACGCCCGGTGGGGCTGGAAGTGCGCGTGGTGCGGTGGTCCAGAAGCCCCCACAGGCCCTGTTTGCGGTAGGCCAGGCGCATGCGCTGCACCGTGGTGCGCGAGACGCGGCCGAACCCCAGGGCGGTCAGCTCCTCGGCCTTGGCCTGCTCCCGTTCGGCCAGCGTGTGCCGTGCGGGGTCGTACTGTGGCCGCACCACTCCACCGCTGCCGGGCCCGTCGGCAAGGCCGCATTCGACTTCTCTCACGTGCCGCTGCCAGGCCAGGGCCTTCTCCCGCGCCGCGGCGGGCGCGGTCTCGAACAGCCCCCACTGCGGGGCCGCCTGGGGCACCTCGGCCCCGATGACGCTGAAGCTGGGATCGGCGAACAGGTACCCGGCGAGCACAGCCTCACCGCCGCCGCCCGGGCCGAGGAGGTGGATCACTTGCCCGGACAGGGCGACCACCTGCCATTTCACGCCGCGGAAGCGGACATGCGCGCCGACCTTCACGACCGGCCGCACGTGGCGTCGCGTGCTCACCCGACACCTCCCGCCTTGCCCGGACCGTTCCAGTTCCCAGGGCCGACGAGGACGCGTTCGTGTAACGCCACCTCCAGGTCGGCCGTGAGCTGTCCGTGCCACAAGGCATGGAAGACGACGGGAAGAACCTCGATCAGGTCACCGACAGCTTCGGCACCCTCGATCAGAGGACGCGGCCGCGCGAACGCCTCCACAACCGCGGGCATCAGGCCAGGGCGACCGGCGTTGCGGGGGTGGCGGTAGCCGGCCAGCCACTTCAGATTGGCGGCCGGCACATCGTCGAGCGGCGCAAGGCGCCGGTAGGCCCAGCCGATCTCCTCACACGCCGCGCTCACCGCTTCGGCGGCCTTTACAGCGCGGTCGCCGCCGGCCTCCAGGTGGCTGGGGCAGTCGGCCAGCAGACCAGTCCCGTCGGCACGGCGGGCGAAGAGCTGCGGCACCCAGGAACGCACCTGCCCGCGGAGGTCACGCCACAGCAGCCGCACCGGCCGCCCTGCCAGGCCCGTCACTTCCGGGTCGCGGTCCAGGACCATCAACTGGGCGCGCATCGCGTTCGACCCTGCGGCCACATGCCGCCCGGTGGTCGCCGACCACCACTGGCCCGGTCCCCATCGCCGTCCCGGGATCACCGGGAACGCCGACACCGGCGGCAGCTCCTCGAACGCCACGGTCACGGCGGCATCCGTCCAACGCTGCTGCACCGCCTGCCCCACCGGGTCAAGGAACACCGCCTCGAACCCGCTGCCCTGGTCCACGGCCGCTCGCCCTGCCCGGCTTAGGGGCCGGGCTTCTCCTGTGCTGGTCACCCGCGCCAGCCAAGCCGCTCCTGTCGGCAGACACCGCCGTTTTCAGTATTCCTGCCACGAACGAGTGTCGTATCAGCTAACAGCTGACCCGCCCTTCGACGCATCGCTCTCAGCCGCCGTCTTCCTGCCTGTCTGCCGTCAGCATCTCCCTGAGCATCTCAACGGGCATGTCCACCCACTGGGCCACCTCCTCCAATGGCACCCCGCCGTTCACCGCTGCCACCGCGGTCCGCTTCCAGGCCGCTTCGATCAGACCGGCACTGTGACCGAGCCCGCGCAGCAGCCGTCGGGCGACGTCGGCGGTCGCACCGGTCTGCACCCCGCGCAGCTGCAACAACTCTTCCTCGGCGCAGTCGATAGCGCTGGTGATGAGCCGGCGCTGCTCGGCGGGTACCGCAGCCCGCCACATCGTCCCCGAACCGGGCGCTCTCTTCTCCTTGCCCAGCACTCGCAGCTGCCCGGCCATGGTCGCGGCCTGGTGCTCCTGCCGCAGCCACCACGGGTCGTTGTCGTACCCGGGCGGCCCGCCGGCGCCGCGGCGAAGGCGGATGACACTGCCCATCCACGCGATCAGCGGCCCGCCGTGATCAGTCGCCGCCAGCGGCCCCAGCCATCCCCGACCCAGTCGCTCACCGAGCTTGCGGCAGAACAGCCCATCGGCGGGCAGCGCCCGCGGCCGCCCGGCACCGCTGTCGGCCCACACCAGCTCGGCCATGCCCGGATCCAGCAGTGCGTCGGCGACCGTCACCACCTCCGGGAAGACGACCGCGTCCCGCCCCACGATCCGCCACCGCTCCAGATCACCACCTGCATCCCCACCCGCGACCTGATGCAGGCGCCGCGGCCAGATCGTCTCCCTCTCCCAGCCGTAAGCCTGCTCCCACCACCGGGCCACCACCGCCCGCGCCAGCGCGAACACCCGCTCAGGCCCGGCCCCGGCCCGCACCGCCCGCCGCGCCACCCCCGCCCACCGCCGCTGCGCCGCCACCACCTCCGGCAGGCCCCGCAGACCGAGGTGCTCCAGCGGCTGGTTGGCGTCCGCATCCAGCAGCCACCGCCCATGCCGCCCGCACACCCGCTCCCACTGCGGCGCATACCGCACCACCCGCACGGCCGCCCCCGAACGCCGGGCCGTACACAGCCGACAGCCGAACGCCACCGGACCGGCCACCGCACCACCGGTCCGCCACAGCCCCACCGGATCATCATTCTCGGCGCGCAGCCGTGCGTCCCCCTTTCCCCAGGACGGCAACGCCCGCGCCAGCACGTCCTCCTCCACGCCGGACATGCCTGCCAGGAGCTGGCGTCCGGCCTCGTTCAGCAGCACCTCGGCGTCAGCCCGCGCGCCCCCGCCCTCGTGCCCAGGCGGGTAGTTGCGCCACTTCCAACAGGCCCGCAACACCTTCTCTTCCATCCCGTAGCGGCCCGCGATGCGGCAGATCAGCGACGAGGTCGTCTCTTCCTGCAGAGGAGCGGTCTGTAGGAAGCCAGGGTGATGGGTCACCGGTCCACAGTCTCGTGTTCGCCGACCTCGGCGGACGCTTTCGCAACGGATACCCAGCGGATCAAACAACCGAATCCGCGCGTGACGGCTGTGGAGAGCCGTTCGGCACACATATGAGCCATCGATCCGTACGCCCCGCGGAGCGCAGCCACCCCAGCCGCCCGACTCTGAAATCCCGGGGACTGGGAGGTTTGCGTGCTGCGCGCTAGCCTCCCGGCATGGATCCTCGTGGGCCCTTCCACCCGGGCGATGGCCGTCAGCGCTACGCAGGCCCTGCTGTCGTTGTCATGCCTGACGGTCGCGAAGTCGCGGTCACCGCGTCCCTCGTTCTGCGCTACGACCCGCCCCGGAGCGACAACCGGGAGTCGGACCGGGACAGCACCTGGGCCGGCAGCATCACACTGGCAGACCCGGGAAGCCGCGTTGACCTCTTCGACGCGGACCCGGGAGTGCTCCGCCTGCCCGATGGGCGAGAGAGCGAGTTCATGGCGACAAGCGGCCACGCTGAAGTCGGCGTTGCTGGGCTTGGTCCAGCGCCCTTCGCCTTGCAGTGAAGTCTGTTCCCCACAGACGCGGAGGGCCGCAGAGCGTGCAACACCGGGGTGCACCAGAGTCCGTTCACCCCTGACCTGCCAGAACATCGGCCGAACCATGACCACGGCACCGGACTCTGGGTCTCCAAGAGGCCCGGGGTCCGGTCACGGCGCTAGCAGCCGTCAGGGGGTGTCCGGGGCAGCCTGGGGGATAGTCACCGGCTTCGCCCAGTCCATGCCCAGCTTTGCGAGGGCGGCGAGCTGGTCGGCGTCCAGCCGGTCTCTCCTGGATTTCGTGTTCGAAATCCATACGCCCAGCTTGACGGTCATCGGCTCCGCCTCGCCGTCGGCCTCGATCTCCACGACCGCGCCGCGCGGGACGGGCCGCTGCCCCTCTTTCTCCACCCACACCTCCAGGGCGGCCAGGCCCCGCTGGAACGCCGCCTTTGCCTTGCTCCCCGGCTTCTTGGGGCCCTTGAGGGCGGCGGCCAGCGCTGGACGGAGCTCTGCCAGGGCGGCGGCTGTCACGGGGAGGGTGGCGCCCCGTACGCCTAGCGCCTCCAGGCGGTCGCGCTGTTCGGGCAGGAGCTGCGCCCAGGTGCCCGGTTCCTGCTGCCTCCACCTCCACGTCCCGATGTCATCGCCGTCGAAGACCACGCCCGGCGCGATGTAGGGCAGGACACCGTCGGCGTCGACCAGGTCGGCGAGCACCCGGTAGTGCCGCTGCCAGCTCAGCGGCCAGGAGCAGTTCCAGTCGGGGTCGATTTCTGTGAGCTGCGCCGCGCGTTCCGCCGCGCGTGCCGGGTTCTTCCCGAGTCCGCCCTTCCTGCGGAGGTTGGCCATGTGCTGTCCGATGGGCACCATCGCCTCGCCCTCGCCCCACACGGCGTCCTGCCGGGGCGCGAGGTGCCCGGTCGCCCGCCGGTAGGCGCGGAGCGCGGCGAGCTTGGCCTCCCATGCCTCCTCGCCGGGCTCCCAGAGCATCCCGGCTTCCGGCGCGTCGAGCAGGGTCTTGCGCCGGTCCTCCAGTTCCCCGGCCCGCAGGGCCTTGCGCTGCTGGTGGACCCACCGCCCGAGGGGGAAGTCCTTGGTGACGCCGACCTCGACCTCGGTGTCGTAGGGGACGGCGTAGACGCCGATGATCCCGTTCTCCTTCCGCCACCGGATGAGGGCCTGGTAGCCCTCCAGCCACACCAGCGACTCCGGCCGGTAGACCCGGGTCCGCAGGAATGCCGCGATCGTTGCCGCGTCACGCGGGGAGGAGAAGTGCAGGAGGGCCGACTCGGCGGCGGCGTCGGTGTCGTCGTGCTCCTGGTCGTCGCCGTCACTCGCGCCGCCGGTTCCGACGATCTGCCCGTTCTCGTCGCGCCGGACGTGGATCTTGCGCTTGCCGCTGGTGAGGGCGCGGGAGGCGAGCTGCTCGACCAGGCGCTCGTCGTGGCTGCGCAGGCCCTGGAGGACGGCGACGAGCGGCTTGAAGCTGGCGGAGGCGACCATGTCGGTGGGGTCCTCGCCGGGCTCCAGGAAGATGGGCACGAGGATGCGGGCGATCTTCGTGCTGCCGTCCTTGTTGAGGCGGAGCGCGCGGCCGATGTTCTGGACGATCTCGACCTGGGAGCCGCGGGTGTCCGCGAAGCAGATCGAGTCGACTCCCCGCTCGCCGGTGATGTCGACGCCTTCCCCGAGGACGCGAACGCTGGCGAGGAAGGCGCGGTGCACCCGGCGTCCGGCCGCGTCGATCCCGTTCGCGAACTGACGGAGCGCTTCTCGGCGTTCGGCGACGGTGTGGTCTCCGCACAGCCACGCCGACCAGACGCGGTCCGGCGGGACGTGGCGTCCGGCCTCCAGCTCGTAGAACTCCGCGTCGATCGACGACTTCGGCAGCTTGTCCGCAGCGGCCAGATCGTCCCCCGTGGCGTCGTTGACGTACAGCTCGGCGGCCGTCTCCGGGAGCTTGTCCGCGAACGCGGCGGCTTCCTCGACCTTCTGGTGGAAGGTCATGACCGTGCGCAGGCTGTACGCGGCGGCGTGCTCCAGGAGCGCGGTCTGCAGGAGCGCCAGGCGCCGGCCCCGCTGCGCTTCCTCGGACTCGCCCAGGACGGGGGAGGGGTCGCGAATCTCCAGGACGTCGATCTCGAAGCCTGCGAGGACCTCCCTTTCGATCGCCTCCGAGAGCCCCAGCTCAGCGCCGGGAAGCCAGGCGCCGAACGTTCCGTCCGGGTCGTCGGCCATCGAGGCGATCTCCGCCTCCTGGCCGCCGGTGCCCTTCTGCGGGCGGGCCGCGGCGAGGATGCGCGGGGTCGCGGTGAGGTAGAGGCGGAAGTCGGCGGGGATCCGCTGGTTGTCGTGGATCGCCGCCCACGGACGGCCGAGATCACCAGCGGTTCCATGGGCCTCATCCACGATGGCGAGGTGGAAGCCGTCCATGCGCTGGCCGTAGAGCCGCTCCCCGCCCGCCAGAGCGGCCTCCAGCGGCCCGCGGACCTTCCGCTGACCCGCAGGTGCGTCGATGTCCTCGCGGTCCACGAGAGAGGCGTACGTGGCGAACACGACCACGGGCCCGGACCCGGCCCACAGGGCGAGCTGGATCGGATTCGTGGTGGTCCGCACGCCCAGCGCGTTCAGCACCGAGTCGTTCTCCAGCGAGCACACCGCGACCATCGGGGCCCGATGGCCGACCAGACGCCATGCCTGGGCGGTCTGCGCGAGCAGGTCCAGGGTCGGCACGGTGACGAGGATCCGGCCGTCCGCGAAGCTCTCCAGCGCGCACGCGGCGGCCATGATCGTCTTGCCTGACCCGGTCGCTGACACGATCGTGCCCCGGGCACCCTGCGGCGGCACGGATGACCTTGCAGGGAACCCCACCCACTTCCTAAACGCGGCCCGCTGATTGATCTGGTGTTCCTTGAGCTGAATCGCTGACATTCTGTGTCTCCCCGAGCGCTGAATTCGTGTGGTCTTTTAGAAGGCCGCGTGCGGAATGCAGGCCGCGCCCAAGTCGTTCCAGATCGACGCATCCGCCTTGTGCCAGCCGCCCGGCTTTCCGTCCTTGAACGGCGGCTTGTCATCCGGGTCGTAGTCCCCGGCATC